>NZ_CP041933.1:0-5597068 GCF_007633355.1 Pseudomonas sp. BJP69
TGCCAATCTGGTCGATAAATGGCTGATTTGTCATGGTTACTCATGTGTCCACATGTGGATAACTGGACGCTCGACCGGTACAATGGCGGTTTGTTTTTGCCTCATCCGGCTTTCAAACTCAGGGGATATCCGTGTCAGTGGAACTTTGGCAGCAGTGCGTGGAGCTTCTGCGCGATGAACTGCCTGCCCAGCAATTCAACACCTGGATCCGTCCGCTACAGGTCGAAGCCGAAGGCGACGAGTTGCGCGTCTATGCGCCTAACCGTTTCGTTCTCGATTGGGTCAATGAAAAGTACCTGGGCCGCTTGCTCGAATTGTTGGGCGAGAACGGCAGCGGCATAGCACCTGCCCTTTCCTTATTAATAGGCAGCCGCCGCAGCTCGGCCCCGCGCGCCGCGCCCAACGCGCCGGTCAGTGCTGCGGTCGCCGCTTCACAGGCGCAGACCCAGGCCAAAAGCCAGACCCTCAAGGCTGCGCCTGCTGCGGCCACACTCGAACCTGCAGCAGTAACGGTTACCGAATCTGTGCCGATGGATGAAATGGCCGAGCCGTCTTCGCGCGACAGCTTCGATGCCATGGCTGAGCCGGCCGCTGCGCCAGCCACCGGTGGCAGGGCCGAACAGCGCACCGTACAGGTTGAAGGTGCGCTCAAGCACACCAGCTATCTGAACCGAACCTTCACCTTCGATACCTTTGTCGAGGGTAAGTCGAACCAGCTGGCGCGCGCAGCGGCCTGGCAGGTCGCAGACAACCCCAAGCATGGCTACAACCCGTTGTTCCTTTATGGCGGAGTGGGTCTGGGTAAAACCCACCTTATGCATGCTGTGGGTAACCACCTGCTGAAGAAGAACCCGAACGCCAAGGTTGTGTACCTGCATTCGGAGCGCTTCGTCGCAGACATGGTCAAGGCGCTGCAGCTCAATGCCATCAACGAATTCAAGCGTTTCTACCGTTCGGTAGATGCGCTGCTGATTGACGATATCCAGTTCTTTGCCCGCAAGGAGCGCTCCCAGGAAGAATTCTTCCACACCTTCAACGCGCTGCTTGAGGGTGGCCAGCAGGTCATCCTGACCTCCGACCGCTACCCCAAAGAGATCGAAGGCCTGGAAGAGCGCTTGAAGTCGCGCTTTGGCTGGGGCCTCACGGTTGCCGTAGAGCCGCCAGAGCTGGAGACGCGTGTAGCCATCCTCATGAAGAAGGCTGACCAGGCCAAGGTCGAACTGCCGCATGATGCAGCGTTCTTCATCGCCCAGCGTATCCGTTCCAACGTTCGCGAACTGGAAGGTGCGCTGAAGCGGGTGATCGCTCACTCGCATTTCATGGGGCGCGATATCACCATCGAGCTGATCCGCGAATCGCTGAAGGACCTTCTGGCCCTGCAGGACAAGCTGGTCAGTGTGGATAACATTCAGCGTACCGTCGCCGAATACTACAAGATCAAGATCTCCGATTTGCTGTCCAAGCGACGCTCGCGTTCCGTGGCGCGCCCTCGCCAGGTGGCCATGGCGCTGTCCAAAGAGCTGACCAACCATAGCTTGCCGGAAATCGGCGACATGTTTGGCGGGCGCGACCATACGACCGTGCTGCACGCCTGCCGCAAGATCAACGAATTGAAGGAATCCGACGCGGATATCCGCGAGGACTACAAGAACCTGCTGCGAACGCTGACGACCTGATGGCCGTGTGCGCAGCTAATTGAAGGCAAGGGACTAGACCATGCATTTCACCATTCAACGCGAAGCCCTGTTGAAACCCCTGCAACTGGTCGCCGGTGTCGTCGAGCGCCGTCAGACCTTGCCGGTCCTGTCCAACGTGTTGCTGGTCGTGCAAGGCCAGCAACTGTCGTTGACCGGTACCGACCTGGAAGTCGAACTGGTAGGCCGCGTGCAACTGGAAGAGCCGGCTGAGCCTGGCGAGATCACTGTCCCGGCGCGCAAGCTGATGGACATCTGCAAAAGCCTGCCCAATGACGCCCTGATCGATATCAAAGTCGACGAGCAGAAACTGTTGCTCAAGGCCGGCCGTAGCCGTTTCACCTTGTCCACCCTGCCTGCCAACGACTTCCCCACAGTGGAAGAAGGCCCGGGTTCGCTGACCTGCAACCTGGAGCAGAGCAAGCTGCGCCGTTTGATCGAGCGCACCAGCTTCGCCATGGCTCAGCAGGATGTGCGCTACTACCTCAACGGCATGCTGCTTGAGGTTTCCCGCAACACCCTGCGTGCAGTGTCTACCGACGGTCACCGCTTGGCCCTGTGCTCAATGACGGCGCCCATCGAGCAAGACGACCGTCACCAGGTCATCGTGCCCCGCAAAGGTATCCTGGAGTTGGCGCGCTTGCTGACCGACCCAGAAGGCATGGTCAGCATCGTGCTCGGCCAGCACCACATTCGCGCGACCACTGGCGAGTTCACCTTTACCTCCAAGCTGGTAGACGGAAAATTCCCCGACTATGAGCGCGTATTGCCCAAAGGCGGCGACAAGGTGGTGGTTGGCGATCGTCAGGCGTTGCGTGAGGCATTCAGCCGTACCGCGATTCTTTCCAACGAGAAGTACCGCGGTATTCGCCTGCAGCTGGCTGCTGGCCAATTGAAGATTCAGGCCAATAACCCCGAGCAGGAAGAGGCGGAAGAAGAAATCAGTGTGGACTACGATGGTAGCTCGCTGGAAATCGGCTTCAACGTCAGCTACCTGCTGGATGTGCTGGGCGTGATGACCACTGAGCAAGTTCGTCTGATCCTGTCTGACTCCAACAGCAGTGCGCTGCTGCAGGAAGCCGGGAATGATGATTCTTCCTACGTTGTCATGCCGATGCGCCTGTAACCTGTAGCAGGCGACATGTCCCTTCGACGTATCATGGTCACCGCGGTGCGCAACCTGCACCCGGTGACGCTCTCACCCTCCCCCCGCATCAATATC
Source organism: Pseudomonas sp. BJP69 (assembly GCF_007633355.1). NCBI lineage: Bacteria > Pseudomonadati > Pseudomonadota > Gammaproteobacteria > Pseudomonadales > Pseudomonadaceae > Pseudomonas > Pseudomonas sp. BJP69. The sequence continues at coordinate 2,917 of NZ_CP041933.1, forward strand.
CTTTACGGCGCCAACGGCAGTGGCAAGACCAGTGTGCTGGAAGCCGTGCATTTGCTTGGATTAGCGCGCTCATTCCGCAGCACCCGCTTGAACCCGGTCATACAGTACGAACAGGCTGCCTGTACCGTGTTTGGTGAGGTGCAATTGACGGAGGGCGGCACCAGTAACCTCGGTGTGTCCCGCGAGCGCCAGGGGGACTTTACCATTCGCATCGATGGGCAGAACGCCCGTAGCGCTGCGCAGTTGGCAGAGCTGCTGCCGTTGCAGCTCATCAACCCCGACAGCTTTCGGCTGCTGGAGGGCGCACCAAAAATCCGTCGCCAGTTCCTGGATTGGGGAGTGTTCCACGTGGAACCTCGCTTCCTACCCGCTTGGCAACGGCTGCAGAAGGCGCTGCGGCAGCGGAACTCATGGTTGCGGCATGGTACACTTGACCCAGCTTCGCAAGCCGCCTGGGACCGGGAACTGTGCCTGGCCAGTGCGGAAATAGATGAATACCGTCGCAACTATATCAAGGCCTTGAAGCCTGTCTTCGAGCGAACCCTGAGCGAACTGGTCGAACTGGACGGGTTGACCCTGAGCTACTACCGAGGCTGGGACAAGGACCGGGAACTGCAAGAAGTACTCGCCTCCTCTCTCCTTCGCGATCAGCAGATAGGCCATACCCAAGCCGGTCCGCAGCGCGCTGATTTGCGTCTTCGCCTGGCTGCCAATAATGCAGCCGACATTTTGTCGCGTGGTCAGCAAAAGCTGGTGGTGTGCGCACTGCGCATTGCCCAAGGCCACCTCGTCAGCCAGGCTCGCCGCGGTCACTGTATTTATCTCGTGGATGACTTGCCGTCCGAACTCGACGACCAGCACCGCCGCGCTCTGTGCCGCTTGCTTGAAGAATTACGCTGCCAGGTGTTCATCACCTGTGTAGATCACGAATTACTGAGGGAAGGCTGGCAGACGGAAACGCCAGTTGCTTTGTTCCACGTGGAACAAGGCCGTATCACCCAGACCCACGACCATCGGGAGTGAAGGCATGAGCGAAAATCAAACGTACGACTCCTCCAGCATCAAGGTGCTGAAAGGTTTGGATGCCGTACGCAAGCGTCCCGGCATGTACATTGGCGACACCGATGATGGTAGCGGCCTGCACCACATGGTCTTCGAAGTGGTCGACAACTCGATCGACGAAGCCCTCGCCGGTCACTGCGATGACATTACTGTCATTATTCACCCGGACGAATCCATCAGTGTCCGCGACAACGGTCGCGGCATTCCGGTCGATGTGCATAAAGAAGAAGGTGTTTCCGCCGCTGAGGTCATCATGACTGTCCTGCACGCCGGCGGTAAGTTTGACGATAACTCCTACAAAGTTTCCGGCGGTTTGCACGGTGTTGGGGTTTCGGTCGTAAACGCCCTCTCCGAGAAGCTGGTATTGACCGTTCGCCGCAGCGGCAAGATCTGGGAGCAGACCTACGTTCACGGTGTTCCACAAGCGCCGATGGCGGTTGTGGGTGACAGCGAAACCACGGGCACCCATATCCATTTCAAGCCTTCGGCTGAAACCTTCAAGAACATCCATTTCAGCTGGGACATCCTGGCCAAGCGGATTCGCGAACTGTCGTTCCTAAACTCGGGCGTCGGCATTCTGCTGAAGGATGAGCGCAGTGGTAAGGAAGAGTTCTTCAAATACGAAGGTGGCCTGCGAGCGTTTGTTGAGTACCTGAACACCAACAAGACTCCGGTCAACAACCAGGTGTTCCACTTCAATGTGCAGCGCGAGGATGGCGTAGGTGTTGAAGTTGCACTGCAATGGAACGACAGCTTCAACGAAAACCTGCTGTGCTTCACCAACAACATTCCACAGCGTGATGGTGGTACCCACCTGGTGGGCTTCCGTTCCTCGCTGACCCGTAGCCTTAACAACTACATCGAGCAGGAAGGTCTGGCGAAGAAGAACAAGGTAGCCACCACTGGCGACGATGCCCGTGAAGGCCTGACCGCGATCATTTCGGTGAAGGTCCCGGACCCTAAGTTCAGCTCACAGACCAAAGACAAGTTGGTTTCCTCGGAGGTGAAAACCGCCGTTGAGCAGGAAATGAACAAGTACTTTGCCGACTTCCTGCTGGAGAACCCCAACGAGGCCAAGGCCGTCGTTGGCAAGATGATCGACGCTGCGCGTGCTCGGGAAGCGGCCCGCAAAGCCCGTGAAATGACCCGTCGCAAGGGCGCGTTGGACATTGCCGGCTTGCCGGGCAAATTGGCGGACTGCCAGGAAAAGGACCCTGCCCTTTCTGAACTGTACCTAGTGGAGGGTGACTCCGCAGGTGGCTCCGCCAAACAGGGCCGTAACCGCCGTACCCAGGCGATCCTGCCGCTGAAGGGTAAGATCCTCAACGTCGAGAAGGCGCGCTTCGACAAGATGATCTCGTCCCAGGAAGTGGGCACGCTGATCACGGCGCTGGGGTGTGGCATTGGCCGCGAAGAGTACAACATCGACAAATTGCGTTATCACAACATCATCATCATGACCGATGCTGACGTTGACGGTTCGCACATCCGTACCTTGTTGCTGACCTTCTTCTTCCGCCAGTTGCCGGAGCTTGTCGAGCGCGGCTACATCTACATTGCTCAGCCGCCGCTGTACAAGGTCAAGCGAGGTAAGCAGGAGCAGTACATCAAAGACGACGAGGCCATGGAAGAGTACATGACCCAGTCGGCCCTGGAAGATGCCAGCCTGCACTTGGACGAGTCGGCGCCAGCGGTTGCCGGTGTACAACTGGAAAACCTGGTCAACGAATTCCGCGGTGTGATGAAAACGCTCAAGCGCCTGTCGCGCTTGTACCCAGAAGACATCACCGAGCATTTCATCTACCTGCCGGAAGTGACCGTCGAGCAACTGGGCGATCACGCTGCGATGCAAGCCTGGCTGGTGAAGTTCCAGGCGCGCCTGAGCAACAGCCAGAAGTCCGGTCTTGCTTATCAGGCCAGCCTGCGCGAAGACAAAGAGCGCAATGTGTGGCTGCCGGAAGTGGAAGTGACCTCCCACGGCCTGGCCAGCTACGTCACGTTCAACCGCGACTTCTTTGGCAGCAACGACTACCGTACGGTGGTGAAGCTGGGGGCCAACCTTTCTACCCTGCTGGGCGAAGGTGCTTATGTGCAGCGCGGCGAGCGCCGCAAGGCGGTCAGCGAGTTCAAGGAAGCGCTGGACTGGCTGATGAACGAAAGCACCAAGCGGCATACTATCCAGCGATACAAAGGGCTGGGTGAGATGAACCCTGAGCAGCTGTGGGAAACCACCATGGACCCAACCGTGCGCCGTATGCTCAAGGTCACCATCGAAGATGCAATCGCTGCCGACCAGATCTTCAACACCCTGATGGGTGATGCGGTCGAACCACGCCGTGACTTCATCGAGAGCAATGCCCTGTCGGTTTCTAACCTGGACTTCTGATCGGGTGTAGGTTCAAGACAGAGCGGCCCGGTGTCGCAAATGTTGACCGGCCGGGTTCAAAGCCTGACCCCTACCGGTCACCGAAAAAAACCGCCACTGCGTAATGCCTGTCAGTTAAGCGTTACTGGGGCTGCTTTGCAGCCCTTCGCGGGCACGCCCGCTCCCACATGTTTGGCGCTGACCTCAAGAAATGCGCGATCCCCTGTGGGAGCGGGCGGGCCCGCGAAGGGTCGCACAGCGGCCCCAAATTACTTAACTGACAGGCATTTCACTACTGCGGTTTTTTTGCGAAGCGTTCGAGGCAGGCACCACATGGTGATCGAACATGCCCGAGCACATCCTGGCGCGTAGTTCAGCCCCAGTTGCTAACTGAACAGCGTGTTCCCACACATCAGTAGCCGCTGAGAATATTGACGATCACTCCGCTGGCGATGGCGACCAGTACGTAGTCACCGTTCACGTACAACCAGCGGTGATCGCGCGGAGGTGCATACAGGTGCCGCGCCTTCCAGTCGGTTACCCAGTAACGGTCACCACGGTAATGCGGGTCGACCACATGGCCGCGGCGCCACTGCTGGTGGGGCACCGGCATGCCTTTTTGCGGGTGGAAGTTCGGGTCGCGATAAGCAGGCCCGCGGCCATTGTCGTGGCGGCCCTGCGGCTGAGCGTGGGGCGGGTTGCCTGGGTGCCCTGGGCCGCCATCATGACGGTCAGGTGGGCCAGGCTGCGCGAAGCTTGCCAGAGGTGCGCTGAGCATCAGCGCCGCGCAAATCATGGTCAGGGTCTTTTTCATCGTTGCGGTCCTCTGTGTATTAACGCCCGGCTGAATCTCTCAGTTACCGGGTACGGTTAACCAATCAGACCATGAACCAGATCGTTTAATGTCAGGACAGAGGTAAAGGTCCGGTAAAGGTGGCCTGGCAAAAACACGAAGCTAGCGTAGCCCAAGCGCTTTCAAGCGACGGTATAGCGTGCGTTCGCTCATGCCCAAATAAAGCGCCAGCTCACTGCGCGAACCTTTGAACTGTTCCAGGGCCTGGGCCAGTTCACCGAGGTCACGGCGCTTTGCGCCACGGCTCACCGGCGTTTGCGCGCCGATGTCCTCGGGCAGGTGCTCCGGCCTGATCACCCCATCATCAGTGAACAACCGCGCCCGTTCCAGAACATTGCGCAGCTCGCGGATGTTGCCCGGGAACGGATGCAAGGCAAGGCGCTGCAAGGCATCGTCACTCAAGCTGGGGACCGATGTGCCCGCCATGCGTTGCAGCAGGCTCTGCGCCAGCAAGGGGAGGTCCTCTACCCGCTCACGCAGTGCCGGCAGGCGAATCGGGAAGCCGCTGATGCGGTAGTACAGGTCTTCACGGAAGCTGCCATCGGCAACCATTTGCCTGAGGGGTTTGTGCGTGGCCGACACCAGGCGGAAATCCGAATGCACTGTGCGCAGGCTGCCTACCGGGCGGAAGCTGCCAGACTCGATCAGGCGCAACAGCTTCACCTGCATCGCCAGCGGCACTTCACCAATTTCATCAAGGAACAGCGTGCCGCCATGGGCGGCTTCGGCCAGGCCGATCTTGCGCTGGTTGGCACCGGTGAACGCGCCTTTTTCGTACCCGAACAGTTCGCTCTCGAACAATGACTCGGTCAAGCCGGTGCAGTCCACCACCACCAGTGGGCCGTTTGCCCTGGCGCTACCCATGTGCAGCGCACGGGCGAACAGCTCCTTGCCGGTGCCTGACTCACCTTGCAGCAAGACAGGGATCTGCGCTGGCGCCGCGCGTTGCAGGCTGGCCAGGGCTGCCTTGAAGGCCGGCGCACGGCCGACCAGCCCTTGCTCTTGCGGCTGGGCCGAGGCCAGCGTGATGGTGGTCAAGCGTTCGACAAAGGCTACGACCGTACCCTGTTCGTCCAGGATCGGCCGCAGCTCTACATCCACGTGCTCGGGCCCGCGTGGCGTGTGATGAATGTGCAACACACGCTCCGCGACCTTGCTGTCCCAGGCTTTGCGCATCGGGCAATGCTCGCCAGCCTGGTCGCATGGCACGGCATAGTGGTGCGACACCCTGTGGCACTTTTCCCCTAGGGGTGCTTGTTCGTGCTGGCCGAACTGGCGGCGATACGCAGCATTGGCTGCCAGGATGTTGTAGTCGGTGTCCAGCACGATGGTCGGCAGGGCATCGTGCTCGAGGTAGGAAACCAGCGCCAGGATAAACGGATGGGTTTCAGGCATGACAGCACCGTTCGGATGATGGATGCAGGGTAACAAGGACTGCCAAACACTGCCATTGGCTGACAGTCGACTGCCAATCATGCTGCCAATTCAGCCAGGCGCTGTCAGCACTGCTCCGGTTTCGTTGGGCCCGGCACGATAAAGAGCCTGGCATGCATCTTGATAAACCTCCTGTCACTGCCTACGCCTTGAATAGACGCGTCGGATAACTGGAGAACGTGATGATCATCGGCAACAACCTTCACGTGGACGCCTTTTACGATGAGGCGACCTCGACCATCAGCTACCTGGTCATGGACTGTGAAACCCGGCAGTGCGCGTTGATCGACAGCGTGCTGGATTACGACCCCAAGGCCGGGCGCACCTGTACTGCCTCAGCAGATCGGCTGGTCGAGCGCGTGGCTGAATTGCACGCCAGCGTGCGCTGGATACTTGAAACACATGTGCATGCCGACCACCTATCGGCAGCGGCCTACCTGAAGGAGAAGCTTGGCGGCCATACCGCCATTGGTGCGCACATCACCCAGGTGCAGAAGGTTTTTGGCAGCCTGTTCAACGCCGAGCCTGGCTTTGCCCGTGATGGCAGCCAATTCGATGTGCTGTTCGAAGACGAAGAAGGTTTCTGCATCGGCAACCTGCATGCGCGTGCATTGCACACCCCTGGGCACACGCCTGCATGCATGAGCTTCATGATCGAGGATGCGGGTGAGACCGCGGTGTTCGTCGGTGACACCTTGTTCATGCCTGACTACGGTACTGCCCGTTGCGATTTCCCCGGCGCCGACGCCCGTACGCTGTACCGCTCGATCCGGCGCTTGCTGGCGTTCCCTGACCAGACCCGCCTGTTCATGTGCCACGACTACCTGCCAGGTGGTCGCGAAATGCAGTACGTCACCACCGTTGCCGAGCAGCGCGCCAGCAATATCCACATCCACCAGGGTATCGACGAGGACAGCTTCGTCGCCATGCGCGAGGCCCGCGACAAAACCCTCGACATGCCGGTGCTGATCCTGCCGTCGGTGCAGGTGAACATGCGCAGTGGCCACTTCCCGGAGCCGGAAGCCAACGGCGTCAGGTATTTGAAGATCCCGCTGAACACGCTGTAAGCGCCCTGCCCTATAACCAGATTTCCAGGATTTATTGCCATGCCTGCCTTGTCGTCCACTACCCATACCGACCACCACACAGTGGTCATCGTCGGTGCCGGTGCCGCCGGGATCGCCACTGCATCCAGCCTGATCAGCCGCGACGCGTCCCTGGATGTGGCCTTGATCGACCCAGCCGAGGTGCACTACTACCAACCTGGCTGGACCATGGTCGGCGCTGGTGTTTTCAACGCGGCGAGCACTGCCCGCACCATGGCTTCGACGATTCCGAGCGGGGTGCGCTGGGTAAAGGCGCGCGTCCAGGGTTTCGACCCGGTGCGCCAGTTGGTCATGCTCGAAGATGGCCGGGCCATCGGCTATGAACAACTGGTGGTTTGCCCTGGCCTGAAGCTCGATTGGGCGGCCATTGATGGGCTCAGCGAGACCTTGGGCCATAACGGGGTCACCTCCAATTACCGCTACGACCTGGCGCCCTATACCTGGGAGCTCGTGCAAAAGCTCAAGCACGGCCGTGCCCTGTTCAGCCAGCCGCCCATGCCGATCAAGTGCGCCGGCGCGCCACAGAAGGCGCTGTACCTGTCGTGCGACCATTGGCTACGCCACGGTCACCTGGGCGCGATCAAAGCCAGCTTCTTCAATGCCGGCGCAGTCTTGTTCGGTGTGGCCGACTACGTGCCTGCCTTGATGCAGTACATCGAAAAATATGCCGTGGACCTCAATTTCAGCCATCGGCTGGTCGCCGTAGACGGCCCCAACCAACGCGCCACCTTCGTGCGTAGCCTGCCCGATGGCAGCAGCGAAACCCGCGTCGAGGCCTTCGACATGCTGCATGTGGTTCCGCCGCAAGTCGCGCCGGACTTCATTCGTGAAAGCCCACTGGCCGACACTGCCGGCTGGGTCGATGTAGACCCGCACACCCTGCGCCATCGCCAGTACAGCACTGTTCACGCCTTGGGCGATGTGGCCAACACCAGCAACGCCAAGACCGCTGCAGCGGCCCGCAAGCAGGCTCCGGTAGTGGCCAATAATGTGCTGGTAGCGCTGGGGCGGTTGCAGACACTGGCCCAGTACGACGGTTACGGCTCATGCCCGCTCACGGTCGAGCGCGGCAAGATCGTGCTGGCCGAGTTCACCTATGGCGGCAAGCTGGCGCCCAGCTTCCCCAATTGGTTGCTGGACGGTCGCAAGCCGACCCGCCTGGCTTGGCTGCTCAAGGCCCAGGCCCTGCCGCCGCTGTACTGGCAAGGCATGCTCAAGGGGCGGGAGTGGCTGGCACGGCCACAACCGTTGGTAGCAGAGGGCGGGCAGTGATCGAAACTCAACTGCTTGGCGCAGCCCTGGGGGCCATCATCGGCGCCGTGCTGGCGTTGACGGGCGCCGGCGGAGGCATTCTTGCCGTGCCCCTGTTGGTGTTCGGCCTTGGCCTGTCGATGGTCGAGGCGGCACCGGTCGGCTTGTTGGCGGTTGGCCTGGCGGCAGCCGTGGGCGCGGTACTGGGTTTGCGTCGCGGCCTGGTGCGCTATCGGGCGGCACTGTTCATCGCCTTGATCGGGGTGGCGGCAGCGCCACTGGGGTTGATGCTGGCGCACCGTTTGCCCAATACGCCGTTGCAACTGGTGTTCGCCGGTGTGCTCACCTACGCCTGCCTGCGTATCTGGCGCAAGGCGGCCAGGGAGCTGCGTGGCGAAGCCAACGATGCGCATCGCTTCATCGAGCCATGTGTGCTGAACCCGCTGCAGGGCCGCTTGCGCTGGACCCTGCCCTGCGCTCGCGCCCTGGCATTCACCGGTGCGCTGTCCGGCTTGCTGTCTGGCCTGCTCGGTGTGGGGGGCGGGTTCGTGATCATTCCGGCGCTCAACCGCTATACCAACCTGCGCATGGCCACGATCGTCTCCACGTCGCTGGCGGTGATTGCCTTGGTGTCTGCCGGCAGTGTGATCAGTGCCAGCCTTGCAGGTGTCCTGCATTGGCAAGTGGGTGGCCCGTTCGCTGTCGGCGCCGTGCTTGGCTTGCTGCTGGCGCGCCCCCTGGCGGCCAGGTTGGCCGGCCCACGGCTGCAGCAGATGTTTGCCGTGGCAGGTTGCGCCGCTGCCCTGCTGCTGGCCAGCAAGGCATTACTGAGCTAACAGCTCGCCCTGTTGCTCTGCGCACAGCGCCAGCAGGTAATCCCATACGACCCGCAGGCGCACCGACTTGTGCAGCTCGCGGCGGGTACAGATCCAGTAACTGCGCTGGATGGTTTCGCCAGGCAGTACGCGGACCAGGGTCGGGTCGTGCCGGGCCATGTAGTTGGGCAGCACTGCAATGCCCAGCCCAGCACGTGCGGCCACCTGCTGGGCAATCACGCTGGTGCTGCGGAAGACTACATTGGGCGCCCGGCAGAAGCTGTTGAGAAACAGCAGCTCCTGGCTGAACAGCAGGTCGTCGACGTAGCCGATCCAGCTGTGGCGGGCCAGATCTTCGCGGTTGCGCAGGGGTGGTGCGCGGTCGAGGTAGCCCTGGCTGGCATACAGGGCCAGGCGGTAGTCGGTGAGTTTGCGCGTGATCAGCAGGTCGGCGTTGGGCCGCTCCAGGTGGATACTGATCTCGGCTTCGCGGTTGAGGATGCTGACGAACCTCGGCACTGCCACCAGCTCCACTTCCAGCCCGGGGTAGCGCTCGAACAGCGCGTTCATGCGCGGGGTGAAGAACATGATGCCAATGCCTTCGGTGACCCCCAGGCGGATCTTGCCCAGCGGGGTGATGGCCTGGGTGATTTCTTCCTGGGCCAGCAGGGCGACGTTCTCCATGGCTTCGGCGTGCTTGAGCAGGGCCTGGCCCGAAGGGGTCAGCTCATAGCCTTGGGCGTGTTGCACGAACAAGGCCGTGCCCAGGCTTTCCTCGATGCGCTCGATGTGCCGGGCCACGGTGCTATGGGTGGTATTGAGGCGCTTGGCGGCGGTAAGCAGGCGGCCGCTGCGCTGCAACTCGAGGAAAAACCGCAGATCGTTCCAGTCGAACATGCTGATCCTTATGGCTGTTCGTGGGCCCCTTTCGCGGGTGAACCCGCGAAGAGGCCTGTACAGAGTTGCCGCTGTGCTAAAACGCACAACCGCTGCGCGAAATCGCGTGTTTCACCCACGAAATTACGCACTAAGATGGATCGGGACAAGAATAATAATCAGGCCCGAGGTTGCACATGCCGTCAGCCGATTCTGTCTTCGATTACGTGGTGGTAGGCGCCGGCCCCGCCGGGTGCCTGCTGGCCAACCGCTTGTCCGCCGACCCTGCTTGCCGCGTGCTGCTGCTGGAAGCGGGCGGGCGGGACAACTATCCCTGGATTCACATTCCCGTGGGTTACCTCTACTGCATTGGCAACCCACGCACCGACTGGTGCTTCAAGACCCAAGCCCAGCCCGGCCTGGGTGGGCGCGCATTGGGCTACCCGCGCGGCAAGGTGCTGGGCGGCTGCTCTTCCATCAATGGCATGATCTATATGCGTGGCCAGGCTGCCGACTACGACCACTGGGCCGAACAGGGCAACCCCGGTTGGGCCTGGAAGGACGTGCTGCCGCTGTTCAAGGCCAGTGAAAACCACTTTGCTGGCGCCAGCGAGCACCACGGCGGCGGTGGCGAGTGGCGGGTAGAACGCCAGCGCTACAGCTGGCCGATACTGGATGCCTTCCGCGACGCCGCCGAGCAAAGCGGCATCGCCAAGGTGGATGACTTCAACACCGGCGATAACCAGGGGTGTGGTTATTTCCAGGTCAACCAACGCAGTGGCGTGCGCTGGAATGCCTCCAAGGCGTTTCTGCGGCCGGTTCAGCACCGCGCCAACCTCACCGTGCTTACCGGTGTGCAGGTTGACCAGGTGCTGCTCAACAATACCCGCGCACGTGCGGTGAAAGCATTCTGGCAAGGCGCCTGGCACGAGTTTGCGGCTCGCCGCGAGATCGTGCTGTGTGCTGGGGCGGTCGGTTCCCCGGGCATCCTGCAACGCTCCGGCATCGGCCCCCGGCAATTGCTGGAAAGCCTGGGTATTGGCGTGCGCCACCACATGCCTGGCGTGGGTGGCAACCTGCAGGACCACCTGCAATTGCGGCTGATCTACCAGATCCGCAATACCCGCACCTTGAACCAGATGGCCAACAGCCTGTGGGGCAAGATGGGCATGGGCCTGCGCTACCTCTACGACCGCAGCGGCCCGCTGGCCATGGCCCCGAGCCAGTTGGGCGCGTTCGTGCGGTCCAGCCCCGACCAGGCCACCGCCAACCTGCAGTACCACGTGCAGCCGCTGTCGCTGGAGCGCTTCGGCGAGCCGTTGCACCGCTTCCCGGCCTTTACCGCCTCGGTCTGCAACCTGCGCCCGGCCAGCCGTGGGCGTATCGATATCCGCAGCACCGACATGCACAGCACGCCGCTGATCGACCCCAACTACCTGAGCGACCCCCAGGACCTGCAGGTGGCCGCCGATGCCATCCGCCTTACCCGGCGCATCGTTCAGGCCCCTGCCCTGGCCGTATTCGAGCCCGAGGAATATCTGCCTGGCGCGGCCCTGCAAAGCGAACAGGACCTGATCGAGGCTGCCGGCAAGATCGGCACTACCATTTTCCACCCGGTGGGTACCTGCCGCATGGGCAATGGTGCGATGGACGTTGTGGATAACCAGCTGCGCGTGCATGGCATCCCCGGCCTGCGCGTGGCCGATGCCTCGATCATGCCGCAGATCACCTCAGGCAATACCTGTTCCCCCACCCTGATGATCGCCGAAAAGGCGGCACAACTGATTCTCAAAGGAGCTGCTACCCAGACCTACCTGAACGAAGACGCGTTACCGACGCCCTGACCCGGGTGCGTGCAGTAGCGGCAGCTTGCGGTCGAAGGCTGCCGACAGTGGAACAACAAGAATAATCACTGTGGCCTGCGGGCCGAGGACAGCAACGATGTCGGATTACATTCAAGAGCAGGCTGCGGCGGCCGGCAGTTCCAACCGTCGTGAGGAACGCAAGATCATTTTCGCGTCATCCCTCGGGACGGTGTTCGAGTGGTATGACTTTTTTCTCTATGGCGCGTTGGCAGCGGTCATCAGCAAGCAGTTCTTTGCGGGTGTGAACGACACCACCGCTTTCATCTTCGCCCTCATGGCCTTCGCTGCCGGCTTCCTTGTGCGGCCGTTCGGTGCATTGGTGTTCGGCCGCCTGGGAGACATGATCGGGCGTAAATACACCTTCCTGGTCACCATCGTACTGATGGGGCTGTCCACTTTCGCCGTGGGCTTGCTGCCCACGTATGCCAGCATCGGCATCGCCGCACCGATCATTCTGGTGATACTGCGCATGCTGCAGGGCCTGGCGCTGGGCGGTGAGTACGGTGGTGCGGCCACTTATGTGGCCGAACATGCCCCCCCGGGCAAGCGCGGTTTCCACACCGGCTTCATTCAGTCCACCGCCACCCTGGGCCTGTTATTGTCGTTGCTGGTGGTACTGGGCAGCCGCTATGTCAGTGGCGATCAGTTCGAAACCTGGGGCTGGCGCCTGCCGTTCCTGCTGTCGATCGTGCTGCTGGGCATTTCCACCTGGATCCGCATGAGCATGCATGAGTCGCCAGCCTTTGTGAAAATGAAGGCCCAGGGCAAGGTCAGCAAGTCGCCGATCCGGGAGTCGTTCACCTCGTGGCCGAACCTCAAAGTCGTACTGACTGCACTGTTCAGTATCAATGCCGGGCAAGCGGTGACCTTCTACACCGCGCAGTTCTACGTGCTGTTCTTCATGACCCAGATGCTGAAGGTAGACCCGGCCCAGGCCAATACCCTGCTGATCATCAGCGTGGTGATCGGTGCGCCGTTCTTCGTGTTTTTTGGCTGGCTGTCGGACCGTATCGGGCGCAAACCGATCCTGATGCTGGGCTTGCTGCTGGCCACGGTGCTGTACTTCCCGCTGTTCAAGGCCTTGAGCCACTATGCCAACCCACAAATTGACGCCGCCAGCCGCCAGGCGCCGATCGTGGTCACTGCTGATCCGCAAGGCTGCACGTTCCAGTTCGACCCGGTCGGCAAGGCCCGTTTCGACAGCCCGTGCGACAAGGTCAAGACCTTCCTGGTCAAACAGGGCCTGCCTTACAGCTCGGTCAGCGTAGCCGGCAGCGAGGTAGTGGTGAATGTGGGCGACAAGACCATCAACGGCTTCGACGAAGCCGCGATGCGTGCGGCGGTGGAGCAGGCAGGCTACCCGGCCAAGGCTGACCCCGCGCAGGTCAACCAGGTGATGGTCGTGGTGCTGATCGTGGCGATGATCCTGATCGCGACCATGACCTACGGTCCGTTGGCCGCAGTGATGGTCGAGCTGTTCCCGACCCGCATTCGCTACACCTCGATGTCGCTGCCCTACCACATTGGCAACGGCTGGTTCGGCGGCTTCCTGCCCACCGTGTCGTTTGCACTGGTGGTGTACACCGGAGACATCTTCTACGGGCTTTGGTACCCGATCCTGGTGACCGGCATCAGCTTGGTGGTGGGGATTTTCTGCCTGAAAGAAACCAAGGATGTGGATATCGACAAGATCTGAAAGCGGGCGCGGATCCTTGTAGGAGCGGCCTTGTGTCGCGATGGGCCGCGCAGCGGCCCCAGGATTTTGCCTTGATGCACACATTGCCGGGGCCGCTTTGCGGCCCATCGCGACACAAGGCCGCTCCTACACAAAGCGATGCGTACTGGAAATGGAGCCCAAAAAAAACCGGCTGTAAAAGCCGGTTTTCTTATGCCCCGAAAAAACTTATGCACGCTTTTCAGAAAAATGTCACACCCAAAAATAAACAGCCAATTCAATAACTTAGCGCTTACTTCAAGCATTTCAACGAAAAAGTGCTCACAAGTTATCCACAGATATCACGCCATCTGCTCCTGCGGTTCTTCTGCTGCTGGCGGCAGCGAGCCCATGGCCCGCTGGGTTGCTTCGTTCCACGCCTGAGCGCGGTCGTTGAGCTCGGCAATGGCCCGTGGCCCGGTGCCGTTGGCGTACATCGGCTCGCCAATCACCACCTCGATGGTGCCCGAGCGCTTGCCCCAACCAGTTTTCGGCCAGAACTTGCCGGCGTTGTGGGCAATCGGCAGTACCGGCAGCCCGGCATTGACTGCCAGCGCGGTGCCCCCGCGCGAGAACTTGCCGACCGTGCCGAATGGCACACGGGTGCCCTCCGGGAAGATCAGCACCCAAGTCTTCTGCTTGAGCAGCTCATCGCCCTTGCTCGCGACCTGGCGCAGTGCCTCCTTCGGGTTGTCGCGGTTGATCGCGATCGGCCGCAGCATGGCCATGGCCCAGCCGAAGAACGGCACGTACAGCAGTTCGCGCTTGAGCACCTGGCTAAGCGGCGAGAAGTACTGCGACAGGAAGAATGTTTCCCAGGTGCTTTGGTGGTTCGACAGGATCACGCAAGGCTCGGCCGGCACGTTCTCGGCACCGGTGATCTTGTAGTCGATGCCCAGAATCGTCCGCACGAGGAACAAGGCGCAGCGGCACCAGTACACATTGATGAACTTGTAGCGCTTGGGGAACGACAGAAACGGCGCGACGAAAAAGCTCAGCGAGCACCACAGCAACGAACTGGTGCCCAGCAGCAGGTAAAAAAGAAAGATTCTGATCGCCTGCAGGATCGACATAGTGGCTTGTACCATTGCGGGGCATGCCCGCCTGAGAAAAATGCGCCCGCAGGCGCACTGTTTAAATTAGTTCTCTGGCGATAGCTGCCAGATCGTCGAAAATCAGTGTAGTTTCCGGAACACCTTTTGCCAGGGTCCGCTCACCTTTGCCGGTTTTCACCAACACGGGTTGTGCACCGACGGCCAGGGCGGCCTCCAGGTCACCTTTGCTGTCGCCAACGAACCAGACGCCTTCAAGGCCGACCTGGTAATGCTCGGCGATCGCCCGCAGCATGCCTGGCTTGGGCTTGCGGCAATCGCAGCCTTCATCCGGGCCGTGCGGGCAATACACGATGTGGCCAACCTCGCCGCCCTGCTCGGCCACCAGCGCGCGCAGGCGCGCGTGCATGGCCTCGAGGGTTGCCAGCGGGTAATAGCCACGGGCGATACCGGACTGGTTGGTGGCCACGGCCACCGTCCAGCCCGCCTTGCTCAACTGCGCGATCGCTGCGACCGAGCCTGGGATCGGGACCCACTCTTCCAGCGTCTTGATGTAGGCGTCGGAGTCGTAGTTGATCACCCCGTCACGGTCGAGAATCAGCAGTTTCAAGGCTTACCCCAGCAACGAGATGTCGGCCACACCCAGGAACAGGCCGCGCAGGCGGCTGAGCAGGGCGTAGCGGTTGGCACGTACCTTGGCGTCTTCGGCGTTGACCATGACCGCCTCGAAGAAGGCATCAACCGGGTCGCGCAGGGCTGCCAGGCGGGCCAGCGATTCGCTGTACTGCCGTGCAGCAGCCATCGGTTGCACGGCCTGGTCGGCCTGCTGGATGGCCGAGTACAGCGAGAACTCGTTGGCATTGTCGAAGTACTTCGGCTCGACCTGCTCGGCGATGGCGCCTTCTGCCTTGCTCAGCAGGTTCGACACACGCTTGTTGACCGCGGCCAGGGCCTCGGCTTCGGGCAGCTTGCGGAACGCTTGCACCGCCTGTACACGCTGGTCGAAGTCCAGCGCCGAGCCAGGCTGCAGGGCACGTACCGACAGGTAGGTGGCCACGTCGATGCCTTCGTCTTCGTAGCGCGCACGCAGGCGGTCGAAGATGAACTCCAGCACCTGCTCGGCCAGGCCGGCAGCCTTGACCTTGGCACCGAACTGCTTGACCGCGAATTCCACCGCACCGGTCAGGTTCAGGTCCAGCTGCTTCTCGATCAGGATACGCAGCACACCCAGCGCTGCACGGCGCAGGGCGTACGGGTCTTTGCTGCCGGTTGGCAGCATGCCGATGCCGAAGATGCCCACCAGGGTGTCGAGCTTGTCGGCGATGGCCACGGCGGCACCGGTGAGGGTTTGCGGCAGCTCGGCACCAGCACCGCGTGGCATGTACTGCTCGTTCAGCGCCAGGGCGACGTCTTGCGGCTCACCGTCGTTGAGCGCGTAGTAGTAACCGGCAACACCCTGCATCTCCGGGAATTCGCCGACCATTTCAGTGGCCAGGTCGCATTTCGACAGCAGGCCGGCCCGGCCGGCGCGCTGGGCGTCGCCGCCGATCAGCGGGGCGATGAAGGCAGCCAGTTTGGAAACGCGCTCGGCCTTGTCGTACACAGTGCCCAGCTGAGCCTGGAAGACCACGTTCTTGAGGCGCTCGTTGAAGGTTTCCAGCGGCTGCTTCTTGTCCTGCTTGAAGAAGAATTCGGCGTCGGTCAGGCGTGGGCGCACGACTTTCTCGTTGCCTTGCACGATCTGCTTCGGGTCGCGGCTTTCAACGTTGGCCACGGTGATGAAGCGCGGCAGCAGCTTGCCTTCGCTGTCCAGCAGGCAGAAGTACTTCTGGTTGTCCTGCATGGTGGTGATCAGGGCTTCCTGCGGCACTTCGAGGAAACGCTCCTCGAACGAGCACACCAGCGGCACCGGCCACTCGACCAGCGCGGTCACTTCGTCCAGCAGCGCCGGTGGCACGATGGCCGTACCTTCCTGCTGCATGGCCAGCTCTGCGGTACGCTTGCTGATCAGCTCGCGGCGCTCGGCGAAGTCGGCCAGCACGTAGGCTTTGCGCAGGTCTTCGACGTAGTTGGCGGGGGCAGTGATGAGCACGTTTTCCGGGTGGTGGAAGCGGTGGCCACGGGATTCACGGCCGGCCTTCTGCGACAGGATGGTGCAATCGACCACCTGGTCGCCCAGCAGCATGACCAGCCATTGGGTCGGGCGCACGAACTCTTCACGGCTGGCGGCCCAGCGCATGCGCTTGGGAATGGGCAGATCGTTCAGCGAGTCCTCGACGATGGTCGGCAGCAAGCCGACGGTCGCTTTGCCTGGGATGTGCTGGGAGAAACGCAGCTTGGGGCCGCTCTGGTCGATTTCGGCCAGCTCTACACCGCACTTCTTGGCAAAGCCCAGGGCAGCCTGGGTCGGCTCGCCGTCTTTGAAAGCAGCCTGCAGGGGGGGGCCGTCGATGTTGATGCTGCGGTCAGGCTGCTGCACGTCCAGCTGGCGAATCAGCACGGCCAGGCGACGCGGCGCAGCATAGACCTGCTTGCCGGTGTAGTTCAGGCCAGCGGCCTGCAGGCCCTTTTCGATGCCGGCCAGGAAGGCGTCGCCTAGGCTGGCGAGGGCCTTGGGAGGCAGCTCTTCAGTGCCCAGTTCTACCAGGAAATCTTGAGCACTCATTGTGCAGCCTCCAGCTTAGCCAACACTTCGTCACGCAGTTCGGGGGTGGCCATCGGGAAGCCCAGGCGTGCGCGGGCTTGCAGATAGCTTTGCGCCACGTCCCGGGCCAGGGTACGCACACGCAGGATGTAGCGCTGGCGCTCGGTCACCGAGATGGCGCGGCGGGCGTCCAGCAGGTTGAAGGTATGCGAGGCCTTCAACACCATTTCATAGGTCGGCAGCGGCAGCTCCAGCTTGATCAGGCGGTTGGCTTCGCTTTCGTAGAAGTCGAACAGTTCGAACAGCTTGTCGACGTTGGCGTGTTCGAAGTTGTAGGTCGACTGCTCCACCTCGTTCTGGTGGAACACGTCACCGTAGGTGACCTTGCCGAACGGGCCGTCGGCCCACACCAGGTCATAGACCGAATCGACGCCCTGGATGTACATGGCCAAGCGTTCGAGGCCGTAGGTGATTTCACCGGTGACCGGGTAGCACTCGATGCCACCTACCTGCTGGAAGTAGGTGAACTGGGTGACTTCCATGCCGTTCAGCCAGATTTCCCAGCCCAGGCCCCAGGCGCCGAGGGTCGGCGATTCCCAGTTGTCTTCGACAAAGCGAATGTCGTGCACCAGCGGGTCCAGGCCAATGGCTTTCAGCGAGCCCAGGTACAGCTCCTGGAAGTTGGCCGGGTTCGGCTTGAGCACCACCTGGAACTGGTAGTAGTGCTGCAGGCGGTTGGGGTTTTCGCCATACCGCCCGTCGGCAGGGCGACGGCTAGGCTGCACGTAGGCGGCGTTCCAGGTTTCTGGACCCACGGCGCGCAGGAACGTTGCGGTGTGGAAAGTGCCGGCGCCTACTTCCATATCGTAGGGCTGAAGCACCACACAACCTTGAGCTGCCCAGTAGTTTTGCAGGGCGAGGATCAGGTCTTGGAAGGTACGCACGGCTGGCGTAGGCTGGCTCACGAAATTCACCTGTATCTGGGGATGCGGATGTAAAGAGCGGGAGTATAACCTGATTCGCCTCGCCCTCTACTCATTGGAGCCTTATGCCACGCTGCTTTTGGTGTACCGACGATCCGTTGTACCAGGCCTACCATGACCAGGAATGGGGAACGCCGCAGCGCGATCCGGCGTTGCTGTTCGAGATGCTTTTGCTCGAAGGGTTCCAGGCCGGGCTTTCATGGATCACCGTTTTGCGCAAACGCGAGCGTTACCGCGAGGTAATGCACGGGTTCGACCCGGTCAAACTGGCCACCCTCAGCGACGAACGCATCGAAGCGCTCATGCAGGACCCCGGGATCATCCGCAACCGCCTCAAACTCAAGGCTGCCCGGCGCAATGCGCAGGCCTGGCTGGCTGTGGATAACCCCGCCGAATGGCTGTGGTCGTTCGTGGGCGGTGCGCCGAAGATCAATCACTTCCAGGGCCGCGCTGACGTGCCGGCGGTCACCGATGAGGCCAAGGCCATGAGCAAGGCGCTGCAGAAAGCCGGCTTCACCTTTGTCGGCCCGACCATCTGCTATGCCTTCATGCAAGCCACCGGCATGGTCATGGACCACACCATCGATTGCGATCGTTACGCCGCCCTGGTTCGTTGAAGGGTTACAATGCGCACCTTGCTGAAATAAGGAATTCGCCTGTGGAAAAGTTCAAGGGCGCCCTGATGGTCGGGGTGCTGCGCCTGTTTGCCAAGCTGCCCTGGGGCGCTGTACAGCGCGTGGGCGCCGGCATCGGCTGGCTGATGTGGAAGATCCCCAACGGTTCACGCAACGTGGTGCGCATCAACCTGGCCAAGTGTTTCCCCGAGATGGACCCGGTTGCCCGCGAGCAACTGGTTGGCCAAGCCTTGCGGGACATTGGCAAGTCGTTTGTGGAAAGCGCCTGCGCCTGGATCTGGCCGCCACAGCGCTCGCTGGAACTGGTCAAGGAAGTGCACGGCCTGGAAGTGCTGGAGCAAGCCCTGGCGTCTGGCAAGGGTGTTGTGGGCATCACCAGCCACCTGGGTAACTGGGAGGTGCTCAACCACTTCTATTGCAACCAGTGCAAGCCGATCATTTTCTACCGCCCGCCCAAGCTCAAGGCTGTGGATGACCTGCTGCGTGAGCAGCGCGTACAGATGGGCAACCGCGTTGCGCCTTCGACCAAGGAAGGCATTCTCAGCGTGATCAAGGAGGTGCGCCGGGGCGGCCAGGTGGGCATCCCCGCTGACCCGGAGCCAGCCGAATCGGCAGGCGTGTTCGTGCCATTTCTCGGTACCCAGGCACTGACCAGCAAGTTCGTGCCGAACATGCTGGCGGGCGGCAAGGCGGTGGGGGTGTTCCTGCATGCCTTGCGCCTGCCGGATGGCTCGGGTTTCAAGGTGTTTCTCGAAGCTGCGCCGCAAGCAATGTACAGCACCGACGTGAATGAGTCGGCGGCGGCGATGAGCAAGGTGGTCGAGCGTTATGTGCGCGAGTACCCGAGCCAGTACATGTGGAGCATGAAGCGCTTCAAGAAGCGCCCGGCTGGCGAGCCGCGCTGGTATTGAGATCTCTGGGGGCGCTCTGCGCCCCATTCGCTGGCACGCCAGCTCCCACAGGGATCGCATCAGGGCTCACAGGCGCTGCACATCTTGCGGCAAACAGCTGTCAGCCCTGCTGCGGTCCCTGTGGGAGATTCTATGGTTCCTGGCAAGGGTAGCCGGAGCATCTTCAGCGCCTGTGAGATCGAGCGCCGCCCGCGCGGCGCAATCGCGAGCTGCGCTCGCTCCTACGTTTGTTTCGGGCCAGTAACGCCTGTGACAGGCGCGCGCGGCCGCCTTGTTTGTACGGCGCGATATTGAGGCATGCACCAAGGCGTTCGCGCGCGAATCCCACAGGAATAATTGGCCCGAAACAAACGTAGGAGCGAGCGCAGCTCGCGATTGCGCCGCGCGGGCGGCGCTCGCTCTAACAGGCGCTGCATACCTTGTGGCAAACACCTGTCAGCCCTAAGGCGACCCCTGTGGGAGCTGGCTGGCCTGCGATGGGCTGCAAAGCAGCCCCGGCTATCTCAAGCCTTGTTCAGCTTCTTGAGAAAAACGGTCATCTCTTTCTCGGCCTGCTTGTCCCCGTGGGCCTGTGCCGCCACGATCCCATCCTCCCAGGCCTTGCGCGCCGCCGCCAGGTCACCCTGCAACTGACAGGCCTTGCCCAGCAGCTTCCAGGCTGCCGAGTACTTCGGGTCCTGCTCTACACAGCGCGCCAGGTGCACCGCAGCTTCTGCACCGTTACCTTCATCCAGCCAGGCCTTGCCCAGCCCGAAACGCAGCAACGGGTTATCCACACCCTTGGCCAGCATCTTCTCCAGCGACTCGCGCATGCCCTTTGCTCCTAGAAGAAACTCAAGCCGACGTGGAACAGCTTCTCCACATCGCGAATGTGCTTTTTATCCACAACGAACAGGATCACATGGTCACCCGATTCGATCAGGGTGTTGTCGTGGGCAATCATGACCTCTTCGGCACGGATGATCGCGCCGATCGTGGTACCCGGCGGCAGGTTGATGTCCGCTATCGCCTTGCCAACGACCTTGCTCGACTTGGCATCGCCATGGGCCACCGCCTCGATCGCTTCGGCTGCGCCACGGCGCAGCGAGTGCACGCTGACAATGTCGCCCCGGCGCACGTGGGCCAGCAGGGTGCCGATGGTCGCCAACTGCGGGCTGATGGCAATGTCGATCTCACCCCCCTGCACCAGGTCGACGTAGGCTGGGTTGTTGATGATGGTCATCACCTTGCCTGCACCCAGGCGCTTGGCCAGCAGCGACGACATGATGTTGGCTTCGTCATCGTTGGTCAGGGCCAGGAAGATATCGGCGTCGGCGATGTTTTCTTCCAGCATCAGGTCCCTGTCCGAGGCGCTGCCCTGCAACACCACGGTGCTGTCTAGCGTATCGGACAGGTGCCGGCAGCGGGCCGGGCTCATCTCGATGATCTTCACCTGATAGCGGCTTTCGATGGCTTCGGCCAGGCGCTCGCCAATTTGGCCACCACCGGCAATGACGATGCGCTTGTTGGTCTGGTCGATGCGACGCAACTCGCCCATCACTGCCCGGATGTCTTTTTTCGCGGCAATGAAGAACACCTCGTCATCGGCTTCGATCACCGTGTCGCCACGCGGGGTGATTGGCCGGTCGCGGCGGAAAATGGCGGCCACACGGGTATCCACGTTAGGCATGTGCGCGCGGATCTGGCGCAGCTGCTGGCCCACCAGCGGCCCGCCGTAGTAAGCCTTCACGGCCACCAGCTGCGCCTTGCCTTCGGCGAAGTCGATCACCTGCAGCGACCCTGGGTGTTCGATCAGGCGCCTGATGTAGTTGGTCACCACCTGCTCGGGGCTGATCAGCACGTCGACCGGGATGTGGTCATTGTCGAACAGCTCTTCACGGGTCAGGTAGGCCGACTCGCGTACCCGGGCAATCTTGGTCGGGGTGTGGAACAGCGAATAGGCCACCTGGCAGGCAACCATATTGGTTTCGTCGCTGTTGGTTACCGCCACCAGCATGTCGGCGTCGTCGGCACCGGCCTGGCGCAGCACCGTCGGCAGCGAGCCGCGGCCTTGCACGGTGCGGATGTCCAGGCGGTCGCCCAGGTCGCGCAGGCGGTCGCCGTCGGTATCGACCACGGTAATGTCGTTGGCCTCGCTGGCCAGGTGCTCTGCCAGCGTCCCGCCCACTTGCCCTGCGCCGAGGATGATGATTTTCATCCGCTACTCCCTACCCTTTGTGCTTACCCGCGCGAGGCGGCGATCTTGATCAGCTTGGCATAGTAGAACCCGTCGTGGCCGCCTTCCTGGGCCAGCAACTGGCGGCCGTGCGGCTGGCGCAGGCCGGCCTCGGTGGCCAGGTCCAGCTCCCGCGCGCCGGGGGTGCGGGCGAGGAAGGCCTCGATCACTTGCGTGTTCTCGGTCGGCAGGCTGGAGCACGTGGCATACAGCAGCATGCCGCCTACTTCCAGTGTGGGCCACAGGGCATCGAGCAGTTCACCTTGCAGCGCGGCCAGGGCCGGAATGTCGTCGGCCTGGCGGGTCAGCTTGATGTCCGGGTGGCGGCGGATCACGCCAGTGGCCGAGCAGGGGGCGTCCAGCAGGATGCGCTGGAACGGTTTGCCGTCCCACCAGCTGGCAGTGTCGCGGGCGTCGCAGGCGATCAGCTCGGCATCGAGCTGCAGGCGGTCGAGGTTCTCGCGCACGCGGGTCAGGCGCTTGCCCTCAAGGTCGATGGCTGTCAGGTGGGCCAGGCCAGGTTCGGCTTCCAGCAGGTGGCAGGTTTTGCCGCCGGGCGCGCAACAGGCGTCGAGCACGCGTTGGCCGGCGGCCAGCTCCAGCAAGTCAGCGGACAGCTGCGCGGCTTCGTCCTGCACACTCACCCAGCCCTCGGCGAAGCCTGGCAGGCCACGTACGTCGCAGGCTTCGGCCAGCACGATGCCATCGCGGCTGTAGGGGCAGGCGCTGGCGGCAACGCCCGCGTCGGCCAGCAGGCCCAGGTAGGCGTCACGGCTGTGATGACGGCGGTTGACCCGCAAGATCATCGGCGGGTGCGCATTGTTGGCGGCGCAAATGGCCTCCCACTGCTCTGGCCAGAAGGCCTTCAGCGCCTTTTGCAGCCAGCGCGGGTGGGCGGTGCGTACCACGGGGTCGCGCTCCATGCCGGCCAGCAGCGCTTCGCCTTCGCGCTGGGCGCGGCGCAGCACGGCATTGAGCAGGCCCTTGGCCCAGGGTTTCTTCAGTTTGTCGGCACAACCCACGGTCTCGCCAATTGCGGCGTGGGCCGGAATACGGGTGTAGAACAGCTGGTACAGGCCGACCAGCAGCAGCGCCTGCACATCGGCGTCTGCGGCTTTGAACGGCTTCTGCAGCAGCTGGGCGGCCAGCAGGTGGAGCCGGGGCTGCCAGCGTGCAGTGCCGAACGCCAGGTCCTGGGTCAGGCCGCGGTCGCGCTCATCGACCTTGTCCAGTTGCGCCGGCAGCGAGCTGTTCAATGAAGCCTTGCCGCTGAGTACTGCGGCAAGGGCACGGGCGGCGGCGAGGCGTGGGTTCATTGGCCAAGTACCTTGCCGGCGGCGAACTTCTCGCGGCGGCTGTTGAACAGGTCGCTGAAGCTCAGCGCCTTGCCACCGGGCAGTTGCAGGCGGGTCAGGCTCAGTGCCTGGTCACCACAGGCAACCACCAGGCCATCTTTACTGGCGGACAGGATCTCGCCCGGCTCACCTTTGCCTGCTGCCGCGTTGGCTGCCAACACCTTCACGCTCTCGCCATCGAGGGTGCTGTGGCACACCGGCCAGGGGTTGAAGGCACGGATCAGGCGCTCCAGTTCGACGGCCGGGCGGCGCCAGTCGAGGCGCGCTTCGTCCTTGTTCAGCTTGTGTGCATAAGTGGCCAGGGCATCGTTTTGCACCTCGCCTTGCAGCGACCCGTCGGCCAGGCCGGCGATGGCCTGCACGACGGCGGGCGGGCCCATTTGCGCAAGGCGGTCATGCAGGCTACCGCCGGTGTCCTCGGCGCTGATCGGGGTGGCTACCTTGAGCAGCATCGGGCCGGTATCCAGGCCGGCTTCCATGCGCATCACGGTGACACCGCTTTCGGTATCGCCGGCTTCCACGGCACGCTGGATCGGCGCTGCACCGCGCCAGCGCGGCAGCAAGGAGGCGTGGCTGTTGATGCAGCCCAGGCGGGGGATATCCAGCACCGCCTGCGGCAGAATCAGGCCGTAGGCAACCACGACCATCAAGTCTGGCTGCAGTGCGGCAAGTTCAGCTTGCGCCTCGGCGTTGCGAAGGGTTTGCGGCTGCAGTACCGGGATGCCATGGGCCACGGCCAGCGCCTTGACCGCACTGGGCATCAGCTTCTGGCCACGGCCGGCAGGGCGGTCAGGCTGGGTGTAGACGGCCACGATCTCGTAAGGGCTGTCGAGCAGGGCCTTGAGGTGTTCGGCAGCAAACTCTGGGGTGCCTGCAAAGACGATGCGCATGGAGTTCTCGCTTCAAAAAAGAAAAAGGCTTGCCGGAGCAAGCCTTCTGGAAGGTGGGGATCAGGCTTGCTGGCGGTGCTGCTTTTCCAGTTTCTTCTTGATCCGGTCGCGTTTGAGCTGCGACAGATAGTCGACGAACAGCTTGCCGTTGAGGTGATCGAATTCATGCTGCACGCAGACCGCCAGCAAGCCTTCGCACTCCAGCTCGAACGGCTTGCCGTCGCGGTCCTGGGCTTTTACCCGTACCCGCAGCGGGCGGTCGACGTTCTCGTAGAAGCCCGGCACCGACAGGCAACCTTCCTGATACTGGCCCATGTCGTCGGTCAGCTCTTCGACCGTAGGGTTGATGAAGACCCGCGGTTCGCTGCGGTCTTCGCTGAGGTCCATCACCACGACCTGCTGGTGCACGTTGACCTGGGTCGCGGCCAGGCCGATGCCGGGAGCTTCGTACATGGTTTCAAACATGTCGTCGATCAGCTGACGCAGGGCGTCGTCGAACACCGTCACCGGCTTGGCGATGGTGCGCAGGCGCGGGTCGGGGAATTCGAGAATGTTCAAGATGGCCATAAGGTCAGGCAGTCACTGTGCGTTTGGTTGAAAACTGAGCACACATAATAAAGGCAAACGTGGATTTCAGCACCTGTGAAAGCTCGTCTAGGGTTTTCAGGGCCTGCTTGTCGGCTATTCGATAGACAGGTTGTCAAACCGTTATCAACACAGTTATCCACAGCTTGTGCCACGCCGATGGCCCTTTTTCAGATCAAGGATGATCCCCATGTCGAATCACCATTCGTCGCCTGTTGCGCCGGCTGAACTGGAGGCGCGGCTGCGTCTGCACCGCTTGCCGGACACCGGCCTGCGGCGTTTTTGCACGTTGCTGGAAGCGTTTGGCAGCGCATCTTCTGCCCTGTGCGCACCGGCCGGCGCCTGGCGCGCGTTGGGCATTCCCCAGGCAGCAATCGACGCGCGGCGCAGTGCCGAAGTGCGCGATGGGGCCCTGGCGGCGATGGCCTGGCTAGAGCAGCCGGGCCAGCATTTACTGATGTTTGACGGCCCTGGTTACCCGCCGCTGCTGGGGGAAATCGATGACGCTCCGCCATTGCTGTTTGTCGCCGGCGACACTGCCCTGCTCGAGCGCCCGCAGCTGGCAATTGTGGGAAGCAGGCGCGCTTCACCGCCAGCCCTCGATACCGCCGCGGCGTTTTCCCGTTACCTGGCACAGGCCGGTTTCACGATTACCAGCGGGTTGGCAGTAGGTATCGACGGCGCCGCTCATCGGGCCGCAATACAGGCCGGTGGGGGTACGATCGCGGTGCTCGGCACAGGGCTGCAAAAACTTTATCCACAGCGGCACACCGCGCTTGCCCAGGCGATTATCGACAGCGGCGGCGCGCTGGTTTCCGAGTACCCGCTGGATGCCGGGCCGCAGCCCAGCAACTTCCCCCGGCGTAACCGCATCATCAGTGGCTTGTCGCTGGGCGTGCTGGTGGTCGAGGCCAGCCTGGCCAGTGGTTCGCTGATCACGGCGCGGCTGGCGGCAGAACAAGGCCGCGAGGTGTATGCCATTCCGGGCTCCATCCACCACCCTGGGGCCAAGGGCTGCCACCAGCTGATTCGCGACGGCGCGCTGCTGGTGGAAACCGTGGAGCAGATCATGGAAAGCCTGCAGGGCTGGCAGAACCTGCCACCTGCGGTTGTGGACAAGTTCGACCACCCACTGCTGGCCTTGCTGCACGCGGCGCCCCAGACCAGCGAAAGCCTGGCCCATTGCAGCGAGTTGCCGCTGGCCGAAGTGCTTGCGCAATTGACCGAGCTGGAACTGGAGGGGCGGGTCAGCAATGAAGCCGGGCGTTGGTTTGCCCGCGCGGGCTAAGTACACTGCGCACAGGCAAGTTCATAGGCGGAGTAACAGCAATGGTAAGCAGTTTTCGTGTGCAACAAGCCGCACGTGAGATCCGGGCGGGCGCAGTAATCGCCTACCCAACGGAAGCGGTCTGGGGCCTGGGCTGCGACCCCTGGAACGAGGACGCGGTGTACCGCCTGCTGGCGCTGAAGTCGCGGCCTGTGGATAAAGGCCTGATCCTGGTCGCCGACAATATCCGTCAGTTCGACTTTTTGTTCGAAGATTTCCCCGAGGACTGGATCGACCGTATGGGCAGCACCTGGCCGGGGCCCAATACCTGGCTGGTGCCGCACCAGGACCTGTTGCCGGAGTGGGTGACCGGGCAGCATGACACCGTAGCGCTGCGGGTCAGTGACCACCCAGTGGTGCGCGAACTGTGCGCGCTGGTGGGGCCGTTGATTTCCACCTCGTGCAACCCCGGCGGGCGCCCGGCGGCGAAGACCCGGTTGCGGGTGGAGCAGTACTTCCATGGCCAGCTGGACCTGGTGCTGGGTGGGGCGCTGGGGGGGCGGAAGAATCCGAGTGTGATTCGCAACCTGGCTACCGGTGAGGTTGTTCGGCCGGGTTGATATCTGTCCACAAGCCTAACCGCAGATTTTTCTGATTTGTTTCGGCTGGCGGGTGATCGTGTGAGGGCTGACGGGTGTCAGCCTTGAAGCTTTTTCGCCTATGAGATCGAGCGCCGCCCGCGCGGCGCATCGCGAGCTGCGCTCGCTCCTACGTTTGTTTCGGGCCAGTGAGGTCTGTGAGAGGCGCGCGCGACCGCCTTGTTTGTACGGCGCGATATTGAGACATGCGCCAAGGGGTTCGCGCGCAAATCCCACAGGCATAATTGGCCCGATACAAACGTAGGAGCGAGCGCAGCTCGCGATGCGCCGCGCGGGCGGCGCTCGATCTCATAGGCGACGAATCTCTGCCGGCGAGCGCCTTGCAGCACAGATACCATCCGGTCAGGTGCATCAGGGTTTTCTGATTGTTGCCAAAATGGCTGTCCAGCTCGCGGCTTGGGAAATATCCTACGACCCGCGTCCTCTGCCATCACCTTCTCAGTGGGAACCTCTGCCCTTAGGCTTCAACCGTCGCCGAATAACTTGGCGATCGGGTGTGGTAACCCGGATGTGCTTGGGGGTCACAGCTATGGCAGCTGTGCGCGGGAGGCTTCGTGCCTGCCGGGAGCGCCTCCAGCCCGGTTTACCACCTCGCGTACAGCTGCCGCCTAAACCGTGTGGTAACGGCTTGGCGCCAGCTCATGCCTGGAGCAAACCATGAAAAAAATAGTGCCCGATCCACCCCTACCCTGCACCTCCACCCGCAGGTTCGGCCGCTGCGACGCCGGCCATGACCCGCTCTTCACCGTCAACCCGAACATTTCCGCCGAGGACGCTCTGGTCCATGTAGCCCTGTACCTGCGCAGCGCCTACGAAACCGGCTACAAAGCTCTGGACTACATGCGCGAAGAGGGCCGTGGCATGTTCTGGTCGAACCTGCATGCGATTGAAATGGCAGAGGGGGTGGTCGAGGCAATCCTCGATGGGATCGAGTCGACCCCGCCACCGACGAACCGACCCTCACAGCCATAGCGCAGCTTTCAGAGCCGACGCAGCACCTGTGGGAGCGGGCGCGCCCGCGAACACCGGCAAAGCCGGTGCCATCCACCGCGGTGGCTTCTTCGCGGGCATGCCCGCTCCCACAGGGAACGTGTGTGGCTCAGGGAATGAGTACTGTCGACCCTACAGTCCGCCGCGCCGACAGCTCTGCTTGCGCTTTGGCCGCCTCGCTCAGCGGGTACCGCTGCTGGATATCCACAACCAGCTTGCCACTGCCAATCATCGCAAACAGGTCATCGGCCATGGCCTGGGTGTTTTCGGCATTGTTGGCATAGGTCGCCAAGGTCGGCCGGGTCACATACAGCGAGCCCTTCTGCGCCAGAATTCCCAGGTTCACCCCGCTGACCGCACCCGAGGCATTACCGAAGCTCACCATCAGCCCGCGCGGTTGCAGGCAGTCCAGCGAGGTGAGCCAGGTATCGGCGCCAACGCCGTCGTACACCACCGGGCATTTCTTGCCGTCGGTCAGCTCCAGCACCCGCTTGGCCACGTCTTCATGGCTGTAGTCGATGGTCGCCCATGCGCCCAGCGCCTTGGCCCGCTCGGCCTTCTCGGCAGAACTCACAGTGCCGATCAGCTTGGCACCCAACGCTTTCGCCCATTGGCACGCCAGCGAACCCACGCCACCGGCGGCCGCATGGAACAGGACCACGTCACCCGCCTTCACCTGGTAGGTTTGCTTCAGCAGGTACTGCACGGTCAACCCCTTGAGCATCACCGCCGCTGCCTGCTCGAAGCTGATGTTGTCGGGCAGCTTGACCAGGTTGGCCTCCGGCAGCGTGTGAACCTCGCTGTATGCGCCCAGCGGGCCGCCGGCATGGGCCACGCGGTCACCCACCTTCAGCCGGGTCACGCCTTCGCCCACGGCCTCGACCACACCGGCCGCTTCGGTGCCCAGCCCCGAAGGCAGTGATGGCGGTGCATACAGCCCGCTGCGGAAATAGGTGTCGATGAAGTTCAGGCCGATCGCATGGTTGCGCACGCGCACCTGCTGGGGCCCCGGCGGAGCGGGTTCGAATTCCACAAACTGCAGCGCTTCGGGGCCGCCATGCTGGCTGAACTGGATACGCTTGGCCATCTCGCACTCCTGTAGTCGGGATCGGGAAAGGCCTTCTATCGGACGCCTTTGCTTGATCGCCGTCAACTGCGGCGCGCGCGCTGGCGGTGTTATGCTACGCGGCGAATTCTTCCCTGCCCGTTCCTGGTGACCCGATGACTAGCCGCACCGAGGCCGTGAAAGCCTACCTGCTCGACCTGCAAGACCGCATCTGCTCTGCCCTCGAAAACGAAGACGGCGGTGCCCGCTTCGTCGAGGATGCCTGGGTGCGCGAAGCCGGTGGCGGGGGGCGTACGCGGGTGATCGGCGAGGGCAAGCTGATCGAGAAAGGCGGGGTCAACTTCTCCCACGTGTTCGGCGCCGGCCTGCCGCCGTCGGCCAGCGCCCACCGCCCGGAGCTGGCGGGCCGGGGCTTCGAGGCCTTGGGCGTGTCGCTGGTGATCCACCCGTACAACCCGCATGTGCCCACCTCGCACGCCAATGTGCGGTTCTTCATTGCCGAGAAGGAAGGCGAAGAGGCGGTGTGGTGGTTTGGTGGCGGTTTCGACCTGACCCCATACTACGGCGTCGAGGAAGACTGCATTCACTGGCACCGCGTGGCCGAGCAGGCATGTGCACCCTTCGGTGCCGATGTGTACCCGCGCTACAAGGCCTGGTGCGACCGCTACTTCCACCTCAAGCACCGTGGCGAGCCACGCGGCATCGGCGGTCTGTTCTTCGACGACCTGAACGAGTGGGGCTTCGACACCTGCTTCGCCTTCATCCGTGCCATTGGCGATGCCTATGTCGACGCCTACCTGCCGATCGTCCAGCGCCGCAAGCACACCCCCTATACCCCGCAGCAGCGTGAGTTCCAAGAATACCGCCGCGGCCGCTACGTGGAGTTCAACCTGGTCTACGACCGCGGCACCCTGTTCGGCCTGCAGTCGGGCGGGCGCACCGAGTCCATTCTCATGTCGCTGCCGCCACAGGTGCGCTGGGGCTATGACTGGAAGCCGGCACCGGGCAGCGAAGAAGCGCGCCTGACCGACTACTTCCTGCAAGACCGCGACTGGCTTGGCCAGTAAGCCTGTGGATAACCAAGGAGCCGCCATGGACCAGTACGTCGTTTTTGGTAACCCCATCGGCCACAGCAAGTCGCCGCTGATTCACCGCCTGTTTGCCGAGCAGACCGGCCAGGACCTGGAATACGCCACCCTGCTGGCGCCGCTGGATGAGTTCAGCGACTGCGCACGCGGCTTCTTCAAGCAAGGCAGCGGCGGCAATGTCACCGTGCCGTTCAAGGAAGAGGCCTACCGCCTGTGCGACAGCCTGACCCCGCGTGCCCAGCGCGCTGGCGCGGTGAACACACTGAGCAAGCTGGCTGACGGCACTTTGCAAGGTGACAACACCGATGGCGCTGGCCTGGTGCGTGACCTGACGGTGAATGCCGGAGTCGAGCTGACGGGCAAGCGCATTTTGATTCTCGGTGCCGGTGGTGCAGTGCGTGGCGTGCTGGAGCCGATCCTGGCGCACAGGCCGCAATCGCTGGTGATCGCCAACCGTACCGTGGAAAAGGCCGAGCAGCTGGCGCGGGAGTTCGATGAACTGGGGCCGGTGGTGGCCAGCGGGTTTGCCTGGTTGCAGGAGCCGGTGGATGTGATCATCAACGCCACTTCAGCCAGTTTGGCCGGGGAATTGCCGCCGATTGCCGACAGTTTGGTCGAGGCAGGGCGCACGGTTTGCTACGACATGATGTATGGCAAGGAACCTACGCCGTTTTGCCAGTGGGCGCAGAAGCTGGGCGCGGCCAAAGTGCTGGATGGGTTGGGGATGCTGGCTGAGCAGGCCGCTGAGGCGTTCTTTATCTGGCGTGGGGTACGGCCGGATACCGCTCCGGTGTTGGCTGAGTTGCGCCGGCAATTGGCTCGGGGCTGAAATTGCCGGGGCCGCGTTGGGTCGGCGTACACCCATCCCTTGTGGGAGCGGCCTTGCGTCGCGATGGGCTGCAAAGCAGCCCCAAATCTCAACTCAACCTCATTCCTCAAACCGGATCGGGCACAACTGCGCCCCTTCCAGCTTCTGCAATTCCTCGATCACCTGCGGCCTGGCCCGGTGCAAGGTCAGGCTCCCGCCCAGGCGCCGCAAGCGCCGTGCCTCGCGGTGCAACATGTCTACACCCGAGTAGTCGATGAAATTCACCTGCCGCGCATCGATCACCACATGCGGACCTTGGCACAGCTGCAAACGTACTTGCAGGTAGTGCGCCGCGCCAAAGAAGATCGAGCCACCTACCCGCAGCACATCCGCTTCACCTTCGCGGCTTTGCTGCACCCGTGGCCGTGATGTGCGCTTGAGGTAGAAGAACAGCGACGCCAGCACCCCGGCATAGATCGCCGTCTGCAACTCCAGCAGCAAGGTTGCCCCCGCCGTCAGCGCCATTACCAGGAACTCCGAACGGCTGACCCGGAACAGCGCGCGGATGGCTTGGCGGTCCACCAGTCCCCAGCAGATCAACAGTATGCTGCCGGCCATGGCGGGGATCGGCAACTGTGCGATCAAGCCAGCACCGGTGATGGCGAACAGCGCCACCCATAGCGCCGAAAACACCCCGGCCATGGGGGAGCGGGCACCTGCTTCGTAGCTCAGGCCCGAACGGGTGAAGGAGCCAGCAGACAGGTAACCCGAGAAGAACGCGCCTACGATGTTCGACACGCCCTGGGCTCGAATTTCCTGATCAGGGTCGATCAGCTGTTCCGAGCGTGCCGACAACGACCGGGCAATCGACAGGCTGGTGACCAACCCCAGCATACCTACCGCCACGGCACTGGGCAGCAGGCGCAGAATCAGCTCCACGTCCAGCAAGGGCAGCGGGCTCAAGGGTGGAAGCTGGCCGGTGAATGCCGCGACCCTCGGCACATGGCCAAACCAGCCCGGCAGCAGCCAGGCCAGCAGGCTTACCGCGATCAGGCTTATCAACAGGCTGGGCCAGCGCGGGCGCCAGAGTTTGAGCGCCACACCGATAACCACGGTGGCCAGGCCCAACAGCAAGGATGGCACATTGATTTCGCCGGCATGGTTGGCCAGGTCCTGTACGGTTTTCAGCGCCGTGGCCTGGCTGGGCAGGTCCATGCCCAGCAGGTTGGGCAATTGCCCCAGGGCAATGACGACCGCGGCGCCAAGGGTGAAGCCGAGCACTACGGAATGCGAGACGAAATTGACCAGCGCACCGAAGCGCAGCAGCCCCAGCAGCAGTTGAAAGACCCCGCCGAGGAAGGTGAGCAGCAGCACCAGCGTGATGTAGTCCGAACTCCCAGCCACGGCCAATGGGCTGATGCTGGCGTAGAGCACGATGGAGATGGCCGCGGTCGGGCCGCAGATCAGGTGCCAGGACGAACCCCACAGGCAGGCGATCAATACCGGCACGATGGCGGCGTACAGGCCGTATTCGGCAGGCAGGCCGGCGATCAGGGCATAGGCGATGGACTGCGGCAGCGCGAGGATGGCACCGCCCAGGCCCACCAGCAGGTCCTGGCGCAGGCTGCGGACCGATTGGCGCGGGAGCCAGGCGAGGAATGGCAGCAGGTGGATGATACGAGGCATGGGTTATCCACAATCCTTGATTTAATGCACCTGACCTGTGGGAGCGGGCATGCCCGCGAAGACGCCACCGCTATAGATGGCACCGGCTTTGCCGGTGTTCGCGGGCATGCCCGCTCCCACAGGTTAGGTGTATTGCTGGTGAGTTCATAGTTTGGCTTTGACGGCCTCCAAGGCATCGCCATCGGCTTTGGTGGTGACCCCGGCCAACCACCCTTCCAGTAACTCGGGGTGCGTCTTGACCCAAGCCCTGGCCGCGTCGTCGAAGCTGATCTTCTTGTCCACAACCTGGGCCATGATGCTGTTTTCCATGTCCAGTGTGAACTTCAGGTTGCCCAGCAGCTTCGCCGCATTCGGGCAGGCCTGTGGATAACCCTTGCGCGTCAGGGTGTACACCTGGCCTTTGCTACCGAACCATTTTTCCCCGCCCGTGAGGTAGTGCATCTTCAGCTTCACATTCATCGGGTGTGGCGTCCAGCCGAGGAAGGTGATGAATTGCTGCTTCTTCACGGCGCGGTCGACTTGCGTCAGCATCGCCTGCTCGCTGGATTCGACCAGTTTCCACTGGCCAAGGTCGAACTCATTGTTGTCGATGATTTGTTTGAGCGACAGGTTGGCCGGTGCGCCGGAACCGATGCCGTACAGCTTCTTGTCGAACTGGTCGGCGTGCTTGTGCAGGTCGGCGAAATCCTTGACCCCGGCATTCCAGACGTAGTCCGGCACGGCCAAGGTGAACTCGGTGCCTTCCAGGTTGCGCGACAACTGCTGCACATCCCCATTGGCGACGAACTTGTCATGAAAGCCCTGTTGCGCCGGCATCCAGTTGCCAAGGAAGGCATCCACACGGCCGTCTTTCAGGCCGCCGTAGATGATCGGCACCGCCAGGCTGTCGATCTTCACCTGGTAGCCCAGACTTTCCAGTAGCAGCCGGGCCACGGCGTTGGTCGTGGCTATGTCGCTCCAGCCAGGGTCGGCCATTTTTACCGTGCTGCATTGTGCATCGTCGTCGGCGGCGTGGGCCGGGGTGATACCCAGGCCCAAGGCCAGGGTGAGTACGGCGGCGGAAAACGTGTGCATGGCGGCCTCTTCTCAATCCAGGGGGGCGGGCTGTGGGTAACGTGCCTTGCGCTCGAGGTCGTCGAGATCAATGTGGTTACGCATGTACTGTTGGCTGGCATCTACCCATGGTTGATGGTCCCAGCTGTGCAGCTTGCCGGTAGCCAGCGCTTCGGCCACCAGGCGGCGACGGCGCTGGCTGGCCAGTACCTGCTGGCGCAACCTGGGCATGTCCCAACGCTGTCGGGCTTCCTCGACGAACGCCTGCAGCAGTGCCTGGTGGTCCGGGCTGCTGGCGAGGTTCTCCCGCTCGTGCGGGTCGCGGCCAAGATCATAGAGTAGGCAAGGGTCGTCTTCGCCGTACACGAATTTGTAAGGCCCGCGGCGGATCATCATCAGCGGCCCGACAGTGCCTTCGGCCATGTATTCGCCGATCACTTCATCGTGGCCGCCCTGCCCTTGCAGGTGGCCAAGCAGTGAGCGGCCATCCAGATGCAGGGTGTTATCCACAGCCCCGCCCGCCAATTCGACCAGGGTCGGTAACAGGTCACAGGTCGATACCGAGGCGCTGACACGGCTGGCGGCAAAGCGCTGCGGTGCATGAACCAGCAGTGGCACCCGCGCCGACATTTCGAACCAGTGCATCTTGTACCAAAGGCCACGCTCGCCGAGCATGTCGCCGTGATCGCCGGAGAACACGATCAGGGTGTCGTCGGCCAGGTCGCACTCTTGCAAGGTCTGCAACAGCTTGCCGATGTTGTCGTCGATGTAGCTGCAGGCGCCGAAATAGGCCCGGCGTGCATCGCGGATCTTGTCCACCGGCAGCGGTTTGTTCCACAGGTCATAGACCTTGAGCAGGCGCTGCGAATGCGGGTCCAGTTCTGCCTGGCTGAATTCGGTACCAGGCATGGGGATATCCACACCCTCATAGCGGTCCCAGTAGTGCTTGGGAATGGTGTATGGATCGTGTGGGTGGGTCATCGACACGGTCAGGCAAAACGGCCGGCCGTCGTTCTCGCGCACGTGGTCGTAGAGGTACTGGCGCGCCTTGAACACCACCTCCTCGTCGAAATCCAGCTGGTTGGTACGCACGCAGGGGCCTGCCTGCAGTACCGAGGACATGTTGTGGTACCAGCTTGGGCGCACATCCGGCTCATCCCAGTTCACTGCCCAGCCATAATCGGCCGGGTAGATGTCGCTGGTCAGGCGTTCCTCGTAACCATGCAGCTGGTCCGGGCCGCAGAAATGCATCTTGCCCGACAGCGCCGTGCGGTAGCCCAGGCGGCGCAGGTAGTGGGCGTAGGTCGGCACGTCGGCGGGGAAATCGGCAGCATTGTCGTAGGCACCGATGCGGCTTGGGAGCTGGCCGCTGACCAGGGTGAAGCGCGACGGCGCGCACAGCGGGCTGTTGCAGTAGGCTGAATCGAACACCACGGCCTGCTCGGCCAGGCGGCTGAGGTGCGGCATCTGAATGGGTGAAGGCCCATAAATGGGCAGCAGGGGTGCGGCCATTTGGTCGGCCATGATGAACAGGATATTCGGGCGTGTCATGCTGGCTTCCATCGTTGAAGGTTATGCGAACCGCTTGCCTATCAAGATGCGACTGTGGATAACATGGGTAAAGCCCATGGCGGGCAATGACTGGGATTAGCCAAGCTTATGTTTGAGCGCTTTGCCGAACTGTCGCTGGATACGTTGCGGGTGTTCGAGGCCGCGGCCCGTTTGCGTGGCTTCACAGCGGCGGCTGTGGCGCTGGGCACCACCCAGCCTGCGGTAAGCCAGCAGGTAAAACGGCTGGAGGCGCAGTTGGGCACACGCCTGTTCGATCGGGTGTACCGCGGGATCGAACTCACCGAGGCCGGCCAGCTGTTGTTCGAGCATGTGCACCAAGGGTTGCAGGCCATGGACGAAGGTATTGCCCAGGTCAGTGGGCGCGGCCAGCGTGAAGTGCTGCAGGTGGCCACCGACTTTGCGTTCGCGGCGTTCTGGCTGATGCCGCGCTTGCAGCGCTTTCACGAGGCTTATCCACACGTGGATGTCAGCCTGGTAACCGGTGAGCGCAGCCAGGGCATGTTGCGCCCGGACATCGATGTGGCCGTGCTGTTTGGTGATGGGCGCTTTCATCAGGGCGAAAGCCGCTGGTTGTTCGATGAAGAGGTTTTCCCGGTGTGCAGCCCGCGCCTGATTCATGGCAAACCCATGTCAGCCGTGGCTTTGCAGCGCTTGCCGTTGTTGCACCTCAAAGGTGAGCAGGCCAGCCGCTGGTTTGACTGGGCGGGTGTTTTTCGCGGGTTTGGCGTGGCCAGCCCACCGCCAACCGGGCAACTGCGGTTCGATAACTACACACTGCTGATACAGGCCGCGATTGCCGGGCAAGGGGTGGCAATTGGCTGGGGGCACCTGGTGGATGGGCTGGTCGAGCAGGGTTTGCTCTGCCGGCCACTGGAGGGCAGCCTGCGCTCGGAACGCGGTTATTATGCGGTGTTGCCGCCGCGCAAACGCCGGGGCGCGTTGATCGAACGGTTCGTAGGTTGGTTGGAGCACGAGCGAAGCCGGTAAGGGTGAGTTCGGCGCAGAGTCACGCGGGCTTTGGGCCCAGGAGGTATCGTGCAGAGGATCAAGGGTTACCACGCCCACATTTACTATGACGCAGCGACCCTGGAGCAGGCTCGGGCGCTGTGTGAGGAAGCGGCGCGGCTGTTTCCCGTGAGCATGGGGCGCATGCACCAGAAGCCGGTGGGCCCGCACCCGGACTGGAGCTGCCAGCTGGCTTTCGGTCCGGAAGTGGTGGGGGTGGTATTGCCTTGGTTGGCACTGCATCGCCAGGGTTTGGTGGTGTTCATGCACCCGCTGACCGGTGATGAACTGGCGGACCATCGGGACCATGCGATCTGGATGGGGGCAGTGAGGCCGTTGAACCTGTCGGTTTTTGGGGGCTGAACCTTCAGTGCTCGTGTTGTGCTCATCGCTGGCAAGCCAGCTCCCACAAGGATTTCACAGGGCCTGAGGGTGGCGCTGTAGCTGTGGGATCTGGCTTGCCGGCGATGAAGGCGACGCCGGTCAGCGACGGGCGCCGCGCACCCCTTCCGCCAGTGCCGAGCACAGGCTCAACACATCGCTCACCGCCTGTTCGGCCGTGTTGGCCTGGGCAATCTTGTCGACCAGCGCCGAGCCCACTACCACGCCATCGGCCAGCCGGGCGATGTTCGCCGCCTGCTCTGGGGTGCGAATGCCGAAGCCAACGCTGATCGGCAGGTCGGTATGCCGACGCAGGCGGGCAATGGCTTCGGTCACGTGCTCGGTGGTCGCCGAGCCGGCCCCGGTCACACCGGCCACGGACACGTAGTAGACGAACCCGGAGCTGCGCGCCAGCACACGCGGCAGGCGCGCGTCGTCGGTGGTCGGGGTGGTCAGGCGAATGAAGTCGATACCTGCAGCCTGGGCCGGGGTCGCCAGTTCTGCATCGTGCTCCGGCGGCAGGTCGACGATGATCAGGCCATCGACGCCAGCCTGCTTGGCTTCATTCACGAACGCTTCCACGCCAAAACGGTGGATCGGGTTGTAGTAGCCCATCAGCACGATCGGCGTGGTGTGGTTGTCCACACGGAATTCCCGAACCATCTGCAGGGTCTTGGCCAGGTTCTGGCCCGCTTCCAACGCGCGCAGGGTAGCGAGCTGGATGGCTACGCCATCGGCCATCGGGTCGGTGAATGGCATGCCCAGTTCGATCACATCGGCGCCTGCAGCAGGCAGGCCCTTGAGGATCTGCAGCGAGGCGTCATAGCCCGGGTCGCCTGCGGTAACGAAGGTGACCAGTGCCGAGCGGCCTTCGGCTTTCAACTCGGCGAAGCGTTGTTCTAGACGGCTCATGCCTGTTTCTCCTGGGCGGCCATGTGGCTCATGACGGTTTGCATGTCTTTGTCGCCGCGGCCCGACAGGCAGATCACCATCAGGTGGTCCTTGGGCAGCTGCGGGGCGCGCTTGATTGCCTCGGCCAGGGCGTGAGCGCTTTCCAGGGCCGGGATGATGCCCTCCAGGCGGCACGTGGCGTGGAAGGCATCCAGCGCTTCGTCATCGGTGATGCTGACGTATTCAACGCGCTTCACCTCATGCAGGTAGGCATGCTCGGGGCCGATGCCCGGGTAGTCGAGGCCGGCCGAAATCGAGTGAGCGTCGGTAATCTGGCCGTCATCGTCCTGCAACAGATAGGTGCGGTTGCCGTGCAGTACGCCGGGCACACCGCCGTTCAGGCTGGCAGCATGCTTGTCGGTGTGCACACCGTGGCCGCCGGCTTCAACGCCGATGATCTGGACGCTTGGCTCTTCGAGGAACTCATGGAACAGGCCCATGGCGTTGGAGCCACCCCCCACGCAGGCGACCAGGCTGTCCGGCAGGCGGCCTTCCTTTTCCTGCAACTGGGCACGGGTTTCCTTGCCGATGATCGACTGGAAGTCGCGGACCATTGCCGGGTATGGGTGCGGGCCCGCCACGGTGCCGATCAGGTAGAACGTGTCGTCGACGTTGGTCACCCAGTCGCGCAGCGCTTCGTTCATGGCGTCCTTGAGGGTGCCGGTGCCCGCGGTAACCGGAACGATCTCGGCGCCCAGCAGCTTCATGCGGAACACGTTGGCCTGCTGGCGTTCGATATCGGTGGCGCCCATGTAGATCACGCAGGGCAGGCCGAAGCGCGCAGCGACGGTAGCGGTCGCCACGCCGTGCATGCCGGCGCCGGTTTCGGCGATCAGGCGTTTCTTGCCCATGCGCTTGGCCAGCAGCACCTGGCCGATGCAGTTGTTCACCTTGTGCGCGCCGGTGTGGTTGAGCTCTTCACGCTTGAAGAAGATCTTGGCGCCGCCGCAGTGTTCGGTCAGGCGCTCGGCGAAGTACAGCGGGTTGGGGCGGCCGATGTAGTCGCGCTGGAAATAGGCCAGCTCTTCGAGGAATTGCGGGTCTGCCTTGGCCGCTTCGTATTCCCGGGCCAGGTCCAGCACCAGTGGCATGAGGGTTTCGGCCACATAGCGGCCGCCGAACGAGCCGAACAGGCCATTGGCGTCGGGGCCGGGGCGGTATTGGGACTGGGTCATGGGGCGCTCCAGGGCGTAGGCAATGAGTGATGGGCTTTACTCTAACCACGACAGGCCCGGCTGAAAACCGATAAGATTGCGTAAACTTGTCAGGAAAACTCACAGGTAATGGCTCACGACCTCCCTCCCCTCAATGCCCTGCGTGCTTTCGAGGCCACTGCCCGGCTTAACAGTGTCAGCCAGGCGGCCGAGGCGTTGCACGTTACCCATGGTGCCGTGAGCCGGCAGATCAAGGTGCTTGAGGAGCATCTGGGGGTGGCGTTGTTCGTCAAGGAGGGGCGTGGCATCAAACTCACAGATGCCGGCCTGCGCCTGCGCGATGCCAGTGGCGAGGCGTTCGACCGCTTGCGCAGCGCATGTGCCGAACTGAGCCGCGACACCCGCGAGGCCCCGTTCGTACTGGGTTGCTCAGGCAGCCTGCTGGCGCGCTGGTTCATCCCGCGGTTGGGGCGTTTGCAGGCAGACTTGCCAGAGCTGCGCCTGCACCTTTCAGCCGGTGAGGGTGACCTTGATCCAAGGCGGCCAGGGCTGGATGCGCTATTGGTGTATGCCGAGCCCCCGTGGCCGGCAGACATGCAGGTGCATGTGTTGGCCGAGGAGCGAATCGGCCCGGTGCTGAGCCCGCACTTCGCCGGTTACCAGCGCTTGCAGGGGGCGCCAGCCAAAGCTTTGCTCGAAGAAGCCGTGTTGCACACCACCTCGCGCCCACAGGCTTGGCCGACCTGGGCGGCGCAGCAGGGCCTGGAGCCGGCTGCCATGCACTACGGGCAGGCCTTCGAGCACTTGTATTACCTGTTGGAAGCTGCGGTGGCGGGACTGGGCGTGGCGATCGCGCCGCAACCCCTGGTCGCCGATGACCTGCGGGCGGGCCGCCTGAGTGCGCCGTGGGGCTTTTCACCGACCCCGGCGGCGTTGGCGCTGTGGGTACCTCGGCGCGCCGCTGACGGGCGCGCCGAGCAACTGGCGCAATGGTTGCGGGCAGAACTGCTAGGGCAGAGCGCTTAGTTGCGCTTGCACAGCAGGTAAGCTGCCAGCAAGCCCAGGGCGCCGATGGCTACACCGGCAGTGGTGTACGGGTGCTCCTGGGCATAGTCGCGGGTGGCGATGCCGGTCTGGCGGGTACGCTCCTTGACTTCCTCATAGGCATCGCTCAGCAGGCTGCGCGAATGGCGCAGGGCACTCTCGGCGTTGCTGCGCATGGCCTTGACTGATTTCTGGGTTTCTTCGGAGGCATCGTGCTTCAGGCTTTCCAGGCTTTTCAGCAGGCTTTCGATCTCTGCTTCCATGCTTTCCAGGGATGTTTTACGCAGCGAATTGCGGGGCATGTTGACTCTCCTTTGCAGTATGGACTCTATGAACTGCGACCCTTGGGCTGCACGAAAGTGCGATCGAACTTTCGCCCCTGATGACAGCTCGCAGGTAAACCAGGCTCGCACTGCCAGGCTGAATATCACTGTTACCCAAGGAGAGCGCTCATGACCGATCATCACACCTACAAGAAGGTCGAACTGGTGGGGTCTTCGCCTACCAGTATCGAAGATGCGATCAACAATGCCCTGGCCGAAGCCGGCCAGAGCATCAAGCACATGGAGTGGTTCGAGGTGGCCGAGACCCGTGGCCATATTCGCGACAACAAGGTCGCGCACTTCCAGGTGACGTTGAAGGTGGGCTTCCGTATCGCCAATAGCTGAAACACAGCCAGGCTGGAACAGGTTGCACTGATGGGGTATTAGGAACAGGGCGCCCTGATGGGCGCCCCTTTCTGGTTTCATCTGCACAAGGAATGCAAGTGATGAACAAACTGATACTGGCGCTGGGCCTGATGACGCTGGCCGGTGGCGCGATGGCGGCGGGCAAACCCTGCGAGGAGCTGAAAGCGGAAATTGCCGCCAAGCTCGATGCCAAGGGGGTTGTTGGCTACAAGCTGGAGATCGTCAAAAAGGGCGACCCGGCGGGCAAGGTGATCGGCAGCTGCGAAGGCGGCACCAAGGAAATCGTCTACCGCCGCGGCTGACGCGGTGGCCCCTTCGCGGGGGCACTCGCGAAGGGGTTCACTCGCTCTTCAAAGCCTGCGCCAGCAGCTCATAAGCGCGGATACGGTCTGCATGCTCGTACAGGTCACAGGTGAACATCAGCTCGTCCGCCCCGGTTTGCTCCAGCAACACCTCCACTTTGGCGCGCACTTTCTGCGGGCTGCCGATCATCGCCAACCCCAGGAAGCTGCCTACCGCATCGCGTTCATGGGGCAGCCATAAGCCGTCCATGCTGGGTACCGGGGGTTTCTGCATCAGGCTCTGCCCGCGAATCAGCGCCAGAATGCGCTGGTACACCGAAGTGGCCAGGTATTCGGCCTGTTCATCGGTTTCGGCAACCACCATGGGAATGCCCAGCATCACATAGGGTTTGTCCAGCGTGGTGGACGGTTTGAAGTGGTTGCGATACACGCGGATTGCCTCGTGCATGTAACGCGGCGCGAAGTGCGAGGCGAAGGCATAGGGCATGCCGCGCATACCGGCCAGTTGCGCGCTGAACAGGCTGGAGCCCAGCAGCCACATGGGCACATCGGTGTCGTGCCCAGGCACAGCGATCACTTTTTGATCATCGGTTCGGGGGCCAAGGTAGCGTGACAGCTCTTCGACGTCGTCCGGGAAATCGTCCGGGCCACCTGCGCGGTCTCGGCGCAAGGCGTATGCAGTCATCTGGTCGGAGCCTGGCGCACGGCCAAGGCCGAGGTCGATGCGCCCCGGGTACAGGCTGGCGAGGGTGCCGAACTGCTCGGCGATCACCAACGGCGCATGGTTGGGCAGCATGACCCCGCCGGAGCCTACGCGAATGCTCGAAGTGCCCCCGGCGAGGTAGCCGATAAGCACCGAGGTCGCCGAGCTGGCGATGCCGTCCATGTTGTGGTGTTCGGCCACCCAGAAGCGGTTGTAGCCGAAGCGTTCGACGTGCTGCGCCAGGTCCAGCGAGTTGCGCAGCGACTGCGCCGGGCCGGCGTCGGCGCGAACGGGCACAAGGTCGAGGGTGGAAATCTTCAGGTCACGTAGCTGCGTCATGGGGCCTCCGCAAGAATGATTGGCCAGAGGCCTTTATGACTCTGTATGGGCGTAATCGTTGGATTCAATGGGGGTGCGCAATTGCTCTGAACTTGCCGGGCGTATCTGACCTCTGAACCCATAGGCACGTAACCGAGTGACAAGGAGGCATCATGAAGAAGACAGCATCGGCGATCTGGCAAGGTGGTTTGAAGGACGGCAAAGGCCTGCTTTCAACCGAAAGCGGCGCCCTCAAGCAGAACCCTTATGGCTTCAACACCCGTTTCGAGGACACGCCGGGTACCAACCCAGAGGAACTGATCGGTGCGGCGCATGCGGGCTGCTTCTCGATGGCGCTGTCGATGATGCTCGGCGAGGCCGGGCTCACCCCGGACCGGATCGACACGGCGGCGGAAGTCACCCTCGACAAGCAGCCTGATGGTTTTGCCATTACCGCTGTACACCTTGTGTTGCGAGCCAAG
Source organism: Pseudomonas sp. BJP69 (assembly GCF_007633355.1). Classification (NCBI taxonomy): domain Bacteria; kingdom Pseudomonadati; phylum Pseudomonadota; class Gammaproteobacteria; order Pseudomonadales; family Pseudomonadaceae; genus Pseudomonas; species Pseudomonas sp. BJP69. The sequence goes on from NZ_CP041933.1 coordinate 44,746, forward strand.
GTGCCAGGCGCCAGCGAGGCGCAGTTCATGGAAATTGCCAACAAGGCCAAAGCAGGCTGCCCGGTGTCGAAGGTGCTCAACGCCAAGATCAGCCTGGATGCGGCGTTGGTAGGCTGAAGCGGCGCAACGATGGCAGTTTGCTGTAGTCTAACCAACGTCGGCAGCAATACTGCCTTTTCAGGAGCCGTTCCATGATTCGCGTAGCAATCGCGGTGTTCGCTTCGCTGGTCGCCACGTCTGCGCTGGCGGCGGTCAAGCCGTGCGAGGAACTGAAAGCCGAGATCGAGGCCAAGATCCAGGCCCAAGGGGTGGCTTCGTACACCCTGGAGATCGTGCCTAACAGTGAGGTCCAGGACCCGAATATGGTGGTCGGGACGTGCGACGGCGGGACCAAGAAGATCATTTACCAGAAGAATGATCGCTAGCGCTCGAGCATGAGTGGCCGCTTCGCGGCCCATTTGCGACAAAAGCCCGCTTCCACAGACCCCTGTAGGAGCGGCCTTGCGGCGCGATGGGCTGCGCAGCAGCTCCCCCACCGGCAGCACCCCCTACCCGCCGCACCCCCGCCTACGGAATACAGAACACATCGCTAGGCTCATTCACCAGCACCGTGCGGCTGGCGTCATACAGCAATACCTGCGGCTCCATTACCGGCGCCCGTGCCTCCAGGCGATAACGTTCCCCAGCCTTGAAGTCATCGAAGCGCACAGTTAGGTAACAGGTACGGTCCCTGGGGTCGGTCAGCATCCCGCCAGAGTAGATCTCGTAATCGAAGCGCACGACCAGCTCATGCTTGCCGGGGGTTACCTGAAAGTATCGGCCGTCTTCCAGGCGCTTCCCGTCAAGGCGGTCGGCCATGATTACCCGGCCGGGGGTCATGGTGTACAAGTCGACCCAGGCTTGCTTGGGGTCGACCGGCGGCAAGGGGCTGGCGCAAGCCCCCAGTGCACTGAGGGCGATCAGCATCATGGGCTGGCGCATGGCAAAGCTCCCACTTGCGATTGGCACGTTAACAGCATAGCGCCGTTTGCGTGGTTCAGGTGTGCTGGCAGCCCGCTGGCAGGCCCTGGCCCAGCAGTTTTTGTTGCTGGTCATACAACTTCACCCACGGGCGGAAGCCGATGCTCCCGGCCTGCAGCTGATAGCGTTGCCCGGCGTTGAAGTCTTTGAACGCCAGCTTTACCTGGCAATCTCGCCACAGGGGTTGGTCGACCGGGCCGATGTTGCTGGGGTTGACCGGAAACTGGTAGCGCACGGTCAACTCATGGCTGCCAGGCTGCACTTCGAAGTACCGGTTGTCGGCCCAATCGCGCTCATCGACCTGCACCGCGTGCAACGAGGTGTTGTCGTAGGGCGTGAGGTCGATCCAGGCCTGGTTCGGGTCTGGGTCTGGCAGCGTTGAACAGGCAGATAACAGCAACAGTGAACCGGCGACCCACAATGCACGCATGGCGAAACTCCCCCGTGGCGAGATAGTCTTGGAGCGAATCGGCCTTGAGCGAGTCAGACAGTCCCGATGCTTCGACTTTTTCTTATGCAGCGCTCAGGCCCTGGGCCACTCGACCGCGTTTTCACCCGTTTGGTTCCGCTGCTGGCGGTGCTTCTGCTGAGCGGTTGCAGCAGTGCGGCCTATTACGGCCAGCTTGCGCAAGGCCAGTGGCAACTGCTGCGCGCGCGGCAACCGGTGGAACAGGTGGTCGCCGACCCTGCTACCCCTCCCCTGTTACGGGCGCGCCTGCAACGGGCGGAACAGGCGCGGGCGTTTGCCAGCCAGCAGCTGAAGCTGCCGGATAACCGCAGCTACCGGGTATACGCCGACCTTGGGCGCCCCTATGTGGTTTGGAATGTTTTCGCCACGCCAGAGCTCTCACTGCAACCGGTGACCCACTGTTTTCCGATAGCGGGTTGCGTGGCGTACCGCGGCTACTACCAGCAAGGTGCAGCGCGTGGCGCGGCAGCGTTGATGCGTGAGGAAGGGCTGGATGTGTACGTGGGCGGGGTGGAGGCCTATTCCACCTTGGGCTGGTTCGACGACCCTATTCTGTCGTCGATGGTGGGCTGGGGTGACGAACGCCTGGCGACCTTGATCTTTCACGAGCTGGCGCACCAGCGCTTTTACGTGCAGGACGACACCGAGTTCAACGAGTCCTTTGCCTCGTTCGTCGAACAGGAAGGCACCCGGCAATGGCGCGCGGCGCGCGGGCTGGCTGCGGTGGGTGGCGATCAGGGGCAGCAGCGGGAGCAGTTTATCCAACTGGTGCTGGCCAGCCGCGAGCGGTTGCAGGCGATTTACGCCGGGCCGCTGGATGATGCGCACAAGCGCCAGGCCAAGCGGGCGGAGTTCTCGCGGCTCAGGCGTGACTACCAGCAGGTGCGGGACAGCCAGTGGGGCGGCGACAAGCGCTTTGACGCCTGGGTGTACGCGCCCATGAACAATGCCAAGCTGTTGCCGTTCGGGCTGTATGACCAGTGGGTGCCGGCGTTTGCGGCGGTGTTTCGCGCGGTTGACGGGGATTGGGGGCGGTTCTATGAACGGGTTGAGCAGTTGGGGAGGTTGCCCATTGCTGAAAGGAAGGCGGCGTTGCAAAAGTTGATGGCTGGCCGGTGAGACTTTGGGGCGGCGTTGCGGCCCATCGTCGGCAAGCCAACTCCCACGGGGATCGCATCAGGGCAGACAGGTGTTTGCCACAAGGTATGCAGCGCCTGTTAGAGCGAGCGCCGCCCGCGCGGCGCATCGCGAGCTGCGCTCGCTCCTACGTTTGTTTCGGGCCAATTATTCCTGTGGGATTTGCGCGCGAACGCCTTGGCGCATGCCTCAAAATCGCGTCGTGCGAACAAGGCGGCCGCGCGCATCTGGCACAGGGGTTACTGGCCCGAAACAAACGTAGGAGCGAGCGCAGCTCGCGATGCGCCGCGCGGGCGGCGCTCGATCTCACAGGCACTGAAGATGCAGCGGCTACCCTTGCCAGGAACCATAGAATCTCCCACAGTGACCGCATGGGCTGCAAAGCAGCCCCGAAGGCCCTCAGGCCTTGGTAAATGCCTGATGCATCTCGGCCAGCGTGGCGAAGTGGAAAGCCGGTGCTTCGGCCATCAACTCTTCCCGGCTACCAAACCCATAGCCCACCGCCACGGCCTGCAAACCATTGCTGCGCGCGCCGATCAGGTCATGCTTGCGGTCACCGATCATCAGCGTCTGCGCCGGGTCCAGCCCTTCTTCGTCCAGCAAATGGCGAATCAGCTCAACCTTGTTGGTGCGCGTGCCGTCCAGTTCGCTGCCGTAGATCACCTTGAAGTGGTGGTCGAAGGCGAAGTGCCGGGCAATTTCGCGGGCAAATTCCCACGGTTTGGAGGTGGCGATATACAGCGTGCGGCCCTGGCTGTTCAGGGCTTGGAGCAGCTCCGGCACGCCGGCGAACACCAGGTTTTCGTACAGCCCGGTCACGCGGAAGCGCTCGCGGTAGAAATTGACCGCCTCCCACGCCTTGGCTTCGTCGAAACCATAGAACTGCATGAACGCCTGCAACAAAGGTGGGCCGATGAAGTGCTCGAGGCGGGCCAGGTCTGGCTCATCGATGCCCAGCTTTGCCAAGGCATACTGGATAGAGCGGGTGATGCCCAGGCGTGGGTCGGTCAGGGTGCCGTCGAGGTCGAACAGGATGTTTTGCTGGTGCATGTACAAGGTTCCACGCGAATGCGCTCATTCAGGTTGATCGAAGCCTTCGGCCAGGTGCTGGTCCTTGAGCTTCACATAGTTGCTGGCGCTGTAGGCGAAAAACGCCCGCTCCTGGTCATTGAGCAGCCGCGCCTGTTTTACCGGGCTGCCCATGTACAGGTAGCCGCTGACCAGGCGCTTGCCTGGCGGCACCAGGCTGCCGGCGCCAATGATCACTTCATCCTCCACGATCGCACCGTCCATGACCGTGCTGCCCATGCCGACCAGAATGCGGTTACCCAACGTGCAGCCATGCAGCATCACCTTGTGACCGATGGTCACTTCGTCGCCGATGATCAGCGCGAAGCCGTCCGGGTTGAACGGGCCGGCGTGGGTGATATGCAGCACGCTGCCGTCCTGCACGCTGGTGCGCGCACCAATCCGGATGCGGTGCATGTCGCCGCGCACCACGGCCAGTGGCCAGACCGAGCTGTCTTCGCCGATTTCAACGTCGCCCAGCACCACCGCCGAACGGTCGACGAATGCCCTGGGCCCCACTTTCGGAGTGTGTTGCTGGAAGCTGCGAATGGCCATGATAGCGTCTCTCATCTGTGTCGATAGGCAGGCTGCCTGCTGCGGTCGGCGTCGATTGTAATTAAGATGGGGCAGTGTTTCTTCTGCCAAGGTATCCGAACCGTGAGTGCGAACAACCCGCTTCTGCAGTCCTACGATCTGCCGCCCTTCTCGCAAATCCGTGCCGAACACGTGTTGCCGGCGATCGAAGCGATCCTGGCCGACAACCGTAAAGCCATTGCCGAGATCCTCGAAAAGCAGGGCAGCAACCCCACCTGGGCCGGCCTGGTGCTGGCCATGGACGAACTGAACGACCGCCTGGGTGCGGCCTGGAGCCCGGTCAGCCACCTCAACGCGGTGTGCAACAGCGCCGAATTGCGCGAGGCTTACGAGTCGTGCCTGCCAGCGCTCAGCGCCTACTCTACCGAACTGGGCCAGAACCGTGCGTTGTTCGAAGCCTACCAGGCGCTGATCAGCGGCCCGGAGGCCGCCGGTTTCGATGTGGCGCAAAAAACCATACTCGAACATGCCCTGCGTGACTTCCGTCTGTCGGGTATCGACCTGCCAGCGGACAAGCAGCAGCGCTATGCCGATGTGCAAAGCAAGCTCAGTGAGCTGGGCAGCCGCTTCTCCAACCAGTTGCTGGACGCCACCCAGGCCTGGACCAAGCATGTGACCGACGAGGCCGCACTGGCCGGCCTGACCGATTCGGCCAAGGCGCAAATGGCCGCTGCAGCGCAGGCCAAGGGCCTCGACGGCTGGCTGATCACCCTGGAATTCCCCAGCTACTACGCCGTGATGACCTACGCCAGCGACCGCGCCCTGCGCGAAGAGGTGTACGCGGCCTACTGCACCCGCGCCTCGGACCAGGGCCCGAACGCTGGCCAGAACGACAACGGGCCGGTGATGAAGCAAATCCTCGACCTGCGTCAGGAACTGGCCGAGCTGCTGGGCTACAAGAACTACGCCGAGCTGAGCCTGGCGACCAAGATGGCCGAGTCCAGTGACCAGGTACTGAGCTTCCTGCGCGACCTGGCTCAACGCTCCAAGCCGTTTGCCGCGCAGGACCTGCAGCAGCTCAAGGCCTATGCCGCCGAGCAAGGCTGCCCAGAGCTGGCCAGTTGGGACGCCGGATACTATGGCGAGAAGCTGCGCGAACAGCGCTACAGCGTGTCGCAGGAGGCCCTGCGCGCCTACTTCCCGATCGACAAGGTACTTAGCGGCCTGTTCAGCATCGTGCAGCGCCTGTATGGCATCGAAATCGCCGAGTTGAAGGGCTTCGACAGCTGGCACCCGGATGTCCGCCTGTTCGAAATCAAGGAAAACGGCCAGCACGTCGGGCGCTTCTTCTTCGACCTGTATGCCCGTGCCAACAAGCGCGGGGGTGCCTGGATGGACGGCGCCCGTGACCGGCGCCGCACCGCCAGCGGCCAGTTGCAAAGCCCGGTGGCTAACCTGGTGTGCAACTTCACCCCGGCTGCGCCTGGCAAGCCGGCGCTGCTGACCCATGATGAGGTCACCACGCTGTTCCACGAATTTGGCCACGGCCTGCACCACATGCTGACGCGCATCGAGCATGCCGGGGTTTCCGGCATCAATGGCGTGGCCTGGGATGCCGTCGAGCTGCCTAGCCAGTTCATGGAAAACTGGTGCTGGGAGCCGGAAGGCCTGGCGCTGATTTCGGCGCATTATGAAACCGGTGCGGCCCTGCCACGGGACCTGCTGGACAAGATGCTGGCGGCGAAGAACTTCCAGTCGGGCATGATGATGGTGCGCCAACTGGAGTTCTCGCTGTTCGACTTCGAACTGCATGCCAGCCATGGCGACGGCCGCAACGTGCTGCAGGTGCTCGAAGGCGTACGCGATGAGGTCTCGGTCATGCGCCCGCCGGCGTACAACCGTTTCCCCAACAGCTTTGCGCACATCTTTGCCGGCGGTTACGCAGCGGGTTACTACAGCTACAAGTGGGCTGAAGTGCTGTCGGCCGACGCTTTCTCGCGCTTCGAGGAAGAAGGCGTGCTGAATGCCGAAACCGGCCGCGCCTTCCGCGAAGCGATCCTGGCGCGTGGCGGCTCGCGCGAGCCCATGGAACTGTTCGTCGACTTCCGTGGCCGTGAGCCTTCCATTGATGCATTGCTGCGCCACAGTGGCTTGGCCGAGGCCGCTGCGGCATGAGTGAGGTAGCCGTGAACAAGACCAAGAAGCGCTTTATTGCCGGGGCTGTATGCCCGGCATGCAGCCAGCCCGACAAACTGATGATGTGGAGCGAAGACGACGTACCGCACCGTGAGTGCGTGGCCTGCGGCTTTACCGATACGCTCAACGAACAGGGCTTGTCGGTGCCCAAGGAGTTGGGGACACGGGTCAACCACCTCGAGCCGAAAACCCCTGCGGCCAAGGTACAGACGGTGCAGTTCTTCCCTAATCCGAAGTTGAAGAAACCCGCAGAGTAAGGGTACAGGGCGTTACATAGAGCTTCTGCGGGGTAACAGGGGGCTGGCTACAGTGTCGGCCCCTGACTTGCCCCTGAGGTGCTTCGTGAATCACGGCCTTGCTCGAATTGCCCATGGCTTGCTCGACTACCCGTCGCTACGGCCCGAGCAGCTTCAACCCGCCTTCTTGTCCATTCGCGACGCCAATGTCGCGGCGCTCGAACAGATCATCGAACACAGCGGCCCGGCGCCAGGTTGGGATAGCTTGGTGCTGGCCGTCGAGCAGCTTGACCAGCGGCTGGAAGACCTGCTGCACATGCTCGTGCCGTTGGTGTACGAAAGCCAGGCATGGGCTGTGGAGGTCGATGCTTGTAATCAGTTGCTGCTCGACTGGGCGCGATACAAGCACGAGCACTCAAGGTTGTATGAAGCCTACCAGCGCCTCGATCCCGCGCAGCTGGATGACGAGCGCCAGGCTGTGCTCAAACTGATCCTCAGGGCGTTCCGCCACGCCGGCCATGGTTTGGGCGCTGGCGCGCGCGAGCAACTGCACACCACCGAGCAGGCGATCGTCGGGCTTGAGCAGCAATTCATGAGTAACCTGATCCAGGCACGTGAGGCCTGGACTTGCCTGGTGCCGCACGAGGCGCGCCTGGCCGGCCTGCCAGGCGTTGAGCGTGATCGGCTGGCAGTCAAGGCTGCGGCGCAGGGCCAGGCGGGTTGGCTGCTCGACCTTGACGAGCGCACGGTGCAAGTGGTCCTTGAGTGGGCCGACGCGCGTGATTTGCGTAAAGAGGTTTATCAGGCCTCACGGCAGCTGGCTTGCGACCTGAGTGGCAACTACGCCCTGGACAATGGCCCGGTGCTGCAGGCGCTGTTGCGGCTGCGTCATGAGCGTGCGCGGCTGTTGGGCCTGGCCAACGCGGCGCAGTTGAGCCTTGAAGCCAAGGACTCGCGTGACACCTCGCAGGTCGAGGCCTTCATCAACGCCTTGATCCAGCAGAACAGCGCGCGCCTGCAGGAGGAGCTGAAGGCGATGCAGGTGCTGGGTAGCGAATTGGGTATCGAGGCGCTTGCCCCGTGGGACGTGGCATACCTTGGCCGAAAGCTGCGGCTGCAAGGCAACGAGGCGATCGATGCCAGCCTGCGCGAGCGTTTCCCCCTGGGCAGCGTCCTGAAGGGGCTGTGGCAACTGCATGAACAGGTGCTTGGCGTGCGTATCGTGGCGTGCGATGTGGCAGGTTGGCACCCCGATGTGCAGGTACTGGAGGTAATGGACGGGCATGCCCGACTGGGGCATATCTACCTGGATGCCTACCAACGCCCAGGCAAGCTGCCCTGGCCGTACAGTTATCCCATGCGCCAGCGCCATGTGGAGGCCGACGGTGTGGTGACGTTGCCCGCCGTTCTGCTTTCCTGCTGTTTCGAGCTGCAGCCTGGGCAAGTCACGCCCAACTTGGACCACGCAGACCTTTGCAAGCTGTTCCACGAGGCGGGCCATGCCCTGCATCAGTTGCTGGTCACCAACCAGCACCGGCGCCTCAATCGCACCGCCACTTCCGCGCTGGGCGCCGATGCCTGCGAATTCGTCGGCACCTTGCTCGAACAGTGGTGCTGGTCTGCCCCGGCACTGTTGGCGTTGCCGCAGCCGGAAACGGGTGCGCCGCCAGTGTCATTGCCACAGATGCAGCAGTGGCTCGCTGGCAAACGTCGTTTCCAGGCGGTGGCGGAAGCCGAGCAACTGCGGCTGTGCTGGTTCGATCTTGTCGCGCATTGCGACGATCGCGCCCGCCACGACCTTCGCCAGCTGGCGGTTGCCGCAACCCAGCAGGTCGGCTTGCCGCAAGCCTTCGCCCAGGACAGGTTTGCCGAAGGGTTCGATTACATGGTCACGGGTTATGAAGCGGGTTATTACTGCTACAAGTGGGCGCAGGTCCATGCCATTGACGCCTTCAGCGCATTCGAGGCGGCCGACGCCGATCATCGGGCGCTGGGCCGCCGCTTGCGCGACGAAATCCTGGCCAAGGGCGGAATGCGCCGGATGACGGCGTCGTTCAACGCATTCGCCGGCAGGCCCATGTCGCTGGAGCCGTATGCAAGGCGCCACTTGTCTCCCTGACAACAAGGGTGAACGCGCTGCTGGTAATATACTGTATGCATAACCAGTAAGGGGCTAACAGCATGGATCCTGTTCGCGGTCGTGGTACCCGCCATAACCCACACAATCGTTTTGCACCACGCCAGTCGGTGCTCGAAGACGATGGCTGGTATCAGGAGGTGCCCGTTACCCAAGGCACCGAGGTCAGGGCTGAAACCGCCAAGACCATCATCGCGCGCAATACTTCCCCTGACCTGCCCTTCGACCGCTCGATCAACCCCTACCGCGGTTGCGAGCATGGCTGTATCTACTGCTATGCCCGCCCGTCCCATGCCTACTGGGATCTGTCCCCAGGCCTGGACTTCGAAACCAAGCTGATCGCCAAGACCAACGCCGCCGAGGTACTGGTGCAGCAGTTGAGCAAACCTGGGTATAAGTGTGCACCGATCAACCTGGGCTCCAACACTGACCCTTACCAGCCCATCGAGCGCGAGCAACTACTGACTCGGCGCCTGCTTGAGGTACTGCTGCGTTTTCGCCACCCGGTGACCATCGTCACCAAAGGGGCCCTGGTGCTGCGCGACCTCGACCTGCTCGCCGACATGGCCCGCCAGCGCCTGGTGCGGGTGATGATCAGCCTGACTACGCTGGACGATGACCTCAAGCGGGTGCTCGAGCCCCGGGCGGCAGCGCCAGGGGCAAGGTTGCGGGCCATTCGTGTGCTGCGCGAAGCAGGCGTGCCGGTCGGCGTGTTGTGCTCGCCGATGATACCGATGATCAACGACAGCGAACTGGAGCGCCTGTTGGAAGCGGCCAAGGCGGCCGGGGCGCAGAGCGCGGCGTACATGCTGCTGCGCCTGCCGCTGGAGGTGGCGCCGCTGTTCGAGCAGTGGTTGCACGACCATTACCCACAGCGCGCTGCGCATGTGCTGAGCCTGATCCGCCAGAGCCGCGATGGCGAGCTGTACGACAGCCGCTTTGGCACACGCATGCGGGGTGAGGGGGTATTTGCCGAGTTGCTGGCGCAGCGTTTCGCCAAGGCGATGAAACGCCTGGCGTTCGAAGGGCGCGAGTCACAGGTGCTGGATTGCTCGGCCTTTTCCCCGCCGGGCGAGCAGATGGCACTGTTCTGATAGCCAAGGTAAACACGCCCTACAGAAAGCCTCACTAATGTCAGCCAATAATTACGCTAATACATATTGGCAGTTGATGTTTTTTTGCTATTATTCAGATCCCGCCTTTTATATCTGGAACGCCCGTTCTAGAGCCCTCGAATTAAGTTTCAGTTAAGTTTTCCCGGTTAGCGTAGGCAACCAATCCACACCGACTGTGATCTATGGGCTGTGCGTGTCATCTAAAACCCTGCATAGCCAGAATCTTTAACCGGTAAAATGGATTTACCTACACACCGTCAAGAGGATGAATCATGCCCGTCAAGGACCCATCCAAGGTCGTACCGCAGGTCCCCGCTGAAAGCGCCGATGCTGCCCTGAAGCACATCGTCGACGGTTTCCTGCGCTTTCACCATGACGTCTTCCCTGAACAGCAAGAGCTGTTCAAGAAGCTCGCCACTGCGCAAACACCGCGCGCCATGTTCATTACCTGCGCCGACTCGCGCATCGTGCCCGAACTGATCACGCAAAGTTCGCCAGGCGACCTGTTCGTGACCCGTAACGTAGGTAACGTAGTACCGCCTTATGGCCAGATGAACGGTGGCGTTTCCAGCGCTATCGAGTACGCGGTGATGGCACTTAAAGTGCACCACATCATCATCTGCGGCCACTCCGACTGTGGCGCGATGCGTGCGGTACTCAACCCGCAATCGCTGACCAAGATGCCAACCGTTGGCGCCTGGCTGCGCCACGCCGAAGTGGCCCGCACCGTGGTCGAGAACAACTGCTCGTGCGGCAGCGAACATGAAAGCATGCAAGTGCTGACCAAAGAGAACGTCATTGCCCAGCTGCACCACTTGCGCACCCACCCTTCGGTGGCTTCGGGGCTTGCAGCGGGTCAGCTGTACATCCATGGCTGGATCTACGACATCGAGACCAGCAGGATCGAAGCCTACGACGCTGCCAGCGACAGCTTCATGCCCCTGGCCGCAGGCCAACCGGTGCCATGCGCCACTCCGAGAGGCCGCTACTAAGCGACCCGTCCGCCGTTAGAACCTTGATAGCCGGCTGCACCCTGTAAGGGTGTGGCGCGGCCTTCGGCTGCCCTGAATACCCTGACTGCCCTGCCGGCGAGCCCGCTGGCGGCCCGCGCCTGCGCGCTTGTCGGGGACCCAACGTGCCCATGGCCAGGGGAATGGCCGTGCGACTAGAGAAAGGAGAAACATGGTGAACATTACACAGCTGAAAGCGGCCCTGCCGCGTGAGTTGCTGGCTTCGGTGGTGGTCTTTCTGGTGGCCCTGCCCTTGTGCATGGGCATTGCCATCGCCTCGGGGATGCCGCCGGCCAAGGGCCTGATTACCGGCATTATCGGCGGGGTCGTGGTCGGCTTCCTCGCCGGTTCGCCGTTGCAAGTCAGTGGTCCGGCGGCGGGCCTTGCGGTGCTGGTCTTCGAGCTGGTACGCCAGCACGGCATGGCCATGCTCGGGCCGATCCTGCTATTGGCCGGTTTGCTGCAATTGCTGGCCGGGCGCCTGCGCCTGGGCTGCTGGTTCCGCGTCACCGCGCCGGCGGTGGTCTACGGCATGCTGGCAGGCATTGGCGTGTTGATCGTGCTGTCGCAGGTGCATGTGATGTTCGACACCGCACCGCAGCCATCGGGTATGCAGAACCTTGTGCAGTTCCCGGCGACCCTCGCTGCGGCCATGCCCCACGAAAGCGCCGGCGCTGGCTGGATAGCCGGTGCGCTGGGCCTGGGCACCATCGCCATCATGTGGGGCTGGGAACGTTTGCGGCCGCAGCGCCTGCGCTTTGTGCCAGGCGCCCTGCTGGGTGTGGCGAGCATGACCATCATCAGCATGTGGTTGGCCTTGCCCGTGAACCGCGTGGAAGTACCGGCTGACTTGTCCGAAGCCATCGACTGGCTCCGCCCCGGTGACTTGATGCAACTGGCCGACCCTGCCCTGCTCGTCGCCGCCTTTGCCCTGGCATTCATTGCCAGTGCCGAAACCTTGCTGTCAGCGGCTGCGGTCGACCGCATGCACAGTGGCCAGCGGTCGGACTTCGACCGTGAGCTGTCCGCACAGGGCATTGGCAACATGCTCTGCGGGGTGCTGGGTGCACTGCCGATGACCGGGGTGATCGTACGTAGCTCGGCCAACGTGCAGGCAGGTGCGCAAACACGCGCTTCGGCCATTTTCCATGGCTTGTGGCTGCTGGCTTTCGTGGTGGCGTTGAGCAGTGTGCTGCAGCAGATACCGGTAGCCAGCCTGGCAGGTGTGCTGGTGTTCACGGGGATCAAGCTGGTCGACTTCAAGGCGTTCCGTGGGTTGGGCCGTTATGGCCGCATGCCGATGTTCACCTATGCGGCGACGGCGCTGGCGATCATCTTTACCGACCTGCTGACCGGCGTGTTGCTCGGCTTTGCCCTGACCTTGCTGAAGCTGGCATTCAGGGCGGCACGGTTGAAGATCAACCTGGTCGATCTGGCAAAGCCTGGGCACATGGAATTGCGGCTCAGTGGCGCAGCGACCTTCCTCAAGGTACCGGCATTGACCCAGGTGCTCGATGGCGTGTCGGCGGGCACCACGTTGCATGTGCCACTGGGTAACCTGAGCTATATCGACCACTCGTGCCTTGAATTGCTGGAGGACTGGGGGCGCAGCAATGCTGCCAATGGCTCGCGGTTGCTGATCGAACAGCGGCGGTTGAAGCGGCGAATCGAGGGGCGGTTACGGACCACGGCGGGTGTGGGGGCCTGAGGTTGACGTTCTGTAGTGCCTGAACTGGCCTTTTCGCGGGTGAACCCGCGAAGAGGCCGGCTCAGGAGTATCAGGTCGGCTGGCCCAGCTCGACACCCAGCTGACGCGACAGGCACGGCCAGCGCTTCCACGCCTCACCGGTTGCCGGGCTAGTCAGTGTCTCGCGGTAGGCTTCCACCGACTCAGCCGCAAAGCTTGCGTCATTGAGCATCTCATCCACCGAGTGGTGCACCACTTCATCCAGCTGGTTGGCAAATTCTTCGCCGATCAACTGGTGGGCAATCAGGTTGGCGACGGTGGTGTCGACCGGGATCAGCGGCTGCTGGAAGTGACGGATGTACAAGTCATTCACCTCCTCTACCAGGCGGTGCGCCAGGTACGCCTCATCTAGCAGGCAGTCCAGCCCCACATGCCCGTTCATGACCTGGGGTGGCTGCAGGAAGTAAGCCTCGGCAATTTTCAATACAGGCTTGATCTGCGACTCGATGCCGGCCTCAAGGGCGACTTCATGGGCCGCCTCCAGCAGTTCCGGAACCTGTTCGATGTAGGCGCTGACGAAGCGCGCCAAAGTACCCTGTGCGTCCTGCTCAGGCAGTTGGATCGAGGGGTGCAGGTGGGGCAGTTGCAGCTCGAGACGCTGTTTCAATTGGCCAGTCTGGCCTTCATGTTGATGGGCTTGGCTTACCTGCTCGCGTACAGCAGCGATGTTCATGACAACTCCAGGGACATTACGTTTCAAACGGAAGACACTAAATTAGCTCGGTATACGGCATACCTAAGACGAATTTGTTATAGATGATTTCAAATTCTGCGTTACCTGGAATATAGCATGGCCACTATTTGGCCATTCCCCCTCAAGCCTGCGGTTTTCAAGGGATATAGCTGTTTCGTGAAGTTCATTTCATTGCCTTCGTTGCGCGGCATTGGTCGCTGTCTATACTCCCGGTGAACGTGATTCGTTGATGAGGCCCGACTGCTTTTAGCAGGGGCTCGGTCGTTGAAGCCAGGCAGTCTTGACCGCCGTTCCCTCTTGCCGCAGGCCACGCCTCCGGGAAAACAAGAACGAGAAGGGGAACCCGCAATGATGCGACATCCACCTGTCTGGATGGGCCTGCTGTTGTGGTCGGTTCTGGGTCAGGCCAACGCTGCCTGGACCGTGAACATGCACCCGGGGGCGACGGAAGTCTCCAACGCCGTCTTCGATCTGCACATGACCATCTTCTGGATCTGCGTGGTCATCGGCATCGTGGTGTTCGGCGCGATGTTCTGGTCCATGGTCATTCACCGCCGCTCCACCGGCCAGCAAGCCGCGCATTTCCACGAGCATACCTGGGTGGAAATCCTCTGGACCGTGGTCCCGTTCCTGATCCTTGTGGCCATGGCCATACCGGCCACCAAGACCCTGATCGACATCTATGACGCCAGCGAGTCGGATATCGACATCCAGGTCACCGGCTACCAGTGGAAGTGGCATTACAAATACCTGGGCCAGGACGTGGAGTTCTTCAGCAACCTGGCCACCCCCGCCGAGCAGATTCACAACCAGGCGCCCAAAGACGAGCACTACCTGCTGGAAGTCGACCAACCGCTGGTGTTGCCGGTGGGTGCCAAGGTGCGCTTCCTGGTGACGGCGGCCGATGTAATTCACTCATGGTGGGTGCCCGCCTTCGCGGTCAAGCGCGACGCCATTCCCGGCTTCGTCAACGAAGCCTGGACGCGCATCGAGAAGCCAGGCATCTACCGCGGCCAGTGTACCGAGTTGTGCGGCAAGGACCATGGTTTCATGCCCGTGGTCGTCGAGGTCAAGTCCCAGGCCGACTACGACACCTGGCTTGGCGAGCGCAAGGCAGAGGCGGCCAAGCTCAAGGAGCTGACCAGCAAGGAATGGACCCTGGACGAGTTGGTGGCGCGCGGCGACAAGGTCTACCACACCACCTGCGTGGCCTGTCACCAGGCCGAAGGCCAGGGCCTGCCGCCGATGTTCCCGGCGCTGAAAGGCTCGAAGATCGCTACCGGGCCGAAGGAAGGTCACTTGAGCATCGTTTTCCACGGCAAACCCGGTACCGCCATGGCCGCCTTCGGCAAGCAACTGTCGGAGGTCGATATCGCTGCCGTGGTGACCTACGAACGCAACGCCTGGGGCAACAACAAGGGCGACATGGTCACGCCGAAGGACGTGCTGGCGCTGAAGCAGGCAGAAGCCAAGTGAACCGGGTTACTCGCGGCAATCAGTGGATTGCAGGAGACAGGACATGAGTGCAGTGATCGACGACCACGCCCACGGCCATGACCATGCGCACGGCCCGGCCAAGGGCCTGATGCGCTGGGTGCTGACTACCAACCACAAGGATATCGGCACCCTGTACCTGTGGTTCGCCTTCCTCATGTTCCTGTTGGGTGGCTCGTTCGCCATGGTGATCCGCGCCGAGCTGTTCCAGCCGGGGCTGCAGATCGTCGAACCGGCGTTTTTCAACCAGATGACCACCATGCACGGGCTGATCATGGTCTTCGGCGCCGTGATGCCGGCCTTCGTCGGCTTGGCGAACTGGATGATCCCGCTGATGATCGGCGCGCCGGACATGGCCCTGCCGCGCATGAACAACTTCAGCTTCTGGTTGTTGCCGGCGGCGTTCCTGCTGCTGGTTTCAACCTTGTTCAGCCCCGGTGGCGGGCCGAATTTCGGCTGGACCTTCTACGCCCCGCTGTCGACGACCTATGCCCCGGCCAGCGTCACCTTCTTCATCTTCGCCATCCACCTGATGGGTGTCAGCTCGATCATGGGGGCGATCAACGTGATCGCGACCATCCTGAACCTGCGTGCCCCCGGCATGACCTTGATGAAAATGCCACTGTTCGTCTGGACCTGGTTGATCACTGCGTTCCTGCTGATTGCAGTGATGCCGGTGCTGGCAGGGGTGGTGACCATGATGTTGATGGACATCCACTTCGGCACCAGTTTCTTCAGTGCGGCTGGCGGTGGTGACCCGGTGCTGTTCCAGCATGTGTTCTGGTTCTTCGGCCACCCCGAGGTGTACATCATGATCCTGCCCGCCTTTGGCGCGGTCAGCTCGATCATCCCGGCATTCTCGCGCAAGCCCCTGTTTGGCTACACCTCGATGGTGTACGCCACCGGGGCCATCGCCTTCCTGTCGTTCATCGTTTGGGCGCACCACATGTTCGTGGTCGGTATTCCGGTGGTCGGCGAGCTGTTCTTCATGTACGCCACCATGCTGATTGCGGTGCCCACCGGCGTGAAAGTGTTCAACTGGGTCAGCACCATGTGGGAAGGCTCGTTGACCTTCGAAACCCCGATGCTGTTCGCCATCGCCTTCGTCATCCTGTTTACCATCGGCGGCTTCAGTGGGCTGATGCTGGCGATTGCACCGGCCGACTTCCAGTACCACGACACCTACTTCGTGGTGGCGCACTTCCACTATGTGCTGGTGCCGGGGGCGATCTTTGGCATCTTCGCCTCGGCCTACTACTGGCTGCCGAAATGGACCGGCCACATGTATGACGAGACCCTTGGCAGGTTGCATTTCTGGCTGTCGTTCGTCGGCATGAACCTGGCCTTCTTCCCCATGCATTTCGTGGGGCTGGCCGGTATGCCGCGGCGCATACCTGATTACAACCTGCAGTTCGCCGATTTCAACATGGTGTCTTCGATCGGCGCGTTCATGTTCGGTGCCACGCAGATCTTCTTCCTGTTCATCGTCATCAAGTGCATCCGTGGCGGCGCCCCTGCGCCGGCCAAACCCTGGGACGGCGCTGAAGGCCTGGAGTGGTCCATCCCCTCGCCTGCGCCCTACCACACCTTCCAGACACCGCCGGAAGTGAAGTAGGAGCGCCGCCATGACAGGCCTTTCGCTGAAGCGCCTGGTAACGCGCCTGCTGATGCTGACGGTGGTGATGTTCGCCTTCGGCTTTGCCCTGGTGCCGATCTACGACGTGATGTGCAAGGCCTTCGGCATCAATGGCAAGACCGGCGGGCAGTACGAGGGCAGCCAGGTCAGTGACCCCTCGCGGTCGGTCCGGGTGCAGTTCATGTCGACCAACGCCAGCGACATGGTCTGGGACTTCTACTCCAGCGCCGATCAGCTGGAGGTCCACCCTGGTGCGGTCAACCAGATGATCTTCATTGCCCATAACCCGACCGACCGGCCGATGAGTGCCCAGGCGATACCCAGCATTACCCCCGCCGAAGCCGCGGCGTACTTCCACAAGACCGAGTGCTTCTGCTTTACGCAGCAGGTGCTGCAACCCGGCCAACGCATCGAAATGCCGGTGCGCTTCATCGTCGACCGCGACCTGCCGGCCAGCGTGAAGCACCTGACGCTGGCCTACACCTTGTTCGACATCACCGCTCGCCACCCGCCGGTCGCTCAAGTTGCGGCCCAGGCCGTCCAGGGCGCCCGTTAAGGGAAGGAGAACAGCAATGGCAAGTCATGAGCATTACTATGTTCCGGCGCAGAGCAAGTGGCCGATCATCGCTACCCTCGGCATGTTCATCAGCGTGTTCGGCCTGGGTACCTGGTTCAACGACATGAAGGCCGGGCACCCGGAGTCGCACGGGCCGTTGATTTTCTTCGTGGGTGCTCTGTTTCTGGCCTACATGTTGTTCGGCTGGTTCGGGGCGGTGGTCAAGGAAAGCCGTGCAGGGCTATACAGCGCCCAGCTGGACCGCTCTTTCCGCTGGGGCATGAGTTGGTTCATCTTCTCGGAAGTGATGTTTTTCCTGGCCTTCTTCGGCGCGCTGTTCTACGTGCGCGTGCTGGCGGGGCCGTGGCTGGGTGGCGAAGGGGCCAAGGGTGTTGCCCATATGCTCTGGCCCGGCTTCGAGTTCACCTGGCCGTTGTTGCACACGCCGGACCCGAAGCTGTTCCCGCCGCCCAAGGAAGTGATCGACCCGTGGCACCTGCCGCTGATCAATACCCTGTTGCTGGTCAGCTCCAGCGTGACCATCACCCTGGCCCACCATGCGTTGCGCCGCGACCACCGCGGGGCGCTGAAAGGCTGGATGGCGCTGACCATCGTGTTGGGCATCAGCTTCATCGCGCTGCAGGCCTTCGAGTACCACGAGGCCTATACCAAGCTGGGGCTGACGCTGGGCTCGGGCATCTATGGCGCTACGTTCTTCATGCTCACGGGTTTCCACGGCGCGCACGTGACCTTGGGCACGATCATCCTCATTGTGATGTTCGTGCGCATCCTGCGTGGCCACTTCAACCCGCAGAAACACTTCGGCTTCGAAGCGGCCAGCTGGTACTGGCACTTCGTGGATGTGGTGTGGGTGGGGCTTTTCATCTTTGTGTATGTGCTGTGACTAGCGAACCCTGTGGGAGCGGGCGCGCCCGCGAATGCGCCGGTGCATTCAACATCGCATTCGCGGGCATGCCCGCTCCCACAGGGCGAGGTGAAAACGTCAGAAAGGGGCGTGAGATACGAGCTGACCACTGATGAAGCCCCAGGCGACCAGCCCTATGGTCAGCGCCGCCAGGGTCACCCGCACCGTCAGCGCTTTCAGCAGGCGGGTCGAGTTTTCATCATCTTTGACCAGAAACACCAGGCCACTGAACAAACTGGCGATCGTGGCCAACAGCATCAGGACAATCGCGGCCTTGAGCATGGCGCTACTCCGGGGGGGGCGGTGATGTGGATAAGTATAGCGAGGCGCCCGTGAGGCCGTTTCGCCCAGGTTGGGTACCCACCTTGGTGGTACTTGCACTGCTACCGGGGCTGATCGCGCTTGGCTGCTGGCAACTCGGCCGGGCCGAGGAAAAGCGCGCATTGCTGGCCAGCTACGCCGAGCGACGTATCGAAGCGCCGCTGGCGACCAGCCAGTTGAATGGCAACGAAGACAACGCCATGCGCCGCGTGCACCTGTATGGCCGCTTCGACGCCGAGCACAGCGTGCTGCTGGACAACCGCATGCGCGACGGTCAGGCCGGTGTCGAATTGCTGCAACCCTTCCACGACCAGGCCAGCGGCCTGTGGCTGCTGGTCAATCGCGGCTGGCTTCCCTGGCCGGACCGCCGCGTACCGGTGCACTTCGATACCCCCGCCCAGGCCTTGGCCCTCGACGCCTCGGTGTATGTGGCACCCGGCAACACGTTCCAGCTGCACCCGGACCCCGTCGGCGGCCAGTGGCCGCACCTGTTGACCGCCATCGACGCGGCGCAACTGTGGGCGCAGCTCGGGCGTGAGGGGTTCGCCCACGAACTGCGCCTGGAACCTGGCCCGGCAAGCTACCGCCTGGGCTGGCCCATCGTGGCCATGGGCCCGGAAAAACACATGGGTTACGCCGTGCAGTGGTTTGCCCTGGCGATCGCCCTGGTGCTGCTCTACCTCTATTTCGGCTGGCGCCAAAACAAGGAGAAAAGCCATGGCCACCGCCACTCCACTGGACGTGCCTGAACGTAGCAAACCCAAAGCCCGCGGGCGTTTGCAGCTGTTGCTGATTCTTCTGGTTGTGCTGGGCCCGATGGTCCTGGCCACCAGCATGTACAAACTCAACTTCTGGGTGCCGGAGGGCCGCAGTTACCACGGCGCCATGATCGGCAACGGTGAGAGCCGTGCCGACCTGGGCGTGGCCGGTGAGGACGGGCGCTGGCAGTTGCTGGTCAGCGCGCCGCAGGCCTGTGCCGAGGAATGCCAGCGGCTGGTGTACCTGGCCCGGCAGATCCAGGTCGGCCTGGGCCGTGATGCCAGCCGGGCCAGCCATGCGCTGGCCGCCGCCCAGCCGCTGAGCGCCGACTACCAGGCCCTGCTCGGGCGCGAATACCCGCAATTGCAACGCTACCCGCTGGATGCGCCGCGCTACCTCAAGCAGGTCGGCGAGGTTGCCCCGCAGCTGTGGATCGTCGATCCGCACGGCAACCTGGTGCTGCGCTACGGCGCCAAGGTCAACGGCAAGCATGTGCTGGATGACCTGCGCCATCTGCTCAAGCTGTCCAATATCGGCTAGGAGCCTGCCATGGCCAGACCCGGATTCCGCCTTGCTGTGTGCGCCACCCTGCTGGCACTGCTGGTCGTCCTGCTCGGTGCCTATACCCGCCTGACCCACGCCGGCCTCGGTTGCCCCGACTGGCCCGGTTGCTACGGTTTCATCAGCGTACCCAAAAGCGAAGCGCAGCTGGCCCATGCCGAACTGCACTTTCCCGAACACCCGGTAGAGGCGGCCAAGGGTTGGGCCGAAATGGTTCATCGTTACTTCGCGGGCAGCCTGGCCGTGGTCATCGCCTTGCTCGCCTTGCAGGCAGTGCGCCGGCACCACAGCGACGGGCAACCCTATCGCCTGCCTGTGCTGTTGCTGGGTGTGGTGCTGGCCCAGGCGGCGTTCGGCATGTGGACGGTCACCCTGAAGCTTTGGCCGCAGGTCGTCACGGCCCACTTGCTGGGCGGCTTTACCACGCTGAGCCTGCTGTTCCTGTTAACCCTGCGGCTTTCGCGGGCCTTTGCGCCGTTGCCCAAATTGCCGCTCAGCCTGCGGCGGGTCGCTGCGCTGGCCTTGCTGGTGGTGATCGGGCAGATCGCCTTGGGTGGCTGGGTCAGTGCCAACTACGCAGCGGTTGCCTGTATCGACCTGCCCACCTGCCATGGCCAGTGGTGGCCGGCGGCGGACTTCAGCAATGGTTTCCACCTGACCCAGCACGTTGGCCCCAACTACCTGGGGGGGCAGCTGGACAGTGATGCGCGCACGGCCATCCATGTCAGCCACCGGCTGGGTGCGTTGGTGGTCACCTGCGTGCTGCTGATGCTCAGCTGGAAACTGCAGCGCTGTGGCCTTGGCGGCCTGGCGCGCCTGGTGTTGCTGGCGCTGGCCGTGCAGGTGGGCCTGGGCATCAGCAATGTGCTGCTGCACCTGCCGCTGGCCATAGCGGTGGCGCACAACGCCGGTGGGGCTTTGCTGTTGCTGTGCATGGTGCTGGTGAACTACCGCATTCGGGTGGTCGACAAGGTACGCGTGGGTGTCGGCCAAGGCTGGCGCTTGCGGCCAGTGACCGGCGTTGGCATTTCCCATCACATGAGGAACGAGTCGTGGCGACGCTTCTGAGCACCCAGCGGGCCAGCTGGCGCGATTACCTGGAGTTGACCAAGCCCAAGGTGGTCGTGCTGATGTTGATCACCTCGTTGGCGGGCATGTTCCTTGCCACCCGTGCGGGGGTGGGCTGGAGTGTGTTGGTGTTCGGCAACCTGGGTATCGGCCTGTGCGCGGGTGGCGCGGCAGTGGTCAACCATGTGGTCGACCGGCGCATCGATGCGCTGATGGCGCGTACCCGCAAGCGGCCGCTGGCCCAAGGCCGTGTCGAGCCCTTGCCGGCGTTGCTGTTTGCCCTGGCGCTGGCGCTGCTGGGCATGGCCCTGTTGCTGATTTTCACCAATGCCCTCACTGTCTGGCTGACCCTGGCCTCGCTGCTTGGCTATGCAGTGCTCTACACCGGTTTTCTCAAGCGTGCCACGCCGCAGAATATCGTGATTGGCGGCCTGGCCGGCGCTGCCCCACCCCTTCTGGGCTGGGTCGCAGTCAGCGGCCAGGTCAGTGCCGAGCCGTTGCTGCTGGTGCTGATCATCTTCGCCTGGACCCCACCGCACTTCTGGGCCCTGGCCATCCACCGCAAGGAGGAATACGCCAAGGCCGACATTCCGATGCTGCCGGTGACCCACGGTGAGCGCTACACCAAGCTGCACATCCTGCTGTACACCCTGATATTGCTGGCGGTGAGCCTGTTGCCCTACGCCATCCACATGAGCGGCCCGCTGTACCTGGCCTGTGCCCTGGCCCTGGGCCTGCGCTTCCTGCGATGGGCCTGGGTGTTGTACCGTGGCAGCCGGCCGCACGCAGCGATCGGCACCTTCAAGTACTCTATCGTGTACCTGTTTGCGCTGTTCATCGCGTTGCTTCTCGACCACTACCTGTTGCTGAACCTATGACCCGAACCCAGAAAACCGTCTTTGTCCTCGTTGCCCTGGTCGCGCTGATCATGGGCCTCACCGTCAACAAAGTGCTCAAGGGTCGCGACCAGCCCAACCCTGCCGAGCTGATCGATGCCGGTATCATCCTGTTGCCGCAAAGCCGCGCCGTGGCAGATGTAACCATGACCAACCAGGATGGCCAGCCGGTGCACCTGGATGAACTGAAAGGCAAGTGGTCCCTGCTGTTCTTTGGCTACACCTACTGCCCGGACATCTGCCCGACCACCCTGGCCCAATTGCGCCAGGTGAAGAGCGAGCTGCCCAAGGACGCCGTCGACCGTTTGCAAGTGGTGTTGGTGAGCGTCGACCCGAACCGCGACACGCCGAACCAGCTGAAGCAGTACCTGGGTTATTTCGACAAGGACTTCATTGGGGTGGCGGGGTCGATCGAAGATACCCAGAAGCTGGCCAATGCCCTGAGCATTCCATTCATTCCGGCAGATACCAGCAAGCCTGGCTACACCGTGGACCACAGCGGCAACCTGGCGGTCGTTGGGCCGGACGGGCGTCAGCGTGGGTTCATTCGGGCGCCGTTCAACAACCAGAAGCTGGTGGCGCAGTTGCCTGGGTTGGTCAAACGGGATTGATGGGGCATTGAAAGCTTCGCGGGCACGCCCGCTCCCACGGGGATATCACAAGGCCTGAGGCTAGCGATGTCCCTGTGGGAGCGGGCATGCCCGCGAAGAAGCCAGCGCGATTGCGAGGCTTAAAACGCCGGAACCACAGCGCCTTTGTACTTCTCGGTAATGAACTGCTTCACCTCAGGCGAGTGCAGCGCCGTTGCCAGCTTTTTCATCGCGTCCGAGTCCTTGTTGTCCGGGCGGGCAACCAGGATGTTCACATAGGGCGAATCGCTGCCTTCGATGGCCAGGGCATCTTTCTCGGGGTTCAGCTTGGCTTCCAGCGCGTAGTTGGTGTTGATCAGCGCCGCATCCACCTGGGTCAGCACACGCGGGATGGTGGCGGCTTCCAGTTCACGGAACTTGATGTTCTTCGGGTTCTCGGCAACGTCCTTCACGGTCGACAGGATGTTCTTGTTGTCCTTGAGCTTGATCACGCCGGCCTTGTCCAGCAGCAACAGGGCGCGGCCGCCGTTGGTGGCATCATTCGGGATGACCACGGTAGCCCCGGAAGGCAGTTCGTCCAGCTTCTTGATCTTGGTCGAGTACACGCCCAGCGGCTCGATGTGCACGCCTACCACGCTCACCAGGTCGGTGCCCTTGGCCTTGTTGAATTCATCCAGGTACGGCTGGTGCTGGAAGAAGTTGGCGTCCAGGCGCTTTTCCGCCACCTGCACGTTCGGCTGAATGTAGTCGGTGAACTCCTTGACCTTCAGTTCCACGCCCTCTTTGGCCAGCGCCGGTTTGACGAAGTTGAGGATTTCGGCGTGTGGCACCGGAGTAGCGGCGACGGTCAGGGTTTCGGCAGCATTGGCCGAGAAGGCCGCGACAGCGGCGACAACAGCAAGCAGCTTCTTCATTGATCACTCCTTGTGAGGGCCGCGACGGCCCCCGAACGGGTCGGCCAGGCCGACCCCATTGGGGTTACTTACGGGAAAAATGTACGACCAGTTTGTCGCCCACGCTTTGCAGCACTTGCACCAGTACCAGCAGCAGTACCACGGTGACCACCATCACGTCGGTCTGGAAACGCTGGTAACCGAAGCGGATCGCCAGGTCGCCGAGGCCACCGGCACCGACTACACCGGCCATGGCGGTGTACGAAACCAGGGTGATGGCGGTGACGGTGATGGCCGCGAAGATACCCGGACGGGCCTCAGGCAGCAGCGCGCTGGTGATGATCTGGCGGGTGGTGGCGCCCATCGACTGGGTCGCCTCGATGATGCCGCGGTCCACTTCCCGCAGGGCAGTTTCCACCAGCCGTGCGAAGAACGGCGTAGCACCCACCACCAACGGCGGAATGGCGCCGGCGACACCCAGCGAGGTGCCGGTGATCAGCACCGTGATCGGGATCATCACGATCAGCAGGATGATGAACGGCAGCGAGCGCAGAATGTTCACCACCAGCGACAGCAGCGCATACACGCCCTTCTGTTCGAACATCTGCTTCGGGCCGCAGAGGAACAGCAGCACGCCCAAGGGCAAGCCGAGCAGCACGGTGAAGAACAGCGAGCCGAACAGCATGATCATGGTATCGACGGTGGCCAGCCAGATTTCGGCCCAGTCGACGTTGGCAAAGAAATTCAGGGCGTCCATCAACGCAGTACCTCCATATGTACGTCAGCTGCCTTGAAGTGGGCGAACGCCGCTTCCATGTCACCGCCGATCAGGGCGAGGGTGAGCTGGCCATAGGGGATATCCTTGATGCGGTCGATACGCCCGGCAAGGATGCTGTAGTCCACACCGGTTTCACGGGCCACGGTGCCCAGCAACGGTGCGTAGGTGGCATCGCCCTGGAAGGTCAGGCGCACGATGCGGCCCGGGACGTGGGCGAAATCGTCGCGTTGCTCGCCTTCGTCGACCTGCTCGTCTTCCTGGACGAAGCGCTTGGTGGTGGCGTGCTGCGGGTGCAGGAATACTTCGGCCACCGAGCCCTGCTCGACGATCTGGCCTGCATCCATCACCGCCACGCGGTCGCAGACCCGGCGGATCACGTCCATCTCGTGGGTGATCAGCACGATGGTCAGCTTCAGCTCACGGTTGATTTCGGCGAGCAATTGCAGGACCGAAGCTGTGGTTTGCGGGTCGAGGGCGCTGGTGGCCTCGTCGCACAGCAGGATCTTGGGGTTGGTGGACAGGGCGCGGGCGATACCGACGCGCTGCTTCTGGCCGCCCGACAACTGCGCCGGGTATTTTCTGGCGTGGTCCGAGAGCCCGACGCGGGCCAGCAGTTCGGTGACGCGCTTGTCGATTTCGCTGCGCGACAGCTCGCCGGCCAGGGTCAGTGGCAGTGCCACGTTGTCGGCGACGGTTTTGGAAGCCAGCAGGTTGAAGTGCTGGAAAATCATCCCGACCTGCTGGCGGAAGCCGCGCAGCTGGCTGGCGTTGAACGCGGTAACGTCTTCGCCATCGACGATGATCTTGCCGCCGGAAGGCTCTTCAAGGCGGTTGATCAAACGCAGCATGGTGCTCTTGCCGGCGCCGGAGTGGCCGATAAGGCCGAACACCTGGCCATCTTCGATGGTCAGGCTGGTCGGATTCAATGCGGGGATTTCCCTACCGGCAACGCGGTAGGTCTTGTGTACCTGTTGGAACTCGATCACGTAGCGAACCTTGTGGGGCGCATGGAATTTGGGTCAGCGGTTAGCTGGGGTGGCGCATTTTAGCCTTTTCCCCTGGCTGTTCTTAGCATTTATTTCGTCAGGCACCAATCCTTCGGGTATATGGCGACAATCGGTAAACCTGATTGAACGCTCGCCGCTCCCCTCCAGTCACTACCAGAACAAGCCCGAACGGGCATGCCTGAAGACTGACGAGGAGAGCCGACCCATGCCCAGCAAGAAAACGGACGCGCCCAAGCACAGTGAGGCCGCCGGCACCCAGACCCCCGACCGGGCCAACACCAATGCCAAGCTGCAGAGCCTGGAGCCGTTCCGTAGCGATGCTACCGGCCAGGCGTTGCGCACCAACCAAGGGGTGAAGATCGCCGACAACCAGAACAGCCTGAAGGCGGGTGCGCGCGGGCCTTCGCTGCTTGAAGACTTCATCATGCGCGAGAAGATCACCCATTTCGACCATGAGCGTATCCCGGAGCGTATCGTGCACGCCCGCGGTACCGGGGCGCACGGGTATTTTCAGAGCTATGGCTGCCATGCCGAACTGACCAAGGCGGGTTTCCTGCAGGACCCGGAAAAGATCACCCCGGTGTTCGTGCGCTTTTCCACTGTGCAGGGGCCACGCGGCTCGGGTGACACGGTGCGTGATGTGCGCGGCTTTGCCGTGAAGTTCTACACCGATGAAGGCAATTTCGACTTGGTTGGCAACAACATGCCGGTTTTCTTCATCCAGGACGCGATCAAGTTCCCGGATTTCGTGCATGCCGTGAAGCCTGAGCCGCACAACGAAATGCCGACCGGTGGCTCGGCCCATGACACGTTCTGGGATTTCGTTTCGCTGGTGCCCGAATCGGCGCACATGGTGATCTGGGCGATGTCCGACCGCGCCATCCCCCGTAGCCTGCGCATGATGGAAGGCTTTGGTGTACACACCTTCCGCCTGATCAACGCCGAAGGCGTGGCCAGCTTCGTCAAGTTCCACTGGAAACCGCGCCAGGGCGTGCATTCGGTGCTGTGGGACGAGGCGCAGAAACTGGCCGGCAAAGACACCGACTACCACCGCCGCGACCTGTGGGAAGCCATCGAGACCGGTGACTACCCAGAGTGGGAGTTGGGCGTACAGATCGTGCCCGAGGCAGACGAGCACAAGTTCGACTTCGACCTGCTCGACCCTACCAAGCTCATCCCTGAAGAGTTGGTGCCCGTGACCCTGCTGGGCAAGATGGTGCTCAACCGCAACCCGGACAACTTCTTCGCCGAAACCGAGCAGGTGGCGTTCTGCCCGGGCCATATCGTGCCCGGTATCGACTTCACCAACGATCCGCTGCTGCAGGGCCGGCTGTTCTCGTACACCGATACGCAGATCAGCCGCCTGGGTGGGCCGAATTTCCATGAAATCCCGATCAACCGGCCGGTGGCGCCCAATCACAGTGGCCAGCGCGACGCCATGCACCGCATGACCATCGACAAGGGCCGTGCTTCGTATGAGCCCAACTCCATCGATGGCGGCTGGCCGAAGGAAACCCCACCTGCCGCGCAGGATGGCGGCTTCGAGAGCTATCAGGAGCGCATCGATGCGCACAAGATCCGCCAGCGCAGCGATTCGTTTGGCGACCACTTCTCCCAGGCGCGGCTGTTCTTCCAGAGCATGAGCCCTACCGAGCAACAGCACATCATCAAGGCCTACAGCTTCGAGCTGGGCAAGGTGGAGCGTGAAAGCATTCGCCAGCGGGAAGTGAATGAGATTCTTGCCAATATCGACCTGAAACTGGCGGCGGCTGTCGCGGCGAATCTGGGGCTGCCCGCACCCAAGCAGGGTACGGTCCAGGTGAAAGGCAGCAAGCTGGCGCAGTCCAAGGCGTTGAGCCAAATGAACCACCCTGGTTCGGTAGGCATCAAAGGCCGCAAGATTGCAGTGCTGGTGGCCGATGGCGTGGACGCGGCCAGTGTCGACAAGCTGGTGAAAGCGCTGGAGGCCCACAGTGCACGGCCCATGCTGCTGGGGCCGACGTCGGCGCCGGTGAAGGCGGCCGACGGCAAACAGCTACCGGTGGATGCGTCGATGGAAGGTATGCCGTCGGTCATGTTCGACGGGGTTGTGGTGCCGGCGGGCAAGGCCTCTACCGATGCGCTGGCGGCCAGCGGCTTGGCCAAGCACTTCCTGCTGGAAGGCTATAAGCACCTCAAGGCTATGGTGCTGACCAAAGACCTGGTTAGCGGCCTGGGGCTTAAAGAGGACAAGGGCCTGCTGGTGGGGGATGACCAGAAAGTGATGGATGCCTTCGTCAAGGCGGTAGAAGGGCATCGGGTTTGGGAGCGGGAGGCTGCTGCGGAGGCTGTGCCGGCCTGATACCAGCCAGTTAAGTAATTTGGGGCCGCTTTGCGGCCCTTCGCGGGCACGCCCGCTCCCACACATTTGGCGCTGAACTCAAGAAATGCGCGATCCCCTGTGGGAGCGGGCGTGCCCGCGAAGGGCTGCAAAGCAGCCCCAGCACCCCAGCGTTTTCAGCGCTGATGCGGCACCAGAACCACCTGCGCCGGCAGCGAGCGCTGAATTTCATGCTTCTGCTTCAGCTCAAACCCGCTGTCGATCTTGCGCACGCGCTTCTCCAGCAAGGTTTTCAGCCAGGGCGCGTCGTGGGTGCGCGGCACCTGGAACACCACTTCACAGTCATAGCTCACCACGTCTGCCGCAATGTCATCCAGTTGGCGGCGCATGGCGCGGCTGTCGGTGGTTTTCAAGGCCACCACGGTGCTGGGTGCTGTCGGGTCGATGATCAGCGCCCTGGGCTTGGCCTCGGCAGCCTTCAGCGCCGCTTCGGCTTTGGCCAGCTCGGCCTTGCGCGCCTGGCTCACGGCGTCGCCCCCGGTCACCGCAGGGGCTTGCGGCATCAGCGCCCGGGCACGGGCCAAGGCCGTTGCAGCGGCATTCACGTCACCTTTTTGCAGCACGATCTGGCTACGCTGCAGGTAGGCTTCGGCCAGTTGGCGCTGGTATTGCTCCAGGCGTGCGTCGTCGGGCGCCTGGGCCTGCAGGGCAGCCAGCTGGTCTTCGGCGGTGGCCAGCTCGTTGCTGGCGATGTTTTGTTGCAACTGCTGCCAGGCATCGGCTTGGGCAGGTGCGGTGGCCTGTTCCACCGGCGCACTGGAACAGGCAGCCAGGAACAGTGAAAACGCGGCAACAAGCAGATAACGGGAGGCGAACGGCTTCATTCCTGCGATTCTCTATTTGCGCAAAAAGCGAGCAAGTCTACACCCAGGTGCGCACGCTCGAAAACAGGTCTTACAGACCCTTTACCCGGGAAAAGGTTGCAAGGCGTGCCTGAGCACGCCTTGTAATCAGCGCTTTGGCAGGGCCAGGCTCAGCAAGAATAGCACCGCTGCACAGACCACGATCGACGGCCCGGCGGGGGTGTCCTTGAACCAGGACATGGCCAGGCCACCGCAGACCGCGGCGATGCCCAGCAGGCTGGCACCCAGCGCCATCTGCTCGGGCGAGCGGGCGTGGCGCTGCGCCGCAGCAGCGGGGATGATCAACAGCGAGGTGATCAGCAGCACGCCGACGATCTTCATGGCCACGGCGATCACCACTGCGATCAGCAGCATCAGCGCCAGGCGCAGGCCGGCTACGGGGAGGCCTTCGACCATGGCCAGTTCCTCATGCACGGTAACCGCCAACAGCGGCCGCCAGAGCACGCCCAGCAACAGCAGCACCAGCGCACTGCCGCCGAGGATCCAGGCCAGGTCGGTGGTGCTGATGGCCAGCAGGTCGCCGAACAGGTAGGCCATCAGGTCGATACGCACATCGTGCATGAAGCTGAGCACCACCAGGCCCAGTGACAAGGTGCTGGGGGCGAGGATGCCGAGCAGGGTGTCGGAGGCCAGCGGCTGGCGTTGCTGCAAGGTCACCAGCAGCACCGCCAGCAACAGGCAGCCAACGGTGACGGCCAGGGCCGGGCTTACATCCAGGGCGAAACCCATGGCCACGCCCAGCAATGCGGCATGGGACAGGGTGTCGCCGAAATACGCCATGCGCCGCCACACCACGAAAGAGCCGAGCGGGCCCGCGACAACGGCCAGGGACAGGCCTGCAAGCAAGGCGTAAAGAAGAAAATCAGCCATGCTTGCAGTGCTCTCCGTGAACGTGGGGGCCGGGGGCGACCACCGAGCCATGCAGGTCGTGGCTGTGGTCGTGATGGTGGTGATAAACAGCCAGGCTAGGTGCGTTCTGCCCGAACAGTTCGACAAAGGCTGGGTCGTTGCTGACCTGTTCCGGGTGACCCGAGCAGCAGACATGCCGGTTCAGGCACACCACCTGATCGGTGGCGCTCATGACCAGGTGCAGGTCGTGCGACACCATCAACACGCCGCAACCATGGCGGTCGCGCAGCCGGGTGATGAGGTTGTACAGCTCGGTCTGGCCGACCACATCCACCCCTTGCACCGGCTCGTCGAGTACCAGCAACTGCGGCGCACGCAACAAGGCACGCGCCAGCAGGACACGCTGCATCTCGCCACCGGAGATGGTCTGGATCGGGCTGTCGATAACCTGTTCGGCGCCCACTTCCTGCAGGGCCGATACGGCTGCTGCCCGGTCTACCCCCGGCACCAGGCGCAGGAAACGCAGCACGGAAAGCGGCAGGGTGGCATCGACCTGGATTTTTTGCGGCATGTAGCCGATACGCAGCCTGGGCTTGCGCCATACCGTGCCGCGGTGCGGCTTGAGCAGCCCGAGCACGGCGCGTACCAAGGTGGTCTTGCCCGCGCCATTGGGGCCTATCAGGGTGACGATCTGGCGCGGCGCCACCGACAGGTCGATGCTGTCGAGCACCGCCTCGCCGCCATAGCTGACGCCCACCTGTTCCAGGCGGATCAGGGCATCGCTCATGCCGCGCTCCGGCAATTGCCGCACAGGCCGACCACTTCCACGGTTTGGGTCTCGACCGTGAAGCCCACGCCCTTGGCGCTGTCGATGATGGCCTCGCTGATGCTGTGTTGCTCCAGCTCGATGGCGACGTGGCATGCACGGCAGATCAGGAACTGGCCCTGGTGCACGTGCTCGGGGTGGCTGCAGCCGATGAACGCGTTGAGCGAGGCAATGCGGTGCACCAGGCCGTTTTCCAGCAGGAAGTCCAGTGCGCGGTACACCGTGGGCGGTGCAGCGCGGCGGCCGTCCTGCTCGCTGAGCACGGCAAGGATATCGTAGGCACCCAGCGGCTTGTGGCTTTGCCATACCAGCTCCAGCACCCGGCGGCGCAGCGCGGTCAGGCGCAGGCCCTGGCGGGTGCACAAGGCATCAGCTTCAGCCAGTGCGCTATGCACGCAATGGGAGTGATCATGGGGACGGTTGGCCAGCGGCGTGAAGGACATGGGCAGCGACGATTCTGTATGGAGACGTTATTATGTTACCCGTTTCTCACGACTCGAGTATTCACCGTGTCCCGATTTCTAGTCCTTTTTGTCGCATTCATCGCCTGTTCGGCCCAGGCCGATGTCCGTGTGCTGACCAGCATCAAGCCGCTGCAACAGATTGCCGCTGCCGTGCAGGAGGGTGTTGGCAGCCCTGAGGTATTGCTGCCGCCAGGTGCTTCGCCGCACCACTATGCCCTGCGCCCATCCGACGTACGGCGGGTGGGCGATGCCGACCTGCTGTACTGGATCGGCCCGGACATGGAGAGCTTCCTGCCACGCGTATTGGGCAGTCGCAGCAAGGCAACCGTGGCCGTGCAGTCGCTGCCAGGCATGAAGCTGCGCCACTTTGGCGAAGACAGCCATTCCCATGAGGAAGCGGACCACGATGAGCATGACCATGACCACCGCCCAGGTAGCCTGGATGCGCACCTGTGGCTATCGTCGGTCAACGCGCGGGTAATCGCGGGGAAAATGGCTGCGGACCTGGCCCAGGCCGATCCCGCCAACGCGGCGCGCTACCAGCACAATCTGAAGGTCTTTTCAGACCGTATGGATGCGCTGGATGAGCGAATCAAAGCGCGGGTGGCGGGTATCGCTGGCAAGCCGTACTTCGTGTTCCACGAGGCGTTCGACTACTTCGAGGCGGAATATGGCCTGAAGCACACTGGCGTGTTCAGCGTGGCGTCCGAGGTGCAGCCGGGGGCTCAGCATGTGGCCGCCATGCGCAAGCGCCTGCAGGAAGTGGGCAAGACCTGTGTGTTCAGCGAGCCGCCACTGCGCCCGCGCCTGGCCGAGACCCTGACTGCTGGGCTGCCGGTGCGTCTGGCCGAGCTGGATGCACTGGGTGGTACTGACCCGGTGGATGGCAAGGGCTATGAGCGCTTGCTGGAGAAGCTGGGTGGCGACTTGGCTGGGTGCCTGGAGCAGTTGTAAGCCTGTTCCGGCCTCTTCGCGGGCACGCCCGCTCCCACAGGTGCCCGCGAAGAGGCTGAAAAGGGCTAGAGGGCAAATGGCAGGTGCAAAGCCACCTGCTGGCGCTGTGCCAAACGCACTTCGAACTCGCTCGGGTCATGGATCATCACATCCATCCCGGCAAACGATTCTGCCGCAATCAGCCGCGACAGCCAGAAGCGCACGCAGCCTACCCGCAACATCTCAGGCCACAGCTCGGCCTCGGCAGCGGTGAACGGCCGCAGTGCGGCATAGGCCGCCAGCAGCGCCTGGGCACGCGGCATGTCGATTGCGCCCTGCTCATCCAGGCACCAATCGTTCACGGTGATGGCGATGTCATACAGCATCGGCCCGGAGCAGGCGTTGTAGAAGTCGATCACGCCAGTCAGGTGGGTGCCCTCGAACATCACGTTGTCGCGGAACAGGTCGGCATGCAGGTTGGCCCGCGGCAGCGCCAGGATCTGCGCCTTGTGCGCGCTGATTTCGTTCAGGGCCGGTTGCAGCAGCGCGGCTTGCTCGGCAGTCAGGCGTGGCAGCAGCTCGGCGCCTGAAGCCAGCATCCAGTCCAGGCCACGGTCGGTGCGGCGCTCGATGATGCGGCCACGGGTGGCCAGGTGTATATGCGCCAGCAGCTCACCCACCTGGGCGCAGTGTTGCGCGTTGGGCGCCTTGATGTGCTTGCCTGAGAGCCTTGGCTGCAGCAGCGCCGGCTTGCCGCACAGCTCGCGCAGGCCGTTGCCGTCGCGGTCACGAACGGCATAGGGCACCGGCATGTCGGCTGCGTGCAGGGTGTCGAGCAGCTCGATGAAGAACGGCATGTCCTCGCTGGGCCCGCGTTCGATCAACGTCAGCACGAACTCCCCCTGTTCGAGGCTGACGAAGAAATTGCTGTTCTCGGTGCCGGCGGCTATGCCCTGGAAGTCGAGCAGGCGGCCCAGCGCGTACGGTGCCAGAAAGGTTTCCAGCTCAGGCCGGGTCACGGGGGTGAAGACTGACATGATGAAAAATTGCCCATACGGGCACTTCCGCCGGGAAGTGCCGGGTTGATGTGAACGGTGCGCGTCAGATTACCACTCGAAGATCTTCCAGGACGGAATCAGCATGTCCGGCTGGTCGGATCGAATGAAGTTGGCATCGGTGCCATCGGCGCGTACCAGGAAATAAGGCTTGCCGTTTTTCGGTGTGATCTTGATCGCATACAGGAAGCCGTTCTGCCGGTATTCCTGGATGGTCTTGTCGCCTTCCGTGCGAATGGTCACCTCGGGATCGGCCGAGGGGGCGTCTTCCGCCGCCAGGGTGACGACCGGCGTGGTTGCCAACAGGCCGAGCAGTAACAGGCGATTGAGTGTACGCATGATAACCTAGTCCCTTTGTCGTCAATGATTCTGGCTATTCTAGCGCCGGACCCGTCGAAAAGGTTGATTCTGCTCATGAGCCAAGCGCCCCTCGTCCTGGTGGACGGTTCCTCCTACCTGTACCGCGCCTTTCACGCGCTGCCGCCGCTGACCACGTCCAAGGGCATGCCGACCGGTGCGGTGAAGGGTGTGCTGAACATGCTCAAGAGCCTGCGCAAGCAATACCCCGACAGCCTCTTTGCCGTGGTGTTCGACGCCAAGGGTGGCACGTTCCGTGACGCCATGTTCGCCGAATACAAGGCCAACCGGCCGAGCATGCCCGACGACCTGCGGGTGCAGATCGAGCCGCTGCACGCCAGCGTCAAGGCCCTTGGCTACCCGCTGTTGTGCGTCGAAGGGGTCGAGGCCGACGACGTGATCGGCACCTTGGCGCGCAGCAGCGCCGCGTTGGGCCGCCCGGTCATCATCTCGACCGGTGACAAGGACATGGCGCAGCTGGTGGATGGCCACATTACCTTGGTCAACACCATGACCGGTAGCGTGCTGGACGTGGCGGGCGTGCATGAGAAGTTTGGCGTCGGCCCGGAGCACATCATCGACTTCCTGGCCCTGATGGGCGACAAGGTCGACAACATCCCCGGTGTGCCCGGTGTGGGCGAGAAAACCGCCGTGGGCCTGCTGACCGGTATTGGTGGCGGCCTCAGCGACCTGTACGCCAACCTCGACAAGGTGCCGGCACTGGCCATTCGCGGTGCCAAGACCCTGCCGGCCAAGCTGGAAGAGCACCGCGACGCGGCGTTCCTGTCGTATGAACTGGCTACCATCAAGGTCGACGTGCCGCTGGATCTCGAGATCGAGGCGCTGGTATGCGGCGAGCCTGACCGCGATGCGCTGCTGGCGCTGTACACCGAGATGGAGTTCAAGAGCTGGGTTGCCGACGTGCAGCGGGAGGCTGCCAGGGTGGGTGATGACGTTGCGCCGGTCGCGGAGCCGGTGGCCAAGGTCGAGCCGAAGTACGAAACCATCCTCGACCAGGCACGCTTCGATGCCTGGCTGGAGAAGCTGCGCCAGGCGCCGCTGTTCGCGTTCGACACCGAAACCACCGGCCTGGACGCCCAGAAGGCCCAATTGGTCGGCCTGTCGTTCGCGGTGGCGCCCCATGAAGCGGCCTACGTTCCGCTGGCCCACGACTACGAGGGCGCGCCGGCCCAGCTGGACCGCGACGCCGTGCTGCTGGCCTTGAAGCCCCTGCTGGAAGACCCGGCCAAGGCCAAGGTCGGGCAGAATGCCAAATACGATATCAACATCCTCGCCAACGGCTCGCCCGCCATCGCCATGCGCGGTGTTGCCTATGACACCATGCTCGAGTCCTACGTGCTGAACTCCACGGCCACCCGGCATGACATGGACAGCCTGGCGCAAAGGTACCTGGACCACACTACCATCGCCTTCGAGGATATCGCCGGCAAGGGCGCCAAGCAGCTGACGTTCAACCAGATCGACCTGGACAAGGCCGGCCCCTATGCTGCCGAAGACGCCGACATCACCCTGCGCCTGCACCACGCGTTGCAGGCCCGCCTGGCCCAGACCCCAAGCCTGCAGCCGGTGCTGATGGACATCGAGATGCCGCTGGTGCCGGTACTGGCCAAGATCGAACGACAGGGCGCACTGGTCGATGCAGCCCTGCTGCACGTCCAGAGCGGTGAGCTGGGTGAGAAAATGGCCGAACTGGAACGGCGCGCCTACGAGCTGGCGGGCGAGGAGTTCAACCTGGGCTCGCCCAAGCAACTGGGGGCGATCCTGTACGACAAGCTGGGCATGCCGGTGCTGAGCAAGACCGCCAAAGGCCAGCCGTCTACCGCCGAAGCGGTGCTCGACGAGCTGGCGGAGCTGGGTTACCCACTGCCTGAAGTGCTGATGCAGTACCGCAGCCTGAGCAAGCTCAAGAGCACTTACACCGACAAGCTGCCGGGGCAGATCAACCCGCGTACCGGGCGTATTCACACCTCTTACCAGCAAGCGGTGGCGGCGACTGGCCGGCTGTCGTCCAGCGACCCGAACCTGCAGAACATCCCGATCCGTACCGCCGAGGGCCGCCGAATCCGCCAGGCGTTCATCGCCAGCCCAGGCTACAAGCTGCTGGCGGCCGACTACTCGCAGATCGAGTTGCGCATCATGGCCCACCTGGCCAAGGACGAAGGCTTGCTGCACGCCTTCCGCAATGACCTGGACGTGCACCGTGCCACGGCGGCGGAGGTCTTTGGTGTAGCCCTGGAAAACGTCACCGTCGATCAGCGTCGCAAAGCCAAGGCCATCAACTTCGGCCTGATCTACGGCATGAGCGCATTTGGCCTGGCCAAGCAGATCGGCGTCGACCGCAAGCAGTCGCAGGACTATATCGACCGCTACTTCGCCCGCTACCCCGGGGTGCTGGCCTACATGGAGCGCACCCGTACCCAGGCTGCCGAGCAAGGTTTCGTCGAAACCCTGTTTGGCCGCCGCCTCTACCTGCCAGACATCAACGCCAAGAACCCGGCCCTGCGCAAAGGCGCCGAGCGTACGGCCATCAACGCGCCCATGCAGGGTACCGCCGCCGACATCATCAAGCGCGCCATGGTCAACGTGGATAACTGGCTGAGCGAGAGCGGCCTGGACGCGCGGGTGATCCTGCAGGTTCACGACGAACTGGTGCTTGAGGTGCGCGAGGACCTGGTTGAACAGGTCAAAGATGAAATTCGCCAGCACATGAGCAAGGCGGCGCAGCTGGATGTGCCGCTGCTGGTAGAAGCAGGAATTGGTGCGAACTGGGACGAAGCTCACTGATTGAGCCGTAAAAGCTGTGTAGGATCTGCGACGTGGTGACGCGGATCCTGGCAGCGCTGGCGCGCGCGGGGCTGGGCTTTCATGAAACTATCGCAAATAGTTTTCAGGGCTTCGGAACTAAACCAGTGAAGCGGAACTCAGAGTAACTGAATGGCTGGTGAAGCCTTTCGATGCTCCTATGTTGTGTTAAGTGTTGGCAGATATCTGGACCCCGCCCTAGCGGTCCGGACTTGGACCCCGAACTTCCCCCTCCCCATACGAAGTCCGGGGTTTTTTTTGCCCGCAATTTGGCCTGAGCCTGGGCGAAGCCCAGGCCATGCTCCGCGCTGCAGGCCTCAGGCCACTGGCTTGTCTTCCAGCTCCATCCAGCCCGCCAGCACCCGATAGGCCTCTTCGACGCCCAGGCGCTTGGGCGCCGAGAACAGCTGGATGGTGACACCGTCGCCCCAGCCCTTGCGAATTTCCGATTGCACCTTCAACAAGGTGTTCTTGCCCGCGCCGTGGGTCAGCTTGTCGGCCTTGGTCAGCAGGATGTGCATCGGCATGCCGCTGGCCTTGGCCCAGTCGAGCATCATCTTGTCGAAATCGGTCATGGGGTGGCGCACGTCCATCATCAGGATGATGCCGCGCAGGCACTCACGGCTGCCCAAATAAGCTTCCAGGTGCTTCTGCCAGTGCTGCTTGAGCGGAATCGGCACCTTGGCATAACCGTAACCTGGCAGGTCGACCAAACGCCGTTCATCGTCCAGACTGAAGAAATTCAACAGCTGGGTGCGCCCGGGGGTTTTCGAGGTGCGCGCCAGGCTGGCGTGAGTCAGGGTGTTGAGGGCGCTGGATTTGCCGGCGTTGGAACGGCCC
Source organism: Pseudomonas sp. BJP69 (assembly GCF_007633355.1). Lineage (NCBI taxonomy): Bacteria > Pseudomonadati > Pseudomonadota > Gammaproteobacteria > Pseudomonadales > Pseudomonadaceae > Pseudomonas > Pseudomonas sp. BJP69. The sequence continues at coordinate 80,983 of NZ_CP041933.1, forward strand.
GCAAAGGCCACCTCGTAGCCCTGATCGTCCGGGCATTGTTCGACCTTGGCTGCGCTGAGGGCGAATTTGGCTTTCTGGCAGAGGCCGAGGATGGGGTTCTTGACTTGCATGGGATATCCGATGTGGGTGTTGCCAAAGCCTAGGCCGGCAAGCGGTGTCGTTTCCGTTTGGCTGACAGAAGTATATAATGCCCCAGTTTTTGTGTGCCCATTCTCCCAGCGAAGGGGAACGGGCATGGGGTGCCGAACTATAGCTTGCGCATCAGAACGCAGCGCGTCCCCCAACCCTGTCAGGTCGTTTCGCCTGGCGAAATGGCTGCTAGCTGTCGGTATGTTCCTGCCGTATTTCAGCGCACAGGCTACACAGGATGCCGAGGTGTTGTACAACCGCACGTGTGCGGCTTGCCACACCGGGCAATTGCCCCAGGCACCCAGGCAGGGTGACCGGGCAGCCTGGGAGCCAAGGCTGGCGCAAGGTATGGATGTACTCGTCCGGCATGTGACCCAGGGTTTCAAGGCTATGCCGCCGCGTGGATTGTGCATGGACTGCAGTGCCGAGGACTACCGTTTGGTCATCCTTTGGATGAGTGGCAGTCCCGATACATAACATTTCACCCTTAGCCGTGTTGGATTAGCTGATGAACAAACTAGTCGTGAGTCTGCTGTTGACCCTGGGTGTCGCAGGTGCGGCCACTGCTGCGCAACCTATCAAAGGCGATGCCGCTGCCGGCCAGGCCAAGACGGCCGTCTGTGGCGCCTGCCACAACCCCGACGGCAACAGCCTGGCACCCAACTTCCCGAAACTGGCTGGCCAGGGCCAGCGCTACCTGGAAAAACAACTGCACGACATCAAGTCGGGCAAACGTACCGTGCTGGAAATGACCGGCATGCTGGCTGCTTTCAATGACCAGGACCTGGCCGATATCGCCGCCTACTTCGCCAGCCAGAAAGGCAGCGTGGGTGCTGCCGACCCCAAACTGGTCGAGCGCGGCCGCGCGCTGTTCAACGGCGGCGACCTGGAAAAAGGCATGCCCGCCTGCACCGGCTGCCACTCGCCCAATGGCGCGGGTATCGCCCTGGCCGGTTTCCCGCATTTGAGTGGGCAGCATGCCCAGTACGTGACCAAGCAGTTGACCGACTTCCGTGAAGGCAACCGCACCAACGACGGCGATGCCATGACCATGCGCACCATTGCCGGCAAGCTGAGCAACCACGATATCGAGGCATTGGCCAGCTATATCCAGGGCCTGCACTGACTGGCGGCGCGGTCCGGCAGGTGCTGCACATGCCTTCAGGGGCTTCGCATTAACTTTCAGTTAATGTTGCAGGCCAATGATGAAAGGGTGGCTGGGCTACCCTTTTTTCAGTGCGTAGCCGGTACACTACAGAACTCAAGCCCTTCCCGGCCTGTCTCAAGGCAGGTCGCGTAGTGGCGACCCATGATTGCTCAGGAGTAAAGCATGCGTAAACTGATTCTCAGCGCTGCGCTGGTCGCCGCCAGCGTATTCGGTATGACAGCGGTGCAGGCCGCAGAGCCTGCCACTGCCGGCAAGGAATATATCGAGCTGAGCAACCCTGTTCCGGTTTCCGTGCCTGGCAAGATCGAAGTGGTTGAGCTGTTCTGGTACGGCTGCCCTCACTGCTACCATTTCGAGCCGACGCTCAACCCTTGGGTCGAAAAACTGCCCGAGGATGTCAACTTCAAGCGCGTACCGGCCATGTTCGGTGGCCCATGGGATGCCCACGGCCAAATGTTCCTGACGCTCCAAGCCATGGGCGTTGAGCAAAAGGTGCACGCTGCGGTGTTCGATGCTATCCAGAACCAGCGCAAGCGCCTGACTGACCCGCAAGACATGGCCGACTTCCTCGCCACCCAGGGCGTGGACAAGGACAAGTTCCTCTCCACCTTCAACTCGTTCGCCATCCAGGGCCAGATCAAGCAGGCCAAGGAGCTGGCTAAGAAGTACGAAATCACTGGCGTACCGAGCATGGTCGTCGACGGCAAGTACCGCTTCGACCTGGGTACCGCAGGTGGGCCCGAAGGCGTGCTGAATGTCGCCGACCAACTGATCGCCAAGGAGCGCGCCGCTAAGTAAGCGGCGTATCCCATGCCCCGCTTCAGAGCTACGCGTGGCATTGGCCTGCACCAGCCGCAGGTCAACGAGCATCACCTGCAGGCACCCGGCCTGCCGGACGATGGTCGCCTACGGCTGCTCAGCTTCAACATTCAGGTCGGCATCAGCACCGAACGTTATCGACATTACCTGACCCGTAGCTGGCAGCACCTGCTGCCGCATAACGGGCGCGCCGGCAACTTGCAGAAGATCGGCAAGCTGTTGAGCGACTTCGACCTGGTGGCCCTGCAGGAGGCCGATGGTGGCAGCCTGCGTTCCGGGTTCGTGAACCAGGTCGAGCATCTGGCGCAGCTGGGTGCCTTCCCCTACTGGTACCAACAGCTCAACCGCAACCTTGGGCGTTTTGCCCAGCACAGCAACGGCGTGCTCAGCCGCCTGAAGCCGCAATTGCTCGAAGACCACCCGTTACCAGGCCCCGCCGGGCGCGGGGCAATTCTGGTGCGGTTCGGCGAAGGCGAGGATGCGCTGATCGTGGTGATGATGCACCTGGCCCTCGGCGCCAAGACCCGCGCCCTGCAATTGGGCTATATCCGCGAGCTGATTGGCGGCTACCGCCACCAGGTGCTGATGGGCGACATGAACACCCACGCCACCGACCTGCTCGAGCACTCGCCCCTGCGTGACCTGGGCCTGGTGGCCCCGCAGGTCGAAGCTACCTTCCCCAGTTGGCGACCCCAGCGTTGCCTGGACCACATTCTGCTCAGTTCCAGCCTTACACTGGAGCGTGTCGAGGTGTTGGCCCAGCCTATTTCCGACCACCTTCCGGTGGCGGTAGAGATCCGATTGCCTGATGCATTGACTGTGGATACGCTGCCGGCCTTGAGCTGAATCAGCCAAGGCGTCGCACGCCCTCAAGTGTTGGGCGTGCGCGCCGACAGCGTGTAATCAGACAGCCCCAGATGTATCACCCGTCGCGGATCCAGGCATGACCGAAGAAGCCGAGCGCTGGAAAGAAAAATACCTCAAAGCCATCGAGCAGCAAGAAAAGCTCGAACGTCGTTGGGACGCCCGTCTCGACTTGCTGCGCCGTGGCCTGGTACGCAGTACCCTGGCTGCCGAAGGCAGTGACAAGGTGGTCGACGCGTGCATGAAAGAGATGCGCGAGGTCATTCGCAGCGACAACATGGATGCTGGCCTTGCCGGGCTGATTCCGCGCCTGGAGAAGGCGGTGCTGGATTCTGAACAGCGCCGCGAAAACCGCATGAACCAGGTTGGCGATGCCCTGGCTGCACTGGTGGGCCAATTACAGAACCTGCCGCTGCCTGGTGATATTGCCCGGCCGCTGAAAAAGCTGGCGAAGAAGCTCGATGGGGGCGTTACCCAGTCACGCGACCTGCCGCCATTGCTGGGTGAGCTGAGCGGTTTGCAGGGGCGTGCGCTGGCCGCCCTGGGCAAGCCGGGTGAAGAAACCCGCCCTGGTTTTCTGCAGCGGTTGTTCGGCAGCCGCGATGACGATGCCCAAGCGGAGCCGGCGCTTGTGCCCGAAGCGGTGCCGGGTGCCCAGGCTCCACCGCACGCAGCGCCACCCAGCCCCGACGCCGGCGCGCATGTTGATATCGATGCGTTGCAACCGTTGCCAGCACCTGCTGCACCGGCCGCCGAGCTGCCCGCAGCGCCCGAGCCAGCGCCAGATGCAGCTGGCCCGGCGCTGATCGAAGCGGCCGAAGTACCCGCATCGCCAGTGCCGCAGCCAGGTGAAGGGCCGGCCGCCGAACACGGGGTCAGCCAGCCGCTGCCGGCGCCTGCACCCTTAGCGGAGCTTGAACCAACGTTCGGCGAAGACGGCCCTTATGCCCTCCCCGATGCGGTGGAACCGCCGTACAGTCAGGTCGCTGCACACATCGAGCAAACCTTGCTTGGCCTGCTCGACGACCTCAGCCTGCCCGAGCGGCACAAGGCCCAGGCTTTGGAAATGCGTGCGCGGGTGGCCCGCGGCCTGAACTGGTATGAGCTGATCCCGGTACTGGATGACCTTGCAGTGCTGATGCTGGCGATCACCGACAGTGGCCAGCATGAATTTGAAACCTACTTGCAGCAGCTCAACGAGCGCCTGGAAGGGTTCCAGAGCCATCTGCATGAAGCCAGCGCCGGCCATGCCGACAACAGCAGTGCCGCCCGCGCGCTGGACACCCAGTTGCGCGAGCACGTAGACGGGTTGCAGAGCAGCGTGCAAGGTGCCGCCGATGTCGACAGCCTCAAGCACATCCTGGAGAACCGCCTGGAAGGCTTGTTGGTGACCATGGACGAGCACAAGCACGAGCGTGATCGCCGCGAGCAGGAACTGGCCAACCGCCTGCAGGGGTTGTCGGAGCGTGTGGCAAGCATGGAGCACGAGGCACTCGGTTACCGTGAACACCTGGAAGAGCAGCGGCAAAAGGCCCTGCTCGACCCGCTCACCGGTCTGCCCAACCGGGCGGCCTGGAGCGAGCGGGTGGAACGGGAAATGCTCGAATGGCAGGCCCAGGGCGGCCATCTGGCAATGGCGATCCTCGACCTGGACCATTTCAAGCGCATCAATGACAGCTATGGGCACCTGGCCGGGGACAAAGTGCTGAAGATCGTTGCCGACCAGTTGCGCAAGTGCTTGCGCGGCCGTGACTTCATAGCCCGGTTCGGTGGCGAAGAGTTTGTCCTGTTGCTGCCGCAGACGGCCCCGCCGGCGGCTGCGCAAGCCGCTGAACTGCTGCGGGCGACCATCGAAGCCTGCCCGTTCCACTTCAAGGGTGAACGGGTGGTGATCACCACCTCCATCGGGTTGGCGGCGTTCCGCGCTGGCGAGCGCGCAGACCAGGTGCTCAAGCGCGCCGACACCGCGTTGTATCGGGCCAAGGAACTCGGGCGCAATCGCGTGGAACAAAACTGATGGGCAGCCGCTGACTCGCGGCAAACATTGCTGCTGGCGAGCACGTTATACTGTAGCGCTCTTACGCCGAGGCCTCCGACGTGCTTTCCACGCTGAAAAAAACCCTGATCACCTTTCTGCTGTTCACCGTCGCCGGTTGCTCCACGGGCCTGCGCATCGACCGCAGCCACCCTTCGGCGAACCAGGACAACCGTATCCAGTTCGTTGTTTTGCATTACACCAATGCCTCGCTGGAACGCTCGCTGGCATTGCTCACCCACGGTGAGGTCAGTAGCCATTACCTGATTGGTGATGGCCCGGCGACGGTGTACCAGTTGGTGGACGAGAGCCGTCGCGCCTGGCATGCCGGTGACAGCCAGTGGCAGGGGCGCACATGGCTGAATTCGTCGTCCATCGGCATCGAAATCGTCAACCCAGGCTTTGCCGATACACCCAACGGGCGGGTCTGGTACCCCTATAGCGAGGCGCAGATCCAGGCGCTGATCGCGTTGCTCAAGGACATCGTCAAACGTAACAATATCGAGCCCCGGCATATCATTGGCCACAGCGATATCGCCCCATTGCGCAAGCTTGACCCGGGCCCTTTGTTCCCGTGGAAACGCCTGGCCGATGCTGGGTTGGGGGTCTGGCCAGATGCCAACGCCGTGGCGCAGCAACAAGCTTACTTCAACGTCAACCCGCCCAGCGTTGGCTGGTATCAGCAGGAGCTGGCGCGGTTTGGTTATCAGATCGAGCAAACAGGCGTGCTCGATGTAGCCACCCGGCATGTCATCGCTGCCTTCCAGATGCGCTTCCGCCCGCAACGTTTCGACGGCATGCCCGATGCGCAGACGGCGGCCATGCTGCAGGTGCTCAACCGGACCCGTTGACTGTCACCAGGCCGCGCGCGGTGACAGGGGCGTTGCCCGTGCTGGCCGGGGCCTGGCATGGGCAAGCGAAGCGCTAAACGGCGCAGGTGATTATTGATTCAGTTGCTATACCTTAGTTATCAACTGGATGCCGTCCATGTCGTCTGCCATTGGCTTGCTGCGTCAAATTTTCTACCGTCCCTGGATGCTCGCCACGCTGGCAGCACTGGCCAGCGCCGCCCTGTTGCTTTCTGCCAGCATCGGCATCGCCCTGCAGCAGCTGAAACAGAGCGAAACCGAGCAGATGAACGCCCAGGGCGAGCGTTTTCTCGAGCGCCTGGAGCAGGTATTCGGCCAGCTGCGCGAGGGTGTCGACCTGTTGCAGGCACAGCCGCTGCGTGGATGCAGCCCGGCCATGTTGGCGGCCTTGCAGCAGGTGGGCTTGAGTTCGCGCTTCATTTACGAAGCGGCCTACGTGGACGGCAATGTCGCCTGCTCGAACCGGGGTAACGAGCGCGCGTTCGTGCCCTTGCGGCCGCCGGACATCAAGGGGCCGGTCTACAGCTACTGGCTCAACACCACCACCGAGCCGAACGAGAACCTCGCCGCGCTGATGCTCGGCCGGGGCAGGTTCCTGGTCTCGACCTCACGTGGGCACCTGACCGATGTGGTCGACCTGCCACCGGGTGGCAGCCTGGTGGTAGTACTCGACAACGGTGCCCGCGCCATTCCGGTCCTGGGCCCGCCACCGGTATGGCCGCCGCCCTCGGCCTGGTCGAATAGCCACAAGTCGCTGCTCGAACTCAGTGACCGCCTGATCTACCGCATGCCAACCAAGTCGCCTGACTACCAGCTGGTGCTGATCGCCCCGCGTGTCAGCTTGCCCCTGCGCATGAACGGCATGCTCTGGCTGTTGTTCCCGGGTAGCGTATTGGCCGCCTGCTTCATCGGCTGGCTGGTGTTGCAGCTGATCTTGCAGCGGCGCTCGATGAGCTCAGAGCTGCAGGGTGCGCTGCGCCGTGGCGAGCTGCAGGTGCTCTACCAACCGATCATCGAGCTTGGCAGCCGGCGTTGCGTGGGCGCCGAGGCGCTGGTGCGCTGGCGCCGCCCGGACGGTACCTTGACCAGCCCCGACCTGTTCATACCGCTGGCGGAAGACACCGGGCAGATCCGCCAGATCACGGACTTCGTGCTGCAACGTGTGCTTGAACAACTTGGGCCGTTGCTGCGTTCGCACCCCAACCTTTATATCTCGATCAACCTGGCGGCTTGCGATGTGATGGAGCCGCGCATCGGCCGAGTATCGGCGCGCCTGCTGGCGTTGCACCGGGTGGCGCCCAGCCAGATTGCCTTCGAGGTGACCGAGCGGGGTTTGATCGACGTGGTAGTGGCCCGCGAAAATCTGCAGGCACTGCGCGCCGCAGGGCATCAGGTGCTGATCGACGATTTTGGTACTGGCTATTGCAGCCTGGCTTACCTGCAGACGTTGCCGGTGGACTGCCTGAAGATCGACAAGGCGTTCATAGACGCTCTTGGCCATGATGCCGCCAGCAGTGGCGTTGCCCCACACATCATTCGCATGGCCCACGACCTCCACCTGCGGGTGATTGCCGAAGGTATCGAGAGTGAGGACCAAGCGGCGCTGTTGAGCGGTGAAGGGGTCAACTACGGCCAGGGCTGGCTATTTGCCCGGCCGTTGACGGCCAGGCAGTTTGCCCAGATGGTCACACGCGGGCATCAGCCGCGACGACCCGCGTAGGGTGTAGCCACGCGTGCGTCAGACTGGCAATGCCATATAGAACTGCGTGCCCTGCCCCGGCCGCGAAAACACACCCATGCGCCCGCCATGCAGTTGCACGATCTCCTTGCACAGCGCCAGGCCCAGCCCCGCTCCACCTTTTTTGCGGCCAACCTGCACGAAGGGCTCGAAAATGCGCCCTTGCTGGCCGTAGGCGATGCCTTCGCCGTTATCCTCGACACTGATGATCACCCGCTCCGCATGGCGGCGGGCGTGCAAGCGGATGCGCCCGCCCTTGGGGGTATGGCGGATGGCGTTGTGCAGCAGGTTGTCCAGCACCCGATCGAGTTGCGCGGGGTCGGCCTGGATGCGCGGCATTGGCTGCTCCAGGTCGCTCACCAACTCGATCTGCTTGTGCGCAGCCTGGTCGGCAACCCGCAGTTGTGCCCGCTCCACCAGCTCGTCGATGGCACAGGGAGCCAGCTCCAGTTTCTGTAGCCCGCTTTGATAGCGCGAGAAGTTGAGCAGGTCGTTGATCAGTTGGGTAAGGCGCTGCATTTCTTCGCCGATGGTTTCCAGCAAGTCATTCTCCCGCGCTTCTGGCGGGAACTTGACGCGCTCGCGCAACAGGCCGAAGGCCATGTGCATGCCGGTAACGGGCGTACGCAACTCATGGGAGGCGCGCAGCACGAATTCACTGCGCACACGTTCGAAGGCGCGCTGCTCGGTTACGTCGTGCAGCACCATCACTGCGCCAAGAATCGGCCCCTGCGGGTGGCTGACCGGGGTCAGGCTGTAGGTAAGCAGGCGCGATTCTTCATCCACCTCCATGTTCAGGTCGTCTGGTGGCCGGTCCAGGCTGCCGCCCCGCAGCACTTGGCGCAGCTGCTGTTCCAGCTCTGGCCGTTGCAACGCTTCGGCAAGGCTGCTGCCTACCCGGCTGTCATTCCAGCCCAGCTGGCGCTGGGCTACCGGGTTGAGGTGTTCCAGCCGGCCCTGGCGGTCGATGATCAACAGGCCATCGTCGATGCTGTCCAGCACCGCCTGCAAGCGTTGCTGGCCGGCCAGCAGCTCGTCGACGTTGGTGGCCTGGTGCTTGCGCAAGGCATCGGCCATCAAGCCGAAGCGGCGGGTGAGCTGGTTGAGTTCGGCCGCCTGGGTGACTGGCAGGGTGACATCGAAATTGCCCTTGCCCAACTGGTCGGCGGCCGTGGCCAGCGCCTCGATCGGCTGGCCGAAGCGCCGCGCGATGTTGTGCGCACTGATAAAGCCGAGTACCAGCACCACCAGGCCCATCAAGCCCAGCACACCGCTGACCAGCAAGGCGCGGTCACGGCTGCGCTCCTCGCTGCGGGTAATCAGGTCCAGGGCCTGCCTGTGGGAGTCGATCAGGTCGGTGCGGACCTGATTGAATGCGGCGCCCAGCGGCTGGTCCACACCCATGCTGCGGGCAGGGGCCGGGCTGTCGCGGTAAGCCTGGAGGAAGGCCTGATAGTTGCTGTTGGCTTTGCTGAAACCGGTGCGCTCGCCGCCTTGCTCCAGCCCCTTGGCCAGAAGGGACTGGAAGTTGTCCTGCAGCGATCGCAGGTTTTCCGGGGCGGTGTCGTCATCCAGAATCAGGTTCAACTGCTCGCCAAGGTTCTGCCGCAGCTTGAGCCCCACCTCCAATGAGTGGGTGGTGTCGCGCACCAGTTGCTGTTGCATCGTGGCCATCTGCAGAACACTGACCAGGCCCAGCAGCAGACCGAGCAGCGCCACGGTGACCAGTGCCGAGATACTGAGGAAAAGCCGCGTGCGCAGCTTCATGGGTGGCCATTTCATAAGTTGTATTGCTTGCGTTTGCGGTACAGGGTGGAGGCGTCGATGCCCAAGGTCTTCGCGGCCTGGTCCAGGGTGTCGCTGGCGGCCAGTACGGCACCGATGTGCGCACGCTCCAACTCGTCGAGGCTAAGCGCGGCGCCAACGCGTGGGGCGTTGCCAGCCGGCTGCTCACCCATGCCCAGGTGGCTGATTTCTACCCGCTCTTGCGGGCATATGATGCTGGCTCTTTCCACTACGTTGCGCAATTCGCGAATGTTGCCGGGCCAGCGGTAGTTGAGCAGCGCCGCGCGGGCTTCTTCACTGAAGCCGCGTGCTGGCCGCGAGTACTCCTTGACGAAGCGGGCGAGGAAGCGGTCGGCGAGGGTCAGAATGTCCTCGCTGCGCTCGCGCAGGGGCGGCAGGTGCAGGGTGATGACGTTCAGGCGGTAGAGCAGGTCTTCGCGGAATCGGCTTTCGCGCACCATCTCTTCTAGGTTGAGGTTGGTGGCAGCCAGGATGCGCACGTCCGCCCGGCGGGTAACCGGGTCACCCACGCGCTCGTATTCCTTGTCCTGAATGAAACGCAGCAGCTTGGGCTGCAAGGTCAGTGGGAAGTCGCCGATCTCGTCGAGGAACAGCGTGCCGCCATCAGCCTGGCTCACCCGCCCAAGCGTGCTTTCACTGGCGCCGGTGAAGGCGCCGCGGGTATGGCCGAACAGCTCGCTCTCCATCAGCTCCGCATTCAGCGACGGGCAGTTGATGGTCACACAGGCTTTGCGTGCACGCTTGCTCCAGCCATGAATGGCGCGGGCCAGCTCGCCTTTACCGGTGCCGGACTCGCCGAGGATGAGGATGTTGGCGTCAGTGGTAGCGACCTGGCGGGCGGTTTCCAGCACGGCCATCATAGCCGGGCTGTGTGAGTCGAGGCCGTCCTTGGGTTTGCGCACTTCACCCTCCAGCGCTTCGAGGCGGGCCGAGAGTTGCCGCACTTCCAGTTGCTTGGCGGTGGCCAGGCGCAGTTGGTCTGGGCTGCAGGGCTTGACCAGATAGTCGGCGGCACCCGCCTGGATGGCGTCCACTGCCGTGTCGATTGCCGAGTGCGCGGTAACGATCACCACGCGCATCCAGGGCGCCTGAATGCGCATCTGCGCCAGTACATCAAGCCCGTTGTCCTCACCCAGGCGCAAATCCAGGAAGCACAGGTCGAACACCTGGCGCTGCAGCAGGCTCTCTGCCTGGGCGGCGCTATTGGCGGTGGCCACGCTGTAGCCCTCGTCCTCCAGGCAATAGCGGAAAGTGCGCAGGATCGCGGACTCGTCATCCACCAGCAGAATGCGGCCTTGGTTGTCCTGGGCTGATTCCATTTCCTGCGCTCCTTAAGGGTAGATCTTTATTTAGTGTGGGAAAAATCGGGCAAGTTGCATGGTCAATTCTGAAGGATTCTGTCCTTTGCATGCTAGCCAATGGCTAAACGACGCCTTCAGGCCCCATTTCCCGGTGCTTTGCTTAGAGGCATAGGGTGGCACATTGGTTGCGATGATTTTCAGCTTTTGCCTACAGAAGGAGGTAACGCCATGACCTTTGCCCTACGCAGCGCTGTGTTAGCAGCCGCTTTGCTTCCCGTGTTCACCCCCGCTCTCGCGGACCCCGTGCATGACGCCCGGCTTGAAGGGGCGCTGCAAACGGCGTTGTCGCTGAACCGCATGCTCAACCCGTTCCGTATCAAAGTCGAGGTAGACGGCAAACAGGCGCGGCTTTCCGGCGAGGTAGAAAACGAGGTGGAGCGCCGGTTGGCCGAAGACGTGGCCTTGGCTACCCGAGGTGTCGAGCAGGTCGATAACCAGCTGCAGGTCAACGCTGAACTGGTCGAGCGCCCGCTCGAGCTGCGGGCCTATGCCCAGCGCCTGGAGGACGCCACCCTGGCAGCGGTGATCCGTGCGCGGTTGCTGTGGAGCCGTACCACCGAGAAGGCTGCAATCGAAGTGCAAAGCAGCGAGGGCGTGGTGACCTTGCGGGGTAAAGTCGACAGCGCCGAGGCCAAGGAGCTGGCGGGCGTGGTGGCGCGCACAACCGATGGCGTGCACCTGGTGAACAATCTTGTCAGCCTCGACAGCGCTGCCATGGCCAAAGCGCGGGAAACCGCTGTGGGAACACCAAGCGGCCCGCAGCCAAGCGACCCCTGGATCATCGACAAGATCCAGAGTAGCTACCGCTACAGCCGCAACCTTGATGGGCTGAACCTTAAAGTGGCCAGTGAAGAGGGCATGGTGCGGTTGTCCGGTGAAGTGGTCAGTGCGGAGCAAAAAACCATCGCAGTGGAAATAGCCCGGCAGATCATTGGCGTGCGGGGGGTGGATGCCGATCTGCTGAAGGTCGCGACCAAGGTCGAAGGCTGATCGTGCAATTCGCACGACCCCAGCATGGCCATCGTGCAGGATACGTCCTGACACGCCCGCGGCTAAATGGTTAAGTTATTGTTTTTAAAGGATTTTTATTTATTTATAAGGCTGGCATGCAGGCTGCAATTACCTGTTCAGGTTTGAACAAAAATTACAGCAGGAGGAGCCGGCATGAATCGCCAGTCCGTCAACCACTCGCAAGTCGCCACCCTGTCACTGCGCCACCTGGTGTCGGTAGGGATCGCACTGGTTTTGACCTTGGCTGCCGGCCTCTTCTACTACAGCTGGCAAACAGCGCGTCTGGCCGACCAGGTGGCTGCACAGACCGCGCTGCTGAGCCAGATCCAGTCGACCCGGGCCAACAGTTTCGTCAAGGCGGCGGACCCGTTGCCCTCCCAGGGCAAGGCGGCGTCGCCGGCCACTCTGGAACACGTCGTGCCTCAAGACCGCTGGGTGTTCTAAGGCGGACCGTTTGAAGTTCTGAAAAAGAAAGGAGAAACACCATGCTGAGCTGGGCTATCACTTTCCTCATCATCGCCATTGTCGCTGCCGTTCTGGGCTTCGGTGGTATCGCCGGCGCTGCTACAGGTATTGCGAAGATCCTGTTCATTGTCTTCCTGGTCCTGTTTGTAGCCTCCTTCTTCTTTGGGCGCGGTCGAGGTTGACAATGAGCAGGAAGCTACACACTGCCCTGGCTGCTGCCCTGCTGATGGGTAGCAGTGCAATGGCACTGGCTGCCAATGATGGCCAGGTCCGTGCCAACCAGCTGCTGGGTTCGGACCCGGAATACCGGGAAACCTGGCAGGACACGATCAAAGGCGAGGAGCGCCTGCCCGATTGGGTGGTCAACCTCACCGGCAGCTCGGAGCAGCAAATGTCTGCTGTTACGGAAGATGGCGACAAGTATTTGGTCGGCCCCCTGTGCGAGGCCCAGGACAAGTGCACCTACAAGCGTCTGATCGTTGCGTTCAGCTGGGACAAGGATGATGCCTACGGCATGCTCGTGGAGGTGCCTGAAGGCTTGCCCAAGGACAAGTCGCCAACCCGACATGCGCAGTACCGCTGGCTGGGCAAGCCGGATGACGGCATGAAGTCGATGCTGCAGGAGCAGCTCAAGCGTGACCCGAATTGGTACTGAGCCGTGGTTGCCAGTGCTGGTGAGTGGTCACCCACTGACACGAAATAGAAGCTGAACCTTTGTAGCGTTCAGCCTTCTATGATGCGCCGCCCCGAGGAGGGGTTGCACATGACCAAGGGGCCGGGCTGTTCTGGTTGAGACATGATCGGAGTGGCCTAGGGGTACAGGGAGTGCCTCCAGCGCTGGGCCGGGTCAGGAACGGCGGAATCGGAAGCTTCAGGTCGGCGGTATCGCTGGGATACCCAAGCCGACCTGACTTCCGAGGAGCCACGTAGGAAACGCCTCTTTCCTTGCGCGTTTTCTTCCCCGAGACACATTTTGTCTCGACCGTACATCAAATTTTTTCCCTCCGCATCGACTCCCTCACAAGTGGCATTTCGGCCATTCGGATTGTCGAACACGACATATTTGTCGCTTCTTTTGAGAGTGCCAGATCCGCCTGAATATGGCTGTCTCGTCTTGTTCGGGATTCCGAACGTTATAAATCAATGACTTGCAAACCTACCTCGTCGGTCGAAAACGGTATGCATAACCTGCATGGGGTATGCGTTTCCGGCATTAGATTTCCCCCCCTGCCATCGCAATAGTTGCCGCCTTTTTCGCTGGCCAGGGCGCCCTGTCGCTCGCCTGCGGTGTCCTTACATAACGTCGCCGGACAGAAACCGTTATTGCGTGTGACTTGGCCAAGGGCTCTGTCACGCCTGTTTCCACCCGGTGTCATGACCACTAGAACAAAGGGTAAAGACATGAAGAAGGCAAAACTGAGCCTCGCCTGGCAGATCGTCATCGGTCTGGTGCTGGGTGTTGCAATCGGCGCGCTGCTGAACCACTTCAGTGCAGAAAAGGCCTGGTGGATCAGTAACGTCCTCCAGCCCGCCGGTGACATCTTCATTCGCCTGATCAAGATGATCGTCGTCCCGATCGTGATTTCGTCGTTGATCGTGGGTATCGCCGGGGTTGGCGATGCGAAGAAACTGGGCAGCATTGGCCTGAAGACCATCATCTACTTCGAGGTGGTGACCACGATCGCCATCGTCGTCGGCCTGGTGCTGGCAAACCTGTTCCACCCCGGTGCCGGTATCGACATGAGCACGCTGGGTACCGTGGATATCTCCAAGTATCAGGCGACCGCGGCCGAAGTGCAGCATGAGCACGCCTTCATCGAGACCCTGCTCAACCTGATCCCGTCGAACATCTTCGCAGCGCTGATGCGTGGCGAAATGCTGCCGATCATCTTCTTCTCGGTCATGTTCGGGCTGGGGCTGTCGAGCCTGCAGGCAGAGTTGCGCGACCCGCTGGTACGGACCTTCCAGGCCGTATCGGAAACCATGTTCAAGGTCACCCACATGATCATGAACTACGCGCCGATCGGTGTGTTCGCCCTGATCGCCGTGACTGTCGCCAACTTCGGCTTCAGCTCGCTGCTGCCGCTGGCCAAGCTGGTGCTGCTGGTATACTTCGCCATTGCCTTCTTCGCCTTCATGGTACTGGGCCTGGTGGCTCGCCTGTTTGGCTTCTCGGTGATCAAGATCATGCGCATCATGAAAGATGAGTTGATCCTGGCCTACTCCACTTCCAGTTCGGAAACCGTGCTGCCACGGGTGATCGAGAAAATGGAGAAGTACGGTGCACCGAAGTCGATCTGCTCGTTCGTGGTACCGACCGGCTACTCCTTCAACCTCGACGGTTCGACCCTGTACCAGAGCATTGCGGCGATCTTCATTGCCCAGCTGTACGGTATCGACCTGTCGTGGAGCCAGCAGCTGCTGCTGGTGCTGACCCTGATGGTCACGTCCAAAGGTATTGCTGGTGTGCCAGGCGTTTCGTTCGTGGTACTGCTGGCCACCCTCGGCAGCGTGGGCATTCCGCTGGAAGGCCTGGCCTTCATCGCCGGCGTCGACCGCATCATGGACATGGCCCGCACCGCGCTGAACGTGATCGGCAACGCCCTGGCGGCATTGGTCATCTCGCGCTGGGAAGGCATGTACGATGCGGCCAAGGGCGAGCAGTACTACGCCTCGCTCATGGCTGACAAACAGCAAACTGCGGTGGTTGGCGAAGCGGCCAAGCGCTGAGTTCATACCCCGCTGTACAAAAAGCCCCGACCCGTCGGGGCTTTTTGTTGTCTGTGATGTTGCGCGGCCGCGGTCTGCAGCCTTGCGCCCCGATACGCTATCATTCGGGCACTTTTCTGGGGGAACACACGGATGCTCAATGGCCTTTGGCTCGGCTTTTTCCTGGTGGCGGCAGTGTCCGCCCTGGCCCAATGGCTGATAGGCGGCAACGCGGGCATTTTTGCGGCCATGGTCGAGAGCATCTTTGCCATGGCCAAGCTCTCGGTCGAGGTGATGGTGCTGCTGTTTGGCACTCTGACCCTGTGGCTGGGCTTTCTCAAAATTGCCGAAAAGGCCGGCATCGTCGAATGGCTGGCCAAGGTACTGGGCCCGTTGTTTGCGCGCTTGATGCCGGAAGTACCACCCGGCCACCCGGCACTGGGCCTGATCACCATGAACTTCGCGGCCAACGGCCTGGGGCTGGACAACGCCGCCACACCGATTGGCCTCAAAGCCATGCGCGCGTTGCAGGAGCTGAACCCCAGCAGCACCACGGCGAGCAACGCGCAGATCCTGTTCCTGGTGCTCAACGCCTCTTCGTTGACCCTGCTGCCTGTGACCATCTTCATGTACCGCGCCCAGCAAGGCGCGCCCGACCCGACCATGGTGTTCCTGCCGATCCTACTGGCCACCAGTGTCTCGACCCTGGTCGGGCTGTTGTCGGTGGCCGTCATGCAACGCCTGCGTTTGTGGGACCCGGTCGTACTTGCCTACTTCATCCCCGGTGCGCTGCTGCTGGGTGGCTTCATGGCCTTCCTGGGCACATTGTCGGCAGCGGCACTGGCCAGCTTGTCGTCGATCCTGGGTAACTTGACGCTGTTTGGCGTGATCCTGCTGTTCGTGGTGATCGGTGCGTTGCGGCAGGTGAAGGTATACGAAGCCTTTGTCGAGGGCGCCAAAGAGGGCTTTGACGTCGCCAAGAACCTGCTGCCCTACCTGGTGGCCATGCTGGTGGCTGTGGGCGTGCTGAGAGCCTCGGGCGCGCTGGAATTGGCGTTGGACGGTATTCGCCATGCGGTCAACTGGCTGGGCCTGGACACGCGCTTCGTCGAAGGCCTGCCGACAGCGTTGGTCAAGCCGTTCTCCGGGAGCGCGGCGCGGGCAATGCTGATCGAGACCATGCAGAGCCAAGGGGTGGACAGCTTCCCTGCCCTGGTGGCGGCAACCATCCAGGGCAGTACCGAGACCACTTTCTATGTGCTGGCGGTGTATTTCGGCGCGGTGGGCATCCAGCGCGTGCGGCATGCGGTGGGGTGTGCGCTGCTGGCCGAGTTCTCTGGTGTAGTGGCAGCCATCTGCGTGTGTTACTGGTTCTTTGCCTGAACGATCTGCAGGCCTGCATCGCATCAACGGGTAAACACTAGCGGGTTGTGCTGCTGCCTGCCTGGGCAATCGCCCAGTCGACCACCTGCCCGGTGAGTAGGTCGCACGCTTGGCCAAACCCGGCCACTACCCCGGCTACTTGCTTGTCTGCCAGCGGCTGGCGGACTTCGAAGCGCTTGCTGGCGAGGATACGCTGAGTGCGGCCTTGCACCAGCCGTGCGTCATAGCGGATCACCACTTCCACGGTGCCGTCCGCGCGGTATTCGCTCTGGAACGCCTGCAACTCGCCAGCCAGCTCGTAGTCAGCCTGCAAATTGCTATCGTCGGCGCTCAGGCGCTGCACCTGGCCGTCGCGCTGAAAGCCGTCGAGCAGCCGGTTGCGCAGCAGCATCGGGGCCGGATCGCTCCAGCGCGCGCCCTTGTAGCTGCTGACCACATTGCCCTGCGGCATGACCGCAATCCGTGGCCCGGCCAATACCTCGCTGGCCAGCGGTTTGTTCAGGCGCAATGACCAGTCCAGTGGCGGCGCGCTGCGGCTGACCTGGTTGACCGGCAAGCGATACAGGTCCACAGGCTCGCTCGTGGGCAGGATCGAGCAGGCGCTGGTCAGCCCAATCGTGACCGCCAAAGCCACTAAGCGCAGCGACGATTTCATGGCTGGAACTCCTTGTTGTTGTCGCGGCCGAGCAGGTAGCCGCTGGGGTCTGCTTCCAGTTGCCGGGAAATGCCTTTGAGTGCGTTGAGGGTTTCGCGCAGTTCGCGGATGGCCGGGGTCAGCTGGTTCAGGCCCTGGGCGCCGTCGCCGATGGCTTCGCTGTTGTCCTTCAGCAGGCTATTGATGGTGGCAGTGCTCTGCGCCAACGACTGCATGGCTTGCTCGGCGCTGCCGATGGCCTGCTTGCCCTCGGTGCCCAGCAAGCCATTGGCATTGCGCATCAGCACCTGGGTTTCGGCCAGGGTCGCGCTGGCCTGCTTGCCTACCTGGACCAGTTGCTCGATAGCCTGGCTGATGCTGCCATGCTCCCCGGCGAAGGCGCCGGTGGTCTTGTCGAGGTTGGCCAAGGTATTGCTGAGGTGGTCGATGTTGCCCTCGGAGAACATCTGGTTGGCGTTGTGCAGCAGCAAGTTGATGTTGGTCACCAGGTCGCTGCTGTCATTGAGCAGGCGCGAGATGGGCGATGGCGAGGCGATGATCACCGGCAGCTTGCCGTCTTTGCCTTTCAGCTCGGGGCTCTGTGGGGTACCGCCGCTGAGCTGGATGAACGAGTTGCCGGTCACCCCGGCCAGGGTCAGCTTGGCCTGGGTATCTTCTTTGACTGGGGTGTCGCCGCTAAGGCGCACCCGTGCCAATACCCGACGCGGGTCTTTAGGGTCCAGGCGCAGGGTGGAAACGTCACCCACCTTGATCCCGTTGTACTGCACCGGGCTGCCACGAGACAGGCCGGAAACTGCCTCGTTGAACACGACTTCGTAGTCCTTGAACGCATCGTCGACGCTGGACTTGGTCAGCCACAGGCCGAACAGCATGGCACCGGCTACCACCAGGACGGTGACCAGGCCGATAAGAACGTGATGGGCTCGGGTTTCCATTGCTCAGCGCTCCTGGCCAGTGCGGGTGGCGGCCTGCTCGGCTGCGCGCCCGCGTGGGCCGTGAAAGTATTCTTGGATCCAGGCGTCGTTGGTATGTTCGACCTCGGCCAATGGGCCGGCCACCAGGACCTTTTTCTGCGACAGTACGGCGATGCGGTCGGTGATGGTGTACAGGGTGTCAAGGTCGTGGGTGATCAGGAACACCGACAGGCCGAGCGCATCGCGCAGGGTGAGGATCAACTGGTCGAAGGCCGCAGCGCCGATCGGGTCCAGGCCTGCGGTCGGCTCGTCGAGAAACAGTATGTCCGGGTCCAGGGCCAGGGCCCGGGCCAGCGCTGCGCGCTTGATCATGCCCCCCGACAAAGAAGCAGGGTACTTGTCGGCCGCCGAGATCGGCAGCCCGGCCAATGCCAGTTTTACCCCGGCCAGGTGCTCGGCATCGGCGCGGGATAATCCGGCATGCTCGATCAGTGGCAGGGCAACGTTCTCGGTCACTGTCAGGGAAGAGAACAGCGCGCCCTTCTGGAACAGTACGCCAAAACGCCGTTCGACCAATGAGCGCTGCGTTTCGCGCAGGCCGGCCAGGTCCTGGCCGAACACCTTGATCTGCCCTTCGTTGGGGCGGCGCAGGCCGATGATACTGCGCAGCAGCACGGACTTGCCGCTACCAGACCCGCCCACCACGGCAAGGATCTCGCCGCGGTACAGGTCCAGGTCCAGGTTTTCATGCACCACTTGCCGGCCAAAGCGGTTACAGATGCCGCGGGCTTCGATCACGCTCTCACGTCGGTTCACCAGCCCATCTCCATGAAGAACAGCGCGGCCACCGCGTCGAGCACGATAACCACGAAGATCGACTGCACCACGGCCGAAGTCGTGTGTGCACCGACCGACTCGGCGCTGCCGCTGACCTTGAAGCCTTCCAGGCAGCCAATGGCGGCAATCAGAAAGGCAAAGAACGGCGCCTTGGCCAGGCCGACCAGAAAGTGCTGCACGCCAATATCGCTTTGCAGCAATGACAGGAACATGGCCGGCGAAATGCCCAGCGACAGGGCGCACACCACGGCCCCGCCGACGATGCCGCAAAGCATGGCGACGAACGTGAGCAGCGGCAGGGTAATCAGCAGGGCCAGCACCCGGGGGACCACCAGCAGTTCCATTGGGTTGAGGCCCAGGGTGCGGATCGCGTCTATTTCCTCATTGGCTTTCATCGAGCCGATCTGCGCGGTAAATGCGCTGGCGGTGCGGCCGGCCATGAGGATGGCGGTGAGCAACACGGCGAACTCGCGCAGGAACGAGAACGCCACCAGGTCGACGGTGAACACCGTTGCGCCGAAGTCGGCCAGCACCGTGGCGCCAAGGAAGGCCACCACGGCACCCACCAGAAAGGTCAGCAAGGCCACGATTGGCGCGGCATCCAGCCCTGTCTGTTCGATGTGGGCGACGACCGGGGTGATGCGCCAGCGGTGTGGCTGTAGGGCTCGGCGTAGCAGCGTTTCGAGGATGACGCCGATGAAGCCGAGCAGTTGCATGCTGTCTTGCCACAGGGTGCCGACGGCGCAGCCTATACGCTCCAGCAGCAACAGCAGCACGTTGCGCTCGGGCTTCTTGACCGGGATGCAGTAGTCCTGGACCGATTGGTAGACATTCTTCAGCAGCGCCCGGCTGGCTTCCGGCAGGTCGTGGGTGCAGCGCGACAGACGCTCGGTGCCGAGCAGTTCGGCCAGCAGCGACGCACCGGCCGTGTCCAGGCGCCCCAGCTGGCTGAGGTCGGCGACGGTGTCGGGGGTGTATTGCGCACGCAGCCGCTCGCCGTCGCGTTTCAGGCTGGCGTAGTGCGCCAAGGTCCAGTCACCTGCAATGCGCAGGCAGGCCGGTTGCCGGCTGGTATCCAGAGTGAGGCTGGGGGTGGTCATAGGCTCCATGCAACTGACTCGGCGCTAAGGCTCAGGGGCTGATCATAGCGCAGCAGGCCGGGGCTGTTTGGTGATTATGTGCTGTGTACCAGCAGGTGTTGATTAGCCGGCTGGCGCATCGTCGACCACCTTGAAGCGCAGTACGCCAATCACTTGGCCATCCTCGGTCAGAACCCGCACCTGCCACCTGCCCACCGGGTTGGGTGGGAAGTTCTGCTTGTGCGTCCAGGCCCGGTAGCCTTCCTTGCGCCCACCGTGGATGTCGAGGGCAATGCGGTCCACCTCCTGGCCGTCCTTCTGCCACACATGGTAGATCCGCTCATTCAGGCCGCGTGGTGCGTTGATGGCGGTATAGGCGTACAAGCCGCTGCTGCGAATGCTGCTGGCGGCAATTTCGTGCAGCGACTCGCCTGGCTGGCGGTTCAGCACTTCGGTGCTCACCGCCACCTCGGTCATCCACAGGGTTGCCGGCGGTACCCAGGAGCGCAACAACCAGCCGCCAGCACCCACCGACAGCGTGACCAGCAACAAGGCCACAGCCCGGCGCCAGTTGTTGATCGGAAAACTGCTGGCCAAGCTGGGAAACGACAGCGCCATGGCGATGATCAGCGCCAGCTTGAAGCTTTGCGCGGTGGTCAGGTGGACGATGATCGGCAACGCCGTGAGCAACGCAGCGAACAGGGTCAGGGTATGCAGCGCCAGGAACAGCCAGCGCCGCGGAGCCAGCCATTTGTAGTACAGCGGGTCGATGATCGACACCAGGCCGGCAGCGCCGAGCAGGCCGGTGAACACCAACTGGCCGCTGTTCCAGGTCGTGGTGATGAAGAAGAAGGGCAAAACGAAGAACAGTGTTTCCTGGTGGATCATCTGCGTGGCGTAGCGCAGCAGTGGCTGCGGGATTTCGCGGTTGAACGTGCGCGCGAACAGGCCGGTGAGTGTGTTTTCCAGCATCAGCCACACCCAGCTCACCAGCATCAGCACGGCAACCCAACTGGCCAGGCCGGCCTGGCGGTCGACCAGGATGAAGCTGCCGATGCCGGAAAGAAAACCCCCAAGCGCGATGATGCCGGGATAGCGTTTGAGCAGTTCGATGATGCGCTGGACGATGCGGGGGATCTGGGGCATTGGCTCTACAACAGGAGAGAGTTGGGTGGCTGTGCCGGCCGCTTCGCGGGTAAACCCGCTCCCACAGGATCACCACAGCTTCTGCAACAGTGGGGTCCCTGTAGGAGCGGGTTTACCCGCGAAGAGGCCAGTACTGGCAAAAGAATACCGCTGATTCACCGCCGGCGTGTAGCACCGCTCGGCCGCTGTGGGCCATGCCGCCGCCAGCGCAACAGCCCCGCGGCCACGATCAGCCCTACCAACAGGGCACCCAGCCCATAGAATTCGTCATAACCGAGCAGCGGCTTTTCAATGCGTACGTAGCCGTCTTCCTTGAGCAATTCCCGCAACGCCTGGTTGGCCTGTTCCAGGGTGACCTGGCGCAGTTTGCGCACCGGGTTGGTGAAGCGGCCGTCGGTGTAGTCGTTCAGCGCTCCCCAGTAGTAATCGGCCAAGGCACTGTTGCCTTGGGCGCTCCAGCTTTCCTTGGCGACACTGGCATCCTTGATGCGGGCGAACGTATCCGGGTCCAGCCCCTCTTTGCGCAGGTGCTTGAACAACCGCTGCATGACCGCTACGGCCTTGTCGATGTCATCGCGCTCCAGGTCGGCATTGACGCTGAGCAGGCCGGTGTCACCGAAGCTTTCGCGCTGCACCGAGGGCCCATAGGACAAGCCATTGCGCAGGCGCAGCTGGTCGTAGATGGCCCAGTCCAGGTAGCGTGCCAGCAGGTCGAGGGTGGCCTGGTGGTCGTTGTCCAGTACTGGCTCGATGAAAAGCCAGTGCAGTTTCACGCTGTCACCGAGCCAGCCACGGGTCAGATCGCGACGCTGCTCGGCTTGCTGGGTGATGCTATCCAGGTTGCGGCGCTCTTCTGGCTCGGTGGCCGGCAGCTCGCCAAACGAGCGTTCCAGATAGGCTGGCAACAGGCGGTCCAGGCCACCGACCATGATCAGGGTCATGTTGTTGGCGGCGTACCAGCGGTCGCGCAGGGCCTGGACCTGTTCCAGGGTCATGTCGTCGACGTTGGAGCGCTCTGGGCACTTCAGGCCCAGCTCGGTGGCCAGTTGGTCGCTGGCGGGGTGGCCGATGTCCTGACGGTCGAGCCAGCGCTGCAGGTGGCCGTAGTGGCCGCCATCCTCGCGTTCGATGATGCGTTTGGCGGTGGCCAGGGCCTTGGCATCGATGTGGGTATCGCGGATGACCGCCAGCAACAGGTCGAGTACCTTGCGCTGGTTGCGCGCCGGTGCTTCGATGACGAAAGTGGTATCGGCACTGCTGGTAAAGGCGTTCCATTCCCCGCCCAGCGCCTGCAGGCGCTCTTCCAGGCCGCCTTCGCCGGTTTCATCGATGCCGCTGAACAGCAGGTGCTCAAGCAGGTGCGGCAGCTCTTTCTGCTCGCAATCGAAATCATCCAGCCCAACCCCGACCACCAGGCGTATCGCCACATGGTCACGCTCGTAGCCATTTTTCAGAATCACCTGCAGGCCGTTGGGCAACAGGTAGCCTTCCACCCGCGACCGGTCGAGGGCGAAAGTGGGCAGGCTGCAGATCAGGATGCAAACGAACATCAGGCAACGCATGGGCGAGCTAGGGTCCTCAGCTAGGCAGAATCATGGCTGGCTTCGTCTGGCACACTGTCGAGCATCAACCCGCCGGTGTCCGAGCCGCCCAGTACCACATAGGCACTGCTGCAGAACAAAGAGTTCAAACGCTTCATGTCGGCGATCAGCTCCAAGTGTAGCGAACTGGTCTCGAGGCTTTGCATGACTTTGCGCTGCAGGCGGCTGACGTGGGCGTGGGCCAGGCGCCGCTCCTGGGCCCGGAACCGGCGTTTTTCACGCAGCAGCAAGCGGGCGCTTTCCGGGTCGGCGCTGAGGAACACCGACAAGCCCAGGCGCAGGTTGGCCAGCAATTGTTCCTGCAGGCCGGTCAGCTCTTCCAGGCCGACCTGGGAAAACTCACGGCGCTGGCTGGTCTTCTGCTGCTGGACCTTGCGCAGCATGCGTTCGATGAGGTCGCAGGCCAGCTTGAGGTTGATAGCCACTTCGATGATTTCCGCCCAGCGACGGTTGTCTTGCTCGCTGAGGTCCTCGCGTGTCATCTGCGCCAGGTACAGCTTGATCGCGCTGTACAGGGCGTCGGCATCTTCGCCCAGGGCGCGTACCTGCTGGGGCAGCGCCGTCTGGGTGCCCCGCAGGGCCCCCAGCATGGCTTCGAGCAGGCTGTCGACGATGTCGCCCAGGCGCAGGGTTTCCCGCGCGGCATTGGCCAGGGCCAGGCTGGGGGTCTCCAGTGCGGACGCGTCGAGGTGGCGCGCACGGATCTGGCCGTTGCTGTGTTCCCGCTCGGGCAGCAGCACATTGCACAACCGACCCATGGGGTTGACCGTGGGTAGCATCAGCAAGCAACGGGAGGTGTTGTAGAGCAGGTGGAAGCCGATGACCAGCTCTTGCGGGCTGAAGCTCAGCGAGTCCATCCAGCCTACCAGCGGGTGCAGTACGGGAATGATCAACACCAGGCCGATCAGCTTGTACAGCAGGCTGCCCAAGGCCACCCGGCGGCCGGCGGCGTTCTGCATGCTGGTGCTGATGAACGCCAGCAGGCCACTGCCGATGTTGGCGCCGACTACCAGGCCAATGGCCACCGGCAGGCTGATGACCTCGGCACCGGCCAGGGTCGCCGTGAGCAGAACGGCCGCCAGGCTGGAATAAGAGACCATGGCGAACATCGCCCCGACCAGGGCATCGAGCATGATGTCGCCCGTCAGCGAGGCGAACAGCACCTTCACGCCCTGGGCATGGGTGATGGGCGCGGCGGCTTGTACGATCAGCTCCAGCGCCAGGATGATCAGGCCCAGCCCGATACCCACCCTGCCCAATTGGCCAGCCCGCGTCTGTTTGCGCGAAAGGAAGAAGATGACGCCGAGGAAGATCAACAGCGGCGACAGCCAGGATAGGTCGAACGTGAGTACCCGGGCCATCAGCGCAGTGCCGACATCGGCGCCGAGCATGATTGCCAAGGCGGGGGTCATGGCCATCAGGCCCTGGCCGACAAACGAGGTGACCAGCATGGCCGTGGCGTTGCTGCTTTGCACCATGGCAGTGACCAGAATGCCGGCAATGAATGCCAGCGGGCGCTTGTTCATGTTCTGGCCAATGATGCGCCGCAGATTCGAGCCGAATACCCGAAGGATGCCGGTGCGCACGATATGGGTGCCCCAGACCAGTAGCGTTACGGCCGAGAGCAGGTTGAGCAGGGTCAGCATGGCGAAGGCCCCCTGAAGCACAGGCCCATGGGGCCAAGGGAAGAAACGTGAGCGTTCGAATAGGTTTTCATTGCTCACTCAAAGCTTTAGCTGTTTTGCGCAGTGCTTGCCAGCTTCGCACGGTAGTCATCAATTTGAAACATACCGTGAATGAATCATTGCCGGTCTTGCAGGCGCAACGTAGCAGCCATTCAAAAATGAAAAAGGGGCCCCGTAGGGCCCCCGCTGTCCTGCACGTTCCGCTCTTACTGACCCGGAATGTCCTTGCGCAGTTTCACTGGGTCATGCTCTTTGCCGTCCTTGCGGGCCAGGGCAGTGCGCATGCGAATGTTGATGGCCTCTACCGCCAGCGAGAAGGCCATGGCGAAGTAGACGTAGCCTTTGGGCACGTGCACGTCGAACGCTTCGGCGATCAGTACGGTACCGACCACGATCAGGAACGACAGTGCGAGCATCTTCAGCGATGGGTGCTTGTCGATGAAGTTGCTGATGGCGCCGGCGCACAGCATCATCACCAGTACGGCCACGACGATGGCAGCGATCATCACTGGCACGTGGGACACCATGCCTACTGCGGTGATCACCGAGTCCAGCGAGAACACGATGTCGATGATGGCAATCTGAATGATGGTGTAGAAGAACTTGCCACCTGCGCCTTTGGGCGCTTCATCGTTTTCGTCCTCACCTTCCAGGCCGTGGTAGATCTCTTGCGAGCTTTTCCACAGCAGGAACAGGCCGCCGAAGAACAGGATCAGGTCACGCCCGGAGATGCCCTGGCCGAGTACCACGAACAGGTCGGCGGTAAGGCGCATGACCCAGGTGATCGACAACAGCAGCATGATGCGGGTGACCATGGCCAGGGCCAGGCCGAAGATCCGGGTGCGCGGCTGCATGTGCTTGGGCATGCGGCTGACCAGGATCGAGATCATGATGATGTTGTCGATCCCGAGGACGATCTCAAGCGCGGTGAGGGTAAAAAAGGCAACCCAGATTTCCGGGCTGGTCAGCCATTCCATGTTGTTTCCTTCGAGCGGTAAAGGCGACGCGCCCTGCAGGGCGCGTCGCGGTGGGGTAATACGCGTTTATTAAAGACTACTGAACAGCGGGAAAATGCCCATCAGCAGCGCGGCGAACATTATGCACAGGCACACCAGCACTGCCCACTTGAGCGTGAAGCGCTGGTGATCGCCAAACTCGATACCGGCCAGGGCTACCAGCAGGTAGGTCGAGGGCACCAGTGGGCTGAGCAGGTGTACCGGCTGGCCGACGATCGATGCGCGGGCCATTTCAACCGGGCTGATGCCGTAGTGGCTGGCGGCCTCGGCCAACACTGGCAAAACCCCGTAGTAGAACGCGTCGTTGGACATGAAGAAGGTGAACGGCATGCTCACGATTGCGGTGATCACTGCCATGTAGGGGCCCATCGCTTCAGGGATGACTGCCAGCAGGCTTTTGGACATGGCATCGACCATGCCGGTGCCCGACAGAATGCCCGTGAAGATGCCCGCGGCGAAGATCAGCCCGGTGACTGCTAGCACGCTGCCGGCATGGGCGGCGATGCGGTCTTTCTGCTGTTGCAGGCAGGGGTAGTTGACGATCATGGCAATGCTGAAGGCGATCATGAACAGCACCGGCAGCGGCAGGATACCGGCGATCAGCGCGACCATCAGGGCGGCAGTCAGCGCGCCATTGAAGTACAGCAGCTTGGGGCGGCGGGCCTCAGGGAATTGCGAAACGGTGATATCGCTATGGTCGGTGTCATCGGTTGGCAGGTGCAGTTCACCCAGGCGGGCACGCTCACGCTTGCCGTACAGGTAGGCAATGGCCAGGATGGCCAGTACGCCGAACAACATGGCCGGGATCATCGGCACGAAAATATCCGACGGGTCCACGTGCAGGGCGCTGGCGGCACGTGCGGTCGGGCCGCCCCAAGGGGTCATGTTCATCACGCCGCCGGCGAGAATGGTCAGGCCGGCCATGATTCGCGGGCTCATCCCCAGGCGGCTGTACATCGGCAGCATGGCGGCGCAGCAAATCATGTAAGTGGTGGCGCCATCACCGTCGAGCGAAACCACCAGGGCCAGTACGGCGGTACCCACCGAGACTTTCAGCGGGTCGCCCTTGACCAGCTTGAGGATCTTGCGCACGGCCGGGTCGAACAGGCCGGAGTCGATCATCAGGGCGAAATACAGGATTGCGAACATCAGCATCACGCCGGTAGGCGCGAGCTTGCTGATGCCCTCGAGCATCATCGGGCCGATCTTGGCGGAAAAACCGCCGAACACGGCGAACAGGATCGGTACCAGGATCAGCGCGATCAAGGCCGACAGGCGCTTGGTCATGATCAGGTACATGAAGGTGATGACCATGGCGAAGCCGAGGAAGGTCAGCATGGCAATACTCCAGGCGTGGCGCTACGAAAGGAACGTCGATTCGGGCGGGTCAGCGCGTTTGGCGCTGCACGGGGAGCATGCGGAGGGGGATTGCGCGAAGGCGGGCACAGGAATACATCAGGATCACCATTGTTGTTGTTGATTGGGCCGGGCGCGGTTGTTACCGGGTGCCCTGGCTGACCGGTCTTGTGCCGGTGGTGGCGCTATCCTATGAGCACAAGCTTTCAGCCAGCTTTCGCTGAAGCAAAGGCGACGAGAGGTAGATGATGCAGCATGTGACCGAGGGTGGCTGCCATTGCGGCGCGTTGCGGTATCGGCTGGCGGGTGACCTGACGGACATCGCCCACTGCCACTGCACGATCTGTCGGCGGGTAAGTGGTGGGCTGGTCGTGACCTGGCTGACCCTACCCCGCTCGGATTTCCATTGGTTAACGGGTAAGCCGAACTGCTACGTGGCCCCGCCCAGTTGCAGCCGTTACTTTTGTGGGCGGTGTGGGGCCCATGTGGCGCTGGTGACCACGCACAGTCCCGAGACCATCGATGTGACCGTAGCCACCCTCGACCACCCGGAGGGCGTGCGCGCCAACCGCCATATCTGGGTAGGCAGCCGGTTGCCTTGGCTGCACCTTGATGAGGATTTGCCGGGGGAGCACGGGGAACGCCTTTAAGATGCTGTGCTCGTGCTGCGGGTCCTGCCGCTGGCAAGCCAACTCCACTAGGTGGAAGCCGGCTCGCCGCGGATAGGCGCAATTACAACTGCAGGCCACCTGCAGCCTTGTGCAGTGCCCGCAAATGCTCGCCTATCTGCTTCACATTGGCCTCTACCGCAGAAATTTCCCTGGCCCGCGAAGGCTCCAGCAGCGCCCTCACCTCCTTGTCCAGGTTGGTACTCAGGCGCAGCAACCGGGCCTGCCGTTCCTTGCTCTCCCGTTCCAGGCGTTCGCGTTCTTCGGGCTGCGGCAGTCCATAGCCTTTGCTGTCGAGCAATTCTGCCGGGCGGCTGAGGAAGCCGCTGTTGGCAAGCATTTGCTTGAGGGTGGCATCGGCCTTGTTGACGCTGCCATCTTTCAACGCTGCGGCATTCAGGTAGCGCTGCTTGACCTCGTCCTGGGCCAGCAACAGTTGCCGGCGCAGGCTGGCCTGCTCCAGCAGCAGCAGCGCAGCGCTGGTGCGCAGGTCGGCCTGGGCGAACCAGGGGCGACGTTGCTCGGCGCTCAAGGCCAGCCAGTCTTCTACCAGTTGCTGCTTGATCGGCAATTGCTTGCGCAGCACCTCGAACATGGCCTGGTACCGCTCGCGGTAGGAGTCGAAGCGGTAGCCCAGGCGCAGCGCCTCGCGGGGGTTGTCGAGCACGCTCGTGTCGGCCAGCCCCCTGCCTTTGAGCACGGCCAGCAAACCGTTGGGCATGATACTGTCCAGGTCATTCAATTGCGGGTTGGCGGTGCCGCTGCGCAGCAACTTCAGTGACTCTACAGCACAGTTGTTGGACAGGAACCAGTAGTTGCCGTCGTAGCTCCAGTGCATTTCGGCAGCCTGGCGTACCAGGTTTTCAACCTCTTCGCGGTTCAGCTTCAAGGGCACCGACGCCAGGCTGCGCAGCTCTGTCTTGGTGTATTCGTCGATGACCTGGCCCAGCGGTAGCACGAACAGGCGCGATGGATAGACGCCGACCAGGCCGTCCCAGCTCGATAGCTGCACATCGTTGACGAACGCGCGGTATGACAGTACCAGGCTCTGGTCCAGGTCGAGGCGGCAGTCTGGCCCGCGGGGGCGGCCAGGTTTGCAGATGACCAGGCGCAGCATGCTGTGGCCCCAGCGGCTGACCAGGTTCTGGTTGGCTTCGGCCAGCAGGTAGTCCACTTCATAAACCCGTTCGGGGTCGATTTCGCCCAGTGGCTGGCGGGCGAAGTCGCTACCGGCATTGATGAATGGCAAGCCTTTGGCGCAAGTGTTCTGTGGCGGTGCCCAGCCGAAATGCTCATGCAGGTACTGGTTGAGCGCTGGGCGGCGGCAACCGTAGCTCGGGTCCAGGAGGAAGTACTCCATGTTCACCGCGAGGTATTCCTTGGGGCTGCTGAGTTCATAGCTGTCGGGACTGCGCACGAACTGGCCGTTGTGCTGCTCACGCTCACCCCGGCGGCCCACGTATTGCGGCCAGCCGGCCAGGTCAAGCAGGCGTGGGTCATCGCTCAGGGTGAAGCGGCGCTCAGCCTGGCCGCGGCATTCCTCAGGCAGGCCGATTTTGCCCACGGTGCCCTGTTGGCGTTTACAGCGGGCAATCAGCGATCTTTCACGGCTGGGCCATAGGCGCGCACGGTCGTAGATATGGCTGAGCTCGTGCAGGACAGTGGCCAGTAGCTCTTGTCGCACGGTGCCATGAGGGCGGTTGGTGCGCTCAATGGCGGCACTGCCATCGGTGAGCCCGGGCAGCAGGCGACGGTTGAGCTGAAGCGTGGACACCAGTGTGGCCTGCCCATAGGCGTCGGCTGGCATGTTGTCGCTCCAGCTGACCTGCACGCGGCGGTCGAGTTGCTGCTTGAAGCGCGGGGGCAGCTTGGCCATGGCCTCGTCAAGCAGGGCCTGGCTGGCTTGGGTCTGCTGTGGGTCGAGGCCGGACGACTGCAGCTCGAGCTGCAGGCCGGCCAGGGCGGGCGTGCCGAGCAGCGTCAGGGCGCAGCCGAACAGCCAGGCACGCACGGGCTTCACAGTGCGAGGATGGCTTCGGCCAATACCTGGTCGCTGGCGCCGCGTGCTTCCGGAACGCGCTCGCGCAGGGTGGTGAGGGCAGCTTCGAGCTGCGCGCCACGGATGTCCCCGTTGCTGGCCACGAAGCTGGCTGCGTCGTCGTGGGCTTCGCGTACCACTTTCGAGTCGCGGATCGAAGTGGTGGTGTCCGAGGTGAAGTCGATCGAGCGGCCAAAGGCACGCACGATGATGTTGCTGGTGGCCACCAGGGTCTGTGCCTGGGCCAGGTCAGCCAGCAGCAGCATGCCGAGGGTAGCGGCAATCAGCGGTTTACGCATGGAGCATCTCCGAAAAATTACAGGGAGTCAGATGTAGTCATTGGACGAGAATTGCTTGCGCCAGTTCCAGATCGCCAACGCCCTGCCGTGCGCAATTATGGCGTAATGATTCCAGGGCAGCTTCCAGCCGAGCACCGCGGATCTGGCCATGGGTGGCGACGAATACCGCGGCATCGTCACGGGCCTCACGCACCAATTTGCGATCAAAGGGTGCAGTGGTGACCTGGCTGGTGGCGTAGGCCGAGATCACCAGGCCTTGGGTAGTGGTGTCCATGGCATGGGCGCTGGCCATGCCGGCAAGGGAAAACAGCAGCGGCAACAGATAACGCATGGGCTCTACGACAACTGGAAGTAAGGGTGGCGAGGGCTGGCCTGGCTGTACGGGGCACCCGGCACAGCCTGGGCGCTTGCCGGCGCTTAGATTGCCAGAATGGCCTGGGCCAGTTCGGCGTCGCTGGCCTGCAGGCTTGGCATTTGTGCGCGGATGTGCCGGAACGCGCTTTCCAGCTTGGCACCGCGGATATCGCCTTGGCTGCCTACGAAGCTGGCAGCGTCGTCACGGGCGGCCTGGACGATTTTATCGTCACGGAACGACGAAGAAACATCCGAGGTGGCGTCGGTGGACGCAGCTACTGCCCCTACTACAGCGTCAGTGGTGACGACGAAACTGGTGGCGTTTGCGGTGCCAGCCAGGCTCAGCATAAGAGCGGCGCCAATCAGATATTTACGGGACATTTCGTGCACTCCTGAACTCGGGTCGGGTGGTTCTGCTTATCGGACGCTCGCATTGCTGGTCGCGGTACTTATGACAGTGGTTTCTACCAGACTGCCAAGCCAAGCGTATCACGCGCGGGTGTTTCCAGATGTTAACGAAGAACGGGCCGTGAACTGTATCGGTTTGGATTTGTACTACACAAACTGTACCTGTTCAGCGCTTGGCGCTGACCTCTGCATGCCACAAACAAAAAACCCGTCGCAGTTGCCTGCAACGGGTTTCAGGAATTCGCGGTGCCGGCCGAAGCCGGCAAGCCGGTGCTTAGCGCCAGAAAGGCTTGCTCAGCTCTTCGTAACGCTGCGACTCGCTGATGCCAGCGTCGGCCAGCAGGCGAGCGTCCAGGCGAGCCAGTTGACGGCGGCTTGCCATGCGGCGCTGCCACAGCAGCAGAGTGGACAGTGCGCGCAGCGGCAGCGATGCGTTGGATTGCTGGGCGTTGCTTTCAAAAACCAGACCGGAACTGAGGGTACGTTCCATGATGCTTCATCCTTCCGCTTATGGCGGGATTAGGTAGTGATTTAACTGATGCCAATGATCCTCCTCTCTTGTCCAGAACAGTAGATACAGTTCATGCGAAAGACGATGGCTCAGTTAACTGTGTAACCCTACTGTTGCACTCGAAACAGGCGCAACTGTACTGGTCTGCATCTTTATGGTGCATTTTTGGTATGTGGCGATGTTCTGCAGGCTTGAAAGAAGCCTAGGACAGGTACAGTAGTACAGTTCTGGATATTCTTGTGTCTGGACGTGAAACGCGAATGGGCTGGAACAGCAGAAGCGGGGCTGCTGTTCCAGGCCGCCGCTGGATCAGCTCGCTTGCATGCGGCCGGTTTCTTCCAGGTTCTCGTGCCAACTCAGCGCTTCGCGCAGGATATGTGGCGTATGGCCGCCACGTTGGCAAGCGCGCTCGAAGTAATCGTTCAGTGCCGCGCGGTAGTCTGGGTGCACACAGTTGTCGATGATCACGCGTGCCCGCTCGCGCGGGGCCAGGCCACGCAGGTCGGCCAAACCTTGTTCAGTGACCAGGATGTCCACGTCGTGTTCGGTATGGTCCACATGGCTGACCATTGGCACCACACTGGAAATGGCACCGCCTTTGGCAATCGACTTGGTAACGAATACAGCAAGGTGGGCGTTACGGGCGAAGTCACCCGAGCCACCGATGCCGTTCATCATCCTGGTGCCACACACGTGGGTGGAATTGACGTTGCCGTAGATGTCGAACTCCAGCGCGGTATTGATACCGATGATGCCCAAGCGCCGCACGACCTCCGGATGGTTGGAGATTTCCTGCGGGCGCAGTACGAGCTTGTCCTTGTAGCGTTCGAGGTTACCGAATACATCGGCATTGCGGCGGGTCGACAGGGTGATGGAGCTGCCCGATGCAAAACGCAGCTTGCCGGCGTCGATCAGGTCGAAGGTCGAGTCCTGCAGCACTTCGGAGTACATGGTCAGGTCTTCGAAGGGCGACTCGATCAAGCCGCACATCACGGCGTTGGCAATGCTACCGATGCCGGCCTGCAGTGGGCCGAGCTTGTTGGTCATGCGGCCAGCTTCCACTTCCTTCTTCAGGAAGTTGATCAGGTGGTTGGCGATACCCTGGGTTTCGTCATCTGGCGGCAACACGGTAGATGGCGAGTCCGGTTGGTCGCTGATGACGATACCCACGATCTTCGCCGGGTCGATCGGGATGGCGGTGCTGCCGATACGATCGTCGACCTTGACCAGCGGAATGGGCGTGCGGGTCGGGCGATAGGTGGGGATATAGATGTCGTGCAAACCTTCGAGGTTGGTGTTGTGCGAGAGGTTGATCTCGACAATCACCTGCTTGGCGAAGATGGCGAAACTGGCCGAGTTACCCACCGATGTAGTAGGTACGATGTGGCCCTGCTCAGTGATGGCCACGGCTTCGATGACCGCGATGTCCGGCAGCTTCAATTGCTGGTTGCGCAGTTGTTCGACGGTTTCCGACAGGTGCTGGTCGATGAACATCACCTTGCCGTCGTTGATGGCCTTGCGCAGGGTGCTGTCTACCTGGAAAGGCATGCGGCGGGCCAATACACCGGCCTCGGTCAGTTGCTTGTCCAGGTCGTTGCCCAGGCTGGCGCCGGTCATCAGGCTGATCTTCAGTGGCGACTGTTTGGCACGTTCGGCCAGTGCATGCGGGACGGCCTTGGCCTCACCGGCGCGGGTAAAGCCGCTCATGCCGACAGTCATGCCGTCCTCGATCAGACCAGCGGCATCAGCCGCACTCATTACCTTGCTGTGCAGAGAGGACAAGCGGATACGGTCACGGTACATGGATTGTTATCTCGGGCTGCTGAAACTACTGCAGCGCAGTCTAGAGATTTCGCCCATTGCCGTCCCACGACCATGGTCGTATGAGAAGCCTCTCGGTAGAGCCGTTGATCCGGATCAACAAAAAGAAAGCCCCGGTAGATGCTTACCGGGGCTTTCTTTATATCGGCGGGTTTGCTGCCGTGTTCTATTCCACTGCCTTGACCATGTCTTCGATGACCTTCTTGGCGTCACCGAATACCATCATGGTTTTGTCCAGGTAGAACAGTTCGTTATCCAGGCCGGCGTAGCCACTGGCCATCGAGCGCTTGTTGACGATGATGGTCTTGGCCTTGAACGCTTCGAGAATCGGCATGCCGGCAATGGGCGACTTGGGGTCGTTTTTTGCCGCCGGGTTGACCACGTCGTTCGCGCCCAGCACCAGTACCACGTCGGCCTGGCCAAACTCGGCGTTGATGTCTTCCATCTCGAAGACCTGGTCGTAAGGGACTTCGGCTTCGGCCAGCAGCACGTTCATATGCCCAGGCATACGCCCCGCAACCGGGTGAATCGCGTACTTCACGGTCACACCGTTGTGGGTCAGCTTTTCGGTCAGTTCCTTGAGTGCATGCTGGGCACGGGCCACCGCCAGGCCATAGCCCGGAACGATGATCACGCTGTCGGCATTGCTCAACAGGAAGGTGGCATCGTCAGCCGAGCCGGACTTGACCGGGCGCTGCTCTTGCGAGCCTTGCGCCGCCCCCGCATCGGTATCGCCACCAAAGCCGCCGAGGATGACGTTGAAGAACGAACGGTTCATCGCCTTGCACATGATGTACGACAGGATGGCGCCAGAAGAGCCCACCAACGAGCCCGCGATGATCAGCATCGAGTTGTTCAGCGAGAAGCCGATACCCGCAGCTGCCCAACCCGAGTAGCTGTTGAGCATTGAAACAACCACCGGCATGTCGGCGCCGCCAATCGGAATGATGATCAGCACACCCATGACAAAGGCCAGGGCCAGCATCAGGGTGAAGGCACTGTAATGGCCGGTGAACGTGAACAGCAGGCCCAAGGCGATGGTGGTCAGGCCCAGGATCAGATTGAGCTTGTGCTGACCGGCGAACTGTACGGGTGCACCCTGGAAGAGGCGGAATTTGTATTTGCCCGACAGCTTGCCGAAAGCGATCACCGAGCCAGAGAAGGTAATGGCACCAATGGCTGCGCCGAGGAACAGTTCCAGGCGGTTACCGGTAGGGATCGGGTCGCTGATGGCTGCAACGATGCCCATCGACTGCGGTTCGAGCACTGCGGCGATGGCGATGAACACCGCAGCCAGGCCGATCATGCTGTGCATGAAGGCGACCAGCTCGGGCATCTTGGTCATCTCGACCCGCTTGGCCATGATCGAACCGGCGGTACCACCCACCAGCAGGCCGACCAGTACGTAACCGATGCCGGTCGTAGCCCCACCGTTGCCGATGGAGAGCGCCGCGAGCTTGTAGATGAGGCCAACCGTAGTGAGGATGGCGATGCCCATGCCGATCATGCCGAACAGGTTGCCGCGCCGCGAGGTGGTCGGGTGCGACAGGCCCTTGAGCGCCTGGATGAAGCACACCGAGGCGACGAGGTAGAGGAGCGTTACCAGATTCATGCTCATGCTTACTTCTGCGCCTCGTTCTTGGTTTTCTTCTTGAACATTTCCAGCATGCGGCGGGTGACCAGGAAGCCACCGAACACATTGACTGCGGCCAGGGCCACCGCCAGGGTGCCCATCAGTTTGCCGGCAGGGGTGACGGTCAGTGCGGCGGCCAGCATGGCACCGACGATGACGATCGCCGAGATGGCATTGGTGACCGCCATGAGTGGGGTGTGCAGCGCCGGGGTGACGTTCCACACCACGTGGTAGCCCACATAAATGGCCAGCACGAAGATGATCAGGTTGTAGATGCCGTGGGAAATCAGCATGTCTTCCATTGTCGTGCTCCTTAGCCGTTCTTGCGGACGACTTGGCCATCGCGGCACATCAGGCAGGCCGCGACGATGTCGTCTTCGAGGTTGATGGTCAGTGCGCCGTCCTTGTCGAACAGCAGCTTCATGAAGTCCAGCAGGTTGCGCGCATACAGCGCCGAGGCATCGGCGCCGACCTGGGCCGGCAGGTTGGTAGGGCCGACGATGGTCACGCCATGCGCCTGAACGACCTGGTCCGCCACGGTCAGCGGGCAGTTGCCGCCTTGGGCCGCGGCCAGGTCGATGACGACCGAGCCAGGCTTCATCTGGGCCACTGTTTCGGCACTGAGCAGGGTTGGCGCCTTGCGGCCAGGGATCAATGCGGTGGTGATGACGATATCCGCCTGCTTGGCGCGCTCGTGCACGGCCTGGGCCTGGCGTTGCATCCAACTGGCTGGCATCGGCCGGGCATAGCCGCCGACGCCTTCGGCGCACGCCCGTTCTTCGTCGGTCTCGTAGGGGACGTCGATGAACTTGGCGCCCAGCGACTCGATCTGCTCCTTCACCGCCGGGCGTACGTCGGACGCCTCGATCACTGCGCCCAGGCGCTTGGCCGTGGCGATGGCCTGCAGGCCGGCAACGCCCGCACCCAGGATCAGTACCCGGGCGGCTTTGACCGTACCGGCGGCGGTCATCAGCATGGGCATGAAGCGTGGGTAGTGATGGGCAGCCAGCAGCACGGCCTTGTAACCGGCAATGTTCGCCTGTGACGACAGCACGTCCAGGCTCTGCGCCCTTGACGTGCGGGGCGCGGCCTCCAGCGCGAAGGCGGTGATCCCGCGTTCGGCCATTTTGCCGATCAGTTCGCTGTTGAAGGGGTTGAGCATACCTACCAGCAGGCTGCCGCTGTTGATCAGGGCCAGTTCCTGGTCGTTGGGCGCGACCACCTTCAGGACCAGTTGGGCGCCGTATGCATCGGCTGCGGTCCCCAGGGAAGCACCCACGGCCTCATAGGCACTGTCCGGAATGGCGGCGTTGAGCCCTGCCCCCCGTTGAACGGTGACCTGATGGCCCTGGCCAATCAGTTTCTTGATGGTTTCGGGGGTCGCAGCGACCCTTGTCTCACCGGTCTGCGTCTCGAGAGGAACACCAATGTGCACGACTATTTCTCCTGCGGTGACCTTTGTTTTTGTCAAAGCCAGCGCACTGCGAATGGTGTGCTGGGTGGCTGTGGAGCGCCATCCCGCCGGATCCTGGGCGGGCGAAGCATTTTGCAGACGAACCCATAGGGCTTCAACCGGTTCTGGAGCGAAACGAAGTTAAAACTACAAGTCACCCTGTGACCGCATGTCGCACGCATAAGGTCGCAGCCCATCAACTACGGGCTATTGCCAGATTAGGAGAAAAAAACAAAAAAATTTTGGCCAGTTCGCTGATGGCTTGTTCGATGTCGCAAAATAACCCGCAAAGCCCCGTAGTCAGGACGGTTAGCGGGTATTTTTGTGCGTACGTAACAGTTTACGAATACGCGACAATTACATATATCTGTAGGTGTTAAAAATAATTGACTACAGGGTCAGGTTGTCCCGTTCCTGGGCATATGCCTGCGCTTGCCTCACCAGCCAGTCACGGAATGCGCGCAGTGATGCGGACTCCACCTTGCGTTCTGGAATCATCAGATAGTAGGCCTTGTCGCTAGTCAGGACGTGTCTGTTAGCGACTACCAGCCTACCCTCCCGCAACTCGCGCTGGATCAGAAACGGCGGTATCAGCGCGACGCCCATCTCGTGCATGGCCGCTTGGGCAAGCATCGAAAACAGCTCATAGCGTGGGCCGGTCATGTCACGTTCCACATTCATGGCCACGCTTGCGAACCATTGCCGCCACGCATACGGCCGCGTGCTTTGCTGCAACAGTGGCAGCTCAGCGATATGCCGTGCTTCGAGCGTGCCTTGCCCGCCCAGCAGTGCCGGGCTGCATACGGGTAACGGGTTTTCCCCCATCAGCCGCTGCGACTGTGTGCCAGACCAGTCGCCATCACCAAAATAGATGGCGGCATCGAATGTTGTGTCCGCGAACAGAAATGGCCGGGTGCGGTTGGTGAGGTTCACGGTGACCTCCGGGTGGCGCTGCTGGAAGTCTTTGAGGCGCGGTAGGAGCCATTGGGTACCGAATGTCGGTACTACTGCCAGTTCGATCACGCTGGCGCCCTGCTGTCGCATCACTGACAAGGTGTCGCGCTCCACTGCGTCCAGTTGCGCGGCAACCTGGCGGCTGTACGACAGGCCCGCCTCGGTCAGCTTCACACCACGGCGCGAGCGGCGGAACAACTCTACGTTAAGGAACGTTTCCAGGCTGGCAATCTGTCTGCAGACGGCGCCTTGGGTCAAGGAAAGCTCCTGGGCGGCCTTGGTGAAGCTCTGGTGACGCGCAGCGGCCTCGAAGCAAACCAATGCAGAGGTGCTGGGGATCTTGCGTCGCATGTACGTCAACCTCACTCGTAAGGCCGAAAATGTGGCGGGGTTCTGATTTTCGAAGTGACAAAATATCACTATATGGTGCGCAATCCTCGTTTGTATCAGCGGGCAATCAGTCCTAGGCTCAAAGGCACATAAAAACTCCGCCCCCTTCTCGAGGATTCCGCCCATGGCTGGTAAAGCAAGCTTCAACTGGATCGATCCACTGCTGCTGGATCAGCAGCTCACTGAAGAAGAGCGCATGGTGCGTGACAGCGCTTATCAGTTCGCCCAGGGCAAGCTGGCCCCGCGTGTACTCGAGGCGTTTCGTCATGAGCAGACCGACCCGGCGATTTTTCGCGAAATGGGGGAAGTGGGCCTGCTGGGTGCGACCATCCCCGAGCAATACGGCGGCAGCGGCTTGAACTATGTGTGCTATGGGCTGATTGCCCGCGAAGTGGAGCGCATCGACTCCGGCTATCGTTCGATGATGAGCGTTCAGTCTTCGCTGGTGATGGTGCCGATCAACGAATTCGGTACCGAAGCCCAGAAACAGAAGTACTTGCCCAAGCTGGCGAGTGGGGAATGGATCGGTTGCTTCGGTTTGACCGAGCCTAACCATGGCTCTGACCCGGGCTCGATGATTACCCGGGCCAAGAAGGTCGAGGGCGGTTATCGCCTGAGCGGCAGCAAAATGTGGATCACCAACAGCCCGATCGCTGACGTATTCGTGGTCTGGGCCAAGGATGACGCCGGAGATATCCGTGGCTTCGTCCTGGAAAAGGGCTGGCAGGGCCTGAGTGCGCCTGCAATTCATGGCAAGGTCGGTCTGCGCGCGTCGATTACCGGCGAGATCGTCATGGATAATGTGTTTGTGCCGGAAGAGAACATCTTCCCCGATGTGCGTGGCCTCAAAGGTCCGTTCACTTGCCTGAATTCGGCACGTTACGGCATTTCCTGGGGGGCGCTGGGTGCTGCAGAGGCCTGCTGGCACACCGCCCGCCAATACACGCTGGACCGTCAGCAGTTCGGTCGCCCACTTGCTGCAAACCAGCTGATCCAGAAAAAGCTGGCGGACATGCAGACCGAGATCACGCTGGCGCTGCAAGGCTGCCTGCGCCTTGGGCGCATGAAGGACGAAGGCACCGCGGCGGTGGAAATTACCTCGATCATGAAGCGCAACTCTTGCGGCAAGGCGCTGGATATCGCACGCATGGCGCGCGACATGCTTGGTGGTAACGGGATTTCCGACGAGTTCGGTGTCGCCCGTCATCTGGTCAACCTGGAGGTGGTCAACACCTATGAAGGTACGCACGACGTGCATGCGCTGATCCTGGGCCGCGCGCAAACCGGTATCCAAGCTTTCTATTGATAAGGAGCCAGTCCATGGGCGCGTTATCACATCTGCGGGTGCTGGACCTGTCGCGCGTGTTGGCCGGTCCGTGGTCTGGCCAGATCCTCGCCGACCTGGGGGCTGACGTGATCAAGGTCGAGCGGCCGGGCAGTGGGGACGATACCCGCGCCTGGGGGCCGCCCTTCCTTAAAGGTGCCAATGGCGAGAACACGAGCGAGGCGGCTTATTATCTGTCGGCCAACCGCAATAAGCGGTCGGTGACGATTGATTTCACGCGGCCAGAGGGCCAGCGCCTGGTGCGTGAGCTGGCGGCGAAGTGCGATATCGTCATCGAGAACTTCAAGGTGGGTGGGCTGGCGGCCTATGGGCTGGATTACCAGAGCCTCAAGGCCGACAATCCGCGGCTTATCTATTGCTCCATTACCGGTTTCGGGCAGACCGGGCCTTATGCCCGGCGCGCTGGCTATGACTTCATGATCCAGGGGCTGGGTGGGCTGATGAGCCTGACGGGGCGCCCGGAAGGTGAGGAAGGCGCAGGCCCGGTCAAGGTGGGTGTCGCCCTTACCGACATTCTGACCGGGCTGTACTCAACGGTGGCTATGTTGGCTGCCCTCGCCCACCGTGACCAGACTGGGGTCGGTCAGCACGTCGACATGGCGCTGCTGGATGTGCAGGTGGCTTGCCTGGCGAACCAGGCAATGAACTACCTGACCACGGGCACGGCGCCCCGTCGCCTGGGCAATGCGCACCCCAACATCGTGCCTTATCAGGATTTTCCGACGGCGGATGGCGATTTCATTCTTACCGTGGGCAACGACAGCCAGTTCCGCAAGTTCGCCGAGGTGGCCGGGCAGCCTCAATGGGCGACTGACCCTCGCTTTGCCACCAACAAGCTGCGTGTGGCCAACCGGGCTGAGCTGATTCCATTGATTCGCCAGGCCACCGTGTTCAAGACCACGGCCGAATGGGTGAGCCAGTTGGAGGCCGCCGGTGTGCCGTGTGGGCCAATCAATGATCTTGCCCAGGTGTTCCGCGACCCCCAAGTGCTGGCTCGCGGGCTGGCGGTCAGTATCCCGCATGCGTTGGCAGGCAATGTGCCGCAGGTGGCGAGCCCGATACGTTTGTCGGCGACGCCTGTCGAGTATCGGCTGGCGCCGCCTATGTTGGGTGAGCATACCGAGGTGGTGCTTGAGGAGGTGTTAGGGCTAGGAGCGGAAGAAGTGCGCCAGTTGCGCAGCGTTGGCGTGTTGTAGGGAATGCTGGTCTAGCTATATAGCGGGGAGGCCGCCAGGCCTCCCCGCTTTGCTTTTTAAGCGCCCTGAAAGTTTATTTGAATTAAAGGTTGACGCCCTCTCGAATCCCCTTATAATGCGCCCCACTTCCAGCGACAACGGAACGACAAACTCCTTGAAATTCAATGAGTTAACCGATTCGGAAGGCGCTGTGAGGGCTACGATCAAATGATCGAATGCGGTCGAGATGATGGTTGACAGCGCTTTTAAACGCTGTATGATTCGCCTCCCGCTACGAGAGATCGCAGCGAGTCAAGTGTTTGAAGCTAAACGAGTTTCTCGCAAAAAACTTCAAAATAAACGCTTGACAGCGAATGAGGAAAGCGTAGAATGCGCGCCTCGGTTGAGACGAAACGCTCTTAACCAACCGCTCTTTAACAAATTGAATCAAGCAATTCGTGTGGGTGCTTGTGAGTACGGACTGATAGTCAAAAAGATTATCAGCATCACAAGTGGCCATGCGAGAAATCACATAGTCATTTGAGATTGCTGAGCCAAGTTTAGGGTTTCTTAAAAACCCAAGCAGTATTGAACTGAAGAGTTTGATCATGGCTCAGATTGAACGCTGGCGGCAGGCCTAACACATGCAAGTCGAGCGGATGACGGGAGCTTGCTCCTTGATTCAGCGGCGGACGGGTGAGTAATGCCTAGGAATCTGCCTGGTAGTGGGGGACAACGTTTCGAAAGGAACGCTAATACCGCATACGTCCTACGGGAGAAAGCAGGGGACCTTCGGGCCTTGCGCTATCAGATGAGCCTAGGTCGGATTAGCTTGTTGGTGAGGTAATGGCTCACCAAGGCGACGATCCGTAACTGGTCTGAGAGGATGATCAGTCACACTGGAACTGAGACACGGTCCAGACTCCTACGGGAGGCAGCAGTGGGGAATATTGGACAATGGGCGAAAGCCTGATCCAGCCATGCCGCGTGTGTGAAGAAGGTCTTCGGATTGTAAAGCACTTTAAGTTGGGAGGAAGGGCAGTAAGTTAATACCTTGCTGCTTTGACGTTACCGACAGAATAAGCACCGGCTAACTCTGTGCCAGCAGCCGCGGTAATACAGAGGGTGCAAGCGTTAATCGGAATTACTGGGCGTAAAGCGCGCGTAGGTGGTTTGTTAAGTTGGATGTGAAAGCCCCGGGCTCAACCTGGGAACTGCATCCAAAACTGGCAAGCTAGAGTACGGTAGAGGGTGGTGGAATTTCCTGTGTAGCGGTGAAATGCGTAGATATAGGAAGGAACACCAGTGGCGAAGGCGACCACCTGGACTGATACTGACACTGAGGTGCGAAAGCGTGGGGAGCAAACAGGATTAGATACCCTGGTAGTCCACGCCGTAAACGATGTCAACTAGCCGTTGGAATCCTTGAGATTTTAGTGGCGCAGCTAACGCATTAAGTTGACCGCCTGGGGAGTACGGCCGCAAGGTTAAAACTCAAATGAATTGACGGGGGCCCGCACAAGCGGTGGAGCATGTGGTTTAATTCGAAGCAACGCGAAGAACCTTACCAGGCCTTGACATGCAGAGAACTTTCCAGAGATGGATTGGTGCCTTCGGGAACTCTGACACAGGTGCTGCATGGCTGTCGTCAGCTCGTGTCGTGAGATGTTGGGTTAAGTCCCGTAACGAGCGCAACCCTTGTCCTTAGTTACCAGCACGTTATGGTGGGCACTCTAAGGAGACTGCCGGTGACAAACCGGAGGAAGGTGGGGATGACGTCAAGTCATCATGGCCCTTACGGCCTGGGCTACACACGTGCTACAATGGTCGGTACAGAGGGTTGCCAAGCCGCGAGGTGGAGCTAATCTCACAAAACCGATCGTAGTCCGGATCGCAGTCTGCAACTCGACTGCGTGAAGTCGGAATCGCTAGTAATCGCGAATCAGAATGCCGCGGTGAATACGTTCCCGGGCCTTGTACACACCGCCCGTCACACCATGGGAGTGGGTTGCACCAGAAGTAGCTAGTCTAACCTTCGGGAGGACGGTTACCACGGTGTGATTCATGACTGGGGTGAAGTCGTAACAAGGTAGCCGTAGGGGAACCTGCGGCTGGATCACCTCCTTAATCGACGACATCAGCCTGCTGATGAGCTCCCACACGAATTGCTTGATTCATTTGCTGATGAGAATTCAGAAATGAACATTCGTTGATGAATGTTGATTTCTGACTTTTGTCAGACCGTTCTTTAAAAATTCGGATATGTGATAGATATAGACTGACATGCACTTTCACTGGTGCGTGATCAGGCTAAGGTAAAATTTGTGAGTTCTGCTCTTAACTGAGCGAAATGCGAATTTTCGGCGAATGTCGTCTTCACAGTATAACCAGATTGCTTGGGGTTATATGGTCAAGTGAAGAAGCGCATACGGTGGATGCCTTGGCAGTCAGAGGCGATGAAAGACGTGGTAGCCTGCGATAAGCTTTGGGGAGTCGGCAAACAGACTGTGATCCAGAGATCTCTGAATGGGGGAACCCACTCAGCATAAGCTGAGTATCTTGTACTGAATACATAGGTGCAAGAGGCGAACCAGGGGAACTGAAACATCTAAG
Source organism: Pseudomonas sp. BJP69 (assembly GCF_007633355.1). Lineage (NCBI taxonomy): Bacteria > Pseudomonadati > Pseudomonadota > Gammaproteobacteria > Pseudomonadales > Pseudomonadaceae > Pseudomonas > Pseudomonas sp. BJP69. The sequence goes on from NZ_CP041933.1 coordinate 123,291, forward strand.
TACCCTGAGGAAAAGAAATCAACCGAGATTCCCTTAGTAGTGGCGAGCGAACGGGGACCAGCCCTTAAGTTGGTTTGAGATTAGTGGAACGCTCTGGAAAGTGCGGCCATAGTGGGTGATAGCCCCGTACACGAAAATCTCTTATCAATGAAATCGAGTAGGACGGAGCACGAGAAACTTTGTCTGAATATGGGGGGACCATCCTCCAAGGCTAAATACTACTGACTGACCGATAGTGAACCAGTACCGTGAGGGAAAGGCGAAAAGAACCCCGGAGAGGGGAGTGAAATAGAACCTGAAACCGTATGCGTACAAGCAGTGGGAGCCTACTTTGTTAGGTGACTGCGTACCTTTTGTATAATGGGTCAGCGACTTATATTCAGTGGCGAGCTTAACCGAATAGGGGAGGCGTAGCGAAAGCGAGTCTTAATAGGGCGTTTAGTCGCTGGGTATAGACCCGAAACCGGGCGATCTATCCATGGGCAGGTTGAAGGTTAGGTAACACTGACTGGAGGACCGAACCGACTACCGTTGAAAAGTTAGCGGATGACCTGTGGATCGGAGTGAAAGGCTAATCAAGCTCGGAGATAGCTGGTTCTCCTCGAAAGCTATTTAGGTAGCGCCTCATGTATCACTGTAGGGGGTAGAGCACTGTTTCGGCTAGGGGGTCATCCCGACTTACCAAACCGATGCAAACTCCGAATACCTACAAGTGCCGAGCATGGGAGACACACGGCGGGTGCTAACGTCCGTCGTGAAAAGGGAAACAACCCAGACCGTCAGCTAAGGTCCCAAAGTCATGGTTAAGTGGGAAACGATGTGGGAAGGCTTAGACAGCTAGGAGGTTGGCTTAGAAGCAGCCACCCTTTAAAGAAAGCGTAATAGCTCACTAGTCGAGTCGGCCTGCGCGGAAGATGTAACGGGGCTCAAACCATGCACCGAAGCTACGGGTATCATCTTTTGGTGATGCGGTAGAGGAGCGTTCTGTAAGCCTGTGAAGGTGAGTTGAGAAGCTTGCTGGAGGTATCAGAAGTGCGAATGCTGACATGAGTAACGACAATGCGAGTGAAAAACTCGCACGCCGAAAGACCAAGGTTTCCTGCGCAACGTTAATCGACGCAGGGTTAGTCGGTCCCTAAGGCGAGGCTGAAAAGCGTAGTCGATGGAAAACAGGTTAATATTCCTGTACTTCCAGTTATTGCGATGGAGGGACGGAGAAGGTTAGGCCAGCCTGGCGTTGGTTGTCCAGGTTTAAGGTGGTAGGCTGGAATCTTAGGCAAATCCGGGATTTCAAGGCCGAGAGCTGATGACGAGTTGCCTTTAGGCGACGAAGTGGTTGATACCATGCTTCCAAGAAAAGCTCCTAAGCTTCAGATAACTGGGAACCGTACCCCAAACCGACACAGGTGGTTAGGTAGAGAATACCAAGGCGCTTGAGAGAACTCGGGTGAAGGAACTAGGCAAAATGGCACCGTAACTTCGGGAGAAGGTGCGCCGGCGAGGGTGAAGGACTTGCTCCGTAAGCTCATGCCGGTCGAAGATACCAGGCCGCTGCGACTGTTTATTAAAAACACAGCACTCTGCAAACACGAAAGTGGACGTATAGGGTGTGACGCCTGCCCGGTGCCGGAAGGTTAATTGATGGGGTTAGCGCAAGCGAAGCTCTTGATCGAAGCCCCGGTAAACGGCGGCCGTAACTATAACGGTCCTAAGGTAGCGAAATTCCTTGTCGGGTAAGTTCCGACCTGCACGAATGGCGTAACGATGGCGGCGCTGTCTCCACCCGAGACTCAGTGAAATTGAAATCGCTGTGAAGATGCAGTGTATCCGCGGCTAGACGGAAAGACCCCGTGAACCTTTACTATAGCTTTGCACTGGACTTTGAATTTGCTTGTGTAGGATAGGTGGGAGGCTTTGAAGTGGGGACGCCAGTTCTCATGGAGCCATCCTTGAAATACCACCCTGGCAACTTTGAGGTTCTAACTCAGGTCCGTTATCCGGATCGAGGACAGTGTATGGTGGGTAGTTTGACTGGGGCGGTCTCCTCCCAAAGAGTAACGGAGGAGTACGAAGGTGCGCTCAGACCGGTCGGAAATCGGTCGTAGAGTATAAAGGCAAAAGCGCGCTTGACTGCGAGACAAACACGTCGAGCAGGTACGAAAGTAGGTCTTAGTGATCCGGTGGTTCTGTATGGAAGGGCCATCGCTCAACGGATAAAAGGTACTCCGGGGATAACAGGCTGATACCGCCCAAGAGTTCATATCGACGGCGGTGTTTGGCACCTCGATGTCGGCTCATCACATCCTGGGGCTGAAGCCGGTCCCAAGGGTATGGCTGTTCGCCATTTAAAGTGGTACGCGAGCTGGGTTTAGAACGTCGTGAGACAGTTCGGTCCCTATCTGCCGTGGACGTTTGAGATTTGAGAGGGGCTGCTCCTAGTACGAGAGGACCGGAGTGGACGAACCTCTGGTGTTCCGGTTGTCACGCCAGTGGCATTGCCGGGTAGCTATGTTCGGAAGAGATAACCGCTGAAAGCATCTAAGCGGGAAACTTGCCTCAAGATGAGATCTCACTGGGATCTTGAATCCCCTAAAGGGCCGTCGAAGACTACGACGTTGATAGGTTGGGTGTGTAAGCGCTGTGAGGCGTTGAGCTAACCAATACTAATTGCCCGTGAGGCTTGACCATATAACACCCAAGCAATTTGCTGACGCAGATTGCGGTGGTGAAGATGACATGAACCGAAAGTTCGCAACGCATCACAAACATCACATATCCGAATTCGCTGGGCTGTCCATCTGGACATTCTGGCTACAGAATTTCTTGACGACCATAGAGCATTGGAACCACCTGATCCCATCCCGAACTCAGCAGTGAAACGATGCATCGCCGATGGTAGTGTGGGGTTTCCCCATGTGAGAGTAGGTCATCGTCAAGATTCATTTCGCAAAACCCCTATCTGCATCTGCAGGTAGGGGTTTTGTCTTTAAGTAGAAGCTGTCGCTTCTCCTGGTTGGCTCACGAGCCCTCCAGTGGTGGTAAAAGGTGGTTGACAGTGTTTTTGAATACTGTATTATTCACCTCCCGCGACGAGAGATCGAAGCGAGTCAAGTGTCTGAAGTTAAACGAGTTTCTCGAAAATCTTCAAAATTAACGCTTGACAGGCTCTGAGGAAAGCGTAGAATGCGCGCCTCGGTTGAGACGAAACGCTCTTAACCAACCGCTCTTTAACAAATTGAATCAAGCAATTCGTGTGGGTGCTTGTGAGTACGGACTGATAGTCAAAAAGATTATCAGCATCACAAGTGGCCATGCGAGAAATCACATAGTCATTTGAGATTGCTGAGCCAAGTTTAGGGTTTCTTAAAAACCCAAGCAGTATTGAACTGAAGAGTTTGATCATGGCTCAGATTGAACGCTGGCGGCAGGCCTAACACATGCAAGTCGAGCGGATGACGGGAGCTTGCTCCTTGATTCAGCGGCGGACGGGTGAGTAATGCCTAGGAATCTGCCTGGTAGTGGGGGACAACGTTTCGAAAGGAACGCTAATACCGCATACGTCCTACGGGAGAAAGCAGGGGACCTTCGGGCCTTGCGCTATCAGATGAGCCTAGGTCGGATTAGCTTGTTGGTGAGGTAATGGCTCACCAAGGCGACGATCCGTAACTGGTCTGAGAGGATGATCAGTCACACTGGAACTGAGACACGGTCCAGACTCCTACGGGAGGCAGCAGTGGGGAATATTGGACAATGGGCGAAAGCCTGATCCAGCCATGCCGCGTGTGTGAAGAAGGTCTTCGGATTGTAAAGCACTTTAAGTTGGGAGGAAGGGCAGTAAGTTAATACCTTGCTGCTTTGACGTTACCGACAGAATAAGCACCGGCTAACTCTGTGCCAGCAGCCGCGGTAATACAGAGGGTGCAAGCGTTAATCGGAATTACTGGGCGTAAAGCGCGCGTAGGTGGTTTGTTAAGTTGGATGTGAAAGCCCCGGGCTCAACCTGGGAACTGCATCCAAAACTGGCAAGCTAGAGTACGGTAGAGGGTGGTGGAATTTCCTGTGTAGCGGTGAAATGCGTAGATATAGGAAGGAACACCAGTGGCGAAGGCGACCACCTGGACTGATACTGACACTGAGGTGCGAAAGCGTGGGGAGCAAACAGGATTAGATACCCTGGTAGTCCACGCCGTAAACGATGTCAACTAGCCGTTGGAATCCTTGAGATTTTAGTGGCGCAGCTAACGCATTAAGTTGACCGCCTGGGGAGTACGGCCGCAAGGTTAAAACTCAAATGAATTGACGGGGGCCCGCACAAGCGGTGGAGCATGTGGTTTAATTCGAAGCAACGCGAAGAACCTTACCAGGCCTTGACATGCAGAGAACTTTCCAGAGATGGATTGGTGCCTTCGGGAACTCTGACACAGGTGCTGCATGGCTGTCGTCAGCTCGTGTCGTGAGATGTTGGGTTAAGTCCCGTAACGAGCGCAACCCTTGTCCTTAGTTACCAGCACGTTATGGTGGGCACTCTAAGGAGACTGCCGGTGACAAACCGGAGGAAGGTGGGGATGACGTCAAGTCATCATGGCCCTTACGGCCTGGGCTACACACGTGCTACAATGGTCGGTACAGAGGGTTGCCAAGCCGCGAGGTGGAGCTAATCTCACAAAACCGATCGTAGTCCGGATCGCAGTCTGCAACTCGACTGCGTGAAGTCGGAATCGCTAGTAATCGCGAATCAGAATGTCGCGGTGAATACGTTCCCGGGCCTTGTACACACCGCCCGTCACACCATGGGAGTGGGTTGCACCAGAAGTAGCTAGTCTAACCTTCGGGAGGACGGTTACCACGGTGTGATTCATGACTGGGGTGAAGTCGTAACAAGGTAGCCGTAGGGGAACCTGCGGCTGGATCACCTCCTTAATCGACGACATCAGCCTGCTGATGAGCTCCCACACGAATTGCTTGATTCATTGTAAAAGACGATCAAGACCCAAAGTTATACCATTAGGTCTGTAGCTCAGTTGGTTAGAGCGCACCCCTGATAAGGGTGAGGTCGGCAGTTCAAATCTGCCCAGACCTACCATTTTTGGTTGGAATGTTGAGCACCCCATGCCTCTGGATAAAGAGTGGTGAGGACGGCTCTTCTGCAGTTCAAATCTGCCCAGACCTACCATTACATGGTTCAGCCGTAGAATACGGGGCCATAGCTCAGCTGGGAGAGCGCCTGCCTTGCACGCAGGAGGTCAGCGGTTCGATCCCGCTTGGCTCCACCACTTTCTGCGGTAGATGTTGCTCCTGCTCAGAAATTAGAAATGAACATTCGTCGATGAATGTTGATTTCTGACTTTTGTCAGATCGTTCTTTAAAAATTCGGATATGTGATAGATATAGACTGATATGCACTTTCACTGGTGTGTGATCAGGCTAAGGTAAAATTTGTGAGTTCTGCTCTTAACTGAGCGAAATGCGAATTTTCGGCGAATGTCGTCTTCACAGTATAACCAGATTGCTTGGGGTTATATGGTCAAGTGAAGAAGCGCATACGGTGGATGCCTTGGCAGTCAGAGGCGATGAAAGACGTGGTAGCCTGCGATAAGCTTTGGGGAGTCGGCAAACAGACTGTGATCCAGAGATCTCTGAATGGGGGAACCCACTCAGCATAAGCTGAGTATCTTGTACTGAATACATAGGTGCAAGAGGCGAACCAGGGGAACTGAAACATCTAAGTACCCTGAGGAAAAGAAATCAACCGAGATTCCCTTAGTAGTGGCGAGCGAACGGGGACCAGCCCTTAAGTTGGTTTGAGATTAGTGGAACGCTCTGGAAAGTGCGGCCATAGTGGGTGATAGCCCCGTACACGAAAATCTCTTATCAATGAAATCGAGTAGGACGGAGCACGAGAAACTTTGTCTGAATATGGGGGGACCATCCTCCAAGGCTAAATACTACTGACTGACCGATAGTGAACCAGTACCGTGAGGGAAAGGCGAAAAGAACCCCGGAGAGGGGAGTGAAATAGAACCTGAAACCGTATGCGTACAAGCAGTGGGAGCCTACTTTGTTAGGTGACTGCGTACCTTTTGTATAATGGGTCAGCGACTTATATTCAGTGGCGAGCTTAACCGAATAGGGGAGGCGTAGCGAAAGCGAGTCTTAATAGGGCGTTTAGTCGCTGGGTATAGACCCGAAACCGGGCGATCTATCCATGGGCAGGTTGAAGGTTAGGTAACACTGACTGGAGGACCGAACCGACTACCGTTGAAAAGTTAGCGGATGACCTGTGGATCGGAGTGAAAGGCTAATCAAGCTCGGAGATAGCTGGTTCTCCTCGAAAGCTATTTAGGTAGCGCCTCATGTATCACTGTAGGGGGTAGAGCACTGTTTCGGCTAGGGGGTCATCCCGACTTACCAAACCGATGCAAACTCCGAATACCTACAAGTGCCGAGCATGGGAGACACACGGCGGGTGCTAACGTCCGTCGTGAAAAGGGAAACAACCCAGACCGTCAGCTAAGGTCCCAAAGTCATGGTTAAGTGGGAAACGATGTGGGAAGGCTTAGACAGCTAGGAGGTTGGCTTAGAAGCAGCCACCCTTTAAAGAAAGCGTAATAGCTCACTAGTCGAGTCGGCCTGCGCGGAAGATGTAACGGGGCTCAAACCATGCACCGAAGCTACGGGTATCACCTTTTGGTGATGCGGTAGAGGAGCGTTCTGTAAGCCTGTGAAGGTGAGTTGAGAAGCTTGCTGGAGGTATCAGAAGTGCGAATGCTGACATGAGTAACGACAATGCGAGTGAAAAACTCGCACGCCGAAAGACCAAGGTTTCCTGCGCAACGTTAATCGACGCAGGGTTAGTCGGTCCCTAAGGCGAGGCTGAAAAGCGTAGTCGATGGAAAACAGGTTAATATTCCTGTACTTCCAGTTATTGCGATGGAGGGACGGAGAAGGTTAGGCCAGCCTGGCGTTGGTTGTCCAGGTTTAAGGTGGTAGGCTGAAATCTTAGGCAAATCCGGGATTTCAAGGCCGAGAGCTGATGACGAGTTGCCATTAGGCGACGAAGTGGTTGATACCATGCTTCCAAGAAAAGCTCCTAAGCTTCAGATAACTGGGAACCGTACCCCAAACCGACACAGGTGGTTAGGTAGAGAATACCAAGGCGCTTGAGAGAACTCGGGTGAAGGAACTAGGCAAAATGGCACCGTAACTTCGGGAGAAGGTGCGCCGGCGAGGGTGAAGGACTTGCTCCGTAAGCTCATGCCGGTCGAAGATACCAGGCCGCTGCGACTGTTTATTAAAAACACAGCACTCTGCAAACACGAAAGTGGACGTATAGGGTGTGACGCCTGCCCGGTGCCGGAAGGTTAATTGATGGGGTTAGCGCAAGCGAAGCTCTTGATCGAAGCCCCGGTAAACGGCGGCCGTAACTATAACGGTCCTAAGGTAGCGAAATTCCTTGTCGGGTAAGTTCCGACCTGCACGAATGGCGTAACGATGGCGGCGCTGTCTCCACCCGAGACTCAGTGAAATTGAAATCGCTGTGAAGATGCAGTGTATCCGCGGCTAGACGGAAAGACCCCGTGAACCTTTACTATAGCTTTGCACTGGACTTTGAATTTGCTTGTGTAGGATAGGTGGGAGGCTTTGAAGTGGGGACGCCAGTTCTCATGGAGCCATCCTTGAAATACCACCCTGGCAACTTTGAGGTTCTAACTCAGGTCCGTTATCCGGATCGAGGACAGTGTATGGTGGGTAGTTTGACTGGGGCGGTCTCCTCCCAAAGAGTAACGGAGGAGTACGAAGGTGCGCTCAGACCGGTCGGAAATCGGTCGTAGAGTATAAAGGCAAAAGCGCGCTTGACTGCGAGACAAACACGTCGAGCAGGTACGAAAGTAGGTCTTAGTGATCCGGTGGTTCTGTATGGAAGGGCCATCGCTCAACGGATAAAAGGTACTCCGGGGATAACAGGCTGATACCGCCCAAGAGTTCATATCGACGGCGGTGTTTGGCACCTCGATGTCGGCTCATCACATCCTGGGGCTGAAGCCGGTCCCAAGGGTATGGCTGTTCGCCATTTAAAGTGGTACGCGAGCTGGGTTTAGAACGTCGTGAGACAGTTCGGTCCCTATCTGCCGTGGACGTTTGAGATTTGAGAGGGGCTGCTCCTAGTACGAGAGGACCGGAGTGGACGAACCTCTGGTGTTCCGGTTGTCACGCCAGTGGCATTGCCGGGTAGCTATGTTCGGAAGAGATAACCGCTGAAAGCATCTAAGCGGGAAACTTGCCTCAAGATGAGATCTCACTGGGATCTTGAATCCCCTAAAGGGCCGTCGAAGACTACGACGTTGATAGGTTGGGTGTGTAAGCGCTGTGAGGCGTTGAGCTAACCAATACTAATTGCCCGTGAGGCTTGACCATATAACACCCAAGCAATTTGCTGACGCAGATTACGGTGGTGAAGATGACATGAACCGAAAGTTCGCAAGGCATCACAAACATCACATATCCGAATTCGCTGGGCTGTCCATCTGGACATTCTGGCTACAGAATTTCTTGACGACCATAGAGCATTGGAACCACCTGATCCCATCCCGAACTCAGTAGTGAAACGATGCATCGCCGATGGTAGTGTGGGGTTTCCCCATGTGAGAGTAGGTCATCGTCAAGATTCATTTCGCAAAACCCCTATCTGCACATGCAGGTAGGGGTTTTGTCTTTAAGTAGGAACTACAGAGATTCGCAGGCACGTTCGAGTGACGGGCCAGCACACAGAATTTCTTGACGACCATAGAGCATTGGAACCACCTGATCCCATCCCGAACTCAGCAGTGAAACGATGCATCGCCGATGGTAGTGTGGGGTTTCCCCATGTGAGAGTAGGTCATCGTCAAGATTCAAACCCAAAGCCCCTGTCTGCAATGCAGACAGGGGCTTTGTCTTTTCAGGTACAGGGGCTGTGGTGAAAGTGCCAAACAGCCCTGGCCATCTGCCTAGAACTGATAACTCACGGTTGCACTCACATTGCGCTCTTCACCCATGTAGCAGTAGTTCAGGCTGGCACATGAAGTGATGTAGCTTTCATTGGTGAGGTTATTGGCATTCAGGCGCACATCTAAACCGGTCAGGCCGACCTTGCCCAGGTCATAGCCCACGGAAGCATCGAACAGCGTGTAGGAGGGCACCTTCATGCTGTTTTCCGCATCCACCCAGCTGTAGCCCACATAACGCACGCCGCCGCCCAGCCGCAGGCCATCCAGGGCCCCTTGGTGGAAGTTGTAGTCAGCCCATAGCGAGAGCATCTGCTTTGGCGCCTGAGTCGGCGAGTTGCCCTTGTTGTCCAGGTTACCCGACACCAGGCTCGGCATCGACTTGGAATACTCGATATCGGTAAAGGTGTAGCCACCCAGCAGCTTCAGGCTGTCGCTGAGCTGCACATGTGCCTCCAGCTCCAGGCCCTGCGAGCGCACTTGACCTACAGCGCGATAGAAGTCTTCGTTCGGTTGTTTCGACGCCAGGTTCTCTTGCTCGATGCGGAATACCGACGCGGTGAACAAATTGTCGCTGCCGCTGGGTTGATACTTGATGCCCGCCTCCCACTGCGTACCCTCGGTAGGTGCCAGAGGCCGGCCATCCTGATCGGAGACGGTATTCGGGTTGAATGACTCCGAGTAACTGACATAGGGCGCAATACCATTTTCGAACAGGTAAAGCACGCCGGCACGCGTTGTGAACTTCGAGCGCTGGTCATTCACCTTGGTATCACTGTCACGGTTCTGTTCGGACACCTTCACCCAGTCCTGACGCAGCCCCAGGGAAAAGCGCCACTGATCAAGCTCCACCAGATCCTGCAGGTATACCCCCGTTTGCTGCAAACGGCGCTGATAGCGGTTTTCTCCCAGCAGCTGCAGGTTGCCATTACCGTACTGCGGGTTGCCGGCGTCCAACGGGTTTACGGTACCGTAACGCCATTCAACGTCAGCTTTGCGCCGCTGGTAGTCCGTGCCCATTAGCAGGGTGTGCTTGGCGGCGCCGGTGAAGAATTCTGCCTGCAGCATGTTATCGATGATGTACGAGTGCAGCCGCTCGTCGCCGCCGGTGTAGGCGCGGTTAAGGATATTGCTTTCGGCATCTGCCCAACCGGCGGAATAAACCTGGTCCATCGACACATCGGAATCCTGGTAACGGAAGTTCTGCCGAGCGGTGAAGATGTCATTGAAGCGGTGCTCGAACTGATAGCTGAACGACTGTTGCGTGCGTTCGTAGCTGTCGATACCCGTTTCGCCTTCAAAGAAGTGATCGGAAAGGCGCAAGCCATTACGCGGGTGCAGCATGCCGTCTGCCGGGTTACCGCCGTGGTAGCCGCCGTTGGGGTCGTGCTGCAGATAGGCCTGCAAGGTCAGCGAAGTATCTTCGCTGAAGTCCACGCTGATCGCGGGAGCAATGGCGTAGCGTTCTTCCTTGTTGTGGTCGAACTGCGTATCAGAGGCATCCGCCAGGCCCGTCAGGCGATAGGCGATACGCTGGTCTTCATCCACCGGGCCGCTGAAATCGAAGCCCATGCCGCGCTGGCCCTGGGTGCCGACCGTAGCTTGTACCTGATGGTAGGCGGAAAACAGCGGTTTCTTGGTGGTCAACGCGACCAGCCCACCTGGTGAGCTGCGGCCGTACAGAACCGAGGACGGCCCCTTGAGGATGTCGATGCGCTCCAGGAAATACGGGTCCACCTGCATGGTGCTGTAGGTGCCGTTGTCGCCCATGGATTTGAGCCCGTCGACGTAGATGTTGTCTACCGAGCCGTCGTTGAAGCCGCGCATCGCCACATAGTCATAGCGGTGCGTGGCACCGTAGGGGTTGGTTAGCACCCCGGGTGTATATCGCATGGCCTGGGCGACGGTCTGTGACCCTTGGTCGTCGATCTGCTGGCGGGTCACCACAGACACCGATTGCGATGTTTCCACAAGCGGCATGCTGGTCTTGGTCGCCACTTGGCTGTGGGTCGCGTTATAGCCCTCGGTGCTACCCAGCGCATTACCCAGGCTGAAACCGCGGACGTCGGTGTCTGGTAACGACAACGCTGCGTCCAGCGGCTGCGCTTGCAACACGTAGCTGTGCCCCCCTTGGCTGACAGCTCGCAAACCACTGCCATTGAGGAGTTGGCGCAGAGCCTGTTCGGTGGCGTATTGCCCATTGAGGCCACTGGACTGCAAACCGTTGGTGAGCTGCGGCGTGCTCGACAGTGTGATGCCGGCTTGGCGGGCGAACTGGCTGAGCACATCGTCCAGCTGGCCTGCAGGTATGGAATAGTGCTGGCTGACCTGGGCTGTTTCCGCCGCCATGGCGGCCAGTGGAATAGTACTCAGGCCCAGGGCCGTGCCAAGTACAGCTGCCCGCACTGCATTGCGTAACAATGCTGAGTGCAAGACAGGTCGAAAATCATTCGCGTTGAGTGTGCATACGTGCACGGTGTCGTTAGACATGTTCAAGTCCGTAGGGCTGTTGAGGGCGGAAGGTGTTGCTTACTGTCCTAGCCGGACTTCCATTCAAAACCCGCCAAAATACCTGGCACCGCCCTACGGCCACACCTGCATGTGCCGCCTGCTCAAGCCAGGCTTTCCACGCGGACCCACCAGCGTGTGCGTTGGCGCAGCCTCACTGGCAGCGTCTGGGGGAGTAGCTGCAGCAAAAGCTCCGGGTCTTCAAGGCGGAAGACCCCTGAGAGGCGCAAGCCGGCAACCGCTTCGCTGCAACCCAGGTAACCACGGCGATAGCGGCTGACCTGCGCGAGGAAGTCCGCCAGGCGCATGTCCCGGGTAACGATCAGTCCCTCGCTCCAGGCCATTGCGTCCATGTCCACGTGCTGCAGACGCTGCGCACCCTGTGCGTCCAGGCGCCAGTTCTGGCCGCTTTCGATCCACTGCAGCGGGCCGGTACCAGGCTGGTGGATCGCTACCCTGCCAGTGCCGACGCTGACGTGCGTACAGTCGCTGTCCTGGCGTACCACGAAGTGCCCGGCAAACCCTTCAAGCAAGGCATCGCGGCTTTGTACCAGCAGAGGGCGCTGCGCCGTGGTTGCCTGGCCGCAGGTAATCATCATTTCCCCCTGCTTCAGGCGAACCAGTCGCTGCTGTTCGTCGAAGGCCAGGTCTACGGCGCTGTCTGTATTGAGTTGCATCAGAGTGCCATCTGGCAGCGTGAAGCTGCGGCGTTCACCCATGCTCGTGGCGTAGTCGGCGGCCCAGTAGCTGAGCCCATCCAGGTCTCGGCCCAGCCATGCCGCTGCGCCGACCATGGCCGTGCCACCCAGCAGTTTCAGCGCCTGGCGACGGTGCAGCCGACGCTGGCTGGTTTCAAGGGTCTGCAAGGCCAAACCGGCACCGGGAATGCCGCGCAGGTCGAGATCCTGGTGCATCTGCATCACCCGTTGCCAGGCTTGCTCATGCTCTAGGCGGGCCGCGCGCCACTGCACGCATTGCTGTTGCAGGGCGGCATCGTGCCCGTTCTCGCGCAGCCTCAACATCCAGTGAATGGCCTGCTTGACCGCTTGTGTTCCGGGTTGTGCAGCAGCCATGGCGTCAGCATTCATCCTGATAGCGCAGCACGTAGCAGTGGTAGAGCGCATCGGCGATGTAGCGCTCCACGGTACGCACGGAGATACCCATCTGGTCAGCGATGACCTGGTGCTTCAGCCCCTCGCACTGGGCGAGCAGGAAAGCCCGGCGCACTTTGGGTTTCAGGCCATCGAGCATGCGCGCGATGCGCTCCAGCAACTCCAGCAACAGTTCGCGGGTTTCAGCCGCAGGCGCCAATGCTTCTGGCAGATGGGACAAGGCCTCGAGGTACGCCTTGTGTAGCTCCTCGCGACGCCAATGATCGATCACCAGCCCGCGTGCAACTTTGCGCAGAAACGCACGTGGCGTGTTCAAGTGCAGTTGCTCACGGCGCTGTAACAGGCGAAGGAAGGTGTCCTGGGCCAGGTCGGCAGCATCAGCGGCGTTGCCCAGCTGGCTGCGCAGCCAGGCATGCAGCCAGCCGTGGTGGTCACTGTAAAGCGTTTGCACGGAGTCGTCGCTGGGCATGGGCGAGGTATCAACAATGGACATTAATGATAATTAGTCTCATTGTTGGCGGTGGCGCCATAATTTGCAACCTGTGCGTTTTCCAGCGGCGCATTGGCGGACGCACACTAGTGTCGCGGTTGGCCATCCAGGTATTTGCGGATCACCCTTGCGCCGCTGTTCAGGTGTCGCTCCAGCACGGCAATGGCTTCTTCGACGTGCTTGTCACTGGCTGCGTTGACCAATGCGTTGTGATCATCCTGGGTGAGCTTGCCCAGCCCCATGGAGGAGAGGTGGAAGCGCAAAAAGCGTTCCTCCTCGTTGAGCTCGTCTTCGATCAGGCGTAGCAACTTCTTGTTTTTTGCCTTGCTGTACAAGGCCATGTGCAACAGACGGTTTAGCCGGCCGATTTCAGCGTGGCGGGTTTCATTCTCCAACTGCTGGATGTAGCCGCGTGCCTGGGCGATGTCGCTGGGCTCCAGCAACGGGATGGACTGGCGTAGCGCCTCGCTCTCAAGCAGTATGCGCAGCGCGTAGGTGTCTACCGCGTCCTCGCCGATCAAGGGCGCAACCACGGCGCCCTTGTGCATTTCCACTTTCAGCAGTGATTGCGCTTCCAGCTGGCGCAAGGCTTCGCGTACAGGCATGCGGCTCACCCCGAACAAGCTGGCCAGCTCTTGCTGGCGCACGGCGGTGCCAGGGGGCAAGCGACCGTCGAGAATGGCACTGCGCAGGCGTTCTTCGATCACGCCACGAGCCTGGTGCGGCAACAGTTGCTCGCTGGCCAACACATTGCTCAGTTTGAGTTTCTCGGCCACGTAAAGCCTGCCTTAACGATGACTAAAGTTGGATCCAATTACACTAGTAACTGCCTGTCAGGGTGTCAAACTCGGTCGATAGCGCCAGTAGCACCCCACAAGGCGCGGCTATGGTGGATGAAGTCGCCTGCCAAAGGAAGCAGCCTATAAAAGGATATAGTCATAAAGAGGGTGCAAGCTGACCAGCGGGTGAATGATTGCAGGGTGCCATTGTCTTTTGCCTTGGCAAGCCCCACCATCGCTGCTTTCGACTGGCCTGAACAGGGCTTCGCAGTGGCGATATCCTGGATGCTCAAACGCCTTGTGCGACCTGCCTTCCTTGCCGTGCTGCTGGGCGGTCTGCTGCTGGGCGGCTTGCACGCGGATTGGGACTTTTCCCAGATCAGCCGCAAGTCCCAGGCTTTGTATGGCCCGCTGGGCGCGGGGCAGGGTCGTATCGACGCCTGGCAGCGCCTGATGGCAACGCAGGCCCAAGGCAGCGAGCTGGAACGGTTGCAGGTGGTGAACCGCTTTTTCAACCAGCAACTGCGTTATGTCGAGGACATCGACCTGTGGCAGGAGGTCGATTACTGGGCCACACCGGTGCAGGCACTCATCAAAGGGGCCGGTGACTGCGAGGACTACGCCATAGCCAAGTATTTCAGCTTGCGGCGCATGGGTATTGCCAGCGAAAAGCTGCGTATCACCTACGTCAAGGCGTTGCGGCAGAACCGAGCGCACATGGTCCTGACCTATTATTCAAGCCCACAGGCCCAGCCATTGGTCCTCGATAGCCTGATGGACGCCATCAAACCTGCCAGCCAACGAACCGACCTGTTGCCGGTCTATGCCTTCAATGGCGAGGGGTTGTGGCTGACGGGGGCCGCAGGCAACAAAAAGGTCGGTGATACCAAGCGGCTTTCCCGCTGGCAGGATTTGCTGAAGAAAATGCAGGCCGAAGGCTTCCCGGCCGAACCGGTCTATTGAAGGAGCACAGATGTCACTGTTCAAACAATTGCTGTTGGCCATTTGCCTGTTCCTGGTGGTCGCCTTCAGTGGCAGTTTCATGGTCAGCCTGGAAAGCTCACGCAGCCAGTATGTCAACCAGCTGCGCTCGCATGCCCAGGATGCGGCGACCGCGCTGGCGCTGTCGCTGACGCCGAACATCGACGACCCGGCGATGGTCGAGCTGATGGTCAGCTCAATCTTCGACAGTGGTTACTACGCAAGCATCAAAGTTGTCGACTTGGGCTCAAATGCGGTACTGGTGGAGCGCCACGCCGAGCCGGACCCCGGCGGCGTGCCACAGTGGTTCGTGCGCTTGATCGGCCTTGAAGCCGCAGGTGGCGATGCCATCGTCAGCCGCGGCTGGCAGCAGGCCGCGCGCGTCGAAGTGGTCAGCCATCCGATGTTCGCCATCGCCAAACTTTGGCAGAGCGCTCTGGGCAGCTTGGGTTGGCTGCTGTTGTGTGGTGCCGCCAGTGCCGTGCTCGGTGCCTTGTTATTGCGCCGCCAGCTGCGCCCGCTGGACTATATGGTCGAGCAGTCCCATGCCATCGCCCGCCGCGAATTCCTGAGCCTGCCAGAGCTGCCGCGTACCCCGGAGCTGCGCCGGGTCGTGCAGGCCATGAACCAGATGGTTGAAAAGCTCAAGGGGCTGTTTACCGAACAGGCCGAGCGCAGTGAGCGGCTGCGGGCAGAGTCCTACCAGGACAGCCTCACCGGGCTGTCCAACCGCCGTTATTTCGAGATGCAGCTGAACACCCGGGTCAGTAATCTGGAAGAGGCCCGCGCCGGCTACTTGCTGCTCTTGCGGGTACAAGGCCTGGCCGGTTTGAACGCCCGCCTGGGCGGTCAGCGCACCGACCAGTTGCTACAGGCGGTGGGGGAGCAGTTGCGCCGTACCTGTGCCAGTTTCCCGGAAACCAAAGACCTGATTTCCCGCAGCCGCGGCGGCGAGTTCGCCGTATTGGCGCCGAGCATGGTGCATGAAGAGGCGGTACAGCTTGCCCAGGCGCTGGAAGCGACCCTGCTCAGCCTGCATGAAACCGGCGCCAGTGATGTTCACCCGGTGGCCTGCATCGGCCTTGCACCCTATAGCCCTGGTGACGCGCCACAGGCGCTGCTCAAGCTCGCCGACGAAGCCCTGGCCCGCGCCGAGAACCAGCCAACCCCTGGGTGGGTGTGCCTTGAACAAGGCGTTGCCGCCGTAGCAGCGGACAGCCAGCATGCGTGGCACGAGCGCCTGGACCAGGCTTTCAACAATGGCCGCTTCGAGTTGTTCTTCCAACCGGTGGTGGACACCGCCACAGCGCAACGGGTACTGCACCACAAGGTGATTTCGCGCTTGCAGGACGGGCAGGGCGAGGCCTTGCCCGCAGGGCGCTTCCTGCCTTGGCTGGAACGCTTTGGCTGGATGCCGCGGCTGGACGTACTGGTACTGGAGAAAGTACTGGCCCACCTGCGCGGGCACGATCAGGTGGTGGCGCTCAACCTCTCCGCAGCCACCCTTGGCGACGCCAAGGCGCTGCAGCGGGTCTTCGAGCTGCTAGGCCAGAACGCAGCATTGGGCCCGCGCCTGGTGTTTGAAATCGGCGAAGAGCAACTGCCTGACCAGGCCGCCCTGGAACAGCTCACCCGGCGGCTGCACGGGCTAGGCTTCGGCCTGGCGCTGCAGCGTTTCGGCGGGCGCTTCAGCATGATTGGCAACTTGGCCCATCTGGGCTTGGCCTACCTCAAGATCGACGGCAGCTACATCCGTAACATCGACCACGAGCAGCACAAGCGGCTGTTCATCGAAGCGATCCAGCGGGCCGCGCACAGCATTGATTTGCCATTGATCGCAGAACGGGTCGAGACCGAAGGGGAGCGCAAGGTACTGCAGGAGATGGGCGTAGGCGGAATACAGGGGCAGCTGGTTGGCGAGCCTGCGCCCTGGCGCTGATCGCATCAGGGAGGGAGCAGCCTGGTGTTGTGAAAGGGCCGCAGTGCGGCCCCTGTCGCGACGCAAGGCCGCTCTTGCTGTTAGCCCTCACAGCCCTTGATCAGCGCTCGCGCAGTGCTTCCGAACGTGCCTTCATGATCGGCTTGAGCAGGTAGCTCATGATGGTCTTCTTGCCGGTCATGATATCCACCGTTGCCACCATGCCTGGGATGATCAGCAGGGGCTTCTCATCGGTGCCCAGGTGGCTGCGATCAGTGCGCAGCTTGATCAGGTAGTACGTGGTCTTCTTGTCTTCATCTGTGATGGTGTCGGCACCGATCTGCTCCAGCTTGGCCTTGAGCCCGCCATAGATGGTGTAGTCATAGGCTGTGAATTTGACTGTGGCTTCCTGGCCAGGGTGCAGGAATGCGATGTCCTTGGGCAGGATCTTCGCCTCGATCACCAGCGTGTCGTCCAGCGGTACCACTTCGATGATGTCGCTACCTGGCTGGATAACCCCGCCAATGGTGTTCACCAGCAGCTGCTTGACGATACCTCGCACGGGCGAGGTCACCAGCGTGCGGTTTACCCGGTCGTCCAGCGCTTTGCTGGTTGCGGTGGCCTTGTTCAGCTCGGTGCGCGCTTCGTTCAACTGGGTCAGCGCTTCACTGCGGAACTTGCCGCGGGTCTCTTCGATCTTGCTCTGCACCTCGCGGATGGCCGCCTCTGCGCGAGGAATGGCCAGTGCCGTGGAGTCCAGCTGACCACGGTTTTCCACTTCGGCACGGCGCAGGCGCAGCACCTCGACCTGGGAAATCGCGCCGGTGGCCACCAGCGGTTCAGACATGCTGATTTCCTTTCGCAGCAACTCCAGGCTGTTGGCGTACTGGGCGCGCTTGGAGCTGTATTCGCGCAGTTCCTGCTGGCGCTGGACCAACTGCTGCTGCAAGCCGCCAATCTCGTCCTGCAGCTGCTGGCGCCGGCTCTGGTACAGCGACTCTTCGCTGGCAGCCTGGCTGGGTGCCGCCTTGCGCAAGGCTTCGTCGATTTTCAGTGGGCTGTCCTGCACCTCTGCACTCAGGCGCTCGACACGCAGGGCCATGGCCAGTCGGTCGGCCTCGGTTTCACCCACGTTGGAGGCGAAGCGGGTTTCATCCAGGCGCAATAGCGGCTGGCCCACTTCGACAATCTGCCCTTCCTTGGCGAAGATCTCGGCGACGATGCCACCCTCCAGGTTCTGGATTTTCTGCACCTTGGACGACGGAATGGCCTTGCCTTCACCTCGGGTGACCTCGTCAATGGGGGCCACGCTGGCCCACACGATCAGGAACACGAAAAACAGGATGACGCCCCAGATAGTCAGCCGCACCACCCGTGGGGCATCCTCGATCAGGGCCTTGTTGACCTCTGGCAGCGGTTGGCCGCCCAGTGACTCGGAGCCTTTGAAATAGCGCCGCAAGCTATCCTTGAACTGCCCGATATCCAGCTTATGCAACACTGATCTGCCCCTTCTTCAGCGCGTCCATGACCGCGGCTTTCGGGCCGTCGGCGACAATCTGCCCGCGATCGATCACGATCAAGCGGTCTACCAGCGACAGCAGCGAGGCACGGTGGGTGACGAGCAGTACTGTCTTGCCTTCCACCACCGCCTGCAAACGTTGCTTGAGGCGCTCTTCACCGGTGTTGTCCATGGCACTGGTGGGTTCGTCCAGCAGCAGGATCTGCGGGTTGAGCAGCAGCGCACGGCCCAGGGCAACGTTCTGCCGCTGACCGCCGGACAAGTTCTGCCCGCGTTCGCCTACCTGCAGCTCATAGCCGTCCGGGTGCAGCCGGGCGAATTCATGTACGCCAGCCAGTTCAGCGGCCTGCAGGATCAGTTCGTCCTCGATGTAACGCGCACCGCTGACCAAGTTGTCACGCAGGGTGCCCGCCAGCAGTTGGATATCCTGCGGGACGTAGCCGACGTTATGGCGCAATTCGCTGACGTCGATCTGGCGGATGTCCACACCGTCCACCAGCAGCGACCCGCCGTCGGCCTCGTACAGGCCGACGATGAGCTTGGCCAGTGAGCTCTTGCCCGAACCACTGCGGCCGATGATGCCGACCTTCTCGCCGGGGCGTATGGTCAGGTTGATGTTCTTCAGCGCCATGTTCTGCTGGTTCGGGTAGGTGAAGTCGACCCCACGAAACTCCACGCTGCCCTGCAGTACCTTGCGGCTCAGTGGGCGCTCTTCGAAATTGCGCTCCTGCGGCAGCTCCATCATGTGGTCCGTGGAGACCATGGTCACCTTGGCTTGCTGGTATCGCGCGAGCAGGCCGTTGAGCTGGCCCAGCGGGCCCAGGGCACGGCCGCTGAGCATGTAGCACGCTACCAGGCCACCCATGCTGAGGTTGCCGTCGATGATCAGGTACACGCCGACGCAGATCATTGCCACGCCTGCCAACTGCTGTATCAGCAGGGTGATGTTCATCGCCAGGCTCGACAGCACCTTCACACGCAGCTCCAGACGGCTGAGGGTGCCAAGGGTCTGCTCCCACATGTATTGGCGTTCGCTTTCGGCATTGTTGACCTTGACCGCATCCAGGCCGGCCAATGTCTCGATCAGGCTGGACTGGCGCTCAGAGGCTAGCGCCATGGTTCGCTCCATGGTTGCCATCAACGGCCGCTGCAGGGCATAGCCGATACCCAGGGCCAGGGGGAAGGCGATGATCGGAATCCATACGAGGTGCCCGCCAATGATGGCGATCACGATCAGGATCAGGATCGTGAAGGGCAGGTCGATCAGGCTGGTCAGGGTCAGCGAGGCAAGGAAGTCGCGTAGGCCCTGGAACTCGTGAATGTTCTGGGCAAAGCTGCCGACCCTCGCCGGCCGGTATTTCATCGACATGCCGACAATACGTTCAAACAGCGTTGCCGAGATGATCAGGTCGGTTTTCTTGCCGGCCAGGTCCAGGCACAGGCCGCGCAGGCCTTTGAGAATCAAATCGAAGATATAGGCGCCGGCGATACCGATGGCCAATACCCAGAGCGTCGAAGTAGCTTGGTTGGGTACCACCCTGTCATACACGTTCATCACGAACAGCGGGGCGGCAAGGGCAATCAGGTTGATCACCAGGCTGGCGGCGATGGCATCGATGTACAGCCACTTGCTGCGCAACAGCGTGTCGCGGAACCACGACTTCGCCCGCGGGATCAGGTTGCCGTGGTTGACGTCGAACTTGTGCTGCGGCTGTGCGAAGAACACACGGCCGCTGTAGTCGCCGAGCAGGGCTTCGCGGCTGACGTGCACCTCGCCGCCGTCGCTTTCGCTAAGCAACAGGCGGGCGGTATCTTCGTTCTCCCAGCCCAGCAGAACGGCGCTGCGGCCCTCCTTGAGCAGCAGCATGGCCGGCATGGCTATAGTCGGGATCTGCTCAAGTTTGCGCTGCAGCAGGCGCCCTTGCAGGCCGGCGCGGGCGGCGGCGCGGGGCAGCAGCTCGGGGCTCAGGCGCTGGGCGGGCAGCGGCAGGCCTGTGGTCAGCATCACCCGGCTGGCGGGTTTCTGGTGCAGGACACACAGGCTCAGCAGACTATCCAGCAACGGATCGTCATGCTGACTGCGTGGATCGTGGCTGAGTTGGACTCGACTGACTTCGGATTCCACGCGGCGCTCTCTTCATCCTTGTGGTGGGTGGGATAGGTGGGCTGCCGTTCAAGCTCGGCCGGCTCACCTTGGCATTCTAGGGTGCTGCCAGGCAGTACTGATGGCGGTGTGATACCGCAGGGCTCGGGCAGATGGCCATGGTCGCCTTGAATCGTTACTGAGTAAACAGTTCTGCGTGCTTCATTTCGACCAGAGGGTGCCGTGCAGTGAATGTTTCATATTCTGACTTGGCCCGTCGTGGTTTTGACGCCTGAATTCAGCATAGCTTGCCCTTTTTTCATGGCATGTGGTCTTGGAAAACCAGTGTAGACATGGTCAGTAAGCAGGCGCTGTTTTATTGGCGTTTTCTCGTCGGTTGTTAGTCAAAATTCATCTATAAAAAGCAGCCTGCCAAAGCATCCGCGATCAATAATCGCAGCTGGGTTTCAATCCCTCCTGGCGCAGCACTTCGCGCCGATCGTTATCTCTTTGATTTGCACCAAGGAATGGCCCCTGACGGCGTGGCGCCAGCAGGTTGCGTGGTGGTCTGGCGACTCGGTTTTGCGAGGTTCGCGGCGTAGTTCGGCAAGGTTTATGCTTGCAAAGCGATAGCGTTGTCGAGTGATTGCAGGCGATTAGAATAATGGCGCCAGGTTGCTGCCTATCCAGTGGAAACCGGCCGTTGTGGCGCGGAAATAGTTAACCGTACTGCGCGCGAAACACCGGTTCGCTGACGTACGACATTTGTCCTGCGGATAGGCTTGGCTAAGGTACGAATATCAATGTGACATTACATTGCCGATTGTTTAGGATGGCCTGTATAAGGTCAATAGTTTGGCAGTTAAGTAATTCCAAACAGTTATAGACGGAATATTGACGTCAAAAAACGTCAAAGATCATCGACATAGTTCCGCCTGAAGTGGCCTGCAAGTGCCGCTCTGGCACGGAAGTACCCACTGGGTCACACGGAGAGTCCAATGAGCAGCGTTGTAGCCATCGTCAAAAGTATTGTCGGCCAGGTTATCGCGGTATCCCCAGAGGGCATCCGGCGTGTACTCATTGAAGGTGACCGTCTGTTGGCCGGTGAGGAAGTGCTCACTGGCCCTGGTGGCGCAGTTACCCTGGAACTGGCTGATGGCCGCCTGCTCGACCTTGGCCGTGACAGCCAGTGGAGCGCCGATACACCCGACAGCAGCACCGACCTTGCCCAGGCCACTGCCCAGGCAGCGCCTTCGGTAGAAGAGCTGCAGCAGGCGATTGCTGCGGGTGTCGACCCGACTACCGAGCTTGAAGCTACCGCTGCTGGTCCGTCGGCAGCGGGTGGTGGTGGCGCGGCGGGCGGCGGCCATAGCTTCGTAATGCTGGAAGAGACTGCGGGCCGGGTTGATCCGACCGTCGGTTTCCCCACCGAGGGTTTAAGCTCTGCAGCCGCGCTCAACAGCGTGCAGGTCGGTCAGCTGGGCACCAACAACAATCTGGTGACCCCACCGACCACCGACGCCAACGTTGCTACCGACCTTGTCCTCGGCGCCACCCCTTCCATCAGTGAAGCGGGTGGCGTCATCGTCTATACCGCCACCGTGGGTCAGGCGCCAACTACCAACCTGGTGATTACCCTGTCCAATGGTGCCGTGATCACCATACCGGCGGGGCAGACAAGCGGCAGTGTCAATGTCCAGGTACCGGCAAACGATACGCCTTACATTGATGGCGGGCAGATCTCGACGACCGTCACCGGGAGTACTGGCGGTGGCGGCCTGACCGTCACATTGCCGCAAACGCCGGCGGTCACCCAGGTGACTGATACCATCGACACCACCACCGCAACGCTTACGGCTTCGCCGAGTGTGACCGAGGGCGGCGTGATCACCTATACCGTGACCCTGAGCAACCCTGCTCAGACCCCGGTAACCGTGACCCTGTCCAACGGCCAGACTGTGACCGTTGAAGCGGGTAAGACTCAGGGCAGTGTCGATTTCCAGACCCCGGCCAACGACGTCTACAACAACGGCTCGACTGTCAGCGTCACCATCGAGAACGCCACCGGCGGTAACTTCGAGCAACTGACCCCGAATCCGACTCCGGCCCAGACCACGATCAATGACTCGGTCGACACCACCACCGCGACCCTCACTGCATCGCCGAGCGTGACCGAAGGCGGCGTGATCACCTATACCGTGACTCTGAGCAACCCTGCTCAGACCCCGGTAACCGTGACCCTGTCCAACGGCCAGACTGTGACCGTTGAAGCGGGTAAGACTCAGGGCAGTGTCGATTTCCAGACCCCGGCCAACGACGTTTACAACAATGGCTCCACCGTTAGCGTCACCATCGAAAACGCCACTGGCGGTAACTTTGAACAACTGACCCCGAACCCGACCCCAGCTCAAACCACGATCAATGACTCGGTCGACACCACCACTGCAACTTTGACCGCGAGCCCGTCGGTGACCGAAGGCGGTGTGATCACCTACACCGTCACCCTGAGCAATCCTGCCCAGACGCCGGTAACCGTGACCCTGTCCAACGGCCAGACTGTGACCGTTGAAGCGGGTAAGACCCAGGGCAGTGTCGATTTCCAGACCCCGGCCAACGACGTCTACAACAACGGCTCGACCATCAGCGTCACCATCGAAAACGCTACCGGCGGTAACTTCGAGCAACTTACCCCGAATCCGACCCCGGCTCAAACCACGATCAATGACTCGGTCGACACCACCACTGCAACGTTGACCGCGAGCCCGTCGGTGACCGAAGGCGGTGTGATCACCTACACCGTGACCCTGAGCAATCCTGCCCAGACGCCGGTTACTGTGACCCTGTCCAACGGCCAGACCGTAACCGTTGAAGCCGGCAAGACCCAGGGCAGTGTCGATTTCCAGACGCCGGCCAACGACGTTTACAACAATGGCTCGACTGTCAGCGTCACCATCGAGAACGCCACCGGCGGTAACTTCGAGCAACTGACCCCGAACCCGACTCCGGCCCAGACCACGATCAATGATTCGGTCGACACCACCACTGCAACGTTGACCGCGAGCCCGTCGGTGACCGAAGGCGGTGTGATCACCTACACCGTGACCCTGAGCAATCCTGCCCAGACGCCGGTAACCGTGACCCTGTCCAACGGCCAGACTGTGACCGTTGAAGCGGGTAAGACCCAGGGCAGTGTCGATTTCCAGACCCCGGCCAACGACGTCTACAACAACGGCTCGACCATCAGCGTCACCATCGAAAACGCCACTGGCGGTAACTTCGAACAACTGACCCCGAATCCGACCCCGGCTCAAACCACGATCAATGACTCGGTCGACACCACCACTGCAACGTTGACCGCGAGCCCGTCGGTGACCGAAGGCGGTGTGATCACCTACACCGTGACCCTGAGCAATCCTGCCCAGACGCCGGTTACTGTGACCCTGTCCAACGGCCAGACCGTAACCGTTGAAGCCGGCAAGACCCAGGGCAGTGTCGATTTCCAGACGCCGGCCAACGACGTTTACAACAATGGCTCGACTGTCAGCGTCACCATCGAGAACGCCACCGGCGGTAACTTCGAGCAACTGACCCCGAACCCGACTCCGGCCCAGACCACGATCAATGATTCGGTCGACACCACCACTGCAACGTTGACCGCGAGCCCGTCGGTGACCGAAGGCGGTGTGATCACCTACACCGTGACCCTGAGCAATCCTGCCCAGACGCCGGTAACCGTGACCCTGTCCAACGGCCAGACTGTGACCGTTGAAGCGGGTAAGACTCAGGGCAGTGTCGATTTCCAGACCCCGGCCAACGACGTCTACAACAACGGCTCGACCATCAGCGTCACCATCGAAAACGCTACTGGCGGTAACTTTGAACAGCTGACCCCGAACCCGACTCCGGCTCAGACCACGATCAATGATTCGGTCGACACCACCACCGCAACCCTCACTGCATCGCCGAGCGTGACCGAAGGCGGCGTGATCACCTATACCGTGACCCTGAGCAACCCTGCTCAGACCCCGGTAACCGTGACCCTGTCCAACGGCCAGACTGTGACCGTTGAAGCGGGTAAGACTCAGGGCAGTGTCGATTTCCAGACGCCGGCTAACGACGTTTACAACAATGGCTCGACCGTTAGCGTCACCATCGAAAACGCCACTGGCGGTAACTTCGAACAGCTGACCCCGAACCCGACTCCGGCCCAGACCACGATCAACGACTCGGTCGACACCACCACTGCAACGTTGACCGCGAGCCCGTCGGTGACCGAAGGCGGTGTGATCACCTACACCGTGACCCTGAGCAATCCTGCCCAGACGCCGGTAACCGTGACCCTGTCCAACGGCCAGACCGTAACCGTTGAAGCCGGCAAGACTCAGGGCAGTGTCGATTTCCAGACGCCGGCCAACGACGTTTACAACAATGGCTCGACTGTCAGCGTCACCATCGAGAACGCCACCGGCGGTAACTTCGAACAACTGACCCCGAACCCGACTCCGGCCCAGACCACGATCAATGATTCGGTCGACACCACCACCGCGACCCTCACTGCATCGCCGAGCGTGACCGAAGGCGGCGTGATCACCTACACCGTCACCCTGAGCAACCCTGCTCAGACGCCGGTAACCGTGACCCTGTCCAACGGCCAGACCGTGACCGTTGAAGCTGGCAAGACCCAGGGCAGTGTCGACTTCCAGACCCCGGCCAACGACGTTTACAACAACGGCTCGACCGTCAATGTCACCATCGACAAAGCTACCGGTGGCAACTTCGAGCAACTGACGCCGGACCCAACACCTGCATCGACTGTCATCCAGGACAGCATTGACCCTGTAACTGTGAGCATCGTCAGCAATGGCAATGTGACTGAAGATCAGCAGCCTGTCTTTACTGTAAAAGTCAGTCAGGCGCTGGATAGGCCACTGACCGTTACCCTGTCCAATGGCGACAAGGTCACCATTGAAGCCGGTAAAACAGAGGTGGAGTACAAGGCGGCAGCCCAAGGTGATGATGTCTTCAAAGATCCCGGCTCTCTCACTCTTGGCGTTACTGACGCAAGCGTCCCAGGTGCCACCTTTGAGAAGCTGGAGTTCGGTAGCCCCGCGACTGTTGAAATCTCAGACACCATCAGTGAGGTTGTAGCCACGCTGACCGCGAGCCCTTCGGTAACCGAAGGCGGCGAGATTACCTACACCATCACGCTGACCAACAAAGATGGTCTGCCGATCAACAACCCTTCGGACCTGTACTTCAAGCTGACCGACGGCACCAACATTGTCGTGGCGGCCAACAGCACCACCGGTTCGGCCACTGTTATCGCGCCGGACAACGTCTACGTCGGCACCAACGCGCCAGTGGTCAACGCCATTGACTCGGTCAGCGGCCAGGATGCGTGGAAGTTCGAGCAGCTGACCCTGGACAAGACCGAGGTCAGCACCCAGGTCACCGACGAGCCTGGCACTCCGGGCAACGAAGGTGACATCGTCAAGGTCACCATCACGGCCGACCAGACCTCGGTCGCCGAGAACGTTAAACCGACGTTCACCGTGCATATCAATCAGCCTTTGGCCCACGACCTGGTCGTGACCCTGAGCAACGATGCCAAGGTCACCATCAAGGCTGGCGAAACCACCGCGGCTTACGAGCACGCAGCACAGGGCGATGACGTCTACCAAGATGCCGGCGAAATCACCTTGGGCATCAAGTCGGCAGCCGACGCTACCGGTGCAGCGTTCGAGAACCTGCAACTGGGCGGCGACGCTTCGGTAAAAGTCACCGACACCATCGATGAAGTGGTCGCCAAACTGACCGCTACCCCATCGGTAACCGAAGGCGGCGAGATTACCTACACCATCACGCTTACCAACAAAGATGGCCTGCCGATCAACAACCACGCGGAGCTGTACTTCAAGCTGAGCGACGGCACCAATATCGTCGTGGCGGCCAACAGCACCACCGGTTCGGCCACGGTTATCGCGCCGGACAACGTCTACGTCGGCGCCAACGCGCCAGTGGTCAACGCCATTGACTCGGTCAGCGGCCAGGATGCGTGGAAGTTCGAGCAACTGACCCTGGACAAGGCCGAGGTCAGCACCCAGGTCACCGACGAGCCTGGCACCCCGGGCAACGAAGGTGACATCGTCAAGGTCACCATCACAGCTGACCAGACCTCGGTCGCCGAGAACGTCAAACCGACGTTCACCGTGCATATCAATCAGCCTTTGGCCCACGACCTGGTCGTGACCCTGAGCAACGATGCCAAGGTCACCATCAAGGCTGGCGAAACCACCGCGGCTTACGAGCACGCAGCACAGGGCGATGACGTCTACCAAGATGCCGGCGAAATCACCTTGGGCATCAAGTCGGCAGCCGACGCTACCGGTGCAGCGTTCGAGAACCTGCAACTGGGCGGCGACGCTTCGGTAAAAGTCACCGACACCATCGATGAAGTGGTCGCCAAACTGACCGCTACCCCATCGGTAACCGAAGGCGGCGAGATTACCTACACCATCACGCTTACCAACAAAGATGGCCTGCCGATCAACAACCACGCGGAGCTGTACTTCAAGCTGAGCGACGGCACCAATATCGTCGTGGCGGCCAACAGCACCACCGGTTCGGCCACGGTTATCGCGCCGGACAACGTCTACGTCGGCGCCAACGCGCCAGTGGTCAACGCTATTGACTCGGTCAGCGGCCAGGATGCGTGGAAGTTCGAGCAGCTGACCCTGGACAAGGCCGAGGTCAGCACCCAGGTCACCGACGAGCCTGGTACCCCGGGCAACGAAGGCGACATCGTCAAGGTCACCATCACAGCTGACCAGGTTTCGGTCGCCGAGAACGTCAAACCGACCTTTACCGTGCACATAAACACGGTGCTGGCGCATGACCTGACTGTGACCCTGAGCAATAACGCAGTCGTGACAATCAAGGCCGGTCAAACTTCGAGCGAGCCGTACACTCACGACGCACAGGGCGATGACGTCTACCAAGACGCCGGCGAAATCACCTTGGGCATCAAGTCGGCGGCCGATGCTACCGGTGCAGCGTTCGAGAACCTGCAACTGGGCGGCGACGCTTCGGTAAAAGTCACCGACACCATCGATGAAGTGGTCGCCAAACTGACCGCTACCCCATCGGTGGCCGAAGGCGGCGAGATTACCTACACCATCACGCTGACCAACAAAGATGGTCTGCCGATCAACAACCACGCGGAGCTGTTCTTCAAGCTGACCGACGGCACCAACATTGTCGTGGCGGCCAACAGCACCACCGGTTCGGCCACTGTTATCGCGCCGGACAACGTCTACGTCGGCACCAACGCACCAGTGGTCAACGCCATTGATTCGGTCAGCGGCCAGGATGCGTGGAAGTTCGAGCAACTGACTCTGGACAAGACCGAGGTACAAACTCAGGTTACTGACGAGCCGTCTGGCCAAGGCGACTTGGTCAAGGTCAGCATCGCTGCCGATCAGCTGTCCGTGAATGAAGCCACCGAGCCGACCTTCACCGTCACCCTGAACAAGGCGCTCGACAAGCCATTCACCGTAACCCTGAGCACCGGTGCCACCCTGACCTTCGCAGCAGGCGAGACCACCAAGTCCTATGCCGCTCCGGCGCAGGGCGATGACGTGTTCAAGGACGAAGGCAAGATCACCGTCAGCATCACCAAGGCGGAAGTGGTCGGCGAGCAGCTGGAAAATCTGCAGATCGGCCAGCCTGCTACCGTTGCGGTCACCGATACGCAGAGCCCGGTTACTGCCCAGCTCACTGTGGATAACACTACCGTCGCTGAAGGCGGCAAGATCACCTACACCGTGACTCTGGTCAGCGCTGATCCGAGCCTGCCAGTAACCAACCACAAGGGTCTGACCTTCACGCTGACAGACGGCACCACTGTGACCGTTAAAGCAGGTGAGGCCACCGGTTCGGTTACCGTTACTGCACCAGACAACGTCTACGTCAATGATCCAGTCACCATCACCCAAGGCCTGACCAAGGTCGAAGGCGCTGGCGCCGATCAGTTGGAACAACTGAACCTGGGCAAAGATACCGTCAGCACCTCCGTGACTGACGAGCCGGGTACTCCGGGTAACCCAGGCGGCAACAACGAAGGTGACTTGGTCAAAGTCAGCATCGTGGCCGATCAAGTCTCGGTCAACGAAGCAACCGAACCAACCTTCACCGTTACCTTGAATAAGGCGCTCGACAAGCCGTTCACCGTAACCCTGAGCACCGGTGCGACCCTGACCTTCGCGGCAGGTGAAACCACCAAGTCCTATGCCGCTCCGGCGCAGGGCGATGACGTGTTCAAGGACGAAGGTAAGATCACTGTCAGCATCACCAAGGCCGAAGTGGTCGGTGAGCAGCTGGAAAACCTGCAGATCGGCCAGCCTGCGTCCGTAGCTGTGACCGATACGCAGAGCCCGGTTACTGCTCAGCTCACTGTGGATAACACCACTGTGGCCGAAGGTGGCCAGATCACTTACACCGTGACCCTGGTCAGCGCCGATCCGAGCCTGCCAGTGACCAACCACAAGGGCCTGACCTTCACCCTGACCGACGGCACAATCGTCACGGTCAAAGCCGGTGAATCGGTCGGCACCACCACTGTCACTGCGCCAGACAACGTCTACGTCAACGATCCGGTGACCATTACCCAAGGCCTGACCAAAGTCGAAGGCGCCGGCGCCGATCAGTTCGAACAACTGAACCTGGGCAAAGATACTGTCAGCACAGTAGTTACCGATGAGCCAGGCACTCCAGGTAACCCAGGTGGCAATAACGAAGGCGATCTGGTCAAGGTCAGCATCGTGGCCGATCAAGTTTCGGTCAACGAAGCAACCGAACCAACCTTCACCGTCACCCTGAACAAGGCTTTGGACAAGCCGTTCACCGTAACCCTGAGCACCGGTGCCACCCTGACCTTCGCGGCAGGCGAGACCACCAAGTCCTATGCCGCACCGGCGCAGGGCGATGACGTGTTCAAGGACGAAGGCAAGATCACTGTCAGCATCACTAAGGCCGAAGTGGTCGGTGAGCAGCTGGAAAACCTGCAGATCGGTCAGCCTGCAACTGTGGCGGTCACCGATACGCAGAGCCCGGTTACTGCTGAACTGTCGGTAGACAACACTACCGTCGCTGAAGGCGGCAAGATCACCTACACCGTGACCCTGGTCAGCGCCGATCCGAGCCTGCCAGTGACCAACCACAAGGGTCTGACCTTCACCCTGACCGACGGTACCATCGTCACGGTCAAAGCCGGTGAATCGGTCGGCACCACCACTGTCACTGCGCCAGACAACGTCTACGTCAACGATCCGGTGACCGTTACCCAAGGCCTGACCAAGGTCGAGGGCGCCGGCGCCGATCAGTTCGAACAACTGAACCTGGGCAAAGATACCGTCAGCACAGTAGTCACCGATGAGCCAGGCACTCCGGGTAACCCGGGCGGCAACAACGAAGGTGACTTGGTCAAAGTCAGCATCGTGGCCGATCAAGTCTCGGTCAACGAAGCCACTGAGCCAACCTTCACTGTCACCCTGAACAAGGCTTTGGACAAGCCATTCACCGTAACCCTGAGCACTGGTGCCACCCTGACCTTCGCAGCAGGCGAGACCACCAAGTCCTACGCCGCACCGGCGCAGGGCGATGACGTGTTCAAGGACGAAGGCAAGATCACTGTCAGCATCACTAAGGCCGAAGTGGTCGGTGAGCAGCTGGAAAACCTGCAGATCGGTCAGCCTGCAACTGTGGCGGTCACCGATACGCAGAGCCCGGTTACTGCTGAACTGTCGGTAGACAACACTACCGTCGCTGAAGGCGGCAAGATCACCTACACCGTGACCCTGGTCAGCGCCGATCCGAGCCTGCCGGTAACCAACCACAAAGGTCTGACCTTCACGCTGACTGACGGCACTACTGTGACTGTCAAGGCAGGCGAGGCTACCGGTTCGGTTACCGTCACCGCTCCAGACAACGTCTACGTCAACGATCCGGTGACTATTACCCAAGGCCTGACCAAAGTCGAAGGCGCCGGCGCTGATCAGTTCGAACAACTGAATCTGGGCAAAGATACCGTCAGCACCTCCGTGACTGACGAGCCAGGCACACCGGGCAACCCAGGCGGCAACAACGAAGGCGACTTGGTCAAAGTCACGATCGTGGCCGATCAAGTTTCGGTCAACGAAGCAACCGAACCAACCTTCACCGTCACCCTGAACAAGGCTTTGGACAAGCCGTTCACCGTAACCCTGAGCACCGGTGCCACCCTGACCTTCGCGGCAGGCGAGACCACCAAGTCCTATGCCGCACCGGCGCAGGGCGATGACGTGTTCAAGGACGAAGGCAAGATCACTGTCAGCATCACTAAGGCCGAAGTGGTCGGTGAGCAGCTGGAAAACCTGCAGATCGGTCAGCCTGCAACTGTGGCGGTCACCGATACGCAGAGCCCGGTTACTGCTGAACTGTCGGTAGACAACACTACCGTCGCTGAAGGCGGCAAGATCACCTACACCGTGACCCTGGTCAGCGCCGATCCGAGCCTGCCAGTGACCAACCACAAGGGTCTGACCTTCACCCTGACCGACGGTACCATCGTCACGGTCAAAGCCGGTGAATCGGTCGGCACCACCACTGTCACTGCGCCAGACAACGTCTACGTCAACGATCCGGTGACCGTTACCCAAGGCCTGACCAAGGTCGAGGGCGCCGGCGCCGATCAGTTCGAACAACTGAACCTGGGCAAAGATACTGTCAGCACAGTAGTTACCGATGAGCCAGGCACGCCAGGTAACCCAGGTGGCAATAACGAAGGCGATCTGGTCAAGGTCAGCATCGTGGCCGATCAAGTTTCGGTCAACGAAGCCACTGAACCAACCTTCACCGTCACCCTGAACAAGGCTTTGGACAAGCCATTCACCGTAACCCTGAGCACCGGTGCCACCCTGACCTTCGCGGCAGGCGAGACCACCAAGTCCTATGCCGCACCGGCGCAGGGCGATGACGTGTTCAAGGACGAAGGTAAGATCACTGTCAGCATCACCAAGGCCGAAGTGGTCGGTGAGCAGCTGGAAAACCTGCAGATCGGCCAGCCTGCGTCCGTAGCTGTGACCGATACGCAGAGCCCGGTTACTGCTCAGCTCACTGTGGATAACACCACTGTGGCCGAAGGTGGCCAGATCACTTACACCGTGACCCTGGTCAGCGCCGATCCGAGCCTGCCAGTGACCAACCACAAGGGCCTGACCTTCACCCTGACCGACGGCACAATCGTCACGGTCAAAGCCGGTGAATCGGTCGGCACCACCACTGTCACTGCGCCAGACAACGTCTACGTCAACGATCCGGTGACCATTACCCAAGGCCTGACCAAAGTCGAAGGCGCCGGCGCCGATCAGTTCGAACAACTGAACCTGGGCAAAGATACTGTCAGCACAGTAGTTACCGATGAGCCAGGCACTCCAGGTAACCCAGGTGGCAATAACGAAGGCGATCTGGTCAAGGTCAGCATCGTGGCCGATCAAGTTTCGGTCAACGAAGCAACCGAACCAACCTTCACCGTCACCCTGAACAAGGCTTTGGACAAGCCGTTCACCGTAACCCTGAGCACCGGTGCCACCCTGACCTTCGCGGCAGGCGAGACCACCAAGTCCTATGCCGCACCGGCGCAGGGCGATGACGTGTTCAAGGACGAAGGCAAGATCACCGTCAGCATCACCAAGGCGGAAGTGGTCGGCGAGCAACTGGAAAACCTGCAGATTGGCCAGCCCGCAACCGTTGCGGTCACCGATACGCAGAGCCCAGTGACTGCTCAGCTCACTGTGGATAACACCACAGTGGCCGAAGGCGGCAAGATCACCTACACCGTGACCCTGGTCAGCGCTGATCCAAGCCTGCCAGTAACCAACCACAAAGGTCTGACCTTCACGCTGACTGATGGCACTACTGTGACCGTCAAGGCAGGTGAGGCCACCGGTTCGGTTACCGTCACTGCGCCAGACAACGTCTACGTCAACGACCCGGTCACCATCACCCAAGGCCTGACCAAGGTCGAAGGTGCTGGCGCCGATCAGTTCGAGCAACTGAATCTGGGCAGCACCAAAGTCAGCACATCGGTAACCGACGAACCGTCTGGCCAAGGCGACCTGGTCAAGGTCAGCATCGTTGCCAACCAGTCTTCGGTCAACGAAGCCACTGCACCAACCTTCACCGTCAGCCTGAACAAGCCGCTAGACAAGGACCTGACCGTTACCCTGAGCAATAACGACACCGTGCTCTTCAAGGCGGGTGAGACCAGCAAGGTCTACACCGCACCGGCGCAAGGTGACGACGTGTTCAAGGACCCGGGCACCGTCACGGTGGGTATCAGCAAGGCCGAAGTGCCGAACGCCACCTTCGAGAAGCTGGAGTTCAGCAACCCGGCCTCGGTCAGCGTGACCGATACCGAAAGCAAGGTCACTGCAGTGCTGTCGGTGGACAAGTCCACCGTGGCCGAAGGTGGCGCGATCACGTACACCGTGACCTTGGTGGGCGATAACAGCAACCTGCCGGTTACCGGCCATGGCGGTGTAACCGTCACCCTGAGCGGTGGCACCCAGGTCACCATCAATGCGGGTTCGGCCACCGGCAGCGTGACCATCAATGCGCCGGACGACGTATACGTAGGCGGCCAGCCGACGATCACCAAGTCGATCACCGACATCACCGTGAGCGGCGACAAGGTGTTCGAGAAACTGGTACCGAGCACCACCAGCGTCAGCACATCGGTAACCGACGAACCGTCTGGCCAAGGCGACCTGTTCAAGGTCAGCATCGTTGCCAACCAGTCTTCGGTCAACGAAGCCACTGCACCGACCTTCACCGTCAGCCTGAACAAGCCGCTGGACAAGGACCTGACCGTTACCCTGAGCAATAACGACACCGTGCTCTTCAAGGCGGGTGAGACCAGCAAGGTCTACACCGCACCGGCGCAAGGTGACGACGTGTTCAAGGACCCGGGCACCGTCACGGTGGGTATCAGCAAGGCCGAAGTGCCGAACGCCACCTTCGAGAAGCTGGAGTTCAGCAACCCGGCCTCGGTCAGCGTGACCGATACCGAAAGCAAGGTCACTGCAGTGCTGTCGGTGGACAAGTCCACCGTGGCCGAAGGTGGCGCGATCACGTACACCGTGACCCTGGTGGGCGATAACAGCAACCTGCCGGTTACCGGCCATGGCGGTGTGACCGTCACCCTGAGCGGTGGCACCCAGGTCACCATCAATGCGGGTTCGGCCACCGGCAGCGTCACCATCAATGCGCCGGACGACGTATACGTAGGCGGCCAGCCGACGATCACCAAGTCGATCACCGACATCACCGTGAGCGGCGACAAGGTGTTCGAGAAACTGGTGCCGAGCACTACCAGCGTCAGCACATCGGTAACCGACGAACCGTCTGGCCAAGGCGACCTGGTCAAGGTCAGCATCGTTGCCAACCAGTCTTCGGTCAACGAAGCCACTGCACCGACCTTCACCGTCAGCCTGAACAAGCCGCTGGACAAGGACCTGACCGTCACCCTGAGCAATAACGACACCGTGCTCTTCAAGGCGGGTGAGACCAGCAAGGTCTACACCGCACCGGCGCAAGGTGACGACGTGTTCAAGGACCCGGGCACCGTCACGGTGGGTATCAGCAAGGCCGAAGTGCCGAACGCCACCTTCGAGAAGCTGGAGTTCAGCAACCCGGCCTCGGTCAGCGTGACCGATACCGAAAGCAAGGTCACTGCAGTGCTGTCGGTGGACAAGTCCACCGTGGCCGAAGGTGGCGCGATCACGTACACCGTGACCCTGGTGGGCGATAACAGCAACCTGCCGGTTACCGGCCATGGCGGTGTGACCGTCACCCTGAGCGGTGGCACCCAGGTCACCATCAATGCGGGTTCGGCCACCGGCAGCGTGACCATCAATGCGCCGGACGACGTATACGTAGGCGGCCAGCCGACGATCACCAAGTCGATCACCGACATCACCGTGAGCGGCGACAAGGTGTTCGAGAAACTGGTGCCGAGCACTACCAGCGTCAGCACATCGGTAACCGATGAACCGTCTGGCCAAGGCGACCTGGTCAAGGTCAGCATCGTTGCCAACCAGTCTTCGGTCAACGAAGCCACTGCACCGACCTTCACCGTCAGCCTGAACAAGCCGCTGGACAAGGACCTGACCGTCACCCTGAGCAACAACGACACCGTGCTCTTCAAGGCGGGTGAGACCAGCAAGGTCTACACCGCACCGGCGCAAGGTGACGACGTGTTCAAGGACCCGGGCACCGTCACGGTGGGTATCAGCAAGGCCGAAGTGCCGAACGCCACCTTCGAGAAGCTGGAGTTCAGCAACCCGGCCTCGGTCAGCGTGACCGATACCGAAAGCAAGGTCACTGCAGTGCTGTCGGTGGACAAGTCCACCGTGGCCGAAGGTGGCGCGATCACGTACACCGTGACCCTGGTGGGCGATAACAGCAACCTGCCGGTTACCGGCCATGGCGGTGTGACCGTCACCCTGAGCGGTGGCACCCAGGTCACCATCAATGCGGGTTCGGCCACCGGCAGCGTGACCATCAATGCGCCGGACGACGTATACGTAGGCGGCCAGCCGACGATCACCAAGTCGATCACCGACATCACCGTGAGCGGCGACAAGGTGTTCGAGAAACTGGTACCGAGCACCACCAGCGTCAGCACATCGGTAACCGATGAACCGTCTGGCCAAGGTGACGTTGCCAAAGTCAGCATCAACGGCACGACGTCTCTGAACGAAGGCGAGACGGGTACTTACACCCTGAACCTCACCCACGAGGCCAAGGACGAAGTCACCGTCACGCTCAGCTACAGCGGCACCGCCAAGAACGGCGAGGACTTCATCGGTGTGACCACTGTGAAGATTCCGGCCAATAGCAGCGGTACCACGTTCACCATCGGCACCATCGACGACAAGCTGGTCGAAGGTACCGAAAACTTTGTGGTAACGATCGTAGGCGTGTCGGGTGGCAAGTTCGAGAACCTGCAGGTGGATACCAGCAAGTCGAGCGTTACCACGGCCATCGTGGACAACGACCACGTGCCGGTTTCGCGCGACGGTGCAGTGTTTGGTGTAGAAGACACCGACTATGTGTTTGCCTGGAGCGACTTCAATGTTTCCGACCCCGATGGCAACACTGGTCTGTCGGTAACCATCAGCTCGATCCCGGGTTCCGGCACGTTGCAGTTCTTCAACGGTACGGCCTGGACCAATGTGGGCGTTGGCCAGGTTGTCAGCCAGGCCAGCATCGAGGCCGGCAACCTGAAGTTCGTTCCGCTGCGCAACGAGTCGGGTACCGATAATTATGGCGGCACCGGCGTGGGCAACCAGCAAGCCGACTACGCGCAATTCAAGTTCAAGCCGAATGACGGCACCAACGTAGGCACTGACTCGACCATGAAGGTCGACATTCGCCCGGTTGCCGACAAGCCGACGCTGAGTTTCGGCAGCGCCGACATCGATTCCAAAGGCCTCACCAAGGAAGTCTGGAACAGCCTCAAAGGTCTGGGCACGGGGGGTAACGGCATTACCGGCGATGACCTGAAGGCGGTCTTTGCCAACTCGGGCAGTGCCAGCTCCAGCAGCACCACGACCAATGTTCAGTCCGATGGCAGCGTTGCAGGTGGCACCGGCTCGAAAACCTCTGGCCTGATCTACCTCGAAGCCGGCAAGACCTACACCTTCAGCGGCACTGCAGACGACAGCTTCGTGGTCACCATCGGCGGCAAGACTGTGGTCACTGCCACCTGGGGTGCTGGTGGCCAGGTGTCGGGGACCTTTATCCCGAACACCAGCGGCTACTACCCGATCGAGGTCTACCATGCCAACCAGGCCGGCCCAGGCAGCTATGACCTGAACATCAAGGTCGGCACCGGTGCTGTCACCGACCTGAGCAGCTCGAACATCAAGATGTACCAGAACGTGACCGAGATGGCCAAGGCTGGCCTGGGCGTGTCCGATCTGCACACTGTGAACGGGCAGAGCTACTACGACGGCTACAAGCTCAACGAAGGGCCGGAAGGCGGCTCGGTCAAACTGGTGGCTATCTCCACCGCCCTGACCGACACTGACGGTTCGGAAACCCTGAGCGTAAGCCTCAGTGGTATCCCCAAAGGGACCGTACTCAGCGACGGTGCAGGCCATACCGTCACGGTAGGCAGCACGCCGGTGGATGTAACGGGCTGGAAACTCAGCAGCCTTACGCTCACGCCACCGACCTACTACAAAGGTTCGTTCGACGTCACGGTCATCTCGACTGCCACTGAAAGCGTGGGTGGTTCGGCTATTACCACCGGCAATATCCCGGTAACCGTGTATCCCGCGACCTACAAGGCCAGCGTAGGCACATCGGGCAACGACGCCATGACTGGCAGCGAAGGTAACGACATCATTGTTGCAGATGTTTCCGGGCTGAACGTTGTAGCGGGCAAGAACTACAACATCGCGTTTATCGTGGACAGTTCCGGCAGTATGACTGACGACTCGATTGCTGCTGCCAAGTCGCAGCTGGCTTCGGTGTTCTCCACGCTCAAAGCAAGCTTGGGTTCCGACACGTCGGGTACGGTAAACATTTTCCTGGTGGACTTCGATTCGCAGGTCAACATGAACGTCGCAGTGAACCTTGCCGACCCGAATGCCCTCAGCCAATTGCAGGCTGTTTTGAAGTCGATGCAAGGTGGGACAGAGGGTGGCGGTACTAACTACGAAGACGCCTTCAAGACTACTGCAAACTTCTTCAAGAGCACGATGGCTACCGGAAACGCCGGTGCGGACAACCTGACGTACTTCATCACGGACGGCAAACCGACGTTCTATCAACGCAATGAAGTTACCGACAAACGGCTGTGGACGGGTGGCAAGACCCTCGACGATGTTGTCAATGTCAACAACTACAAAGTGGGGGGTACCTTCAGCGAATGGGCTGATGCGACGCACAAAGTTGATATCAGCAGTACTGGCGTGGTCAAAGTCTCGACCTATGGCTATAACATATGGGGTAACTTCGTTCTTTACTCCAGCGACACGCTGGGTACGATTCATGCTCAAGGCGATGGTACTTACGAGTTTTCCAGCCAGGGCGGCACTGGTAAGGGCACGACCTCGAACTGGAATGATTCAGCCTCGAATACGACCGACAGCTTCGTGCTGTTGGGAGGCAGTTCTACAGTTCCCGGTTTGAGCAAGGTCTACGCTATTGGCTTGAACGACGACATCAGCCTCAATGATCTGAAGCCTTACGACAGCGCAGGCAAGCCGCAGACCAACATCGACCCGTCCGACCTGGCGAAGGCGATTCTCGGTCATACCGAAGCCACTTTGCCAGGTGCCGATACCATCGACGGTGGCAACGGCAACGACATCATCTTCGGCGACCTGATTACCCTCAATGGTGTCGTCAGCGAGGGCTACCAGGCACTGCAAACCTACGTTGCACAGAAGAGCGGCGTTGATGTCAGCTCCATCACCACC
Source organism: Pseudomonas sp. BJP69 (assembly GCF_007633355.1). Classification (NCBI taxonomy): domain Bacteria; kingdom Pseudomonadati; phylum Pseudomonadota; class Gammaproteobacteria; order Pseudomonadales; family Pseudomonadaceae; genus Pseudomonas; species Pseudomonas sp. BJP69. Next base: position 161,193 of record NZ_CP041933.1, read on the forward strand.
AGCAATGTCCACCAGTACATCACTGAGCATTACAACGAGTTTGACATCTCCGGCGCCAAAGACGGCAACGACATCCTGTCGGGCGGCAACGGCAACGACATTCTCTTTGGCCAAGGTGGTAACGACACGCTCGATGGTGGCAAAGGCAACGATATTTTGCTGGGCGGTACCGGGAACGACACCCTCATCGGTGGCCAGGGCGACGATATCCTGATTGGTGGCAGCGGCGCAGACACCTTCGTGTGGAAGGCGGGTGATTTCGGTAACGACGTCATCAAAGACTTCAAGATGGGGGACAAGGACAAGATCGACTTGAGCGATCTGCTGCAAGGCGAGAAGGGCAGCACCATCGACAATTACCTGAAACTCACCACGGTTGAAGGTACAACCACCTTGCAGGTCAGCAGCGAAGGCAAGCTCAACGCCGCAGGGGGTATCGCCAATGCCGATGTGACCATCAAGCTCGAAGGGGTGAACTGGTCCAACACCACGATCAACTCGTTGATCAGTGGTGCTGACCCGACCATCATCATCCATAACAAGGACAGCTGATGTGTTGAAGGGGCCGCGCCTTACCGTCGTGGCCCCTGCTTGATCCCACAAAGCCGCGCCCGCAAGGGCCCCATCAACCGGGTAATGGCCGTGCCGGCTCTTTCCCGGCATCTTCCGACAGCGCATACTCAGGCGTTGGGCCTGCGTGCCCGCTGATCTTTGCCTATGCTGCTGCCTACCAACAAGGAACCAAAGTGACGAGGGACACCGCCATGTTCTACGTGCAACGCAATGCCGCCGGTGAGTTGCTGCGTGTAGAGGCAGCCGCTTTTGATGCGTTCACCGAGATGCTCCCCGCCGACCACGCCGATATTCAGGAATGGTTTGCCGATGATGTCGTGGAAAACAGCCTCAATCAGCTCAAGCAAAGTGACCTGGACATGATCCGCGTACTTGAAGACCTGATCGATGTGCTGACTGCCAAAGGGGTATTCAAGATCACTGACCTGCCGCCGGGGGCACAGGCCAAGCTGCTGAACCGCGCTACCGCGCGCAAGGCCCTCAGCAGCCTGAATAACCTGATCGACGAAGATGAGCAGGGCGGGTTGATCTGAGGCTATGACGCCTCGGTTGCGATGCTATTGATATTCCTTAACGGTATTTAAAATATCTTGTTTATGACTTTATAGTTGCTTCCACTGCGTACCCGTCGACCAATCGATGCGCCGCACGACTTGAACCCACACGGGAAATCCCCGTGCGTTTCTGATCGTTGCGCGAATTGAAGTCGCGCACTGCGTGGGAGTGAATAATGTCAGCCGCCTCGAACGCATTGTCGATCATCGACAGCGCCCAGCCGCAACCCTTCGAAATCCGCCCGTTCGCCGGAGCCACCGGTGCCGAAATCATCGGCCTGGATCTGGCCAGGCCTGTCAACGCCGAGGATTTCAGCCGAATCCGTCGTGCCCACCTCGATCATCATGTGCTGGTGTTCCGCGACCAGCGCATCAGCCCGGAACAGCAAATAGCCTTCAGCCGACGTTTCGGCGAATTGCAGATCCACGTGCTCAAGCAGTTCCTGCTTGCTGGCCACCCCGAGATCCTGATCGTTTCCAACATCATCGAAAACGGCCAGCACATCGGTCTGGGTGACGCCGGCAAGTTCTGGCACTCGGACCTGTCATACAAGGAACTGCCTAGCCTGGGTTCCATGCTGCATGCGCAGGAGTTGCCCAGCGAAGGTGGCGACACCCTGTTTGCCGACATGCATAAAGCCTGGGACGCCGTGCCTGACGCCCTGCGCAAAGTGGTCGAAGGCCGCAGTGCCGCTCACTCGTACACTGCCCGCTACGCAGAAACCAAGTTTGAGGGCAACTGGCGCCCGACCTTGACTGCCGAGCAGCTGGCTCAGGTGAAGGAGGTCATCCACCCGGTGGTGCGTACCCACCCGGAAAACGGCCGTAGGGCGCTGTTTGTCAGCGAAGGCTTCACCACTCGCATTGTTGGCCTGCCAGACGACGAAAGCCGCGACGTGTTGCAACAGCTGTACGCCCTGAGCGTACTGGAGCAGAACCTCTATCGCCACCAGTGGCAGCCCCATGATCTGGTGTTCTGGGACAACCGCTCGCTGATCCACCTGGCTACCGGTTGCCCCTCCCACCTGCGGCGCAAGCTCTACCGCACCACTATCCAGGGCGATGCCCCTTTCTGAAGACTGAGGAACCCATCATGCGCAAACCCATCAGCCGCCTGGCGGCAAGTATCGGCTTGGGCGTTAGCCTGGTCGCCAGCAGTCTGGCAGCCCCTGCCGTGGCACGAGCAGAAGGCAAGATCCGCATAGCCGAGCAGTTTGGCATCGTCTACTTGCTACTTAACGTGGTACGCGACCAGCACCTGATCGAGAAGCACGGTAAAGAGCAGGGCATCGACATCGAAGTCGACTGGGCCCAACTGTCGGGTGGTTCGGCCATCAATGACGCTTTGCTGTCTGGCTCGGTGGACATCGCCGGCGCTGGCGTCGGCCCGCTGCTGACCGTCTGGGACCGCACCAAGGGTCGGCAGAACGTCAAGGCCGTGGCTTCGCTGGGCAACTTCCCGTATTACCTGGTCAGCAGCAACCCCAATGTGAAGACTATTGCCGACATCTCCGACAAGGACCGCATCGCGGTGCCGGCGGTAGGCGTTTCGGTGCAGTCGCGCTTCCTGCAGTACGCCGCTGCCCAACAGTGGGGCGACAAGGAATACAACCGGCTCGACAAGTTTACCTTGGCGGTACCGCACCCAGACGCCACTGCCGCGTTGCTGGCCGGCGGCACCGAACTGAACGGGCACTTCTCCAATCCGCCGTTCCAAGATCAGGTACTGGCCAACAAGAACGTGCACGTGGTGCTCAACAGCTATGACCTGCTCGGCCCCAACTCGCCGACGTTGCTGTTTGCCACCGAAAAATTCCGCAAGGACAACCCAAAAACCTACAAGGCCTTTGTCGACGCCCTGGCCGAAGCGGCAGACTTCGCCCAGAACGATAAGGCAGCCGCTGCCGATACCTACATCCGCGTGACCAAGGCCAAGATCGACCGCGACGCGCTGATCAAGCTGATCGACAACCCGCAATACGAGTTCACAATCACGCCAAAGAATACCTACAAGCTGGCCGATTTCCTGTATCGGGTCGGCGCCATCAAGCACAAGCCCGAATCGTGGAAGGACTATTTCTTCCAGGATCAACGCCCGTTGCAGGGGAGCTGAGCGATCATGACCGCCCCTTTGCCAGGCCACGCGGCCAGCAACCTGAGCCGTGTCGCCACACCGCCTTTGCTCAAGGTGGACAACCTCAGCCTCGAATACCGCACCGCGCAGCGCGTGGTGCGCGCTAATCACCAAGTCAGCTTCGAAGTCGACCTTGCCGACCGTTTTGTGTTGCTCGGGCCGTCCGGTTGCGGCAAGTCCACCTTGCTCAAGGCAGTAGCCGGGTTCATTGCGCCCGAGGAAGGGCAGATGCTGTTGCAGGGCCAGGCGATCCGCGGCCCAGGGCCTGACCGTATTGTGGTGTTCCAGGAGTTCGACCAGCTGCCACCGTGGAAAACGGTCAAGCAGAATGTCATGTTCCCGCTACTGGTGTCGGGCCAGCTAACACGTGCCGAGGCCCAGGAGCGAGCGCTGCATTACCTGGACAAGGTCGGCCTGGCGGCTTTCGCCGATGCCTACCCACACACTTTGTCGGGCGGCATGAAAGCTCGCGTAGCGATTGCTCGCGCCTTGGCCACGCAGCCGAAGATCCTGCTGATGGACGAGCCGTTTGCTGCTCTGGACGCCCTGACCCGGCGAAAGATGCAGGAAGAATTGCTGTCGTTATGGGAGGAAGTCCGCTTCACCTTGCTGTTCGTGACCCACTCCATCGAAGAAGCACTGGTGGTCGGCAACCGCATCCTGTTGCTGTCGCCCCACCCAGGGCGGGTGCGTGCTGAGGTGCACAGCCATCAGTATGACCTGGGCAGCTTGGGCGGGAGTGACTTCCAGGCCAGTGCCCGGCGCATTCACCGCTTGCTGTTCGACGAGGCGGATACGCCCGAGCCGCATGAAGGTCTTGGCTTCAACGATATTCGCGTTGCTTACTGAAGGAGTCTCAGCCATGACCACTACCCCTTTACGCCGGGAATATGAAGTGCAACTGCAGCCCCTGCTCAGTGTGCCTGTGGAGCGGCAATTACCCTTGGCCCAGCGCCTGTGGCAGCAGGGCTGGCTGCGCAAGGCGGCACTTCTGTTGGTTATCGCCGTACTCTGGGAGGCGGTCGCCCGCTATCAGAGCAATGACTTGCTGCTGCCCGGCTTCTTGCAAACCGCCGTGGCCCTCTGGGACGGCCTGGTCAGTGGCGAGCTGCTGGCCAAGGTCGGGGTTTCGCTGGTAATCCTGATCAAAGGGTATGTGCTGGGTATCGTCCTTGCCTTCGGCCTGACCAGTCTGGCCGTTTCGACCCAATTGGGGCGTGACTTGCTGGGCACGCTGACCTCGATGTTCAACCCACTGCCGGCCATCGCGCTGTTGCCACTGGCCTTGCTGTGGTTCGGCCTGGGTGATAACAGCTTGATCTTCGTGCTGGTGCATTCGGTGCTCTGGGCGCTGGCGCTCAACACCTACGCTGGGTTCCTCGGCGTGTCCGAGACCCTGCGCATGGCAGGCCGCAACTATGGCCTGAAAGGTCTGCGGCTAGTGCTGTACATCCTGGTGCCGGCGGCCTTGCCATCGATCCTGTCGGGTTTGAAGATCGGTTGGGCATTTGCCTGGCGCACCCTGATCGCTGCTGAGCTGGTGTTCGGGGCCAGCAGTGGCAAAGGCGGGCTTGGCTGGTACATCTTTCAGAATCGCAACGAGCTGTATACCGACAAGGTGTTTGCCGGGTTGGCGGTGGTGATCCTGATTGGTCTGCTGGTAGAAGGACTGGTGTTCAATACCCTTGAGCGGCTGACCGTGCGGTGCTGGGGGATGCAGCGCTGACCTGTACCGGCCCGGACGCCGGCAAGCCAGCGCCTAAGGTCGGCGACAATCTTGCTTGCGGCGTTTGGCGTGCCCGAGCTGGCTTGACGGGGATAGGGGCAGTACAGGCTACAGCTTCTGGTACTGCGCAGCCGCATTGCTCAGGGTTTTGCCAATCTCCTCGCGTAACCCCGTCGGCTGCTCCACCACCACCCCATCACCCTGGCTCAACAGCCACCAGCGCAGCGGCCAGCCATCGCTGACCGTGGCTCGCAGCCGGTGCCCATGCTCCAGCGCCGTCAGCTGCATGTCGCTGCTCAGCGGCGCTTCGCGCAACTGCCGCGCCAATGCATCGCTGATCCACGCCACCAACTCCACGCCCTCCCCCTGGGCCGGTTGCAATGCATCGCCGCGCAAGTGGCTCAACAAGTCGAAATTACCGCGCAGTTCGCCCACGGCACTGGCCGCCCAGTGCCAGCCGAACGGTATGCTCTTGTCATTGCGCTCCAGCGGAAAAATCAACGAAAGCTCATTCAGGTCGCGTTCAACGGTACGCTTGCTGACAGTGAAGCCCACGTCGCGCAGGCGCCACACCAGCTCGGCGCTGGTAATGCCCGGGGAGCGACTGGGTAGCTGACGCAGCAGCGCCCATTGACGGCTGAGGGTGGCGCGAGTGGTGGCGAACGGCAAAAGATAACGTCCTTGTCTAGGCTTGCCGTCATAGCATGGCGGCAGGCGAGGGGCATGGCAATTGGCCACGACCTGCTCAGATCAAGTAAGTCGCATTTGGTTGCCTGGTGCCGAATCGTTCGCGACAGGTTTTGACGTGACATCACGCAGAATCACGCCTCATCACAGCCGAAGGTTGGGGTTGTGCGTCGTTCAATGAGGATGAACATGTCTGCTGCCAGCAATATCCATTCGCTGCTTGCCCGCCTTTTGCCCGAACGGGTCATCGCCGCCCCGGCACCGGCCGGCAGGCGGCATCGGTTGTTCGCCGGGGTAGGCTTGCCCAGCCAGCGCTCGCTGCTGATCAACCGCCTGGACGAAGCCAGTGACCTGCAGGCGGTTTACGCCGACCTGCGCCGCCAGGCATTGCAAGGTAGCGTAGCGGCACTCAACGACCTCGGCTGGATCTGGCTCAACGGCAAGTATTGGCGCGCTGACACCGTGTTGGCCGGGCACCTGTTGCGCATGGCGGCACTGCAGGGCAATGCTGCTGCGTGGTTCAACCTGGGGCAGCAGCATTACTTCGGCAAGGGTATCGACCCCTCCTATGCCCAGGCGGCGGATTGCTACCGGCAGGCCTTCGAGCGCGGCATGCTGCATGCCGCGGCGGCCCTGGGTGACCTGTATGAAGAAGAAGTGTGCGATGGCGAGCAGCAATGGCAGGTAGACCTGGTGCAGGCCTACCAGTGGTTCATGCGCGGGGCCGAGCGTGGCGAAGCGCGTTGCCGCTTCGAGGTGGGTTATCGCTTGATGCACGGGTTGTACGTGGAACCCGACATCAAGGCTGCATTGTACTGGCTGGAACTGGCGGCAGCCGCAGGGGTGGTACAGGCGGCCGAAGAGCTGGCGGTGCATTTCAGCAGCCGTGACAGCGTGCGCTACCTGCAGTGGCGCGACCGGGCCTTGCAGATGGGCAGCACACTCGCCCTGACCATGAAGCTGGAAGACCAGATACACCCCTGATTCCCCCGCTCGCACAGGCGACCACAGGCTGCAGTATGTGTGCAATACCTGTGGGAGCCGGCTTGCCGGCTATAGGGCCAGCACAGGCAATACACCCTCCAGCATGCACAACCATTCATCCATACCCCTCGTCACCCGCTGTTGACGACAGGGGGAGGTACGAGCGTATATTGATAGTTAGCAAACTATGAATATACCTGGATACTGTTCATGTCCCTTGATCTCCTGCGCCTGCAGGTCAGCAGTGGCATGGTAGTTGCGGCTCGCCATTGGCGGCGCATCTGCCATTGCGCGTTGACCAGTTACGGCATCTCCGAGGCCTGCGCTGCGCCGCTGCTGATGATCGTGCGCCTCGGCGACGGTGTGCATCAGGTAGCGGTGGCCCAGGCAGCCGGCCTGGAAAGCCCGTCACTGGTACGCCTGCTCGACCAACTGTGCAAGGCCGGCCTGGTCTGCCGCAGTGAAGACCCCCTCGACCGTCGCGCCAAGGCCCTGAGCCTCACCGCAGAAGGCCGCCGCTTGGCCGAAGCTATCGAAGCCGAACTGGTGCGCGTGCGCAGGGATGTGCTGCAAGGCATCGATCAGGCTGACCTGGAAGCCGCCTTGCGCGTGCTGCGCGCCTTCGAGGCTGCCGGCCTGGGCGGTGCAGGCGGGGTGGCATGAACGGCTTCTTCAGCTCGGTCCCCCCGGCGCGGGACTGGTTCTACGGTGTGCGCACCTTCGCGGCCTCGATGATCGCCCTGTACATTGCCCTGCTCATGCAGTTGCCGCGGCCCTACTGGGCCATGGCCACGGTGTACATCGTTTCCAGCCCCTTCGTTGGCCCAACCAGCTCCAAGGCGCTGTACCGTGCCGTGGGCACCTTGCTCGGTGCCGGGGGGGCGGTCCTCCTGGTGCCACCGCTGGTACAGTCGCCGTTGCTGCTGAGCATTGCCATCGCCCTGTGGACCGGCACCCTGCTGTTCCTTTCGCTGAACCTGCGCACGGCCAACAACTACATGCTGATGCTGGCCGGCTACACCTTGCCGATGATCGCACTGGCGGTTGTGGATAACCCCCTGGCGGTGTTTGAGGTCGCGTCTTCCCGCGCCCAGGAAATCTGCCTGGGGATTGTCTGCGCAGCCGTCGTTGGCGCCATTTTCTGGCCTCGCCGGCTGGCCCCAGTGGTGGTCGGCGCCACCGGCAACTGGTTTACCGAGGCCCTTAACTACAGCGATACCTACCTGGCCCGCGCTGGCAGCACCGACAAGGTCGGCGGCATGCGCGGGGCGATGGTCACCACCTTCAACTCGCTGGAGCTGATGATCGGCCAGCTCGGCCACGAAGGGGCTGGCCCGCACACCCTGAAAAACGCCCGTGAACTGCGTGGGCGGATGATTCACCTGCTGCCGGTCATCGATGCGCTCGATGATGCGCTGGTTGCACTGGAGGGCCGCGCCCCGGCTCAGTTCGCCCAGTTGCAGCCTGTGCTCGCCAGCGCTCGCGAATGTCTGCAAGGGACTGCCGCCAGCGCTTCTGTCGCCCGCTGGGCTGCGCTGCACGAGCAGATCGAGCGCCTGCAGCCCGCTGCCGCCATGCTCGACCAGCGCGCCGAGCTGCTGTTATCCAACGCCCTGTACCGGCTGACCGAATGGGCCGACCTGTGGCAGGACTGCTGCACCTTGCAACATGCCCTGCGCACCGACGATGCCACGCCCTGGCGGGCCGTGTACCGGCACTGGCGCCTGGGCCGCCTGACACCGTTCTTCGACCGTGGCCTGATGCTGTACTCGGTGGCCACCACGGTGCTGGCGATCATCGTCGCTTGTGGCCTGTGGATTGGCCTGGGCTGGAACGACGGCGCCAGCGCGGTAATTCTCGCGGCCGTGTCGTGCAGTTTCTTCGCGGCCATGGACGACCCGGCACCGCAGATCTACCGGTTCTTCTTCTGGACCTTGCTGTCGGTGATCTTCTCCAGCCTGTACCTGTTCCTGGTGCTGCCCAACCTGCACGACTTCCCGATGCTGGTGCTGGCCTTTGCTGTGCCGTTCATCTGCGTCGGCACCCTGACCGTGCAACCGCGTTTTTACCTGGGCACGTTGCTGACCATCGTCAACACCTCGACTTTCATCAGCATCCAGGGCGCCTATGATGCCGACTTCTTCACCTTCCTGAATTCCAACCTGGCCGGCCCTGTCGGCCTGCTGTTCGCCTTCATCTGGACGTTGGTCATGCGCCCCTTTGGGGTAGAGCTGGCTGCCAAGCGCATGACCCGCTTCGCCTGGCGCGACATTGTCGAAATGACCGTGCCGGCGACCCTGGCCGAACACCGCAAGCTTGGCGTGCAGATGCTCGACCGCTTGATGCAGCACCTGCCGCGCCTCTCGCAAACGGGCCAGGACAGCGGTGTAGCACTGCGTGACCTGCGTGTTGGGTTGAACCTGCTCGACTTGCTGGCCTACCTGCCGCGCGCTGGTCAGCAGGCCCGTGAGCGGCTCAATACCGTGGTTGACGAAGTGGGTGCGCACTACGCCGCCTGCCTGCACGCTGGCCAGCGCCTGCATGCGCCGGCTGCGCTGCTGCGCAACATGGAGCGGGCGCGGCTGGCGCTGAACCTGGATGAACTGTACGAGCGTGGCGATGCCCGCACCCACCTGCTGCATGCGCTGAGCGGCCTGCGCCTTGCCCTGCTGCCAGGTGTGGAGGTGATGCTCGAACCCGCCGAACAACTGCAACTGCCTGCCGGCCTCGACGGAGCGCCCCTGTGATTGGTGAACTGGATATCAGCGGGGTGTTCCTGCCCACGCTGTTGGTGATGATGCTTGGCACCTACCTGCTGTTCCTTGGGTTGCACGCGGTGCTGGTGCGCATGCATTTCTACCGCCTGGTCTGGCACCGGGCGTTGTTCAACGTTGCCCTGTATGCCGTGCTGCTTGGCGCGGTGGACCACTTTTGCCGAAACCTGATGCTGCCATGAAAAAACCTTTGCTGACCCTGGGCCGTGTGGTCCTGACCTTGCTGGTAGTGACCTTCGCCGCCGTGCTCGTATGGCAGATGGTCGTCTACTACATGTTTGCGCCCTGGACGCGCGACGGCCATATCCGCGCCGACGTGATCCAGATCGCCCCCGATGTGTCGGGCTTGATCCAGAAAGTCGAGGTGCACGACAACCAGACAGTCAAGCGCGGCGACGTGCTGTTCACCATCGACCAGGACCGCTTCACCCTGGCCCTGCGCCAGGCCAAGGCCACCCTCGGCGAGCGCCAGGAAACCCTGGCCCAGGCCTCCCGCGAAGCACAGCGCAACCGCAAGCTGGGCAACCTGGTGGCGGCCGAGCAACTGGAGGAAAGCCAGTCCCGCGTGGCCCGCGCCCGCTCGGCCGTCAGCGAGGCACAGGTGGCAGTCGATACCGCCCAGCTCAACCTTGACCGCTCGGTGGTACGCAGCCCGGTGGACGGTTACCTGAACGACCGTGCGCCGCGTAACCACGAATTCGTCACCGCCGGCCGCCCGGTGCTGTCGGTGGTCGACAGTGCCTCGTACCACGTCGACGGTTACTTCGAAGAAACCAAGCTTGGCGGCATCCACCTCGGCGATGCCGTGGATATCCGCGTGATGGGCGACAACACCCGCCTGCGCGGCCATGTGCAGAGCTTTGCCGCCGGCATCGAAGACCGCGACCGCAGCAGCGGCGCCAACCTGCTGCCCAACGTCAACCCGGCGTTCAGCTGGGTGCGCCTGGCCCAGCGTATTCCAGTGCGCATTGCGTTTGATGAAGTGCCAGAGGACTTCCGCATGATCGCCGGGCGTACCGCCACGGTGTCGATCATCGAGGGCCAGCATCCATGAAACAGCTCATCCTGGCTGGCCTGTGCCTGTCGCTGGGGGCCTGCATGATGGTCGGCCCCGACTATGAGGTGCCGAAGGACGCGGCGGTGCAACGCAGCGACCTCAATGGCCCGCTGCGCCAGGATGCCGACAGCGTGGTTTCGGCGCCGGTGCCCGAGGACTGGTGGCAGCTGTATCAGGATCAACGGCTGAACGAGCTGGTGCGCCAGGCCCTGAGTGCCAATACCGAGCTGCGCGTAGCCGCGGCCAACATCGCCAAGGCCCGCGCCCAGGTCGAAGTGGCCGAGTCGCAAGGTGGCTTCAACGGCGGCGTCAAACTGGGTGCCCAGCGCTTGCAGGAGTCTGGCGAAGCTTTCCTGCAACCTGAGAAGGTGCCGGTGGCCAACATTGGCGAGGCCATCATCAGCGCTTCGTATCAGTTCGACCTGTGGGGCACGTTCAAGCGTGGTACCGAGGCTGCAAAGGCCAATGCAGACGCGGTGCAGGCTGCTGCCGATACCGCCCGCATCACCTTGGTGGCCGACGTGGTCAAGGCGTATACCCAAGTGTGCTCGGCCAACGAGGAATACCACATCGCCCGCCAGTCGCTCGACTTGCAGGAGCAAAGCGTAAAGCTTAACCAGCGCTTGCGTGATGCAGGTCGTGGCGATGAAACCCAGGTCACCCGCTCGCAGACCCAGTTCAAGTCCTTGCGCGCCGAACTGCCGCGCTTCAAGGCCGAGCGTGAAACCGGCCTGTACACCTTGGCTGCGTTATTGGCCAAACCGGTAGACCAGTTGCCCGCCGGAACCGCCGATTGTGCCGAGCTGCCGCACCTGAACCAGTTGGTGCCGGTGGGCGACGGTGCTGCGTTGCTCAAACGCCGGCCTGATGTGCGCCAGGCCGAACGCCAGCTGGCCGCAGCAACTGCCTCTATCGGGGTTGCTACCGGCGCGCTGTACCCGGACATCAGCATCGGTGCCCAGGTGGGCACGATTGGTATTCTGGAAAACCTTGGTGAGCCGTCGACCAACCGCTGGGGTTTCGGCCCGCAGATCAGCTGGAGCATCCCCACCAACGGCACACGCGCCCGCATCCGCATGGCCGAAGCCTCTACGCAAGCAGCCTTGGCGAATTTCGACGGTGTGGTGCTGAACGCCATCCGCGAGACCCAGACTCGCCTGGCGCAGTACAGTGCCCTGCTGGACCGGCGTGACGCACTGGCCGAGGCAGAGAAGTCGGCCAAGGATGCGGCTGACCAGACGCACCGGTACTACCAGGCCGGGCGTGAGTCGTTCCTGGCGGACTTGCAGGCGACCCGCACCTATACTGACATGCGCGCGCAACTTGCAGCGGCCGATAGCCAAGTGGCGTTGGGGCAAATTGGTGTGTTCCTCGCCCTCGGTGGTGGCTGGAAGGACACCTTAAAGCCTTGAGGCCCAATCGCCGGCAAGCCAGCTCCCACAGGGAAAGCGCCAGCCCTGAAGGTTGTGCAGTACCTGTGGGAGATTCTATGGTTCCTGGCAAGGGTAGCCGGAGCATCTTCAGCGCCTGTGAGATCGAGCGCCGCCCGCGCGGCGCAATCGCGAGCTGCGCTCGCTCCTACGTTTGTTTCGGGCCAGTAACGCCTGTGACAGGCGCGCGCGGCCGCCTTGTTTGTACGGCGCGATATTGAGGCATGCACCAAGGCGTTCGCGCGCGAATCCCACAGGAATAATTGGCCCGAAACAAACGTAGGAGCGAGCGCAGCTCACGATTGCGCCGCGCGGGCGGCGCTCGCTCTAACAGGCGCTGCCATACCTTGTGGCAAACACCTGTCAGCCCTAAGGCGATCCCTGCGGGGCTTGCCTGCGATAGGGCCCCCGCAGGCAACATCTGGTCAGAGCCAAATCGCATCCCAATGCGGATAATCCCCAGCCCTCGCAACAAGACCCGCCCGCTTGGGGTTCATGACGATATATCGCGCCACATCCTGCACATCCTCCTCACGCCGCACGGCCCGGTCATGAAACCCCTTCTGCCAGAGCTGGCCGCTTCGCCCTCGATGCCTGTTGATCATCATGGTGCTACGGGACTTCACCCTGCGCATCAGCCGCTTCAGGCTGGCCGGCCCGAGCTCGACCAACCAGTGGAAATGGTCAGGCATCACCACCCAGGCAAGCGATCGGGCGCGACCTTCCTCTTCAGCCTGGCGGAACTCGGCCACCAGCAAGCGGGCTGAGCGAAAGTCATTGAAGATTGGGGCTCTTGCCAGGGTGGTGCTGGTAAGCAAATACAACCGACGGGTTTCCGAAAACCGGCCAAGCCGTAGCTGCTTTGAATGGGGACGATCCATGTTCCCTGCCTCTTGAATAGTGGCTCAACAGGCTAGTGGGTAAGGACCTACCCGCGGTGAATCATTTGGTACCCGGTGTTTCCTGTGGCATCGGTGCCTCCTTCATCGCCGGCAAGCCTGCCCCCAGATACCGTGCCATCCCGCGTGATCTTATTTGTACCAAGATTTTTCATGAAATCCGCCCAGCACCCTTGAGTGAAGCAAAGTGGAAGTGAACAATGTTCTCTTTCGCATTCCCTTCGAGACTGGCCATGAAAACCCGTTCCCGTCCGCTTGCCTGGCTGCCGGCTTTATTGCTCGGCACGGTGCTGGCGCTGTGCAGCGCTGCGGCATTGGCCGAAGCCCCCGCCGAGGCTACCAAGGCCCTGCACCTGCTTGACTACATTGGTGCCGACTACCCGCCAACCGTGAGTGACGGCAAGGTGGTCGACAGCGGCGAATACGACGAGCAGCGCGAGTTCGGCGCGGTACTGGCCGAACTGGTCAAAGGCCTGCCTGCAAATGCCGAGCACGCGGCACTGGAGCAGGGCGTGCAAGCGCTGCGCCAGGCCATCGACCAGCGTCTGGACGGCCCAGCGGTATCCAGGCAGGCCCGGCAACTGGGCGCACGCCTTGCGGTGGCTTATGAGGTGAGCCAAGCCCCGATAATCACCCCGGACCCGGCCCGTGGTGCTGCCCTGTACGCACAAAACTGTGCCATCTGCCACGGTGAAAGCGGCGCGGGCGATGGCCCGGCAGGCGTCGGCCTGGAGCCCGCGCCGGCCAACCTGCGCGACGTCGCGCGCCTTGACCAGTTGAGCCTGTTCGACCTCTACAACACCCTTGCCCTGGGCATCGACGGCACCGAGATGCCGTCCTTTGCCGACCAGCTGGACGACCGCCAGCGCTGGGACTTGGCGGCCTACATCGCCAGCTTCACCGCCAAGCCGGAAGCCGGCAAAGGCGACAAAACCTGGAACATCGCCGACCTGGCCCGCCAGACCCCGGCCGAAATCGCCGCCCACGAAGGCGCCGCGGCCGTGGAAGCATTCCGCGCCCAGCGTGCCCAGCCGCCGCAGGTCAAGCGTGGCCCTGCGCAATTGCTCGAATACACCGCCAGTACGCTCGACAAAAGCCTGGCCGCTTACCGTACAGGCGACCGCGACCAGGCTTATGACCTGTCGGTTGCGGCCTATCTTGAGGGCTTCGAGCTGGTAGAAAGCTCGCTGGACAACATCGATACCCAGGCGCGCAAGGCCACTGAAAAGACGCTGATGGCCTACCGCCAATCCTTGCAGGATGGCCTGCCCGTGGGCCAAGTCGAGCAGCGCCTGGGCGAAGCCAAGGTCAAGCTTGAGCAAGCGGCAAAGCTGCTGGGTAGCGACGGCCTGAGCTGGTCGCTGAGTTATGTCTCAGGCCTGCTGATTCTGTTGCGTGAAGGCCTTGAGGCGATTCTGGTGCTGGCGGCGATCCTGGCGTTCCTGCGCAACACCGGCCAGCAGTCAGCGGTACGCAGCGTCAACATCGGCTGGGGCCTGGCGCTGGTCGCTGGCTTCGCTACCTGGGCGCTGGCGGCCTATGTGATCAATGTCGGTGGTGCCCAGCGTGAGTTGCTGGAGGGCTGCACGGCGCTGTTTGCGGCCGTGATGGTGCTGTGGCTTGGGGTATGGATGCACGACCGACGCCACGCCGCTGCGTGGACGGACTACATCAAGAACAGCCTGGTCAGTGGTGGCGGGCGCTTTGGCTTCGCGGTGCTGGCGTTCTTCTCGGTGTACCGCGAGTTGTTCGAAGTGATCCTGTTCTATGAAACCTTGTGGCTGCAGGCGGGCCCTGCCGGGCACCAGGCGGTGCTGGCAGGCGGCGCCACGGCGTTGGTGCTGCTGGTGGGCCTGGCTTGGGTGATATTGCGCGGTTCGGCCAAGCTGCCCCTGACGCTGTTCTTCAGCATCAATGCGGCACTGCTGTGCACGTTGTCAGTGGTGTTCGCCGGGCATGGCATAAAGGCGCTGCAAGAGGCTGGGGTATTGGGCACGCGGCCGGTGGCGTTCTTCGAGTTCGACTGGCTGGGGATTCATCCCGACGCCTACTCGCTGTCGGCGCAGGCGGTGGCGTTGCTGGCGATCATCTTGCTGTACGGGCGCTCGCGCTTGGCAGAGAAGCGCAGGGCAACTGCTAACTAAAACCCTGCGCCGTCCCCCTGTAGGAGCGGCCTTGTGTCGCGATCGGGCCGCAAAGCGGCCCCAGGATTTCGGCAGCGCTGCACAAATTGTCGGGGCCGCTCTGCGGCCCGATCGCGACACAAGGCCGCTCCTACACACTTGACCGCGAAGGGCACTCAGGCCGGCTGTGGCGCCTTGAGAATGTTCTGCAACAGCTGCACACTTTCAACCGCGTCATGACCCAGGCTGGTCAGGTAGCCGCCATCCGGTTGGTCGGTCAGCCCCTTTTCATGCAGGCGCTGCGCAGCGGCGACCAGGGCGGGGGATGCAGTGCTGGTTATCTTGATGCCTTCCTGGCTGCTGTCGTGCTTGAACAGCGCGAGTACTTCCATTTCATCGATAAGATCGGGGGTAAAAGGCATGGTAACTCCTGACTTCCAGACGAGGATTACGGCACTTTCTACGGTGCCTGATCTTCGAGTGTAGCCGGGTTATTCGTCCTCGCCTTGATCCATCTCAGGTGGCAGCTCGGGCAGCGCACGCAGGGCTTTTTCGTACCACTCGCCGTTGAACGCGCGGTCTTCTGCCAGCATGTTGTCAATCTCGTAGGCCAGCACATGGGCCATCACATTGAGAATGTCTTCACGTTCCCAACCAACCAGGGTCAGCTTGTTGAAAGTGGCCTTGGCCGCCGGCGGCTCGCCGCTTTCGATCTGGTTCTCGATGGCTTGGGTCAGCGTTGCCTCGGCGAAGGCTTCGTCGTCATTGTCGATGTCGGTGGGCTCGCTCATTGGCGGTACTCCTGTGGTGGGATGCACAGTGTGCCACGCCTGTAGCGGCAATGCCCGGTCATAGACGAGGTGCATGACGCTGGTCAGGAACAGGCTTACGGTCTATAAAAGCCGAGCCAAACCCCTTACGGCCCGGAGGCTGTTACCTCATGCTCAAGCTTCATGGATTCTCGGTCAGCAACTACTACAACATGGTCAAGCTGGCGCTGCTGGAAAAAGGCCTGCCTTTCGAAGAGGTCACCTTTTACGGCGGCCAGGCGCCAAAGGCGCTGGAAGTGAGCCCGCGGGGCAAGGTACCGGTGCTGGAAACCGAACACGGTTTTCTCAGCGAAACCAGCGTGATCCTTGACTACATCGAGCAGACTCAGGGCGGCAAGGCGCTGCTGCCGGCCGACCCGTTCCAGCAGGCCAAGGTACGCGAGTTGCTCAAGGAAATTGAACTGTACATCGAGCTGCCAGCCCGTACCTGCTACGCCGAGTCCTTCTTTGGCATGGCGGTAGAGCCACTGGTCAAGGATAAGGCACGTACCGACCTGCTGGCCGGCTTCGCCACGCTCAAGCGTAACGGGCGCTTTGCGCCGTATGTAGCGGGTGAGCAACTGACGCTGGCAGACCTGATGTTCTGCTTCTCGGTCGATCTGGCTTATGCGGTGGGTAAGAAGGTGCTGAACATCGACCTGCTGGCGGACTTTCCGCAAGCCAAGGCGTTGCTCCAGCTGATGGGTGAGAGCCCGCACATGGCGCGGATCGTGGCAGACAAGGAGGCAGCGATGCCGGCCTTCATGGAGATGATTCGCAGCGGTAAGCGCTGAGCCTGGTGTTGAGCCCTTCGTGGGCACGCCCGCTCCCACAGTGGGAGCGGGCGTGCCCGCGAACGAGGGCGAAGCCCTCGCCTTGGGGCTTAGCGAGACGCCAACAGGGCTTTGCCACGAACAACGGCAGCCCGCACCTGCGCCGGCGCCGTACCACCAATATGGTCACGCGCATTGACCGACCCTTCCAAGGTCAGTACGGCAAACACATCCTGCTCGATCTGGTCGCTGAACTGGCGCAGTTCGTCCAGGCTCATCTCGGCCAGGTCCTTGCCGGTATCCACCCCATACTTCACCGCATGGCCAACGATTTCGTGGCAGTCGCGGAACGGCAGGCCACGGCGTACCAGGTAGTCGGCCAGGTCGGTTGCCGTGGAGAAGCCACGCAGCGCCGCTTCACGCATGATGGCGTGCTTGGGCTTGATCGCCGGGATCATGTCGGCAAAGGCACGCAGCGAGTCGCGCAGGGTATCGGCAGCGTCGAACAGCGGCTCCTTGTCTTCCTGATTGTCCTTGTTGTAGGCCAGCGGCTGGCCTTTCATCAGGGTCAGCAGGCCGGTCAAGGCGCCGAACACGCGGCCGGTCTTGCCACGTACCAGCTCTGGCACGTCGGGGTTCTTTTTCTGCGGCATGATCGAGCTGCCGGTGCAGAAGCGGTCCGGCAGGTCGATGAACTGGAACTGCGCGCTGGTCCACAGCACCAGCTCTTCGGAGAAGCGCGAGAGGTGCATCATCGCCACGCTGGCTGCAGCGCAGAATTCGATGGCGAAGTCACGGTCCGAAACGCCGTCCAGCGAGTTGCCGCCCACGGCCTCGAAGCCCAGCAGCTTGCAGGTCAGTTCGCGGTCGATCGGGTAGGTGGTACCGGCCAGTGCGGCGCTGCCCAGCGGCATGCGGTTGGTGCGCTTGCGGCAATCGACCAGGCGCTCGTAGTCGCGGCTGAGCATTTCGAACCAGGCCAGCAGGTGGTGGCCGAAGGTGACCGGCTGCGCGGTCTGCAGGTGGGTGAAGCCCGGCATGATGGTTTCGGCTTCGCGCTCGGCCTGCTCCAGCAGGCCCTGCTGCAGGCGGGTGATTTCGGCCAGGATAAGGTCGATTTCATCGCGCAGCCACAAGCGGATATCGGTTGCCACCTGGTCGTTGCGGCTACGGCCGGTGTGCAGCTTCTTGCCGGTGATGCCAATGCGGTCGGTCAGGCGTGCCTCGATGTTCATGTGCACGTCTTCAAGGTCGACGCGCCAGTCGAAGTTGCCGGCCTCGATCTCGGCCTGGATGGTTTTCAAACCATCGATGATGGTGTCGCGCTCGGCATCGCTGAGCACGCCGACTTGCGCCAGCATGGTGGCATGGGCGATCGAACCCATGATGTCGTGGCGGTACAGGCGCTTGTCGAAATCGACCGAGGCGGTGAAGCGGGCGACGAAGGCGTCGACGGGCTCACTGAAGCGGCCGCCCCAGGACTGATTGGTCTTGTCGGTGCTCATGGATTCACTCATTGCAGGCGTGAACGAAAAAGTGGCGCCGATAATAACAGGGTTGGGACGGCTGCCGCAGGGCGCCGGTCGACAGAAATGCCCGGAAAATGGCAGTGAATCATTTGAAGGAATGAACGGCAGTGTTCCACGGACCGTCTACAGTTGGACAGAAGACTGGCAGTGAATCTGCCGTCCGAGTGAATCTTTGGCCATCGCACCGGTCTAGAGCGTGACCGCAGTGTCGCTCGAACCACACCTGTCTACGCTATACCTGTGCGAGACTCATTCAGGAATCCAGCGCAATTATGAATGTCCTGATCGTTGATGACGAACCCCAAGGCCGTGACCGCCTTAGCCGGCTGCTCGGCGAACTGGAGGGTTACACCGTGTTGGAGCCCAGCGCTACCAACGGGGAAGAGGCCCTGACCCTGATCGACAGCCTCAAGCCCGACGTGGTGCTGCTGGACATCGCCATGCCAGGCCTGGACGGCTTGCAGGTCGCGGCCCGCCTGTGCGAGCGCGAGGCGCCGCCAGCGGTGGTGTTTTGCACCGGGGATGACCAATACAGTGCCGAGGCATTCAAGGACAGTACCCTCAGCCATGTCGCCAAACCTGTTCACCCTCAGGCCCTGCGGGATGCACTGCGCAAGGCCGATAAACCCAACCGAACGCAACTGGCGGCACTGACGCGGCCGGCCAATGAAGGCGGTGGCCCGCGCAGTCATATCAGCGCCCGCACCCGCAAAGGTATCGAGCTGATTCCGTTGGACCAGGTGGTCTACTTCATTGCCGACCACAAGTACGTAACCTTGCGCCACGACGGTGGGGAAGTACTGCTCGACGAGCCGCTCAAGGCGCTGGAAGACGAGTTTGGCGACCGCTTTGTACGTATTCACCGCAATGCCTTGGTTGCCCGGGAACGCATCGAACGCCTTCAGCGCACGCCCCTGGGCCACTTCCAACTGTTCCTAAAAGGCCTGAACGGCGATGCCCTTACCGTAAGCCGGCGTCATGTGGCCGGTGTGCGCAAGATGATGCAGGCCCTCTGAACCGGTGCCCGCATGGCAAGGGCTGGGCCCTTGCTGGCCGGCAGGTCGGCCCCACCGTCAGGGTGCAGGGCAGCCCTGAAGGGGCCCTTAGCTGATCCACATCTGCTAGCGATCCTTGCGATGCTGTTATGATCCACGGCATTTCTCTGGATCGGGGCGTTTCATGTCCACTCGCGAAATCCGCATTGCCACCCGTAAAAGCGCCTTGGCCCTGTGGCAGGCCGAATACGTCAAAGCCCGCCTTGAGCAGGCCCACCCTGAGCTGCGGGTGACCCTGGTGCCCATGGTCAGCCGCGGGGACAAGCTGCTCGACGCGCCGCTGGCAAAAATCGGTGGCAAGGGGTTGTTCGTCAAGGAGCTGGAAACCGCCCTGCTGGACAACGAAGCCGACATCGCCGTGCATTCGATGAAGGATGTGCCCATGGACTTCCCCGAGGGGCTGGGCCTGTACTGCATCTGCGAGCGGGAAGACCCACGTGACGCCTTTGTCTCCAACCATTTTGCCAGCCTTGAAGCGTTGCCTGCCGGCAGCGTGGTCGGCACCTCCAGCCTGCGCCGCCAGGCCCAACTGCTGGCGCGTCGCCCCGACCTGCAGATCCGCTTCCTGCGCGGCAACGTCAACACCCGCCTGGCCAAGCTCGACGCCGGCGAATACGACGCCATCATCCTCGCGGCCGCCGGCCTTATCCGCCTCGGTTTCGAAGACCGCATCACCGCCACCATCAGTGTCGACGACAGCCTGCCTGCCGGTGGCCAGGGGGCGGTAGGCATCGAATGCCGTAGCGCCGACCACGCGATCCATGCCTTGCTGGCGCCGCTGCACCACCATGACACGGCTGACCGGGTGGTGGCCGAACGCGCCATGAACAAGCGCCTGAACGGCGGTTGTCAGGTGCCGATCGCTTGCTACGCGGTGCTGGAAGGCGACCAACTGTGGTTGCGCGGCCTGGTCGGCCAACCGAGTGGCGGCACCCTGCTGGTGGCCGATGCCCGGGCCCCCCGTGCAACTGCCGAGGCCCTTGGTGTAGAGGTCGCCGAACATCTGCTGGGGCAGGGTGCCGAGGCCATCCTCAAAGAGGTCTATGGCGAGGCCGGCCACCCGTGAGCCAATGGCGCCTGTTGCTGACCCGGCCTGCCGAGGACTGTGCGGCGCTGGCGCAAAGCCTGGCGGCAGCGGGGGTGGCCAGCCACTGCCTGCCGTTGCTGGAGATCGAACCCGTGCAAATCCAGGCTGGGCAGCGCGCGTTGCTGCAGGGCCTTGGTGGCTTCCAGGCGATCATCGTGGTCAGCAAGCCAGCTGCACGGCTGTTGCTGGAACAGTTGGCCAACGCCAGCCTGCAGCCGCCCGTTCAAGGCTGGTTCACCGTAGGCGAGGCCACTGCCGCAGTGTTGCAGCAGGCGGGTCTGAGGGTGAATTGCCCGCCGCGTGGCGACGACAGCGAAGCACTGCTGATGCTGCCGGCACTGCGCCAGGCGGTTGCCGTGCCAGCAGCGCGGGTATTGATCGTTCGCGGCGTTGGAGGTCGCGAACTGCTGGCAGAGCGTCTTGCAGAGCAAGGTGCTAGTGTCGATTATCTGGAACTGTATCGTCGCTGCCTGCCGGTTTACCCCGCAGGCACGCTGATGCGCCGCATCGAAGCGGAACGCCTCAATGGCCTGGTGGTCAGCAGTGGGCAGGGTTTGGAACATTTGCAGCAACTGGCTGGCGCCGATTGGCCACAGCTGGCCCGGTTGCCGTTGTTCGTGCCGAGCCCGCGGGTAGCCGGGCAGGCCAGGGCCGCTGGGGCCCAACAGGTTGTGGATTGCCGTGGCGCCAGTGCCGCGGCCTTGCTGGCAGCTGTGCAGTCTTGCACTGCACCTGCCTCTTAAGGCGCTAAGCTGAACGCGATGCGCCCCCATGCAAAGGATGGATACGTGAGCGAGACTGTCTTGTCCAATAACGATCAGCCGTCGGCGCAAACGCCGGCGGATCCCGTTACCACCCCGCCTGCCAAGCGCTCCGGCAATGGCCTTGCTGCGCTGGCCTTGCTGCTCGGCGCGGCCGGGGTGGCGGTAGGTGGCTGGGGTGCCTGGCAGGTGCGTCAACTGCAAGGCAGCGAGTTCGACCAGGGCCAGCACATCGAGGCGCTTAACCAGCGCGCCGAGGCCTTGCAACAGCGTGAGCAGCAGATCAGTGCGCAACTGGCCAGCCTGCCAGCCGCCAGCGAACTGGAAGACCGCCGGCGGCTGGTAGCGCAATTGCAGGGCGACCAGCAGCGCCTCAGCCAGCGCCTGGAAACCGTGCTCGGCGAAAGCCGCAAGGAGTGGCGCCTGGCAGAAGCCGAGCACCTGCTGCGCCTGGCTACCCTGCGCCTGTCGGCCTTGCAGGACATCACCAGCGCCAAGGCCCTGGTCGAAGGTGCCGACGAGATCCTGCGCGAGCAGAGCGACCCAGGTGCCTTTGCCGCCCGCGAGCAACTGAACCGCAGCCTGGCCACGCTCAACAGCACCCAGCAACCAGACCGCACGGGCCTGTTCCTGAAGCTGGCTGCGCAGCGTGACTTGGTCCAGCAACTGAGCGCGCAGTCGCCGGAGTTCGACAGCAATGCCGATGCCCTCGGCGCCTTGACCGCCGATGGCGACGGTGTCAGCCGCCTGTCGCAGTGGTGGGCGGAAATCTCCAAGTATTTCCAGGTTGACTTCAATGCCGACGAAAACGTGCGCCCATTGCTGGCCGGGCAGCAACTCAACCAGTTGCGCCTGGCATTGAGCCTGACCATCGAGCAGGCCCAGTGGGCGGCGCTCAATGGCGACGCGAAGGTCTATACCCAGGCGCTGGATGATGCCCGCAGCGTGCTGCTGGCCAACTTCAATGCCGACAACCCGCAAAGCAAGGCCATGCTCGACAGCCTGAATGCCTTGGCCGAGCAGCCAGTGTCGGTGGTCACCCCTGACCTCAGCGAGAGCCTGGCAGCCGTGCAGGCCTACATTCAGCGCCGCCATCTGCCGGCTGAGGCCGAGGGGGGCAAGCCATGAAGCGAGTCTACCTGCTGGCCGTACTGGCCATCGTGGTCGCTGCTGCGCTGGGTGTCGCCGTCGCCAAGCACAGCGGTTACGTACTGGTTTCCTACGGTGGTTTCCGTTATCAATCGGGGCTGTGGGCGGCGTTGGGTGGGCTGCTGGCGGTCGTTCTGGTGTTGTGGTTGCTGCGCTACCTGGTGGGGCTGTTGCTGACCTCCAGCGGCGTGGTCAACCCTTGGTCGCGGCGCAACCGCCGCCGGCGTATTCGCCTGGCAATCGAACAGGGCCAGCTGGACCTGGCCGAGGGTCGCTGGGCCAGCGCCCAGCGCCATTTGCATCGTGCCGCGGAGGCCGAGCGCCATCCCCTGCTGTACTACCTCGGTGCAGCGCGTGCCGCCAACGAGCAAGGTCGCAGCCAAGACAGCGACAACTTGCTGGAGCGTGCCCTGGAGCGCCAGCCACAGGCAGAACTGGCCATTGCCCTGACCCATGCCCAACTGCAGATGGACCGGGGTGAATGCGATGGCGCGCTGGAGACCTTGCTGGCCATGCAGGAGCGCCACCCGCACAACAGCCAGGTCCTGCGGCTGTTGCAGCGCCTGTACCTGGAGCGCGGTGACTGGTCCGCCTTGATTCGCCTGTTGCCCGACCTGCGCAAGGGCAAGGTTCTACCGGCCGCCGAGCTTGCTGCCCTCGAGCAGCGCGCCTGGGGCCAGAACCTGAGCCTGGCGACAACCCGTGGCGAGGACGCGCAAAGTGCACGGCAGGCCCTGGAGCGCGCCTGGCAGCAACTGACTGCCGCCCAGCGTCAGGAGCCGCAACTCGTGCTGGCCTACGCTGAACAGCTACGCCAGGTAGGTGCCGAGAGTGATGCCGAACAGGCATTGCGCACGGCTCTCAAGCGGAACTACGAAAGCCATCTGGCTCGCCTGTATGGCCTGGTGCGTGGCGATGACCCGGTGCGCCAGTTGCAAACCGCCGAAGGCTGGCTCAAAGACCACCCACAAGATGCCAGCCTGTTGCTCACCCTTGGCCGCCTCAGCCTGCAGAACCGTCTGTGGGGCAAGGCGCGCGATTACCTGGAAAGCAGCCTGCGCATGGAGCGCAACCCCGAGGCCTGCGCCGAACTGGCGCGCCTGCTCGCCGGCCTGGGTGAGACGGAGCGCAGCAACCAACTGTTCCAGGAGGGCCTTGGCCTGCTCGACGAACGCCTGCTGGCGTTGCCGCTGCCAGAAGGCGTACGCGCCTGACCTACCCCATAGCCCGCGGCAAGGCGCGGGCTATGGGGGCTGGTGATTTATCTTCCGTTGCATGCTGAATCTGCATTCCCAGTCCTCAGTCGCCTCCTATTGAATAGACGGAAATTTCTTACGCGTTTCAGCGACTTGTCGTTGCTGTAGCGCCTTGAAACAAAGCCCGTCTTTCCTCTACCGTTCCAGGCCACACTCTCATCCCGGGACCTTCACCACCCATGCTGCTGGCCCGTTTGCGCACCTTGTTTCTTCCTGCTTGCCTGGCCGCACTGGCAGTGCTGGCTGCGTCCTTCCAATTGGATAACATGCTTGGGCTGGTGCCATGCCCGTTGCGCTTGAGCCAGCGGTTGCTGCTAGCCCTGTATGCCCTGCTGAGCCTGGCCAGCGTGCTGCAGGCACCGCGTGCACGTGGCCTGCGGCGTTACGCATGGGCGACGTTGGCCTGCTCGCTGGGCGGGGCGGCGCTGGCCGCGCGGCAGGTCTGGCTGCAGGGTGCTGAAAGGGTTGTAGATGCATGCCCGCTGCCGATCGGGCGTGTATTCGAGCAGGGTTGGGTGGAGGCGGCCCGGCAACTGCTATTCGGCGGCCCGGAGTGCAGCGCGCTGAGCTGGAGTTTTCTCGACCTGACCCTTCCCGAGTGGAGCCTGTTGGCTTTCCTGCTGCTGGCGGCGCTGCCCGCGAGTTGCCTGCTGGCGTATCGTTTCCGCACGCTGGCAGGCGCTTGACCTGGCGCAAGGTTGAGTCATCAGAATGACCAATGGCCATGTAACACGGTATTAAACACTTGTATGAAGTTTGTCCACTGCGTACCTTGAAGGGCAACACGTGCGGGAATAATCTCGCAGCACGGATACTCAAAACACAACTGCTCGATGCCGTCCTGCTGATATCACCTTTGTGCGCGCCTTCGCAGCGCGAGGTGCAGCGGCATCTACCCAGAAGGGAAGAGATCGCCATGCTCGATAGTTGTCAGAACGCTCAGGAACGCTGGGGTGGGGTTCACGAACTTATTGATCGTTGGCTGGAGGAGCGCAAGGAATTGGTGCAGTCTTTCCGCGCGTTGCGCGCCAAAGAGCTGGCCTTCGCCGACAAGGATACGAACGGGGATTTCTGTGGCCTGCTTGTGGACTACTGTTCGGCGTGGCACTTCGAGGTCTGCGAGCAGCTGGTCAGGGAAGCCAAGGCTTTCGGTGACGAGAAGGCACTGAAGCTGGCCGAAGAGATCAACCCACGCATTAATGACATCACGCAGATCGCGTTGGCTTTCAACGACCATTGTGCGAAAGCTGAGTGCAAGGACACAGAGCGCTTTGGCGAAAAACTGGGCAAGCTCGGTGGCCTGCTGCATGAGCGCTTCGAACTGGAAGACTGCCTGATCGAAGTGCTGCACAACGCGCACAAGGAAGAGGGCGCGGTACAGGCCTGATGGTTGGCGTCAGTCGCCAACCCCCAGCAGTTCGATCTCGAATACCAAGGGGGTATAGGGTGGAATCAAGTCGCCTGCGCCCTCGGCCCCATAGGCTTGTGCGGATGGAATGACAAGGCGCCACTTGGCGCCGACGTGCATCTGCGGCAACGCTACCTGCCACCCCTCGATCACCGAACCCAGGCTGAACCACTGTGGCGTCTGGTTCTGGTCGAATACCGAGCCGTCCGGCAACCTGCCTACGTAGCGCACCTGCACTTTGCCACCGGCTTTCGGCTGCGCGCCACTTCCTGCCTGCAGCTCGTTGTAAAGCACGCCCTCTGGCAACTCATGCACGCCAAAACGCCCCCGCTCATTAGCCATGAAGCGTTTTTCCGCCGCTTGCTGCTTTTGCGCCTGGTCATCGCTTTCCTGTGCATCATGCTGCTGCAGCACGGCCTGCATGCGTGCCTTGTCGAGCTTCAGCGGCTGCCCTTGGTAGGCCTGGCGCAAGCCATCGACCAAGGCATCCAGTTGCAGGCCCGGCATGTCCTGGCGCAGCCGCTCGCCCAGGCTGGCCCCAAGGCTGTAGGCGAGATCGCGTTCATCACTGTCGGCCAGGGCGAGGGGCGCCAGCAGGCATAAACCTAAAACAAGAAATCGAGGCATGGTCAGTTCCTGCGCCAATGAGCGTGGAAGTATGCCAGTGTTGAATAGGTGTATTGGCTTTTTCGCGGCTTTGCGTGGGTGCGGCTTTGAGTCGCAACAGGGCAGCGGCGCGGCAAGGCTTTGTCCAGCATCTACACTTACCCGCAGCTGCAAGCTTACAACGTTGCCCAGGCATGCAACGCGGCGTAACTATTACGGTCAACATGCCCTAGCGGCGGTAGCAGCAGAAGCATAGTATGAGCCGCACTCTCGTCAGCCAGGAGGTAAACCATGTCGGCCAAAAAGAAGCCAGTAAGTACGCCGTTACACCTGCTCCAGCAACTTTCGGGTAGCTTGCTCGAACATTTGGAAGAAGCCTGCTCGCAAGCGCTGGCTGATGCGGAAAAACTGCTGGCAAAGTTGGAAAAGCAGCGTGGCAAAGCGCAGGAAAAACTGCACAACGCTCGCTTGAAACTGCAAGGTGCAGCCAAGGCCGGTAAAGCCAAGGCACAGACCAAAGCGCAAAAAGCCAGCGCTGAACTTGAAGAACTGCTGGACTCCCTCAAGGAGCGTCAAACCCAGACGCGCGCCTACATTCAGCAACTCAAGCGCGATGCCCAAGACAGCATCAAGTTGGCCCAAGGTGTAGGCAAAGTGCGTGAAGCCGCGACCAAGGCCCTTGACCAGCGTGCAGCCAAAACGGCCAAGCCAGCTGTTGCCAAGCCGGCGACCAAGCCAGCCGGTCGAGCCACTACCGCAGCCAAGCCAGCAGCTAGAGCCACCGCCGCCGCAAAACCTGCGTCTAAGCCAGCCGCCAAGGCCACCGCCGCCGCAAAACCTGCGCCCAAGCCAGCCGCCAAGGCCACTGCTGCCGCGAAACCTGTGGCCAAGCCAGCCGCCAAGGCCACTGCCGCCGCTAAACCTGCGGCCAAGCCAGCCGCCAAGGCCACTGCCGCCGCAAAATCTGCGGCCAAGCCGGCCGCCAAGGCCACTGCCGCCGCAAAACCTGCGTCCAAGCCAGCCGCCAAGGCCACTGCCGCCGCAAAACCCGCAGCCAAGCCAGTCGCCAAAGCAACAGCCGCCGCTAAACCTGCGCCCAAGCCAGCTGCAGCCAAGTCGCCAGCACGTACCGCAGCGAAACCGGCTGCCAAGCCTGCCGCCAGCAAGCCAGCCGCTGCCAAACCGGCTACACCTGCCCCCAGCACTCCGGCCGCTGATGCCAACTCGGCCACTTCGGTAGCGCCATCGGCGCCGGCCAGCACGCCTGCTCAGGCACCGTCTTCGGCGTCCTGAAGCGCTGCAGCCGCGGCGCGTAGCTGCAGCAACGCGTCATGTTGTCGGCCCTGGTCCGGCACCAGCCGGGCCAGCCAGTCGCCCGTGGGCTCAGCAGAGTCCGCGGGCCACTGCTGGGCACGTTCTTGCAAGCGTTCCAGCAACGCTCTTTCTGCCTGTAATTCCAACCCTTTCACTTGCTCGCGCACAAGTGCCAGCCGGCTATCCAGCTGTGCTGCCGCGCGCCATTGCTGGCGCAGGTCGCGTAGCGGGGTGACCACTGTCCGTTGCCAGGGGTCGGCAATGCCGTGCAATGCCTGCGCGCGCTGGTCCGTCACGGCAACCCCACGCGCCTGCAACCACGTGGCGCACAGCAGCAGGCAGACATCGCCACCCAGTGTTTGCAGTTCAAGGCAGGCGGCTTCTACGCCAGGCCTGGCGTACAAGGCCAGGGCGTGATTCCACAGGTCGGTGTGCATGGTTCCACTCGCGCTATGGGCCGAGGAAGCTGGTAGACTCCGCGACCATCATGATCAGACTATCCAACCTCACTTTACAGCGTGGTCCGCAGCGCTTGCTAGAAGGCGCCGAGATGACCCTGCACGCCGGTCACAAGGCCGGTCTTATCGGCGCCAACGGTGCCGGCAAATCCAGCCTGTTCGCCTTGCTGCGCGGTGAGCTGTCGCCCGATGCCGGCGACTGCCAGCTGCCCGGCGACTGGCGCATCGCCCACATGCGCCAGGAGGTTGATACCCTCGATCGCCTGGCCGTGGACTATGTGCTCGACGGTGACGTGCGCCTGCGCAAGGTCCAGGCCGAATTGGCGGCTGCCGAGCAAGCGCACGACGGCACCGCCCTGGCGCGCCTGCACAGTGAGCTGGAAAGCGCTGACGGCTACACCGCCGACGCTCGCGCCCGCAAGCTGCTGGCCGGCCTGGGCTTTACCAACGAGCAGATGGACCGCCGAGTCGGTGACTTCTCTGGCGGCTGGCGTATGCGCCTCAACCTGGCCCAGGCGCTGATGTGCCCGTCCGACCTGCTGCTGCTCGACGAGCCCACCAACCACCTGGACCTCGACGCCATTCTGTGGCTGGAAGACTGGCTCAAGGGCTACCCTGGCACGCTGCTGCTGATTTCCCACGATCGTGACTTCCTCGATGCCGTGGTCGACCATGTGCTGCATGTAGAGCAGCGCAAGCTGAACCTCTACAAGGGCGGCTATACCGCCTTCGAGCGCACCCGTGCCGAACGCCTGGCGCAACAGCAACAGGCCTACGAGAAGCAGCAGGCGCAGCGCGCGCACATGGAAAAGTACATCGCCCGCTTCAAGGCCCAGGCCACCAAGGCGCGCCAGGCGCAGAGCCGGATCAAAGCCCTGGAGCGCATGGAGGAGCTGTCGGCGGCGCACGTCGATTCGCCATTTGACTTCGTCTTCCGCGAGTCGCAGAAAATTTCCAGCCCGCTGTTGAGCATGTCCGAAGGCCGCCTGGGGTATGGCGACAAAGCCATCCTCGACAAGGTCAAGCTGCAACTCACCCCGGGCGCGCGTATTGGCCTGCTCGGCCCGAATGGCGCAGGCAAGTCGACGCTGATCAAGAACCTTGCCGGTGAGCTGGCGCCGTTGTCCGGCCGGCTGGTCCGCGGCGAGAACCTGGCCGTGGGTTATTTTGCCCAGCACCAGCTGGACTCGCTGGACGACAAGGCCAGCCCGCTGCTGCACTTGCAGCGCATTGCCCCCGCCGAGCGCGAGCAGACCCTGCGCGACTTCCTGGGAGGCTTCGATTTCCATGGCGCCCGTTGCGACGAGCCGGTGGTGAACTTCTCCGGTGGCGAGAAGGCACGGCTGGCGCTGGCGCTGATCGCCTGGGAACGGCCGAACCTGCTGCTGCTCGACGAACCCACCAACCACCTCGACCTGGAAATGCGCCTGGCGCTGACCATGGCCTTGCAGGAGTTCGCCGGCGCCGTGGTAGTGGTATCCCACGACCGTCACCTGCTCAAGAGCACCACCGACGACTTCCTGCTGGTCGCTGACGGCAAGGTCGACACCTTCGACGGTGACCTGGACGACTACAGCCGTTGGCTGGTCGAGTATCGCCAGCGCAGCGCGCCGGCCAGTACTGCGCCGGTCAACCCGGACAAGACCGACAAGAAAGCCCAGCGCCAGGCCGCCGCGGCCTTGCGCCAGCAATTGGCCCCTCACAAGAAGGCCGCTGACAAGTTGGAAGCCGAGCTCAATCAGGTGCACGCGCAGTTGGCCGAAATCGAGACGGCGCTGGGCGACGCCGGCCTTTACGATGCGGCGCGCAAGGATCAATTGCGTGACCTGCTGGCGCGCCAGACCAAGCTCAAGCAACGTGAAGGGGAGCTGGAAGAGGGCTGGATGGAAGCGCTGGAAACCCTCGAAAGCATGCAAGCCGAGCTTGAGGCGCTGTCCTGATGGAGGAGCTGCGTGGGTTGCTGCCTGGGCAGTGGATGGACACCTTATGGCTGGGCTTGCAGATCCTCCTTATCCTGGCGGTGGCTTTTGTCCTGCAGCGCATCGTGGCCCGTGGCCTCAGCCGCCTGGGCCAGCGCTACCCCTTGCCACCGGAGTTGCTGGTGCCCGTGCGCGGTGGCCTGCGCTGGTTGATCATGGGCAGCGCGCTGCTGTTCGTGCTGGAGCGCCTGGGGGTTTCGGCAACGGTGCTGTGGACGGCCCTGTCCGGTTTCGTGGCGGTGGCGGCGGTGGCGTTCTTCGCCATGTGGAGCGTACTGTCCAACCTGCTGTGCGCGGTGCTGATCTTCACGGTCGGGCCGTTTCGTATTGGTGATGTGGTCGAGCTGGTCGACACCCTCGACAAGCCGGGCGTAAAGGGCCGGGTAATCGCCATCAACCTGCTGTTCACTACCCTGCTGGAAGTGCCCGAGGCAGGCGGGGCATTGGTGCAGGTGCCGAACAGCCAGTTCTTCCAGAAGTCGGTGCGGCGCTGGCGGGGGGCCGAAGTGCAGGCCATGCACAAGGACGTGTTGCTCGAGGCGGACTGACACAGCCCGCACAAGCACGCTAAATTCTGCAAAATTTGCTGGTCATATTTTCACCAACACCTTAGCTTAATCTTTTGCAACATTAGTGCGAGCGAGGTGTGTGATGTCGATGGAAGTATGGTTGGGCTTTTTTGCCGCCTGCTGGGTGATCAGCCTTTCCCCTGGCGCCGGGGCGATTGCCTCGATGTCCAGTGGCCTGCAATACGGCTTCTGGCGCGGTTACTGGAATGCCCTGGGCCTGCAACTGGGCCTGATTTTGCAAATCGCCATCATCGCCGCCGGCGTGGGCGCCGTGTTGGCCGCCTCGGCCACGGCGTTCCAGTTCATCAAGTGGTTTGGCGTCGCTTACCTCGTTTACCTGGCGTACAAGCAATGGCGTGCGCTGCCAATGGCCATGACCGATGAGTCGGGCGTGCGCCCCATCGGCAGGCCGTTGAGCCTGATGTTCCGCGGTTTCCTGGTCAACGTCAGCAACCCCAAGGCGCTGGTGTTCATGCTTGCGGTGCTGCCGCAGTTCATCAACCCGCATGCACCGCTGCTGCCGCAGTATGTGGCAATCACCCTGACCATGGTCAGTGTCGACCTGTTGGTAATGGCGGGCTACACCGGCTTGGCCGCACGGGTATTGCGCCTGTTGCGTACTCCCAGGCAGCAGAAGCGCTTGAACCGCACGTTTGCCGGGTTGTTCATCGGTGCGGCGGCGTTCCTGGCGACCTTGCGCCGCGCACCCGTCTGACAGGCGCGCTGCGATAAATGCAGGTTCGATCGAGTCTTGTCCGTCGGGGTGCTGTCTATCAGGGGGCGGATGATCACGATCATCCGTTTCACATGAGCATGGAGCCGAACTTGCAACTGGTGCTCTCAACCCATGCCGGGCCGGCAGCTTCGATGCACGCCCCGGCACCGAGGAGGAAACATGGACAAGCCGATTCATCCTTTGTCGGAAATCTTCAAACAGTTGGGGCTGTCTGACGACCCGGTCGAAATCGACCGCTTTATCACGACACACTCACCGCTCGAGGACGATGTGAAACTGGTAGATGCGCCTTTCTGGAGCGACTCGCAGCGCGCGTTCCTGAAAGAAAAATACATCGCCGATGACGACTGGATCCCGATGATCGACCAACTCAACGAGGCGCTTCACCCCCTGAAAAAATAAAGCGCCGAGCGGCACCTGACGAGTGAATGGCCGTTGCTATGCTCAGGAAAACAACCGGGGATAGCGCGATGAAAGATCCCTACGTATCAGGTTTCTGGTGCTCCGTTTCCATCCTGGGCATTCTGACGGCCAGTTACTTCTACGGCATCAGGCAGGCGCATCAACTGAACCAGGCGGTGCAGTTCCTCTACGCCGCCGCCGCGGTCACCGTGGCTGTCGCCGTGGTGGCGCTGGCCTGGGTCGCCTGGCAGCAGTTGCACCTGAACAAGCGCGAAGTGATCCAGGGGCGCACGTTGCTGACCATCTGGAACACCAAAGTTGCGCTACGCCGCGTCGAAACGGTCTTCGATCGTTATTTCTGGGGGAGCTACTGGCATTCGGGGCGCACTTTCGAAGAGGTCATGGGCGAACTCAAGGGCACCCCGCTGGAGCAAAGCCTTGATGCGCTGAAGCGCCAGTGCCGGGTGCTCGACCGCGAAATCCACGACCACCATCATCATTGGCTGGCCAACGCCCGCGACCTGTCCAGCGTGGCCCAGGCCATGGCCCGCGAGCGCTACCAGCTGGACCTGGGCGAACCCACGCAAAGCGGGCATGGCAATACCGCTGTGCTCAATCGCGACCTCGAAGTGCTGGTCTACACCTGGTCGGCGCGCCTGCGCAGTTTTGACCACCAGCTGGACGAACTGGAGCGCGGCTACCACTGAAAGCGCTTATTCGCCGCGTATGTATTGCTCCAGCTGCTTGATCAGGCTGGCTTGCTCGGCAATGGTTTCCTTCACCAGGTCGCCGATCGACAACAGCCCTAGCAGCTCGCCATTGCTCACGACCGGCAAGTGGCGCAGGTGGCGGTCGGTCATCAGGTTCATGCAGTACTCGAGGTTCTGCCTGGGCTCGACCGTGACCACTGGTGCACTCATGATTTCCCGTACCGGGGTGGCGGCAGAAGAGCGGCCCTTGAGCACCAGCTTGCGTGCATAGTCGCGCTCACTGACGATACCCACCACCTGCTTGCCCTCGACTACCGGCAGTGCACCGATGTTTTTCTCCGCCAGCATTTTCAGGGCGTCGAGCACCGAGTCATCCGGGCCGATGGTGTACACGGTCTGGTGCTGGGACTTGGTCTTGAGGATTTGTTCGACGGTCTTCATACGGGCCTCTGCGGGTGGAAAAGCGCTGTCTCGGTGTAACTAAAGCATCCGGTACGGCGCTCTGCACGGCAATGCAGGAAACGGCATGGAGTCGATTGAAAAACGTCATCGGTGTGCGCCTATGCGGGCCTCTTCGCGGCTAAAGCCGCTCCCACAGGTGTGTCATTGGCCTCAGAGCCTGTGATGCACCCTATGGGAGCGGCTTTACCGGTGCAGCCGATCAGAGGTTCGGCATTTGCCCGATCCGCGCGACCATTTCGCTGACGACCTGCAGGTCCAGCATGAACTGCTCTACCGTCTTGAACTCGTTGTCGTTGTGCCCGGTGTACTTCACGTCTGGCATGGCCAGGCCGAACTGCACGCCATTGGGCAGGTCGTGTACCGACGTGGCACCCGCCGAGGTGCCGAACTCATGCTTCATGCCCAGGTTCTCGCTGGCCACCGCCAGCAGAGCCTTCACCCACTCGCCCTCGGGGTTGCGATACATCGGTTCGTCCAGGCTATAGTCGAAGGCCACCGAGGTGCGGCTCTGCCGGGTCCATTTGTCCAGTCTGGTGGCCAGTTCGTCCTTGATGGTGGCAAGCGGCTTGCCCTTGGGAATGCGCAGGTTCACCGCCAGTTTCAACCCTTTGTCGGCCACCCCTACATAGGTCAACGACGCGGTCAGCGGGCCCATGAACGGGTCTTTGAAGGCCACGCCCAGCTTGTTGCCCAGGTAGTCCAGGCCCCAGTTGTCGGCAGCGTAGCGGGCGGCGTCGGTGAATTGGTTGTGCTTGAGCGGTACTTGCTGGCCCACGCCAGCAAGGAAGTCGAGCATGCGTGCAACCGGGTTTACCCCGGACTCCGGCTCCGAGGAATGCGCGGAAACCCCGGTTACTGTCAGCACCACCTGCTTGCCGTCGGCCTTGGCGTCGATGCTGAAGTCACCACCGTGCTGCTTTACATACCCGGCGCCGGCTTGCTGCAGTTGTTTGGCGAGTGCTGCCGGGTTGTCGGTGGCCAGGGTTGCGACCGAGGTGGTGGGGATCTGGTTGGTGGCCAGCCCGCCAGTCAGGTTGATGATTTCAGCACCTTCACCCGTGGCCGGGCGTTTGCTGAAGCTGGCCATGATCGTACCGTAGCCCTTCTCGGCAATGACCACCGGGTAGCCGCCATCCAGCGCCAGGTTGTAATCAGGCGTGGGGTTGCGCTCGAAGTAATAGGGGATCGCATCCCCACTGGTTTCTTCCGTCGTGTCGATCAGCAGCTTGAATTGGCGGGCCAGTGGCAGGTTTTCGTCCTTGGCCACTTTCAACGCATACATCGCGACAACGATGCCATTCTTGTCGTCTTCGGTGCCGCGGCCATACATGCGGTCGCCAACCAGGGTGACCTTGAACGGGTCCAGGCGGGTGCCGTCGGCCAGCTTCCAGTTGTCCGGATTGACCGGCACCACATCGGCGTGGGCATGGATGCCGATCACTTCCTTGCCGCTGCCGAGCGAAATTTCGTAAACCCGGTTATCGATGTTGCGGAACGCCAGGCCGAAACTGTCGGCCAGTGCTTTGATCTTGTCGGCGATTTTCAGGAACGCCGGGTTTTCGTACTGCGGCGTACCCTCGACGTTGTAGGTTGGAATAGCCACCAGTTCGCGCAGGGTTTCAGTGGCAGCCTTGCCGTATTTGATGCGGGTATACAGGCCAAGCAGGCGGTTGATCTCGTCCTGTTGCCCGGCGGCCAGCGGTTTGCCGTTCAGGTAGGCCTGCAGTGTCGCCTCAAGGTTATCGGCCTTGGCCAGGTCACTGCCTTTGAGCTTGCCGAGGAACTGCTTGAAGTCACGCGGGTCGCTGCCGTCGAAGGTTTTGACGATTGCCGCGGCCTGTTGCTGAGTGAGGTTGGCCTGGGCCGGTTGGGTGAACAGGCCGATGCTGGCCAGCAACAGGGTGGTGGCGGTGAGTTTTTTCAGGTGCATGGTTGCGCGCATTCCTTCGCCATGGATTGTTATGGGGTACCCGTTGGAGCAACGGGAGGACGCCCACGCTAACATCAATGGCCAGTGGCACGGGAGTGCCAGAAACGCGACATGTCGCACAAATGAAAAAGCCCCGGGCACAGGCCCAGGGCTTTTTGATATGGCGCACTCGGCGGGATTCGAACCCACGACCCCTGCCTTCGGAGGGCAGTACTCTATCCAGCTGAGCTACGAGTGCAACGCGCACGCATGATACCCATCTGCGCCGGTCGCGTCCATCGCCTTGATCTGTAGCCTTTTTTCCCGGTTGCCTGTGCCGGCCGGTTCGCGGCTGAAGCCGCTTCCACCCAGTGGGAGCGGGCGTGCCCGCGAAAGGGCCGGTTGCCAGTACGCAAATGATGACTTTTCCGCCAGGCTGTTCAACCATTCGTTCTTTTTTTCGAACAGCCTATTGTCCAACACCCCAGCAGCCGCTTAGCATTCGTTTGAGATTTCAAACGCTCGATGCCCTGCCTTGGGCGCTTTTCAACAATCAACAATTCGGGAAGCCGACATGCAGCTCAAAGACGCTCAGTTGTTCCGCCAGCAAGCCTACATCAACGGTGAGTGGCTGGATGCGGACAATGGCCAGACCATCAAGGTGACCAACCCGGCCACCGGTGAAGTCATCGGTACCGTGCCTAAGATGGGCACCGCGGAAACCCGCCGCGCCATCGAAGCTGCCGACAAGGCCCTGCCGGCCTGGCGTTCCCTGACCGCCAAAGAGCGCTCGACCAAGCTGCGTCGCTGGTTCGAACTGATGATCGAGAACCAGGACGACCTGGCTCGCCTGATGACCACCGAACAAGGCAAGCCGCTGGCCGAAGCCAAGGGCGAAATCGCCTACGCCGCCTCGTTCATCGAGTGGTTCGCCGAAGAAGCCAAGCGTGTTTATGGCGACACCATTCCGGGCCACCAGCCAGACAAGCGCCTGATCGTCATCAAGCAGCCAATCGGCGTAACCGCGGCCATCACCCCGTGGAACTTCCCGGCTGCCATGATCACCCGTAAAGCCGGCCCGGCCCTGGCCGCTGGCTGCACCATGGTGCTCAAGCCTGCTTCGCAAACCCCGTACTCCGCCCTGGCCCTGGTCGAACTGGCCCACCGTGCCGGTATCCCGGCTGGCGTGCTGAGCGTGGTTACCGGCAGCGCTGGTGAAGTGGGCGGTGAACTGACCGGCAACTCCCTGGTACGCAAGCTGTCCTTCACTGGCTCGACCGAAATCGGTCGCCAGCTGATGGAAGAATGCGCCAAGGACATCAAGAAGGTTTCCCTGGAGCTGGGCGGCAACGCCCCGTTCATCGTGTTCGACGACGCCGACCTGGACAAGGCGGTCGAGGGCGCGATCATCTCCAAGTACCGTAACAACGGCCAGACCTGTGTCTGCGCCAACCGTATCTACGTGCAGGACGGCGTCTACGACGCGTTCGCCGAGAAGCTGGCGGCTGCGGTGGCCAAGCTGAAGATCGGTAACGGCCTGGAAGATGGCACCACCACTGGCCCGCTGATCGACGGCAAGGCTGTCGCCAAGGTTCAGGAGCATATCGAAGACGCCGTTTCCAAAGGCGCCAAGGTGCTGTCCGGCGGCAAGCTGATCGAAGGCAACTTCTTCGAGCCGACCATCCTGGTTGATGTACCGAAAACTGCTGCTGTCGCCAAGGAAGAGACCTTCGGCCCACTGGCGCCGCTGTTCCGCTTCCAGGACGAAGCCGAAGTCATCGCCATGTCCAACGACACCGAATTCGGCCTGGCTTCGTACTTCTACGCCCGCGACATGAGCCGTGTGTTCCGTGTTGCCGAAGCCCTGGAGTACGGCATGGTGGGTATCAACACCGGCCTGATTTCCAACGAAGTGGCGCCATTCGGTGGCATCAAGGCTTCTGGCCTGGGCCGCGAAGGTTCCAAGTACGGTATCGAGGACTACCTCGAAATCAAATACCTGTGCATCAGCGTTTGATCGCACGGTAACGGCTTTACCTCTGCCAGCGGGGCGCGAGAGCGACGTCTCGCTGGCCTTTTTTACATTGCAGTACCTGGTGGCCAGGGCGCTTGTGGCAGTCGATCAACGAATACTGTTCGCGAGCACTCCCAGCCACCCCCGAATAAAAGCGCCATTACTGTCGGCGCAATGAGGGCATTATGAGCAAGACCAACGAATCCTTGATGCAACGTCGTGTAGCTGCCGTCCCGCGTGGCGTTGGCCAGATTCACCCGATCTTCGTCGACAGCGCGAAGAACTCGACCGTGATCGACGTTGAAGGCCGCGAACTGATCGACTTCGCCGGCGGCATCGCAGTGCTGAACACCGGCCACCTGCACCCGAAAGTGGTTGCAGCCGTGCAAGAGCAGCTGACCAAGGTCAGCCACACCTGCTTCCAGGTGCTGGCCTACGAGCCTTACGTCGAGCTGTGCGAAAAGATCAACAAGCTGGTCCCAGGCGACTTCGACAAGAAGACCCTGCTGGTCACCACCGGCTCGGAAGCCGTTGAAAACGCCGTGAAAATCGCCCGTGCCGCCACTGGCCGTGCCGGCGTTATCGCCTTCACCGGCGGCTACCACGGCCGCACCATGATGACCCTGGGCCTGACCGGCAAGGTCGTGCCGTACTCCGCAGGCATGGGCCTGATGCCAGGCGGCATCTTCCGCGCCCTGTTCCCGAGCGAGCTGCACGGTGTGAGCGTTGACGACGCCATCGCCTCGGTCGAGCGCATCTTCAAGAACGACGCAGAGCCACGCGACATCGCTGCAATCATCCTGGAGCCTGTACAAGGCGAAGGCGGCTTCCTGCCAGCGCCTAAAGAGCTGATGAAGCGCCTGCGCGCCCTGTGCGACCAGCACGGCATCCTGCTGATCGCCGACGAAGTTCAGACCGGCGCTGGCCGCACCGGCACCTTCTTCGCCATGGAGCAGATGGGCGTTGCGCCTGACCTGACCACCTTTGCCAAGTCCATCGCCGGCGGCTTCCCGCTGGCCGGTGTATGTGGCAAGGCCGAGTACATGGACGCTATCGCTCCGGGTGGCCTGGGCGGCACCTACGCCGGCTCGCCGATCGCTTGCGCCGCAGCCCTGGCCGTGATCGAAGTGTTCGAAGAAGAGAAACTGCTGGACCGCAGCAAGGCAGTGGGTGAGCGCCTGACCACCGGCCTGCGTGAAATCCAGAAGAAGCACCCGATCATTGGCGACGTTCGTGGTCTGGGCTCGATGATTGCCGTCGAAGTCTTCCAGAAAGGCACCCACACTCCTGACGCCGCTGCTGTTGGCCAGGTTGTGGCCAAAGCCCGCGAAAAAGGCCTGATCCTGCTGTCTTGCGGCACCTACGGCAACGTTCTGCGGATTCTGGTTCCGCTGACCGCCGAAGACGCGCTGCTGGACAAAGGCCTGGCCATCATCGAAGAGTGCTTCGCTGAACTTGCCTGATGTGATGCGCTTCAGAAAAAACCCGCCTCGGCGGGTTTTTTTATGCCCGGTGATGCGTCGGAGGCTATGGTTGTTGGATGATGCGCCCAGCACGTTGTAAAAGGCTGAGGCAAGGATTTACAGGAGTAGTTGGCGATGAACGCTGCAGAGCCCACCCCACCGAGCGTACTGATCGTCGAAGGCGACCCATGGGTACGCGACATGCTCAGCGAGATGCTGCTGAGCGTTCGCTGCGATGCCCGCCTTCAGGTCTGCGCCGACGGCTCGCAAGCGCTCAGCGCCCTGGCCGCCAAGCCGGACCTGATCATTGCAGCACGTGAGCTGGCTGGCATCGACGGCCTCGACCTGCTGCGCAAAGTACGCGCCAAAGGGTCGGGGTTGCCGTTCATCCTCATGAGCAACCGCAGCGACAGTGCGAGTGTGCGTGAAGCCCTGCCGCTGCACCCCACGGCGTACCTGAGCAAGCCCCTGAACCTGGGTAACCTGCGCAAGCGCCTGGAACAGTTGCTGCTGGGCGTGGGCGAAGAAATCGCCTGCCCGGTGCCGCCCTTGCAGCCCGGTGCCAGCCTGCGCGCTTACCTCGAACAGCGCCGGGCTACTGCCGATGGCGGGCCGCTGCTGGCCGATTTGCAGGTGGCGATCAAGCGAGCCCTGAACCCTGAGGGCCTGAACCTGAAAGTGCTGGAAGAAGAAGTCTGCCGTGACCCGCAAGTGACCGCGGTGCTGATAGCGGCTGCCAACAGCGCAGCGCTGCACCGTGAAGCACCGGTGCAAACCCTGCTGCAAGCCCTGAACAAGCTGGGCAGCACGCAAAGCATGAACCTGATTCTGGGCATGACCCTCAAGCGCAGTGCCCGCCTCAGCGACCCCTTGCTGGCGCAG
Source organism: Pseudomonas sp. BJP69 (assembly GCF_007633355.1). NCBI lineage: Bacteria > Pseudomonadati > Pseudomonadota > Gammaproteobacteria > Pseudomonadales > Pseudomonadaceae > Pseudomonas > Pseudomonas sp. BJP69. Next base: position 199,465 of record NZ_CP041933.1, read on the forward strand.
CATGCGGCGCAGTACTGGGATTTGTCCCTGCACACCGCCGAATATGGCCGTACGCTGGCGCGCCTGCTGGCGCTGGACGAAGGGCTTTGCTATTGCGCAGGGTTGCTGCATTGCCTGGGCGACCTGGCGGTGCTGCGCTGCCTGCAGGAATGGCGCCTGGCGGGCGGCGAGCTGGACGAAGACAAGGTCCAGTTGTCGCTCAACGAGTTCGGTGCCGCATTCGGCTCGGCGCTGCGCACCCGCTGGCGCTTGCCGTTGGCTTTACGCGAGCTGATCGCGGCGATCTATCAACTCGGTGGCGGGGTGTACTCGCGCGATATTCTGGCCATGAACCTGGCCGGGCAGTTGGCGCGGCTACCGGCTGGGCAGGGGCTGGCGAAGATTGCCAGTGGCAAGACGGCGCGTTTGCTGAAGATGGGCTTGCCGGAGCTGACCCGGTTGCGCAAGGTGGAGAACCCCGAAACCAGTTCGCAGCCCGCGGCTGAAGGCCCGATACAAGCCGACGATGCTCCTTGAGCCGGGCAGGCGTAAGGGGGTTCAACCGCGCACGATCTGGTTCTTGCCCTGCCGCTTGGCCTGGTACATCGCCGCATCGGCGCGGGCATACAGGCTGTCCAGCGCCACATCTTCAGCGGTCAACCCGGTAAGCCCCTGGCTCACCGTTACCCCGTAAGTGTGCGCCCCATGGCTGAAGCTCAAACGCTGAATCTGCCGCTGTAGCCGCTCGGCTATCTGCCCGGCCAGCTCGGCACTGCACCCTGGGAAGACTGCTGCGAACTCTTCGCCGCCAATACGCCCGAACAGGTCGCCACGGCGCAACACGGCCTTGCCGCTGTCGGCGATGTGCTGCAGCACCTGGTCGCCTTCCTGGTGGCCATAGCTGTCGTTTATCTGTTTGAAGTCGTCGATGTCCAGTAACAGGAAGGCCAACGGCGTGCCGTTTTCCCGGGCGCTGTCAAACGCCGCTTGGGCGCATTCGAAGAAGTGCCGGCGGTTGCTGCTTTGGGTCAGCACGTCAATGGTGGCCAGGCGCTGCAACTCGCCTTCCAGCTGCTTTTTCTCGGTGATGTCTTCGGCAATGCCGACGATGATCACGCGGTCGCCGTCATGCTGCTGGTTGATGTAGCACTTGTCGCTCAACCAGCGCACTTGCCCGTCGGCATTGATGATACGGTACTCGCGGTCCTCGACCGCGCCTTTGAGCAGCACCTGGGCCAGGCTGCGCTCGGCGTATTCCAGGTCGTCGGGGTAGATGCTGTCGCGCCACTCGTTGAAGTCGGCCAGTACCAGGCTGGCCGGGCGGCCGAAGATGCGCTCGTAGGCGGGGCTTACGTACAGCACTTCGCGTGTTTCCCAATCGAAGGCCCAGAGCACCGCGTTGACACTCTCGAGCAACGAGCTGAACAGCTGTTCGCGTTCGCTCAGGCGGGCGACTTCACCTTGCGCATGAAGGAGCGCCAGTAAAGTGCGGGCGGCTCCCGGTGGTACCGGGCCTGGCGATGTCATTGGAATATTCTTGGCCATGTGCACGTAGCGAGTCTCGACGTGAAAGCGTGCGGCCAGCATCCTGCCCGCCACGCGGGCGATGTGCGGGGTTTGAGTGGGGGCGAGGTGGGGAAGTTCCAGCTGGCACGCCCCATGCTGGGGCGTGCCGATCAACGGCGATCAGGCGCCGGTCGGGCGCAGGGAATAGGTTTTCAGCTGTGCCGCGAAGTCGCGCAGGGCTTGAATACCACTGGTTTCGGCTTCGTGTACCCAGTCCTTGATGGCGGCCAGCATGTCATGGCCGTTGGCGCTGGTGCGGGCCCAGATCTGCTGCAAGGCCAGGCGCTTTTCGTAGATGGTTTTCAAGGCCTGGCTGTGCGCAAGCATCGATTCGATGCGCACATGGTGGCGGTCTTCGAGCAGGCTGGTTTCACGGGATAGCAGGCGCTTGGCACGGCGGAAGTGGTGGCGCACCGAGGCGTCGACACGCGCCAGTTCCAGCTTTACCAGTGGGGCGATCACCAATTTGCGGTACTGGGCCATGATCTGGAAGCGGTTGTTGAGGATCGCCATGGCGGTGTCCATGTCCAGGCTACCTTTGCCTTCCACCCGATGGGCAATCGGCGCCACACGCTGCACCTTGGCCAGGCGCAGCAGGCAGAACAGGCGGATCCACGCCCAGCCCATGTCGAACTCCCAGCGCTTGACCGACAGCTTGGCCGAATTGGGGTAGGTGTGGTGATTGTTGTGCAGCTCTTCACCACCGATCACGATGCCCCACGGCACCAGGTTGGTGGCCGCGTCACGGCATTCGAAGTTGCGGTAGCCGAACGCGTGGCCCAGGCCGTTGACGACACCGGCAGCCCAGAACGGGATCCACATCATCTGGACCGCCCAGATGGTGATACCGAGGGTGCCGAACAGCAGCAGGTCGATCACGGCCATCAACGCGATGCCGCCCAGTTTGTAACGCGAGTAAAGGTTGCGCTCGATCCAGTCATCAGGGCAGTTCTTGCCGTAGATGCGCAGGGTGTCTGGGTTGCGGGCCTCTTCACGATACAGCTCGGCGCCTTTGCGCAACACCGTGCTCAGGCCTTTGTGCACAGGGCTGTGCGGGTCGTCGGGTGTTTCGCACTTGGCGTGGTGCTTACGGTGGACCGCCGTCCACTCGCGGGTGTTCTGCGCCGTGGTCAGCCACAGCCAGAGGCGGAAGAAATGCTTGAGCGCGCCGTTGAGCTCAAGGGCCCGGTGCGCAGAGTAGCGATGCAGGTAGACCGTGACGCTGACAATGGTCACGTGGGTCATCAACAGGGTGATGCCGACCAGTTGCCAGGCCGACAAGTCGAGCAGGCCGTTGTACCACATAGATGTAAATGCCCTCGAAATGCGGGGGGAAGGGTCGATTATCCCTTGGTGGGGAAATAAAACCAGTCAACTGTTCAGACAGGAGGTCACGACATGTTTCAGCCTTTATAATGCCCCTTTCTTTTCAATGGGCTATCCCACCCGACATGTCTGTTTCCGTTCGCGACGCCTTGCGCATGGCCGCGCTCTATGTGGTGCTCTCGATCCTCTGGCTGGTGCTGGCCGAGGTGATGCTTCAGAGCATGACCGACGACCCCCTGGCATTGACCGTGGGGCGGCAGATCAACGTGGTGGTGTGGGTGCTGTGCAGTGCCTTGCTGATTTACCTGTCCCGGGTGCGGCTGCTGCATTTCATCGGCCATGGCGCGCGGTTGCGCTGCGAAGACCGGGAACGCCTGCGCATGGCCGCCGCGGTGTTCGACAGTACCCTGGAAGGGGTGCTGGTAACCGACCGCCAGGGCCTGATCGTGCACGTCAACCGTGCCTTCATGCGCATTACCGGTTACCAGCAGCACGAGGTGATCGGCCAGCGCCCGAGCAAGTTCAAGTCGGGCCGCCATGGCCAGGCCTTCTACCAGCAGGTTTACGCCACCCTGGCTGAAAAGGGCGAGTGGAGCGGCGAAATCTGGAACCGGCGCAAAAGCGGCGAAATCTACCCGCAGTGGCAGACCATCTGCGCTATTCACGATGACGAGGGTGAGCTGAGCCATTACGTGGCCGTGTTCAGTGACATCAGCGCGATCAAGCATTCGGAGCAGGAACTGGCCTACCTGGCCCACCACGACCCGCTGACCGGCCTGCCCAACCGCTTGCTGTTCAACGACCGCGTCGAGCAGGCCCTGGCCGCGGCGCAGGCCAACAAGCGTGGGTGCGCCCTGCTGCTGCTGGACCTGGACCACTTCCAGAGCATCAACGATGGCCTTGGCCACACCATCGGTGACCAGTTGCTGAGGCTGGTGGGGGAGCGCCTGGGCAAGATACTGGGCAATGGTGTGACCTTGGCCCGGCTGGGCGGTGACGAGTTCGGCGTGCTGGCCGAAGGCTGCCAGCAAGTCGGCCAGGCAGGCAAACTGGCGCAGGGCATCATCGAGCGCATGCGCGAGCCGTTCCTGTTCGATGGCCATCGGTTGTTCATCAGTGTCAGTGCCGGTATCAGCCTGTTCCCCAGCGATGCCTTGTGTGCCGAACAGTTGCTGCGCAACGCCGATTCGGCTTTGTACAAGGCCAAGGGCAATGGGCGAGCCTGCTATGCGCTGTACACCGAAGAACTGACGGCCCACGCCCAGCACCGGGTTGAAACAGCGGGCGAGTTGCGCCGCGCACTGGAGCATGACGAACTGCGGGTGTTTTTCCAGCCGGTACACGACCTGGCGACCGGCAGCCTGGTCGGGGTCGAAGCGTTGGTGCGCTGGCAGCATCCGCAGCGCGGCCTGGTGCCGCCAGGCGAGTTCATCCCGATCGCCGAGCGTACCGGCCTGATTGCCGAAATCGATGCCTGGGTGCTGCGCCAGGCCTGCCGGCAAATGGTGCAGTGGCAGGCGCAAGGCCGGCAATTGGCGTTCGTGGCGGTGAACATCTCCAGCCGGCTGTTTGGCCAACATGAGTTGTACCGGCAAGTGGCCGACGTCCTGCACGACACCGGCCTGGCCCCCGCCTTGCTGGAGCTGGAAGTGACCGAAAGCGCTGTGATGGAAGACCCGGAGGTGGCGCTGGAGCAACTTCACCGCTTACGTGAGCTTGGCGTGACCCTGGCCATTGATGACTTCGGCACCGGCTACTCTTCGCTGCTGCGGCTCAAGCGTTTGCCCGTTCAGAAGCTGAAAATCGACCAGGGCTTCGTTGCCGGGTTGCCGCTGGATGAGGATGACATCGCGATCGTGCGGGTGATCATCGCCCTGGCCCGCAGCATGGGCATGCAGGTCCATGCCGAGGGTATCGAGCAGGCAGAGCAGGCCGCCTTCCTGCTGCAGCAGCAGTGCCAGCTGGGGCAGGGCTACTGGTTCGGGCGGCCGGTGCCGGCTGCGGATTTGCACTGGGATTGAGGGCCTCTTCGCGGGTTTGCCCGCGAAGAACTCAACGCTTGTTCAAGCCTTTTGCCAATCGGTCGCCACCCAGCTGGATCAACGCCACCAGCGCCACCAGCATGGCGATCACGGTCAGCATGATCTGGCTGTCGAAGCGCTGGTAGCCATACCGGTAGGCGATGTCGCCCAGCCCTCCGGCACCGATCGCCCCGGCCATGGCCGAGGAGTTGATCAGGGTCACCAAGGTGATGGTGAAACCGCCGACAATACCCGGCAACGCTTCGGGCAACAACACATGCCAGACAATGTGCCAGCGCCGGCAACCCATGGCCTGCGCGGCTTCCACCAAGCCATGGTCGACTTCGCGCAGGCTGACCTCGGCGATCCGGGCAAAGAACGGCGTGGCGGCGATGGTCAGCGGGACAACCGCCGCCCACACACCATAGGTCGTACCCACCACCAGCCGGGTGAACGGGATCAGCGCGACCATCAGGATCAGGAACGGGATCGAGCGGAACAGGTTGACGAAGGCGCCAAGTACCCGGTTCAGCAAGGCTGCCTCGAATATGCCACCCCTGCCGCTGGTGACCAGCAGCAGTGCCAGGGGTATCCCCAGCAGCAAGGCGATAAGCGACGACACGCCAACCATCAGCAGGGTATCGAGCAAGCCTTCCAGCAGACGATCAAACCACATGGCCCAGCACCTCTACGTTGTCCGCCCAACGGCGGGCGCGTTGCAGCAATTGTTGGGTATCGTGCGGTGCGTGCTGCACCGACAGGATCAACTGGCCCAGGGCGTGCTCGCCAATGGTCGCCACGCCGCCCTGCAGCAAGCGCACGCGACCGCCCAGGTCGTGGAACAGGGCAGACAGTTCAGGCTCGCCAAGTACACTCAGTTGCAATACCACGGCGCAGTCACGGCTTGAGGGGTGGGCCTGCAGGCTGGCTTGCAGCGCCGCAGGCAGCCGCGCTTGCAGCGGCGCAAGCAGGGTTCGGGTGACCTCGTGGTGAGGGGCGCCGAAGACACGCCAGACTTCGCCCTGCTCAACCACCTCGCCGCGGTCCAGCACCACCACCCGGTGGCAGATATCACGGATGACCGCCATCTCGTGGGTAATCAGCACGATGGTCAGGCCCAGGCGCCGGTTGATATCGCGCAGCAGTTCCAGGATCGAGGCCGTGGTCTCCGGGTCCAGCGCGGAGGTGGCTTCGTCGCACAGCAGGATCTCGGGGTCATGCACCAGTGCCCGGGCAATGCCCACGCGCTGTTTCTGCCCGCCTGACAATTGCGCGGGGTACACGTGGTGTTTCTCCTGCAGGCCGACCAGTGCCAGCAGCTCCCGGACCTTGCGTTGTCGCTCGCCCTTGGCCACGCCCGCCACCTTCAAGGGCAGCTCGACGTTCTGCCACACTGTCTTCGCCGACAGCAGGTTGAAATGCTGGAAGATCATGCCGATACGCCGGCGCAGCGCCACCAGCTGGTCGTCATCGAACGCCGCGATGTCCACCTGGTCGATCAGTACCCGGCCGTGGCTGGGGCGTTCCAGGCGGTTGATGGTGCGTAGCAACGAAGATTTGCCGGCGCCGCTGCGGCCGATGATGCCGAACACTTCGCCCTGGCGAATGTTCAGGTCAATGCCGTGCAAAGCGGGTTGCGCCTGCCCAGGGTAGGTCTTGCCCAGGCCGATGAAGCGTACATGGGCTTGATTGATTTCCGGGTGCAGGGCGTGCTCCCTGGCCGTTGACGCTCGCGGTTGGGGGGTGGGCGCCTTGAATGCGCTGGCCTGGCTCATGTCAGCCTTCCCAACCGGCCTGGTACAGCTTGCCGTGAGCCTTGTCCAACGCTGCGCGTACGACAGGCGAATGTTGGTAGATGTCGACGAACTGTGCCAGGCGTGGGTCGTTTTTGCTCTGCGGGCGAATCACGAATTGAATCACGTACTCCTTGTTTTCCAGACCGTCGAACAGCAGCGCTGAACTGGCATCGAAGCTGTTGGCCAGGCGAATGTATGCCGGGTACCCCTGCACCAGGTCGGCGTCGTCATAGGCACGCACCAGCTGCACGGCTTCGACTTGCAGGATCTTCAGCTTTTTCGGGTTGGCGACAATGTCGTCCTCGGTGGCTTTGTAGCCAACCCCTGGCTTGAGCGTGATCAACCCGGCCTTGGCCAGCAGTTGCAGGCCGCGGCCGCTGTTGATCGGGTCGTTGGCGATGGCCACGCTCGCCCCTTCAGGCAGGTCGGCGAAGCTTTTGTACTTTTTCGCGTACAGGCCCACGTTGTTGATAATGCCCGGTGCATAGGGCACCAGGTCGAAGCCCGCAGCCGCCTTGGCATTCTCCAGGAACGGGATGTGCTGGAAGTAGTTCACGTCGATGTCGCCGCTGTTGAGGCTGACATTGGGCGCGATCCAGTCGCTGAACTCGATCAGCTTCACCTCCAGGCCTTGCTTGTGGGCTTCTTCCACGGCGGCTTCCAGCGGGATCGCAAAGGCCGAGGTAGTGCCGATCTTCAGGGGTTCGGCGGCCTGGGCAGTGGCGCACAGGCCGAGGGACAGGGCGATGGCCACGACGGGCCGGAACAGTTTTTCAAGCATGGTGCAGGGCTCCAGTCGGTGCAGGGGTAGGGGTGCGGGTAAAGCGGTAAGCCGAACCAGGGTGGTCGGCGGGCAAGTGCGGGTGGTCGGCCTGGAACAGTTTCTGGCGCAGGGTGCCCTCGGCGTACGCGGTCTTGTAGCGGCCGCGTTGTTGCAGTTGAGGAACGACCAGGTCGATGAAGTCCTCAAAGCTCTCCGGGGTGACGGTGCGGGTCAGGTTGAAGCCGTCCAGGCCGGTCTCGTCGAGCCAGGCGATCAACTGTTCGGCGACCTGCTCGGGGTCGCCGACCACCTTCACGTAGCGCCCGCCCAGCGCGTGCTGTTGCAACAGGCGCCGGCGGGTCCAGGCGTTGCCCTGCAACTGGCGGGTGGCTGACTGAATGGCGTTGCCCTGGCTGAAGGGGATCGGCTCGTCCAGTGCATAGGCCGCGAAGTCAATGCCGGTCGAGGCCGCAAAATGTGCGACGCCGGCCTCGGCGCTGGCGTGCTGCAGATACTCGGCATGCTTGGCCTGGGCCTGTTGCTCGGTCGCCGCGACGATCACCGTGATGCCCATGAAGACCTTGACCGCCTGCGGGGCGCGCCCGGCAGCCGAGGCAGCCGCGCGTACCTGCTCGACCTGGGCGCGGGCCGCGGTCTTGTCCTGAGCGCTGATGAAGACACATTCGGCATGTTGCCCGGCGAAGCCCAGGCCCCGTTGCGAACTGCCTGCCTGGAACAGTACCGGGGTGCGCTGCGGCGAGGGCTCGCACAGGTGGTAACCGTCGACCTTGTAGAACTCGCCATGGTGCTGCACCTTGCGCACCTTGTCGGGGCGGGCATAGATGCGCTGCTCGCGGTCAGCGACCACCGCGTCGTCAGCCCAGCTGCCCTCCAGCAGCTTGTACAGCACCTGCAGGTATTCGTCGGCCTGGTCGTAGCGGCGGTCATGTTCGGGTTGCTGTGCCAGGCCCATGGCGCGGGCGGCACTGTCGAGGTAACCGGTGACGATGTTCCATCCAACCCGGCCCTGGCTCAGGTGGTCCAGGGTGGATAGGCGTCGGGCGAACAGGTACGGCGCCTCGTAGGTCAGGTTGGCGGTAAGGCCAAAACCCAGGTGGCGAGTGACGGCGGCCATGGCCGAAACCAGCAGCAAGGGGTCATTGACCGGCAACTGGATGGCCTCCTTGAGGGTGACGTCCAGCGATTGCCCATAGATATCGTAGGTACCGACGATATCGGCGATGAACAGCCCATCGAACAGGCCGCGCTCCAGCAGGCGTGCGAGCTGGGTCCAGTACTCCAGGCTGGTGTACTGGGTCGAAGTGTCCCGTGGGTGGGTCCACAGGCCGTGGTTGATGTGCCCGACACAGTTCATGTTGAAGGCATTGAGCAGGATTTGCTTGGCCATCAGAGCGTCCCCCGGCGTGGCGGATTGACGTCGTTGAGGTAGTAATTGCCGATGGCGTGGTATTTCCAGCGGACCGGGTCGTGCAAGGTGTGCACGCGGGCGTTGCGCCAATGGCGGTCGAGGTTGTGCTCGGCCAGCGTCGCTTGGCTCCCACTCAGTTCAAACAGGGCAGTGCCGGCGGCAAGCGCGATTTCCGTGCTGATGGCACGCGCTTCGGCCACGGCGATGGACGCCGCGGCGACGGTGTTGGCGGTGCTGTCGTTGCGGGCGCGGTCGAGGTATTCGCCAGCGCGTTCCAGCAGGGCTTCGGCCGCGTGCAGGCGGATCGCCAGGTGACCGAAGCTTTTCAGCGTCAGTGGGTCATCGCTTGCCTTGTCCAGGCCTGCGTCGACCCATGGTCGGCTGCGGGTGCGCACGAAGTGCAGGGCATCCTCGTAGGCGGCGCGGGCGATGCCGGTGTCGATGGCGGCGTGAAGAAGCTGCGCCAGCGGGCCGACCGGGGTGGGGCGCTCGAAGGCACTCTGGAAAGGCACCACGTCCGCTGCGCTGACGTAAACGTTGTCCAGCAGAACCGAGCCACTGCCGGTGGTGCGCTGACCGAAGCCGCTCCAGTCGTCGATCACCTGCACGCCCTGGCTATCGGCCGGCACGAACACCAGGTGCTGCACGCCCTGTTCATCGACCACCGACGTGGGAATACGCTGGGCGTAGATGGCGCCAGTCGCGTAGAACTTGCGGCCATTGATGCGAAAGCCGTCACCGTCACGGCTCAGGCGGGTGGTGCGTTCGTTGGCGGTCTTGGTACCCAGTTCGGCCAGGGCATTGCCGAAACGGCGGCCGGCCAGTACTTCGCCATACAGCCGCTTCTGTTGTTCGGGGCTGCCGTTTACCCGCAGTACTTCCAGGCTGTAGAAATGATTCTGTGGGATCTGCCCCAGCGAGCCGTCGGCCTGGGCGATGCGGGCGATGACCTTGGCCAGGGTGACGTTGGACACGCCAGCGCCGCCGAAGGCCTTCGGCACACTGATGGCCCACAGGCCGGAGCGGGTGAACAGGTCCAGTTCGCTGTGCGGCAGCCGGCGTTCGCGGTCGCGCAGGGCGCTGTCGCGGCGCAGTTGTTGGGCGATTTCGTCGGCGACATGCAGGGCTTGGGTGTCGCTGGTGATGATTCTGATGGTCATGGGTTTCTCCGGGCCTTGGGAGCGCTATGCGGCCCATCGCGACACAAGGCCGCTCCTGCAGGGATACGCGGTTCCATGCCGGTCCGCGCCACGGGTAGGAGCGGCCTTGTGTCGCGATGGGCTGCAAAGCAGCCCCCAAGGCCATTGAATTCAGATCCAGGAATGCCGCGCGGGCAAGGTCCCGTTAAGGTGGTAAGCCCCAACCGCGTGGTACTTCCAGCGCACCGGGTCATGCAGCGTGTGCACCCGGGCGTTGCGCCAGTGGCGGTCGAGGTTGAATTCGGCAAGGGTGGCGCGGCTGCCAGCCAGCTCGAACAGCTTTTCGCTGGCCTGCAGGGCAATTTCAGTGGTCAGCACCTTGGCTTCGGCCACCGCAATGGACGCGCGCGCAGCGCTCGCGGCATCCACGGGCGCGGCGCTGACCTCGTCAAGCACCTGCGCGGCCTTGCGCAGCAACGCTTGCGCCGCATGCAGTTCAAGCTTCAGGCGCCCGACGTCAGCGATCACGTAAGGATCGTCGCTGGCGCGCTCGACATTGGCGTCGACCCAAGGCCGCGACTTCTCGCGAACGAACTTGATCGCATCTTCGATGGCCGCTTCAGCGATACCTGCATCGATTGCTGCCTGGATCAACTGCGAGACCGCGCCCTGGGTATTGGGTATATCGCGCTGGCGCCAGTTATCGATCACCAGCGCCGCCTCCACCGGCACCTGGTCCAGCAGTACCGTGCCGCTGGCGGTGGTGCGCTGGCCAAACCCGGACCAGTCATCGACGATGCGCAACCCCGGGCTGCCTCTACGTACGAACGCCAGGCGCTGACGGCCGTCGTCGTCCAGGGCTTTGACCGCCACCCAATGGGCGAACAGGGCGCCGGTGGAATAGAACTTCTCGCCACTGATGCGATAACCGTCGCCGTTGCGGGTGATACGCGCGGTGAGCGTGAGGGTGTCCTTGGTGCCGCGTTCGGGCCCGGCATTGCCGATGCGCCAGCCTTCGAGCACGCTGCGGAAAACAAACGCCTGTTGCGCTTCGCTTGCCGTCAGGCGCAGCAATTGCAGGATGCCGAACTGGTTCTGCGGGATCTGCCCCAGGGCCGGGTCGGCGGCGCTGATCAGGCGGAACACTTCGGCGATGGTGGCGAACGAAACATCGGGACCACCGTGGGCCTTGGGTACGCTGATGCTACCCAGCCCGCTGCGGGTGAACAGCTCGACCTCGGCCCATGGCAGCTTGCGTTGCTGGTCGCGGCGGGCGGCATGCTCGCGGGCGACCTCGGCCAGTTCGCGTGCCACTTGCAAGGCTTCGGCGTCGTTGCGCAACACCTTGGCTGGCAGCAACGGGGGAGCGCTGTCGAGATCGCTGTGTAATAGGCTGTTGGGTTGGCTGGACATCAGTACCGCTCCTTGGCTGTACTCAATGCCCTGGCGTTACGCACTGGGGAAATTGTGATGCTGACCATTCCTGACCTCGCGAAAAGTAAAGCCGCTACAGCTGGTCGCGGCGAACGTGTGCTGGTCCGGTGGTCCGGTTGATATACCCTAATGCTTTATAAAAATTTAATGAACTAACTCTTTGGAATATATATAGAAGGAGAGATTTCCGCGGCTACGCCGACCTCTTCGCGGATGAACCCGCGAAGGGCCCAGAGCAGGCCTACTCGGAAGCAGCAGTCCCAAGGAACTTGCGCAAGAACTGCCGGGTACGCTCTTCCTTCGGCGCAGCAAACAGCGCTTTGGCCTCGCCTTGCTCCACGATCACGCCTTTGTCGAAGAAGATCACCCGGTTAGCCACGTCACGGGCAAAGCTCATTTCGTGGGTGACGATGACCATGGTACGCCTTTCTTCCGCCAGGCCGCGAATGGTCGCCAGCACTTCACCCACCAGTTCCGGGTCCAGCGCCGAGGTCGGCTCGTCGAACAGAATCACCTCGGGCTCCATGGCCAAGGCGCGGGCGATGGCCACCCGCTGCTGCTGGCCACCGGACAGGCGACGCGGGTAGGCATCTTCCTTGCCCGCCAGGCCAACCTTGGCCAGCAAGCGGCGGCCCAGTTCGACAGCCTGTTCGCGCGGGGTCTTCTTGACGATCACCGGCCCCTCGATCACGTTTTCCAAGGCTGTGCGGTGCGGGAACAGGTTGAAGTTCTGGAACACGAACCCGGCCTGCTGGCGCAACCGGCGGATCGCACTTTGCTGCCCCCCCAGTGGGTGGTTGGCATCGATGCTGATGGCGCCGATCTTTATCTGCCCGGCGTCGGGCGTTTCCAGCAGGTTCAGGCAGCGCAGGAAGGTGGTCTTGCCCGAGCCGCTGGGGCCGATGATGGCCACCACCTCGCCGGGCTGTACGGTCAGGTCAATGCCGTTGAGCACGGTCTGGCCCTTGAACCGCTTGGTCAGGCCTTTGACTTCAATCATGCTCAATGCTCCTGGTCATGCTGGTTGACCCGCGCTTCCATACGGTTCTGGAAGTGCGCGAGGATGCTGCACAGCACCCAGTAGATAACCGCCACCGCCACGTACATGGTGAACACTTCGAAGGTGCGTGCAGTAATCAGCTGGGCCTGGCGGAACAGCTCGGGTACCTGGATGGTGGCTGCCAGGGCGGTGTCCTTGACCAGCGAAATGAAGCTGTTGCCCAGCGGTGGCAGGGCGGTGCGCAGGGCCTGGGGCAGGATCGCCCGGCGCATGGCCTGCACCCGGGTCATGCCGATGCTGGCCGCGGCTTCCCATTGGCCACGGTCAATCGATGAAATCGCCGCGCGCAGGATTTCGCAGATGTAAGCCGCCATGTTCAGCGACAGGCCAATCAGCGAGGCCGGGATGGGGTCAAGTTCGATCCCGATCTGCGGCATGCCGAAATAGATCACGAACAGTTGCACCAGCAGCGGCGTGCCGCGAAAGAACGACACATAGATCCGCGCCAGCCAGTTGAGCGGCAGTACCTTCGACAGCCGCATCAGCGCCAGGGCAAAGCCCAGCACCAGGCCGAAGAACATGCCGCCCACGCTGAGCAGTACGGTGTAACCCGCGCCCTTGAGCAGGAAGGGCGCGGAGTCGGCGACGAGTTGCAGGCTTTCAGCGATCATTTAGTGACATCGGCACCGAAATATTTTTCCGACAGCTTGGCCAGCGTGCCGTCAGCCTTGAGCTTGTCGATGGCCTTGTTGATGGCCGCCAACAGTTCAGGCTCGCCCTTGCGCAGAGCCACGCCGCTTTCCAGGCGCGAGAAGGCAGGGCCGGCCAGTTCGGTGTCCTTGGCTTTTTGCGCGTATTCCAGCGCCGCCAGGCGGTCGATCAGGATGGCGTCGATGCGGCCGTTGCGCAGGTCGGCGAATTTGCTCGGGTCGTCTTCATAAGTGCGCACCTCGGCTTTCGGTACGTCTTGTTTCACCCACTGCTCGTAGTTGGTGCCTAGACCCACGCCGACTTTTTTGCCGGCCAGATCCTGTGCACCATTGATATTCAGCTGCTCGGCCTTCTTCTTGAGAATCAGCGCCTGGATGCCGGAGATGGTGTAAGGCTCGGAGAAGTCATACTTCTTCTTGCGTTCTTCCGAAATGGTCACCTGGTTGACCACGATGTCCAGCCGTTTGGACTCCAGCGCGGCGAGAATACCGTCCCACTTGGTTGGCTGGATCTTGGCCTTGACCCCCAGCTCTTTGGCCAGCAGTTCGGAGAGCTCGACTTCAAAACCGGTCAGCTTGCCGTTTTCATCCTGAAAGCTGAACGGCGGGTAGGTGCCTTCGAGGCCGACGTTGATCACGCCTTTTTCCTGAATGGTTTTCAGCTCTTCGCCGGCGAAGGCCTGGCCGAGCAGACCAGCACCCAGCATAAGGGCCAGGCTGGCATTGAGTAGCGGTTTGGCGAACTTCGACATGGCAGAGCCCCGCGCGTGTTGTGTAGGGAGAGGGTGGCGACTATAGAATTGGCTTTTTAGGCCTGGAAATAATAAAAAATTATTTTGTTATTTCCATTTTGTTCGTTATCAGAGCGTGATTGCTTTGAGGGTAGGCGAGGTTGCCTGCGCCGTCACCGCAGGGTGTGCCCGACATGGCGCAGGATGGAATAAAGCGTAGTTTTTTCCAAGAGGCGGATTTGCCGTAGAGTGGATTGCACGCAGGCACGCCCGGCCCTTTCGCGGGCATGGCGAAACAACCCGATGGCCTATACGGCAGGAGAAAACCGTGAGCGAACAACCATTATCCGGGCGCTGGCAGTTGCAGAGCATCGTAACCGGCCTGCGCGGCGCGCGTGAGCAGTGGCGCACCCGCAATGGCCGCAGCAGCGGCGAGCAGGGTGGCCGCGAGCTGCCGTCGCGCGAGGCGATGCGGCAGATACTCGAGCAACTCTGTGGTGCGCTGTTCCCTATGCGCCTGGGCCCGGTCGACCTGCGCGAAGAAAGTGAAGATTTCTACGTGGGCCACACCCTCGATGCCGCCCTGACCGCCTTGCTGGCCCAGGCCCGACTGGAGCTGCGTTACGCCGCCCGGCAAAGCCAGGCCGAGCTGGCCGGTGTGGATGCTCACGCGCTGAGGCTGGTACAGGATTTCGCGGCAGCCTTGCCAGCGCTGCGGGTGTTGCTCGACACCGATGTGCTGGCTGCCTACCACGGCGACCCGGCGGCCCGTAGCGTCGATGAGGTGCTGCTGTGCTACCCCGGCGTGCTGGCAATCATCCATCACCGCCTGGCGCACCATCTGTACCGGGCAGGTCTGCCACTGCTGGCGCGCATCAGTTCGGAACTGGCGCATTCAGCCACCGGTATCGACATTCACCCTGGCGCGCAGATCGGGCCGGGTTTCTTCATCGACCACGGTACGGGGGTGGTCATCGGCGAAACCGCGATCATCGGCGAGCGCGTGCGTATCTACCAGGCTGTGACCCTTGGCGCCAAGCGTTTCCCAAGCGACGAGTCGGGCACCTTGCACAAAGGCCTGCCACGCCACCCAATCGTCGAAGACGATGTGGTGATCTATGCCGGCGCCACGGTACTGGGGCGCATCACCATCGGTAAAGGCTCGACCATTGGCGGCAACGTGTGGCTGACCCGCAGTGTGCCAGCCGAGAGCAACATCACCCAGGCCAACTTGCAGCTGGATTGCCAAGACAAGCATTGACCTGAAATTTGCCTGGCGTGCACCGGCACTTTTCAAGGTGAAACGGGCTCTTACAAGGACCGCACAGCGAGCGACCGATGTGCGCGCCAGGCGCGGGTTTGCCCGCGAAAAGGCCGGGCCAGAAGCGCGCCAGTCGGCGCCCCAATTCGCATTGAACACCGATCCATGTTTAACTTGAACGCTTGTTCAATGAAAAACGCTGGTCCGCTGCCGGTGTTCAACAGGAGGATTCCTTTGCTGAACCCGTTCATTCCGAACCTCACGTCTTTTGACGAGGTGCCTGCCCCATGAGTGCACCGACCCCATCCCTTTCCACCAGCAAGATCCGCATGAACCCGCCGGTGTTCTACTTTGCGGCAAGCTTCATCCTTATCTTCGGCCTGGTGGTCATCTCCAACCCGCAAACCGCAGGCGACTGGTTGCTGGCGGCGCAGAACTGGGCGGCCAATACGGTCGGCTGGTACTACATGTTGGCAATGACCCTGTACCTGGTCTTCGTGGTGGTCACCGCCTTGTCCGGCTACGGCAAGATCAAGCTCGGTGCCGACCACGACGAGCCCGAGTTCAGTTACCTGTCATGGGCCGGCATGCTGTTTGCGGCTGGCATCAGCATTACGTTGTTCTTCTTCTGTGTGTCCGAACCGCTGACCCATATGCTGCAGCCGCCCCAAGGCGAAGCGGGCACTGCCGAGGCCGGGCGCCAAGCCATGCAGATCCTGTTCCTGCACTGGGGGTTGCATGGCTGGGGCGTGTTCGCCTTCGTCGGCATGGCGCTGGCCTACTTCGCCTACCGCCATAACCTGCCGCTGGCGTTGCGTTCGGCGCTGTACCCGCTGATCGGCAAGCGCATCAACGGGCCGATCGGTTATGCGGTGGACGGCTTCGGCATCATCGCCACCGTGTTCGGCCTCGGCGCCGACATGGGCTTTGGCGTGCTGCACCTGAATGCCGGCCTGGATTACCTGTTCGGCATCAGCCACAGCCAGTGGGTGCAGGTGATCCTCATCACCCTGATGATGGGCGCGGCGGTGGCCGTAGCCGTTGCCGGGGTAGAGAAGGGCGTGCGGGTAATGAGCGACATCAACCTGTTCCTGGCCTGCGCATTGCTGCTGTTCGTGCTGTTCGCCGGGCCTACCCAGCACCTGTTCAACACCCTCATCCAGAACCTTGGCGATTACCTGGGCGCCTTGCCGCGCAAGAGCTTCGACGTGTATGCCTACGGTGAGAACCGCGACTGGCTGGGTGGCTGGACAGTGTTCTACTGGGCCTGGTGGATTGCCTGGGCGCCGTTCGTGGGCTTGTTCATTGCGCGCATTTCCCGCGGCCGTACCATCCGCGAGTTCGTCTTTGGCGTGCTGCTGATCCCGCTGGGCTTCACCCTGGCGTGGATGTCGATCTTCGGCAACAGTGCCCTGGACCAGGTCATCAACCACGGCATGACCGCGCTGGGCCAGTCGGCCTTGGACAACCCGTCCATGAGCCTGTACCTGCTGCTGGAAACCTACCCCTGGAGCAAGGTGGTGATCGCCACCACGGTGTTCATCAGTTTCGTGTTCTTCGTCACCTCGGCCGACTCTGGCACCGTGGTGCTGTCGACCTTGTCGGCCACCGGTGGGGATGCCGATGAGGACGGGCCGAACTGGCTGCGCATTTTCTGGGGCGCGATGACCGCGCTGGTCACCAGTGCGCTGTTGTTCGCGGGCAGCATCGATTCGCTGAAGTCGGCGGTGGTACTGACCTCGCTGCCGTTCTCGTTGATCTTGCTGTGCATGATGTGGGGGTTGCACAAGGCGTTCTACCTGGAGTCGCAACGGCAGATCGCGCAAATGCACTCGCTGGCACCGTTCGCCCAGTCACGCCGCGGCCGCGGCGGCTGGCGCCAGCGCTTGAGCCAGGCGGTGCACTTCCCGTCGCGTGACGAGGTGTACCGCTTCATGGACGATGTGGTGCGCCCGGCGATTGCCGATGTGCGTGAGGTGTTCGAGCAAAAAGGCCTGGTGCTGATTACCCAGGATGACCCAAGCCACGACAACGTCAGCCTGAAAGTGGGGCATGGTGAAGAACAGCCGTTCATTTACCAGGTGCAGATGCGTGGCTACTTCACGCCATCGTTCGCCCTGGGTGGGCTGGGCACGCAGGAGTTGAAGAACCGCCGCTACTACCGGGCGGAGGTGTACCTGAGCGAAGGCAGCCAGAACTACGACCTGGTTGGCTACAGCAAGGAGCAGATCATCAACGACATCCTCGACCAGTACGAGCGGCACATGCAGTTCCTGCATCTGGTCCGCTGACCAGGCGTTCCTGCTCTGGCCTCTTCGCGGGTAGGCCCGCTCCCACAGGTACATCACAGGTTTCGAAGCCGGTGCCGGACCTGGACTGCCCCCAAGAAGTTGGACACCAATCCAATTTCTTGGGGTGTCCATATGAGCAAGTACTCAGACCAATTCAAGCTTACAGCCGTTCATGCCTACCTGGAGGGTGGTGAAGGTTTCCGAAAAGTAGCCCAGCGACTTGCAGTGGACTTCAGCCTGCTGCGGCGCTGGGTCTCCAGCTTCCAGAAACATGGCCAGTTCAGTCTGCGTAAACCAGGCCAGCGGTACAGTGCGACCTACAAGCGCTCAGTCCTTGAGTACATGCACAAGCATCAGCTTTCCTTGCGCCAGACCGCCGCCCATTTTGGTCTTGGTCAGTCTTCGCAGATAGGCATTTGGGCGCGGCAGTACTACAGTGGAAGTCCGGCTTCGCCTGCTCCCAAGAGAAGAAAACCTGCTGCCATGTCGAAAAAGCCTTACCCCATCAAACCCACAACCTCTGATGACACCGATAAAAGCCGCGACCAGTTGCTGGCTGAGCTTGAATGGCTGCGCATGGAGAACGCTTACCTAAAAAAGCTGGAAGAGTTGAAGAAGCAGGAGCGAAGGCAGCCCAAAAAACCCTGATCGTGTCTGCGCTCAAGGACAGGTTTCCTTTGGCCGCTGTTCTGGAGTTGGCGGATCTGCCGCGCAGTACGTTCTATTACCAGCTTCAAGCGCAGGCCAAACCTGATAAGCATGCTGCTCTGAAGCAGATGATTCAGCGTGTCTATCACGAGGAAAAAGGGCTTTACGGTTACCGGCGCGTTGCGATCGTGATCCGCAATGGCGGGACCTTGGTTAACAAAAAAGTGGTGGAGCGTTTGATGATCGAGCTTGATCTTCGCTCACTCGTGCGGCCGAAAAAATATCGGTCGTACAAGGGAGTCGTCGGCACCATCGCGCCCAACCTGCTGGAGCGAAACTTTATCGCCCAGCGCCCGAATCAGAAGTGGGTGACCGATGTGACCGAGTTCAAAGTGGCTCAGGAAAAAGTCTACCTCTCCCCCGTGATGGACTTGTACAACGCCGAAATTGTGGCCTACGAAGTGGCCAGCAGGCCATGCCTTGGGCTGGTTACCAACATGCTGGGCAAGGCCTTCAAGCGCCTGGGAAACAAGCCGAAACTGGTACTCCACTCGGATCAAGGCTGGCACTACCAACACTCGCAGTACCGCCACAAGCTGGCCGAGCAAGGGGTGAAGCAGAGCATGTCACGCAAAGGAAACTGCTTGGATAATGCGGCTATGGAGAGCTTTTTTGGTACGCTTAAGTCCGAATTTTTCTACCCGCAGCGCTTCAAGAGCGTTGAAGAACTGAAATCCGGTCTGGATGAGTACATCCACTACTACAACCATGACCGCATCAAGCTAAAGCTCAATGGCATGAGCCCTGTGAAATACAGGGCTCATGCTGCAGGGGCTGCTAGCTGAAACTGTCCAACTTATTGGGGGCAGTCCAACCTGTGGGAGCGGGCGTGCCCGCGAAGAGGCCAGAACAGGCAACAACTAAAAGGGCACATCCCCGAGGATCGTCGCCCGGTGCATCACCCGCCGATTGGGCCGGTAGTCATCCACGGCAAAATGCTGGGTCACGCGGTTGTCCCAGAACGCCACGTCATTCTCCTGCCAGCGCCAGCGAATGCTGAACTCCGGCCGTGTGGCATGGGCGAACAGCAGCTTCAGCAACGCCTCGCTCTCCAGCTCGCTCAGCTCATTGATGCGCGTGGTAAACCCCTCATTGACGAACAACGCCTTGCGCCCGCTCACCGGATGCGTACGCACCACCGGGTGCGACAAGGGTGGGTTGTTGCGCCGCGTGGCTTCCCAGCGCGCCAGGTCTTCAGCGGTGGTGCCAAAGCGTTCCAGCGGGAACGACTTGGTGAAGTCGTGAGTGGCGGTCAGCCCGTCGAGCATACCCCGCAGCGGCGACGACAAGGCCTCGAAGGCCGCTATGCCGCTGGCCCACAAGGTATCGCCACCGTAGGCCGGCAACTGCTTGGCACTGAGCACCGCACCCAGTGCCGGGGTTGGCAGGAAGGTCACGTCGGTGTGCCACACGGCGTTGTCGCGCACATCAGTGACCGCCGTGTCGAGCACCAGCACCTGCGGGGTGTCCGGCACGTTGGGGTAGATCGGGTGAATGTGAAGGTCGCCGAAGCGGGCGGCAAAGCGCGCCTGTTGTTCCGGGTTGATCGGCTGGTCGCGGAAGAACAGCACCTGGTGCTGCAGCAGCGCCTGTTCAATGGCGTCGCGTTGTGCTGCGGTGATGTCGCGGCTGATGTCCACGCCGCTGATCTGGGCGCCGAGCGCGGGGCTGAGGGGAGTGATGGTCAGGCTCATGTCAGTCTCTTCAATCAGGCGCCAGTGTGCTGGCGTGGACAATAGGGTTCAGTGGCTTTGCCCGTGCCAGGGCACCAGCTTGCGTTGCAGGGCGCGCAGGCTCATTTCCAGTGCGAAGGCGATCAAGGCGATCAGCAGGATGCCCAGCACTACTACGTCGGTAACCAGAAACTGCGCCGCCGACTGCACCATGAAGCCCAGGCCACTGGTGGCGGCAATCAGCTCGGCGGCGACCAGCGTCGACCAGCCAACCCCCAGGCCGATGCGGATCCCGGTGAGGATGTCGGGTAGCGCGCTCGGCAGGATCACGTGCCGGATCAGCTGAGCCTTGCTTGCGCCCAGCGACTGCGCTGCACGCAACTTGGCCGGGTCGACGGTACGTACGCCGGTGGCGGTGGCAATGGCGATCGGCGCAAAGATCGCCAGGAAGATCAGCAACACCTTCGACAGCTCGCCGATGCCGCACCAGATGACAATCAAGGGCAGGTAGGCCAGCGGCGGTATCGGCCGGTAAAACTCGATCAGCGGGTCGAGGATGCCGCGTGCCACGCGGTTGTAGCCGATGGCGATGCCCACTGGGATGGCCGTCAGCGTGGCGGCCAGCAGGGCCACGCCGATGCGCCCCAGGCTGGCGCCCAGGTGCTGCCACAGGCTCGCATCCATGTAACCCTGGGTCAGCAAGGTCCAGCCCTTGGCCAGGATGTCGCCGGGCGAGGGCAGGAACAGCGGCTCGACCCAGCCGGCGGCGGTCACCAGCCACCACGCCAGCAAAAGGCTGGCGAGGGTCAGGGTGCTGATCCAGCGGGTGGAACGTGGCTGGCGCAGCTTGATGGCTGGCCTGTGTTGGGCGTTGTGTTTGCCGGTTACCGGCAGGTCCAGGCTGCTCATGCGCGCTCCTGCAGGCTTTGGCGTTGGGAAAACACCCGCGCCAGTACGTGCTCGCGGGTTTCGATGAAGGCCGGGTCGGACTTGATCGCCCGGGCCGATTCGCCAGCGGCATAACGCTGGCCGAAGTCCAGTTGCAGGCGTTCCACCACGCGCCCCGGGTTGGGTGCCAGCAGAACCAGTTCGCTGGCCAGGAATACCGCTTCTTCGATGTCGTGGGTAATCAGGAACACCGGCTTGGCGGTGCGCTGCCATACCTGCAGCAGCAACGCCTGCATCTGCTCGCGGGTGAAGGCATCGAGGGCGCCGAACGGTTCGTCCATCAATAGCACCCGTGGGTCGGCTGCCAGCGCCCGGGCCAGGCCCACGCGTTGCTTCTGGCCGCCGGACAACTGCCAGATGCGCCGCTCGCCGAAGCCGGCGAGGTCGACCAGGGCCAGCATCTCGCGGGCTTTGGCTTCACGCTCGGCGCGTGGTACGCCGGCCAGCTCCAGGCCGAATGCGACGTTGCCCAGCACGTTCTGCCATGGCAGCAGCGCGTCGTCCTGGAACACCACACCGCGCTCGGCTCCAGGCCCTTGCACCGGTACACCGTCGAGGGTGATGCGGCCGCCACTGGGGGTAACGAAGCCGGCGATCAGGTTGAGCAGCGAGGTTTTGCCGCTGCCGGATGGCCCCAGGGCCACCAGCAGTTGGCGCGGCCCCAGGCTCAGGTTGATGTCGGCCAGCACCGGGGTGGCGGCACCGGGGTACTGTGCGCTGATGCGCTCCAGTTCGAGCAAGGCCATGGCGGGCTCCGGTTCAGTTTGGAAGGAACTTGGCGCTGACGTACGGCGAGTAGTCCGGCAGTACGGCGTCAACCTTGCCTTGCTGCTTGAGGAAGTTGGCCGTGTCGGTCAGTGCCTGGGTGGTCGGTGCGCCCAGTGCGCTGGCCTGGTCGGCGGCCAGTGGGTAGACGTTGCCCTGCAGCAGCACCGGAATGTCGCTGGCCTTGGCGCCGGACAGCTTCACCAGTTTGTCTACGTTGCCCTTGTCAGCCAGCCAGGCTTGCGGGTCTTTGCGGTGTTCGGCGTAGGCATCGAGGGTGACCTTGGCAAAAGCCTTGACCACGTCGGGGTGCTTCTCGGCGAAGTCCTTGCGCACGATCCAGGCATCGAAGGTGGGTGCGCCTTTTGCGGCCAGCTCGCCCGAGGTGATCAGCACCTTGCCGTTTTCCTTGGCCACGCCCAAGGCCGGGTCCCAGACGTAGGTGGCGTCGATGTCGCCGCGTTTCCAGGCGGCAATGATCGCAGGGGGCGCGAGGTTGAGTATCTGCACCTTGGAGGGGTCGATGTTCCAGGTCTTCAGGGCTGCCAGCAAGCTGTAGTGGCCAGTTGAAACGAAGGGCACGGCGACTTTCTTGCCGACCAGGTCTTGTGGCGTCTTGATGCTGTCGCGGGCGACCAGTGCCTCGCCTGCGCCAATCTGCGTTGCGATCAGAAACGTCTCGACCGGCAGCTTGCGGGTGGCGGCGGCGGCCAGTGGGCTGGAGCCCAGGTAGCCGATCTGCACGTCACCGCTGGCTACTGCGGTGATCACATCGGCGCCGTTATCGAACTTGCGCCAGTCAATGCTGGCCTTGCTGGCTTTTTCGTAGTCGCCATCTACCTGCGCCACCTTGGCGGGGTCGACGGTGGTCTGGTAGGCGACGGTCAGGTCGGCCGCCTGGGCCAGCCAGCTGGCGCTGGCGAGGGTCAGGGCGGCGAACAGGCGCAGCGGGGCATGCGGGATCATGGTGGACCTCTCGTCAGGCAAACTGGGGTATGGCGAGAAGGCTAAATGATCTAAGAAATTTAAAATAAATAACTTTTTTGCATTAGCTTAGGAGGTAAAGCTGTAGGAGCGGCCTTGTGTCGCGATGGGGCGCGAAGCGGCCCTGACGATGGTTGCTGCGACGCTGAGCGTTTAGAGCCGCTTCGCGCCCCATCGCGACACAAGGCCGCTCCTACAAAGCCTGCGAAGGGCCATAACCTGGGTCAATGGCGAAATCAGATCAGCCTGCTAGGCTTCTCCGTCCCTATAGAACATTAAGGAATTAGGTTATTAGCAAACGTTTGCAAATAGCTGAATGCTATTAGAACCCGTATAGCTACAACGATTGGTTGCAAAGGTTCGTTACATATTCCCTAAAAATCTTAGAAATTCACAAAACGGTCATTTTGGATTTATAGGATTGTCATTATCCTGTAGCGCAGGTGGCGCCTTAGACCAAAGTCGAGAAACGTTTAGAAACGTTTGACTTACCAGTCACACTTTGGGACTAAATCGCCAATCCACGGTGAGCGGGGCACAAGACCCTGCCGCCAGAGATACACAAAAATTAGAACGTAGAGGAGCACAACATGTACAAGTCCAGCCTGGCCGTGGCCGTGGCACTGGGGGTTTTTGCCCAAACAGCAGGCGCTGCCGGTTTCGTGGAAGACAGCAAACTGTCCCTCAGCTCGCGCACCATGTATTACGACAACGATAACCGTGATGCCCATGCAAGCAGCTCCACTAACTTCAAGCGTCCAGATCAGCGTGAAACTGGCCAGGGTTTCAAGCTCGACTATATCTCAGGCTTCACCGAGGGTACCGTTGGCTTTGGTGTTGACGCCCAGGCCCTATGGGGTATCCACCTGGATGGCGGCCGCGGCTATCACAAAAGCGGCTTCATGCCAGACGCCAGCAATGGCTCGTCGGTTAATCAGTGGGCCCGCGTTGGCGCTAACGCCAAGGCGCGTTTTTCTAAGACCGAAGCCCATTTTGGTAGCGCTCTGGCGCCGAACCTGCCGATCTTAGTCGCGAACGATGGCCGTGTGCTGCCGCAAACCTTCGAGGGTGGCACTATCCAGTCGAAGGAAATCGACAACCTGACCATCAACGCCGGTCAGCTGACTCACGCCATGGGCCGTGCGTCGAGCAACCGTACTGGCCTGTCGGTCGCTGGCGCCACTGCCGACAGCAACAAGTTCCGCTACGGCGGCCTGGACTACAAGCTCACTCCAGACCTGACCCTGCAGTACTACTACTCGAACCTGGACGACTTCTACAAGCAGCACTTCCTGGGTGCCACCCACGTCTTCAAGATCGCCGACGACCAGTCGTTCAAGACCGACCTGCGCTACTTCGACAGCAGCAGCGACGGCAACAACGGTCACGGCGGCGGCTACAACTTCAGCAACAACGGTGGTTACGCCAAGAACACTGGCAAGGTCGACAACAAGACCTGGTCGGCCATGTTCACCTACACCCTGGGTGGCCACGCGCTGATGCTCGGTCGTCAGCAAGTCAGCGATGACGGCGGTTTCGTCTGGCTGAACCAGGGCAACGTGGTTGACGGTAACGGTCGCCCTGAAGGTGCTGGCGGTGCCAGTTTCTACCTGTTCACCGACAGCATGATCAACCAGTTCGCCCGTGCCGGTGAGAACACCAACTTCGGCCAGTACTCGTATGACTTCGCTTCGCTGGGCGTTCCGGGCCTGAAGGCTTCGGTTTCCTACCTGCGTGGTGACGACATTCGCTACAAGAGCGGCCACGGCACCTACAACGAATGGGAACGTGACGCTCGCGTCGACTACACCATTCAGCAAGGTACCCTCAAAGGTCTGGGCTTCAGCTTGCGCCAGGGTGTGTACCGTGGTGGCAGCAGCGAAGCCAGCGCCGACCAAGACCAGACTCGCTTCATCGTGAACTACACTTACAGCTTCCTGTAAGTCGTAGCGACACCCAAGAGCCTCGCCTAGTGCGAGGCTTTTTCATGTCTGCGGATTTGTATGTAAAAAAGTTATAAATAAATCATTATTTATTCTTTTTGTTTTTAATCAATTGCAGGCACAGTCTATTCACACGCTGACCACAACCCAGCCCAGGAGCCGCAGCCTATGAGCCTAAAACTCGGCGATATCGCCCCCGATTTCGAACAGGATTCCAGCGAAGGCAAGATCCGTTTCCATGAGTGGCTGGGTAACAGTTGGGGTGTGCTGTTCTCCCACCCGGCTGACTTCACCCCAGTATGCACCACTGAGCTGGGCCTGACTGCCAAGCTCAAGGACGAATTCGCCAAACGCGGAGTCAAGGCCATTGCCTTGTCGGTCGACCCGGTCGATTCGCACCACAAATGGATCGCCGACATCAACGAAACCCAGAACACCGTGGTCAATTTCCCGATCATCGCCGACGCCGACCGCAAGGTTTCAGACCTTTATGACCTGATCCATCCGAACGCCAGCGACACCCTGACCGTACGCTCGCTGTTCGTGATCGACCCGAACAAGAGGGTGCGGCTGACCATCACCTACCCGGCCAGTACCGGGCGCAATTTCAATGAAATCCTGCGGGTGATCGACTCGCTGCAGCTGACCGACAACCACAAGGTGGCCACGCCAGGTAACTGGCAAGACGGCGACGACGTGGTGATCGTGCCTTCGCTCAAGGACGAAGAAGAGATCAAGCAGCGCTTCCCCAAAGGGTATCGTGCCGTCAAACCCTATCTGCGCCTGACCCCCCAGCCCAATCGTTAACGCATTCCTCGTTGCATCGCTCTTAGCCACACAGGGATTTTCGGGCCGTTTCGACGGCCCTTTTTTTTGCACTTTCACCGTTACCCGCCCCCTGTAGGAGCGGCCTTGTGTCGCGATGGGCCGCAAAGCGGCCCCAAGATCGCGACGCCACAAAATAACAATAAGGAATAAACAAATAAAAAAATATGATTTATAGATATATAAACTGACTGCTAATGTCACCCCCAACAGAACACAAGGAAGCGCTGCAATGTTGGTCGTCTCAATCGGTGGTAGCCCAAGTCCACGTTCACGCTCCGGCGTGCTGCTGGAGCGTTCGCGCCAGTGGCTGCAGCATCGCGGCGTCGAAGTGGTGACGTTCCAGGTACGTGACTTCCCTGCCGAAGACCTGCTGCATGCCCGTTTCGACAGCCCGCAGGTACAGCACTTCCAGCAACTGGTGGCCCAGGCCGATGGCCTGATCGTCGCCACACCGGTGTACAAGGCATCGTTCGCCGGTGCTCTGAAAACCTTGCTCGACCTGCTGCCCGAACGCGCTTTGGCACACAAGATCGTGTTGCCGATCGCCACCGGCGGCAGCATCGCCCACATGCTGGCGGTGGATTACGCACTCAAGCCCGTGCTGTCTGCACTCAAGGCGCAAGAGACCCTGCAAGGGATCTTCGCTGACGACAGCCAAGTCGCTTACGCAGAGGGCAGCAAGCCCGCGCAACTGCTCCCCGCGCTGGAAGAACGCCTGCAGGACTCGCTGGAAACCTTCCACGTTGCCCTGGCCCGTCGGCCGCGCCCCGTGGCCCCCGGTGTACTGAACGAACGCCTGCTCAGTGCTCGCTGGAGCATCTGACCGGTTTTATCCGCTTTACCACCTTACTCGCCCGCCAACGAGGCAAGCAGGTGCAACCCGAACCCTATCGCACAGGAGAGCGCCATGCGCACAGTCTTCTTGCGTCGCGGTCTGGTCGCCCTGTTCGCGGCGGCTGTGTCCTTCGGCGCCATCACCCAAGCCCAGGCCGAGAGCCTGCGGATCGGTTATCAGAAATACGGCACCCTGGTGCTGCTCAAGGCCAAGGGCACGCTGGAGAAGCGCCTGGCCGAGCAGGGCGTACAGGTGCAGTGGACCGAGTTTCCCGGCGGCCCGCAGCTGCTTGAAGGGCTGAACGTCGGCTCGATCGATTTTGGCGTCACCGGTGAAACACCACCGGTATTCGCCCAGGCCGCCGGCGCCGACCTGCTCTATGTGGCCTACGAACCGCCCGCGCCGCACAGCGAAGCGATTCTCGTGCCCAAGGGTTCGCCGGTACAGTCGGTGAAGGATCTCAAAGGCAAGAAAGTTGCCCTCAACAAAGGCTCCAATGTGCACTACCTGCTGGTGCGTGCACTGCAAGACGCGGGCCTGCAGTACAGCGACATCCAGCCGGTTTACCTGCCGCCGGCCGACGCCCGAGCAGCCTTCGAGCGCGGCAGTGTCGACGCCTGGGTGATCTGGGACCCGTACCAGGCCGCCGCCGAGCAACAGTTGCAGGCGCGCACCCTGCGTGACGGCAAGGGCCTGGTCGACAACCATCAGTTCTATCTCGCTACCCGCAACTACGCGACCGAGCACCCAGCGGTGATCAACACCGTTATCGAGCAAGTGCGCGCCGTGGGCGAGTGGTCGCAGGCCAACCCGCAGGAAGTCACCGACCAGGTGGCGCCGCTACTCGGCTTGCCTGCCGACATCACACTTACCTCGGTCAAACGCCAAGGCTACGGCGCCGCGCCCCTCAACCCGGAGGTAGTGGCGGCGCAGCAGAAGATCGCCGACACCTTCCAGGCGCTCAAGCTGATACCCAAGCCGTTGAGCATCAAGGATGTGATCTGGACACCCCCGGCCAAGGTCGCTAGCGCGCCTTGAATGATGCGCCCATGCCGGGGCACCGCCCCGGCTCGTGCCCCCCTTGAGGAGACAACTCCAATGAGTCTGAACATTTTCTGGTTCCTGCCCACCCACGGTGACGGCAAGTACCTGGGCACTGCCGATGGCGCCCGCGCGGTCGACCACGGTTACCTGCAACAGATCGCGCAAGCTGCCGACCGGCTTGGTTTTGGTGGGGTATTGATCCCGACCGGGCGCTCCTGCGAGGACTCCTGGCTGGTCGCGGCCTCGCTGATCCCCGTGACCCAGCGCTTGAAGTTTCTGGTGGCCCTGCGCCCCGGCATCATCTCGCCAACCGTGGCGGCTCGGCAGGCAGCCACCCTCGATCGCCTGTCCAACGGCCGGGCGCTGTTCAACCTGGTCACCGGCGGCGACCCTGACGAGCTGGCCGGTGACGGCCTGCACCTGAACCACCAGCAGCGCTACGAGGCGTCGGTCGAGTTCACCCGTATCTGGCGCAAGGTGCTGGAAGGCGAAAACGTCGATTATGACGGCAAGCACATTCAGGTGAAGGGCGCCAAGCTGCTCTATCCGCCGATTCAGCAGCCCCGCCCACCGCTGTATTTCGGCGGTTCTTCAGAAGCTGCCCAAGACCTGGCGGCTGAACAGGTCGAGTTGTACCTGACGTGGGGTGAGCCACCGGCAGCCGTGGCCGAGAAGATCGCCCAAGTGCGCAAAAAGGCCGCTGCTCAAGGCCGCGAAGTACGTTTCGGTATCCGCCTGCACGTGATCGTGCGCGAAACCAACGAAGAAGCCTGGGCCGCCGCCGACCGCCTGATTTCGCACCTGGACGATGACACCATTGCCCGTGCGCAGGCCTCGCTGGCGCGCTTCGACTCGGTGGGCCAGCAGCGCATGGCCGCCCTGCACGGCGGTAACCGCGACAACCTGGAAGTCAGCCCCAACCTGTGGGCGGGTGTTGGCCTGGTGCGTGGCGGTGCGGGTACCGCGCTGGTCGGTGATGGCCCGACCGTGGCCGCGCGGGTCAAAGAGTACGCCGAGCTGGGCATCGATACCTTCATCTTCTCCGGCTACCCGCACCTGGAAGAGTCGTACCGAGTGGCCGAGCTGCTGTTCCCGCACATTGACGTGAACCGCCCGGAACAACCCAAGGCGGGTGGCTACGTGAGCCCGTTCGGCGAGATGGTAGCCAACGACATCCTGCCCAAGTCCGTCGCGCAGAGCTGAGGGCCAGGCCATGAGTCGTGCAACTTCCAACAACCTTGCCCAGCGGCTGGCGCCATGGGCGCTGCCGGTGCTGCTGCTGGCCGCCTGGCAGCTGGCGGTCAGTGCTGGCTGGCTGTCGACGCGCATCTTGCCGGCGCCTAGCGCCGTGGTCAGTGCTGGCGTCGAGCTGGTGCGTAGCGGTGATATCTGGACCCACCTGGCCATCAGTGGCTGGCGTGCCGGGCTGGGCTTCGTCATCGGCGGCAGCATCGGCCTGGTGCTGGGCTTCATCACGGGCCTTTCGAACTGGGGCGAGCGACTGCTCGACAGCTCGGTGCAGATGATACGCAACGTGCCGCACCTGGCGCTGATCCCGCTGGTGATCCTGTGGTTTGGTATCGATGAGTCGGCGAAGATCTTCCTGGTCGCGCTGGGCACGTTGTTCCCGATCTACCTGAACACCTACCACGGCATTCGCAATGTGGACCCGGCGCTGGTGGAAATGGCCCGCAGTTATGGGTTGTCCGGCTTCAGCCTGTTCCGCCAGGTGATCCTGCCGGGGGCGCTGCCGTCGATCCTGGTGGGCGTGCGCTTTGCCCTGGGCTTCATGTGGCTGACCCTGATCGTTGCCGAAACCATCTCGGCCAACGCGGGCATCGGCTACCTGGCCATGAACGCCCGTGAATTCCTGCAGACCGACGTGGTGGTGCTGGCCATCGTTTTGTACGCCGTGCTCGGCAAGCTCGCCGACCTCGCCGCCCGTGGCCTGGAGCGTGTGTGGTTGCGCTGGCACCCAGCCTATCAAGTGGCGAAGAAGGGGGGCGCATGACCGTGCTCAAGGAACAGCCGCCACGCCTGCTGCGTGGCATCCCGCTGGCCGCCAACGGCGTGCGCAAGGCCTTTGGCCAGCGCGAAGTTTTGAAAGGTATCGACCTGCACATTCCGGCCGGCCAGTTCGTGGCCATTGTTGGCCGCAGCGGCTGCGGCAAGAGCACCTTGCTGCGTTTGCTGGCCGGGCTCGACCAGCCCACTGCCGGGCAGTTGCTGGCCGGGGCCGCGCCGCTGGACGAAGCGCGCGAAGAAACCCGCCTGATGTTCCAGGACGCACGCCTGCTGCCTTGGAAGAAGGTGATCGACAACGTGGGCCTGGGTCTGTCTGGCGACTGGCGCTCGCGAGCGCTGGATGCCCTGGAGGCGGTTGGCCTGGCCGACCGCGCCAATGAGTGGCCGGCGGCGCTTTCAGGTGGCCAGAAGCAGCGCGTGGCGCTGGCCCGGGCACTGATCCATCAGCCGCGCCTGCTGTTGCTGGACGAGCCGTTGGGCGCGCTGGATGCCCTGACCCGTATCGAGATGCAGCAACTGATCGAACGCCTGTGGCGTCAGCACGGCTTTACCGTGCTGCTGGTTACCCACGATGTCAGCGAGGCCGTTGCCGTGGCTGACCGGGTGATCCTGATCGAAGACGGCGAGGTCGGGCTCGACCTCACTGTCGACCTGGCACGGCCTCGGGCGCGTGGTTCGCACCGCCTGGCTGCGCTGGAAAGCGAAGTGCTCAACCGTGTGCTGTCGGCCCCGGGCGCTGCGCCCGAGCCGGATCCTGTAGCCCCTCTGCCCACGCAACTGCGTTGGGCGCACTGAACCCCCAGAAGCCAAAAGGAAGCCAATCATGACTATCAAAGCCATCAACGTTCGCAACCAATTCAAAGGCACTGTGAAAGAAATCCTCGAAGGGCCGGTACTGTCGGAAATCGACGTGCAGACGGCTTCGGGCATCGTCACTTCGGTGATCACTACCCGCTCCGTGCGTGAGCTGGAGCTGCAGGTGGGCAGTGAAGTGATTGCCTTTGTGAAGTCGACGGAAGTGTCTATCGCCAAGCTGTGATGAAAGTGGCCCGCGGGCCGCTTTGCGACCCTTCGCGGGCACGCCCGCTCCCACAGGGGATCGCGCATTTCTTGAGTGTGGGAGCGGGCGAGCCCGCGAAGGGCTGCAAAGCAGCCCCAATACCGCTTAACTCGCGGGGCTGCTTTGCAGCCCGATCGCGACACAAGGCCGCTCCTACAGGTACTGCACAGGTTTTCGGCCTTGTGCCTTTCCCTGTGGGCGCCGGCTTGCCGGCGGTGAGGCCACCAACTTCAACGCTTGATTAGAAACGGCGGCAGATACAACCCCAGATACGCCTCGAATACCCGCTTGCCTTCCTCGGCCATACGCGGGGTGATCGCCTCATGCAGCTGCACCGAGCGCGCATACACCCGGTCGCTGAGCTCCATGGCCAGGGCAAACACATCCACATCCAGCGGCATCACCGGCAGGTGAAAATGCTGGTCGAACAACTTGTACATCAGGTCGCCCAGTTCCATGTCGTGCTGCCGATCGGCTTGCACCACTTCACTCAGCCCGTGCTGGGCCAGAATCAGTTGCCGCGCTGCTGCATCCTGGTTGTAGATATCCAGCATGCGCTGCTCGATCAGCCGTGACAGCTCATGCCAGGTACTGAACGCCTGGCTGTCGATCGGTGCCCTCAGAGCCTCACGGAAAGCCCGGTGCACGTCGGCGGTCAACGCCTCGAGCAACGCCGGCACGCTGGCGAAGAAGTGATAGACCGATGACGGCGGAATCTGCGCACGCTCGGCCACGCTGTAGATCGACATTGCCGCCACCCCCACCTCGGCCAGTAGTTCGCGGGCAGCCGCCAGGATCGCTTCGATCCTGGCCTGGCTGCTGGCGCGCGGTTTGCGCGGGGTAGCGGTACGCGTCATCAGTTGCTGATCGCCAGGATGCTGGCTTGATAGGCACCCACGAACAGGTCGAAATCACCGACTTCTTCCTGCTCCAGCTCGGCCTGCCTGGCCAGCGACTCGCGGGCCAGCGTCTCGTAGGTTTGTTGCTGCTCCTGGCTCAGCGGCTGTTCACGGAAGGTCTCGGCGTGAATACGGCTCTGGCGCAGCGAAAACTGCACGAAGCTTTCGTCATGCTCGGTCATGCGCGCCAGCACCTGGGCCGAAGGCGTCAGCGAGGCGTCATCGACCTTGGCCTGTTGCGCATCCAGCGCCTTGCTGTGGGCGTCGGTATCTTCGGCCTGGTCCAGTAGCTCGGCCAACTGTCGAATACGCTCGATCAGCTCGCCGGCCCACACCTTCAGGCTGACCGGCTGGCCGTTGCGCTGCAATTCCAGGCCCGGGCGGCGACCTTCCTTGACCACGGCCAGGAAGTTGCTGGTGCACTGGCCACACTCGGCATTGCCCAGTTGCGGGCTTTCTTCCAGGGCACAGAACAGCAGGAATGCATCGAGGAAGCGCGCCTCGGTCAGGTCGATGCCCACTGGCAGGAACGGGTTGATGTCCAGGCAGCGCACTTCCACATACTGCACGCCGCGCGAAGTCAGGGCCTGGATCGGCCGCTCGCCGGTATAGGTGACGCGCTTGGGGCGTATGTTCGAGTAGTACTCGTTTTCGATCTGCAGGATGTTGGTATTCAGTTGTACCCACTCACCGTCGACGTGCGTGCCGACCTCGACATAGGGCGGGTAGGGCGTGCCCACCGCCTTGCGCAGGCTGTCGGTGTAGCTGGCCAGGTTGTTGTAGCAAGGCGTGAGGCCCGCCTGGGCGTTGCTCTGGTAGCCCAGGTCGCTCATGCGCAGGCTGGTGGCGTAGGGCAGGTACAGGGTTTCGGCGTCCAGCTCTTCGAGCTGGTGCGGGCGGCCACGCATGAAGCCTTTGTCCAAGGCCGGCGAGGCGCCAAACAGGTACATCAACAACCAGCTGTAGCGGCGGAAGTTGCGGATCAGCGCAATGTAGGCCGATGACTGATAGTCGCGGTCGGGCTCGCTGCTGCCTTCGGCAGCACGCAGCAAAGGCCACAGAGCCTCTGGCAGCGAGAAGTTGTAATGAATGCCGGCGATGCACTGCATGGTGCGGCCATAGCGCAAGGCCAGGCCTTTGCGGTAGACGTGCTTGAGCTTGCCGATGTTCGAGCTGCCGTACTCGGCGATCGGGATGTCCTCTTCGGCCGGCAACGTGCATGGCATCGATGGGCTCCACAGGTACTCGTCGCCCAGCTTGCTGTAGACGAAACGGTGGGTCTGTTCGAGGCTTTCGAGCACTTTAGCCGGGTCGGCCAGCGCGGGGGTGATGAACTCCAGCAGCGACTCGGAATAGTCAGTGGTGATCTGCTCGTTGGTCAGCGCCGATCCCAGTGCATCCGGGTGCGGAGTCTGGGCCAGGCGACCTTCGTCGGTCACGCGCAGGCATTCGCGCTCAATACCGTGCAGGCACTGCTTGAGCAGGGGAAGATTGGCGCCGAGCAGGCTCAGGCGGCGGTTGAGGAGTTCGCTCAAGATGTATTCCTTCACGCGTCAGTCGCCCCAATATGGGGGTAGAGATAACGGTCTACAAGGGTAGGGAGAAAGGAACTGGCGTTGTCGCCTGGTTTACGCGGATCCAGCAGTGCCAGCGCACTGCTGAAAATACCGCAGATACTGCTTGGTGAGCTAGAGAACCGCAAAGGTTCCTTGCGCCTTGGCCACCAGTTTGTCGCCCTGGACTACGTCGGCGTCGACCACCAGGGTACGCCGCCCGGCATGCAGCACGCGGGCGGTGCACAGGACCTCGCCGTCACTGACGGCGCGCATGTAGTTGATCTTGCATTCGATGGTGACGCTTTGCTGGTCAAAGCCATGGTTGGCCGAACAGGCCAGGCCCATGGCGATATCCACCAGGCTGAAAATAGCCCCGCCGTGCAGCTTCTGGCCACGGTTGCGCAACTGCGGCTGCAGCGCCAGGGCGACCTCGGCAACGCCGGGCTCCAGGCGTTGCAGGCGGCAGCCAAGGAGCTGGCTGAAGGCGCTTTCGACATATTCGCGTGGTATGTCCATCACTTCTTCTTCAGCTGCTTGGCGTTGGCGAACAGCGCGGCCATGGCGTTGTTGGCCGGGGCCGCGGTAGCGGTTTCACGTTGGCGCGGCGCCTGTTGCTGGCGGTTGCCTGCCGGGCCACGGTTACCGCCGCGGTTGCCTTCGACCTTTTCGCCCGGGGTGTCGCTCATGCGCATCGACAAGCCCACACGCTTGCGCGGGATGTCCACCTCCATGACCTTGACCTTGACCACGTCGCCGGCCTTGACCGCCTCACGCGGGTCCTTGACGAACTTCTCCGACAGCGCCGAGATATGCACCAGGCCGTCCTGGTGCACGCCGATATCGACGAAGGCACCGAAGTTGGTGACGTTGGTCACCACGCCTTCGAGGATCATGCCTGGCTCCAGGTCCTTGAGGTCTTCGACGCCATCCTGGAAGGTGGCGGTCTTGAACTCCGGGCGGGGGTCGCGGCCGGGTTTGTCCAGTTCCTGCAGGATGTCGGTCACGGTCGGCAGGCCGAAGGTTTCGTCGGTGAAACGCTTGGGGTCCAGGCGCTTGAGGAAGCTGCTGTCGCCGATCAGCGAGCGAATATCGCGGTCGGTATCGGCGGCGATGCGCTGGACCAGGGGGTAGGCTTCGGGGTGAACCGCCGAGGCGTCCAGCGGGTTGTCGCCGTTCATCACCCGCAGGAAGCCGGCAGCCTGCTCGAAGGTTTTCTCGCCCAGGCGGCTGACCTTTTTCAGCGCCGCGCGGGTGGCGAACGGGCCGTTGGCGTCGCGGTGCGCGACGATGTTCTGTGCCAGCGTGGCGTTAAGCCCGGAGATGCGCGTCAGCAGCGCCACCGAGGCGGTATTCACATCCACGCCCACGGCGTTCACGCAGTCCTCGACCACGGCGTCCAGGCCACGGGCCAGTTTCAACTGCGAGACGTCGTGCTGGTACTGGCCAACGCCGATGGATTTCGGGTCGATCTTCACCAGTTCGGCCAACGGGTCCTGCAGGCGGCGGGCAATCGATACGGCGCCACGGATCGATACGTCCAGGTCCGGGAATTCGCGGGCGGCCAGTTCCGAGGCCGAGTACACCGACGCGCCGGCTTCGGAGACCATGACCTTGGTGATTTTCAGGGCTGGATATTTCTTGACCAGTTCGGCGACCAGCTTGTCGCTTTCGCGGCTGGCGGTACCGTTGCCGATGGCAATCAGCTCCACCGAGTGCTTGGCGCACAGCGCGGCCATGATGGCGATGGTCCGGTCCCAGTCGTTTTTCGGGGCGTGCGGGTAGACCGTGGTGTGGTCCAGCAGCTTGCCGGTGGCGTCGACCACGGCGATCTTGCAGCCAGTGCGCAGGCCAGGGTCGAAGCCCAGGGTGGCGCGCGGGCCGGCCGGGGCCGCCAGCAGCAGGTCGTGCAGGTTGTGGGCGAACACGTTGATCGCCTCGCCTTCGGCGTTGTCGCGCAGTTCGCCGAACAGGTCGGTTTCCAGGTGGGTGTAGAGCTTGACCTTCCAGGTCCAGCGCACCACTTCTGCCAGCCATTTGTCGGCCGGGCGGCTGCGGTTCTCGATGCCGACGTGGTTGCTGATCATCAGCTCGCACGGGTGCAGGGTACCCGGCAGTTCTTCGCCGACTTTCAGCGAAGCGCTCAGCACGCCCTCGTTGCGCCCGCGGAAAATTGCCAGGGCGCGGTGCGAAGGGGCGGTGCGCAACAGCTCGTCATGGGCGAAGTAGTCGCGGAACTTGGCGCCTTCCTCTTCCTTGCCGGCCACCACGCGGGCACTGAGCACGGCTTCCTGCTTGAGGAAGCTGCGCAGTTTGTCGAGCAACGCGGCGTCTTCGGCAAAGCGCTCCATGAGGATGTATTTGGCGCCTTCCAGGGCGGCCTTCACGTCGGCCACGCCCTTGTCGGCATCGACGAAGCGTGCCGCTTCGCTTTCCGGGGTCAGTGACGGGTCGTTGAACAGGCCGTCGGCCAGCTCGCCGAGGCCGGCTTCGAGGGCGATCTGGCCCTTGGTGCGGCGCTTCTGCTTGTACGGCAGGTACAGGTCTTCGAGGCGGGTCTTGGTGTCGGCCAGCTTGATTTCGCGGGCCAGTTCCGGGGTCAGCTTGCCCTGTTCCTCGATGCTGGAGAGGATGCTGGCGCGGCGTTCGTCGAGTTCGCGCAGGTAGCGCAGGCGCTCTTCCAGATGGCGCAGCTGGGTGTCGTCCAGGCTACCGGTCACTTCCTTGCGGTAACGGGCGATGAAAGGCACGGTCGAGCCTTCGTCCAACAGGCCCACGGCCGCCTCGACCTGCTGGGGGCGTACGCCCAGTTCCTCGGCGATACGGCTGTTGATGCTGTCCATGTAAACCACCTGACATTTGTGAATACGGGGGTCGCCTATGGGCTTTCGCCCGGCGGCGCAGGATGAAAGCGGCGCATTATACCCATCGCAAACCGCTTGCGGTGATGGCGCCCGGCCAGTCGGAACTGGCGCCCGGGGAAAAATCTGCTAACAATGCTCACGGCACGCGTTGCAATGGCTACGCCATAATGCCCGGCGATCTCAGAGGAGTTATTCATGACCGGCACGCCGAACACCGCAGAAGGTGAAAAGATTCTCATCGTCGACGACGATCCAGGGCTGAGTAGCCTGCTGGAACGTTTCTTCACCAGCAAAGGCTACCGAGCCCGCGCGGTGCCCAACACCGAACAGATGGACCGCCTGCTGTCCCGCGAGGTCTTCAACCTGGTGGTGCTGGACCTGATGCTGCCAGGCGAAGACGGCCTGTCGGCGTGCAAGCGCCTGCGCCAGCACAACAACCAGATCCCGATCATCATGCTCACTGCCAAGGGTGACGAGCTCAGCCGCATCAAGGGCCTGGAGCTGGGTGCCGATGACTACCTGGGCAAGCCGTTCAACCCGGACGAGCTGATGGCCCGGGTCAAGGCCGTGCTGCGCCGCCAGGCACCCACCGTGCCAGGGGCACCGGGTAGCGAAGACGAGTCGGTCACCTTCGGCGACTACGAGTTGTCGCTGGCCACCCGCGAACTCAAGCGTGGCGACGAAGTGCACATGCTCACCACCGGTGAGTTCGCCGTGCTCAAGGCGCTGGTCATGCATGCCCGTGAGCCGCTGACCCGCGACAAGCTGATGAACCTGGCCCGTGGCCGTGAATGGGATGCCCTGGAGCGCTCCATCGACGTTCAGATTTCGCGCCTGCGGCGCATGATCGAGCCCGACCCGTCCAAGCCCCGCTACATTCAGACCGTGTGGGGCGTGGGCTACGTGTTCGTGCCGGACGGAAACGCCGGAAAGTGATGCCTGACCGTCGATGAAAACACCGCTCTGGTTTCCGCAAAGCTTCTTCGCCCGCACCCTGTGGCTGGTGTTGATCGTTGTCCTGTTCTCCAAGGCCCTGACCCTGGTCTACCTGCTGATGAACGAGGACGTACTGGTCGACCGGCAGTACAGCCACGGTGTGGCGCTGACTTTGCGCGCGTATTGGGCTGCCGACGAAGAAAACCGCGACAAGATCGCCGAGGCGGCAGGCCTCATTCGTGTGACCGGCTCGGGCGTGCCCGAAGGCGAGCAGCACTGGCCCTACAGCGAAATCTACCAACGCCAGATGCAGGCCGAGCTGGGCGATGACACCGAAGTACGCCTGCGCATTCATGCGCCGCCGGCGCTGTGGGTAAATGCGCCGAGCCTGGGCCCGGGCTGGTTGAAGGTGCCGTTGTACCCGCACCCGCTACGCGGGCAGAAAATCTGGAACGTGCTGGGCTGGTTCCTGGCCATTGGCCTGTTGTCCACCGCTTCGGCGTGGATCTTCGTGCGGCAGTTGAACCAGCCGCTCAAGCGTCTGGTGTTCGCCGCCCGCCAGCTGGGCCAGGGGCGCAGCGTGCGGTTGCCGATCAGCGACACCCCCAGCGAGATGACCGAGGTGTACAGGGCCTTCAACCAGATGGCCGAAGACGTCGAGCAGGCCGGGCGTGAACGCGAGCTGATGCTGGCCGGGGTTTCGCATGACTTGCGTACACCGCTCACGCGCCTGCGTTTGTCGTTGTCGTTGCTCAACAGCGACAACGACCTGAGCGACGATATGGTCCGTGATATCGAAGACATGGACGCGATTCTCGACCAGTTCCTGGCGTTTATCCGTGATGGCCGGGACGAGCCGGTCGAAGAGGTCGACCTGGCGGACCTGGTGCGTGAGGTGGTCGCCCCCTACAACCAGCCGGAAGAACGTGTGCGCCTGTGCCTGGAGCCGATCCCGCCGTTCCCGCTGCGCCGCGTGTCGCTCAAGCGCATGTTGGGCAACCTGATCGGCAACGCCTTGCACCACGCAGGCAAAGGGGTCGAGGTGGCAGCCTATGTCTCGGGTGACGAAAGTGCGCCGTACGTGGTGCTGAGCGTGCTGGACCGCGGTACCGGTATTGACGAGTCGGAGCTGGAAACCATCTTCAACCCGTTCATCCGGGGTGACCGGGCGCGGGGTGGCAAGGGGACCGGGTTGGGGTTGGCCATCGTCAAGCGTATTGCGGCGCAGCATGGCGGCAATGTCGAGCTACGCAACCGGTCCGGGGGCGGTATCGAGGCGCGGGTGCGGTTGCCGTTGGGGCTGTTGTTGCCGCGTAACGCCGTTTGAGTTTGGTTGGCTGTGCCGGCCCTGTCGCCGGCAAGCCAGCCCCCACAGGTCATGCACAAGGTCTGAAAACTGTGCAGTACCTGTGGGCTTGTCGGCGCTAGGGCCGGGTGAATCAGCCTTTCCCTTTGGTCCGGGTCTGATTCGGCCCGCCATTCTTCTCCAGGTGCTCGATGATCATCCCGGCCACGTTCTTGCCAGTGGTCACTTCAATGCCTTCCAGGCCTGGCGATGAGTTCACCTCCATCACCAACGGCCCATGGTTGGAGCGCAGGATATCCACGCCCGCGACACTCAAACCCATCACCTTGGCTGCGCGAATCGCGGTGATGCGCTCTTCGGGGGTGATCTTGATCAGGCTGGCGACCCCGCCACGGTGCAGATTGGAACGAAACTCACCGGGCTTGGCCTGGCGCTTCATCGAGGCAATCACCTTGTCCCCCACCACGAAGCAGCGGATGTCCGCACCGCCGGCCTCCTTGATGTACTCCTGCACCATGATGTTCTGCTTCAGGCCCATGAACGCCTCGATCACCGACTCGGCTGCCTGCGGGGTTTCGCACAGCACCACGCCGATACCCTGCGTGCCTTCCAGCACCTTGATCACCAGGGGGGCACCGTTGACCATGCGGATCAGGTCGGGAATATCGTCGGGCGAGTGGGCGAAACCGGTGATCGGCAGGCCAATACCGCGCCGTGACAACAGCTGCAGCGAGCGCAACTTGTCGCGCGAGCGGGCGATAGCCACCGACTCGTTGAGCGGGTACACGCCCATCATTTCGAACTGGCGCAGCACCGCACAGCCGTAGAAGGTTACCGAGGCGCCAATACGCGGGATCACGGCATCGAAACCTTCCAGCGGCTTGCCGCGGTAGTGGATCTGCGGCTTGTGGCTGGCAATGTTCATGTAGGCCCGCAAGGTATCGATCACCACCATTTCGTGGCCACGCTGAGTACCGGCTTCGACCAGGCGGCGGGTGGAATACAGACGCGGATTGCGCGACAGCACAGCGATCTTCATGCAGCACCTGTGACAGGGGAAAGGGTGGCCGGGAAGGCCGGTTTGTCTTGCACGTACTTTACGCCTGGGTTGACCACCAGCTGGCCCTGCACCAGGGCCTTCGAGCCGAGCAGCAGGCGGTAGCGCATGCTCTTGCGGCAGGCCAGGGTGAATTCGACCTCCCACACACGGTCACCCAACGCCAGTGGCGTGCGAATGACATAACGGGTCTGGGCATGCCCGTTAGAGCTGCGGATGATCTTTCTGTTCACCAAAGGTGCTTCGCAGCGGCGATGGCGCAACTGCACTACTGTGCCCAGGTGCGCGGTGAAGCGCACCCAGGGTTGGCCATTACGCTCGAAGGGTTCGATATCGGTGGCGTGCAGGCTGGAGGTGCTGGCGCCGGTGTCGATCTTGGCGCGCAGCCCGGCCACACCGAGGTCGGGCAAGGCGACCCACTCACGCAGGCCGATTACAGTCAAATGGTCAAATGTCTTCACTAAGCACACCCTGCGAATGAGGTGGTGAACTGTAAGCACGGCGGGGACTTTTTGCATCCGTAAGTGAAGGTAGTACAGTTCAATGAAAGACAGAATCCGAGGTAACGCAATGGCACAAAAAGCCGAAGACGACGATAAGGTGCGCCTGGACAAATGGCTGTGGGCGGCTCGTTTCTACAGGACGCGGGCGTTGGCCAAGGCCGCGATCGAGAGCGGCAAGGTGCATTGCCGGGGCGAGCGTTGCAAGCCGGGCAAGGAGCCGCGCGTGGGCGACGAATTCGTGCTGCGTACCGGCTTCGATGAGCGCACCGTGGTGGTGAAGGCGTTGTCGGTGGTGCGGCGTGGGGCGCCCGAGGCGCAGACGCTGTACGAAGAGACCGAAGAGAGTGTGCGACGCAGGGAGCAGGCAGCCGAAATGCGCAAGGCAGGGGCGATGGGGGTAACTACCGATGGCCGGCCGAACAAGAAGCAGCGGCGGCAGATTCACCAGCTGCATGGGAACTTCGAATAGCCGAGGCCGCTTCTACAAGGGTGCAGGCAGTGCTGTAGGAGCGGCCTCGTGTCGCGATGGGCTGCGCAGCAGCCCCCAGGGGTCTAGCGGACTACCGCCAACCGCCCGACCAACGGCAATTTCGCAGCAATCGAGAACAACGGCGCCGTCCAGCGCATCAGTGCCGCGCTACCCTTGGCCGCCAACGGCGTGTAATAGCTCCAGCCCAACGCCAGCACTGCCATCAGCAACCCGCCGATGTAGTCATCCTGCCCCCAGTGCGCGCCGGCCACCAGGCGCGGCAGCATGAACAGCACCGCCAGCGCCCAGATCACCACGAACTGCATCAGGCGGCGGCTGAACACGCTCATGAACAATGCCCAGATCAACAACACCGAGGCGTGGTCGCCGGGGAAACTCTTGCTGGAGCGGTCCTTCAGCTCCCACTTGGCTTCCAGGTGGGGGTAGTAGTCGCTCAGGTGCACCACGTCGTCGAACATCATCGAGGGGCTCTTGTGTTGCCAGCCCGCGGCATCCACCCACTTGGAAAACAGCGCGCGAATCACCACTAAGAGAAGCAGCGTGACCAGAAAGCCGAAAAACGCCTGGCGAACCTGCGCTGCTTTGAACACCCAATCACCGCGGATCAGCAGTGCCAGCAGGATCAGGCCGACCACGATGTCGAACGGGCGCATGCTGCCCACGGTCCAGATATAGCGCCAGGTGGTGTTGTCAGCCAACGGTGCATTGAGGCTGTGGAACAGCCACTCGTCGAAAGTCAGGCACAGGATCTGGCCAAAAGGCCATAACCAGAAACACAGTAGAGCGATCGGCAGCAGCGTGCAGGCTGCCAGCGGTCCCCAGGACCACCTTGCTTGGAACAGTGGTCGATTATCCATAAGATACCTCTATCTCCTATAAGGGAAACGAGCGCCTGAAGGCGCTCTGCGATGGGATTACTGATTCCCTTCCATTATTTTGTCATCATTTTCAGATAGCCAGACAACCATGAGCGACTTGCCAGAAAAAGATTTCACCCAACGTTTCATCTTCGACGAGCGCGATGTGCGCGGCGAGTGGGTGTCTCTCGATGACAGCTACGCTGCAGTGCTGGCGCGTCATGAATACCCACAGCCGGTGCAAACCCTGCTTGGCGAGCTGATGGCCGCCACCGCTTTGCTGGTCGGTGCCTTGAAGTTCGACGGCCTGCTGATACTGCAGGCGCGCTCCGCCGGGCCGATCCCGCTGCTGATGGTCGAGTGCTCCGGTGACCGTGATATCCGCGGCATGGCCCGATACGAGGCGGATCAGATCCCGGCCGACGCCAGCCTGGCGCAGCTGATGCCCGACGGCCACCTGACCCTGACCATCGACCCGGTCAAGGGCCAGCGTTATCAGGGGACCGTCGACCTCGATGGTGCCAACCTCTCGGAGTGCTTCACCAACTACTTCGTTCAGTCCCAGCAGTTGAACACGCGGTTCTGGCTGAATGCCGAAGCTGGCAAGGCGCGCGGCCTGCTGCTGCAGCAACTGCCACGCGATCGCCAGCCGGACGATGAAGAGCGCGAAGACAGCTGGCAGCACGTGGTTGCCCTGGCCCAGACCCTCAAGCCGCAAGAGTGGGCAGAAGCCAATGAAACCCTGCTGCACCGCCTGTACCACGAAGATGCCGTGCGCCTGTTCGATGAACAGCCGCTGCGCTTCAAATGCAGCTGCTCACGCGAACGTTCCGGCAATGCCCTGGTCAGCCTGGGTGAGCATGACGCCAAGGCACTGGTGCAAGAGTGCGGTGGGCAGGTAGAGATCGATTGCCAGTTCTGCAACCAGCGCTATTTCTTCGACGCCAGCGATGTGGCGCAACTGTTTGCCGGCGGCGGCACGGACGTAGCCTCAGAAACTCGCCACTGAAACGTTTAAGCTCAGGAAAATCTCCTGTCGAATTGCGCAAAAACGCAGTTCTGACAGGAGGGGCCTACTTTTTTTGGGCTTTTCTGGCATAATCCGGCCACTTTTTTCGCTGTAGTAGTTTTTTCGGAACAACTACAAAACGTTTGGAGCACTCGGCCTCGGGCCGGATGGGGTATCTCATGACGCAAGCCAATAACACCGTGTACACCGACCTGAGCGTCGATGAGCTGGTAAAAGAAGCGCTGCAACGCGGTGAAGGTGTACTAGCCGATACCGGCGCGCTGGTCGTGGAGACCGGTCACCGTACTGGCCGTTCGCCGGCTGACCGTTTCATCGTCGAAGAGCCTTCCACCCAGGACGCCATCGCCTGGGGCCCGATCAACCGCAAGTTCCCGGCCGACAAGTTCGATGCCCTGTGGGACCGCGTCGAGGCGTTCAACAACGCCCAGGATCACTTCGTTTCCTACGTTCACGTAGGGGCTGCCGCCGAGCACTACCTGCCGGTGAAAATGACCACCCAGACTGCCTGGCAGAACCTGTTCGGCCGTTGCCTGTTCATCAACCCTGAGCAGTACAACCCGGCGGGTCGCGGCGAGTGGCAGGTGCTCAACGTGGCCAACTTCGAGTGCGTACCTGAGCGTGACGGTACCAACTCCGACGGTTGCGTGATCATCAACTTCGCGCAGAAGAAAGTGCTGATCGCCGGCATGCGCTACGCCGGTGAAATGAAGAAAGCCATGTTCTCGGTGCAGAACTTCCTGCTGCCGGCTGCCGATGTGCTGCCAATGCACTGCGCGGCCAACATCGGCGAAGCAGGCGATGTGACCCTGTTCTTCGGCCTGTCCGGCACCGGCAAAACCACCCTGTCGGCCGACGAAAGCCGTTACCTGATCGGTGACGACGAGCACGGTTGGGGCGAAGGCGTTGTCTTCAACATCGAAGGCGGCTGCTATGCCAAGTGCATCGACCTGTCCGAGAAGAACGAGCCGGTCATCTGGAAAGCCATCAAGCACGGTGCTGTGCTGGAAAACGTCGTTCTCGACGCCAACAAGCACGCTGACTACACCGATGTCAGCTTGACCCAGAACAGCCGTGCGGCCTACCCGCTGGAGCACGTTGCCAAGCGTTCGGAAAAGAACCTGGGCGGTGAGCCAAACGCAGTGATCTTCCTGACCTGCGACCTGACCGGTGTTCTGCCTCCGGTGTCGATCCTGAACAACGAACAGGCTGCCTACCACTTCCTGTCCGGTTACACCGCGCTGGTCGGTTCCACCGAAATGGGCTCGGGCGGCGGCATCAAGTCGACCTTCTCGACCTGCTTCGGTGCACCGTTCTTCCCACGCCCGGCTGGCGAGTACGCCGAGCTGCTGATCAAGCGTATCAACGGCTTCAACTCCAAGGTCTACCTGGTCAACACCGGCTGGACCGGTGGTGGCTACGGCGTTGGCAAGCGCTTCAGCATTCCGACCACCCGCGCGGTGATCGCTGCCATCCAGAGCGGCGCGCTGGTCGGTGCCGAAACCGAGCACCTGGACATCATCAACCTGGACGTACCGAAGGCCGTCCCAGGCGTTGATACCGAACTGCTCAACCCGCGTACCAACTGGGCTGACAAAGCTGCCTACGACGAGGCCGCCAAAGGCCTGGCCAAGCTGTTCATCGAGAACTTCAAGAAGTTTGAAGTTTCCGACGCCATCAAGGCCGCTGGTCCGCAGCTGTAAGCTGCAACCAGCCGCAATGAGAAAGCCGCCAGCATTGGCGGCTTTTTTGTTATCCGGCTGATGCAATGCCTTGTAGGAGCGGCCTTGTGTCGCGATGGGCCGCATAGCGGCCCCGGGGTTTTGGCGTCACTGCATAAATTGTCGGGGCCGCTTTGCGGCCCATCGCGACACAAGGCCGCTCCTACAAGGTGAGGTGCAGGCAGCGGGAACCTGGTTTTTCTGTTTCACTGTCAGCATCCACTGCGAAGACAAGAGTCAGCCAG
Source organism: Pseudomonas sp. BJP69 (assembly GCF_007633355.1). NCBI lineage: Bacteria > Pseudomonadati > Pseudomonadota > Gammaproteobacteria > Pseudomonadales > Pseudomonadaceae > Pseudomonas > Pseudomonas sp. BJP69. Next base: position 243,182 of record NZ_CP041933.1, read on the forward strand.
ATGACCGAATCCCCTCAGCGCACTGCCTTCTCCCACTTTCACCCGATTCTCACCCGCCCGCAGGACAACGACCTCAATGGCCATATCGCCGGGGCCACGGTGCACGGCTTCTTCGAAACGGCGATCCAGGCGTTTCTCGTCGAGCAGGCCGAGCTGGACCTGCGTGACGGCGAGCTGGCGGCTTTCGTGGTCAGTTCGGCAGCAGATTTCTATGCATTGCCGGGCTTCCCGGACGTGCTGGAAGTTGGGCTGGGCGTAACGCGCCTGGCGGGCAGTACGGTGGAGTACCGCCTGGCGTTGTATCGCCCAGGTGAGCCCGAGGCCTGCGCGGCCGGCACGGTGGTGCAAGTCTTCATCGAGCGTGTCAGTGGCCGGCCTGTGGCGTTGCCAGAGGCGCTTCAGGTGATTCTTTCCGGCTTGGTGCTGGAACAACACGCATAAAAAACCCCGCCGGAAGGGGCGGGGTTCTTGTTGCCGGGGCAGGGCCCTCAGGCGTTAGTCGCGCCAGTGGCGCTTGTGCTTGCGGTGGCCGTAGTGATGGCCACGGTCGTAGTGGCGACGGTCATCGTAGCCACGGCGGTAGCGACGGTCGTCATGGCGCTCATCGGCGTCGGCCTTGTTGCCCAGGTAGTTACCCAGCGCACCACCAGCACCGCCGCCGGCAGCCGCGCCGATGTAGCTACCGGTAGTACCGCCTACCGAGCGACCCACCACGTTACCGCCTGCCGCGCCCAGGGCACCGCCAATAGCGGCTTCACCGCGCTGGCGCTTGTCGGCACCCAGCGCACCGCCGGCCGCACCGCCCAGGCCGGCACCAATGGCGCCGCCGGTGCTACCGCCGATGGAGTTACCGACAACGGAGCCCAGTACCCCACCCAATGCGCCGCCAATGCCGGCCTCGGTGGTGCCGCCTGCCATGGCAACGCCGCTGAGCAAGCTGAAAGACAACAACAAAATCGAGGAGTACTTCTTCATCAAGAGAGCCTCATAAGGATGACGAGGCGAATTTGAGGCTAAGCGAGGTGGCTGGCAACGGAAATCCGACGAGTAACACGAGTTGTACACAATTCTCTAAGTGACTGTATTTGTTGTGAAACTTAAACCGTTTTCGGCTGTCTGAGGTCTTTATGGCAAAAGCCCTGAACCTTGCGGAACAGGGCTTTTTGGTTTTTGGCGTTGGGGCTTCTGGCCTCTTCGCGGCAACTTTATTACAGAATACGCCCGTCGTCCCGCGCCCGCTCCAGCTTGATGGCGATGAACTTCGAGGTTGGCGTATGGCTGCCATCGCCAATGCTCTCCAGCGGCACCAGCGGGTTCACCTCCGGGTAATAAGCCGCCGCCTGCCCGGCCGGAATATCGAACGCCAGCAGGGTAAAGCCGTGCACCCGGCGGACGTGTTCATCCCCCCACAACGATACGATGTCGACCTTCTGCCCCGGCTGGAAGCCCAGGCGGATGATGTCGGCTTCGTTGGCGAACAGCACCTCGCGTTGGCCGCGCACGCCACGGTAGCGGTCGTCCAGGCCGTAGATGGTGGTGTTGTACTGATCGTGCGAACGCATCGACTGCATGATCAGGTCCGGTAACTGGCCGCTGGCACGCACACGGTCGTCAAGCAGCGTATCGGGCAGCAGGTTGGCCTTGAAGTTGGCGCGGCCGGTGTTGGTCTTCCATGTGCGGCTGGCGGCGTTATTGCCCAGGTAGAAGCCGCCTGGGTGTTGCAGGCGGTGGTTGAAGCCGCTGAAGCCCGTGATGGTGTCGGCGATCAGGTCGCGAATGCGCGCATAGTCGGCGACCAGCCAGTGCCAGTCCACGGGTTTCTTGCCCAGCGTAGCGGCGGCGATGCCAGCAATGACCGCCGGCTCCGAGCGCATCTGCGAAGACAGCGGTTTGAGCTGGCCGTTGGATGCGTGCACCATGCTGAACGAGTCTTCGACCGTTACCGCTTGCGGCCCGTCGGCCTGCAGGTCGATGTCGGTACGGCCCAGGCACGGCAAAATCAGCGCTTGCTTGCCATGAACCAGGTGGCTGCGGTTGAGCTTGGTGCTGATGTGCACGGTCAGCTCGCAGTTGCGCAGCGCCTGCGCCGTGCGCTCGGTGTCCGGCGTGGCCTGGGCGAAATTGCCGCCCAGGCCGATGAACACCTTGGCCCGGCCGTCGAGCATGGCGTGAATCGCTTCGACCGTGTTGTGGCCGTTGTGCCGTGGCACGGGGAAGCCGAAGCGCTTTTCCATGGCCTCGAGCAGCGCCATGGGTGGGCGCTCGTTGATGCCCATGGTGCGGTCGCCCTGCACGTTGCTGTGGCCACGTACCGGGCACAGGCCTGCGCCTGGTGCGCCGATATTGCCGCGCAGCATCTGCAGGTTGACGATTTCCTGAATGGTCGGCACCGAGTGTCGGTGTTGGGTGATACCCATCGCCCAGCACATGATGACCCGCTCGGCGCGGCAGTACATGCGCGCCGCCAGTTCGATGTCGGCCATGGGCAGGCCGGATTGCGCCTGGATGTGGTCCCATGGCGTGGCATCTACCACGGCCAGGTAATCGTCCACGCCATGGCCGTGCTCGGCGATGAAGGCATGGTCGAACACCGCCGGTTCACCCTTGGCCTGGGCTTCACGCTCCCACTGCAGGGCGAACTTGGCCATGCCACGCAGCAGCGCCATGTCGCCACCCAGCGCCGGGCGGAAGAATGCCGTGTTGGTTGGGCGGTCGCTGTTGGTCAGCATTTCCAGCGGGTTCTGCGGGTGCTGGAAGCGCTCCAGGCCCCGCTCCTTGAGCGGGTTGATGCAAACTACCTGAGCGCCACGTTTCACCGCGTCGCGCAGCGGGTCGAGCATGCGCGGGTGGTTGGTGCCGGGGTTCTGGCCCCAGACAAAAATCGCGTCGGCATGTTCGAAGTCGTCGAACGTGACCGTGCCTTTGCCCACCCCGATGCTTTGCCCCAACGCCACGCCGCTGGCTTCGTGGCACATGTTCGAGCAGTCGGGAAAGTTGTTGGTACCGAAGGCGCGCACGAACAGCTGGTACAGGTAGGCTGCTTCGTTGCTGGCCCGCCCCGAGGTATAGAACTCGGCCTGGTCAGGTGTGGCCAACTTGTTCAGCTCGCGAGCGACCAGGGCAAAAGCGGCGTCCCAGCTGATCGGCTGATAGCGGTCGCTGGTCGCGTCGTAGACCATCGGCTCGGTGAGGCGGCCCTGGTACTCCAGCCAGTAGTCGCTTTGCTGCAGCAGGGCGGTGACGCTGTAACGGGCGAAGAAGGCAGCGTCGACACGGCGCTTGGTGGCCTCCCAGTTCACGGCCTTGGCGCCGTTCTCGCAGAACTTGACCATGCCGCTTTCTGGCGAATCGCCCCAGGCGCAGCCTGGGCAGTCGAAACCGCCGTTCTGGTTGGTCTTGAGCAGGGCGCGAATGTTCTTCAGCGCGTTATCGCTGCCGACCCAGGCCTTGGCCACGCTGCGCAGCGCACCCCAGCCACCGGCAGGGCCGTGGTAGGGCTTGTAGCGAGGGGTTGAGGCTGGGGCATTGTCCGGTAGGTGCTGGTACGAGGTCACGACTGTTACGACTCCGCCGCCGGGCTGTAGACCCGCGGTGCGCTGTGCTTGGGTAGATGAATGAGGTTGAGGTTGTGCTTGCGCGCCCACTGCAGGGCAAGCCCGGTGGGGGCGGACAGGCTGACCAAGGTCTGGATGCCGGCGCGCAGCACCTTCTGGATCAGTTCCAGGCTGCAGCGGCTGGTGACGATCGCAAGGCCGCCCTGGCTGTCGATGCCCTGGCGCAGCAGCGCGCCGATCAGCTTGTCGAGGGCGTTGTGCCGGCCAATGTCTTCACGGCCCAGCAGCAGTTCGCCGTGGCGGTCCATGAACAGCGCGGCATGCACCGCCCCGCAGTGCTGGCCCAGCGGCTGAAATGCATCGATGCGCTCGCGCAGGCCCACCAGCCACGCTGCCGGTGGCAGCGGCGCACCGGGCAGCACGGCCAGTTCTGGCAACGCCTGCTCCAGCGCCTCGACCCCGCACAGGCCGCAGCCGCTGGTGCCGGCCAGCTGCCGGCGCTGGTTTTTCAGGTTCCAGAAGGCTCGGCTGGATATTTCCAGGTCTGCATACAGGGCAGAGCCACTGCCCGAGAGCTTCAGGTCGTAGATTTCCGAAGTGCCTTCGACGATGCCGCTGCCCACGCTGAAACCGACGGCGAAATCTTCCAGGTCGGTCGGGCTGACCAGCATCACTGCCTGGTTGAGGCCGTTGTAGACGATGGCCAACGCAACCTCTTCGGCCAGCGGCGTGCTGTCACCTTTACCGTCGCTGAGCTGGACGTATGCGTAGGTGTTGCTGGCGGCCGGCAGGGACAAGGGCGATGAGGCCGTGCAGACCGGAGGTTTGCTGTTCATCGGGGCAGGCTGTTCATTCGGCGGCTTGGTGTAGCACAAGCCTAGGCGCGTGGGCCTGTGGCGTCTAATCGCTAGCCTCTATCCCTTGATAGAGCGCGTCGATTGGTCGCAGGCGGGCGGCATTAGCAAAGCTGGCCTAGACTGCTGGTTTCGAGGTTTCGTGAACAAGGAGAGTGCTATGAGCTTGATCAGTTTCGTGAAGGAAGCAGGCGAGAAGTTGATCGACCTGCTGACTCCGGGCAATGCCAAAGCCGAAGAGCAGTTGAAGAAACACGTGGAGAATGTCGGCCTCGGCAACCCGAACATCACGGCGACCGTGGAGGGCGACAAAGTGATCCTCAAGGGTGAAGTCGCCAGCCAGGAAGAGAAGGAGAAGATTGTGCTGGCGGCGGGCAACATCGAGGGTGTGGCCAGCGTCGATGACCAGATCACTGTGACCGGCCCGGTCGTGACAGCCGCACGCCTGGTCACGGTCAAGAAGGGTGACACGCTGTCGGCGATTGCCCTGGTGGTGTATGGCAATGCCAATCAGTTCAACAAGATATTCGAGGCCAACAAGCCAATGCTCAAGCACCCGGACAAGATCTATCCGGGGCAGGTACTGCGTATTCCTGACTGATTTTTGCAGGCTTTATCGGCCCTATCGCCGGCAAGCCGGCTCCCACAAGGTTGCTGCAAAGCTGAGGCCGGTGGTCGCCTGTGGGAGCGGGCGTGCCCGCGAACACCGGCGTAGCCGGTGCCAGGGCGCTTACAGGCCAATCAATAGCTCCCGGTAATCCTCGACCGCAGCAAACTCTTCAGTATCGCGCGGCTGCGCCTGGCTATCGGGCTGGCGTACAGCCAGCAGGTGCGCCACACCAAAGCGCCGTGCGCTGCGCAGTATCGCCAGGGTGTCATCGATGAACAGGCTACGCCCCGGCTCAAAACCGATGTCCGCCTGCAAGGCGTCCCAGAACTGTGGGCTTTCCTTCGGGTAACCATAATCATGCGAGCTGATCAGCCGCTCGAAATACGGTGCCAGTTCCACCCGTTCCAGCTTCAGCGACAGCGAATCACGGTGGGCATTGGTGATCATCACCACGCGCTTGCCGGCATTTCGAATCGCCGCCAGGAACGTGTCGGCATCCGGGCGCAACGCGATCAGGTCGGCAATTTCCCGTTTCAGCTCCCGGATCGGCAGGCGCAGCTCCCGGCTCCAGAAGTCCAGGCAGTACCAGTTCAGCGTGCCGGCATTGCGCTCGAACAGCGGCTGCAGCTCCATCTCCGCCATGGCCCGGCTCACGCCATGCAGCTCTGCATAGCGCTGGGGCAGGTGGTCGAGCCAGAAGCGGTTGTCGTAATGCAGGTCGAGCAGGGTGCCGTCCATATCCAGCAGGACGGTATCGATGGCAGACCAGGGAAGAACAGGCATGGGAAACTCTCGATCAGTCGGCAAGCCACGGTATAGTAACCCGTTCACGCCAAGGAGCCGCCCCATGCGCCAGAAACCCACCGTCCTCAGCCGCGAAATCGTCGCCAGCAGCCGCCTGTTCCGCGTAGAGGCTGTGCAATTGCGCTTCAGCAATGGTGCCGAGCGCACCTATGAGCGCCTGGTAGGCCGGGGTAACGGCTATGGCGCGGTGATGATCGTGGCCATGCTCGACGCCGAGCACGCCGTGCTGGTGGAAGAGTATTGCGGTGGTACCGACGAGTACGAGCTGTCGCTGCCCAAGGGCCTGATCGAGCCCGGCGAAGATGTGCTGGCAGCCGCCAACCGCGAGCTCAAGGAAGAGGCCGGGCTTGGCGCGCGCCAGCTTGAGCACCTGACCGAGCTGTCGCTTTCGCCGGGCTACATGAGCCAGAAAATCCAGGTGGTGCTCGCCACCGACCTGTACGAAGAGCGCCTTGAGGGCGATGAGCCGGAGCCGATGCGGGTCGACAAGGTCAACCTGCGCGAGCTGTCGGCCTTGGCCATGCACCCGCAGTTCACCGAAGGCCGCGCCCTGGCGGCCCTGTACCTGGCGCGTGACCTGATGATTCAGCGGGGGCTGCTGGCGCCATGAACGACAATCAACTGATGCGTGAAGTGGTCAAGTTGGCGTTGACTGCGGGCGAGGCGATCCTGCCGTTCTGGCGTGCCGATGTGGCAGTGACCAACAAGGCCGATGATTCGCCGGTGACTGCCGCCGACCTGGCAGCGCACCGGGTGATTGCCGATGGCCTGCTGGCGCTGGCGCCGCAGATTCCGGTGTTGTCCGAAGAGGACTGCAACATTGCGCTGGCCGAGCGCCAGGGCTGGAGCCGCTGGTGGCTGGTGGACCCGCTGGATGGCACCAAGGAATTCATTGCCGGCAGCGAGGAATTCACAGTCAATATCGCCTTGATCGAAAAAGGCGAGGTGGTGTTTGGCGTGGTATCGATGCCCACGAATGGCCGCTGCTACTTTGGGGGCCGCGAATTGGGGGCTTGGCGGGCAGACGGGGGTGAGGCGGCCCGGCCGATCCAGGTGCGCAACGCTCCGCCAGTGGGTGAGCGGTTTACCGTGGTTGCCAGCCGCCGGCACTCCAGCCCCGAACAGGAAGCATTGTTGGCGGGCCTGGGTGCGGCAGTGGGTGAACTGGAGCTGGCCAACATTGGTAGCTCGTTGAAGTTCTGCCTGTTGGCTGAGGGCAGCGCCGATTGTTATCCACGCCTGGCGCCGACTTCGCAGTGGGATACGGCGGCGGCCCAGGGTGTGGTGGAAGGGGCGGGTGGTGAAGTGATCGGGCTGGACGGTTTGCCGTTCCGTTACCCGGCGCGCGAGTCTTTGCTCAACCCGTACTTCCTGGCGTTGCCGGCCAAGGCAGCGTGGCGCCAGGCCTTTCTTGAGCTGATCTAGCGGGCCTGGCCTTGTAGGAGCGGCCTTGTGTCGCGATGGGCTGCAAAGCAGCCCCGGCAATTTGTGCACCATGCCCAAACCCTGGGGCTGCTTTGCAGCCCATCGCGACACAAGGCCGCTCCTACAGGGGGCGCGACAGCCTTCGTTCTTAGCGGTGCAGCACGTACTGGCCGCTGAAGGTGACGGCCGGCTCATCAGTCCCGGTATTGCTTACCGTGGTCTGCAGCGTCAACCGCGCCCGGCCACGACGCTGGTACATGTTGAGGAAGCGTTCCCAGGCTTTCTCTTCCGGCGCCGGGCAACGGGCTATTGCCGCCCCGGTAACCGGCAGCGGGTAACTGATTTGCCCTTCCTGGATGACGATATGCCCGTCATCTATCCCCAGTTCGCGCAGCCGCATGTGCAACCAGCCCCAGCCCACCAGCACCGCTGCACAGTACAGGCTGCCGCCGAACATGGTGCTCTTGTGGTTGACGTTGGCCGCCAGCGGCAATTGCAGGCGCAGGGTGTGGTGTTGCCAATCAATGACCTCCAGGCCCATTTCGCGGGTCAGCGGGATGTCGCCATGCAGTACGGACTGCAGGTACTGGCTATCGGTGCTCATCAACGGTTGTCCTCATGGTCGTCGTGCCCGCCGCTACCGCCCTCGAAGCTCAAGCCATGCTTGCGCAGCTTGTCGTGCAAGGTTTTGCGGGGGATGCCCAGCGCCTCTGCCAGGCTGCGCATGGAGCTGTGGGGCTGGGCCAGCTCGGCGGCGATCAGCGAGCGCTCGAATTGCTCTACCTGTTCGCTCAGGTTGCCACTCAACACCGAAGGCGCCGCAGCCGCAGCCGCTGGCAGCTGGCCATCCAGCGCCAGTTCAAGGCCCAGGGCGAAACGCTCGGCGGCGTTCTGCAATTCACGCACGTTACCTGGCCAGGTGTGGCGCAGCAGCATCGCCCGCTGCGCCGGCAGCAAGGCGTGTGGCGCCAGGCTGTGGCGCTGGCTGGCAGCGTCGGCAAAATGCTGGAACAGCACCAGGATGTCGTCGCCGCGGTCCCGCAGCGGCGGGATACGCAGTGGCGCTACGTTCAGCCGGTAGTACAGGTCGGCACGGAAGCGGCCTTGGTCGGCGGCCTGGCGCAGGTCTTCCTTGGTGGCGGCGATAATGCGGATATCCAGCGGGATCAACTGGTTGCCGCCCAGGCGTTCCACCACCCGCTCCTGCAACATGCGCAGCAGCTTGACCTGCACGTCCAGGCTCATACTCTCGATTTCGTCGAGGAACAGCGTGCCGCCGTTGGCGAACTCGAATTTGCCGATGCGCCGTTTTTGCGCCCCGGTGAACGCCCCGGGCTCATGGCCGAACAGTTCGCTTTCGACCACCGATTCGGCCAGTGCCCCGGCGTTGATCGCCACGAACGGCCCATCACGGCGGCTGGACAGGTCATGCAGCGCACGGGCGACCACCTCCTTGCCGGCACCGGTTTCACCCAGGATCAGCACATCGGCGCGGGTTGCGGCCAAGGCGCCGATCTGCTCGCGCAGGCGCTGCATGGCCGGCGAATGGCCGACCAGGCGCGTGGCCAGTTGCTGGCGGTCGCTCAGCGCCAGGCGCAGGCTGCGGTTGTCCAGCACCAGGCGGCGCAGGGCCAAGGCACGGCGCACGCTGTCGAGCAGGGCGTCGCTGGCGAAAGGCTTTTCCAGAAAGTCATAGGCACCGGCGCGCATTGCCTGTACCGCCAGGGGCACATCCCCATGGCCGGTAATCAACAGCACGGGCAGTTCGCTGTCGCGGCCGTGCAGTTGCTCCAGCAGCTGCAGGCCATCGATGCCGGGCATGCGGATGTCGCTGACCACCACGCCGGGCCAGTCGCTCTCGATACGCTCAGCCAGGCCTTGGGCATCGCCCAGCGCGACCACTTTCAGCCCGGCCAGGTCCAAGGTCTGGCTCAGGGCCTGGCGCAGGTGTGGGTCATCGTCGACCAGGATGACCTGGGCTTGGCTGTCGATCTGTGTCTCGGGGGTCATGCCGAGGGGTCCTCCGAATTGGGCAAGGTCGCGCCAGGCGCAGCCTTGCGTAGCTGCAGGGTCAGCAGAGCACCACCTTCCGGGTGGTTGGCCAGCAGCAGTTCACCCCCCAGGGCGCGCATCAGGCTTTCGCAGATGGCCAACCCCAGGCCCAGGCCCTGGGTGCGGGTCTTGGTGGTGAAGAACGGCTCCTTGGCATGCTCCAGGGCCTGGCGGCTGAAGCCGGGGCCATTGTCGCGGATGTACAGGTAGACGCAGTCATCACGCTGTTCGGCACTTAGCCACAGGCGGCGCGGGTTGGCTTTTTCGGTCAGGGCGTCCAGGGCATTGGCCAGCAGGTTGCCCAGCACCTGGCGCAGGCGGGTTTCACCGGCCTGTACCCACAAGGTGGCTTCCGGCAGGTCGCGGATCAGCTCCACGGCCATTGCCCGGCGGCGCTTGGCCAGCAGCGCCAGGGCATCGTCCAGGGCTGGCTGCAGGGCCACGCTTTCCGGGGCGTGCCGATCACGGCGGGCGAAAGCCCGCAAGTGGGCGATGATCGACGCCATGCGCCCGGTCAGCTCGCCAATCAGCTTGAGGTTGCCGCGGGCGTCCTCGGTGCGTTGGTGGTCGAGCAGGATCTCGGCATTTTCTGCGTAGCTGCGAATCGCCGCCAGCGGCTGGTTGAGTTCGTGGCTGATACTGGCCGACATGGTGCCAAGCACCGACAGCTTGCCGGCCTGCACCAGCTCGTCCTGGGCGCGCACCGCCTCTTGCTGGGCATTTTCGCGCTCCAGTACGGCGCGCTTGAGGCGGGTGTTGAGGCCCTCGAGGTCGGCGGTGCGTTCGGCTACGCGCTTTTCCAGCTCCTGACGGGCGCGGGCTTCGAAGTCGATGCGGTCGATGTAGTGGCGGCGCCGTTGCATCACCAGCCCGGCCAGCAGCATTGCTACTAGCAGGGTGCCGGCGCCAATGGCCATTACGGTTTGCACCGAACGGTCTACCAGCATGCGCGGGGCGAGGATGCTGACTTGCCAGCCGGTCTCCTTGATGTCGCGGGTCTGGGTGATCCAGGCGTCCGGGGCGAGCACCAGCGGTTGCGGTGCCTGGGTAGGGTAGGGCTGGATGGCGATGATGGCCTGGCGCTCGGCATCGCTCAGTGCGCGGGTGGCACGGAAGCGCCAATCGGGCCGCGAAGTGAGGATGACCACGCCATTGTGATCGGTCAGCAACAGCTGCTCCGGCGTGCGGCCCCACAGGGTTTCGGTGTGGTCGAGGTCGACCTTGACCACCAGCACGCCCACGATGCGCTCGCGATCACGCACGGCGGCGGCAAAGAAGTAGCCGCGTTTGGCCGACGTTGTGCCCTGGCCGAAGAAGCGGCCCAGGTGGCCCGCCATGGCTTCGTTGAAGTACGGGCGGAAGGCGAAGTTGCGGCCCACGAAGCTGTCGTGCTTGTCCCAGTTGGAGGCCGCCAGGGTGTTGCCGCTGACGTCCATCAGGTACATCACCTCGGCGCCGGTCTGCTGCACGATGCCCTTGAGCAGGCGGTTGGCGTTGGTCACCGCCTCCAGGCGGAAGGGGTCGGCCAGTACGCTGCGCAGTGCCGGCAGGTCGCCGAGGATCTGCGGCAAGGTTTCGTAGCGGTGCAGGGTGCCGAGCAGGTTGGCCACGTACAGGTCCAGGGTCTGGCGGTTCTGCGAGGCCAATTCCTGCTGGTAGTAACGTTCGGCCAGGTGGTGCAAGGGCCACAGTAACGGCGCCAGGCACAGGGCCAGCAAGGCCAGGCTGCGCCAGCGGGGACGGCGTGGAGGCGTGGGGTTAGCAATCATCACGTAAATGCGCCAGAAAGGTCTGGCGCAATTATGCGCTAGTTACGGCAGCAGTTCCGCCTCTGCCCATGCCCGGCCAAGCTTGTCCTTGTCTGACAGCAGCGGTGGTTGCTGCAGCCCCCAGTCGATGGCCAAGTGCGGATCGTCCCAGCGGATGCAGCGGTCGGCGCCGGGGTTGTAGTAATCGGTGGTCTTGTAGAGGAACTCGGCCGACTCGCTCAGCACCGCAAAGCCGTGGGCGAAGCCTGCCGGTATCCACAACTGGCGATGGTTGGCTGCGGACAGATCCACCGCGACCCACTGGCCGAAGGTTGGCGAGCTTTTGCGCACATCCAAGGCGACATCGCGGATTTCGCCCTGAACCACGCGCACCAACTTGCCCTGGGTGTTCTCCACCTGAAAATGCAGCCCGCGGAGCACGCCCTTGACCGAGCTCGAGTGGTTATCCTGGACGAATTCGACATTCACCCCGGTCTGCCTTGCGAACTCGCGGGCGTTGAACGCTTCGAAGAAAAAGCCACGGCTGTCACCGTAAACCGTGGGCTCGATGATCAGTACATCGGGGATTTCAGTCGGGATGATGTTCATGGCGGTTCGCTTGCCGTTCGTTAACTATTGACCCTAGTCGCCCTTCCTGGAAATTTCCGCATGCAGCAGTGACAGGATGCGTACGATATGGCCAGGGTAGGCGGCCAAGCGACGGGTGCTAGCGGGCGAACACGCATTAAATTCGATTTCTATCGATATTAGGATGAAGGTTCTCCTTAAAATCCGACGTATAAGGCTTTAAATATCGATATGTATCGGTTATAAATAGATCAACGTCTCACCGCAATCCGGCCCAGGGCCATCACAGAGGTCAACCATGAAAACCCTCAACTCCACGCCACGTGCCGATGGTTTCCACATGCCCGCCGAGTGGGCCCCGCAAACCCAGGTATGGATGGTTTGGCCGGAGCGTTCGGACAACTGGCGCCTGGGCGGCAAACCGGCGCAGGCAGCCCATGTAGCCCTGGCCAAGGCCATTGCCCGTTTTGAGCCGGTTACCGTGGCGGTTTCCGCTGGCCAGTACGAGAACGCGCGTCGCCAGCTCGACCAGCCGAACATTCGGGTGGTCGAAATCAGCAACGACGACGCCTGGGTGCGTGACACCGGCCCGACCTTCGTCATCAACGACCAAGGCGAGGTGCGCGGTGTGGACTGGGGCTTCAACGCCTGGGGCGGCTTCGATGGTGGCCTGTATGCTCCATGGAACCGCGACGAGGAGCTGGCGGCCAAGGTGCTGGAAATGGAGCGCTGCCAGCGCTACCACACCGAAGGCTTCGTGCTCGAGGGCGGCTCGATCCACGTGGACGGTGAAGGCACGCTGATCACCACCGAGGAATGCCTGCTCAACCGCAACCGCAACCCGCACCTGACCCGCGAGCAGATCGAAGCGGTGCTGCGCGACCACCTGGCGGTGGATACCGTGGTGTGGTTGCCCGATGGCCTGTACAACGATGAAACCGACGGCCACGTCGACAACTTCTGCTGTTACGTGCGCCCGGGCGAAGTGTTACTGGCCTGGACCGATGATTCCAACGACCCCAATTACGCCCGTTGCCATGCCGCCATGGAGGTGTTGCAGAACACCCGTGACGCCAAGGGCCGAGCACTAATCGTGCACAAAATGCCCATCCCCGGGCCGCTGTACGCCACGGCTGAAGAATGTGCCGGTGTCGACCACGTTGCCGGCAGCCAGGAGCGTGACCCATCGGTGCGCCTGGCCGGCTCCTACGTGAACTTCCTGATCGTCAACGGCGGCATTATTGCGCCAAGCTTCGATGACCCGGCAGATGCCGAAGCCAGAGCGATCCTTGCGCGGATATTCCCCGACCACGAAGTGGTGATGATTCCCGGGCGCGAGCTGCTGTTGGGCGGTGGCAACATCCACTGCCTGACCCAGCAGCAGCCGGCACCGGTGACGCGCTGAGTGCCAGCCCGGTGACAAAGAGGCCCGTCAGTAGACGGGCCTTTTTTTCGCACGACGCCCGGCGGCTGGTTTGGCATAGGTTTTGTATTGTTTTTCAAGGAGATAGCTTGGGTCTGCCAGGTTATCCGAGCTGTAACATTACCTACGTAGATTAGCCGCTCACGGGTTAGGGAGTACGTGTAGACATGAACGCAGCAAGTGAGTCGGCTTTGCGCCCATCGGCAGTTGGTCACCCATCGCTCAAGCGGGTCGCGGCGTGGTTGAAACACCATGGAAGCATCAGGGTCAGGACGACCGACCCACGACGTCTGCTTGCCGGACGCTACCCGCAAGGTTTGCTCAGCGATGCTGAAATGCAGGCGCTGATGGCGGTGTGGCACTAATCGACTACAGCTGTGCCGACCTCTTGGCGGCGATAGCCGCGAAGAGGCCGGTACCTGCCACACGCCCCTCCCCGCACGCACCCGGTAAATTGTCGGAGCAGTCAAGATGCCGTTTCTGACAAAAAGATAAAATCCCCGCCTACAGCGCCGACATGCATTGAAATGCCTCGTATCACGGGATGATCTTGGTTATATCAACCTGCATTTCACGACTTTTTGACATTTGTAATCGCACACGGCTAGGATTCGGCCCAACGCCTGCTGGCCACTTCCGTTGGCCATGCTGCTGCCAGAGGCCGCCCGTGCAATTGCCGGCCGGCCTTCAAGTCTGGATCCGCATAGCGTCGAACCTACGTAAGGGGCGTTGGTTCCTGGCGTTGTATTGCAGCGCGTTTTTGATTAAGCGATAAGGAAAATAACATGTTGAAAACCAGGATCAGCCTGGTCGCCCTGGCGATGATCGCCGCGACCCAGGCACAGGCCAATGATCAGGCCGAGAGCAAGGGCTTCATCGAGGACAGCCACGCCAACGTCCTTCTGCGCAACGCTTATATCAACCGTGACAAGAAGCACGGCACCGACGACCAGATCGAATGGGGCCAGGCAGTTATCGGCAACTTCTCCTCCGGTTTCACCCAAGGCACTGTCGGTGTCGGCGTCGACGCATTCGGTCTGTATGCCCTGCGCCTCGATGGCGGCAAAGGCCATAACGGTGGCGCGGGTGTCGACTTCTTCAAGCCGCACGAAACCACCAACGCCGACGGCAACGCCAGCTCGCCGCACAACCTGGCGCGTGGTGGCGCAGCCGTGAAGTTCCGCATTTCCAATACCGTGCTCAAGTACGGTGACCAGATGCCAGCACTGCCAGTGCTGCAGTACGACGACGCACGTCTGCTGCCAGAAAGCTTCACCGGCACCCTGATCACCTCCAAGGAAATCAAGGGCCTGGAGCTGAACGCCGGCCGCTTCACCCAGGAAGCGCGCAAAAGCGCCGAGCGTCGTGATGGTGGTGGCCTGAAGTCGATCAACGTGCTGGGTGGTAGCTACAAGTTCAGCGACAACTTCACCGGCTCGCTGTACACCGCAGACAACGAAGACGTGATGCGCAAGCACTACCTGGGCTTGAACTACGTCTTCCCGATCGCCAGCGACCAGTCCCTGACCCTGGACTTCAACGGCTACAAGTCGGACATCAACAACAAGTACGTCAAGGCCGCCGGCCTGAACGGCGACTCCAACACCATCTGGAGCCTGGCGGCCACCTACGCGTATGGTGCGCACTCGTTCACTCTCGCCCACCAGCGCAGCACTGGCAGCACCGGCTACAACTACGGCTGGTACCAAAACCAGGGCGGCGTGGGTGACGGTGGTTCGACCATCTACCTGGCCAACTCGTACTGGTCCGACTTCAACGCCGAGGACGAGCGTTCCTGGCAGCTGGGCTACGGTCTGGACTTCGGTGCCTACGGCATCCCTGGCCTGACCTACAAGCTGGCCTACGTAGTGGGTGACAACATCAACACCCGCAACAACGCCAACCCGCAGGGCTTCGGCGAAGGCAAGGAACGCGAGATCTTCAACCAGGTCCGTTACGTGGTGCAGGACGGCCCGGCCAAAGACCTGTCCATCAAGTTGCGTAGCTCGTTCGTGCGTACCAACAACGCCGTACAGCAGAACGGCTACAACGACGATGGCAACGAAGTACGCGTATTCGTCGAGTACCCGATCAGCATCTTCTGATGCTGAGCTGAGGGTGCTGGGGGCTGCTTTGCAGCCCATCGCGACGCAAGGCCGCTCCTACAGGCATGCCCCGAACCGGGCCCCTTGTGGGAACGGCCTTGTGTCGCAAAAGGGCCGTATCGCGGCCCCGGCGATCTGCGCCCCAACCCCAAA
The DNA here is from genome assembly GCF_007633355.1 of Pseudomonas sp. BJP69. NCBI lineage: Bacteria > Pseudomonadati > Pseudomonadota > Gammaproteobacteria > Pseudomonadales > Pseudomonadaceae > Pseudomonas > Pseudomonas sp. BJP69. The sequence goes on from NZ_CP041933.1 coordinate 258,498, forward strand.
AAACGAGCTGCCACGCCCCCTCGGGATTCGGCTCAACCCGGTAGCAACACGCTAACCCGCAATCCACCCCCTTCGCGGTTCATCAGCAGCAGCTCACCGCCATGGCTGCCAGCGATGCGTTGCGCAATGCTCAACCCCAACCCGTATCCCCCGGAGGACTGGTTGCGCGACCCTTCGCCGCGTACGAACGGGTCGGTAATGGTCGCCAGCAGCCCCGGCGCAATCCCCGGGCCACGGTCGTCGATATGGATCAGCACCCCGCTGTTCGCCCGTTCCAGTGTGACCGAAACCTCCTTGGCATAACGCAGTGCATTGACCAGCAGGTTCTGCAGGCAACGCTGCAACAGCAACGCATCCACACGCACGCCGCCTGCCTGGCCATGCACTGGCAATGGCTCTTTTTCGGTCGCCAGGTCGGCGCACAGGCGTGCCACCAGTCGGTCCAGGTCCACCTGCTGCAAGTTCTGCTGTTCCCCGGCGCGCAGGTAGTCGAGCACCTGGCCGATCATGTCGTCCATCTGCCTGATGTTCTGCCGCAGGCGCTGGTGGTGTTCATCGTCCGGCAAGCGCTCCAGGCGCAGGCGCATGCGGGTCAACGGGGTGCGCAGGTCATGGGACACAGCGGCGAGGAAGTATGCCTTGTCGTTGACCATGGCAATCAGGCGCTGCTGCATGGCGTTGAACGCCTGGGCAGCCTGGCGTACTTCCTGCGGGCCATCCAGTACCAAGGGCGGCTGCTCAAGATTGGTGCCCAGGCCACGGGCAGCATCGGCCAGGCGCTGCAACGGGCGCAGGCACAGGCGCACGGCAATCAGGCAGACCAGCAGCACCGCGACAATGCGCAGGGCATACACCCGCAACAGGTAATCGCTGATCAGCACCCAGGCCGACTCGCCGCTCCAGCCCTGCAGCTCCTGGCCCTCGATGATAAGCCAGTGCCCATCGGCCAATGGCACCGCAAACTGCATATGGGCTTGGGCCGTGCGCAAACCGAACAGGCTGCGCCAGACTATCGGTTGGCCCGACGCGTCGGTCAGTTGCACATTCATCAGGCGTACCGCCTGAGCATGCCCCAGCTCGTACTTGAGGGCCTGGCGCAGCAGCAATTCGACCCGCCGGCGCTCACGGCGCTGATCATGCGTTGGCTCGGGCAGGTGCTCGGCACAGCGCACCTGGTAATGAGCCGGCACTGGCAGGGCGGCATCGTGGCAGTCGGCCCGGGCGATCAGGGGCGCACTGCGCGCGGCGATCAGCCGCACGGGGGCTTCGAACACCTGGGCGAAGCGCACATCGAACCAGATGCTGCTCGACATCAGCTGCACCACCAGCGTGCCGCTGACCATGATCAGCAATAGCTGGCCGAACAGGGTGCGCGGCCACAGCCGGCGAAGCCAGCGCACCTCAGGCATCGGCCTGGTGCTGGCCCATGGTCAGCAAGTAGCCTTCGTTGCGGATGGTGAGGATTTGCGCGGCCCCGTCCGGTGCGCGCCGCAGGTGCTGGCGCAGGCGGCTGACGCACATGTCCACCGAGCGGTCATCAGGCATGTGGTCGCGGCCAAATGCGCTGCGCGTCAGCTGGTCGCGGGAGACCACGCGGTTGTTGGCCTCCAGCAACTCGCGCAGCACCCGGTAGTCGGAGCGTGGCAGGGGCAGGGTCTGGCCATCGGGGCGCGTGAGCAGGCGCTTGACGTGCTCCAGGCGGAAGCCGGCGAACAGTTGTGCGTCGGCCCCTGCAGTGCCCTGCGCCTGGGTTTCCAGGCGTTGCGGGCGACGCAGCACCGCCTTGATCCGGGCAATCAGCTCGCGTGGCTCGAAGGGTTTGGCCAGGTAATCGTCGGCACCCACCTCCAGGCCGATGATGCGGTCCAGCGTGCTGCCTTTGGCCGACAGCATGATCACCGCCAGCCCGGGCGTGGCCTGCAATTGGCGACAAAGGCTGAGCCCGTCTTCGCCCGGCAGCATCAAGTCGAGTACCACCAGATCCACCGTGTGCCTGGCCATTTGCGCGCGCATCTGCTCGCCGTCGGCCGCCTCCAGCACGTTGTAACCGGCGTCGGCCAGGTAATCACAAAGAAGTTCGCGGATCTCGTCGTCATCGTCGACGACCAGCAGGGTCGTGCTCATGCGGAAAACACCTGTCGGGTGAGGCCCAGGGGCGCTCATTACATTCAATTACATCCCCGTACATGTCGGGTCTGGCGCCGGGAGGGCCGATCCCTAGAATCCTAACAAAAAATCATCTGCAAATACGAAGCCTTCCCAAATGAATCCCTACAGCATTCCGAACGCGCTCACCCCCACCCTTGCAAACGGCAACCGCCTCAAGCCGCTGGCCTTCTGCATTGCCGTGGCCATCAGTGGTGGTGCCATGGCCGCCGACAGCCAACCCCTGGAGCTGGACGCCACGCAAATCGAAGACAGCGCGCTGCTGCCCGCCGACGCTGCAGGCCAGCTGGGTTACACCGTCGAGAGCACCCGCAGCTCCACCGGCCTGAACCTGACGCCACGGCAGACCCCGCAGTCAGTCACCACCATCACCCGCCAGCAGATGGAAGACCGTGGCATCCACACCATCGAACAGGCCCTGGAAACCACCCCAGGGGTAACGGCCAACAAGTCCGAAGTGGGCGGGCGTACCGATTACCGCGCCCGTGGCTATTCGATCAGCAACTGGAAGGTCGATGGCCTGCAGACCCAAGGCGGTTCTGACTTCAGCGGCAGCGGCAATGCCCTGAACATGGACCTGTACGAGCGCATCGACATCGTGCGCGGGGCCAACGGCCTGCTTGGCGGCACCGGTGACCCTTCGGCCACCGTCAACCTGATCCGCAAGGCGCCGACCAAGACCTTTGGCGGTAGCGCCTACGCCACCTACGGCAGCTGGGACAAACGCCGCCTGGGTGCCGACCTCAACCTGCCGCTGTCCGAGGACGGGCGCCTGCGCTCGCGTTTCGTGATGACCCAGCAGGACGCCAACTCGTTCCGCGACAACCAGTCCGACCGCTCCCGCGCGGCGCTGGCCAATTTCGAATTTGACCTGGACGACGCCACCACCCTCGGTGCCGGCTACCAGTACGAATACAACAAGGTGGTGGGTGGCGGCTGGGGCGCGAACATTCCGCTGTGGTACCGCGACGGCAGCAAGACCGACCTGCCACGCAGCACCAACGTGGTGCCTAGCTGGAGCTTTGGCGAGTACACCACCCGCACCGCTTTCGGCTCGTTGCAGCACCGCTTCGACAACGACTGGACGCTGGACCTGAAGGCCTCCCAGGCCACCACCGAAGCCCTCAACCACCGCGGTTTGGCCAAGGTCAACTCGGCAGGGCGCGGCACCTATGGCGGCTACTGGGACCAGGATGGCAGCGGCGCCGTACTGAACGGCCTGCACAGCTCCACCGACACCACCCAGCAATCGGCGCAGATCGACCTGTCTGGCCCATTCCAGCTGTTCGGCCGCACCCACCAGGCCATGGTGGGCTATAACGACAGCCGCACCGTGGGTTGGTCGCCGCAGTACACCTGCACCATGGTGGGCGACGGCATGGCCAGTGCACCGGCGTTGGGGTGCCAGTTCCGCGCCAACAACGGTTTCCCGGTCACCGACTGGCACAACGGCGTGGATGACGACTACGGCCTCATCGCCTCGCGCACCGGCCTGCACAGCAAGACCACCACGCGCTTGCAGGGCATGTACGCCGCTACCCGCCTGAGCATTACCGACCCGCTGTCGGTGATTGTCGGCGTGCGCACCAGCAACTACGCGTCGGTGACCCGTAGCGTGGCCGGCGAGCGCAGCAGCCAGGAAGAGAACGGCATCGTCACCCCATACCTGGGCGCGGTGTACGACCTCAACGACACCTACTCGCTGTACGCCAGCTACACCGACATCTTCACCCCGCAAACATCGGAAACCGTGAGCGGCAGCAAAGTCGAGCCGATTCGTGGGCAAAGCTATGAAACGGGTATCAAGGGTGAATGGTTCGACGGCCGCCTGAACGCCTCGGCAGCGTACTTCCGCACCAAGCAGGAAAACAAAGCCGTGCTCGATGGCGACCTGACCACCCCGACCGGTGCCAGCGCCTATAAGGCCGGCTCGGGTGTGGAAACCGACGGTATCGACCTGGAAGTGGCAGGCGCGTTGACGCCTGAATGGAACGTGTACGCCGGCTACACCTACCTGCACTTCCGCCGTGTCGACAGCGACGGCCGCAGCGACCCGTCGCACCTGTTCAAAGCCTCCACCACCTACCGCCTGAGCGGCCCGCTCGACCGCTTGACCGTAGGTGCCGGTGTAACAGCGCAGAGCAACATCCGCGCTATTTCCAGCCCTGCAGGCCAGCCGGTCAACGGCGTGAGCAGCGGTGCAACCGATGTGAACTGGTCGGGTTATGCCATCTGGAACGCCATGGCCAAGTATCAGGTGACCGATGCCACCAGCGTTACCCTCAACGCCAACAACCTGTTCGACAAGCACTACTACACCCAGTACGGGTTCTATGCCGGCGGCATCTACGGTGACCCGCGCAACCTGTCGCTGACGGTAAGCACTGCCTTCTGACATGCAGGGGCGGCCTTGCGTCGCAGCCCTACGAGTTGCGCTGTCGCGCAGAGAACTCAATTCGTAAGCGCGACGCGGCCGGTGTGGGAGCGGGCGTGCCCGCGAAGAATCCAACGCTGTGGCTGGCACCGGCTACGCCGGTGTTCGCGGGCGCGCCCGCTCCCACAAGGGCCCTGCTAAATCAAGCAGTTATGTATCGTTCTATGAGAGCTTCAACCACGACAGAGGAAAATCCGTAGGCAAACGCTCTATTTCAGGGGGGGCGGCTTGAAGCCCGGCTTGCCAAGGTCGCTATCGTGGCCTGCATGCGGATCTTCCTGGTGCGACTAAATGCCATGCTCAGGAATGGCGAGCCTTGGCTGGATCTGGTGTTGCCTCAGCCGAAGAGGGCGTAGATCAACAGCCAAAATGCAGGACTCGACGATTACACGGTTCCTGTGGGAGCGGGCGTGCCCGCGAACACCGGCGCAGCCGGTGCCAGACACCGCGTCGCCTGCTTCGCGGGCAAGCCCGCTCCCACAATAAATCGCACAGGCTTTTCAAATTTTGAGAAAGACAGTTGCTCCTGCATCAAGCGAGTTGAGCGGGGCTCTGGGGCGTGGGCTGGAAACAAAAAAGGCCCACCTTGCGGTGAGCCTTTTGAGTACTGCGTATGGTGCGGCACCAGGAGTCGAATATTAATATATGCCATTGAAAATCTATGATTTATTTGTAGTGGTTAATCGAAATATCTCTAAAGCTATCGTTTGATATATAGCCGTCCGTTTAAGGTAACGAGAGATCTTTGCGTCTCTCATTATGGTGCGTGAAGGTTGGGGATTTTGAGTTTTACTCGTGACGTTCTCGCCTGTCTGCTTGGCAAACTCATGCGGCGTCACATGGTCCTCGCGGTTCGCCCCCAGAAACCGGCTCCACCAGGTCATGATCATCCGGCGCTTTTCGAGGAACTCGACCTTGTGGGTATAGGCGGCGCGCACGTTGTTGCGTTCCTTGTGGCTCATCTGCCGTTCGATAGCCTTCTCCCACAGCCCGGACTCGACCAGCGCACTGCACGCCATGGCTCGGAACCCGTGGCCGCAGATATCCACTTAGGTGTCGTAGTCCATCGCCCCGTATGCCGCATTCACCCGGTTCGCGGAAATCGTTTTCACAGTTTGGCATCCTGTACGAACGCCACATTCAGGCCACCTCAAGTTGCCGAGTTACAGATCGAACTCGTTTCAGCAGGTGGGACGCAACACGATATTTCAAGCTTAAACCGCGCAACATTTCTATTCCCACCAACTGCAAGCGACTGCGCTAAATTCCCCTCCCTCTGGCAACGATGCCGCCCCCCAAACTCACTATCTCGCCGTGGGTAGACCATTGAAAAAATTTGCCTTTGTAAGTGCAGCCGCGGAGCGTGAGTACAAAGAACTGCCCAAGGACGTTCAGGACGATTTCGGCAAGGACCTGCGGCGCATTCAGTATGGCCAGGACCCTGTTCGGCCGTTCAAGTCATTGACGGAATCAGTAGGGGCGGGGGCGATCGAGCTCATCATAAACGGCAGCCCGGCATTCCGATGCGTGTATGTGGCCAAGTTCGCGGACATGGTCGTCGTGCTGCATTCGTTCGTAAAAACGACCAACAGGTCCGACCGGCACGCGATGCAGGTCGCCCAAGAGCGTATGAAGGAGCTCAAGCACGAGTTGCGCAAGATGGGGTACAGGATTTAGCCGCCCGGCGCTTGAGTGATCACGATCTGGGGAGGTGAACTGCCATCGTCTGTGGGAAGGTTCAGGCTTGTGCGAAAGCCAAGCTTGTCCAGCATGTCCATCATGGCGTCCAAAGTGAATTTCTCGATTTTGCCATTAGCCAACTCGGATACCCGGGACTGGGTTACGTTCAGCCTGGCGGCCGCCTCGTGTTGTTTGAGGCCCATTTTTTTGATGCAGTCGGTAATGAAGATGGAAAGGTCCATTTTTAAGGCCATTTTGCTGGCCGTTTCTGCATCGTGGGTGGCGTGGAAGGGGCTTTCGTGGAATTGAAGCGGCATGGGCTTGCCTCAGCAGAAATATCTAAAATTTACGATAAAATCTTAGGTGGGCTCGATGGGCAAGTCAAAGCGTTTGTGTGTGGGGACTTTTCTTGATGGTCAGAGAATGCGCCACTTGAGATTGCTGGGGATGCTGCGCAGCCCATCGCGAGGCAAGGGTCCTACATTGGTGGGTGGTGGGCACATATCTGCGGCTCGGCACCGCCCGATACACACCGCCCGAAGGAGCGGCCCGCTAGCACCGGCGGAGAGGGTGCCAGACGCCGCGTCGCCTGCTTCGCGGGCAAGCCCGCTCCCACAATGAATCGCACAGGCTTTTCAAATTTTGAGAAAGACAGTTGCTCCTGCATCAAGCGAGTTGAGCGGCGCTCTGGGGCGTGGGCTGGAAACAAAAAAGGCCCACCTTGCGGTGAGCCTTTTGAGTACTGCGTATGGTGCCGGCACCAGGAATCGAACCCGGGACCTACTGATTACAAGCCGTTTGCTCTGAGGCTTTTTGAGTGGTCACTGAGTTGTAGGAAATATCGCCGCATCTAGGTTTTATGAGGCTTTCAGCCTGATCGTTGTCTTTCTATGTTTCACCCGATAGCGTACCTTTGCATGAGAAACGGGGAGCGAACGGGGAAAACGTGGAGGAAACGGGGAAAAATGGCTAAGCGCACGCGCATGACTGAAATGGAGGCCTACGCGGTCAAAACGAGACAGTCGGAACCGGTGGGCTCGCGTGGAAAGGGCACCCTGCTGCTTGAGCGCAAAGCGTCAGGCGCAATCCAGGCCTATTACCGAGAGCGCACACCCGACAGCGACAAGCGGCTGGCTCTGGGGATACTTTCCAAGAAGCCGCGTGTTGGCACAGGTGAGCAGACCCTGGATAGCATCCGTACCGAGGCAATGCGTATTTCGGTTGAGGCATCAGCTGTGGGCGGCCTAGCCAAGTATCTGGATTGCGTTGCCGCTCAGAAGGCTGCGGCTGAAATCGAGCGTGAGAACGCGGAGGCATTGGCGGAGGCGGAGAGGCGGGAGCGCATACGCCTGGCCGAAATAGACGCAGCCCGCGGCAGCTTCCATGATCTGTTCCTGGATTACGTCGAGTCACGTCGCGCCAAAGCGACTCCAGGCGTTGTAAAAGAGCTTGAGCGCTTATTCAAGGCCAACTTGGAGACGCCTCATCCCGAGATCATGCAAATGAAGGCCCGGGACATTCGGTCAGAGCATATTTTGAGCATCCTCAATCCGATCTGGGAGCGTGGCTCCAAGGTTCAGGCCGACCGAATGCGTTCGTTTCTGGTCGCTGCCTTCAATCATGGCTTAACAGTGGAGAGCGTCGTAGGGCGCGCCAATGCGAAGGTGTACAGCCTGGAAATCAATCCGGCCGCGATGGTGAGGGTCGAGAAGGTTTCGGCCCCTGTCGAGCGAGCGCTGTCGGATGCGGAGCTGAGGCACTTTTGGCAGACGATTGAGAGTACAGAGGGCGTCGGTCCCGTGATGGCGCTGCTGTTCAAGTTCGTGATCGCCACTGGCGGCCAACGTATCAAGAACATCATCGACACCACCTGGGCTGACTACGACCTAGAGGCAGGTACAGTCCTGCTGGTTCATCGGAAAGGCAGGGGTGGGCAGACCATGAGTCGACCGCATCTTGTCCCCCTCTCAGATCGGGCCATTTCCCTCATGCTGCGCGTGCGTGAGATCAGCGGCGACCATCAGTGGCCTTGGACAACCCATGGTAAGCAGCCATTCGTTATCAGTAGCCCGACTCATGCAATAGCTGACTGGATGGATTCCAAGCACGCCGCGGTTGACGGAGTGCGGATACCGTCCTTTTCGCCAAGGGACCTGCGCCGTACTTGCACCCAGCTAATGCAGAGGCGGGGCATCGATGATCGGCTGTCGGACCTTTTGCAGGCGCATGGCCAGACGGGAGTGGTATCGAAGCACTACCGGAACAACCCAGAGGCCGCATTGCCAGAGAAGCGCCGGGCTATGGAGCTGTTTGAACATGGATTGGCAGTTGCCCTAGGAGAAGTTAAGGAGAGTGATGGCAATGTGCTTTCAATTTCGCGCCGGAAAAAGAAGGCAGCGGGATCGACGCCCTAAGGCCCAAGGCCAGCGGGTCAAATTTAGCCGCTAAAACCGAGCACCCTCACTCCGCCATCTTCTATCTACCGAGCGCATCGGCACTGCTCGGCCTGGCAGTCACCTGGCCCATGAGTCCCTTCGATCCCAGTCCGCCTACGATTCCCCGATGGGCGAGGCCTGCCGCCATTTTCACTTCCGCAAACCCTGCCGAAACTAGCTAGAAACAGTGCATAACAGGGAATAACAGCGAATAACGGTAAATAAGCAGCGTAGAGTAATACGCAGCGTTGTTACTTGCCGGCTGGGCAGTTCTGTATGTGGGAAAAGAGCGTGCGCGCCACGAAATCGTAATTCACGTTTTTGTGGCGCGGAGTCTATTTCATTCTTCCAGTGGAACAAGGAAATCGGTTTTCGTACCGTCAATGGGATCTGGCCTAGCTGGCGGGATTTTCTACGCAGTCCCGCATGAGGCCCTCAAAAGGTCCTGCTCAGGGCCCAGTAAAACTGGGGGTTTCAGGCTTTCTGACGAATGGTTGCCGCTGACGATGGTCCCCCTGAACGTTCGTGGGATCTGAGTGCTCCAGGGTGCTCCAGAGTGCTCAGGAGGGATTCAGTGGTATTTGGTGGGACATGGTGAGACATATGGGGCTTTAGTTGCGTGAGACGCAAATTTTAGGAACAGGAAAATTATCCACAGGCATCTCGCATTTTCCCGGTTGCTACCCCTAAATCTTGACGCTACTATGCGATCACGCCTGAGACGTTCAGCTCTCGACTGATAAATAATCGATCACGGATGCTGGCCGTCGAATGCTGGAATTGCAGCCAAAGAAAAACCCCCGGTATTCCACTACCGGGGGTCTATACGGGTAAGGACGTTCCACCGTCCTTTGCATACCAGCTTGGCTAGTACACAACCCCGAGGGGAGAAGCGTTTCCAGGGCTTCTATGTGACTCAGTTAGGCGCATTGCGCCTAACTGAGTCACGGGCGGACTGTAGTACCAACGGGAATATTGCGCAACACTGGGGCTCTATACAGGTGCATGTTTTCCGATGACTCGCAGGTCGATCCTCTCGGTTTTTCCCCATCAGGAGAAATCGATCATGGCTCAAATTGCCACCAGCAACGCCGACACACCTCGCCTGCCGATCCCCGGCACTCGCGCTACCGCAGCCCAGCTCTGCGCCAAATACCAAGTCAGCCGCTCCACCTGGTGGCGCTGGTCCAAAACTCCCGGTTTCCCTACCCCTATCCGTTTCGGTCGCTCTGTTCGTTGGGAGCCCGAGTCTGTGGAGTCTTTCCTGCGTAGCCAGGAGGCCTAACCCATGATGAACAATCAACTCTGCGTGACTGCGGGGCGGGGATCGGCTGGCCTGGAAAAAGCGGTTCTATCCCTTCCTGTACCCTTAAAAGTTTTGGTGCTCAGTGCCTGGATTGCCTGGGGTGTTGTAGTGGTCAACCCAGGCGCCAGCTCCGAAAGCGAGGTGGCCTAAATGAAGAAGGCCACGATCTCCGAAGAGAAACGCAGCCAGTCGCAAGGCGATATGGCCACCATCAAGCCACCGAGCAAGATCGCCCGGGTGCTGGAGCACATGTTGAATAGCGGTAGCCTGATCCGCTTCGAGGCCGAGCGCCTGGGCGACCACTGCTTGCACTCGACCATCAGCAGCTTGGCCAACGGCTACGGCCTGAAGTTCCAGCGCCAGCTTGAGCGCGTGCCGAATCACTGGGGCGAGCCTTGCACCGTGACCCGGTACACCCTTCCTGCCGGCGAACGCCGCCGCGCCAGCGCGGTGCTGGAGATGCTGTGTTCGCCATTGAAGCAGCGCCAGCGGGTGGCGGCATGAAAAAGACGACCATGCCACCGGCAGAGCCTGCCAACGAGAAGCCACCCATTACTCTGACCCAGTACAACGGTGAGCCACGCGTAGATAGCCGCCTGCTGGCTGAACAGTTGGAGAACAAGCACAAAAACTCCATGGCGCTGATCGAGCGCTACCTGGCCAAGTTCGAGGAGTTCGGGGTTGTTCCGTTTCAAACGGAGAAACCCTTGGCTGGGACTACTGGGGGTAGGCCGGAACGCTTCGCCCTGCTGAATGAGGATCAAGCGTTCTTCCTGCTGGCGCTGTCGCGCAACAGTGACCGCGTGGTTGGTCTGAAAGCCGACCTCATCATGGCATTCCGCGAAGCCCGGTATGGGTATGCCCGCCAGGCACTGGAGGCTCGCCAACAGCAGGCCAGCGATTGCGGCCGTCGCTTGGCCCACTGGCGCTACGACAAGCCAGGCGCGTATCAGCACGTCGCTCACTTGCGGGAGCAACTGAAGCTCCCGCTCGATCTGGAAGGGGGTGGCCAATGACGCTGGCGCTCAAGAACAGCGACGTTCGGTCGATATTTCTGGTTGCAGGCAATCGTGATGCTCGGTATGGTTCGCCGGTCGCTGCAAATTCAGTGACCGGGTTTGGCGACCCGACGAAATCAAGGCGCATAAGCGCCCCTATCACGATTGCAGGCGCTTTTTTTGTGCCCGCAGTCCCGTGTTATGGCGGCTGTGCGCGGGAGACCTTCGGGTCTGCCGGGTTCCTTGATTCCCGGTTCGCCAACCTGCGTACAGCTGCCACCCTAAATCGTTTGGCGACGATCAGTGGCAGCTCCTCAAATCAAGGAGCTCGACCCATGCACGCCCTCAGTCCGTCCAAAATCCGCGCATACGCCCACCGGCGCCTGGCCCTGGCCGCACTTCGCGCAAACTCTTCCCTGTCTGTCCGTCTCGCCCGCTACAACCATCACGCCGAAATCGCCCGCGCCCTGGAAGGGCAAGGCGGTGCCCAGTGACTTGCGTTCAGCAGCCCGCCGAGGCTGTACAGGGCTTCATCCAATCTCAGGTCGTGATCACCATGCCAGGCCAAGAAGTGTTCCGCATTCCCCCGGTGATCGGGTGCGGCATTGCTACGGATATCGCGGCCATCGTGGGCGCTGATTTCCCGTCCGCATCGATCAGCATCCAAGGACGTTGCCGCGGTTCTTTGGCGGGCCTGGATCATGCTTTGCGCGTCTCGGATGAAGTCTCCGCCGCGCTGGAGAAATGCCAGCGCCAGCCGCGCCCAGGCACTGCGCTGGTGGAGCATTTCAAGGCCGTAGCCCAAGTAGGAGGCGCCCAATGAACCGTCTCCCAAGTGTTGCGATCCTTGAAGGCGAGGTGCTGCCCGAGGCGGTGTTAGATGCCCTCGAAATGTCCCAAATGAATTACGCCAGGGAGGAACATCGCAAGCTGGAAGAAATACTGCTGACGTTCGTGATTCCGGCTATGGGCGGCTATGAAAATAAAATGGCCAGTGACATTGCTAGGCATCTTGAGCAGATCCAATCGTTCAGCGGCAACTACTGCTGGCGCCACCGCCATCTCGGCGCCTCGCATGGTGTCGTTGGCCAGCCCGCTGCTGATGGAGGCCTTGTATGACCTCCGTTATTCACGTGCCCGACGACACTCAAGACGATCTGCGCGACGTACAGGGCGTGCTGGTGCTGCTGAGCATGGCATTGGCGTTGATCGCCTCCCCGGCCACGCCTGTCATTGTCGCTCGCGTCACCGCTGTGATGGCGCAGCACACCGCCATGGCCTGGGCCGAAATGCTGGACGGCATGATTGATGAGCAAGGGGGTGATCTGTGAAGACTGATACCACTCTGCGCATCACCCGCACTCAATATCGTTGTTTCGCGGAGCTGGCCAAGGAGAGCGGCCTGGCTTTGACGATCGCCACCTTCACTGAGCTTGGTGGCATCTGGGGCGAATACAGCTGCTGGGCGCAGCCAATCGTTCGTGACGCATTGAGCGATCAAGCCCAGCGTGACGAGCGGGTTGCTATCAAACTGGCTACCAGCATCAATGCGGGCCGTTTCCGCAGCGCTACTCGTCCGGAAATCGACTGGTCGGCGCTGGATGACAGCGAGATTTATCCATTCGTCTTGCACCACGAGATTGGCCACCACCTCGACAACTTCTCGCTCTGGGACTTGATCCTCGCGCCCGATCAGGTGGTAGGTGACCAGTGCCACAAGGTGATGTACCGCGTGAACGAGATGCTGGCAGACCGTTATGCGTGGGAGCAGGTGCGGCCCGGCGAGCCGCTGCCGCTGAGCGAGACGGGTAAGCGCATGCAGGAGGCAATGGCCGATGACTTGGATCTGTTGCAAAGGCACCTACCCCGTAAGCGCAGAAAGCCCAGGGCATTGCCGGTCGGCCAGTACGCCTATGTGCCTGCCTCGATGCTGAAAACTGAGGAACTGGCCGCATTCGTCGGGCCGCACGTCTCCCCAGCGCTGATTGAACACACCCGAAACCACCGCCGCGTTTATCGCCGCGACTCCAGACTGAGGGGTTAAAAATGACCAGTTTTCAACAGCGCCTCGCTGCGCTGAGGGGATCGGCTTGCCAGAAGAAAGCCATCGAGCTGTTTTACGTGAGCCATCCGAAGGTCGAACGGGCCTTGCTTGGGCCTTTCCTGAGCCAGGCCGACGCCGAGTGCGGGCGCGTAGTTTTGCGTAGCGCTGATGCGGCGGTGACGGCCTGCCTCGTTGAGTCGTTGGACGAGCTGACCTACTGGCACGCGGTGAACAACGGCCAGGTCTGCCGGACTTTCGCTGGCGCCATGGGGGTGAGCCATGAGTAAGGTCACGCCGATTCGCCGCAAGGGTGCCGGCGGTCCGCCGACTGCTGGCTCCTACATCGACAGCGCCAGCTATGCGCTGCTGGTGGAAACCCTGGTGGGCTTTCTGGAACTGCGCATTGCCGAGGGTGACGCAGGCCGTCACTGCCCCGAGTTGGAGCGGCTGACCAACCAACTGGAAAGGCTGGCCAAGCGATTCACGCCGCCACAGGGGGCCGCATGACCGACGCGACGATCCTTTTCCGTGATGTGCTCCAGTCTGCCTATGGTCCGCTCGATTGGCTGCCCTTGGACGATGGCGAAATTCACCGTTTCCACGTCCCCGGCGACAAGCCCGGCACGCTCAATGGCTGGTACTGCCTGTTTGCTGATGGCATTGCCTCGGGCGCGTTCGGGAGCTGGAAGACAGGCGGCACCAGCACCTGGTGTAGCCGTGAGCCGGTCGACGCCCGCGAAGCCGAGCAGGTGCGCCAGCGCATCGAGCAGGCTCGGCGCCAGCGGGAGGCCGAACGTCAGCGGCGCCAGCTCAGAGCGGCCGGTCTGGCGCAGCGTTGGTGGCGTGACGCTCGCCGGGCTGACCCGGCCCACCCCTACCTGGTCGCCAAGTGCATTCGTGCCCACGGCTTGCGCCAGCGTGGTGACGACCTGCTGATCCCTCTATACGCCGGTGGTGTGCTGGTGAACCTGCAACGGATCGCCCCGGACGGCGCCAAGCGCTTTCTGTATGGCGGGCGGATCAAGGGCGCCTATTCACCGCTGGGGCGCATCACGCCGGGCAAGCCTCTATGCATCTGCGAAGGCTGGGCGACGGGTGCCACGCTCCACCAGAGCGGCTACACGGTCGCCTGCGCGATGAACGCCGGGAACCTGAAAGCGGTGGCGCTGGCGCTACGGGCCGACCACCTTGGCACCGAAATCATCATCGCCGGCGACGACGACCGCGAAACCGAGGCCGAAGGCAAGGGCAACCCGGGGCGCACAGCCGCTCATGACGCCGCAGCCGCATGTGGCGGCCTGGTGACCTTCCCCGAGTGGCCAGCCGACGCACCGCTGACCCTTTCCGACTTCAACGACCTCGCCGCCTGGAGGTGCCGCCATGCGCCCGCCTGATACCAACGTCATCAACCTGCGCCCCGAAGCGCCCAAGGTCGAGCCTGATCGTCCGTGCTGGGGCGTATACGAGCACTGGGTAACCAATGAGAAGGGCCGCAGGCTCAAGCCCGGCGTGTACTGGCACGGGTTCAAGCGCAGCGCCGGCGACGATGACAGCGACGACGATAAGGCCGACCGCCCGATCACTGACGAGTGGATCGCCACGCCCGTGACCGTCGCCGCTCGCACCACCAACAGCGATGACGGCAGCGAAGGCCGGTTTCTGCGCCTGCTCACCGACAGCGGCCCCAAGGAATGGATCATTCCCATGGAGGTGTTCGGCGGGAGCGGCGAGGACGCCAGGCGGACGCTGTTCGGCATGGGCGTCATCATCGCCTTGAAGAAGCGCGGCCAGTTCATGGAGTACCTGCTGGACCAGCGCCCTGCAGAAGTGTTCGCCACCACCTGCCGCCCCGGCTGGCATGAGTCGGGCGCGTTCGTGCTGCCTGGGCGCACCATCGGCAGCGACAAGGTGCGCTATCAGGCCAGCGCCAAGGGGCAGAACCTATTCAGCGTGCGCGGCAGCCTCGACGGCTGGAAGGCCGAGGTGGCGGCCAAGTGCGAGGGTAACCCGGTACTGACCTTGGCCATCGGCTGCGCCCTCGCTGGCCCGCTGCTGAGCCTGGTGGGTGTGCTGGGTGGCGGTGTTCACCTGGTGGGCGACAGCTCCAGCGGCAAGTCGTTGGCGCAACTGATCGGCTCGTCCGTATGGGGCGATCCCGGCATCTTCGCCGCATCGTGGGACATGACCAAGGGCGGTTTGGAGATCGAGGCGTCCAGCCGTAACGACACCATGCTGCCCCTGGACGAGATCAAGCGGGCCGACCCCAAGCGCGTACAGGAGATGGCCTACTCGCTCGCCAACGGCCAGGGCAAGGGCACCATGACCCGTGACCGGGAGGCCCGCGGCAAACTAAGCTGGCGCCTGCTGGCGCTTTCCAGCGGCGAGCGCTCCCTATCCGAGCACGCGGCCATCAGCGGTAACGCCGCCCATGCTGGCGCTGAGCTGCGCATGGTCGACGTGAACGCCGGTACCCGCACGCACCGCGCCTTCGATGAATTGCACGGCCTGGAAGGCGCCGACTTCCACCGCCAGCTCACTGTGGCCGTGGGAGCGAACCACGGGCACATCGGGCCGGCATTCGTGGAGAAGCTGCTGGCCAGCGATGACCGCCCCGGTCTGCTTGAGGACTTCGCCGGTACCCGCGCCCAATTCGTCGAGGACAACGCCCAGGCCGGGCGGGTCGCCGATCGCTTCGCGGTGATCGCGCTGGCGGGCGAAATGGCCATTGCCTACGACCTGTTGCCCTGGACGCCGGGCACCGCTCTTGCCGACTGCCAACTGCTGTACGGCGAGTGGCTGAGTCGGGTGGGCGGTGGCAATGCCGAAGACCGCCAGATCCTGGCCGGCATCCTCGACTTCATCGACAAGCACGGCAGCAGCCGGTTCTCGGACGTGGAAGACCAGACGCCGGACACCAAGGTGTTCAACCGCGCCGGGTACTGGGAGGTGGTGGGCACCAAGCGCCTGTACCTGTTCAACAAGTCCGCACTGACAGAGGCCGCCCATGGGCACGGGCTGGCGCGTGTCGTGAAGGCGCTGGAGGGCGCTGGCGCTCTCGCCAAGCACGATACCGACCGGGACAGCCGTAGGACCAAGAAGTACCGCCTGCCTGCTGGTGGGTCTGCCCGGCTGTATGTGATCGACCCCGACGCCATGGATAGCGAAGGCGGTGGCCTATGACCGTCATTACCACCCAACGCCATTGCCCGAATTCACAGGAACCTAAAAACGTGGGGAACAGGGGGAACGGGGGAACAGCCAGCAAATACGCGGCCTGTAGCCGTTCCCCCTTATTGAAGTGTTGGGGAACAGGGGGAACACAAACATGTTTTTGAATATAAGCGCCATTTCTGACCCTTCTGTTTGGTTATCACTGTTCCCCCGTTTTTCGGGTGGGGAACACGTACCCCCGCTGGAGGCCCCGGAAACACTGGGTGTTCCCCGCGTTCCCCCGTTCCCCCGATTTTTTTTCACAGACACATTTGGGCGTTACGGGAATCCGTGTGAGGTGTCGCCATGAGCCTCCTTTCCGACCTGCTCAATCACACGCCGCCGAACGTTGCTGGTGCTGGCAAACCACCCATGGCGAAACGCCCCCCGGATCGTCCGCGCCTGGTGCTGGTCGAGCCTGCCCAATTGCCACCCAGCCCATACGCCAACGCCGCCAATGCCACGCCTGAATGGCGCCAGGCCCGCGACCGGTACATCAGCCATGTGATGACCTGCCGGGGCTGCTATGCGCCTGGTGGTCGCCATTGCCTGGTCGGCGCCGAGCTGCGCACCGCCTACGACACCACGCCCATGGAGGCTCACCCATGACGCTCACACCGACCATGCGCCTGTGCGATATCGCCTCGAAGCCGGGTATTAGCGCCAGCACGCAACTCATCACCACCCGGCGCATCTGCCGCAACATCAGCCGCAACCTCGATGCGATCCACGCTGAGCGACGTGCCATGCGCCGCCAGGCGGGCAAGCTGAAAGCGTTCCTGCCGTTCACCCGCCAGGCCATTGCCGATCTGGAGGAGCAGGCGCAGACGCACCGATCGGTTGAGCGCGCCAAAGCGCTGGTGGCGCTTGCGGGCTTCGGCCAATCGCTCTTGTTCGACCATGACGGGCTGGCCCAGGCCCTGGGGTTCGAGCGCCTGTGCGACCTGCTGAGCGTGAACACCGTGGAGCGCGAGCAAGCCAGGCGGGATGGCTCCACCAGCTTGGAATGCCTGGTGTTCACCCATGCGCTGGAGGACAGCGCAGAACGCCGGGCGCAGAAGTGGAATGACGCGCCGCTGTTCAACGCCTGCCACGCGGCTATGGCGGACTTCATCAGGGACTGCCCCGATGGCGTGCTGCCTGACCCATTCGCACCTGGGGCGCCGTTCGGGCCGAAGCTGCCGCCGAAACTGAGGGTGGTGTGAGCCATGACCGCGCCAGCAATGAAACAGGCGGATTCAGCCGCGAAGACGAAACAGCGGGTTTCAAACGAGCAGCGTCGGCAGGTGCTGGACCTGCGCCGCCGTCACTCGCTGCGTGAGGTGGCCGAGATCACCGGCCTGCCGCTGGGAACGGTGAAGACCTTGGTTTCACGCTCCGGGGCTTTCCGCGACAACGAGCAACATCACGCCCTGTTCACTCTGCCACCGATCAGCGCCAGCACCGAGACCCTGCCGAGCGTGCCCGAGCTGCCGCCGCAGGAGATCGTCACCGGCGACAAGGAAGTGGATGCGGTGCTCTGGCTGCGCTCGATCATCGGCACCGGCCAGGCTGCGCTGATCGACCGTGCCATGGAGGGCGCCAAGAAGATCATGACGTCGCTTGATGTGCTGGAGAAGCGGTACCGGGATTACCTGGTGGCCACAAACCCTGGCCACCCATTCGCCGCCATGTCGTCGTTCGGATTCGCTGACCTGGATGCGCTGGCCACGCGGGCCATCGAGCAGCACCGGCTACGTCTGGAAGGCGCCGCCCGCTTCGGTGATGCCCTGCTGGCCGACACCGAGGCGGAATCGTTCTGTATCGCAGCGTTACGCGGGCTGGAGGCTACCGGCCACCTCGGTGACTTCGACAAGGGCCAGGTAGCCGCCCGGTTCAACGCCCACCCTGAGCTGCTACCCCACACCTTGGCGGATTGCCTGTACGAGCTGGGCTACTGGGACCAGCTCTACCGGCTGCGCAACGCCGTGGACCGGGACGCCAGCGACGGGCCTCCAGAGGCGACGGCGCGGGACTGGTTTGTGTTCGGCCTGCTGGCGCAGATCCGGCCCCGAGACAAGGCAGAGGGTCTGGCTGTGTTCCGCTACCTGGTCGCCAGCCAGCGCGATGACATGGCCGAGTCAGAGGCAATTCTTTGCAACTTGATCGGGTGACCAGCTCGATCGATCACACCACCGGGCATCTGCCCACAACAAGCGCCAGCGGCGCACCCAGGAGTTTACTCATGGCAGCTACAGCAGCTCATTACACACCCCGGACGAAAGTGCGTCTCGGGGGCTTTCTCCGGAAAAAATACTTCAAGGAACAGAGTTTCCTGCTGGACCGGGGCGACCCCAAGGAGGCGGTCAAGGCTATTGACGTGAACTATCCGGGCTTTGCACAGGACGTGGCCGATGCTGAAAGTCGAGGACTTAGGTTCGCGTTATTCAAGAACGGCAAAAATATCGGACAGGATGAACTAGACCTGGGCGGCGCTCGGGAGCTGTGGTTCTTACCCGTGATTCAAGGCAGCAAACGGGCAGGGGTTCTGCAAACCGTCATTGGGGTAGTGCTCATCATCGCATCTTTTTTTGTCGCACCAGGATCTCAGGCGGCATTTCTTGCTGCGGGCATTGGGTCTACGGCCGGCGGCGTAATCCAGATGCTAAGTCCTCAAGCCGGTGGGCTGTCCCAGAGTGGGGCCCCCGAAAACCTGCCGTCATATGCATTCGGCTCAGCTAAAAACACCACCGCCAGCGGTAACCCCGTACCAATCTGCATCGGCGAACGTCGCTGGGGAGGAGCGATCATTTCGGCCTCAATTGTTGCGGAGGACAAGGTATGAACGTACGTGAAAGGATCGCCCACACGATTAAGGCCATCGCTCAAAAAGATCACGCCCAGGTCCGCCAGTTGATAGATAACTGCCCCACAGAGCATGTGGAAGTCGCAAGCCTGGAGTTTCTCAACACGACGAGAATGCTATGTCGTGTGGCCCAGCTTTTCGAGTGCGAGATGCGCGGCCTGGCATTGAACTTCGCGAGCTCAGCTATGGATGGCCCCGCTAAGCTGGAATGTCTTGATCAGATCGCCGCAGCGAACCAAGCTTTTGCAGATTTCTGCAGCGACCATGGCGTGAGTACGCGAGATCTGATTAGCACCGTTGGTGGTCATCATCCTGCGGTCGTCTACCTGACGGGGCTGTCTCCAAGTGCCAAGGGCGACGTTGTGGAGAGCTGGCGGCATTCGTTCGCTGTTGCCGCTGGCGCTGAGATGCTCGGAGAGCGTCGTCACTGATTGGGCTTTGGTCGGGCGCATGTTAGCTTTTCCGTTTCTTGAGTAACGGATGACTGAACCATGCGCTCTACCGGCCTATCCATAATCGCAACTCTTGCCCTCAGTGTCGCGGGCTGTTATTCCCCCGGCGAACTGGTTCAGAAGGGCCCGACCTATTCTGCTCAGACAGCCAAGCAGCCCAAGGCATACGCTCTGTGCGTCTTCCCTCAGTGGCAGGAGAGTCGCCCAGGGGCTACGTTGGCTGAAACCGAAAGCGGTTACCGCCTGCTCAGTGGTGACGATATGGGCACCAACGAGATTTTGCAGATCACCAAGTCCGCCAGCGGCAGCGATGTGAAGTTCTACCAGCGCTGGTACATGGATTTTGGTGCTGGTAGAGCAACGGCGCTGGAGTCGACGAAGAGCTGCCTGTGACTGATTCCGCGCCACGAAATGCGACCTCATGAAATCGTGGCGCGAGACAGACCAAACCGTCTCAGCGAGACTAGATCGACGATCTGCATGATCGCCACGTAAGTAATCACCGTCAGTAACCAGTCAAGGACGCTGAAAAATGAGTTCGGATGAAAGGAGTGTTCAGCTTCACCAAAGCGCGAGCACCGAAACTGCAAACTTCGATCGGTTTGTTCTGGGCGCTTCGATGGCGGCTTGCGCGTACCTCGCTCAGACGATGCCTTTTGGGCCTCTAGGTCTCAACGTGTCCACGATGTACCTGGTCACGCTACTCGTAATGGCACTGAGCGCCGTTTTCGGGTTTCTCCGCATCGAGGCTACGATCACCACAACAAATGCAAACTCGACCTATTTGCACCGGATCGAGATGGGGATGCTAAACGATCTCACCTCAAGGATGCTTGCGAGAGAACCTGCTGATCGTTGGGCCGCTCGCACGAAAACGATGTACCGGATGCGTAACATCACGATGCTGATTTCGTTTTTCTGCTATGTCGGTACGAAGGTGTATGCGAGCTATCCCGCTTGAGTTTGGTCTGCGGCCACGTAAGCATTCCACAATGTTTAGCGGACCAGTTCGCACCGGTGGTTCGCACTACAAGTTCGCAACCCCTATGCGCGAACCTTCCGTGCGAACCTTGGCGGCCTGCCTGTTGAGAAATGTTGAGGTTGTCAGGCGGTGGTTTCCACTCTGGTTTCCAGGGTATTGCGGTTTCCGGTGACCACCATGCCGCAGTGAATGGCCACATGAAAACCACAATGCTCGCTGTCCAGCACCATCCGATCCGATCTCAGGTTTCTCAGGTTTCTCAGGTTCCCGTGTGCAGGTGTGGCCAGCGTGGGCGGATGGTTCGCATACCGGGTTCGCCCCATGGAGCGAACCTGATTGTGGGTCATTGGTAGATTGGCCCGAACATCCCTGAGCTGACGAGAGCTTCCCACACCTTTTTCATCGCTTGGCCGGTTTCCTGACCTACGAAAAGCGATGATCTGCGCCCATATGGTGAGCCTAAGATGTACGGGCGCATGGTCTCCCAGTTTTCTGCCACCTGCGAAGATCTCCACGTAGGGACTTCTTTCTCCAGAAACAGTGGCATGGCAACCGACAGGGGAATCATGCCGTTCTCAAGGTCTATGCCCCAGTCACACCTAACCAATACTGGGTGGGCGTTAGGCTGGTAGAACTGAACGTCAAGGTGTTCAGCTCTTATGAGAGCCGCTTGGTGTCGCGGCAGCTTGTTCACGGCATCAATGACTTTCTGAGGCTCCCGGTACGGGCAAGTGATGAAGCCATTAGCCAAATAGACATTATGATCAAGCCCTGCATAACCGCACCGATCGCTTGGCCGCCTGGCCCATAGGCGATCGGATGACTCGTGGTTGGATACCAATGGGTGCCACGAGGGGTATTCGTCAATGACAGGCCCTAACTCATCAACGATTTCCGCCAGCCTCTCCCGGCTACGCGCCGCCTCATACGGATTGACGCAAATCTCCCTGGATACCAGATACCTCGACGCCTCTTCATACCGGAGGCGTGCCGCTTCGTCTGCTCTGAAAGCCATGTAGCTACCTGCAAGAAAATGGATGAGCTCTCATGATATTGTAGTTTTTCGCATAAAACATGCATTTCGTGCAAAGAATATTGTTTTTGCGTGTATGCGCCGCCTGAGCTCTGTGCCTAGCCTTAATCGCATATGAGACAGGCATGAGACGGAACCAGCATGGCATGGGCGTTTAACGCCCTGCGCCAGGCCGTGCAGGTAAAGCTGGTGGCCGGCGCCGTCTCACATTGTCGGTGGTGCTGGGCGCCTCTTTGACCACGCTTTGACGGAGCACGGACCGGGCAGATGGCAGTGGCCCCTGTGGCCGGGCGTCTGAGGTCTTCCCGGTGCTGGAGGCCGTCAAAGTAGAGGGTCGTACCCCTGACAGACCCCTGACGGATTTTGGACCGCTTTGGACGGATCGGCGCAGGCTTTGCGTGGTAGTGCTGGCGCTATGGCGCGTGATGGCTGGACTGCCAGTCTGGTGGCGGGCTGCTCCGGCCGTAAGCTCGTCCAGAATCGCTGGAGGGAACTAGACCGGCACTAGACGGCGATAGACGGTGGTCTGTGGCCCCATTCGCTGGCTCACCTGCCGGGCCTGGCCTGGGCCAATGCGTGATGGGCTGCCGCGGACAGTCCCGTCTAATGCCGAAGCCCGAATTCTGGACAGGCTCTGGACGGATCAGCGCCAGCACCAGCAGGTGTAATGCCGTAGGAGCGGTGAATTTCCTGATGCGCGGGAGGCTGGCCACCATCGACCGGCGTCTACTCGTCCAGAATGGCCAGAGGCGGCGAAATTCTTGACAGGCCTTGACGGAATTCTTGACAGGGCCTTTACGGATTCAGCCGCTGGCGCTTGAGCAGAATTGGCTGTAAGCCTTGCTGTGCAAGGGCTGGCGCCGTATCCGATTGACCTGTGGGAGCGGAGACCGTCAAGAATTTCCAAGTGTGCTCGTCAAGAGAAATCGGGCGGTTCAGAACCTGACAAAACCTGACATGCCGGGCCTGCAAAGGGGGTGGCCAAAGTAATCCACCCCCTGCGCAGCGGGCCATGGTCACCACCACTGCTAAGGGATGGTGGAGATCACCACGCCCTTGCGGCAAAGGTATCTCCGAGACGGAGATGCCCCGAAAGCTCGGGACATCGCCTGGGGCTGGCCAGCCTTGGCGAAACTACCAATTCCAGCAGTCTCGACTGATATTGGCAGCCTCGCGCCGCGATGGCGGTAACGCCAGCATCGTTACCTGGCATACGGCTGGCGTGAACCCAGGCTCGCAGGTTTCCCGATTTCAGATCGGAGAACATGGAGGTATTCAAACTGCGACCCCCTTTAACTCTGCTGCTGGCCAGAGTTGGCCGGTTTGGTGGTGGGGAATCACCCTGACAGCAGGCCGGAACAGGTGGCCGGCCGCCCTGGTGCAAACTACCCGGATGCTGGGTAGTTATCAGATAATCCGGTGCCCAGCTCGCCACGTTGAGCGCCATCACATCGAGGGCCGCACCATGTCCGTTATTGACTGCGACTACCTTCCCGAGCCTGAGCCGATCCAATTTCCGCCAGAGCTGGCGCTACTGATCGTCAGGAAGGCCGCTGCCATGGCCGAGGCATTCGAGAGCAAGGCGCTCGACCAGATGACCACGGACGCCAGCAGGGCGCTACGCGACGGCGTGGAGCCGCGCAGGATCATCAGGCAGATGGGGCTGTAATTACGGGATTCCCCGTAATGGCCTGGACAAGGTGTTGCTGTCGTCGCAACACCCGCCGGCGAGCACTCACGGTCATTGGGCGGTGAAGCGCCACCCCACTGTTTCGGCGGGGTGGTGCCGGCTATACACAACCCCCTGGGCATCGCTTAAACAATGGCTATACACAACCCCCCTCGCATCGCCATATTTCTGCTGAGCTGCGCCCACCATCTTTCACTGAGCACTGAGCACTGAGCACTGAGCACTGAGCACTGAGCACTGAGCAGTCTCATTCGGGAGGGTAGCTCCTGGAGGGGGTAGGGGAGGAAACGGGGAACGAACGGGGAAAATTCAGAAGGCAATGGCCCAAAAACGAAAAAGGCCCACCGCACGGTGAGCCTAAGTCGTTGATTTATATGGTGCCGGCACCAGGAATCGAACCCGGGACCTACTGATTACAAGTCAGTTGCTCTACCATCTGAGCTATACCGGCAATGGGGCGTCATTATAGCGATCGGTTGGCGCCTGTAAACCACTTCGTTGCGATTGTTCGTAAAAGAGCTAAGTCACCGACCTAAAAGAAGAAATTTCTTACCAGCCGCGGTGCAGGGTGGTGACGCTTGGCTCGCTTTTACCTGGGTTGAAAAACAGCTTGTCGTTGTCGCAGCCGCGCTTGCGGCAGGGGCTTTCGGTGCGCATGGGCAGACCGTTGTCACCGCCCAGCTGCATGCCGGGGTGGTTCCAGCCCAGGTTGTCGCTGGGGTGCGACGCTGGGTGTTGGGAGCAGGCCGTCAGGGCCAGGGCGAAGCTGAGCAGGGCGAGGGGCTTGGTTAGTGGCATGGGGTGGGTCCAATGTCGAATCTGGCGCAATGCCAGAAGATCGCAGGGCCGCTGGGCAGCGCGCGATTCACTTTTTAATGATTTGGGGCGCGGATGATACACCGATGTAGGTGGATTTAGCATGGGATTGCCTGGGAGGGCCTCTTCGCGGGTGAACCCGCTCCTACACTTATCGATTAGCCTGCAGGTACGAAAATTCTGAACCTGGGACCTGAAGGCTTCAGGATCTGTAGGCTTCAGACGTATCCTACGCGCGCCGCCGAAGTATCGCTGTTGTCGGGGAAATGGCTCACGGATAACGTTTCCGGGTCGCTCAGGCGACCGGGTGTGAGAACCCTGCTTCGAATAATGCGCTACCCCTTTATGGCGGCCGTACGTGGGCAGACTTCGGTCTGGCCGGGCTTCCTTATTCGACCGGTTTCTCACCCCGCGTACGGCTGCCACCTGAAATCCGTGAGAAAGATTTTTGGCAGTCCCTTTTCCCCGAATAAGGTTTTGCCATGAAGAAAGAAATTACTGACCCCATCACCACCGCAGGCGTAGAAACCTTCCTCCCCGCCGGCAACCCCTCCCTCAATCTGCTCCGCGTCGAGCCCGGTATCCCGGTCGATGCCGCCTACGAGCATGTCTCCATCCTGATGGGCTACATCAAGCACTTGGTCCGTGAGGGCGATATGGAAGACGACCATAAATTCCTGGGTGCTGCCGATTACCTGTGCGACATGGCCAAGGCGCTGATGAACGATATCGAGATCGCCAAGAACAAGGCGCACTAGGGCCCCGCAAACGCTCCCTGCGCTAACCACAAGAAATGTTTATGCACAAGTGGCATTCGCAGCTTTAGCGAAAGCCATGCCGCATCGCTACACCGCCTGTCTTTGCGCAAATGCCTGTTTTTGCTGGGCTGCAGGAGCGCCGCGGAATAAGCCAGGTGTTTGAAATAGCGCTTGGCTCCAACAGGTAATCACAAGCTTGTTCACAGAGTTATCCACAGGTTGTGCTGCGGCTAACGGTCGCGTTCAGCGAGGATCAACAGGTTGCGTGGGGTCAGTGGATAGTCGCAGAAAAGCCCCAGCCGCACGTCGAAACCCTGCTCTTTCAGGAAGAGGGCGCGATCAAGCACCAGCCACAGCTCCAACGGCCGGCGGAACAGGTTACGCACCCGCTCCAGGTTGCGTACCTCGGCCAGGCGTTGCCAGCCTGCGGCTTCCAGCGCTGCCCAATCAGGGTTGCCGCTTAGCGGCAGGCTTTTGAGCTGCGCCAGGTCACGGCAGTAGTGCTCGAAGGGTTTCTCCAGCCAGGCCACTGGCAGGGAAGGTGTGGGCAGGTATTCGTCATGTTGCCGCTGCTGGCGTTGCAGCAGGTCGAAACCGAGGCGGCGGGCCATGGAGGCGTCGCGCTGGCGCCGCACGCGGGCGCCGGCTGTCACGGTTTCGCTCAGGGGCAGGGCAAGGTCGTCCAGCGACAGTTGCAGGCGGGAGGCTTGCGCGGCTGTGGATAACGCCTGGTACTGCTGCAGCGCGATCCGGTTGTAGCAGCACGGCGCCACGGCCAGTTGCCGGCAGCCTAGCTGGCTGGTCAGCTGCAACAGGCGTACATGCAGGTCGCCACAGGCGTGCAGGGCAACCACGCTTTTTGCACCATCAAGATGGCGGGCGCTGTCGTCGGCCATCACGTCTTGGTGTACGTGCACGGCTGGCAGGTGATGGTGCGCACTCACGGCATGGCCAGCGGCGACCAGTTCGGCATCGTATTCCAGGCAGGTCAGCTGCTGGCCAGGTTGCAGCAGGCGGCGGCCGAGGTGGCCTTTGCCCGAGCACCAGTCCAGCCAGTGGCGGGGCTGGTTGCGGAAGGCCAGGTGGCTGGCGAAGGCTTCGATCTGCTGCCACTTGCGGCCGGGGACCGCTACGTCCAAGCGGTGGGCGGCGGGGGGCAGGTCGGTTGCCGGGAGGTTGCCCAGGGCGGATAGCTGTTCGGCTTGCCGGGCCAGTTGCGGGAACGGGGCCGGCAACAAATCGGCAGCGTCGGGGTGTTCTGCATCTGCCAGAGAGGACTTGCGCAAGTGGGCGGCGAGCTCGGGGTGGGTGGTTTCCCAGTCCAGTTGCAGGGTGGTGAAGGGGCGCGGTTTCCACAGCTGTTGGTGCTCGATCAGGAACTGGTCGAGGGCCTGGAAGCGGGTGCTTAGCTGGTCGCTGTGGAGGTAGTTGGCCATGGGTAGATGTGTGTAGGTTTTAAGGGCCTTCGCGGGCACGCCCGCTCCCACAAGTACAGCGCCAGCCTTGAATATGGCGCTATACCTTGTGGGAGCGGGCGTGCCCGCGAAGCAGTCAGTGAGCGATCAGCGGCCCTGGCTGGCATCCACGCGCAGCCAGCGCTCCAGCAGCTTGAAGCCCTGCACCAGCAAGAACGAGATCGCCAGGTAGAACACCCCGGCCGCGAAGAATATCTCCACTGGCAGGTAGGTGCGCGCGATGATGGTGCGGGCCATGCCGGTCAGTTCCAGCAGGGTCACGGTACTGGCCAGGGCACTGGCCTTGAGCATCAGGATCACTTCGTTGCTGTACGCCGGCAGGCCGATGCGCGCAGCGCGCGGCAGCATGATGTAGAACAGCGTTTTGCCCCGCGACATGCCCAGGGCCCGTGCCGCCTCGATCTCGCCCTTGGGTATCGATTGCAGGGCGCCACGCAGGATCTCGGCAATATAGGCCGCCGTGTGCAGGGTCATGGTCAGCACCGTGCACCAGAACGGATCGCGCAGGTACGGCCACAGCGCGCTGGAGCGCACGGCATCGAACTGCGCCAGGCCGTAGTACACCAGGAACAGCTGTACCAGCAGCGGCGTGCCACGGAAGAAGAAGATATAGCTGAACGGCACTGCGCGCACATACCAGTGGCGCGAGGAACGGGCGATGCCCAGGGGGATGGCCAGGATCAACCCGGCAACCACCGCAATGGCCACCAGCTCCAGGGTCAGCACGGCGCCTTCAGCCAGGCGTGGCAGCCATTTGAAGATGACTTCCCAGTTCATTATTCGGCCCTCGCAAAGCCGCGAGCGGCGCGTTTTTCCAGGAAGTACATGCCAGTCATGGCGATGACCGTCAAGCTCAGGTAGATGCAGGCCGCGACCATGTAGAAGGTGAACGGTGCCTTGGTCACGGTCACGCCGATTTGCGCGTGGCGCATGATTTCTTCCAGGCCGATCACCGACACCAGGGCGGTGTCTTTCATCAGGATCATGAACAGGTTGCCGAGGCCGGGCAGGGCGATGCGCCACATCTGCGGCAGAATGATCCGCGACAGGATGCGGCTTTTGGACAGGCCCAGCGCCAGGCCGGCTTCACGGTGGCCCTTGGGGATCGCCAGGATCGCCCCGCGGAACACTTCGGTGGCGTAGGCGCCGAAGCACAGGCCCAGGGCAATCACCCCCGCAGCGAAGGCGCTGAGCTCAAGGCCGGGCATGTTCAGGGCTTCGCCGAGGGTGTTCATAAGCCCGACGGTGCCGAAATAGATAAGCAGTACCCACAGCAGCTCGGGCACGCCGCGCACCAGGGTCGAGTAGAAACCGCCAAGCCATTGCAGCGGCTTGATCGAAGAGGTCTTGGCCAGGGCGCCAAGCAGGCCCAAAACCAGGCCCAGCAGCAAGGCGCATAGCGCCAGTTTTACGGTCATCAGGGTGCCGGCCATCATGGCCGGACCGAATCCGTGCAGGTCGATATTCATGGGCAGGTCATTCTAGGGACTTGCGCGCCGCGGGGGCGCGCAGGTCAGGGCGGATCATTCGATGCTGAACGGGAAGTACTTGTCGTTGATCTTCTTGTACGTGCCGTCGGCCTTGATTTCTGCCAGGGCCTTGTTCAGGTTGTCGCGCAGCTGGGTGTCACCCTTGCGCACGGCAATGCCGATCTTGTCGCTGTCCATCACCGGCTCGCCCTTGAACTCGAAGTTGGAGCCGTCTTTGCTTTTCAGCCACTCGTACTGCACGTACTTGTCGGCCAGGATGCCGTCGATGCGGCCGGACACCAGGTCCAGGTAGGCGTTTTCCTGGGTGTCGTAGAGTTTGACGTCTACGCCCGGGTAGTTGTCTTCAAGGTAGGTGCCGGCCAGGGTGGCGCGCTGGGTGCCGATGACCTTGCCCTTGAGCGAGGCCTTGTCGGTCTTGAAGTCGACGTTCTTCGGTGCGATGAACTGCAGCTTGTTGGAGTAGTACGGGTCGGTGAAATCGACAGCCTGCTTGCGCTCGTCGGTAATCGACAACGACGACACCAGGAAGTCGAACTTCTTGGCGTTCAGGGCCGGAATGATACCGTCCCAGTCGGAGGTCACGACCGAGCACTCGACCTTCATCTTGGCGCACAGGGCGTCGCCGATGTCCTTGTCGAAGCCGACCACATTACCGCTGGCATCCTTGTTGTTGAACGGTGGGTAGGCGGCTTCGATACCCATGCGCAGTTTTTCTGCGGCCATGGCGTTCGCCGACATCACCAGCGTGGCAGCAGCTGCCAGGAGAAACTTCTTGTAGGTGTGCATGTATTGCTCCGTTAGCGGTGGCTGGACATGAATTGCTTGCAACGCGCCGAGGTCGGGTTTTCGAAGACCTGTTGCGGCGATCCCTGCTCTTCTACCAGGCCCTGGTGCAGGAAGACGACTTCACTGGACACATGGCGGGCGAAGCTCATCTCGTGCGTCACCAGCAGCATGGTACGGCCTTCTTCGGCCAGTGCGCGGATAACGTTAAGCACTTCCTGGACCATTTCCGGATCGAGCGCCGAGGTTGGCTCGTCGAACAGGATGACCTTGGGCTTCATGGCCAGGGTACGGGCAATGGCGGCGCGCTGTTGCTGGCCACCGGAAAGCTGGGCGGGGTAGCTGTGGCGTTTGTCGTATATGCCGACCTTGTTCAGCAGCGCTTCGGCGGCTTCTACAGCCTCGGCCTTGCTTTGGCCGAGTACACGGCGTGGCGCCTCGATGATGTTGTCGAGGATCGACATGTGCGGCCACAGGTTGAAGTTCTGGAAGACAAAGCCGATTTCGCTGCGCAGGCGGTTGATCTGGCGGTTGTCGGCGGCGATCAGGTCGCCGTTTTTGGCGGCCTTGAGCTTGAGGCTTTCGCCAGCGACCAGGATTTCGCCCTGGTGCGGGTTTTCGAGCAGGTTGATGCAGCGCAGCAGGGTGGACTTGCCGGAGCCTGACGACCCCAGGATGGAGATCACGTCACCGTCGCGAGCGGTCAGCGAAATACCCTTGAGAATTTCCTGCTCGCCGTAGCGTTTGTGCAGATTGCGGATTTCCAGCGCGGGCGTGGCCTGAGCCATGTGCGGTCCTCATGTGTACGGGTGCGTTCCCAGCTGTTGGCGGCCTTCCTGGCGTGCGCCAAGCTAGCATAGCGGCATTATGACGGCCAACAGGGTCGCCGGGGACTGTGGGCGCTGGTGGGGCAGTTTGTCGCATCGCTACAGCGTAACGTCGCGCAGATGTCTGCGAAGGTGTCGCCCAGCACCAGTGCCTTGATGAAAAAAGGCGCGATGGTGCCAGCTTTGGGCAGCTCATGGAAGCGGTTTTAGACCATTCGCCAGTAAACCCGACGTTCCAGGTTCCGCGCCCCTCGCAGCAGCGGGTTTGACCGCGAAGGCCTGTCCGGCGTTCCTGGTTGTACCTGTGGGTTGCACTTTTTTGCATTGCAGCGGTGCACGGGTGTTACCGAGGGGCACCTTTGGTGCGTTTGTAAGTGGGTATTTCAGTAATCTGCCTTATTAACGGCCTTTTGGTCACTTCCTGGCCGAATGCCCTCCAAACCAGGCCGTGCAAGGCCCTGGGAGCATTCTGACGAATGCAGTGCGCACCTGGCGCGCTTATTGCCAGCAGGAAACCGCCGATTGCAGCGACGCCTAGTCCAACCCCAGGCGCGCTCCGTAACCGCAGTCGGAGTGGTCCACTCCTTACAAAGGTAGTTTCAATGAGCGGTAACAATACCAATGACCTCGCTCAGGGGCTCAAACAACGGCATGTGACCATGCTGTCCATCGCTGGCGTCATCGGTGCCGGCCTGTTCGTAGGCTCTGGCCACGCCATCGCGGCCGCCGGCCCGGCCGTGCTGCTGGCCTATGCCGCCGCCGGTACGCTGGTGGTGCTGGTAATGCGCATGTTGGGCGAAATGGCAGTCGCCTCGCCTGACACCGGTTCGTTCTCTACTTATGCCGACCGTGCCATCGGGCGCTGGGCCGGCTTCACCATCGGCTGGTTGTACTGGTGGTTCTGGGTGCTGGTGATCCCGCTTGAGGCCAACGCCGCTGCGGCCATTCTGCATGCCTGGTTCCCGGCTGTAGACCTGTGGGCCTTCTCCCTGGTCATCACCCTGGCGCTGACCCTGACCAACCTATGCAGCGTGAAGAACTACGGTGAGTTCGAGTTCTGGTTCGCCCTGTTGAAAGTGCTGGCCATCATCGGCTTCATTGCTGTGGGTTGCGCGGCCATGTTCGGCTTTGTGCCCAATAGCCAGGTCAGCGGTGCCAGCCACCTGTTCGATACCCAAGGCTTCATGCCGAACGGCCTGGGTGCGGTGCTGGCGGCCATGCTCACCACCATGTTCTCGTTCATGGGTACGGAAATCGTCACTATCGCCGCTGCCGAATCTAAAGACCCAGGCAAGCAGATCAGCCGCGCGACCAATTCGGTGATCTGGCGTATCTGCCTGTTCTACCTGGTTTCGATCTTCCTGGTGGTGGCTCTGGTGCCGTGGAACGACCCGGCGCTGGCCGAAACCGGTTCCTACCAGACCGTGCTCAGCCGCATCGGCGTGCCGAATGCCAAGTTGATCGTCGACATCGTGGTGCTGGTTGCGGTGACCAGTTGCCTGAACTCGGCGCTGTACACCTCTTCGCGCATGCTGTTCTCGCTGAGCAAGCGCGGTGATGCCCCGGCTGTTGCCCAGCGCACCACCAAGGCCGCTACGCCGCATGTGGCGGTATTGCTGTCCACGGCTGCAGCGTTCCTGTGCGTGTTCGCCAACTTCGTGGCCCCGGCCCAGGTGTTCGAGTTCCTGCTGGCAAGTTCGGGTGCGATTGCGCTGCTGGTGTACTTGGTGATTGCCGTGTCGCAACTGCGCATGCGCGCACAGCGTGAGGCCCGTGGTGAGAAGATCACCTTCAAGATGTGGCTGTTCCCGGGCCTGACCTGGGCGACCATTGCCTTCATCGTGGCGATTCTGGTGGTGATGGCCCTGCGCGAGGACCACCGTGCCGAGATTATCGCAACGGCGCTGCTGAGCATTGGTGTGGTAGCGGCTGGCTTGCTGGTGCACCGCAAGCGTGAAGCTGCCGGGCGGGTGGCGCTGGATAACTGATCCACGCTGGCTGCACTGAAAAGGCCGCGTCCTGAGAGGGGGCGCGGCCTTGTTTGTTGCCTGGGCCGGCCCTTTCGCGGGCATGCCCGCTCCCACCAGGGGCGGCGTTGCCCTCGGGCTTGTGCTTGACCTGTGGGAGCGGGCGAGCCCGCGAAGAGGCCGGTACAGGCTACATGGCCCTGTCAGCCAAACTGTTTTTGCTGCTGCTTGGCCACCAGCTCGGAGGCCGCTACATAGGCCGCCTGGAACTCATCGCTCTCCAGCCAGGCCATGGTCGCCTCTTCATCGGCGCCGTCGAGCCACGCGCGGTAGGCGGTGAACACCAGCACGATATAGTCGGTGGCGTGTTCTTCCTTGTGCCCCTTGAGCACCAGCGCCAGAAGCGGGTCTACCAGGAATACCGAAATCATCGGCACCAGGCCGCCGCTCTCCTGTGCTTCCTTCATTTTGGTGAACATGGCGTCGTAGCTGCCCGACTCCATCGCCTTGTTGTACACCTGCTCGACGCTGGCGCTGTCACCGGCACTGGCCTTGACCGCCTGCCCGCTGCGTACCATGCGGTTCTGCTTGGCCTTGCTGGCGGCACGCTTGGCGCGTTTTTGTTGCTTGGTAGGGGTGGCCATGAGGGCTTGAATCCTTGGGTGTGTCTGGAAAGTACGCGTATTGAAGCGCAGTTGCCCAGGAAACCCAAGCACCGGAGAGCGAAGAGGCCCCGCGGCTGAGAAATGCCAGACAACAAAAAACCCGCACTAGGCGGGTTTCTTGTTGTCGCTTCGGGTAACTTTGCAACCACCAGAAGCTTGAAGGTGGTGCCCAGAGACGGAGTCGAACCGCCGACACGAGGATTTTCAATCCTCTGCTCTACCGACTGAGCTATCTGGGCGACGAGGTGAATTAAATAGATTTTCTCCCGGGCCGTCAACGACTTTTTCAAAAAATTTTAAATTAATTCCGTCGCTTACGGTTCGTGGGGTCATTCCGAGGGTGGCACGTAGCCTTCCGCCTGGGCGTATTCCTCACCGGCGAAAAACTTGTCCATTTCAGCCTGGAGGAATTTGCGGTCCTCGGCGTTCATCATGTTCAGGCGCTTCTCGTTGATCAGCATGGTCTGGTGCTTCTGCCAGTCGGCCCAGGCTTTCTGCGAGATGTGTTCGAAGATGTCCTGGCCCTTGGCGCCGGGGTAGGGCGGGCGTTCCAGGCCTGGCAGTTCTTCTTGGTATTTGCGGCACATCACGGTGCGGGTCATCAGGCATCTCCTGCAATCAGTTCGTCGGCCGCGCGCTTAAGCAGTTTTTTCACCGGGGCGGCAAGGCCCAGGCGCGGCGGGGTGGCGAGGTTATACCAGAGCCAGTCAGCCTCGGCCACGTGCTCGCCAAGCGGCGCGACACGCACCAGCCAGGGCTCGATCGCCAGCTGGAAGTGGCTGAAGGTGTGGGTCAGGCCATCCATGGCCTGGCTGCCGGCCAGGCGCAAACCGTGCTGGTAGGCCAGGTCGTCGAGTTGGGCGATGTCGTCCAGCTCTGGCAGGCTCCACAAGCCACCCCACAGGCCGCTGGACGGGCGCCGATAAAGCAGAATGGCGCCCTCGTGGTTGGCCAGCAGTGGCATCAGCGTGCGGCGCTGCGGCAGCGCCTTGCGCGGTTTGGGTTCGGGGTAGCGAGTTTCTTCACCGTGCAGGTGGGCTTCGCAGCCACGTTGCAGCGGGCAGATCAGGCAGCTGGGCTTGCTGCGCGTGCACAGCGTGGCACCCATGTCCATCATGGCCTGGGTGTAGTGGTTGGCGCGCTGCTGCGGGGTAAAACGCTCGGCCGTGGCCCACAGCTGGTTGGCCACCTTCGGTTCGCCCGGGAAGCCGCCCTGGGCGGTGAAGCGGGCCAGCACGCGCTTGACGTTGCCGTCGAGGATCGGCGCGCGAATGCCCATGCTGATGCTGGCGATGGCACCGGCCGTGGAGCGGCCGATACCGGGCAGCTCGGTGAGCTGCTCGACACTGCGTGGGAACTCGCCACCATGTTGCGCCACGACGATCTTCGCGGCTTTATGCAGGTTGCGGGCGCGGGTGTAGTAACCCAGCCCGGTCCACAGGTGCAGCACTTCGTCTTCGGGCGCTTCGGCCAGCGCCTGCACGGTCGGCAGCGCCTGCATGAAGCGGTCGAAGTAGTTCAGTACGGTGCTGACCTGGGTTTGCTGCAACATGATTTCCGACACCCACACCCGGTACGGGGTTATGCCCTGTTGCCAGGGCAGGTCGTGGCGGCCGTGTTCGTCGTACCAGTCCAGCACAGCGCTGGAGAACTGCTCGGGGGTCATCGCTTGAACAGCCCCTTGAGCGCGTCTTTCAATTCCGGGCTCACTTTGTCTCCGAGTTTTTCATCGAGTTTTTCGTCGATCTTGTCTTTGAGGCGGTCACCGGCCAGCTTGGCTGCGACCTTGCCCAGGCCGTTCTGGTCCAGGCGGCAGGCCTTGGCGCCCAGCTCCAGCGGGCCGCGGCAATGCAGCGGTACTTCAACCCCCACATAGCGCTCGTTGACCTGGCAGGCCGGGTCCGGCATGGCACGCTGGTCGCCTTCGACGATCACGCCGATGTTGTAGTCCATACCCAGTACACGCAGGTCGAGGTCGCCATGGCCGTTCACGGTCAGGCCCGGGATGCGTGCCTTGAGGTCCGGGTTGCTGGCAACGCCATTGCGCACCACCAGGCTGCCACGCAGTTCCTGGAACGGGGTGTCCTTGCCGCGTGGCTCACCGGTGAGGGTTTTGCGGTTGAGGGTGGCGATGGCCTGGCACAGTTGCTGCTCAAGGTTGGCATTGACCAGCACACCGTCGTTGATGGTGAAGTTTGCACTGCCATTGAGCGTGTCTACCAGTGCCTTCTGGCTGTTGCCGGTGGCGGTCAGATCACTGGTCAGGGTCAGCAGGCCCTTGACCGGTGGTGCCTGCTCCTTGCCGTCGGCCTTGATGAAGTGCTCCACCGGCACCCGTTGGATGCGGGTGCTGACCCCCAGCTGTGGCACGGCAGGGCGCACATCGACCGTGCCCTTGGCGTCGAAGGTGCCGTTGTACAGGCCGCCGCGCAGGGTTTGCAGGGTCAACAGGCCGCCCTGGCCGCTGGCCTTGAGCTGGGCGTCGACGATCGGCAGTTTGTCGAGGGTCAGCGAGCCAAAGGCCAGCTCGGCCTGCAGGTCCAGCGTACGCAGGCGGTCGACCGGCAGCAGCTTGTCATCGCTCCAGGCTACCTGGGTCGGTGCGTTGGGCAGCGGTGTGGTGCCGGCACCGGCAACCGCGCTGGCTTCCTGTTGCTTGACCTCGGCCTGGCGCGCCGCCGTGGCGCCTTTGGCTTGTTCGCTCTTGGCTGGCAGGTAGCGGTCGGCGTCGAAGCTGTCGCCTTTCAGCTGCAGGCGCAGGGCTTGCTTGGCGAAGTCTTCGATGGCGACGCGGCCGCTGAACGAGCTGTCGTCCAGCTTCACCGCCAGGTCATCCAGGCTCAGGCTGCTGGGTGTGCCTTGCAGGCGGGTCACCAGCTCCAGCTTGCCGAAGGCTGCCGGGTCGTTGGTTGCCGGCAGCGGGTGGCCGATGCCGTCCAGGAAGGTGCGCAGGTCGAACTGGGCAATGGACAGGCCGCCGCTCAACTGGGGGGTCTTGTCCAGGTCGCGCAGGTTCAGTTCACCCAGGGCGCGCAGTTGGTTGGCCGAGACTTTCAGGCCGTTCCAGGAGGCGACATTGGCGGCCATGTCGACCAGCAGCTGGCCTTGGGCAACGAAGGCCACCGTTTTGCCGCCGGTCGGTTCACCCGAAGTTTCGCCCGACAGGCGCATGTCCTCGAAGTTGTAGCGCTTGAGCTTGCGGTCGAAACGCAGTTCGCCGGCCAGCTCGGTGCGGGCTTTGATATTCGGCTGGTTGGCACTGACAAAAGCACTGGCCTTGAGCGGGATGTTCGCGCCTTCATGCACGGGGCCGGTGCTCAGCTGGATGCTTTCAGCGCTGTAGCTCTGGCCGGTCTTGGCGTCGGTGTACTGCACCCGGGCGTTGTTGACGGTCAGGCTGTCGATGTCCAGCTTGACAGGGCGTTCGTTGCCGTCGGCGGCCGCGGGTTTCTGCTCGGAGGGGGCCTGGGCCGGCGCGTCGGTGGCAGTGCCAGGCTGCGCAGGCAGCGGCTTGCCAATGTCTTCCCAGTTGCCATGGCCTTGTTCGTCACGGGCCAGGGTCAGGTTCAGGCCCTCGACGCGCACGTCGCTCATTTGCACCTCGCGGCGCAGCAGCGGCAGTACCCGTACCGACAAGCCGAGCATCTGCAGGTCGGCGAACGGCTCTTTGGGTTTGGCCAGGGTGGCGATGCTGGCCTCGTGCAGCTCCAGGCCCAGCCATGGGAACAGGCTCCAGCCGATATCACCGTTGAGGGTCAGTTCGACATGTGCCTTGTCGCGCGCCAGTTGGCGAATCTCGTCTTTATAGTCGTTGGGATCGAATAGGTGGGTCAGGGCGAAGCCCAGCGCCACGATGATCAGCAGCAACCCGAGAAGCCCCAGTCCCAGGATTTTGCCGAACGCTTTCATGGGCGAATCCTTGTAGTCCGATTTTGAAATTCAAGCGGCTGAGTATAGCGCCGCCATGGATATCCCTGCGTATTCGACCAGAGATGCAGGATATTTCCTACGCTTTTAGTCGGTAGTACGGCTTCAAAAGGGGGACATGATCGATTCAGCCAAGCAAAAAAAACACGATATCAGATTGCTTTCACGCGACTCGATCCTGCTAACCTTGCGCCGCTTTGCCTGCCCTCACCCTATAAGAAAAGGATCACGTTCATGACCAGTACCGTCACGACGGGCGCCCCGGCGAGTACGCCAGGCTTCCTGTCGAAGGAGCGCATCATCGCCCGCCCGGGCTTCAACCGTTGGCTGGTTCCGCCAGCTGCCCTGGCCATTCACCTGTGTATCGGCATGGCCTATGGCTTCTCGGTGTTCTGGCTGCCACTGTCGCAAGCCCTGGGTATCACCGCCCCAGTGGCGTGCGCGGCCGACATGGGCTTCGTGGCCCGCCTGTTCAGCGCCGAATGCGACTGGCCGATTTCCATGCTGAGCTGGATCTACACCCTGTTCTTCGTCTTCCTGGGCTGCTCGGCGGCCGTGCTGGGTGGCTGGCTGGAGCACGCCGGCCCACGCAAGGCCGGCCTGGTATCGGCGCTGTGCTGGTGTGGCGGCATGCTGATTTCGGCCATTGGGGTCAAAACCCACCAACTGTGGCTGATGTGGCTGGGTTCTGGGGTGATCGGCGGTATCGGCCTGGGGCTGGGGTATATCTCGCCGGTGTCGACCCTGATCAAATGGTTCCCGGACAAGCGCGGCATGGCTACCGGCATGGCCATCATGGGCTTTGGCGGCGGCGCCATGGTCGGTGCGCCACTGGCCACCGCACTGATGGGCCACTTTGGCAACGCGCAGGAAGTGGGGGTGTGGCAGAGCTTCGTTGCCATGGCGGCGATCTACTTCGTGTTCATGACTGCCGGCGCCCTGGCCTACCGCGTGCCGCCCACCGGCTGGAAGCCTGAAGGCTGGACTGCGCCGCTGAAAAAAGCCGGCAACACCATGGTCACCGACCGCCACGTGCACGTCAGCGTGGCGTGGAAAACCCCGCAATTTGCGCTGATCTGGCTGGTGCTGTGCCTGAACGTGTCTGCCGGCATCGGTATCATCGGCATGGCTTCGCCGCTGCTGCAGGAAGTGTTCGCTGGCAAGCTGCTGGGCAACGAGCTCACCTTCAGCGAGCTGAACGCCGCGCAGCTGGCGCAGATCGCCGCGATCGCCGCCGGCTTCACCGGCCTGCTGAGCCTGTTCAACATCGGTGGCCGGTTCTTCTGGGCATCGTTCTCAGACTACATCGGGCGCAAGAACACCTACTTCGCTTTCTTTGCCTTGGGCGTGGGCTTGTACAGCCTGGTGCCGAACATGGGCCACCTGGGCAATGTGGCGCTGTTCGTGGCGGCGTTCTGCATCATCCTGTCGATGTATGGCGGTGGCTTCGCCACGGTGCCGGCGTACCTGGCCGACCTGTTCGGTACGCAGATGGTCGGTGCCATTCATGGGCGCCTGCTGACCGCCTGGGCGGCTGCAGGGGTGCTGGGGCCGGTGCTGATCACCTACCTGCGCGAGTCGCAGTTGGCAGCCGGGGTAGAACGCGCGGCAGCCTATGACATGACGCTGTATATCCTTGCCGGGCTGCTGGTGCTGGGCTTTATCTGCAACATGCTGGTGCGGCCGGTTGCCGACAAGCACTTCATGAGCGATGCCGAGCTGGCGGCCGAGCGGGCGTTGAGCCATGACAAGGGCGCCGATGGCGCACGCTCGCTGGAGTGGAAAGCCGCGCCGGGTAGCCTGCCACTGGTGCTGCTGGCCTGGGCAGTGGTGGTCGTGCCGTTGGCCTGGGGGGTGTGGATTACCCTGCAGAAGACGGCGGTACTGTTCCATTGATGAGTGATACAGCCGGCTGAATTTGCCGGCTGTACCGGCCCTATCGCCGGCAAGCCAGCTCCCACAGGCCCACCCTACGCTTTGAGCACGGTGTGGCCCTGTAGGAGCGGCCTTGTGTCGCGATGGGCTGCAAAGCAGCCCCCTTCCCTCGGTTGTATAGACCTGTAGCGCTATCAACCCCCCGTCATTGCTCGCTTTGCCATATGTCATCCGCGTTTCAAGCTGGCGCGTTCTGGGCCTATAATGGCACCCTTTTCGCCCAATGATTTTGCGGAGCTGGTGATGGTCGAACGTAAGGCTTCCGTCGAGCGCAATACCCTGGAAACCCAGGTCAAGTGCTCGATCAACCTCGATGGCAGTGGCAAGGCCCGATTCGATATCGGTGTGCCTTTCCTGGAACACATGCTGGACCAGATCGCCCGCCACGGGCTGATCGATCTGGATATCGAGTGCAAGGGTGACACCCATATCGACGACCACCATACCGTCGAAGACGTTGGCATCACCCTGGGCATGGCATTCGCCCAGGCCATCGGTGACAAGAAGGGCATCTTCCGCTACGGCCACGCCTACGTGCCGCTGGACGAAGCGCTGTCGCGCGTGGTCATCGACTTCTCGGGCCGCCCAGGCCTGCAAATGCATGTGCCGTATACCCGGGCCAGCGTCGGCGGCTTCGATGTCGACCTGTTCCAGGAGTTTTTCCAGGGCTTCGTCAACCACGCCCTGGTTACCCTGCACATCGACAACCTGCGTGGCCACAACACTCACCACCAGATCGAAACCGTGTTCAAGGCGTTCGGCCGTGCCCTGCGCATGGCGGTCACCCTGGACGAGCGCATGGCCGGCCAGATGCCGTCCACCAAAGGGTGCCTGTAAATGCAGACGGTAGCCGTAATCGACTATGGCATGGGCAACCTGCACTCGGTGGCCAAGGCGCTCGAGCACGTCGGTGCCGGTAAAGTGCTGGTGACCAGTGATGCGGCGGTCATCCGCGAGGCGGATCGCGTGGTGTTCCCTGGGGTAGGTGCGATTCGCGACTGCATGGCCGAAATCCGCCGCCTGGGCTTCGACAGCCTGGTGCGCGAAGTCAGCCAGGACCGGCCGTTCCTGGGCATCTGCGTGGGTATGCAGGCACTGCTCGAACACAGCGAGGAGAACACCGGCGTCGACTGCATCGGTTTGTTCCCCGGCCAGGTGCGCTTCTTCGGCAAAGACCTGCAAGAAGACGGCGAGCACCTGAAGGTGCCGCACATGGGCTGGAACGAAGTCAGCCAGACCATCCACCACCCGCTGTGGCACGACATTCCGGACCGCGCACGTTTCTATTTCGTGCACAGCTACTACATCAATGCCGGCAAGCCTGGCCAGGTGGTCGGCCGTGGCCACTACGGCGTCGATTTCGCTGCCGCACTGGCCGATGGCTCGCGCTTCGCCGTGCAGTTCCACCCAGAGAAAAGCCATACCCATGGCCTGCAGCTGCTGCAGAATTTCGTCGCCTGGGACGGGCGTTGGTAAATGAGCAGGTCAAAGACCAAGGCCCCGATCATCACCCTGGCCCCTGAGCAGGAGCGCGACGCGCTCGCTACGCTCAAACGCTTCCTCGAAGACCGTTTCGAGCTGGAGCTGGGGTCTTTCGAGGTGGCTGAGGTCCTTGAGCTGTTCAGCAAAGAAATTGCACCCCATTACTACAACAGGGCGATTGCCGATGTTCAGCTGCACCTCAAGGAGCGGTTCGAGAGCATCGAAAGCGATCTGTGGGCGCTTGAAAAAAGCTGAAAGTTGCAAGCTTCAAGCTGCAAGCCGAAGCTGGATCGCCTATCGAATACACGACGCGCATTGCTTGCAGCTTGTCGCTTGCAACTTGCCGCTTGAATTGACGAAGGAAAGAGCATGCTGATTATCCCCGCTATCGATCTGAAGGACGGTGCCTGCGTGCGCCTGCGCCAGGGCCGTATGGAAGACTCCACGGTATTCTCCGACGACCCGGTGAGCATGGCCGCCAAGTGGGTCGAGGGTGGCTGCCGCCGCCTGCACCTGGTCGACCTCAACGGCGCCTTCGAAGGCCAGCCGGTCAACGGTGAAGTGGTCACTGCCATTGCCAAGCGCTACCCCACCCTGCCGATTCAGATCGGCGGCGGCATTCGTTCGCTGGAAACCATCGAGCACTACGTCAAGGCTGGCGTCAGCTATGTGATCATCGGCACCAAGGCGGTCAAGCAGCCAGCGTTCGTCGCCGAGGCGTGCAAGGCCTTCCCGGGCAAGGTCATCGTTGGCCTGGATGCCAAGGACGGCTTCGTCGCCACCGACGGCTGGGCCGAAGTCAGCTCGGTGCAGGTCATCGACCTGGCCAAGCGTTTCGAGGCCGATGGCGTTTCGGCGATCGTCTACACCGACATCGCCAAGGACGGCATGATGCAAGGCTGCAACGTGCCATTCACCAAGGCATTGGCCGAAGCCACCTCGATTCCGGTAATTGCCTCGGGCGGCATTCACAACCTGGGTGACATCAAGGCTCTGCTGGACGCCAAGGCTCCCGGCATCATCGGCGCCATCACCGGCCGTGCCATCTACGAAGGCACCCTCGACGTGGCCGAGGCCCAGGCCTTCTGCGACAACTATTGAATAGGAGCGGCAAGCTGCAAGCTGCAAGCTGCAAGAGAAAAGCCGGACCGCGTACTGCTTTATCTTGCAGCTTGCCGCTTGAAGCTTGCAGCTGCCCCCAGGAGCTTCCATGGCTTTAGCTAAACGCATCATCCCTTGCCTGGACGTGGACAACGGCCGGGTGGTCAAGGGCGTCAAGTTCGAGAACATCCGTGATGCCGGCGACCCGGTGGAAATTGCCCGTCGCTACAACGAGCAGGGTGCCGACGAAATCACCTTCCTCGACATCACCGCCAGCGTCGATGGCCGCGATACCACCCTGCATACCGTCGAGCGCATGGCCAGCCAGGTGTTCATCCCGCTGACCGTGGGCGGTGGCGTGCGTACCGTGCAGGACATCCGCAACCTGCTCAATGCCGGGGCAGACAAGGTGTCGATCAACACCGCCGCGGTGTTCAACCCGGAGTTCGTGGGCGAGGCGGCAGACCGTTTTGGCTCGCAGTGCATTGTCGTGGCCATCGACGCCAAGAAGGTGTCCGGGCCGGGTGAAGAACCCCGCTGGGAAATCTTCACCCACGGTGGGCGCAAGCCGACCGGGCTGGATGCGGTGGCATGGGCGAAGAAGATGGAGGGCCTGGGTGCCGGCGAGATCCTGCTGACCAGCATGGACCAGGACGG
This sequence comes from Pseudomonas sp. BJP69, assembly GCF_007633355.1. NCBI lineage: Bacteria > Pseudomonadati > Pseudomonadota > Gammaproteobacteria > Pseudomonadales > Pseudomonadaceae > Pseudomonas > Pseudomonas sp. BJP69. The sequence continues at coordinate 299,656 of NZ_CP041933.1, forward strand.
CATGAAGAGCGGCTTCGACCTGGGTGTTACCCGGGCCATCAGCGATGCGCTGGGTATTCCAGTGATTGCCTCGGGCGGGGTGGGTAACCTGCAGCACCTGGCTGACGGTATTGTGCAAGGGCATGCCAGCGCGGTGCTGGCGGCCAGCATCTTCCACTTTGGCGAGTACACGGTGCCGGAGGCCAAGGCCTACATGGCATCGCGCGGGATCGTCGTTCGCTGAAACATTGATTGGGGCTGCTTGGCAGCCCTTCGCGGGCACGCCCGCTCCTACACTGTGGGAGCGGGCGTGCCCGCGAAAGGGCCGCAGCGCGGCCCCAATTGCATCACCCGTGGTTCTTGCCAAGCAATGCGTGATACAGCTCGGTATCCCCCAGAATCCCCACCAGTTTGTCGTTCTCCTGCAGCACCAGCTTGTTGCCGGTGTGGTAGCGAATCTGCAGCGCTTCACGCATGCCGATGTCCGCATGCACCAGCGTCGGCCGACGCCCCAGGCCTTCCACCGACTGCCCCGGCGCCCATTGCTGCATCTCCAGGCCGTTTTGCCCTTGGCGTGCGCGCTTGATCGAGTTGCCTTCGCCCAGGTCCAGCCACGAGTCGCCGCTCGGGTCGAGGCACACCGAACCATTGACCCGTTTGCAGTTGTCCAGGCTGCGCATCAGGCTGCGGCCGCAAAGTACGTTTAGCGGGTTGGTGTGGGCGACGAAGGTACGCACGTACTCGTCGGCCGGGTTTAGCACGATTTCTTCCGGCTTGCTGTACTGGATGATCCGGCCATCTTTCATGATCGCGATACGGCTACCCAGCTTCAACGCCTCGTCCAGGTCATGGCTGACGAATACGATGGTCTTGCTCAGTTTTGCCTGCAGGCCCAGCAGTTCGTCCTGCAAGCCCTGGCGGATCAGCGGGTCCAGTGCCGAGAAGGGTTCGTCCATCAGCAGGATGTCGGCGTCCATCGCCAGCGCGCGGGCCAGGCCAACACGTTGCTGCATGCCGCCCGACAGTTCGTCCGGCTTCTTGTTGCGCCACTGGGTCAGGCCCACCAGCTCAAGCTTCTCGTCGACCAGCTTGCGCCGTTCTTTTTCTGGCCGGCCCTGCATTTCCAGGCCAAAGCTGATGTTCTCGCGTACCGTCAGCCAGGGCATCAGGGCGAACTTCTGGAACACCATGGCAATGCGCTTGGTGCGCATCATTTTCAGCTCGGCCGGGGTGCAGTGGGCGATGTCGATGTGCTTGCCTTCATGTTCGACAAACAGCTTGCCGCGGCTGACGGTGTTCAGGCCGTTGATGCAGCGCAGTAGGCTCGACTTGCCCGAACCGGAAAGGCCCATCAATACGCAGATCTCGCCCTTCTGGATGTCCAGGTTGGCTTTTTCTACGCCCACCACCAGGCCGGTCTGCTTGAGGATCTGCTCGCGAGTCTGGCCTTTGTCCAGCAGTGCCAGCGCCTCGCGTGGCTTGTTGGAGAAAATGACGTCGACGTCTTCGAAACGAATGATGCTCATGCTTCACCCCTTACCGGCAGTTCCGGTTGCTTGCAGATACGGTCGAGCATGATCGCCAGCAGCACGATCGCCAGGCCCGCTTCGAAGCCCAGGGAAATATCGGCGGTGTTCAGTGCGTTGACCACAGGTTTGCCCAGGCCGTCAGCGCCGACCAGGGCGGCGATCACCACCATCGACAGCGACAACATGATGCACTGGGTAACGCCGGCGGCGATGCTGGGCATCGCATGCGGCAGTTCGATACGGGTGAGCAGTTGGCGGCGCGAGCAGCCAAACGCCTTGCCGGCGTCCATCAGCTCCTGCGGTACGTCGCAGATGCCCAGATAGGTGAGGCGGATAGGGGCGGCAATGGCGAACACCACGGTCGAGATCAGCCCTGGCACCACGCCCAGGCCGAACAGCGTCAGGGTGGGGATCAGGTACACGAAGGTGGGTACCGTTTGCATCAGGTCGAGCACCGGGCGCATGGCGGTGTAGAACATGGGTTTGTGCGCGGCGACGATGCCCAGCGGCACACCGATGGCCACGCACACCACGGTGGCGAAGGTCACTTGTGCCAGGGTTTCCATGGTTTCCTGCCAGTAACCCAGGTTGAGAATCAACAGGAACGACAGGGCGACGAATGCGGTCAGCGACCATTTACGCTGGATGAGGTGCGCCAGGGCGGCGAACAGGGCGGTGAGGACGAACGGGTTGAACCAGGTCAAGGCACTGGTGACGCCGTGGATCATGAACTCCAGGCCCTGTGCGATGGCGTCGAAGTAATTCGCGCCGTGCAGGGTCAGCCATTCAACGAACGAGGCGATGTACTGACCCAGCGGTATTTTCTGATCGATAAGCATGATAGCGAGCTTCCACCTGCATAGATTGAACTCAACCCGGGGCAGGCACGGTCTTGCCCCGAGGTAGCGCTATGGCGAATTGCGTTATTGCGTCAGCTTGGCCTTGGCCGCCTCCAGGCCGGGTTTGCCATCCACGGTAGTCACGCCGGCCAGCCAGGTGTCCAGCTTGCCTGGGTTGTCCTTGAGCCATTTCTTGGCAGCGGCCTCGGGCTTCATCTTGTCGTCCAGGACGTAGCCCATCATGGTGCTTTCATCCTTGAGCTCGAACGACAGGTTCTTCAGCAGTTGGCCAACGTTGCTGCACTCCTGCACGTAGCCTTTGCGGGTGTTGGTGTATACGGTCGCCTTGCCGAAGTCGGGGCCGAAGTAATCGTCCCCGCCGGTCAGGTACTGCATCTTGAAGCGGGTGTTCATCGGGTGCGGTTCCCAGCCCAGGAACACCATGGCTTCGCCACGCTTCTGCGCCCGGTCGACCTGCGACAGCATGCCGGCCTCGCTGGACTGCACCAGCTTGAAGCCGGCGTCTTTCAGGCCGAAGGCGTTCTTGTCGATCATGCTCTGGATGGTGCGGTTGCCATCGTTGCCGGGTTCGATGCCGTAGATCTTGCCGCCCAGCTCCTGCTTGAACTTGGCAATGTCGCTGAAATCCTTCAGGCCCTTGTCATACAGCGCCTGGGGCACGGCCAGGGTGTACTTGGCGTTTTCCAGGTTGGCGCGCACGGTGTCCACAGTGCCGGCGTCGCGGTACTGCTTGATATCGTTTTCCATGGTCGGCATCCAGTTGCCGAGAAACACATCCAGGTCCTTGCCGGTAGCCAGCGACTTGTAGGTCACCGGTACCGAGATCATGGTGGTGTGGGTTTTGTAACCCAGTGCTTCGAGCACAACGCTGGTGGTCGCAGTGGTGACCGTGATGTCGGTCCAGCCGACATCGGAGAAACGGACCGTCTGGCACTGCTCGGGCTCGGCGGCCTGAGCCAGCAACGGTGCGGACAGCAACGCAACCAGCAACAGCGAGGGTGTACCTTTCATGGGTGGACTCCTGAGATTTTGTCTTCGGGTTCGCGTGGGTCGCCGAACGTTCTGACGGTCCGGTCGACCAGGCCTGCAGAGGGCAGGATGCGTGGCCGTGCTTTACGAGTCGCTTTCGATAATCCTCCACCGCCGGGCAATCGCCTACTGGTAGGGTCGTATCCAGTACGGAACGGGTCGTATCCAGTATGGGCGATGTCGCTTATGGATTTTTCCAACCCCTCGCCCGCATTTTTGCGTCACCAGGCCGATGGAAAACGGCGTGTCGGGCCCATTCCCCCGGTAAAACCGGTGCGGCGCTGCTGGACAAAATGGCGTCGGTTGCAGACGGCGAGGCGGCCGGTAAAAGCCCGATGATGCTGGCAATTCAAGGCGGCCCTGCTTGAGCCTAGCAGCTACCCCGCCGTGCGCATGGCGCGCACAGACAAGCCCAGCAAGAGGTGATTCGGTAATGGCCATCAGCGTGTTCGACCTGTTCAAGATCGGTGTCGGGCCTTCCAGCTCCCACACCGTCGGCCCCATGCGTGCTGGCGCCCTGTTTGTCCAAGGGCTGCGCGAGCGCGGCGAGTTGGAACGGGTACGGCGGGTCGAGGTGCGCCTGTATGGCTCGCTGTCGGCCACCGGCGTCGGCCACGGCACCGACAACGCCACCATCATGGGGCTGATGGGGGAATGGCCAGACGCCATTGACCCGACCCAGATCGTGCCGCGCATCGCCGACCTGCGCGAAACCAATACCCTCAAGCTGGACGGGCGCCTGCCTGTCGAGTTCGTGTGGGCGCGCGACATGCTGTTGCTGGACGAGAACCTGCCCTACCACCCCAACGCCATGACCTTGATTGCCGAAGGCGAGCAGGGCGAGTTACACCGAGACACCTATTACTCGGTGGGTGGCGGCTTTGTGGTGGATGCCGCGCAGGCCGCCAGTGGTGTGCTGGATGCCGACCAGACGGTGCTGCCGTACGATTTCAACAGCGCCGCCGAGCTGCTGCAGCTGTGCAAGCAAAACGACCTCAGCGTGTCGCAATTGATGATGGCCAACGAAAAGGTCTGGCGCAGTGAAGAAGAGATTCACGCCGGCTTGCGCAAGCTCTGGCAAGCCATGCAGGAATGCGTCAACAACGGCCTGAAATACGAGGGCACGTTGCCCGGTGGGCTCAATGTGCGCCGCCGCGCCGCCAAACTGCACCGCAGCCTGCAGGAAATCGGCAAGCCTAACGTGATCGGCTCGACCATGAGCGCCATGGAGTGGGTCAACCTGTTCGCCCTGGCTGTCAACGAAGAGAACGCTGCAGGCGGGCGCATGGTGACGGCGCCTACCAACGGCGCGGCGGGCATCATCCCGGCGGTGTTGCACTACTACATGCGCTTCAGCGATGAGGTGGACGAGTCCAGTGTTACCGATTTCTTCCTGGGCGCTGCGGCGGTCGGCATCCTGTGCAAGAAGAACGCCTCCATCTCCGGCGCCGAAGTAGGCTGCCAGGGCGAGGTCGGCTCTGCCTGCGCCATGGCCGCGGCCGGTCTTGCGCAAGTGTTGGGCGCGACCCCGGCGCAGCTGGAAAACGCCGCGGAAATTGCCCTGGAGCACAACCTGGGGCTGACCTGCGACCCGGTGGGCGGGTTGGTGCAGGTGCCGTGCATCGAGCGCAACGCGATTGCTGCGGTAAAAGCCATCAACGCGGTGCAAATGGCCCTGCGTGGCGATGGCGAGCACTTCATTTCCCTCGACCAGGTGATCCGTACCATGCGCGACACCGGGGCCGACATGCACGACAAGTACAAGGAAACCTCCCGCGGTGGCCTGGCGGTCAGTGCCATCGAGTGCTGATGTTTCAGTAGGTACCCAGGGCCTCTTGGCGGTTGAACCCGGCAAGAGGCCTTCGAGTTTCAAGGCAGCGCAAAATGCCTGCCAATGCTCCTTTATGGTGCACTCGAATCTGCCAATTGCCGGATGTCGTAATCAGTGTGGGGCTTGTCGGTGACACTAAACAGTGTCGTTTCTGGGCAACTGCCCCATGGCGTGTCACCAAACTGCTCAGCCGTTACCCGCACGGCGCCTAGCACGGCTGTTTGAGACAACTTGGCCAGCACATCCAAAGCCTATGATTTGCCTGACAAAGGGGTCGTTTTCAGGTTTTTTTGGATGGCCATTCAATTTCAGGCACGGCGTTTGCGTAGGTAATGGTCACCCACCCCCCGGCATGTGGCGGGGGCAATAACAAGAAAATGAGTGCCCGCCTGAGGCACATCCAGCATTTGTGTGAGGAGAAACCGCGATGACGTCCTACACCTCCGGGACCCCGTCCCAGAACCGCACAGCACCCCAGTCCATCGGGTTTCTTCTATTGGACAATTTCACCCTGATTTCCCTGGCTTCGGCTGTGGAGCCCCTGCGCATGGCCAACCAGCTGTCCGGCCGCGAACTGTACCGCTGGCACACGCTGACGGTCGATGGCGGCCAAGTGTGGGCCAGCGATGGTTTGCAGATTACCCCGGACGCGGCCATGCACAGCGCCCCTGCGATCGACACCGTTATTGTCTGCGGTGGTGTAGGCATTCAGCGCACCGTTACCCGCGAGCACGTGACCTGGCTGCAAGCCCAGGCGCGTCAGTCGCGGCGCCTGGGTGCCGTGTGCACGGGCAGCTGGGCCTTGGCCTGCGCCGGCCTGCTCGACGGCTTTGATTGCAGCGTGCACTGGGAATGCCTGGCCGCCATGCAGGAGGCCTACCCGCGGGTCAACATGAGTACCCGCCTGTTCACCCTCGACCGCAACCGCTTCACCAGCTCTGGCGGCACCGCGCCGCTGGACATGATGCTGCACCTGATCAGCCGCGACCACGGCCGTGAGCTGTCGGCGGCCATTTCCGAAATGTTCGTCTACGAGCGCATTCGCAACGAGCAGGATCACCAGCGCGTGCCGCTCAAGCACATGCTCGGCACCAACCAGCCGAAACTGCAGGAAATCGTCGCGCTGATGGAAGCCAACCTGGAAGAGCCGATCGACCTGGACGAGTTGGCGGTGTATGTGTCGGTGTCGCGGCGCCAGCTCGAGCGGTTGTTCCAGAAGTACCTGCACTGCTCGCCGTCGCGCTACTACCTGAAGCTGCGCCTGATCCGTGCCCGGCAGCTGCTCAAACAGACACCCATGTCGATCATCGAAGTGGCATCGGTGTGCGGTTTCGTCTCCACGCCGCACTTCTCCAAATGCTACCGCGAGTACTTCGGCATTCCGCCGCGTGATGAGCGCGTGGGCTCCAACACCACGCAGCAGGTGGCAATGATGCCGATTCCGCAGGCCATGACCTTGTCGCCGCACAGCGGGCCGATGGCTGCCCTGAGCCAGGCGCGTAACGAATCGACCTTTGCCAGTGTAAGGCTCTGAAACGGCACTGGCCTTATCGCCGGCAAGCCAGCTCCCACAGGTACTGCACCGCTTCTGAATCCGGTGCAGTACCTGGAGGAGCTGGCTTGCCGGCGATAGGGCCGTAAGGAGAAATCAGGCGCGCTTGTTGAACTGCGCCAATGCCGGCAACAACTGCTTGTCGATGGCCTGGCGTACCGCCGGCAGAATCGTCGCGCTACCGGTATACATCTGTTCCACCATTCCCTTCAGGGCCCGTGCATTGGGCTCGGTCAGCCCGCGCACCACTGCCTCGCAGGCCTGCTCGGCAGTGGCCCCGGCTGGAATGTCGAACCCACGCGCCCGCAGGTGGCCTGCCAGGTCGTCCTGATCAATCAAATCCGCATGCATCATGGCTGTTGTCCCTTTTATCGCGAAGAGAGTGCTGCTGTGATTTACGACCGATTCTGTGACGCGGGCGACAGACCCGCAACAACAGAATGCCGGCATGGCTGCCATGGCTAAGAACAGGTCGTTTACGGCTAAATCCAGCGCCTTCCCAGGCCCCACACTGAGGCCATTCACGGTACCAGGGGGTTTGGTCACCCTCGTTCATGCACAGTGGATGTTGCTCGCTCTTGGCCCCGGATGCTCACGGCTTTCCGGGGTTATTTTTTGTTTTAAACCAACTGCGTGTTCCTGCACATCCATCCACCTGGCATTTTTGTCAGGTGACAGTAAAGCTGCGCTAGTGATCTGCTGAGGGTGATGAGTATCCTCAGGAGCGGCAATGTGAAAACGGCAATCTGGAACAGGATCCTGCTGGCTTCAACGGTGATGTTTTTTGGGGGATGTTCGTCCTCTGGCCCCACCGTGACTGCAGCCACAAGTACCCCAGCCCAACTGTTCACCCTTGAACCCACCCCTACGCGCAAAGGCCTGCTAGACACGGCTAGCGGCAACCTGGCCACATTGCTGGCCGACCCTGCGAACGCAGAGTTTACGCTGGTGAAGATCAACCCGGCTCTTATCAGCCAGCAAACGCAGGATTTGGCGGTGAGCTTACCGGACGGTAAAACCGCGCAGTTTCATTTACGCGATTTCACCACCATCACACCGGGTATTGACGGTTGGGTGGGCTACAAGCATTCGTCATGGAAAGCGGCCCATGCGGCATCTGCTTCGGAGATCGAAAACGATCCGCTTTACTACCTCTCTTTGGTGCGTGAGGGGGACAAGTTGGTGGGCCGCGTAGTTGTCGAAGGGCAGCGTTATCGGCTGGATTCAATCGGCTCGGGTCAGTATGTGCTGATCAAGGTTGATGAATCCAAGCTTCCTGCGGAAGGCGAACCCCTCGTCGACCCAGCAGGGCAGGCGCGCGCTGATACCCAAGGGAAAGCTCCGCTGTCAGCGCACAGCACAATACGCGTGATGTTTCTGGCCACTAATCAACGAAGGGCCAAAAGCCCGTACTATCGGCTTGAGCTCGCCCTGGCGCTGTTCAATGCTAACCAGTACATGAAAAACAGCGACGTGCAGATCACATATGAGCTGGCCGGTTTTTTTGATGAGCCTTACGACGAAACCGGAAGAGATTACAAGCAGCAACTGGATGATATCCGTCTAGCCCAACCATTCGCGGGGAATGTCTTGCGCAGGAGGGAAGCGTTGGGAGCGGATATGGTTTCAATGTATTCTGCAGCGACTGCGCTATGCGGTAAGGCCTGGATTGCGCCAAGTAAAGCCCAGGCTCACTCGGTCATTAGTTGTACCGACTCGCTTGCTCACGAACTCGGTCATAACTTGGGCGCCGATCATAACTGGGAGGAAGGCAAGGGCGAGGGCAGTCCGCCCTATAAGTTTGGCTATCGCTATACAGGAACGCCCAGGTTCAGCACGCAGATGTCGTATGGATGCTCGCCAGCGTGCCCGAGGGTTGCGTACCACTCAAACCCTCGGCTGACGTACCAGGGCATTCCTCTTGGGACTGAGGCACATCATGATGTCGCGCGCCTCTTTAACGAAGCCAGGGAAAAGGTAGAGAACTTCTATCCCGTGCCGCTTGCGCCACCTATGGAGTTGGAATTTTACCCCGAAAAGAATTTTTCTGGGCGCCATTGCAGCCTAGAGTTTCTCCCCAATGACATACGCCCCAACTGCAATGAAGTACATTCGGTTAAAGTTAAGAATTTCAAAGCTGGAATGAGGTTGTGTTTCTACGCCACCGATTTTGACTTTGCCTGTTACCGCGGTTCTTACACGGGTGCTTTTCAGGTGGCGGACCTTGATGCGTCAGGCACATTGCCTGATGGGCTGGAGCGAGAAATCCCTCCTGGTAGTACACCTTTGATCGGAAAAATTCGAAATATCGTGTACACGCTGGACACGTCCGTAACCATTCAACTTTATTCTCTTGCAGACTATCGAGGTGATACCTGCACATTCCGCCTGTCCCATGGCTATGTGCGCAAGATTTCAGACTTTCCAGGATGCGATGCAGTAGCCAGCGGAAAATCACGCTCCGCGAAGGTGTACGCTTTCCCCGGTGGCAACTCCAAGCTTTGTTTCCTTAACACCGACGACCGTCGAAGTCTTTGCTTCACAGGGAGCTATCAGGGCAACTTCCAGATCAGAAATTGGGACGTGGGCAGTGATTTGCCGCAGGGGCTTGTTCGCACGCATGCAGGGGGTGGTTACATGAACGGCTCCGTGCACCGTGTTTCCTTCGGCAGGCAATAGCCCTGGTTGGATCCCCGCTGCTTGAAGGTCGTACCAGTGCAGACGGAATCAATTAGTAACCCGTCTGCGCTGGTTTGGCAGCTGCTGCCGTTCAAGATAACGTGATTTGGCGGCCTACGAAGCAAGCTGCCATCTGGTCGCGTTGGTCATGAAGCAGCTCTTGGAGTATCTGAATACTTATTGGGCTCAACGGTGCCGCTTTAGGCCCTGCCAGGTCGACGTGCAGCAGCATCTGCTCGCTAGCCGCCAATACTCCGTCGAATCCCTTCCTATGCAGGCTGTGGTAGATGTGTAGGCGCTTTTGATCAAAACCGATGATCTGCGTCTGCACCCACACCTCGGTGCCAAGCTTCACTTCATGCAGGTAGTTGATATGCGCCTCCAGGGTGAACAGCGAATGCCCACTCTGCCCTCGGCTGTCGGCATCAAGGCCGATGCGCTCCATCAGCGCATCGGTGGCGTAGCTGAAAATCAGCAGGTAAAAGGCATCGCGCAGGTGCCCGTTGTAGTCCACCCAGTCCTCCTGGACCGGGGTGCGGTAGGTGATCAGTGCGGGCATTGTGGGCTCCTCATTCGCCGAACGACATGCCGTGCTTTTGCTTGCTGCTCTTTACGGCTTCAAGCACTGCAAGCAGGGTGTCATCACGATAGCGTTCCAGGGCGGCAATGCTGCGTTCACCCAGTTGCGCCGAGGTGCCGTCCACCACATCGTCAATCAGCTTGTCGGTCAGTTCCGGTGCGGGCAGGTAGGTCCACGGCAGTTTCAGCGCCGGGCCGAACTGCGACATGAAGTGGCGCATGCCTGCATCGCCACCGGCCAGGGTGTAGGTGAGGAAGGTGCCCATGAACGACCAGCGCAGGCCGGCGCCAAAGCGGATCGCGTCGTCGATTTCACCGGTGGTCGCCACGCCGTCGTTCACCAGGTGCAGGGCCTCGCGCCAGAGTGCTTCGAGCAGGCGGTCGGCAATGAAACCTGGCACTTCCTTGCGCACGTGCAGCGGGCGCATGCCCAGGGCGGTATAGATGACCTTCGCCGCCTCGATGGCTTCGGGCGCGGTACGTTTGCCACCGACGATTTCCACCAGCGGCAGCAGGTAAACCGGGTTGAACGGGTGGCCCACCACGCAGCGCTCCGGGTGCGTGGCAGACTCGTAGAACTCGCTGGGCAGCAGGCCGGAAGTGCTGGAGCCGATGATGGCCTCGGGCTTGGCCGCGGCGCTTATTTTTGCGTGCAGGTCGAGCTTCAGGTCCAGCCGCTCTGGCGCGCTTTCCTGAATGAAATCGGCATCGCGTACGCATTCCTCGATGGTGGCGACGAACTTCAGGCGGGCTTGTGACGCGCCGGGCGCCAGCCCCTGCTTCTCAAGCGCTGGCCAGGCATTGGCAATACGCTTGCGCAGCGCCGGCTCCGCGCCAGGTGCAGGGTCCCAGGCGATCACGTCCAGGCCGTGGGCCAGGGCGCGGGCCACCCAGCCGCTGCCGATCACGCCGCTACCCAGCGCGGCGAAGGTCTTGATCTCGGTGATGAAGGGCATATCGAGTCCTCAGGCTAAAAGAATGCTCAGGATTGGCGCCAGTCCTTGGGGGATCGGGCGGGATCAGCGGCGCTTGAGGTTCATTTTTTCCCGGCCCTCGGCCGGGGTCAGTACACGGGCGCCAAGGCGCGAGATGATCTCCACCGCCCGTTCGACCAGCTGGCCATTGCAGGCCAGCACGCCACGGTCCAGGTACAGGTTGTCTTCCAGCCCCACCCGCACGTTGCCGCCCAGCAACACGGCCTGCGCTGCCATCGGCATCTGCATGCGCCCGATGCCGAAACCCGCCCAGGTAACATTGGCCGGCAGGTTGTCGACCATGGCTTTCATGGTGGTGGTGTCGGCCGGCGCGCCCCACGGGATGCCCAGGCATAGCTGGAACAGAGGGTCGTCCAGCAGGCCCTCCTTCATCATTTGCTTGGCGAACCACAAGTGGCCGGTGTCGAAGATTTCCAGTTCTGCCTTCACGCCCAGTTCGGTGATGCGCTTGGCGCCGGCGCGCAGTTGCGCAGGGGTGGACACGTAGATCGAGTTGCCGTCGCCAAAGTTGAGGGTGCCGCAGTCGAGGGTGCAGATTTCCGGCAACAACGCTTCCACGTGGGCCAGGCGCTCCAGCGGGCCGATCAGGTCGGTGCCGGCGCCGAACTCCAGTGGCGTTTCACCCGGGCCGATTTCCAGGTCACCCCCCATGCCGGCGGTGAGGTTGACGATGATGTCCACGTCGGCTTCACGAATGCGCTCCATGACCTCGCGGTACAGCGCCACGTCACGGCTGAAGCGGCCGGTTTGCGGGTCGCGCACGTGGCAGTGGACCACGGTGGCGCCCGCCTTGGCAGCCTCTACGGCAGCGTCGGCGATTTGCCGGGGGGTGACGGGGACAAGGTGGCTTTTCGAGGCAGTGTCGCCGGCTCCGGTAAGGGCGCAGGTGATGATGACGTCGTGGTTCATGGTGCGGTTCCTTGTGGTGTATGTGCTGGCCTTTTCGCGGGCAAGCCCGCACCCACAGGGGACCGTGATGGCCCTGCCCAGGTATGCCCTGTGGGAGCGGGTTCAGCCGCGAAGAGGCCCTGTCAGTTGGCGGTAAGCTTGAGGTTGCCCGCCGCCGGCTTGCCATCGAAGGTGGTCACCCCTTCCAGCCAGCGCGCCTTGTCATCCGGGTGGTCGTTCAGCCACTGGCGGGCCGACTCCAGCGCGTCCTTGTGGTCGAGCAGCGGCTGCATCATGCGGCTCTCGTCCTCGGCGCTGAATTTCAGGTTGGCCAGCAGGCGATTGGCGTTGGGGCAGCGTTCGGCGTAGTCCGGCGCGGTCACCGTCCACACCGTGGCACGGCCTTCGTCGGGGCCGAGGGCGTCCTGGCTGTCACCCAGGTAGGCCATGTCGATGTTCACGTTCATCGGGTGCGGTGCCCAGCCGAAGAACACCACGGCTTCCTTGCGCCGCACGGCGCGGTCGACCGCGGCGAGCATGCCCGCTTCGCTGGACTCGACCAGCTGGAACTTGCCCAGGCCAAACTGGTTCTTGGTGATCATGGCCTTGATCTGCGTATTGGCCCCCGAGCCTGGCTCGATGCCATAGATCTTGCCGCCCAGTTCCTTTTCGAACTTGTGGATATCGGCAAAGGTTTTCAGGCCCTTGTCATACAGGTATTTCGGCACGGCGAGGGTGGCGCGGGCGTCTTCCAGGCTTGGCTTGTCGAGCACTTTGACCTGCCCGGCGTCGACGAACGGGGTGATGGTCTGGGTCATGATCGGGTTCCAGTAACCCAGGAACATGTCCAGGCGCTTGTCGCGGATGCCGGCAAAAATGATCTGCTGCGAAGCGCTGGTCTGTTTGGTCTGGTAGCCCAGGCCATCGAGCAGCACCTGAGCCATGGCGCTGGTGGCAATGACGTCGGTCCAGTTGACCACGCCCAGGCGGACGTTCTTGCAGGCCGCGGGTTCGGCGGCCAACAGTGGGGAAGTGGCGATGCTGCTCAGGGCAAGGGTCAACAGGCTGCGGCGGATCAAGCTGTGCATGGTGGCTCTCCATCGGCAGGGCATATTGTTATGGGGTTCGGTCTCTCTGGGCCGTGTGAATACGCTACGCTGGCGCCATCTTGCCCAAGCGCACGCTAGCGACAGGAATTAGCACCTGGGCGACCAGTTTCTGTGGAGGGGGATGATGGAGACGATTGCCTTTCTGTTGGTGCCCGGTTTTTCCGCCATGGGGTTCATTTCTGCGGTGGAACCACTGCGGGTAGCCAATCGTTTTGGCGGGCCGTTGTACCGGTGGCAGGTGCTGAGCCTGAACGGTGAGGCGGTGCTGGCGAGCAATGGCATGTCCATCAATGCCGATGCCGCTCTGGGGGAGGGCGAGCCGCCCGACATCCTGCTGGTGGTTGCGGGCTTCGAACCACTTGCCCATGTCGCGCCCAAACTGTTGCATGCGCTGCGCCGGCTCAACCATGACGCTGTCATGCTTGGGGGTATCGACACCGGTGCGATGGTGTTGGCCGAGGCGGGGCTGCTCGAGGGTTACCGGGCGACGTTGCATTGGGAGGCGCTGGAGGCCTTCAAGGAACGCTATCCAGGTCTTCAGGCCACCCAGGAGCTGTTCGAGATTGACCGCAGCCGCATCACCTGCGCAGGCGGAACGGCCTCGATCGATCTGATGCTGTACTTGATTGCCCAGGCTCATGGCAGCGAACTGGCGGTGAAAGTGTCCGAACAGTTCGTGCTGGGGCGTATCCGTCAGCGCCAGGACCACCAGCGCATGCAGATCGGCGCGCGTTACGGCATCAGTAACAAGAAGCTGATCCATGCCATTGGCGAAATGGAAAAACACTTCGAGCCACCACTGACCACGCTGGATCTGGCAGCCGCGATCAAGGTCACGAGGCGTCAACTGGAGCGGTTGTTTCGCATACACCTGGATACCACACCCAGCAGTTTCTATCTCGCGTTACGGCTGGACAAGGCGCGTCAGCTGTTGGCCCAGACCGACATGTCGGTGACCCAGGTCAGCATTGCGTGCGGGTTTGAACTTCCATCGTATTTTACGCGGCGCTACAAGCTGAAGTTTGGGCGGTGCCCGCGGGAGGAACGTCGGCCGGGCGGCCCCAAATGAGCGTCACTCAAGCTCGCGCTCGAGAATCGCCCTCAGTTTTTCCCGGTTGCTCGCTTGCAGGTCCTTGCGAAGCGGGGCAAAACCTTCTGCATTGAAGCGTGCACCCAGATGGTCGAATGTCAGGTTCAACTTTCGGGTGGGCTCGACCGGGTCGGTAACGCAGTAGGTATAAAACAGGATCGCCACCGGAACCTGGTCACCTTCATGGTCCATTTCGATACTTAGATGTGAAGAAGCGTTCATGACGGTGAATTTACGTGCACCCGCCGACTGCAGGGCGTTTTGAATATTTTCTTCCAGGCTTTTGAACCATGGCCCTTTGGCGCGCGGTGGCGGTAGAAAGCCATTGTATACATCGCTGAGCGCAAGCAAGTGCGGCTCATACACAATGGTTTTGTGTGTATGTTCACACAGGCTGAATTTCAATGATTTCAAGGTGGCGAGGGCGTGCGCGAACCATTGCCGAGGCTGGGTCTCCATCGAGTAGCTTTCATTGGCCAATGCTTGTGAATGACGCAGGCATAGCTGCAAATCTTCCCATGTCTCGAGTGTCAGCCAGGGGGCAGGCTTTATTCTTAGCCGCTCCTCGAATATTCGGGTGTCCAGGCTTGTATCGCTCATGTGGCATTGTTCCTCGATGGCTGCACATGACCAGAACCGGGTACCAGCACCTTCTGGTACCCGGCCTCGCTCATCAGCTAGTGAAAAACTCGCCCAGGTCTTTTTTGACTTTCTCGTTCACAAGTTCCCGCGCAGCGTCGAAGTGACGAACGCTGAACGTGCCTTGTTGCGAAGCGCGGTAGACGCGGGTAGACGTTTTGTCGACCTTGCGGGTCAGGGCGCCCTCACGCTCGATCTTCGAGTCGTAGCTGGCCTGGAAGCTGGTCATGTACATGGCGGGCAGGCCTTGTGGCGTCATTTCGCACTGGGCTACCACGAAGTTGCTCGATTTGCCGGATTCGCTATGGCTGTGCTTTTCCAGGTGTGCCTTGACTTCCGGCTTCTGCACGACAACCTGCAGAGCACGCCTGGCGCAGGCGGCGCGGCGAGGGTCCGCGGCAACGCTGATGGTGACGGACTTGGTGATCAGATCTGCCAGGGTCAGGTTGTCCTCATCAATGGCATCTTCGGCATGTGCAGTACCTGTCATGGTCCAGCCGAATTTGATCAGGCCATCGTTGTAGAAGTTGTACCACTCGCGCTGCTGGGTTTCCTTGTTGAACTTCTTGTTGGCCAGTGCGGTCATCAAGCCCAGGCCGGACAGGATGTCTTGGGCAACGTCGGCAGGCACATTGTTAGCGAAAACGCAGATGGCCTGGCCGGTAGCGGCAACGCGCTCCTGGCCCTCTTTGCGGATTTTTTCCATTTCAACTTTGATGTCAGCCACTTTGTAATTCCTTGATAGTTTTGAATTTCAAGACACACATGCTGAGCACGTGGTCGGAGGGCACTATCGAGCAATGACGCACGGGGCATCAGCGGCATGTTGTTCCTCGGGCGTTGGTCCTTCTCTGGTGCTGATCAATCTTCGGGGGCTGGTTCGTCACCGTCTTGCAGGCCCAGGCTGCGCAGGTATTCCGCCCGCTCATCGCTGCGCTGTGCAATGCAGCTGTTCCAGGCGGTCTGGTAGGCCTTGCTGCCTGGCTGTTCAGCGTGGGTTTCGACCTTGCAATCTGCATCACGCAGTTGACGCCAGAGTTGCTCGGCTGCCTCTATTCGCGACATCAGGCCGGCTTCGTCGCCGAACTGGTCACGCATGCGCGCGGCGAGTTCGTCGTAGGCCGACTGCAGCTCACGCTCGGCGACCTGCTTGTTGAATGCTGCACAGGCGAAGGTTTGCTGGTCGGTTTCCACATTGTCGCAAGGTGTGCTTTCTTCCTCGCTGGCCTGGGCCCCGCTCACAACGGCCAGCAGCGCCAGCCATGCCATTGATTTCATCCTTTTTCCCCTCACCTGGCTGTCGAATCGCAGGGATTCTCGCTCAGCCTGCGCTCTGGTGGTAGCTACCTGACCAAATGTTCATGAAGTGGCCGCAAATGCCGTTGTCGAGACTGTCTCGCATCGCCAGCCCGCGCGCCAGATGCCCTGTTGTCGCGCATTGACGCTTTCGGCAAACCCCCTGTCGTTTTTGCATCGGGGCGCCTTTGGGCACAGGCATATGCTGGCCCCAAAGCGCCGGCACAAGGTTTGGCGCCAACCCATTCGATAAAAGGGGACAGCCTGATGAGCCCAGCCGAACTTCACGCCGACAGTATCGTCATTGACGGCCTGATCATTGCCAAGTGGAACCGCGAGCTGTTCGAGGACATGCGCAAAGGCGGGCTCACTGCGGCCAACTGCACGGTATCGGTGTGGGAAGGGTTCAAGGCAACCGTCGACCAGATCGCCGCCAGCCAGAAGCTGATCCGCGACAACAGCGACCTGGTAATGCCGGTGCGCACTACCGCCGACATCCGCAAGGCCAAGGAACTGGGCAAGACCGGCATTCTCTTCGGCTTCCAGAACGCCCACGCCTTCGAAGACCAGATCGCCTACGTCGACGTGTTCAAGCAGCTGGGCGTTGGCATCGTGCAGATGTGCTACAACACCCAGAACCTGGTGGGCACCGGTTGCTACGAGCGCGACGGCGGCCTGTCGGGCTTTGGTCGCGAGATCGTCGCCGAAATGAACCGCGTCGGCATCATGTGCGACCTGTCCCACGTCGGCTCCAAAACGTCCGAAGAAGTCATCCTCGAATCGAAAAAGCCGGTGTGCTATTCGCACTGCCTGCCATCGGGCCTCAAGGAGCACCCGCGCAACAAGTCCGACGCCGAGCTGAAGTTCATCGCCGACCACGGCGGCTTCGTTGGCGTGACCATGTTCGCCCCGTTCCTGGCCAAGGGTATCGATTCGACCATCGACGACTACGCCGAAGCCATCGAGTACACCATGAACATCGTGGGTGAAGACGCGATCGGCATCGGTACCGACTTTACCCAAGGCCACGGCCAGGACTTTTTCGAGTACCTGACCCACGACAAGGGTTACGCCCGCCGCCTGACCAACTTCGGCAAGATCATCAACCCGCTGGGTATCCGTACCGTGGGTGAATTCCCCAACCTCACCGAAACCTTGCTCAAGCGCGGCCACTCCGAGCGCGTGGTGCGCAAGATCATGGGCGAGAACTGGGTCAACGTCCTCAAGGACGTGTGGGGCGAATAAGCCGCTCTCCAAGCCTGAATGCCCCTGCCAGCAACGCCGGGGCACCCAAACAAAAATTTTTATGGAGTTGAGTTTCCATGGCCAAAATCGCCCCGCAATTGCCAATCGAAGTCGACAGCGAGACCGGTGTCTGGACCAGCGACGCCCTGCCGATGCTGTACGTGCCGCGCCATTTCTTCGTAAACAACCACATGGGTATCGAAGAGGTACTGGGCGCCGACAAGTACGCCGAGATTCTCTACAAGGCCGGCTACAAGTCCGCCTGGCACTGGTGTGAAAAAGAAGCCGAGTGCCATGGCCTGGAAGGCGTGGCGGTGTTCGAGCATTACATGAAGCGCCTGAGCCAGCGTGGCTGGGGCCTGTTCGAGATCCAGGACATCGACCTGGATAAAGGCACCTGCAGCGTCAAGCTCAAGCACTCTGCGTTCGTATACGTCTATGGCAAGTGCGGCCGCAAGGTCGACTACATGTTCACCGGCTGGTTCGCCGGCGCCATGGACCAGATTCTCGCTGCCCGCGGCAGCGCTATCCGCACTGTGGCCGAACAGGTCTATGGCGGGTCGGAAGAAGGCCACGAAGATGGCCTGTTCGTTACAAAGCCGTTGTAAGCCGGAGATAGCGTCATGGCATTCGAAGCAATGTTCCAGCCGATCCAGATCGGCAAACTGACCATCCGCAACCGCGTGCTCAGCACCGCGCACGCCGAGGTCTACGCCACTGACGGCGGCATGACGACCGACCGCTATGTGAAGTATTACGAAGAAAAGGCCAAGGGCGGTATCGGCCTGGCGATCTGCGGCGGTTCGTCGGTGGTGGCCATCGACAGCCCCCAGGAATGGTGGGCATCGGTCAACCTTTCCACCGACCGCATCATCCCGCACTTCCAGAACCTGGCCGACGCCATGCACAAGCATGGGGCCAAGATCATGATCCAGATTACCCACATGGGCCGTCGCTCGCGTTGGGACGGCTTCAACTGGCCGACCCTGATGTCGCCTTCGGGTATTCGCGAACCGGTGCACCGCGCCACCTGCAAGACCATCGAGGTGGAAGAGATCTGGCGGGTGATCGGTAACTACGCCCAGGCCGCGCGTCGCGCCAAAGAGGGCGGCCTGGACGGTGTCGAGCTGTCGGCAGTGCACCAGCACATGATCGACCAGTTCTGGAGCCCGCGGGTCAACAAGCGTACCGACGAATGGGGCGGCACGTTCGAGGGCCGCATGAAGTTCGGCCTGGAAGTGCTGAAGGCTGTGCGCGCCGAAGTCGGTGACGATTTCTGCGTGGGCATGCGTATCTGTGGCGACGAGTTCCACCCCGATGGCCTCAGCCACGAAGACATGAAGCAGATCGCGGCCTACTACGACGCGACCGGCATGCTCGACTTCATCGGTGTGGTCGGCTCGGGTTGCGACACCCACAACACCCTGGCCAACGTCATCCCGAACATGAGCTACCCGCCAGAGCCGTTCCTGCACCTGGCGGCCGGTATCAAGGAAGTGGTCAAGGTCCCCGTGCTGCACGCACAGAACATCAAGGACCCGAACCAGGCCACGCGCATTCTCGAAGGTGGCTACGTGGACATGGTCGGCATGACCCGTGCGCACATGGCCGACCCGCACCTGATCGCCAAGATCAAGATGGGCCAGATCGACCAGATCAAGCAGTGCGTCGGTGCCAACTACTGCATCGACCGCCAGTACCAGGGCCTGGATGTGCTGTGCATCCAGAACGCCGCCACTTCCCGTGAATACATGGGCGTGCCGCACATCATCGAGAAGACCACTGGCGTGAAGCGCAAGGTGGTGGTGGTAGGTGCCGGCCCGGCGGGCATGGAAGCGGCCCGGGTGGCCGCCGAGCGTGGCCACGATGTGACCCTGTTCGAGAAGAAGGACCAGATCGGCGGGCAGATCACCATCGCCGCCAAGGCACCGCAACGTGACCAGATTGCCGGTATTACCCGCTGGTACCAGCTGGAGCTGGCGCGCCTGAAGGTTGACTTGCGCCTGGGCACCGCCGCCGACGTGGCGACGATCCAGGACCTGCGCCCGGACGTGATCGTGCTGGCGGTAGGTGGCCACTCGTTCCTTGAGCAGAACGAACACTGGGGCGCCGCCGAAGGGCTGGTGGTCAGCAGCTGGGACGTACTCGACGGCAAGGTTGCGCCGGGCAAGAACGTGCTGGTGTACGACACCATCTGCGAGTTCACCGGCATGTCGGTGGCCGACTTCATCGCCGACAAGGGCAGCCAGGTCGAGATCGTCACCGACGACATCAAGCCGGGCGTGGCCATGGGCGGTACTACCTTCCCGACCTACTACCGCAGCATGTACCCGAAAGAAGTGATCATGACCGGCGACATGATGCTGGAAAAGGTCTACCGCGAAGGCGACAAGCTGGTGGCGGTGCTGGAGAACGAGTACACCGGCGCCAAGGAAGAGCGCGTGGTTGACCAGGTGGTGGTGGAAAACGGCGTGCGCCCTGACGAGCAGCTGTATTACGCGCTGAAGGAAGGTTCGCGCAACAAAGGCCAGATCGACGTGGAGGCGCTGTTCGCCATCAAGCCACAGCCGATCCTCAGCCAGCCGGGCGAAGGCTACCTGCTGTACCGCATCGGTGACTGCGTGGCCCAGCGCAACGTGCATGCGGCGATCTACGACGCCTTGCGCCTGTGCAAGGACTTCTGATCGCACCGTCTATCTAGAGACGGGACTGGCCCCCCTGTAGGAGCGGTCTTGTGTCGCGAAAGGGCTGCGAAGCGGCCCCAGCAATTCATCAGCGCTGAGAATGCTGGGGCCGCTTCAGGGCCCTTTCGCGACACAAGGCCGCTCCTACAGGGGTCCGCGCCGCCCTTGAGGTGGCGCAAGAATCCAGCTGTTGTGGGAGCCTCCCATGTTGAACACCCTGTTACCCATCCTGCTGTTCGCTGCCCTTGGCCTGGCAGTGCTCGGCGCCTTGCGCCGGGTGCGTATGTGGCGACGTGGCCGGGCCTCCAAGGTCGACCTGATCGGCGGCCTGCTGGCCATGCCGCGCCGCTACCTGGTGGACCTGCACCATGTGGTCGAGCGCGACAAGTACATGTCCAAGACCCACGTGGCCACCGCAGGCGGCTTCGTGCTGTCGGCCGTGCTGGCGATCCTGGTGCACGGCTTTGGCCTGCAGAGCAAGATCCTTGGTTACGCGCTGCTGGTCGCCACGGTGATCATGTTCAGCGGTGCCATTTTTGTCTTCAAGCGCCGTCTCAACCCGCCTTCGCGCCTGTCCAAGGGCCCGTGGATGCGCCTGCCCAAGAGCCTGCTGGCGTTTGCCGTGAGCTTCTTCATCGCCACCCTGCCGGTTGCTGGCATCCTGCCGGCCAACACCGGTGGCTGGGTGATGGTCGGCATCCTTGGCCTGGGCGTGCTGTGGGGCGTGTCCGAGCTGTTCTTCGGCATGACCTGGGGCGGCCCGATGAAGCACGCCTTCGCCGGTGCCCTGCACCTGGCCTGGCACCGCCGCGCCGAACGCTTTGGCGGTGGCCGCTCCACCGGCCTCAAGCCGCTGGACCTGGAAGACCCCAACGCGCCGCTGGGCGTGGAAAAACCGGTGGACTTCACCTGGAACCAGTTGCTTGGCTTCGATGCCTGCGTGCAGTGCGGCAAATGTGAAGCCATGTGCCCGGCCTTTGCCGCCGGCCAGCCGTTGAACCCGAAAAAGCTCATCCAGGACATGGTCATCGGCCTGGCCGGTGGCACCGACGCCCAGTTCGCCGGCAGCCCGTACCCTGGCAAGCCGATTGGCGAGCACGGCGGCAGCCCGCACCAGCCAATCGTCAATGGCCTGGTCGACGCTGAAACGCTGTGGTCGTGCACCACCTGCCGTGCCTGTGTCGAAGAGTGCCCGATGATGATCGAGCACGTCGATGCCATCGTCGACATGCGCCGCCACCTCACCCTGGAGAAGGGTGCCACGCCGAACAAGGGCGCCGAGGTGCTGGACAACCTGATCGCCACCGACAACCCTGGCGGGTTCGCGCCTGGCGGGCGTATGAACTGGGCCGCCGACCTTAACCTGCAACTGCTGTCGGAGGTGAAAACCACCGAGGTGCTGTTCTGGGTGGGCGATGGCGCATTCGACATGCGCAACCAGCGCACCTTGCGCTCGTTCGTCAAAGTGCTGAAGGCCTCGGGTGTCGACTTTGCCGTGCTTGGCCTGGAAGAACGCGACAGCGGCGACGTGGCGCGCCGCCTGGGCGACGAAGCGACCTTCCAGCAACTGGCCAAGCGCAATATCCAGACCCTGGCCAAGTACAAGTTCCAGCGTATCGTCACCTGCGACCCGCACAGCTTCCATGTGTTGAAGAACGAATACGGTGCATTGGGCGGCGACTACCAGGTGCAGCACCACAGCACTTACATTGCCGAGCTGATCGCCGCCAACAAGCTGAATTTGGGCCAGCACAAGGGTGGCAGTGTCACCTACCACGACCCGTGCTACCTGGGCCGTTACAACGGCGAGTACGAAGCCCCGCGTGCGGTGCTCAAGGCGCTGGGTATCGAAGTGCGCGAAATGGAGCGCTCGGGCTTCCGTTCCCGGTGCTGTGGCGGTGGCGGCGGTGCGCCGATCACCGACATCCCCGGCAAGCAGCGTATTCCGGACATGCGCATGGACGACATCCGCGAAACCAAGGCTGAGCTGGTAGCCGTGGGTTGCCCACAGTGCACTGCCATGCTCGAAGGCGTGGTCGAACCGCGCCCACAGATCAAGGACCTGGCCGAGCTGGTGGCTGATGTGTTGATCGAAGAAGACGCGCCTGCCGCCGCCAAGCCGCAAGCGGCCAAACGTGAACCTGCGGAGGTGCACTGATGAGCGACATTGTCCGCCGCGACCCACGCGCCGAGTGGATCGCCCGTAACCGTCTGCATCCGCTGCATGCTGCGATGCAGACGCAACAGACCAGCTGGATGGGCCCCAACGGCATCATCCGCAAGAACCCACATGCGCTCGCCGCAGGCTTTGTGGGCCCGGCCGGCCTCAAGCGTATCGACCGCAGTGGCGCCCAGCAGGGCACGGCTGTGGGCGGCCGACGCACCGCGGCGGCCGAGGTCAAGTTGCCGCTGCACCAGGTGCCTGAGCCGGCGTTCTACATTGCCGTAGTGCCAGACATGGTCGGCAGCCGCCTGAGCAGCCACGACCGCGACCTGCTCGGGTTGGCCCATAGCCTGGCCGGCAGCGACGGCGCCGTGCTGGCAGTGGTGTTTGGCGAACACAAGGAAAGCAACTTTTCCACAGCCGGTGTCGATCGCCTGCTGGTGCTCGAAGGCGAGGAATTTGCAGGTTATGCGCCGGAGCAACTGGTGCAGGGCCTGCGCGCTGTGGATAACCAGTTCAATCCGCGCCACTGGCTGCTGCCCGACAGCCGCAGCGGTGGCGGCGAGCTGGGCCGGCGCCTGGGTGCGTCCCTCGGCGAGCGCCCGGCGACGCGGGTCTGGCAGGTCAAGGACGGCCAGTGCATTGGCCGTGCCGGTGCCGGCCAGCAAGACCTGCAACGCGCCGTGCCACGGCTTATCCTGGCGGCGGCCGAGTGTGCCGAGCCGGTCAGCGAAACCCGCCATGAAGCGTTGCCGGTGGAGTTGTCCACAAGCATCGCGCGCAGCCTGTCGCGCATCGAGGACCTTGGCTCGGTGGCTGTAGACCCGGCCACCATCGCCATGGCCGAAGCCGAGTTCATCGTATCGGGCGGCAACGGCGTCAAGGACTGGGACCTGTACCATAAAGCCACTGCCGCCCTCGGTGCGACCGAAGGCGCCTCGCGGGTGGCGGTGGACGATGGCTTCATGCCGCGCAACCGTCAGGTGGGTGCCACCGGTACCTGGGTCACTGCACGGGTTTACGTGGCTGTGGGTATCTCGGGCGCGATCCAGCACCTGCAGGGCATCGGTGCCTGCGACAAGGTGGTGGCGATCAACATGGACCCGGGCTGCGACATGATCAAACGGGCTGACCTGTCGGTAATTGGCGACAGCTCGGCGATTCTCAAGGCGTTGATCGAAGCTGTGGACAACTACCGCAGCGGCGGCCAGCGCGACGCGGCATAAGGGCACGAGCATGAGTACGAAAGTGATCAGCCTGGTTTCCATCGGTGCCCACCCCAGCTCCGGCCGCGCCCGCCGCGCCGAACAGGATGCCCGCGCCGTGGAACTGGGCTTGCAGCTGGCTGGGGATAACTTGCAGGTGGTGCATGCCGGCGACCCTCGTGAAGAAGCGCTGCGCGCCTACCTGGGCATGGGCCTTGAGCACCTGGACGTGCTGGAGCAACCGGCCGGTGCCGATGTGCTGGGCGTGCTGGGGGATTACCTGCGCGATGCCGGGGCGCAACTGGTACTGACCGGCAGCCAGGCAGAGACGGGCGAGGGGTCGGGCATGTTGCCGTTCCTGCTGGCGGAGAAGCTGGGTTGGCCGTTGATTGTAGGGCTGGCCGAGGTGGAGTCGATCGACAACGGCACCGCCCAGGTCCTGCAGGCTCTGCCACGCGGGCAGCGGCGCCGGCTGAAGGTTCGCCTGCCGCTGCTGGCGACTGTGGATAACGCCGCACCCAAGCCACGCCAGAGTGCCTTTGGCCCGGCACGCCGGGGCGTATTGGCGGCACGTAACGTGGCCATTGTCGACGACGAGCTGCTGGCCGAGGCAGAGCTGCAACCGGCCCGGCCACGGCCCAAGCGGTTGAAGGTGATCAAGGCCAAGAGCGGTGCCGATCGCATGAAGGCAGCGACGGCCAAGGCCAGTGGTGGCGGTGGCAAGGTGCTGAAGGACGTTTCGCCACAGGAAGGTGCTGAGGCCATCCTCAAGCTGCTGGTGGAAGAGGGCGTGCTGCGTTAAGGCTTCACGCGATCCCTTGTAGGAGCGGCCTTGCGTCGCGATGGGCTGCGCAGCAGCCCCGGCAATCTTGAGTCAGGCTCGAAATCCAGGGGCTGCTGCGCAGCCCATCGCGACACAAGGCCGCTCCTACAATGAATCGCGCAGGCTTGATCAGCGCTGACTCGGCTTATAAGTCATAGATGAGCCTGGCTCTATAGGGTTTTGCCCACAATCACTGTTAGCTGCTCTGTGGATAATCTGTTCGGTACTATCTGAAACCCGCGCAGGTCGTGGCTTGAGAAGAATTGATCAAAAAATAATCAAATTGAATCGGTGGCCTTCTGATTCATGATTATCAAGGCCTTGAATCGCTTATCCACAACCCAATCGCTGCGCTTTCGCGTTTTGCCCACAAACTCTGTTGGTGTTTCTGTGGGTAAGGTGTACGGAGTCTTCTGTAGCCCTACAGTCATGGCGCCTTGGTGGATTTGACCAAAAAATGATCAGCCATTTCCCCTGACATTTAGGCCAGTAGGCAAACCTTCCTGTGACCGCTACGGTATTCCTGCCAGCTCATACCTGTGGATAACCTATGGCAACTTATTTACTGACGACAGATCTACAGCGCTCGGTGTTGCCAAGTCTGCACGCTTATTCACCCTACGGCTTCCGGAAAACCAGCCCAGCACCCGTCCTGGCTTTTGGTGGCTGGCACGTACCGGTCAAAATGTAGTGAAGCGCAGAGCCGCTTTTCGGGAAGCAGCTACCAATCGGGGGATGGAGAGTGGCGCTACTCATAGCGAGTTGCCCCATTTCAGCAGGGTTGCAAACCAGCAATTCCTCTTTACAGGGGGCACTGGTACTGCAGCGCAGCTGTACGCTGCGATCTCTGGTCTGAGCCCGGCCTCTCAGACGGCAACGGATGTACTGGGCTTGTTCAATGCAGGCACTAATCTGAGCGGCGGATACTTTGGCAACTACGTGTCAGCCAGTGACCTGGTCAAGTACCTGTGGCAATACCCGAGGGAAATCCCAGGAGTAGCTCTGGAGACGGTCATGGATGTCACGATGTTGGATGAGATGCTATCTAGCGTAGGCCGCGCATTTACATATGTAGGGCGAGGGGTTGCAGCAGCTGCGGCCAGGATAAGGTCTTGGAGGACGGGCCCCTATGACGTCCCTGAATAGCAGTGATTTACAGTGATTTGGGCAAGCCTGACGCGCTCCGCCCAAAGCAGGCAGAGCGTTGTCAGGTGGCGGGTGATTCTTACTGCGCCTGCACTTCCTTCAGGTACGGCGCCGGCTCCGCTCCCAGGTTGTTCAACACCCGCTGGCTGTACCAGTCGATGAAGTTGACCACGCCAAACTCGTAAGTCTTCGAGTACGGCCCAGGCTGGTACGCGGTGGAGTTGATCCCGCGCTGGTTCTCTTCGGCCAGTCGACGGTCCTGGTCGTTGGTGGCGTCCCACACCTTGCGCATGTTTTCCGGGTTGTAGTCCACGCCTTCCACAGCGTCCTTGTGCACCAGCCATTTGGTGGTGACCATGGTTTCCTGGGCACTGATCGGCCATACGGTGAACACGATCATGTGGTCGCCCATGCAGTGGTTCCACGAGTGCGGCAGGTGCAGGATGCGCATCGAGCCCAGGTCCGGGTTCTTGATGCGACCCATCAGTTTCTGGCAGGCCTGCTTGCCGTCCATGGTCATCGACACGGTGCCCTTGAGCAGCGGCATGCGCACGATACGGTTACGCAGGCCATGGCTCTTGTGCAGGTAAGGGATCTTCTCGGCTTCCCAGGCGGCGGCAGAGGCGGCCACGTGGTCCTTGAATTCCTGGCTGGCGCGCGGGTCGTTGGTGTCGTCCCATTCCAGCAGGGTTTGCAGCAGCTCCGGGTGCGAACCGTTGCAGTGGTAGCACTCGCGGTTGTTTTCCAGTACCAGCTTCCAGTTGGCCTTTTCCATCAAGGTGGTCTGCACCGCCACCTTGGTGTTTTCCATGTCGTACGGTTCCATGTAGTGGTCCAGGGTGGCCAGGAACTCGTCGATGGCTGGCGGGTTCTGCGCCAGGCTGATGAAGATGTAGCCGCCTGCGACCTTCACGTTCACGGGCTTGAGGCCATACTGGTTCATGTCGAAGTCGGCACCCATCTCGGTGCCGGCGAACAGCAGGCGGCCGTCCAGCTCGTAGGTCCACTGGTGGTATGGGCACACCAGCTTGGCCACCTTGCCTTTTTCGCTGACGCACAGGCGTGAGCCGCGGTGGCGGCAGACGTTGTGGAAGGCATGCACCTTGCCTTCGGCACCGCGCACCACGATGATCGGATTCTTGCCGATCTGCAGGGTGATGTAGTTGCCCTTGGCCGGGATCTCGCAGGTCATGCCGGCAATCAACCATTCCTTATGGAAGATTTCCTGCATGTCGATCTGGAACAGACGCTCGTCGGTGTAGAACGGCTGGGGCAGCGAGTAGGTGCGCTCGCGGGTCTGCAGCATCTCGGCGGTAGCCTTGCGTGCAGGTTCAAGTGGATCGCCCAGGCTCAGGGTTGCGGTGACGTCCATCGTGTATTCCTCGGGGCCGTGCGCGGCCGGCAAAAGGTGGCTAATCGTTGTGGTGGTGCCGCAAGGCTGTCGTTGAAAAAACAGCATGTTGTTTTGCCGTGGAGTGTGCGTCCGAAGACGTCGTGAACCGTATCCATGGGCGACATGGCCGAATTGAATAACGACGCGCCAGGCCTTGTGCCACGGGCCTGGTCGCGATAAGCACGTCGATGTCGCAGGCAGGAATGTGCGTCGTGTTCAGCTTGCGCATTATCGCAGCCATAAAAAGGGCCATAGTCGGCCGCTGGAGATGAACATGTCCGATACCTTCCTCAATCCGGTCACTACCCAGACCTGGGCCAATGGCCGCCACATCGTGCGCTGCGTCAAGGTCATCCAGGAGACCTGGGACGTGCGCACCTTCTGCTTCATGGCCGACCAGCCAATCATGTTCTTCTTCAAGCCAGGGCAGTTCGTCACCCTGGAGCTGGAGATCGAAGGCAAGCCGGTGATGCGTTCCTATACCATCTCCAGTTCGCCATCGGTGCCGTACAGCTTCTCGATCACCGTCAAGCGCGTGCCGGGCGGGCTGGTCTCGAACTTCCTGCACGACACCATGCACGAAGGCCTCGAGGTGCCGGTGCACGGCCCTGTGGGCCTGTTCAATGCCATCGACTTCCCTTCGGGCAAGGTGCTGTACCTGTCGGGCGGCGTGGGCATTACCCCGGTGATGTCGATGGCGCGCTGGTTCTACGACACCAACGCCAATGTCGACATGGTGTTCGTGCACAGCGCCCGCTCGCCGAAGGACATCATCTACCACCGCGAGCTGGAGCAGATGGCTTCGCGTATCCCCAACTTCAGCCTGCACATCATTTGCGAAAAGCATGGCCTGGGTGAGCCGTGGGCGGGTTACCGCGGGTACCTGAACCAGCGGCTGATGGAGCTGATCGCGCCGGACTACATGGAGCGCGTGGTGTTCTGCTGCGGCCCGACGCCGTACATGAACGCGGTCAAGCGCCTGCTGGAAGCGGTCGGCTTCGACATGGCCAATTACCACGAGGAATCGTTCGGCGCCACGCCGCCAGAGGCCAAGGCCGACGCCGTGGAACACGCCGAGCAGGCGGCCGATGCCCCAGAGCTGGACGTCTCCGACCTCAACCTGGTGGAGTTCATCGGCAGCGAGAAGAGCATTCGCATTGCCCCGGGCGAGACCGTGCATGCCGCGGCAGCCAAGGTTGGCCTGATGATCCCGAAAGCCTGCGGCATGGGCATTTGCGGTACGTGCAAGGTGCTCAAGCTGGGTGGCGAAGTGGAAATGGAGCACAACGGCGGCATCACCGAAGAGGACGAAGCCGAGGGCTACATCCTGTCGTGCTGCAGCGTGCCGAAAGGGGATGTGCGGATCGATTACTGATCCGCAATTGGGGGGCTGCTGCGCAGCCCATCGCGACACAAGGCCGCTCCCACAGGCGATCGCGGTCCCTTGAACTGCGCCCCTGACGTTGGACAAAAATCCAACCTCAGGGGCGTTTCATATGAGCAAGTACACCAGACAGTTCAAGCTTTCCGCCATCCAGGCTTTTCTGCAACGTGGCATTGGCTACCGTTTCATAGCCGCACAGTTCCAGATGGATCCCTCCTTACTGCGCCGCTGGGTACAGGCCTACCGCATCCATGGCGAGGCCAGCCTGTCCAGACACGCGCAGACTTTCAGCCCTGAGTTCAAGCTCTCGGTGCTTGAGCGAAAATGGCGCGACAAGTTGTCGTTGCGCGAAACGGCGGCTGTTTTCAACCTGACGCATTCCAGCCAGATAGGCATATGGGAAGCGCAGTACTACAGTGGCGGTATCAAAGCTCTGATAGCAGGGAACAAGGGACCGCGAAACGTCATGATCAAACCATCCACCCCACCCGCCAGCACCTCGCCCAAGTCCGAGGAAGAACTCTCGTACGCCGAACTGCTGGCCAAGCTGCGTCACGCCGAGATGGAGATCGCCTACCTAAAAAAGTTAAAAGAACTGCGCGAGGAGAAGGCGAGACAGAAGAGGGCCGAGAAGAAAAAGTCCTGATCATCTCGGCCCTGCGCACCCGCTTCCCGCTCGACGGCCTGCTCAAGCTGGCCGGACTGGCGCGCAGTACGTATTACTACCAGCGCAAGTTGATGGCCGCCGGTGACAAGCTGGCTGCGCTCAAGGACCGTATCCGTGAGATTCAGCAGCGGCATAAAGGTCGCTACGGCTATCGGCGCATGACAGCGACATTGCACAGCGTCGGCCACGCAGTTAACAGTAAGGTCGTGCGGCGACTGATGGCCGAACTCGACCTCAAATGCACGGTGCGCGTGAAGAAGTACAAGTCCTATCGTGGCGAGCCCGGACGCATCGCTCCCAACAAGATGGAGCGCAAGTTTACGGCAGAGGAGCCAAACAGGAGGTGGGTAACGGACGTGACCGAATTCAAGGTGGCGGGTGAAAAGCTGTATCTCTCTCCGGTGCTGGGCCTGTTCAATGGTGAGATCGTGGCGCACCAGATCGACACCTCGCCGCACTATCCATTGGTCGGTCAGATGCTCGAGCAGGCGTTGTCACGGCTACCGGAAGGGGCCAGGCCTATGCTGCACTCCGACCAGGGCTGGCAGTATCAGTACTACCGCTACCGGAATCGACTAGAGGAGATGGGACTGGAGCAGAGCATGTCACGCAAAGGCAATTGCCTGGACAATGCGCGAATGGAGAGTTTCTTCGGCACACTGAAGACCGAGATGTATCATGGTCAGCGTTTCGCCAGCATCGAGGATCTGAGCGCTGCAATCGATGAGTACATCGATTACTACAACCATGACCGAATCAAGATGGGGCTGGCCGGCCTGAGTCCCGTGGCATACAGGAATCAGGCCGCAGCAGCCTAATCAAAGATTGTCCAACAAATGGGGCGCACCTCATTTTGTAGGAGCGGCCTTGTGTCGCGATGGGCCGCAAAGCGGCCCCAGGTAGCAGGGTGTCCATGACCTTGTTCATCTGCTCGGAGTTGGCCATCAGGTCGCGGTTCAGCATGTCGCTCAGTTCATCGAGGCGGTTCTCCTGGCTGAGGGTGCGCATACGCGACTCAAGTTGGCGGTATTGGCTGAGCTGGTCGAAGGCTGCCTGTTCGTCGTCGGCGCGGATCATGGGCACGTAGGCCTCGCGGGCGCGGTCCATCTGGGCATTGCGCTGGTCGAGCAGGTTCAGGGTATCGCGCTGGGTCTGAGCATCGCGGTTGACTAGCAGGCGGTACGAGAGCGTGCGCATGCGCAGGTTCAGCCCGGTCAGCTCATCCAGAATCTTGATGCTCGGTACGTTGTCCTGCTCGATGACCTCGCCTGCCTGGCGGATGTTGCCCATTTGGACCAGCGAAAAGATGCCGAGGCCGAGCATCAACAGGCCAATCAACGCGAAGCCAAGTAGCGCGCGCGGGGCGATATTCATGTTGCGTAGAGACATGGCAGAAGGGTTCCAGGCAAGGAAGAGGAGGGGTGCTGGAGATGCGACGAAATGGGGCTTGCCGGGCTATTGGACGTGGCCGCCGAGTCTTGAGTGCGGCTGCGAAATAATTATGAGGGCGCTAACCATTTCCTGACCGGCGGTTGACCCAGGTCGGAACAAGGGGGTGGTTCCTCTGTCAATCTGCGGGTCAGCAACCTTGTGAATCCGATATTTAATGGCGATGGGCGGCAGTTTTCTTTATCGTGTGCGCCCCTCGCAACAACCTGAGATAGACCCATGCTGGAAGCTTCCCTGAATCAAATCGAGCAACTGGTCAGCGACCTGATGCAGAAGAACGCTCAACTTGCCGAGCAGAACACCGCCCTTGGCCAGGAACTGGCCCAGGCCAAGGAAGAAAACGAAACCCTGCAGCTGTCGCTGATGGAGCAGGAAGAAAAGAACGGCGCCACCGCCGCACGCATCCAGGCCCTGGTTGAGCGCGCCAGTGCGGGCGTTGTCGGCGCATGAGACTGCAAGAGCAGCCGATCAATGTCGTGTCGATTCTCGGCATCGACTATTCGATCAAGGCGCCCGAAGGCCAGGAAGAAACCTTGGCCCAGGCGGTACGGATGCTCAACACTGCCCTTAACGAAACCAAGCGCCAGTACCCGACATTGATCGGTGACAAGCTGTTGGTACTGGCTGCCCTCAACCTTTGCTCCAGGCAGGTCGAGTTGCAGAAAGAACACCAGCAAACCCTGGCGCGCACCCAGGCGCAGATCGACGCGACCGTGGATGCCATCGTCCGCACAATCGCAGAGTCCTGATCAATCGTTTGGGCGCTACGCCCGCCTTTCGCGACACAAGGCCGCACCTACAGGGTTAACCCGACCCCTGTAGGAGCGGCCTTGTGTCGCGATGGTCTGCAAAGCAGCCCCAAGTTCCTGTGCATTGTCCCCAATGACTGGATTAACTGAATACTCAAGTGTATACACTTCTCGCAAAACAATAATGTTGCGGGGGGTAGGGCATGGGTTTCTGGCGCAAGAGCATCCAGTGGCAATTGATAACCAGCATGGGTGGTGCCTTGCTGGCGAGCATCCTGGTGGTGGTCATCATCTTCACCGTGGCACTCAATCGCCTCACCGAGCGTTACCTGATAGATACCGCCCTGCCGGCCAGCATCGAGGCCATCCGCAACGAAATCGAACACATGCTGGGCCAGCCGCTGGTGGCAGCGGCGGACATTGCCGGCAATACCCTGCTGCGCGACTGGCTTGCCGCCGGTGAAGACCCCGCCCAGGTCCCGCAGTTTCTCGAATACCTCACGGCAGCCAAGCAGCGCAACCGGGCGTTCACCACCCTGTTCGTGGCGACCGAAACCGGCCATTACTACAACGAAAATGGCCTGGACCGAACCCTCGACCGCAGCAACCCCAAGGACAGCTGGTTCTACGGCTACGTCGACAGCGGTGCCGAGCGGTTCATCAACATCGATGTCGACGGCTCCACGGGCGAGCTGGCGCTGTTCATCGACTACCGCGTGGAAAAGAACGGCCGGTTGGTCGGCGTGGCCGGTATGGGCCTGCAAATGACCGAACTGTCGAAACTGATCCACGACTTCAGTTTCGGCGAGCATGGCAAGGTATTTCTGGTGCGCAACGATGGCCTTGTCCAGGTGCACCCGGAAGCAGCGTTAAGTGGCAAGCGCCAGCTCGGCGAGCAGCTTGGCGCCCAGGCCGCCAAGGCGGTAATGAGCGGCGGCGCCAGCCTGCGCAGCGGCCGCTTCGAGCGTGACGGCGAACAATACCTGGCCTTTGGCTTGCCTTTGCGTGACCTGAACTGGACCTTGGTCGCCGAAGTGCCGGAAGCGGAAATTTACGCCCCCATGCAACAGGCGGTATGGCTGACCAGCCTGATTGGTGGCGCCGTGGCCCTGGTATCGTTGCTGCTGGTGGTGTTGCTGGCACGCGGCCTGGTGCGGCCGCTGCGGCGCGTCACCGCTGCGCTGGTGCAGATTGGCAGCGGTGCGGGCGACCTCAGCCAGCGCCTGGATGACTCACGCCCGGATGAGCTGGGCGACCTGGCCCGTGGCTTCAACCGCTTCCAGGGCAGCCAGCGCGACCTGATCGGCGAGGTACTGAATACTTCCGAGCGCCTGCACCGGGCTGTGGAGCAGGTGACACAGGTAGTGGACAACACCGCCGAGCGCTCTGGGCGCCAGCAAGACATGACCGCAATGGTCGCCACCGCCGTGCACGAGATGGGCCTGACCGTGCAGGACATTGCGCGCAACGCCGGTCAGGCAGCTCAAGCGTCGCAGGCGGCACGGGATGAGGCATTGCAGGCGCGCGAGGTGGTGCAGCGGTCGGTCCGGGGCATCGAGGGCATGTCGGGCGACATTGGCAAGGCCGCCGATGCAGTCAGCCAGTTGGCCGATGAAGTGGCCTCGATCGATGAAGTATTGGCGGTAATCCGCAGTATTTCCGAGCAGACCAACCTGTTGGCGCTGAATGCTGCCATCGAAGCTGCGCGGGCAGGGGACATGGGCCGCGGGTTTGCCGTGGTCGCCGATGAAGTACGGACGCTGGCCCGGCGCACGCAGTTGTCCACCGATGAAGTGCAGCAGATGATCCAGCGCCTCAAGCAAGGGGCAGGTTCTGCAGTGACTTCGATGCAGGCAGGGCAACAGGCGACGGGCGCCGGTGTGGAAGCGAGCCAGCGTACAGGGGCGTCGCTGGGTGCGATTACTGATCAGGTGGAGCACATCAGCGACATGAACCACCAGGTGGCTACGGCGACTGAAGAGCAGTCGGCGGTGACCGAGGAAATCAACCGCACGGTGCAGGGGATTTCCGATCTGGCGCGGGATACGGCGGCCGAGGTGCAAGGGTGCCGGGAGGAATGTCAGGCGTTGCGTAGCTTGGCTGATGACCTGGCGCGGCAGATGGGTGGGTTCAAACTTTAGTTGGGGGTTGGCCTCTTCGCGGGCTTGCCCGCTCCCACAGGTACTGCACAGCGCTCGAAGGCGGCGGTAACCCTGTGGGAGCGGGCATGCCCGCGAATGCAATCTGTCAGGCGGTGATTATGCTGCGGATATCCGCCGCCAGCTCACGCACCCGCTCTTGCTCGGTATCCCACGAGCACATGAACCGCGCCCCGCCGCTGCCAATAAAGGTATAGAACCGCCAGCCTTTGCCGCGCAGTGCTTCAATGGCGTGCTCCGGCATCTGCAGGAACACCCCGTTGGCCTCCACCGGGAACATCAGCTCGACCCCCGGCAAATCACTCACCAAAGATGCCAGCAGCTGCGCGCACTGGTTGGCGTGGCTGCCATGGCGCAGCCAGGCGCCACCTTCCAGCAGCCCCACCCACGGCGCCGACAGGAAGCGCATTTTCGACGCCAGTTGCCCCGCCTGCTTGCAGCGGTAGCCGAAGTCCTCGGCCAGCTGGCGGTTGAAGAACAGGATCGCCTCGCCCACCGCCATCCCGTTCTTGGTGCCGCCAAAGCACAGCACGTCGACGCCGGCCTTCCAGGTCAGCTCCGCCGGGCTGCAGCCCAGGAACGCGCAGGCATTGGTGAAGCGCGCGCCGTCCATGTGCAGGTTAAGGCCCAGTTCCTTGCAGGTGGCGCTGATGGCCCTGAGTTCGTCGGGGCGGTAGACCGTGCCGACCTCGGTGGCCTGGGTGATGGTGACCACGCGGGGCTTGGGGTAATGGATGTCCTGGCGCTTGAGCGCCACTTCGCGGATGGACGCCGGCGTCAGCTTGCCGTGCACGCTGGCTGCGGTCAGCAGCTTGGAACCGTTGGAAAAGAACTCGGGTGCGCCGCATTCGTCGGTTTCGACGTGGGCGGTCTCGGAGCAGATCACGCTGTGGTAGCTCTGGCACAACGAGGCCAGGGCCAGGGAGTTGGCGGCAGTGCCATTGAAGGCGAAAAACACTTCGCAGTCGGTTTCGAACAGCTTGCGGAAGTACTCGGCCGCGCGCTCGGTCCATTGGTCGTCGCCATAGGCGCGGTCGTGGCCGTGGTTGGCCTTCTCCATCGCCGCCCAGGCTTCGGGGCAGATGCCGGAATAGTTGTCGCTGGCGAATTGTTGGCTCTTGTCTGTCATGACACTACTGTCCTGTGAACGACGCAGATCAGCACTCTAAACCATCGATTCGGCGGTTGCCTATACAAGCTGTGCAACAGTCGGTTGCTGGGTTGCCTGCGCTGGCCGCTTCGCGGGCAAGCCCGCTCCCACAGGGCTACCTCAAGCCCTCAGAACACCGCCATACCTGTGGGAGCGGGCATGCCCGCGAACGGGCCGGCAGCAACGGCAAAAAAACGAATGTCGTAAACGCGCCATTGCAAGGCGTGCGCAGGCATCTGACCTACCCCGCCCAGTCATAACATCGCCACAAAGGGCCGCAGTGCCCCACGACAAAAAACGATCGCTGCCGGGAGATACACGATGTTCAGCAAGCAAGACCAGATCCAGGGTTACGATGATGCACTGCTGGCGGCGATGAATGCCGAAGAGCAGCGCCAGGAAGACCACATCGAGCTGATCGCCTCGGAAAACTACACCTCCAAGCGCGTGATGCAGGCCCAAGGCAGCGGCCTGACCAACAAATACGCCGAAGGCTACCCAGGCAAGCGCTACTACGGCGGCTGCGAGCACGTCGACAAGGTAGAGGCCCTGGCCATCGAGCGCGCCAAGCAACTGTTCGGCGCCGATTACGCCAACGTTCAGCCGCACTCCGGCTCGTCGGCCAACGGCGCTGTCTACCTGGCGCTGCTGCAGGCTGGTGACACCATCCTCGGCATGAGCCTGGCCCACGGCGGCCACCTGACCCACGGCGCCAAAGTGTCGTCCTCGGGCAAACTGTACAACGCTGTGCAATACGGCATCGACACCAATACTGGCCTGATCGACTACGACGAAGTCGAGCGCCTGGCCGTCGAGCACAAGCCGAAAATGATCGTTGCCGGTTTCTCGGCCTACTCCAAGACCCTGGACTTCCCGCGCTTCCGCGCCATCGCCGACAAAGTGGGCGCACTGCTGTTCGTCGACATGGCCCACGTGGCAGGCCTGGTCGCCGCTGGCCTGTACCCGAACCCGATCCCGTTCGCCGATGTGGTGACCACCACCACCCACAAGACCCTGCGTGGCCCGCGTGGTGGCCTGATCCTGGCCAAGGCCAACGAAGAGATCGAGAAGAAGCTCAACGCCGCGGTCTTCCCGGGCGCCCAGGGCGGCCCGTTGATGCACGTAATTGCCGCCAAGGCCGTGTGCTTCAAGGAAGCCCTGGAACCTGGCTTCAAGGCCTACCAGCAACAAGTGATCGAAAACGCCCAGGCCATGGCCCAGGTGTTCATCGACCGTGGCTATGACGTGGTGTCCGGCGGTACCGACAACCACCTGTTCCTGGTCAGCCTGATTCGTCAGGGCCTCACCGGCAAGGATGCCGACGCCGCCCTGGGCCGCGCGCACATTACCGTTAACAAGAACGCCGTGCCGAACGACCCGCAATCGCCGTTCGTGACCTCGGGCCTGCGCATCGGCACCCCGGCCGTCACCACCCGCGGCTTCAAGGTCACCCAGTGCGTGGCCCTGGCCGGCTGGATCTGCGACATCCTCGACAACCTCGGTGACGCAGACGTGGAAGCCGATGTGGCGAAGAACGTCGCGGCGCTGTGCGCTGATTTCCCTGTTTACCGCTGAGTGGAGTAAACGACAATGCAACGCTATTCGGGCTTCGGCCTTTTCAAACACTCCCTCAGCCACCACGAGAACTGGCAGCGCATGTGGCGCACGCCGACCCCTAAAAAGGTCTACGACGTGGTGATCGTTGGCGGTGGCGGCCATGGCCTGGCCACGGCCTACTACCTGGCCAAGGAACACGGCATCACCAACGTGGCCGTGATCGAAAAAGGCTACCTGGGCGGTGGCAACACTGCGCGTAACACCACCATCGTGCGCTCCAACTACCTGTGGGACGAGTCGGCCCACCTGTACGAGCACGCCATGAAGCTGTGGGAGGGCCTGTCCCAGGACCTCAACTACAACGTCATGTTCTCCCAGCGCGGCGTGTACAACCTGTGCCACACCCTGCAGGACATGCGTGACTCCGAGCGTCGCGTATCGGCCAACCGCCTGAACGGCGTGGATGGCGAGCTGCTGAACACCGCCCAGGTCGCGGCCGAAATCCCCTACCTGGACTGCTCGAAGAACACCCGCTACCCGATCCTTGGCGCCACCGTGCAGCGCCGCGGCGGCGTGGCCCGTCACGACGCCGTGGCCTGGGGCTTTGCCCGTGCCGCTGATGCCCTGGGTGTGGACCTGATCCAGCAAACCGAGGTGATCGGTTTCCGCAAGGAAAACGGTGCCGTCATCGGCGTGGAAACCAACAAGGGCTTCATCGGCGCCAAGCGCGTCGGCGTGGTCACCGCCGGTAACTCGGGGCACATGGCCAAGCTGGCCGGCTTCCGCCTGCCGCTCGAATCGCACCCGCTGCAAGCCCTGGTTTCCGAGCCGATCAAGCCAATCATCGACAGCGTGATCATGTCCAACGCCGTGCACGGCTACATCAGCCAGTCCGACAAGGGCGACCTGGTGATCGGTGCCGGTATCGACGGCTGGGTCGGTTACGGCCAACGCGGTTCGTACCCGGTGATCGAGCATACCCTGCAAGCCATCGTCGAAATGTTCCCCAACCTGTCGCGCGTTCGCATGAACCGCCAGTGGGGCGGCATCGTCGATACCTCGCCGGACGCCTGCCCGATCATCACCAAGACCCCGGTCAAGAACATGTTCTTCAACTGCGGTTGGGGTACTGGCGGCTTCAAGGCGACCCCGGGTTCGGGCAACGTCTTTGCCGCGAGCCTGGCCAAGGGCGAAATGCACCCACTGGCTGCGCCGTTCTCCATGGACCGCTTCTACAACGGCGCACTGATCGACGAACACGGCGCCGCCGCCGTCGCCCACTAACCGGAGACACCGTCATGTTGCATATTTTCTGTCCCCACTGCGGCGAGCTGCGCTCCGAAGAAGAGTTCCACGCCTCTGGCCAGGCGCACATCGCCCGCCCGCTGGACCCGGCTGCCTGCTCCGACGAGGAGTGGGGTACCTACATGTTCTACCGTGACAACCCACGCGGTATTCACCACGAACTGTGGGACCACGTTGCCGGCTGCCGCCAGTACTTCAACGTCACCCGCGACACCGTGACCTACGAAATTCTGGAAACCTACAAGATTGGCGAAAAGCCGCAAGTGACCGCCAACGGTAAAGCTGCCAGCGCACCGTCCGCCGTCAAAGGCCAAGGGGAAAAAGTATGAGCCAGACCTATCGCCTCGCCAGCGGCGGCCGTATCGACCGCAGCAAGGTCCTGAACTTCACCTTCAACGGCAAGACCTACCAGGGTTATGCCGGTGACAGCCTGGCCGCCGCGTTGCTGGCCAACGGCGTCGACATCGTTGGCCGCAGCTTCAAGTACTCGCGCCCCCGCGGCATCATCGCCGCCGGTACCGAAGAGCCGAACGCCATCCTGCAGATCGGCTCCAGCGAAGCCACCCAGATCCCCAACGTGCGTGCCACCCAGCAGGCGCTGTATGCAGGCCTGGTCGCCACCAGCACCAACGGCTGGCCGAACGTCAACAACGACGTCATGGGCATCCTGGGCAAGGTCGGCGGCAGCATGATGCCGCCGGGCTTCTACTACAAAACCTTCATGTACCCCAAATCGTTCTGGATGACTTACGAGAAGTACATCCGCAAGGCAGCCGGCCTGGGCCGTGCACCGCTGCAGAACGACCCGGACAGCTACGACTACATGAACCAGCACTGCGACGTGCTGATCGTCGGTGCCGGCCCTGCTGGCCTGGCAGCAGCCCTGGCCGCCGCGCGCAGCGGTGCCCGGGTGATCCTGGCCGACGAACAGGAAGAGTTCGGCGGCAGCCTGCTCGATACCCGCGAAACCCTGGACGGCAAGCCTGCCGCCGAATGGGTCAGCGCCGTGGTCAAAGAGCTGGAAGGCCTCCCGGAAGTGACCCTGCTGCCACGTGCCACGGTCAACGGCTACCACGACCATAACTTCCTGACCATTCACGAGCGCCTCACCGACCACCTCGGCGACCGCGCCCCGATCGGCCAGGTACGCCACCGCGTGCACCGTGTGCGCGCCAAGCGCGTGGTACTGGCTGCCGGCGCCCACGAGCGCCCGCTGGTGTACGGCAACAACGACGTGCCGGGCAACATGCTGGCCGGTGCCGTGTCCACCTACGTACGCCGCTACGGCGTGGCCCCGGGCCGCAAGCTGGTGCTGTCGACCAACAACGACCACGCCTACCGCGCGGCGCTGGACTGGCACGATGCCGGCCTGCAAGTGGTCGCCATTGCCGATGCCCGCCACAACCCGCGTGGTTCGCTGGTTGAAGAAGCGCGTGCCAAAGGCATCCGCATCCTTACCTCCAGTGCCGTGATCGAGGCCAAGGGCAGCAAGCACGTGACCGGCGCCCGTGTGGCGGCGATCGATGTGCAGGCGCACAAGGTCACCAGCCCTGGTGAAACCCTCGAGTGCGACCTGATCGCCTCGTCGGGCGGTTACAGCCCGATCGTTCACCTGGCATCGCACCTGGGCGGTCGCCCGGTATGGCGTGACGACATCCTCGGTTTCGTACCGGGCGATGCGCCGCAAAAACGCGAATGCGTGGGTGGCATCAATGGCGTCTACGCCCTGGGCGATGTGATTGCCGATGGTTTCGAAGGCGGCGTTCGCGCGGCCACCGAAGCTGGTTTCAAGGCCACCGTTGGCACCCTGCCGAAAACCGTTGCGCGCAAGGAAGAGGCCACCGTGGCGCTGTTCCTGGTACCGCACGACAAGGGCACCAAAGGGCCGAAGCAGTTCGTCGACCAGCAGAACGACGTGACCGCCGCTGGTATCGAGCTGGCTACCCGTGAAGGTTTCGAGTCGGTCGAGCACGTCAAACGCTACACCGCGCTGGGCTTTGGTACCGATCAGGGCAAGCTGGGTAACATCAACGGCCTGGCCATTGCTGCGCGTTCCATCGGCATTACCATTCCGGAAATGGGTACCACCATGTTCCGCCCCAACTACACGCCGGTCACCTTCGGCGCGGTAGCGGGCCGCCACTGTGGTCACCTGTTCGAGCCCGTACGCTTCACCGCCCTGCATGCCTGGCACGTGAAGAACGGCGCCGAGTTCGAAGACGTCGGCCAGTGGAAGCGCCCTTGGTACTTCCCCAAGGCTGGTGAAGATATCCATGCTGCCGTGGCCCGCGAATGCAAGGCCGTGCGTGACAGCGTGGGCCTGCTGGACGCCTCCACCCTGGGCAAGATCGACATCCAGGGGCCGGATGCCCGTGAGTTCCTCAACCGCATCTACACCAACGCCTGGACCAAGCTCGACGTGGGCAAGGCCCGCTACGGCCTGATGTGCAAGGAAGACGGCATGGTCTTCGACGATGGCGTAACCGCCTGCGTCGGCGACAACCACTTCATCATGACCACCACCACCGGCGGCGCTGCACGCGTGCTGCAGTGGATGGAGCTGTACCACCAGACCGAATGGCCAGAGCTGAAGGTGTACTTCACTTCGGTCACCGACCACTGGGCCACCATGACCCTGTCCGGCCCCAACAGCCGCAAGCTGCTCAGCGAGCTGACCGACATCGACATGGACAAGGAAGCCTTCCCGTTCATGACCTGGAAGGAAGGCAACGTAGGCGGTGTACCGGCGCGGGTGTTCCGTATTTCGTTCACCGGCGAGCTGTCGTACGAAGTGAACGTGCAGGCCAACTACGCCATGGGCGTGCTGGAACAGATCATCGAGGCGGGCAAGAAGTACAACCTGACCCCGTATGGCACCGAGACCATGCACGTTCTGCGCGCCGAGAAGGGCTTCATCATCGTCGGTCAGGACACCGACGGCTCGATGAACCCGGACGACCTGAACATGAGCTGGTGCGTAGGCCGCAACAAGCCGTTCTCGTGGATCGGCCTGCGTGGCATGAACCGCGAAGACTGCGTGCGTGAAAACCGCAAGCAGCTGGTGGGCCTGAAGCCGATCGACCCGACCAAGTGGCTGCCGGAAGGCGCCCAGCTGGTATTCGATCCCAAGCAGCCGATCCCGATGGACATGGTTGGCCACGTGACCTCCAGCTATGCGTCCAACTCGCTGGGCTACTCGTTCGCCATGGGCGTAGTCAAAGGCGGCCTCAAGCGCATGGGCGAGCGCGTCTACTCGCCGCAGGCGGATGGCAGCGTGATCGAGGCGGAAATCGTGTCTTCGGTGTTCTTCGATCCGAAGGGTGAGCGGCAGAACGTTTGACTCCGGGCCCTGTGCGGGCAGGCCAGGCCCAATCGCCGGCAAGCCAGCTCCCACAGGATCGATGCAGCTTTGAAGGTTGGTGAGTTCCCTGTGGGAGCTGGCTTGCCGGCGACAGGGCCGGTAGCCCCAACACAAACGCTGCGTCGCATCGACGAACCAGAATTCAAGGCAGGTAAGAAATGAGCGCTATCAACGTCTTCCAGCAAAACCCCGGCGCCGAGGCCAAGGCCCAGTCGCCACTGCACCACGCCGACCTGGCCAGCCTGGTTGGCAAAGGCCGCAAGAACGCAGGCGTAACCCTGCGCGAAAAGAAGTTTCTCGGCCACCTGACCCTGCGCGGCGATGGTCATGACCCGGAATTCGCCGCGGGTGTACACAAGGCCCTGGGCCTGGAGTTGCCTGTAGCGCTGACCGTGGTGGCCAACGGCGACACGTCGCTGCAATGGGTCGGCCCCGATGAGTGGCTGCTGATCGTGCCTGGCGGCCAGGAACTGGCGGTCGAGCAAAAGCTGCGTGCAGCCCTCGAAGGCCAGCACATCCAGGTGGTCAATGTGAGCGGCGGGCAAAGCCTGCTGGAACTGCGCGGCCCCCATGTACGTGAAGTGCTGATGAAGTCCACCAGCTATGATGTTCACCCGAACAACTTCCCGGTGGGCAAGGCCGTCGGCACCGTGTTCGCCAAGTCGCAACTGGTGATCCGCCGTACTGCCGAAGACACCTGGGAACTGGTGATTCGCCGCAGCTTCGCCGACTACTGGTGGCTGTGGCTGCAGGACGCTTCGGCCGAGTACGGCCTGAGCATCGAGGCTTAAGGAGCGCAGAACATGAGTCGGGCACCGGATACCTGGATTCTCACCGCCGACTGCCCGAGCATGCTCGGCACCGTCGACGTGGTGACGCGTTACCTCTTCGAGCAGCGCTGCTACGTGACGGAGCACCACTCCTTCGACGACCGGCAGTCGGGGCGTTTCTTCATTCGCGTGGAGTTTCGCCAGCCGGACGATTTCGATGAAGCCGGCTTTCGCGCCGGCCTTGCCGAGCGCGGCGAAGCGTTCGGCATGGTGTTCGAGCTGACCGCCCCGAATCACCGCCCCAAAGTGGTGATCATGGTGTCCAAGGCCGACCACTGCCTGAACGACCTGCTGTATCGCCAGCGCATTGGCCAACTGGGCATGGACGTGGTCGCGGTGGTGTCCAACCACCCCGACCTCGAACCCTTGGCGCATTGGCACAAGATCCCGTATTACCACTTTGCCCTCGACCCCAAGGACAAGCCTGGGCAAGAGCGCAAGGTGTTGCAGGTCATCGAGGAAACCGGTGCCGAGCTGGTGATTCTTGCGCGCTACATGCAAGTGCTGTCGCCTGAGCTGTGCCGGCGCCTGGACGGCTGGGCGATCAACATCCACCACTCGTTGTTGCCGGGTTTCAAGGGCGCCAAGCCATATCACCAGGCGTACAACAAGGGGGTGAAGATGGTCGGTGCCACGGCGCACTACATCAACAACGACCTCGACGAAGGGCCGATCATTGCCCAGGGCGTCGAGGTGGTGGACCACAGCCATTACCCGGAAGACCTGATCGCCAAGGGCCGCGACATCGAATGCCTGACCCTGGCGCGGGCGGTGGGGTATCACATCGAGCGGCGGGTGTTCCTCAACGCCAACCGGACTGTAGTTCTGTAATAACCTGTACCGGCCTACAGGTATTGCGTGAACTCAAAGCCAGCGCACTACCTGTGGGAGCGGGCAAGCCCGCGAAGCAGGCGACGCGGTGTGTGGCACCGGCTACGCCGGTGACCGCCGGCAAGCCAGCTCCCACAGGGATATCACAGGCCTCGAAGGCTGTGATTTACCTGTAGGAGCGGCTTCAGCCGCGAAGAGGCCGGTACAGGCCAGCACCTCTGTTTGCCCCCCATACCTTCCAACGACAAACCTGCCGCTAAATGGCATCTCCCTGTCGCTCCCAGTCAGTGCACCCGGCCCCATCCGGCCCACAATTCCCCTCATCCAGAAACACATGCCGCCCAAGGATGGCGGCGCGTTCAACCACCGCTGCATAAATAAAAATCAAGCGAGGTAAGAGCATGTCTGGCAATCGTGGAGTGGTATATCTCGGCGCCGGCAAGGTCGAGGTGCAGAAGATCGACTACCCGAAAATGCAGGACCCACGCGGCAAGAAAATCGAGCATGGCGTGATCCTGAAGGTGGTCTCCACCAACATCTGCGGCTCCGACCAGCACATGGTCCGCGGCCGCACCACTGCCCAGGTCGGCCTGGTTCTGGGCCATGAAATCACCGGTGAAATCGTCGAGAAAGGCAGCGACGTCGAGCGCATGCAGATCGGCGACCTGGTTTCGGTACCGTTCAACGTTGCCTGCGGCCGTTGCCGCTCGTGCAAAGAGATGCACACCGGTGTGTGCCTGACCGTCAACCCGGCCCGCGCCGGCGGTGCCTACGGCTACGTCGACATGGGCGACTGGACCGGCGGCCAGGCGGAATACGTGCTGGTGCCCTATGCCGACTTCAACCTGCTGAAACTGCCCGAGCGCGACAAGGCCATGGAGAAGATCCGTGACCTGACTTGCCTGTCCGACATCCTGCCAACCGGCTACCACGGCGCCGTCACTGCCGGCGTAGGCCCAGGCAGCACCGTATATGTCGCTGGCGCCGGCCCGGTCGGCCTGGCCGCCGCTGCCTCGGCGCGCCTGCTGGGCGCCGCTTGCGTCATCGTCGGCGACCTCAACCCGGCCCGTCTGGCTCACGCTAAGTCGCAGGGCTTTGAGGTGGTCGACCTGTCCAAGGACACCCCGCTGCACGAGCAGATCGTCGATATCCTCGGCGAGCCGGAAGTGGACTGCGCCGTTGACGCCGTTGGCTTCGAGGCCCGCGGCCATGGCCATGAAGGTGCCAAGCACGAAGCCCCGGCCACCGTGCTGAACTCGCTGATGCAGGTTACCCGCGTAGCCGGCAACATCGGTATCCCGGGCCTGTACGTGACCGAAGACCCGGGCGCGGTGGACGCTGCCGCCAAGATCGGCGCGCTGAGCATCCGCTTCGGCCTGGGCTGGGCCAAGTCGCACAGCTTCCACACCGGCCAGACCCCGACCATGAAGTACAACCGCCAGTTGATGCAGGCGATCATGTGGGACCGCATCAACATTGCCGAAGTGGTGGGCGTGCAGGTGATCAACCTGGACCAGGCGCCGGAAGGGTACGGCGAGTTTGATGCCGGAGTGCCGAAGAAGTTTGTGATCGACCCGCACAAGATGTGGGGCGCGGCGTGATCGCGTAACGAAACAGGAAGCCCCTCAGGTCGAGGGGCTTTTTTGTGGTCCCCTGGGGCGAGCACCCTAAGGGCAGAGCTTTCGCCATCAGCGACTAGCAAGCCACCGCCTTTCGTCTGACTTGTGCTCAGCTCTGCCAGAGGTCGTTCGCCATTGTGGAAGATGGTGTGCTGCTTGGCACCTGACTTTCTCGATAGCTTTCGCGCTAAGTTTGTTCATGTCTGATTTGACCTGTTGTAGTGGGCCTGAACATTTAGAACTGCAGGCGGGATTTCGAGACTGCTAGAAATAACAACCTGTAAGGCTTATACCAAGCCCTTGGAAGCGGGCTGGCCCGCGATAAAGCCAGCTCAGGCAGCGCAAGGCTTGAAGCCCTTAATGCAGAATCCGCGGCTCAGAAGGCAACTGCATTTGGGTCAAGCCCCCCTTGAGTCGCGCATGCAGCGCCTCAAATTTCATGCATGCCCGCTACTCAATATTGAATCTGATGCGGGTAGCTCGTTCGGATAAGTTCATGGGCTGGGCAGCGAGGATTCTATTTGCTGCCGCCACAAGTTTGGTTCTGTTTCTTTTATAGTGTTCCAGTGATTTTTTCCGCTCTTCGCTGGCGAGGGCTAACTTTTTGTGAAGTTCCTGACGATTCAGTGCGGGCTGTTCCGGCTTTCCCAGGGGATTTCCCGCGCCTTTCGAAGTGCTGGGGTTACTGCGAGTCACTTCATCTTTCAGTTTTTTTAACTGTTTATTTTTATTAGAGGCGATTTTGCGTAAAGCTGCAGTTTTTTCATCGTAGTGCCGGTACTCTAAAGTTCGGGTTGTATTGTTGGAGAACAAGCGCCTGAATATTTTGGATGCTCTATGGCCTGAAGTGTCCGTATAGTTTATGGGGTCGCCGGCGCAGTAGTTGTAAGTATTCAAGCCACCACTAGCAAAGGGACTAAAAGAGTCTGGGCTACAGAACTGCTGTAGTTGCGGACTGAACAGCCGATAGCTACCTAATAGGTAGCATAAAGTCCGCGGGTCACGCCACTGACCGTTAAAGGCCAATAGCACCGCGTCTTCCGTGGCATCCAGATGGCCGTAAGGTGAGTACGTCACGACTTTGTCTAGTACGCCCAAGACAGAATTGGCGCGATCGCTCGTCATTATCTTTGCCGCCTGCGCGCTTTCGAGTTGCGCCAAAGCTGTATCTTGCACGCGAACAATATGACGGTACCCGTGCGGAGAT
The DNA here is from genome assembly GCF_007633355.1 of Pseudomonas sp. BJP69. Taxonomy (NCBI): domain Bacteria; kingdom Pseudomonadati; phylum Pseudomonadota; class Gammaproteobacteria; order Pseudomonadales; family Pseudomonadaceae; genus Pseudomonas; species Pseudomonas sp. BJP69. The sequence goes on from NZ_CP041933.1 coordinate 344,639, forward strand.
ATCGTGGTGTTTAGATGACTATTTTGATAGAAGAGTAAAGAATTGTCATTTGACAATTCTTCCAAGCGCAGGCCGGTCGCTCCGTAAGCTGGTTCGGTTCTTTCGTTCGTTTTGTTCGACATGATATTCACCTAACAGTTGTCGGAGTGTTTGATGCTGCGCGAATCATTGCATAACCACAACTAGTAATTCTGCTAGGTTCTGTCTGAAAAAAGCCGTCGCCTACAGCGCAAGACACAAGCCAGCGAGACCATGGCGGCATAACTTTTTGCGAGCTTGTCAAAACGCGTGACGATTCGGCGGTCCTCTTTCAGCCAGCCAAACATACGCTCGATGATGTTGCGCTGTCGGTATTTGGGCCGGTCGAACAATCTGGGTAAGCCAGGCTTGGGCTTGCGCTTCATCGAGCGCAGCGGGATGACGGGTTACATTCGATATTGGTCGCAGTAGCGACGTAGCGTTTCGGTGTCGTAGCCCTTGTCGGCGAGCAGCCATTTGCAGCGTTTGCGCGGGCGGCCACGTTGGCTTGATGGAATTGGCAGCCCTGATGCCCCTGGCCGCAACCTCGGGGTTCGCCTTCAACCTCAGCGATGCTGCCAACGCTGTCTCCGCCATGCAACATCGGAAGCAGCAAGGCCAGGTGCAGGCGCCCGAGGCACAGGCCAATTTGCTCAATACCTTGCAGCGAATTGAAGTTTACCCCCGAACAGGCTCTCGGCGGGGTGGGAGCGATGTTGGGGTTGGCGCGTAACAACCTGAGTAGCGAGGGCTATGGGCAGTTGACCAAGGGCTTGCCCGGGTTGGACCTGCTTTCCGGGGCCAATGCGTCGGGTGGGTTGAATGGGCTGGGTGAACTGTTGGGCAAGGGCAGCGAAAGCCATTCGGTGTTGAGCAATGCACTGGGCAATGATGTGGAAAACCGTAGCGACATGGACACTGTATTCAACGCGCTGGGGATGGACACCAGGATGATCGGCCAGTTTGCCCCGCTGATCCTCCAGTACCTCGGTCAGCAGGGCATCGCCGGGTCACTGTTGCAGAACCTGGGAAGCCTGTGGGTCACACCGGCGCCTATCCAGGCACCTTCAGTGTGATTGCTGACACTGAAGGTTATTTGGCAACGCCACGCAGGCGCGCAATCAGTACTTTCTGCTCTTGAACAGCGTTGACCAGCAGTGTGCGCGTTTGCGGACCCAGTTCCTCGATTTTGGCGTGTCGCAGTAGGGGATTGATTTCCTCGAGTGTGAAGTGATTGGCCAGCAATCTTCGGGTATCGGCAACTTGGTGCGGTTTCACAAAACGGGTAATGTGGCGAGCTTTGACGGCTACCGAATCAACAGGTACCCCGGTAGATTGCTCTGACACTACGTCTGTGGGATGAACGCTGATCGCGTCGATGCCGGCGTGTTTTGGCGCTGTAAATTGAATCGGTGGGTTCTCGAAACGGGTAGCACGCCGCTGCAAGTGCTCACTGACTGGCGCGGTTTGAACCGGTTTTGCCATATTGCCACGTGTGTGAAAAAACCGACCATTCATGAAGAGTAGAGTATGGCCTGTGGGATCGGCATGGTTAACTGGATCGTCAGCGCAGAAGATGTAGGGATTCGTCCCTCCTGAGCCAAAAGGGCTAAAACTGTCAGGTGAGAAGAAACGCATGATAGTCGGGCTATAGAAACGATAGCCTTGGCCTAATACGTATCCATCAGTGACCCCATTGAGAAATTCACCCTTGAAGCCCAGTATGAGTGCCTGGCTTGCTTGATTTTGACGTTGCCCGTAAGGGCAATAGGTACGCAGAGTTACCGGCACAGGTTTTACCTCGCAAGACGTTGAGCCTGAGTCTTGGCCTTTCCGAAGCCATGAGCAACTAGCAGAATTCCCAGTACGTGCCGCTGGTTTTAGCTCATTTCAGGGGCACATATCAGGCGCTGCGAGCTCAGGCAATCAACTGCTTCAACGCGCCGGGATCCTTAAGATTGGTGCTGTATTTGGAGCGACCTTGTGTCGCGAAAGGGCTGCGCAGCGGCCCTGGAATTTCAGCTTTGCCTTGAAGATTGCCGGGGCCGCTGCGCGGCCCTTTCGCGACACAAGGCCGCTCCTACAAGCGACCGCGCAAGCCCGGGAAAGCGGAGTCAGGCTGTTTCTGTGAAGTCCACCAGGCGCACCGGGCGGCGGAAGCCGACGGTCAGGACGGCCAGGTAGGCAAGGCGCAGGGCAAACCCGCACAGGCCGATTACCAACGTCAGCGCCGACAGGCTGGCCCACAGCCACAGGGTCAGCGCCAAGCCCACCAGCGGCACCAGACCGGCGCACAGCAGGCCCTTGAGGTTCCGCTGCGCCCCGTCATCCACCAGGTAAGTCTTCACCATCGCCAGGTTCACCGCCGAGAACGCCACCAGCGCACCAAAGCTGGTCGGCGAGGCCAGGGTCGCCAGGTCGATGACCAACGCCAGCAGCGAAAACGCCGACACTAGAGCAATGGCGAACACTCTGGTGCCGACATGGTCCGCGGCCGCACCACTGCCAGTGGACCGGCGGCCAGGCGGAATACGTGCTGGTGCCCTATGCCGACTTCAACCTGCTGAAACTGCCCGAGCGCGACAAGGCCATGGAGAAGATCCGTGACCTGACTTGCCTGTCCGACATCCTGCCAACCGGCTACCACGGCGCCGTCACTGCCGGCGTAGGCCCAGGCAGCACCGTATATGTCGCTGGCGCCGGCCCGGTCGGCCTGGCCGCCGCTGCCTCGGCGCGCCTGCTGGGCGCCGCTTGCGTCATCGTCGGCGACCTCAACCCGGCCCGTCTGGCTCACGCTAAGTCGCAGGGCTTTGAGGTGGTCGACCTGTCCAAGGACACCCCGCTGCACGAGCAGATCGTCGATATCCTCGGCGAGCCGGAAGTGGACTGCGCCGTTGACGCCGTTGGCTTCGAGGCCCGCGGCCATGGCCATGAAGGTGCCAAGCACGAAGCCCCGGCCACCGTGCTGAACTCGCTGATGCAGGTTACCCGCGTAGCCGGCAACATCGGTATCCCGGGCCTGTACGTGACCGAAGACCCGGGCGCGGTGGACGCTGCCGCCAAGATCGGCGCGCTGAGCATCCGCTTCGGCCTGGGCTGGGCCAAGTCGCACAGCTTCCACACCGGCCAGACCCCGACCATGAAGTACAACCGCCAGTTGATGCAGGCGATCATGTGGGACCGCATCAACATTGCCGAAGTGGTGGGCGTGCAGGTGATCAACCTGGACCAGGCGCCGGAAGGGTACGGCGAGTTTGATGCCGGGGTGCCGAAGAAGTTTGTGATCGACCCGCACAAGATGTGGGGCGCGGCGTGATACCGTGATGTAGTGAAGAGCCCCTCATCACGAGGGGCTTTTTCTTGGGTGACTGGCTGAGCCTTGCACGGCAAGCACCGAGCCCATCTGATCGGTTGCCAGCGGGCCGCCGGCTTTGGTGTCGTCTGTACTCAGCTCTGCCAGCGGTTGTTCCGCATTACGTAAGATTGCGCGATGGTGAGCGCCTTTTTTCACTGTGACGAGCTTGTCGCCCTGGTAGAAGAACAGCGTACTGTTTGATGCTTTGCTCATTGTTCAAGTCCCTACCGTGCTGGATGAATGGAGGTCGCTTGAAACCCATTGTGAACAGCGGCAGGGATTTTGATACTGGCAGAACTACTAGTTTTACAGCCTCACACGAAACCTGTGGGAGCGGGCGTGCCCGCGAAGAGGCCAGCCCTGCCAACCCATCACTCAGCGCATCATCCCCAACTCAGCATCATCCATCAGCGCCTTGGCCAACGCGCTCAGGTAATGTGAAGCCCAGAGCAACTGCGGTTTGTTGTCCATCAGGCCGTCAATGGTCAAATCCCGCACATAGCCCATCAGTTCCGAGGCTTGCTCTCGTGCATCCTGGCAAGGGATGCCTGGGGCGATGCAGAACAACGCGTGGGTCTTGTTTTCGCCTTGGTAAAACATGGTTTTGCCAACGGTGGTATTGGGTTTGGTGTTTTCTGTTGTCATTGTTTATTCCCTTGAACTGAGCTGCGCCTGTTCCGGCCTCTTCGCGGGTGAACCCGCTCCCCCAGGTCAGGTTCGTCACAGGCGCAAAGCCGAGCGCAAAATCCCTGTGGGAGCGGCTTTAGCCGCGAAGAGGCCAGCTCAGGCAACGCAAGGCTTGAAGCCCTTAATGCAACGTCCGCGGCTCAGAAGGCAACTGGGCCTGGATCAAGGCTGCTTCAAGCAGCGCTCGCAACGCCTCGAGTTCATGCATCGTCGCCATGATCAGTACCGAGCCTGGCGACTTGGGCTGCAGCAGCACCGCCTGCTGCGCGACCGTTTGCGCGCACAGGGCGTACTCCGCGGCCTGGATGAGTGTGTCTTCTAGGGAATGGTAAGTGTGGGGTGGATCGGGGACGAACTTAAGCATGATGGAACACCTTAAATGGAGGCCATCACCATCTGCTGTCAAACAATTGGTGGCAGCGGTACATGGGTTGACAGACCGGTAGGTGAACCAAAACCCGGCGCACACAAAGTGCCCCATGCACAGCTGCCATAACAGCGAAGCCATGTGATTCATACCAAGGCGGCCTGTCAAAGCCGGTCGCTGATTTCGCAGCGACCGCCCGAGACTAGAGCCCAACCCAGATCATCGCAATGGCTTGTGCGACTCGGGACTGTAATTCAGAAACGTCCTACAGGTAAGTGGAAAAAACGGAATAGGTTGTCGAGATAGGCACGCTGCAATACTGGTGGGGCAGGGCCTAAATCAGTTTGGTTTTTGTTGCCCGGCGCCACGATGGGGCCCATGCAGTGCTGCCATAAAAGTGAACCATGTGAGTCACTGCCCCGTCGTTTTCATGTAGAAACTTAACAATTTTTATCAACGCCGGCGAGTCGAAATATTTTGTTCGGATACGTTGGTTCTGTAATTTTTGTCGTCATATGGGTCGTCACGAGTTCTTGTTGGACTGGCCCAGTTTCCTTCTTTTCTGGTATTGCCTTGTGGGGTATAGGCAGGTTTTGGGGCTGCGTCTAATGCTTGCTTGGCAGCTGTAAGGTGGGGGAATAGATACCTGTGGCCTTTGTCTTGATATTTGTTTACTCCTTCTGCCTTTCTTTCGCTTCTTTTATAAATTTTTTCAAGTTGTCTTGCGGTCTTGTTAATCGTAGGCTGTATTGGCTTTCCTCGGTTACGCCTTTCCTCAATTAAGTCGTTGAGGGATTCGGTTTTGTTTATTATTTCATTTTTTTTGTCTGCTATGATGCCAAGGCGTTGGTCTTTTTTTGTTTGGGTATTACGAAACCACGTTCTAGGCTTAAAGATAGACCACATGCCCGTTTCGTCTTTTCGATTCATGGGGTCATTCAGGCAGTACGTGAAAGCGTTTATCCCGCCTCTGCCAAATGGGCTTCCAGCATTGTCCGGGGCGATGAATCGTCCAATTTCAGTGCTGAATCCACGGTGTCCTTGGCCTAGAAGATAAAGGTGCATGTTTTCCAGCATGAACTCGCCGTTGTATCCTATAGCTGCGAATTCTGCTGGTAGTTTGTGGTTGTATCCAAAGGCGGTGTAGCTGTGATTGATTTGCATATCGTCAGGCGTTCTCACGATAAGCACTGAGCCCATTTCATCTGTTGCGAGAAGCTTGGTGCTGCTTGCTTCTTTTTCAGATAATTCAGCAAGCGGGAGCGCTTCAATTCGCAGCATTGAACGCTTTTGATCGTTTCCAATGACAGTCGTTAGTTTGCTGGTCTGGTAGAAATATTTGGCGATACCAGGACTGATTTTCATCGGCGTGCTCCCGTTTCTGCAGTAGGCCCCAAAAATGTATGAGGTGGGTACTGCGATTATCTTGAGTACTTTGAGCAATTGGCTACTGGCAGAAATATCAGGTGTGCGCCTGTCTGGGCTCGGAACAATCACTCAGATTTCCAGTCAAATCCGCTGTTTCCCAGGCCATGCCGGCCAACGAGGTCCCTCCCGATGAAAGTACTCACCCTGGCAACCCTGATGACCCTGGCCGCAAGCCCGGTGTTCGCCTTCAACCTCAGCGACGCCGCCAACGCCGTATCCGCCATGCAAAACCAGCAACAGCAAGGCCAGGTACAGGCGCCCCAGGCGCAGGCCGATTTGCTCAACACCCTGGGCAGCCAGTTGAACATCACCCCCGAGCAGGCCGTGGGCGGGGCGGGGGCGATGTTGGGTTTGGCACGCAACAGCCTGAGCAGCGAGGACTATGGCCAGCTGACCAAGGCGGTACCGGGCCTGGACCTGTTGTCGGGCGCCAATGCCCTGGGCGGGCTAAGTGGCTTGGGGGATTTGCTGGGCAGCAACAAGGGTAGCCAGTCGGCCTTGGACAAGGCATTGGGTAACGACGTGCAGAACCGTAGCGACCTGGACAATGCCTTCAAGGCCCTGGGCATGGATACCGGGATGATCGGGCAGTTCGCGCCGTTGTTGCTGCAGTACCTTGGGCAGCAGGGTATAGCCGGTTCGTTATTGCAGAACTTGGGGGCCTTGTGGGCGACTCCGGCGCCCGCAGCCACGCCGTCTGTATAAGCTTCGTACTACCAGCGGATCTCTTGCAGGCGTTTTTGAATTCGTTCTTTTTCATTCTGCACTTGTTTAACGGTGTTATTGAGCGAACTAAGTCGGCGTAGATATGCATAGATGAGGTTGTGGTTTTTATAGTTCAGCCGGGTGGTAGTAGCCCAAAGATGCTGGATGTCACTGTTCACTATTTCGTAGAGGCTGTGCAGGCGCTCCAGTCTGCTGGTAAGCATTGTCCGCTCGTGGTATCGCCCGTGGCGTTCATTCTTAAAGATGGTGTCAGTGGCAAAACTGACGTTTTTTTTCTTCTGACTGGTTTTGACCGCATTGGCTACGCGTTGCTGAGGGGGCTGGTTGGCGTTACTGACCTTCTGGTACCGGGTCTGTGAAACGGCCTTAAGCTGTGCTTTGCCTTTCCGCAGTAGCGCTGCACTCGGCGACTGCCCAGTGTCGTCCAGGTAGTTTATGGGATCATTAACGCAATACGCATAGGCATTGAGCCCCCCCTCGGAAAATGGGCTGCGGTCATCGGGCGCCTGAAAGCGCTGGAGTGCCGGGCTGTAGCAGCGGTATCCCTGGCCTAATACATACGTGCGGGAGCGCGCCTCATACTGCTCTCCATTGAAGCCAAGCATGGATGCCGGCCTTGCTTGATTTTGATAATGACCGTAGGGGCAATAGGCACGTAGAGCTACTGACACAGGCTTGGCCTCGCAAGACGGTAAGCTTGAGTCTTTAGTTTCCCGACGTCAGGTACAACTAGCAGAATTACTAGTACACGCAGTGAGCACCGACCCGGTCTGGACGGGCGGTGCGGCCCTTCGCGACTCAGGTCGCACCTACAAAACGCAAAGTTGCATTGCGGCAGGTCAGGCGGCTTCGCTGAAGTCCACCAGGCGCACCGGGCGGCGGAAGCCCGCGGTCAGTACCGCCAGGTAAGCCAGGCCCAAGGCAAACCAGCACAGCCCGATCACCAACGTCAGTGCCGACAGGCTGGTCCACAGCCACAGGGTCAGCGCCAGGCCCACCAGCGGCACCAGACCGTAGCACAGCAGCCCCTTGAAGTTGCGCTGCGCCCCGTCATCCATCAGGTGGGTCTTCACCACCGCCAGGTTCACCGCCGAAAACGCCACCAGTGCCCCAAAGCTGATCAGCGAGGCCAGGGTAGCCAGGTCGATCACCAACGCCAGCAGCGAAAACGCCGACACCAGCAAAATGGCGAACACCGGGGTACCGAACCGTGGCGACAGGTAACCGAAGCTGCGCCGCGGCAGCACGTTGTCACGGCCCATGGTGAACAGGATGCGCGACACTGCCGCCTGCGAGGCCAGCGCCGAGCCCAGGCTGCCGGCAACAAAAGCTGCGGTGAAGAAGTTGGCCAGGAACTGCCCACCCGCCTTGAACATCACCTCGTTGGCCGCCGCATCGGCATTGGCGAAGGTGGTGCCCGGCATGACCAGCTGGCTGACATAGGCCAGTACGGTGAACAGTACGCCAGCGAACAGGGTGGTGAGGATGATCGCCCGTGGCACGTCGCGGCGGGCATCGCGGCATTCTTCAGCCAGGGTCGAAACGGCATCGAAGCCGAGGAACGACAGGCACAACACCGCCGCACCGGCCATCAGCGCGCCAAAGCCTGGTTGTGAGCCGTCACCCAGCAGCGGCGACAGCAGGTCGAGCGGCTGGCCGGCCAGCGTTTGGCATGACAGCGCCACGAATACCACGATGAAGACGATCTGCGCGCCGACGATCAGGTTGCTGGTTTTGGCCACCGAATGGATGCCGACCACGTTGAGCACGGTGACCAGGGCGATCGAGGCCAGCGCGATGGACCACGCCGGGATGGCCGGGAAGGCGATATTGAGGAACAAGCCGATCAACAGGTAGTTGATCATCGGCAGGAACAGATAGTCGAGCAGCAACGACCAGCCCGCGAGGAAGCCGATGTTGGGGCCGAAAGCCATGTTGGTGTAGGAGTACGCCGAGCCTGCCACTGGGAAACGCTTGACCATGAAGCTGTAGGACGCGGCGGTGAACAGCATGGCCACCAAGGTAACCATGTAGGCGCTGGCGGTGCGGCCGCCGGTCAGCTCTGTCACGATGCCATAGGTGGTGAAGATGGTCAGCGGGACCATGTACACCAGGCCGAAGAACACCAGGGCCGGAAGGCCGAGAACACGGCGAAGCTGAGCGGAGTTGAAGCTGGGTGGGTTGGCCATCGATCGATCCAGAGCGTTTTTTTAGTTGTGCTTTGGTCGATTTTTATCCACTTAGGTGGGGGATGACAAAAAAGTAATCCTTATGTTGATTATTAGCCTGGGTTTTAATCGGATTGTTGGGCTACCTGAGCGGGCCGCGGGTGGCAGCGCAAGCTCGAAGGTAGCACCACCCTGTGAGGTGCGGGTTCACCCGCGAAGAGGCCCCATCAGGCGGTAAAGACCTCAGCCCATCTCCCCCCGCAGTTGCTCGATCCGCTGGTCCTTGTCCAACCACAACTGGTTCACCCAGGCCTGCACGGTCTGGCGGAATTCAGGATCGTTCTCGTAATCCCCCGCCCACAATCCAGGGTCCAGCTCACGCACCTGAATGTCGATAATCACCCGGCTAATGCTGCCATTGAGCAAATCCCAGAACCCCGGCGCCTTGTTGCCTGGGTACACGATGGTCACGTCCAGCAGCGCATCGAGCTGATCACCCAGCGCCGCCAGCACGAACGCCACGCCACCGGCTTTGGGCTTGAGCAGGTAACGGTATGGCGACTGTTGCGCCTGGCGCTTGGCGTCGCTGAAGCGCGTGCCTTCGAGGTAGTTGACCACGGTCACCGGCTGGCGCTTGAACAGCTCGCAGGCGGCCTTGGTGATCTCCAGGTCCTTGCCCTTCAGCTCGGGGTGCTTGGCCAGAAAGGCCTTGCTGTAGCGCTTCATGAACGGGTAATCCAGCCCCCACCAGGCCAGCCCCAGCAGCGGTACCCAGATCAGCTCTTTTTTCAGGAAGAACTTGAAGAACGGCGTGCGCCGGTTGAGGCTTTCGATCAGGGCCGGAATGTCCACCCAAGACTGGTGGTTGCTCACCGCCAGATAGGAAGTGTCCTTGCGCAGGTTCTCGACGCCGCGGATGTCCCACTGGGTGGGGATGCACAGGGCAAAGATGGCCTTGTCGATTTCCGACCAGGTTTCGGCCACCCACATCACCGCCCACGAGGCATAGTCACGGCCACGGCCCGGCAACACCAGTTTGAGCAGGGCGAAGACCAGCAGTGGGCAGATCAGCACCAAGGTGTTGAGCAGCAGCAGGGTGGTCGTAAGAATGCCGGTAAGCAGGCGACGCATAAGGAAACTCTTGTTGTATGAAGTTGGCAGGGCGCAATGATAAGCAGCGCCGGGGCCTACGCCAAATGTCCAATGCCCGGCGGCAGGAACAAATGTTTCACAACATGTTGGATAACCTTGTGACAACGAACCTATCCTGCCAGTGCAGTCTAAGCACTGACCTCTTTGAAGGAAGCCTGCCTGTGAAACCTTTGCTTGCCCTGTTGTCGTTGTTGTCACTGCCGGTAATGGCCGCCGACCCTACCCTCTACGGCCGCTACGAGAACATCGCCCTGCCCGAGCTGGGCGAAACGTTGAAAGCCAAGATGGATACCGGCGCCTTTACCGCCTCGCTGTCGGCCAAGGATATCGAGTTGTTCACCCGCGATGGCGATGATTGGGTGCGCTTTCGCCTGGCGACCAAGGACGCCGATGGCAAAGTTTACGAGCACAAGGTCTCGCGTATCAGCAAGATCAAAGGGCGGGCCGATGAGGAAGACGAAGGGGATACGCCGGAAGTTTCCAAGCGCCCGGTGGTCGACCTGCAGTTGTGCCTGGGTGACGTGAAACGCACTGTTGAAGTGAACCTGGTGGACCGCAGCAACTTCAACTACCCGCTGTTGATTGGCTCCAAGGCGCTGCGCGAGTTCAAGGCGGCGGTCAACCCGGCGAAGAAATTTACTGCTGGCAAGCCAGACTGCTGATACGTAGCTTGAGGAAGGGCAAACAGGTCGGGCGCTGATTGGGTCAGGATTGGGCAGTTGTTTCCTGTGGGACCCCGGTGAGGCATTCGCGGGCATGCCCGCTCCCACAGGTACTGCACAGCTCTCGAATACTGTGATGTCCCTGTGGGAGCGGGCGTGCCCGCGAAGAGGCCCTTCAGGCCTGCGGAGAAGTGGCGACCATCGACGGCCGCTTGCTCACCTCGGCATACCACGCGGCCAGCCCGGGCTGGTGCTCGCGCCAGCCGAACTCGGGCTGACGCAGGTCCAGATACCCCAGCGCACAGGCCACGCCAATCGCTGCCAGGTCGAACCCGGACATCAGCTCAGGCAAATGCTCCTGCTCCAGGTTGGCCAGGCTACGGCGAATCTTGTCGCCCTGCGCCTGCAGCCAACCGTCCCAGCGCTTGTCTTCAGGCCGCAGGAAGCTTTCATAACGGCACGATACCGCTGCATCCAGGATCGCATCGGCCTGCGACACCAGCGTCAGGCGCCGCCAGCGTGCTGAGCCTTCGCGTGGCAGCAGCGGCAAGCCGACGTGCTGCTGGTCCAGGTACTCGCAGATCACCCGGCTGTCGTGCAGCACGGTGCCGTCCTCCAGGCGCAGCGCCGGGATCTTGCCGATCGGGTTGTCCTGGTTCAGCTGCGGGTCGCCGCTCACCGGGCTGATGTTGACCGGCTGCAGTTGCACCCGCTGCAACTGGCCGGTTTCGTGCAGCACAACCATCACCTTGCGCACGAACGGCGACAAGGGCGAGTGGAACAGCGTCATCGTGCTCATGCTTCAGTTACCTTGCAGGCTGGGTGGCAGGCACACGCCGGTGCCGCCGATGCCGCAGTAGCCGTCCGGGTTCTTGGCCAGGTACTGCTGGTGGTAGGCCTCGGCGAAGTACACCGTCGGTGCCTGGTCGATTTCGGTGGTGATTTCGCCGAACCCGGCCTTGTTCAGCTCGGCCTGGAAGGCGTCACGGCTGGCCTTGGCCTGTTCCAGCTGTTCCGGGCTGGTGCAGTAGATGGCCGAGCGGTATTGGGTGCCGACATCGTTACCCTGGCGCATGCCCTGGGTCGGGTTGTGCAGCTCCCAGAACATCGCCAGCAGTTCGCGGTAGCTGACCTTGTCCTTGTCGAACACCACCAGCACCACTTCGGTGTGGCCGGTCAGGCCCGAGCAAACCTCTTCGTAAGTTGGGTTCGGGGTGAAGCCGCCGGCATAGCCCACCACGGTGCTGACCACACCTTCGCGCTGCCAGAAGCGGCGCTCTGCGCCCCAGAAGCAGCCTAGGCCGAAGATGGCGAAGTCGATGCTGCCTTCGAAGAACGGGCCGAGCAGTGGGGTGTCCTTGAAGACGTAGTGGAACTCGGGCAGGCTCATTGGCGTTTCGCGGCCAGGCAGGGCCTGTTCCGCGGTAGGCATGACGTTTTTGTTCACCAGGATTTCCGAACGCAGGACCATGGCCGTTCCTCTGTGTTTAATCAGTTGGATAGGTGTTGGGGCTTTCGCGGGCATGCCCGTTCCCACAGGATCTGAACGTTGTGGGGAGCCTGTGGGAGCGGGCGTGCCCGTGAAGGGGCCCGAATGGCTTCTATAGTGCCCGAGGTTTACGCCGCTGTCAGGCCACCGGTCCACGCGGATAGCGCTTCAACCGCTCGGCCAGCTCGCGCCCCGGGATCGGCCGATCGAACAGGTAACCCTGGCCCACATCACACCGGTGCCTGCGCAAGAATGCCAGCTGCTCCGGGGTTTCGATGCCCTCGGCCACCACCTTCAGCTTCAGGTTGTGGGCCATGGCGATCACTGCCGAGGTGATTTCCATGTCGTCCTGGTTGTCGGGGATCTCGTTGATGAAGCTACGGTCGATCTTGAGGATGTCGATCGGAAACTTCTTGAGATAGCTCAGCGACGAGTAGCCGGTGCCAAAGTCGTCCATGGCCAGGGTCAGCCCAAGGGCCTTGAGTTCCTCCAGCTGGCGGTGGGTGTCTTCGCTGGCTTCCAGCAGCAAGCCTTCGGTCAGCTCCAGCTCCAGCAGGTGCGGGGGCAGGGCTTCTTCCTTGAGGATGCTGCTGATCGATGCCACCAGGTCCGGGTCGGAAAACTGCTTGGGCGACAGGTTGATGGCCACATGCAGGTTACCCATGCCAGCGGCGCGCAATTCCTGGCTCATGCGGCAGGACTGGCGCACGACCCACTTGCCAATGGGGATGATCAGGCCGGTTTCCTCGGCCACGCTGATGAACTGGTCCGGACGGATCATGCCGCGCTCGGGGTGGTTCCAGCGCAACAGCGCCTCCAGGCCCAGCAGGCGACCGCTGCGCAGGCACAGCTTGGGCTGGTAGAACACCTCCAGCTCGTTCTGGGTCAGTGCGCGCCGCAGGTTGTTCTCGACGAACAGCTTGTAGCTGGCCTCGGCATTGAGCACTTCGGTGAACACCTGCACCTGGTGCTTGCCGTTGGCCTTGGCCTTGTGCAGCGCCAGGCCGGCGTTTTTCATCAGGCTGGCCGGGTCGCTGCCGTGCAAGGGTGCGTAGGCCAGGCCGACCGAGGCGGTAACGTTGATCAACTGGTTGTCGACGAACATCGGCTTGTCGAGGGTACGCAGCAACTGCAAGGCCACGCCCTGGCCATCTTCCAGGATGGTGTTGTCCAGCAGCACGGCGAACTCGTTGCTGGCAAAGCGTGCCAGGATACCGCCGCTGTGCAGGCTGTTGCGCAGGCGCCGGGCCAGGCTGATGAGCAGCTTGTCGCCGGTCTGATGCCCAAGGCTGTCGTTGATGCGCTTGAAGTTGTCGATGTCTACCAGCAGCAGACACATCGAGTGTTCGCCGTCGCGGGCAAAGCGCTCATCCAGGCTGCGAATGAACGCCGGGCGGTTGCCCAGGTTGGTCAGGTTGTCGGTGTACGCCAGGCGTTCGATACGCTGCTGCGCCAGTTTGGTCTGGGTGATGTCTTCATAGATGCCGATGTAGTGGGTCAGCTCACGGTTGTCGCCGTACACCTTGGAAATCGACAGCTGCCCCCAGTAGGGCTCGAGGTTCTTGCGCCGGCTCTTGAATTCGCCTTGCCAGCTGTTGCCCATGGCCAGGCTCGACGGTGAGTCGAACAACAATTCATTGAGGTTTTCCAGCGCCGGCAGCTCGCCGAGGTGGCGGCCTTGTACTTCGTCGGTGCTGTACTGGGTAATGGCGGTAAAGCTTGGGTTGACGTACTCCACCCGGCCATCGCGGTTGACCAGCAGGAACGCGCTGGCGCTTTGTTCGACCGCACGCTGGAACAGGTGCAGGGCGTTGGCTGCAGCGCGGCGGTTGTGGTTGGTGATGACCTGGGCGAACTGGTCGGCCAGTTCGCCAGCGAAGGCGATTTCATCCGACTGCCAGGCCCGCGGCTGACCGGTCTGTTCCAGGCACAGCACACCCACCACCTGGCCGTCGACACGAATGCTGGCGTCGAGCATGGCCTTGTTTTCCGGGCACAGACTTCGTGCCAGCTCACGGGTGCGCGGATCATGGCCGGCGTTATGGGCATCGATGGCGCGGCTGGCGTGCAGCGCGTCGAGGTAGTCCGGGAAACGGCTGGCGTCGATGGCTTCGGGGCGGCGGTGTTCCTGGGTGTCGCGTTTCCACGCGGTGATCGGTTCCAGGCGCTGGTCTTCCAGGTGCCAGATGCTGGCGCTGTCGACGTTGTAGATTTCGCAAGCGCTCTGGGTGATCAGCTGGGCGGCTTCCAGCAGCGAGTTTTCGGCACTGTAACGTTGGCGGGCCAAACGCAGGATCAGGTCCTGCTGGCCGCGCACGCGTTCCAAGTGCTCAAGTTGCTCCTGCTGGGCGCGCTGGTTCAGTTGCAGGGCCAACTGCAGGCGGTTGTTGCGCGACTCCAGGTCGTTGGCATCCTGCTCGGCGGCGTCGTGCGGCTGCTCGTCGAGCACGCTCAGGTAGCCACGCAGCAGCAGGCGGTTGTGCTGCTTGTAGGCTTCACCCGCCTCCAGCAGGCGCAGTGCGGTATTGGGCGTATGCAGGGTATAGCGCACCCGGTAGTAACCGCGCTGGGCCAGTTGCTGCTGGATCTCGTCGTGCAGGCGGTAGCGTGCCTCGGGTTCCATCAGGCTGGCGTAGGGCGCCTCGAACTGTGCGCACAAGGTGCCGGCATGCAGGCCGAACTGCCGCTCGCAGGCTGGGTCCAGGTAAAGCATGGCCCAGCTGGCTTCGTTAAGCCTTTCGAAACGCAGCATGCCCAGCCGCGAGGGCACGGGTAACTGCGTGACGACCTCGGCCGCCACACGGCTGGCGGCATCGGGTTGGCTTTTCATCGAAGACTCGCTTGAAGAGGGAATGCTGCGTAGGGCCGCTGCGGGTCTGGCAAGGTTGCATCATGTGCCGAGGGCTGGCAAGCAGCCATGTGTGATGCCGTGTAGGGGTTATCGGCGGTCTGGCCGGAATCTGTAGTTTGGCGTGCTTGTTCAGCGGGCAAAAAAAGCCCCGCCAATCGACGGGGTTGAGGTACGAGCGTGGCAGCTCGAAAAAGGAACTGCCCCTGCATGCAGGGGCAGTGGGCCGCCTTACAGCAGCATGGTGCGGATGTCGCCCAGCACGTCGCCCAGGCGCTTGGTGAAGCGCGCGGCGGCAGCGCCGTTGATCACACGGTGATCGTAGGACAGCGACAGTGGCAGCATCAGCTTGGGCTGGAAGGCCTTGCCATCCCAGACCGGCTGCATGGTTGCCTTGGACACGCCAAGGATCGCCACTTCCGGCGCGTTGACGATCGGCGTGAAGCCGGTGCCGCCAATGTGGCCGAGGCTGGAGATGGTGAAGCAGGCACCCTGCATCTCGTCCGCCGAGAGCTTCTTGGTACGGGCTTTTTCAGCCAGTGCCGCAGCTTCGGCAGCCAGTTGCAGCAGGCTCTTCTGGTCGACGTTCTTGATCACAGGGACCAGCAGGCCGTCCGGGGTGTCCACGGCGAAGCCGATGTGCACGTACTTCTTGCGGATGATGGCCTTGCCGCTTGGCGCCAGCGAGCTGTTGAAGTCTGGCAGTTCCTTGAGCAGGAATGCGCAGGCCTTGAGCAGCAGTGGCAGCACGGTCAGCTTCACGCCAGCCTTTTCGGCTACGGCCTTCTGCGCCACGCGGAAGGCTTCCAGCTCGGTGATGTCGGCGGAGTCGAACTGAGTCACGTGCGGCACGTTCAGCCAGCTGCGGTGCAGGTTGGCGGCACCGACCTGCATCAGGCGGGTCAGGGCCACTTCTTCCACTTCACCGAACTTGCTGAAGTCCACGGCAGGGATCGGCGGGATGCCGGCGCCACCGGTCGCGCCGGCAGCTGCCGGGGCGCTCGATGCCTTTTGCATCATCGCTTTGACGTAGACCTGCACGTCTTCCTTCAGGATGCGGCCGTGCGGGCCGGTGGCCGCGACTGCGCCCAGGTCGACACCGAATTCACGGGCCAGTTGGCGCACCGCCGGGCCTGCGTGGACCTTGGCGTTGCTACCGGCAGCCGGCGCGGTGGTAGCCGGCGCAGGGGCTGCCGCTGGGGCGGCAGCAGCAGGTGCGGCAGCCGGGGCAGCCTCAGCCTTGGCCGGGGCAGCGGCGGCAGGTGCCGGGGCAGCAGCAGGTGCTGCGCCAGCGACCTTCAGCTTGAAGATCAGGTCGCCAGTGCCGACTTCGTCTTCCAGCTTGCACAGGACTTCTTCGACCACGCCGGCAGCCGGCGACGGGATTTCCATGGAGGCCTTGTCGGACTCCAGGGTAATCAGCGACTGGTCGGCTTCGACGGTGTCGCCGACTTTGACCAGTACTTCGATGATCTTGGCTTTGCCCGACGAACCGATGTCTGGCACGTGGATGTCCTGCACGGCGGCGGCAGCCGGTGCAGCCGCTGCCGCTGGGGCAGGGGCGGCTTCAGCGGCCGGGGCCGGGGCAGCAGCCTCGGCCGGTGCAGCGGCTGGCGCCTCAGGGGCCGCAGCAGCGGCGCCCTCGGCTTCCAGCACCAGCAGTTCGTCGCCTTCCTTCAGGCGGTCGCCCAGCTTGACCTTCAGCTCCTTGATGACACCGGCCTTGGGCGCCGGGATCTCCATGGAGGCCTTGTCGGACTCCAGGGTCAGCAGGCTCTGGTCAGCCTCGATACGGTCACCGACCTTGACGAACAGCTCGATGATTTCACCTTCACCGCTGCCGATGTCAGGTACGCGAATGAGTTCGCTCACTTAAAAATACTCCTCAGCAGTCCAGTGGGTTGCGCTTGTCCGGGTCGATGCCGAACTTGACGATAGCGTCTGCAACAACCTTGGGTTCGATCTCGCCACGGTCAGCCAGGGCTTCCAGGGCAGCCAGCACCACGAAGTGGCGGTCAACTTCGAAGAAGTGACGCAGCTTCTTGCGGCTGTCGCTGCGACCGTAACCGTCGGTACCCAGGACCTTGAACTCTTTGCTCGGTACCCACTGGCGAATCTGCTCGGCGAACAGCTTCATGTAGTCGGTAGAGGCAATGACCGGGCCTTTGCGACCGGCCAGGCACTGCTCGACGTAGGTCGCTTGTGGCTTCTGGCCAGGCTTCAGGCGGTTGGCGCGCTCTACGGCCAGGCCGTCGCGACGCAGTTCGTTGAAGCTGGTGACGCTCCACACGTCGGCACCGACGTTGAACTCTTCACGCAGGATCTTCGCCGCCTCGCGCACTTCGCGCAGGATGGTGCCGGAGCCCATCAGCTGTACGTGGTGTGCCGCTTCGCGGGTGTCTTCTTCGAGCAGGTACATGCCCTTGATGATGCCTTCCTCGACACCGGCCGGCATGGCTGGCTGCTGGTAGGATTCGTTCATCACGGTGATGTAGTAGAAGATGTCCTGTTGCTCTTCGGTCATCTTCTTCATGCCGTCCTGGATGATCACCGCCAGCTCGTAGCCGTAGGTTGGATCGTAGGTGCGGCAGTTCGGGATGGTGCCCGCCATCATGTGGCTGTGACCGTCTTCGTGTTGCAGGCCTTCACCGTTGAGGGTGGTGCGGCCGGCAGTACCGCCGATCAGGAAGCCACGGGTGCGGCTGTCGCCAGCGGCCCAGGCCAGGTCGCCGATACGCTGGAAGCCGAACATCGAATAGAAGATGTAGAACGGCAGCATCGGCTGGTTGTGGCAGCTGTACGAGGTACCGGCAGCGATGAACGACGACATGGCGCCGGCTTCGTTGATGCCTTCTTCCAGGATCTGGCCCTTCTTGTCCTCGCGGTAGAACATCACCTGGTCTTTGTCGACTGGCTCGTAGAGCTGGCCGACCGACGAGTAGATACCCAGCTGGCGGAACATGCCTTCCATACCGAAGGTACGGGCTTCGTCCGGGATGATCGGCACGATGCGCTGGCCGATGTCCTTGTCCTTGACCAGCTGCGCCAGAATACGCACGAAGGCCATGGTGGTGGAGATTTCGCGGTCGCCCGAGCCGTCCAGGATCGCTTTCAGCGTTTCCAGTGGCGGGGTTGGCACGCTGAAGCTCTTGGCCCGGCGCTGAGGCACGAAGCCGCCCAGGGCAGCACGGCGCTCGGCCAGGTACTTGGCTTCGGCAGAACCTTCTTCGGGCTTGTAGAACGGCAGGTTCTCGAGGTCGGCATCCTTGACCGGGATGTCGAAGCGGTCACGGAAGTGACGCAGGCTGTCGACGTCGACCTTCTTGGTGTTGTGCGCGGTGTTCTTGGCTTCGCCGGCACCGGTACCGTAACCCTTGATGGTCTTGGCCAGGATGACGGTCGGCTGCTCTTTGTGGTTCACCGCCTGGTGGTAAGCCGCGTAGACCTTGTACGGGTCGTGGCCGCCACGGTTGAGCTTCCAGATCTCGTCATCGGACAGGTCTTCGACCATGGCCTTGAGTTCCGGGGTGTTGAAGAAGTTCTCACGAACGTACGCGCCGTCTTTGGCTTTGTAGTTCTGGTACTCGCCGTCGATGACTTCGTCCATGCGGCGCTGCAGAGCACCGTTGGTGTCCTTGGCCAGCAGTGGGTCCCAGAAGCGGCCCCAGACGACCTTGTTGACGTTCCAGCCACCGCCACGGAACACGCCTTCGAGTTCCTGGATGATCTTGCCGTTGCCGCGAACCGGGCCGTCGAGGCGCTGCAGGTTGCAGTTGATGACGAAGATCAGGTTGTCCAGCTTCTCGCGGCCAGCCAGGGCGATTGCACCCAGCGATTCCGGCTCGTCGCACTCGCCGTCGCCCATGAAGCACCAGACTTTCTGCTTGCCGGCAGGGATGAAGCCGCGCGCTTCCAGGTACTTCATGAAGCGGGCCTGGTAGATGGCCTGGATCGGGCCCAGACCCATCGAAACGGTCGGGAACTGCCAGAAGTCAGGCATCAGCCATGGGTGCGGGTACGAAGACAGGCCGTTGCCGTCCACTTCCTGGCGGAAGTTGTTCATCTGTTCTTCGCTGATGCGGCCTTCCATGAAGGCGCGGGCATAGATGCCTGGGGAGGCGTGGCCCTGGAAGAAGATCAGGTCGCCGCCATGTTCTTCGGTCGGGGCCTGGAAGAAGTAGTTGAAGCCGATGTCGTACAGGGTGGCGCTGGAGGCGAAGCTGGAGATGTGTCCGCCCAGGTCCGAGTCTTTCAGGTTGGTACGCATGACCATGGCCAGGGCGTTCCAACGCACCATCGAGCGAATGCGGCGTTCCATGAACAGGTCGCCAGGCATGCGTGCTTCGTGGGTGACAGGGATGGTGTTGCGGTATGGCGTGGTGATCGCATACGGCAGCTGGGAACCACTACGGGTGGCCAGCTCGCCCATACGGGTCATCAGGTAATGAGCGCGGTCTTCGCCTTCTTTGTCGAGGACCGACTCCAGGGCATCCAGCCATTCCTGGGTTTCGATTGGATCGAGGTCTTGCATGGCTTGCTCCAGGGCGGAAAGGCAACCAGAATCGATTGCCTGAGATTGCGACTGGCCTTATGGGCAGACGTCGTGAATTCTTGGATTACCGGGGTGTCGTCCGGCGCGTTGTAGTTTTACTACATTTGCTTCCGCATTTCATGCTTTTACACGACACGAGTAGTAGTAAAACTACAATTGTGCGACGTTTGGTCGCACGTTGGCTTGTGAGGAAAAACGTTCATGTTGGTTGGCATTGTGTCGCGAACGGGTGTTTCTTGATGTTTGTTGCCAATTTTGCATTTTTTTCAGCTATTTCCAACTTTTGTACGACAGTCCAACCGTGGTCCGGCTTCCCCTTGGCCGCTTTTTTCCCTCTATTTCACGCCGATCAAGGATAGACCATGCGCCTACCTTTGCCCTCCGATCTGCCTGCCAGCTTGCAGCCGCTGGTTTCTCGCAACCAGCAGTTCCTGCGCGATGCCGTAGCGGCTCACCCCGAACTGGACCTGAACGATTGCAGTGCGGCCCAGCGGCACCAGTTCGACCAGGTGGCCGCGGCCAGCGACTTCGTGCTGGGCGTGGCCCAGCGCGACCCGGCCATGCTGTTTGCCCTGCTGGCCAGCGGTGAGCTGGAACGGCGCTATGCCCCGGGGGAGCTGCGCGGGCAAATTGCCGCGGCGGCGCAGGCGGCGCAAAGCGAAGAGGAACTGGCGCGCAACCTGCGCCGCGCGCGCAACCGGCAGCAAGTGCGCATCATCTGGCGTGACATTACCCGCCAGGCGGAACTTGGCGAAACCTGCCGCGACCTGTCGGACCTGGCCGATGCCTGCATCGACGAAGCCTACCAATGGCTTTACCCGCGCCACTGTCAGCAATTCGGGACGCCCATCGGCAACCGCAGTGGCCAGCCGCAGCACATGGTTGTGCTGGGCATGGGCAAGCTGGGCGCGGTCGAACTCAACCTGTCCTCGGACATCGACCTGATCTTCGGTTTCCCCGAGGGCGGTGAAACCGAAGGGGTCAAGCGCTCGCTGGACAACCAGGAGTTCTTTACCCGCCTGGGCCAGCGCCTGATCAAGGCATTGGACCCGGTGACCGTCGACGGCTTCGTGTTCCGCGTCGACATGCGGTTGCGCCCTTACGGCTCTGCCGGGGCCCTGGTACTCAGCTTCAATGCCCTGGAGCAGTATTACCAGGACCAGGGGCGCGACTGGGAACGCTACGCCATGATCAAGGCTCGGGTGGTGGCCGGCGATCAGGCTGCTGGCGCGCAGTTGCAGGAAATGCTGCGCCCGTTCGTGTACCGCCGCTACCTGGACTTTTCCGCCATCGAAGCGCTGCGCACCATGAAGCAGTTGATCCAGCAGGAAGTCCGGCGCAAGGGCATGGCCGACAACATCAAGCTCGGTGCTGGCGGCATTCGTGAGGTCGAGTTCATCGCCCAGGCGTTCCAGCTGATCCACGGTGGGCGTGACCTCAGCCTGCAGCAGCGGCCGTTGCTCAAGGTGCTGGCCACCCTCGAAGGCCAGGGCTACCTGCCGCCGGCTGTGGTGGCTGAGCTGCGCGAAGGCTATGAGTTCCTGCGTTATACCGAGCACGCCATCCAGGCCATCGCCGACCGCCAGACACAGATGCTGCCCGAGGGCGAGACCGATCAGGCGCGGGTCGCCTTCATGCTTGGCTTTGCCGACTGGCAGAGCTTCCACGACCAGCTGACCTACTGGCGTGGCCGCATCGACTGGCATTTCCGCCAGGTCATTGCCGACCCGGACGATGAAGACGGTGAAGGCGAGTTGGTGGTGGGCGGTGAGTGGTCGCCGCTGTGGGAGCAGGCCCAGGACGAGGAAGCGGCTGGTCGCCAACTGGAGGAGGCCGGTTTCAAGGCGCCTGTGGACGCTTTGCGGCGCCTGGCCGCGTTGCGCTCAAGCCCGCAGCTGCGCTCCATGCAACGCATCGGGCGTGAGCGCCTGGATGCCTTTATTCCACGCTTGCTGGCGCAAGCGGTGGAGCACGACAACCCCGACCTGGTACTCGAGCGGGTATTGCCGCTGGTGGAGGCGGTGGCGCGGCGTTCGGCCTACCTGGTGCTGCTCACGGAAAACCCGGGTGCACTGCGCCAACTGTTGACCCTGTGCGCCGCCAGTCCCTGGATCGCCGAGCAGATGGCCCGCTACCCGCTGCTGCTCGATGAGTTGCTCAATGAGGGCCGCCTGTTCAGCCCCCCACTGGCGCCAGAGCTGGCCAGCGAACTGCGCGAGCGCCTGACGCGTATCCCCGAAGACGACCTTGAGCAGCAGATGGAGGCGCTGCGCCATTTCAAGCTGGCCCACAGCCTGCGCGTGGCGGCCTCGGAAATCAGCGGCAACCTGCCCTTGATGAAGGTCAGCGACTACCTGACCTGGCTGGCCGAGGCCATCCTCGACCAGGTGCTGGCGCTGGCCTGGCGCCAGACCGTGGCCCGCCACGGTCAGCCCAAGCGCAGTGACGGCAGCCTGTGCGATCCGGGGTTCATCATCATCGGCTACGGCAAGATGGGTGGGCTGGAACTGGGCCACGGCTCGGACCTGGACCTGGTGTTCATCCACGATGGCGACCCGCAGGCGGAAACCGACGGGGCCAAGCCGATCGACAGTGCGCAGTTCTTTACCCGCCTTGGCCAACGCATCATTCACCTGCTGACCACCCAGACCAACTCGGGCCAGCTGTATGACGTGGACATGCGCTTGCGCCCGTCAGGGGCTTCGGGCCTGCTGGTCAGTTCGCTGGGGGCCTTCGAGCGCTACCAGCAGAACGAAGCCTGGACCTGGGAGCACCAGGCCCTGGTGCGGGCCCGTGTGCTGGTCGGTTGCAAGCAGGTGGGAGCTGCGTTCGAGGGCGTTCGCGCCAAGGTGCTGGGCCAGGCCCGTGACCTTGAGAAGCTGCGCAGCGAAGTGAGCGAAATGCGCGCCAAGATGCGTGACAACCTGGGCACCAAGGCCACCGCCGCCGGGACTGCAGGCAATGCCTTCGAGGCCGGCATGCCGTTCGATATCAAGCAGGATGCCGGCGGTATCGTCGATATTGAATTTATGGTGCAATACGCCGCTTTGGCCTGGGGCCACGAGCACCCGGCCATACTCCGATGGACCGATAACATCCGCATTCTGGAAGAGCTGGAGCAGGCAGGTTTGCTGCCGGCCAGTGACGCGGTGCTGTTGCGTGAAGTGTACAAGGCGTTCCGCTCGGCCTCGCACCGCCAGGCCCTGCAGAAACAGGCCGGGGTGATCGATGCGGCGCAGTTTGCCGATGAACGCCGTGAGGTGCGGCGGATCTGGGGTGAGCTGGGTTTGACTTGAGAATGTTGGGGCCGCGTTGCGGCCCATCGCGACACAAGGCCGCTCCTACAGGAGAACGCATTCCCTTGTAGGAGCGGCCTTGTGTCGCGATGGGCTGCAAAGCAGCCCCAAAGGCTCATGCTTCACCACCGGTGGTACACTGTCCGCCACATAGCCTGAATATAAAGAGGGGAGGCCAGGCTGAACCGCAGCCTGTAGCCTCCCCGAGCGTTTCTGGACTAAGCATGAGAATACTGATCATTGGCCCCAGCTGGGTCGGCGACATGGTGATGGCGCAGACCCTGTTCCAGTGCCTGAAACAGCAGCACCCCGACTGCGTGATCGACGTGCTGGCCCCCGAGTGGAGCCGGCCGATCCTCGAACGCATGCCCGAAGTGCGCCAGGCCTTGAGCTTTCCGCTCGGCCACGGCGCACTGGAGCTGGCCACGCGGCGGCGTATCGGCAAGTCCCTGGCCGGCCAGTACGACCAGGCCATCCTGCTGCCCAACTCGTTGAAGTCGGCGCTGGTCCCCTTCTTCGCCGGCATTCCCAAACGCACCGGCTGGCGCGGCGAAATGCGTTTCGGCCTGCTCAATGACGTGCGCAAGCTGGAAAAGGCCCGCTACCCGCTGATGATCGAGCGTTTCATGGCCCTGGCCTACGCCCCTGGCGCCGAATTGCCGCAACCGTACCCGCGCCCGCACCTGCAAATCGAAGCCCAGAGCCGCGAGGCCGCCTTGGCCAAGTTCGGCCTGGAACTCGACCGCCCGGTACTGGCGCTGTGCCCCGGTGCCGAGTTTGGCGAGGCCAAGCGCTGGCCGGCCGAACACTATGCCGCCGTGGCGGATGCGATGATCCGCCAGGGCTGGCAGGTATGGCTGTTCGGCTCGAAAAACGACCACCCGGTGGGCGAGCAGATCCGCGACCGGCTGATCCCGGGGTTGCGCGAAGAGTCCGCCAACCTGGCTGGCGAAACCTCGCTGGCCGAGGCTATCGACCTGATGTCGTGCGCGCAGGCCGTGGTGTCCAACGACTCGGGGCTGATGCACGTGGCGGCTGCGCTCAACCGCCCGCTGGTGGCCGTGTATGGCTCCACCTCGCCCGGCTTCACCCCACCGCTGGCCGAACAGGTGGAGGTGGTGCGCACCGGTATCGAGTGCAGCCCGTGCTTTGACCGCACTTGCCGCTTCGGCCACTACAACTGCCTGCGCCTGCTGGAGCCCGGTAAAGTCATCGCCGCCCTGCACAGCCTGAGCGGGCCGGACCTGATCGATGCCGCGGCCGAGGTCGACTAAGTGCGGGTACTGATCATCAAGACCTCATCCCTGGGTGACGTGATCCATACCCTGCCGGCACTGACCGATGCCGCCCATGCGCTCCCGGGCATCCGCTTCGACTGGGTGGTGGAAGAAGGCTTCGCCGAAATCCCCAGCTGGCACCCGGCGGTTGACCAGGTCATCCCGGTGGCCATCCGCCGCTGGCGCAAGAACCTTTGGCAAACCCTCAAGAGCGGCGAGTGGAAGGCCTTCAAGCAGCGCTTACGCGCGCGCAAGTACGACCTGGTGATCGACGCCCAGGGCCTGGTCAAGTCGGCCTGGCTCACCCGCTACGTGAAGGCCCCGGTGGCTGGCCTGGACCGCTATTCGGCCCGTGAGGGGTGGGCCAGCCGCTTTTATGACCGGCGCCTGTCGGTTGCTA
This sequence comes from Pseudomonas sp. BJP69, assembly GCF_007633355.1. Lineage (NCBI taxonomy): Bacteria > Pseudomonadati > Pseudomonadota > Gammaproteobacteria > Pseudomonadales > Pseudomonadaceae > Pseudomonas > Pseudomonas sp. BJP69. The sequence goes on from NZ_CP041933.1 coordinate 369,064, forward strand.
CCGGCCAGCATGCGGTCGAGCGGGTGCGCCAGCTGTTCGCCATGGCCCTGGCCTACGACCTGCCCGAAGGCATCGGCAACTACGGCCTGGACCTCGAGCGCCTGCAACTGCCGCCAGCGGCGCCCTATGTCGTGTTCCTGCATGGCACCACCTGGGCGACCAAGCACTGGCCGGAAGTCTACTGGCGCGAACTGGCCGAGCGCATGGGCCGGCGCAAGCTGGAGGTGCGCCTGCCGTGGGGCAACCCGGCGGAGAAGGCGCGGGCCGAGCGCATTGCCCAGGGCTTGAACAATTGCCAGGTGCTCCCCAAATTGAACCTTGCTGGTGTGGCCCGCGTGCTGGCAGCGGCAAAGGCCTGCGTGGCGGTCGATACCGGCCTGGGCCACCTGGCCGCGGCACTCGATGTGCCGACCATTTCGTTATTCGGCCCGACCAACCCGGGCCTGACCGGCGCCTACGGACGGACCCAGATTCACCAGGCCAGTGACTGGCCCTGTGCGCCCTGCCTGCAGAAGAAGTGCACCTACAAACCGAGCGCCGATGACCTGGCCCGGTTCGATCTCAAACGCGAGTGGCCACTGTGCTTCACTCGCCTGAATCCCGAGCATGTGGCGAGCCGCTTGAGCGCGTTGCTGCTGGCTGAGGATGTCCGTTGATGCAACTGGCTTTCGTACTTTACAAATATTTCCCCTTTGGCGGGCTGCAACGCGACTTCATGCGCATTGCCCTGGAGTGCCAGAAGCGCGGCCACCAGATCCGTGTGTACACGTTGATCTGGGAGGGCGACATTCCCCCCGGCTTCGAGGTGCTGGTGGCGCCGGTCAAGGCGGTCTTCAACCACCGGCGCAACGAGAAGCTCAGTGCCTGGATGGCCGCCGACCTGGCCAAGCGCCCGGTCGACCGCCTGATCGGCTTCAACAAGATGCCGGGGCTGGACGTGTACTACGCCGCCGACGGCTGCTTCGAGGACAAGGCGCAAACCCTGCGTGGTGGCCTGTACCGCCGTTGGGGCCGCTACCGGCACTTTGCCGAGTACGAGCATGCGGTGTTCGCCAAGGACGCGCATACCGAAGTGCTGATGATTTCCGAAGTGCAGCAGCCGCTGTTCATCAAGCATTACGGCACCCCGCTGGAGCGCTTCCACCTGTTGCCGCCGGGCATTTCCCAGGACCGCCGCGCGCCGGCCAATGCCGCCGAGATTCGCGCCGAGTTCCGCAAGGAGTTCAACCTGGGCGAGGGTGACCTGCTGCTGGTGCAGATCGGCTCGGGCTTCAAGACCAAGGGCGTGGACCGCAGCCTCAAGGCGCTGGCGGCACTGCCGTCGGCGCTGCGCAGGCGCACCCGGTTGATGGTCATCGGCCAGGACGACCCCAAGGTATTCCAGCTGCAAAGCGCTACCCTGGGCCTGGGCGACCAGGTGCAGTTCCTCAAGGGCCGTAGCGACATCCCGCGTTTTCTGCTGGGTGCCGACGTGCTGATTCACCCGGCGTACAACGAAAACACCGGTACAGTGCTGCTCGAAGCGCTGGTGGCCGGTTTGCCGGTGCTGGTGTCCAGGGTGTGCGGCTATGCCCATTACATTGCCGAGGCCGACAGTGGCCTGGTGCTGGACGAGCCATTCGAGCAGGACCAGCTCAACAGCTACCTGCAGCGCATGCTGGAAGACCCGCAGGCCCGCGCCAGCTGGTCGCGCAACGGCCTGGCATTCGCCGAAACCGCCGATCTGTACAGCATGCCGCAGCATGCTGCCGACGTGATCCTGGGGCAGAAAACCGCATGAAGCTGATACTGGCCGAACCCTTCAAACACCTGTGGGCCGGGCGCGATGCCTTCGACGCCGTGGAGGCGCTGCAAGGTGAGGTCTACCGCGAACTCGAAGGCCGCCGCACGCTGCGTACCGAGGTGGCTGGCGAGGGCTTTTTCGTCAAGATCCACCGCGGTATCGGCTGGGGCGAGATCTTCAAGAACCTGCTGACCGCCAAGCTGCCGGTGCTCGGTGCCGGCCAGGAGTGGCAGGCGATCCAGCGTTTGCATGAAGTGGGTGTGCCGACCATGACCGCGGTCGCCTACGGTGAGCGCGGCAGCAACCCAGCCGCGCAGCATTCGTTCATCATCACCGAAGAGCTGGCGCCGACCATCAGCCTGGAAGACTTCAGCATCGACTGGGCCAGGCAGCCGCCCGAGCCGCGCCTGAAGCATGCGCTGATCGCCGAGGTGGCGAAAATGACCGGCGGCATGCACCGCGCCGGGGTCAACCACCGCGATTGCTACATCTGCCACTTCCTGCTGCACACCGACCGCCCGGTGACGGCGGATGATTTCAAACTGTCGGTGATCGACCTGCACCGCGCGCAAACCCGGGCGACAATCAGCCGGCGTTGGCGTGACAAGGACCTGGCGGCGCTGTACTTCTCGGCGCTGGACATCGGCCTTACCCAACGCGACAAATTGCGCTTCCTGCGCGCGTACTTCCAGCGCCCGCTGCGGCAAGTCCTCAAGGACGAAGCCGCGCTGCTGGCCTGGCTGGAGCGCAAGGCGCAGAAACTCTACGATCGCAAGCAACGCTATGGGGATGCACTCTAATGGCGAGTTGGACACTGGCGCCGGGTTACCAACACCTGGCGGCGGACTTCGGCAGCCTCGATGCGGTATTTGCCATTCAGGGCGAACGCCTGACCCGCGACCCGCTCAGCGAGGTGGTGCGCATCGAGCGTGATGGGGTCAACTATTACGTCAAGCGGTACACCGGTGCCGGCAAGCACATGCGCCGCTACCTGGGCCGGCCGCGCATCAAGGCCGAATGGCAGAACCTCAAGCAGTTCGCCAAGTGGGGCATTCCCACCGCCGAAGTGGTGGCCTGGGGCCTTGAGCGCAATGGCCTGGCCTTTGGCCGCGGGGCGATGATCACCCGCGAGCTGCCCAACACCGAAGACCTCTCGGCCCTGGCCGAGCGCAACGATGCGCGGCTGGCCGATCGCGCCTGGGTCGACCATATCAGCCGCCAGTTGGCCCGCCATACCCGGGTGATGCACGAACACCGTTTCGCTCACAACGACCTGAAGTGGCGCAACCTGCTGGTCGATGACCAAGGCACGCTGTTCTTCATCGATTGCCCCACTGGCGATTTCTGGCGCGGGTTCATGTGGCGGCACCGGCTGATCAAGGACCTGGCCTGCCTCGACAAGGTGGCCAAGTACCACCTCTCGGCTACCCAGCGCCTGCGTTTCTACCTGCAGTACCGTGACCGCAATCGGCTTGATGCGCGCGACAAGAAACGCATCCGCCAGGTACTGGGCTTTTTCGAGGGAAGGGAATGACCGACTACCTGGCCAGCGCAGAACTCGCGCTGCTCAAACGCCATGGGCTGGATGACTTCGAGGCGCTGTGGGCGCTGCAACTGGACGCCGTGGACGAGCCCAACACCGGCCGTGGCGGCTGGAGCAGCGTGTTCCGCCTGGAGCTCGAAGGCAAGGGGTACTACCTCAAGCGCCAGTGCGACTACCTGACCCGCACCCTGCACCGGCCGTTTGGCGAGCCAACCTTCGCCCGCGAATTCCGCAATATCAGCCGTTATCAGAAGTTGCACATTCCGGCCTTGCAGGCGGTGTTCTACGGTGAGCGCAAGCAGGGCGGCCAGCACCGGGCGATTCTGATGACCCGTGCCTTGGACACGTGGGCCGACCTCGACAGCCTGCTGGGCCAATGGCCGCAGTTGGGCGAGGCCAAGCGCAACGGCATCCTGCAGGCGTGCGGCCAGCTGGCGCGTACCCTGCACGGCGCCGGCCAGGTGCACGGCTGCTTCTACCCCAAGCACATCTTTCTGCGCCAGCGCCGCGAGGGGTGGGACGCCCAACTGATCGACCTGGAAAAGACCCGGCCGTTGCTGTTCGGCATGCGTGACCGCCTCAAAGACCTGGAGCCGCTGCTACGCCGCGCCCGGGCCTGGAGCGAGGCCGATGTCCGCACCTTGCTGGCCAGCTACCTGGCGCAGCCCGCCGAAGGCACGCTGGTCGACACCTGGCTGCAACGCCTGACGCAACGCAGTCGTGAAAAAGAGGCCCGCTGATGCGTTTGTCTGAACTCAAGGCTGCCGGGCGTAGCCCGTCACTGCCGCTGACCCTGACCTTGGCCGATGCCGCCGGCAGCGCCGACCTGCAGCTGCTCAGCCTGTTGCGTGTGCTACCGGGCCAGCGCTATGTCGGCGCCGGTGTATGGCGCGGGACGCCGGTACTGGCCAAGTTGTTGGTGGGTGCTAACGCGGCGCGGCATTTCCAGCGCGAATTGCAGGGCGTGAAACTGTTGGCCGGGCAGGGGCTGACCACGCCCAGGCTGCTGGCCGACGGGCTCAGGGAAGGCGAAGGTGGCTGGCTGCTGTTCGAATTCCTCGACGGTGCCCAGAGCCTGGCCGATGCCTGGGGCGCGGTGGAAAACCTGCCGGTGCTGGCCGACGCGCAGCATCAGGTGCTGGGTGAGGCGCTGACGGCCGTGGCGCACATGCACGCCAAAGGCCTGTGGCAGGAAGACCTGCACCTGGACAACCTGCTGCGCCACGCCGGCAAGCTGTACCTGATCGATGGCGCCGGCATCAAGGCCGAAACCCCTGGCCAGCAACTGTCGCGCCCGCGGGTGCTGGAAAACCTCGGGGTATTCTTCGCCCAGTTGCCCAAGCGCCTGGAGCCGTTCATCGAAGAATTGCTGGTGCATTACCTGCTGGCCAATGCCGAGCACGCGCTGCCACTGGAAGCCTTGCAGAAGCAGGTGGACAAGGTGCGCAGCTGGCGGCAGAAGGACTACCTGGAAAAGGCCGGGCGCGAATGCAGCCTGTTCAGCGTACAGCGCAGCTTGTCGGGCTTGCGTGCGGTTCGCCGCAGCGAGGTGGGCGCCATGCTGCCAGTGCTGGAACAGGCCGATGCCTTGATCGACCAAGGCCACCTGTACAAGACCGGTGGCGCCGCCAGTGTGGCGCGTATCGAGGTGAATGGCCGGCAGTTGGTGCTCAAACGCTACAACATCAAGAACACCGCGCACTGGCTCAAGCGCTTCTGGCGCCCGAGCCGGGCCTGGCATTCGTGGATCGAAGGGCACCGCCTGGAGTTTCTCGACATCGCCACGCCACGCCCCTTGGCGGTGCTGGAGCAGCGGGTGCTGGGCCTGCGCAGCCGTGCCTACCTGGTCACCGAGTATGTCGATGGCCCAGACCTGACCGCGTGCTTTGCGCCCTACGTGGAAAGTGGCGAGGCACCGCAAGAACAGCTCGATGCGTTGGTGCAGGTGATGCAGCAACTGATCCGCGAACGCATCAGCCACGGCGACTTCAAGGGGCACAACCTGTTCTGGGACAACGGGCGCTGGTCGCTGATCGACCTGGACGCCATGTGCCAGCATGCCACCCAGCTCAGCTTCGCCCCCGCCTATGCCCGCGACCGGGCACGGCTGCTGCGCAACTGGCCAAGTGGCAGTGCCTTGCATCAGCGGTTGGACGGGCTGTTGCCGCGGCTTACCGAATAACAGTCTGGAAACGCCAGCCAGCCACTGCTTCGGCCGGGCTGGCGAACCCGGATGCGCCACTGGTCCCCCTGCCAACGGACAATGGCCCAGGCGATGGGCCTGCGGTCCGGTTGCCCGGGCATCAGCAAATGGTAATGGTTGTCCAGCAAGTGCGCGCGCAGCGGCAACGCCTGGCTGCCTGCGACCAGAAAGTACTCCCGGCCCAGGCGGTACAGTCCAGCGGTGTCGGTTGGCTCGGCGCCAGCCGGGTACGTGGGCAGTTGGCACGCTTCGAACAGCGCCTGCAAGTCGGGTAGCCCGTCATGCCACAGCACCACCGAGTCCACTACCCATTCGCCGTCTTCGCGGCGTTTGACCGGTACCTTGGTATAGGCGTCCGGCATCCGCGGGTCTACTACACGCCAGCGGTAGCCGTCGAAAGCGACCTGGTACGTAGCCCCGCTGGCATCCCTGATGTAGTAGAAGCTCAGGCCAGGGTACGGCGAGGGTTGCTCGTAGATACCTTCTTTGCGAATGCCATCGACGCGGTAACGCAGTTTTTCACGGTTGATGTTCACGCTTGCCGAAGGCGGCAACTTCAGCGGTGGAGGCGAGGGTATTCCACGCAACGCGCGGCGCATCACGGTTGTTCCACCCAGGTTGTTGACGGCGTCGTTGGCGTAGGTGAAGGCGTCGACGATGTGTTTCAACACGTCAACGCGTTGCCCTTGTTTGAAGGCCTTGTGCGCATCGATCACCGACAGGATCGAACGCCCCAACGATACCGCCACCAGTGCCCGGTTGGGCAACACGAAGCTGATCAAGTCCAGAATGAGCGTCAGCCCGCGCAGGCCGAGCTCGCCCAGCAGTTCCCGCCGGGTATTGGTGCTGGCATCGACCGCGGCCAGCATGGCATTGACTTCAGCGAGGTAGCGGGCCTGGTGGAAATCGCCGGTGATCGTCGGGCGTAGTACATGGGGCCCCATGCCGCCTTTGGTCAGCCATAGCTCGATTTGCTCACGGTCGGCCAGCGGCAGGCGGTCTTTCAGGTAATCGCGCAGGGCAGGTTGTTTGCGCAGGGTCTTGAGCATGTGCCGGGTATTGCGAAACTCACGCCAGGCACGGCGGTCGGGGGCGTCCGGGGTGTAGACGATGAAGCGGGCGAAGCCTGGGCTGTCTGGGGTGACCAGCATGATGCCTTGCAGCGTATGCCCACCGATCAGCAACTGGCGCACGCTCAGTTGCGCTACGTCTGCCTGTTGGCGGGCATGGCTTTGCGGGTATTCGAGCAAGGTGGTGATCCAGGTGAACCCGCGCTCGAACGGGTCTTCGAGAAGGTGGCCGGCATAGTGCGCCTTGGCCGCTTCGGCGCGCATGCGCGCATGGCTGATGGCGACATAACTGTCCTGCCGCCACTGTGCCTGCGGCGATGTCAGCAAGTGGGTGCGCAAGTACTGGCTGTAGCTTTCACCCACATCCAGCTCACGGACCAGCTGCTTGACCTGGCTTGGGCTGACGCCATCGACGGTCACGCCCTGCTTGTCGTGCACCCTCGCCGTCAACCAGTAGTCGATATCGAGCAAGCTGACGTTGATCAGCGCCAGCTCGTCGATGCGGTAGGTCTGCTGGACCAGCTCGATGCTGTCGCCAACCTGCGGGCGGCTGGCGACGGGTATCCACGGGCCGGTGATGCTGGGCGGCAACACGGGGCCTATGGGCCTGGCCAGGGTGACACTGACATACAGGCCGAGCGGGTCGATATCTAGCTGGTGACGTTGGCGCAGTTGCGTGCGCAGGCGTTCACGCGTCCAGGCGAGCAGGCCATTGTGGTCGACGAATTGCTCAAGGCTGAGGATACCGGGTGCCGCCGCCTTGTCGATGGCGATCACCAGCTCTTGCAGGGTTTGCATGATGTGCGTGAGGCCCTGTGCCGAGGCGTTTTTCAGCCAGGCTGGCGAGTTGCGCTCCAGCAGCAGACCGTAGCGTGTCTGTAGCGCAGAGCGGCTGTCGGCCCATGGCAGCAGATCGGCGGCCGCGGCCAGGTCCGCTGTCAGCTTGGGCCAGTCCACCGTCGCCTGCTGCGCAGCTTTCTGCCAGGCCTGGGTCAGCGCGGCGTGCTGGCCGTCGATCAAGGCCTGAACCTGCGCCTGGATCATGTCCTCGTTGAACCATTCATAGCGCAGGCGCTCGGCGTTGCGGGCGTTGTCGCGGTCGTGTTCGTTGCTCATGTGCCGCAGCAGTGGCCGGCTTTGCTGCACGTCGTCCAGGCGTTCGCAAAGCTCGGTGTGCAGCTCGGCAAGGCTATCGAATGCTTCGATGCCATGGGACAGACTGCACAGCAGCGCGTAGTCGGTGGTGTTGCGAGGGTCTGGCATGCGGCCCTCGGGCCCGCCTTCGACGATCACGAAGGTGCCGGGCAGGTAGCTACGCCAATTGGGTGTGGTGATGTCCAGTACGGGGCGGTAGATCTGCGGCCGTTGCGCGGCTGGTAAATGCTGGCGCTGCGAGGGCAGCGGCCTGTTGGCGCAGCAGGTGACCAGCTCGGCATGGCTCGAACCCAGCGTGTGGTCATCGCTGCGCAACGCGATTTGCGCCAGCAGTTGCTGGCGCAGCAGCGTAGCCAGGCGTGCCCGCCGGCTATCACCGCTCGCGGTGCCAAGCCAGTACTGCGCAAGGTCGGCGAAGTAGCGCTGCCGTGCGTTCAGCAGCGGCAGCGACGGCTCGGGCGCCGGGGGTGGGGTGAGCAGGGCGCTCAGTTGCGCATCGAAGGACTTGAAGTGTGTCAGGCTCATGGCGGGCTCCACGGTGAACAGGCCATGCAGCTTGGTGCCAGCTGGTGATACAGGCGTGTTAGCTGTTTACCTCATTTGCCGCTCAGGCCACGGAACCCGAGCCAGGCCGGAATGCCCAGCCCCAGCCAGGCCAGGGCGTCCCAGGCGCCGTCCCCGAGCAGCGCGGCGAACAGGCCGGCTGCGCCCAGTGCGGCGATGAGCCCAGGCCAGGCGAAGATCTGCCTGGTGCTGCGTGACGTGTGGCTCACGGGCGCGCCCCCCTGCTGCTGCGCAGCTTGGTCCACCACAGGTAGAGGCCGCTGCCGAGCACGATGATGGTCAGCACGTCCAGTGCTGCCCACAGCACCTGCATGGGCCGCCCGCCGTAGTCGCCAAAATGCAGGGGTTGCGACAGGCCCATGGCATCCATGTACCAGGGGCGTTCGCCGACGGCGGTCACTTGCAGCGTGCGTGCATCGATCAGGACCGGGGTCAGCAGGTGCGAAGTGAGGTGCGTGGCACCTTTCATGAACACCGCGTAGTGGTGCTCACTGGAGAAGCGTGTACCGGGGAAGGCGATGAAGTCTGGGCGCATGCCGGGGGCGGCCTGTTCGGCGATGGCCAGCAGGTCGCTGGCCGCAGCGCGTTCGCCCAGCGGTGGGGCGTTGCGGTAGGGGGCCACCATCGCCGCCAGGCTGTCGTTGCGCCAGGCAGCGATCACCAGGTCGGACAGGGCGCTGATCACGCCGGTTACACCGACAGTCAGTGCCCAGGCCAAGGTGACGATGCCGATCAGGTTATGCAGGTCGAGCCAGCGCAGGCGCCGGGATTTGTCGTGGCGCACGCTGGCGAAGCCCAGCCGGCGCATGAACGGGGCGTACAGCACGGTGCCGGACACGATCGCGACGACGAACAGCACGCCCATGAAGGCCAGCAGCAACTTGCCCGGCAGGCCGGCGAACATGTCCACGTGCAGGCGCAGCATCAGCATCATGAAACCACCGTTGGCGGCGGGCATGGCTACCGCTTCGCCTGTGCGGGCGTCGAGCATGAAGGTGTGCGACAGGTTGGGTTCGGTACCGGCGGTGGCGGCGGTGATGGCCACCACGCCGTCGGGTTGGTCTTCTTCATAGCCAAAGTACTGCATGACCTCGCCGGGGCGGTGCTGCTCGGCCTTGAGCACCAGCTGTTGCAGGTCGAGGTGCGGGGTGCCGGGCGGCATTTCGCGCAGTTCGGCGGCGTCGCCCAGCAGGTGTTCGAGTTCGTGGTGGAAGATCAGCGGCAGGCCGGTGAGGGCGAGCAACAGCAGGAACAGGGTACAGACCAGGCTGCTCCAGGTGTGGACCGCTGACCAGCGGCGGATGGTTGGGCTTTTCATCACGGTACCGTTTATTGCCTGAGGAATTGGAGGGGGCCGCAACGCGGCCCCGGCTCACTCAGAACTTGTAGGTGGCGCTGGCCACGACACTCCGCTCGTCCCCGTAGTAGCAGTAGTACGAGTCACAGGTGGAGAGGTAGTCCTTGTCCAGCAGGTTGTTCGCATTGAGCGCTACCGACGCCCCTTTCAGGCTGTTGTCGAGGCGGCCCAGGTCGTAATGCACCGAGGCATCGAACACCGTGTAGGCATTGGCCTTGCCCAGCCAGGTGTTGCCTTGGTCACCATAGGTATTACCGGTGTAGCGTGCCCCCAGGCCGATGCCGAAGCCGTCCAGTACGCCCGAGTGGAAGGTATAGTCGCCCCACACCGAGGCTTGCTGGTTAGGCATCAGTTGCAGGCGGTTGCCCTTGAACTGACCATCCTGCACTTCGGATTTGGCCAGGGTATAGGCGGCAATTACCTTCAGGTTGTCGGTAACGTCGGAAACCGCTTCAAGCTCCAGGCCGCGGACTTTCACTTCGCCGGTTTGGCTGGTGACACTGGTGTTGCCATCGTTGCTGGTGACCAGCACATTCTGTTGAGTCAGGTCATACACCGCGGCCGAGAGCAACGTATTTGAACCGGGGGGCTGGTATTTGACACCCAGTTCCCACTGCTTGCCTTCGGTTGGTTTGAACGACTTCAGTGGGTCCGCATCGGCCTTGCTGGCGGGCTGGAAAGATTCTGCATAGGACAGGTAAGGCACAAACCCCGAATCGAAGACGTAACTGATCGCCGCGTTGCCGCTGAAGTTACTGTCGCGCTGGGTGTTGGTAGCGTCGCCTTTGTTGAAGAACGTTGTACCGGTGTGTACCCAGTCCTCCCGACCACCCAAGGTCAGCCGCCAGTTGCCCAGCGCCATCTGGTCCTGCACGTACAGGCCGGTCTGAATGGTCTTCTGGTCGTAGTCGTAGTAGGCAGTGGAACGGTCCGGTCTGCTGATCGGCAAACCGTAGACCGGGTCGTTGACATTGATGGGCGGCGCAGCGCCATAGATCGTCAGGAAATTGTTGTTGGTACGTTGGTGGTCCAGGCCGACCAGCAAGGTGTGGTTGATGGCGCCTGTGCTGAAATCACCCTGGAAGTTGTTGTCGACGGCGAACTGGCTGATGTCCTCGTCAACGTTGGTGGTACTACGCCCCACGTTGCCTTGGTCGTCCACGACCATGCCGAACTCCGGCAAGTAGCTATTGACGGTGATCGTCTGGAACGACAGCTCGGACTTGGTATAGCGCAAGTTTTGCCGGAACTGCCACACGTCGTTGAAACGGTGCTCGAACGCGTAACCCAGCGCGTAGTAAGTACGGTCGTAGAATTCGTAATTCGGGTCACCCAGGTTCTTGTGGTGCGAGATTTTGCCGAACGGCATGTCGATCTTGGTGCCCTGGATCGGTCGGAACTGGCTGGTGACCCCGGTATCGTCGCGGGTGAATTGGGAGAGGAAGGTCAGCGAGGTATCTTCGTCCAGGTTCCAGGTCAGGCTCGGGGCGATGTTGTAGCGCTTGTTGTCGATGTGATCGACCTGCGTACCGCTGTCACGGATCACACCGCTCACGCCATACAGCAAGCGGCCGTCGTCATCGATCCTGCCGGTGCTGGCGAAGTTGATCTGGCGGTGGTTGTCACTGCCATATTGCAGTTCGATTTCATGCGCGCTTTCGGCTTGCGGGCGGCGGCTGACCATGTCCAGCAGGCCGCCGGGTGGGGTCTGGCCATAGACCGAAGAAGCCGGGCCACGCAGCAGCGCCAGGCGGTCCAGGTTCCAGGTTTCGGCTTTCGGGTTGGCGTACACGCCACGTGGCAACGGCAGGCCATCCAGGAACTGGGTGGGCTCGAAGCCGCGCACACGCATCCAGTCATAGCGGGTGTCGCTGCCGAAGCTGGCAGAGACGATGCCTGGCATATAGCGCACGGCATCGTCGAGGCTGTGCACGCCGCGGTCTTTCATCTGCTCGCGGGTCGCCACGGAAATGGACCGTGGGACTTCGACCAGGGCGGTGTCGGTCTTGGTGCCGGCGGCCGTGCGCTGGGCCAGGTAGCCGTCGACCGGGCCCCATGCACTTTCACTGGCGCTGCTGGCGTTCACGGTGATTTCCGGCAAGGCCAGGCTGCCCTCCGGCACCGCGACCAGGCTGTAGCTGCCCGCGCTGCTCTGCTGCAATTGCAGGCCGCTGCCCAGCAGCGCTGCCTGCAGGGCGCCGAGCCCGTCATAGCGGCCGTTGACCGGCGCCGACGTGCGGCCACTGACCAGCGCCGGGTCCAGGGCCAGGGCGATGCCGGCCTGGCTGGCGATCTGGTTCAGGGCAGTGGCCAGCGGTGCGCTGGGCAGGTTGTAGGCGCGCAGCGCGGACTGCTCGGCGGCGAACAAGGCAGGGCTGACCAGCGGCGCGGCCATGCCGATGGCCAGGGCCATCAGGCTGGGGCGCAGGATACGATCTACGGCACGGGACATGCGGCGGTTCCTCGACGGGTAAGTGCTTGCTGCATCCTTGCCGAGCGAGAATCGAAAAGTGACAGGGCGAATCTGAAAAAAAGTGAGAATTGTTTGTAAAAGCAGGGGCGCCTGCGATCAGGCTGCTACAGCGCTACCTGGGCGTGACCTTCACCCACCACTGGGTATGCCGCTCGACCTTCACCGGCAGCACCGGCTCCAGTGAGGCCAATGCCAGGTCGGTATCGGTCAGCGGGAAGCTGCCGCTTACCCGCAGGTCGGCGACCGCTGCATCCACGCCCAGGTAGCCGCTGCGGTACTTGCCCAGCACCGCCAGCAAGTCGCCAAGGCGTACGTCGTCGACCACCAGCATGCCGCGCGTCCAGGCATCGGCACCGGCCGGCACTGCGCTGACCTGGCCCAGGCCATCGGCATGCATCAGCACCTGCTGGCCTTCGCGCAACACCTGCTCGTCACCGCTGTTATGCGGCATGGCCGCGACCGACGCTTGCAACACTTCAAGGCGCGTGCCTGCGGCTTCACGACGTACCAGGAAGCGCGTGCCCAGTGGGCGCAAGCGGCCATCGTCGGTGCGCACCAGCAGCGGGCGTGGGTCCTGGTGGCCGGTATCGACCGAGATTTCACCCTGGTGCAGCACGATCACCCGTTGCGCACCGGCGTAGTCGATGTCTACCGCGGTGTGGGTATTGAGGCTCAACAGGGTGCCGTCGGCCAGGCGCAAGGTGCGCAACTCGCCGGTGGCGGTACGCTGGTCGGCAAGCCAGTAGCTGGGCGCCAGTGACGGTGCGCCGACCCACGCCAGCAGCGAGCCGAGCAGGAACATGCCGGCCAGGCCGCCGCCCACCTTGCCGATGCGCCGGCGCAGGCTGGCGCGCGACTGCAGCAACGCCTGGCGCGCCGGGCCGGCGGCTGCGCTGAGCCGCTGGTCCATGGCGCCGAGCTGTCGCCAGGCGCGCGCGTGTTCTTCGCTGGCGGCATGCCAGCGCATGAACTCGCCACGTTCGGCAGGGCTGTCGCTGCCGCCGTCGAGGTTGAGTTTCCAGGCAATGGCAGCTTCCAGTACACGCGACGAGACCGGTGCGTTGCTCACGTCGGCTCCCCGTACAGGGCCACGTAGCACTGGCGCATACCCTGGGCGAGGTACTGGCGCACCCGCGACACCGAAACGCCCAGGCGCTCGGCGATTTCGGCATGGCCCATGCCATCCAGGCGGTTGTGCAGGAACGCCGCGCGGGCTTTGCTCGACAGCTTGCCAAGCAGGCGGTCGATGGCTTTGAGGTCTTCCAGAATCAGGTGCTGTACTTCGGGGGAGGGGTGTTCGGCTTCCGGCACCAGTGCCAGTTCCGCGAGGTAGGCCTGTTCCAGTGCGGCGCGCCGGAAGTGGTCGAACATCAGCCCCTTGGCCACGGCCGCAAGAAAGGCACGCGGTTCGCGGGGCGAGGCCAGCTGCTCGCGGCCTAGCAGGCGCACGAAGGTGTCCTGGCTCAGGTCTTCGGCACGTTGGCGGCAGGCCATGTTGCGTTGCAACCAGGCGAGCAGCCAGCCGCGGTGATCGCGGTACAGCGTACCGACCAGATCGGCGTGTGGGCTCTGTGCAGAAGGCAAGCAGCGTCCCCCCGGAACGTATGCATTAACTAACGATAATTATTCGCGATTGTTGCAGAGGGGAGGGGGTGGGTGCAATGGACGCTTATCGGTTCGCCTGCATGGGGTTGGCCAAGGGCCTGCGTTTTCACTGGCGCTGCGTAGCCCTGGCCTTACATGCCATAGCTCTGCACCTTGCGTCGCCGCCAGCCGCGCAGGCGCTGTTCCAGTTGCAGCGGGCTGTCCAGTTGTTGGCGCCGGGCCTGGCTGAACAGGATCAGCACAAGTTCTGCGGTGACCTGGGCATCAGCGCTGGCGTGGTGGCGTTCTTCCACCTGTAGCCCAAAGCGCGCCACCCAGTCATCCAGGCCCGCCTCGCGCAGAACCGTGTCGGGGTTGAGCATCGGCGCCAGCTCGGCCACATCCAGAAACGGCGACTGCAAGCGGTAACCCAGGCTTTCTTTCAGTGCCCGCGCCAGCATGCGCTGGTCAAACGGAGCATGGAATGCCAGCACCGGGCTGTCGCCAATGAAGTCGAGCAGGTCCAGCAAGGCTTCGGCGGGCTCGCAACCGGCCGCCAGGGCGCTTGGCCCCAGCCCGTGAATCAGCACGCTGGCGTTGGTTTTCAGCAGTGGCCGCTGCAGGGTGCGTTCGAATTGCTGGGCAAAGTCGATGGCCCCGTCCTCGATGGCCACTGCGCCGATCGACAGTACCTGATCACGGTTGGGGTTGAGCCCGCTGGTTTCCAGGTCCAGCACCACCCAGCGCTGCTCACGCAACGTGCACACACCCAGGGGCGCGGGTTTAGGTTGCCGGGCCAGGCGCTGGAGCGTGGCAGGGTCCAGCTCGGGTGTGCCGGGGCGCAGCCAGGCGAACAGGCTCATAACTGGTACCGCAGGGCCAGGCTGCTTTGCAGGCGCTGGGCCTGGCGCAGGGACTCGCGCAGGATACGCCGGTCCAGGTGGTTGAGGCTGTCCGGGTCAAGCCGGTTGGAATACGGCAGGTTGGCGCGGGCCTGGCGTTGATGCTGTTGCATGCGGGTCTGCTGGATGAAGTGATACGCCTCTTCGTAGGCCGCGCCGTCCAGTGCTTCGATTACCCCTTTGGCGACCAACTGGCGCAGGCGCTCCAGGGTATTGCAGGCGCCGATGCCGTTGGCCAGCGCCAGCAGCCGGGCACCATCGACGAAGGGCGTCAGGCCCTGGACCTTCAGGTCGAGTGTGGCCGCCTTGTCATTGCCTTGGCGGGTCAGCACGAACTCGCGCAGGCGGCCCACTGGCGGGCGCTGGCGCAGGGCGTTTTCCGCCATCATGCGCTGGAATATACGGTTGTCGGCCACCTGCGCCAGCACGCCTTGGCGCAGTTGCTCGCAGCCCTGATCGTCGCCCCACACCACCCGCAGGTCGAAGTAGATGCTTGAGCCCAGCAGGTTTTCCGGGCTGGCTTCGCGGACAAAACCGGCAAAGCGCCGCGCCCACTCGGCACGCGACAGGCACAGCGCAGGGTTGCCGGCCATGATGTTGCCCGTACACAAGGTGAAGCCACACTGGGCCAGGCATTGGTTGATGTACTGTGCCAGCGGCAGCAGGCGGGCACGGATGGCGTCGGCCTCGGCACTGTCCAGCGCCTCGAAAAGGATGCCGTTGTCCTGGTCGGTGTGCAGGGTCTGTTCGCGACGCCCTTCGCTGCCAAAGCACAGCCAGCTGAAAGGCACCCCAGGGTCGCCGCGTTCAGCCAGGGCCAGTTCGATGACCCGGCATACCGTGTGGTCGTTGAGCAGGGTGATGATCTGGGTGATCTGGGTGGACGAGGCGCCGTGGGCGAGCATCCGTTCGACCAGTTGGCTGATCTCGCCGCGCAGCGAGACCAGGCTGTCCAGCCGCGGCGCATGGCGAATGGTGCGCGCCAGGTGCACAAGGTCGACCCGTTGCAGCGAGAACAGGTCGCGCTCCGAAACCACGCCACACAGCCGGCCGTTTTCCACCAGGCACACGTGGGCAATGTGCCGCTCGGTCATTGCCATGGCTGCATCGAAGGCACTGGCCTGTGGGCTGAGGTAGAACGGCTTGGCGGTCATGTGCCGGGCAATCGGCGCACCCAGCTCGGCGTCCGCCGCGGCCACCACCTGGCGCAGGTCGCGCAGGGTGAAGATGCCGGTGGGGTAGCGCTGCGTGTCAACCACGACGATGCTGCCCACCTGCTGCTCGTGCATCAGCCGCACGGCTTCGCGCAGCGGCGTATCCGCGTTGCACACCACCGGGTGCCGCATGGCCAGTTCGCCCAGCGGCGTGTTCAGCGAGTACTGGGTACCCAGGGTTTCCACCGCACGCTGGCGAACCTGCTGGTTGACCTGGTCGAGCAGGCTGCTGACCCCGCGCAGGGCAAAATCCCGAAACACTTCAGACATCGAGAACACGCGGATGAACGCTGCCTTGTTCAGTTGCAGGCAGAAGGTGTCTTCGCCGGCCAGGTGCTCGGTGCGGGTGGCCCGTTCGCCGAGCAGGGCGGCCAGCGGGAAGCACTCGCCGCTGGTGATTTCGAAGGTGGTTTCGACCCCCGGTTTCACCAGGTGCTGACGCTCGCCCACCACCCGGCCCTGCTTGACGATGTAGAAATGCTCGACCGGCCCGTCTGCCGGCTTGACGATGCTTTCGCCGCTGGCATAGAAGCGCAGCTGACACTGCTCGACCAGGTAGGCCAGGTGGCTGTGCTCCATCTGGTTGAACGGCGGAAAGCGCTGCAGAAACTGCAGCGTGCCCTGAATGTTCTGCAGCACTGCGGTCCTGCCCGCCTGGCTGTAGGCGTCCTTTTTGCTCATGAAACCGACCGTATCGCTATGCCGAACTATATATATCTATATATAGGTGCCGGCCATGTTGTTCTCTGCCTCCATGGTCGGCTTGCGGCGGGGTGGTGCCCATTGGACGTAAGTCTATGAGCACCCCTGTCAAAGACCCGACGAAAGGCGAACCGGGCGACGCAAGTTCTGCGGTCCTATGGGTGAAGCGGAATTTTTTTGACGAGATGGCCATGCCTGAGCAAATCGATATTTTAAGCGACGAAGAGCGCGAGGCATTGGGTATGGCCAGTGCGCCGGTAGTCGTAAAGCCGTTGGTGCTGGTGGTGGACGACAACGCGGTGAACCGTGAGGCTTTGATCCTGTACCTGAAAAGCCGGGGCATTGATTGCGTGGGCGCGGACGGGGCCGAGGAGGCCAGGTTGTACCTGCATTTCCAGCAGCGCATC
The DNA here is from genome assembly GCF_007633355.1 of Pseudomonas sp. BJP69. Lineage (NCBI taxonomy): Bacteria > Pseudomonadati > Pseudomonadota > Gammaproteobacteria > Pseudomonadales > Pseudomonadaceae > Pseudomonas > Pseudomonas sp. BJP69. The sequence goes on from NZ_CP041933.1 coordinate 386,021, forward strand.
GGCTTGATGATTACCGATTTGCGCATGCAGCCAGAGGATGGGCTGGAGCTGATCCGCAAGATTCGCGGGTCGGAGCGGGCGGCGTTGTCGATCATCGTCGTGTCGGGCGACACCGATGTGGCAGAGGCGGTGGACGTGATGCACCTGGGGGTGGTGGACTTCCTGCTCAAGCCGGTGGACCTGGGCAAGTTGCTGGAGCTGGTGAAGAAAGAGCTGAAGCTCGATTGAAGAGTTGCCCGTCTCTCACAGAGGCCGCACAGATTCCGAAACCTGTGCAGCCCCTGTGGGAGATTCTATGGTTCCTGGCAAGGGTAGCCGGAGCATCTTCAGCGCCTGTGAGATCGAGCGCCGCCCGCGCGGCGCAATCGCGAGCTGCGCTCGCTCCTACGTTTGTTTCGGGCCAGTAACGCCTGTGACAGGCGCGCGCGGCCGCCTTGTTTGTACGGCGCGATATTGAGGCATGCACCAAGGCGTTCGCGCGCAAATCCCCCAGGAATAATTGGCCCGAAACAAACGTAGGAGCGAGCGCAGCTCGCGATTGCGCCGCGCGGGCGGCGCTCGCTCTAACAGGCGCTGCCATACCTTGTGGCAAACACCTGTCAGCCCTGACGCGATCCCTGTGGGAGCTGGCTTGCCGGCGATTGGGCCGCAAAGCGGCCCCCGTACGCAGGTGTAACTTACAACCCGTTACGCGCCTTGTACTCGCGGCGACGGCGGTGCAGCACTGGCTCGGTATAGCCATTGGGCTGCTTGCCACCTTCGACCACCAGCTCCACTGCCGCCTGGAACGCAATGTTGTCGTCGAAGTTCGGCGCCATCGGGCGGTACAGAGGGTCAGCGGCGTTCTGCTGGTCGACCACCACCGCCATACGCTTGAGGCTTTCCAGCACCTGCGCTTGGCTGACCACGCCGTGGCGCAGCCAGTTGGCCAGCAGTTGCGCGGAGATGCGCAGGGTGGCGCGGTCTTCCATCAGGCCGACGTTGTTGATGTCCGGCACCTTCGAGCAACCGACACCCTGGTCGATCCAGCGCACGACATAGCCGAGGATGCCCTGGGCATTGTTGTCCAGCTCGTTGCGGATCTCTTCGGCCGACCAGTTGGTGTCGGCAGCCAGCGGGATGGCCAGGATATCGTCCACCGACGCCGGGGTGCGTGAGGCCAGTTCACGCTGGCGTGCCTGTACGTCCACCTTGTGGTAGTGCAGGGCATGCAGGGTGGCGGCAGTTGGCGACGGCACCCAGGCGGTGTTCGCACCGGCCAGCGGGTGGGCGATCTTCTGCTCGAGCATGGCGGCCATCAGGTCGGGCATGGCCCACATGCCTTTGCCGATCTGCGCACGGCCTTGCAGGCCGGTCGCCAGGCCGACATCGACGTTGTTGTTCTCGTAGGCACCGATCCACTTCTCGTTCTTCATGGCACCTTTGCGCACCACGGCGCCGGCCTCCATCGAGGTGTGAATTTCATCGCCCGTGCGGTCGAGGAAGCCGGTGTTGATGAACGCGACGCGCTCGGCAGCGGCCTTGATGCAGGACTTGAGGTTGACCGTGGTCCGGCGCTCCTCGTCCATGATGCCGACCTTCACGGTGTTGCGCGGCATGCCCAGCAGGTCTTCGACCTGGCTGAAAATCTCGGCGGCAAACGCCACTTCCTCAGGGCCATGCATCTTCGGCTTGACGATGTACACGCTGCCACTGCGGGTATTCTTGCGGCTGGTGTTGCCGTTGAGGTTGTGCAGGGCGATCAGGTTGGTGAACAGGCCATCCTGGATGCCTTCCGGAATTTCGTTGCCCTGGGCGTCGAGAATTGCCGGGTTGGTCATCAGGTGGCCAACGTTACGCACGAACAGCAGCGAACGGCCGTGCAGGGTCACGCTGCCACCGTTGGGCGCAGCGTACTCGCGGTCGGGGTTCATGGTGCGAGTGAAGGTCTTGCCACCTTTGCTCACGCTTTCGGCCAGGTCGCCCTTCATCAGGCCCAGCCAGTTGCGGTAGACGATGACCTTGTCGTCGGCATCGACAGCGGCGACCGAGTCTTCGCAGTCCATGATGGTGGTCAGTGCCGACTCCATCAGGATGTCTTTGACGCCAGCGGCGTCGGTGCTGCCAACCGGGGTGCTGGCATCGACCTGGATTTCGAAATGCAGGCCGTTGTGTTTCAGCAGCACGGCGGTCGGTGCCGCGGCATCACCCTGGAACCCGATCAGTTGGGCGTCGTCACGCAGGCCGGTGTTGGTGCCGCCCTTCAGGGTGACCACCAGCTTGCCGGCTTCGATGCGGTAGGCGGTGGAGTCGACGTGCGACCCAGCCGCCAGCGGCGCGGCTTCGTCAAGGAAGGCGCGGGCGAAGGCAATCACCTTGTCGCCACGCACTTTGTTGTAACCCTGGCCTTTTTCGGCGCCGCCTTCATCGCTGATGGCATCGGTGCCATACAGCGCGTCGTACAGCGAACCCCAACGGGCGTTGGCGGCGTTGAGGGCAAAACGGGCGTTCATCACCGGCACGACCAGCTGCGGGCCGGCCATATGGGCGATTTCTTCGTCCACGTTCTGGGTGGTGGCCTGGAAATCGTCGGCTTGTGGCAGCAGGTAGCCGATTTCCTGGAGGAATGCTTTGTAGGCTGCGGCGTCATGGGCCTGGCCTTTGCGTGCCTGGTGGTAGGCGTCGATCTTGGCTTGCAGCTCGTCGCGCTTGGCGAGCAGGGCTTTGTTCTTTGGAGCGAGGTCATTGATGATCTTCTCTGCACCCGCCCAGAACTGCTCGGCGACGATGCCGGTCCCGGGGATGGCTTCGTTGTTCACGAAGTCGTACAGGACCTTGGCGACCTGAAGGCCACCGACTTGAACGTATCCAGTCATTGCTTGCCTCACTCTGCTCAGCTATTTCGCTCTTCTGTATTAAGCCTGTAGCGCTTCTCTAAACACGTACCAGTACTTGCCCCCGGGGAAGACCCCGAGCGCGGCTGGGTGCAGCCCGCCAGACTGGCTGGCAGACAGTGTGCGTATTTTCACAGGCGCCTTGGCAGACATCCAAACGACGTTTTGTAGTCCGCGCCACGGGATACTACATGAAGCAGTAGACGGGGCAAAATCAGACTAAAAGCGCCGTTGTGCGACCCATTGGTCGCGTATGGTCACGCTGGGAGCAGGTATGTTCGCAAAAAAAGGGTGGATTGTTCCAGATAAATCTTGAAACAGTACACGATTGGCTGTGCGGATTGCCCTGCGGCAGGTTGCCGCGCCTTGCCTATACTGAGCCGACCCCCCGATTTTCTGCGCCTAGCGCGGTTCGACACGAGGAACGGCTTGTGGATCATCTTGTACTGACTGTTATCGCCCCTGACAAGGCCGGCCAGGTGGAACGTGTTGCGCAGTGCATCGCCGACCACAGCGGCAACTGGCTGGAAAGCCGCATGTCGCGCATGGCCGGGCAGTTTGCCGGGATCCTGCGGGTGGCGGTGCCGGCTGAACATCACGATGGGCTGGTGGCGGCGTTGCAGGGGCTGGCCCAGTACGACATTCGTGTGCTGGTTGCAGAGAGCGGAGTGGAACCCTCTTGTACCTGGAAGCCGATTGCCATGGAACTGGTCGGCAATGACCGGCCGGGGATCGTGCGGGACATTACTCGTTTGCTGGCGGAGTTGCAGGTGAACGTGGAACGGTTCACGACAGAAGTGCGGCCGGCACCGATGAGCAGCGAGCCGTTGTTCCATGCCGATGCCTTGTTGGCCTTGCCTCTGGCCTTGCCGCTGGACGAGCTGCAGCAGCGGCTGGAGAGTCTGGCGGATGACTTGATGGTGGAGTTGCGGTTGCGGGCGGAGGATTGAGTGGATTGGCCGGGGGCCGCTTTGCGGACCATCGCGACGCAAGGCCGCTCCTACAGGGGATTTGGTAAAGACATCCCTTGCGGTTATCCCGGTATCACGGGGAAGGCCCTGTGGATAACCTGGGGGTTCACCTCTCCAGCCCAGGCAATGCGCCCGCTGCGGAGGTTTGCTCAAAAAACACCCAAAATTCAGCAGCTTGTGCACAAAGCACGGGGACGAGGGTGTGGATAACCTTTGGAGATGTCTCTGCAGGCCAGGTACTGCATGGCCTGCAGAGTTTTGATCGTTTTTTGATCAGGCGCGCTTGCGCAAACTTAGCCAGGCGTCCACGCTGTAAATGGCCAGGCCAGCCCAGATGAACATGAAGGCTACCAGGGTGCTGGAGGACAAATGCTCATCGAACAGCAGCACCGCCTGCAGCAGTACCAGGGTTGGCGCCAGGTATTGCAGGAAGCCGAGGGTGGTGTAGGGCAGGTGCCGTGCTGCGGCGTTGAAGCACACCAGCGGTACCAGAGTCACCGGCCCCGCCGCCATCAGCCAGAGCGCTTCGCTGCTGGTGTAGAACGCGCCTTGTGCACTCATGGCCGTTGGGTGCAGCAGCAACCAGCCCAGGGCCAGCGGTACCAGCATCCAGGTTTCCACAACCAACCCCGGCAGCGCCGCAACCGGGGCCTGTTTGCGGATCAGCCCGTAGAAGCCAAAGCTCAGCGCCAGCGCCAGCGACACCCAGGGCAGGCTGCCCACCTGCCACACCTGCTGGGCCACGCCAACTGCAGCCATGCCCACTGCCAGCCATTGCAGGCGGCGCAGCCGCTCGCCCAGCAGCAGCATGCCCAGCAGCACGTTGATCAGCGGGTTGATGTAGTAACCCAGGCTGGCCTCGAGCATGCGCCCGTTGTTGACCGACCACACATAGGTCAGCCAGTTGAAGGCGATCAGCGCCCCGCTCAGGGCCAGGACCCCCAGCCGGCGCGGATTGTCGCGCAGCTCGCGCCACCAGCCGGGGTGTTTCCACAGCAGTAGCAGCAGCGAGCCGAACATTGCCGACCAAAGCACCCGGTGGACGATGATCTCCACCGCCGGGACGCTCTGGATTGCCTTGAAGTAAATCGGGAACAGGCCCCAGATGATGTAGGCGCTCAGGCCCAGGAGATACCCGCGACGCGGGTTTGCGGCGTGCATGCAGAATCCTTGCTTAGGTAGCTAAATAAAGCGACCCCTATTGTAGACAGAGGCGAGCACCCTTTTAGAACAATTTCAGCGGGGCTTCATCCAACGCCGCCATTTGTTCACGCAGGGCGAGGATCTGATCGCCCCAATAGCGCGGCTGGCCGAACCAGGGGAAGCTGGGCGGGAATGCCGGGTCATCCCAGCGCCGCGCCAGCCACGCGCTGTAATGCAACTGGCGCAGCGCCCGCAGCGGTTCGATCAGGGCCAGCTCGCGCGGGTCGAAATCGTGGAACTCGTTGTAGCCGTCGATCAGTTCGGCCAACTGCCCCAGGCGCTCCTGGCGGTCGCCGGCCAGCATCATCCACAGGTCTTGTACGGCGGGGCCCATGCGGCAGTCGTCGAGGTCGACCACGTGGTACACGTCTTCGCGGTGCATCAGGTTGCCGGGGTGCAGGTCGCCATGCAGGCGGATGAGCTGGTGCGGGGTGCGGGCGTAGATGTCCTCGACCCGCTTGAGCAGGTCGCGGGCGACTGACGCGTACGCCGGCAGCAGCTCGCGGGGTACAAAACCCCCATCGAGCACAGTGTTCAGCGAGGCATGGCCGAAACTGTCCACAGTCAGCGCTTCACGGTGAGCGAACGGTTTGCAGGCGCCGACGGCATGCAGGCGGCCAAGCAGTTGCCCCAGGCGGTAGAGCTGGTCGAGGTTGCCAGGCTCCGGGGCATGGCCGCCACGGCGCGGGAACAACGTGAAGCGAAAGCCCTGGTGCTCGAACAAGGTGCGGCCGGCGTGCTGCATGGGCGCTACGACCGGCACTTCGCAATCGGCCAGTTCAGCGGTAAAGCTGTGTTCTTCGAGGATGGCCGCATCGCTCCAGCGGCCAGGCCGGTAGAACTTGGCGATCAGCGGCTGCGCCCCCTCGATGCCCACCTGGTAGACGCGGTTCTCGTAGCTGTTCAGTGCCAGCACCCGGGCATCGCTGAGAAAGCCGAGGCTTTCCACGGCGTCCAGGACCAGGTCAGGGGTGAGGGTATCGAACGGATGGGACATGGGAGCTCCGGGGAGTATACGGCATGGGCTCCATGGTACAGGGTTATCCCTGTAGCGTACCCGTAGGGTTTACCCGCGAACCGCCTGCGCCACGGCCGGCCTAGGCAGGCACCCCGAGCAACACATAGGCAGGGTGGAACTGAACCCGTACCTGCTGGCCGGCCAACCAATCCGCCTCTGCCATGGCGCACAGCGTTTGCCCGTTGCCCAGCGCCAACCGGACTTCATTGGGCCCGTCGGCCTCCACCAGCACGTCTTCTACCGTGGCCCGCAGGCAATTGCTCCCCGCTTCAGGCTTGTCCCCCTCGGCCAGCAACTGCACCCAGCCTGCCTTGAGTAGTGCCACCACCCTGCTGCCCAAGGTCAGCTCCAATCGCGCGGTGCTGTCGTGGGTGATCAGCGCGTCGATCTCCAGCCCGCCACCCAGCGCCAGGCTGACCCGGTCATAGCGGCCCTCACGGCGCAGGCCGCTGACCTGGCCCTGCAGCTGGTTACGCGCGCTGGTGCGTAGCATCAGGCGCCCAAGCAAGTCGAGGTCGCTGGAGTCTTCCGCGGCCTCGAGAATTTGCGCCTGTAGGGCCTGCAGCCTTTGGTACAGGCGCAATACGCGCTGACCCTCCACCGACAGCCGGGCGCCTCCACCCCCACGCCCGCCAGTGCTGCGCTCGACCAACGGCTGACTGGCCAGGTTGTTGAGCTCATCGATGGCGTCCCAGGCTGCCTTGTAGCTGATGCCCGCCGCCTTGGCCGCACGGGTGATCGAGCCTTGCTCGGCAATGTGCTGCAGCAGTGCGATGCGCTGCGGGCGCCGGGCGATGTGCTGGGTGAGTAGAGTGGGCAAGGACATGGGCATCCGGTCGCTGTAGGGGCCTGGGGCGAATAGTGTGGCGTAGCGGCAGGGTTATACATACCCCGGCTTCGGCGTACGCGCCAGGCAATACACATCCACCCGCTGTGCCCCGGCTTTGCGCAACACCTCGGCAATGGCCTGGGCGGTAGCGCCAGTGGTCAACACGTCATCGACGATGGCGACGTGCTTGCCAGGCAGATCACCGGCGACCGCAAAGGCCTGGCGCAGATTGCGCCGCCTGCCTTTGGCACTCAACCGCTGCTGCGCGGGGGTTTCCCGAGTGCGCAGCAGTACCCGCTCATCGCACGGTATGCCCACGTGCGCCGCCAGCCAGCGGGCCAGCAGCCCGGCCTGGTTGAACCCACGCTCGCGCAGTCGACGCCTGGCCATGGGCACAGGCAACAGCAGTTCAGGGCGTGGCAACCCCTCGGCATAGCGGTAGCGTAGCCCTTGCCCAAGCAACTCGGCCATCAAACGCCCCAACGGCCACTGCCGGTTGTGCTTGAAGCGGCTGATCAACGTGTCGACCGGAAAGCCGAAATGCCACAGGGCAAAGACCTTTTCGAACGCCGGCAAGCGGCGGCTGCACTGGGCGCAGGCGAGGCCGGCCATGGGCAGTGGCAGGGCGCAGTAGCGGCAATGGTCGCCCAGCCAGGGCAGCTCTTGCTCACAACCGACGCACAGCGGGTAGTGTTGCCCGGCAGGCGCGTCGCACAATAAACAAATCTGGTTAATAAGTGAGCACTTGTAAACCAGTCGTTTCCAGTTGAGTTGACAGTTCATAGGCCATCCGTGACTATGCGAGTTATCCGTGATGCGCTGACGGGCTTTCCTGTCCCCGCGCCAGCTTAAGCCTAAACAAGGAAACGCCGATGAGCGCCAGCACAACTGCAACAACACGTCACGACTGGTCCCTGGCCGAGGTCAAGGCCCTGTTCCAGCAGCCTTTCAATGACTTGCTGTTCCAGGCGCAGACGGTGCACCGCGCGCATTTCGACCCCAACCGCGTGCAGGTTTCGACGTTGCTGTCGATCAAGACCGGAGCCTGCCCGGAAGATTGCAAATATTGTCCACAGTCCGGCCACTACAACACTGGGCTGGAAAAACAGAAGTTGATGGAAGTGCAGAAGGTGCTGGAAGAAGCAGCACGCGCCAAAGCCATTGGCTCGACCCGCTTCTGCATGGGCGCGGCGTGGAAGCACCCGTCGGCCAAAGACATGCCTTATGTGCTGGAGATGGTCAAAGGGGTGAAGGCCTTGGGCCTGGAAACCTGCATGACCCTGGGCAAGCTCGACCAGGAGCAGACCCAGGCCCTGGCCCAGGCCGGCCTCGACTACTACAACCACAACCTCGACACCTCGCCGGAGTTCTACGGCAGCATCATCACTACGCGCACCTACAGCGAGCGCCTGCAGACCCTGGCCTACGTGCGCGATGCGGGCATGAAGATCTGCTCGGGCGGCATCCTGGGCATGGGCGAGTCGCTGGACGACCGCGCCGGGCTGCTGATCCAGCTGGCCAACCTGCCCGAACACCCCGAGTCGGTGCCGATCAACATGCTGGTCAAGGTGGCCGGTACGCCGCTGGCCGAGGAGGAAGATGTCGACCCGTTCGACTTCATTCGCATGCTGGCCGTAGCCCGCCTGTTGATGCCCAAATCGCATGTGCGCCTGTCTGCCGGCCGTGAGCAGATGAACGAGCAGATGCAGGCCCTGGCCTTCATGGCCGGTGCCAACTCGATTTTCTACGGTGAAAAACTGCTGACCACTGCCAACCCGCAGGCTGACAAGGACATGCAGCTGTTCGCGCGTCTGGGCATCAAGCCTGAAGCACGCGAGGAGCACGCCGACGAAGTGCACCAGGCCGCCATCGAGCAGGCGCTGGTCGAGCAGCGCAGCAGCGAGATGTTCTACAACGCCGCGACCGCCTGAGATGGCTTTCGACCTGGCGGCGCGCCTGGCCGAACGGCGCGTTGCGGACCTGTACCGGCAACGGCCACTGCTGGAAAGCCCGCAGGGCCCGGAGGTGGTGGTCGACGGCCAGCGCTTGCTGGCCTTCTGCAGCAACGATTACCTGGGCCTGGCCAACCACCCCGAGGTGGTTGGCGCCTGGCAGGCCGGTGCCGAGCGCTGGGGTGTCGGTGGCGGTGCGTCGCACCTGGTGATCGGCCATAGCACCCCGCACCACCAGGTCGAAGAGGCGCTGGCTGAACTGACGGGGCGCCCACGTGCGCTGCTGTTTTCCACCGGCTACATGGCCAACCTGGGCGCCATCACCGCGCTGGTGGGGCAGGGCGACACGGTGCTGCAGGACCGCCTGAACCATGCCTCGCTGCTCGATGGCGGGCTGCTCAGCGGTGCGCGGTTCAACCGCTACCTGCACAACGACCTGGTCAGCCTGGCCAGCCGCCTGGACAAGGCCGTTGGCAATACTCTGGTGGTCACTGACGGTGTGTTCAGCATGGACGGCGACCTGGCCGACCTGCCGGCCCTGGCCGAGGTCGCCCGCGCCCGGGGTGCCTGGCTGATGGTCGACGATGCCCATGGCCTGGGCACCCTTGGCGCTCAGGGCGGTGGTATCGTCGAGCACTTCGGCCTGGGCGTGGACGATGTACCGGTGCTGATCGGTACGCTGGGCAAGGCCTGCGGTACTTCCGGTGCCTTTGTTGCCGGGAGCGAGGAACTGATCGAGGCGCTGGTGCAATTCGCCCGCCCCTACATCTACACCACCAGCCAGCCACCGGCACTGGCCTGCGCCACGCTGAAGAGCCTGGAGCTGCTGCGCCGCGAAAGCTGGCGCCGCGAGCACCTGGCCGCGTTGATTCGCCAGTTCCGTGAAGGCGCGCAGCAGATCGGCCTGGAACTGATGGACAGCCCCACACCGATCCAGCCGATCGTGATTGGCGACAGCGCGCAGGCCTTGCGCCTGTCGCGCATGTTGCGCGAGCGCGGCTTGCTGGTCACCGCCATCCGCCCACCGACCGTACCGGCGGGCAGTGCCCGTCTGCGCGTAACATTGAGCGCCGCCCACAGCCAGGCGCAGGTGCAGCTATTGTTGAATGCATTGGCCGAGTGTTATCCACAATTGGAGAACGCCGATGCGTAATCGTCTTGTACTGCTGCCCGGCTGGGGCCTGGGCACTGCCGCACTGGAACCGCTGGCCGCCAGCCTGCGCGCCCAGGACCCCCGTCTGCAGGTAGAGCTGATGCCCCTGCCGGAATTGCCCCACAGCGATGTTGAGGGCTGGCTTGAGCACCTCGACCGTAAATTGCCGGGCGATGTCTGGCTAGGTGGCTGGTCGTTGGGCGGCATGCTCGCCAGCGCCCTGGCACACAAGCGTGGCGACCACTGCTGCGGCTTGCTCACCTTGGCCAGCAACCCCAGTTTCGTTGCCCGTGGCGACTGGCCGCATGGCATGGCCGAAGACACCTTTGGCACTTTCCTCGACGGCTGCCGCAGCCATACCCAAGTCACCCTGAAGCGCTTTCGCAGCTTGTGCAGCGATGGCGCCCAGCAGCCGCGTACCCTGCTGCGCCAGCTGGGTGTCGGCGTACCGGACACCGACCCTCTGTACCTCGCCACCGGCCTTGAAGTGCTGGCCAAGCTGGATACCCGCGAAGCCCTGCAGGCTTACGGCGGCCCGCAACTGCACCTGTTCGCCGGCAGCGATGCGCTGGTGCCGGGCGAGGCAGCCAAGGCCTTGAGCGAGCTGCTGCCCGATGTGGAGGTGGGCCTGGTAGAAGACAGTTCCCACGCCTTCTTGCTGGAGTACCCGCAAGAGCTGGCGGCTGGCATCAAGAGTTTCCTGCATGAGAGTGGCGATGACTGACCTTTCCTGTCCGACCCTGCCCGGCGCTTTGCCCGACAAACGCCAGGTAGCGGCTTCGTTCTCCCGCGCTGCAGCCAGCTACGACAGCGTAGCCGCGTTGCAGCGCGCCGTGGGCTTGAGCCTGTTGGGGCAAATGCCGGCCGGCTGGCAGCCATTGCGCTGGCTGGACCTGGGCAGCGGTACCGGCCATTTCAGCCGTATCCTGGCTGAGCGGTTCGCCCAGTCCAGCGGTGTGGCGGTGGATATCGCCGAAGGCATGCTGCGCCATGCCCGCAATGAACAACGCGGTGCGCACTACCACGTGGCCGGCGACGCCGAGCGTTTGCCATTGCGCGATGCCAGCGTCGACCTGGTGTTCACCAGCCTGGCCGTGCAATGGTGCGACCAGTTCGCCAGTGTGCTGGCCGAAGCGCTGCGGGTACTGCGCCCGGGCGGCGTGCTGGCCTTCAGCAGCCTGTGCGTAGGTACCCTCGACGAACTGCGTGCCAGCTGGCAGGCGGTGGACGGCCTGGTGCATGTAAACCGCTTCCGCCGTTTCGAGGACTACCAGCGCCTGTGTGCCGCCAGCGGTTTTGAGCAGCTTGAGCTGCATCGCTGTGCGCATGTGCTGCATTACCCGGACGTACGCAGCCTGACCCACGAACTGAAGGCGTTGGGGGCGCACAATCTCAACCCTGGGCGACCGTCCGGGTTGACTGGCCGGGCACGCATGCAGGGCCTGCTGCAGGCGTACGAGGCATTTCGCCAGCCTGCCGGGCTGCCAGCCACCTATCAGGTGGTCTATGGTGTGTTGCGCAAGCCACAGGCGTAAGGGGAGCAAGATGAGCAGGGCCTATTTCATCGCCGGAACCGATACCGATGTCGGCAAGACCACCGTCGCGGCCGGTTTGCTGCATGCGGCGCGGTTGCAAGGCTTGAGCACCCTGGGCGCCAAGCCGGTGGCCTCTGGGTGCACGATGACCCCCAACGGCTTACGCAACAGCGACGCCCAGGCGCTGATTGATGAAAGCACCATCAAGTTGCCCTATGGGCAGGTCAACCCGTTTGCGTTCGAGCCTGCAATTGCGCCGCATGTGGCCGCCCGCGAGGCGGGGGTGACTTTGGAGGTGGCAGAATTGCTGGCGGCCATGCGCAATGTGTTGCAACAAAATGCCGATTTCACGTTGGTAGAGGGGGCTGGGGGCTGGCGTGTGCCGCTTTCGGGGCTGGAGAACCTTTCAGATCTGGCGGTGGCCCTGCAGTTGCCGGTGATTCTGGTGGTGGGGGTGCGGCTGGGGTGTATCAGCCATGCCTTGCTCAGCGCCGAGGCGATCGAGCGCGACGGGCTGCAGTTGGCAGGCTGGGTGGCGAACATCATCGAGCCGCGCACTTCACGGCTTGAAGAGAACCTGGCCAGCCTGGCCGAGCGCTTGCCAGCGCCTTGCCTGGGGCGGGTGCCCAAGCTGAAGCAGGCCAGTGCAGACAAGGTGGCTGAGCATTTGCAGCTGGATTTGCTGGATTAGGTGCTGGAATACTCAGGGCCTATCAACTGGCACCGGGCCATTAGCGATTTAAACGGGCCTTTTTACCGACGGCCTGTTTTAATGGGTTGTGTTCCTATCCAGCGTCAATGGAGTCCTGACATGGAAATCACCGGTAGCTCCGCCTATTACGCGGGCCTGAGCGCTATACAAGCCGGCCAGAACCGCGTCGATCAGGCTGCCAGCCAGATCGCCAACACCACCGCCGAACGTACCGCCACCAGCCAGTCCAGCGACTTCCAGGCCGAACGCCTGCGTGCGGTCGACCGCAGCCAGCAGATGGACCTGGCCACCAGCCTGGTGCAACAGGCGGTCGGCAAGACCGAAGTCGAGCTTGGCGCAAAGGTCGTCAAGGCATCCGACGAAATGCTCGGCCGGATCATCGATACCTACGCCTGACAGAGTGCCGATTTCGAATAACACATAGCCCCTGTAGGAGCGGGCGTGCCCGCGAAAGCGTCAGCTCAGGCAACCCATTGCCTGGCCGGGCCCTTTCGCGGGCATGCCCGCTCCCACAGGGTATTGTTTTTATTGAGCTTGGCATAAACGCCATTTTTCGCGGCGTAAATGGCACTATCGTCCCTCCTTGACAGAAGCCGGAGCTAAACGTAAGTTTCAAACAACTGTTTGACAGACGCCGCGGCGCACGCGGGTCACCCCACAGAACTCACCTAGAGGTTCATCGCAATGCCTGACTACAAAGCCCCCTTGCGTGATATCCGCTTCGTTCGCGACGAGCTGCTCGGTTACGAGGCGCACTATCAGAGCCTGCCGGGTTGCCAGGACGCAACGCCCGACATGGTCGACGCGATTCTTGAAGAAGGTGCGAAGTTCTGTGAGCAGGTGCTGGCGCCGCTGAACCGTGTGGGTGACCAGGAAGGCTGCACCTGGAGCGAGTCGGGCGTGAAAACCCCAACCGGCTTCAAGGCGGCTTACGAACAATTCGTCGAAGGCGGCTGGCCCAGCCTGGCACATGATGTGGAACACGGCGGCCAGGGCCTGCCAGAGTCGCTGGGCCTGGCCCTGAGCGAGATGGTCGGTGGTGCGAACTGGTCGTGGGGCATGTACCCGGGCCTGTCCCACGGCGCCATGAACACCATTTCTGCGCACGGCACCGCCGAGCAGCAGCACACCTACCTGACCAAGCTGGTGTCGGGCGAATGGACCGGCACCATGTGCCTGACCGAGCCACACTGCGGTACCGACCTGGGCATGCTGCGCACCAAGGCCGAACCGCAGGCTGACGGCAGCTACAAGGTGTCGGGCACCAAGATCTTCATTTCCGCCGGTGAGCACGACATGGCCGAGAACATCGTGCATATCGTTCTCGCGCGCCTGCCGGATGCTCCGGCCGGTACCAAGGGCATTTCGCTGTTCATCGTGCCGAAGTTCCTGCCCAATGCCGAAGGCGGTGTGGGTGAGCGCAATGGCGTGAGCTGCGGCTCGATCGAACACAAGATGGGCATCCACGGCAACGCCACCTGCGTGATGAACTTCGATGGCGCCACCGGCTACCTGATCGGCCCGGCCAACAAAGGCCTGAACTGCATGTTCACCTTCATGAACACCGCGCGCCTGGGTACCGCGCTGCAGGGCCTGGCCCACGCCGAAGTCGCGTTCCAGGGTGGCCTGAAGTACGCCCGCGAGCGTTTGCAGATGCGCTCCCTGACCGGCCCCAAGGCACCGGACAAGGCCGCCGACCCGATCATCGTCCACCCGGACGTGCGCCGCATGCTGCTGACAATGAAAGCGTTCGCCGAGGGCAACCGCGCGATGGTCTACTTCACCGCCAAGCAGGTGGACATCGTCAAGTACAGCCAGGATGAAGAAGAGCGCAAGAAGGCCGATGCCCTGCTGGCCTTCCTCACCCCGATCGCCAAGGCGTTCATGACCGAAGTCGGTTTCGAAGCGGCCAACCATGGCGTGCAGATCTATGGCGGTCACGGCTTCATCGCCGAGTGGGGCATGGAGCAGAACGTGCGTGATAGCCGTATCTCGATGCTGTACGAGGGCACCACGGGCATCCAGGCCCTCGACCTGCTCGGCCGCAAGGTGCTGATGACCCAGGGCGAAGCGCTGAAGGGCTTCACCAAGATCGTGCACAAGTTCTGCCAGGCGCAGGAAGGTGTCGAGGCGGTCAAGGAGTTCGTCGAGCCGCTGGCAGCCATCAACAAGGAATGGGGCGAGCTGACCATGAAAGTGGGCATGGCTGCCATGAAAGACCGCGAAGAAGTGGGTGCGGCCTCCGTCGATTACGTGATGTATTCCGGCTACGCCTGCCTGGCCTACTTCTGGGCCGACATCGCCCGCCTGGCCGCTGAAAAGCTGGCCGCCGGCACCAGCGAAGCGGCGTTCTACACCGCCAAGCTGCAGACCGCGCGCTTCTACTTCCAGCGCATCCTGCCGCGTACCCGCACGCATGTGGCGGCCATGCTGTCGGGCGCCAACAACCTGATGGACATGGACGAAGAGAGCTTCGGCCTGGCGTACTGATTCAACCGCTGTTGCCAGAACCCGCCTGCCCTCACCGGCAGGCGGGTTTTTTTGTTCAGGCCCAGGCCACTCGACAACCCTGGCCGATTTGAAATTCAACTGTTCGGGTACGCTGCCGATGAAATAAGGGCACAATGCCACTATTGATCTGCCGGGTCGGAGATTACCCTTGTTTCGTTTTAACGCTGTACGTGCCAGCCATTTCCTGCCCTCGCTGCTGCTGCTGTTGGCAGGGCTCGCCGCAGCTTATGTGAGAGACCTCAGTGTGTTTTTCACATCGCTGTTCAATGTTCTGCCCACCTTGGTGCTGCTGCTGGGTGGCGCTTACTGCGCGGTGTATCGTCGCCAACGTGAGCTGTTTCTGATGCTTACGGTATACATCGCCTACTTTCTGCTCGACACCCAGACCGACTTCTACCGCGACCACGGCCGTGTGCGCGAGGATGCAGCGGTGGTCTTCCACCTGGTATGCCTGCTGTTGCCGGCATTGTTCGGCCTGTATGGTGCCTGGCAGGAGCGCACCCACCTGCTGCAAGACCTGGTGGCCCGTGGCGCCGTGCTGTTTGCCGTGGGCAGCGTGGCAGTGGCCCTGGAGCAAAGCTACCCCGAGGCGCTGTTGACCTGGTTGGCGGAGATTCGCTGGCCGACCTTGCATGGCCAGTGGATGAGCCTGATCCAGTTGGCCTACCCGCTGGTCGCGGGGGTGTTCATCCTGCTGGTGGTGCAGTACCTGCGCGCGCCGAGGCCGTTGCACGCGGCCCAGATCATCGGTCTGCTGGGCATTTTCTGGATGCTGCCGCAAACGTTCATCCTGCCGTTCACGCTGAACATCATGTGCAGCCAAGTGATGTTGATGATCGCCGCAGCAGTTGCGCACGAGGCCTACCAGATGGCCTTCCGCGACGAGCTGACCGGTTTGCCCGGCCGGCGTGCGTTGAACGAGCGCATGCAGCGGCTGGGTCGCAACTATGTCATCGCCATGACCGACGTTGACCACTTCAAGAAATTCAACGACACGCACGGTCACGATGTCGGCGATCAGGTGTTGCGCCTGGTGGCCAGCCGTTTGGCCAAGGTCACCGGTGGTGGGCGTGCCTACCGCTATGGGGGAGAGGAGTTCGCCTTGGTGTTCGCGGGCAAGACCGCCGAGGAATGCGTGCCCCATGTGGAAGCGGTGCGCGAGGTGATCGCCAACTATGTGATGCACCTGCGCGACAAGTACAACCGCCCGCAAGACGATACCGCCGGGCGCCAACGCCGCGCCGGCAGCAGCGGCGGCACGGTTTCGGTGACCATCAGCATTGGCGTTGCCGAGCGCCAGGCCGATCACCGTAACCCCGAAGCCGTGCTCAAGTCGGCCGACCAGGCGCTCTACGACGCCAAAGGCGCAGGGCGCAATTGTGTGGTGGTGCATGGCCAGCAATCGCGGCGTGGGGCTGTACGTACTGCGTGACCAAAATAGACTAAGCGGTCTATTGATGACCCTATGTCTCGTAAATGTTGTTCGGTTACACTGGCATCAACCCCAGTGTCGCGGTACCCCGAGACCGCCCAGCCCCCACTTGCGAGAGGTTGTCATGGCTGACTATAAAGCGCCCGTGCGCGACATGCGCTTCGTACTGAATGAAGTGTTCAACGTGGCTGAGCAGTGGGCGCAATTGCCCGGGCTGGCCGAAGTCGTCGATGCCGATACGGCCATGGCCGTACTGGAGGAGGCTGGCAAGGTGACCGCCAAGACCATCGCACCGCTCAGCCGCACGGCCGATGAAGAGGGCTGCCACTGGGACAATGGCGCGGTGCGCACACCGGCCGGCTTCATCGAGGCCTACAACACCTACGCCGAAGGTGGCTGGGTGGGCGTGGGTGGCGACCCGCTGTTTGGCGGCATGGGCATGCCCAAGGCCATTTCGGCGCAGGTCGAGGAAATGGTCAATGCCTCGAGCCTGGCCTTTGGCCTGTACCCGATGCTGACCGCCGGCGCCTGCCTGTCGATCAACGCCCACGCCAGCGAGGCGCTGAAGGAAAAGTACCTGCCCAACATGTACGCCGGTGTATGGGCTGGCTCCATGTGCCTGACCGAACCGCATGCGGGTACCGACCTCGGCATCATCCGCACCAAGGCCGAGCCACAGGCGGACGGCAGCTACAAGGTCAGCGGCACCAAGATCTTCATCACCGGCGGCGAGCACGACCTGACCGAGAACATCATCCACCTGGTGCTGGCCAAGTTGCCGGATGCGCCGGCTGGGCCGAAGGGCATCTCGCTGTTCCTGGTGCCCAAGTTCATGGTGAACGAGGATGGCAGCCTCGGTGCGCGCAACCCGGCCACCTGTGGCTCCATCGAGCACAAGATGGGCATTCAGGCGTCGGCTACCTGCGTCATGAACTTCGACGAGGCTGTGGGCTATATCGTCGGTGAGCCGAACAAAGGCCTGGCAGCCATGTTCACCATGATGAACTACGAGCGCCTGGGGGTCGGTATCCAGGGGCTGGCGACGGCCGAGCGTTCCTACCAGAATGCCGTGGAGTACGCGCGCGACCGTTTGCAAAGCCGTGCCCCCACCGGCCCGCAAGCCAAGGACAAAGCCGCCGACCCGATCATCGTCCACCCGGATGTGCGGCGCATGCTGTTGACCATGAAGGCACTCATCGAGGGCGGCCGCGCGTTTTCCACCTATGTGGCCATGCAACTGGACAGTGCCAAGTACAGCGAAGACCCTGGCGTGCGCAAACGCAGCGAAGAACTGGTGGCATTGCTTACGCCGGTGGCCAAGGCCTTCCTGACCGACCTGGGCCTGGAGTGCGCGGTGCACGGCCAACAAGTCTTCGGCGGGCATGGCTACATCCGTGAATGGGGCCAGGAGCAACTGGTGCGTGATGTGCGCATCACCCAGATCTACGAGGGCACCAACGGCATTCAGGCCCTCGACCTGATGGGCCGCAAGGTGGTGGCCAGCGGCGGCGCCTACTACACGCTGTTCTCTGACGAAATTCGCCAGTTCATGGCCAGTGCGGGTAGCGAGCTGGATGAGTTCACCCGCCCCCTGGGTGCTGCGCTCGGCCAGCTGGATGGGCTGACTGAATGGGTACTGCAGGAGGCCAAGGGCAACCCGAATGAAATTGGCGCAGCATCGGTCGAGTACCTGCATGCCTTTGGTTATGTCGCCTATGGCTACATGTGGGCATTGATGGCGCGGGCGGCGAAGGCGGGGGAGGGCGACGAGGCGTTCTATTCGGGCAAGCTGGGCACGGCGCGGTTCTACTTCGCGCGCTTGCTGCCACGGGTGGATTCGCTGGTGGCCTCGGTGAAGGCGGGCAGTGAGTCGCTTTACCTGCTGGATGCCGAACAGTTCTAGCTGATTCAGGGGCCGCACAGCGGCCCCTGTGCTTCGCGTATCTGCGAATGCCTCTCTTGTGTAAGCCTTTTCCTACACAACGTGGTGACTTTTCACCACTGTTCTCAGATTGGATCCACGGCTAATCTTTACCACATGGACGTTGCGCAGGAAGCGCAAAGGACAGATCAAGGATGGCGACGAAGGACCACCTGCCAGGATGGCGGGGCGATACGGATGTCACAGGGAAACAGTCTGGAAAACCCCGCTTCGGCGGGGTTTTCTTTGCGCGCGTGTTTTATCAGGCCAGCACATCCAGCGGTGATGCGCCCAGCTGTCGCGCGTCTGTCTCTTCTTCCAGCAGCGTACGCAGCAGTTCGACCGATGCCTGCTGGCGCTGGGCATCGCGGAACACCAGCCCTACCTTCAACGGTACTCGCGGCTCGCTCAGCGGCTTCCACAACAGCCCTGGGTAGTCCTCGGCGGCGTCTTTGGCCCGGCCTGGCAGAATGGTTGCCAGCGCGGTGTGCGCCAGGCTGTCGAGAATACCCGCCATGTTGTTCATCTCGGCCTGCACCTGCGGCCGCCGCCCCTGGCTGGCTAACTGGGCCTGCCAGATCTGGCGGATCTGAAACTCCTCGCCCAGCATCAGCATGGGCAACTCGGCCGCCTGGCGGATGGACACCTTCTTGAAATCCTTCAGTGGGTGGGTGGCGGGTATCACCAATTGCAGCTCGTCCTCGTACAGCAACAGGCCATGCAGGCCGGGCTGGCGTGGCGGCAGGTAGCTGATGCCGATGTCCAGGTTACCGCTGAGCAGGCGCCGCTCGATCTCCAGCCCCGATAACTCGTAGATCTGCACCACCAGGTGGGGTTGGGCCTTGCGCAGCCGTTCGAGCAATTGCGGCACCAGGCTGGGGCGTACCGTTTGCAGCACACCGATGGCCAAGGTGCGCAAAGACTGGCCCTTGAAATTGCGCATGGCCTCGTGGGCACGCTGCAGGCCATCGAGCAGCGGCAGAGCATGGTTGTACAGGGTATGGGCCGCCAGGGTCGGCAGCAGGCGCTTGTTGCTGCGCTCGAACAGGCTCAGGTCCAGGCTGTGTTCCAGTTGGCGGATCTGTTGTGAA
This sequence comes from Pseudomonas sp. BJP69, assembly GCF_007633355.1. Classification (NCBI taxonomy): domain Bacteria; kingdom Pseudomonadati; phylum Pseudomonadota; class Gammaproteobacteria; order Pseudomonadales; family Pseudomonadaceae; genus Pseudomonas; species Pseudomonas sp. BJP69. The sequence continues at coordinate 405,222 of NZ_CP041933.1, forward strand.
AGCGCTGGCTGTGACAGCGACAGGCGCTCGGCGGCGCGGCCGACGTGGCCCTCTTCGTACACCGCGACGAAATAACGCAGTTGGCGAAAATCCATAAGTGATACTTATCAAAAGTGCTGGAAAATCGAAATGGCCGTAACCCCTCGTGGCGCCTAGTCTATCGCCGTATTCCAACGGGTTACAGCGCTGAATCAGTCGATTGTTACCGTGGATGAGAAACACTTTTGATAGGCAAGACAAAATAATGAGCGGCGGCGCCAAGACCGCCCTGTGCTCGCCCCTTACCGTGCATTGGCTGGAGCCCCGATGAACCTGTTCAACCTGCGCCGCTCGGCCCCGACCGCCGCGGCCGAGCCCAAGCCTGTGCCGGTGCGTGTGCCACCTGCTGCCGAGTTGTCGCGTGACTGCCTGATGCCCGGGACCGAACGGCCTGCGCAGGTGTTCGTGCGCGGGCAGGGCTCCTGGTTGTGGGACGATGCCGGGCATGCCTACCTGGACTTCACCCAGGGCGGCGCAGTGAATAGCCTGGGCCATAGCCCCAGCGTGCTGGTCAAGGCGTTGGGCAGCCAGGCCCAGGCGCTGGTCAACCCAGGCGCGGGGTTTCATAGCCGTGGCCTGCTGGCGCTGGCCAACCGCCTGTGCCAGAGCACCGGTAGCGACCAGGCCTACCTGCTCAACAGCGGTGCCGAAGCCTGTGAAGGGGCGATCAAGCTGGCGCGCAAGTGGGGCCAACTGCACCGCAATGGCGCCTATCACATCATCACCGCCAGCCAGGCCTGCCATGGCCGCAGCCTGGGCGCGCTGTCGGCGTCCGACCCATTGCCCTGCAACCGCTGTGAACCGGGCCTGCCCGGGTTCAGCAAGGTGCCGTTCAATGACCTGGCGGCGCTGCACGCCGAAGTGGATTCGCGCACTGTGGCCATCATGCTGGAGCCGGTGCAGGGCGAGGCCGGGGTAATTCCGGCGAGCCGCGAGTACCTCAAGGGCGTGGAAACCCTCTGTCGTGAGCTGGGCATCCTGCTGATCCTCGATGAGGTACAGACCGGCATCGGGCGCTGTGGCGCATTGTTGGCCGAGGAGACCTATGGCGTGCGTGCCGACATCATCACCCTGGGTAAAGGCCTGGGCGGTGGTGTGCCACTGGCCGCGTTGCTGGCCCGCGGTACGGCGTGCTGCGCCGAACCGGGCGAGCTGGAGGGCAGCCACCACGGCAATGCGCTGATGTGCGCTGCGGGCCTGGCCGTGCTGGATACCGTACTGGAGCCCGGCTTCTTCGGCCAAGTGCAGGACCACGGCCGCCACCTGCGCGACGGCCTGAGCCGCCTGGCTGGGCGTTATGTGCAGGGCGAAGTACGCGGGCAAGGGCTACTGTGGGCGCTGCAGCTGAAGGAAAACCAGGCGCGCGAACTGGTGGCTGCCGCCCTGCACGAAGGCTTGCTGCTCAATGCCCCACAAGCGGATGTGGTGCGTTTCTCTCCGGCGCTGACCGTGAGCAAGGGCAATATCGACGAAATGCTGCTGCGCCTGGCACGCGCCTTTGCCCGCCTGCATGCGCAGCAGCATGCGCGCCGCGAAGTGTCGGCCTAAGTGTCGGGGTAAGTGGCACGTTAACCAATTCTACGAACCGTCTGGCGTTCCTGCGCATCGCCCCTGGCCTGTTCCATTCGGCCCGGGGCGTTTTTTTTGCCTGTGGAACCTCCAGGACCAGCGGCTAGTCTGTGTTGTAACCCCTTCAGGAGAGACTCGCATGGACTTTATCCGCATCATCATCGCCATTATCTTGCCGCCGCTCGGGGTGTTTCTGCAGGTTGGGTTTGGCGGGGCGTTCTGGCTGAACATTCTGCTGACCCTGCTGGGGTACATTCCAGGGATCGTGCATGCGGTGTACATCATCGCCAAGCGTTAGCCTGCCCAGGCTTCATTACCGGCAAGCCGGGTTCCCACAGGTTGGTGCAGCATTTAACGCCTTCGCTGTACCTGTGGGAGATTCTATGGTTCCTGGCATGGGTAGCCGGAGCATCTTCAGCGCCTGTGAGATCGAGCGCCGCCCGCGCGGCGCAATCGCGAGCTGCGCTCGCTCCTACGTTTGTTTCGGGCCAATTATTCCTGTGGGATTCGCGCGCGAACGCCTTGGTGCATGCCTCAATATCGCGCCGTACAAACAAGGCGGCCGCGCGCGCCTGTAACAGGCGTTACTGGCCCGAAACAAACGTAGGAGCGAGCGCAGCTCGCGATTGCGCCGCGCGGGCGGCGCTCGATCTAACAGGCGCTGCCATACCTTGTGGCAAACACCTGTCAGCCCTAAGGCGATCCCTGTGGGAGCTGGCTTGCCGGCGATTGGGCTGCAAAGCAGCCCCCAAGGGTCAGCCTTCCAACACCCGGCAATAGAACTTCCACTCTTCTTCCAGCGCATGCGCCAGGTTCTGCGCCTTGCGGAACCCATGCCGTTCGCCCGCGTAGAAGTGCCCTTGCGCCTCGATCCCGTTGGCCTGCAACGCCGCCAGCATCGACCGGGTTTGCTCTGGCACCACCACCGCATCCAGCTCGCCCTGGAAGAAGATTACCGGCACCCTGATCTGCCCTGCATGCAGCAGCGGCGTGCGTTGGCGGTAGCGCTCGGCATCCAGGGCGGGGTCGCCAATCAGCCAGTCCAGGTAATCACCCTCGAACTTGTGCGTGGCACGCCCTAGCGCTATCGGGTCGCTGACCCCGTACAGGCTGGCACCGGCACGGAACACGTCATGGAACGCCAAGGCGCAGAGCGTGGTATAGCCCCCCGCGCTGCCGCCGCGGATGAACGCCTTGCGTGGGTCGACCAGGCCCTGTGCTGCCAGGTGCCGGACCGCTGCACAGGCGTCGGCCACATCGCTCTCACCCCAGCGCAGGTGCAGTGCCTGGCGGTACGCCCGGCCATAGCCGGTGCTGCCCCGGTAGTTCAGGTCGGCCACGGCAAAGCCGCGTTGGGTCCAGTACTGGATGCGCGGGTCGAGCACCGGGTAGCAGGCCGATGTCGGGCCGCCGTGGATGAACACCACCAGCGGTGCGGCCCCCTGCGAACGGGCCGCTGGGTAGAAGAAACCATGCGCCTGGTCACCGTCACTGGCGTAGTGGAACGCCTGTGGCAGGCTGACGTCGTCGGCTGGCAGCACTTCGGCCCCACCGGCCAGCACGCGAACCTCGTGGTTGCTGCGGTCGATGGCAATCACCGCCGGCGGGCTGATGGGCGAGGCGGCGATGGCATAGAGGTGGTCGCTGTCTATGGCCAGGTTGCGAAAGCGGGTGTAGGCACTGGCGAAGCGCTCGGTGCGGCCATCGGCCCCGCGCACCCCCAGTTGGCCGAAGCCGTTTTCGAACCAGCTGGCCAGGTAGCTGTGTGGGCCCAATGGCAACCAGGTGCAGGTGCCCAGCTGCCAGGGGGCCGCCGCGTGGTCTGCCTGCTCGGCAGGCATCGCCTGCCACTGGCCATCGACTTCGCCCCAAGGTTGCCAGAACCCATTGCGGTCGGACAGGCAGTACAGCCGGCCTTCGCCATCGAAGCGCGGCTGCTGCAGCGATTCCTCGGCTGCCGCCACGCACTGGGCGGGCAACCAGTGGCCACTGGCATCGCGCATGCGGCACATCAACCGGGTCACGGTCCATGGCTGTGCCGGGCGGTCCCATTCGATCCACGCCAGGCGCTGGCCGTCGCCACTTACCGTTGGTGCAGCATAGAAGTCGGCGCCTTCGGCAAGCACTTCGCAGCCGCCGTCGCGCAGCGCGACCAGGCGATGTTCGACCTGGTCGGCGTGGCGTTCTTCAACCGCCAGTACCTGGCCGTCGTGCCATTGCACATCGCCATAGCGGCAGTTGGCATTCTGCGTCAGGGCCCGCGGTTCCAGGTCGTCCAGCGGTTGGGTATAGACCTGCTGGTCCTGCTCGTTGACGAACACCAACCCGTCGCCGCCCAGGCAGAAACTGCCACCGCCATACTCGTAGACCCGGCTGCGCACGCTGAAGCCATCCGGGGTCAGGCAGCGAGCCTGGCAGTACAACCAGTGCCAGATGCGGCAAGCCCCATCGGCTGGGCGAAATTCCAGCCAGAACAGCCCGTCGGCACTGACCTTGAGTTCGGCAAAGTCGGTGCCGGCGGCCACGGCCTGGGCCGCGCTGAATTCAGCCGCGGGCGATGACACGGGAGTTACGTTCATTGCGGAAGGTCATCTGTTCAATGGCGAGCTGGGCGCTTTCGGCCTCCTCGCGGGCCTTGAGAATGATGCCGTGGTCGGCCGACTTGGCGCACACCGGGTCGGCGTTGCGGGCGTCGCCGGTCAGCATGAAGGCCTGGCAGCGGCAGCCGCCGAAGTCCTTTTCCTTTTCGTCGCATGAGCGGCACGGTTCGCGCATCCACTCGTAGCCACGGAAGCGGTTGAAGCCGAACGACTCGTACCAGATGTGGTGCAGGTCGTGCTCACGCACATTAGGGAACTGCACCGGCAGCTGGCGGGCGCCATGGCAGGGCAGTGCGGTACCGTCAGGTGTGATGGTGAGGAACAGGTTGCCCCAGCCATTCATGCAGGCCTTGGGGCGCTCTTCGTAGTAGTCCGGGGTGACGAAGATCAGCTTGCACGGGTTGCCTTCGGCCTTGAGTTTTGCGCGGTACTCGTTGGTGATGCGCTCGGCACGCTCCAATTGCGCGCGCGTTGGCAGCAGGCCAAGGCGGTTGAGGTGCGCCCAGCCATAGAACTGGCAGGTGGCAAGCTCGACGAAGTCGGCTTCCAGCGCGATGCACAGCTCGATGATGCGGTCGATCTTGTCGATGTTGTGCCGGTGGGTGACGAAGTTGAGCACCATCGGGTAGCCGTGGGCCTTCACTGCGCGGGCCATTTCCAGCTTTTGCGCAAAGGCCTTCTTCGAGCCGGCCAGCAGGTTGTTGACCTGCTCGTCGCTGGCCTGGAAGCTGATCTGGATATGGTCCAGGCCGGCCTCCTTGAATTCGGCGATGCGCGCCTCGTTCAGGCCAATGCCGGAGGTGATCAGGTTGGTGTAGTAACCCAGCCGACGGGCCTCGCCAATCAGCTCGGCCAGGTCCTGGCGCACCAGCGGCTCACCACCGGAAAAGCCGATTTGCGCGGCGCCCATCTGGCGTGCCTCGGCCATGACCTTGAACCACTGTTCGGTGTTCAGCTCCTGGCCCTGGGCGGCAAAGTCCAGCGGGTTGGAGCAGTACGGGCACTGCAGCGGGCAACGGTAGGTCAGCTCGGCCAGCAGCCACAGCGGCAAGCCCACAGCGGGCGTGGGCGGCAACTCAGGCGAGGACGATCCAGTGTTCGGCACGGGCTACCTCCATGAACTGCTCGATGTCCTCGGCTACCTGGGGCACGCCGGGAAATTGCTGTTCGAGTTCGTTGATGATCGCTGCTACGTCGCGCTGGCCATCGATCAGCCCACCGATCAGGCTGGCGCTGTCATTGAGCTTGATCATGCCTTCAGGGTAGAGCAGCACATGGCCTTTCTGCGCCGGTTCGTACTGGAAGCGGTAGCCGGGGCGCCAGTTCGGCACTTGGTTACGGTCGAAACTCATAGGGTGATCCCCTTGTGCCATACCCGGTCCTGGGTGACGGAGTGATAGGGCGGGCGGTTCAGCTCGTAGGCCATGCTCATGGCGTCGAGCATGCTCCAGAGGATATCCAGCTTGAACTGCAGTATTTCCAGCATACGCTCCTGGCCTGCGCGGGTGGTGTAATGCTGCAGGGTAATGGCCAGGCCGTGCTCCACGTCACGCCGGGCCTGGCCCAGGCGGGTACGGAAGTACTCGTAGCCGGCCGGGTCGATCCACGGGTAGTGTTGCGGCCAGCTGTCCAGGCGCGACTGGTGGATTTGCGGGGCGAACAGTTCGGTCAGCGAGCTGCTGGCCGCTTCCTGCCAGCTGGCGCGGCGGGCGAAGTTGACGTAGGCGTCTACGGCAAAGCGCACGCCGGGCAGTACCAGCTCTTGCGAGCGCAACTGGTCGGGGTCCAGCCCCACCGCCTGGCCCAGGCGCAGCCAGGCCTCGATACCGCCGTCTTCGCCTGGGGCACCGTCGTGGTCGAGCAGGCGCTGTATCCACTCGCGGCGTACTTCGCGGTCGGGGCAGTTGGCCAGGATCGCGGCATCCTTCATGGGGATGTTGACCTGATAGTAGAAGCGGTTCGCGACCCAGCCCTGGATCTGCTCGCGGCTGGCCCGGCCCTGGTACATCGCCACATGATAGGGGTGATGGATATGGTAAAAGGCGCCCTTGGCGCGCAGGGCCTGCTCGAACTCGGCAGGGGACATCGGCAGTGCATCGCTCATTCGGCTGGCTCCTGTAAAACGCTTGACTGGCCTGGCAACTCACCCCTGTGGGAGCGGGCATGCCCGCGAACACCGGCCAAGCCGGTGCCATGAACTGTATTGGCTGCTTCGCGGGCATGCCCGCTCCCACAGGGTTTCAGTGTCGTCTGGCCGTCTGTATTTACAACTCGATACTCATGCCGTCGAAGGCCACTTCCACGCCCCGGCGCAGTACTTCGGCGCGTTCGGGCGATGCTTCATCAAGTATCGGGTTGGTGTTGTTGATGTGGATAAGCACTTTGCGCTGGCGCGGGAAGCCATCGAGCACTTCCAGCATGCCGCCGGGGCCGTTCTGCGCCAGGTGGCCCATCTCGCGCCCGGTGCGGGTACCAACGCCACGGCGCTGCATTTCATCGTCTTCCCACAAGGTGCCGTCGACCAGCAGGCAGTCGGCGCCGTGCATCATCGCCAGCAGCTTGTCATCGACCTGGCCCAGGCCAGGAGCGTAGAACAGCTTGCCGCCGGTACGGGTATCTTCGACCAGCAAGCCAAGGTTGTCGCCTGGGTGGGGGTCGAAGCGGTGCGGCGAGTAGGGCGGTGCGGCGCTGCGCAGCGGGAAGGGCGTGAAGCGCAGGTTGGGGCAGGCGTCGATCACAAAGCTGCCTTCGAGCTCGATGCGGTTCCACTGCAGCCCACCGTTCCAGTGGCTGAGCATGTTGAACAGCGGGAAGCCAGTGGTCAGGTCCTGGTGGACCATGTCGGTGCACCACACCTGGTGCGGGCAGCCTTCGCGCAGGCTGAGCAGCCCGGTGGTGTGGTCGATCTGGCTGTCCAGCAGCACGATGGCGTTGATGCCGGTATCGCGCAGGGCCCGGGCTGGCTGCATGGGCGCAAAGGCTTGCAGCTGCGCGCGGATGTCGGGCGAGGCATTGCACAGTACCCAGTGCACGCCGTCGTCGGACAGGGCGATGGACGACTGGGTGCGCGCCGTTGCGCGCAGGGTGCCGTCACGGTAACCCTTGCAGTTGACGCAATTGCAGTTCCACTGCGGGAACCCGCCACCGGCGGCGGAGCCGAGAACCTGGATATACATGGCCACTCTCTATGCTGTGCGAAATCCGTATCTTGAAAACGAAAACGCCCCGGCAGGCCGAGGCGTGGAACCGTAAGCCGGGCTTAGCGGTTAGCGAAGTACATGGTGACTTCGAAGCCGATACGCAGATCAGTGTAAGCAGGTTTGGTCCACATGGAGTTACTCCTTCCGGATGGGTTTTGGTTTGCTCAGCTACTACTTGGGTACCGCCATGCGCAGGAGGTTCCCAGAACTGGGATTGCGCTATCTTACAAGAAAAATTTGTACCGAAAGGTTAATTATTCGAAAAGTGCCATTGCACTTTGCGTAACAATCATGGGCTTTCGCCGTGCCAGGAAGTGTCTGGCGCGGCAGCGTTGGCCAGGCAAAGCCAGACAGCCCCCGTATCGAGCAGGTTGCTGAGCAACTGGTCCAGATCCGTCTGCCGCGTGTTCAGGATAGACCTGCGCAGGCCATCGAGCTGGCCTGGTTGTGTAGCCAGGTGTGTCTGCCATGCCCACTCGGTGACCTCCGCGTTGGCCATGGCCGGCTCGGCAAATTGCTCGGCCAAGGCCTGGCGAACCCCGGCGTCAAGGGTAACGCCCTGGCGCAGCAGGGCCGTCAGGTGGTCAAGGACCTGAACCTGACCGGTGTGCGGAGACTGCACACCGAACAACAGGCCACCCACGCCCTCGATCTGGCGAAAGGCACTGAATACCGCGTAGCCCAGCTGCAGTTCTACCCGCAGCCTTTGGTACACCGGGCCTTGCAGTAATTGGGCGAGCAGGCGGCCGCGGGCTTCGTCTGCCGCAGGCAGTGGGCAAAACAGCAACAGGGCATGTTCACTGCCTGGGGCGCTAACGTGGTACCAGCGCTTGCTGGCCCAGCTGGGTGCCGGCGTAGGCCGCGCACCTTGGCCGGGGCACTGCTGCAAGGCAACACCCAGTGCGCCCAGCGCCCTGGCGTCGAAACCCGTGGCCAAGCCTTGCCACTGCGATTGCTGCCATAGGCTTGCGAGGTGCTGCTGCCCCAGCGAGCAATCCGGCGTTGTTTCAGGCAGGCCACCGGCTACCGCATCCGGCAGTTGCTGCAGCAACAGGCGGATGGGTATCAATGCCGGGAGCTGCGCGGGGCTGGCTTGCCAGCAGTTGGCAGGCGGTTCGCGCAGCAACCCCAAGGCCTGGTGTGTTGTGCGCAGCACCGCTGCTGGCAGCCCGGCGCAGCGCAACTGCCAGTAAGCACCGGCACTGGTGAATTGCAGTTGCACCGAGGCGCGTTCACAGCGTTCCTGCAACGGCGCCAGGGCCTGTTCGAGCACCCGTTTCAGCGGCTGGGGCAAGGGCGAAGGCACCTGCCAGCGCAGGTACAGCGCCGCGTACTGGCGCGAGGCCGGGAGCTGGCCACTGATGGTCAGCGCCGCCGGCAGCGGCTGCGGGTTGGCATTGGGCAGTTCGGCACTGAGCAACGGGTCGGCTGGCGGCAATTGCCAATGGCCGCGCTCGGCGCAGGGCAAATCATCAAGCAGCGCATCCAGCGCGTGCAGGCCTTGGGCATCCAGTTGGGCGAACGGCCGGCCTGCGCTGTCCCGGCGGGCCAGCTCCAGTGCGCTTGCGCTGTGCGCGCGGCTGCGCTGCAACGCACCGAACTGCTGGTTCAGCGAACGGCGGTCGGCTTGGCGCATGAAACTGAACCAGCCGTGCAGCAGGTCGCGGGCTTCGTCCGGGCAGGCGTTGGCACTGAGCTTGAGGTCGAGGTGCCACAGCAACTGACCGGCGAATGCATATAGTGTTTCAGCTTTGAAACTGTGCAGCCAGCCACGCTCACGCAGGGTGCCCAGCCAGGTCCCGGGGCGGCTGTCTTCAAGGCCGGTGGTCAGCAGTTCCAGCGCCTGCTGGGCGCCGTTTGGGAGTTGCTGGTGCGTGAACACCAGCGGGTCGGCCGTTGCCGACAGGCAGGGTGGCTGCGCCTGAGCCACAGGCTGCCCCACAGCGAAAAGCCCGGCATGTTGGCGGCCGATTCGCTCCAGCTCATCCAGCGGTTGTGGGCCGCACAGGCTCAAGGTGATCTGCCCGCCCTGGTAGAAGCGCCGGTGAAAACCGCCGAGCGCTTGCTGGAAGCGCGGATCCTGCAGGGCCAGGGTGTAACGGTTGCCGGCATGGAATGCGCCCAGCGGATGGCCAGGCGCGGCCGCTTGCAGCAAGGCGAACTGCTGCTGGGCCTGCGGGTTGCGGGCCCAGGCGATGAACTCGGCGTGAATCACCTCGCGTTCGCGGCGCTGGCGCTCGCTGCCCAGGTCGGGTTCGGCAAGCATCTGGCACAGGCGCTCAAGGCCGCCGGTCAAAGCACTGGGTGGCACTTCGAAGAAAAAGTCGGTAGTACGTTCGCGGGTGCTGGCGTTGACTTGGCCGCCGAGGGTTTGCACGTAGCGCATCAAGCCATCGTTCAGCGCAAAGCGGGAGGTACCGAGGAAGAACAGGTGTTCGAGAAAGTGCGCCAGGCCGGGCCATTTGGCGGGAGCATCGTGGCTGCCCGCGTGCACCCGCAGTGCGGCCGCCGAGCGCTTCAGGCGCGGGGCGTGGCGCAGGGTCAGCTGCAGGCCGTTGGCGAGGGTCAGGTGGCGGGTGGCGTCAGGCATGGGGGGCTCCGGTTGCTCGGTTTCCATGCTAACCCATTTGTTCCCAGGCCCGGCCCCTTCGCGGGCGAGCCCGCTCCCACAGGTACTGCACAGGGCTTTAGGTTCACGCGGTCGATGTGAAAGCGGCCCCCGTCAGCCTTGACGCAAGTGCAGCTCCTGGCGCAGATCGCTCAGGTAGGGGAAGGCCGCGCGCCCCTGCACCACCCGCTCATGCTCAAGTTCGGCCAGCAACAGGCATTCATCGTGCCCGGCCATCGCCAGCAGGCTGCCGTCCGGGCCGATGATGCTGCTTTGCCCGCAATACTGGATCTGCCCTTCTGCCCCGCAGTAGTTGGCATACACCAGATAACACTGGTTCTCCTGCGCCCGCGCCCGCACGGTCACCTGGCAGGTGAAATCGTAGGGCGCCATGTTCGCCGTTGGCACCAGAATCAGCTCGGCGCCGTCCAGTGCCAGGCGCCGGGCGTTCTCCGGGAACTCGATGTCGTAGCAGATCAGCAGGCCGACCTTCCAGCCCTCCAGCTGTACCACCGGGAAGTGATCGGGGCCGGGGCTGAACATCGAACGGTCCAGTTCGCCGAACAAGTGGGTCTTGCGGTAGTTGCCCAGGCTGCGCCCATGGGCGTCGATCAACTGCACGCTGTTGTAGATCGCCCCGTCCTCGCCGCGCTCCGGGTAGCCATAGACAATGGCGATGCGGTGCGCCTGGGCGATTTCCACCACCGCCATGGCCGCCGGACCATCGGCCGCCTCGGCCAGGTGCTCCACCTGAGCCAGGCCGATGTTGTAGCCGCTGAGGAACATTTCCGGGCACACCAGCAACTGCGCGCCACGTTCAACTGCCAGCTGCGCCTGCTGGCGCAGCCGTTGCAGGTTGCCGGGTACATCCAGCGGCTGGGGATGGCCCTGGAACAGAGCAATGCGCATGTTGCCTCCTGCGTGTCAGTCGGCCAGGGCGATCGGGCCGATTTCGTCGAACACGTCGCCAGGGCCTGGGTTGTCGGGGTGGGTACGGCCACCAAAGTGGTTCATGATACCCCACACCGCATTCAGTGAAGTCTGCACCGCGCCCTCGACCCAGGCAGGTGTCCACGACACGTCGTCCCCGGCGATGAACATGCCGCGCTGTTCGGCGGGCATGTCCTCCTGCATGAAGTGCGCGTACATGCGCTGGTTGTAGCGGTAGTGGCCCGGCAATGCACCCTTGAAGGCGCCGAGGAAGTACGGGTCGGCTTCCCAGGACACGGTGATCGGGTCGCCGATGATGTGCCCGGCAATGTCGGTTTTCGGGTAGATCTTCTTCAGCGCATCCAGGGCCAGTTGCACGCGCTTTTCCACCGGGTGCGGCAGCATCTTCAGCGCATCGCTCATCCACGCGTAGGACAGGCAGATGACCCCCGGTTTGTGGTCACCGTTATCGAACAGGTAAGTGCCGCGGGTGAGGCGGTCGGTGAGGGTCATGCTCATCAGGTCGCGGCCGGTTTGCGGGTCTTTGTCCTTCCAGAACGGCCGGTCGACCATGACGAAGGTCTTCGAGGACTGCATGTAGCGGGTCCGGTCCAGGGCCATCCACATTTTTTGCGAGAACAGCGATTCCTCGCAGTCGATCTGCGTGGTCAGCAGCCAGGTCTGGCAGGTGGTGAGCACGGCACTGTAGTGGCGGGTGTCACCCCAGTTGTCGGTAACCGCCAGGCGCCCGTCGGCTGCGCGGGCGATACGTTTTACACCGGTACGCGGCGCGCCGCCGTGCAGTGCGCTAAGGCTGGTGCCCTGTGGCCAGTGCACGCAGCGCTCCGGTACATGGCGCCAGATACCTTGCGGCACCTGTTCAACGCCGCCGACTACCAGGTGCTGATGGTCGTCGCAGTTGGTCATGACCACGCGGAAAATTTCCAGCATCGAGTTGGGGAAGTCCGAGTCCCACCCGCCCGTGCCGAAGCCGACCTGGCCGAACACCTCGCGGTGCTGGAAGCTCAGCTTGGCGAACGAGCGCGAGGTGGCGACGAAGTCATAGAAGGTGCGGTCGTCCCACAGCGGTACCAGCTTGTTCCACAGCGCCTTCAGGCGGGTGACATCACGGTCGCGGATGGCTTGCTGAATGTCGGCGAACTGGGCACCGCTTTCCAGCGCATCGGCCCAGGCGTCGGCCACTTCATGGAACAGTTGCGGCAGGTCGGCGGCCTTCTCGGCGTAGTAGGTCTGGCCCTCCAGGTCGATCACCGTACTGCCCGACGCCGGGGTCAGCGGGTTGGGGAAAGGCTTGGTTTCCAGGCCTAGCTTGTCCACATAGTGGTAGAAGGCAGTGGACGACACCGGGAAGCGCATGCCGCCGAGTTCGGCCACGATCCCGTCGGTGCCGTTGAAGGCTTGCGAGCGCAGCCGGCCGCCAAGCTTGGAGGCCTCGTAGACCACCGGCTTGAGGCCCAGCTTCATCAGTTCGTACGCCGCCACCAGGCCGGCGATGCCCGCACCTACGATGGCCACCTCTTCACCGTGGCGTTCAGCCGGGATACTGCCAAGGCCTGCCGGGTGTTCAAGCCAGTCGTCGAAAGCGAAGGGAAAGTCCGGGCCAAAGATGGTGATCGGCTTCTTGCCGTCGGCGGGGTGGCGGTTTTTCTTGTTCATGAAGTGACCTTGCCAGAGGGGCTGCGCGGGGAGCAGAGCCTGAGTATAGGAGATGCCTGGTGGTCATTTTAGGGACAGCGGGGTTCGTAATTAAGATGCAGAGTGTTGTCTTAATGTCGTTTTCTGAGTCGAAATCTATTTCAAAAAATACATTATGACGAAGACTTGCCCGTTGTAGGAGCGGCCTTGTGTCGCGAAAGGGCCGCAAAGCGGCCCCAGCAACATCTGCTGTATGCACAAATCCTGGGGGCGCTTCGCACCCCTTTCGCGACACAAGGCCGCTCCTACAACGGGCTGTGTAGCATTTGCGATCTGAGTGATCAGATACGTCCTACACCCATGCCTTGAGATAAAGAATTACCCTACACCCGCTATAGCCTCTGTCTGGCATCGCGGGAATCGTTTCATCGTTAACTTCACCCGATCGCCGAAATTCGGTGATCGGGCGTGAGAACCCGCTGATCTTTCTGGAGGCGCACTGCTATGGCAGCTGTGCGCGGGCAGGCTTTGCCTGGCCGGGTACACGCCTCCAAGTTCGCCGGTTCTCACCTCGTGCATGGCTGCCACCCAATTCCCGTGAGAAGGATGCGAATGGCCGCTAATCACCCCTGTGATGTGGAGGCTATACCATGACCGATCGCTTACCCGACCAGCGCGAAAAACTCAAACCCACCGCCGAAAAGCCCTTCTGCAACTGCGAAGCCAGCCACCCGCCGCTCTTCGCCATCCGCCCCGGCATCGACGCCGCCGACGCCTTGGTCCACGCCTGCCTGCTAGCCCGTGGCCTCAACCAGATTGCCTCTGACTACGCGCAACACCACGCCCCCGAGCGCAGCCGTGACATTGTCTGGTCGATGCAGCATTCTGCCGAAAGCCTGTCGGCCATCCTTGATGGCCTGCTCGACGGTCAGGAAGCCTGACCGCCAGCCCGCTCACAGCGGCTGACCGCGGTCCACCTTGCTGCTGAGGATGATCGACGTGGTGGTTTTTTCCACCCCGTCGACACTGCCGATCTGGTCAAGCAACTGGTCCAGTTGCTCGGGTGAGTCCGTGCGCAGCCAAGCCACGTAGTCGAATTCGCCACTTACCGCGCACAACTGCTGCACTTGCCCCATGGCACTCAAACGCCGCACCACGTCCTTGCCGGAGCGCGGTTGCACCTTGATCCCCACATACGCTTGCAGCCCGCCACCGATCACACTTTGCCCAAGGCGCACACCGTAACCGGCAATGACCTTGGTCTTCTCCAGCCGCTCCAGGCGCGAGTTGACCGTGGTACGGGCGATACCCAGCTGGCGAGCGAGGTTGGCCACGCTTTCACGGGCGTTGATCTGCAGCAGGGCGATCAGCTGGCGATCGATTTCATCCAGGGTGATAAGGCGGGCATCCGACATGGCGAGTCTCTACGGTTGGCCCGCTAGCCTAGCCAGCCAATGCCGATCAGGGCAAGGCCAGCCGCTAGCGACGCGGCCCCTGTAGGAGCGGCCTTGTGTCGCGAAAGGGCCGCAAAGCGGCCCCGGCACTGGCGGGCACCGCAAGGTTCGCTGGGCTGCAAACGGCAAAGGTAAGCGTCGTGGTGTACGGGTAATTGCTTTCTATCGCTCAAGTGGATCGCAACCATTATCCTATGGCGCGACGACGCACCAGGGGCTGACTGGGTCGGCTCACGTGCTCAGCGTGCTATCTGGTAACGGGTGCTGCGCCCGCTACCGGGCAGCCGCTCGATGCAGCCTTTTTCCAGCAGGTCGCTCAGATGGCGGGTCGCGGTGGCTTTGGATACCTTGGCCACGGCTTGGTACTGGGCTGCGCTGATACCGTTTTCAAAACCCCGTTCGCCGCCATCAAGCAGGCGGTTAAGCACTTTGACCTGCTCCGCCGATAGGGTTTGGCTGCGGTGCGCCTGCCAGAAGCGCGCCTTGACCAGCACTCGGTCGATACGAGCAAGAGCCTGCTCCAGGCTATTGAGCAACGTCGTGAGAAACCATTGCAGCCAAGCAGTGATGTCCAGTGTGCTTTTCTGGCTGGCTTCAAGCATGCGGTAATAGCCTGCTCGGTCATCAAGGATGCTTGCGGACAGGGCATAGAAGCGGATGGCTTGATGTTCGCCCTGGGCCAAGGCCAGATCGGTGATGGCGCGGGTTAGGCGACCATTGCCGTCATCGAAGGGGTGCAGGGTAACGAACCAGAAATGGGCGATGCCAGCGCGCAGAAAGGGGTCAAGGCTGGCATCGCTTCGGCTGCTTTCGAACCAGGCGAGAAAGCCCGCCAATTGCTCTTCCAGGCCCGCGCGGGGAGGGGCCTCGAAATGTACCGTAGGGCGGTCTATGCGACCGGAAACGACCTGCATCGGCTCTTCGCCGCGCAGTGTGCCGATGTGTAGCGGTCGAGCCAGCAGTTGGTCATCGGTGGGGAATAGCCAACGGTGCCAGGTGAAAAGTCGCTGCTCGTCTAGCGCTTGTTGATACAGGCAGGTGGCATCGAGCAGCAGTTCCGCCAGGCCTTCGGAACGTGAGGTGGTGCGACCCTCTTCGCTCAGCCCCAAGCGCCGCGCCAGTGATGAACGCACCGAACCGACATTCAGTTGCTCACCCTCGATGGCTGAAGAAGTGACGATGTTTTGAAGCATGGCATCCAGGCTGCTCTGCACTTCGGTGTCACTGCCCACCGCACCGAGCATTCCGAGCAAACGCCCCTGAGCGTGATTGCAAGCGCGCAGCAGCTGGGCAAGCGTTTCGCCTCGCCAGCTAAAGTGCGGCCAGTTGGGCTGCTGCCAGATCCAGCGCGGGTCATTCATGGGAGCGTTCATCTGTGAGCCGATTAGCGAGCCTATTCGGCTCATTCAGTGAGCCGATAATGCCCAGCCCGTTTTGGGGCTTCGGCTTGCCAAGTGCCGGAAGGGGTTTTGACCATTGTTGCCATATGAAAAGGACTCCAAAGGCAGACTGGCTTACCAGTACTGTACCGATTTTGTACCTTTTGGCCATGGAGCCAATAGCGAGACCACTACCTTAGAAAGCATAAAGCCGCGCAGTGCGCGGCTTTTCAGTAGCTGGTGGGCCCACACGGACTCGAACCGTGGACCAAAGGATTATGAGTCCTCTGCTCTAACCGACTGAGCTATAGGCCCTCAGTAAGTGGCCGGATTATAACGAGGGTTTCGCAGCTGTGCCATCTGAAAGATCCGATAGTGCTATGCGAAGGAACGAAGCAGCGAATTCCTCTGGCGGCAGTGGCAGGCTGACGATGTAGCCCTGGATCTGCTCACAGCCTTCCGCTGCCAGAAAACGCTGCTGCGCCTGGTTTTCCACCCCTTCGGCAATGATGGTCAATTGCATGCTGCGGCCCAGCGCGATGATCGCCCGGGCGATGGCTGCATCGTGGGGGTCGTCAGGCAGGCCGCGGATGAACGACTTGTCGATCTTGAGGATATCCAGCGGCAGGCGCTTGAGGTAACTCAGCGATGAATAGCCCGTGCCGAAGTCGTCAATGGCCAACTGCACGCCCAGTTTCTTCAGCTGGTGGAGCACGACCAAGGCTTCTTCGGCCTGGCTCATGATGAAGTTCTCGGTAATTTCCAACTGCAGGTCGCCCGCCTTCAGGCCGTAGGTCTTGAGTAATTGCTCGATGCGCTTGGCCAGGCCGTGATGGCGCAATTGGGCGCCAGCCAGGTTGATCGAAAGCGGCCCGAACGCTTCATAGTCCCGCTTCCAGCGATGCATCTGCCGGCAGGCCTGCTCCAGTACCCAGTCACCCAACTGCAGGATGGTGCCGTTCTCTTCGGCCAGGTGGATGAAGTGCTCAGGCGGCACCTCACCGAAGGTCGGGTGGCTCCAGCGGATCAGCGCTTCGGCACCGACCAGGCTCTGGGTCTTGAGGCTGAGCTTGGGCTGGAAGCACAGGCTCATTTCATTGCGCTCCACGGCGCGGCGCAGTTCATGCTCCAGGGCAATGCGTTCGCTGGCCTGGGCGGTGAGGTCGCGGGTGTAGGCTTCGACGCGGTTGCGGCCCTTGGCCTTGGAGCGGTACATGGCGGCATCGGCGTTGCGGATCAGCGTGGCGACGTCGCTGCCGTCTTGTGGGTACAGGCTGATGCCAATGCTGGCGCTGGTGAAGAACTCGTGTTCGCCAGCCTGGAACGGTGCGTTGAAGCAAGCCAGCAGCTTGTTGGCGATGGAGCTGGCGTCGCTGGGCTTGTGCAGGCCGGGCAGCAGGATGATGAACTCGTCGCCGCCCAGGCGGGCCACGGTGTCGACGTCGCGTACCTGCTCTTTCAGGCGCTGGGCGATGCCTTTGAGCAGCAGGTCGCCGACCGGGTGGCCGAGGCTGTCGTTGATGTGCTTGAAGCGGTCAAGGTCAAGGAACAGCACCGCACCCTGGCGGTTGGACACCTGCGCACAGGCCAGTGCAGCCTGCAGGCGGTTCTCGAACAAGGCGCGGTTGGGCAGGCCGGTCAGTGGGTCGTGGTGGGCCTGGTAGTCGAGTTTGGCCTGGGCATGCTTGAGGCTGGAAATATCAGCGAACACTGCGACGAAATGGGTGATTTCGCGCTCGGTGTTGCGCACCGCGCTGATGGTCAGCCAGCTGGGGTACAGCTCCCCGCTCTTGCGTTTGTTGAAGATCTCGCCTTGCCAGTGGCCTTCAGCGGTCAACTGGTGCCACATGGCGGCGTAGAAGGCACTGTCGTGCTGGCCGGAGGCGAGCAGGCGCGGGGTTTGGCCGAGGGCTTCGATTTCGCTGTAGCCGGTAATTTCGCTGAACGCACGGTTGACCGCACTGATGCGCTGGTCGATGTCGGTAATCAGTACGCCCTCGGCAGTGTTCTCGAATACCGTGGCGGCCAGTTGCAGTTTTTCCTGCATGAGGTGGCGTTCGGTAATGTCGCGGGCAATGGTCAGCATGCAGTCGATCCCGGCAATCGGCAGTGGCCTTGCCGAGAGTTCGCACAAGCGGATCTGCCCGTCGCTGCGGCGAATGTGGCAAGTGAAATCACGCACGAAGCCGTCGCGGTTCAACTGGTCGACCAGGCGTTTGCGCTCGTTGAGGTCCACCCAGATGCCAAGGTCCAGCGACGTCTGGTCGATGGTCGGGTTCAGATCGTAGCCGGTCAGGCGGCAGAAGCCTTCGTTCACCTCCAGCAGCAAGCCGTCACTCTGGCGTGACAGCAGCAGCCCGTCGGGTGAGGCATGGAAGGCTTTGGCGAATTTTTCTTCAGAGGTTTGCAGTTGCTGCTGGGTTTCCTTGAGCTGGCTGATGTCGCGTACCGCCACTACCAACGCGGGGGTGCCGTCGAGCTCGAAGGTTTCCGCCGAGGTCAGGCCGGTAAACAATTGGCCATTGCTGCGGCGGAAGGTCATTTCCAGGTTGCGGATACCGCCTTGGTGCAGGCGCTCCAGCACCCGTGGTCCGCTGCCTTCTACGCCCCACAGGTTGAGCTCGGTAGCGGTGCGGCCGATCACCTGGTCCGGCGCCAGGCCGATCTGTTCCTCGAACGCCTCGTTCACCTCCAGCAGGCAGCCATCGCTGTGGCGTGCGATAAGCAGGATGTCGGGGCATTGCTGGAACACCGAGGCGAATTTTTGCTCGGACAACCGCAGGGCGTCCTCGGTGCGCTTGGTTTCGCTGATGTCGATCATCAGGCCGCGCATCACGGGGTGGTGGCCATGTTCGATCATGCTGACGATGTTGCGTACCCAAAGCGCTTGGCCGTCGGCGCGGATGACTCGGTAGTCGAGGCTGTGGTCGCGCCCAGCGGCGGTTTCGCTGTCGCAGTATGCCTGGGCCCACAGGGCATCTTCCGGGTGGAGTATGCTGCGCCAGAAGCCCGGTTTCAGCCAGTCGGTCAGCGGGTAGCCGAGCAGGCCCTCGGCGTGGGGTGACACATAGCTGTACGTATAGTCGTTCGCGTCGGCTTCCCAGGCAATGGCTGACAGGCTTTCGACCAGCCCACGGTAGTGGTATTCGCTGCTGCGCAGCTCCTGCTCCAGGGCAATGCGGCGGGAAATTTCCGAGCTGAGCCGGCGGTTGATGCGGATGACAATGGCCAGTACGCCCATCAGGAACAGCACGGTTGGCAGGCCGTACACCAGCAAGTCGGACCAGAACATCCGCTGGTCGACGACATTGCCCACCCAGCGCTGCTGGATCTCGCTGATTTCGCCGCTGCTCATGTCGGCCATCACTTTGTCGAGAATGCCGACCAGGACTGGATTGTTGCGCGGCACGGCCATGGCCAGTTGATAGCGATAGGGTGTTTCACCGCTGACATACAGGCCATCGAGCTTCAGCTGGCGCAGGCTCCAGATACTCGATGCCAAGTCCCCGACCACAGCATCCACCTGGTCGGTGGCCAGGGCCTGCAGCGCCGAGCTGACGTTAGGCAGTGCCACCAGGTTGAGGTCTGGGTGGTGGGTGCGCAGCAACTCATGTGGCGCATAATTTTCGACCACGGCAATTTTCAGCCCATACAGGTCTTTCAGGTCGCGCGGTTGAGCGCCGCCCTTGTGGGCGAGGATCACGATGGGAAAGTCCAGGTATGGCCGGGTGAAGGACAGGTAGGCCTGGCGTTCTGGCGTCGACATGATGCCGGGCAGTAAGTCGATTCGGTTTTCGCGTGCCTGTGCCAATACCTCGGTCCAGTTACTGGGCTCGACCGGTTTCAGTGTCACGCCCAGGCGTTGCTGGATCTTGGCGATGTAATCGGCGGCCAATCCCTGGTAGCGGCCCTCCTGGTCGCGAAACTCGAACGGCGGCCAGGAGGCATCTACGCCCAGGCTCAGCTGCGGGTGGGCAGCCAGCCAGGCTTGCTCCTCGTCTGTCAGGGTAAGGGCGCCGGCCGTTGTGCTCCAGACAATCAGGATCAGCAACAGGATGGCCGGCTTCAGGGGCATGACGGCCTCGCTTTCAGGTGGTCTGAAGTCGAGTGTAGACGGGCATTGCTGCTGGTGTGCGGAAGAACAAGAGGCCTTTTGTCAGATACAACAGTGCCTTGAGAAAAACCCCGGCCTGGGCTTAATGCGAGTCAGTTAAGAAATTTGGGGTCGCTTTGCGACCCTTCGCGGGCACGCCCGCTCCCACAGCGGATCGCGCATTACTTGAGTGGGAGCGGGCGTGCCCGCGAAGGGCTGCAAAGCAGCCCCAGTAACGCTTAACTAACAGGCATTAGGCCTGGGCCGGGGTTTGTTCGTCACTCGTCGAGGAAGGAGCGCAGGTGCTCGCTGCGCGTCGGGTGGCGCAATTTGCGCAACGCCTTGGCTTCGATCTGACGGATCCGCTCACGGGTCACGTCAAACTGCTTGCCTACCTCTTCAAGGGTATGGTCGGTGTTCATGTCGATACCGAAACGCATGCGCAGCACCTTGGCTTCGCGTGCGGTCAGGCCCGAGAGCACGTCACGGGTGGCTTCTTTCAGGCTCTCGACCGTGGCTACATCGATCGGGGACTGCATGGTCGAGTCCTCGATGAAGTCGCCCAGGTGCGAGTCTTCGTCGTCACCGATCGGGGTTTCCATGGAAATCGGCTCTTTGGCGATTTTCAACACCTTGCGGATCTTGTCCTCAGGCATTTCCATGCGCTCACCCAGCTCTTCCGGGGTCGGTTCGCGGCCCATTTCCTGCAGCATCTGCCGGGAAATACGGTTGAGCTTGTTGATCGTCTCGATCATGTGCACCGGAATACGAATGGTGCGAGCCTGGTCAGCGATCGAACGGGTGATTGCCTGGCGAATCCACCAGGTGGCGTAGGTCGAGAACTTGTAACCACGACGGTATTCGAACTTGTCTACCGCCTTCATCAAGCCGATGTTGCCTTCCTGGATCAGGTCGAGGAACTGCAGGCCACGGTTGGTGTACTTCTTGGCGATGGAGATAACCAGACGCAGGTTTGCCTCGACCATTTCTTTCTTGGCACGGCGGGCCTTGGCTTCACCGATCGACATGCGACGGTTGATTTCCTTGATCTCGGCAACGGTCAGGCCGGTTTCGGTCTCAAGGTCGATCAGCTTTTGCTGGCAAGCGACGATGGCGGCGTCCTTTTCACCCAGGGCAGCAGCCCATTTGGTGTTGCGCTTGGCCAGGTCACCGCTCCAGGTCTGGTCGGTTTCGTTGCTTGGGAACATGCGCAGGAAGTCGGCACGCGGCATGCGGGCGTCACGCACGCACAGCTGCATGATGGCGCGTTCTTGCTGGCGCAGACGGCTCAAGGCGTCACGCACGCGCTCGACCAGTACCTCGAACTGCTTCGGTACCAGTTTGATCGGCATGAACAGGTCAGCCAGGGCCTGCAGGGCCTCGATGCTTTCCTTGTGGTTGCGACCGTGTTTCTTCAGAACCTTGTTGGTGACCTGAAGCTGGTCGTTGACCGCACCGAAACGCTGTGCGGCGACAACGGGGTCGGGACCGCTTTCGGTCTCTTCTTCGTCGTCACTGCCTTCGCTTTCTTCGTCTTCCTCGTCCGACTCTTCCTTGGCCGCTGGGGCCTTGGCGCCGATGACCGGCACCTCGTCGGTGGGCGCTGCGATATTGTCGTCAGGGTCGATGTAACCGCTGAGAACATCGGACAGGCGGCCACCTTCGGCGGTGACACGGTCATATTCGCCGAGAATGTAATCGACAGTGCCCGGGAAGTGGGCGATGGCGCCCATGACTTCACGAATGCCTTCCTCGATACGCTTGGCGATTTCGATCTCGCCTTCGCGGGTCAGCAGCTCGACCGTACCCATTTCGCGCATGTACATGCGCACCGGGTCGGTCGTGCGGCCGATATCGGTTTCAACTGCCGCCAACGCAGCAGCGGCTTCTTCGGCCGCGGCTTCGTCGGTGTCGGCTTCCGCCAACAGAAGGGCATCCGCATCCGGAGCACTCTCGAATACGTTGATCCCCATGTCGTTGATCATGCGGATGATGTCTTCCACCTGTTCCGGATCTGAAATATCCTCAGGCAGGTGGTCGTTGACCTCCGCGTAAGTCAGGTAGCCCTGCTCACGACCGCGGGTGATCAACTCTTTGATACGAGACTGCTGTTGCGCTTTTCCGGACATAACACCCTATCCACTGAAGGTCTTGGCGGGCAAAAAACAAGCCGAGGATTATACCCGAGCATGGGCCTCACGCGCCAGATGAGGTCGGCGTTTGTGCGGGAACATTCCGGCTCAGCAAGGCGAGGAGCTGGGTTTTTTCCTCGCTGGTCAATTCGCTTTGACGTGATTTCCTGAGCAGTTGTTCCAGGCTGCGCTCGCGTTGGCGGGCGGACAAGCTAGTAATGGTGTCGAAAAACTGTTGTTCAAGGTTGTCGGCCACGATCAGCCATTCCTTTTCTGCCAAGGCCCGCAGCAGGCGGCCCTGTTCGGTGCCATGCCAGCGTGCAATCAGCTGCATTGAGCTTAGCCCAGGATTTTTCTGTGCGGCTTCGATCAATGCCACCAGCAGCTGGCTGTACAGGTGCTCTTCGTCGGCGAAGTGGCTGGCATCTTCCACCTTGCCCGCCAGCAGCGGGTGGTGCAGCAAGGTGCGCAGGGCCGCCAGGGTAGGGGGTTCGACCGGCGCCGGCACCCGTGGCGGCGCTTCATCGCGCTGCCAGTTTTTCCCGCCCTTGCGGTTCTTGTCCCATGGTTTGTCGCCCCACGGCTTCTTGCCGCCGCCCTTGTTGGGCTTCCAGGCCTGCTCCTGCTGGAACGGCGCCGGCTCGAACTGCGGCATGTCACCATAGTCGGGGGTGTAGCTGGCCATGGCGTCGTAATCGTAGCCAGGGTCGTAGTCCGGCATGCTGCTGGGCGCGGGTGCCTGCTGGGCCAGTTGCTCGACCTGTTGAGGGTCGAGGCCGGTGATTTCTCTCAGGCGGTTGCGCATCAGCTGGCGCAGGTTGGCGCCGGGAATCTTTTCGATCAACGGTGCGGCCAGGGTCGCCATGTGGGCCTTGCCTTCCAGCGAGCGCGGGTCGGCTTCGACGCCCAGTTGCTCGAAGAAGTAGTCGGCCAGCGGCTGGGCGTGCTGGTTGATGCGGGCCATGAAGGCGTCGGTGCCTTCGGCGCGTACCAGGCTGTCTGGGTCTTCGCCTTCAGGCAGGAACAGGAAGCGCGCCCGACGGCCGTCCTGCAGGTTGGGCAGCGCCGATTCCAGCGCGCGCCATGCCGCTTTGCGCCCGGCCTGGTCGCCGTCGAAGCAGAACAGCACGCTGGGCACCACGCGGAACAGGCGCTTGAGGTGTTCTTCGCTGGTGGCCGTGCCAAGGGTGGCCACGGCATTGCGCAAGCCTTGCTGGGCGAGGGCGATGACATCCATGTAGCCCTCGACAACGATGATTTCGTCGAGGTTGCGGTTGTGCTTGCGCGCCTCGTACAACCCGTACAGTTCCTGGCCCTTATGGAATACCGGAGTTTCCGGGGAGTTCAGGTACTTGGGTTTGTCGTCGCCGAGCACCCGGCCACCAAAGGCGATGATGCGCCCGCGGCTGTCACGGATGGGGAACATTACCCGGTCGCGGAAGCGATCGTAGCGCTTGCCGCTTTCGGCGTTCTCGATCAGCAGGCCGGCATCGATCATCACCTTCTGCTGCAGGGCATCGGCGCCCAGGTGCTTGAGCAGGTTGTCCCAGCCGGGCGGGGCGAAGCCCAGGCAGAAATCGCGGGCAATTTCCCCGGACAGGCCACGGCCTTTGAGGTAGTCCACCGCCGCCTTGCGGGTCGGGTGGCTGCGCAACGCCTGGCGGTAGAACTCGGAGGCTGCATCCAGCAGCGGGTATAGTGGCGAATCGGTGGGCTGGCGTGGCTTGTTGTCACGGCGCCCTTGTTCGCGGGGCACTTCCATGCCGGCGGCGCGGGCCAGCTCCTCGACGGCCTGGGGGAAATCCAGGTTGTCGTGGTCCATGACAAAGCCCAGGGCGTTGCCACCGGCGCCGCAGCCGAAGCAGTAGTAGAACTGCTTGTCGGGGCTGACCGTAAAGGAAGGGGTTTTTTCCTTGTGGAACGGGCAGCAGGCGGAGTAGTTCTTGCCGGTTTTTTTCAGCTGGACGCGCGAACTCACCACATCGACGATGTCGAGGCGGTTGATCAGGTCGTCAATAAAGCTCTGGGGAATCAGCCCGGCCATGGCAGTCTCGTCATCTGGCAACTGGCAAGTCTAATCGCTCGCGCGCCGAATGGGGCGGGTGCCGCTTGATATGGTGCGAGGAAATGTGTGCTCGCCGCCGGCCACTAGGGGCCCGTCAGTCTGACGTGCACGTCTGGTCATGGAGCAGCGAAGACCAGCTCTGACGTTTCAGGCAGGTTGCCCGTATGCAGTTCGCGTGAAGCTTGTGCGGGGCCTTGGGCTGGCTGCCCAAGTGTAAAACGACCACTGCCATCGCCCGGCGTTAGCCGGGCAGGGCAGAAGCTTTGCGTTGAACGCCTGTATTAGTACAGGCGAACGGCGCGGCGCTGTTCGCGCTGAACTTTCTTGGCGTGACGCTTAACAGCAGCAGCTGCTTTGCGCTTACGCTCTGCGGTCGGCTTCTCGTAAAACTCGCGGCTACGAACTTCAGCCAGTACACCGGCTTTTTCGCAGGAGCGCTTGAAACGACGCAGAGCTACGTCGAAGGGTTCGTTCTCTTTAACTTTGACGGCTGGCATCCAGGGCTACCTTAATTCATTACCGGGGTAGACGTGCTCCTGGCAAAACAAAGGTGTGCTGGAGAACGTCGGTTTTCAAGGGTTGCGGATGTTAACCCTTAGCAAGCCGGAATGCAAAGCCTCTGATCGAAAACCGCTGGTCGGCACTCGGCACGGGGACTATCATGCGCGGCTTCGAATTCAGCCCCCACAAGGGACGAGCCCATGCTAGTACTGGGATTGGAAACATCCTGCGACGAAACTGGCGTCGCATTATACGACAGCGAACGCGGTTTGTTGGCCGACGCGCTGTTCAGCCAGATCGACCTGCACCGCGTGTTTGGCGGTGTGGTGCCCGAGCTTGCCTCGCGTGACCACGTCAAGCGCATGCTGCCCCTCATCCGCCAGGTGCTGGACGAGGCGGGCTGTGTCGCCACCGAAATCGACGCCATCGCCTATACCGCCGGCCCCGGCCTGGTCGGGGCCTTGCTGGTGGGGGCGTCGTGCGCCCAGGCCCTGGCATTTGCCTGGGACATTCCGGCAATTGGCGTACACCACATGGAAGGCCACCTGCTGGCGCCCATGCTGGAAGAAAACCCGCCCGAGTTTCCGTTCGTCGCTTTGTTGGTGTCCGGCGGCCATACCCAGCTGGTTCGTGTGGATGGCATCGGCCGATACGAGCTGCTAGGCGAGAGCCTGGACGATGCCGCTGGCGAAGCTTTCGACAAGACCGCCAAGCTGATTGGCCTGAATTACCCGGGTGGCCCGGAAATCGCGCGCCTGGCCGAGCAGGGCGTGCCGGGGCGCTTTGTGTTCCCCAGGCCGATGACCGATCGCCCTGGCCTGGAATTCAGCTTCAGTGGCCTGAAGACGTTCGCCCTGAACACCTGGCAGCAGTGCAAGAATGCTGGCGACGACGGCGAGCAAACCCGTTGCGACGTGTCGCTGGCATTCCAGCAGGCCGTGGTAGAGACTTTGACCATCAAGTGCAAGCGGGCCCTCAAGCAGACGGGCCTCAAGCGCCTGGTCATCGCCGGTGGCGTAAGTGCCAACAAGGCCTTGCGCGCCTCGCTGGAAGAGATGCTGGCCGGCATGAAGGGCAACGTGTATTACGCGCGGCCGCAGTTCTGCACCGACAACGGCGCGATGATCGCCTATGCCGGCTGCCAGCGGCTGCTGGCCGGGCAGCAGCAGGGCCTGGGGATCAGCGTGCAGGCACGCTGGCCGATGGAGCAATTGCCACCGCTGTAACGGTGGGCGGCAAGGTTCAGAAGTGGCGTTCGCGCCCGGCAAACAGATCGCGCAGGTTGCTGCGGTGGCTCCAGACGATCAAGGCGGTGAGCACGGTGATCGGCAGCAGGGCTTCCGGCTCGCGCCAGGCCAGCAATGGCAAGGTCAGCGGGGTGGCGATCAGCGCGGCCAGCGAGCTGGTACGGGTGAGGTAGAAAATCAGCAGCCAGGCGCCAACCGCCAGCAGCGCGGCGGGGAAATACAGGCCCATGAGCATGCCGGCCGCCGTCGCCACGCCCTTGCCACCCTGGAAGCGGAAGTACACTGGAAACAGGTGGCCCAGCACTGCATACACGCCTACCCAGGCCTGTTCTTGCAGGTCCAGTCCGGCGAGGCGGGCGAGCAATACTGGCAGCAGGCCCTTGCACAGGTCGCCAAGCAGGGTCAGGATCGCCATTTTACGGCCTGCCAGGCGTAGCATATTGGTAGCGCCGGCATTGCCTGAGCCACTGGAACGCGGGTCCGGGCTGCCTGAGAGGCGGCTGAGAACAATGGCGAAGGACAGCGAGCCGAGCAGGTAGGCGAGCAACGCCAGTAACCAAAACATGCTAACTATTCCGGGCGAGGACGCCCTGATTCTAACGGCGCCAGTCGCCCTTGTCGTGCTGTGGAGAGAAGTGCTTGGACAGAGTGTTCATCGAAGGCCTGGAAGTCGATACCGTTATCGGTGCCTATGACTGGGAGCGGGATATTCGCCAGTGCTTACGCCTGGACTTGAGCTTTGCCTGGGACAACCGCCCCGCGGCGGCCGGCGACGATCTGAACCTGGCCCTGGATTACGCCAGCGTTTCGGCGCGTATCCAGGCATTCGCCGAGCAGGCCCGTTTCGAGCTGGTGGAAACTTTTGCCGAGCGCCTGGTGGCTGCCTTGATGGAAGAGTTCCACATCCCGTGGGTGCGGTTGAAGCTGACCAAGCCTGGCGCGGTGCCGGCGGCCCGTGGCGGTGTTGGCGTGGAGATCGAGCGCGGATGTCTCTGAGCACGGTTTACCTGGGCCTTGGCAGCAATGTCGACCGTGAGGCGCATTTGTGTGCCGGGCTTGATGCATTGGCCGCGATTCTCACCGACATGCGCTGCTCTCCGGCTTTCGAGAGCAAGGCGGTGGGGATCAAGAGCGGGCCATTCATCAATTTCGTGGTCAGCGGGCAAACCGCGCTGCCGTTGATCGAACTGGACCGCCGGCTGAAGTTCATCGAGGCCGACAATGGCCGTTATGCGCCTGACCGCAAAGGGTTGCCGCTGGATATCGACGTGCTGATGTATGACGACCTGCATGGCAACTTCGATGGGCTGGTACTGCCCCGGGCAGAGATCTTGAAGAACGCCTTCGTGTTATGGCCGCTGTCGCTGTTGGCGCCGGAACTGGTGCATCCGGGGGCGGGCAAGACCATGGGGCAGTTGTGGCAGGACGCGCAGATTGACCAAGTGCTGGCCCCGGTGGCCTTTGAGTGGCGTGGGTTGCAGTTGACGCCGGCGTAAGCCTGTTCCGGCCTTTTCGCGGGCTTGCCCGCTCCCACAGGTGAATCGCGCAGGCTTCAAATTTTGAGAAAGACAGTTGCTCCTGCAAGTCCGGCGGCAACTTCAAGCCAGCGCAGGCCCACCCTGTGGGAGCGGGCATGCCCGCGAACACCGGCGGAGCCGGTGCCAGGCACAGCGTCGCCTGCTTCGCGGGCAAGCCAGCTCCCACGGGGATCGCATCAGGGCTGACAGGTGTTTGCCACAAGGTATGCAGCGCCTGTTAGAGCGAGCGCCGCCCGCGCGGCGCATCGCGAGCTGCGCTCGCTCCTACGTTTGTTTCGGGCCAATTATTCCTGTGGGATTTGCGCGCGAACGCCTTGGCGCATGCCTCAAAATCGCGTCGTACGAACAAGGCGGCCGCGCGCATCTGGCACAGGGGTTACTGGCCCGAAACAAACGTAGGAGCGAGCGCAGCTCGCGATGCGCCGCGCGGGCGGCGCTCGATCTCACAGGCGCGGAAGGTGCTGCGGCTACCCTTGCCAGAAACCATAGAATCTCCCACAGGGGCTGTGTTGCCTTCACGTTGGCGCACTACCTGTGGGAGCGGCTTTAGCCGCGAAAGGGCCGGTAGCACTAGCAGTGCCGGTAAGCCTCAAGCGCTTTCAGCCGCTGCGCTTTGAGCGCTTCGCCCAGTGCCTGGCCAGTCAGCCCTGCCTGCACAAGCGGGTTCACATCCACCGCCCGCGCCGCTGCCGCAGCGCCACGCAAGTACTCGCCCTGTGGATAACCCGCTTTGCAATTCCCCAGGGCCACCATCTCGCAGGCAGCCAGGAAATCCTCAAACCGCTGCGGGCGCCGGTACACATCGAACTTCTGCAACAGCGCCAGCAGTGACATGGCAGGCAGCTGCAGCGCCTGATCAGCCTGCACCAGGCACTCCCCCGTCAGCAGGGCCAGCTCCTGGCATTCCCGCGGCGCCTTGAGGCGTTGGTTGACGGTCTTGATCGAGGCGGGGGGCAACTGGTGCAACAGGCAGGCCCAGCGCACGTGCAGGGGCTTGTGATGCGCAGCTGCTTGTTCCAGCGCAGCCAGGGCTTGGGGAGCGCTATCAAGCTCAGGCAACAGTTCCCGGAGGGCGGCGCACGCATGCAGGACCTGGAAGAACACCTGCGGCTGCGCCTCCATCAGCGCGCGCTCGATCTCCTTCCAGCTGCGCTCTGCAGTCAATGCCTGCAATTCGCCCGAGGCACTGATCTGGCGCATCAGCTCCAAGGTTTCATCGGCCACCCGAAAGCCCAAGGGTGCATAGCGCGCAGCAAAGCGCGCCACCCGCAGCACACGCAGGGGGTCTTCAGCGAACGCTGGGGAAACGTGGCGTAACAGGCGTTGGTCCAGATCCCGCGCGCCCTGGTAAGGGTCATGAACCTGCCCGGCCTCATCCTCGGCCATGGCATTGATGGTCAGGTCGCGGCGGATCAGGTCTTCTTCCAGGGTTACGTCGGGGCTGGCATGGAAGGTGAAGCCACCGTAGCCGCGCCCGCTTTTGCGTTCGGTACGGGCCAGGGCGTATTCCTCGCCGGTTTTCGGGTGCAGGAATACCGGGAAGTCGGCGCCGACCGGGCGGTAACCCTTGGCCAGCATTTCCTCGACGCTGGCACCGACCACCAGCCAGTCGATATCGCTGACCGGTCGGCCGAGCAGGCGGTCACGTACGGCACCGCCAACCTTGTAAATGTGCATGAGCAACTCTCCATAACTGCCGACAGCATAACCCGCCGGCAGTCATGGCGTGGCTTCAGAGATGGTGAATCACCGCCAGGTCCATGCGGCCGTATTCGCCGCCGTCGCCGTGCTCGCCGCGTGGCGGCATGTGGTGGGTCTTGACCACCTGCTCGCCTTGCACGGTCTCCAGGTGGATATCGAAGCCCCACAGCCGATGCAGGTGCTTGAGGACTTCGTCGGTCGAGTCGCCGAGCGGTTTGCGGTTGTGCTGCTGGTGACGCAGGGTGAGGGAGCGGTCCCCACGGCGGTCGACACTCCAGATCTGCACGTTCGGCTCACGGTTGCCCAGGTTGTACTGGGCTGCCAGTTGCTCGCGAATGAGCCGGTAACCCGACTCGTCGTGAATGGCCGGTACCAGCAGATCGTCCCGTTGGTCATCATCGAGAATGCTGAACAGCTTGAGGTCGCGCATTACCTTGGGCGACAGGTATTGCAGGATGAAACTCTCGTCCTTGAAGCTGCTCATGGCGAACTTGATGGTAGAAAGCCAATCACTGCCGGCAATGTCGGGGAACCAGTGGCGATCCTCTTCGGTTGGGTTCTCGCACATGCGGCGGATGTCGGTGTACATCGCAAAGCCCAGCGCGTAAGGGTTGATGCCGCTGTAGTACGGGCTGTCGAAACCAGGCTGGAACACCACACTGGTATGCGACTGCAGGAACTCCATCATGAAGCCTTCGGTTATCAGCCCCTCGTCGTACAAGTCGTTCATCAGGGTGTAGTGCCAGAAGGTTGCCCAGCCTTCGTTCATCACCTGGGTCTGGCGCTGCGGGTAGAAATACTGGGCTATCTTGCGCACGATGCGCACCACTTCCCGTTGCCAGGGTTCCAGCAGCGGGGCGTTCTTTTCGATGAAATACAGGATGTTTTCCTGCGGCTCGGCGGGGAAGCGCCCTTCATCGCGGTCATTGCCCTTGTCGGCGCTTTTCGGGATGGTCCGCCACAGGTCGTTGATCTGCCGCTGCAGGTGTTCCTCCCGCTCCTGTTGCCGGCGCCGCTCCTCTTCGGCGGAAATAGGGTAGGGCCGCTTGTAGCGGTCTACGCCGTAGTTCATCAGGGCATGGCAGGAGTCGATCAGGTCTTCCACGGCGTCAATGCCGTGGCGTTCCTCGCACTGCGCGATGTACTGCTTGGCGAACACCAGGTAGTCGATGATCGAGCTGGCATCCGTCCAGGTGCGGAACAGGTAGTTGCCTTTGAAGAAGCTGTTATGCCCATAGCAGGCATGGGCGATCACCAGTGCCTGCATGCACATGGTGTTCTCTTCCATCAGGTAAGCGATGCAGGGGTCGGAGTTGATCACGATCTCGTAGGCCAGGCCCATCTGGCCACGGCTATAGGACTTTTCCGTGCTGAGGAACTGCTTGCCGTAGGACCAGTGGTGATAGCCCAGCGGCATGCCGACGGAAGCGTAGGCGTCCATCATCTGCTCGGCCGTGATCACCTCGATCTGGTTGGGGTAGGTGTCCAGGGCGTAGCGCTCGGCCAGGCGGCTGATTTCCCGGTCGTAGGTCTGGATCAGTTCGAACGTCCATTCGGACCCGGTGGAAATGGGTTGGCGTCTCTGTGCTCTGGCGGTCATGTGGCTAACCTGCGCTGGAAGAGTTCACGGAAGACCGGGTAGATGTCGCCGGCCGATACCAGCTGCTGTTGGGCAAACGTGTCGGGGAAGGCCTCGCCGATGCGTTCGTATTCGTACCACAGCGCCTGGTGCTCACGGGGGGTGATTTCGACGTAAGTGTAGTACTGCACGTGCGGCATGATCTGCTTGGCCAGGATATCGCGGCAGATTGGCGAGTCGTCGTTCCAGTTGTCGCCGTCGGACGCCTGGGCAGCATAGATGTTCCAGTCACTGGCCGGGTAGCGTTCAGCCATGATCTCCTGCATTAGCTTGAGTGCGCTGGAAACGATGGTGCCCCCGGTTTCCCGCGAGTAGAAAAATTCTTCCTCGTCCACTTCGCGGGCACTGGTGTGGTGGCGAATGAACACGACTTCGATGCGGTCGTAATTACGCTTGAGGAACAGATACAGCAGGATGAAGAAGCGCTTGGCGATGTCTTTGGTCGCCTGGGTCATCGAACCGGACACGTCCATCAGGCAGAACATCACCGCCTTTGAGCTGGGGTTGGGTTGCTTGACCAGCAGGTTGTACTTGAGGTCGAAGGTGTCGAGAAACGGCAGGCGGTTGATGCGTGCCTTGAGGCGCTCGATTTCCTGTTCGATTTCCTGGATATCGGTGAAATTGTCCGGTTCCTCTGCGCGCAGGCGCGCCAGCTCTTTCTGTGCTTCGCGCAGCAGGGCACGGCTGCTGCCGGTCAGGGCGATACGTCGGGCGTGGGCCGAGCGCAGGGTGCGCACGATGTTGATGCGCGACGGGTTGCCTTCGTTGGCGATACCGGCGCGCACAGTTTTGAAGGTGTCGGCACCGGTCAGGTGGCGTTTGACCAGGTTGGGCAATTCGAGGTCTTCGAACATGAATTCGAGGAACTCTTCCTGGGTGATCTGGAAGACGAATTCGTCCATGCCTTCGCCGGAGTTGCCGGCCTTGCCACGGCCGCCGCCACCCCCGCCGCCGCCTTGCGGCCTGGGTATGTGTTCACCGGCAGTGAACTCCTTGTTGCCGGGGTGCACGATGGTCTGTTTGCCCCCGCGGCCATGGTGCAGCACCGGTTCGTCGATATCACGCCCGGGAATGCTGATCTGCTCGCCGTGTTCCATGTCCATGATGGAGCGGCGGCTCACCGCCTCTTCGACGGCCTTCTTGATGTGTTCGCGGTACCGCCGCAGGAAGCGCTGGCGGTTGACCGTGCTCTTGTTCTTGCCGTTCAGGCGGCGGTCTATAACGTAGCTCATGGTCCCTCCGGTAGCTGGAGCAGCTGCAAGCCACAAGCCCTGGACGCCAAGCGGTAAGCTTCAAGCTGCAAGTAAAAGCAGCCATCGCTGCCGCAGATGCTGGCGCCTGGCATGCGCCGGCGCCAGCCAGCTTGTGGCTTGCAGCTTGTAGCTTGGCACTAGGCGGCTTGCCGCTTTATTGCGATTTCCTGACCCGCAGGTACCACTCCGACAGCAGGCGCACCTGCTTGTCGGTATAACCACGCTCCACCATTCGGGTGACGAAGTCGTTGTGTTTCTTCTGGTCCTCTTTGCTGGCTTTGGCATTGAAGCTGATGACCGGCAGCAGGTCTTCGGTGTTGGAGAACATTTTCTTCTCGATCACCACCCGCAGTTTTTCGTAGCTCAGCCAGCTTGGGTTCTTGCCATTGTTGTTGGCGCGTGCGCGCAGTACGAAGTTGACGATCTCGTTGCGGAAGTCTTTCGGGTTGCTGATGCCGGCCGGCTTCTCGATTTTCTCCAGCTCTTCGTTGAGCGCGATGCGGTTGAGGATCTCGCCGGTTTCCGGGTCGCGGTATTCCTGGTCCTGGATCCAGAAGTCGGCGTACAGCACATAGCGGTCGAAGATGTTCTGGCCGTATTCGCTGTAGGACTCCAGGTACGCTGTCTGGATTTCCTTGCCGATGAACTCGATGTAGCGCGGTGCCAGGTACTCCTTCAGGTAGCGCAGGTAGCGTTCGCGCACTTCTGCAGGGAACTGTTCCTGTTCGATCTGCTGCTCCAGCACATACAACAGGTGCACGGGGTTGGCGGCAATTTCGTGTGGGTCGAAGTTGAACACTTTGGACAGGATCTTGAAGGCGAAGCGGGTCGACAGGCCATTCATGCCCTCGTCGACGCCGGCCGAGTCGCGGTATTCCTGAATCGACTTGGCCTTAGGATCGGTGTCCTTGAGGTTTTCACCGTCGTACACGCGCATTTTCGAATAGATATTGGAGTTTTCAGGCTCTTTGAGCCGCGACAGCACCGTGAATTGCGCCAGCATTTTCAGCGTGTCCGGAGCGCAATGGGCCTTGGACAGCGAACTGTTGACCAGCAATTTGTCGTAGATCCTGATTTCGTCGCTGACGCGCAGGCAGTACGGCACTTTGACGATGTAGATCCGGTCGATGAACGCTTCGTTGTTCTTGTTGTTACGGAAGGTGTGCCACTCCGATTCGTTGGAGTGGGCCAGCAGGATGCCGGTGTACGGGATGGCCCCGAGGCCTTCGGTACTGTTGTAGTTACCTTCCTGGGTGGCGGTGAGCAAGGGGTGCAGGACCTTGATCGGCGCCTTGAACATTTCCACGAATTCCATCAGGCCCTGGTTGGCCCGGCACAGTGCCCCCGAGTAGCTGTAGGCGTCGGCGTCGTTCTGTGGGTATTCCTCGAGCTTGCGAATGTCGACCTTACCGACCAGGGCAGAGATGTCCTGGTTGTTTTCATCGCCCGGTTCGGTCTTGGCGATGGCGATCTGGTTGAGGATGGAAGGGTAGAGCTTGACCACTTTGAATTTGGAAATATCGCCGCCGAACTCCTGCAGCCGCTTGGTTGCCCAGGGCGACATGATGGTGTTGAGGTAGCGCCGCGGGATGCCGAACTCTTCCTCGAGAATGGCCCCGTCTTCGGTGGCGTTGAACAGGCCCAATGGCGATTCGAACACCGGTGAGCCCTTGATGGCGTAGAACGGTACCCGCTCCATCAGCTGCTTGAGTTTTTCCGCCAGCGACGATTTACCGCCACCTACCGGGCCCAGCAGGTAGAGGATCTGTTTCTTCTCTTCCAGGCCCTGGGCGGCGTGACGGAAGTACGACACGATCTGGTCGATGCACTCTTCCATGCCATGGAAGTCGGCAAAGGCTGGATAGCGGCGGATCACCTTGTTGGAAAAAATGCGCGACAGCCTGGAGTTGGTAGAGGTGTCGATCAGCTCTGGCTCACCGATGGCCAGCAACAGCCGTTCGGCCGCCGATGCGTAGGCACTGCGATCCTCTTTGCACAGCTCGAGGTACTCCTGCAGCGAGAGTTCTTCCTGGCGCGTTGACTCGAAACGTTGTTGGAAGTGGCTAAAAATACTCATGACGTCACCTCGCTCGATACGTGGAGACGACGCCGGATCAGTCAGCTGATGCTGGCAAGCAACCGGGTTCGCCAGTTGCTGTATACCCCCCAGAACACCCTGTTACGCTACCGATGACCCGCACGCCGGTGTACCGGCTCTCCCCTTTTTTGGATGGCCTGAGCTTAAGCGTAGTTGGTTATCTGCAAGGTCAAGGGGCGAGGAGTGCAGAAGTTACGAACGACCGTTCGTCAGGTAAGCCGCAAGCCCGCGCAGGGCGCGGGCTGCAGTAAAAATGAAAATATTTATTCGGCAGCGCCTTGGGCTGTCTCGGCCGGGTAGGTGGTGCGCCACAGTTCAAAACCACCGTCGACGCTGTACACGTCCGAGAAGCCCTGGCCTACCAGGTAGGCGGCAGCGCTCTGGCTGGAGTTGCCGTGGTAGCAGACCACCAGGGTGGGGGCGTCGAGGTCGGCATTGCGGATGAACTCGGCAACCGAATGGTTATCCAGATGCCGGGCGCCGGTAATGTGGCCGGCAGCAAAGGCTTGCGAGTCACGGATATCGACCACGACCGCACCTTCTTGCTTGCGAAGCTCCAAGGCCTGCTCGGGAGGGATGCGCTTGAATTCGCTCATGGGTACTACTTCCTTCAGGTGTGGTCATTGAGTGTAGTGGGTTGTGCCGGCTGGCGCAGGGTGCCGTCGGCGGCGCAGTCGCAGCGGTGGTATTGGCCGCTGTCGAGGTTGTACAGGGTCATGGCGCCGCCCCACACGCAGCCGGTGTCCAGGGCGATGACGTCAGGCTGGTCGACGCGCCCTTCAAGGGCGGCCCAGTGGCCGAAGATGATCTTCACGTGCCGCGAGCGGCGGTCCTTGTGGGCAAACCAGGGTTTGTAGCCTTTGGGCGCGGTGCCCAGGCCTTCCTTGCTTTTGAGGTCGAGTTTGCCTTCTGCGGTGCAGAAGCGCATGCGCGTGAAGTAGTTGGTGATGACCCGCAGGCGCTCGATACCGGTGAGGTTCTTGCTCCACTTGTTCGGCTCGTTGCCGTACATGCCATCTAAGTACAACTTCAGGCGAGTGTCATCGCGCAGCACCTGTTCCACCTCGTCTGCCAGCTTCAGGGCTTGCCCGAGCGTCCACTGCGGCGGGATGCCGGCATGAACCATGGCAACGCCCCGCGCCTCATCGTAGTGCAGCAGCTTTTGCTGGCGCAGCCAGTCGAACAACTGATCCGCATCTGGCGCTTCGATGATCTCGCGCAAGGTGTCGCTTTTCTTCAGGCGCTCGACGTTGTGCCAGGCGGCCAGCAGGTGCAGGTCGTGGTTGCCCAGCACGCAGACCAGGGACTGGCGCATGGAGTACAGAAAGCGCAGCGTTTGCAGTGACTCGGGGCCGCGGTTGACCAGATCGCCCACCAGCCACAGGCGGTCCACGGCGGGATCGAAGCGTACGCGTTCGAGCAGGCATTTGAGTGGCTGCAGGCAGCCCTGCAGGTCGCCGACGGCGTAAGTGGCCATCAGTGCAGGGCCCCGGGCACCGCCAGGCGAAACGGGGCGATCTCGGCATCGAAACGTTTACCGTCTTCGGCAAACATCTGGTAGCTGCCCTGCATGGTGCCTACGCGGGTGCTGATGACAGCCCCACTGCTGTAGGTGTGGCTTTGGCCCGGCTCGATATTGGGCTGCTGGCCGACCACCCCGGCGCCGCGCACTTCTTCGACCTTGCCGTCACCGTTGGTGATCAGCCAGTGGCGCGACAGCAGTTTGGCTTTCAGCGAGCCGTTGTTCTGCACAGTAATGGTGTAGGCGAAAGCGAAACGACTGTTTTCTGGGTCGGATTGCTCTTTGAGGTAGCGGGTCACGACGCTGACGTCGATTTGATAGCGGGGGTCGGACATGCAAGGGCCTTGGGCGAACTGACGCAATAATGCAGTCTAGGCCATTGGCGGGGGGGAGGGCCAGCGGTGGAAGGGCTGGGGGTTTTGTGTTGCCTGGGCTGGCCTCTTCGCGGGCACGCCCGCTCCCACAGGATCCCACCGCATTTGAGGGGTGATTTACCTGTGGGAGCGGGCGTGCCCGCGAAGAGGCCGGATCAGGTCGAATCAGGCTTTGGGCTGATCGGCCAACTGATCGGCCAGGCGCACGAAGGCGGCCAGGTCCAGCTGCTCCGGGCGCAGGCTGCCATCCACGCCGGCAGCTTCGATGGCCGCGCTGTCGAGCAGGCCCTTCATGGTGTTGCGCAGTGTTTTGCGGCGCTGGTTGAACGCGTCACGCACCACCCGCTCCAGCAGTTGTGCATCTTTGGCCGGGTGAGGCAGCACTTCGTGCGGCACCAGCCGCACGATGGCCGAATCCACTTTCGGTGGCGGGTTGAACGCCCCAGGGCCAACGTTGAACAGGTGTTCCACGCGGCAGTGGTACTGCACCATGATCGACAACCGCCCCCAATCACCACCGCCAGGGCCGGCGGCCATGCGCTCGACCACTTCCTTCTGCAGCATGAAGTGCATGTCGCGGATCAGCCCGGCATGGCTGAGCAGGTGGAAGATCAGCGGCGTGGAGATGTTATAGGGCAGGTTACCCACCACCTTGAGGCTGCGCGGCGGGACGCCCAGCTGGTTGAAGTCGAACTTCAGGGCGTCGCCCTGGTGCAGGCGGAAATTGCTGCGGTCAGCGAACTTGTGCTGCAGGATCGGCACCAGGTCCTTGTCCAGCTCGACCACGTCCAGTTGCGCGCCGCTGCCCAGCAGGCCCTCAGTCAGGGCGCCCTGGCCCGGGCCGATTTCCAGCAAGTGTTCGCCAGGCTTGGCGTGGATAGCGCGCAGGATACGGTCGATGATGCCGGCGTCGTGCAGGAAGTTCTGGCCGAAGCGCTTGCGCGCCCGGTGTTGGTATTGCTCGTTCATGGTCGGTTCTCGGCCATCTGGTAGGCGGTTTCCAGCGCGACGCGCAGGCTGCCGGTGTCGACCTTGCCGCTGCCGGCCAGGTCCAGGGCGGTGCCGTGGTCAACCGAGGTACGGATGATCGGCAGGCCCAAGGTCACGTTCACGGCCGCACCAAAACCCTTGTACTTGAGTACGGGCAGGCCTTGGTCGTGGTACATCGCCAGCACCGCGTCGCAGTGCTCCAGATATTTGGGGGTAAACAGGGTATCGGCCGGCAGCGGCCCGCGCAGGTCCATGCCTTCGGCGCGCAGGCGGGCCAGGGTCGGCTCGATGATGTCGATTTCTTCGCGGCCCAGGTGGCCGCCTTCGCCGGCATGCGGGTTGAGGCCGCACACCAGGATGCGTGGGGCGGTGATGCCGAACTTGTTGCGCATGTCTGCATGCAGGATGCGGGTAACCCGCTCGACGCGCTCGGCAGTGATGGCGTCGGCGATGTCCCGCAGCGGCAGGTGGGTGGTAACCAGGGCCACGCGCAGGCCGCGGGTCGCCAGCATCATCACCACTTGTGCGGTTTGGGTCAGTTCGGCGAGGAATTCGGTGTGCCCGGAAAAGGCGATGCCGCTCTCGTTGATCACACCCTTGTGCACGGGGGCGGTGATCATCCCGGCGAAGTGCCCGTCCAGGCAGCCCTGGCCTGCACGGGTCAGGGTTTGCAGCACGAACGCGGCGTTGGCCGTGTCGAGCTGGCCCGGTGTTACCGGGGCCGCCAGCGGTGTATCCCAAACATACAGGCTGCCCGCTGGCGCTGGCTGCTCGGGCCATTGGCCCGGGGCAACCGGCAACAGGTCGACAGCCAGCCCCAGCTGGGTGGCCCGCTCGGCGAGCAGGTCACGGCTGGTGATGGCAATCAGGGGGTGGGGCTGGGCGTCTGCGGCGAGCAGCAAGCACAGGTCAGGACCTATGCCGGCCGGCTCGCCGGGGGTGACGGCGAAGCGCAGGGGCTTCACTGGGCGGCCTGGTCGGCGCCAGGCAGCTTGATTTCAACGTAGGCTTCGTCGCGGATCTGGCGCAGCCAGGTTTGCAGCTCTTCGTCGTATTTGCGGTTACGCAGCACGTTCAGGGCCTGTTGCTCACGCGCCTGCTC
Organism: Pseudomonas sp. BJP69; assembly: GCF_007633355.1. Taxonomy (NCBI): domain Bacteria; kingdom Pseudomonadati; phylum Pseudomonadota; class Gammaproteobacteria; order Pseudomonadales; family Pseudomonadaceae; genus Pseudomonas; species Pseudomonas sp. BJP69. The sequence goes on from NZ_CP041933.1 coordinate 442,912, forward strand.
GGTGCTGTCGGTGGCCCGACGGCCCAGTACTTCCAGCACGTGCCAGCCATACTGGGTTTTGAACGGCTTGGTCACAACGCCTTGCTGGGCGTTGGCCATCTGCTCGCGGAACTCGGGCACCAGGCTGTTCGGGTCGACCCAGTTGAGGTCACCGCCGTTGAGCGCTGAGCCCGGGTCTTCCGAGTAGCTTTTCGCCAGTTCGGCGAAGTCTTCGCCGTTCTTGATGCGTTCGTACAGGCGCTCGGCCAGTTGCTCGGTGGCCGCGTCGCTGCGGATCTCGCTTGGCTTGATCAGGATGTGGCGCACGTGCACTTCGTCGCGCAGCACGTTCTCGCTGCCACCACGCTTCTCTTCCAGCTTGAGGATGATGAAGCCGTTGGGGATGCGGATCGGCTGGGTGATTTCACCCACGGGCATGCTGCTGAGCATCTTGGCGAAGTCTGGTGGCAGCTGGGCCGCTTTACGCCAACCCATCTCGCCGCCTTCCAGGGCGTTTTCGCTGGCGGAGCGGGCGATGGCCAGTTGGCCGAAGTCCGCGCCTTGCTTGAGTTGCTGGTACACCTCGCCCACCTGGCGTGCAGCCTTCTGGATGTCTGCCGAGTTGGCGGCTTCCGGGGTGGGGATCAGGATGTTGGCCAGGCGGTACTCTTCCGACATCTGCATCTTGCCCATGTCGGAGTTGAGAAAGTTCTTCACTTCCTGCTCCGACACCTGGATGCGCTCGGCCACGCGGCGTTGGCGCACGCGGCTGATGATCATCTCGCGCTTGACCTGGTCGCGGGCGTCGTCGAACGACAGGCCGTCATGGGCCAACGCTGCGCGGAACTGGTCCAGCGACATGCCGTTGCGCTGGGCAATGGTGCCGATGGCCTGGTTCAGTTCTTCGTCGGTGATGCGAATGCCGGAGCGTTCGCCAATCTGCAGTTGCAGGTTTTCGACGATCAGGCGTTCCAGTACCTGCTGTTCCAGGGCGCCGGCGGGCGGCACGCTGCCGCCGCGCTTGGCGATGGTTTGCTGAACCTCATGCACGCGCTGGTCCAGCTGGCTTTGCATGACCACGTCGTTGTCGACGATGGCCACCACGCGATCAAGCGGCTGTACCGCGGCATGCACCGCGCCACTCAGCAAAGCGACGCCCAGCAGCACTGGGCGCAGTCGATCAATAAGCTTGGTCTTCACGTTCACGGTAACCTTGAATGCCTTGGTCGAGGAAAGATTCGACCTTGTTGCCAACTACACCACCGAGGCCTTTCAGGACGATCTGAAGGAAGACACCGTGGTCGCCTTTTTCGTTCTGCGGAAGGGCCTGGCTGAAATCGTCGTAGTCGATCCAGTACCGGTTGACCAGACGCAGCTTCCAGCAGCAGTTGTCGTATTCGAAACCACCCATGGCTTCCAGGGTGCGGTTGCGGTTGTAGTCATGCTGCCAGCGGGCAATCACGCTCCATTGTGGCACGATCGGCCAGATGACCGAGAAATCGTGCTGCTGGATCTTGTAGTAATCCTTGATGTAGTTCGGATCGCCTGGGGTGCCATAGTCACCGCCGCCCACCTTCCAGGTACCCGTTGTCGAGTCGTAGGCGATGGTGTCGTTACGGTAGCGGTAGCCGAGGTTGACGATCTTGTTCGGGTTGTCTTCAGGCTGGTAGTGGAACATCGCGCTGCCCGAGCGGGTGCTGTGGCTGTCCGGGTCCCAGTTGAAGTCCGAATTGAAGCGCCAGTCGCGGTTGAAGTAGTAGTTGTACACCAGGGCGTATGGCGACACGTCGGACTGCGAGTCTTTGCGGGTGCGGTAGTCGATACCCGGCAACTGTACCTTGCGGTCTTTGAAGTAGTAGGCCTGGCCGATGCTGAAGTTCTGGCGCTCGAAGCCGTTGTCTTCGATCCAGCGGGTGGTGACACCCAGCGACAGCTTGTTCTCGTCGCCGATGCGGTCGGTGCCGCTGAAGCGGTTGTCGCGGAACAGCGAATCGTAGCTGAACAGGGTTTCGCCAGTATCGAACAGCGGGATGTCCTTCTGGTCCTTGTACGGGACGTACAGGTAGAACATGCGCGGTTCGAGGGTTTGACGGTAGTTGTTGCCAAACAGCGAGGTATTGCGGTCAAAGTACAGGCCGCTGTCGACGCTGAAGATCGGTACATCGCGGCTTACGGAGCTGTCGTAGCTGCCGTAGGCGGTTGGATTTCGAGCTTCCAGGGCGATTGCATCGGCCTTGCCTTTGCTGTCGAGGTCCAGGTCGTACTGGGTGTAGGCATATTTCAGCTTGGGCGTCAGGAACCCGTAGCTGGCCGTCATCGGGTAGCTGATGGACGGCGCCACATTCAGGCGCGTGCCGTTGGCTCGCTCGATGCCTTGAATGTTCTGATCCAGGCGACGACCGTCTGGCCCGGCTGTGAGGTCGAGGTTGCCATCCTTGTCGAACACGGTGTCGTTCTTCAAGTCACGCTCGAAGCGTACCGCTTCGGTCTCGTAACCCAGGTTCAGGCCGCCTGGCTGGAATGGCAGGGTACCGTTGAGGGTCAGCTGCGGCAGGCGGTCATACGGCGTGATCTGCGAAATGGTCGCCATTTCGTAGGCATGCACGTTCAGGCGCGCGGTGTAGCTGTCGCCACGGTAGGTCAGCGCGCCCTGCTGGTTCAGCACGTCGCGGCTTTCCACGCCGATCTGGTCGGACTCCAGGTCCTGGAAGTAGAACGGGTCGCTGATGTCGGTGTAGTCCACCTCGGTCATCAGGCGTTCGTCCAGGCCACCCTTGTGCTGCCAGTTGACCATCCAGCGCTGGTCTTTGTAGTCCGTCTGGTCTTTGCGGTCGTCGTTCTTGTCGTTCAGGTACGCGCCGCCGAACTGGCCTTCGCTGGACTTGGTCAGGTAGCGGAATTCGCCTTCCATCAGCAAGCCGCGCTTGGTCATGTAGCGCGGGTACAACGTGGCGTCGTAGTTCGGCGCCAGGTTGAAGTAGTACGGCGTGACCAGCATGAAGCCGGTGTCGCTGCTGCTGCTGAACGAAGGTGGCAGGAAGCCGGACTGGCGACGATCGTCGATCGGGAAGTAGATGTACGGTGTGTAGAACACCGGGAAATCCTTGACCCGCAGGGTGACGTTGGTCGCGGTGCCGAAGCCGGTGGCCGGGTTCAGGGTGATGTTGTTGCCCTTCAGCTGCCAGGCGTTGCTGCCCGGTTCGCAGGTGGTGTACGTACCGTCCTTGAGGCGGATGATGGCGTTTTCGCCACGCTTGGCGTACAGGGCGCTGCCGCGGATATGCGACTTGTGCATCACGTATTCGGCGTTGTCGACCTGGGCTTCGCCCGTGTCGAGCTGAATCTGTGCCTGGTCACCGACTACCAGCGAGCCGTTGTCACGGATCTTGACGTTGCCTTTGAGCTCGCCACGGTTTTCGGCCTGGTACAGGTTGGCCTCGTCCGCTTCGGCCTGCATGCTGCCCTGGCGCATGACCACGTCACCGGCGAGGGTAGCGATCTGCTGCTCCTGCTGGTACTTGGACACCTTGGCATTGATGTAGGTCGGCGACTCATCCTTGGGCGTGGTGTCGGCCATGCCTGGGCGAGTTGGCTCGATGTAGGCGCCACCGCAGTACGGGCCGGTTTCGGCCAGCTGTGCGGCAGTGAGCTTTTCACGCGGCACCCAGTCGAGGTGGCTGTAGTCTTCGCTGCGCGACTTCAGGCCGCGGCCTTTGGCCTCGGTGACCAGCACCGGCCGGTCCGCAGTTTCGCCTCCGCTCGCGGCTTCGGTGCCGCCGCTGACGGCGGCACCTTCGTGCACCGGGCGTGGCGGCAGGTTGCTGGCTGGGGTCTTGGGCTTGCAGTCCCAGCCGCCGGCGGCGGACACTTGGCAGTCAAACTGCTCGGCTGCCACCACGTACGATGTGGCCAGAGGTTGCAGGGCCAGCAGACCGCCGGTGACCAGCAACGGAAACTTTCTACGAAACGCGGGGGATTTCAATGCCATCTTATTAGTCCGGGCTTCCTGCGTGCCATCTGCCCGCGTGTGGGGCCGCACGCCTCTCGATGGTCTGAAAAAGATGCTGGATAATAAAGCATGACCCGCTTGACGGCTAGGGCCGTCGGAGACCCTTGTAATGCCTGAACACGATGTACGCCTGCAACAGCTGACGGTCTGGCTCGCCGAGCAGCTCGATGACCTTTTCCGCAGCAAGGCTTGGGGCGAGGTGCCCGAAGGCCGCCTGACCGCGGCCAGCAGCGATGCCAGCTTCCGCCGTTACTTCCGCTGGCAGGGGGCTGGGCACAGCTTCGTGGTCATGGACGCGCCCCCGCCGCAGGAGAACTGCCGACCGTTCGTCGCCATCGACCACCTGCTGGCCAGCGCCGGTGTGAATGTGCCGCAGATCCACGCCCAGGACCTGGAGCGTGGGTTCCTGCTGCTGGGTGACCTGGGTCACCAGACATACCTGGACATCATTGATGAAGACAATGCCGACAGCCTGTTCGCCGACGCCATCGAGGCGTTGCTGAAGTTCCAGCGCCTGCCAATGGACGCCCAGTTGCCCAGCTACGACGACGCCCTGCTGCGCCGCGAGGTTGAACTGTTCCCCGAATGGTACGTAGGGCGCGAGCTTGGCCTGGCCCTCAACGATAGCCAGAAAGCTGCCTGGCAGCGCGTCAGCCAACTGTTGATCGACAGCGCCCTGGCCCAGCCGAAAGTGCTGGTGCACCGCGACTACATGCCGCGCAACCTGATGCAGAGCACCCCGAACCCTGGCGTGCTGGACTTCCAGGATGCGGTGTACGGCCCGGTCACCTACGACATTACCTGCCTGTTCAAGGATGCCTTCCTCAGCTGGCCACAGGCGCGCGTCGAAGGCTGGTTGCGTGCCTATTGGGAGCGGGCAGTGGCGGCCGGAATCCCGGTTCATGCTGAGTTCGAGGCGTTCCAGCGTGCCAGCGACCTGATGGGCGTGCAGCGCCATTTGAAGGTGATCGGCATTTTTGCCCGTATCTGCCACCGCGACGGCAAGCCGCGCTACCTGGGCGACGTGCCGCGTTTCTTCGCCTATATAGAAGAAGTGATCGGTCGCCGGCCCGAATTGGCGGAGCTGGGTGAGCTGATTGCCGAGCTGCAAGCCGGAGCGCGTGCATGAAGGCAATGATCCTGGCGGCGGGGAAGGGTGAACGCATGCGCCCGCTGACGCTGCATACCCCCAAACCGTTGGTTCCGGTCGCCGGCCAGGCGCTGATCGAGTACCACCTGCGTGCGCTGGCGGCTGCGGGTGTCCGCGAAGTGGTGATCAACCATGCCTGGCTCGGCCAGCAGATCGAAGAGCACCTGGGCGATGGCGGCCGCTTCGGCCTGCGCATTTGCTACTCGCCGGAGGGTGAGCCGCTGGAAACCGGCGGCGGCATCTTCAAAGCACTGCCTTTGCTGGGCGACGATCCGTTCCTGCTGGTGAACGGCGATGTCTGGACCGACTACGACTTCACCCGCCTGCAGGCCCCCCTGCAAGGCCTGGCGCACCTGGTGCTGGTCGATAACCCTGGCCACCATGGCCGTGGCGACTTCCGCCTGGCGGACGGGCAGGTGGTCGATGGCGACGACGCGCCGGGTACGCTGACGTTCAGTGGTATCTCGGTCTTGCACCCGGCGCTGTTCGCGGGTTGCCAGGCTGGTGCCTTCAAATTGGCGCCGTTGTTGCGCCAGGCCATGGCGGCTGGCCGGGTCACGGGCGAGCACTACCGCGGGCACTGGGTGGACGTCGGCACGCTCGAGCGGCTGGCCGAGGCCGAGCGGCTGATCGGCGAGCGCGCCTGACATGTGGTGGCCAGGCACACTGATTGGCGCTGGCGCGGGCTTTGCCGTGGCCAATATCCCCGGGGCGCTGTTGGGGCTGCTGCTCGGCCAGGCCCTCGACCGCCGCTTGCGCCTGCAGGGCTGGGATGACATGCGCGACCGCCTGAGCGGGCGTCCGGCGCTGGCTGACGATGAGTTGCTGTTCGTGATGCTGGGGCGCCTGGCCAAGAGCGATGGCCGGGTGGCCGAGCAGCATATCCAGCAGGCGCGTCAGGAAATGTCGCGGCTGGACCTGGCGGAGCCGGCCCGCTTGCGCGCCATCAAGGCGTTCAACCGTGGCAAGGCCGGCAAGGACCGGCTAGGCGGCCACTTGCGGCGGATTCGCGAACAGCCGCATGCGGCCGAAGGCACCTTGCGCGCCTGTTGGCGCATGGTCTGGGCCGACGGCAAGATGGGCAACAAGGAGCGTGAGCTGCTGCTGGACTGGGGGCAGAAGCTGGGCCTGAGCCGGCGCCAGGTGCAGGCCATGTCGGTGGAATACGAGCCGCGCAGGGCTGCCCGGCCGGAAGGGTTGGCCATGACCTATGCGGCGGCGTTGCGCTTGCTGGCGGTAGAGGCGGACACCGAAGCTGACAAGGTCAAACAGGCGTATCGCCGGCTGGTCAGCCGGCATCACCCGGACAAGCTGGCAGGCACCGGCGCCAGCGAGGCACAGGTGCGTGAAGCAACCGAGCGCACGCGGGAGTTGCACCAGGCCTATGCCATGATCCGCAAGCGGCGGGGCCTTTGAGTGCCTCATCGCCGGCAAGCCAGCCCCAGGGATCGCAGCAGGGCTGGCAGGTGTTTGTCAGAAGATATGCAGCGCCTGAGACATCGAGCGCCGCCCGCGCGGCGCATCGCGAGCTGCGCTCGCTCCTACGTTTGTTTCGGGCCAGTGAGGCCTGTGAGGGGCGCGCGCGACCGCCTGATTCATACGACGCGATATTGAGGCATGCGCCAAGGCGTTCGCGCGCAAATCCCCCAGGCATAATTGGCCCGAAAAAAACGTAGGAGCGAGCGCAGCTCGCGATGCGCCGCGCGGGCGGCGCTCAATCTGACAGGCGCTGAAGATGCTGCGGCAAGCACCCGGCAACCCTGATGCCATTGCCAGAAACCATAGAGTCTCCCACAGGTAATACACAACGCCTGAATATTGTGGCCTACCTGTGGGGGCAATCTTACCCTTGCGGGTTCATCCAGCCTCGCACGCGGCGGAACAACTGCTCTTGCTCGGCGGCCTGGTTGCCTGGCATGGCGATCAGCGACAACTGCCGGTACTGGCTGTCTTTCTGCCGCTTGCTGGCCTGCAAGCGCAGCGCGGCGGCGCTGCGGTCAGCACTGCGGGTGGCGTAGTAGATGTCGGCGGTGGGCACCTTCAACGTCGGCGCCAGGCTTTCCAGGTCATGCTCCACGCGCGCCGGCGTCTGCGCCGCCACCATGACCAGCTTGTGTACCTGCGGCGGCTGTTTTTCGCTCAGGTAGCGGGCAGCCCAGTACGCACCGCTGCCATGGCCGATCAGCACGATGCTGCGGGCATTGCGCTGCTGGGCAAACGCCACGGCAGCATCCAGGCGGGCGAAAATCCGCTCGGCATCGGCCGGGTCGCTCTGTTCGCTGGCCAGTTCGGCATCGGTGCTTTCTGCGGTGTCGGCATCGGCGGCGGTGGCCTGGGCGACATTGGCATTGGCGTCGGCTGGCACATCCTTGACCGGTGCACGCTCACCCTGGGCTTGGTCCGTTGCGGCCTTGGGCTTGGCTTCTACCCGGGCTTGCGGGCTGTCGGCGAGCAGGTCAGGCAGGCTGATGCTCAGGCTGTGCCAGCCGACATCCGGGAATTTTTGCCGCAGCGGGCCAACGGCATTTGGCCAGTCGGCGTTTTCGCCGGCACCCGGCACGATGATCACGGCACCTTGCGGATCACTGTCGTTGGCCGGCTTCCACAACGCCAGGAAACTGTCGGCACCTGCCTGTAGCGTCTGTTGCTCGGCCTTGGGTACCAGCCGCTCGAGTGCCAGGGCATCCTCTTGGCTGCGCTCGAGCAGCGGCGGGCGCGGTGTTTCGGCTGCCGGTGCCGCATTGGCCGCCGGCGGTGTTTCGGCATCGGCGGCCAAGGCGCCGAGTGGCAGGAGCGAAGCCAGGCAGCACATTGCCAGCGTCGTGCGATAAAGTGTGGACATGCGTCAACCCAAGGCCAGAATGATACCGGCAGCCTAATAGTATTTGCCCGTGACGGCCATGCTGCATGGCCGCCTTGCCAGAACGAGCGTATAGATGAAGCGAGTGCGTCGCCTGTTGGTTATCGGCTGCTTGTGGCTGCCCTTGATTGCCTTTGCCCGGCCCGAGGCGCCGGCCACTGTTGCGCTCGAGCCGGCCCAGCAGCAGTGGTTGGACGCGCACCGCAGCCTGCGTGTGGGCCTGGTGCTGCAAGCACCCTATGCTCAGTTCGACCGGCGCCTGCAGCAGTTGTACGGCGCCAACGTCGAATTGGTCAGCAACCTGGCACACGTGCTGCGCCTGGACCTGACCTGGCGCCATTTCAGTGACCAGGCCAGCCTGGAGCATGCCCTGCAGAACGGCGAAATCGACTTCGCCCCCGGCCTTACCCAAACCCCGGCCAGCCTGCGCCTGTGGTTGTTCAGCGACCCGTACATGCGCGTGCCGCAATTGGTGGTAGGGCCACGCACCGGCGCCATGGCGGTGGAGCTGGAAAAGCTCGACCGCGAGCAGCGCGTGGCCGTGCGCATGCCCAGCCAACTGGCAGAGTACTTGCGCGGTAACTACAGCAACCTGAACCTGCAGGGGGTGCCCAGCGAGCGCGAGGCCTTGCAGCTGGTGGTGGGCGGCCAGGCCAGTTTCGCCGTGCTGGACGAGGCGCAACTCAGCCGCCTGTCACGCGAGAGCGAGTTCGGTGAGCTGGCCGTGGTGGGCGATATTGGCCTGCCGCAGTTGCTGCGGCTGGGCTCGCGGCGTGACTGGCCGGTGTTGGCCGATGTGCTCGAACAAGGCTTGCAGGCCCTGCCTGCCAAGGAGCTGGAGCAACTGCACCAGCGCTGGTTGCAGCCCAAGTACCCGCGCCTGAGCGAGTCGCCCGGTTTCTGGCAGAACCTGGCGTTGCTGTTCGGCCTGCTGCTGCTGTGCGCCCTGGCTACCCTGGTGTGGCAACGCCGGCAACAGCGCCAGCTGGAGCGCAGCCTGCTGGCTGCGCGGGAAAGCCTGGTGGAGCGCCAGGTGCGTGAAGAGGCCCTGCGCCTGAGCCAGTTCGCGATTGACCAGAGTACGGTGGGTATTCTGTGGGTCAACTGGGACAGCCATGTCCGGTACGCCAACCACGCCGCTGAACGCATGCTCGGTTATGCCGAAGGCGAGCTTCTGGAGCGGCCGCTGAGCGACTTCGAGCCGAGCCTGAGCATGGACCGCTGGCTGGAGCTGTGGAAAGGCGCCCGCGCCGGGGCTGGCGGTGTCGGCCAGTTCGAGGCGCAGTGCAAGCGCGCGGACCACAGCTTGCTGCCGGTCGAGCTGTCGTTGAGCTTCTTGCGCTTTCGCGACTCGGAGTACCTGGTGGTGTACCTGGCCGACGTTACCGAACGGCACCGGGCCTTGGCGGCTTTACGCGAAAGCGAGGCGCGGCTGAAGGGCATTGCCGGCAACGTGCCGGGGCTGGTGTTCCGCCTGGAGCGGGACCCGGCCGAGGGCGAGCTGGAGTTCCCCTATATCAGTGAAGGCAGCGAGGCCTTGGTCGGGTATGCGCCCAGCGAGATCCAGCACCCGCAAATGGGCCTGCGCAACCTGGTACACCCCGATGACCGCGCCGATTACCACCGGGTCCAGGACCTGGCCCTGGCCAGCGACCAGGACTGGTCCTGGCAGGGGCGTATTCTCACCCGCCAGGGTGAACAGCGCTGGGCTGACATCAAGGCCAGTACCCGACACCTGGGCAACGGTCAGGTGGTATGGGACGGCGTGGTGTGGGATATCACCCAGGGCAAGCGCGCCGAACTGGCGCTGGCCAAGTCCCAGGAGCAGCTGCGCGAGCTGTCGGCCCACCTGGAAAGCGTGCGTGAGGAAGAGAAGGCCCGCATCGCCCGCGAAGTGCATGATGAGCTGGGGCAGATGCTGACCGTGCTCAAGCTGGAAGTGTCGATGTGCGAGCTGGCGTTTGCCGAGCTCGACCCGGGGCTTAACGAGCGCCTGGCCAGCATGAAGCGCTTGATCGCCCAGTTGTTCCAGTTGGTGCGTGATGTGGCCACTGCCCTGCGCCCGCCGATTCTCGACGCGGGCATCGCCTCGGCCATCGAGTGGCAGGCCAGGCGCTTCGAAGCCCGTACGCAAATACCCTGCCTGGTGCAGGTACCGGATAATCTGCCAGCATTGAGTGACGCCAAGGCCACCGGGCTGTTCCGCATTCTGCAGGAGGCGTTGACCAATGTGATGCGCCATGCGCAGGCGCACAGCGTGGAAATCGAGCTGGTTCATCAGGGCGGGCAGTTACGCCTGACAGTCAGTGATGATGGCCAGGGCTTTTGCCGTGAGCAGCCCCGGCCCACCTCGTTTGGCCTGGTCGGCGTACGCGAGCGGGTACTGATGTTGGGCGGCAGCATGGTGCTGGACAGTCAGCCGGGCGAGGGCACCAGCCTGAGCGTGGCCATACCGTTGGAGTAGGAGAGCAAACGTGATTCGAGTGCTGGTAGCCGAAGACCACACCATTGTCCGTGAAGGCATCAAGCAGTTGATTGGCCTAGCCAAGGACATGCAGGTGGTGGGGGAGGCCGGGAATGGCGAGCAGTTGCTCGAGACCCTGCGGCATACGCCGTGCGAAGTGGTGCTGCTGGATATCTCGATGCCGGGCGTGAGCGGGCTGGAGGCGATCCCGCGGATTCGCGCGCTGCTCGACGCGCCGGCGATCCTGATGCTGTCGATGCATGACGAGGCGCAAATGGCCGCGCGGGCGCTGAAGGCCGGTGCGGCGGGGTATGCCACCAAGGACAGTGACCCGGCGCTACTGCTGACGGCGATTCGCCGGGTGGCTGCTGGCGGGCGCTATATCGACCCGGCGTTGGCTGACCGCATGGTGTTCGAAGTGGGCCTGACCGAGTCGCGGCCGTTGCACACCCTGCTCTCGGAGCGGGAGTTTTCCGTGTTCGAGCGCCTGGCCCAGGGCGCCAACGTCAATGACATTGCCCAGCAACTGGCGCTGTCGAGCAAGACCATCAGTACACACAAGGCGCGGCTGATGCAGAAGCTGAAGGTGAACTCGCTGGCGGAGCTTGTGAAGTACGCCATGGAGCACAAGCTGGTCTGATTGCGACCCCGGCGGTATCTGCGGTGCAGCGGGAATTCTGGGGCCGCTGCGCGCACCATCGCGACACAAGGCAGCCCCCCAGGGGCAAGGCTGTTCTGAACGCGCCATCCTTGTAGGGCAATCCCTACATCAAATCTTCCATCCGGATGATGGCATTCTCTCCGCACCCCCGATTTTCCGGCGCTTGCGCCTCTTTTACGCTTTGCCCACGCAGTCATCCAACAAGAAGGTGCAGGCATGAGCGAGGCGAAGTCGAACGCTGCAACCAGCGAAACGCTGGTCAGCTTCCGTGGTGTGCAGAAGAGCTACGACGGCGAGTCGCTGATCGTCAAAGACCTTAACCTGGATATCCGCAAGGGCGAATTCCTCACCCTGCTTGGCCCTTCTGGTTCGGGCAAGACCACCAGCCTGATGATGCTGGCAGGGTTCGAAACCCCCACCGCCGGGGAAATCCACCTGGCCGGGCGCTCGATCAACAATGTCCCGCCGCACAAGCGTGATATCGGCATGGTGTTCCAGAACTATGCGCTGTTCCCGCACATGACGGTTGCGGAAAACCTGGCCTTCCCGCTGACCGTGCGCAATTTGAGCAAGACCGATATCAGCGAACGGGTCAAGCGCGTGCTGAACATGGTGCAACTGGATGCCTTTGCCAAGCGCTACCCCGGCCAGCTTTCTGGCGGCCAGCAACAGCGCGTGGCGTTGGCCCGGGCGCTGGTGTTCGAGCCCCAGTTGGTGCTGATGGACGAGCCGCTCGGGGCACTGGACAAACAGCTGCGTGAGCACATGCAGATGGAGATCAAGCACATTCACCAGCGCCTGGGGGTGACCGTGGTGTACGTGACCCACGACCAGGGTGAAGCGCTGACCATGTCTGACCGGGTGGCGGTATTCCACCAGGGTGAGATCCAGCAGATCGCCGACCCGCGCACGCTGTACGAGGAACCCTGCAACACCTTCGTCGCCAATTTCATCGGCGAGAACAACCGCCTCAACGGCACGCTGCTGGCCAGCGACGGCAAGCGCTGCCAGGTGCAGCTGCCGCGCGGCGAGCGGATCGAGGCACTGGCAGTGAATGTCGGCCAGGCCGGCGAACCGGTCACCCTGTCCATCCGCCCCGAGCGGGTACGCCTGAACGGCCACAGTGAACGCTGCGCGAACCGCTTCTCGGGCCGGGTGGCGGAATTCATCTACCTGGGCGACCACGTGCGGGTGCGCCTGGAAGTTTGCGGCAAGGGCGATTTCTTCGTGAAACAGCCCATTGCCGAGCTCGACCCGGCCCTGGCCGTGGGCGATGTGGTACCGCTGGGCTGGGAGGTGGAGCACGCCCGCGCGCTCGATCCGATTGCCGAAGCCCATTGATGGATTGCTTCACCAACCCTGTACTGTGGAGAGAACAAGAATGCGCAAGCAGTTGAAACTGACCGCCCTGGCCCTGGGGCTGTTCACCGCCGGCCAGGCCATGGCCGCAGACCTCACCGTGGTCTCGTTCGGCGGTGCCAACAAGGCCGCCCAGGTCAAGGCGTTCTACGAGCCGTGGGAAAAGGCCGGGCATGGCAAGATCGTCGCAGGCGAGTACAACGGCGAAATGGCCAAGGTCAAAGCCATGGTCGATACCAAGAGCGTGTCGTGGAACCTGGTGGAGGTAGAGTCGCCAGAGCTGGCCCGCGGCTGTGACGAGGGCATGTTCGAAGAGCTCGACCCCGCCCTGTTCGGCAACGAAGCCGATTACGTGCCGGGCGCCATCCAGCCTTGTGGCGTGGGCTTCTTCGTCTGGTCCACGGTATTGGCCTACAACGCGGACAAGCTCAAGACCGCACCGACCAGCTGGGCCGACTTCTGGGACACCAAGAAATTCCCTGGCAAGCGCGGCTTGCGCAAGGGCGCCAAGTACACCCTGGAATTCGCCCTGATGGCCGACGGCGTGGCGCCCAAGGACGTTTACCAGGTGCTGGGTACCAAAGAGGGCGTGGACCGCGCCTTCAAGAAGCTCGACGAACTCAAGCCAAGCATCCAGTGGTGGGAAGCGGGTGCCCAGCCACCTCAGTACCTGGCCTCGGGTGACGTGGTCATGAGCTCGGCCTATAACGGCCGCATCGCGGCGGTGCAGAAGGAGAGCAACCTCAAGGTAGTGTGGAATGGCGGCATCTATGACTTCGATGCCTGGGCCATCCCGAAAGGTGCCAAGGATGCCGACCAGGCGAAGAAATTCATCGCCTTCAGCGTGCAGCCTGAGCAGCAGAAGATCTACTCCGAGAACATCGCCTACGGCCCGGCCAATTCCAAGGCAGTGAGCCTGCTGTCGGACGAGGTGAAGAAAGACATGCCGACCACGCCTGAGAACATTGCCAACCAGGTGCAGATCGACGTGGCCTTCTGGGCCGACAACAGCGAGCAGCTGGAGCAACGCTTCAACGCCTGGGCGGCGAAGAAGTAACCGACCAGCGCAAGGGGCCGCCATGCGGCCCCAATTTCAGTTCGTATCGCGGAGTTTGCCATGGCCATTGCAGTGCCACTCAAAGAAGGCGCAGGTCAAAGTCTGAAGCAGCGCCTCAAGCATGCCGAGCGGGTCAACCGCTGGAAGGCGCAAGCGCTGATCGCGCCGCTGGCGCTGTTCCTTCTGCTGGTGTTCCTGGTGCCGATCGCGGCGCTGCTGTACAAGAGCGTCGGCAACCCGGAGGTGGTCGGTGGCCTGCCGCGCACGGTCGACGTCATCAGCCAGTGGGACGGCAAGAGCCTGCCTGGCGAGGACGTGTACAAGGCGCTGAGCCAGGACCTGGCCGAGTCGCGCAAGAACCAGACCCTGGGCGACCTGTCCAAACGCCTGAACATGGAACTGGCCGGCTACCGCAGCCTGCTGGCCAAGACGGCGCGCGCATTGCCGTTCAAGAGCGAGCCCGCCTCTTACAAGGATGCCCTGCAGGCCCTGGACGAACGTTGGGGCGACCCGGCCTACTGGCAGGCGATCCGCCGCAACACCAGCACGCTGACCCCGTTCTACCTGCTGGCTTCGCTGGACCACCGTATCGATGACCTTGGCGAACTGGCCAAGGCTACCCCGGACCAGGCCATTTACCTGGATATCTTTGCCCGCACCCTGTGGATGGGCGTGGTGATCACCGCCATCTGCCTGGTGCTGGCCTACCCGCTGGCGTACCTGCTGGCCAACCTGCCGACCCGGCAGAGCAACCTGTTGATGATTCTGGTGTTGCTGCCGTTCTGGACCTCGATCCTGGTGCGGGTGGCAGCGTGGATCGTACTGCTGCAGTCGGGCGGGCTGATCAACAGTGCGCTGATGGCCATGGGCATCATCGACCAGCCGCTGGAACTGGTGTTCAACCGCACCGGCGTGTACATCTCGATGGTGCACATTCTGCTGCCGTTCATGATCCTGCCGCTGTACAGCGTGATGAAAGGCATTTCGCCAAGCTACATGCGTGCGGCGATTTCGCTGGGTTGCCACCCGTTCGCCAGTTTCTGGCGGGTGTACTTCCCCCAGACCTATGCCGGTGTCGGCGCCGGGTGCCTGCTGGTATTCATCCTGGCCATTGGTTACTACATCACCCCGGCACTGCTGGGTAGCCCGAACGACCAGATGGTCAGCTACTTCGTGGCCTTCTATACCAACACCAGCATCAACTGGGGCATGGCCACCGCACTGGGCGGGCTGTTGCTGCTGGCGACCGTGCTGCTGTACCTGATCTATAGCTGGCTGGTCGGCGCCAGCCGCCTGCGCCTGAGCTGAGGAGCCTTGTCATGCTGAGCCCTTACATGTCGCCCGTGGAGCGGGTGTGGTTCTACAGCCTGCGCATTCTTTGCGGCCTGATCCTGCTGTTCCTGATCTTGCCGGTGCTGGTGATCGTGCCCTTGTCGTTCAACAGTGGCAGCTTCCTGGTGTACCCGCTGCAGGGCTTCTCGCTGCAGTGGTACCAGGACTTCTTCAACTCGGCCGAATGGATGCGGGCGCTGAAGAACAGCATCATCGTTGCCCCTGCGGCCACGGTGCTGGCCATGGTGTTCGGCACGTTGGCAGCCATCGGCCTGACCCGCGGCGACTTTCCCGGCAAGTCGCTGGTGATGGCACTGGTGATTTCGCCGATGGTGGTGCCGGTGGTGATCATTGGGGTGGCCAGCTACCTGTTCTTTGCCCCGCTGGGCATGGGCAACAGCTTCACCTCGCTGATTCTGGTGCATGCGGTGCTGGGCGTGCCGTTCGTCATCATCACGGTGTCGGCAACCTTGCAGGGCTTCAACTACAACCTGGTGCGCGCGGCAGCCAGCCTGGGCGCTTCGCCCCTGCTGACCTTCCGCCGGGTGACCCTGCCGCTGATCGCCCCCGGGGTGATTTCGGGGGCGCTGTTCGCCTTTGCCACGTCGTTCGATGAGGTCGTTGTGACCCTGTTCCTCGCCGGCCCGGAGCAGGCGACCCTGCCGCGGCAGATGTTCAGCGGTATTCGCGAGAACCTGAGCCCGACCATCGCTGCCGCGGCGACATTGCTGATTGCGTTTTCGGTGATCTTGCTGCTGACCCTGGAGTGGCTGCGCGGGCGTAGCGAGAAGCTGAGAACCCAGCAGCCTGCCTGATTTTCCAGTAGCTGTACGGGCCCTATCGCCGGCAAGCCGGCTCCCACAGCGTTCTGCACAAGAGTCATGCGATGCAGAAACCTGTGGAGATCCCATGTGGGAGCCGGCTTGCCGGCGATAGGGCCCGTACAGGCACTACAAGGCTTTTGGTCACTGGTCGACACCCATTGATACCAATCAGCCTTCACCCCTTTCCCTGAGTTACAATGCGCGCCACCGTGATTCTGCCAACAGGTGCGCCATGCAGCCCTACGCTATTGCCCCCTCCATTCTTTCTGCCGATTTCGCCCGCTTGGGCGAGGATGTCGACAAGGTACTGGCGGCGGGTGCCGACATCGTCCACTTCGATGTCATGGACAACCACTACGTTCCCAACCTGACCATCGGCCCGATGGTGTGCACTGCCCTGCGCAAGTATGGCGTCACCGCCCCGATCGATGTGCACCTGATGGTCAGCCCGGTCGATCGCATCATCGGCGACTTCATCGAAGCCGGCGCCACCTACATCACCTTCCACCCGGAAGCTTCGCAGCACATCGACCGTTCGCTGCAACTGATCAAGGACGGCGGCTGCAAGGCCGGGCTGGTGTTCAACCCGGCCACCAGCCTGGACGCCCTGAAGTACGTCATGGACAAGATCGACATGGTGCTGCTGATGAGCGTCAACCCGGGTTTCGGCGGGCAGAAGTTCATCCCTGGCACACTCGACAAGTTGCGTGAAGCGCGTACGTTGATCGACGCCAGTGGCCGGGATATCCGCCTGGAAATCGACGGTGGCGTCAACGTCAACAACATCCGCGAGATCGCTGCCGCTGGCGCCGACACGTTCGTGGCCGGCTCGGCGATCTTCAATGCCCCGGACTACCAGGAAGTCATCGCCAAAATGCGCGCCGAACTGGCCCAGGCTCGCCCATGAGTGGCTTCGAGCAGCTGTTTCCGGGGACGCTCCCCAGGCTGGTGATGTTCGATCTGGACGGTACCCTGATCGATTCCGTGCCAGACCTGGCCGCCGCCGTGGACCGCATGCTGCTCGAACTGGGGCGCCCGCCTGCTGGCCTTGAGGCGGTACGCCAATGGGTCGGCAATGGCGCCCAGGTGCTCGTGCGCCGCGCCCTGGCCGGTGGCATCGAGCATGAAACCGTGGACGATGCGCTGGCTGAACAGGGCTTGGCGCTGTTCATGGAAGCCTATGCCGAAAGCCATGAGCTCACCGTGGTTTACCCCGGGGTCAAGGACACCCTGCGCTGGCTGCACAAGCAGGGCGTGGAAATGGCCTTGATCACCAACAAGCCGGAGCGCTTCGTCGCGCCCTTGCTGGACCAGATGAAGATCGGCCGGTATTTCCGCTGGATCATCGGCGGTGACACCCTGCCACAGAAA
The DNA here is from genome assembly GCF_007633355.1 of Pseudomonas sp. BJP69. Taxonomy (NCBI): domain Bacteria; kingdom Pseudomonadati; phylum Pseudomonadota; class Gammaproteobacteria; order Pseudomonadales; family Pseudomonadaceae; genus Pseudomonas; species Pseudomonas sp. BJP69. The sequence goes on from NZ_CP041933.1 coordinate 459,978, forward strand.
AAGCCCGACCCGGCGGCGCTGCTGTTCGTCATGCAAATGGCGGGCGTGAGCCCGCAACAGTCGCTGTTTGTCGGCGACTCGCGCAGCGACGTGCAGGCGGCCAAGGCGGCCGGGGTGCAGTGCGTGGGGCTGACCTACGGCTACAACCATGGCCGGCCCATCAAGGACGAGTCACCAAGCCTGGTGATCGACGATTTGCGTGCATTGCTGCCCGGTTGCGCAGACCCGGCCACTGGGATAACGTTGGCGGACCTTCAAGCCTCAGCAGACAGAGAGTCCACCGTGGCGGTTACTGGCAAATTCTGGATGAAAGTCATCAAGGCCTTGGCCCGTTGGCGTTGGCGCGCCTGACTTCAGCCTGCCGGCACGTGCCGGCCCGTCCGTTTGCCTGACCCATTGCTGCTTGCCACGAGGCTACTCATGAACCACGAAGAATTCCTGCGCCTGGCTGCTGCCGGCTATAACCGCATTCCCCTGGCCTGCGAAACCCTGGCCGACTTCGATACGCCGCTGTCGATCTACCTGAAGCTGGCCGACCAGGCCAACTCGTACCTGCTCGAATCGGTGCAGGGCGGCGAGAAATGGGGCCGTTACTCGATGATCGGCCTGCCCTCGAGGACGGTGATGCGGGTGCACGGCTATCACGTCAGCATCCTGCAGGACGGTGTCGAGGTTGAACGCCACGATGTCGAAGACCCGCTGGCCTTTGTCGAGACGTTCAAGGAGCGCTACAAGGTCGCTGACATTCCCGGCCTGCCACGTTTCAATGGTGGCCTGGTCGGTTACTTTGGCTACGACTGCGTGCGCTATGTGGAAAAGCGCCTGGGGGCCAGCCCGAACCCAGACCCGCTGGGTGTGCCCGACATTCTGCTGATGGTCTCGGACGCGGTCGTGGTATTCGACAACCTGGCCGGCAAGATGCACGCCATCGTGCTGGTAGACCCTGCGCAAGATCAGGCTTTCGAGCAAGGCCAGGCGCGCCTGCAAGGCTTGCTGGAAACCCTGCGCCAGCCTATTACCCCCCGCCGAGGCCTGGACCTGAGTGGCCCGCAGGCTGCCGAGCCGGCATTCCGCTCCAGCTACACCCGTGAGGACTACGAAAGCGCCGTTGGCCGCATCAAGGAATACATTCTGGCTGGCGACTGCATGCAGGTGGTGCCGTCACAACGTATGTCGATCGACTTCAAGGCTGCGCCAATCGACCTCTACCGCGCGTTGCGCTGCTTCAACCCGACGCCTTACATGTACTTCTTCAATTTTGGCGACTTCCACGTGGTTGGCAGCTCGCCAGAGGTGCTGGTGCGGGTCGAGGACAACCTGGTCACCGTGCGCCCGATTGCCGGTACCCGCCCGCGTGGCGCAACCGAAGAGGCCGACCGTGCGCTGGAAGACGACCTGCTGTCGGACGACAAAGAGATCGCCGAGCACCTGATGCTGATCGACCTGGGCCGCAACGATGTCGGCCGGGTGTCCTCCACGGGCAGCGTACGCCTGACCGAGAAGATGGTGATCGAGCGCTACTCCAACGTCATGCACATTGTCTCCAACGTCACCGGCCACTTGCGCGAAGGGCTGACGGCGATGGATGCACTGCGCGCGATCCTGCCGGCCGGTACCCTTTCGGGGGCGCCGAAGATCCGTGCAATGGAGATCATCGACGAACTGGAGCCGGTCAAGCGTGGTGTATATGGCGGTGCCGTGGGGTACTTCGCCTGGAATGGCAACATGGATACCGCCATTGCCATTCGTACGGCGGTGATCAAGGACGGCGAGCTGCATGTGCAGGCAGGTGGCGGTATCGTTGCCGACTCGGTGCCGGCGCTGGAGTGGGAAGAAACCATCAACAAGCGCCGGGCGATGTTCCGTGCGGTGGCCTTGGCTGAGCAGACTTGCGCCAAATGAATTGATCAGGGCTGCTGCGCAGCCCATCGCTGGCAAGCCAGCTCCCACAGAGTATCCTCGGTTCCCGACCTTGTGGCATTCCTGTGGGAGATTCTATGGTTTCTGGCAAGGGTGGCCGCAGCATCTTCAGCGCCTGTGAGGTCGAGCGCCGCCCGCGCGGCGCATCGCGAGCTGCGCTCGCTCCTACGTTTGTTTCGGGCCAGTAACCCCTGTGCCAGATGCGCGCGGCCGCCTTGTTCGTACGACGCGATTTTGAGGCATGCGCCAAGGCGTTCGCGCGCGAATCCCACAGGAATAATTGGCCCGAAACAAACGTAGGAGCGAGCGTAGCTCGCGATGCGCCGCGCGGGCGGCGCTCGATCTCACAGGCGCTGCATATCTTGTGACAAACACCTATCAGCCCTGATGCGACACCTGTGGCTTGCCGGCGATGGGGCCGGTACAGGCCCTAGAAATCGACGCTAACCCCCAGACTCACCCCCTGCTGCGTCAGCTCATCACTCTTGCGCCAATTGTAGTTGCCGCGCAAATGCACCCCCGCCACCACTTCATGGCTTACCCCCAGGCTGGCCCGGGTCAGGTCGCTGTGTGGCGTATACCCGGTCAGGGTGAAGTCATTCGCCGGCAAGCTGGTCAGGTGCATGGTCACGTCCTGCTGGTCATCCTCGAACTCATGCTCTTGCGCCACCTCGGCGAACAGCCGGGTAGAGGGCAGCACCTGCACGCTGCCCAGCAGCCCCACGCCCAGGCGGCGAGACGTGCGCTCCTGGTCATCGAAACCCAGGGCTGTGGAGCGCCCGCTCTTCTCGTCGTAGCCGTCCACCTTGACCCGCGCATAGTCGGCGCTGATGAATGGCGCCAGTTGCCAGTTGCTGCTGTCCGCCGCCAGGTTGTAGCCCAGCCGTGCGGACATCGCCCAGGCTTCACCGTCGGTGTCGGCCTTTTCGCTACGGTCGTTCACGCCCAGGGCAAAGGTGCGCTTGAGGTCGCTATAGTCCAGGTGCCCGGCTGTCAGCGCAGCATCGGCCCACCAGCGGTCCTGCCGGTACTGGGCGAAGGCGCTGGCCAGGTAGCTGTCGAGCTTGTAGTCCGAATCTTGCGTGCCTGCTTCCAGTTTCTGCCGGTAGACGCCGCCCGCCAGCCCCAGGCGCCAGGCATCGTTCAGGCGGTAGCTGCCACCCACGGTCAGGTTGTAGCCCCGGCCATCGCCGCTGGCCGCGCTGCCCTGGCTGTCGAAGTCCAGGTCCTGGGCGCCGCTGCTGACAAACGCTTGCCACTGGCCGATCGCCTGCCATGGCGTTTGCCATTGGCTGCGCAATTCATCCTGGTGGGCACGCAGACTGGCGTGGGCCATTTCCGGCAGCAGGGACAGTTCCCAGGGCGCGGACAGGATCGAGTAGGCGTAGTCGGCAATCAGTTGCTGGCCGGCGATGGTCGGGTGCACCGAATCGTTGAACAGTAGCCGGGTCGGGTCTGGCGTGGTGCCGTCGATGCCATAGACCGGGTTGCCCACGCAGCCTTGCCCGCTGTAGCAAGTGCCGACCAGGTTCTGGTCAGGTGCCAGGCCGAACTGGCTGGGGCTGGCCAAGGCCTCGCTCAGCAACACAGGGATGTTCAGGGGGATGACCTGGGCATCGATCTGCCTCAGCTGGCCCAGCAGGGATTGATTGAACGCCCCGGACAGCAACGACAGCGGGTTCTGTTGCGGCGTGCCGCTGAAGTTCGGTGTTTGACCAAGGTCGGGTAGCAGCCAGACCATGATGTAGCGTGCGCCGCCCTGTTGCAGGGCCTGAGCGCTGGCGGCCAGCCGAGCGCCGGCCGCCATTGCGTCGGCCGGGCTGTTGACCAGGCCTTGCAGAAAGTCGTTGCCGCCGCCGGTCAGGTAGTACAGGGCATTGGAGTCGGCGCGCAGCCCGTTGGCCAGGTAGCCAGGCTTCTCTCGCAACACCGTCCCGGCGCCTGGGTTGCCGGGTGGAATGACGGTTCTGGAGGTTTCGGTGATCGAATCAAGAATCTGTTGCGTGGTGTAGCCCCCTACCGCCCAGTTGTTGCCGTCGGGGCGTACACCGACGGAGGTGGAGGGGTTCAGCGCATTGGGGTCTATGCCCAAACGGCCACCGAGGATCATCGGCGACACCGGGGCAAAATTGCCATCGGCCTCACGGTTGGTGAAGCGTGCGCCGGAGGTGCCACCTGTCAGGTCGGGGAACTGCCCGGCATCTGCCAGGCTGTCGCCGAATACGATCAGCGTGGAATAGGGCGAGGGGGCGGCAAAGGCCTGGCTGCAGGCCAAGGCTAATGAAGCGAAGGCAAAGCGTAAAAGTGGAGCTTTTCTCATCGCGGAACATCCTTTTCTTTGTTTTTATGAGAACAACCTGATCGACATTAGCAAATCGTGGGGCTTCGCTCCCAAGTCCATTCGTTTCCCCGTGTTTACAGGCATATTGCGCCCGCCGCGCCGGTAGGCTACTGTGCCGTGACGTATGAGCGAGACCTACCCTGTGTTGATCGTCAGCAAACTCTTGATGCGCGTAATCAAGGCCCACGCCCGTTGGCGTTGGCGCGCCTGACTTTATCCCCTGCCGGCCAGTCCGGCCCGCCCCTGTTTGCCTTCCTGTTCCTCGCCCTCAAGTGGCACAGCCACCGCTATGGCGGGCAGAGGGAGGTTCGAATTTGAAGTCAGTAAGTTCAAGAGGTTTAACACCATGTTACTGATGATCGACAACTACGACTCATTTACTTACAACGTTGTGCAGTACCTTGGCGAGCTGGGTGCCGAGGTCAAGGTCGTTCGCAATGACGAACTGACCATTGCCCAGATCGAAGCCCTGAACCCCGAGCGGATCGTCGTCTCCCCTGGCCCGTGCACGCCGAGCGAGGCGGGCGTGTCCATCGAGGCCATCCTGCATTTCGCCGGCAAGCTGCCGATCCTCGGCGTATGCCTGGGCCACCAGTCCATCGGCCAGGCCTTTGGCGGTGACGTGGTCCGGGCTCGCCAGGTGATGCATGGCAAGACCAGCCCGGTACTCCACCGCGACCTCGGCGTGTTTGCCGGCCTCAACAACCCGCTGACGGTGACCCGCTACCACTCGCTGGTGGTCAAGCGCGACACCTTGCCTGACTGCCTGGAAGTGACCGCCTGGACGGCCCATGCAGATGGTTCGGTCGACGAGATCATGGGCCTGCGACACAAAACGCTGAACATCGAAGGGGTGCAGTTCCACCCTGAGTCGATCCTCACCGAGCAGGGCCACGAGCTGTTCGCCAACTTCCTCAAGCAGACCGGCGGCCGCCGCTAAGGATTGAATATGGACATCAAAAGCGCGCTGAGCCGTATCGTTGGCCAGCTGGACCTTTCGACCGAAGAAATGCGCGATGTGATGCGCCAGATCATGACAGGCCAGTGCAGCGAGGCGCAGATCGGCGCCTTCCTGATGGGCATGCGCATGAAAAGCGAGAGCATCGACGAGATCGTGGGCGCGGTATCGGTGATGCGCGAGCTGGCCGACAAGGTCGAGCTGCAGAGCCTGGAGGGTGTGGTGGATATCGTCGGTACCGGCGGTGACGGTGCCAACATCTTCAACGTTTCCACCGCTTCGTCGTTCGTGCTGGCGGCGGCGGGCTGCCCAGTGGCAAAGCATGGCAACCGCGCGGTGTCGGGCAAGAGCGGCAGTGCCGACTTGCTGGAAGCTGCCGGCATCTACCTGAACCTGACGCCAACGCAAGTGGGCCGCTGCATAGACAGCCTGGGGATCGGCTTCATGTTCGCGCAAAGCCATCACTCGGCAATGAAGCACGCCGCTGGCCCGCGCCGCGAGCTGGGTATGCGTACCCTGTTCAACATGCTCGGCCCGCTTACGAATCCGGCCGGGGTGAAACACCAGGTGGTCGGCGTGTTCGCTCAGGCCCTGTGCCGGCCGTTGGCCGAGGTGCTGCAGCGCCTGGGCAGCAAGCATGTGCTGGTGGTGCACTCAAAGGATGGCCTGGATGAGTTCAGCCTGGCTGCCCCCACCTTTGTGGCCGAGCTGAAGAACGACCAGATCACCGAATACTGGGTCGAGCCGGAAGACCTCGGCCTGAAAAGCCAGAGCCTGCATGGCCTGGCCGTTGAGAGCCCGCAGGCGTCACTGGAACTGATCCGTGATGCACTGGGCCGGCGCAAGACTGAAAACGGCCAGAAAGCTGCCGAGATGATCGTGCTCAATGCCGGTGCGGCGCTGTATGCCGCTGACCATGCCATGAGCCTGAAAGCCGGTGTGGAACTGGCCCATGACGTACTGCACACCGGCCTGGCCTGGGAAAAGCTGCAGGAATTGGGTGCATTTACTGCAGTATTCAAGGTGGAGAACGAAGCATGAGCGTGCCGACGGTGCTGGAAAAGATCATTGCCCGCAAGTTCCAGGAAGTGGCCGAGCGCAGCGCGCGGGTCAGCCTTCGCGAACTGGAGGGCCTGGCCAAGGCCGCTGACGCTCCCCGGGGCTTTGCCAATGCCTTGATCGAGCAGGCCAAGCGCAAGCAGCCTGCGGTGATTGCCGAAATCAAGAAGGCCTCGCCCAGCAAGGGCGTGATCCGTGAAGACTTCAGGCCGGCGGAAATCGCTGTCAGCTATGAGAAGGGCGGTGCTACCTGCCTGTCGGTGCTGACCGATGTGGACTACTTCCTGGGTGCCGATGAGTACTTGCAGCAGGCACGTGCGGCGGTTTCCCTGCCCGTGATCCGCAAGGATTTCATGATCGACCCGTACCAGATCGTCGAGGCGCGGGCCTTGGGTGCGGACTGCGTGCTGCTGATCGTGTCGGCGCTGGATGACGTGAAGATGGCCGAACTGGCCGCCACCGCCAATGACGTCGGCCTCGATGTACTGGTAGAAGTGCACGATGGCGATGAGCTGGAGCGTGCGCTGAAAACCCTGGATACACCGCTGGTGGGCGTGAACAACCGCAACCTGCACACCTTTGAAGTCAGCCTGGAAACCACCCTCGACCTGCTGCCGCGCATACCGCGTGATCGCCTGGCAATTACCGAGAGCGGTATCTTGAACCGGGCCGATGTCGAGCTGATGGCGATCAATGACGTTTATTCGTTCCTGGTGGGTGAGGCATTCATGCGCGCCGAACAACCTGGGCTGGAGCTGCAGCGGCTGTTCTTCCCGGACCAGGTGAAGAAAACTGTTCAGCAACTGGACTGATTGCAATGAAGCCGGCGTGATTGCCGGCTTTTTTACGGGCCCGGCAAGAGGCCCTTGAAAACAACATCCAAGGTGGAGCAATGAGCGATCAACCCCTGGCCCTGACTGTCGAGCAGGGCTTGCACGCCGAACAGGACCTGCTGGCCGCCGTTTGCCGCGGCGAACGTGAGAGTGGTGTGCTGTTCTGGCGCCCCACTGACCATGCCTTGGTGATGCCCCGGCGCATGAGCCGGCTAGCCAATTTCGAAACAGCCTGCGCAGAACTGGCGATCGCCGGTTGGCCGGTATTGCTGCGTGAAACCGGCGGTGAGCCGGTCCCGCAGTCGCATGCCACCGTGAACGTGGCGCTGGTCTATGCCGCGCCGCGCAGCGAAGGCGACCATGGCCGTATCGAAACCGCTTATGAGCGCCTGTGCCTGCCACTGTGCGATGTGTTGCGCGAGTGGGGCGGGGTAGCGTCGGTGGGGGAAATCGACGGCGCCTTCTGCGATGGCCGTTACAACGTCAACCTCAACGGCCGCAAGCTGGTCGGTACCGCCCAGCGATGGCGCCAGGGCCTGGGCGGCAAACGCCCGGTGGTACTGGTGCACGGCGCGTTGTTGCTGGACAACGAACGTGAGGCGATGGTGGCGGCGGTCAACCGTTTCAACGAGTGCTGCGCGCTTGAGCAGCGTTGCCGCGCCGACGCACACATTGCCTTGCACGAAGTGGCGCCCGCAGTGCCCTGGTTCCAGCGCCTCTCGCAAGCTTACGCCAAGGTCTTGGCCGACCTGCCCAGGGATTAGCGGGTACCGTAGACCACCATGGTCTTGCCTTTGACATGGACCAGGCTGCGCTCTTCGAGGTCTTTGAGCACGCGGCCGACCATTTCCCGCGAGCAACCGACGATGCGGCCGATTTCCTGGCGGGTGATCTTGATCTGCATGCCATCCGGATGGGTCATGGCGTCGGGCTGCTTGCACAGCTCCAGCAGGCAGCGGGCGACGCGGCCGGTTACGTCGAAGAACGCCAGGTCGCCGACCTTGCGTGTGGTATTACGAAGGCGTTGGGCCATCTGGCTGCCCAGGGCGTAGAGAATTTCCGGGTCCTGGCGCGCCACTTCGCGAAATTTCTCGTAACTGATCTCGGCCACTTCGCATTCCGTCTTCGCCCGTACCCAGGCGCTGCGCTGCTGCTCACCCTCAACGGGCTCGAACAGCCCCAGCTCGCCAAAGAAATCGCCCGGGTTGAGGTAGGCGATGATCATTTCATGACCGTCATCGTCTTCGATGATGATGGTGACCGACCCCTTGATGATGAACGACAGTGTTTCGGCCCGGTCGCCAGCGCAGATGATGTTGCTTTTTGCGGTGAAGCGGCGGCGCTGGCAGTGCACCAGCAACTTGTCGATGTTCTTGATCTTTGCGGGTAGGGCAGAGGCAACCATCACGAAGTCCTGTTCGATACGAGGCTTGGGTATTTTTGTAGATCGACAGCGGCAGGCGCCAGTCATTTGGCGCCAGCTTATCAGACACTACAAGATGTTTCGGTACTAAACCGAGTCCTCTCGTACTTTTCCCACAGCCACACAAGGTCTAAGCTGACACCCTTTTCCGAATATCAGGAGTCCAGGTAGATGAAGGCACGTATCCAGTGGGCCGGTGAGGCAATGTTTCTCGGCGAATCGGGCAGCGGCCATGTCGTCGTGATGGATGGCCCTCCCGAGGCCGGCGGCCGCAACCTGGGTGTGCGCCCTATGGAGATGCTGCTGTTGGGGTTGGGTGGCTGCAGCAGCTTTGACGTGGTCAGCATTCTGAAGAAGTCGCGCCAGGCGGTGGAGAGCTGCGAGGCGTTTCTGGAAGCCGAGCGCGCCAGTGAAGACCCGAAAGTGTTCACCAAGATCCACATGAACTTCGTCGTTAAGGGGCGCGGGCTGAAAGAAGCGCAGGTCAAGCGCGCGGTAGAGCTGTCGGCAGAGAAGTACTGCTCTGCGTCGATCATGCTCGAGCGTGCCGGGGTCGAGATTACCCACGGGTACGAGATTGTAGAGTTGGGTTGAAGCCGGGTTTTTTGGGGCCGCCAGGCGGTCCCGACACCATCAGTTGCGCAGTGCCGGCAATGCAGAGCGAAGCCATGCCGGCAAGCCGCTGCGCATTGCGCGGCTCAACCGCTCCCGGCGCTTCTGGTAGACCAGCCCCAGCCAGATGACCCCCAGCCCGATCAGTGTCACCACGACCGGGAACAGCAGCGATTGCGCGAATACCTCATACGCCAGGTAGCCCAGGTAGGCCGCAACCCCCAGCGCGCCGAACACCATGAACACCGGCCGGCGCAGCAGCACTGCCATGCCCATCAGCGCAATGTTTATCAGGCAGTACAGCGCCTTGCCCAGCTCGCTGCCGCTGTCCAGTAGCGTCAGCCCGCCCCAGAATGCCGCCAGTCCTGCCAGGTACCCCCAGCGGGCATAGTCCTCGCGTGTACGGCCGTCCACCAGCAGGAACACCACCAGCATTCCCAGGCCGAACCACAGCGAAACCTCACGGCGCTGCGCCCAGCTGAACGGCGAGCCGAAGAACCACTCAGTCATGTCCATCGACATGAACCATAGGGCCACGGCGATCGGCATGACGATGAACGGGTAAGGGATCAACCGCAGCATCAGCAAACCGGCCACTACCGTGGCCGCCTCCATCGCCAGCCAGCCGCCTTGCACGTAGGTGTAGTAGTGGTGGTAGTTGGCCTGGGTGTCATCCATTGGCCACCAACCCGCCAAGCGTTCGATGGCGAACACTGCCAGCGGCACGATACTGACCGCGACGGCGGCCAGTACCCCGGCGGCTACGGGCTGCGCACGCCGCTGCAAGTTGAGGGCAAATAAGGTGATCAGCCCGATGTACAGGCTGGCGATGACCAGCAGTGCGGCGTCGCCGATGCTCATCCAGGCCTCGGTGAGCAACCAGCCCATGGCCGCCATGATCAGCATGGCGCCGAAGTAGAAGGCGACATGGGCCAGCTGAAAGGTACCGCGTGCTGGCGGTTGCTGGCGCAGGAACGCCAGCAGGGCCTGGTCCTGGCCAGGCTGGAGAACGCCGGCTTGCACGGCTCGCGCCAGGTCCTTGGCGTGGATTCGGTCCGTCATGGGGCAGCCTTCAGATGCGGTAGGTGCTCTTGGTCATGACCTTGGCCAGCAAGCTCATACCGAAGCGCACAGGAGCAGGGAAACGGTAGCCACCGGCTTCCAGGGCGGACTCGGCGTGCTGCTCTTCGTCGACGCGCATCTGCTCAAGAATGGCGCGGGACTTTTCGTCTTCTTGCGGCAACTGCTCAAGGTGTTCGTCCAGGTGCTTGCATACCTGGTGCTCGGTGGCGGCGACGAAACCCAAGCTGACCTTGTCGCTGACCAGCCCGGCCAGTGCGCCGATGCCGAAGGACATGCCATAGAACAGGGGGTTGAGCACACTTGGGTGGCTGTTCAGCTGGCGAATGCGTTGCTCGCACCACGCCAGGTGGTCGATTTCTTCCTCGGCGGCATGTTCCATGGCCTTGCGCACTTCGGGCAGCTTGGCCGTCAGGGCCTGACCTTGGTACAGGGCCTGGGCGCAGACTTCACCGGTATGGTTGATGCGCATCAGCCCGGCAATGTGGCGGGTTTGCTGTTCGTCCAGGTTGGCGTCTGGCTGGATGATGGCCGGTGACGGCCGGGCGGGTTGGCCGCTGAAGGGCAGCAAGGTGCGCATGGCGGTATCGGCCTGCAGCAACAAGCGGTCGAGCGGCGAGTAGTGACGTTCGGTAGCCATCGGGCACCTCCGCAAGAATGTGCCCGACAGTTTACCGCAATAGCGGCGGGGTCGCTTGCCGTGGATCAGCCCGGCGGCCAGTTCATCTGGCGCTGGCCAAGCACGTGCATGTGGATGTGGTAGACGGTCTGGCCGCCTTTGGGGTTGCAGTTCATTACCACGCGGAAGCCTTCCTCGCAGCCTTGTTCGACTGCCAGGCGCTGGGCAGTGAACAGGATGTGGCCTGCCAGGGCCTTGTCCTCTTCTGTGAGGTGATTGAGGGTAGGAATGTGCTTTTTCGGGATGACCAGGAAATGCACCGGCGCCGCCGGAGCAATGTCCTTGAACGCCAGGACCTGGTCGTCTTCGTAGATGATATCCGCCGGAATTTCCCGGTTGATGATTTTGAGGAATAGATCGTCCACAGCACTGCTCCATGGTGAAGGTCGGGCCGAGTGTACTCAGCCAGGCGCCAATCGCCCAGTGGCTATTCCATGCCGGCCGGGCAATAGCGGCGGTGAATGGCGCCGGCCAGTTTGTGTACCAGCCAGCGTGGCAGCAGACGGGGGGCGAAGGCCAGCCAGCGGTTGCGCCGCCCTGGCATGATCAGGGCGCGGTTCTTGTCCAGCGCCCGCACCGTGTACAGGGCCACTTCCTCGGGGCTCAGGCAGCGTGGCTTGCCATCCAGGCGGGGGATGCGCCGCCGTGCAGAGCGTACCGGGCCGGGGCACAGTACCGAGACCTTGATGCCGGCGCGCTTGAGCTCCTCGCGCAGTGCCTGGGAAAAGCTCAGCACGTAGGCTTTGCTGGCGGCATAGGCCGCCATCCATGGCCCAGGTGCGACCCCGGCCAGGCCTGCAACGTTGAGGATCTGCCCGCCACCCTGCACGGCCATCAGGTTGCCGATTGCATGGCATAGCCGGCTCATGGCCAGCACGTTGACCTCGAGCAGGTCTTGCTCGTCGGCCCACTCATGGGCCAGGAACGGGCCGTAGGTGCGCAAACCGGCGCAGTTGACCAGCAGGTCGATGCGCCGCTCGCCTTCTTCCAGCTCCAGCACGAAACCTGACAGGCGCAGCGGCTGGCTGAGGTCGCAGGCGCGGAACAGTACCTCTACGCCAAAGCGTTGGGTCAGCTCGAGGGCGACCGGTTCCAGCGTTTCGCGCTGGCGTGCCACCAGGATCAGGTTGCGTCCACGCCGTGCCAGCGCTTCCGCCAGGGCCAGGCCCAGGCCGCTGGAAGCACCAGTGATCATGGCGTAACGGGACATGCAAGGCTCCTGGGGGCGGAAGAGGGCGCCTAGTGTACAGCTTGCCCGTGCCAGGTGCTGCGTTTTGCTACAAGGCCCGGGGGCCAATGGCCTGGCAGCGCGGCTGGGCTTGCTGATAGTTGAGGTGGCTGTGTCAGAACGGCTTGACCACCACCAGAATCACGATGCCCAGCAGGATGAGCACGGGCACTTCGTTGAACCAGCGATAATAGACGTGGCTGCGTGTGTTGGTGCCGCTGGCGAAGCGTTTGCGCTGGGCGCCACACACGTGATGGTAGCCGGTGAGCAGGATTACCAGGGTCAGCTTGGCATGCAGCCAGCCCTGGCTCAGCCAGCCGGGGTTGAGGTAGAGCATCCAGGCGCCAAACACATAGGTGGCGACCATTGCGGGGTTCATGATGCCGCGGTAGAGCTTGCGCTCCATGGTCACGAAGCGTTCCTGGCTGATGCTGTCCTGGCTCTGGGCGTGGTACACGAACAGCCGCGGCAGATAGAACAGGCCGGCGAACCAGCAGACTACGCTGACGATATGCAGCGCTTTGATCCATAGGTAAAGCATGGAGGGTGTTCCTTCAGGTAATCACGGTCGTCAGATAGTAGTGGTCGGGCGCCGGAAGGGACACCCGAAGAGTTGTTACAGGCGCCTCGCGCCCCTATTATCGTGCGCTTTCCAGACGGCTCGTTGATAAGGGGCAAGCGTTATGATCAAGGTCGGTATTGTTGGCGGCACCGGTTACACCGGCGTCGAACTGTTGCGTCTGCTGGCACAGCATCCACAGGCCGAAGTGGCTGTCATCACTTCGCGCTCGGAGGCGGGCGTGGCGGTGGCAGACATGTACCCGAACCTGCGCGGCCACTATGACGGGCTGGCGTTCAGCGTACCCGACAGCAAGGCGCTGGCTGCTTGCGACGTCGTGTTCTTCGCCACACCGCATGGCGTTGCCCACGCACTGGCCGGCGAATTGCTGGCGGCGGGTACCAAGGTGATCGACCTGTCGGCTGACTTCCGTCTGCAGGATGCCACCGAGTGGGGCAAGTGGTACGGTCAGCCGCATGGCGCGCCTGAACTGCTCAAGGATGCCGTGTATGGCCTGCCCGAAGTGAACCGCGAGAAGATTCGCCAGGCGCGCCTGATTGCCGTGCCGGGTTGCTACCCGACCGCCACCCAGCTCGGTTTCCTGCCGTTACTGGAAGCGGGTCTGGCCGACCCCGCGCGGCTGATCGCCGACTGCAAGTCGGGTGTCAGCGGCGCCGGGCGTGGTGCGGCAGTGGGTTCGCTGTTCTGCGAAGCCGGTGAAAGCATGAAGGCCTATGCCGTCAAGGGGCATCGCCACTTGCCGGAAATCAGCCAGGGCCTGCGCCAGGCGGCCGGCAAGGACATCGGCCTGACGTTCGTGCCGCACCTGACACCGATGATCCGTGGTATCCACGCTACCCTGTACGCGAACGTGGCCGATACTTCGGTCGACCTGCAGGCGTTGTTCGAGAAACGCTACGCCGATGAGCCGTTCGTCGACGTGATGCCGGCCGGTAGCCACCCGGAAACCCGCAGCGTGCGCGGTGCCAACGTTTGCCGCATTGCCGTTCATCGCCCGCAGGGCGGGGACCTGGTAGTGGTGCTGTCGGTGATCGACAACCTGGTGAAGGGGGCTTCGGGGCAGGCAGTGCAGAACCTCAACATCCTGTTTGGACTGGATGAGCGCATGGGCCTGTCCCACGCAGGCCTGCTGCCGTGACAGACGCCGCGAGCAACACCCCTGCGGGTGGAGCTTGCGGCGTGTAGGTTGTCGCTTGCGGCTTACGTATTGTTGACCAATTTTCTCGGGAAAGCGGATAATGCGCGTCATCGAGAGTTATATGGCGGCTACCGCGCCGGGAGAATCAACATGAGCGTCGAAACCTTCACCCCTACCGGCCTGGAATTCACCCATGGCGCAGCCCAGAAGGTGAAGAACCTGGTCAATGAGGAAGGCAATGAACGTCTGAAGCTGCGGGTGTTCGTGACCGGTGGCGGTTGCTCGGGCTTTCAGTACGGCTTCACCTTCGATGAAGACGTGGCTGAAGACGACACCATCGTCGAGCGCGAAGGCGTTTCCCTGGTGGTCGACCCGATGAGCTTCCAGTACCTGGCCGGTGCCGAAGTGGACTACCAGGAAGGCCTGGAAGGTTCGCGCTTTGTGATCAAGAACCCGAATGCCGCCACCACCTGCGGTTGCGGGTCGTCGTTCTCGATCTGAATTCGGGCCGATACGAAAACGCCGCGCAATTGCGCGGCGTTTTGCTTTCTGGCCTGGGTGTTATGCCGGATAGATTGCACCGAGTATGCGCAGGCCCCTGGCGGCAGTGACGCTGGGGCGGTTGGCGGCGATGCCCTCCAGGCAGCAATGGGCCAGCCAGGCGAAAGCCATGGCTTCGACCCAGTCAGGGTCTACGCCATGGGCACTGGTGCTTGTAACACGTGCAGTGGGCAGCAGTTGGCCGAGGCGGGCCATCAGCGCACCGTTGCGGGCGCCTCCACCGCAGACCAACAGCGCTTCGGTGCCTTGTTGCGCTTTTTCCAGCGAGTCGATGATGCTGCGTGCGGTCAGCTCCAGCAGTGTCGCCTGCACATCCTCGTCCCGGTAGGCGGGCAGGCCGGCGAGGTGGCGGTCGAGCCAAGGCAGGTTGAACACCTCACGGCCGGTACTCTTGGGGCCGCTGCCCGCGAAGAACGGGTCGCTCATCAATGCGTGCAGCAAATCGGCCTGCACCACGCCGGTGGCAGCCCAGGCACCGTCGGCATCGTAGGCCTGGCCGCGTTTGCGCTCGACCCAGGCATCCAGCAAAACATTGCCTGGACCACAATCAAAGCCATGCACCGGTGCATCCCGCTCGATCAGGCTGAGGTTGCTGAAACCGCCCACATTGAGAATCGCTACCCGTTGGCCCAGGTGGCTGAACAGGGTTTCGTGGAAGGCCGGGACAAGTGGCGCGCCTTGCCCGCCGGCGGCCACATCGCGGCGGCGGAAGTCGGCTACCACGCTGATACCAGTAAGCTCGGCGAGCAGCGCGGGGTTACCGATCTGTACGGTGAAGCCGCGAGCGGGTTCGTGACGGACCGTCTGACCATGGCTACCAATGGCGCGTATGGCGTCAGCCTGCAGGCCCTGCTGAGCGAGCAGCTGGCGTATACCCTCGGCCGCAAGGGTGGCCCAGTGATTTTCCGCCAATGCTGCCCGGGCGATTTCGTCAGGGCCGCTGCTGCACAGGGCAAGCAAGTCCTGGCGCAGGCTGGCGGGCATTGGCAGGTAGAGCGTGGCGAGCAGTTCAAGCTGCTCGCCTTGTTCGACCAAGGCGATGTCCAGGCCATCCAGGCTGGTACCGGACATCACCCCCAGGTAAAGCGCCATGGCTTAGCGCTTGTTCGCGGCGAGCAGGGTGGCCTTTTCCTGATCCATGCGGGCGATCAGTGGCTGGCTCTGCTGCAAGAAGCGTTGACGCTCGTTCTTGGCGATCGGGTCGGCCATTGGCACCTTCTGGCTCAGGGGGTCGACATGCACGCCATTGACCTGGAACTCATAGTGAAGATGAGGCCCGGTGGAAAGGCCAGTGGTGCCGATGTAACCGATGATCTGGCCCTGCTTGACGGTGCTACCGGTCTTGATGCCTTTGGCAAAGCCCTGCATGTGGCCATACAGCGTCTTGTAGCGGTTACCGTGCTGGATGATCACGGTGTTGCCGTAGCCGCCGCGGCGCCCGGCCAGTTCGATGCGGCCGTCGCCTGCTGCCTTGATAGGCGTGCCGCGTGGGGCTGCGTAGTCAACGCCCTTGTGCGCGCGAATCTTGTTCAGGATCGGGTGCTTGCGGCCGGCGGAGAAGCGCGAACTGATACGGGCGAAGTCCACCGGGGTGCGGATGAAGGCTTTGCGCAGGCTGTTGCCGTCGGCAGTGTAGTAGGTAGTGTTGCCCTGCTTGTTGGTGTAGCGCACGGCAGTGTAGGTTTTGCCACGGTTGGTGAAGCGCGCCGAAAGGATATTGCCCGTGCCGACGACCTTGCCATCCATCACCTTCTGCTCGTAGACCACGTCGAACTCGTCGCCTGGGCGAATATCCTGGGCGAAGTCGATGTCGTAGCCCAGCACGCGCGCCATGTCCATGGTCATGCTGTGGGAAAGGCCGGCACGCTGGGCAGAGGCTGACAGCGAGCTTTTGATGACCCCGTGGGCATAGGCAGTACGCACCACCGGCTTGCTGATTTCACGGTTGAAGGTAAAGCCTTTGGCGCTTTTGCTCAGGCTGATGGTTTCAAGGTTGCTGACCTTGCTGTGCAGGCTGGCCAGTTGGCCATCCTTGTCGAGTTCGAACTGCAGGACCTGGCCGTGCTTGAGTTGGGTGAACTGCTTGGCCTGCTTGTTGCTGGCCAGCAGGTCGTGCACGGCATTGGCTGGCAGGCCGACCTTGGCAAACAGCGTGGACAGGGTATCGCCGCGCGCTACGGTAACCTCGCGGTGGCCTGGTTGCTTGGCGGCTTCGGCGACCTGTTTGGCGTCTTGCGTTGGCTGCTCGGCTTTCTGGGTTTCGGGTGTGGCTGCTTCTATCTGGGCGAAAGGTGAGCCTTGCTCACCCTGTGCCTGCACCATGGGCGCAGCGCGGGCTTCGTCCTTCAATTGTTCGGCAGGGCTTTCCAGCTCGAGGTTGAGGGTGGTTTTCTTGGCTTCCACTTCGCTGGACGGAAATACCAGCAAAGCCAGGCTGAGCAGGGCGGCAATGCCGCTGGCGGCCAACAGGTGGCTCTTCGGATAAAGCGGTGGCGCTTTAGGCGGTTCGTTGGTCATGGGTAAGGTGACTTTGAAAAAGGTGAAATGGAATAGATGAATGACATGATGAAGATGAAATAACTGTATAAAATATAACCAAATCCACTTTCACGCAAGGGCGCGTAGACGTCGCAAGCCTGTGCCCGGGTCACATTCCTTTGCAAAACTTGTATTTGACGGCCGATCTTGTATGGTTGGCTCCCCCTGAATCTGAGCCTTGCGGGTTTGTCTATGAAGTCGGTTGAAGAGCAGCTGGCGCTTATCAAGCGCGGTGCGGAAGAAGTACTGGTCGAGTCGGAACTGGTTGAGAAGCTCAAGCGCGGCCAGCCTCTGCGCATCAAGGCCGGCTTCGATCCGACCGCCCCGGACCTGCACCTGGGGCACACGGTGCTGATCAACAAGCTGCGTCAGTTCCAGGAGCTGGGCCACCAGGTCATCTTCCTGATCGGCGACTTCACCGGCATGATCGGCGACCCAAGCGGCAAGAGCGCAACGCGTCCGCCGCTGACTCGTGAGCAGGTGCTGGACAACGCCGAGACCTACAAGCAGCAGGTGTTCAAGATTCTTGATCCGGCCAAGACCGAAGTCGCCTTCAACTCCACCTGGATGGACAAGCTGACCCCGGCCGACTTTATTCGCCTGGCCTCGCAGTACACGGTGGCGCGCATGCTCGAGCGCGATGAATTCGACAAGCGCTACACCACCAACCAGCCGATTGCCATTCACGAGTTCCTCTACCCGCTGGTGCAGGGCTACGATTCGGTCGCGCTGAAAGCAGACGTCGAGCTGGGTGGTACCGACCAGAAGTTCAACCTGCTGATGGGGCGCGAACTGCAGCGTGCCTATGGCCAGGAAGCGCAGAACATCGTGACCATGCCGTTGCTCGAAGGGCTGGACGGTGTGAAGAAAATGTCCAAGTCGCTGGGCAACTATGTCGGTATCCAGGAAGCGCCGGGCGTGATGTACAGCAAGCTGGTGTCGATCCCGGATACGCTCATGTGGCGTTACTTCGAGCTGCTGAGCTTCCGCTCCATGGAAGAGATTGAGCAGTTCCGCGCCGATGTGGCCAATGGCGCCAACCCGCGAGACATCAAGATCAAGCTGGCGGAAGAGATAGTCGCGCGTTTCCATGGTGAGGAGGCTGCCGCCAATGCACACCGTGCTGCGGGCAACCGTATGAAAGAAGGCGAGCTGCCTGAAGACCTGCCGGAGGTAGAGGTGGTTTCGGCGGAAGGCTTGCCTATCGCTGCGGTTCTGAACCGTGCTGGCCTGGTGAAGAACTCGGCGCAGGCGCGTGACTTGCTGAGTGCTGGTGCAGTGAAAGTGGATGGTGTGGTGGTCGACAAGGATTTCCTGTTTGGTCTGGGTGCTACGCATGTGTGCCAGGCGGGTAAGAAGTCCTTCGGGCGGGTTACGCTGAAGGCTGAGTGATTGCCTGGCGGTGTACCTATATAGAAGCGGGGAGGCCGAAAGGCCTCCCCGCTTTGCTTTTCAAGCGCCCTGAAAGTTTATTTGAATTAAAGGTTGACGCCTTCTCGAATCCCCTTATAATGCGCCCCACTTCCAGCGACAACGGAACGACAAACTCCTTGAAATTCAATGAGTTAATCGATTCGGAAGGCGCTGTGAGGGCTACGATCAAATGATCGAAAGCGGTTGAGATGATGGTTGACAGCGCTTTTAAACGCTGTATGATTCGCCTCCCGCTACGAGAGATCGCAGCGAGTCAAGTGTTTGAAGCTAAACGAGTTTCTCGCAAAAAACTTCAAAATAAACGCTTGACAGCAAATGAGGAAAGCGTAGAATGCGCGCCTCGGTTGAGATGAAACACTCTTAACCAACCGCTCTTTAACAAATTGAATCAAGCAATTCGTGTGGGTGCTTGTGAGTACGGACTGATAGTCACAAAGATTATCAGCATCACAAGTGGCCATGCGAGAAATCACATAGTCATTTGAGATTGCTGAGCCAAGTTTAGGGTTTCTTAAAAACCCAAGCAGTATTGAACTGAAGAGTTTGATCATGGCTCAGATTGAACGCTGGCGGCAGGCCTAACACATGCAAGTCGAGCGGATGACGGGAGCTTGCTCCTTGATTCAGCGGCGGACGGGTGAGTAATGCCTAGGAATCTGCCTGGTAGTGGGGGACAACGTTTCGAAAGGAACGCTAATACCGCATACGTCCTACGGGAGAAAGCAGGGGACCTTCGGGCCTTGCGCTATCAGATGAGCCTAGGTCGGATTAGCTTGTTGGTGAGGTAATGGCTCACCAAGGCGACGATCCGTAACTGGTCTGAGAGGATGATCAGTCACACTGGAACTGAGACACGGTCCAGACTCCTACGGGAGGCAGCAGTGGGGAATATTGGGCAATGGGCGAAAGCCTGATCCAGCCATGCCGCGTGTGTGAAGAAGGTCTTCGGATTGTAAAGCACTTTAAGTTGGGAGGAAGGGCAGTAAGCTAATACCTTGCTGTTTTGACGTTACCGACAGAATAAGCACCGGCTAACTCTGTGCCAGCAGCCGCGGTAATACAGAGGGTGCAAGCGTTAATCGGAATTACTGGGCGTAAAGCGCGCGTAGGTGGTTTGTTAAGTTGGATGTGAAAGCCCCGGGCTCAACCTGGGAACTGCATCCAAAACTGGCAAGCTAGAGTACGGTAGAGGGTGGTGGAATTTCCTGTGTAGCGGTGAAATGCGTAGATATAGGAAGGAACACCAGTGGCGAAGGCGACCACCTGGACTGATACTGACACTGAGGTGCGAAAGCGTGGGGAGCAAACAGGATTAGATACCCTGGTAGTCCACGCCGTAAACGATGTCAACTAGCCGTTGGAATCCTTGAGATTTTAGTGGCGCAGCTAACGCATTAAGTTGACCGCCTGGGGAGTACGGCCGCAAGGTTAAAACTCAAATGAATTGACGGGGGCCCGCACAAGCGGTGGAGCATGTGGTTTAATTCGAAGCAACGCGAAGAACCTTACCAGGCCTTGACATGCAGAGAACTTTCCAGAGATGGATTGGTGCCTTCGGGAACTCTGACACAGGTGCTGCATGGCTGTCGTCAGCTCGTGTCGTGAGATGTTGGGTTAAGTCCCGTAACGAGCGCAACCCTTGTCCTTAGTTACCAGCACGTTATGGTGGGCACTCTAAGGAGACTGCCGGTGACAAACCGGAGGAAGGTGGGGATGACGTCAAGTCATCATGGCCCTTACGGCCTGGGCTACACACGTGCTACAATGGTCGGTACAGAGGGTTGCCAAGCCGCGAGGTGGAGCTAATCTCACAAAACCGATCGTAGTCCGGATCGCAGTCTGCAACTCGACTGCGTGAAGTCGGAATCGCTAGTAATCGCGAATCAGAATGTCGCGGTGAATACGTTCCCGGGCCTTGTACACACCGCCCGTCACACCATGGGAGTGGGTTGCACCAGAAGTAGCTAGTCTAACCTTCGGGAGGACGGTTACCACGGTGTGATTCATGACTGGGGTGAAGTCGTAACAAGGTAGCCGTAGGGGAACCTGCGGCTGGATCACCTCCTTAATCGACGACATCAGCCTGCTGATGAGCTCCCACACGAATTGCTTGATTCATTGTAAAAGACGATGCTGTAACGCAACCCTGTTATAGGTCTGTAGCTCAGTTGGTTAGAGCGCACCCCTGATAAGGGTGAGGTCGGCAGTTCAAATCTGCCCAGACCTACCATTACATGGTTCAGCCGTAGAATACGGGGCCATAGCTCAGCTGGGAGAGCGCCTGCCTTGCACGCAGGAGGTCAGCGGTTCGATCCCGCTTGGCTCCACCACTTTCTGCGGTAGATGTTGCTCCTGCTCAGAAATTAGAAATGAACATTCGGTGATGAATGTTGATTTCTGACTTTTGTCAGATCGTTCTTTAAAAATTCGGATATGTGATAGATATAGACTGATACGCACTTTCACTGGTGTGTGATCAGGCTAAGGTAAAATTTGTGAGTTCTGCTCTTAACTGGGCGAAATGCGAATTTTCGGCGAATGTCGTCTTCACAGTATAACCAGATTGCTTGGGGTTATATGGTCAAGTGAAGAAGCGCATACGGTGGATGCCTTGGCAGTCAGAGGCGATGAAAGACGTGGTAGCCTGCGATAAGCTTTGGGGAGTCGGCAAACAGACTGTGATCCAGAGATCTCTGAATGGGGGAACCCACTCAGCATAAGCTGAGTATCTTGTACTGAATACATAGGTGCAAGAGGCGAACCAGGGGAACTGAAACATCTAAGTACCCTGAGGAAAAGAAATCAACCGAGATTCCCTTAGTAGTGGCGAGCGAACGGGGACCAGCCCTTAAGTTGATTTGAGATTAGTGGAACGCTCTGGAAAGTGCGGCCATAGTGGGTGATAGCCCCGTACACGAAAATCTCTTATCAATGAAATCGAGTAGGACGGAGCACGAGAAACTTTGTCTGAATATGGGGGGACCATCCTCCAAGGCTAAATACTACTGACTGACCGATAGTGAACCAGTACCGTGAGGGAAAGGCGAAAAGAACCCCGGAGAGGGGAGTGAAATAGAACCTGAAACCGTATGCGTACAAGCAGTGGGAGCCTACTTTGTTAGGTGACTGCGTACCTTTTGTATAATGGGTCAGCGACTTATATTCAGTGGCGAGCTTAACCGAATAGGGGAGGCGTAGCGAAAGCGAGTCTTAATAGGGCGTTTAGTCGCTGGGTATAGACCCGAAACCGGGCGATCTATCCATGGGCAGGTTGAAGGTTAGGTAACACTGACTGGAGGACCGAACCGACTACCGTTGAAAAGTTAGCGGATGACCTGTGGATCGGAGTGAAAGGCTAATCAAGCTCGGAGATAGCTGGTTCTCCTCGAAAGCTATTTAGGTAGCGCCTCATGTATCACTGTAGGGGGTAGAGCACTGTTTCGGCTAGGGGGTCATCCCGACTTACCAAACCGATGCAAACTCCGAATACCTACAAGTGCCGAGCATGGGAGACACACGGCGGGTGCTAACGTCCGTCGTGAAAAGGGAAACAACCCAGACCGTCAGCTAAGGTCCCAAAGTCATGGTTAAGTGGGAAACGATGTGGGAAGGCTTAGACAGCTAGGAGGTTGGCTTAGAAGCAGCCACCCTTTAAAGAAAGCGTAATAGCTCACTAGTCGAGTCGGCCTGCGCGGAAGATGTAACGGGGCTCAAACCATGCACCGAAGCTACGGGTATCACCTTTTGGTGATGCGGTAGAGGAGCGTTCTGTAAGCCTGTGAAGGTGAGTTGAGAAGCTTGCTGGAGGTATCAGAAGTGCGAATGCTGACATGAGTAACGACAATGCGAGTGAAAAACTCGCACGCCGAAAGACCAAGGTTTCCTGCGCAACGTTAATCGACGCAGGGTTAGTCGGTCCCTAAGGCGAGGCTGAAAAGCGTAGTCGATGGAAAACAGGTTAATATTCCTGTACTTCCAGTTATTGCGATGGAGGGACGGAGAAGGTTAGGCCAGCCTGGCGTTGGTTGTCCAGGTTTAAGGTGGTAGGCTGGAATCTTAGGCAAATCCGGGATTTCAAGGCCGAGAGCTGATGACGAGTTGCCTTTAGGCGACGAAGTGGTTGATACCATGCTTCCAAGAAAAGCTCCTAAGCTTCAGATAACTGGGAACCGTACCCCAAACCGACACAGGTGGTTAGGTAGAGAATACCAAGGCGCTTGAGAGAACTCGGGTGAAGGAACTAGGCAAAATGGCACCGTAACTTCGGGAGAAGGTGCGCCGGCGAGGGTGAAGGACTTGCTCCGTAAGCTCATGCCGGTCGAAGATACCAGGCCGCTGCGACTGTTTATTAAAAACACAGCACTCTGCAAACACGAAAGTGGACGTATAGGGTGTGACGCCTGCCCGGTGCCGGAAGGTTAATTGATGGGGTTAGCGCAAGCGAAGCTCTTGATCGAAGCCCCGGTAAACGGCGGCCGTAACTATAACGGTCCTAAGGTAGCGAAATTCCTTGTCGGGTAAGTTCCGACCTGCACGAATGGCGTAACGATGGCGGCGCTGTCTCCACCCGAGACTCAGTGAAATTGAAATCGCTGTGAAGATGCAGTGTATCCGCGGCTAGACGGAAAGACCCCGTGAACCTTTACTATAGCTTTGCACTGGACTTTGAATTTGCTTGTGTAGGATAGGTGGGAGGCTTTGAAGTGGGGACGCCAGTTCTCATGGAGCCATCCTTGAAATACCACCCTGGCAACTTTGAGGTTCTAACTCAGGTCCGTTATCCGGATCGAGGACAGTGTATGGTGGGTAGTTTGACTGGGGCGGTCTCCTCCCAAAGAGTAACGGAGGAGTACGAAGGTGCGCTCAGACCGGTCGGAAATCGGTCGTAGAGTATAAAGGCAAAAGCGCGCTTGACTGCGAGACAAACACGTCGAGCAGGTACGAAAGTAGGTCTTAGTGATCCGGTGGTTCTGTATGGAAGGGCCATCGCTCAACGGATAAAAGGTACTCCGGGGATAACAGGCTGATACCGCCCAAGAGTTCATATCGACGGCGGTGTTTGGCACCTCGATGTCGGCTCATCACATCCTGGGGCTGAAGCCGGTCCCAAGGGTATGGCTGTTCGCCATTTAAAGTGGTACGCGAGCTGGGTTTAGAACGTCGTGAGACAGTTCGGTCCCTATCTGCCGTGGACGTTTGAGATTTGAGAGGGGCTGCTCCTAGTACGAGAGGACCGGAGTGGACGAACCTCTGGTGTTCCGGTTGTCACGCCAGTGGCATTGCCGGGTAGCTATGTTCGGAAGAGATAACCGCTGAAAGCATCTAAGCGGG
Source organism: Pseudomonas sp. BJP69 (assembly GCF_007633355.1). Taxonomy (NCBI): domain Bacteria; kingdom Pseudomonadati; phylum Pseudomonadota; class Gammaproteobacteria; order Pseudomonadales; family Pseudomonadaceae; genus Pseudomonas; species Pseudomonas sp. BJP69. Next base: position 483,693 of record NZ_CP041933.1, read on the forward strand.
AAACTTGCCTCAAGATGAGATCTCACTGGGATCTTGAATCCCCTAAAGGGCCGTCGAAGACTACGACGTTGATAGGTTGGGTGTGTAAGCGCTGTGAGGCGTTGAGCTAACCAATACTAATTGCCCGTGAGGCTTGACCATATAACACCCAAGCAATTTGCTGACGCAGATTGCGGTGGTGAAGATGACATGAACCGAAAGTTCGCAAGGCATCACAAACATCACATATCCGGATTCGCTGGGCTGTCCATCTGGACATTCTGGCTACAGAATTTCTTGACGACCATAGAGCATTGGAACCACCTGATCCCATCCCGAACTCAGTAGTGAAACGATGCATCGCCGATGGTAGTGTGGGGTTTCCCCATGTGAGAGTAGGTCATCGTCAAGATTCATTTCGCAAAACCCCTATCTGCGCATGCAGGTAGGGGTTTTGTCTTTGTGCTCCAAAAAAGTCTCCTGGCCTCACAACAATCCCTGTGGGAGCGGGCGCGCCCGCGAACACCGGCGCAGCCGGTGCCATCACAGCGCCTGCTCCTCGGCGCCATTATCGTCAGGCTGAGCGTTTAAGCCCGAGGCATTCGGCCCTTTTCCTATGCAATCCCCCAGCCCATAGCTATCATGCCTGCCTTATTCCAAGTCGAGACTGGCATGCTGAAGTTGTTGAATCTCCTCAAGGACGGCCGGTTCCATTCCGGAGAAGCTCTGGGGGCGGCCCTCGGGGTGAGTCGTAGCGCCGTTTGGAAGCAGCTGCAGCACCTGGAGAGTGAACTGAACCTCACCATTCACAAAGTTCGTGGGCGTGGTTACCAATTGGCTGCGCCGCTGGTGTTGCTTGAGGCACAAGCAATCGCCGGGTTCGCCGAAGGCGAGCAGTGGCCAGTATTCATCCACGACACGATCGACTCGACCAACGCCGAAGGCCTGCGCATGGCGGGTGAGGGCCAGGCAGCACCCTTTTTGGTTTTGGCCGAGCGCCAGAGCGCTGGCCGTGGCCGACGTGGTCGGCAATGGGTCAGTCCGTTTGCCGAGAACCTGTACTACAGCCTGGTGCTGCGGGTTGACGGCGGCATGCGCCAGCTTGAAGGCTTGAGCCTGGTGGTAGGGTTGGCAGTAATGCGCACCTTGCAGGGCTTTGGTGTAAAAGATGTAGGGCTGAAGTGGCCTAACGATGTCCTGGTTCGCGGGATGAAGATCACCGGCATTCTGCTGGAACTGGTGGGAGATCCAGCCGATGTCTGCCATGTTGTGCTGGGTGTCGGCATCAATGTGAACATGCAGGCGAACGAGCAGGTCGACCAGCAGTGGACGTCGATGCGACGCGAGCTGGGTGGGGCAATAGACCGGAATCACCTGGTGGCGTCGCTCACCCAGCATTTGCAGCATGAACTGGCACGTCATCGGCGCTATGGTTTCGCTGCATTCCAGGAGGAATGGGAGCAGGCGCACCTTTGGCAAGGCCGGAGTGTATCGCTGATTGCCGGTAACACGCGTATTGATGGTGTTGTTCTTGGCGTCGACGGGCAGGGCGGCTTGCGCCTTGAGGTGGATGGAGTGGAGAAGAGCTTCAGCGGTGGTGAGCTCAGTTTGAGGTTGCGTGATGATTCTTGAGCTCGATTGCGGAAACAGCTTTATCAAATGGCGGGTCATCCATGTCGCCGATGCAGTGATCGAGGGCGGCGGGATTGTCGACTCCGATCAGGCATTGGTGGCCGAAGTGGCCGCACTCGCCTCGGTGCGTCTTACGGGCTGTCGCATTGTGAGTGTGCGTAGCGAGGAAGAGACCGATGCGCTTTGCGCGGTTATCGCCCAGGCCTTTGCCGTTCAGGCCCGGGTAGCGCACCCCGCCCGGGAAATGGCAGGCGTGCGCAACGGTTATGAGGATTACCAGCGTTTGGGGATGGATCGCTGGCTGGCCGCGTTAGGTGCATTTCATGTTGCCAAAGGGGCTTGCCTGGTCATCGATTTGGGGACTGCCGCAAAAGCCGACTTCGTGGCTGCGGATGGCGAGCACCTGGGCGGGTATATCTGCCCGGGCATGCCATTGATGCGCAGTCAGTTGCGCACCCACACCCGGCGCATTCGTTATGACGATGCCTCCGCCGAGCGCGCGTTGACGAGCCTGTTGCCAGGGCGCTCAACCGTCGAGGCAGTCGAGCGCGGTTGTGTTCTGATGCTGCAGGGTTTTGCCCGCACGCAGCTCGAGCAGGCACGCGCCCTGTGGGGTGAAGATTTCACCGTATTCCTCACTGGGGGCGATGCGCCGCTAGTGAGGGAGGCCGTGCCCCAGGCGCGTGTCGTGCCCGACCTGGTGTTCGTGGGGCTGGCCATGGCTTGTCCATTGGATTGAGGTGCCTATGCGTTGGTTGTTTCTGCTGTTACTGGTGCTCAACGTCTTCTACTACGTGTGGCATCAGCAGGAAGCCCCGCTGAAGGTCAAGGAAGTCGCCCCCTTGTCTCTGTACAAGGGGAGTCAGCAAGAAATCCGGCTTTTGCGTGAAACGGGTGTATCAACACCCACAAAGCGCCGGGATGAATGCCTGGTAATCGGTGGGGTAATGGTGCAGGCGCAGCTCGAAGCCCTGCGCCAGCGCCTGCTTAGCCTCGATATTGCGACGGTGCCGGTGGTAGGGCAGTTGCCTGGTGCCGATGGTCGTTGGCTCAAGGTAGCCCCGGAAAGCGAGCGATTGCTGGATGAAACGGTGCTCTCATCTCTTTCCAATGATTTCAAAGACTTAAAACATAAAATTATTTTCTGCCAGGGTATTGCAACTGACGAATAGCTTGATAGAATGGCGCCCGCTTCACAGGGAACACCACTTAGGTGGTAGAGCTGGAAGCGGTGTCAAAGCAGCTAAGTTTCAGATTTGATTGAAAAAATTTGAAAAAACGCTTGACACTAGGACGGCAGACAAATAGAATGCCGGCCACATCTGGAGGGATTCCCGAGCGGTCAAAGGGGACGGACTGTAAATCCGTTGCGAGAGCTTCGAAGGTTCGAATCCTTCTCCCTCCACCAGTTTTAGCGAGAGCCACAAGCTCCGCGGGTATAGTTTAGTGGTAGAACCTCAGCCTTCCAAGCTGATGATGCGGGTTCGATTCCCGCTACCCGCTCCAAGTTTGCTGGATTTTGCACAAAGTGTTTCGCTCTTGTAGCTCAGTTGGTAGAGCACACCCTTGGTAAGGGTGAGGTCAGCGGTTCAAGTCCGCTCAAGAGCTCCATACAAACAAGGCAGATATGAAAATATCTGCCTTTGTTTTATCAGCGCAAGACTATTCTTCTGCGAGGGTTGTATCGATGGCTAAGGAAAAGTTTGATCGTTCCCTTCCCCACGTTAACGTCGGCACCATCGGCCACGTTGACCACGGTAAGACCACTCTGACCGCAGCTCTGACTCGCGTCTGCTCCGAAGTTTTCGGTTCGGCAGTCGTTGAGTTCGACAAGATCGACTCGGCTCCGGAAGAAAAAGCGCGCGGTATTACCATCAACACCGCTCACGTCGAGTACAACTCGAACATTCGTCACTACGCTCACGTTGACTGCCCAGGTCACGCTGACTACGTGAAGAACATGATCACCGGTGCTGCCCAGATGGACGGCGCGATCCTGGTTTGCTCGGCCGCCGATGGTCCGATGCCACAAACCCGTGAGCACATCCTGCTGTCCCGTCAGGTTGGCGTTCCGTACATCGTGGTCTTCCTGAACAAGGCTGACCTGGTAGACGACGCTGAGCTGTTGGAGCTGGTCGAGATGGAAGTTCGCGACCTGCTGTCCACCTACGACTTCCCAGGCGACGACACCCCGATCATCATCGGTTCGGCTCGTATGGCGCTGGAAGGCAAAGACGACAACGAAATGGGCACTACCGCTGTCAAGAAGCTGGTAGAAACTCTGGATGCCTACATCCCTGAGCCAGTTCGTGCGATCGACCAGCCATTCCTGATGCCAATCGAAGACGTATTCTCGATCTCGGGTCGTGGTACCGTTGTAACCGGTCGTATCGAGCGTGGTATCGTCCGCGTTCAGGATCCGCTGGAAATCGTTGGTCTGCGTGACACCACCACCACCACCTGCACCGGTGTTGAGATGTTCCGCAAGCTGCTGGACGAAGGTCGTGCTGGCGAGAACTGCGGCGTTCTGCTGCGTGGTACCAAGCGTGACGACGTTGAGCGTGGCCAGGTTCTGGTCAAGCCAGGTTCGGTCAAGCCGCACACCAAGTTCACCGCAGAAGTCTACGTTCTGTCCAAGGAAGAAGGCGGCCGTCACACTCCGTTCTTCAAAGGCTACCGTCCTCAGTTCTACTTCCGTACCACTGACGTGACCGGTAACTGCGAACTGCCGGAAGGCGTTGAAATGGTAATGCCAGGTGACAACATTCAGATGACTGTTACCCTGATCAAGACCATCGCAATGGAAGACGGTCTGCGCTTCGCTATCCGTGAAGGCGGTCGTACCGTCGGCGCTGGCGTCGTAGCAAAAATTATTGAATAAGTAGTTGATTTACTTGATCAGGCCGGTATAATGGCCGGCCTGATACAGCGTTACAGGTCAGTAGCTCAATTGGCAGAGCGACGGTCTCCAAAACCGTAGGTTGGGGGTTCGATTCCCTCCTGACCTGCCATTTCACCTCGGTGTGATGGCTTTCTTCTTACAGGATCCTCCTCGATGACCCCCAAAACTGAAGCCCAAGAATCGCGTTTTGATCTGTTCAAGTGGCTGGCTGTAGTGGCTTTGGTGGTTGTTGGCGTAGTGGGTAACCAGTATTACTCCGCCTCCCCAATCCTGTATCGCGTTCTCGCACTTCTCGTCCTGGCTGCTGTCGCGGGCTTTGTAGCTCTGCAGACTGCGAAGGGCAAGTCGTTCTTTACGTTGGCGAAGGAAGCTCGTGCCGAGATTCGTAAAGTCGTGTGGCCGACCCGCCAGGAAACCACCCAGACCACGCTGATTGTCGTGGCTGTTGTGCTGGTTATGGCACTGCTGCTGTGGGGGCTCGACTCCCTGCTCGGCTGGGCGGTCTCCCTGATCGTTGGCTAAAGGTGTCCCGTGGCTAAGCGTTGGTATGTTGTGCATGCTTACTCGGGTTACGAGAAGCATGTAATGCGCTCCCTGATTGAGCGCGTCAAGCTGGCTGGCATGGAAGACGGTTTCGGCGAGATCTTGGTTCCGACCGAAGAAGTCGTCGAAATGCGTAACGGCCAGAAGCGCAAAAGTGAGCGCAAATTCTTTCCTGGCTATGTACTGGTCCAGATGGAGATGAACGAAGGGACTTGGCACTTGGTCAAGGACACCCCTCGTGTGATGGGTTTTATCGGTGGTACTGCAGATAAGCCTGCGCCGATCACTGATAAAGAAGCCGAGGCTATCCTGCGTCGCGTTGCCGACGGTAGCGACAAGCCGAAGCCGAAGACGCTGTTCGAGCCAGGTGAAGTGGTTCGTGTCATTGACGGTCCGTTCGCTGACTTCAATGGCAGTGTCGAAGAGGTTAACTACGAAAAGAGCCGCCTGCAGGTTGCAGTGCTCATTTTCGGTCGCTCTACTCCGGTGGAGCTCGAGTTCAGCCAGGTCGAAAAGGTCTAGGCGGACAAAGCATCCCATACCCCGCAGCCCTGTGTGCTGCGGGGTTTTGTCGTCACTGGGATAAAACGCAAGTCATCCGGGGAGCCAGCAGGCGTTCGTACCCGATTTTGGAGTAGCTCATGGCTAAGAAGATTCAGGCTTACATCAAGCTGCAAGTTAAGGCCGGCCAGGCCAACCCAAGCCCACCCGTTGGTCCAGCACTGGGTCAACATGGTGTGAACATCATGGAATTCTGCAAGGCCTTCAACGCCCGTACCCAGGGTCAAGAAGCCGGCCTGCCGACTCCAGTGATCATCACTGTCTACAGCGACCGTAGCTTCACCTTCGAGACCAAGAGCACCCCTGCCTCGGTTCTGCTGAAGAAAGCTGCTGGCCTGACCAGTGGTTCGGCTCGCCCGAACACCGTTAAAGTCGGTACCGTTACCCGTGCTCAGCTGGAAGACATCGCGAAAGCCAAACAGGCTGACCTGACTGCCGCTGACCTGGACGCTGCTGTACGCACCATCGCTGGCTCTGCCCGCAGCATGGGCCTGAACGTGGAGGGTGTGTAATGGCTAAGCTGACCAAACGCCAAAAGGCAATCGCCGAGAAAATCGAAGCAGGCAAGGCCTACAACTTCGAAGAAGCGGCAACTCTGCTGGCCTCGCTGCCTGCTGCCAAGTTCGTCGAGTCCTACGACATCGCCGTAAACCTCGGTGTTGACCCGCGTAAATCCGACCAGGTCGTACGTAGCGCTACTGTGCTGCCGCACGGCACTGGCAAGACCGTTCGCGTTGCCGTTTTCACCCAGGGCCCAGCTGCTGAAGCTGCTCTGGCTGCAGGCGCTGACCGCGTAGGTATGGACGATCTGGCTGCCGAAATGAAAGGCGGCGACCTGAACTATGACGTCGTCATCGCATCGCCTGATGCCATGCGCGTTGTAGGTCAGCTGGGTCAGGTTCTGGGTCCTCGCGGCCTGATGCCTAACCCGAAAGTTGGTACCGTGACTCCAGACGTAGCCACTGCCGTGAAAAACGCCAAGGCTGGTCAGGTTCGCTACCGTACCGACAAGAACGGTATCATCCACACCTCCGTTGGCAAGGTCGGCTTTGAAGCTGGCAAGCTGAAGGAAAACGTTGAAGCCCTGATCGCTGACCTGAAGCGTATCAAGCCAGCTTCTTCGAAAGGTATCTACGTTAAGCGCGTTACCCTGAGCACCACCATGGGCCCAGGTCTGGTCATCGATCAGAGCTCGCTGAACGTGTAAGAACATGGTGGTGCGACATGTCGCGCCACCAGCAAAAATTGGGGTCCCTGCCTGGCGGGGGCTATCCAAGACCGTAGGCGGCGCAAGCCTTAAAAACCCAGCCCACGCAGATGGTGCTCCCGATTCGTTACCGAATCAGACACCAAAACGACATCAGGCTTCGGCCAGATGAAACGGTAAAAACCAGGAGTAAACCCGTGGCAATTAAACTCGAAGACAAGAAGGCCATCGTCGCTGAAGTCAACGAGGCTGCCAAAGTCGCTCTGTCCGCTGTCGTGGCTGATGCCCGTGGTGTGACTGTAGGCGCAATGACCGGACTCCGTAAAGAGGCCCGCGAAGCTGGCGTTTATGTACGTGTCGTACGTAACACCCTGCTCAAGCGCGCTGTTGAAGGCACCGAATTTTCGATCCTCAACGACGCGTTCAAAGGCCCGACCCTGATTGCTTTCTCCAACGAACACCCGGGCGCTGCTGCTCGTCTGTTCAAAGAGTTCGCCAAGGGTCAGGACAAGTTCGAGATCAAGGCAGCTGCGTTTGACGGCAATTTCATTGCAGCGAACCAGATCGACGTGTTGGCTACCCTGCCGACCCGCGACGAAGCTATTGCGAAACTGATGAGCGTTATTCAAGGCGCCACCAGCAAGCTGGCTCGTACTCTGGCAGCCATTCGCGACCAGAAAGAAGCTACCGCCGCCTAAGGCGTGCGAATTCTTTCAAAATCATACGTTTAATTTGATGGCTGCGTAGGCTGTCACCCCAATACAGGATTTAAGTCATGTCCCTGACTAACGAACAAATCATCGAAGCAATCGGCCAGAAAACCGTTCTGGAAGTTGTTGAGCTGATCAAAGCAATGGAAGAAACCTTCGGCGTTACCGCTGCTGTTGCCGCTGCTGGCCCAGCTGCTGCTGCTGCCGTTGTTGAAGAGCAGACCGAGTTCAACGTTGTTCTGGTTGAAGCCGGCGACAAGAAAGTGAACGTGATCAAAGCCGTTCGCGAGCTGACCGGTCTGGGCCTGAAAGAAGCCAAAGAGAAAGTCGATGGCGCTCCTCAGGTTGTAGCTGAAGGCGTTTCGAAAGAAGCCGCTGAAGACGCTAAGAAGAAGCTGGAAGAAGCAGGCGCTAAAGTCGAGCTGAAGTAATCTCGACCTTGCGATGCCAGCCTGAGCGTTGAGCAAAAGGCTGATGGCTGGTGGCTTATGCCACCGGCCTTTTTCCGTTATTGGTGGCCGGTCATGCCGGCCCCGATAACAAGCTGCAAGACACCCATGTGGGTGGCGCAAACCAAGGGGTTTGCACGATTTTCTGGCTGCTCCCGCCGGGAGAAGCCAAACAAGCAGGTGACCAAGCTGGGGAACGCTGATGGCTTACTCATACACTGAGAAAAAACGTATCCGCAAGGACTTTAGCAAGTTGCCGGACGTCATGGATGTGCCTTACCTCCTGGCCATCCAGCTGGATTCGTATCGCGAATTCCTGCAAGCGGGAGCATCCAAGGATAACTTCCGCGACGTCGGCCTGCACGCGGCCTTCAAATCGGTATTCCCGATCATCAGCTACTCCGGCAATGCTGCCCTGGAGTACGTAGGCTATCGCCTGGGCGAACCCGCCTTCGATGTGAAGGAATGTGTCCTGCGTGGTGTGACCTTCGCGGTACCACTGCGGGTCAAGGTGCGCCTGATCATCTTCGACAAGGAATCGTCGAACAAAGCGATCAAGGACATCAAAGAGCAAGAAGTCTACATGGGTGAAATCCCCCTGATGACTGAAAACGGTACCTTCGTAATCAACGGTACCGAGCGTGTGATCGTTTCCCAGCTGCACCGTTCGCCTGGTGTGTTCTTCGACCACGACCGTGGCAAGACCCACAGCTCCGGCAAGCTGCTGTACTCCGCTCGCATCATCCCTTACCGCGGCTCCTGGCTGGACTTCGAGTTCGACCCGAAGGACTGCGTGTTCGTGCGTATCGACCGTCGCCGCAAACTGCCGGCCTCGGTGCTGCTGCGTGCCCTGGGCTACAGCACTGAAGAAGTGCTGAACACCTTCTACACCACCAACGTGTTCCACATTTCCGGCGAAAAACTTAGCCTGGAACTGGTGCCACAGCGTCTGCGTGGTGAAGTTGCTGTCATGGACATCCATGACGAAACCGGCAAAGTCATCGTCGAGCAAGGCCGCCGTATTACCGCGCGCCACATCAACCAGATCGAAAAGGCCGGCGTCAAGCAGCTGGACGTTCCTATGGAATACGTCCTGGGCCGCACCACAGCCAAGGCTATCGTGCATCCGGCTACCGGTGAGATCCTCGCCGAGTGCAACACCGAGATGACCACCGAGCTGCTGATCAAGGTCGCCAAGGCGCAGGTTGTCCGTATCGAGACCCTGTACACCAACGACATCGACTGCGGTCCGTTCATCTCCGACACGCTGAAGATCGACACCACCAGCAACCAGCTGGAAGCCCTGGTCGAAATCTACCGCATGATGCGTCCAGGCGAGCCGCCGACCAAGGACGCCGCCGAGACCCTGTTCAACAACCTGTTCTTCAGCGCCGAGCGTTACGATCTGTCCGCCGTTGGCCGCATGAAGTTCAACCGTCGTATCGGTCGTACCGAGATCGAGGGTTCGGGTGTGCTGAGCAAGGAAGATATCGTCGAGGTCCTGAAGACCCTGGTCGATATCCGTAACGGCAAAGGCATTGTCGACGACATCGACCACCTGGGTAACCGTCGCGTTCGTTGCGTCGGCGAGATGGCCGAGAACCAGTTCCGCGTTGGCCTGGTGCGTGTAGAGCGCGCGGTCAAGGAACGTCTGTCGATGGCGGAAAGCGAAGGCCTGATGCCGCAAGACCTGATCAACGCCAAGCCGGTTGCGGCGGCGGTGAAAGAGTTCTTCGGTTCCAGCCAGCTGTCCCAGTTCATGGACCAGAACAACCCGCTCTCCGAGATCACCCACAAGCGCCGCGTCTCTGCACTCGGCCCTGGCGGTCTGACCCGTGAGCGTGCTGGCTTTGAAGTCCGTGACGTGCACCCGACCCACTACGGCCGTGTGTGCCCGATCGAGACCCCTGAAGGTCCGAACATCGGTCTGATCAACTCCCTGGCAGCCTATGCCCGCACCAACCAGTACGGCTTCCTGGAAAGCCCGTACCGCGTGGTGAAAGAAGGTGTGGTCAGCGACGACATCGTGTTCCTGTCGGCCATTGAAGAAGCCGATCACGTTATCGCCCAGGCTTCGGCCGCGATGAACGACAAGAAGCAGCTGATCGATGAGCTGGTAGCGGTCCGTCACCTGAACGAATTCACCGTCAAGGCGCCGGAAGACGTCACCCTGATGGACGTTTCGCCGAAGCAGGTTGTTTCCGTCGCTGCCTCGCTGATCCCGTTCCTCGAGCACGACGACGCCAACCGTGCACTGATGGGTTCGAACATGCAGCGTCAGGCTGTACCGACCCTGCGTGCCGACAAGCCGCTGGTGGGTACCGGCATGGAGCGCAACGTTGCCCGTGACTCCGGTGTCTGCGTGGTTGCTCGCCGCGGTGGCGTGATCGACTCGGTCGACGCCAGCCGTATCGTCGTTCGGGTCAATGACGATGAAGTCGAGACCGGTGAAGCCGGTGTGGACATCTACAACCTGACCAAGTACACCCGTTCCAACCAGAACACCTGCATCAACCAGCGTCCGCTGGTCAGCAAGGGTGACAAGGTTCAGCGCAGCGACATCATGGCCGACGGCCCGTCCACCGACATGGGTGAGCTGGCACTGGGTCAGAACATGCGTATCGCCTTCATGGCGTGGAACGGCTTCAACTTCGAAGACTCCATCTGCCTGTCCGAACGTGTGGTGCAGGAAGACCGCTTCACCACGATCCACATTCAGGAACTGACCTGTGTGGCGCGTGATACCAAGCTTGGCCCAGAGGAAATCACTGCGGACATCCCGAACGTGGGTGAAGCCGCACTGAACAAGCTGGACGAAGCCGGTATCGTCTACGTGGGTGCGGAAGTCGGCGCGGGTGACATCCTGGTCGGTAAAGTTACGCCAAAAGGCGAAACCCAGCTGACTCCGGAAGAAAAACTGCTGCGCGCCATCTTCGGCGAAAAAGCCAGCGACGTTAAGGACACTTCCCTGCGCGTGCCAACCGGCACCAAGGGCACTGTCATCGACGTACAGGTCTTCACCCGTGATGGCGTGGAGCGCGACAGCCGCGCCCTGGCCATCGAGAAGATGCAGCTGGACGAGATCCGCAAGGACCTCAACGAAGAGTTCCGCATCGTCGAAGGCGCAACCTTCGAGCGTCTGCGTTCTGCCCTGAACGGCCAGGTGGTCGACGGTGGCGCGGGCCTGAAGAAAGGCACCGTGATCTCCGACGAAGTACTGGACGGTCTGGAGCACGGCCAGTGGTTCAAGCTGCGCATGGCTGAAGATGCACTGAACGAGCAGCTGGAAAAGGCTCAGCAGTACATCGTTGACCGTCGCCGTCTGCTGGACGACAAGTTCGAAGACAAGAAGCGCAAGCTGCAGCAGGGCGATGACCTGGCACCAGGCGTATTGAAGATCGTCAAGGTTTACCTGGCAATCCGCCGTCGCATCCAGCCGGGTGACAAGATGGCCGGCCGTCACGGTAACAAAGGTGTTGTCTCGGTTATCATGCCGGTTGAAGACATGCCGCACGACGCCAACGGTACTCCGGTCGACGTCGTACTGAACCCGCTGGGCGTACCTTCGCGTATGAACGTTGGTCAGATCCTCGAAACCCACCTGGGCCTTGCGGCCAAAGGCCTGGGCGAGAAGATCGACCGCATGCTCGAAGAGCAGCGCAAAGCCGCTGAGCTGCGTGTATTCCTGACCGAGGTCTACAACGAGATCGGTGGTCGTCAGGAAAACCTCGACGAGTTCTCCGACGCCGAGATCCTGGCCCTGGCGCACAACCTGAAGAAAGGTGTGCCTATGGCTACACCGGTCTTCGATGGTGCCAAGGAGCGCGAGATCAAGGCCATGCTGAAACTGGCAGACCTGCCAGAAAGCGGCCAGATGGTGCTGTTCGATGGCCGTACCGGCAACAAGTTCGAGCGTCCGGTGACCGTTGGTTACATGTACATGCTCAAGCTGAACCACTTGGTGGACGACAAGATGCACGCGCGTTCCACTGGTTCCTACAGCCTGGTTACCCAGCAGCCGCTGGGTGGTAAGGCGCAGTTCGGTGGTCAGCGTTTCGGGGAGATGGAAGTGTGGGCGCTGGAAGCATACGGCGCGGCATACACCCTGCAAGAAATGCTCACAGTGAAGTCGGACGACGTGAACGGCCGTACCAAGATGTACAAGAACATCGTGGATGGCGATCACCGTATGGAGCCGGGCATGCCCGAGTCCTTCAACGTGTTGATCAAAGAGATCCGTTCCCTCGGTATCGATATCGATCTGGAAACCGAATAACACGTGACGCGAAGGGGAGTGGGGCAGGTAATGCCCGCTCCCTGCTCCGCCAGGAGGAAAGGCCTTGAAAGACCTACTGAATTTGCTGAAAAACCAGGGTCAAGTCGAAGAGTTCGACGCCATCCGCATCGGTCTGGCGTCGCCTGAAATGATCCGTTCGTGGTCGTTCGGTGAAGTTAAGAAGCCGGAAACCATCAACTACCGTACGTTCAAGCCTGAGCGTGACGGCCTGTTCTGCGCCAAGATCTTTGGCCCAGTCAAGGACTACGAGTGCCTGTGCGGCAAGTACAAGCGCCTCAAGCACCGTGGCGTAATCTGCGAGAAGTGCGGCGTTGAAGTTGCCCTGGCCAAAGTGCGTCGTGAGCGCATGGCGCACATCGAGCTGGCCTCGCCGGTCGCTCACATCTGGTTCCTGAAGTCGCTGCCGTCCCGTATCGGCCTGCTGATGGACATGACCCTGCGTGACATCGAGCGCGTGCTCTACTTCGAGAGCTACGTCGTTATCGACCCGGGCATGACCACCCTGGAAAAGGGCCAGCTGCTGAACGACGAGCAGTACTTCGAAGCGCTGGAAGAGTTCGGTGACGACTTCGACGCCCGCATGGGTGCCGAGGCTGTCCGCGAACTGCTGCACGCTATCGACCTGGAGCACGAGATCGGCCGCCTGCGCGAAGAAATTCCGCAGACCAACTCGGAAACCAAGATCAAGAAGCTGTCCAAGCGCCTGAAGCTGATGGAAGCTTTCCAGGGCTCGGGCAACCTGCCTGAGTGGATGGTGCTGACCGTTCTGCCAGTACTGCCGCCGGACCTGCGTCCGCTGGTGCCGCTGGATGGTGGCCGCTTCGCGACCTCCGACCTGAACGACCTGTATCGTCGGGTGATCAACCGTAACAACCGTCTGAAGCGCCTGCTGGATCTGTCGGCGCCGGACATCATCGTGCGCAACGAAAAGCGCATGCTGCAGGAGGCGGTCGACGCCCTGCTGGACAACGGCCGTCGCGGTCGCGCCATCACTGGCTCGAACAAGCGTCCGCTGAAGTCCCTGGCCGACATGATCAAAGGTAAGCAAGGTCGCTTCCGTCAGAACTTGCTCGGTAAGCGTGTGGACTACTCCGGCCGTTCGGTAATTACCGTAGGCCCGACCCTGCGTCTGCACCAGTGCGGTCTGCCGAAGAAGATGGCCCTCGAACTGTTCAAGCCGTTCATTTTCGGCAAGCTGGAAATGCGTGGTCTGGCGACCACCATCAAGGCTGCCAAGAAGATGGTCGAGCGCGAGCTGCCAGAGGTATGGGACGTTCTCGCCGAGGTGATCCGCGAACACCCCGTACTGCTCAACCGTGCGCCAACCCTGCACCGTCTGGGTATCCAGGCCTTTGAACCGGTTCTGATCGAAGGTAAAGCCATCCAGCTGCACCCGCTGGTCTGCGCCGCGTACAACGCCGACTTCGACGGTGACCAGATGGCCGTTCACGTGCCGCTGACGCTGGAAGCCCAGCTCGAAGCGCGCGCGCTGATGATGTCGACCAACAACATTCTGTCGCCAGCCAACGGTGAGCCAATCATCGTTCCGTCGCAGGACGTTGTACTGGGTCTGTACTACATGACCCGTGAGGCCATCAATGCCAAGGGCGAAGGTCGCGTATTCGCCGACCTGCAGGAAGTCGACCGCGTATTCCGCGCCGGCGAAGCTGCCCTGCACGCGAAAATCAAGGTTCGTATCAACGAAACCGTGAAAGAGCGTGATGGCTCGGTGGTCAAGAACACCCGTATCGTCGACACCACCGTCGGCCGTGCGCTGCTGTTCCAGGTTGTACCGGCAGGCCTGCCGTACGATGTGGTCAACCAGCCAATGAAGAAAAAGGCGATCTCCAAGCTGATCAACCAGTGCTACCGCGTGGTTGGTCTGAAAGAGACCGTCATCTTCGCTGACCAGTTGATGTACACCGGTTTCGCCTACTCGACCATTTCCGGTGTTTCCATCGGTGTTAACGACTTCGTTATCCCGGACGAGAAAGCCCGCATCATCGGTAACGCTACCGATGAAGTGAAGGAAATCGAGAGCCAGTACGCCTCCGGCCTGGTAACCCAGGGCGAGAAGTACAACAAGGTCATCGACTTGTGGTCCAAGGCGAACGACGAAGTGTCCAAGGCGATGATGGCCAACCTCTCGAAAGAGAAGGTCATCGACCGCGAGGGCAAGGAAGTCGAGCAAGAGTCCTTCAACTCGATGTACATGATGGCTGACTCGGGTGCGCGGGGTTCCGCAGCACAGATCCGTCAGCTGGCTGGTATGCGTGGCCTGATGGCCAAGCCGGACGGCTCGATCATCGAGACGCCGATCACCGCGAACTTCCGTGAAGGTCTGAGCGTACTCCAGTACTTCATCTCGACCCACGGTGCTCGTAAGGGTCTGGCGGATACCGCCTTGAAGACTGCGAACTCGGGTTACCTGACGCGTCGTCTGGTGGACGTTGCCCAGGATCTGGTGGTTACCGAGATCGACTGCGGCACCGACCAAGGCCTGCTGATGACGCCGCACATCGAAGGCGGCGACGTTGTAGAGCCGCTGGGTGAGCGTGTACTGGGTCGTGTCATCGCCCGCGACGTGTTCAAGCCAGGCACCGAGGACGTGATCGTTCCGGCCGGTACCCTGGTCGACGAGCAGTGGGTCGAGTTCATCGAGCTGAACAGCATCGACGAAGTGATCGTGCGTTCGCCGATCAGCTGCGAAACCCGCTACGGCATCTGCGCCAAGTGCTACGGTCGTGACCTGGCTCGCGGTCACCAGGTGAACATCGGTGAAGCTGTCGGCGTTATCGCTGCACAGTCGATCGGTGAGCCGGGTACCCAGCTGACCATGCGTACGTTCCACATCGGTGGTGCTGCAAGCCGTACTTCGGCTGCCGACAGCGTCCAGGTGAAGAACGGCGGTATGGTGCGTCTGCACAACCTGAAGCAGGTCGAGCGTGCCGACGGCAACCTGGTTGCCGTATCGCGTTCCGGTGAGTTGGCCATTGCCGACGAATTCGGCCGTGAGCGTGAGCGCTACAAGCTGCCTTACGGTGCAGTGATTTCGGTCAAGGAAGGTGAAAAGGTCGAAGCTGGCGCCATCGTCGCCAAGTGGGACCCGCACACCCACCCGATCGTTACCGAGCTGAAAGGTACCGTGACCTTCGTGGGCATGGAAGAAAACATCACCATCAAGCGTCAGACCGATGAACTGACCGGCTTGACCAACATTGAAGTACTGGACGTGAAGGATCGCCCTGCCGCAGGCAAGGAAATCCGTCCGGCAATCAAGATGGTCGATGCCGCTGGCAAGGATCTGTACCTGCCAGGTACCGACGTACCTGCCCAGTACTTCCTGCCGGCCAACGCCCTCGTGGGTGTGGCTGACGGTGCCCAGATCGGTGTTGGTGACGTTATTGCGCGTATCCCGCAAGAAACGTCGAAGACCCGTGACATCACCGGTGGTCTGCCGCGCGTTGCCGACCTGTTCGAAGCGCGTCGTCCGAAAGAAGCCTCGATTCTGGCTGAAGTCAGCGGCACCATCGCATTCGGTAAAGAGACCAAGGGCAAGCGTCGCCTGGTGATCACTCCGACCGACGGTAGCGATCCGTACGAAGAGCTGATTCCGAAGTGGCGCCACCTGAACGTGTTCGAAGGTGAGCAGGTAAACCGCGGTGAAGTTATCTCCGACGGCCCGAGCGATCCGCACGACATCCTGCGTCTGCTGGGTGTCAGCGCGCTGGCGAAGTACATCGTCAACGAGATCCAGGACGTTTACCGTCTGCAAGGCGTGAAGATCAACGACAAGCACATCGAGACCATCCTGCGTCAGATGCTGCGCAAGGTCGAGATCTCCGAGTCGGGCGATTCCAGCTTCATCAAGGGCGACCAGATGGAACTGACCCAGGTACTGGTAGAGAACGAGCGTCTCGCCAGCGAGGACAAGTTCATCTCCAAGTTCACCCGTGTGCTGCTGGGTATCACCAAGGCCTCGCTGTCGACCGAGTCGTTCATCTCCGCGGCTTCCTTCCAGGAAACCACCCGCGTACTGACCGAAGCGGCGGTAACCGGCAAGCGCGACTACCTGCGCGGCCTGAAGGAGAACGTGGTTGTGGGTCGTTTGATCCCAGCCGGTACTGGTCTGGCTTACCACAGCGAGCGCAAGCGTCGCCGTGATGCCGACAAACCGTTGCGTGTCAGCGCCAGTGAGGTGGAAGCCGCACTGACCGAAGCGCTGAATTCCAGCGGTAACTAAGTCCAGGGCGGGGCCCCGGCTACCCTCGAACGGGCATCGGTGACATGAAATGTTGCCGATGATCGGGCGAGGAGGGCCGGGGCCTTGTCTTGACTGGGTGCAAGATCCTCTTTAGACTTTTGTACCCTTAAATTTGGTGAGGCTCCGTCTCGCCAATTTTTGGCTTTCTTGCAAGACAATAGAGTCGCAAGACAATCAGTGGAGCTAGTAGATGGCAACTATCAACCAGCTGGTACGTCAGCCGCGTAAGCGTTCGGTCGAGAAGTCCGACGTTCCTGCGCTGCAGAACTGCCCGCAACGTCGTGGCGTGTGCACCCGTGTGTACACCACCACGCCGAAAAAACCTAACTCGGCACTGCGTAAAGTATGCCGTGTGCGTCTGACCAACGGTTTCGAGGTTTCCTCGTACATCGGTGGTGAAGGCCACAACCTGCAAGAGCACAGCGTCGTCCTGATCCGTGGCGGCCGTGTAAAAGACTTGCCAGGTGTTCGTTACCACACCGTTCGCGGCTCTCTGGATACTTCGGGCGTCAAAGGCCGTAACCAGGGTCGTTCGAAATACGGTACCAAGCGTCCGAAGTAATCGGCCGTTTGCAGACATCCATTTTTTTGAGTCGATAAGAGTAAGGTCGGGCAGGGGTCGAAGACCCGCGTCCCGGGCTAACCTGAAGACCGTTTGAGGGCTTATCATGCCAAGACGTCGTGTAGCAGCAAAACGTGAGATCCTTGACGATCCGAAGTACGGATCCCAGATCCTCGCCAAGTTCATGAACCACGTGATGGAAAGCGGCAAGAAGGCCGTAGCCGAGCGCATCGTTTACGGTGCCCTGGATACCGTCAAAGCACGCAAGAACAGCGACCCCCTGGAAATCTTCGAGAAAGCTCTCGACGCCATCGCTCCGCTGGTCGAAGTCAAGTCCCGCCGTGTAGGCGGTGCTACTTACCAGGTTCCGGTTGAAGTTCGTCCATCCCGTCGTAACGCTCTGGCAATGCGCTGGCTCGTAGACTACGCCCGCAAGCGCGGCGAGAAGTCGATGGCTCTGCGTCTGGCCGGCGAACTGCTGGATGCTGCCGAAGGCAAGGGTGCTGCAGTCAAGAAGCGTGAAGACGTGCACCGTATGGCTGAAGCCAACAAAGCGTTCTCGCACTACCGCTTCTAATTCAAGCATCAATCATTTCGCGAGGGCTTTATGGCTCGTACTACAGCAATTAACCGCTACCGTAACATCGGTATCTGTGCCCACGTTGACGCGGGCAAGACTACCACTACCGAGCGGATCCTGTTCTACACAGGTCTGAGCCACAAGATGGGCGAGGTGCATGACGGCGCCGCGACCACCGACTGGATGGTGCAGGAGCAGGAGCGGGGTATCACCATTACCTCCGCTGCCGTTACCACCTTCTGGAAAGGTTCCCGTGGTCAGTACGACAACTACCGCGTAAACGTCATCGATACCCCCGGCCACGTTGACTTCACCATTGAAGTAGAGCGTTCGCTGCGCGTACTCGACGGCGCGGTCGTTGTGTTCTGCGGTACCTCCGGCGTTGAGCCGCAGTCCGAAACCGTATGGCGTCAGGCCAACAAGTACGGCGTTCCACGTGTTGTCTACGTGAACAAGATGGACCGTGCCGGTGCCAACTTCCTGCGCGTTGTAGGTCAGATCAAGAACCGTCTGGGTCACACCCCGGTTCCGGTTCAGCTGGCCATCGGTGCAGAAGATGACTTCCAGGGTCAGGTTGACCTGATCAAGATGAAAGCCATCTACTGGAACGACGACGACAAAGGCACCACCTATCGCGAGGAAGAGATTCCTGCCGAGCTGGTGGACCTGGCCAACGAATGGCGCAGCAACATGGTCGAGGCTGCTGCCGAGGCCAGCGAAGAGCTGATGAACAAGTACCTTGAAGAAGGTGACCTGTCCGTCGAAGACATCAAGGCTGGTCTGCGCGCCCGTACCCTGGCGAGCGAGATCGTTCCTGCTGTCTGCGGTTCTTCGTTCAAGAACAAGGGCGTTCCCCTGGTTCTCGATGCCGTCATTGACTACCTGCCTGCGCCAACCGAGATCCCTGCGATCAAGGGTATCCACCCTGATCTGATCGACGTGCCGAAGGATGAAGTCAAGCCTGAACAGTACGACGAGCGTCCTGCTGACGACGACGAGCCGTTCTCGGCCCTGGCGTTCAAGATCGCTACCGACCCGTTCGTGGGCACCCTGACCTTCGTCCGCGTTTACTCGGGCTTCCTGACCTCTGGTGACTCCGTCATCAACTCGGTCAAGGGCAAGAAAGAGCGCGTTGGCCGTATGGTGCAGATGCACGCCAACCAGCGTGAAGAGATCAAGGAAGTACGTGCAGGCGACATCGCTGCTCTGATCGGGATGAAGGACGTCACCACCGGTGATACCCTGTGCAACCTCGACAAGCCGATCATCCTTGAGCGTATGGACTTCCCTGAGCCGGTAATTTCGCTCTCCGTAGAGCCGAAAACCAAGGCTGACCAGGAGAAGATGGGTATCGCACTGGGCAAGCTGGCCCAGGAAGACCCGTCGTTCCGCGTCAAGACCGACGAAGAAACCGGCCAGACCATCATCTCCGGTATGGGTGAGCTGCACCTGGACATTCTCGTTGACCGCATGAAGCGCGAATTCAACGTCGAGTGCAACGTCGGCAAGCCGCAGGTTTCGTACCGCGAGAAGATCACCAAGTCCAACGTCGAGATCGAAGGCAAGTTCGTTCGTCAGTCGGGTGGTCGTGGTCAGTTCGGTCACTGCTGGATCCGTTTCTCGGAGCCAGACGTCGACGAGAAGGGCAACATCACCGAAGGTCTGGTCTTCACCAACGAAGTCGTTGGTGGTGTGATTCCGAAGGAATTCATCGCCCCGATCCAGAAGGGTATCGAAGAGCAGATGAAAAACGGCGTTGTTGCCGGCTATCCGCTGCTCGGCCTGAAGGCTACAGTGTTCGACGGTTCGTACCACGACGTCGACTCCAACGAAATGGCGTTCAAGATCGCCGCTTCGATGGCGACCAAGCAACTGGCCCAGAAGGGCGGTGGCGTGGTGCTTGAGCCGATCATGAAGGTTGAAGTTGTAACCCCGGAAGACTACCTGGGTGACGTGATGGGTGACCTGAGCCGTCGTCGTGGGATGATCCAGGGTAATGAAGACTCGGTGTCCGGCAAGGTAATCACTGCTGAGGTACCACTCGGAGAAATGTTCGGTTATGCAACCGACGTTCGTTCCATGTCTCAGGGTCGCGCAAGCTACTCCATGGAATTCTCCAAATACGCCGAAGCTCCGTCGAACATCGTCGAAGCACTCGTTAAAAAACAAGGCTAATCCCCTTTAGGCAAGAGGTTCACTGTCGTGGCTAAAGAAAAATTTGATCGTTCCCTTCCCCACGTTAACGTCGGCACCATCGGCCACGTTGACCACGGTAAGACCACTCTGACCGCAGCTCTGACTCGCGTCTGCTCCGAAGTTTTCGGTTCGGCAGTCGTTGAGTTCGACAAGATCGACTCGGCTCCGGAAGAAAAAGCGCGCGGTATTACCATCAACACCGCTCACGTCGAGTACAACTCGAACATTCGTCACTACGCTCACGTTGACTGCCCAGGTCACGCTGACTACGTGAAGAACATGATCACCGGTGCTGCCCAGATGGACGGCGCGATCCTGGTTTGCTCGGCCGCCGATGGTCCGATGCCACAAACCCGTGAGCACATCCTGCTGTCCCGTCAGGTTGGCGTTCCGTACATCGTGGTCTTCCTGAACAAGGCTGACCTGGTAGACGACGCTGAGCTGCTGGAACTGGTTGAGATGGAAGTTCGCGACCTGCTGTCCACCTACGACTTCCCAGGCGACGACACCCCGATCATCATCGGTTCGGCTCGTATGGCGCTGGAAGGCAAAGACGACAACGAAATGGGCACTACCGCTGTCAAGAAGCTGGTAGAAACTCTGGATGCCTACATCCCTGAGCCAGTTCGTGCCATCGACCAGCCATTCCTGATGCCAATCGAAGACGTATTCTCGATCTCGGGTCGTGGTACCGTAGTTACCGGTCGTATCGAGCGTGGTATCGTCCGCGTTCAGGATCCGCTGGAAATCGTTGGTCTGCGTGACACCACCACCACCACCTGCACCGGTGTTGAGATGTTCCGCAAGCTGCTGGACGAAGGCCGTGCTGGCGAGAACTGCGGCGTTCTGCTGCGTGGTACCAAGCGTGACGACGTTGAGCGTGGCCAGGTTCTGGTCAAGCCAGGTTCGGTCAAGCCGCACACCAAGTTCACCGCAGAAGTCTACGTTCTGTCCAAGGAAGAAGGCGGCCGTCACACTCCGTTCTTCAAAGGCTACCGTCCTCAGTTCTACTTCCGTACCACTGACGTGACCGGTAACTGCGAACTGCCGGAAGGCGTTGAAATGGTAATGCCAGGTGACAACATTCAGATGACTGTTACCCTGATCAAGACCATCGCAATGGAAGACGGTCTGCGCTTCGCTATCCGTGAAGGCGGTCGTACCGTCGGCGCCGGCGTCGTAGCCAAAATCATCGAGTAATCTCTCGACCGATTGAAAAAACCCCCGCTCAGCGGGGGTTTTTTTTATTGGGTTGACACTAAATGGGGGCGTCTATAGAATCACGCCTCCTTTTAGCGGGCGTGGTGCGTCCGTTGGGAACAGCCTGGAGTCTGAAATCCAATGCAAAATCAGCAAATCCGTATCAGGTTGAAGGCTTTCGACCATCGCCTGATCGACCAATCCACCCAGGAAATCGTGGAAACCGCGAAACGTACTGGTGCACAAGTGCGTGGTCCAATTCCACTGCCTACCCGCAAAGAGCGTTTCACCGTTCTGGTTTCCCCGCACGTCAACAAAGACGCGCGTGACCAGTACGAGATCCGCACTCATAAGCGTGTTCTGGACATCGTCCAGCCAACGGATAAAACCGTTGACGCGCTGATGAAGCTTGATCTGGCGGCAGGTGTGGAAGTACAGATCAGCCTCGGCTAAGACTTCGGTCTAGTCGTGTAACGCTCTGAAATGGGCGGCCATAGCGGGTGAAAGCCCCGTACACTCATGAGGTTTACAACATGACTATTGGTGTAATCGGTCGCAAGTGCGGTATGACCCGCATTTTCACCGAAGAAGGTGTCTCCATTCCGGTCACGGTCATTGAGATCGAGCCGAATCGCGTCACCCAGTTCAAAACTGAAGAAACCGATGGCTACCGTGCAGTGCAAGTCACTGTCGGCGAGCGTCGTGCTTCGCGTGTGACTGCCGCTCAGGCAGGCCACTTCGCCAAGGCCAACGTTGCCGCTGGTCGCGGTGTTTGGGAGTTCCGTCTTGAAGAAGGCGATTTCCAGGCTGGCGATCTGATCAAAGCTGAACTCTTCACTGCAGGCCAGCTGGTTGACGTTACTGGTCAGTCCAAAGGTAAAGGCTTTGCCGGTACCATCAAGCGCTGGAACTTCCGTGGTCAGGACAACACCCACGGTAACTCCGTGTCGCACCGTGTTCCTGGTTCCATCGGCCAGTGCCAGACTCCTGGTCGTGTGTTCAAGGGCAAGAAAATGTCCGGTCACATGGGCGCCGAGCGCGTGACTGTTCAGTCCCTGGAAGTAGTTCGCGTAGACGCTGAACGCAACCTGCTGCTGATCAAAGGTGCCGTACCTGGCGCTACTGGTGGCGACGTGGTTGTACGTCCAGCTGTCAAGGCTCGCGGTTAAGGGGAAACTGACATGCAACTTAATGTAAATGACGCTCAGGCGATCGAAGTTTCCGAACTGACTTTCGGTGGCGAATTCAACGAGACGCTGGTTCACCAAGCAGTCGTGGCCTACATGGCTGGCGGCCGTCAGGGTACCAAGCAGCAGAAGACCCGTTCCGACGTGGCTGGTGGCGGTAAGCGCCCATGGCGTCAGAAGGGTACTGGCCGTGCTCGTGCTGGTACCACTCGTGGTCCGATCTGGCGTGGCGGTGGTGTAACCTTCGCAGCTCGCCCTCAAGATCACTCGCAGAAGCTCAACAAGAAGATGTACCGCGCAGCACTGCGCTCCATCCTCGCTGAGCTGGTGCGTAGCGACCGTCTGGTCGTGGTTCAGGACTTCGCTGTTGAAGCGCCAAAAACCAAAGATCTGCTGAACAAGCTGAACGGCATGGGTCTGAGCGATGTTTTGATCGTTTCCGACGCTGTTGATCAGAACCTGTACCTGGCTGCTCGTAACCTGCCGCACGTCGATGTACGTGACGTACAAGGTTCCGACCCGGTCAGTCTGATCGCATACGAGAAAGTGTTGATCACTGTCTCGGCCGTGAAGAAATTCGAGGAGCTGCTGGGATGAACCAGGAACGCGTATTCAAAGTCCTCCTTGGCCCGCACGTTTCCGAGAAGGCTACCGTTCTGGCTGAGAAAAAAGGCCAGTTCGTATTCAAGGTTGCTACCGATGCAACCAAGCTGGAAATCAAGAAAGCTGTCGAAGGCCTGTTCAACGTAAAAGTTGAAAACGTGTCGACTGTTAACGTTCTGGGTAAAACCAAGCGTACCGCACGTGGTCTGGGCAAGCGTAATGACTGGAAGAAGGCGATCGTCTCCCTTCAGCCAGGCCAAGATCTCGATTTCAGCAGCAGTGCTGAGTAAGGAAGGGGTGCATCATGGCAATCGTTAAATGCAAACCGACTTCCCCTGGCCGCCGTTTCGTGGTCAAGGTGGTCAACAAGGAGCTGCACAAAGGCGCTCCTCACGCACCGCTGATCGAGAAAAAATCGAAGTCTGGTGGTCGTAACAACAATGGCCGCATTACCACTCGTCACGTTGGTGGTGGTCATAAGCAGCATTACCGTCTGGTCGACTTCCGTCGCAACGACAAAGATGGCATCCCAGCCACTGTCGAGCGTATCGAATACGACCCGAACCGTACTGCTCACATCGCCCTGCTGTGCTACGCAGACGGTGAGCGTCGCTACATCATCGCCCCTAAAGGCGTGAGCGCTGGCGACCAGCTGATCGCAGGTGCACTGGCCCCAATCAAGGCCGGTAACTCCCTGCAGCTGCGCAACATTCCAGTAGGTAGCACCATCCACGGCATCGAACTGAAGCCGGGTAAAGGTGCACAGATCGCTCGTTCCGCTGGTGCTTCGGCTCAGCTGATCGCTCGCGAAGGTGTCTACGTGACCCTGCGTCTGCGCTCTGGTGAAATGCGTAAAGTCCTGGCTGAGTGCCGTGCGACCCTGGGCGAAGTCTCGAACTCCGAGCACAGCCTGCGTTCGCTGGGTAAAGCTGGTGCCAAACGCTGGCGCGGCGTTCGCCCAACCGTTCGTGGTGTTGCCATGAACCCGGTTGACCACCCACACGGTGGTGGTGAAGGTCGTACCTCCGGTGGTCGTCATCCGGTATCGCCATGGGGCTTCCCAACCAAGGGTGCTAAAACCCGTGGTAATAAGCGTACCGACAACATGATCGTCCGTCGTCGCAAGTAACTAGAGGGATACGACAGTGCCACGTTCTCTGAAAAAAGGTCCTTTTATCGATCTTCACCTGCTGAAGAAGGTCGAAGTGGCGGTGGAGAAGAATGATCGCAAGCCAGTTAAAACCTGGTCGCGTCGTTCGATGATCCTGCCACAAATGGTCGGTCTGACCATCGCGGTACACAACGGTCGTCAACATGTCCCAGTTCTGGTGAACGAAGACATGGTCGGCCACAAACTGGGCGAGTTCGCCGGTACCCGCACCTATCGCGGGCACGTGGCTGACAAGAAAGCCAAGCGTTAAGGGGTAAGGAAATGGAAGTAGCCGCTAAGTTGTCGGGCGCTCGAATCTCCGCCCAGAAAGCCCGCTTGGTCGCCGACCAGATCCGCGGGAAGAAGGTGGGCGAAGCGCTCAACCTGTTGGCCTTCAGCAGCAAAAAAGCTGCTGAAATCATGAAGAAAGTCCTCGAGTCGGCCGTAGCCAACGCCGAACACAACGAAGGCGCAGACGTTGATGACCTGAAGGTCTCCACCGTCTTCGTCAACGAAGGGCGTTCGCTGAAGCGCATCATGCCACGTGCCAAAGGCCGTGCTGATCGCATCGTCAAGCGGTCTTGCCATATCACTGTCAAGGTTGCGGACAAGTAACGGAGTCGATCAGATGGGTCAGAAAGTACATCCCACTGGCATTCGCCTGGGAATCGTCAAGGAGCACACCTCCGTCTGGTACGCAGACGGTGCTACTTACGCAGATTACCTGTTGAAGGATCTGAAAACGCGTGAGTACCTCCAAGACAAACTAAAAAGCGCGTCCGTAAGCCGTATCGATATTCATCGTCCGGCTCAAACTGCACGCATCACCATCCACACCGCTCGTCCAGGTATCGTTATCGGGAAGAAAGGTGAAGATGTCGAGAAGCTGCGTCAGGACCTGACCAAGCAGATGGGTGTGCCTGTGCACATCAACATCGAAGAGATCCGCAAGCCGGAACTCGACGCTATGCTGGTTGCGCAGAGCGTAGCTCAGCAGCTGGAACGCCGCGTAATGTTCCGTCGCGCCATGAAGCGCGCCGTACAGAACGCCATGCGTATTGGTGCCAAGGGCATCAAGATCCAGGTGAGCGGTCGTCTCGGCGGTGCTGAGATTGCTCGTACCGAGTGGTATCGCGAAGGTCGTGTGCCGCTGCACACCCTGCGTGCCGATATCGACTACAACACCTACGAAGCTCACACCACTTACGGTGTGATCGGTGTGAAGGTTTGGATCTTCAAAGGCGAAGTGATTGGTGGTCGCCAAGAAGAACTGAAACCACAAGCACCAGCGCCTCGTAAAAAAGCTGCTAAGTAAGGGGTACGCCAAATGTTGCAACCAAAGCGTACAAAATTCCGCAAGCAGATGACTGGCCACAACCGTGGTCTGGCACTGCGCGGTAGCAAAGTCAGCTTCGGCGAATTCGCCCTGAAAGCTGTTGCTCGCGGTCGCCTCACCGCTCGCCAGATCGAGTCCGCACGTCGTGCGCTGACCCGTCACGTTAAGCGTGGCGGCAAGATCTGGATCCGTGTGTTCCCGGACAAGCCGATCTCCAAGAAGCCTCTCGAGGTTCGTATGGGTAAAGGTAAGGGTTCCGTGGAGTACTGGGTTGCCCAGATCCAGCCAGGCAAAGTCCTGTACGAGATCGAGGGTGTTTCTGAAGAGCTGGCGCGCGAAGCTTTCGCCCTGGCTGCTGCAAAGCTGCCTCTCGCCACCTCCTTTGTTAAGCGGACGGTGATGTGATGAAAGCGAATGAACTTCGTGAAAAATCGGCACAGCAACTGAACGAGCAACTGCTCGGCTTGCTGCGCGACCAGTTCAATCTGCGTATGCAGAAAGCAACTGGCCAGTTGGGGCAGTCGCACCTGCTCTCGCAAGTTAAGCGTGACATCGCTCGCGTGAAAACTGTGCTCAACCAGCAGGCAGGTAAGTGATCATGGCTGAAGCTGAAAAAACCGTCCGTACGCTGACTGGCCGTGTCGTCAGCGACAAAATGGACAAGACCATCACCGTTCTGATCGAGCGTCGCGTCAAGCACCCGATCTACGGTAAATACGTTAAGCGTTCGACTAAGCTGCACGCGCACGACGAAACCAACCAGTGCAAAATCGGCGACAAGGTTTCCATTACCGAAACCCGTCCGCTGGCCAAGACCAAGTCCTGGGCACTGGTTGAAGTCCTCGAACGCGCTGTTGAAGTCTAAGGGCTAGGGGTCGGAGAAATTTTATGATTCAGACTCAATCCATGCTCGATGTGGCCGATAACAGCGGCGCTCGTCGCGTCATGTGCATCAAGGTGCTCGGCGGCTCGCACCGCCGTTACGCCGGCATCGGTGACATCATCAAAGTAACCGTCAAGGAAGCAATTCCGCGCGGTAAGGTCAAAAAAGGCCAGGTGATGACTGCTGTTGTCGTCCGTACCCGTCACGGTGTACGTCGCGCTGACGGTTCCATCATTCGTTTCGACGGCAACGCTGCTGTTCTGCTGAACACCAAGCAAGAGCCGATCGGCACTCGCATCTTCGGGCCAGTGACCCGTGAACTTCGTACCGAGAAGTTCATGAAGATCGTCTCGCTCGCCCCTGAAGTGCTGTAAGGAGATCCGACATGCAAAAGATTCGTCGTGACGACGAGATCATCGTGATCGCCGGCAAAGACAAAGGTAAGCGCGGTAAGGTGCTGAAGGTTCTGGCTGATGACCGTCTGGTCATCGGTGGCGTGAACCTGGTCAAGCGTCATACCAAGCCTAACCCGATGGCGGGCGTACAGGGCGGTATCGTCGAGAAAGAAGCGCCTCTGCACGCTTCCAACGTTGCCATCTTCAACGGTGAAACCAACAAGGCTGATCGCGTTGGCTTCAAAGTAGAAGACGGTAAAAAAATTCGTGTCTTCAAGTCGACCCAAAAAGCGGTTGATGCTTGAACACTGCTAGGTAGAAGACCATGGCACGACTGAAAGAGATTTACCGGAACGAAATCGCTCCTAAGCTTAAGGAAGAACTTAAGCTGTCGAACGTGATGGAAGTTCCGCGCGTTACCAAGATCACCCTGAACATGGGTCTGGGCGAAGCGATCGGCGACAAGAAAGTCATCGAGCACGCTGTTGCCGACCTGGAAAAGATCACCGGTCAAAAGCCGGTTGTGACTTTCGCTCGCAAGTCCATCGCTGGCTTCAAAGTCCGCGAAGGCTGGCCGATCGGCGTCAAGGTGACCCTGCGTAGCGACAAGATGTACGAATTCCTGGACCGCCTGCTGGCGATCTCCCTGCCTCGGGTCCGCGACTTCCGCGGCCTGAATGCCAAGTCCTTCGATGGTCGTGGCAACTACAGCATGGGCGTGAAAGAGCAGATCATCTTCCCGGAAATCGACTACGACAAGATCGATGCTCTGCGCGGTTTGGACATCACCCTGACCACCACTGCTCGTTCGGACGACGAAGGCCGCGCTCTGCTGCGTGCTTTCAAGTTCCCGTTCCGCAACTGATTGGAGTAGGAAAATGGCCAAGAAGAGCATGAAAAACCGCGAGCTGAAGCGTCAGCTCACGGTAGCCAAGTTCGCTAAGAAGCGTGCTGAACTGAAAGCGACCATCGTCAACGTCAACGCCTCTCCTGAAGAGCGTTTCGCTGCCGTAGTCGCTCTGCAGAAGCAGCCACGCGACGCTAGCGCTTCGCGCCTGCGCAACCGTTGCCGCCTGACCGGTCGTCCTCACGGTGTATACCGTAAGTTCGGCCTGGGCCGTAACATGCTGCGTCAAGCTGCAATGCGCGGTGACGTACCAGGTCTGGTCAAGGCCTCCTGGTAATCGCTGCAGGCAAGATCCCGGCGCAAGGGGAGCAATCTTCCGACCGCCGGTGACCTTGCCATCAAACAAGCCCCTACATGGGGCTTGTTTCGTTTCTACCTTGTGTCTAGAATGACCGGCTCACCTGAGCCTGGGGTTTTCCCCTGCCTGTTCGGGTGGTTGTGATAGCCGCAAGGCTAATAATTCTTGTATCAGGAGCATCTAGCCCATGAGTATGCAGGACCCGTTAGCGGACATGCTAACTCGCATCCGTAATGCCCAGATGGCTGAAAAGTCCGTCGTAAGCATGCCTTCCTCCACCCTGAAGGTCGCGGTTGCCAAAGTTCTGAAAGACGAAGGTTACATCGCTGGCTACCAGGTAACTGGTGAGGCCAAGCCTTCCCTGTCGATCGAACTGAAGTATTTCGAAGGCCGTCCGGTCATCGAAGAACTGAAGCGCTCCAGCCGTCCAGGCCTGCGCCAGTACAAGTCCGTCGCAGAGCTGCCGAAAGTACGTGGCGGTCTGGGCGTGTCTATCGTCTCCACCAACAAAGGTGTGATGACTGATCGCGCTGCGCGCGCTGCCGGTGTCGGCGGCGAAGTTCTGTGCACAGTGTTCTAAGGGGAGATAGGCATGTCTCGCGTCGCTAAGAACCCCGTTAAGCTGCCAGCAGGCGTCGAAGTCAAATTCGCCGGCCAGCAGCTTTCGGTGAAGGGTGCCAAAGGCACTCTCGAACTGAACGTTCACTCGTCTGTTGAAGTTACCGAAGAATCTGGCGAGCTGCGTTTCGTCGCTCGCAACGGTGACCAGCAAGCTCGCGCCATGGCCGGTACCACCCGCGCTCTGGTGAACAACATGGTCCAAGGCGTAAGCCAAGGCTTCGAGCGCAAGCTCCAGCTGGTCGGTGTTGGTTACAAGGCACAGGCTAAAGGCACCGTCCTGAACCTGGCTCTGGGCTTCTCGCACCCAGTGGACTACGAACTGCCAGCCGGTATCACCGCTGAAACCCCAAGCCAGACCGACATCCTGATCAAGGGTATCGACAAGCAGCTGGTGGGTCAGGTGGCCGCTGAAATCCGCGACTTCCGTCCGCCAGAGCCTTACAAAGGTAAAGGTGTGCGTTACGCGGACGAAGTAGTCCGTCGTAAAGAAGCCAAGAAGAAGTAGGGCCTAGTAAATGACCGACAAAAAAGTTATTCGACTGCGTCGCGCTCGCAAAGCACGTCTCAAGATGCACGAACTCGAAGTCGTGCGCCTGTGCGTGTTCCGCTCCTCGCAGCACATCTACGCCCAGGTCATTTCGGCCGACGGCAGCAAGGTTCTGGCAAGCGCCTCGACCTTGGACAAAGAACTGCGTGATGGCGCCACTGGCAACATCGACGCGGCCACTAAGGTTGGCAAGCTGGTAGCTGAGCGTGCGAAAGCCGCCGGTGTATCTCAAGTTGCCTTTGACCGTTCCGGCTTCAAGTACCATGGCCGCGTCAAAGCGCTGGCTGATGCTGCTCGTGAAGGCGGGCTGGAGTTCTAAGTTATGGCAAATAACGATCAAAAGCGCGACGAAGGCTACATCGAGAAGCTGGTTCAAGTTAACCGCGTTGCCAAAACCGTAAAAGGCGGCCGTATCTTCACCTTCACCGCGCTGACCGTGGTAGGTGATGGTAAAGGTCGTGTCGGCTTCGGCCGTGGCAAATCGCGCGAAGTACCAGCCGCGATCCAGAAAGCCATGGAAGCTGCCCGTCGCAACATGATCCAGGTTGACCTGAAGGGCACTACCCTGCAGTACGCCACCAAGGCTGCCCACGGCGCCTCGAAGGTTTACATGCAGCCTGCTTCGGAAGGTACCGGTATCATCGCCGGTGGCGCAATGCGTGCTGTCCTGGAAGTTGCTGGTGTTCAGAACGTTCTGGCCAAGTGCTACGGTTCGACCAACCCAGTGAACGTGGTTTACGCCACCTTCAAGGGTCTGAAAGCCATGCAATCTCCTGAATCCATTGCTGCCAAGCGCGGCAAGAGCGTCGAGGAGATCTTCTGATCATGGCAACCGTAAAAGTAACGCTGATCAAGAGCGTCTCGGGCCGTCTGCCTAACCACAAACTGTGTGTTAAAGGCCTGGGTCTGCGTCGCATCGGTCACACTGTAGAAGTCCAGGATACTCCCGAGAACCGCGGGATGATCAACAAGGCTTACTACATGCTGAAGGTCGAGGGCTAATCGATGAAACTCAATGATCTGAGTCCAGCGCCGGGTTCCCGTCGCGAGAAGCATCGTCCAGGTCGTGGTATCGGTAGCGGTCTGGGTAAGACCGGCGGCCGTGGCCACAAAGGTCAGACTTCCCGTTCGGGTGGTTCGATCGCTCCTGGCTTCGAAGGCGGTCAACAGCCGCTGCACCGTCGTCTGCCGAAGTTCGGCTTCGTTTCCCTGAAAGCCATGGACCGCGCTGAAGTGCGTCTGTCCGAGCTGGCCAAAGTGGAAGGCGACGTGATCTCCGTGCAATCCCTGAAGGATGCCAACGTGATCAACCAGCACATTCAGCGTGTGAAAATCATGCTGTCTGGCGAAGTTACTCGCGCAGTCACCATCAAGGGTATCGCAGCCACCAAGGGTGCGCGTGCGGCTATCGAAGCAGCTGGCGGCAAATTCGAGGAATAAATGGCTAAGCAAGGTGCTCTCTCTTCGCTCGGTAAGGGCGGGATGTCGGAACTCTGGGCTCGTCTGCGCTTTCTGTTCATGGCGATCATCGTCTATCGGATAGGCGCACATATCCCGGTACCTGGCATCAATCCGGACCGTCTGGCGGATCTGTTTCGGCAGAATGAGGGGACCATTCTTAGCTTGTTCAACATGTTTTCCGGTGGCGCGCTCGAGCGCATGAGCATCTTTGCACTGGGGATCATGCCGTACATCTCGGCATCGATCATCATGCAGCTGATGACTGCGGTCAGCCCGCAACTGGAGCAGTTGAAGAAGGAAGGTGAAGCTGGCCGTCGCAAGATCAGCCAGTACACCCGCTACGGCACCGTTATCCTGGCACTGGTTCAAGCCATTGGCATGTCCATTGGCCTGGCCAACCAGGGCGTGGCGTTTTCTGTAGGCCTGGGCTTCCATGTCGTCGCCGTGTCCACTTTCGTGGCGGGCGCGATGTTCATGATGTGGCTGGGCGAGCAGATCACCGAGCGCGGTGTGGGCAACGGTATCTCGATGTTGATCTTCGCGGGTATCGTTGCCGGTCTTCCGAGAGCAATCGGGCAGTCTTTCGAGTCTGCACGCACAGGCGATATCAACATTTTCGCCCTGGTCGCAATCGGTTTGCTGGCAGTAGCGATTATCGGTTTCGTGGTGTTCATTGAGCGTGGTCAGCGTCGTATCGCCGTTCACTACGCCAAGCGTCAGCAGGGCCGCAAGGTCTTCGCTGCGCAGACCAGCCACTTGCCGTTGAAGGTGAACATGGCGGGGGTTATCCCGGCCATTTTCGCGAGCAGCATTTTGCTGTTCCCGGCTTCGCTGGGTGCCTGGTTCGGTCAGTCCGAAGGTATGGGCTGGCTGCAGGACATCTCGCAGTCGATCGCTCCTGGTCAGCCGTTGAACATTCTGCTGTTTAGTGCAGGGATCATTTTCTTCTGCTTCTTCTACACAGCGTTGATGTTCAACCCGAAAGACGTAGCGGAAAACCTGAAGAAGTCCGGTGCCTTTATTCCGGGTATCCGTCCTGGTGAGCAGTCGGCGCGCTACATTGATGGCGTACTGACCCGTTTGACCATGTTCGGTGCTCTTTACATGATGGCCGTCTGCCTTCTGCCCCAGTTCCTGGTGGTGGCAGCAAATGTGCCGTTCTACCTTGGCGGGACCTCGTTGCTGATTGTGGTAGTGGTTGTGATGGACTTCATGTCCCAAGTACAATCGCACCTCGTTTCGCACCAGTACGAATCCCTGATGAAGAAAGCCAACCTGAAAGGCTACGGTGGCAGCGGCCTGCTGCGCTGATACGCCCCTAAGGTTCGAGGAGTCGGTAATGAAAGTTCGTGCATCGGTGAAAAAGCTGTGCCGTAACTGCAAGATCATCCGTCGCGAAGGCGTCGTACGAGTGATCTGCAGCGCGGAACCGCGTCACAAACAGCGCCAAGGCTGAGTGTGATCTGCGCTTCAAACCCAGCAGCTAGTGTGCTGCTGGGTTGATTATTCGTTTCTACAGCGATATTATCTCGCGCCCTATTTCTTGGCTTCCGGGGCGTAGGTAGCTGTCAATTGGAGTCCCACTGAATGGCCCGTATTGCAGGCGTCAACATTCCAGATAACAAGCATACTGTTATCTCGCTGACCTACATCTATGGTGTCGGTCGCACAACTGCACAGAAGATCTGTGTAGACGCTGGTGTAAACCCAGCCGCAAAGATCAAGGATCTGAGCGACGAGCAAATCGAAACCCTGCGTGGCGAAGTCGCGAAGTTCACCACTGAAGGTGACCTGCGTCGTGACGTCAACATGAAGATCAAGCGCTTGATGGACCTGGGTTGCTACCGCGGCCTGCGTCATCGTAAAGGTCTGCCGGTTCGCGGTCAGCGCACCAAGACCAACGCACGCACCCGTAAGGGCCCGCGTAAGCCGATCCGCAAGTAATCGCCCAGGAATATAGACATGGCAAAACCTGCTGCTCGTCCTCGTAAAAAAGTTAAAAAGACAGTGGTTGATGGTATCGCCCACATCCATGCATCTTTCAACAACACCATCGTGACCATCACCGACCGTCAGGGCAATGCTTTGTCCTGGGCGACCTCCGGTGGTTCGGGTTTCCGTGGTTCGCGCAAATCCACCCCGTTCGCAGCTCAGATTGCTGCTGAGCGTGCTGGTCAAGCTGCGCTGGAATACGGTCTGAAAAACCTCGACGTAAACGTCAAGGGTCCAGGTCCAGGTCGTGAGTCCGCCGTTCGTGCATTGAACAGCTGCGGCTACAAGATCGCCAGCATCACCGACGTGACGCCTATCCCGCACAACGGGTGCCGTCCGCCGAAGAAGCGTCGCGTGTAATCAGGAGACAGAAGAATGGCACGTTACATTGGTCCAAAATGCAAACTGTCTCGTCGTGAAGGCACTGACCTGTTCCTGAAGAGCGGCGTTCGCGCTCTGGAATCGAAGTGCAACATCGAAGCAGCCCCAGGTATCCACGGCCAGCGCCGTGGCCGTCAGTCCGACTACGGCACCCAGCTGCGTGAGAAACAAAAAGTTCGTCGTATCTACGGTGTTCTGGAGCGTCAGTTCCGCGGTTACTACCAAGCTGCTGCCTCGAAAAAAGGCGCAACCGGTGAGAACCTGCTGCAACTGCTCGAGTGCCGTCTGGATAACGTCGTTTACCGTATGGGCTTCGGCTCGACTCGTTCCGAGTCCCGTCAGCTGGTTTCGCACAAAGCGATCAGCGTCAACGGTAAGACTGTAAACATTCCATCCTACCAAGTTCGTCCGGGTGACGTGGTCGCGGTTCGCGAGAAGTCGCTGAGCCAGCTGCGCATTGTTCAAGCCCTTGAACTCTGCGCCCAGCGTGGCCGCGTTGAGTGGGTTGACGTGGATGCTGCCAAAAAGTCGGGCGTTTTCAAGAACGTTCCTGCTCGCAGCGACCTGTCTGCCGACATCAACGAGAACCTGATTGTCGAGCTCTACTCCAAGTAAGGGCTAGAAAATAGGTGCATCCATGCAGATTTCGGTAAATGAGTTCCTGACTCCCCGCCATATTGATGTGCAGGTAGTCAGTCCGACCCGCGCCAAGATTACGCTCGAGCCTCTCGAGCGTGGTTTCGGCCATACCCTGGGCAACGCGCTGCGCCGCATCCTGTTGTCCTCCATGCCTGGCTGTGCAGTAGTCGAGGCCGAGATCGATGGCGTACTCCATGAGTACTCCGCGATCGAAGGTGTTCAGGAAGACGTCATTGAAATCCTGTTGAACCTGAAAGGCCTGGCTATCAAACTGCACGGTCGTGACGAAGTTACGCTGACCTTGTCGAAAAAGGGTTCGGGGGTGGTTACCGCTGCCGATATTCAGCTGGATCACGATGTCGAGATCGTCAACCCCGATCACGTAATCGCGAACCTGGCGTCGAACGGCGCCCTGAACATGAAGCTCACTGTAGCTCGTGGTCGTGGTTACGAGCCGGCCGACTCCCGTCAAACCGACGAAGACGAAAGCCGTAGCATTGGCCGTCTACAGTTGGACGCTTCGTTCAGCCCGGTGCGTCGTATCGCCTATGTGGTCGAGAACGCCCGTGTTGAACAGCGTACCAACCTGGACAAACTGGTCATTGATCTGGAAACCAACGGCACCCTGGACCCTGAAGAGGCTATCCGCCGCGCTGCGACCATCCTGCAACAGCAGCTGGCCGCGTTCGTCGACCTCAAAGGTGACAGCGAGCCTGTCGTAGTCGAGCAGGAAGACGAGATCGATCCGATCCTGCTGCGTCCGGTTGACGACCTGGAACTGACTGTACGTTCGGCCAACTGCCTGAAGGCGGAGAACATCTACTACATCGGCGACCTGATTCAGCGTACCGAAGTAGAGCTGTTGAAAACTCCTAACCTCGGCAAGAAGTCCCTGACTGAAATCAAGGACGTCCTGGCCTCTCGTGGTCTGTCTCTCGGCATGCGCCTCGACAACTGGCCGCCTGCAAGTCTTAAGAAAGACGACAAGGCGACCGCCTGATCGTCGTAATCACCGAACGTAGTGTTTGGTAAGGAATGAATCATGCGTCATCGTAAAAGTGGACGTCACCTGAGCCGTACCAGCTCTCACCGCAAGGCTATGTTCCAGAACATGGCAGTGTCGTTGATCGAGCACGAGCTGATCAAAACCACCCTGCCGAAAGCCAAGGAACTGCGCCGCGTTGCCGAGCCGCTGATCACCCTGGCCAAGGAAGACAGCGTTGCTAACCGTCGTCTGGCCTTCGACCGTACCCGTTCGAAGTCCGCTGTTGGCAAACTGTTCAACGACCTGGGCAAGCGCTACGCCACCCGTCAGGGCGGCTACCTGCGCATCCTGAAGTGCGGTTTCCGCGCTGGCGACAACGCGCCTATGGCGTACGTCGAGCTGGTTGATCGTCCTGTCGGCGGTGCTGTAGAAGCTGCTGAGTAAGACGTTCTGTCTGCTACAAAGAACCGGGCCTAGTGCCCGGTTTTTTGTATCTGCAGCTATTGTTTATTTCTATTGATACAAGTCAGCCAATGAATTTGCTCTAGCAGCCTGGCTCATCGATACTCTCGCCATAGCCGATCAGCCGGCGTTCGAAGACCGATAAGGAGAGCCCATGAGCAAGACTCTTACCACCGCCAGCGGTGCACCAGTAGCCGACAACCAGAACTCCCGCTCCGCCGGCCCACGTGGCCCATTGTTGCTCGACGACTTCCACCTCATCGAGAAACTCGCCCATTTCAATCGCGAGAACATTCCGGAGCGCCGCGTACACGCCAAGGGTTCGGGTGCGTACGGCACCTTCACCGTCACCCGCGATATAACGGCCTACACCAGCGCCAAGCTTTTCGGCGAAATCGGCAAGCAAACCGAAACCTTCCTGCGTTTTTCCACCGTCGGTGGCGAGCGTGGTTCAGCCGATACCGAGCGTGACCCGCGTGGCTTCGCTGTAAAGTTTTATACCGAAGAAGGCAACTGGGACATTGTGGGCAACAACACCCCCGTGTTCTTCATTCGCGACCCGTTGAAGTTCCCGGACTTTATCCACACCCAGAAGCGCCACCCACAGACCAACCTCAAGAATGCCCAGATGATGTGGGACTTCTGGTCGCATTCGCCTGAAGCGCTGCATCAGGTCACCATTCTGTTCTCGGATAGAGGCATCCCTGATGGCTATCGCCATATGCACGGCTTTGGCAGCCACACCTACAGCCTGATCAACCAGAAAGGCGAGCGCACCTGGGTGAAGTGGCACTTCAAGACCCAGCAAGGCATCAAGAACCTCGCCCCCGCAGAAGCGGCACGCCTGGCCGGTACCGATCCGGACTATGCGCAGCGCGACTTGTTTGCAGCCATCGAGCGTGGTGACTACCCGCGTTGGACCGTGTGCATGCAGGTCATGAGCGAAGCGGAGGCGGCGAGCCGTAAGGAAAACCCGTTCGACGTCACCAAAACCTGGTCGCAGAAGGACTACCCGCTGATCGAGGTGGGGGTGCTGGAGCTTAACCGGAACCCGCTCAACTATTTCGCTGAAGTCGAGCAAGCAGCGTTTGGGCCTAGCAACATGGTGCCTGGCGTTGGTCTGTCACCCGACCGCATGCTGCAGGGCCGCGTATTCGCCTACGCTGACGCCCACCGCTACCGTGTCGGTACCAACCACCAGCAACTGCCGGTGAATGCACCGCGCTGCGCTGTGAACAGCTACCAGCGCGACGGCTCCATGGCGACCGGCAGTTATGGTGCGGCGCCGAATTACGAGCCTAATAGCTACGCCGACGCACCCAAGCAGTCACCGCGTCACGCTGAACCGGCACTGGCGCTCACCGGTGCAGCGGACCGCCATGATCACCGTGAGGACAACGACTACTACAGCCACGCCGGCGCGCTGTTCCGCTTGATGAGCAACGAGCAGAAGGCGCTGCTGATCAGCAACATCGCCGGGGCCATGGCAGGGGTCAGTGACGATGTCATCCAGCGCCAGTTGCAGTATTTCTTCATGGCTGACCCGGCCTATGGCGAAGGTATCGCCAAGGCGTTGGGCGTGAATCTCGCTTAACTCGAAGTGATAAGAAGAACCGCCCTCATTTGGGCGGTTTTTCAATGAATATCACTACTGTTTAGCCGATTTTTTGCCCGGATTGCCCCTTTTTCAGTGACCTTCGGCAAAAGCTGGTTCACACTATGCGGCATAGAAGCTTCCACATGGAGAAACAGGGCGATGCAAGGCCATCCGGACGTAATCAACTACCTCGTCACGCTGCTGAAGGGCGAACTGGCGGCACGCGACCAGTACTTCATTCATTCGCGCATGTACGAAGACTGGGGCCTGTCCAAACTCTACGAGCGTATCAACCACGAGATGGAAGAAGAGGCGCAACACGCTGATGCGCTGATGCGTCGTATCCTCATGCTGGAAGGTACACCTGACATGCGCGCAGACGATCTGGAAGTCGGCAGCACCGTGCCGGAAATGATCGAAGCCGACCTCAAGCTTGAATACAAAGTGCGCGCTGCGTTGTGCAAAGGCATCGAGTTGTGCGAATTGCACAAGGACTATGTCAGCCGCGACATTCTGCGTGCGCAGTTGGCCGACACTGAAGAAGATCATACCTACTGGCTGGAAAAGCAGCAGGGTCTGATCAAGGCCATTGGCCTGGAGAACTACCTGCAATCGCAGATGTAATAGCCGGGGGCTGCTTTGCAGCCCATCGCGACACAAGGCCGCTCCTACAGGCGATCGCGCCACCCAAAGGTTGATGCGATCGCCTGTAGGAGCGGCCTTGTGTCGCGATGGGGCGCAAAGCGCCCCCAAATGCCTTAGGCCCGATCCCGCTCCAGCAGCGGTTTCAAGTAATGCCCGGTATACGACTGTTTCATCTCGCTCAGTTCTTCCGGCGTACCGCAGGCAATGATCTGCCCACCCTTGGAGCCACCCTCTGGCCCCAGGTCCACCAGCCAGTCGGCCGTCTTGATCACATCCAGGTTGTGCTCGATCACCACCACGGTGTTGCCGTGGTCGCGCAGGCGGTGCAGCACATCCAGCAACTGCTGAATATCGGCAAAGTGCAGGCCAGTGGTCGGCTCGTCGAGGATATACAGGGTCTTGCCGGTGTCACGCTTGGACAGCTCGCGGGACAGCTTGACCCGTTGCGCCTCGCCGCCGGACAGGGTGGTCGCCGACTGCCCCAGCTTGATGTAGGACAAACCCACGTCCATCAGTGTTTGCAGCTTGCGCGCCAACGCCGGCACCGCATCGAAGAACTCGCGGGCATCCTCGATGGTCATCTCCAGCACCTCGTGGATGTTCTTGCCCTTGTACTTGATCTCCAGGGTCTCGCGGTTGTAGCGCTTGCTCTTGCACACGTCGCAGGGTACGTAGATGTCCGGCAGGAAGTGCATTTCCACCTTG
Organism: Pseudomonas sp. BJP69; assembly: GCF_007633355.1. Lineage (NCBI taxonomy): Bacteria > Pseudomonadati > Pseudomonadota > Gammaproteobacteria > Pseudomonadales > Pseudomonadaceae > Pseudomonas > Pseudomonas sp. BJP69. Next base: position 521,569 of record NZ_CP041933.1, read on the forward strand.
ATCAAGCCATCGCCCTGGCAGGCCTCGCAGCGGCCGCCCTTGACGTTGAACGAGAAGCGCCCAGGGCCATAACCGCGGGAGCGCGACTCGGGCACGCCGGAGAACAGCTCACGGATCGGAGTAAAAATGCCGGTGTAGGTAGCCGGGTTCGAGCGCGGGGTACGGCCAATCGGGCTCTGGTCGATATCCACGACCTTGTCCAGGTGCTGCAGGCCGTCCATGCTGCTGTGGGGCGCCGCCTCAATGCTGCTTGCGCCATTCAGGGCGGTCGCTGCCAGCGGGTACAGGGTGTTGTTGATCAGCGTCGACTTGCCCGAGCCAGATACCCCGGTCACGCACGTCAACAAGCCAATCGGCACCTCGAGGTCAACATTCTGCAGGTTGTTGCCGCGTGCCCCCTTCAGCTTGAGTTGCAGCTTCTTGTTGCGCGGCGTGCGCTTGGCGGGCACGACGATCTTCTTGCGCCCCGACAGGTATTTGCCCGTCAGCGAGTCAGGATGGTCCATGACCTCTTGCGGCGAACCCTCGGCGACGATCTGCCCGCCATGTACGCCCGCACCTGGGCCGATGTCCACTACGTAGTCCGCCAGGCGGATGGCGTCTTCATCATGCTCCACCACAATGACCGTGTTACCCAGGTCGCGCAGGTGATTAAGCGTCGCCAGCAGGCGGTCGTTGTCGCGTTGATGAAGGCCGATCGACGGTTCGTCGAGAATGTACATCACCCCCACCAGGCCTGCGCCGATCTGGCTGGCCAGGCGGATACGCTGGGCCTCGCCCCCCGACAAGGTGTCGGCACTGCGGTCCAGGGTGAGGTAGTCGAGGCCGACGTTGACCAGGAACTGCAGGCGTTCGCAGATTTCCTTGAGGATTTTCGAGGCAATTTCGCCGCGGCGGCCGGTCAGGGTCAGTTCGGCAAAATAGCTGCTGGCATCGCCAATGGGCAGGTTGGTGACCGCCGGCAGGGTTTTCTCGCCAACCCACACGTGGCGCGCTTCGCGACGCAGGCGGGTGCCGCGGCAGTCCGGGCAGGGCTGGGTGCCGAGGAACTTGGCCAGTTCTTCACGCACGGTGGCCGATTCGGTCTCGCGGTAGCGGCGCTCCAGGTTCGGCACAATGCCTTCGAACGGGTGCGAGCGCTTGACGATATCGCCGCGGTCGTTGAGGTACTTGAAGTCGACACTGTGCTTGCCGCTGCCTTGCAGGATCACCTTCTGGTGCTCGGCAGACAGCTCGCCAAACGGCTCTTCCAGGCTGAAGCCATAGTGCGCCGCCAGTGAGCCGAGCATCTGGAAGTAGTACACGTTGCGGCGGTCCCAGCCGCGGATGGCACCCTCGGCCAAGGTAAGCTCGGCATTGACCAGGCGCTTGGTGTCGAAGAACTGCTTCACACCCAGGCCGTCGCAAGTCGGGCAGGCACCCGCCGGGTTGTTGAAGGAAAACAGCTTGGGCTCCAGCTCGCTGATCGCGTGGCCGCACACCGGGCAGGCGAAACGGGCGGAGAAGATCGTCTCTTCGCCTTGCTCGTCGTCCATCGGTGCCACCAGGGCAATCCCGTCGGCCAGTTTCAGCGCAGTTTCGAACGATTCGGCCAGGCGCTGCTGCAGGTCGGCGCGCACCTTGAAGCGGTCTACTACCACATCGATGCTGTGCTTCTTCTGCTTGTCCAGCTTGGGCAACTCATCAAGCTCATAGAGCTTGCCGTTGACCCGGGCGCGCACGAAACCCTGCGCGCGCATTTCATCGAACACTGCCAGGTGCTCGCCCTTGCGCTCGCGCACCACCGGCGCCAGAAGCATCAGCTTGCTGCCTTCGGGGCGCTCCAGCACCAGGTCGACCATCTGGCTGACGGTTTGCGCCTCCAGCGGAATGTCGTGGTCCGGGCAGCGTGGGGTACCGACGCGGGCGTACAGCAGGCGCAAGTAGTCGTAGATCTCGGTGATGGTGCCGACCGTCGAGCGCGGGTTATGCGACGTCGACTTCTGTTCGATGGAGATTGCCGGGGACAGACCTTCGATCGTGTCGACGTCGGGCTTTTCCATCATCGACAGGAATTGCCGGGCGTAGGCCGACAACGATTCCACGTAGCGGCGCTGGCCTTCGGCGTACAGGGTATCGAACGCCAGCGAAGACTTGCCGGAACCGGACAGGCCGGTGATCACGATCAGCTTGTCCCGGGGCAAGGTCAGGTCGATGTTCTTCAGGTTGTGGGTACGTGCCCCACGAATCAGGATCTTGTCCACTGCGGCCTCGCTTGGCGGGCATAAACAAAGAATTATACGGCCCCCTGCCAGTACGCGGCAAAGCGTCGCGTAGATGCCGTCAAGCTGTCGGACTGATAGAATCGCCGCCGGTTCACACGAGGTTACGCCATGCATGACACCCACAACGAGCGCATGAGCAGCAGCGAAACCCGCGCTGCTGGTGGCCTGGCCCTGGTCTTTGCCTTTCGTATGCTGGGCATGTTCATGGTCTTGCCGGTACTGGCCACCTACGGCATGGACCTGGCCGGTGCCACACCTGCGCTGATTGGCCTGGCCATCGGGGCCTATGGCCTGACCCAGGCGGTATTGCAGATTCCGTTCGGGATGATTTCCGACCGCATCGGGCGGCGTCCGATCATCTACCTGGGGTTGGTGATCTTTGCCCTGGGCAGTGTCCTGGCGGCCCAGGCCGACTCTATCTGGGGGGTGATCGCGGGGCGCATCCTGCAAGGTGCCGGGGCAATTTCGGCTGCCGTCATGGCGCTGCTCTCGGACCTGACCCGTGAACAACACCGGACCAAGGCCATGGCCATGATCGGCATGAGCATCGGCCTGTCGTTTGCCGTGGCCATGGTCGTCGGGCCACTGCTGACAAGTGCCTTTGGTTTGTCAGGATTGTTCCTTGCCACTGCCGGGCTTGCCCTGGTCGGCATCCTGCTGATCGCCTTCGTCGTGCCCAGTACCCACAGCCTTCTGCAGCACCGCGAGTCGGGTGTGGCGCGCAAGGCACTCGGCCCGACCCTGCGTCATCCGGACCTTTTGCGCCTGGACGTGAGCATCTTCGTGCTGCATGCCGTCCTCATGGCCAGCTTCGTCGCGCTGCCCCTGGCCTTCGTCGAGCGTGGCGGGCTGCCAAAAGAGCAGCACTGGTGGGTCTACCTGACCGCACTGTTCATCTCATTTTTTGCAATTGTGCCGTTCATCATCTACGGCGAAAAAAAGCGCAAGATGAAGCGTGTGTTGGCCGGTGCAGTCAGTGTCCTGCTGCTGACAGAGATATACTTCTGGGAGTGGGCTGACGGTTTGCGCGGACTGGTGATTGGCACCGTGGTATTCTTTACCGCATTCAACCTGCTGGAGGCCTCGCTGCCTTCGCTGGTGAGCAAGGTGTCGCCTGCCGGTGGCAAGGGCACGGCAATGGGGGTTTATTCCACCAGCCAGTTCCTTGGTGCGGCACTGGGTGGAATTCTGGGTGGCTGGCTGTTCCAGCACGGTGGGTTGGACACGGTATTCCTGGGCTGCGCGGTGTTGTGTGCAATCTGGCTGATCGTCGCGTTGTCCATGAACGAGCCGCCGTATGTGACCAGCTTGCGCATGCCGCTGACGCCAGAGGCAGCCCGGGAAGCCGGCCTGACCGAGCGACTGATGGCCGTGCCGGGTGTGACCGACGCTGTGGTGGTTGCTGAAGAAGCGGCCATCTATATCAAACTGGATACGAAAATTTTGGACCGTGCGACCCTCGAGCGACTGGTGAATCCAGCCTCTTCGGCGTGCGAAGCCTAGGAGAACGTTATGGCCCGTGGGGTTAACAAAGTCATTCTGGTCGGCACTTGTGGCCAGGATCCCGAAGTCCGCTACCTGCCCAACGGTAATGCCGTGACCAACCTGAGCCTGGCTACCAGCGAGCAGTGGACCGACAAGCAGTCGGGCCAGAAGGTCGAGCGTACCGAGTGGCACCGTGTGTCGCTGTTCGGCAAGGTTGCCGAAATTGCCGGCGAGTACCTGCGTAAAGGTTCGCAGTGCTACATCGAAGGCAAGCTGCAGACCCGCGAGTGGGAAAAAGACGGCATCAAGCGTTACACCACCGAGATCATCGTCGACATCAACGGCACCATGCAGCTGCTCGGCGGGCGCCCGCAGGGCCAGCAGCAAGGCGGTGATCCGTACAACCAGGGTGGCGGCAACTACAACCAGGGTGGTGGTCAACAGCAGTACAACCAGGCCCCGCCGCGCCAGCAGGCCCAGCGCCCGCAACAGGCCCCTCAGCGCCCGGCGCCACAGCAGCCAGCGCCTCAGCCGGCTGCAGACTTCGATAGCTTCGATGACGATATTCCGTTCTGATCAGAACATCAGGCGGCTAGCGAAACCAGAAACCCAGGGCCTTGGCCCTGGGTTTTTTTATGAATGCGGCAGGCCAGCGCAGTCACCTCAGAGGGTGCTTTCACCACCCAGTTCTTCAAGCGCCACCCGGGTGAACTGCGCATCCAGCTCCGGCGTTGCGCCGCTGATGCCGATGCCGCCGATGTGCAGGCCGTTCTTATCCATGATTGGCAGGCCTCCCTCCAGCAAGGTGAGCCCCGGCAACGATGCATAGGGTTTAGCCGGGTGTGCAGGGCTGTGTTCGCCAGAGGTGGGCGAGGCCAAGGGGAATCGGGCAGACGTCTCAGCCTTGAGTTGCGCCAGCTTGATACTGGCTTTGTCTGCGCCGTCCATACGGTGCAAATACTTGGGCTTACCGTGGTTGTCGATGATGCTGATGACGACTGAGCGAAGTTATGTAGTCCATTTCCGAAAGTGATGAGCCCCATAACCCGGCATAGTGCTCTCTACCTGACACATGTCATCGCACCTTCTCGATTCTTGACTAGTCTTATCCATTGGCGAGCAGAATTTGGCCCGCCACCGTGACTACCAAGAGGCGCCGGCAATGTTTCGTGCGTCCAAACCTGATCAGGAGTGCACGATGGACCTGAACCGTCGGCAATTCTTCAAGGTCGCCGCTATCGGCCTTGGAGGCTCGAGCCTGGCGGCGTTGGGCATGGCCCCCACGCCAGCCTTTGCCGAGCAGGTGCGCCACTTCAAGCTGGCGCACACCAAAGAGACCCGAAATACCTGCCCGTACTGTTCGGTCGGCTGCGGCCTGATCCTGTACAGCCAGGGCGATGCGGGCAAGAACGTCAAACAGAACATCATTCATATCGAAGGTGACGCCGACCACCCGGTCAACCGGGGCACCCTCTGTCCGAAAGGTGCCGGCCTGTTGGACTTTATCCACAGCCCGAGCCGCCTGCAGTACCCAGAGGTGCGCAAGCCTGGCAGCCAGGAATGGGTACGGGTCAGCTGGGACGAGGCCCTGGACCGCGTTGCCGACCTGATGAAGCAGGACCGTGACGCCAACTTCATCGAGAAGAACGCCCAGGGGCAAACCGTCAACCGCTGGCTCACCACCGGTTTTCTCGCTGCCTCCGCCGCCTCCAGCGAGGCGGGCTACCTGACCCACAAGGTCATCCGCGCAACAGGCATGCTGGGGTTCGATAACCAAGCACGTGTCTGACATGGCCCGACGGTGGCAAGTCTTGCCCCGACGTACGGCCGTGGCGCCATGACCAACCACTGGTCAGATATCGCCAACGCGAATCTGGTCCTGGTGATGGGTGGCAACGCAGCAGAAGCGCATCCGTGCGGCTTCAAATGGGTGACCGAGGCCAAAGCGCACAACAAGGCGCGGCTTATCGTGGTCGACCCGCGATTTACCCGAACGGCTTCGGTGGCCGACTACTACGCGCCAATCCGTACCGGTACCGACATCGCCTTCATGGGTGGGCTGATCAACTACCTGCTGAGCAACGACAAGATCCAGCACGAATACGTGCGCAATTACACCGACGTGTCGTTCATCGTCAAAGAGAACTATGGCTTCGAAGACGGGCTGTTCAGCGGCTACGACGAGGCCAAGCGCGTGTACGCCGACAAGTCCGGCTGGGGTTATGAACTGGGTGAGGATGGCTACGCCAAGGTCGACCCGACACTGCAGCACCCGCGCTGCGTGTTCCAGCTGATGAAGCAGCACTACAGCCGCTATACCCCGGCGTTGGCGAGCATGACCTGTGGCATGCCGCAGGACGCCATGATGAAAGTCTGGGAAGAGATCGCCAGCTGCTCGGTACCGGGCAAGACCATGACGATTCTTTACGCCCTGGGTTGGACGCAACACTCGATCGGTGCGCAAATCATCCGCAGTGCCGCCATGGTGCAGTTGCTGCTGGGTAACGTGGGTATGCCCGGTGGTGGGGTCAACGCATTGCGCGGCCACTCCAACATCCAGGGCCTCACCGACCTTGGCCTGCTGTCCAATTCGCTGCCGGGCTACCTGACGCTGGCCGGCGATGCCGAACAGGATTACGCAGCCTATATCGACAAGCGCGCCTCCAAACCGCTGCGCCCGGGGCAGCTGTCTTACTGGCAGAACTACGGCAAGTTCCATGTCAGCCTGATGAAGGCCTGGTACGGTGCCAACGCCACGGCTGAAAACAACTGGGGCTATGACTGGCTGCCCAAGCTCGATGTGCCGGCTTACGATGTGCTGCGCATGTTCGAGATGATGGGCCAGGGCAAGGTCAACGGCTACATGTGCCAAGGCTTCAACCCCATCGCCGCGCTGCCGGACAAGAACCGCGTCACCGCGGCTTTGGCCAAGCTCAAGTGGCTGGTGGTCATGGACCCGCTCGCCACCGAAACCTCGGAGTTCTGGCGCAACATGGGGCCGTTCAACGACGTGGACACGGCCAATATCCAGACCGAAGTGATCCGCCTGCCCACCACCTGCTTCGCTGAGGAAGATGGCTCGCTGGTCAACAGCAGCCGCTGGCTGCAGTGGCACTGGAAAGGTGCCGACGGGCCGGGCGAAACCCGCACCGACGTGCAGATCATGAGCGAGCTGTTCCTGCGCCTGCGTCAGCGTTACCAGACCGAGGGCGGTACCTACCCTGATGCGATCATGAACATCAGCTGGCCGTACAAGATTGCTGATGAGCCATCCCCCGAGGAATTGGCCAAGGAAATGAACGGCTGGGCGGTCACCGACCTTACCGATGCTGCCGGTGCAGCCCTCAAGGCTGGCCAGCAATTGTCGGGCTTCGGTCAACTCAAGGACGATGGCAGCACGGCATCGGGGTGTTGGATCTTTGCCGGCTGCTGGACCGAGCAGGGCAACCAGATGGCTCGCCGCGACAACAGCGACCCGTACGGCATGCACCAGGTGCAGAACTGGGCCTGGGCTTGGCCGGCCAACCGCCGCATCCTCTACAACCGTGCCTCCAGCGACCCGCAAGGCCAGCCTTGGGATCCGGAAAAGAAACGCCTGGTGTGGTGGAACGGCAAGACCTGGACCGGGACCGACGTGCCCGACTTCAAGGTCGACTCGCCACCCGAGGCGGGGATGAACCCGTTCATCATGAACCCCGAGGGCGTGGCGCGGTTCTTCGCCATCGACAAGATGGCCGAAGGCCCGTTCCCCGAGCACTACGAGCCGTTCGAAACACCGATTGGCATCAACCCGCTGCACCCGCAGAACAAGAAGGCGATCAGCAACCCGGCCGGGCGCATCTTCGACTCGGTATGGGACACCCTCGGCAAGCCCGATGAATTCCCGTACGCGGCGACCACCTACCGGCTGACCGAGCACTTCCACTTCTGGAGCAAGCATTGCCGGCTCAACGCCATCGCCCAGCCCGAGCAGTTCGTCGAGATCGGCGAGGTGCTGGCCAATGAAAAAGGCATCAAGGCTGGCGACCGGGTGCGGGTGTCGAGCAAGCGTGGCCATATCGACGCGGTGGCGGTCGTGACCAAGCGGATTCGCCCGCTGCAGGTCAACAACCAGACCGTGCACCAGATCGGCATTCCGCTGCACTGGGGCTTCACCGGCGCAACCCGGCATGGCTACCTGACCAACACCCTGGTGCCATTCCTGGGTGACGGCAACACGCAGACGCCAGAGTCCAAGTCGTTCCTCGTCAAAGTGGAGAAACTCTGATGGCCAGCCAAGACATCATCGCCCGCTCGGCCACCACCACCGTGCCGCCCTCGGTACGCCAGCAGCAGGAAGTCGCCAAGCTGATCGACACCACCAAGTGCATCGGCTGCAAGGCTTGCCAGGTGGCGTGTTCGGAGTGGAACGAACTGCGTGACGAGGTCGGCCACAACCACGGCACCTACGACAATCCCCAGGACCTCACTGCCGAGACCTGGACGCTGATGCGCTTTACCGAGCACGAGCGCGACGACGGCAACCTGGAATGGCTGATCCGCAAGGACGGCTGCATGCATTGTGCCGAGCCAGGCTGCCTCAAGGCGTGCCCAAGCCCAGGGGCGATCATCAAGCATGCCAACGGTATCGTCGACTTCAACCAGGACCACTGTATTGGCTGTGGCTATTGCATCACCGGCTGCCCGTTCAACATTCCGCGCATCTCGCAGAAAGACCACAAGGCGTACAAGTGCACCCTGTGCTCCGACCGCGTGACCGTGGGCCTGGAGCCGGCCTGTGTGAAAACCTGCCCGACCGGGGCAATTGTGTTCGGCACCAAGGACGAGATGAAGGTGCATGCCGCCGAACGCATCGTCGACCTGAAATCGCGTGGCTACGACAACGCCGGGTTGTATGACCCGGATGGCGTCGGCGGTACCCACGTGATGTACGTGTTGCACCATGCCGATACCCCCAAGCTGTATGCCGGCCTGCCGGACCAGCCGGTGATCAGCCCGCTGGTAGGGTTGTGGAAGGGCTTTACCAAGCCCCTGGCGTTGTTGGCGATGGGCGCAGCGGTGCTGGCCGGGTTCTTCCACTATGTGCGGGTCGGGCCACAGCGGGTGGAGGAGGACGAACACCCGGCCGCGGCCGACCCGAGCGTGCAGACAGTGGACCCTGCAGTGCATGTCTATGATCCGAGCAAGCCCGGTGGGCAAGGGGAGCAGCGGCCATGAACGACAACAAACCCATCTTGCGCTACAACGCCAACGAGCGCAGCAACCACTGGCTGGTGGCGATCCTGTTCTTTCTCGCCGGGCTGTCGGGGTTGGCGCTGTTTCACCCGGCACTGTTCTGGCTCAGCAACCTGTTTGGCGGTGGGCCGTGGACGCGCATCCTGCACCCGTTTCTGGGGGTGGCGATGTTCGTGTTCTTCGTTGGCCTGGTGGTGCGCTTCTGGCGGGCCAACTTCATCACCGCGAATGATCGCCTCTGGCTGCGGCGGGTTGACCGGGTAATGCGTAACCAGGAGGAGGGCGTACCGCCAATCGGCAAGTACAACGCCGGGCAGAAGCTGCTGTTCTGGACTCTGCTGGTGTGCATGCTGGTCTTGCTGGTCAGTGGTGTGGTGATCTGGCGAGCGTATTTCAGCCACTGGTTCGGCATCGAGGTAATTCGCCTGTCGGCGTTGCTGCATGCACTGGCGGCCTTCGTGCTGATCCTCAGCATTATCGTGCACATCTACGCCGGTATCTGGATCAAAGGCTCGATTGGCGCCATGCTGCACGGCTGGGTAAGCCGCGCCTGGGCACGCAAGCACCATGAACTGTGGTACCGCGAAGTGACTGGCGACAAGCCGCCGAGTCATCACGGACGAAAAGAAGGATGAGCGCTTGAGCACGATACTCGAACCTGGGCAGATCGAAGCGTCGGCGGTGATGCCGCCGTTTCTGCACCTGCCGCCGGCCAACCTGTTTGAAGTGCGGGCTGCGCGTTTGGACACGCTGGCCCAGGGCAATGCCCTGGGCGACTACCTGAGGCTGGTTGCGCGGTTGTGCCGTGTGCAGCAGCAGCTTGTGGATAACCCCCCTGGCGCCCTGCCGGTGGCTGAGGCGCGCCAGCGCCTGTGCATAAGCCATGGTTTGCCGCCGCTGGCGGCAGACAGCCTGGTACGTGACGGGGCTTGGCTGGTCTGGCTGCAGGCCTTGCTCGGTCACTTTGGCGACGAACCCCAGGGTCCGTTGGCGGAGGCCTTGCAGGTGCTGCGTGGCAGTGATGACAATCAGCGCAAAGGCTGGGGGTTCGCGTTGCTGGCAGGGCAGTATGACGCGGTGCCGCCCGCACTGGTGCCATTGCTCGGGGCTGCGTTGCAGGCGGCCTGGTCCAGCTGGCTGCTGGCATTGCCGGCGCCTGAACTCAAACCCGCTGGCAGCCTGGCCCAGTGCCCGGCCTGCGGCTCGCCGGCGATGGCCGGGGTGGTACGCAACCGTGGCAAGCACAACGGCCTGCGCTATCTGGTGTGCGCGTTGTGCGCCTGTGAATGGCATGTGGTGCGGGTCAAGTGCGTGTACTGCGAGTCGAGCAAGGACTTGCGCTATACCAGCCTTGAGAATGACCGCCATCTACCCGGCAAGGCGCCCCTGCGGGCCGAGTGCTGCCCGGGGTGTGAAAGCTACCTCAAGCAGAACTACCTCGAAAACGACGCAGCGGCCGAGCCCTTGGCCGACGACCTGGCCAGCCTTGCGCTGGACATGCGCCTGGACGAGGAAGGTTTTCATCGCCTGGCGCCCAACCTGATGCTTGCGCCCGGTTAGTGGGTGAGTGTCTACACTGAAAAACCGAGTCGCCTGCTTCGCGGATGAACCGGTTCCCACAAGACTTGGTACAGGATCAGACACCTGCGCAGGCTTTTGTGGGGGCGGGCTCACCCGCGAACAGGCCAGTACCGACGACGGATCAATCCTAGGTAGTACCGCATGTCCAACAGCCTCGCCAGCGACACCCCACGCTTGCCGTCCATCGACACCCTCCTGCGCCATCCGGCCTGCCTCCCACTGATCGACCGCCACGGCCGCGATGCGGTCTTGAGCACCCTGCGCCAATTGCTGGACGACCTGCGGGAGCCCGCGCGCAGCGGCCAGCTCAGTGCCGCCGAACTGTCTCTCGAGATCCTTCTGGGCCGCGCCGGCGAACGTCTGGCCGCCCAGCAACGCAGCCAGGTACGCCGAGTGTTCAACCTCACCGGCACCGTGCTGCATACCAACCTCGGCCGTGCCCTGCTGCCGGAAGAAGCCATCGAGGCGATGCAGACCGCCGCCCGCTACCCGCTCAACCTGGAGTTCGACCTGGCCAGCGGCAAGCGTGGTGACCGCGACGACCTGATCGAGGGCCTTATCCGCGAGCTGACCGGCGCCGAGGCGGTTACCGTGGTCAACAACAATGCCGCGGCGGTACTGCTGGCGCTCAACAGCCTGGGGGCGCGCAAGGAGGGCATTATCTCGCGCGGCGAACTGATCGAGATCGGTGGCGCCTTCCGCATCCCGGACATCATGGCCCGCGCCGGGGTGAAGCTGCACGAGATCGGCACCACCAACCGCACCCATGCCCGCGACTACGAGGCTGCCATTGGTCCGCGAACCGGGTTACTGATGCGCGTGCACTGCAGCAACTACAGCATTCAAGGTTTCACCACCCAGGTGCCGACCGCCGAGCTGGCGCGAATCGCCCACCAGCATGACCTGCCACTGCTCGAAGACCTCGGCAGCGGTAGTTTGCTCGATCTCACCCGCTGGGGCCTGCCGGCCGAGCCCACGGTGCGCCAGGCCCTGGCTGATGGCGCCGATCTGGTGACCTTCAGTGGCGACAAGCTGCTGGGCGGCCCGCAGGCCGGGATCATCGTCGGGCGCAAGGCATTGATCGCCAGGATCAAGAAAAACCCGCTCAAGCGTGCGCTGCGGGTCGACAAGATCACCCTGGCCGCACTCGAAGCGGTGCTGGCGCTGTACCGCAACCCGGATCGGTTGGCCGAGCGCCTGCCCAGTTTGCGCTTGTTGACCCGTGGCCAGGCCGATATCCAGGCCCAGGCCGAACGCCTGCTACCAGACCTCCAGGCCCGCCTTGGTGCGCAATGGGTCGTCAGCGTAGAACCTGCGCTGGGCATGATAGGCAGTGGCAGCCAGCCGGTTGCGCGCCTGCCCAGTGCCGCGCTGTGCCTGCGCCCGCAGGTGTCGAAGAAGTTGCGCGGGCGCAGCCTGCATGTGCTGGAGCGAGCCCTGCGGGGCCTGCCGGTGCCGGTGCTTGGTCGTATCGACGACGACGCGCTATGGCTGGACCTGCGCCAGCTGGACGACGAAGCCCAATGGCTGGCGCAATTGCCGGCGTTGCAGTTGGGGCCGGTGCAGTGATCGTTGGTACCGCCGGCCACATCGACCATGGCAAGACCGCACTGCTGAAGGCACTGACCGGCCAGGCCGGTGACCTGCGCCAGGAAGAGCGTGAGCGGGGCATGACCATCGACCTGGGTTACCGCTACGCGGTGCTGGCCGAAGGTGCACCGCTGACGGGCTTCATCGATGTGCCGGGCCACGAGCGGTTTATCCACAACATGCTGGCCGGGGCCCATGGCATAGACGTGGTGCTGCTGGTGGTGGCGGCAGACGATGGCGTCATGCCGCAGACACGTGAGCACCTGGCAATCATCGAGCTGTTGGGTATCCCCCAGGCACTGGTGGCGATCAGCAAGTGCGACCGCGTCGAGCCGGCGCGCCTGGCCCAGGTGCAGGCGCAGGTCAGTGAGCTGCTGGCGCCAGGGCCCTATGCCGGGGCGCGGCAGTTCCCGGTGTCGAGCCTTGGCGGGGAGGGCATCGACGCGTTGCGCCAAGCCTTGCTGAAGGCGCAAACCGCTGTGCGGCAACGCAGTGCGCAAGGCGGTTTTCGCCTGGCTATCGACCGCGCCTTCGCCGTTACCGGTGCGGGGGTGGTGGTGACTGGCACTGCGCTGGCCGGCCGGGTGAGTGCCGGCGATACCCTGGTCCTGGGCAAGGCCGGCAAGGCGGTGCGGGTGCGGGGCCTGCATGCACAAAACCAGGCCGCGCAGGTAGCGCAGGCCGGCCAGCGAGTAGCGCTCAATATCGCAGCCGAACGCCTTAGCGCGGAGCAAGTTCACCGTGGCGACTGGCTGCTGCCGCAGTGGCTGCACGCGCCTAGTGTTCGGGTGGATATCGAGTTGAACCTGCTGCCGGGCGAGCTGCGGGCGTTCGAGCACTTCAGTGCCGTGCATGTGCACCTCGGCACCCAGGACGTGACGGCCCGTGTCGCGTTGCTGGAAGGTGAAACCCTGGCCGCCGGCCAGCGCATGTTTGCCCAGTTACTGCTCAATGCGCCGTTGCAGGCCGTGCATGGCGACCGCCTGGTACTGCGTGACCAGCGTGCTCAGCGCACCTTGGGCGGCGGCAGGGTACTCGATCCGTTTGCCCCCAGCCGCCAGCGCCGCAGCCACGAGCGTCTACGCCAGCTGCAGGTGCTGCGGGATGCCCAGGGCCTGGAGCAGGCGCTGCCGGCACTGCTGGCCAGTGCCCCCGGTGGTATCGACCCACAGCGCCTGGAGCGGCAGTTCAATCGCCTGCGCGAAACCTGGCAGCTACCGGCGAACGTGTTGGTGGTGGCCACGCGACAGGGCCAGCTGCTGTTCGCCAGCGCCCAGTGGCAGGCGCTGAAACGGCAGGTGCTGGCGCAACTTGCCCGCTTCCACGAGCAAGAACCGGATCAGCTGGGCCCCGACCGTGACCGCCTGCGACGCTTTACAGCATTGCCGTTGGAGCGGCCTGCGTTTGTCAGCCTGCTTGAGGAACTGCTAGAGGAAGGGGTGATTGCCGCCAGTGGGCCCTGGCTGCATTTGCCGGATCACAAGGTCCAGTTGAGTGAAGCCGACGAGGCACTGTGGGCGCGCCTGCAGCCCAGGTTGCTGGCGGGGCAGTTCGATCCGCCCTGGGTCAGGACATTGGCGGCAGAAGAGAACTGCCTTGAAGCCGACGTTCGTTTGTTGTTGCGCAAGCTGGCGCGTTTGGGCGTGGTGCACCAGGTGGTGCGCGACCTGTTCTACCCCGCAGCGACGCTACAGTGCATGGCAGAGCTGCTGCTGGGGCAGGCGGCTGGCACTTCAGTAGTGCAGGTTGCTGCATTTCGCGATATGTTGGGCATCGGTCGCAAGCGCAGTGTGCAGATTCTGGAATACTTCGACCGCATCGGCCTGACCCGCAGGGTGGCCGAGCAGCGTCACATTCGCGCTGACAGCGCCCTGGCCCAGCAGTACGCCAGGCACTGAGTTCAAGGAAGGCAATCGCGCCCGGTGGCGCGGCCGGGCTTCAAACCCGGTTGGGGACGGCAGCCGTTCCCGGGCAGGTTCGACTCCCGCTGCCTTCCGCCATCTTCTTTTCTTGCCCGGGCGAGTTGCGGGCAGCGGCTACGCCCGCTCCCCACACAGGTCCAGGGCAAACCAGCGTTCTGCTGATTCCACATCCAACCCTGCACCCAGCAGCGCAACCATCTTGCCCAGCGCTGCCTCGCGGGTCATGCCGCCGCCACTGACCAGGCCCGCGCTACGCAGTCGGTTGCCTGCCGCATAGGTATCGAATACCACCGAGCCTTCAGGGCATTGGCTGATTGCCGCCAGCAGCACACCGCGCTGGCGCGCTGCGCGCAGTACCTCGAGCAACGCCAGGTCATCCGACGGCCCTGTACCACTGCCATAGCACTCCAGCAGCAAGGCCTGCACGCCGCTGCCCAACAAGGCCTGCAGATGGCTGGCCTGCAGCCCCGGGAACACGGGCACTACCGCCAGGTTGACCGGCTGGCGCGGCTGGCGGTAATCCAGCTCGGCCGGGATGGCTGCCGCACGCTGGCTGTCGCGATGCCGCGGCAGGGCAACGAACGCATCGAACGCTTCACTGCGCAACTTGGTAGCCCGGCAACCGTGCACCAGCTGCCCATGGAAGTACAACTGCACGCCGTCTTCCAGCCCTTGTTCGAACAGGCGCAGCGCGCCACACAAGTTGGGCCAGGCGTCGCTGTCGGAGGCGCCGGCCGGCAGCATCGAACCGGTCAGCAGTACCGGCACGGGCAAGCCCAGCAGCAGGAACGACAAGGCAGCCGCGCTATAGGCCAGGCTATCGGTGCCGTGCAGCACCAGCACCCCATCATGGCCAGCGTCCACCGCCGTGACGATGGCGTCACGCATGGCCAGCCAGTTGTGCTGTTGCATGTTGGCGCTGTCCAGCAGCGGGTTCAGCTCTTGCAGGGTCCACTGCAGCTGGGGGGCATCGGACAGTTGCGCGAAGTGTTCACGCATCCGCCCGTCGAAACCGCCGGCCGGTGCCAGGCCCTCCGGGGTTTCGAGCATGCCGATGGTGCCACCGGTATAGAGAACGAGAAGATTCTTGACTGCACGCATGGAAAGCATCCGTGGCGGTGAGCGGAGAAAAAAGCCGCCCACGGACGGGGCGGCTTTGGCAGGGCAGGGTATCAGCGCTGTGGCTGGGCCTGGACGGCTGCTTTGTCAGCGGCTGTTTCCAGCTGAGGGTTTGCTGGCCAGGCGTTGCGGTCCAGGTCCAGGTCGGCGAACTTGGTCGAATCGAACACTGGCTGCTTGATACCGGCCTTGCGCTGGTCGTCGTAGTCGCGCATCACCCGCAGGCCAATCTTGAACAACAGGGCCAGGGCGATCAGGTTGACGAAGGCCAGGCAGGTCATGGTGATGTCGGCGAAGGCGAACACGGTCGACAGGTCTTGCATCGAACCCCACACCACCAGCGCCAGTACCAGGCAACGGAACACCATCAGTACCACGCGGTTGCGGCTGAGGAACTGCAGGCTGTTCTCGCCCAGGTAGTAGTTGTAGAGAATGCAGGTGAACACGAACAGCGACAGCGCAACGCTGACGAACACGCGGCCCCAGTCACCCACCACCGCGGCCAGCGAGTTCTGGGTCAGGACAATGCCGTCGCCCTCGAAGCCTGGGGTGTAGAAGCCCGACAGCAGGATCAGCAGTGCGGTGCAGGTGCAGATCACGAAGGTGTCGAGGAACACGCTGAAGGCCTGGACCACGCCCTGCGCGCCCGGGTGTTTCACTGCCGCCACGGCCGCAACGTTCGGTGCACTGCCCAAGCCTGCTTCGTTGGCGAACACGCCCCGCTTCACGCCCATGACGATGGCGCTGCCGAGCAGGCCGCCAAACGCAGGGTCAAGGCCGAAAGCGCTCTTGAAGATGGTTTCCAGCATGGCGGGTACGTGGTCGATCTGGGTGCCGATCACGTACAGGGTCACGCCGATGTAGGCCAGGGTCTTGACCGGCACCAGCAGGTCCGAGACCGCCGCGATGCGCTTGATGCCACCGATGAAGGTGATGGCCAGCAGCACGGCCAGCACCAGCCCGGTGTGGCTTGGCTTGAAGTCGAAGGCATTTTGTAGCGAATGGGTAACGGTGTACGACTGCAGGCCGATGAAGGCGAAGCCGTAGGTCACCAGCAGCAGGATCGAGAACACGATGGCCATGCTTTTCAGCTTCAGGCCATGCTGGATGTAGTAGGCCGGGCCGCCACGGTACAAGCCGTCGCCATCGGCGCGTTTGTACACCTGGGCCAGGGTACATTCGAAGAAACTGCTGGCCATGCCGACCAGGGCAGTGACCCACATCCAGAACACCGCGCCAGGGCCGCCCAGGGTCACGGCAATGCCGACCCCGGCGATGTTACCGGCGCCCACGCGGCCAGCCAGGCTCAGCATCAGGGCCTGGAAGGAGCTCAACTGGCCTGCCTGGCCACGCAGCGATTCCTTGAACACGGCGAACATGTGGCCGAAATGGCGGAACTGTACGAACCGCGAACGGATGGTGAAGTAACCGCCGAGACCGACGATCAGCACGATGAGGAGTTTCCCCGAGAGGAAATCGTTGAGTGCTTCGAGCATTGGAAAATGACCTCGATTCTTATTCTTCGTGTGGATTGATCAGCGGACGGCAGGCGCACCGCTATTCGTTGGGGCGCATGGTTGGCCATGACAAGAGTCGTTACAATTTCGCGGGTTGCTCTGACTTGATGCGACTTGATGCTACAATGGCGTCATTCGCGTCACCTGGATTCCGCACATGAGTGAGCATTTCGCTACCAACCTCAAACTGGCTTGCAGCCACTACCGCTCTATTTCCGAAGTTTGCCGCCAGCTCTCGATCAACCGAGCGCAGTTCAACAAGTACCTCAGCGGGCAGAGCCGTCCGACGGCTTTCAACCTGAAACGCATCGGTGATTTCTTTGGCGTCGAGGATTACGAGCTGAACCTGCCTGCCGAGCAGTTCGCCCGAATGATCGGTGCCCGCGTCTCGACCCTGGCCGAACAACCCAGCGACCCGATCAGTGAACTGTTCCGCCCACTGCATGAGCACGCCGGCAACCTGTCGCGTTATTGCGGTTATTACTTCGAGTATTCGAACTGCATGTCGGTGCCCGGCACGATCCTGGTGTCGCTGGTGCACCTGTGGGAAGAGCGGGGGCGTTTCCTGTTCGAGCGCCAGGAGCGGCAGGAGCGCTCCAGCGCCACGGACCTGCATGCCGAAGTCCGTTGTCGCTATCTGGGCGCGGCGTTTCAGTTGCAGGACCGGGTGTTCCTCATCGACTACGAGTCGCTGACTTTCAACGAAATGAGCCAGACCATCCTGATTCCCAGCTTCAAAAGCCGGATCACCCGCCTGAACGGCCTGAAGGCCGGGGTTTCCAGCGGCGACCGGCGCAACCCGGCCTGCACAAGAGTGGTGTGGGAGTACCTGGGTGAGGAGATCAATCGCATCAATGCCTACCGACAGGTCAAACTGTACCGCCCGGATGATCCGCGTATAGATGATGACGTCAGGGAACGGCTGAGCGTGGGGCCGTTGCGCAACAGTTTGTTTGAGATTGAATAGACAGGATGGCTGTACTCGGCGTGCCACTGCCGCTCTATTGGTTTGACCGATGACTGAAATTGAATTCAGGCCCGCTGAGCACTCATAGGCGGTGCAACCATTGCGCCACCGGATGACCAGTACTGAGCATCAACTTGGTTGCCATCAGGCAGCACACGGCGATCAGCAGCGGTTTCACCAGCCGCGGCCCGAAGTGGAGCGCACACCGCGCGCCCAGCTGCGCACCAATGATGGCGGACACAGCCATTATCAATGCCAAAGGCCAGACGATCGCCCCACTGCATGCAAACACGGTCAGGGCTCCCAGGTTGCAGCAAGCATTCAGGAGTTTGCTTCTGCAAATTGCTTGCATGAGCGGCTGTCCCAGCAGCAGGGTGCATGCGACCATGAAAAATGAACCGGTACCTGGCCCGAAAATACCGTCATAGAAGCCAATGGCTGGCACTACCGCCAGTGTGAATGCAACGCTCGACAGCCGTTGCTTGCGCTCCTGACTACTCAGCGTGGGAGTGAACGCAAAGTAGGCCGCGACCGCGATCAGCATGATGGGAACGACAGATTCCAGGACATACCTGTCGAGCATGCTGATTGACATGGCGCCAGTGACGCCTCCAATAAAGGATAGGCAGGCCATAGGCCAGTCTGCTCGCCAATCGATCATTCGTTTTCGAGCAAACGCCCAGACGGCTGACGCACTGGCTGAGGAAGCTTGAAATTTGTTAGTGGCCATTGCTGCCAATGGGTCGATGCCTGCGATGAATAGAGCGGGAAGAGTGAGGAGTCCGCCGCCGCCTGCTATTGCATCGAAGAAACCGGCAAACAGCGCGACGGCTGCTAGCGCTATATAGATCGAATCCATTTTCAATTGTGCTCCATTTTCACTAGCCACGTACTATCAACGGGTCTTGCTGCAGGATTAATGGCTGCGCATCTGGCGAATACCCAAACAGCCTGATCAGTAGTCGCCTGTTATCTTTGATTGTGTCGCGTGCATGCAGGGCCTGGCTGTTGTTGATTAACAGCGCAGAGGTGGGCTGCAGAACGAATTCGTAACAATCTGCCTGATTCAATAGATCTTTCAATGACCAGTAGGCTTGGCGCGCCAATTGGCTAGCTTTTTCGTGCACAGAGTACCGATAACTGTTGTAGCGCAAGGTGAAGTCACCTCGAGGGTCGAACTGGATGATGGAATGTTCTAGCATGTCCTCGCTGTCGTCCTTGACGAAACATTCACTGCGACTGAAACAGAATGATTTCGATGAAAGCGCCAGTGCTTCAAGGCCGTTCAGTTTTGCAATTACATTGCGTACCGGTATCAATTTTGTCGGCTCTTGGGATGGGTTCCATCGGGCCGTCAGAATCAAGGCGCTGGGTGCTGGAGAGTGCCCGTTTTCGGCATTGAGCGAACAGTTGTAAGGGGGCTCCGTGTGCGGCCCAAGCTCAAGCCCAGAATGAGAACTAAGCTCCGCTGTGACACTTCCGGTCTCACTGGGCAAGCCCACTGCACCGCCACCCTTGAAGTTCCCTACGATTCTTATCTGCTTGCTTTCATTGTTTATGTCGAAAGCGAATGATCTATAGTTGACAAGGCTCAAAAGAATCTGACTTCGGGAGCTCAAATAAAGAGTTGTTGGTTCATTGCAGATTATATCTATTCGCGGAAGAAATTTTGGCGCAGGGTCTTGCTCGGGCTCTCGCATTCCTGTGAATTCAATGGCGGCTACTTTTCCGTTGCTGAAAAGTTCGAGCAGATCTCGTTGCGGGCGACCCATTAATCGCATCAGTGCCTGTGCATGGAAGATGGAAGTTTTTGCGCTGCCTGCTACATCTGGACCACCCATCGCACCGACTTGGCGGGCTGCGCAGTCCAGAAAATTGGCTTGCTGGTCATTGAGCTCGAACTGGATGACCTCAGTCGATCGTTGAGGCACGTTCCCTATCATTGTTTTTTTCCTTGTATGTAGGGGGAGGTGGAACTTTTTGTGAGTTCGCCGTTAATTTAGCCAGAGAATCTTACGCAGTGATGCAGGACCTGCTCCCTTGGTCATGTGAGGAATGTCCTCGGCGGTGGTAGGAATAGCCCTACGTATCCACCTCCGCCCCAGGGTTGGACTTCCCCGCCCGGAAACCGCAAAATGACCCACTTTCCTTAATCAACCTCTCCGGATCTGCTGACTCTATGCGTATGCGCCTAATGCTGTTGGGTGGTGGCAATGCCCTCGGGCAAGCGCTGATTCGTCTTGGGGCCGAGGAGGACATCGCATTCCTGGCGCCGCGCCCGCCCGAGAGCGGCTGGACGCCGGCGAGCCTGACCCAGTTGCTTGACGACCATCGCCCCGATGCCCTGGTGAACCTGGCCTATTACTTCGACTGGTTCCAGGCCGAGTCGGTCAGCGAGCCGCGCCTGGCGCAGCAGGAGCGGGCAGTCGAGCGGCTGGCAGAGCTGTGCCAGCACCACCAGATCACCCTGGTGCAGCCTTCCAGCTACCGGGTATTCGATGGCTCGCGGGCCACTGCCTACAGCGAGAAGGACGAGCCCGTACCCCTGGGGCTGCGGGGCCAGGCCTTGTGGCGGATCGAGCAGAGCGTGCGTGCGGCGTGCCCGCAACATGTACTGCTGCGCTTTGGCTGGTTGCTGGACGAAAGCATCGATGGCTCGCTCGGTCGTTTCCTCACCCGTGCCGAGCAACCGGCCGAGTTGCTGCTGGCCGATGACCGGCGCGGCAACCCCACACCTGTGGACGATGCGGCCCGGGTGATCCTGTCTGTGCTCAAGCAACTCGATTGCAACGCGCCGCTATGGGGCACCTACCATTACGCCGGCAACGAGGCGACCACGCCGCTGGTGTTGGGCCAGGCGATCCTGGCCGAGGCCGGCCAATATCGCCAGCTGGCAGTGCAGGCACCCACGGCGCAAGCGCATGCCGCGCGGCCGGATGCCAGCGAAGAGCCGCAGCATGCCGTATTGGCCTGCAAGAAAATCCTTCACACCTTTGGCATCAAGCCGCGTGCCTGGCGCGCCGGCTTGCCGCCCCTACTGGACCGTTTCTACCGTCATGGCTGATGCCCCCATCCTGATCACCGGCGGTGCCGGCTTCATTGGTTCCCACCTGTGCGATGCGTTGTTGGACAAAGGCTACGCCGTACGCATTCTCGATGACTTGTCCACTGGCCGGCGGGACAACCTGCAGGTCGACCACCCACGGCTGGAACTGATCGAAGGCGATGTCGCCGATGCTGCTCTGGTCATGCGGGCTGCGGCAGGTTGCAGTGCCGTGGTGCACCTGGCCGCAGTGGCTTCGGTGCAGGCCTCGGTCGAAGATCCGGTGCGTACCCACCAGAGCAATTTCATCGGCACCCTCAATGTTTGTGAAGCCATGCGCGTGCACGGTCTGCGCCGGGTGGTGTTCGCCTCCAGTGCCGCCGTGTATGGCAACAATGGCGAGGGCGAGTCGATCGCCGAGGATACGCCCAAGGCACCGCTGACGCCCTATGCCGTGGACAAGCTGGCCAGTGAGCAATACCTGGACTTCTACCGCCGTCAGCACGGGCTGGAGCCGGTGGTGTTCCGCTTCTTCAATATCTTCGGGCCTCGCCAGGACCCGTCCTCGCCCTATTCCGGGGTTATCAGCATCTTCTGCGAGCGTGCTGTGCAGGGCCTGCCGATCACCGTGTACGGGGATGGCGAGCAGACCCGCGATTTCCTGTATGTAGGCGACCTGGTGCAAGTGATGGTGCAGGCGCTGGAGCAGCCGCAGGTCGAGGAGGGGGCGGTGAACATCGGCCTCAACCAGGCAACGTCGATCAACCAGATGCTCGCGGCGCTGCAGAAAGTCGTGGGCAGCTTGCCAGCGGTGACCTACGCGGCGGCGCGTGCCGGTGATATTCGCCATTCGCGGGCCGATAACCAGCGCTTGCTGGCGCGGTTTGCATTCCCGCAGGCTACGCCAATGGTCGAGGGGCTGGCCCGGCTACTGGGTAAAAGCTGAAGTCACGGGCCAAGCGATGCCCTGCCTGCACGGCCTGTAGGAGCAACTGTCTTTCTCAAAATTTGAAAAGCCTGCGCGATCCATTGTGGGAGCGGGCGTGCCCGCGAAGCAGGCGACGCGGTGTCTGGCACCGGCTGCGCCGGTGTTCGCGGGCACGCCCGCTCCCACAGGAACCGTGAGATCTTCGAGTCCTGCATTTTGGCTGTTGATCTACACCCTCTTCGGCTGAGGCAACACCAGATCCCTCTCTCAAGACACAAGCGGCCTTGTGTCGCGACAGGGCTGCGCAGCAGCCCCGGGATCAGCCATGGCGCACCACCTTGCGCACGCAGTCCTCGGGGTTCAACATCCGCCCATCCAGGCTTCTCACCTGTAACGGTTCAAGCCCCTGCCCGCTGCCGGCGTCCACCAGCGCTGAACGCGTTTCACCCGCCTCGAACAAATACCGTTCCCCCCATTGCCGCAAACCCACCACCAGCGGAAATACCGCGCGCCCTTTCCCAGTCAGCACATATTCCTTGTAGGCACTGCCATCTGAGGCTGGCTGCAGCTCCAGCAAACCGCTTTCCACCAGCCATTTGAGCCGTGAGGCGAGGATGTTCTTCGCCAGCCCCAGATTCTTCTGAAACTCACTGAAGCGACGCAGGCCATCAAAGGCATCGCGAAGGATCATCAGCGCCCAGCGGTCACCCAGCACTTCCAAGGCCCGGGCGACGGGGCATTGCGCGTTGTTTGCATCGAGCATGGAGGCACCTTGTCCTGAATGACTGGTTGCAGATTAAAACCACGTTTGTTAAATAGCCAGCAGGTAGTTTCAAAAGGAAACCAGATTAACGAGGTCGGGCCATGCAACCTTCACTGACACGCTGGATAACGCTACTGCTTGCCACTGCCAGCGGCATGGCGGTGGCAACGGTGTACTTTGCGCAACCGTTGCTGGACTCGATGGCTGCCGACTTGGGGGTCGCGCGGCAGCAGATTGGTTGGGTGGTTGGTGCGACCCAGGCGGGCTACGCCTTGGGCTTGCTGTTGGTCGTGCCGCTGGGTGACCGGGTGAACCGCAAGCGCCTGCTGCTGGGCCAACTGCTGTTCTCGGCACTGGCGCTGACGGCTGTCGGTATGGCGCCGAACTGGGCGGTGTTGCTGCTGGTGTTGACCATCACCGGGCTGATGGCCGTGATGGTGCAATTGATGGTGGCGCACGCTGCCAGCCTGGCCGCCCCCGGTCAGCAAGGGCAAGCGGTAGGTACCGTCACCAGTGGCGTGGTACTGGGTATTTTGCTGGCGCGGCTGGTCTCCGGCGGGCTGGCTGACCTGGCAGGTTGGCGCTGCGTGTACTGGGTGGCTGCAAGCCTGTTGGTGGTGCTGGCCGCAGTAATGTGGCGCAGCTTGCCCGCCGTGCCTGCAACCCGGCATCGCACCAGCTTCCGCGCACTGATCGCCGGCCAGTTCAGCCTTTACCGGCACGACCGGCTGCTACGTCAGCGTGGCGTGTTTGGCGGGTTGATCTTCGCTGCATTCAGCGTGCTGTGGAGTGCCATGGTAATGCCCCTCAGCGCTGCGCCATTGGCGTTCAGCCATACCGAGGTCGGTCTGTTCGGCCTGGCAGGTGTAGCGGGCACGTTGGCCGCTTCGCGTGCCGGGCGCTTGGCCGACCAAGGGCAGGGTGAGCGGACCACGGGGCTGGCGCTGTTGCTGCTGACGCTTTCATGGCTGCCCACGGCCATGCTCGGGCAATCCGTGATGGCCTTTGTCCTTGGCGTGCTGATGCTGGATTTTGCCGTGCAGGCGGTGCATGTCACCAACCAGACGGTGTTGCTGGCCGGGCGTGGCGAAATGGCCAGCCGCCTGATTGCGGCCTACATGTGCTGCTATTCGCTGGGGAGCGGGGTGGGGGCGGTGCTGGCGAACTGGTGTTATGCGCACTGGGGTTGGGTAGCGGTGTGCGGCCTGGGCCTGGCCATCAGCGCGGCGGCCCTGGCTTATTGGCTGTGGCTGCAACGCGCAAGGGCGGCCGGAGCCGCCCTGCAGTGTTCCGGTCAGAACTTGTAGCCTAGGCCGACCATGTACACCCATGGGTCGACATCCACGTCGACCTTGGTCTTGCTGTAGCCCAGCGCGGTGGGGCCGTTGACGCTGGCCTTGGTGTCGATGTCCACATACCAGACCGCGGCGTTGACCAGCAGGTTGTCCGTGAGCATGTAGTCCATGCCCAACTGGCCGGCGATACCTACCGAGTCTTGCAGCTTCAGGTTACTGAAGCCCTGCTGCTTGCGGGCGCTGCTGAGGTCTTCATCGAAGAACAGGGTGTAGTTGATACCTACGCCGGCATACGGCTGGAACTTGGAGTTCGGTTCCATCGGGTAGTACTGCAGCGACAGTGTCGGCGGCAGTTGCTTGATGTCGGCCAGCTTGCCGTCCAGCCCGCCACCCAGGCCTTTTACGCCTACGGTGTGCTTGAACGGCGTAGCCGCCAGCAGCTCCAGGCCAACGTGGTCGGTGAGCATGTAGGCGAAGGCCAGGCCCAGCTGGGTGTCGCTGTCCAGTGTCGCCTTGGTGCCCGAAACCTTGTTGCCGTCGAATTTCAGGTCGCTGCTGCTCTCATTCGGCGCAGTGGTGATTGCACCGGCGCGAACGATGACATCACCCGCCTGGTGGGCGTGGGCAACAGGGGCGGCGAAGGCCAGTGCCGCGAATGCGGCCCCGAGCAAGGACTTGTTCATGGAAGCTCCCAGAGGACGTTAATAATCGAGTAGTCCAATGGTACGGATGGGTCTAAACAGAATGTTTGACCCAGCTCAACGAAGCGTCTTCATGAACCGGTAATAGCGCTCACTTCAGCTCATAAGCGTAGATTTTTTCGGCTTCCATCTGGTAGCCGGCATCGGCCAGTTCGCTGCTGGAGGCTTTGACCTGCATCTTTCCCTCGATCCAGTAGGGTTGATAAAGGTCTTCGACGCGCACGCCCATTTCGCTGAAAATGTGCACGATCTGGTTCGAGGGCGGTGGCGGCACATGGATGCACGCGCCGTAGTAAGGCACCAGCAGAAACTCGGTGGTGCGCCCCTCCTCGCTGACTTCCAGCGGCACGATATACCCGGGCAGTTTGACCTGCTGGCCATCGAGGCTTTTCACCACCGGCGCGTTCGGCGCCTGCTGCCGGGCTGCTGGCGCAGACTCGGCGGCCAGGGCGTTGCTCAATTGCGACATGTCGTGCAAGGGGGTGAGTTGCGGTGGAATAACCGGGGCGCCTTCCGGGATCAGCGCTGGCCAGTCGAGCTCCTTGGGTTCGGCGGCCCACAGCGGCATCGCTGCCGCAAGCAGCAGGATCAGCAGCGTTCGCAGTGTCGGCTTCTTCGCGGGTGAACCGGCACCTACACGGGGAACGCGACCCGATGTAGGAGCGGGTTTACCCGCGAAGCAGGCGGTGAGGTGTTTGATCATTACGCGCACTCATAGGTGTATGGACAGGCCATCGGCCAACGACTGCCGATAGGCGCGCCACGCTGGCACGCTGCCCATCAGCAGTGCAGCCCCCAGGATGATAGCCAGCAAGCTCCATTCATGAGCGCTCGGCAGCGCCAGCGGCAGGTACAAACCATAGTTGGCCTGTACATACCCCTGTGCCAGGGCGATACCCGCATACAGCAAGCCCAGCCCGGCGACGATGCCGACTGCCGCCAGTGACAGCGCCTCCAGCACCAGCAGCCCGGCGATATGCCACGGCCTGGCCCCTACGGAACGCAAGATCGCCATCTCCCGGCGGCGTTCGTTGAGGCTGGTGAGAATGGCCGTGAGCATGCCGATCAGGCCCGTGAGCACAACGAACAGCGAAACCACGAACAAGGCTTGTTCGGCCGTGCCCATCAGGCTCCACAGCTCCTGCAAGGCAACGCCAGGCAGGATCGCCAGCAGCGGTTCGTTGCGGTACTCGTTGATTTCCCGCTGCAGGCTGAACGTGGCGATCTTGTTGTTCAGGCCCAGCATGAACGCCGTGATGGCGGCAGGTTGCAGGTCCATGCTGCGTGCTTGCTCGGCGCTGATGCGCCCGGCGCCACGTGCCGGCACGCCATTGTGCCAGTCGATATGGATCGCCTCCATGCCGCCCAGGCTGATGTGCAGGGTGCGGTCGACCGGTGTGCCGGTACGCTTGAGCACGCCCACCACGGTGAACGGTTTGTCGTCATGCTTGACCAGGCTGATTGCGGCCACACCGTGCGCCAGCACCAGCTTGTCCCCCAGTTTGTAATGCAGTGCCTCGGCCACTTCGGCACCCAGTACCACCTCGAACGGGTCACTGGCGAATTCGCGGCCCTGGCTCAGCTGCAGGTGCTGTTTGCGGCCGTACTGGTAATGCTCGAAGTAGTCGGCAGTGGTGCCCATTACCCGGTAGCCGCGGTGCGAGTCGCCCAGCGAGATCGGAATCGCCCACTTTACCCGTGGGTCATGGGCGTAGTGCTGAAAGCTGTCCCAGCGGATGTTGTTGGTGGCGTTGCCGATCCGGAATACCGAATACAGCAGCAGGTTCACCGAGCCCGAGCGCGCGCCCACGATCAGGTCGGTACCGCTGATGGTACTGGCGAAGCTGGCACGGGCTTCGGTCCGCACCCGCTCCACGGCCAATAGCAGGCAGACCGACAGGGCGATGGCAAAGGCCGTGAGAAAAGCGGTGAAACGGCGGTTGGCCAGGCTGGCCAGGGCAAGGCGGAGCAGGTACATCAGGCCTCCACGGGCTTGGCGGCACGGTTGAGTTCGGCCAGCGACAGGTGGCGATCGAACAGCGGCGCCAGGCTCTGGTCGTGGCTGACGAACAGCAGGCTGGCACCAGCGGCCCGGCACTCATCGAACAGCAGGCGGATGAACACCTCACGGGTGTCGGCGTCCAGCGCCGAGGTCGGCTCGTCGGCGATCACCAGCTCGGGCTGACCGATCAGCGCGCGGGCTGCGGCAACCCGCTGTTGCTGGCCTATCGACAGGCTGTCCGCACGGCGCGCCAGCAGTGCCGGGTCGCCCAGCCCCAGGTGGGCGAGCAGTTCGCCTGCCGCCTGGTGGACACTGCCATGGCGCTGGATGGCCCTTTCCGCCCGGCTGCGGGAGAAGCGGCATGGCAGTTCGACGTTCTCCCTTACCGACAGGAAGGGCAGCAAGTTGAACTGCTGGAAGATATAGCCGGTGTGGTCGACGCGGAACCGGTCGCGTGCACCTTGGCCCAGCGCGGCCAGGTCCTGGCCAAGCAGCCGGATTCGCCCTTGGTCCGCTCGGTTCACCCCGCCCAGCAGGCCCAGCAGGGTGGTCTTGCCACTGCCGCTGGGGCCTTTGAGAAACAGGGCCTCACCGGCTTGCAGGCGAAACGCCGGGATGTCCAGCAGCGGCGCCTGGCCGGGCCAGGCGAACACCAGGTCCTGCACGTCAATCAGTGCCTGATTCATCTCAGAACGCGACCATGGCCTTGGCGGGCGAGGTTTCGACGCCTTTCTGGCCGTTGGGGCCGATTAGCTGCACGTTGATTTTTTGCGTGGCCGGGAAGGCTTTGTACAGGGGGGTCAGGTCCAGCTGGGTGAGTTTCTCCGGGGTGGCGCATGTCAGCTGGTAGTGGGCATTGATATCGCTGTGCATGTGGCCCTTCTCATGCTCGTCACCGTCGTCTTCCGCTTTGGCGGCGTCACCGAACAACGGGCTTTCCAGCGCTTGCTGGTCTTCCTTGCAGCCGGCTGCCGAGGCCAGGCCGAACAGCTTCAACGGTTGTTCCAGCTGCTGGCGCACCGCGGCAACCTTGGCCTTGTCGGCGTCGCTGCTGGCAGCGTGCTCGAAACCAACCAGGTTCATGGCGGGGCTGTCCAGCTCCAGTTCCAGGGTATTGCCGTCGAGCACGACATTGAGCTTGGCCACGCCGTGTTCATGCGCGCCCAGGGTGCCATGGGCGTGGTCGTGATCATGGTCATGGTCTTCGTGGGCATGGGCCACGGCCAGTGGCAGCAAAGCGAAGGGCAGGGCGAGCAACAGGCGACGCATGGGAGGCTCCGGGGCGGGCTGGATGATTGGGTTATGTTATAACAACTTTTCTGCGTCCTGCCAGCCCGCATGGCGCAGGTTTCATCTTGCGGTAGCATGGGCCATTGACCTTGCTCAAGGAATGCATCGTGAGAATTCGTGGACAGATTGGGGAATGGCCGGTGGACCTGACCATCGAGCTTGAGCCTGAAGAGTGGACGCAGTTGGGGCGGCAGACCGAGGTACCTGCGGCGGCGCATGCCGTTGCGGCGGCCCCGGTGGCTGCGCCACGGCAGGATGACGGGCAATGGACGGCGGCGCGCGAGGTGTTGCGCCTGGCGGGGCAAATGAGCGGGCCGCAATTGCTCGACCGGCTGGAAGGGCTGGCCGGCAGTACAGCGGCGGGCAAGCGGCTACTGGTGCGTTTGCGCCACAGCAGTGAGGTGAAGGTGGAAAACGGTGGGGATGCACCGGTTTATCACTGGGTTGGATAAACCGGTGTTGAGGTCCACCTTGTGGGAGCGGGCGTGCCCGCGAACGAGGGCGAAGCCCTCGCCATCAGCTTCAGGTCAGAACATCGCCGCCGACAGCTTGCGACGATAAACCCCAACCAGCGGGTGATCGCCACCCAGCAGTTCAAAGACCTGCAGCATCGCCTTCTGCGGCAGCCCATTGTCATAGCTGCGGTTACGCTGGAACAGCTTCAGCAACCCTTCCAGCGCCGCCTCATACTGCTGGCGCGCCAACTGCTGGACGCTCAGCTGGTAGGCGGCTTCATCATCCTCAGGGTTCTGGGCCAGGCGGCTTTTCAGCTCCGCCACTTCCGGCAGGCTGGCCGCTTGGCGCAGGAAGGTCAGCTGGGCCTTGGCGCCGGCCAGTGCGGCCTTGTGCTCATCGCTCTTGACCGCGTCCAGTACCACCTGCGCTTCCCCCAGCTCGCCACGTTCGGCCAGGCAGCGGGCGTACAGGATCAGCGCTTCGGCATTGCTGTTGTCTTCACCCAGCAGGGCCTGCAACAACGCTTCTGCTTCGGCGAAACGGCTTTCGGCGAACAGCGCCTTGGCCTGTTCCAGCGGCGATGCCTGCGGTGCGGCAGGCATTTGCACGTGCGGCTCGAGCATGGCGCGGATCGCCGATTCCGGCTGGGCACCGGCAAAGCCGTCCACCGGCTGGCCGTCCTTGAACAGCACAACGGTCGGCAGGCTGCGAATGCCGAACTGGGCGACCACCTGTTGTTCCACGTCGCAGTTGATCTTGGCCAGCAGCAGTTCGCCCTGGTAGCCCTCGGCGATCTTCGCCAGCAAGGGCATCAGTGCCTTGCATGGCGCACACCACTCGGCCCAGAAATCTACCAGCACCGGTTTGTGGAAGGAGTTCTCGATCACCAGCTGCTGGAAGGTGGCATCGGTAGCGTCGAAAATGTAAGGCGTGTCTTGGCTCATTGCGCTTCTCGCAAACTCGTGAATACCACCACTATAAGGTGTCGCGGCTGGCGTGGTACAGGCTGACCCGGCGGAATTCGTGCGGCTCGGCCAGGTCGGGCAGGGTCAGCGCTTCAAGCACCCCCAGCTGCTGATAGAGCGGGTGGCTGAAGTCGCGTACCCGCGAGTCGGCCACCAAGGCCTGGCGACCACGGCCAAGAAAAGCATCCAGAAGCGGCAGGTTGGCTCGGTCGTACAGCACGTCGGCGACCAGGATCAGGTCGAAGCGGTCGTCCTCGGCGAAGAAGTCGTCGCTGTAGCCCAGTTGCACCCCGTTCAGCGCGGCATTCGCGCGGCAGGCTTGCAGGGCCAGTGGGTCCAGGTCGCAGGCCACCACCTCCCGGGCACCCGCGCGGGCGGCAGCGATGCCGGCAATGCCGGACCCGGCGCCAAAGTCCAGCACCCGCTTGCCGGCCACCCATTCCGGGCGCTCGGCCAGGTAACGGGCCATGGCCAGGCCACTGGCCCAGCAGAAGCTCCAGTAGGGCGGGTCTTCGAGAATGCGCCGGGTTTCGTCGCTGCTAAAGGCGCGGTCCATGTTCTGGTCGTCGATCAGCCACAGTTTCAAGGCGCAGCCGGGCAGTTCGCTGACGACCAGCCGCGCTTCACCGATCAGGCCGCTGAGGGCTTGCTGCAGGGCGAGCGGTGCCACTCAGGGCGCCTTCTCGAAACGTAGCGGCCCGGTGGCCTGGGTCTGCGCCTGGGTGATGCGCAGCGGCGGCAGGTGCATGATCAGCTGGCCGGAGCGGCTGGCGCGGCCACGCAATTCCACGCGTGCGCCGGCCGGGAAGGCTTCGGGGTTGAAGCGCAGTTGGTAGGGCAGGGCCTGGCCGGTAGCGGTCAGGTTGCTGCTGGCCAGCAGGCGCTGCGGGCGGTCGCGTTCGTCGATCACCAGCAACGCCAGTTCCACGTCGGCGCCGGCCGGGATTTCCAGCAAAGTGCCGCTCAACTCGCGCTGGTAGGCCGGAAGCGGGCCGGGCGCTTCGGCGGTTTTGGCCACGCGGGCAGGTGCCGGCGCAACGGAGGTATCGGTCTTCGGCCTGTCGCTGCCGCAGGCGGCGAGCAGGGCGGCGCAGCACAGCACGACGAGCGCTCGGTAGTGCATGGAGGAGTCCTTAACGGGCAGATTTCCCATGGATGTTAACCCCTTTGGCTTGTCTTGCCAGTGCAATGCGCTACCATGGCCCTCCCTTTTTTTGTTGCCTGCCACCATGCACTGTCCCTTTTGCGGTGCCAACGACACCAAGGTCATCGACTCTCGCCTCGTCGCCGAGGGCGAGCAGGTGCGCCGCCGCCGCGAATGCGTGGCCTGTGGCGAGCGCTTCACCACCTTCGAAACCGCCGAGCTGGTGCTGCCCCGGCTGATCAAGCAAGACGGCACGCGCCAGCCTTTCGACGAAGACAAGCTGCGTGCCGGCATGCAGCGGGCGCTGGAAAAACGCCCGGTCAGCGTCGAGCGCCTGGAAGCGGCGCTGGCGCACATCAAGAGCCGCCTGCGTGCCACTGGCGAGCGCGAAGTCAAGTCGCTGGTGGTGGGTGAAATGGTCATGGCCGAGCTGCGCAAGCTCGATGAGGTGGCCTACATCCGCTTTGCCTCGGTGTACCGGCGCTTCCAGGACCTCGACGAGTTCCGTGAAGAAATCGACCGCCTAGCCCGCGAGCCGGCCAAAGAGTGAACATGCCCAGCCAAGCCGCGATTCTTGACGCCCACTACATGGCGCGTGCGCTGGAGCTGGCGCGCAAAGGCCTGTTCACCACCCACCCGAACCCCCGCGTAGGCTGCGTGATCGTGCGCGACGGCGAAGTGGTCGGGGAGGGCTGGCACGTGCGCGCCGGTGAGCCCCATGCCGAAGTGCATGCCCTGCGCCAGGCCGGGGAACGCGCCCGCGGCGCGTGTGCCTATGTCACCCTCGAGCCTTGCAGCCACCATGGCCGCACGCCCCCGTGCGCCGAAGCGCTGGTCAAGGCGGGTGTGGCCCGGGTGGTAGCGGCCATGCAGGACCCTAACCCGCAAGTGGCAGGGCGGGGGCTGCGGCGCCTGGCCGAGGCCGGCATCGAAGTGGCCAGTGGTGTGCTCGAGGCCGAGGCCCGCGCCCTGAACCCGGGCTTTCTCAGGCGCATGGAGCATGGCGTGCCGTACGTGCGCGCCAAGCTGGCCATGAGCCTTGACGGCCGTACCGCCATGGCCAGTGGTGAAAGCCAGTGGATCACCGGCCCGGCCGCGCGCTCGGCCGTGCAGCGCCTGCGCGCCCGCTCCAGCGTGGTGCTGACCAGCGCCGCCAGCGTGCTGGCCGACAACGCGCGCATGACCGTACGGGGCAGCGAGTTGGGCCTGGATGCCGAAACCACCGCCCTGGCCCTCAGCCGCCCACCACTGCGCGTGTTGGTCGATGGCCGCCTGCGCCTGCCGCTGGATGCGCCATTCTTCCAGGCCGGGCCGGCCCTGGTGGTAACAGCTGTCGCAGATGACCCCGGTTATGCCGCTGCCGGCCACGAACTGCTCTGCCTGCCGGGTGACAATGGCCAGGTCGACCTGGCGGCGCTGCTGCATGCCCTGGGCGCGCGTGGTGTCAACGAAGTGCTGCTGGAAGCCGGTGCCAGCCTGGTCGGTGCCTTTGCCCGCCTTGGCCTGGTGGACGAGTACCAGTTGTTCGTCGCCGGTACCTTCCTCGGCTCCCATGCCCGCCCATTGCTGGACTGGCCAATGGAGCGGATGAGTGAAGCACCGCGGCTGAAAATTACCGAAATGCGCGCAGTGGGCGATGACTGGCGGGTCACAGCCGTGCCCCTGCCGGCGCCCGGCGTATAATGTCGGGCTTGCCCCGTGCAAACCGTTTTGAGGACGACCCCATGTTCACCGGCATCATCGAATCCATTGGCAGCATCCGCAGCCTGACCCCCAAGGGCGGCGACGTTCGCGTCTACGTCGAAACCGGCAAGCTGGACCTGGGTGACGTCAAGCTGGGCGACAGCATCGCCGTCAACGGCGTGTGCCTGACCGCCGTGGAACTGCCTGGTGACGGCTTCTGGGCCGACGTCAGCGTCGAAACCCTCAAGCGCACTGCCTTCATCGACCTCAAGAGCGGCAGCAAGGTCAACCTGGAAAAAGCCCTGACCCCTACTACCCGCCTTGGCGGGCACCTGGTCAGCGGCCATGTCGACGGGGTGGGTGAAATCATCTCGCGCAGCGATAACGCCCGCGCCATCCAGTTCCGCGTGCGCGCACCGAAGGAGCTGGCCAAGTACATCGCCCACAAGGGCTCGATCACCGTCGACGGCACCAGCCTGACGGTCAACGAAGTCAATGGCGCCGAGTTCGAGCTGACCATTGTCCCGCACACCCTGTCCGAAACCATCATGGCCGACTACCGCGCAGGGCGTCGGGTGAACCTTGAGGTCGATCTGCTGGCCCGTTACCTGGAGCGCTTGCTGCTGGGTGACAAGGCCGCCGAACCGAGCAAGGGCAGTGGCATTACCGAAAGCTTCCTGGCCGCCAACGGCTTCTTGAAATCCTGATTGAGAAGGGGGTGCCGCGTGGCGCTCAACAGCATCGAAGAACTGGTCGAAGACATCCGCCAGGGTAAAATGGTCATCCTCATGGATGACGAAGACCGCGAGAACGAAGGCGACATCATCATGGCCGCCGAGTGCTGCCAGCCCGAACACATCAACTTCATGGCCAAGCATGCCCGTGGGCTGATCTGCATGCCGATGACCCGTGAGCGTTGCGAAACGCTGAAGCTGCCATTGATGGCGCCGCGCAACGGCTCGGGCTTCGGCACCAAGTTCACCGTGTCGATCGAAGCCGCCGAAGGCGTCACCACTGGCATCTCCGCCGCCGACCGCGCGCGCACCGTGCAAGCCGCTGCTGCCCGGGACGCCAAGGCTGAAGACATCGTCAGCCCTGGCCACATCTTCCCGCTGATGGCCCAGCCTGGCGGCACCCTGGCGCGTGCCGGCCACACCGAAGCGGCCTGCGACCTGGCGCGCATGGCCGGTTTCGAGCCAAGCGGCGTGATCTGCGAAGTGATGAACGACGACGGCACCATGTCGCGCCGCGCCGAGCTGGAAGTCTTTGCTGCCGAGCATGGCCTGAAGATCGGCACCATCGCCGACCTGATCCACTACCGCATGATTCACGAGCGCACCGTGCAACGGGTCTCCGAGCAACCGGTAGAGAGCGAGCTGGGTGAGTTCAACCTGGTCACCTACCGCGATGCGGTGGAAGGCGACGTGCACATGGCCCTGACCCTGGGCAAGATCTGCGCCGAAGAGCCGACCCTGGTGCGGGTACACAACATGGACCCGCTGCGCGACCTGCTGCTGGTCAAGCAACCGGGCCGCTGGAGCCTGCGCGCGGCCATGGCGGCCGTGGCCGAAGCCGGCAGCGGCGTGGTCCTGCTGCTGGGCCACCCGCTGGACGGCGACGTGCTGTTGGCGCACATCCGCGAAAGCGCCGGCGACCTACCGGCCAAGGCACCGACCACCTACAGCACCGTGGGTGCTGGCTCGCAGATCCTGCGCGACCTCGGGGTGCGCAAGATGCGCCTGATGAGTTCGCCAATGAAGTTCAACGCGATATCCGGATTCGATCTGGAAGTTGTAGAATACGTGCCCTCCGAGTGACTTGAGGCGGCAATGACGCCCCCAGCTCGAGTCCAGACCCCTGTCGAGGCCGCTTGCAAGCGGCCTCGCTCTTGAATATGAGAATATCGGAATGACCCTGAAGACCATCGAAGGTACCTTCATCGCCCCCAAAGGTCGCTATGCTTTGGTGGTTGGCCGCTTCAACAGCTTCGTTGTCGAAAGCCTGGTAAGCGGTGCCGTTGACGCCCTGGTTCGCCACGGTGTCAGCGAAAGCGACATCACCATCATCCGTGCCCCGGGTGCATTCGAAATTCCGCTGGTGGCACAGAAGGTCGCCCAGCAAGGCGCCTACGACGCGATCATCGCCCTGGGCGCCGTGATCCGTGGCGGTACCCCGCACTTCGAATACGTGGCGGGCGAATGCACCAAGGGCCTGGCCCAGGTGTCCATGGAGTTCGGTGTTCCGGTGGCCTTCGGCGTACTGACCGTCGATTCCATCGAGCAGGCCATCGAGCGTTCCGGCACCAAGGCTGGCAACAAAGGTGCTGAAGCTGCCCTGTCCGCTCTGGAAATGGTCAGCCTGCTGGCGCAGTTGGAGGCCAAGTGATTAGCGACGAAAGCGATCGTTTCAACCCGCGCGATCCAAAACCTGCGGATGCCGGCAAGCCTTCCAAGAGCGCCAAGCGTCGCGAAGCCCGCAAGCTTGCGACCCAGGCCCTCTATCAATGGCACATGGCCCAGCATTCGCTGAACGAGATCGAAGCGCAGTTCCGGGTGGATAACGATTTCACCGATGTCGACGGTGCCTACTTCCGCGAGATCCTGCATGGGGTCCCGGCAGTCAAGGACGAAATCGACAAAGCGCTGGCCCCGTGCATGACCATTGCCCTGGACGAGCTCGACCCTGTGGAACTGGCCGTGCTGCGCCTGTCCACCTGGGAGCTGATCAAGCGCGTCGACGTACCGTACCGTGTGGTCATCAACGAAGGCGTGGAGCTGGCCAAGGTCTTCGGTGCTACCGACGGTCACAAGTTCGTCAACGGTGTGCTCGACAAGCTTGCCCCGTCCCTGCGTGAAGCAGAAGTCAAGGCGAACAAGCGCTGATCCCGGCGCTGCCTGGCCATGGGTGAATTCGAGCTGATCAACCATTACTTCGCCGCCGCGCCCTGCGCGCAAGGCGGCGAAGGCGTGGCCCTGGGGATTGGCGACGATTGCGCCTTGCTCGACCTTCCCCCCGGTGAACAATTGGCGGTGTCGACCGACACGCTGGTAGCCGGGGTGCATTTCCCTGCCGTGTGCGACCCGCAACTGCTGGGCCAGCGGTCGCTGGCCGTGGCGGCCAGTGACCTGGCTGCCATGGGCGCGACCCCGATCGGTTTCACCCTTGCCCTGACCCTGCCAAGCGTTGGCCCGGACTGGCTTGCAGCCTACGCCAACGGCCTGAGCCGCATGGCGCACCGCTGCCGCATGAGCCTGATTGGCGGCGACACCACCCGTGGCCCATTGAGCATCACCGTGACCGTGTTCGGTCGGGTGCCGGCTGGCCAGGCGTTGCGCCGCAGCGGTGCGCGGCCAGGCGACTTGCTGTGTGTTGGCGGCACCCTGGGCAAGGCCGCCGGTGCCTTGCCGCTGGTACTGGGCGAGCGCCAGGCGCCCGCCGAGCTGGCCGAGCCGCTGCTGGCCCATTACTGGTCGCCGATGCCGCAGCTCACCCTGGGCACATGGCTGCGGGGCAGGGCCACGGCGGCGCTCGACGTCTCCGATGGCCTGCTAGCCGATTGTGGGCATATCGCCAAGGCGTCCGGGGTGGCACTTGAGGTGAACCTGGCCCAGGTGCCAGTGTCTCCTGCCTTGCAGGCATTCCTCGGCCACGAGGCGGCACTGCAGGCAGCACTCACCGGTGGCGATGATTACGTACTGGCCTTCACCTTGCCGCCTGCAGCACTGCCGCCCCTGGCCGAGCTTGGCTTCATCGAGGTACACACCATTGGTCGTGTGCTGCAAGGTCGCGGTGTGACCCTGCGCGACGCACAGGGCCAGGACATCACCCCCGCCCAGCGGGGCTATCAACACTTTAGGGAGACACCGTGACCGATCACCCCAACCAGGTGCCTGCGGAGTTCGTTCCGCCTTCGGTCTGGCGCAACCCATGGCACTTCATCGCGTTCGGCTTTGGTTCCGGCACCTTGCCCAAGGCACCGGGTACCTGGGGCTCGCTGGTGGCCATACCGTTCATCCCCCTGTGGCAGATGCTGCCCGACTGGGGCTACTGGCTGTTGCTGGGCATCAGCATGCTGTTCGGTATCTGGCTGTGCGGCAAGGTCGCCAATGACTTGCGTGTGCACGATCATGAAGGCATTGTCTGGGATGAAATCGTTGGCATGTGGATCACCCTCTGGCTGGTGCCGGAAGGCTGGCAGTGGCTGCTGGCGGGGTTCCTGATGTTCCGTTTCTTCGACATCCTCAAGCCGTGGCCCATCCGCTGGATCGACCGCCATGTGCACGGGGGCGTCGGCATCATGCTCGACGATATCCTGGCCGGTGTGTTCGCCTGGCTGGGCATGCAGGTTCTGGTATGGGCGGTTGCCTGAAACAGGGAGCGCGTGAATGGCCATGAGGGTTGTGCTGCTGGCGATGCTGCTGAGTGTCGCCCCGTGGGCGGTGGCTGCCGAAGGCCTGCCAAAGCAGATCCAGCTGGTCAGCGAGGAGTGGATCGACTACACCAATGCTGACGGTACCGGCGTTGCCTGGGACGTTCTGCGCAAGGTGTTCGAGCCGGCCGGGGTCAAGGTGGTGACCCAAAGCGCACCCTACAGCCGCGCGGTCGGGCTGGTGAAACGTGGCGAGGCGGATGCCTGGGTCGGCTCCTACAAGGAAGAGAACGACGACAACCTGTACCCGCGCTGGCACTTCGATATGGATCATATCTATGCGCTGGGGCTGGCCAGCAAGCCTGTGCCCACGTCGCAGAATGTGGGCAAGTACCGCTTGGCCTGGGTACGTGGCTACGACTACGGCAGCTACTTGCCCGATGTGCATGAGTTCCGTGAAATCCAGCGCCGCGAAGGCATTCTGCCGATGCTGGAGCATGACCGTGTGGACTTCTACATCGATTCCCAGACTGAAGTCGATTACGTACTGAACCAGGCATCCCAGCCCGAACGCTTTCGCCGCACCCACGTGGCCGAGCTGCCGCTGTACCTGGCCTTTGCCCGCAACGACCAGGCCAAGGCCCTGCGCGACCTGTTCGACAAGCGCATGGCCGAGCTGGTACGCAGTGGCGAGCTGAAGCCGATTTTCGAGCACTGGCGGCAACCGTATCCGTTTACTGCGGATAGCAAACCGCACTGAGGCCGGGCCTGGCTGGCCTAAGTATCGAACTTTTCGATCTTACCCCGCGATATTCAGCCAGCCCATAGTGTGCAACCTGCTGATACAATCGGCTCACGAGATATGTCCCACTTTTTCCAGGAGCACAACGTGCCCGTCGTCTTTGTTGCCGCCTCTAAACTCCCGACGCCCTTCGCGACCTTCACCATGCATGGCTTTCTTGATGAAGCCACCGGCCGGGAGCATGTGGTGCTCAGCCTGGGTGACATCGCGGATGGTCAGCCGGTGCTGGGGCGCCTGCATTCCGAATGCCTGACCGGCGATGCCCTGTTCAGCCAGCGCTGCGACTGCGGCTCGCAGCTGGAGGCCGCACTGCAGGCAATCGCCCGCGAGGGCCGCGGCGTATTGCTGTACCTGCGCCAGGAAGGCCGTGGCATTGGCCTGCTGAACAAGATTCGTGCCTACGAGTTGCAGGACGGCGGGGCGGACACCGTGGAAGCCAACGAGCGCCTGGGGTTTGCCGCCGACCAGCGTGACTACGCCATGTGCCTGCCCATGCTCGAACACCTGGGCGTGAAGGCGCTGCGGCTGATGACCAACAACCCACGCAAGGTCAAAGCCCTGACCGACATGAGCATCGTGGTTGCCGAGCGAGTACCGCTGCATACCGGGCATAACCCGCACAACCGCTACTACCTGGCAACCAAGGCCGGCAAGCTTGGCCACATGCTGGGCAACGAACACCAGGGCGAGGTGCCCCAGGCGTGACCCGCGCCGAGGTCAAGCGGCGGCTGGCGCTGGCCTGGTGGCAGTACCTGGCGGTGGGCCTGCTGCCGCTGCCGGTCATGAGCTGGGCTTTTGGCGGCGGTGAGGCGCTGGTGCCGATTCTGGCCATGCCGTTGTTCATTGCCGGCGCGGCCACCATGTTCCTCAGCCTGCCCCGTTTCGGTGCCTACAAGCGTGCACTCATCGCCACCTCGAAAGCCCTGGGTACTGCTGAAGAGCCTGCCGCGTGGATCGAGCTGGCACGGGTACGGCGCCTGGCCATGTTGTACGCCTGCTTCCCGGCCTGGGTGGCGGCCCTGTCTGTAGGGGTCGGTCTTGAAGCGGTGCCGCAGATCCTGTTGGCGATATCCACCGTGGTGGTGTTGTCCCTCTACCGCATTCCACGACAGCTCGGCTGATGCGCCTGCTGCCTGGCCTGCTGGCACTGTTCGCCTGTGCCGCGCTGGCGGGCGAACCCTTGCGAGTGGTCAGCCTGGCGCCTTCGATGACGGAAATCATGCTCGAACTGCAGGCCGATGACCTGCTGGTGGGTGTGCTTGATGGGGGCGAACGGCCAAATGCGTTGCGCGATTTACCCTCGGTAGGCCGCCAAGGCCAGCTGAACATGGAGCGCCTGCTGAGCCTGCGCCCCGACCTGTTGCTGCTGTGGCCAGGCAGCGTGCCGCCGGCGCAACGCGAGCAGCTCAAACGCCTGGGTATCACGACCTTCAGCGCCGAACCCCATGACCTGGACCAGCTCATCGAGCAGATCGCCGCGATTGGCGAGCGCGTCGGCCGTGCCGAGCAAGGGCAGCAGTATGCCCAGGCCCTGCGCGAGCGGTTGCGGCAACTGCGCCAGCAGTACCGACGTGACGAGCCCTTGCAGGTGTTCTACCAGGTGTGGGATCGGCCTTTGTACACCCTTGGTGGCCGCCAGGTGGTGAGCGACGCACTGGCCGTATGCGGGGCGCGCAATGTGTTTGCCGACCTCAGCCAACCGGCGCCGCAGGTGAGTGTGGAGTCGGTGTTGCTACGCAACCCCCAGGTCATCCTGGCCGGTGACCAGGCGCAGTTGACCCGCTGGCTGGCCTGGCCGCAGTTGCGCGCCGTTGCCCACGCCGGTTTGCTGGTGGTACCCGATAAAGGCCTGGAGCGCCCTAGTGGGCAAATGATTGAAGCCACCGCCCGCTTGTGTGCGTTGCTGGCCGCTAAAGCCCCGGCGTCCACGTTACGCTGAACAGCACTGTGCGGCCTTCTTCGCGGTAGCTGTATGGGCTTCCATCGAAGCTGTACATGGCTCGGCTGTAGCGCTTATCCAGCAAGTTGTCGAGCTTCAGTTCAAGCCGAACATCCGCTGTCAGGCGCATGCCGCCACGTAGGCCGACTAGCCCGTAGCCACCTATTCGCTCGTTGTTCGATGGGTCATCGTAGCTGCTGCTGACTGCCTGCCAGTTCGCGCCCACACTGAAGCGTTCGAACTGACGATCCAAGTCAAGATTCAAAGTGCGTCGAGCGCGTCGTTGCAGAGTTTGTCCGCTTTGGCGGTCTCGGGGATCAATCATGCTTACCCCCAGCTGAGCGGTCCAGCCAGCCCATACCTGCTGCAACGACAACTCAACGCCATTGATGCGGGCATTGTCTACATTGCCAGGACGGTTGACTGTCGGGTCGTAGTTGATCGCGTCGCGCAAGTCGGTGCGATACAGCGAGGCCTCCAGGCGGGTATGACTTGCCAGTTGGCTGCGCCACTGCAGCTCATAACTCTTCGAATGCTCGGGGCGCAGGTCCTTGTTACCGTACTGTACGTCGTAGAGGTCGTTGAAAGTAGGGGCGCGGAACCCTTCACTGTAGGACATCACTATGTCGTTGCGGATGTTCAGCGGGACGGTAAGGCTGGCATTCCAGGTGGTTTGATCGCCGTACTGTTGGTTGCGGTCGTTGCGTACACCGAGCTCGCTCGAGAAGCCTTCCCCGCTAAAGCGGTACTGGGCGAAGGCGGCGCGGTTCCAACGGCTGCCCTCGCTGAAGTTGGCCGTGCCGTGGAAGCGGTCCTCATACCAATCGCCACCGATCATCAGTTGGTTACGTTCGTCGATGCTGAGATCGTTCTGCCAAGTGAGCTGATCACGATAGGTATTGTAGGTGAAGCGCTGGTCGCTGAGCTTGTCGCGTTTGTCGTCGCGGTTTTCGCTGTGACCCAGTTCCAGGCGTGAGTGCCAGAAGTCGTTGAATTGAGCGTCGAACCATGAGCTCAGGCTGCTGACGCTGAAATCGGTATAGGGCTGTTGTGGGTAACTCTGCCAAGTGGCCTCATTCAGTCGCCCGTATGGATTGTCGTATTCACTGCGGCCACGGCTGTCGAGCAGGTTGACCCCGGCCTCGAAGCGCTCGCTGAAGGTGTGGCTCAGGCTCAGGTTGAAGGACTGGTTACGGTAGGCATCATGGTCGCCGTCACTGGCGAAGGATGGGCCAGTCGAGTCGATGCCGGCTGTTTCATCCAGGCTGGCACCGAGGTTGAAGCGGGTCGCGTCGTTGCCGCCGGAAAGCCCCAGGCTACGCTGGACGGTCTGGTTGCTGCCTGCCGCGATGCGCAGCCGCGGCTGCAGGCCGGGCGTGTTGTTGCGGCGGGTGAAGATCTGGATCACCCCGCCGATGGCATCGCTGCCGTACACCGCCGAGCGCGAGCCACGCAGCACTTCCACCCGTTCGATCTGGTCAACGTCGAGAAACTGCAGGCCGCTGTCGCCCGAAGTGGCGTTGGCAATGCGTACGCCATCCACCAGCACCAGGCTTTGCGCCGCCTTGGTACCGCGTATGAAGATGCCCGGGAGGCTGCCACGGCCGCCAGTGGGGGCCACTTGCACGCCGGGTACGCGGCTTAGCAGGTCGGTGATGCTGGTGGGTTGCAGGCGGTCGATGTCGGCGCGGGTGAAGACCGTGTTGGCGGCGCTGGTGGCGGTGCGCGACTCGACCTGGCGGCTGGCGCTGATCAGCACGTCGGGGAGCTTCAGCGCGTCATCGCGTTCGGCGGCGATTAACAATGTGGGGGCGCAGAGTAGCGCGGCACAGGCAGATTTCTTCATAAGCAGTACCATTTTGCGAGGGCTGCGCCCTCGATCGCGACACAAGGCCGCTCCTACAGGTATTGCACAAACCGGTAGAGCGGCGTGGTCTCTGTAGGAGCGGCCTTGTGTCGCGAAAGGGCCGCAAGGCGGCCCCGGGGATTACAAGCCGAGCTTGGCCATGCGGGCTTTCACCGAAGCCTCAATCCCGGCCGCATCCAGCCCGCACTCGGCCAGCATCTGCGCCGGCTTGGCATGTTCGACGTAGATATCAGGCAGGCCCAGGTGCAGCAGCGGCTTGACCACGGCCTGGCTGGCCAGGAACTCGCCTACCGCAGCGCCAGCGCCACCCATGATGGCGTTCTCTTCGACGGTGACCAGCAGCTCATGGCTGCCAGCCAGTTCCAGCACCAGGGCTTCGTCCAGAGGTTTGACGAAGCGCATGTCGACCACGGTGGCATTGATCTGCTCGGCAACCTGCATGGCCTCTGCCAACTGCACGCCGAACACCAGCAGGGCGACTGTCTGGCCTTGGCGGCGGACCACGCCCTTGCCGATTTGCAGCGGCTCTAGGTCGCCGCTGATTGGCGCGTTCGGGCCGGTGCCGCGGGGGTAGCGCACGGCAGCCGGGCCGTTGTACAGGTGGCCGGTGCTGAGCATCTTGCGCAGCTCGTTCTCGTCGCTGGGGGTCATCACCAGCATGCCCGGGATGCAGCGCAGGTAAGACAAGTCGTAGCTACCCGCATGGGTCGGCCCGTCTTCGCCTACCAGCCCGGCGCGGTCGATGGCGAACAGCACATCGAGGTTCTGCACCGCCACATCGTGGATGAGCTGGTCGTAGGCGCGCTGCAGGAAGGTGGAGTAGATCGCCACCACGGGCTTGCTGCCCTCGCAGGCCATGCCGGCGGCCAGGGTGACGGCGTGCTGCTCGGCGATCGCCACATCGAAGTAGCGTTGCGGGTAGC
This sequence comes from Pseudomonas sp. BJP69, assembly GCF_007633355.1. NCBI lineage: Bacteria > Pseudomonadati > Pseudomonadota > Gammaproteobacteria > Pseudomonadales > Pseudomonadaceae > Pseudomonas > Pseudomonas sp. BJP69. The sequence continues at coordinate 563,419 of NZ_CP041933.1, forward strand.
GCTCGCTGAAATCGACCAGGTCGGAGCCTTCTTTCATCGCCGGGGTGATGCCCACCAGGCGGTTGTCGGCAGCGGCCATGTCGCACAGCCACTGGCCGAACACCGCGGAGTATTTCGGCCCGCTGGCCTTCTTCGGCGCGACAGGCTTGTCGGCGGGCTCCAGCTTGGTGATGGCGTGGTAGCCGATAGGGTCGAGTTCGGCGGGGGCGAAGCCCTTGCCCTTCTTGGTCACCACGTGCAGGAACTGCGGGCCCTTCAGGTCACGCATGTTGCGCAAGGTGGCGATCATGGTCGGCAGGTCATGGCCGTCGATCGGGCCGATGTAGTTCCAGCCCAGCTCTTCGAACAGTGTGCCCGGCACCAGCATGCCCTTGGCGTACTCTTCGGTGCGCCGGGCGATTTCCCAGGCACCGGGCAGGCGCGACAGCACTTTCTTGCTGCCTTCGCGCATGCTTGCGTAGGTGCGGCTGGACAGGATCTTGGCCAGGTAGTTGGACAGGCCGCCGACATTGCGCGAAATCGACATGTCGTTGTCGTTGAGGATCACCAGCATGTCGGCATTGACTTCCTGGGCGTGGTTCAACGCCTCGAAGGCCATGCCGGCGGTGAGGGCGCCATCACCGATCACGGCGATCGACTTGCGCGCGCTGTTCTGCAGGCGGGCGGCAATGGCCATGCCCAGCGCTGCGCTGATCGAGGTACTGGAGTGGCCCACGCCAAAGGTGTCGTACTCGCTTTCGCTGCGGCGCGGGAAGGCGGCGATACCGTCCTTCTGGCGCAGGCTGAGCATGCGGTTACGGCGCCCGGTCAGAATCTTGTGCGGGTAGGCCTGGTGGCCCACGTCCCACACCAGCCGGTCGTCCGGGGTATCGAACACGTAGTGCAGGGCGATGGTCAGTTCGATCACGCCCAGGCCGGCACCAAAATGCCCACCGGTCTGCCCCACGGTATACAGCAACTCCTGGCGCAACTCGTCGGCCAGGGTCTCCAGGTCGGCTTCGGCCAGCCGGCGCAGGCCGGCAGGCGTGTCAGCGCGGTCGAGCAACGGCGTGACCGGGCGTTCGCGGGGAATCTCTTGAAACGTCGTGGGCATCAGGCGAGTCGTTATAGGTGTGTGAAGACGCGGCAGTTTACCCCATTGTGGGAAAAGTGCCCATTCGACCACTGCTTGTGACACCCCAATGGCGCGGGTATCCGTGCTTAGTTGCGGCGCTCGACGATATAGCGCGCCAATGCCCGCAGCGGCTCGGCTTTTTCGCCGAACCCTTCCAGTGCGACCAGCGCCTGGTCGCGCAGTTCGATCGCATAGGCCTTGGCCGCGTCCAGGCCCAGCAGGGCCGGGTAGGTCGGTTTGTCACGCGCGATGTCTGCCCCTTGGCGTTTACCCAGGGTGGCGGTGTCGCCTTCCACGTCGAGGATGTCGTCCTGAACCTGGAATGCCAGGCCAATGGCCTGTGCATAAGTTTGCAGGGCGTCCAGTTGCTGCTGGCCGGCACGGGCGCTGGCCAGTGCACCCAGGCGCACGCTGGCTTCGATCAGGGCGCCGGTCTTGTGCCTGTGCATGAATGCCAGTGCCCGCTGGTCGAGCTTCAGCCCGACCGAGCCAAGGTCGATGGCCTGCCCGCCCACCATGCCGGCTGGGCCGGCGGCCGTGGCCAGGGCCTGGACCATGGCCAGGCGGACGCTGTCGGCCTGCGGGCTGAGGTGAGGATCGAGCAGGGCGCTGAACGCCAGGCTCTGCAACCCGTCACCGGCCAGGATGGCGCAGGCTTCGTCGAAGGCCTTGTGCGTGGTGGGCTGGCCCCGGCGCAGGTCGTCGTCATCCATGGCAGGCAGGTCGTCATGCACCAGCGAGTAGGCATGGATCAGCTCCACCGCACAGGCCGCGCCGTTGGCCTGTTCGGCCGGGGCACCCAGGGCTTCGCACGCGGCGTAGGCCAGCAGTGGCCGCACGCGTTTGCCGCCGTTCATCACGCTGTAGCGCATGGCGGCATAGAGGCGTTCGAGTTCTTTGGTCGGGGCGACGAACAGCGGTTCGAGGGCTGCATCCACCCGCCTCTGGCAACTGGCCTGGTAGCTGCCGATCATGCTTCGGGCTCCGCGTCGAAGGGCTGGGCAGCCAGCTCGCCATCACGCTCCAGCAGAATTTGCACCTTCTGCTCGGCCTGGGCCAGGGCACCTTGGCATTCTCGGGTCAGCGCGATGCCTTGCTCGAAAGCGGCCAGCGACTCTTCCAGCGACAACTCGCCGTTCTCCAGGCGCTCGACCAGTGTTTGCAGGTCTGCGAGGGATTGCTCGAAATCAAGGGAGGATTTTTTGCGGGCCATGGCGACTGTCTCGGAGGCATTCAGAACGGCGCGACACTAGCAGAGCAGGGCGGGAGGAGCAAACTTCCGGGGCCGTGAGGTTGGTTTCACAGGCCCTTTCGCGGGCACGCCCGCTCCCACAGGTCCATCACAGCCTTCAAGCGCTGCGCCATACCTGTGGGAGCGGGCGTGCCCGCGAATTGCCCCAAAGTGGCTTATCAGGCCGGCTCGGCTTCCAGCGCCACCATCGCTTCCCGGTACCGCGCCAGCTCTTCGATGGTCAGCACCGGCAGATTGTACTGCCGCGCGTACACCGCCACCTGTTCGCCACGGGCCATGGTCCCGTCCGGGTTCATCAGTTCGCACAGCACTGCCGCCGGGCGCAGGCCGGCAAGGCGGGCCAGGTCCACCGAACCTTCGGTATGCCCGCGGCGGGTCAGCACGCCGCCACTGCGGGCACGCAGCGGGAATACATGCCCCGGGCTGACGATATGACGCTGTTCGGCGCTGGAACGCAGTGCCGCAGCAATGGTGGTGAGGCGGTCCTGGGCAGAAACCCCGGTGGTGATCCCTTCGGCCGCCTCGATGGTGACGGTGAAGCCGGTGCCATGTCGGGCCTGGTTGTTCTGCACCATGGGCGCCAGCTGCAACGCATCGACGGTGGCTTCGTCCAGGCACAGGCAGACGATACCGCTGCAATCGCGAATCATCATGGCCATGGTTTGCAGCGTAATGTTTTCGGCGGCGGCAATGATGTCCGCCTCGTCTTCGCGGTCGTCATCGTCCAGCAACAGGACAGGGCGCCCAGCCTTGAAGGCGGCGATGGCGGCGGAAACATTGGGGTAGTGCGCGTGGTGCTGGGTGGACATGAAACGCTCCTCGTGAATGATCGATGAACGTCTCGGGGCGAACAAAATGCGTGCGCAGGGGCGCCCGGATGGCCCCCGCCTGACGCCTTCTTTCATCCGGACTATGACCGTCGGCTCTGGAGTTGCACCAGATCTGCTGACCCCCGGCATGGCCGGGGCGCTCGCGGGCTCATCTTTCGATTTACCGCCGGTGGGGACTTTCACCCCGCCCTGAAGACCGCCACAGCATACCGCACGTGGCCACCCCGCTGGCAAGCCGCGGTTCTACGACCTTGGGCGGTAGCGTGGGGCGGGCGTTGTGGAAGGTGCTGACAGGCTTACCGCGACATCCCTTCAATCACCTGCTTCAGCGAAGCCGGCAACATAGGCCCATGCCCCAACCCGGCAAACCGCTCGAAACGAACCTGCAAGCCTGGCACCCTGGCCAGGCTTGCCACCAGCTCACGCGCCGGCCGCTCGACATCGCCTTGCACCTGCGTGCGCGGGTTCGCCGGCTCTTCACTGCCACGCATCAGCAACAGCCGCGGCCGGCTGCTTCCCAGGCGCTGCTCGAGCCCCTGCGCCTCACCCGCGATCGCGCCGTCGTGCCACCATAGCGAAGGGCTGGCAGCCGCATAGTCGCTGAATGACCAAGGCCGGGTGAAAAGCGCGTGCAAAACGGCCAGCCCGCCATAGGAATGCCCCCACAATGTCTGCCGTTGCAGGTCGATCGGTGCCACATCTGCCACCATCGCCCGCATGCGCCCGGTCAGCAGGTCCAGGAAAACGTCGGCACCACCACTGGGCGCTCCGGTCAGTGGGTCAAGCTGCTCAGCCTGGCCAGGCACCGCCGGGGTGTAATCCCGGGTGCGCCCGGCACGGTCGATACGCTGCTCGGTCTGGTACCCCACCGCCACCAGCAATGGCGCCTGCCCTGCGGCAAGCCGGCCCAGCTGCTGGCCATCCAGTGCGCCCAGCGCGGCATTGCCATCGAGCATCCACAGCACCGGGTAGCCCGCCGCTGGCGCCGGCTGGTTCGGTTTGCCGACCCACAGCCGGTAATGCCGCTGTCCGTCGGCCGAGTCCAGGTCGAGCTGAGTGAAGCGGTAGGCCAGGTCATGGCGCTGCAGCAGTGAGGTGTCCATCTTCTGCTCATGGTCGGGCTGCGCAAGGGCAACATGAGCAGCAAGCGGCTGTGCCAGGCACAGTGCCATCGTCACGGCCAGGGTCAACTTGCTCATCAGGCATCTCTTCAGGGCTTTGCAGGCGCGCAAAGCGGGAACAGCAGGATGATAATCAGTCCTGATTGAGGGTAAAGCGCATTAACTTTCTAAACAGTCCCGGGCCGCCGGCAAGGTCATGTGCAGGCACAGGCCAGGGTGGCCATTGCTGGCCCACAAGCGGCCACCCTGCAGTTCGATGGCGCGGCGGGCGATGGCCAGGCCCAGGCCAAAGCCAGCGCCACTTTCGGTCAGCCGCTGGTAAGGCTGGAAGATGCGCTCCAGGTCGGCGTGCGCGACCCCCGGCCCCTGGTCACTCAGGCGCAGGTGCCAGTAATCCCCCTCGCGCCAGCCATCCAGGCTGACCCGGCCTTCGGCGGGCGAGTGGCGAACGGCATTGCGGATCAGGTTTTCCAGGGCCTGGGCCAGGCTGTCGAGGTTGGCCTGCACCCGGCACGCGGTGCCCAACGAACAAGGCAGGCGGCTTGGCGCCCAGCCACTTTCGAAACAGACGTCCTGGCACAAGGCTTCCCAGACGGCCACCATCAGCACCGGCTCGGTCGGCAGGCTGGGCTGTTCGGTGTCCAGCCAGGCCAGGTCCAGGGTGTCCTCCAGCAGCTTTTGCATGTCGGCGACTTCGCGGTCCAGGCGCTCGCGCAACTGCGGCGGCGGCAAGTCGCTGTCATGGGCGATGCGCAGCCGCGCCAACGGCGTACGCAGCTCGTGGGACAGCGTACGCAGCAGCAGGCGCTGTTGCTCCAGGCTCTGGCGCAGGCGTACCGCCATGTGCTCGAAGGCTTGGGCCAGCTCACCCAGCTCATCGCGGCGCTCCTGCAACGGCAGCGCGGGGCTGTCTAGGTCGTCGGCCCGCAAGGCGTCGGCCCGGTCGCGCAGGCGGTTCAGGGGAACTACCAGATGGCGGTACAGGGCCAGGCCCAGCAACAGGGCAAGCAGGGTGGGGGCGACCCCATGGGTGATCAGGTGGGTCCAGGGCGTAAGGCCAGTGGGTAGCAGGCGTTCGGGTAATTGCATCACCAGCCGGCCATTTTCGGGGTGTTGCGGGAACGCGATGCTGACGTACGGCAGTTCGTCCTGCAGGCGCCGGCTCATGGGCCAGTTCAGCTTGCGCATGAAGGTAAGGTGGCTGGCCTCCTCGGCGCTCAGTGGCGTGGTGCCCAGGCTTTGCAGGTGGGGGCCGATCAAGGCTGCCCAGGTGCCTTCGGTACGTTGCAGCTGCCTGCGCCAGGCTTCGGCGCCCGTGGCGCCGCCTTGGTTCCAGGCGTGTTCGGCCTGTTGCGCGTAGCGCGCCAGGTATTGCTGGTCAGCCGGCGACAGGAAGTAGGTACTGCGTTCCACCGACAGCCCCCAGGTCCAGATCAGCCAGGTCAGCAGCAGACAGAAACCGACCTGCAACAGGGCCAGTTTCCACAGCAGGGGGTGCCGCCGCATCAGGGCTGGTCCGTGTCTATCAGGATGTACCCTTGGCCCCTGACCGCCTGGATCTGCAAGTGCTGGGCGCTGATGTCGGCCAGCTTGCGGCGCAAGTTGCACACATGCACATCCAGGCCACGGTCCAGGCGCGTGTAGGCGCGGTGCAGCACGGTCTGGTAGAGGAAAGGTTTGCTCAAGGCCTCGCCGGGGTGAGCCCGCAGCGTGGCCAGCAGGCGGAATTCGGATGCGGTCAGCCCGGCAGGCCTGCCCTGGTGAAGGGCGTCCTGGCGTTCATGGTCCAGCATCACTGCCCCCCCATCGGCCCGCAACGCCGGCCCGCGGTCGAGCGCCACGCGCCGCAGCAGGGCATCGACCCGGGCGTCGAGTTCGGCCAGGCTGAACGGCTTGGGCAGGTAATCGTCCGCGCCCCGGGTAAAGCCACTGATGCGATCCTGTTCGGCCCCCAGCGCCGACATCAGCATCACTGGCACCGCTTGCTGGTGGCGCAGTTCGTCCAGCAGGCTGAGGCCGTCGATGCCCGGCAGCATGATGTCCAGCAAAACCAGGTCGAAGCGTGATTGCCGTATGGCATTCAGGGCCTGGCTGCCATTGGCGCAGGCCAGCACCTGAAACCCACGGTTGAGGAAATGGCGTTCCAGGTCCTGGCGCAGGCGTGGGTCGTCTTCGGCAAGGAGCAGTGAGGTGGGCACGTTGAGCCTTGAATGAGAATTTCTATCAGTTAGCCATCATCCCATTGACCGTGGGGCGAGGGCAACGCCGCAATGTGTTAAGAAGGTTAATCATGCTGCACCCCGGTTTTCGCTCCGGTATCTTCCGCAAAAAGCAATTTCTGTCGTTTGCGAATTATTATCAATTGGGCGAGGGTGTGTCATGAGCGGTTTGAACAGTGTGGGGGGCCCGCGACGGGTGCGGGGCTGGCTGGTAGTAGGGCTGCTGGCGCCCTTTTCGGTGTCGGCACTGGCTGAAACGGTAGCGACGCAGGCGGCCGGTGGTGGCAACTCGCTCGACCTGCCGGCACTGACCATCGAGGGCAACCGCCTGTACGACATGCTGCCTTCGGAGCAAACCGGCGGCTACAGTGTCGATGCTGCAACCGTGGGCACCAAGACCCCGGCGGCGCTCAAGGACATCCCGCAGTCGATTACCGTGTACACCCAGGATTACGTCAAGGATCGCCAGTTCGTGCACCTGGATGACCTGGCCAAGTACACCGCCGGCCTGCGGACCCTGACCAACGACAGTGGCCGCTCATCCATCTATGCCCGTGGCTACGAGTACAGCGAGTTCAATATCGACGGGCTACCGGCGCCCATGGCCAGCATCTTCGGTACTGTGCCGTCGTTGGCAGCGTTCGACCGGGTCGAAATCATGCGCGGCCCGGCGGGGCTGTTCAGCAGCACCAGCGAGCTGGGCGGCATCGTGAACATGGTGCGCAAGCGCCCCACCGCCGAGTTCCAGGGCCACGTCGAAGGCAGCTATGGCACATGGGACACCAACCACGAAGAACTCGACCTGAGCGGGCCGCTGGACGATGCGGGTCGTGTGCGTGGGCGCTTCATCGCTTCGCGTGATGACACCAATGGCGAGGTCGACTACAACGCCAACACCAGCAATAGCTACTATGGTGCCCTGGACATCGACCTGAGCGACGCTACTGCCGTTTCGTTCGGCCTGATGCACGAAGTGAAGAACATCACCCCGCATAATGGCTACCCGGCCACCTTGTCGGGTGAGGTGCCCGACTTCAGCCATTCACGCTTCCTCGGGGCCGACTGGAACTACTTCGACGGCAAGACCACCGACCTGGTCGCCGAACTGACCCACCGCTTCGACAACGGCGGTTACGGCCGTATTGCCGCCCGTGGCTCCCACCGCGACACCCAGTACCTGTACGCCTTCACCGCCACCAACGCCACTACCGGTGGCAATTCCGAGCGTGCCAGCGCCCGCGATTTCACGCAGGACACCTACTCGCTGGACGCCAGCTACAGCCAGCCGTTCGAGACCTTCGGCCAGGTCAGCGAGTTCGTGGTCGGCAGCGACTACAAGAACTACGACACCGAGTACCTCAATGGCACGACCAACCTGGGCGCCATCAACGTCAACACCTACTCGCCAAAGCAGTTTGCCAAGCCGTCGCCCAACTACAGCACCGAAACCGGTATGCAGGAAGAGGAATATGGCCTGTACTCCAAGGTTACCTTCCGCCCCGTCGAGCGCCTGGCGCTGATCGCCGGTGGGCGTTTCAGCTGGTACCGCGGTGACTTCTACACCACCACCCTCGGCAGTGGCGCCAGCACCAACGACAGCAAGCGCGTCGACGGCCACTTCACCCCTTACGGCGGCGTGGTCTACGACCTCACCGACACCCACGCGCTGTACGCCAGTTATTCGCAGGTGTTCAAGCCGCAGTCAGCCACCGACAGCAGCGGCCGGGTGCTGAAGCCCCGGGAAGGCGAGCAGTATGAATTCGGCTTGAAAAGCAGCTACTTCGGGGGCGACCTGAACACGCGGTTGTCGGTATTCCGCCTGACCGACAAGCACCGTGCTACCACCCTGTACGACGCCGATGGCGTGGCGACCACCGACTCGGTAGCCGCCGGTAAAACCCGGGTCAAGGGCGCGGAAGTGGAAGTAAGCGGCAAGCTGACGCCGAACTGGGAACTGCTGGCCGGCTACACCTGGATGGAAACCGAAACTGTCAAGGGCGATGCCGAGACCACGTTCTTCATCATGCCGCGCAACCAGGCCTCACTGTGGAGCAAGTACACCATCAGCCAAGGCCCGTTGAACGGCCTGGCAATCGGGGGCGGTATTTCGGCGATGAGCAACTTTTACGCCGAGAACGGTGGCGTGCGCATCGATGCGCCAGGGTATGCCACGGTGGATGCGATGCTGTCGTACCCGGTCACTTCGCAGCTGACCGCCACATTCAACGTCAACAACCTGTTCGACCGCGATTACTTGTCGCGCGTGGGCTCGACGTCGACCTTCAACTTCTATGGGCCGTCGCGCAGCATGATGGTGGGCGCGCGCTATGACTTCTGAGGGTTGCTCTGGCTGAAAGCGCTCTGCCCGGGCGGGCAGGCGAGTATGCGGGGGCATTAAAAAGCCGGCTTGTGGCCGGCTTCTCGGGGACGCTTCCGACTAATTTATGGTAAGCCGCAATCGCCTTAACTGTGTGGCCATCAAGGGCCTGGAAGAGATGGCAGACACCCGTGTGAGATGTCGCCGAGCCCTCTGGACTGCGGCTTGCGCCGGTCGGGGCTGGATGTGCGGCGTAGCATACAAGGGCACGCTCTGGATGCCCAGCAAAAAATGGCACAGGGTGTTTCAACCGGGCCGCTGCTGGCGAAAATACGACCAGTGGAACACCCAACCAAGCACTTCCAGGCCCTGCGCCTGGCGCTGCGCCGGGGTATAGCGCTCAACCGCATAGTTGCGCCGGTCCTGGCTGTGCAGGTACAGCGTGCCATGTTGGCCGAGGCTGAGGGTATTCACCCGCAGCGCGCCGTTGTGCAGCAAGGCGTAGGTTTCGCCCTGGAACACCTGGGTCATGCTCACGTCGATCACCAGCACCGCCTCCTGCGGGATCAGCGGCAGCATGTTGCTGTCGGGCATCGTCACGCTGATTGCATCGTCGGCCCGAACCCCCAACCCCTGCAGCGCTTTTGCCGGCAGGCGCAGGTGTTTGCTGGCGACTGGGCTGAGCAGGCCGTCATGCAGTTCGTAGTACGGCACCTTGACCAGCCGGCCATGGTCCACCAGCAGCGGGGACGGCGCAGGCGTGTGCAACTTTCGCGGCCGGGCGTTGCGCAGGATCGGGCTGGGGTGCTTGGGCCCTTCGCCCGTGTGCAGCCAGCGGCGATGCACACAGAACAGGTCTGCCATTTCGTCCAGCCGTGCCAGGGGCACGCCGCGCTTGACCCAATTGTTGACGTGCTGCGGTGTGACGCCGCGTTGGGCAGCGAAATCGGAAGGGGTAAGGCCGCATTCGTGAAGCAGGGCCCTGAGGCGGTCACCGGAGGTCTTCATGCCAGCGAGTGTAGCGGCGCGGTGCCAGCAAGGATATCAACTTGATGTTGACGGGGCTTGTATGAAAAGTGGCTGGTTGTAGGGCACAGCTGTAGGGCTGTGTAGGAGTATTCGCCGAGTACAGCGATTGGCCATAAAAAAACCCCGCCATGGCGGGGTTCTTCCTGCAACCGGTATCAGCCCTTGTAGGCAGCGACCGATTTGGTGATCGCGGCACGGGCAGCGTCAGCGCCTTCCCAGCCTTCGATCTTGACCCACTTGCCCTTCTCGAGGTCTTTGTAGTTGGCAAAGAAGTGCTCGATCTGCTGAATCAGCAGGGCTGGCAGGTCGGTGTATTCCTTCACGTCGACGTACAGCTGCGACAGCTTGTCGTGAGGAACCGCGATGACCTTGGCGTCGCCGCCGCCGTCGTCGGTCATGTTCAGTACGCCAACCGGGCGGGCGCGGATAACCGAGCCTGGGGCGACCGGGTACGGGGTAACGACCAGCACGTCGAGTGGATCACCGTCGTCCGCCAGGGTGTTCGGGATGAAGCCGTAGTTGGCTGGGTAGAACATCGGGGTAGCCATGAAGCGGTCGACGAACAGCGTGTCGCTGTCCTTGTCGATCTCGTATTTGATCGGCGCGTGGTTGGCCGGGATCTCGATGGCGACGTAGATGTCGTTCGGCAGGTCTTTGCCCGCCGGAATCTTGCTGTAGCTCATTGGGCAGTGCCCCCGTGTTTGACCAAAAAAGTGGCGGCGATTATAGGCACATTCTGCCGGGGCATGCCACGCCTGGCCTGATGTGCGGCCGCGTCAGGCGTGGCTTTCGCGGTAGTCGGGGTGCTCGGCCTGAAGCCGGCGCAGGCGCGCCAGCGGGTCTTGCCGGTAGAACAGCGCCAACTGCTGATAGACCAATGGATAGGCCTGATGGAGCAGGTCGGGGGCACTAAAGAAGTATTCGCTGGTGACGGCAAAAAACTCGGCGGGGTTCTCTGCCGCATAGGGGTCGATGGCGGTTTCGGCGTCGGGGTTGGCATCGAGCTGGCGGTTGAGGTCGTCGTAGGCCTGTTGCATGGCGGTGGCCCACTCGGCCACGGGCATGCCGCTGTGCAGCGGCGGCAGGCCGTTGGCATCGCCATTGAGCATGTCGAGCTTGTGCGCCAGTTCGTGGATGACCAGGTTGTAGGCCTCCCAGCCGCCACTGGCCAGTACGCCGTTCCAGGCCAGGATGATCGGGCCCTGCTGCCAGGCCTCGCCACTGTGCTCGCCGTCCCACACGTGCTCCACGCCACTGGCATCGCGGTGGCGCTGCGGGCTCTTGAAGTCGTCTGGGTATAGCACGATTTCGTGAAAGCCCTGGTACCAGTTCAGTTCGCCCAGGTGCAGCAGTGGCAGTTGCGCCTGGGCGGCGAGCAGCAGCCGCTGCTGGTCGCCCAGTTCAACGCCCGGCAGGCACGTGAGGTGCTTGTCGAGCAGGAACAGGATGCAGGCTTCGCGCAGCCAGTGGTCTTCTTCGTCGGTGATGCCGTCCAGCATCGGCAGGCTCTCGCGAACGGCCTGCCATTGCTGTGGCGTGATCGGGTAGCGTGCCAAGGCCCGCTTGCGCCGCCAGGCGCGGAACGACCACATGCTGGCCGGTCAGTGCGCCTTGGCTGCGCGGCCCAGGCGGGTACGCAGCAGGCCGAGGATCATTGGTACCAACGACAGGATGATGATGCCCACCACCATCAGCGACAGGTGTTGCTTGATGAACGGCACGTTACCGAAGAAGTAGCCCAAGGTGACCAGGCCACCTACCCACAGCAACGAGCCGGCCACGCTGAAGCCCAGGAAGCGCGGGTAATGCATGTGGGCAATACCGGCCACGAACGGGGCGAAGGTGCGCAGAATGGGCAGGAAGCGCGCCATGGTCACGGTCTTGCCGCCGTGGCGCTCGTAGAAGTCGTGGGTCCGCTGCAGGTAATCGCGACGGAAGATCTTCGAATTGGGGTTGTTGAACAAACGTTCGCCTGCCGTGCGCCCGATCACGTAGTTGGTGCTGTCGCCCATGATTGCAGCAGCCATCAGCAGGCCGGCCAGCAAGACCGGGTCCATGCCGCCCCCTGCGGCTACGGCGCCGGCGATGAACAGCAACGAATCGCCCGGCAGGAAGGGCATCACCACCAGCCCGGTTTCACAGAAGATCACGGTAAACAGGATGGCGTAGATCCAGGGGCCGTAATTGGTGACCAGCAAATCGAGGTAGGCATCGAGATGCAGGATAAGGTCGAGCGGGTTGAAATCCATGTACAGCACCTGTGTTCTTGGGCGTAGGCTCGGTTTACCGGCGGATGGGTAAATTTTCACACATGACAGGCGTGCCATTATACGGCTAAGTGACGATCATGCCCGGGGAGTTTGTAGCGGGGGGTTACTGCACGCGGTAGTGCCGTATCCGCCCCTGGGCGGGCTTGCCCGCGCAGGGGCGGACGCAGGTCAATCCTGATTGATGGGCAGAATGTAGCTCTTGAACTCGGTATCTTCACGAAAACCGATGGACTCGTAGGTCTTGTGCGCCGTGTCATTGTTGCTGCTTGTGGACACCCGCATGCGCACGGCGTTGGTGTCCTTGGCCATTTTCTTCGCTTCGCGCATCAGGTGGTCGGCTACCAGCATGCGCCGGGAGTCTTCGGCCACGTAGATATCGTTGAGGATCCATACCCGCTTCAGCGACAGCGACGAGTAGCTCGGGTACAGCTGGCAGAAGCCCAGCAGCTTGTTGTCGTCATCATCGGGGAGCGCCAGGTAGATCACCGATTCGTCCCGCTGCAGGCGTTTTTCCAGGAAGCTGCGCGAGCTGTCGGGGTAGGGCAGTTGCCCATAGAATTCACGGTATTTGACGAACATAGGCGTCAACAGGTCGAGGTGTTCCAGTTTTGCCTTGATGATGCGCATGTGCGGCCCTCAGAGTCCATTAGGGAAAACAGCGGATTGCCAGCAGCTTCGAGGGCATGCTGCCCCAAGCCCGGTCCGCGGCGCAATCCGCTTTGCATGACAGGGTGTTCAGCCCTCGCCAAGCAGGAAGTTGCCTCGCTGCGCGGGGCCATGTTCGCTGTCGATGCTATGGACCTCGGCTTCGTCCTTCAGATTCACCCCCGACAGCTGGCGCCGGCAGGCTTCACGCATCAGGTACAGCAGGCGGTGTGCGGCCATGCCATAACTCAAGCCCTCCAGGCGCACGTTGGAAATGCAGTTGCGGTAGGCATCGGTCAGGCCGACCTTTGGCGCATAGGTGAAATACAGCCCCAGGCTGTCGGGCGAACTGAGCCCGGGCCGCTCGCCGATCAGCATTACTGTCATGCGAGCGCCCAGCAGTTCACCCACCTCATCGGCTACTGCCACGCGGCCCTGCTGCACCAGCACCACCGGTGCGCTGGTCCAGCCGTCGGCGGCGGCCTGTTCCTCGAACCGGCTCAGCAACGGCAAGGTATGCCGGTGCACGGCAAGCGCCGATAGGCCATCGGCAACCACGATGGCCAGGTCGACCCCGCCTGGGTTGGCCTGGGCGTGCTGGCGCAGGGTGGCGACCGATGCTTCGTTCAGGCGCCGGCCCAGGTCGGGCCGTTGCAGATATTCGTGGCGGTCGCTGGCGGCGCTGTGCAGCACCAGGCTTTCCCGGCCGCGTTCAGCCAGCTGGGTAGCCAGGCCAGCGTGGTCGAACGCCAGGTGCACGGCATCACGGGCCTGGGCATGGGCGAACTGGAAGTCCAGTTGCGCCCCGGTCGGCAGGCTGGTACCGCTGCGGCCCAGGGCGATACGCGCCGGGGTCAGCGTGCGCAGGGCCAGCCAAGGGTTTTCAGGGGTAGGGGTGCGATGGTCCATGGTGATCCCTATGCAAGCTGTGCCAAGGCCTGGCGGAAGGCCGGCGGCAGGTTGTCACCGAAGCGCACCCGGCCATCGGCCTGGGTGAAGATGCCGGTGTGGGCCAGCCATGCCTCGAATTCCGGCCCGGGCTTCAGGCCCAGGGTCTGGCGCGCGTAGAGCGCGTCGTGGAACGAGGTGGTCTGGTAGTTGAGCATGATGTCGTCGGAGCCGGGGATACCCATGATGAAGTTGATCCCGGCGACACCCAGCAGGGTCAGCAGGGTGTCCATGTCGTCCTGGTCGGCCTCGGCGTGGTTGGTGTAGCAGATGTCGCAGCCCATCGGCACGCCCAGCAACTTGCCGCAGAAGTGGTCTTCGAGCCCGGCGCGGATGATCTGCTTGCCGTTGTACAGGTACTCCGGGCCAATGAAACCGACCACGGTGTTGACCAGGAACGGCTTGAAGTGGCGGGCCACGGCATAGGCGCGGGTTTCGCAGGTTTGCTGGTCGACCCCGTGGTGGGCATTGGCCGACAGCGCACTGCCCTGGCCGGTTTCGAAGTACATCAGGTTCTGCCCCAGGGTGCCGCGCTTGAGCGAAAGGCCGGCTTCGTAACCCTCCTGCAGCACGTTCAGGTTGATGCCGAAGCCGGCATTGGCCGCTTCGGTACCGGCGATGGACTGGAACACCAGGTCCAGCGGCACGCCGCGGTTGATCGCTTCGATGGAGGTGGTGACGTGGGTCAGCACGCAGGACTGGGTGGGTATGTCGTAGCGCTGGATGATGGCATCGAGCATTTCCAGCAGGGCGCAGATCGAGGCAATGCTGTCGGTTGCCGGGTTGATGCCGATCATGGCATCGCCGTTGCCGTACAACAGGCCGTCGAGAATGCTGGCGGCAATGCCGGCCGGCTCGTCGGTCGGGTGGTTGGGCTGCAGGCGGGTCGACAGGCGCCCGCGCAGGCCCATGGTGCCGCGAAAACGGGTGACCACACGGATTTTTTGCGCCACCAGCACCAAGTCCTGCACGCGCATGATCTTCGATACCGCCGCCGCCATTTCCGGGGTCAGCCCTGGCGCCAGGGCGCGCAGGCTGTCCTCGTTGGCCTCTTCACTCAGCAACCAGTCACGCAGGCCGCCGACGGTGAGGTGGCTGACCGGCGCAAATGCCTGGGCATCATGGCTGTCGATGATCAGCCGGGTGACCTCGTCGGCTTCGTAGGGGATCAGGGCTTCGTTGAGAAAATGCGTCAGCGGGATATTGGCCAAGGCCATCTGCGCGGCTACGCGCTCGCCGTCGTTGCTTGCCGCAACGCCTGCCAGGTAGTCCCCGGAGCGCGCCGGGCTGGCCTTGGCCATGACATCCTTGAGGCTGTCGAAGCGGTAGACCAGGTGGCCGACCGTGTGTACGAAACTTGCCATACAGAATCTCCAGAGCCGCGGGTTGCCCCGCGGCGGGTGGCGCCGGTCAGTGCAGAGCCTCTTCGGCCTGCTGGATCGCGGCGAATTCCTCTTCCGGGGTGCCCGCTACCAGGTGGTGGCGGCTGTAGAAAGCAAAGTAGGCAATTAATACCGCATAGATCACTGCGGCGCCAATCACCACGCGCGGGTCCACCAGGAAACCGGCGACCACGGCGATGCACGCCAGCACCAGGGCCAGGCCGGAGGTGAAGATGCCGCCAGGGGTACGGTACGGGCGCTCCATCTTCGGCCGGCGGATGCGCAGGGTGATATGCGCGGCCATCATCAGCACGTACGACAGCGTAGCGCCGAATACCGCGACCAGGATCAGCAGGTCGCCCTGGCCTGTCAGCGACAGCGCAAAACCGATGATGCCAGGAATGACCAGGGCCATGACCGGCGCCTTGCTCTTGTTGGTTTCCGACAGCTTGCGCGGCAGGTAGCCGGCGCGGGACAGGGCGAAAATCTGCCGGGAATAGGCGTAGATGATCGAGAAGAAGCTGGCGATCAGGCCGGCCAGGCCGACCAGGTTGACGAAGCTGCCCATCCAGGTAGCGCCGCCGTAGGCTTTGGCCAATGCTTCGACCAGGGGGTTGCCGGAAGCTTTCAGCGCCTCGGAACCCGCGCCGCCAGGGCCGACCACCAGGATCAGCAGGGCAAAGGCCAGCAGCACCAGCATGGCGCCGATCAGGCCGCGTGGCAGGTCACGCTTGGGGTTCTTGGTTTCTTCGGCGGCCAGCGGCACGCCTTCGACGGCGAGGAAGAACCAGATGGCATACGGGATCGCCGCCCATACCCCGACATAGCCGAACGGCAGGAAGCTGCTGGCGCCGACAGCGTCCGTTTTGGCGATGTCGAACAGGTTGGCTGCATCGAAATGGGGCACCATGGCCACCAGGAACACCGCCAGGGCAATGGCGGCGATGGCCGTGATGATGAACATCAACTTCAGTGCTTCGCCCACCCCGAAGATGTGGATGCCGATGAACACCACGTAGAACGCCAGGTAGATCATCCAGCCGCCAATGCCGAACAACGACTGGCAGTAGGCGCCGATGAAGGTCGCGATGGCGGCGGGGGCGATCGCGTATTCGATGAGGATCGCCGTGCCGGTAAGGAAACCGCCCCAGGGGCCGAAGGCGCTGCGGGCAAAGCCGTAGCCACCGCCAGCGGTCGGGATCATCGAGGAAAGCTCGGCCAGCGAGAAGCACATGCACAAGTACATGGTGGCCATCAGCAGGGTCGCGAGGAACATGCCGCCCCAGCCACCTTGGGCCAGGCCGAAGTTCCAGCCGGCGTAGTCGCCGGAAATGACATAGGCCACCCCCAGGCCGACCAGCAGCACCCAGCCGGCCGCGCCTTTTTTCAATTCACGTTGCTGGAAATAGTCCGAACCGACCTTCTCGAAGTCGACGGAAGAGCCTGCCGGCGAGCCGGCGGATTGATCGCTTGGCATAGTTTCACCTGTTGTTTTTCTTGGTGGGCGGAAGGGATCCGCGCCGATGGTGATGGGTACTGCAGGAAGCGAGCCAGGGAGCTGCAAGACTGAAGCTGCAAGCTGCAAGAGAAAAGCGAGTCGGCGGGCGATTCGCTTTATTCTTGCGGCTTGAAGCTTGAAGCTTGCAGCTAGTTGCTTAGAAGAAGCCCAACGGGTTGATGTCGTAGCTCACCAGCAGGTTCTTGGTCTGCTGGTAGTGGTCGAGCATCATCTTGTGGGTTTCACGCCCAACCCCGGACTTCTTGTAGCCACCGAACGCGGCATGCGCCGGGTACAGGTGGTAGCAATTGGTCCATACACGGCCAGCCTTGATCCCGCGGCCCATGCGGTAAGCGCGGTTGATGTCGCGGGTCCACACGCCGGCGCCCAGGCCGAACTCGGTGTCGTTGGCAATCGCCAGCGCTTCGGCTTCGTCCTTGAAGGTGGTGACGCTGACCACCGGGCCGAAGATTTCCTCCTGGAACACGCGCATGCGGTTGTTGCCCTTGAGCAGGGTCGGCTGGATGTAGTAACCGGTGGCCAGCGAGCCTTCGAGTTTTTCAACCTTGCCACCGGTCAGCAGCTCGGCACCTTCCTGCTGGGCGATCTCGAGGTACGAGAGGATCTTCTCGAACTGCTGCTGCGAGGCCTGTGCGCCAACCATGGTGTCGGTGTCCAGAGGGTCGCCGCGCTTGATCTGCAGCACCTTCTTCATCACCACTTCCATGAACTGCGGGTAGATCGACTCCTGCACCAGCGCGCGGGATGGGCAGGTGCACACTTCGCCCTGGTTGAAGAAAGCCAGCACCATGCCTTCGGCCGCTTTCTCGATGAAGCTCGGCTCGGCTTGCATGATGTCTTCGAAGTACACGTTCGGCGACTTGCCGCCCAGTTCCACGGTAGACGGGATGATGTTTTCGGCGGCGCATTTCATGATGTGCGAGCCAACCGGGGTAGAGCCGGTGAAGGCAATCTTGGCGATGCGCTTGCTGGTCGCCAGCGCTTCACCTGCTTCGCGGCCATAGCCCTGCACCACGTTGAGCACGCCTTTGGGCAGCAGGTCACCGATCACTTCCAGCAGCACGGTGATGCCCAGCGGGGTCTGTTCGGCCGGCTTGAGCACCACGCAGTTGCCAGCGGCCAGGGCCGGTGCAAGCTTCCAGGCGGCCATCAGGATCGGGAAGTTCCACGGGATGATCTGCCCGACCACGCCCAGCGGTTCGTGGATGTGGTAGGCCACGGTGCCTTCGTTGATTTCGGCGGCGCCACCTTCTTGTGCACGAATGCAGCCAGCGAAATAGCGGAAGTGATCGACCGCCAGCGGAATGTCGGCATTCAGGGTTTCGCGGATCGGTTTGCCGTTGTCCCAGGTTTCGGTAATGGCCAGCAGTTCGAGGTTCTGCTCGATGCGGTCGGCGATTTTCAACAGCACATTGGAGCGGTCCTGCACCGAGGTGCGGCCCCAGGCGTCGGCGGCAGCGTGGGCAGCGTCCAGTGCCTTGTCGATGTCTTCGGCAGTTGAGCGGGGGAATTCGGCAATCGGCTGGCCGTTCACCGGGGACGTGTTGGTGAAGTATTCACCCTTTACCGGAGGAACGAACTCACCACCGATGTAGTTACCGTAGCGGTTCTTGAAGGAAACCTTCGCGCCTTCGGTACCGGGATGTGCGTAACGCATGGTGTGTCTCCTGGCTATTGTGTTTGTTAGGGAGTTGGAAAGCGTAGAGCAAAGGTTAGGCCAGCATGGGCGGCACCCGTAAAATCAATGGCTTGGGCGGATGTGGCGGGCACTTGGCAGCCAGCCTGTGCCGGTTGCGGTACGCCTGGGGGTGACATTTTGTGCCGTTCACGACACGTCACCCGTGGGTGCATTGCAATGCCTTCGCCGGTGGAGGATGCTGGTGGCACGCTCTATCTGCGGAGAACTACAACAATGCAGAGCAATCACTTCAGCCGCCATGCCCGGCAGGTCCACACTGTGGCCCATGGTGGTGCTGGCGAGGGCGTCAGCGACCCCTCCATTGCCCGCTCCTGGCTGCGTTGCCTGGAGGACTACCACCTCGACCCAACGGTGATCGAGGCGCCGGTGGTGCTCGAGCACGGGCGCTTGCTGGAAAGCCGCGAGCGCTTGCGCCAGGTGCTGCAGATCGCCGACCACGAAATGAACAGCCTGCACCAGCAGCTCTCCGGGGCCGGCCATGCGGTGTTGCTGACCGATGCCCGCGGGGTGATCCTCAATTGCGTCAGCGCGGCCAGCGAGCGGCGCAGCTTCGAGCATGCCGGGCTGTGGCTGGGCGCCGACTGGAGCGAGGCGCGTGAAGGCACCAATGGCATCGGCACCTGCCTGGTCGAGCGCCAGGCGCTGACCATCCACCAGAACGAGCACTTCCGCGGCCGCCACACCGGGCTTACGTGCTCGGCCAGCCCGGTGTTCGACCCCCATGGCGAGTTGCTGGCGGTGCTCGACGTCTCCTCGGCACGCCCCGACGTTTCACGACAAAGCCAGTTCCATACCATGGCCTTGGTCAACCTGTCGGCCAAGATGATCGAAAGCTGCTACTTCCTGCGCCATTTCGAGCAGCAGTGGCTGCTGCGTTTTCACCTGCAGGCGGAGTCGGTTGGCCTGTTCAGCGAGGGCCTGCTGGCCTTCGACGGTGATGGCCGGATCTGCGCGGCCAACCAGAGCGCCCTGAACCTGCTGGGCAGCGTACGCAGTGGTGTGCTGGGCCAGCCGTTGGAGCGGTTTTTTGCCTGCAGCCACGATGAGCTGTTCGGCCGCGCCACGCCCGGGGGCAGCACGGCCTGGCCGCTGCGCACCCTGGACGGCCGCCA
Source organism: Pseudomonas sp. BJP69 (assembly GCF_007633355.1). Classification (NCBI taxonomy): domain Bacteria; kingdom Pseudomonadati; phylum Pseudomonadota; class Gammaproteobacteria; order Pseudomonadales; family Pseudomonadaceae; genus Pseudomonas; species Pseudomonas sp. BJP69. Next base: position 582,876 of record NZ_CP041933.1, read on the forward strand.
GGTGTTCGCCAGCCTGCGCGGGCAGGCGCGCGCGCCTGTATGGTCGGTGCCCGTGGCCCAGCCGCGGCCCACGCGTGTTGCAGAGCCGCTGGTATGCCTGCTCGACCCGGCGTTGCAGAATGATTTCCGCCGCAGTGTGCGGGTGTTCGAGCGCGATGTGCCACTGCTGCTGCGCGGCGAGACCGGCTGCGGCAAAGAGGCCTTTGCCCAGGCCGTGCACCAGGCCAGTGAGCGCCGCAGCCAACCCTTCGTGGCCATCAACTGTGCCTCGATCCCTGAAAGCCTGATCGAGAGCGAGCTGTTCGGCTACCGCGGTGGCAGCTTCACCGGTGCGCGCAAGGAAGGCATGCGCGGCAAGCTGTTGCAAGCCGATGGTGGCACCTTGCTGTTGGACGAGATCGGTGACATGCCCCTGGCCCTGCAGACACGCCTGCTGCGCGTGCTGGAGGAGCGTCAGGTAGTGCCGATCGGCGGCGAGCCACAGGCAGTCGACGTGCGCATTGTCAGCGCTACCCACCGTGACCTGCTGCAGCGGGTCGAGCAGGGCACTTTCCGTGAAGACCTGTATTACCGCCTCAATGGCCTGGAAGTGGCATTGCCGGCCGTACGCGAGCGCAGTGACAAGGCGCAGTTGCTGGACTTCCTGCTGCGCCAGGAGGCGCAGGGCCAACTGATCGACATCGAACCGAGGGCGCGCCAGGCGCTGCTGGACTTCGCCTGGCCGGGCAACGTGCGGCAGATGCGCAACGTGCTGCGTACCCTGGTGGCGCTTTGCGAAGGTGCCCGCATCATTTTCCCGGATCTCCCTGCCATTGTGCGCAGCCACACCGGGTCTGTGGGAGCGGGCGCGCCCGCGAAACCGCCTGCCCAGTCGACACAAGGCGAGGGCGTTGCCCCGGTTCGCGGGCTCGCCCGCTCCCACAGGTCCGACAATGGACCAGGTGAGGGTACCGAGGTGTTGCAGGACGCAGAACGGCAAGCGCTCATTGAGGTGCTGCAGGCAAAACACTGGCACCTCACCCGTGTCGCCGAACACTTGGGCATCAGCCGCAATACCTTGTATCGAAAACTGCGCAAACACGGCATCACCCGGGGCGACTGAGCGAAACAGCGGGTGCGATTTGTCGCGCCCTGGGCTACCCTGCCTCGATGTTTTGCGAGGTCGACCATGCATATTCACATTCTCGGTATTTGCGGCACTTTCATGGGCTCGCTGGCAGTGCTGGCCAAGGAGCTTGGCCATCGCGTGACCGGTTCGGACGCCAACGTCTACCCGCCGATGAGCACGCAGCTCGAAGCCCAGGGCATCGAGCTGACCCAAGGCTACGACCCGGCTCAACTGGAGCCGGCACCCGACCTGGTGGTGATCGGCAACGCCATGTCGCGCGGCAACCCGGCGGTTGAGTACGTGCTGAACAAGGGCCTGCCTTATGTTTCCGGCCCGCAGTGGCTGGCCGACCACGTGCTGCAAGGCCGTTGGGTGCTGGCCGTGGCCGGTACCCACGGCAAGACCACCACCAGCAGCATGCTGGCCTGGGTGCTGGAGCACGCCGGCATGAGCCCGGGCTTCCTGATTGGCGGTGTACCGCAGAACTTCTCGGTGTCGGCCCGCCTGGGGGCTACGCCGTTCTTCGTGGTCGAAGCCGACGAGTACGACAGTGCCTTCTTCGACAAGCGTTCAAAGTTCGTGCACTACCACCCGCGCACTGCGATCCTCAACAACCTCGAGTTCGATCACGCAGACATTTTCCCGGACCTGGCCTCGATCGAGCGGCAGTTCCACCACCTGGTGCGCACCATCCCCAGCGAAGGCCTGGTCATCCACCCGACCACCGAACAAGCGCTGGAGCGGGTCATCGGCATGGGCTGCTGGACGCCGGTACACACCACGGGTGAAGGTGGCCAGTGGCAGGCCCGCCTGCTCAGCGCCGATGGCTCGCGTTTCGAAGTGCTGTTCGAGGGCCAGGCGCAAGGCGTGGTGGACTGGGCGCTGACCGGTCAGCACAACGTCGCCAACGCCCTGGCTACCCTGGCAGCCGCTCGCCATGTAGGCGTGGTGCCGGCCATGGGCATCGAGGGCCTCTGCGCCTTCAAGAGCGTCAAGCGGCGCATGGAGAAGGTTGCCGAAGTACAGGGCGTGACCATCTACGATGACTTCGCTCACCATCCGACTGCCATCGCTACCACCCTCGACGGCCTGCGCAAGCGCGTTGGCGAGGCGTCGGTGATCGCGGTAATCGAACCGCGCTCCAACTCGATGAAGTTGGGTGCACACCGCGATGGCCTGCCAGAAAGCGTCAACGACGCCGACCAGGTGATCTGGTACGCGCCGGCCAACCTGGGCTGGGACCTCGCTGCGACTGCTGCGCAGTGCAAGGTACCGAGTGTGGTTGCCGACAGCCTCGAAGCGATCATCGAACGCATCAAGGGCCAGGCCCGCCCGGGCACCCACGTGGTGATCATGAGCAACGGCGGCTTCGGCGGCCTGCATGGCAAGCTGGCCGAGGCGCTGAAGTGAACGGGCCGGAACGCGTTACCCTGGCCATGACGGGCGCTTCAGGCGCCCAGTACGGCCTGCGCCTGCTCGATTGCCTGGTGCGCGAGGACCGCGAGGTGCATTTTCTGATCTCCAAGGCGGCGCAACTGGTAATGGCCACCGAGACCGATGTGCTGCTGCCGGCCAAGCCCCAGGCGATGCAGGCCTTCCTCACCGAATACACCGGTGCTGCCGATGGGCAGATCCGCGTGTATGGCAAGGAAGACTGGATGTCGCCAGTGGCCTCGGGCTCGGGCGCGCCAGCAGCGATGGTGGTGGTGCCGTGTTCCACCGGCACCTTGTCGGCGATTGCCACCGGGGCCTGCAACAACCTGATCGAGCGCGCAGCCGACGTGACCCTCAAGGAGCGCCGCCAGTTGATTCTGGTGCCCCGCGAAGCGCCATTCTCCACCATTCACCTGGAGAACATGCTCAAGTTGTCGCAGATGGGCGCGGTGATTCTGCCGGCGGCGCCGGGCTTCTATCACCAGCCGCAAACCATCGACGACCTGGTCGACTTCGTTGTGGCGCGTGTTCTCAACCTGCTGAACATTCCCCAGGACATGCTGCCGCGTTGGGGCGAGCACCACTTCGGGGTGGATGATTGAAACGGGCGCTGGCCGGCTTGCTGGCGCTGGGGGTGCTCAGTGGTTGTGCCACGGTGCGCACGCTGGATGCCAACAAGCCGGGGGCGCCGGTGGTGTATGCCGGCACCCGCCTGGATTTGTATGTGATCAATGGTGGTTGCTGCCCGCAGGATCGCTATGGGGCTGAAGCGCCGGCTTATCCGGGGCTGGACCTGCCAGGGAGCATGCTGCTTGATACCCTGTTGCTGCCGTTGTCCTTGCTGACTGCTGCCGGTGTAGGCTTCCAGGCCACAGGGGGGCTGTGAGGAATTGCACGGTCCTGTGGTGTGGGAGCGGCCTTGCGTCGCGAATGGGCCGCAAAGCGGCCCCAGCCATGTTTGTGCTAAAGCTGAAATCCGGGGGGCCGCTGCGCGGCCCATTCGCGACGCAAGGCCGCTCCCACAGGTAGCGTGCAATGCTTGCGGCTTACTTCTTGCCCAACCTGCGCAGTTCATCCGACTCCACGATCCGCACCCCGTCTTCTTCCTCGAGGGCCAGGCGCCATAGCGCACGGGCCAGGGTGCAGGCCTCGATCCCCCGGTATTTCCCTGGTATCAGCCGGGACAACGGTGAAACCAACTGCTCTGCCAGCCGCGGCTTGATGCGCTCGCCCAGCAGCAGAGACGGCCGCACGATGGTCAGTTGCGGCCAATCCTGCGCTTTGAGCGCCTCTTCCATCTCGCCCTTCACCCGATTGTAGAAAATCGATGACTTCGGGTCGGCGCCCAAGGCACTGACCACCAGCAAATGCCGTGCGCCCATTTCCCGGGCCCGTTTGCTGAACGCCACCACCATGTCCAGGTCCACCGCGCGGAACGCCGACTCGGAGCCGGCCTGTTTGAGGGTGGTGCCCAGGCAGCAATAGGCAACGTCGACCCTGCCGGCCAGCTGCGGCAGGAACACTGCCGGGTCACCCACCGGGTTTTCCAGGTGCGGATGTTCGGCCAACGGCCGGCGGGTCGGGGCCAGCACGCGGGTGATGGTGGGCTCGTTGAGCAGGCGGTCGAGCAGGTGTTCACCGGTGAGGCCGGTGGCACCGGCAAGCAGGACATGCTGAGGCGTCAAGTACATGATGTCTCTCCCTTGTTACACCCAAGTCTAGTGGTTGCCCGGGTTTTTTGCCTGTGCGCCCACTTTGGCCTGGGTCGTGTTGCGCAATGCTTCTTCGGCCTGTTGCCGGCGCAGTTGCTGCCAATGCTCAAGCACCGCCGGCGGCGCCCACAACTGAGGCTCAGAGGCGTCGAAACCTTCCCTTTGTTCCCTTTCGGCAACACTGCCGCGTGCCAGTTCAAACGCCTGTTTCAGGTCGTCGGTCTGGTTCAGGGCCTGGGCGAACAGGGCTTCGCCAAAGTAGGTGAAATCAGCTTCCTCCGAGCAACCGAAGGAGACACGGTCGGCGCGTGCGGCAGTCATGATCAGGGTACGCTCATCTTTCAGCGGGGCGATATACCCCCCTGAATAGCAGGCCGAGATGACAATGACCTTGTCGCGATCCTTCAGCGGCGCAAGGGCCGTTGCCAGCTCGTCGGCGGACAAGTCGGCCAGTTGCAGGCGGGGTTGGTCGAGCACCAGCTGGTGGTCTGCGCTGCCGTGGCTGGTGAGGTAGATGAACACCAGGTCTTCCGGGCCGCTGCGCTCGGCCAGGGTGCGGGCGGCACGGGTGAGGTTCTCGCGGGTTGCCATGGGGCGGTTGGCCAGGTGGTCGCGGTGGTTGACCAGGGTCACCTGGCCGCGGGCGCCAAAGCGTACCTTGAGCATGTTGCTGACGTAGTCGGCTTCACGCAGGAACACACTCTGTTGGCCATCACCGCCCACCACCAGGCTGTACAGCTGAATCGGCGGGGCCGAGCGCGGCACTGCGGCCAGCGCCTGTTGCAGTAGCCGACCCTGGTTCAGCAGGGCGAGGTCAAGCGGGTCGGGCAGCAGCGTGCCATGCTGGTCGCGCACGCGCACCCCATTGGCCCACACGCCGCTTTCGACCTTGCCGTTGGGCAGGATCAGGCGCCCCTTGCCGTTGTAGGCATCGTTCAGAAAGCCGCCTACGTACTGGCTGCCGTCGGCCAGTTGCAAGCTGCCTTGGCCAGACAGCCGCCAGTCGGCGAACGTGCCTTTGTAATGGCTGCCGTCGCTGCCCAGCAATTCACCTTCGCCGATCAGCGAGCCGTCCTTGAATTGGCCGATCCAAACATCGCCATCGGCACTCTCGTAGCGGCCACGGCCTTCAATACGGTTGTCCTTGAACTCGCCGATGTACTGCTCGCCATCGACGCTGTCGTAGGTGCCGCTGCCTTGCAGTTGGCCATTGCTGAAATGGCCGCTGAACCGGTTACCGCTGGCGTCGCTGCGCACCCCAGCACCGTTGGGCTTGCCCTTGGCGAACAGGCCCTGGTAACGGCTGCCGTCGGCCAGCACCAGCTCGCCGGCGCCGTCGTACAGGTCGTCCTTGAATTGGCCGCGGTAGGTTTGGTCGGCTTGCTTGAGGGTGCCTTCGCCATCGCGGCGGCCGTGCTTGAACGTGCCGGCATAGTGGCTGCCCGGTGTGGTCAGGTCGCCCAGCCCCTCGAACAGCCCTGCGGCGAACTGGCCGCGGTACACCTCGCCGTTCTGGCCGTGCCATTCGCCCTGGCCATGCCACTGGCCGTCCTTGAAGGTGCCGGCATACCAGCTGCCGTTGGGATAGTCGATTCGCCCCTCACCCTGCAGCAGGCCATCGACCACCTGGCCCCGGTAGCGCCCACCGTCGGGCAGGCGGGCATCCGGGGGCAGCAACGATTCGCCATCGCCACAGGCGGCGAGCAGCAGGACCAGGGTAATGGGGAGCAGTGGACGCATGGCGAGAACCGGGCAAAAGGTCTGCCGATTATGACGCAGAATGGGATCCTGAAACAGCGAGCGCCTGCGCTGATGCACATCCCTGTAGGAGCGGCCTTGCGTCGCGATGGGCCGCGCAGCGGCCCCACGATTTCAGCTTCGCTGCAGATATCGCCGGGGCCGCTTCGCGCCCCATCGCGACACAAGGCCGCTCCTACAGGCTTTGTGCCGCTTGTGGGCCTATACCTGTCTTAAAAGCTGGCGCAACCCCTGTGGGAGCGGGCGTGCCCGCGAACACCGGCGAAGCCGGTGCCACAGGTTGAGGTGCAATCAATGCCCGCCTGGTGACACGATGATCTTCACGTTTTCCTCCTTGTTGTTCACCAGTTCCTCAAACCCCAGTTCGACAATCTGCTCCAGCCCGATCCGCCCGGTCACCAGCGGGCGAATGTCCAGCCGCCCGTCTGCAATGAAGGCAATGACATCGGCAAATTCGCCGTTGTACGCCAATGCCCCCAGCACCTGCTTCTCGGTGGATACCAGTTCGAAGAAGTTGAATTCGCTGGGCTCTTCAAAAATGCCTACCAGCACGCACTTGCCGGCCTTACGGATGGTGTCGATGGCCAGTTTGGCCGTGTGCTTGTTGCCGATGCACTCGAAGCTCACATCCGCCCCCAGGCCGCCGGTAAGCGCGCGAATCTCTGCCAGGGCATCGCACTGGCTCGGGTCGAGCACCACGCTGGCGCCGACTTCCCTGGCCTTGGCCTTGCGCGCAGATGACATTTCCAGCGCAATTACCTGCGCCGCACCGGCTGCCTTGGCGCACATGATGGTGCACAGGCCGATGGTGCCGGCGCCCACCACCACCACGGTCTGGCCCAGCAAGCTGCCGGCCTTCTTCACCGCATGCATGCCCACCGCCAGCGGCTCGATCAGCGCGCCAGCCTCTGCCGGAAAGCCCTGCGGCAAGCGGTACAGCAGGTTCGCCGGCACATTGACCCACTCGGCGAAGGCGCCGTTGTTCATCAGGCCGGTGAAGGCCAGGCGTTCACAGATGTTGTACAGGCCACGGGTACAGTAGTAGCAGGTGCCGCAATGCTGGCAGGCGTCTGCAGCCACCGGGTCACCGACGGCAAAGCCTTCGACGCCTTCACCCAGTTTGGCGATCTGACCACAGAATTCGTGGCCGAGGATGCACTGGCCCTGGATGCCGGTCAGCGGGTGCGGCGCCTCGACCGGGATGAATACCGGCCCGGCGACGTACTCATGCAGGTCGGAGCCGCAAATGCCGCACCAGTCGACCTTGATCTGCACCCAGCCCGGCGCCGGGTCGGCTGGCAGGGGGACCTGTTCTACGCGAATGTCGTTGCGGCCATGCCATACGGCAGCGCGCATGTGAGTGTGGCTCAAGTCATTCATGGTTGTTCTCCAGGCTCACGGAATAGGTTCAGTGCTTGCGCAGGAATGCGAGCAATTGCTGGTTGACCTGGTCGGCCGCCTCCATCTGCACCATATGGCCGGCTTCGGGCAGCACCAGTACTTCGGCCTCCAACCCTTCGGCATGGCTGGCCGGGATGATCGCGTCCTTGCCGCCCCACACCACCAGCGCCGGGTGCTGCCCCAGCACGCCACGCAGGTCGTGGCGTTGGCGGTCGCCTTCGGCCAGTGCCGCAGCCAATTGCTGCAGGGCCTGGTCAACGCCTTCCAGGCGCTTGAACCTGAGCATGTCTTCCAGCATCTGCCGGGTGACCAGCGCCGGGTCGGCGAACAGCTGCACCATCTGTGGCTTCAGGGCATTGCGGTTGGCTGCGCTGACGAAGCCTTGCAGGTATTGCCCGTTGATCGCTTCACCCAGGCCGGCACTGGCCACCAGGCTCAGGCTGGCCACCCGCTGCGGTGCCAGGCGCGCCAGGTTCAGGCTGACTGCACCGCCCATCGAATGCCCCCCCAGGTGCGCCTTGGCAATGCCCAGGTGGTCAAGCAGGGCCAGCACGCTCTCGCTCAGTTCATCCAGATCGCCGCGCTGCAGGGCCTTGGCCGACTCGCCATGCCCCGGCAGATCAAGGGCGATCACTCGCCGCTCGGCCGCCAGCGCCGGGTGGTTGAACAGCCAGTTGTTAAGGTCGCCGCCAAAGCCGTGCACCAGCACCAACGGCGTGCCGCCTTCACCCAGCTCGAACCAGCGCAGCAGGCGGCCGCCCACTTCAGCCTTTTGCGGGGCTGGGCCCTGGGCTTGGTCGGCGCCGCCTTCGGCGACGAACTCGGCCTGGAAGCGCTGCACCACGGCATCGATCTCGGCCTCTTCGGCTTCGCCTTCCACCACCACGGCCAGCAGTGCGCCCACCGGCAGGGTTTCATCCGGCCTGGCCACCTGGCGGCGCAGCACACCGCTGAACGGGGCCTCGACACTGCTGCTGATCTTGTCGGTCTCGACGTCCAGCACCTCGTCGCCTTTGGTGATCGGGTCGCCTTCCTGCTTGAGCCAGGTGTCTACCCGGCCCTCGGTCATCGACAGGCCCCACTTGGGCATGGTCAGGGTATGGATCTGGCTCATGCGGCACTCCTTGCAGCTTCGATCACTTTGCGCACGGCGGCCTCGATCTTCGCCGCGTCAGGGATGTACAGGTCTTCCAGGGCGTCGGAGAACGGCACCGGGGTGTGCGGTGCGGTGACCATCTCGATCGGGCCCTTGAGCGCAGCGAAAGCCTTCTGCGCCACCAGGGCACTGATATCGGTGGCCATCGAGCAGCGCGGGTTGGCTTCGTCGATGACTACCAGGCGGCCGGTTTTTTCCACGCTTTCCAGAATGCTGGCTTCGTCCAGCGGGCTGGTGGTGCGCAGGTCCAGTACTTCGCAGTCGATGCCCTGGCGGGCCAGGTTGTTGGCGGCCTCCAGGGCTACATGCACCATGCGCCCGTAGGTGACCAGGGTCACGTCATCGCCATCACGCAGGAAGTTGGCTTCGCCGAAGGGGACCGTGTACACCTCTTCCGGCACCTCGCCCTGCATGCTGTAGAGCAGCTTGTGCTCGCAGAAGATCACCGGGTCGTTGTCGCGGATCGCCTGAATCAATAGCCCCTTGGCGTCGTAGGGCGAGGATGGGCACACCACCTTCAGGCCTGGAATGTGCGTCCACAGCGAGGTGAGCATTTGCGAATGCTGGGCCGCTGCGCGCAGGCCTGCGCCGTACATGGTGCGCATCACCAGCGGGGTGACTGCCTTGCCGCCGAACATGTAGCGAAACTTGGCGGCCTGGTTGAGTATCTGGTCCAGGCAGCAGCCGGCGAAGTCCACGAACATCAGCTCGCACACCGGGCGCAGGCCCTGGGTGGCGGCACCGACCGCCGCGCCGACGTAGCCGATTTCCGACAGGGGAGCGTCCAGTACCCGGCCCGGGAATTGGTGGTACAGGCCCTTGGTCACGCCCAGCACGCCACCCCAGGCGTCTTCCTCACCGGGCGCCCCGGCACCGCCGGCAACGTCCTCGCCAATGATGAACACACTGTCGTCGCGGCGCATTTCCTGGGCCAGTGCTTCGTTGATGGCCTGCTGGTAGCTGATCTTTCTTGCCATGGTGGTTCTCCTGTTGTTCTTGTAATGCGCGGCTCAGGGGTAGGCGACGTAGACATCGCTGAGCAGGTCGGCGGGCAGTGGCTTGGGGTCGGACTTGGCGCGGCGCACAGCGTCTTCGATCAGGTCTTCGACGCGTGCGTCGATAGCGTCCAGTTGCTGGGCCGTGAGCAGGCCGGCGCGGGTGGTCTTGTTGCGGAACTGCATCAGGCAGTCGCGCGATTCGCGCAGGTTCTTGACTTCATCCGCCGCGCGGTAGGTTTGCGCGTCGCCCTCGAAATGGCCGTAGTAGCGGCTGAGCTTGACCTCGACCAGCGATGGGCCTTGCCCGGAACGGGCGCGTTCGATGGCCGCACCGGCGGCCTCGTACACGGCAAAGAAATCGAAGCCGTCGATGGTCACCCCGGGCATGCCGAAGCCGGCCGCGCGGTCGGCGATGTGGTCGCAGGCCACCGACCAGTTGGAGGCGGTGGCTTCGGCGTAGCCATTGTTCTCGGCGACAAAGATGCACGGCAGGTTCATGATCGACGCCATGTTCATGGCTTCGAATACCGCGCCTTCGTTGGAGGCCCCGTCGCCGAAGAACGCTACCGCCACGTCGTCGCGCCCCTTGAGCTTGGCCGCCAGCGCCGCGCCGGCCACCAGGGGGGCGCCGGCACCGACGATACCGTTGGCCCCGAGCATGCCTTTCTCCAGGTCGGCAATGTGCATCGAGCCGCCCTTGCCACCGCATACGCCGGTCTTCTTGCCGTAGATTTCGGCCATCATGCCGTACACATCCACGCCCTTGGCGATGCAATGGCCATGGCCGCGATGGGTCGAGGCGATGCAGTCGCTGTCGCGCAGGTGGGCCATGACCCCGGCAGCCGAGGCCTCTTCGCCGGCGTAGAGGTGCACGAAACCGGGGATTTCGCCAGTGGCGAATTCCACGTGCAGGCGTTCTTCAAACGCGCGGATGGTGCGCATCACTTCATAGGCATGCAGCAGTTGTTCGGTACTGAGTTGATTGGACATGTTGTTGTTCTCCGGGGTTGTCTCAACACGGGTTTGCAGGGTGCAGCCGATGGCCGCGAGGCACGGCCAGCAGGTGGTGACGGGCGGCATGCGCCAGCACGGCCTCGACGTCCACACTGAGCGGGCCGCGGTGGTCGAGGGTGATGGTGGGGGTGTCGTGTTCGGCGAATTCGATTTCGCGCTCGCCGTCCAGGGCCAGGGTGCCGCTGGCCAGGCTCAGGCGGTGGGCAACATCGGGCAGCAGCGTGCCGCTGGCGGTGATGCCACAGGCTTGCAGCAGGCCAGGGGCCAGCGGCGCGAGCAGTGCCTGTTCAGCGCTGGATGCGAGGCGAACCCAGGCGCCGTGCGGGGCCTGGCGCGACACCGGGCACCACAGGCCACACAGCGCCGACAGGCCGATGGCATGCGGTTCGGCGAAGCAGGCGAAAACTTCGGCAAGGTCTTCGCGGCGGCTGAGTGCGCGGGCGCCGATGAAACGCTGCGGTGACACTGCCACTTCCACCAGGGCCCATTCGGCCAGTTGCTGCTGCGGCACTGTCACCACCAGGCGCTTGTTGCGGCGCAGGCCAATGCTGGCCGGTACCCGGCCGGTGGCCAGCAGGCCACCGGCAAGGCCGGCGCTGGTGGCCTCGCGCAGTTCGGGGAAGGCATTGTTGGTGCCGGTGGATAGGGTCAGCAGTGGCACATCTTGCGCCTCGGCGGCGACGGCCTTGTGGGTGCCATCGCCCCCCAGCACGGCGATCAGCGCCACACCGCGCTCGACCATGCGTCGGGTGGCCAGGCGGGTGTCGGCTACGGTCTGCGACAACGGCAGGTCGAGTATTTCGATGGCTGGCCAGTGCTGGTTGAGCGCAGCCGGGCCGTGGCTGGCCTTGAGCACGGCGGCGGCGATGCCGGTCATGTCGCTGGGCAGCAGCACCTGGCCGATGCCGGTGCCGCCGAAGGCGGCCAGCAGGCGCTGGATTGCCGAAGCCTTGTCGGTGCTCGAATAGAGCCCGGCGCTGGCCGTCAGGCGGCGCAGGTCACGGCCGGAGGCAGGGTTGGCAATGATCCCGACAAGCGGGGCGGGTAGCGGCATGGCGCACCTCGTATTCTTGTTTGCCAAGACAGGAGCAAGGGCGGTGCCAGCTTTGCCCAAGGGCGCCGAAGGGGCCGTTGCAGAGCGCTTTGGCCTGCCTTGGTGGCGGCTGCAGGGCGGGCACGGCGAGACGCGCGGTGCCAGTGCGCAGCCGCGTTGGGCGAGACGCTGAGACGCTGCGTCTCAAGCCAGCCGGTAACCACACAGTGCTTGTCGGGGCGGGCGCGCAAGCGCTTAATGGCCGAACAACGATAAAAACAGCAACGAGAACCGGAGGGCCCGAATGCTTGCCGCGAACTCCCGAGCCCATGTCGATTGCGTCAGCAGGGTGCTGAAGAATGCCGACCGCCTGCCACAGGCGCCGGTACCGCCGCTGATCCTCGATTCATGGCGCCGTTCCATGGAGCTGTACCGCCTGGACCCCGCCTCCCAGCAGGGCCCGCGCATCCTTTCCCAAAGCCTGCTCAATGAGTGCCGTGAACGCGCGCAGCTGTTTCTGCGCATCGCCAGCGACGCCGTGGCCCGCCTGCACGAGCGCGTGCGGGGCGCCGACTATTGCGTGCTGCTGACCGACGCCCAAGGGCGCACCATCGACTACCGGGTCGAATCGGCCATTCGCAACGACTGTCGCAAAGCCGGCCTGTACCTGGGCACTTGCTGGTCGGAGGGCGAGGAGGGTACCTGTGGCGTGGCGGCGGTGCTCACCAGCAAGGCCCCGGTCACGGTGCACAAGCGCGACCACTTCCGGGCGGCGTTCATCGGCCTGACCTGCACGGCGGCCCCGGTGTTCGACCCGTTGGGTGAGTTGCTGGGGGTGGTGGATGTGTCTGCTTTGCAGTCACCGGACGACCGCCGCAGCCAGCACCTGATCCGTCAGCTGGTCGAGCAAACCGCTCGCGACATCGAAAACGCCTTTTTCATGCACACTGCCCAGGGCCACTGGGTGATGCGCGCCCATGGCACGCCGGGCTATGTGGAAAGCCAGCCTGATTACCTGCTGGCCTGGGATGCCGATGGTCGCCTGCAGGCCATCAACAGCCTGGCCCGGCAGCGCCTGGTCGAACGCCTGGGCCGTTTGCCGGTGCACATTGGCGAGCTGTTCGACATGGACCAGCTACGCCGGGTCAGCGCGTCGTCGGCCCAGCGCCTGCCTGGCCTGGGTGGTTTGTACGGCCGGGTCAGCGCCCCTCGGCAACGCCAGCGGGCGCAACCGCTGCAGCAGGCCCAGGACAGCCGCATTGAACAGCGCCTGCGCTTGGCTACCCGCGTCAAGGACTGCAACCTGGCCGTGCTGGTGCTGGGTGAAACCGGGGCCGGCAAGGAGGTGTTCGCCCGTCAGTTGCACCAGCAGAGCCAGCGCCGTGACGGCCCCTTCGTGACCCTGAACTGTGCAGCCATCCCCGAGAGCCTGATCGAGAGCGAGTTGTTCGGTTATGTGGCGGGGGCTTTCACCGGTGCTTCCAGCAAAGGCATGCAAGGGCTGTTGCAGCAGGCCCACGGCGGTACGTTGTTCCTCGACGAGGTCGGTGATATGCCACTGAACCTGCAAACCCGGTTGCTACGGGTGCTGGCCGAGGGCGAAGTGGCGCCGCTGGGCGCGGCGCGGCGGGAGCGGGTGGATATCCAGGTGATCTGTGCCACCCACCGTGATCTGGCGGCAATGGTAGAAGACGGGCGTTTCCGCGAAGACTTGTACTTCCGCCTGGCCAATGCCCGCTTCGAGTTGCCGCCGCTGCGTGAGCGGGAGGACCGGTTGGGGCTGATTCACCAATTGCTGGCCGAAGAGGCTGCGGCCTGTGGCGTCGAAGTTGTACTGGCGGACGATGCCTTGCAGGCGCTGCTGGTTTATCGCTGGCCGGGCAATTTGCGCCAGCTGCGGCAGGTGTTGCGCTATGCCTGTGCGGTCTGCGAGGGCGGGCAGGTGCGGGTGCAGGATTTGCCGCAGGAGGTGCGGGGTGGGGCGGTAGGCTCGGTTGCAGGCGGGGTGTCGTGCCCGGCGCGGCAACTGTTGCTGGATGCGCTGATTCGCCATCGCTGGAAGCCGGCCGATGCGGCGCGGGCGTTGGGCATTTCGCGCGCAACGCTTTATCGGCGGGTGCATGAGCATCATATCGAGATGCCGCGGATGAAGGGGTAACCTGCGGTCCCTGTAGGAGCGGCCTTGTGTCGCGATGGGGCGCGCAGCGGCCCCACGATCTCAGCTTCGCCGCAGATATTGCCGGGGCCGCTTCGCGGCCCTTTCGCGACGCAAGGCCGCTCCTACAGGGGTGTGTGAGCCTTGGGTAAGCAATAAAAAACCCCGGCACAAGTCCGGGGTTCTGGTCCATCACACTACACGATCACTCCTGGTTGGCCAGTTTGTGCTCGAGGTAGTGAATGTTGACGCCGCCTTTGCAGAAACCTTCATCACGCACCAGGTCGCGGTGCAGCGGGATGTTGGTCTTGATGCCGTCGACGACGATCTCGTCCAGGGCATTGCGCATGCGCGCCATGGCTTCATCGCGGTCTTTGCCGTAGGTGATCAGCTTGCCGATCAGCGAGTCGTAGTTCGGGGGTACCGAATAACCGCTGTACAGGTGCGAATCCACGCGCACGCCGTTGCCACCTGGGGCGTGGAAGTGCTTGACCTTGCCTGGGCTCGGGATGAACTTCTTCGGGTCCTCGGCGTTGATCCGGCACTCCAGCGAGTGGCCACGGATGACAACGTCTTCCTGGCGGAACGACAGCTTGTTGCCAGCGGCGATGCTCAGCATCTCCTTGACGATGTCGATACCGGTGACCATCTCCGACACAGGGTGTTCAACCTGCACCCGGGTGTTCATCTCGATGAAGTAGAAGCGGCCGTTTTCGTACAGGAATTCGAACGTACCGGCACCGCGGTAGCCGATCTCGATGCACGCATCGACGCAGCGCTTGAACACTTCCTGGCGGGCCTTTTCATCGATACCCGGGGCTGGTGCTTCTTCCAGGACCTTCTGGTGGCGACGCTGCAGCGAGCAGTCACGGTCACCCAGGTGAATGGCGTTGCCCTGGCCGTCGGACAGCACCTGAACTTCCACGTGGCGTGGGTTGGTCAGGAACTTTTCCAGGTAGACCATCGGGTTGCCGAAGGCAGCACCGGCTTCGGTGCGGGTGAGCTTGGCCGAGGCGATCAGGTCCTCTTCCTTGTGCACCACGCGCATACCGCGACCACCACCGCCACCGGCGGCCTTGATGATCACCGGGTAGCCGACGTCACGGGCGATTGCCAGGGCGACTTCTTCGTCTTCCGGCAGCGGGCCATCGGAGCCCGGTACGGTCGGTACGCCCGACTTGATCATCGCGTCCTTGGCCGAAACCTTGTCGCCCATCAGGCGAATGGTGTCGGCTTTCGGGCCAATGAAGGCGAAACCGGATTTTTCCACCTGCTCGGCGAAATCGGCGTTTTCCGCCAGGAAGCCGTAACCCGGGTGAATCGCGGTGGCGCCAGTCACTTCGGCGGCAGCGATGATCGCCGGGATATGCAGGTAGGAATCCTTCGACGATGCAGGGCCGATGCAGACCGACTCGTCTGCCAGGCCCAGGTGCATCAGTTCACGGTCGGCAGTGGAGTGCACGGCGACGGTCTTGATGCCCAGCTCTTTGCAGGCACGCAGGATCCGCAGGGCAATTTCCCCGCGGTTGGCGATCAGGACTTTTTCGAGCTTCCCAGACATCGTTGGCTCTCCGCGATTCAAACGATGGTGAACAGCGGCTGGTCGAACTCAACCGGCTGGCCGTCTTCTACCAGGATGGCGTCGATGACACCGCCAACATCGGCCTCGATGTGGTTCATCATCTTCATGGCTTCGACGATGCACAGGGTGTCGCCCTTCTTCACGCTCTGGCCAACTTCAGCGAAGTTCGGCGAGGTCGGCGAAGGTTTGCGGTAGAAGGTACCTACCATTGGCGAACGGATCACGGTGCCTTTCAACGCCGGGGCAGCAGCAGCAGCGGCTTCGGCGGCTGGCGCAGCAGCGGCGACCGGGGCAGCAGCGGCCGGGGCGGCAGCCATCGGGGCCGGTGCGTAGAACTGCTGGGCAGCTGGGGTCTTGCTGTGACGGCTGATACGAACCGACTCTTCGCCTTCCTTGATCTCCAGCTCGTCGATGCCAGACTCTTCCAGCAGCTCGATCAGTTTCTTGACTTTACGGATATCCATTAATCATCAACTCCCAAAGGTTCGGTCAGGGGGCGAAATACAAAAACGTATCTAGAACGTTTCTCTGGAACCCCGGCCCATCGAGGCCGGGGTTTTCATCATTTGGGCTGTGCGTTGGCAGCCAGTTGTTCCAGTGCAGACTCCAGGGCCAGGCGATAACCGCTGGCGCCCAGACCGCAGATCACCCCTACGGCCACATCGGAAAAGTAGGAGTGGTGACGGAACGGTTCGCGTTTGTGCACGTTGGACAGGTGCACTTCGATGAATGGGATGCTCACCGCAAGCAATGCGTCACGTAATGCGACGCTCGTGTGGGTGAAAGCAGCCGGATTGATCAGGATGAAGTCCACACCCTCGTTGCGTGCCGCATGAATGCGGTCGATCAATTCGTATTCGGCATTGCTCTGCAGGTACTGCAGATGGTGGCCTGCGGCGCGGGCACGTTGCTCCAGGTCCTGGTTGATCTGGGCCAGGGTCACGGCGCCGTAGTGGCCAGGCTCGCGAGTACCGAGCAGGTTGAGGTTGGGGCCGTGAAGCACCAGTAGCGTTGCCATCTGTGGATTCCTTGGATTTGTAGGGCAATTCGACACAGCGCGGCGAGTGTGCCGTAAAGCGACGGCAAGTGTCCAGTTCCCGGCAATAGCCAGCACGATGTCCGAGATTCGCGCGAAGTATGTGACCAAATATTTAAATCTGGTCACCTAATCGAGGATTTTTCCCGGCCCGCGGGAAGTTATAGACCGAGTTTGCCGCGCACGCGCGTGA
The DNA here is from genome assembly GCF_007633355.1 of Pseudomonas sp. BJP69. Lineage (NCBI taxonomy): Bacteria > Pseudomonadati > Pseudomonadota > Gammaproteobacteria > Pseudomonadales > Pseudomonadaceae > Pseudomonas > Pseudomonas sp. BJP69. The sequence goes on from NZ_CP041933.1 coordinate 599,456, forward strand.
GAATCTGCGCGAATTCCCCGGCATTTATCTCGCCAATCACCCGATCGGCGGTAATTTCGCTGCCGTTCGCGGCAAAGAACAACAGCGCAGGCGGGCCGAACAGTTGGTACCGGTCAAGGAGCGAGCGTTGCTCGGCGTTGCTTGCGGTGATGTCGAACCGCAGCAGCTTGAACGCCGCCAGTTGCGGCTGCACCTGGGCGGCGTTGAGCACCTCGTGTTCGATGACCTTGCAACTGATGCACCAGTCGGCGTACCAGTCCAGCAACACCGGTTGGCCGGCTGCCTTGGCCTGTGCCAGCGCGGCATCCAGGGCTTGCGGGGTGGTGATGGTTTGCCAGGCCTGCGCTGTGGCCGCGGTAGTACCAGCGCTGGCCGCCTGGCTGGGCACGGGCAGTGGCCGCAGCGGGTCGCCCTGGCCACTGAGGGCGCCATACCAGCAAGCCAGCGCGTATACCAGCAAGGCCAGGCCGAGCAGTTGCGCCAGGCGCTGGCGCGCAGTCTTGACCACGAACTCCAAGGCGCCGAGGAACAGTGCCACGCCTGCGGCAAGCAGGCCGACCAGCAACAGGGTTACCGGGCCGGGCAGCACCCGGCTGAGCAGGCCGATGGCCAGCCCCAGCAGCAGTACGCCGATGGCGTTTTTCACGGTGTTCAGCCAAGGGCCGCTTTTCGGCAGCCAGGCTGCGCCACCGGTGGCCACCAGCAACAGTGGCGCGCCCATGCCCAGGCCCAGGGCGAATAGTTTGAGCGCCCCGCCCAAGGCATCGCCGCTGGCGCTGATGTACAGCAGCGCGCCTGCCAGGGGCGCCGACACACAGGGCGAAACCAGCAGGCTGGAGAGCACGCCGAGTACTGCAGCGCCCAGTAGCGAACCGCCCTTGGTGTGGTTGGCGACGTTGTTCAGGCGGTTATTCAGGGCTTGCGGCAGCTTCAGTTCGAACAGGCCGAACATGGCCAGGGCGAACACCACGAAAAACAGCGCGAAGGGCACCAGTACCCAAGCCGATTGCAGGCGTGCCTGCAGGTTCAGGCCGGCGCCGAACAAGCCCATCAGCGCGCCGAGTGCGGCGAAGCTGGCGGCCATTGGCAGTACGTACGCCAGCGACAGCGCCAGCCCGCGTGGCCCACCGACCTGCCCGCGCAATACCACGCCGGAGAGAATCGGCAGCATCGGCAGCACACAGGGGGTGAAGGTCAGGCCGACCCCGGCGAGGAAGAACAGCAGCAGCGATTTCCAGCTCCAGGCCTGCTCGATTGCGCCAGGGGTGTTTGTGCCGGCTTCGCCATCGATGCTCAGCCGTGCGGTTTCCGGCGGGTAGCACAGGCCCTTGTCAGCACAGCCCTGATAGCCCACCAGCAGGGTAAAGGCACGCGGATCGTTGCGCGGCAGTTCGATATCGAGCACGCCGTGGTACACCTCCACGTCGCCGAAGAACTCATCGTGCTTGGCCTCGCCCTTGGGGATGTTCGGCGTGCCCAAGGCGATGTCGGCGGGTTCGGTGTGGAACTGGAAGCGGTGGCGGTAGAGGTAGTAGCCGTCGGTGGCGATGAAGCGCAGCTTGATGGTATGCGCATCGGCCTGGATCAGGTCGAGCTTGAACGCCTCGTGCACTGGCAGGAAGTCGGCGTTGTTGGCCAGCGAAGCGGCGCCGAGGGTGGCGCTGGGGCGGTTGTCGAGCAGGCTGGTGGCGAAGACAGGGCTGGCCAGCAGCAGGAACAGCAGGAAAAACAGGCGGCGCATGGCGAACTCGCGAGGTGGAACGTGCCGGGCATGATAACGGAGTTGGCGCAGGTTGAAAGGGACGGCGACACCTGGCGCCACTTGTGTATTGCCTGTGCCGGCCTCAGACCCTGAAGGCTCGCACCGCCTTGCTCAGCTCCCCGCCGAGGCTCAGCAATTGCTCACCCTGCTCACGCCCTTCACCAATGCGCTGCAGGTTGTCTTCACCCAACGCGTGAATCCGCTCGCTATGATCACGAATCTCACTCACCGCGCCAGTCTGTTGCGCGGTGACGTCGGCAATGCGTACCGCCGTATCGGCGATCGTGCGGATCGCGCTGACGATCTCATCCAGCGCGCCATCGGCGGCCTGGGCCTGGTTGGCGGTGGTTTCGGCGTGTTCGAGCTGGGTGCGCATGCCGGCCACCGACTCCCGCGCCGCCTGCTGCAAGCGGTCGATCAGTGCCTGGATTTCGCCAGTAGCCCCGGTGGTGCGCTGCGCCAGCGAACGCACCTCGTCAGCCACTACGGCAAAGCCGCGGCCCATCTCGCCAGCCCGGGCCGCTTCGATGGCGGCGTTCAGCGCCAGCAGGTTGGTCTGTTCCGCAATCGAGCGTATTACCGTAAGCACCCCGCCGATGGTGGCCGACTCTTCGGCCAGTTGCTCGATCATGCGCGCATTGCCCTGTACCTCATCGACCAGTTCCCGCAAGCCCGACAGGCTCTGGCCAATCACCGCCTGGCCCTGTTCCACCGCACGCCCGGCATCGCGGCTGGCATGGGCGGCAGCGCTGGCGTCACCGGCCACTTGCTGAATGGTGGCTTCCAGCTCGCCCAAGGCGTCGCGGATCTGCCCGGTATCGCCGGCCTGGCGGTGGGCGCCATCGTGCAGCGCGGCGCTCATGCCGGCCAGGGCATGGCTGCTGCCGGCGACCTGCTCGGCATTGTGGCGAATGGTGCCCACCAGTTCGACCAGGTACTGGCGCAGGCGGTTGAGCGATGCCTGAATGTCATGCAGTTCGCGGTTGGTCTTGCCCAGGGCGATCACTTGGGCGAAGTCGCCCTCGGCCCAGCACGATAGCGCCGGGGCCAGGCCGGTCAGGGTGCGCGCCAGGCGCCGTTGCAGGGTATCGATCAACAGGGCGATGAACAGGATCAGGGCGATCATCAAACACTGGATGATGCGCACCTCGCCGGCAATTTGGCCATGTTGGGCGCGCACTAGCGGTTCCAGCGTGGCGATGGCCTGCTGTACGGCTTCCAGGCGCTGGCCGGTGCTGGCAGCCAGGGCGGCACGGCGCTCGATCTGTTCGCGCGTGCGCTGCAATTCGGCCGGGTAGCGGCCCAGCAGGTTTTGCAGCTCACGCTTCAGGCCCACGGCGATGTCTTCCTGCCGGGCGCTGGCCTGGGTTTGCAGGCCCATCATGGCGGCGAAGTCGTCGGCACCGGAGGCAGCAGCGCGGGTGACACCGAGCAAAGGCAGGGCATCGATGGCCTGTGCCTGGCTGCGGATCAGTTGCAACTCACGCTGCACTTCGTCAGCAAGCTCCGGGCGGCCGCTGCTGACCAGCTTGTCGCGGGCCAGTGCCAGCCGGCCCAGGTGCACGCTGGCGTCGAGCAGCGGGAGCAAATAGCGGTCGGCCTCGGCAGTGCCGCTGTCGCGGGCGTATCCGGCCAGTTGCTCGAAATTGGCCCCCAATTCCCGTTCGGCCTGCAACAGCAGCGCTTGCGGGTCGCCAGCCAGCTTGCCGGCCGCCAGCAACTCGTTGCCGGTGAAGGCCTGCAGGCTGGCCAGGCTGGGGCGCAGGTTGGCCGCCAGTTCGGCGGGCCAGTCGGCCAGGGCGCCTTGCAGTTGCTGGATGGCCTGCGTGGCGGCGGCATGGCGCAGGGCATCCCCGCTGCCCAGGTAGGCGTGGATATTGCCCGCCACCTGCTGCTGGAACTGCTGGGACAGGCCCAGGTAGCGCTCCATCAGCTGATAGGGCCGTTCCAGCGCCCGTTGCGACCACCACAGGGTAGCGGCCAGGGTGAAACACACAGTCACCAGCAACAGCGTATTGAAATTGGTCAGCCACTTCAGGCGCATAGCCGCGAACTTCCTGCGGAGGGGAGTGGGGGTAGGCGGCTGAAGTTATGGCGATTGTGTGACCGGATGATGACGCCGAGGGCTTGGCGTCAGAAAAAAGTGGCAGAGTGCCTCTATCTGATGGCGCTACTGATTCCTCGCGGGCAGGGCCGTTTCAGCGCTCTACCCGTACTACACAGTTACGCCCGGCATGCTTGGCGCGGTACAGGGCTTCATCCGCCGCGCTGGCCATGGTCAACGCGTCCAGCCCCTCATCCATCTGCACCACCCCGGCACTGAAGGTGCACTGCAAATCCTGCGGCTGTGCCGGGTAGATGATGTCGGCAAAGCGCCGACGAATCTCGTCAAGCACCTTGTGGGCGGCCTCCAGCGCGGTATTGGGCATGACGATGGCAAATTCCTCGCCGCCGTAACGGCCAATGAAGTCGGTCTTGCGCAGGCGCTGCTTGAGGAACAGCGCCAGGCTCTTGATTACCCGGTCCCCCATGGGGTGGCCGTGGCGGTCGTTGATCTTCTTGAAGTGGTCGATGTCGAGCATGGCGAAACTCAACGGCTGCTGCTCACGGCGGGCGCGGAAGCTGCAATCCTCAAGCAATTGCAGAATATGGGTGTGGTTGTACAGCCCGGTCAGGCTGTCACGCACCATGCGTGCCTTCAGGTGCCGCGCGCGGGCCGCACGGTTGCGCACGGTGGTGATCAGGTGGCGCGAGCGAAACGGCTTGGTCAGGAAGTCATCGCCGCCTTCGCTCATGGCATCCAGTTGCTTGTCCAGGTCGTCTTCGGCGGACAGGTAGATGATCGGCACGCTCACATAGCGGTCACTGTGGCGGATCACCTTGGCCAGTTCCGGGCCGGTGCAAGCCGGCATGTACAGGTCGAGAATGATCAGGTCGGGCTGAAAGTCGGCCAGCTCGGCCATGGTGCGGATCGGGTCGGTCAGGCTGCGGGTCAGCATGCCGGCGCTGGCCAGCACCCGTTCGGTGTGCAGCGCCTGGGTGCGTGAGTCGTCGATGATCAGCACTCGCAATGGGTCGTGCGGGCCGGCGTTGGTCAGCAATTCGACCTTTTCCAGCAGGCTGGATGCTTCCAGGCTGCCGGTCAGAAAGTCCTGCCCACCGGCGCGCACGGCAGCCAGGCGCGTCGGTGTGTCAGCTTCGTGGTGGCTGAAGAACAGCAGCGGAATGTTCTGCGCCAGGCCGTGTTGTACCTGGGCGGCCAGCAGCAGGCCCTGGCCGCTGCCGGTGAAGTCGACATCCATGATGATGGCCGCAGGCGGGTATTCGCCGACCGAAGCCAGAAACGCGGCAGCGTTGGGCAGCGCCTGCACCAGCAGCCCGAAGAATTCCAGTTGCTGGGCCAGGCGCTGGGCCCGCTCGTGGTCCTGCAACAGGATGTACACCGGCTTGCGCAGGGGCACCAGTACCTCGTCAAGGGAGTCGTCCTTGCGCAGGCCGCTACGCGACAGTTGCGGGTCGGGGCACAGCGGGCTTGGCTCGACGGCTTGGCTCATGACCTGGCTACTTGTAGGTTGGGATATGCAGGGGCAATGATGGCTCTATGCTAGCAGTTCTTTTCCCTCGCATGAGTGCCCTGCATCAACATTGCGTTCAGAACGAATATTCAGTTACCGACTGATTGGTCGCTTATGCGTAAGGCGGTGTCTGCTTTATAGTGCTGCCACGCGGGCTTGCCGTGGCACCCTGGCGCAGGCCTGTGGTCAAAGCCCCTGAACCGTCGTGACTGATTAAGGACAAAGCCATGCTGGATTGGAAAAACCGCGAGGCCAAAGCCGAGCCCCGTGAGCGTGTCGACGGCCGCGGCGCTGCCGCCCGTAGCTACCTTGGCGGCCTTTGGAGCCGAGCCCTGGGAACCCTGATCGGGTTGTATCTGCTGGTGTGCATCGGCTTGGGCTGGTACTGGAGCCAGGAACCTGCACTGTTCCCGGTGCAGCAGAATGCCCAGGCTGCTGCCGAGCGCAATGGCCAGCAGATGGTGATTGGCTACACCACCGTCGAAACCCTCAAGACCGTGGCCGGCACCCTGCTGAACAAGCCGGGCGGCTACATTTCCAACGACCGCTTCCCGCCAGGGCTGTGGATGGACAACATGCCGAGCTGGGAGTACGGCGTGCTGGTCCAGGTGCGCGACCTGTCCCGCGCCTTGCGCAAGGACTTCGCCCGTTCGCAGTCGCAATCTACCGAAGACGCCGACCTGGCCAAGGCCGAGCCGCGCTTCAACTTCGACAACAAGAGCTGGATCCTGCCCTCGAGCGAGTCGGAGTTCGAAGAGGGCATCAAGTCGCTGTCGCGCTACCAGACCCGTCTGGCTGCTGGCGACAAGGGTGCGATCTTCTATACCCGCGCCGACAACCTGAACAACTGGCTGGGTGACGTCGCCACCCGCCTGGGTTCGCTGTCGCAGCGCCTGTCGGCCAGCGTTGGCCGGGTCAAGCTCAACACCACGCTGAAGACCGAGTCGGTGGTTGCCGGCCAGGCGCCACAAGTGGACGAAGAGCTGGTGGAAACCCCATGGCTGCAGATCGACAACGTGTTCTACGAGGCCCGTGGCCAGGCCTGGGCGCTGTCGCACTTGCTGCGTGCCATCGAGGTCGACTTTGCCGATGTACTGGCGAAAAAGAATGCCACGGTCAGCGTGCGGCAGATCATTCGTGAGCTGGAAGCCTCGCAAGAGCCGCTGTGGAGCCCGATGGTGCTCAACGGCAGCGGTTTCGGCATGTGGGCCAACCACTCGCTGGTCATGGCCAACTACATTTCCCGGGCCAACGCTGCGGTCATCGACCTGCGCCAGTTGCTGTCGCAGGGTTGAGCATGGCCATCAGCGCCAACGAGGCCGCCCACCGGGCGGCTTCCGACCGTGAACTGGTCACCTGGGTCGACGAAGCCGACCAGGTGCTGGGCGCCTTGCCCCGCGCCGAGCTGCGTGAGCGCGGCCTGATCGGCCGCTGCACGTTCATCCTGTTGTTCAACAGTGCTGGTGAGTTGTGTGTACACCGGCGTACCTTGAGCAAGGCGCTGTACCCAGGGTACTGGGATGTGGCGGCGGGTGGCATGGTCACGGCCGGCGAAGGGTATGCCGAGTCGGCGGCGCGTGAACTGGCCGAGGAGCTGGGCATTGAAGGCGCGGCACTGCGCTTTCATGAGCGGTTCTACTTTGACCAGCCCGATAACCGTTTGTGGTGTGCGGTGTATTCGGCGGTGTCGGATGCGCCGCTGCGGTTGCAGCCGGAAGAGGTGATCGAGGCGCGGTTCATTGGCCTGGCGCAGGCTGAGGAAGAAAGCCTGATGAAGCCGTATTGCCCGGATTCGCTGGCGGCGTTGCAGCGCTACAAAGCCAGCCTGGGATGACGTGGGGACCGCTTTGCGGTCCTTTCGCGACGTAAGGCCGCTCCCACATCGATCGGCGTATGCAGGACCTAGTGGGAACGGCCTTGCGTCGCGACAGGGCTGCAAAGCAGCCCCAGTTTCCGGGTAGTCGCAAAACATTCGCAAAATGCCGCAATCCTGTACTTAGCAATCGCCGCATTTATCGTTACACTGCGCGCCCTTTTCGGGCTGCCGCATGTCTTGCAGCAGTAGCGCCGCCCCTGCCAGAGTGGGGCTTCGCGGTCGGCCTCATCCCTAAGGTACGACCAGTTTTTGTCCTCTGCACCGAGGAACAAAAGTGGCCAAGAAAGCTTCTTCTTTCGCCGCCCTTGGCGGTCTCGTTTACTCCACCGACGCCGGTCGGCATTGCCCCGACTGTGGCCAGCCGGTGGATACCTGTACCTGCAAGCAGCAGGTCATCCCCGAAGGCGATGGCATTGCCCGTGTGCGCCGTGAAAGCAAAGGCCGCGGCGGCAAGACCGTGACCACCGTCACCGGTGTGCCGTTGCCGCCCGATCAGCTCAAGGAGCTGGCCACCACCCTGAAGCGCCGTTGCGGTACCGGTGGCGCGTTGAAGGATGGGGTCATCGAAATCCAGGGCGACCATGTCGAGCTGCTGATCGCCGAGCTGATCAAGCAGGGCTTCAAGGCGAAAAAGTCCGGCGGCTGAGCCGGCGCGCATTTTTGCCCAGTGCTTTCTAAACTCGTTGCCGTGGCCAGGGTCTACCCTGGGGCACGGACGAATCGTCATTTTCGGCTTTTACACTGCGCCCGCCAGCATGCAGGGCAGTGTCTTCGACTTATCTATAGGGGACTTGAATGTCCGTACGACGCACACGCAAAGACGATGGTAGCCAATGGACCGTGGCCGATAGCCGCAGTGTTTATGGCATCCGCCATTGGGGCGCTGGTTATTTCGCCATCAATGAGGCCGGGCGCGTCGAAGTGCGCCCCAACGGCCCGAACAGCGCGCCGATCGACCTGTTCGAACAGGTCGACGAACTGCGCCAGAGCGGCTTGTCGTTGCCCTTGCTGGTGCGCTTCCCCGACATTCTGCAGGACCGCGTTCGCCAGCTAACCGGCGCTTTCGACGCCAATATCGCGCGCCTGGAGTACCAGAGCCAGTACACCGCGCTGTACCCGATCAAGGTCAACCAGCAGGAAGCGGTGGTGGAGAACATCATCGCCACGCAGAACGTGTCGATCGGCCTGGAGGCCGGCTCCAAGCCCGAACTGCTGGCGGTGCTGGCGCTGGCGCCGAAAGGCGGCACCATTGTCTGCAACGGCTACAAGGACCGTGAATTCATCCGCCTGGCGCTGATGGGCCAGAAGCTCGGCCACAATGTGTTCATCGTCATCGAGAAAGAGTCGGAAGTGGCCCTGGTGATCGAAGAGGCCGCCGAGCTCAAGGTCAAACCCCAGGTTGGCCTGCGCGTACGCCTGTCGTCGCTGGCTTCGAGCAAGTGGGCCGACACCGGGGGGGAAAAGTCCAAGTTCGGGTTGTCGGCCGCGCAGTTGCTGTCTGTTGTCCAGCGTTTCCGCGATGCCGGGTTGGACCAGGGTATCCGCCTGCTGCACTTCCACATGGGGTCGCAGATCGCCAACCTGGCCGACTACCAGCACGGCTTCAAGGAAGCCATCCGTTACTACGGTGAGTTGCGTGCGCTGGGCCTGCCGGTGGACCACATCGATGTGGGTGGCGGCCTGGGTGTGGATTACGACGGTACCCACTCGCGCAATGCCAGTTCGATCAACTACGACATGGACGACTACGCCGGCGTGGTGGTGGGCATGCTCAAGGAGTTCTGCGATGCGCAGGGCCTGCCGCACCCGCACATCTTCTCCGAGAGCGGCCGTTCGCTGACCGCGCACCACGCCATGCTGGTGATCCAGGTGACCGACGTCGAGAAGCACAACGACCAGGTTCCGACCATCGAGAACAAGGAAGCCTTGCCCGAGACCGTGCAGTGGCTGGTCGACCTGCTTGGCCCGACCGACATCGAGATGGTGACCGAAACCTACTGGCGTGCCACCCACTACATGGGTGACGTGGCTGCGCAGTATGCCGATGGCAAGCTCACCCTGAGCGAGAAGGCCCTGGCCGAGCAGTGCTACTTTGCGGTCTGCCGCCGCCTGCACAACTCGTTGAAGGCGCGCCAGCGCTCGCACCGTCAGGTACTGGACGAACTGAACGACAAGCTGGCCGACAAGTACATCTGCAACTTCTCGGTGTTCCAGAGCCTGCCCGACACCTGGGCCATTGGCCAGGTACTGCCAATCATCCCGCTGCACCGCCTGGACGAAGAGCCCCTGCGGCGTGCGGTATTGCAGGACCTGACCTGCGACTCCGACGGCAAGATCAACCAGTACGTCGACGAGCAGAGCATCGAGACCAGCATGCCGGTGCATGCGGTGCAGGAGGGCGAGGATTACCTGTTGGGCGTGTTCCTGGTCGGTGCGTACCAGGAAATTCTGGGTGACATGCACAACCTGTTTGGTGACACCGACTCGGTGAACATCTACCAGAACGCCGATGGCAGCGTGTACCACGCCGGCATCGAGACCCACGACACCATCGAGGACATGCTGCGCTACGTACACCTGTCGCCCGAAGAGTTGATGACCCACTACCGTGACAAGGTTGCCAGCGCCAAGATCACGGCCCGTGAGCGCACGCAGTATCTGGATGCCTTGCGGCTTGGTTTGACCCGGTCGTCGTACCTGTCGTCGTAAATGCCGGGGGCCGCTTTGCGGCCCATCGCGACACAAGGCCGCTCCTACAGCTCATCCCTGTAGGAGCGGCCTTGTGTCGCGAAATGAGGGCGAAGCCCTCACCGGCGCTGTCACAGCCACACACAATCCCAATGTGGATATTCACCCGCCTTGCGCACCAGACCGGCGCGAATGGGGTTGGCGATGATATAGCGTGCGGCAACTCTCACATCTTCGTCTTTGCGCAGCGCGCGGTCGTAGAAGCCTGGCTGCCATATGTGCTGGCGCGCAGCACCGGTACGGTAGAGGGCACAACTGCTCCGCGACTTGAAGGCGCACATGAGCTTGCTCAGATGGGTTGGCCCAAGCTCGATCAGCCAATGCAAATGGTCCGGCATCAATACCCAGGCCAGAGTCCGGCAGTCGCCTTGCTGATCGCTGAGTTGCAACTGCCCGATCACCGCGCGCGCAAACCAGAGGTTGCGGAACAAGGGGTCCCGCTGGCGAGTAATGGTTGTGAGCAGATACAGTCTGCCCGGCTCTGAGAAGCGCCCTTGGCGCAAACGGTGATTGCCGCGACGATCCATGTCGATTTCCTTTGAACATCCCGTTCGCAGGATAGGAGGCGGGACAAGGATCGGCGCAGGTGGATCATTACTGACTATGACAGTTGGAGCCGCGTTATCCGGTCGATGGGCTATCCCCACTCAGCCAACCCACAGCCCCCGCTGCTGCAACCGCCACCCCATCCACCCCAACGTCACCGCCCGCAACCCCATGAACCCGAGAAACGCCAACCACAAGCCATGGTTGCCAAACCCGCTCATGGCCACCGCCACCGGCAGCGCAATCAGCACCGAAACCAGCATCGCATTGCGCATCTCCCGCGCGCGGGTGGCGCCGATGAACAAACCGTCCAGCAAGTAGCTCCACACCGCAATCAATGGCAGCAACGCCAGGTAAGGCAAGTACGGGTAAGCCGCTGCGCGGACGCTGTCGATGTCGGTCTGCAGATCGATGAACAGGTGCCCACCCAGCAGGAACATCCCGGCAAACCCGAGACTGGTGATCAGTGACCAACCGCAGGCCACCACCAGCGAGCGGCGCAAGGTGAGGCGATCACCGGCACCGATGGCGTGGCCGCACAGTGCCTCCACCGCATGCGCCAGCCCATCCAGCGCATAGGCGGTCAGCAGCAGGCCATTGAGCAGCAATGCATTGGCCGCTACAGTCGCCTCGCCCAGGCGTGCGCCTTGCAGGGTGATCAGCAAGAACACCAACTGCAGCGCCAGGCTGCGCAGGAAAATGTCGCGGTTCACGGCCAGCAGCGGTCGCCAGGCCTGCCAGTGCTTCAGTGCTGCCCATGCGACCTGCCCTGGGTAGGCGCGCAGCGCCGGGCGGGTCAGGGCCAGGCCAAGCAGCGCGGCACTCCACTCGGCAATCACCGAGGCCCGCGCTGAACCCAGCACACCCCAGTCCAGGCCCAGAACGAACCACAGGTTCAGCGCGATGTTCAGCAGGTTGGTCGTCAGCAGGATCGCCAGCGGCGCGCGGGCGTTCTGCGTGCCAAGGAACCAGCCGACCAAGGCATAGCTGGCCAGCGCTGCAGGCAACCCGAGCAGGCGGGTGTGGAAGAAGTCTTCGGTGGCTTGCTGCAACGCGTCGCTGGGTTGCATCGCATGCAGTGCCAACTGGCTGAAGGGAATGGCCAGCAGGCCAATCAACAGGGCAAAGCCGACCGCCAGCAGCAGCCCTTGAACCAGCACCTGGCGCAACGCCGCGCCGTCGCGCCGCCCGGCGGCCTGGGCGGCGAAACCAGTGGACCCCATGCGCAGGAAGCCCATGAGCCCGACCATGAACGTGAACAACGTGGCGCCCACGGCCACTGCGCCCAACTGGTGGGCGTGGGGCAGGTGGCCGATGACGGTGCTGTCGACCAGGGCTACCAAGGGCACGGAGATGTTGGACAGGATCATCGGCGCGGCCAGCGCCCAGACCTTGTGGTGGGTGGGGCGGTGGCGCCAGTCGGCGGTCAGTGCAGTCATTGCGGTCCTTGGGAATCTGGGGCTGCTGCGCAGCCCAATCGCGACACAAGGCCGCTCCCACATCGATCGGCGTACGCAGGCCTTTGTGGGCTATTCTGAATGGGCACAGTGTAACGGCCAGGCAAGCAAACCGCGCGAACATGATTCCGGCCAGCTATAATTGCGGCCCTCAAGTACCCGCTGCCAAAGAGTTCCTACTCCATGTTCAACAAAGGATTGTTGCTGGCCTGCGCGCTGGCCTTGCTCAGTGCCTGTGACTCTTCCACGCCGGACAAACCGGCGCCGGCCGAGAAGCCGGCAGCCACCGCGGCCGCCGAGGCCCCCGCTGCCAAACGCGAAGACCCTGCTGTGCTCGCCAAGCGCTATGCAGGCCGCGAGCTGACTGTGCTCGACGTTTCCGAAGTGCAGCTCGACGGCGCCGCGACGCTGTCGATCAGCTTCTCTGCCCCGCTGGATGCCAAGCAGGACTTCGCCACCAAAGTGCACCTGGTCGATACCGTCAAAGGCAAACTCGATGGCGCCTGGGAGCTCTCCGACAACCAGATGGAGCTGCGCCTGCGCCACCTCGAACCCCAGCGCAAGCTGGTGCTGACCGTGGACAAAGGCCTGCTGGCGGTGAACGGCGAGCAACTGGCCAGTGAGTCGGTGACCCGCCTGGAAACCCGCGACATGCAGCCGACCATCGGCTTCGCCAGCCGCGGTTCGCTGCTGCCCACACGCCTGGCAGAGGGCCTGCCGGTGATCGCCCTGAACGTCGACAAGGTCGATGTCGAATTCTTCCGGGTCAAGCCGGAGATGCTCTCGAACTTCCTGGCCAGCTGGGGGCGCAACAGCAGCCTGTACTACTACCAGTCCAAGGAAACCCTGGACATGGCCGAACTGGTCTACAGTGGCCGCTTCGACCTGAACCCGGCACGCAACACGCGCGAGACCGTGCTGCTGCCCATCGCTGGCATCAAGCCGCTGCAGGCGCCTGGCGTGTACCTGGCGGTGATGCGTGCCTCCGGCACCTACGATTACTCGCAGCCGGCCACCCTGTTCACCCTCAGCGACATTGGTGTTTCCGCGCACCGCTACCGTGACCGCCTGGACGTGTTCGCCCAGGCGTTGGAAGGCGGCAAGGCCATGAGCGGCGTCAACCTGGAAATCCATGACGACAAGGGCAAGCTGCTGGCCCAGGCTGCCACCGATGGCAAGGGCCACGCCCAGTTGCCGATCACGCCCAAGGCCGACACCCTGATCGCCACCCAGGGTGTGCACACCACGCTGCTGCGCTTGAACACGGCCGCGCTGGACCTCGCCGAGTTCGACATCACCGGGCCCCAGGCCAACCCCTTGCAGTTGTTCATCTTCGGCCCGCGCGACCTGTATCGCCCAGGCGAAACGGTGCTGCTCAACGGCCTGCTGCGTGACCAGGACGGCAAGCCCGTCAAGGCCCAACCGGTGAACGTGGAAGTGCGCCGCCCGGATGAACAGGTCAGCCGCAAGTTCGTCTGGGAGGCCGATGCCAATGGCCTGTTCCAGTACCAGTTGCAGCTGGCCAGCGAGGCCCCGACCGGTCGCTGGCAACTGTTGCTCGACCTCGGCGGTGGGCGCCAGCAGGTCTACGAATTCCTGGTTGAAGACTTCCTGCCCGAGCGCCTTGCGCTGGAGCTCAAGGGCAGCAGCCAGCCACTGTCACCGGATGAAGACGCGCGCATCCAGGTCACTGGCCGTTACCTGTACGGCGCTCCGGCGGCCGGCAACCGCCTGAGTGGTCAAGCCTACGTGCGCCCCTTGCGCGAGGCGGTGCCGGCGTTGCCGGGTTACCAGTTCGGCTCGGTCACCGAAACCGAACTGAACCAGGACCTGGAGCTGGATGAAGTCACCCTCGACCAGGCGGGCAAGGCCGTGGTCGATATCGAAAGCCGCTGGGCCGAAGCCCGCTCGCCGTTGCAACTGACCGTGCAGGCCAGCTTGCAGGAGTCCGGCGGGCGGCCGATCACCCGGCGCCTGGAACAGCCGATCTGGCCGGGCGAGCGCCTGCCAGGCTTGCGCGGCCTGTTTGACGGTGAGGAAACCGATAGCGACGGGCCAGTGGAGTTCGAGGTACTGGTGGCCGACCACGACGGCAACAAGCTGGCGGCCAACGACCTCAAGGTGCGCCTGGTGCGTGAGCGCCGTGATTACTATTGGAACTACTCGCAAAGCGATGGCTGGAGCTATGCCTACAACGAGAAGTTCCTGACCCAGAGCGAAGAGACGGTCAGCGTCAAGGCCGGCTCCACGGCCAAGCTGAGCTTCCAGGTGGAATGGGGCCCTTACCGGGTCGAGGTGGAAGACCCGCAGACCGGCCTGGTGTCCAGCGAGCGCTTCTGGGCCGGTTACCGTGCCCAGGACAACGCCGAAGGCGGTGCCGTACGCCCCGACCAGGTCAAACTGGCGCTGGACAAGCCGGCCTATGCTGATGGCGCTTTGGCCAAAGTCACCGTGACCCCGCCGGCTGCGGGCAGCGGTTACCTGATGATCGAGTCCAGTGACGGCCCGCTGTGGTGGGAGGAAATCGACGTGCCCGCCGAGGGCAAGACGTTCGACGTGCAACTGGACAAGGCCTGGGCCCGCCACGACCTGTACATCAGTGCGCTGGTAATCCGCCCTGGCGAGCGCAAGGCCAATGCCACGCCCAAGCGTTCGGTCGGTGTGCTGCACCTGCCGCTGGACCGCGCCGGCCGCAAGCTGGCGGTGAGCCTGCAAGCCCCTGAGAAAATGCGCCCCAAACAGCCGCTGACGGTGAACGTCAAGGCCGCCAACGCCGACGGTAGTGTGCCGCGGCAAGTGCATGTGCTGGTGTCGGCAGTGGACGTAGGTATTCTCAATATCACCGACTTCAAGACCCCTGACCCGTTCGCCAGCCTGTTCGGGCGCAAGGCCTACGGTGCCGACCAGCTGGACATCTACGGCCAGTTGATCGAGGCCGGGCAAGGCCGCCTGGCCAGCCTGGCATTCGGCGGTGACGCGGCCATGGCCAAGGGGGGCAAGCGCCCCAACACCACGGTGACCATCGTCGCCCAGCAAAGCGTGCCGGTTACCCTGGATGACAACGGCCAGGGCCAGGTAACGGTCGATATCCCCGACTTCAATGGTGAACTGCGCCTGATGGCCCAAGCCTGGACCGACGACCACTTCGGCATGGCCGAAGGCAAGACGGTAGTCGCGGCGCCGCTGATCGCCGAGCTGTCGGCACCGCGTTTCCTCGCCGGCGGCGACCGCACCAACCTGGCCCTGGATTTGGCCAACTTGTCGGGCCGGGCCCAGCAGTTGCAGGTTGAAGTCAGCAGCGAAGGGCAACTGAGCCTGGCCGCCAATGCCCTGCATACCGTGGCCCTGGCCGAAGGCCAGCGCTCGACGCTGCTGATTCCAGTGCAGGCCCAGGGCGGCCTGGGGCAGGGCAAGGTCCGGGTGCGTGTCACCGGGTTGCAACTGCCCAACGAGCCAAGCACCGCCTTCGAGCGCGAGTGGGCGCTGGGCGTGCGCCCTGCCTACCCGGCGATGCTCAAGCACTACCGCGTGGTCTTGAAGGACCAGCCATGGACGCTGCCCGAAGCAGACCTGGCGGCCTTCGAACCGGCGGGCCTGGAAGCCAGCCTGGCCTTGTCGAGCCGGCCACCGCTCAACCTGGCCGAGCAGATCCGCGCGCTGGAGGCGTACCCGTACGGTTGCCTGGAGCAGACCACCAGTGGCCTTTACCCGTCGTTGTATGCCGATGCCCAAAGCCTCAAGCGCCTGGGCATCAAGGGTGAGCCGGCAGATGTGCGCAAGCGCAAGATCGAGATGGGCATCGAGCACCTGCTGGGCATGCAGCGCTACAACGGTAGCTTTGGCCTGTGGAGTTCGGACAGCGAGGAGCAATACTGGCTGACCGCCTATGTCACCGACTTCCTCCTGCGGGCCCGCGACCAAGGTTATGGGGTACCGGCCGAAGCGCTGAAGAAGGCCAGCGAGCGCCTGCTGCGCTACCTGCAGGAGCGCAACCTGATCGAGGTCGACTACAGCGAAAACGCCGAACATACCCGCTTCGCCGTGCAGGCCTATGCCGCGCTGGTGCTCGCGCGCAGCCAGCAAGCGCCGCTGGGCGCGTTGCGTGGTTTGTTCGAGCGCCGGGCCGATGCCCGCTCTGGGCTGCCGCTGGTACAGCTGGCGGTGGCACTGGACAAGATGGGCGACAAACCGCGTGCCCAGCAAGCTCTGCAAGCCGGGCTTGGCATCAGCCGCAGCAAAGGTTGGATGGCTGACTATGGCAGCCCGCTGCGTGATCAGGCGCTGATCCTGGCGCTGCTGCAGGAAAGCAACCTGGCCACCAACCAGGTCGACCAGCGTCTGTTTGCCCTGTCGGATGAACTGGCGGCCAACCGCTGGCTGTCGACCCAGGAGCGTAATGCCTTGTTCCTCGCCGGCCGTGGCCTGCTGGGCAAGCCCGAGGGCCAGTGGCAGGCGCGCCTGGACAGTGCCGGCGAAGTGCGCGAATTGAACAACGCCGAGTCTGGCATGAAGCTGGATGGCCCGCTGCTGGCCTCGCCGCTGAGCGTGCAGAATGAAGGCAGCGCGACCCTCTACCAGCAACTGACATTGTCTGGCTACCCGCGCCAGGCGCCTGCCGCCGGCGGTAACGGCATGCAGATCCGCCGCGAGTACCTGGGCATGAATGGCCAGCCACTGGACCTGCACAACCTGCGCAGTGGCGATCTGGTCCTGGTACACCTGGCGCTCAAGGCCCAGGACCGCGTGCCCGATGCGCTGGTAGTGGACCTGCTGCCGGCTGGCCTGGAGCTGGAGAACCAGAACCTGGCGCAAAGTGCCGCCAGCCTGGACAACGCCAGCACTGCGGTGAAGGAATGGCGCGAATCGATGCAGAACGCCAGCGTGGTGCATCAGGAGTACCGTGATGACCGTTATGTGGCGGCGCTCAAGCTCGACGGTTATGGCACCACGCACCTGTTGTACCTGGCGCGGGCGGTGACCCCGGGCACCTACCGCGTACCGCCGCCGCAGGTTGAGTCGATGTATCGGCCGAACCTGCAGGCGGTGGGTGATGGGCAAGGCGAGATGACGGTAAAAGCCCGCTAGGCTTGTGCTGCTGTTACCGGCCTCATGCTGGCAAGCCAGGTGCTGCACCTGGCTTCGATGCCGCTGCGGTCACCGTGGCAGCCGGCTTGCTGGCGATCGGGCCGCCGTGCGGCTTCCCGGGCGGCCCCCGGGAAGGCTCAGTGGATGACCCAGCTCATTACCCACAACCCCAGCACCAGCCAGATGATCCCAAGGATGATCGACGCACGCATGAATGCGCGGATGGCCGAGTACAGCAGCATCAGGCCGATGATCAGGGCCAGGATGCTGACCAGCGAGGTGTCCATGCCCAAGGTGCGCGCCAGGCCGTCGATGAAATTGCCACCGGCATTGGCCAGCAGGTTGAACAGCCCGCTCAATGCGTCGACGATGAAGCGAATCAACGATCCCAGTGCCTGGCCCAGCCACTCGAAAAAACCTTCTACATGCATAGTTGCTTCCTGATGAACGAGCCGGCGAGTTTGCCGTCCCAAAGCCTCTGGCCATTACCTGGCCAGGTCGGTTCCCGATGCCAAGCTTAGCGCGGCCACGCAGCCGTGCGGGCAGGTTGTTGCGCGCCGTGCTGCTCGGCCTGCTGTTGCTGGCTGGCCTGTTGTGGCTGGCAGACCGCATCTGGCCCCTGCCCATGCCGGGTGACGACCTGGCGCGGGTAGTGCTGGCCGAAGATGGCACACCGTTATGGCGGTTTGCCGATACTGATGGCGTGTGGCGTTACCCGGTCAGCCCTGATGAGGTTTCACCGCTGTATCTGCAGGCGTTGTTGACCTACGAAGACCGCTGGTTCTATCACCACCCCGGGGTCAACCCGCTGGCGCTGGCCCGTGCTGCCTGGCTGAACCTGCGCGGTGGGCGAGTGGTGTCGGGCGGCAGCACGCTGTCGATGCAGGTGGCCCGCCTGCTCGACCCGCACGACCGCACCCTGGCTGGCAAACTGCGCCAGCTGTGGCGCACGTTGCAACTGGAATGGCACCTGTCCAAGCGCGAGATCCTGCAAATCTACCTGAACCGCGCGCCGTTCGGCGGTACCTTGCAGGGGGTGGCCGCAGCCAGTTGGGCCTACCTGGGCAAGTCGCCGCGGCACCTGACCCCGGCCGAAGCCGCGTTGCTGGCGGTGTTGCCGCAGGCACCCAGCCGCCTGCGCCCCGACCGACACCCCGAGCGGGCACAGCGCGCACGCGACAAGGTACTGCAGCGCCTGGCGGAGTATCAGGTGTGGCCGGCACGGCAAATTCGTGAAGCTGCCGAAGAACCGCTGGTGCTGGCCCCACGGCAAGAGCCAGCGCTGGCGCCATTGCTGGCGCGGCGCTTGAACAGCGCCAACAGCCCACCGCTGATCCGCACCACGCTTGATGCGGCCTTGCAACGGCGCCTCGAAGACTTGCTGCTGAGCTGGCGCGCACGGCTGCCAGAGCGCACCTCTGCCGCCATTCTGGTGGTCGAAGCACAGACCATGGCCGTGCGTGCCTACCTGGGGTCGATCGACCTGGCCGACGAGCGCCGCTTTGGCCATGTCGACATGGTGCGTTCGCTGCGCTCGCCCGGCTCTACGCTCAAGCCTTTCCTGTACGGCATGGCATTGGACGACGGCCTGATCCATTCCGAATCGCTGCTGCAGGATGTACCGCGACGCTACGGCGACTACCGGCCCGGCAATTTCTCCATGGGTTTCAGCGGCCCGGTGTCGGCCAGCTCGGCGTTGGCGCTGTCGCTGAACCTGCCGGCAGTGCAGCTGCTGGAAGCCTACGGCCCCAAGCGCTTTGCCGCGCAACTGCGTATGGCGGGTATGCCACTGGCACTGCCGCCTTTGGCAGAGCCCAACCTGTCGCTGATCCTGGGCGGCGCCGGCAGCCGCCTGGAAGACCTGGTTGGCGGCTACGCGGCGTTTGCCCGGGGCGGCAACAGCGCGCAGGTACGCCTGCAACCGCAGGACCCGCTGCTCGAGCGGCGTCTGTTGTCGCCGGGTGCAGCGTGGATCGTGCGGCGTATTCTCAGCGGCCAGGCACGCCCCGACCGCGATCCGCATGCCGAACTGGTGCAGCGCCCGCAACTGGCCTGGAAGACCGGCACCAGCTATGGCTTTCGGGATGCCTGGTCGATTGGCGTGGGCCCGCGCTACCTGATTGGTGTGTGGATCGGTCGCCCAGACGGTACGCCGGTCGCCGGGCAGTTTGGCCTGGCATCGGCCGCCCCCCTGATGTTGCAGGTGCACGACCTGTTGAGCAATCGCGACAGCCAGCGGGGTATCAGCGTGCCAGTCTTGCCGGTGCCCGCCAGTGTCGGCGTGGCCGCGATCTGTTGGCCGCTTGGCCAGCCCATGGCCAGGCAGGACAGTAACTGCCGGCGCCAACGGTTTGCCTGGACCTTGGACGGCACCACACCGCCAACCTTGCAGGCCGCCGACCAGCCGCTGGGCCTGGGCTTGCGCGAGACGGTGTGGGTCAACCCGCATGGCTTGCGTGTGGATGGGAGTTGCCCAGGCGCCACGGCCCGCGATATTGCCCTGTGGCCGGCACCGCTGGAGCCTTGGCTACCGCGGATGGAGCGGCGTGCCGCACGGTTGCCGGCCATCGACCCAAACTGCCCGCCACAGGTACCGGCCAGCGCACCACCGCTGTCGATCGTGGGGGTGCGCCCGGGCGACAATCTGCGCCGCCCGGCCACCAGCAGCGAGCCTTTGCAGTTGCATGTTTCGGCCCTGGGGGGCGGCGGCCGGCGTTGGTGGTTCCTCAATGGCCAGCCGCTGGGGGAGACCCAGGGGCAGGACAGCCTGCTGCTGCGCTTGCCCCAGGTTGGCCAGGCCGAACTCAGCGCCCTGGATGAAAGCGGTGAGACTGCCCGGGTGGCGTTTCAGGTCAGTGAGTAGGTGCCCGACGGCAATGTGGGGCGGTAATACGCCCCGGGTACAGCAGGCGCCGGTCAGTGGGTAGTGAAGCGTTGATGCACTGGCGATGAGCTGGGCGTCAGCGCCAGCGCCAATTGGGTACGGTTATGCATATGCGTCAACCGCAGCACCTGCGACACGTACAGTTTGACGGTGTTCTCGGTGATCCCCAGTTCACAGGCAATCTGGTAATTGGTCTTGCCCTTGCTCACCAGCCGCGCGACCTCCAACTGGCGGGGCGACAGTTTCTCGAACGCTGCGGGTAGCTCGCTCTCGCTTTCTTCAGCATCCGTGGCACGCCGATGGGCGCCTTGGCCGCGGGCTTTCTCCAGCTCCTGATACAGCTCGTCCACAGACTCGGCCAACTCTTGCAAACGCTGGTTCAAGCCGCCCAGGTTGCGGAGGTTGCGCTGGCGCTCGAGCAAGGCCTGCTCCTGCTGGCGCACACCTTCGAGCAGTTCCTCAAGGTCCATGGGTTTCTGGTAATAGTCGGCAAAACCTGCGCGCAGGGCGCGGATCACGTCCTGTTTTTCCCCCCGGCCGGTCAGCATGATGGCCTCGAACATGCGTTGGCTGCCGTCGATCTCCTTCAAGGCGCGCACCAGCTCGATGCCGTCCCGTTCGGGCATTTCCAGGTCGCAGATGATGAGGCCGACTGCGGGGTCCGACGTATACCGCTCTATGGCTTCGTCGGTGGAATAGGCGGGTATGCAGGTGTAACCCGCGGTTTCAAGGTATTCACATAGCTGCTCGACAATGACCGGTTGGTCGTCGACCACCAATACCTTCACTTCACTCACTGGTCTGGACACGATCAACTCCCTGTTCGTATACGGCCCTGCTCCCGGGCCAGACGCTCTGGCAATGTAAAAAGTAGTCGCACACGGCGATTCTGTACAAACCCTGTACACATTGTCCGACCACAGGCATCGCTATTGGATCCATACGGCTGTCAGCAGAAAGCCGGTGAGCACATAGGGGACGAACGCCTGCTTGTCGCCCATTTCTTCGGTCAGGGCTTGCAGGCGCTTCTTGATCTTGGGGTTGAGCAGCAGCCATAGACGCCGACGGGCCAGCAGCCAGACCAGCACGCTGACCCCAGCGCCAATGAACGTGCCAAGCACGTATTGCGTGCCGCTGGCCAAGGCCAGGGCGCCCATCAGCTTGACATCATCGGCGCCGAAGTGGCCGTACATATAGCCGGGCAGGGTCAACAGCATGACGATGGCCAGCGCCCATCCGGCATCGCTGGCATCGGCCCCCATCCAGCTATGGCCAGTGGCGAACAGCCAGAGCAGGGCACAGCTGGCCACACCCAGGGTGAGCAGGTTGGAGATCTGGCGTTGACGCACATCCTGTTCGGAGCACAAGGCAAGCCACAGCAGCAGAACAATGCTTTGCATTGGCAGGTCGCCCTTCCTAAAAGTTGAACACTTTTACCCGGTCAGTCAGGTTTCCTTGACTGAAGATAGACCGGAACGTGCGCACGAGTAGGCCTTGCAACCGAAAAAGGCGTGGTCGGAACGGATTTTGTCGTAGCTGTCACCGGGGGCTGCGCTTGAGCCCCTGGCTGCTTTTGAAGGTTATTTCCGGCTACCCGGCGGGTAATTGCCCAGCACCTTGGCCACGGTGTTTTGAATGGCGCTGTTACGCTCTTCAGGGCCCGGTGGGTAGTTGTTCATGATCTGCTCGGCACTGCCGCGCCAGACCAGCTTGCCGTCACGGCCATCGAAAAGGTCGACCTGAATGGTGGCCACCTTGTAATCGACGCTGCGGGTTTCGTTGTACATGGGGCCACCCCAGTACCCGCCCCAATAACCACCCCAGCCCCCGCCGTAATTGGTGGTGATCTGTTGCTGGCGCTGCTCGACGATCAGGTAGGTGCGTACGGTCAGGTCTGGCCGCGCGCCGCCCTGCACCGGGCGCAGGCCGCGCTGGTCGAGCTGCTCGGCCACTGCCGTACGGATGCGCTGCTCGGTCAGGTCGCTCTTGATGCGAGGGTCATCCGGGCGGTACTGCAAACCTGGCTCCTGCCATGCCCAGCTGCGGTAGGCGGCAAAGTCGCGGCTGGCATCGAAATCCTGCTGAACGTTAGTGCTCGAGCAGGCTGCCAATACCAGCGCGAATGACAGTAGAACGAGACGGCGCAACATGATGGTTCTCCGTTGGCTATTAACTGGGAGGATAGCCGCTGAGCGCCTTGTGCACAGCATCGCGCACGGCGTTTTCGCGTTCGCGTGGCGAGTCCTTGTCGCTGCCGCTTTCGGCGCTGGCGCTCCATACCGGTTGGCCGGTACGCGCGTCGTAGAGGTCGATGCGCACCACCATCACCTGCACCTCGTAGGTCCGCACCACTGGCACGCTGGCATAGCCGCCGTAGCCATGGCGGTAACCGCCATAGCCCACGCTGCCGTAGGGGTAAGGGTCATAGGTGTCGTAATCGCGCACTTGCCGCAAGCGCCTTTCCAAGCGCATGTCGGCGCTTACCAGCAAGTCGCCGGGGCCGCCCCGCGCCGGGCGCAGGCCATGCTGGTCGAGGGCACCACCAACGGCATCGGCCAGGGGCGCCGGGTCGGCCCCCGCCGAGCCACTGGGCAACCGGCCGTTACGCCAGCTCCAGCTGCGGTAGCGCCCATAGTCCCGTGCCGGTGCCGGGTAGGCGCTGGCATCGAAGGTAGCGGCCGCCTGGGCCGGCGCCGGGGGCAACGGCCGGCTGCTGGCAACATACGGATTGGGGCTCTGGCAGCCAGCCAGGGCCAGCGGCAGCAGGGCCAGGTACAACAGACGGTATGGCATGTATTCCTCCCGGCAGGCCGCTCAGCGAGGGCGGCAAACCCAGTGCAGGTAGCGGCCGAGCCCGGCGAACCCAGGGTGGCGGCGGTAGGCCAGCTCCATCTCCAGCAGGTCGAGCAGTTCGGCCTTGGCCTGGAACTCCTTGGGCATGTAGTCGTGGAACACCCGCACACCGCTTTCACTTTGCACCTGCCACAAGGGTTCAAGGTGCGCCTTGAGCTCGCGTGGATCAAGCGGTTTCTGTGGCGTCAGGCTCTGCTTTTCACCTTCCAGGCGGTTGCTGCGCAGCTTGCGGAAATGGCCTTTGAGCAAGTTGCGGTAGACCAGGGCGTCGCGGTTGTAGAACGCCAGCGACAACCAGCCACCCGTGGCGGTGAGCTGGTGCAGCACGGGCAGGATGCTCTCGGGTTCGGCCAGCCATTCCAGCACAGCGTGGCACAGCACCAGGTCGTAGGGCTCGTTCAATTGGCCGAGCAGGTCTTGCCAGGGGGCCTGGACGAAGGTGGCCGTCTGGCCGGCTTCGGCAAAACGGGCCCGGGCGCCGTCGAGCATGGGTGCAGCCGGTTCTGCCAGGGTCACCTGGTGGCCACGTTCGGCCAGCCACAAGGCCATGTGACCCAGGCCGGCGCCGATATCCAGAACACGCAACGGGCGATCAGGCAGCGCCTCGGCCAGGTCGGCCTGCAAGACGGCCAGGCGGATCGCGCCCTTGGCGCCGCCGTAGATCTTTTCCGCGAAGCGGGTGGCCAGTTCATCGAAATGACGGTCGTTCATCGAGCGAAACGCCTCTCGCTGTCGGCCAGCTTGGCACGCACCACCTGGTCCATGTCCAGGCCCAGCTCACTGCACAACAGCAGCAGGTAGAGCACCACGTCACCGACTTCCTGCCCGGCGTGGGCCAATTTGTCGGCAGGCAGCTGGCGCGATTCGTCTTCGCTCAGCCACTGGAAAATCTCGACCAGCTCGGCCATTTCGACGCTGGCGGCCATGGCCAGGTTCTTCGGGCTGTGAAAGCCACGCCAGTCGTTGTTGTCACGGATCTGGTGCAGGCATTGGGTAAGCTCTTGCAGGTTCATCGGGGGTCTCCAAATGCTGCATAGCTTCTGCCCTGGCCCGATGCAAAGCAAGGGGCCGCCGCGTTGCGGCCCCAGGGCCCGGCAATGAGCCCTAGAGCTGATCCCAGCGGCCGAGCATATGCAGTATGCCCCCATGCCCATCCAGCCGCAGCACCCCTGCAGGCCCCGCCTCGCTGGCACTGAGCACCACTTCGGAGGGCAACCTGACCGGCTTGCGGAAAGCCACCTCAAAGGCATAGCCGCTGTGCGGCAGGTGCCCGCGCAATGCGGCCAGTGCCATGGCCTTTGTCCACATGCCATGGGCAATGGCCGTGGGAAAGCCGAACAACCGTGCACTGACCGCACTCAGGTGGATAGGGTTGTAGTCCCCGCACACCTTGGCATAACGCCGGCCGATGTCACTGTCGGCATACCAGCGGGTGGCCTCGGGCAAGCAAGGCGGTTCGTCGTCGGCATGCCCGCCGGCCTGGCCATCCAGCTTCAGCCCACGTACCAGCATGCGGCTGGTTTCACGCCAGAGCACGCCGATGCCATCTTCGGCTTCGGTCACCAGGTCGAAGGTGCCACCTTTGTCATGCGCCTGCAGGTTGTGCGCATACACCGCAAAGCGCAGCCCTTCGATAGCGCCCAGTGGCCGCAGCACTTCGATGCGATTTTGCAGGTGCACCAGCCCCAGAAGCGGGAAGGGAAAGTCACGGGCGGTCATCAGCTGCAATTGCAGCGCAAAAGCCATGACGTGTGGATAAGTAGCCGGCAGGCGGCCATCGTCGGGGAAGTGGCAAAGCCGCCGATAGGCGTCCAGGTTGGCCGGCTCAACCTGGATGAAGCAGCGCAGGCCATCGTCGGGCAGGTGCTCACCGCTGATCGTGCGCTTGCTGGCGGCACGCAGGTACAGGCTGGGGCGGGCAGCCGGGCTATGCAGGTCGTGCCATTGTCGGCTCATGGTCAGGCCCCCATCAGTGCCTGGCCGCAAACACGCAGCACCTGGCCGTTGACCGCCCCCGAGCCCGGCTGGCTGAGCCAGGCAATGGCCTCGGCCACGTCCTGCGGGCGACCGCCCTGGCCTAGCGAACTCAAGCGTCGCCCGGCTTCGCGCAGGCCCATGGGCATGGTTGCGGTCATGTGGGTTTCGATGAAGCCGGGGGCTACGGCGTTGATGCTCGCGCCCCGCTCGGCGAGCCTCGGCGCCCAGGCCTGGGCCAGGCCGATCAGCCCGGCCTTGCTGGCGGCATAGTTGGCCTGGCCGCGGTTGCCGGCAATGCCGCTGACCGAGGCTAACAAGGTTATGCGCGCATGTTCACCCAACGCGCCACCGTCAAACAGCGCCTGGGTCAGCACCTGTGGCGCCTGCAGGTTGACCGCGAGCACGGCGTCCCAATAGTCCGGGGTCATGTTGGCCAGGGTCTTGTCGCGCGTGATGCCAGCATTGTGCACAACGATGTCTATGGCGTCGGGCAGGGCAGCCAGCAGTTGTGAGGCGGCATCGCTGGCGCAGATGTCCAGCGCCAGGGCCTTGCCGCCAAGTCGGGCAGCGAGTGCGTCGAGTTCGCGGCTGGCCTGTGGCACATCCAGCAGCAGAACGTCGGCACCGTCACGTGACAAGGTTTGCGCGATGGCCGCGCCGATTCCGCGCGCGGCGCCGGTAACCAGTGCACGGCGGCCAGCCAACGGGCGGGTCCAGTCCTCGACCTGGCTGGCGCAGGCTCCCAGGCGCAGCACCTGGCCGGAGATGAACGCGCTCTTGGGCGAGAGGAAGAAGCGCAAGGCACCTTCCAGTTGGTCTTCAGCGCCGGGGCCGACGTACAGCAACTGAGCGGTTGCGCCATTGCGCAGTTCCTTGGCCAGCGAGCGGCTGAAGCCCTCCAGGGCGCGCTGGGCGATACTGGCCTGCGGGTTGTCGAGGCTTTCCGGTGGCCGTCCCAGCAGCGCGACGTGGGCGCACGGGCCCAGGCTGCGCAGCAGCGGCTGGAAAAATTCGCGCAACTGCTTCAGCTCATCGCTGTCGGACAAGTGACTGGCGTCGAACACCACGGCTTTGATTTTAGGCCCCAGGCCAGCGACCCAAGGCTCGCCCTGCAGGTGGTCGGCATTGAAACGGTATACGTTATCGGTAAGGCGCGCGGCGAAGGCTTCGACCTGGCCTGCCAGGGGGCCGCCGCCCAGCACCAGCGCCCCCTCCACCGGGCGCAGGCGGCCAGCCTGCCAGCGCTCCAGAGGCGCAGGGCGTGGCAGGCCCAGGGCATCCACCAGGCGGCGGCCAAGGTTGGAGTTGGCAAAACCGAGGTAGCGATCGCTCATGAGTAGGTCTCCGCAAAGGCAAGCTTGAAAGTGTGGACCAAGTTTGTGGCATGGTCGTTCGACCAGGGTAAGAACACCCAGGCAGTACGGTTCAATTTGTTTCAGGAGGAACAGGCATATGCGTTCACTTCGCCGGGCCGCGATCTTGGGCGGCAACCGAATTCCCTTTGCCCGCTCCAATGGGGCCTACGCCACCGCCAGCAACCAGGCGATGCTGACCGCGGCCCTCGAAGGGCTGATCGAGCGCTATCGCCTGCATGGGCTGCGCTTGGGTGAGGTGGTCGCTGGCGCGGTGCTCAAGCAGTCGCGCGACATGAACCTGACCCGCGAATGTGTGCTGGGCTCGCGGCTTTCGCCGCAAACCCCTGCCTACGACCTGCAGCAAGCTTGCGGCACCGGCCTGGAGGCGGCGCTGCTGGTGGCCAACAAGATTGCGCTGGGGCAGATCGACAGCGGCATCGCCGGTGGCGTGGACACCACGTCGGATGCGCCGATTGCGGTCAACGAAGGCCTGCGTCATATCCTGCTGCAGGCCAACCGTGGCAAAAACCTGGGCGAACGGCTCAAGCCTTTTCTGCAGTTGCGCCCGCACCATCTGCGCCCTGAGTTGCCACGCAACGGCGAGCCGCGCACCGGGTTGTCGATGGGCGAGCATTGCGAACGCATGGCCCAGGCCTGGAAGATTGGCCGGGCTGCCCAGGACGAGTTGGCGTTGCTCAGCCACCAGCGGCTGGCGGCTGCCTATGCCGAAGGTTGGCACGATGACCTGCTGACACCATTTCTGTCGCTGATGCGCGACAACAACCTGCGCGCGGACCTGACACTGGAGCAGTTGGCCAAGCTCAAGCCAGCCTTCGACCGCAGTGGCCAGGGTACGTTGACGGCAGGCAATTCCACGCCCTTGACCGATGGTGCGTCGCTGGTGCTGCTGGCCAGTGAAGAGTGGGCCGCGCAACAGGGGTTACCGGTGCTGGCGCACTTGGTCGATGGTGAAACCGCAGCAGTGGACTTCGTCACTGGCCGCGAGGGGCTGCTGATGGCACCGGCGTATGCAGTGCCACGCTTGCTGGCACGCAATGGCCTGACCTTGCAGGACTTTGACTACTACGAAATCCACGAAGCCTTTGCGGCCCAGGTGT
Organism: Pseudomonas sp. BJP69; assembly: GCF_007633355.1. Lineage (NCBI taxonomy): Bacteria > Pseudomonadati > Pseudomonadota > Gammaproteobacteria > Pseudomonadales > Pseudomonadaceae > Pseudomonas > Pseudomonas sp. BJP69. Next base: position 626,692 of record NZ_CP041933.1, read on the forward strand.
TGTGTACGCTCAAGGCCTGGGAAGACGCTGGGTACTGCCGTGAGCGGCTGGGGCTGGATGCGCCGTTGGGGGCCATCGACCGCAGCAAGCTCAACGTCAAGGGCAGTTCGCTGGCTGCCGGGCACCCGTTTGCCGCGACCGGCGGGCGAATACTGGCCAACCTGGCGAAATTGCTGGCAACGGCAGGGAAGGGGCGCGGCTTGATTTCCATTTGTGCGGCGGGCGGGCAAGGGGTCACGGTCATCGTCGAGCGGTGAAGAACCGCCGTCTGTTTGGCAGGCATGCCCGCGCGGCAGGCGGCAGATATCCCGCAGGCGTTGATCGTAACTGTTAGGCTTGTCTGGTCAGCACTAACAGAAGCCGCCATGCCGATCATCGGACAACCCCGTCCCATTCCTGAACTCAAGCAGTTGCCCAGGCCACTGTACGCACGTGCCGAAAGCCTGGGCGCCGGTTCCTGGACCACACGCCACCAGCACGACTGGGTACAGTTCTCCTACGCTATCAGCGGCGTGCTGGGTGTTTACACCGACGCAGGCAGCTACTTTGCGCCACCGCAGTGGGGGGTGTGGATCCCGGCTGACGCCGAGCATGCGGTGGTGACCTCGATGCAGGCCGAGATGCGCAGCCTGTATGTACGCCGGGACGCCTGCCCCTGGGCTGCCCCGCAGTGTCGGGTATTGGAGGTGACGCCGCTGGCGCGTGAGTTGATCAAGCAGTTCTGCCTGTACCCAGCCGATTACCCTGAGGGCGATAGTGCTCAGGCGCGGCTGGTGGCGGTGCTGCTCGACCAGTTACGAACCCTGCCGGAAGTCGGCTTTTCCTTGCCATTGCCGCGCCACCCGGGTTTGCTGGCGCTGTGCAATGGCTTGATCGCCGCACCCGACCAGGCGCAGACCTTGCAGCAATGGGCGCGGCAGCTGGGGTGTTCCGAAAAAACGCTGATGCGCCTGTTCCAGCGTGAAACCGGCTTGAGCTTTCGCAACTGGCGCCAGCGCATGCGCTTGCTGTCGTCGCTGGCCTTGCTGGAGGCGGGGGAGAGCGTGACCGAGGCGGCGCTGGGTTGTGGGTATGATTCCACTTCCGCGTACATTGCGGCGTTCAAGCAGCTGTTTGGGGCAACGCCGGGGGAGTTGAGGCTCTGACCAGGGGTTGCCGGTGCTGGCCTATGTGTAGCTGAAGCCGCCCCGGTACGGGGCGGCCTGCACCGGCGCCTTGTCAGGTGCGGAACCTGCGCACCAGTACGTCCAGTTCATTGGACAACCCGGCCAGGCTTTCCGAATCCTGGCGTGCTGCCTGGGCCAACTCGGCCACCAACTGCGCATCCCCATGAATCTGGCTGATGTGGCGGTTGATATCTTCGGCTACCTGGTGCTGTTCCTCGGCTGCGGTTGCAATCTGCGTGTTCATGTCACGGATCACGTCCACCGACTCGCGGATCTGCCCGAAACTGTCGCGGGCCAGGCCGATACGGCTGACCGACTGCTGCGAAACTTCCAGGCTGGCGTGCATCTGTGCAGCCACCTCGGAGGTGCGGTTGGCCAGGTTGCCCAGCAAACCGTCGATTTCTGCGGTGGAGTCGGCCGTGCGCTTGGCCAGCGCCCGCACTTCATCGGCTACCACGGCAAAGCCACGGCCTTGCTCGCCGGCCCGCGCGGCCTCGATGGCGGCGTTCAGGGCCAGCAGGTTGGTCTGCTCGGCAATCGAGCGAATGGTGCCGAGGATCGACTGGATGGCATTGCTGTCACGCTCCAGTTGCTGGATCGACTGCGCCGACTGCTCGATTTCCTGGCTCAGGCGGTCAACGCTGTGGACCGCCGCATCGATCTGCTGCTGACCTTCACGGGCCTGTTGCTGGCCGCTGTCCGCAGACTGGGCCGCCTGGCTGCACGAGCGCGCCACTTCGTTGGCGGTGGCAACCATCTCGTGGAAGGCGGTGGACACCATGTCCACGGCCTCGCGCTGGCGGCCGGCCGCTTCGGCCATGTTGCTGGACACCTGGGTCGAGCTGTGCGAGGTGCTGAGGATCTTGCTGGCCGCCGCACCTATATGCTGGATCAGGCTGCGAATGGCACCGAGGAACTGGTTGAACCAGTTGGCCAGCTGGGCGGTTTCGTCGCGGCCGCGAATTTCCAGGCTGCGGGTCAGGTCGCCCTCACCCTGGGCAATGTCTTCCAGTCCGTTGGTGACGCTGTTGATCGGGCGCACGATCAGTTTGGCGAAGGCGGCGCCGACCACGGCGAACAGGGCGGCCAGGACCAAGGCGACCACGCCGATCAGCCAGGTAAGGCGGGTAGTGGTCTGCATCACTTCGCCTTGCTCGATCAGGCCGATGAAGGTCCAGCCCAGGCGCTCGTCGGGGTAGACGTTGGCCATGTAGCGCACACCATTGAGCTCGACTTCGACCAGGCCCTTGCCGGCCTTGGCCAACTCGGCATAGCCGTCGCCAAAACTGGCCAGTTGCTTGAAGTTGTGGCTGGCGTCGCGTGGGTCGACCATCACGTTGCCGTTGCTTTCCACCAGCATCAGGAAGCCGCTCTCGCCCAGCTTGATCTGCTTGACGATCTCGGTCAGGCCTTTGAGCGAAACGTCGATGTTGACCACACCGCCGGGGTTGCCCAACTGGTTGGCTACCGTGCGCACGGTACTGATGAGCACCGCGTCATCGGCAGCCCAGTAATAGGCGCCGGTGCGCACGGTCTTGCCCGGGTTGGCCATGGCCAATTGGTACCACGGCCGTGTGCGTGGGTCGTAGTTGACGAACTTCTGCCCGGCTGGCCAGCCGATGTAACCGCCGTCATTGACGCCGTAGGACACGTAGGCATAGTTGGGGTGCGAATCTGCCAGGCGGGTGAAGAAGTCCAGCACTTGCTTGTCCTGATCGCCCAGCTCGTAGGACGGGTTGGCACTCAGGAACTTGTTCAGGTTGCTGCCTGTGGCGGCCACCATCGGTTGCGCGGCCAGGTACTCGACGTTCTGGTTGATGCCCTGGAAGAAGATGTTCATCGCGTTGCTGACCTGGCGGATTTCCCGGCTGCTGCCGTCAAGGAATCCATCGCGGGCTTCGCCACGCAGGTTAAGGACCACCAGGGTGGCCACCAGCACGATGGGCAAACCGGCGATGACCGCGAATGCCCAGGTCAGTTTCTGTTTGATGCTCATCGACGCTCCCGGAATTGTTTTAGTCGACACACGAGGCAGGTAACCAGTGCATCGGCAGCAGCCGGGTTTTATGTAGCCGAAGCGCCCGTATTTATTGGATAAAGTCGTGATTGGTGACTATTCGGTCGTGAATGGACGCTTTTGGCATACCAAGCGCTAGTGGCAGCAGTTGCCAGCGGTGCCATTGGCTAGGTCGCTGAGGATCGGGCAGTCCGGGCGGTCGTCCCCTTGGCAGTGGGATACCAGCTCGCCAAGGGTGTTGCGCAGGCTGACCAGTTCCTCGATGCGCCGGTTCAGTTCATCGATATGCTGCATCGCCAATGCCTTCACATCGGCGCTGGCCCGCTGGCGGTCTTGCCACAGCGTCAGCAGCTTGCCCACTTCTTCCAGGGAAAACCCCAGGTCGCGTGAGCGCTTGATGAACGCCAGGCTGTGCAAGTCCTCGTCCCGGTACAGGCGGTAGCCATTGTCGCTGCGCGTGGCCGGCTTGAGCAGGCCGATGGATTCGTAGTAACGGATCATCTTGGTGCTGAGCCCGCTGCGGCGGGCGGCCTGGCCAATGTTCATTTTGCCTCCTGGGGGGCGCGGGCGGGTTTCCAGGCTTTCAGCCACAGCGCGTTGCTGACCACGCTGACGCTGGACAAGGCCATGGCGGCGCCCGCCAGTACCGGGTTGAGGTAGCCCAGTGCAGCCAGCGGGATACCGATCAGGTTGTAGATGAATGCCCAGAACAGGTTCTGGCGGATCTTGGCGTAGGTCTTGCGGCTGATTTCCAGGGCAGCGGGCACCAGCCGCGGGTCGCCGCGCATCAAGGTGATGCCGGCTGCCTGCATCGCCACGTCGGTGCCATCCCCCATGGCGATGCCGATGTCGGCGGCGGCCAACGCCGGCGCGTCGTTTATGCCGTCGCCGACCATGGCGACCACGCCAGCCTGCTTGAGGGCCGCCACAGTTGCGGCCTTGTCGGCCGGCAGCACTTCGGCGTGCACATCGTCGATGCCCAAGGCTTCGGCGACCACCTTGGCGCTACCCCGGTTATCGCCAGTCAGCAGATGGCTGCTGATGTGCTGCGCATGCAGGGTGTCGATGGCCTCGGCGGCCCCGGGCTTGAGGCTGTCACCAAAGGCGAACAGGCCCAGCACCTGTGTTTGCTGACCGCGTTCGATCAGCCACGACAGGGTACGCCCCTCGGCTTCCCAGGCGCGTGCCTTGTCGGCCAGGCCGCCGGGCTGCAGCCCGCTTTCATCGAGCAGGCGGCGGTTGCCCAGTGCCAGCTCACGGCCTTCGACACGCCCGGCAATGCCGCGCCCGGTGAGCGACTGGCTGTCGCTGACGCTGGGTACCTGCAGGCCTTGCTCGGTGCAGGCCTGCACCACCGCCTTGGCCAACGGGTGTTCACTGCCCCGTTGCAGGGCGCCGGCCAGGCGATGCAGGCTGGCGCTGTCGCCGACCAGGGCCTTGCTGTGGACTACCCGCGGGCTGCCCGAGGTCAGGGTACCGGTCTTGTCGAACACCACACGGTTCACCGCATGCGCGCGCTCCAGCGCCTCGGCATCCTTGATGAGGATGCCGTGGCGGGCGGCGACGCCGGTACCGGCCATGATCGCTGCGGGTGTGGCCAGGCCAAGGGCGCAAGGGCAGGCGATGACCAGCACGGCCACGGCGTTGATCAGGGCGGTTTCCAGCGCCGCGCCAGCCAGCCACCAGCCGAGCAGGGTCAGCAGCGCCAGTACCAGCACGGCGGGGACGAATACCTGGCTGACCCGGTCGACCAGCTTCTGGATCGGCGCCTTGGCGGCCTGCGCGTCTTCCACCAGGCGGATGATGCGCGCCAGCACGGTCTCGGTGCCCAGGGCTTCGGTACGTACCAGCAACCGGCCTTCGCCATTGATGGCGCCACCGGTGACGCTGTCGCCGGGTTGTTTGGGCACTGGCAAGCTCTCGCCGCTGATCAGGGCTTCATCGGCATGGCTGCTGCCATCCTCGACCACGCCATCGACCGGAAAGCGCTCGCCGGGCTTGACCAGCACCAGGTCGCCCAGGCGCAGCTGGGCGATCGCCACATCTTCTTCCCGGTCGCCAACCACGCGCACTGCGCGCTCCGGGCGCAGTGCCTCGAGCGCGCGAATGGCGCTGGCGGTCTGGCGTTTGGCACGGCTTTCCAGGTACTTGCCCAGCAGCACCAGGGCGATCACCACCGCCGAGGCCTCGAAGTACAGGTGCGGGGCCATGCCGGCGGGGGCCTGGGCCCATTCGTAGAGGCTCAGGCCGTAACCGGCGCTGGTCCCCAGGGCAACCAGCAGGTCCATGTTGCCGGCGCCGGCACGCACGGCTTTCCAGGCGGCGATATAAAAGCGGGCGCCGAGAATGAACTGCACAGGGGTGGCCAGCAGGAATTGCGCCCAGGCGGGCAGCATCCAGTGCAGGCCGAATGGCTGCACCAGCATGGGCAGCACCAATGGCAGCGCCAGCAGCAATGCTGCAGCCACTGCCAGGCGTTCGTTACGCAGGCGGCGCTGGGCGGTGGCCTGCTCGTCTATGGCGGCTTGCGGCACGCTGGCGCTGTAGCCGGCCTTGTGTACCGTTTCGATCAGCAGGTTGTCGTCGAGGGCGGCCAGCACTTCAAGGTGGGCACGTTCATTGGCCAGGTTGACACTCACCCGCTCCACCCCGGGCACTTTGCCAAGGGCCCGCTCCACGCGGCCCACGCAACTGGCGCAGGTCATGCCGCCGATCTGCAGTTCCAGCGTGCGCGTGGGCACGCCGTAGCCGGCTTCGCGTACCGCATCGACCAAGGCTGGCAGGCGGTCGGCCGGGGCCTGGACACGGGCTTTTTCAGTGGTGAAGTTGACGCTGACGTGTTCAGCGCCGCTGACCTTGCGCAATGCGCGCTCGACCCGGCCAGCACAGCTGGCGCAGGTCATGCCGGAGATCGGCAGGTCATAGGTGGTGGATGCGGGCATGGCTCTCCTCCTTGGACAGGGCTCCAGCATCAACCTTGCCATGCGGGGAAGGTCAATAGCCTAGATCGGCGCGCTTCAATTCCAGCCCATATTGACCCATGGTGATGCGATATTTGTTGATCTGGCCCGCCTGCAGGTTCAAACGTGTGCTGCGTTGGTCCTCGATGCCTGGCGCGCAACCCGGGGTTTGCCCAGGCAACCGGCGCAGGCGCACATCGACCGGGCCAGGCGGCAGGTTGAACGAGGTGGACTGCTCCTGAAACACCCGCCCGGAAAGCTGATCATTGAGGTACACCCCGATTTCACAGCTGGTAGCCACTTCCAGGCGCTCCCGGGAAATGATCAGTACGCTGTAGGCCGAGTTGTCCTCTGCGCTGGCCGGTGGCACCACAGCCAGTGCGCTGACCAACCCGACGACGCCCAATGCTGCCCTGAACATGAAAAATCTCCTGCTTGGCTGATCGTCAAAGGCGCAGCTTGGCCGACGCGCGTGCGGATTTCCACCCCAGCTGTTCCACACGGCACTTGACCTTGCCCTGATGGCAAGCTTGAAACTCGTGGAAAACCTGAAGGAGGCAACCCTATGCAAGTGTTCAATGTACAAGGCATGACCTGTGGCCACTGTGTAAAGGCCGTGACGCGGGCAGTGCAGCAGCTGGATGCGTCCGCCAAGGTAGAAGTCGACCTGGCGGCCAAGCAGGTGCGGGTGCAGAGTGAGTTGGTGCAGGAGCAGGTTCTGGCGGCCATCCGCGAGGAAGGGTATCAGGCTGAGGTGGGGTAACAGGTGTCGACCCGGGTTTTGGGTTGAGGCCCTGACGGTGGGGCCGCTGTCCGGCCCATCGCGACAGGGCCTAGGTTTGTTGCAAATGTTTTCACATTCCTAGGGGCGACAGCAGGTAGAATCATCTACTTGCTTAGCCTGCTATGGATTCCTGATGAACCTGCGAATGGTGCTCATCCTGGGCGCACTCAGTGCGTTCGGGCCCTTGGCGATCGACTTCTACCTGCCGGCCTTCCCGGCCATGGCGCAGGCGTTCGCCACCGACGAAAAACACGTCCAGGCCACATTGGCCGCCTATTTCCTTGGCTTGTCCATCGGCCAGTTGGCTTACGGCCCAGTGGCTGACCGTTTTGGCCGGCGCAAACCGCTGATGTTGGGCGTGACCGTGTTCACCCTGGCGTCACTGGCCTGTGCCTATGCCCCCAACCTCGACACCCTGGTGCTGGCACGCTTCGTCCAGGCCCTTGGCGGTTGTGCGGGCATGGTGCTGTCGCGGGCCATCGTCAGCGACAAGTGCGACCCGGTCGCCTCGGCCAAGGTGTTCTCGCAGTTGATGCTGGTCATGGGCCTGGCCCCGATCCTGGCGCCGATGCTGGGTGGGGTGCTGGTGAATGTGGCCGGCTGGCAATCGATTTTCCTTACCCTGGGCCTGTTCAGTGCCGCTTGCCTGTTGGCGGTAAGCCTGGGGTTGCCGGAGAGCATGCCTGAGGACATGCCGCGCCAGCCCTTGTCCGGCGCTTTGCGCCAGTACCTGCGCCTGCTGGCAGACCGGGTGTTCCTCGGCCATGCGGTGACGGGCGGTATCGCCATTGCCGGCATGTTCGCCTACATCGCCGGTTCACCTTTCGTGTTCATCAAGCTGTACGGCGTGCCAGCCGAGCACTATGGCTGGCTGTTTGGTGCCAACGCAGCGGGCTTTATCCTGGTGGCGCAGGTGAACGCCCGTTTGCTGGCCAAGCGTGGGCCGGCCTTCCTGCTGGCCCGTGCCGTGTGGTTGTACCTGGGGGCCGGGCTGGCGCTGCTCGCGGTGGCGGCGTGGCGGCCGACCGCGTTGTGGCCGCTGCTGGTGCCGTTATTCATCTGCATTGCCAGCCTCGGTTGCATCATCCCCAATGCCTCGGCTTGCGCCATGAGCGGCCAGGGCGCGCGTGCCGGCAGTGCCTCGGCGCTGATGGGTTGTGTCCAGTTCAGCGTGGCGGCGGGCGCAGCGGCGCTGGTGGGGCTGCTGCACGATGGCAGTGCCTTGCCGATGGCCCTGGTGATCTGCCTTTGCGGTGTATTGGCAGTCAGTGCCGCGGTACTGACCCGCCGTTTGCAGGCCAGGGTTCGCGCTTGAGCGGGTGCGGGGCGCGCAGGCGGGTTTCCAGCGTGGCGACAAAGGCCCGTGCCTCGGCCTCGCTGCGGAACCCGACCACATGCTGATCGAGCTGGACCTGCCAGGGGCAGGCGGGGTTTCGGCGTGAAGCGCTGACGACAATTTTCATCGCGGCTTACCTCCAGAAGGGAGCGGCATCAGTTTAGCGCTGCTGTTCTCGTCTGCCATGCGCTGGGTCAGTGTCCTGACTGGCGGTGCCTGATTGTGTGTTTGCCGGTTGCGCTGCAATGCCTGCAAGGCCGGGAAACGTTCGCTTTAGTTTGCGCTACTTGTAGTACCTGGCTGTCGGCTACGTCCGAACGTGCCGAAGGTTTTTTTCCTGCTGAGTTAACGAGCCCCCTGTCTCAACGGGCCGAAAACGCCTACGCGCAGGGTTTTCGCCGGTCGCGTCGGTCCTGTTCCCGCCTTGCAATGGGTAGGTATACCCAGTGGCTTTTTTACGAGGACTGGGCGGTGTGGGGCTGCCAGATTGGGCATTTCTGCGGCTTATACTGGCGATCCAGGCCAGTGCCAGCGAGAGGTGCTTCCCTGCCAGGGTTGGCCATCGCATCCACACAGTGAACTTGCAGGGAGTTACAGGGACATGAACGCAGTCAGCAGTATCAGCCAGATCGCCAGCCTGATGGCCGACCCCAAGCGCAGTGCCATGTTGTGGGCATTGATCGACGGCACGCCGCGCCTGGCCAACGAGCTTGCGATGATGACCGGCCTGACCTCGTCGTCGGCTTGCGCGCACTTGTCGTTGCTGTCATCGGCTGGGCTGCTGAGGCATGAAGCCCGTGGCCGCAAACGCTATTTTCGCCTGGCTACCCCGCAGGTCGGGGCGGCGGTAGAGGCGCTGGCCAGCGTGCAACTGGAAAGCGCCAGGGGGGAGCGGGCCAAGGCGCCGGTGTCACCGCTGCCCATGTCGCTGCGCCGGGCGCGTCGCTGTGGGGATCACCTGGGGGGCGAGCTGGCCAGTGAGCTATACCACCGCATGGTGGTCGCGGGCTGGCTGGAAGGCAGTGGCCGCCTGTTGATGGTCAGCGATGAAGGGCGGGCGCAGCTGGCCCTGGTAGGGGTGTACATCGATGCCTTGGCGCCGCACCAGCAGCGCGGCTGCGTGATCTGCCGCTGTACCGAGTGGAACGACCAGGCACCGCACCTGGGGGGCGTGTTGGGCCAGGCCTTGTTCAGGCTGTTCCTGCAATCTGGCTGGATGCGCGAGGCCGAGGACACGCGGGCATTGCATATCTCGGCGCTGGGCATCCAGCAGATCAACCGCATAGCCCGCGTTGCCACCTTGCAGGTGGGTTGAGCCGCGCGTCAGGACAGCCTGGCGTCCAGGCTGTTCTGGGCCAGGCGGCGGGCCTGGTCTTCGGTCATGCCCAGGTGAGTGTGCAGGGCGTGGAAGTTTTCCGTGACGTAGCCGCCGAAGTACGCCGGGTCGTCCGAGTTCACCGTGACCTTCACGCCACGCTCGAGCATGTCGAGGATGTTGTGCTGGCTCATGTGGTCGAACACGCAGAGCTTGGTGTTGGACAGCGGGCACACGGTCAACGGGATCTGTTCGTCGATGATGCGCTGCATCAGCCGCTCGTCTTCGATGGCGCGTACGCCGTGGTCGATTCGCTTGATCTGCAGCAGGTCCAGCGCCTCCCAGATGTACTCGGGCGGGCCTTCTTCGCCAGCGTGGGCGACGGCAACCAGGCCTTCGCTCCGCGCGCGGTCGAATACACGCTGGAACTTGCTGGGTGGGTGGCCCATTTCCGAGCTGTCCAGGCCAACGGCAATGAACGCATCGCGGAAGGGCAGCGCCTGGTCGAGGGTTTTTTGTGCCTCCTCTTCACTCAGGTGGCGCAGGAAGCTCAGGATAAGGCCACTGCTGATGCCCAACTGCTCGCGGCCATCCTTGAGCGCCTGGTTGATACCGTTGAGCACCACTTCAAAGGGGATACCCCGGTCGGTGTGGGTTTGCGGGTCGTAGAACGGCTCGGTATGGATCACGTTCTGCGCCTTGCAGCGCTGCAGGTAGGCCCAGGTCAGGTCATAGAAGTCCTGCTCGGTGCGCAATACATCGGCGCCCTGGTAATACAGGTCCAGGAACTCCTGGAGGTTGTTGAAGGCATAGGCCCCGCGCAGGGTTTCCACATCGGCCCATGGCAGGGCGATCTTGTTGCGCTCGGCCAGGGCGAACAGCAGCTCAGGCTCCAGCGAGCCTTCGAGGTGCAGGTGCAGCTCCGCCTTGGGCAGGGCGTTCAACCAGTCATACATAAGGGCATATCTCGATCAGGTACGGTTGCCGGCATTCTACAGGGGCTGGCCGGGTATTGCGCCCGGCCGGGCTGCGACCTGATGAATCACCAGGTCAGGGTTTCGCCTTTGTAATTGATGAAGCGCAGGCCGCCTGTACCGCTTTGCGCCTTGATTTGTTCAAGCATGCCGCGGGTGCTGGTGAGCACGTCGATCTCTGCGTGCTCGCCACCCATGTCGGTCTTCACCCAGCCAGGGTGCATGGCCAGAACGCACAGGTCGGGGCGTTGTTGTTCGACGACGAAGCTGTTGATCATCGAGTTCAACGCCGCCTTGCTGGCTTTGTACAAGCAGAGTTCGCCGCCGTCGGGGACAGTGACGCTGCCCAGGACCGAACTCATGAAGGCCAGCACGCCACTGCCGTTGCGAACTTGGCCGACCAGGCGGCGGGCGACGCGAATCGGGGCCACGGCATTGGTCATGAACAGGTCGCCGATGGCGTCTTTGTGCACGCTTTCAAGGTCTTGCGGCAGTGGGCCCATGACCCCGGCGTTGACGAATACCAGGTCGAATACCTGGCCTTGCAGGCGTTGCTTCAGGCCATCGAGCTGGGCGGTGTCGTTCATTTCCAGTTGCTCGATGTGCACACCAGGCACAGCTGCCAGGGCTCCGGGCTGCTGAGGGTTGCGGACGGTGGCGGTAATGCTCCAGCCGTCTTCCTGCAGGCGTTGCACCAGGCCCAGGCCGAGCCCGCGCGAGGCGCCGATGATAAGTGCGTGCTTTGCGTCAGCCATGGGGCGCTCCTTGTTGGTTTTTCGGATGGAGGTGGTTAAAAAATGTGCAGCAGCGGTAAACCCCGTGCCGCTGGGGGCTTTGCACGGTGGCGCACGGGTTATCCACAGGCTGCTCCACAGTTAATGTGTGAAACATGGGCTGACCCTGCCGGTTGTGGCGGGTGTGAGGCTGGGGATAACCTGAATTCATTCAATGCCTTGAGCCTGCCGATAGTGCCGATCAAATAATGATCAAAGCGCTAGAGGCCATGCCTGCTCTGGCTTGTAGCATGATGCCCCAAGCTTATCCACAGGCAGGCCCACAGCAGTTGTGGGCAGATTCAGCGCGCTTGCAGCAGTATACGCCCGCGGCTAAGGTCGGCCAGTTGCTGCTGCAACGCTGCGAGGTGGGCTTCACCCAGAGCGATCAACAGGTCCACGCCATTGGCTGTGAACTGCTCGTCGAGCACCAGCCCATCGACCTCGGCCAGGCGCAGTTTTACCAGTGCCAGTTCGCTGAAGCTGCAACTGCAGGCGAACTCGCTGCGCTGCACCAGCAGCCGCTTGGGGGCCTGTTGCAGGCATTTGTTGGCGCCCCCACCGTAGGCCCTGGCCAGGCCGCCCGTACCCAGCTGGATACCACCGTACCAGCGAATCACCAGGACCACGACCTGATCGCAGTCCTGCGCCTCGATCGCGGCCAGGATGGGCCGCCCGGCAGTGCCACCGGGTTCGCCGTCGTCGCTGCTGCGGTACTGCGCGCCGAGCTTCCAGGCCCAGCAGTTATGGGTGGCGGCCAGGTCGCTGTGGCGTTCGATGAAGCTCATCGCTTCGGCGGCACTGGTGACCGGCCCGGCCAGGGTGATGAAGCGGCTTTTACGGATTTCCTCGCGGTATTCGCAGAGGTCGAGCAGGGTAGAGGGCATAAATGTGGGTCAGGCAGCCGGCTTGATGCCGCAGCCCTTGAGAATGATGTGGATAAGGTTGTTGCTCGCTTCTTCCATGTCTTGCTTGGTCAGGCGGCTACGGCCGGTAACCTGGCAGATCTGGGTGGCGAAATCGGCATAGTGCTGGGTGCTGCCCCATAGCAGGAATATCAGATGCACGGGGTCTACCCGGTCCATCTTGCCGGCATCCATCCACGCCTCGAATACGGCTGCGCGGCCACGGAACCATTCGCGGTAGTCGGCACTGAAGTACTCGGTCAGGCAGGTGCCGCCGCTGATCACTTCCATGGCGAAAATACGCGATGCCTGGGGGTTGCGCCGCGAGAACTCCATCTTGGTGCGAATGTACTGGCTCAGTGCTGCACCGGGGTCGTCCTCGACGCTCAGGGCGTTGAAGGTGCTGTCCCACAGCTCGATGATGTTGCTGAGCACGGCAATGTAGAGGCCCAGCTTGTTGGTGAAGTAATAATGCAGGTTGGCCTTGGGTAAGCCTGCCTTCAGAGCAATGGTGTTCATGCTGGTGCCCTTGAAGCCATGGCGGGCAAACTCGTCTTCGGCGGCCTGGATAATGGCCTGTTCGTTCTTCTGGCGGATGCGGCCCGCGGGCTTGCCCGAGGCGGATAGGCGATGCGCAGGGACTTCTAGGGTCATGGACGATTCCGTACGGGTCAGTGGCTGCGGCTGTCGGACAAGATTACCTGCCTGTGCCAAGGTGACAAGCGTTTGCGGCAGAGACAGGCATCAGCGTGTCGCAGCCAGGCTGTCGAGAAAGCTTTCCAGGACCAGGTTGGGTCGCCTGCCTTTGCGTGTCACCCAGCTCAGGCTCAGGTCGTAGAAGCGCTCGCGCGGTTTGAGTGCCCGCAAGCGGCCCTGCTGGACCCAGAACGTGGCGTAGTGGTCGGGCAGGTAACCGATGTAGCGCCCGGTAAGGATGAGAAACGCCATGCCCTCCCGGTCCGAAGCACTGGCCGTGCAGTGCAGCGCCTGGTAATGCGCCTGGATTTCGGCCGGCAGGCGGAACGTGGGGGTGATGGCTTCCTGGCTGTTGAGGCGCTCGTCGTCGATCTGCTGGTCGTCGGCATAGAACAGTGGGTGACCGACCGCGCAGTACAGCAAGGAACGCTCGCTGTACAACGGTTGATATTCCAGGCCCGAAAGCGGGCTGGTCTGTGGCACCACGCCTACATGCAGGCTGCCGTCGAGCACGCCGTGTTCGACCTGGCTGGGCGCGATCATGCGGATCTGGATGCGCACATCGGGGCCACGGTCCTTGAGTTCGGCCAGGGCATGGGTGATGCGCATGTGCGGCAGGGTGACCAGGTTATCGGTCAGGCCGATGTTCAGCTCGCCGCGCAGATGCTGGTGCAGGCCATTGACCTCGGTACGGAAGCTTTCCAGTGCGCTGAGCAGTTGCAGGGCCGAATGATAGACCTCGCGGCCTTCCTCGGTCAGCGAGAAACCGGCGCGGCCGCGCTGGCACAGGCGCAGCCCCAGGCGTTGCTCGAGGTCGTTCATTTGCTGGCTGATGGCCGAGCGGCCGATGCCCAGCACGTTCTCGGCGGCCGAAAAACCACCGCATTCGACTACGCTGCGGTAGATCTTCAGCAGGCGGATGTCGAAGTCGCTGACCTGCGCAAGTGGATCGGGGCGTCTGCTCATTAGTTTAGTAGCGGCCTGTGTGAAGATTAGAAATGTAGGCTTTTTCAGACTCTATCCGCGTGCCAACTTAGCTGCAACCACCTCCATCGTTGCCTGATCGTCTTTCGAGGAACCGCCGATGAACATGCCTGAAACCGCCCCCGTGGGTATCGCCAGCCAGCTCAAGCTTGACGCCCACTGGATGCCGTACACGGCCAACCGCAACTTCCAGCGCGACCCGCGCCTGATCGTGGCGGCCGATGGCAACCACCTGGTCGATGACCAGGGGCGCAGGATCTTTGACGCGCTTTCCGGCCTGTGGACCTGCGGCGCCGGGCACACCCGCAAGGAAATCACCGACGCGGTGACCCGCCAGTTGGGCACGCTCGATTACTCCCCGGCGTTCCAGTTCGGCCACCCATTGTCGTTCCAGCTGGCGGAAAAGATCGCCGACCTGGTGCCAGGTAACCTGAACCACGTCTTCTATACCAACTCGGGCTCCGAGTGCGCCGACACCGCGCTGAAGATGGTGCGGGCCTACTGGCGCCTGAAAGGCCAGGCGACCAAGACCAAGATCATCGGCCGTGCCCGCGGCTACCACGGCGTGAACATCGCCGGCACCAGCCTGGGTGGGGTCAATGGCAACCGCAAGATGTTCGGCCAACTGCTGGATGTCGACCACCTGCCTCATACCGTATTGCCGGTGAACGCGTTCTCCAAAGGCATGCCCGAAGAGGGTGGCATCGCCCTTGCCGAAGAAATGCTCAAACTGATCGAGCTGCACGACGCGTCCAATATCGCCGCGGTGATCGTCGAGCCCATGGCCGGTTCCGCCGGTGTGCTGCCGCCGCCTAAGGGTTACCTCAAGCGCCTGCGTGAAATCTGCACCCAGCACAACATTCTGCTGATCTTCGACGAGGTGATTACCGGCTTCGGCCGCATGGGCGCCATGACCGGCTCGCAGGCCTTCGGCGTAACCCCGGACCTGATGTGCATCGCCAAGCAGGTGACCAACGGCGCCATTCCGATGGGCGCGGTGATTGCCAGCAGCGAGATCTACCAGACCTTCATGGACCAGCCAACGCCAGAGTACGCCGTGGAGTTCCCGCACGGTTATACCTACTCGGCCCACCCGGTGGCCTGTGCCGCGGGTATCGCTGCCTTGGACCTGCTGCAGAAGGAAAACCTGGTGCAGGCCTCCGCCGAGCTGGCACCGCACTTCGAAAAGCTGCTGCACGGCGTGAAGGGCACCAAGAACGTCGTCGATATCCGTAACTATGGCCTGGCTGGCGCGATCCAGATCGCCGCCCGTGACGGTGATGCCATTGTTCGCCCTTACGAAGCGGCGATGAAACTGTGGCGCGCGGGCTTCTATGTACGCTTTGGTGGCGACACCTTGCAGTTCGGCCCAACCTTCAACACACAGCCGCATGAACTGGACCGCCTGTTCGACGCTGTCGGCGAAACCCTGAACCTGATCGACTGATCTTTCTGATTTTGCTGCGCGGCGCGTGCGCAGACGCGCGCCGGCCTCTACCTTCTTCATCTGGAGTTTTGCATGAGCATTGTTCAGCACCTGATTCACGGCGAGCTGGTTACCAAGGGTGAGCGCACCGCCGATGTCTTCAACCCATCCACCGGCCAGGCCGTGCGCAAAGTCGAGCTGGCCAGCCGCGCGACCGTGCAGGAAGCGATTGATTCGGCCAAGGCGGCGTTCCCAGCTTGGCGCAATACGCCACCGGCCAAGCGGGCTCAGGTGATGTTCCGCTTCAAGCAACTGCTGGAGCAGAATGAAGCGCGCATTTCGCAAATGATCAGCGAAGAGCATGGCAAGACGCTGGAAGACGCCGCTGGCGAACTGAAGCGTGGTATCGAGAACGTCGAGTTTGCCTGCGCCGCGCCTGAAGTGCTCAAAGGCGAGTACAGCCGCAACGTGGGCCCGAACATCGATGCCTGGTCTGATTTCCAGCCGTTGGGTGTGGTTGCCGGTATTACGCCGTTCAACTTCCCGGCCATGGTGCCGCTGTGGATGTACCCGCTGGCGATTGCCTGTGGTAACGCCTTCATTCTCAAGCCGTCCGAACGTGACCCTAGCTCCACCCTGTTCATCGCCCAGTTGCTGCTGGAGGCCGGTCTGCCGAAGGGCATCCTCAACGTGGTGCACGGTGACAAGGAAGCGGTGGATGCGTTGATCGAAGCGCCGGAAGTAAAAGCGCTCAGTTTTGTGGGTTCTACGCCGATTGCCGAGTACATCTATGCCGAGGGCACCAAGCGCGGCAAGCGCGTGCAAGCCCTGGGTGGTGCCAAGAACCATGCGGTACTGATGCCGGACGCCGACCTGGATAACGCGGTCAGCGCACTGATGGGGGCGGCCTACGGTTCGTGTGGCGAGCGCTGCATGGCCATTTCGGTGGCGGTGTGCGTGGGTGACCAGGTGGCTGATGCGCTGATCGCCAAGCTGCAACCGCAGATCAAAGCCTTGAAGATTGGTGCAGGCACTTCGTGCGGTCTGGACATGGGGCCACTGGTCACTGCCGCTGCGCGTGACAAGGTGGTGGGCTACATCGATGAGGGCGTTGCAGCGGGGGCCGAGCTGGTGGTGGATGGCCGTGGCTTCCGAGTGGCCGGGAATGAAGATGGCTACTTCGTGGGCGGTACCTTGTTCGACAAGGTCACGCCAGAGATGCGTATCTATAAAGAAGAGATTTTCGGCCCGGTACTGTGCGTGGTGCGGGTCAACAGCCTGGAACAGGCCATGCAACTGATCAACGATCATGAATATGGCAACGGCACGTGCATCTTCACCCGTGACGGTGAGGCCGCGCGTTTGTTCTGCGACGAAATCGAAGTGGGCATGGTGGGGGTCAATGTTCCGCTGCCGGTGCCGGTGGCGTATCACAGCTTTGGTGGTTGGAAACGTTCGTTGTTCGGTGACCTGCATGCGTACGGGCCGGACGGGGTGCGCTTCTATACCCGTCGCAAGGCAATTACCCAGCGTTGGCCGCAGCGGGCCAGCCATGAAGCATCGCAGTTTGCGTTCCCAAGCTTGTAAGGGGTGAGGGGGAGCGGGGAGGCCGGTAGGCCTCCCCGTTTTGCTTTTTAGGGTTTTCTTGAAATTAAAGGTTGACGCCCTCTCGAATCCCCTTATAATGCGCCCCACTTCCAGCGACAACGGAACGAAAAACTCCTTGAAATTCAATGAGTTAATCGATTCGGAAGGCGCTGTAAGGGCTACGATCGAATGATCGAAAGCGGTTGAGATGATGGTTGACAGCGCTTCTAAACGCTGTATGATTCGCCTCCCGCTACGAGAGATCGCAGCGAGTCAAGTGTTTGAAGCTAAACGAGTTTCTCGCAAAAAACTTCAAAATAAACGCTTGACAGCAAATGAGGAAAGCGTAGAATGCGCGCCTCGGTTGAGACGAAACACTCTTAACCAACCGCTCTTTAACAAATCGAATCAAGCAATTCGTGTGGGTGCTTGTGAGTACGGACTGATAGTCAAAAAGATTATCAGCATCACAAGTGGCCATGCGAGAAATCACATAGTCATTTGAGATTGCTGAGCCAAGTTTAGGGTTTCTTAAAAACCCAAGCAGTATTGAACTGAAGAGTTTGATCATGGCTCAGATTGAACGCTGGCGGCAGGCCTAACACATGCAAGTCGAGCGGATGACGGGAGCTTGCTCCTTGATTCAGCGGCGGACGGGTGAGTAATGCCTAGGAATCTGCCTGGTAGTGGGGGACAACGTTTCGAAAGGAACGCTAATACCGCATACGTCCTACGGGAGAAAGCAGGGGACCTTCGGGCCTTGCGCTATCAGATGAGCCTAGGTCGGATTAGCTTGTTGGTGAGGTAATGGCTCACCAAGGCGACGATCCGTAACTGGTCTGAGAGGATGATCAGTCACACTGGAACTGAGACACGGTCCAGACTCCTACGGGAGGCAGCAGTGGGGAATATTGGACAATGGGCGAAAGCCTGATCCAGCCATGCCGCGTGTGTGAAGAAGGTCTTCGGATTGTAAAGCACTTTAAGTTGGGAGGAAGGGCAGTAAGTTAATACCTTGCTGTTTTGACGTTACCGACAGAATAAGCACCGGCTAACTCTGTGCCAGCAGCCGCGGTAATACAGAGGGTGCAAGCGTTAATCGGAATTACTGGGCGTAAAGCGCGCGTAGGTGGTTTGTTAAGTTGGATGTGAAAGCCCCGGGCTCAACCTGGGAACTGCATCCAAAACTGGCAAGCTAGAGTACGGTAGAGGGTGGTGGAATTTCCTGTGTAGCGGTGAAATGCGTAGATATAGGAAGGAACACCAGTGGCGAAGGCGACCACCTGGACTGATACTGACACTGAGGTGCGAAAGCGTGGGGAGCAAACAGGATTAGATACCCTGGTAGTCCACGCCGTAAACGATGTCAACTAGCCGTTGGAATCCTTGAGATTTTAGTGGCGCAGCTAACGCATTAAGTTGACCGCCTGGGGAGTACGGCCGCAAGGTTAAAACTCAAATGAATTGACGGGGGCCCGCACAAGCGGTGGAGCATGTGGTTTAATTCGAAGCAACGCGAAGAACCTTACCAGGCCTTGACATGCAGAGAACTTTCCAGAGATGGATTGGTGCCTTCGGGAACTCTGACACAGGTGCTGCATGGCTGTCGTCAGCTCGTGTCGTGAGATGTTGGGTTAAGTCCCGTAACGAGCGCAACCCTTGTCCTTAGTTACCAGCACGTTATGGTGGGCACTCTAAGGAGACTGCCGGTGACAAACCGGAGGAAGGTGGGGATGACGTCAAGTCATCATGGCCCTTACGGCCTGGGCTACACACGTGCTACAATGGTCGGTACAGAGGGTTGCCAAGCCGCGAGGTGGAGCTAATCTCACAAAACCGATCGTAGTCCGGATCGCAGTCTGCAACTCGACTGCGTGAAGTCGGAATCGCTAGTAATCGCGAATCAGAATGTCGCGGTGAATACGTTCCCGGGCCTTGTACACACCGCCCGTCACACCATGGGAGTGGGTTGCACCAGAAGTAGCTAGTCTAACCTTCGGGAGGACGGTTACCACGGTGTGATTCATGACTGGGGTGAAGTCGTAACAAGGTAGCCGTAGGGGAACCTGCGGCTGGATCACCTCCTTAATCGACGACATCAGCCTGCTGATGAGCTCCCACACGAATTGCTTGATTCATTTGCTGATGAGAATTCAGAAATGAACATTCGTTGATGAATGTTGATTTCTGACTTTTGTCAGACCGTTCTTTAAAAATTCGGATATGTGATAGATATAGACTGACATGCACTTTCACTGGTGCGTGATCAGGCTAAGGTAAAATTTGTGAGTTCTGCTCTTAACTGAGCGAAATGCGAATTTTCGGCGAATGTCGTCTTCACAGTATAACCAGATTGCTTGGGGTTATATGGTCAAGTGAAGAAGCGCATACGGTGGATGCCTTGGCAGTCAGAGGCGATGAAAGACGTGGTAGCCTGCGATAAGCTTTGGGGAGTCGGCAAACAGACTGTGATCCAGAGATCTCTGAATGGGGGAACCCACTCAGCATAAGCTGAGTATCTTGTACTGAATACATAGGTGCAAGAGGCGAACCAGGGGAACTGAAACATCTAAGTACCCTGAGGAAAAGAAATCAACCGAGATTCCCTTAGTAGTGGCGAGCGAACGGGGACCAGCCCTTAAGTTGGTTTGAGATTAGTGGAACGCTCTGGAAAGTGCGGCCATAGTGGGTGATAGCCCCGTACACGAAAATCTCTTATCAATGAAATCGAGTAGGACGGAGCACGAGAAACTTTGTCTGAATATGGGGGGACCATCCTCCAAGGCTAAATACTACTGACTGACCGATAGTGAACCAGTACCGTGAGGGAAAGGCGAAAAGAACCCCGGAGAGGGGAGTGAAATAGAACCTGAAACCGTATGCGTACAAGCAGTGGGAGCCTACTTTGTTAGGTGACTGCGTACCTTTTGTATAATGGGTCAGCGACTTATATTCAGTGGCGAGCTTAACCGAATAGGGGAGGCGTAGCGAAAGCGAGTCTTAATAGGGCGTTTAGTCGCTGGGTATAGACCCGAAACCGGGCGATCTATCCATGGGCAGGTTGAAGGTTAGGTAACACTGACTGGAGGACCGAACCGACTACCGTTGAAAAGTTAGCGGATGACCTGTGGATCGGAGTGAAAGGCTAATCAAGCTCGGAGATAGCTGGTTCTCCTCGAAAGCTATTTAGGTAGCGCCTCATGTATCACTGTAGGGGGTAGAGCACTGTTTCGGCTAGGGGGTCATCCCGACTTACCAAACCGATGCAAACTCCGAATACCTACAAGTGCCGAGCATGGGAGACACACGGCGGGTGCTAACGTCCGTCGTGAAAAGGGAAACAACCCAGACCGTCAGCTAAGGTCCCAAAGTCATGGTTAAGTGGGAAACGATGTGGGAAGGCTTAGACAGCTAGGAGGTTGGCTTAGAAGCAGCCACCCTTTAAAGAAAGCGTAATAGCTCACTAGTCGAGTCGGCCTGCGCGGAAGATGTAACGGGGCTCAAACCATGCACCGAAGCTACGGGTATCACCTTTTGGTGATGCGGTAGAGGAGCGTTCTGTAAGCCTGTGAAGGTGAGTTGAGAAGCTTGCTGGAGGTATCAGAAGTGCGAATGCTGACATGAGTAACGACAATGCGAGTGAAAAACTCGCACGCCGAAAGACCAAGGTTTCCTGCGCAACGTTAATCGACGCAGGGTTAGTCGGTCCCTAAGGCGAGGCTGAAAAGCGTAGTCGATGGAAAACAGGTTAATATTCCTGTACTTCCAGTTATTGCGATGGAGGGACGGAGAAGGTTAGGCCAGCCTGGCGTTGGTTGTCCAGGTTTAAGGTGGTAGGCTGGAATCTTAGGCAAATCCGGGATTTCAAGGCCGAGAGCTGATGACGAGTTGCCTTTAGGCGACGAAGTGGTTGATACCATGCTTCCAAGAAAAGCTCCTAAGCTTCAGATAACTGGGAACCGTACCCCAAACCGACACAGGTGGTTAGGTAGAGAATACCAAGGCGCTTGAGAGAACTCGGGTGAAGGAACTAGGCAAAATGGCACCGTAACTTCGGGAGAAGGTGCGCCGGCGAGGGTGAAGGACTTGCTCCGTAAGCTCATGCCGGTCGAAGATACCAGGCCGCTGCGACTGTTTATTAAAAACACAGCACTCTGCAAACACGAAAGTGGACGTATAGGGTGTGACGCCTGCCCGGTGCCGGAAGGTTAATTGATGGGGTTAGCGCAAGCGAAGCTCTTGATCGAAGCCCCGGTAAACGGCGGCCGTAACTATAACGGTCCTAAGGTAGCGAAATTCCTTGTCGGGTAAGTTCCGACCTGCACGAATGGCGTAACGATGGCGGCGCTGTCTCCACCCGAGACTCAGTGAAATTGAAATCGCTGTGAAGATGCAGTGTATCCGCGGCTAGACGGAAAGACCCCGTGAACCTTTACTATAGCTTTGCACTGGACTTTGAATTTGCTTGTGTAGGATAGGTGGGAGGCTTTGAAGTGGGGACGCCAGTTCTCATGGAGCCATCCTTGAAATACCACCCTGGCAACTTTGAGGTTCTAACTCAGGTCCGTCATCCGGATCGAGGACAGTGTATGGTGGGTAGTTTGACTGGGGCGGTCTCCTCCCAAAGAGTAACGGAGGAGTACGAAGGTGCGCTCAGACCGGTCGGAAATCGGTCGTAGAGTATAAAGGCAAAAGCGCGCTTGACTGCGAGACAAACACGTCGAGCAGGTACGAAAGTAGGTCTTAGTGATCCGGTGGTTCTGTATGGAAGGGCCATCGCTCAACGGATAAAAGGTACTCCGGGGATAACAGGCTGATACCGCCCAAGAGTTCATATCGACGGCGGTGTTTGGCACCTCGATGTCGGCTCATCACATCCTGGGGCTGAAGCCGGTCCCAAGGGTATGGCTGTTCGCCATTTAAAGTGGTACGCGAGCTGGGTTTAGAACGTCGTGAGACAGTTCGGTCCCTATCTGCCGTGGACGTTTGAGATTTGAGAGGGGCTGCTCCTAGTACGAGAGGACCGGAGTGGACGAACCTCTGG
This sequence comes from Pseudomonas sp. BJP69, assembly GCF_007633355.1. Taxonomy (NCBI): domain Bacteria; kingdom Pseudomonadati; phylum Pseudomonadota; class Gammaproteobacteria; order Pseudomonadales; family Pseudomonadaceae; genus Pseudomonas; species Pseudomonas sp. BJP69. The sequence continues at coordinate 648,659 of NZ_CP041933.1, forward strand.
TGTTCCGGTTGTCACGCCAGTGGCATTGCCGGGTAGCTATGTTCGGAAGAGATAACCGCTGAAAGCATCTAAGCGGGAAACTTGCCTCAAGATGAGATCTCACTGGGATCTTGAATCCCCTAAAGGGCCGTCGAAGACTACGACGTTGATAGGTTGGGTGTGTAAGCGCTGTGAGGCGTTGAGCTAACCAATACTAATTGCCCGTGAGGCTTGACCATATAACACCCAAGCAATTTGCTAGCGCAGATTGCGGTGGTGAAGATGACATGAACCGAAAGTTCGCAAGGCATCACAAACATCACATATCCGAATTCGCTGGGCTGTTCAACTGGACATTCTGGCTACAGAATTTCTTGACGACCATAGAGCATTGGAACCACCTGATCCCATCCCGAACTCAGTAGTGAAACGATGCATCGCCGATGGTAGTGTGGGGTTTCCCCATGTGAGAGTAGGTCATCGTCAAGATTCATTTCGCAAAACCCCTATCTGCACATGCAGGTAGGGGTTTTGTCTTTGTGCTCCAAAAAAGTCCCCTGGCCTCACAACAATCCCTGTGGGAGCGGGGGCGCCCGCGAACACCGGTGCAGCCGGTGCCATTCACCGCGCCGTGCGCTTCACCGGCACGCCGGCTCCCACAATTCGAGCCAGAACACTAGAATAGGCCCACGCACCTACTCAGAAGTACTCCATGTCCAATCCCGTCGAACCTGAATCGCTGGCCCGGTTGCCGCTGGAAGAGCTTGTGGCCTGCCACGAATGTGACCTGCTGCTGCGCAAGCCCGTGTTACAGCATGGTGAAAAGGCCCTCTGCCCGCGCTGCGGTTACGAGCTGTATGCTCACCGGCACAATGTGGTCAATCGCAGCCTGGCCCTGGTACTGACGGCCTTGTTGCTGTTCGTGCCAGCCAATTTTCTGCCCATCATGCAGCTGCACCTGCTTGGCCAAACGTCTGACGATACTGTCTGGAGTGGTGTGCTAGGCCTGTACAACTCGGAAATGCGTGGCGTGGCGGTGGTGGTTTTCCTTTGCAGCATGGCTATTCCATTAACCAAGTTGCTGTGCCAACTGGCTGTATTGCTGAGTATTCGCCTGAACGTGGGGCGCGGTTTGGGCCTGCTGTTCTACCGTATCTATCACCACCTGCGCGATTGGGGCATGCTCGAGGTCTATTTCATGGGTGTACTGGTGGCCATCGTCAAGCTGGTCGACCTGGCTGAATTGACCGTAGGGTTGGGGTTGTTCTGTTTTATCAGCCTGTTGTTGATCCAGGTTTGGCTGGAAGTGGTGATGTCACCGCACCAGATCTGGAGTGCGCTATCGGGGGAGGACCTGCATGCGGGCGATTGATGCGGGCATTCTGGTCTGCAATGAATGCCATGAGCTGAACCGGCAGGCGCCGGACAGTAAATCGCAAAGCTGCACACGTTGTGGCGCTGTAGTGCATGCGCGGCGTCCGAACAGCATCATGCGCACCTGGGCGCTGCTGATTGCCGCGTCGATCCTGTATATCCCGGCCAACGTGTTGCCCATCATGACCGTGAGTACCCTCGGCCAAGGCAGCCCGGACACGATCATGTCCGGGGTCATTACCTTGCTCAAGCACGGCATGGTGCCGATCGCTGCAGTGGTGTTTATTGCCAGCATCCTGGTGCCGACCTTCAAGCTGGTAGGCATCGGTTTGCTGCTGTACTCCGTACAACGGCGGCAGCCGCTTTCGGCCCGGCAACGGATATTCATGTACCGCTTCATCGAATTCATCGGGCGCTGGTCCATGCTGGATATCTTCGTCATTGCCATTCTTGTGGCAGTGGTGAATTTCGGCCGAATAGCCAGTGTCGAAGCCAATTTGGGCGCCGTCGCCTTCGCAACTGTGGTGATCCTGACAATGTTTGCTGCTTTAACTTTCGATCCCCGACTGATTTGGGATAACACGGAGTCGGATGACGACCATGAGTGACCTGCCAACGGCTAAAACCCGCCCAGCCTCGAACTGGTCGGCCATCTGGATCCTGCCTTTGATCGCCTTGATGATCGGTGGTTGGCTCGCTTGGCAGGCTTACCGCCAGGCCGGTGTGGAGATTGAAGTGCGCTTCGAGTCGGGCGACGGGATCGTCGCCAACAAGACCGAGGTGATCTACAAAGGGATGCCGGTTGGCAAGGTGAAGAGCCTGGTGCTCGATGCCGAGGGTGAGAACCAGGGTGTTATCGCCACGATCGAAATGAACAAGGATGCCGAGCCGCATCTGACCAAGGGGACGCGCTTCTGGCTGGTGAAGCCCAGTGTCACCCTGGCAGGCATTTCAGGCCTGGAAACCCTGGTGTCTGGTAACTACATCGCAGTCAGCCCGGGCGAAGGTGAGCCTACCAAGCGCTTTACCGCGCTGAAGGTGGCGCCGCCACTGTCGGACAGCGAACCTGGCCTGCATCTTGTACTCAAGGCTGAACGGCTAGGTTCGCTCAACCGTGACAGCCCAGTGTTCTATAAACAGATCCAGGTCGGCCGGGTGAAGAGTTATCGCCTGTCCGAAGACCAGAGCACGGTGGAGGTAAAAATATTCATCGAGCCGGCTTACGCCAGCCTGGTGCGCAAACACACGCGCTTCTGGAATGCCAGCGGGGTAAGCATCGACGCTTCGCTTTCGGGTGTGAAAGTGCGTAGCGAGTCGCTGTCGAGCATCGTTGCCGGGGGTATCGCCTTTGCAACCCCGGAGTATCGCAAGGACAGCCCGCCAACCGACCCCAGCCTGCCGTTCCGCCTGTATGAAGACTTCGATGCAGCTCAGGCGGGGATCCGGGTCAAGGTCAAGCTTACCGATTACGAAGGCCTGCAGGCGGGCCGTACCCCGGTCATGTACAAAGGCATCCAGGTTGGCTCGCTGAAAACGCTGAAGATGGAAGACAACCTGGCCAGCGCTTCGGCCGAGCTGACACTGGACCCGCTCACCGAGGACTACCTGGTGGAAGGGACCCAGTTCTGGGTGGTCAAGCCTTCGATTTCCCTGGCGGGTATCACGGGGCTGGAGGCGCTGGTAAAAGGTAACTACATCGCCATTCGCCCCGGCGAAAAGGGCGCGCGGCCAGAGCGCGAGTTCGAGGCGCGTGCCAAGGCGCCGCCGCTGGACCTCAAGGCGCCTGGCCTGCACATGGTGCTGTTCGCCGACACCCTCGGTTCGCTGGAGGTCGGCAGCCCGGTGATGTATCGCCAGGTCAAAGTGGGGAGCGTGCAAAGCTATCAGTTCGCCCGCAACAGTAACCGCATCCTCATTGGTGTGCACATCGAGAAAGAATACGAAAAACTGGTCAACGGTTCGTCGCGCTTCTGGAACGCCAGCGGTATTACCCTGACTGGCGGCTTGTCGGGCATCAAGGTGAAGAGTGAGTCGCTGCAAACGCTGATGGCCGGTGGCATTGCCTTCGACACGCCGCGTGCGGATGTTCCGCTGAAGCGGCACATTCCGCGCTTCCGGCTGCACGAGAGCCAAGAGGCGGTGAACCGTGCGGGCACCTTGATCACCATCCGTGTCGACCGCGCGGATGGCCTGAAGCCAGGTACAGCGATTCGCTTCCGGGGCCTGGATGTGGGCAGCATCGAGAGCGTCGACTTGACCAATGACCTGCAGGCGGTGCTGCTGCGGGCGCGTATCACCGAAGCGGCAAATCGTATCGCCCGGGCCGGGACGCAGTTCTGGGTGGTCAAACCTGCGTTTGGCCTGGTGCGCACTGAGAACCTGGATACCCTGGTGACCGGGCAGTACCTGGAGGTGCAGCCGGCCACCAAAGACCGCGGGCCGCAAAGTGACTTCATTGCGCTGCCCGAGGCGCCGCAGGTGGCTGGGCCAGAGGTCGGCCTGCCGTTGACACTCAGTGCACCACGCCGTGGCTCGATCAAGCCCGGGGTGCCCGTTACTTACCGCGAGGTAGCCGTGGGTAAGGTGACAGGCTTCGAGCTTGGGCAGAGTGCTGACCGCGTGCTGATCCATATCCTGATCGAGCCGCGTTATGCCGCGCTGGTGCGCAGTGGCAGCCGTTTCTGGAACACCAGCGGCTTCGGCTTCGACTGGGGGCTGTTCAAAGGCGCGACCGTGCGCACCGAGTCGCTGGAAACCGTGATCGATGGTGGCATCGCCTTCGCAACGCCGGACGGCGAGCGGATGGGTAACCCGGCCCGGCCGCAGCAGACCTTCGCCTTGTTCGACAAGGCCGAGGACGAGTGGCTGCAATGGGCGCCGAAGATTCAGTTAGGCAAGTAACAGCAGGCAATCACAGTCACTGGGGCTGCTTTGCAGCCCGGTGGCGACCAAGGCCGCCCCTGCAAAATTGCGGTTACACCTTGGCGCATGCCCAAATCGCAGGCAACAAAAAGCCGACCCTAGGGTCGGCTTTTCGACTTTAACGTCGCTTAGGCAGCTGCAGCTTCTTTCAGCGCCTTGATGTGGCCATTCAGACGGCCTTTGTGACGAGCAGCCTTGTTCTTGTGGATGATACCTTTGTCGGCCATGCGGTCGATTACAGGTACAGCCAGAACATAAGCGGCTTGTGCTTTTTCAGCGTCTTTTGCGTCAATGGCTTTAACTACATTCTTGATGTAGGTGCGGACCATGGAACGCAGGCTGGCGTTGTGGCTGCGACGCTTCTCAGCCTGTTTTGCACGTTTCTTGGCGGAAGGTGTGTTGGCCACCGTCGAGCTCCTCGAAAGACTTTAGGTAAATAGCAAACAAAATAGGCCGCGAATCATGCCGATCAGTCGAGCGGATGTCAAGGCCACCTGCAAGGTTCCGCCGAGCGGTGCGCCAACAAGCGGGAAAGATTCCTTTCTGCTGCGCGACCTGTACACTCGGGAATTTTTGGCTCCCCTGCGAAGGCGCGGGAGTATCGCACATTCGGATGCTGTCTGGCAGCGTCCTCTGTCATTGGCGTGAATCTTTTCGATGAACCTGCTCAAATCCCTGGCTGCAGTAAGCTCGATCACCATGATTTCGCGGGTGCTGGGCTTCATTCGCGACACCATTCTGGCGCGTATCTTCGGTGCGGGCATTGCCACCGACGCTTTCTTCATCGCTTTCAAGTTGCCCAACCTGCTGCGGCGCATTTTCGCCGAAGGTGCATTCTCCCAGGCCTTCGTGCCGATCCTGGCCGAATACAAGACGCAGCAAGGCGAGGAGGCGACCCGCACTTTCGTTGCCTATATCACCGGTTTGCTCACCCTGGTCCTGGCCCTGGTGACCGCCATCGGCATCCTGGCGGCACCCTGGGTGGTGTGGGCCACGGCCCCGGGGTTTGTCGACAGCACGGAAAAGTACGAACTGACCACGGCCCTGTTGCGGGTGACCTTTCCTTATATATTGCTGATCTCCCTGTCGTCCCTGGCCGGGGCGATCCTCAATACCTGGAACCGTTTCTCGGTACCGGCCTTTACCCCGACCCTGCTTAACGTGGCGATGATCGCCTTCGCGGTGCTGCTCACGCCGTACTTCAACCCGCCGATCATGGCCCTGGCCTGGGGCGTACTCGCCGGTGGCCTGGCGCAACTGTTGTACCAGTTGCCGGCGCTGAAGAAGATCGGCATGCTCGTGCTGCCCCGCCTGAACCTGCGCGATACCGGCGTGTGGCGGGTGCTCAAGCAGATGCTGCCGGCCATTCTCGGGGTGTCGGTGAGCCAGATCTCGCTGATCATCAACACCATCTTCGCCTCGTTCCTGGTGGCTGGCTCGGTATCCTGGATGTATTACGCCGACCGCCTGATGGAGCTGCCTTCCGGCGTGCTGGGCGTGGCCTTGGGTACCATCCTGCTGCCGACCCTGGCCAAAACCTACGCCAACAAGGATCGCGAGGAGTATTCGCGGATCCTCGACTGGGGCCTGCGCCTGTGCTTCCTGCTGGTGTTGCCGTGCACCCTGGCACTGGCCATTCTGGCCGAGCCGCTGACCGTGGCGCTGTTTCAGTATGGCAAGTTCAGCGCGTTCGATGCCGCCATGACCCAGCGGGCGCTGATGGCCTATTCGGTGGGCTTGCTGGCGATCATTCTGGTCAAGGTACTGGCACCCGGCTTTTATGCGCAGCAGAATATCCGCACGCCGGTGAAGATCGCGGTCTTCACCCTGGTCTGCACCCAGCTGTTCAACCTGGCCCTGGTCGGCCCGCTGGCGCATGCCGGGCTGGCCTTGGCCATCAGCCTGGGTGCCTGCCTGAATGCCGGCTTGCTGTTCTGGAAGCTGCGCAGTCAGCGCCTGTTCGAGCCGCAGCCGGGCTGGGCGATGTTCCTGGCCAAGCTGGTGCTGGCCGTGGCGCTGATGTCGGCAGTGCTGCTGGTGGGCATGCACTACATGCCGGCCTGGGAGCAGGGCATCATGCTGCAGCGCTTCATGCGCCTCGGCGTGCTGATCGTGGCGGGGGTCGTGACCTATTTCGGCTGTTTGTTCCTGTGCGGTTTCCGCCCCCGGCATTTCGCTCGCAAGGCCTTGCACTAGGGCTACCTGCGGGTCAGGCGTCGGTTTTTCGCATTCCACACCGCCCCTGGGCGCTGCTGCCTGTCACCGGCGCCCGGGTGTGGTTATAATCGGCCACTTTATGAGCAAGAAGCGCGTTATGCAGCTGGTTCGAGGTCTTCACAACCTGCGCCCCGAGCACCGGGGCTGTGTCGCCACCATTGGCAACTTCGACGGGGTTCACCGTGGCCACCAGGCAATCCTGGCGCGCCTGCGCGAGCGCGGCCAGGCCTTGGGCCTGCCGACCTGCGTGGTGGTCTTCGAACCGCAACCGCGCGAGTACTTCGCGCCCGATACCGCACCTGCGCGCCTGGCCCGCCTGCGCGACAAGCTCGAGCTGCTGGCCGCCGAAGGCATCGACCGGGTGCTGTGCCTGGCCTTCAACCAGCGCCTGAGCAAGCTCGGCGCCGATGCGTTCGTCAAGACCATCCTGGTCGATGGCCTGGGCGTGCGTCACCTCGAAGTGGGCGACGATTTCCGCTTTGGCTGCGACCGCGCCGGCGACTTCGCCTTCCTGGTCGAGGCCGGCAAGCAATATGGCTTTACCGTCGAAGCTGCCAACACCGTGATTCAGGACGGCCTGCGGGTCAGCAGCACCGAAGTGCGCCAGGCCTTGGCCGACGGCAACTTCGAGCTGGCCGAGCACCTGCTGGGCCGCCCGTACCGCATTACCGGCCGTGTGTTGCACGGCCAGAAGCTGGCTCGCCAGCTTGGCACGCCCACTGCCAACATCCAGCTCAAGCGCCGTCGCGTACCGCTGTCCGGGGTCTACCTGGCCAGCATCGAAATCGACGGCAAGGCCTGGCCGGGTGTCGGCAACATTGGCGTGCGCCCCACCGTTGCCGGTGATGGGCGCCCGCACCTGGAAATTCATCTGCTGGACTATGCCGGCGACCTTTACGGCCGGCGCCTTACGGTGGAGTTCCACCACAAGCTGCGTGAAGAGCAGCGATTCGCCTCTCTGGAGGCGCTGAAGTCGGCGATCGATGCGGATATCGCCGCCGCACGTGCACATTGGCACGCTCAACCGCTAACGAAGAGCCTGAAATGACCGACTACAAAGCCACGCTTAACCTTCCGGACACCGCCTTCCCCATGAAGGCCGGCCTGCCTCAGCGCGAACCGCAGATCCTGCAGCGCTGGGACAGCATTGGCCTGTACCAGAAGCTGCGCGAAATTGGCAAGGATCGTCCAAAGTTCGTCCTGCACGACGGCCCGCCCTATGCCAACGGCAAGATTCACATCGGTCATGCGCTGAACAAAATTCTCAAGGACATGATCGTCCGTTCCAAGACCCTGGCCGGTTTCGACGCGCCGTACGTGCCGGGTTGGGACTGCCATGGCCTGCCGATCGAGCACAAGGTCGAGGTTACCCACGGCAAGCACCTTTCGGCCGACCGCACCCGCGAGCTGTGCCGGGAGTATGCTGCCGAGCAGATCGAAGGGCAGAAGACCGAGTTCATTCGCCTGGGCGTGCTGGGTGATTGGGACAACCCGTACAAGACCATGAACTTCGCCAACGAGGCGGGTGAAATCCGTGCCCTGGCCGAAATGGTCAAGCAAGGTTTCGTGTTCAAGGGCCTGAAACCGGTGAACTGGTGCTTTGACTGCGGTTCGGCGCTGGCTGAGGCGGAAGTCGAGTACGCCGATAAAAAATCGCAGACCATCGACGTGGCCTTCCCGGTTGCCGACGAAGCCAAGCTGGCTGCCGCCTTCGGCCTGGCGTCGCTGGCCAAGCCTGCCGCCATCGTGATCTGGACCACCACCCCGTGGACCATTCCAGCCAACCAGGCGTTGAACATCCATCCCGAGTTCACCTACGCCCTGGTCGACACCGGTGAGCGCCTGCTGGTGCTGGCTGAAGAACTGGTGGAGTCGTGCCTCAAGCGTTACAACCTGGAAGGCTCGGTCATCGCTACCGCCCAAGGCGCGGCGCTGGAGCTGGTCAACTTCCGTCACCCCCTCTACGACCGCCTGTCGCCGGTGTACCTGGCCGACTACGTCGAGCTGGGCGCCGGTACCGGGGTGGTGCACTCCGCGCCAGCCTACGGTGAAGACGACTTCGTCACCTGCAAGCGTTACGGCATGGTCAACGATGACATCCTTACCCCGGTGCAGAGCAACGGTGTGTATGTCGAGTCGCTGCCATTCTTCGGCGGCCAGTTCATCTGGAAGGCCAACCCGGCCATCGTCGAGAAACTCGGTGAAGTCGGTGCGCTGATGCACACCGAAACCATCAGCCACAGCTATATGCACTGCTGGCGCCATAAAACCCCGCTGATCTACCGCGCTACCGCGCAGTGGTTCGTGGGTATGGACAAGCAGCCGACTACCGGCGAGCCGCTGCGTGAGCGCGCGCTGAAAGCCATCGAGCAAACCAAGTTCGTTCCGGCCTGGGGCCAGGCACGCCTGCACGCGATGATCGCCAACCGCCCAGACTGGTGCATTTCGCGTCAGCGCAACTGGGGCGTACCGATTCCGTTCTTCCTGCACAAGCAGACCGGCGAGCTGCACCCGCGCACCGTCGAACTGATGGAAGAAGTGGCCAAGCGCGTCGAGCAGCAGGGCATCGAAGCCTGGTTCAAGCTGGACGCTGCCGAACTGCTGGGCGCTGAGGCCGAGCAGTACGACAAGATCGCCGACACCCTCGACGTGTGGTTCGATTCGGGCACCACCCACTGGCACGTGCTGCGTGGCTCCCACAACATCGGCCACGCCACCGGCCCGCGCGCCGACCTGTACCTGGAAGGCTCCGACCAGCACCGCGGCTGGTTCCACTCGTCCTTGCTGACCGGTTGCGCCATCGACAACCATGCGCCGTACCGCGAGCTGCTGACCCACGGCTTCACCGTGGACGAAAACGGCCGCAAGATGTCCAAGTCGCTGGGCAACACCATCGAGCCGGAGAAGGTCAACAACACCTTGGGCGCCGACATCCTGCGCCTGTGGGTTTCGGCTACCGACTATTCCGGTGAAATGGCCGTTTCCGAGCAGATCCTGCAGCGCAGCGCCGACGCCTACCGGCGTATCCGCAATACCGCACGCTTCCTGCTCTCGAACCTGTCCGGTTTCGACCCGGCCCGCGACCTGCTGGCCCCGCAAGACATGCTGGCGCTGGACCGCTGGGCCGTGGACCGCACCTTGTTGCTGCAACGCGAACTCGAAGAGCACTACAGCGAGTACCGTTTCTGGAACGTGTACTCCAAGGTGCACAACTTCTGCGTGCAGGAGCTGGGCGGCTTCTACCTCGACATCATCAAAGACCGCCAGTACACCACCGGCGCCAACAGTGTCGCCCGCCGTTCCTGCCAGACTGCGCTGTATCACATCAGCGAAGCGCTGGTGCGCTGGATCGCACCGATCCTGGCGTTCACCGCCGACGAAATCTGGCAGTACCTGCCGGGCGAGCGCAACGAGTCGGTCATGCTCAATGGCTGGTACCAGGGCCTGAGCGAACTGCCGGAAGGCACCGAGCTGGACCGTGGCTACTGGGACCGCGTCATGGCGGTTAAGGCCTCGGTCAACAAGGAGCTGGAAAACCAGCGTACCGCCAAAGTCATCGGCGGCAACCTGCAGGCTGAAGTGACCCTGTACGCCGATGAGGGCCTGAGCGCCGACCTGGGCAAGCTGGGCGACGAGCTGCGCTTTGTGCTGATCACCTCCGCTGCCAGCGTGGTGCCATTTGCCCAGGCCCCTGCCGAAGCGGTTGCCACCGAAGTCGAGGGCCTGAAACTGCAGGTGGTCAAGTCCGGCCACGCCAAGTGCGGCCGTTGCTGGCACTTCCGCGCCGACGTTGGCAGCCACCCGGAGCACCCGGAAATCTGCAGCCGTTGCGTCGACAACCTGACCGGCTCGGGTGAGGTGCGCCACTATGCCTAACCCTGCAGCGGGCCGCTTCGGGCGCCTCGCATGGCTGTGGCTGAGCTTGCTGGTCCTGGTCATCGACCAGGCCACCAAGCTGTATTTCAACAACGCCCTGACCATGTACCAGCAGATCGTCGTCATACCTGACTACTTCAGCTGGACCCTGGCCTACAACACCGGCGCCGCGTTCAGCTTCCTGGCCGACGGCGCCGGCTGGCAGCGCTGGTTGTTCGCCCTGATCGCCGTGGTGGTCAGCGCAGTGCTGGTGGTGTGGCTCAAGCGCCTGGGGCGCAATGAAACCTGGCTGGCCGTGGCGCTGGCGCTGGTGCTCGGTGGGGCGATCGGCAACCTGTACGATCGCATCGTGCTGGGCCATGTGGTCGACTTCATCCTGGTGCACTGGCAGAACCGCCATTACTTCCCGGCTTTCAACGTGGCCGACAGCGCCATCACCGTTGGTGCGGTAATGCTGGCGCTGGATATGTTCAAGAGCAAGAAGTCCGAGGATCCGGTCCATGACTGACACCCGTATCGGCCAGAACACCGAAGTCACCCTGCACTTCGCGCTGCACCTGGAAAACGGCGACACCGTAGACAGCACGTTCGACAAGGCCCCGGCAACCTTCAAGGTCGGCGATGGCAACCTGTTGCCGGGCTTCGAGAACGCCCTGTTCGGCTTCAAGGCCGGTGACAAGCGTACGCTGCAGGTTGCGCCAGAAAATGCCTTCGGCCAGCCCAACCCGCAAAACGTGCAAGTCATGCCGCGGTCCAACTTCGAAGGCATGGAGCTGTCCGACGGGCTGTTGATCATCTTCAACGACGCCGCCAACGCCGAACTGCCAGGGGTGGTCAAAGCGTTCGACGACGACCAGGTGACCATCGACTTCAATCACCCACTGGCTGGCAAGACCCTGACCTTCGAGGTGGAGATCCTCGAGGTGAAGGCCCTGTAAGCCTGGAGCCGAGCATGCAAATCAAACTCGCCAACCCTCGCGGCTTCTGCGCGGGGGTCGACCGGGCGATCGAGATCGTCAACCGCGCGCTGGAAGTCTTCGGCCCGCCGATCTACGTGCGCCATGAAGTGGTGCACAACAAGTTCGTCGTCGAAGACCTGCGCAACCGTGGCGCCGTCTTCGTCGAGGAGCTGGACCAGGTGCCGGATGATGTCATCGTCATCTTCAGTGCCCACGGTGTTTCCCAGGCTGTGCGCCAGGAAGCTGCTGGCCGTGGCCTGAAAGTGTTCGATGCCACTTGCCCACTGGTGACCAAGGTGCATATCGAAGTCGCCAAGTACAGCCGCGATGGCCGTGAGTGCATTCTCATCGGCCACGAAGGGCACCCGGAAGTCGAAGGCACCATGGGCCAGTACGACCCCAGCAACGGTGGCGCCATCTACCTTGTCGAAGACGAGGAAGACGTGGCCAAGCTGCAGGTGCGCGACCCGGACCACCTGGCTTTCGTCACCCAGACCACCCTGTCGATGGATGACACCAGCCGTGTGATCGACGCCCTGCGTGCGCGCTTCCCGAACATTGGTGGCCCGCGCAAGGACGACATTTGCTACGCCACGCAAAACCGCCAGGACGCCGTCAAGCAACTGGCCGATGAAAGTGACGTAGTGCTGGTGGTTGGCAGCCCGAACAGTTCCAACTCCAACCGGCTGCGCGAGCTGGCCGAGCGCATGGGCACCCCGGCCTACCTGATCGATGGCGCCGAGGACCTGCAACGCGGCTGGTTCGACCAGGCTGCGCGTATCGGCATCACCGCCGGTGCGTCGGCCCCGGAAGTGCTGGTGCGTGGTGTGATCGAACAGCTCAAGGCCTGGGGTGCTACCGGCGCTGAAGAGCTGGATGGGCGGGAAGAGAACATCACGTTCTCGATGCCCAAAGAGCTGCGGGTTCGCTCGCTGATCTGACCGGCCGGGGCTTAGGTGCACGAGCGGCCTTGCGCGACGCAAGGCTGCTCGATAAGCGCGTTAGCCGGGGCAGCGCTGATTGTCGCGGTGCTCAGCCAGCAAGTTGACCCTCCCTGAAGAGGCCATCACCACTTGGTGGCGGCTGCTGGCCGCCGAGCGCTCGCACACCTCCAGGGTGATGGCGAACCAGCCGTTGCCCAGCTTCATTGGCACACCCAGGGCACTGAACTTGAACTGTTCGTCGCTGTTGCCGACGATTACCAGCGGCCTGGCCAGGCGCTGCTCACGCAGTACCTGCCGGTTGTGCTCCAGGGCTACACGCCAACCATTTCCCCAATTGCCATCCAGCGCCTGCACCAGCACCGGTTGCCCCTGCAACAGCGCGTGGCTACGGGCGCTACGCAGTGCCTGGGCCAAGTCGCGCGCCACCGCCGCCCGCTGCAGGTCATCGCTCATCCTGGCGTAGGCCGGTAGGCCGATCTGCGTCAGCAACGTCGCCACAGCCAAGGCCGACAACATCTGTATCAGTGTTACCCCACGTTGCTTCACCGTGCATTCCTCCCAGGAAGTGCTTCGCTAATAGCTTCTCGGTGGCTGGCCAGGAGTTCCAGTCGCTCAAGTTGAAGGCAATAGCGGGAAAAATCGCAGGAGGTGCAGGGATGCACGCATGGCAAAAGGGCATGACGCTGCTGGAGGTGTTGTTGGCGGTGGTGGTCGTGGCCGTGGGCATGTTCGCCGCTGCGGGGCTGCAACTGCAGGCCTTGCAAGCCACAGACAGTGCGCGACGCGATGGGCAGGCGGCAATGGCGGCACACAGTGAGCTTGAAAGGGCACGGCGATGAGGCGCCGGCAAACGGGTGCTGGTTTGCTTGAGTTGCTGCTGGCGCTGACCATCGGGTTGATGGTGCTGGTGGCGGCCAGCCAGCTATTCGCCTCTGTGCACCAAGCCTGGCGGCTGCAAGGCACCGCGCTGCGCATGCAAGGGGAGGCGCGCCAGGCGCTGCTGCGCATGGCCCAGGATATTCGCATGGCGGGCATGTTTGGCTGTTTGCGCCTGAAACCTGGCGACTTTCCGGCCCAGGCTGTGCCGCCTGGCTTCGCCCGGCCAATGGAGCTGGGGCCGTCCAGCTTGAGCCTGATGGTCGCCGAGTTGCCGGGGCATACCGGCGACCCGGACTGGACCTTGCTGACCAACTGTATCGACGAGGTCAAGGTGCTGAGCCGCCGGGCACAGGCTAGCGCCACACAGATGGCGGTGCCCATCAGCCATCACCATTATGCGCACAGCGGCGGCAGGCTATATTTCAAGCGCCGGGGCAACAATCAGCCGCTGGTCGAGCACGTGCGGGAGCTGCGCATCGTGCAGGTTGCCGGTGAGCGGGTGGATATTCAGCTGACCTTGTATGAGCCCACACTGCAACTTGAGCAGCACCACGCGTTGAGCGTGGCATTGCGCAACCCGGTACCGGCTTCATGAGCCGCCAGCGAGGTGTGGTGCTGCTGTTGGCCTTGGTCCTGAACCTGCTGCTAGGCCTGCTGGCCGCATCAGCGCTGCGCGACGCGCTGGTCGAAACGCGTATGAATGGTTACCTGAGCGACGGCCTGCGCGCATTTGAGGAGGCCGAGGCCGCCTTGCAGGCCGGGGTGCACAAGCTGCAACGGAGCCCGCCGCCGCCCTCGTGCAATGCCTGCCTGCCGCCACCACAGCCACACGACCTGGCTGGCCAGTGGCAAGCCACCCCGACCGGCTATTTCCAGCTACAGAACCTGGGCATCAGCCAGCGTGCTGCGCACGTGCCCGAAGGGCAGGCGGTCACCCTGTTGCGCATTACTGCCGTCAGCAAGCGAAGCCAATCCAGGCATGTACTGGAGGCGGTCTACGCCGCAGCCGACGGCACATTCCAGCGCATCACTTGGCGACAGAGACTGAGAGGAGACTGACATGCAGCAAGGTTTGAGCCTGATGGAGTTGTTGATTGTCCTGGCCGTGACCGGCATTCTGGCAGCCATTGCCTACCCCAGTTACAGCGACCAGCTTCGGCGAGCCGCGCGCAGCGAAGTGGTTGGCCTGCTGCACGATGCCGCCCTGCGCCTGGAGCGCCACCGCGTACGCACTGGCCAATACGCCGAGGGCGACCCGGCGCTGCCCGGCGGCACCCGCCATTACAGCCTGCAGGCGCAACGCGACAGCGAGACCTTCACGCTGCGCGCCCGGCGCTTGCCGCATGGGCTGATGGCGCAGGATGGCTGTGGCGACTTCCAGCTGGACCAGGCAGGGGTGCAGCGCAACCCAGGTGCCGTTGAGCACAGCGCGCACTGCTGGGGGAGCTGAAGGTTGAATGGTGCCCGGCGCATCGCGGTTTTACTTCAGGTGTTGGATCGACAGATGAGCAAGCAAGTAGTGGTGGTTGGCGGCGGGGTGATCGGCCTGTTGACGGCGTTCAACCTGGCGGCCAAGGTCGGCCATGTGGTGGTGTGCGATCAGGGCGAGGTCGGCCGTGAGTCGTCGTGGGCCGGTGGCGGCATCGTTTCGCCGCTGTACCCGTGGCGCTACAGCCCGGCAGTGACTGCCCTGGCGCACTGGTCACAGGACTTTTATCCGCAGCTGGGCGAACGCTTGTTCGCCAGCACCGGTGTCGACCCCGAAGTGCACACCACTGGCCTGTACTGGCTGGACCTGGATGACGAAGCTCAAGCGCTGGCCTGGGCCGAGCGCCACCAGCGGCCGTTGCGTGCGGTGGATATCTCGGCAGCCTATGACGCGGTGCCGGTACTGGGCCCGGGTTTCAAGCGCGCCATCTACATGGCGGGCGTGGCCAATGTGCGCAACCCGCGCCTGGTGAAATCGCTGAAGGCGGCGTTGCTGGCAATGCCGAACGTGACTTTGCGCGAGCACTGCCAGATCACCGGTTTCGTCCAGCAAGGCGGGCGTGTGACCGGGGTGCAGACGGCCGACGGTGTGCTGGCGGCGGATGAGGTGGTGCTCAGTGCTGGCGCCTGGAGTGGCGACCTGTTGCGTACGCTTGGCCTGGCGCTGCCGGTGGAGCCAGTGAAGGGCCAGATGATTCTGTTCAAATGTGCCGAAGACTTCCTGCCGAGCATGGTGCTGGCCAAAGGGCGCTATGCGATCCCGCGGCGTGATGGGCACATTCTGGTGGGCAGTACGCTTGAGCATGCCGGGTATGACAAGACCCCGACCGGGGATGCACTGCAGAGCCTGAAGGCTTCGGCGGTGGAGTTGTTGCCCGAGCTGGAAGGGGCCACCGTGGTGGCGCACTGGGCCGGGCTGCGGCCGGGGTCGCCTGAGGGCATTCCGTATATCGGGCCGGTGCCGGGGCATGCGGGGTTGTGGTTGAACTGCGGGCACTACCGGAACGGGTTGGTGCTGGCGCCGGCTTCGTGCCAGCTGTTTACCGATTTGCTGACCGGTGCCGAACCGATCATCGACCCGGCGCCCTATGCCCCAGCGGGGCGTTTGGGCTGAGAATACCGGGGCCGCTGTGCGGCCCTATCGCAGGCAAGCCAGCTCCCACAAATGGACTGCCCCCAATAAGTTGGACACCAATCCAATTTCTTGGGGGCAGTCCACCCTGTGGGAGATTCTATGGTTCCTGGCAAGGGTAGCCGGAGCATCTTCAGCGCCTGTGAGATCGAGCGCCGCCCGCGCGGCGCATCGCGAGCTGCGCTCGCTCCTACGTTTGTTTCGGGCCAGTAACGCCTGTGACAGGCGCGCGCGGCCGCCTTGTTTGTACGGCGCGATATTGAGGCATGCACCAAGGCGTTCGCGCGCGAATCCCACAGGAATAATTGGCCCGAAACAAACGTAGGAGCGAGCGCAGCTCGCGATGCGCCGCGCGGGCGGCGCTCGATCTCACAGGCGCTGCATATCTTGTGACAAACACCTGTCAGCCCTACGGCGATCCCTGTGGGGGCTGGCTTGCCTGCGATAAGGCAGGGAAGGCCGGTAGGGTTATCAGCCTGTAATCGGCGCCTGTAAATGCCGGCTCGGGTAATGCTGCTCATACACCTTGCACACCCGCAGCACCTGATCATCGGCAAAGCGCCCGGCCACGACCTGAAGCCCCACCGGCAAGCCTTCGCGGGTGAACCCGCAAGGCACTGACGCTGCTGGTTGTTGGGTCAGGTTGAAGGGGTAGCTGAACGGCGTCCATTCCATCCATTGCGCCATCCCCGACCCAGGCGGTACGTTGTGCCCGGCCTCGAACGCCACCAGCGGCAGCATCGGCGAAACCAGCACGTCATAGCGCTGGTGGAAGGCGTTCATCTTCGCAATCAACTCCGCCCGCGCCTCCAGTGCTTGGGTGTACTGGCTCAGGCTGATGCGAGCCCCCTGTTCGGCAATCCAGCGCAGCCCAGGGTCAAGCAGCGCTCGCTGCTCATCGCTCAACGCACTGGCCAGCCGCGCTGCACCGGCAAACCACAGGGTATTGAACGTTTCCAGCGGGTCGCTGAAGCCGGGGTCCACTTCTTCGACCTGCGCTCCCAGCCGAGCCAGGCGCTGTACCGCTTGCGCCACCAGCGCCTCAATCTGCGGGTCGACCTGCACGTAACCAAAATTGGCACTGTAGGCGATGCGCAGACCGTTCAGGTCTTGCTGCTGGCCCAGCCACGGAGCCTGTCGTGGCGCACCGGCCAGCCCGTCACGTGGATCGGGGCGGGCGACACAGTCGAGCATCAGCACCGCGTCGTCCACCGTGCGCGTCATCGGCCCCAGGTGCGACAGTACGGTCATGGCACTGGCCGGCCATTGCGGCACATAGCCAAACGTTGGCTTGATGCCGAAGGTGCCGGTAAAGGCGCAGGGTATGCGGATAGAGCCCCCGGCATCGCTGCCCTGGTGCAGTACGCCCAGGTTCAATGCGGCAGCGGCGGCGGCACCACCCGACGAGCCACCGGCAGTCAGCCGTGTGTTCCAGGGGTTACGGGTGATGCCGTACAGCGGGTTGTCGGTTACGCCCTTCCAGCCGAACTCGGGAGTAGTGGTCTTGCCCATCAGGACTGCACCGGCCTCACGCATGAAGGCGCTGAACGGGGCATCGACCTCCCATGGCCCGGCCGCGGCCGTGGTGCGGGACCCTTTGCGGGTAGGCATGCCACGGGTCAGGGTCAGGTCCTTGATCGAGGCGGGTAGGCCATCGAGCCGGCCACAAGGCTCGCCCCGTTGCCAGCGTTGTTCGCTGGCCCGGGCAGCGGCACGGGCGCCTTCGCCGTCGACGTGGCAATAGGCGTTGACCGCCGGGTTGTGCCGGTCGATGCGCGCCAGTACATCGTCGACCACCTCCACAGGCGACAACTGGCGGCGCTGGTACAGTTCGAGCAGTTCGGCAGCGGTGAACTCGCCAATCGCGGTTTTCTGAGGCATTTCAGCGGGCTCCTGGGTTGGCGGCCTGGAACATGGCGCGCAGCAATACGTCGCAACCATCTGCCAGGTCCTGCGGCGCGGCATTTTCGATTTCGTTGTGGCTGATGCCGCCTTCGCACGGTACGAATATCATCCCGGCCGGGCCCAGCTCGGCGAGGAAAATCGCATCGTGGCCGGCACCACTGACAATATCCATGTGGCTCAGGCCCAGCGCACGCGCCCCTTGGCGCACGGCATCCACGCACTGCTCGGCGAAGTACAACGGCGGGAAGTCGGCCGTCGGGGTGAGCTGCCAGGCAAGGCCGTGTGCCGTTGCGCTGGTTTCGATGGCCGTGCGCACTTCACTGACCATGGCGGCGAGGTGCTCTGGGTCGAGATGGCGCAGGTCGATGGTCATGTGCACCTGGCCGGGGATGACGTTGCGCGAGCCCGGGTGCAGGGTCAGGCAGCCTACCGTGCCGCAGGCATGCGGCTGGTGGGCGTGGGCAACACGGTTGACCGCAGCCACGACCTCGGCGGCACCGACCAGCGCATCCTTGCGCAAGTGCATGGGGGTGGGGCCTGCATGTGCTTCTACACCGGTCAGCACCAGGTCGAACCATTTCTGCCCCAGGCAGCCCTGTACCACGCCGATGGTCATGCGCTGGTCTTCCAGTATCGGGCCTTGCTCGATATGCGCTTCGAAGTAGGCACCCACGGCATGCCCGGTAGGTACGCGCGGGCCGGCATAGCCGATGCGCTGCAGCTCGGCCCCCACCGACAGGCCCTGGTCATCGACCTTGTCCAGGGTCTGCTGCAGGTCGAACTTACCGGCGAATACCCCAGAACCCATCATGCACGGTGGAAAGCGCGAGCCTTCTTCATTGGTCCACACCACCACTTCCAGTGGGGCTTCGGTGGTCAGCTTCAAGTCGTTGAGGGTACGCATGACTTCCAGGCCGGCCATGACCCCGTAGCAGCCATCGAACTTGCCACCGGTGGGCTGGGTGTCGATGTGGCTGCCGGTCATGACCGGCGGCAGGGCCGGGTTGCGGCCGGGGCGGCGGGCAAAAATGTTGCCGATGGCGTCGACGCTGACGGTGCAGCCGGCTTCTTCGCACCAGCGTACGAACAGGTCGCGGGCCTGGCGGTCAAGGTCGGTCAGGGCCAGGCGGCACACGCCGCCCTTGGCGGTGGCGCCGAGCCGGGCCAGGTCCATCAGCGATTGCCAGAGGCGTTCGCGGCTGACCAGCGGGCCTTGGGCAAGCAGGTGCTGCGGGGGATCGATGCGGGTGTTCATGGTTCATCTCTCCTGAAAGTATTGGGTTGCTGGTACCGGCCTCTTCGCGGGCTTGCCCGCTCCCACAGGTCCTGCGTAGTCCTCAGAAGAGGCCGGTACAGAAAAGCAGGCCTGGGTCAGGCACTCAGGGCCAGATAACGGTTCTTGATACTCGGGTCCTCACGGAACTGCGCTGCGCTGCCCTGGTAGGCAACCCGCCCCTGCTCCAGCACGTAGTGGCGGTCTGCAAGGGCATCGCAGACCATCAGGTTCTGCTCCACCAGCAGGATCGACAGCCCTTCGTCCTTGATGCGCCGCAGAATCTTCACCAGCTCGTCGACAATCACCGGCGCCAGACCTTCAGTCGGTTCATCGAGGATCAGCAGCTTGGGCCCGTTGAGCAGGGCGCGGGCGATGGCCAGCATCTGCTGCTCGCCACCGGACAGCGCGAAGCCACCGTTACGGCGCCGCTCCTTCAGCCGCGGAAACATGCTGTACACGTCCTCCAGCTGCCAGCGGCTGGTCTTGCGCACGGCGATCTTCAGGTTCTCCTCGACACTGAGCTGGCGGAAAATGCCGCGGTGCTCTGGCACCAAAGCAATGCCCAGCCGGGCAATGTCGAAGATTTCACGGCCGACCAACTGTTGGCCGTTGAAGCTGATCTGCCCCTGCCGAGGGCGAACGATGCCAAGAATGCTGCGCAAGGTGGTGGTCTTGCCGGCACCGTTGCGCCCAAGCAGTGTGACCAGTTCGCCAGCCTCGACCTTGAGCGAGACGCCTTCGAGCACATGGCTCTTGTCGTAGTAGGAATGGATCGAATCGACGTTGAGCATCAGGCGGCCTCACCAAGGTAGGCAGTGCGCACGCGTTCGTCGTTGCGCACCTGTTCAGGGGTACCCTCGACCAGGATCTGGCCGTGGCTCATTACCGTGATGCGCTGGCTGATCGACATGACGATGCTCATGTTGTGCTCGATCAACAGCACGGTATGGTCACGGCCCAGGTCGCTGATCAGGTCGGTCATGACCGGGATGTCATCAATGCCCATGCCCGAGGTGGGTTCGTCGAGCATCAGCAGGGTCGGCTTGGCGCAGATGGACATGCCCACTTCCAGCACCCGTTGCTGGCCGTGCGAAAGCTCGCCGGCGAGGGTGTTGGCGCGGCCAGTCAGCTGCAGGCGCTCCAGTACCTGGTCGGCGGTGTCCCAGTGGCTGCGCTTGTGCTCGACGCTACGCCAGAAGTTCAGCGCGCCCAGGCCATCGCGGCCCTGGGCCGCCAGGCGCAGGTTCTCGCGTACCGACAGGTTCTGGAACAGGCTGGTGAGCTGAAACGAACGCGCCATGCCCAGTGCCACACGGCCGTGGGACGGCTTGCGGACGATGTCCTGGCCATTGAACAGGATCTTGCCGGCGGTGGCCTGGCGCTCACCGGTCAGGCAGTGGAACAGGCTGGTCTTGCCGGCGCCGTTGGGCCCGATAACGGTGTGAATGGTGCCGGCGCGCACGTTGAGGTCCACGCCCGCGACCGCCTTGAACGGCCCGTATGCCAACTCCAGCTGGCGGGTTTGCAGGAGGTAGTCGCTCATCACAAGGTCTCCTTGGTCTTGGCCTGGGGTTTGTCATGGGGGGCACGGCTAGCGAGCAGGCGCTTGGCCAGTTCGGCCAGGCCGCCCCACAGGCCACCGCGCATGAACACCACGACCAGGATCAGGATTACCCCAAGCAGCATCAGCCAGCGTGACCACAGTTCGGACAGCACATCGCCCAACAGCACGATGGCACCGGCCCCCAGCAGCGAGCCGAACAGCGAGCCGGTACCGCCGACAATGGTCATGATCAGAATGTTCTCGCTCATCATCAGGTCGATGTTCGACAGCGGCGCAAAATGCAGCAGCATGGCGTACAGCGCCCCGGCAATCCCGGTGATGGCGCCCGACAGCATGAACACCAGGATCTTGAAATGGCGGGTGTCATAGCCGATGGCAGCAGCGCGGGTCTCGTTCTCGCGGATGGCCAGCAGGGTGCTGCCGAACGGCGAGCGAATGACCCGCAGGGCGCCGGCGAAGATCAGCAGGAACAGCACGGCGACAAACACATAGAAGTGCCGCGGGTCGGCCAGGTCGACCAGCACATGGCCGGCGATCTCGATGTTCGGCCGTGGTACATCGAGCAGGCCGTTGTCGCCGCCGGTCCAGCCACTGAGGGTATAGGCCAGGAAGTAGGCCATCTGGCTGAAGGCCAAGGTCAGCATGACGAAGTAGATGCCCGTGCGGCGTATGGCCAGGGCGCCCACCAGCAGCGCGAGGAAGGCGCCGAATACAGCGGCGCCAAGCAGCGCGGCGAACATGCCCCACTGCAGGTGGATCATCAGCAATGCCGCGCCATAGGCGCCCACACCAAAGAAGATGCCTTGGCCGAACGACAGCAGGCCGGTGTAGCCCAGCAACAGGTTGCAGGCCAGCGCGGCCAGGGCAAAGATCAGGATTTCAGTGGCCAGGGTGGCCGATGGCAGCAGCAACGGCAGCGCCACCAGGCTGGCGACTACCAGCAACAGCAGTGCCGGGGCACGGCCCCTGGCGACTGGCAAAGGGTTTTTTTCACTCATCTCAGGCTCTCCCGAACAGGCCATACGGACGCACCAGGATCACCGCCGCCATGGCGCCGTAGATCATCAGGCTGGCGCCTTGTGGCCACAGGCTGGTCATCATGCTTTGCACCACACCCACCAACAGGCCGCCGACCAGCGCACCGCCAAACGAGCCCATGCCGCCGATCACCACCACCACGAAGGCGATGCCGAGGATTTCCGGGCCGACGAAGGGCTGGGCACCGCGCAGCGGCGCGAACAGCACACCAGCCACGCCGGCCAGGCCTACGCCCAGGGCGAATGTCAGGGAGAACAGGCGGAAGATATTGGTACCCAGCAGCGACACGGTTTCGGTGCTCTCGCTGCCGGCCCGCACCAGGGCGCCGAAGCGGGTGCGTTCCAGTAGCAGCCACAGGCCAACGCCGATCAGTGCGGCGAAACCGATCAGGAACAGGCGGTAGTACGGGTAGATGAAGTCACCCAGGATCAACACCCCGCGCAGCTCGGGCGGCACGGCGATGTTCTTGCCTACCGGGCCCCAGATCAGCACCGAGGCTTCCTGGATGATCAGGGCGATGCCAAGGGTGACGAGGATCTGGAACGTGTGTGGCAGGTGATAAATGCGTTTGATCAGCAGGCGCTCGACCGCCCAGGCCAGGGCGGCCACCACCAGAGGGGCGATCAGCAGCGCCAGCCAGAAGCTGCCGGTGATGGCCACGGCGGTGTAGCACAGGTAGGCGCCAAGCAGAAAGAACGCACCATGGGCGAAGTTGACGAAGTTGAGCAAGCCGAAAATGATCGTCAGGCCTACGGCGATGAGGAAGTAGATCATCCCCAGGCCCAGGCCGTTGAGCAGTTGGAACAGGTACAAATCGAGCATGAGCGTGCCCTCGACAGCGCGCGGCGCGGCTGCCTGTACGAGTGTGAGTGACTAACGCCGCGGCTTCAGGCCAAGGCGCAACCGGTGTGGTCGGGCTCGACGAACGAGCGGCCCGAGCTGATGACTTCGGCCAGGTCGTCTTCGTCGCGCATCTGCCCTTGGGGCTTGCCGCGCAGCAGGTAGTAATCCTTGAGCACCTGGTGGTCGCTCGGGCGGATCAGCTCGTCGCCGGTCGGCCCCTGGAAACGCATGCCCTGCAGTGCTGCAGAGACGGCGGCACCGTCCAGGCTGCCGGCCTTGACGATGGCTTCGAGCATGACCTTGGTGCCGATGTAGTCGGCGGCCAGCGGGTAGTTGGGGTTGATGCCGTAGGCCTTGCGGGTGGCGGCAACCAGTTGCTGGTTCAGCGGCGTATCCACCTGGTGCCAGTACTGCGCGCCCAGGTACACGCCTTCGAGCACGTCGCTGCCCAGCTCCTGGAACTGGTCGAGGCCGGCTGACCACACCATCAGCACTTTCATACGGTCCTTGATGCCGAAGTTGACCGCCTGGCGCAGCGCGTTGGAGGCCTGGCTGCCGAAGTTGAGCAGCACCAGCACGTCGGGTTTGGCCGCGATGGCATTGGTGAGGTAACCCGAGAATTCCTGCTCTTGCAGCGAGTGATAGCTGTTGCCGATATGTTCCACGCCCTGCTCGGCGAAGACTTTGCGGGCGTTGTCCAGCAGCGCGTCGCCGAACACGTATTGCGGGGTGATGGTGTACCAGCGCTTGGCCTGCGGGAGTTGGCGAATCATCGGCACCAGGGTTTCGCGGATGGCGCCGTAGGTCGGCACCGACCAGCGGAAGGTCGAGGCGTTGCAGTCCTTGCCGGTGATTTCGTCGGCGCCCACCGGGGTCATGAACACGCCACCGGCCTTGTGTATTTCCTTGGAAACCGCCAGCGCCGAAGACGACAAGGTGCAGCCCTGGAAGAAGCGGGCGCCATCCTGGCCAATGGCTTCCTGTACCTTGCGCACGGCCTTACCGGCGTTGCCTTCGGTGTCGATGACTTTGTACTTGAGCGGGCGCCCCAGCAACTGCGGGTATTCGGCGATGGCCAGGCGCGAGCCCATGTCGGCGTACTTGCCGTAGCTGGCGAAGGCACCCGACATGGACTTGAGCCCATAGAAGGTCAACGGTTGATCGGCGAATGCCCGGTGTGCTCCCAAGGGGAGGCTACCGAAGGCACCCAGGGCAAGGCCTGCCTTGAGCAGGGTACGTCTTTGCATGGGTAACTCCTTGGTTGTGGTTATTAGGCAGGAGTGGCAATGACAAAGCGGGTACGGCCGGGCCTGTGAGCAGGCCTCTTTCCAGGCGGATCAGTGGTGGTGGTTGAACTCCAGCAGGAAGTGGCGGGCGACCTCGCCCTCCAGTGCGGTCATGTGGTGTTCGGCGTCGCACATGTGCTCGTGCATCAGCCGGCGTACGCTGGGCTCGTCACTGGCGCGCAGGGCGCTCAGCAGTTGTTTGTGGTAGTCGATGTTGGCTGCGGCGAACTGCTGGCGCTTGGGCAGGTAGGCCTTTTTCAGCACCACCAGGTCGCGCAGCAGGTCGTTGAGGAACACCGCCATGAAGCGCAGCAACGGGTTGGGGCAGCGATGGGCCAGCAGGGTGTGGAACTCCAGCTCCGCCAGGCGCTGTTCGCGCTGGCCCTCTTCGCTGTCTTCCGGCGCACTGCAGAAATCGATGTTGGCCTCAAGCGCGGCATAGTCCGCTTCGCTCAGCTGGCCCATTACCGACACTGCCAACTCGACCTCGATGACTTTGCGCAACTGGTACACCTGCTCGCCGTCCAGGTGCTGAAAGTGCAGGTAGTTGCGCAGCGCTCGGCTGGCGGGCTCGGTGCCGACCTCGGCCAGGTAGGCACCACCGGCAGGGCCGGTGCGGGTGCTGACCAGGCCTTCGACCTCAAGAGCCTTGAGTGCCTCGCGGGCAGTGCCCTTGGAGCACTCGAAGTGTTCCATCAGTTCACGCTCGGTGGGCAGGCGGTCGCCGGGGTGCAGCGCTTCGGTGACGATCGAGCGCTTGACCGATTCGACGATCACATCCGACAGCTTTTGGCGCTTGCGTTTGGGTTTGAGCATTTCGCTATTTTTCATATTTATGCGGATAAATAGGATTTAGCGAATTTTGCCGAGGTCGGTCAATGCTGGAGGTGGGGGAGGGGTCGTATTTGGTGTGAAAGGGTCGGGGAGGGATATGTGAAGAGGTGTATGGACTGCAGCCCCTGTGGGTGCGGGTAAACCTGCTCCCACAGGGATCTTTGTTCAGCCTTGGCGGCCAGGACCTTGCTGCAGGTGGGCCTGGCTGCAATACCACTCGTTGCCCTGCTGCAGCGCCCGATCATTGGGCAGGTGCACGCCGCAATGGGCGCAGCGCACCATCGTCAGTGGCGCATCGAGCTTGGCGTCGGGGCGCGAC
This sequence comes from Pseudomonas sp. BJP69, assembly GCF_007633355.1. Lineage (NCBI taxonomy): Bacteria > Pseudomonadati > Pseudomonadota > Gammaproteobacteria > Pseudomonadales > Pseudomonadaceae > Pseudomonas > Pseudomonas sp. BJP69. The sequence continues at coordinate 673,494 of NZ_CP041933.1, forward strand.
TGCTGGCTGATTTTGAATTTGCGCCACAGCCAGAACGCGGCGGCGATCAGGGCGATCCAGAAAAGTAGGCGAACCATGGTGTCCAGCTTGTTGATGGAAGAAGCCGACAGTCTAGGATGCAGCCAATAAAAAAGGGAGGCCCAAGGCCTCCCTTTCATTTACCGCGGTCGGTCAATCGAACAGACCAAAGGTCATGTAGCTGAACCAGGAGCGGTCTTTCTCGGCCTCTTTCGGGCCCTCGGGCACGATCGGGTCGCCGTTTTCATCCTTGGGCAGCAGCTCTTGCGGCATCTCGTCGCGCGCGTCCTGGAACTGCTTGACCACGTCCTGGTTGGCGCGGGTTTCACCCGGCGGCAGCGGCGTGTCGGTCTCGATCAGGCCCAGGGTGGCCTTGGACAGCCAGCCGCGGCCGTCAGACTCGGTCTGCTTGGGCTGGAACTCGCCATCGACCAGGCTTGGGTGGTCTGGGTAGTTGAGCTTGAGGGTTTCCAGGCTGGTGGCGGCCAGTTCGTCCAGGTGCATCTTCTGGTACGACTCGACCATTACGGCCAGGCCGTCACCAACCGAAGGCGTTTCCTGGAAGTTCTCGACCACGTAGCGGCCACGGTTGGCGGCAGCCACGTAAGCCTGGCGGCTCAGGTAGTAGTCGGCCACGTGGATTTCGTACGACGCCAGCAGGTTGCGCAGGTAGATCATGCGCTGCTTGGCATCGGGCGCGTAGCGGCTGTTGGGGAAGCGGCTGGTCAGCTGGGCGAACTCGTTGTACGAGTCGCGGGCAGCACCCGGGTCACGCTTGGTCATGTCCAGCGGCAGGAAGCGCGCCAGCAGGCCACGGTCCTGGTCGAACGAGGTCAGGCCCTTGAGGTAGTAGGCGTAGTCCACGTTCGGGTGCTGCGGGTGCAGGCGAATGAAGCGCTCGGCAGCCGACTTGGCAGCCTCGGGCTCGGCGTTCTTGTAGTTGGCGTAGATCAGCTCGAGCTGCGCCTGGTCGGCATAACGGCCGAACGGGTAGCGCGACTCCAGGGCCTTGAGCTTGTTCACGGCGCTGGTGTAGCTGGAGTTGTCCAGATCAGCCTGGGCCTGCTGGTACAGCTCGGCCTCGCTGAGGTTCTCGTCGATGACTTCCTTATTCGAGGAACAGGCCGCGGTGAGCCCAAGGATGGCGATCAGCAGCAGGTGTTTCACTTGCATGGCGGCTTGCGTCCCTTTGACGGCCGCTGTTTTGGGCGGTGCCGTCCTGTTATGATGAGCGCCCCGGCCAACCCCGGGACAAAAGAAGCCGTATTTAACCACAAGCTCGCAGCCGAAACCAAAGGCTGTGCGCCCGCCGAATCGAGCATGTCCGAGATCATTCAACTTAGCGCAGAGGTCCCGTCCGAATTGGGCGGCCAACGCCTCGACCAGGTCGCCGCCCAATTGTTCGCCGAGTACTCGCGTTCGCGGCTAACTTCGTGGATCAAAGAGGGCCGCCTGACGGTCGATGGTGCCGTCGTGCGCCCTCGCGACCTCGTTCACGGTGGCTCCCAGCTTGCCCTGCAGGCCGAACAGGAAGCCCAGGGTGAGTGGGTAGCAGAAGATATCGAACTGGATATCGTCTACGAAGACGACCACATCATGGTCATCAACAAGCCCGCCGGGCTGGTCGTGCACCCGGCTGCCGGGCACGCCAGCGGCACCCTGCTCAATGCGCTGCTGCACCACGTGCCAGACATCGTCAACGTACCGCGTGCGGGTATCGTTCACCGCCTGGACAAGGACACCACCGGGCTGATGGTGGTGGCCAAGACCCTGCAGGCGCAGACCAAGCTGGTCGAGCAGATGCAGGCGCGCAAGGTCAGCCGCATTTATGAGTGCATCGTCATCGGCGTGGTCACCGCCGGTGGCAAGATCGACGCCCCGATCGGTCGCCACGGCGGCATGCGCCAGCGCATGGCGGTCACCGACGGCGGCAAGCCAGCCGTCAGCCACTACCGGGTGCTCAAGCGCTTCCGCTCGCACACCCATGTACGGGTCAAGCTGGAAACCGGCCGCACCCACCAGATCCGCGTGCACATGGCCCATGTGGGCTTTCCGCTGGTCGGCGACCAGACCTACGGTGGCCGCTTCCGCATTCCGCCGGCTGCCAGCCCAACCATGGTCGAGGCAGTGAAAAGCTTCCCGCGCCAGGCGCTGCACGCGCGGTTCCTTGCCCTGGCCCACCCGATCACCGGTGAAGTCATGAAGTGGGAGTCGCCACTGCCCGACGACTTCGTCTGGTTGCTGTCGCTGCTCAACCAGGACCGTGAGAGCTTCATCGGATGAGTGACCTGGCGCAGACGCTGCTGTTTCCCGACTGGCCAGCCCCGGCCTCGGTACGCGCCTGTGTCACCACCCGTCAGGGCGGTGTGAGCCTGCCGCCCTACGCCACGTTCAACCTGGGTGACCATGTGGGGGATGACCCTGCCGCGGTTGCCGAAAACCGTCGCCGCCTGCGCGAGCAGTTCGCCATCCAGCCAGCCTGGCTCAAGCAGGTGCATGGGCTGGAGGTGGCGGATGCCAACCCGGCCGTGGTAGCCGAGGCCGATGCCAGCTGCACCAGCCAGCCCGGCATTGCCTGCACCGTGATGACGGCCGACTGCCTGCCTGTACTGTTCTGTGACCGTGCGGGCACCCGCGTGGCGGCGGCGCATGCGGGCTGGCGCGGGCTGGCGGGTGGCGTGCTGGAAGCCACCCTCGACCGCCTGGCGCTGGCGCCCCAGGAGGTGCTGGTGTGGCTGGGGCCGGCGATCGGGCCCAAGGCTTTCGAAGTGGGGCTGGAAGTGCGCGATGCCTTTACTGCCGTGCACCCTGAAGCCGCCCGGGCTTTTGTCGAGGGCGAGCGGCCAGGCAAGCTGATGGCAGACATCTACGAATTGGCGCGCATTCGCCTGGCGGCCCGTGGGGTATCGGCTGTTTATGGCGGTGGCTGGTGCACGGTCAGTGACGAGCGGTTTTTCTCCTACCGCCGTACGCCGCAGGGTGGCCGCTTCGCTTCGCTGGTGTGGTTGCAGCCGCTCTAGCCTTGATGGGCACCGCCTGCCCCAAGCGCTAATCCAACCCGTTGATCCCGGTCAACCCCGCTACGCTTGAATCTTCCAGAATCAGCCTTATCTATAAAGGCATCTCAGGCAGGTTTCTTTATAAACAGGCGCTGTCCATCGCTCCGACCTGCCCTTTAAAGGAAGGTACACCATGCGAATAGACCGTTTGACCAGCAAGCTGCAACTTGCAATATCCGATGCCCAATCCCTGGCCGTAGGCATGGACCACCCTGCCATCGAGCCCGTGCACCTGTTGCAGGCATTGCTCGAACAGCAGGGCGGCTCGATCAAGCCACTGCTGATGCAAGTGGGCTTCGATATCAGTAGCCTGCGCCAGGCACTGGTGAAAGAACTCGACCAGCTGCCGAAAATCCAGAACCCCACCGGCGACGTGAACATGTCGCAGGACCTGGCGCGCCTGCTCAACCAGGCCGACCGCCTGGCCCAGCAAAAGGGCGACCAGTTCATTTCCAGCGAGCTGGTGTTGCTGGCCGCCATGGACGAGAACAGCAAGCTGGGCAAGTTGCTGCTCAGCCAGGGTGTCAGCAAAAAGGCCCTGGAAAATGCCATCAACAACCTGCGCGGTGGCGCGGCGGTGAATGACGCCAACGCCGAAGAGTCACGCCAGGCGCTGGACAAGTACACCGTCGACCTCACCAAGCGTGCCGAAGAAGGCAAGCTGGACCCGGTCATTGGCCGCGACGACGAAATCCGCCGTACGGTGCAGGTGCTGCAACGCCGTACCAAGAACAACCCGGTGCTGATCGGCGAACCCGGCGTGGGCAAGACCGCCATCGCCGAGGGCCTGGCCCAGCGCATCATCAATGGCGAAGTGCCCGACGGCCTGAAAGGCAAACGCCTGCTGGCGCTGGACATGGGCGCGCTGATTGCGGGTGCCAAGTACCGCGGTGAGTTCGAGGAGCGCCTGAAAGGGCTGCTGAACGAGCTGTCCAAGCAGGAAGGCCAGATCATTCTGTTCATCGACGAACTGCACACCATGGTTGGCGCCGGCAAGGGCGAGGGTGCCATGGACGCAGGCAACATGCTCAAGCCGGCCCTGGCCCGTGGCGAACTGCACTGCGTGGGCGCCACTACGCTGAACGAGTACCGCCAGTTCATCGAGAAAGACGCCGCCCTGGAGCGCCGCTTCCAGAAAGTGCTGGTAGAGGAACCGAGCGAAGAAGACACCATCGCCATCCTGCGTGGCCTGAAAGAACGCTACGAAGTGCACCACAAGGTGGCCATCACCGACGGTGCCATTATCGCTGCGGCCAAACTCAGCCACCGCTACATCACCGACCGTCAGTTGCCGGACAAGGCCATTGACCTGATCGACGAAGCGGCCAGCCGCATCCGCATGGAGATCGACTCCAAGCCGGAAGTGCTCGACCGCCTCGATCGCCGGCTGATCCAGTTGAAAGTGGAATCGCAGGCGCTGAAGAAGGAAGAAGACGAGGCAGCGAAGAAGCGCCTGGAGAAGCTGACCGAAGAAATCGAACGGCTGGAGCGCGAGTACTCCGACCTGGAAGAAATCTGGGCTTCGGAGAAAGCCGAAGTACAGGGCTCGGCGCAGATCCAGCAAAAGATCGAGCAGGCCCGCCAGGAGCTGGAAGCTGCCCGCCGCAAGGGCGACCTGAGCCGCATGGCCGAGCTGCAGTACGGGGTAATCCCGGACCTGGAGCGCAGCCTGCAGATGGTCGACCAGCACGGCAAGACCGAGAACCAGTTGCTGCGCAACAAGGTGACCGAGGAAGAGATTGCCGAGGTGGTGTCGAAGTGGACCGGTATTCCGGTATCCAAGATGCTGGAGGGTGAGCGCGAAAAACTGCTGAAAATGGAAGCGTTGCTGCACCAGCGCGTGATCGGGCAGGGCGAAGCGGTAACCGCCGTGGCCAACGCCGTGCGCCGCTCACGTGCCGGGTTGTCCGACCCCAACCGGCCAAGTGGTTCGTTCCTGTTCCTGGGCCCTACCGGTGTGGGCAAGACCGAGCTGTGCAAGGCACTGGCCGAGTTCCTGTTCGACACCGAAGAGGCCATGGTCCGCATCGACATGTCCGAGTTCATGGAGAAACACTCCGTGGCTCGCCTGATTGGTGCGCCACCCGGGTACGTAGGGTACGAAGAGGGCGGTTACCTGACCGAGGCGGTACGGCGCAAGCCCTACTCGGTGGTGCTGCTGGACGAGGTGGAGAAAGCTCACCCGGATGTATTCAACGTGTTGCTGCAGGTGCTGGAAGATGGCCGCCTGACCGACAGCCACGGGCGCACCGTGGACTTCCGTAATACGGTGATCGTGATGACCTCCAACCTGGGCTCGGCACAGATCCAGGAGCTGGTCGGCGATCGCGAGGCACAGCGTGCGGCAGTGATGGATGCAGTAGGGGCGCACTTCCGTCCGGAGTTCATCAACCGTATCGACGAAGTGGTGGTGTTCGAGCCGCTGGGCCGCGAGCAAATTGCCGGCATTACCGAGATACAGCTGGGCCGCCTGCGCAGCCGCCTGCTGGAGCGCGAGTTGTCGCTGAGCCTGAGCCCGGAAGCGTTGGACAAGCTGATCGCCGTGGGTTACGACCCTGTCTACGGTGCCCGCCCGCTGAAACGGGCGATCCAGCGCTGGATCGAAAACCCGCTGGCGCAATTGATCCTGGCAGGCAAGTTCATGCCGGGTACCGCGATCACTGCCAAGGTGGAAGGCGACGAAATCGTCTTTGGCTGACCTGCTTCACCATGAGCCCCGCGTTTGCGGGGCTTTTTTTGCCTGGCTGTCTGCGCTGGCCTGTTAGCGGGTCATACGTTTACCTGCAGCCTTGAAGCCTGCGCACAACCCTGTAGGAGCGGGTTCACCCGCGAAGAAGCCGGCACCGCCCCAGCAAATTCGGGCTTTCCCAGCCTGTCTGGATAACCCGCTGAAATTTTTGAAATTTTTGCTTGCATCAAAAAACGAGTGCCCCTAATATACGCCGCGTTGTCAGGCACTAAGCGAATCATCAGCAGTAACGATGGTCGCAAAACAACTTACAAATCAGTAAGTTGAATGAAAAAAAGTGGTTGACAAGCAAAACGAAGAATGTAGAATAGCCGGCCTCAGCAGCTACAACGCGAAAGCAGCGAAGCTCAAGAGTCCGAAGCGAACACAGTCTTCGGAGTAGCAAATCGGAAAGTAGTACCGAAGTTCAGTTCCGCGATAGCTCAGTCGGTAGAGCAAATGACTGTTAATCATTGGGTCCCTGGTTCGAGTCCAGGTCGCGGAGCCATCTCGGGGTGTAGCGCAGTCCGGTAGCGCGCCTGCTTTGGGAGCAGGATGTCAGGAGTTCGAATCCCCTCACCCCGACCATTTTCCGGGTCGTTAGCTCAGTTGGTAGAGCAGTTGGCTTTTAACCAATTGGTCGTAGGTTCGAATCCTACACGACCCACCATGTAAAGAAGGGCATCTCAAAGAGATGCCCTTTTTTTTGAAAGACCTCGGGGTGTAGCGCAGTCCGGTAGCGCGCCTGCTTTGGGAGCAGGATGTCAGGAGTTCGAATCCCCTCACCCCGACCATTTTTGGGTCGTTAGCTCAGTTGGTAGAGCAGTTGGCTTTTAACCAATTGGTCGTAGGTTCGAATCCTACACGACCCACCATGCAAAAAAGGGCATCTCCTACGAGATGCCCTTTTTCTTTGCCTCGGGAAAATGCACCCTTGCCTTGTTGGAGCGGGTAAAACCCGATCCAACAAGGGGCAAATCAAGGCCTTGAGCCTGTTGCAGCCTCTGGGGGGGGCTGGCCGGCGATGAGGCCTGTACAGGCAGCCTCTATTGCATGTGTGTCAGTGCAACTTCAACCGCGGCTCGGTACCCCGGCCAATCTTGCTGCCCAACATCATCAATGCCGTACGGAAGAACCCGTACAACGCCATCTGGTGCATGCGGTACAGCGACACATAGAACATCCGCGCCAGCCAGCCTTCCAGCTTCACGCTGCCCATCAGGTTACCCATCAGGTTGCCCACCGCCGAGAAACGCGACAGTGAAACCAGCGAGCCGTAGTCCTTGTAGGCATACGTGGGCAGCGGCTTGTTCTCCAGCCGTGCTTTAAGGCTTTGCGCCAGCATCGACGCCTGCTGGTGCGCTGCTTGCGCGCGTGGCGGTACATTGCGGTCGCTGTCTGGCTGCGGGCACGCCGCACAGTCGCCAAAGGCGAAAATGTTGTCGTCGCGGGTGGTCTGCAGGGTAGGGCGTACCACCAGCTGGTTGATGCGGTTGGTTTCCAGGCCATCGATGTCCTTGAGGAAACCGGGCGCACGGATACCGGCCGCCCACACCTTCAAACTGGCCTGAATCACCTCGCCGTCCTTGGTTTTCAGGCCGTCTTCGGTGACTTCGCTGACAGCGGCGTTGGTCATTACCTTGACCCCGAGTTTTTCCAGGGTCTTGTGCACCGGTACGCTGATGCGCTCCGGTAGCGCCGGCAGAACGCGCGGGCCGGCCTCGATGATGGTGATGTGCATGTCCTTGGGCTGGATGCGGTCCAGGCCATAGGCCGCCAGCTCATGGGCCGCGTGGTGCAGCTCGGCCGCCAGCTCCACACCGGTGGCGCCCGCACCCACAATGGCTACGCTGATTTTCTCGCTGGCCACGTCGCCGGCGTGGGCACGCAGGTAGTGGTTGAGCAGTTGCTGGTGGAAGCGCTCGGCTTGCTTGCGGGTGTCCAGGAACAGGCAGTGCTGCGCCGCGCCCAGGGTGCCGAAGTCGTTTGTATTGGAGCCCACGGCAATGACCAGGGTGTCGTAACCCAGGGTACGTGCAGGCAACAGCTCGCGGCCCTCTTCGTCCAGGGTGGCGGCCAGTTGGATCTGCTTGCCTTCACGGTCCAGGCCGCTCATGCGCCCCAGCTGGAAGTTGAAGTGGTTCCACTTGGCCTGGGCCACGTAGTTCAGTTCGTCTTCCGAGGAGTTCAGCGAGCCGGCGGCCACTTCGTGCAGCAATGGCTTCCAGATGTGCGTGAGGTTGGTGTCGACCAGGGTGACATCGGCCTGCTTGCGCTTGCCCAGGGTTTTACCCAGGCGGGTCGCCAGTTCCAGGCCGCCGGCGCCGCCGCCGACAATCACGATGCGATGAGTCATGGGGATATCTCATAAGGTTTACGGAATGCTTGCCCTTTGGGGGCGGCCGCAAACTGCACGAGGGGAGGGCGAGCGCAAGGCAGCTCATAGCACCAGTCCACTCAGCAGGCGGCTGACAAGGCCCAACCCGATGGTCACGGCCACCACCAGCACAAGGAGCAGCCATGGCCGGAAGGGCCGGCGCTCGACTTGGTGCTGAGGGGCTCGCAGATACTCATCGACACGACGCTGATCTTCCGGGTTCAGGCGGCTGGTCATGGTAGGGCCTCGTCAGGTAGACGTAAGAGACTGCACAAACGCTACAGCGTTCGTGCAAGCGCTTGAAACAAATGATAATGCTTTCTATCCCTGGCGCCGAGTGTACGCCATCGCAAACACTCGCTGCACGGGATCAAAGACTGATGCCAACGTCGAAGACGATGCTGCGCCCCAGGTTGCTGCGCAGGAAATCCGGCGCATCGGGGTGGGCGAACAGCACGCGGGCAAAGGTTGGCCCGACCAGCGACAGCGAGCGCCAGCCCTGGCGCAGGTATTCGGTGGGCGGCGGGAAGTGGGTGTTCAGGTCCAGCACCTCGCGCTTTAGGCTGGAAAACGCAATGATGTCCAGCTCGTTCAGCTCCAGCCCGCGCTCGCGATAATTGCGCGCCTTCTTGCGCAAGGTGGGCGCCAGCCGCCCGAGCAGTTCGGTGGCACTGATGCGCCGTGGGCGGGCTTCGCGGCGCACCAGCTGCGCCAGGGAAAATGCACTGCGCCGGCGCTGCAGCTCCTCGCGCCATTCATCATTCAGGCGGCGGCCCTCGTCGAGCACGAAAAACACCTCGAAGGCGGCGTCGCGGAACAGCACGTCGGGCGGCTCTTGCCCGGCCGGGGTGAAATCCTCGCTGCGGTAGGGAATGTTCAGCCCCTGCAACAGTCGCTGGCACACCCACCGCTCCCGCTCCCACTTGCGGGCGTTGGAGAGGAAGGCATTGGCTTGTTCGGCCTGAATGGTCAGCAGGCGCAGGTAGTCGGAGTCATCCATGCACACAAGCTTAGCCGTTAATCGATGACAGCAAGAGGCACGCATGCGGCCGCAGGCCATCCGCCGCAAAGGGGCCGGGAAGTTTGCGTGTACACTGCCCTTATCCACAGGCCGGCAAGGGGCATTATTCAGTGATCAGCGCACAGGTGTTGTCTGGCACCACCCTGAGCCTTGGCTGGCTGGGTTACGTGCCGCTGCTGGCCTGGGCCGCCAGCCAGGTTCGCTGGGTGGAACTGCTTGCCGACCGGCGCCGCCAGCACCTGCTGTTTGGCACGGTGTTCTGCCTGTTCGCGTTGTGGCTGGTAAGGCGCGATTTCGATACCGGCGTGGCGTACCACTTCATCGGCATGACGGCGGTTACCCTGTTGCTGGACTGGCCACTGGCCGTGCTGGGCGGTTTCATGGCCCAGCTGGGCCTGCTGGTGCTGGGGCGCCAGGACCTGGCGGCGTTGGGGATCAATGGTCTGTTGCTGGTGGGTTTGCCGGTGCTGATCACCGAGGTGTGCGCCCTTGTAGTGGAGCGGGCACAACCGCGAAACCTGTTCGTCTACATCTTCTGCTCAGGGTTTTTCCCTGCCGCACTCACGGTGCTGGTCTGCGTGCCGGTGGCGCTGGGGCTATTGTGGCTGGACGGGCGCTTTGCGCTGCCAGAGTGGCTTGGCGACTTTGTCGGTTACCTGTGGCTGATGATGTTCCCCGAAGCGTTCATCAACGGCATGGTGATCAGTGCGTTGGTGGTGTTTTGCCCGGACTGGCTGGAAACCTTCAACCGCACGCGGTATTTGCAGGCGCCGTGGAAGGACGATGAGCACTGAGCCCGCAGGCTAGGCCGGTGCATCATCGCCTGGCCCGGCAGGTGGATCAATTCAATGCCGCGACTCCAGGTCGCCTGAATACAGCTCGTCCTCGGACTCTTGCGCCCCAGGGATCTTGTGTTCCTCCGCAGCCCAGGCACCCAGGTCGATCAGCTTGCAGCGGTCTGAGCAGAACGGCCGGAACGCGCTTTTCTCGGTCCATTCCACAGGTGCGCCACAGGTCGGGCAATCGACGGTCAATGGCTGGCTCATGGCTGGCCTCCTTTCAAAGTCAGGTAAAAGTGGTGCAGGCGGTCGATCTGCTCATGCAGCGCGGCGAGGTCGCCGTCATTGACCACCACATCGTCGGCATGGCGCAAGCGTTCCTCACGGGCCAGTTGGGCCTTCAGGATCGCCTGCACCTGCTCGGTACTGGTGTTGTCCCGGGCCAGGGTACGCGCCACTTGCAGCGCCTGCGGCGCATCGATCACCAGCACGCGCTGGGTCTTGTGGTGCTGCCCCGACTCGATCAGCAGCGGCGATACATAGATCGCATACGGCGACTCTGCCTTGGCCAGGTAGCTGAAAATCTCTTGCCCGATCAGCGGGTGCAGCAGTTGCTCCAACCATTTGCGCTGCGCGGGGTCGGCGAAAATCAGCTGGCGCAGCGCGGCACGGTCGAGCTGGCCATCGGCCTGCAGCACCCCCGCGCCAAAGCGCTCGACAATGCTGGCCAGGGCCGGGCGGCCGGGCTCGACCACCCAGCGCGCAGCCTGGTCGGCGTCGACCAGGTGCACGCCAAGCTCGACGAAGCGCTCGGCGGCGGCGCTTTTGCCGCTGCCAATGCCGCCAGTCAGCCCGAGAATCCAGGGGGTAAACGCCGCAGTGGTCATCAGTATCCCAGCAGTTGCAGGTAAGAGGCGTATATTTCATCACCCCAGAGCACGGCAATCCACCCCGCAATGGCCAGATAAGGGCCAAACGGCATCGCCGTGCCTAGTGCGTGCCGGTGCAAATGCAACAAGATCAGGCCCACCAGCGCCCCGACCACCGACGACAACAGCAGCGTCAACGGCAGCACCTGCCAGCCACCCCAGGCGCCGATCAGCGCCATCAGCTTGAAGTCGCCATAACCCATGCCTTCCTTGCCGGTGACCAGCTTGAACAGCCAATACACCGACCACAGGCTGAGGTAACCCGCCACCGCCCCCCATACCGCACTGCCCAGCGGCACATACACGGCAAAGGCGTTGACGATCAGCCCCAGCCACAGCATCGGCAGCACCAGTACGTCCGGCAACAGCTGGTGATCGGCATCGATCAGGCTCAGGGCCAGCAGGCACCAGGTCAACGGCAATGCCAGCAATGCCTCGGCTGACGCACCAAAACGCCAGGCCACCAGCAGCGACAGCAGCGCACTGGCCACTTCCACCAGTGGGTAACGCGGGCTGATGCGGGCCTTGCAGGCAGAGCAGCGCCCACGCAAGGCCAGGTAGCTGAGCACTGGAATGTTTTGCCACGGGCGAATCGGGTGTGCGCACTGCGGGCAGCGCGAAGCAGGCAGGCACAGGTCGAAGCGCGGGTGCTGCGTAGTCGGCAGCCCCAGAACCTGCTGCGCTTCACGCTGCCATTGGCGCTCCAGCATGATCGGCAGGCGGTACACCAGCACATTCAGAAAGCTGCCTACCAGCAGGCCGAGCACGCTCGCCAGGGTGTAGAAGTACGCCGGCTGCTCAGCCAGCAAGGTCCATAAAGTCATGTTCAGATCAAGCTACCCAACTGGAAGATCGGCAGGTACATCGCCACTACCAGGCCACCCACCAGCAATCCCAGGACCAGCACGATGGCCGGCTCCAGCAAGCTGGTCAACTGGTCCAGCGCCTGGCTGACCTGTTCCTCATAATGGCTGGCGGCTTTTTCCAGCATCGTGTCCAGCGTGCCGCTGGCTTCACCGATGGCCGTCAGTTGCACCAGCAAGGGTGGAAACAGCGGCTCACCCGCCATCGCCTGGTTCAGCCCCTGCCCATTGGCCATACCCTGGCGCAAGCGCAGCACCGCCTGTTCATGCAACTGGCCCCCGGTTACCCGCGCCACCGTACCCAGGGCATCCAGCAAGGGCACCCCGGCCGCATAAGCGGTTGCCAGGCTACGCGCAAAGCGCGCCAACGCCGCCTGCCCCAGCAGCGTGCCGAATACCGGCAAGCCCAACACCAGGCGCCCGAGCCACAACCGCGCAGGCGCATGCCGGCGGCACAGCTGGCGCCCGGCAAAACCTAGCACCAGGCCCAGCGCCAGCAACATCGGCGCAAACCGGCCGAACCCTGTGGACAAGTCGATCACCCACTGGGTAAATGCCGGCAATTGCGCGCCCATGCCTGCGAACATGTCCTCGAACCTGGGTATTACCTCCAGCAACAACACCGCCGACACGCCCAACCCGGTCAGCAACAGCAGCAACGGGTAGAGCATCGCCTTGCGCACCTTCTTCTGCAGCGCCCGCCGCTGTTCCAGCATGCCTGCCAGCTGCTCCAGCTGCCGGTCCAGCGTGCCCGACTGTTCGCCCACCCGTACCAGGTTGCAGTACAGCGCATCGAACCAGCCCGGGTGGCGTTGCAACGCATTCGCCAGCCCCAGGCCCGCAGCTACATCCTGTTTCAATCTAACCAGCAGCGCAGCCAGGGCGGCACCACAGCCACTGCGCCCCATCACCTCGAACGCCTGCAACAGCGGCACCCCGGCCTTGAGCAAGGTCGTCAACTGCCGGCTGAAACCTGCCGGGTCGGCCGTTTCCCGGCGCTTTGGCAGCTTGAGGCCGAGCCCGCTGGCCGGCCGCAAACTGGCCACGTTGATGCCTTGGCGAATCAACCCGGCACGTACATGGGCCGGGCTGGGCCCAGGCGTTTGGCCACTGACCGGCGCGCCGTTGGCGTCGGTGCCGTGCCAGCTGTAGAGGGGGGTGGAAGTGGTCATGCGAAGGTCCTTTTGTTGCCCGTGCGACAAGCTTGGAAACAGCTTGCCGCGCCTATGCCAGGGCGCGCGTCCATGATGCTCACTAGAGTAGTTCAGCGATGATGAAGCCCAAGCAGGCAGGGGTGACAAAAGGTGACTGTTCAGGCCTACTGCGCCGCTGTCGCTTGGGGCGAGATTGACCCTAACGAGTACGCGTATCAAAAAGGAAACTGTTCATGAAAGGGCAACGCGGTATCACCCTGATCGAACTGATGATCGTTGTGGCGATCATCGGCATTCTGGCGACCATCGCCTTACCGATGTACACCAACCACCAGGCCCGCTCCAAGGCCGCGGCCGGCTTGCTGGAAATCAGCGCCCTGAAAACGGCGATGGACCTGCGCCTGAACGACGGCAAGGATGTAGCCGGCGTAGCCGAACTGGGCGGCCAGCCGGCAACGGCGCATTGCGCGATCACCGCCAACGGCAAGGCGGCCGATAGCAGCGGCAGCCTGGTGTGCACCCTGGTGGACGCACCGGCCACCGTGCTGGGCAAGGCCCTGACGTTGACCCGTTCGGCAACGGGCTGGGCGTGCACCACCGACATCGAAGAAGACCTGGCGCCGAAGGGCTGCAAGGGGGCCTGAGGGCAGGGAAATAAAGTAGTGGAAACAGGGGTTTGCGTAACAGGTGCGAGCAGTGGTACGTTGCGCTACACGCCGGTGTAGCTCAGTCGGTAGAGCAGCGCACTCGTAACGCGAAGGTCGCAGGTTCGATTCCTGTCTCCGGCACCACATCCAGCTCCACTGCATTCCGCTGAATGCTTTGGAGGCCCTCTAAACCGGCCTTATGGCCAATGCCAGTCAGTTAAGTAATTTGGGGCCGCTTTGCGACCCTTCGCGGGCACGCCCGCTCCCACAGTGGATCGCGCATTTCTTGAGTTCAGCGCCAAACGTGTGGGAGCGGGCATGCCCGCGAAGGGCTGCAAAGCAGCCCCAGTAACGCTCAACTGACAGGCATTACCCTTCTGGCCGGTTTGTCGTCTCCAAGACCCACCGTCGCGAACCAGCTAAATCCCCAATAACCGGGGGTTTTTTTTGGGGTACAGCGTCTTTCCTGAATGGAGAGCGTACCCCAATGCCACGCCTAGCCACTCCGCTCAGCGACCTCAAATGCCGCACGGCCAAACCGAGAGATCGCGCCTACAAACTGTTCGACGGCGGGGGTATGTATCTGTACGTCACGCCCTGTGGCTCGAAGACTTGGCGGTTGCGATATTTCAAACCCAACGGCACGGAAGGCACGCTGATCATCGGCAAGTACCCCATCGTTTCGTTGGCCGTCGCGAGGACCAAGCGCGATGAGGCTAAAGCTCTGGTGCTCGACAACCTTGATCCGATGGAAGAAAAGCAGAAGGCCAAGATTGCAGCTCAGTGGGCGAGTCTTCTCTTTGAAACTGTCGCCTTGGAGTAGCATGTCGAAATGTTCCGGCGGGAGCTGAGCAGGTTACGCACCCCATGTGTTTCCACTGATTGGCCAGCGGCCTATCGCTGAACTCGACACCCATGATCTCCTTGAGGTCACCCAGCGGATCAAGGATCGCGGCACGATGGATGTTGCGCTGCGTGTGCAGAATTATCTATCCACGATCATGCGGGGTGCGAAGCGGGCGCGGCAGATCACTCAAAACTCAGCGCTCGATCTGGCCGGCTCGATTCAAGCGCCGCGCACCGTGCATCGTCCTGCACTCTCCCTGATTTGTTGAGCCGAATCGACAACTACACCGGTCGCGAGCTGACTCGACTCGCAGTGCGACTGACGCTGCATGTGTTCGTGCGCTCCAGCGAACTGCGCTTTGCACGGTGGGATGAATTCGATCTGCAGCGGGCAATGTGGGAGATCCCCGATACCCGCAAGCCGATTGAAGGCGTCCGCTATTCCACACGCGGGACCAAGATGAGTGGGGACATTCAGATAGTGCCGCTGTCGCCTCAAGTCATCGAGATCCTTGAACGGCTGCGCAGCTTGAATCGGTTCTCTGAACTGGTGTTGCCCGGTGACCACAGGTACTGGAAACCCTTGTCGGAGAATACGGTTAACCAGGTGCTGGGCAATATGGGCTACGACACCACCAAGGACGTGTGCGGGCATGGTTTCAGGACCATGGCCTGTAGCGCCTTGCTCGAATCGGGGCTGTGGACGGACGCGGCGATTGAGCGGCAGATGAGCCATCAGGAGCGTAACCGCGTGCGCGCTGCGTACATCCACAAGCCCCAATTTCTGGAGCAGCGTCGGTTGATCATGGCGTGGTGGAGTAACTACATCGATGCCAACAGATCGGGCCATGTCACCCCGCATGAGTCTGCCCATCCGGTAGGCGACAACGTCACCGACTTGCCAAATAGGCATGGCGCATTCAATCGCGGGTGAGCCTGAAAGATGGGTGCTGGCTGCTCTTTCACGCGGGTCCATCCAAACAGGGCTGCAAAGCCGCCCTGTTTGGATGGACCTCACTTTGAAGAGCTAAAAGCCACGGAGTTGTCCGGGATTTACCACGGAATTCCACCGGTGGATAACTGCTTTTCACGTCCCCAAGAGCGCTGAATTTCTGCCCTTGACCGGGTTTATCCACAGGCGTAGAACTGGCCGTGCAAAGGCTGTCGATGACAGCATCCCAGGTGGCCCGAACCTTCAAGGTCACGCCGCTCCCGCGGCGGTTCTCCCCAAGGGCGATTCGCATCCGGCAGCTCGCCCGGTCACCTCCCAGGTGATGGATGCTCTTACACATATGGCGCTCGTGCGCCAGCTACACCGTACCTCGCTGTCCTGCAGCAACCTATCCGCTTGGCCGACTATTGCGCCAACCTGTGCCCGTCTCTTTCTGTGGAAAGAGACGGGCACTTCTACCACTCCTGCAGCCCTTATCGCACGTGGCTTTGCGGCATTCCCCCTCGTGACAATCGGCGTGACAAACGCCGATGTCATCAGCAACAGCGATGTAGATGATGGTGCCGCAGACCAAGGAATGGACTGCACCTGACTGACAGTCAGGCATGCCCCGGTCATCGCACTGCTGCGTTCACCCGGCTCAGGATCTCGCGGTGCTGGTCTCGTCAGCCAATGCAGCCTCCACCCGCCCATCGGTAACGGTGCTCAGGAGGCAAGATCATGAGATGCCCTTGCTCCCGGACGTAAGGAGCCGCCAGTCCCGCGTAGTGGACATTCCCCACAGGTCGCAGGGGCCTTGATCCCTGATAACACTCAGCATTCTTGGCGGGATGATGTGGGGCGAGGATCGGAGAACGGTAGATGAGGTGACCGACATGGCATTGGTAGGTAGACGCGATGGCCGTAATTTCGGCTACGGCAGGCAATTGAGCTATGCAGGGCCGCAGGCGCTGAAAGACATGCTTGGCGGTGACCATTACGGCACGGTCAAGACGCACTGTGATCGCTGGCTGGCATTCGTGAAGTGGTGCCGCTCAGAACAGGGGCCGGGCATCAATGATGCGCGGCAGATTGATCGAAAAGTGTTGGCCGACTATGCGGCGTATCTGCGTGACGTGTTTGGGAGCGGTGCCCTCGCCATCAGCACCGCGCAAAACCGCCTATCCAGCGTTAACATGACCATGGCGGCGCTTCGCGGAGATCAGCGAGTAAAGTTGCCAAGCCGGAGCAAGGCACTGAGCATGCAGCGCACCGGGGGGGCGACATTCGGTGCCGCAGGGCCAAGACCGTGCGCAGGTGCAGCAGATCGTCGACGTGCTTTGCCACCAACATCAGCTACGGACCGCCGCAATTGTTCTGTTGGCGCAAGCCTCGGGATGCGCTTGCGCGAGGCAATCTTGGCTGATCTGCCACGACTATGCCGTGAGGCCAATGACCTCGGCAAGATTAACATCCAGGACGGCACCAAGGGTGAATTGCGGTGGACGACCATATTCTATATTGGGTCTATAGCTGCTCGTCGTGTGATCGGCAGATGACTGGCAAGATACACCGTGCATTAAGGGCGTTTAATGGGCAGAGGCAGAGAATTGGCACAGTGCAACTGATGTCGTACTATGCCACTAGCCCTATCGTTCATCCCCGCATCTACTGATCGCGCCCGATCTAAACAATGAGACCAAGCAGGGAATTACGAATAGGCGCAGAGTATTATTTGATATAGGTGAGAATAATTAAGGCTATCAAATCGATTATTTTTGCTAAAATGAAGGGTTGCTTAGAAGGGGGTATATGTTGTTTCGAATCATTGAGCTCACGCAAGGCAATCTAAATAATAATCACCTCTACCTATCCAGCATCATAGATTTATTTCCTGCTGATTCCATTGGTGGCCCTAATGAAAGTGAGCTTGGAGCTCAGCTTGAGATCCACTGCGGCATTGCAGAGCCGATTCTCACTGACATTGCAGGTGACAAAAAAATTTTCAGGAAACGCTCTTGGGTGGGAGATTTTTTCCAGTCCCATTCCCTGTCTGCTGGTAACCGAATAATAATTGAAAAAACTGGGATCAATCGCTACCACATTTACCCAGTACGGGCGTAATGCTCAAATAGGCCAATCGTGACACAGTGCCGCGATCCGCTCAGTTGGTATGAGTTAGATCATTCTAAAAATCATGATTCTACGCGCTTTCTGGGTTAGTTGAGCAGTCAATCTCCTCCAGATTTCGCGTAGCAATGCGATCCTTGAAACTCAGTTGGGGTTTTCACACAGCCTAGGTCGATGACGGATTTCCAAGACAGGCAGCTTTCAACCCAGCATAAATAGTCTGTTCCACCTTCAATGATACTGGTAACGGTTGGCTGGTAACTGTCAACGAAGGTGGAACATTTTTTGTGGTTTACGAGCATCTCGACCAACCGTATGGTGCTCGCATATTTAGCATCGAGCCTTAGCTAGAACATGAGCTTATCATTCGGAGTAATTGTTATCCTGCCGGGTCCTGTACCGCCAGATTTTTAGCGCTTCGAACTTTGGTATGCGTACTATAAATTTTTCTTACCTGAATTTCCAAAGCCTCATCTAATGCATTAAAAAGTTTTTCAAAGCGAACTATCCATGACTCATCAGTAGTGCTTTCGGCTCTTTGAATCAAATGGTTTCGCAGTTTTTCTTTTGCATCGTCGCTAGCGCACTCAAAGGGTAGTAAGTTGTCTTCTAAGTCGCAAGAAAAGCTCTTGAACCAGCCACTATGTTCCTTGTGGGCTTGGATTATCCACTCCCTTGGGAAGAGCCCTTCCAATGCGAAGCCTGTTGGTAGGATAATAAAGTGCTTATTATGCTCAAATGGTAATTTTTTTTGGCTGCAAAATCCTTGCAGATTTCTTCTGGTCTTGTCACCTGCGTCGTCACCATCTAGTACGCAGACTGCAGGTCTTTCTCTATGGATATATTCCCAAGATGCCTTGATAAAGCCCTCGAGGGCTCCTACTCCTCCGAAATCTAAGAACTCGGCTCGCCTGACATTATCCCAACCATGCTTGCCAGTGGCTTTAATGCTGATTCTAGATAATGCCCACTTGAACACCTCTCTATCAGATTTTCCCTCTACGAAGATATTAAGTAATCCTAAATTACAGAAGTCACTAAATTTAACACCCAGAGAGTCTCGGATCGCTTTCGTGGCCTCTACATACGTAGTGCAAGCGCTGATTTTAGTAGTGCCTTCTTCGATCTCAGTTCTTATTACGCATTTGGGGTCTTTGGGTACAAACCCAAGACTGTGTGTAGTTACCACTACGTGAGATATTTCGCTTAAGTTTCGTAATATCTGAAAGCAGCTTTCCGCTAACTCTGGATGTAGGTATGACTCAGGCTCTTCAATTAGCCAAATTGGAGTCTTGCTCAGTTTTTTTTCTTGTTGCGCAATCCAAACAAAAGAGGCCAGCATCGAGGCAGATTGGATCCCCATCCCTTTCCTATGAATCTCTGTAACAACCGGGTCTGAAAGATGGAACTCAAATCCACCCAGAAGATTTTCCACTGAATTGTTTGGGATGCAAAAGTGGGTTTTTATATTGCCCATCCCTACGGAGTTCAACTGGGAGTCGATAACACCAGAGATTTCGCTAAGTCCGTAATCGATCTCTGTTACAATGTCGCTCAGTCGAGATGATACAGAATGTCTCATGTATGGAAGAAGTAATTCATTGTACAAGTCATCAATGTTTTTGCTTGATGAAACGTAGTGGCATTCAAAGGCCGCAAATAGAATTTCTAAAAATGTCTTCTGATATGAGTTGAATTGCCCCTTCATGTCTTCGTTGTACTTTTCGCCGACAAAAAGCCTATAAGATGGGTTTCCTGCCTTAGTAAAGGTCAGGTAAACAGTGACCTTGTCGGTAAGTTGTTTTGGCTGGTCTAAGCAGGAGTTTAGCAGTCGGTAATATTCCTGGGCGACCTCATCTTTTGTCTCAAGCGTGAACGTAGCTGTCAGCGAGCTTTGTCCGTTATCCACGTTTGCGGGGAAATCTCGTGTTGGCGAGTAATTGTTTTTATTATCAAATCCAGTAAACAGCATTTCTACAGCTTTTAATATGTTTGTTTTTCCGCTGCTATTTGGGCCTACAATGGTAATTCCATTTGTAAATCCAATTGTGGTATCTGCTACTAGTGTCCTAAAATTTTTGATCTTTATATTTTCAAGTATCATTCTTGCATCTGCCAGGTGGTGGTCTTTGCTGCATTCCTTTGCATACTACTGACTAAGACAGAGAATGGTAGAAATCAGCTTCTTGAAGATGGCAATCTGCCATAATTGTGAGCGAGCGTCTATACACTAAATGGGTAAATCTTGCTGCCGGTTTTTTGACGATGGCAGGGGCGCCTGCACCATCCGATTAGCATTGCGCAATGAGATTAAGATCGCGGGTATACACGGGATCTAGATTTCACGATGCAGATACCGATATTGAGTTAACGCAGCAGTTTTAAAAAAGTGGCACTCACTGACGTAAAGGCATTCGATAGGCCCCACCGTAGGGCCGTTGATTTGACTGGGTTTTGAACTCAAGAATCTCATATCTGGAAGCTAAAGAATCGCGGTGGAAAAAGCCTCACTAATGTTCCAAGGCGACCCTTCAAGGGCCGCCTTTTCTAAAGGGGTTTGTGGAGTGGTTACTCCAGATCACGTGACCTTCCGAATTCCATATTTGCCAAACGTTCCTCAAGCTTCCAATGCCTTGAAGGGAACAACAAACTGCCCATGCTATTCAACCGATGTCAGGTGGGATGTCATATAACGATTGAATTTAATAAATTTTCACTAAGCATGAGCGTAATTTCATAAAGTGTCAGTCGCCTGCACCTTTAAGGCCTTGATCGAATTGGATATTTTTTGGAGCGTGATAAATATATGCTCTCGCGAGACGTCTAGTGTGATGTGCTCCTCTTGAGTGTCAAACTTTAGCGCGGCGACTAAAATTTCTTTCAGGTCAGGCACGGGCTTCAAGTCTTTTAAGGAAAATTGAATCCTGAAATTATCAGAGATTGAATATATCAAGGGATACAGACTGATACCCTGGAACGTAAGCGCCAAAAATAAGCACGGTTCGTACTCCGAGCCGCTTGCTGCTTGGTATTCATCTTGTCGCAGTGGCAAGATTTTTTTCTGCAGTTTTTCCGCTTGAAGCTGGAGATGCAGGTGATAGCTGAACAACTCGGCATGCATCCCACTCATGCGACTCTTCTTGAGTAGGTAGATGCGATCGCCATCCCAACGCAGCGCATGCTCACCGCAGTAGCGGAACACCGCCGGCGTATCAATCATAATTTGGCGCCAAGGTTCCAATCCTTCGGCACTGGAAATTAGCCTATCTAGTTGGTCTTCAAGCGGAGCGTCGATATCAATCTGCTCCAACAGCCTGTGCAAAAGAGTACGCGCTTCTTGCGTATTATGTCCGGCACCGCCGCGCAACAACCGTTTCCAACTAGCTTGCTCCGACGCCGAGTTGACTAGGAAAGAATAGTTGGAGCCGCTGAGCAAAAAATAGTCGCCCAACGATAGCAGTGCGCGTTCCCATCGGAAGTCTGCCAGGCTGTTTAGGCCGCGCGCACCGAACATCGTTTCCGCTTTGTCCAAGTATTCTGCAAAGCACTGTTGCAACGTAACATGATCGCTGGGCACCCATTCCACAAGCAGTGCCTTACGCCGCTTGGCAAGGGCGCCACTGAACTCCAACAGGAATTCTATCTGGCCTTTGAAGTAGCCATGTTTTTCCGCACGTTCGATCAGTTCACGCCAACCACTGTGTGCCAGCAACAATTCGGCCTTGAACTGCTCTTCAGTAATCTGCTGTACGTAGAAACCCGCAGTCGGCTTTTCGTTACCGGCGAAGTAGCTGAGGATATCGTTGGCATGCGGCAATAGGCTCTGGACAGCCAGTAGGCTACGCAGCATGTCAGCGGGGCGTTCGTAACTAGAGTTGATCGACAGATTGTAGATCACCCGCATCCATTCAAGTAATGTTTGTGGCTCGATCTGTCCGCCCTCCGTGCGCACGTAGGTTACGTAAGCAAATACCTGTACTAGGTCGGAATAGGCAAGCGCTGCAGGGTCGCTGACTAGGCGCTGGAATATGGCTGCTTCATTGAAGTACGGATTATCTGGTAGCAGCGGTGTAAACTGGTTGTCTTTAGCGCTCCAAGTTTCCAGCAGCAACATCAGGGTAACGGAAAAGTCCCGCTCCAACCATCCGCCTTTGTGGTACAGCGTATAGGCGGATTTCAACGACTTGGTTCTAAAGATGCTTATATCCTCCAGGTACCCGGGAGATTCCGGGTCGCGGCAAATGAATGCCACGGCATGGAAGAAGTTCATGATCGCATCGTCGTAAAGGTTGGTTTCCTTGTCGCGATAGGCCCAGAAGAAGTCGGCCCAGTTGGTGTCCATGCGGCGGGCGAAAAAGTCTGCGACGCTGAACGTCTGGCCGCTGATATCACGGGTCTCACCAGCGAATTGGTTCTTTAGGTCGTGCTCGTAGCGGGCCTTGAATGTCTCGAACGTGGTGAGTGGTTTGCCCCGGGCGTTCATCTTGATATACAAGTCGTCAGACAGCCCGAAATGATTGAGGTCGAGCAACTGGAAGGTGATTACCGGTTGATTGTCGTCCATCAATCGTGCGTAGGCGCCTGTGACGTCTGCGAAAATTCGGTGAATAGCTTCCAGCATGGTCAGGCAGGACTGAATTGTCGGATCTAGGCGCCAGTAACGGAAATACCACGCTTGGTCGGTAATTAGCTTGGACAACGATGACCCGACGGCGGCATCGCGCGCGGGCCAAAAGTTTACTAATGCATTAAAGAACTCGGTGCTGCTTGGACGTACGCTGTAGGAAAAACGAGAGTCTTCACCTTCGCAGAACACCCGCTGAAACTCAGTTTGGCTACCGTCGCGCCAAGCCAAGTACCAATGCAGTAAAAACAAAGTGGTTAGGCGCTGCTGGCCATCAAGTGGCAGAAAACGGGGGGCCTCTTGAGTATCGACGCTACCATATATGAAGTCTAGGTTAAGTGGCAGGGCGTCGCTATTTTGTGCTGATGTGAATGCTTGTAGTAGGGTGCCGAGGAATTCTTCGCGTACGTCTTCGGCGGCTGGACGGCCTTGGGCGTAGTCGCGCTGAATCATCGGGATTTGGATGCGCTGGTGGCGGCCCAGCAGCTGTTTCAAAGTGATCTGGCTGCCAGACTTGCTCATTGGGTGATCTCTTGGGCTGCGCTGAAAAAGCCCACAAGGGCTCGTGTGATTTCGGTTTTGTAGGCTTCGCGGTCGTCCTTGCTCCAGAACATCACGTTGTCGGCCTGCGGGCTATAGCATTTGAGGAAGACATTGCGTGTGCAGAGCGGTACGAAGATCCCAGACTGATCAAGGGTCAGTAGCGCCTTGCGCTTGACCGCGAACACGGCATTCTTGTAGCTACGGTTGGTACCTTTATCCAGTAAGGTCAGGTTGCAGATACCATGGTCGGTAGGCATTTCATCCTTTTCTTGGAAAAATGCCAAAAGTTTGTTGTACAGCACCTCGAAGGATTGGTCCGTCTGAGCTTTCTTTGGTTGCTCGATGAAGGCACGAATGCTGTTCAAAAGCTGCCTATGTTGTGCGCCTTGTTCTTCGAGTGTCTTGGCTTCCAGGTAACCCAGACAAAGATTCAACCAGTTCAACTGGTCATGCAGGCGCATGGGGCGACTGGAAGCAATCGAGCGTACGTGTTCGATGTCCCATTCACCGTTCTTGAAACTGTCGAACTGGAAGCGCAGGTTGGAGCGAGGGCTATCTAGCAAGGTGGCGATGTTGAAAAGCAACAGCAGCGAGCGAATCTCCGCCGAGTGGCGGCCGTACTCCAGTTCAGCGAGACGTTCGCTGATACTCATTTGTAGCGCTTCGGGCTTTAGAGCGTTGAAGTCTTCGTCGTTTATAGTTCGGATAAACACCGCTTTGCGAAGTTTGCGTTCGAATGCACTCTTGGTTGTCTGCAGTGACAAACTGCAGATTTCCGCGATATCCATGCCTTGATGGATCAGGAAACCGACGATGTGATAAAGGGTGCGGTCTTCAAACCACTCTTCCAGCATCATGAAAGTCTGCTTGATTCGCAGCCATTCCTTCCACGTGGCGCCCGTAACTTTTAATTTTCTACTATAGGCATGGAAGATGCTGTGTTCATCTTGGTCCATCCTAGTGGTTAGGCCGTCGGCCTTGGCTACCAATTCAAACAACAGGCCGATTCGGTTTTGTGGTCGCCCCTGCTGGTTGCTGAGAAAATACCAGAACTCGTCCGCCTGCAGGGCTTTCTCCAGTTGATCCCACTCGTGTGCGATCTGCAATTGCCGGCTGGAGGTGTCTACTTCGCTGGCATCACCACGCTTGAGGAACAGAGCGCGGATCAGTTCGTCATCGGTCAGTGCTATCTTTCCCACATTAAGGCGGGTGAAGGCATCCACTGCGTTGTCTTGAGCAGCCAGCTCGAACCAGATAACTCGTGTTTTGTTGAGCAATGTTGACTTGATCTCATCCACTTCGTGAGATCGATTTTCGAACCATTCTTCGATGGTGTTGATGGCATTGAACAGATAGAAGTAGTCCACATTGCTTTCGGCAATAACCTCGCTGGGTTGATCAAGAAAGGATAGCAACCGTGGACGAGTTTCGTAGTCGAGGGTGAACAACTTCTGCCGATATTTTTCTGCCAGCCGCTCATTGAAATGTCGCAATATCAGCAGCAAAGTGGTCAGCCGCTGCTGCCCATCGACCACTTCGAGCGGGCCTTGCTCGGTAGCCTTAATCACCAGCGGTTGTAGGCAGTAGAACTCTTCTGGCTGAGGGTTACGGCGCTGGCTGAATTCGCGGATGTCTTCCAGCAACTGGGTAACCTGCAGGGGCTTCCAGCGGTAGCCGCGCTGGTAGGCAGGAATCCAAAACTGAGTCGGCTTGCCGTGCTCATCTGTGAGCAGTTCATGTATCAGTTTGAGGGACAATTCTGAATGATTCATTCGAGTCCTTTCGTCGCAGCGCAGGGGCCAGAGGGATAGAGGCGGTTGGCCATCATTATGCCCATTCGATGTCAGCAATCAATTGGTAGCCCTGGAGCGATGTGTGGAGCAGCCGCTATCCGTTAATTGCGCGAAAAACCGGCATCGAGGCAAACAGTAAGGCTGAGTTTCGGCTATTGGGCGTTTTCTGCTGATCCCACCTGGCGTTTGAAGCGGGTGGTCGTAGCTCTCACTGGAGGCCAAAAATTCCCGATTCGATTCCACGGAAAGCCATAACTAGCTGATTTTTTTATAGATACCCTATGAGGTACACCAAAAAATCCACCAAATTCCAGCCCCGCGAAAACCGGGCCCTCACGTCCAACAACCGTCCGTCTGTCTCCGCACCAGTCTTTAATCCGCGATGGTTCACCACCATACGTGGAACCCAATGAAACCGCCCCCTAGGCGGTTTTTGCGCCGACTCCATGGGCGTTAAAACGCCACATTCTGCGGTATTTATGTACATTCGTTAGTACATCCTAGTTTCGGTTAGCAAGCGATGTACTCACGCGTCGTGCTGGTTGCCTGAGGTTGGGTCTGACGATTCGCAGGCCGCTTTCCTAGCTTGTACTGTTCGCCCAGCCCCTCGCCCAATCGACTTATCACCCCGCCTGTTTTGACTTAATCTTGCAGAGGATTTGAGATAATTCTTTTCTTTGATATGCCCTTAGCCCAGTGTTTACGGGCATAAGAGCAAAAAAATTTGAGATAAAGCATTCGCCTCCTAGAGATAATTCCGAGATGCCTCAATTTTCTCACCACGATCTCCAGCTGTTGAACCCATCCTTTGACTCGCTCCTGGTCGACGTGCTGAACGAGCTTGAGTTCCTGCGTCGCCTGAGGCTGGAGGGCGATACCCCGCAATAGATCGTATCCACATTCATAACCCTGCCTCGCCCCTCGACCGACTATTTACCCACACATTTCCGCGATTTCTCCCACAGCAAACAGCCTTGCTTTTAAGCCCCCGCAGCGCTACCTTCCCCCAGTCGCGGCAAATTCCGCGGCCGGGTTTGGCGACCCGAACGAAAAGGCGCATCGGCGCCCCCAACCACGATTGCAGGCGCTTTTTTTGCGTCCGCAGTTTCGTGTAATGGCGGCTGTGCGTGGGAGACCTTCGGGTCTGCCGAGTTCCTTTTCCTCGGTTCGCCAACCTGCGTACAGCTGCCACCCTAACCGTTTGGCGACGGTGAGGGCGGTGCTTCAATCGAAAAGGAAAGCATGCATGCACACTTCAAATCTATTCAGAATCCCCACATTCGTTCCCCGCCGTCGTTTCTCGAAGGCTTTCAGCGACATCACTGTCAATGCATCAGGCCTTAGCTCCCTCCACCAGGGGGTGCGCCATGTCTGACCAAGAACGCCTCTCTACCCTCCAAAGCTACGCCTGGACCCTCGAACTGCTAGGCGAAGCCTTGGTCCAGCACGACGAAATGCTGGAATGCGAACACAACCCGCGCCTGAGCTTTCGCAATACGGCCGGCATCCACCAGGCGATCCGGATCATCAGCCGGTTGGCCAGCGAGCAGTGTGGCAAGGTAATGGAGCAAGCCGGGCGCGCCTCGACCGATTAGTAGAGTCATGGCTCGCTGGAGGGCGTCTTGGTCGGTTTCACGACCTCGGCCGCCCCGGCGAGAAAGTGCCGTAGCGTGCACATCGTGGATCCGGACGTCTCCACAGCGTCCAGTCTGGTCAAGGAAGGCATGAACACCTGCAGTGCGCTTGCTGTCGTGGCCACAGGATTTTCGATCCATACCGCCTGCTTGGTGGGGCAGGGCGACAAATGGAATTCGTAGTACGCTCCGATGACTAGGTATTTCCAATACATCTGGCTTGTTCCCTGAATCGCCAGGTTTGCCTTTCAAACGGGAGAAACGCCATGACGGATAAAAACAACGATAACCGCCCTGTCTACCAAGCAGCGTGCCATTGCGGCACCGTGCGTTTCTCACTGCGGTTAACCGATGGTCTGCGCACCGCACGCAGGTGCAACTGCTCGCTGTGCCGTATGCGCGGGGCGGTGGCGGTGTCGGTCAATCTGGGCGATATCACGGTCACCCAAGGTGAAGAGGCGCTGACGCTCTATCAGTTCCACACCCGGGAAGCCAAGCACTACTTCTGCTCGAAATGCGGCATCTACACCTTCCACCAGCGGCGTTCCTCGCCGGACCAGTATGGGGTTAACGTTGCGTGTATCGAAGGGATGAGCCCGTTCGATTTTGCAGAGGTGGCGGTCAGTGAAGGGCGTGTTCATCCCAAGGATCGGGTGGGGGGTGGCGCGGAGGTTGCGGGGTGGGTGCGGTATGCAGCTAACCCGGCGTGTGATCAGGGCTGAGGGCATCGCCCATGTTCGCGTGGGTCTTCGGGATCTGGCTTTCGCCAACGGGGTAGGTGTAGGTCTTAAACCGCCACAGCCCAGCCCGTGCAGGCCAGCTCGAACAGCACCAGACTGACGCCATAGCGGGTAATGAACTGCGCGTCCGAGGCTGGCAGTGGGGCCGCTTTGCGGCCCATCGCGACGCAAGGCCGCTCCTACAGGGTGAGGTGGCGACGCAAGGGAATAGCAAATGGCTCAAGTTGAGTGGAACGCTTGCGCCGCCCTCGGGCATGGTAATCAGGCAAGGCGCGCTGCCAGCACTTTGCAGTAACCATTCACTGGCCAATGCCAGCTGCCGAGGATTTTGCATGGATCAGAACAGAGACAGCCTGAAAACAACCAACCCTATCGCCGGGCTGCCGGGGGCAGTATTTGAGAAAGCCTGGGAGGTGCGTTGGGCCCTGAAACTCACCTACGTGTGCCTGTTCATGGATATGGCTTTCATGACAGCCCTGGGGACCACTCTGCTGGATTTCTCGGGGGACATGGCTACGGTCTGGGGGAATATCGGGCGGATCTTTGTGAGTGTCGTGGTGTTTTGCCTGGCCGTGTCGGTGTGCGTTCCAGTGCTTGCGCAGGTCGCGGTCATGCTTGGTTCCTACATCCCTTGGCACTGGCTACAGAGCCGGCGCGATTACTCCCTGCTACACAATCACGTGACCTATAGCGCCTTGAAAGAGCACAGTCTTCGTGAGGGCAATGAGTTCCTGTTCAACTACTGGCGCAGCAAGAGCCAGCAACGGGAGGTGTGGCGTCAGCAGCGCTACCAGGCCGGTGTCCTGGTATTCGGGCTGGTGGTGATGGCCATTGCCAACGCCAATGTCGGGGCGCATTACCAGTTGCCTGGCTTGATGCATCAGGTCACCGAGCTGATTGGCTGGGAGGGCTATCTGGTGCTGGGGGGCATTACGCTCTGCCTGTTGCACTGGGCGTGGTGGGCTGCGGATGAGATTGGCCAGGTCTACTACCCGCCCTTGGCAGAAAAGCTGAGGGAGCGCGACTACTGACGCCGGGGCATGTGAGCCAGGATAACTGGCTCACCCGCTCACCCGGCTCAGCCCACCGCAACCGCCGCATTCAGCACCAACACCACGACCAACCCCACCACCGCCACGATCGACTGCACCACCGAGATGGTCTTGGTCGCTTCCCCCATGGTCATGCCAAACGACTCTTTCACCATCCAGAAGCCGGCATGGTTGGCGTAGTTGAAGAACAGCGAGCCACAGCCGATGGACAGGGCCAGCAAGGGCAGGTTCAGGCTGGGGTCAGCGCCTGCCAAGGGGGCCAGCAGGCCGGCAGCGCCGACGATGCCAACGGTGGCCGAGCCGGTAGACACCGACAGCAGCATGGCGATCAGCCACCCCAGAATCAACGGCGGGAATGCCGATTGCTGGGTCAGGTGCACGATGGCATCGCCAACCTTGGCGCTGGTCAGCATCTCCTGGAAAGCGCCGCCGCCGGCAATGATCATGATGATCGAGGCAATCGGCTTCAGGCTTTTGCCCAGCGCATCGCGCAACTGCTCGGCGTTGCCACCGCGCGCCAGTACCAGGCTGAAGCCTGCGAACAGCACGCCCAGCAGCATGGCGATCAGTGGGTTGCCAAGGAAGCTGGCCAATTCCAGCAGCGCATTGCCCTTGGGCAGCAGCATTTCGGCAACGGCGTGCACCAGCATCAGGATCGCCGGCAGCAGCGCGGCCAGCGTGCCGATCAATACACCGGGGCGGGGTTGGCCGTCGGCCTGCTCAGCCAGGGTGAACTGGTCCAGCAGTGCCTGATCGGGGCGGGTGCTCATGCGCCGGGAAATGAACATGCCGTACAACGGGCCGCCCAGGACCATGGCAGGGATCGCGGCAAGGAAGCCGTAAAGCATGGTCGGCCCAACCGAGGTCTTGAGCACGGCAATGGCGGTCAGTGGGCCAGGGTGCGGAGGGACCATGCCATGCATGGCCGCCAAGGCGGAAATCACTGGCACACCCACGTACACATAGGCAGAGCCCTTGAAGCGCGCCTTGCCCTCCAGCTTGCGTGCCACGCTGAAAATCAACGGCAGCATGATCACCAGGCCCACCTCGAAGAACATCGGGATGCCGATGACGAAGGCCACCAGCATCATCGCCCAGGGGATCAGGCGGTCGGGGGTGCGTTTGAGGATCACATCGGCGACCTGTTCGGTAACGCCAGCATCCGCCAGGATCTTGCCCAGCATGGCGCCAAGGGCAATCACCACCCCGACCGCACCCAGCGTCTTGCCAGCACCGGTGAGCAGGTGCGAAACGATACTGCCGGGTTGCATATGGGTCGCGAAGCCCACGCCAATGGACACCACCAGCAGGGCCAGAAGCGGGTGCATCTTCAGGCGCGATACGATCAGCGCCACCAGCACCAGAACACTGACCAGGGCGGTCAGCAACAGCTGAATATCTAAGGGAGTCATGCAAGGAGTCTCGGTTGGGCAGGCGCGTCAGCGGCAAACAGAAGGTGCAGGCAGGGCAATCAAATGTGCGGGCTGGCCAGCATGCAAAGGCATCGGGACGGGGAGTGCGGTCATGGAACGATTCACCTTGTTATTTGGTCATCTATATGAATCTGCCCAGAGTATTTGCGGTCAACCGGGATACTGTCAAGGGTAGGCCCTGGCAGCGGCAGCGCCAGGCCCAGCCGCGAACAACCCATCAGGTACTGAACAAACGCCGTTCCCGCGCCCACACGATCGCTTCACTGCGGCTGTGCACATCAAGCTTGGAATAAACCGTTGCCACGTGGTTGCGCACCGTGTTCAGCGCCAGGTTCAGGCGCGCCGCAATCTCCTTGTCGGCCAGCCCTTCGCAGATAAGCGCCAGCACATCCCGCTCGCGGCGGGTAAGGTCGGTGAACGAGGCATCGGGCAACCGGCCGGTGTTGATACGTTTGGCATTGGCCAGCTTCTCGATCAAGGTCTGGCTGAACCACGATGCATCCTGCATGACGGTCTCGATCGCCTCGACCAGTTCCAGCTCCGAGCGCTTGCGCTCGGTGATGTCCATCAGCACCAGCAGGTAGCACGGGGTGTCCAGCAGGCTCACGGTGTCGGCTTGCAGCATGCAGTCGAGCGGGTCGTCACCTTTCTTGCGCAGCTTCACATCCAGCGCCTCGATACGCCCGCTCTTTTCCAGCGCATCGAACACCTGCGCTGCCACCCCGCGGTCGGCGAAGAAGTCGATTTCGGCCACGGTTTTCCCGATCAGCTCCTGGGCGGTGTAGCCCAGGCTGTCGAGGAACGCTTCGTTGGCATCGATCAGTTGCTGCTTGTCTGCGCTGCACAGCAAGGTCGGCACAGGGCTCAGGCGAAACGCCTTGGCAAAGCGCTCTTCACTCTGGCGCAGGGCGTTCTCCGCCTTGCGCCGGGGCTCCAGGTCGGTGAACGAAAACAGCATGCAATCCTCTTCGTGCATGTCCAGCGGCTGCCCGGCCACGATCACCAGCTTGGTGCCACCTTCTGGCAAGCGCAGCTCGGCCTGCATCTGCGGGATGGTCGCGCCTTCTATCAGGCGCTCGATCGCCAACTCCTTGCGCTCGGCGTTTTCCAGCACGTCCACTTCATACACCGAGCGGCCAATGACGTTTTCCCGCACATGCCCGGTCATTTCCAGAAAGCCCTGGTTCACCTTGATGAAGCGCAAGTCGCTGAGGCGGCAGATAACGGCGGGGGCAGGGTTGGCGTTGAAGGTTTTTTCAAAGCGCTGCTCTGCGCTGGCCCACTCGGTAGCGTCGGCCAGTATCAGCACCAACGACTCGGCCTCGCCCTTGCTGTCTTCCAGCACCATGCTGCGCACCCGGTGTACCCGGCTGCGCGCCTCCTCATCGCCAACCGGCGAAACCTCGACCACGACATCGCTGAACACTTGCCCCGCCGCCACGCGGGCAATGGGGTACTGGTCGGCTTCAAGTGGATGGTTGTTGCGGTAGCGCAGGGCAAAGCGCTGGCGATAACCCTCGGCGTCCCCGCCCAGCTGTTCCAGGCTGTCGACCCCGTGCATGCGCAGGGCGGCTTCGTTGGCCCAGATGATGGTCTGGTCCACTTCCAGCAGCATCACGCCATCCGAAAGCCCGGCAATTATCTGCTGCAGCTGGCGGCGGTTGGTTTCACGGGCAAGCACGGCGTCGCTCATGGGCGTCCCCCGGTCGGTAATGGCTGGTGTGGTGACTGGCGTTGAGCATAAACGCAGCAGGCACCGGCAGATTGGTGCCAATGCACTAGTGCGGGTGGGGCAGATGCATCAATACACCCTTGCATGGGACCCGCAAACTGGCCATGACGTTGCATCAGGCACCCGTGGCCGGTGCAGCCAGTTCCCATTGACGAGGATGCATAGATGACTGAAGCCTATGTAAGCACCCCGGCAAATGCCGTGAGCCCGCTGCGGGTGTCGTGGAGTGCAGTTTTCGCCGGGGGGGCCATTGCCTTGGCTACCTACCTGGTACTCAGTGTGCTGGGCACCGCCATCGGGGCCGGGGCCGTTGACGCGATGGCCGATGGCAACCCGCTGCGTGGCTTTGGCACCGGTGCTGGGGTGTGGCTGTTCGTCAGCACCCTGGTTTCGGTCGCCGCCGGTGCCTGGGTTGCCGGCCGCACGGCGCCGGGCCGCGGTGGCCTGCATGGCCTGTTGAGCTGGACGGTGACCACATTGCTGGCGACCTGGCTGCTGGCTTCGCTGGCCGGGGGCGTGGTCGGCACTGCCGGCAATATTGCCGGTAAAGGCCTGTCGCTTGCCGCGGATGGTGTGGCTGCCGCCGCACCGGCAGTCGGCCAAGGCATCAAAGAGCGCCTGGGTAAGCAGGGCATTTCGCTCGACTGGGACAGCCTGGAAGCGGAGCTGAACAAGACCCTGCAGCAGTCCGGCAAGGCCGAACTGAACCCGTCGAACCTGGAGCAGCAGGCCGATCAGGCGCAGGCGCAGGGTGAGTCGGCGAGCCGTATTGCCGCCGAGGACCCGACCCAGGCCGTTGACCAGCTCAAGCAATGGTTCGACCGGGTACGCAAGGCCGGTGAGCCTGCGCTGAGCGCGGCAGACAAGCAGGCCCTGGTCAACATCGTGGCGGCGCGCACGGGCAAGAGCCAGCAGGAGGCCCAGCAGATCGTGGATAACTATGCCCGTGCCTACCAGCAAGCCGCCGAGCAGGTGCAGGTGCTGAAAGACCAGGCAGAGCAACAGGCGCGTGAAGCTGCCCAGGTAGCGGCCAGCAACGTGTCCAAAGCCGCCTGGGGCACGCTGGTAACCCTGCTGCTTGGCGCTGCCTTGAGCGTTGTGGCAGGCCGCTTCGCCCTGTCGTCACGCAAGACCCGGGTCGTGAATGTGTGATCACCCGCCCAGGTTTGCCCGTTTCACTGGTGTAACCCCAACCCACATGTACGGATGTCGTTGAAGGAGAAAAACCATGAGCAGCACGTCTGACAAAGTCAAAGGCATGGCCAACGAAGTGGTTGGCAAGGTTAAGCAAGCCGTCGGTAAAGCGACTGGCAATACCGAGCTGGAGGTAAAGGGCAAGGTGCAGGAGAAAAAGGGTGAAGCCCAACAAGTGGTTGGCGATGTGAAGGACGCCGTCAGCAAGGACTAGCCGACTGTCGCCCCACCCACCAGCGGTCGCCTCCGGGCGACCGTTCTTGCATGTGCCCGCTGCGCCCAGGCGCTGCTCAGCGCTGGTACGCCTTGCCGAAGTGCCGTTCCAGGCGCGCTTGCACCAGCTCCAGCAGAATCGACAGTACCCAGTAGATGATTGCCGCGGTGGTCAGCATTTCCAGGTAACGGTAGCTGGAGCGCCCGTACGACTGGGCCAGGAACATCACTTCCCACACCCCCATCACCGAAATCAGCGATGAATCCTTCAGCATCGAGATGAACTGGTTGGCCGTGGGCGGAATGATCACCCGCATGGCCTGGGGCAGCACGATGTAGCAGAACGTCTGCGGCGGGCGCATGCCCAGCGCCAGCGCCGCTTCGCGCTGGCCGCGCGCCACGCCGAGAATGCCGGCGCGGAAGATTTCACTGAGGTAGGCGCCGTAGTTCAGCGACAACGCAATGATGCCTGCGCTGATTGCGCCGGGCACCAGGCCGACCTGTGGCAGGCCCAGGTAAATCAGCAGAATCTGGATAAGCAGCGGCGTACCGCGGAAGAACGACGTGTAGAAACTGGCGATACCGACCAGCACCGCACTGCCGGACAAGCGCGCCAGGGCTGCGGCAAAGCCCAGCAGCACCGAGACCACCATCGAGCACAGGCACAGGAACAGGGTCAGCGCTGCGCCTTGCAAAAAGCCGTTAGGGCCCAGTTTGAAGCCGGCGAGGTTGGGGAACTTCTCCACAATGATCGCAAACTTCAGGTCGAAGCTGAGGAAGAACGCCACGAACAGACCGAACAGCGCCAGCCAGGTCAGCAGCAGCCGGGTGCGAAAGCCGAACAGGCTGGCGCCCGTGGCTTTGGCCGCGGGCTTGGGGGAAGAAGGGAAGGTGCTCATTTGCTGATGTCGGCGCCAATCCATTTCTGCGACAGCTTGGCCAGCGTGCCATCGGCTTTCAGTTCGGCAAACACCTGGCGCACCTTGGCATCCCATTCAGGGTCGCCTTTCTCGATGGCCACCGAGTTGGGCTCTTCATACAGTGGGGCACCGGCCAGCTTGAAGCGCTTGTCCTGGGTCAGGCGCGGCTGCGCGGTCACCAGGTTGGTAAGAATGGCATCCAGACGCACGCCCGCGCCCAGGCCCAGGTCCTGGAAAGCGACGTTGTCGGTGTCGTAAGGCGCAATCTGCACAAAGTCGAAGGGGTAGTCGATCTTCTGGTCTTCCTTGCCTTCGATCACCAGGTTCTTGTTCAGGTAGCTCTCGTAGCTGGAGGCGCTGGTCAAGCCTACCTTGCGCCCATCCAGGTCCTTGGCCCCATGAATGCGCTCATCCTTGGCATTGACCACGATCACTGCCGGCGATGCGTAGTACTCCACCGGGAAGTCGAACACTTCGGCGCGCGCCTTGCTGGGCGTCATCGAGCAGATGCAGATGTCGTAGCGGCCGCTCCAGCGGCCGGCGGCGATCACGTCCCACGACGGGGTTTCCAGGCGCAGCTTCACGCCAAGCTTGTCGGCCACAGCCTTGGCCACATCCACGTCGAAGCCGTCGAGTTGGTTCTGATCATTGAGGAAGGAGAACGGCGGGTAGCTCTCCATCAACACGTTGACCATTTCCTTGCGCGATTCAACCCGCTCCAGCGTGGTGCCTGCCAGGGCCTGGGACGCAGTGGCGAGCAACACGAGGCCCGCGCCGAGCACAGTAGAAAAGCGCATGTACATACCTGAAAAGTTTGCCAAAAAAGAGAAAGTGTATTTAATAGTTATAAACCTTTCTCTCATAATGAATTTTATTCATAACCACCTTCAGAGTAGTTATATGACACAGCGCGCGATGGTTATTCTCGACGGGGGCATGGGCCGTGAACTGCAGCGCAGCGGCGCACCGTTTCGCCAGCCCGAATGGTCGGCGCTGGCGCTGACCGAGGCGCCCGAGGCCGTGGTAGGTGTACATGCGGCGTTCATTGCCGCGGGTGCCCAGGTCATTACCAGCAACAGCTATGCGGTCGTGCCGTTCCACATTGGCGAGCAACGTTTTGCTACAGAAGGCCAGCAACTGGCCAATACCGCCGGCCAGCTGGCGCGTCATGCCGCCGATAATGCTGCACACCCGGTCAAGGTAGCGGGTTCGCTGCCACCGCTGTTCGGCTCTTACCGCCCTGACCTGTTCCAACCTGAGCGGGTCGAAGAAGTCCTCAAGCCGCTGCTCGCCGGCCTGGCGCCGCACGTTGACCTGTGGCTGGCCGAAACCCAGAGCGCCATCGCCGAAGTACGTGCCATCCACGCGCACCTGCCCAAAGACGGCCGCCCGTTCTGGGTGTCGTTCACCCTGCAGGACGAGGACGTGGATACGGTGCCGCGCCTGCGCTCCGGTGAGCCGGTAGCGGATGCCGTGCAAGCGGTAGTCGGGCTGGGCGCTGCAGCGGTGCTGTTCAACTGCAGCCAGCCGGAAGTAATCGGCGCGGCCATTGACGTCGCCCGTGCCGTTATCGACCAGCAAGGGGCAGGGGTGACCATCGGTGCCTACGCCAACGCCTTCCCCCCGCAGCCCAAAGAGGCTACCGCCAACGATGGGCTGGACGAGCTGCGTGAAGACCTGGACCCACCGGGCTACCTTGCCTGGGCCAAGGACTGGCGTGAACGCGGCGCCAGCATGGTGGGCGGCTGCTGCGGCATTGGCCCCGAGCACATTGCCGAGCTGAAGCGTAACCTCGGCTGACAGGTTCGAAGGCTTCTATACGGCAAGCGAAGCGGCTAAGTTTTGGAATTGCTGGAACTGACGGTAAGGTTTCAGCATCTTCCATGCATCATGCGCCACGGGCAGTCGTGTTCTGACTGCCCAGTGATGGAGCGCAGCGCTGAACGCCCGAAGGAGTAACGCCTATGCCTGAAAACCAGAAACGCAGGAGCACCATCAACCCACCTGTCTTTTTCACCAGTGCAGTACTGGTGCTGTTACTGGTGTTGTACGCCACAATGTTCCAGGCGCATGCCCAAAGCGTCTTCGAGCAGGTTCAACAATGGATCGTCACCAATGCAGCCTGGTTCTACATCCTCACCGTCGCACTGGTGCTGATCAGCGTCGTCTTCCTGGCCGTAAGCCGCTACGGCGACATCAAGCTGGGCCCGGACCATAGCGAGCCCGACTACCCCAACAAAAGCTGGTTCGCCATGCTGTTCTCTGCCGGCATGGGCATCGGCCTGATGTTCTTCGGTGTGGCCGAACCGGTGATGCACTTCATCAACCCGCCCGTGGGTGACCCCAACACGGTGGCCGCCGCCCGCGAAGCCATGAACATCACCTTTTTCCACTGGGGGCTGCATGCCTGGGCGATCTACGCCATCGTGGCGTTGATCCTGGCCTACTTCAGTTTCCGCAACGGTCTGCCGCTTACCCTGCGCTCGGCGCTGTACCCCTTGATCGGCGAGCGTATCTACGGCCCTATCGGCCATGCAGTGGACATCTTCGCCATCCTGGGCACGGTATTTGGCGTCGCCACCTCGCTGGGCTACGGTGTGCTGCAGATCAACAGTGGGCTGAACCAGTTGTTCGGCCTTCCGATCAGCACCTCGGTGCAGGTCATTCTGATTGCCGTTACCTGTGCATTGGCCACGCTGTCGGTGGCCAGCGGCCTGGACAAGGGCATCCGTATCCTGTCGGAGCTCAACCTGGGCCTCGCGGTGGTCCTGATGCTTTTCGTGCTGGCGGTAGGCCCTACGGTATTCCTGCTGCAGGCCTATGTGCAGAACACAGGGGCCTACCTGTCCGATATCGTCAACAAGACGTTCAACCTGTTTGCCTACGAACCTACCGACTGGATTGGCGGCTGGACCTTGCTCTACTGGGGCTGGTGGTTGTCCTGGTCGCCCTTCGTGGGGCTGTTCATTGCGCGCATTTCCCGTGGGCGCACCATTCGCGAGTTCGTGTGTGGCGTGCTGTTCGTCCCGGCCGGCTTCACGTTGCTGTGGATGACCGTGTTTGGCGACTCCGCCATCCATATGATCCTGCACGGCGGTGTCAAGGACCTGGCCACGGTGGTGGATCAGGACAGCTCGCTGGCCTTGTTCGCGTTCCTCGAGCACTTCCCCTGGTCTACGGCCATCTCGATGCTGGCAGTGCTGATGGTGGTCGTGTTCTTCGTTACCTCGGCCGACTCGGGTGCGCTTGTCGTGGATATGCTGGCGTCCTCCGGCAGGGGCCATTCACCGCTCTGGCAGCGCGTGTTCTGGTCGGTCACCATGGGCGCGGTGGCCATTGCCCTGCTGCTGGCCAACGGCCTGAAAGCATTGCAGGCGGCCACCATTGCCAGCGCCTTGCCGTTCGCGATCATCCTGCTGTTTTCCATCTGGGGTTTGTTCAAGGCCCTGGGGCTGGACGCCACACGGCGTGGGCTGCGCACCCAGGCACTGCCAGGTCAGCGGCAGGGCCGTCAGAACCACGGCGGCTGGCAGCGCCGCTTGCGCAACATCGCCATGATGCCGCGCAGGGCGCACGTTACCCGCTTCATCGCCGACGTGGTCAAGCCCGCATGCGAAGAAGTGGCCCAGGAACTGCGCAAACAGGGCTATGAGGTGACCGTGGACGAGCGTGACGACGGCCGCATCACGCTCGAGCTTTCCCATGCCGGTGAAGGGCGCTTCAAGTACGAGGTACGCCCCCGGGCATTCAATACGCCGAGCTTCGTCATGCGCGACGCCGATGACAACAGCGATGCGCGCAAATACTTCCGGGCAGAGGTGTACCTGCGCGAAGGCGGGCAGGACTACGATGTGATGGGCTGGAGCCGTGAGGATGTGATCGGCGACATCCTCGACCAGTACGAGCGCCACCTGCATTACCTGCACGTGGTGAGCTGATGCCGTTTACGTGCGGGCGATCGCTGGAATCGCCCGCACGTAGACCAGCTCGCAGACCAGCTCGACCAATGTCTGGGTAATCACCGCCGCTGCCGCCAGCGTGCGCCACTGCTCTGGCAGGGCGAGCGCCAGCGGCAACACCACCAGCGAGTTGCGCGTCGCCGCACTGAACATCACGGCGCGCTTCTGCTGTGCCGGCAAGCCCAGCAGCCTCGCTGTTGCCCAGCCGATGGCCGGTGCCACCAGCGCAAAGCCCAGGTAAACCGGCACTACGGGCAACAGTTGCGGCAGGTCGTGCAACACGATCCGGATCTGTGAAGCGATCACCACGAACAGCACCAGCGCCATCGCCGGTACGGGCATCCAGGCCCAGGCATCGTTCCACCGGCTCACCCCCCGCCACTTGCCGACCAGGGCACTGGTCCACACGGCCAAGACCAACGGCACGACGATCATCGCCACGAACGCCTGCACGAAGGGCCCTATCGCCAGGTTAAATGCCTGGCCATCGTCGAGCATGAGCGCCAGGTAAAACGGCAACAGCAGCAGTTGCAGCAGCAACAGCACGGGGGTGGCGGCCAGCATGAGCCGCGCATCGCCTTTGCCCATGTGTGTGAACACCACCACATAGTCGATGCAAGGTGCCAGCAGTACCAGCAGGGCGCCTGCCAGCAATGCCGGCTGGCCCGTCAGCCCACGGGTCAGGCCCCACACCAGCAAGGGCACCAGCACGAAATTGGCCAGCAGCAAGGCAACCATGAACCGTCGATTGGCCAAGCTCGCGCGCAGGTCCAGAAAGGGTATCTGCAAGAACATGGCGTACATCAGCATGGCGATGGCGGGTGTGATCAGCACTTCCAGCACTGAAGCACCCGCACTGGCGAAAACGCCGAAAGCGCAGGCCGCCAGCACGGTGGCGAAATAGATGAGCGTTTGCCGGGTTTCGAGTTGGTCTCTGGTCAAGAAATTACCTGCTGAAAAAAGTGCGGGCCATGCGGTGCCGGGCACTGCAGCCAGTGGTTGTTTTAAGACTCGTCTGAGTTATCCGCCAGCGCCATCGCTGCATTCTATGTGCAGCCTACACAACAACCACAGGACGTCGTAATGAACATTCGTGCCATCGCTATCGCCGTAGCTGCAACCATGACTGCCCCTGGCCTGGCCAGCGCGGCCAATACCATTACGTTCAGCGGGGAGGTCACTGACCAGACTTGCTCGGCTGTCGTCGATGGCAACACCGAGCCAACCGTCGTCATGCAAAGTGTGCCAGCCAGTGCGCTGATCGGCGGCTCCGGCAAGAACACCGGGGAAACCAAATTCACGTTGCGCCTGACCGGTTGCGCTGCGCCAGCCGACGCCAACGAGCAATTCACGACGCTGTTTCAAGCTACCAACCCTACAACGCTGGGCAACCTGACCAACACGGCCACCAACGGCGCCACAGGCGTTGCGTTGCAGTTGCTCGATGCACCCGGCGGCAGCCCGGTAAACCTGGCAGGTGGGGCGGCAGTCAGCGCGGGGCAAATCGTCCTGAGCGCCGGCCAGACGTCTACAAGCCATGACTATGCCGTGCGTTATGTCTCCGAGGCAGCCACCGTCACCGCAGGCCCTGTCCTGGGCGCCGTCACTTACACCCTGCGTTACGAGTGATGCGTGCACGCCAAGCTTTCTGACTGCCGCCATTGGACAGTACTCATGGCGGCAGGCCTTCGAGGTAAATGCATGAGAACTTCGTCAGCAGGTCGGCTTCGTTCGGTCGCCATTGCGCTTGCGCTGGTGCTGGGCATGACGGGTACCGCATTCGTCCAGGCCAGCGTAGTGGTGACAGGTACCCGGGTCATCTACCCCGGGGATGCAAAGGAAAAAACGCTGCAACTCACCAATCAGGATGCCTTCGCCAATGTCGTGCAAGCCTGGGTGGATTCCGGTGACCCGGCCTCCACGCCCGAAACTGCCAGGGCCCCGTTCATGGTCAACCCGGCCGTGTCACGTCTGGCCCCGGGTAGCGGGCAGTCCCTCAGGCTCATCTATACCGGCTCGGCGTTACCCGGCGACCGGGAATCGGTCTTTTATCTGAACGTGCTGCAGATCCCGCCACGCAATACCGCGCACGCCGACAGCAACCAGATGTTGCTCATCCTGCGTAATCGCCTGAAGCTGTTCTACCGCCCTGCTGCCATTGCCGGAACGGTTGAGCAATTGCCTGAAAAACTGCGTTTTAGCCTCGTGGGCCAGGGCGCCAGCTGGCAGGTGCTTGTGGATAACCCAACGGGGTTCTATGCCTCATTCGGGGCTGCGACGCTCACCGCGGGTAACCGCCAGGTAACGCTGCATGCCACCATGGTGCCGCCCTACGGCTCGGTGCGTTGGGCGCCGGAGAGGGGCGGCCTGCTCGAGGGCAAAGCCCCCGAGCTCAGGGCGCAGTTGATCAACGACTATGGCGCACGCGTGGGCATCACTCATGTGTTGCAGCGCTAACCTGCGGCGCAACACGGCCCTGCTAGGTGGTGTTGCCTTACTGATGGCGCGGTTAGCCCACGGCGAAGGCGATTACCGCTTCGATGACAGCCTGCTACTCGGCTCGGGTCTGGCCGGCGGCAACCTGGAGCGTTTCAACCAGGCGCAGCAGGTCGATCCAGGTACTTACCTTGTCGACGTGTATGTGAACACGCAATACGTCAACCGAAGTGAAGTGAGCTTTCGGCCGCAAAACGATGTGGTCGAACCCTGTTTGTCCGAGCAGTTCCTGCGCCAGCACATGAACGCGCGCAAGGTCGAGACGCCCATCGTCGATTCGACCCAATGCATGGCCCTGAGCAAGCGGCTGCCGGGATCAATGTTTCAATACGACTCCGCCCGCTTGCGCCTGGACCTTTCAGTACCCCAGGCATTGCTCTACATCAAGCCGCGCGGCTACGTCGACCCGCAGGACTGGGACGCGGGCAGTGCCATGGGCTTCGTCAACTATGACGCCAGCCTTTACAACTCTCGCTATCAAGCGTCAGAAAGCGAAGCTGCCAATTATGGTTACCTGGGGCTGAACACGGGCTTGAACGTCGGGCTGTGGCGTTTGCGGCATCAGTCCAACTACAGCTACTCAAGTTTCGGTGGCACCGCGGTCAGCCGCTGGAACAGCATTCGCACCTATGCACAGCGCGCAATCGCGCCCTGGCAAAGCGAGCTGACGGTGGGCGACAGCTTCACCGAAGGCAACTTGTTTGGCAGCATCGGCTTTCGCGGCGTGCGCCTGGCCAGCGACGACCGCATGCTGCCGGACTCTCAGCGTCAGTATGCTCCGCAGGTACGCGGCACGGCGGCGGGCAATGCACGCGTGGTGATCAGCCAGAATGGCCGCAAGGTTCAAGAAACCACCGTAGCGGCTGGGCCATTCGTTATCGACGACCTGTACGGCACGGCTTACAACGGTGACCTGGACGTGCAGGTGATCGAAGCTGACGGCAGTATCACGCGCTTCACCGTGCCCTATGCGGCAGTGCCCGACTCAATCCGCCCGGGCATCTCGCGCTATAGCGCAACCTTAGGCCAGGTCCGCCAGACTGATACCAACCAGGGCGTCTTTGCCGAGGCCACTTACCAACGGGGCCTGACCAACGCAGTGTCCGCCAACCTCGGGGCTCGGGTAGCGCAGGACTATTTGGCAGTGCTGGGCGGCGGCGTGCTGGCAACGCCTTATGGCGCGTTCGGGCTCAACAGCACCTTTTCCAGTGCCACGGTAGAAAACCGTCAGCACAGGCAAGGCTGGCGCATGGGGCTGAGCTACAGCCGCACCTTCCAGCCTACCAACACCACGCTCAATCTTGCCGGGTACAGATACTCAACTCAGGGTTATCGGGATTTGGCCGACGCACTGGGTGCCCGGCAGGCCACCGTGCGCGGTGAACGTTGGGACTCGACCAGCTTCAAGCAGCGGAACCAGCTGACCGTGCTGGTCAGTCA
This sequence comes from Pseudomonas sp. BJP69, assembly GCF_007633355.1. Taxonomy (NCBI): domain Bacteria; kingdom Pseudomonadati; phylum Pseudomonadota; class Gammaproteobacteria; order Pseudomonadales; family Pseudomonadaceae; genus Pseudomonas; species Pseudomonas sp. BJP69. The sequence continues at coordinate 714,749 of NZ_CP041933.1, forward strand.
AGGGCTGGGCGGGTATGGAAACCTGTATCTGTCCGGGTCGCGAAGCGATTATTACGACGGCAAGAGCCGTGATACGCAGGTGCAGTTCGGTTACTCGAACACCTGGCGACAGCTTAACTACAGCCTGGCCTATTCACGTCAGCGCACCACCTGGTACCGCGATAAGGCGGAAAGTTCAGAACTCAGTTTCACGAACCCGGCGGACGTGTACGACACCAGCAATAGCAGCAATACCCTGACGCTGACCTTCTCCATGCCCTTGGGCAGCTCAAGCCGGGCACCGACCATCAGCTCAATGGTGACCCGGCGCTCAGGTGATACGAATGGCAGCAGTTTCCAGACAGGTATCAACGGTACGATGGGCGCACAGCGTGACATGAGCTACGCGATCGCGGCCAGCCGTGACAGCGCCGGGCGCGGGACGAACTGGACCAGCAACCTGCAGGCGCAGAGTGCCGTTGCCACCTTCAATGGCGGCTTTTCGCAAAGCGCCGACTATCGGCAGATCAATGGCGGCATTCGTGGAGCGGCCGTGGTGCATGAGGGTGGTCTCACGTTGGGTCCCTACGTCGGGGATACCTTCGCGCTGGTGCGGGCCAAGGGCGCGGGCGGCGCGATCATCCGGGGTGGGCAGGGGGCACGTGTGAACGCTGATGGGTATGCGGTGGTGCCCTCTTTGTCACCTTACCGATACAACCCTGTCGGGCTTGACCCCAGTGGAATGGGTGAACAGGCCGAGTTGATCGAAACCGAGCGAAAGGTGGCCCCTTATGCCGGTGCTTCCGTGCTGGTCGACTTCAAGACCTTGCTTGGGCATGCCTTGTTGATCCAGGCCAGCTTGCCGGGCGGTAGGGCAATCCCCCTGGGAGCCGACGTGGTCGACGAACAGGGCACGACCCTTGGCATGGTAGGCCAGGGCGGGCAAGTGTATGCACGTGCCCAGGCCGACAGCGGGCGCTTGCTGGTGCGTTGGGGCGCCGGCCCTAGCCAGCGATGTCAGCTGCCCTACGACGTCAACAGCGCCACAGCCGCCAACAGTCAGGGCTTCATTCACCTGAAAAGCATATGCACGCTCAATGAGGAACCATCATGACGCTCAGGTCCTGGCTGCTGACGGCCATCCTGCTCATCCCTGCTCAACACGCCTGGGCGACCTGCTACAGAGTGACCTCCGTGGGCGCCGCCAACACCACGGCCAACGCTGCGATCAGGCCCGGGGAGGGTACTGCCGGCGCCTGGGCCGGTGCATGCGACACGTGCAATGGGTCATTGGGCATACCGAGTGTGATCAACGTCAGTGACCCAAGCTTTCAACCTTATGGCACGTTGATCGCGAGCTCCGTGGCCCCCTTCACCCAGTATGGCGCTACGGCTGGCTACAATCCGGAGTACGTATTTTTTCGCTGCGAGGGGCAAGATGCGGTTTACGAAATGTGGTCTACCAATGGCGATGATGTCTACAGTGGCTGGTTCCAAGGGGGCGACAGCGTCGGCCTGAGCCTGGGTTTGCAGGACGCCTACAGAACGGCCTGGCCTAATGTGCTGTTGCGCTTGACCCATCTTGCAAGCGGCGAGCCTTTCACTCACATCTGGCGTGAGCGTAGGCTCACTGGCCTGGACATCGATTCTCGCGGCTATCAGTTGGTCAAGGCCAAGAACCTCAGCGCCGTGCGTGCGGAGGTTTTCAGCGCACCGAAAGACCCTACGTACAACTATTACAGCGACACGGTCTCGTCGCAGCTCTACGCCTATGCCCAACAGGCGGCCTACATCGCGATCAAGGGGCCGGGCCTTGCTTATCCGACGGTAGGGCAAACCCACTACGGTAACTGGAGTGGCTGGTATGGGAACTGGCCTGGTGCATTGGGCCTGTACAACCAGGTCACGCTAAAGCGTTACCCCACCTGCAGCGTATCGAGCGTTACACCCTATGTGGTGTTTCCCTCGATCAGCGTGAGCGAGATCAACGCCGGGGGCAGCCGCGAGGTGCCTTTTCAGATCAATTTCCGCTGCCAGAGTACTGTTCTCAACAGCGCCAGCGCCAACGGTACAGCCATTGGCATCAAGGTTTCTTCCGGCGCCCTGGCTGCGTCCTCTTCCTTGGGCCTGATCAACGCCCAAGGTGGTCTGGCCTACTTGCTGTCGGACCGTTATGGCCAGGCGGGAATGGCGCAGGGGGTGGGCATTCGCGTGCTGCGCGGCGGCGCTCCCATCAACTTGCTGGCCAATGAAGACTCTGCCAATGGCAGTGGTGCAGCGGGTCGAGGGTGGTACCCGGTTGTCAGCAATACCGCCAACCTCACAGGCACTATCAATGGTATCGGCCAGTACACCGAGACGTTCAGAGCTCGATTGGAAAAGCTCTCCATCGGCACCATGCCGACGGTAAGGCCTGGTCGGGTCGAGGCCACTGCGCAAGTGGTGATACGTGTCCAGTAGCTACGCGCAGGGCCTGCTGCTGGTCGTCGTCGCGCTGGTCAGTACGGTCACCTGCGCGGGTGTCACTGCTGAGCGTACCCGGGTCATCGTGCGTGAAGGTCAGCGTGACACTTCCTTGGCACTGGTCAATCAAAATGCCTATCCAGTCGTGGTTCAGGCCTGGGTCGACAATGGGGAGCTGAATGTTACGCCGGACACCGCAACTGCACCCATCATGCCGCTTCCGCCAATGTTCAGGCTCGAGCCCCGGCAACAGCGAAGCCTACGCCTGGTGACTACCGGGCAGGCGTTTGCACAGGATCGAGAGTCCCTGTACTGGCTGAATGTGTACGAGATTCCACCCCGGCCGCGCGAGGCGCTGGGCGAGGGCTCGACCCGGCTGACGATCACGCTGCGCACCCAGCTGAAAGTCATCTATCGCCCCCAAGGCTTGTCGAAGAAGGCCGAGACAGCGCCTTTGCAACTGGTGGTCAAAGCCCAGGGCCGCACTGTGCAGTTGCATAACCCGACGCCGTTTTACATATCCCTGGCGCAGGCGCAGATCGGCGATGGCAAACGGTCGATCGTGCTTGATGCGCCGTTGTTGACGCCATTCAGTACGCAGCGCCAGACAGTGGGCGGTAACGTGCCCAGCGACGCGACGTTCAACTACACATGGCTGGATGATGATGGCAATGCGCAAACCGGCGAGCGTCCTGTCCTGGGCGCGATGCCCCACAGCGTCGAACCTACGCTAGAGGCCGCTGCAGCAGATTGAGATTCGTCCTATTCAGCAATGGCATTGGTGCCCCTAGGCTGGCTGCATGAAGCTAGCCAACCTGTTACCTGCCGCTCAGTGGAACCTGTCGACGCCTATTGCCGCACGCAATTTGTTGCGCCTTTTCGCGATCACCCTCGTCGCGGGGTTCTACATTGGCGCCTACGGTTACATGCGCATGACCTTGAACGAGGAAATCTCGTCTCGGCGCAGGTACATGAACGAGGCCATTTTCAACGCCCAGGATTTCTTTGTCAGCCGTCAGACCTTGCTTAAATCGCTAGGGCTGTCGACGGTCAGGCATGCTGGCTCCTCGGGTGGCGAGGCGTACATTCCAGGCGAGGAAGTCCATGTTTTCCTGCGCCAGCCCAGCGGTACATGGAGCTTGTGGCTGACGCCGCGCATGCTGGATTTCCTGCGAACCAAGCAGACCAGCCTGTTGTATGTCCCTCACGCCCTTGATGGGCCGGTGCAATGGCTTTTCAGTCAGCCTCAGCGTCCTCCTCTGGTCCCCAACGCTGTGTTGCAACGGCTGCGCGGCTCGACTGGCGAGCCTGGCCAGGAGCAGATCTTGCTGGCAGACGCTGGAGATGAAAAATCGCCTCCGCTCTATATTTTCATTGCCATGGATGAGCGCGACCGGGCTTCAGGGTGGCTGGGCCTTGAGGTGGAAGGCTCGCAACTGCTCGCAGCGCTGGCGCATGAGCAGGCCGGCGACTTCCAGCTCGTGGACAGCGCAAGCCAGATCATCGCCAGCAACGATCAGGAGCAACAACTGAGCGCTCGGCACTATACGGCAACGCCTATCGATGACGGCTTTGGTTGGGAAGGCGGACATTGGCTTCCGGATCGGCTGACCATCCGCAAACAACTTGATCATTCGGACTGGCAGATCGTCTATAGCATGCCCTTGGCGTTGTTGGTCCCCGTGCTGATTCTGCCGTTCGGGTTGGCAGTGCTGATCAGCGTCGCTGTTACGCTGTTAATGCTGTGGTTGGTTCGTCGGGTCGACGTGCGACTGATCAGCCCGGCAGCGGCGCGAATCGATGCATTGGTCGAAAGTGAAGCGTTCAGCAGTGCTGTCATCCGCACCGCCCCGGTAGCGCTGTGTGTGCTGCGTCGTAGTGACGGCGAAGTGGTTTTGGCCAATCGGCTGAGCGAGCAATGGCTGGTCATGGGCGATGAACGCACCAAAGCCTGCCAGGACTGGATCACCCGTGCCTTCAGCAAGCCTGCGCAGACCAGTTGTACAGAAGAGCTGCAAATGGCCGACGGCCGTCATCTGTGTCTGAGCTATGCCCCCACTCGCTACAGGCGTGAAGACGTTCTGATCTGCGCCTTCAGCGACATTACCGAGCGCAAAACCGCCGAGCTGTCGTTGCAGCAGGCCAGGGCCCTGGCCGATGCCGCCAATGAAGCGAAGACACTGTTCCTGGCGACGATGAGCCATGAAATCCGTACGCCCCTGTACGGCATGCTGGCCACGCTTGAATTGCTCTCTCGTACCCACCTCGACAGCCAGCAGCGAGGGTATCTCAATGCCATCGAAGGTTCATCTGCCACTTTGCTGCAACTGATCTGCGACGTGCTGGATGTGTCCAAGATCGAGGCAGGCCAACTGGCGTTGGAAACAAGTGCGTTTTCCCCGATCGAACTGACACAGGAAGTGATGAAGGGCTATATGGGCGCCGCCCATACAAAAGGGTTGCAGTTGCTCAGTTGCATGGACCCGCAGCTTCCTGAACAGGTCCTGGGCGACAAAATGCGCACCCGTCAGATCCTTGGCAACCTGCTCAGTAACGCGGTGAAGTTCACTAGCAGTGGCCGGATAATGGTCAGGCTCCACATGGTTGGGGTCGAAGGTGAGCGCATGATGTTGCGCTGGCAAGTGGTCGATACCGGGCAGGGCATACCTGAACAGGACCAGCAGTACTTGTTCGAGCCGTTCTTCCAGAGTGGCCCGAGTACGAACACTGTTGCAGGAACGGGCCTTGGCCTTTCCATCTGCAAGCGACTGGTCGAATTGATGAGCGGCTCTATACGGGTGTTCAGTGAGCCGGGCTTGGGCAGCAGCTTCTCGTTCACACTGCCGCTTGGCCAATTGGCGCTTGATGAAGACCAGTACTGGGCACAGCCATTGCTCAATCAGGAAGTAGCTGTCTATTCCGGTGTTCCCGAACTGGCCGAGCACGCCGCAGGCTGGCTGCGTCGCTGGGGGGCGCGAGCGCAAGTAACGACCGCGCGGGACGTGCCTCATGAGCCAGGCACCGTGCTGGTCGAGATATGCCCCGGGCCGGCCAGCTCGGCAGCCATCGAGCATTGGCCAGGTCCGGTGATACGCGCATGCGCCGATGGTCATGGCCTATCGCGTCCTGCGGCTCAATGTTGGCAGGTGGCGTTGAATGATCTTCAGTTGCTCAACCGGGCTGTGAGCCAAGCCCAGGGTATAGAGGCGCGTCACAATGCAACTGCCCGCCAGGCCATGATCGAAACCAAGCTGTGCATTCATGTACTGGTGGCTGAGGACAATGTCATCAACCAGCTCATATTGCGTGACCAGCTGGAAAAACTGGGCTGCACCGTTACCCTGGCCAGTGATGGCGAGGAAGCACTCGCCCTCTGTCAGATGCACGTTTTCGATCTGGTGCTGACCGACGTGAACATGCCAAGGATCAACGGGTACCAACTGGCGCAACGCCTGCGCCAGCTAGGCCAGGCCATACCCATCGTGGGCGCCACCGCGAACGCGATGCTCGATGAGGCAGAGCGTTGCCTGGGCGCCGGGATGGATCAATTTCTGGTCAAACCGTTCACGTTGCATGCGCTCTATCAGTGCCTGTTGCCGTACCGAAAGGTCTCGCCCTGATGCTCTACCGCGTCTTGATCGTCGAGGATCATCCGTTTCAACTCCAGCACCTGGCACAACTGTTCCGATCCGTCGGCGGGTTTGATGTCGAGCTGCAAGGGAATGCCAGTATGGCGATCGAAAGCTTGCGCAACCAGGCTTACCACCTGGTCGTGACGGACCTCATGATGCCCCAGCTGGACGGTGTACAGTTCATTCAGAAGATGAGCCTGTTACCTACGCCACCGGCCCTGGGGCTCATGACAGCCGCTTCTACGCGCATGCTCGGCGGCGTCGCCAAGGTTGCCGAGAATCTCGGTATGCGCGTCGCAGGCATGATCAGTAAACCTTTGCAGATTCATCACGTTCTTGCACTGCGCCATTACCTGGACCGCGGGCGCACCCAAGCCAACCGGCAACCTGTTGCCTGCCCTGGCGTGCATTCGGCGCGAGTCCTGACCCATGCGCTCCAGTCAGGCGAAATACAGGCCTGGTTCCAGCCCAAGAAGTCTCTGCTCGACGGCCGGATCGTCGGTGCGGAGGCGCTAGCCAGGTGGCTGCATCCGGTCGAAGGTATCCTGATGCCTCGGGCATTTCTGGCCGAGCTGGAGTCAGCGGGGCTCGACCTGCAGCTGCTGTACAGCATGCTTGAGCAAACGCTTGCCGTTCAGGCGCTGTGGGCGGCTCAGGGGCACAGGTTACCGGTCTCGATCAACCTTCCCACGCATCTGCTTGACCAGCCCGACCTGGTCGACACGTTGCACAGGGCAGTGCGAGCGCGAGGCGCTGATCCCAAAACCATCACCTTCGAGTTGACAGAGACGTCTACCACTCGCCATTCCAGTGACTATCTAGCGGGCACGTGCCGGTTGCGCTTGATGGGTTTCGGTCTGGCCCAGGATGATTTTGGCAAGGGGTACAGCTCCTATTCCAACTTGATAACTACGCCTTTTACCGAAATGAAGATAGATCGTTCCTTGGTCAATGGGTGTGCAAAAAGTCCTGACATGGCTATCGCCCTGGCCAGTGCGGCTGAACTTGGGCGAGCACTGGGAATGGTTACGGTAGCAGAGGGCGTCGAAACCCGAGAGGACCTTGAAGTTGTCCGCAAGGCACGGTGTAACCAAGTGCAGGGGTTCATTATTTCCCCAGCGGTAGACGGTACAAGGATGCCTGCGCTGCTGAACGGGCATAGCTATGAGTAAAACGCATCAAAAACCAGGATGAAACGTTTCAGCTTTAAGATAATGAAGCCATTTGGCATGAATTTTGTGTCCAGGAGAGCACTCCTACCTTCATAGAGTGATGTCGACGATCAACACCATGAAAAATGCAAGCTTGCGCATGGATAAACTTGCGCGCAGCTCTCAACGTCTGAACAAAGCCATCCTGCTGCTCAGCGGGCTTTTACTGTTGTTGTCCAGTACATGTTATTGGGCGGTATCGCGTCTTCTGGAATCGGAACAGCAAAGACTCGAACTGCACTTTGCCAGGGTGATTGAAATCATCCATGAGCATGAGCTGTTTCTGCGTAACCTGACCAATAGTCTGCCACCCAATGGCGAGCTTCCCCCGCCTGTGAGGCAGGGCGTCATGTTGCTCGATTCGGTCAGCACTGACGGCAGAACGTTGACCAAGGCTAAAGGCTTCGAACTTTCATTACCCTTCACAATTGCCTACACGGGGGACTTCAGACCCGAGGAAGTAAGCGGCGCTCTGGGGCTTGGGCTGCGTCTGACCGACTACTACGGCGGGTTCTGGGCTCGCTCCTTCTACGCATCGCCGCAACTGTTCGTGCTCGAGCAGGGAACGGGCGCGAGTATCGCCGTGCCTGCTGCCGGTGACCAGCGTCAGCATCAGCCGCTGCTGCCTCGCCACTATGTAACCGTGGTAGATCGCTTGGTGAAGTTGCTGGCCCAGCCCGATCTACCGCTTGATCAGCGTGTTCATTGGGTGCGAGCGCCTGCCCGTCTGTACAACGACAACCTGCGTATGGTCGCGCTCATGGGGCTAGGGCCAGCGCATACCCTCAAGCCGAGCGCAACGGGTGAACACTTGATGGCCTTGGCCGCAGTGATGGACACCGAGCAGGTGGACGAATTCGAGCGCGTGCTCAGGTTGTCGGTCTACAACCAGTTCACCCTCATCTCGCCGGACGGCAAGGTGTTGATGGGCGAGCGCAGTGATGGGGACCCGGCGCCGCTTGGGTTGAGCTTCAACCGCAACGGCTTGCGTTTCAAGATGATCTCGTCGTCGGGCGACTCATGGACGGGGCTGTATGCCATCAGCTACAGGGATTTCCTGCGCTATGCCAAGTGGCCGCTTCTTGGTCTTGGCCTGACGATCATCGCCGCCGTCCTGTTGGGGCTGTGGGTCAATCACTGGTACAAATCGCGCATCGTCCGGCCTGCTCAGCGAGCACAGGTCCGGCTTGCCGAAAGCGAAGCCTTCAGCCGCATCATCCTGCACAACGTGCCGGTAGGTTTGTGCGTTGTTCGTCGTCACGACCACCGCGTGCTGTTGGAAAATGAGCGTGCAGCGCAGTTGGGCGTTACCGCAGCGGTACTGCAACTGCTGCGGGACAACCATGGTGACGAGGCCCCCGGTGAACTGTGCTTGCTGGTGGATGAGCGTTATGTACAGGTCGTGGCTGTGGCTACGCGTTACGACGGCGAAGACGTGTTTCTATGCGGTTGTAATGACATCACTCGCCACGTTGACGAGCAACTTCAACTCAACCAGGCCCATCAACGTGCAACGGCTGCCAATGAGGCCAAGACGGTTTTCCTGGCTACCATGAGCCATGAAATCAGAACCCCGCTGTACGGCGTGCTGGGCAACCTCGAATTGCTGTCGCTGACCGAGCTCAATGAGCGGCAGAGGCATTACCTGCAGATCATCGAGAATTCATCTGCCGTGCTGTTTCAGTTGATCAGTAACGTGTTGGATGTGACCAAAATTGAATCTGGGCAGATGGCCTTCGAGCATGCGGCCTTCGATCCGCGGCAACTGGTAGACGACGCGCAGGCCAGTTTCAAAGCCACGGCTCAGGGGAAAGGGTTGCAGCTTGACGCTGAAATCGATGCACAGGTACCCGCGCAGGTCCAGGGCGACGCCGGGCGGATCAGGCAGATCTTGCACAACTTGCTGGGCAACGCAATCAAGTTTACCCCCTCCGGGCGGGTACGCCTGCGGCTGATCGTTCACGAACGCAATGCCCAGGATGTGCTGCTGCAGTGGCAAGTCACAGACACCGGAAAGGGAATCCCCGAGAAAGCCCTCGAACACCTGTTCAAACCGTTCTATCAGGTTTCCGCAGGGCAGGAAGGAGGAGCCGGGCTCGGGCTTTCCATATGCGCGCGGTTGAGTGAGTCGATGGGCGGCACGATGCGAGTGGTCAGTGAGCCTGGTTTGGGTAGCAGCTTTTCGCTGTTCATCCGTTTGCCCGTCGTTATCGCGCTATCCCAGGCCGTGAAGGCTGTCCCACGGGTGGTCTCGCAGGCGGCGTCTGCCCCATTGAAGTTGTGTGTGTTGGTGGCAGAGGACAACCCGGTCAGCCAGGCTGTGCTGCGTGAGCAGCTTGAAGCCATCGGGGTTTCCCCTACCGTAGCAGCTGACGGTCAGCAGGCTTTGCAACTGTGGCAATCCAAAACGTTTGACCTGGTCATCACCGACATCAACATGCCGAAGGTGAATGGTTACGAGCTGGCCCGCCAGTTGCGAGAGGCAGGCGTCCAGGCGCCCATCATTGGCATCACTGCCAATGCGTTGCGCGAAGAAGGCGAGCGCTGCCTGCAGGCGGGGATGAACGCCTGGGTAGTCAAGCCTTTGAGCCTCGGTGCTTTGCGTCAGGTGCTGATGAGCCATTGCCATGGCTTGAGCGAACCCTACGTTGCGAACGATTCAGGCAAGGAGGATTTCTCGGGCTGGCTGTCATTATCCCAGCCCATGCGCAAACTGCTTGCCCAAACGTTGGCGAGCGATATTGCGCAGTTGGAAGGGGGGGTGACCGAGCACGATGCCGTTCTGGTGCAACAGCGGTTGCATAGCCTGGGCGGTGCTTTGGCCAGCGTTAACGCCACTGCCTTGTGCAGCGAGTGCCTACGCCTGGAGAACATGTTGCAGGAGCTGCCGCTGGACGTACGCGTGAGCGAGCAAGTCATTGCCCTGTGCGGGCGCCTTGCCAAGGTCGCGCAGCGTTTGTCAGACGAGATTCCCGGATGAGCCTTGTCCCCTATTGGAGTATTTCTGCATGCCTCATCACAAGGTTGTCCTCGCCGACGACCATCCCATTGTTCTGCTAGGGGTGCGTGAAGTCATTCAACGCATCGGGCGCTATAAGGTCGTCGGCCAAGCCACCAACTCTTCCGAATTGATTGAACAACTGCGCCTGCACAATCCTCGCACCCTGATCACTGACTTCAATATGCCGGGCGATTGCACCTACGGTGATGGCTTCAAACTCATCGAGTACATTCTGCGCCACTTCCCGGATACTCAAGTGCTCATTCTGACCATGATCTCCAACGACCTGATCCTCTCCCGCCTCCAAGAGTTGGGGGTTGCCGGGGTCATTCAGAAAAATCACCTGCATGATGAAATCGAAAAAGCGCTCAGTGCAATCCGCAAGCGGCGTCGATACCGAAGCCCGCTATCGGCGCCCACTTCCGTGGTGCGTGAAGCGGTCAGGGTCGAGGAGCGGTTCAATCAACTGTCGCCCAGGGAGCTTGAAGTCGTTCGGCTCTTTGTTACCGGTATGACCGTAGGCGATATTGCCCGGCAATTGTCGCGCAGCAACAAGACAGTCAGTGCGCAGAAAATCTCGGCGATGCGCAAGCTCAACGTTGACAGTGATCAGGATCTGCTGACCTATTGCATCGAGGCCAGGCAATTCCAGTGATTCACCGCGCCGGGCGGCAAATCCTGTGAGGAGTGGGCGGGCATAAAAAAACCCGGCGTCGAGCCGGGCTTTTCTTCTGGCGATCAGCGATCAGTTGCCGTAAACCGGCAGCTTCTTGCAGATGGCCTTGACCTTTTCACGCACGGCATCGATCACCGCTTCGTTGTTCAGATCAGCCAGGATGTCGCAGATCCAGCCAGCCAGTTCCTTGCACTCGGCTTCCTTGAAGCCACGGGTGGTGACGGCTGGGGTGCCGAAACGCAGGCCCGAGGTGACGAACGGCGAACGTGGGTCGTTGGGTACCGAGTTCTTGTTGACGGTGATGTAGGCTTTGCCCAGGGCAGCATCCGCATCTTTACCGGAGATTTCCTGCTTGATCAGCGACAGCAGGAACAGGTGGTTCTGGGTACCGCCAGACACCACGTCGAAACCACGCTCGATGAACACTTCGGCCATGGCCTGGGCGTTTTTCACGACCTGCTGCTGGTAAGCCTTGAACTCAGGCTGCAGGGCTTCCTTGAAGCAGATGGCCTTGGCGGCGATGACGTGCTCGAGCGGGCCGCCCTGGGCGCCAGGGAACACGGCGGAGTTCAGCTTCTTCTCGATTTCTTCGTTCTTGCGCGCCAGGATCAGGCCGCCGCGTGGGCCGCGCAGGGTCTTGTGCGTGGTGGTGGTGACCACGTCGGCGAACGGTACCGGGTTCGGGTACACGCCAGCGGCAACCAGGCCGGCAACGTGAGCCATGTCGACGAACAGGTAGGCACCCACCTTGTCGGCGATGGCACGGAAGCGGGCGAAGTCCAGCACTTGCGAGTAGGCGGAGAAGCCGGCAACGATCATCTTCGGCTTGTGCTCTACAGCCAGGCGCTCGACTTCGTCGTAGTCGATCAGGCCGTTGCCGTCGATGCCGTACTGGATGGCGTTGTACAGTTTGCCCGAGGAGCTTACCGAAGCACCGTGGGTCAGGTGGCCACCGTGGGCCAGGCTCATGCCCAGGATGGTGTCACCGGCCGACAGCAGGGCCAGGTAGACAGCAGCGTTGGCCTGGGAGCCAGCGTGCGGCTGAACGTTGGCGTAATCGGCACCGAACAGCTCTTTGGCACGGTCGATGGCCAGTTGCTCGACGACGTCGACGTACTCGCAACCACCGTAGTAGCGCTTGCCCGGGTAGCCTTCGGCGTACTTGTTGGTCAGCACCGAGCCCTGGGCTTCCATGACAGCCGGGCTGGTGTAGTTTTCCGAGGCGATCAGCTCGATATGCTCTTCCTGGCGCAGGGCTTCTTGCTGCATGGCTTCGAAGAGCTCGGCGTCGTACTTGGCAATGGTCAAATCACGGCTGAACATGGCGGTCCTCAAGGATCGGGGTAGTTTGGGGGGGCATTCTAACCGATTGATTCGCGGCTGGCATATGAAGTGGCGTCAAGTCGCGGACCAATGGGTCTCATGTTGCATCCCGCGCCGTGTCTGGGCTGAGCGGGGGTTGGAGTTGACTTTGAAGTCCGGTTTCTGGGGGGCTTTGCGCCCCATCGCCGGCAAGCCGGCTCCCACAGGTTGGCACATGGCTGGAAGTTGGAGCGGTCGGTGTGGGAGCGGGCCCGCCCGCGAAGAACCCGGCGCGGTGGCTGGCACCGGCTACGCCGGTGTTCGCGGGCACGCCCGCTCCCACAAGGTCCTCCTGAATCAATAGTTGCGATGAGGCCAGTGCAGGCAGCGTCAATGGAACATGAACAACGTCTCGTTGGCGAACTGTGCCTCGAACTGATGCGCCGGCATCGGGCGCCCGAACAGGTAGCCCTGCACTTCGTCGCACCCGTGCTCGCGCAGGAACTCCAGTTGCTCGTGGGTTTCCACGCCCTCGGCGATGACCGCCAGGTTCAGGCTGTGGGCCATGGCGATGATCGCCCGGGCAATCTGCGCGTCCTGCTCGCCTTCGGGCAGGCCGTCGACGAAGGTTCGGTCGATCTTCAGCACGTCGATAGGGAACTGCTTGAGGTAGTTCAGCGACGAGTAGCCGGTGCCGAAGTCATCCACCGCAATGCTCAGGCCAAGGTTCTTCAGGCTGGCCAGTATCTGCAGCGCCTCGTTCACCTCACGCATCAGGATACTCTCGGTCAGTTCCAGCTCCAGGCACGCCGGCGGTAGCCCGCATTCCTCGAGGATGGTGGCAATCCGGGTGCCCAGCTGGCCATCGGAGAACTGCCGCGCCGAGATGTTCACCGAGACCTTCGGCACCCGCACCTTGGCCTTGTGCCAGGCCTTGAGCTGGCGGCTGGCCTCGCGCAGCACCCAGTCGCCCACATCCACCACCAGGCCCAGTTCCTCGATCACCGGGATGAAGTCGCCGGGCGGCACCAGGCCGCGGGTCGGGTGCCGCCAGCGCAGCAGCGCCTCGGCACCGGTCAGGCGTTTGCCATCGCCACTGAACTGCGGCTGGTAGTACAGGATGAACTCGTTCTGCTCCATGGCGTGGCGCAAGTCGCTTTCCAGCTCCAGGCGCTCCAGGGCGCTGGCGTTCATCTCGGCCTGGTAGAACTGGAAGTTGTTCTTGCCGCGTTCCTTGGCGTGGTACATGGCGGTGTCGGCGTTTTTCATCAGCTGGCTCAGCTCGCTGCCATCCTGCGGGCTGAGGGCGATGCCGATACTGGCGGTGACGAAGAACTCGCGGTTTTCCAGCACGAACGGCCGCACCAGGCTGGCAAGGATGTTCTCGGCCACATGGATGGCACGGTTCAAGGCCATTTCCCGGGTCGCGCGCGGTTGCAGCAGCAAGGTGAATTCGTCGCCGCCCATGCGCGCCACGGTGTCGTCGTCGTCCACGCAGGCCAGCAGGCGCAAGGCCATGTCCTTGAGCATGCGGTCGCCGGCGGCATGGCCAAGCGAGTCGTTGATCGGCTTGAAGCGGTCGAGGTCGAGGAACATCAGCACCACCCAGGCCTTTTGCCGCTCGGCCTGTTGCAGGGCGTTGTACAAACGGTCCTGGAACAGTGTGCGGTTGGGCAGGTGGGTGAGGGCGTCGTAGTAGGCCAGGCGGTGAATGCGTTGCTCGCTGGCCTTGCGCTCGCTGATGTCGGTAAAGAAGCACACGTAGCTGGCCAGGTCGCCCTCATCGTCCAGCACTGCGGTGATGCCGACCCAGGCCGGGTAGTGGTCGCCGTCACGGCGCTTGAGCCACACCTCGCCCTCCCAGCTGCCGCGCTGGTGCAGTTGCTTGACCACGTAGCGCAGGTGGCTTTCCTGCTGTTCGTCGACCGTGAGCATGCTGGGCAACTGGTCGAGCACGTCGCTGACGGCGTAGCCGCTGACCCGGCTGAACGCTTCGTTGGCCTGGACGATATAGCCGGCCGGGTCGGTGATGAGAATCGCCGAGGTCGAGTGCTCGAATACCGTCGCGGCCATGCGCAGGTCTTTTTCTGCGCGGCGCTGCTGGCTGATGTCGCGGCCGACCCCCAGCACACCTTCGAAGCGCTGGTCGTCGTCCCACACCAGCACCAGGCGCAGTTCGATCGGGATCTTGCGGCCATCGGCGCGCAGGCAGTCGAACAGGAACAGCTGGGTCGGCAGCTGGCTGCGCAGCTGGGCCAACTGCTCGGCGTCGCCCATGGCCTTGCTGACCCGCTCCATCAGGCTGTAGATGCCGGTGAGCTGGGCCGGGTTGGCGATGATCGACTGCCAGCCGTTGGTGAAGATCCACTCGGCCTGGTAACCCAGCACGCTCTGCACCGACGGGCTGACGTAGTTGAGCTGGAGCAGGCTGTCGGTGGAGAAGATCACGTCGCTGATGCTTTCGGCAAGCATGCGGTAGCGCTGCTCGCTGTCACGCAGCGACTGGCTGGCCTCGATCTGTACGGTGACATCCTTGCCAACGCCGATGATGCGCGTTACCAGTCCTTCGGCGTCGCGGGTCAGTACCTGCTCACGGATGTCGTAGCAGCGCCAACTGCCGTCCCGGTGGCGGAAGCGCAACTGACAGTGCAATTGCTGGTCGTGGCCATTGTTTCGCTGTTGCTGGCGCAAGGCCTGGTAGTGCGCGGCGTCTTCGGGGTGCAGCAGCAGTTCCCAGAAGCGCTCGCCCATGTGTGCCAGCTCGGTACGGTCGTAGCCCAGTGTCTGGCCGAGGTGGCGGTTGCTGAAGATCATCCGCTGGCTGAGCACATCCTGCACGTACAGCTGGTCGGGTACGGTGCGCACCACGTCGGACCAGAAGCTTTCGCGCTCCAGCAGCGACAGTTCGACCTGCTTGCGGCTGGTGATGTCGCTGATGCTCAGGATCACCGCCTGGTAGTCACGCCGTTGTTGCGGCAGGCGCGCCATCAACCACAGGTGCAACTCGCCACCCAGCGGTGACGGCAGGCGTACTTCCAGCTCCAGCACCTGGCGCTGTTCGATCAGCGCGTCGATCAGTTGCATGCCGATGCTGTCGCGGCCATCGCCGGTGCCGTCGATCAACCGCTGCCAGGCGCCTTCATGGCAGTCGATGTTCAGTAACTGGCGGGCCACCTGGTTGACTTCGGTGATCTTCAGTTCCAGCAGCAGGGACCGGCGCAGGCCTGGGTCCAGGGCCAGGCTGTGCTTGAGTGCGGCGCGGTTGCGCAGGTGGTAGCGGTCCAGCTGGCCCGGCAGGCTCGACAAGTCGAGCACGCACAGGGCCACGCCGGTGCCTTCGAAAATTTCCTGGTAGCGCCGGCGGTCTTCCTGCAGCGCACGCTGGCGCCGGCGCATGTTGATCAGGGCCAGCACCGGCAGCAGGGCGCAAAACAGCACCAGCAGGCATTTGCCGATCAGCGCCGGCAGCAGCTTCTGTTGCATCAGCTTGGCGTCGAACAGGCCGCGCAGTTGCCAGGTGCTGTTGTCGATGAAGGCCAGCATCACGCTTTGCAGCGGGTCATCGCTGGTAGCGGTGGGGGCATGGCGCTGCAGCACTTCGCCGGTGCGGCTGTTTTCCAGCAGCCATAACGGGTGGGTGCCGCTGTCCAGGTGCAGGGTGAGCTCGCGGTAGTAGTCTGGCGACAGGCGCAGCAGCCAGTAGCCGCGTTCCTGCTCGGTGGCCTGGCGCAGCAGCATGTACAGCGTGTGGTTGTCGGGCGAATTGGTGAAGAAGTACGCACGCCCCTGGTTCAGCGCCAGCAACTCGTCCAGCCACTGCCGGTCCGGGCTGCCGGCCAGGCTGTCGGCGCGCAACTGCCCGGTGCTGTCCAGCCAGGCCAGGCTTTGCAGGTCGGGCAGGCGCTGGCGCAGGGTATCCACCAGGCTGGGCATGGCTGCGGGCGTCGGCGGGTTGATGTAGGGCTGTACCACATTCAGCGCCTGCTGGGCCTTGAACGCCATGTTCAGGTTCAGGTGGTCGGCCATTTCCACGCTGGCATCCAGGCTCTGCGCGCGCAGGTCGGCCTGGGTGTGGTTGAACTGGGCGAACAGTTGCCACAGCAGCAGGCCCAGCAGGATCAGGGCCAGCAGCGCCAACGTGCCCTTGATCGACCCGCGCAGGGTAGAGGCGGGTGCTTCAGGCGCGGAACGCAGTGACGACGGGTGAGTAAGATTGATCAAGCGCTGATCCTGCGATTGGGCTGGCGATGGCAGGGACGAAACGTGCACGGCATGTACCGATGTCCGGCAGTCACACCGTGGTGGCGCACTATAAGGCCGGACACCCGAAACCGGCTAGCATGCCTACGATTATGGCAAAGTGCCAGCCGTCTGGACCGATGGCGACTGCCCGCCGGTTCGGCAAGCCCCTGCAACCTGTGCGAGAATGCCGCCCGCTTTACATGACAACGCATCGGAGATGTTCGCTTTTGGTTACTCACTTTTCCTCCAATGGCCTCGATTCCGCCTGTGGGCGTAGCAGTCAGACCCTTGTCAGCACTGCCGTGACCGAGGACGTATCCTGCAAGTCTTGCCAGCGTTCGCTGAGCAAACCTGAAGCGGCCAGTTCGGCCAAGCCCAAGGCCCCGTCGCTGGCTGAACTGCGCAAGACCGCCAAGGCGGCAGCGCCGGCAGTGGCTGCGGCCCACAAGCCTGCAGCCAAGGTGGTCAGCACTGCCCCTGCGGCCGCCAAACCCGCGAATGTTGCCGAGCAGCAGCCTGCCCGCAGCAGTGGCTTCAGCGTGAAGGCTGCCTGGGCCGCGCGCCTGGCCGAGCAGGGTGACCGTTGCCGGTTGCCGCGTGGCAAGGCCCGGCAGCGTCACGTCTGAGCCATCTCGGCAGCGGTGCCGCCCCTTTCGCGGCTAAAGTCGTGAAGGGGCCGCCACAGGCAACACATTTCCCCATAGATCACACCGTTCCCTGCCCACCATCGCCCCGCCTATGAAACGCCGTGCGATGGCGTAGAATGGTCGCCTTTGTTCAATTACACCCAAACACACATCTCCCTGGTCAGCGCGCCAGGGCGATCGTCGATGTCTTTACTTACCTGATTAGAGGGCTTGGTTTTGGCTCAATACGTCTACACCATGCATCGGCTGAGCAAGGTCGTGCCGCCGAAGCGGGAAATTCTCAAGAACATTTCCCTGTCATTCTTCCCAGGCGCCAAGATTGGCGTGCTCGGCCTGAACGGCGCCGGTAAGTCGACCCTGCTGCGGATCATGGCGGGCGTCGACAAGGAATTCGACGGCGAAGCCCGTCCGATGCCCGACATCAACGTGGGCTACCTGCCCCAGGAACCGCAACTGGACCCGAGCAAGACGGTCCGCGAAGTGGTCGAAGAAGCGGTCAGCGTGATCAAGGACGCCCAGGCCCGCCTGGACGAGGTGTACGCTGCCTACGCCGAACCAGATGCCGACTTCGACAAGCTGGCCGCCGAACAGGCCAAGTTGGAAGCCATCCTGCAGGCCGCCGATGGCCACAACCTGGAGCGCCAGCTGGACGTCGCTGCCGACGCCCTGCGGCTGCCGGCCTGGGACGCCCGCATCGAGCACCTGTCCGGTGGTGAGAAGCGCCGTGTGGCCCTTTGCCGCCTGCTGCTGTCGGCCCCAGACATGCTGCTGCTCGACGAACCAACCAACCACCTGGACGCCGACTCGGTGGCCTGGCTGGAGCGCTTCCTGCACGACTTCCCGGGCACGGTGGTGGCGATTACCCACGACCGTTACTTCCTCGACAACGTCGCTGGCTGGATCCTGGAACTGGACCGTGGCGCCGGCATCCCGTACGAAGGCAACTACTCGGGCTGGCTGGAAGCCAAGTCCGAGCGCCTGGCGCAGGAGTCCAAGCAGCAAAGCGCCCATGAAAAGGCCATGAAAGAGGAACTGGAATGGGTGCGCAAAGGCGCCAAGGCCCGCCAGTCCAAGTCCAAGGCCCGCCTGCAGCGCTTCGAAGAAATGCAGTCGCAGGAATTCCAGAAGCGTAGCGAAACCAACGAGATCTACATCCCGGCCGGCCCACGCCTGGGTGACAAGGTCATCGAGTTCAAGAACGTCACCAAGGGCTATGGCGACCGCGTACTGATCGACAACCTGTCGTTCGCCATGCCAAAAGGCGCGATCGTCGGCGTGATCGGTGGTAACGGTGCTGGTAAGTCCACCCTGTTCCGCATGCTGATGGGCAAGGAACAGCCGGATTCGGGCAGCATCGAAATCGGCGAAACCGTGCAACTGGCTTGCGTCGACCAAAGCCGCGAAGACCTGGACGGCAGCAAGACCGTGTTCCAGCAGGTGTCCGACGGTTCCGACATGATCAAGATCGGCAACTACGAGATCCCGTCGCGCACTTACGTTGGCCGTTTCAACTTCAAAGGCGGCGACCAGCAGAAGTTCGTCAAGGACCTGTCCGGTGGTGAGCGGGGTCGCCTGCACCTGGCATTGACGCTGAAAGAGGGCGGTAACGTCCTGCTGCTCGACGAACCCTCCAACGACCTGGACGTGGAAACCCTGCGTTCGCTGGAAGAAGCCCTGCTGGACTTCCCGGGCGCCGCGATCGTGATTTCCCACGACCGTTGGTTCCTGGACCGTGTGGCGACCCACATCCTGGCGTACGAAGACGACTCGAACGTGGTGTTCTTCGAGGGTAACTACACCGAGTACGAAGCCGACCGCAAAAAGCGTCTGGGTGACGCTGCTGCCCAGCCGCACCGGGTACGGCACAAGAAACTGGCCCAGTAAGCCAGTGTCTTGATGCACAGGAATGGGGCCGTTGGTGGCCCCATTTTTGTGCCTGACGTTTACGGGGCTGGCTGTTTGAAGGCCAGTATTGCGGATTTTTTTATATACACTTATATAAAACGCACCAAATAAATTCAAAAAAACGACATGTCGCCCTGTTCCGGTGCGATTGCTTCTTGGTACATTCCCGAAAAACCAATAAGTCCAAAATCTTCGGTGAGATGTCTACCATGATCGAATCTGTCGACAGTTTCCTCCTGCGCCTGCAACAGCGAGACCCAGGCCAGCCCGAGTTCCACCAGGCAGTGGAAGAAGTGCTGCGCACGCTATGGCCTTTCCTTGAGGCCAACCCTCATTACCTGCAGTCCGGCATTCTGGAGCGTATGGTCGAGCCGGAGCGTGCGGTGCTGTTTCGCGTGTCGTGGGTCGATGACCAGGGCAAAGTGCAGGTCAACCGCGGCTACCGTATCCAGATGAGCAGCGCCATCGGCCCGTACAAGGGCGGCTTGCGCTTCCACCCCTCGGTCAACCTCAGCGTGCTGAAATTCCTGGCCTTCGAGCAGGTCTTCAAGAACTCCCTGACTTCGCTGCCCATGGGCGGTGGCAAGGGCGGGTCGGACTTCGACCCCAAAGGCAAGAGCGACGCCGAAGTGATGCGCTTCTGCCAGGCGTTCATGAGCGAGCTGTACCGCCACATCGGCGCCGACTGCGACGTGCCGGCCGGTGACATCGGCGTGGGTGCCCGCGAAATCGGCTTCATGTTTGGCCAGTACAAGCGGCTTGCCAACCAGTTCACATCGGTACTGACCGGCAAGGGGATGACCTACGGTGGCAGCCTGATTCGCCCCGAAGCCACCGGCTACGGTTGTGTGTATTTCGCCGAGGAAATGCTCAAGCGCCAGGACAAGCGCATCGACGGCCGTCGCGTGGCGGTGTCGGGCTCGGGCAACGTTGCCCAGTATGCCGCGCGCAAGGTCATGGACCTGGGCGGCAAAGTGATCTCCATGTCGGACTCCGAAGGCACGCTGTATGCCGAAGCCGGCCTGACCGATGCCCAGTGGGAAGCACTGATGGCGCTGAAGAACGTCAAGCGGGGCCGTATCAGCGAGCTGGCCGAGCAGTTCGGCCTGGAGTTCCGCAAGGGCCAGACCCCTTGGAGCCTGGCATGCGACATCGCCTTGCCATGCGCCACGCAGAATGAACTGGGCGCCGAAGACGCCCGTACCTTGCTGGCCAACGGCTGTATCTGCGTGGCCGAAGGCGCCAACATGCCGACCACCCTGGAAGCGGTGGATATCTTCCTGGAAGCCGGCATCCTCTATGCCCCGGGCAAAGCATCCAACGCCGGCGGTGTGGCCGTGTCTGGCCTGGAAATGTCGCAGAATGCCATGCGCCTGCTGTGGACTGCCGGCGAAGTGGACAGCAAGCTGCACAACATCATGCAATCGATCCACCATGCTTGCGTGCATTATGGTGAAGAGGCGGATGGCCGGGTCAATTACGTGAAAGGTGCGAACATCGCCGGCTTTGTCAAAGTGGCAGATGCGATGTTGGCTCAGGGCGTGGTTTGATCCGGGATCGCAGGGGGCCGCTTTGCGGCCCGTCGCGATACAAAGCACCTCAACCTTCAGCGATCACGTCAGTCACTTCGATCACCAATTCCCCAACCGGCCGCTGCCACACCACCTCATCCCCCGGCCCCGCCCCCAGCAAAGCCCGCCCCAACGGCGACCCCCAGTTGATCAGGCCGCGCCCGGCATCCGCCTCATCCTCGCCCACCAGCCGTACCTCATGCGCCTGGTCTTGCGCGTCGACAAAGCGTACCCGGCTGCCAATCTGCACCTTGCTGTGCGACGTCGCGGGCGGTACCACCTGGGCGCTCTGCACCCGCGCGCTGAAGTACCGCAGGTCGCGCTCGGTATCGGCCAGCCGCTGCTTGTCCACACGCTCGCCCTGCGCCTGCAGGTCGCTGCGCAAGGCATTCAACTCGGCCACACGTTCCTGCAACTGGCGCAGGCCGCTGGCGGTCACATAGTTGGGTTGCTCACTGACGCGCCGCTCTACCGGTTGATCGGCCTGGGCGGCGGCTTGGTCCTCATTGACGAATGCTCGGCTCATGCAAGGCCTCCTTGTGCAGAAGACCATCATGGCAGGCCGCAGGTTTAAAGAAATGTCCGTTAACGACCTCAGTCGTGGCGATAGGCCTTGGCGGCGCTACGGTCCTTTTCCTGCTGCCACTCGCGGTCGCGCTGGTCCCAGAAGCGCTCGTGGTACTGGCGCTGCTCTTCAGTGTTCTGCATGGCCTGGCACTGGCGAAAGCCATCGTCCCAGCCGGTTTCGTACTGGCGCTCGTGCAGGTAGCGGGGTACGTCCTTGCGAAAGTCGCCGGCCATGGTGCCGGCGGCCTGGTGGCCACTGCTGCAACCGTCCTGAAAGCCATCGGCATAGGCAGGGGGATAGCCGTTGGCGAGCATTTGCTCGTGGGTGGTTTCACAACCTGACAGCAACAACGCAATGCACACGCCGAACCAGTACCGCGACATAACCACCTGACCCTCCCGTCGATAGGGGCAAGTCTAGGTGGCGATTTGTCGGGTTGGTGTCAAAACAGTGTCAAAGAGTTGGTTGGGCCACACTGTTGCCTGTGCAGGCAACCCGCAATCTTCAGTAGTGGTACCACTTCAGCTCCAGCATCACCTCATTCTGCGCAGTGGCCAGGTGGCTGAACTCACGCGAAGCACTCAACCTCACCCCCAGGTTCTGGCTGATTTCCCATTGCTGGTTCAGGCTCAGGCTGCGACGTACTTCGCCATTGGTGAAGTAATCACCTTTGGCCTCCAGGGTCATGTTGCCCAGCCCGTTGCGCCACAGCAGCCCGCCATTGAACCCCGCGGCCGGGGCAATGAATTCGGCGAAGTCGTTGTGGTGTTCGACCCGCACCGTGCCCAGGGCAAAACCGAGCAAGCCATCGGCCAGTTGCCAGGTGCCGCCGGCGCCACCATTCACATGGCTTACCAGCACCTCGTCATCATGCTTGCCGGGTACCCGCTCCAGGCCGCCAGCCACTTGCCATGACCAAGGCTTGAGCAAGGCGTTCCGTGGGGTCAGCGAGCGGATGGTGGCCAAGTCCAGGCGTTGTACCTGCCAGTCGTTGCCTTCGTACTGGCGCACCTTCAATTGCAGGATTTCGATCTGGGCGCCCAGCGGGAAGCCATAGGCGTTGTCGTTCAGGTCGTGGTAGGCCATGCGCAGGCCATACTCGGCGTAGGCACGGTCCTCGCGGGTACCCACCCCCAGTTGCCAGGTACGTGAGTCATGGCCGTCTTCGGGCAGGCCGGGGCGCTCTACCTGCAGCGGCGGGGGCGGGTTGCCGTTGATCGCCCGCAGCAGTTCGAAGCTGCGCTTGGCTTGGCCCGGGTCACGTTCCTGACCGTTGGCACGGTAGCGCTCGAGGCGATAGGCGGCGTCCTGCACCAGCGCCTGGCGCTCGCGGGGCAGCGCCTTGAACGCAGGGCTCTGCAGTTGCGCGGTGTCGGCGCTGACCGCCAGCACCTGTTGCTTTTCGTTGTGGTCCAGCGGCTCGGCGCGGGCCAGCAGCTCACGTTCGCGCGAAGGGCGGTAGGTTTCGCTGGCGACCAGGCCGGACTGTTTCACGGCCTTGACCGTGTCGGTGGGGATCGCGGTCAGCGGAAACTGCGATGTCAGGTCCAGGCTTGGGCGGGCCACCTGTAGCAGTTCCAGCAGGCGGTACGAGCAGTTTTCGTCGAAGAAGAAGTAATCGAACTGGATCTGCTTCAGTTCCCACACATGCTCGACCATGCGCCCGGTTTCCTGTGGGGTCAGGTCCAGCTGGTATTCCCACAGGTCGCGGTTTTCCAGGCTGCGGTATTCGGAGAGCTTCTCTTGGTAGGGCATCAGCGCGAACAGCCCCGGGTAGCCGCCCATCAGGCCTTTCCAGGCATACAGGATGCTGTTGTCGCTGCCTTCGATGTAGGCGCCGAAGTTGATCGCGTAGCTCAGCAGCGTGGTGTCGTCGCTGCGGGTAGTGGACTGGTCGATGCGCAGCAGGGTGTGGCCGAACATCGACGAGGGGCTGTTCAGGTAGGCCGCCGGGAAAATCAGCGCGGCGCTGTGCGGGTCGACCGATTTGTACCAGGTGTTGAACGCCTGGCAGTCCGGTTGTGGCAAGCCTTGCAAATTCAGCTGCTCACGCAGCCAGCGGGTGCGTGCGGGGAATACGCACTGGGCATGTTTGTCGCCGAGGCTGGCCGGGGCGTACAGGGCTTGCACCGTGGCTTGCAGCTCCTGGTCGGGGTGGTGCGCACCGTCTTTGGCCAGGAAGAACGCGTCATCGTCCACATAGCTGCGCCAGCCGCCGAGCTTGGCGGTTTCGTAATGACCCAAGGCAATCCAGTAGGGGGTATTGGCCAGTTGCTGGAGGCGGCCTTGATCCAGCACAGGGGCGGCGTGAACAGGGGCGCAGACACACAGCGCGAGGGCAGCGAAGCGTTTGAGCATATCGGGCAACTACTTCTGAACGATGCCGAAAAAGGCGAAACCCGCCCCCGAAGGGGCGGGAGCTGCAGCTTAGGCCTCGGTAGCGTATTTGGCCAGGCGTGGGTCGCCCTTCAGTACAGCGAGGGTGTTGCTGTGGACAGTTTCAGCGGTGACGTCGGCGCTGCTGAAGATCTGGTTGAAGTGCTGGTGGGTGACCGAGTTGAAGTAGCCACGGTCTTCCGGGGCCACGCCGAGTACCACGGCATAGGTGGTCAGTGCTTCACCTTGGCCCATGGCCATGTCTTCGGAAAGCTCGTTCATCATGCCGTTCATGGCGAACCAGGACTTGCCGCCGTAGGTCAGCGAAGCCTTGGTCGAGCAGCCGTTGGTGCCGGAGGTCATACCGAAGGTGGCGTTACCAGAGGTGCCGTTGGTGGTGGAAGCCAGGAAGTGAGCCGGCGTGCCGCGCTGGCCCTCGAACAGCATGTTGCCCCAGCCGCAGTTCGGGCCGCCTGGCGCTTCTGCCATGGCGTTGAGCGAGACCACGGTGAACAGAGTACCCAGAAGAATCCGTTTCATAGCTTTTTTCTCTTTGTCATAACCAAGGGTCAGTGTTTTCTGGCAACTCGGTTGCCAGGTCGGGAAAGCATTTCACCCACCCGCGCAGCTTGGAGTTTAGGCACGATCTAAAGGTTGCGTTGTTGATTGCGAAAAATTTGCTGTTCGAATACCTGCTCTGGCGGTGAGGTGCGGCGATATAAAGTCCCCGGGAGCCTTGCAAGGCGCGCGCGGGCAGCGCCAGAATGCTGCGTATCTGCCCCGCCGAAGTAAGGAAACCCAATGCCCGATCCTGTCGCTGCGCGCCTGCGTCTTGCGCCTGAAGCCCTGACCCGGCGTTTCTCACCCGAGCAGTTTGCCTTTACCAATACCGACGATCTGGAGCCGTTTCGCGGAGTCCTGGGCCAGGAGCGTGCTGTCGAGGCCCTGCAGTTCGGCGTGGCCATGCCACGCCCTGGTTACAACGTGTACGTGATGGGCGAGCCCGGCACCGGGCGTTTCTCGTTCGTCAAACGCTACCTCAAGGCCGAAGGCAAACGCCAGCAGACCCCGGCCGACTGGGTATACGTCAACCACTTCGACGACACCCGCGAGCCGCGGGCACTGGAGCTGCCGTCCGGCACCGCCACCGAGTTCATCGCCGACATGGGCGGGCTGATCGACAACCTGCTGGCCACCTTCCCGGCGGTGTTCGAGCACCCGTCGTACCAGCAGAAGAAGGGCGCCATCGACCGCGCCTTCAACCAGCGCTATGACCGTGCCCTGGATGTGATCGAGCGGGCGTCGCTGGAGAAGGACGTGGCCTTGTACCGCGACTCCAGCAACGTCGCCTTTACCCCCATGGCCGATGGCAAGGCGCTGGACGAAGCGGAATTCGCCCAGTTGCCGGAAGAGGTGCGCGAGCAGTTCCACGAAGACATCGCCCAGCTCGAGGAGCAGCTGAACGAGGAGTTGGCCAGCCTGCCGCAGTGGAAGCGCGAGTCGAACAACCAGTTGCGCCAGCTGAACGAAGAAACCATCACCCTGGCCTTGCAACCGCTGCTGGCGCCGCTTTCGGAAAAGTACGCCGAGAACGCCGCGGTCTGCGCCTACCTGCAATCGGTGCAATTGAACCTGCTGCGCACCGTGGTCGAGCAACTGGTCGATGACAGCAAGACCGACGCCGTTGCCCGCAAGCTGCTGGAAGAGCAATACGCGCCAAGCCTGGTCGTGGGCCACTACGCCAACGGTGGCGCACCGGTGGTGTTCGAGCCGCATCCGACCTACGACAACCTGTTTGGCCGCATCGAATACAGCACCGACCAGGGCGCGCTGTATACCTCGTATCGCCAGTTGCGCCCGGGGGCGCTGCACCGGGCCAATGGCGGCTTCCTGATCCTCGAAGCCGAGAAGATGCTGGGCGAACCGTTCGTGTGGGACGCGCTCAAGCGTGCGCTGCAATCGCGCAAGCTGAAAATGGAATCGCCGATCGGTGAGCTGGGCCGGGTGGCTACTGTCAGCCTGCAGCCGCAGATGATCCCGCTCAATGTCAAGCTGGTGATCATCGGCTCGCGGCAGCTGTATTACGCACTGCAGGACCACGACTCGGACTTCCAGGAGATGTTCCGCGTGCTGGTCGACTTCGACGAAGACATGCCCATGGTCGACGAGAACCTGGAGCAATTCGCCCAGCTGTTGCGCACCCGCACCAACGAAGAAGGCATGGCGCCGCTGACCAGCGATGCGGTGGCGCGCCTGGCCACGTTCAGCGCACGCCTGGCGGAGAACCAGTCGCGCTTGTCGGCCCGTATCGGCGACCTGTTCCAGCTGGTCAGCGAAGCCGATTTCATCCGCCAGCTGGCCGGTGACGAAATGACTGACGCCGGCCATATCGAGCGGGCGCTCAAGGCCAAGGCCACTCGTACCGGCCGGGTATCGCAGCGGGTACTGGACGACATGCTTGCCGGCATCATCCTGATCGACACTGAGGGTGCGGCGATTGGCAAGTGCAACGGGCTGACGGTGCTGGAAGTCGGCGATTCGGCGTTCGGCATGCCGGCACGTATTTCGGCCACGGTATACCCGGGCGGCAGCGGTATCGTCGACATCGAGCGAGAGGTCAACCTGGGCCAGCCGATCCACTCCAAGGGGGTGATGATCCTCACCGGTTACCTGGGCAGCCGCTACGCCCAGGAATTCCCGTTGGCGATTTCCGCGAGTATCGCCCTGGAGCAGTCCTACGGCTATGTCGACGGTGACAGCGCCTCGCTGGGCGAGGCGTGCACGCTGATCTCGGCCTTGTCGCGTACACCGCTCAAGCAGTGCTTCGCCATTACTGGCTCGATCAACCAGTTTGGTGAAGTGCAGGCCGTGGGTGGGGTGAACGAGAAAATCGAGGGCTTCTTCCGGCTGTGCGAAGCCCGTGGCCTGACGGGCGAGCAGGGGGTCATCATCCCGCGTGCCAACGTGGCTACCCTGATGCTGGACGAGCGTGTGTTGCAGGCTGTGGAAAACGGCATGTTCCACGTCTACGCCGTCAGCCAGGCCGACGAGGCGCTCAGCCTGCTGGTGGGCGAAGAGGCCGGCGTGCTGGATGACAAGGGCCAGTTCACCGAGGGCAGTGTCAACGCCCGGGTGGTGGAGCGCCTACGTGAAATTGCCGAGATGATCAGCGAGGAAGATATCGAAAAGGCGGAAAAGGAGCGCCTTGAGGAAGTCATCGCTCAGGCCAAGCCCGCCTAAGTCAATAAACCGGCGCTGGCGGCCATGTGCTACCGTTCAGCGCCGGTTTTCCAACTTTCTGTTTTGCTCTTCTATGCTGGAACTTAAGGAAGGAACAGCGTTCAGGATGGAAACAGCCTGAGGGTTTCAGGCTGAACAAGGCTCATTGGAGGGGACGCGGCCATGCGCAACCTCAGCCTCACACGCCAGTGCCTGGGCCTGGTGACCCGCATCGAATGCAGCATCCGCCCATTGGCCGGCGACACCGGCATGTGGACCTTGCTGTTCGCCGCCGGCATGGCCGGTGAACAACCCTCTGCAATCAAGGCCCAGGGGCCGTTCCATGGGCCAATGGTGGCCGAGTCGGTGCTGCATGCCATCGTCGACAGCCTGACCCTGCACGGGTACCAGGTGGCAGAAGACCCGCAGATCTGGTGCTTGCACCTGCAGGCGCAGCTGCGCCGGATCAACGGCGAGCGCTGCCGGAACCTGGGGGACTACCAGTTCCATCCGGAGACCTGAGCGAGCGCTAGGGCCGCTTTGCGGGCCCATCGCGACGCAAGGCCGCCCTACAGGGGGTCGTGGTCGCCTGGATCGGGCTTTTGCTGCAACAGGTGGCTGGCTATACTCGCCGTCGCTTTTTTAGTCACCTGATGAGTCCCGAACTTCATGGAACGTATCCTCGAAAACGCGATGTATGCCTCGCGCTGGCTGCTCGCCCCGATCTACTTCGGCCTGTCACTCGGCCTGCTGGCCCTTGCGCTGAAATTTTTCCAGGAAGTGGTCCACGTCCTGCCCAACGTCTTCGCCCTCAGTGAAGCCGACCTGATCCTGGTGATCCTGTCGCTGATCGACATGTCGCTGGTGGGCGGCCTGCTGGTGATGGTGATGATTTCCGGCTACGAGAACTTCGTCTCGCAACTGGACATCGACGAAAGCAAGGAAAAGCTCAACTGGCTGGGCAAAATGGACTCTTCGTCGCTGAAGATGAAGGTGGCCGCATCGATCGTGGCCATTTCGTCCATTCACCTGCTGCGCGTGTTCATGGACGCACAGAACATCTCCACCGACTACCTGATGTGGTACGTGATCATTCACATGACCTTCGTGGTTTCGGCGTTCTGCATGGGCTACCTGGACAAGCTGACCAAGCACTGAGTTGTACAGGGCTGTTCGCGCGCGCAGCCTTCGGCCTGGTAGCTGCTCGCGGCGGCCCAGTGTGCTAGGCTGCTCGCCCTTTTCATCAAGGGCGCGGCTGCACTGCGCCCTGCAGTGGAGCACGACAATGTCCGAACTCAACCTGTCCACCGACGAAACCCGCGTCAGCTACGGCATTGGCCGTCAGCTGGGCGGCCAGCTGCGCGACAACCCACCACCAGGCGTCAGCCTGGAAGCGATCCTGGCCGGCCTGACCGACGCTTTCAACGGCGCCGACAGCCGCGTCAGCGAAGCCGACCTGTCGGCCAGCTTCAAGGTCATCCGCGAAGTGATGCAAGCCGAAGCGGCGGCCAAGGCCGAAGCCGCTGCTGCCGCGGGCAAGGAATTCCTGGTCGAGAACGCCAAGCGTGACGGCATCACGACCCTGGCTTCCGGTCTGCAGTTCGAAGTGCTGACTGCCGGCGACGGCGCCAAGCCAAGCCGTGAAGACAACGTGCGCACGCACTACCACGGCACCCTGATCGACGGCACTGTGTTCGACAGCTCCTACGAGCGTGGCCAGCCGGCTGAATTCCCGGTCGGCGGCGTGATCGCTGGCTGGACCGAAGCCCTGCAGCTGATGAACGCAGGCAGCAAATGGCGCCTGTACGTGCCGAGCGAGCTGGCTTACGGCGCCCAAGGCGTGGGCAGCATCCCGCCACACAGCGTGCTGGTGTTCGACGTCGAGCTGCTCGACGTTCTGTAAGATCGCCGGGGCCGCTTTGCGGCCCATTCGCGGGCTTGCCCGCTCCCACAGGTGTCGCGTTAGCAGTACTTGTGGGAGCTGGCTTGCCAGCGATGAGGCCGGGCCTGAAAACCTCAGTTCCAGTCTGTTCCCGTAGGGCGCAACGCCCGCGCATAGCAGAACAGAAACAGATTCCGCACCAGCTCCTTCAATACCCCCGGTTCACTCGAATTCAACCCGCTCATGTCCAGGTCGCCCTGGTCACGCAGTTCGTCGAGGGCTTCTGCTTCGAGTACCGCGCACACTTCGCCGGTTTCCCGATGAAGAATGCGCAGGTAAGGGTGAGGGCGGTCCAGCCAGGCGTCGATCAGATAAGTCATGGCTACTCTCCTTGGAAATCGATTCCAATGAGAATAATTCTTATTATCAGAATAGCAAGCGCCAATTGGCGGAATTCATGTAATCAGACTTTGCGAACGAACTCGGACTTCAGCTTCATAGCGCCGATGCCGTCGATCTTGCAGTCGATGTCGTGGTCGCCATCGCACAGCCGGATGTTCTTGACCTTGGTGCCGACCTTGACCACCAGGGATGAACCCTTGACCTTCAGGTCCTTGATCACGGTAACGGTGTCGCCATCCTGCAGGATGTTGCCGACCGAATCCTTTTTCACCACCTCGTCGCTGGCGGCCTCGGCATCGCCGCTGGCCGACCACTCGTGGGCGCATTCAGGGCAGATCAGCTGAGTGCCATCCTCATAGGTGTATTCGGAATTGCATTTCGGGCAGGGTGGCAGAGTGCTCACTTCGGTTCCTCAAACAAACAGACGGGCGGTAGAAAGCCCGCATTGTAAAAGGTATTTTTCCAGAAGGGATTATGTCCGGACAAAAGCAACCGCGGGCTTGCCCGCTCCCACAGTGTCGGTATCAACCTGTGGAAGCGGGCAAGCCCGCGAAGAAGCGGCTCGGTCTGTCAGTGCGTGCGCGCGACTGCAAACTCGCTCAGCTCAACCAGCGCATCGCGGTACTCGCTGGCTGGCAGCACCTCAAGGCACGCAATGGCGCGCTTCACGTAATCACGAGCCAGCTCTGCGGTGTACTGCAGCGCACCCGATTCCTCGACTGCCACGCGAATCTGCTCGAGGTCTTCCAGGCCGCCCTTCTGAATGGCCTGGCGCACCAGCGCCGCCTGTTCGGCAGTGCCTTCGCGCATGGTATAGATCAGCGGCAGGGTAGGCTTGCCTTCGGCCAGGTCGTCGCCAACGTTCTTGCCCAGCGTCTGCGAGTCGCCCTTGTAGTCCAGCAGGTCGTCGACCAGCTGGAAGGCCACGCCCAGGTGGTCGCCAAAGGTTCGCAGGGCTTCGCGCTGCGCGTCCGTGGCTTCGGCCAGCGCCGCGGCGCTGTGGGTGGAGGCTTCGAACAGCATGGCCGTCTTGCCCCGGATGACCTCCATGTAGACTTCCTCGGTGGTGCTGGCGTCGCGTACCCGCGACAGCTGCAGCACCTCACCCTCGGCGATCACCCGGGTGGCCTTGGACAGGATCTGCATGACCGGCATCGAGCCCAGCTCGACCATCATTTCGAACGAGCGCGAATAAAGGAAGTCACCCACCAGCACGCTCGGCGCGTTACCCCACAGGGCATTGGCGGTGGAACGGCCGCGGCGCATGCCGGACATGTCGACCACATCGTCGTGCAGCAGGGTGGCGGTGTGCAGGAACTCGATGGTGGCAGCCAGCAGGCGCAGGTCGTCGCCTTCACGGCCCAGGGCCTTGCCACACAGCAGGACCAGCAGGGGGCGCAGGCGCTTGCCGCCGGCGGACGTGATATAGTCGCCGATCTTCGATACCAGCGGCACGCGCGAGGTCAGCTGCTTCTTGATGATCTCGTCGACGGCGCTGAAATCATCAGCTACCGCGCGGTAGAAGGTTTGGGGTTGCATCGGCTGCTCCAGTGAGGTTGCGCGGCATGCTAGGTCGCAGGTCCCGGTGTGTCAAGGCGCGGTGCCAGCTGGCCGGGGGCGGCACTTGCAAGCAAAACCGTGGTTGCGTACAATCGCGCACCCTAACTTCCTGGGCAGCACCTGCCTTACGCAATTGCGCCGGGCCGTTCCAGCCCTGTGCAGCCATGCCAGCCAATACTCATCATATAAAGCGCTGGGTGAGCAGGATTATCGGAGAAATACCATGTCTTACGCAGTAATCGTTACCGGCGGCAAGCAGTACAAAGTCGCTGAAGGTGAATTCCTCAAGATCGAAAAACTGGAAGTCGCCACTGGCGAATCCGTGACTTTCGATCGCGTCCTGCTGGTCGCCAACGGTGAAGAAGTCACCATCGGTGCTCCAGTTGTTGCTGGCGCTAAAGTAGTGGCCGAAGTCGTTTCGCAAGGCCGCCACGACAAGGTTCGCATCATCAAGTTCCGTCGTCGTAAGCACCACATGAAGCGTATGGGCCACCGCCAGTGGTTCACCGAGATCAAAATCACCGGCATCCAGGCTTAATCCCCTAGATCCCCTGAATTTATTTGGAGAATTGAACCATGGCTCACAAGAAGGCTGGTGGTAGTACTCGTAACGGTCGCGACTCAGAATCGAAACGCCTTGGCGTGAAGATGTATGGCGGCCAGGTTATCAAGCCAGGCAACATCATCGTCCGTCAGCGCGGCACCGAATTCCACGCTGGCTACGGCGTTGGCATGGGCAAGGATCACACCTTGTTCGCCAAGATCGAAGGCGTGATCAAGTTCGAGAAGAAAGGCGAGTTCATGCGCCGTTACGTGAGCATCGTCGCCGCTTAATCGCGACGTCGCTCCAGAAGCCCCGTCATGCGACGGGGCTTTTTCGTTTGTGGTGAGCCTCTTGCAAAGCTGTTTGTCTGGGTTGCCGGCGTTGGTTTCTACGGTCGTACGGGGCCGCCGCGCTCATTTTTGCAAGAGCCTCATGTTTTTGAGTCATTCAGCTCGTCTGCCGACGAGAGGCGGTTTTAATGAAGTTTGTTGACGAAGTATCTATTCGGGTCAAGGCCGGTGACGGCGGCAACGGTTGCATGAGCTTCCGTCGCGAGAAGTTCATCGAGAACGGTGGCCCCAATGGCGGGGATGGCGGTGACGGCGGCTCGGTGTACATGGTTGCCGACGAAAACCTGAACACCTTGGTCGACTACCGCTACACCCGTCACCACGAAGCCCAGCGCGGCGCCAACGGCGGCAGCACCGACTGCACCGGCAAGAAGGGTGAAGACCTGTTCCTGCGTGTGCCGGTCGGTACTACCGTGATCGATGCTTCCACCCAGGAAGTGATCGGTGACCTGGTCACCCCGGGGCAGAAACTGATGGTCGCCCAAGGCGGTTGGCACGGCCTGGGCAACACGCGCTTCAAGTCCAGTACCAACCGGGCACCGCGCCAGACCACCCCAGGCAAGCCGGGTGAGCAGCGTGACCTGAAGATGGAAATGAAGGTGTTGGCCGATGTGGGCCTGCTGGGCCTGCCAAACGCCGGCAAAAGCACCTTCATTCGCTCGGTTTCGGCCGCCAAGCCGAAAGTGGCCGATTACCCGTTCACCACCCTGGTGCCGAACCTGGGTGTGGTCAGCGTCGACCGCTGGAAGAGCTTCGTCATCGCCGACATCCCCGGCCTGATCGAAGGTGCTTCCGATGGCGCCGGCCTGGGTATCCGCTTCCTCAAGCACCTGGCCCGCACCCGCGTGCTGCTGCACCTGGTGGACATCGCGCCGCTGGACGAGAGCAGCCCTGCCGACGCAGCCGAAGTGATCGTCAACGAGCTGACCCGCTTCAGCCCGTCGCTGGCCGAGCGTGAGCGCTGGCTGGTGCTGAACAAGGCCGACATGGTCATGGACGACGAGCGCGACGCACGCGTGCAGGAAGTGGTCGAGCGCCTGCAGTGGGACGGTCCGGTCTACGTGATTTCGGCCATCTCCAAGCAGGGCACCGAAAAGCTCAGCCACGACCTGATGCGCTACCTCGAAGACCGCGCCGACCGCCTGGCCAACGACCCGGCCTACGCCGAAGAGCTGGCCGACCTCGACCAGCGCATCGAAGACGAAGCCCGTGCCCAGCTGCAGGCCCTGGACGACGCCCGCACCCTGCGTCGCACCGGCGTCAAGAGCGTGCACGACATCGGCGACGATGACGGTTGGGACGATGATTTCGAGGACGACGAAGACGGCCCGGAAATCATTTACGTGCGCGACTGACCGGTTGCAGTACACTAAACGCCGCTCTCTGGAGCGGCGTTTTTGTATCCACGGTATCTACAGATTCGACATAGGTTGGAAGAAGATGCGAAGCAAGGTGACGGGCGCCAAGCGCTGGGTCGTGAAGATTGGCAGTGCTCTGCTGACCGCCGATGGCAAGGGCCTCGACCGCGGGGCCATGGCCGTTTGGGTCGAGCAGATGGTCGCGCTGCGTGAGGCGGGCGTGGAGTTGGTACTGGTGTCCTCCGGGGCCGTTGCTGCCGGCATGAGCCAGCTGGGCTGGACCTCGCGACCGAGCGCGATGAACGAGCTGCAGGCCGCTGCGTCGATCGGCCAGATGCGCCTGGTGCAGGCCTGGGAGTCGAGCTTCGGCGAGCACGGCAAGCACACCGCGCAGATCCTGCTGACCCATGACGACCTGTCCGACCGCAAGCGTTACCTGAACGCCCGCAGCACCCTGCGTACCCTGGTCGACCTGGGTGTGGTGCCCGTCATCAACGAAAACGACACCGTGGTCACCGACGAAATCCGTTTCGGCGACAACGATACTCTGGCGGCGCTGGTGGCCAACCTGGTCGAGGCCGACCTGTTGGTGATCCTTACCGACCGTGATGGCATGTTCGACGCCGACCCGCGCAACAACCCCGAGGCCCAGCTGATCTACGAAGCCCGTGCCGACGACCCGGCGCTGGATGCCGTGGCCGGCGGCACCGGTGGCGCGCTGGGCCGTGGCGGCATGCAGACCAAGCTGCGCGCCGCGCGCCTGGCGGCCCGCTCGGGTGCCCACACCATCATTATCGGTGGCCGCATCGAGCGCGTGCTCGACCGCCTGAAGGCTGGCGAGCGTCTGGGGACCTTGCTGTCACCCGAGCGCGGCATGCTCGCGGCGCGCAAGCAGTGGCTGGCTGGGCACTTGCAAACCCGTGGCACCCTGG
The DNA here is from genome assembly GCF_007633355.1 of Pseudomonas sp. BJP69. Lineage (NCBI taxonomy): Bacteria > Pseudomonadati > Pseudomonadota > Gammaproteobacteria > Pseudomonadales > Pseudomonadaceae > Pseudomonas > Pseudomonas sp. BJP69. The sequence continues at coordinate 748,569 of NZ_CP041933.1, forward strand.
TGCTGGATGCCGGTGCCGTGCAGGCGCTGCGCCAGGCCAACAAGAGCCTGCTGCCGGTGGGGGTGAAAACCGTGCAAGGCAGTTTCCGCCGTGGCGAGATGGTGGTGTGCGTCGGCCCGGACGGTGCAGAGGTCGCCCGTGGCCTGGCCAACTACAGCGCCCTGGAGGCGCAGAAGATCATTGGCCAGCCTTCGGATGCCATCGAGAGCACCTTGGGCTACATAGCGGAGCCAGAACTGGTGCACCGCGACAACCTGGTTCTGGTCTGAGGGTTTGGCTGTGTTGAAAAGGATGATTGCCGTTGCCGCTTTGGCCTTGCCCATGCTGGCCGGGGCTGAGGAAATCGGCCAGGTGTCCACCGTGTTCAAGTTCCTTGGGCCGAACGACCGCATCGTGGTGGAAGCCTTCGACGACCCCAAGGTCGAAGGTGTGACTTGCTACCTGTCGCGGGCCAAGACGGGCGGGGTGAAAGGCGGGCTGGGCCTTGCCGAAGATCGGGCGGAGGCCTCCATCGCCTGCCGCCAGGTCGGGCCGATCAGCTTCAAGGGTGAGCTCAAGGATGGCGAGGAGGTGTTCAAGGAGCGCACCTCGCTGGTGTTCAAGACCATGCAGGTGGTGCGCTTCCTCGACAAGAAGCGCAATACCCTGGTGTACCTGGTGTACAGCGACCGCATCGTCGAGGGCAGCCCACAGAATGCGGTGACGGCGATTCCGATCTTGCCTTGGGCGCAGTGATCGCCTGGTAGATGGCCGGGAGGCCTTTGGCCTCCATCGCGACGCAAGGCCGCTCCCACAAAGGTCCTGCATATGCCGGTCAATGTGGGAGCGGCCTTGTGTCGCGAAAGGGCCGCAAAGCGGCCCCAGGTTCCTCAGGCCAACTCTTCGGCCTGGTCCTCACGCACAACCGCTTTCACCTCATCCAAGCGGCTGATGAACTTCCAGTCCGCCTCGTCGATGTAGATGCCATTCGGCCCGCTGCCACCTTCCAGGTCGATCGCCACACGTGCCGATACCTGGGGCTTTACGCTCGCCAGAATCGGCACGAAGCCCAGCTGCAGGCTGGTTTCCAGCAGTGCCGCCTGGTTGCGCTCGTCGATGTCGGCCGCTTCGTCCAGGTAGTACGGCAGGCGAATACGGCCGGCCAGGTCGCGGTCCATCAGGTGCAGCAACAGGTACATGTTGGTCAGCGCCTTGATGGTCATGGTGGTGCCGTTGGACGCCGCACCATCGATGTCGGCATGGATGACCGGCTGGCCGTTGACCTTGGTGATCTCGAACGCCAGCTCGAACAGGTCCTTCAAACCCAGTTGGTTGTGGTTGGCCGCCACCAGGCGCGCCAGGTACTCCTTGGCCTCTTCGTTCTTGTTGTCCTGCTCGGCGCTCTGGGTCAGGTCGAATACCGACAGGGTTTCGCCTTCCTCGTACTGGCCGGCACTGTGGATGATCTGGTCGATATGCTTGAGCGCTTCCTTGTTCGGCGCCAGCACCACGCGGAAGCTTTCCAGGTTGGATACCTGGCGCTTGTTGATCTCGCGGTTGAACAGCGCCAGCTGGTGCTCGAGGCTGTCGTAGTCGCTGCGGATGTTGCGCAGGGTGCGGGCGATGTCGGTCACCGCCGCGCGGCGCGCCTTTGCCAGGGTCAGGGCTTCGTCGGTGCGGTGCGCATAGGCGTTCACCAGCAATTGCAGGCGGCGCTCCATGTCGTCTTCACTGTCGAACTTGGCCACGCCTTTCAGGCGCACCTGGGCATACAGTGCCTCGATCTGGTTATCGACGCGCTGCAGGCTCTGCCAGCTGTCCTGGTAGTCGTTGAGCAGCGGCAGCAGGTTGTCCATCGAATCGTCGATGGCTTCCATGAAAGGCGTACCGTAGGGCAGGTCGGCCGGCAGCAGTTGGCGGCGGCGCAGGGCGTCTTCCAGGGTGCGCTGCTTGGACTCCAGGTCGCCGAGCTGGCGGCCGACCAGCTGCAGCTTGGCCGACAGTTGCTGGACGCGTTCGGTGAACGCGTCGCTGGAGCGCTTGAGCTCGTCCTGGGCGGCTTCCAGTTGCGACAGTTGCTCGAGTTTTTCCGGCTCTTCGGCAGCGAGGGTCTGGCTGCGGCGGTAGTCTTCCAGGGCCTTCTGGGCGTCCAGCACTTCCTGATACAGGGTTTCGGTCTGGGCCTTGGAGGCCGAGCGATCGGCGGCTACGGCCTGCTGGGTCTTGAGCTGTTTCAGCTCTTTCTCCAGGCGCTCTTTCTGGTCGCGCAGGGCGGCGCGGTCGGCCAGGGCCTGCAGGGCCGGCGGGTCGATGTTGGTCAGGTCGATGGCCAGGCCCGGCGCCTCGAAGCGCTCGCCCTTGAAGCCGTCGAGCACCGCTTCCAGCGACTTTACCCACAGGTCGCTGTCGTCCAGCTCGATGCCGCGCTCGCCCAGTGGCAGGCTGAACAGCGCACCGTTGAACAGGCGCATCAGGCGGTCGACGTCCTGCTGCGAGAACTCTTCGCGCAGGCGCGCATAGCTGTTGTTGTCGGCATGGTCGAGCTGCTGCTTGACCTGCTTCAGGCGCTTTTCCAGGTCGCGCACACGCTCGTCGAGGTCTTCGGCGCTGAACTGCCGCGACTGGGCCAGGGCACCGGCCAGTTCGTCGTGCGCGTCCTTGGCTGCCAGCAGTTGCTGCTCCAGCACCTTCACGTCATCGACCAGCGCAAAGCGGTGTTTGAGGACCGACAGCTCACCCAGCCAGCGCTGGATACCGGTGATTTCGCGCTCCAGGCGCATCAGCTCCTGGGTGCCGCCGCGCTGGTCGTTCTGCAGGCGGTCCTGCTCGCCACGGTAGTGCTCGGCCTGGATCACCAGCTCTTCCTTGCGCGCCATGGCGTATTCCTGCCAGGTGCCCAGCAAGGTGTCGAGCACCGGGGAAATGCGGTGCAGCTTGCCGCGCAGGATGTCACGCTGGGCCACGCCGCCCGCCAGCGCCTCGACCAGCGGGCCGGCCGCGACCAGGGCGTTGTAGTCCTGTTCCATGCGGCGTACGTCGCGGAAGGCCTCTTCGCAGGCGGCGATGTAGTCAACGCTGCCCGAGCGCAGGCTGTGCTCGAAGGCATCGAGGAACAGTTGCTTGAGCTTGGCCGCAGTGATCTCGCGCATGTGCAGCAGGTTGATGAACAGTGCGCGGAAGGTTTTCAGGCTTTGCTCGCTGGTGGAGCGCAGCGGGATCATGGTCAGGTCCAGCGGCACCGACGTGTGGCCGCCGACCAGCAGCCGGCGCAGCTCGTCGGGCTTGACCTCGTAAGCCTTTATGCCCAGGCGCTCGAGGTTGGTGAAGAGCTCTTTCTGGCGCAGGCAGGTGTCGTTCTTCTGGTAGTGGGCCAGGTCCAGTTCGCCCTTGTAGGCGAAGAACTGGTGACCGAAACCACCGCCCGGCCCGCGGCCGACCACGCCAATCACGTGGGGGCCATGGGGCAGGCTCAGTTCGCAGAGAATGTACGAGGTGTCGCTGGCAAAGTAGAAGCGGCGCGACTGCTCGAGGCTGTACTTGCCGAAGCTCATGTCTGACATGCGTGCCAGGATCGGGAACTGCAGCGCGTTGATCGACGCCGATTTGCCCAGGTTGTTGGCGCCGTAGACCGACAGCGGGTGCTCCAGCGGGAACAGGCCAAGGCTGTAGCCTGCAGTGTTGAGCAGTGCAAAGCGGCGGATGCCGTAGCGTTCCTGGCTCATGCGTCAATCTCCTGTTGCTCTTCGCGGATGGCCCGGGCCAGGGCGTCCTCTTCGCTTTCCTCGCCCTCGAACGGCGTGAGGTCCAGCGGGTCGTCGGTGCGGTTGAGTTCTTCGGGGCTTTCTTCCTCGACCAATACCGGGGTCGGCAGCGGCAGGTCGCTGTGCAGCGTGGCGGCCAGGTCGCGGTCCTGCTGCACCGACAGGCACACGTCGAGGAAACGGTGCATGGGCGGCAGGAAGCGGTAGATGCCGCCTTCTTCGTGGGCGAAGCCCAGCTGGGTCATGCGCCGCAGGATCTTCTCTTCAAGCTCGTCGACGGTCTGCACCTCGGCCTGCAGGAACAGGTCGCGGTACTTGTCCAGCAACGAGGGCAGCTCGTCGCGGCCGATACTGCCGCCGTCCAGCACTGCCATGGGGTCGCGGCCCTGGTCCGCCAGGTGCTCGACCAGGATGAAGGTGAACAGCGACAGGCGTTGCGCGGTCTTGTTGACCTGCGCGGCGGTCATGTCCGGCACGAAGTAGTAGAAACCACGGGTGTCGCACACCAGCTCGAAGCCCAGGGCCTTGAACAGGGTGCGATATTGGTCCTGGAAGTTCGACAGCTGAGCGTACAGCTCGGGGTCGCGACGGCTGATGTGGAAGCCTTTGAACAGCTCGCGGAAGATCGGCGCGAGCTGGGACAGTTCGGAAAGATCAAGATGCATGGGCTGGGCTCGCGTTGGGGTCGGTAGGCGCGCTGTTGGCGTCTTCGCGGCTGGAGGTCAGGGCGAACGAGCGCAGGCTGACCAAGTGTTCCTGGGTGGTGTACTCGCGCCGGTCCAGACGTTCGCGCTTGAAGCGCTTTTCCCGCGACAGGCGCGAGAACCAGTACAGCAACTCGTCGGTGGCGCCTTCGGGCTCCTGCTCCAGCAGCCAGACCATCAGGTCGGGCAGGGGCAGCGCCTGTTCGCAACGTTCGGCCATTTCCTTGACCGTGCGCGGGGCGCGGGGCAGGGCACCGGACTGCGTCTTGTGGGCCTTGGGGAAGCGCGCCGGCTTGGGCTCGAAGCGGGCCAGGGCGTACACGTAGGCTTCGACCTGGCTGGCACTGCCGAGGAAGGTGCTTTGCGGGCGGGTGAACATCGGCATGGCCGCTTGCGGCACGGCATCCAGGCCCTTGCGCCGGATCACCGACAGGGCCAGTGCGGCGCCACGGGTCACGGCGTTGTGCCGACGGGCTTCTTCGCGCAGCGGCAACAGCAGTTCGCGGGCGTGGCGCAGGGTGAGCTGAGCGTTGGTCTGCATCTCCAGGATGCGCGCATGGGTGCGCAGCAGCATGTCGTCATCGACCAGGTGGCCCAGGCGCGCCTGTTCGCCCAGGAGCTTGAGCAGCACGGTCTCGACCTTGCGCACGCCTTGCTCGAAGGCGCCGTCGGCGTTGACCAGCTGGATCATCGGCTCGACGTACTCGTCCCAGGTGGCCAGGACCTCGGCATAGCGCTGGCGCAGCGGGATCTGGCGGTTGCTGGTCTTGGCCCGTTCGGCCACGGCCACCAGCGCCTGCTCGTCGTTGTCGAGCTTTTTGAGCACATCGCGCACGCGCATGTCGAGCAGGCGCAGCTGGCGCGCCAGGTCGTCGCTGTCGCGGTTGTCGAAGGCGTCCTGGATGTGCCCCGCAAGGCGTTCCAGGTGGCGCAGGTAGGCTTCGATCTCCAGGCACAGGCCCAGCCGGTGCTCGCGGCGCAGGTAGGCGAGAAAGTCGTGTATCTGCGCATTGAGCTCGAAACGGTTCGGGCTTTTGGCCACCGGGACCAGGATGTCCAGGCGGATCCACACGTCGAGCAGCTGGGTGATGTCCTGCGGGGTGCTTTCTACTTGCTGGCGGGCCACATGCTGGCGCAGCTCGACCAGGCTCAGGGTGCCCTGGTCGAAACGCTCGCACAGCGGCTCGATCAGGGCCCAGTGTTCGGCTAGGGCGCGCAGGACGCGCTTGGGTTCGATCATTGGCTTCGACTCGTTGCCAAGAAAAAGGGGCGATTGTACTGCATCCGGGGGGCAGGTTTTCACCCCTTGGTCTGTAATGGGGGGATAACCTCATGTCACATGGGTGTATGGCGTGTTTTTTGTGGTGGCAGTGAGATCGAGCGCCGCCCGCGCGGCGCATCGCGACGCAAGGCCGCTCCTACATCTGTTTCGGGCCAATTACTCCTGAGTCCTTGGCGCGCGCACCCTGGGTGTATGACTGGAAACTGTAGAAAAGCAGCAGCGCCCCCTTCGATATCGAAGGGGGCAAGCAAGGCGGGCAGCGATGACTTCACAGGAGCGACTGGCCCGAAACAGATGTGGGAGCGGCCTTGCGTCGCGATGCGCCGCGCGGGCGGCGCTCGGTCTGATAGACGCTGCAAAAACCAAGGCGTACACGTTAGAATGCCCAACTGCCTCCCCCCCTCGGACCCTGCCCCTTGCTCACCGAACCCCGCCGCCGCGCCTTCCTTTCCGCCATGCAAGTGGTGCACTGGCTGCCGCGCGCCGAACTGCCGTTCGCTGCGCCGTCGCGCCCCGAGTTGCTGCTACCGGTGGCCCCGGTCGAGGACCTCGACTTCGATGTGCTGCCGCCAGCCCCTGGCAACGAAAAGCCAATCGCACCCCAGGCGCGCTCCGCCGAGCGGCCCAAAATCGAGATCCCGCGGCCCGGCAGTGGGCCCAAGCCGGCAGTCAAGGCGGTCGAGGCCGAGGCGCAACCCGCACCACCAAGGCCGGCGCCGGTGCCACCGCCACGTTTCGCGCTGCAGTTGCTGCGCGCCGGCAGTTGCCTGCTGCTGGTCGAGCTGGCCACCGGCCAGCCGTTCCAGAGCCGCGACCCTTCCTACCTGCTGCTCAAGGACATGCTGCGCGCCGCCGGGCTACCCGATGCACCGCAGATCATCGGCGAGCCGGTGCGCTGGCCGTTGCTGGTACGCGGCAACATGGACCAGGGCCCGGAGGCGGCGCGTGATTTTGTCCAGGGCTTCGTCCAGGCGCGCCTGGAAGACGCGCCGTGCACCTGCCTCTGGCTGGTGGGCCTGCCAGCGGTGCGCTTTGCCGCCAACGCCGACGCCCAGGCCTACTATCAAACCCTGAAGCTCGACGGCCTGGGCGACGCCTGGGTCTTGCCGGGCCTTGAACTGTTGATGGACGAGCCGCAGCGCAAGGCGGACGTCTGGAAAGCCATGCGCCAGCTGATGGCGCGCTGGAAGAGCGTTGAATGAGTGACTCGATCAGTTTTCGCCCGATGACCGAGGCGGATCTGGATGCCGTACTTAAGATCGAATATGCCGCGTTCAGCCACCCCTGGACCCGCGGGATTTTCCAGGATGCGCTCAAATCCTACGAAGTCTGGCTGATGTTCGATGGCGAGCAGCAAGTGGGCCATGGGGTGATCAACGTGATCATCGACGAAGCGCACCTGCTCAACATTACCGTCAAACCCGAGAACCAAGGCTGCGGCCTGGGCCTGCGCCTGCTGGAGCACCTGATGGCCCGCGCCTACCAGCTAAATGGCCGCGAATGCTTCCTGGAAGTGCGCGCCAGCAACCAGTCGGCCTACCGCTTGTACGAGCGCTACGGCTTCAATGAAATCGGCCGTCGCCGTGACTATTACCCCGTGGCGGGTGGCCGTGAAGATGCCCTGGTGATGGCTTGTACCCTGCTTGAAGACTGACCCTGCGTGCTGCCTGGTTAACATCGCCTAGCGCGGCTGCCCCGGCACCGGGGGTGCCGGGGCGTCAGGCTGCAACAAGCCCAAATGAGCCAGACAGGCGTGGCACTCTTCCATGACCCAGCCTGTGAAGCGCTGGCGCTTGCCACCATCGTTCAACGGCTGGGGGCTGAGCAGGTGGTAGGCCGAGCCATCGCGGATAAACCCGAACGGCGCCTGCAACTGCCCGCTGTCGAGTTCGTCGCGCACCATCAAGGCAGAGGCCATGGCCACGCCCAAACCGGCGCTGGCAGCCTGGATCGACAGATAGAAATGCTCGTAGTCGCTGCGTTCGCAGTGCCGCGCCCGTTGGCCGCTGAGGCGCAGCCAAGTGGGCCAGGCAGCGGGGCGGGTGGTGCTGTGCAGCAGGCGTTGGTCGTCGAGCCGGAACCCGGCGCTGGCGCGGCACACCGGGCCGACCCACTCATCGCAGACCTTCTGGTTGAACAACTGGTTACCCCAATGGAAGTCGTCACGGCGGATGGCCAGGTCGACGCCGCCGCGGGCGAAGTCCAGCGGACCGCCAGCGGCTACCAGGTGCAACTGCAGATCGGGGTGGGCTGCATGGAAACGCGGCAGCCGCGGGATCAGCCAGCGCATGGCGATGGTCGGTTCGCAGGACAGCACCAGCACATTGTCGCGGGCCTGGTGTTGCAAGCGCTGCACGGCGCCTTCCAGTTGTTCGAAGATCGCCTGGGTGGTGCCGTGCAGCGCGCGGCCGGCGGCGGTGAGAAAAATGGCCCGGTTGCGGCGCTCGAACAGTTCTACGCCAAGGCTTTCTTCGAGCAAGCGCACTTGCCGGCTGACGGCGCCGTGGGTGACGTGCAGGTGTTCGGCGGCGCGCACGAAGCTTTCGCTTTGGGCGGCGCTGTCGAAGTAGCGGAAGGCGTTGAGAGGGGGCAGTTTCATGGCAGTTCTCCAAGCCGGCACTGCAGCGTTGGGCAGCCTGCACAATCACACGCTGGCTGGAGCAGGCGCTAGCTATCTGTGACTGAAACTATCAGATTTGCACCACGATAAATCGATTTTTCCTGCACCGTAAGCTCGCGATAATCCTCGGTCTGTGCATTTTCATCGCCTATCGAGAGCTATCCCCATGACCGAACTCGTTGCCGTCGCTGTTTTCACCCTGCTTGCCGTCATCAGCCCCGGTGCCGACTTCGCCATGGTGACCCGCAGCAGTTATGCACAAGGCCGCAAGGCCGGGCTGGCTGCCGCAGTGGGGATCGCCTTGGGGGTCCAGGTGCACGTGCTATACACGGTACTGGGCATTGCCGTGATCATCAGCCAGAGCCCGATGCTGTTCCTGGCCATGAAGGTGGTGGGCGCCGGGTATCTGATCTACCTGGGGTACAAGTCGGTCACCAATACCCGGCGCATCAGCCTTGAGGGTGGGGCGCCTAACAGTGCCTCGGTGCTGCAAGCCCTGCGCACGGGGTTTTTGACCAACGCACTGAACCCCAAGACCATGTTGTTCGTGGTCAGTGCCTACACCCAGGTCGTGCAACCGGGCAGCTCGTTGCAGCTGGCATTTGCCTATGGTGCGTTCATGTCGTTCGCGCACTGGCTGTGGTTCAGCCTGGTCGCGGTGTTTTTTTCCAGCACTGCCTTGCGCAAGGCCATGATCGACCGCCAAGTGCTGGTGGACCAGGTGATCGGCGTGGCGCTGATCGGGCTCGGGTTGACTGTGGCAGTGAGCGGCATCCGCTGACGCCCAAGGGGCAAGAAGGAGTAGCAGCCCCGGGGCTGCTTTAGATGCGGCAGTTCTCGCAGGCAAAGAAAAAGGGCTTACCTTGCGGTAAGCCCTTCGTCTTGTTTGGTGGCTACACAGGGACTTGAACCCCGGACCCCAGCATTATGAATGCTATGCTCTAACCAACTGAGCTATGTAGCCGATGGCGCGCATTATTCTCTTGAACGCCCCCCCTGTCAACACTCATTTCAAAAAAAATTTGCACGCTTTCAAAAACTTAGCGGCCAGGGCCGGTTCTAGCGCACCACAAGCCAGTGCCCGAGCACGCCTTGTAGCTGCAGATGCTGGGTGGCGGCCAGGGATTGCAGGGTTTTCCCGGCGCGGTCGAGGTTGAAATCGCCGCTTACACGGCGATGGGCCAGTTGTTCATCCATAAGCCATACCCGCTGGCCCTGGTAGCTGGCCAGGCGCTCCAGCACCTGCCCCAGCGGCATGTCGCTGGCCTTCAGGTAGCCGCTGCGCCAACTGTCTACGGTTTTCAGGTCCGCTGGGCGTACCGTGCCGATGCGCGTGTCATCGAAGGTTACCCGTTCACCTGTCGAGACCAGGCGCTGCTCACCCCCCCGCACGACCATGGCCTTGCCACTGATGACCACCAGTTCGTCATGATTGGCATGGCGGGTGACTTGCAGGCGGGTGCCGAACACCTGGATGCGTGCGTTACCCACTGCCACCTCCAGGGCGCGCCCATCGAGCGCCACCTGCAGGTACACCTGGCCCTGTACCAGATGCAGCTGGCGGGTACGGCCGCGCAGGTCCACGTTCATCGCACTGGCGCTGTCCAGGCTCAAGGTCGTGCCATCGGCCAGGCGCGTGCTGCGCCGCTCGCCCACATCGGTGTGCAGCTCGCTGGCCAGGCGCTGCATCCACGGCCAGTAGAGGTAGGCTGCGGCGGCCAGGCCCAGGAGAAAGACCAGCGCCACCCATTTGCCCAGGTGACTGCGGCGCTCGCTTGGCGGCCGTGGGCGAGGGCGGGCGGGTGAGGGCTGCACCTGCTGCCAGAAACGCTCCAGCTCGGCATAGGCCTGGGCGTTTTCAGCGGCTTGGCACCAGGCCGCGAAGGCCTGGCGCTGGGCGCCGTCACAGTTGGGGTGGCGCAACGCCGAGAACCACTCGAGCGCTTCCTGCTCGGGGTCGGGTTGCAGCTGTTTGGCGGGCATCGGGCTCATGGGTACGGTCTGCTCGCGAGAGGGGCCAGCGGGCCCAACGATGACAGGGGAAGTAGACAAGGATGCTAATTATATTGAGAACCATTTTCAAGAACGTCGCGACAGAGGGAAAAAAAGGTAGCTAAGTATCTATTTGTTTCCCGATAATCGGATCCCAAACCTGAGGACGGAGATTTAGGCAAATGGCCACCAGTAGCGCCTCCACCGCATCCAGCCAGGCACCGGCCAACCAGGCCACGCCGCTGGTGATGCGTATCATCGGTTTCTGCGCGCTGGCGCACCTGATCAATGACCTGATCCAGTCGGTACTGCCGGCGATCTACCCGATGCTCAAGGCCAATTACAACCTGAGCTTCGCCCAGATCGGCATGATCACCCTGACGTTCCAGATCACCGCCTCGCTGTTGCAGCCCTGGGTCGGCTTTTTCACCGACCGTCGGCCGGCACCGAACCTGCTGCCGCTGGGCACCTTGTGCACCCTGGTGGGGATCGTGATGCTGGCCTTCGTCGGCAGCTTCCCGATGATCCTGCTGGCGTCTGCACTGGTGGGCATCGGTTCCTCCACCTTCCACCCCGAAACCTCGCGTATCGCGCGGCTGGCCTCCGGCGGGCGCTTCGGCCTGGCCCAGTCAACTTTCCAGGTGGGGGGCAACACCGGTTCGGCGCTGGGCCCGTTGCTGGCGGCGGCCATCGTCATTCCGTTCGGCCAGACCCACGTCGCCTGGTTCGGCCTGGCGGCGTTGTTCTTCCTTGGCGTAACCCTGATGCTGCGTGGCTGGTACAAGGAACACCTTAACCAGGCCAAAGCACGCAAGGCGGTGCAGGCCACCCATGGCATCTCCCGCCAGCGGGTGATCGTGGCGCTGATCGTGTTGGGCCTGCTGGTGTTCTCCAAGTACTTCTACATGGCCAGTTTCACCAGCTACTTCACCTTCTACCTGATCGAGAAATTCGCGGTATCGGTGGCGAGTTCGCAGTTGCACCTGTTCCTGTTCCTCGGGGCCGTGGCGGCGGGGACCTTCTTCGGCGGGCCGATCGGTGACCGTATCGGGCGCAAGGCGGTGATCTGGTTCTCGATCCTGGGCGTGACCCCGTTCACCCTGGCGCTGCCCTATGCCGATCTGTTCTGGACCACGGTACTGAGCGTGGTGATCGGCTTCATTCTGGCTTCGGCGTTTTCCGCCATCGTGGTGTATGCGCAGGAGCTCGTGCCGGGCAGCGTGGGCATGATTGCCGGCATTTTCTTCGGCCTGATGTTCGGCTTTGGCGGCATCGGTGCGGCGCTGCTGGGGTACGTGGCGGACTTGCGGGGCATCGAATACGTCTATGGCGTCTGTTCGTTCCTGCCGCTGTTCGGATTGCTGGCGGTGTTCCTGCCCAATACCGGCAAGCGCTGATTTCGTCGGGGCCGCTGCGCGCGGCGGCCCCTGCCGATTGACGACCGGACTGTCCTTGGCCTAGAGTGCCGCCACTTTCCCCTCCCACCTGCGTAGTAGCCAAGCAATGCGCCGTACCCCGTCACTGCCCAGCGTCCGCCAGCCTGCCCGTCTGGGCTTGCGTCATGCGTGGCCGAGCGACACGGTACTCAAGCGCCGTCGCAGCGTGCTGTTTGCCTTCACCTTCTCGCCACACCTCGCCTGACCTGATCTGCGCGTTCGCGCCGCTGGCCACTTCGGCCTGCGCGCCTGTGTCTGCACGTTTTTCCGGTTTGCAAGGAGTGGTACATGAACATGCGTTTGCTGGCGGGCTTGTTGTTCGCCGTTTCGGTCGTGGGTTTCAGCCTGGGGGCGAGCCTGCCCCTGGTTTCGTTGCGCCTGCATGAAGCAGGGGCGGGTACCCTGGAAATCGGCATCATCTCGGCTATTCCTGCTGCCGGCATGATGCTTTCGGCATTCCTGGTCGATGCCTGCTGCCGCCACCTCACCCGGCGCACCACCTACATGCTGTGTTTCAGCCTGTGCACACTCAGCATCGCCCTGCTCGAAGCGGCCTTTGGCTCGCTTTGGCTGCTGGCGCTGCTGCGCCTTGGCCTGGGGCTGGGCATGGGTATCGCCATCATCCTGGGCGAGTCGTGGGTCAACGAACTGTGCCCGGAGCACAACCGCGGCAAGATCATGGCCCTGTATGCCACCAGCTTTACCGGCTTCCAGGTGCTCGGCCCGGCCATGCTGGCAGTACTGGGGGCGGACAGCCCATGGATCACCGGCGTGGTCACCGTTGGCTATGGCCTGGCCTTGCTGTGCATCGTGCTGACGGTGCCCAATGACCATGTGGCGCACGAAGAAGGCGAGAAAAGCTTTGGCCTGGCGGGGTTCTTCCGGGTGGCGCCGGCGTTGTGCATGGCGGTGCTGTTCTTCTCGTTCTTCGACGCCGTGGTGCTGTCGTTGCTGCCGGTATACGCCAGCAGCCATGGCTTCGCCGTGGGTGTGGCGGCGTTGATGGTGACGGTGGTGTTTGCCGGCGACATGTTGTTCCAGCTGCCGCTTGGCTGGCTGGCCGATCGGGTCGAGCGCACCGGGCTGCACCTGGTGTGCGGGCTGGTGGCGATGTCGATCGGTATAGGTTTGCCCTGGTTGCTGGACCTGACGTGGCTGCTGTGGCCCTTGCTGGTGGTGCTGGGGGCGGTGGCCGGGGGGATCTATACCTTGGCGTTGGTGCTGATCGGCCAGCGCTTCAAGGGCCAGGACCTGGTGACCGCCAATGCCAGCGTGGGCCTGCTGTGGGGCGTAGGCAGTTTGGTCGGGCCGCTGGTCAGTGGCGCGGCGATGGGCGTGGCGCCGCATGGCCTGCCAATGGCGCTGGCGCTGATGGCCGGGCTGTTCGTGTGCTTTGCCCGGCAGTCGTTTCGCGCTGAGGGCCGCCTGCGCGCGTTGGCGGACTGACGGCTTCGGAGTTGCTTCGGTCATAAATGGCCGCTTGGCGGCCCATCGCGGTACAAGGCCACTCCTGCAAGCGTCAGGCGGCTGCGATGCTGACCCAATACCGGGTATGGTACTCGACCCGCACCGGCAGGCTACGGCTGAGCAGGTGCAGGATGGCGCCGGTGTCGCTCAACTGGAAGGTGCCAGACACCATCAGGCTGGCCACTTCCGGCGCACAGCGCAGCAGGCCCGGGCGATAACGGCCCAGTTCGGCGACAAACTCGCCAAGCGGCATCTGCTGCACGCTGAGTACGCCGTCAGTCCAGCCCCACGGGTCACTGTGCAACGTTACGGCCTGGACACGGCCGTCGCGCCACACCTGCAAGGTCTCGCCCGGCTGTACTTGCCTGCGCAGTGCCGAGGCGGGGAACAGCGTGACCTGGCCACGGCGCACCGCCAGCAGCAGGCCCTGGCGGTTTTCACGCAGCAGCAACTGGCCGTCCAGGGTGACCAGCCGCCCAACCGGCGTTTCGATCAGGAACGGCCGGTGGTCGTTGGCGTTGCTCTCCAGGCTCACTTCACCGCGTAGCAGCGCCAGCTGGCGCTGTTCAACGCTGTAGTCCAGGTCGATGGCGCTGGCAGTGTTCAACTGGATACGGCTGCCGTCGCGCCCCTGCACCTGGCGACGCTCGCCGACGGCGGTGCTGTTGTCGGCCAGCAGCTGAGGTAAACCCAGTGGTTCACGCGCCGCCAGGCCCAGGCTGCCGCCGACGGCCAGCAGCGCCAGCAGCTTGAGGTGGTTGCGTCGGCTGCCACGCTGCTGCTGGCTGCCTTCCAGGGTGCGCCGGCTCAGGTCCTTGGGCAGCCCTGCCAGTTCGTCGCTGAGCAGGCTTACGCGCTGCCAGGCCAGTGGGTGATGCGGGTGGCTGGCCAGCCATTGCTCAAACTGTTGCCGGGTACGCGGGCAGGGGCTGTCGAAGCGCAGCTTCACCAGCCAGTCGATGGCCTGGTCAACCTGGGCTTGGGTGGGGGTGGCATCAGGCATCGGCGTAGCGCAACCGGTAGCAGACGCCCAGGGCGCTGGCCAGGTCGCGCTCGATGGTCGCGCGCGACACGTGCAGCTGCCGGGCGATCTGGACAATGCTCAAACCGTCCAGCTGGGCCAGCAGGAAGGCCTGGCGCGCCCGCGGTTTGAGCTGATGCAGGGCGCGGTCCAGGCGCGCCAGGGTATCGAGGATGAGTAACCGGGCCTCTTCGCTGGGCGCTTCGGTTTCTGGCACCTGGGCCAGGCTCTGCTGGTAAGCCCGCTCCAGTGCGCGTCGGCGGAACTGGTCGATCATCAAGCCGCGGGCAATGCTGCTTAGGTAGGCGCGCGGTTCTTTCAACGGCGATGCCTGGCGCGCGCGCAATACCCGCACGAAGGTATCCTGGGCCAGATCGGCCGCATGTTGACTGCACCCCACGCGGCTGCGCAGCCAGCCACGCAGCCAGGCATGGTGGGACTGGTAGAGCAGAGCGACCTCGGCCGGTTTGAGCGTGTCGTTGATCTGCATCGTTGCCAAGGCCGGTCCCGTGAGGTGTGCGAATGTGAACAGTTCTCAATTCTATGCGCGGAGGATGGCGCGGGGCAATGGTGGGCCAGGAATTAGCCGCGCAAGAACCGGCGTTCCCCCGATGAACGGCTGCGCTAAGCTGCACCTGCACTCGACTTGATGGAGCCGCCATGATTCTGGCCGACCTTTCCCCTGCGGCTTACCGCCAAGCCGGCGAATACCTGGCGGCGCTCGACCCTGACTGGGCGCGACATGTCGCCGCGACCGGGCCATGCCTGCACCAGGCCACCCCTGGCCGCGAACCTTACGAGGCGCTGGTGCGCGCGATTGCCTACCAGCAGCTGCATGCCCGGGCGGCTGAGGCTATCCTGGGCCGGTTGCTGGCGTTGTTCCCGCAGCATGCGTTTCCGCCGCCCGAGCAGTTACTGGCCGCAAGCCCGCAAACCCTGCGCGCCTGCGGTTTTTCGGCGAGCAAGCTGGCGACTATCCAGGGCATTGCCCAAGCCAGGCTGGACGGCCTGGTGCCGACCCGCGAAGCAGCACTGGCCATGAGTGACGACGCCCTGATCGAACGCCTGGTAGCGCTGCGCGGGGTAGGGCGGTGGACGGTGGAAATGCTGCTGATCTATAGCCTGGAGCGGTCGGATATCCTGCCCGTCGACGATTTTGGCGTGCGCGAGGGGTATCGCCGCCTCAAGGGCCTGGACAAGGCGCCGACCCCGGCGCAGATGCGTTCGCTGGGCGGCGCCTGGCGGCCATACCGAACCGTGGCGGCCTGGTACCTGTGGCGCGCCTGAGGTTTTTACACCGCCAAGGCCGGAGCCGGCCGCACGAGTCTGGAAGCATACCCAATGACCGCCTACACCACCCTCGACCAACGCTGGCAAGCCGTCGAAGCCCGCGACCCCGCTGCGGTCGGGCACTTCGTCTATGCCGTGCGCACCACCGGCATCTATTGCCACCCCAACTGCAAGTCGCGGCTGGCCAAGCGCGGCAACGTCGAGTTCTTCGATACCCCTGCGTTAGCCGAAGCCGCTGGCTACCGTGCGTGCAAGCGCTGCACCGCTGGCGCCAAGCCCAGTGCGGCGCGCCATAGCCAGTTGGTCATCCGCGCCTGCCGCCTGATCGAAGCCAGCGACCCCAGCCCCAGCCTCGACCAGCTCGCTGCGCAACTGGCCGTCAGCCCGTACCACCTGCACCGGCTGTTCAAAGCCGAAACCGGCGTTACCCCCAAGGCCTACGCCAGCGCTTTTCGCGCCCGGCGCCTGCGCGCGCACCTGGAAGATGCTCGGTGCTCGGTCACCGATGCCATCTACGACGCCGGCTACACCTCCAACAGCCACTTTTATGCCAGCGCCGACCAGCGCCTGGGTATGCGCCCCCGGCAGTACCGCGCCGGGGGCGCAGGGGCCACCATTCATTTTGCCCTCGGCCAGTGCTACTTGGGCGCCATCCTGGTGGCCCAAAGCGACAAAGGCATTTGCGCGATTCTGCTGGGCGACGATCCTGAAACCCTGCTGCATGAACTTCAGGATCAGTTCCCCAAGGCCCGGTTGATCGGCGGTGACCGCGGTTATGAGCAACTGGTTGCCGAGGTGGTGGGGTTCGTCGAGGCCCCGGCGCTGGGCCTGGGCCTGCCGCTGGATGTACAAGGCACAGCGTTCCAGGAGCGCGTGTGGCAAGCCCTGCGCGAGGTGCCGGCTGGCAGCCGCATCAGCTACAGCGACCTTGCCGAACGCATTGGCGCGCCCAAGGCGGTGCGGGCGGTAGCCCTGGCGTGTGCGGCCAATCGCATCGCCGTGGCCATACCTTGTCACCGTGTGGTGCGCCGGGATGGCGACATCAGCGGCTACCGTTGGGGCGTGGCGCGCAAGCAGCAACTGCTGACGCGAGAAACGGCACTCTCCTGATGCCTTGAAGCCGCGTAGAATCCCCCGCCAAATCGGATTGTAAAGAGGAATATTCGATGAGGCGTCTGAGCCTTGTTCGTTTTTGCCCTGGCCTGATGGCCATGCTGGCGCTGCTGCTGGTGCTCACCGGCCCGGCCGCGGCGGCCCCTGCCACGCCGTTGTCCAACCCGGCCAATGCGGCAGCCCCGGCAGTGGATGAAAACGCCAGTATCGAGCAGTTGAGCGATAGCCTGGACCAGATTCGCCAAGGCGTCAGCAGTAACGCCAACGACGACCTGCTGTCGCAGTTGCGGCTGGCGGCCATGCAGGTTCAGCGCCAGGCTGATGCCTTGAGTGCGCAGCGCACCACCGATGTGGAAAAGCTCGACGACAAGCTCAAGGTGGTTGGCCCGGCCCAGCCCGACGAGCCTGCGGCCCTGACCCAGCAGCGCAAGGCCCTGGAGGCCGAGAAAAAGGCCTTGGTCGCCCAGCAGGACCAGGCCACCAAGCTGACGCAGTCGGCCCGCGACCTGTCCACGCAAATCGTCAACTTGCGCCGCAGCCAGTTCAACTCGCAGATCACCAGCCGCGCCGCCTCGCCGTTGAGCCCGGCATTCTGGCAGAGCATCATCCGCCCAACCCAGGATGACGTGGCGCGCCTGCGCGACCTGCGGGGCGAAGCAGCCGTTGCCATTGGCAGCGCGTTCAGCCCCGAGCACCGCTGGCCGTTCATGGCCAGCCTGGTAGCGGCCATCCTGGTCTGGACCCTGGTGCGCCTGTGGATAGAACGGCTATTGGCCCGTGCCATGGTCCGCTGGTTGCCCGAAGGCCGGCTGCGCCGCAGTGCCCTGGCGCTGGGGGTCAGCCTGGCAACACTGGGCACCATCGCCGGTTCGGTTTCCCTGCTGCGCTGGGGGTTGGAGAGCAATGCCGAACTGGGCAGCGATATCGCCAGCCTGGTCAACCACATCCTGGCGCTGGTGGTGTTCAGCGCGTTCATCGCGGGCCTGGGCCGTGCCATGCTGATGCTGCAGCGCCCGTCCTGGCGCCTGCCGGCCATTCACGACGAAGTGGCCAGCGCGCTGGGCTGGTTCCCCAAGGTGCTGGCCCTGGCACTGATGGTCATGATGACCATGGAGCGCATCAACACCGTGATCGGTGCCAGCCTGGCGCTGACCGTGGCGGTGAACGGCCTGACCGCGCTGGTAGTGGCGATGATCTTCGCCGGCGCGTTGCAGCGCTACCGCCGCACCCTGCGCAAGCTTGAACTGGAACGCCCCACCGGCCTGGGCGGGTTGATCCCGTTCGTGATGGTCATCTGGCTGGGGGGGATCATGCTGGCCATGGTGACCGGCTACCTGACCCTTGCCTACTTCCTTACGGCCAAGCTGCTGTGGGTCAGCCTGGTGATCACGTGCGCCTACCTGTTGACCAGCTTCTTCGGCGACCTGTGCGAAACCCTGCTGTCGCCACGCCAGCCCGGCGGCCTGGCACTGGCGTCGACCCTGGGGCTGGCGCCACGTCACCAGGCCCAGGCCAGCACCATCCTGGCCGGTATCGGCCGCACCGTAGTGCTGTTCCTGGCGCTGCTGCTGGCGTTGATGCCGTCGGGCACCAGCCCCAGCGAACTGCTGCTCAGCCTGGGCGACTGGGACGGTACCGGTGGCAAATTGCTGGGCAACCTGAACATCGTGCCGCAGGACATTCTGCTGGCGATGGCTATTCTGCTCGGCGGCTTGTTCGCCATCCGGGTGGTCAAGCGCTGGCTCAGCGAACGGCTGTTGCCGGAAACCGACATGGATGCCGGCATGCGTGCCTCGCTGGTCACCCTGGTGGGCTACCTCGGGTTCATTTTCCTGGCCATGCTGGTGATGTCGACCCTGCGCATCAACCTGACCAGCCTGACCTGGGTGGTCAGTGCCTTGTCGGTCGGTATCGGTTTTGGCCTGCAGCAGATCGTGCAGAACTTCATCTCGGGCCTGATCCTGCTCACCGAACGCCCGGTGAAGGTCGGCGATTGGGTCAGCCTGGCCGGCGTCGAGGGCGACATTCGCCGCATCAACGTGCGCGCTACCGAAATCCAGATGTCCGACCGCTCCACGGTGATCGTACCCAACTCGCAGTTCATCTCGCAGAACGTGCGCAACGTGACCATGGGCAACGCCCTGGGGGTGGTCGGCATCACCTTGACCCTGCCGCTGGATACGGATGCCAACCGTGTACGTGAGTTGCTGCTGGCGGCCTACCATGAACACGAGGCAATTCTGGACGCGCCCGCCAGCTCGGTGTCGTTCAAGGACCTGACCAGCAATGGCATGGTGATCGCGGTCAGTGGCTATGTGGCCGGGCCGCGCCAGGTGTCGGGTACCCGCAGTGACCTGCTGTTCACCATCCTTGGGCGGCTGCGTGACGAGGGTATCGCCTTGTCTTCGCCGCAGAGCATGGTGCTGGTACAGGAAGCTGCGCGCCCGGCTGACGAAGCGCCGTGATGCGCTTCATGCCAGTGGCACGCGACTAGATGAATGGCAGAAGCTGTCGAAAGGGGCCGCCAAACGGCCCCGCACAGTCACCCCAGGCACCGTGTCACATGCTTGACCGACTGGTAGCCCGACAAGCCCCAAGGGCCCAGCTCACGGCCTATACCGCTACCCTTGGTGCCACCCCATGAGGTCTCGACGAACACCGCCTGCACCGAGTTGATCCACACATGGCCCACCTCCAGCGCATCGGCCACCCGCTCGGCGCGCGCCAGGTCTGTGGTGCACACTGTCGCCACCAGGCCGAAGCGGCTGTCATTGGCCTCGGCAATCGCCTGCTGTTCGCTGGCGAAGCGCCGTGCGCACAATACCGGACCAAAGATTTCTTCGTTCCACAGGCGGCTGCCTTCAGGCACATCGGCATACAGGGTAGGGCTGACGAACCAGCCGCCACGGTCCAGCACTTTGCCACCGACCAGGCACTGCAAGCCTTCCTCCCGCGCCGTGGCAAAGTAGCCGGCCACCTTCAGCCACTGGGCCTGGCTGGTCAGTGGGCCCATGTCGGCTTCTTCGCTCAGCGGGCTGCCCACCCGCAGGTTTTCCAGCGCTGCCTGCAAGCGTGGCAGCAGGGCGTCGGCGATGCCGTCCTGTACCAGCAGGCGTGATGTAGCCGAGCACATCTGGCCCGCGTTCCAGCAGATGCCGGCAACGATCCATTGCACCGCCGCATCGACGTCGCAGTCATCGAACACCAGGATCGCCGACTTGCCGCCCAACTCCAGCGTGACCGGCCGGCATTGCGCCGCTGCGCTGCGCATCACCTGGCTGCCAACGTTATTGCTGCCTGTGAACGACAGTTTGTCCAGGCCGTTGTGGTTGCTCAGCGCGGCACCCGTCTCGGCTTTGCCATTGACGATATTCAGCACCCCGGCCGGCAGGCCCAGGGTGTCGGCGATCTGGCCGTAGGCGAGTTCGCACAGTGGGGTTACTTCCGAGGGCTTGAGCACCACGGTGCAGCCAGCGGCCAGGGCCGGGGCAAGCTTCCAGGCGCTGGTCACCAGTGGGAAGTTCCAGGGTACGATCAGGCCGACCACGCCCACCGGCTCCAGGCGGGTGCGGGCGGTGAAGCCGGGTGCAGCCAGCGGTACGTCGCGGTTTTGCCCAGGCAGTTGTTCAGCCAGCTCGGCGTAATAGCCGAAGGTAGCGATGGCGTCGTCCAGGTCGATTTCTGCCTCGTGGCGCGGCTTGCCGTTGTTGCGCATCTGCAGGGCGACCAGCGCTTCGCGGCGTTGCCCAAGCTGTTCGGCGAAGCCGCGCAGATACGCTGCGCGCTCACTGGCGCTGGTGCATTTCCAGGCGGGCAGGGCTGCACGTGCGGCGGCCACGGCCTGGTCGACCTGCTCGGCACTGGCAGCCATCAGTTCGGCAAACGGTTGGCCCAGCGCAGGGTCGTTGACGCTGATGCAGTCGCTGCCCTGGCCGTCGACCCAGCGGCCGGCAATGTAGTGGGAAGTGGTCATGGTGGTTTCCAGTCAGGCCATTTCGGCAGTGGTTACAGGCGTGTGCGCAGCCTGTTTGCAACGCACCCAGCGTGGGCCCTGCGGGCCATACACGCCGGCAGGTTCGGGGAAAAGGTTGAGCAGCAGCAGGTACAGCACCCCGGCCAACCCCAGGGTGACCGGCAGGCTCAGGTCAATGCCACCGGCCAGGTCGCCCAACGGTCCGACGAATTGCCCCGGCAGGTTCACGAAGCACAGGCCGACCACTGCGCTGGGGACCCAAGCGCCCATGCCGCGCCAGTTCCAGCCGTGCAGGAACCAGTAGTGGCCCCCCCGCTGGCCGCGGGTGAATACCTGCAGGTCATCGGCGTGGTAGAAACCACGGCGGGTGACCAGGCCGAGGATCATGATCACCATCCACGGGCTGGTGCAGGTGATGATCAGCACGGCGAAGGTCGACACGCTCTGCACCAGGTTGAAGGTAAAGCGGCCGATGAAAATGAAACCGATCGCCAGCACCCCGATCAGCAGCGTGGCGCCGGCACGGCTGAGCAGGCGCGGGAACACGCTGGACATGTCCAGGCCTGTGCCATACAACGCCGTGGTGCCGGTGGACATACCGCCGATCACCGCAATCAGGCACACCGGCAGGAAGAACCAGCTGGGGGCGACAGCCAGCAGCCCGCCGACATAGTTGTTGGCGGCAATGTAGTCCGGTGCCTGGGTGGCCACCAGGGTGGCGGTGCACAGGCCGAACAGGAATGGAATCAGCGTGGCACCCTGGGCCGCTATCACCGCCAGCATGATGCGCGCCTTGGGGGTTTCGCGTGGAATGTAGCGCGACCAGTCACCGAGGAAGGCGCCGAATGACACCGGGTTGCTCATCGCCAGGATCGCAGCGCCGACGAAAGCTGCCCAGAAACCGGCCTGGCCCAGGTTGACGCTGCCTGCGTAGCCCGCGTCGAACGGCCCGGCAAAAGCAGCGATACCCAGCAGGAACAGCAGGCTCGACGCCCACACGGCAATCTTGTTGACCCACAGCATGAAGCGGAAGCCGAAGATGCAAACCACCAGCACCAGCACCGCGAACAGGCCGTAGGCCAGGCCCAGGGTCAGGTCAGTTTCCGGCAGGCCGACCAGGCGCTTGGCGCCGCCGACCAGGGCATCGCCCGAACTCCATACCGACAGCGAAAAGAATGCCACTGCCGTGAGCAGCGACAGGAACGAGCCGACGATGCGCCCATGCACGCCGAAGTGCGCGCCCGAGGAGACCGCGTTGTTGGTGCCGTTCAGCGCGCCGAACAGGCCCATCGGTGCCAGGATCAGCGCGCCAACGGCAACGCCGAGCACGATGGCCCACACCCCCGCCTGGAACGACAGCCCGAACAACACCGGGAAACTGCCGAGCACGGCGGTGGCGAATGTGTTGGCGCCGCCGAAGATCAGGCGGAACAGGTCCAGCGGGGAGGCGTCGCGTTGATCGGCGGGGATCTGTTCTACGCCGTTGGTCTCGATACCGGTCGAGTGGCTCATGGTGATGCTCCAGCGCGGTTGTTGTGGGCCGGCGCAGTGCGCAAGCCTTCTTGTGGGTGCGATGGCAGGGCGGCAGGGCCGCAAAAAGGTGATCAGGCCGGCGATACGGCCGACAGGTGTTCGTGGCAGGCCAGCCACTGGTCAGCGTGGCGGCGGAACACGATGGTCTCGCGCTCGTTCAGCTGGTGCTCGGCACCGCCGATGCGCAGATGCGTGGCCACATCATGCATGAAGATCGCCACGTCGCCTTGCAGGCTGACCTGGGCGTTGCTGGACGCGCAGGCGAGCACGGCAAACCCTTCGGCCTGCCACTGGGCCCAGACCTTCTCATAGGCCCGGCGTGACAGCAGGGGTTGCGCCAAGGTATGGAAAAGGAACGTGGCGTCTTCGCTGAAGCAGGCGAAGTAGCGGGCGGTGTCGTTGCTGGCGAAGGCGGCAACAAGGTCGGCGGCGGCTTGCCGTACCTGCAGGGTCTGGTCCACGGGGTGGCCTCACGGGTTTTTATGATTGTGGTGAAGCGATTCTGGTGGGGCTTGCCGGGGGGAAAAATCGCTGGCGACAAATAATCAGTTCAGGAATTTGTGAAGTGATGCGCTGGCAGCCCGGCGTTTGGCTATACCCGACTGGCGGAGCAGGTCGGAGCAACTGTCTTTCTCAAAATTCGCAAAGCCTGCGCGATTCATTGTGGGAGATTACCCAGCGCTACGGGCTGGGCTGTCACGCAGAGAACTCAGTTCGTAAGCGCGACGCGGCCGGTGTGGGAGCGGGCGTGCCCGCGAAGAATTCAACGCGGTGGCTGGCACCGGCTGCGCCGGTGTTCGCGGGCACGCCCGCTCCCACAAGAACCGTGTAATCTTCAAGTGCTGCATTTTGGCTGTTGATTTACACCCTCTTCGGCTGAGGCAACACCAGATCCAGCCAAGGCTCGCCAGTCCTGAGCATGGCATTGAGTCGCACCAGGACGATCCCGCGTGCGCGCAGCACCTCATAACGGGCCTTGAGCGCTGGGTTGTAGTTCATCGCCACCACTCCAATGTCTTTGACCTGAGCCCGCTAGCCGACCGTCACCTCAGCCGCGCACTCCACCGGGAAATTCACGGAGTTGGCGATAAAGCACTCATGATGCGCATCCTCGTGCAGGCGCAGGGCAACTTCCCGGTCCGAGTCTGCGCTGATGGTAACCTGCGGGCGCAGCAGCACATGGGTAAAACGGCCCTTGCCGTGATCGTCACCTTCCACCATGCGCCCCAGTGGAAGGTCGACATACGCCAGTACATTCACGCCGTTGACCGCGCACAGGTGCAGGTACCAGAGCTTGTGGCATGCCGACAGCGATGCCACTAGCATGTCTTCCGGGTTCCAGCGCTGCGGGTCGCCACGGAATGCCGGGTCTGCGGAGCCTTGCAGGGCAACCTTGCCGGCGGCCTCGACATTGAAGTCACGGCTGTAGGCGGTATAGCCGGCGGTGCCGTAGCCCTTGTTACCTGTCCACGTCACCTGAACCACATATTGATGTTCTTTCATGCATCATCCTTGAAATGATCAGCCCGTGTTGTTTCGCCGACTCACCGTGCGAGGGTATTTCTGGTTGGTGTGTTACCTGTAGCGGCCTCGTCGCCGGCAAGGCAGCTCTCATGGAACAATATATAACTTATTGTTTTAGCATGGCGTGTCTAGAAATCGACCCGCCGCGAAGAATTTAACGCGGTGTCTGGCACCGGCTGCGCCGGTGTTCGCGGGCACGCCCGCTCCCACAAGGGCCCTGTTAAATCAAAAAGTTATATATTGTCCTGCCCCGGCCGCCGCCTTAGCGATAAGGCCGGCGCGGGCCACATAAAACGAAAACCCCTTGAGGCATAAGCCGCAAGGGGTTTCTGTTTACTGCAGGCTACCGCTTAGACGTTGAAGCGGAAGTGCATCACGTCGCCATCTTTGACGATGTAGTCCTTGCCTTCCAGGCGCCACTTACCGGCTTCCTTGGCGCCGCTTTCACCCTTGAACTGGATGAAGTCGTCATAGGCCACGACTTCAGCGCGGATGAAGCCTTTTTCGAAGTCGGTGTGGATAACCCCGGCCGCCTGGGGTGCGGTGGCGCCCACGCGTACGGTCCAGGCGCGAACTTCCTGCACGCCAGCAGTGAAGTAGGTCTGCAGGTTGAGCAGTTCGTAACCGGCGCGGATCACGCGGTTCAGGCCTGGCTCTTCCAGACCCAGGGCCTCGAGGAACATGTCTTTCTCTTCGCCATCGTCGAGCTCGGCGATTTCTGCTTCGATCTTGTTGCACACCGGCACCACGACCGCGCCTTCTTCCTCGGCAATGGCCTTGACCACGTCCAGGTGCGGGTTGTTGTCGAAGCCGTCTTCGGCGACGTTGGCGATGTACATCACCGGCTTGCTGGTCAGCAGGTGGAAGCCGCGGATGACCGCCTTGTCTTCGGCGCCCATGTTCTTCATCAGGCTGCGTGCCGGCTTGCCTTCGGTGAAGTGCGGGATCAGCTGCTCGAGGATGGCCTTCTGTGCCAGCGCCTCTTTGTCACCGCCCTTGGCATTGCGCGCAACCTTCTGCAGTTGCTTCTCGCAGCTGTCCAGGTCAGCGAAGATCAGTTCGAGGTCGATGATCTCGATGTCACGCTTGGGGTCCACACTGTTGGAAACGTGGATCACGTTCTCGTCTTCGAAGCAGCGGACCACATGGGCAATGGCGTCGGTCTCGCGGATGTTGGCGAGGAACTTGTTGCCCAGGCCTTCGCCTTTCGATGCACCGGCCACCAGGCCGGCAATGTCGACGAACTCCATGGTGGTCGGCAGGATGCGGTTCGGCTTGACGATTTCAGCCAGCGCAGCCAGGCGCGCGTCGGGCATCGGCACGATGCCGCTGTTCGGCTCGATAGTGCAGAAAGGGAAGTTCTCCGCCGCGATGCCAGATTTGGTCAAGGCGTTGAACAGGGTGGACTTGCCGACGTTGGGCAGGCCGACGATGCCGCAATTGAAACCCATGGGTATTCCCCTCTCTAAAGGAAATCAGGCCTTCTGGCTGTGCAGTTCGCGCATCGCCTTGGCGAAATCGCCGGCAAGCACGTCCGGCAGCACGCCGAGGGCAAAATCGATGCTGGCGTCGAGCTTCTCCTGCTCGGCGCGCGGCGCGCGGCCCAGGACGAAGTTGGAGACCAGTTTGGCGTCGCCCGGGTGGCCGATGCCAAGCCGCAGGCGGTGGAAGTCGTTCTGGTTGCCGAGCTGCGCGATGATGTCGCGCAGGCCGTTGTGCCCCCCATGACCGCCGCCGCGCTTGAGCTTGGCAACGCCCGGGGGCAGGTCGAGTTCGTCGTGCGCCACCAGGATCGCTTCCGGCTTGATGCGGAAGAAATTGGCCAAGGCCGCCACGGCCTGACCGCTACGGTTCATGTAGGTGGTGGGGATCAACAAACGAACGTCGTTGCCCTGATGGCTGAACTTAGCCGTCAGGCCGAAATATTTTTTGTCAGCGGTCAGCGAAACACGCTGGGCGCTGGCAATGCGTTCAACGAAAAGAGCCCCTGCGTTATGCCGGGTCTGTTCGTATTCGGGGCCGGGGTTACCCAGGCCGACGATCAACTGGATGGCGGTCACGTCAGGGGCTCTTCCTTGGAGTTGGTGGGCTACAGTGCGCGCGGCACTGTAACCCGATCAACGCCGGCGTGCGAGTGGATTACTCGGCAGCGCCTTCTTCAGCAGCTTCGGCGGAAACGCGCGGAGCGTGAACGTTGGCAACAGCTTTGTCATCACCGTGGGCCAGAGCGACGAACTCTACGCCTTTCGGAGCTTTCAGGTCCGACAGGTGGATGATGGTGCCGATTTCAGCGTTGGCCAGGTCGACTTCGATGAACTCTGGCAGGTCTTTGGCTTCGCAGGAAACTTCGATCTGCGATTCAACGTGCGAAACTTCGCCGCCTTTCTTGACCGGTGCTTCTTCGTTGATGAAGTGCACTGGAACAACAGCGGTCAGCTTCTGGCCAGCTACGACGCGAACGAAGTCGGCGTGCATGATAAAGCCTTTGGCTGGGTGACGCTGCATGGCCTTGACCACGACGTTCTGCTTGGCGCCGTCGACGTTCAGTTCGATAACGTGGCTGAAGGCAGCTTCGTTTTCGAACAGTTTGGCGATTTCCTTGGCCACGATGGTCAGGGACTGGGCTTCTTTATCGCCACCGTAAACTACGGCAGGGATGCTGGCGGAGTGACGCAGGCGGCGGCTCGCACCTTTCCCCAGGTCAGTACGCGCTTGGGCGTTCAGGATGAAATCGGTCATTTTACTTCTCCAAAATAGCCTCCCGAATGGCGTTTGCGACCAGCGCCAGACGGGGATGGCAAAAAAGCCCCGCCCCAACACAGGTTGGGGCGGGGCGCTTCATATCAACACGGGTTCCGCTTAGCGGAACATCGCGCTGATCGATTCTTCGTTGCTGATACGGCGTACCGCTTCAGCGACAACCGGTGCGATATCCAGCTGGCGGATACGGTCACAGGCTTGAGCAGCGGCGGACAGCGGTACGGTGTTGGTCACCACCAGCTCGTCCAGTACCGACTTCTCGATGTTCTCGATCGCGCGGCCCGACAGGACAGGGTGCGTGCAATAGGCATAAACCTTGGCAGCGCCGTGTTCTTTCAGAGCTTTGGCCGCGTGGCACAGGGTGCCGGCGGTGTCGACCATGTCGTCTACCAGGATGCAGGTGCGCCCTTCGACGTCGCCGATGATGTGCATGACCTCGGAGTGGTTAGCCTTTTCACGGCGTTTGTCGATGATACCCAGGTCGACACCCAGGGACTTGGCGACGGCGCGTGCGCGCACAACACCACCGATGTCCGGGGATACGATCATGAGGTTCTCGAAACGCTGGTCTTCGATGTCGTCTACCAGTACGGGCGAGCCGTAGATGTTGTCGACGGGAATATCAAAGAAGCCTTGGATCTGGTCAGCGTGCAGGTCGACAGTGAGTACACGGTCGATACCGACGACAGTGAGCATGTCAGCGACGACTTTGGCGCTGATGGCTACACGTGCCGAACGCGGACGGCGGTCCTGGCGGGCATATCCGAAGTAAGGAATCACGGCGGTGATTCGGGATGCTGAGGAGCGGCGGAAGGCGTCGGCCATCACTACCAGTTCCATCAGGTTATCGTTGGTCGGGGCACAGGTCGGCTGAATAATGAAAACGTCTTTACCGCGAACATTTTCATTGATCTCAGTGCTGATCTCGCCGTCGGAGAATTTACCGACAGAGACGTCACCGAGAGGGATATGCAGCTGACGTACTACACGCCGAGCCAGATCGGGGTTAGCGTTCCCCGTAAAGACCATCATCTTGGACACGCGCAGTACCTGGAGGCTGAGGGTATACCTGGATGAGTATAAGGAAAATGGCAGGGGCGGCTGGATTCGAACCAACGCATGGCAGGATCAAAACCTGCTGCCTTACCGCTTGGCGACGCCCCTGTATCTGTTGCTTGCGAACGCTTATGCGCCCGACTTCTTGACCAGACTTTGCAGCTTGCGATGCAACATCGAAACATTGCTTCCTTTCGCCACAAACCCTGTTTGGGTCGCTGAAAGAAGGGCCAGAACTTTATCAGCTTCGGCTTTGCTTGGGAAGGCCCCAAACACACAGCTTCCAGTGCCGGTTAATCGAGCTTCGGTGAATTTTCCCAGTGAATTCAATGCGTTTCGAACTTCTGGGTAATTCTGCTCTACCACCGGTTGGCAGTCATTTCGACTGTTTCCCTTGGGAACGGGGCGCATCTTAAGGGGCAGTGAATCACGTGTCAACTGCGGATGTGAAAAAATTTCTGCTGTGCTGACAGACACTTGCGGCACCAGCACGACATACCAGGGTTCTTCCGGGTCGACCGGGGTCAGCTGTTCGCCCACGCCCTGGGCGAAGGCTGCATGGCCGCGCACGAATACCGGTACATCCGCCCCCAGGCTCAGGCCCAGGGCGGCCAGGCGGTCTTCGTCCCAATCCAGCTGCCACAGGTGGGCGAGGGCCAGCAGGGTGGTGGCAGCATCCGAACTGCCGCCGCCGATACCGCCACCCATGGGCAGGACCTTGGTCAGCCAGATGTCCGCACCCAATGGGGTACCTGATTGCGCTTGTAGCTTGCGCGCAGCACGCACGATCAGGTTGCTGTCGTGCGGCACCGCCTCGATAGGCGTATGCAACTGAATCACGCCGTCATCGCGCAGGGCGAAGTGCAGTTCGTCGCCGTGATCGAGAAACTGAAACACCGTTTCCAGCTCATGGTAGCCGTCGGCGCGGCGGCCAACGATGTGCAGCCACAGGTTGAGCTTGGCCGGTGCCGGCAGGGTCAGGGTGTGCATGGGCTCACTGCCCCAGCTGGCGCGGCTGCCAGTCCTTGATCACCAGGGTCACGTCCAGGTCCTGGCCGTGCAGCTTCAGGCGCTCGGGCAGCCAGTACCCGTTCTGCTCGGTGTAGCTCAGGTACTGCACCTGCCAGCCATCCTGTTCGAGGGTGGCCAGGCGGCTGTCGCCGTCAAGGCTCAGTGTGCTCTTGCTGTCAGGGGCGGGCAGGCCGCGTACCCACCAGACCAAGTGCGAGACCGGCAATCGCCAGCCCAGTTGCTCTTCCAGCAGGGCTTCAGGGCTGGGGGCTTCGTAGCGGCCCTGGTTGGCCACTTCCAGCACCACGCCGCCGGGGCGACCGGTGAGGCGGGCGGCACCTCGGCCCAGCGGGCCGGCCAGGCGAATGTCGTAGTAATCCTGGCGTTGCAGCCAGAACAGCGTGCCGCTGCCCGAATCGCGCGGTGCGCGGATGCCGACCTTGCCGTTGATCTGCCAGCCGTCGAGGCTGCTCAGTTGCTCTTTATGGGCGCGCCACTGCTGTGGGTCGCCATGGCCCTGCAGGGCCTCGCGGCTTCCAAAGCCGGCACAGCCGGCGAGCAGGGCGATCAGGGTGAAGGTAATGCAATGGCGCAGAAACATGGCGTTAAAGGGTCTCGGATCCGGTCAGGCGCAGAAGGGTCTTGCGCAGGAGGGGGCTGTCGGGCTGGGCATCGAAGCCCTTGGCCCAGACCTGGCGGGCTTCGCGGCGTTTGCCGTTGGCCCACAGCACTTCGCCCAGGTGGGCGGCCACTTCGTGGTCGGGGAAGTTGGCAAACGCCTGGCGCAGGTAGGTTTCAGCCACGTCGAGGTTGCCCAGGCGGTAATTCACCCAGCCCAGGCTGTCGAGCACTGCCGGGTCGTCGGGGGTCAGCTGGTGGGCCTTTTCGATCAGCGTCCGGGCCTCGGCGTAGCGGGTTGTGCGGTCGGCCAGGGTGTAGCCCAGGGCATTCAGGGCCATGGCGTTTTCCGGCTCGCGGGCGATGATCGCGCGCAGGTCTTGTTCCATCTGCGCCAGGTCGTCGCGTTTTTCGGCCAGCATGGCGCGGGTGTAAAGCAGGTTGAGGTCGTCCGGGTAGCGCTGTATGGCCTGTTGCAGCACCTGGTTGGCCTGGGCGTCCTTGTTGTTGTTGCTGTAGCTTTCCGATTCGATCAGGTACAGCTGGATGGCGTAGTCCGGCTGCGCTTCGCGGGCCTCGGCAAGCAGGCGCGAGGCCTCGCTGCCACGGCCGTTGGCGATCAGAATGTCGGCCTGGCGCAGTTGCGCCGGCAGGTAGTCGGGGCCCGGGCCGACCAGGGCGTATTCACGCAGGGCGCCTGCGGGGTCGTGGCGCTCTTCGCGGATACGGCCCAGGTTGAGGCGCGCGGCGTCAACGTTGCTGTCGCGTTCGACCAGTTCCTGCAGGTAGCCCTCGGCCTCGTCCCAGTCTTTGTTCTCCAGGCATACCAGGGCCAGGGAGTAGCGCAGTTCGTCGTCGTCGGGGTATTGCTGGACCAGGCTGAGGAATTCGCCCTTGGCATCGGCGATACGGTCCTGCTCGACCAGGGTGCGGGCGTAGGTCAGGCGCAGGCGTTTGTCGTCCGGGTTGTCGCGAATGGCCCCGCGCAGCAGGGGCAGGGCCTCGGGGCCGCGGTCCAGTGCCTGAAGCAGGCGGGCGCGCAGCAGGATCGGGGCAATTTCACCATTTTGCGGGGGGTGTGACTCGAGCAGTTCCAGGGCTTCTTCGGTCTTGCCGTCCTGGTTCAGCAGCAGGGCCTTACCGAATACCAGCTGGCCGTTGTCGGGGTATTTCGCCAGCAGCCGCTCGAAGCTCTGCAGCAAGCCGTCACGTGTGCTCTGGTCGGTTTCGGCAGCTGACAGGGCCAGGAAATCGAAATGGGTGTCGCCCTGACCCTGCAGTACCTTTTCCATGTAGGCCATGGAGTCGTCATAACGGCCGGCGCGCGCCAGTTGAATGGCAGCGGCGCGTTGGGCGTCGAGGTTCTGTGGGTCGTTGCGGGCCCAGACCAAAGCGTTTTCCAGGGCGGGCTCGTCGGCGCCCAGGTATTCGGCGATGCGGTAGGCGCGCTCGGATACGCCGGGATCCTGGGTCTTGGCGGCCTGGTCGGTGTAGTTGGCCAGGGCGATATCGAAGCGGTTGCGCTGCCCGGCCAGTTCCGCCACCAGCAGGCTGTAAAGGGTGTCTTGCTTGAAAGAACCATACGCCACGGGCTTCTCGGCCTCCGCCTTGGCGGCATCGGCAACGGGAGGCTCGGCCTTTTGCGGGGCCAGGCTCTGGCAGCCCTGGAGCAGGGCGAAGGCAAGCAGCAATGCGTATGGTTTGTTCATAGAAGGCTTAATAGGAGGACTCACCGGCGGTCGCAGCATGATGACACAAGCGCGGGGGCAAACCCACCTGTGTGGTGTCTGGTTAACTGCGACCTTTGTGGTGGGAGAGGGTTCCGTGATGTGGTGGCTGTGCCGGGTGTTTGGCTTGGGTTTTTTGGCGGTTTATGAGATCGAGCGCAGATGGTGTAAAGGCGGCCACCCGCGAAGCGCACCACTGCGTGGCGTTTACCCCAGAGCAGATGGTAGACGCCCTGCTGTAGCTGTCCGGCTGACGTTATTCTCTCGCTACCAACTGCGGCTTGGGTCCAGGGTATGCAGCCAAATGCGGAATAGAATAAGTGCTCCGATAAGTGTTGGGTGCATAGCCCCTAAGACGATCAGGGTGCGCTTCATGCGTATAGGGAAGCTCGTGACCTCATCAAGGTCAACTAAGCCTTTCCGTGCATATATCTTTGGTACTGTTAGCAGTATTGATATTGAGAGTGTGCGCATTACCTTGCCAATAAGGCCTGCTTGTGAAAAGGTTTTCTTATTTCCGCTTACGAATGCGCTATTCGGTAGTAGTGATTCGATCCTGCCAAGATGATAGGTTGATATGTAGAGGGATGCGCAAAGCGTGATGATCATGGCGGCCAAAATTATAAATGCAACAATGCCCACAGCAGTGCTCATTGGGTGCCTACCTTTTCATACAGTACTTCGCCGAGCGCTTCCCCTACAGCACCGCCAAGCATGTTTCCTCCCGTGGCTCCCGCAGCCCCACCAATAACAGCGCAGAGGAGTGCGCCTGTACCGGCTGTTGGCACGCCAAGAGCGAGACAAGTACTAGTGGCAATATTTCCACCGTAGCTTGCTGCTATCCCTCCCCCGGCGACACTGCCTGTCAAGGAAGATCCATGGACGTATTTAGCTCTTCTACACTCATTATCGCGGCCAGCGGTACAGGTTTTTGTAGGAAATTTCCCCTCGTTAAATTGCCACGTCAGGTTTCGATTCGGGGCAAGTCGTATCGGCATGAAGTCATAGATAATGCGACAGCATCAAGGCAATGAACAAGGTGATGTGAATAATCCATAGGATTAACAAAATGCGCTTTTCGCGGAGGGGGGAGTTTTTTACTTCCTCAATTTCAGCGTAACCCCTGTAAATGAAGATTTTGGGTATAGCCAACAGTGTTGCAATCTGGCCGGTTCTTATTGTTTTGCCCAAGAGTCCGGCGTGCTGGTAATTTTTGATGTTGTCAGATACGAGGCGAGAGGTGGGGAGGAAAGATTCAAAATGCTCGGTGTATTTGTGTGAAATAATAATTTGCGCGCTAGCGGCAATTAACATTGCTGTAATCAGGATCAGCGCGATCAGTCCTGGCTCTATGTTAGTCATTTTGAGAACTCGTGATACAAAAAGTCACCTAATACCTCGCCTTTTTTTCTGCGAAATCACCGGCTAACTTCGCCCCGGCAGTGCCACCGATGACCGCGCAGGTGAGTGCCCTAGTCCGGCAGTCCCTACTCCTAGTGCCGGATACTGCGGGTGCAACAATATTCCCTCCTAGATAACCGCCTACAGCGCTACCAGCCAGGCCTCCAGCTAATGATGCAGAATTTACATATGCGGCTCGCTTCAAGCATGGCGAATTTATAGACCGGTTACTGCTATGTTAAGCATTATGCCAATATAGGTTCACGCATATGCTATTGGCGCTGTTATTAGCAATAACAACGGGAGCGTTTGCTCGAGCTTCAATACTGGTTTTCAAAGGGTTTGGTAGTGATCAGCAGCATATAGGCATGCCCTAAATAATAGCAGTGTGAGAAAAAGTGCTAAGCACATAATGACGAGTCTGCTAAGTAATTTTTTTATGCGGGCCGGTAGTTGGTTTACTTCATTAATGTCTATCAGGCCTTTACGTGCATAGACTTTTGGGGAGACTAACATTAAAGATATTGTCCCGAATCGAAAAACTTTTCCGATAAAGCCAAGTTCAGCGTATGTTTTTCTGTTCTCACTGATCAGCTTGCAGTTGGGTAGCAGCGATTCAATGTGTTCAGTCAGGCGATGGGACAAATATAGCGTTATCGACATGGATATGAAGATCGCGGTGATAAGGAGGGCGAACACCGCTCCCAAAATTTCATGAGCTGTGGTCACTTTATCACCCGTTCGTAGAATAAATCTCCCATGAATTCTCCACCATCGCTTCCGAACTTCCCGCCTAGCATCCCCCCAAAGGCTCCGCCCGCTACACCGCAAGCGATAGCTCCAGGCCCGCCCGATACGGTTCCGAGAACCACGCCGCAAGCTGCTACGCCAACTATGTTGCCTGCATATGCGCCAACTACGCCTCCACCTACGCCACCTGCCAATGAACTACTCTCCACAATTTTAGCTCTTCTGCACTCTTCCTCTCTCCCTTCCGTGCAGGCTTTATTGATTGATAGACCTGTACTCGAAACTTCCAGTGCAATGCCTAAATAAGTTCCTTTTTTATCAGGTTAGCAGCCTTGCTCACACCGGCAACCTTATCCGCATACCCTGCAATCTCACCCGTATGCAAATAGCTTTTCGTGGAAATGGCTAGCATTCTTTTGATGGAGCCATTGTTGCGCAAGCCTGAGCCGAACGCCGCCAACCTGCGCAACTGCTCATCCAGCTTCGTGAAAAGCCCCGCCCGCTTGGCGTAAAACTGCTCGCGGGCTTTGAGGGACCCTGAGCTCATGTGCTCTCTATGCAGCGTCTCGATTTCCAGCAAGGTGTCTTGAATCGCTTTGAGATACTTGCTCCAACTATCGCTTACCACGCCCGTGCCCATGGACGCATGGGCGAGCAGACTCTTCAACAGCTCGAAATTGTCTACGAAAAACTCATCGGCACCCTGGCCGCTATGCATCAACCCCATATGGGTCACGGTAGCCTTCGACATCAAATACGCCTCCTGACTGGTACAGGAAGGCGTTGACCAGTCACCGACGATCACCAGTTCGCCGCTTCTGACCACGCTGTTGCAAATGTGCGAATTCAGGATGTCGAACTTGCTGGCCGAATGCCCAGTCAGCGCAAGGCCGGCCTTGAGGGTGTGGTAGTTCTGCATCCTGGGGTTGATGAACGCACGGGCTTCAGACATGGCGACCCCCTCAGGCGTACTTCTTGTTTCCGATCCGGTCCCACCCGCCAGCGATGTTGCCGCCGCCGGAGCCGTCAATGCGTTTTTGCTGGGTATAGGTGGTTTTGATTCTCCCGTAATCGAGCTGCACCACCTCTATCGGTACTCCATCGGCGGCGCTTTGGGTGTAGTCGGCAATGATCACTTCTTCGAGAATGATTTCGTAATATTTGAGCTTGTCGCCGCCCGCGCGGCAGAGTGCGAGTTTCACTTCCTTGAGGTGTTGGCCTGCGCAACTGGCTTCCATTAATTTGCAACTGGCACTGTCGAGAGATTTGGTAAAGGAGAAAAGGCTGACGGCCGTGCGGCCTGATGTGGCGCCACCGGCAGAGCTTGCGGTGGCTGAAGTGCTTTGGCTTACACCAAATTGGTAACCCGTGACTTCGATCCATCTGTTGTATTTTTCGTCCAGGGCCTCGCCTGGGATATCATCGATTTTTATATAAGCGTCAAAAGCCATACTTACCTCTGTTTGGTAATCATTGTCAGGTTTTAATTTTCTGGCGAGGAACGAAATTCAGATTAGTGATTGGAAAGGCTAGGCATTGAAATTGGGTGAGGCAATAGCTGGAGCTGCAATTCAGAAATGGACTACAAGTCGATGGAAAAAATCGATACAGATATGTCGAAAAAAGTAATTCACATAAGCTTTTGCAGGAAATATCCCTCGTTACGTTGTCACGTCGGGATTCCATTCGGTCAAGTCAGCGCGTCTCTTATTTGCCGCTGCTTCAGTGGCGTAGCGTGCCTCGGTTCTGCTTCTAAGCACGCGGTAGCTCAGGCGCCGCACATTGCGACTTCAGGAGGCCGAGCGAAGGGCATGCGGAGGGAGGTGAGGGGCATGGATGCCCGTCAAGCGCTGAGGTCCATGGTGATAATCCTGGCAAGGGGGCTGCAGGATCCGGGGCTGGAATCACAGGTCAGGCGGGCGTGCAGCCGGCGACAGCAGCAGCCCTGTCAGCACAATAGCGAACGGTGGTTGTCCTGAAACCTGCGAAAGAGGACAATTATCGGCTTCCTGTCACAACCAGCGACTTCGCATGGCCTTTCTTGCACTCGGTATCAACCATAAGACTGCCTCGGTAGACGTACGCGAGCGCGTGGCGTTTACCCCAGAGCAGCTGGTAGACGCCCTGCAGCAGCTCTGCCGACTGACGTCCAGCCGCGAAGCGGCGATTCTGTCGACGTGCAACCGCAGTGAACTCTATATAGAGCAGGACCACCTGTCCGCCGACGCCGTACTCAAATGGCTGGCCGATTACCACCGCCTCAGCCTCGACGAACTGCGCGCCAGTGCCTACGTGCACGAAGAGCACGACGCCGTGAAGCACATGATGCGCGTGGCCTCGGGCCTCGACTCGCTGGTGCTCGGCGAGCCCCAGATCCTCGGCCAGATGAAGTCTGCCTACGCCGTGGCCCGCGAAGCCGGTACCGTCGGGCCGTTGCTCGGGCGCCTGTTCCAGGCCACCTTCAGTGCTGCCAAACAGGTGCGTACCGACACCGCCATTGGCGAGAACCCGGTGTCGGTGGCCTTTGCCGCCGTCAGCCTGGCCAAGCAGATCTTCGCCGACCTGGGGCGTAGCCAGGCCCTGCTGATCGGCGCCGGCGAAACCATCACCCTGGTCGCCCGCCACCTGCATGAGCAGGGCGTGCGCCGCATCGTGGTGGCCAACCGCACCTTGGAACGCGCCAGCATCCTGGCCGAACAGTTCGGTGCGCATGCCGTTCTGCTGGCCGACATCCCCCAGGAGCTGGCCAACAGCGACATCGTCATCAGCTCCACTGCCAGCCAGTTGCCGATCCTTGGCAAAGGCGCGGTCGAAAGTGCGCTGAAGCAGCGCCGGCACAAACCGATCTTCATGGTCGACATCGCCGTGCCCCGCGATATCGAAACGGAGGTCGGTGAGCTCGATGACGTCTACCTCTACACCGTCGATGACCTGCACGATGTGGTGGCGGAGAACCTCAAGAGCCGCCAAGGCGCGGCCCAGGCTGCCGAAGAACTGGTGACAGTCGGCGCCGAAGACTTCA
The DNA here is from genome assembly GCF_007633355.1 of Pseudomonas sp. BJP69. Lineage (NCBI taxonomy): Bacteria > Pseudomonadati > Pseudomonadota > Gammaproteobacteria > Pseudomonadales > Pseudomonadaceae > Pseudomonas > Pseudomonas sp. BJP69. The sequence continues at coordinate 784,609 of NZ_CP041933.1, forward strand.
TGCTGCGCCTGCGTGAACTGGCTGCCGTGGATGTGCTCAAGGCCTATCGCCAGCAAAGCGAGCGCCTGCGCGACGAAGAACTGCAAAAGGCCCAGCGCCTGCTGGCCAACGGCGGCAACCCCGAGGACGTACTGGCTCAATTGGCCCGGGGCCTGACCAACAAACTCCTGCATGCGCCCAGCGTGCAGTTGAAAAAGCTCTCGGCCGAGGGGCGCGTCGATGCGCTGGCCATGGCCCAGGAACTCTTTGCCCTCAACGAGGGCTCGACGGACAAAACCCCGCAATGAAAGCGTCGCTGCTGAACAAACTGGAAATTCTCCAGGACCGCTTCGAAGAACTCACCGCCTTGCTCGGCGATGCCGAGGTCATTTCCGACCAGACGCGCTTTCGCGCGTATTCCCGTGAGTACGCCGAGGTCGAGCCGGTCTATGCTGCCTATAAAGAGTGGCGCAAAGTCCAGGACGACCTCGAAGGTGCCCAGGCGCTGCTCAAGGACAGTGACCCGGACATGCGCGAAATGGCCGTGGAAGAAGTGCGTGAAGCCAAGGAGCAGTTGCTGACCCTGGAGGCGCAGCTGCAGCGCATGCTGCTGCCCAAGGACCCGAATGATGGCCGCAACGTGTTCCTCGAGATCCGCGCCGGCACCGGTGGCGACGAGGCCGCGATCTTCTCGGGTGACCTGTTCCGCATGTATTCGCGTTACGCCGAAAAGCGTGGCTGGCGCCTGGAGATTCTGTCCGAGAACGAGGGCGAACACGGCGGCTACAAAGAAATCATCGCCCGTGTCGAAGGTGAAAACGTCTACGGCAAGCTCAAGTTCGAGTCTGGCGCGCACCGCGTGCAGCGCGTGCCGGAGACCGAATCCCAGGGCCGCGTGCACACTTCCGCCTGCACCGTGGCGGTACTGCCCGAGCCAGACGAACAAGCGGCCATCGAAATCAACCCGGCTGACCTGCGCGTGGACACCTACCGCGCCTCCGGTGCCGGCGGCCAGCACGTCAACAAGACCGACTCGGCGATCCGCATCACCCACTTGCCCACCGGCATCGTGGTGGAGTGCCAGGAAGAGCGTTCGCAACACAAGAACCGCGCCCGCGCCATGTCCTGGCTGTCGGCGAAACTCAACGACATGCAGACCAGCGCCGCCCAGAACGCCATTGCCAGCGAGCGCAAACTGCTGGTCGGGTCGGGTGACCGCTCGGAACGTATTCGTACCTACAATTACCCACAGGGGCGGGTGACCGATCACCGTATCAACCTGACCTTGTATTCGCTGGACGACATCCTCAGTGGTGGCGTGGACGCGGTGATCGAGCCGCTGCTGGCCGAATACCAGGCCGATCAACTGGCTGCCCTGGGGGACTGATGACCATCATCGCCAGCCTGCTGCGCAACGCACAGTTGCCAGAATCGCCTACCGAACGCCTGGATGCCGAACTGCTGCTGGCAGCGGCCATCGGCAAGTCGCGCAGTTATCTGCACACCTGGCCCGAGCGGATCGTCAGCAGCGAAGACGCGCAGACCTACGCCGGGTACCTGCAGCGCCGCCGCGGCGGTGAGCCGGTGGCGTATATCCTTGGCCAGCAAGGTTTCTGGAAGATCGACCTGGAAGTCGCGCCGCACACGCTCATCCCACGGCCGGATACCGAGCTGCTGGTCGAAACCGCCCTCGAACTGCAGCCCGCAGCCCCAGCCAGGGTTCTCGACCTGGGCACTGGCACGGGCGCCATCGCATTGGCTCTGGCCAGCGAGCGCCCCGCCTGGCAGGTCACGGCCGTAGACCGGGTGGCAGAGGCCGCTGCGCTTGCCGAGCGCAACCGGCAGCGCCTGGGCCTGAGCAATACCCAGGTGCGCCTCAGCCATTGGTTCGACAGCCTGGCCGGTGAGCGTTTCGACCTGATCGTCAGCAACCCGCCCTACATCGCCGCCGCAGACCCACACCTGGTGGCTGGCGACGTGCGTTTCGAGCCCAGCAGTGCGTTGGTGGCTGGCCCCGATGGCCTGGACGACCTGCGCGTGATCGTCACCCAGGCCCCTGGGCACCTGGTGCCGGGTGGCTGGTTGCTGCTGGAGCATGGCTATGATCAGGCCGCGGCAGTACGGGCCTTGCTGGTCGAACAGGGCTTCAACGAGGTGGCCAGCCGGACCGATCTGGGTGGCCATGAACGCATCAGCCTGGGGCGCCTGCCATGCTGAGTGATCTGGAACTGCTGCGCTACAGCCGCCAGGTGCTGCTGGCGCAGATCGACATCGACGGCCAGCTACGCCTCAAGCACAGCAAGGCATTGATTGTCGGGCTGGGTGGCCTGGGTTCGCCGGTCGCCCTGTACCTGGCAGCCGCGGGGGTTGGCGAACTGCACCTGGCGGACTTCGATACCGTCGACCTGACTAACCTGCAGCGCCAGGTGCTTCACGACAGCGACAGTGTCGGCATGAGCAAGGTCGACTCGGCGCTGCAGCGCCTGCAGGCCGTCAACCCTGAAGTCACCCTGGTTGCCCACCGCCAGGCGCTGGACGACGACACCCTGGCAGCCGCGGTAGCGGCCGTCGACCTGGTACTGGACTGCTCCGATAATTTCTCCACGCGCGAGGCGGTCAACGCCGCCTGTTTCGCCGCCGGCAAACCCTTGGTCAGCGGTGCGGCAATCCGTTTGGAGGGGCAGCTGTCGGTGTTTGACCCGCGTCGCGACTACAGCCCTTGCTACCACTGCCTGTATGGGCATGGCAGTGAAGCCGAGCTGACCTGTAGCGAGGCGGGGGTGATCGGCCCACTGGTGGGCCTGGTCGGCAGCCTGCAGGCGCTGGAAGCGATGAAGCTGCTGGCAGGCTTCGGCGAGCCGCTGGTCGGCCGGCTGCTGTTGATCGACGCCCTCGGCACCCGTATTCGCGAACTGCGGGTCAAGCGCGACCCGGCGTGTGCCGTGTGCGGCAAGCGCGATGGCTGAGCGCTCGGCGCCGGTCGGCGTGATGGACTCAGGTGTTGGTGGCTTGTCGGTGCTCGCCGAGATCCAGCGCCTGTTGCCCAACGAGACACTGCTGTACGTGGCCGATTGCGGCCATGTGCCTTATGGCGAAAAATCCCCGGACTACATCCGTGAGCGCTGCCGGCGCATTGCCGGGTTCTTCCGCGAGCAAGGCGCCAAGGCCCTGGTGCTGGCCTGCAACACCGCCACGGTGGCGGCCGCAGCGGATCTGCGCGAGCTGTACCCGAACTGGCCATTGGTGGGGATGGAGCCTGCAGTAAAGCCTGCCGCGGCTGCGACACGCTCAGGCGTGGTTGGCGTGCTGGCCACCACCGGCACGTTGCAAAGTGCCAAGTTCGCGGCTTTGCTCGACCGCTTCGCCAGCGACGTGCTGGTGATCACCCAGCCTTGCCCGGGGTTGGTCGAGCTGATCGAGACCGGCGACTTGTGCAGCCCCACGCTGCGCCAGATGCTGTGGGGCTATGTCGAGCCGCTGCTGGCCGCTGGTTGTGACACCTTGATCCTGGGCTGTACCCATTACCCCTTCCTGCGGCCGCTGCTGGCCGGCATGGTGCCGCCAGATGTGGCCATCATCGATACCGGTGCCGCCGTCGCCCGCCAGTTGCAGCGGCTGCTAGGCAACAATGGCCTGCTGGCCGCCGGACCGGCGCAGGCTACCCGCTTCTGGACCAGCGCCGACCCCTCATCCCTGAAAAAAATCCTGCCTGTGCTGTGGCATAAGTCTGACGATGTGCAAAGCTTTGCCATGTGAAAAAAACGTGAAGAAAAGCTGAACTATCGTACCACTGCCGCTTTCTATGCCTTGCCTGAGATGAGGCGATCATTAAAACAGCACTAGGATGAAGGATGTTTCTCATGAAGAAACTGCTGGGCTTGGCGGCGGCTGCCGTTTTCACCATGGGGCAGGCAGTGTTGGCGCAGGCTGCTGATGTATCGGTTTCGGTAGGGCAGACCGGTGACTCGACGATGGTCTACCGGCTGGGGCTGCAGTCGAACTGGGATGCCAGCTGGTGGCAGACCAGCGTCGGCCGCGTGACCGGCTATTGGGACGGTGCCTACACCTATTGGGACGGCGACGACACGGCTAGCAACCACAGCCTGTCGTTCGCACCCGTATTCGTGTACGAGTTTGCCGGCCATTCGGTCAAGCCCTACATCGAGGCGGGCATTGGCGTGGCAGCTTTCTCCAGCACCGAGCTGGAAAGCAACGAACTGGGTTCGTCGTTCCAGTTCGAAGACCGCATCGGCTTCGGCCTGCGCTTCGCCGGTGGGCATGAAATTGGTGTGCGTGCGATTCACTACTCGAACGCCGGCATCAAAGAACCCAATGACGGGGTTGAAAGCTACAGCTTGCATTACCGCATGGCGCTCTGACCCGATCGGGTCAACCATCAACCGCCAAGCGCGACCCAGGTTCGCGCTTGGCGGGGAGCCTGCCGTCACCTTGGCGGCAGCGGCCATAGCCCACTGAGGTCAAGCGTCTCCAGTACCAACTCGGGCTCAGCCGCGGGCCAGCGCCGCAACAACTCCTGCGCGGCGCTTTGCGGCGTCCACTGCTCCGGAAAGGCTTGCGCAGGCGTCACTGGCGTTTTCAGCGACTGCGGTCCTACCACGGTCAGCGATATCCCCAACGCCTTGAGCGCATCACGTTGCTCCCGTACCCACTGCGGCAGGTGGTTCCAACCGGCGGTTACCTGGCTTGGCGCGTACAACTGCAGGGCCGAATAACGGTTGAAAATAGCCATCACCTGGGGTGAATCACCCTTTGCCAGCAAGGGCATCACCGCTGTCAGGCAGTGCTTGCCCGCCAGCTGGTTGCTGGTGACGATGGCCTCGATCAATTCGCTGTCAGCCACATCGCCCGGCAGGTAATCGCTGGTGCCGGCATTGATGATCACGCCGTCCAGTGAGTGCCAGTGACGGGCGATCAACTGACAAGCGTCAGCGGCTTGCTGTGCATCGTGCAACTGCCAGGGCACTTGCAGGAATTGCTGGCCATAGCGTTCGCCCAGCGCTTCAAACGCAGGCGCATCCTTGCCACTCGCGGCCACCCGGTGGCCTTGGTCGAGCAGCCCTTGCAACAACGCCAAGCCAAGTCCATTGCTTGCGCCTGTAACCCAAAAACTGCGTGAGTTATTCAAGACGTTCTGCCCCCTGATGTTACCGCCGCGGCAGGCCTTTGAAGGCCTCCAATGCACGTTGGCGACTACTGCCCAGATCCACTATTGGATTGTGATACGAATTACCAGCGAAAAGATCCGTAGATTTCATCGGACCATGAATTGTTTTTTCATCGATATCGCGAAGCTCCGGCAGCCAGTGGCGAATGAAACGCCCCTGAGGGTCGAAACGCTGTGATTGCGAGACCGGGTTGAAAATGCGGAAATAGGGCACCGAATCGGTGCCGGTAGAGGCGCTCCACTGCCAGCCGCCATTGTTGGCGGCCAGGTCATCATCGATGAGGTGGCGCATGAAGTGACGCTCGCCCTTGCGCCAGTCGATCAACAGGTTTTTGCTGAGGAACATGGCGACGATCATGCGCAGCCGGTTGTGCATCCAGCCCGTGTGCAGCAGCTGGCGCATGGCCGCGTCGATGATGGGGAAGCCGGTGCGGCCCTGCTCCCAAGCCTCGAGATCGCCCGGCGCATCGCGCCAGGGCAGGGCTTCGGTATGGCTGCGGAAGGCGCGGTGCCGGGAGACCTGTGGGTAGCCGGTGAGGATATGCTTGTAGAATTCGCGCCACAGCAGTTCGTTGACCCAGGTCTGCACACCCGTGCTACCGCTGTCGAACTCGCCCTTGTTGGCGGCAAGGGCCCCATGCAAGCACTGGCGCGGGGAAATTACCCCGGCGGCCAAATAAGGCGAAAGCTGGCTGGTCCCCGGCATTGCCGGCAGATCCCGGGTTTTAAGGTAATCGTCGATGGTTTCGTCCAGAAACTGCGACAGGCGCTGCTGTGCATGGGCCTCGCCCGCCGGCCAGTGCTCACGCAAGGCGCGCGGGGTTTTTTCGAAGCCGTCGATATGTTGCGGGATCGGGTCACTGTGGATCTTCAGCGCAGCCTGGCGCTTTACCCGCCGGGCGAGCGCAGGCAGGCTGAGGTGCAGGTGTTCAAGGCAGGTTTTCTTGAACTGGCTGAATACCTGAAAGTAATCGCCACTGCGGGTCAGGATGGTGCCTGGGCGAAACAGCAGTTGGTCGAGATAGCTGTGCGCCTGGACAGACGCTTTTTCCAGCAGCTTGCGCGTAGCAGCGTCCCGGCGCTGCTCGTTGATGCCGTATTCCTCGTTCCAGTGCACGCTTTGCACCTGGTGTTGTTGGCAAACATCGAGTACGGCCTGAGGCGCCTGGTCCCAGGTGTCGATCTTGCGGATCAGCAGTGGGATGTTCAGCTTTTCCAGCGCCTGGCGCAGGTCGCGCAGGTTGCGTAGCCAGAAATCGACTTTGCAGTCGGCGTCGTCGTGCGCACGCCATTGCCCGGGGCTGACCAGCCACAAGGCGACGGTCGGCCCGCGTTCGGTCGCAGCGCTCAGTGCGGTATTGTCATCGATGCGCAGGTCACTACGCAGCCAGGTCAGGTGCATGGGGCATTGATCTCTACAGGCTGGCGGTCATGGGCTTGAAGCAGGCGCAAGGCCGCTTGCGGGGTATCGAACAGGAAAAGGTCAGGCAGTTCGCTGTCTTTGAGGCGGGTTTCATGCAGTGCAACCATGCTGCCACCAAGCAACTTCGGCCCCGGCACCCCTTGCAGGGCACGCAGCAAGGCTTTGTCGTCCATGCGCGGGCCCAGGTGCAGTAGCACGGCCCGGGGTTGGAAGATGCTGACTGCGCTTTGCAGTTGCGCCGCGCTGACAGGCTGCTCGAGCACCTCCACGGGGATGCCATTGCTGGTGAACAACCAGGCGCACAGCCACAGCCCTGGGCTGAAAGCGCGCTCGCTGTCTTCGGCCAGAAGCACGGCGGGGCCGTGCAGCAACTGGTTGTCGTGGTAGACGCGGGCGCCCAGCTTGCTGCGTAGCCAGCCGTAGAAGAACACCTGCTCCAGCCGCGCGTTGAAGTAACTGCCCCAGCGCAGGTCGAGCAGGTCGAGCAAGGGCAGCAGCAATTGTTCGCACAGGGTCAGAGCCGGATACAGCGCCATGGCCTGGTTAAGTTGCTGGTCCAGGTTACGTTGCGACAGGCCGGCGATGGCTTCGACCAGCTCGTACTGACGGGCTTGCCAGTCGCCTTTGGGCGCGCTGCTGGTTGGTTTGTCGAGCAACTCGCGCACTTGGCCAACAGAGGCACCCCGCTGCAACCAGGCCAGGATCGTTTCTACCCGTTCCACCTGGCTTTGTGGGTACAGACGGTGCCCCTTCGCTGTGCGTTGTGGTTTCAGCAGGCCATAACGGCGCTCCCAGGCGCGCAGCGTGACCGGGTTCACCCCGGTGCGGCGGGCCAACTCGCCTATTGGTAACAGCACCTCAGACCGCATTGCGTAAACCCAGGCTTTCAGGGTGGGGTTGCAGGTAGGTTTGCTGAAGCAGGTACGGGTCCGGGTGCTTGCGCAGGTGGTGTTTGAGCAGCGTCAGTGGCACCACCAGCGGCACGACGCCCTGCTGGTACTGGCCGATGATCGCCTGCAGCTCGGCTTTGTCCTGCTGGGTGAGGGTGTCCTTGAAATAGCCGCTGAGGTGCTGCAGCACATTGCAGTGGGTGCCACGGCTGGCACAGCGGCGCAGCGCCTGCATCAGCTGGCTGAAATACCGCTGGCCCACCTGTTGTGGGTCATCGTCCTTGCTCATGCTGCCGAGCAGGCGCCCGAGGGTGCGGTAGGCCTGAGGGTTGTTGGCCATCAACAGGTACTTGTAGCGCGAATGGAAGCTCACCAAGGCTCCCCGGCTGAGGCCCTCGGCCAGCAGGCGTTGCCAGTCGGCATAGGCATAGACACGGCTTATGAAGTTCTCGCGCAGCACCGGGTCATGCAGCCGGCCTTCCTCTTCCACCGGCAGGTCGGGGCGTAGCGCGCAGAAGGCCTGGGCAAAGGCGCCGCGACCACTCTGCACCGCAGGGTGGCCGTTTGGCTGATAGACCTTGACCCGTTCCAAGCCGCAGGACGGCGATTTCTGCATGAAAATGTAGCCGCAGATGTCACCCAGCTCAGCGGCCATCTGTTCGCCATAGCTGCGTAGCGGCCCGGTCAGGTCCATGCCCGGGTTGCGGGTGCCGACCACTTCAGGGTTGTTCGGGTCGCCAACCAGGCGGATCGGATCGCGAGGGACCCCTAGCCCGATGGCTACCTCTGGGCAAACAGGCAGCCATTCGAAATGTTCTTCCAGTTGCTTGCGACACAGGTCGGAGGCCTTGTGGCCGCCGTTATAGCGCACGCTGTGCCCGGTGAGGCAGGCGCTGATGGCAATACGCGGCTTGCTGTGGGTGGGCGGGTTTTGCATGACTGCCTCCGAAAACCTGTACGTTTGTAAAAACTTGTACAGGTTTATTCCAGCACAGTGCGGAAGTTATGCAAACCAGTTTTTTTGTATAAGGTGAAATCAGTCCAAATGTTCGAGCAGTCGCCGTGCTGCTTCCTGGCCGCTAAGCCAGGCGCCTTCTACACGCCCCGACAAGCACCAGTCGCCGCACGCATACAAGCCCTGGTCGGCATCGGCCAGGGCGCCCCACTCATGGTTGCTGCTCGGGCGGGCATACAGCCAGCGGTGGGCCAGGGAGAACGCGGGCGCGGGCACCACGCAGCCGATCAGTTCGGCGAATTCGCCGTACAGATGCTCGATCACTGCCTCTCTGGGCAGGTCGATATGCTGCCGGCTCCAGTCTGCCGTTGCGTGCAATATCCAGGTATCGGGCTGCTCGTCGCGGCCAGGCTTGCTGCGGTTGCGTGCCAGCCAATCGAGGGCGCTGTCCTGCACGAAGCAGCCTTGCATCGGTGTATCCAGCGGGGCCTGGAATGCCAGGGCCACGGCCCAGGTGGGTGCCATCTGCACGCCGGCCGCCACGGCGGCCAACTTGGGCGTGGCGGCCAGCAGCGGTGTCGCCTGGGGCGCCGGCACGGCAATTACCACGCGGCTGAAGGGGCCGTGGCTGCAGCCGTCGGTATCCTGCAGGTGCCAGTACTGCTTGCCGCGAAACACCTCGGCAATGCGGCAGTCGAAATTCACCGTCACGTCCTTGAGCAGGCCGCGGGTGATCGCGCTCATGCGCGGCACGCCTACCCAGCGTGTCTGCTCGTCGGGGGAGGGGCTGAGGGTGCCGTCGCGGTAGTTGTACAGCTGGGGTTTCCACTGTTCTGCCCAGCCTGCGGCCACCCATTGCTGGACCTGCTCGACAAAGCGTCGGTCGCGGGCAGTGAAATACTGCGCGCCAAGGTCGAGGGCGCCGGCCTCGCTGCGCTTGCTGGCCATGCGCCCGCCGCTGCCCTTGCCTTTATCGAACAAGTGCACCGACTGCCCGGCCTTCTGCAAAGCCTGGGCGGCAGACAAGCCGGCGATACCGGCACCAATGATGGCAATAGGTACTGTCATGATGGCCTCTTCAAACCTTGCTATGAGCAGACTACGCTGTCAGGAAAACCTGTACAAAGCAAAAATATTGTATAAGGTAATTCCGCTTTGCCGGACAGGTTGGCCTATGTTTATCCGAGAGCGTCGGGTCAAAAAAGTGCCTTGATGTTAAAAATAGACCAACGCTGCAATCTGCGAGGACACAGGCATGCATATATTGCTGACAGGCGGTACCGGGTTGATTGGCAAGCACCTGTGCCAGTACTGGCTCAGCCAGGGTCACCGGCTGACAGTGTGGAGCCGGCGGCCACAGGAAGTGGCGAAGATCTGCGGCGCCGGGGTGCGGGGCATCGCCCGGCTTGAGCAACTGGAAGCAGACGATCAGCTCGATGCAGTGGTCAACCTGGCGGGGGCGCCGATTGCCGACCGGCCCTGGACGGCCGCCCGGCGCAACCTGTTGTGGGCTAGCCGCATTGCCCTGACCGAGCAACTGCTGGCTTGGCTGGGTACCCGCGAACAGCGCCCTGAGGTGTTGCTATCCGGTTCAGCGGTGGGCTGGTACGGAGACGGCGGTGAGCGCGAACTGACCGAAGCCTCGCCCCCGGTGCGGGAAGATTTCGCCAGCCAGTTGTGTATAGCCTGGGAAGAAACAGCCCAGCGCTCGCAGGCCCAGGGCATCCGTGTGGTGCTGGTGCGTACCGGGCTGGTGCTGGCCAGCGATGGCGGCTTTTTGTCGCGCTTGCGCATCCCCTTCAAGCTGGGGCTGGGTGGGCCGTTGGGCAACGGCCGGCAGTGGATGCCGTGGATCCATATAGACGACCAGGTCGCCCTGATTGATTTTCTCTTGCAGCATAAGGACGCCAGCGGTCCTTATAATGCCTGCGCTCCAACGCCCGTGCGCAACCGCGAGTTCGCCAGGCGGCTGGGCCGTGCGCTGCATCGGCCGGCGCTATTGCCGGTGCCGGCACTGCTGCTCAAGGCCGGCTTGGGCGAGCTGTCGACCTTGCTGTTGGGCGGCCAGCGTGCGCGCCCGGTACGTTTGCTGGAGGCGGGCTTCGCCTTCCGCTTCAATGATCTGCAATCGGCCCTGGACGACCTGTCCAGCCGCCTCTGACATAGGACGCTGCATGACTGATCACGCCCTGCTGCTGGTCAACCTGGGTTCCCCGGCCTCCACTTCGGTGGCCGATGTACGCCGCTACCTCAACCAGTTTCTGATGGACCCGTACGTGGTGGACCTGCCTTGGCCACTGCGGCGGCTGCTGGTGTCGTTGATCCTGATCAAACGACCGGAGCAGTCGGCCCATGCCTATGCGTCCATTTGGTGGGAGGAGGGCTCGCCGCTGGTGGTGCTGACCCGCCGCCTGCAGGCCGCCATGGTCGAGCACTGGCCGCATGGGCCGGTTGAAATAGCCATGCGTTACGGCCAGCCGGCGCTGGAGGATGTGTTGGCGCGTCTGGCAGCGCAGGGCGTGCGCAGGGTTACCCTGGCGCCGTTGTATCCACAGTTCGCGGACAGTACGGTGACCACGGTCGTGGAGTTGGCGAAACAGACCATCCAAGAGCGCCAGTTGCCGTTGCAAATGCGGGTGCTGCAGCCGTTCTACGAGCACCCCGCGTATATCCAGGCACTGGCGGCCAGCGCCGAACCTTACCTGGCACAGGATTACGACCACCTGTTGCTGAGTTTTCATGGGCTGCCGGAGCGGCACCTGAAAAAGCTGTACCCGCGCGGCACGCGCGGCAAGCATGATCTGCGTGCAGCCGACTGCTGCAAAGATGCCAGCGCCGAGGTGCGCGCGGTGTGTTACCGGGGTCAGTGCCTGGCGACCGCCAAAGCGTTTGCGGCGCAGTTGGGTATACCCGACGGCAAGTGGTCGGTGAGTTTCCAGTCGCGGCTGGGGCGTGACAAGTGGATCGAACCGTACACCGAAACACGCCTGGACGAGCTGGCCAAGGCGGGGGTCAAGAAGTTGCTGGTGATGTGCCCGGCATTCGTGGCCGACTGCATCGAAACGCTGGAAGAAATCGGCATGCGCGGCAGTGAGCAGTTTGTCGAGGCCGGCGGGCGGGAGCTGGTGCTGGTGCCGTGCTTGAACGACCACCCGCAGTGGGTGAGGGTGTTGGCGGACATGTGTGAAAAGGCCTGAGTGAACCGGCCTTTTCGCGGGTGAACCCGCTCCCACAGGGTGTTTTGCTGCCCTGTGGGCGCTCAGGTCAAGGGTGGCTCAAGGCTGCTGATCCTCGAGCTTCTTGTGCTTCCAGCCGTCATTGCCAGGCAAGATCAGGTTCAGGGCAATCGCCACGATGGCACACAGTGCAATCCCCTTCAGGCCCCAGTCATCCGGGCCATCACCGCTGCCGATCAGTACCCCGCCAATACCGAACACCAGGGTCACCGACACGATCACCAGGTTGCGCGCTTCGGCCAGGTCGACCTTGTGGCGGATCATGGTGTTCAAGCCTACCGCGGCGATCGAGCCGAACAGCAGGCACAGGATGCCGCCCATCACCGGCACCGGAATACTCTGCAGCAGCGCGCCGAACTTGCCGATGAACGCCAGGGTAATGGCGAATACCGCCGCCCAGGTCATGATCTTCGGGTTGTAGTTCTTGGTCAGCATCACCGCACCGGTCACTTCGGCGTAGGTGGTGTTGGGCGGGCCGCCGAACAGGCCGGCGGCGGTGGTGGCCAGGCCGTCACCCAGCAGGGTGCGGTGCAGGCCGGGCTTCTTCAGGTAGTCACGGCCGGTTACGCTGCCAACCGCGATAACCCCGCCAATGTGCTCGATCGCAGGTGCCAGGGCTACCGGAACGATGAACAGAATGGCCTGCCAGTTGAACGCTGGCGCCGTGAAGTTGGGCATTTCCAGCCAGGGGGCAGCGGCAATTCTGGCGGTGTCGACCACGCCAAAGGCAAATGACAGGGCAAAACCCACCAGCACGCCAGCGATGATCGGCACCAGGCGGAAGATGCCTTTGCCGAACACAGCGACGATCAGTGTGGTCAGCAGCGCCGGCATGGAGATCAGCATGGCTGTCTTGTACGGCAGCAGCACGCTGCCGTCGCCAGCCTTGCCCATCGCCATGTTGGCGGCAATCGGCGCCATGGCCAGGCCGATGGAGATGATCACCGGCCCGATCACCACGGGCGGCAGCATGCGGTCGATGAAACCGGTGCCTTTGATTTTCACCATAAGGCCCATGAAGGTATACACGAAACCTGCGGCCATCACGCCGCCCATGGTCTCGGCCAGGCCGAACTGGCCTTTGGCGAGAATGATCGGGGTGATGAAGGCGAAGCTGGAAGCCAGGAACACCGGGACCTGACGGCCGGTGACCAACTGGAACAGCAAGGTACCGATACCCGCGGTGAACAGCGCCACGTTCGGGTCCAGGCCGGTGATCAGTGGCATCAGTACCAGCGCACCGAATGCCACGAAGAGCATCTGCGCGCCCGAAACGACCTGGCGCCAGAGCGGGTCGTTGAAGCCGTCCTGCATGTTCAGGCGTCCTTTTGCTTGGTGCCGAAGATCTTGTCACCGGCATCGCCGAGGCCCGGCACGATATAGCCGTGCTCGTTCAGGCGCTGGTCGATCGAGGCGGTGTAGATCTGTACATCGGGGTGAGCTTTTTCCACCACGTCGATGCCTTCTGGTGCCGCGACCAGGACCATGGCGCGAATCTCTTTGCAGCCAGCCTTCTTCAACAGGTCGATGGTGGCAACCATCGAGCCGCCGGTTGCCAGCATGGGGTCGATGATCAATGCCAGGCGCTGGTTGATGTCCGGGGCGAGCTTTTCCAGGTAGGTGTGGGCTTCGAGGGTCTCTTCGTTGCGGGCAACACCGACCGCGCTCACCTTGGCACCCGGGATCAGACTGAGTACGCCGTCGAGCATGCCGATGCCGGCACGCAGAATGGGCACTACGGTGATCTTCTTGCCGGCGATTTTCTCTACCGCGACCTTGCCACACCAGCCGTCGATCTCGTAGGTTTCGAGCGGCAGGTCCTGGGTGGCTTCATAAGTCAGAAGAGCGCCGACTTCCTGGGCGAGTTCGCGAAAATTCTTGGTGCTGATATCGGCACGGCGCATCAGGCCGAGCTTGTGGCGGATCAGCGGGTGGCGGATCTCACGAGTGGGCATAGGGGGGCTCCGAAAGGCGGGCAAAAAAACCGCGCTAGATTAATCTATTCAGCCTGCGCTGTCGTCTGGTCATTCTGCACGTTAGTCCATAAACGCTTGATCTGTGACGAGCGGATGCGTACCTTTGCCCGCTTTTCCAAAATCCCCCGGAGCGCGCCATGTCCGCCGATCTCGAGCATATCCGTCAAGTCATGCGTGAAGCTGACTGCCTGTACACCGAAGCTGAGGTCGAAGCGGCCATCGCCAAGGTGGGCGAGCAGATCTGCAAGGACCTGCACGACAAGAACCCTGTGGTGTTCTGCGTGATGAACGGTGGCCTGATCTTCTCCGGCAAACTGCTGACCCACCTGCAGTTCCCGCTGGAAGCTTCCTACCTGCACGCCACGCGCTACCGCAACCAGACCAGTGGCGGCGAGCTGTTCTGGAAGGCCAAGCCCGAGGTGTCGTTCATCGACCGCGACGTGCTGATCGTCGACGACATCCTCGATGAAGGCCATACCCTCAGTGCCATCATCGAGTTCTGCAAGCACGCCGGCGCGCGCTCGGTGTACACCGCCGTGCTGATCGACAAGGACCACGACCGCAAAGCCAGCCCGGACCTCAAGGCCAACTACGTGGGCCTGCCCTGCATTGACCGCTACATCTTCGGCTATGGCATGGACTACAAAGGCTACTGGCGCAACGCCAACGGCATCTTCGCCGTCAAGGGCCTGTAAAAACGGCCACGTGTTAGAGTGCGGCTTCATACAAGGAGCCTCACATGCGTGCGTTTCTCCCCCTTCTGGTGGCCATCAGCCTGCCGCTGGCCGCTGCACCGCTGCACAGCCAGTTCCTGCCCCCGGACGACCTGGCCCTGCGTCAGGAAGCACCCACCAGCCAGCAGTTGCTGCAAGTGACCGACTACTCGGTGGTAGTCGGTGCCCAGCGGCAGTCCGACCAGCAGCCGATCCCGATCACCTCGTCGCTGCAAGTGCGCCTGAAGGGCAAGCCGCTGAGCAAGGGGGCGACCATTGCCCAGGTGCTGCTGACATTCGACGGTGAGGCCGCCAAGAGCCTCAAGAAACCGGTGTACGACGACAAGACCCGCACCTTGAACCTGAATTACCCCCTCAGCGACTACCGGGTGATCATGGACCTGCTGCGCAACGAAACGCTGTATGTGCAGTTCCTCACCTATGGCAATGGCCACATCTGGGCCGACCTGCACACGGGCACCGTACGTACGCGTTGAGGCGCGCGGCCTGCGGGGGGTAAACTGCCGGCCTTCGAAATTCCGTGATGGTCCAGATGGAGCCGGCAATGCGTAAAGACAAGAAACAGGTAATCGGTGACGAAATCAGCGACGACTACATCAAGTCGTTCCTTCAGTTCGAGCCGGCCGATGGCGTCACCTCACCCTCGCTGCACAAACTGGTGAAAGCTTACCGCGGCCTGCGTGTGGACGACTTCCAGCGTTTTGTCGGGTTCTTCGTCGAAGCCGGCCTGGACCTGGATGGCAAGGACGAACACGGCAAAACCTTCGTCGAGCAGATCGCCGACCAGCGCAATGCGCAGGAGTACATCGAGATCATCGCCCAGGCCCGTGGTTGATCGTTGGCCTGTGCCGCCTCCTCGCGGCCCATTCTGACCAACCCGCAGGCAAAAAAACGCCCCGAAGGGTGATGCCTGTCCTTTAAGCGTTACTGGGGCTGCTTTGCAGCCCTTCGCGGGCGCGCCCGCTCCCACACATTTGGCGCTGCACTCAAGAAATGCGCGACCCCTGTGGGAGCGGGCGTGCCCGCGAAGGGCCGCAAAGCGGCCCCCAATTACGTCACTGACTGGCATTACCCCGAAGGGCGTTTTTTCGTTACCGGGCCAGTCAGGCGTAATGCTTGGCTGCCGGGCTGCTTTCCACCAGGTCCAGTGCCGCGTCGTTATCTGCACTGATCTTGCGGTACAGGGCAGCATCGGTTGCAAGGGTCTTCTCGCGTGCGGGGAAGATTTCCTTGAGTTTGTCGGCCCAGGCCCCTTTGGCCTGCTCAGGGAAGCAACGCTCGATCAGTTCCAGCATGATCGAAACGGTCACCGAGGCACCTGGCGAGGCGCCGAGCAGTGCAGCCAGGCTGCCGTCCTGCGCCGAGACCAGCTCGGTGCCGAATTGCAGCACGCCGCCTTTCTTCGGGTCTTTCTTGATGATCTGCACGCGCTGACCTGCGACTTCCAGGCGCCAGTCTTCGGCCTTGGCCTGCGGGTAGAAGCGCCGCAGGGCTTCCAGGCGCTGTTCCATCGACTGCATCACTTCGCTGACCAGGTACTTGGTCAGGTCCATGTTGTCGCGGGCCACGGCCAGCATCGGGCCGATATTGCCCATGCGCACCGACAGCGGCAGGTCCATCAGCGAACCGTGCTTCAGGAACTTGGTGGTAAAGCCGGCATAAGGGCCGAACAGCAGCGAAGTCTTGCCGTCTACAACCCGGGTGTCCAGGTGCGGTACCGACATTGGTGGCGCACCCACGGCGGCCTGGCTGTAAACCTTGGCCTGGTGCTGCTTGACGATTTCCGGGTTGTCGCAGCGCAGCCACTGGCCGCTGACCGGGAAGCCGCCAAAACCTTTGCTCTCCGGGATGCCGGACATCTGCAGCAGCGGCAGGGCCGCGCCGCCGGCGCCCAGGAACACGAAGCGGGCGTCCACTTCACGGCTGCCGCCGCTGTTGACGTCCTTGATGCTGACGGTCCAGCCGCTGCCGTTACGGCGCAGGCCGACGACCTTCTTGCTGTATTTGACCTGCGCGTCCGGCGCGTCACCCAGCAGCTTCAGCAGCTTCAGGGTCAGGGCGCCGAAGTTGACGTCGGTGCCTTTGGCCACGCGGGTCGCGGCGATGTGCTGGTCGGCAGGGCGGCCAGGCATCATCAGCGGCATCCAGTCGTTCATCACGGCCTTGTCTTCGGTGTACTCCATCTCGGAGAAGGCATGGTGCTGCTTGAGCAGCTCGAAGCGCTTCTTGAGGAAGGCAACACCCTTGTCACCCTCGACGTAGCTCAGGTGCGGGACAGGGTTGATGAACGCACGCGCCGAGCCGAAGTTGTCCTTCTTGCTCAGGTAGGCCCAGAACTGGCGCGAAACCTCGAACTGGGTGTTGATGTGCACGGCCTTCTTGATGTCGATGCTGCCATCGGCGGCCTGCGGCGTGTAGTTCAGCTCGCACAGGCCGGCGTGGCCGGTGCCTGCGTTGTTCCAGGGGTTGGAGCTTTCCGCGGCTCCGGAGTCCATCGCCTCGACGACCTCAAGCTTCAGGGTCGGGTCAAGCTCCTTGAGCAGTACGGCCAGGGTGGCACTCATGATGCCCGCGCCTACCAGTACCACATCAACCGATTCGTTCTGCGCCATTTAACGCGTCTCCACAATCTACAGCTACCTAATTGACAGCATAGGACCTGGGGTTGCCAGGGTCGCCATGTCCGACTTTTCGCAGTTCTTGCAACTTCCGCGGACACCGCCAACCAGTCTTCGGGTTCAGGTATTGAACGCCGTTTGCCAGGGCTGCGGCAATTCGACTTATGGTCAAGGTGTCGTGCGTGCGTTATGGAGCGGGTCAGGCACTCATGCAGGATGAGCGCATTTGCCGCCTGTTCAGGGCTGTTCGGGACACATCTGCCGCTTTTACACATGCCAGACTGTTCATTTGCTCGCCACACTCTTGTGAAGTTGTGAAAACCGTTTTTTCACGCTCTTTTGGAGACGTGAACCTCAAAAAGGGACTGCGCGATGGCAACCCGCAGGTTCATGCAGCGTGAAGGGCCGGAAAAGCAGGCACGACAGCCGATGCAAGACCTGAGTGGAAGGCTCTCTGTGGGCGAAGCGTTGAAGTTGCCGGGGTCAATCGGCGAGTGCGGGGCCCGATCAGGAGACGTCCTTATAATCGGGGGGAGATTATAACGATGTCGCGGGCAGAAATGTCGCCATTCGTGGTTTTTATTGCAGCGTTTGTCAGGCCAGGCGCATGCGCGGCTGCCAGTGCTGGCTTGCACAGGCGCAAAGTACAGGCCCGGGCAGTGCATGAAAGCATTGTCACAAGCGGGCTGGGACCGATGACTGGCCGATGCGGGGCTGGGTATACTGTGCGCCTTAGCCGCATTTTCTGGAGAAACGCGCATGTTGCAACGTCTGTTGTTCGGTTTGCTTGCCGTGGCCAGCCTCAGCCTGGTCGGTTGTGCCCACAGCCCGCAACAACTCAACCCGCAACCCACGCTCAAGGCCCAACTCGCGCCGGTCGGTCATGGCCAGCCGGTGGTGGTCCGGGTGGTTGACGGTCGCCCATCGCAGTCGCTGGGTACCCGTGGTGGCATGTACCCTGAAACCAGCACCATCAGCGTCAGTGGCAACGACGTGGTGCCCAAGCTGCAGGCCCAGGCTGAAGCGGCTGTGCGCCTGCTCGGCTTCACGCCTACGGCCAACGCCTACAACGCGCCGCAGTTGACCGTGACCCTGGCCGAGCTGAAGTACCAGTCGCCCAAAGACAACCTGTACGTGACCGAAGCCACGATCGGTGCCACCTTCCGTGCCGACGTGAAGAATGGCGGCCGCAGCTACAGCGGCCGTTACGGCGCGTCGCTCGACCAGCGCTTCGGCATGGCACCGAACCAGGACACCAACACCCAGTTGGTAGGCGACGTTCTGAGCGATGCGCTGACCCGCATGTTCAAAGACCCGAGCATTGGACAGATCCTGGCCCAGTAAGCCCTCTGCGCTGCTGAAAACCCGCTGCCTGGTCGCCAGGCAGCGGGTTTTTTGTGCCTCGCCAACGCTTGCCGGTGGGGTGGCCGGCGCAGGTTCACGCCGCCTCTATGTGGAAATCCAGCAGGCTGAAGCCAGTGCCGGCGTCCACCTCCGGCAGGTCTGCATGCACATGCCCGCCCAGCGCGCAGTAGACCAGCCACTGGCGGTCTTGCACATTGATGGCAAAACCATCGATCAGCGCCTGTTGCTCCTCGCTTTGGGCAACGAGGTAAAGGCGGTCCTGGTTTTCGGCGTGCAGCATGAAGTAGCTCCGGCTCATGGGAAGGTCGACAGGGTGGCCTGCTCAGATGACGAGCCGATGACAGATGAAATTAAATGACAGTTTGTCGCCAATGCCGGGCAGCGAAGGGCGAGTTGCGTAGAATGCGGGCCTTCGCCGTCGCTTACACCGAGGTTGCGTGATGTCCTTGCAAGTGCTTTGGGGTTTTCTGGCCGCCCATCCCACCAAGTTGATCAATGTGTTGGCGCTGCTGCTGACCTGCCCGGGCGGGTTGCTGCTGCAAAGCGCGCGGCGGCGCGCGGCCGAAACCCGCGAGAGCCTGGCGTTTGAGGAGGGGGTAGTGGATGCCTTCGACCTGCGGGTGCCCAAGTACTTCTACATTCTGGGCTTCGCTTGCCTGGCCATGGCGCTGCTGCTGTCCTGGCTCAGCACCTGGGTGTGAGATTGCGGGGCTGCAAGGCAGCCCCGCAATCGGTCAGGCAACCGGCGCCTGCTGCCTGACCTGGTACTGGTTGCGCACCGGTGTCGCATACTGCAATACCAGGTACGGCCGCTGCTCTTCAGGGCAGGCCGCCAGCCGACGTTGCCATTCTTCCTTGGCCTTGGCCAGTTCGTCGGCCGGGAACACCTGTTCGGCGCCAGGTACCTGCAGGGCTTCGTCCTTACCCTCCCACATTGCGTAGGCCAGGTAATGCACCGGGAACAACCGGTAGCCAGCCAGGATCTGGCGGTCGATCTCTGCGGCCAGCTGCTTGGTATCCTCGTAGTACTCGGTCACCGGTGGCGCGAAGTTGATGTGCACCCGGCCCTTGTAGCCGGTAATGCCCTTGGCGATGCTGTTGTCGTCCTCCCCTGGG
Source organism: Pseudomonas sp. BJP69 (assembly GCF_007633355.1). Classification (NCBI taxonomy): domain Bacteria; kingdom Pseudomonadati; phylum Pseudomonadota; class Gammaproteobacteria; order Pseudomonadales; family Pseudomonadaceae; genus Pseudomonas; species Pseudomonas sp. BJP69. The sequence continues at coordinate 804,086 of NZ_CP041933.1, forward strand.
GCCTTCTGGTAGCTGCCAGTGGTGGCGCGGATATACAGCTCGCGGGCTTTGGCCTGGTCGCACGGGTCGTACTCGTAGCTGATCGACACCGGTGTCAGGTTCAGGCTCTGGATGACGGCGCCAAACGCCTCGTCCTTGCGGCTCATGTGGAACATCTTGAGGATCGCCGAGTCGGTGCGGTCGTCACCGTCCTTGGCGCGGCCCTCGGCCTGGGCGATCCAGATCGAGGTGGCGTCGTTGCGGATCGAGTGGTTGATGTAGGCCGAGAGCAGCTGATAAGCCGCCAGCTTTTCACGGCGCCCGCTGATCGAACGGTGCACGATGAAACTCTTGTTCAGGCGCATCATGTCGCTGACGAACGGCTTTTGCAGCAGGTTGTCGCCAATGGCGATGCGCGGCGTGGGCAGGCCGGCGTGGTACACCGCATAGTTGACGAAGGCCGGGTCCATCACGATGTCGCGGTGGTTGGCCAGGAACAGGTAGGCCGTACCTGCCTTCAACTGCTCCACACCGGAATAGGTGACGCCGTCGGTGGCGCGGTCGATGGTCTGGTCAACGTAGTACTCGACCTTGTCCTGCAAGGTGGAAACGCAGGTCACACCGGCGAATTCCTTGCGCAGGCGGCGGGCGATCAGCGGTTTGAGCAGCCAGCCGAAAGCCCCGGCTGCCCGCGGGAAGCGGAAGTGGGTGAGGATATCGAGGAATGCCGGGTCGCTGAGCAGGCGGGCCAGAACCGCAGGTACCTCAGCGTCGTCGTAGGGTCGGATGGCATCGAATTCGCCCATCATGCTCTCTTGTTGGAAACGGCTAGGGTAATAAACAGGGGCAGGCTCCGAAAAACGGCTCGGACGCACACGGGCCCCGTAAACAGACCGACAATTATACGCATAAGTCACCCCGGAGGCCGCGATGCTCGAAACTGCGTTCTACGATTGCCCTTATTGCGGCGAAGAGGTCGAAACCACGGTGGACCTGTCCGGTGGCGATCAGGAGTACATCGAGGACTGCCAGGTGTGCTGCAGGCCGATTCGTTTCGTGCTGCAGGTGCATGGCGAGGAATGGATGCTGGATGTCTACGGCGAGAACGAATGATGCGGCGGATCTACGAACCGGAAAACCTGCTTGAAGCCGAAATGCTGGCCGGGATGCTCGCCAGTGAAGGCATCGCGGTGCAGGTGGTGGGCCGTGACCTGATCGGTGCAGTCGGCGAGCTGCCCATGCAAGGGTTGCTAGGGCTTGCGGTCGCCGATGAGCAGGCCGAGTACGCACGGCAGCTGATCGATGCGTACAATGAGGCCCAGCCACTGGTTGGCGACGAACCGGAGAGTATCCCCGGTACCTTGATCTGCTAGGTTCTGAATTCGCTCATGTGTGGACGTTACGCCCTGTTTCGCTGGCCCCAGGCCCTTGCCAGTCTGCCGGGGTTCCCCGCGGGCCAGCCGGCCCAATGGAATATCGCACCTGGGGCATCGGTGCTGATCCAGCGCCAGCTTGACGGCCAGCAGCAACTGGCCATGGCGCGTTGGGGGCTGACCCCGGCGTGGCTCACCGACCTGTCCCGCACCCCCGCCCATGCCCGCGCCGAAACCCTGGCCGAGCAACCGATGTTCCGTGAGGCGTTTCGCCAGCGCCGCTGCCTGATGCCGGCCAACGGCTTTTACGAGTGGCGGGGCACGGTACGCAAGCGTCCTTATTGGCTGACGCCGGGGGAGGGCGCCTCGTTGTACTTTGCGGCCATATGGGAAGCCTACCCCGTGCAGGACCAGGTGTGGCTGAGTTGCGCGGTGGTGACCCAGGCGGCCATGAACCAGCGCCGGCCGCTGATCCTCGACGATGCGGGCCAGGCTGCCTGGCTCGATCCGGATACGCCGGTTACCCGCCTGCACGAACTGCTGGCCAGCCCGCCTGCGCCACTGCGCGAAAGGGCCTTGGCGAATTTCGTCAATGACCCGAAGCTGGATGCGCCGGAGTGTCTTACCCCGCTTTGATGGGTGGCCGGTGCTGGTGATGAAAATCTTCCCTGCGGCTATGGCGGCTACCGGCGAGTCGGCCTAGGATACGGCGCATGCAAAAAAGGGAGTGTTTTCATGCGTAAGTCTTTTGTCGTCAGCCTGTTGAGTGCTGGCATCGTGCTGGGCGGCTGCCAGGCGGTGAATACCACCAGTGGCGGTGCTGTCGGCGTCGAGCGCCAGCAGTACATGTTCAGCATGCTCTCCACCGATGAAGTCAACCAGATGTACGCCCAGTCGTACCAGCAGACCCTCGGTGAAGCCTCCAGCAAGGGGGTGCTCGACAAGTCCAGTGCCGATGCCAAGCGGGTGCAGGCCATCGCCAGCCGGCTGATTGCCCAGGCCCCCAAGTTCCGCCCGGATTCCGCGCAGTGGGACTGGCAAGTCAACGTGATCAAGAGCGACGAACTGAACGCCAACTGCGGCCCTGGCGGCAAGATCATCGTGTATACCGGCCTGATCGATCAGCTCAAGCTCACCGATGCGGAAATTGCCGCGGTTGTCGGTCACGAAATCGCCCACGCCCTGCGTGAGCACAGCCGCGAGGCGATGTCCAAGGCCTATGGTGTGGAAATGGCGCGCCAGGGGGCGGGTGCCATCTTTGGCCTGGGCCAGAACAGCATGGCCATGGCCGACACCGTGGTGAACTACGCCATGACCCTGCCCAACAGCCGGGCCAACGAAAACGAAGCCGACCTGATCGGCCTGGAGTTGTCGGCCCGTGCCGGCTACGACCCGAACGCCGCAATCACCTTGTGGAACAAGATGAGCAAGGCGTCCGAAGGCGCTCCGCCCGAGTTCATGAGCACTCACCCGGCATCTTCCAGCCGCATTGCCTCGCTGCAGGCGGCCATTCCCAAGGTGATGCCGCTGTATCAGGCCGCGGCCAAGCCATGATCGCTTGAAGCGTGGGGGCGCGCGGCGCCCCCGTGTTTTCCGGTTACCCGACCCAGCCACTGGCCTTCATCGCCGAGTACACGGCCACGATCGCCAGTACGAAGAACGCCGCGGCCGCCAGGCGACGGATCAGCGTCAGCGGCAGCTTGTCGGCTGCAAAGTTGCCCGCCAGCACCACGGGTACGTTGGCAATCAGCATGCCCAGGGTGGTGCCGATGATGACCATGATCAGGTGCGGGTATTGGGCCGCCAGCATCACGGTCGCGACCTGGGTCTTGTCACCGATTTCGGCGAGGAAGAACGCAATCAGCGTGGTCAGGAACGGGCCGAAGCGGCGCGCCGGGTTCTCGTCATCGTCCATTTTGTCCGGTACCAGGGTCCACAGCGCCGTGGCGGTGAAGCTCGCGGCCAGGATCCAGTGCAGGGCCGAATCGCTGAAGAAGCTACCGACCCACGCCCCTACGGCACCGGCTGCGGCATGGTTGGCCAGGGTGGCGGCGATGATGCCGGCAATGATCGGCCAGGGCTTGCGGAAGCGCGCGGCGAGAATGAGTGCGAGCAGCTGCGTCTTGTCGCCGATTTCGGCGAGCGCAACGATGGCGGTGGGGACCAACAGAGATTCCAGCATCAGGATTCCTACGGGGGCGGGTCGACACGGCTATGACACGTACAGCCTTCCCGCCCCGGGTAAGGTGTGCGTGTCATAGGTCTTGTCAAACCCCGGATCCGTCTATGCGGATCTCTCCATGCACGTGGGCATGGGGGTCGCACGCGCCATGGTCTGTGGACCAAGTATGTTGACGCGTACCGGGCGAGCGGTGGGCTCGCGGGAGACTACTCCCCTAGGACGGAGCGGATTCTGCCTTGGCAAAACGCTTTCGGCAAGCGCTGTTTTCAGCCATGCACGGCCTGGTAGATTCGGAAGCCTTCCGCCTCGTCGCGTATCTGGCAGTTGCCCAGCGCCCCTTCGATCAGCGGCTGGTAGCGCAGGAAGCTATTGGCAACCAAGCGCATTTCGCCCCCTTTTCGCAGATGAACCGCTAATTTTCTCAGCAAGTTTTCCGAGGCCTGGTAATTGGTGTGCACCCCGGTATGGAACGGCGGGTTGCTAAGAATCAGGCTCAGGTCGAGCGGTGCTGCATCAATGCCATCACCGCTGATCACCTCACCTTCCAGGCCGTTTGCAGCCAGGGTCAGACGGCTGGCCGCCACGGCGAAGGCATCCACGTCCAGCAACGTCACCCGGTTGTGCGGGTAACGGCGCTTGACCGTGGCACCCAGCACCCCGGCACCGCAACCGAAGTCCAGCATGTGGCCGCTGGGCAGGTTGTCCAGGTGCTTGAGCAGCAGCGCAGTGCCGCGGTCCAGGCGGCCGTGGCTGAACACACCGGGCAGGCTGACCACTTGCAGCGGGCCGTCTTCCAGGGCCAGTTCAAAGCGCTGCGCCAGGCTCTGCAGCGGTGTCGCCTGCGGGGCCTGGTCGACCGTCACCTGCCACAACTGGCAATGCCGCGCGCTGTCGAGCTTGCGCGGCTTGCCGAAAGCCTGCAACAGCTTGGCCGCGCCCTCGATGCCACCGCGTTTTTCACCGACCAGGTACAGCGCGCGACCCGCCAGGCGGGAAGCCAGGGCGTTGAGCAGGTAGGCGGCCAATTCGCGGGATTTGGGCAGGAACAGCACGGCGCTGTCGAACGCGCCCGCCGGGGGCTCTACGCCATACTGGCTGCGGCCCGCAAAGCGGCCTTCGAGCACGGCCTGGTCGCCGGCGTGCCACGACCAGGCGCGGGCTTCGGGCAACTGCCCGAGCAAGCCGTCGGCGGGGGCGCCGGCGAGCAGCAGCGGGCCCTGGAACAGCTCCGCCTGGCGGAGCAATACTTCACTGCGCGGGTCCATGAACGACGCCTCCTGGAAAAAAGTGGCGCAGTGTAGCAGAGCCCGGCGCCTGGCTCAGCTGACCACGCGGCGTGGCTGCCCGGCGAAAAAGGCCTGGGCGTTCTCGCTGAGCTGGCCGACGATACGCTGGCGCGCCTCCACCGCGCCCCAGGCGCTGTGTGGGGTGATGATCAGGCGCGGGATACCGGCTTCGAGCAGCGGGTTGCCGTTGACCGGCGGCTCCACGCTCAATACGTCGGTGGCAGCGCCGCCCAGGTGGCCACTGCGCAGCGCATCGGCCAGGGCCTGCTCATCGATCAGGCCGCCGCGCGCGGTGTTCACCACCAGCGCCCCAGGCTTGAGCAGGGCCAGCTCGCGCGCCCCCAGCATGTGCCGGGTGTGCTCGTTCAAGGGGCAGTGCAGGGTCAGCGCGTCAACCTGCGGCAACAACGCCTCCAGCGGCAGCCGGTCGGCGCGCTGCGGGCGGCCGGGGATCAGCCCGCTCAGTACGCGCATGCCGAACGCTTCGGCCAGCCGCGCCACCGCGCCGCCCAACTCACCGTGGCCAAGCAGGCCAAGGGTTTTGCCCTGCAGTTCGACAATCGGGAAATCCAGCAGGCAGAACTGGTTGGCCTTGGCCCATTGCCCCTCTGCCACCGCCTGGTGGTAGTCGCACAGCCGCGTGGCCAGCGCCAGCAGCAGCGCGAGGGTGTGCTGGGCGACAGACGGCGTGCCGTAGCCTTGGCAGTTGCACACCGTGATGCCCTGGGCGCGGGCGGCGGCCAGGTCGACGTTGTTGGTGCCGGTGGCGGCCACCAGAATCAGCTTCAATTGCGGGTTGGCGGCCAGCACGGCGGCGTCGAGCACAACCTTGTTGCTGACCACTGCTACCGCGCCCTGCAGGCGCTCGGCGACCTGTTCCGGGGCGGTGGCGGCGAACAGCCCGAACTGGTCGAACTGCTGCTGCAGGGGCGACAGATCCAGGTCGCCGAGGTCCAGGGACTGGTGGTCGAGAAACACGGCGCGACGCGGGCTGGGCATGAACATCTCCTGGGCAGGGCGGGTTTGTGGTGGGGCTCCCGGCGCAGTGTCCAGCTCAACCTCGCCGCCCGTCAACGCCTTGCGGCTCATACCTTGGCCGGGCAAATCATTCCTTCGGCTGATTTGGCCGTCACATTGGCGAACTACAGTAACTCCCCAGATCAGCTCCCCACAGACTTTTCCGGCCCGCTTCCAAGAAAAGGGATACCCATGTTGCAGACCCGCATCATCAAGCCCGCCGAGGGCGCCTATGCCTATCCATTACTGATCAAGCGCCTGCTGATGTCTGGCAGCCGCTACGAAAAGACCCGCGAAATCGTCTACCGCGACCAGATGCGGCTGACCTACCCACAGCTCAACGAGCGTATCGCCCGGCTGGCCAACGTGCTGACCGAGGCCGGGGTCAAGGCCGGTGACACCGTGGCGGTCATGGACTGGGACAGCCACCGCTACCTGGAATGCATGTTTGCCATCCCGATGATCGGCGCCGTGGTGCATACCATCAACGTGCGCCTGTCACCCGAGCAGATCCTCTACACCATGAACCACGCCGAAGACCGGGTGGTGCTGGTCAACAGTGACTTCGTCGGCCTGTACCAGGCCATCGCCGGGCAGTTGACCACTGTCGACAAGACCGTACTGCTGACCGATGGCCCGGCCCAGGCCGCCGACCTGCCTGGGCTGGTGGGTGAGTACGAACAACTGCTCGCCGCCGCCAGCCCGAGCTACGACTTCCCCGACTTCGACGAGAACTCGGTGGCGACCACGTTCTACACCACTGGCACCACCGGCAACCCCAAGGGCGTGTACTTCACCCATCGGCAGCTGGTGCTGCATACCCTGGCCGAGGCTTCGGTCACCGGCAGTATCGACAGCGTGCGCCTGCTGGGCAGCGATGACGTCTACATGCCGATCACGCCGATGTTCCACGTGCATGCCTGGGGCATTCCCTACGCGGCCACCATGCTCGGCATGAAGCAGGTGTATCCCGGTCGTTACGAGCCCGAGATGCTGATCAGGCTGTGGCGTGAAGAGAACGTCACCTTCTCCCACTGTGTGCCGACCATCCTGCAGATGCTGCTCAACTGCCCGACTGCCCAAGGCCAGGACTTCGGCGGCTGGAAGATCATCATCGGCGGCAGCTCGCTGAACCGGTCGCTGTACCAGGCGGCGCTGGCCCGCGGCATCCAGCTGACCGCAGCGTACGGCATGTCCGAGACCTGCCCGCTGATATCCGCCGCGCACCTGAACGACGAGTTGCAGGCCGGCAGTGAGGATGAGCGCGTCACCTACCGTATCAAGGCCGGGGTGCCGGTACCGTTGGTGGAGGCGGCGATTGTCGACGGCGACGGCAACTTCCTGCCCGCCGATGGCGAAACCCAGGGCGAGCTGGTGCTGCGTGCACCGTGGCTGACCCAGGGTTATTTCAAGGAGCCGGAAAAGAGCGAAGAGCTGTGGCTGGGCGGCTGGCTGCACACCGGCGACGTCGCCACCCTCGACAACATGGGTTACATCGACATACGCGACCGTATCAAGGATGTGATCAAGACCGGTGGCGAGTGGGTGTCGTCACTCGACCTGGAAGACCTGGTCAGCCGCCACCCGGCCGTGCGCGAAGTCGCGGTGGTGGGGGTGGCCGACCCGCAGTGGGGCGAGCGCCCGTTTGCCCTGCTGGTGGTGCGCGAGGGCATGGCGATCGATGCGAAAGCGCTGAAGGACCACCTCAAGCCGTTCGTCGAGCAAGGCCATATCAACAAATGGGCGATTCCCAGCCAGATCGCCGTTGTTACTGAAATTCCCAAGACCAGTGTCGGCAAGCTGGACAAGAAGCGCATACGCCAGGACATCGTGCGGTGGCAGGCCAGCAACAGCGCCTTTCTGTCCACCCTGTAAACCCGGGGCGGGTCGCGTGCGACAGAACGCGACCCGCGTTCTAGAGCGGCTGGCGCCTTGCCAAATGGTAAAAATGCGCCATCCTTGAGCACTGCCAGCACGCGATCAAGGAAAAAACCCAACGAGTGGTTGGCACGGAGCGCAAATCACACTTTAGAGGGATCAAGCGCCTGTGCCTTGCTGGCTATAGTCGGGGCCAGGGGATTTTCAGGAATGGGGGAGGGCGTCACGCGCTAGCCGTGCCGCCGCAGGCGCAAGCCTGCAAACCGGTCACTCGGGCCGTTCTTGAAAGGACTCACTGCCATAACAATAAAGTACATGGAGTAGCGTCGATGAAATCTGCAAATCCGTTCTGGCGCCGGGCCAAGCTGCCCTTGGCCGTCAGCATCGCTTCCACGCTCGCAAGTCCTGCTTTCGCTGTCAGTTTCAACATCGGTGAAATCGAAGGCCAGTTCGACTCGTCGCTCTCCATTGGCGCCAGCTGGTCGACCGCCAACCCCAACCGGAACCTGATCGGGGTGAACAACGGCGGCAAGGGCCTGTCGCAGACCTCCGACGACGGTCACCTGAACTTCAAGAAGGGCGAAACCTTCTCCAAGATCTTCAAGGGTATCCACGACCTGGAGCTCAAGTACGGTGATACCGGCGTATTCGTGCGCGGCAAGTACTGGTATGACTTCGAGCTGAAGGACGAAGGTCGCGAATTCAAGGACATCAGCGATTCCAACCGCAAGGAAGGGGCCAAGTCGTCCGGCGCCGAACTGCTCGACGCCTTCGTCTACCACAACTACTCGATCGGTGATCAGCCGGGCTCGGTTCGCCTCGGCAAGCAGGTGGTCAGCTGGGGCGAAAGTACCTTCATCGGTGGCGGCATCAACGCGATCAACCCCATCGACGTGTCGGCGTTCCGCCGCCCGGGTGCCGAGATCAAGGAAGGCCTGATTCCGGTCAACATGTTCTACATCTCCCAGAGCCTGACCGACAACCTGTCGGCCGAGGCCTTCTATCAGCTGGAGTGGGACCAGACGGTCGTCGACAACTGCGGCACGTTCTTCTCGCAACCCGACATCATCGCCGATGGCTGTACCGACAACCTGCGCGTGCTCAACAGCAGCCGCACGGTACCGGGCGCCGCCCAGCAGTTTCTTGCCACGCGCGGTGTGAACATCAACGAAGAGGGCGTGATGGTGCGCCGTGGTGCCGACCGCGATGCGCGTGACAGCGGGCAGTTCGGTGTGGCCATGCGCTACATGTTCGAGCCGCTGGACACCGAGTTCGGTGCCTACTTCATGAACTACCACAGCCGTGCGCCAATCTTCAGCGCCACAGGGGCCGCACCTTCGGTATTTGCAGGGCTCAGCGCGCTGCCTGCGCAACTGCGGGCGCTGGCGCCGCTGATCGTGGCCGGCAATTCCGAGTACTTCGTCGAATACCCGGAAGACATTCGCCTGTATGGCTTGAGCTTCTCCACCACATTGCCCACTGGCACCGCCTGGAGCGGCGAAATCAGCTACCGGCCCAACGCACCGGTGCAGCTCAATACCACGGACATCCTGTTTGCCGGGGTTCGCCCGATTGGGGGCGCGTTGAGCAACGCCTCGCTGCTGACAGGCACCCCTGGCCAGGACCTGCATGGCTACCGTCGCAAGGAGATCACTCAGTTCCAGACGACCCTCACGCACTTCTTCGACCAGGTGATGGGCGCCAGCCGCATGACCGTGGTCGGCGAGCTGGGTGTGACCCACGTCGGTGGCCTGGAGAACGCGCACGATACCCGTTACGGCCGTGACCCGGTATTCGGCCCAGGCCCGCTGCCCGCCACCGGCGGCGCAGATACCTGCCAGGCACTCAACAGCAGCACCATCGCCGGCGCGGGTGCGGGTGCCTCCACCGCCAACCTGAACCGCAAGTGCGAGAACGACGGCTACACCACCAGCACCTCGTGGGGCTACCGCGCCCGCGTGATCTGGGACTACAACGACGTGTTCGCCGGGGTCAACCTGAAACCGAGCGTGGCCTGGTCGCACGACGTGTCGGGCTATTCACCAGGCCCTGGCGGCAACTTCGAGGAAGGCCGCAAGGCAGTCAGCCTGGGCCTGGACGCCGAGTACCAGAACACCTACACGGCGAGCCTGTCGTACACCAACTTCTTCGACGGCAAGTACAGCACCGTGGATGACCGCGACTTCGTCGCCCTCAGCTTCGGCGTGAACTTCTAAGCCCACAGATCCAGGACAACACGACATGAACAAGACCAGAAGTCTGCTGAAAGCCGGTGTGCTGGGCCTGTCCCTGCTGGCGACCAGCGTCATGGCTGCGGTATCCGCCGACGAGGCGGCCAAGCTGGGTAGCACGCTGACCCCGATGGGCGCCGAAAAGGCCGGTAACGCCGATGGTTCGATCGGCCCATGGCAGCCCTTGTCGAAAACCGCAGGCAGCGTCGATGGCAAAGGCTTCCTGTCCGACCCCTACGGCAGTGAGAAGCCACTGTTCACCATCACTGCGCAAAACGCCGAGCAGTACAAGGACAAGCTCTCGCCAGGCCAGATGGCCATGCTCAAGCGTTACCCGGACACCTTCAAGATCCCGGTATTCAAGACCCACCGCGGTTCCACCGTGCCTGCCGACGTGTTCGCCGCCATCAAGGAGAACGCCACCAAGACCACCTTGGTGGAAGGCGGCAACGGCCTGAGCAACTTCCGCACCGCGATACCGTTCCCCATTCCGAAAAGCGGCCTGGAGGTGATCTGGAACCACATCACCCGCTACCGGGGTGGCAGCGTCAGCCGCCTGGTTACCCAGGCCACGCCGCAACAGAACGGCTCCTTCAACCCCGTGTACTTTTCCGACCAGTTCGTCTTCCGCGACAAGATGAAGGATTACGACCCGAACAACCCGGGCAACATCCTGTTCTACTTCAAGCAGGAAGTTACCGCCCCGGCGCGCCTGGCCGGTACCGTACTGCTGGTGCACGAAACCCTCGACCAGGTCAAGGATCCGCGCAAGGCCTGGATCTACAACGCCGGCCAGCGCCGAGTGCGCCAGGCGCCACAGGTGTCGTACGACGGCCCGGGTACCGCCGCCGATGGCCTGCGCACGTCGGACAACCTGGACATGTACAACGGCGCGCCAGACCGCTATGACTGGAAGCTGGAGGGCAAGAAGGAGCTGTACATCGCCTCCAACGCCTTCAAGCTCGATGACCCCAAGCTCAAGTACGCCGACATCATCAAGGCCGGGCACATCAACCAGGACCTGACCCGTTATGAGCTGCGCCGTGTCTGGCATGTGGTCGCCACACTGAAGCCGGGGCAGCGGCATATCTACGCCAAGCGTGACTTCTACATCGACGAAGACACCTGGCAGGCCGCAGTGATCGACCAGTACGATGGCCGTGGCCAGCTGTGGCGCGTGTCCGAGGCGCATGCCCAGCCTTACTACAATGTCGAGGTACCGTGGTACACCCTGGAGGCCATCTACGACCTGCAGTCTGGTCGTTACCTGGCGCTAGGTATGAAGAACGAAGAGAAGCGTGCTTATGACTTCGGCTTCAGTGCCAGCAAAGCCGACTTCCAACCGGCGGCGCTGCGTCAGTCCGGCATTCGCTGAGCAGAACGCATTCAAGCGTCGGTTTACCGTAATGTTGTTCACTTGTGTGTGATGTCACACTGATTGGGGCTGCTGCGCAGCCCACCGCGACACAAGGCCGCTCCTACCAGGACCGTGCAGTTCTTGAGGCCTGCGCTGTCCCTGTGGGAGATTCTATGGTTCCTGGCAAGGGTAGCCGGAGCATCTTCAGCGCCTGTGAGATCGAGCGCCGCCCGCGCGGCGCAATCGCGAGCTGCGCTCGCTCCTACGTTTGTTTCGGGCCAGTAACGCCTGTGACAGGCGCGCGCGGCCGCCTTGTTTGTACGGCGCGATATTGAGGCATGCACCAAGGCGTTCGCGCGCGAATCCCACAGGAATAATTGGCCCGAAACAAACGTAGGAGCGAGCGCAGCTCGCGATGCGCCGCGCGGGCGGCGCTCGCTCTAACAGGCGCTGCATACCTTGTGGCAAACACCTGTCAGCCCCGATGCGATCCCTGTGGCTGCCTTGCCTGCGGTGGGCCGCAATGCGGCCCCAGTTGCTTGAGCGAACAGCATTACCGGTTTACCGGGGCGTTTTCATTGGCCGCTCCATGCCCTCGGCGTGCAAGCCTGAACGGGCGATAAGTCCGCTGAATACCTGCCCAAACCCGCCGCCCACCCCCGTGTCCATCAGCCATGTCGCTTTTTGTCGCAGTCTTTTCTGCGGCAATTGTTTCCATCATCTTCAAATGCGTAGCGTTACCGGCTAGTCTCGCAGGCATCCATATCGCCGTAGTCTTCCAACCAGAACGAGCCGGCCATGACAGAACTGTCCCGCACGCATGGATTCGCGACTCAGGCCTTGGGCCTGCTGGACGGGCGTTTCTTCCGGCCGCCATTGCCGGACGGGCACGTGCCGCGCCCGCGTTTGTGCCAGCGCTTGTACGCCGGCCTTGGTGGCCGCTTGCTGCTGGTCAATGCGCCGGCCGGCTTCGGCAAGAGCTCGCTGGCCATCGAGTTCTGCGAGTCGCTGCCCGATCACTGGCGCAGCCTCTGGCTGGGCCTGAGCCAGCGCGATGCCGACCCTGGGCGCTTTCTCGAGCGGCTGCTCGAAGGCCTGCAGCAGTACTGCCCGGCGTTGGGCGGCCAGGCCATGGGCCTGTTGAAAATGCGCCAGCGCCATCAGCCATTCGCCTTCGAGGAGTGGCTCGATGGCCTGCTCGACGAGCTGGCGCAGTACCTGCGTGGCGATACGCCGTTGCTGCTGGTGCTCGACGACTATCACCTGGCCCAGGGGCCGGTACTCGACCGCTGTCTGCAGTTTTTCCTCAACCATTTGCCGCCGGGCCTGGTGTTGCTGGTTACCAGCCGGCAGCGGCCGGACTGGCACCTGGCACGTCTGCGCCTGTCACGGCAGTTGGTCGAGCTCAACGAACAGGAGCTGCGGCTGACCGCCGAAGAAGCGCTGGCGGTGATCGGTCGCCAGCCCAACGGCTTGCGAGGCCAGGCGCTGGACAACCTGATCCAGCGCAGCGACGGGTGGGTGGCAGGGTTGCGCTTCTGGCAACTGGCGGTCAGCGAGAGCGCCGACGAGCAGGCCTTGCCACAGGCCCTGCACGGGGGCGAGGGCCTGATCCGCGACTATCTGCTCGAAGAGGTCATCGACATGCTGCCTGCCGACGTGCAGGCCTTCCTCGATGAAACCGCCTGCCAGGAACGTTTCTGTGCCCCGCTGTGCGATGCATTGCGGGGGCGCGACGACAGCGCCGCGATCCTGCGCTTCTTGCAGGCACACCAGGTGTTCCTGGTACCGCTTGACGAGCATGGCCACTGGTTCCGCTACCACCACCTGTTCTCCGACCTGCTGCGCAGCCGCCAGGCCAGTGAGCCACTGGCCGACCTGCACCTGCGTGCCTGCCGCTGGTTCGAGCGCCAGGGTTTGCTGGATGAAGCCGTGGAGCAGGCCCTGCGTGCCGGCCACCTCGACGTCGCTGCCGACCTGGTACAGAGCCTGTCCGAGGAACAACTGCTGGCCGAACAGAATGTTGGCATGCTGCTGCGCTGGAAGATGGACCTGCCCGACAGCCTGCTGATCAGTACCCCGCGGCTGATCGTGCTGTACAGCTGGGCGCTGGGCCTGGCCTGCCAGCTGGACGCGGCTGAAGAACTGGCAGGCCACCTCAGCCGCTTCCTGCCTGCACCTTCGGCGACCGCGCAAAAGTCCATGCTGGCCCAGTGGCTGGCACTGAGCGGTGTCATCGCCCGTGGCCGCGGTGATCGTGAGCGCACCCTGGCCTATTGTGGCGAAGCCCTGCAGAGCCTGCCCGGCAAGCGCTATGGGCAGCGCCTGGTCTGTTTATCGACGTTGTCCAACCTGGCGATTGCCGATGGCGACTTCTGGCGCGCCCGTGGCTGGAACCGTGAGGCGCTGGAGCTGGCCCAGCGGGTCGGCAACCCGTTGTTCGAGGCGTTGGCGCATTATGACCGGGCGCGGGTGTTGCACGCCCGTGGCGAGGTGCTGCGCGCACTGGATGAAGTGCGCCAGGGGCTGCAGCGTCTGCAAGGGCTCTCGGCGCAGCGGCTGTATGCGGTGCGGGCCCGCCTGACGCTGTATGAAGGCTACCTGCTGGTCTCGCGCCTGCAACCGGCCCAGGGCCGTGCACGCTTGCGCGCGGGGTTGGGCGAGGCACGTGCCTGCCGCGACATCAGCGTGCTTATCGGCCACTGCGTGATTGCCACCCTCGATGGGCGCGACGGGCAGTTCGCCGAGGCCTTTGCCGAACTGGCCGAGGCAGAGCGGCTGATGCATATCTGGGACGTGCCGCCGGTTTACTACCTGGCCATGATCACCCTGGTCAAATGCGAGCTGTGGCTGGCCCAGGGGCGCGTCGACCTGGCCGAGTCCTGGTTGCTGCGCCTGGGCCAGACCTATGGCGGTGAGCAGCCGGCGGCGGCGCCAGAGTTTCACCCGCTGCTGCCGGTGCATATCGCCCTGCAGCAGGCGCTGCTCGAACGGGTGCTGTCACGCCGCACAGAGGCGCTCGAGCGCCTGGCCGGGCTGGTGGAGCGCGGCCAGGCCAGCGGCGGCATGATGCTCACCGTCAGCGCGCTCAGCCAGTGGATGCTGCTGTTGCTGGACGAAGGCCGCGATGGCCAGGCCGCGCAGTTGTTGCCCGGCTTGCTGGAGGCCGCACGCGGGGGCGTGCTGCAACCGTTCCAGCCGTTGCTGCAACGGCACCCGCAGTGGCTGCAGGAGCAGTTGCTGGCCAGGGCCGGCTGCCCGGTGCAGGTCGACCTGCTGGGGCATTTGCCAGCGTTGCCAAGCGCCCCATGCGGTAGCAGCGAGGCCCTGAGCGGGCGGGAGCTGGCAGTGCTCGAACTGATCGCCCAAGGTTGCTCCAACCAGCAGATCAGCGAGCGCTTGTTCATTTCCTTGCACACGGTCAAAACCCACGCCAGCCATATCAACAGCAAGCTGGGCGTGGAGCGGCGGACCCAGGCGGTGGCCAAGGCCAAGTCACTGGGGTTGCTGGCGTAGTGCTGGCGGTGCTGGCTACCGCCCGTTAAAGTAATGGCCTCGGGCCATGTTCGCGGCCGATAATGCTCGATGCTCATCTTTCCCGGCCAGCTGCCGATACAGCGATCGGTGGCATCGCCTCGCGCGATTTTTCAATCATTCCAGGGCAGGTCGTGTTGATGCTGCAGTACGGGCAAAAGAGCTTTCTGATCGTCGACGATTTCACCGACTTTCGCACGTCGACCCGGTCCATGTTGCGCGAGTTGGGTGTGCGCGACGTCGACACTGCCGACAGCGGCGAGCAGGCGCTGCGCATGTGCGCGCAGAAGCGCTATGACTTCATCCTGCAGGACTTCCACCTGGGCGATGGCAAGAAGAATGGCCAGCAGGTACTCGAAGACCTGATCATCGACAAGCACATCAGCCATGAGTGCGTGTTCATCATGGTCACCGCCGAGAGCAGCCAGGCCATCGTTCTCAGTGCCATCGAGCACGAGCCCGACGCCTACCTGACCAAGCCGTTCAACCGGGTGGGGCTGGCCCAGCGGGTCGAGAAGCTGTTCCAGCGCAAAACCCTGCTCAAGCCGATATTGCAGGCGCTGGACCGCAACCGCCCGGGCGAGGTGCTGGCGGCATGCGCCGAGCTGTGCAAAAGGGACCCGCGCCTGGCACCCCTGTGCCTGCGCTACCGGGCCGATGCCTTGCGCAACCTAAACCGCTTCGATGAGCTGGAGAAATTCCTCAAGGCCATTCTCGCCAGCCGCCCGCAACCGTGGGTGTACACGGCGCTGGGGGCCTTGATGCACAAACGTGGCCAGAATGCCCAGGCCCAGGGCGTATACGAACAGGCGCTCAAAGCCTTCCCGATCATGCCAGCCTTGTACGATGGCATGGCCGAAGTGCTGGTGGCCCAGGGCGAAAGCAAGCGTGCGCAGAGCCTGCTGGAAGAGGCAGTGCGCCTGTCGCCATTGTCGGTGCGGCGGCAGTCGACCCTGGGCAAGCTGGCGCTGGAAAACGAAGACTTCGAAAGCGCTTCCAAGGCCTTCCGCCATGCGGTGAACCAAGGGCAGAGTTCGCGCTACAAAGACCCGGAAAACAACCTGGGCCTGGTGCAGGCGCTGATGAGCAAGAATGCAGGCTTTGGCCTGGACGCCCGTACCCGCGTCGAGATCAACACCACGCTCAGCGAAGTGGCCAAGGAAAACCCCGAAGACCAAGGCTTGCAGGTGCGTGCGCGGATGATGAAGGCCGCCAGCCTGCAGCAGGCCGGTGACCCGGAAACGGCTGCCAAGCTGACCGATCAGGCCATTCTGCGCCTGGACAAGATGAACCAGTTCTTCTCGGTCGATTCGGCCCTCACCGTCGCCGCGCAGTTGCAGGCGATGGGCCAGGAAGCCGCCGCCATCGGCGTACTGAAAAGCTGTGTGGAAAGTTATGGCGATGACCCCAAGGTCATGGAAAGAGTGGGCAAGTTGACGGACGACCCGAGTGTGCTCAACGCCATTACCGAAGCGGTCACCCTCAATCGCCAGGGTGTGCGCAGTTACCAGGGAGGGCAGCTCGGCGAGGCGTTGCAACTGTTCCGCAAGGCGCTGGGTCTACAGCCCAGGAACATCAGCATCGCCCTGAACACCGCCCAGGCGCTGCTGCGCATTGGTGGTGAAACCCCCCAGCCCGCGATCATGCAGGAATGCCGCGACGCCTTGACCAGCGTGGCCGGTATCCCTGCCAGCGACAATCGCTATGACCGTTACCGCAAACTGCACATCCGAGTGTTCGGCGCATGAATCAAGACAATCAGGGGCTGGATTTTTCCACGGTGATCGCCTCCACCGTGCACGACCTCAAAAGCTCCCTGGCGGCGTTGATCCAGTGCCACGGCCAGTGGGTGGAGCGCCTGCCCGAGGAACTGCGCGGCGGGGCCGAGCAAGGGATCATGGAGCACGAGTTTCGTCACCTCAACGGCATGCTGGTGCAGCTGCTGGGGTTGTACAAGCTTGGTGTGAACCAACTGCCGGTGTGCCCGGACTACCACGAACTGGACGACTTCATCGAGGCCCAGCTGGCGGCGCATGAGGAAGTGCTCAAGCACAACGATATTCTCGCCACCTGGCGCATCGACACGGATAACCCGCTGGGTTTCTTCGACCGCGAGCTGGTGGCCTCGGTGATCGCCAACGTCATCACCAATGCCACCCGCTTTGCCGGGCATGCCTTGTTGATCAGCATCGAGGAGGCTGACAACCAGTTGGCCATTTGCGTGAACGATGACGGCCCCGGTTATCCACAGCGCATGCTTGACCGCCAGGAGGAATATACCCAGGGCATCGACTCGACCAGCGGCAGCACCGGCCTGGGGCTGTACTTTGCTGCACGCATTGCGGCGCTGCATGAAAGTGGCGGGGTGCGTGGGCGCATCGAGATCTCCAATGGCGGTGCACTGGGCGGTGGCTTGTTCAAGTTGTTTCTGCCGTAGGGATTGGGGTGCACCTGCCGGCTTTTCCTGGCAGGCTTTGCGCAGAACCCCAGCTTTACCTGCGAGAACACCATGACCCAAGCCCTGCCTGCGCTCATCCGCGAAACCTTCCCTGTCGGGCCTTTGCAGTGCAACTGCACGCTCATCGGCGACCCGTTGAGCAAAAAGGCCATCGTCGTCGACCCGGGCGGTGATCCAGACAAGATCCTGGCCCGCCTGCAGGCCCATGGCCTGACGCTGGTGAGCATCATCCACACCCACGCCCACTTCGATCATTTTCTTGCCTCGGGCAAGCTCAAAGCGCTGACCGGCGCCACGCTGCATCTGCACAAGGCCGACCAGGCGCTGTGGGACAACCTGGAGATGCAGTGCCAGATGTTCGGCGTGCCCTACACCCCGGTGCCGTCGCCTGATCGCTGGCTGGCCGATGACGAAGAACTGGCGTGCGGCTGCGGCGTGGCCTTGCATACACCCGGGCACACGCCCGGCTCGATGAGCTTCTGGTTCGCCGACGCCAAGCTGTTGATCGCAGGTGACACCTTGTTCCGTCGGGGCATAGGCCGCACCGATTTGTGGGGTGGCGACCAGCGGGCTATCGTGCGCTCGATCAAAGAGCGGCTGTACCGGCTGGACGAGGAGGCCACCGTGGTCACCGGCCATGGGCCTGATACCCGGCTGGGTGACGAGATGCGCGAAAACCCGTTCGTGCGTGCCTGATGGCACATGAAGGCGCTTTCATGGAATTTTTCGTTGCCGGTGCGTTCCAAGGCTGGCATAGATGCATTTGCGATCTGTCGCATTCATGAATTGAGTAGGAGCTTGTCCATGTTCACCATGCGTCGTCTGATTATCGTCGCAACTGCCGCTGCCCTGATGACCGGCTGTGCCAGTCAGAACCCTTACGACAACCAGGGGCAGGCGCAGGGCTCTACTGGGATGAGCAAGACTGCCAAGTACGGTGGCCTGGGTGCGCTGGCCGGTGCGATCGCCGGTGCCGCCATCGACCACAACAACCGTGGCAAGGGCGCCCTGATCGGCGCTGCCGCCGTGGGCGCTGCCGCCGCCGGTTATGGCTACTACGCCGACAAGCAGGAAGCCGAGCTGCGCGCACAAATGGCCAACACCGGTGTGGAAGTGCAGCGCCAGGGTGACCAGATCAAGCTGATCATGCCGGGCAACATCACCTTCGCCACCGATTCGGCCAACATCGCGCCAAGCTTCTACCAGCCGCTGAACAACCTCGCCAGCTCGTTCAAGCAGTTCAACCAGAACACCATCGAAGTGGTCGGTTTCACCGACAGCACCGGCAGCCGCCAGCACAACATGGACCTGTCCCAGCGCCGGGCGCAGGCCGTCAGCACCTACCTGACTTCGCAGGGTGTGGACAGCTCGCGCCTGTCGGTACGTGGCATGGGCCCGGACCAGCCGATCGCCAGCAACGCCGATGCCAATGGCCGTGCGCAGAACCGCCGTGTCGAAGTGAACCTGAAGCCGATTCCAGGCCAGCAGTATGACCAGCAGCAGGGCCAGGTGCAGCAGTATCCCTGAATAGGCATTGGGGCCGCGTTGCGGCCCCGTTTGTTTCAGCGCCCTACGCTGGCCTGAATCGCCGTGAGGGCAATGGTATGGACGATATCGTCCACCTGCGCCCCGCGTGGCAGATCGTTCACCGGCTTGCGCAGGCCCTGCAGCATTGGCCCCAGGCTGACCCCGTCGGCACTGCGCTGCACCGCCTTGTGCGTGGTATTGCCGGTGTTCAGGTCGGGGAATACGAAGACCGTGGCGCGCCCGGCCACCTGGCTGGTGGGCGCCAAGTCCCGGGCAATTGCCGGGTTGGCTGCAGCGTCGTATTGCAGCGGCCCATCGATCAGCAAGCCTTGCGTGGCGGCCTGCGCCAGGCGGGTCGCCTCGCGCACTTTCCCCACTTCCTCATCGCTGGCCGAATCGCTTGAATAACTGATCATCGCCACCCGTGGCGCGATGCCGAAGGCTTGCGCCGATTCGGCACTTTGCCGGGCGATCTCCGCCAGTTCGGCGGCGCTTGGGTGAGGGTTCATCACGCAGTCGCCGTACACCAGTACCTGCTCGGGGAACAGCATGAAGAACACCGACGATACCAGGCTCGCCCCCGGCGCGGTCTTGATCAACTGCAGGGCAGGGCGGATGGTGTTGGCGGTGGAATGCACCAGCCCCGACACCAGGCCGTCCACCTCATCCAGGGCCAGCATCATGGTGCCGATCACCACCGGGTCTTCCAGTTGCTGCTCGGCCATCGGCGCGTTGAGGTTCTTGCTTTTGCGCAGCTCCACCATCGGCTCCACATAGCGCCCGCGAATCAGCTCCGGGTCCAGTATTTCCAGGCCTGGTGGCAGGGTGATGCCCTGCGCGCGGGCGACGGCGTCGACATCTTCGGGCTTGGCCAGCAGCACGCAGCGGGCGATGCCACGGGCCTGGCAGATGGCCGCTGCCTGCACCAGCAGCGGCTCTGCACCTTCTGGCAGAACGATGCGCTTGTTTGCCTGCTGCGCGCGCTGGATCAATTGGTAGCGGAACACCGCCGGCGACAGGCGCAGCTCGCGCGGGGTGCCGCAACGTTGGTGCAGCCAGGCTGCGTCGAGGTGGCTGGCGACAAAGTCGGTGATGAACTCGGCGCGTTCGCGGTCGTCCACCGGGATTTCCCGGTTAAGCGAATTGAGCTGGTTGGCGGTGTCGTAGGAACCGGTGCTGACCGACAGGATCGGCAGGCCCGCCTGCAGCGCGCCGCGGCACAGCCCGAGGATGCGAGCGTCCGGTTTGCTGTCACTGGTCAACAACAGGCCGGCCAGCGGTACGCCATTGATCGCAGCCAGGCTGACGGCCAGGATGATGTCGTCGCGGTCGCCCGGTGTGACGACCAAGGTGCCGGAGGTGAGCAGTGGCACGGTATTGGCCACGGTGCGCGCGCAGATGATGATCTTGCTCATGCGCCGTTGTTCGTAATCGCCGGCATTGAGCACCTGGGCGCCAAGCAACTCGGCCACGTCGCGGGTGCGCGGTGCGTTCAGCTCGGGCTGATAGGGGATGCAGCCCAGCAGGCGAAAGTCATTGCCGCGCAGCAGCGGCGAGTGTTCGCGCAGGCGGGTGGCGAAGTCGGCCATGCTTTCGTCGGTGCGGACCTTGTTGAGGATCACCCCCAGTACTTTCGGGTCGCGAGGGCCGCCGAACAGTTGCGCCTGCAGTTCGACCCGGCCGGACAGCTCGCTGAGCACTTCGTTTTCCGGCGCCGAGACCAGGATCACCTCGGCATCCAGGCTCTTGGCCAGGTGCAGGTTGACCCGCGCGGCATAGCTGGCGTGGCGCGTGGGCACCATGCCTTCGACCACGACCACGTCATTGCCGATGCAGGCTTGCTGGTAAAGCCGGATGATTTCTTCCAGCAGTTCGTCCAGCTGCCCATCACCGAGCATGCGCTCGACCTGGGCCAGGCTCATCGGCACGGGGGGCTTGATGCCGTGGGTACGGGCGACCAGTTCGCTGGAGCGTTCG
This sequence comes from Pseudomonas sp. BJP69, assembly GCF_007633355.1. Lineage (NCBI taxonomy): Bacteria > Pseudomonadati > Pseudomonadota > Gammaproteobacteria > Pseudomonadales > Pseudomonadaceae > Pseudomonas > Pseudomonas sp. BJP69. The sequence goes on from NZ_CP041933.1 coordinate 824,885, forward strand.
GGGCCGGTGTCGCCCGGGTGGGGCTGGGCGATGGGCTTGAAGAAACCCACCTTCAGCCCGGCCCGTTCCAGGGTACGCACCAGGCCCAGGCTGATCGACGTCAGGCCGACACCAAAGTCGGTCGGCGCAATGAAAAATGTCTGCATGCGTGCTTCTCGAAATAAGCGGTGCAAGAAATTAACGGCCAAGGGTAGCGCTATCGGCCCCTTGTGCGCACCAGCCACATGCGAACGGCTGGCCGATACGCTGCAGGCGCTGGGCCGGGTCGAGCACCCACGGGCGTGCCTGCCACGGCGGTTGGTGGCGCAGGTGCTGGGTGTGGCCGCACGACAGCTCGGCTACCCAATGGCCTTCTCCGTCCTGGTGAAAGCCGATGATCCGACTGATGGACCGTTGCTGCACGCCAGTGCGTTCGCAATCGGGCGATGGCTTGGTTACACTGGTGCGCTCTACATTCTTTTGCAAAAGGTCTTGCCCCATGCTGATCGCCGCCAACAAGGCTGTCTCCATCGACTATACCCTGACCAACGACGCCGGGGAGACCATCGACAGCTCCGCCGGTGGCGCGCCGCTGGTTTACCTGCACGGTGCCGGCAACATCATTCCAGGCCTGGAAAAAGCCCTGGAAGGCAAGCAAGCCGGTGACGAACTGGAAGTTGCCATCGAACCGGAAGACGCCTACGGCGAATACCTGGCCGAGCTGGTCAGCACCCTGAACCGCAGTCTGTTCGAAGGCGTCGACCAGCTGGAAGTGGGTATGCAGTTCCACGCTTCGGCGCCGGATGGCCAGATGCAGATCGTGACCATCCGCGACGTGGACGGCGACGACATCACCGTTGACGGCAACCACCCGCTGGCTGGCCAGCGTCTGAACTTCAAGGTCAAGGTCGTCAACGTGCGTGACGCCAGCGACGAAGAAATCGCTCACCGTCACATCCACGGTGAAGGTGGCCATCACCACTGATTTTCTGCGCTAAGCTCAGAAAGTCGCCAGGCGCTCGGGCAAGCCGATCTGCCTTCCTACGGGAGGTGGGCGGTTTGAACGGGCGCCTTTTTAGTGGGCGCGATTTGCCTGCGCGGCAACCCGGAAGCTGAGAGGGGGTTCATCATGAGTGCATTTCACGAGCTGAAACTGGAGGCGCTGAACGGCGGGGAGCTGCCCCTCGCACCGTTCAAGGGCCAAGTGGTGCTGGTGGTCAACGTCGCTTCCAAGTGTGGTCTCACGCCGCAATACAAGGCCCTGGAAAACCTCTATCAGGTTTACAAGGACAAGGGCTTCAATGTGCTTGGCCTGCCGTGCAACCAGTTTGCCGGGCAAGAGCCGGGCAGTGAAAAGGAAATCCAGGACTTCTGCAGCTTGAACTACGGGGTGAGCTTCCCGCTGGCGGGCAAGCTGGAGGTCAACGGGGCGCAGCGCCATTCGCTGTATCGCCTGCTGGCGGGTGAGGGCGCCGAGTTCCCCGGCGACATTACCTGGAACTTCGAAAAGTTTCTGGTGGGCAAGGACGGCCGAGTGCTGGCGCGTTTTTCTCCCCGCACGGCGCCAGATGACCCGGCGGTGGTGCAGGCCATCGAGAAAGCGTTGGCCTGACGCGGTCGTCTTTAGGAGCGGCCTTGTGTCGCGATCGGGCCGCATGGCGGCCTCCGGATATAGGCATTGTTGCAACTATCGAGGGTCTGCTCTGCAGCCCGATCGCGACACGAGGCCGCTCCTACACAGATCGCGTAGCACCCAGCCTCGAAGCAGGTGAAGTCGCAGCCTGGTTCCGGGCTGCGTGCAAATACCCCTCGAACTGCTCGACAATCGCCTGCCAGCCCTGGCGGCTGGCATGCTGCCGCGCATTCAGGCGCACGCGACGCAGCGTTTCCTCTTCCTCCAGCAGCCAGCAGGCGGCATCGATGAATGCGGGCTGGTCGCCCGGCATGGCCAACGCACCGTTGTGGCCATGGCGGATATGTTGCGCAGCTGCCGCCTGGTCACAGGCAACCACCGCCAACCCCGAAGCCATGGCCTCGAGCACTACGTTGCCGAAGGTTTCGCTTGTGCTGGGGAACAGGAACAGGTCGCCACTGGCGTAGTGTTGTGCCAACACTTCGCCGCGCTGGGCGCCGCAGAAGAGCGCCTCGGGGAGCTGCTGCTGGAGGGCGGCGCGCTGTGGGCCGTCACCCACCAGAACAAGGCGCAGGCGTTTCTGTGGATAGGTTTGCTGCAAGGCCTGCAGGCAAGGCTGTAGCAGGCGAAGGTTCTTTTCTGCCGCCAAGCGCCCGACGTACAGCACGGCGATGTCGTCTGCACCCAGCCCCCAGCTTTCGCGCAAAGCCTGGCTGCGCCGGGCCGGGTTGAACAGGCAGGCGTCGACCCCGCGGGCCAGCAACCCCAGGTGCTGGAAGCCGCGGCGCTCAAGCTCAAGGCGCTGGCTTGCGCTGGGCACCAAGGTGACCGCCGTGCGCCGGTGGAACCAGCGCAGGTAGAGGGTGAGCAAGCGGCTCAGTAAACCCAGGCCGTAGTGGCCGGAGTACTGCGGGAATTTGGCGTTGAAGCCACTGACCACCGCCAGCCCCAGGCGCCGGGCAGCGCGCAGCGCGCTCAGCCCGAGCGGCCCCTCGGTGGCGATGTAGAGCACGTCCGGGCGCTGCCGGCGCCAGCGGCGTAGCAGCGTGTGCATCGACACCTCGCCCCATTGCAAGCCTGGGTAACCCGGCAGGCCCCAACCGCGGCACAGCACCAGCTGTGGATTGTGCTGTGCGTGGTTATCGCCGGCCTGGCGTGGGCGTACCAGCTCAACCTGATGGCCGCGCTGGCGCAACCCTTCGCTCAAGCGCCCAAGGGTGTTGGCCACGCCGTTGATTTCGGGTGGGAAGGTTTCGCTGACGAGGGCGATGCGTAGCGCAGGTGTGTTCATGGCAAAAGTTTCTGCCTGCACGATTGCGTCAATGTGACGGTCACGTGGCGCGCAGGTGACAGCTGACCATCGGCTTGTGCAGCGTGCAGATTATTTCCTGGTGCGCCGCTCAAGGGGCCGTGCCGTCGGCCGATGAAGATGCATTCGACCACCTGTTGCGCTCCAGGAGAGCGGTGATGTTCAACAACAAGCTCAAGCAAGAAAACCGGCAACTGCGCGAAGACCTGATGTGTATCGAACAGGTCAAGAGCAGCCTCGACAGCGAGATGCTGGTGCTGCAACTCGACCCCCAGGGACGGATCGAGATGGTCAATGGCAACTTCGAGAGCGAGATGCTCTACCGGGCCGACCAACTGCTTGGACGCAACATCGAGGACATCGTCCCCGCCCATGTGCGATCGCTGGACTTCTACCAGCGGATGAAAGCCGCCATCACTCGTGGCGAGCACCTGAACGGCGCGTTTCGCCTGTTGCGCGGCAATGGCCAGGAAGCCTGGCTGCGCTCTATCCTGCAGCCGGTCAAGAACAGCGAGGGGCGCATTCGCTACTTCACCCTGCATTCCAGCGACCTGACCCGCACCATCGAGGCTTCGCGCGAACATGAGAGCCTGATCAAGGCGCTGATGCGCTCCACGGCGGTCATCGAGTTCGACCTCGACGGTAACGTCCTTACCGCCAACGAGCGCTTCCTGGCCACGGTCGGCTACCGCCTGGAGCAGATTCGCGGCAAGCACCATCGTCTGTTCTGCACGCCGGAAGAGGCCAACTCAACCGCTTACCAGGCGTTCTGGGACAGGCTGCGTCGTGGCGAGTACGTGGCTGACCGCTTCAAGCGCATCGATGCCCACGGCCGGGTGGTCTGGTTGGAGGCCTCCTACAACCCGATCTTCGATGCCCACGACGTGCTGTACAAGGTGGTCAAATTCGCCACCGTGATCACCGACCAGGTCAACCAGGAACAGGCGGTGGCCGAAGCGGCGGATGTCGCCTACACCACCTCGCTGGGCACCGATGCCAGCGCGCGCAAGGCTACCGAGGTGGTCACCCAGAGTGTCAGCGTGATGCGCGGCCTGGAAGCTTCGATGCAAGAGGCGGCCGAGGGTATCCAGGCGCTGGACACGCAGTCGCGGGTGATCGGCTCGATCATCAAGACCATCAGCGATATTGCCGGGCAGACCAACCTGTTGGCGCTCAACGCGGCCATCGAGGCCGCCCGTGCGGGCGAGCAGGGGCGCGGGTTTGCCGTGGTTGCCGACGAAGTCCGGCAATTGGCCTCGCGTACCAGCAGCGCCACCGAGGAAATCGCGCGGGTGGTGCAGCAGAACGAGCAGTTGGCGCAAGCGGCGGTGACGATCATCGACACCAGCAAGCGCCAAGCCGAACAGGGGCTGGCGCTAGCCGATCAGACGGGCAACGTGATTGTCGAGATCCAGGACGGGGCGAAGCGGGTGGTGGATGTGGTGGGGCAGTTTTCCAGCCGATTGGGGCAGTAAAACCCAAACCAGACGCGCTCTGCTTTTTGTAGGAGCGGCCTTGTGTCGCGATAGGGCCGCAAAGCGGCCCCAGCAATTTATGCATCAACGTTGAGATCCTGGGGCCGCGTTGCGGCCCTATCGCGACACAAGGCCGCTCCTACAGAGATCGCGTAACGCCCAGGGATCAGTCCCGCTCCCGCACCCAGAACAATGTAGCCCCGGCGACCGCCGCCGGCATCATCAGCACGTTCACCCCCGGGATCAGCAACGCCAGGTACGTCACCCCGCCAAAGCCCAGGCTCTGCCAGCGCTTCTGGCGCAGCCAGGCCAGCATGTCCTGCCAGCTCATCTTGTTGTTGTCGGCCGGGTAGTCGATGTACTGGATGGCCATCATCCATACGCCGAAGATCAGCCACAGCGGCGCGGCTACCACGTTGACCACCGGAACCAGTGAGAGGATGAACAGGCCGATGGCCCGTGGCAGGAAGTAGCCCAGCTTGCGCATTTCGCGACTGAGCGTGCGCGGTACCATTGCCACCAGTTCGCCCCAGCTGAACGCCGGGAAGTTGTCTTCGCCACGTACAACCACTTCAACCTTTTCGGCGAGAAAACCGTTGAACGGCGCGGCGATGACGTTGGCGACCAGCGTGAAGGTGAAGAACACCATCAACACCACCAAGGCGACGAACAGCGGCCAGAGGATGTAGGTAAGGAAGCTCAGCCAGCTCGGCAAGCTTGGCATCAGGGCATCCACCCAGAGGCTGAACTGATGGCCGGCGAAGTAGATCAGGCCACCGAACAGCAGCAGATTGACCGCCAGCGGCAGCAGCACGAACAAGCGCAGGTTGGGGCTGAGCACCAGTTTCAGGCCTTCGCGCAGGTATTGGGGGCCAGAGAGGACAGGGGCTTGCATCGAGGTACTCCGCAGAGAAGGGAAACGCGCTGACCTTACCGAGTTTGGCGTGCCGACGAAAGGCAGCGTGGGGTCGGGAAACCGGCTGTAACAAAAGCATCGACAGTATGACCACCGATGAAATCGCAGCATAGACGATGCCTATGAGGTGGATTGTCGAAGGATATTTCCTTAATCTTTGCGACCTCGCTACAGTGCGTTCACCTTTCCGCTTTCCGGGCCTGCGCGTTGTAGCCTTCCCCAAGTGGTGCGTGGGTCCTTTTAAATTTTCCAGCTGGCGCCGCCGGTGTATCGAAACCGGCCCGCTCGACAGGAGTTCGACATGTCTGAAGTACGTCATTCGCGCGTCATCATTCTGGGTTCCGGCCCTGCCGGTTACAGCGCTGCGGTGTATGCCGCCCGTGCCAACCTCAAGCCGCTGCTGATCACCGGCATGCAGGCCGGTGGCCAGCTGACCACCACTACCGAAGTCGACAACTGGCCGGGCGACCCGCACGGTCTGACTGGCCCGGCCCTGATGCAGCGTATGCAGGAGCATGCCGAGCGCTTTGAAACCGAGATCGTGTTCGACCACATCAATGCTGTCGACCTGGCCAACAAGCCATTCACCCTGCAGGGTGACAGCGGCAAGTACACCTGCGACGCACTGATCATCGCCACTGGCGCCAGCGCCCGCTACCTGGGCCTGCCGTCGGAAGAAACCTTCATGGGCAAGGGCGTTTCGGCCTGCGCTACCTGCGACGGTTTCTTCTACCGCAACAAGCCGGTCGCTGTGGTGGGCGGTGGCAACACTGCCGTGGAAGAGGCCTTGTACCTGGCCAACATCGCCAGCAAGGTGACCCTGGTGCACCGCCGCGAAACCTTCCGCGCCGAGAAGATCCTGGTCGACAAGCTCAACGCCCGCGTGGCCGAAGGCAAGATCGAGCTCAAGCTCAACGCCACCCTGGACGAAGTACTGGGTGACAACATGGGCGTGACCGGTGCGCGCCTGAAGAACAACGACGGCAGCAGCGATGAAATCAAGGTCGATGGCGTGTTCATCGCCATTGGCCATACCCCGAACACGTCGCTGTTCGAAGGCCAGCTGACCCTCAAGGACGGCTACCTGGTGGTCAACGGCGGCCGTGAAGGCAATGCTACCGCCACCAACGTCGAAGGCGTATTCGCGGCCGGTGACGTGGCCGACCACGTGTACCGCCAGGCGATTACCTCGGCCGGTGCTGGCTGCATGGCAGCGCTGGACGTCGAGCGCTATCTGGACGGGTTGGCCAACGCCTCGTTCTGATTTGCCAAGTGCACGGGGGCCTCGCGCCCCCAACTGGAAACCGGCTCGCCGCAGCATCTTCAGCGCCTGTGAGTTTGAGCGCCGCCCGCGCGGCGCATCGCGAGCTGCGCTCGCTCCTACGTTTGTTTCGGGCCAGTAATCCCTGTGCCAGGCGCGCGCGGCCGCCTTGTTCGTACGGCGCCATATTGAGGCATGCGCCAAGGCGTTCGCGCGCAGATCCCACAGGCATAATTGGCCTGAAAAAAACGTAGGAGCGAGCGCAGCTCGCGATGCGCCGCGCGGGCGGCGCTCGATCTCCCAGGCGCTGCATATCTTGTGGCAAACACCTGTCAGCCCTGATGCGATCCCTGTGGGAGCTGGCTTGCCTGCGATCAGCTCACAGGCTCAGCCGCATCGACAGATCGACCGCCTTCACATCCTTGGTCATCGCCCCGATCGAGATGTAGTCCACGCCCGTTTCGGCAATCACCCGCAGGGTGCTCTCGTTGACCCCGCCGCTGGCCTCCAGCTTGGCCTTGCCGGCCGTGATGCGCACAGCCTCACGCATTTCTTCCAGGCTCAGTTCGTCGAGCATGATGATGTCAGCCCCCGCCGCCAGCGCCTCGCGCAGTTCGCCAAGGCTCTCCACTTCTATTTCCACCGGTTTGCCCGGGGCAATGCGGTGCGCAGCCGCCACGGCCTGAGCCACGCCACCGCTGGCGGCGATGTGGTTCTCCTTGATCAGGAAAGCGTCGTACAGGCCGATGCGGTGGTTGTCGCAGCCGCCACAGGTCACCGCGTACTTTTGCGCCAGGCGCAGGCCAGGCAGCGTTTTGCGGGTGTCCAGCAGGCGCACCTGGGTGCCTTCTACCAGGCTGGCAAGAAAGCGCGCACGGGTGGCGACACCCGACAGCAGTTGCAGGAAGTTCAGGGCACTGCGCTCACCGCTGAGCAGCGAACGGGCTGGGCCTTCGAGGTGAAACAGGGGCTGGTTGGCGCTGGCACGGTCACCGTCAGTGACTTGCCAGTGCACCGCCACCCGCGGGTCGAGCTGGCGGAATACCGCATCGACCCAGGCAGTGCCGGCGATCACACAGTCCTCGCGGGTGATGATGGTCGCCTTGGCCAGGCGCTCGGCCGGGATCAACTGTGCGGTGATATCGCCACTGCCGATGTCCTCCAACAGCGCACGGCGCACGTTGGCTTCGATTTCAGCGGTCAGGTCGGCAAGGCGTAGGTTCGGCATGGTCGGCTCCACAAGCAAGATGCCCGCGATTATAGGGCAGGGGGCTGGTGTGTACAGCCGCCTTGGCGCCGACCTTTGGTCGGCGCGTGGGGGGCGCCTGCCTGGGGTGAATCCGTGCTGGCAGCGCTGAGGGTTTTTGCCGATAATGGCGACCAGTATTTGGCGTCATAGCTTTGACGATACCTGCTGCGGCGGGCAACCCACCCTGCAAGGAGTCCAGGATGCATGAAGAAGGCAAGGTGGTGCCCCTGGCGGCCGCCATCGACCGGGGCCGGCGTGCGCCTCTGCCTTGCCATCCGGTGTTGCTGCTGCAAGTACGCGACAAGGCCGCCCTGCAGTTGCGCCTGGGCTTGCAGGCGCTGTTCGACAACGCTGACGACACCCTGTTCGAGATGGCTGACAAAGCCTTCGAGCACGCCGACCAGAACTTGTATTTCGAGGCCATGCGCGACCTGCGCCTGAAGCGCAAAAGCATTGAGCGTGGCTTTCTCGACATCTTCCATACGACTTTCGCCCGCATCGGCCAGGCGGACCTGTTGCTGCACCTGGCCCAGCCGGGGAACACGTGCGGCAAAGCGCAGGCCGAGCGGGTCGCTGCTGTCGAAGGCATGGTGGGGCGCGTGCTGGCACGTCATCGCCCGGCCTTGCAACAGCTCGGGCTGCGCTTGCAGGTGCTGCTCGACCGCCCAGTGTACGAGGGTGACAACCCGCTAGGGCCCGCCGCATTATGTGGTTACTTCCTCGATGCCGGGCGTAACCTGGGGGTTTGCCTGCGGGTGAAGCTGGTGTTGCTCACGCTGTTCGAGCGCTATGTGCTCAGTGATGCCGATGTGATCTACGGCGAGGCCAACCAGCTGCTGGCTGCCGCCGGCGTGCTGCCCGAACTGCAACCGGTACCGCGCCGGCCTGCCGAGGAGCGGCGCCTGGGCGCGCGACGTTGCCCGCCCATGCCAGGCCAGGATGTGGGCGCGGACGCAGCCGGGCAGGCGTTTTTTGCCTCGTTGCAAACCCTGCTGGCGCCGGTGCGGGGGCAATTTGCCCCACGTTTGCAGGGGGTGGCTGCCGCCCAGCCGATCAGCACCACCGACCTGCTGCGGTTACTGACCCATTTGCAGCATTATGTGCCCGCCACGCACGAGGCAGATGACTTCGAGCTTGGCCAGCAGCTTGAGCAATTGCTGCTGCGGGTCAGCGTGCGCAGTGGCATACGCAGGCGTATCGCGGTCGCCGACGAAGACATGATCAACCTCGTGAACCTGCTGTTCGCGTTCATTCAGCAGGACGACAACCTGCCGGCCAGCCTGCGGGCGCTGATCATCCGGCTGCACATTCCGCTGCTGAAGGTGGCGCTGCTGGACAAGGGGTTGTTCTGCGGGGCTGGCCACCCCGCACGGCGGCTGCTCAACGAAATCGCAGCGGCGGCCATCGGCTGGGAGAGTGGCCGCGAAGATGTGCGCGACAGTCTGCACGTGCGGGTGGCGCTGATCGTGCAGCGCGTGCTCGGTGATTTTGACGAAGATACCCGCGTGTTCGACCACTTGCTGCAAGATTTTCTCGCGTTCAGCCAAGAGGAGCGGCGGCGCAGCGATTTGCTCGAGCAACGTACCCGCGACGCCGAAGAGGGCCGCGCACGCACCTTGCAGGCCAGGCACCAGGTGCAGCTATTGCTCAACCAGCGCCTGCGCGGCCAGGTGTTGCCCCAGGTGGTGGTGCAGATGCTGGTACAGGCCTGGAGCCGGGTCCTGCTGCTGGCCTGGCTGAAGCACGGCGAGGGTTCCGGGGCCTGGTGCGATGCCGTGCAGACCATGGACACCCTGCTGCTCAGCGTTACCCCGGGCCGTGAGCCGCAAACCTTGTTGCAGCAGGTGCCAGGCCTGCTCAAGGCGTTGCGCGACGGCTTGGCCAGCGTGGCGCAGGACTCGCTCACGACCCGCGCATTCTTCCAGCAGCTTGAGCGGTTGCACCTGTGCGCCTGCGGGGGAGGCCAGTGGCAACCCTTGGACCAGCTGCGGGTGACGCAAGCGATTGTCCTGGCAAGTGCCGAAGAACCAGGCTGCCCGCCGCCAGGGGGCGACAGCGGGCACGCTGCGGCAGTGCGCCAGGCGCAGCGCCTGCGCGTCGGAACCTGGGTCCAGGTGCTGGATGAAGACCCACCGCTGCGCTGCAAGCTGGTAGCACGTGTCGAGAACAGCGACAGGCTGGTGTTCAGCAACCGCACCGGCCTGAAAGTGCGAGAGTGGAGCAGCGCCAGCCTGGCCAGGGCACTGCAGCGCGGCGAAGTGCGGGTGCTGGGTGACGGGCTGTTGTTCGAGCGTGCACTGGAGGCCGTACTTGACGGCCTGCACCCGTGATCATTCACCTGCACAGGGCGTGAGCCGCAAGGCATACTGTTGTCCTGTTCAAGGCGTTTTCAGGATCTGCCCCATGCAATTGGACCGTGCCACTGGCTGGTTCCACGGAAACGGAATCACCCATTGCCCTTCGCCCAACTTCAATGCTCGGCCGGAGGGCGAAGCGATTTCCCTGCTGGTGATTCACAACATCAGCCTGCCGCCGGCGTGTTTTGGTACCGGCAAGGTTCAGCAATTTTTCCAGAACAGCCTCGACCCCCAGGAACACCCGTACTTTGCCAGCATCAGCCACCTGACCGTGTCCGCCCACCTGTTCGTCGAGCGTGATGGCGCGGTGACCCAGTTCGTGTCGCTGTGCGACCGCGCCTGGCACGCAGGTGTTTCGTGTTTCGACGGGCGCGAAGGCTGCAATGACTTCTCCATCGGTATCGAGCTGGAAGGCACTGACGACCTGCCCTATACCGATGCCCAGTACACCGTGCTGGAACAGCTTACGCGGCACATCTGCGGTGCCTGGCCGGCCATCGACCTGGGCCGTATCCAGGGCCATAGCGACATTGCCCCGCAGCGCAAGACCGACCCCGGCCCGGCATTCGACTGGCCGCGCTACCGTGAAGCGCTGCAGCACAACGAGGACAAGGCATGAGTTTTCTGGTGTTGGTGCTGGCGCTGTGGGTCGAGAAGTTCTCGGCCCTGCGCCATCAGGTGCAACGTGACGGTTTTTTCCTTGGTGAGCTGGTGCGCCTGGAGCGCAGCGGCAAGGTCCACCCGTGGTGGACGCTGACGCTTCTGGTGCTGGCGCCGGTCGCCCTGCTGGTGCTGCTGTTGCACGTACTGGAGCCCGTGGCCTATGGCCTGCTGGCGCTGCCGGTGCATCTGCTGGTGTTGGTCTACAGCCTAGGCCGCGGTGACGCCAAGGCCTCGCTCGGCCCGTTCCGTGACGCCTGGCGCCGGGGCGATGACCAGGCCGCCTTGCACGTGGCAGAGCGCGACCTTGGCCTGGCGGCCGATGAGCCGCACACGTTGTTGGTGCGGGTGCAGGGCAACTTGCTGTGGCAGGTGTACCAGGGCTTCTTCGCCGTGATCTTCTGGTATTTCGTGCTGGGGCCGGGGGCAGCGTTGGCGTATCGGTTACTGGCGCTGTGCGCTGGGCACAGCGGGCAAGCGGTGCTGAAGGCGCGCGCCGAGCAGTTGCGGCACATCATGGACTGGCTGCCGGTGCGCGTGCTGGCGTTGAGCTTTGCCTTGGTGGGTAATTTCCTGGCGGTGACGCGGGTGATGCTGCACGAGGTGCTCAACTGGCACATCAGCGCCGCACACCTGGTGGCGCGGGTCGGGCGCGTTGCCGACGACATTCCCGACGATGAAGACAGCCAGCGTGGGTTGGGGCGCCTGGACAGCCTGTGGGAGCTGCTGCTGCGCTGCGGGGTGTTGTGGTACGCCGCGTTCGCGCTGTGGACGGTGCTGGCCTGAAATCAGGCGGGGGCAGCGCGGCTACCAGCCGAACAGCTCATACGCGTTGCGGGTACTCGCTGCAGCCAGCTCGCCGGCCTCGACACCCATCACTTGCGCCAGCGCACCGGCTATCTCGGGCAAATGCTCCGGGCTGTTCCTCACCCCTGGGAACATGGCCGGGGCCATGTCTGGCGCATCGGTCTCCAGCACCACGCTGTCCAGCGGCAGGCGCGCCAGGGTCTTGCGCAGCCGCAATGCCTGCGGCCAGGTCGCTGCACCGCCCAGCCCCAGCCGAAAGCCCAGCTTGATGTACTCGCGGGCCTCTTCATAACTGCCGGCAAAGGCATGCACCACCCCCGCCCGTGCCGGTTTGTAGCGTTTGAGCGTGGCAATTACCTGGGCATGGCTGCGGCGCACGTGCAACAGCGCCGGCAGCTGGAAATCACACGCCATCTGCAGTTGTGCTTCGAACAACGCCTGTTGGCGGGCCTTGTCCAGGTGTTCGAGGTAATAGTCCAGGCCAAATTCGCCCACTGCACACAGCCGTGGGTCACCGCGCAGGCGCTCCAGCCACTCGCGCAATTGCTGCAGGTGCTCGGGCCGATGCTGTTCCAGGTAGACCGGGTGCAGGCCCAGCGCGGCGTACAGGCCTGGTTCGGCGCCGGCCAGCGCCCACACCCGCTGGAAGTTCGCCTGGTAAACCCCGAGCACGACCATTCGCTCCACCCCGCGCGCCGCTGCGTTGGCCAGCAGGCGCGCGCGGTCGGCGTCGAAGTCGGGGAAGTCCAAGTGGGTGTGGGTGTCGATCAGGCGCATGTTCAGCCTGCGGCGATACGTTGTTTGAACGTACGGCCTATGGCATGCACGCCAGGTTCGTAGCGCTTTTCCTCGATGGCGGCCAGCGCCAGTTCCAGCGCAGTGGCGGCGATCAGGCCGTGCTGCTGGGCCATGGCATTGACCGGCAGTGGCAGGAAGTCCAGCAACTGGTTGTCGCCAAACGTGCCCAACTGCAGCTGCCGGGAGCCGGCGGGGCGCGCCTGCAGTGTGTCGAATACCCCTTGCAGCAGCACATACGAGGTGGTCACCAGGGCATCGGGCAGGCCCCCCAGGTCGTCGATCAGTTGCTGCATCAGGCGCTGGCCGCATGCCCGGCTGAAGGCTTCGCCCTGGTAGCGGCGCACGTCACCGGCATAGCCTTGCAGCGCTTCATCGAAACCACCTGCACGGGCCTGGCTGACCGACAGCTCCGGGCGGGCGCCGAGCAAGGCAATGCTGCGTGGCGCGGCGCGCAGCAGGCTGGCGGCCAACTGGCGGCTGGCGTCGCGGTCGTCGCTGATCACCGAACAGAAATGCGCAGGGTTCAGGCGGCGGTCGATGGCGATCACCGGCAGGCCTTTGTTCTGCAGTTCGCGGTAGCTGTCATCTTCGGCTGGCAGGCAACTGGCAACGAACAGCGCATCGCAACGACGGGCGCGGAACAGTTGCTGCAACTGGCGTTCGCTTTCGGGTTGGTCATCGCTGCTGGCGATCAGCAACTGGTACCCGCGGGCGCGGGCGCCCTGTTCCAGTTGCTTGGCAATGCGCGCGTAGCTGGGGTTCTCCAGATCCGGGAGAATGAACCCCAGGGTACGGGTATGCCGGCTGCGCAGGCCAGCAGCCTGTGGGTTGGGGGTGAAGCCGTGGGCCTCGACCACCGCGCGCACCCTGTCGACCGTGCTGCTGCTGATGCGTTGCTGTTCAGCCTTGCCATTGATGACGTAGCTGGCGGTGGTCACGGACACACCGGCCAGACGGGCGATATCGCTGAGTTTCACCGAATTTTCCTTGTTGTTACCGGGGCTGGCGGGCAGGCCGGGCCGGCTAGTTTGACCGCCTACCGGCCATCCGCGCAGACGACTATTGTCGCAATTGTCCGACAAGATGGGGCTTTTTCCTTGGCAGATTATCGAGTAACGTGGCCGCCTGGTCAGATTAAACGTTTCAGCTGCCGATTTTCTGCCTCGGCCGAGAAAGCTGCAAGCGTTAGGCTGGCAGCCCCAAGCTGCAAATTTCAACTTGCAAGCTATAAGAAAAAGCGTGTCGGTGCACTGCCCGCTTTCGCTTGCAACGCGCAGCTCGAGGCCTGCAGCCCGCCGCTGGCCGTTACGTGAATTTCACAACAATACTCCAGTACCCCAACGGGAACTGCATAAGGAGAAGGTCATGCTCGAGCTCGCCAAGGAGCAGATAGCCATGGGTCAGACGGCAGCCGACAAGGCTGAGGCCTTGCGCCTGCTGGCCGACCGGCTGGTTACCGATGGCCTGGTTGCCGACGGGTACTTGCAAGGGCTGCAAGCCCGTGAGGCGCAAGGCTCTACCTTCCTTGGCCAGGGCATCGCCATTCCCCATGGTACGCCGCAAACCCGTGACCTGGTGTATGCCACCGGCGTACGCCTGTTGCAGTTCCCTGAAGGGGTGGACTGGGGTGATGGGCAGATGGTCTACCTGGCCATTGGCATCGCTGCGCGTTCCGATGAACACCTGCGCCTGCTGCAACTGTTGACCCGTGCGCTGGGCGAAACCGACCTGGCCGAAGCGCTGCGCCGGGCCAGCTCCGCCGAGGCGTTGCTCAAGCTGCTGCAAGGCGCGCCGCAAGCGCTGGCCCTGGATGCGCAACTGGTCGGCCTGAACCTGCCGGCCGAGGACTTCGACGAACTGGCCTGGCGTGGGGCCCGGCTGTTGCAGCGCGCCGACTGCGTCGACAGCGGTTTTGCCGCTGTGCTGCAGCAGGCCGAGCCGCTGCCGTTGGGCGAAGGCCTGTGGTGGCTGCACAGCGAGCGCCAGGTGCGCCAGCCAGGCCTGGCCTTCGTCACCCCGCAACAGCCGCTGCGCTACCGTGACCAGCCGCTCAATGGCCTGTTTTGCCTGGCCAGCCTCGGCGCGGCCCACCAGGCCTTGCTGGAGCGGCTGTGCGAAGTGCTGATCGAAGGCCGCGGGCAGACGCTCTACCAGGCCACCAGTAGCCGTGCGGTGCTGGAGGTTCTGGGAGGCGAGGCGCCGCCAGACTGGCCCTGCGCCCGCGTGGTGCTGGCCAACCCGCATGGGCTGCATGCCCGCCCGGCCAAAGTGCTGGCGCAACTGGCCAAAGCCTTTGAAGGGGACATCCGCGTGCGCCTGGCCGACAGCGCCCAGCCAGCGGTGTCGGTGAAGAGCCTGAGCAAGCTGCTCAGCCTGGGTGCCCGTCGTGGCCAGGTGCTGGAATTGCTGGCCGAACCCGCGGTTGCCGCCGATGCCTTGCCAGCGCTGCTGGCCGCCATCGAGCAGGGCCTGGGCGAGGAAGTCGAGCCGCTGCCACAGGGCACCAGCGCTGAACCGGAGGCCGCGCCCGAGGTGGTACAAGCGCCACCGGCCGGGAGCCGCATTCAAGGCGTGGGCGCCGCCCCAGGCATCGCCAGCGGCCCCGCGCACGTGTGTGTCGAGCGCGAGTTCGACTACCCCCTGCGTGGCGAGTCGTGCACGCAGGAGCGGCAGAAGCTGCGCGACGCCCTGGCGGTCGTGAGCAGTGAACTGCAGGCGCTGGTGCAGCGCAGCGACAAAGCCATTGGCGAGATTTTCGTCACCCACCAGGAGATGCTTGCCGACCCTGCCCTGACCGACGATGTCGAACAGCGCCTGGCCCAAGGCGAGAGCGCCGCCGCCGCGTGGATGGCGGTGATCGAGGCCGCGGCCCGCCAGCAGGAGGCCTTGCATGATGCCTTGCTGGCCGAGCGCGCCGCCGACCTGCGTGACGTGGGCCGTCGCGTGCTGGCGCAGTTGTGCGGGGTGCAGGCGCAAGTGGAACCCGAGCAGCCCTACGTGCTGGTCATGACCGAAGTGGGCCCATCCGATGTCGCCCGGCTGGACCCGGGCCGGGTGGCCGGTATCGTCACCGCCCAGGGCGGCGCGACCGCGCACAGCGCCATCGTCGCCCGGGCCCTGGGTATCCCCGCCGTGGTTGGCGCAGGGGCCGCGATACTGCTGCTGCAAAGCGGTACACCGCTGCTGCTCGATGGCCAGCGCGGTACGGTCAGCGTGGCGCCGCCGGCCGATGAGCTGCAACGCGCGCTGGCCGAGCGCGACCAGCGCGAGCAGCGTTTGCAGGCTGCCTGGGCCAGCCGTTTCGAGCCCGCGGTTACCCGTGATGGGCATGCAGTCGAGGTGTTTGCCAACATCGGCGAAAGCACTGGCATCGCCAAGGTGGTGGACCAAGGTGCCGAGGGCGTGGGCCTGCTGCGCACCGAGCTGATTTTCATGGCGCACCCTCAAGCGCCGGACGTGGCTACCCAGGAGGCCGAGTACCGCCGTGTGCTCGATGGCCTGGACGGGCGGCCGCTGGTAGTGCGTACCCTGGATGTCGGCGGTGACAAACCGTTGCCGTACTGGCCGATTGCCGCCGAAGAAAACCCGTTCCTTGGCGTGCGCGGCGTGCGCTTGACCCTGCAGCGCCCGCACGTCATGGAAGACCAGTTGCGCGCGTTGCTGCGGGCCGCCGACCAGCGGCCGCTGCGTATCATGTTCCCCATGGTCGGCCAGGTGCACGAATGGCGTGAGGCGCGGGCCATGGTCGAGCGTTTGCGTGCCGAAATCCCGGTCGCCGACCTGCAACTGGGCATCATGGTCGAGGTCCCCTCGGCAGCCCTGCTGGCGCCACAGCTGGCCCGCGAAGTGGACTTTTTCAGCATCGGCACCAACGACCTGACGCAGTACACCCTGGCCATCGACCGTGGCCACCCAAGCCTCTCGGCCCAGGCCGACGGCCTGCACCCGGCGGTGCTCAGCCTGATCGACATGACGGTGCGTGCCGCCCATGCCCATGGCAAATGGGTCGGTGTGTGCGGGGAGCTGGCGGCCGACCCGCAAGCGGTCGCCGTGTTGCTGGGCCTGGACGTGGATGAACTCAGCGTCGCCGCGCGCAGCATTGCCGAAGTCAAGGCCCTGGTCCGCCAGGCCGATCACCAAACGGCCCGCGCCCTGGCGCGCGAGGCCCTGCAACAGGACAGCGCGGCAGCGGTACGCGCGCTGGTGGAGCGTTACTGAATGGCCAAGATCCTCACCCTTACCCTGAACCCGGCGCTGGATCTCACTATCGGCCTGGGCACCTTGCGCCCAGGGCAAGTCAACCGCAGCCAGGCGCAGCACAGTCACGCCGCCGGCAAGGGGCTGAATGTCGCCCAGGTGCTGGCCGACCTGGGGCACAGCGTAACCGTGGGCGGCTTCCTCGGGGGTGACAACCTGCAACCGTTCGAGGCGCTGATCGAAACCCGCGGCTTCGCCGACTGCTTTGTCCGCGTGGCGGGTGAAACCCGCAGCAACATAAAGCTGGTCGAAGCCGATGGCCGCGTGACCGACATCAACGGCCAAGGCCCGCAGGTGGACCAGGCGGCGCGCGATGCCTTGCTCAGCCGCCTGGCCCAGGTCGCGCCAGGCCACGATGCGGTGGTGGTGGCCGGCAGCCTGCCGCGTGGGGTCAGCGCCGAGTGGTTCCAACAATTGCTCGAACAGCTCAAGGCCCAAGGCCTCAAGGTGGCCCTGGACAGCAGCGGTGAAGCTTTGCGGGCCGGTTTGCAAAGCGCGCCGTGGCTGGTCAAGCCCAATACCGAAGAACTGGGCGAAGTGCTCGGCGAGGCAGTGGTTACCCAGGCCCAGCAAGGCGCCGCTGCCGAGCGCCTGTTGGCCAGCGGCATCGAACACGTGGTGGTATCGGCGGGTGAGCAGGGGGTCAGCTGGTACATGCGCGACCGCGTGCTGCACGCAGTCCCGCCCACGGTGCGGGTCGCCAGCACGGTGGGGGCAGGGGATTCCCTGGTCGCCGGCATGGTGCATGGCCTGCTGCAGGGCGAAGCGCCCGCGCAGACCCTGTCCCGGGCCACCGCCATCGCCGCCCAGGCCGTCACCCAGGTTGGCTTCGGCATCTGCGACCGTGAGCAACTGGCTCGGCTGCAGGCGGCCGTGCAACTGACAGAACAACAAGAGGGTTGCCGATGAACATTGCCATTGTCACCGCCTGCCCTAATGGCCAGGTGTCGAGTTTGCTGAGTGCCCGCTTGCTGTCTGCCGCAGCCCAGCGGCGCGGTTGGAGCACCAGTGTCGAGGTGCAGGATGCCGAACACCCCGAGCGGCAACTGAGCGCGACGCAAATCGCCGAGGCCGACTGGGTGCTGGTGGTCAGCACCGGCCCGGTTGACCTGTCCCGCTTCGTCGGCAAGCGCCTGTTCCAGAGCACGCCGTCGCAGGCCCTGGCTGACCGCGAAGGTTTCCTCGATGAGGCGGCGGCCAACGCCCGCTTGCTGACGGATGTGCCAGGCAAGCCGGCGCTGGAAGAGCGTTCTGCCGGCGTTAAGATTGTTGCAGTCACAGCCTGCCCGACCGGTGTGGCTCACACCTTCATGGCCGCGGAGGCTTTGCAGCAGGCAGCGCAACAAGTGGGCTACCAGCTCACCGTGGAAACCCAGGGCTCGGTCGGCGCACGCAACCCGTTGTCTGCCGAAGCCATCGCCCAGGCCGATGTGGTGCTGTTGGCCGCCGACATTGAGGTGCCCACCGCCCGCTTTGCCGGCAAACGTATTTACCGCTGTGGTACCGGGGTCGCCCTCAAGCAGGCGCGGGCCACGCTGGACAAGGCCTTGGCCGAAGGCAAGGTGGAAAACAGCGCCGATGCCGCGGCGGCCGCGCCCGCCAAGGGTGAAAAGACCGGGGTGTACAAGCACCTGCTGACTGGCGTGTCGTTCATGCTGCCGATGGTGGTGGCGGGCGGCCTGCTGATCGCGCTGTCATTCGTGTTCGGCATCGAGGCCTACAAGGAGCCCGGCACCTTGCCGGCGGCGCTGATGCAGATTGGTGGCGAAGCGGCCTTCAAACTGATGGTGCCACTGCTGGCGGGCTATATTGCCTGGTCTATCGCCGACCGCCCCGGGTTGGCGCCGGGCATGATCGGTGGCCTGCTGGCGAGCACCCTGGGTGCCGGCTTCATTGGCGGCATCGTGGCCGGTTTCCTGGCGGGCTACAGCGCCAAGGCCATCGCCCGCTGGGCTCGTTTGCCCAGCAGCCTGGAGGCGCTCAAGCCGATCCTGATCATCCCGTTGCTGGCGAGCCTGTTCACCGGCCTGGTGATGATCTACGTGGTCGGCCAGCCGGTTGCAGCCATGCTGGAAGGCCTTACCCGCTTCCTGGACAGCATGGGCACCACCAACGCCATTCTGCTGGGGCTTTTGCTGGGCGGCATGATGTGTGTCGACCTTGGCGGGCCGATCAACAAGGCCGCCTATGCGTTCTCGGTGGGGCTGCTGGCCTCGTCGAGCTACGCCCCCATGGCCGCGACCATGGCGGCGGGCATGGTGCCGCCGATCGGCCTGGGTATCGCCACCTTCATTGCCCGGCGCAAGTTCGCGCAAAGCGAGCGCGAGGCCGGTAAGGCGGCCCTGGCGTTGGGGCTGTGCTTCATCTCGGAAGGGGCGATCCCGTTTGCTGCCAAAGACCCGCTGCGGGTTATTCCGGCCAGTGTCGCCGGTGGTGCGTTGACCGGGGCATTGTCGATGTACTTCGGCTGCAAGCTGATGGCCCCGCATGGCGGCTTGTTCGTGCTGCTGATCCCTAATGCGATCAACCACGCGCTGCTGTACCTGTTGGCAATCGTCGCGGGCAGTTTGCTCACGGCGGTGGTCTATGCCGTGATCAAGAAGAGTGAGCGGGTAGAGCTGGCTGTGGCGCCCGTTAAAGGCTAGCGGTTTGTATAGGCAGTACTGGCCTCTTCGCGGGTAAGCCCGCTCCTACAGGAATTTCGCAGGCTTGCAGAGTGCGCGGGCCACCTGAGGGAGCGGGTTCACCCGTGCTTCTGCCGCAATGGCTTTAGCAGATCACCCAGGCCGTTATGGTCGATCTCATGCATCAACGCCAGCAACCTCCCCAGTTCCCCCGTAGGGAAACCCTTGCGTGCGAACCAGGCCAGGTAGTCTCCCGGCAAGTCGGCAATGCATCGCCCCTGGTATTTGCCGAAGGGCATCGTGCGGGTCACCAACAGTTCCAGGGTTTCGGGTTTCATCAGAAGAGACCGGGTTGTGACGAAGCGCCGACCATACTGCAATCTGCACGAGCGCCCAAGCGGTAATCATGCAGAACACCGGTATCCGGCTTTTCTGGTTGTTATCTAAGCTGTTGATATTAAAGAATATTCAAGATCATTCCAGGTTGGCACGAACACTGCTCCTATCCAGATGACTATCACCTGCCAAGGAGCTTTACCATGAGCAACCCGAACAAAGACGTGATCGATGTACTGAACGACCTGATCGAGTACAGCAAGGACGGCGAGAAAGGTTTTCGTGAGTCGGCCGATGATGTCAAGAACCCGGAGCTGAAATCGTTCTTCGCCCAGCGCGCCGGCGAATGCGCCAATGCGGCCGGTGAACTGCAAAGCGAAGTGCGCCGCCTGGGTGGCGACCCGGAAACCTCTACCAGCTTCAGTGGCGATCTGCATCGCGGCTGGGTCAACCTTAAGTCGATGGTCACCGGCAAGGATGAAGAAGCAGTGCTCAACGAAGTGGAGCGCGGCGAGGACCATGCCCTGAAGGCTTATAAGGAAGCCCGTGAGAAGCTGGTTAAACTGGGCCGCACTGCCTCAGACACTACCTATGCCCTGGTGGAGAAGCAACTGCAAGGCGTGCAGCGTAATCACGACCAGGTGAAAGCACTGCGCAACGCTGCTCGCGCCCGCTCTTAAGGCTCTGGGCCCTCTACCCGGTTACGGCCTTTGGCCTTGGCCCGGTAGAGGGCCTCGTCCGCGGCACCCAGCAACCTGGCCAGGTCGTACTGGGTGCCGGACAGACCGATGCCGATGCTGACCGTGACCCCACGGGCATCATCGGCAAACGGTACAAGTTCTTCTACACTCCGGCGGATGCGCTCAGCCATTACCTGAGCACCTGCCAGGTCGGTCTCCGGCAGTACTACCTGAAACTCCTCCCCGCCGTAGCGCGCAGCCAGATCTGCAGGGCGTCTCAGGCATGCCTCGATGGCCTTGGCCACCTCGCGCAGGGCATGGTCGCCACCGGCATGACCATGGCGCTGGTTGAATGCCTTGAAATGGTCGACATCCACCATCAGCAACGCCAACGGCATGTGATTGCGCTGCGCCCGCGCCCACTCCTGCCGCAATACCTGGTCTAGCCGCCGGCGGTTTGCCAGGCCGGTGAGGCTGTCGGTAGCTGCCAGTGTCGCCAAGCCCTGTTCGGCTTCGTGGCGGCGGCGCAATTCCCGGCCCAGCATCAAGGTGAGCCAGAGGATGCCGATGCACAATACGCCCGTGGCGACACTGACCACCGTGGCGGTACGGCGCCACGACTGGAACACCTCGTCAGCTGAATGCTGCACCAGCACGATCAGCGGTAACTGCGCTACCCGGGCGAAGGTGAACATGCGTGGCTGGCCGTTACTGGTCGCGGGGGCGGTGAAACTCCCGTGCTGCTCGCGGAGAATGCGTTTGAAATTCGGCCGAGTGGCAAAATTGGTACCGATCTCAAGCGTTTCCGGGCGCGAGGTTTGCCGGGCGAGCAATTGCCCATCCGTGTTCAGCAGGCTGATGCTGCTGTCGTCGCCGATGTCCAGGCGCCGGAACAGGTCGTTGAAGTACGACAGGCGCAGCGCCCCGGCGGCGACCCCGGCAAACTCGCCTTGCGGCCCGGAAATACGCCGGCTGAAGCTGATGCACCAGTCCAGGTCACCCAGTTTGGCCTTGAATGGCGGGCCCACCAGCAGCCCCAGGTGAGCATTGTGCTGGTGCGCCCTGAAGACCCCGGTATCGCCAAAGTTGGCCTGGCGCGGCACGCTGCTGGTGGAGTCACCGACCACGTTGCCTTGCTTGTCCAGCCAAAGCACGTCACCGCGTTGGCGGTCGACGAACGCCTCGTTGAACAGCAGACGCTGGCGCAACGGGCCGGGAATTTCCGGAAGCTCCTTGCGCCCAACGGCCCAGATCAACCCTTTGAGCGATTGGTCGTAGAGCTCGGCATTGCGCAGGATGTCGCTTTCGATCAGTTGCACGATGTTGTTGGCTGAACGCACGGCCGACTGCTCGACGCTGTCCCGCTCGCGGGCCAGCAGGTAGCTGACGATCGCCACGATAGCGAGCACGGCAAGGCAACTGCCCAAATTGAGGGTCAGCTCGGGGTGCGACCTGTAAAATGCTCGAGGCGGGGATTGGGTGGGCATGGTCGCTACTGCAGGGGCAGGGCTATTCGCGGCGGCGGTATTCTAGGGAAGCACGGATTGTCGGACAAGATTTGTCCGACGGAATCACGCTGTACTGCATGTTGGATTTACGCTGAACCCTGTGGGAGCGGGCGTGCCCGCGAAGCAAGTGTTGCGGTGTATGGCACCGGCTTCACCGGTGTTCGCGGGCGTGCCCGCTCCCACAGGGATCGCCTCAGCGCTGACAGGTGATTGCCACAAGGTATGGCAGCGCCTGTTAGAGCGAGCGCCGCCCGCGCGGCGCAATCGCGAGCTGCGCTCGCTCCTACGTTTGTTTCGGGCCAATTATTCCTGTGGGATTCGCGCGCGAACGCCTTGGTGCATGCCTCAATATCGCGCCGTACAAACAAGGCGGCCGCGCGCGCCTGTCACAGGCGTTACTGGCCCGAAACAAACGTAGGAGCGAGCGCAGCTCGCGATTGCGCCGCGCGGGCGGCGCTCGATCTCACAGGCGCTGAAGATGCTCCGGCTACCCTTGCCAGGAACCATAGAATCTCCCACAGGCGTTCAGGTGTGCTGCCTGCAAACGAGGGTCAGAACACGTTCACGGGGTAATCGACGATCACCCGCAGTTCATCGTTGTCGCTGTTGCTGTCGATCGAGGCATAGCCCTGGCTGCCACGGTGGGTGGCATAGCGCACCAGCACCGACAGGTCTTTAAGGTCACCCTCCTGGAACACGTACTTCAAGTCCAGGTCGCGTTCCCAATGCATGGCGTTCTTGCCATCGGCACGGTAGTAGTCGTAATGGGTGGTGTCCTGGGTGGCCTTGGTCAGGTCCGCTTCGCCGCGCGAATAGGACAGCGAGCTGGTCAGGCCAGGTACGCCGACACCTGCGAAGTCATAGTTGTACTGCAGCTTCCACGACCGCTCGTTGGGGGCGTTGAAGTCCGAGTACATGCGCGAGTTGTCCAGGTACACGCTGTCGCCCAGGTTGATGTAGTCGAACGGGGTGTTGCCATTGACCCGCTGGTAGGCGGCGGTGACGCTGTGGTACCCGGCGTTGACGGTGAAGTGCACGCTGTAGGTGTTGTTGTCGATCTTGCCCAGCAGGGCCTGGCCGGTGTCCTGGGTGTGATAGAAGTGCACACCGGGGTTCAGGCTGACCAGATCGCTGACCACGTAGGTGTAGTCGAAATCAGCGTAGTACTGGTTCCAGATGTCCTTCAGTTCGGCGGCGTACAGGTTGGCGGTGATGTTCGGCGTACCGCTCCAGGAGGCACCAGCCCAGTTCAGGTGCTTGCTCTTGTCGTGTTCGTCGAGCGAGCCGTAGTAGGTGTCGATGCGGCGGTGGCCACTCTGGTTGTACGGGTGGGTGAAGCTCACCTGGCCGCCTTCGAGCAGCAAACCGTCGACGCTGGTGTTGGTCAGGCTCACACCGCGGAAGGTTTGCGGCAGCATGCGGGTTTCGCCGCCGGCAATCACCGGGTTGGTGAGGAACAGGTCACCGGCCTTCAGTTCGGTGTCGAAGGCTTTGAGCTTGACTGCAGCGCCAGCGGTGGAAAACGAATGCGGCGCAGCACCCAGTTCGCCGTCGTCCTTGATGTGCGCTGGCAGGATGCTGGTGCCGGCATGGCCGCCGCCACCGTCGAGCTTCAGGCCCAGCATGGCATGGGCGTCCAGGCCAAAACCGACCGTGCCTGGGGTGTAGCCCGACTCGAACCGCGCCACTGCGCCCTGGCCCCACTCGCGGGTATCGCGCACGCCGGCGTTGTGGTTGTCGCGGTTGAAGTAGGCATTGCGCAAATGCAGATTGAAGGACGACCCTTCGATGAAGCCATCAGCCTTGTCTTCATCTGCCTGGGCGGCGCAAGGGATCGTTGCAGTCAATGCAATGAAAAACGGGGTGAAACGAAACGCGGAAGGCACCGGTAGAAGCTCCTTTGGTCTGACGGTGGGGCAGTTTTTATTTTGAATGTGCGTCTTTCTTATGGGTAAACGTTACAGCCGGGCTGAGAGTTACGGGCACATAAAAAAAGCCGCTGATGGGCAGCGGCTTTAAAAGGCTAACATATCGGCACAGGCTGTGCCCATGGCGTAGCCAAGGGAAAGTGGAAGCAACAACAGCGCCTGATCAGCTGTCGGCTTTGGCATCGACAGAGGCCTTGGAAGCGGTCTGTTCAGCATCTTTCATCACGTCGGCCTTGTGTGCGGCAACGCTTTCGCGGGCCTCCTGGTGCACGGCGGCGAGTTCGCTGTTACGGTTGACGAACGCCGGCGATTCTTCGGCCATGGCCAGGGGCGACAACAACAGGGACGACAGGACGAAAACGCTGGCAATACCCATACTGTTGGACATTTGAAACTACCTTCTTGCTGTGCAAGTGCTAATGAAGACGGGCTAAAGTTAGTCCTTTCATTGCACTTGATACAGAGCGAAGTGCGATAAGCACTGTTGCGCAAAAGGTAAAGATGTACGCAAAAAGCAATAGGGCTTTCGTCTGCAAGCCGCAGGCTAGACGCGGCCTTTGCAGCCCCGACAATTGCCGCCCGGTCATTGAACCAGGGGCTGCTTCGCACCCCATCGCGACACAAGGCCGCTCCTACAGGTCGGGAGCTGGATACCGAAAGTATTCGCCCCGGCTTCACTGCGCACGAACACGTCCCCGCCATGCATCAGCGCAATCGCCTTGACGATGGCCAGGCCCAAGCCATGGTTACCGCCCCCGCTGTTGCTGCGCGCCGCATCCACCCGGTAGAAACGCTCGAACAGCAGCGGCAGGTGCTCGTCGGCAATCGCAGGCCCCGGGTTGCTCACGGCAATGCTGACCTGCTGGGGCCCGGGGACGATCCTTACCTGGATCGCCTGGTGCGGCGCCGTATGCTGCACGGCATTGTTCAGCAGGTTGATCAACGCCCGGCGCAATTGGGCTTTTTCGATGGGAACCTGGGCATCGCCACCGACGCTGACCTGCGCGTCTTCGAGAATGTAGGAGCGGCCTTGTGTCGCGATGGGCTGCATGGCAGCCCCGGCAATTGCCGCCCTGTCACTGAGCCAGGGGCTGCTTCGCACCCCATCGCGACACAAGGCCGCTCCTACAGGTCGGGAGCTGGATACCGAATGTATTCGCCCCGGCTTCACTGCGCACGAACACGTCCCCGCCATGCATCAGCGCAATTGCCTTGACGATGGCCAGGCCCAAGCCATGGTTCCCGCCCCCGCTGTTGCTGCGCGCCGCATCCACCCGGTAGAAACGCTCGAACAGCAGCGGCAGGTGCTCGTCGGCAATCGCAGGCCCCGGGTTGCTCACGGCAATGCTGACCTGCTGCGGCCCGGGGACGATCCTTACCTGGATCACCTGGTGCGGCGCCGTATGCTGCACGGCATTGTTCAGCAGGTTGATCAACGCCCGGCGCAATTGGGCTTTTTCGATGGGAACCTGGGCATCGCCACCGACGCTGACCTGCGCGTCTTCGAGAATGTAGGAGCGGCCTTGTGTCGCGATGGGCTGCATGGCAGCCCCGGCAATTGCCGCCCTGTCACTGAGCCAGGGGCTGCTTCGCACCCCATCGCGACACAAGGCCGCTCCTACAGGTCGGGAGCTGGATACCGAATGTATTCGCCCCGGCTTCACTGCGCACGAACACGTCCCCGCCATGCATCAGCGCAATTGCCTTGACGATGGCCAGGCCCAAGCCATGGTTCCCGCCCCCGCTGTTGCTGCGCGCCGCATCCACCCGGTAGAAACGCTCGAACAGCAGCGGCAGGTGCTCGTCGGCAATCGCAGGCCCCGGGTTGCTCACGGCAATGCTGACCTGCTGCGGCCCGGGGACGATCCTTACCTGGATCACCTGGTGCGGCGCCGTATGCTGCACGGCATTGTTCAGCAGGTTGATCAACGCCCGGCGCAATTGGGCTTTTTCGATGGGAACCTGGGCATCGCCACTGACGCTGACGCTGACTTGCGCGTCTTCGAGAATGTAGTCAAGGTAGTCGAGTGTGGTCGCCACCTCTTCGGCCAGCGATGCCTGGGTCAGGGCAGTGGCTTTGCTGCCCTGGTCGGCACTGGCCAGGAACAGCATGTCGTTGATGATGCTGCGCAGGCGCTCCAGCTCTTCCAGGTTCGATTGCAGCACTTCGAAGTAGTGCTCGGCGCTGCGCCCGCGGGTCAGCGCCACCTGGGTCTGGCCGATCAGGTTGGTCAGCGGCGAACGCAGCTCGTGGGCAACGTCGGCATTGAACGCCTCCAGCCGTGAGTAGGCCTGGCTGACCCGGTCGAGCGCGGCGTTGAAGGCACTGGCGAACTGCGCTAGCTCAGGGGCCAGGGCCTGGGTTTGCAGGCGCCCGTCCAGGCGTGGCGGGGCCAGTGCCTGGGCCTCCCTGGAAAGCGCCAGCAAAGGGCGCAAGCCGATGCGCGCGACCCAGTAGCCCAGCACCGAGGCCAGCAGCACGCCAAGCACTGCCAGCCCGATGATCGCCAGCAGCAGGCTGTGCTGGGCCTGCCAGAAGGTTTCGGTGTCGATGCCGATCATGAATCGCAGTGGCGGGCGCTGGCCTAGCGCCGGCAGCTCGCTGACCAGCACTTTGTACGGGTAGGGGTGGTCCGGCAGGCGCAGGTCGCGCATGCCCGGCGCGCCCTCGGCGAACTGGCGCACCAGCGCGCTGGGCTGGCCATATTCATAGCCGGGGTCGCTACCGACCACCCAGAAACGGATGCGCTTGTCTTCCTCGCTCAGCAGGTTCAGCTTGTTGATGATCTTGGCCCAGTGCTCGGGCGTGCCGTAGCGGTTGAGTGTGGATTCGAGCACGCTGAAGCGCGCCTCCAGCTCGGCTTGCGGCAGCAGGTCGAGGCTGCGGTCGACCTGGCGATACAGGGCCGAGCCGATCAGCAGGAACACGGCCAAGGCCACCAGGATGAACAACGCCGACAAACGCAGCGCAATGGAGTTACCCCGCACGGTTTTCCAGGACATAACCCATGCCTCGAATGGTGTGCAGCAGTTTCTGGTCGAACGGCCCGTCGAGCTTGGCCCGCAGGCGTTTGATCGCGACCTCGACCACGTTGGCGTCGCTGTCGAAATTGATGTCCCAGACCAGTTCGGCAATTGCCGTCTTCGACAGGATTTCCCCCTGCCGGCGGGCCAGCACGCTGAGCAGCGAGAACTCTTTGGCGGTCAGGTCCAGGCGCTGGCCGGCCCGCGTGGCCTTGCGTGCCATCAGGTCGATCCACAGGTCGGCCACCTGAACCTGCAGGGGCTCATGGCTGCTGCTGCGGCGGGTCAAAGCCTGCAGCCGGGCCACCAGTTCCAGAAACGAAAATGGCTTGCCCAGGTAGTCATCGGCGCCTTCGCGCAGGCCACGAATACGGTCTTCGACCCGCTCACGGGCGGTCAGCATGATCACCGGGGTCTGCTTGCGCGCGCGCAGGGCGCGGAGCACGCCGTAGCCGTCCAGCCCGGGCAGCATCACATCCAGCACAATGACGGCATAGTCGCCCTCCAGTGCAAGGTGCAGGCCATCGATGCCATCGCGCGCCAGGTCCACACTGAAGCCTTGCTCGGTGAGACCGCGATGCAGGTAGTCGGCGGTTTTTTCTTCGTCTTCGATGATCAGCACACGCATGGTCTTGTCCTAGCTGGCACTTGGCGCTGCCGCGCGGGCAGCCTGACGGCGATGGAACAGGCGCTCCAGGGCCAAGTATATGACCGGGGTGGTGAACAGCGTCAGCGCCTGGCTCACCAGCAGGCCGCCGACCACGGCAATGCCCAGTGGCTGGCGCAATTCCGCGCCGGTGCCAAAGCCGAACATCAGCGGTACCGCGCCGAGCAGCGCGGCCAGGGTGGTCATGATGATCGGCCGGAACCGCGTCAAGCAGGCCTGATGAATCGCCTGTTCCGGTGAAAGGCCCTGCTGGCGCTGAGCTTGCAGGGCAAAGTCGATCAGCAGGATGCCGTTTTTCTTGACGATGCCGATCAGCAGCACGATGCCGATCAGCCCCATGATGCTGAAGTCCTGGCCCATGGCCCACAGCAGGATCAACGCGCCAAGGCCCGCCGAGGGCAGGGTGGAGATGATCGTCAGTGGGTGGACAAAACTTTCGTACAACACGCCGAGAATGATGTACACCGCCACCAGTGCCGCCAGGATCAGCCAAGGCTGGCTCGCCAGCGAGCTTTGGAAGGCCTGCGCTGCGCCCTGGAAGTTGCCGCTGATCGAATCGGGCATGCCCAGCTCGCGCTGGGTGCGTTCAAGGATGCTCACCGCATCGCCAAGGGCCACGCCCGGGGCCAGGTTGAACGACAGGTTGGCGGCCGGGAACAGGCCGTCGTGGCTGATCGACAGCGGCCCGGTGCTGGGCGGCGCCACATGGGCCACGGCCGCCAGGGGCACCATTTCATTGCTCAGGGGCGAACGCAGGTAGAAGTAGTTGAGGCTCTCGGCTTTACCACGCTGGCGCGCATCCAGTTCCAGAATGACCTTGTACTGGTTGGTGTCGGTCTGGAACTCGCTGATCTGGCGCTGGCCGAAGGCGTCGTACAGTGCCTGGTCGACGTCTGTAGTGGTCAGGCCGAAACGGGCGGCGGCCTGGCGGTCGATGTCGATGCGCGTGACGCTGGCCCCCAGTTGCAGGTCATTGGACAGGTCGCGCAGCGCCGGGTTGTTGCGCAGCCGCTCGGTCAGGCGCTGGGTCCACAGGTTGAGCGCCTCGGCGTCGTTGCTCTTGAGCACATACTGGTACTGGGTGCGTGAAGGGCCGGAGCTGAGGTTGATGTCCTGGCCGGCGCGCATGTACAGCACGATCCCCGGCACCTGGGCCAGCTTGGGGCGCAGGCGGTCGATCAGTCCGCTGGCCGAGACATCCCGCTCGCCACGGGGCTTGAGGGCAATCCAGAAACGGCCGTTGGCGATGGTCTGGTTGCTGCCGGTAACGCCCACCGAATGCGAGAACGCGCGCACCGCCGGGTCGGCACCGATGATTTTCGCCAGCGCCTGATGTTTCTCGATCATCGACGGGTACGACACATCCGCGGCCGCCTCGCTGGTGCCAAGGATGAAGCCGGTGTCCTGCAGCGGGAAAAAGCCCTTGGGGATGGCCACGTAGCCCACGACCGCCAGCGCCAGGGTCACTGCGAACACGCCCAGCGTCACGCGCTGGTGGGCGAGGGCACGGTTCAGGCCCCGCTCGTACCAGTTGACCAGGCGTTCGCCGAAACCGCCCTGGTGCCCGCCAGGTGGGCGGTGCATGAACAGCGCACACAAGGTCGGCGCAAGGGTCAGCGACACCACCACTGAAATCAGGATGGTGGATGTGGCGGTCAGGGCGAATTCCTTGAACAGCCGGCCAACCACCCCGCCCATGAACAGCAGTGGGATGAACGCTGCGATCAGCGACAGGCTGATCGAGACCACGGTGAAGCCGATTTCCCCTGCACCCTTGAGCGCTGCGGTACGGCTGTCGTCGCCGGCTTCCAGGTGGCGGTGGATGTTCTCCACCACCACGATGGCATCGTCCACCACGAAACCCACGGAAATGACGATGGCCACCAAGGTCAGGTTGTTCAGGCTGAAGCCCAGCACGTACATCAGTGCGCAACTGGCGATCAGCGATACACCGAGTACGCTGGATACCACCAGCGTCGCCGACCACTGGCGCAGGAACAGCGCCATCACCCCGATGACCAGCGCCACGGCGATCATCAAGGTCAGTTCCACCTCATGCAGCGAGGCGCGGATGGTTTGCGTGCGGTCCTGCAGCACCGACACCTCGACCGAGGCCGGTAGCATTTCCTGCAGCTTGGGCAGCGCGGCCATGACCCGGTCCACGGTGTCGACGATATTGGCGCCGGGCTGGCGGAAGATCACCAGGTTCAGCCCCGGCTGGTCGCCGGACCAGGCCTTGACGTAGGCGTTTTCCGCGCCGCTGACGACCGTGGCCACGTCTCGCAGGTACACCGGGCTACCGTTGCGGTATGAGACGATCAGTTGCGCGTAGTCCTCGGGGTGGAACAGCTGGTCGTTGGCGGCCAGGGTCGACACGCTGTGTTCGCCGTACAGGGCGCCCTTGGCCAGGTTCAGGCTGGTTTGCGCAATGGCCTGGCGCAGGTCGGCCAGGGTCAGGCCGATGGCGGCGAGTTTTTCCGGCTGCGCCTGCACGCGGATCGCCGGGCGCAGTTGCCCGGTGATGTTGATCAAGCCGACCCCTTCGATCTGGCTCAACTGCCGAGCCAGCAAGGTTTCAGCGTAGTCGCTGAGGTCGTTGCCGGGCATCTGGCTGGAGCTGACTGTCATCACCAGCACCGGGCTGTCGGCCGGGTTTACCTTGCGCCAGGTGGGCGGGTTGGGCAGGTCTTGCGGCAGGCGCGCAGTAGCGGTGTTGATCGCCGCCTGCACTTCCTGCGCGGCCGTGTCGATGTTCTTGTCGAGGGTGAACTGCAGCACCAGGGTGGTCGAGCCCAGCGCGCTGCTGCTGGTCATCTGGGTCATGCCGGGGATGGCACTGAATTGCACCTCCAGCGGTGTTGCCACCGACGAGGCCATGGTTTCCGGGCTGGCGCCGGGCAGTTGCGCGGTCACCTGAATGGTGGGGAAATCGGCCTCGGGCAAGGGGGCGACCGGCAGCCGTGGGAAGGCGATGGCGCCCAACAGCACCAGGGCGAAGGTCAGCAACAAGGTGGCGATGGGGTGGTCGATGCACCAGGCCGAAACACCGTTGCGCGTGTTCATGGCTGGCTCCGCTGGTCTGCCATGGCCGGCGCTGTAGGCGCATCGGGGCTGACCTCTACCCGTGAACCGGGCTTGAGCCGCGACTGGCCATCGAGCACCAGGCGCTCACCCGGCTTGACACCGGCAATGACGTTCAGCTCGCTGTCCTGGTACAGCACCTTGACCGGCACGCTGGTGACCTTGTCGCCGTCCAGGCGGTAGACGAAGTGCCCGTCCACCCCACGTTGCACCACCGGCGGCGGGACCACCAGGGCGTTTTCTTGCACGGCGGTGCGCAGGCGGACGGTGACCAGTTGCCCCGGCCACAGGCGGCCGTCCTTGTTGTCGAATTCGGCTTTGACCCGCACGGTGCCGGTGGTGGCGGAAACCTGGTTGTCGATCAGCGCCAGGTGGCCTTCGCCAAGCAGGCTGCGTTCGCCGTCAGCGTCCATGTACGCCTGCACCAGCGCAGGTGCCGGTGCCGTGAGCAGGCGTTGCAGGGTTGGCAGCATTTGCTGGGGCAGGGCGAACTCGACGGCGATCGGGTCGATCTGCGTCACGCTGAACAAGCCTTGCGTGTCGCTGGTGCGTACCAGGTTGCCCGGGTCGACGTTGCGAATGCCCACCCGGCCAGTCACCGGCGAGCGGATCCGGGTATACGACAACTGCACCTGGGCGTTGGCGATGGCTGCCTGGTTGCCTTTGACGGTGGCCTGCAACTGGTTGACCAGTGCCTGTTGCTGGTCGAGCTGTTGCCTGGACACGCCGTTATCGCGGCTGAGCAGGCGGTAGCGCCGCAAGTCCACTGCCGCCACCTGGATCTGCGCCTGGCTTTGGCCGAGCAGGGCGCGCGCCTGGTCGAGCTGGGCCTGTATGGCGCGGTCGTCGAGGGTGGCGAGCAAGTCGCCCTGCTTGACCCACTGGCCTTCCTTGACCAGAACCTGGGTCAGTACCCCCTCGACCTGCGGGCGCACCTCGACGCTGTGCAGCGACAGCACCGAACCGATGGCGCTGGCGTAGCGGGGTACGTCCCGTTGGACGACGGTTACCACCCGCACCGGGATGGCCGTTTGCGAGCGGGCGGCGGGGGCAGGCTGGCGCTGGGTGTACCAAGTTCCCGCTGCTACCAGGATGAGCAGTACCAAGGCGGCAAGCAAGGCAGAGCGGAACGGACGTCGCATTGGTGCGGGCACCTTGGCCAATGGGGAGGGTGGTCAGTCATTCCATCTTATAGCCGCCGAACCGGGTCGGCAGCGTGACCGCTGGCTGACAACCGTGTCAGTTTCAGATAACCGGCTGCCCGGTCTGCTCCCTCGCGGGTGAACCCGCGCCCACCACCTGCAGGGCTAGAAACCGATAAAGGCGTAATACACCGGGGGCTCGTTGGTGGTGTGCAAACCATGCCCCTGCAAGCCCGCCGCCAGCGTCTCATCCTCCACATGCAAGGTCCACTGTGTACCGTCATCATCCGGCACCTGCGCCAGCGCCCCGGCAAACGCGCCCATGTCCGGCAGGTAGGCGGTAAACCCGTTGCCCTTGAGCGCACTGGTGGTCATGCCCAGTGCCTGGCACACCGCCACCTTGGCGCCAATGTCGTCACGGTCGGCCTGGCGCGAAGCCTGCACCAATGCCTCCAGCCCGGCATCCACCAGTTGCGTGCCGTGAAGCAGCGCAGGCCCCTGCTGCCAGGCTTCTGGCGGGCAGTCCTTGGCCTCTGGGCGCAGGGGGAGGTGCGGGTTGATTTCCACCGGGTAGATGCGGCACACCAACGGCCGTTGCTCATAGATGCTGCAGCGGTCGTTGTCGTCCAGGTTGCGGCAGCGGCCGGGGTTGAACGCGGCAAAGGTCACCGACACCCGCGCCTGGCCATTGCCGCAGGCTACCGGGTACGACCGGCGCAGCACATGCTCACGTTGCTCCACCGGCATGCCCGGGCCATCGGTGACGAAGGCTTCGATCAGCACAACCACCTGACCGCCGTCATGTGCCCAGCGGCCTGCCTCGGCCAGGGTCAGGGGGACATGGTGGCCGCTGCAGCACTTGCCGCATCCGGTGCAGCCAAAACGCAAGGTGGCGGTCACTTGGCTTGCGGGCTCCATTCGCTGACGAAGGCACGCTGCTGTTGGCGGTCGTACAGGCACAGCTCGGTGCCAGTGCGCTGCTGCATGTGCTTCTGCGGGTAGACACCTTCGACCAGCAAGGCACTCATGCCTACCTGGTCATCGAATTCGGCGGGCTTGCCGCGGGCGTGGGCGTCCTTGAACTGGCTGGCCGCCAGGCAGGCTTTGAGCATCTGCTGGCGCTGCGTGTTCCAGGCCTGGCTGCTGGAAGCCTGGGCGATACCGCTGAAAAGGGCGCAGCCGATCAGGATGGAGCTGAGATACTTCATGGCGGGTTCCGGCAAATTTTTTGCGAGGGCCCGAATTATGCCCGACTTGCCCCCGGCAGCAAGCCGGGGAGTTTGTCGCTGAATATATCAGTGCTCGGCGAACACCACGGCACGTGCTGCCACCACCAGACAATCGGTCAGCTCCGGTGAGGAAAACTTGGTGAGGATGGCATTCGCCCCGGCCTGGGTTGCCTTCTCGCTGCTCATGGCGCTGTCCAGCGAGGTGTGCAGCAGCACGTACAGGTGCTGGAAGTCGGGGGTTTCACGCAGGGTTCGGGTGAAGGCGTAGCCATCCATCTCGCTCATTTCGATATCGGAGACGACCACGTTGATCTCCTGTGCAGTGCCTTGCAGTTCCAGCAGCACATTGATCGCGTCCTTGGCGCTGCGCGCGGTGTGGCATTCGATGCCCAGGTTGCGCAGGGTGTGCACCGACTGCTGCAGGGCCACCTGGCTGTCGTCCACCACCAGGATATTGGTGGCGGCCAGCAGGCTGGCGTCTTCTGCGCTTACTGAGCCGCGCGCTGGCTCTGGCGCAGGCGGGGCAATGCCGTGGATGACCTTCTCGATATCCAGCACCTGCACCAAGGTGTTGTCGACGCGGGTAACACCGGTGATGAACGAGCGGTTGCCCGAGGCATAGGGCGGCGGTTTGATGTCGGTGCTCAGGCAATGCACGATGCGGCTTACGGCCTGCACGTGCAGGCCCTGGCGCGAACGGCTGATCTCGGTGACGATCAGGCAACCGCCTTGCGGGTCCTCCAGCGGCTGCTCGCCGATGGCACGGGACAGGTCGATGACCGACAACGAATGGCCACGCAAGGTGGCTACGCCTTTCACGTGGGGGTGCGACTCGGGCAGCTTGGTCAGCGGCGGGCAGGGGATGATCTCGCTGACCTTGAGCAGGTTGATTGCCATCAGCTTGCCGCTGCGCAGGGTGAACAGCAGCAGCGACAAGGAGTCCGCGCGGGCTTTTTGCGTGGCCATGGTGACCTTCGGTGGGAAACAGGGGGGATAACCGGTTATCGGCCTGGTCGGGCCGGGCTTTAGGTCTGTATTGCCTGTTCTGGCCTAATCGCCGGCAAGCCGGCCCACAGGGATCGCCTTAGGGCTGACAGGTGTTTGCCACAAGGTATGGCAGCGCCTGTTAGAGCGAGCGCCGCCCGCGCGGCGCAATCGCGAGCTGCGCTCGCTCCTACGTTTGTTTCGGGCCAATTATTCCTGTGGGATTTGCGCGCGAACGCCTTGGTGCATGCCTCAATATCGCGCCGTACAAACAAGGCGGCCGCGCGCGCCCGTCACAGGCGTTACTGGCCCGAAACAAACGTAGGAGCGAGCGCAGCTCGCGATTGCGCCGCGCGGGCGGCGCTCGATCTCACAGGCGCTGAAGATGCTCCGGCTACCCTTGCCAGAAACCATAGAATCTCCCACAGGGATCACATCTGAGCTGACAGGTGTTTGCCAAAAGATATGCAGCGCCTGTGGGAGCCGGCTTGCCGGCCAGTTACCGCTCGCGCAGGGCCTCCTTGGCCCGGTTCAGCGGTTTGATCAGGTAATCGAGGATGGTTTTTTCGCCAGTGCGGATATCCACCGTGGCAATCATCCCCGGGACAATCGCGAAGTGCTTGCCGGCCTTGTTCTTCAGGCTGTCCTGCTCGGTACGGATGAACACGCGGTAGTAGTAGATTTCCGGTTTCACCTCGTCTTGCAAGGTATCCGGCGAAATACCCACCACCTTGCCATCCAGCCCGCCATACACCGAATAGTCATAGGCACTGATCTTGACCTTGGCCGCCTGGTCCGGGTGGATGAAGGCAATGTCGCGCGGGGCGATGCGGGTTTCGATCAGCAGGCGCTCGTCCATCGGCACGATTTTCATCACCTGGCCACCGGGCTGTACCACGCCGCCCAGGGTGTTCACCTCGATGTCCTTGACGATGCCGCGCACCGGCGAACGCAGGGTCAGGCGGGTGAGCGAGTCGCTGCGCCCGCGGATTACCTCTGACAGGCTGTCGGCCTCGGCGCTGGCCTTGGCCAGCTCTTCCCGGGCGCGCACCAGGTAGTCGGACCGGGCCTCGTTGGCTTTGAGTTCAAGCTCCGAACGCTGGCGGTTCAGGCGGATGACCTCGACCCGGCTGGAGGCGCCCATTTTCGCCAGGTT
Organism: Pseudomonas sp. BJP69; assembly: GCF_007633355.1. Taxonomy (NCBI): domain Bacteria; kingdom Pseudomonadati; phylum Pseudomonadota; class Gammaproteobacteria; order Pseudomonadales; family Pseudomonadaceae; genus Pseudomonas; species Pseudomonas sp. BJP69. The sequence continues at coordinate 859,945 of NZ_CP041933.1, forward strand.
TTCGGTGATCTTCAGCTCGCTGCGCACCAGCCGCAGCGAATCCTCGATGCCTGCCAGGGTCTGCTCCAGGCCACGGCGGCGGGTCTGGTACAGCGCCGTTTCCGCTTCGATCAGCTCGGGCGAGTCGCGCAGGCTGGCCGGGAAGGCCAGCGGCTTGCCGGTCACCTCGGCTTGCAGCCGGGCCTGGCTGGCCTTGGCGGCGCGGTACTTGGCCTCGCTTTCGCCCACGCTGGAGGCGGTCTTGGTCGGGTCAAGCTGGGCCAGCACCTGGCCGCGCTCGACCAGGTCGCCTTCGGCCACGTTCATCTGCGCGACGATGCCCCCTTCGAACGACTGGATCACCTGCTCCCGGGAGCTAGGGATGACCTTGCCGGTACCGGTGGAAACCTCGGTCACCTCGAACCAGGCGGCCCAGGCCAGGAACGCGGCCAGCATCAGTGCGCTGAGGGTGATGAGGCGCCCGGCGCGGAATACGGCCTGGTCGTCCTGCCCGTCCAGGTAGGACGCCGGGAGTTCGTGGTTGCTCATGCCTGCGCTCCTTGCAGTTTGGCCAATGCGGCATCGCGGGTGTCATCGATGACGATGCGCCCACCGTCGAGCACCACAATGCGCTCGACCCGTTGCAGCACGCTCAGGCGGTGGGTAGCGATCACCAGCGTGCGGCCCTGGCAGAAGCGCTCCAGGTTATCCAGCAGTTTGCGCTCGGTCATGTCGTCCAGCGATGCCGTAGGTTCATCCAGCAGCAGCACCTGTGGCTGGCGCACCAACAGGCGCGACAGCACCAGTGCCTGGCGCTGGCCGCCAGACAGGCCCAGGCCGCCTTCGAGGATCAGGTGGTCCATGCCCTTGGGCAGGCGGCGGACAAAGTCCAGCGCCCCGGTGGCAGCCAGCGCGGCCACCAGTTCCTGGTCGCTGGCCTGGCCGGCACCGAGGGTCAGGTTTTCCCGCAGGGTGCCGTGGAACAGCCGCGCGTACTGCGGCAGCAAGCCTACGTCGCGGCGCAGGTCGGCAGGGTCGAGGTGGGCCAGGGCGATGCCGTCCAGGCTGACCTCGCCCTGTACCAGGTCCATGGCCCCGCCCAACGCCTGCAGCAGGGTGGACTTGCCCGCGCCGTTGCGGCCGAGCACTGCAATGCGTTCGCCCGGCTGAATATCCAGTTGGCCAATGTTGAGCACCGGCGGGGATTCTTCGCTGTAGCGGAAGTTGGCCTGGCGCAGGCGGTATTCACCGCGGATTGCCGGCAGGTGCACGCGCGCTTCGCCTTCGGGGTGGTCGACCGCCGACTGCATCAGCTTGTCCAGGCCTTGCAGGGCGACCTTGGCCTGCTGCCAGCGGGTCAGCACATGGGTCAGCTGGGCCAGCGGCGCCATCATCCGCGACGACAGCATCGACGCCGCCACCAGGCTACCGGTGGTGAGGTCGCCGGCGATCACCATCGGTGCACCGACCACGATGACCACGGCAAACACGGCACCTTGCACGTTCTGGGTCCAGGTCACCAGGCCGTTGGTGAGCGTGCGCAGGCGCAGGTTGGTGTGCGCACAGGCTGCGTTGTACTGGTTCCACTGGCGCTCGAAGCGTGCTTCGGCCTGCAGCGCCTTGATTTCGTCCAGGCCCTGGATGCTTTCCACCAGCATGGCGTTACGCAGCGCCGACTCGCGCATCGAGGCGTTGGCCAGCCGCGCCAGGCGCCGCTGCGCCAGCAAGCCGGGCAGCAGCATGGCCAGCAGCGCCACCAGCGGAATGAACACCAGCACGCCGCCGATCAGCCAGAACACGAACAAGAACAGCAGGAAGAACGGCAGGTCGGCCAACGCCGTGGCAGTACTGGAGGTGATCAAATCGCGGATCGACTCCAGCTCGCGCAGTTGCGAAATGAACGAGCCGGTGGACTTCGGCCGCACCGAGTTGCGCAGGCGCAAGGCATGGCCATAGACCAGGTCACTCACCCGCAGGTCGGCGCGCTTGCCGAGCAGGTCGGTGACCTTCAGGCGCAGCAGGCGCATGCTGAAGTCGAACACCAGCGCCAGCACCACGCCGCCGAACAGCACGTACAAGGTGGGTAGCGATTCTGCAGGGATCACACGGTCGTAGACCTGCATCGAAAACAGCACCCCGGCCAGCGCCAGCACGTTGGCCACCAGCGAGGCGACCATCACCTGCCCATAGGGGCGCAGGTCGCGCAGCACGATACGGGCGAACCAGTGGCGGTCGTAGGGGGCAGTGTAGTCATCGGTGCGCACATCGCGCAGTGGTCGCGCCGGGCGCAACAGCGCAACCCGGGTGATGCGGCCCTTGAGCGTGTCGCGGGGCAGGCGTGTGGTCAGGCCCTGGTCACCGGCGAACACCACCGCCAGGTCATCTTCTTCGGTGACTGCCTCGACCACGGCCAACTGGCCATCGTCCAGCTCCAGTACCAGCGGTGTACGCCATTGCCGGAGGCCCTTGGCATCGAAGCGCACGAAGCGCAGTGCCAGGCCGGCCTGGCGGGCCATGTGGCGAAGAATTTCGTCCAGCGGCCGGGCATCCTCCACCGCCGCCAGGCGAATACGCTGGGGCGACACGTCCAGGCGGTAGTGGTGCGCCACCTGCAGCATCACCTCCAGCCACGGCCCCAGGTCTGGCCGGTGCGGCGCGTCCGGCGCTGCTGCCGCTGGCTGGGTGGGCAGGGTTACATTGATCGAATCGCTCATGGCTGGATCTCCACACCTTGCAGGTTGCGCCCCTCAAGGCCAAAGGCCGTGCGCAGCGCGCCGGTGTTGTACAGGCAGTCGACATCCAGGCGCAGCAGATCGGAGCGGGTGCCGGCAAGTTCGAACCGTGACTGGTAGATCTCCTGCTCGGCGTTGAGCAGGTCGAGCAGGGGCCGTGTGCCCAGGTCCAGATACTGGCGGCCATAGAGCATGCGAGCCTCCTGGATGCTGACCTGGCGCGCTTCCAGCGAACTCAGCCGGCGGCCCAGCCCGGAGGTTTGTGCCTGAGCCTCGGCCAGGCCACGCCGTGCCTGCAGGCGCGCGGCATCTTCGGCGGAGTCGGCGGCGCTCAAGGCGTGGCTGGCAGCGCGGCTGCGGGCGCTGATCGCACCGCCTTGGTAGATCGGTACCTCGACGTTGAGGTAGATGCCCGCCTGGGTGCGGTCCATGCGTGAGTTATCGCGGTTGTAGTCGTTGTCCAGGTAATGGTTGACCTGGGGCTGCAGCGACACGGTCGGGTAGGCCTCGGCCTTGGCCTGGGCCAGCTCTGCCTGGCCTTGCGCACGCTGGGCCAGGGCCATCAGCACGGCCGGCAGGCGATCATCGCCTTGCGCAGGCCGCTTACAGGCCTGGTTCAACGCCGCAGGCGACTGCTCGGCCAGGGCCGGCGGGGTCACGCGGCCCATCAGCGCGGCCAGGGTGGAGCGCCAGCGCTCGTATTGCGACTGATATTCCTCCAGGGTGGCGCGGGCGCTTTCCACGCGGGATTCGGCCTGTACCACGTCGGAGCGGGTGCTGGCGCCCATGTCGCTGCGCTGGCGAGCCATCCCGGCAATGTCGCCCACGCCGCGGATCTGCTCGCGGGCAATGGCCATCAACTGTTCGTAGCGGCGGGTTTCGATCCAGGCATAGGCAGTGTCACGGGCCAGGTCGTCCACCACCAGCAGGATATTGGCCTGGGCCCGCGCGGCGGCGGCCTGCGCCGCGTTGACGGCGCTGTCGACCTTGCCGAAATCGTAGAGCATCTGCTTGAGCGACAGGTTGAGGGCCTGGCTGTTGCGATCGCCCCCGTAGCCGGTGTCATAACCGGTGCGGATACCGCCGGAAATCTGCGGGTAGTAACCCGCGCGGGCGACGTTGATGCCTTCGCCCTGTTTGTACAGGTTGCCGATCGCTTCTGCGATGCTGGGGTGCCATTGCGCGGCCTGCAACACCGCCTCGGTCAGGCCCAGGCGCTCGCCACTGGCGACCGGGGCCATGCCGGTCGGTGGCCGCGCAGGCACCGCCGCGGGCGCATCGCGTAGCAGCGATGGCCCGATGTGGCGCAGGTGGGGGTCTATATCATCGGCTGCCTGGGCAACCGGTTGGAGATTCAGGGCCAGGAGCCCGCAGGCTCCAAGCAACAACGGTGACAGCGGACTGCTTCGCTTCACATAGTTCCCTTACTGCTGGTCGTCCATGCCGCCGGGCGTTTGCCCGGCGGGTTTGCCGCGGCCTCAGACGACGTGAATGCCGTTCTGTACCCACAGGTGGTGGCTCGGGTCCTCCTGGGCAGTGTATTGGTTATAGTCGATCCCGTTGGCGGTCTGGTTGCCGACCAGGTTCCAGTTGTCAGTCATGTGCACCGAGTCATGGTTGTCGCCCTTGATGATCAACGTGTCGGTGCCGGTTTCAGTGATGGCCACCACGTCGGCCAGGTTGAGTGTCAGGGCCACCGCGCTGGTGTCGTTGAGGTCGATGGCCTCGATGCCATGCACGCGGCCGACCAGGTTGCCCAGGTCGATGCTGACATCGCCGCCACCCCATTGCAGGGTGTCGGTACCCGTGCCACCGTCGACGCTGGCGAAGTTCTGGTCGACGATCACCAGGGTGTCGTCACCGGCACCACCTTCAAGCGTGATGTGCCCGCCCTGGCTGCCCACCAGGTGGTCGTTGCCGTCGCTGCCAGCAACCACATCGCTGACAGCGGCGACACTGGCCAGGGCGACTGCCTCTTCACCGCTGTCGGCCATCAGCGACGTGGTGCTGACCAGGCCAGCGGCATTGTCCAGGTTGATGGTCAATGTTGCCGTGTCGGTACTGCCGTTAGGGTGGGTCAGCTCGTAGGTGAAGGTATCGTGCTGGCCGACCGCTGCGGCGCTGACCCCCGAGTTGAGGGTGTAGGTGTAGCTGCCATCGGCCTGCACCAGCAAGGTGCCATAGGTGCCCGCCACGCTCACCCCGTTGTAGCCGGGTATGGTGTAGGTGTTGGCTGCGGTCAGTACGCTCAGCACGGTCAGTGCCGAACCCAGGGTATCGTCCGCCAGCAGGTTGCCGGTGGCCGCCGTGGCGCCACTGACCACGAACTCGTTCAGGTGCGTGGTGGTGGCATTGACACTGGTGGTGATCGAGCTGGCCAGGCCAATGCCGCCGGCGGTCACCCGTACGTGGTAGGTGCCGGCGCCCTGGTTCTGGAAGGTATACCCTGCGCCCCCGCCCAACAGGCTGATCAACGAGCCACCGCCTACCGATTGCACCAGCACGTACTGGCCCGTGGCCGGGTTGAGCTTGAGCAGTTCCAGGGTGGTGCCGTTGAGCAGGCTCAGCAGGTTGGCGGAATTGAGTACCACTTGCAGGTTAGCCGTGGTATCGGCAGCCACTGTAGTGGTGTAAGTGGCCTGGCGGCTGCCAATCAGCGGGAGGGTCAACGAGCCCAGCGTACTGCTGCTGGTGTCTACCCGGTTGGCCAGGGTGAGGTTGCTGAAGCCTACGTCGTTGACTGCGTCAAGTACCGTGGCTGGCGCCGCGTAGTTACTGTCGCTCCAGACTTCCGTGGCTTGTGGGCTATCGATGCGCACATACAAATTGGCGCTGTCGGACAGGCCGTTGGGGTGCACCAGCTGGTAGCTGAACACATCCACTTTGCCGACGCTGGCGGGGCTGCCGTTTGGCGTGTAGGTGTAGCTGCCGTCGCCGCGGATCACCAGCGTGCCGTACAGGCCTTGCACCGTGGTGGCACTGCCGGCCGAGACGTAGCTGCCCCCTTTGAGCACCTGCAGCACCGCGGCGCTGTCCGGGCCCCGCGCATCCACCACGCCATCGGTGCCCACGTCGGTGATGACGTTGCCAGAGGTGGCTGTGCCAGTACCGGTGAACTCGGTCAGGCTGGTGGAGGTGATATCCAGCGAGGTGCTGACATTGGTGATCAGGCCAATGCCGCCGCTGCCCACCGTCAGGCGGTAATCGCCCGCCTGCAGCACCCCGATGTCGACTCGCAGGCCTTGGCCCAACGGCAACAGGATCAGGTCCAGCAAGCCCTGGCTGTTACCGGTGGCCAGCGTGACCCAGGTTCCGCTGGCATTCTTCACCTGCAGGGTGAAGGTGGTGTTGTCCAGCAGGGCCAGTGCACTGCTGGTGGTCAGGGTCAGCGTGGGGTCGGCCGTGGTGCCGGCGGCTACCGTCCAGGTGTAGGTCTTGGTGAACCCCGCCAACAGGGTGGTGAAGCTGTCGGTGTAGGTCCTGCTGGCGGTGACCGCGGCCAGGTCGACCGTCGCCGTGGCGAGGTTATCGCTGGCGATGACCGGGGCGTTGGCATCCACATCCGGCGCAGTGATGCTGGCGTTGCCCGACACGTTGCCGCGTGGGTCGCTCAGTGTCACCGCAAGCACCTGCCCGTTGTCCTGAGGGGGGCTCAGGGTCACGGTAAAGCTGCCATCGGCTTGCACGGTGGCGGTTTGCAGCACGGTGCCGCTGGCGCTGCGCACGGTCACCGTGGCGCCCACTTCACCGGTACCGGTCAGGGTGCTGCCGTCGGCACTGATCGCCAGGTTGGCGGCCGCAGCCGGCGGGGTCAGGTCCGGGGCGGTCAGTGCGGTACCGGTAGACTCATTGCCGGCACTGTCGGTGAGCGTGACGCTGAGTGCCTGGTTGTCGATCTGCGCGGCATTCAGGCTGACCACGAACAGGCCGGTGCTGCCCACGGTTGCCGTCCCCAGCACGGTCCCGGCACTGTTGCGCACGGTAACCGTGCTGCCAACCTGGCCAGAGCCGCTGACCATTGTGCCGTTGGTATTGATGGTGGCCAGCGGCGCCGCCGGCGGGGTGGTGTCCGGGGCGTTGAGGTTGACGCTGCTGGACAGGTTGCCCGCAGCGTCCGCCTGGCGCACCACCAGCAATTGCCCGTCGTTCTGTGGCGTGGTCAGGGTGATGCTGAAGGTGCCGTCGGCTTGCACCACGCCACTGCCCACCGATCCGTTGGCGCCTTGCACGGTGACGGTGGCGCCAGCTTCACCATTACCGGTCACCACGGTACCTGCGCCGTTGATGGTGACATTGGTCGGTAGCGCAGGCGGTTGCAGGTCGGCAGCGGTGTAGCGGGTGCTGCCGGACGTATTGCCCGCAACGTCGGCCTGGCTCACCGCCAAAACCTGGCCATTGAGCTGCGCGGCGTTGAGGTTGACGGCGTACACGCCACCGCCATTGACCACGGCGCTGCCGAGCACGTTGCCACCGGCATCGCGCACGGTCACCGTGGCACCGGCCTCGCCGGTACCGCTCAGCACCAGGCCGTTGGTCGACAGGCTGGTCACCAGCGGGTCGGATGGTGCGGTGGTATCGGCTGCCTGCAAGAAGGTGGGTTGCGACTCGCCGCCCACCAGGGCCACGGCGGTGACCTGCAGGTACTCGCCGTTGAGCTGCGCCGAGTTGAGCGTCAGCGTAAAGGTACCGTTCAATGTCGCGCCACCGGTACCGATCAGGTTGCCTGCGGCATCGTACACACGGATGCCGACGCCGCTGGGCGCGTTACCTGACAAGGTCAGGCCGTCGCTGCCCAGCGTCACGTTGGTCGGCGGTACTGGCGGAGCCACCAGCGGTGTGACATAGGTCGCCACCGCCGACGTATTGATGCCGTCGGACTGCGTGATGGCCAGCGTTGCCAGCGAGCCTGCTGCCGGCGTCAGGGTGATCTGGAAGTTGCCAGCGGCGTCTACCGTCCCAGTGCCTAGCACGCTGCCGCCCAGGCTGACGGTGACCGTGGCATTGGCCTCGCCCTTGCCGGTGAGCACGTTGAAGGTGTTGTTGATTGCCAGGTTGGTCACCAGGTCAGGTGGCGAGGTGTCGTTGGCCTGGTAGGGCGCAGCAACCGAGACGTTGCCGGCGTCATCGGTAGACACCACGCTGAGCAACTGGCCATTGTTCTGCGCCGGGCTGATGGGCACGGTGAAGCGCCCGTCGGCACCGACCTCCACCTGGCCCACGAGGGTGTTGTCCGGGCCACGCACGGTGATCAGCGTGCCGGCCTCGGCAGTGCCGGTCATCGATGTGCCGGCCGGGTTGAGCAGCAAGTCGCTTGGCTGCACCGGTGCGGTCAGGTCGGGGGCGCTCAGCTCCAGGGGGGCCGACGGGTTGCCGGTGGCGTCCTGGGCAATGATGGTCAGCGTTTCGCCGTTGATTTGAGGCTGGCTCAAATCGAGGACGAAGGTGCCATCCAGGTCGACCGTCACCTGGCCCAGCAGGTCACCGTTGTTGTTTATCACCGTGACCCGGGTACCGGCCTCGGCGGTGCCGATCAATTGGGTACCGCTGTCGTTGATGCTGGCAATGACGATGGCCGGCGGCGTTACGTCGACTGCCGTGACGGTACTGATCGGCGACACGTTGTCACTGGCGTCGGTGAGGGTTACCTGCACCTGCTGGCCATTGAGCTGGGCGGTGTCCAGGCCGACGCTGAAGGTGCCGTCGGCAGCGACCGTGGTGGTGCCGATTTGCGTTGTACCCACATAGACGCGCACCGTGGTACCCGCTTCGCCAACCCCGGTCAGCACATCGCCTGCCGCATTGAGCCGCAACTCGGTTGCAGCCGCGGGGGGCGTGAAGTCCGGCGCCTGCACGCTGACGGGCGCGCTGACGTTGCCGGGCGGATCGGCCTGCAGTACCGACAGCACCTGGTTGTCGATTTGTGCAGGCGACAACACGACGCTGAAGCTGCCGTCGGCCAGCACCGTAGCGGTTCCCAGTACGCTACCGGCGGCGTTGCTCACGATCACGGTGGCGCCGGCCTCACCCAGGCCAGTGACCACACTGCCGTCGGCGTTGATCGCCACCTGGGTGAGCGGGGCAGGTGGGGTGAAGTCCGGGGTCTGCAGGGTCGCTGCTGCCGACACGTTACCGGCGGCGTCGGCCTGGGTGAAGCTGAGCAGCTCGGCATTGCCCAGTGCCGGGTCCAGGGTAATGGTGAAGTGCCCGCTGGCATCGACGATGGCGCTGCCGATCGGCGCGCCGCTCGGGTCGGTCACGGTGACCTCGGCGCCGACTTCGCCGCGGCCGGTCAGGGTGACACCATCGCCGGAAACCGCCAGGTCGCTCGGCGCCGCAGGTGGTGTAGTGTCTGGCGCGGTGATGGTGCTGGCGGCCGACTGGTTGCCGGCCGCATCGGTCAGAAGCACCTGTAGCGGCTGACCGTTGGCTTGCGGCGAGGCGAGCACGACCTGGAAGCTGCCGTCGGCGCGCACTACGGCCGTGCCCAGCACGCTGCCATCGGCAGCCATTACCCACACGCTGGCGCCGGCCTCGCCGCTACCGTTGAGCAGGCTGCCGCCCCCGGCGAATGCCAGGTCTGCGGCGGCATCCGGTGCCACGCGATCGGGGGCAGTGATGCTCACGCTGTTGGACTCGTTGCCGGCCGCATCGGCCTGGCTGGCGCTGAGCTGTTCGCCGTTGAGCTGCACGCTGCCCAGGGTGGCGCTGAAGTTGCCATTGGCATCGACCACTGCCGTGCCCAGGTCGATACCGCCTTCACCGACCACGGTAACGGTGGCGCCTGGTTCGCCGCGCCCGGTCAGGACCAGGCCGTCGCTGGACAGCACCAGGTTGCTGAGCGGTTGTGGCGCCGTAGTGTCCGGCGCCTGCAAGGTGGCCGGCAGCGACAGGCTGCCATCGCTGGCCATTGCGCTCACATGCAGCACTTCGCCATTGGCCTGGGCACTGCCCAGGTTGGGTGAAGGTGCCGTCGTTGGCGACCGGGCTGCTGCCTAACACCGCGCCGTTGGGGCCGTAAACAGTGACCGTGCTGCCCGCTGTAGCGGTGCCGGTGACCGATAGACCGTCTGCAGCCAGCACCAGGTTGTCTGGCGCGGCGGGGGCCAGAATGCCTGGCGCAGTCACGTTTTGCTCAGGCGAGGCGTTTTGCGCGGCATCGGTTTGCACCACGGCCAGGCGTTCACCGGTGAGCGCCGCAGGTGACAAGGCCACGCTGAAGCTGCCATCGGCGGCCACGGTTGCGGTACCCAGTATGGTCGCGTCCGGGGCGCGTACGGTGACCGTCGCACCAGCTTCGCCCTGGCCGGTAAGGGTCGCGCCGTCGGCAGACACCGCCAGGTTACTGACCGCCGCGGGCGGCGTGGTATCGGCGGCCGTGTACGGCGCCGCTGGCGATACATTGCCCGCCGCATCGGTGGCGGTTACCTGCAGGGTCTGGCCGTTGGTCTGGGCACTGTTCAACGTGACCTGGAAAGTGCCATTGCTGCTGGCCACCGCGCTGCCCAGCACACTGCCGCCGGCATCGCGCACGGTCACGGTGCTGCCGGCTTCGGCGTTACCGGTCAGTTGCAGCCCGGTCGCCGACAGGGCCAGTGCCGTGGGTGCTGCTGGCGGGGTGAAGTCCGGTGCGGTCACCGCCACGGCGCTGGAGGTGTTGTTGCCGGCATCGGTCTGGGTCACGCTCAGTTGCTGGGCGTTGAGCTGGGCAGTGGTCAAGGTCAGGCTGAAGCTGCCGTTGGCCGCGACCAGGCCGGTGCCGATGATGGTGCCGTCAGGCCCGCGCACGGTCACGCTGGCGCCGGCTTCGCCCAGGCCACTGAGGGTCAGGCCGTTGTTGTTCAGCACCACATTGGTCAGCGGTGCAGGCGGGGTCAGGTCTGGCGTGGCCACGTTCACCGCTGGCGAGGTATTGCCGGCGGCGTCCACTTGCGTCACACCAATGGCCTGGCCGCTGTTTTGCGGCGTGTCGAACGTCACGGTGAAGCGGCCATCGGCGCCCACCGTGGCGCTACCCAGCACGGTCCCGGCGGCATTGCTGACCTGTACCGTAGCGCCCACTTCACCGCTACCGGAAAGCTGCCTGCCGTCGGCACTGAGCAGCGGGTCGGCAATGGCGGCAGGTGGCGTGCGATCCGGGGTAGCCAGGCTGGCGGGGCCAGATACGTTGCCTGCGGCATCACTGAGGGTGACCTGCAGCGGGCTGCCGCTGACTTGCGCGCTGGGCAGGGTGATCTGGAACTGGCCGCTTTGGTTGACGGTGCCGGTAGCTAAGATGGCGCCACTGGCATCGCGCACAGTGACACTGGCACCGGCTTCGCCCTGGCCGCTGACCACGGTGGCGGCAGCGTTCAGGCTGAGGTTGCTGGCGGCGGCTGGGGCCTGCAGGTCGGGTGCCTGCAGGCTGGCGGCCAGCGACACGTTACCCGCAGCATCGGCCTGGGTGACGATCAGGTTCTGGCCGTTGGCCGCCGCCGGCGACAGAGTGATGCTGTACAGGCCATTGCTGCCGACCACGCCGCTACCCAGCACATTCCCCTGGGCGTCGGTGACCCGCACGTTGGCACCCACTTCGCCTTGGCCGGTCAGCGTGCTGCCGGTGCGGTCGATGGTGGCGCTCGGGGCTTCTGGTGCAGTGGTGTCGTTGGCGACCACGGTGGCCGGTACCGAGGGCTGGCCGTCGGCGCCGATCCGCGCGCTGACCTGCAAGGTCTGTGCGTTGAGCTGGGCGTTGCTGAAGAACACCCGGAAGACACCATCGCTGCCCACCGTCGCCGTGCCCAGCGTGGTGCCGGCGGATGTCACGGTGATCAACGCGCCCACCGTGCCGGTGCCCGTCAGCACGAAGCCGTCGGCGCTGATGGCCAGGTCCGCCGGGGTGGCCACTTCGCTGCCGGTCGGGCCAGTCAGGGTCACACCGTCGGATTCATTGCCGGCCGGGTCGATGACCACCACGCTGACCTCTTCGCCAGCGGCCAGCGGCGGGTCGACCGGCACCACGAAGGTACCATCCGGCCCTGCGGTGGTGGTGCCACGGTCACTGTTGTCCGGGTTGCGGATGACCACGGTGCTGCCCGGCTCTGCAGTGCCGCCGACGCTGCTGCCGTCGGGGCTCACAGTCACGCCGCTGGCAGCTTCCGGGTCGGTGGTGTCGGGTGCGGTAACGGTAACCGGTGCCGAGCTGTTGCCCGCCGGGTCGGTGACGATCACGGTCACGCTTTCGCCGTTGTTCTGCGGGGTTGGCAGTGGCACGTTGAAGCTGCCGTCGGGGTTCACTTCAACCGTGGTTTCCACGCCTGCGCCGTCACGCACCGTCACGGTATCAGCGCCCGGTGCATTGCCGCTGACCGTGCTGCCGTCTTCGCTGACCACCACCCCGGTGGGCAAGGCCGGCGGGGTGAGGTCGGGTGCAGTGATCGGGGTGCTGTCGGAGACATTGCCCGCCACATCGGTCAAGGTCACCTGCAGCGCCTGGCCATCGAGCTGGGCCGGGCTGACCGCGACAGTGAAGCTGCCGCCAACCGGCACCACCACGCTGCCCAGCAGGACGCCGGCGGCGTTGCGTACCTCGACGGTGCTGCCTGCTTCGCCCGTACCCTGAACGGTGTCGCCGCCCGCGCTTATGGTCAAGCCACCCGGTGCTTGCGGTGCGGTGCTGTCGTCGGCAGTGAACGCCACGGATGGCGACGTGTTGCCGCCAGCATCGACCACTACCACCGACACGGTTTCGCCGTTGGTCTGGGCGGGGGCCAGGGGCACGCTGAAGCTGCCGTCCTCTTCCACCTGCGCGGAGCCCAGCAGGTCGCCAGCGCCGTTGCGCACCTGCACGGTACTGCCTGGTTCGGCCTGGCCGGTGAGTGCCGTGCCCGTGCCATTGATACCCAGGCCTTCAGCGGCTACCGGGGCTTCCAGATCCGGCGCGGTGACGCTGCCGGCGGTGGAGGTATTGCCGGTCGCGTCCGCCTGGGTGACGGCCAAGGTCTGGCCATTGAGCTGCGGTGGGTCGATGGTCACCTGGAAGCTGCCGTCCGTTTGTACGGTGGCAGTGCCCAGCACGGCGCCGCCGGCGCCGGTCACGGTTACCTGCGCCCCCGGCTCGCCGCTACCGCTCAGGCTGCCACCGTCACCCGCCAGTACCAGGCCGGTGGGTGTGTCGGGGGCCTGGGTATCCGGTGCCGACAGATCGACCGCGGTCGACAGGTTGCCACTGGCGTCGCGCTGCTCGACGGTCAGGGCCTGACCGTTGGTTTGCGGGGTATCGAGGCTGATTTCGAACGCACCACCGGCGCCTACCACGATGCTGCCCAGTACGCTGCCGTCCGGCCCGCGTACGGTCACGGTCGCACCCGGTTCACCGTTGCCGGTGACCATGACGCCGTCGCCATCGATGGCCGGGTTGGTCACTGCTTGCGGCGGGGTACTGTCTGGTGCGGTGAAGTCCACTGGCCCGGCACTGTTGCCTTGGCTGTCGGTGGCTTCCACGGTCAGGCTTTCGCCATTGCGCTGCGGTGCGTTGAGGGTGACGTCGAAGCGCCCGTCCCCGCCCACGGTGGCGGTCCCCAGTACATTGCCGTCGGCATCGCGCACGGTGACCAGCGAGCCGCTCTGGCCCTGGCCGGTGAGGTGGATGCCGGCGCTGTCGATGGCCAGCGCCGACGGTTGCAGCGGGCCATCCAGGTCAGGTGCGATGACAGTAGCGGTCGAACTGTTGCCTGCGGCGTCACGCAGCACCACGTCCAGCTCCTGGCCATCGGTTTGCGCCGGGTTCAGGACCACGCTGATCACGCCATCGGCGCCCACCTGGGCATTACCCAGTACGTTGCCCTGGGCGTCCACCACCTGCACGCGGGTGCCGGGTTCGCCACGGCCGGTCAATACGCTGCCATCGTTGCTCAGTTGCAACTCGCTGGCCTCGTTGGGCGGGGTGATGTCCGGTGCGCTGATCTGGGTCGGCAGTGAGCTGTTGCCATCCGCGTCGATGGCTACCACATCCAGCAGCTCGCCGTTCGCCTGGGCAGGGCTGAGGGGGATGTTGAAGCTGCCGTCGTTGCCGACTTGCACGCTACCCAGCACACCGCCTTGGGCATCCCGCACTTCCACCAGGCTGCCAGCCGGGGCCGTACCACTGATGGCGCTGCCATCGGCAGCTACCACCAGCCCCGTCGGGCTGTCCGGCACGGCAATGGCCGGTACGGTGACCGTCAGGGCAACCGAAGGGTTGCCGGCGGCATCGGTCTGTTGCAAGGCAATGGCGTCGCCTGCGGCCAGTGGGCTGTCGAGGTCGATCAGGAAGGTGCCATTCGCTGCGACCACCCCGGTGCCGATCACGTTGCCATTGCCATCCCGGATTTCAACCGTGGCACCCGCTTCACCACGGCCGGAAACGACCAGGCTGCCAGCACCCAGCACCACATTGCTGATAATGCCGGGCGGGGTGATGTCCGGGGTTACGTAGCTCAACGGCAGCGAGGTGTTGCCTGCGGCGTCGGTCACCCGCACGCTGACGGTTTCGCCATTGGCCTGCGCCGGGTCGAGGGTGAGGCTGAAACTGCCATCCGCTTCGGCGAGGGTACTGCCGATCACGTTGCCAGCAGCGTCGCGTACCTCTACCCGGGTACCGGCCTCGGCATTGCCGGTCAGGCTGACGCCATCGACCAGCGCCAGGTCGGTGGGTTGCAGTGGCGCCACCTGATCCGGTGCGGTCAGCGGGCTTGGGCTGGACACGTTGCCAGCGGCATCGGTCAAGGTCACTTGCAGTGACGAGCCATCCACCACCGGGGTGGGCAGGGTAACGTTGAAACTGCCGTCCTGCTGCACGGTGCCGCTGGCCAGCAGTTGGCCTTGGTCGTTGCGTACCTCTACGGTGGTGCCGGCTTCGCCGCGGCCGGACACGGTGCGGCCGTCATTGCTGATCGCCAGGTTGGTGGCCGGCTCTGGTGGCGTGGTGTCGCCGCCGTTGTCGATGACCGGTGCGGTAAGGGTGCCGGCCTGCGAGGCATTGCCGGCTGCGTCGGTGGCAACCACTTGCAACTGTTCTCCCGCCACCTGGGCAGGGCTAAGGGTGATTTCAAACGCACCACTGGCGCCCACCACCACAGTGCCAAGTACGGTGCTGCCATCGGCCGCCAGCACGCGCACGGTGCTGCCAGGTTCGGCACGGCCGCTGACGGCGGTACCGTCGGCGGTAATGGCCAGTTCGCTAGGCGCCACCGGTGGCGTGATGTCTGGTGCGCTGACCTGTACCGGCAGCGAAGAAGTGCCGTTGTTGTCGATGGCTACCACATCCAGCAGTTGGCCATTGGCCTGGGCCGGGTTGAGGACCACGGTGAAGGTGCCTTCAGCGCCGACCACCACGCTACCGATCAGCGCACCCTCGGCATCATGCACTTCCACGCGGCTGCCCACGGGGGCCGAGCCACTGACGCTGGTACCGTCTTCGGCGACCACCAGGTCGCTTGGGCTGAGCGGTACGGTTACCAGCGGCACGTCATAGTCCAGGGCCAGCGAGGCGTTGCCGCTCGGGTCGGTCTGGACCAGGCTCAGGCGTTCACCCGGCAACGCGGGCGGGTCGAGGTCGAGCAGGAAGGTGCCGTTCGCGGTCACCACGCCGCTGCCGATCAGGGTGCCGTTGGCGTCGCGCACCTGCACGGTAGCGCCGGCTTCGCCACGCCCGCTCAAGGCCAGGCCATCGGCGCCGACCACGATATCGCTGACCTGCGCCGGGGCAGTGGTGTCTGGCGCCTGGTACTGCAGTGGCGAGGAAATGTTGCCGGCAGCATCCACCAGGCGAATGTCCAGCACTTCGCCATTGGCCTGTGCTGGGGTCAGGGTCACGCTGAACGTGCCGTCGTCGTTGACCTGAGCGCTGCCCAGCAGGGTGCCCGCGGCATTGCGCACCTGCACGCTGGCGCCTGGCTCGCCGCTACCGCTGAGGGTGACGCCGTCGACCAGCGCCAGACCGGTGGGCTGCGCGGGCGCCTGCAGGTCCGGTGTTACCACCGACGCAGGGGCGGAGGCATTGCCGGCGGCGTCGGTCAGCACCACTTGCAAGGTGCTGCCGTCCTTGACTGCAGGTTCCAGGGCCAGGGTGAAGCTGCCATCCGGGTTGACCGTGCCATTTGCCAGCACGTTGCCCTGGGCGTCGCGCACTTGCACGCTGGCACCGGCTTCACCGCGGCCGCTGAGCTGGGCACCGGCCAGGCCGACAAGCAGGTTGGTGGCGGCTTCCGGTGGCGTGTTGTCGCCACCGTCAATGTCTGGTGCGGTGACGGTGCCGGCCGTGGAAGCATTGCCGGCGGCATCGGTAGCGGTAACTTGCAGCACCTCGCCGTTCAACTGGGCGGGGTCCAGGGTAATGCTGAAGCTGCCGGTGGCACCGACTACCGCGGTGCCAAGCACAGTGGTGCCATCGGCCGCCAGCACGCGTACGGTGCTGCCAACTTCTGCGCGGCCGGTGACCACGCTGCCGTCGGCGCTGATTACCAGCTCGCTGGGGGTGACCGGTGGGGTGATGTCCGGTGCGGAGACCTGGGCTGGAAGGGACGAAGCACCGCTGCCATCGATGGCCACTACCTCCAGCAGTTCGCCATTGGCCTGGGCCGGGTTGAGAATGACCGTGAAGGTGCCGTCCTGGCCAACCTGCACACTGCCAACCAGCGTTCCGTCGGCGCCGTAGACCTCCACGCGGCTGCCGGCCGGCGCGGCGCCGCTGATGCTGCTGCCATCTTCGGCGACTATCAAGTCGCTCGGGCTGGCAGGGGCAGGGGTGACCGGCACCTCGAACTGCAGCGCTTCGGAGGTATTACCGCTCGGGTCGGTTTGCACCAGGCTCAACTGAGCGCCGGGCTGCGCGCCGGGATTCAGGTCGATCAGGAAAACGCCATTGGCAGCGACCACGCCGCTGCCGATCACGGTGCCGTCGGCGTCGCGCACTTCAACGGTGGCGCCGGCTTCGCCACGCCCACTCAACGCCAGGCCATCGGCGCCGACCACGATGTCGCTCACAGCCGCCGGTGGCGTGGTGTCGGGTGCGGTGAATGCCAGCGGCATCGAGCTGTTGCCGGCAGCATCGACCAGGCGCACATCCAGGGCTTCGCCATTGGCCTGGGCAGGTGACAAGGACAGGCTGAACGCCCCGTCCGCACCGACCACGCCGCTACCGATCACGGTGCCATCCGCATTGCGCACCTGCACGGTGGCGCCAGGTTCGCCACGGCCAGTGAAGGTGACGCCATCGGCCAGGGCCAGGTCGGTCGGCTGGGCCGGGGCCTGCAGGTCCGGTGCGGTGACCGTGCCAGGTTGCGAAACGTTGCCGGCAGCGTCGGTCAGGGTCACTTGCAGGGCGCTGCCGTCGTCGACGGCCGGGCTCAGGGTGAGGACGAAGCTGCCATCCGGGTTGACCGTGCCGTTGGCCAGCACATTACCTTGGGCGTCACGCACCTCCACGCGGGTGCCGGGTTCGCCGCGACCGCTCAGCTGGCCGCCGGCCAGGCCGATCACCAGGTCTGTGGGTGCCAGTGGTGCTGTGTTGTCGCCACCGTCAATGTCTGGGGCGGTGACGGTGCCGGCCGCAGAAGCGTTGCCGGCATTATCGGTAGCGGTAACTTGCAGCACCTCGCCGTTTACCTGGGCGGGGTCGAGGGTGATGCTGAAGCTGCCGGTGGCACCGACTACCGCGGTGCCAAGCACCGTGGTGCCGTCGGCCGCCAGCACGCGTACGGTGCTGCCGGCTTCGGCGCGGCCGGTGAGCACGCTGCCGTCGGCGCTGATCACCAGCTCGCTGGGGGTGACCGGTGGGGTGATGTCCGGTGCGGAGATCTGGGCTGGCAGGGACGAAGCACCGCTGCCATCAATGGCCACCACGTCCAGCAGTTCGCCATTGGCCTGGGCGGGTTCGAGGGTGACGGTGAAGCTGCCATCGTCGCCTGCAACCCCACTGCCAAGCAGCGTGCCATTGGCATCATGGACCTCCACGCGGGTGCCGGCCGGCGCGGTGCCGCTGATGCTGCTGCCATCTTCGGCAACCACCAGGTCGCTGGGGCTGGCGGGCGCAGGCGTGGTCGGCACTGCGAACTCCAAGGCCTCGGAGGCATTGCCACTCGGGTCGGTCTGCACCAGGCTCAGTTGCGCGCCGGGCTGCACGGCCGGTTCGAGGTCGATCAGGAAGGTACCGTTAGCGCTGACCACGCCGCTGCCGATCACGGTGCCGTCGGCATCTCGCACTTCAACGGTGGCGCCGGCTTCACCACGCCCACTCAGTGCCAGGCCGTCGGCGCCGACCACGATGTTGCTTACGGCAGCCGGTGGCGTGGTGTCGGGTGCGGTGAATTCCAGCGGTGTCGAGCTGTTACCAGCAGCATCGACCAGGCGCACATCCAGGGCCTCGCCATTGGCCTGGGCAGGTGACAAGGACAGGCTGAACGCCCCGTCCGCACCGACCACGCCGCTGCCGATAAGGGTGCCAGCCGCGTCGCGCACCTGCACGGTGGCGCCGGGCTCGCCGCGGCCATTGAAAGTGACCCCACCAAGCAGGGCCAATTCGGTTGGCGGCGCAGGTGGCTGCAGGTCGGGTGAGGTGACCGAGCCGTGGGGCGACTGGTTGCCGGCAGCATCGGTCAGGGTCACTTGCAGGGCAGTGCCGTCGTTCACCGGCGGGTCCAGGGTGATGGTGAAGCTGCCGTCGGCACCTACGCTGCCGGTGGCCAGGATATTCCCGGCCGCATCACGGACTTGCACGCTGGCGCCCGGTTCGCCACGCCCGCTCAGCTGGCTTCCGGCCAGCGCTATGGCCAGGTCGGTCGGCGCTGCTGGTGGCGTGGTATCGACCCCATCAAGGTCCGGCGCGGTCACCGCGCTGGTGGCTGAGGTGTTGCCCGCCGCATCGGTGGCGGTGGCTTGCAGCACTTCACCGTCGGTTTGTGGTGGGGCCAGCTCGATGCTGAACGCCCCGGTCGGGCCGACCACGGCGCTGCCCAGCTCGGTACCATCGGCAGCCACGATGCGCACGGTGCTGCCGGGTTCGGCGCGGCCGGTGATCACGCTGCCGTCGGCACTGACGGCCAGCTCGGCAGGTGCCGCGGGTGCCGTGATATCGGGCGCGGTGATCTGGGTGGGCACGGAGGACACGCCCTCGGCATCGAGGGCCAGTACGTTCAGCAGTTCGCCGTTGGCCTGGGCAGGGGTGAGCTCGATACTGAAGCTGCCGTCGGCGTTGGCTACGGCGCTGCCAATCAGCGTGCCGCTGGCATCGCGTACTTCCACTCGGCTGCCGGCAGGGGCGCTGCCCGTGAGGGTAGTGCCATCGGCATCGATGGCCAGCCCGCTGGGGCTGGCCGGGGCAGTGGTGAGGGGTACATCGTACTCGACGGCCACCGAAGCATTGCCGCTGGGGTCCACTTGCAGCAGGGTCAGCTGGTCGCCGGGTTGCACGGCCGGGTCGAGGTCGATCAGGAAGGTGCCGTTGGCCGTGACCACGCCACGACCCAGCAGGTTGCCGTCGGCATCCCGCACTTCCACAGAAGCCCCGGCTTCACCATGGCCACTGAGGCGGGTGCCGCCCGCACCGACCAGGATATCGCTGACGGCATCCGGCGCAGTAATGTCCGGGGCGTTGAATTGCAGGGGGGGCGAGCTGTTGCCGGCGGCGTCGACCAGGCGTACGTCAAGCGCTTCACCGTTGGCCTGGGCAGGGGACAGGCTGAGGCTGAACGTTCCGTCCTGGTTGACCACGGCCGAGCCGAGCAGGTTACCGGCAGCGTCGCGCACCTGTACGGTAGCCCCCGGTTCGCCGCGGCCGGTGAAGGTCACCCCGTCCGCCAGTGTCAGGTCGGTGGGCTGTGCCGGTGGCAGCAGGTCGGGTGACGTCACTGCGCCTGGCTGCGACACGTTGCCGGCAGCGTCGGTGAGGGTGACTTGCAGGGTGCTGCCATCCTTGACGGCCGGGTCCAGGCTAATGACGAAGGTGCCATCCGCGCCGACGGTGCCGGTCGCGATGACCGTGCCTGCGGCATCACGCACCTGCACGGTGCTGCCGGCTTCGCCACGGCCGCTGAGCTGGCTGCCGGCCAGGCCGATGGCCAGGTCGCTGGGTGCTTGCGGTGGGGTGGTGTCGCCGCCGTCGACGCTCGGCGCGGTCACCGAACTGGCGGTAGAGGTGTTGCCAGCTGCGTCGGTGGCCGTGGCTTGCAGTGTTTGGCCATCCACTTGCGCCGGGCTGAGGTTAATGCTGAATACGCCCGTGGCGCCGACCACTGCGGTGCCCAGCTGGCTGCCGTCGGCGGCGAGGATACGTATGGTGCTGCCGGGTTCGGCACGGCCAGTGAGTACCGTACCGTCCTGGCTGACCACCAGTGCGCTCGGTGCAGCCGGGGCGGTGATATCCGGGGCTGTGAACACCAAGGGTGTCGAGCTGTTGCCGGCGGCATCTACCTGGCGTATGTCCAGGGCTTCACCGTTGGCTTGTGCGGGGGAAAGCGTGAGGCTGAAAGTGCCGTCGGCGTTGACCACGCCGCTGCCAATCAGGTTACCGGCAGTATCGCGCACCTGCAAGGTGGCACCCGGCTCGCCGCGACCGCTGAGGGTAACGCCATTGGCAAGGGCCAGGTCACTCGGCTGGTCAGGGGCCGTGGTGTCGGGCGTGTCGATATCTGGCGCGTTGATGCTGGCCGGCGGTGAAACATTGCCGGCGGCGTCGCTGGCACTGACCTCCAGGGCCTGACCACCGGTTTGCGCAGGTTGCAGGGTGATGCTGAACTGGCCGTCGGCGCCGGCTACGGCAGTGCCCAGCACTGCGCCGTCGGCCCCGCGTACGGTTACCGTCGAGCCGGCTTCGGCACGGCCGGTCAGGCGCAGGCCATCGGGCGATACCAGCAGGTCGATGGGCGTGGCCGGTGGGGTGGTGTCCGGGTCGGCGCCACCCCCGCCACCGCCACCCCCGCTGCCGGCCGCCGCCGCCGCACCGCCGGCACCGAGCAGGCTGAGCCCGGCAATCGCCCAGGTAGGCATGGCGCTGCCAGCGGTACCCAGGCCTGCAACCAGCTCATCCAGGGAGTTTACGTCTTCGAAGGTGAAGCCCTCGAATGCCGCCGCATTGTACTGGGCGTGCCACAGGGTGCCGTCCTCGCCAACGAAGACAATGTCGCTGCCGACACCGGCCTGGTCCACTGCGAAGAAATTGCCGATGGTGATTTTTTCCCCGGACTTCAGGGTGAGGACCAAGTCCTGCCCGCGCTGGGTGACGGTGGCCAGCTGATCGGGAGCCACGGGCATCTGCACGACGCCTGGCCCTTTGAGATTGATATTGCCCCAGGCGCTCTGAGTGGCGACTTCAGTTTGCTTATCGGCGACGACGATGTTGTCCATGGATGCTCCCTGCTGGTGTCCGGATCCCCCAGCCCGTTATCGGGCTACAACCGCAGTAACAGGACCCGTGCAGGGGTGTTACGCACAGCCTCGACCAGGCAGCCGAGAGTGGGGTGGTTAGGGAGATATAGCAGCCAGGCGGGAAGCAACCAGATGGCTTTCTGGGTTAATCCTTTTGTAGATAAACCTCAGCGAAGCCCCAGCCGACGGGCCAAGCGGCTGAGGTTGGCACGGTCCAGACCCAGCTCGCGCGCCGCTGCCGCCCAGTTGTCCTGATGCCGTTGCAGGCACGCTTCGATCACCTGGCGCTGGTAGCTGTCGACGGCCTCGCGCAGGCCACCCTCGGGCAGGTTGGCTACCGACAGCGGCGGGGCAGGGAGGGGCGTGGCTGCGGCCGCCGGTGCCGTTGTACGCACGTCCAGGTCGCTGGCCTCAAGGGTCAGGATACGTGGCCGGTCGGGGTGTTGGCCCAGCGCCTTGAGCGCTGAACGGCCGATCAGGTGTTCCAGTTCGCGCACGTTGCCAGGCCAGGCATACGCCAGCAGCGCGGCCTGGGCCTCACTGCTCAGGCGCAGGCTGTTCAGGCCCAGGCGCGAACGGTTCTGTTCGAGGAAGTAGCCGGCCAATAGCAGCACATCACGCCCACGTTCGCGCAGTGGCGGTACCTGCAGCGGGTACACGCTGAGGCGGTGATAGAAGTCGGCGCGGAAGTTGCCGTTGCGCACTTCGGCCGCCAGGTCACGGTTGGTGGCGGCGATCAGGCGCACGTCCACGCGGTGCTCGCGGTCCGACCCCAGGCGTTGCAACTGACCGCTTTGCAAAACGCGCAGCAGCTTGGCCTGCACGGTCAGCGGCAGTTCGCCGACTTCGTCGAGGAACAGCGTGCCGCCGTTGGCCAGTTCAAACTTGCCGCGGCGCTCGCCGTGCGCGCCGGTGAAGGCCCCGCGCACATGGCCGAACAGCTCACTTTCCACCAGGGTGTCCGGCAGGGCTGCGCAATTGAGGCTGACCAGCGGCTGGTTGGCGCGGCTACTGGCCTGGTGCAGGGCCTGCGCCACCAACTCCTTGCCAACACCGGTTTCGCCGGTGATCAGTACCGTCAGGTCGCTGCCACCGACCAGGCGGATCTCTTCCACCAGGCGTTTGTGGGCCGGGCTTTGGCCGATCAGCTCCTGGTGCTGGCCACTGGCCTGGCGGTAGATTTCGGCGCGGTGATGTTCGTCTTCGGCACGCAGGGCCAGGTGGTGGATACGCTCGGCCACGGTTACGGTCGCGGCGGCCAGACTGGCGAACGCTTGCAGGGCGTCCAGCTCCAGGCTCTGGAACTGCCCCGGGGTCAGCGCATCGAGGGTGACCAGGCCCCATGGGCGCTCATCGACCATCAACGGGCAGCCCATGCAGTCGTGAACTTCGAGCGAGGCCGCGACGGCGGTCACCAGGCCATCATAGGGGTCGGGCAGCTCGGAATCGCTGGCGAAGCGGGTGGGCTCGGGGCGGCTGAGCAGGATCTGGAAGCGCGGGTGTTCGCTCACCCGGAACCGCCGGCCGAGGGTATCGGGGCTCAGCCCGTCCACGGCCAGCGGTACCAGCCATTCGCCGTCCAGGCGCAGCAGCGCGGCGGCATCGCATGGCAGCAGGCTGCGCATGGCCTGCAACAGGCGGCGATAGCGCTCCTGGTCGGGCAATTCGCGGGACAGGTCACTGACCAGTGGCAGCAACGTGGTGAGCAAAGGCTTTGTGGTCATATGGACTCCAGTAGGTCTTTATGACTATACGGCCTACTGCGTCTTTTTGACATGGTTGGTCTCAAGTGTCTGATTTAATTGGAAATTTAAGTTGGCATGATTGGTGTAATGACCTAGGCATCATTTGAAGCCCTAGGCCCAGGAGTCACCGCAATGCTCAATGCCGACCAACGTGCGATCATCAAGGCCACAGTCCCACTGCTGGAAAGCGGCGGGGAAGCGCTGACCACTCACTTCTACAAGATGATGCTCAGCGAGTACCCCGAGGTGCGTCCGCTGTTCAACCAGGCCCACCAGGCCAGCGGCGACCAGCCGCGCGCGCTGGCCAACGGCGTGCTGATGTATGCTCGCCACATCGACCAGCTGGAGCAACTCGGCGGCCTGGTCGGGCAGATCATCAACAAGCACGTCGCCTTGCAGATTCTGCCGGAGCACTACCCGATCGTCGGCAGTTGCCTGTTGCGCGCCATCGAGGAAGTGCTGGGCAAGGACATTGCCACCCCGGCGGTGATCGAGGCTTGGGGCGCTGCCTATGGTCAGTTGGCCGACATCCTGATCGGTGCCGAAGAAAACCTTTACCAGCAAAAGGAAGCGGCCGAAGGTGGCTGGCGCGGGACCCGCGAGTTCCGCCTGGTGCGCCGCGAACAGGAAAGCAGCGAAATCGTTTCGTTCTACTTCGCCCCTGTAGACGGCAAACCGGTGCTCAAGGCCGAGCCCGGGCAGTACATTGGCCTGAAACTGAACATCGACGGTGCCGAACAGCGCCGCAACTATTCGCTGTCGGCGTTGTGCGACGGCAAGGAGTACCGCATCAGCGTCAAGCGCGAGGCGGGCGGCAAGGTGTCCAACTACCTGCATGACCAGTTGCAGGTTGGCGATACCCTGCAACTGTTCCCGCCAGCAGGTGACTTCACCCTGGCTGCCAGTGCCAAGCCGCTGGTACTGATCAGTGGCGGTGTGGGCATTACCCCGACCCTGGCGATGCTGCAGGCCGCCCTGCACACCGGGCGTCAGGTGCATTTCATTCACTGCGCACGCAATGGTGCGGTGCATGCCTTCCGTGACTGGATCGATGGCCTGGCGGCGCGCCACCCGCAGCTCAAGCGCTTCTACTGCTATGCCGAGCCGGATGGTGATGCGGCCGATGCCGTGGGCGTGCTGAGCGAAGACCTGCTGGCCGAGTGGCTGCCGCGTGAACGGGACGTGGATGCGTACTTCCTTGGGCCGAAGGGCTTCATGGCGGCGGTCAAGCGTCAGCTCAAGGGCCTGGGCGTGCCGGAACAGCAGAGCCGCTACGAGTTCTTCGGGCCGGCGGCGGCGCTGGAGTGATGGAGTGGCCGTACCGGCCCTATCGCCGGCAAGCCGGCTCCCACGGGGACTGAGCAGGTTTTGGGGCTTGTAATGTTCCTTGTGGGAGCCGGCTTGCCGGCGATAGGGCCGGTCCAGCCTTATGCATTTCCAGCGGCATGCCACGCATCACACCTTTGTGCCTATATATAAAGGAAAGATGAAAGCACCAGCGCCGCTTTCATTCTTAATCATCCTTTAATCACGGTATCCTTCACTCCCGGGTGTCGAGGGGCTTGCCCCTGCGCGGCGCCCGGGCGCTGGTTTTTTGCCGCCCGCCGTTGAACCGACCTCGTTCTGGCCGGTCTCAGCCACACCGGATAGCCCTGCGCAGTGCTATCACGCCGCTTCCTCGGCACGCTCACAGGCCCCGCTCAGCGTGTAGACTTGCGCCAGGGCAGGCGGACCACGCTGCCACTTTCCATCGAAGGAACCGGTAATGAACGAACAAACATCGCGCCTGAATCGGGAACGGCGCTTTCTGGTGCTGCTGGGCCTGATCTGCATTTCGCTGATCGGCGGCGCGCTCTACATGCAGGTGGTACTGGGCGAGGCGCCGTGCCCGTTGTGCATCCTGCAGCGCTACGCACTGCTGTTCATTGCCGTGTTCGCGTTCATCGCGGCGGCCATGCCCGGGCGCCGTAGCCTGACCTTCTTCGAGGCCCTGGTCGTGCTCAGTGCCATTGGCGGAATGATTGCGGCTGGCAACCATGTGTATATACTCGCCAACCCGATGGTCAGTTGTGGTATCGATACGCTCCAGCCGATCGTCGATGACCTGCCGCTGGCCAAGCTGTGGCCCTTGGCATTCCAGGTCGACGGCTTCTGCAGCACGCCATACCCGCCGATCCTCGGTTTGTCGCTGGCGCAATGGGCGTTGGTAGCCTTCGTTCTGACCGCTGTGCTGGTGCCGCTTGGCATCTACCGAAACCGCCGCCAGGCTTAGACAAAAGTCCCGATTTGCGTGGGGTCTTTTACAGGCCGCGAGAACAGGGAAAAGTTGCCGCCCGCTTGATCTGGATCAATCTCAAAGCCTTGCAGCATGCGGCTTTGAGGCCTGGCAAGCGGGGTGCGACAAACTGTCGCGAAGTTGAATAATCAGTCGCCATTGTTGCAGATTCTGTAAAAGACTGTTGCTCAATAAGTCATAGTCAAGGGTTGGCGACCTAACTACAATCGCCCCCAATTCCCGTTCGGCACTGCTTGCGAGTCGCAGGATTGAAGGAAGCCCCAGCGCTTCTTTTTGCTGACTTCGTCAAGTTTCGCCCAACGGCGATACCGGGCGGACCCCCCTCCGCGTTTTCCCGCACCAAATGGACTTGGTCTGAAGTACAGGCCTGTTGCCTACGAAACCAAAAGCACCGCTAACCCGCTTGAGCCAAGGTCCTGCAGTCAGACCCAGGCAGGAGCGAGTACGGGCGCGACATGCCTCACTTGGCAGGACGAAGTGTTGGCTACCAAAACACAAATTGCATTGAAGCAAGCTGATCTAGAGGTCGTGAGATGAGTAAAAAGCGTTACCCCAGACTGTTTGGCATATTGCCCTTTTTAGGCATGCTTTTACTCAGTGGGTGCAACTGGACCCTGCTCGACCCGAAGGGCCAGGTCGGCATTGAGCAAAAGAACCTGATCCTGATCGCTACCGGGCTTATGCTGCTGGTGGTGGTGCCCGTCATCATCATGACCCTGGCGTTCGCCTGGAAGTACCGTGCTTCCAACAAGGCTGCCACCTACACCCCTGACTGGTCGCACTCGACCAAGATCGAGGCCGCGGTGTGGATCATCCCGATCCTGATCATCATCGCCCTGGGTTACGTCACCTACAAGTCCACCCACAAGCTGGATCCGTACCGTCCGCTGGACTCCGACGTCAAGCCGGTACAGATCGACGTGGTCGCGCTGGACTGGAAGTGGCTGTTCATCTACCCGGAGCAGGGCATTGCCACGGTCAACAAGATCGTCTTCCCGGCTAACACCCCGGTCAACTTCCGCGTCACCTCCGACGCCGTGATGAACTCGTTCTTCATCCCGGGCCTGGGCGGCCAGATCTACGCCATGGCCGGCATGACCACCAAGCTGCACCTGATCGCCAACGAAAACGGCGAATTCGACGGTATCAGCGCCAACTACAGCGGTGCTGGCTTCACCGGCATGAAATTCAAGGCTACTGCCACTTCCCAGGAAGACTTCGACAAGTGGGTCGCCGAGGTCAAGCAGTCGCCGAAGAATCTGGACAAGGCCGAATACGAAGCCTTGGCCAAACCAAGCGAAAACAACCCAGTCGCGCTGTATAGCGAGGCATCGCCAGAGCAGTTCCAGCTGATCGTAGACAAGTACGAAGGCATGAACCGCGGCCGTAGCCACGAAGAAGCTGGCAGCAAAGATCTGGCCACAACCAAGGGTGTGGAATCGAGTATGCAACCAGCTGCCGGTGCAGAGGAGTAAGAGATGTTCGGTAAATTAAGCCTGGAGGCGATACCCTATCACGAGCCGATAGTCATGGTGACGCTTGCCATGATCGCGCTCGGCGGTATCGCTGTCGTCGGTCTTATCACCTATTTCCGCAAGTGGACCTACTTGTGGAGCGAGTGGCTGACTACTGTCGACCACAAAAAGATCGGCGTGATGTACATCATCGTCGCGATGGTCATGCTGCTGCGCGGCTTTGCCGACGCCATCATGATGCGTACCCAGCTGGCTGCCGCAACCGGTGGCTCCGAAGGCTACCTGCCGCCTGAACACTATGACCAGATCTTCACCGCCCACGGTGTGATCATGATCATCTTCATGGCGATGCCGTTCTTCACCGGCCTGATGAACCTGGCGGTTCCTCTGCAGATCGGTGCACGTGACGTTGCCTTCCCGTTCCTGAACTCCCTGAGCTTCTACCTGCTGCTGGCAGGCGTGCTGCTGGTCAACATCTCGCTGGGCGTTGGTGAATTCGCCAAGACCGGCTGGGTTGCCTATCCGCCGCTCGCAGGCATCCAGTACAGCCCTGGGGTAGGTGTCGATTACTACATCTGGGCGCTACAGCTATCCGGATTGGGTACGACGCTTACCGGCGTGAACTTCCTCGTCACCGTGATGAAGATGCGCGCACCTGGCATGAAGCTGATGGACATGCCGATCTTCACCTGGACCTGCACCTGGGCCAACGTCCTGATCGTTGCATCGTTCCCGATCCTGACTGCTGCACTCGCGCTGCTGACTGTTGACCGTTATCTGGACTTCCACATTTTCACCAACGAGCTTGGTGGGAACCCGATGATGTACGTCAACCTGTTCTGGGCGTGGGGTCACCCTGAGGTTTACATCCTGATCCTGCCGGCCTTCGGCGTGTTCTCGGAAGTGACTTCGACGTTCTCTGGCAAACGCCTGTTCGGCCACCACTCGATGATCTACGCATCGGGCGCGATCGCCATCCTTGGCTTTGCGGTATGGCTGCACCACTTCTTCACCATGGGTGCCGGCGCCAGCGTCAACACCTTCTTCGGCCTGGCGACGATGCTGATCTCCATCCCGACCGGTGTGAAGCTGTTCAACTGGCTGTTCACCATGTACCAGGGCCGCGTGCGCTTCACCCCGCCGATGCTCTGGACCCTGGGCTTCATGGTCACCTTCTCCATCGGTGGCATGACCGGCGTACTGCTGGCCGTTCCAGGTGCTGACTTCGTTCTGCACAACAGCCTGTTCGTTATTGCGCACTTCCACAACGTGATCATCGGTGGCGCGGTATTCGGCTACATCGCCGGCTTCGCCTTCTGGTTCCCGAAAGCCTTCGGCTTTACCCTGAACGAGAAGTGGGGCAAAGCTGCCTTCTGGTTCTGGCTGTCGGGCTTCTACGTTGCGTTCATGCCGCTGTACGCCCTGGGCTTCATGGGCATGACCCGTCGTCTGAACCACTCCGACAACCCACTGTGGGAACCCTACCTGTACGTAGCCGTTGTCGGCGCCGTGCTGATCCTGTTCGGTATCGCTTGCCAGCTGATCCAGCTGTACGTTTCGGTCCGCGACCGCAACCAGAACCTGGACGTGACCGGCGACCCATGGGGCGGCCGTACCCTGGAATGGTCGACTTCTTCGCCACCTCCGTTCTACAACTTCGCTCACATGCCTGAGAAAGTTGGCCTGGACTGCTGGCACGAAGCCAAGGAAGAAGGCGTTGCGTACAAGGTTCCGGCCAAGTACGAAGCCATCCACATGCCGAGCAACACTGCTACCGGTCTGTTCATGGGCCTGTTCCTGACCGTCTTCGGCTTCGCTTTCATCTGGCACATCTGGTGGCTGGTGGG
Organism: Pseudomonas sp. BJP69; assembly: GCF_007633355.1. NCBI lineage: Bacteria > Pseudomonadati > Pseudomonadota > Gammaproteobacteria > Pseudomonadales > Pseudomonadaceae > Pseudomonas > Pseudomonas sp. BJP69. The sequence goes on from NZ_CP041933.1 coordinate 888,397, forward strand.
CGCGAGCCTGGTTGCAACCATCGCGGTCTTCGTTCGCCACGCTGCACGTGACGACCAGGGCTACATGGTTCCGGCCGAAGAAGTGGCGCGCATCGAAGGCGAGCGTATGAAAGCGCTGGCCAAAGCAGGTGCTCTGCCTGCCGGCGCACGTGTCGAATCGTTTGAGCGGGTGTAATCAATGTCCAGTCAAGTAATGCACGGCGGCGCAGCTCATGGTCACGACCATGGGCATGACGACCACCACCACGACTCGGGCCAGATGACCGTACTGGGTTTCTGGCTGTACCTGATGACCGACTGCATCCTGTTTGCGTCGCTCTTCGCCACCTACGCGGTGCTGTCCGGCAGTTTTGCCGGCGGCCCGTCGGGTCACGACATCTTCCAGCTCGACTTCGTAGCTGTTGAAACGCTGTTCCTGCTGCTGTCCTCGATCACCTTCGGCTTCGCCATGCTGAAGATGTTCGATGGCAAGAAAGCAGGTGTGCTGGGCTGGTTGGCTGTGACCTTCCTGTTCGGTGCAGGCTTCATCGCGATGGAAATCTATGAATTCCATCACCTGATCGGCGAGGGCTTCGGCCCGCAGCGCAGTGGCTTCCTGTCGGGCTTCTTTGCCCTGGTAGGTACCCACGGCCTGCACGTGACTGCTGGTCTGATCTGGATGGCAATCATGATGTACCAGATCAACAAGCACGGCATCACGCCGACCGCCAAGACCCGCATGAGCTGCCTGAGCCTGTTCTGGCACTTCCTGGACGTGGTCTGGATCTGCGTATTCACCGTCGTTTACCTGCTGGGGGTTCTGTAATGGCTAACGCACACGACACTCATCACGAAGGTAATCACGGCAGCGTCAAGTCGTACATGATCGGTTTCGTACTGTCGATCATCCTGACCGCGATCCCGTTCGGCCTGGCCATGACCGCCAGCCTGCCGAAGAACCTGACCGTTCTGATCATCGTTGCCATGGCCGTGATCCAGGTGGTTGTGCACCTGGTGTACTTCCTGCACATGGACCGCTCGAAAGAGCAACGCAACAACGTATCGACGTTCCTGTTCACCACGCTGGTGATCGCACTGCTGGTCGGCCTGTCGCTGTGGATCATGTTCAGCATCCACTTCGAAATGCTGGCCAAGTGAGGTAAGACTGCATGTCCGTTAAGCACTTTATCCAAATCACCAAACCGGGGATCATTTTCGGTAACGTGCTTTCCGTGGCAGGCGGTTTCTTCCTTGCCTCGAAGGGCCATGTGGATTTCGCCCTGTTCCTGGCGGCGGTGATCGGTACTTCGCTGGTGGTAGCGTCCGGATGCGTGTTCAACAACTGCATCGACCGTGACATCGACCACAAGATGGAGCGCACCAAGAACCGCGTGATGGTTCAGGGCGGCATGTCGCTGCCCCTCGCGCTGATCTACGCCACCCTGCTTGGGGTGGCGGGTTTCAGCCTGCTGTATGTCCAGGCCAACCCGCTGTCGGCGTTCTGCGCAGCAGTAGGGTTCGTCGTCTACGTCGGCTTCTACAGCCTGTGGCTGAAGCGCAAGTCGGTGCACGGCACCTTGGTCGGCAGCCTGTCGGGTGCCATGCCCCCGGTGATCGGCTACTGCGCCGTGAGCAACAGCTTCGACCTGGCTGCGGTAACCCTGCTGGTGATGTTCAGCCTGTGGCAAATGCCGCACAGCTTTGCCATTGCCATCTTCCGCTTCAAGGATTACAGCGCTGCCAACATTCCGGTGCTACCGGTGGCGCGCGGCATTCTGGCGGCGAAGAAGCAGATCGTGCTGTACGTACTGGCTTTCGTGCTCGCTACCTTGATGCTCACCCTCGGCGGTTACGCCGGCCTCGGCTACCTGGCCGTGGCAGCTGCCATGGGCCTGTACTGGCTGTACATGGCCTGGGGTGGCTACAAGGCCGAGGACGACAGCAAGTGGGCGCGCAAGGTGTTCGGCTTCTCCATCCTCACCGTCACTGCCCTGAGCGTGATGATGGGTGTGGACAGCCAAACTGCTGCGGACGTGCTGATGACATACGCACGCTGAAATAGCTGCCTGTTTCACGAAAACCCTGGCCATGTGCCGGGGTTTTTTTATGGGTGTTTTTCCTGTGCCGGCCACGGCGCAGGCCCAGGGGCTGCGGGTAACCCTGTGGGAGCGGGCGAGCCCGCGAAGAGGCCAGTGCAGGAAAACATAAATCCTGTATTTTCAAAAAATACTTCTGAAAAGATCTAACAAAACAGGTTTTTGTCCTTTACAGGTATCCTGTCTCGGCACTATCTTCTGATCCAGGCCGCCCTATCGGCCAGCGTCGCTCGGACGGTTCCGGGCGCTTACGTTCTCAGAGGAAACCATGGCCAACCCAGGTTCGCCGCGCCGCTTTGCGCGCATCGATCGTCTCCCCCCTTACGTCTTCAACATCACTGCCGAGCTCAAGATGGCTGCCCGCCGCCGTGGCGAGGACATCATCGACCTGAGCATGGGTAACCCCGATGGCGCCACGCCGCCGCACATTGTCGAGAAGCTGGTGCAGGTTGCCCAGCGTGAAGACACCCACGGCTATTCCACCTCGCGCGGTATTCCGCGCCTGCGCCGGGCCATCGCCAACTGGTACAAGGAGCGCTACGAAGTCGACATCGACCCGGAGAGCGAAGCCATTGTCACCATCGGTTCGAAGGAAGGCCTGGCGCACCTGATGCTCGCCACCCTCGACCAGGGCGACACCGTGCTGGTGCCCAACCCCAGCTACCCGATCCACATCTACGGCGCGGTGATCGCCGGCGCCCAGGTGCGCTCCGTGCCGCTGGTGCCGGGGGTGGACTTCTTCAACGAGCTTGAGCGCGCCATTCGCGAGTCGATACCCAAGCCGAAGATGATGATCCTTGGCTTCCCGTCCAACCCCACCGCGCAGTGCGTAGAGCTGGACTTCTTCGAGCGTGTGGTGGCACTGGCCAAGCAGTATGGTGTGCTGGTGGTGCATGACCTGGCCTATGCCGACATCGTCTATGACGGCTGGAAAGCCCCGTCGATCATGCAGGTGCCGGGCGCCAAGGACATTGCGGTGGAGTTCTTCACTCTGTCCAAAAGCTACAACATGGCGGGTTGGCGCATTGGCTTCATGGTCGGCAACCCCGAGCTGGTCAATGCGCTGGCGCGGATCAAGAGCTACCACGACTACGGCACCTTCACCCCGCTGCAGGTGGCGGCCATCGCTGCCCTGGAAGGCGACCAGCAGTGCGTGCGCGACATTGCCGAGCAGTACCGCCAGCGCCGCAACCTGCTGGTCAAAGGCCTGCACGAGTTGGGCTGGATGGTCGAGAACCCCAAGGCGTCGATGTACGTCTGGGCGAAGATTCCGCCGGCGTATGCGCACCTGGGGTCGCTGGAGTTTTCCAAGAAGCTGCTGGCCGAGGCCAAGGTATGCGTGTCGCCGGGCATCGGTTTTGGTGATTACGGCGATGATCATGTGCGCTTTGCCCTGATCGAGAACCAGGACCGCATTCGCCAGGCCATCCGCGGCATCCGGCAGATGTTCCGGGCTGACGGGCTGGTCCGCAAGTAAGGCCATCGCGACCCAAGGCCGCTCCCACAGGGACCACGCAGCATCCGAAAGCTGCGCTGTACCGGTGGGAGCGGCCTTGTGTCGCGAAAGGGCTGCAAAGCAGCCCCAGGGTCTTCAGCCGGGCGAGCTTTCCGCCTGCATTCCAAGCCTCAGCCAACCTACCTTCGGCACTCATTTCTCACCGAAGGGATCCCCCCATGAGTGTCTTCACCGCCTATTTCTGCGGCACCGGCTCGCACCGCTTCGACCACGCCAACCCCAATTTCTGGAACGGCGAGCTGGTTTCGACCCTGGCCAGCAACGAGCAGGGCCACGAGTTCGCCCACTGGATTGCTGTCGATGGTCCAGGCAGCGGCAATCTTCAGGATGACAACCTGTTCGTGGAACCTGGTGGCTATTACAACTGGACCGGGCAGCTGTTTGGCCGCGGCTGGGAAGAAAACGTCAACCACGTGCTGCAGGTGATCAAAGGCGAAAGCAACTGGCAGCGCAACGAACTGAGCAAGGAAGAATACGAGCGGCTGAAGCAAGCCGGGGTGCCGATACCGGATGCCGGGTCTGCGGCTTCATGGTTCTGGCGCAACTACAGCTACGGCGCCCGCCACCCCACACCGCAGCAATTGCAGGAGGGCATCATCAGCATGTTCCGCAAGCCGCGCCTGCCGACCCAGGTCAACCTGGTGGGCTGGAGCAGGGGAGGGATCAGCTGCCACATGCTGGCCAATGCCATGGCACAAGACCCTGTACTGCGCGACATACCGGTGAACATCTTTGCCATCGACCCGGTACCGGGCGTTGGCAATGTGCAGCAGCAGCGGGTCAGCCTGACCGGCAATGTGAAGGAGTACGTGGGGTTCTATTCACGGGATGAGCGTTCCAAAGGGTTTGCCTGCGTGGTTCCTGCCGTGGCGAGCACTACACGCATCTGCATCTATCCAATGCCTGGCCGGCACGCCACGCTGGTAGGCAACGCATCGCTTGACGGCGCGGGCGCGGGCAAGGTGTTGGCTGAGCCGGGGTTGATCGTTCGCCACTTTGCCGAAGTCTGCCTGGCCCGCTGGGGTGTGCAGTTGGGCAAGCGCCTGGCGTTGACCGACAGCCAGCTGATGCAGTATCACCAGCAAATGGCGGCGGCAGACGACCAGTACCAGGCCATGCGAAAGGCGTCCTATACCGTGCTCACCGAGGGTGAGAAGGACAACCGCCTGGTGCACTGTGGCCAAGCGCCCATGCGCTTCAGCGAGGTGCAGGGTGCAGCCTACGAACCCAGCGCGGGCCTGGCCTTGCAGCGCTGGGACGCCGACACTTACAAAGCCATCTGCTAGCGTTGCCAGGCGGCCGGATCAGCGGCAATTTTTTTTGCGTTGCCCCTCTATCCAGCCGCCCCTGCTTGGACTGAGAATGGCGCCGCGGGCCAGACCCGATAACAACAACCTTCCCTCCGTGCCATCATGTCCGAATACAACCCTTGCCTTGACTGCGGCGCCTGCTGCGGGTACTTCCGTGTGTCTTTCTTCTGGGGCGAATGCCAGTCTGCCGGGGGCGTTGTCCCGGATGACCTGGTGGTGCAGGTCAACCCTACCCGTGTGGCCATGATCGGCACCGATGCCAAGCCGTGCCGCTGTATCGCTCTTCAGGGCGAGGTCGGCAAAGAGGTGGCCTGTACCATTTATGCCAACCGCTCCAGCCCGTGCCGTGAGTTCGAGGCGTCGTGGGAGGGTGGGGTGCACAACCCCAGTTGTGACGCCGCCCGGGCAGCATATGGGCTGCCACCGCTGACACCGCCTGGGGCCAACGAGCCGCATTGGCCGGATGATGGGGCCGAGGTGGCCTGACGCTTTTTCGCTGGCCTGCACTGGCCCTATCGCCGGCAAGCCAGCTCCCACAGGGATCGCCTTAGGGCTGACAGGTGTTTGCCACAAGGTATGCAGCGCCTGTTAGAGCGAGCGCCGCCCGCGCGGCGCATCGCGAGCTGCGCTCGCTCCTACGTTTGTTTCGGGCCAATTATTCCTGTGGGATTTGCGCGCGAACGCCTTGGCGCATGCCTCAAAATCGCGTCGTAAGCACAAGGCGTCCGCGCGCATCTGGCACAGGGGTTACTGGCCCGAAACAAACGTAGGAGCGAGCGCAGCTCGCGATTGCGCCGCGCGGGCGGCGCTCGATCTCACAGGCGCTGAAGATGCTCCGGCTACCCTTGCCAGAAACCATAGAATCTCCCACAGGTACTGCGCAAAGCTCAGGTGTTGTGTCGCGATGGGCTGCGCAGCAGCCCCGGGATGCCGTAACCTCGCGCTTGACGTTAAACTGTCATCTCCCCAGCAATGGACAGGAGATCCGGCGTGACCCCACCCCGCAGTTTCCCCAGTGACCTCTGCCTCGACAGCCCGCGCCTGCAACTGCGCCCCATGCGCCATGCCGATGCCGCGCAGTGGCTGGCGATCATGGCCGACCCCGAGGTCATGCGTTATTGGCACCATGCCCCTTGGCAAAACCTGGCTGAGGCCGAAAGCGCCCTGGCCGCCGACCGCGAAGCCTATGCCAATGGCGACCAGCTCAAGCTGGGTATGTACCGCCGCGACAACGGTGAACTCATCGGCATGGTCCAGCTGTTCAACATCGACGATGTTTCCCGCCGTGGCGAGATCGGCTACTGCCTGGCCAGCGCCGTGCAGGGCAGGGGCTACATGGACGAAGCGCTCACCTGCTTCATCGATTACCTGGCCAACACCCTGCACATGCGCCGCCTGGAAGGTGAGATCGACCCGCGCAACCAAGGCTCGGCACGCACCCTGGAACGGCAAGGTTTCGTGCTTGAAGGCACCCTGCGGGCGCGCTGGTGCGTGGCCGGTGAGTTGTCCGACTCCGGCATCTATGGTCTGCTGCTTGAGCCCCCAGTCGCCTAGGAATTTGCCCTTTGCCCGTTTTCTACCTGAGCATCAGCCTGCTGCTGTACTTGCTCGCCCTGTTCTTCAACGGCGCGCACATGAATGGCGGGCATCACATGCCGGCGCTGCAGATGCTGCTGTACGGGCCATGGGGCTTGCCCTTCGGCTTGCACCAATGGTTTGCCAACCCGCTGCTGGCGTTGGCCATCCTTGCCCACCGGCGCTTTCGCCGGCTGGCTTTGCTGGCCGGGTTGGCGGCGGCTTACCTGGCGGGCAGCAGCTTCGGCATCACCCGTCTGCCGGATAACCAGACTTATGAATTCCATGACCTGAGCGGGTTTGGTGCCGGCTTCTACCTGTGGCTGGCGGCGATGGGCGTGTTTTGCCTGGGCCAGGCCTGGCATTGCTGGAAGGCCCGCAGCGCTGAGGACATGCCCGGTTGGAACTGGCTTGATGTGGCCTTGATTGCGGCGTTGGGTGTGGCGGTTTATGCCGCCACACAGATGCCAGCGCTGCAATTCGAGCCGGGCAAGGTGCTGATGCCGCCGGTGCAACCCCAGACGCTTTGATACCTAAAAGGAGAGTAGGCATGTGCAAGCAATACCTGGCAGGGCTGGCACTGACCTGCGTGCTGCCATTGGCCGTGGCCGATGACTACACGGCGGCGTACGTGCAGTGCATGGACAAGGCCTCCAGCACGGTGGCCATGAGTGAGTGCATCGGGGCCGAGACGCAGGTGCAGGACCAGCGGTTGAACCGGGTGTATAAGCAACTGATGGGCAAGCTGGATGCCGGGCAGCAGAAAAGCTTGCGCGATGTGCAGCGCAAGTGGCTGGCGTACCGCGATGGCAATTGCCAGTTTCATGTGCAGGCCAGTGGCGGGACCATGGCGCAGCTGGAAGGCGGTACCTGCATGATGAGCATGACCCGCGACCGCGCGGCGGAGCTGGAGCGGGTGCTTAGCCCGGGGCAGTGAGTTGCCTGTACGGGCCTCTTCGCGGGCATGCCCGCTCCCAGAGGGATTGCGCCAGCTTATGGCTTTTGAGCAAGACAGTTGCTCCCCCAGGGATTGCACAGGATTTGAAGTCGATGCGATCGAAGTGGGAGCTGGCTTGCCTGCGATGGGGCGCGAAGCGACCCTGGTTTTACAGGTGTCGCTGGCGCAGTACCCGGGCCTTGAGGTACTCGCGCACTTCCACGGCATCCCCGGCAAACTCGATGCGCTCGGCCTTGGCTGCCCGCTGGTAGGCATACATCGGGTCGTAGTACTCGTTCAGCAAACCCTCGATCCAGCCCCGGTGCAGGTCCACCGCGCCGCTGCGCTGCTGTTCTTCCAGGGCCTGGCGCAGAACTTCCGATAGCCGTTGGTAGCGTTCGCCACCCAGGCGCTTGTGGATGTTGGCCATGCTCTGCAGCATGCGCTCGGCAAACAGGCGGCGACCGTCTTCCTCGCCATGCACGGCCATAAACTCGGCACTCAGGTTGATCACATAGTCGCGAAGAATGCGTTCCACGCGGTTAGCGAAGCTGTCCTCCAGCCACACCAGCGGATACCGCTGCATGCCTTGGTATAGCTCCAGCGGCAACGTGCAACTGCCGACAATACGGCCTTCATCCTCCAGCACGAACTGCTCGACCCCTCGGGCACGCTTCTTCAGCACATCGATGGCCAACTGGTTCTCGAAATCGATCTGCGCCGGCTGCGCCGTGGCGCGCTTGCCGAAGCTGGAGCCGCGGTGATTGGCGTGGCCTTCCAGGTCGAGCACGTTGTCCAGTTGCTGCAGCACATCGGTCTTGCCGGTGCCGGTCAGGCCGCCGACCAGCACGAAATCGCATTGGGCCACCGCCTGCTGGGTCGTCCCCAGCAGAAAGTTACGCATGGCCTTGTAGCCACCTCTGACGCGTGGGTACTGGATGCCCGCTTCATCGCGCAGCCAGCCCTGCACGATCTGCGAGCGCAGGCCGCCCCTGAAGCAGTACAGGTAGCCCTCGGGATGCGCCTGGGTAAAGGCTACCCAGGCTTGCAGGCGGGCCTGCTTGGTAGCACCGCTGACCAACTGGTGGCCCAGCGCGATGGCGGCGGCCTGGCCCTGTTGCTTGAAGCAGGTGCCGACCTTCTGCCGCTCCTGGTCGTTCATCAGTGGCAGGTTGACCACGCCAGGGAAGGCGCCTTTGGCGAACTCGACCGGCGCGCGCATGTCCATCATCGGCACGTCGTGGAGGAACAGCTGGCGAAAATCGGTGCAGTCGGGGCGCATCAGATCACCTCGACCGCGTGGCTCTGTCGCTCGACCAGCTTGCCGATCGGCGCCAGTTGCAGGCCCAGTTCGGCGGCCACCGCCAGGAACTCTGCTTCACCTTGCGGGGTAACTGCCACCAGCAGGCCACCGCTGGTTTGCGGGTCGCACAGCAGGTGCTTCTGGTCGTCGCTGAGCGTACCGATCTTGTGCCCGTAGCTGTCGTAGTTGCGCAGGGTGCCGCCGGGGATGCAACCCTCGGCCAGGTAGTGGTCGACACTGGGCAGGCGCGGTACAGCGGCGTAGTCCAGGTGCGCGGTAAGGCCGCTGCCTTCTGCCAGTTCGACCAGGTGGCCGAGCAGGCCGAAGCCGGTGACGTCGGTCATGGCCTTGACCCCGTCCAGCTTGCCAAAGCGGCTGCCGGGGGTATTGAGGGTGCACATCCAGTCACGGGCCAGGCCTTGGTCCTGCGCGCGCAGCTTGGCCTTTTTCTCGGCAGTGGTGAGGATGCCGATGCCCAGTGGCTTGGTCAGGTACAGCTGGCAGCCGGCGCTAGCGGTGTCGTTGCGCTTGAGGTGGCGCTTGCTGACCACGCCGGTGACAGCCAGGCCGAAGATGGGCTCGGGAGCGTCGATGGAGTGGCCGCCGGCCAGTGGAATACCGGCTTCAGCGCACACGGCACGGCCACCGCGGATGACTTCGCGGGCGACTTCCGGTGGCAGCACGTTGACTGGCCAGCCAAGGATGGCGATGGCCATCAGCGGGTCGCCGCCCATGGCGTAGATGTCGCTGATGGCGTTGGTGGCGGCGATTCGACCGAAGTCATAGGGGTCATCGACGATCGGCATGAAGAAGTCGGTGGTCGAAACCACGCCACGTTCGTCGTCCAGTGCGTATACCGCGGCATCGTCGCGTGAGGCGTTGCCGACCCACAGTTTCGGGTCCAGGGCCTGGGTGCCGCTTTCAGCGAGGATCACGTCCAGCACCTTGGGGGAAATCTTGCAGCCACAGCCGGCACCGTGGCTGTACTGGGTCAGGCGAATCGGCTCGCTCATACGTACCTCAGCAGGTCAATTTGTTGCGCGATTGTAGCAAAGCTGGCCTTTGCGCCTGTGCCTCTTATAATTCCTTGGGCCAGCTTCAAGCTTCAAGCTTCAAGCAAAAGCAAAAGCAAAAGCCACATGCAGGCTGCTTTTGCTTTTGCTTGCAGCTTGCAGCTTGCAGCTTGCAGCTTGCGACTTGCGACTTGCAGCCGCTTTTCCCCGCCATTGAACCGGAGAACCCCCCATGCTCAAACGCCCCCTGGCGCTCGCCGCTGGCCTTGTGCTGTCCTGCTGTGCCGTTGTCGTGCAGGCCGCTGAAACCTTGCGGGTCAGCGCCATCCCAGATGAAGCACCCACCGAACTGCAGCGCAAGTTCAAGCCGTTGGGCGAGTACCTGGCCAAGCAGTTGGGCATGGAAGTGAAGTTCGTGCCGGTGGCCGATTACCCGGCTGTGGTCGAGTCGCTGGCTTCCGACCGCCTCGACCTGGCCTGGCTGGGTGGGTTCACCTTCGTCCAGGTTCACCTGAAGGACCCGACCGTCACGCCGTTGGTGCAGCGTGAGCAGGATGCGCAGTTCACCTCCAAGTTCATCACCGCCGACCCCAACGTGAAAAGCCTGGCCGACCTGAAGGGCAAGTCGTTTGCCTTCGGCTCCATCTCGTCCACGTCCGGGAGCCTGATGCCGCGCTACTTCATGCTCAAGCAAGACAACATCAAGCCTGAGGACTACTTCAGCCGTGTGGCCTATTCCGGTGCCCATGACGCCACCGTGGCGTGGGTGCAGGCGGGCAAGGTCGACGCAGGTGTGCTCAATGCCAGCGTCTGGCAGAAGCTGGTGGACGCCGGCAAGGTCGATACCAGCAAGGTGAAGGTCTTCGCCACCACACCGACCTATTTCGACTACAACTGGACCGTGCGCGGCAACATGGATCCGGCGCTGAAAGAGAAGATCAAACAGGCCTTCCTCGCCCTCGACCCGGCCAACCCGGCGGACAAGGCGATTCTCGACCTGCAGGCCGCCAGCCGCTTCATCGAGACCAAGGCCGAGAACTACGTGGGCACCGAGCAAGCGGCGCGTGAGGCCGGCCTGCTCAAGTGACAGCCTCGAACGCGGCCATCCAGCTGCATGGCGCCGGCCTGCGCCACGGTCAGGTGCGCGCTCTCGATGCCGTCAGCCTGCAGATCGACCAAGGCGAGCGCGTGGCCATCATCGGGCCATCGGGCGCGGGCAAGTCCAGCTTGCTGCACCTGATGGCCACGGCCGTGCGGCCTGGCAGCGGGCGCCTGGAACTGCTCGGCGAGCAGCCCTGGGCGTTGTCGGTGCGGGCGCGTCAACGCTTACGTGCGCGGGTCGGCCTGGTACACCAGGCGCCACCCTTGCCGCCGCGCCAACGGGTGGTCACGGCAGTGCTGGCAGGGCGCCTGGGGCAGTGGGGGCTGCTGCGCGGCTTGTTCAACCTGCTGTACCCCAGCGATGTCGCAGGCGCTCGGCAGGTTCTGGCTGAACTGGGCCTGGCCGACAAGCTGTTCGTGCAATGTGGGCAACTGTCCGGCGGGCAGTTGCAACGGGTCGGCATCGCGCGCGCGTTGTATCAACGGCCGCAGGTACTGCTCACCGACGAACCCGTGTCGGCCATGGACCCGGTGCTGGCCGACCACAGTCTGGCTTTGCTCAACCGCCATGCCCAGCGCCATGGCGTTACCCTGGTGGCCAGCCTGCATGCGGTGGAGCTGGCGCTGGCGCATTTCCCTCGGGTGGTCGGTATTCGCGAGGGGCAGGTGGCGTTCGACTGCCCGGCCACTGCGGTTACCAGGCAGATGCTGGATGCACTGTACGCCAACGAACACCTGGCTTCGCCGCCAGCCCCTGGGGCACCCCTGACCGTGCAGATTCCGCGATGCTGAAAGCCAGCACCCGCGACCCGGCCTTATTGCCGCGGTTGCTGCTGGCCGTGCTGGCTGTGGCAGTCCTGTGGCCGGGTATACGGTTGAGCGAGCTGAACCCCGGTGTGCTGTTGCAGGCAGAGAACCGGCAGCAGATCGCCCAGTTCACCCGCGCGTTCTGGCCACCGGCCCACGACGCCGATTTTCTTGCATTGCTGTACGACGCCACGTTGCAGACCCTGGCCGTGGCGACTGCCGGCATGGCGCTGGCATTGCTGCTGGCAATCCCGGCTGGCTTGCTGGCCAGCCGGGCGTTGTCGTTGCGCGCTGCATCCAGGGGCGGACGGGCCGGGTTAGGGTCACGGGTGGTACGCCTGCCTGTGCGCGGGGTGCTGATTTTCCTGCGCAGCGTGCCCGAGATAGTCTGGGCGTTGCTGTTCGTGCGTGCGGTAGGGTTGGGGCCGACGGCAGGGGTACTGGCCATTGCCATCACCTACAGCGGCATGCTCGGCAAGGTCTATGCCGAGATTTTCGAATCGGTCGACCAGCGCCCGGCACATGCCTTGTTGCAGGCGGGCAGCGGGCGCTTGGCGGCGTTCCTCTACGGCATCCTGCCCAATGCCGCCGCCGAGGTGGTGTCGTACACCGTGTACCGCTGGGAATGCGCGGTACGGGCTTCGGTGGTGATGGGCTTTGTTGGCGCCGGGGGGCTGGGGCAGCAGATCGACCTGTCGATGCGCATGTTTGCGGGTGCCGAGGTTGCCAGCATGCTGCTGACGTTCCTGTTGCTGGTGATCCTGGCCGACCTGCTCAGCCGCTTGCTGCGTTGGAGGTTGGCATGAACCGGGTGATCAACCTGCTACTGCTGGGGGCCATCGTGGCGGCGGTAGCGGCCTCGTTTGCGTACCTGCAGCTGGACTTGCAAGCACTTGTCGGCAATGGCGGCCTGGGGCAGATGGGCGAATACGCCGGGCGCTTCCTGCACCCTGACTGGTCTGCCGGGCACCTGAAGGCGGTATGGCACGGGGCGCTGGAGACCCTGGCCATGTCCGGGCTGGGCACCCTGTTGGCGATGATGATGGGGATGCTGCTGGCGCTGCCGGCGGCGGGCCGCTTCGGTTGGCCGTTGCAGGGCGCTGCGCGGTTGCTGCTCAATGCCCTGCGCGCCATTCCGGAGCTGGTGTGGGCGGCGCTGACCGTGCTGGCCGCCGGGCTTGGGCCCAATGCAGGCACCCTGGCCCTGGCGCTGCACACTGCCGGGGTACTGGGGCGGTTGTTTGCCGAGGCGCTGGAGAACGCGCCGCCAGAGCCTGCGGCGGCGATCCGTTTGCAGGGGGGTAGCCAGGTGGCGGCCTTCTGCTTTGGCACCTTGCCCAATGTGTGGCCGCAGTTGCTGGCGTATAGCTTGTACCGCTGGGAGAACAACATTCGCATGGCCAGCGTGCTGGGGTTTGTCGGGGCGGGGGGGCTGGGGCAGATGCTGTACACCACCTTGAGCCTGTTCCAGGAAGCCCAGGCCAGTACGGTGATCCTTGGCATGCTGGTGCTGGTGTTGCTGGTGGACCTGCTCAGTGATGTGTTGCGCCAGCGTTATGTGCGGGCCTGACCGATAGCCAGGGCCGCCAGGCAGCCCGAAAATCCATCAGGCTCCCACCACCTCGCCACACTGCGCCTCGCGCTGCATCGATTCCAGGTTGCGCTCGATCGTCTCGCAAATGGTGTCCATCTGGATCTGGTGCTCACTGAACCTGAACGGGCTCTGCAAGTCGGTACCGATCCGCTCGATGGCCAGCAACATGAACCCCACCACCGTCGACGCCAGCGGTGTGAACCAGCCCAGCGACTCCACCAGCCCCACCGGCACGATCAGACAGAACAAGGTGATGAACAGGCGCGGAAAATACACATAAGGGTACGGCAGCGGCGTATTGGCAATCCGTTCCATGCCGCCCTGGGCATTGGACAGGTCCACCAGGGTTGCCTCCAGCCGCGCCAGGCGAATGCTGTCCAGCCGCCCGGCCTGGTACTCCCGGGCCAGCAAGGCCGCCGAGCCGCTGAGGATGTCGTTGGCGAAGTTGTTCGAGCGGTTGCGCCGTTCGAACTCCGCCGGCGGGATAAAAGCCATCAGTTCCTCCGGGCAGGGTTCACCTTTGAGGTGTGCCGCCAGGCAGTTCACATAGGCGACATGCCGGCGCAGGAGGGTGGCCTTGACCGGGTTCAGGCCGTCGTCCGTGTCATCGATCAGGGTCAGCGTCTGCCGGGCAAAACTGCGCGAGCTGTTCACCAGCGCGCCCCATAACGTGCGTGCTTCCCACCAGCGGTTGTAGGCACTGCTGTTGCGAAAGCTCACCAGCACTACCAGCGCAGAACCCAGCAGGGTCAATGGGATCAGCGGCAAGGTGAACTTGCTGTTGAAGAACAGCATGAAGTCGATGGTGACCAGCACATCCCAGATCAGCAGCCAGAACAGCGACCAGCCGATGTAGCCGATGGTCTTCACCACCAGGCGGTACTTGCGGGCGATGACGTCTTTCACGCGGGGGGACCTCGGAACGCGGGGGATGCAGGATGGGACGTCGAGGGGCGCCGAAGGTTCGCCATCCTTGAGCGGGTGTATCCATAAGGATACGATTGGGTGGCCACTTGATGATGCCGAATGGTGTGAAGCCCAGCTGTGGATAGAGCAGCAGGCCGGCGGTGTCGTGATTGAAGCATGGCACTCGGGCCTCCCGAGCGCAGGCTCAAATCCCGCGCAGGCCTTGTAGTAGCGGGTTTACCCGCGAAGAGGCCATCAGCCTCACATCATAGGCCGCTTTCCATCCAGCACCGCGCCCCGATTCACGGCTTGGCGGCCACCGCCACGTAGCCTTTGACCGCAGCCGGCGCCCTCGGCTTGGCCTTGCGTGCCAGCAGGTACTGATAGCGCCGCCACTCCTTGTCGATCTCGTTGAACGACATGAACACGCTGATGCGTTCCTTGCCGATCAGGTCGGGGCGCCTGCCAGCGTCGATCTCGCTGGTCGGGATGATGGCCACGTTGATGCCTACGACCTTGCCATCGTCGGCAAACACCGGCCCACCCGACATGCCTTTGGTGATCGGGCCATCGTGTACCGAGTAGAAGACACTGCCAGGCGTACCCTCCAGCCGAACCAGCGACGGCAGGGCATGGCCCTTGCCTTGCATCGGCATCATCAAGCTGTTGTAGCCGACCGCCGTCACGGCCTCGCCCGGCACGTACTGGCGCCAGGCCGGTACCGTCGCAGCCTTGTGCTTGAAGAACACCACATCACCGAGGCCTTCGTGAACCACGTTGGGCAGGAAGGGGGTGTGTTTGGCGGTTACTGCGTAATCCTCGTTCCACTGGATGGCGCTGGCCATCAGCAGCATTGGCAGCGGAGCACCGGAGGTGACCACGAATGCCTGGCTGTAGACGGGATCGGAAACGTACGACGTTGGCACTCCATTGCACCCACCCAGCAGCATCATTGCTGCCACACAGGGCGCTATAGCTTTCATGGTTCACACGGGATTGAGGGGAAGGGTGCGCAACTATGGCTAAGTGCTATTATTCGGACAATCCTTTCGTGATATATCCGACGAATGACAGCTTAGGTGCTAATCAGAAGGGTAGCCAATAGAATCGGGGTATCGGGGTGAAGCCCGGCGCCGTGGCGGTGGCGTCAAGACGAGGGGTAGTTTTGCGAGGCGAAAAAAAACCGACCATACGGTCGGTTTTTTCCGGATTTTGGTGCCCCGAGGGAGACTCGAACTCCCACTCCTTTCGAAAACGGATTTTGAATCCGCCGCGTCTACCAATTCCGCCATCAGGGCGTGTGGCGCGCAGTATAGAGAGCTGCCGCTGGTCGGTCAATCGGCTTTCATGGTCAATTTTCACACATTGGGCTAAACTTCCCGGCCCTGCCGAACCGAACATCATCATGCGCGTCGCCGATTTTTCCTTCGAACTCCCCGATTCCCTGATCGCCCGCCACCCACTGGCCGAGCGCCATGGCAGCCGTCTGCTGGTCCTCGATGGGCCGAGCGGCGTGCTGGCACACCGGCAATTCCCCGATTTGCTTGAGTACCTGCGCCCCGGCGACCTGATGGTGTTCAACAACACCCGGGTCATCCCGGCCCGCTTGTTCGGCCAGAAAGCGTCTGGCGGCAAGCTGGAGGTGCTGGTCGAACGCGTGCTCGACAGCCACCGGGTGCTGGCTCACGTAAGGGCCAGCAAGGCGCCGAAAGAGGGCGCGGTCATCCTCATCGATGGCGGTGGCGAGGCCGAAATGGTCGCCCGCCACGACACACTGTTCGAGCTGCGCTTCACCGAAGAGGTGCTGCCACTGCTCGACCGCGTCGGGCACATGCCGTTGCCACCCTATATCGACCGCCCTGACGAGGGCGCCGACCGTGAGCGCTACCAGACCGTCTACGCCGAGCGTGCCGGTGCAGTGGCCGCGCCTACCGCCGGCCTGCACTTCGATGAAGCGCTGCTGGAAAAAATCGCCGCCAAGGGCGTGGAGCGCGCCTTCGTCACCCTGCACGTGGGCGCCGGCACGTTCCAGCCGGTGCGTGTCGACAAGATCGAAGACCACCATATGCACAAAGAGTGGCTCGAAGTGAGCCAGGACGTAGTCGATGCCATCACGGCCTGTCGCGCTCGCGGTGGCCGGGTGATCGCCGTGGGCACCACCAGCGTGCGTTCGCTGGAAAGTGCCGCGCGCGACGGCGTGCTCAAGGCGTTCAGCGGCGACACCGATATTTTCATCTACCCGGGTCGGCCGTTCCATGTGGTCGACGCGCTGGTCACCAACTTCCACCTGCCGGAGTCCACGCTGCTGATGCTGGTCTCGGCCTTCGCCGGCTACCCCGAGACCATGGCCGCCTACGCCGCGGCGGTGGAGCAGGGGTACCGCTTCTTCAGTTACGGTGATGCCATGTTCATCACCCGCAATCCGGCGCCACGCGGCCCCGAGGATCAAGCATGAGTCGCACCTGTCGAATGTCCTTCGAACTGCTGGCCACCGACGGCAAGGCCCGTCGCGGTCGCATCACTTTCCCTCGTGGCACCGTGGAAACCCCGGCGTTCATGCCGGTGGGCACCTATGGCACGGTCAAGGGCATGCTGCCACGCGATATCGAGGCCATTGGCGCCGAGATGATCCTCGGCAATACCTTCCACCTGTGGCTGCGCCCCGGCACCGAGGTGATCAAGAAGCACAACGGCCTGCACGATTTCATGCAGTGGAAGGGCCCGATCCTCACCGACTCCGGTGGTTTCCAGGTGTTCAGCCTGGGCGCCATGCGCAAGATCAAGGAAGAGGGTGTGACCTTCGCTTCGCCGGTCGATGGTTCCAAGGTGTTCATGGGCCCGGAAGAGTCGATGCAGGTCCAGCGTGACCTGGGGTCGGACGTGGTGATGATCTTCGACGAGTGCACCCCGTACCCGGCCGAGCACGATGTCGCGCGCACCTCCATGGAGCTGTCGCTGCGCTGGGCCCAGCGCTCGAAGAACGCTCACGCCGACAACACCGCCGCGCTGTTCGGCATTGTTCAGGGTGGCATGTACCAGGACCTGCGCATGCGCTCGCTCGAAGGCCTGGAAAACATCGGCTTCGATGGCCTGGCCATTGGTGGCCTGTCGGTTGGCGAGCCCAAGCACGAAATGATCAAGGTGCTGGATTACCTGCCTGACCAGATGCCGGCTGACAAACCTCGTTACCTTATGGGGGTAGGCAAACCGGAAGATCTCGTTGAGGGTGTGCGCCGCGGCGTCGACATGTTCGACTGCGTGATGCCAACGCGCAACGCGCGCAACGGGCATCTGTTTGTCGATACAGGGGTGATCAAGATCCGCAATGCGTTCCATCGCCACGATGAATCGCCGCTGGATCCGACCTGTGACTGCTACACCTGCACCAACTTCTCGCGCGCCTATCTGCACCATTTGGACAAGTGCGGCGAAATGCTGAGCAGCATGCTGAATACCATCCACAACTTGCGCCATTACCAGCGCTTGATGGCCGGTTTACGCGAGGCCATTCATCAGGGTAAATTGGCCGCCTTTGTCGACGCCTTCTACGCCAAGCGCGGGCTTCCGGTTCCGCCCTTGGACTGACTGTCTGCATCCATTATTAGAAAATTACATTAGGAGTGCCCAATGAGCTTCTTGATCCCCGCCGCATACGCGGACGCTGCAGCACCTGCCGCCGGCCCAGCCGGTACCGGCTTCGAGTGGATTTTCCTGGTCGGTTTCCTGGTCATCTTCTACCTGATGATCTGGCGCCCACAGGCCAAGCGTGCCAAAGAGCAGAAGAACCTGCTGAGCAACTTGCAAAAAGGTGACGAAGTTGTCACCAACGGCGGTATCGCCGGCAAGATCGTCAAGGTTTCCGATGACTTCGTGGTACTGGAAGTGTCCGACACTGTCGAACTGAAGTTCCAGAAGGGCGCCATTGCCGCGACCCTGCCAAAAGGTACGCTCAAGGCTATCTGAGTTACCGGTTTTATTTTCCAGTCGGGGCGCGCAACGCGCCCCGCGTCTTGAACGGGCGGCGTGATGCTGAACAAATACCCTCTGTGGAAATATGCACTGATCGTGCTGGTACTGGTGGTCGGTTTCATTTATTCCGCACCCAACCTTTACCCGGACGACCCGGCGGTGCAGATCAGTGGTGCCAGCTCGGCGCTGCAGGTGAACCAGGCCGACCTCGACCGCGTCAGCAAGGCGTTGGTCGATGCCAAGATCGCAGTCAAGGGCACCAGCCTGGGCGAGAAGGGCAGCGGGCTGATCCGCCTGACCAACCAGGAAGACCAGCTGCCGGCCAAGGATGTGGTACGCAAGGCGCTGGGCGATGATTACGTCGTGGCCCTGAACCTGGCCCAGACGACTCCGCAATGGCTGCGCAACCTGGGTGCAAGCCCGATGAAGCTGGGCCTGGACCTGTCCGGTGGTGTGCACTTCCTGCTGGAAGTGGACATGGACAAGGCCATGAGCGCCCGCATGAAAGTCTACGAAGGCGAGGTCAAGACCTTGCTGCGTAAAGAGCGTGTGCGCTACCGCAGCCTGCCTCAGCAGGATGGTGGCATCATGCTGGGCTTTGCTGACGATGCAACCCGCGAACAGGCGCGTGCCCTGATCCGCAAGAATTTCAATGATTTCGACCTGACCACCACCGAGCGCAACGACCTTGCGGTACTGCGCCTGGCGCTGACCCAGGCGAAGGTCGCCGAAATCCGCGAATACTCGATCAAGCAGAACCTCACCACCGTGCGCAACCGCGTCAACGAGCTGGGCGTGGCCGAGCCGCTGGTCCAGCGCCAGGGCGCCAACCGCATCGTGGTCGAGTTGCCAGGTGTGCAGGACACTGCCGAAGCCAAACGTATCCTGGGTAAAACCGCCAACCTCGAGTTCCGTTTCGGTGCCGAACCGGGTGCGTCCAAGGCCACTACCGAGGTGTTCGAGTTCCGCGAAGGCGGCCGGTCCGCTGCGGTCGAGCGCGGGCTGATCATTACCGGTGACCAGGTTACCGACGCCCAGGCAAGCTTCGATGAACACGGCCGCCCACAGGTGAACATTCGCCTGGATGGCCACGGTGGCGAGCTGATGAGCCGCGCTACCCGCAGCAACGTTGGCCGCAGCATGGCGGTGATCTTCATCGAGCAGAAGCCGGTTACCCGCTACGTCAAGCAAACCGTCGACGGCGTCGAGAAAGACGTGGCCGTGCAAAGCTTCGTCGAAGAAAAGAAAATCATCAGCCTGGCCACCATCCAGTCGCCGCTGGGTAGCCAGTTCCGCATCACCGGCCTGAACGGCCAGGGCGAATCGTCCGAGCTGGCGCTATTGCTGCGTGCCGGTGGTCTGGCTGCACCGATGTACTTCGCAGAAGAACGTACTATCGGCCCAAGCCTGGGTGCCGACAACATCACCAAAGGTATCGATGCATCGCTGTGGGGCATGCTGTTCGTCTCGCTGTTCATCATCGCCATCTACCGTGGTTTTGGCGTGATCGCCACCATCGCCCTGGCGGGCAACATGGTGCTGCTGCTGGCACTGATGTCGCTGCTGGGGGCCACCCTGACCCTGCCAGGCATTGCCGGTATCGTGTTGACCATGGGTATGGCGGTAGACGCCAACGTGCTGATCTTCTCGCGCATACGCGAAGAGCTGAAGGCCGGCATGTCGGTGCAGCGCGCCATCCACGAAGGTTTCAACCGCGCCTATACCGCGATCATCGACGCCAACCTGACCAGCCTGCTGGTCGGCGGCATCCTGTTCGCCATGGGTACCGGCCCGGTCAAGGGCTTTGCGGTCACCATGTCCCTCGGGATTTTCACCTCGATGTTCACCGCCGTCATGGTGACCCGCGCAATGGTCAACCTGACCTGTGGCGGGCGTGACATCAAGAAGCTGTGGGTTTGAGGGAGCTGCGATGAAAACCATCAACTTCATGGGCGTGCGCAATGTCGCGTTCGCCATTACCGTGCTCCTCACCGTGCTGGCGCTGTTCAGCTGGTGGCAGAAAGGCCTGAACTTCGGCCTGGACTTCACCGGTGGTACGCTGATCGAGCTGACCTACGAGCGCCCGGCAGACCTCAAGGCGGTACGCGCCGAGCTGGTCGACTCCGGTTTCCACGAGGCCGTGGTGCAAAGCTTTGGTGCTACCACCGACCTGTTGGTGCGTATGCCGGGTGATGACCCGCAACTGGGCAACAAGGTAGCTGCCGCACTGCAGAAGGCGGGCGGCGACAACCCGGCCACGCTCAAGCGCGTCGAGTTCGTTGGCCCGCAGGTGGGTGAAGAGCTGCGCGACCAGGGTGGCATGGGCATGCTGCTGGCGCTGGGCGGCATCCTCATCTACCTGGCCTTCCGCTTCCAGTGGAAGTTCGCGGTGGGGGCGATCATCTCGCTGATTCACGACGTGGTGGTCACACTGGGTATCCTGTCGTTCTTCCAGATCACCTTCGACCTGACGGTGTTGGCGGCAGTGCTGGCGATCATTGGCTACTCGCTGAACGACACCATCGTCGTGTTCGACCGGGTGCGGGAAAACTTCCGCGTCATGCGCAAGGCTTCGTTGATCGAGAACATCAACGTGTCCACCACCCAGACCTTGCTGCGTACCATCGCCACCTCGGTTTCGACCTTGCTGGCCATCGCGGCGCTGTTGTTCTTTGGCGGTGACAACCTGTTCGGCTTCTCGCTGGCCTTGTTCATCGGGGTGATGGCAGGTACCTACTCGTCGATCTACATCGCCAACGTGGTTTTGATCTGGCTGAACCTGAACAGTGAAGACCTGATCCCGCCGACCAAGGCCGAAGGCGTGGACGATCGTCCGTAGCGGCTAGCCCAACACCGCTTGGCGGTGCAAAAGGCGCGAGTATTGAACTCGCGCCTTTTTTTTTGCTCCAAGGCTGGGAGAAGCGCGGGTTGCGACCCGCTGGTACGATCAGGAGGTTGACGTGAATAAATCAATGCTGGTGGGTGCGGTACTGGGTGCTGTCGGTGTGACTGCCGGAGGTGCTGTCGCGACCTACAGCTTGGTCAACAAGGGGCCTGAATATGCCCAGGTCACCGACGTGCAGCCGATCAAGCAAAAGGTGAAAACCCCGCGTGAAGTGTGCAAGGACGTTGCCGTAACGCGCCAGGCGCCGGTCAAGGACCAGCACCAGATCGCCGGTACCGTGGTAGGCGCCCTGGCGGGCGGCTTGCTCGGCAACCAGATCGGTGGCGGCACAGGCAAGAAGATCGCCACCGTTGCCGGTGCGGTCGGTGGTGGTTATGCCGGTAACAAGGTGCAGGAAGGCATGCAGCAGCGTGACACCTACACCACCACGCAAACCCGCTGCAATACGGTCAATGACATCAGTGAGAAGGTGGTGGGGTACAACGTGACCTATTCCATCGGTGACCAGGTCGGTAAGGTGAAAATGGACCGTGAGCCTGGGTCGACCATTCCGCTGGACAAGAATGGCAAGTTGGTCCTGAGCGAGGCCGGGCAGTAAGTTTGAGTGCGGTCCGCTCTTTTTTGGGGGAGCGGCCTTGTGTCGCGAAAGGGGCGCGCAGCGGCCCCAGGGTCTATGACCCATCAGAGATCGTCGGGGCTGCCTTGCAGCCCTTTCGCGACACAAGGCCGCTCCCACAAAAAGCGGATTGTGGACGGCTTCGGCAGGCACAAAAAAGCACCCCGAGGGGTGCTTTTTGTTTGCCAGCAATCCGCGCTTAGCGCTTCAGGCTTTCTGGCAGGTGTGGCTGGATAGCGGTCAGCACGGCCTTGAAGCACTTGATGTTGCCCGCAACGATGTGGCCTTTGTCGAGGAAGTCGTGGCCACCGTTGAAGTCGCTAACCAAGCCACCGGCTTCCTGGATCAGCAGCACGCCGGCGGCCATGTCCCACTCGGACAGCCCCGATTCCCAGAAGGCGTCGAAGCGGCCGGCAGCAACGTAGGCCAGGTCCAGGCTGGCAGCTCCGGCGCGGCGGATGCCGGCAGTCTGGCCGGTCAAGGCGCGGAACATGCCCAGGTAGTTGTCGAGGTCGGCCATCTGGCTGTCGCGGAACGGGAAGCCGGTACCCAGCAGGGCGCCTTCCAGGCTGGTGCGCGAGCTGACACGCAGGCGGCGGCCATTGAGTTGGGCGCCACGGCCACGGCTGGCGGTGAATTCTTCCTGGCGAACCGGGTCGACGATCACGGCGTGCTCAAGGCGGCCACGGTATTTGCAGGCAATGCTGACAGCGAAGTGCGGGATGCCACGCAGGAAATTGGTGGTGCCGTCCAGCGGGTCGATGATCCACAGGTAATCCTTGCCCTCTTCACCGGTGCCGGCGTGCAGGCCGGTTTCTTCACCCTGGATGGAGTGGTTCGGGTAGGCCTTGCGCAGGGCGTTGACGATGGTCTGCTCGGCGGCGCGATCGACTTCGGAAACGTAGTCCTTGGCCTCTTTCTCATCGACCTTGATGCTATCCAGGCGTTCGATGGAGCGGAAAATCAGTTCACTGGCGCTGCGAGCGGCGCGCAGGGCGATATTCAGCATAGGCTGCATGGGCGGGTCACCTGGAGATGTTAAAGAAGAAAGCCGATCATTCTAGCAGAAAACTGTGGCGGCAGAAGGGGCACATTTGCTTTCGTGGCGTTACGTCTGTCGGTTCTGTAAGATCCAAGCCCCTGATTCCTGCATCTGTGAGCACAACACCTTGCTGCAAAATATTCGTGTTGTTCTGGTCAATACCAGCCACCCCGGCAACATCGGCGGCGCTGCGCGTGCCATGAAAAACATGGGCTTGTCGCGTCTGGTGCTGGTGCAGCCGAAAGAGTTCCCCGCCGTGGATGCCAGTGCCCGCGCCTCTGGTGCCGACGATGTGCTGGGCAATGCCCAGGTGGTCGACAGCCTCGAACAGGCCCTGGTCGGCTGCAACCTGGTGATGGGCACCAGCGCCCGCGAGCGCAGCATTCCCTGGCCGTTGATCGGCCCGCGTGAATGTGGCGAAAAGGCGGTGGTGCATGCCAATGGTGGCGAAGAAATCGCCCTGGTGTTCGGGCGCGAACACGCCGGCCTGACCAACGAAGAACTGCAGCGATGTCACTTCCACGTGCACATTCCCTCCAACCCCGACTTCAGCTCGCTGAACCTGGCTGCCGCCGTGCAAGTGCTCGCCTATGAGGTGCGCATGGCCTGGTTGGCCGCCGGTGTGGCACCGGCCCAGGTCGAGAAGGTTGATGCCAGCGAGCTGGCGACCATGGACGAAATGGAGCTGTTCTACGACCACCTGGAGAAAACCCTGGTGGGCATCGGCTTCCTCGACCCTGCCAAGCCCAAGCACCTGATGCCGCGCCTGCGCCGGCTGTACGGGCGGATGGCGGTCGAGCGTTCGGAGATGAGCATTTTGCGCGGCATCCTGACCGAGACCCAGAAAGTGGTCCGGGGCGAGCCGCATAAACGGAAGGACTGAAAGATGTTTGAACGCCTGCGTGAAGATATTCAAAGCGTATTCCACCGTGACCCGGCTGCGCGCAATGCCTTCGAGGTGCTCACCTGCTACCCGGGCATGCATGCCATCTGGCTGCACCGTCTGGGTAATGCCTTGTGGCGGCGCGACTTCAAGTGGCTGGCGCGCCTGGTCTCGAACTTTGGCCGCTGGCTCACCGGTATCGAGATTCACCCGGGTGCTACCATCGGCCGGCGTTTCTTCATCGACCACGGCATGGGCATCGTCATCGGCGAAACCGCCGAAATCGGCGATGACGTCACCCTGTACCAGGGCGTTACGCTAGGCGGTACCAGCTGGAACAAGGGCAAGCGCCACCCCACCCTGGAAAACGGCGTGGTGGTAGGGGCGGGGGCCAAGGTGCTGGGCCCGTTCACCGTGGGTGCGGGGGCCAAGATCGGCTCCAATGCGGTGGTGACCAAGGCGGTCCCGGCCGGTGCCACGGCAGTGGGCATCCCCGGGCGCATCATCGTCAAGCGCGAAGACAGCGAAGTGGAGGCCAAGCGCAAGGCCATGGCCGAGAAGATCGGCTTCGACGCCTACGGCGTGAGTGGCGACATGCCTGACCCGGTGGCGCGCGCCATTGGCCAGATGCTCGACCACCTGCAGGCCGTCGACGAGCGGCTGGAGGGCATGTGCGGCGCGTTGACGAAAATGGGCAGTGACTACTGCGCCAAAGAGCTGCCGGCCCTGCCTGAAGATGACTTCACCGAAGCGGCCCAGGCCGTCAGGCGCGACACTCAGCCGCATTGATTGCGCCGCGGCGCACCGAGGTAGACATACGGGGCGTGTGCTCACGCCCCTCGTCTGCTACAATCGCGCCGCCTCCCAGATGCAAACCCGACTAAAGCAGTAGGTCTAATAGTTGACTTAAATGCTCGGGAATCGCATACTTGCACACATCCCGAAACTCCCGTGGTACCCAATAGCCATGCGACTGACTACCAAAGGCCGATACGCCGTGACTGCCATGCTCGACCTGGCGTTGCACGCGCAGCATGGGCCGGTGTCTTTGGCCGATATTTCCGAGCGCCAGGGCATTTCCCTCTCTTATCTGGAGCAGCTGTTCGCCAAGCTGCGCCGTAGCAGCCTGGTTTCCAGTGTGCGCGGCCCAGGTGGCGGCTATCAGCTGTCGCGCGGTATGGAAACCATCCAGGTGGCACAGGTCATCGACGCGGTCAACGAATCGGTCGATGCCACCCGTTGCCAGGGCCTCGGGGACTGCCATGCCGGTGATACCTGCCTGACCCACCACCTGTGGTGCGACCTCAGCCAGCAGATCCATGAATTCCTCAGCGGCATCAGCCTGGCCGACCTTGTCATGCGCCGTGAGGTGCAGGAAGTCGCCCAGCGCCAGGACTTGCGTCGTGTCGCAGGCCGAACCGCCCAGCTGGACAAGATTGAGACGTCTGCCGTCGATTGACCCTTAGCCACGACGAGCGACGCCACCGCCTGATAGGAGAGACAAATGAAGTTGCCGATCTACCTCGATTACTCCGCGACCACGCCGGTTGACCCGCGCGTCGCCCAGAAAATGGCCGAATGCCTGCTGGTTGACGGGAACTTCGGTAACCCGGCTTCGCGCTCCCACGTGTTCGGCTGGAAGGCCGAAGAAGCGGTCGAGAACGGCCGCCGCCAGGTTGCCGAGCTGATCAACGCCGACCCGCGCGAGATCGTCTGGACCAGCGGTGCCACCGAGTCCGACAACCTCGCCCTCAAAGGTGTGGCGCACTTCTATCAGACCAAGGGCAAGCACATCATCACCTCCAAGATCGAGCACAAGGCGGTACTGGATACCGCTCGCCAGCTGGAGCGTGAAGGTTTCGAAGTCACCTACCTGGAGCCAGGCGAAGACGGTATCGTCACCCCGGCGATGGTCGAGGCCGTGCTGCGTGACGACACTATTCTGGTGTCGCTGATGCACGTGAACAACGAAGTCGGCTCGATCAACGACATCGCCGCCATCGGTGAGCTGACCCGTGCGCGTGGCGTGCTGTTCCATGTCGATGCCGCCCAGTCGGCCGGCAAGGTGGAAATCGACGTGCAGAAGCTGAAGGTCGACCTGATGTCGTTCTCGGCGCACAAAGCCTACGGCCCGAAAGGCATCGGCGCGCTGTACGTCAGCCGCAAGCCGCGTGTGCGTCTGGAAGCCATCATCCACGGTGGTGGTCATGAGCGCGGCATGCGTTCGGGCACCCTGCCGACCCACCAGATCGTCGGCATGGGCGAAGCATTCGCCATCGCCAAGCAGGAAATGGCCGCCGAAAACGTACGCATCAAGGCCCTGAGCGACCGCTTCTTCAAGCAGGTCTCCAGCCTTGAAGAGCTGTACGTCAACGGTAGCCAGACTGCCCGCGTACCGCACAACCTGAACCTGAGCTTCAACTACGTCGAAGGCGAATCGCTGCTGATGTCGCTGAAGGACATCGCCGTATCGTCCGGTTCGGCGTGCACCTCCGCGTCGCTCGAGCCGTCGTACGTACTGCGCGCTCTGGGCCGCAACGACGAGCTGGCGCACAGCTCGATCCGCTTCTCCTTCGGCCGCTTCACCACCGAAGAAGAAGTCGACTACGCCGCGCAGAAAGTCTGCGAGGCCGTCAACAAACTGCGTGAACTGTCGCCGCTGTGGGATATGTACAAAGACGGCGTTGACATCTCCAAGATCGAGTGGGCCGCCCACTAAGCAGTCGCCGGCAAGAGCGGCTCCCTGATGAGGAAGGAATTGCACCATGGCATACAGTGAAAAGGTCATCGACCACTACGAAAACCCACGCAACGTCGGCAAGATGAATGCCGAAGACCCGGATGTCGGTACCGGCATGGTCGGCGCCCCTGCGTGTGGCGACGTGATGCGTCTGCAAATCAAGGTCAACGAGCAGGGCGTGATCGAAGACGCCAAGTTCAAGACCTACGGTTGCGGTTCGGCCATCGCTTCCAGCTCCCTCGCTACCGAGTGGATGAAGGGCAAGACCCTGGACGAAGCCGAAACCATCAAGAACACCCAGCTGGCAGAAGAACTGGCGTTGCCGCCGGTCAAGATCCACTGCTCGGTACTCGCCGAAGATGCCATCAAGGCAGCTGTGCGCGATTACAAGCAGAAGAAAGGCTTGATCTAAGCCGCCTGTTGCGAGGTAAGGAGTCCTGATGGCTATCAGCATGACAGAAGCCGCCGCCAACCACATTCGCCGCTCCCTCGATGGGCGCGGCAAAGGTGAGGGCATTCGCCTGGGCGTGCGCACCACCGGTTGCTCGGGCCTGGCCTACGTGCTGGAGTTCGTTGACGAACTGGCCGACGAAGACCAGGTGTTCGAAAACCACGGCGTCAAGGTGATCATCGATCCCAAGAGCCTGGTGTACCTCGACGGTACCGAGCTGGACTTCGTCAAGGAAGGGTTGAACGAGGGCTTCAAGTTCAACAACCCCAACGTGCGCGGTGAGTGTGGCTGCGGCGAAAGCTTCAACGTTTGAGGCCGGCTGTGGGTACTCCTTGTCACTACGCATTGTTTGACCTCCAGCCAAGCTTCCGCCTGGATCTCGACAAGCTGGCCACTCGCTACCGCGAGCTGGCCCGCGAAGTCCATCCCGACCGTTTTGCCGACGCCTCCGAGCGAGAGCAGCGGGTCGCGCTGGAAAAGTCCGCAGCCCTCAACGACGCCTACCAGACGCTGCGCAGTGCGCCGCGTCGTGCCCGCTATCTGCTGGCCATCAGCGGTCACGAAGTGCCCCAGGAAGTCACGGTCCACGACCCGGACTTTTTGTTGCAGCAGATGCAGTGGCGCGAAGAGCTGGAAGAGCTGCAGGACGAAGCCGACCTGGACGGCGTAGCGGCATTCAAGAAGCGCTTGAAGGCCGCCCAGGACTCGCTGAACGAGGACTTCGCTGCCTGCTGGGATGTTCCCGCCGAGCGCGACAAGGCTGAGCGCCTGATGCGCCGCATGCAGTTCCTCGACAAGCTCGCCCAAGAAGTGCGCCAACTGGAAGAGCGCCTCGACGATTAACCCGGTGTCGCCCGTGATGGCACCTAAGGTACTCAGATAAGCATGGCCCTACTGCAGATTGCCGAACCCGGTCAAACCCCTCAACCGCACCAGCGTCGCCTGGCGGTGGGCATTGACCTGGGTACCACCAACTCCATGGTCGCCGCCTTGCGCAGCGGCCGCAGCGAGCCCCTGCCCGATGTGCAGGGTAACGTCATTCTGCCGTCCGCGGTACGCTACCTCGACGGGCGTATCGAGGTGGGGCAGGCCGCGCGTGAGGCCGCTTCCAGCGACCCGCTGAACACCGTGCTGTCGGTCAAGCGCCTGATGGGGCGCGGCGTTGCCGACGTCAAGCAGTTGGGCGAGCAACTGCCTTACCGCTTTGTTGGCGGTGAGTCGCACATGCCGTTCATCGATACCGTGCAGGGCCCGAAAAGCCCGGTGGAAGTGTCCGCCGACATCCTCAAGGTGCTGCGTGAGCGGGCCGAAGCGACCCTGGGTGGCGAGCTGGTAGGCGCGGTGATCACCGTGCCAGCCTATTTCGACGACGCGCAGCGCCAGGCGACCAAAGACGCTGCGCGCCTGGCAGGCCTGAACGTGCTGCGCCTGCTCAATGAGCCGACCGCCGCTGCCGTGGCCTACGGCCTGGACCAGAACGCCGAAGGCGTGGTGGCCATCTATGACCTGGGCGGCGGTACCTTTGACATTTCCATCCTGCGCCTGACTGCCGGTGTGTTCGAAGTGCTGGCCACCGGCGGCGATACCGCCCTGGGCGGCGACGATTTCGACCATGCCATTGCCGGCTGGATCATCGAACAGGCCGGTCTTTCCTCCGACCTGGACCCGGCTACCCAGCGCGCACTGCTGCAGACTGCCTGTGCTGCCAAAGAGGCCCTGACTGACGCCGACGTCGTCACTGTCAGCCACGGTGCCTGGCAAGGTGAGCTGAGCCGTGTTGCCTTCGACGCCATGATCGAGCCGATGATCGCCCGCAGCCTCAAGGCTTGCCGCCGCGCGGTGCGCGACAGCGGCGTTGAAATGGACGAAGTCAGCGCCGTGGTCATGGTCGGTGGCTCGACCCGCGTGCCGCGTGTGCGCGATGCGGTGGGTGCGCTGTTTGGCCGTACGCCGCTGACCTCGATCGACCCGGACCAGGTGGTGGCCATCGGCGCCGCGATTCAGGCCGATACCCTGGCCGGCAACCGCCGCGAAGGTGGCGAACTGCTGCTGCTCGATGTCATTCCGCTGTCGCTTGGCCTCGAAACCATGGGCGGGCTGATGGAGAAGGTGATCCCGCGTAACACCACCATTCCGGTGGCGCGTGCCCAGGAGTTCACCACTTACAAAGACGGCCAGACGGCCATGATGATCCACGTGCTGCAAGGCGAGCGTGAGCTGATCAGCGACTGCCGCTCGCTGGCGCGTTTCGAGCTGCGTGGCATTCCGGCCATGGTCGCCGGCTCGGCAAAAATCCGCGTCACTTTCCAGGTGGATGCCGACGGCCTGCTCAGCGTTGCCGCGCGCGAGCTGGGTTCGGGCGTGGAGGCCAGCATCCAGGTCAAGCCGTCCTACGGCCTGACCGACGGCGAAATCGCCCGCATGCTCAAGGATTCGTTCGAACACGCCGGTTCCGACAAGCACGCCCGGCAGTTGCGCGAGCACCAGGTGGACGCCGAGCGCCTGCTCGAAGCGGTACAGGGCGCCCTGGACGCCGACGGCGAACGCTTGCTCAGCAGTGACGAGCGCGACGCCATCGAATTCCAGATGCAAGAACTACGTGATTTGCTGGCGGGCACCGATGGCGCAGCCATCGAGCAACAGACCAAGCGTCTGTCGCAGGTGACCGACGCATTTGCCGCCCGTCGCCTTGATTCGACGGTCAAAGCCGCACTGGCCGGGCGCAACCTGAATGAGATCGAGGAGTAATCGATGCCGCTGGTAACCTTCCTGCCGCATGAGAAGTTCTGCCCTGAAGGCCTGACCGTGGATGTGCCAGCCGGGACCAACATCCTGGAGCTGGCCCACGACCATCACATCGAGATGGAAAGCGCCTGTGGCGGGGTCAAGGCTTGCACCACCTGCCACTGTATTGTTCGCAAAGGTTTCGATTCGCTCGAAGAAGCCGACGAGCTGGAAGAGGACATGCTGGACAAGGCCTGGGGCCTGGAGGCGCAGTCGCGCCTGGGTTGCCAGGTGGTGGTCGCCGACCAGGACCTGACCATCGAGATCCCCAAGTATTCGCTGAACCACGCTGCCGAAGCACCGCACTGAGGGCCTGTACATGAGTCTGAAATGGGTTGATGTACTTGAAATCGCCATCCAGCTTGCAGAAAGCAAGCCGGAAGTCGATCCTAAATATGTGAATTTCGTCGACCTGCACCGCTGGGTGCTGGCATTGCCAGAGTTCAGCGACGATCCGTCACGCGGCGGTGAGAAAGTGCTTGAGGCAATCCAGGCCGCCTGGATTGACGAAGCCGACTAAGCGTTGCGTGCAGGTTAGGCAATCCCCTCGAACCCGCGTATAATTCGCGGGTTTAATTTTTCGTAACACTCATATTCTGGAGTTTTCCATGGCTGTTCAACGTACCTTCTCGATCATCAAGCCTGACGCCGTTGCCAAAAACGTCATCGGCAAGATCACCACCCGTTTCGAAGAAGCCGGCCTGAAAATCGTTGCCTCGAAAATCAAGCAACTGTCCAAAGCCGAAGCCGAAGGCTTCTACGCTGAGCACAGCGAGCGCGGCTTCTTCGGTGACCTGGTTGCCTTCATGACTTCCGGTCCGGTCGTTGTTCAGGTCCTGGAAGGCGAAAACGCCATCGCCAAGAACCGTGAGCTGATGGGCGCTACCAACCCTAAAGAAGCTGCTCCTGGCACCATCCGCGCCGACTTCGCCGAGTCCATCGACGCCAACGCCGTTCACGGTTCGGACTCCGAAGCTGCTGCTGCTCGCGAAATCGCTTACTTCTTCGCTGCTACCGAGGTAACCACTCGCTAAGCGAAAGCTTACGGGTGAGGGTGAATCCATGACGACATCTACTGGCAAAATCAACCTGTTGGGCCTGACCCAGCCGGAAATGGAACAATTCTTCGACTCTATCGGGGAGAAGCGCTTCCGTGCCGGCCAGGTGATGAAATGGATTCACCATTTTGGCGTGTCCGATTTTGCGGCCATGACCAACGTTGGCAAGGCCTTGCGCGAGAAGCTCGAGGCCGTTGCCGAGATTCGCCCCCCGGAAGTGGTCAGTGAAGACATTTCCGCCGACGGCACCCGCAAGTGGGTGATCCGCGTTGCCTCCGGCAGCTGCGTCGAAACCGTCTACATTCCTACCGACGACCGCGGCACCCTGTGCGTATCGTCGCAAGCCGGCTGTGCCCTGGACTGCAGCTTCTGCTCCACCGGCAAGCAAGGCTTCAACAGCAACCTCACCGCCGCCGAAGTGATCGGCCAGGTGTGGCTTGCCAACAAATCCTTCGGGACCGTCCCTGCCAAAATCGACCGCGCCATTACCAACGTGGTGATGATGGGCATGGGCGAGCCTCTGCTGAATTTCGACAACGTCATCGCCGCCATGAAAATCATGATGGATGACCTGGGCTACGGCATTTCCAAGCGTCGCGTCACCTTGTCCACCTCGGGCGTGGTGCCGATGATCGACGAACTGGCCAAGCACATCGACGTGTCGCTGGCACTGTCGCTGCACGCCCCTAACGACGAACTGCGCAACAAGCTGGTGCCGATCAACAAGAAGTACCCGCTGAAAATGCTGCTGGAATCGTGCATGGGCTACATGGCTACCCTGGGCGGCAAGCGCGTGCTGACCATCGAGTACACCCTGCTCAAGGACGTCAACGACCAGCCAGAGCATGCCGCGCAAATGATCGAGCTGCTGCGCGACGTGCCGTGCAAGATCAACCTGATCCCGTTCAACCCGTTCCCGCATTCGGGCTATGAGCGGCCTAGCAACAATGCCATTCGTCGTTTCCAGGACCTGCTGCACCACGGTGGTTTCAACGTGACCACCCGTACTACCCGTGGCGACGACATCGACGCTGCCTGCGGTCAGTTGGTGGGGCAGGTCAACGACCGCACGCGCCGCAGTGAGCGCTATATTGCTGTGCGCCAACTGTCTGCGGATGTCGAGCTGCAAGACAGCGCCGCCAGCCACTGACCGGGACCTTGCCCATGAGCCTGCGCGCCGCGCTGTCGATCCTTGCGCTTTCGCTGCTGGCCGGCTGCGTGTCGGGCGGCGCGAGCGACCCGCTGGGCAGCCGCCAGGGCAGGGCCGAAGCAGGGCGGGCCTACGTGCAGCTTGGGCTGGGTTATTTGCAACAGGGTTTGACCGAACAGGCCAAGGCGCCACTGGGCAAGGCCCTGGCCCTGGACAGCAGCGATGCCGATGCGCACGCGGCCCTGGCGCTGGTGTTCCAGGCCGAAGGTGAGCCGGCACTGGCCGAAACACACTTTCGCAAGGCCCTGCAAAGCAGCGGCGGCAATACGCGAATTCGCAACAACTACGGCAGTTTCCTTTATGCTCAGGGGCGATTTGCCGAGGCCGAGCAGATGTTTCGCCTGGCCAGTGCCGATACCCTGTATCCTGAGCGCTCGCGCGTGTACGAGAACCTTGGCCTGACTGCCTTGAGGCTCGAACGCCGCGACCAGGCACAGGCCTATCTGGTGAAAGCATTGCAGCTCAACCAGCGGCAACCCAGGGCGTTGCTGGAAATGGCTGAGTTGTCCTACGAAAACAGGCATTATGTGCCGGCCCGGGACTACTACGATCGTTTCAGCGAGCTGAGCGCGCACGATGCCCGTAGCCTGCTGCTGGGCAGCCGCCTTGCCAGGGTGTTCGACGAGCAGGGCGCACTGGCCGAAACGGGCCAGCAATTACAACGACTTTATCCCGGTACGCCGGAATATCAGCAATACCTGTCGGAGCAACGATGAACGCCGCGCATCCCGAAGTAGCAGTAGCGCCTGGCCAGAACCCCGGTGAGCTTTTGCGCCTGGCCCGTGAGAAACGGGACTGGTCGCAAGCCGAGGTGGCCCGCAAGCTAAACCTCACTGTCAGTTCGCTGAACCACGTGGAAACCGGCGCCTTCGACAAGCTGCCCGGGCATACGTTTGCCCGTGGCTACATACGTGCCTACGCCAAGCTGCTGGACCTGGACCAGGCTGCGCTGGTCGATGCCTTCGACCGCTACACCGGTACCCATGCCAAGGGCAGCGACGTGCATTCGCTGGGCCGCATCGAAGAGCCGACGCGCCTGTCGCACAACATCCTGCGCGGCGTCAGCCTGCTGTTGCTGCTCGCCGTGGTCGGTGGTGGTTTCGTCTGGTGGCAGGACCAGGGCAGCCTGCGTGGCAAGGACCTGGCCAAGATGGCCCTGGAGCATGTCGAAGTCGAAAGCGCCGACGGCACTACCCAGATCCACCCGCTCGATGAGCCTGAAGACCAGGCCGTTACCGCCGGCCAGCAGGCTGAGACTGCACCGCTGCCGTTGGCGCAGGGCACGGGCGAACAACCCGCTGCAGCTGGCGAGCAGCCGGCGGCCGGTACAGCCACAGAGCCCGCCGCTGGGGCGGCAACTGCCCAGCAGGCGCCCGTGCAGGCAGCCGCCAGCACCCCGGCGGCCACAGCGGCGCCTGTAGCTCCCGTTACGGCCGCGCCGGCCGCCGCCAGTGAGCCTGCGCCAGTGCCGGCCGGTAGCGGCAAGGTCGCCATTCAGTTCACCGCCGATTGCTGGACCCAGGTTTCCGACGGCAACGGCAAGGTGCTGTTCAGCGCCATCAAGCGCAAAGGGGACAACCTCGAACTGACCGGCAAGCCGCCGTTCGCGGTACGCCTGGGCTTCGCCCGGGGCGCCCAGGTCAGCTACAACGGCCAGGCCGTCGATGTTGCCCCGTTCACCAGTGGCGAGACTGCTCGCCTGAAGTTGGGACAGTAAGTCATGCACGGCGAATCTCCGATCAAACGTCGCGAATCCCGCAAAATCTGGGTCGGCAATGTGCCGGTGGGTGGTGATGCCCCCATCGCGGTGCAGAGCATGACCAACACCGACACCAACGATGTGGCCGCCACCGTGGCGCAAATCCAGCGCCTGGTCGATGCCGGCGTGGACATCGTGCGGGTGTCGGTGCCAGACATGGACGCTGCCGAAGCCTTCGGCAAGATCAAGCAACAGGTGAGCGTGCCGCTGGTAGCCGATATCCACTTCGACTACAAGATCGCCCTGCGGGTGGCCGAGCTGGGCGTCGATTGCCTGCGTATCAACCCGGGCAACATCGGCCGCGAAGACCGTGTGCGCGCAGTGGTGGACGCCGCCCGCGACCGCGGCATCCCGATCCGCATCGGTGTCAACGCCGGTTCGCTGGAAAAAGACCTGCAGAAGAAGTACGGCGAGCCTACCCCGGCCGCGCTGGTCGAGTCGGCCCTGCGTCATGTCGAGCACCTCGACCGCCTGGACTTCCAGGACTTCAAGGTCAGCGTCAAGGCCTCCGACGTGTTCATGGCCGTGGAGGCCTACCGCCTGTTGGCCAGGCAGATCGTGCAGCCGCTGCACCTGGGCATCACCGAAGCCGGTGGCCTGCGTTCAGGCACGGTGAAATCCGCCGTCGGCCTCGGTATGCTGCTGGCCGAAGGCATTGGCGATACCATTCGCATCTCGCTGGCCGCCGACCCGGTCGAAGAAGTGAAGGTCGGCTACGACATCCTCAAGTCGCTGCACCTGCGCTCGCGCGGCATCAACTTCATCGCCTGCCCGAGCTGCTCGCGGCAGAACTTCGATGTGGTCAAGACCATGAACGAGCTGGAAGGGCGCCTGGAAGACCTGCTGGTACCGCTGGACGTGGCAGTGATCGGTTGCGTGGTCAACGGCCCGGGTGAAGCCAAGGAAGCCCATGTCGGCCTGACTGGCGGCACGCCGAACCTGATCTACATCGACGGCAAGCCGGCGCAGAAACTCACCAACGACAACCTGGTCGATGAGCTGGAAAAACTCATCCGCCAGAAAGCGGCCGAAAAGGCCGAAGCCGACGCGGCGCTGATCGTCCGTGGCTGACACACAGAATTCGTAAGGACTTTTCGTGAGCAAATCGCTGCAAGCCATCCGTGGCATGAACGACATCCTGCCAGAACAGTCGCCGCTGTGGCGCTACTTCGAAGGCACTGTCGCCGGCCTGCTGGACACCTACGGGTACAGCCAGATCCGCACGCCGATCGTCGAGTTCACCGAGCTGTTCAAGCGCTCGATCGGCGAAGTGACCGATATCGTCGAAAAAGAGATGTACACCTTCGAGGACCGCAACGGCGACTCGCTGACCTTGCGCCCTGAAGGCACCGCCGCCTGCGTGCGTGCCGTGCTCGAGCACGGCATCACCGGTAACGGCCAGGTGCAGAAACTGTGGTACATCGGCCAGATGTTCCGCCACGAACGCCCGCAGAAGGGCCGTTACCGCCAGTTCCACCAGATTGGCGTGGAAGTGTTCAACCTCGACGGCCCGGACATCGACGCCGAGCTGATCATGCTGACCTGGCGCCTGTGGGGCCTGTTGGGCATTCAGGACGCGGTCAAGCTCGAACTCAACAGCCTCGGCACCAGCGAGGCCCGCGCCCGCTACCGCGATGCGCTGGTCGAGTTCCTGTCCGCACGCCTGGAGCAGCTGGATGAAGACAGCCAGCGCCGCCTGAAAAGCAACCCGCTGCGCATTCTCGACAGCAAGGACCAGAACACCCAGGCGGTGCTGGTTGGGGCGCCAAAGCTGGAAGACTACCTGGACGAACCTTCACGCGTGCACTTCGAGGGCCTCAAGGCTCGCCTGGAGGCCGCCGGCATTCCGTTCGTGATCAACACCAAGCTGGTGCGTGGCCTGGACTACTACAGCAAGACCGTATTCGAGTGGGTGACCGACAAGCTTGGCGCCCAGGGCACCGTGTGTGCCGGTGGCCGCTACGACGGCCTGGTCGAGCAGATGGGCGGCAAACCGACCACCGGCGTTGGTTTCGCCATGGGTATCGAGCGTCTGATCCTGCTGCTGGAAACCCTGGGCAAGGTGCCGGAGTCCATCAGCCGTACTGTCGACGTCTACCTGTGTGCCTTTGGCGAGCAGGCCGAGCTGGCCGGGCTGCGCCTTTCCGAAGGTTTGCGCGACCGTTTGCCGGGCTTGCGCCTGGCCGTCAACGCCGGCGGCGGGAGTTTCAAGAGCCAGTTCAAGAAAGCCGATAAAAGCGGTGCGCTGTTCGCCCTGATCCTCGGTGACGACGAACTGGCCAAGCAAGTCATCGGCTTGAAGCCACTGCGTGGCCAGGGCGAGCAACAGAACATTGCCTGGGATGCTCTTGCCGAGCACCTGGAAACCGCGATCGCGCAGGCGTAACGCGGTTCAACAACGAATAGGCGAAAAGGAGTATTGGGGTGTCGAGTACTGATGATGATGACCTGGCAGGGGTCAAGGACTGGTGGAACCGCAATGGCAAGCCGCTGCTGACCGGCGCATTGCTGGCAGGTGTGGTGGTGCTGGGCTGGAATACCTGGCACAAGTACCAGAACAACCAGTCGCAAGGGGCCTCGCAGTTGTACCAGGCCCTGCTCGAAACCAGCCTGACGCCAAGCGGTCAGCCCGACGCCACCAAGGTCGCGGAACTGGCCGGCAAGCTCAAGAGCGAGTTTGGCGGCACGGCCTATGCCCAGTACGGTAGCCTGTTCGTGGCCAAGGTCGCGGTCGAGAGCGGCAAGCTCGACGACGCCGCCGTCGAGCTCAAAGGTGTGCTGGACAAGCCTGCCGATGCCACCCTGGGCGAAATCTCGCGCCAGCGCCTGGCTCGCGTGCTAGCTGCCCAGAACAAGGCCGAAGATGCCCTGAAGCTGCTTGACGGTGATGCCGACAAGGCGTTCCTGGCCAGCCGTGAAGAGTTGAAGGGTGACCTGCTGGTGCAACTGGGTCGCGCCAGCGACGCGCACAGCGCTTACGAGAAAGCCAAGGCTGCGTTGTCCGATGACGCCGCAGTCGGTGGCCTGCAATTGAAGCTGGATGACCTGGCTAAAGGGGACGCGTAAGTGATCGGTTGGAAACATGCAGCAGTGCTGACCCTGGCCGTACTGGCCGCAGGTTGCAGCAGCAACAGCAAGAAGGAACTGCCCCCGGCCGAGCTGACCAAGTTCACCGAGGAAGTGGTGCTGAAGAAGCAGTGGAGCCGTTCGATCGGTGACGGCCAGGGTGAAACCTACAACACCCTGGTACCGGCCATCGAGAACGACCGCATCTACGCCTCCGACGTTCACGGTGACGTCTATGCCCTTGATCGCATCACCGGCGACGTGGTCTGGAACAAGGACCTGGAGCTGCCGGTTTCCGGCGCAGTGGGCGTGGGTTATGGCCTGGTCATGCTCGGCACCCTCAAGGGTGAAGTCATTGCCCTGGATTCCAGCACCGGTGAAGAGCGCTGGCGATCCCGCGTGACCAGCGAAGTGCTGGCCCCGCCTGCCAACAACGGTGACGTGGTCGTGGTGCAGACCCAGGACGACCGCCTGATTGGCCTGGACGCCGCTACCGGCGACCGCCGCTGGATCTACGAAAACACTCCGGCCGTACTGACCCTGCGTGGCACCGGTGCGCCGATCGTCACCAACCGCCTGGCCATTGCCGGTCTGTCGACCGGCAAGGTGGTGGCGGTGGACATCAACAACGGCGTGCCGGTGTGGGAAAGTCGCGTGGCCATTCCCCAGGGCCGTTCCGAGCTGGAGCGCGTGGTCGATATCGATGGCGGCCTGCTGCTGTCTGGTCAAACCCTGTATGTCAGCACTTACCAGGGCCGCGTAGCGGGCCTGGACCTGGAAAGCGGCCGTGTGCTGTGGCAGCGTGATGCCTCCAGCTACGTGGGTGTCGCCCAGGGCTTCGGTAACGTTTACGTCAGCGAAGCTTCAGGCACTGTCGAAAGTGTCGACGAGCGCACTTCCAGCGCCCTGTGGTCCAACGACAGCATGGCCCGTCGCCAGCTCTCTGCGCCGGAAGTGTATTCCAGCTACGTGGCCGTGGGCGACTTCGAAGGTTACCTGCACCTGCTGAGCCAGGTCGATGGGCGCTTCGTGGGCCGTGAGCGTATCGACAGCGATGGCCTGCGCGCCCGCCCACTTGTGGTCGGTGACACCATCTATGTCTTCGGCAACAGCGGCAAGCTCGAGGCACTGACCATCCGCTGAAGCTATGCTTGAAGCCTTGGCGGGCTTCAAGCCGCGGCGCAGGAAGCGCCGCCCGTACTCCGGCCGCTGCCTTGCAGCGGCCTTTGCATTTTCAAGAATTCGAGAGTGGAGAGCCGATGGTTCCCGTAATTGCCCTGGTGGGCCGCCCGAACGTCGGCAAATCCACCATGTTCAACCGCCTGACCAAGACCCGCGATGCCATCGTCGGTGACCTGTCGGGCCTGACCCGTGACCGCCAGTATGGTGATGCCAGCTGGCAGGGTCGTTCCTTCATCCTGATCGACACCGGCGGTATCACCGGTGACGAAGTGGGCATGGACGAGAAAATGGCCGAGCAGTCGCTCATGGCCATTGAAGAGGCCGACTACGTCCTGTTCCTGGTCGATGCCCGCGCCGGCATGACCGCCGCCGACCAGATGATTGCCGAGCACCTGCGCAAGCGCAACAAAGAGGCGATTCTGGTCGCCAACAAAATCGACAACATCGACGCCGACGTGGCTCGCGCCGAGTTCTCACCGCTGGGCATGGGCAACGCCATTCCGGTAGCCGGTTCCCAGGGCCGCGGTATCAACGCGCTGATGGAGGCCGTACTCGGCCACCTGCCGCGCGACCAGGTCGAGGAAGCCCTGGACGCCGATGTCGCCGAAGGCGAAGAGGCTGTGCGCATTCCGGGCCCGAGCGAAAAGGATGGCATCAAGATCGCCATCATCGGCCGCCCGAACGTCGGCAAGTCGACCCTGGTCAACCGCATGCTCGGTGAAGAGCGTGTGGTGGTGTACGACCAGCCGGGCACCACCCGCGACAGTATCTATATTCCGTTCGAGCGCGATGGCGAGAAGTACACGTTCATCGACACTGCCGGCGTGCGCAAGCGTGGCAAGATTCACGAGGAAGTCGAAAAGTTCTCGGTGGTGAAGACGCTGCAGGCGATCAAGGACGCCAACGTGGTGATCTTCGTCATGGACGCCCGCGAAGGTGTGGTCGACCACGACTTGAATCTGCTGGGCTTTGCCCTGGAAGCCGGGCGCGCGATCGTCATTGCCCTGAACAAGTGGGACGGCATGCAGCCGGGCGAGCGTGACTACGTCAAGACCGAGCTGGAGCGCCGGCTGTTCTTCGTCGACTTCGCCGACATCCACTTCATTTCCGCCTTGCATGGCACTGGCGTGGGCAACCTGTACAAGTCGGTGCAGGCTGCCTTCAAGTCGGCGGTCACCCGCTGGCCGACCAGCCGCCTGACGCAAATCCTCGAAGATGCGGTGAGCGAGCACCAGCCGCCGCTGGTCAACGGTCGTCGCATCAAGCTGCGCTATGCCCACCTCGGCGGGGCCAACCCGCCGCTGATCGTGATCCACGGCAACCAGACCGAGAAGATTCCGAAGTCGTACTCGCGCTACCTGGAAAACACCTACCGCCGTGTGCTGAAGCTGGTCGGCACGCCGATCCGCATCGAATACAAGGGCGGTGAGAACCCGTACGAGGGCAAGAAGAACACCCTCACAGACCGCCAGGTCAACAAGAAGCGCCGGCTGATGTCGCACCACAAGAAGGCCGAGAAGAAGCGCCGCGACAAGCGCTGAATGCGCGTCGACTGCTTCGCGGGCTTGCCCGCTCCCACAGGTACAGCGCTGGCTTCAAGGGTCGCTATCTGTGTGGAGCGGGTTCACCCGCGAAGAGGTCTTTTAATCCAAAGCCTCCCTTAGTGTTCAACCTGTTCCTGATGGCGCGATCCGCTACGCTACAGCACTACAGTTTTCTCACGGCCATAGCCAAGTGCTGTTACTCGCCCTGCCTGGTAAAAATGCCAGTTGTCGCTTGCTGTGAGACTTGAAAGACTCGTGCTCAATTGAGTCGTCTGTCGCTCAGGAGTCGAACGTGAAAATTCAGCGTGAGTCTATGAAGCTTTTCTACAAAGGCGGTTACATCCATACGAGCCTTTGCACTCAAGGCAGTCGCACTGTGTTTCGGGGCGCAGGGCAATTATTAGCCGAGCTGAGAGTAGGGCGTGTAAAATGCGTCGGCCTGTTGTCGGTTGATTATGCTGGCTCTGTCCTTGGCGTGGCACAGGAGCGTAAGCGGGAGCAGTATGCTTATACTACTTATGGCCATTGTTCATCTCTCCCTTCGGGGCACTCTTTGCTGGGGTTCAATGGTGAGCATCTTGATGATCTGTCCCAAGGCTATCTGCTGGGAAATGGCTACAGATTATACAAGACTATGAGATTCAATTCCCCAGACAGTTTTGCACCTTTCAGGGTGGTGAACGCATATGGTTATTGCAATGGAGATCCGATTAACTACACCGACTCAAGCGGTCACATGCGAAAAAATTGGTTCCAACGGTATGCCTCTTCAAACAGAACGCTGGGTGTGGTCCGTAAAGTGATAGCGAGTTTTGAAGCAGAGATTGATGCTAGCTACCACCCGATAATGGGGGATCCTAGAGAACTGAAAAGCACCTATCGTACTAAGTTACAGGACACCAAAAGAAAAGTCAGTTTAGAATTGTCATATATTGATGAGACTATAGGAAACCATTCCAGAGGTTTCGGGCGCGTGATAAAAAAAACGGAATGAGCTCAGTCAGCATGCGAACGAGGTATATTCGAATTTCGATTCAAAAATGAAATCTAAATTTGAAGGTGCGCTGGAAAAGTATGAAGAATGGTCGAAAGTTGATGAGCAGCGTAAAATAATCACAGATCGTAATATATTATTAGAAAAACAGGCCGTTGCTCTAGAGGAGGAAAGTCAAAGCGCGCTTGACCAATTCCTTCGTGCCAACAATATCTGGCACAGATTACAATATTCCAACGAAATGTCTTATCTGCGGCGACAAGTTGTTGAATTTCGTAGTGGCATAACGCCCTTGTCAGAGTACCCACAGTACCCAAAGTACCCAAAGTAGAAGCTCTGCACTGCGGCCCGTGTAGCGCCTCAATTTGATCTGATGCTCTGCTCAGGTTGGTGCAATGAACCAATGAGCGGGCAATCAGACAGTTAAAATAGGCGAGCGCTGGTCAAGGCCGCGCTGGGGTTTTCTGGCTGGATATCAACAGCCGTGCCTGCCGCTTCATCGTGTCGCG
The DNA here is from genome assembly GCF_007633355.1 of Pseudomonas sp. BJP69. NCBI lineage: Bacteria > Pseudomonadati > Pseudomonadota > Gammaproteobacteria > Pseudomonadales > Pseudomonadaceae > Pseudomonas > Pseudomonas sp. BJP69. The sequence continues at coordinate 929,246 of NZ_CP041933.1, forward strand.
GGGCGCTTTTAATGCCTTGCTGCTTGAAAGTATCGTTACGTGAGTCCAAGCCCGCGGCCCCGTCGCGCCTTTTGATCCAGCGCATCCCCTCATGGTTTCAACCTTTTTCCTGACCGCTCGATCCGCTATGCTCGGATTCCACCCCGTGCCGGATACACCCCAGGAAAGAGGGCTCCATGATCCGCAGCAAGCTGCCGAATGTCGGCACGACCATCTTCACCACCATGTCCCAGCTCGCCGTGCAAACTGGCGCGTTGAACCTGTCGCAGGGGTTTCCCGATTTCAATGGCCCACAGGCACTGCTCGATGCAGTAGGCCGGCATGTGGCCGCCGGGCATAACCAGTACTCGCCGATGACCGGCCTGCCGGCGCTGCGCCAGCAAGTGGCGGCCAAGGTGGAGCGCTTGTACGGGGCGAAGGTGGATGCCGACCAGGAAGTGACCATCACCCCCGGCGCTACCGAGGCGATCTTCTGCGCCATCCAGGCGGTGGTGCATGCCGGTGACGAGGTGATCGTCTTCGATCCGTGCTACGACAGCTACGAGCCTTCGGTGGAACTGGCCGGTGGCCGTTGCGTACATGTGCAATTGAGCGATGGCGACTTCCGTATCGACTGGCAGAAGTTCAGCGATGCGCTGAGCGCGCGCACGCGCATGGTCATCCTCAATTCACCGCACAACCCCAGCGGCGCCCTGATCACCCGCGAAGACCTCGACCAGTTGGCGCAGCTGATCGCCGACCGGGATATTTACCTGGTCAGCGACGAGGTCTACGAGCACCTGGTCTACGATGGGGTACGCCACGCCAGCGTGCTGGCCCATGCACAGCTGTACCCGCGCGCCTTCGTGGTCAGTTCGTTCGGCAAGACCTACCACGTCACCGGCTGGAAGACCGGTTACGTGATCGCCCCGCCGGCGCTGAGCGCCGAACTGCGAAAGGTGCACCAGTACGTCAACTTTTGCGGCGTCACCCCGCTGCAGTGCGCGTTGGCCGACTTCATGGCCGAGCACCCGGAGCACATCGATGAGTTACCGGCCTTTTACCAGGCTAAGCGCGACCTGTTCTGCGGCTTGCTGGAGGGTTCGCGATTGCGCTTTACCCGCACGGCGGGCACTTATTTCCAGCTGGTGGACTATTCGCACATACGCCCGGACCTGAATGATGTCGACATGGCGCTGTGGCTGACCCGTGAGCACGGCGTAGCGACCATTCCGGTTTCGGTGTTCTACCAGCAACCCATCCCCGAGCAACGCCTTGTGCGCCTGTGCTTTGCCAAACGAGAGGAGACGCTGCGCCAGGCAGCGGAAAAACTATGCGCGATCTGAGCACATTGCCGAACCTGAAAATCGCCCTGGTGCAGACTACCCTTGCCTGGCATGACCGCGAGGCCAATTACGCGCACTTTGAGGTACTGCTTGAGCAGGCCGGTGAAGTGGACTTGGTGATTCTGCCAGAGATGTTCACCACGGGGTTTTCCATGCAATCGGAAAGCCTGTGCGAGCCTGAGAACGGCCCCACCTACAAATGGCTCAAGGCGCAGGCGAAAAAGTACAACGCGGTGATTACCGGAAGCGTGATCGTGCAGGCGGCCGATGGCAGCCACCGCAACCGGCTGCTGTGGGCGCGCCCGGATGGCGAGATTCTGCACTACGACAAGCGCCATCTGTTCCGCATGGCGGGCGAGCACAAGCATTACACCCCGGGCGAGCGCCAGGTGCAGTTCGAGCTCAAGGGCTGGCGGATTCGCCCGCTGATCTGCTACGACCTGCGCTTCCCGGTATGGAGCCGCGACGCCCAGGATACCGACCTGCTGCTGTACACCGCCAACTGGCCGGCCGCTCGCCGCCAGCACTGGAACCGCCTGTTGCCGGCGCGGGGCATCGAGAACCTGTGCTATGTGGCCGCGGTGAACCGGGTGGGTACGGACGGCAAGGGCTTTGCCTATTCAGGTGACAGCCAGGTGCTGGACTTCCAGGGTGAGAGCCTGCTGAGCGCCGGCGAGGCGGACGGGGTGTTTACCGTGGTGCTGAGTGCGGCGGAACTGGCGGCGTACCGCACCAAGTTCCCAGCCAACCTGGATGCCGATACCTTCGAGCTGCATTGATTGCAAGACCGGCCCTATCGCCGGCGAGCCAGCTCCCACCTGTGGGAGATTCTATGGTTCCTGGCAAGGGTAGCCGGAGCATCTTCAGCGCCTGTGAGATCGAGCGCCGCCCGCGCGGCGCATCGCGAGCTGCGCTCGCTCCTACGTTTGTTTCGGGCCAATTATTCCTGTGGGATTTGCGCGCGAACGCCTTGGTGCATGCCTCAATATCGCGCCGTACAAACAAGGCGGCCGCGCGCGCCTGTCACAGGCGTTACTGGCCCGAAACAAACGTAGGAGCGAGCGCAGCTCGCGATTGCGCCGCGCGGGCGGCGCTCGATCTCACAGGCGCTGCCATACCTTGTGGCAAACACCTGTCAGCCCTAAGGCGATCCCCGTGGGAGCTGGCTTGCCAGCGATAGGGCCCGTGCCGGCTACATCAAAGGCTGATCAGTACACATCCCGCCGATACCGCCCATCCTCGATCAGCTGCTGCACAGCGGCCTCCCCAAGAATGCCATTGAGCGCGGCATCCACCCCCGCAGCCATGCCTTGCAGGCTGCCGCAGACATACACACACGCACCCTCTGCCAGCCAACGCTTGAACGCCTCGGCCTGCTGCAGCAACACATCCTGCACATACACCTTTTCGGCTTGATCGCGAGAGAACGCCAGGTCCAGCCGTGCCAGGTCGCCGTTGGCCAGCCAGCCTTGCAGCTCTTCACCACACAACAGGTCATGGGCGCGGTTACGCTCACCGAACAGCAGCCAGTTGCGCTGCTCCCCCGCATTCACCCGCGCCCGTATCAGGCTGCGCAGGCCGGCCAAGCCAGTGCCGTTGCCGATCAGGATCATGGGTGCGGCGTGGCCCGGCAGGTGGAAGCTGCTGTTGCGGCGCAGGCGCAGGCTCAGCGTGCCATTGAGCGGCAGGTATTCGGTCAACCAGCCGGAACCCAGGCCCAGCTGCCCATCGGCGTGGCGCTCCTGGCGTACGATCAACTCGAGCACGCCATCGCTGGCAATCGAGGCGATGGAGTATTCACGGCTGCCAATCGGCACCAGGGCATCGACCAGCGCCTGCGGCTGCAGGCCGATCAGGTGATCACGGCGCGTGGGCAACTGGCGACCGGCCAGCGCCTGGGCCAGGGTTTCACTCAGGCCATTGACCTGCACCGCTGTGGTTGCATCGACCGCCATGCCCTTGAGGAACGCGGCGACCCGCGGTGGACCATTGAGTGGCAGCACTTCCACCAGGTCGCCAGCCTCCCAACTGACCGGGGTTTGCGGTTGCAAGCCGAGCAGGTAGACCGGCCGGCCCTGGCTGCCGGGGTTGAGCAGCTTGCGCTGCACCAGCGTCCAGTTGGCGAAACTTGGCGGTTGCCAGGCGGCCACCGGCTGGGCCCCGGTCAGCTGCGCCAGCGCTTGCTGCCACTGCTGCAGGGCAGCCTGGTCGGCATTGTCCACTTCCACCGGGCTGAACGCGCTATTGGCCCCGCGCTCGGCGAGCCACGCTTGCAGGCGGCGGGCGAAACCGCAGAAGTGCGGGTACTGGCGATCGCCAAGGGCGAGCAGGGCGTAGCTGAGGTTGTTCAGCGCCCAGGGCTGCCCGAGCACTTTGCGCTCGAAGGCGCGCGCGCTGTCGGGGGCTTCACCGTCGCCGAAGGTGCTGACCACAAACAGTGCGCGGCGGGCCTGGCACAAGTCTTCCTCACCCAGTTCGGCCAGGGCGCGGACCTGCACCGGCAGGCCGGCTGCCTGCAACTGGCCGGCGCTCTGCCAGGCCAGTTGCTCGGCCAGGCCGCTCTGGCTGGCGAAACCGATCAGCCAGCTGTCGCCGTTGCCACTGTTGGCGGCAACGCTGCCGCGAGCGGCGCTCACCTGGCGCTTCTTGCGGCGGCGGTCGAGGTACAGCAGCCAGCCGGTGACGAAGAACAGCGGCATGGTCAGGCTGGCGATGGTGACGATGATGCGGCCCGGCAGGCCAAAGTATTCACCCACATGCAGGGCGTAGACGCTTTGCAGCAGTTGGGCCTTGAAGGATTTGTCGGTATAGCGCTCCTGGCGCCTGACCTGGCCGGTGGCCGGGTCCAGCACCAGGGTGTTGAAGGCCCGTGGGTGGTCGGCGTTGTCCAGCAAGTAGAACAGGTTGGCCGGCTGACCGCCTGCCGCTGGCAGGCGCAGGTTGTACGCCGCAAGGCCGGGTCCGGCAGCCTGTTTGAGGCTGGCCCAGATGGCATCGTAGTCGACCACCCGTGGCGGCGCATTGGGGTCGACCTTTTGCGGCCCGTGGCGGCCGCGGCCCTCACCGCGTTTGTGCTGCTGGGCAGCGGCCGGGGCGTCGGCCAGCAGCCTGTTCAGGCCTTCGCGGTACCACTCGTAGGACCAGAACAGCCCGGTCAGGGCAAACAGCAGGTAGAACAGCAGGCACCAGGTGCCGGCCACGGCGTGCAGGTCCCAGTTGAAGGCGCGGCCCTTCTTGGCCCAGTCCAAGGTCAGCCATGTGCGCCAGTTCAGCGCCTTGCGCGGCCAGCGCAGGTACAGGCCGGACAGGCAGAAAAACACCAGCAGCAGGGTGCAAGCGCCCGTGATCTGCCGGCCGGTATCACCCATCGCCAGGAAGCGGTGCAGGGTGAGCATGAGGTTGAAGAAGCCTTGCCCGGCCACTTCGCCCTTGAGCTCGCCGGTGTACGGGTCGGCGTAGCGCAGCAGGCCACGGCGTTCGCCCGGTGCGGGCATGAAGAAGATACGGGCGGCATTGCCTTCGCGCACATCCACCCACAGCATCGATACCTTCTCGTGTTGCTGGGCTTCGACCCGTTGCACCAGCTCGGCTGGCGGCAGTACGCCTTCGGCGCGCACCTCGACCTTCAGCACGTCGGCATTGAAGGCGCGCAGCAGTTCTTCCTGGAACGAGTACAGCGCTCCGGTAATGCCCATCAAGGCCAGCACCAGGCCAGCGGTGATGCCAAAGAACCAGTGCAATTGGAACAGCGTCTTCTTCACCACATCATCACCTTGTGTTTCTGCCGCATGCTGCGCGGCGTGCATTATGCCTTGATACGCAAAAGCCCCGCTCACGGAGATGAACGGGGCCGGGGTGGGTGTTTTTTAGCGTGTTGCGTTTTACCAGCGCCGCCCGGTCAACCCAACCCCTGTCAGAAGTGCACGCTGGTGGTCAGCAATGCCGTGCGCCCAGCCGCCTGGTTGGCGAAGTGGGTGGAGAAGGTCTTGTCGTAGTAAACCTCGTTGGTCAGGTTCTGCACGTTCAATTGCAGGTCGATGTTCTTGGTCAGCTTGTAGGCAGCCATGGCGTCGTAGCGTACATAGCTGTCGACCATGGTGGTGTTGGCTACGCTGCCGTACACGTCATCCACGTAGAACGCACCGCCGCCCACGGTCAGCTTTGGTGTAATCGCGTAGGTGGTCCACACGCTGGCGCTGTTGTTCGGGGTGTTCGGCAACTGGTTGCCGTCGTTGGCCTTGCCCAGCGGGCCGCCGTCGATCTGGCGGGCCTGCATGTAGGTGTAGCCAGCGAACACTTGCCACTTGGCGGTGATCTTGCCGCTGGCCGACAGTTCGATACCCTGCACGCGGGTTTCGCCGACGTTCTCGTAGCTTGTGGTATCGACCTGAACGCGCGCGTTTTCCTTCTCGGTGCGGAACAGCGCGGCGGTCAGCGACAGGCGTTGGTCGAGCAGGTCCCATTTGGTGCCGATTTCGTAGTTGGTGGTTTCTTCCGGCTCCATGTCGCTGCTCAACAGGTTGCCGGCACGGTCGGTGGTGTTGCCCAGTGGGTTGGCCTCCATGCCTTCGCCCAGCATTGCCCCCGGTGGGGTAGCAGAGGTGGCGTAGGACACGTAGACGCTGCCGTTGTCGGCCGGTTTCCATACCAGGCCCAGCTGGCCGGTGACGAACTCGCTGGTATCCTTGCCTTTGGCGGCTACGCCCTTGGCATTGACCACGGTGGCGCCAGCAGCGTCATAGGTGCGGTACTGCGTATCGAAGTGGTCGTAACGCAGGCCCATGTTCACCAGCCATGCAGGCGACAACTCAAGGGTGTTGAATACATACAGGGCGCGGGTGTCGCTCTTGGTATCGGTGCCGGCGTAGTTGCGGGCGATACTGCCGTTCCACGGGTCATCCGGGTTCGGGTTGCTCAGCGAGGTGCAGTTGTAGCCGCTGTTGGCGCCGATCAGCCCGGGGTTGCACACGGATGCGTTCAGCCGGGTGTTGGTGTTGACGGTGTAGCTGGAGCGGTCGCTTTCTTCGCGGCTCAGCTCGATGCCGGTGGAGAAGCTGTTCTTCATGCCGCCCAGGTAGAACTCGCCAAACAGGTCGGTCTGGTTGGTGGTGGTGGCGGTGTTGCCAACGCGGGTGTTGGCCCGGCGCCAAACGCTGCCGTTGTTGACGTTGCCCTTGCTGTCGTCCGGTTGGGTGAGGATGTAGTCCTGCATGCTGTTGCCGTGGCGCAGGGTGTTCTTCACGGTCAGCGCGTCGGTCAGGTCGTGTTCGATGGCGAAGGTGGCGATATCTACCCGGCTCTTGCGGAAGTCGCGACCGCTCAGGCCATAGAAGTTGTCGCTGTCGCCGCCATCATCCGGCTTGCTCGGGTGGGCCGAAGTACGGGCAGCGCTGCCAGCCAACGGGATGCTGTACGGGATGCCCGAATCCGGCAGGTCGTCGCTTTCCAGGTGGTAGTAGTCGAGGTTGACGCGGGTCGGCGTGCCCAGGCCGAAGGCCAGCGACGGGGCGATGCCCCAGCGGTCGTAGTTCACCTTGTCGCGGCCGGCAACGTTGCTTTCATGGGTCATCAGGTTCAGGCGGCCGGCCACGGTATCGCTGAATTGGTAGTTACCGTCGAAGGTATAGCGTTGGGTTTGGTCGCTGCCCCAGGTCCAGGCACCGTCCAGCGAGTTGCCCAAGTGCGCGCGCTTGCTCACCAGGTTGATGGTACCGCCCGCTGCCCCGCGGCCACCTACGGCGGAGTTCGGGCCCTTGGCCACTTCAACCGACTCGATGGCGAAGATTTCGCGGGTTTGTGCGCCAGTGTCGCGCACGCCGTCCAGGTAGGTGTCGCCCTGGGCGTCGAAACCGCGAATGAACGGGCGGTCGCCTTGCGGGTTGCCACCTTCGCCGGCGCCGAAGGTAATGCCTGGCACGGTGCGCAGCGCGTCTTGCAGGGTCAGGGCGTTGGTATCCTTGATCACCTGTTGCGGGATCACCGTGACCGAGCGCGGGGTGTCCACCAACGGTGCAGTGTACTTCTGCGAAGCAGCGCGCTCGGTTTTGTAGTCGCTGCTGGCCTGCTCAGCCTTGCCGTTCACGCTGGTGGCATCCAGGGTGATGGCACTGCTGGCAGCCGGGTCGGCGGCGTAGGCCGACGATGCGCCAAGCGCGATGCCTATGGCGCTAACGATCAGACGCGGTGAGCTTACTGCAGATGGTACGGACTGGCGCATTGCTGGAAACCTTCCCCAAGGTGGTGAGGCGGCGGATACTAATGTAAGCGATTGTGACTAACAATTGAGATTCGTTACCATTCGTGAAGAATTTACAATCTTTACAATTTGCCCTTAAGTTTCCAATCGGCTGAAACGTCGTAAGCGGCGAAAAGGCTTGTGTAGCGCAAAAGGGAATCAATATCATTGGGCCTTTACAGTTCCCGACGGTAACCTTGCCATGCTGCTGCACATCCCAGGCCTGTTCGCCGCTGACGAACTGGCCCGTATTCGCGAGGCCCTGGAGCAGGCTGACTGGGCCGATGGCAAGGTGACTGCCGGCTACCAGTCGGCCAAGGCCAAGCACAACCTGCAACTGCCAGAAGGGCACCCGCTGGCCAAGGAAATCGGCACCGCGCTGATCGACCGCCTGTGGAAGACCCCGCGCTTCCTGTCGGCGGCGTTGCCGCACAAGGTGTTCCCGCCACTGATCAATTGCTACCGCGAGGGCGGTAATTTCGGCTTTCACATCGACAATGCCCTGCGCCAGCCCAAGGGCAGCCCGGAGCGCGTGCGTACCGACCTGTCGTCCACGCTGTTTCTCAGCGACCCGGGCAGCTACGACGGGGGGGAACTGGTCATTCAGGACACCTATGGTGAGCAGCAGGTCAAGCTGGCGGCCGGAGACCTGGTGCTGTACCCCGGCACCAGCCTGCACAAGGTCAACCCGGTCACCCGCGGGCAGCGCTATGCCGCCTTCTTCTGGACCCAGAGCCTGGTGCGTGAGGACAGCCAGCGCGCGCTGCTGTTCGAAATGGACAATGCCATCCAGCAACTGACGGCCGATGTGCCAGAACACCCTGCGTTGCTGCAATTGACGGGCACCTACCACAACCTGCTGCGCCGCTGGGCCGAGGTCTGACCGTGGGCTATCAGTTGCGGCGTGAGGAAGTGCTGGACGTGGCCGGGTTGCGGGCCATGCTTAAGCAAAGCCCGGGCAAGGCGGCCCAGGCCATCCTGGCAGCGGCGGGGCAGGGCGTGGTCGAAGCGCAGTTGCTGCTGGGGCAGATCCTGCTCGATGGGCGCGGGATAGAAGCCGACGCCGAGGTTGCCCGGCGCTGGTTTGCCATTGCCGCGCAAGCTGGCAACGCCATGGCGCATAACATGCTCGGGCGTTGCCTGGAGCATGGCTGGGGCGGTGCGGTAAACCTGGCTCAAGCCGCCGTGCACTATGCCCGCGCCGCCGATGCCGGGCTTGCCTGGGGGCTGTACAACCTGGGTAACCTGCTGGCGACCGGGCGTGGTGTGCCGGCCAACCAGGCGCAGGCGCTGATGTGCTACGAGAAGGCCGCACAGCAGGGGCATGCCAAGTCGATGAACCTGTACGGGCGCTATCTGGAGCAGGGCATTGCCACCGCGCCCAGCCCCGCGCGTGCGGTGCGCTGGTATCGCCGGTCGGCCGAGGCAGGGGATTTTCGCGGCATGTTCAGCCTGGGGCTGGTGCTGGTCGAGCGTGGCCAGGTGGCCGAGGCTGCGCCTTGGCTGGAGCGTGCGCGGGTCGAGGGTAACCTGAACTTTCTGCGTGCGGCGCTGGTGACCCTGCAGGGCGCGGGGCCGGTGCTCATGGCGTTTGCCGCGCGCTATGCCGAGGAAATCGAACGGCGCGAAGCTTGAAGTTGCCTGTGCTGGCCCAATCGCCGGCAAGCCGGCTCCCACCTCGACAGCGCTGATCTCGGCATCTGCACACATGAAAACGGGGCCTCGCGGCCCCGTTGTGCATTACAGGTAGTAGGCCTTCAGCGGCGGGAAGCCGTTGAATTCCACTGCGCTGTAGCTGGTGGTGTAGGCACCGGTCGACAGCCAGTACAGGCGGTCACCAATGGCCAGGTTCAGCGGCAGGCCGTACTTGTAGTTCTCGTACATGATGTCGGCGCTGTCGCAGGTAGGGCCGGCGATGACCACTTCTTCGGTTTCGCCTTTCTTCTCGGTCCAGATCGGGAACTTGATGGCTTCGTCCATGGTTTCGATCAGGCCGGAGAACTTGCCCACGTCGGTGTAGATCCAGCGCTCGACGGCGGTACGCGACTTGCGTGCAACCAGCACCACTTCGCTGACCAGGATGCCGGCGTTGGCGATCAGCGAACGGCCAGGTTCGAGGATGATTTCCGGCAGCTCGTCACCGAAGTCTTCCTTGAGGAAGCGAATGATTTCTTCGGCGTAGGTTTCCAGGCTGTTGGTACGGGTGATGTAGTTGGCCGGGAAGCCACCGCCCATGTTGATCAGCTTCAGTTCGATGCCGTCTTCTTCCTTCAGGCGCTCGAAGATCACCTTGACCTTGGCGATGGCGGCGTCCCACACGCTGATGTCGCGCTGTTGCGAACCGACGTGGAAGGAGATGCCGTAGGGCACCAGGCCCAGGTCGCGGGCCAGGATCAGCAGGTCCATGGCCATGTCGGTCTGGCAGCCGAATTTGCGCGACAGCGGCCAGTCGGCAGTGGTCGAGCCTTCGGTGAGGATGCGCACGTACACTTTCGAGCCCGGGGCGGCCTTGGCGATGTTGCGCAGGTCGGCTTCGGAGTCGGTGGCATACAGGCGCACGCCCTTCTCGTAGAAGTAGCGGATGTCCTTGGACTTCTTGATGGTGTTGCCATAGCTGATGCGGTCAGCGCTGACGCCGCGGCCCAACACCTTGTCCAGCTCGTAGATCGAGGCGATGTCGAAGCTCGAACCTTTCTCCTTGAGCAGGTCGATGATCTCGACAGCCGGGTTGGCCTTCACCGCATAGTAGACCTTGGCGAATTCGAAACCCGCGCGCAGGTCGTCGTAGGCCTGGCTGATCATCTGGGTATCGATGAGTACGAACGGGGTTTCCTGCTTGTCGGCGAACGCCTTCATTTTCTGGAAGGTATCACGCGCGAAATAGTCTTCGACCTGGATCGACATGCTCAGGGACTCCATGGGCAAACTGAAAGATTAAGTGGCTGCAAACTGAACGTCCTCCGTATCCCCACTTTGGTTCGCCTACTCAGTACTTGAGCCGGATGGATCGTTTCCAGCATGGACGTTCGGCGCGCACTTTAGGGCGTGAAGAATGCAGAATCAACAGGCAATCCTGGCGTGATCGGCGTTGATCGGCCACCTGTCGTTTGAATAAACGACTCATATGACCGGCTGCTGTTCCCGGTGGTGTTTCAAGCGTAAAAAATTGTGGAATGGACCAAGTGGGATCATGTGCGGTTGAAGCCGCTGCTACAGGGTTTTCACCCACCCTGTGGCAGCAGCCTGATACCCGATGGCACCAGAGGTGTTCATATTTATGGCCACGCTTTTCTGGTACCCACGTGCCGAAAATCGCGCATAAATTTTTTGTTACCGACCGACGGATGCGACGCTTCTGGTGCGTGAAACCCGTATCCGCACCTAGCTGCGCATCAGTAGGCAGCGCTCATCACGATGCCACCGCCTCCGCCGGGGAGACGATGCTGGTCTTGGCGCCGCGCGAGCGGCCGGAACTCAGGTACGCCGCAATCGACTCCTGTGTCACCTCGCCGAGGAACACCTGCTCGGCATCCAGCACCGGCAACCACGCCCGGTTGAACTCGTACATGCGCGACAGCAGGATACGCAGGTGCTCGTCGTGCGAGGCGGTGGCATTGAACGGGCGCAGGAAGTCACCACAGGTGCCCTGCTGGCGGTGCATGTCCCGCCGGCGTACATAGCCCAGGGCCTTGTTCTGCGCGTCGGTGACCACCACGTAGCGGCGGTCGTGTTCGTCGAGCAGTTCCAGCGCATCGCTTACCGGCGTTTCCGGGCTGACCGCCGGGGCGTTGTCTGCCGCATCTTCGGCGCGCACCAGCAGCAGGCGCTTGAGGGTGCTGTCCTGGCCTACGAAGTTGCTCACGAACTCGTCTGCCGGGTGCGCCAGCAGCGTGTCCGGGTGGTCCAGCTGCAGCAACTTGCCGGCCCGGAAGATGGCAATCTTGTCGCCAAGCTTGATCGCTTCGTCGATGTCGTGGCTGACCATGATCACGGTCTTGTTCAGCGCTCGTTGCATTTCGAAGAATTCGTTCTGGATCATTTCACGGTTGATCGGGTCGACCGCGCCGAACGGTTCGTCCATCAACAGCACCGGCGCATCGGCCGCCAGCGCGCGGATCACGCCGATACGCTGCTGCTGGCCACCGGAAAGCTCGCGCGGGTAGCGTTGCAGGTACTGTTTGGGCTCGAGCTTGATCATGTGCATCAGTTCGCGGGCGCGTTCGTGGCATTTCTGCTTGTCCCAGCCGAGCAGGCGCGGCACCACGGTGATGTTCTCTTCGATGGTCATGTTGGGGAACAGGCCGATCTGCTGGATCACGTAACCGATGTGGCGGCGCAGGGTCACTTCGTCCAGCCCGGTGGTGTCCTCGCCATTGATGAACACCTGGCCCGAGGTTGGCGTGATCAGGCGGTTGATCATTTTCAGCGTGGTGCTTTTGCCGCAGCCCGATGGGCCGAGGAACACGCAGATTTCCCCTTCGTTGACGGTGAGGCTTACCGCGTCGACGGCTTTGACGTCCTTGCCGTTGACGTTGAAGGTTTTGCTGAGGTTCTTCAGTTCGATCATGAGCGCAGTCCTTCTGGAGTCAGGGCACGTTGCAGGGTTTGCAGCAGCAGGTCGGCGATGATGGCCAGCAGGCTGACCAGTACCGCGCCGACCAGCAGCATCGACATGTCGCTGCGGCTGATGGAGGTCAGGATCAGCACGCCAAGGCCACCGGCGCCGATGGTGGCGGCAATGGTCATGACGCCGATGTTCATCACCACGGCGGTACGCACGCCGGCGAGGATCACCGGCACGGCGATGGGCAGCTCGACCATGCGCAGGCGCTGGCCGAAGGTCATGCCGATGCCGCGCGCGGCTTCGCGGATGCCGGGTTCGACATTGGTCAGGGCCAGGTAGGTGTTGCGCATGATCGGCAACAGCGAATACAGGAACACGGCGGTAATCGCTGGGAGCGGCCCGAGGCCTTGGCCGAATTTGGAGTAAAGCGGCAGCAACAGGCCGAACAGGGCGATCGACGGGATGGTCAGCAGTACCGTGGCGCTGGCCTGCAGCGGGCCGGCCAGGGCAGGGAAGCGGGTCATGAGGATGCCCAGCGGCACGCCCACCAGAATCGCCAGGCCCACGGCCACACCGACCAGCATGATGTGTTGGCCGGTCAGGTTCAGTACCTGGGTCCAGTCGAGGTGGTTGAAGGTATCGATCAGGTTCATGGCTGGCCCTCGCTGGTCAGTGGGTGATCGCGCAGGAAGGCGGCGGCCACGGCGGTCGGGTTCTGGTGCTCGACATCGACCTTGGCGTTGAGCTGGCGCATGGTTTCATCGTCCAGTTGCTCGGCCAGCGGTTTGAGCAGCCCCGCCAGCTGCGGGTTGGCGTCGAGCACGGCCTTGCGCACCACCGGCGCGGCCGTGTAGTCAGGGAAGTAGTGCTTGTCGTCTTCCAGCAGCTTCAGGTTGAAGGCGCTCAGGCGGCCATCGGTGGTGTACACCAGGCCGGCGAACACCTGGTTGTTGCGCATGGCGGTGTAGACCAGGCCCGCGTCCATCTGGCGGATGTTGGCGCGGCCCAGTTGCAGGTCGTACATCGCTTTCAGGCCGACCAGGCCATCGGGGCGGTTGGCGAACTCGGTGTCCAGCGCCACCAGGTGCTTGCGCTCGCTTTCGTCACGCAGTACCTGGTTAAGGTCGCTGATGCTGTTGACCTGCGGATAGGCCTCGGCCACTTGCTTGGGCAGGCCCAAGGCGTAGGTGTTGCTGAACTTCGACGGGGTCAGCCAGACCAGGCCCTTTTTCGCGTCCAGCGCCTTGACCTTGGCGTAGGTGGCTTCGGCGCTGGGCATGCGTTCTTCGATGTGGTTGTACGACACCAGCGATACGCCGGTGTATTCCCACATCAGGTCGAGCTGGCCGGTTTCCTGGGCCTGGCGCGCGATGTTGCTACCCAGGCCGGTGGTGACGCGCACGTCGAAACCGTTGGCACGCAGGTACTGCGCGGTGATTTCGGCCAGTACGGTCTGTTCGGTGAACACCCGCGCGCCGATGCGGATCTGGGGCTTTTCCGCTGCCTGGGCAACTCCTGCGAACAGCAGGGCCGCGCCCAGCAGCAAAGCGATTGTTTTCTTCATGCGTTCCCTATCCTTAGTGGGCCAGGCCACGTTCCAGCCAGCGCTTGCTGGAGAAACTCACCGCCGCGTCCAGTAGCAGGGCCAGCAGTGCGGTACAGGCGGCCCCCAGCAGCAGCTGGGGCTGGTTGTTCAGGGCGATGCCGGGGAAGATCAGGCTGCCCAGGCTATTGGCGCCAATCAGGAATGCCAGCGGTGCGGTGCCCACGTTCAAGGCCAGGGCCACGCGAACACCGCCGACAATGATTGGCACGGCGTTGGGCAGCTCGACCTGCCACAGTTGCTGGCGTGGGGTCATGCCAATGCCCGTGGCGGCTTCCTTGAGCGAGGCGGGGACGTTTTTCAGGCCTTCGTAGGTGTTGCGCACGATGGGCAGGAGGGAGGCGAGGAACAGTGCGAAGATCGCCGGCCCGGCGCCGATGCCCAGGATACTCAGGGCGATGGCCAGAACGGCCAGGGGGGGGATGGTATTGCCAACGTTGAAGAACTGCATGAAGCGCTCGGCTTTGTCGACCCGGTGCGGCCGACTGAGCGCAATGCCGGCGGGGATGCCCACGGCCAGTGCCGCCGCCATCGAAGCCAGCACCAATACCAGGTGCGCTTGCAGGTAGAACCCAAGATCGTCGCGATACCGCGCGATCGTGTCGATGCCGATCCAGTGGACCAGCAGGGCCAGGATGACGAGCACGGCGGCCCATCCCAACAGCCCTTTACCGTAGCGTTTAGCCACAGGCGGACTCCTTGTGTTGTCGGCGAGCACACTTCTTGGTTGCCGGCCAGGGGTGGCGGCGGGTGGTGTGTTCGCGAGTAGCAGCCAGATGCAAACCGCAGGCTGCGATCTGGCCATGAGCCGAACCCCGTCGGGCCCGAAAATGCTGATGAAACCAGCCCTCAACCGAAGCGGGTTGCAGGGGAGTGGACGTCTCCAAGGCCCTAAAGGTTCCCATTTGAGGCGGCATTTGGCCAGCGTTAATCACTGGGGGAATGCAAATCTGGCGAGAGAAAACAGCGGCTTAGCTCGCTGCAGGCGTTGAAATAACTGCCCTGTGGCCATTTGTCGTGATAAAGCGATTGTGTGGTGAATCTGCTGTGGCAGTGCTGGCCCTATCGCTGGCAAGCCAGCTCCCACAGGGATCGCCTTAGGGCTGACAGGTGTTTGCCACAAGGTATGGCAGCGCCTGTTAGAGCGAGCGCCGCCCGCGCGGCGCAATCGCGAGCTGCGCTCGCTCCTACGTTTGTTTCGGGCCAATTATTCCTGTGGGATTCGCGCGCGAACGCCTTGGTGCATGCCTCAATATCGCGCCGTACAAACAAGGCGGCCGCGCGCGCCTGTCACAGGCGTTACTGGCCCGAAACAAACGTAGGAGCGAGCGCAGCTCGCGATTGCGCCGCGCGGGCGGCGCTCGATCTCATAGGCGCTGAAGATGCAGCGGCTACCCTTGCCAGGAACCATAGAATCTCCCACAGGTATTACACAGGGCTGGAGTACTGTGTAATACCTGTGGGAGCTGGCTTGCCAGCGATAGGGCCAGACCTGCAACCCCTGCATCAGCAGATTTTGGTCCCCGCCCAACTTCAGGTATGATATCGCCCCTTTCAAATCCCCCAGTCAGGCGATTTCCCATGACCAACCAGGCCGCCGAAGTCGCGAAGCGCCGCACTTTCGCAATCATTTCCCACCCCGACGCCGGTAAGACCACCATCACCGAAAAGCTGCTGCTGATGGGCAAGGCCATTGCCGTCGCCGGTACCGTGAAGTCGCGCAAGTCCGACCGCCATGCCACCTCCGACTGGATGGAAATGGAGAAGCAGCGCGGCATCTCCATCACCACCTCGGTGATGCAGTTCCCGTGCCGCGAGCACATGATCAACCTGCTCGACACCCCCGGCCACGAAGACTTTTCCGAAGACACCTACCGCACCCTGACCGCAGTGGACTCGGCGCTGATGGTGCTGGACGGCGGTAAAGGTGTAGAGCCGCGGACCATCGCCCTGATGGACGTCTGCCGCCTGCGCGACACGCCCATCGTCAGCTTCATCAACAAACTCGACCGTGACATTCGCGACCCGATCGAACTGCTCGACGAGATCGAGGCGGTGCTGAAGATCAAGGCCGCGCCGATCACCTGGCCGATCGGTTGCTACCGTGACTTCAAGGGCGTGTACCACCTCACCGGTGACTACATCGTGGTGTACACCCCTGGCCACGGCCATGAGCGCACCGAGGCCAAGATCATCCAGAAGCTGGACTCCGACGAGGCCCGCGCCCACCTGGGTGACCAATACGATTCGTTCGTCGAGCAACTGGAGCTGGTGCAGGGTGCTTGCCACGAGTTCAATCAGGAAGAGTTCATCAATGGCCAGCTGACCCCGGTGTTCTTCGGTACGGCACTCGGTAACTTCGGTGTCGACCACGTGCTCGACGCGGTGGTCGACTGGGCGCCGCGGCCGCTGGGGCGTGTGGCCCACGAACGTACCGTAGAGCCGGTCGAAGAGAAGTTCACCGGTTTCGTGTTCAAGATCCAGGCGAACATGGACCCGAAACACCGCGACCGTATCGCGTTCATGCGCATCTGCTCGGGCAAGTACGAAAAGGGCATGAAGATGCGCCACGTGCGCCTGAACAAGGACCTGCGTATCGGCGATGCGCTGACCTTCTTCTCCTCCGAGCGTGAGCAACTGGAAGAGGCCTTTGCCGGCGACATCATCGGCCTGCACAACCACGGCACCATCCAGATCGGTGATACCTTCACCGAAGGCGAGGCCCTGGGCTTTACCGGTATCCCGCACTTCGCCCCGGAGCTGTTCCGCCGTGTGCGCCTGAAGGACCCGCTGAAGTCCAAGCAGCTGCGCCAGGGCTTGCAGCAGCTGGCGGAAGAGGGTGCCACGCAGGTGTTCTTCCCTGAGCGCAGCAACGACATCATCCTGGGTGCGGTCGGTGTGCTGCAGTTCGACGTGGTCGCCAGCCGCCTGAAGGAAGAGTACAAGGTCGAGTGCGCCTACGAGCCGATCACCGTGTGGTCGGCCCGCTGGATCAGCTGCGACGACAAGAAGAAGCTTGAGGAATTCCAGACCAAGGCCATGGAAAACCTGGCCATCGATGGTGGCGGCCACCTCACTTACCTGGCGCCGACCCGGGTCAACCTGGCGCTGATGGAAGAACGCTGGCCGGACATCAAGTTCCGCGCTACCCGCGAGCACCACTGACTATTGGATTTGGGGCTGCCTTGCAGCCCTTCGCGGGCACGCCCGCTCCCACAAGGCTATCACTGCCCTCAGCTCTGGTGATATCCCTGTGGGAGCGGGCGTGCCCGCGAAGGGCCGCAAAGCGGCCCCATTTCAATTCCCGGCCTTGATACTGGTCCAGATCCGCGTCCTGATACGGTCGATCTTGGCCGGCATCGCCTCCAGCGCATACAGCTTGCCCATCACGGCCTCGCTCGGGTAAATCATCGCATTGCCTTTCAGCGCAGGGTCCACCAGGCCGTCCGCCTTGAGGTTGCCGTTGGCATACTGCACATGGTTGCTGATGTTGGCCATCACCTCCGGCTGCAGCAGGTAGTTCATGTAGGCATAGCCAGCCTTTTCATCCGGCGCATCGGCCGGCATGGCCACCATGTCGAACCACAAGGGCGCGCCTTCCTTGGGTATCGAATAGCCCACCTTGACGCCGTTGTGCGCCTCTTCGGCGCGGTTCTTCGCCTGCAGCACATCCCCCGAGAAGCCCACCACCACGCAGACATCGCCGTTGGCCAGGTCGCCAGTGTATTTCGAGGAGTGGAAGTAGCTGATGTAGGGCCGTACCTGCATCAACAGCGCCTTGGCCTTGTCGTAGTCTGCCGGGTTCTGGCTGTGGTGCGGCAGGCCCAGGTAGTGCAGGGCAATCGGCAGCAGTTCGGGGCCGTTGTCCAGCACCGCTACACCGCAGCTTTTCAGCTTGCTCATGTACTCGGGCTTGAAGATCAGGTCCCACGAGTCCAGCGGCGCGTTATCGCCCAGTACCGCCTTGACCTTGTCGATGTTGTAGCCGATTCCGGTGCTGCCCCACAGGTAGGGGAAACCGTACTGGTTGCCCGGGTCATTCACCTCCAGCGCCTTGAGCAGCACCGGGTTGAGGTTCTGCCAGTTGGGCAGCTGCGACTTGTCCAGGCGTTTCAATGCCTTGCCCTGGATCTGCCGGGCCATGAAGTGGTTGGAGGGGAACACCACGTCGTAGCCAGAGTTGCCGGTCATCAGCTTGCCGTCGAGAGTTTCGTTGCTGTCATACACGTCGTAGGTGGGCACGATGCCAGTGGCTTGCTGGAAATTTTTCAGCGTGTCGGGTGCCACGTAGCTGGACCAGTTGTAGATTTTCACCGTTTCGGCGGCACTGGCCACACTGGCGGCCAGCATCAAGGGTGCAAGAAGGCGTGTGCGCATGTCGGAGTTACCTTGCTTTGTCTGTCGTTATCGAAGGCAGGCGATCAGCGGATCAGAAAATCAGTACGTAGGTCTTGCGTACGGTCTCCTGGATGTCCCAGGTGCCGGTGCTATTGGCCGGTAGCATCAATGCGTCTCCGGCTTCTATAAGCAGGGGCTCGCCACCGTCGGGGGTGAAGGTGCAGCGGCCCTTGATGAAATGGCAGAACTCCTGTTGCACGATCTGCCGCCGCCAACGCCCGGGGGTGCACTCCCAGATACCGGTTTCGACGCCGTCGTCGCGTTCCACGCTGGTGACCGAAGCCACTGCCACGGGTTCGCCGAGCGGCACCGCTACCGGGCTGGCGCTAGCCAGTGCGACGCTGTCGGTATTCTTGAACTGGGTGATGCGCATGACCGGTGGATCCTGTGTTGGGGAAAGGGAATCAGTGCATGAAGCCTTCCATGAAGTCCGCGAGCGAGCTGGCCAGGCGCCGCCGCCAGGGCGCGCTGGCGGGGTTGGCGAGGGTCCGGTCCTCGTGGACGAAGCTCTGGATGATTGCGTTGTAGCCCAGCCAGCGGCAGGGCTCGGGGGGCCAGCTGGCCAGGCTTGAAACCGGGCGGTTGTCGAGCACCCACGGTTGCGCCGTCAGCGCGTTGTGCTGGTTGAGGATCAGGGCCGCCAGGGTCCGCCCGCCCAGGTTGGTGGCGCCAACGCCTTCGCCGCCGTAACCGCCGGCCAGGGCGATGCCGCGCTGGCGGTCGCAGAGCATGTGTGGGCGGAAGCGCCGCGCCATGCCAAGGTTGCCACCCCACGAATGGGTGATACGCGCATGCTTTAGCTGTGGGAAGAGTTCGCTGAACAGGTAGCGGCGCAGCTCGATTTCATGTTCGTCGAGGTTGAAGTTTTCACGCAGGCGGCCGCCGAAGCGGTACCCGCCCCGGGCGCCGAATACCAGCCGGTTGTCGGCCGTGCGCTGGCCATAGGTGACCTGGCGGCTGCTTTCGCTGAAGGCCTGGCCCTGGCTCAGGCCGATCTGTTCCCAGGTCGCCTCGGGGAGTGGTTCGGTGGCCACCAGCAGGCTCTGCACCGGCAGTTGATGTTTGCCTAGCGGTGGCAGGCTGGCGGCGTAGCCTTCCACGGCGGGCACCACCCATTGGCAGCGAATGCGCGCCAGCGGTGTACGCACCTCACCCGGTTGCCAGTCGATGGCTGGGGTATTTTCGTAGATCGGTACACCCAGCGCTTCCAGCGCCCGGGCCAGGCCACGGGCGAGCATGGCCGGCTGAATGGTCGCCGTGTGCGGGCTGTAGATCGCGCCATAGGCGTTGCTGACCCGTAGCTGCGCGTCCAGCTGTTCGGGGCGCAACCAACGGTAGTCGTCTTCGGTCATGCCCTGGCGGTACAGGTCGTCGAGGTAGGCGCGCAGGCTGCGTTCCTGTTCCGGGTAGCGCGCGGCGCAATACAGCACGCCCCCTTTGCGGTAGTGGCAGTCGATGCCTTCGCGCTGCAGCACGCTGTGCACCTCGTCCGGAATCCCGTGCAGCAGGTCGATGCTGGCGCGGCGCTGCTGCGGTGACAGGCTGGCGAGCAGGCGGTCTTCGCCGAGCAGGTTGCCCATCAGCCAGCCACCGTTGCGCCCAGAGGCGCCGAAACCGGCAATGTTGGCATCGATCAGTGCAATGTTCAGCTGGGGTGCCTGGCGCTTGAGGTAGTAGGCGGTCCACAGCCCGGTGTAGCCCGCGCCGATGATGCACACATCCGCGTCCAGGTCGTCGCGCAGGGCCGGGCGGGCGCACAGCGGCTCGTCGAGCTGGTCCATCCACAGGCTGAGCGTGCGCAGGGGTTGCATCGGGTTCGGCTCCACGTCCGTCAAGGTCTGTGGCCGATCCTAGTCGGGCGAGTGGGCGGCTGTCTTACGTGCGTGCACGCAGGGAAATTTGCTTCAGGTAGGCCTTGGGTGTGAGCCCGGTGTGTTCACGGAAGCACTTGTAGAACGCCGACAGCGAATTGAAGCCAGCGTTGAACGCCAGGTCATCGATGGGTGCTCCGGCGCTGTTGTCATCAAGGCTGGCCATCAGGTGCTGCAGGCGCGCCTGGTTGACGTAGCGGTAGAAGCTTTGCCCAAGCACCTGGTTCAGCAGGTAGGAAATCTGGTTGCGGCTGTAGCCACTGGCATCGGCAACTTGCTGCAGATCCAGTTCAGGGTCCAGGTAGGGGCGCTGGCGCTGAAAATAGTGTTCCAGGTCCTGGGCCATGGTCGACAGCTGCCGCGGTGACAGGCCCAGGCGGCTGGTGGCTGGCCGCGCGCCGCCGGTGCCCGCGGTGTTGCCGTGCTGGCGCACCAGGGTCGCATATTCGTTGACCCGCCAGATCAGGCCGTCCCTCACGGTAATTGCCTCGCTGGACTGAAACGCCACCAGGCCATCGCCGCCCTGTACCGTAACCTGGTACTGGATGAACGCGGTGCAGCCATCGACGCGGATACGGTCACTGTGGACGATGTCTTCGCCGGCTTCGTGGGGTAGGCAGGCGCGCACGTAGTCGCGCAATTCGCGATAGCCCAGCACGCGGTTCTGGAAGAAGTCGTGATACTGGACATCGGGGTGATAAAGCGCCATCACGCCGTCGAGGTCACGGTGCTTCCAGCACAGGTGGTAGCGCAGCACGGTCTCGGCGGTGAGTGGGGTCTGGGCGGGGTCATCGGGGAGCGTCATGGCTGGATCATGCCTTGCCGGCCAGGCCATCACAAGAATGCAGAACACCTGATGGATAGGGCGCTTTCGCGCATTTTGCACGGTTCAGCAGGCAGCCAGCGAGCTAAGCCACTGATTTATATGGGCGTCATTTTTTGTCACAGCTGGCACAGCTACTGCAAAGGTTACTGCGCGAATGGAATTCTCGCTAACAACATAAGGCGCACACATCATGATCACCTCTGCCGACTACCCCGCTGTCGATACGCAAAGCCGTTCAGGTGTTTCCTGGGCGGCCATCTTCGCTGGCGCGGCTGCTGCCGCATCCGTTTCCCTCATCCTTGTGGTACTGGGCGCGGGATTGGGCTTCGCCGCAACCTCGCCTTGGGCTGACGAAGGGGCGAGTGCCAAAGCCCTGGGCGTTTCTACCATTGTCTGGCTGCTGCTCACGCAGATCATCGCATCGGGCATGGGCGGCTATATTGCCGGCCGGCTGCGGGTGAAGTGGGCGAACCTGCACGGTGACGAGGTGTACTTCCGCGATACCGCGCATGGCTTCCTGTCGTGGGCAGTGGCCACCCTGGTCGCCGCCATGCTGGTGCTGGGTGCGGCGGGCAACCTGGTAGGTGCCGGGGCCAGCGCTGCATCGCAAGCGGCCACGGTGTCTGCTGCCGCAGGTGCATCGGCGGCTACCGGTAGCAACAATGACTCGATGGGGTACTTCGTCGACAGCCTGTTCCGCGGTGACGGCCCGGCGCCAGTCAGCGAGGACGCCGCCAATGGGGTTGCCGCGCGCATTCTGGCCAAGGGCATTGCCGGGGACGGCGCATTGCCTCCTGAGGACCGTACCTACCTGGCCCAGTTGGTGGCGCAGCGTACCCGCCTGACCCAGGCCGAAGCCGAAGCCCGTGTGGACCAGGTAATGGCTCAGGTGCAGCAGCTGAAAACCGATGCCAAGCAAGCGGCCGATACTGCCGCCAAGGTAGCTGCCTGGACTGCCCTCTGGACCTTCGTCGCGCTGCTGTGCGGCGCCTTCATCGCCAGCGTCGCGGCCCTGTATGGCGGTCGCCTGCGCGACCGCGTGCAGTGGCTGGAAGGCGACTACGTCACTACCCGCACCGTTCAACGTTAAGCAAGGAGAATTACCATGCGCTCGATATTGCTGTGGATGCTTGGAGTACCGATTCCCGTGATCATCCTGATTGCACTGTTCATGCACTGACAGTAAGGGCGGCCCAGGCCGCCCTTTGCTATTGCCACCATTGACGGAGGTTGAACATGCGCTCGATATTGCTGTGGATGATCGGCGTACCGATACCGGTGATTATACTCATCTGGATATTCATGCATTGAGCGGCTGGGGGCCGCGGGGCGGCCATCGCGGCGCAAGGCCGCTTCTGCAGAGGTCGCGTGAACCTCACGCCAGCGCAGACCGCTCTGGCAACTGATTAAAGAAACTGCTCCGCGTAATGACAGGCCACTTGCCGGGTACCGACTTGCCTGAACGCCGGCACGTCCTTGGCGCAGCGCTCAGTGGCATGTGGGCAGCGCTTGTGGAACGCGCAGCCGTCCGGCGGGTTCAGCGGGTTGGGCAACTCCCCGGCAATTCTGATTTTCGGCTTCAGCGGGTCGGGATGAATCGCCGGCGTCGCTGACAGCAGTGCCTGGGTGTACGGGTGCAGCGGCTTCTCGTAGATGTCCTCCTTGGGCCCCATTTCTGCGGGCCTTCCCAGGTACATCACCAGCACTTGGTCGGCCACGTGCCGCACCACCGCCAGGTTGTGCGAGATGAACACGTAGGCGGTGTTGAACTCCTTCTGCAAGTCCATGAACAGGTTCAGTACCTGTGCCTGGATCGACACGTCCAGCGCGGAAGTCGGTTCGTCTGCAACCAGTACCTTGGGCTGCAGCATCATCGCCCGGGCCAAGGCGATGCGCTGGCGCTGGCCGCCAGAGAACATGTGCGGGTAGCGCTGATAATGCTCGGGGCGCAGGCCGACCTGCTCCATCATCTTCTGCACCTTGTCTCGCCGTTCGGCCTTGCTCAGCGAGGTGTTGATCAGCAAAGGTTCGGCCAACTGGTCGCCAATCTTCTGCCGCGGGTTGAGCGAAGCGTAGGGGCTCTGGAATACCATCTGCACGTCGCGGCGCAGTTGCTTGCGCTGGGCCTTGCTGGCGCCAGTGACTTCGGTGCCGGCAATTTGCAGGGAGCCGGAAGACGGCTCTTCGATCAATGTCAGGGCGCGGGCCAGGGTCGACTTGCCGCAGCCAGACTCACCCACCACCGCCAGGGTCTTGCCGGCCTCCAGCTCGAACGACACGCCGTTGAGCGCGCGGACCAGTGCGTGGCCTTTGAACAGCCCGCGGGATACTTCGTAATGCCGGGTCAATTCCCGGGCAGTCAGAACCACGGCCATTACGCCACCTCCTGGTTCAGCGGGTAGAAGCAACGCACCAGGCTGTGCGCCTGAGGGTCGAGGGGCGGGCGCTGGCGCCGGCAGTTGTCCTGTACATAAGGGCAGCGCGGCGACAGCAGGCAGCCCACGGGGCGGTCGTAGCGGCCAGGCACGATGCCGGGCAGGGTGGCCAGGCGTTCGGCGCCAAGGCTGTGTTCGGGGATGGCCGCCAGCAGGGCTTCGCTGTAAGGGTGGGCCGGCAGGTCGAACAGCTCCGGAACCTGGCCAACTTCCACCGCCTGGCCGGCATACATCACGCACACCCGCCTGGCCGTTTCGGCGACCACGGCAAGGTCGTGGGTGATGAGGATCAGCGCCATGTTGCGCTCTTTCTGCAGGTTCACCAGCAGTTCCATGATCTGCGCCTGGATCGTCACGTCCAGCGCGGTGGTGGGCTCATCGGCGATCAGCAGCTTGGGTTCGCCGGCAATCGCCATGGCAATTGCCACACGCTGGCTCATGCCGCCGGACAACTGGTGCGGGTAGGCATCCAGGCGGCTTTCCGCCGCCGGGATCTCGACCTTTTTCAATAGCTCAAGGGCGCGTTGGCGCGCGGCCTTGCCCCTCAGGCCCAAGTGTTGGCGCAGCACCTCCTCGATCTGGAAGCCTACCGTGTAGCTGGGGTTCAGTGCGGTCATCGGGTCCTGGAAGACCATGGCGATGTCCTTGCCCACCACCTTGCGCCGTTGCCGGCCGCTGAGCTTGAGCATGTCGGTGCCGTCGAACGTCAGGGCGTCGGCGGTAATGCGCCCAGGCGCATCGATCAGGCCCATCAGGGCCATCATGGTGACCGATTTACCCGAGCCGGACTCGCCGACGATCGCCAGGATCTCGCCGGCGTCCACCGCCAGGTCCAGGCCATCGACCACCGGTACGGCAGTGGCGTCGCCGAAGCGCACGTTCAGGTTGTTGATCTGTAACAGTGACATGGCGTTCTCCTCAGGCGGCGTTCTTGAGTTTCGGGTCCAGCGCATCGCGCAGGCCGTCGCCCATCAGGTTGATTGCCAACACACTGAGCAGAATGGTCAGGCCGGGCAGGCTCACCACCCACCAGGCACGCTCGATGTAGTCACGCGCTGAAGCCAGCATGGTGCCCCACTCGGGGGTGGGCGGCTGCACGCCCAGGCCAAGGAAGCCCAGGGCGGCGGCGTCGAGGATCGCCGAGGAAAAACTCAAGGTGGCCTGCACGATCAACGGTGCCATGCAGTTGGGCAGCACCGTGACGAACATCAGGCGTGGCAAGCCGGCGCCGGCCAGGCGTGCGGCCGTGACGTAGTCGCGGTTCAGCTCGCCCATCACGGCGGCGCGGGTCAGGCGCACGTAAGAGGGCAGCGACACGATGGCGATCGCAATCACCGTGTTGATCAGGCCTGGGCCGAGAATGGCGACGATCGCCACCGCCAGCAGCAGCGACGGCAGGGCCAGCATCACGTCCATCAGGCGCATGATCGACGGGCCCAGCAGTTGCGGGAAGAACCCGGCCAGCAGGCCTAGCAGGATGCCCGGGATCAGCGACATCACCACCGAGGACAGGCCGATCAGCAGCGACAGCCGCGCGCCCTGGATCAGGCGTGAAAGCAGGTCGCGGCCGAGTTCGTCGGTGCCAAGGATGAACTGCCAGGTGCCGCCCTCCAGCCACACCGGTGGGGTCAACAGGAAGTCGCGGTACTGCTCGCTGGGGTCATGGGGGGCGACCCATGGCGCGAACAGCGCGCAGAACACCACCAGGCACATGAACGCCAGGCCCATCACCGCGCCTTTGTTGCGCGCGAAGGCTTGCCAGAATTCTTTGTACGGCGAAGGGTAGAGCAGGCTTTGGTCCACCGGGCTGGCCGGCGACACGGATTTCGGAATCGGGCTAGTCATGGCAAGGGCCTCAGCGCTGATGACGGATGCGTGGGTTGGCCAGGCCGTAGAGAATGTCCACGACGAAGTTGACCAGGATTACCAGGCAGGCGATCAGCAGGATGCCGTTCTGGACCACGGGGTAGTCACGGGCGCCGATGGCTTCGATCAGCCATTTGCCGATGCCCGGCCAGGAGAAGATGGTTTCGGTCAGCACCGCACCGGCCAACAGCGTGCCGACCTGCAGGCCGAACACGGTGAGCACCGGGATCAATGCGTTGCGCAAGCCATGCACGAACACTACCCGGGCCGGCGACAGGCCTTTGGCACGGGCTGTACGGATGTAGTCCTCGCGCAGCACTTCAAGCATCGATGAGCGGGTCATGCGCGCGATTACCGCCAGCGGGATGGTGCCGAGCACGATGGCAGGCAGAATCAGGTGCATCACCGCGTCCTTGAATGAGCCTTCCTCATCGCTGAGCAGGGTATCGATCAGCATGAAGCCGGTTTTCGGCTCGATGTCGTAGAGCAGGTCGATGCGCCCGGACACCGGGGTCCAGCCCAGGCTCACCGAGAAGAACATGATCAGGATCAGACCCCACCAGAAGATCGGCATCGAATAGCCCGCCAGGGATATGCCCATTACCCCGTGGTCGAACAGCGAGCCGCGTTTGAGCGCCGCGATCACCCCGGCCAGCAGGCCGACCACGCCAGCGAACAACAGCGCGGCAAAGGCCAGTTCCAGGGTGGCCGGGAACAAGGTCAGGAACTCGCGCCACACGCTTTCGCGGGTGCGCAGCGATTCACCCAGGTCGCCCTGGGCCAGCTTGCCGACATAGTCCAGGTACTGGACCGGCAGGGGTTTGTTCAAGCCCAGGCGCTCCATGGCCTGCGCATGCATTTCGGGGTCGACCCTGCGCTCGCCCATCATCACTTCCACCGGGTCGCCGGGGATCAGGCGTATAAGCGCGAAAGTCAGCAACGTGATGCCGAAAAAGGTCGGTATCAGCAGGCCAAGGCGCCGGGCAATAAAACTCAACATTGTCGGGGTTACCTCATCAGACCGTACGGCCAGCAGCACGCTACGGCAGTGCCGCCGGTTCCCTGCTGGGCGCCGGCGGTCGTCGTTGTTCTACTTCACCCGGGTGGTGGCGAAGTTGTTTTTGGCCAGAGGGCTGATCACGTAGCCCTCTACATTGTCACGCATGGCGGTGAACATCTTCGGGTGGGCCATGCTGATCCACGGTTGGTCGTCATCGTACACCTTCAATGCCTCGCTATAGAGCCTTGCCCGTTCGTCGTTGTCGACCACCTCGCGGGCTCGGCTGATCAGCTCCTGGAACTTAGGGTTGCACCAGCGCGCATAGTTCTCGCCGGTCTTGGCCGCCTCGCAACTGAGCAGGGGGGGGAGGAAGTTGTCCGGGTCGCCGTTGTCGCCCGCCCAGCCGGTGGACACCAGGTCGGCTTCACCGCGCTTGGCGCGGCGCAGCATCTCGGCCCACTCCATCACACGGATATCCAGCTTCAGGCCGATCTGGCCGAGGTCGGCCTGCAGCATCTCGGCCGACAGGCGCGGGTTGGGGTTGGTCATGCCACCGCCGTTGCGGGTGAACAGGGTGATGACGGTGCCCTCCGGCACACCCGCCTCCTTGAGCAGGGCGCGCGCCTTGGCAAGGTCACGCGGCGGGTTCTGGTTGGCCGGGTTGAAGCCCATCATGCTGGGCGGGTAGGGGTTCACCCCGACCAAGGCATTACCTTTGCCGAACAGCTGGTCGACGTGGGTCTGGCGGTCGAACGCCATGTTGATGGCTTTACGCACGCGCACGTCGCTGAGGTACTTGTGCTGGGTGTTCATGGCAACATAGCCGGTCACCAGCGCTTCGGTTTCGGCCACCTTGAGGGTGCGGTCGGCCTTGATCGAGGGCACGTCGTCCGGCTTGGGGTACAGCGCCACCTGGCACTCATTGGCGCGCAATTTCTGCAGGCGCACATTGCTGTCGGTGGCAATGGCGAAGATCAGGGCGTCAGCCGGCGGTTTGCCGCGGAAGTAGTCGGGGTTGGGTTTGAAGCGGACCTGCGCGTCCTTGTTGTAGCGCTGGAAGATGAACGGCCCGGTGCCGATGGGTTTGCTGTTCAGCTCGGCGGCCTTGCCGGCCTTGAGCAACTGGTCGCCGTATTCTGCCGAATAGATAGAGGTGAAGCCC
The DNA here is from genome assembly GCF_007633355.1 of Pseudomonas sp. BJP69. Lineage (NCBI taxonomy): Bacteria > Pseudomonadati > Pseudomonadota > Gammaproteobacteria > Pseudomonadales > Pseudomonadaceae > Pseudomonas > Pseudomonas sp. BJP69. The sequence goes on from NZ_CP041933.1 coordinate 956,531, forward strand.
ATGGCCATGTCATGCAGGAACGGTGCTTCGGGGCGGGTGAGGGTGATCACCACGGTATGGTCGTCGGTCTTGTCCACCGCCTTGAGCAACTGACTGAAGGCCATGCTCTCGAAGTACGGGTAGCCGACGCTGGTCTTGTCGTGCCACGGGTGCGCCGGGTCCAGCTGGCGCAGCAGGCTCCACAGCACATCGTCGGCGTTGAATTCGCGGGTGGGTGTGAAGTAGTCGGTGCTGTGGAACTTCACGCCCTTGCGCAGGTGAAAGGTGTAGGTCAGGCCATCTGCTGAAATGTCCCAGCGCTCGGCCAGGGCCGGCTCGATGTCGGTGGTTCCGGGTTTGAAGTCCACCAGGCGGTTGAACAGTGTTTCAGAGGACGCATCGAAGGTGACGCCGGTGGTGTACTGGACCACGTCGAAGCCCTCCGGGCTGGCTTCGGTGCAGACCACCAGCGGCTTGGCCGCCAGTTGCGTGGCACTGCCGAGCACCAGCGCAGCCAGGGCCAGGCGTAGCGGTCGCGACTTGATGAAAACTCTGTGCATGGGTTGAAGACTCCCTGCGTGCATTGATTCCAGCGTAGCCGCCAAGGCCCGCCGTGCAGCGGGCCGTGGCGCAAACGGTCAGAGAATGTTGAATGGGATGGTGGTGACCACGCGGAACTCGTCCAGGCTGCCATCGGCCTGCGCCTTGCTGGCGCGGTGCGTGGTGTAGGTGGCGCGGATACTGGTGTCCTTCAGCGGCCCGCTCTGCACCGCGTAGCTGGTGCCGATACCCCACTCGTAGTGGGTTTCGCCATCCAGGCCCCCCACGTCATAGGCGGTGCCACGGTAGTGGGTGCCATCGATGCCCCAGCCACGGGCGTTGTACAGGTTGAACTTCAAGCCTGGCACGCCGTAGGGCGCCATGTTCAGCACGTAGGAAATCTGCAGGGATTTCTCGTTCGGGCCGTTGAAGTCCGACAGCAACGAGTTGGCCAGGAAAATGCCGTTGGTTTCGTGCAGGTAGTCGAAGTATTCGTTGCCGTTGACCTGCTGCCACGAAGCGCTGAGGGTGTGCGCCTGGTGGGTCAGGCCGAACGACAGGCTGTAGGTGTCGTTGTCGATCTTGCCCATCTTCTGGCTGCCGGCGTCGACTGTCTTGTAGTAGTTCAGGCCAGTGGTCAGGCTGAGCACCGCACTGTCGCCAAGCACGTGGTTGGCGCCGAAGTAGTACTGGTTCCAGAAGTCATCGACTTTGGTGGCGTACAGGCTGGTGCTCAGGCTCTTGAACGGCTGGTAGTTGATGCCGGCAGTGCTGGCACGGTCGGTTTCCACGCCAGTGGCGCTGTACTCGCTGCGGAACTTGCTGAGGCTTTGCTCGGTACGCGGCGAGACGCGGTCGAAGGTGCCCAGGTCGAAGTTGAGGTTGTCGAACTCGGCGCTGTGCAGGAATACGCCCTGGAAGCTCGACGGCAGGGCACGGTTGCCGATGTAGGCGATCATGGGTGTGTCCACCGATTGCCGGCCCAGGGTGAGGGTGGTGTTGGACACGCGTGCCTTGATGTTGCCCAGGCCCAGCTTGCTCCACTGGCCGATGGGGTCGCCGTCGCTGTGGGTGAGGGTGCGGTTGTTGGGGCCGGCTACGGCCTGGCGGCTCTGCTGCAACGCAATGGCATTGTAGCCGGCGGCCTCGACGGCGATGCCGACGGTACCTTCGGTAAAGCCGGAGCTGTAGTTGAGGATGGTGCCCTGCACCCAGTTCTCACGGCTGTGGGTGTCGTGGCGGGTGCCGTCGTTCTTGTAGTACTTCCACAGGGGGGCGCGCGCCGCGCGTTCGCGGGCGTACCAGTTACGGGTGCTGCCGGACAGGTTCTGCCCCTCGATAAAACCGCTGGCCTGGGCTTGCTCGCTGGTGCTCTTGAGGGTGATGGGAATGAACGCCTGGCTTTGCGGGTCAGCCTGGGCCACGGTGGTCACTGCACTGATGGATAAGGCCAGTGCGCTCAAGGTGAATAGTTTCAAGTTGAAGCTCCCTTTCTTTTCTAGTTATGGCCGGCCTTGTGGGCCGGGTGCTTGCTGCGGTGTTGCCAGGGTTGCCGCGGGGTTGCCGGGCTTGATCCGGACGCTGTGTTGCCTGTACCGGCGAAGCGGCCGGTGCAGGTTGGCCATCAGTCAACACTCACACCGGAGAAATCATTGCGCCCAAACGGGCTGACCTTGAATTGGGAAACCTTGACGCTGAGCGGCTGGTTGACGGTGGAATGGGCCACCGGGGTGATCGGCACCTGCTGCTTGAGGCGCTGCTGTGCCTGCTGGTACAGGGCGCTGCGTTGCACCGGGTCGCTCACGCGCTTGGCCTGCATGACCAGGCTGTCGTACTGCGGATCGCACCACTGCGAGTAGTTGTTGCTGCCAATGGCGGCGCAGCTGTAGAGGGTGCCCAGCCAGTTGTCGGGGTCGCCGTTGTCACCGGTCCAGCCGATCAGGGCGATGTCGTGCTCGCCGTTTTTCATGCGCTTTATGTATTCCCCCCACTCGTAGCTGACGATGCGCACCTTGAGGCCGAGTTTGTTCCAGTCGGCCTGCAGCATTTCGGCCATCAGCTTGGCGTTGGGGTTGTACGGGCGCTGCACCGGCATGGCCCACAAGGTGACCTCGGTACCTGGCGCTACGCCGGCCTGGCGCAGCAGTTGGCGGGCCTTTTCCGGGTTGTAAGGGGCATCCTTGAGGCTGTTGTCGTAGGACCATTGGGTCGGTGGCATGGCGTTGACTGCCAACTGGCCGGCGTCCTGGTACACCGCCTGGATGATGGCTTGCTTGTTCACCGCCATGTCCAGCGCCTGGCGTACTTCCAGGCGGTCGAACGGTGCATGGCGGGTGTTGTAGGCGATGTAGCCGAGGTTGAAGCCCGGCTGCTGCAGCACCTGCAGCTGGCTGTCGGCGCGAAGGGCCGGCAGGTCGGCGGGGCGCGGGTGCAGGGTGACCTGGCATTCGTTGCGGCGCAGTTTCTGGATGCGCACCGAGGGGTCTACGTTGATCGAAAACACCAGGTTGTCGAGCTTGACCTGCTCGGGGGCCCAGTAGGCCTTGTTGCCCTTGTAGCGGATCTGCGAGTCCTTCTGGTAGCGCTGGAACACGAACGGGCCGGTGCCGATCGGGTGCTGGTTGATGTCACTGGCACGCCCGCTGGCCAGCAGCTGCTCGGCGTACTCGGCAGAGAGGATCGAGGCGAAGCTCATGGCCAGGTTCTGAATGAATGCGGCATCCACCGCGTTCAGGGTGAACACCACGGTCAGAGGGTCGCGTTTCTCGACCCGGGCGATGTTCTTGTCCAGGCCCATGCTGATGAAATAGGGGAACTCGGTGGGGTAGGCCTGGCGGAACGGGTGGCCTTTGTCGAGCATGCGGTTGAAGGTGAACAACACGTCGTCGGCATTGAAGTCGCGGCTGGGCGTGAAGGCCTTGTTGCTGTGGAACCTGACCCCTTCACGCAGGTGGAAGGTGTAGTTCAAGCCGTCGTCGGACACCTCCCAGCGGGTAGCCAGGGCAGGGTGCACGGCGGTGCCGCCACGTTCGAACTCGACCAGGCGGTTGTAGATCGGTTCGGCGGCGTCGTTGTCGGTGGCGGTGGTGTACTGGGCGGTGTCGAAACCGGCAGGGCTGCCTTCGGAGCAGAACACCAGGCTGTTGGCGTACAGGTGGGGGGCCTGGCTGATCAGGCCCAGGGCCAGCAGGGCAGCAAGTCGGGTGGCGTGGCGCATGGCAAGTCCTTTTCCTCTGTTTGCACCGCCTACGGGTACGAATGGCGGCAACAGTGTGCCGACCCCGCAGCGGATAGCTGCAGGCCGACAGAAATCAGTGATTGGAGGGGAGGGCACCCACCGCCTGGCGGGTGCCGGGGCTACCCTATTTGTCCACGCTGACGCCGTAGAAGGCGTTCAGCGCGAACGGGCTGATCTTGAAGTCCTTCACCTTGACGCTCATCGGCTGGTAGACGGTGGAGTGGGCGATCGGGGTGATCGGCACCTGCTCCTTGAGGATGCGCTGTGCCTGCTGGTACAGCTCGGTGCGCTTGGCTTGGTCGGAGGTGGCCTTGGCCTGTTTGATCAGGCTGTCGTAGGGCTTGTAGCACCACTTGGAGAAGTTGTTGCCGTCAATGGCATCGCAGCCGTAGAGGGTGCCTAGCCAGTTGTCCGGGTCACCGTTGTCGCCGCTCCAGCCAATCAGCATGGCGCCCTGTTCGCCGGCTTTGGAGCGCTTGATGTACTCGCCCCACTCATAGCTGACAATTTTTGCCTTGATGCCGATCTTGGCCCAGTCGGACTGCAGCATTTCGGCCATCAGCTTGGCATTGGGGTTGTACGGGCGTTGCACGGGCATGGCCCACAGGGTGATTTCGGTGCCTTCCTTGATGCCGGCTTCCTTGAGCAGTTGTTTGGCTTTTTCCGGGTCGAACGGTGCGTCCTTGATGCTGGTGTCATACGACCACTGTGTGGGCGGCATGGCGTTGACCGCCAACTGGCCGGCGCCCTGGTAGACCGACTCGATGATGCGCTTCTTGTCCACGGCCATGTCCAGCGCCTGGCGCACTTTCAACTGGGCCATGGGGTTGGGCTGGTTGCTGCCCTTGATCTGGTCCATCACGTTATAGGCGATGTAACCCAGGTTGAAGCCGGCCTGCTGGGGCATCTGCAGGTTCTTGTCGGCCTTCAGCGGCTCGATATCGGCCGGGCGTGGGAAGAGGGTGACCTGGCATTCGTTCTTTTTCAGCTTCTGCATGCGTACCGAGGCGTCGGTGGTGATGGCGAAGATCAGGTTGTCGATCTTCACGTCCTCGGGCTTCCAGTAGTCCTTGTTGCCCTTGAAGCGGATCTGCGCGTCCTTCTGGTACTTGCTGAACACGAACGGGCCGGTGCCGATCGGCTTCTGGTTGATGTCGGCGGCCTTGCCGTTCTTGAGCAACTGGTCGGCGTATTCGGCGGACTGGATCGAGGCGAAGCTCATGGCCAGGTTCTGGATGAACGCTGCATCGACCTCGTTGAGGGTGAACTTGACGGTGTGCTCGTCAAGCTTCTCCAGCTTGGCGATGTTCTTGTCCATGCCCATGTCGGTGAAGTACGGGAACTCGGTCGGGTAGGCCTTGCGGAAGGGGTGGTCCTTGTCGAGCATGCGGTTGAAGGTGAACAGCACGTCGTCGGCGTTGAACGGGCGGGTCGGCTTGAAGTAGTCGGTGGTGTGGAACTTCACCCCCTCGCGCAGGTGGAAGGTGTAGGTCTTGCCATCGTCGGACACGTCCCAGCGGGTGGCCAGGCCGGGTATCACTGCAGTGCCGCCGCGTTCGAACTGCGTCAGGCGGTTGAAGACGGTTTCGGCCGAGGCGTCGAAGTCGGTGCCGGTAGTGTATTGCCCTGGATCGAAGCCGGCCGGGCTGCCTTCGGAGCAGAACACCAGGTTGGACGCGGCAAGTGCCGACGGAGCACCGGTGAGCAAGCCTGCACCGAGCAGGAACGGTATGACTGCGTGTTTGAGCATGGTGGCCTCATTTTTGTCATTTTTCGAGTGAGGTGGCCTCGTGAGCCGACCTGCGGATACTTATGCAGGGGATGTTCCCAATGCAACAGGTACAAGGATAGTTGGCGCCGGAAATGTGGCACGAACGTACATGGATGTCGCATCGCTATAACTTTCGGCGAAGTCAAACGTTTGCGTGGGCAAAATGATGGCTTTTTTCGAGGTGTTTCGAGGCGGGAATTTTGTAGGATGCACCTGAACGGTGCGTAAGAAAGGTCTGAAACGCTTTTTTCAGCCCCCACACGGCCCCTGTAGGAGCGGCCTTGCGTCGCGATGGGCCGCGCGCAGCGGCCCCCTGTGCAGCACACTGCTACAGCAGGGGAGCGCCCCCGGCCCGTCGCGACCCCAGGCCGCGGAGACCGGCGCTAGTTGCTTAAGGCATCTGCACTTCAATCAACCCATCAGCATTCATGCTCACCTCGCTGGTACCGGCTTCGATGTCGGGCGCCGGCGCCGCTTCATCTGCGCTCATGGCCTTCATGGCCATGGGGGCGCTGCGCAGGTACGGCCGTGGGTAGCCGCTGCTGTTCAGGTTCAGGCTGACCACTTTGTAGCCTGTGCCGCCCAAGGCTTGCGTGGCCAGTTGTGCACGGGCCTTGAACGCATCGACGGCATCCTTGAGCAGCTCGTCTTCGCTGGACTTGCGCGTGGCCGGCGCGATGGAGAAGTCCATGCCACCCATTTTCAGCTCTTGCAGCAGGTCGGCGGTCAGTTGCGAGAGGGCCGGGAAATCGGCGCTTTCCAGGCGCAGCTCGGCGCGTTCACGCCAGCCGGTGATCTTCTGGCCTTTGCTGTCGTAAACGGGGTAGCTGTTGCGGCTGCCCTGGCTGATCTTCACATCCTTGACCTGGCGCGACTGCTGCACGGCCTTGTTCATGGTTTCGGTGATCTGCTTGGCGAGCTTGCCGGGGTCGCTGTTCTGCGCTTCGCTATACAAGGTCACGACCATCAGGTCGCGCGCCACTTCCTTGCTGACCTCGGCCCGCAGCGATACCTGGTTGTAGCGCGGTTCATCGGCCGCCAGTGCCGGCAGGCTGGCGAGCAGGCCGCAAGACATGATCAGGGCGGCGCCGTGACGTGGAATGTGCATGTGGTACTCCTTGGCAATAAAAGGCGTGGTCGCTGGTCATCCATGCCACGCATGGCCAATCAGACCGGCATCAGTGTAGTGGGTTCAACAGTGCCATCATGACAGTGTGACAAAGTGTGGCGCTTTGCCGCAGCGCTGCAGCAGGGGGCCCGGCTTCGGTATACTCCAGCCGATTTTCTGGAGCACTCATCAGGAGAGCTCATGCTCGCCGCCGTACAACCGTTGTCCGCTACCCGCCAGAACCTCTGGCGCCTGACCGTCATTCGTGTGCTGGTCCTGGCTGCCCAGGCCGGCTCGGTCGGTGTCGCCTACTGGACCGAACTGCTGCCCTTACCCTGGCTATCGCTGGCCGGTACCTTGGCCTTGTCGTCGCTGCTGTGTGCCTTCACCGCCCTGCGCCTGCGCTTGTCGGTGCCCGTCACCGAAATGGAATACGCCCTGCAGCTGGCCTGTGACCTGTTGATCCACAGTGCCTTGCTGTATTACTCCGGCGGTTCGACCAACCCGTTCGTGTCCTACTACCTGGTACCGTTGGCCATTGCCGCAGTGACCCTGCCGTGGCTGTATTCGCTGATCCTGTCCGGTATTGCCCTGACCGCCTACAGCTTGCTGCTGGTGCAGTTCTACCCGCTCGAAGGCCTGCCCATGGCGCGGGACAAGATGCAGGTGTACGGCATGTGGCTGAGTATTGCCCTGGCGGCGGCGGTGATCACCTTCTTCGCGGCACGCATGGCTGAAGAGCTGCGGCGCCAGGAGCAATTGCGCTCCGAGCGGCGTGAAGAAAGCCTGCGCGACGAGCAGTTGCTGGCCGTAGCCACCCAGGCCGCCGGCGCCGCTCATGAGCTGGGCACGCCGCTGGCCACCATGAGTGTGCTGATCAATGAAATGCGCCAGGACCACACCGACCCGCTGTTGCAGGAAGACCTGCAAATCCTTCAGGACCAGGTGAAGCTGTGCAAGGAAACCCTGCAGCAACTGGTACGCGCCGCTGAAGCCAACCGCCGCCTGGCGGTGGTCGAGCAGGATGTCACCGCCTGGCTGGACGAAGCGCTGAACCGCTGGCACCTGATGCGCCCGGAAAGCAGCTACCGCTTCCAGCGCCTGCGTGACGGCCAGGTGCCGCGCCTGACCCCGCCACCGGACCTGACCCAGGCGCTGCTGAACCTGTTGAACAATGCGGCCGATGCCTGCCCCGATGACCTTGAAGTGCGCCTTGACTGGGACGCTCAGGATATCGTGATCAGCATCCGCGACCATGGCCCTGGCGTGCCGCCGGCCATTGCCGAAGCCATCGGCAAACCCTTCATTACCACCAAGGGCAAAGGTTTCGGCCTGGGCCTGTTCTTGAGCAAGGCCAGCGTGACCCGTGCGGGCGGTTCGGTAAAACTTTATAGTCATGAGCAGGGTGGCACCCTGACCGAACTGCGCCTGCCCTATGGCAAGCGAGGAGATGAATGATGAGCGAAGAAAACCAGGTCGAGAGCGAAGAGCTGCCGCACCTGCTGCTGGTGGATGACGATGCCACCTTCACCCGGGTCATGGCGCGCGCCATGAGCCGTCGCGGGTTCCGCGTGAGCATTGCCGGTTCCGCCGAAGAGGGCTTGATCCTGGCCCAGCAGGACCTGCCGGATTACGCCACGCTGGACCTGAAGATGGACGGCGACTCCGGCCTGGTGCTGCTGCCCAAGCTGCTGGAGCTGGACCCGGAAATGCGCGTGGTGATCCTGACCGGTTATTCGAGCATTGCCACAGCAGTGGAGGCGGTCAAGCGCGGCGCCTGCAACTACCTGTGCAAACCGGCTGATGCCGACGACGTGCTGGCGGCGTTGCTGTCGGAGCACACCGACCTGGACGCGTTGGTGCCGGAAAACCCGATGTCGGTCGACCGCCTGCAGTGGGAGCATATCCAGCGTGTGCTGACCGAGCACGATGGCAATATCTCGGCCACCGCACGGGCGCTGGGCATGCACCGGCGGACCTTGCAGCGCAAACTGCAGAAGCGTCCGGTTCGGCGCTGATTCATATTGCCTGTACCGGCCTCATCGCTGGCAAGCTGGCGATAGGGCCGGTGTGGACAGAAATTTATCTGTAACACCCCGCGATCCCCGCAAATCCCGGCTGTTGGCGTATCATTGCCACCTGACGGCAACCCCTCCAGGATCGCTAGCGCATGCTCGCCCTTCTCATCCAGACGCTGAATATCACGGCACCGGTTTTCGCCATGCTGTTCATGGGCGTGCTGCTCAAACGCATTCGCCTGATCGACGATAACTTCAACCAGGTCGCTTCGCAGCTGGTGTTCAACGTGTGCATGCCGGCCCTGCTGTTCCTGGGCATCTACCACGCTGACCTGGCTACGGCGGTCCAGCCCGGGGTCATCCTGTACTTCATCGCAGCGACCCTGATCGGCTTCGCCCTTGCCTGGGGCATGGCTATCTGGCGCAGCCCCATGGCCGACCGCGGTATCTATGCCCAAGGCGCCTTTCGCGGCAACAACGGCGTCATTGGCCTGGCCTTGGCCGCCAGCCTGTACGGGGACTATGGTATTTCCCTGGGGGCGGTACTCGCCGGCGTGGTCATCCTCATGTACAACTCGCTGTCCGCGGTGGTGCTGGCGGTGTACAGCCCGGACCTCAAGTCCGACCCCTGGAGCATCTGCAAGAGCATTTTCAGCAACCCGCTGATCATCAGCGTATTGGTGGCCACCCCGATGGCCTACGGCCAGGTGCCGCTGCCCAACTGGTTGCTCACTTCAGGCGACTACCTGGCGCAGATGACCCTGCCACTGGCGCTGATCTGCATCGGCGGCACCCTGTCGCTGGCGGCACTGCGCGACAGTGGCCGCCTGGCCATCGATGCCAGCCTGGTGAAGATGGTGTGGTTACCGCTGCTCGGCACCTTGGGTGCCTGGCTGTGTGGTTTTCGCGGTGCCGAGCTGGGCATTCTGTTCCTGTACATCGGTAGCCCGACGGCGGCCGCCAGCTACGTGATGGCGCGCGCCGCCAACGGTAACCACCAATTGGCGGCGTCGATCATCGTGATCACCACGTTGATGGCAGCAATCACCACCAACATTGGTATTTTCATCTTGCAGTGGGGCGGATGGATCTAGATCCTTGACTGCAAACAACAGCAACAGCACTGCCTCACTGAGCTAAAGGACACTTCATGCAAGACCAGAGCACGCCCGAGCGGTTACAGCGCGGGCTGAAGAATCGCCACATCCAGCTGATTGCGCTGGGTGGGGCCATCGGTACCGGGCTGTTCCTGGGCATCGCCCAGACCATCCAGCTGGCTGGCCCATCGGTACTGCTGGGTTACGCCATCGCCGGCCTGATGGCCTTCCTGATCATGCGCCAGTTGGGTGAAATGGTGGTGGAAGAGCCGGTTGCCGGCAGCTTCAGCCATTTTGCCCACCAATACTGGAGCGAGTTCGCCGGGTTCGTCTCGGGCTGGAACTACTGGGTGGTGTACGTGCTGGTCGGCATGGCCGAGCTTTCGGCTGTGGGTATCTACGTGCAGTACTGGTGGCCGGAATTTCCGACCTGGGCCACCGCGGCGATCTTTTTCGTGGTGATCAACCTGATCAACCTTACCCAGGTCAAGGTCTATGGCGAAATGGAGTTCTGGTTCGCCCTGGTCAAGGTGGTGGCCATCGTCAGCATGATCGGCTTCGGTGCCTGGTTGCTGAGCAGCGGGCAGGGCGGCGCCGATGCCAGCGTAGCCAACCTGTGGCAGTACGGCGGGTTCTTCCCCAATGGCGTCAGCGGCCTGGTGATGGCGTTGGCGGTGATCATGTTCTCGTTCGGCGGCCTGGAACTGGTGGGCATTACCGCTGCCGAGGCCGACAACCCGCGCCAGAGCATTCCCAAGGCCACCAACCAGGTGGTGTACCGTATCCTCATTTTCTACATCGGCGCGCTGGCCGTGCTGCTGTCGTTGTACCCGTGGCAGAAGGTGGTGCAAGGCGGTAGCCCGTTCGTGATGATCTTCCACGAACTGGACAGCGACCTGGTGGCCACCATTCTCAACATTGTGGTGCTTACCGCGGCGCTGTCGGTGTACAACAGCTGCGTGTATGCCAACAGCCGCATGCTGTTCGGCCTGGCCAGCCAGGGCGATGCGCCGCGCCAGTTGCTGAAGGTCAGCCGCAGCGGCGTGCCCCTGACCGCACTGGGGGTATCGGCGTTCGCCACCGGCTTGTGCGTAGTGATCAATTACCTGATGCCGGGTGAGGCCTTTGGCTTGTTGATGGCCCTGGCGGTATCGGCGCTGGTGATCAACTGGGCGAGCATCAGCATCACCCACCTGAAGTTCCGCAAAGCCAAGCTGGCCGCGGGCATCACCCCGTTCTACAAGAGCCTGGGGCACCCGCTGACCAACTACCTGTGCCTGGCATTCATCGTGTTGATCCTGGTGGTGATGTACCTGACCCCGCCGATTCGCATTTCAGTGATGCTGATACCGGCATGGATTGCCGCGCTGTGGGTGGCCTTCAAGCTGAAGAAGGCTCGCCAGGCGAAGTACTGAGTCGGGCTTGTGCGTGAGGGGCAGGCCGCCAGCCTTTCGCCGGCTGGTGGCCCTGGCGCGCTGCCTATCCATGCCCCTCAATGCTGCCGCCGCCAGGCGCGCACGGTGGTGTACAGCAGCACCAGGGCCAGTACCGGCAGCACGTAGAACAGCATCAGCCGCTCAAGGCGGCCGGCCAGCGGCAGCCCCATGGTGAAGGCCGCGACGTGCAGGCCATAAGCCAGGTACAGGCACAGGAAGACCAGCCCTTCGGCGCGGGTAATGCGGTAGCCGGAATAGAACACCGGCATACTCAGTACGGCAACGCCGAGCATCACGGGCAGGTCGAACGACAGTGCATTGGGTGAAATCGACAGCGGCTGTGGGGTCACCAGTGCGGTCAGGCCCAGCACCGCCAGCAGGTTGAACAGGTTGCTGCCGATGACCGTGCCCACGGCGATCTCCCGCTCGCCCCGCAGGGCCGCAATCAAGGCGGCGGCCAATTCCGGCAGGGAGGTGCACACAGCGACCACGGTCAGCCCGATGACGCGCTCGGACAGGCCCAGGTCGGTGGCCACCTCGACGGCGGCTTCAAGCAGCAAGTGGCCTGCCAGGGTCAACAGGCCCAGGCCGAACAGCACCTGCAGCACGGTGGCTGGCCAGAAGCGCCCGGCGCTGGCCTGGGCGGCATCGGGGGCAGGGTAGGTGCGTGCGTAATGGCGCGACTGGTGCCAGAGCATGGCCAGGTAGCCGGCCAGGCCCAGCAACAGCAACCCGCCTTCGAACCGGCCCAGCTGGCCGTTGGCGCACAGTGCGTAGACCAGGCCGCTGGCGAGGATCATCAGCGGTATGTCCAGACGTACCAACTGGCGCGAAACCCGCAGTGGAATGATCAATGCGGCCAGGCCGAGCACTACCAGCACATTGAAGATATTGCTGCCGACCACGCTGCCGACCGCTACATCCGGCGCGCCCTGGTAGGCCGCCTGCAGGCTGACGGTCAACTGTGGTGCGGTGCTGCCGAAGGCGACCAGGCTCAGGCCGATGATCAGCGGGCGCACGTGCAGGCGCTGCGCCAGGCGCAGGGCGGCGCGCACCAGCAATTCGGCGCCGCCTACCAGCAACAGCAGGGCTGTGCCCAGTTGCAGCAGGCTGAAGGTGGGAAGGGTGGCCAAGTCGAAAATGGTCGAACTCCTGTCGCGTCAGTCGCTAAGCCCTTGTACCCGCACCCGCGCTGTGCCGCTACGCAGCATGCCGATTTTTTCGGCGGCGGCGCGTGACAGGTCGATCAGCCGGCCGCGGGTATGCGGGCCACGGTCGTTGATGCGTACCACCACACTGCGCTGGTTGGCCATGTTGGTCACCAGAACGCGGCTGCCAAACGGCAGGCTGCGGTGGGCGGCGGTAAAGCCGTGCTGGTTGAACGGTTCGCCGCTGGCGGTGCGTTTGCCGTGGTGGCGCGAGCCGTAATAGGAAGCGGTGCCGGTCTGGTCGTAACCGCGTGGGTCGATGTCATGGCTGGCGCAGCCGGCCAGGAACGAAAACAGGGCGAGGGTGCCGAGGGATCGTTTTAGCAAGTCAGGTGCTCTCCTAGTGCGACGCTCCCACAGGTCGGCGCTGTACCTGTGGGAGCGGGCATGCCCGCGAACGAGGGCGAAGCCCTCGCAGGACTACAGGGATAAAACAATCACCCTTCGAGCTTGGCCTTGAGCATTTGGTTCACCTGCCCCGGGTTGGCCTTGCCTTTGGAGGCTTTCATGGCCTGGCCGACGAAGAAGCCGAACATCTTGCCACGCTTGGCTTCATCAGCCGCGCGGTACTGTTCCACCTGCTCGGCATTGGCGGCCAGCATTTCGTCGAGCATCTTCTCGATTGCGCCAGTGTCGGTGACCTGCTTCAGGCCTTTGCTTTCGATGATGCTGTCGGCATCGCCTTCACCGCCAGCCATGGCTTCGAACACGGTCTTGGCGATCTTGCCGCTGATGGTGTTATCGCGGATGCGCAGCAGCATGCCACCCAGTTGCGCAGCGCTGACCGGTGCCTGGTCGATCTCCACGCCCAACTTGTTCAGCAGGCTCCCCAGTTCGACCATGACCCAGTTGGCGGCCAGCTTGGCGTCACCGCCAATTTTCACCACTTCTTCGAAGTAGTCGGCCTGTTCGCGGCTGGAGGCCAGCACGTTGGCATCGTAGGCCGACAGGCCGTACTGGCGCTGGAAGCGCTCGACCTTCTGCGGCGGCAGCTCGGGCAGGGCAGCGCGGATGCTGTCGAGGTAGCTGTCTTCGATCACGACCGGCAGCAGGTCCGGGTCGGGGAAGTAACGGTAGTCGTTGGCTTCCTCTTTGCTGCGCATGGAACGGGTTTCATCTTTGTTCGGGTCGTACAGGCGGGTTTCCTGCACCACCTTGCCGCCATCCTCGATCAGGTCGATCTGGCGCTGGATCTCGCTGTTGATGGCACGCTCGATGAAGCGGAACGAGTTGACGTTCTTGATCTCGCAGCGGGTACCGAATTCAGCCTGGCCTTTCGGGCGGATCGACACGTTGCAGTCGCAACGCAGCGAGCCCTCGGCCATGTTGCCGTCGCAGATGCCCAGGTAGCGCACCAGTGCGTGGATCGCCTTGACGTACGCCACGGCCTCCTTGGCGCTGCGCATGTCAGGCTCGGACACGATCTCCAGCAGCGGTGTGCCGGCGCGGTTCAGGTCAATGCCGGTAGAGCCGCTGAAGTCTTCGTGCAGGCTTTTGCCTGCGTCTTCTTCCAAGTGCGCGCGGGTGACCCCGATGCGCTTGATGGTGCCGTCTTCCAGGGCGATGTCCAGGTGGCCCTTGCCGACGATCGGCAGGTCCATCTGGCTGATCTGGTAGCCCTTGGGCAGGTCCGGGTAGAAGTAGTTCTTGCGCGCGAACACGTTGCGCTTGCCGATCTCGGCATCGATGGCCAGGCCGAACATGCAGGCCATGTGCACGGCTTCCTGGTTCAGCACCGGCAAAACGCCCGGCATGCCCAGGTCAACCAGGCTGGCCTGGGTATTCGGCTCGGAGCCGAAGGTGGTAGCGCTGCCGGAGAAGATCTTCGACTGGGTGGCGAGCTGAGTGTGGATTTCCAGCCCGATCACAACTTCCCATTGCATGTGTGAACTCCTCAGAAGCCGTTGGGGGCACGGGTGTGCCAGTCGGTCACTTGCTGGTAGCGGTGCGCGACGTTGAGCAACCGGCCTTCCTGGAAGTACGGCGCCAGCAGCTGTACGCCGACCGGCAGGCCGTCGACGAAGCCCGCGGGCATCGACAGGCCCGGCAGGCCCGCCAGGTTGGCGGTGATGGTGTAGATGTCTTCGAGGTAGGCGGCGACCGGGTCGCTGCTCTTGGCGCCCAGCTTCCAGGCCGGGTTCGGCGTGGTCGGGCCAAGGATCAGGTCAACCTCGTTGAAGGCGGCCATGAAGTCGTTCTTGATCAGGCGGCGGATCTGTTGCGCCTTCACGTAGTACGCGTCGTAGTAGCCGGCCGACAGGGCGTAGGTGCCGACCATGATGCGGCGCTGGACTTCAACGCCGAAACCTTCGCCACGCGAACGCTTGTACAGGTCGGTCAGGTCCTTGGGCGCTTCGCAGCGGTAGCCGAAGCGCACACCGTCGAAACGCGACAGGTTGGACGAGGCCTCGGCAGGTGCGATCACATAGTACGCGGCAATGGCGTGCTGCATGTTCGGCAGGCTGATTTCCTTGACCACGGCACCGAGCTTTTCCAGCTCCTTGACGCTGGCCTGGACCAGGTCGGCAATGCGTGGGTCCAGGCCTGCACCGAAGTACTCCTTGGGCAGGCCGATGCGCAGGCCCTGCAAGGAGGCGCCGAGGTTGGCGCTGTAGTCCGGCACCGGCTCCTCGATGCTGGTGGAGTCCTTGGCGTCGAAGCCGGCCATGCCTTGCAGCAGCAAGGCGCAGTCTTCGGCGGTGCGCGCCAGTGGGCCACCCTGGTCGAGGCTGGAGGCGTAGGCGATCATGCCCCAGCGCGAAACACGACCGTACGTCGGTTTCAGGCCGGTGAGGTTGGTCAGCGCCGCCGGCTGGCGGATCGACCCGCCGGTGTCGGTGCCGGTGGTGGCTGGCAGCAGGCGCGCCGCCACGGCCGCGGCAGAACCGCCGGACGAGCCGCCTGGCACGTGTTCCAGGTTCCACGGGTTCTTCACCGCGCCGTAGTGGCTGGATTCGTTGGCCGAACCCATGGCGAACTCGTCCATGTTGGTCTTGCCCAGGGTGACCATGCCGGCTTCGGCCAGCTTGGCGACCACGGTGGCGTCATACGGCGCCTTGAAGTTGTCGAGCATCTTCGAGCCGCAGCTGGTGCGCACGCCGTTGGTGCAGAACAGGTCCTTGTGGGCGATGGGCGCCCCCAGCAGCGCGCCGGTCTCGCCAGCGGCGCGACGGGCGTCGGCGGCGCGCGCCTGGCCCAAGGCCAGTTCGTCGGTGACGCTGATGAAGCTGTTGAGCTGTGGGTCGAGCTGCTTGATGCGCGCCAGCAGCGCGCCGGTCAGCTCTTCGGAAGAAAACGACTTGTCGGCGAGTCCGCGGGCGATCTCGGCCAGGGTCAATTGGTGCATGGCAGGCTCTATCCCTTACTCGATGACTTTGGGAACCAGGTACAGACCGCTTTCGGTCGATGGCGCGATGGCCTGGTAGGCGTCGCGCTGGTTGCTTTCGGTGACCTGGTCGGGACGCAGGCGCTGGCTGGCCTCCAGCGGGTGAGCCAGAGGCTCGATGCCAGTGGTGTCGACAGCTTGCATCTGGTCGACCAGCCCAAGAATGCTGTTGAGGGCGTCGGTAATGCGTGGCAGTTCGCCATCATTCAGGCCCAGGCGGGCCAGATGGGCGATCTTTTCCACGTCGCAGCGTTCAAGCGCCATGGGGATCTCCAAGGGAAACAAAGAACGGAATTTAGGTCCGCAGTGAGGAACATGTCAGCTTTTTGGCGGTCTAACAGCCGCGAATTTCTGCTGGCGTGCTCGGAAAAACAGCCAATTTAACATATTGGCTCCTTGCCCAAAATCCCTGCCATTGTTAGAGTTTGCCGCACTTTTTTACCCACGCTTTCCCCAGGGTCACTTTCCCATGTTCAAGAAACTGCGTGGCATGTTTTCCAGCGATCTTTCCATCGACCTGGGTACTGCCAACACCCTTATTTACGTGCGTGAGCGCGGTATCGTCCTGAATGAGCCCTCGGTTGTTGCCATCCGTACCCATGGCAACCAGAAAAGCGTCGTCGCCGTCGGTACCGAAGCCAAACGCATGCTGGGCCGTACGCCTGGCAACATTGCAGCCATTCGTCCGATGAAGGACGGCGTGATCGCCGACTTCAGCGTTTGCGAAAAAATGTTGCAATATTTCATCAACAAGGTTCACGAGAACAGCTTCCTGCAGCCAAGCCCGCGCGTGCTGATCTGCGTACCGTGCAAATCGACCCAGGTAGAGCGCCGCGCCATTCGCGAGTCGGCCCTGGGTGCCGGTGCCCGTGAAGTGTTCCTGATCGAAGAGCCAATGGCTGCCGCCATCGGTGCCGGCCTGCCGGTAGAAGAGGCCCGCGGTTCGATGGTCGTCGATATCGGTGGCGGCACCACCGAAATCGCCCTGATCTCGCTCAACGGTGTGGTCTACGCCGAGTCCGTGCGTGTTGGCGGTGACCGCTTCGACGAAGCCATCGTGACCTACGTGCGCCGCAACTACGGCAGCCTGATCGGCGAGTCCACCGCCGAGCGCATCAAGCAGGAAATCGGCACTGCCTACCCGGGCGGCGAAGTGCGCGAAGTCGACGTGCGTGGCCGTAACCTGGCCGAAGGCGTGCCGCGTGCCTTCACCCTGAACTCCAACGAAGTGCTCGAAGCGCTGCAGGAGTCGCTGGCGACCATCGTTCAGGCAGTGAAGAGCGCCCTCGAGCAATCGCCGCCCGAGCTGGCCTCCGACATCGCCGAGCGTGGCCTGGTGTTGACCGGTGGTGGTGCGCTGCTGCGTGACCTCGACAAGCTGCTGGCCCAGGAAACCGGCCTGCCGGTGATCGTCGCCGAAGACCCGCTGACCTGTGTCGCCCGTGGCGGTGGTCGCGCCCTGGAGATGATGGACAAGCACGCGATGGACCTGCTCTCCAGCGAGTGATCCTGCTCGCGGTTCATGAGCGCCCGGTTTACAGGTAGTACGCACAGTGCTACCTGTATGTGCTGGGCTGGCGTCCACACGGGCGCCGTATCCGTCAACCCGCAACCAGGCTGGTGCGTTGTCCCATGTCCAATGACCTCCTGAGTCGTCCACGAGGAACGGCCCATTAAACCGCTTTTCTCCAAGGGCCCTTCGCTGGGCGTTCGCCTGCTCGTTCTGGTGGTGCTGTCAGTCGCGTTGATGGTTGTCGACGCGCGCTTCGACGTGCTCAAACCGGTGCGCAGCCAGATGGGCCTGGTGCTGATGGAGTCGTACTGGATCACCGACTTGCCGCAGCGTGCCTGGCAGGGCGTGGCGGGCCAGTTCGGTAGCCGCACCGAACTGATTGCCGAAAACGAGAAGCTCAAGACCGAGGCCCTGCTGCTGCAGGGGCGCCTGCAGAAGCTGGCGGCCCTGACCGAGCAGAACGTGCGCCTGCGCGAATTGCTCAACTCCTCGGCGCTGGTCAACGAAAAGGTCGAAGTGGCCGAGCTGATCGGGGTCGACCCCAACCCCTTCACGCACCGTATCCTGATCAACAAGGGTGAGCGTGACGGCGTGTTCCTTGGCCAGCCGGTGCTCGATGCCCGCGGCCTGATGGGGCAGGTGGTCGAGTTGATGCCCTATACCTCGCGGGTGCTGCTGCTGACCGACACCACCCACAGCATTCCGGTGCAGGTCAACCGCAATGGCTTGCGCGCGATCGCCAGCGGTACCGGTAACCCCGAGCGCCTGGAATTGCGCCATGTGGCCGATACTGCCGACATCAAGGAAGGCGACCTGCTGGTCAGTTCCGGCATGGGCCAGCGCTTCCCGGCCGGCTACCCGGTGGCCACCGTCAATGAAGTGATCCACGACTCCGGGCAGCCGTTCGCTATCGTGCGTGCCATCCCCACCGCCGCGCTCAACCGCAGCCGCTACATGCTGCTGGTGTTCAGTGACCGGCGCACCCCAGAGCAGCGTGCCACCGATGCTGCCATGGCCCAGGAAGAAGCCGACCGCAAGGGCACCGCGCCCGCCGGCCAGCCAGCCACAACCGGCGAGCAGGCCGCACCGGCCACGGGTACCCCTGCAGCGCCGGCCAGCCCGGCCACGCCAACGGCCCCGGCCGCGCAGCCTGCGGCCCCTAGTGCTGCCCCGGCGGCAGCGCCGGCTGCCCCCGCCCACACCCGGAGACAATGATGGCTGCATCGCGCCGCAACAACGGCTGGGTGATCTGGCTGACTTTCGCCATCGGCCTGCTGCTCAGCGTCTCGCCCATGCCGCAGTTCATGGAAGTGTTCCGGCCCATGTGGCTGGCCTTGCTGGTTTCGTTCTGGACCCTGGCCATGCCGCACAAGGTGGGCATGACCACAGCGTTCGTGCTGGGCCTGGCCGAGGATGTGCTGTACGGCACCTTGCTGGGGCAGAACGCACTGATCCTTACCCTGATCACCTTCCTGGTGCTGTCCTTGCAGCAGCGCCTGCGCATGTTCCCCATGTGGCAGCAAAGCCTGGTCATTCTGGTGATCTTCGGCATTGCCCAGCTGATCCAGCTGTGGCTCAGCGCCCTGACCGGCAACCGTCTGCCCACCCTGGCACTGGTCTGGTCGGCGGTGATCAGCGCCTTGCTCTGGCCGTGGATCAGTTTCGCCCTGCGCGACCTGCGTCGCCGCTTGCGTATCAACTGACGGCGATGCGCCGCTGACAGGGAGATGTCTGCATGAACCCGCTTTACCTGGCCTCCGGCTCGCCTCGCCGCCGTGAATTGCTGACCCAGATCGGCGTGCCGTTCAGCGTCATCAGCGCCCCCATCGACGAAACCCCGCTGGCCGATGAAAGCGCCCAGGCTTACGTCGAGCGTCTGGCCCGGGCCAAGGCTGCCGCCGGCCTGGCCTGCCTCGCCCACCCTGACAACGCCACGGCCCCCGAGCGCCGTGCTGTGGTGCTTGGTGCAGACACGGCAGTGGTGCTCGAGGGGCGTATTCTGGGTAAACCGCAAAGCCGCGAAGATGCCTTGGCCATGCTGGCTGATCTGGCTGGCCGCGAGCACCAGGTGCTGACCGCCGTCGCTTTGACCGATGGCCTGCGCGTGCGCAGCCTGTGCGTGGCCAGCAGCGTGCATTTTCGCCCGATCGGTGCCGACGAAGCGCAACGTTACTGGGCCAGCGGCGAGCCGGCGGACAAGGCAGGCGGTTATGCCATCCAGGGCCTGGGTGCGGTGTTCGTCACCGGCCTGGCCGGCAGCTATTCGGCAGTGGTCGGTTTGCCGCTGTGTGAAACCGCAGAATTGCTCGGCCAGTTTGGCATTGCCTGCTGGCAGCCGCTCGTGCCTGCAACAGAGGTAACAAACCCGCGGTAGCCAGCTCTGCCTTCGCCATCCATCATTACAAGAAACTTTTGACGAGAGCCTGCCATGAGTGAAGAGATCCTGATCAACATCACCCCGATGGAGTCACGCGTGGCGGTGGTGGAAAACGGGGTGCTGCAGGAAGTGCACGTCGAGCGCACTCAGCGCCGTGGCATCGTCGGCAATATCTACAAGGGCAAGGTGGTGCGTGTGCTGCCAGGCATGCAGGCCGCCTTCGTCGACATTGGCCTGGAACGTGCGGCGTTCATCCATGCTTCGGAAATTTCCCAGCGCGAAGGCTCGGCGGTCGAGAACATCACGGCGCTGGTGCACGAGGGCCAGGCGCTCGTGGTACAAGTGACCAAGGACCCGATTGGCACCAAAGGCGCGCGCCTGACCACGCAGTTGTCGATCCCTTCGCGTTATCTGGTGTACATGCCGCGCAGCAGCCACGTTGGCATTTCCCTGAAGATCGAAGATGAAGCCGAGCGTGAGCGCCTCAAGCAGGTGGTCAGCAACTGCATGGAGAGCGAGAACATCAAGGATGCCGGCGGGTTCATCCTGCGCACTGCCGCCGAAGGCGCGCGGGCCGAGGAAATCCTGCAGGACATCCGCTACCTGCGCCGCCTGTGGGAGCAGATCGGCAGCCAGATCAAGACCTGCGGTGCACCGACGGTCATCTACGAAGACCTGGGCCTGGCCCTGCGAACCCTGCGGGACCTGGTCAACCCGAAGATCGAGAAGATCCGCATCGACTCGCGGGAAACCTTCCAGAAAACCATGCAGTTCGTGAGCGAACTCATGCCGGAAATCGCCGACCGCCTCGAACACTACCCTGGCGAGCGGCCGATCTTCGATCTGTATGGCGTCGAGGACGAAATACAGCGCGCGCTGGAGCGCAAGGTGCCGCTCAAGTCGGGTGGCTATCTGGTGGTCGACCCGGCCGAGGCGATGACCACCATCGACGTCAACACCGGGGCTTTTGTTGGGCATCGCAACCTTGAAGAAACCATCTTCAAGACCAACCTCGAGGCCGCTACCGCCATCGCCCGGCAGCTGCGCCTGCGCAACATCGGCGGCATCATCATCATCGACTTCATCGACATGGAAGATGAAGAGCACCAGCGCCAGGTTCTGCGCACCCTGGAAAAACAGCTGGAACGCGACCATGCCAAGACCAACATCATCGGCATCACTGAGCTGGGCCTGGTGCAGATGACCCGCAAGCGCACGCGCGAAAGCCTGGAGCAGGTGCTGTGCGAGCCCTGCCTGGCTTGCCAGGGACGTGGCAAGCTGAAAACCCCCGAGACCATCTGTTACGAAATTTTCCGCGAGATCCTGCGTGAGGCCCGTGCTTACCAGGCCGAAGGCTACCGTGTGCTGGCCAACCAGAAGGTGGTTGACCGCCTGCTGGACGAAGAGTCGGGCAACGTTGCCGAACTGGAAGCCTTCATCGGTAGAACCATTCGCTTCCAGGTCGAGTCGATGTATTCGCAGGAACAATACGACGTGGTGCTGCTCTGAGGCCCTCAGCAACACGTCGCTGCCTCGTCGCGCTGGCGAAACCCGTGCGACGGGCCATCATGGATAAACGACTTGGAGGGCCACGGCCATGGGACGTCTGACCCGCGTTCTTGTTGCCTTGACCCGTTGGGGGCTGGGCATATGCGCCTTGTTGGCGGTATTGGTGGCGCTGTATGTCAGCCTCGGCCGTGCATTGATACCCCTGGTAGTCGAGTACCGTGCCGACGTGCAGAGCAAGGCCGAGCAAGCGCTTGGCATGCCGGTACATGTGGGCGCCCTGGAGGGGCGCTGGAGCGGCCTGGCGCCGGTATTGCGGGTGCGCGACCTGCAACTGGGCGAAGGTGCCAAGGCGTTGCGCCTGGATGAGGTCATGGTCGTGCCTGATGTATGGGCCAGCCTGCTGGCGCGTGAGGTACGCCTGTCGCGTATCCAGCTCGGTGGCCTGCAATTGATCGTGCGCGAGAACGGGCAGGGCGCCTGGAACCTTGAGGGCCTGCCGCAGCAGGACGATACGCCGCTGAACCCTGCCGAGTTGCTGCAGCGCCTGCGCCAACTGGGCCGCGTCGATGTGTTCGACAGCCAGGTCACCGTGCACCCGTGGCAGCGTGACCCGCTGACCCTGACGTATGTGAGTGCCGGCTTGCAGGCCGGCCCCTCGCGGCAGGCCCTGGACCTGCGGGCGACGCTGCCCGATGGCCAGCCCCTGGCGATGAACCTGCGCAGTCGTGTTTCTGCCGAGGCTTGGCGTGACGGCCAGGTCGAGGCCTACCTGAGCCTGCCGCAAAGCGACTGGTCGCAGTGGTTGCCGCCCAGCCTGCTGGGCCAATGGCATGCCGACGCACTGCGTGCAGGCGGCGAGTTCTGGGTCGATTGGGGCGAGGGGCAGTTGCAGAAGGCCGTGGTGCGGCTCAATGCCCCTGAGCTCAAAGGCGCCTACAGCGGGCGCAAGGCCGCCATGTTGAGCAACCTGGCCATGGGCGCCTGGTTCCAGCGTCGCGACCAGGGCTTCGACGTTGTGGTCGACTCGCTGGCCATGGACCTCGGTAAAAGCCGTTGGGAGACGCACCTGCAGGTGCAGCAGCGCCCCGGTGAGCAGGCGGCCGATGAGAGCTGGCAGGTGCAGGCCGACCGGCTCGACCTCACGCCCCTGACCCCGCTGATCGAGGCCCTGGCACCGCTACCCGACGCAGCCATGGCGGCGGTCACTGGCCTGAAGGTGACCGGTGGTCTGCGCAACGTGCGGCTGCAGGCCCGGCCCAAGGCCGAAGGCGACCAGCGCCTGCAGTTCGAGGCCAACCTGGACAAGGTCGGTTTCAATGCTTATCACAGTGCCCCGGCTGCGGGTAACGTCAGCGGCAGTATCAGTGGCGACCTGGGCCACGGCGAGCTGCGCCTGGACACTGAAGCCTTCATGCTGCACTTGTACCCGATCTTCGCCAAACCCTGGCACTACCAGAAGGCCAACGCGCGCTTGACCTGGGTGCTGGACAAGCAGGGCTTCACCCTTGTCGCGCCCTACCTGAAGGTGCTGGGCGAAGAAGGCAAGATTGCCGGCGATTTCCTGATTCGCCTGCTGTTCGAGGAAGGCCGCGAGGACTACATGGACCTGCGCGTCGGCTTGACCGACGGCGATGGCCGGTATACCGCCAAGTATCTGCCCGAAGTGCTCAGCCCGGCCCTCGACGAGTGGCTGCGCAGCGCCATCGTCAAGGGCGCGGTGGACGAAGGCTATTTCCAGTACCAGGGCTCGCTGAACCATGGCGCGGCGCCAGAGGCACGCAGTATCAGCCTGTTCTTCAAGGTGCATGACGCCGCACTGGACTTCCAGCCGGGCTGGCCGCAAGTCCAGCATGTGGATGGCGAAGTCTTCATCGAGGACAGCGGCGTGCGGGTCAAGGCCCGGCGCGGGGTGCTGCTGGACACCCAGGTCAGTGACGTCGACGTCGACATCCCGCATGTCGACGAGGGCCAGCAGAGCCACCTGTTCCTGACGGGCAATTTCGATGGCAGCCTGGGTGATGGCCTGAAGATCCTCAAGCAAGCGCCTATCGGCACCGGTGAGATCTTCGCCGATTGGGAGGGTGAAGGGCCGCTGAAGGGTAAGCTCAAGCTCGATATCCCGCTGGCTCACGGGCAGCGGCCCAAAGTGCAGGTAGATTTCGCCACCCATGACGCGCGCCTGAAGGTCGCCCCGCCCACCCTTGAGCTGAGCCGCTTGAAAGGTGACTTCAGCTTCGATTTCGACAAAGGCCTCAGCGGCAAGGGCATCAGCCTGCAGGCCTTCGGCAAGCCCGTCACGGCGCAGATAACGGCCGAGGGCCAACCCGGGCAGATGCAGACCCGCATCGATGCCAATGGCCAGGTAGCGCTCAAGGCGTTGACCGACTGGCTGCAGTTCAAGCAAGCCCTTCCGGCTTCCGGCGACCTGCCTTACCAGTTGCAACTGAGCCTGGGCAGCCGCGACAATCGTTTGAGCGTCAACTCCAACCTCAAGGGGCTGGCGGTCGATTTGCCAGCGCCATTCGGCAAGGCGGCCGCGGAAACCCGCGACAGCCGCTTCAGCATGACGCTACAGGGCCCGGAGCGGCGTTTCGACGCCGGCTACGGTGACCTTGCCCGTGCTGCCTACGCCGCGCCGGCCGACAAGCTCGGCCAAGGCCGGGGCGAGTTGTTGCTGGGCACCGGTGACGCCCAACTGCCCGCTGCACAGGGCCTGCGCGTGCGTGGGCGCCTGGAAACGCTGGACCTGGCCCCTTGGCAACAGCAGGCCTCACGGCTGGGCGGAGACGATCCAGGTGGCAGTGCGCGGCAGATGCTGCAAAGCGTGGACCTGAGCATTGGCCAGCTCAAGGCGTTTGGCACCGAGCTGAACCAGGCCCTGGTACGGTTGAGCCGAGGCGGCCCCGCCTGGGACCTGCGCCTCGACAGCCAGGAAGTCATCGGCGATGCCCGCGTGCCGGATGCCAAGGGTGCGCCGATGGTCGTGCGCCTGCAGACGCTGCGGCTGCCAGCGCCCAGCCCTGCGGAAAAACAAGCCCAGGAGCGCGCCGAAGATGGGCCGGACCCGCTTGCCACCTTCGACCCACGCAAAGTCCCGGCGCTGGACCTGAGCATCGACAAGCTGTACCGCGGTGACGACCTGTTCGGCAGCGCTTCGATCAAGCTGCGGCCCACTGCACGCGGGGTTGCCGCCAGCGATATCGCTCTTGACTTCAAGGGCCTGCGCATTGGCGGTGGCGGTGGCTGGGAGGGCGAAACGGGCAAGACCAGCAGCTGGTACAAAGGCCGCCTGCAAGGCAAGAACCTGGGCGACGTGCTCAAGGCCTGGGGCTTTGCCCCGACCGTCACCAGCCGCGACTTCCGCCTGGACGTGGACGGCCGCTGGCCAGGCTCGCCGGCTGCCGTCAGCCTGACGCGCTTCTCGGGCAGCATGGACGCGGCGTTGCGGTCTGGCCAGTTCGTCGAGGTCGATGGCAGTGCCCAGGCGTTGCGGGTCTTTGGCCTGCTCAACTTCAATTCGATTGGCCGACGCCTGCGGTTGGACTTCTCCGACCTGTTCGACAAAGGCCTGGCCTATGACCGGGTCAAAGGCCTGCTGGCGGCCAGCAATGGCGTGTACGTGACCCGCGAACCGATCACCATGACCGGCCCGTCGAGCAGCTTCGAGCTGGAGGGCACGTTGGACCTGGTACGTGACCAGGTCAATGCCAACCTGCAGGTGAGCCTGCCGGTGACCAACAACCTGCCGCTGGCCGCGTTGATCGTGGGGGCGCCAGCCGTGGGCGGGGCGTTGTTCCTGGTCGACCGGCTGATCGGTGACCGCGTCTCGCGTTTTGCCAGCGTGCATTACCGTGTCGAAGGGCCGTGGAAAGAGCCTAGAATCACCTTTGTGAAACCCTTCGAGAAATAGTGCCAGGAGTGCCCATGAAGGCAGCGGTGATCCAGATGGTCAGCCAGGACGACGTGCTGGCCAACCTGCAGCGTGCCGGTGCCTTGCTGGAGCAGGCTGCACAGGGTGGTGCGCGGCTGGCGGTGCTGCCGGAAAACTTCGCTGCCATGGGCCGCAAGGACGCCGCTGCCATCGGCCGAGCCGAGGCATCGGGGAACGGGCCTATCCTGCCATGGTTGAAACGTACCGCCCGCGACCTCAGGTTATGGATAGTCGCCGGTACCATGCCCTTGCCACCGGTCGGCCAGCCCGACGCAAAGGCACATGCCTGCTCGCTGCTGATCGATGAGCACGGTGAAGTGGCTGCGCGCTATGACAAGCTGCACTTGTTCGACGTGGACGTTGCCGATAACCGCGGCCGCTACCGCGAATCGGATGATTTTGCCCCTGGCGCACACGTGGTGGTGGCGGACACGCCGGTCGGGCGGCTGGGGTTGAGCGTATGTTACGACTTGCGCTTCCCAGAGTTGTACAGCGCGTTGCGTGCCGCTGGCGCGGAACTGATCAGCGCACCGGCGGCCTTCACTGCGGTAACCGGCGCAGCACACTGGGACGTGCTGGTGCGCGCCCGGGCCATCGAGACCCAGTGCTACCTGTTGGCGGCAGCGCAGGGCGGTACCCACCCAGGCCCACGGGAAACCCATGGCCATGCGGCGATCGTCGACCCTTGGGGGCGGATCGTGGCACAACAGGCGCAAGGCGAAGCGGTATTGCTTGCCGAGCGCGACATTGAAGAACAGGCGTCCATCCGGGCGCGCATGCCGGTGGTATCGCACCGGCGCTTTTTTTCGCAGGACGCATTGCGGCCTGCGCCCACCTTGGAGTGACTATGAGCCAGATGTTATCCACCGTCAGTGAGCAGCTCCTGGCCCCAGGCGGCTTGACCCTGGACAGCCTGCAAAGCGTGCTCGGTGAATTGGCCGGCCCCGGCATCGACGCTGCCGACCTGTATTTCCAGGGCCAGATTTCGGAAACCTGGGCGCTGGAAGACGGCATCGTCAAAGAGGGCAGCTTCAACCTGGACCAAGGCGTGGGCGTGCGTGCCCAGTCCGGTGAAAAGACCGGCTTCGCCTACAGCAATGCCATCAACCTTGAAGCGCTGACGTCGGCCGCGCGCGCCGCGCGTTCGATTTCCCGCGCCGGGCAGAACGGCACCGTGCAGGCCTTCCGCAGCCCGTCAGTGACCGCGCTGTATGCGGCGGACAACCCGCTCGATGTACTCAGCCGTGCCGAAAAGGTCGAGTTGCTGAAGCGTGTCGATGCCGCGACCCGCGCGCTTGACCCGCGTATCCAGCAGGTCAGCGTGAGCATGGCCGGGGTCTGGGAGCGCATCCTCATCGCTGCAGCGGACGGCAGCCTGGCTGCAGATGTGCGGCCGCTGGTGCGTTTCAATGTGAGCGTCATCGTTGAGCAGAACGGTCGTCGCGAACGCGGCGGGCAGGGTGGTGGCGGGCGTACCGACTACCGTTTCTTCACCGAAGAGCGGGTCATGGGCTACGCCCGTGAGGCGCTGCGCCAGGCGCTGGTGAACCTCGAAGCGATCCCGGCGCCGGCCGGGACCTTGCCAGTGGTGCTGGGCTCGGGATGGTCGGGCGTGCTGCTGCACGAGGCGGTCGGCCATGGCCTGGAAGGTGACTTCAACCGCAAGGGCAGCTCGGCGTTCAGTGGCCGGGTTGGCGAGAAAGTGGCGTCGAGCCTGTGCACCATCGTCGATGACGGCACCCTGGAAGGCCGCCGCGGTTCGCTGAGCGTGGATGACGAAGGTACGCCGACCGAGTGCACCACCCTGATCGAGAACGGTGTGCTCAAGGGCTACATGCAGGACAAGCTGAACGCGCGGCTGATGGGCATGGCAGTGACCGGCAATGGTCGCCGCGAATCCTACGCTCACCTGCCGATGCCACGCATGACCAACACCTACATGCGTGCCGGCGAAAGCGACCCGCAGGAAATCATCGCCTCGGTGAAGAAGGGCATCTACTGCGCCAACCTCGGGGGTGGCCAGGTGGACATCACCAGCGGCAAGTTCGTGTTTTCGACCAGCGAGGCCTACCTGATCGAAGACGGCAAGATTACCGCACCGGTGAAGGGCGCGACCTTGATAGGCAATGGTCCGGAGGCGATGAGCCGGGTGTCGATGGTCGGCAACGACCTGGCGCTGGACAGCGGGGTAGGGACGTGCGGCAAGGACGGGCAATCGGTGCCGGTCGGGGTTGGGCAGCCGACCCTGAAGCTGGATGCGATCACCGTGGGCGGCACCGGCGCGTGATGGCCTTTGGGGCCGTTGTGGGAGCGGGCTTGCCCGCCAGCACCGGCGAAGCCGGTGCCGGGCACCGCGTCGCCTGCTTCGCGGGCACGCCCGCTCCCGCAGGGCCTCAGCCTGTCAGCGCAACCCGCGCTGCAACTCGTCGAGGTCGCGGATGTACTTGAACACCTTGCGCGCGGCGGCCGGCGGTTTGTTCCGCGCCTTCTCGTGCTGGGCATGGCGCACCAGCGAACGCAGTTGCTGGCGATCGGTGTCGGGGTATTCGTTGACGAAGCGTTCAAGGTCTTCGTCGTTACCGTCGATCAACCGGTCGCGCCAGCGCTCCAGGCCGTGGAAGCGTTCGTTGTACTGGCGAGTCGAGCTGTCCATCTGCTCGAGCAGGGCATGGATGGCATCCAGGTCCTGCACGCGCATCAGCTTGCCGACGAACGACATGTGGCGTTTACGCGCACCATGAGCAGTGTGCTTGCTGGCCTCGGCCAGGGCCTTGCGCAGCTCGTCGGTCAACGGCAGGCGGGCCAGGGTATCGGCCTTGAGCGTAGTCAGGCGCTCGCCGAGTTCGACCAGCGCATGCAGCTCGCGCTTGATCTGGGTTTTGCTTTTTTCGCCGTCGAAGGCGTCGTCGTTTGAATCAACCATGGTGGCAGTCCGCTAGAAATCGCCGCCATGATAACCAGTCGGGGGCCGCTTGTCCGGCCCGGTCGTAGAATGACCCTCGCCGAACGCAGAATTTGAGTGGAGAGAACCATGAGTGCAGTCCAGAGCGTAGGTCCGAAAGACCTGCCAGCATTGCAAGAGCAGGTCGAGGCGATCATCGCCGAAGCGCGCCGCCAAGGGGCCAGTGCCTGCGAAGTGGCCGTGTCGCTGGAGCAGGGCCTGTCCACCACGGTACGTCAGCGCGAGGTCGAAACGGTTGAATTCAACCGCGACCAGGGCTTTGGCATCACCCTCTATGTTGGCCAGCGCAAAGGCTCGGCCAGTACCTCGGCCAGTGGCCCGGAGGCGATCCGGGAAACCGTCGCGGCAGCGCTGGCCATTGCCAAGCACACCTCCGAGGACGACTGTTCGGGCCTGGCGGACGCGGCGTTGATGGCCCGGGAAATTCCGGACCTGGACCTGTATCACGACTGGGCTCTCGAGCCCGAGAAAGCCATCGAGATGGCGCTGGCGTGCGAAGCGGCGGCGTTCGATGCCGACCCGCGCATCCTCAATGCCGATGGCACCACCCTCAACACCCACCAGGGCTGCCGCGTGTATGGCAACAGCCACGGGTTCATCGGTGCTTACGCCTCGACCCGGCACAGCCTCAGCTGCGTGATGATCGCTGAAGGCGACGGGCAGATGCAGCGCGATTACTGGTATGACGTCAACCGCCAGGGCAACCTGCTGGCCGACCCGCGCAGCATTGGTGTGCGGGCCGCGCAGCGGGCCGCCAGCCGCCTCGGCGCGCGCCCGGTGCCAACCTGCGAAGTGCCGGTGCTGTTTTCCGCAGAACTGGCAGGCGGTTTGTTCGGCAGCTTCCTGTCGGCGATCTCCGGCGGCAATCTGTACCGCAAGTCGTCGTTCCTCGAAGGCAGCATCGGCCAGCGCCTGTTCCCGTCCTGGCTAACCCTCGACGAGCGCCCGCACATTCCGCGCGCGCTGGCCAGTGCAGCGTTCGACGCCGACGGCCTGGCGACCTATGCCAAACCGTTCGTCGACAAAGGCGAGCTGGTGTCGTATCTGCTGGGTACCTATTCGGGGCGCAAGCTGGGCTTGCCCAGCACGGCCAACGCGGGGGGTGTACACAACCTGTTCGTCAGCCACGGCGTCGAGGACCAGGCTGCCCTGATCCGGCGTATGGGGCGTGGGCTGTTGGTGACCGAGCTGATGGGCCATGGCCTGAACATGGTGACGGGTGATTACTCCCGAGGGGCAGCGGGTTTCTGGGTCGAGAATGGTGAAATCCAGCATGCGGTGCAGGAAGTGACGATTGCCGGCAACATGAAGGATATGTTCCAGCAGATTGTCGCGATTGGTAGCGATCTTGAAACACGCAGCAATATCCACACTGGGTCGGTGCTGATCGAGCGGATGACTGTGGCAGGTAGCTGATTCATTGCCTGTACGGCCCATTCGCGGGCTCGCCCGCTCCCACAGCTTGAAGCCTATGCAACCCCCTGTGGGGGCGGGCAAGCCCGCGAAGAGGCCGGTACAGGCAATAAAGAATTTCCAGTGGAATACAAGACCCGGCCCTCGCGCCGGGTTTTTTCTTTCATCAGCTCCCCTTGAAGTGATTCTATTTATCAATTAATAATGAATATCATTATCCAGTAACTCGGCGATGATGTTCATGAATTCCGTCCTCCGCGAACTGCCCTACCTGGAAAACTGGCGCTGGCTCAGCCGCCGGATCCGCTGCGCGCTCGAACCTGACGAGCCGCGCCTGATCGAGCACTACCTGGCCGAAGGCCGTTACCTGGTGTGCTGTACCGAAACCTCGCCATGGACGGTGGCGTTGACCTCCTTCCGCCTGCTGCTCGACACCGCCTGCGACCGCATGTTGCCCTGGCACTGGCGCTGCCTGTGCCTGGACCAGGCCTGGCGGCCGTTGCTGGACCTGCGCAACCTCGACCGCCAGGCCCAGAACCAGCGTTGGCAGCCCTACGCCATTCAGTTGGCCAACTGCAGCCTGCTGCCGTCGATTTCTCCCGATGAACTGATGCAAGGATTTGATGATGAGTGATACCCGTATCGAGCGCGACAGCATGGGTGAATTGCAGGTGCCGGCCCAAGCCCTGTATGGCGCCCAGACCCAGCGCGCGGTCGACAACTTCCCGATCAGCGGCCAGCGCATGCCGGCCCAGTTCATTCGTGCCTTGCTGCTGGCCAAAGCGGCTGCGGCCAAGGCCAACGTAGAGCTGGAGCAACTGTCCGCCGCCCAGGGGCAGGCCATCGTCAAGGCGGTGGAACAGCTGCTGGCGCAGGACTACATCCAGCACTTCCCGGTCGACGTGTTTCAGACAGGCTCGGGCACCAGCTCGAACATGAACGCGAACGAGGTGATCGCCACCCTGGCCAGCCGTGTGCTCGGCGAGCCGGTCAATGCCAACGACCACGTCAATTGCGGCCAGAGCAGCAATGACATCATTCCCACCACCATTCACGCCAGCGCTGCCCTCGCCGTGCATGAGCAGCTGTTGCCTGCCCTGGCGCACCTTGTGCAAGTGATCGAGGCCAAGTCCAGGCAGGTGCATCAGTATGTGAAAACCGGGCGTACCCACCTGATGGATGCAATGCCCGTGCGCCTGAGCCAGGTGCTGGACGGTTGGGCAGCGCAGATCGAAGGTGCCAAGGCGCACATCGAAGCCACCCTGCCAAGCCTGCAGGCGCTGGCCCAGGGCGGCACCGCAGTGGGCACCGGCATCAATGCCCACCCGCAATTCGCTGCCGCTTTCGCGCGCCAGCTCAGCGGCCTGACCCAGGTCCAGTTCACGCCGGGGCATAACCTGTTTGCCCTGATCGGTTCGCAGGATACCGCGGTAGCCCTGTCCGGCCAGCTCAAGACCACAGCGGTGGCACTGATGAAGATTGCCAACGACCTGCGCTGGATGAACTCGGGCCCTCTGGCCGGCCTTGGGGAAATCGAGCTGCAGGGTCTGCAGCCGGGCTCTTCGATCATGCCAGGCAAGGTCAACCCGGTCATCCCGGAGGCTACGGCCATGGTCGCCGCGCAGGTCATCGGCAACGACGCCACCATCGCCGTGGCTGGGCAGTCGGGCAACTTCGAACTGAACGTGATGTTGCCGCTGATCGCACGCAACCTGCTGGAGAGCATCGAGTTGATGGCCAACGTCAGCCGCCTGCTGGCCGACAAAGCCATTGCCAGCTTCAAGGTCAACGAGGGCAAGCTGAAGGAGGCGCTGGCGCGCAACCCGATCCTGGTCACTGCACTGAACCCGATCATCGGCTACCTGAAGGCCGCTGAAATTGCCAAGACCGCCTACCAGCAAGGTCGCCCGATCATTGATGTCGCCCTGGAGCATACCGACCTGTCGCGGGACCAGCTGGAAACGCTGCTGGACCCGGAAAAACTCACCGCTGGCGGCATCTGACACTGCCTTACCGCCGAGGAAACAGACATGCAGCACTGGAAACGCACCATGGAACTGGCCAACCGCCTGTTCGAACAAGGCGAGCTGGTCGATGCCCGGGAACATTACCTGCAAGCCCTGGCCCTGGCCCAGGTGCTGTTCGAGCGCTGGCATGACGTCGACGAAGCGGTGGCTGCCCTGGTCGTCGCTCACCATAACCTGGCCGACCTGCACCTGCGCCTGAACCAGCCGCATGAAAGTGCCGATTACCTCTGTGCCGCGCACCAGTGGCTGCTACAGGCCAGCCAGCAAGCCCGCTTGCCACAGGCGCTGCGGGACGCAGCCCTGCGCCACAGTGGGCGTACCTACATCGAACTGCTCGGTTTCATCGCGGAGTACGGCCAGTACCCGCGTACCGAACGCCTGCTCAACCGCCACAACATCGGCGCCAGCGAACTCGCTGCCCCGGCCGGCGTGGTACCCAGTACTCAAGCCTACGGAATTCACTGACATGCCCCATACCTTGCCTGCTTTGCCTTACGCCTACGACGCGCTGGAGCCGCACATCGACGCGCAGACCATGGAGATCCACCACACCAGGCACCACCAGACTTACGTCAATGGCCTCAACGCCGCCGTCGAAGGCACCGAGTGGGCTGAGTGGCCAGTCGAAAAACTGGTCGCTGCGGTCGGGGACTTGCCGGAGCAGCTGCGTGGCGCCGTGACCAACCACGGTGGCGGTCACGCCAACCACAGCCTGTTCTGGACCGTGATGTCGCCGCAGGGCGGGGGGGAGCCCACGGGCGAGCTGGCACAAGCCATCACCACTCAACTGGGCGGTTTCGACGCGTTCAAGGAAGCCTTCACCAAGGCCGCACTGACCCGCTTCGGCAGCGGCTGGGCCTGGCTCAGCGTAACGCCGCAGAAAACCCTGGTCGTGGAAAGCAGCGGCAACCAGGACAGCCCACTGATGCATGGCAACACGCCGATTCTCGGGTTGGACGTGTGGGAGCATGCGTATTACCTGAAATACCAGAACCGCCGCCCGGAATACATTGGTGCCTTCTACAACGTCATCGACTGGGCGCACGTGCAACACCGCTATCTCGAAGCCCTGAAGTGAGTCGGACCGGTATGCGCTCAGAGGTCATGTCGGTCAGCAGTGTGCGCCTGTTTCGCCAGGCGCTGGGTGCCTTGCTGTTGCTGGCGGGTACCGCGCTGCTGGCGGCGCGCGGTCTTGCCTGGCTGGACTTGGCGCCGCGCATGCTGCGCGCCCTGGAGGGCGGCGCTTTGTGCGCGCTGGGCACGGCGCTGGGCGCAGTACCGGTGCTGGTCATTCGTAACATGCCGGTGGCGTTGGCCGACACCTTGCTGGGCTTCGGCGCCGGGGTCATGCTGGCGGCTACGGCATTTTCATTGATCATGCCCGGGCTGGATGCGGCCCAGGCCATCGGCTTCAGCCCATGGGGTGCGGGTGGCTTGATCAGCTTCGGCTTGATGTTCGGCGCGTTGTGCCTGTTCCTTATCGACCTCAAGGTCTCCAACGCCTCGCCGCAAGCGCTGGTTGGCAGTACGCAGCAGCCGGTGATCGCCGCGCGGATCTGGCTTTTCGTCATTGCCATCATTGCCCACAACATTCCCGAAGGCATGGCGATTGGTGTGTCAGCCGGGGGTGGCATGGCCGACGCAGACAGCCTGGCCATGGGCATCGCGTTGCAGGATGTGCCCGAAGGGCTGGTGATTGCCCTGGTGTTGGCAGGGGCGGGCATGCCGCGCTTCAAGGCGTTCTTGATCGGCGCGGCTTCGGGGTTGGTCGAGCCTGTGGCTGCGGTGATCTGTGCCTGGCTGGTGAATGTCGCCGAATTGCTGCTGCCCCTGGGGCTCGCCTGCGCAGCCGGCGCAATGCTGCTGGTGGTAACCCAGGAAGTCATCCCCGAATCGCGCAGCAACGGCCATCACCGCCTGGCCAGCCTGGGGCTGTGCATCGGCTTCTGCCTGATGATGGTGATGGATACCGCGCTGTCCTGATCTTTGGTCAGGTTGAAGGGGTGCACACTGTGGGCGCGGTGCAGGGCTTGGAGGCTTACTCGCCTTCGTCGAAGTAGTTGTTGATCAACTCGACCAGCGCGTCCATGGCATCGTTGTCCTGCTCACCCTCGGTATGCAGGTGCACCTGGGTACCCTTGCCAGCCGCCAGCATCATCACGGCCATGATGCTTTTGCCGTCTACCAGTTTGTCCGGAGCGCGGCCGACCCGCACCTGGCAGGGAAAGCGGCCGGCCACGCCGACGAACTTCGCTGCCGCCCGGGCATGCAGGCCCAGCTTGTTGATGATGGTGATTTCGCGGGCGGGCATCGTGGGGCGGATCCTTGGGCTAGAGGTCGCGGTGGCGGACCTGGACGTTTTTCAGGGACTGTTGCAGCAACTGGCCGAGGCGTTCGGTGATGTACACCGAACGATGGTGGCCGCCGGTGCAGCCAATGGCAATGGTCACGTAGGCACGGTTACTGGCTGCGAAGCGGGGTAGCCACTTGAGCAGGTAGCTGGAAATATCGTTGAACATGTCCTCGACGTCTGGCTGCGCGGCCAGGTAGTCGATCACTGGCTGTTCCAGGCCGGAGTGCTCACGCAATTCGGGCTTCCAGTAGGGGTTGGGCAGGCAGCGTACGTCGAACACCAGATCGGCATCGACCGGCATGCCGCGTTTGAAGCCGAATGACTCGACCAGGAATGCGGTACCAGGCTCGGGCTTGTTGAGCAGGCGCAACTTGATCGTGTCGCGCAACTGGTAGAGGTTCAGGCTGGTGGTGTCGATCTTCAGGTCGGCCAGGTCGGCAATCGGCCCCAGCAGTTCGCTCTCCACGCGGATGGCCTCTGCCAGCGAGCGGTCGGCGTTGGTCAGCGGGTGGCGGCGGCGGGTTTCTGAAAACCGCTTGAGCAGGGTATCTTCATCGGCATCCAGGTACAGCACATCGCACTGGATGTGGCGGGCACGGGCGTCGGCTAGCAGCTCGGGGAAGCGCGACAGGTGGCTGGGCAGGTTGCGGGCGTCGATCGACACTGCCACTTTCGGCTGCAGCAGTTCGGTGTTGATCAGTGCATTTTCCGCGAGCTGCGGCAGCAGCCCGGCGGGCAGGTTGTCAATGCAATAGAAACCGTTGTCTTCCAGGACATCGAGGGCGGTGCTCTTGCCGGAGCCAGACCGGCCGCTGACGATGATCAGGCGCATGTTCAGTGCTCGTTCTGTACGTCCAGGACAACCTGGTACAAGGCCTCGTTGCTGGTGGCCGAACGCAGGCGATCACGCACGTCCTTGCGGTCGAGCATGCTGGCGATCTGGCGCAGCAGTTCCAGGTGGGCATCGGTGGCGGCTTCAGGGACCAGCAGGACGAACAGCAAGTCTACCGGCGCGCCATCGATGGCATCGTAATCGATGGGTGCTTCCAGGTGCAGCAGGGCGCTGACTGGCGCGGAGCAGCCTTCAAGCCGGCAGTGCGGAATGGCGATGCCATTGCCGAAACCGGTTGAACCGAGTTTTTCCCGGGCGACCAGCTTTTCGAAGACGACTTGCATCTCCAGTTCCGGCACTTGTTCGGCGATGATGGTGGCGACCTTTTCCAGGGCGCGCTTCTTACTGCCGCCCGGCACGTTCACGAGGGAACGGCCGGGGGTCAGGATGGTTTCAAGTCGGATCATGGATGAGGGGGATCAGCGGGCAGCTGCACCTTGCAGCAGGCTTTGCTGTTTTTCCTTGTGTTTTTTCAGTTGGCGGTCGAGCTTGTCGGCCAAGGCATCGATCGCTGCATACATATCTTCGTGTTCGGCGTTTGCTACCACTTCGCCGCCGGGAATCTGCAGGGTCGCCTCGACCTTCTGCTGCAGCTTCTCGACCTTCATGATGACCTGCACGTTGGTGATCTTGTCGAAGTGACTTTCCACGCGGGCGAGCTTTTCGAGCACGTAATCGCGCAGTGGCTGGGTGACTTCTACATGCTGTCCACTGATATTGACTTGCATACAGCTTCTCCTTTGTTGCCCGTGCATAAAGAGGCAGGTTTTGCACCTGCCCCGCAAACGCTATGGCAGATCTCAGGGGCTACATCAGTCGCTTGCGCTCACTCGACGGTGCGATGCCGAGAGACTCGCGGTACTTGGCGACGGTGCGGCGGGCCACCTGGATGCCTTGTGCCTCCAGTAAACCAGCGATCTTGCTGTCACTCAATGGCTTTTTCTGATTTTCCGCTGCAACCAGTTTCTTGATGATCGCGCGGATCGCTGTAGACGAGCATTCTCCGCCTTCGGAGGTGCTGACGTGGCTGGAGAAAAAGTATTTCAGTTCGTAGATGCCGCGGGGCGTGTGCATGTATTTCTGCGTGGTCACCCGGGAAATGGTCGACTCGTGCATGCCCACCGCTTCGGCAATGTCATGCAGCACCAGCGGTTTCATCGCTTCGTCGCCATGATCGAGGAAGCCGCGCTGATGCTCGACGATCTGCGTGGCGACTTTCATCAGGGTTTCGTTGCGGCTTTGCAGGCTCTTGATGAACCAGCGCGCCTCCTGCAGTTGGTTGCGCATGAAGGTGTTGTCGGCACTGGTGTCGGCGCGGCGCACGAAGCCGGCGTATTGAGCGTTCACGCGCAGGCGCGGGATGGCTTCCTGGTTCAGTTCCACCAGCCAGCGGTCGCTGTCCTTGCGCACGATCACGTCCGGTACCACGTACTCGGGCTCGCTGGACTCGATCTGCGAACCCGGGCGCGGGTTGAGGCTTTGCACCAGTTCGATCACCTGGCGCAGTTCGTCTTCCTTGATTTTCATGCGCCGCATGAGCTGGCTGTAGTCGCGGCTGCCGAGCAAGTCGATGAAATCGCAGACCAGCCGTTTCGCCTCGTTCAGCCACGGCGTGCTGGCAGGCAGTTGGCGCAGTTGCAGCAACAGGCACTCGCCAAGGGTGCGTGCCGCGACGCCTGCCGGTTCGAACTGCTGAATGCGGTGCAGCACCGCTTCGACTTCGTCCAGCTCGATATCCAGCTCCGGGTCGAAGCCAGCGCAGATTTCTTCGAGGGTGTCTTCCAGGTAGCCCTGGCCGTTGATGCTGTCGATCAGGGTCACGGCGATCAGGCGGTCGGTATCCGACATCGGCGCCAGGTTCAGTTGCCACAGTAGGTGGCTTTGCAGGCTTTCGCCGGCCGATGTCCGCGTGGTGAAGTCCCACTCGTCGTCATCGTTGCTCGGCAGGCTGCTGGCGCTGGTCTGGTAGATGTCTTCCCAGGCGGTGTCGACCGGCAGCTCGTTGGGGATACGCTCGCTCCATTCACCGTCTTCGAGGTTGTCGGCACTGACCGTGATTTCCTGGAAGCTGTTGTCCTGAACGTCGGCGGCCGGCTTGTTCTCGGCGTTGTCGGCCATCGGGTCGCTGTTGTCGAAGTCGTCGCCGTCTTCCTGGCGTTCGAGCATCGGGTTCGACTCCAGCGCCTCCTGGATTTCCTGTTGGAGGTCCAGGGTGGAAAGCTGGAGCAGGCGGATGGCCTGTTGCAACTGCGGTGTCATCGTCAGTTGCTGGCCCATTTTTAGGACGAGCGATGGTTTCATGGCTGGGGCTTAATACCTTGTTCGCCGGCGCGCATGCGCCATCCACTACACGAGGGCGCCGGGGCGCCAGATCAAGCAAGTTTTATGCCTTAAATTGTAGCGTTTGCCTAGAGTACGTAACAATTTTAACCCCGGCTTCAGGGCAGGTTGCCAGTACCCCAGGCAGGGGTGGGTCAGAGCCGGAACTCGTGGCCCAGGTAAACCTCTTTGACCAGTTCGTTGGCCAGGATGGTTTCGGCGTCGCCTTCGGCGATCAGCCGGCCATCGTTGACGATGTAGGCGGTCTCGCAGATATCCAGGGTTTCGCGCACGTTGTGGTCCGTGATCAGCACACCGATACCCTTGGCCTTGAGGTGGTGGATGATCTGCTTGATGTCACCGACCGAGATCGGGTCCACGCCGGCGAAGGGTTCGTCCA
The DNA here is from genome assembly GCF_007633355.1 of Pseudomonas sp. BJP69. NCBI lineage: Bacteria > Pseudomonadati > Pseudomonadota > Gammaproteobacteria > Pseudomonadales > Pseudomonadaceae > Pseudomonas > Pseudomonas sp. BJP69. The sequence goes on from NZ_CP041933.1 coordinate 994,007, forward strand.
GCAGGATGAACTTGGGCGCGGTCGCCAGGGCGCGGGCGATCTCGACACGGCGGCGTTCGCCACCGGACAGGCTCATGCCGAGGTTGTCGCGGATGTGGCTGATGTGGAACTCCTGCAGCAGGCTTTCCAGTTCCTTGCGCCGGCCATCGCGGTCGAGGTCCTTGCGGGTCTCGAGGATGGCCATGATGTTGTCGGCCACCGAAAGCTTGCGGAAGATCGAGGCTTCCTGCGGCAGGTAGCCGATGCCGGCGCGCGCGCGGCCGTGCATGGGCTGGTGGCTGACATCGAGGTTGTCGATCAGGACACGACCCTGCTCGGCCTGGACCAGGCCGACGATCATGTAGAAGCAGGTGGTCTTGCCGGCACCGTTCGGGCCGAGCAATCCGACGATCTGGCCGCTGTCGATCGACAGGCTGACATCACGTACGACCTGGCGCCCCTTGTAGCTTTTGGCCAGGTGCTGGGCTTTTAGGGTTGCCATTTACTCGGCCTTCTTCTTGGGCTGGATCACCATGTCGATGCGCTGACGTGGCTGGGTCACGTTACCGCCACGGCCGGCGGTAGCCACCTGCGACTTGGTGTTGTAGACGATCTTCTCGCCCTCGGTGGTGTTGCCTTCGTTCTCGACCTTGGCGCGGTCGGTGAGGATCACGGTGTCTTTTTGCGCCTGGTATTGGATGGTCACTGCCCAGCCCTTCATCTTGTCGGGCTTGGCGGCGCTCTGCTGCTGCTCGAAGTAGGCCAGGTTGCCAACCGAAGTGACCACGTCGATGTCGCCGTTGGCGGCGCGGGTCATGGTCACGGTATTGCCTTTGATCATCATCGAGCCTTGAGTGATGATCACGTCACCGGTGTACGTCGCGACACCCTGCTTGTCGTCCAGATGCGCGTTGTCGGCCTGGATACGGATTGGCTGGTCACGGTCATTCGGCAGGGCGAAGGCGCTCGCGCTTCCCAGTGCTGCGCTCAGGCTGAGCAAAAGGGGGAGGGTTTTAACGAGCCTCATACTGTCCTCTTACGTTAGAGAGCAAGTCCATCTTGCCTTCTTTCAAATACGCTTTCATGCCCTTGCCCGTGGTTGTGCCACCGGCGCCGTCGATTCTAACGGCTTGCTCGGTCTGCGCATATTGCTTCTGCGGGAATACGGTCATGCGTGAGCTGGTGATGATGGTGTCGCGTTGCTTTTCGTCGGTGCGGGCAACGCGGACCTTGTTGATCAGTTCGACCTCGTTGCCGTCCGGGCTGACCTCGGCGCGCTCGCTCTGAACATGCCACGGGTATTCGGTGCCGCGGTAAAGGCGCAGGTCGGGCGTGGTCACCAGGGTAACTTCGGTCGCCTTGACGTGCTCGACCTTGTCGGCGGTCATTTCGTACTGCAATTTGCCGTCCGGCAAGAACTGCACACTATGGGCGTTGATCGCATAGTAGTCGATGGCGCTTTCGTCGACCTGGGCCACAGGCTGGTCGAGGAAGCTTTCAGGGCTGACATTCCAGTAGCCAATGGCAGCGAGCACGGCAGCAATCACCGCCAGCAGCGCAATATTGCGGACCTTCTTGCTGAACATGGGCGGCCTTACAAGTAGTTGGCGTTGGCAGCGTCCAGGGTGCCCTGGGCCTGCATGATCAGTTCGCAGAACTCGCGGGCAGCGCCTTCGCCGCCGCGCGCCTGGGTCACGCCGTGGGCATGCTGGCGAACGAAGGGCGCGGCGTTGGCCACTGCCATACCCAGACCGACGCGGCGAATCACCGGCAGGTCGGGCAGGTCGTCGCCCAGGTAGGCGACCTGTTCATAGCTTAGGCCGAGTTCGGCAAGCAGCCCCTCAAGAACCACCAATTTGTCTTCGCGGCCCTGAAACAGGTGCGCGATACCCAGGTTCGCAGCCCGCCGCTCGACCACCGGGGTCTTGCGCCCGCTGATGATGGCCGTGGTCACGCCCGACGCCATGAGCATCTTGATGCCCTGGCCGTCGAGGGTATTGAAGGTCTTGAATTCGCTGCCGTCTTCGAGAAAGTACAGTCGCCCATCGGTCAGTACGCCGTCGACATCGAACACGGCCAGCTTGATGGCCTGGCCACGTTGCATGAGATTCTGGCTCATCACATAACTCCTGCACGCAACAGGTCGTGCATGTTCAGGGCACCTGTCGGCCGGTCGTCCTGGTCGACGACCACCAGTGCGTTGATTTTGTTGTCTTCCATGATTTTAAGGGCCTCGGCGGCGAGCATTTCGGCCCGTGCAGTTTTGCCATGCACGGTCATGACGTGGTCGATCAACGTGGTATGCACGTCGATATTGCGGTCCAGGCTGCGGCGCAGGTCGCCATCGGTGAAGATACCGGCCAGCTTGCCGTCTGCCTCGAGCACAGCGGTCATGCCCAGCCCTTTGCGCGACATTTCCAGCAGGGCATCCTTGAGCAACGTGCCACGCAGCACCTTGGGCAACTGGTCACCGCTGTGCATCACATGCTCGACCTTCAGCAGCAGCCGCCGCCCCAAGGCGCCGCCAGGGTGCGAAAAGGCGAAGTCCTCGGCAGTGAACCCGCGCGCTTCGAGCAGAGCAATGGCCAGCGCGTCACCCAACACCAGTGCCGCAGTGGTCGAGGAGGTAGGGGCAAGGTTCAGCGGGCAGGCCTCCTGTGCGACCCGGGCATCCAGGTTCACCTCTGCTGCCTGGGCCAGGGTGGAATCCGGGTTGCCGGTAAGGCTGATGAGGGTGATGCCCAGGCGCTTGACCAGCGGCAGCAACGTGACGATCTCGGCCGTGCTGCCTGAGTTGGACAGCGCCAGGATGATATCGTTGCCGGTGATCATGCCCATGTCGCCATGGCTGGCTTCGGCCGGGTGCACGAAAAACGCGGGGGTGCCGGTGCTGGCGAGGGTCGCGGCAATTTTGTTGCCGATATGCCCGGACTTGCCCATGCCAAGCACCACGACGCGGCCCTGGCTGGCCAGGATCAGTTCGCAGGCTTTGACGAAATGCTCGTCGATGCGCGCCAGCAGGCCCTCTACGGCCTCGAGTTCCAGGCGCACGGTGCGCTGTGCGGATTGAATCAGCTCGCTGGATTGGCTCATGTCGATAAAGCACTGCCTGATGAAAAGTCGGCGATTATAGCCGCAATCGACGAAACCCTCACCTTTTCCATCTGCCTGGTCCCGGGCGCGCCAGCCTGTCTCGTAGCTGAACGGGGCATGCATGACCTTGGGGGCGCGCGGGCAGCGGTGCTATAGTTCGCCGCTATTCGGCCTGCCAAGGGCGCGTGTGCCTTCTGCAGGGAGGCTGGCGTCCATAAGGACGAGGCTGCATCAGCAAGGAGTCTAGATGAGTGTGGATAGCGCCTACGCGGTGGAATTGAAGGGTGTTACCTTCAAGCGCGGTTCGCGTAGCATTTTCAGCAACGTCGATATTCGCATCCCGCGCGGCAAGGTCACCGGCATCATGGGGCCATCGGGTTGCGGCAAGACCACGTTGCTTCGCCTGATGGGCGCGCAGCTGCGCCCCGCCAGTGGTGAGGTATGGGTCGCCGGGCAGAACCTGCCGACGCTGTCGCGCAGCGACCTGTTCGACGCCCGCAAGCAGATGGGCGTGCTGTTTCAGAGCGGCGCGCTGTTCACCGACCTCGATGTGTTCGAGAACGTCGCATTTCCGCTGCGCGTGCATACCCAGCTTGCCGACGACATGATCCGTGACATCGTGTTGATGAAACTGCAGGCCGTGGGGCTTCGTGGGGCCATCGACCTGATGCCCGATGAGCTGTCCGGTGGCATGAAGCGCCGCGTGGCGCTGGCCCGGGCAATCGCCCTGGACCCGCAGATCCTCATGTACGACGAGCCGTTCGTCGGGCAGGACCCGATTGCCATGGGGGTACTGGTGCGCTTGATCCGCCTGCTCAACGATGCCTTGGGCATTACCAGCATCGTGGTGTCCCATGACCTCGCAGAAACCGCCAGCATCGCCGACTACATCTATGTGGTGGGCGACGGCCAGGTGCTGGGGCAGGGTACCCCCGATGAGCTGATGGGCTCGGACAACCCGCGGATCCGCCAGTTCATGAAAGGCGACCCGGATGGCCCGGTGCCGTTCCATTTCCCTGCGCCTGACTACAGCGCCGACCTGCTGGGGGCGCGTTGATGCGCAGAAAATCCTTACTCGAACGTGTCCGGCTGCTGGGCCGCTCGGCCATCGACGTGGTGGCGGTACTCGGGCGTTCCTGCCTGTTCCTGTTCCATGCTCTGGTCGGGCGCGGCGGCATTGGCGGTGGCTTCCAGCTGCTGATCAGGCAGCTGTACTCGGTGGGCGTGCTGTCGCTGGCGATCGTCGTCGTGTCCGGGGTGTTCATCGGCATGGTGCTGGCGCTGCAGGGCTACAGCATCCTCACCAAGTACGGCTCCGAGCAGGCCGTGGGCCAGATGGTGGCCCTGACCCTGTTGCGGGAACTTGGGCCGGTGGTCACGGCGTTGCTGTTCGCGGGCCGTGCCGGTTCTGCACTGACTGCCGAAATCGGCAACATGAAGTCCACCGAGCAGTTGTCCAGCCTGGAGATGATCGGCGTCGACCCGCTCAAGTACATCGTGGCGCCACGCTTGTGGGCCGGTTTCATCTCGTTGCCGCTGCTGGCGCTGATCTTCAGTGTGGTCGGTATCTGGGGGGGCTCGTGGGTCGCCGTGGACTGGCTGGGCGTATACGAGGGCTCGTTCTGGGCCAACATGCAGAACAGTGTTTCGTTCACTGACGACGTGCTCAACGGGCTGATCAAGAGCCTGGTGTTCGCATTCGTCGCGACCTGGATCGCCGTATTCCAGGGGTACGACTGTGAGCCCACTTCAGAAGGGATCAGCCGTGCAACCACCAAGACCGTGGTCTATGCCTCGTTGGCAGTGCTGGGTCTGGACTTTATTCTGACCGCCTTGATGTTTGGAGATTTCTGATGCAAAACCGCACCCTGGAAATCGGTGTCGGCCTGTTCCTGCTGGCCGGGATCCTGGCGCTGCTGCTGCTGGCCCTGCGTGTCAGCGGGCTGTCGGCCAGCCCGAGCAGCGATACCTATAAAGTTTATGCCTATTTCGACAATATCGCCGGTTTGACGGTCAGAGCCAAGGTGACCATGGCGGGCGTGACCATCGGCAAGGTCACCGCCATCGATCTGGACCGTGATTCCTATACCGGTCGGGTGACCCTGCAGCTGGACAAGTCGGTGGACAACCTGCCGACCGACTCCACTGCCTCGATCCTGACCGCCGGTCTGCTCGGCGAGAAGTACATCGGTATCAGCGTGGGCGGTGAGGAAGACGTGCTCAAGGATGGCTCGACCATTCACGACACCCAGTCTGCCCTGGTGCTGGAAGACCTGATAGGCAAGTTCCTGCTCAACTCCGTTGGCAAGGAACCGAAAGAAGCGCAACCGGCTAATTGAGGAGTTTCCATGATTTCGATCTTGCGACGTGGCCTGCTGGTGTTGCTGGCGGCTTTCCCCCTGATGACCTTGGCCGCGCAGTCGCCGCATGACGTGGTTCAGGGCACCACCACCGAGCTGCTGGGTGAACTCAAGGCCAACAAAGAGCAGTACAAGGCCAACCCACAAGCGTTCTACGACACCCTTGACCGGATTCTCGCGCCGGTGGTCGATGCCGACGGTATTTCCCGCAGCATCATGACCGTCAAGTACTCGCGCAAGGCCACGCCCGAGCAGATGCAGCGCTTCCAGGAAAACTTCAAGCGCAGCCTGTTCCAGTTCTACGGCAATGCGTTGCTGGAGTACAACAACCAGGGCATCGTCGTCGACCCGGCCAAGGCCGATGATGGCAAGCGCGCTTCGGTGGGCATGAAGGTTACCGGCAACAATGGCGCCGTGTACCCGGTGCAGTACACCCTGGAAAACCTGGGTGGCGAGTGGAAGGTGCGTAACGTCATCGTCAACGGCATCAACATCGGCAAGCTGTTCCGTGACCAGTTCGCCGACGCCATGCAGCGCAACGGCAACAACCTGGACAAGACCATCGACGGCTGGGCCGGCGAAGTGGCCAAGGCCAAGCAGGCCGCCGACAACTCGCCAGAAAAGGCGGTGAAATGAGTGAGGCCGCGGTAAGCATGGCTGAGCCGGGCGTGCTGAGCCTGTCCGGCGTGCTGGACTATCGCAGCGGGCCGCAGTTGCGCAAGCAAGGCAAGGCACTGATCACTGCCAGCCGGGATGCGCAATTGGTGCTCGATTGCACGGGCGTGCTGCGCTCCACCAGTGTCGGCCTGTCGTTGCTGCTGTCGTTCATGCGCGATGCCCAGGCCGCAGGCAAGGCCTGTCGGGTGCGGGGCATGCCCGACGACATGCGGGAAATTGCCGAGGTCTACGACCTCGATCAAGTGCTGGCGACCTGATGGCCCGGCACGGATGACGGCCCCTCGGTCAGCGAAGCCCTCGTTGGGCTTCGCAGGCGAGGGGCTTTTTTGTATGATGGCCGACCCGTGCGCATCGGGCGCCGATTGAGGTTGAGCATGCAGGCCGTAGAAGTTAAAAGCTTCCTTGAAGAGAAATTGCCGGGTTCCCGGGTAGAAGTTGAAGGCGAAGGCTGCAACTTCCAGTTGAACGTGATCAGCGACGAGTTGGCTGGCCTGAGCCCGGTCAAACGCCAGCAGGCTATCTATGCTCATCTGAATCCGTGGATCGCCAATGGCAGCATCCATGCGGTAACCATGAAATTTTTCAGCAGCGCAGCCTGGGCTGAGCGCACCTGAGCCAACTTGGCGGCGAGATTCCAATGGACAAACTGATTATTACTGGCGGCGCTCGTCTTGACGGCGAGATCCGTATTTCGGGTGCGAAGAACGCAGCCCTGCCGATTCTGGCGGCGACCCTGCTGGCCGATGGCCCGGTCACCGTCGGTAACCTGCCGCACCTGCACGACATCACCACCATGATCGAGCTGTTCGGCCGCATGGGCATCGAGCCTGTGATTGACGAAAAGCTGGCGGTGGAAATCGACCCCCGCACCATCAAGACCCTGGTCGCGCCGTACGAGCTGGTCAAGACCATGCGCGCCTCGATCCTGGTGCTGGGCCCGATGGTCGCCCGCTTCGGCGAGGCCGAGGTGGCACTGCCTGGCGGTTGCGCGATCGGTTCGCGCCCGGTCGACCTGCACATCCGTGGTCTGGAGGCCATGGGTGCGAAGATCGAGGTCGAAGCCGGCTACATCAAGGCCAAGGCGCCTGAGGGCGGCCTGCGCGGTGCGCATTTCTTCTTCGACACCGTCAGCGTGACCGGTACCGAAAACATTATGATGGCCGCAGCGCTGGCCAAAGGCCGCAGTGTGCTGCAGAACGCTGCGCGTGAGCCGGAGGTGGTCGACCTGGCCAACTTCATCAACGCCATGGGCGGCAAGGTGCAAGGTGCCGGTACCGACACCATCACCATCGATGGCGTCGAGCGCCTGGCGTCGGCCAGCTACCGTGTGATGCCGGACCGTATCGAGACCGGTACCTACCTGGTTGCCGCTGCCGTGACCGGTGGCCGCGTCAAGGTCAAGGATACCGACCCGACCATCCTTGAGGCCGTGCTGGAAAAGCTCAAGGAAGCCGGCGCCGAGATCACCACCGGTGAAGACTGGATCGAGCTCGACATGCAGGGCAAGCGGCCAAAAGCCGTGAACCTGCGTACTGCGCCGTACCCGGCGTTCCCCACCGACATGCAGGCGCAGTTCATCTCGCTGAACGCCATTGCCGAAGGCACCGGTGCCGTCATCGAAACCATCTTCGAAAACCGTTTCATGCACGTGTACGAAATGCACCGCATGGGGGCGCAGATCCAGGTCGAAGGCAACACCGCGATCGTTACCGGTGTACCGGCCCTCAAAGGCGCCCCGGTCATGGCCACCGACCTGCGCGCGTCGGCCAGCCTGGTGCTCTCGGCGCTGGTGGCCGAAGGTGACACGCTGATCGACCGCATCTACCACATTGACCGTGGCTACGAGTGCATCGAAGAAAAACTGCAGATGCTCGGCGCGAAAATCCGCCGCGTACCGGGCTGATCGCCCTCTGGTGCAAGGACGCACCGTTCGAATTGAAAGCGGCCAGGTCCCTGACCTGGCCAGCAGTAGCCGCTTAAGGACCGACGTTCCAATGTTGACCATCGCGCTTTCCAAAGGCCGTATTCTCGACGATACCTTGCCGTTGCTGGCCGAGGCCGGCATCGTGCCGACCGAGAACCCGGACAAGAGCCGCAAACTGATCATCCCTACCACGCAGGACGACGTACGCCTGCTGATCGTGCGTGCTACCGACGTGCCGACCTATGTCGAGCATGGTGCTGCCGACCTGGGTGTGGCCGGCAAGGACGTGCTGATGGAGTACGGCGGCCAGGGCCTGTACGAGCCACTGGACCTGCAGATTGCCCGCTGCAAGCTGATGACCGCAGGCGTGGTCGGCGCCCCTGAGCCCAAGGGCCGCCTGCGCGTGGCCACCAAGTTCGTCAACGTCGCCAAGCGTTACTACGCCGAACAGGGCCGCCAGGTCGACATCATCAAGCTGTACGGCTCGATGGAGCTGGCACCGCTGATCAACCTCGCCGACAAGATCATCGACGTGGTGGATACCGGCAACACCCTGCGGGCCAATGGCTTGGAGCCCCAGGAAATGATCGCCACGATCAGCTCGCGCCTGGTGGTCAACAAGGCTTCCATGAAGATGCAGCACGCCCGCATCCAGAGCCTTATCGACACGCTGCGCGCGGCGGTCGAATCGCGACACCGCGGTTAATTCCCTACCGATTGCGCGCGGCCGTTGCTGCCGCGCCCATCTATCCGCGTCATAGCCACTTTTCTCGGGTGCCCGCGCGGATGGACTGGTAGCCTAGGGCGCCTGAGCATTCGCTAATCATCGAGGCCCTCGCCATGACCGTGTCCACTGCAATTGCCCGTCTCAACGCTGCTGATCCGGATTTCGCCCGACATCTGGATCATCTGCTGAGCTGGGAAAGTGTGTCCGATGACGCGGTCAACCAGCGCGTGCTGGACATCATCAAGGCCGTGCGCGAGCGTGGCGACGCAGCGCTGGTGGAGTTCACCCAGCGTTTCGATGGCGTTCAGGCCACATCGATCGATGACCTGATCCTCGATCGCGAGCGCCTGGAGCTGGCGCTGACCCGTATCACCCCCGTACAGCGCCAGGCCCTGGAAAAGGCCGCCGAACGTGTGCGCATCTACCATGAGCGGCAGAAGCAGGATTCCTGGCAGTACACCGAAGCCGACGGCACCGTACTGGGGCAGAAGGTTACCCCGCTGGATCGGGCCGGCCTGTATGTGCCCGGTGGCAAGGCCTCGTACCCCTCGTCGGTGCTGATGAATGCCATCCCGGCCAAGGTGGCCGGCGTGGCCGAAGTGGTGATGGTAGTGCCGACCCCGCGCGGTGAGGTCAACGAGCTGGTGCTGGCCGCTGCCTGCATCGCCGGTGTCGACCGCGTGTTCACTGTCGGTGGCGCCCAGGCGGTCGCGGCACTGGCCTATGGCACCGAAAGCGTGCCACAGGTCGACAAGATCGTCGGCCCGGGCAACATCTACGTCGCCACTGCCAAGCGCCATGTATTTGGCCAGGTGGGCATCGACATGATCGCCGGGCCTTCGGAAATCCTGGTGGTGTGCGACGGTCAGACCGACCCGGACTGGATCGCCATGGACCTGTTCTCCCAGGCTGAACACGACGAAGACGCACAGGCCATTCTGGTCAGCCCGGATGCCGCCTTCCTCGACCGTGTCGCTGCCAGTATCGACAAGCTGCTGCCGACCATGGAGCGTGCGCAAATCATCCAGAAGTCGGTCAACGGCCGTGGTGCATTGATCCAGGTAAAAGACATGCAGCAGGCCATGGACGTGGCCAACCGCATTGCCCCCGAGCACCTGGAGCTGTCGGTGGCCGACCCGCAGGCCTGGCTGCCGCACATTCGCCACGCCGGCGCGATCTTCATGGGCCGCCACACCAGCGAAGCACTGGGTGATTACTGCGCCGGCCCCAACCACGTGTTGCCAACCTCCGGCACTGCACGCTTCTCGTCGCCGTTGGGTGTGTACGACTTCCAGAAGCGGTCGTCGATCATCTTCTGCTCCGAGCAAGGCGCGTCCGAACTGGGCCAGACTGCCTCCGTGCTGGCCCGTGGCGAATCGCTGACCGCGCACGCCCGAAGCGCTGAATACCGCATCCTGACCCAACAGAAGGGGAACTGAACATGAGCCGATTCTGGAGCCCCTTCGTCAAGGACCTGGTGCCTTACGTGCCGGGCGAGCAGCCCAAACTGGCGCGGCTGGTCAAGCTGAACACCAACGAGAACCCCTACGGCCCGTCGCCCAAGGCGCTGGAGGCCATGCGCGCGGAGCTGAACGACAACCTGCGCCTGTACCCCGATCCTAACGGTGACCGCCTGAAGCAGGCGGTGGCCGAGTATTACGGCGTTACCCCGGCGCAAGTGTTTGTCGGCAATGGTTCGGACGAGGTGCTGGCGCACATCTTCCACGGCCTGTTCCAGCACGATGCACCGTTGTTGTTCCCCGATATCAGCTACAGCTTCTACCCGGTGTACTGTGGTCTCTACGGCATCGCGTTCGAGCAGGTAGCCCTGGACGAGCAGTTCCAGATCCGTATCGAGGACTACAACAAGCCCAATGCCGGGATCATCTTCCCCAACCCCAACGCGCCTACGGGTTGCCTGATGCCACTGCAGGCGGTAGAGCAACTGCTGCAGGCCAACCGTGACTCGGTGGTGGTGGTGGATGAAGCGTACATCGACTTCGGCGGCGAAACCGCCATCAGCCTGGTCGACCGCTACGACAACCTGTTGGTGACCCAGACCTTGTCCAAATCGCGCTCGTTGGCGGGGCTGCGTGTCGGCTTGGCCGTGGGGCACCCGGACCTGATCGAAGCATTGGAGCGCATCAAGAACAGCTTCAACTCCTACCCGCTGGACCGTGCGGCCATTGTTGGCGCTGCCGCGGCTTTCGAGGACCGAGAGTACTTCGAGCAAACCTGCCGCAAGGTCATCGACAGCCGCGAGGCGTTGGTTGGCCAGCTACAGGCCAAGGGCTTCGAAGTGCTGCCGTCGGCGGCCAACTTCATTTTCGCGCGCCACCCGCAACAGGATGCCGCCGAGTTGGCAGCGCGCTTGCGCGAGCAGGGCGTCATCGTGCGCCACTTCAAGCAGGCACGTATCGCTCAGTTCCTGCGGATCACCATTGGCACGCCGGAGATGAACCAGGCGCTGCTGGATGCCTTGAACTGACCGGGCCCTTTTTAGCGCCTGTCAGACCGAGCGCCGCCCGCGCGGCGCTTGGTGCCTACTCAAAAACAATTCTGTGAAGCGTTGCAGCCTGTTGATTCAGCGCTTATGGTTAGCCCTAATTCGTCCGATGACTGGATGTATCGATGTCGTTATTGATCAAACGCTCCCTCGTCGAGCAGGCCGTTGAGCAACTGCGTGAGCGCATCGCCCAGGGTGACTGGCAGATCGGCCAGCGCCTGCCGACCGAGCCGGAACTGGCCCTGCAACTGGGCATCAGCCGTAACACCGTGCGCGAAGCCATGCGCGTGCTGGCCTTCAGCGGCCTGGTCGAAGTGCGCCAAGGCGACGGCAGCTACCTGCGTACCGCGCAGGACCCGTTGCTGGCGATGCAGGCCATGGCCCGCTGTACCGCCGAGCAGGCCCGTGAAACCCGCCACATTCTCGAGGCGGAGGCGATTGGCCTGGCCGCGCTGCGGCGCACCGATGCAGACCTGCAAGGGCTGCGCGAAGCGCTGGCCGGCAGCGCCGGGCATTTTCATGGTGATGTCGATCACTACATAAGGTGCGACCTGGTGTTTCACCAGCGGCTGGTCGATGCCGCCCACAACCCCGCCCTCAGCGAGCTTTACCGCTATTTCTCCGGCGTGGTCGCGGCGGCGCTGCAGCACAGCATGGCGACCGTGCCGCGCTGCCAGGCCACGTTCGATCTGCATGGGCAGATCCTCGACGCCATCGAACAGCGTGATGCGGACCGGGCCAAGCACCTGAGCCGCACCCTTATCGAATCCTGACCCCGAGAACACCATGGCTGAATCCCTACCCCGCAACACCCCACCGCACGCACGCGACCTCGATGAGCTGCTGATCGACGCCGAGGCCGACGACGAGCAAGTCCAGCAGCAGCCGGTGCAATTGCGTCGGCCGTGGCTGCTGTTGCTCGGCCTGGTGCTGGTGGCGCTGAACCTGCGCCCGGCGCTGTCGAGCATGGCGCCCGTGTTGGGCCAGGTGTCCGAAGGCCTGGGGCTGAACGCTTCGCAAGCTGGTTTGCTGACCACCTTGCCGGTGTTGTGCCTTGGGCTGTTTGCGCCGCTGGCACCGATGCTGGCAAGGCGCTTTGGCAGTGAGCGGGTGATCGTCGGCATTCTGCTCACCCTGGCTTTGGGTATTGTCGTGCGCAGCAGTTTGGGCGTGGCGGGGGTGTTTCTGGGCAGCCTGATGGCTGGCGCCAGCATCGGCATCATCGGGGTGTTGTTGCCCGGTATCGTCAAGCGCGACTTCCCCCAGCACGCAGGCACGCTGACCGGGGTGTACACCATGGCCTTGTGCCTGGGCGCGGCCATGGCGGCGGGTGCCACCGTGCCCTTGGCCGGCCATTTCGGTGGCAGCTGGGCGTTGGGCCTGGGCTTCTGGGTGCTCCCGGCGCTGCTGGCCATGCTGGTCTGGCTGCCACAAGCCCGCCAGGGGCACGGCCTGCACAAGGTGGCATACCGCGTACGTGGCCTCTGGCGTGATCCGTTGGCCTGGCAGGTGACCCTGTATATGGGGCTGCAGTCGTCGCTGGCCTACATCGTGTTTGGCTGGCTGCCGTCGATCCTGATCGGTCGTGGCCTGAGCCCGACCCAGGCCGGCCTGGTACTTTCCGGATCGGTCATCGTGCAGTTGCTGAGTTCGCTGAGCGCGCCGTGGCTGGCCACTCGCGGCAAGGACCAGCGGCTGGCAATCGTGGTGGTCATGCTGACCACTCTGGCGGGCCTGTTCGGTTGCCTGTATGCCCCGCTTTCCGGGCTGTGGGGCTGGGCCGTGGTGCTGGGCCTGGGGCAGGGTGGTACATTTGCCCTGGCGCTGACCTTGATCGTGTTGCGCTCGAAGGATGCCCACGTGGCGGCCAACCTGTCGAGCATGGCCCAAGGCGTGGGTTATACCCTGGCGTCCATGGGGCCGTTCGCGGTGGGGTTGGTGCATGACCTGACGGGCGGCTGGGCGGCCGTGGGCTGGATCTTCGCTGTGCTTGGCGTCGGCGCCATCGTCTTCGGGTTGGGGGCCGGGCGGGCTTTGCATGTGCAGGTGACCAGCGAAAAAGTCTGAATCTGTGCTGGGCAGCACCGGCCCTGTCGCCGGCAAGCCAGCTCCCACAGGGATCGCGTCAGGGCTGATAGGTGTTTGTCACAAGATATGCAGCGCCTGTGAGATCGAGCGCCGCCCGCGCGGCGCATCGCGAGCTGCGCTCGCTCCTACGTTTGTTTCGGGCCAATTATTCCTGTGGGATTCGCGCGCGAACGCCTTGGTGCATGCCTCAATATCGCGCCGTACAAACAAGGCGGCCGCGCGCGCCTGTCACAGGCGTTACTGGCCCGAAACAAACGTAGGAGCGAGCGCAGCTCGCGATTGCGCCGCGCGGGCGGCGCTCGATCTCACAGGCGCTGAAGATGCTGCGGCGGAAGCTGGCATAAGCAACCGGGTCAGATTATCGTGCTGCTTTCGACCCCAGGATGGACCAGCCCCCATGAGTGACGCCCACCGCGATTTGATTACGCGCTTCTACCAGGCCTTCCAGCGCCTGGACGCCGAGGCAATGATCGCCTGCTACAGCGACGATATCGTTTTCAGCGATCCGGTTTTCGGTACGCTGCGTGGCAAGGACGCGGGCGACATGTGGCGCATGCTGACCACGCGCGCCAAAGACTTCACCCTCACCTTCGACAGCGTACGCGCCGACGAGCGCAGCGGTGCCGCACACTGGGTGGCGACCTACCTGTTCAGCCAGACGGGGCGGGTGGTGGTCAATGATATCCAGGCACGCTTCATCATCCGCGATGGCTTGATCTGCCAGCACGACGATACGTTCGACCTGTGGCGCTGGTCGCGGCAGGCGTTGGGCATGCCAGGGGTATTGCTGGGTTGGTCGCCGCTGGTGCAGAACAAGGTTCGCGCACAGGCCTTCAAGGGGTTGCGCGCGTTCCAGCAGGCCCAGGGTGTGTGAAGCTGCCCCTGCAGGCGTTGGCAAGCCTTGGTATGTCTACCTGGTCAGGGCGGCCAACGGTTCGTTGTATTGCGGGGTCAGCGATGACCCGCAGCGGCGTTTTCTGGCCCATCAGAAAGGGCGGGGGGCACGGTACTTCAAGACCAGCCCGGCACAGGCGCTGGTGTATGTCGAGCAATGGCCGGACAAGGGCGAGGCATTGCGCCAGGAGCGGTTGGTGAAACGGCTGCGCAAGTCGGCGAAAGAGGCTTTGGTGGCGGCTTATCTGGTGGGTTCGGCTTGAGGGTGCCGGGGTCGCTTTGCGGCCCATCGCGACGCAAGGCCGCGCCTACAGGAGGTCGCGATGCGTGCAGGAGCAGGTCGCCCGGCCCATGGGCCGTCAGTCCTTGCGTCGCTTCAGCTGGTCCACCAGGGTGGTCGGCAGCCCCTTGATGATCAGGGTGCCGGCGGCCTCGTCATACTCCACCTTGTCGCCCAGCAGGTGCGCCTCGAAGCTGATCGACAGACCTTCGGCACGCCCGGTAAAGCGACGGAACTGGTTGAGGGTGCGTTTATCCGCCGGAATCTCCGGCGACAAGCCGTAGTCCTTGTTGCGGATATGGTCGTAAAACGCCTTGGGCCGGTCTTCGTCGATCAGGCTGGACAGCTCTTCCAGCGTCACCGGTTCACCCAGTTTGGTCTGGGTAGTGGCGTACTCGACCAGCGTCTGGGTCTTTTCGCGGGCGGATGCTTCCGGCAAGTCTTCGCTCTCGACGAAGTCGCTGAAAGCCTTGAGCAGGGTGCGGGTTTCACCCGGGCCGTCGACACCTTCCTGGCAGCCAATGAAATCGCGGAAATAGTCCGAGACTTTCTTGCCGTTCTTGCCCTTGATGAACGAGATGTACTGCTTGGAGTTCTGGTTGTTCTTCCACTCGGACAGGTTGATGCGCGCCGCCAGGTGCAACTGGCCAAGGTCAAGGTGACGGGATGGGGTGACGTCGAGTTCGGCATTCACCGCCACGCCTTCACTGTGGTGCAGCAGGGCGATGGCCAGGTATTCGGTCATGCCCTGTTGGTAATGGGCAAACAGCACGTGACCGCCGGTGGACAGGTTGGACTCCTCCATCAGCTTCTGCAGGTGTTCCACGGCCTGGCGGCTGAAGGCGGTAAAGTCTGTGTCGCCTTCCAGGTACTGCTTCAGCCAGCCGCTGAGCGGGTAGGCCCCCGACTCGCCGTGGAAGAAGCCCCAGGCCTTGCCTTGCTTGGCGTTGTAGCTGTCGTTCAGGTCTGCCAGCAGGTTTTCGATGGCGTCGGAAGCCGCCAGTTCGCTATCGCGGGCGTGCAGCACGGCGGGGCTGCCATCAGGCTTCTTGTCGATCAGGTGAACGATGCAATGACGGATAGGCATGAAATTCTCGGCGGGCTGCAAAAGTCGCCAAGTTTAACCCAGACACCCAGTGGTGCAGTGGCCGGATGTTGGCCGAAATGCCGGTTGTTCGTTTTTTGTTCATTTTTGTACGTTTTAAGCCAAAACCCCTGAAAAACCTGCATTTAATCGAAGTGCGCTGCGGATATTTATCCACTCCTGTGGTAGCTTTGCGCGGTCTTGCGCCCCACGCGTGGCGCATTGCTGGCAGCGCGCTGCCGTCGTGTCGAACCAAACGCCGATTTAAGTATCTACATACCCAATTGGCGCGGCCCTCCACTACAAGGGGCTGGCCCGATAACGTCGTCGTTCGCTGCATAACCATCGAATTTGATAGGGAAGGAACACCACCATGGCATTGACCAAAGACCAACTGATTGCCGACATCGCCGAGTCGATCGCCGCGCCGAAAGCCACCGCCAAGAACGCACTGGAGCAACTGGGCCAGATCGTTGCTGACCAGCTGGAAAACGGCGCTGAAATCACCCTGCCAGGTATCGGCAAGCTGAAAGTCTCGGAGCGTCCTGCCCGCACTGGCCGCAACCCTTCGACTGGCGCTGCCATCGAAATCGCTGCCAAGAAAGTCGTCAAGTTCGTGCCAGCCAAAGTGCTGACCGACGCTATCAACAAGTAATTGTTGCTGCTTTGACGAAACCGCGCCCGGCTTGCCCGGGCGCGGTTTTTTCATGCCTGTGATCGGCCCTGGGCGTACCAGCCCTGGCGTGCCGCTTCGTCGTGGAAGCTCCAGGCAACCATGCGGCTCTGCTTCTGGCCCTGGCCCATTTCGACGACACGTACGGCCTTGGCACCGGCCTTCTTCAGTGCAGCCTCTATGCCCGGCAGGTTGCTGGCCTTTGACACCAGGCTGGTGAACCACAACACGCTTCCGGCGTACTGCACGCTTTCGCTCACCAGTTGGGTGACAAAGCGGATTTCGCCACCCTCGCACCACAATTCATTGTTCTGGCCACCAAAGTTCAGCAGCGGCAGCTTGCGTTTGGGGTCCTGCTTGCCCAGGTTTTTCCACTTGCGTTGGCTACCGCGGGTGGCTTCGTCGCGGGAGGCGTGGAAGGGTGGGTTGCACAGGGTCAGGTCGAAACGCTCCTCTGGCTGCAACAGACCGCTGAGGATATGGCCCCGGTTCGCCTGCTGGCGCAGGGCAATGGCCTTGCCCAGGCCGTTGGCCTGGACGATGGCCTTGGCCGAGGCCAGCGCTACCGGGTCGATATCCGAGCCGAGAAAGCGCCAGCGGTAGTCGCTGTGGCCCAGCAGCGGGTAAATGCAGTTGGCACCCACGCCGATGTCCAGCGCGCGTACCTGGGCGCCCTTGGGAATTTCCCCCGCGTTGTCCGTGGCCAGCAAGTCCGCGGCTACGTGGATGTAGTCGGCGCGGCCGGGAATGGGCGGGCACAGGTAGTCGGCGGGGATATCCCAGTGCTGGATGCCGTATTGGGCCTTGAGCAGGGCACGGTTGAATACCCTTACGGCTTCGGGGTTGGCGAAGTCGATGCTGGGTTTGCCGTGGGGGTTGGTAATGGTAAAGCGGGCCAGGTCAGGGTGGGCCTTGATCAGGCTGGGGAAGTCGTAGCGCCCCTGGTGCCGGTTGCGCGGGTGCAGGGTAGGTTTGTCGGTCATGGCGGGGTCCGGTGTTGCAGGCCTTGGGGCTGCTGTGCAGCCCTATCGCGACACAAGGCCGCCCCTAAAGGATAGCGGCGCCTGTGAAACCGGCACCGTCCTGTAGGGGCGGCCTTGTGTCGCGAAAGGGCCGCACAGCGGCCCCAGCGGTCTATCAGGTTGTCACAGCGCTGCAATGCGCGCGTGCTGCTCGGTGAAGTTGGCCAGGGCCTGTTCGGACTCGGCCAGCTTGGCGCGCTCCTTCTCGATCACCGCAGGCGGGGCCTTGTCGACGAAGGCAGCGTTGGACAGCTTGCCACCCACGCGTGCCACTTCGCCCTGCAGGCGCTGAATTTCCTTGTTCAGGCGCGCCAGCTCGGCATCCTTGTCGATCAGCCCGGCCATCGGTACCAGCACTTGCAGGTCACCCACCAGCGCAGTAGCCGACAGCGGTGCCTCTTCGGCATCGCTCAGCACGGTGAACGATTCGACCTTGGCCAGCTTCTTCAGCAAGGCTTCGTTCTCTTGCAGGCGGCGCTGGTCGTCGGCGTTGGCGTTCTTCAGGAACAGTGGCAGCGGCTTGCCCGGGCCAATGTTCATTTCGGCGCGGATGTTGCGCAGGCCGACCATCAGCTCTTTCAGCCATTCGATATCACCTTCGGCGGCAGCATCGATGCGGCTTTCATTGGCCACCGGCCATGGCTGCAGCATGATGGTCTTGCCTTCGATACCGGCCAGCGGTGCGATGCGCTGCCAGATTTCCTCGGTGATGAACGGCATGAACGGGTGTGCCAGGCGCAGCGCCACTTCCAGCACGCGCACCAGGGTGCGGCGGGTGCCGCGGGCGCGCTCGACCGGGGCATTTTCGTCCCACAGCACAGGCTTGGACAGCTCCAGGTACCAGTCGCAGTACTGGTTCCAGATGAACTCGTACAGCGCCTGGCTGGCCAGGTCGAAGCGGAACTGCTCCAGCTGGCGGGTCACTTCGGCTTCGGTGCGCTGCAGCTGCGAGATGATCCAGCGGTCAGCCAGGGACAGCTCATAGGCCTCGCCGTTCTGGCCACAATCCTCGCCCTTGTCCAGCACGTAGCGGGCAGCGTTCCAGATCTTGTTGCAGAAGTTGCGATAGCCTTCGACGCGGCCCATGTCGAATTTGATGTCGCGGCCTGTGGACGCCAGCGAGCAGAAGGTGAAGCGCAAGGCGTCGGTGCCGTAGCTGGCGATGCCTTCGGGGAATTCGGCCTTGGTCTGCTTGGCGATTTTCTCGGCCAGCTTGGGCTGCATCATGCCGCTGGTGCGTTTTTCCAGCAGGGCGTCGAGGGTGATGCCGTCGACGATGTCCAGCGGGTCCAGCACGTTGCCCTTGGACTTGGACATCTTCTGGCCCTGGCCATCACGCACCAGGCCGTGCACGTATACGGTCTTGAATGGAACCTGCGGGGTGCCGTCCTCGTTCTTGATCAGGTGCATGGTCAGCATGATCATGCGCGCAACCCAGAAGAAGATGATGTCGAAGCCCGTCACCAGTACGTCGGTGGAGTGGAACTTCTTGAGGAATTCGGTCTGCTCCGGCCAGCCCAGGGTAGAGAAGGTCCACAGGCCCGAGCTGAACCAGGTGTCGAGCACGTCGTCGTCCTGGCGCAGCACCACGTCGGCGCCCAGTTGGTGCTTGGCGCGCACTTCCTGTTCGTTGCGGCCAACGTAGACCTGGCCGGCCTCGTCGTACCACGCCGGAATGCGGTGGCCCCACCACAGCTGGCGGCTGATGCACCAGTCCTGGATGTCGCGCATCCACGAGAAGTACATGTTCTCGTACTGCTTGGGCACGAACTGGATGCGGCCGTCTTCCACGGCAGCAATGGCAGGCTCTGCCAGCGGCTTGGTGGACACGTACCACTGGTCGGTCAGCCAGGGCTCGATCACGGTACCGGAACGGTCGCCTTTCGGCACTTTCAGGGCGTGGTCGTCGATGCTGACCAGCAGGCCCTGGGCGTCCAGGTCGGCCACGATCTGTTTGCGCGCCACGAAGCGGTCGAGGTTGGCGTACTGCGCCGGCAACTGGGTGTCGACCTGCTCGTTGACGCTGCCGTCGAGGTTGAAGGCCTGGGCGTTGGCCAGTACGACGGCATTCTTGTCGAAGATGTTCAGCAGCGGCAGGTTGTGCCGCTTGCCGACTTCATAGTCGTTGAAGTCGTGGGCCGGGGTGATCTTCACGCAGCCGGTGCCGAACGCCGGGTCGCAGTAGTCGTCGGCGATGATCGGAATGCGGCGGCCCACCAGCGGCAGCTCGACGTACTTGCCGATCAGTGCCTGGTAGCGTTCGTCATTCGGGTTGACCGCCACGGCGGCGTCGCCCAGCAGGGTTTCCGGGCGGGTAGTGGCAACCACCAGGTAACCCTCGCCTTCGGCGGTCTTGGCGCCATCGGCCAGCGGGTAGCGCAGGTTCCACAGGTGGCCTTTTTCGTCGTGGTTTTCCACTTCGAGGTCGGAGATGGCCGTGTGCAGCTTGGTGTCCCAGTTGACCAGGCGCTTGCCGCGGTAGATCAGGCCATCTTCGTGCAGGCGCACGAAGGCTTCCTTGACCGCTTCGGACAGGCCGTCGTCCATGGTGAAGCGCTCGCGGCTCCAGTCGACCGACGAGCCCAGGCGGCGGATTTGCCGGCTGATATTGCCGCCGGACTGATCCTTCCATTCCCAGACCTTCTCCAGGAACTTCTCGCGGCCCAGATCATGCCGGTTCTGGCCCTTGGCCTCGAGTTGGCGCTCGACCAGCATCTGAGTGGCGATACCGGCGTGGTCGGTGCCTGGCTGCCACAGGGTGTCGCGGCCTTGCATGCGGCGGAAACGGATCAGGGCATCCATGATCGCGTTGTTGAAACCGTGGCCCATGTGCAGGCTGCCGGTGACGTTCGGCGGCGGGATCATGATGGTGTAGGACTCGCCTGCACCTTGTGGAGCGAAATAGTTCTCGGACTCCCAGGTGTTGTACCAGGAAGTTTCGATGGCGTGCGGCTGGTAGGTCTTATCCATGCGCGGCGGGACCCTGTGCATTTATTCGGGAAAGCCGGGAAGTATAACCAAGCTGGGGGCCGCAGGCGACAAGCTGCTGACAACTGTCGGAACTGTGTTGCCTGCTGCAACAAGCCCACCACAGGCGTTGAGGTCCCTGTAGGAGCGGGCATGCCCGCGAAGCAGGCAACACCGATGTGCGGTTTTACTCGGAACGCTTGATCAACCGCTCGATGCGCGCATCCAGCCGGCGCTTGATTTCATTCTCTATATGCGGGGTAAAGTCGTTGATCACGTCCTGCATGATCATCTGCGCCGCGGCGCGCAGCTCACTCTCCAGGTGCAGCAGGGTGTCCTGGCGGCGCGTCTGCGGGTCTTCCTCGGGCGCAGCTGCTTCGGTAACCGGCGCGTCCGGCAACAACGGAAGTTGCTCGACCGTTTCGGTCAGCAGGGGGGGTTGCAGGTCGGCATCGCCGAGCAACTGGCGGATCGACTCAAGGTCGTCGAGCAGGTGAGCCGAGTCGGGCAGGGGGGAGTGCTTGTCCATCGTCGTCAAAGTCGCTGTAAGCGGTGGTCTTGCAGAGCATAGCCCTGTTCACGGTAGAAACGGAATCGCTCTCGCGCCGATTGGCGAATGTCGGGCGCCTCGACGACGATTTCTGCCACCCGCTCGAACTGGCCGACAAAGCCCGGCACGCTGGCGCCCAGGTTGATCAGCAGGTCGTGATGGTCACCGGCGTGTTCCGCCAGGCCCAGGGCCACGCCGGCGTCGGCATGCACCTCGGCCAGGTCGTGGGGCACGAAGGCTTCGCCCTTGAAGCGCCACAGGCGCAGGTCCAGTTCGTCGCGTTGCTCGGCATCCTGGCAATGCAGGTAGACCCGGTGGCCAAGGCGCCAGGCCTTTTCACACAGTTTGCAGGCGAAATCGAGCCGCGCCGACAGCGAGTCGGTAGGCAGAATATAGAAGTCGACTTTGCTCATGGTCGGTATGGCCGGCCGGTGGCGCGCCAGGCACCACCGGCGTCATGGCCTCAGGCGCCAGCGCGGTCCAGCAGGTACTGGGTCAGCAGCGGCACCGGGCGACCCGTGGCGCCCTTGTCCTTGCCGCCGCTGACCCACGCCGTACCGGCGATGTCCATGTGCGCCCAGTTGTAGGCCTTGGCGAAACGCGACAGGAAGCAGCCTGCGGTGATGGTGCCGGCCTTCGGCCCACCGATGTTGCCCATGTCGGCGAACGGGCTGTCCAGTTGTTCCTGGTACTCGTCGAACAGCGGCAGTTGCCAGGCGCGGTCGTCTGCGCGCTTGCCGGCGTCGAGCAATTGCCCGACCAGGTCGTCGTTGTTGCCCATCAGGCCGGAGGTGTGGCTGCCCAGGGCGACGATGCAGGCGCCTGTCAGGGTAGCGACGTCGATCACCGCCTGTGGCTTGAAACGCTCGGCGTAGGTCAGGGTATCGCACAGCACCAGGCGGCCTTCGGCGTCGGTGTTGAGGATTTCCACGGTCTGGCCGCTCATGGTGGTGACGATGTCACCCGGGCGGGTGGCGCCGCCACTTGGCATGTTCTCGGCGCAGGCCAGCAGGCAGACCAGGTTGATGGGCAGTTGCAGTTCCAGCACCGCACGCAGGGTGCCCATGACGCTGGCGGCACCGCACATGTCGTACTTCATTTCGTCCATGCCGGCGCCGGGTTTCAGGCTGATGCCGCCGGTGTCGAAGGTGATGCCTTTACCTACCAGCACGAAGGGCTTGTCGGCCTTCTTGCCGCCCTGGTAGTTGAGCACGATCAGGCGTGGCGGCTGGTCGCTGCCCTGGCCCACGGCGTAGAAGGCGCCCATGCCCAGGTCCTTGATTTTCTTCTCGTCGAGCACTTCGACCTTCAGTGCCTTGTGCGCCTTGCCCAGGTCCTTGGCCTGCTCGGCAAGGAAGCTCGGGTGGCACAGGTTAGGTGGCAGATTGCCCAGGTCGCGGGTGAACGCCATGCCGGTGGCGATGGCGCTGGCGTGCTTCACCGCGCGCTCGACGTCGGCCTGGCCGGCCTTGTCTGCCAGCAGGGTGACTTTTTTCAGTGCGCGCGGCTCGACCTTCTGGCTCTTGAAGCGGTCGAACACGTATTCGCCGTCCTGCAGGGTTTCGGCCAGCAGGCGGTACTTGCCGTAATGGGCATCGCGGTTGCTGACGGCGATATCGTCCAGGGCCAGCACGGCATCGGCGCCGTTGAGCCCCTTGAGCACACCGGCGACGCTGGCGACCAGCTTGCGCCAGGCGCGGTCGCCCAGGGCTTCGTCCTTGCCACTGCCGACCAGCAGGACGCGTTCGGCCTTGAGGCCCGGGAGGTTGTGCAGCAGCAAGGTCTGGCCCGGTTTGCCGGCCAGGTCACCGCGCTTGAGTACCGCGCTGATGGCACCCTCGGTGGCCTGGTCGACGGCCTTGGCCACCGCGCCAAGTTTGCGATTTTCACCGACTGCAATGACCAGGGTGGCGGTTTTTACCGATGCAGCAGCTACGCTTTTTACAACCAGTTCCATGTCAGGGTCCCCGAATGATCGATACAAATGGCGCTGTACATTGCAGCGCTCTGGACGGGCCTGGCCGCGTCGTCGCGCGCCAGCGGAAAAGCTGCCAGTTTGAGCCTGCGGCCCGCGTGCTGACAACCCCGTTATGCGCCTTCACGCGCCGCCAAGTGACAGGCGCAGCCAATCACAGGATAATGCGCGCACTTTACATGGAGGTTCGCCTTTGGCGAACCGGCATTGGTCTTGGATGTACTAAGTCATTGTTTGGCGCCATTGCATGGCAGTCCGCCCTGACAACCCAGGAGTGTCTGGTTTGATCGTCTTTCGTTATCTGTCCCGCGAGGTCCTGGTGACCTTGAGCGCCGTCAGCGCCGTGCTGCTGGTGATCATCATGAGTGGGCGCTTCATCAAGTACCTGGCCCAGGCCGCCCAAGGCGTGCTCGACCCGGGCGTATTGTTCCTGATCATGGGCTTCCGCCTGCCGGGTTTCCTGCAGCTGATCCTGCCCTTGGGGCTGTTCCTCGGCATTCTGCTGGCGTACGGCCGCCTGTACCTGGAAAGCGAAATGACTGTGCTCTCGGCCACTGGCATGAGCCAGCAGCGCCTGCTGGGCATGACCATGGCGCCGGCCGCACTGGTGGCGCTGCTGGTGGCCTGGCTGAGCCTGAGCCTGGCGCCACTGGGCGTGGCCCAGGTGCAGCAGATCATCGCCCAGCAGGACACCCTGACCGAGTTCGACACCTTGGTGCCAGGCCGTTTCCAGATGCTGCGTGACGGCTCGCGGGTCACCTACACCGAGCAACTGTCGGACGACCGCGTCAAGCTCGGTGGCGTGTTCATCTCCGAGAAACGCTTCAATCAGGACAAGACCAAGGACCGTGCGCCGTCGGTGCTGGTGGCGGAAAAGGGCCACCAGGAGATCCAGGCCGATGGCAACCGTTACCTGGTGCTGGAAAACGGCTACCGCTACGACGGTAACCCCGGCCAGGCCGACTACCGGGCCATCAAGTACGACACCTATGGCGTGTTGCTGCCCAAGCCGGAAGTGGCCGAGGAAGTGACCGAGCGCGAGGCCATTCCGACCCTCGACCTGTTCGGCAAGACCGACCTGCGCGAACGCGCCGAACTGCAATGGCGGCTGTCATTGCCGATCCTGGTCTTCGTGGTGACCCTGCTGGCGGTGCCGCTGTCGCGGGTCAACCCGCGCCAGGGCCGCTTCCTCAAGTTGCTGCCGGCGATTCTTCTGTACATGGCCTACCTGACAATGCTGATTTCCGTACGTGGCGCCCTGGAGAAGGGCAAGTTGCCGATTGCCTTGGGCATGTGGTGGGTGCACGGGCTGTTCCTGCTCATCGGCCTTGGCCTGATGTACTGGGAGCCATTGCGCCTCAAGCGTGCCGCCCGCCGTGCGGAGGTGGCCCATGGCTAAGCTCGACCGCTACATCGGCCAGAGCGTGCTGCTGGCCATCCTGGCAGTGCTGGGGATCATCCTCGGCCTGGCCTCGTTGTTCGCGTTCATCGATGAGATGGGCGACCTGAGCGACACCTACACGGTGATGCAAGCCGGTTACTACGTCTTGCTCACCGCGCCACGGCGGCTGTACGAAATGCTGCCCATGGCTGCGCTGATCGGCTGCCTGATTGGCCTGGGCAGCCTGGCCAGCAGCAGCGAACTGACCATCATGCGTGCGGCCGGTGTGTCCATCGGGCGTATCGTCTGGGCGGTGATGAAGCCCATGCTGGTGCTGATGCTGGTCGGCCTGCTGATTGGCGAATACGTGGCGCCGGTCACCGAGAACAAGGCCCAGGCTGACCGCTCGCTGGCCCAGGGTGGGGGCGAGGCGCAGAGCTCCAAGCGTGGCATGTGGCATCGCCAGGGCGAGGAGTTCGTGCACATCAACGCCGTACAGCCCAACGGCCTGTTGCTCGGCGTGACCCGCTACCGCTTCGACAGCGAGCGCAAGATCCAGACGTCGAGCTTTGCCCGGCGTGCCCAGTACACCGACGATCACTGGTTGCTCAGCGACGTCAGCACGACCTTCTTCCGCGGGGACCACACCGAGGTGGTGAAGGCCCCCACCGAGCGCTGGGAGGTGTCGCTGACCCCGCAACTGCTGAACACCGTGATCCTGGCGCCGGAGTCGCTGTCGATCACCGGCCTGTGGGACTACATCCACTACCTGTCCGACCAGGGCCTGAACAACGCCCGTTACTGGCTGGCGTTCTGGACCAAGGTCCTGCAGCCGATGGTGACTGCGGCACTGGTGTTGATGGCCATTTCATTCATCTTCGGCCCGCTGCGCTCGGTGACCTTGGGCCAGCGGGTGTTCACCGGCGTGCTGGTGGGCTTCGTATTCCGCATCGGCCAGGACCTGCTCGGGCCTTCGAGCCAGGTGTTCGGCTTCCCGCCCTTGCTGGCGGTGGTCATCCCGGCGGGCATTTGTGCCCTGGCCGGTGTGTGGTTGCTGCGCCGGGCGGGGTAATGGCTTGAGCTGGAGATAATGCTTGTCTGTTAAGCGTTACTGGGGCTGCTTTGCAGCCCTTCGCGGGCACGCCCGCTCCCACAGGTTTGGCGCTGCGCGATCCCCTGTGGGAGCGGGCGTGCCCGCGAAGGGTCGCAAAGCGACCCCAAATTACTTAACTGACAGGCACTAACCCTAGGTCGGCTTTTTCATTGGGGCTTTCTATTTCTTCTGTTTCGGCACACGCACCAGCTGGCTCTCGGAATAGATGTCATGCCAGCCCCGCTTGCGTTTGTCGATCAGCGCCCAGAAGAAGCCCAGCCCCAGACACAACCACGACGCGATCGACACCACAAAGCGCAGCAGTGCCTGCCACAGGCTGATCGCCGAACCATCTGCGTTCTGTACCCGCACGCCCCACACCTGCATGCCCAGCGTCTGCCCGCCGTGGGTCCAGAACTTGGCGAAAAAGCCGAACAAGGCGAACAGCAGCACCGTGGACAGCAACGGGTCGCCGTCCAGTGCGCCTGCCTCGGTCAGCTCGCGCATGCGGGCTTCGCCAATGATCGCCATCTGGATCATCTTGTAGGCCCCAGCGGTCACGATCAGCAGCGCGGTGCACAACAGGAAGTCGTAGAACATCGCCGCCAGGCGTCGGCCCAGGCCGACCGGCGGAAAATCACCCTGGGGTGTGAGCAAAGGCTTGGACATGCAAAACGGCTCCAGAAGATGAAGCCGCTATTCTACGGGCAAAAAAAAGCCCCTGCACTTGGCAGGGGCTTTTGCAGTCGGGTTCGGCTTAGCCTGCAACCTGGACTTTGTCCGCTTGCATGCCTTTCTGGCCCTGCACGGCCTCGAAAGTGACCTTTTGGCCTTCTTTCAGGCTCTTGAAGCCGTTGCCTTCGATTGCGCGGAAGTGCACGAACAGATCCGGACCGCTTTCTGGGGTGATGAAACCGTAACCTTTTTCGTCATTGAACCACTTGACGGTACCGTTCTGACGTTCAGCCATTGTCTTATTTCCTATGGAGCTCGAATTTTGATGACAGTTACTTTCGCACGTTGTGTAAGCGAAAGATTACTGGGCTGGGTTGCAGGAAAGTAAGAGACGTCGAACGGGTTGTAGCAACGCTTGGCTACTGGCCCAGGTCACGAACTATTGCGACCCATGCAAACACAGTGGAATGACTCTACGCCAACTCCCGAGCGAAAAACAAGCCCTCGGCCATGCAGAAAAACGGGCCTTTTTTCACGCACCGATCACCGTCGTGCAAACGGCATGGTGGCTGGCCTGGCGCCATGTTCAAAAGTTACCGGGCAGGTTTCGGAAACGAATATGTCACGCCTGCCCGCCACCTTCACAATGCCGATTCACCCACGGTAGTAACGTTGCGCCACGAAAGGCATTTTGCTGACTTTCAAGGCCACCTTCTTGCCACGCACCACGGCAAATAGCGCGGTGTCGATCGCCGCATGTTCACTATCGATATAACCCATTGCAACGGGCGCCCCAAGTGTTGGGCCAAAACCGCCGCTGCACACTTTGCCGACCAGTTTATCGTTGGCATCGACAATGTCCGCGCCTTCGCGTACAGGCGTGCGCTCTTGCGGCAACAGGCCGACGCGTTTGCGTGCCACACCGTCGCGCTGCTGGGTGAAGATGGCCTCGGCGCCCGGGAACCCACCCGCGCGCTGGCCGTCGGCGCGGCGCACCTTGGAAATCGCCCACAGCAAGCTGGCCTCGACCGGGGTGGTTTCGCCGTTCATGTCGTGGCCATACAGGCACAGGCCGGCTTCCAGGCGCAGCGAATCACGGGCACCCAGCCCGATCGGCTGTACTTCCGGTTCGGCCAGCAGGCGGCGGGCCAAGGCTTCGGCGGCGCCGGCCGGCACCGAGATCTCGTAGCCATCTTCGCCGGTGTAGCCCGAGCGGCTGACGAAGCAGTCTTCGCCCAGCAGTTTTACCCCCCGCAACTGCATGAAGGTCATGTTGGCCACTTCCGGCGCCAGGCGCGCGAGTACACGCGCTGCCGCCGGGCCCTGCAGGGCCAGCAGCGCACGCGCCTCGAACAGCGGCTGCACGTCGCAGGCGTTGCCGATCTGCGCTTGCAGGTGAGCCAGGTCCTGCGCCTTGCAGGCCGCGTTGACTACCAGGAACAGCTTGTCGTCGCCCAGGTTGGCGACCATCAGGTCGTCAAGAATGCCGCCTTGCGCATCGGTGAACATGGCATAGCGCTGCATGCCCACCGGCAGGTCGATGATGTCTACCGGCACCAGGCTTTCAAGGGCTTTGGCAGCGTTGGCACCGTGCAGGATGATCTGGCCCATGTGTGACACATCGAACAGGCCGGCCTGTTCACGGGTATGCAGGTGCTCCTTGAGGACGCCCAGCGGGTACTGCACCGGCATGTCATAGCCCGCGAACGGCACCATGCGCGCCCCCAGCTCCAGGTGCAAGGCATGCAGTGGGGTCTTGAGCAGTGTTTCGGACATCGGTGACTCCTTGCTTTCGTTAGTGGGTCAACACTCGATGATGTTGACGGCCAGGCCGCCACGGGCGGTCTCTTTGTATTTGCTTTTCATGTCGGCGCCGGTCTGGCGCATGGTGCGGATGACCTTGTCGAGCGACACGTAGTGCTGCCCGTCGCCGCGCAAGGCCATGCGCACCGCATTGATCGCCTTTACCGAGCCCATGGCGTTGCGCTCGATGCAGGGCACCTGGACCAGCCCGCCAATGGGGTCGCAGGTCAGTCCCAGGTTGTGTTCCATGCCGATTTCGGCGGCGTTCTCCACTTGCTGCACACTGCCGCCCATCACCTCGCACAGCGCCCCTGCAGCCATCGAGCAGGCCACCCCGACTTCGCCCTGGCAGCCCACCTCGGCACCGGAGATGGAGGCGTTTTCCTTGTACAGGATGCCGATGGCCGCAGCCGTGAGCAGAAAACGCACCACCCCGTCTTCGCTGGCACCGGGCACGAAGCGCATGTAGTAGTGCAGCACCGCGGGGACGATACCGGCGGCGCCATTGGTGGGCGCGGTGACCACCCGCCCGCCATAGGCGTTTTCCTCGTTCACAGCCAGCGCATACAGGTTCACCCAGTCCAGTACCGACAGGGCATCGCGCAGGCTGGCCTCCGGGTGCCGGCTGAGCTGGCGGTACAGTGCCGGTGCCCGGCGCCTGACCTTGAGCCCACCCGGCAGAATGCCCTCATGCTGGCAGCCGGCTTCGACGCAGTCCTGCATCACTTGCCAGATGCGCAGCAGCCCGGCGCGGGTTTCTGCCTCTGGGCGCCAGGCCTGCTCGTTGGCCAGCATTACCTGGCTGACCGCCAGGTTGTGCGTGGTGCAGTGGCCAAGCAGCTGTTTGGCGGTGGTGAACGGGTAGGCCAGGGCGGTGCTGTCCTCGACAATGCGGTCGTGGCCGGCGGCGGCTTCGTCAACCACGAAGCCGCCGCCCACCGAGTAGTACTCGCGGCTGCGGATTTGAAGGCCGGCGTTGTCGAATGCGCGGAAGATCATGCCGTTGGGGTGGTATTCCAGTGGCTTGCGGATCATTGCCAGGTGCTGCTTTTCATTGAAGGCAATGGTGTGCTCGCCCAGCAGCTTGAGCTTGCCACTGCTGCGGATCGCCTGCAGGCGGGCGGGGATGCTGTCGGTATCGAGGGTGTCCGGCTGTTCGCCTTCAAGGCCGAGCAACACGGCCTTGTCACTGCCGTGGCCTTTCCCGGTGGCACCCAGCGAGCCATACAGCTCGGCCTTGACGCTGGCAGTCTGGGGCAGCAGACCATCACGGCGCAGCCCTTCGGCAAATCGCGCAGCGGCGCGCATCGGGCCGACGGTGTGGGAACTGGAGGGGCCGATGCCGATCTTGAACAGGTCGAAGACGCTCAAAGCCATTGCTCGTTCCCTCCAGAAAGAAAAGGCGAGTGCTGCGCACTCGATCGCCGGCAAGCCAGCGCCCACAGGTACGACGTTCCCGTGAGAGCAGGCTTCTTACAGGTGCAGCACAACCCTTGCAGGCAGTGGAGCCCTTGTGGGAGCCGGCGAGCCGGATCAGGCGTCCTGATAGCTCTCGATCGACGGGCAGGCGCATACCAGGTTACGGTCGCCGAATACGTTGTCGACGCGGCCGACCGGTGGCCAGTACTTGCCTTCCACCAGGCCAGGCAGCGGGTACACCGCCTGCTCGCGGCTGTAACCGTGCGCCCATTCGCCAACCAGCTCGGCCGCGGTATGCGGGGCGTTTTTCAGCGGGTTGTCGTCTTTGTCCAGGCTACCGTCCTCGACCGCGCGGATTTCTGCGCGGATCTGGATCATGGCGTTGCAGAAGCGGTCCAGTTCTTCCTTGGACTCGCTTTCGGTCGGTTCGATCATCAGCGTGCCGGCCACCGGGAAGGACATGGTCGGGGCGTGGAAGCCGAAGTCGATCAGGCGCTTGGCCACGTCGTCGACGCTGATGCCGCTGGTGTCCTTCAGTGGGCGCAGGTCGAGGATGCATTCGTGTGCTACCAGGCCATTGCCGCCGCTATACAGGACAGGATAGTGCTCTTCCAGGCGGCGGGCGATGTAGTTGGCGTTGAGGATCGCCATCTGCGACGCACGCTTGAGGCCGGCACCGCCCATCATGCGGATGTACATCCAGGTGATCGGCAGAATGCTGGCGCTGCCGAACGGCGCGGCGCACACCGCACCCTGGGTGTTTTGCAACTGCGCATGGCCGGGCAGGAACGGCGCCAGGTGCGACTTGACGCCAATCGGGCCCACCCCCGGGCCGCCGCCACCGTGCGGAATGCAGAAGGTCTTGTGCAAGTTCAGGTGCGACACGTCGCCGCCGAACTTGCCCGGCGCGCACAGGCCGACCATGGCGTTCATGTTGGCGCCGTCGATGTACACCTGGCCACCGTTGTCGTGAATGATCGCGCAGATTTCGCCGATCGCTTCCTCGAACACGCCGTGGGTCGATGGGTAGGTGATCATGATCGCGGCCAGGCGCTCGCGGTGTTCGATGGCTTTGGCGCGCAGGTCCTCGACATCGACGTTGCCGCGGGCGTCACAGGCGGTAACCACCACACGCATGCCGGCCATGTTGGCGGTAGCGGGGTTGGTGCCGTGGGCCGACGAGGGGATCAGGCAGATGTCGCGGTGGCTTTCGCCACGGCTGCGGTGGTAGGCACGTATGGCCAGCAACCCGGCGTACTCGCCCTGCGAGCCGGCGTTGGGCTGCAGCGACACGGCATCATAGCCAGTAGCAGCGCACAACATTGCTTCCAGCTCGGTGGTCATCTGCAGGTAGCCCTGGCTTTGCTCGGCCGGCGCAAAGGGGTGCAGGTTGCCGAACTCGGCCCAGGTCACTGGGATCATTTCGCTGGCTGCGTTCAGCTTCATGGTGCAGGAGCCCAGCGGGATCATGCTGCGGTCCAGCGCCAGGTCCTTGTCGGCCAGGCGGCGCAGGTAGCGCATCAGCTCGGTTTCGCTGTGGTAGCGGTTGAATACCGGGTGTTCGAGGATGGCCGACTGGCGCAGCAGGGCCGCGGGCAGCAGCGAACCGGTGCTGGCGGCCAGCGCGGCGAAGTCAGGCAGGGGCTGGTTGCCAGCGAACAGTTGCCACAGGGCCTGCACGTCAGACTGGGTGCTGGTTTCGTCCAGCGACAGGCCCAGGTGGGCGGCGTCGACCTGGCGCAGGTTGATACCTTGGGCGCGGGCCTGCTCATGCAGGCTGGCAGTGGCGGTGCCGGTGGCCAGGGTCAAGGTGTCGAAGGCTGTTGCACCGACCACTTGCAAACCCAGGCGGTTCAGGCCGACTGCAAGAACCGCAGTCAGTGCGTGGGTGCGCTCGGCGATGCGCTTGAGGCCGGCCGGGCCGTGGTACACGGCGTACATGCTGGCGATATTGGCCAGCAGCACCTGGGCGGTGCAAATGTTGCTGGTGGCCTTCTCGCGGCGGATGTGCTGCTCGCGGGTTTGCATGGCCAGGCGCAGGGCGGTCTTGCCGAAGCGATCGATCGACACGCCGACCAGCCGGCCTGGCATGTCGCGCTTGAAGGCGTCACGGGTGGCGAAGTAGGCCGCGTGTGGGCCGCCGAAGCCCAGGGGCACGCCAAAACGCTGGGCGCTGCCGATGGCCACGTCGGCATCGAACTCACCCGGTGGGGTCAGCAGGGTCAGGGCCAGCAGGTCGGCTGCCACGGCGACCAGCGCGTTGGCGGCATGGAAGCGCTGCACCACTTCACGGTAGTCGAACACCTCGCCATTGCTGGCCGGGTATTGCAGCAGCGCGCCGAAGAAGGCACTGGCATCGCCCAGCTCGCGTTCGTCGCCGACCACCACGTCGATGCCCAACGGCTCGGCGCGGGTGCGCAGTACGTCCAGGGTTTGCGGGTGGCAGTGCACCGACGCGAAGAAGCTGTGGCTGGTCTTGTTCTTCGACAGGCGCTTGCAGAAGGTCATGGCCTCGGCTGCGGCGGTCGCTTCGTCGAGCAGCGAAGCGTTGGCGATCGGCAGGCCGGTGAGGTCGCTGATCAGGGTCTGGAAGTTCAGCAACGCTTCCAGGCGGCCCTGGGAAATTTCCGGCTGGTAGGGCGTGTAGGCGGTGTACCAGGCCGGGTTTTCCAGCAGGTTGCGCAGAATGGGGGCCGGGGTGTGAGTGTTGTAGTAGCCCTGGCCGATGAAGCTCTTGAACAGCTGGTTCTTGCCGGCGATGGCCTTGAGTGCTGCCAGCGCGTCGGCTTCACTCTGGCCGTCGTGCGCGCCGAGCACGCTGGTGCCCTTGATGCTGTCGGGGATGACCGCCGCGGTCATGGCGTCCAGCGATTCGAAACCGAGTGCGGCGAGCATGGCCTGCTCGTCGGCGGTGCGCGGGCCGATGTGCCGGGCGATGAATTCGTTGGCGGTGCTGAGGTTGATGGTCATGGCGCAGTCCTCAGGCTTCAGCGTTGGCTTTGATCAGGCGGTCATAGGCGTCCTGGTCGAGCAGGGCGCTGACTTCGCTGATGTTGGCCGGGGTGAAGCGGAAGAACCAGCCTTCGCCCATGGGGTCTTCGTTGACCAGCTCCGGGCTTGAGTCGAGCTGTGCGTTGACTTCAACCACCTCGCCGGTCAGGGGCATGTACACGCCGCTGGCAGCTTTCACCGACTCGACGGTGGATGCTTCGCTGCCTTTCTCGTACTGCTGCAACTCGGGCAGTTGCACGAACACCACATCGCCAAGGGCGTTCTGGGCGAAGGCGGTGATGCCCACGGTGACACTGCCATCGGCTTCGACGCGCAGCCATTCGTGATCTTCGGTGAAACGCAACTCGCTCATGCGGAATCCTCAGCGTTGGGCGCGGTGTGCCCGCGCTCTTGGGTTGGGATTCCCATAGCAATAATGCGGCCAATTTCAAAAAAGGCTTATAAAACAATAAGTTAAATTTTTACTGAGGCGCTCGATTTTTGGCGGTGGAACGAAAACGCTACATTGCACGCGGGGTGAAAAAGCGTTTCTCTATCAAACCCTTGTATAACCGCATGCGCACACCCATGTAGCGTTTTCGATACGTTGTAATCAAAGCGTTACAGTGCCGCGGCGTCTGTTTGGCACGTTACTGCCAACTCTTTAGTCGGGCGACGCCACAGGTACGGTAAAAGGCATCAACCTGCCATGAACAGCGGCAGTGCCAGATAGAGTTTGATCACGATGACATTGATGATGTCGATGAAGAATGCCCCCACCATGGGTACCACCAGAAAGGCAATGTTCGAAGCGCCGTAGCGCTGGGTCACTGCCTGCATGTTGGCAATGGCAGTGGGCGTGGCCCCCAGGCCAAATCCGCAATGGCCGGCAGCCAATACGGCAGCATCGTAATTGCGACCCATGACCCGGAACGTCACGAAAATTGCGAACAGCGCCATGACCAGTGTCTGTGCGGCCAATAATGCGAAGAACGGCAAGGCCAGCGCTGCCAGGTCCCATAGTTTGAGCGACATCAAGGCAATGGCCAGGAACAGCGACAAGCTGACATTGCCCAGTACCGAAACTTCCCGTTCGAACACACGGTAGAAGCCGAATGCGGATAGCCCATTGCGCAGCAATACACCCACGAACAGCACACACACAAACGTCGGCAGTTCGAATGCAGTTCCTTTGAGTGCGCCATTGAGCAAAGAACCGGCAAGCAGGCTTACCGCTATCAGCGCCAGTGTTTCCACAAATGAAAACGATGTTATCAGGCGCTCTTTGTCAGGCCGCTCGAAACCCTGGGGCAGTTGCGGCAGTTCCTCATCCGCCCCCGGCGTTTTCACCCGCTTGATCAGCAGCCGGGCAACCGGCCCGCCGATCAGGCCGCCCAGCACCAGCCCGAAGGTGGCCGAGGCCATCGCCAGTTCCGCAGCCGAGGCCAGGCCGAACTTTTCGCTGAACGTGGCGCCCCAGGCGGCGCCGGTGCCGTGGCCGCCGGACAGGGTGATCGAACCGGCCAGCAGGCCCATCAAAGGGTCCAGCCCCAATGCCGAGGCCAGGCCGATGCCCATGGCGTTCTGCACCAGCAACAGGCTGGTGACAACCAGCAGGAAGACCACCACCACACGCCCGCCTTTTTTCAGGCTGGCAAAGTCTGCGCTCAAGCCGATGGTGGCGAAGAAGGCCAGCATCAAGGGTGTTTGCAGTGAGGTATCGAACTGCACCTGCACATCGAAACTGCGCAACGCCAGCAGGGCAAAGGCGACGACCAGGCCACCAGCAACGGGTTCCGGAATATTGTAGACGCGCAACAAACCAATCCGTGCAACCAGCCCGCGCCCCAATAACAGGACGAGAGAGGCGGCTACAAGTGTCCCGTAAAAATCGAGTTCAAACATCAGGTGCTCTCGTTATATCCAGTAGCGAACCACGCTCCGCACTTGGGCGGATCAGTGGGATGACAAGTGGCAATACACCGTCATCATTCTACGAGGCATATGTGGGAGAGTATCTTTCACTCGCGTAGGAAAGGTCTGAACAACTACCGGGTTATTGCAACGACTATCAGCCTTTGCCGGGTATTCCATATTTACGCAGGCGCTGGGCAATGGCGGTGTGCGAAGTGTGCAAGCGCGCAGCCAGTTGCCGGGTGGAGGGGTAGCTGGCGTACAGACGTTGCAGCAGCTCACGCTCGAAATCGCCCACGGCTTGCTCCAGGCTGGCCACTTCGCCATCTTGCCCGCGCGCCACCGAGGTGCCGGCGATGTCCAGGTCACCGATGTCCACCAGGTTGCTTTCGCAGATGGCCGCCGCACGGAAAATCACGTTCTGCAGTTGGCGCACGTTGCCCGGCCAAGGGTTGGCCAGCAGCGCCGAATGGGTGGCCGGGGTCAACCGGCAGGCTGGGCGCTGGATCTGCGTGCAGGCCTGCTGCATGAAGAAGTGCGCCAGCATCAGGATGTCCTGGCCGCGGTCGCGTAGGGGCGGTACCTGCAGGTTGAGCACATTCAGGCGGTAGAACAGGTCTTCGCGGAAGCTGCCTTCGGCCACCATGCGCTCCAGGTCGCGGTGGGTGGCGCTGATGATGCGCACATCGACCTTCACTTCGCGGTCGCCGCCCACCCGGCGGAAGCTGCCGTCACTGAGGAAGCGCAGCAGCTTGGCCTGCAGGTACGGTGACATTTCGCCGATCTCATCCAGAAACACCGTACCCTGGTTGGCCAGCTCCATCAGCCCCGGCTTGCCGCCGCGTTGCGCGCCGGTGAAGGCGCCGGGCGCGTAGCCGAACAGCTCGCTCTCGGCCAGGCTCTCGGGCAGGGCGGCGCAGTTCAGCGCCAGGAACGGTGCCGCCTGGCGGCTGCTGATGGCATGGCAGGCGCGGGCCACCAGCTCTTTGCCGGTGCCGGTTTCGCCATGCACCAGCAGCGGCGCATCGAGTGCGGCAACGCGCATGGCGCGTGCTTTGAGAGTACGGATGGCCGGTGACTCGCCCAGCAGGGCGTCGAAGCCCTCGGCGTGGTCGTGGTGCAGGGCCGACAGGCGTTCGCCCATGCGCGATGGCGGGTAAAGCGTCAGCAGGCCACCGGCGTTGGTAATGGGCATGGCATCGAGCAGCAGGCTGTGGCCGTTCAGTTGCATCTCGCGCATAGGCAGGTGGAAGTTGTTGTCCAGCAGCGCCTGCAGCAGCCCGGCGTCGCCGAACAGCTCGCCCACCGAGCGCCCGGCCGATTCGCGGCCGCACAGCTCGATCAGCGCCGGGTTGGCAAGCAACACCTTGCCGGCGCTGTCCACGGCCAGGACCGGGTCGCTCATCGCTGCCAGCAACGCATCCAGTTGCAGGTGCCGACGTTGCCCGGGAAGGATGTCGACCACGTCCACCGACTGTACCCCGTGCACTTCGAACAGTGCGTCGTGCAGCTCTTCGAGCACCGCGGGGCTGAGCGTCGGGGCGTCGATGTACACGTTCGGCGGGACCATCTCCACGGCGTCCAGGTTGAGGTTGCGGGCACCGAGCAGGGCTAGCACTTCCTGAGTGATGCCGACGCGGTCGATGAAGCTGACGTGGATGCGCATGGGAACGTAGAGGGTGGTGGCCGGGGAGGGCGGTAGTATGCCTCAACATCGCCGGGGCCGCCTTGCGGCCCATCGCAGGCAAGCCAGCTCCCACAGGGATCGCGTCAGGGCTGATAGGTGTTTGTCACAAGATATGCAGCGCCTGTGAGATCGAGCGCCGCCCGCGCGGCGCAATCGCGAGCTGCGCTCGCTCCTACGTTTGTTTCGGGCCAATTATTCCTGTGGGATTTGCGCGCGAACGCCTTGGTGCATGCCTCAATATCGCGCCGTACAAACAAGGCGGCCGCGCGCGCCTGTCACAGGCGTTACTGGCCCGAAACAAACGTAGGAGCGAGCGCAGCTCGCGATTGCGCCGCGCGGGCGGCGCTCGGTCTCACAGGCGCTGAAGATGCTCCGGCTACCCTTGCCAGGAACCATAGTATCTCCCACAGGTACTGCACAGGCCTTGAGGCCGATGCGATCGAAGTGGGCGCTGGCTTGCCTGCGATGGGCTGCAAGGCAGCCCCAAACTTGGGAAAATCACTCCAGGTGTTCAGGCTTGACCGGGTCGCCCGACTTCACAGCCAGTTTTTCGCGAATGTCCGCGAACATATGGTCATAGAGCTTGTGCGGTGAACTCAGGTTTTCGAATTTCTTTGGCGACGGCAGGTACGCTTGCGCCCTGCGCGTCAGCAGCATGAGAAAGCTGGGCAGGGCCTGGTCCTTGGGCAGGAAGAACGCTTCATCGACTGCCTTGCCTTCGATGCTGCCATGCATGCGGAACTGAATGCCTCTACCTTCCTTGGGTTCCGACACTGCCTCGTATTCGATGTTCAGGTCATAGCTGTGGTCATCTTTGTTCAGCGCAATGCGCTCGATGTGTACATGACCGGGGTGGTACTGGGCCATGGAAAGCTCCTTGGGAAGGTCGAAAATGACGGGCCGCGCAGGCCCGCCCATTGCATTCAACGGTAGCTGATCCCCGGCTTCGCGGTCGAAACACGGGTGCCGGCTGTGCCTTTGACAATTTCCTCGATGTTTTCCAGCGAACTGATCACTGCCACCTTGCCGGTATGGCGGGCAAAATCACAGGCGGCCTGCACTTTCGGCCCCATGGACCCCGCGGCAAAACCCAGCCGCTGCAGTTCGTCGGGGTGCGCTTGGGCGATGGCTTTCTGCGTAGGTTTACCCCAGTCAATGTACGCCGCATCCACGTCGGTGGCGATGATCAGAAGGTCGGCTTCCAGTTGCTCTGCCAGCAGCGCCGAGCACAGGTCTTTGTCGATGACCGCCTCCACCCCTTTAAGCTTGTGGTTTTCATCGTACAGGGTGGGGATGCCGCCGCCGCCCGCGCAAATCACGATGCTGCTCTTTTCCAGCAGCCACTTGATCGGGCGGATTTCAAAGATGCGCTTGGGTTTCGGGCTGGCCACCACGCGTCGGTACTTGTCGCCGTCAGGCTTGACCACCCAGCCCTTCTCGTTGGCCAGGCGCTCGGCCTCGTCCTTGCTGTAGACCGGGCCGATGAACTTGGTCGGGTCCTTGAAGGCCGGATCGTTGGCGTCGACTTCAACCTGGGTCAGCAAGGTCGCGAACGGCACTTCGAAGGCCAGCAGGTTGCCCAGCTCCTGCTCGATCATATAGCCGATCATGCCCTCGGTCTCGGCGCCCAGCACGTCCAGCGGGTAAGCCTCGTCCGGTTTGTAGGAAAGGCCCTGCAACGACAGCAGGCCGACCTGCGGGCCGTTACCGTGGGCAATGACCAGCTCGTTGCCGGGGTGGATCTTGGCGATCTGTTCGGCGGCGGTGCGGATATTGGCACGCTGGTTGTCAGCGGTCATGGGTTCGCCGCGGCGCAGCAGGGCGTTGCCGCCCAATGCAACAACGATACGCATGGGGAATGTCCTTTTGAGGTGGGCTTGGGACTGCAAGCTGCAAGCGGCAAGTTGCAAGTTGCAAGTCGCAAGCAGAAGCAGGCCGGTGTGATCAGCTGCTTTCAGCTTTCAGCTTTCAGCTTTCAGCTTTCAGAGGTCAGCCAGGGTCGAAACCAGGATCGCCTTGATCGTATGCATGCGGTTTTCCGCCTGCTCGAAGGCAATGCAAGCGGGCGACTCGAATACGTCGTCGGTCACTTCGATGCCGTTGGCCAAGTCCGGGTACTGTTCGGCAATCTGCTTGCCCACCTTGGTTTCGGAGTTGTGGAACGCCGGCAGGCAATGCATGAACTTGGTGCGGGGGTTGCCAGTTGCCTTCATCAGTTGCGCATTCACCTGGTAAGGCTTGAGCAGCTTGATACGCTCGCCCCAGGCCTCGATCGGTTCACCCATCGATACCCACACGTCGGTGTGCACGAAGTCCACGCCCTTGACCGCGGCCAGCGGGTCTTCGGTCAGGGTGATACGCGCGCCACTTTCTTCTGCGTACTGCTTGCAGCGCTCAACCAGGTCCTCATGTGGCCACAGCGCCTTGGGCGCGGCGATGCGCACGTCCATGCCGAGTTTGGCGCCGATCAGCAGCAGCGAGTTGCCCATGTTGTTGCGCGCATCGCCCAGGTAGGCGTAGCTGATGTCGTGCAACGGCTTGTCGCTGTGCTCGCGCATGGTCAGCACGTCGGCGATCATCTGGGTAGGGTGATACTCGTCGGTCAGGCCGTTGAACACCGGCACCCCGGCGAACTTGGCCAGCTCTTCGACGATTTCCTGCTTGAAACCACGGTATTCGATGGCGTCGTACATGCGCCCGAGTACGCGGGCGGTGTCCTTCATGCTTTCCTTGTGGCCGATCTGCGATGAGTTGGGGTCGATATAGGTGACATTGGCACCCTGGTCGTAGGCCGCCACTTCGAAGGCGCAGCGGGTGCGGGTGGAGGTTTTTTCGAAGATCAGGGCAATGTTGTTGCCCTTCAGGTGTTGCTGTTCGGTGCCGGTGTACTTGGCGCGCTTGAGGTCGCGGGACAGGTCCAGCAGGTAGCGCAACTCGCGCGTGGTGTGGTGTTCCAGGCTCAGCAGGTTGCGGTTGTGAATGTTGAACGCCATGACTTTTCTCCTTGGGTAGGGTGAACGCACCGGCCGCCGCTGGGTAAGCGCGGCCGGGGTAATGGGCGTTAGTAATCGATGGGGTCACGAATGATCGGGCAGGTCATGCAGTGGCCGCCGCCCCGGCCCCGGCCCAGTTCGCCGGCGCTGATGGTGATGACCTCGATGCCAGCCTTGCGCAGCAGGGTGTTGGTGTAGGTATTACGGTCGTAGCCGATGACCACGCCTGGTTCGAGGGCCACCACGTTGTTGCCGTCATCCCACTGTTCGCGTTCGGCGGCGAAGCTGTTGCCGCCGGTTTCGACCACCCGCAGCTTGACCCCGAGCTGTTCGCCGACCACATCGATGAACGACTTGTTCACGCGGCGCACGTCCATGCCGTACGGCTTGCTTTCGTCCGGGCGAATGATGAACGGCACGATTTCCTTGACCACTTCCGGGAAGACCGTGACCAGGTCGCGGTCGCAGAAACTGAACACGGTGTCCAGGTGCATGGCGGCGCGCGACTTGGGCAGGCCGGCGACCACCACTTCCCTGACCGCACCGTGGGCGAACAGGCTCTGGGCCAGCTGACCGATGGCCTGGCGCGAGGTGCGCTCGCCCATGCCGATCAGCACCACGCCATTACCGATCGGCATCACGTCGCCACCCTCGAGCGTGGCGTTGCCGTGGTCCTTGTCCGGGTCGCCATACCACACCTGGAAGTCGGCGCTGGTGAACGCCGGGTGGAATTTGTAGATGGCAGTGGTGAGTAGCGTTTCCTGGCGCCGTGCTGGCCAGTACATCGGGTTCAACGTGACGCCGCCGTAGATCCAGCAGGTGGTGTCACGGGTGAACTGGGTGTTGGGCAAAGGTGGCAGGATGAAGCTGGAGTGCCCCAGGTAGTCGTTGTACATCTTGACCACTTCGGCGCCTTCGCTCTGCGGCAGGTCCTGGCCGGCCACGCCGCCGATCAGGAATTCGGCCAAGTGGCGCGGTTCGAGACCTTCCAGCCAGCTGCGCACTTCATTGGTCAGGCCCACGCCGACGGTATCGGCGGTGATCTTGCGGTCCAGAATCCACTTCAGCGCTTCAGGTTGCTGCACGATGTCGGTCAGCAGGTTGTGCATTTCCAGCACATCCACGCCACGCTCACGCATCTTGGTGACAAAGTCGAAGTGGTCACGCTTGGCCTGGTCGACCCAGATCACATCGTCGAACAGCAGTTCGTCACAGTTGCTCGGCGTCAGGCGCTTGTGCGCCAGGCCCGGTGCGCACACCATGACTTTGCGCAGCTTGCCGGCCTCGGAGTGCACACCGTACTTCTGTTTTTCAGCGGACATGGTTTCATTCCTCCAATGGGACGAAAGCGTGGTCAAAGGGTCAGGAAGCCGTCGTACAGGCCATAGGCTGCCACCAGGGCGCCGATCACCACGGCGGCGAAGATCAGTTTTTCCACGTTGGTGAAGATGGGTTGGCCCACTTCACGCTTGGCCTTGGCGAACAGGATCGCGCCAGGGGCGTACAGCAATGCCGACAGCAGCAGGTATTTCACACCGCCGGCGTACAGCAGCCAGATGGCGTACAGCAGGGCGATAGCGCCGATGATCAAGTCTTTCTTGCGTTCGGCCAGGGCCTGCTCATAGGTTTCGCTGCGCAGCGCCAGCAGGAAGGCGTAGGCCGCCGACCACAGGTAGGGCACCAGAATCATCGAGGTGGCGAGGTAGATCAGCGACAGGTAGGTGCTGCTGGAAAACAGCGTGATCACCAGGAAGACCTGCACCATGGCGTTGGTCAGCCACAGCGCATTGGCAGGTACCTGGTTGGCGTTCTCGCGGCGCAGGAATGCCGGCATGGTGTGGTCCTTGGCGGCGGCGAACATGATTTCGGCGCACAGCAGCACCCACGACAGCAAGGCCCCCAGCAACGAGATGATCAGGCCGACACTGATCAGTACCGCCCCCCAGTGGCCGACCACATGCTCCAGCACGGCGGCCATCGACGGGTTCTGCAGCTTGGCCAGTTCCGGTTGGGTCATGATGCCCAGCGACAGCACATTGACCAGTACCAGGAACAACAGCACGGTCACGAAGCCGATGACCGTGGCCTTGCCCACGTCGGCGCGCTTTTCGGCGCGTGACGAGAAGATGCTCGCACCCTCGATACCGATGAACACCCATACGGTGACCAGCATCATGTTGCGGACCTGGTTCATCACACTGCCCAGTTCGGGCGTGCCCCGGCCCCAGATGTCGGCGGTGAAGATGTCCAGCTTGAAGGCGAACAGGCAGATCAGGGCGAACAGCACCAGCGGCACCACCTTGGCCACGGTGGTCACCAGGTTGATGAACGCCGCTTCCTTGATGCCGCGCAAGACCAGGAAATGCACGGCCCATAGCAGTAGCGAGGCGCCGATGATGGCGGCTGGCGTGTTGCCCTCGCCAAAGACCGGGAAGAAGTAGCCCAGGGTGCTGAACAGCAGCACGAAGTAGCCGACGTTGCCCAGCCAGGCACTGATCCAGTAGCCCCAGGCCGAAGAAAAGCCCATGTAGTCGCCAAAGCCGGCCTTGGCGTAGGCATACACCCCGCCATCGAGGTCTGGTTTGCGG
The DNA here is from genome assembly GCF_007633355.1 of Pseudomonas sp. BJP69. Taxonomy (NCBI): domain Bacteria; kingdom Pseudomonadati; phylum Pseudomonadota; class Gammaproteobacteria; order Pseudomonadales; family Pseudomonadaceae; genus Pseudomonas; species Pseudomonas sp. BJP69. Next base: position 1,035,351 of record NZ_CP041933.1, read on the forward strand.
TTGGCCAGGGTCTGGAACACGAAGGCCAGGGTCAGCATGCCCACGGCAGTGATGGCCCAGCCGATCAGTACCGCGCCAACCCCTGCGCTGGCCGCCATGTTCTGCGGCAGCGAGAATATGCCGCCGCCAATCATCGAGCCGACCACGAGTGCAACTAATGCACCGAGTTTCAATTTTCCGGATGAATCAGACATTTAACAACTCCTGCCAGGAGAAAGTTGACGACAGCATAAATCCGCCGTCTCAGCCATTCGCTGACGTGGGTCAGGTCATGGTGCCGTGAAGTAGGAAAAAACCTTCACGGTGCTCCTGGAGTGTGCCGACATCTCAAGCTGCAGGCCTTGCGCGCTGGCACCTCCATGTCATTCTAGAGCAAACGCTCTGTTCAGCCTGCGATGCTTGACGCTAGCCGCTTTCGCGGCTTTCGCCACTTTTTTACGCATATTTCAAGTTTTATCACTTTCTTTTCCAGTGACTATCTAGCTGCTAGTTTTTACAGAATCTATTTATAGATAAAACTGTTATTACCGCGCGTCTTTTTGTGAATGGGTTCACTATAAGCAAGCGTTTCTATATGGCCGCAAACGCTGTTGCATTCGTATGACATTGGCGAAAAAACGGGGGATACATGAGCGAACCGGGTCAGAAGCTACGCTTGGGCGCGCTGATCGCGTTGGTGGTCGGCTCGATGATTGGCGGCGGGATATTCTCGTTGCCGCAGAACATGGCGGCGCGTGCCGATGTAGGGGCGGTGCTGATCGGCTGGACCATCACTGCGGTGGGCATGCTGGCCCTGGCCTTCGTGTTCCAGACCCTGGCCAACCGCAAGCCGGAACTGGACTCGGGAGTATATGCCTACGCCAAAGCCGGTTTTGGCGACTACATGGGCTTCTCATCGGCCTGGGGCTACTGGATCAGCGCCTGGCTGGGCAACGTCGGTTACTTCGTATTGCTGTTCAGCACCCTGGGTTTCTACTTCCCTGTATTTGGCGAGGGCAATACGCCTGTCGCCATCGGTTGTGCCTCAGTCCTGCTGTGGGCGGTGCACTTTCTGGTCTTGCGCGGCATCAAGGAGGCGGCGTTCATCAACCAGGTGACCACCGTGGCCAAAGTGGTGCCCATCCTGATTTTCGTGGTGATTGCCGCATTCGCCTTCCGCGCCGATATCTTCACCCGGGATATCTGGGGGTTGAGCAACCCTCAGTTCGGAGGTGTGCTGGAGCAGGTGCGCAACATGATGCTGGTGACCGTATTCGTGTTCATCGGCATCGAGGGCGCCAGCGTCTACTCCGGGCGGGCCCAGCGCCGCTCCGATGTGGGCAAGGCCACGGTCATCGGCTTTCTCGGTGTGCTGGCGCTACTGGTGCTGGTCAACGTGCTGTCCCTCGGGGTGATGACCCAGCCGGAGCTTGCCGGTTTGCAGAACCCTTCGCTGGCGTCGGTGCTGGAGCATATCGTCGGCCCTTGGGGCGCATTGCTGATCAGTATCGGCCTGGCGGTTTCGCTGCTGGGGGCGTTGCTTTCCTGGGCATTGTTGTGTGCCGAGATTCTTTACGCCACCGCTCGTGACAAGACCATGCCGCGCTTCCTGGCCAAGGAAAACGCCAACCATGTACCGGCCAATGCCCTGTGGCTCACCAACTGCATGATCCAGGGTTTCCTGCTGATCACGTTGTTCTCGGCCGGCACTTACACCAGCCTGATCTACCTGGCGTCGTCGATGATCCTGGTGCCTTACCTGTGGTCGGCGGCCTATGCGCTGCTGCTGGCGGTGCGTGGCGAGAGCTACGCCGCGCAGCCACGGTTGCGGCGCAAAGACGTGCTGGTGGCGCTGGTTGCCTTGCTCTACGCCATCTGGCTGCTGTATGCCGGCGGGCTCAAGTACCTGCTGTTGTCGGCGTTGCTGTATGCCCCGGGCGTGATCCTGTTCGCCAGGGCCAAGCATGAGCAGCGGCAAACCCTGTTCACCACGTGGGAAAAGCTGATTTTCGCGGCCGTGCTGGCAGGCGCGGCGCTGGCCGCCTACGCCCTGTATTCAGGGTTGCTGAGCTTGTGATGGGGCTGCGCAGGCGTGCTCCGGGCGTGACCAGATCCACAGGTTGCCCAGGGTCATGCCGGCGATGGCGAGGAATACCGGCCAGTGGTGTTCGAGAAAGGTCAGCATCAGGCCTGCACAGAGCAGCATGCTGAGGGTAGCGCTGACCTTGGCGCGGCGCTGGATCACCTTGCCGTTGCGCCAGTTGTACAGAATCGGCCCGAACAGGCGGTGGTTTTCCAGCCAGGCCGACAACCGTGGCGAACTGCGCGTTGCAGCCCACGCTGCCAGCAGGATGAATTCGGTGGTTGGCAGGCCGGGAATGACGATCGCGACCAGGCCCACCCCCAGGCTCACGTAAGCCAGTATTCCATACAGCAGGCGGGCGAGTTTCGAGCGGGCGGGTCGGGTCATGGTCTCACTGCAAAAAACGGTGCGGCCACCGGAAGGGTGGCCGGCTAAGGCGTATCAAACCAGCGCAGCATCTGCAGCATAGGCATGCTTGAGCAGCTCGGTGAAGCGCTCGAATGCCGCTACTGCGCCGCGCTCGGCAGCCGCGTCTTCTTCGGCCGACAGGTCCAGGGCATCCAGGATGCGGGTGAACTGCTTCCAGCCTTCAGCACGGCCACCGGCCGGCTCGCCCAGGTGCCGGGCGCCGAAGCTGTCGGACAGGCCTAGCGCTGCGGCCCGTTTGATCAGAAACGCAGCGCCCAGTTTGGAGCCTTCGGAGACGAAGATCCAGCCCATTGCCTCGCCCAGGCTCGGATTGGCCAAGGCACCCGGCACCGCGGCCGGCACCTGGGTGTCGAGGTCGGCGAGGTCGAGGCGGGCTTGGTCGGCCCGGCAGCGCGCGGCCAGGTCGGGGACGATGGCAATCAGTTGCGGGTCGTTGTACAGGGCCTGCAGCTCGGATTGGAACAGGTACTGGGCGACCACGAAGCGGGCGAAACTTTCGCGGCTGTCGAATGGGGCGTGGGATTTGACCAGGGCATCCAGTTCGGCGTGCGGGGCGTGGGTGATCTGGTTCAGGCGCTGGGAGCGCAAGGCTGGGCGGTCGGTCATGGGGCAGTCCTTGGAAAGAGGGCGTCTAGAGACAAGACGAAGCAGCGGGGGCGGAACAGTAAAAAAAACCGGGTATCTACCGACGGGTCATTGCGTTGCCTGTGGGATCAGGCGCCGCGCGGGCGGCGCCTGATCCCACAGGCGCTGCAAACCTGGTACCTTCAGATATCCCACACCACATTGATGCCGAAGTTGCGCCCCGGCATGCTCAAACGGTCGATGTTGGCCGGCTGGGTCACAGCCGCTTCACCCTGGCCGTCATAGCTGCGTACCGAGTCCCACTGCCAGTATTTCTTGTCGGTCAGGTTGTACAGCCCGGCGTTGATGGTGACGTCGTCGGTCACCTTGTAGAAACCGGTCAGGTCCAGCACGCCATAGCCTGGCGTGCGGAACTTCGTGCTCGAACCGTCTGGCGAGTAGAAGGTGCTGTCGTCGACCCGGGTCTTGCGCTTGACCAGCGTCCAGCTCAGCAAGCCACCATAGTTGTGTTGCTCGTAACCCAGGCCGAACACGCCTTTGAGCGGGTTGACCGTGTTCAGCGGTTCGCCGGTGTCATCGTTACGGCCATAGGTATAGGCAATCGAGCCCTGGGTATACAGGCCTTGTGGCGCTCCGAAGTGGTCAAGGTTGAGGCGGCCCTTGACCTCGGCGCCCTTGATGGTGGCGTGCTTGATGTTGTTGGCCTGGAAGGTCTGTTCCAGGTTGGCGCTCTGCACGGCGTCTTCGTCGATGAAGTCGCGGTACTTGTTGTAGAACACCGCCACGTCGAAGTTACCGGCGTCGAAGTTGCCGCGCAGGCCGGTTTCGTAGCCCTTGCTCTTTTCAGGCTCCAGCCCTGGGTTGCCTTCTACCCGGTAGCCTTGGTCTAGGTTGACGAATTTCCCGTACATGGACTTGGCGGTCGGCGTGCGGAAGCCCTCAGCGTACTGGCCGTACCAGGTGTAGTGGTCATCGAAGGCGTAGGTCAGGCCGAACTTGGGCGAGACGCGGTGCCACGTCTTGTCCGAGTCGTCCTGGGAGGTGGGCGCGGTGGCGGTGGACTCCAGGCCACGCAGGAACGCCTCGGTGAACTTGGGCTGCATGCGCGTGTAGTCGTAACGGGCGCCTGGCAGGAAGGTCCAGCGGTTCCAGCGGATTTCATCCTGCACGAACAGGCTGTAGGTGTTCACGGTCGGGTCCGGGAAATCACTGACCAGCACCTGGCCGTCGGCCGGGCGCGGCGCGCCGGCGGCAGCGCAACCCGAGCCTACGGCCAGGCAGGTGCCCGTGCCACTGCGCGACCCGGTGATTTTCTCGTGCTTGAGGGTGGTGCCGTAGGTCAGCAAGTGGTCGGTGCTGCCGATGCTGAAGGCTTTGTCCAGCTGGGCATCGAATACCCACTGGCGGTCCTTGTAACGGGTGTCGCGGGTGCGCAGTACCTGGCGGCCAGGTGGCGCATAGATTTCATCGGTGTGCTGGTCGGTCTTGGCGACCTGGTAGTTCAGGCTCCACTTCACCTGGTCAGCGAACAGCGTGTCCAGGCCGAATTCATGGTTGATGCCGAAGCGTTCGCGGGTGATGGTGTCGTTGCCGCTGCGCGCCTTGTAGTAGCCCATGCCCCCGAACCCGGGTATGAACGGCCCTCCCGCGGCGCTGAGGATGTTCTGGTCGCGGTCGTCCTTGTAGCGCTCGTAAGTAACGCCCAGGCGGGCGTCGTCAGCGTAGTTCCAGCCTGCCTTGGCCAGCACGTTGGTGGTCCGCACGTCCATCGGGTTGGCTTCGGTACGGGCCAGGCCGGCACCGCTGTGGTGGCCTTGGGTCTCGGTCTCGTGGCCATTGCGCTGGCTCAGGTGCAGCAGGCCGTCGACATCGCCCTGGCGCCCGGCGACGGTGGCCGAGGTCAGCCAGCTTTCGTCCGCCGAGCTGTAACCGCTTTTCAGGCGTGCACCAACATCCTTGCCTGGCTTGATGATGTCGTCGGGGTCGAGGGTGAAGTAGCTGACCGCGCCGCCGATCGCATTGCTGCCATACAGCACCGAGGCCGGGCCGCGCAGGATTTCCACGCGCTTGACGATTTCCGGGTCGACATAGTTGCGTTGGGTTTGCGCGTAGGGGCCGTAGAAGAAACTGTCGGGGATCGCCACACCGTCGACCTGGGTGAGAATCCGCTCGCCGTCGATACCGCGGATGTTGTAGCCGTTGAGGCCACTGCGCTGGCCGGTGCCGGCCACCGACACACCCGGTTCGTAACGCACCAGGTCCTGGATGTTGTTGACGTTCTGGCGGTCCAGTTGCGCTCGGGTCTGCACGCTGACCGTGCTCGGCACCTGGCTCACGTCCTGGGCACTGCGGGTGGCGCTGACGGTCACTTGCTGCAGCGCGATCACATTGTTCGCGGCCTGGCGTTCGAGTACCACATTGGCATTGCCGATCTTGCGAAAGCTCAGCCCGGTGCCCTGCAACAGGCGCTTGAGCGCGGCATCTGGCGGCAGAGCACCCTGTACACCGGGTGAGGCCACGCCTTCGGCCAACTCGGCGCTGAAGCCAACCTGCCAACCGGTGACCTGGCTGAAGGCGTTGATGGCCGACACCAGCGGTTGCTGGCCGATGCTGAAGCGGTAATCGCCCATGCGCGGGCTGCTGGCGCGGGCCGGTTCGGCAGCCAGCGCCGGCAGGCTGCAGGCGCCGCTGGCGAGCAATGCCAAGGTCAGCAGCGAAAGCTGCCCGGTACGGCGGGGAAGGGAAGACGAGCGGGTAATACCTGTGTACATCGGAAGCGCTCCCAAACGTGCAGACAGTTATAGGTGTCTGTTCTCGTTTGTTAAACAAGAATCAGTTGCATTGGCTATAACGAGACGGATGGGGGCGCAAAACCGCGTAAAAATAAATGCAAAAGCGTTGAACAGGCATGCCGGGCTGCGCGGCGGCGTGGCCGTAGGGGAGGCAAACAGTCAGTTCAGGATGACCAGCGCCGGGTACTCATGCAACTGGGCGGAGGTGATGTGAGCCAGCGCGCGCAGGGTTTCCAGCGGTTGGTCGAGGCGGTAGTTGCCGGTTACGGCAACGTCATCCAGCTGGGTATTGCGGTTGATGATCCAGCCGGGGTAATAGCGCCGGACTTCGGCCAGGACCTGGCTCAGCGGGCAGTTTTCGAACACCAGGCGGCCATCGACCCAGGCCAGGTCCTTGTGCATGTCGGGGCGCTGGCGCTGGCCAATGCCCTGGGGGCCCACACTGATGCTGTCGCCAGCGCTGAGGCGTATGCGCTGGTCACGCGCACCTTGCAGGTCGACATCGCCGCGCTGCACCCGCAGTTGCGCTTCACCGTTGAGGTAGCGCACGGCGAAATCGGTATCGCGTGCTTGCGCGCGCAATGGCCCGGCCTGGACTTCCAGCGGCATCGGCGCGTTCTGCGGCACCTGGAAGTAGGCTTCACCCTGCAGCAGGCGCGCGACCTGGCGGCCGCCGCGGCGGTCACTGGCGAACGCCGAATTGGTATTCAGCAGCACCTTCGCGCCATCGTCCAGTTGCAGGCGCTGGCGTTCGCCGACCACGGTCAGGTGGTCGGCCTGCAGGCGTGTCGGCAGGTTACCGAAGGTCACCAGCCCAACCAGCAGCACGGCTGCCGTCGCCAACGGCTTCCAGTGGCTGCGCAGGCGCCCGCGCCACGACCGACGCTGCTGCCGGTGCATCTGCGTGGCCACCTGGTGCAGCGGCATACCGTTCCACAGCGCTTCTGCCTCGACATAGGCTTCGGCGTTTTCTGGCGCTGCGCTCAACCAGGCCTGGAAGGCGAGGGTGTCGTCGGCATCGGCGCCTTGCAGGCGTACCAGCCATTCCAGCGCCTCGTCCATGGCACGCGCACGGGCATTGGGCCCGGCAGGTGACGGGCGAGGGGCGGGGCTGTCGGTCACGGGGAATCCTTGCGTGGTTTTTTGCAAATGATCAAGGCTACGGCGTGGTGTGGCAAGGGCTTTACGTTGAGGGGCTGGCCAGCGGCCGGTTTACTTCAGGCGCTCGGCGACGCCCATGCAGATGGCCATGATCAGCTTCAGTTCCTTTTGTACCGTACTGGCCGAAACATTCAGTTGCTGGGCAATTTCCAGGTAGGTGGCGCCATGCAGGCGGCTGAGAATGAAGATGCGCTGCTGGCGCTCGCTCAGCTGGTTCAGGCTGATGCTCAGGTGCTTGAGCAGTTGTTCGGCGTGCGCGGCATCCTCGTTGCTGCTGGCCGGTGCGGCCACGCTGTGCAGCACCTCGTCGGGCACGTCGTCGACCAGCATGCGGGCCTGCACCCGGCGGGCGCGCAAGTGGTCGAGCGCCAGGTTGCGGGCCGTCTGGAACACGAAGGGTTCGATGTGCTCGACAGGCCGCTCGCCCAGGGCGCGCGACACCCGCAGGTAGGTTTCCTGCAGCAGGTCCTCGGCGGTGCTGGGGTTGCCGACCATGCGCTGCAGGGTGCGCAGCAGGGAAAGGCGCTGGAGGAGGAAGACGGCGTTGAACCGGGACTGACTCACGAGAAGACCTGACCGACCAAAAGATAATGATAATGCTTATCATCTATGCGGAAGGTCAAGTCTGGAAATGTTAGGAAAAGGTAAAGATTGTGAGCCCGCTGGTGGCTGGGGGAGGATGTTCTGTGTATTCGAGACCGAGCGCCGCCCGCGCGGCGCCGGGTCTCACAGGCGCCCAAAGTGCCCCGTCAGGCTCACCGGGCCCTGCACAACGCCAGGCAGTTATCCAGCATGCGGTTGCTGAAGCCCCACTCGTTGTCATACCAGGCCAGCACCTTGAGCATGCGCCCGTTGGCGCGGGTGTGGTTGGCATCGAAGATCGACGACAGCGGGTTGTGGTTGAAATCGCAGGAAACCAATGGCAACGCGTTGTAGCCCAAGACCTTGGAATGCTTGCTCGCCTCGAGGAACAACTGGTTGACCTGCTCGGCGGTGGCCTCGCGCTTGAGGTTCACGGTCAGGTCCACCAGCGACACGTTGATCACCGGCACCCGCACGGCCATACCGGTCAGTTTGCCGGCCAGTTCCGGCAGTACCAGGCCTACCGCCTCGGCCGCGCCGGTCTTGCTGGGGATCATCGACTGGGTTGCCGAGCGCGCGCGGTACGGGTCGCTGTGGTAAACGTCGGTCAGCACCTGGTCGTTGGTATAGGCGTGGATGGTGGTCATCAGGCCTTGCTCGATGCCGAACTCGCGGTGCAGCACCTGGGCGATCGGTGCCAGGCAGTTGGTGGTGCACGAGGCGTTGGAAATGACCTGGTGCGAAGCCCGCAGCACGTCATGGTTGACCCCGTACACCACGGTGGCATCAGCCCCTTTGGCCGGCGCCGAGACAATCACCTTGCCCGCCCCGGCAGCCAGGTGGGCAGCTGCCTTGGCCCGCTCGGTAAACAACCCGGTGCATTCGAACACCACATCGATCGCTTCGGCCTTCCACGGCAGTTCGGCCGGGTTGCGAATGGCACTGACCGCGATACGGTCACCATTGACCGTGAGGCTTTCGTGGTCGGCCTCGACCGTGGCGTCGAAGGTGCCGTGCACGCTGTCGTACTTGAGCAGGTGGGCGTTCATGGCGCTGTCGCCCAGGTCGTTGATGGCGACGACCTGCAAGTCCTGGCGGTAGCCTTGGGTATACAGTGCGCGCAGGACGTTACGGCCGATGCGGCCGAATCCATTGATGGCGATGCGAAGGGTCATGGCAGTACCTCTGGCAGTCCGAGTGAAACCTGTGGCACAAAGGAGCTTCACTGAAACGGTTTTGTTGTTGGAATTACAAGATTATTCACTATCAGATAGAAAACAAGCCTTTTTAGTGGCAGTATTTTGTTTAAACATACAACGAGTGGTGGGGCAAGATGCCTCTACCGATGCAGCGGGCTCCTGGTCTTGAGCCTAGGCGGCAATCGGTTGGAGGGGAAATGCCCGGTAAACCGCCCTTACAATTAGTCTGGAGTCCAGTACATGCATCCGCGCATCCTTGAGGTCACCCAGCGGCTGGTCGAACGCAGCCGAGCCACCCGCGAACGCTACCTGCAGCTGATTCGCGGCGCGGCCAGTGACGGGCCCATGCGCGCCAGCCTGCAGTGCGCCAACTTCGCCCACGGGGTGGCCGGTTGCGGCAGCGACGACAAGCAAACGCTGCGCCTGATGAACGCCGCCAACGTGGCCATCGTCTCGGCCTACAACGACATGCTGTCGGCCCACCAGCCGTACCTGCACTTCCCCGAGCAGATCAAGCAGGCCCTGCGCGAGGTCGGCTCGGTCGGCCAGTTCGCCGGTGGCGTGCCGGCCATGTGCGACGGCGTGACCCAGGGTGAGCCGGGCATGGAGCTGGCCATCGCCAGCCGGGAAGTGATTGCCATGTCCACCGCGGTAGCGCTGTCGCACAACATGTTCGACGCCGCGCTGATGCTGGGCATTTGCGACAAGATCGTCCCCGGGCTGATGATGGGCGCGTTGCGCTTTGGCCACTTGCCGACCATTTTCGTGCCGGGCGGGCCGATGGTTTCCGGCATTTCCAACAAGCAGAAGGCCGACGTGCGCCAGCGCTATGCCGAAGGCAAGGCCAGCCGCGAGGAGCTGCTGGAGTCGGAGATGAATTCCTACCACAGCCCGGGTACCTGCACCTTCTACGGCACCGCCAATACCAACCAGCTGGTGATGGAGGTGATGGGCCTGCATCTGCCTGGCGCGTCGTTCGTCAACCCGTACACGCCGCTGCGCGATGCGCTCACCGCCGAGGCCGCGCAACAGGTCACGCGCATGACCAAGGCCAGTGGCAGCTTCATGCCGCTGGGCGAAATCGTCGACGAGAAGGCGCTGGTCAACTCCATCGTTGCCCTGCACGCCACGGGTGGCTCCACCAACCATACCCTGCATATCCCGGCAATTGCCCAGGCTGCCGGCATACAGCTGACCTGGCAGGACATGGCCGACCTCTCCGAGGTCGTGCCCACCCTGTCGCATGTCTACCCCAACGGCAAGGCTGACATCAACCACTTCCAGGCCGCTGGCGGCATGGCCTTCCTGATCCGCGAGCTGCTCGATGCCGGCCTGTTGCACGAAGACGTCAACACCGTCGCCGGCCACGGCCTGCGCCGTTACACCCAGGAGCCGTTCCTCGATGATGGCAAGCTGGTATGGCGCGAAGGCCCGCTGCAAAGCCTGGACGAAAGCATCCTGCGCCCGGTCGCGCGGCCGTTCTCGGCCGAAGGCGGCCTGCGGGTGATGGAGGGCAACCTGGGGCGTGGCGTGATGAAGGTTTCGGCTGTAGCTGCCGAGCACCAGGTGGTCGAGGCCCCGGCGCGGGTGTTCCACGATCAGCAGTCGCTGGCCGATGCATTCAAGGCCGGTGAGCTGGAGTGTGATTTCGTGGCCGTGGTGCGCTTCCAGGGCCCCCGCTGCAATGGCATGCCCGAGCTGCACAAGCTCACGCCGTTCCTGGGCGTGCTGCAAGACCGCGGCTTCAAGGTGGCGCTGGTTACCGACGGGCGCATGTCCGGCGCTTCGGGCAAGATCCCGGCGGCGATCCACGTGTGCCCCGAAGCCTATGACGGTGGCCCGCTGGCACGGGTGCGCGATGGTGATATGGTGCGCGTTGATGGTGTCGAAGGCACGCTGCGGGTACTGGTATCGGCCGAAGAACTGGCCAGCCGCGACCTGCCGCCGGCGCCCCAGGGCAATGACCTGGGGTGCGGGCGCGAGCTGTTCGGCTTCATGCGCATGGCGTTCAGCCCGGCAGAGCAGGGCGCCAGTGCCTTCACCTCTGCCCTGGAGAACCTTAAATGAAGGACCTGCTGGTTGGCGATATCGGCGGCACCAACGCCCGTTTTGCGTTGTGGCGTGACAACCAGTTGCACGAGGTAAAAGTCTTCGCTACCGCGGACTACACCAGCCCGGAGCAGGCTATCGAGGCCTATCTGCATGGCCAGGGCATCGCCCGCGGCGGCCTGGCCGCGGTGTGCCTGGCGGTGGCAGGGCCGGTCGAGGGCGACGAGTTTCGCTTCACCAACAACCACTGGCGCCTGAGCCGCCTGGCGTTCTGCAAGATCTTGCAGGTCGAGCGGCTGGTGTTGATCAATGATTTCACCGCCATGGCGTTGGGCATGACCCGCCTGCAAGAAGGCGAAGTGCGCCAGGTGTGCCCCGGCCAGGCAGACCCCACGCGCCCGGCACTGGTGATCGGCCCGGGCACCGGCCTTGGCGTGGGTTCGCTGCTGCGCCTTGGCGGGCAGCACTGGCAGGCCTTGCCGGGCGAAGGCGGGCATGTGGACCTGCCGGTGGGCAACGCCCGCGAAGCGGCGATCCACCAGCAGATCCACCAGCAAATCGGCCATGTCAGTGCCGAGACGGTACTCAGCGGGGGTGGCCTGGTACGGCTTTACCAGGCCCTGTGTGCGCTGGACGGCGACACCCCACGGCACACGTCCCCGGCGCAGATCACCGATGCAGCACTGGGCGGCGAGCCACGGGCACTGGCGGTGATCGAGCAGTTCTGCCGGTTCCTGGGGCGCGTGGCCGGGAACAATGTGCTTACCCTGGGCGCGCGCGGTGGGGTCTATATCGTTGGCGGGGTCATCCCGCGGTTTGCCGAGTTGTTCCTGCGCAGCGGGTTCGCCGCCAGCTTTGCCGACAAAGGCTGCATGAGCGGCTACTTTGCGGGTGTGCCGGTGTGGCTGGTGACGGCGGAGTTTTCCGGGTTGCTGGGGGCGGGTGTGGCGTTGCAGCAAGCGCTGGACCATTGACTGGGGTCGCTTTGCGGCCCATCGCGGGCAAGCCCGCGAAGGGCTGCAAAGCAGCCCCAATAAAAACAGGCAGCAAAGACCTGTAACCAAGAAGAGGAAGGACCACCTTGAGCACTGCCGGCAAATCGATCCTGATGGTCGACGACGACCAGGAAATCCGTGAACTGCTGCAAACCTATTTGAGCCGCTCCGGCTTCCAGGTGCATGCCGAAGCCGACGGCGCGGGCTTTCGCCGCGCGCTGGACAGCAGCCCCTGCGACCTGGTCATTCTCGATGTCATGTTGCCCGATGAAGATGGTTTCAGCCTGTGCCGCTGGGTTCGGCAGCATCCGCGCCGGGCGCGTGTGCCAATCATCATGCTCACTGCCAGTTCCGATGAAGCCGACCGGGTCATCGGCCTGGAGCTGGGTGCCGACGACTACCTGGGCAAACCGTTCAGCCCGCGCGAGCTGCAGGCGCGGCTAAAGGCCCTGCTGCGCCGCGCCGAGTTTGGCCAGGCGGCGCCGGGGAGCGCGGTGCTGGCCTTCGATGACTGGCGCCTGGACACGGTCAGCCACCGGCTGTTCCACCGCGATGGTGAGGAGGTGATTCTCTCCGGTGCCGACTTCGCACTGCTCAAGCTGTTCCTCGACCACCCACAGCAAATCCTCGACCGCGACACCATCGGCAATGCCACCCGCGGCCGCGAGCCGATGCCGCTGGACCGTATCGTCGACATGGCGGTCAGTCGCCTGCGCCAGCGCCTGCGCGACACCGATAAACCTCCCCGGCTGATCCGCACCGTGCGCGGCAGCGGTTACCTGTTGGCGGCGCATGTCTGCTGTGCGCCCTGAGCGGCGCTGGCGCTTGCTGCCCCGCTCACTGCTGGGGCGCATGCTGCTGCTGACCCTGCTGGTGGTGCTGCTGGCCCAGGGGTTGTCGAGCATCATCTGGGTTTCCCAACTGCGCGCCAGCCAGTTGCAGGGGTTGCGGGCCAGTGCCAGCAGCCTGGCCCATTCGATGAGCGCCAGCGTCAGTTACTTCCGGTCGTTGCCAGTGGCCTACCGGCCGCTGGTACTCGATCAGTTGCGCAGCATGGGCGGCACGCGGTTTTTCGTATCGCTCAACGCCACCCCGCTGGACATGCAGGCGTTGCCCGTCACGGCGCGCAAGCAGGCGGTGATCGATGTATTCCAGCAGGTGTTGCACGAGCGTCTGGGGTCGCAGATGGAAATTTCCGTCGAATTCGTCGGGCCTGACGAGCTGCGTATCTTCAACAGCGGCCTCAAGCTCGACGAGCTGCCGCGCTCGTGGGCGCATTACTCGCTGACGCTCGAGCCCCTCAAGCCACCGGTGTTGGTCACGCAGATCCGCCTGGGTGAGGGGGAGTGGCTGTACATCGCCTCGTTGCTGCCCGAGCCGTATACCGGCCTGGAAGCCGAACGCCTGCCACGCCAGCAGGTGGGGTTCATGGTGCTGACCACGGCCTTGCTGTTGCTGTTCATCGGCTTGCTGGTGCACTGGCAAAGCTGGCCACTCAAACGCCTGGCCCGGGCCGCGCGGGAAATGTCGCTGGGCGCTGATGTGGCGCCGCTGGCGGAAGGTGGCGGCAGCGAAGTGGTCGAGGTGAGCCGGGCATTCAACAGCATGCGCGAACGTATCAGCCGTTACCTGACCGAACGCAGCCAGTTGTTCAGCGCCATATCCCACGACCTGCGCACACCAATAACCCGCCTGCGCCTGCGTGTCGAGCTGTTGGAAGACGAGCGCCTGCAAGCCAAGTTCAGCCAGGACCTGGACGAGCTGGAGCTGCTGGTCAAAGGCGCCCTGCAATGCGTGAAGGACACCGACATCCACGAGAACATCGAGCCCGTCGACCTCAATCAGGTGCTGGATATCCTGGCCGAGCCTTACCTGGCCGATGGTCGCGTCACTGTGTACGGCAAGGCGCTTGCACCGTACCCCGGCAAACCTCTGGCCCTGCGGCGCTGCATCGGCAACCTGATCGACAACGCCATCAAGTACGGCGAACGGGCGCAACTGCGTATCATCGACAGCGCCGAGGGCTTTGTGCTGCAGGTGGATGACCAAGGGCCGGGGGTACCCCAGCAGCAGCTGGAGCAGGTGTTCGAGCCACACTTCCGCCTGGCCGCCCAGCAACAGGGTTACGGGCTGGGGTTGGGGATTGCACGCAATATTGCCCATAGCCACGGCGGCGAGGTGAGTTTGCTGAACCTGCGCGACGGCGGGCTGCGGGTAACCTTGTTCCTGCCGCGAGGCATGGACTGATTTTCCGTGTTGCCTGCAAGGGCCGCACGGGTTTCAAGGTTTGCACTCAGGTCACTCAATTGTCACTGCCCAGTGACAATCCCAGCCTCCTTCGTGACATCTGCCTCGACCCCGCTGGCTAGAATTCGCACACGACTGGCAAGGATAAAGCTGGCTCATGATTACCCACCTCCTGCCCTCCACCAGCTGGCTGAAAGCCCCGGCTCATACGGCCTGGCGCCTGGCCGAGGCCCAGCGGCTGCTGGCCTTTGCCAAAGCCGCGAAACGCCCGGACGGCTTCGGCAACCTGGATGCCAAAGGCCAACTCGCCGCTGGTGCCCGCGCCGAAACCATGAACACGGCGCGCATGACCCACTGTTTTGCCCTGGCTCACCTGCAAGGCATTCCAGGCTGCCTGGCCTACGCCGAGCACGGCGTGGCCGCCCTGCGCGGGGCCATGCAGGATGCCAGCTATGGGGGCTGGTTCGCTCACCCCGATGGCCAGCAGGACAGCGGCAAGGCCGCCTACCTGCATGCCTTCGTCGCCCTGGCCGCCAGCTCTGCCGTGGTGGCGGGCGCCGCCGGTGCCAGGGGCCTGCTGGCAGACGCCATCGAGGTGATCGAGCGGCATTTCTGGAGCGAAGCCGAAGGTGCCCTGCAAGAGGCTTACTCCCGTGCCTGGCAGTTGCCCGAGCCGTACCGTGGCGCCAACAGCAACATGCATGCGACCGAGGCGTTCCTGGCCCTGGCTGATGTCACCGGCAACACGCTGTGGCTGCAACGCGCGTTGCGTATCGCCGAACGCATCATCCATACCCATGCCGCCGGTAGCGGTTACCGGGTGATCGAACACTTCGACGTGCACTGGCAGCCCGTGGCGGACTACAACCACGACCACCCCGCCGATCATTTCCGGCCCTTTGGCACCACGCCTGGGCACGCCTTGGAATGGGCGCGTTTGCTACTGCACCTGGAGGCCAGCCTGCAACGTGCCGGGCTGCCGGCACCGCAGTGGCTGGCAGAAAGTGCCAGCGGGCTGTTCGAGGCCGCCTGCCAGCACGCCTGGAACGTCGATGGCGCAGAGGGTTTCGTCTACACCCTGGACTGGGCCAACCGCCCGGTGGTGAATGCGCGCCTGCACTGGGTGCACGCCGAAGCGTGCGCCGCCGCCGCGGCCTTGTTGCAGCGTACCGGCGAGGCCCGTTACGAGCAGTGGTACCGCACCCTCTGGGGGTTTATCGCCAACCACTTCATCGACCCTGTGGCGGGCAGCTGGCACCACGAACTCGATAGCAACAACCGGCCGGCCGGGACCATCTGGCCGGGCAAGCCCGACCTCTATCACGCCTACCAGGCGCTGCTGCTGCCAGGCTTGCCGCTAGCGCCCAGCCTGGCCAGCAACCTGGGCAGCAATGTAACCAAATGATGACATTCACGCATCGCTTCGTTACCTGACGGGGCGGGCACGCTGTTTAGACTCCATGCAACGCAAGCGTTTGACTTGCACGCATAACAACAAGAAAGGTGCTTCGATGAATTCCAAACTCTGTCTCGCCGCTGCTATCTCGCTCGCCTCCTTACTGCCGCTGGGCGCCAGCGCCGCCGAAAGCAAAGGCAGTGTAGAGGTGGTGCACTGGTGGACCTCTGGCGGTGAAAAAGCAGCGGTCGATGTGCTCAAGGCGCAAGTCGAGAAAGACGGCTTCACCTGGAAGGACGGCGCCGTTGCCGGCGGCGGCGGGGCCACCGCCATGACCGTACTCAAGAGCCGCGCAGTCGCCGGCAACCCACCCGGTGTGGCGCAGATCAAGGGGCCGGACATCCAGGACTGGGCGGCCACCGGCCTGCTCGATGCCGATGTGCTCAAGGACGTGGCCAAGGAAGAAAAGTGGGACTCGCTGCTCGACAATAAGGTCGCCGATACCGTGAAGTACGACGGTGACTACGTTGCCGTGCCGGTCAACATCCACCGTATCAACTGGCTGTGGATCAACCCCGAAGTCTTCAAGAAAGCCGGCATCGACAAGGCGCCCAGCGCCCTCGACGAATTCTATGCCGCTGCCGACAAGCTCAAGGCCGCCGGCTTCATTGCGCTTGCCCATGGCGGCCAGCCTTGGCAGGACAGCACCGTGTTCGAAAACGTGGTCCTGGCAGTGATGGGCGTCGATGGCTACAAGAAGGCCCTGGTCGACCTCGACAGCGCCACCCTGGCTGGCCCGCAAATGGTCAAGGCACTGACCGAGCTGAAAAAGGTCGCCACCTACATGGACCAGGATGGCAAGGGCCAGGACTGGAACCTGGAAGCGGCCAAGGTCATCAACGGCAAGGCCGGCATGCAGATCATGGGTGACTGGGCCAAGAGCGAATGGACCCTGGCGAAGAAAACCGCCGGCAAGGATTACCAGTGCGTCCCATTCCCCGGCACTGACGAGGCCTTCCTGTACAACATCGACTCGCTGGTGGTGTTCAAGCAGAACGACGCCGGAACATCCGCCGGGCAGCAGGACATCGCGCGCAAGGTGCTGGGCGAGGACTTCCAGAAGGTCTTCAGCATCAACAAAGGGTCGATTCCGGTGCGTAACGACATGCTCGGCAACATGGGCAAGTATGGCTTCGACAGCTGCGCGCAAACCTCCGCCAAGGACTTCCTCGCCGACGCCAAGACGGGCGGCCTGCAGCCAAGCATGGCGCACAACATGGCCACCACGCTGGCCGTGCAGGGCGCGTTCTTCGATGTGGTGACCAACTACATCAACGACCCCAAGGCCGACCCGGCCGATGCGGCGAAGAAGCTGGCGGCGGCGATCAAGGCGGCCCAGTAAAGGCTGACGCGGTCCCGTTGTAGGAGCGGCCTTGCGTCGCGATGGGCTGCGCAGCAGCCCCAAACCTGCGCACTCGATCTTTCAGGTAGGTGTCGAACTTGAGTCCTCAGGGCTGCGCAGCAGCCCATCGCGACGCAAGGCCGCTCCTACCCGGAGTGCAGCGCCTTTGAGGTGAACCATGACCACAACTACCGCCCAATTGCGGGCCTCACCCCTGGACGCGCTGCAGCGCTGGCTACCCAAGCTGGTGCTGGCACCAAGCATGTTCATTGTGCTGGTGGGCTTCTACGGCTACATCCTCTGGACATTCGTGCTGTCCTTCACCACCTCGACCTTCCTGCCCACCTACAAGTGGGCGGGCCTGGCGCAATATGCCCGGCTGTTCGACAACGATCGCTGGTGGGTGGCCAGCAAGAACCTGCTGCTGTTCGGCGGCCTGTTCATCGCCATCAGCCTGGCCATTGGCGTGTTGCTGGCGGTATTGCTGGACCAGCGCATTCGCCGCGAAGGTTTTATCCGGACCATTTACCTGTACCCCATGGCCCTGTCGATGATCGTTACCGGCACCGCCTGGAAGTGGCTGCTCAACCCTGGCATGGGCCTGGACAAGCTGCTGCGCGACTGGGGCTGGGAGGGCTTCCGGCTGGACTGGCTGATCGACCCGGACCGGGTGGTGTACTGCCTGGTGATCGCCGCCGTGTGGCAGGCATCGGGCTTCATCATGGCCATGTTCCTGGCCGGGCTGCGCGGGGTTGACCAATCCATCATCCGCGCTGCGCAGATCGACGGTGCCAGCCTGCCACGCATTTACTGGACAGTGGTGCTGCCCAGCCTGCGCCCGGTGTTTTTCAGTGCGCTGATGATTCTTTCGCACATTGCCATCAAGAGCTTCGACCTGGTGGCGGCGATGACCGCCGGTGGCCCGGGTTACTCATCCGACCTGCCGGCCATGTTCATGTACTCGTTCACTTTCAGCCGCGGCCAGATGGGCATGGGGTCGGCCAGCGCCATCCTCATGCTGGGCGCGATTCTGGCGATCCTCGTGCCTTACCTGTACTCGGAGCTGCGGAGCAAACGCCATGCATAGCGCATCGAATAGGCCTGCCGAAAAACCGGCACTGAGCCTTGGCCGTATCGCCATCCATGGCGTGTTGCTGATCGCTGTGCTGCTGTACCTGGTGCCGCTGGTGGTGATGCTGCTGACCAGCTTCAAAACCCCGGAAGACATCAGCACCGGCAACCTGCTGAGCTGGCCCGCGGTGATCACCGGCATTGGCTGGGTCAAGGCCTGGGGTACCGTCAGCGGTTACTTCTGGAACTCGATCATGATCACCGTGCCGGCGGTGCTGATCTCCACCACCATCGGCGCGTTGAACGGCTATGTGTTGTCGATGTGGCGCTTCCGCGGGTCGCAGCTGTTCTTCGGGCTGCTGCTGTTCGGCTGCTTCCTGCCATTCCAGACAGTGTTGCTGCCGGCCTCGTTCACCCTCGGCAAGCTCGGCCTGGCCAGCACCACCAGTGGCCTGGTGCTGGTGCACGTGGTCTACGGGCTGGCCTTCACCACCCTGTTCTTCCGCAACTTCTACGTGAGCATCCCGGATGCGCTGGTCAAGGCGGCGCGCCTGGATGGCGCCGGGTTCTTCACCATTTTCCGCCGCATCATCCTGCCGATGTCGACGCCGATCATCATGGTCTGCCTGATCTGGCAGTTCACCCAGATCTGGAACGATTTCCTGTTCGGCGTGGTGTTTTCCAGCGGCGACTCGCAACCGATCACCGTGGCCCTGAACAACCTGGTGAACACCAGCACCGGCGCCAAGGAATACAACGTCGACATGGCGGCTGCGATGATCGCCGGCCTTCCAACCCTGCTGGTCTACGTGGTGGCAGGCAAATATTTCGTGCGCGGGCTGACGGCCGGCGCAGTCAAGGGGTAAGTCATGGCAACGCTCGAACTGCGCAATGTAAACAAGACCTACGGCACCGGCCTGCCCGATACCCTCAAGGACATCCAGCTGTCGATCAGCGACGGCGAGTTCCTGATTTTGGTTGGCCCGTCGGGCTGTGGCAAATCGACCCTGATGAACTGCATCGCCGGCCTGGAGCAGATCACCGGTGGGGCCATTCTCATCGACGGGCAGGACGTCAGTGGCATGAGCCCCAAGGACCGCGACATCGCCATGGTGTTTCAGTCCTATGCGCTGTACCCGACCATGAGCGTGCGCGAAAACATCGAATTTGGCCTGAAAATCCGCAAGCTGCCGCAGGCGGCAATCGATGAAGAGGTGGCGCGGGTGGCCAAGCTGCTGCAGATCGAGCACCTGCTGGCGCGCAAACCGGCGCAGCTGTCGGGCGGCCAGCAGCAGCGCGTGGCCATGGGCCGGGCACTGGCGCGGCGGCCGAAGATCTACCTGTTCGACGAGCCGCTGTCCAACCTGGACGCCAAGCTGCGGGTCGAGATGCGTACCGAAATGAAGCTGATGCACCAGCGCCTGAAGACCACCACCGTGTACGTCACCCATGACCAGATCGAGGCCATGACCCTGGGCGACAAGGTTGCGGTGATGAAAGATGGCATCATCCAGCAGTTCGGTACCCCGCAACAGATCTACAACGACCCGGCCAACCAGTTTGTCGCCAGCTTCATCGGCTCGCCGCCAATGAACTTCATTCCGGCCCGCCTCAAGCAACGGGATGGCCGCCTGCTGGCGCTGCTCGACAGCGGCCAGGCGCGCTGCGAGCTGCCCTTGGGGCTGGCCGCCAATGAACAGGATGGCCGTGAAATCCTGCTGGGCATCCGCCCTGAGCAGATCGCCCTGGGGGCCAGCGAGGGCAACGGCCTGCCGGCCATTCGTGCCGAAGTGCAGGTCACCGAACCCACCGGGCCGGACCTGCTGGTGTTCGTCACCCTCAACCAGACCAAGGTGTGCTGCCGCCTGGCGCCCGATGTGGCCTGCCAGGTTGGCGACAACCTCAACCTGCAACTGGACCCGGCGCGGGTGCTGCTGTTCGACGCCAACAGCGGCGAGCGGCTGCACCTGGCCAGCACTGCCGCAGCCACCAAGGACAACGTGGCTCACTTCAAAGGCCGTTAATTCGTCTACATCATCAATAAGAAAAAGAGGACGCAAAGGGATGGAACAGCGCAAACGTATCAAGACATTGGGGTCGCTGGCATTGCTCGCCGTGGTTGGCAGCGCCAGTGCACAAGCTGCCGAGGCATTTTCCAGCGAATCGAAGTGGATGACCGGCGACTGGGGCGGCACCCGTACCGAGCTGCTGGACAAGGGCTACGATTTCACCCTCGATTACGTGGGTGAAGTGGCCGGTAACCTGCATGGCGGCTACAACGACGACAAAACCGCGCGCTACAGCGACCAGTTCGCCCTTGGCGCGCACCTGGACCTGCAAAAGATCTTTGGCTGGCACGATGCCGAATTCAAGCTGGCGATCACCGAGCGTAGCGGCCGTAACCTGTCCAACGACCGCATCAGCGACCCGCGCGCCGGGCAGTTCAGCTCGGTGCAGGAGGTGTGGGGGCGCGGCCAGACCTGGCGCCTGACCCAGATGTGGGTCAAGCAGAAGTACTTCGACGGCGCACTGGATGTGAAAGTCGGCCGCTACGGCCCGGGTGAGGATTTCAACAGCTTCCCGTGCGACTTTCAGAACCTGGCCTTCTGCGGTTCGCAGGTGGGCAACTGGGTAGGCGGCATCTGGTACAACTGGCCGGTCAGCCAGTGGGCGCTGCGGGTGAAGTACAACATTACCCCGGACTTCTTCGTGCAGGTCGGTGCCTTCGAGCAGAACCCCTCCAACCTGGAAACCGGCAACGGCTTCAAACTCAGTGGCAGCGGCACCAAGGGCGCGATCCTGCCGGTGGAGGCGGTGTGGTCACCCAAGGTCAACGGCCTGCCGGGCGAGTACCGCCTGGGCTACTACTACAGCACCGCCAAGGCCGACGATGTCTACGACGACGTCAACGGCAACCCGCAGGGTCTCACCGGCAACGCGTTCAAGTCGCACTCCAGCAAGCATGGCTGGTGGGTGGTGGCGCAGCAGCAGGTCACCGCCCATGCCGGGGATGTGAACCGCGGCCTCAGCCTGTTCGCCAACTTCACCGTGCACGACAAGGCCACCAACGTGGTCGACAACTACCAGCAGGTGGGGTTGGTGTACAAAGGCGCGTTCGACGCCCGGCCCAAGGATGACATCGGCTTTGGCGTGGCACGCATCCATGTGAACGACGACGTGAAGAAGCGTGCCGAGCTGATCAACGCGCAGAACGGCATCGACGATTACGACAACCCAGGCTTCATGCCATTGCAGCGCACCGAGTACAACGCCGAGCTGTACTACGGCTTCCACGTCACCAACTGGCTGACCGTGCGGCCCAACCTGCAGTACATCAAGAGCCCGGGTGGGGTTGACCAGGTGGACAATGCGCTGGTCGCCGGCTTGAAGATTCAGTCGTCATTCTGAGGGCAATTGTTGTAAATTTACGCCAATCCATTTTCGGCGCCCGGCACCCACTGCCCTGCAGTGGGTGTTGGGGATAGGCCGAGACAGCGCTACCTCAAACAAAAAGAGCTCTGACCCATGCCTGAACATCCGCTCCATCGCTTCTTCACCTCGCAGCGGCCGCGGCCGACATTCGAGTGGGAGCGTTACCAGCAGCGCGATGTACTGATCATCGACCACCCCCGATGCCAGGCGGTATTCAGCCGCCAGGGCGCGCAACTGCTGCATTTTCAGCCGGCGGGCGAGCGGCCTTGGCTGTGGTGCGCCGAGCAGTGGCCGCAAGTGGGGGCGATACGCGGTGGTGTGCCGGTGTGCTGGCCGTGGTATGGCCGCCACCCCAGCGAAGACCTGTGGCCGGCGCATGGCTGGGCGCGGTTGCTGGACTGGAAGCTGGTGGACAGCCGCGAGGACGAGGAGGGCGTAAGCCTGAAGTGGCAATTGGACCTGTGCGACTGGCAGGTCGACCTGCATGCCCGGTTGGGCAGCCGCATGGAGCTGAGCCTGAGCACCGAGCACCAGGACAGCCAACCCTGCCAGTTGAGCCATGCCTTGCTGGCCTACTGGCGTATCAGTCACGTTTCCGAGATAGCGCTGTCTGGGCTGGAGGATATCCAGGGTTATGACCGGCTCAACCGTCAGGCCTGCCGCGAGGGCGGTGCGCTGAAGCTCAAGGGCGGCTGCCAGAAGGTCTACCCGGGCACGCCGCGGGTACAACTTCAGGACCCGGCCTGGCAGCGCGAGCTGTGCATCGACACGGGCGACAGCGACGACACGGTGGTCTGGCACCCGGGCAATCGCCCGTTGATGGGCGTGACCGGGCGGGAATGCCAGGGCTTTGTCTGCGTCGAGGCGGCCAGTGGCAGCGGCGAGGGCCTGAGCCTGGCGCCGGGGCAGCGTGCCCACCTGCGTTTGCAGGCGCACCGGCTCAGTTGAGTTCGTCGTCCTCGATCGGGTAGCGGCTGGCGTTCAGGCTTTCCTTGATCTTGCGCAGGTGCGGCTGGAAATCAACGCCACGGCGCAGGGTCATGCCGGTAGCCAGGACATCGAGCACGGTCAGCTGAATGATGCGCGAGGTCATTGGCATGTAGATGTCGGTGTCTTCGGGCAGCGGGATATGCAGGCTCAGGCTGCAGGCGTTGGCCAGGGGCGAGCCGGCGGCAGTCAGGCCCAGTACCGAGGCACCGTTTTCGCGGGCCAGGCGTGCCACATCGACCAGTTCGCGGGTGCGCCCGGTGTAGGAAATGATCACGAACAGGTCACCGGTGTGGGCCACCGAGGCCAGCATGCGCTGCATCAGCACGTCGGCATGGGCCGATACCGCCAGGTTGAAGCGGAAGAACTTGTGCTGTGCATCGAGGGCCACCGGGGCGGAGGCGCCAAGGCCGAAAAAGTGGATTTGCCGGGCCTGGATCATCATGTCCACGGCACGGCTGACCTGCATCGGGTCCAGTTGCTGGCAGGCACTGTCGAGTGAGGCAATGGCGCTGGCGAAGATTTTCTGGGTATAGGCCGCCGGGTCATCGTCGGCCTCTACTGCGCGGCTGACATAGGCGGCGCCGCTGGCCAGGCTCTGTGCCAGTTGCAGCTTGAGCTCGGGGTAGCCGCTGACGCCGAACGAGCGGCAGAAACGGTTGACGGTCGGCTCGCTGACCTTGGCCGCCTGGGCCAGCGCAGCGATGCTGAAACGGGTGGCTTGTTGCGGGTTGAGCAGGATGACTTCGGCGACTTTGCGTTCGGCCTTGTTCAGCTCGTCGAGGCGTCCCTGGATCTGTTCCAGGAGGTTTCGCACGCGGTCCATGGGTATGTCCTTGGGTCGGGAAGACAGCCGGCTGTGGGAGCAGCAGGCTTTTTGCACGGTCGTCTATCGTACTGTCGGTGCGGTTGGTGTACCACTTGTCTGTAACACTTGTGTGTAATGTTGTGGTTTTTACTACATTTACACTTGAAAACCGTATGTGAAAGCGGTATTCCTAGACCAACTTTAGGAAAGAACCAACATCATGGCTGCAATCAGTGTCGAACCTTGCACCTTTGCCCTGTTTGGCGCCCTCGGCGACCTGGCGCTGCGCAAGCTGTTTCCTGCGCTGTACCAACTTGACCGCGCCAATCTGCTGCACCCGGACACCCGTCTGCTGGCGCTGGCGCGTGAGGCCGGCAGCGCGCAGGCGCACCTGGATCAAATCGAAGCGCACCTGCGCCGGCATGTGCCCGAGGCCGATATCGAGCCTGCTGCACTGGGGCGCTTCCTCGCCCGGCTGAGCTACCTGCACCTGGACTTCCTGCAGCCTGAAGGCTATCAGGCGCTGGCCGAGCAGTTGCCCGGCGAGTTGCCGTTGATCGCCTACTTTGCCACCGCCGCGGCTGTATACGGGGCCATTTGCGAGAACCTCGACAAGGCCGGCCTGGTGGCGCGCACCCGGGTAGTGCTGGAAAAACCCATTGGCCACGACCTGGAATCGTCACGCCGGGTCAACGACGCTGTCGCCCGGTTCTTCCCGGAAAGCCGGGTCTACCGTATCGACCACTACCTGGGCAAGGAGACCGTGCAGAACCTCATTGCCCTGCGGTTTGCCAACAGCCTGTTCGAAACCCAGTGGAACCAGAATTCCATCTCCCATGTGGAGATCACCGTTGCCGAAAAGGTCGGTATCGAAGGCCGCTGGGGCTACTTCGACAAGGCCGGGCAACTGCGCGACATGATCCAGAACCACCTGCTGCAGCTGCTGTGCCTGATCGCCATGGACCCGCCCAGCGACTTGTCTGCCGATGCCATCCGCGACGAAAAGGTGAAGGTGTTGAAGGCACTGGCACCGATCACGGGCGACGCCCTGAGCACCCGCGTGGTGCGCGGCCAGTACATTGCCGGCTACAGCGACGGCAAGCCGGTACCGGGCTACCTGGAAGAAGACAATGCCAACGCGCAGAGCGATACCGAAACCTTCGTCGCCCTGCGTGCCGACATTCGCAACTGGCGTTGGTCGGGCGTGCCGTTCTACCTGCGTACCGGCAAGCGCATGCCGCAGAAGCTGTCGCAGATTGTTATCCACTTCAAGGAAACCCCGCACTACATCTTCGCCCCGGAACAGCGTTTGCAGGTGGGCAACAAGCTGATCATCCGCCTGCAGCCGGACGAAGGCATTTCGTTGCGGGTGATGACCAAGGAGCAGGGGCTGGACAAGGGCATGCAACTGCGCAGTGGCCCGCTGCAACTGAATTTTTCCGATACCTGGCGCAGTGCGCGGATTCCGGATGCCTACGAGCGGCTATTGCTCGAAGTGATGCGAGGCAACCAGAACCTGTTCGTGCGCAAGGATGAAATCGAGTATGCCTGGAAGTGGTGCGACCAGTTGATCGCCGGCTGGCGTAATGCGGGCGATGCGCCCAAGCCATACGCGGCCGGCTCCTGGGGGCCGATGAGCTCGATTGCACTGATCACACGCGATGGGAGGGCGTGGTATGGGGATATCTGAACTGAAACTGCCAGCGGTCGTGAACGTACACGAGTTGGCAGACGCCGAGGCGCTGGCCGCCACGCAGGCCCACGACGTGGCCGAGCGCCTGCGCGCGGCGGTCGCTGCCAAAGGGCATGCCTGCGTGGTGTTGTCCGGTGGCCGCAGCCCGGTGCCATTTCTGGAAAAACTGGCCAGCGAAGCGCTGGACTGGGCCAAGGTCACCGTCAGCCTGGCCGACGAACGCTGGGTGCCGGTAGAGCACGCCGACAGCAATGCGGGCCTGCTGGCCCGTCACCTGTTCCAGGGTAATGCGGCCAAGGCCCGCTTCATTGGCCTGTACCAGCAGGCGGAAAACCTCGACGCCGCCGCACTCATGGCCGACCAGGCGTTGGCCGAGCTGCCGCAGATCGACGTGCTGGTGCTGGGCATGGGGGACGATGGCCATACCGCTTCGCTGTTCCCGGCCAGTCCCAACTTGGAAGCAGGCCTGGACCTGGCTAGCAAACGTCGCTGCCTGCCGTTGCTGGCGCCCAGCGTGCCGCACCAGCGCCTGTCGATGACCCGCGCTTTGCTGGCCAGTGCCGGCTTTACCGCGCTGGCCGTGCAGGGCCAGGGCAAACTCGCCACCCTGCGCGCCGCGCTGGCTGGCAACGACCTTACCGAAATGCCGATTCGCGCTTTTCTTCACGCCCCCCTGGACATCTACTGGTGCCCATGAGCCAAGGATCCACAGTCATGACCACCCTTGAACGCCCACAGTCCAAGCTCTCGATGGCCGACAAAGCCGCGCGGATCGACGCCATTTGCGAAAAGGCGCGCATCCTGCCGGTGATCACCATCGCCCGTGAGGAAGACATCCTGCCGCTGGCTGACGCATTGGCTGCTGGCGGTATCCGTACCCTCGAAGTGACCTTGCGCTCAGCGCTTGGGCTGAAGGCCATCGAGGTACTGCGCAAGCAGCGCCCGGAGCTCTGCGTGGGCGCCGGCACTGTTCTGGACCGCGGTATGTTCGCCGCCGTTGAAGCCGCAGGTGCGCAATTTGTCGTCACCCCAGGCATTACCCCGGAGCTCCTCCAGGCCGGGGTGGACAGCGAGATCCCGCTGCTGCCAGGCATCAGCACGCCGTCTGAAATCATGCTGGGGTATGCCTTGGGCTACCGTCGCTTCAAGCTGTTCCCTGCGGAGATCAGCGGTGGCGTGGCGGCGATCAAGGCGTTCGGCGGGCCTTTCGGCGATATCCGCTTCTGCCCAACCGGTGGTGTGAACCCGGCCAATGTGCGCAATTACATGGCCTTGCCCAACGTGATGTGTGTAGGGGGCACCTGGATGCTCGACAGCAGCTGGATCAAGAATGGCGATTGGGCGCGGATTGAAGCGTGCAGTGCCGAGGCGATGGCGCTAGTGGACGCCAACTGAATTTGTTGTGTGCTTTACGGCTTATGGGGCGCTTGGTCGGCGCCCCTTTTTTTTGCCTGGCTTTCTTGCAGCGCCGGGCTTATGGATCGAGTTCTCTGCGCGACAGCGCAGCCCTTAGGGCTGTGTGATCTCCCACGGGAATACCGCAGAACTCGAAGCCTGTGCAGTACCCTGTGGGAGATTCTATGGTTCCTGGCAAGGGTAGCCGCAGCATCTTCAGCGCCTGTGAGATCGAGCGCCGCCCGCGCGGCGCATCGCGAGCTGCGCTCGCTCCTACGTTTGTTTCGGGCCAATTATTCCTGTGGGATTTGCGCGCGAACGCCTTGGAGCATGCCTCAAAATCGCGTCGTACGAACAAGGCGGCCGCGCGCATCTGGCACAGGGGTTACTGGCCCGAAACAAACGTAGGAGCGAGCGCAGCTCGCGATGCGCCGCGCGGGCGGCGCTCGCTCTAACAGGCGCTGCATACCTTGTGGCAAACACCTGTCAGCCCTGATGCGATCCCCGTGGGAGCTGGCTTGCCAGCGATAGGGCCAGTACAAGGCCAACAAAAAAGCCCGCATCAAACGATGCGGGCTTTCTCATTCAGCAGGCAGGGCTCAGGCCGCTTTGGCTTCCTGCTGGCTCAGCGAGCGGTTCAGGGCGCTGAACAGTGCCTTGAAGCTGGCGGTGGTGATGTTTTCGTCGATACCCACACCGTGCACCGGGCGGCCACCGGCCACGCGCAACTCGATGTAGGCCGCCGCCTTGGCGTTGGTGCCAGCACCAATCGCGTGCTCGTTGTAGTCCATGATTTCCACGGCAACCGGCAGGCCGGCAACCAGGGCTTCCAGGGCGCCATTGCCCTTGCCGCGCCAGTGCAGGGTGGTTTCGCCTTCGCCGGCGACTTCCACTTCCACGGCGCTGTGGCCGTTTTCTTCCTGCAGGCGGTGGCTGACCAGGGCGTATGGCGCGTTGGCCTGCAGGTATTCCTTGTGCAGCAGGCTGTAGATTTGCTGAGCGGTCATTTCCAGGCCCAAACGGTCGGTTTCACCCTGCACAACCTGGCTGAACTCGATCTGCATGCGGCGCGGCAGGCTGATACCGTACTCCTGCTCGAGCAGGTAGGTGATGCCGCCTTTGCCCGACTGGCTGTTGACGCGGATGACCGCCTCGTAGCTGCGGCCGATATCGGCCGGGTCGATCGGCAGGTACGGCACTTCCCACAGCTCGCCTTCCTGCTGCTTGGCGAAGCCCTTGCGGATGGCGTCCTGGTGCGAGCCGGAGAACGCAGTGTGTACCAGGTCGCCGACATAAGGGTGGCGTGGGTGCACGGGCAGCTGGTTGCACTCTTCGACCACCTTGCGCACGCCGTCGATGTCGGAGAAGTCCAGCAGCGGGTCGATACCTTGGGTGTACAGGTTCAGTGCCAAGGTCACCAGGTCGACGTTGCCGGTCCGCTCGCCGTTGCCGAACAGGCAGCCTTCGGCGCGATCGGCGCCGGCCATCAGGCCCAGTTCGGTGGCGGCAATGCCGGTGCCACGGTCGTTGTGGCAGTGCAGGCTGATGATCACGCTGTCGCGGCGGCTGACATTGCGGCAGAACCATTCGATCTGGTCGGCGTAGATGTTCGGCGTGGAGACTTCCACGGTGGCCGGCAGGTTGAGGATGACCTTGTGCTCTGGCGTCGGGTTCCACACCTCGATGACCGCGTCGCACACTTCCTTGGCGAATTCCATTTCGGTCGCGCTGAAGGTTTCTGGCGAGTACTGGAACGTCCAGTGGGTTTCGGGCTGCTGGGCGGCATACTTGACGAACAGCTTGGCGGCATTCACCGCGATGTCTTTCACGCCTTGCTTGTCCTGGTTGAAGACAATGCGGCGGAACGCCGGGGAGGTGGCGTTATACAGGTGGACGATGGCCTTTTTCGCGCCACGCAGCGACTCGAAGGTGCGCGCGATCAGGTCTTCACGGGCTTGGGTGAGCACCTGGATCGTGGTGTCGTCCGGGATGTGGCCGTCTTCGATCAGGGTGCGCACGAAGTCGAAATCGGTCTGCGAGGCAGACGGGAACGCCGCTTCGATTTCCTTCACGCCCACCTGGACCAGGGTCTTCCAGAAGCGCAGTTTCTTCTCCGAATCCATCGGCTCGATCAGCGACTGGTTGCCATCACGCAAGTCGGAGCTGCACCAGATGGGCGCTGCGGTGATGGTCTTCGACGGCCAGGTGCGGTCAGGCAGGTCGATAGTCGGGAAGGCGCGGTATTTTTTCGAAGGGTCTTTGAGCATGGACATGGAAGCAATCCTTTTGTGTGCGGCCGAAATCGGGCCTGCCGAGCGATAACAAGATGAAGAGGCGAGGCGACGCGATTCAGCCTGGTAGTCGTGCGCTGACCAGGCTGAGGCTGCGATGTTGTCGGAGCAGGATGAGGGTGCTGAAGGTTTTCATGCCTTCAAACTTAACCAGTGGGGTGGGGGATGGCAAGCGTTCGGAAAAAATTGAGAGGAATGCTTAAAAAAAGCGTATGAGCGAGATTTTATGGCTGGATTCACCCGTGGGGTTGTTCATTGTTGCGCGGTAGTTTTAGCTGGCGCAACACAGTGGAACCCCGTTGACCTATTCTCGCCTCATCGCCGGCAAGCCAGCTTCCACAGCACTGTCACAGGGCAGGAACGCTGTGGAGGCGGGGCTTGTCGGCGAGGCTGGCGCTGCTGTCTCAGGGCTGAAACGCGCCGATGAAAATCGCCGGATCCACCCGCGCATCGTTCAGGCTCACGTTCCAGTGCATGTGCGGCCCGGTAGCCCGGCCGGTTGAGCCCACGCGCCCGACTACCTCGCCCCGGCGCAGTTGCTGCCCCACCTGCACATTGATCTTCGACATGTGGCAGAACATGCTGATGAAGCCCTGGCCGTGGTCCACGAATACCGTACGGCCATTGAAGAAGTAATCCCCCACCAGAATCACCTTGCCATTGGCCGGGGTCTTGATGGGCGTACCTGCCGGCACCGCGAAGTCCAGCCCGGCATGCGGGTTGCGTTCCTCGCCATTGAAAAAGCGACGCACGCCGAACTTGCTCGACAGCGGGCCGTTGACCGGCTTGTCGAGGATCAGGTTGCTGGGCAGGGCTGGGCTGAAACTGCGGTAGGCCTTGATCTGCTCAGCCAGCTCGCGGTCGATGCGCTTGAGGTCGGCGGGGTTCGGGTTGACCTGGCGGGTGTTCTTCAGGGTAATGCGCTGTTCGGGGTACTTTTTGCTACCCACGCTGAACGGCAGGTTGCGCCCGCCTTGGCTGAGCACGGCAGTACCCGGCTTCTGGGTCAGCGGGATTCCGACAATGGCCAACCAGTTCTCCTGCTCCTTGACCACCAGCACCGGCTTGCCGTCGAAGCGCGCTTCGGGGGCGCTGGCGGCAGGGCCGAGGTTGACCACCGCCACGCCGCCGGGCACCGGCTTGTTCAGCGCACGCGTGATGTAACTGGCCTGGGCGCCGCCGGCCAGCAGTAACAGGGAAAGGGCGAACAGGGTGGCAAGCAGGCGGGGCATGTGTCAGTCCAATAGCGAAAGGGTGACCGGAGTCAGGTGATTGTCTTCCACGCGCACCAGCAGCTCGCCCTGGGCCAGGCGTGCCGTAAGGCGTTGGCCGTTGCGGGTCTGTTCGGCGCTGCGAATCGCCTGGCCCTGGTCGTCGAGCAGGATGCTGTAGCCGCGCGCCAGTGTGGCCAGCGGGCTGACCACCTGCAGCGTCTGCAACTGGGCCTGGAAGCGCTGGCGGCGGTCCTTGAGCAGTTCGCGCATGGCCCGTGGCAGGCGCTCGGCCAGGCTGTCCAGGCGCTGGGCCAGCAGTTTCAGGTTGCGCCCCGGGTGTTGCGCAGCCAGGCGGGTTTCTGCCCGCGCCAGACGCTCACGGCGCTGGTTGAGGCTGAGCAGGAACGCCCGGCGCAGGCGCATGTCCAGGTCGTCCAGGCGCTGGGCCTGCTGGCGCAAGCGCTCGCCCGGGTGGCGCAGGCGCCTGGTCAGCGAGTCCAGGCGCAGGCGGTCATGGCTCAGGCGGTTCTGCATGCGCAGCAACAAGCGCCGCTGCAGCCCGTCCAGGCGTTGGCGAATACCACTGCTGTCGGGCGCCAGCAACTCTGCGGCGGCAGACGGAGTGGGGGCGCGAACGTCTGCCACGAAGTCGCTGATGGACACATCGGTCTCATGGCCGACTGCGCTGACAATCGGTGTGACGCAGGCAGCCACGGCGCGGGCCACGGCTTCTTCGTTGAAGCACCACAGGTCTTCCAGCGAGCCGCCACCACGGGCCAAGATCAGCGCATCAAAGCCAAGGCCGTCGGCCAGGCGGATGGCACGCACGATCTGTGCGATGGCCTCGCGGCCCTGTACAGCCGTGGGAATCAGGTTCAGTTCCACCTGCGGGGCGCGGCGGCCGAACACACTGATGATGTCGCGGATCACCGCGCCGGTGGGGGAGGTGATGATACCGATGCGTTGCGGGTGGGCAGGCAAGGGCTTCTTGCGTTCGGCGCTGAACAGCCCTTCGGCACCGAGCTTTTCCTTCAAGGCCTCGAATGCCAGGCGCAGCGCGCCATCCCCCGCCGGCTCGACGGTGTCGAGAATCAGCTGATAATCACCCCGGCCCTCGAACAGCGAAACCTTGCCCCGCACCCGCACCGCCAGGCCATCGCGCAGCGCTTGGCGCACCCGCGTGGCGCTCTGCCGGAACAGGGCGCAGCGTACCTGGGCACCGCTGTCCTTGAGGGTGAAGTACATGTGGCCAGACGCCGGGCGGGCGAGGTTGGAAATCTCGCCTTCCACCCACACGCTGCGGAACACGTCTTCGAGCAGCACGCGGGCGCGGCCGTTGAGTTGGCTGACCGTCAGGACCTCGCGGTCCAGGCCGAGTCGTTCGAAAGGGTCTCTGATCATGGCCGGCATCATACCTTACCGGGCGTTGCGGGCTAGCCGTGATCTTTCATCGCGGCCACGAACTGGCGCACCAATTGCTCTGCATCGCGCCGGCACGCCAGGGCCACGGTACTTTCCCGGCCCCCCTCCAGGGTGACGAAACTGACCGAGGCCGGCGCAATGTCGCGCATGCATTGCGGCAGCAACGCCACGCCAAAACCTGCCTGGATCAGCTGCAGCTGGGTCGTTTTGCGCGACAGCACCTGCGCCGCCTGTGGGAAAAAGCCCGCATCCATGCACAACGAGGCCGCCAGGTAGCTCAGCCCGCCGCGCTCACGGTGCGGAATGGAAATGAAGCGCTCGTCGCGCAACTGCTGCAGCGCCACCTGCGCCACACCGGCCAACGGATGCCCGGCCGCCACCGCAAGCAGCACGGGCTCGCTGAACAGTTCATGCAGCACCACGCCTTCATGCTGGCGCAGCACCGGCAAGCGCAACAGGCCGATATCCAGCCGCCCCGCCGCGATGTCTTCCAGTTGGGCCTCCGAGGACTGCTGGGCGATGTCCAGTGCAACCCCCGGGTTAGCGTGCAGGTAACCGCTCAAACGCGCCAGCAGCGGGCCGGTCAACGGGACGGTGCTGGAGTGGTTCAGGCGCAAGCTGCCTTGCAACCCTTGGCCAATATCGCGGGTCACCCGCTCTGCCTGCGCCAGGTCGGCCAGCAGGCGCCGTGCCCGCTCCAGCAACGCCTGGCCGGCCGGGGTCAGGCGCGGCAGGCGGGCGGTGCGCTCGAACAATGGCGTGCCCAGTTGCTGCTCCAGCTCCTTGATCTGCCGGCTGAGTGCCGACTGCGCGATGAACAGGCGTTCAGCGGCACTGCTGAAGCTGCCGCACTCGGCGATTTCCACGAAGTAACGCAACTGGCGGAGGGACGTCATGTCATGCCTTTTCGAGATGGCTTTGGCGATAAAGCCATATTAGTCGGCATGGCTCTCAGCTGGCTAACCTTTGCCTATGCTCCCTGGAACTGCTGCCATGCTCACTGAACTGTCGCTCACCGGCCTTGACTGGCTGCCCATCCTGCTCGGCGTCGGCGTGGCCTACGTCGTCTTTGGCATTGCCGGTTTCGGTACGGCGCTGGTGGCGGGCCCGGTGCTGATCCATTTCATGCCGTTGTCACGGATCATCCCGCTGCTGGTGTTGCTCGATTTTGTCGCCGCCTTCGGCAACTTGCTGCCTTCGCGCCGTGATGTGGTGCGCGGCGAGTTGCTGCGGCTGTTGCCGTTCATGGCCCTGGGCTGCACGTTGGGCGTGGTGTTCCTGCTGCGTTTGCAGTCTGACGTGCTGTTGCTGTTGATGGGCCTGTTCGTTACGGCCTACGCGCTGTATAGCCTGTCGGTCAGAGTACGGCCGGCGAACCTGTCGGGTTTCTGGGCAGTGCCAATGGGTACGGCAGGCGGGCTGTTCGGGGCGCTGTTCGGCAGCGGCGGTTTTCTTTATGCGCTGTACCTGAGTGCACGCCTGGAACGAAAGGAACAGGTGCACGCCACCCAGAGCGCGCTGATCAGCTGCAGCACGGTGGTGCGCCTGGCATTGTTCCTGGTCGCCGGTGTTTACGCCGACCAGAGCCTGCTCTTGCTGGCTGCATGCCTGCTGCCGGTCATGTTCAT
Source organism: Pseudomonas sp. BJP69 (assembly GCF_007633355.1). Lineage (NCBI taxonomy): Bacteria > Pseudomonadati > Pseudomonadota > Gammaproteobacteria > Pseudomonadales > Pseudomonadaceae > Pseudomonas > Pseudomonas sp. BJP69. Next base: position 1,068,191 of record NZ_CP041933.1, read on the forward strand.
CGGCTTGTGGGTCGGCCGTGGGCTGACCCACAGGCTGTCGCGCGAAGCCTTTGTGCGCCTGGTCACCTGGCTGGTGCTGGCCAGCGGCTTGGCGCTGATCGGTCGCTACCTCGGCGCCTGAGCGGTAGAATTGCGCCCTTACCGCAGTTTTGCAGGCTTGTACCGTTCATGAACACCCAGAGCATTATCGTTCCCAAGCTGTCTACCGTGCCGGTGCACGAAGCCCGCGCCCGTGCCATCGTGCGCTGGCTGGTACGCGAGAAAGTGGTCGAGGAGCAGCTGAGCACCTGTGGCCGTACCGGCAACCGCATGGGCCACGCCCTGGCGGCAGGCGCCCGCAAGGTGGCCCTGCGGCCTGAGTTGTTGCCTTTTGGCGAGCAGGCCAACGGCCTGGAAGTGATGCTCAAGCGTTGCATCTATACCCCCACCGAAGGGTTTCTTGAAGAAGCCGGCTGCCCGCAGTGCCGGCGCGAGGTGGGCGAGCCGCTGTTCGAAAGCCTGGAAGAATGGATGCCGGCGGTCAGTGACAACTTCACCTGCCCGCTGTGCGGCTTCGAAGATGACATCAATGGCTTCATTTACCTGCAGCCATGTGCCTTTTCCAACCTGGGGTTCATCTTCAACAACTGGGGCGAGGCCGGGTTTACCCAGGCCTTTCTCGACAGCTTCGCCGACTGGCTCGACCAGCCGGTGACGGTGGTGCAGGTAAAACTGCCACACGGCTGACCGAAGGCCCTTATTTTGCATTGAGCGGCGCGCCGTGCATGAGTATAATGGCGCGCTTCCATTTTTCCCGCCCGGGAGCCCCCGCGATGCTGCGTATCAGCCAAGAAGCCCTGACCTTCGACGATATCCTCCTTGTACCTGGCTATTCCGAGGTACTGCCCAATGAAGTCAGTCTCAAGACCCGTTTGACTCGTGGCATCGAGCTGAACATTCCGCTGGTTTCCGCCGCCATGGATACCGTGACCGAAGCGCGCCTGGCCATTGCCATGGCTCAGGAAGGCGGCATCGGCATCATCCACAAGAACATGACCATCGAGCAGCAGGCCGGCGAAGTTCGCAAGGTCAAGAAGTTCGAGGCTGGCGTGGTCAAGGACCCGATCACCATCGACGCCGACGCTACCGTGCGCGACCTGTTCGAGCTGACCCGCCTGAACAACATCTCCGGCGTGCCAGTGCTGGCCAACGGTGACCTGGTCGGCATCGTCACTTCCCGTGACGTACGCTTCGAAAACCGCCTGGACGCCAAGGTCCGCGACGTGATGACGCCAAAAGAGCGCCTGGTCACGGTGCGCGAAGGCGCCGACAAGAACGAAGTGCGCGAGCTGCTGCACAAGCACCGCCTGGAAAAAGTCCTGATCGTTGACGACAAGTTCAACCTCAAGGGCATGATGACCGTCAAGGACATCGAAAAGGCCAAGGCCTACCCGCTGGCCAGCAAGGACGACCAAGGTCGCCTGCGCGTCGGCGCTGCCGTCGGCACTGGCAAGGACACCGGCGAGCGCGTAGCCGCCCTGGTTGCTGCCGGGGTTGACGTGGTGGTGGTCGACACTGCCCACGGTCACTCCAAAGGTGTGATCGACCGCGTGCGCTGGGTGAAGGAAACCTACCCGCAGGTGCAGGTGATCGGCGGCAACATCGCCACCGGCGCTGCGGCCAAGGCCCTGGCCGAAGCCGGCGCTGACGCGGTCAAGGTCGGTATCGGCCCGGGCTCTATCTGCACCACCCGTATCGTTGCAGGCGTCGGCGTGCCGCAAATCAGCGCCATCGCCAACGTTGCCGCTGCACTGGAAGGCACCGGTGTGCCACTGATCGCCGACGGCGGCATCCGCTTCTCCGGTGACCTGTCCAAGGCCATCGTAGCCGGTGCTTCCTGCGTGATGATGGGTTCGATGTTCGCCGGTACCGAAGAGGCGCCAGGTGAAGTCGAGCTGTTCCAGGGCCGTTCCTACAAAGCCTACCGCGGCATGGGCTCGCTGGGTGCCATGGCACAGGCGCAAGGCTCGTCCGACCGTTACTTCCAGGACTCCTCGGCCGGTGCCGAGAAGCTGGTACCGGAAGGCATCGAAGGCCGTGTGCCGTACAAAGGTGCGCTGGCGGCGATCATCCACCAACTGATGGGCGGCCTGCGTTCGTCCATGGGCTACACCGGCAGCGCAACCATCGAAGAGATGCGCACCAAGCCGGAGTTCGTACGCATCACCGGCGCCGGCATGGCCGAGTCCCACGTGCATGACGTGCAGATCACCAAAGAAGCCCCTAACTACCGCGTAGGTTAAGGCTTCCAGCACTACAAGGATGCGGGGCTGTCACGACAGCCCCGCGTCGTTTCCGATTTCCACTGACGAGATTGAGTCATGGCCCTCGACATTCACGCTCACCGCATCCTGATCCTCGATTTCGGTTCCCAGTACACCCAGCTGATTGCCCGCCGCGTGCGCGAGATCGGCGTGTACTGCGAGCTGCACCCGTTCGACATGGACGATGAAGCGATCCGCGAATTCAACCCGCGCGGCATCATCCTCGCCGGCGGCCCCGAATCGGTCCACGAAGCCAACAGCCCGCGCGCGCCGCAGGCAGTATTCGACCTGAACGTGCCGGTGCTGGGCATCTGCTACGGCATGCAGACCATGGCCGAACAGATGGGCGGCAAGGTCGAAGGTTCCGACCTGCGTGAGTTCGGTTATGCCCGCGTGGACGTGGTCGGTAAGAGCCGCCTGCTCGACGGCATCGAAGATCACATCGACGCTGACGGCGTACTGGGCCTGGACGTGTGGATGAGCCACGGCGACAAAGTCACCCAGATGCCGGGCAATTTCCATGTATTGGCCAGCACCCCAAGCTGCCCGATCGCCGGCATGTTCGACGACACCCGCGGCTACTACGGCGTGCAGTTCCACCCGGAAGTGACCCACACCAAGCAGGGCGGTCGCATCCTGTCCCGCTTCGTGCAGGACATCTGTGGCTGCGAAGCCCTGTGGACCCCGTCCAACATCGTTGAAGACGCCATCGCCCAGGTGCGTGCACAAGTGGGTTCGGCCAACGTCCTGCTGGGCCTGTCTGGCGGCGTCGACAGCTCGGTGGTTGCCGCGCTGCTGCACCGCGCCATCGGCGACCAGCTGACCTGCGTATTTGTCGACAACGGCCTGCTGCGCCTGCACGAAGGTGACCAGGTGATGGCCATGTTCAAGGAGAACATGGGCGTCAAGGTCATTCGCGCCGACGCTGAAAAGCAGTTCCTCGACAACCTGGAAGGCGAAGCCGACCCGGAGAAGAAGCGCAAGATCATCGGCCGCACCTTCATCGACGTGTTCGATGCCGAGGCCAGCAAGCTGGAAAACATCCAGTTCCTTGCCCAGGGCACCATCTACCCGGACGTGATCGAGTCGGCTGGCGCCAAGAGCGGCAAGGCCCACGTGATCAAGTCGCACCACAACGTCGGTGGCCTGCCGGAGGAAATGAACCTCAAGCTGGTCGAGCCGCTGCGTGAACTGTTCAAGGACGAAGTGCGCAAGATCGGCCTGGAGCTGGGCCTGCCGTACGACATGGTCTACCGCCACCCGTTCCCGGGCCCGGGCCTGGGTGTGCGTATCCTTGGTGAAGTGAAGAAGGAATACGCCGACATCCTGCGTCGTGCCGACCACATCTTCATCGAAGAGCTGCGCAAAGCCGACTGGTACCACAAGACCAGCCAGGCCTTCGTGGTGTTCCAGCCGGTCAAGTCGGTCGGCGTCGTCGGCGACGGCCGTCGCTACGCCTGGGTCGTGGCCCTGCGTGCCGTCGAGACCGTGGACTTCATGACCGCGCGTTGGGCACACCTGCCGTACGAGCTGCTGGAAACCGTCAGCGGCCGTATCATCAATGAAATCGACGGCATCTCGCGCGTGACCTATGACGTGTCGAGCAAGCCGCCGGCGACGATTGAGTGGGAATGATGCCTCTCTGGCGTTGAACGAAAAGGGCCGCATTGCAGGCCCTTTTCTTTTGCCTGGGAAAACCTGCTATTCGCTGCCAGGCGGGTGGCCGAAATAGGCCTTGTAGGCATGGCAGAAATTGGCAGGGTTGGCATAACCGACCTGGTAGGCCACCTGCGACACCTGCCAGCGCCTTTCCAGCAGCAGGGTGCGGGCCTGCTCCAGGCGGTGCTGGCGCACGTACTGCAGCATTGGCCGGCCGAATTCGTCGCGGAACGCCCGGCGCAAGGTGGTCTCGCCCACGCCCAGTTGGCGTGCAAGGCTGGCGGCGGTGGGTGGGGTGGCCAATTGGGTGTCGAGCAGGCGCCGCGCTTCGATGGCCAGGTCGCGCAGCCCGCGGTCCGGGTTTTTCGTGCCTTGTACAGGGCCGATCAAGTGGCGCGCCAGCTCCAGCACCACGGCCACGCTCAGGCTTTCGCAATGCAGGCGCCGTAGCCCACCGGTATAGGGTGACAGGTACAGCTGCTGCAGCAAGCGGCTGACGGCGGGGCATTGGGGGAGTTGATCGAAGCGCATGCCGTCTGCGGTCAAGGCCAGCAGGGGTAGCAATTGCGCATCGTCCCGCGCCAGCTCATGCAGGTAGTCGCCGGCAATGCGCACGCCAGCCATGCGCGCATGGCTGTCTGCAGGCAACTGGTCCTGCGCTTCCAGGCTTTCGCCCAGGCCCAGCAGGTGCAAGTGGCCGGGGGCGTAATGGTTGAGCGTGCCGTCGACCTTGTGCTGCCAGGCACCGTCGAACACGTGGACGATGCACAGGCTTTGCGGCAGCAGTTTGTCGATTTGCAACGGTTCGGGAAACTGTAGGTTGCAATCGAAGTACTGCAGCCCCGCGTGCACGGTCTGCGCCCGATAATGCCCGGTTGCACGCCCCATGATCTGCGCCTTGCCGCTGTCCAACACGCCGGCGTCGGCGAGCGAGCCGGGGCTGTCGAAGGAAAAGGAGGTGTCCAGGTAGGGGCTGGTCGATCGCATGGGCGCTACGTCCTTGGTTGGCGGCGACATGAGCGTAAATGGTAACGCGCGCACATTTTTGGCAACAGCCATTGTGCGCGGCGGCCCATCTTTTGTGCGAACCGGCCACAGGGGTTGGCAGTGCCGGCGTAGCTGTCTTCAATGATCGATCGTTTCGCATCATGGTGGAAAAAATGTTCGCTTATCGTAAATGGGCTGCCTTGCTGGTGGCATCGCTCACGCTTTGGCTAGGCCAGGCACATGCCGAACAACGGCCTGCAGTAGCCGAACAGGTCAAGGCCTATATGGGCACCGAGGGCGTCAAGGTATGGACGCTGCGCATTGGCGAGCGGGCCGCCAATGAGGCGCTGGTCCAGGTCGAAGGCGTCGATCACGACTGGAACATGCGCATTCAGAAAATGCAGGTCGAGAAAACCGCCAAGGACACCCGCTACTGGACGACGGTCGATGGCAACAAGTTTGTCGTGTTGATCGTGCAGGGCGGCTGGGGCGGCGAGCTCTACCTGCCGGGTGAGCCGCAACCTTTGCCGGTTGGCTACTCCGAGGGGCTGTCGCGCCAAGGTGATGCGCAGGCTTTTCTGACCGATTATCTGGCCAAGCAGCGGTGAACGGGGAGCACATCTGATCATGGCTAAACCCGACGATCCGCTGGCCGACCTTTCCGGCGCGCTTGGCGAAGACTATGAGCAAGCCCGTGCCGCCCAGCGCGAGCGGGTGGTTGCCGAACTCAAACAGGTAATCGAGCGCGTCCCGGAGCAAAGCGAATTCACCAACTCCCGGCGTTACAAGGTCTGGGGGCCGATACTGCTGGTGGGCGCCCTGATTCTGCTGGTCGCCACGTTCAACCCGCAACGCCTGGGCGCGGTCGCACTGGTGCTGTTCGTGGTGTGCATGGCGGCCGCGGTGACCTGGCAGCACCGCAACGCGGGCACGCAGGTGTTCATGCGCCTGACTCGCCGACAGCTGTTCGTCGATACCCTGGACGCCCCTGTCGACATGGCTGAAGTCGAGGACATCGCGGTAAAGGACGAAGGCCTGGTCATGGTGCAGACGCTGGAGATGAGCAGCGAAGCTGTGCTGCCTAAGCATCGCGTGGTCAAGCTGCAGTTTTTCGGAAACCAGGCGATGGCCCTGAAAAAGCCGCGACCGCAGATTCGCATCATGTCTGCCGGCCTGGCCTTGAAGGGTCGCAAGCTGGGGAACGACGAAGTGCTCGAGCTGTTGGCGGCCTACCGCAATTCGGCCCATGCACAACGGCAACTGGAGTTGATGCAGGTAGATGTATAGCGGGGCGCTGCAATGAGGCGCCTGGGTTGGGGCCTGGTCATGCTGCTGTTGCCGTTGCTGCTGGTCGGCTGGGGCGGCGTGCAGCAATGGCGGGCCGAGACGGCGCAAGAGCAGGCGGGGATCATCCGGCAGTGGCTGGCAACGCCCAGCGAGGACTTGTTGCGCACACTGCCTTGGGCGGCGCGCAAGGAACTGGCAGGGCGCCTGGACACGCGTGAAGTGCTGCAACGGCAGTTGGATGAGCTCGATACCGACCGCCACTGGCTTAGCGTGCGTAGAACGCTGGCCGGTGTCGGCGGCTGGCTGGCATGGGGCGCGCTGGTCGCTGGCATCGGCGCTTGGCTCAGGCTCAGGTACGACGCCTGGCGGGCCCTGCGCTCGGCGCATTACCTGCACCAGCGCATGACCGCCAGCTGGCGGGTGCTGGGGCGTTGGCTAAGCGTCTACATGGGGCTGCTGGCTGGCTCGTTGGGCCTTCTGCTGCTGTATGAAGTCAGCGCCGGCTTCAGCCATGCGGCACAGGGCGGGGTTACCGTGCTGATCGTGGTGCTGCCGCTAGCGTCATTACTGCTCGTGTGCCTGCGTACGGCCTGGCGAATGCGCCAGCAATGGCCGCGCATCGGCGCGTCCAACGCGAGCTTTCTCGGCCGACAGCTTCACCGGCAGAGGGCTCCGGCGCTCTGGCAATGGGTCGAGGGCCTGGCCGCGCAGTTGCATGCGCCAGTACCGGACAATATCGTGGTCGGCATCGACCAAAGCTTTTTCGTCACCAGCGTTCCAGTCGTGCTGCAGCCCTGTCAGTCGGTACTCAATGGCCGAACCTTGTATCTGTCGTTACCGTGTCTCGGCGCCTTGAGCCAGCGGGAAGCCGCCGCGATCATTGGCCATGAGCTTGGCCATTTTCGCAGCCGCGACACGGAGCAGGGCAGTGCGACCAACGCACGCTTCAGCTTGATGTGCGCCCAGTTCTCGACTCTGGTCGACGCTGAGCGCGGCGCCGCCTGGGTCGCTCGCCCGGTGGTATGGGCAGCCGGTCAGTTCCTGCACCATTTTCAGGTCGCGGTCCATCACTGGGGGCGTGAGCAGGAATTGCTGGCTGACCGGGCCGGTGCCGAAGTGGCCGGGCCGGAGCTGTTCATGCAGGCGTTGTTGCGGGCGATCGCCCTGAGCAGCGTGGTCGATGCCTTGCTGCACGAGTGCGGCGGCCAAGGCCTGCTGGCAGCGCTGCCCCGGCATTTGCAGCGCGTGCCGTTGCGCCTGGATGAGGACGTGCTGGGCCTGACCATGCCCCATCCATTCGACTCCCATCCGCCACTGGCTGCGCGCCTCGACAACCTTCGCATCAGGCTGGACGGTGCACTGCTGCAGGCTGCCATGCGCCAACCTGGCGACCATGACCGGCAGTGGTTCAATCAGTTGTGTGGCGGCGCCATGGAAGCGGAACGCCAGGGTCTCTAGAGACTTCACTTAATATTTCCCATTTGCAGGTGTATCGTATTCGCCCTTCATCGTCAGCCGAGGCTGGCAGCTTGATCGCACCGAACACGAGGTACCCGCACCGATGTCCTTCACCCGTCGACAAATGCTCAAGGGCCTGACCGGCCTGGTTGTGGTTGGCCTGGGCGCCGGTGGCGCGGCGCGTTACTGGCTGGGCAAGGTCGAGGACGACAACGCCGGCCATGACTACGAGCTGATCGCCGCGCCGCTTGACGTCGAGCTGGTGCCGGGCTTCAAGACCGAGGCCTGGGCGTTCGGGCCCTCTGCACCGGGCACCGAATTGCGTGTGCGCCAAGGCACCTGGCTGCGGGTGCGCTTCATCAACCACCTGCCGGTGGAAACCACCATCCACTGGCACGGTATCCGCCTGCCGCTGGAAATGGACGGCGTGCCTTATGTGTCGCAACTGCCGGTCAAGCCAGGCGAGTACTTCGACTACAAGTTCCGCGTACCGGATGCGGGCAGCTACTGGTACCACCCTCATGTCAGCAGTTCCGAAGAGCTGGGCCGTGGCCTGGTCGGCCCGCTGATCGTCGAGGAGCGCGAGCCCACCGGCTTCCGGCATGAGCGCACACTCAGCCTGAAGAACTGGCACGTGGACGAGGAGGGTGGCTGGCTGCCGTTCAGTATCCCGCGCGAGGCCGCGCGCAACGGCACCGCCGGGCGCCTGATCACCATCAATGGCCAGGCCGACGCGGTCACCGAACTGCCGGCCGGGCAGGTGGTGCGCGTGCGTCTGCTGAACCTGGACAACACCTGGACTTACCGGGTGAACCTCAAGGGCAACTGCGAGGCCCGGATCTACGCGCTCGATGGTAACCCGGTGACCCCTCGCCCCCTGGAGGACGAGTACTGGCTCGGCCCTGGCATGCGCATCTGCCTGGCTATCCGCATTCCCCAGGCGGGGGAGGAAATTTCCCTGCGCGATGGCTTCGTGCGCCTGGGCACCCTGCGCTCGGTGGCCAGTACCGATGCCCCGGGGGACTGGCCGCCAGCGCTGCCGGCCAACCCGATAGCCGAACCGGACCTGGAGAATGCCGAGAAGCTCAACTTCAATTTCGAATGGGCGGCGAAGGTTTCGGTCACCACCGACCAGGACAAGCCACCGAGCCTTTGGCAAATCAACGGCCAAGCCTGGGACATCACCGACAAGACCTGCGCCGACCGCCCCATCGCCACGCTGCAAAAAGGCAAAAGCTACATCTTCGAGTTGAAGAACATGACCCAGTACCAGCACCCGATCCACCTGCATGGCATGAGTTTCAAGGTGCTCGCCTCCAACCGGCACGACATCAAGGAACCGTGGTTCACCGACACCTACCTGCTGGGCAAGAACGAGCGCGCGCAGGTGGCCCTGGTGGCGGATAACCCCGGCACCTGGATGTTCCACTGCCACGTCATCGACCACATGGAAACCGGCCTGATGGCCGCTATCGCGGTGGTGTGATGCGCCCGCAGATTATCGATCGCAGCCGCGATCAGGAATTCATGCGCCTGGCGTTGTCCCTGGCAGCCGAGGGTGCAGCGCTGGGCGAGGTACCGGTGGGGGCGGTGCTGGTGCAGCATGGCCAGGTGATTGGCCAGGGCTTCAACCGGCCGATCATCGACAGCGACCCCAGTGCCCATGCCGAGATGGTGGCGATTCGGGCGGCGGCCAAGGCGGCCAGCAACTACCGCCTGCCAGGCAGCACCCTGTACGTCACGCTGGAACCGTGCAGCATGTGTGCAGGCCTGATCGTACATTCACGGGTGATGCGGGTGGTGTTTGGCGCGCTGGAGCCCAAGGCGGGGATCGTGCAAAGCCAGGGGCAGTTCTTCGGCCAGGGCTTTCTCAACCACCGGGTGATGGTGGAGGGCGGGGTGCTGGCGCAGGAGTGTGGGCAGATCCTCAGCGACTTCTTCAAAGCCCGCCGGGCCAAGGGCTAGCCTGGGCCGGCCTGTTCGCGGGCACGCCCGCTCCCACAGGAATGCCACCCCCTCAGGCTTGTGGTGGACCTGTGGGAGCGGGCGTGCCCGCGAACAGGCCGCTACAGGCTCACATCGGCGGTGACTGGTCCGCAGGCTTGTCCTTGTTCACACCAGGCACATGAAGGTTGCCTTCGGCGACCTGGCCTTCGAGCTGCGGTTGGGTGACCCAGGTGAGGATGTCGTAGTAGCGGCGGATGTTGGCCACGAAGTGCACAGGCTCGCCACCGCGGGCATAGCCGTACTTGGTCTGCCGGTACCACTGTTTCTGCGACAGGCGCGGCAGCATTTTCTTCACGTCCAGCCACTTGTTCGGGTTGAGCTTTTCGCGCTTGGCCAGGGTACGGGCGTCTTCCAGGTGGCCGGTGCCGACGTTGTAGGCAGCCAGGGCGAACCAGGTGCGGTCGGGCTCCTTGATGCTGTCGTCGAGCTCTTCCTTGATTTTCATGAAGTACTTGGCGCCCCCCTGGATGCTCTGCCGCGGGTCCAGGCGGTTGGATACGCCCATCGCCTGGGCAGTGCGCTGGGTCAGCATCATCAGGCCGCGTACGCCGGTCTTGGAGGTAACCTCCGGTTGCCACATCGATTCCTGGTAACCGATGGCGGCCAGCAGGCGCCAGTCCACCTGCTCGACCTTGGCGTAGCTCTTGAAGTGCTTCTCGTACTTGGGCAGGCGTTGCTGCAGATGCTGGGCGAAGGTGTAGGCGCCCACGTAGCCCAGAACATCGACATGGCCGTAGTAGCGGTCCTTCAAGCGCTGCAGGGTGCCGTTTTTCTGCGCCTTGTCGAGGAATTCATTGATTTCGTTGAGCAGGCTGTTGTCTTCACCGGCCGCGACTGCCCAGCGTTGATCACGGGTGTCGCCCACGTCGAAGGCAACCCGCACGTTGGGGAAGTACACCTGGTTCATCGCCAGTTCGTTGGAGTCGACCAGGGTCAGGTCGATCTGGCCTTCGTCGACCATGCGCAGCAGGTCGACCACCTCGACCGCATCGGACTCTTCATACTCCAGGCCTGGGTTCTGCTTTTTCAGCTCGGCCAGAAGGTCGGCATGGCTGCTGCCCTTGAGCACCATGATTTTCTTGCCGACCAGGCCCTTGGCGTCGGTCGGGCGTGGGCGGCCGTTGCGATAGACCACCTGCGGGGTGACTTCCAGGTAGGGATGCGAATATTTCACCTGGGCCTTGCGCCGTTCACTGCTGACCAGGCCGGCCGCGGCCAGCACCGGGCCGGCGGGCTTGCCGAGCGAATCGTACAGTTCGTCGAGGTTGTCGGCGGTTTCGATCTGCAGTTTTACGCCGAGATCATCGGCGAAATGCTGGACAAGTTCGTACTCGAAGCCGGTTTCGCCGTTGCGGTCCTGGAAGTAGGTGGCCGGGCTGTTGCGGGTGATCACGCGCAGCACGCCGTCCTCCTTCACGCGCTCGAGGGTGCTGGGTTTTTCAACGCAGGCACCGAGCAGCAGAAAGAGTCCGGTTGCGAGGAGCCATTTGGCGCAACGCTGGCGCAAAGCAGTGTGGGCGAACATAGATTGCAGTATACGCAAAGGACCGGCGCAACCATATCTCGACAACTGTTAGGTTGTCTGGTAGCACATTCTGTGCAGTGCTGCGGCCTGATCCTCTGTAGGAGCGGCCTTGCGTCGCGATGGGCCGCGCAGCGGCCCCGGGGTACTGGCGGCGGTGCTGGAAAACTGGGGCCGCTGTGCGGCCCATCGCGACGCAAGGCCGCTCCTACAGGGCGTGGAGAACAGGGGGATTTTTTTGACCCCAAAGTCCGGTTCCGCCGCCCGGCAGCCATGGCTTAGAGCGGGTGCCGAAAGCCAACGATTTAGGCTAGAATGCACGGCCTCTAAGCACACCCCTTCCTGAGGCTGTCCCGACGATGTTGATCCTGCGCGGCGCTCCTGCCCTTTCTGCCTTTCGCCACGGTAAATTACTCGAGCAACTGAGCCAGAAAGTCCCCGCTGTTACTGGTTTGTATGCCGAATTTGCCCACTTTGCCGATGTTGTAGGCGAACTGACCGCCGACCAGCAGCAGGTGCTGGGCCGTCTGCTCAAGTACGGCCCGAGCGTGCCGGTACAGGAGCCGAGCGGCCGCCTGTTCCTGGTCGTACCGCGCCTGGGCACCATCTCGCCATGGGCCAGCAAGGCCAGCGACATCGCTCACAACTGCGGCCTGCAGGCCATCCAGCGCCTGGAGCGTGGTATCGCCTACTACGTTGCCGGCAACCTGAGCGACGCTGACGCCGCCCTGATCGCCGCCGAGCTGCACGACCGCATGACCCAGCGCGTGCTCGGCCAGTTGGAGCAGGCCGCTGATATGTTCAGCCACGCCCAGCCCAAGCCGATGACCTCTGTCGATATCCTCGGCGGCGGCCGCGACGCGCTGGCCAAGGCCAACATCGACCTCGGCCTGGCCTTGGCCGAAGACGAAATCGACTACCTGGTCAATGCCTTCCAGGGCCTCAAGCGCAACCCGAACGACATCGAACTGATGATGTTCGCCCAGGCCAACTCCGAGCACTGCCGCCACAAGATCTTCAACGCCAGTTGGGACATCGACGGCCAGGCGCAGGAAAAAAGCCTGTTCGGCATGATCAAGAACACCTACCAGATGCACAACGAAGGTGTGCTGTCTGCGTACAAGGACAACGCCTCGGTGATCGTCGGCAACGTTGCCGGCCGCTTCTTCCCGAACCCTGACACCCGCCAGTACGGCGCGGTGCAGGAGCCGGTGCACATCCTCATGAAGGTGGAAACCCACAACCACCCGACCGCCATCGCCCCGTTCTCCGGTGCGTCCACCGGCTCGGGTGGCGAAATCCGTGACGAAGGTGCTACTGGCCGTGGCGCCAAGCCCAAGGCGGGCCTGACCGGCTTCACCGTGTCCAACCTGCGCATCCCGGGCTTCGAGCAGCCCTGGGAGCAGGCCTACGGCAAGCCAGAGCGCATCGTCGACGCCCTCGACATCATGATCGAAGGCCCATTGGGCGGTGCTGCTTTCAACAACGAATTCGGTCGCCCGGCGCTGACCGGCTACTTCCGTACCTTCGAGCAGGCCATCAACACCCCGCACGGTGAAGAAGTACGCGGTTACCACAAGCCGATCATGCTCGCAGGCGGCATGGGCAACATCCGTGAAGACCACGTGCAGAAGGGCGAGATCACGGTCGGCGCCAAGCTCATCGTGCTCGGCGGCCCGGCCATGCTGATCGGCCTGGGCGGCGGCGCTGCTTCGTCGGTGGCTACCGGCGCCAGCTCCGCTGACCTGGACTTCGCCTCGGTACAGCGTGAAAACCCGGAAATGGAGCGCCGTTGCCAGGAGGTCATCGACCGCTGCTGGCAGCTGGGCGATGCCAACCCTATCGCCTTCATCCACGACGTGGGCGCCGGCGGCATCTCCAACGCCTTCCCGGAGCTGGTCAACGACGGTGGCCGTGGTGGCCGCTTCGAGCTGCGCAACGTGCCCAACGACGAGCCGGGCATGGCCCCGCACGAAATCTGGAGCAACGAGTCGCAGGAGCGTTACGTGCTGGCCGTCAGTGCCGTCGACTTCGAGCGCTTCAAGGCCATTTGCGAGCGCGAGCGTTGCCCGTTTGCCGTGGTCGGTGAAGCCACCGAAGAAAAGCACCTGACCGTCAGCGACAGCCACTTCGGCAACACCCCGGTGGACATGCCCCTCGACGTGCTGCTGGGCAAGCCGCCGCGCATGCACCGTTCGGTCACCCGTGAAGCCGAGCTGGGCGATGATTTCGACCCAAGCGAGCTGGACCTGGACAGCGCCGTGCAGCGCGTGCTGAACCACCCGGCAGTGGCCAGCAAGAGCTTCCTGATCACCATCGGCGACCGCACCATCACCGGCCTGGTTGCCCGCGACCAGATGGTCGGCCCGTGGCAGGTTCCGGTTGCCGACTGCGCCGTCACGGCCACCAGCTTCGATGTGTACACCGGTGAAGCCATGGCCATGGGCGAGCGAACCCCGCTGGCCTTGCTGGACGCCCCTGCATCCGGCCGCATGGCCATTGGCGAAACGCTGACCAACCTGGCGGCATCGCGCATCGAGAAACTGTCCGACGTCAAGCTGTCGGCCAACTGGATGTCCGCTGCCGGCCACCCAGGTGAAGACGCGCGCTTGTACGACACCGTCAAGGCGGTCGGCATGGAGCTGTGCCCGGAGCTGGGCATTACCATTCCGGTCGGCAAAGACTCCATGTCGATGAAAACCAAGTGGAGCGACGAGGGCGTCGAGAAGAGCGTGACCTCGCCGATGTCGCTGATCATCACCGGCTTCGCGCCGGTCACCGACATTCGCAAGACCCTGACCCCGCAACTGCGCATGGACAAGGGTGAAACCGACCTGATCCTGGTCGACCTCGGCCGCGGCAAGAACCGCATGGGCGCCTCGATCCTGGCCCAGACCTACGGCAAGATCGCTGCCCAGGCACCGGATGTCGACGACGCCGAAGACCTCAAGGCCTTCTTCGCCGTGATCCAGGGCCTGAACGAAGATGGCCACCTGCTGGCCTACCACGACCGTTCCGACGGCGGCCTGGCCGCCACCGTGCTGGAAATGGCCTTTGCCGGCCACTGCGGCCTGGACCTGCACCTCGACCCGCTGACCGACAGCAAGGCCGATGTGGCGGCCATTCTGTTCAACGAAGAGCTGGGGGCGGTCATTCAGGTTCGCCAGGACGCCACCCCCGACGTACTGGCACAGTTCAGCGCCGCTGGCCTGGGCGAAGGTTGCGTGGCGGTGATCGGCAAGCCGGTCAACAACGCCGAAGTGTCCATCAGCCTCAATGGCGAAGTGCTGTTCGACGACGACCGCCGCATGCTGCAGCGCCAGTGGGCCGAGACCAGCTACCAGATCCAGCGCCTGCGCGACAACGCCGACTGCGCCGACCAGGAGTTCGACCTGCTGCTCGAGGAAGACAACCCGGGCCTGTCGGTCAAGCTGGGCTTCGACGTCAACGACGACATCGCCGCACCGTACATCAAGAAAGGCGTGCGCCCGCAAGTGGCCATCCTGCGTGAGCAGGGCGTCAACGGCCAGGTTGAAATGGCTGCAGCCTTCGACCGCGCCGGCTTCGCCGCCATCGACGTGCACATGAGCGATATCCTTGCCGGCCGCGTCGACTTCGAGGCCTTCAAGGGCCTGGTGGCCTGCGGTGGTTTCTCCTACGGTGACGTGCTGGGCGCCGGTGAGGGCTGGGCCAAGTCGGCGCTGTTCAACAGCCGCGCCCGTGATGCCTTCCAGGCCTTCTTCGAGCGTACCGACAGCTTCGCCCTGGGCGTGTGCAACGGTTGCCAGATGATGTCCAACCTGCACGAGCTGATCCCGGGCACCGAGCACTGGCCGCACTTCGTGCGCAACCGCTCGGAGCAGTTCGAGGCACGTGTGGCCATGGTCGAAGTGCAGAAGTCCAACTCGATCTTCCTGCAAGGCATGGCCGGTTCGCGCATGCCGATCGCCATCGCCCACGGTGAAGGCCATGCCGAGTTCGCCAGCGAAGAAGCGCTGCTGGCCGCCGACATGTCCGGTTGCGTGGCCCTGCGCTATGTCGATAACCACGGCAAGGTCACCGAAGCCTACCCGGCCAACCCGAACGGCTCGCCGCGCGGTATCACCGGCCTCACCAGCCGCGACGGTCGCGTGACCATCATGATGCCGCACCCGGAGCGGGTGTTCCGCGCCGTGCAGAACTCCTGGCGCCCTGACGAGTGGCACGAAGATGCCGCGCTGATGCGCATGTTCCGCAATGCGCGGGTGTGGGTGAACTAAGGCGTGCACAAGCTCGCCTTCTTCGTCCCCGCCAGCCATGTCGAGGTGGTCAAGGCCGCTGTGTTCGCCGCTGGTGGCGGGCGCATCGGTGACTATGACCACTGCGCCTGGCAAACCCTGGGCCAGGGCCAGTTTCGCCCGCTGGACGGCAGCCAGCCGTTTCTCGGGCAAACGGGCCGGGTCGAGGTGGTGGAAGAGTGGAAGGTGGAGCTGGTGGTGGCAGACGAGCTGGTAGCCCAGGTCGTCGCTGCGCTCAAGCAAAGCCACCCGTACGAGGCGCCAGCCTATGAGGTGTGGCGGCTCGCCGAGTTCTAGACCGTATCAGGGCTATTCGCGGGCACGCCCGCTCCCACAGGATTACACAACTTGTGGGAGCGGGCGTGCCCGCGAACAGGCCAGTAAAGCCAGCGCAAGGCTAGCTGTACCACACCGGTCAGACGGTGCCGATCTCCCCGCCATCAACCCGCTGAATCACCACCGTCGCAGCCCGCGGCCTTACCTTGGTACCCGCTGGCGTCACATCCGTAGCGTTGTCGGTGCATGGCCAGTTCCCCGGGTGCTGAATGTTCACAAACAGCGTCTTGTTGTCCGGGGTAAAGGTAATCCCGGTCACTTCGCAACCATTCGGGCCAACGAAGAAGCGCCGCAGGTCCACCTGGTTCTGCGCGTTCACCGGCACCTGTTTGCCGCTGGCGTCCACCAGGTCGGTGGGGATCACCGCCAGTAGCTGGTCGTTGGTGTAGTCGGTGACAGTGCTTTCGCCGTTGTCGGTCTCGAACCACAGCACGCCACGGCTATCGAAGCTCATGCCATCCGGGCTGGCGAACTGGTTCAGTTCGGTGAGGCCGGAACGGTTGATGTCGGCGGTGCCGGCCGCGTTGGCGCCAAACACGAAGATGTCCCAGACGAAGCTCAACTGGTCGTCGCTGTCGTGCCAGCGGATGATATGGCCATGGCGGTTCGGCCCGCGCGGGTTGGCGGCATCGGCTTTTTCCGGGGTGCGCGCACTGTTGTTGGTCAGTGTCAGGTACACGTCGCCGTTCAGCGGGTTGACCGTGGTCCACTCCGGGCGGTCCATTGGCGTTGCGCCCACGGCATCGCCGGCACCCCGGGTGTTGAGCAGGATGCCCGGCAGGTCGCCGTACAGCGCGCCCAAGGTGCCGCCGCCAGTGGTGGGGGTAGTCACGTCCAGCAGCAGCCAGACGCCGGTACCGTCGGCATTGAAGCGGGCGACGTACAGCTTGCCCTGGTCCAGGTACTTGGCACCAGTGGCCAGTCGGTCGGCCGGGTTGGCATCGGCGGCATCCCACACGGCGCTGGACACCCACTTGTACACGTATTCATTGTTGGAGTCGTCACCCATGTACCACACCAGTGGCTTGCCCGGCACCGGCAGGCCCGGGGCGCAGCCTTCGTGGCGGAAGCGGCCCAGTGCGGTACGTTTGGTCGCGAGGGTGCTGCTGTCGTAAGGGTCGATCTCGACGATGTAGCCATAGGTGCTGGCTTCGTTGCGGTAGTCGTCGGTGGCGCTGGCGCCCTTGGCGGTCACGTCGAAACGGGCAAACTCGTCGGCTTCCTCGCTGGCGTCGCCGGCTGCACTTTCCCATTTGAACTGGCCGCTGGAGGTGCCCACGCCAATGCGCTGCTGGTCTTCAGGGCGGGTGCCCTTGTTGACGAAAATGCCCGGCCAGTTTTCTTCACAGGTGAGGTAGGTGCCCCAGGGCGTATAGCCGTTGCCGCAGTTGTTGTTGGTGCCTCGGCAGTGGGTGCCGGCGGGGGAGTACTTGGTCTTGACGTGTTCGGTGCCACGCAGCGGGCCGCTGATGGCCATGCGCGATGCGGTGGTGAAGCGGCGGTTGAGCGGGTCGTTGTCGACCACCTGCCAGCGGCCATCGGTTTTCTGCAAGCGCACCACGCCAGCGCCGTGGGCGTTGATTTCCTTGCGCACTTCTTCGGCCGGGCGTTTGCCATTGATATCGGTCGTTGGGCCGGCCGGGTGCAGGGCGGCGGTGTCGATGTACTCGAAGTTGATCGCCAGCAGGCCGTCTTCGGAGCTGCCGTTGATGGGGAAGAAATGCATGCCGTCATGGTGCATGCCCATGGCGTTGGCCTGATCGGTCGAGGTGTTGCTGCCATCGGCTCGCCACGGCTTGGCGTTGCTGTTCAGCGGCGTACCCCATGGGGCGAGCACGTAGGCGCTATAGCCGGCGGCCACTGCGCAGGCGTCGGTGCGCGACCCGGGGATGGATTGGAAACCCAGGGCCATTTTCGGGTTTTTCGGCTCGGTAACGGGCGGCTGGGTAACCGGGTCATCGTTGGCGGAGCCGCCGCTGTCGAAGCAGCCTGCCAGGCCTGTACCGGCGATCATGGCGATGGCAGCGCCCAGGCTGCCGCGCATCACACTGCGGCGGCTGAGGTAGACGTCCATGACGGAGGCCATCGGCGGGTTGCCGCTGTGGTTCCGGTCCAGATTGTCGCCGGTATCTCGACTCATCAGAGTGTCCTTGTATTCGCTGGCTTGAAACAAACCGCGACTGTAAGGCGCAAATGTGATGATTCGTTGGCAGAAATGTTAACGAGCTTTTAAAGCAACCGGCTCTCGGCATTGCCTGGCCTGCGTGGCTGCGCTGGTAGGGCTCAGGGCCGGATTTCGATCAACGTCCCATCGCGTACCAGGTTCCACACCTCCTGCATGTCACGGTTACGCATGGCAATGCAGCCATCGGTCCAGTCCAGGGTGTGGAAATACCATTCCGGGTATTCATCGTTGATCGGTGTGCCGTGGATCATGATCATGCTGCCGGCACTCACCCCTTCACGGGTAGCGCGGGCGGCATCGTTGCTGTTCGGGTAATTGATGTGCATGGCCAGGTTGAAGCGATCGCTCTGCTTGCGCCAGTCCAGCCAGTACAGGCCCTCTGGGGTCTTCTTGTCGCCCTCGCGCTGCTTGGGGCCCTTGGGCTGCTTGCCCAGGGAAATGCGGTAGGTCTTCAGCGGCTCGCCACGGCTGATCAATTGCAGGCGCCGCTCGGACTTGATCACCAGCACCTTATCGATCAGCGGTTGCATCGCCTGCTGCGAGGGCGACGGGGATGGCGCGGCCTGCACAGGCTTACGAATGATGGTCTCGGTAAATGCCGCCTGGGACACCGAGGTAACGCAAAGGCAGAAAATGGCAAGCAACCAGCGCATGTAACGGTATCCCTGAAGGCGTCTAGGTATTGGGCGAAACGAGCATCGGCGGCAGGTACTCATGGCCTATGGGGTAGTGCGCCCCGATGCGGTCGCGATAGTAGCATTCTAGTGTGCGCGTGACTGTGCGGAAAGCCAGCTCGCCCCAGGGAATCTCGTGTTCCTCGAACAGCCGCACCTCCAGGCTCTCGACGCCCACAGCGAAATCCAGGTCTGCCAGTTCGGCGCGGAAGAACACATGCACCTGGTTGATGTGCGGCAGGTCGAACAGCTGGTACAGGCTGGTTGCGCCGACCCGGGCGCAGGCTTCCTCCACCGTTTCGCGACGGGCGGCCTGGTCGAGGGTTTCGCCGTTCTCCATGAAACCGGCGGGCAGGGTCCAGAAACCGCGGCGCGGCTCGATGGCGCGGCGGCACAGCAGCACTTGGCTGCCCCAGGTGGGCAGCACGCCGGCGACGACGTTGGGGTTCTGGTAGTGGATGGTCTGGCAAGCCTCGCAGACATACCGCAGGCGGCTGTCGCCTTCGGGGATCCGCAGGGTGACCGGGTGGCCGCACGCGCTGCAGTAGTTCATGGCACTATCCTTTATGTTCCGGGCTATCTTGGCGCGGCCGCAGGCGCGCCGCAAGCGCGGGGGCTTGGGTGCCGCGCGGCTTTGGTGCATCATGCAAGGCAGGCCTTGGATACGAGCGTGCGCAATGCTGGACGAGCTACTTCGCCGAATGAGCAACCACCAACCCGCATCACTGGAAACCGACCGGCGGTTCCCCGAAGCGGCGGTTCTTTTGCCCATTACCCGTAGCGAAGCGCCCGAACTGGTCTTGACCCTGCGCGCCCAAGGGCTGTCCACCCATGGCGGTGAAGTGGCTTTTCCCGGAGGCCGCCGCGACCCGGAAGACCCGGACCTGGTGTTCACCGCGCTGCGCGAAGCCGAAGAAGAAATTGGCTTGCCGCCGGGTCTGGTGGAGGTGGTCGGCCCGCTCAGCCCGCTGATTTCACTGCATGGCCTGAAAGTGACACCGTTCGTCGGCGTTATCCCCGACTTCGTCGAATACCGCGCCAACGACGCCGAGATCGCGGCAGTATTCACCGTGCCGCTGGAGTTTTTCCGCCAGGACCCGCGTGACCATACCCACCGTATCGATTACCAGGGCCGCAGCTGGTATGTACCCAGTTATCGCTATGGCGAATACAAGATCTGGGGCTTGTCGGCGATCATGATCGTCGAACTGGTCAACCTGCTGTTCGATGCCGGCATCAGCTTGCATCAGCCCCCTGAGCGGTACATCGAAAACTGAGCGGGGCCAACCCCGTCGTCTGCGTTCCAGCCTGAGGAGCAAGCATGAAGTACCGCCTGGGCGACCTGCGGGTCGAGAGCCACCCCACCAGTTGGGCAGCGCCTAACGCCACGCTGATCGGCAACGTGCGCCTGCAAGCCAATGCCAGTGTGTGGTTTGGCGCAGTGCTGCGCGGCGACAACGAGCTGATCGACATCGGCGAAGACAGCAACGTGCAGGACGGCACGGTGATGCACACCGACATGGGGTCGCCGCTGACCTTGGGCAAGGGCGTGACCGTCGGTCACAATGCCATGCTGCATGGCTGCACGGTCGGTGACTACAGCCTGGTGGGCATCAATGCGGTGATCCTCAATGGCGCGCGTATTGGCAAGCATTGCATCATCGGCGCCAACGCGCTGATTCCCGAAGGCAAGGAAATTCCTGACGGTTCGCTGGTGATGGGGTCGCCGGGCAAGGTGGTGCGCGAGCTGACCGAGCAGCAGAAGCGCCTGCTGGAAGCCAGCGCCGCCCATTACGTGCACAATGCCCGGCGTTATGCGCGGGAGTTGGTAATTGACGATGAGTAATGTTGTGGAACGGCCGGTGGCTTCGCCCTGCGTGAGCATCTGTGCGCTGGACGAGCAGGACATCTGCACCGGCTGCCAGCGCAGCGTGGCCGAGATCGGCCGCTGGGGGCGGATGGACAATGACGAGCGCCGCGCGGTGCTCAAGCGTTGCCATGAACGGGCAGTAGAGGCTGGCCTCATCCTCTAGTCTGATGCAGAACCCTGTGGGAGCGGGCATGCCCGCGAAACCGCCACCGCGGTACATGGCACCGGCTCCGCCGGTGTTCGCGGGCACGCCCGCTCCTACAGGTACAGCATGAGCCTGGAGGGTGACGGATCATCTTTAGGAGCGGGTTTACCCGCGAACGGCTCGACGGTAATCTGTACGGCTTGCCCACAGATTACCCGCCATGTTCTATCTGCTTGCCTATATCAGCAGCGTAGTGCTGATCAACTACGCCTTTTCCAGTGCCCCGCACCTGGACGTCATCTGGTCCGCCTGGGGCGGCCTGGTGTTCATCCTGCGCGACATGGTGCAAACCCGCTTCGGCCACGGCGCCCTGGTCGCTATGCTGGTAGCGCTGGTGCTGTCGTATGTGACCTCTGAGCCGGCCATCGCCCTGGCCAGCGCCACCGCGTTCTTCATTTCCGAACTGATCGACTGGCTGGTGTTCAGCGTCACCCGGCGGCCACTGCGTGACCGCCTGTGGTTGAGTTCGGCGTTGAGCATTCCGGTGGACACCTTCATCTTCTTCGGCATGATCGGTGCCTTGGCCCCGGCGGTGGTCGGCACGGCCATGGCCTCCAAGTTCACCGGCGTCACCGCGGTGTGGCTGGCCATGGCATTTCGCGCCCGGCGGGCTGCTGCGGCCAGCTGATGGTGTAGAATAGCGGTCCTTTTTCAGCGGGTCGCGCCAAGCCGGGTGCGGCCCCGGATGCCTTCGAGGACCTGAAATGACCCGTATCGGAACCCCCTTGTCGCCTACTGCGACCCGTGTATTGCTGTGCGGCTGTGGCGAGCTGGGCAAGGAAGTGGTGATCGAGCTGCAGCGCCTGGGCGTCGAAGTGATCGCCGTCGACCGCTATGCCAATGCCCCGGCCATGCAGGTTGCGCACCGCAGCCACGTGGTCAACATGCTCGATGGCGTGGCCTTGCGTGCCGTGATCGAGGCCGAGAAGCCGCACTACATCGTTCCGGAAATCGAAGCCATCGCCACCGCCACCCTGGTCGAGCTGGAAAACGAAGGCTTCAACGTGGTGCCCACCGCCCGCGCGACCCAGCTGACCATGAACCGCGAAGGTATCCGCCGCCTGGCCGCCGAAGAGCTGGAGCTGCCAACTTCGCCGTACCATTTCGCCGACACCTATGAAGACTTCGCCAAGGGCGTGGCCGATGTAGGCTACCCGTGCGTGGTCAAGCCGGTCATGAGCTCGTCGGGCAAGGGCCAGAGCCTGCTGCGCAGCGACGCCGACCTGCAGAAGGCCTGGGACTATGCCCAGGAAGGCGGCCGCGCCGGCAAGGGCCGGGTGATCGTCGAGGGCTTCATCGACTTCGACTACGAAATCACCCTGCTGACCGTGCGTCATGTGGGGGGCACCACCTTCCTCGAACCGGTCGGCCACCGCCAGGAGAAGGGGGACTACCAGGAGTCCTGGCAGCCCCAGGCCATGAGCGAGAAAGCGCTGGCCGAGTCGCAACGTGTGGCCAAGGCGGTCACCGATGCGCTGGGTGGCCGGGGCCTGTTTGGCGTGGAACTGTTCGTGAAAGGCGACCAGGTGTGGTTCAGCGAAGTCTCGCCGCGCCCGCATGACACCGGCCTTGTGACCCTGATTTCCCAGGACCTGTCGCAGTTCGCCCTGCACGCCCGCGCCATTCTCGGGCTGCCGATCCCGGTGGTGCGCCAGTTCGGCCCTTCGGCCTCGGCGGTGATCTTGCCGCAGGGGCAGTCGCAGCAGACCAGCTTCGCCAACCTGGGTGCAGCCTTGAGCGAGCCGGATACTGCCATCCGCCTGTTCGGCAAGCCGGAAATCAACGGTACCCGCCGCATGGGTGTGTGCCTGGCGCGCGACGAGTCGGTTGAAGCGGCGCGGGCCAAGGCGACCCGCGCTTCGCAGGCGGTCAAGGTCGAGTTCTAAGCTGGAAGCTTCAAGCTTCAAGCTTCAAGCTTCAAGCTTCAAGCTTCAAGCTTCAAGCTTCAAGCTTCAAGCTGCAAGAGAATGCGCGTCGCTTGTAGCTTGTAGCTTGTAGCTTGTAGCTTGTAGCTTGTAGCTTGTAGCTTGTAGCTTGTAGCTTGTAGCTTGTAGCTTGCAGCTTGCAGCTTGCAGCTTGCAGCTTGCAGCTTGAGACTCACAGCTGAGTATTGCGGGTCTCTTTCAGGCACAGCACAGCGATCAAGCTGATCATTGCGGCTGCCGACACGTAGCCCCCCACCCAGCTCAAACCGCCCATGCTCACCAGCTTCTGGGCGAAGAACGGGGCCGCCGAGGCGCCGACAATCCCACCCAGGTTATACGCCGCCGAAGCGCCGGTGTATCGCACATGGGTTGGGAACAGCTCCGGTAGCAAAGCCCCCATCGGTGCAAAGGTCACGCCCATCAGGAACAGCTCGATGGCCAGGAACAGTGCCACGCCGGCGGTAGAGCCCGAGGTCAGCAAAGGCTCCATGGTAAAGCCCGACGCCACCGCCAGCAGGCCGCCGACGATCAGCACCGGCTTGCGCCCGTAGCGGTCGCTGAGCCAGGCCGACAGCGGCGTCGCCAGCGCCATGAATACCACGGCAAAGCACAGCAGGCCGAGGAACGTCTCCCGGCTGTACCCCAGCGTGGTCACACCGTAGCTCAGCGAGAACACGGTGGAGATATAGAACAGCGCATAGCACACCACCATGGCGGCAGCGCCCAGCAGGGTAGGGCGCCAGTGCCTGGCGAACAGGTCGACCACCGGCATTTTCACCCGCTCATGGCGGGCAACAGCCTTGGCGAACACGGGGCTTTCCTCCAGCTTCAGGCGCACATAAAGGCCTACCAGCACCAGGGCGGCGCTGAGCAGGAACGGGATACGCCAGCCCCACTCACGGAACTGCTCGTCGCTCAGGGTCAGGGCCAAGGTCAGAAACAGGCCGTTGGCCGCCAGGAAGCCGATCGATGGCCCCAATTGCGGGAACATGCCGAACCAGGCGCGCTTGCCCTCCGGGGCGTTTTCGGTGGCCAGCAGTGCCGCGCCGCCCCATTCGCCGCCCAAGCCCAGGCCTTGGCCAAAGCGCAGCAGGCAGAGGATGATCGGTGCCCATACACCGATGCTGTCGTAGCCCGGCAGCACGCCGATGGCCGTGGTAGACACACCCATCAGCAGCAGCGAGGCGACCAGGGTCGATTTGCGGCCGATGCGGTCGCCAAAATGGCCGAACAGTGCCGAGCCCAGCGGCCGGGCAAGAAAGGCAATGCCAAAGGTCAGGAAGGCCGCCAGCATCTGTGCGGTGCCCGAGCCGGAGGGGAAAAACACCGGCCCGATGACCAGGGCGGCAGCCGTGGCGTAAACGTAGAAGTCGTAGAACTCGATGGCGGTGCCAATGAAACTGGCAGTGGCTACCCGCGCGGGCGAGTTGACCGGCGCCGCAGGGGCTTGGGCATAGGTGCTGCTTGTCATTAAGTAGGTCCCTAACAGTCTGGTCCGGCTCCGTGGGCTTGCTCCACGACGGGTGCGCTGCAAAGGCAGGCACGGCGGCGCGGGCGCCGGAGCGTTTTGTTGTTGTGTGCGCCCGACTGACGATAGCCCAAGGGGGATAGGGGCGGGGGCGGGCACTGTTCAGGGTGTGGAAGCAGGACCGCGGGGCGTGTCAGTGGGGCGGACTGGCCGTGAAACGCCGGGTGCGGGTAGCAGGCGTGGCGGCGGGGCTGGGTAAGCGTGGGGCGAGTATAGCTAGCGCGCCAGGGTCCACACCAGTACCTTGCTGGCACAATTGTCCTCGGTTTCGAGGATCTCCAGGCGATAGCGGCCGATCTTCAGGCAAACGGCACTTTCGGGAATGCTTTCCAGTGCTTCGGTCACCAGGCCGTTCAGGGTTTTCGGCCCGCCGTCGCAGGGCAGGTGCCAGCCCAGGCTGCGGTTGATTTCACGCAGGGAGGCAGTGCCATCGATGACGAATGTGCCATCGGGCTGCGGATGCACGTGCGGGTTTTCCAGGCTCTGTTCGTCTTCGAACTCGCCGACGATTTCTTCGAGAATGTCTTCCAGGGTAACGATACCCAGCACTTCGCCATACTCGTCCACCACCACACCCAGGCGCCGTTGCTGTTTGTGGAAGTTCAGCAGTTGCATTTGCAGCGGTGTGCTTTCGGGCACGAAATACGGCTCGTAGCAGGCCCCGTGCAGCGCCTCCAGGGTCAACTCGGCCTTGGGCAGCAAATGGCTGATCAGCTTGGTGTTGAGGATCGCCTCCACCTGGTTGATGTCGTTGTGGTACACCGGCAGGCGGGTGTGGCGGCTGACAATCAGCTGTTCGATGATGCGCTCGATCGGCTCGTCGAGGTTGATGCCGTCCACTTCGCTGCGCGGCACCAGGATGTCGTTGACGGTGACCTTGTCCAGCGCCTGCAGGCCGTCGAGCAGGCCGTGGCGGGGCGCTTCGTGGCGCTCGTCTTCATCCGGGTCGTCATCTTCCTGCGGGTGCAGGGGCACTGCCGCTGGTTGCGCGCGGAACGGGCGCAAGATCAGTTTGGCGCAACCGTCGAGCAGGCAGGCGAACGGCTGCAGCAGCGTGAGCGGCGCTTTCAGCAGGCTTACGCCCAGGCTGGCCAGTGCTTGCGGGTTGCGCCGCGCCAGGCGCCGCGGCAGGAACTCGGCAAACACCAACAAGGCCGCGGCAGCGGCCAGCCCGGCCAGCCAGAAGCCGTGTTCGCCGTCGTAGCGCTGCCCGACCAGGCACGCCAGGCCCAGGACCAGCAGTTTGCCGAGGCTGGCGCACAGCACCAGTGCCTGGGCGGGCAACGCTGGCTGGCCATCATCGCCACTGCGTAGCGCGCCAGCCAGTTGCAGGCGCGCAACGTCCACAGCAGTGAACAGCGCTGCCCAGAGCAGCGCCAATGCCAGCGTGACCAGTAGCGGTGCGTACGGCAGGGTGTCCATGGGTGGCCGTCAGATATGCAGAATGAATTCGCGAACCAGCTTGCTGCCGAAATAGGCCAGCATCAGCAGGCAGAAACCGGCCAGCGTCCAGCGAATGGCCTTGTGGCCGCGCCAACCCAGGCGGGTTCGCCCCCACAGCAGCACGCTGAATACGACCCAGGCAACGCAGGCCAGCAAGGTTTTGTGCACCAGGTGCTGGGCGAACAGGTTTTCGAGGAACAGCCAGCCGGAGATCAGCGACAGCGACAGCAGGCACCAGCCGGCCCAGAGGAAGCCGAACAACAGACTTTCCATGGTTTGCAGCGGCGGGAAGTTGCGGATCAGCCCGGACGGGTGCTTGTTCTTCAGCTGGCGGTCCTGCAGCAGCAGCAGCAGCGACTGGAACACGGCAATGGTGAACAGCCCATAGGCCAGGATCGACAACAGGATGTGCGCAAGAATGCCCGGCTCCTCGTCGATCAGTGGCACCGTGCCGGGTGGCGCGAACTGCGCCAGCAAGGCCGTTACCGCGCCCAGCGGGAACAGCAGCACCAGCAGGTTTTCCACCGGTATGCGCAGGCAGGCGAGCAGGGTCAGGGCAATCACTGCCACGGCGATCAGGCTGGCTGCGCTGAAGAAGTCCAGGCTCAGGCCCAGTGGGGTGATCAGTTGGAAGAACAGTGCGCCGGCCTGGGCCAGCACCGCAACGGCACCGAGCAGGCCGAGCAGGCGCTTGTCGGCCTTGCGGCCCTGGGCGAGGTAGGAGCCCTGGTAGATGGCCGCTGCTATATAAAGGCCGGCGGCGATCAGGTTGGGGATGAGGCTGGGTGAGGAGAACATAAGTCCTGATTGGCGAGCCTTAAAGAGACGGAGTTTGGCATAGTGAGCTGCAAGCTGGAAGCTGCAAGCCTGAAGCGGGGGGCTTTAAGCGGCAAGCTTCAAGCTTCAAGCGGCAAGCTTCAAGAAAAAGCAGCCATCCCGCGCATCGGCTCTTGCTTGTAGCTTGTAGCTTGTAGCTTGCCGCTCGGAAGCTAAGGTGGGCGCCGCCGCCGCACTTCGCTATAATCGCCGCCTTGCTGTGCCTGGCGGGTATGTTTTTCCCTGCAGGCGCCTGACAAACCTCGGCTTTTACTGGGCCTGAAAGGATCACCATGTTCGAAAACCTGACCGACCGCCTGTCACAGACGCTGCGCCACGTCACCGGCAAGGCCAAGCTGACTGAAGACAACATCAAGGACACGCTGCGCGAAGTGCGCATGGCCCTGCTCGAGGCCGACGTCGCCCTGCCGGTGGTCAAGGATTTCGTCAACAGCGTCAAGGACCGTGCGGTCGGCACCGAAGTGTCGCGCAGCCTCACCCCGGGCCAGGCGTTCGTCAAGATCGTGCAGGCCGAGCTGGAAAGCCTCATGGGCGCGGCCAACGAAGACCTGGCGCTCAATGCCGCCCCGCCTGCCGTGGTACTGATGGCCGGCTTGCAGGGCGCCGGCAAGACCACCACCGCTGGCAAGCTGGCGCGCTTCCTCAAGGAGCGCAAGAAAAAGAGCGTGATGGTGGTGTCCGCCGACGTCTATCGCCCGGCGGCGATCAAGCAGCTGGAAACCCTGGCCAACGACATCGGTGTCACCTTCTTCCCGTCCGACATCAGCCAGAAGCCGGTGGCCATTGCCGAAGCGGCCATCCGCGAAGCCAAGCTCAAGTTCATCGACGTGGTCATCGTCGACACCGCCGGCCGCCTGCACATCGATGCCGACATGATGGCCGAGATCAAGGCGCTGCACGCTGCGGTCAAGCCGATCGAAACCCTGTTCGTGGTCGACGCCATGACCGGCCAGGACGCCGCCAACACCGCCAAGGCCTTTGGCGAGGCGCTGCCGCTGACCGGCGTGGTATTGACCAAGGTCGACGGTGACGCCCGTGGCGGTGCTGCGCTGTCGGTGCGTGCCATTACCGGCAAGCCGATCAAGTTCATCGGTATGGGTGAAAAAACCGAGGCTCTCGAGCCGTTCCACCCCGACCGTGTGGCCTCGCGCATCCTGGGCATGGGCGATGTACTCAGCCTGATCGAGCAGGCCGAGCAGACCATCGACAAGGCCAAGGCCGACAAGCTCGCCAAGAAGCTGAAGAAGGGCAAGGGCTTCGACCTCGAAGACTTCCGCGACCAGCTGCAGCAAATGAAGAACATGGGCGGCCTGGGTGGCCTGATGGACAAGCTGCCGAGCATCGGCGGGGTCAACCTGTCGCAGATGGGCAACGCCCAGGGCGCGGCCGAGAAGCAGTTCAAGCAGATGGAAGCGATCATCAACTCCATGACCCCGGCCGAGCGCCGCGACCCTGACCTGATCAGCGGTTCGCGCAAGCGCCGTATCGCCCTGGGTTCCGGCACCCAGGTGCAAGACATCGGCCGGCTGATCAAGCAGCACAAGCAGATGCAGAAGATGATGAAGAAGTTCTCTGCCAAGGGCGGCATGGCCAAGATGATGCGCGGCCTGGGCGGTATGCTCCCGGGCGGCGGCATGCCCAAGCTGTAACACGTATTCCGGGTGCCTGCCTTTCGTCGGGCAGGCGCCCAGAACCCCCGCCATGGCGGGGCAACGGCCGCGAATTTCGCGGCGCAACCGGCAAATCTGGACGGCGGGGCGGTGCCTTGCCGAAAAAGTCATTTGCAAATGTCCGTGTATTCCCCGAGAATATGCGGCCTTTTGGGCACCCGTGTGCCTATTTGGCATTCAGATTTGCAGTAAAAACTGCAACACCGACTATAGGAACGATGTTCACATGGTAACCATTCGTCTGGCCCGTGGCGGCTCGAAAAAGCGCCCATTCTACCACCTGACCGTGACCAACTCGCGTAACGCCCGTGACGGCCGTTTCGTTGAGCGCGTTGGCTTCTTCAACCCGATCGCATCGGGCGCCGAAGTCAAGCTGTCGGTCAACCAAGAGCGCGTCACCTACTGGCTGAGCCAGGGCGCACAGCCGTCTGAGCGCGTTGCTCAGCTGCTGAAGGACGCTGCCAAGGCCGCTGCCTGAAACGTATGAACGCGACGCCAGAAAAGGCTGACGACCTCATCGTCGTTGGCAAGATTTTTTCGGTTCACGGCGTTCGCGGCGAGGTGAAGGTGTATTCCTTTACCGATCCGATTGAAAACCTGTTGGATTATCCGCGCTGGACGCTTCGGCACGAAGGCAAGGTAAAGCAGGTCGAGCTGGTCAGCGGTCGTGGCTCCCAAAAGGGCCTGGTCGTGAAACTGAAAGGCCTCGATGATCGTGATGAAGCCCGGCTTCTGAGCGGTTACGAAATCTGCATTGCGCGGAGCCTTTTGCCCAACCTGGCTGCCGACGAGTACTACTGGTACCAATTGGTGGGTCTGAAGGTCATCAACCAGGACGAACACCTGTTCGGCAAGGTCGATCACCTGTTGGAGACTGGCGCGAACGATGTAATGGTGGTCAAGCCCTGTGCGGGCAGCCTGGATGATCGCGAGCGGCTGTTGCCCTATACGGAGCAATGCGTGCTGGCAATCGACCTGGAAGCAGGCACGATGCGGGTTGAGTGGGACGCGGATTTCTAAACGATGGGTAACCTTCGCGTAGATGTGATCACGTTGTTCCCCGAGATGTTCTCGGCCATCACGGAGTACGGCATTACCAGCCGCGCGGTGAAACAAGGGTTGCTTCAGGTGACTTGCTGGAACCCGCGGGACTACACCACAGATCGTCACCACACGGTAGATGATCGGCCGTTTGGCGGTGGTCCGGGCATGGTGATGAAAATAAAGCCTCTGGAAGATGCACTGGTTAGCGCCAGGCAGGCAACCGGAGCTGCGGCGAAGGTGATCTACCTTTCGCCACAAGGCCGCAAGCTGACTCAGCAAGCGGTCAAAGGCCTGGCCGAACAGGAGTCGTTGATCCTGATCGCCGGTCGTTATGAGGGCATCGACGAGCGCTTTATCGAGGCTCATGTCGATGAGGAGTGGTCGATTGGTGACTATGTGCTTTCCGGTGGCGAGCTGCCGGCCATGGTACTGATCGATGCGGTTACGCGGCTGCTGCCCGGAGCTTTAGGGCATGTGGACTCGGCGGAAGAGGATTCCTTTACCGACGGTCTGCTTGATTGCCCGCACTACACCCGGCCTGAGGTGTATGCGGATCAGCGTGTTCCCGACGTGTTGCTAAGTGGCAACCATGCACACATCCGGCGTTGGAGGATGAAGCAGTCCCTTGGTAGGACCTTCGAACGACGCGCCGATCTTCTGGAAAGTCGCTCGCTTTCTGGAGAAGAGAAGAAGCTGCTCGAGGAATATCTCCGCGAGCGGGACGATAGTTAAACGTATCGATGGTGGATCGCGTATCCATCTTAGGAGCACAGCATGACCAACAAGATCATCCAGCAGCTCGAAGCCGAGCAGATGAGCAAGGAAATCCCGACCTTCGCACCAGGCGACACCATTGTCGTTCAGGTTAAAGTGAAGGAAGGTGAGCGTTCCCGTCTGCAGGCGTTCGAAGGCGTCGTTATCGCCAAGCGTAACCGCGGTCTGAACAGCGCCTTCACCGTGCGCAAGATCTCCAGCGGCGTTGGCGTAGAGCGTACCTTCCAGACCTACAGCCCGCAAATCGACAGCCTGGCCGTGAAACGTCGTGGTGACGTGCGTAAAGCCAAGCTGTACTACCTGCGCGACCTGTCCGGCAAAGCCGCTCGCATCAAGGAAAAACTGTCCTGAGTACAGTTTGCCCGGTGGCCGAGGCCGCCTAGCGAGAGAAAAGCAGCCTTCGGGCTGCTTTTTTGCTTTTTCAACCTTCAGAAGATCGAATTGCGATGACTACCCGAGACCAGGAAATTCAGCGCCGCACCGAACTGTCGGTTACCCGCGTGACCAAGGCGGTGTTCCCCAACACCACCAACCACCACAACACCCTGTTCGGCGGTACTGCGCTGGCCTGGATGGACGAGGTGTCGTTCATCGCTGCCACGCGCTTCTGCCGCCTGCCGCTGGTGACCGTGTCCACCGACCGCATCGACTTCAAGCACCCGATCCCGGCGGGCTCGATCGTCGAGTTGGTGGGCACGGTGATCAAGGTCGGCAACACCAGTTTGCAGGTGCAAGTGGATGTGTTCGTAGAAAACATGTACCTGGACGGCCGTGAGCGTGCGATCCACGGGGTGTTCAGCTTTGTCGCCATCGACGAGGACAAGCGCCCGGTGCCGGTTTTGCCCCAGGCCTGAGTTCTTCTGCACTGGCCCTTTCGCCGGCGCGCCCGCTTCTACAGCCATGCAAAGCATTCAAAGCCTGTGCAGGCCCTGTGGGAGCGGGCGTGCCCGCGAAGAGGCCGGTACAGACAACCCCCAGGCTGCTGTGAAACACTAGCCCCATCTCCAACACCCAGCAGCCCTGAATGCCCGCCCTAGACCACCCCCTGATCGACCAGTTCCTCGACGCCCTGTGGCTTGAGAAAGGTCTGTCCGACAACACCCGCGTGTCCTACCGCAGTGACCTGGCCCTGTTCAACGGCTGGCTGCATGAGCGCTCCGTGGCGCTGCCCGACGCTGGCCGCGACCTGATCCTCGACCACCTGGCCTGGCGCCTGGAGCAGGGCTACAAGCCGCGTTCCACGGCACGTTTCATCTCCGGCCTGCGCGGCTTCTTCCGTTACCTGTTGCGGGAAAAGCTGGTGGCCATCGACCCGACCTTGCAGGTCGACATGCCGCAACTGGGCAAGCCTTTACCCAAGTCGCTGTCCGAAGCGGACGTCGAGGCCCTGCTGCAGGCCCCGGACCTGGGCGAGGCCATCGGCCAGCGTGATCGCGCCATGCTCGAAGTGCTGTACGCCTGTGGTCTGCGCGTCACCGAACTGGTCAGCCTGGCCCTCGACCAGGTCAACCTGCGCCAGGGCGTGCTGCGGGTCATGGGCAAAGGCAGCAAAGAGCGCCTGGTTCCCATGGGCGAAGAAGCCGTGGTATGGCTGGAGCGCTACCTGCGCAGTGGCCGTGCCGAACTGCTCAATGGCCGCCCCAGTGATGTACTGTTCCCCAGCCTTCGCGGCGAGCAGATGACCCGCCAGACCTTCTGGCACCGCATCAAGCACCATGCCCGCGTGGCCGGTATCGACAAGCCGCTGTCCCCGCATACGCTGCGCCATGCCTTTGCCACCCATTTGCTCAACCATGGCGCCGACCTGCGCGTGGTGCAGATGCTGCTGGGCCACAGCGACCTGTCGACCACGCAGATCTACACCCATGTGGCCAAGGCTCGCCTGCAACAGTTGCACGCCCAGCACCACCCGCGTGGATGAATGTTTTTCATGTTCCGCCGACCGGTCCTTGCCAGGCCCTTCACCAGCAGCGTGATGTGGTAGGCTTGGGCGGTTTGCACCAAGGGCCGCACGCTCACCGCTCTTTTTCGCCGGTGGCGCCCTCCGGTCCCTGTCCGCCTTCAGGAGTTCCCATGCGCGTGACCCAGTTTTTCGCCGCCGCCGCGTTGGCGCTGGCCAGTACCTTTGCGCTTGCCGCGGCAACCGACAGCAATGCCGGTGCCGAGCAGGCCATCCGTAAATCACTGCAAAACCTCGAGCTGGAAGTACCCGTGGAAAGCGTGGCCAGCAGCCCGCTGAACGGCCTGTACGAAGTCAAGCTGCAGGGCGGCCGGGTGCTCTACGCCAGCGCCGATGGCCAGTTCGTGATGCAGGGGTATCTGTTCCAGATCCAGAACGGCAAGCCGGTCAACCTTACCGAAAAAACCGAACGCCAAGGCGTGGCCAAGCTCATCAACGGCATTCCAGCCGCCGAGATGGTGGTTTATCCTGCCAAGGGCGAAACCAAGTCGCATATCACCGTCTTTACCGACACCACCTGCCCGTACTGCCACAAGCTGCACGCCGAAGTGCCTGAACTGAACCGCCGCGGTATCGAAGTGCGCTATGTCGCCTTCCCGCGCCAGGGCCTCGGTTCGCCGGGTGACCAGCAATTGCAGGCGGTGTGGTGCTCCAGCGACCGCCGCGCGGCCATGGACAAAATGGTCGAAGGCGAGGAAATCAAGGCGGCCAAGTGCGCCAACCCGGTCGGCAAGCAGTTCCAGCTGGGCCAGTCGATCGGTGTCAACGGCACGCCGGCCATCGTGCTGGAAAGCGGCCAGGTCATTCCGGGCTACCAGCCGGCGCCACAGGTCGCCAAGCTGGCACTGGCCAAGTAATCCAATTCAGTACGCCGTCGTCATGGGGTGACGGCATGTTTCACGGTCGGCAAGGTGCCGGCCGTTCAATGGGGAGTTCACAGTGAAACCGGTCAAAGTAGGCATCTGTGGGTTGGGGACCGTCGGTGGCGGAACCTTCAATGTACTTCAGCGCAACGCCGAGGAGATTGCCCGTCGTGCCGGGCGCGGTATTGAAGTGGCACAGATCGCCATGCGCTCGCAGAACCCGAACTGCCAGATTACCGGTACCCCCATTACCGCTGATGTGTTCGACGTTGCGAGCAACCCCGAGATCGACATCGTCATCGAGCTGATCGGCGGCTACACCATCGCCCGCGACCTGGTGCTCAAGGCCATCGAGAACGGCAAGCACGTGGTCACCGCCAACAAGGCGCTGATCGCCGTGCACGGCAACGAAATCTTTGCCAAGGCCCGCGAAAAAGGCGTGATCGTCGCCTTCGAAGCGGCCGTGGCCGGCGGCATTCCGGTGATCAAGGCCATCCGTGAAGGCCTGTCAGCCAACCGCATCAACTGGCTGGCCGGCATCATCAACGGTACCGGCAACTTCATCCTCACCGAAATGCGCGAGAAGGGCCGGGCCTTCCCCGATGTGCTGGCCGAAGCCCAGGCGCTGGGCTACGCCGAAGCCGACCCTACCTTCGACGTCGAAGGCATCGATGCTGCGCACAAGCTGACCATCCTCGCCTCCATCGCGTTCGGCATTCCGCTGCAGTTCGACAAGGCCTACACCGAAGGCATCACCCAGCTGACCACCGCTGACGTGAACTACGCCGAGGCCCTCGGCTACCGCATCAAGCACCTGGGCGTGGCCCGGCGCACTGCTGAAGGCATCGAGTTGCGCGTGCACCCGACCTTGATCCCCGCCGACCGCCTGATCGCCAACGTCAACGGCGTGATGAACGCCGTGATGGTCAACGGTGACGCCGCCGGTTCGACCCTGTACTACGGTGCCGGTGCCGGCATGGAGCCAACCGCCTCGTCGGTGGTTGGCGACCTGGTCGACGTGGTCCGTGCCATGACCTCCGACCCGGAAAACCGCGTACCGCACCTGGCCTTCCAGCCCGATTCGCTGTCGGCCCACCCGATCCTGCCGATCGAAGCCTGCGAGAGCGCCTACTACCTGCGTATCCAGGCCAAGGATCACCCAGGCGTGCTGGCCCAGGTCGCCAGCATCCTTTCCGAGCGTGGTATCAACATCGAGTCGATCATGCAGAAGGAAGCCGAGGAACAGGACGGCCTGGTACCGATGATCCTGGTCACCCACGGCGTGGTCGAGCAGCGCATCAATGATGCCATCGTCGCCCTGGAAGCCCTGCAGGACGTGGTCGGCAAGGTTGTGCGCATTCGCGTCGAGCAGCTCAATTAAGCGGCAAGCCTCAAGCTGCAAGGTGCAAGTGAAGGCAGTGCAGTTTTGAGGCTTCGAACAGAGTAAATTCGCGGGAACAGCGAGATGCAGAGCACAAGAGCAAGGCCAGTCGGCTTTTCTTGTAGCTTGCCGCTCGCAGCTTGCCGCTCAAATCAAAGGTTTGCACCCATGCGCTATATCAGTACCCGCGGCCAGGCACCGGCCCTGAATTTCGAAGACGTGCTGCTGGCTGGCCTGGCCAGTGACGGCGGCCTGTATGTGCCGGAAAACCTGCCACGTTTCACCCAGGAAGAAATCGCTTCGTGGGCCGGCCTGCCGTACCACGAACTGGCCTTCCGGGTCATGCGCCCGTTCGTTGAAGGCAGCATCGCCGACGCCGACTTCAAGAAGATCCTCGAAGAAACCTACGGCGAGTTCGCCCACGCAGCGGTGGCCCCGCTGCGCCAGCTGAACAGCAACGAATGGGTACTCGAGCTGTTCCACGGCCCAACCCTGGCGTTCAAGGACTTTGCCTTGCAACTGCTCGGGCGCCTGCTCGACCACGTGCTGGCCAAGCGCAACGAGCGCGTGGTGATCATCGGCGCCACCAGTGGTGACACCGGCTCCGCGGCCATCGAAGGCTGCCGCCGTTGCGACAACGTCGACATCTTCATCCTGCACCCGCACCAGCGCGTGTCGGAAGTACAGCGCCGGCAGATGACCACCATTTTCGGTGACAACATCCACAACATCGCCATCGAAGGCAACTTCGACGATTGCCAGGAAATGGTCAAGGCCAGCTTCGCCGACCAGTCGTTCCTCAAGGGCACCCGCCTGGTGGCCGTGAACTCGATCAACTGGGCGCGCATCATGGCCCAGATCGTCTACTACTTCCATGCCGCCCTGCAGTTGGGTGGGCCGTCGCGTTCCGTGGCGTTCTCGGTGCCGACCGGCAACTTTGGCGACATTTTTGCCGGCTACCTGGCGCGCAACATGGGCCTGCCGGTCAGCCAGCTGATCGTGGCCACCAACCGCAACGACATCCTGCACCGCTTCATGAGCGGCAACCAGTACGTCAAGGAAACCCTGCACGCCACCTTGTCGCCGTCGATGGACATCATGGTGTCGTCCAACTTCGAGCGCCTGCTGTTCGACCTGCACGGCCGCAACGGTGGCGCAATTGCCGAACTGATGGCCAACTTCAAGCAGGGTGGCGGCTTCAGCGTGGAGCAGGACCGCTGGACCGAAGCCCGCAAGCTGTTCGATTCGTTGGCCGTCAGCGACGAGCAGACCTGCGAGACCATCGCCGAGGTGTTCGCTGCCACTGGCGAGGTCCTCGACCCGCACACCGCGATCGGCGTCAAGGCCGCCCGTGAGTGCCGTCGCAACCTGGACACGCCGATGGTGGTGCTGGGTACCGCGCACCCGGTCAAGTTCCCTGAAGCGGTAGAAAAGGCCGGTGTGGGCAAGGCACTCGAGCTGCCGGCGCACCTCAGCGACCTGTTCAGCCGTGAGGAGCGTTGCACGGTGCTGGCCAATGACCTGAAAGCGGTACAGGGCTTTGTCAGCCAGCATGGCAACCGCGGCAAGCCATTGTAACGGGTGTGCCTGGGGCTGCTGCGCAGCCCCGTCGCGATACAAGGCCGCTCCTGCAGGCAACCGCGTTGGCTTCAGCTGACGCGGTATAGCCAGTTCCCGCAGCTTAATCAGAATCATCCTATTCAGGCGGCATTCACCAGCGCCTAAATTAGCCGGTCCTCCCATCAGGAGCGGCTCATGCACCAGACCGTCGTGTTGATTCATCAGGCACGCCCATCGCACCAGATCCTGCTGCACCAGGCCCTCAACGCGCAAGGCGTGTTCGCTGTGCGCATCAGCGCGACCACCGCTGAACTGGATGCCCGCCTTGGCGCCGAACGCCGCCCAGACCTGCTGATTCTCGACCATGCCATGCCAACCAGGGCCGGCCGTGCCCTGCTCGCACGGCTGGCCCAGGCCCGTGCCCTGTTGTTCGTTGGCCAGCCTGCGCCGCAGCGTTTCGACCTGGCCCAAGAGGCGCGCAAGCAAGGCCTGTGGGTACTCGCCGAGCTGCCCTGGCCGTTGTCGATGCCGCGCCTGCAGCGCGCACTGCAGACGCTGCAGGCGCGGCATCGACAACGGCCATAGCAAGGCGAACTTTCCGCTGTGCCCGCGGGTCAGTTGCTCTATATCCCACCATGCAGCGAGTGAACCGGATGGAAAGAATCTGCAGCCTGCTCAACGATGCACTGAGCCCTTATCAGACCCACCTCGGCGTTGCCGATGCCAGCGGTAATCGCCAGCTCACGGTTCAAGGCGGCCTCACGGGGGTGACCTTGCAGCGCACTGTCAGTGAGCGCCAGTTACAGGAACACCGCCTGTTGATCGACCTGGTGGATGGTTTGCACCGTGACCTGCAGATAGCCGAGGGGCGGCTGCAGCCTTGCGTGATCGCTGCGCTGCAACAACGCCAGCAACCGCAGGGAACCTTTGCCTAAAGGATTCATCTGACACAGTAGGGGCAGCCAGCCAGCGCTTTGCTCCGGCGCTGGCAAAACTGCCACGGGAAGTCCTCAAGGGCTTTCGCTTGACCCCGGGCGTCCTTCCCCAGCGCCCGGGGTTTCTTTTTTCTGGGTTCTCTACCGGCCCTGTCGCGCCGCTGACTCAATTCGTAAGCGCGACGCGGCCTGTGTGGGAGCGGGCGTGCCCGCGAACACCGGCGTAGCCGGTGCCAGCCACCGCGCTGGATTTTTCGCGGGCATGCCCGCTCCCACACAGTCCCCGCTAAATCAATAAGTTATGCATTTTTCTCTGGGAGCTGGCTCGCCGGCGATAGCCGGTGTAGGCGTTTAATGGGCTTCGAAGAAACGCTTGCTTTCTTCCAGGTAGTTTCTGCGTGAGACCGGATCCAGCCAGTGGGCATACAGCCCAGGCAGCACGTCCCGTCGCAACGCAAGCAGCAACTGGTCGATATGCGCCACTGCAGCGCGCCCCAGTTCGCTGTCCGAGCACCCCACGTGCAGAAACTGGTAGCGCTCCACCCCCTGCACTGGATAAAACTGATAATCGGCCAGCGCGGCGCCTTGCTGCTGGATCAGGTAACGCACCTCAGGCCAGTAGCCGAGCACCAGGCGCAGGCGCCCCAACTGCTGCATCTGCAGCAGGTTGGCGGTGGCTTCGTTACCGTAATGGCGGCTGAGCACAGTGTCTGGCAGCTGGCGCAAAATGCTGTCGATCTGCAGGCCATAACTGCGTTCGGCAACCACCCCGAGTTTCAGTGCGGTTTTGCTCAGCAGGCCATGCAGGTCTACCTGCTGGCCCTGCAGATAGGGGGCCACCAGTGCCTGGCTTTCCTTGCGGCCCACCAGGCCGCCACTGAGCACGCCCAGGTAGGGCAGGGAGAACTGCACATATTCCTCACGTTGGGGTGTCCACAGCAGCGTCGGGTCGCAGGTGAAGGTGTTGCGGTCCTGCAGCATCTGGATTCCGCGGGCACGGTTGACGCGCTGGATGGTGTGGTCGTATTCGGGCATCTGCGCAATCAACAGGGGCAGCAGTTGGTCGATTACCCCTCGGCCTTGCTCCGGGCCGTCGAAAATGGTGAATGGCGGCAGGTCACGCACCAGCCAGAACAGGCGTTCCTTGGCACTGGCAGGGTGCAGCAGCAATGCGGCCATCAGCCCGCAAAGCAGGACCAGCGGGCGTAGGCGGCGGGCGGCGCGCATGCGGCCGGGCTGCGCCTGGTTCAGACCGTGCCTGCGGCGCGCAGGCTGGCGATCGCCGCCGCGTCATAGCCAAGGCTGGCCAGCAGTGCCTCGGTGTGCTCGCCAAGGGCCGGGCCCACCCATTCGCTGGAACCTGGGGTTTCCGACAGCTTGGGCACGATGCCAGGCATCTTGAATGGCTTGCCGTCGGGCAGCTTGGCCTGCAGGAACATTTCCCGAGCCAGGTACTGCGGGTCGCTGAACATGTCCTCGGCGGAGTAGATCCGGCTGGCCGGGACCTCGGCGGCGGTCAGCACCTGCATCAGCGTTTCCAGCGGCAGGCTGTTGGCCCAGCGGTCGATCACCCCGTACAGCTCATCCCGGCGAAGGTCGCGGCCATCGTTGCTGGCCAGGCTTGGGTCGTCAGCCAGGTCGGCACGCCCGATGGCCTGCATGAAGCGCTTGAAGATTGCATCGCCGTTGGCGCCGATCTGTACATGCTTGCCGTCGGCGCTGGTGTGGATGGAGGAGGGGGTAATGCCGGGCATGATGTTGCCGGTGCGTTCACGGATAAAACCGAATACATCGAATTCCGGGACCATGCTTTCCATCATGGCGAAGATAGCTTCGTACAGCGCTACGTCCACCACCTGGCCCTGGCCGCCGTTGACCTCCCTGTGGCGCAGCGCCATCAGCGCACCGATAACGCCCCACAAGGCGGCGATCGAGTCGCCGATCGAAATGCCGGTGCGCACCGGTGGCCGGTCGTCGAAGCCGGTGATGTAGCGCAGGCCGCCCATCGACTCGCCTACGGCACCAAAACCTGGTTGGTCCTTCATTGGCCCGGTCTGGCCAAAGCCCGACAGGCGCACCATGACCAGCCCAGGGTTGAGCGCATGCAGCACATCCCAGCCCAGGCCAAGCTTTTCGAGCACGCCCGGGCGGAAGTTCTCGATCAGGATGTCGGCGTCGGCCAGCAGCCTTTGCAATACCTCGCGGCCTTCGGGGTGCTTCAGGTTGAGGGTCAGCGACTGCTTGTTGCGCGCCTGCACGAACCACCACAGGGAGGTGCCTTCGTACAGCTTGCGCCACTTGCGCAGCGGGTCGCCGCCATCGGGCGACTCGACCTTGACCACCTCGGCACCGAATTCGGCGCAGATGCGCGAGGCGAATGGCCCGGCGATCAGTGTGCCGAGTTCGACAACCTTGAGGCCGGCGAGGGGTTTGCTGGGCGTCGACATGGGGCATCCGTGGCAGTTGGGCAGAGCGGTGGTTTTATCACACGGCGGTTGCGCCGGGTACTGCTGCGGCGCATGGCGAGTGCGGATGGGTTAGACTGTGCGACTTTTCTTTTGCACGAAGCCCGTCGACCATGGCCCAGCCGTCCACCACCTACAAGTTCGAACTGAATCTCACCGATCTTGACCGTAACGTCTACCAAAGCGTCAAGCAGACCATCGCGCGCCACCCTTCGGAAACCGAAGAGCGCATGGCGGTGCGGTTGTTGGCCTACGCGCTCTGGTACAACGAGAACCTGTCGTTCGGCCGTGGCCTGTCGGATGTAGATGAGCCGGCACTGTGGGAAAAGAGCCTGGACGACCGCGTGCTGCACTGGATCGAAGTGGGCCAACCCGATGCCGAGCGCCTGACCTGGTGCTCGCGGCGCACCGAACGCACCAGCCTGCTGGCCTATGGCAGCCTGCGCGTGTGGGAAGGCAAGGTGGTCAGCGCGGTCAAGAACCTCAAGAACCTGAACATCGCCGCAGTGCCGCAGGAGGTGCTGGAAACCCTGGCCGCCGACATGCCGCGCGCCATCAAGTGGGATGTGATGATCAGCGAAGGTACGGTCTTCGTTACCGACGACCGTGGCCAGCACGAAGTGCAACTGCAGTGGCTACTGGGTGAGCGTGGCTGAAGCAACCCATGCGTATCGAACCTCGCCCCCTGCCTGCGACCCTGCCTTTTCTGGGTAACCTGCCACCCTTGCTCACCCGTTTGTATGCCGCACGCGGCGTGCAAAGCGAGGCCGAACTGGACAAAAGCCTTGCGCGGCTGTTGCCCTACCAGCAGCTCAAGGGCATCGAGGCCGGCGTCGACCTGCTGGTCGCTGCCATAGACCAGCGCCAGCGCATTCTCATTGTCGGCGACTTCGACGCCGACGGTGCCACCGCAAGTACGGTTGGGGTGCTGGGCTTGCGTTTGTTGGGGGCAGCCCATGTCGATTACCTGGTGCCCAACCGTTTTGAATACGGTTACGGCCTGACCCCGGAAATCGTCGAAGTTGCCCTGCAGCGCCAGCCGCAGTTGCTGATTACCGTAGACAACGGCATTTCCAGCGTCGACGGGGTGGCCGCTGCCAAGGCCGCTGGGCTGAAAGTGCTGGTGACCGACCATCACTTGCCAGGCGAACAACTGCCCGATGCCGACGCCATCATCAACCCCAACCAGCCGGGTTGCAGCTTCCCGAGCAAGGCGCTGGCCGGGGTCGGTGTCATCTTCTATGTGCTGATGGCCCTGCGCGCGCGGTTGCGCAGCCTGGGCCGCTACGCGACACAACCCCAGCCGAACATCGGTGAACTGCTCGACCTGGTCGCCCTGGGCAGCGTGGCCGATGTGGTGCCGCTGGATGCCAACAACCGCATCCTGGTGCACCAGGGCCTGGAGCGCATCCGTGCCGGCCGTGCCCGCCCGGGCTTGAAGGCCATTCTTGAGGTGGCCCGCCGCGATCACCGGCGCATCACCTCCACCGACCTGGGTTTCATTCTTGGCCCACGCCTGAATGCAGCCGGGCGCCTGGACGACATGAGCCTGGGCATCGAATGCCTGCTGTGCGAAGACCCGGCGCTGGCCCAGGACATGGCGCAGCAGCTGGATGACCTGAATCAGGACCGCAAGTCCATCGAGCAGGGCATGCAGCGCGAGGCACTTGCGCAGCTCAAGGACCTGCCGGTCGAGTCGATGCCTTACGGCTTGTGCCTGTTCGATGCCGACTGGCACCAGGGCGTGATCGGTATTCTGGCGTCGCGGCTGAAGGAGCGTTACCACCGGCCGACCATTGCCTTCGCCGATGCAGGCGCTGGCATGCTGAAGGGCTCGGCGCGTTCTGTGCCAGGGTTCCATATTCGCGATGCGCTGGATGCCGTGGCGGCGCGCCACCCGCAATTGATCAGCAAGTTCGGCGGCCACGCCATGGCCGCTGGCTTGTCGTTGCCAGAGGCAAATTTCCCGGCCTTTGCCGAGGCCT
The DNA here is from genome assembly GCF_007633355.1 of Pseudomonas sp. BJP69. NCBI lineage: Bacteria > Pseudomonadati > Pseudomonadota > Gammaproteobacteria > Pseudomonadales > Pseudomonadaceae > Pseudomonas > Pseudomonas sp. BJP69. The sequence continues at coordinate 1,109,331 of NZ_CP041933.1, forward strand.
TCGACGAAGAGGTACGGCGCCAGCTGCGTGAAGACGACCTGACCGGGCGCCTGCTGTCCGACGGCAGCCTGGCGGTGGAAGAATTCCACCTCGATCTGGCCAAGGCGCTACGCAATGCCGGGCCATGGGGCCAGCATTTCCCTGAGCCGCTGTTTCATGGCGTGTTCCAGTTGGTGGAGCAGCGCGTGGTGGGCGAACGGCACTTGAAAGTGGTGCTGAAGAGCGAGTGTGGCTCGGTGCGGCTGGATGGCATTGCCTTCGGCATCGACCGCGACGTATGGCCGAACCCGACGGTGCGCTGGGTCGAGTTGGCGTACAAGCTGGATGTGAACGAGTTTCGGGGCAATGAAAGTGTGCAGTTGATGATTGCCCACATGGAGCCGCGTTGACTGCAACCCTGTAGGAGCGGCCTTGTGTCGCGATGGGCTGCAAAGCAGCCCCAGGTTGTCGGCACATATGCACAAGTCCAGGCTTTCAGCACAGCTGCACAAATTGCCGGGGCTGCCTTGCAGCCCTTCGCGACACAAGGCCGCTCCTACAAGGCCCAAGCGGCCAGCCACAGGCGTCTGTAAACAACTTGCCCAAAATCCCATGGAACCTTCCCCCCAGGCATTCTGGTCTAGTCTGAAGTATGACCGGACCCAGGCCAGGGACGTGCTATTGAGTGTCCGGGCCGGATCACCATTGGAGTTCTTGGGAGGTGCCCTCATGAGCCTGCTGCTCGAGCCTTACACCCTGCGTCAACTGACGTTGCCCAACCGCATCGCCGTTTCGCCGATGTGCCAGTATTCTGCAGCCGATGGCCTGGCCAACGACTGGCACCTCGTTCACCTGGGCAGCCGCGCAGTGGGTGGCGCGGGCCTGGTGATCACCGAGGCCGTGGCGGTTACCGCCGATGGCCGCATCACCGCCGAAGACCTTGGGTTGTGGGAGGACGCACAGATCGCCCCGCTGCAACGCATCACCCGCTTTATCACCGCCCAGGGCGCCGTGCCCGGCATCCAGCTGGCGCACGCCGGGCGCAAGGCCAGTACCTACCGCCCCTGGCTGGGCAAGCACGGTAGCGTCAAACCCGAGGAGGGTGGCTGGCAGCCGTTGGGGCCCTCGAAGATTGCCTTCGACCCGCAACATACAACGCCACGCGAGCTGACCTTGGGCGACATCCAGGAGGTGGTCGGTGCCTTCGTTGCCTCGGCCGAGCGCGCGTTGCAGGCCGGCTTCAAAGTGCTCGAGGTTCACGCCGCCCATGGCTACCTGCTGCACCAGTTCCTGTCACCGCTGAGCAACCAGCGGCGTGACGAATACGGCAGTTGCTTCGAAAACCGCATCCGCCTGACCCTGCAGGTGGTGGAAGCGGTGCGCAAGGTATGGCCTGCCGAATTGCCCCTGTTCGTGCGGGTATCGGCAACCGATTGGGTGGAAGACGGCTGGAACCCGGATGAAACCGTCGAACTGGCCCGGCGCCTGCGTAACCTGGGCGTCGATTTGATCGACGTGTCCTCTGGCGGCACTTCGGTCAACGCCGAAATACCCACCGGCCCCGGCTACCAGACCCGTTTCGCCGAGCGCGTGCGCAAAGAGTCAGAAATTGCCACCGGCACCGTGGGCATGATCACCGAACCTGCGCAGGCCGAGCATATCCTGCGTACCGGCCAGGCCGACCTCATCTTCCTTGCCCGCGAACTGCTGCGCGACCCTTACTGGCCGCTGCATGCCGACGACGACCTGGGCGGTAACAAGGCCACCTGGCCGGCGCAGTACCAGCGCGCTACCAGCCGGGCCAACCCGATTCATGAGTCGGATCTGCGCGACTGATTCTGAAGGCGCGGCCTTGTGTGGCCACAGGGCCTCAGTCTAACCACGAAAAATACCTGGGGCACTGCGCGCCCCATCGCGACACAAGGCCGCTTGTGTCTTGAGAAAGGATTAGAATCTGGAGCACGAGTAGGAGCAGAAGCTGTCATTCATCGTTCCACTTGTGGGAGCGGGCGTGCCCGCGAACACCGGCGCAGCCGGTGCCAGACACCGCGTCGCCTGCTTCGCGAGCAAGCCCGCTCCCACAATGAATCGCGCAGGCTTTTCAAATTTTGGGAAAGACAGTTGCTCCCTACCTTGAACGCGGTTGAGCGGACCCAGCGTGACCGAGCATGATAATCAATGCTTGATCATCACATGCCGCACACAGGTGTAGTCCTCCAGCCCATACATCGACATGTCCTTGCCATACCCCGAGTGTTTCTGCCCGCCATGGGGCATTTCACTGACCAGCATGAAATGGGTGTTCACCCAGGTGCAGCCATATTGCAGGCGTGCGGCCAGGCGGTGGGCGCGGCCGGTGTCGCGGGTCCAGACCGAGGAGGCCAGGCCATAGTTGGAGTCGTTGGCCCATTCCAGCGCCTGCGCTTCGTCGCTGAAACGGGTTACCGACACCACCGGGCCGAACACTTCGTTGCGCACGATCTCATCATCCTGCAGGGCGTCGGCCAGCACCGTCGGCTCGAAAAAGTACCCATCGCCCTCGATTGCCTTGCCACCGGTCACCAGGCGAATGTGCGGCTGGGCGACGGCACGCTGTACCAGGCCGGCGACCTTGTCGCGGTGCTGGGCGCTGATCAGCGGCCCCAGCTCGGTGCCCTCGGCCTCCTGCAGGCCGGGCTTGATGCTGGCTACCGCTTCCCCCAGGCGCTCGACGAAGCGCTCATAGATACCGGCCTGCACATACAGGCGGCAAGCCGCCGTGCAGTCCTGGCCGGCGTTGTAGAAACCGAAGGTGCGAATACCCTCGATCGCGGCATCGATGTCGGCATCATCGAACACCAGGACTGGCGCCTTGCCGCCCAGCTCCATGTGCATGCGCTTCACGCTGTCGGCGGTGGCGCTGATGATATGGGCGCCGGTGGGGATCGAGCCTGTCAGCGACACCATGCGGACCTTGGGGTGCGTAACCAGTGGGTTGCCGACCGTCTGGCCACGGCCAAACAAAATGTTGAGCACCCCGGCCGGCAGCAGGTCCTTGGCCAGTTCCCCCAGGCGCAAGGCGGTCAACGGGGTCAGCTCGGAGGGTTTGATCACCACCGTGTTGCCGGCCGCCAGGGCCGGGGCGATCTTCCAGGCCAGCATCATCAGCGGGTAGTTCCACGGTGCAATCGAGGCCACCACGCCCAAGGGGTCGCGACGGATCATCGACGTGTGGCCCGGCAGGTATTCACCTGCCGCCGAGCCGCCCAGGCAGCGCGCCGCACCGGCGAAAAAACGAAACACGTCGGCAATCGCCGGAATTTCGTCGTTGCGCGCGGCACTCAAGGGTTTGCCGCAGTTCTGCGATTCCAGCCGAGCCAGTTCATCGCCATGCGCCTCAATGGCGTCTGCCAGGTTCAACAACGCCTGGGCGCGGTCCTTGGGGCTGGTTTGCGACCAGCTGTCGAACGCATGGTCAGCGGCACGCACGGCGCTGTCCACCTGGGCTTCGCTGGCTTCGTTGATCTGCGCCAGGGCGGTGCCCAGCGCCGGGTCGAGCACGGTCCAGGTCGGGCCTTGGCCGGCGACCAGTTGGCCATTGATCAGCATCTGCGTTTGCATCGGGTACTCCTCCAGGGTCATTTGCCACTGCCCGCAACGCTGTCGCCGCCACGGGTCAGGTAATAGGCGCCAAGGATCGGCAGCATGGTCACCAACATCACCAGCATGGCTACCACATTGGTCACCGGCACGTCGCGCGGCCGGCTGAGCTGGTTGAGCAGCCAGATCGGCAGGGTGCGTTCGTGGCCGGCGGTGAAGGTCGTGACAATGATCTCATCGAACGACAGGGCAAAGGCCAGCATACCGCCGGCCAGCAGTGCCGAGCCGAGGTTGGGCAGGATGATGTAGCGAAAGGTCTGCCAGCCATCGGCACCCAGGTCCATGGAGGCCTCGATCAGGCTGTGCGAGGTGCGCCGCAGGCGGGCGATCACATTGTTGTAGACGATCACCACGCAGAATGTGGCATGGCCGACCACGATGGTGAACACCCCGGGCTCCACGCCCAAGGTCTTGAACGCCGAGAGCAGGGCGATGCCGGTGATGATGCCGGGCAGGGCGATGGGCAGGATCAGCATCAGCGATATGGCCTCTTTGCCGAAAAAGCTGCGCCGGTACAGTGCGGCCGATGCCAGTGTGCCTAGCACCAGGGCGATCAGGGTCGCCAGGCAGGCGACCTGCAACGACAGCTTGATCGCGTCCAGCACGTCGGTGCGGGCGAAGGCCACGGCAAACCACTTCAGGGTAAACCCCGTGGGCGGGAAACTGAATGCTGCGTCTTCGGTGTTGAAGGCGTACAGGAAGATGATCAGGATCGGGAAATGCAGGAACAACAGCCCGCCCCAGGCCGCCAGGCGCAACCCTACAGAGGCTTGTTCAGAGTGCATCGAAGGCCCCCAGGCGCTTGACGATCGACAGGTACAGCGCAATCAGCACGATCGGCACCAAGGTAAATGCCGCCGCCATCGGCATGTTGCCGATCGCCCCTTGCTGGGCATAGACCATGCTGCCGATGAAGTAGCCGGGTGGGCCCACCAGCTGCGGCACGATGAAGTCGCCGAGGGTAAGCGAGAAGGTGAAGATCGAGCCGGCGGCGATACCGGGAATCGACAGCGGCAGTATCACCTGCATGAAGGTTTGCCCGGGGCGTGCGCCAAGGTCTGCCGAGGCCTGCAACAGCGACGGCGGCAAGCGCTCCAGCGAGGCCTGGATCGGCAGGATCATGAATGGCAGCCAGATGTACACGAACACCATGAAGCGCCCCAGGTGCGAGGTCGACAGCGTGCTGCCGCCCACGCCCGGCACCGTCAGCACGGCTTGCAGCAGGGCGTCCAGGTGCAGCTGGTGGACGAACCACTGGGCCACCCCACCCTTGGCCAGCAGCAGGGTCCAGGCGTAGGTCTTGACGATGTAGCTGGCCCACATCGGCATCATCACGGCGATATAGAAAAATGCCTTGGTCTTGCCGCGTGTGTAGCGCGCCATGTAGTAGGCGATGGGAAACGCCAGTACCGCGCTGGCCAGTGACACCGCCACCGCCATGCCCAGGGTCCGCAGGATGATGTCGAAGTTCGACGGGTTGAACAGCGCGGCGAAGTTGCCCAGGGTCAGGTCCGGGGTGACCGCCATGGTGAAGTCGTCGAAGGTGTAGAAACCCTGCCACAACAGGTTCAGCAACGAGCCCAGGTAGATGGCGCCGAACCAGGTCAGTGGCGGGATCAGCAGCAGGGCCAGGTACAGGTTGGGGCGCCGGTACAACACATCGGCCAGGCCTCGGAGCGCGCTCATGGCAATGGCCCAGCGCTTTCCTGCAGCACGGTCATCGCCTCGCGCGGCCAGTGCGCCTGCACCCGCTGCCCGGGCTGCCAGGCCTGGGGCTGTGCCTGCCAGCGGTCGTTGGCCTGGGTTACCGCCAACAGTTGGCCATTGTCCAGTTGCAACTCGTAACGGGTGGCGCTGCCCTGGTACTGCACATCGCGCAGCAGGCCGCTGACCTGGACCTCGTGGCTGGTGACCACCGGGTCGCCCAGGCGGATGTGCTCAGGGCGGATGGAAAACGGCGCCGGGTGGCCGTTGAGCGCCCTCGCCAATTCGCCACGCACCACGTTGGACGTGCCGACGAATTCGGCGACGAAGGTGGTGGCGGGTTTCATGTAGAGGTTGCGCGGGGTGTCGACCTGTTCGATGCGGCCGCGGTTGAACACCGCGACCCGGTCCGACATCGACAGCGCCTCGGTCTGGTCATGGGTGACGAAGATGAAGGTGATGCCTAGCTGGCGTTGCAGCTTCTTCAGCTCGCCCTGCATCTGTTCGCGCAGCTTGAGGTCCAACGCGCCCAGCGGCTCGTCCAGCAGCAGCACGCGGGGCCGGTTGACCAGTGCCCGCGCCAGGGCCACACGCTGGCGCTGGCCACCCGAAAGCTGCGCCGGCTTGCGCGCGCCGTAGCCGGCCAGGGCCACCATGGCCAGGGCTTGTTCGGCACGGCTGTGGCGCTCGGCCTTGGCCACGCCTTTCACTTTCAAGCCATAGGCGATGTTGTCGAGCACGTTCATGTGCGGGAACAACGCGTAGTCCTGGAACACGGTATTGACGTCACGCTGGTAGGGCGGCACGCCGGCAGCTTCCAGGCCGTGGATACGGATCGAGCCGCTGCTTGGCTGCTCGAAGCCGGCGATCAGGCGCAGGCAGGTGGTCTTGCCGGAGCCGGACGGGCCGAGCATGGAGAAGAACTCCCCATCGCTGATGTCGATGCTGACCTGGTCTACGGCCTTGACCTCGCCGAAGCTACGGGAAACCTGGGTGAACTGGACGGCTAGGGGCATACGCGGTTCTCTGTTGTTCTTGTCTTGCCTGTATCGGCCCTGTCCCCGGCAAGCCGGCCCCACAGGGATCACACCACAGGGCCGGAACAGGCGGAGAAACCCTCAGCGCCCACCCATGATGGCAATGTAATCTTGAGTCCAGCGGCTGTAGGGCACGAACTTGCCACCCTGGGCCTGCGGGGTTTTCCAGAAGGCGATCTTGTCGAAGTTGTCGAAGCCGTTGATCTTGCAACCCTCGGCGCCGAGCAACTCGCTGCCACTGCAGGCTGCCGGCACCGCGGGCAACGAGCCGAACCAGGCGGCCACGTCACCCTGCACTTTTGGCTGCAGCGACCAGTCCATCCATTGGTAGGCGCAGTTGGGGTGCTTGGCATCGGTGTGCAGCATGGTGGTATCGGCCCAGCCGGTAGCGCCCTCCTTGGGGATGGTCGACGCCACGGGCTGGTGCTCGGCCTTCAGGCCATTGACCATGTAGCCCCACGAACTGGAGGCGACCACGCCTTCGTTCTTCACGTCGCTCATCTGCACTGTGGCGTCGTGCCAGTAGCGATGGATCAGCGGTTGCTGCTGGCGCAGCAGTTCGAGCACCGCCTGGTATTGCGTTTCGGTCAGTTCATACGGGTCCTGGATGCCCAGTTCGGGCTTGGCCGACTTCAGGTACAGCGCCGCGTCCGCGATGTAGATCGGCCCGTCATACGCCTGTACGCGGCCTTTGTTCGGCTTGCCATCGGGCAGGTCCTGCGGCACGAACACCACGCCCCAGCTGGTCGGTGCCTGCTTGAACGTGTTGGTGTTGTACAGCAGCACGTTCGGCCCCCACTGGTACGGGGTGCCATAGACCTGTTTATCGACCACATACCAGCCACCGTTCTGCAGGCGCGGGTCGATGTTTTTCCAGTTGGGGATCAAGGCGGTGTTGATCGGATGCACCCGTTTGCCGGCGATCAGCCGTAACGAGGCATCGCCCGAGGCGGTAACCAGGTCGTAGCCCCCCTTGGCCATCAGGCTGACCATTTCGTCCGATGTGGCAGCGGTTTTCACGCTGACCTTGCAGCCGGTTTGCTGTTCGAAGCCGGTCACCCAGTCATACGCCTTGTCGCTTTCACCGCGCTCGATGTAGCCGGGCCAGGCGACGATGTCCAGGCGCCCTTCGCCAGGCCCCAGGGCCTTGGGCGGTTCGGCGGCCAGCAGGCCGGTACTGGCCAGCACGGCACAGGTGGTGGCGCCGAGCAATGCGGTCTTGTGCACGGGCATGGGTGTTCCCTCTTGTTGGAGATTGTGGTCGCGGCAGTGGTCGAGTCTAGTTGGCTTTTTGCCAGTCAATGCAACATCCAGAAGCAAATCCGCGCATGGTCCTTTACCGGGCAGGCCTTAATCTGGCGGATGACTTCCCATGCCTGGAGACTTGCACATGAACACCCGTGGCTTGCTGGACCAACTGCTCAAATCTGGCCAGGAGTTGCTGAACAAATCGTCTGATTCCGGCAAACCCGGCGCTGGCGCCAGCGGGCTTGGCGGCCTGTTGTCCGGGGCCGGTGGTGGCTTGCTGGGCGGTGGCGCACTGGGCGTGCTGCTGGGCAACAAGAAGGCGCGCAAATATGGGGGCAAGGCCCTGACCTATGGTGGCCTCGCGGCACTCGGGGTGCTGGCCTACAAGGCCTACGGCAACTGGCAGGCGCGCCAGCAGGTGGCTGCCAGCGAGCCGCAGACGGTCGACCGCTTGCCGCCGGCCCAGGTCGAGCAGCACAGCCAGGCGGTGTTGCGGGCGCTGGTGGCTGCGGCCAAGTCCGACGGCCATATCGACGAACGCGAACGGGCGCTGATCGAAGGTGAGTTCACCCGCCTGGACAGCGACCGCGAGTTGCAGCATTGGCTGCACGCCGAACTGAACAAGCCGCTGGACCCGGCTGAAGTCGCCCGCGCCGCACAGACGCCCGAGATGGCTGCCGAGATGTACCTGGCCAGCACGATGATGGTCGACCAGGAAAACTTCATGGAGCGCGCCTACCTCGATGAGCTGGCCCGCCAGTTGCGTCTGGACCCGGGTTTGCGCCAGGAGTTGGAGAGCCAGGTGCGGTTAGCCGCAGGCCAGTAAGCGACGCGGTCCTTGTGGGAGCGGCCTTGTGTCGCGAAAGGGCTGCGCAGCAGCCCCAAAGATTTTAGCTTCGCCGCATGAAATGCCGGGGCCGCTGCGCGGCCCTTTCGCGACACAAGGCCGCTCCCACAAACGAAGCGACTTTTCCATGATGGGCTCCGTCCATTAGCGGGGATGCGAGGTTACCCCACATTTCACCCGCAAAAGCGTAAGGCCTCTAGGCTATACTTCGGCGATTTTCCCCGCTCGTTGTGAATTCCTGAGGGCTGAATGTGAAGAACTGGACGTTGCGCCAACGGATCCTGGCAAGTTTCGCCGTGATCATCGCCATCATGCTGCTGATGATCGTGGCCGCCTACTCGCGGTTGGCCGCCATCGAAACCGCCGAAGCCGCCGTAGGTACAGACAGCATTCCCGGGGTCTACTACAGCTCGATGATCCGCAGCGCCTGGGTCGACAGCTACGTCACCAGCCAACAGTTGGTCGGGCTGTCCAACCACCGGGAAATCACCTCGGCCGACATGGAACTGTTCAAGAGTTTCGAAGACCGGCTGAAGCAATTCATGGCCAGTTACCAGAGCACCATCCAGGACAATGACGACCAGGCCCGCTTCGACAGCTTCGTGCAGCTTGAAGAAAACTACATGAAGATTGTCGGCCAGGTGCTGGATGCCTACCGTCAGCGCAACTACGCCGAAGCCCAGCGCCTGATCAACGACGTACTCACACCCGCCTGGGTCGACGGTCGCAAGCACCTGAACGATGTCATCGAGAACAACCGCGCCTCCGCTGATGCCGCCACCCGCGATATCGTCAGTGCCGTGACCACCGCCAAGGGCAGCATGATCGTCTCGCTGTTGCTGGCCATTGTCGCGGCCGGGGTGTGCGGCCTGTTGCTGATGCGCGCCATCACCGCGCCCATGCAGCGTATCGTCCAAGCCCTCGACAAGCTGCGTTCGGGTGACCTGAGCGTGCGCCTGAGCCTGGAACGCAAGGATGAGTTCGGCGCCATCGAGAGCGGCTTCAACGAAATGGCCGAAGCGCTGGCGAACCTGGTGGCCCAGGCCCAGCGCTCGTCGGTGCAGGTCACCACGTCGGTTACCGAGATCGCCGCCACGTCCAAGCAGCAGCAGGCCACTGCCACCGAAACCGCAGCCACCACCACGGAAATCGGCGCCACCTCGCGGGAAATTGCTGCCACTTCGCGTGACCTGGTGCGCACCATGACTGAAGTCACTTCGGCCGCCGACCAGGCCTCCAGCCTGGCCGGCTCCGGCCAACAGGGCCTGGCCCGTATGGAAGAGACCATGCACCAGGTGATGGGCGCCGCCGACCTGGTCAACGCCAAGCTGGGCATCCTCAACGAGAAGGCCAGCAACATTACCCAGATGGTCGTGACGATCGTCAAGGTGGCCGACCAGACCAACCTGTTGTCGCTCAACGCCGCCATCGAGGCGGAAAAGGCTGGCGAGTATGGCCGTGGCTTTGCCGTGGTGGCCACCGAGGTGCGGCGCCTGGCCGACCAGACCGCCGTGGCCACTTACGATATTGAGCAGATGGTGCGTGAGATCCAGTCGGCGGTGTCGGCCGGGGTCATGGGCATGGACAAGTTTTCCGAAGAAGTGCGCCGGGGCATGTTCGAAGTGCAGCAGGTCGGCGAGCAACTGAGCCAGATCATTCACCAGGTACAGGCCTTGGCACCGCGCGTGCTGATGGTCAACGAAGGCATGCAGGCCCAGGCCACCGGTGCCGAGCAGATCAACCAGGCCTTGGCCCAGCTCAGTGATGCCAGCACCCAGACCGTCGAGTCGCTGCGCCAGGCCAGCTTTGCCATCGATGAGCTTAGCCAGGTGGCCGCTGGCTTGCGTGGCGGCGTGTCGCGTTTCAAAGTCTGACCGCGATGACCGACACGCAAGCGCCGGCCGCACAGCCGGGCAACGCCAAGGGGGCGCTGTACCTGCAGTTCCGTATCAGGGAACAACGCTTTGCCCTGAGCGTGCACGAGGTGATCGAAGTGCTGCCACTTCGGCCGCTCAAGCCGATTGCCCGGGCGCCAGCCTGGGTGGCGGGTATTCTGGCCCACCGTGGCCTGCTCATACCCGTCATCGACCTGGCCGCGCTCAGCTTCGGCCAGCCGGCGGCGCAGCGCACCAGCACCCGGCTGGTACTGGTGCACTACCGGGCTGGGCTGCAGTTGGGACTGGTGCTGGAGCAGGCAACCGAGACCCTGCGCTGCCAGCCCGATGAGTTCCAGCCCTATGGTGTAGACACGGGCGAAGCCCCTTACCTGGGGCCGGTGCGGCAGGATGCCCTTGGCATGCTGCAGCGCATCGAAGTCAATGACCTGCTGCCCGACGCCGTGCACGCATTGCTGTACACGCAGGGCCCGACCGGGGGGCCGACATGACCGAACAGCGTTTTTTCCGTTTCTTGCGTGAGCGTATTGGCCTGGATGTGGAGTCTGTCGGCACGCCGATGGTCGAGCGTGCACTGCGCCAGCGCAGCGTAGCGGTGGGCGCTGCCGATCTGGACGACTACTGGCTGCGCCTGCAGCAGTCCGGTGAAGAGCAACAGGCACTGATCGAAGCGGTGATCGTGCCAGAGACCTGGTTCTTCCGGTACCCCGAGTCCTTCACCGCGCTGGCGGCCCTGGCGCACAAGCGCCGTGCCGAACTGGACGGCGCGCGGCCGCTGCGGTTGCTCAGCCTGCCGTGCTCGACGGGCGAGGAGCCCTATTCGCTGGCCATGGCCTTGTTTGATGCCGGTATGGCGCCGGGGGCGTTTCTGGTCGATGGCATGGACATCAGCCCCAGCTCGGTGGCCAAGGCCGGGCAGGCCGTGTATGGCCGCAATGCCTTTCGCGGCAGCGAGCTGGGTTTTCGCGAGCGTTACTTCGATGTGGTCGACGAAGGCCACCGCCTGCACGAGCGGGTACGCCAGCAAGTCAGCCTGCAGGTAGGCAATGTGCTCGACCCGCTGCTGGCCAGCCGCGATGGCCTGTATGACTTCGTGTTCTGTCGCAACCTGTTGATCTACTTCGACGTGCCGACCCAGCAACGCGTCTTCGAAGTGCTCAAGCGCCTGCTGCACCCACAGGGGGTGCTGTTCATCGGTCCGGCCGAGGGCAGCCTGTTGGCGCGCCTGGGCATGCGCCCGCTGGGGATCGCCCAGTCGTTTGCCTACGTACGAGACCCGGGCAGCAGCACGCCTGCGCCGGCGGCAGCGGCAGCACCTGCCAGGCGCAGTTGGCCGGGGCCCGGGCCTGCCGGGTATTCGCAGCCGGCCTTGCCGGTGCCGCGGCGGCAGCGTGCGCTGCCGGTGGTGGCCCGACCAGCGCCGGCCCGCGAGGCTGCGGGTGAGGGCCCCAGCGAACTGCTGGCCGGCATCGCCCGGCTGGCCAATGCCGGCGCCAGCGCACAGGCTCGCCACGAATGCCAGCGCTACCTGGGCCAGTACCCGCCGGCGGCGCAGGTGTATTACTGGCTGGGGCTGCTTAGCGATACCGAGGGCGACGCACAGCAAGCGCTGACCCACTACCGCAAAGCGCTGTATCTGGAGCCACAACACCCCGAGGCGTTGCTGCACCTGGCGGCCCTGCTTGCGGCCCAGGGTGACCTGGCCGGGGCCCGGCGCCTGCAGGAGCGGGCGGCGCGGGCTGGGCGGGAGTCTGAACGGTGAACGGTGAATCCGCGATGCAACTGCTGGCCGATGACGATGCGCTCATCGACGACTGCTGGAACCGCATTGGTGTACATGGCAACAAGCAATGCCCGCTACTGGAGCGGCACGTGCATTGCCGCAACTGCGAAGTCTACGCCGCTGCGGCTACCCGCCTGCTTGACCGCTATGCATTGGCGCAGGAGCACTCGGCGGCCGAGCGTGAGCCGCTGCAAGAGCACACCGGTCGCTCCATGTTGCTGTTCCGTCTGGGTGAAGAATGGCTGGCGCTGGCGACCGCCTGCCTGGCCGAAATCGCCCCGTTGCAGGCCGTGCATTCGTTGCCGCACCAGCGCTCGCGGGTGTTGCAGGGGGTCGCCAACGTACGTGGGGCGCTGGTGCCATGCCTGTCATTGGCCGACTTGCTGGGGGTTCAGGCGGGTGCTGCCGAGCAGCGCAGCGGCCGGGCGATGCCACGCATGCTGATCCTGGCCAGCGAGGGCGGCCCGGTGGTGGTGGCGGTCGAGGAAATCGACGGCATCCACCGGCTCGACCCGCTGCTGCTGGGCAGTGGCCAGGACGCCACCCGCTATACCGCGGCGGTGCTGCAATGGCGCGGGCGCAGCGTGCGGGTACTGGACGATCAACACTTACTGGCTGCCGTGCAGCGGAGCTTGTCATGACCCCAGAGCAAATGCGCGACGCCTCGTTGCTCGAGCTGTTCAGCCTGGAGGCCGAAGCGCAGACCCAGGTGCTCAGCGCCGGCCTGATGGCACTCGAGCGCAACCCTACCCAGGCTGACCAGCTCGAGGCGTGCATGCGCGCGGCCCACTCGCTCAAGGGCGCCGCCCGTATCGTTGGCGTGGACGCGGGCGTCAGCGTCGCGCATGTCATGGAGGATTGCCTGGTAGCCGCCCAGGAGGGGCGCCTGCGGTTGAATGCCGAGCATATCGATGCGCTGTTGCAGGGGACCGACTTGCTGATGCGCATTGCCACACCGGGCGACAGTGCGGCGCAGGCGACCCTGCCGGTGTTTCTTGCGCAGATGGCCAGCCTGCTCGACCCGGGCGGCGCCGGCGTGCCGCCGCTGCCCGTGGCGGCAGGGGCCATATCGCCGTCGTCGCCGTCGGTCAGCCCACCGCCGGCACCGTTGGTGCTGCCCAGTGAGCTGTCAGAGCCCGACGCCGAGCCTGAGCCCGAGCCCGAGCCAGCGCTGCGACGCAAGGTGGGCAAGCGCGTCGGCGATGCAGGCGAACGGGTGTTACGGGTCACTGCCGACCGCCTGAACAGCCTGCTCGACCTGTCCAGCAAGTCGTTGGTGGAAACCCAGCGCCTGAAGCCTTACCTGGCCACCCTGCAGCGCCTCAAACGCATGCACGGCCAAGGGATGCAGGCGCTCGACGGCGTGCGCATGCAGCTGGAAGACAGCGGCCACAACAGTGAAGTGCTCGAAGCCTTGGCGCAAACCCAGCGCCTGTTGGTCGAGACCCAGCAGATCCTGCAACAGCAGGCCGCCGACCTCGATGAGTTCGGCTGGCAGGCCAGTCAGCGTGCGCAGTTGCTGTACGACACGGCCCTGGCCTGCCGCATGCGGCCATTCGCCGATGTGCTGGCCGGGCAGAGTCGCATGGTCCGAGACCTCGGCCGCTCGCTGGGCAAGCCGGTACGGCTGGTGGTGGAGGGCGAAAAAACCCAGGTCGACCGCGATGTACTGGAAAAGCTTGAAGCGCCATTGACCCACCTGCTGCGCAATGCCGTGGACCACGGCATCGAACTTCCGGAACGGCGCCTGCTGGCGGGCAAGCCAGCGGAAGGGCTGGTGCGCCTGCGTGCCTCGCACCAGGCTGGCATGCTCAGCCTGGAGCTGATCGACGATGGCGCCGGTATCGACCTGGAGCGCCTGCGCGGCAGTATCGTCGAGCGCGCCCTGTCGCCGGCCGACACCGTGGCGCGCATGAGCGAAGCGGAACTGCTGACATTCCTGTTCCTGCCCGGCTTCAGCCTGCGCGACAAGGTGACCGAAGTGTCCGGGCGCGGCGTCGGGCTGGATGCGGTGCAACACATGATTCGCGAACTGCGCGGCTCGATCGAGCTGAGCCAGCAGCCAGGGCAGGGCTGCCGCTTCCATCTGCAGGTGCCGTTGACCCTGTCCGTGGTGCGTAGCCTGGTCGTCGAGGTCGGTGGCGAGGCTTACGCTTTTCCGCTGGCGCATATCGAGCGCACCCTGGACGTCACCGCCGAGCAGATCGTGCAGATCGAAGGCCGCCAGCACTTCTGGCACGAGGGCCGGCACATCGGCCTGGTGGCGGCCAGCCAGTTGCTCAACCGCCCGCTGGGGCAAAGCGACGGCAGCAGCCTGCGGGTCGTGGTGATCCGTGAGCGCGAGCAACTGTACGGTGTGGCCGTGGAGCGCCTGGTAGGTGAACGCGTGCTGGTGGTGATGCCGCTCGATCCACGGCTGGGCAAGGTGCAGGACATTTCTTCGGGGGCCTTGCTCGATGATGGTTCAGTGGTTCTGATCGTCGATGTCGAAGACCTCCTGCGCTCGGTGGATAAACTGCTGAGCACCGGCAGCCTGGAGCGTATCGAACGCGGCAGCGGCGGCACCCGTGGGGTGGCGCACAAACGCATCCTGGTGGTTGACGATTCACTGACCGTGCGCGAGCTGCAGCGCAAGCTGCTCAGCCACCGTGGCTACGACGTGGCGGTAGCGGTAGACGGCATGGACGGCTGGAACGCCTTGCGCAGTGAGGACTTCGATTTGCTGATCACCGATATCGACATGCCACGCATGGACGGTATCGAACTGGTCACCCTGGTGCGGCGCGACCAGCGCCTGCAAGGCTTGCCAGTGATGGTGGTGTCCTACAAAGACCGTGAGGAAGACCGGCGGCGTGGCCTGGACGCCGGCGCCGACTACTATTTGGCAAAGGCCAGTTTCCACGACGACGCGTTGCTGGATGCTGTGGTGGAACTGATCGGGGGGGCTCAGGGATGAAGATCGCCATCGTCAATGACATGCCCATGGCGGTCGAGGCCCTACGCCGTGCAGTCGCCCTTGAGCCCGCGCACGAGCTGGTGTGGGTGGCCAGCAATGGCGCCGAGGCAGTGCAGCGTTGTACCGAGCAGCTTCCGGACCTGATCCTCATGGACCTGATCATGCCGGTGATGGACGGCGTGGAGGCGACCCGGCGGATCATGGCCGAAACCCCATGTGCCATCGTCGTCGTCACGGTCGACCGCAAGCAGAACGTGCACCGGGTGTTCGAGGCCATGGGCCATGGCGCGCTCGATGTGGTGGACACCCCAGCGCTGGGCGCGGGTGATCCCCGCGAAGCGGCGGCCCCGCTGCTGCGCAAGATCCTCAATATCGGCTGGCTGATTGGCCAGCAGCGTGCACCGGTTGCGCGCCCGGTTGAGCTGCCGCTGCGCGAAGCTTCACAGCGTCGCGGCCTGGTGGCGATTGGTTCGTCGGCCGGTGGCCCGGCAGCCCTGGAGGTGTTGCTCAAGGGCTTGCCGCCGGCGTTTCCGGCGGCCATCGTGCTGGTCCAGCATGTGGACCAGGTATTTGCCGCAGGCATGGCCGAGTGGCTCGGCAATGCCGCCAACCGGCAAGTGCGGCTGGCCCGTGAAGGCGAGCCGCCACAGCCCGGCGTGGTGCTGCTGGCCGGCACCAATCACCATATCCGCCTGCTAAAGAATGGCCAACTGGCCTACACTCCCGAGCCTGTGAACGAAATCTACCGGCCCTCGATCAATGTGTTTTTCGAGAGCGTGGCCCAATACTGGCACGGCGATGCGGTGGGGGTATTGCTCACCGGTATGGGCCGCGACGGTGCCCAAGGCCTGAAGCTGATGCGTCAGCAGGGTTTCCTGACCATTGCCCAGGACCAGGCCAGCAGCGCGGTGTACGGCATGCCCAAGGCCGCCGCAGCCATTGATGCTGCCGTGGAAATTCGCCCGCTGGACCGCATCGCCGGGCGCTTGACGGAAATTTTTGGAAAATGACGACACGTATTGAATCACGCCGCCACGCCGGTAGTGATCGGGTGACCATGTATGGATGATTTACCGATCGAAGGTTTCGCGACCACCAACGAAAACTCGGCGATGGTACTGCTGGTCGACGATCAGGCCATGATCGGCGAGGCCGTGAGGCGAGGGTTGGCCAACCAGGACAACATCGACTTCCACTTCTGTGCCGACCCCCACCAGGCGGTGGCCCAGGCCATGCGCATCAAGCCCACGGTCATCCTTCAGGACCTGATCATGCCGGGCCTGGACGGTTTGACCCTCGTGCGTGAGTACCGCAACAACCCGGTGACCCAGGACATTCCGATCATCGTGCTCTCCACCAAGGAAGACCCTCTGGTCAAGAGCGCGGCGTTTGCGGCCGGGGCCAATGATTACCTGGTCAAGCTGCCGGACACCATCGAACTGGTGGCGCGTATTCGCTACCACTCGCGCTCCTACCTGACCCTGCTGCAGCGCGACGAGGCCTACCGAGCCCTGCGCGTCAGCCAGCAGCAGTTGCTGGATTCCAACCTGATGCTGCAGCGGCTGATGAACTCCGATGGCCTGACCGGGCTGTCCAACCGCCGGCACTTCGACGAATACCTGGAACTGGAGTGGCGCCGGGCCATGCGCGAGCAGCAACAACTGTCGCTGCTGATGATCGACGTGGACTACTTCAAGGCCTTCAACGACAGCTTCGGCCACCTGGCCGGTGACGAGGCGCTGCGCCAGGTGGCCGAGTCGATCCGCGGCTCGTGCTCGCGGCCCAGCGACCTGCCCGCGCGTTACGGCGGCGAGGAATTCGCCCTGGTGCTGCCCAACACCTCGCCTGGCGGGGCACGGCTGGTGGCCGAAAAGCTGCGCCAGACCGTGCATGGCCTGGGTATCCCGCACACTGCACCAGCGGCTGATGCGTTCCTGACCGTGAGCATCGGCCTGGCCACCCAGACCCCGAGTATCGGCAGCCATTGCCGGCAACTGATCTCGGCGGCCGACAAGGGCCTGTACCTGGCCAAGAATGGCGGGCGCAACCAGGTCGGCATTGCCTGACGCGCCGATAACAGCACCGGCCCTAGTGGTAGCTCATGTACAGGCTACCGCCCGGCGGGTCTGCCGCCCTGTGGCGGACTCGGTTATACTCGCAGGCTTTTCACCGAATTCGTGCGAGTAGCCAGCCCATGGAAATCCAACCGATCCTGAACACCATCAAGGACCTCACCGAGCGTTCCCAGTCAATTCGGGGGTATCTTTGACTACGATCACAAGCATGACCGCCTGATCGAAGTCAACCGCGAGCTGGAAGACCCCAACGTCTGGAACAAGCCCGAGTACGCGCAGGCCCTGGGCCGCGAGCGTGCCATGCTGGCACAGGTGGTCGAGACCCTGGACAAGCTGTCCAACGGCCTGGGCGACTGCCAGGACTTGCTCGACATGGCTGTCGAGGAAAATGACGAAGGCGCCGTCGGCGACGTCGTGACCGAGCTGGAAGGCCTGGAAGAAAACCTGGCTCAGCTTGAGTTCCGTCGCATGTTCAGCGGCGAAATGGACATGAACAACGCCTACCTGGATATCCAGGCCGGCTCTGGCGGTACCGAGGCGCAGGACTGGGCCAACATCCTGCTGCGCATGTACCTGCGCTGGGCCGACAAGCGTGGTTTCGACGCCACCATCATCGAACTGTCCGAAGGTGAAGTAGCCGGTATCAAGGGCGCCACCGTGCACATCAAGGGCGAGTACGCCTTTGGTTGGCTGCGCACCGAAATCGGCGTGCACCGCCTGGTGCGCAAGAGCCCGTTCGACTCCGGCGCCCGTCGCCACACCTCGTTCTCGGCGGTGTTCGTTTCGCCAGAAATCGACGACAAGGTCGAAATCGAGATCAATCCGTCCGACCTGCGCATCGACACCTACCGTTCCTCCGGTGCCGGTGGCCAGCACGTCAACACCACCGACTCGGCCGTACGTATCACCCACGTACCGACCAACACCGTGGTGGCGTGCCAGAACGAACGTTCGCAGCACGCCAACAAGGACACCGCCATGAAAATGCTGCGGGCCAAGTTGTACGAGCTGGAAATGCAAAAGCGCAACGCCGCCTCGCAGGCGTTGGAAGACAGCAAGTCGGACATTGGCTGGGGCCACCAGATCCGCTCCTACGTGCTGGATGACTCGCGTATCAAGGACCTGCGTACCGGCGTGGAACGCAGCGACTGCCAGAAGGTGCTGGACGGCGACCTCGACCAGTACCTGGAAGCAAGCCTGAAGCAGGGCCTGTAAGCCGTACTCCACCGCCGCGCCATCGGCTAACCGCCGCTGGCGCGTGCCCTGCCCGAAAAGGGCAACGAATACCTGATGGAAAAAATGACCAGATGAGCGACCTCAAGACCGAATCGCAAGACCTGCAACAGGAAGAGAATGCCCTGATCGCCCTGCGCAAGGAAAAACTTGCCGCCGAGCGTGCCAAGGGCAATGCCTTCCCCAATGACTTCCGTCGCGACAGCTACTGCAACGACCTGCAGAAGCAGTACGCGGACAAGACCAAGGAAGAGCTGGAAGCAGCCGCGATTCCGGTCAAGGTGGCGGGCCGCATCATGCTCAACCGTGGCTCGTTCATGGTGATCCAGGACATGACCGGCCGCATTCAGGTCTACGTCAACCGCAAGACCCTGCCGGAAGAAACCCTGGCCGCAGTCAAAACCTGGGACCTGGGCGACATCATCAGCGCCGAAGGCACCCTGGCCCGCTCTGGCAAAGGCGACCTGTACGTCGAAATGACCAACGTGCGCCTGCTGACCAAGTCGCTGCGCCCGCTGCCCGACAAGCACCACGGCCTGACCGATACCGAGCAGCGCTACCGCCAGCGCTACGTCGACCTGATGGTCAACGAAGAAACCCGCCACACCTTCCGTGTGCGCTCGCAGGTGATCTCGCACATTCGCAAGTTCCTCATCGAGCGTGACTTCCTCGAAGTCGAAACGCCCATGCTGCAAACCATCCCGGGTGGTGCTGCGGCCAAGCCGTTCGAAACCCACCACAACGCCCTGGACATGGCCATGTTCCTGCGCATTGCACCGGAGCTGTACCTCAAGCGGCTTGTCGTGGGCGGGTTCGAGAAGGTGTTCGAGATCAACCGCAACTTCCGTAACGAAGGTGTTTCGACCCGGCACAACCCGGAATTCACCATGCTCGAGTTCTACCAGGCCTACGCCGACTACCGCGACAACATGGACCTCACCGAGGAACTGTTCCGCGAGCTGGCGCAGCTGGTTCTGGGCAGCACCGACGTGCCGTACGGCGACAAGGTGTTCCACTTCGGCGAGCCGTTCGCCCGCCTGTCGGTGTTCGACTCGATCCTCAAGTACAACCCGGAGCTGACCGCCGCCGACCTGCAGGACGTCGACCGCGCCCGTGACATCGCCAAGAAGGCCGGTGCCAAGGTGCTGGGCCACGAAGGCCTGGGCAAGCTGCAGGTGATGATTTTCGAAGAGCTGGTCGAGCACAAGCTGGAGCAGCCCCACTTCATCACCGAGTACCCGTTCGAGGTGTCGCCGCTGGCCCGTCGCAACGACGACAACCCGGCCGTGACCGACCGTTTCGAGCTGTTCATCGGTGGCCGCGAAATCGCCAACGCCTATTCCGAGCTCAACGATGCCGAAGACCAGGCCGAGCGCTTCCTGGCCCAGGTGGCCGAGAAAGACGCCGGTGACGACGAAGCCATGCACTACGACGCCGACTTCGTTCGCGCGCTGGAGTACGGCATGCCGCCGACCGCGGGTGAAGGCATTGGTATCGACCGCCTGGTGATGCTGCTGACCAACTCGCCGTCGATCCGCGATGTGATCCTGTTCCCGCACATGCGCCCGCAGGCCTGAGTGAGCTGAACGAGCCGCCTTTTCAGGCGGCTTTTCTTTGCGAGCGGCAAGCCATAAGCGGCAAGCTACAAGAAACGGCAGTCCGCGTGCATTCCGCTTTTTCTGGTGGCTTGCCGCTTGTAGCTTGCCGCTTCTTCCGTGAGGTCCCCTATGACACCCGCCACCCCTCACCAGGGCGCCGCCGGCATCGCCACCGCCGTCGCCGAAAGCGTGCAATACCAAGGCCGCAAAGCTGCCCGCCAAGGCAGCGAACAGCGTCGCCAGCAGATTCTCGATGCTGCCATGCGCATCGTCGTGCGCGATGGCGTTCGCGGTGTGCGTCACCGGGCGGTGGCTGCCGAGGCCGGTGTGCCTTTGTCGGCCACCACCTACTATTTCAAGGACATCGAGGACCTGCTCACCGATACCTTCGCCCAGTACGTCGAACGCAGCGCCGCCTACATGGCCAAACTGTGGGCCAACACCGAAGTTGTGCTGCGCCAGCTGCTGGCCCAGGGGGATGGCAGCCCGCAGGCGCGGGCACGGCTGGCTGACGAAGTGGCACGCATGACCGCCGACTACGTGCAGCGCCAACTGCTGAACCGCCGCGACTTCCTGATGGCCGAACAGGCGTTCCGCCAAGAGGCGCTGCTGTGCCCGCGCCTGGCCGAACTGGTCTGTGCGCACGAGCAGATCCTGCTGCACGGCACCCGCCAATTGCTGCAGGTGGTCGGTTCGCGGCAGCCGGAACAGGACGCCCAAATGTTGACGGCGATTATCGAGCAGATGGAATATCAGGGCCTGCTCAAGGATGCCAGCGCGCAAGCCGATGGGCAGATGCTCGCTATGCTTACCCGATACCTGCAACTGGTGCTGGCATCGGCCTGAGCGAGACCGACTTTTCAAGGAGAACCTGATGAAAGCCTGGCGTGTGGTGTTGTTGACTTTGTCATTCCTGCTGCTGGGCGGTTGTCTGGTGACCTTCCATGAGCCATTGCCCAGCAATCAGGCCGCGCCCAAGGCCTTGCTCGGCAAGTGGAGCAGCAAGGACGCCTGGGGTGAGCCGTTGAAGCTCACCATCACCCGCAGCAGTGGCAATGCCTACAAGGCGGTCGCCACGGCCAAAGGCAAGGCACCGGAAGCCTACATGTTCACGGTGTCGCGCCACGGTAACCGCTGGTACCTGTCGGCCGGTGTGCCCAAGCGCCTGGGCGGCAATTTCCTGATTGGCGGCTTCGATATCGTCGATGGCAAGGAACTGGTGCTGTACAACCTGGATGTCGAGCAAGTGCAGCAGGCAGTGGACAAACAGGAACTGACCGGGCGCAGTACCGAGGTGCCGGAAGGCAACGGCGATGGTGTGTTGATCGATAGCCCGTCGGCGCGGGTGCTGGCGTACCTGGACGACCCGGCCAACTCGGACCTGTTCGTTGAAGTGGCCCGGTTCCAGCGGTCCGGCAAATGACCGTGCTGGCTTCATCGCCGGCAAGCCAGCTCCCACGGGTACAGCACAGGGCTCCAAGGCAGTGATGAACCTGTGGGAGCTGGCTTGTCGGCGATGAGGCCGGTACAGGTTTTCTGTACTAGAAAGGAGTCCCCGGTGGACGAATACCAGCAGACCATCCGCGCCCTGTCCGACCGCATCGTCGCGGCGCAAACACCGATTCGGGTGCTGGATGCGGTGAAGTGGGACGACAGCATTCGGCAGGGCTTCCTGCAGGGCAAGGGCAAGGAGCCGCCAGCGGTCGACCGCGCCTATTACCAGTCGCGGCCCCTGTCGTTCGACTCCAGCGCCGTCAAGGCCGAGTTTCAGGGGATCGAGCGCGACATCATTCGCCAGCTAGGCCAGTTCAACCCCGTTGGGCAGATCATGAAGCGCATGTGCCGCGAGTACCGCATGGTAGTGCGCATGCTCGAAGCCCGTGGCACCGAGGAGTTCGGCCTGATCTCCCAGGAGTTGTATGGCGCCGCTTCCGACGCCTTTCATGCCGGTGACCCGACCTTGGCCGACCTCGGCCTGATGCTGTCGGACTACCTGAACAACATCGATGGCCGCGGCGACCTGAAGGACGAACCGAAGAACCTGACCGCCAAAGAGGCTGTCGATACCCTACAGCGGCGCCTGAACACGGTGTTCGGTGAAGCCGAAGGCACCATCCGTGTATTCGAGTCCGACGGCATTGTCGCTGACGCCGCCGCCGGTGCCGACTATATCAAGGTGCGCGCCGATGCCATGTTCAATGCCCGTGACGTGCGGGCGCTGGAAGTGCACGAAGGGCTGGTGCACGTCGGCACCACGCTCAATGGCCTGAACCAGCCGATCTGCACCTTCCTGGCCAAGGGCCCGCCCTCGTCGACGGTGACCCAGGAAGGCCTGGCCATCCTCATGGAGGTGATTGCCTTTGCCTCCTACCCCAGCCGCCTGCGCAAGCTCACCAACCGCACCCGTGCCATCCACATGGTCGAGGAGGGCGCCGACTTCATGCAGGTGTACGGCTTCTTCCGCGAGCAGGGCTTCGAGATGGGGCAAAGCTACAGCAACGCCAGCCGGGTATTCCGCGGCTCGGTGCCCAACGGCCTGCCATTTACCAAGGACTTGTCCTACCTCAAGGGCTTCATCATGGTTTACAACTATATTCAGTTGGCTGTGAAGAAGGGCAAGCTCGAACAGATACCGCTGCTGTTCTGTGGCAAGACCACCCTGGAAGACATGCGCACTTTGCGTCAACTGGTCGAGGAGGGGCTGGTCGAGCCGCCGAAGTACTTGCCCGAACAGTTCCGTGACCTCAACGCGCTGTCGGCCTGGATGTGCTTCTCCAACTTCCTCAACCACCTGAGCCTGGATCGCATTGAAGCCGACTACGCGAATATTCTCTAAGTCCTGCCGCCCGCTGCTGCTGGGGCTGGTGCTGCTGGCCCTGGGCGGCTGCAGCAGCCTGCTGTTCTACCCCGAGCGCGGGCAGGCGTTCACCCCTGAACGGGCCAAGCTGGCGTACCGTGATGTCACCCTGACCACTGCCGATGGCGTTCGCCTGCACGGCTGGTGGCTGCCGGCCAAGCCCGGTGTCGAGGTCAAGGGTACGGTGCTGCACCTGCACGGGAACGGCGGCAACCTGCCCGGGCACCTGGGTGGCAGCTACTGGCTGCCGGAGCAGGGTTACCAGGTGCTGATGGTCGACTACCGCGGCTATGGCCTGTCTGAGGGCAAACCGAGCCTGCCAGAGGTATACCAGGACATCGCCGCGGCCATGACCTGGCTGGACCAGGCGCCCGAGGCCAAGGGCAAGCCGCTGGTGTTGCTGGGGCAGAGCCTGGGCGGCGCCATGGCGATTCATTACCTGGCAGGCCACCCGGAGCAGCGCCAGCGCTTCGCTGCCCTGGTTTTCGACGGGGTGCCGGCCAGCTACCGGGCGGTGGGGCGCTATGCCCTCAGCACCTCGTGGATGACCTGGCCATTGCAGGTGCCACTGTCGTGGCTGGTGCCCGACGGCGACAGCGCGATCCGCTCGATCGAGCAACTGCGCAGCCCGCCCAAGCTGTTCTTCCAGAGCATCGATGACGACCTGGTGCCGCTGGAAAACGGTATCCGCCTGTATCAGCACGCGCCACCGCCACGGGTGCTGCAACTGACCCGAGGTGGCCATGTGCAGACCTTCGCCGACCCTACATGGCGCCAGGTGATGTTGCGCTTCCTCGATGACCCTAGCCATTTCAACGGCCTGCGGCGGCTCGCCGAAGTGCCTGATTACCCTGACGAGAAGAACACCCAATGAGTGAAGAACGCAACGCCATCCCGCTGATCCTGACGGGTGTGGGCAGCATCATCGTGACGGTGGGCGCCTTGTGGTACTACGGCTACCTGCATTTCGCCAAACCCGAGGATGCCCTGTTGTTGCAGGATTACACCATGCTCAAGACCGTCCCCGGCGAGGATTACAAGGTTTCGCTGGACCCGGCACCGCAAGTGGCGCAGTGCGTGGACGGTGTATTGGTGCTGTTCGATACCCAGCAGAAAGGCCTGACGGGCGTGCTGGTGGATAACCGCAAGCGTGCAGTGCGCTGCATGGGTGAGGAAACGCCGCAGCAGGTACAGTGAGCGGCAGCGAAGCAAAAAAAAGCCCCGCGTCGATCGCGGGGCTTTCTCTGTCAGCTGGCCAGTATTACTGCTGGGCCTGGCTCATGGAGCGTGGCTGCACCGGCTGGTTGTCGTTGGAGATGGTCACCTCCACACGACGGTTCTGTGCACGCCCGGAGTTGCTGGAGTTGTCCGCAACCGGGTACTCCTTGCCGTAGCCTTGGGCCACGATGCGCGCTGGGTCTACGCCGGCGCGCACCAGGGCCATGCGTACGCTGTTGGCGCGGCGCTCGGACAGGCTCTGGTTGTAGCTGGCCGAGCCGACGCTGTCGGTGTAGCCCTCTACGATCACTTTGCGCTCAGGGTTTTCCTGAAGGAACTGGGCCAGTTTGGTGATGTTCGGGTAGGCGTTGCTTTTCAACTCGGCCTTGTTGAAGTCGAACAGCACGTCACCGAAGGTCACCAGCGTACCGCGGTCGGTCTGCTTGGCGTTCAGGCTGTTCTGCAGCTTGGCGATCTGGGCATCGCGGGCATCCAGCTTGGCCTGGGCACGCTGGGCGGCTGCGTTCTTCAGCTCACCCTCGGCAGTGCGCAGGGCAATGGTCTGCTTGGCCACTTCGACGCGCTGGTTGGTCAGGTAGGCCAGCTGGTCGACTTTCTTCTCGTCTTCACGGTCCATGTAGGCCTTGTCGGCCTTGTTCAGCCAATCCTGGGCATCCTTGGTTTCCAGCGCGGCGACTTTGCTCGCCTGTGGATCGCTCTGCAGGGCCGAGAAGTTGGTGCGGGCGGCTTCCAGGTTGGCGTTAGGGTCGTGCGAGCACGCAGCAAGACCGACGCTCAGGGCCAGCAGGGCGGGAATCATGACGTAATTGCGCATAGTGTTCATCCTTTGATCGTGTGCGAAGGCTAAGGTTGGCGGGGCAGGGCTCACTGAGCGCTGCGCAGGCCTTCCTCACGTACGTCCTGAACGCCCTGGCGGGCATCCTGCACGGCCTTCTGAGCCTTGGCCGCCTGGGCCTTGCGTTCGGCCAGGCGTGCGTCCCATTCGGCCTGTTCGGCCAGGCGCTTGGCTTCGTCGTACTTCTTGTCGTGCATGGCGATTTCAGCCTGCTTGAACTTGTCTTGCGCGGCTTTCATTTCCACGGCGGCGAACTCGGTGCCGCCAGCGCTGACAGCGGAATTCACGGCGGACTGGGTAACCGCATATTGCTCGGTAGGCGGGTTACCCGCACAGCCGGCCAGGACTAGGCTACTGCCCAGGGCCAGCGCGGCCAGCTTGAACCCGCGCACATGAGTGGATGACGGTTTGCTAGTGCGGGTTTTCATGGTGGTCAGCTCCATTGGATCACTCCTGATAACGATGTCCGTAGCAGTCCATCGCTCATTCCCTGACAAGTCCGCGCGCTTGGGATCAACGGTGCACAACGGCAGGTGTGCAGGGTTTTAGCGTGATGGCTATTAGCTGTGACTCAGAGTTTTTTTGGATAGTTCCGAAAAATTTCTGACCCGGCGGAGGGTTTTTGCAGAGTGCCCGAGGCAATTGAAGCGGGTGGCGGACGGCGCGGCCAATGTTCTTCTCGGCGCGTTTGCTGCCCGAGGTCAGGCGCCGCGCGGGCGGCGCCAGATCGCTCAAGGCTGCGCAAGGCCTACGCCCCTGGCTCTTCACTGCCCTCGGTGGTAAGGCTGTGCAGATGCTGCTTCGACAGCGACAAAAACCGCGGTGTCGGCCCCACATCCTCATACATCGGGTCACCTTCTTCATCGGTGGCGATGACCTGGCGACCGGGCACATAGGGAAAACTGGCTTCCACTTCTTCAAGCGCGGCCGCGACCAGTTCGCCGAGCAGTTCCTCGGCGGTACGTTTGGGGTACATGTCGATCAGCGCGGCCAGGCGCGCTTCGGACTCCAGGTCCAGATGCAGGACATGGCCGGTACGGCTCAAGGTGCCGGCGGCATTCTGTTCCCAGTGCTGGGCGAGTTCACGGATTTTCATGATGACCTCTGGTTACGCCTCGAAGGCTGCATGGCATGTGAGTGCTCAACCTTCACTTTAGTTTGCTTTGGCCGATCCCTGCTTGCCATCGCTGCTTGGCTGGGGGCACTCTTGGGTGAATGTCACCGCCCCAATGTGGGAGCGGGCATGCCCGCGAACACCGGCGAAGCCGGGGCCAGCCACCGCGTTGGATTTTTCGCGGGCATGCCCGCCCCCCAGGAAGGGCGTGGAGCCTGGAAGGGATGCAACGGAGAGAGGGGCCAATGACCGATATCGATGTGCGCTTGCGTGAAGATGTGCATGTGTTGGGTGAACTGCTGGGCGAAACCATCCGCCAACAGCATGGCGATGCATTCCTGCAGAAGATCGAAGCCATTCGCCACAGCGCCAAGGCCGACCGCCGCGGCCCCGGGGAGCAACTGAGTTCGACCCTGGCAGACCTTGCCGAAGAAGACCTGCTACCCGTGGCCAGGGCCTTCAACCAGTTCCTTAACCTGGCCAACATGGCCGAGCAGTACCAGTTGATCCGCCGCCGCGATGCCGACCAGCCCGAGCCGTTCGAAGCGCGGGTTTTGCCCGAGTTGCTGGCGCGGCTGAAGCAGGCCGGGCACAGCAACGATGCCCTGGCCCGGCAGCTGGCCAAGCTGGATATCCAGTTGGTGCTCACGGCACACCCCACCGAAGTGGCGCGGCGCACGCTGATTCAAAAGTACGATGCCATTGCCGGCCAATTGGCTGCCCAGGACCACCGCGACCTGACCCCGGCAGAACGCGAACACGTGCGCGAACGCCTGCGCCGGTTGATCGCCGAGGCCTGGCACACCGAGGAAATTCGACGCACCCGGCCGACCCCGGTCGACGAGGCCAAGTGGGGCTTCGCCGTGATCGAGCATTCGCTATGGCTCGCCATCCCCAGCCACCTGCGCAAGGTCGACAAGGCCTTGTTGGACGCTACCGGGCTGCGCCTGCCGCTAGAGGCCGCCCCTATCCGCTTTGCCTCGTGGATGGGCGGGGACCGCGACGGCAACCCCAACGTGACCGCCGTGGTGACCCGCGAGGTGCTGCTGCTGGCCCGCTGGATGGCTGCCGACCTGTTCCTGCGCGACATCGATGCGTTGGCCGCCGAGTTGTCCATGCAGCAGGCCAACGCCGCCCTGCGCCAGCAGGCCGGCGACAGCGCTGAACCCTACCGGGCGGTGCTCAAGCAGTTGCGCGACCGCTTGCGCGCAACGCGTGCCTGGGCGCACTCGGCGTTGAACAGCAGCCAGCCGCCCAGCGCCGAGGTGCTGGTCGACAATCGTGACCTGATTGCCCCACTGGAACTGTGCTACCAGTCCCTGCACGAGTGCGGCATGGGCGTTATCGCCGAGGGGCCGCTGCTGGACTGCTTGCGCCGCGCGGTCACATTCGGCCTGTTCCTTGGCCGGCTCGACGTGCGCCAGGACGCGGCCCGGCACCGTGACGCCCTGACCGAAATCACCGATTACCTGGGCCTGGGCCGCTACGCCGACTGGGATGAAGAGCAGCGCATCGAATTCCTCCAAGCCGAGCTGAAAAACCGCCGGCCGCTGCTGCCGGCACACTTCAAGCCGCAGGCGGATACGGCCGAGGTGCTGGCCACCTGCCGAGTAGTGGCGGGTGCACCTGCTGCCTCGTTGGGCTCTTACGTCATCTCCATGGCCGGGGCTGCCTCGGATGTGTTGGCGGTACAACTGCTGCTCAAGGAAGCTGGCCTGACCCGGCCGATGCGCGTGGTGCCATTGTTCGAAACCCTCGCCGACCTGGACAACGCCGGGCCGGTGGTGCAGCGCCTGCTGGGCCTGCCAGGTTACCGTGCAGGGCTGCGCGGCCCGCAGGAGGTCATGATCGGCTACTCCGACTCCGCCAAGGACGCCGGGACCACGGCAGCGGCCTGGGCGCAGTACCGTGCCCAGGAAAACCTGGTGCGTATCTGTGCCGAGCATCAGGTCGAACTGCTGCTGTTCCATGGCCGCGGCGGCACTGTGGGCCGTGGCGGTGGGCCTGCCCATGCGGCGATCCTGTCACAGCCCCCGGGCTCGGTGGCCGGGCGTTTCCGTACCACCGAGCAGGGCGAGATGATCCGCTTCAAGTTCGGTTTGCCGGGCATTGCCGAGCAAAACCTCAACCTGTACCTGGCTGCCGTACTCGAAGCCACGCTGTTGCCGCCGCCGCCGCCGCAGCCGGCCTGGCGCGAAGTCATGGACCAGCTGGCCGCCGATGGCGTCAAGGCGTACCGCAGTGTGGTGCGGGACAACCCGGACTTCGTCGAGTATTTCCGCCAGTCGACGCCGGAACAGGAACTGGGGCGCCTGCCACTGGGCAGCCGCCCGGCGAAACGCCGCGCCGGTGGCATCGAAAGCCTGCGGGCCATCCCATGGATCTTCGGCTGGACCCAGACGCGGCTGATGCTGCCGGCCTGGCTGGGCTGGGAAACCGCGCTGAGCAATGCCCTGGCGCGTGGCCAAGGCGAACTGCTGGCGCAGATGCGCGAACACTGGCCGTTCTTCCGCACCCGTATCGACATGCTGGAAATGGTACTGGCCAAGGCGGATGCGCAAATTGCCGAGGCCTACGACGAACGTCTGGTGCAACCGCAGTTGCTGCCTTTGGGGGCGCACCTGCGCGACCTATTGTCGCAGTCTTGCCAGATAGTGCTTGGCCTTACCGGGCAGCCGGTGCTACTCGCGCACAGCCCCGAGACACTGGAATTCATCAGCTTGCGTAACACCTACCTGGACCCGCTGCACCGCCTGCAGGCCGAATTGCTGGCGCGCTCGCGCAGCCGCGAAGCCGCTCTGGACAGCCCATTGGAGCAGGCCTTGCTGGTGACGGTGGCGGGCATCGCCGCCGGCTTGCGCAACACCGGTTGAGCGCAGGGCCGTGTGCGGCAGTCGGCATGCCGTAACGGCTGTACGGCAGCAGCGAAAGGGTGGTTGCGCCGGGCGCAACCACCTGCCTGCTTGGTCGCAAGTGGCGCATTCCTGCAACTTTGGGACGCTTGTCTGGCTGCCGGGCGCTGTGTATCTTGAGCAGCCCTCTGACCGAATTATGGTCATACCCGATTTTCCGGACTTGGCCCTGGTCGCCGAATCCATTGAAGTTCATAAAAAAATTTGAGGAGCACAAGATGCGCGTTATTCTGCTGGGAGCTCCCGGGGCCGGTAAAGGTACTCAGGCAAAGTTCATCACCGAAAAGTTCGGTATCCCCCAAATTTCCACCGGTGACATGCTGCGTGCTGCCGTCAAGGCCGGCACCCCGCTGGGCCTGGAATTGAAGAAAGTCATGGATGCCGGCCAGCTGGTGTCCGACGAGCTGATCATCAGCCTGGTCAAGGAGCGCATCGCCCAGCCGGATTGCGCCAACGGCTGCCTGTTCGACGGCTTCCCACGGACCATTCCACAGGCCGAAGCCATGGTTGCGGCCGGTGTCGATATCGACGCCGTGGTTGAAATTGCCGTGGACGATGAAGAAATCGTGGGTCGCATGGCAGGTCGCCGTGTGCACCTGGCCTCGGGCCGTACCTACCACATTCAGTACAACCCGCCGAAAGTGGAAGGCAAGGACGACGTCACTGGTGAAGACCTGATCCAGCGCGACGACGACAAGGAAGAAACCGTTCGCCATCGCCTGTCGGTCTACCACAGCCAGACCAAGCCGCTGGTGGACTTCTACCAGAAGCTGTCGGCGGCCAATGCTGGCAAGCCGAAGTACAGCCACATCGAAGGCGTAGGCTCGGTTGAAGCCATCACTGCCAAGGTCCTGGCAGCCCTGAGCTGATCCGATACAGCATGCACCGTCAACGGCCCGCTTGCGGGCCGTTGTTTTTTCTGGCTTTAGCTATGCGGTCCCAGTAGGAGCGGCCTTGTGTCGCGATGGGGCGCGCAGCGGCCCCGGCGATTTCTGCGGCGAAGCTCACTCTGCGGCGAAGCTGAAATTGTGGGGCCGCTGCGCGCCCCATCGCGACACAAGGCCGCTCCTACTGGGACCGTGTCAAGTGGCCATACAGCGGCCCCGTGGGGACACAACGGCGCAGCTGCTCTATAATGCCGCTCTTTTTCTTCGCACCTGGATACCCGTTCGATGACCACCCTGTTGGCCCTGGATACCGCCACCGAAGCCTGTTCCGTTGCGCTGCTGCATAACGGCAAGGTAACCAGCCATTATGAGGTGATCCCGCGCATGCATGCCCAGAAGCTGCTGCCGATGATCAAGCAGTTGCTGGCCGATTCCGGCGTGGCACTGAACGCGCTCGATGCCATCGCCTTTGGCCGGGGCCCGGGTGCGTTCACCGGTGTGCGTATCGCCATCGGTGTGGTCCAGGGGCTGGCGTTCGCCCTCGAGCGCCCGGTGCTGCCGGTCTCCAACCTTGCCGCGCTGGCCCAGGGGGCGTTGCGCGAACAGGGCGTGCAGCAGGTCGCCGCGGCCATCGATGCGCGTATGGACGAGGTGTACTGGGGGTGCTACCAGGCCACGGCGGGGGAAATGCGCCTGGTCGGCAGGGAGGCCGTGTTGCCACCCGAGCAGGTGGCGCTGCCGTTAGAGAGCACCGGTGCCTGGTTCGGTGCCGGCACGGGTTGGGGTTATGCCGAACGCCTGGCAGTGAAAGTCGCGGCCAGCGATGCCCAGGCCCTGCCCAGCGCTGTGGACGTACTGGCCCTAGCCGGTTTTGCCTGGGCGCGTGGCGAGGCAGTTACCGCCGAACAGGCGCAGCCGGTGTATCTGCGCGACAATGTAGCTACCCCGAAGAAGCAATAGCTGCTGTCCGTCGGTTATTGCCGATCACACTAAAACCTTTTTCGCATTCTGTGGTCGAGTTATCAATGAAGCATTAGCGACGGAGCTCTGATGCTGCTAAATTGCCATCATTGATCCCGAGTGCTCATGCCATGCGTATCGACGGTTTCTCATCGCAGTACCCGATCAAGCGCACGCCGCGCAAGGCAGCGGTGCGTGAGGATGCGGTCGATGATGCTGAGGTCGTCGATGACCTTGAAGCCGCGCAACCTGAGCCCGCCGCTCGCCGCCTTGGCGCTGGTCTGCCAGCCCGCCAGCAGGACATGGTTTTCCCACGCGCCCGTGACCGGCGTACCGCCAATGCCTTGGCCAGTTACCTGAGCACCGCCGGTTTTACCGACTGGGACATGGAAGTACTAGGGCTCGACCTGTACATTTGATGGATGAGTCCATCAGCACTGCCTTACTTTCTCGGTTGCCCGTCATGGAGTGAAAACGCCTGGCGCGACTACCTGTACCCCGCCGACGCCAGCAGCGGCCAGATGCTGGGGTTCTATAGCCAGGTGTTCAACGCGGTCGAGGGCAACACCACCTTCTACGCCCGGCCCGCCCCTGGCACCCTTGCCCGCTGGGCACAGGTAATGCCCGCGCATTTCCGGTTCACCGCCAAGTTCCCCCGCGACATCAGCCACGCCGGTGACCTGCGCGACCAGCTGGAGCCTGCCTTCGATTTCACCCGGTTGATGGCGCCATTGGGCAGGCGAGTGTCCCCCTACTGGTTGCAATTGCCGGCCCAGTTCGGCCCTGCGCGTCTGGGCGAGCTGTGCCATTTTCTGGATGAGCTGGCGGTGCCCGTGGCAGTTGAAGTGCGTAACCAGGCGTTTTTCGCCAAGGGTGAAGAAGAGCGCATGCTCAACCGGGTGCTGCACGAGCGGGGCGTCGAGCGTATCTGCCTGGACCCGCGCGCGCTGTTCAGCTGCACTTCGCGTGACCCTGCCGTGCTGCATGCGCAGTCGAAAAAGCCCAAGGTGCCGCCGCGCCCGGCCGCCTTTACCCAACACCCGCAGGTACGCTTCATCGGCCACCCGGAACTGCAAGCCAACGACGTGTTTCTCACCCCGTGGGTAGACAAGGTGGCCAACTGGATCGAAGAAGGCCGCAGCCCCTATATCTTCCTGCATACCTCGGACAACCGCCTGGCGGCGGCACTTGCCCGGCATTTTCACCAGCGCCTGATGCTGCGTTTGCCGGGCCTTGCCGCGCTGCCGGAATTGCCGCGCGCACCCGAGGTCGAACAACTGGGGCTACTGTGACCCTTCCCTGACTGCCGGAGGTTCTACCATGGATGTGCAAACCCTGCGAGCCGAAGCCTTCAAGGCCTTGCACCAGCGTGACGGTGCATTCGTCATCCCCAACCCGTGGGATGCCGGGTCGGCCAGGCTGTTGGCGAGCATGGGCTTCGAAGCGCTGGCCACTACCAGCGCCGGCCTGGCCTTCAGCCTGGGCCGCCCGGATGCCGAAGGGGCCTTGAGCCTGGACGACACATTGGACAACGCCGGTGAAATCGTCGACGCCACCGCGTTGCCGGTGGCTGCCGACCTGGAAAACGGCTTCGGCGACCTGCCCGAGGACTGCGCGCAGACCATTCTGCGTGCCGCCGAGGTTGGCCTGGTGGGTGGGTCTATCGAAGACGCCAGCGGCCGCCATGATGCGCCCATTTATGATATCGGCCTGGCGGTGGAGCGTGTACGCGCCGCAGTGCAGGCTGCCCGGAGCCTGCCGTTCCCGTTCACTTTGTGCGCCCGTGCAGAAAACCTGCTGCACGGGCGCATGGACCTGGACGACACCATCCTGCGCCTTCAGGCCTACGCCGAAGCGGGGGCCGATGTGTTGTATGCGCCTGGCCTGCGAACGGTGGAAGAAGTGCGCGCGGTGGTGCAGGCCGTGGCCCCGCGGCCGGTCAACGTGCTGATGGGCATGGCCGGCGTGGCGTTGAGCGTCAACCAGTTGCAGGACCTTGGCGTGCGCCGCATCAGCCTTGGCTCGTCGCTGGCCCGCGCGGCCCTGGGTGCGTTGCAGCGGGCCGCGCTGGAAGTCCATGACCAGGGCACCTTCGGCTACGCAGACCAGGCTTTGCCGTTCGCTCAGCTCAACGACCTGTTCCGCCGTTAATGAGGGCCCTGATGCTGCTGGCCGGCGTGCTGTTGTTGGCCGTGCTTGCCTGGCAACTGGGCTGGCGCCTGCCCGCGCCTTGGAACCCCTGGGCGCCGTTGGATGTGCGCCAACCGCCCAATTGGCTGACCCCCTACAAGCTGTCGCGGCTGCGGGATGACCCCGCGCTGTGCCGCCAGGCACTGGCCACCAGCCAACTGCGCTACCGGGCACAGGCCGACAGCCCGGCCTCGGCCAACTGCCCGCTGGAAAATGTGTGGCGTATCGAAGCCGGCAATGCGCGCCTGAGCAGCAGCTTTCTGGCCAGCTGCCCACTGGCGGTGGCGTATGCACTGTTCGAAAACCACGCGTTGCAGCCTGTCGCGCAGCGGGTGTTGGGCCAGCCGGTGGCCCAGGTCGACCATTTGGGCAGCTTTGCCTGCCGCAACGTCTACCACCGCAAGCAGGGCCGCCTGAGCCAGCACGCGACGGCCAATGCCCTGGACATCAGCGGCTTTCGCCTGCAGGACGGTCAGCGCATCGTCCTGGCACGTGACTGGCAGGCGGGTGGGGCCAAGGCGCAATTCCTGCGCGAGGTGCAGCAGGCTGCCTGCCAAAGCTTCAGCACTGTGTTGGGGCCCGACTACAATGCCGCGCACCACAACCACTTCCACCTGGACATGGGCCGCTGGCAGGTCTGCCGCTAAGGTCAGGCGTAGGCGCGCACGTTGTTCAGCACCACCGGGCGCGCCCAGTGGAGGTCGAACGCCAGGTCGGTCTGCTGCTTGCTCAGCGTGGCATCGTCGAACGGTTCGGCGGCGGGTGGCAACAAGTCGCTTTCCAGTTCGGCGATGGGCAGGAACAGCGGGCGCGGGCTAGGGCCCGGTCCGGGCTCGGGCAGCGGCTGACCCTGGCTCATCACCACCGGGCGCAGCCAGCTGTTGTTGATGTCGAGCTGGCGCTGCTGCTCGATCAGTTCCATGGCACTGAAAGGCTCGGGGGCCGGCGGCAAGAGGCTGGCTTCCAGCTCGGCCTTGGGCAGAAACAGCGGCTCGGGTGGTACTACGCGGGTATCCTGCACCGGGCAGGCGCGCTGGGCGTCGATCATGGCCAGCGCGCGGGCGCCGCCGATCGGTTCGCCGCTGTCCTGGTCGTACTGCACGAACGACTGGCTGATGCTGTCTACCGGCTCTTCCTGGCGCTCGGCCATGGCCCGGGCGAAAAAATCCTGCCACAGGTGGCTGACGCCCCCGAGTGCCTGGGTGTTGTGCTGACTGTAGTTGCCGACAGGCGACAAATAGGTCAAGCCGATGGGAAGAGTATCTGACATGGCAGTCGCGCGCGTTGTGCTCTGGCAGAATAGCGGGATATTGCCTGTATCGGCCGTGGCGGCCGATACCTTAACGGCTGGGTTCAATTTCTAGGTGTTGAAGATGGAAGAGCAGGGCGCAGGTATCCGGGTCGAGGCGCTAACGGCCGAATTCGCAGCGCAGGCCGCTGGATGGGCCGAGCGCCTGGCGCTGCCGTTGCAGGACGATGAGGCCGGGTTTGCCGTGCAGGTGGGCGTTGATGGTTTGCAGATCCAGCAATTGGGCCCGCAGGCACCGGGGCCGGTGCGGGTGGACTTTGTCGAAGGCCAGGCCGCGCACCGGCGCCAGTTTGGCGGTGGCAACGGGCAGATGATCGCCAAGGCCGTGGGCATCGCCCAAGGCGTTCGACCGCAGGTGCTGGATGCCACGGCGGGGCTTGGCAAAGATGCGTTTGTGCTGGCCAGCCTGGGCTGCCAGATGACCCTGATCGAACGCCAGCCGCTGATAGCCGCGCTGCTGGAAGATGGCCTGGCGCGCGCCCGGCTGGATGAAGAAGTGGGGCCGATTGTCGGGCGCATGCGCCTGCTGACCGGTAATGCCATCGAGCGCATGCGCAGTTGGGAAGGCGAGGCGCCGCAGGTGATCTACCTCGACCCAATGTTCCCGCACCGCGACAAGAGCGCCCTGGTGAAAAAGGAGATGCGCGTGTTCCGGCCCTTGGTCGGCGATGACCTGGATGCCCCGGCCCTGCTTGAAGCCGCCCTGGCGCTGGCCAGCCACCGGGTGGTGGTGAAGCGGCCGCGCAAGGCGCCGATCATCGACGGGCCGAAGCCGAGCCATAGCCTGGAGGGTAAGTCGAGCCGGTATGACATATATCCGAAGAAGGCGTTGAAGGCCTAATCCTCACGCAGGCGTCTCAGACGTTCTAGCAGCTCTTCGTGTACCATATCTTCCGGAATGGAAGGGTCAATGGTTGTATGGCTGCTTAGTATTTCTTCAGCGAGTGTACGGGGAGGATCGGCATGGACTGCACTGTGTGCATGCGTTTTTTGCGTTGGTCGGGTAGTGTCAAAATTAAAACGCCCGTTTTTGTCTGCGGGCAAAAGGCCCAGTATTGTCTGTTGGTTATTAAGAATGTTTATTTCTTCCAGTGCATACCCTGTTGTATAGGGAAGTCCATGAGTAATTCCGCGTTCTAGCTTACTCTGAGCTCGGAGTTGGCGTTTATTAATAGACTTTGACAGCGCGTTGTATTCATTTCTAGATAGGTTAGGACTCGATTCATCCAGGCGTGGAGCCAGGTTATTGTACCGATAGCGCTGGTTAAGCTTTTTGAACAGCCTTCCGAAAAATCTGCCGGTAGGGTCCACCCTGTTGATGGGGTCGTTGCCGCAGTAAGCATACGTGTTAAGGCCACCTCTAGCGAATGGCGAGAAACTGTCCGCACTGTGAAAGCGCATCAGCGCAGGATTGAACAGGCGGTGACCATTACCCAGCAAGTAGCCTATGGCAGAGGGTAGCCAAGTTTGCCCGGTAAAGCGGGACAGTATCGGGTGAGCGGCCGGTAAACTATCACCGCCATAAGGGCTGTAGGCAATGGCCGTTTGGCTTCCTGCATGGGAGGTAACGGTTGACGCTTGGGCATCGGTGGCCAAAAGCTGTGTTTGCGTGGTTTGGCTGTTTGTTTCGCACAGGTTCTGGTTATTCGCGCTGACAACTGAACAATGAGCACTGCCTGAGTGCACTGTCGAGAGTTTGCTGCCCTTATAAAAGAGCTTAAGTGTTTGAGTGGACATGGTGGTGCGCTCATGTGGGGCTTCATGAGAGTATGTCCAGAGTGTACCCGGGCGGATACTGGCAAAAATGTCAGGTAGTACGCCGGTTGGGGGGCACAGGCACTGGCATCCGCGCTCCTACAGACCGCGTATGCCAGAAGATGCTTTCAGGGTCGGTACGCTCGCAAGAACACCCCCACCACCTCGCGCACATGCGCCTCGGCCTCGTCGCCCTGCAGCGGCCCCGCACACCCCAGCAGCAACCGGTAATCCGGCGCCCCCTTGACCAGGCAGAAGAAGTGCTCCGCCGCCCGCAGCGGGTTGTCGATGCGCAGCAAGCCACGCTCATGCGCGCCGCGTAGCAGCGCCTCCATCCCGGCCAGCACGCGCTTGGGCCCAGCTTCGTAGAAGTACTGGCCAAAGCTCGGGTCCAGGCTGCCTTGGGCCATGATCAGGCGGCTGAGCTTGACCGCTTCGTCACTGCTGATCAGCGCCTGGAAACCACGGGCGATATTCAGCAGCACGTCTTCGACCTGCGCACCGACGGGGTACTCGAACAACAGGTCCGGCAGCTGGATCTGGCACGTGGCCATGACCGCTGAACAGAACAGCGTCTGCTTGTCGGTGAAGTGGCTGTACACGGTGAGCTTAGAAACACCTGCCGCCGCAGCGACCGCATCCATGCTGGTGTTGGCGTAGCCGAGGCTTAAGAACAGCGACTTGGCAGCTTCGAGAATCGCCTCGCGCTTGGCCAGGTCCTTGGGCCGGCCTGGGCCGATGGGTGCGTCGTTGGACATTGTGGTCTGCATGTGGTTGATCAAGCTCCCATATTACCGGCTGGAGCGGTTTCCAGCAGTGATCGTAGCCATCGTCAGGCGATTTCTTATCGACGCTGGCTTCTCGGCAGCAGTTCCCTGACTTAATATACCCGCCAGTACAAATATTCGAAGTACCCTCTGCGAAAGGATTCATCATGTTGCGCCAGGCCTTGTCCATCGCGTTGCCCGCCGCCGTCGCCGTGCTTCTGGCGGCGTGCGAACAGGAAGCCGCCGCCCCCGCCGCCCCGCGCCCGGCGTTGGTGGTGCAGCCGCAGCCAGCCGAAGCGGGGGCCGCCAGTTACCCCGGTGAGGTGCGTGCGCGCTTCGAGCCGGAACTGGCGTTCCGTATTGCCGGCAAGGTCAGCAAGCGGCTGGTCGAAGAAGGGCAGCGGGTCAAGGCCGAGCAGCCGCTGGCCGAGCTGGACCCGCAGGACGTACGCCTGCAACTGGAAGCTAACCGCGCACAACTGGCCGCCGCCGAAGCCAACCTGGCACTGGTGCGCACCGAGCGTGATCGCTACCAGAAGCTGCTGGACCGGCAAATGGTCAGCCATTCTCAATATGACAATGCCGAAAACCTCTACCGTGCCGGCCTGGCCCGCCTGAAGCAGGCCAAGGCGCAGTTCGACGTGGCCGGGAACCAGGCAGCCTATGCCGTATTGCGTGCGCCCCAGGCCGGGGTGATTGCCAAGCGCCAGGTGGAAGTGGGCCAGGTGGTTGCCGCTGGGCAAACCGCCTTCACCCTCGCCGCCGATGGTGAGCGCGAGGTGGCCATCGCCCTGCCAGAACAGCAGTTCGCCCGGGTCGCCATCGGCCAACCGGTGAGTGTGGAGCTGTGGTCGCACCCGCAGGCGCGCTTCCAGGGGCGCATCCGCGAGCTGTCACCCGCGGCCGATCCGCGCTCGCGCACCTTCGCCGCCCGCATCGCCTTCACCACGTCGGCTGCCCCGGCCGAACTGGGCCAGAGCGCCCGGGTATTCATTGCTACCGAAGGCCTGATCCCATTGTCTGTACCGCTGTCGGCGGTCACCGCCGAAGACGGCCAGGCCTATGTCTGGCGGGTGAACAAGGACAGCCGCCTGGAGCGGGCCGTGGTGCGCCTGGGTGCGTACGGCAACGATAGCGTGCCCGTGCTCGATGGGCTGGCCGCCGATGACTGGGTGGTGGCCGCCGGTGGCCATGTATTGCGTGAGGGGCAGCAGGTACGCCCCGTCGACCGCAGCAACCGCGTAGTGAACCTGACGGCCAAGGAGTAAGTCCCGATGGGTTTCAACCTTTCTGCCTGGGCGCTGCGCAACCGCCAGATCGTCCTGTTCCTGATGATCCTGCTGGCGGCCATTGGCGCCATGTCCTACACCAAGCTGGGCCAAAGCGAAGACCCGCCGTTCACCTTCAAGGCCATGGTCATTCGTACCCTGTGGCCCGGTGCCACGGCCGAGGAAGTGTCGCGGCAGGTGACCGAGCGCATCGAGAAAAAGTTGATGGAAACCGGTGAGTACGAGCGGATTGTCTCGTTTTCCCGGCCTGGCGAATCGCAGGTCACGTTCATGGCCCGCGACTCGTTGCACTCCAAGGACATTCCCGAGCTGTGGTATCAGATCCGCAAGAAGGTCGCGGACATTCGCCATACCTTGCCGCCAGAAATCCAGGGCCCCTTCTTCAACGACGAATTCGGCACTACCTTCGGCAATATCTATGCGCTGACCGGCAAGGGCTTCGATTACGCCGTGCTCAAGGACTATGCCGACCGGATCCAGATCCAGTTGCAGCGGGTCAAGGACGTGGGCAAGGTCGAGCTGATTGGCTTGCAGGACGAGAAAGTCTGGATCGAGCTGTCCAACCTTAAGCTGGCCACCCTGGGGGTGCCGCTGCAAGCGGTGCAGAACGCCCTGCGCGACCAGAATGCAGTCAGCACCGCCGGCTTCTTCGAAACCCCCAGCGAGCGCCTGCAACTGCGGGTAAGCGGTCGCTTCGACAGCGTCGAGCAGATTCGCCAGTTCCCGATTCGGGTGGGCGACCGCACCTTCCGCATTGGCGATGTCGCCGAAGTGTACCGTGGCTTCAATGACCCACCCGCACCGCGCATGCGCTTCATGGGCGAAGAGGCCATTGGCCTGGCGGTGTCGATGAAGGATGGCGGCGACATCCTGGTGCTCGGCAAGGCGCTGGAAAGCGAGTTCGAACGCCTGGCGCACAACCTGCCGGCCGGCATGGAGTTGCGCAAGGTCTCGGACCAGCCCGCGGCGGTCAAGGCCGGTGTGGGCGAGTTCGTGCAGGTGCTGGCCGAGGCGCTGGTCATCGTGCTGCTGGTCAGCTTCTTCTCCCTGGGCCTGCGGACCGGCCTGGTGGTGGCGCTGGCCATCCCCCTGGTGCTGGCCATGACCTTCGCGGCCATGCATTACTTTGGCATCGGCCTGCACAAGATTTCGCTGGGGGCGCTGGTACTGGCCCTGGGCTTGCTGGTAGACGATGCGATCATTGCCGTGGAAATGATGGCGATCAAGATGGAGCAGGGCTACGACCGCCTCAAGGCGGCCAGTTACGCCTGGAGCAGCACGGCGTTCCCGATGCTCACCGGCACCCTGATCACCGCAGCGGGCTTCTTGCCCATCGCTACGGCGGCCTCCAGCACCGGCGAATATACCCGCTCGATCTTCCAGGTGGTGACCATTGCCTTGCTGGCATCGTGGCTGGTCGCCGTGGTGTTCGTGCCTTACCTGGGCGAGCGCCTGTTGCCCGACCTGGCCCGGCTGCACGCCGCCCGTCATGGCCAGGCGCCAGACCCTTATGCCACGCCGTTCTACCAGCGTGTGCGGCGGGTTGTGGCGTGGTGTGTACGGCGCCGCAAGACGGTGATCCTGCTGACCATCGCGGCCTTCATCGGCAGCCTCCTGCTGTTCCGCTTCGTGCCCCAGCAGTTCTTCCCGGCGTCCGGGCGCCCGGAACTGATGGTCGACCTGAAGCTGGCCGAAGGTGCATCGCTGGCCAATACCGCCGAGCGCGTCAAGCAATTGGAGGCGCTGCTCGCGCAGCAGGATGGCATCGACAACTATGTGGCCTACGTGGGCACCGGTTCGCCGCGCTTCTACCTGCCACTGGACCAGCAACTGCCGGCCGCCAGCTTCGCCCAGTTCGTGGTGCTGGCCAAGTCGATGGACGACCGCGAGCGCCTGCGCAGCTGGCTGATCGCCACGGTGGACCAGCAGTTTCCCGAGTTGCGCGCCCGGGTCACCCGCCTGGAAAACGGCCCGCCCGTGGGTTACCCGGTGCAGTTCCGGGTCACGGGCGAACATATCGAGAAGGCGCGGGCACTGGCCCGTGAGGTGGCGGCCAAGGTGCGCGAGAACCCGCATGTGGTGAATGTGCACCTGGACTGGGAGGAACCGAGCAAGGCGGTGTTTCTGAGCATCGACCAGGACCGTGTCCGTGCGCTGGGCGTGAGCACCGCGCACCTGGCGAGTTTCCTGCAAAGTTCGCTGACCGGCACCACCGCCAGCCAGTACCGCGAAGACAACGAGCTGATCGAGATACTGCTGCGCGGTACGCTGCAGGAGCGCAGCGAGCTGGGCAACCTGGGCAGCCTGGCGTTGCCGACCGACAACGGCCAGAGCGTGGCGCTGTCGCAGGTCGCGACCCTGGAGTATGGCTTTGAGGAGGGCATCATCTGGCACCGTAACCGCTTACCGACGGTGACCGTGCGGGCAGACATCTACGACAAGGCGCAACCTGCGACACTGGTGAAGCAGATTCTGCCTTCTTTGCAGGGCATCCGCGCCAAGCTGCCCGACGGTTACCTGTTGGAAGTGGGCGGCACGGTGGAAGATGCCGAGCGCGGGCAGAAATCGGTGAACGCTGGCATGCCGCTGTTCATCGTGGTGGTGTTGAGCTTGCTGATGATCCAGCTGCGCAGCTTCTCGCGTACGCTGATGGTGTTCCTGACCGCGCCACTGGGGTTGATCGGCGTGACCCTGTTCCTGCTGGTGTTCCGCCAGCCGTTCGGCTTTGTCGCCATGCTCGGCACCATTGCCCTGGCGGGGATGATCATGCGCAATTCGGTGATTCTGGTTGACCAGATCGAGCAGGACATTGCGGCAGGGATGGACCGCTGGCAAGCGATCATCGAGGCCACGGTGCGGCGCTTCCGGCCTATCGTGCTGACCGCGCTGGCCGCTGTGCTGGCCATGATCCCGCTGTCGCGTAGCGTGTTCTATGGGCCGATGGCGGTCGCGATCATGGGTGGCCTGATCGTGGCCACGGTGCTGACGTTGTTGTTCCTGCCGGCGTTGTACGCGGCCTGGTTCAGGGTAAAGCAGCGTTGAAGACCCAGGCGCGAGCATGCAGGCAGCTTGCGCCCTGGGTGTTGAAGGCGCCGGCCCTTACCAGCTCAGGCAGCTGTTGGTGCGGCCTTTGCACGGGCCATGGCCGCTGACGGCGGCAGGTGCAATGCGGGCCTGGTCCTGAGCGACGAAAGTCTCTTTCCAGGCCAGGCGCTTGCCGTGCGGGTTACCGTTGGTGGCCTGGTAGCGCAGGCTCACCTGGTAAGCATGGCCTTCCTTGAGCGTTGCCCCATCGATCATGAAACTGAAGGTCTGGGGCAGCGCCAGTTCGCCTTGCTGCTCGATGGTAAGCACGGGCTGCAGGACGGAACTGCCTTTGGCAGCGCCGAAGCCCTCCAGTTTTTCACTCAGGACCAATACGTAACTCGCCGAAGCGTCCGGTGTTATCCGGTCTTGGCTTTCGCAGTCGATGAAGATCTGGAAATGTGGGGTGGAGGGCATAACGGAAACTCCTCGTCGAAAAGAGCCGCCATCCTGCACCTTGCTGTTGGCCGAGGGAGCGGGGAAAGGCGGTACAGCCAAAACGACGCAGAGGCAGCGGCCGCGCGGGTTCACGCAGACCACTGCTGTGGCACCACGCGTTATCAGAGCGTGCCGAAGACCTTCTTGGCCAGGCTGGTAGCTGCGGCGGCCGGGTTCTGGCGAATGTTCTGCTCTTGCTTGCCGATCATCTCGAACAGGCCGTCCAGCGCCTTCTCGGTCACGTAGTTCTCGATGTTGGCGTCATCCTTGACCAGCCCCAGGCCTTTGGCCTGCGCGGCGAAGGCGTTGTACTTCTGAGCCACGCCAACCTGGTCGGTGGCCTGCTTGACGACCGGCAGGAACTTGGCCCGAATCTGCTCGCGGCTGCTCTTGTTCAGGTACTGGGTGGCGGAGTCGTCACCGCCGCTGAGAATGCCCTTGGCGTCGGTCACGCTCATGTTCTTCACGGCGTCTACCAGAATCGCCTGAGCCTGCGGCACGGCCTTTTCGGCGGCCTTGTTCATGCTGGCTTCCAGGGCTTCGACCTGTTCGCCCTTGCCGAACATCTTCATCGCTTTGGCGGCCTTGCCCAGGTTGCCCGGCAGTTCGATACGCACGTCCGGGTTGTTGCTGAAGCCGCCTGGGGTGCTCAGTTGCTTGACCGCCAGTTGCGCGCCTTGGGTGAGGGCATCTTTGAGGCCGCCGGTGGCGTCCTTCTGGCTCAGGTCGCCCAGCGACAGGGCCAGCGCGCTGGCCGACAGCAGCAGGCCGGCGCACAGGGTGGTGAAGCGCAGGGAAGTGCGGATCATGAAGCGTTCCTTGTAAACAGATGAATACGGGTATCAGCGAACCTGGTCGAGCTTGACGCGCACGGGTTGCGGGTCGGAGCCGTCGAGCAGCACGCCATGGTGTTCGGTATTGATGAACAGCAGTTTGCCGCCCAGCTCGATGCGCGCGCTCAGCGCATAGCGGTGGCCGGGTTTGACCTGGCGCGGATCGTAGGTGAGGTGGAACGGCAGCGGCACGTTGCCTTTGACCGGGCCGGCCTGGCGGGCCAGGGTCACGGCCGGGGCGTCCATCAACGACACGTCCTGCAGTTCGACGCTCAGGGTGGCGGCCGGCGGCAGGGCAATGCGCTGCAGGTAGAAGACTTCGCCATCCAGGCTGGCCTGGGCGGGCGGGGTTTGGCTGGAGCAGGCTGCGAGCAGGGATGCGCAACACAGCATAAAGAGCTTTTTCATGGAATCTCCGTTGTCCTTGGAGCCGGCTTGTGGCCAACCCCAGGGACTTTAGCGGATTTTCCCTAATCAATCATGGAGCACGACCGGGGGCGTGGCCACGTTATCGACCACCACGCGTTCGGTGCCAGACAAGGTGTGAGGGTTTACGGCGTGGTGGGTGGTGTTGATGAACTGCAGTTGCCCGTTCTGCTCGATGCGCACGGCCAGCA
The DNA here is from genome assembly GCF_007633355.1 of Pseudomonas sp. BJP69. NCBI lineage: Bacteria > Pseudomonadati > Pseudomonadota > Gammaproteobacteria > Pseudomonadales > Pseudomonadaceae > Pseudomonas > Pseudomonas sp. BJP69. The sequence continues at coordinate 1,152,411 of NZ_CP041933.1, forward strand.
CGTAGCTGCCGCGCGGGTCGAGCTGGCTGAGGTCGCAGGCCAGTTGCAGCTTGATCGGCAGTACACCGGCGCACTGAAGGCGCAGCTCGGCGTGGCTGACGGCCGGCGCGTCGGCACGGGACACGTCGAGCAGGCTCAGTTGCACCTGGGCGGAGGCTGGCAGGTAGTTGTCGCTGGAAGAAACGATTTCGACGTCGATCGATTTGATCTGGTTCATGGTGGTACTCCTTGAGAGGGGGGAAGCACGGCGATGCTGTCCCCTCTCAAGGCCTGGCGGCAGACAGAAAAGCTACCCTTGCACCACGTCTGAAGGCTCGTCGCGATGCAGCGCCACCTGGCGGATGGACAGGCGCAGCTCGGCCGACAGCACGCGCTTGGCCACGCCCTCGGCCAGTTCGCCGAGCTTGTCGTGGTAACCCAGCTTGCCTTGGGCATCGGCATGCAGCACGCCTTGCTGGAGCAAGGTCTGGATGAAGTGGCGGAACAGCGTCTTGTCGAAAAACTCCGGGGCGTTCAAGCCATGCAGGATCGACAGGCGCTGGGCCATCATCACGCACAGGTCTTCCAGCGCTTCGGCGCTGAGGCTGTTCTGCCCGCTGTTGAGCAGCAGGGACGTGGCCATGTAGAAACGCTGCAGCGTCTGGGTGATGGTGCGGGCGAGCAGGGTCAGCAGCACGAACTGCCGCGAGCTGGGCGGCGGGCGCACATAGATGTCGTTGTCCTGGCGCAGCAGGCCTTGCTCGACCAGCGCCGCCAGCCACTGGTCGATGACGTCGTCCAATTGCTGCGGCGCCCAGCGCAGGAACAGTTCGGCCTGCAAATACGGGTACAGCGCGTGCACATATTGCCCCAACAGTTCGCGGCTCATGCGCGAGCTGCTGAGGAAGAAGCTGGCCAGCAGCGCCGGCAGGGCGAAGATGTGCAGCACGTTGTTGCGGTAGTAGGTCATCAGCACCGCATTGCCTTCGTCCAGGTACAGGATGCGGCCCAGGGCGTCCTTCTGCTCGGCGACCAGGTTCATGCCGCGCACGTGTTCGATCAAGGCCTGGCCGTCACCCTCGGGCAGGGTGATGTGCGGCGAGTAGGGCACCTGGCGCAGCAGGGCCAGGTACAGGTCGAGCACGCGGACCAGGGCGCGTTCATCCAGGGCCAGGCGGCTGGTGGACAGCAATGCCATGGCCACCAGGTTGACCGGGTTGATGGCCGCCGCCTCGTTGAGGTGGCGGGCCACGGTCTCACCCAGGCGATGGGTAGTGGCGTTAAGCCAATCCGGGCGGTATTGCGGGCCATGCTCCTGCTCACGCCAGCCGGGTTGTTGGTCGTCGAGGAAGCCGGCCAGGCGGATCGGCTCGCCAAAGTTGACCGACACCTGGCCAAAGCGCTGCCTCAGCGCGCCGAACACCTTGAAGATATCGAATACCGACTCTTTCTTCTTGCTGGCACCGCGCAGCTCGCCCAGGTAGGTGCGGCCTTCGAGCACGCGCTCATAGCCGATGTAGACCGGCACGAACACGATAGGCGTGCGCGACGAACGCAGGAAGCTGCGCAGGGTAATGGCCAGCATCCCGGTGCGCGGTTGCAGCATGCGCCCGGTACGGGAACGGCCGCCTTCGACGAAGTACTCCACCGGGAACCCCTTGGTGAACAGGGTGTGCAGGTATTCGTTGAATACCGCGGTATACAGGGGGTTGCCCTTGAAGGTGCGGCGCATGAAGAACGCCCCGCCACGGCGCAGCAGGTTGCCGACCACCGGCATGTTGAGGTTGATGCCCGCGGCCACGTGGGGTGGCGTGAGGCCGTTGCGGAACAGCAGGTACGACAGCAGCAGGTAGTCGATATGGCTGCGGTGGCAGGGCACGTAGATCACTTCGTGGCCGGGCGCGATGCCCTGCACCTGCTCGATGTGGTTGACCTTGATGCCGTCGTAGATCTTGTTCCAGAACCAGCTGAGCACCACCTCCAGGAAGCGGATGGCAGTGTAGGTGTAGTCAGAGGCAATCTCGTTGCCGTAGCGCAAGGCCTGGGCTTCGGCCTTGGCCAGCGGCAGGTTTTCGCGCTGCGCCTCCTCGGCGATGGCCTGGCGCACCAGCGGTGCATGAACCAGCCCCTTGACCAGGTTGCGGCGGTGCGAAAGGTCGGGGCCGATGACCGCGGTCTTGAGGTTGCGAAAATGCACGCGCATCAGGCGCTGGGCCATGCGCACGGTGCGTTCGTGGCCTTTGTTGTGCTGCACCAGTTCGCGCAGGTGGATGGGGGCAGAGAACTGCACGCGGGTCTTGCGCCCGAGTATCAGTACGGTCAGCAGCCGCCGCAAACGCCCGGTCACTGCCCAACTGTCGGCAAACAGCAGTTTCCACGGGCTGGACTCGCTGGCCGGGGTCTGGCCCCAGAACACGCTGACTGGAATGATCTGCGCATCTTCCTCGGCATGCTGGGTAACGGCAGCTACCAGGCGCTCGAGGGTGGGCGGGGCGCCACGCTTGTCCTGGCGGCCCAGCCAGTCGGGGTCGGGGGTCAGGTAGAAGAACGCGGCGGGTTCCTGCAGCGGACCGACCGTTACCGGCAGCACCGGGCGCGGCAGCCCTGCCTTGGTGCACTCGTGGTCGAGTACGACCAGGTCGGTGAGCGCCGGGGTAGGCAAGGCGTAGATCACTGGCCGGCTGCGGTCCAGGTTCAACGACATGGCCGACTGGTTGATGGTTTCGGAGCGCACCCACAGGTACAACAGGCGACGCAGGGCGCCGAAAATCAGGCGGCGCAGGGGGGAACGGGTCATGGGGTGTGTGCCCTGGGTGTGATGTTCAGGTGAGTATCCAGTTAATTAGTCTGCCGTATGTGCGTAAGTTCAGCAAAAATCGGCCAACAGCGGGACCGTCATCAATTTTTTTTGTGCTGTGGCATATACTCGGCCTGCCACTTGCAGGTTATTTCGGCAAGCGGCGTTGGCACGGGGCAAGTGAGCCCATGCCTGCACGGCGATCTTCACAATAAAAAACCGGAGTAGTTCAGATGTCGTCTCGTGAGACTGGGAATGTAAAGTGGTTCAACGATGCCAAGGGTTATGGCTTCATTCAGCGCGAAGGTGGTGCGGATGTATTCGTCCACTATCGGGCGATTCGCGGTGAGGGGCATCGTACCCTGGTCGAAGGGCAGCGGGTTGAATACGCTTGCGTGCAGGGCCAGAAAGGCCTGCAAGCCGAAGACGTGGTAGGCCTCTGAGCCTTAAGCTATAAGCTTCAAGCTGCAAGTGACCGTGTACTTGCAGCCTGATGCGAGCCTTCTTGAAACTTGCAGCTTGAAGCTTCAAGCTCAAGACGTACGCCAGGTGATTTCCTCTTCACCGTCGGCGCTGATGCGGACCCAGCGGTCGGCATCTTCCTCGCCGTCTTCCTCGACCCAGCCACCCGGTGCGCAGCGTACTTCCACCCCCAGTGCGGCGAATGCAGCGCGGGCGCAGGCAATATCGTCGGCCCAGGGGGTCTGGTCGCTTTCCAGGTACAGGCTGTTCCATTTCCCTACAGCCTTCGGTAACCAAGTGACCGGAATGTTACCGGCCTGGCATTTGAAGGTCTGGCCTTTCTGCTTCCATTCGCTGCACGGGCCGATCGCCTGGGCAAGCCACCCGGCAATCTGTTTGTGGTCGACGTCGGCGTCCTTCAGGTAGATCTCGATATCAGGTTGGCGCATAAGGGCTCCGGGTGTGCTCAGTCTTGGCGCACAAAATAGTCATAACGCATGGAAACCGTTACCTCGAACGGCTCGGGCTGGTCGATTACCCGTGCACGTTTTTCGGCGCTGGCGCGCCAGCCGTGTGGGGTCATGGCCAGCAGGTCGGCGCGGGCCTTGGGGGCTGCCAGGCTCAGGCGCAACGCCAGGGTTTCACTGTGGGCATGGGCCATGCCCTCGGGGACCAGGGCCAGGTGCTTGTCGTCGGCGTAAGGGCGTACTTCATCGTAGAGCACTTCGCGCAGTTCCATCAGGTGGCCGCTGGTCGGGCCTACCCGCATCAGGCCACCGCCGGGGCTGAGCAGGCGTTTGGCTTCGGCCCAGTCCAGCGGGCTGAATACGCTGGCGATGAACTGGCAGCTGGCATCGGCCAGCGGCACGCGGGCCATGCTGGCGACCATCCAGGTGACAGCCGGTGCGCGGCGGCAGGCACGCTTGACCGCCTCGCGGGAGATATCCAGGGCGTAACCGTCGGCAGCGGGCAGGGCCTGGGCCAACTGCGCGGTGTAGTAGCCCTCGCCGCAGCCAATGTCCAGCCACGCACCGGGCTGGCGCTCGGCGGCCAGTTCGGCCAGGCGCTGGGCCACCGGCGCGTAGTGGCCGCCGTCGAGAAAGTCGCGACGCGCCTCGACCATGGCCTGGTTGTCACCCGGGTCACGGCTGTTCTTGTGCTGCACCGGCAGCAGGTTCAGGTAGCCCTGGCGGGCCCGGTCGAAGCGGTGGCCTGCCGGGCAGGCCACGCCGTTGTCGACTTGCGCCAGCGGCGCCTGGCAAAGGGGGCAGGCAAGCATCAGGCGAGCAACCGGACCAGGGTCTGGTAGTAGATTTCGGTCAGCAGGTCGAGGTCGCTGGCCAGAATCCGCTCGTCCACCTGGTGGATGGTGGCGTTGACCGGGCCCAGCTCGACCACCTGGGTGCCCAGGGTGGCGATGAAGCGGCCATCGGACGTGCCGCCGCTGGTCGACGGTTGGGTGTCGCGGCCGGTGACACCTTTGATGCTGGCCGAAACGGCACCCAGCAGCTCGCCCGGCTCGGTGAGGAACGGCAGGCCTGACAGCGCCCAGTCGATCGACCAGTCCAGTTCGTGCTTGTCGAGGATCGCCGACACCCGCGCCTGCAGGCCTTCGACGGTGGACTCGGTGGAGAACCGGAAATTGAACAGCGCAGTCAGCTCGCCCGGAACCACGTTGGTGGCACCGGTGCCGGCGTTGAGGTTGGAGATCTGGAAGCTGGTCGGCGGGAAGAATGCATTGCCTTCGTCCCAGTGCTCGGCTGCCAGCTCCGCCAGGGCCGGTGCGGCCAGGTGAATGGGGTTGCGCGCCAGGTGCGGGTAGGCCACATGGCCCTGTTTGCCGCGCACGGTCAGCTTGGCGCCCAGCGAGCCACGGCGGCCGTTCTTGACCACGTCACCCAGCAGGGTGGTGCTGGACGGTTCGCCGACGATGCACCAGTCCAGGCGCTGGTTACGTGCTTTGAGGCGTTCGACCACAGCCTTGGTGCCGTGGTGGGCCGGGCCTTCCTCGTCGCTGGTGATCAGGAAGGCGACCTTGCCGCGGTGGTCGGGGTAATCCTGCACGAAGCGTTCGCTGGCAACCACCATGCAGGCCAGGCTGCCTTTCATGTCGGCTGCGCCGCGGCCGCAGAGCATGCCGTCGGCGTCGATCAGCGCATCGAACGGTTCATGTTGCCATTGCTGCACGGGGCCGGTGGGCACCACGTCGGTGTGGCCGGCGAAGCACAGTACCGGGCCTTCCTGCTGGCCATGGGTCGCCCAGAAATTGTCGACGTCTTCGATGCGCATCGGCTCGAGCTGGAAGCCCACGGCGCCGAGGCGGTTCATCATTTGCGCCTGGCAATCGGCGTCGACGGGGGTGACGGAGGGGCGACGGATCAGGTCGCAGGCCAGTTGAAGGGTAGGCGAGAGCTCGGCAGGGGCCGTCATGGGGAACTCCGGGGCAAGGCAAGGCGGGGAAATCTGAGGGGCGTTATCTTATAGCAAACCAGTCGCGAAAGGGGCGCCAAGCGCCCCCAACATCTCAAGCCTGCTGCGCCTCGGCAGCCTTGTGCGCAGGCTTGGGCAGCGACGACAGCAGCGCCATCACCAGTGCCGCCACGTACGGCAACGACTGCACCAGCAGCATGGCCATCCAGAAGCGCATGTCCGAGCTCGGCAGCCCCTGCACCAGGTAGATACCCAGCGCTGCGCCCCACAACAGCAGCATGATGAACAGTTCCTCGCGCGCCTCGGCAATCGCCACCAGCAAACCATGGCTGTCGGCATGCTTTGGCGTGCGGATGAACGGCATGCTGCTGGTGAAGAACCCGTACAGCACCGCTTTGGCGATGGTATGCGACAGCGCCAGCCCCGCCAGCGCCGCCGCGAAGGCATCCTTCATGTTGACCCCCACCGCACGCCGGTAGAGGAACAGGATCTTGCCGACCTTGAAGAAGAACAGCGCCAGCGGCGGGATGGCGAAAATCATCAGTGGCGGGTCGACCCGGTGCGGCACGATGATCATCGCGGCCGACCACAGCAGCGCGCCGATGGTGAAGAAAATGTTCATGCCATCGGCGATCCAGGGCAGCCAGCCGGCCAGGAAGTGGTAGCGCTGGCCGCGCGTCAGCTGGCTACCCGTGCCGCGCAGCAGGGCGCCGGCGTGGTGCTTGATGATCTGGATGGCACCGTATGCCCAGCGGAAGCGCTGTTTCTTGAAATCGATGAACGTGTCGGGCATCAAGCCCTGGCCATAACTGTTGTGGGCATAAGCGGCCGACAGGCCCTTTTCGAACACACGCAGGCCCAGTTCGGCGTCCTCGCAGATACACCACTCGGCCCAGCCCAGTTCTTGCAGCACGCTGCGCCGGGTCATGGTCATGGTGCCATGCTGAATGATCGCGTCACGGTCGTTGCGGGTGACCATGCCGATGTGGAAGAAGCCCTTGTATTCGCTGTAGCACAGCTTCTTGAATGCACTTTCGTGTTGGTCGCGGTAGTCCTGCGGCGACTGCACCACGGCAATTTTCGGGTCGGCGAAGTGCGGCACCATGTGCTTGAGCCAGTTGCGGTCGACGCAGTAGTCCGAGTCGATCACCGCGATCACTTCGGCGTCTGGCGCGGTGTGCGGGATCAGGTAGTTCAGCGCGCCGCCCTTGAAGCCAGCCAAGGGCGCGACGTGGAAGAACTTGAACCGTTCGCCGAGCTTTTCGCAATGGGCCTTGAGCGGTTCCCACACGGCCGGGTCCTTGGTGTTGTTGTCGATCACCAGCACTTCATAATCGGGGTAATCCAGCGCGGCCAGGGCGTCGAGGGTCTGCTTGACCATTTCTGGCGGCTCGTTGTAGCACGGTACATGCACCGACACCTTGGGCCGGTAGGCGCTGTCGGCCTGTACCGGCAGGAACTCGCGGCGGCGCTTGTGGATCCACACCGCCTCGGCCAGTTCATGCGCTTCGGTGAGCAGCACGATGAACACCCCCAATGCGCCGAGCGCCAGCAACACGCCGACGGTCAGGCTGAACCAGGTGCTGTATTGCTGGCTGTAGTCGTAGGCGATCCACACCAGCACCGACCCGCACAGGAAGGTGATGAACGTCAGGAAGGTCCGGCCGCGTTGGCGCAAGGCCGAGCCGTCGATGAACAGCACCATCAGCGCGATCATGGCCAGCACCACCGACGCGACCGCCAGGGCGCGCCACTGCGGAATCGCCACCACGGGCCCCTCGAAGTTGAACTTCTGCTGGCGCTCCGCGTTGTAAACGCCCCAGTAAGCGCCTACCGAGCCTTCGTCACTGGCCTTCCAAGGCTGGTCATAGGCTTCGATGACAAAATAGTTGTAGCCACGGCGGTTGAGCGTGTTGACCAAGGTGCGCAGGTAGATGGCCTGATCGGCCTGGGTGGCATCGGCACCCCCGCGCATGCGGCCATTGCTCGGCCAGCCGACCTCCGACAGCAACAGCGGCTTGCGCGGGAACTGCTGCTTCAGCTCGCGGGCACGGTCGAGCACGAACTCCACCGAGTCTTTCATCGGCACGAATTCCCAGTAAGGCAGGATGTGCGCGGCAATCAGGTCGACGTGCCTGGCCAGCTCCGGGTGTTCCTTCCAGATATGCCATTGCTCACTGGTGGTTACCGGGACCTTGACCGCGGCACGTACCCTGTCCAGGTACTTGATGAGGTTTTCCGGTGTCACTTCTTCGCGGAACAGCGCCTCGTTACCCACCACTACGCGCACCACGCTGCGCGAGGTATTGGCCAACTCGATGGCGGTGGCAATTTCCCGCTCGTTGCGCTCAAGGTCGGGGCTGATCCAGATGCCCAGTGTCACGCGCAGGCCGAACTCCTCGGCCAGCCGTGGGATGTCTGCCTGGGTGCCTTCCACGGTGTAAATGCGGATGCTGTCGGTCAGTTTGCTGAGTTGTTCCAGGTCCTGACGCATTTCTTCGTCACTGGGGTACTGCCCCTTTTGCGGGCTTTCACCCAGGCGGAACGGCGAATACGAGAAGCCAGAGATTTGTTCTGGCCAGGCGGGCGCGGAAACCGGGCGATTGATCAGCGCCCAGAAGCCGGTGAACAACGCAGCGATGGCCAGCACCACAACCAGGTTCAGGCCGAATTTACGTGAAGACATTGTCGTCCATTTCTGTCGAAGTGATAGGACATTAAAGCAGGGTTAGTAGTCCATTTCCTAACGGTGCAGGCCTTGGGCTCGCTGGCATATAATGCGCGCCGGTTTTTTGGGGTATGAACATGAGTACAGAAGATCCACGCTTCGCCGGCGTTGCCCGGCTGTACGGCGACCAAGGCCTGCAACGCCTGGGCCAGGCCCATTTGGCGGTGGTCGGGATTGGCGGGGTGGGTTCGTGGGTGGCCGAAGCGCTGGCGCGCAGTGGCGTGGGCGAAATCACCCTGTTCGACCTGGACGATGTCTGCGTCAGCAACACCAACCGCCAGGCCCACGCCCTGGAAGGGCAGGTGGGGCGCCCCAAGGTCGAGGTCATGGCCGAGCGCCTGCGGGCGATCAACCCGGCCTGCACGGTGCATGCAGTCGCCGATTTCGTCACCCGCGACACCATGGTCGAGTACATCACCGAACACCTGGACTGCGTGATCGACTGCATCGACAGCGTCATGGCCAAGGCCGCGCTGATCGCCTGGTGCCGCCGGCGCAAGATCGCCATCGTCACCACCGGGGGGGCCGGCGGGCAGATCGACCCCACGCAGATCCAGATCGCCGACCTCAACAAGACCTTCAACGATCCGCTGGCCTCGCGGGTCCGCTCCACGTTGCGGCGCGACTACAACTTCTCGCGCAATGTCAGCCGCAACTATGGCGTGCCGTGCGTGTTTTCCAGTGAGCAACTGCGTTACCCCAAGGGCGATGGCAGCGTGTGCCTGCAGAAAAGCTTCGTTGGCGAAGGCGTGCGGCTGGATTGTGCCGGCGGCTTTGGCGCGGTGATGATGGTGACCGCCACCTTTGGCATGGTGGCAGCGAGCAAGGCGATAGAGAAACTGGTGGCCGGTGCGCGACGGCCATCGGAGCGGGTCAAGCCCGTGTAAATCCCTGTAGGAGCGGCCTCGTGTCGCGATGGGGCGCGCAGCGCCCCCGACGATGTTGGCCCCCACCCCAGTTAACGTTTGACCACCAGCTCTGCCATGCGCTGCAACACCGCATGCAGCCCATTGCTGCGCGATGGCGACAGCTGGCGCTCCAGCCCCAGCTGGCTGAACCACCCCCGCAGGTCGAGCGCCAGCAGTTCACCGCTGGTCAAACCCTGCACCCGCACCAGCAACAAGGCCAGCAGCCCGCGTAACAAACGGGCATCGCTACCGGCCTTGAACCGCCATGCGCCATCGGCCTGCTCGGCCACCAGCCACACCAGGCTTTCGCAACCGTGCACCCGGTTGGCCTCGGTTTTTTCGCTGGCAGCCAGCGGCTCCAGCTGGTCGCCCCATTGCATCAGCAAGCGAGCACGCTGTTCCCAGCCCTTGCCCTGTTCGAACGCGGCCAGCGCCTGTAGCGCCTGTTCCGGCAGGCTCATCGCAACAACTCCAGGCCTTGGTCCAGCGCGTCGAAGAAGCGCTGCAGGTCGCTGCTGTCGTTGTACAAGCCCAACGACACACGGATCGCACCCTCCAGGCCCAGCCCCTTCAGCAGCGGCATGGCGCAGTGGTGCCCGGCACGCACGGCAATGCCCTGCTCGGTGAGCAGGTGGGCGATATCGGCATTGTGCACGCCCTCGATGACGAAACTGGCCAGCGCCGCCTGTGGCGTGCCCAGCACCCGGATACCCTCGCGGTCGGCCAGGCCGCGCAGCAGTTGCTGATGCAGGCTGTTTTCGTGGGCGGCGACCGCGTGGCTATCGAGGCTGGCCAGGTAGGCAAGGGTCGCGCCCAGGCCGATCACCCCGGCAATGGGCGGGGTGCCCGCTTCGAAACCCAACGGCGCCGGGCGGAAGCTGGCGCTATGGTAGTCGGCCAGTTGCACCATCTCACCGCCAAACTGCCAATGGCGCAGTAGCTCGAAGGCCTGGCTGCGGCCGTAGAGCACGCCGACACCGTCCGGGCCATACAGCTTGTGGCTGGAAAACACATAGAAGTCGCAGCCCAGCTGCTGCACATCATGGCGCCCATGGACCACGCCCTGGGCGCCGTCGACCACGGTCACCGCACCTTGCGCACGGGCATGGGCCAGCAGGGCAGGCAAGGGCTGCCAGGTGCCCAGCACGTTGGACAACTGGCTGACGGCCAGTACCCGGGTGCGTGGGCCTACCAACTGCAGGGCCTGGTCCAGGTCGATGTGGCCGTGAATGTCCAGCGGCAGTACCACCAGGCGCAGGTCGTGCCGCTGCGCCAGTTGCTGCCAGGGCAGCAGGTTGGCATGGTGCTCCAGCGCGCTGACGGCAATTTCGTCGCCCGCCTCGAAGCGGTGCTCCAGGCCATAGGCCAGCAGGTTCAACGCCGAAGTGGCGCCATGGGTGAACACGATCTGCCGGGCATCGGCGGCGTTGAGCCAGGCGGCCACCTTGTTGCGGCTGGTTTCGAAAGCCTGGGTCGCCAGTGCACCGGGCAAGTGCTGGGCGCGGTGCACGTTGGCCGCGCCATGGGCGTAGTAATGGCCCAGGGCATCCAGCAAGGCTTGCGGCTTCTGGGTGGTGGCGGCGCTGTCCAGGTATGTCTGGTGCTGCCGTTGCAGGGAGTCGATGGCGGGGAAATCGGCACGCCAGGGGGAGGGCTGGAACATGATCGCGGGGCCTGGAATGAAAAACGGGTCTGGCGTGTTGGCGCCAGACCCGATGTTAACACCTCAAACCGTGCAAGGTTCTCAGTTGTGGGCGTGCAATGCTTCGTTCAGCTCGATGGCCGACTTGTGGGTCTTGCATTCCACTGCGCCGTTCAGCGAGTTGCGGCGGAACAGCAGGTCGGTCTGGCCTGCCAGGTCACGCGCCTTGACCACCTTGACCAGTTCGTTGTTCTCGTCCAGCAGGTTCACCTTGGTGCCGGCAGTGATGTACAGGCCCGCTTCGACGGTGTTGCGGTCACCCAGCGGGATACCGATACCGGCGTTGGCGCCGATCAGGCAGCCTTCGCCGACCTTGATGACGATGTTGCCGCCACCGGACAGGGTGCCCATGGTCGAGCAGCCGCCGCCCAGGTCCGAGCCCTTGCCGACGAATACGCCAGCGGAAACCCGGCCTTCGATCATGCCCGGGCCTTCGGTGCCAGCGTTAAAGTTGACGAAGCCTTCGTGCATGACGGTGGTGCCTTCGCCAATGTAGGCGCCCAGGCGCACACGGGCGGTGTCGGCGATACGCACGCCGGCGGGGACCACGTAGTCGGTCATTTTCGGGAACTTGTCCACCGAGAACACTTCCAGCAACTCGCCTTTGAGGCGTGCTTCGAGTTGCAGTTCGGCCAGTTCGCTCAGGTCGACCGCACCCTGGTTGGTCCAGGCCACGTTCGGCAGCAGCGGGAAGATGCCGGCCAGGCTCACGCCGTGTGGCTTGACCAGGCGGTGCGACAGCAGGTGCAGCTTGAGGTAGGCCTCGGGGGTCGAAGCCAGCGCAGCGTCTTCGGCCAGCAGGGTGGCGACCAGCGGCTTGTGGCTTTCGGCCAGGCGGGTCAGCAGCGCGGCCTGGGCGGCATCCACGCCTTTCACCGCTTCGGCCAGTTGGGCGGCCTGGGCGTTGCTGAAGGCGATGGCCTGGTTGCCACCCTGGTAACCAAGAACAGGCGCGACTGCGGCGACCAGTTCGGCGCTTGGGTTGAGCAGGGGTTGTGCGTAGAACACTTCCAGCCAGGCGCCCTGGCGGTTCTGGGAGCCGACACCGAAGGCCAGGCTGAACAGGGTATTGGACATGTGATTACCTCGTGCGAAATAGGGTAGGGGCTCAGGCGAAGGCTGCGGCGTACAGGTCAGGCTTGAAGCCGACCAACGTGCGCGCGCCAAGGTCGAGCACCGGGCGCTTGATCATCGACGGCTGGGCCAGCATCAGCTCGACGGCCTTGGCCTGGTCGAGGTCTGCCTTGCTGGCGTCGTCCAGCTTGCGGAACGTGGTGCCGGCACGGTTGAGGATGACTTCCCAGCCGTGTTCGTCGCACCAGCGGTTCAGGCTGTCACGGTCGATGCCTTGGGTCTTGTAGTCGTGGAATTCGTAGGCGATGGACTGGTCTTCGAGCCAGGTACGCGCTTTTTTCATGGTGTCGCAGGCTTTGATGCCGTAGAGCGTGTAGGTCATTGTGTGCATTGGGGATAACAGGTTGCCCCAACCTCTCCGTTTTTCGATTTCAGTCTCGGGATTATGCGGGAAGCAACCTCGCGGCGCCACGCCTGTGGCGTCCATGTCTATTGATCAAGGCGTGTTCAGGCGACCAGGCGCTGTACCGCCCCGATGATCTCTTCACCGTGTCGCTGTTCGGCGGTGCGCAGATCGAAGGCGGTCTGCAGGTTGAGCCAGAACTCGGGGGTAGTATTCAGGCAAATGGACAGACGCAGCGCCATATCGGCGGAAACACCGCCCCGTTCGCGCAGGATATTGTTGACGGTTGGAGTGGCGACGCCCAGCGCCCTGGCCAATGCCGCAGCACTGAAGCCTATTTCTTTCTGGAAGTCCTCACGCAGGACTTCACCGGGATGGATTGGACGCATACCGTTCTTGAGCATGATGCACCTCAGTGGTAATCGGTAATTTCAACGTTGGCCGGCCCGCTGTCGGTCCAGGTGAAGCACAAGCGCCATTGGTCATTGACGCGAATGCTGTGCTGACCAGCACGGTTGCCGCTCAATGCCTCGAGGCGGTTGCCAGGTGGCGATCGCAGGTCTCGCAGCTCTATTGCGGCGTTGAGCATGGCCAGTTTGCGCTCCGCGACTGATTTGATATCTGACCAACGTCGCGTTTTTCCAGCAACAAAGAGTGCTTCCGTGTCGACACAACTAAAGCGTTGAATGATGAGGTTGAACGCATAACGTTATTCGTTACGCATGATTATACGACCTCATCGCGGTAGTTCCAGGGCTTCGCTGCACGTTGCTCGAGTAACGCCGGCCATGATTGCTGGGTATCATCATGTTACATATTCATCCGCCACCTGCGACTATCGTGCAGCGGCCCCGGTTCGCCGATCGCCGCTAACATATTGTTTCAATGGCGATGTTTCGCCCTGTTGTCGTTTCTGGTTCATAAAGGAAGCCTTACCGGATGCAGTCCGCCTACACCGTCCTCATCCTGTTGACCTTGGTCAGCCTGTCGAAACTGGTCGGTCGCCTGATTCCGCTGCCCTTGCCGCTGGTGCAGATCGCCGCTGGCGCCTTGCTGGCGTGGCCGACCCTGGGCCTGCATGTGGCGCTGGACCCCGAGCTGTTCCTGTTTCTGTTCCTGCCGCCACTGCTGTTCGCCGATGGCTGGCGGATTCCCAAGCGCGAACTGTGGCGCCTTCGAGGGCCCGTGGTGGCGCTGGCGGTAGGGCTGGTGCTGTTCACTGTGGTCGGGGCCGGTTACTTCATTCACTGGCTGATGCCCAGCATCCCGCTGCCGGTGGCCTTCGCCTTGGCCGCCGTGTTGTCGCCGACCGACGCCGTCGCCGTATCGGCCATTACCCAGGACCGCCTGCCCACCCCGCTGATGCATATGCTGCAGGGCGAGGCGCTGATGAACGACGCCTCTGGCCTGGTGACCTTCAAGTTCGCCCTGGCGGCGGCAATCACCGGGGCCTTCTCGCTGGCCGACGCCAGCTTCAGCTTCGTGCTGGTAGCACTGGGGGGCCTGGCAGTGGGCGTGGCCCTGAGCTGGCTGATCGGCCGCCTGCGCATGTGGATGATCACCCGGGGCTGGGACGACCCTGCGACCCATGTCGTGTTCATGCTGCTGTTGCCGTTCGCGGCTTATGTACTGGCCGAGCGCCTGGGCGTGTCGGGCATTTTGTCGGCAGTGGCCGCCGGCATGATGCAGAGCTGGCTCGACCTGCTGCCACGCCAGACCAGCACCCGCCTGCTCAACCGCAGCGTCTGGTCGCTGCTGGAGTTCGCCTTCAATGGCCTGATTTTCCTGCTACTGGGCCTGCAGTTACCGGACATCATCAAGGCTGTGGTCAGCCACGAAACCACCGTGTGGCCGACCCTGGCCTACCGCTGCCTGGATGTGCTGGCGATTTTTGCCGCGCTGATCCTGCTGCGTTTCATCTGGGTGCAGAGTATCTGGCGCGCGATCGGCGTGCTGCGCCGCTGGCGCGGTAAGCCGGCGCTGGTGCTGGTGCCTACGGCGCGCTCCTGCTGGCTGCTGACCTTCGGCGGCGTGCGGGGTGCAGTGACCCTGGCGGGTGTGATGTCGGTGCCATTGCTGATGGGGGCAGGCAAGGCGTTCCCGGAACGGGACCTGCTGATTTTCATCGCGGCAGGGGTGATCCTGCTATCGCTGGTCAGCGCCTGTATCGCCTTGCCGCTATTGCTGCGCGGGGTGACCAAAAGCGCCGACGAGCGCTTGCAACAGGAGGTGCAGGAAGCCTGGCGGCGCACGGCAGAAGCGGCGATCCATGCCCTGGAGGCGGAGGAAGTGATCGACAGCAATGCGCCGCAGGATGCAGACCAGGCAACCATGGCCACGGAACTGAAGGCGCGCCTGATGGCGGAGTACCGGGATGAGCTGGACAGTTATAACGACACGGCCGAAGCCAAGGCACTGGCCGAGCAGATGGATTTGCTGGAGCGCCGCTTGCGCCTGCGGGCGCTAAGGGCGCAGCGGCTGGAGCTGTACAACCTGCATCGTCAGCACGAGGTGGGCGATGAAGTGGTGCGGCAGGTGCTGGGCGAGCTGGACATGAGTGAGGCGAACCTGGGCCAGGTCAAATAAAGCGCTGGGGCTGCATTGCAGCAACAGGTATCTCACCTACCCCGGTAGGAGCAACTGTTTTACTGCAAATTTGAAAAGCCTGCGCGATTCACCTGTGGGAGCGGGCAAGCCCGCGAAGCAGGCGACGCGGTGTCTGGCACCGGCTGCGCCGGTGTTCGCGGGCATGCCCGCTCCCACAGGGCCTGCGCTGGCTTGGCCTTGCCGCCGTACTTGCAGGAGCAACTGTCTTTCTCAAAATTTGAAAAGCCTGCGCGATTCACCTGTGGGAGCGGGCTTGCCCGCGAAGCAGGCGACGCGGTGGATGGCACCGGCTGCGCCGGTGTTCGCGGGCATGCCCGCTCCCACAGGGGCTGCTCTGGCTTGGCGTTGCCCCCGAACTTGCAGGAGCAACTTTCTTTCTCAAAATTTGAAAAGCCTGCGCGATTCAACCTGTGGGAGCGGGCAAGCCCGCGAAGCAAGCGACGCGGTGTATGGCACCGGCTTTGCCGGTGTTCGCGGGCACGCCCGCTCCCACAGGGCCTGCGCTGGCTTGGAGTTGCCGCCGTACTTGCAGGAGCAACTGTGTTGCTCAAAATTTGAAAAGCCTGCGCGATTCATTGTGGGAGCGGGCAAGCCCGCGAAGCAGGCGACGCGGTGTATGGCACCGGCTGCGCCGGTGTTCGCGGGCACGCCCGCTCCCACAGGAACCGCGTACAAACCGCCCCCCGATCCTGTCAGCGGCTTTGCAGAAACGCGCGAATGCGCTCGGCAGCTTCGATGCACTCGGCCAGCGGTGCAACCAAGGCCATGCGGACACGCCCGGCCCCCGGGTTCACACCACCCACTTCCCGCGAAAGGTAAGACCCCGGCACCACCGTCACATGCTGGGCTTCGAACAGGTCACGCGTGAACTCGGCATCGTCGCCAGGCACCTTGGCCCACAGGTAGAAGCTGCCGTCCGGGCGCTGTACGTCCAGTACCGGCTGCAGGATCTCCAGCACAGCATCGTATTTGGCCCGGTACTGGTCGCGGTTTTCGCGCACATGCGCTTCATCCTGCCAGGCGGCGATGCTCGCCAGTTGGGTTTGCACCGGCATGGCGCAGCCGTGGTAGGTACGGTACAGCAGGAATGGCTTGATGATGTCGGCGTCGCCGGCAACGAAGCCCGAGCGCAGGCCCGGCAGGTTGGAGCGCTTGGACAGGCTGTGGAAGACCACGCAACGTTTGAAGTCGCTGCGGCCCAGCTCCGCGCAAGCGCTCAACAGGCCCGGCGGCGGGGCGTCTTCGTCGAAGTACAGTTCGCTGTAGCACTCATCGGCGGCGATCACGAAGTCATGCTCGTCGGCCAGGGCAATCAGCGTTTTCAGGGTGTCCATGGGCACCAGCGCCCCGGTCGGGTTGCCCGGCGAGCACAGGAACAGGATCTGGCAGCGCTGCCAGACATCGGCCGGCACGGCGTCGAAGTCCGGGTTGAAGCCATTGGCCTCCAGGCACGGCAGGTAGTGTGGGGTGGCACCGGCCAGCAGGGCTGCGCCTTCATAGATCTGGTAGAAAGGGTTCGGGCTGACCACCAGGCCGTCATCGGCGCGGTTGACCACGGCCTGGGTGAAGGCGAACAGCGCCTCGCGGGTGCCATTGACCGGCAGGATATGACGGTCGGCGTCGAGCCAGCCGGCGGGCACGCCAAACCGCTGCTCGCACCACTGGCCAATAGCCTGGCGCAGCGCCGGCAGGCCGAGGGTGCTGGGATAGACAGCCAGCTTGTCGAGGTTGTCGGCCATGGCCTGGGCGACGAACGCCGGCGATTCGTGCTTCGGCTCACCGATCGACAGGGCGATGGCGCGTTTGTCCGCCGCAGGCTTCACGGTGCCCAGCAGGGCGCGAAGCTTTTCGAACGGGTAGGGCTGAAGCTGGGTCAAGGCATGGTTCATCGGCGCAAGGTCTCGTCAATCGTCTAATCGTTAAATGGTCAGGCGGCTCGGGCTGGTGTCGCTGCCTTGGCCGGCCTGCAGCTGCTGCACGATAGCTTCCTGCAGGCGGCTGCACAGTTGCGGGTCGGACAGCGGCTGGTTGTCGGCATCGGTGATGAAGAACACGTCTTCGACCCGTTCGCCGAGGGTGGCGATCTTGGCGTTCTGCAGTGACAGGTCGAATTCCAGGAAAATCCGCCCCAGCCGGGCCAGCAGGCCAGGGCGGTCGGGGGCCGTGATCTCCAGAATGGTCACCGGCCGTTGGGCATCGTTGAGGATGGTCACCTGTGGCGGGAAGTCGAAGTGCTTGAGCTGGCGGGGCACCCGGCGCTGAATGATGGTCGGGTAGTTCTCGGGGTTGCGCAAGGCTTCGCTCAGGCCGTCGCGAATCTGCCGCACCCGTTGCGGGTTGTCGCCAATCGAGCCGCCGTCGTTGTCCAGCACGATGTAGGTGTCGAGGGTGAACTGGCTGCTGGAGGTGATGATTCGCGCGTCGTGAATGTTCAGGTTCAGCTGCGACATGGCCGCTACCGTCACCGCAAAGAAGTCGTGCTGGTCCGGGGCGTAGATGAAGATCTGCGTGCCACCCTCGAACTCGCGCTGGGTGGTTTCCTTGATCAGCACCAGAGGGCCGCCATCGGCGGGCTGCTGCAGGATCGCATCACTGTGCCAGGCCACGTCGGCCGCAGTGTGCTTGAGGAAGTAGTCATCGCCCAGCTGCGACCACAATTGTTCGACGTCGTCCGGGTCGGTGCCCTCGCGCACCAGGATGTCCAGGGCGGCAGACTGGGTTTGGCGAATCTGCTCTTCGCGGTCCAGCGGGTTTTCCAGGCCGCGGCGCAAGGCCCGCTTGGTCTCGGTGTAAAGCTGGCGCAACAGGCTGGCGCGCCACGAGTTCCACAAGCTGGGGTTGGTGGCATTGATATCGGCCACGGTCAGCACGTACAGGTAGTCCAGGCGCGTTTCGTCGCCGACGTGCAGGGCGAAGTCGTTGATCACCTGCGGGTCGGACAGGTCCTTGCGCTGGGCGGTGGTAGACATCACCAGGTGGTTGAGCACCAGCCAGACGATCAGCCGGCTGTCCCACGCGGGCAGTTGGTGGCGTTCGCAGAACTTCTGCGCGTCTACTGCACCGAGCTCCGAGTGGTCACCGTGGCGGCCCTTGCCGATGTCGTGGTACAGGCCGGCCAGGTAGATCAGCTCGGGTTTGGGCAGGCGCCCCATGAGCTTGCTGGCCAGCGGAAACTTCTCGGACACCGGTGTGTACTGCAGCTTGCGCAGGTGCTTGATGAGGTTGAGGGTGTGCGCATCCACGGTATAGATGTGGAACAGGTCGTGCTGCATCTGCCCGACGATCAGGCCGAACTCGGGCAGGTAACGCCCCAGGATGCCGTAGCGGTTCATTCGGCGCAGGTTACGGTGTATGCCGATCTCGCACTTGAACAGCTCGATGAACAGGCTGGTATTGCGGATGTCGGTGCGGAACGTGTCGTCGATCAGGTGCCGGTGTTCGCGCAGCAGGCGCACGGTATCGGCGCGTACACCCTTGATTTCCGGGTGCTGGGCCATCAGCACGAACATCTCCAGCATGGCGAACGGCGTGCGCTTGAACACGTTCGGCCGGGTGGCCTCGATATAGCCGTCATGCAGGCGGAAGCGCGCATTCAGCGGCTGGGTGCTGCCACTGTCCTCGTCGGCGAGGATGACCTCCTCGAAGTGCTGGATGATCAGGTCGCACAGCTGGCTGATGCTCATCACCACCCGGTAGTACTGGGTCATGAACTGCTCGATCGCCCGCTTGGGGTTCTCGTCGTGGTAGCCCAGCAGTTCGGCCAGGCTGCGCTGGTGGTCGAACAACAGGCGGTCTTCGGCGCGGCCGGCCAGCATGTGCAGGGCGTAACGCACCTTCCATAGAAAGTCCTGCGACGAGGCCAGCAGTTCGTTCTCGCTTTCCAGCAGGAAGCCTTCGCCAGCCAGTGCGAGCAGGTTCAAGGTGCCGTATTGGCGGCGCGCCACCCACAGTACGGTCTGGATATCGCGCAGGCCGCCAGGGGACCCTTTGACGTTGGGTTCCAGGTTGTACTCGGTGTCGTTGTACTTGTGGTGGCGGGCCTTGAGTTCGGCGCGCTTGGCCAGGAAGAACTCCTTGCTCGGCCACATGTGCGCGGTGCTGGTCACGTCCAGCATGCGTTGGCGCAACGGCTCCGGGCCGGCGATGGTGCGGCTTTCCATCAGGTTGGTGATCACCGTGAGGTCGGCGCGGGCCTGTTCGGCACACTCGTCCACGGTACGCACGCTCTGGCCGACTTCCAGGCCTATGTCCCACAGCAGGGTCAGAAACCGTTCGATGGCATCGCGGTACTGTTCATGATCGGCAGCGCCCAGGAGGATCAGCAGGTCGATGTCCGAATGCGGGTGCAGTTCACCGCGCCCGTAGCCACCCACCGCAACCAGGGCGATGCCGCTGTGGTCCCCCCAGTCGAACTGGTTCCAGGCCTGTTGCAGGATATTGTCGACCAGCCAGGCACGGGCCTCGATCAGCGGGCGAATGTCGCCGCCGGCGCGGAAACGCTTGTCGAGCACCTCGCCGGCCAGGCGGATGGCTTTCTTGAAAGCGGCGATAGGGCTCGCCTTGAGAGCCAGTTCCGCCTGGAACTGGCCGCGGTCGAACAGTTCGGGGTCCACCTGGGGCATCGCGTCACGTTCCTGTCGTGGGTTGGCCGGGCTCAGGCCGAGGTGCGCGGGATCGTATCGTCCTTGCGCAGGGTGAAGATCTCGTAGCCGGTCGCAGTCACCACCAAGGTGTGCTCCCACTGGGCCGAGAGCTTGCGGTCCTTGGTGATGGCGGTCCAGCCGTCGCCCAGCACCTTGGTGTCGGCCTTGCCCTGGTTGATCATGGGTTCGATGGTGAAGGTCATGCCTTCCTTCAGTTCCATGCCCGTGCCTGCGCGGCCGTAGTGGAGGATCTGCGGTTCTTCGTGGAACACCTTGCCGATACCGTGGCCGCAGAATTCACGCACCACCGAGAAGCCGTTCTTTTCGGCGTGCTTCTGGATCACTTCACCGATGTCGCCCAGGCGGCACCCTGGCTTGACCAGTTCAATGGCCTTGTACATGCATTCCTGGGTCACCTTGGACAGGCGCTCGGCCCATGCCGGCACGGTGCCGACGTGGAACATGCGGCTGGTATCGCCGTGGTAGCCGTCCTTGATCACGGTGACGTCGATGTTCAGCGTGTCACCGTCCTTGAGCGGCTTGTCGTTGGGGATGCCGTGGCAGACCACATGGTTGATCGAGGTGCAGATCGACTTCGGGTAGCCTTTGTAGTTGAGCGGCGCCGGGATGGCCTGCTGAACATTGACGATGTAGTCGTGGCACAGGCGGTCCAGCGCTTCGGTGGTGACGCCGGGCTTGACGTGTTCCTCGATCATTTCCAGCACTTCGGCAGCCAGGCGGCCAGCGATGCGCATCTTTTCGATGTCTTCTGCGGTCTTGATGGTAACGGTCATTACAGGCTCTCTACGGCGCCGTGCACGGCGCGAACAAACGGGAAAGGGCTTATTCTATCAGAGCGTCCAGCTGCAAGCTGCAAGTGGCAAGTGGCAAGTGGCAAGTGGCAAGCTACAAGAAGAAGCGGATCGTGCGTCGGCTGCTTTTTGCTTTTTGCTTTTTGCTTTTTGCTTTTTGCTTTTGCTTTTGCTTTTGCTTGCAGCTTGCAGCTTGCAGCTTGCAGCTTGCAGCTTGCAGCTGCTTCCACCGGGTTCCGTTTGCCCGCGGTCTGTGGTATAACATGCGCCGCTTTCGGGCACGACCCCGTCAGCATTTAACCCACACACGTGTCGACACGATGACCTGGGTGCCCCGAGTTGCAGAATTCGCGGGTTGGTCATTGGGATACGTGGAGGCCCAACCCGACTTATCAAGGAACTATCATGTCCCAAGTCAATATGCGCGATATGCTGAAGGCCGGTGTGCACTTCGGCCACCAGACCCGTTACTGGAACCCGAAAATGGGCAAGTACATTTTCGGCGCGCGTAACAAGATCCACATCGTCAACCTGGAAAAAACCCTGCCAATGTTCAACGACGCTCTGTCGTTCGTAGAGCGCCTGGCCCAGGGCAAGAACAAGATCCTGTTCGTCGGCACCAAGCGTTCCGCCGGCAAGATCGTCGCCGAGCAAGCTGCTCGTTGCGGTTCGCCATACGTTGACCACCGTTGGTTGGGCGGCATGCTGACCAACTACAAAACCATCCGCGCCTCGATCAAGCGTCTGCGCGACCTGGAAACCCAGGCCGAAGATGGCACTTTCGCCAAGCTGACCAAGAAAGAAGCCCTGATGCGCTCCCGCGACCTGGAAAAACTGGATCGCAGCCTGGGCGGCATCAAGGACATGGGTGGTCTGCCAGACGCTCTGTTCGTTATCGACGTTGATCACGAGCGCATCGCGATCACCGAAGCCAACAAACTGGGTATCCCGGTTATCGGCGTTGTCGATACCAACAGCAGCCCGGAAGGTGTTGACTACATCATCCCAGGTAACGATGACGCCATTCGCGCTATCGAGCTGTACATGACTTCGATGGCTGACGCCGTCATCCGCGGCCGCAACAACGTTGCCGGCGGCACTGAAGTCTACGCTGAAGAAGCGGCTGCACCTGCTGCTGAGTAATAGGCGCTAGCGTCTACTTGGCACGCGAAAAGGGGGCTCTGCCCCCTTTTTGCCACCTTGAAATCCTGCTGTCAGCATCGGCCCCGCATCATGGGCCTGCTGGAACACAAGCAGCGGATTTGCAGAATTTAACGCCCGTGACCAACGGGTGGAATGGTTGAAAAACTTTCCAAGAGGATTTTGAAATGGCAGCAATTACTGCAGCGCTGGTCAAAGAACTGCGCGAGCGTACCGGCGAAGGCATGATGGATTGCAAAAAGGCCCTGGAAAAGGCCGGCGGCGACATCGAAAAAGCCATTGACGACATGCGTGCCTCGGGCGCCATCAAGGCCGCCAAAAAGGCAGGCAACGTCGCTGCTGAAGGCGCTATCGCGGTCAAGACCGACGGTAAATCCGCCGTTCTGCTGGAAGTGAACTCGCAGACCGACTTCCTGGCCCTGCAAGACGACTTCAAGAACTTCGTTGCTGAAAGCCTCGAAGAAGCCTTCGCCCAGAAGCTGACCGACGCTGCGCCGCTGATCGCTTCGCGTGAAGCTGCTCGTGAAGCCCTGGTCGCCAAGTGCGGCGAGAACGTCAACATCCGCCGCCTGGTGCGCGTTGAGGGTGACGTTGTCGGTGCCTACCTGCACGGCAACAAGATCGGTGCCGTTGTTGTCCTGAACGGCGGCGACGTCGAGCTGGCCAAGAACATCGCCATGCACGTGGCTGCGTCGAACCCTGAGTTCCTGGATTCGTCGGAAATCTCCGCCGAGGCCATCGAGCGTGAGAAGGGCGTGTTCCTGCAGCTGAACGCTGACAAGATCGCCGGCAAGCCAGAGAACATCGTTGAGAACATGATCAACGGCCGTATCACCAAGTTCAAGGCTGAAGCCTCGCTGAAAGAGCAGGCTTTCGTCATGAACCCGGAAGTCAAAGTTGGCGAGCTGGCCAAGAAAGCCGGTGCTGAAATCGTTTCCTTCACCTACTTCAAAGTAGGCGAGGGCATCGAGAAGCCAGTCGACGACTTCGCTGCTGAAGTTGCCGCTCAGGTAGCTGCTGCCAAGCAGTAAGACAGCCCCGTCTGTCGCCCCAAAGAGGCTGCCCGCTCACGCGCGCAGCCTCTTTGTCAAAGCGGGAACGGTTTACAGAAACCGCTGCTCGCGGACGCAATCGTTGCGTCACGTTACAGTTACAAGCAGGCTCAAGCAGCCCGCAAGAATTTTACAAACGCCGCAGGAGAGATTCGCAATGGCTCAGCAGGGCAGTGGTCATCAGGCTCGCTATAAACGCATTCTACTCAAACTTAGCGGCGAGGCCCTGATGGGCTCGGAAGAGTTCGGGATCGACCCCAAGGTCCTGGATCGCATGGCGCTGGAAGTCGGCCAACTGGTCGGCATCGGTGTTCAGGTAGGCCTGGTGATCGGTGGTGGCAACCTGTTCCGTGGCGCGGCGCTCAGTGCAGCCGGCATGGACCGTGTTACCGGCGACCACATGGGGATGCTGGCCACCGTGATGAATGCCCTGGCCATGCGCGACGCGCTGGAGCGGGCGAACATCACTGCCATCGTCATGTCGGCGATCTCCATGGTGGGTGTCACCGATCATTACGACCGTCGCAAAGCCATGCGTCACCTCAACGCCAAGGAAGTCGTGATTTTCGCCGCCGGTACTGGCAACCCGTTCTTCACCACCGACTCTGCCGCTTGCCTGCGCGCCATCGAAATCGATGCCGACGTGGTATTGAAGGCAACCAAGGTCGATGGTGTATACACTGCAGATCCATTCAAGGACCCGCATGCCGAGAAGTTCGATCATCTGACCTACGATGAAGTGCTGGATCGCAAGCTGGGGGTAATGGATCTCACGGCAATCTGCCTGTGCCGCGACCACAAGATGCCGCTGCGCGTCTTCAACATGAACAAGCCCGGCGCCCTGCTGAACATCGTGCATGGCGGCGCGGAAGGAACTCTGATCGAGGAAGTCCAGAAATGATCAACGATATCAAGAAAGACGCGCAGGAGCGCATGACCAAGTCCCTCGAGGCCCTGGCTCGCAACCTGGCGGCCATCCGTACGGGTCGCGCTCACCCAAGCATCCTGGATACCGTCAGGGTCACTGCCTGGGGCAGCGAGATGCCGCTGAACCAGGTGGCTGCAATCACCGTCGAAGATGCCCGCACGCTGAAGATCGTCGCCCACGACAAGAACCTCAGCGCGGCTATCGAAAAAGCCATCCTCACCTCTGACCTGGGCCTGAACCCGTCCAGCGCCGGTACCACCATTCGCGTGCCGATGCCGGCCCTGACCGAGGAAACCCGCAAGGGCTATACCAAGCAGGCCAGCGCTGTTGCCGAAGACGCCAAGGTAGCCGTGCGCAACGTGCGCCGCGACGCCCTGGCCGACCTGAAGAAGCTGACCAAGGACAAGGAAATCAGTGAAGACGAAGAGCGTCGCGCCGCTGATGACATCCAGAAGCTGACCGACAAGTTCGTTGCCGAGGTCGATGCTGCCTTCAAGGCCAAGGAAAAGGACCTGATGGCCGTCTGAGGCCGGGGTTTTTTAATGGAAAAGACCAAGCCAGCGGTGCCGTCCTCGGTGCCGCGTCATGTCGCGATCATCATGGACGGCAACAACCGCTGGGCAAAAAAACGCCTGCTGCCCGGCGTTGCCGGGCACAAGGCGGGTGTCGACGCCGTTCGCGCGGTCATCGAAGTCTGTGCCCAGTCCGGGGTCGAGGTGCTGACCCTGTTCGCCTTCTCCAGTGAAAACTGGCAGCGCCCGGCCGAAGAAGTCGGTGCGCTGATGGAACTGTTCTTCTCGGCCCTGCGCCGTGAGGCCAAGCGCCTCAACGAAAACAATATCAGCCTGCGTATCATCGGTGACCGCTCGCGGTTCCACCCGGAGTTGCAGGCTGCCATGCGTGAAGCCGAGGCGCTGACCGCCGGCAACAACCGCTTCATCCTGCAAATCGCTGCCAACTACGGCGGTCAGTGGGACATTGCCCAGGCCGCGCAACGGCTGGCGCGGGAAGTGCAAGCCGGGCACCTGCGCCCGGACGACATCACCCCTGGCCTGCTGCAGACGTGCCTGGCAACCGGTGAGCTGCCGTTGCCGGACCTGTGTATCCGCACCGGTGGCGAGCATCGCATCAGCAATTTCCTGCTGTGGCAGCTGGCATATGCCGAGCTGTATTTCTCCGACCTGTACTGGCCGGACTTCAAACACGAGGCCATGCGTAAAGCCCTGGCCGATTTCGCTTCGCGCCAGCGCCGCTTCGGTAAGACCAGCGAGCAGGTCGAGGCTGGAGCTCGTGCTTAATGCTTAAACAACGCATCATTACCGCGCTGATCCTGCTGCCGATTGCGCTGGGTGGTTTCTTCCTGCTCAACGGTGGGGATTTTGCCCTGTTCATCGGCTTCGTAGTGACCCTCGGTGCCTGGGAGTGGGCGCGCCTGGCCGGCCTGATGGCCCAGCCGCTGCGCATTGCTTACGCCCTGGTGGTGGCCGGGGCGCTGATGCTGCTGTACATCCTGCCGGAGCTGGCCCCCTGGGTGCTCGGCGCCGCAGTGATCTGGTGGGGGTTGGCGACCTGGCTGGTGCTGACCTATCCACGCAGCAGCGAGTTGTGGGCCAGTGCTGCCTGCCGGCTGCTGATAGGCCTGCTGGTATTGCTGCCCGCCTGGCAGGGGTTGGTGCTGCTCAAGCACTGGCCGCTGGGCAACTGGCTGATTCTCTCGGTCATGGTGCTGGTGTGGGCTGCCGACATCGGCGCGTACTTTTCTGGCCGTGCATTCGGCAAGCGCAAGCTGGCCCCGCAGGTCAGCCCCGGCAAGAGCTGGGAAGGCGTGTATGGCGGGCTGGCGGTCAGCTTGCTGATCACCCTCGGTGTGGGCATAAGCCGCGACTGGGGCGTCGGCCAGGTGCTGCTCGGCCTGCTGGGTGCTGCGCTGCTGGTGATGGCCTCGGTGGTCGGTGACCTGACCGAGAGCATGTTCAAGCGCCGCTCCGGCATCAAGGACAGCAGCAACCTGCTCCCCGGCCACGGCGGTGTGCTCGACCGCATCGACAGCCTGACGGCAGCGATCCCGATCTTTGCCGTGTTGTTGTGGGCTGCCGAATGGGGTGTCATGTGACTCGCCCGCAACGTATCACCGTGCTCGGTGCCACCGGCTCCATCGGCCTGAGCACCCTGGACGTGATTGCCCGGCACCCTGATCGCTACCAGGCGTTCGCCCTCAGTGGCTATTCGCGTGTGGACGAACTGCTGGCCCTGTGCGTGCGCCACCGCCCGGCGTTCGCCGTGGTGCCGAGCGGTGAAGCGGCCATGCGGTTGCGTGCAGGTCTGGCGGCGGCCGGTTGTGCAACCGAGGTGCTCGAAGGCGACGCCGGGCTGTGCCAGGTGGCATCGGCAAGTGAAGTGGACGCCGTGATGGCGGCCATCGTCGGGGCTGCCGGCTTGCGGCCCACCTTGGCGGCTGTCGAGGCGGGCAAGAAGGTCCTGCTGGCCAACAAGGAAGCGCTGGTGATGTCGGGGGCCCTGTTCATGGACGCCGTGCGGCGCCATGGCGCCGTGCTGCTGCCGATCGACAGCGAGCACAACGCTATCTTCCAGTGCATGCCTGGCGACTATGCCCGTGGCCTGAGTGCGGTGGGGGTGCGGCGGATCCTGCTGACGGCTTCCGGTGGCCCGTTCCGTGAAACGCCCGTCGAAGCGCTGATGGGGGTGACCCCGGAGCAAGCCTGTGCGCACCCTAACTGGTCGATGGGGCGCAAGATCTCCGTGGATTCGGCCAGCATGATGAATAAAGGGCTGGAACTGATCGAAGCCTGTTGGCTGTTCGATGCTGCGCCGGCCAAGGTCGAAGTGGTAGTGCACCCGCAGAGCGTGATCCACTCGCTGGTCGACTACGTGGATGGCTCGGTCCTTGCCCAGCTGGGCAACCCGGACATGCGCACCCCGATCGCCAACGCCCTGGCCTGGCCCGAACGGATCGACTCCGGGGTGGCGCCGCTGGACCTGTTCGCCGTCGCCCGTCTGGATTTCCAGGCGCCCGACGAACAACGCTTCCCTTGCCTGCGCCTCGCGCGGCAGGCTGCCGAAGCCGGCAACAGTGCCCCCGCCGTGCTCAATGCCGCCAACGAAGTGGCGGTGCAAGCATTTCTCGAGCGGCGTATTCGCTTCCCGGAGATCGCGGGTATGATCGAACAGGTACTCGAGCAGGAACCTGTGGTGCCCCTGCCTTCCCTGGACGCGGTGTTCGCCGCCGACCAGCGGGCCCGGGAGCTTTCCCGGGAGTGGCTGCGCCGCCACGGCCGCTGATGCAGGCTCGCTACGGTGCGTGAGGGGGCAGGGTATTGCCCCGCCCCGCTGAATATCATTCGGAGATGGACATGACAGCGCTCTACATGATTATCGGCACCCTCGTGGCCCTGGGGGTGCTGGTGACCTTTCATGAATTCGGCCACTTCTGGGTCGCGCGCCGCTGTGGCGTGAAGGTGCTGCGTTTTTCGGTGGGTTTCGGCACGCCGCTGCTGCGCTGGCATGACCGCCATGGCACCGAGTTCGTCGTGGCGGCGATCCCGCTGGGCGGCTACGTGAAGATGCTCGACGAGCGCGAAGGTGATGTGCCGCCGGCGTTGCTCGGCCAGTCGTTCAACCGCAAACCGGTAGGCCAGCGTATCGCCATTGTCGCGGCCGGCCCGACCGCCAATTTCCTGCTGGCAATCGTGTTCTTCTGGCTGCTGGCGATGCTGGGTACCCAACAGGTTCGCCCGGTCATTGGTAGCGTCGATGCCGGCAGCCTGGCGGCGTCGGCCGGGCTGGCCGCAGGTCAGGAAATCGTCTCTGTGGACGGCAAGCCGACCAGCGGTTGGGCGGCGGTCAACCTGCAGCTGGTGCGGCGCCTGGGCGAGAGCGGCACCTTGCAGGTTGGCGTGCGCGACGATGGCGCCAGTGCCGAGCGCCAGTTGCAGGTCAAGCTGGACAGCTGGTTGAAGGGCGCCGATGAGCCAGACCCGATCCAGTCCCTTGGGCTGCACCCATGGCGCCCGGCGATTGCGCCGGTGCTGGCCGAGATCGACCCGAAAGGGCCGGCTGCCGCTGCGGGCCTCAAGAGCGGTGACAAGCTGCTGGCGGTCGACGGCGTTGCCGTGACCGAATGGCAGCAGGTGGTCGACAGTGTACGTGCCCGGCCGGATGCCAAGGTGCAGGTCCGCGTGGAGCGCGACGGTGCTGCCCTCGACGTGCCGGTGGTCCTGGCCCACAAGGGCGAGGGCAAGGCCGTTGCCGGGTACCTGGGTGCCGGGGTCAAAGGTGGCGAATGGCCTGCCAGCATGCTTCGCGAAGTCAGCTATGGCCCGCTGGAGGCGGTGGGCGAGGGCTTGTCACGCACCTGGAACATGAGTGTCCTTACCCTCGAATCGCTGAAGAAAATGCTGTTCGGGGAGCTCTCGGTAAAAAACTTGAGTGGACCGATAACCATTGCTAAAGTGGCGGGCGCTTCAGCCCAGTCCGGCATCGGGGATTTCCTGAATTTCCTCGCCTACCTGAGCATAAGCCTGGGGGTTCTTAACCTGCTGCCCATCCCGGTACTCGATGGGGGGCATTTGCTGTTTTATCTGGTCGAGTGGGCGCGCGGTCGTCCGCTGTCGGATCGGGTGCAAGGTTGGGGGGTCCAGATCGGTATCAGTTTGGTCATAGGGGTGATGTTGCTCGCCCTGATCAACGATCTGGGTCGACTATAAAGCTTCGCTCAATTGCGAACCCGCCGTTTTTTCACGGCGGGTTGTTTATTGCCAGTTGGAATAAAAGGACTTCATGAAACGTCTGCTGCTAACTGCGGTCATGTCCGCACTGATGATCGCTGAAGTTCACGCCGAGTCCTTCACCATCTCCGATATTCGCGTCAACGGCCTGCAGCGGGTATCCGCCGGCAGCGTGTTCGGTGCCTTGCCGCTGAACGTCGGTGACCAGGCTGATGACCGCCGCCTGGTGGACTCGACCCGTTCCCTGTTCAAGACCGGGTTCTTCCAGGACATCCAGTTGAACCGCGATGGCAATGTGCTGATCATCAACGTGGTCGAGCGCCCGTCGGTGTCGAGCATCGAGATCGAAGGCAACAAGGCGATCAGCACCGATGACCTGATGAAAGGCCTGAAGCAATCCGGCCTGGCCGAAGGCGAGATCTTCCAGCGTGCCACCCTTGAAGGCGTGCGTAACGAACTGCAGCGCCAGTACGTGGCCCAGGGCCGCTACTCGGCCGAGGTCGACGCCGAGGTGGTGCCGCAGCCGCGCAACCGCGTGGCACTGAAGATCAAGATCAACGAAGGCACGGTCGCGGCCATCCAGCACATCAACATCGTCGGCAACAACGTGTTCGACGACGATACCCTGGGCCAGTTGTTCGAGCTGAAAACCACCAACTGGCTGTCGTTCTTCAAGAATGACGACAAGTACGCCCGCGAAAAGCTGTCCGGTGACCTTGAGCGCCTGCGTTCCTACTACCTGGACCGCGGCTACATCAACATGGACATCGCCTCGACCCAGGTGTCGATCACGCCAGACAAGAAGCACGTCTACATCACCGTCAACATCAACGAAGGCGAGAAGTACACCGTTCGCGACGTGAAGCTGTCCGGTGACCTCAAGGTGCCGGAAGACCAGGTCAAGTCGCTGCTGCTGGTGCAGCCTGGCCAGGTATTCTCGCGCAAGGTGATGACCACCACGTCCGAGCTGATCACCCGCCGCCTGGGCAACGAGGGCTACACCTTCGCCAACGTCAACGGCGTGCCACAGCCGAATGAACAGGACCACACGGTAGACATCATGTTCGTGGTCGACCCGGGCAAGCGTGCCTACGTCAACCGCATCAACTACCGTGGCAACACCAAGACCGAAGACGAAGTGCTGCGTCGCGAAATGCGCCAGATGGAAGGCGGGTGGGCGTCGACCTACCTGATCGACCAGTCCAAGACCCGCCTCGAGCGCCTGGGCTTCTTCAAGGAAGTCAACGTCGAGACCCCACCGGTGCCGGGCACCGATGACCAGGTCGACGTCAACTACAGCGTGGAGGAGCAAGCCTCCGGTTCGATCACCGCCAGCGTCGGTTTCGCCCAGAGCGCGGGCCTGATCCTGGGTGGTTCGATCAGCCAGAGCAACTTCCTCGGCACCGGTAACAAGGTGTCCATCGGCTTGACCCGTTCGGAATACCAGACCCGCTACAACTTTGGCTTCGTGGATCCCTACTTCACTGCCGACGGCGTGAGCCTGGGCTACAACGCCTTCTACCGCAGCACCAACTACGATGACCTCGATGTCGACGTGGCCAGCTATGCGGTGGACAGCCTCGGTGCAGGTGTGAGCCTGGGCTACCCGATCAGCGAAACTTCGCGCCTGACCTACGGCCTGAGCGTGCAGCAGGACAAGATCAAGACCGGCAAGTACACCGTCGACGAGATCTTCGATTTCCTCGACCAGGAAGGCGACAACTTCCTCAACTTCAAGGCGTCGATCGGCTGGTCCGAGTCGACCTTGAACAAAGGTGTGCTGGCGACCCGCGGTCACTCGCAAAGCCTGACCCTGGAATCGACCATTCCAGGCAGCGACCTGTCGTTCTTCAAGCTCGACTACCGTGGCCAGCTGTTCCAGCCGATCAACAATGACTACACCCTGCGCCTGCACACCGAGCTGGGCTATGGTGATGGTTATGGCAGCACCTCCGGCCTGCCGTTCTACGAGAACTACTTCGCGGGTGGCTTCAACTCCGTCCGCGGCTTCAAAGACAGCAGCCTGGGCCCACGCAGTACCCCAAGCCGCGGTGAGAAAAATGGGGGTAAACCGGGGACTATTGAGGATCCGGACAAGGATCCACTACCGTTTGGCGGTAACGTCCTCGTACAAGGTGGCGTCGAGCTCCTGTTCCCGCTGCCGTTCGTCAAGGACCAGCGTTCGCTGCGCACCTCCGTGTTCTGGGATGTGGGTAACGTGTTCGACACCAACTGCGGCAAGAAGCCTGATTGCGAGAAGGTCGGTTTCTCGGGCATGGCCAGTTCGGTCGGCCTGGGCGTGACCTGGATTACTGCACTGGGCCCGCTGAGCTTCAGCCTGGCAATGCCGGTCAAGAAGCCGGACGATGCCGATACCCAGGTGTTCCAATTCTCTCTGGGCCAGACCTTCTAAGGTCGGCCCTTGCTTAACGACAACGGTTTATCCAGGAGTGCATCGTGCGTAAATTGGCTCAACTGGCCGTAGTGGCCGCGGCGCTGGTCGCCACCCCGGCTTTCGCCGAAATGAAGGTTGCCGTGCTGAACTATCAGATGGCCCTGCTGGAATCGGACGCCGCCAAGAAGTACGCGGTGGATGCCGAGAAGAAATTCGGCCCGCAACTGACCAAGCTGAAAAGCCTGGAAAGCAGCGCCAAGGGTATCCAGGACCGCTTGATCAAGGGCGGCGACAAGATGCAGCAGCAGGAGCGTGAGCGCCTGGAGCTCGAGTTCAAGCAAAAAGCCCGCGACTTCCAGTTCCAGTCCAAGGAGCTGAACGAAGCCAAGGCCGTTGCCGACCGTGACATGCTCAAGCAGCTGAAGCCGAAGCTGGATGGCGCTGTTGAGGAAGTGATCAAGAAAGGCGGTTACGACCTGGTTCTCGAGCGTGGCGCGGTCATCGATGTCAAACCTCAGTACGACATCACCCGCCAGGTCATCGAGCGCATGAACCAAGCCCGTTGATATGAGTGTGACCATGACGCTAGGCCAGCTGGCCGAGGCCCTCGGTGCCACCCTGAAGGGGCCCGAGGCGCTGCAGATTACCGGGCTGGCCACCTTGCAAGAGGCTGGCCCCGGGCAGTTGACCTTCCTGGCCAACCCGCAGTACCGCAAGTACCTGGATAACTGCCAGGCCGGCGCGGTGCTGCTCAAGGCCTCGGACGCCGAAAGCTTTGCCGGCAATGCCCTGGTCGTGGCCGACCCGTACCTGGCTTATGCGCGCATTTCCCACCTGTTCGATCCGAAACCCAAGGCTGTGGCGGGAATCCATCCCAGCGCCGTGGTGGCCGAGGATGCCCAGGTAGATGCCAGCGCCAGCATCGGGCCGTTCGCGGTCATCGAAAGTGGCGCCCGTATCGGCGCCAACGTGAGCATTGGTGCACATTGCTTCATTGGTGCCCGTTGCGTGGTGGGTGAAGGCGGCTGGCTGGCACCGAGGGTCACGTTGTATCACGACGTCACCATCGGCAAGCGCGTGGTCATTCAGTCGGGTGCGGTGATCGGCGGTGAAGGCTTTGGCTTCGCCAACGAGAAGGGCATCTGGCGCAAGATCGCCCAGATTGGCGGCGTTACCATCGGCGATGATGTGGAAATCGGCGTCAACACGGCGGTCGACCGTGGCGCGCTGTCGGACACGCGCATCGGCGATGGGGTCAAGCTGGATAACCAGATCCAGATCGCCCACAACGTGCAGATCGGCGACCACACCGCCATGGCTGCGTGTGTCGGTATTTCCGGCAGCACGCGCATTGGCAAGCACTGCATGCTGGCGGGTGGCGTGGGGCTGGTGGGGCACATTGATGTTTGCGATAACGTATTCATTTCCGGAATGACCATGGTTACCCGCTCGATCACCGAGCCGGGCTCCTATTCTTCCGGTACGGCCATGCAGCCATTGGCTGACTGGCGCAAGAGCGCCGCGCGTATCCGCCACCTGGACGATATGGCCAAGCGCCTCCAGCAGCTGGAAAAACGCGTCGATACCGTGACCTCAGGTGGCCAGCCGGCATCAGAAGGCTGATACCATTCCCTGAGCAAGAGTGAACAGTCGCTAGCTGGCTCCTCTTTGGATTGCAAAAGGAGCGTGCGGTCAGCACCTGCGCTCCCTATTCTTATTACAGGCTTCCCCCCCGAAATGATGGACATCAACGAGATTCGCGAATACCTGCCTCACCGTTACCCGTTCCTGCTGGTGGACCGCGTGACGGAGCTGGACTACGAGGCCCAGAGCATTCGTGCCTACAAGAATGTCAGCATCAACGAGCCGTTCTTCAATGGCCACTTCCCGGCGCACCCGATCATGCCGGGCGTCCTGATCATCGAAGCCATGGCCCAGGCGGCCGGTATCCTGGGTTTCAAGATGCTCGATGCCAAGCCTGCCGATGGCACCCTGTATTACTTCGTCGGCTCCGACAAGCTGCGTTTCCGCCAGCCGGTGCTGCCGGGTGACCAGTTGGTGCTGGAAGCCAAGTTCCTCAGCCGCAAGAGCATGATCTGGAAGTTCGAATGCCGCGCCCTGGTCGACGGCAAGCCGGTGTGCTCGGCAGAAATCACCTGCGCGGAACGCTCCCTATGAATTCGATTGATCCTCGGGCCATCATCGATCCCTCGGCCAAGCTCGCCGACGGTGTCGAGGTGGGCCCTTGGTCGATCGTGGGCCCCGATGTCGAGGTCGGGGAGGGCACCGTTATCGGCCCGCATGTTGTGTTGAAGGGGCCGACCCGCATCGGCAAGCACAACCGTATCTTTCAGTTTTCGTCGATTGGCGAAGACACCCCGGACCTCAAGTACAAGGGTGAGCCGACGCGCCTGGTGATTGGCGACCACAACGTGATCCGCGAAGGGGTGACCATTCACCGTGGGACCATTCAGGACCGTGCCGAAACCACCCTGGGCGACCACAACCTGATCATGGCCTATGCCCACATCGGCCACGACAGCGTCATCGGTAACCACTGCATTCTGGTCAACAACACGGCCCTTGCCGGGCATGTGCATGTGGGCGACTGGGCGATCCTGTCCGGCTACACCCTGGTGCACCAGTACTGCCATATTGGTGCCCACGCGTTTTCCGGCATGGGTACGGCGATCGGCAAGGACGTACCGGCCTTCGTGACCGTGTTCGGTAGCCCGGCCGAAGCCCGCAGCATGAACTTCGAGGGCATGCGCCGGCGCGGTTTCAGCGCCGAAGTGATCCACGTGCTGCGCCGCTGCTACAAAATTGTCTATCGTCAGGGCCTTACCGTCGAAGACGCACTCAAGGAGCTGGCCGAGCCTGCTGCGCTGCACCCTGAGGTCGAGCTGTTCCGCCAGTCGATCGTGAACTCCGCTCGCGGCATCACCCGCTGACATGGCCCGGCTTTGCGTAGCGCTGGTGGCCGGTGAGGCCAGCGGCGATATTCTGGGTTCAGGCCTGATGCGTGCCCTCAGGGAGCGCCACCCCGACATACGCTTTATCGGGGTGGGCGGCCCCTTGATGGAAGCCGAAGGCCTGCAATCCTATTTCCCGATGGAACGCCTGGCGGTCATGGGCCTGGTGGAGGTGCTGGGGCGCCTGCGCGAGCTGCTCAAGCGGCGCAAACTGCTGATCCAGACCCTGATCGATGAAAAGCCGGATGTGTTCATCGGTATCGATGCGCCTGACTTTACCCTCAACATCGAGCTGAAACTGCGGCAGGCCGGGATCAAGACCGTGCACTACGTCAGCCCGTCGGTCTGGGCCTGGCGGCAGAAGCGGGTGCTGAAGATCCGCGAAGGCTGCGACCTGATGCTGACCCTGCTGCCGTTCGAGGCGCGGTTCTATGAAGAGCAGGGCGTGCCGGTGCGCTTTGTCGGCCACCCGCTGGCCGACACCATCCCGCTGCAGGCCGACCGCGCAGGTGCGCGTGCCGCCCTGGGCCTGGGCGAGGGCCCGGTGGTGGCCCTGATGCCGGGCAGCCGCGGCGGCGAGGTTGGCCGCTTGGGGGCGTTGTTCCTCGATGCTGCCGAGCGCCTGTGCCACCACGTACCGGGCGTGCGCTTCGTACTGCCGTGTGCCAACGCGGCGCGGCGCGCGCAGGTCGAGCAGATGCTCGAAGGGCGGCAGTTGCCGCTGATGCTGCTCGATGGCCAGTCGCACCACGCCCTGGCCGCCTGCGACGCGGTGTTGATCGCCTCGGGTACCGCCACCCTCGAAGCCTTGCTGTACAAGCGGCCGATGGTGGTGGCTTACCGCCTGGCGCCGCTGACCTACTGGATTCTCAAGCGGCTGGTGAAAAGCCCCTACGTGTCGTTGCCCAACCTGTTGGCGCAGCGTGAGCTGGTACCTGAACTGCTGCAGGACGCTGCCACCAGCGAGGCGTTGGCCAATACCCTGGTACCGTTGTTGCGCGATGGGAGCCGGCAGACCGAACGTTTCGACGAAATTCACCGCACCCTGCGCCGCGACGCCTCCAATCAGGCGGCCGAGGCGGTGCTGGCCCTGCTCAAGGACCGCTGACATGCAATTTGGACTGGACTTCAACCTGGTCGAAGACCTGGTCGCCGGCGTTGACGAAGTGGGCCGTGGCCCGCTGTGCGGTGCGGTGGTAACGGCAGCGGTGATCCTCGACCCAACCCGGCCGATTCTCGGCCTGAACGATTCGAAAAAACTCACGCAAGCCAAGCGCGAGGCCCTGTTCGACGAGATTTGCGAAAAGGCCCTGAGCTTTTGCATCGCCCGTGCCGAGGTCGAGGAAATCGACCGGCTCAATATCCTGCAGGCCACCATGCTGGCCATGCAGCGCGCGGTCGAAGGCCTGCACGTCACACCGAAGCTTGCGCTGATCGACGGCAACCGCTGCCCGAAACTGGCCGTGCCGGCAGCTCCGGTGGTCAAGGGCGATAGCCAGGTCCCGGCGATTGCGGCAGCCTCGATTCTGGCCAAGGTCAGCCGTGACCGTGAAATGAGCGCGTTCGAGCTGATCTACCCCGGTTACGGTATCGGCGGGCACAAGGGCTACCCCACGCCGGTACATCTGGAGGCCTTGGCCCGGCTTGGGCCTACGCCCATTCATCGGCGTTCGTTCGCACCGGTGCGGGCCGCCTGGGACGCGCGTGAAGGCGTCATCGGTTCGCTGGTCTGACCAATGAGGCGTTATCGGGGGCCCTTGCAGGCGCTTTAGCCGCGAACACCGGCACAGCCGGTGCCGTGCACCGCGTCGCCTGCTTCGCGGGCAAGCCCGCTCCCACAATGAATCGCGCAGGCTTTTCAAATTTTGAGAAAGGCAGTTGCTCCTACACGCAGCCCCAAAACCCCCGCGCAATTAAGCTACAATCCCGCCCTTGTCGTTCAGCACTGCTACAGGATCTCCCATGTCGGTTCCCTTCGTTCACCTGCGCGTCCACTCCGAATTCTCGCTGGTTGACGGCCTGGTGCGGATCAAGCCGCTGGCCAAGGCGCTGGCCGGGATGAACATGCCAGCAGTGGCCATCACCGACCAGAGCAACATGTGCTCGCTGGTGAAGTTCTACAAGACGGCCATGGGCGCCGGCATCAAACCGATCTGTGGGGCAGACCTGTGGCTGGCCGGCGCCGACCCGGAAGCACCGCTGTCGCGCATCTGCCTGCTGGCCATGAATCCCAAGGGCTATCGCAACCTCACCGAGCTGATCTCGCGCGGCTGGACCGACGGCCAGCGCAACGGCCTGGTGATCCTGCAGCGTGAATGGATCGCGCCGGCCAGCGAAGGCCTGATCGCCTTGTCGGCCGGCAAGGAAGGTGACATCGGCATGGCCCTGCTGGCCGGCCGTGACGACGAAGCCCAGGCCCTGCTGCAAGACTGGATGGGCATGTTCCCCGAGCGCTTCTACGTAGAAGTGCAGCGCACCAACCGCGCTCGCGACGAGGAATATGTGCATGCTGCCGTGGCCCTGGCCGACAGGCTCGGCGCGCCGCTGGTGGCCACCAACGACGTGCGTTTCATCAAGCAGTCCGATTTCGACGCGCATGAAACCCGGGTTTGCATCGGTGAAGGCTGGACCCTAGACGACCCTCGCCGGCCGCGTTGCTACAGCGACCAGCAGTACCTCAAGTCGTCCGAGGAAATGGCCGAGCTGTTCAGCGACCTGCCCGATGCCATCGCCAACACCGTCGAAATCGCCAAGCGTTGCAACATCCAGGTGCAGCTGGGCAAGTACTTCCTGCCTGACTTCCCCACGCCCAACGGCATGGGCATCGACGACTACCTGCGGCACGTGTCCCACGAGGGCCTGGAAGAGCGCCTGGCGGTCCTGTGGCCGAAGGAGACCACGCCCAATTACGAAGAGAAGCGCCAGGTTTACCTCGACCGGCTGAAGTTCGAACTGGACATCATCATCCAGATGGGCTTCCCCGGTTACTTCCTGATCGTGATGGACTTCATCAAGTGGGCCAAGAACAACGACGTGCCGGTAGGCCCTGGCCGTGGTTCGGGCGCAGGTTCGCTGGTGGCCTATGTGCTGAAGATCACCGACCTCGACCCGCTGGCCTATGACCTGCTGTTCGAGCGCTTCCTCAACCCTGAACGTATTTCCATGCCCGACTTCGACGTCGACTTCTGCATGGATGGCCGTGACCGGGTTATCGACTATGTGGCCGAGGCTTATGGCCGCAACGCGGTCAGCCAGATCATCACCTTCGGCACCATGGCTGCCAAGGCGGTGGTGCGTGACGTGGCACGGGTTCAGGGCAAGTCCTACGGCCTGGCCGACCGCCTGTCGAAGATGATTCCGTTCGAAGTGGGCATGACCCTGGAGAAGGCCTACGAGCAGGAAGAGATCCTGCGTGACTTCCTCAAGGGTGACGAGGACGCCCGCGAAATCTGGGACATGGCGCTGAAGCTCGAAGGTGTGACCCGGGGTACCGGCAAGCACGCTGGTGGCGTGGTGATCGCCCCGACCAAGCTCACCGACTTCTCACCGATCGCCTGTGACGAAGAAGGCGGCGGCCTGGTAACCCAGTTCGACAAGGATGACGTCGAGGCGGCGGGGCTGGTGAAGTTCGACTTCCTCGGCCTGCGTACCCTGACCATCATCAAGTGGGCCATGGAGATCATCAACCGCGAGCAGGCCAAGAAAAACCTGCCCGACGTGAATATCGACTTCATCCCGCTGGACGACCGCAAAACCTACGAGCTGTTGCAGAAGGCCGAGACCACGGCGGTGTTCCAGCTTGAATCGCGTGGCATGAAGGAGCTGATCAAGAAGCTCAAGCCCGACTGCCTGGAAGACCTCATCGCACTGGTGGCACTGTTCCGCCCCGGCCCGCTGCAGTCGGGCATGGTGGACGACTTCATCAACCGCAAGCACGGCCGTGCCGAGCTGGCCTACCCGCACTCCGACTACCAGTACGAAGGCCTCAAGCCAGTGCTGGCCCCCACCTACGGCATCATCCTGTACCAGGAGCAGGTGATGCAGATTGCCCAGGTGATGGCCGGCTACACCCTCGGTGGCGCCGACATGCTGCGCCGGGCCATGGGCAAGAAAAAGCCCGAGGAAATGGCCAAGCAGCGCGGTGGTTTCATCGAAGGCTGTGTGGCCAACAATATCGATGCGGACCTGGCAGGCAACATCTTCGACCTGGTAGAGAAATTCGCCGGTTACGGCTTCAACAAATCCCACTCCGCGGCCTACGGCCTGGTGTCGTACCAGACCGCCTGGCTGAAAACCCACTACCCGGCACCGTTCATGGCGGCGGTGCTGTCGGCGGACATGCACAACACCGACAAGGTCGTGGTGCTGGTGGAGGAGGTGCGCAGCATGAAGCTGCGCCTGGATGCGCCGGACGTGAACTTCTCCGATTTCAAGTTCACCGTGAACGACGACGGCCGTATCGTCTACGGCCTGGGCGCCATCAAGGGCGTCGGCGAAGGCCCGGTAGAGGCCATCGTCGAAGCCCGTGCCCAGGGCGGGCCGTTCAAGGACCTGTTCGACTTCTGTGAGCGCATCGACCTCAAACGGGTCAACAAGCGCACCCTCGATGCGCTGGTGCGCAGTGGTGCGCTGGACCGGTTGGGCCCGCATTTCCATGACGAAATCAAGGCCTACCATGCCCACATCGACATTAACCGGGCGACCTTGCTTTCGGCACTGGGTGAGGCCATCAAGGCCGCCGAGCAGGCCGCGCATACCGCGGACAGTGGCCATGTCGACTTGTTCGGGGGCATGTTCGACGCGGCGGATGTCGATGTTTACGCCAACCACCGCAAGGTGCGCGAGCTGACCCTGAAGGAACGCCTGAAAGGCGAAAAGGACACCTTGGGGCTGTACCTGACCGGCCACCCGATCGACGAGTACGAAACCGAGATTCGCCGCTTCGCCCGCCAGCGCATCATCGACCTCAAACCGTCGCGTGAAACCCAGACCATCGCCGGCATGATCATTGCGCTGCGGGTGATGAAGAACAAGAAGGGTGACAAGATGGGCTTCGTCACCCTGGATGACCGCTCCGGGCGGATCGAGGCCTCGTTGTTCGCCGACGCCTATATCGCGGCGCAGTCGTTGCTGCAGGCCGACGCCATGGTGGTGGTCGAAGGGGAGGTCAGCAATGACGACTTCTCCGGTGGCTTGCGCCTGCGGGTCAAGCAGGTCATGACCATGGAAGACGCGCGCACCAAGCTGGCCGAAAGCCTGCGCCTGAAGGTGGCGCACGAAGCCTTGAAGGGCGACCGGCTGAAATGGCTGGGCGAACTGATCACCCGCCACCGCGGTGCCTGCCCGATCACGCTGGAGTACACCGGCAGTGACGCCAAGGCCATGTTGCAGTTTGGCGAGCAGTGGGCGATCGACCCTGCCGATGGGCTGATTCAGGCACTGCGTGACCAGTTCGGACGTGAGAACGTCTTCCTGCAATATCGTTGAACCGACAAAAATTTAATCTCGACCTGAATGCGCCTGATCCCTTAAGGTATGGCGCCAAACGGATCAACCGGCCGGCCGCCTGGCCGTAGACCCAAGACGGATGACTATGAACCCGAATTTTCTCGATTTCGAACAGCCGATTGCCGACCTGCAAGCCAAGATCGAAGGCCTGCGCCTGGTGGGTAACGACAATTCGCTGAACATCAGCGATGAAATTGCCCGTCTGCAAGACAAGAGCAACACTCTGACCGAAAGCATCTTCGGCAACCTGACCAGCTGGCAGATTGCACGCCTGGCGCGTCACCCACGTCGTCCCTACACCCTGGACTACCTGGAGCACATCTTCACCGAGTTCGAAGAGCTGCACGGCGATCGCCACTTCTCCGATGACGCTGCCATCGTCGGCGGCACTGCGCGCCTGGATGGCAAGCCGGTCATGGTCATCGGCCATCAGAAAGGCCGCGAAGTGCGCGAAAAGGTGCGCCGCAACTTCGGTATGCCGCGCCCTGAAGGTTACCGCAAGGCCTGCCGCCTGATGGAAATGGCCGAGCGCTTCAAGATGCCGATCCTGACCTTCATCGACACCCCGGGTGCCTACCCGGGCATCGACGCCGAAGAGCGCAACCAGAGCGAAGCCATCGCCTGGAACCTGCGGGTGATGGCGCGCCTGAAAACCCCGATCATCGCCACCGTGATCGGTGAAGGTGGGTCGGGCGGTGCACTGGCCATTGGTGTCTGCGACCAGCTGAACATGCTGCAGTACTCCACCTACTCGGTGATCTCGCCAGAAGGTTGCGCGTCGATCTTGTGGAAGACCGCCGACAAGGCTGCCGATGCTGCCGAAGCCATGGGCATTACCGCCGAGCGTCTGAAGAGCCTGAACATCGTCGACAAGGTCATCCAGGAGCCGCTGGGCGGCGCGCATCGTGACCCGGCTGCGATGTCGGAAAGCATCCGCGCTGACCTGGTGCAGCAGCTGGACATGCTCGGCAAGTTCGACAATGACGCGCTGCTGGCCCGTCGTTACGAGCGCCTGATGAGCTACGGTGTCTGATTCCGTGATGTGATCCGGGGCCGCTTTGCGGCCCATTCGCCGGCAAGTCCGCTTTCTCATAATGTGGGAGCTGGCTTGCCGGCGAATGGGGTGCAAAGCACCCCCCCGGCGATCTCAAGCCATGTGAGGCCTTCATGATCAACCTCACCCCCTGGCTCAACGCCCCCACCTGGTACATCGCCTTCTCCGGCGGCCTCGACTCTACCGTCCTCCTGCACCTGCTGGCCGACTACGCCCGCAGCCACGCAGCGCCGCCCTTGCGTGCGGTTCATGTCC
The DNA here is from genome assembly GCF_007633355.1 of Pseudomonas sp. BJP69. Classification (NCBI taxonomy): domain Bacteria; kingdom Pseudomonadati; phylum Pseudomonadota; class Gammaproteobacteria; order Pseudomonadales; family Pseudomonadaceae; genus Pseudomonas; species Pseudomonas sp. BJP69. The sequence goes on from NZ_CP041933.1 coordinate 1,193,026, forward strand.
ACCATGGCCTGCAAGCCGCCGCTGACGCCTGGCCCGCCCATTGCCAGGCCGTCTGCGCCAACCTCGGCATCGCACTCGAGGTAATCCACGTTCAGGTCAGCCCCGGCGCCAGCCTGGAACAGGCGGCCCGCGACGCCCGCTATGCGGCTTTCCAGCAAACCCTCGGTCCGGGCGACATTCTGTTCACCGGCCAGCACCGTGACGACCAGGCTGAAACCCTGCTGTTGCGCTTGCTGCGCGGTGCCGGTTTGCGTGGCCTGGCGGCCATGCCGGGGCAGCGGCCGCTAGGGCAGGGCAGCCTGGTCAGGCCGTTGCTGGGCTGTGCCCGGCAGCAGTTGCAGGCCTATGCGCAGGCCCGCGGGCTCGCCTGGATCGACGACCCTTCCAACGCTGACACCCGTTTTGCCCGCAACTTTCTGCGCCGGGAGGTGATGCCGCAGTTGCAGCAGCGCTGGCCACAGGTTGGCCAGAATTTCGCCCGTGCCGCCGAGCACCTGGGCGAGGCGCTGGGCCTGCTCGACGAACTGGCCCAGGGCGATCTGGTGACCGCGCAGCAGGGGGCGCCTGCCGCCTGGCCGGGGCTGGCCTCCCTCGACCTGGCTAGCCTGGTGGCGCTGTCGCCGGCGCGCCAGCGCAACGCCTTGCAGTACTGGCTGAGCCAACGCACGCGGCTGCCCGATACCCGCCATTGGGCGGGTTGGGCAGACCTGCGCGATGCCGCCGCCGATGCCCAGCCGGTGTGGCGGCTGACCGACGGGCAGTTGCAGCGTAGCCAAGGGCGCATCTGGTGGCTGAGTGGCGACTGGCTGCAGCCAGCCGCCGGTCAGCTGGCCTGGCCGGATCCAGGTATGCCGTTGCCACTGCCGGGCAACGGTAACGTGCGGCTTGTTGGCGCAGCCGGGGTTGGCGGGCTACGGGTTGTCTACCGCCAGGGCGGCGAAATACTGGAGGTGCCCGGGCGCGGCCGGCGCGACCTCAAACGCCTGCTCAACGAGCAGCAGGTGCCGCATTTCCTGCGTGCGCGCCTGCCCTTGCTGTACCAGGGCGAGCGCCTGCTGGCAGTGGCCAATTTGCCCGGGCTGGGGCAGGCGGGTTGGCAGCTGCACTGGCAGTTACCGACGAACGCGCAAGGTTTGAGCTGAAGGGTACATTCGGGTAGACTACCCTCCCTTCTTGATACAGCTTCTGTGGGTTCCGCGAAAACACAGGAGTTGCCGATTACCAAGCAGTTTTTTGCTGGGCTGATTCTGAAATGACGAGCGAGCTCCATGCCGGGGATACCCCTGGTCTGTACAGACGCGGCAGTTGTTCGAGATGCACTGTGATTGACGCAGGTGATCGGGGGCTTCGGCCTTCCTTCGCTTTCTCCGGCGGCGCTGGCCGCCTTAACGCAGACTTCTAGGGTTTTTCATGACGCGCTACATATTCGTCACGGGCGGTGTTGTTTCTTCATTGGGGAAAGGCATTGCCTCGGCTTCCCTGGCGGCCATCCTGGAAGCGCGGGGCCTGAAGGTCACCATGCTCAAGCTGGATCCGTACATCAACGTCGACCCGGGCACGATGAGCCCGTTCCAGCATGGTGAAGTGTTCGTCACCCACGATGGCGCCGAGACCGACCTCGACCTGGGCCACTACGAGCGGTTCATCCGCACCACCATGACCCAGAACAACAACTTCACCACCGGCCGTATCTACGAGCACGTGCTGCGCAAAGAGCGCCGTGGTGATTACCTGGGCGCGACCATCCAGGTCATTCCGCACATCACCGACGAAATCAAGCGCCGCATCATCAAGGGTGCTGGCGACGCCGACGTGGCCCTGGTGGAAATCGGCGGTACCGTGGGCGACATCGAGTCGCAGCCATTCCTCGAGGCCATTCGCCAGTTGCGCGTCGAAGTGGGTTCCAAGCGCGCGATGCTGATGCACCTGACCCTGGTCCCGTACATTGCCACTGCTGGCGAAACCAAGACCAAGCCGACCCAGCACTCGGTCAAGGAACTGCGCTCCATCGGCCTGCAGCCAGACGTGCTGATCTGCCGTTCCGACCACCCGGTCGATGCTTCCTCGCGCCGCAAGATCGCGCTGTTCACCAACGTTGAAGAGCGTGCGGTGATTTCGCTGGAAGACGTCGACACCATCTACAAGATCCCGGGTGTGCTGCACGCACAAGGCCTGGACGACTTCGTCGTCGAGCGCTTCGGCCTGCAGTGCAACGGCGCCGACCTGTCCGAGTGGGACAAGGTGGTCGATGCCAAGCTCAACCCTGAGCACGAAGTGACCATCGCCATGGTCGGCAAGTACATGGAACTGCTGGATGCGTACAAGTCGCTGATCGAAGCGATGAGCCACGCCGGTATCACCAACCGTACCAAGGTCAACCTGCGCTACATCGACTCGGAAGACATCGAGAACCAGGGCACCAGCCTGCTCGAGGGCGCCGATGCCATTCTGGTCCCCGGCGGTTTCGGCCTGCGTGGCGTGGAAGGCAAGATCACTGCGGTTCAATATGCCCGTGAGAACAAGGTGCCGTACCTGGGCATCTGCCTGGGCATGCAGGTCGCGGTGATCGAATTCGCCCGTAACGTCATGGGCTGGAAAGACGCCAACTCCACCGAGTTCGACCGCAACAGCGGCCACCCGGTCGTCGGCCTGATCACCGAGTGGGCCGATGCCACCGGCGCGGTCGAAACCCGTGACGAGGCCTCCGACCTGGGCGGCACCATGCGCCTGGGTGCACAGGACTGCCAGCTGGCAGCCGGCTCCAAGGTGCACGACTGCTATGGCAAGGACGTGATCACCGAGCGCCACCGCCACCGTTACGAGGTCAACAACAACCTGCTGCCACAGCTGGTTGACGCCGGCCTGGTGGTTTCCGGTCGGTCCGAAGACGGCGCGCTGGTCGAAGTGGTCGAGTCCAAGGACCACCCATGGTTCGTTGCCTGCCAGTTCCACCCGGAGTTCACCTCCACCCCGCGTGACGGTCATCCGCTGTTCAGCGGCTTCGTCAAGGCGGCCCTGGCGCAGAAGAACAAGGCCTGATTTTTTCGGGTCTTTGGTGAGTTTTCCGACGGTTAAGTCCGCGCGAGGCTCATTTCTCGGGTAAAGTACGCCCCGATCTACCCCTGACCACTCGGTCAGGGGTTGCTTTTGCCAGGCCTGCCTGCTGCGTCCCTGCCTGGTGAAAGGCAAGAATTCCCTAAAGCTGCGTTGTTTTCGTCAATTCTGGAGTGCTTACAACAATGGCAAAAATCGTCGACATCAAAGGTCGTGAAGTTCTCGACTCGCGTGGCAACCCCACCGTGGAAGCCGATGTACTGCTCGACAACGGCATCATCGGCAGCGCTTGCGCGCCGTCCGGTGCTTCCACCGGCTCGCGCGAAGCGCTGGAGCTGCGTGATGGCGACAAGAGCCGTTACCTGGGCAAGGGCGTGCTGAAGGCTGTCGCCAACATCAACGGCCCTATCCGCGACCTGCTGCTGGGCAAGGACCCGGCTGACCAGAAGGCCCTGGACCGCGCCATGATCGAGCTGGACGGTACCGAGAACAAGGCCAAGCTGGGCGCCAACGCCATCCTGGCTGTTTCCCTGGCTGCCGCCAAGGCCGCTGCCCAGGACCAGGACCTGCCGCTGTACGCGCACATCGCAAACCTGAACGGCACCCCAGGCCAGTACTCCATGCCGGTTCCGATGATGAACATCATCAACGGCGGCGAGCACGCCGACAACAACGTCGACATCCAGGAGTTCATGGTTCAGCCGGTTGGCGCCAAGACCTTCTCCGACGGCCTGCGCATGGGCACCGAAATCTTCCACCACCTCAAGGCTGTGCTCAAGGCCCGTGGCCTGAATACTGCCGTGGGTGACGAAGGTGGCTTCGCCCCTAACCTGGCCTCCAACGAAGATGCCCTGGGTGCAATCGCCGAAGCCGTCGAAAAAGCCGGCTACAAACTGGGCACCGACGTGACCCTGGCACTGGACTGCGCCGCTTCCGAATTCTACGAAGACGGTAAGTACAACCTGTCCGGCGAAGGCAAGTCCTTCGATGCCGAAGGCTTCGCAGACTACCTCAAAGGCCTGACCGAGCGCTTCCCGATCATCTCCATCGAAGATGGCCTGGACGAGTCGGACTGGGCTGGCTGGAAAATCCTCACTGACAAGATCGGTGAAAAGGTCCAGCTGGTTGGCGACGACCTGTTCGTGACCAACACCAAGATCCTCAAGGAAGGCATCGAGAAGGGCATCGGTAACTCGATCCTGATCAAGTTCAACCAGATCGGCTCGCTGACCGAAACCCTCGAAGCCATCCAGATGGCCAAGGCTGCCGGCTACACCGCGGTGATTTCGCACCGTTCCGGTGAAACCGAAGACTCGACCATTGCCGACCTGGCCGTGGGTACCGCTGCGGGCCAGATCAAGACCGGTTCGCTGTGCCGTTCCGACCGCGTATCCAAGTACAACCAACTGCTGCGTATCGAAGAGCAACTGGGCGCCAAAGCGGTTTACCGTGGTCGTGCCGAGTTTCGCGGCTAAGCAAGAGATGGTAAAAAGGCAGCAGCCGGAGTTGTAGGAACGTTCTTACTGAACTTTCCTTCTTCCCAACGGGTTTCTGTCAACGAAGCCTGGCCTCGGCCAGGCTTCGTGCTATTCGAGCTCCCGTAAAATGCGCGGCAGCCTTTTTGACCTGGATAACGTGATGCGCAGTCCCTATTGGGTGTTCCTTATTCTGCTCCTGCTGTTGGGTGGCCTGCAGTACCGTCTGTGGGTCGGCAATGGCAGCCTGGCGCAAGTGACCGAGCTGAAGCAGCAGATTGCTGAACAGCACGCCGAAAACGAGCGCCTGCTGGAGCGTAATCGCGTGCTCGATGCTGAAGTGCTGGAGCTGAAAAAAGGCATGGAGACCGTTGAAGAGCGGGCTCGCCATGAATTGGGGATGGTCAAGGAGGGTGAAACCCTCTTCCAGTTGCCACAGAAATGATCGATACCTTACCGGCCTTCTGGGCCGTGATTCCAGCGGCGGGCGTAGGCGCCCGCATGGCTGCCGACCGCCCCAAGCAGTATCTGGAGCTGGCAGGGCAGACCCTTCTCGAGCACAGCCTCGACTGTTTTCTTGGCCACCCGACGCTTAACGGCGTGGTGGTCAGCATTGCCGAACACGACCCTTACTGGCCTGCCCTGGGCTGTGCCAGCGACCCGCGTATCCAGCGCGCGTCGGGCGGGCGCGAGCGCGCCGATTCGGTACTCAATGCCTTGCTGCTGCTGCATGCCCAAGGGGCGGCGGACAGCGACTGGGTGCTGGTGCACGATGCTGCGCGGCCCAACCTGGCGCGTAGCGACCTGGACAAGCTGCTGGCGGAGTTGGCGGATGACCCGGTGGGTGGCCTGCTGGCGGTGCCGGCGCGCGACACGCTCAAACGTGCCGATGGCAAAGGCCGGGTCAGCGCCACCGTTGACCGCAGCACCATCTGGCAGGCCTACACGCCGCAGATGTTCCGCCTGGGGGCGTTGCACCGGGCGCTGGCCGAGTGCCTGGTGTCGGATGTCGTCGTAACCGATGAAGCTTCTGCCATCGAATGGTCCGGGCAGGCGCCGCGGCTGGTCGAAGGGCGCAGCGACAACATCAAGGTGACCCGGCCGGAAGACCTGGAGTGGTTGCGCCAGCGCTGGGCAGGTCGACGCTGAGATCGCCGGGTCCGCTGCGCGGCCCATTCGCAGGCAAGCCAGCTCCCACAGGTACCCCACAGACCTGAGGCATCGCGGCACCTGTGGGAGATTCTATGGTTCCTGGCAAGGGTAGCCGGAGCATCTTCAGCGCCTGTGAGAGCGAGCGCCGCCCGCGCGGCGCAATCGCGAGCTGCGCTCGCTCCTACGTTTGTTTCGGGCCAGTAACGCCTGTGACAGGCGCGCGCGGCCGCCTTGTTTGTACGGCGCGATATTGAGGCATGCACCAAGGCGTTCGCGCGCGAATCCCACAGGAATAATTGGCCCGAAACAAACGTAGGAGCGAGCGCAGCTCGCGATTGCGCCGCGCGGGCGGCGCTCGCTCTAACAGGCGCTGCCATACCTTGTGGCAAACACCTGTCAGCCATAAGGCGATCCCTGTGGGAGCTGGCTTGCCGGCGATTGGGCCGCGCAGCGGACCCCTTTGCAATCAGGCCCCGCGATACTCCGGCAACCCCGCCAACCCTTCCTTCAGATAGTCCACCAACCGCCGCACCTTCGGCGACAGGTGCCGCTGTTGCGGGTACAGCGCCCAAACCGCGGTATTGGGCGGTTGATGCCCCTCCAGCAACGACACCAGCGCGCCGCTGTTCAGGTGCTCCAGTACGTAATAGTCCGGCAACTGGCACAGGCCCATGCCTTGCAAGGCTGCATCCAGAACCGCCTGACCACTGTTGCAACGCCAGTTGCCCTGCACCCGCTGGCTGATCTCGCGGCCGTCCTGCTGCAGTGCCCACGCATCCGAGCTGCCGATCAGGCAATTGTGCCGCGCCAGTTCCGACAGGCTGTGCGGCCGGCCATAGCGCTCCAGATAGGCTGGCGATGCGCATAGGTACATGCGCCGCGGCGCCAGGCGGGTCGCCACCAGTCGCGAATCGGCCAGCCTGCCCAGGCGGATGGCCAGGTCCATGCCTTCATGCAGCAGGTCAAGGGTGTGGTTGTTCAACTCCACATCCACGCGCAACTGGGGGTACAACGCCATGAAGCGTGTGACCAACGGCACGATGAAGCGCTCGCCATAGGCCACCGCGCAGGTCATGCGCAGCAGGCCCTTGGGCTCGCTGGCCAGGTCACCCATGGCGCGCAGGGCTTCTTCACGGCCATCCTGCAGGCGCTGGCAATGCTGCAGAAAGGTCTGCCCGGCTTCACTCAAGGTCACGCGGCGGGTACTGCGATACAGCAGGCGGGTCTGCAAGCGTTCTTCCAGCCGGGCGATCTGCCGGCTGATGTGTGACGACGAAACCCCCAGGCGCTCGGCGGCAGCCGTGAACTGCCCCGATTCGGCGACAGCCACGAATTCATCGATGCCTTCCCAGCGGTTGCTCATGATTATCCCTGCACAGCAATAATGTTTTGTCTTTGCCTGGATTATTCATCAAAAGTCAGTGAATTACACTGGTGGTCTGAACTGACACCCTGTCTGGAGACACTCGATGATCAAGTCCCGTGCTGCTGTAGCCTTCGAAGCCAAGAAACCCCTGGAAATCGTCGAAGTCGACGTGGCCATGCCCAAGGCCGGTGAAGTGCTGCTGCGCGTGGTCGCCAGCGGTGTCTGCCACACCGACGCCTACACCCTGTCGGGTGCCGACCCGGAGGGCATCTTCCCATCCATTCTTGGCCATGAAGGCGGTGCGATCGTCGAAGCCGTAGGCGAGGGCGTGACCTCGCTGGCCGTGGGCGACCACGTGATCCCGCTGTACACCCCGGAGTGCGGCAAGTGCAAGTTCTGCCTGTCGGGCAAGACCAACCTGTGCCAGGCGATCCGTGCTACCCAAGGCAAGGGCCTGATGCCGGACGGCACCACGCGCTTCTCCTACAAAGGCCAGCAACTGTTCCACTACATGGGCACCTCGACCTTCTCCGAGTACACGGTGTTGCCGGAAATCTCGGTGGCCAAGATCCAGAAAGAAGCCCCTCTGGAAAAGGTCTGCCTGCTGGGCTGCGGCGTGACTACCGGTATCGGTGCCGTGCTCAACACCGCCAAGGTCAAGCCGGGTGACACCGTGGCCATCTTCGGCCTCGGCGGCATCGGCCTGTCGGCAGTGATCGGTGCGGTGAAGGCCAAGGCCTCGCGCATCATCGCCATCGACATCAACCCGGCCAAGTTCGAGATCGCCCGTCAACTGGGCGCCACCGACTGCATCAACCCGAAAGACTACGACCGCCCGATCCAGGAAGTGATTGTCGACCTGACCGACGGTGGCGTGGACTTCTCCTTCGAATGTATCGGTAACGTGCAACTGATGCGTGCTGCCCTGGAATGCTGCCACAAAGGGTGGGGCGAGTCGGTCATCATCGGCGTGGCCGGTGCCGGCCAGGAAATCGCTACCCGGCCGTTCCAGCTGGTGACCGGCCGGGTCTGGCGTGGCTCTGCGTTCGGTGGCGTGCGTGGCCGCAGCGAGTTGCCGAGCTACGTGGAAATGTCCGAGAAAGGCGAGATTCCGCTGGATACGTTCATCACCCACACCATGGGCCTGGAAGACATCAACAAGGCCTTCGACCTGATGCATGAAGGCAAGAGCATTCGCAGCGTCATCCACTTCTGAGGTGCGCCATGAGCCTGGATAACATCTCTTGCCAGAAAAGCTTCGGCGGCTGGCACAAGCGCTACCGGCACCATTCCAGCGTGCTGGGTTGCGACATGGTGTTCGCCGTGTACCTGCCGCCACAGGCCGAGCAGGGTGCCAAGCTGCCGGTGCTGTACTGGCTGAGCGGCCTGACCTGTACCGACGAAAACTTCATGCAGAAGGCCGGCGCCCAGCGCCTGGCTGCCGAACTGGGGTTGATCATCGTTGCGCCGGATACCAGCCCGCGTGGCGAGCAGGTGCCTGGCGACCCGGACGGCGCCTGGGACTTTGGCCTTGGGGCCGGCTTCTACCTCAATGCCACCCAGCAGCCTTGGGCCAAGCACTACCGCATGCATGACTATGTGGTAGAGGAGCTGCCGGCGTTGATCGAGGCGCATTTCCCGGCCTCGGCCGAGCGCAGCATCAGCGGCCATTCCATGGGTGGGCACGGTGCGCTGGTGTGCGCTTTGCGCAACCCGGGGCGTTATCGCTCGGTGTCGGCGTTTTCGCCGATCAGCAACCCCATGGATTGCCCGTGGGGCGAGAAAGCCTTCAGCCGCTACCTGGGTGACGACCGCGCGCGCTGGCGTGAGTGGGATGCCAGCGTACTGCTGGCCGAGACGGCCGCTGGCCAGTGCCCACCGTTGCTGGTGGACCAGGGCGACCGTGACGACTTCCTCGAAAAGCAGCTCAAGCCTGAAGCGCTGGAGCAGGCAGCACGCAAAGGTGGCCACGAGCTGACCCTGCGCCTGCAGCCAGGCTATGACCACAGCTACTACTTCATTGCCAGCTTCATCGAAGAGCACCTGCGCCACCATGCGGTGGCGCTGGGGCGGGTGTAGGGCTTTGCATTTTCGGTGTCTGTGAGATCGAGCGCCGCCAGCGCGGCGCTTGATCGCATAGGCGCTAAAATTCTCAGGCGATCACCTCCAGCCCCAATGGCAGCCAAAGCAGGTAGAATCACGCCCTGACTCATTCAGGGCGTTTTCTTATGCGTATTGGCCACGGCTACGATGTGCATCGTTTCTGCGACGGTGATTTCATTACCTTGGGCGGGGTGCGTATCCCGCACACATTCGGCCTGCTGGCCCATTCCGACGGCGACGTGCTGCTGCACGCCCTGAGCGATGCCTTGCTTGGCGCTGCAGCGCTGGGTGACATCGGCAAGCACTTCCCCGACACCGACCCCCAGTTCAAGGGTGCCGACAGCCGCGTGCTGTTGCGGCACGTGGTGGGCATCGTTAACGCCAAGGGCTGGAAGGTCGGCAACGTCGACGCCACCATCGTCGCCCAGGCGCCGAAAATGGCCCCGCACATCGACACCATGCGGCAGTTGATCGCCGAAGATCTGCAAGTCGAACTCGACCAGGTCAACGTCAAGGCCACCACCACCGAAAAACTCGGTTTCTGCGGCCGCGAGGAGGGCATTGCCGTGCATTCGGTTGCCCTGCTGCTGCCAGCATGACGGAACTGCAACTGCTGGGCCCGCGTGCATCGGGCGAGGTATTGGGCACCGCTGTGCTCAAGGGAGTGGCCGAGGATTTCCAGGTCGACGAGGTGTTGGATATCCCGTTGTCGGGCCAGGGCGAGCACCTGTGGTTGTGGGTCGAAAAGCGTGACCTCAATACCGAAGAAGCCGCCCGCCGCCTGGCCCGCGCCGCAGGCGTGCCGGTGCGCAGCATCAGCTATGCCGGGCTGAAGGACCGCCAGGCGCTGACCCGCCAGTGGTTCAGCCTGCACCTGCCAGGCAAGGCCGACCCGGACATGTCACGCGCCGAAGATGCCACCCTGCGCGTGCTCAAGCAGGTGCGCCACCAGCGCAAGCTGCAGCGTGGTGCGCATTCGGCCAACGGCTTCACCTTGCGCCTGACCGCGCTGAATGCCGATCACCAGGCGCTGGATGCGCGGCTGCAACTGCTCAAGCAACAAGGCGTGCCCAACTACTTCGGCAGCCAACGCTTCGGTCACGGCGGTGGCAATGTCCATGACGCCCTGGACTGGGCGGCGCGCAAGGCCTTGCCCGAGCAACGCAACACGCGCTCACGGCTGCTGTCGGCCGGGCGCAGCTACCTGTTCAACCAGGTGCTGGCGGCGCGTGTCGCCGACGGCAGCTGGAACCGGGCCCAAGTCGGCGATCTGCTGGCGTTCACCGACAGCCGCAGTTTTTTCCCTGCAGGTGAAGCGGAATGTACCGACCCGCGCCTGGCCATTCTCGACCTGCACCCGACTGGCCCGATGTGGGGCGCGGGCGGTTCGCCCGCCGCCGCCGCGCCCGCGCAGCTGGAAAATGCCGTAGGCGACCAGCAACCGGCGCTGTGCCAGTGGCTGGCCCTGGCGGGCATGGATCACGAACGGCGTATTCTGCGGCTCCCTATTGGCGGCCTTACGTGGCATTATCCCGAGCCTGATATCCTGCAACTGGAATTCGTCCTGCCGGCCGGATGCTTCGCCACCGTGGTGGTGCGTGAAGTCGTGGATCTGGTGTCGGCAGGGCAGACGGACAGCCCATGCGTATTCTGATTTCGAACGACGACGGTGTTACCGCACCCGGGATCGCCGCGCTGCACGCTGCGCTGGCGGATTACGCCGAGTGCGTGGTAATTGCCCCGGAGCAAGACAAGAGCGGCGCCAGCAGTTCGCTGACGCTGGACCGGCCCCTGCACCCGCAGACCTTGGCCAACGGCTTCATCAGCCTCAACGGTACGCCGACCGACTGCGTGCACCTGGGGCTCAACGGGCTGTTGCCGTACACGCCGGACATGGTGGTGTCGGGGATCAACCTGGGGGCCAACCTGGGGGACGACGTACTGTATTCGGGTACGGTCGCCGCGGCGCTGGAGGGGCGCTTCCTCGGGGGGACATCGCTGGCGTTCTCGCTGCTCTCGCGCCAGCCCGACAACCTGCCGACCGCTGCGCATATCGCCCGGCGCCTGGTCGAGGCGCAGTCGCGCCTGGCACTGCCCCCGCGTACCGTGCTCAACGTCAACATTCCCAACCTGCCGTTGGCGCACATCCGCGGCATCCAGCTGACCCGCCTGGGGCACCGCGCGCGGGCTGCCGCGCCAACGAAGGTGGTCAACCCGCGCGGCAAGGAAGGCTACTGGATCGCCGTTGCCGGCGATGCCGAGGACGGCGGCCCGGGCACCGACTTCCATGCGGTGATGCAGGGTTACGTGTCGATCACCCCGCTGCAACTCGACCGCACCTTCAGTGATGCCTTCGAGCAGCTCGATGGTTGGCTGGAGGGCCTGCTCTGATGCGCGAGGACGATATGCTGCGGCGGGGCATCGGCATGACCTCCCAACGGACCCGGGAGCGGCTGATCCAGCGCCTGTGCGAAGAGGGCGTCTCGAACACCCAGGTGCTCGACGTGATCCGCCGCACCCCGCGCCACCTGTTCGTCGACGAAGCGCTGGCGCACCGCGCCTACGAAGACACCGCACTGCCAATCGGCCACAACCAGACCATCTCGCAGCCATTCATGGTTGCCCACATGAGCGAGTTGCTGCTTGAAGCCGGGCCGCTGGACAAGGTGCTGGAGATCGGCACCGGGTCCGGCTACCAGACGGCGGTGCTGGCGCAGTTGGTCGAGCGGGTATTCTCGGTGGAGCGCATCAAGGTGCTGCAAGACCGTGCCAAGGAGCGTTTACTGGAGCTGAACCTGCGCAACGTGGTGTTCCGCTGGGGCGACGGTTGCGAGGGCTGGCCGGCGCTGGCACCGTACAACGGCATCATCGTCACCGCCGTGGCACCGGAAGTGCCCCAGGCGCTGCTTGACCAACTGGCTCCCGGTGGCCGGCTGGTCATACCGGTAGGGCCTGCGGGCGAAGCGCAGCAATTGATGCTGATCGTCCGCGAAGAGCATGGCTTCTCGCGTCGCGTACTCGGTGCGGTGCGTTTTGTCCCGTTGCTGAACGGGCCGCTGGCCTGAGCAGCACTGGTGCGCGGCCCGGGGTATTTTTGCGTGGGCGGCGAATTCTCGCGGCGCCGCCCTGTCTATCAGGCGGGCGTGGCGTAAACGCATCGCTTGCAGTAATGCTGCGCAACAGCCTGGCGGCGGCCTGCCAATCCCGGCTCGCTTGGTTATAATTGCAACAATATTGCATTTCTTGTCTTCATATCGTTTTTCGGCACCATGAGGGGAGCGCGGGTGGGTCACACAGTCATTCGGCAGCGCAAGGACGGTTCGGGCTTCAAGCTTCTGGTGATTGCATTGGCCATGGGCACGCTACTGGTGGGTTGCTCGAGCACCGGCAGCAACAGCGCGCGCGTGGTCGACCGCAACAGCAGTGCGCCCAAGCGCCCGACGGTGACCTCCGGGCAATACGTCGTCAAGCCTGGCGATACCCTGTTCTCCATCGCCTTCCGTTATGGCTGGGATTACAAGGAGCTGGCGGCCCGTAATGGTATCGCGCCGCCTTACACCATCCGCCCGGGCCAGGCCATTCGTTTCAGCAGCGGCTCCGGCAGCAGCACCACAGTGGTGTCCGGCCCGTCCTCTTCAAGCCGCACCACGGTCACGCGGCGGCCTGTCACAGCGCCCGCCAGTTCCAGCAAACCCGCTACCCCGGCTGGCACCACCAGCGCGCCGGTGGTCGCCACTGTGCCTGCCGCAGAGCGCGCGGTGGGGGGGTGGACCTGGCCCGCCAATGGGGTGCTGATTGGAAAATTTGCTTCAAACGGTAGTTTGAATAAAGGCATTGATATCGCCGGTGATTTGGGACAGCCTGTTTTTGCTGCGTCTGATGGTGCAGTGGTTTACGCCGGGAGTGGATTAAGGGGCTACGGCGAGCTGATCATCATCAAGCACAGCGATACCTACGTCAGTGCCTACGGTCACAACCGCAGGCTGTTGGTTCGGGAGGGGCAGCAGGTCAAGGCAGGGCAGTCGATTGCTGAAATGGGGTCCACGGGCACTGATCGGGTGAAGCTGCATTTCGAGATTCGCCGCCAGGGCAAACCCGTCGATCCGCTCCAGTTCCTGCCACGTCGTTGACCGTTGTACCCGGCCTGTTCCTGTGATGTAGAGGGGACAGGCTCAAGCGCTGCCAGGGATAAAGGTGCCGCTCGAGTCTGAGTTCGAACTCAGCAAAGGACTATAACAATGGCTCTCAGTAAAGAAGTGCCGGAGTTTGACATCGACGATGACGTCCTCCTGATGGAGACGGGCATCGTTTTGGAAACGGATGTGGTGTCAGACGAACCTGCTGTATCTTCGGTTCGGACGAGGGCCAAATCGGGCTCTTCGCTCAAGCAACACAAGTATATCGATTACACCCGGGCGCTAGACGCCACCCAGCTGTACCTCAACGAGATCGGTTTCTCGCCACTGCTGTCGCCGGAAGAAGAAGTCCATTTTGCGCGTCTGTCGCAAAAAGGTGATCCTGCCGGCCGCAAGCGCATGATCGAAAGCAACCTTCGCCTGGTTGTGAAAATTGCCCGTCGTTACGTCAACCGTGGCCTGTCGTTGCTCGACCTGATCGAGGAAGGCAACCTGGGCCTGATCCGTGCGGTGGAGAAGTTCGACCCGGAGCGCGGTTTCCGTTTTTCGACCTATGCGACCTGGTGGATTCGCCAGACCATCGAACGGGCGATCATGAACCAGACCCGCACCATCCGCCTGCCGATCCACGTGGTCAAGGAGCTCAACGTCTACCTGCGCGCTGCGCGCGAGTTGACGCAGAAGCTGGACCACGAACCCTCGCCGGAAGAAATCGCCACCTTGCTGGAAAAGCCCGTTGCCGAGGTCAAGCGCATGCTCGGCCTGAACGAGCGGGTGTCGTCGGTAGACGTTTCGCTCGGCCCGGATTCGGACAAGACCCTGCTCGATACCTTGACCGACGACCGTCCCACCGACCCCTGCGAACTGCTGCAGGACGACGACCTGTCGCAGAGTATCGACCAGTGGCTGGGCGAGTTGACCGACAAGCAGCGTGAGGTGGTGGTACGCCGCTTCGGGCTGCGCGGGCACGAAAGCAGCACCCTGGAGGATGTTGGGCTGGAGATTGGCCTGACCCGCGAACGGGTGCGGCAGATTCAGGTAGAAGGCCTGAAGCGCCTGCGCGAGATCCTGGAGAAGAACGGCTTGTCCAGCGAGTCTTTGTTCCAGTAGCCAAAGTAGTCGCTCACGAACGCCCCGATAACCTCGGGGCGTTTTTGTTTGTGCGCTGAAGCACAGCGAAAGCTGCCTCAGAACTGCCCGGCAAGAAACCTGTCAAATATGTATTGCGCTATCCCGCTAACACCTGCTGTAAGCCTTTGCTTACTCGTGCTGTAAGCCATTCTAGCGAGCGGCAGTAAATCAATGTCGTTTTCAGATACTGGTTTTTCATAACCTGTTGAAAAACAAGGGTTATCTTCAAGTGAGTAAATGTTTCCCCGGCAATATCCGGCAAACTCCGGCGCTTGCCCGCGCTGCTGAACCCGCTAGTATTCGAACTGTGCACAGGGACATGCACAGGCTTTCAGGATGAAGGCCAAGGACATCGCAAGACGCGATTTCATCAGGATGATGTTTGGGACAAGCAGGGACTACGGAAAAAAATGTGGGCGGGTCAAACCGCCCCTTTTTTTGTCCGCAGTTTTGCCGGCACAAAAAAAGGCCCCGCAGGGCCTTTTGGCATTTCAGCGCTATCAGCGCTCCAGGTCGGCAATCTTGCCAGTCTTGCCATCCCACTCTTCGGCGTCTGGCAGGGCATCCTTACGCTCGGTAATGTTCGGCCAGATTTCCGCCAACTCGGCGTTCAGCTCGATGAAGTTCTCCATGCCCGCGGGCACTTCGTCTTCCGAGAAAATCGCTTGCGCTGGGCACTCCGGCTCGCACAGGGCGCAGTCAATGCACTCGTCCGGGTGGATAACCAGGAAGTTCGGGCCTTCGTAGAAGCAGTCCACCGGACAGACTTCCACGCAGTCGGTGTATTTGCATTTGATGCAGTTGTCGGTGACAACGAAGGTCATTTTTAATTCTCTCCTCAGGCGACGGCGGCGGCCCTTCCTCTCGGGGCCGCGCGGTTTACGGGCATGTGGCTGCAGGCCAGGCTAATAACCTGCAGCACCAGCAAACCGCGGCGGATTCTACCAGCTTGTAATGGGCGCCGTTATAACAGGTTCTTTAGTTGATATAGCATTTCGATAGCTTGACGCGGGGTCATGTCGTCCAGCTGCAGTTTGCCCAGCTTTTCGATGGCCGGGTGTGGCAGGCTGGCGAACAGGTCGCTCTGGTGCGGCACCTGCGGCGCGTCCTTGGCCTTTTGGGCCACGGGCTGCTCATGGGGCAGGCTGCTGGTTTCCAGCCGGCCAAGGTGTTCGCGGGCACGCTGGATCACCACGGCCGGCACGCCCGCCAGTTGTGCCACCGCCAGGCCGTAGCTCTGGCTGGCAGGCCCAGGCAGTACGTGGTGCAAGAACACGATGCGTTCGTTGTGCTCGGTGGCGTTCAGGTGCACGTTGGCCACCAGTGGCTCGCTTTCCGGCAGCACGGTGAGCTCGAAATAGTGGGTGGCGAACAGCGTGTAAGCGCGCAGTTCGGCCAGCCGCTCGGCGGCGGCCCAGGCCAGCGACAGGCCGTCGAAGGTGCTGGTGCCCCGGCCCACTTCGTCCATCAGCACCAGGCTGCGGTCAGTGGCATTGTGCAGGATGTTGGCGGTTTCGCTCATCTCGACCATGAATGTCGAGCGCCCGCCGGCCAGGTCGTCACTGGAGCCGATACGGGTGAAGATGCGGTCGACCAGCGACAGCTCGCAGCTGGCAGCCGGTACGAAACTACCGATGTGGGCCAGCAGCACGATCAGGGCGGTCTGGCGCATGTAGGTGGACTTACCGCCCATGTTCGGGCCGGTGATGATCAGCATGCGCGTGTTGTTGTCCAGGCCCAGGTCGTTGGCCACGAACGGCGTGGTCAGCACCTGCTCGACGACCGGGTGACGGCCTTGCTCGATCCGCAGGCAGGGCTCATCGACAAAGCGTGGGCAGTTCAGGTCGAGGTTCAGCGCGCGCTCGGCCAGGTTGCTGAGTACGTCCAGTTCGGCCAGGGCGGCAGCGCTGTCCTGCAGCGGCGCCAGGTGGCTGATCAGGGTTTCCAGCAGGGCGTCGTAGAGCATCTTCTCGCGGGCCAGGGCGCGGCTCTTGGCCGACAGTGCCTTGTCCTCGAAGGCCTTCAGCTCCGGCGTGATGAAGCGTTCGGCACCTTTGAGGGTCTGGCGACGAATGTAGTCGCCGGGGGCCTGTTCGGCCTGCTTGGTCGGCAGCTCGATGAAGTAGCCGTGCACCCGGTTGTAGCCGACCTTCAGGTTGGCCAGGCCGGTACGCGCCTTTTCGCGGGCTTCGAGGTCGATCAGGAACTGCCCGGCGTTTTCGCTGATGGCCAGCAGGTCGTCCAGTTCGTTGTCGTAACCGGCCTTGAGCACGCCCCCATCGCGGATGACCGCCGGCGGGTTGTCGATGATCGCCCGTTCCAGCAGGCTGGCCAGCTCGGGGTAGGTACCGGTGATCGCAGCCAGGCGTGCCAGGTGCGGCGCTTCGAGCTCGGTCATGGCGTTCTGCAGCTCGGGCAGCGCGCCCAGGGCGTCGCGCAGCCGGGCCAGGTCACGCGGGCGAGCATTACGCAGCCCGATACGCGCCAGGATGCGCTCGATGTCGCCAATTTCTTTCAGCTGTGGCTGCAGCTTTTCGAAACGGTAGCCGTCGAGCAGGCAGCGAATCGAGTCCTGGCGTGCCTGGAGCACCTTGAGGTCGCGCAGCGGGCGGTTCAGCCAGCGGCTCAGCAGGCGGCTGGCCATGGCCGTCTGGCAGCGGTCGACCACCGATTGCAGGGTATTGTCGCGCCCGCCGGCCAGGTTAATGTCCAGTTCCAGGTTGCGCCGGCTGGCGCCATCGAGGATGACCGTATCGTCCAGGCGCTCATGGCGCAGGCTGCGCAGGTGCGGCAGCGCCGTGCGCTGGGTTTCCTTGGCGTAGGTCAGCAGGCAGCCAGCGGCACCGATGGCCAGGGTCAGCTTGTCGCAGCCGAAGCCTTTCAGGTCCTTGGTTGCGAACTGCTGGCACAAGGCCTTGCGCGCTGAGTCGCGGTCGAAGTCCCACGGTGCACGGCGCCGCGCCCCCGGGCGCTTCTCGGCGGGCAGGTCGCGTGGCCAGTCGTCGGGGATCAGCAGCTCGACCGGGTTCA
Organism: Pseudomonas sp. BJP69; assembly: GCF_007633355.1. Classification (NCBI taxonomy): domain Bacteria; kingdom Pseudomonadati; phylum Pseudomonadota; class Gammaproteobacteria; order Pseudomonadales; family Pseudomonadaceae; genus Pseudomonas; species Pseudomonas sp. BJP69. Next base: position 1,210,473 of record NZ_CP041933.1, read on the forward strand.
GGCGCTCGAGTTCGGCCAGCAGGTTTTCCCAGCCCTTGATCTCCTGCACGCTGAAGTTACCGCTGGTGATGTCCAGTACGGCCAGGCCGAACAGGCGCTCGTCACCGAGCAGCGCGGCAATCAGGTTGTCGCGGCGTTCGTCGAGCAGGGCTTCATCGCTGACCGTGCCGGGGGTGATGATGCGCACCACCTGGCGCTCGACCGGGCCCTTGCTGGTCGCCGGGTCGCCGATCTGCTCGCAGATCACCACCGATTCGCCCAGTTTGACCAGCTTGGCCAGGTAACCTTCCAGCGAATGGAACGGAATCCCGCACATGGGGATGGACTGGCCGGCCGACTGGCCGCGCGCGGTCAGCGTGATGTCCAGCAGTTTGGCGGCTTTTTTCGCATCTTCGTAGAAGATCTCGTAGAAGTCGCCCATGCGGTAGAACATCAACTGCTCCGGGTGCTGATTCTTCAGCTTCCAGTACTGTTGCATCATCGGGGTGTGTGCGGAGAGATCAGAAATTGCTTTGTTCATCAGGACCTTAAGGAGCAGCAGCCACTGGTCTGGGGCAAAAATGGGGTAAAACGCGGTGCTCACTATTCGAGCAGGCGCTGCGCGACGAAGGGTATCACGACGGCCTAGTAGGTGCACTCAACCGGGTGCGAACGAGCAGGAGAGAAAATTGACAAAACTAAGCTGCTTCACTTTATAGGGGCGATGTAGCAAAATGATGGCAAAGTGATTCTACCCCGGTGTCAGCCATCACTGCTATGCTCGGGTAGACGCCCCGTCTACCTTTTTTTGGGGCAGATATATTACTACTTGAATGGAACGGTCGAGCAATATTATGGCAGTGCTACCTTGGCAAGTAGAAGTACTAAGGTTCTCTTTTCTTAACCTCCAAGCGGGGCAAGGTGAGCAGAACTTTAGCTGGTCTTCGCTAACGTCAAGCCCTCCTGAAACTGTTTCGGAGAAACGAGGTTCCAGGATTAGGGTCGAGGAAGGAGAGTGGCTGAATGGAAATCTTGCCGTACACTCACAGGTTGGTCGAGTTGATGTGCTTTATAATTCGAGCGCCGGTGAGTCGCCAGTCCCTAACGCTGGTCAGTTTGTTGAAGTTTTGGGGTTGATGAGGAATTGGTATTCTCGTTTCAGCTCCATCGATTCACGCCGAGTTGCATTTGGTGGGGTTTTATTATTGCCGGTTGCCGATATTCAAGAAGGCTATCAGCTTCTTGGGGAGTTTTTGCCGTTTGTTGATTTTGCATCTGATATGAGGGATTTCTCTCTTCAGGTAAATAGGCAGAAGGCAGGCAATGGTTTTTTGGCAAACGTGATAAGTAAGTGGTCGTGCGTGGAGATAAAAACTCTTCAGCTTACCAATGAAGGCTTAGCCGAACAGTCGAGTGATTTTGCTCTGAGGCTGGAGTTTGATATCAATACTGCGGAACTGCCATATGATTCTGCAAGACTAGATGTGGTTGAGGTTTTAACTAGTCTAAGCACTTATGCGATGTCACTTGTGAGTGAAGGTGCGCAATGATTAATCCAGCGGTAAGAGATGGAGCTCTTAGGGTCTATTTTCCTGTGCCTGAGGAAAAGACAGATTCCACCGTTTGCATTCCGACGGTATCATTCCCAGTTTGGAATCACAGCTTAACCTCGCACGCCACTCTTCGACGAAATGTGGTTAGCGTCCCAGTAGCAATTGAGCAGGATGTATATTCTGCGAAAGTTGTAGGTGCGCAATCGAAGAAGGTTGTGACATATGGTGGCGGTGGTGGTTCAAGTATAGAGTCCCATGCTTGGCAGCACTTGAGTGTTTGCTTTAAAACGATTGCTGATCTTTGGGGGCGGTTCCAAGAATTACCATCGGGGCCTAGTAGCACAATCGACTCATTTGAAACAGAGGCAGCGCTTCATCTGTACAAAATGAAAATCTACGAGGCAGCCGAATCGAGACGTCGCGCGCTCGACTATATGTATGATTTTCTTGAGGAGGCGTTTGAGCAGAAGAATTTGAAGATGATTGATCATATGTTGTTTCTTAGTTCGGAACAGTTGGTCGATCACTCGCTTTCTGTAAGTTTTTTGCGAGCGACTTCTCGAGTTCGAAAGAGCTTGGTTTATTGGAAGTACTATGAGTTCAAGGTAAGGGAGAGCCTGTCGGGTCATCCCGATGCAAAAAAGCTGCTCAAAGGTTTGGCATAGTAGAGATCAAGGGATGCTTGATATTAAGGAGTTTGCAGGCGCTCGGTTGGGTGTTACGATTTCGGGTGACGAGAAACAACGTCATGTGGGTTTTCATTTGTTAGATGGTGAGAAACCGGAGTTAATTCATTTGGCGTGGCATCATCGCCTTACTAATGATACACCTGAAAACTACGTTGCAGAGATTGGTCGTTACACAGCATATGAATGTTCTGGCTTTCTAGATCAACAGGTCGAGGATATTGTTAGTTTTGTAAAGACCGTATGGCGTCGCAATCAACACATAGTTCCCTACGGAATCGGCTCGGATGGGATTTCTCTGTTTTTCGATGCTGATGGGAGCGTTGCCAATCAAGAGCCTGGTTCGGGCCTTACGTGCGCGACGTTTTTGATGAGTATATTTGCTTCTCAGCTTTATCCAATCGTAGATGAGGGAACTTGGCAGGCGCGAGATGGGGACAAGGAGTGGCAAGAAGTGATATTGGGATACCTGGCCAAGTATCCCAAGCACGTTGAGGAGCAGCGGAAGCTTGTCGGGGTCGCATATCGCTTTAGGCCGGAGGAAGTTGCCTCTAGTGCAGCTTTGTATGATGACGATCCCATTAAGTTTGAAGATGCAGTTAGGGATGGACTCGTACTTATCGAAATGCTTAAAGCAAATGGTACGATAGCTCAAGCGACCTAGAACCCAAGGTTGCTACTCCTGAACTTAATGTTCTCCCAAATTCTGTTAAGCTCGGTGGGCGATTCGTCATCCATCCACTTTGCATATACTTCGACCAGCATAGTGAAGTCCTTGTGCCCCATCTGCTTCGCGATGAACGCAAGGTTGCCTCGGGCAGTTAGGCACCAGCAGGCGTAGGTGTGCCGTGTCTGGTACGGGCGCCTTGGTCGGATACCGGCGCGGCGCTGAATCCCCGCCCATTTCGTATTCCAGGCAGTTGAGACGAACCACTCGTTGATGACCTTTTTCCGTGCCTGGGTGCTTGGTGACAGGAGCGGGGTGACCGAATCATCTCTCCATTCGTGCCGGTTGTGGTAAACGCGGATGTCCCGCTTGGGGTGCTTGCTCACGATGGCTATCAGGGTTCTGCAGGCCTCGATTGCGGGTTCCATTAGCAGCACTGTGCGGGGCTTACCTATCTTGGGAAGTTTGAATGTGCCGTCGGCGGTTATCGCCCTGGTTACTTCGATCTTCCCTGCCTCTAGATCGATGTCTTCCACGGCCAGCGCGCAGAGTTCGCCTGGGCGCAGTCCGGTGTAGACGGCAAGCGTGGTTGCCGCCACATCTTGAGGATGCAGGCAGCCTTTCGTGACGACCAGGTCGAACTCCTCGTGCGTTAGTGGTAAGCGCTCCATGAACCCCACATTCAAAGCGCTTAACTGATTCCCGATGCTGTGCTCCCGATTTCTTTCTGGAGCTCGCCGACCATGATGCGACCCGACTCCAAAGTCGAAAAAGTGTACCTCTACCCCAAGCCCGTCGACTTTCGAAAATCCATCGATGGCCTGGCCGCGCTGGTCGAACTCGATATCAAGGTGGCGGTGTTCGATCCAGTGCTTTTCGTCTTCCTCAACAAGCCGCGCAACCGCGTGAAGATCCTGTATTGGGAACGCAACGGCTTCTGCCTCTGGCTCAAACGCCTGGAGTCCGAACGGTTCAAAACTTCACCTGATCCGACTGACGTCGCCATTGTCCTGACCGTTCAGGAACTGAACTGGCTGCTCGATGGCTTCGACCTCTGGCGCAACCGTCCGCATCAGGTTTTGACGCCTCGATACGTCGCCTGATTCGGTATAATCCGCGGCATGATTTCCATGCCCGAAAACCTCCCTGACGATCCTGTTCTGCTCAAGCAACTGCTTGAGCAGATGATCCACGAGCGCGCGTCCGACAAGGGCAAGATCGTTCATCTCGAAGAGGAAGTTGCGCTGTTGCGCCAGCGCTTGTTCGGGCGCAAGACCGAGCAGACTGGCGATGCGGCGACACCACAGTTGCCACTCTTCGACGAAGCGGAAAGCCTGGCCGAGCCCTTGGATGAGGCTGACGACGAAGAAGTCGTTGCGCCGACCAAGCGCCGTGGCAAGCGCAAGCCGCTGCCAGCTGATTTGCCGCGTATCGAAGTTGTCCACGAACTGCCCGAGCATGAACTGACCTGCGCTTGTGGCTGCCGTAAACATGCCATCGGTGAAGAAGTCAGCGAACAGCTTGAAATCATCCCGATGCAGATTCGCGTCATCAAACATGTTCGCAAGGTGTACGGCTGCCGGGACTGCGAGTCAGCGCCCGTAACGGCGGACAAGCCCGCCCAGATGATCGAGAAAAGCATGGCCAGCCCGAGTGTGCTGGCCATGCTGCTGACCACCAAATACGTAGACGGCTTGTCGCTTCATCGCTTCGAAAAAGTGCTGGGGCGTCACGGTATCGATATCCCGCGCCAAACCCTGGCACGCTGGGTGATTCAATGCAGCGAGCACCTTCAGCCGCTGCTGAATCTGATGCGCGAAAGCCTGTTGAACAGTCGGATCATCCACTGTGATGAAACACGTGTGCAGGTGTTGAAAGATCCGGGGCGTGAGCCCAGCAGCCAATCCTGGATGTGGGTGCAAACCGGCGGCCCACCTGATCGCCCGGTGATCCTTTTCGACTACGCCACCAGCCGAGCGCAGGAGGTGCCGGTGCGCCTGCTGGACGGCTATCGCGGCTATGTCATGACCGACGACTACGCTGGTTACAACGCGCTGGCCGCACAGGACGGGCTAGAGCGACTGGGCTGCTGGGCGCACGCGCGCCGCAAGTTCGTCGAAGCGCAGAAAGTACAGCCCAAGGGCAAAACAGGACGCGCTGACATCGCATTGAACCTGATCAATAAGCTCTATGGCGTCGAGCGCGACTTGAAGGACAGTGACGACGAAGATCGTAAGGTCGCCCGCATGGAGCGCAGCCTGCCATTGCTGACTCAGCTGAAAAACTGGGTAGAGAAAACGCGACCTCAGGTCACGACGCAGAATGCCTTGGGCAAGGCCATCGGTTACTTGGCCAGCAACTGGAGCAAATTGGAACGCTACGTCGAGCACGGCTACTTGCCGATGGACAACAACGCGGCCGAGCGTGCGATCCGCCCGTTTGTCATTGGAAGAAAGAACTGGTTGTTCAGTGAAACGCCCAAAGGTGCCACTGCCAGCGCACAACTTTACAGCTTGGTAGAAACGGCCAAAGCCAACGGCCAAGAACCCTATGCGTGGCTGCGCCACGCACTGGAACGCCTGCCGCAGGCGTGCTCAGTGGAAGACTACGAAGCGCTACTGCCATGGAATTGCACACCTCGAATACACAGCTAGGTGCGCTGCCCATCTTTGGTTAGGTGGGGTTCATGGAGCGCTTAGTACGCCAGCAAAGCTGGCAGTTGATAAAGGGTGAAAGTCCCTACGAGAGAAGTTATGGCGAAACACCTCGACCCCGAGTCATGCGCTGTGCCCCGTGAGGTGTACGGTGAAGTGTTGGCAGGGGAAACCAGCAGGCCAGCCATTGAGCCGCGAAAACATGAGTCCGGGGCGCCGACGCTATTATGCGAAGCGGAAGGCCACAGTGGACATGACGATAATCGCAAGTCATGCATCATGCCCTGCGCGGTCGTAGACCCTGAGCATGCTGGGAAGTCAACTGCACGGAAGCTGGGAGATCTCATTCGTGTCTGGTCGTGACAAGCCAGACGGGGCAGGAAAGGCCACACGCCAAAAGTCTGCCGTCCACGCGGATGAGAAGTCGGATAGCTCCGTAGTACCTGAGAAGTTGCCGAACAATGGGCTTGCCCCGGCGGAGGTGATGGAGGAAAGGGAGTTAGCCAAGGGGAACAGTGAACAGCCTTCCGCATCCCGGACGCAGAGCCGGACAAGTGCGTTGTCAGGGTTGCTCGCTGTACGTCAAGCAGCCCGGCTTGATCGCCGGGTCAAGTTCACGAGTCTGCTGCACCACGTAACGGTCGAGCTATTGCGCGAGAGTTTCCATAATCTCAAGCGAGACGCGGCTTGTGGTGTGGATGGAATATCGTGGCGAGAGTATGAGCAAGATCTTCAGGAGAAGCTGAAAGCCTTGCATGACAAAGTGCACAGTGGCTGCTATCGAGCCAAACCTGTTCGGCGGGTATTTATCCCAAAGGCAGATGGCAGCGAGCGTCCGCTGGGTGTAACGGCTTTGGAGGACAAGATCGTCCAAGCCGCAGTCGTGCAAGTGCTCAACGCTATCTATGAGCCGAACTTCCTTGGACTCTCGTATGGGTTTCGCCCTGGTCGAGGGCAACACGATGCATTGGATGCTTTATCGGTAGGAGTGCAGACTGCTCGAATCCGGTGGATATTGGACGTGGATATTCGTGCGTTCTTTGACACCATCGATCACGAGTGGATGATGTGCTTCCTGCAACACCGAATTGCGGATAGACGAGTGTTAGCACTGATAGCACGATGGCTGCGCACAGGTGTTCTCGAAAACGGAAAGCGAATTCCTGCAAAGCAGGGCACACCACAAGGTGCGCCCATTTCACCGTTGCTGGCCAATATCTACCTGCACTACGTGATGGACTTATGGGTCAGGCAATGGCGTGGGCGTACCGCTAAGGGTGAGATGATTGCCGTGCGGTATGCAGACGACAGTGTGATTGGTTTTGAAAAGCGTGAAGATGCATGGAGTTTTCGCCATGCATTGGAGTTTCGACTCGCTCAATTCAACCTGACGCTACATCCAGAGAAAACTCGTTTACTGCGGTTTGGCTGGTTCGCGGTGGAAGATCGCCAGAAGCGTGGGGAAGGAAAACCAGAAACATTCGACTTCCTCGGGTTCACGCATTTCTGTAGTCAAGCCAAGAATGGGATGTTCGAGGTCGGACGGGTGACCATCGCCAAGCGTATGAGAGCAACACTCCAAGAGATACGCGGACAACTGTACAAGCGTAGGCACGAACCGGTTGCTGTGATCGGAAAGTGGCTGAATCGCCTGTTCACAGGTTACTGCAATTACTACCACGTACCTGGTAACACGAAGCGGCTTGATGCGTTTCGCCGTGAAGTTATCGGTGCATGGAGGCATGCCCTCAAACGACGGAGTCAGAGACACCGCCTGAACTGGGAACGCATGATTGCACTGGCAAGGTTGTTCATTCCCTATCCACGAGAACTACCCATGCATCCTTATCCCATGACCCGTTTCGGCGTCAAAACCCAAGGCAGGAGCCGTATGCGGTAATTCTGCACGTACGGATCTGTGCGGGGGGTGGCAGGTGACTGCCATTCCTACCGCGACCGTATGTTCAACCCCAACGAGCTGCACTTTGCTAAAGGTGTTCTGGTCGACCTGCCGTATCCCACCAATGACACCTTATTGCTCACCCGGGCTGCAATGGAGGCCGTGGAGCGGGTTTATCGGTCCGGCTATCGATACAGCACGAGGTGTTGCTACTCGATTTGCGACAGCCTGGTGAGCTTACCGACGACTTGTTCGCTGTGAGCCAGCCTGTGGCGAGTGGCCGACTGATGTCAACTCTCGATGAGATCAACGACCGGTATGGTAGGGGAACGGTGCGGGCCGGGAGCATCCCCCGCACCCCCGAATGGCGGATGCGCCGGGAGATGATGGGTCAGTTCTATACGACGCGGGTCGATCAGCTTTGGACCGTATCCGCGATATGATCGCTCGCGGTGGCTTGGGCAAAAATAGGGCGAGCCTAAAGGCAGTCTATGCCCATCCATTAGGCTGCGGGTTTTGAGCGGCTTAGGCTTTGCCAAACTAAAGCACAATCGCGGTGTATCTTAAATTCATATCGACTATTCTCCATCTAATTACTTCTCCATAAGCAGCTGAGTTGCTTTGGTGATTTTGTGGTTGACAATTCCTTTTAGGCAGTGTCCGGTTATAGAGCCCCTGCGCTTGCAAATTTCCTTCTCCAAAAGTGACTTAACTTCAAGTACCCACTTTCGTTCTTGCGTGAGCATGCTGAAAGCGCGGGAAATATAGCGCTCTTCAAAGAAATAACATGCATCATTGAGTTCATTGGGTTTCAGGAGTAATAGGGTGCCAACAAAGTCGGATGCCGGGATATGGGCGAGAATGGGAGCGTCGCGATAAGGCCCGGAGCCATAAAGCTGGGTAGTAAATTCTTTGGGGGATTTAGTTAGTATGGTCAAAAGCTCTTTGCCTAATAGGGGTAGGGTGGCATGGAAAGCTTGCTCTTGCTCGTTCCGGATTTGCTTGCAGAATTCTTTAAATTCGTCTGTGTCATGGCTTAGGAACTGCATGCCCATTGCGGATTCGTCTTCTCTAAACGGGGTGCCTGATTTTTGATCGAGCTCTCCCTTTTCACGCAAGTGCCTGATGCACCTCATGCCTGTTGAGATAATATTTTCGGAGGTGTTTGATATCAATCCCTCCTTACTGAAATAGAGCATCATGCCTATTACGTGCTTTATTTCGGGTACTGAGCTGAACTCCAAGTTTTTCAGTTCTTTCCATACGGCGTCTGCTAAAGAAATAAATTCGCCATCGGTATGATTCCAGAAATTCCATAGCCTTATCCAGTTTGGGGTGTCTTCAGAGATAAGATATTTGGAGTTTTTTAGTTGCGTGATAATAATTTCGTGATTAATAATTCCTTTGTCGAGTAAGTTGATCCACTCGTCGGCCCCTATTAGCGTGTTATGCAGGTTCAAGGTTTGATACTTTTCTTTTAGCTGTGCAATAGGTGGCTTTTGCTCTTCAGATCCCTTATTAAAGTATTGCCTAACCTGATAATTAATATAGGTGTTATGTGCATTGTCGATGTCGCTGGCGGTAAAATTGCCATGGCGAATTTCAAAGGTGAAGATAAGAAAGATTTGAAGAAAGTGCGCCATTAAGTCATGGTGATCGCTAATCTCGTCCGGTAGTCTTCGCTCAATTTTGGCGAAATCTAAAAGCGCTTGGCGTAAGTGGCGAAGATTTCTATATTGTGATTGGATGTGAGTGTCTTTAATTAGGCCTCGATGTGATTCGTAAAATGGCCTAATTTGGGATTCTTCGATGAAGCTATCCAGGGCATCCTCAATTTGAGGTGTGATTTCAAATATTTTGCCAATTAATTTTTCTTTAATTGATTTGTATTTTTCTTCTTTTTTTAGTTCGTCTTCGTTGGCAACTAGTATTACTTTATAATCTTGATGCTCGACGAAGTGATTTATATAGCCTAACAGGTCTGGCAGGTTTATAGAGCAGCGCTCGATGTCATCAAAAATTAGCACTAAGCCGGTAGTGTTTTTCAGATAGTCTGGAAGGTTTAGGTTGGGGATGGAAGTGCTTATCGATCCATCATTATGTCCATCTGAATTAAGGTCGACCTTCAATGTAGCTTTGAGCGTACCTTTAAGGATTTTTCCCGCTATTTCCATGCCTTTGCTAGAAAGGATCGGGTGGAGCTTTCTGTAGAATTCATCTTCGATTGCAGAAAATGAGTTGAGTCCGTACAAGCTGACGTATAGCTCGCGTCCATTCTTCAAATGGAGGGCTTTAATTAAATCTTGGATAAACCAGCTTTTTCCGCTGCCCCATGCGCCTTTTATAAGTACTGCGTATTGTGGCGGTATAGAAGAAAGGCAATACTCTAAGGCAAATTCTTTAATATGGCTATTAGGCATGGCTGTATAACCTGGAGTGGTGTGATTATCCTGTCAAGTTGGTCGGCTTGGCACTGTAGCGTATCGGACAAAGTCTCAGAAGAGCAAGGATAGATTGGGTAGGAAGCTACTCATGGAGCTTCTACAGGAAATTGAGCTGTTTATAGGAGACGCAAATGTGGCCAAAGATTTCGAGTGGCTGGTGCTGAGCAGAACCATGCAGATCATTTGTGTTTGTTTGGGGTCGATGGTAACCGAGTCGGCGAATGAGCGGACATTCGTAGGGGGAATTTAGAGCATTAACTGGGTGGTCAACGCCCTCAAGATCAAAGCTGTCCGAATGGAGCAAGAACGGGAAGCCTGGCAAAAATATGGTTTTGCCCCTTATTAAGGCAAGGATTGGTACAAAATTGGTACTGACGTGGATGCTTGGCCCTAGAGGTCTTGCATATCAAGGCTTTTGACTATGGCCTGCCCAATCCATCATCGCCCTTCCGTGGCGCCCCAGGAAAGAGACTTGTAACTCCCTCAGCTCGGCCTTTGGGGGGTACTCATGGGGCAAAAATGGGGCAAACCATGCGCCATTCCATGCCAGCCTATGCCAATGCATACGCTAATACTGGAAGGCGAGAGGCGCTCAATCCCCCGTGTTCCGGGGCTTGGCGGCCTTTTCGCATGCCTACTCCGGCACAATCGGGGTGTGTGCGGAGAGATCAGACATTCAGGGCCTTACAGCGGGTGATCTGGTTGGCGGTAAACCGGCAATGGTACAGGCTTTTTTCGCGAGATGCAGGCACGCACGGAACAGTGACCGGCAGCCGCTGCAGGCCGCTGCGCTGCTGCAGGTTTCCTGAGCCAGGTTGCCGGCAGGGTGGTAGGGTAGAGGGCCGCCCTGGAGGAGCCCGACATGGACCCGATCACCCTGCTTGCCGCCCGTTTGGGTGAACATCTGCGCCGTTTGGATGCCCAAGTGACCACTGCCGAGTCCTGCACGGGCGGCGGCATCGCGCAAGCCATCACGCGCATCCCCGGTAGCTCCGCCTGGTTCGAGGCCGGTTACGTGACGTACTCCAATGCCCAGAAAACCCGCCAGCTGGGGGTGCCCGAGGCGCTGTTCGGGCAGGTGGGGGCGGTCAGCCAGGAGGTGGTCGAGGCCATGGTCCGCGGCGCCCAGGCGGCCAGCGGCGCGCGCTTTGCCGTGGCGGTAAGCGGGGTGGCGGGGCCGGATGGCGGCTCGCCGGCCAAACCCGTGGGTACCGTGTGGCTGGCCTGGGGCAACGGCAGTCGGGTGATCAGCCAGCGGCGGCAGTTCGACGGCGACCGCGAAGCGGTGCGCCGACAGACGGTGAGCGCCGCGTTAGACGGCTTGTTACAGCTTGCTGGCGAGGAAATCGAAGACAGGGGTTTGCGCCAGCGCTAGCCTGTGGAATAATACTGGCTACTTATACAGGTATTGCGGCCGTCAGGGCCCGTCGAACACGTGAGGATTTCAATGGACGACAACAAGAAGCGCGCCTTGGCTGCGGCCCTGGGTCAGATCGAACGTCAATTCGGTAAAGGCGCGGTAATGCGCATGGGCGACCACGAGCGCCAGGCTATCCCGGCCATCTCTACCGGCTCTCTGGGCCTGGACATTGCCTTGGGCATTGGTGGTCTGCCAAAGGGCCGTATCGTCGAGATCTACGGTCCGGAATCGTCGGGTAAGACCACGCTGACCCTGTCGGTCATCGCCGAAGCCCAGAAGAATGGCGCCACCTGCGCCTTCGTCGACGCCGAGCACGCACTCGACCCTGAATATGCCGGCAAGCTGGGCGTCAATGTCGACGACCTGCTGGTCTCGCAGCCGGACACGGGTGAGCAGGCCCTGGAAATCACCGACATGCTGGTGCGTTCCAACGCAGTTGACGTGATCATTGTCGACTCGGTGGCCGCGCTGGTACCCAAGGCCGAGATCGAAGGCGAAATGGGCGACATGCACGTGGGCCTGCAGGCTCGCCTGATGTCCCAGGCGCTGCGCAAGATCACCGGTAACATCAAGAACGCCAACTGCCTGGTCATCTTCATCAACCAGATCCGCATGAAGATCGGCGTCATGTTCGGTAGCCCGGAAACCACCACCGGTGGTAACGCCCTGAAGTTCTACGCCTCTGTGCGTCTGGACATCCGCCGCACCGGCGCTGTCAAGGAAGGCGACGAGGTGGTCGGCAGCGAAACCCGCGTCAAGATCGTCAAGAACAAGGTCTCGCCTCCGTTCCGTCAGGCCGAGTTCCAGATCCTCTACGGCAAGGGTATCTACCGTAACGGTGAGATCATCGACTTGGGCGTTGCCCAAGGCCTGGTCGAGAAGTCCGGTGCCTGGTATGCCTACCAGGGCAACAAGATCGGCCAAGGTAAAGCCAACGCGGCCAAGTACCTGGCGGAAAACCCGGCTATCGGTACCGAGATCGAGAGGCAGATCCGTGAGAAGCTGCTGAACGCTGGCGCTGTAGCCGCAGCCGGTAAAGCTGCCGCTGTCGAAGCGGGTGCCGACGACATGGTCGACGCTGAAGCCGGTTATTGATCGCGTGGTTTATAGCTGAACATGTCCGCCGTACTCGACACCCCCGTCGCCATTCGGCGGACAGCCATGGACCTGCTTGCGCGACGTGAGCATGGTCGCGTCGAGCTGACGCGCAAGTTGCGTCAGCGCGGTGCCTCCGATGAGCTGATCGAGCCAGAGCTCGACCGGCTCACCGAAGAGGGTCTGCTGAGTGAAGCCCGTTACCTCGAGAGCTTCATTCGTTACCGTTCCGGATCTGGCTATGGCCCAGCACGTATTCGTGAAGAGCTGGGGCAGCGTGGTTTGCTGCGCGCCGACATTGAGCAGGCGCTGCGTGAAAGCGGCGTGGATTGGGCCGAACGCATGCGGGATGTATGGCAGCGCAAGTTCGCCGGGCAACGCCCGCAGGACCCGCGCAGCCGCGCCCAGCAAACCCGTTTTCTCGCCTATCGGGGCTTCACCATGGACATGATCGGCCGCTTGCTCAGCGGGCGAGACCTCGACGATTACTAGCCGCCGCAGACCTCGCAACAATCCCCGTAGCAGCGGCCTCAGCCGCGAACATCGGCAACGCCGGTACTCTCCAGCGCGCTGCCCCTAGTGCCTGATCAGCTGGCCTTCAACGCCTCCCTGGCCCGCTGCGTGGTATGCATGGGCTGTGGCTTGGCCCAGTTCTCCGGCAGGTTGATAAAGTCCACCAGTTCGCGCAGGCGCCCTTGGTTTCGGCCATTGAAGGCGAACGACAAACGGGTCAGGTGGCTGTAGTCCCCCAACTCATGTTCGGCGCTGCTGTCTGCTTGCTGGTGGTACTTGCCGCTCAGGCGCAGGTCAGCAAAGCCTTCCTCGATGTCAGACAGCGCCGCCTCGCTCAGGGCGTGATGCATGCGGATCACGAACTGGCTGTTCAACCAGCGGCTGGAGTGATAGTTGCGGTAGAACTGGTTGATTTCCTCCACCGCCTCCTCGGCACTGTGCACCAGGCGCACCAGCTTCAGGTCGCTGGGCAGAATGTAATGATTGTCCTCCAGTTGGCGGCTGATGAAGCCCAGGCAATCACGCCAGAAGCTGCCGCCCGGTGAGTCCAGCAATACCACGGGGACCAGCGGGCTTTTGCCGGTCTGGATCAGGGTCAGCACTTCCAGCGCCTCATCGAGGGTGCCGAAGCCGCCCGGGCAGAGCACCAGGGCGTCGGCCTCCTTGACGAAGAACAGTTTGCGGATGAAGAAGAAGTGGAAAGGCAGCAGCTTGTCGGTGCCGTCCACCGTAGGGTTGGCATGCTGTTCAAAAGGCAGGGTGATGTTGAAGCCCAGGCTGTGGGCGCTGCCGGCGCCTTCGTGGGCTGCAGCCATGATGCCGCCGCCTGCGCCGGTGATGACCATCAGGTCCGAGCGCGCCAGGGTAGCGCCCAGTTCACGGGCCAGTGCATACATCGGGTGTTCCAGCGGCGTACGCGCCGAGCCGAACACGGTCACCTTGCGGCGGCTCTTGTAGCGCTGCAGGGTGCGGAACGACTGGTCCAGTTCGCGCAAGGCCTGCAGGGTGATCTTGGCGCTCCAGCGGTCACTGTCATCGTGGGCCATGCGCAGGATGGTCAGCATCATGTCACGGTACAGCGGCAGGTTAGGGCTGTCGGGTGCAACCAGTTGCAATTGGGCGTCGATGTGGCTCAGGTCGATATGGTTGTCCTGGAAGTGGCTGAACAGCGATTCGTTCGATTGGTAAGGCATGCAACGTCTCCTTCTGCACCAATACCTCTAAACCTCAATCTAGACCGTGGCGGCCGATCGTGCCGGGGGGATTGCCAGCGCCACCCGTCGGCACGTGGCCAATGGCGGCAGGGGTTTGGTTAACTGGTAAAGCGAAACGTATCGATGCGGGAGGTGGCGGTATGCATCGCTTGGTCATCGAAGTGGACCTGCAGCTCTACCAGCAACTGGAACGTGCCGCCCAGGTACATCACCTGAGCCTGGAGGCCGAGTGCCAGCGCCGGCTCGCAGGCCTGGAATGCCAGTCGCGCTACGTGCAGGCGCTATTGGCCGAGATGCGCGCCGAAGCTGCCGAGGGGCACTGGCGCGCACGGGAGGAAAACCAGGTGTAGCCTGGGCGCGGCGTTTACTTCTTCTTGTTGCCGGCAACGCAGCTGGCATTGTCGAAGGCCTGGTCCATGATCGGCTGGTTGGTTTTGTAGACGGTGAACCGGTAAACCATCACCGCGCCCTTGGACATCAGGTTGCGGAAACCGTTGTTGCGGCACACGCTGTCGCCCAATTGGCTGCGCACCTGTGCAGGGTTGGCCTGCATGCGTTCGGCGTGGCTCTGGCGCACGCTGAGGTGGTTGACCAGCGCCTTGCCTTCCACGGTGTAACCCTGGTCGAGGATGTCTTCATTGATGGCACGTGGGGTGCCGACGCTGCTCTCTTTGGCGACCTTTTCCAGCATCTTGTTCAGGTCGTAGTCCTGTTTGGAAGCCGCCTGGGCTGCCAGGGGCAGGGCAAGCATCAGGCTCAGGGCGGGGGCGATAAGGCGCAGCATGGGTATCTCCTGGTTCGATGACTGGCGCTTTGACATGCGCGGGTCGACGGCGTTCCGTCAACCCTGGGCTGGCGGTAGCCCAAGGGTACGGGAAAGCCCGATTATAAGGATTCTGGTAAACTGGTGCCCTTGTTTTCCCAGAGCCATCCTTGTGCCCATTTCCCATCTTTCCACAGGCCTGCCGGCATGAGCCATGCGGTAGCGCGCCTGCGTGCCGAGCGCCTGGCCCGCAGCAACAAGCCTTTTATTGCCCGAGGGTCGCGGGCCGAGCGTTGCCCGGATTGCCGGGTCATTGCCAGCCATTGCCTGTGCGCCTGGAAGCCCCGCGTGCAGGCCGACGCCGGCATGTGCCTGCTGATGCACGACACCGAGCCACTGAAACCCACCAATACCGGCTGGCTGATTGCCGACCTGATCGAAGATACCTCGGCGTTCGGCTGGCTGCGCACCTCGGTTGACGAGCGCCTGCTGGCCCTGCTCGACGACCCGCACTGGCAGCCTTACATCGTTTTCCCAGGTGAGTTCGTCGCCCCGCAGCGGGTGGTCAGCGAGGTGGTGCGTGAGCCGGGCAAGCGCCCGCTGTTCATCCTGCTGGATGCCACCTGGACCGAGGCGCGCAAGATGTTCCGCAAAAGCCCCTACCTGGACCGGTTCCCGGTGTTGAGCCTGCAGGCCGAACAGATGTCACGCTACCGCCTGCGCCGCTCCAAGCGCGATGATCACTTCTGCACCGCAGAAGTTGCAGCCATGTGCCTGGAGCTGGCCGGCGATAGCCTGGCGTCGCAGGCGCTGGATGCCTACCTGGATGTATTCAGCCTGCATTACCTCAGTGGCAAGCGGCGCCTGCCGCTGGACGAGCAGGACGAGACCCATCAGCGTTTGCATACCTTCCTATAGTCCAAGGGGCACCCACCCGGCTTTGGTTCATAATGACGGGGCTGGCGGCCAGGGTGGGCGAGGCGGCAAGGCGGTTGGCTTGACCACCCTTGACCGTGCTCGGCATGCTTGGCGCCGATTCCCCGTCGGGCACTTGCCTACCCCAGTGCCCGGGACAGAACAGGATCCTTAGATCGATGGCCACTTACGAAATCCTGATTGCCGATGACCACCCGCTGTTTCGCGGCGCCCTGCGCCAGGCCGTTACCCTCGGCCTTGGCCCGGACGTTCGCCTGGTCGAGGTCGCGAGCATTGCCGAGCTGGAGGTGCGGTTGAGCGAAAAAGCCGACTGGGACCTCGTGCTCCTCGACCTGAACATGCCGGGTGCCTACGGTTTTTCCGGGCTGGTGCTGCTGCGCGGGCAATACCCGCAAATTCCCGTGGTGATGGTTTCGGCGCAGGAGGAGGCCGCCGTGGTGGTCAAATCCCGCGAATTTGGCGCCAGTGGCTTCATTCCCAAGTCCAGCCCGCTGGAAGTGATCCAGGATGCGGTGCGCAAAGTGCTCGACGGCGAAGTCTGGTGGCCGCCGCAGGCGTTCGAGAAGGTCGATGTTTCGGCCGAGGCCAAGGCCGCCAGTGAAGGCCTGGCCAGCCTCACCCCGCAGCAGTTCCGGGTACTGACCATGGTCTGCGAAGGCCTGCTGAACAAGCAGATTGCCTACGAGCTGAATGTCTCGGAAGCCACCATCAAGGCCCACGTCACGGCGATTTTCCGTAAACTGGGGGTGCGCACCCGCACCCAGGCTGCGCTGCTGTTGCAACAACTTGAATCAGTTGCCAGCCACTGACGCGTGCGGCTTCACGCTTTTTTGACCTGAGCCGGTCTAGCCTGCCGGCCTTCTGTTGTGAAATGACTCACATGACATCGCCATTCAAAGGCCAGACCGGCCTCAAACGTATCTTCAACGCCGCTGGCTATTCGCTGGACGGCCTGCGCGCGGCCTTCAAGGGCGAGGCGGCATTCCGCCAACTGGTGCTGCTTAACGTGCTGCTGATCCCGGTGGCGTTCTGGCTGCCGGTCAGCCGTGCAGAGCGGGCGATCATGATCGCCGTGTGCCTGCTGGGGTTGATTGTCGAGCTGTTCAACTCTGCGATCGAGGCTGCTATCGATCGCATTTCGCTGGAGCGCCACCCGCTGTCGAAAAACGCCAAGGACATGGGCAGCGCCGCACAGCTGGTGGCGCTGAGCATGGTGGCGCTGGTGTGGGGGGTGATCCTGCTTTAAGCGATCGGGGGCAACACGATTTCGTCGCTGCGGGTGAAGCCCGCGGTGAAGTTGCGGCAGAGCTCCAGAAATTCGCGCATGGCCGAGGTCTGGTACTTCTGCTTGTGCCAGATGAAGTAGAACTGGCGCATCAGGTCCAGCTCCGGGGTTTCCACCGGTACCAGGCTGCCACGGCGAAAGGCGTCCCGCAGGGCCAGGCGTGAAATGCAGCCGATACCCAACCCCGATTCCACTGCACGCTTGATCGCCTCGGTGTGCTCCAGTTCCAGGCGGATGTTGAGGTTGGCGCGGTGGTGGCGCATGGCCTGGTCGAAGGTCAGGCGCGTCCCCGAGCCTTGTTCGCGCAGGATCCACGCTTCCTGCGACAGGCTTTCGATATCGGCACGGCCCAGCTTGGCCAGCGGGTGCTGGGGCGCGCAGAACACCACCAGTTCGTCCTCCACCCAAGGCTGGACCTCCAGGTCGGGGTGGTTGCAGTCACCTTCGATCAGACCCAGATCAATTTCGTAATGAGCAACCTGCTGCACGATATGCACGGTGTTCTGGACATGCAGCTTCACCTGGCTCTCAGGGTGGGTCTGCATGTAGCTGCCGATCAACAGGGTGGCCAGGTAGTTGCCAATGGTGAGCGTGGCGCCGACCGCCAGTGAGCCGAAACCGGACTTGCCATTGAGCAGGTCTTCGATTTCCTTGGCCTGGTCGAGCAGCGCGACCGCCTGCGGCAACAACTGGTGGCCGAGGGCGTTGAGGGCCAGGCGTTTGCCGGCGCGGTCGAACAGTTGGCAGCTCGATTGCCGCTCCAGTTCGGTGATGGAGGTGCTGGCGGCCGATTGCGACAAGGCCAGCAGGCTAGCGGCGCGAGAGACACTCTGGTGCTGGGCTACCGCGACGAAGACTTGCAGTTGACGAAGTGTAAATCGCATATCGATATAACCGATAACACATATCTTGATAATCCAGTTAACAGATATTGTCGCTGCCCCTAAACTATCGCGCAACTGTGCGTGCTGCACGCGCTGCGTTTTTCTTCAGGAGCCCCATCGATGAGCAACATGAACCACGAACGTGTCCTCAGTGTGCACCACTGGAACGACACCCTGTTCAGCTTCAAGTGCACCCGCGACCCGGGGCTGCGCTTCGAGAACGGTCAGTTCGTGATGATCGGCCTGCAGCAGGAAAGCGGCCGCCCGCTCATGCGTGCCTACTCCATCGCCTCGCCGAACTGGGAAGAGCACCTGGAGTTCTTCAGCATCAAGGTGCCGGACGGCCCGCTGACTTCGCAGTTGCAGCACCTGAAGGAAGGCGATGAGATCATCATCAGCAAGAAGCCTACCGGCACGCTGGTACTGGACGACCTGAACCCAGGCAAGCACCTGTACCTGCTGAGCACCGGCACTGGCCTGGCGCCGTTCATGAGCGTCATCCAGGACCCGGAAACCTACGAGCGCTTCGAAAAAGTGATCCTGGTGCACGGCGTGCGTTACGTGAACGAAGTGGCCTACCGCGAATTCATCACCGAGCACCTGCCACAGAACGAGTTCTTCGGTGAGGCGGTGCGCGAAAAACTGATCTACTACCCGACCGTGACTCGCGAGCCGTTCGAGAACCAGGGCCGCCTGACCGACCTGATGCGCAGCGGCAAGCTGTTCAGCGACATCGGCCTGCCGCCGATCAACCCGCAGGACGACCGTGCGATGATCTGCGGTAGCCCGAGCATGCTCGACGAGACCAGCGAAGTGCTGGACAGCTTCGGCCTGAAGATCTCCCCGCGCATGCGCGAGCCGGGCGACTACCTGATCGAGCGTGCCTTCGTCGAGAAATAAGGCGCAGGTAGGTACGAAGAAGGCGACCCTCGGGTTAATGCCTGTCAGTTAAGCGTTACTGGGGCTGCTTTGCAGCCCTTCGCGGGCACGCCCGCTCCCACAGGTTTGGCGCTGAACGCAAGAAAAGCGCGATTCCCTGTAGGAGCGGGCGTGCCCGCGAAGGGTCGCAAAGCGGCCCCAAATTACTTAACTGACAGGCATTTATCCATTGGCTGTTCCGGCCTATTCAACCCGGGTCTCGCCGCTGTACACCAGAATCTCCCGACAACGCTTGCACAGGTAACGGCGGCCCTGGCGTACCAGCTTGTGCCGCTGGGCGGTAAACGGGAAGTCACTCTGCGGGCAAGGGCAGCGGTAGATGTAACGGGTCACCACGCGCCGTTGCACCTCGTAGTTGTGGCAGCGGTTTGGCGGCAGTTCGTACACGCCGCGCATGATCAGTTGCCATTCCTCGCCATGGGCCTGGATGCGGTCACCGAACAATTGGTGGGCCACCAGGTGCGCCACTTCGTGCGCGACCGTCTGGCGCAGAAAGTCCTCCTGATTGTCACGGTACAACTGCAGGTTGAAACGCAGCAGGTTCTCGTGCAGGTGGGCGACGCCGGCTTTTTGCCCGCGCAGCTTGAAGCTGATTTCCGGGCGCGGGAACTGGCGTTTGAAGAAGGTTTCGGCTTGCTGGTAACAGGTTTCGACGCGTTGCTTGAGCAGCTCGGGCATGGCGGGGTGGTTCTCCTGACCCGATCATTATGCCGCAACCTCGGGCCATGTGCCGAGCCACCGGTCAGCGCTCAGCCAAGGGCCGCCTTGCGGCGGCCCCTGGTTGATGCCCCGGTGTTGGTCGAGTCTGTTCTAGTTGGTGTAGACCGGCCCCACGCCCAGTCCCCAGATGATCACCGTGGCGGCCATGATCGCCACCAGCACTACCAGGCCCACCGCCAGCACCGAGCTGGAGAACAGGAAGCCTTCGTCAGCGGGTATGTTCATGAAGGTCGGCAAGCCGACGTACAGCAGGTACACCGTGTAACAGACCGCCGCAGTGCCGATCAGCATGCCCAGCCACAAGTGCGGGTACAGCGCCGCCAGGCCGCCGATGAACAATGGGGTGGCCGTATAGGTGGCGAACGCTATGCACTGGGCCATGGATGGGTTGGCATCGTAGGTGCGGGCCATCCAGTGGATGAACGCGCCCATTACCGCTACCCCGGCCAGCATCGCCAGGTAGGACATGATGCTCATCCACAGGGCACTCTCCATGGTCAGCATCACGGCCGGCCGGTCGCCGATCACCCAGCCGACCTGGGTGGTGCCGATGAACGCGGACACTGCGGGAATCGCCGCAAGGATCAGGGTGTGCGTCAGGTACATGTGGCTGATGGATTCTTCTTCGCCACGGATTTCCCGCCATTCCTGGTCGGGATGGGTAAACAGCCCCACAACGTGATGAATCATGCCGTCACTCCTCTCAATGTTGCCAAACGCCCCCAAATGGAGCGCAAGCGGCCCGAGGCCGAACACCGAAGCAAGCGGTAATGTGGCCTTATGTGGCAGTATAGGAAGCGGTTACCCGCACAAATCGCGCTTTTTAGAGCAAATTGCGCTGTCGCCCGCCCTGGTGATTACATTGAAGTCTTTGTCGGAATGCCTACAGCGCGGGCGCGTTTGTGCGTAAAATAGCCGCCTTTTGTCACACCTCGCGGATTCAAGCGCTATGGGCACCCTCTCGGTCAACCAGAACAAACTGCAAAAACGCCTGCGTCGTCTCGCCGGCGAAGCCATCACCGACTACAACATGATCGAGGATGGCGACAAGGTCATGGTCTGCCTGTCCGGCGGCAAGGACAGCTACACCATGCTCGATGTTCTGTTGCACCTGCAGAAGGTGGCGCCGATCACCTTCGAGATCGTTGCGGTGAACATGGACCAGAAGCAACCAGGGTTCCCCGAGCACGTGCTGCCGGCGTACCTGAAGGCGCTGGGGGTCGAGTACCACATCGTCGAGAAGGACACCTACTCGGTGGTCAAGGAGCTGGTGCCCGAGGGCAAGACCACCTGTTCGCTGTGCTCGCGCCTGCGCCGTGGCACGCTGTACACCTTCGCCGACGAAATCGGTGCGACCAAGATGGCGCTGGGGCACCACCGCGACGACATCGTCGAAACCTTCTTCCTCAACATGTTCTTCAACGGCGCGCTCAAGGGCATGCCGCCGAAGCTGCGTGCCGACGATGGCCGCAACGTGGTGATCCGCCCGTTGGCCTACTGCAGCGAGAAGGATATCCAGGCCTACTCGGACATGAAGGCCTTCCCGATCATCCCGTGCAACCTGTGCGGCTCGCAGGAAAACCTGCAGCGCCAGGTGGTCAAGGACATGCTGGTGGAGTGGGAGCGCAAGCACCCGGGCCGTACCGAGAGCATTTTCCGTGCATTGCAGAACGTGGCGCCGTCGCAGCTGGCCGACCGCAACCTGTTCGACTTCACCAGCCTGAAGATCGACGAAAACGCGGCGCCGCGCTTCCTGGACGTGGTGAACATCTAGGCCTATGCGCGATTATCAGTGGCTGCATGAGTACTGCCTGAACCGCTTCGGCTCTGCCCAGGCGCTGGAAGCCTTCCTGCCGCAGCCGCGCACGCCGGCGCAACTGCGCCAGATCAGCGACGACCGCTACTTGTCGACCTTGGCCCTGCGTGTATTTCGCGCTGGCCTCAAGCACAGCCTGGTGGATGCCAAGTGGCCAGCCTTCGAGCAGGTGTTTTTCGGCTTCGACCCGGAAAAAGTGGTGTTGATGGGCGCCGAACACCTGGAGCGGCTGATGCAGGATCAGCGCATCATCCGCCACCTGGGCAAACTCAAGAGCGTGCCACGCAATGCACAGATGGTGCTGGACATCGCCAAGGTGCATGGCAGTTTTGGCGCGTTCGTTGCCGACTGGCCGGTGACCGACATTGTCGGGCTGTGGAAGTACCTGGCCAAGCATGGCAACCAGCTCGGCGGTTTGTCGGCGCCACGGTTCTTGCGCATGGTTGGCAAGGACACCTTTGTCCCGACCGAGGATATGGCGGCGGCGCTGATTGCCCAAAAAGTGATCGACAAGCAGCCGACCAGCCAGCGCGACCTGGCGCTGGTGCAGCAGGTGTTCAACCAGTGGCACGCCGAAAGCGGGCGGCCGCTGTGCCAGTTGTCGGTGATGCTGGCGCATACCGTCAACCATTGAGCATGCCGGGGCCGCTGTGCGGCCCAATCGCCGGCAAGCCAGCTCCCACGGGGATCGCATCAGGGCTGACAGGTGTTTGCCACAAGGTATGCAGCGCCTGTTAGAGCGAGCGCCGCCCGCGCGGCGCATCGCGAGCTGCGCTCGCTCCTACGTTTGTTTCGGGCCAATTATTCCTGTGGGATTTGCGCGCGAACGCCTTGGCGCATGCCTCAAAATCGCGTCGTACGAACAAGGCGGCCGCGCGCATCTGGCACAGGGGTTACTGGCCCGAAACAAACGTAGGAGCGAGCGCAGCTCGCGATGCGCCGCGCGGGCGGCGCTCAATCTCACAGGCACTGAAGATGCAGCGGCTACCCTTGCCAGGAACCATAGAATCTCCCACCTCGACCGCATCAGCCTCAAGCCATGTGCAGACCTGTGCTGGCTTGCCGGCGATTGGGCTGCAAGGCAGCCCCTTGACTCAACTGCCTTCGCCGGCCATGCGCCGCTCATGCTGGAACTTCCAGCGCACATACAGCAGCCCGGCAATGAACAGCCCCAGGCTGACCAGCACTTCAACCCAGCCAAACACCGCCCGCGCCGGGTCGAAGGCTGCCAGCACGCCCTTGATGAAGTAGATATTCACCACGAAGCAGGTCCAGGCATGCGCCCGGGCGCTGCCCAGCAGTATGCCCGGCAGCAGCAATAGCAGCGGCACCAGTTCGATCGCCAGGATCACCTCGACCCGAGCCCCATGCAGGTTGGCGAACCACAGGTTGTTCACCACCAGCAGGGCAATCAGCCCAAAGAAAAATGCCAGGCTAAGCGCCCGCGTCAGGCGCAAGCGCGGTGCCAGCCAAGCCAGCGGCGGCAACACCTTGGGCTTCCTAGCCACGCGCGGCCTCCAGGGCCTTGGCGGTGCTCGCCAGGCGTTGGCCAAGGGCGCGGCACAGGGCGATCTCGTGCGGGTCGAGTTCACGCTTGCCGTCTGCCCCGGCATGGTGGCTGGCGCCATAAGGGGTGCCACCACCGCGGGTTTCCAGCAGTGCCGATTCGCTGTAGGGCAGGCCCATTACCAGCATGCCGTGGTGCATCAGCGGCAGCATCATCGACAGCAGCGTGGTTTCCTGGCCACCGTGCAGGCTGGCGGTAGACGTGAACACACCGGCGGGCTTGCCTACCAGTTCACCGCCCAGCCACAAACTGCTGGTGCCATCGAGGAAGTACTTGAGCGGCGCCGCCATGTTGCCGAAGCGGGTCGGGCTACCCAGCACCAGGCCGGCGCAGTGGCGCAGGTCGTCGAGGGTGGCGTACAGCGCGCCGCTGGCCGGAATGTCCGGGGCCACGGCTTCGCATTCGGTGGAAATCGCCGGCACCGTGCGCAGGCGCGCTTCCATGCCGGCCAGCTCGATGCCGCGGGCGATGTGCCTGGCCATTTCGCTGGTGGCACCATGGCGGCTGTAGTAAAGCACCAGGATGTAGGGTTGGCTCACGGCAGGATCTCCAGCACTTTCTCTGGTGGGCGACCGATCACCGCCTTGTCACCGGCATCCAGGATCGGCCGCTCGATCAGCTTGGGGTGCTGGACCATGGCCTCGATCAGCTGTGCGTCGGTCAGTGCAGGGTCGGCCAGGTTCAATGCCTTGTATTCATCCTCACCCGTGCGCAGCAGCTGCCGTGGGGCCAGGCCCAGCTTGCCGAGCAAGGTCTTGAGCGTGGCGGCGTCTGGCGGGGTCTCGAGGTAGCGCACGATGACCGGGGTTAGGCCACGGGCTTCGAGCAGTTCCAGCGCGCCGCGGGATTTTGAGCAGCGCGGGTTATGATAGAGCGTGAGGTCAGTCATGTGGGGTCGCATCCAGCTGGTTGTGGCGGCTATTCTAACCGCAGCGACTGACCAGTTTGCTTTAAAACTCGAGAAGGATTGACCCATGGCAAGGCGTCTGGCAGCAGTACTGGCCATCACCGCGAGCCTGATGCTCGGTGGTTGCGGTGCCGATTATGGCGTAGACCAGCACGGCAATACGGTTAAGGCCGAACAGATCGACGGGCACTGGCTGGTGCTCAATTACTGGGCGGAATGGTGCGGCCCGTGCCGCACTGAAATCCCGGAACTCAATACCGCGGCCAAGCAGTGGGCGGCCGAGGGTATCAAGGTGGTGGGGGTGAATTTCGATGGTTTGCAGGGCCAGGACCTGAAGCAGGCCGCCGAAACCCTGGGCATCGGGTTCACCGTACTGGCCCAGGACCCGGCCGAGCGCTATGACCTGCCGCGCAGCGAGGCGTTGCCGGTAACCTACATCATCGATGACAAGGGCAAGGTGCGTGAGCAGTTGCTGGGCGAACAGACCCTCGAAGGGCTGCAGGCCAGGATCAAGGCCCTGAAGCAGGGGTGACAAGCTACAAGCTACAAGCTACAAGCTACAAGCTACAAGCTACAAGCTACAAGCTACAAGAAAAGCAGGCCGGTGCTAGGATCTGCTTTTTCTTGAAGCTTGAAGCTTGAAGCTTGAAGCTTGAAGCTTGAAGCTTGCAGCTGCGCTCAGCCTTCTTCAGGCCAGAAGCGCAGCGGCTTGCCCTCGGCCGGCCAGAAGCGCAGTTGCTCGATGGGCGACACATCCCAGCGCTGCACCGTTTCCAGCGCCTGCAGGAAGCGTTTTTCCTGCTCCATCAGCGCCGGCGCACACAGCTTGCGGGTCTTGCCGACCTTGCCGAAGCTCAGGTGCTCGCCGTCCAGCGTGTAGGGCGCAAACCAGTGGTTGCACCCGGCATTGCCATAGGCACGGCCATCACTGGCCAAGGTCAGGGTCAGGTGGCTGTAGTCGATCAACGGGCGCTCACCAATCCACTCCAGCACATAGCTGCGCTCCTGCTGCAACTTCGAAGGTTGCGCAGCGCAGCCGAGCAGGCCGGTGGCAATCAGCGCGCCGGTCAGCAGATTCTTCACTCGGCGCTCTCCTGGCAACGCGGGCACACATGCTTGTCGCCACGGCTGGCCCAGCCCAGCTCGGCGATACGTGCGCTGGCAGCAGGCTGGCGGGCTTGCTTGCCCAGCTTGGCGTCTACGGCGAACTCGAAGTCCAGGGCGGCGTCACAGTTGTCGCACTCAACCTTCCAGTTGAGGATTTCCAGCGCGTTGAACACCGGGCCACTGGCCACGGCAACCCACTGGCCGCGCGGGTTGATCAGGTGGCGCACGCTCTCCACGGTCAGGCGCATGGCCAGGTCCTTGCTGCCTTTGAGGGTCACCAGCAGGGTATCGCCTTTGTGCATCGAACCGCCGTTGCCAGTGACCTGATAGCGGCCTGGCACCAGGGCGCGGCACTCGATCAGGGTGTGTTGCGGGTTGAAAAGGGTATAGCGGAAATCGTGCTCGACCATGGGTCCTCCAGAAATGCCGCGTATCCTAGCATTAACCCATGACCAGATTCTGTGGATTGCCTGCCGCCCAGCAGTTGATGTTGTCCAGCGTGGTAGTGGCGATCGCAGCCAGCGCCTCGCGGGTCAGGAACGCCTGATGTGCGGTGATGATGACATTGGGAAAGGTCAGCAGGCGTGCCAGCACATCGTCTTGCAGCGGCAGGTCGGAGCGGTCCTCGAAGAACAGTTGGGCTTCCTCTTCATAGACATCCAGCCCCAGGTAGCCGAGCTGGCCGCTTTTCAGCGCGTCGATCAGTGCCGGGGTGTCGACCAGTGCGCCGCGGCCGGTGTTGATCAGCATGGCGCCATGCTGGACTTCGGCCAGGCTCCGGGCGTTGATCAGGTGCCGGGTGTGTTCGGTCAACGGGCAGTGCAGGCTGATGATGCGCGCTTCGCGTAGCAGTTCGGGCAGTGGCAGGTAGCGCGCGCCGAGGGCCAGCAGTTCCGGGTTGGGGTAGGGGTCGTAGGCCAGCAACTGGCAGCCGAAACCGGCCATGATGCGGGCGAAGGCTGCGCCGATCTGGCCGGTACCCACGACCCCGACCGTTTTGCCATGCAGGTCGAAGCCGGTCAGGCCATGCAGGGTAAAGTCCCCTTCACGGGTGCGGTTGTAGGCCCGGTGCAGGCGCCGGTTGAGCGCCAGGATCAGCGCCACGGCGTGCTCCGCCACCGCGTGCGGTGAGTAGGCGGGTACGCGCACGACGGCCAGGCCCAGGCGTTGCGCAGCGGCCAGGTCGACGTGGTTGTAGCCGGCCGAACGCAGGGCGATCAGGCGCGTACCGCCGTCGGCCAGGCGCTGCAGTACCGGGGCGTCCAGTTCGTCATTGATGAAGGCGCAGACAACCTCGTAGCCGTCGGCCAGCGCTGCGGTGTCGAGGCTCAGGCGGGCAGGCTGGAAATGCAGGTCCAGGGGGTTACCGCTGGCGGCTCGGGTGAAGCTTTCCTGGTCGTAATGCTGGCTGCTGAACAATAGCGCGCGCATGGTCAGGGTTCCTCTGTCGGGCGTGTCCGGGGTAGCTGTTGGCAGTGAGCTCAAGCGCTCGACCGCGCCTGGGCTGCCAGGCGGCTGATCGCCGCATCCAGTTCATCCAGTGCCTGCTGGGCCTGCGGGCTTTCCTGCTTGAGCAAGGTTTCACTGCGCTGGCACGCCGCGCGCAACTGCGGCACGCCGCAATAGCGTGAAGCCCCGTTCAGGCGGTGTACCTGTTCGATCAGGCCCTCATGGTCATTGGCCAGGCGCGCGGCGCGGATGGCTTCGCGGTCGGCCTCCAGCGAGGCCAGCAGCATGTTCAGCATATCGGCGGCAAGGTCCGCTTTTCCGGCTGCCAGGCGTAAACCTTCTTGCGGGTCGAGCACCTTGAGTTCATCGCCGTTGCCGGTGGGTTCAGCCGGCGCCTGCTGCGGCGTGCCCAGGCTGAGACCGGTCCATTTCATCACCACCTGTGCCAGTTGCCGTTCACTGATCGGCTTGGTCAGGTAGTCATCCATGCCGCCGTGCAGCAATGCGCGTTTCTCGTTGGCCATGGCATGGGCGGTGAGGGCGACGATCGGCAATGGGTTGCCACTTTGGGTGTTTTCCCAGCGGCGAATCTGTTCGGTACAGGCGCGGCCGTCCATGCCGGGCATCTGCACATCCATCAGTACCAGGTCGAAGGGTTCCTGCTGCACGGCCTGCAGTGCCGCATAGCCATTGTCGACCGCCAGTACTTCGGCACCCAGGTCCTCGAGCAGCGTCTGCACCAGCAGCAAATTCGCAGGGTTGTCGTCGACACACAGTATTTTCGGCCGCCGCGGGCCGTTGCGGCTGTTCACCTCGCCCTGCAGGCGGCGGGGCTGGACCAGCTCCAGCAGCAGCCGGCGCAATTTGCGCGTGCAGGTAGGCTTGGACAGCAACTGGCCATGGCCGTTGGGCAGGAAGGGGTGGTACAGCGCCTGCTCGGTGGTCGGGCACAGCACCACGCACTGGCAATGGTAGCGTTCGAGCTGTTGATGGTAGCGGCCCAGTTGTTCTGGCGACAGGTTGCCCAGGTTGGCGCCCAGCACCGCCAGCTCGAATGGCTGCCCGGCCTGGCTGGCGGCCTGCACGGCTTGCAGCAACTGGTCGTAGGTGGCGAACAGGCTGACACTCAGGCCACAGTCTTGCAGTTGGTGCTCCAGGGCCTGCCGGGCCAGTTCATGGTTATCGACGATGGCGGCACGGCGACCCAGCAGCGCTTGCAGCGGTAGTTCCTCGATATCGTCGTGCGCCTTGGGCAGGTTCAGGCTGATCCAGAACTGCGAGCCCTCGCCCGGGGTGCTGTCGACGCCGATTTCGCCACCCATCTGCTCGATCAGGCGCTTGGAAATCACCAGGCCCAGGCCGGTACCACCTGGCTGCCGGGCCAGCGAGTTATCGGCCTGGCTGAAAGCCTGGAACAGTGTACGCACGTCCTGCGGTGACAGGCCGATGCCGGTATCCTGCACGCTGATGCGCAGTTGGGCATGATCCTCATGCTCATCGTCGAGCATGGCGCGCACGACAATGGTGCCCTCGCGGGTGAACTTGATGGCGTTGCTGACCAGGTTGGTGAGGATTTGCTTGAGCCGCAGCGGGTCACCGACCAGCGACGTGGGCGTGTCGCGGTAGACCAGGCTGAGCAGTTCCAGCTGCTTGGCATGGGCGGCCGGGGCCAGAATGGTCAGGGTGTCCTGGATCAGGTCGCGCAGGTTGAACGGGATGCTGTCCAGCACCAGCTTGCCGGCCTCGATCTTGGAGAAATCGAGAATTTCGTTGATGATGCCCAGCAGGTTGTCGGCAGACTTTTCGATGGTGCTCAGGTAGTCCAGCTGGCGCGGGGTCATCTCGCTTTTCTGCAGCAGGTGGGTAAAGCCGAGAATGCCGTTGAGCGGGGTGCGGATCTCATGGCTCATGTTGGCCAGGAACTCCGACTTGATGCGGCTGGCCTCCAGTGCCTCCTTGCGCGCCATGTCCAGCTCGATGTTCTGGATTTCGATGGTTTCCAGGTTCTGGCGCACGTCCTCGGTGGCCTGGTCGATGCTGTGCTGCAGTTCTTCATGGGCGTTGTGCAGGGTTTCGGCCATGCGGTTGATGCCGCGCGCCAGTTCGTCCAGCTCATGGCTGCCCATGGTCGGCAGGCGCTCTTCGAGGTGGCCGTCCTTGAGCTGGTTGACCGCGTGCTTGATACGTTCGATGGGGTCGTTGATCGAGCGGCTCATGCGCAATGCCAGCAGGCCGCTGAGCACCAGGCAGGCGAGGATCAGCAGCAGGCTGGTGAACAGGTTGCGGTAGCCGCGCAGCAGGGTGCCATCGTGGGACAGCTCGATCTCGACCCAGCCCAGCAGCCGCTCGGCTTCGGCAGGCACGGCCTCGGTGGCCAGGTCCCGGTGGTGGCCGAACACGGGCATCAGGTAGCGGGTGGCGTCATTGCCGCTGCGCTGCAGCAACTGGGTGCCGGTGCCGCCGCTGGGTGGCTGGTTGAGCATGCTCGGCCCGGCATGGGCCAGGCGCGTGCGGTCCGGCGCCAGGAAGGCAACCGAGCGCACGTCGCTCTGCTCCAGGGTTTGCGCGGCGATGCGCTCCAGCTGCGCAGGCGCCAACCGGGCCATGGCCGGGGCGGCCAGCGGCGCCAGCTGTTCGGCGATCATCTTGCCGCGCTGCAGTAACTGGGTGCGCAGGTCGTTTTGTTGCAGCCAGGTGAAATAACTGCCCAGCACCAGCGCCATCAGGCCTGCCGGTAACAGTGCCAGCAGCAGGACCCGGCTGCGGATTCCCAAACGATCGAGCACACTCGCCTCCTGTGATGTGCCTGGCCACCGTCAGTGGGTGACGGCCAAGACGCGACGTTACTCTGCCTAGCACGCCATTGCATCTGTTTAGTCGGTGTTTTGCGCCGATCCTGCAGCACGGGTCGTATCGCGGTTGCCTGGCAGGGCGCACATACACAATAATCGCGTAATTGAGAATGCATGGCAGTTGCCAATGAGTCCTGTAGCTATTCACAACTCCAGTGTCCTCGCCATTGAGGATGACCCGGTGCTGGGCGCCTACCTGCATGAAGAGCTGCAGCGCGGTGGCTTCCACGTCACCTGGTGCCGCAGTGGCCTGGAGGGCCTGGAAACGGCAGGCCGCCAGGTCTTCGACGTGGTGCTCATGGATATTCTGCTGCCTGGGTTGAATGGTCTGGATGCGCTGGCCCAGTTACGCCAGCGCAGTACCACGCCGGTGATTCTGATGTCGGCGCTGGGCGCCGAGGCAGACCGCATCAGCGGCTTTCAGCGCGGGGCCGACGACTACCTGCCCAAACCCTTCAGCATGGCTGAGCTGCAAGTGCGCATTGAAGCGATCCTGCGCCGTGTAGCGCTCGAACGCCGCTACCAGGCGCCGCAGCCGCCGGCAGAGGCGGGCGCGCTGCACTTCGACGAGGGCCTGTGCGATGTGCGCCTTGATGGCCGTCTGGCCGGGCTGACCCCCAGCGAGTTTCGCCTGCTCGACACCCTTTACCGCAACCAGGAGGAAGTGCTGAGCAAGGCGTTCCTGTACCAGCAGGTGTTGCAACGTGGCTATTCGAGGCACGACCGCAGCCTGGACATGCATGTCAGCCAGATCCGCCGCAAGCTCAAGGGCATCGGTTATCAGGGGTTGCAGATCCGCACCGTATGGGGCAAGGGCTACGTGTTCGGCGTGGGTGAGGCGCAATAGCATGCTCGACCGCCATTCGCTGTTCTGGAAACTGGCCATCCTGCTGGTCGGCTTCTGCCTGCTGATGATCGGCCTCAGCTACACCTGGGGCCAGCGCATGGAGCTGCAGAACGCCTTCTTGTCGGAGCCGGCGCGCCAGACCTTGCGCGGCTATGCCAGCGAGGCCGAGCAGGCCTGGCGCAGCGGTGGTCGGGCCGGGCTGGACCAGTGGGTGGCGGCGATGCACCAGCGTGAACATGGCTGGGTGGGTGTGCTCGATATCAACCTGAAACCGCTCGACAGCGCGGCCCTCAACCCGCAGATCATGCAGCGGCTGACCCGCCTGCGTGGGGTCGACTGGCCGATGAGCCGGCGCAGCGTCGAGCAGCCGTGGCTACGCATCCCGTTCCCCGGTGCGCCCGAGCAGGGCATGCTGGTGATCGAACTGCCCAAGCGCTTCAACCCGGACCAGCACCGCGTGCTGTGGCGCATCATCACCAACGGCATCATCCCGGGCCTGTTCACCTTGCTGCTGTGCGTGGGCCTGTACCGCATGCTGATCGTGCCGTTGAACCAACTGCGCGAGCAGGCCCGGGCCTGGCGTGCCGACCAGCTTTCGGCTCGCCTTGATTCGCGCCTCACCGCCCGGCACGACGAGCTGGGGGAACTGGCCCGCGCCTTCGACCAGATGGCCGAGCGGCTACAGGGCACTGTCACCCTGCAACAACAGCTGCTGCGCGACTTGTCCCATGAAATGCACACCCCCCTGAGCCGTTTGCGCGTGGCTTGCGACGGGGAAACCGATCTGCAACGCCTGCGCGAGCGCCTCGGCCGGGAACTGGACGGCATGCAGCAACTGGTCGAGGCAACCCTGCAACTGGCCTGGCAGGACGCCGAGCGTGCGCCGATGAACCTGGAGCCGATCGAGGTTCAGGCCTTGTGGGACCTGCTGGCCGAGAATGCCTGCTATGAAAGTGGCTGGGCGCCCACGCGGTTACGTTGCGAAGTACCAGACGGTTGCTGGGTGCAGGGTAACCTCAACCACTTGGCCCAGGCGCTGGAGAACCTGCTGCGCAATGCCATTCGGTATTCGCCGGCCGACGGTGTCGTGCGCTTGGGTGGGCAGCGCGAAGGTGGCTACTGGTGCCTGTGGCTGGAAGACGAGGGCGGTGGCGTGGGCGACGATGAGCTGGAGCGGATTTTCGCGCCGTTCTTGCGCCTGGACGGTTCGCGGCCCGGCATGGGTGGCTTTGGCCTGGGGCTGAGCATTGCCCGCAGCGCCATCCAGCGCCAGGGTGGCACGCTGTGGGCGCAGAACGGCAAGCGCGGGTTACGCCTGTGCATGAGGTTGCCGGTGCAGCAGCCCCCGTCATATAGCCTGTAGCTATATCCACTACAGATTGCGTGATATGGCCGGGAAGGGTTTGCCGGTATGATAGGCGCCCCTGCCGTCCGGATTGTGAAATACACCATGACCTTGCAGTACCCAACCATCGCCGATTGCGTCGGCAATACGCCACTGGTTCGCCTGCAGCGCATTGCTGGCCAAACCAGCAATACCCTCCTGCTCAAGCTCGAAGGTAACAATCCCGCCGGCTCGGTGAAGGACCGCCCGGCCCTGTCGATGATCACCCGCGCCGAGTTGCGTGGCCAGATCAAGCCCGGTGACACCCTGATCGAAGCCACCTCCGGCAATACCGGCATCGCCTTGGCGATGGCAGCGGCGATCAAGGGCTACAAGATGATCCTGATCATGCCGGACAACTCCACCGCTGAGCGCAAGGCGGCCATGACCGCCTACGGCGCCGAGCTGATTCTGGTGACCAAGGAAGAGGGCATGGAAGGTGCCCGCGACCTGGCCGAGAAGCTGCAGCGTGAAGGCCGCGGCCTGGTGCTGGACCAGTTCGCCAACGGTGACAATCCGGTTGCCCACTACAACAGCACCGGCCCGGAAATCTGGCAGCAGACACAGGGCAGCGTCACCCATTTCGTCAGCTCCATGGGGACCACCGGCACCATCATGGGCTGCTCGCAGTACCTCAAGGAGCAAAACCCGGCGGTGCAGATCATCGGCCTGCAACCGATGGAAGGTTCGGCCATCCCGGGTATCCGCCGTTGGCCGCAGGAGTACCTGCCGAAGATCTTCGACGCCACGCGCGTAGACCGTGTGGTCGACATGTCGCAGCAGGAAGCCGAAGACACCACCCGCCGCCTTGCCCGCGAAGAGGGCATTTTCTGCGGCGTGTCTTCCGGTGGTGCGGTTGCCGCCATGCTGCGCCTGTCCCGTGAAGTGGAGCATGCAGTAATGGTGGCGATCATTTGCGACCGCGGTGACCGTTACCTGTCCACCGGCCTGTTCGATCCCAGCTAAATGACCAAGAAAAAAACCAACAGCGGCCTGCGCTTCCAGCCGGCCGGCGGTAGCCGCAGCCCCCAGGTCCCCGTGGGCAAGAAGCAGCGCCTGGACATCGAGCGCCTGGCCGGCGACGGCCGTGGCATTGCCTTCCATGAAGGGCGTACCTGGTTCGTCAGTGGCGCCCTGGCCGGTGAGGCCGTGGAAGCGCGGGTGCTCAATGCACGCGGCAAGGTGGTCGAGGCCCGCCTGGAGCGTGTGCTGCAGGCCAGCCCCGAGCGCCGTGAAGCGCCCTGTCGGCACTACAGCCGCTGTGGTGGCTGCACCCTGCAGCACCTGCCGCACGAGGCGCAACTGGCGCTGAAGCAGCGGACCTTGGCCGAACAACTGCAACGGGTGGCAGGTGTGCAGCCCGACGCCTGCGCGCCGCCGCTTAGCGGGCCGGCGTTCGGCTACCGGCGCCGTGCTCGCGTGGCAGTGCGCTGGGACGTCAAGGCGCGTGAGCTGCACGTCGGCTTCCGTGCCGAAGCCAGCCAGGACATCATCGCCATCGACGATTGCCCGGTGCTGGTACAGCCCTTGCAGTCGATTCTGCGCCACCTGCCGACCGTGCTGCGTTCGCTGGAAAAACCGCAGGCCCTGGGCCATGTGGAGCTGTTCAGCGGCTCTGCCGAAGCGCTGCTGGTGCGCCATGTGGCGCCATTGCCGGCGCAGGACCTGGCCCGGTTGCAAGCGTTCTGCGAGCAGGCCAACGCGCAGTTATGGCTGCAAGGCGAAGGTGAACCGGCGCCCGTCGGACCTGCGGCGCCATTGGGCTTTGCCCTGGCGCCGTGGCAGCTTGAGCTGGCCTGGCGCCCTGGCGACTTCGTGCAGGTCAACGCCCAGGTCAATACGGCGATGATCGAGCAGGCGCTGGCCTGGCTTGCGCCGCAGGCCGATGAGCGGGTGCTCGACCTGTTCTGCGGCCTGGGCAACTTCGCCCTGCCGCTGGCACGCCAGGCGCGTGAAGTGGTGGCAGTGGAAGGTGTGCAAGCCATGGTCGATCGGGCCGCGGCCAACGCCAGAAACAACAATGTGCATAACGCACGGTTTTTTCAGGCCGATTTATCGCAGCCATTGGCCGGCACCGGATGGGCCGCCGAGGGCTTTTCTGCGGTACTCTTGGACCCACCGCGCGACGGTGCTTACGAGGTGGTGCAAGGCATCGCCCGCCTCAAGGCCAGCAGGCTGGTCTATGTATCGTGCAACCCGGCCACACTGGCGCGAGACGCCCAGGTGCTGGCCGGCCAGGGGTACCGGTTAACACGGGCCGGGATTCTCGACATGTTTCCTCAAACGGCGCATGTCGAGGCCATGGCGTTATTCGAAGCGGGCTAGCTGACTGGCCCCTTGGTGCGGCCGCCACGGAAGGGTGGCTGTACGGTGATCGCCAGCGCCGCCGTGAGTGCAGCGCTGTATGGAAAGGTAAAACAAGATGGTACAGGTGAGAGTGCACCAGCCGGTCAACACGGACGGCAGTATCAATCTCGATGCATGGCTGGATCATGTGGTAAGTGTCGATTCGGCACTGGATCGCGCAGCGCTGAAAGAAGCCTGCGAGTTTGCTCACGAGGTCGAAAAAAAGGGCAACCCCGCCAAGCATTCCTGGGCGGACGGCACGTCCAGCTTTCAGGCAGGGCTGGAAATTGCCGAAATCCTCGCCGACCTCAAGCTCGACCAGGATTCGCTGGTGGCCGCGGTCATCTACCGTTCGGTGCGCGAGGGGAAGGTCACGCTGGCCGAGGTCAGCCAGCGCTTTGGGCCGGTGGTCTCGAAGCTGATCGACGGCGTGCTGCGCATGGCCGCCATCAGCGCCAGCCTCAGCCCGCGGCAGTCGCTGGTACTGGGCTCGCAGGCGCAGGTCGAAAACCTGCGCAAGATGCTTGTGGCCATGGTCGACGACGTACGCGTGGCGCTGATCAAGCTGGCCGAGCGGACCTGCGCCATCCGTGCGGTCAAGGCGGCCGACGATGAGAAACGCCTGCGCGTCGCGCGTGAGGTGTTCGACATCTATGCGCCGTTGGCGCACCGCCTGGGTATCGGCCATATCAAGTGGGAGCTGGAGGACTTGTCCTTCCGCTACCTGGAGCCCGAGCAGTACAAACAGATCGCCAAGTTGCTGCACGAGCGCCGGCTGGACCGCGAGCGGTTCATCAGCGACGTGATGAACCAGTTGCAGAACGAACTGCTGGCCACCGGGGTGAAAGCCGACATCAGCGGCCGGGCAAAACACATCTATTCGATCTGGCGCAAGATGAAGCGCAAAGGCCTGGAATTCAGCCAGATCTACGATGTGCGCGCAGTGCGTGTGCTGGTGCCGGAAATTCGCGACTGCTATACCGCACTGGGCATCGTCCACACCTTGTGGCGGCACATCCCCAAAGAGTTCGACGACTACATCGCCAACCCCAAGGAGAACGGCTATCGCTCGTTGCACACGGCGGTAATCGGGCCTGAGGGCAAGGTGCTGGAAGTGCAGATCCGTACCCACGGCATGCACGAGGAAGCCGAGCTTGGCGTGTGCGCCCACTGGCGCTACAAAGGTACCGACGTCAAGCCAAGCTCCAACCACTACGAAGAAAAGATCTCCTGGCTGCGCCAGGTGCTGGAATGGCACGAAGAGCTGGGCGACATCGGTGGCCTGGCCGAGCAACTGCGGGTCGACATCGAGCCGGACCGGGTTTATGTGTTCACCCCGGACGGGCATGCCATCGACCTGCCCAAGGGTGCGACACCGCTGGACTTCGCCTACCGCGTGCACACCGAAATCGGCCACAACTGCCGCGGCGCCAAGATCAACGGCCGGATCGTGCCGCTGAACTACAGCCTGCAGACGGGCGAGCAGGTCGAGATCATCACCAGCAAGCACGGCAACCCGAGCCGTGACTGGTTGAACTCCAACCTGGGCTATGTCACCACGTCGCGGGCCCGGGCCAAGATCGTGCACTGGTTCAAGCTGCAGGCGCGCGACCAGAACGTGGCCGCCGGCAAGACCTTGCTCGAACGGGAGCTCAGCCGCCTGGGCCTGCCGCAGGTGGACTTCGAGCGCCTGGCGGAGAAAACCAACGTCAAGACCGCCGAAGACATGTTCGCTTCGCTCGGTGCTGGCGACCTGCGCCTGGCGCACCTGGTCAACGCTGCCCAGCAGTTGCTGGAGCCCGAGCGCATCGAGCAGATCGAACTGGTGCCGCGCAAGCCTGCCGGGCCGCGATCCGGCAAGCGTGGCGACATCCAGATCCAGGGGGTTGGCAACCTGCTGACGCAGATGGCCGGCTGCTGCCAGCCACTGCCGGGCGATGCCATCGTCGGTTACATCACGCAAGGCCGTGGCGTGAGCATTCACCGCCAGGATTGCGCCTCGGTGCTGCAACTGGCAGGCAAGGAACCGGAGCGCATGATCCAGGTGAGCTGGGGGCCGATACCGGTGCAGACCTACCCGGTCGACATCGTCATCCGTGCCTACGACCGCCCGGGGTTGCTGCGCGATGTGTCGCAGGTGCTACTGAACGAGAAGATCAACGTGCTGGCGGTGAACACCCGCTCGAACAAGGAAGACAACACCGCGCTGATGTCGCTGACCATCGAAATTCCAGGCCTGGACGCGCTGGGGCGGTTGTTGGGGCGCATCTCGCAGTTGCCGAACATCATCGAGACGCGGCGTAACCGTACTCCTTGAGACCGCGGCGCCTGCTTCGCGGGCTTGCCCGCTCCCACAGGTACGGTGCAGTTTTCGAAACCTGCATCCACCCTGTGGCAGCGGGCAAGCCTGCGAAGAAGCCACCACCGAAGGACCTGCCTGAATGACCTACACCCTCGAAGACCTGCTGCACCTCATGGCCCGCCTGCGCGACCCGCAATACGGTTGCCCATGGGACCTGCAGCAGAACTACGCGAGCATCGTCCCGCATACCCTCGAAGAGGCCTACGAAGTCGCCGACACCATCGAGCGCGGTGACTTCGAGCACCTGCAGGGTGAGCTGGGCGACTTGCTGTTCCAGGTGGTCTACTACAGCCAGCTGGCCAGGGAGGAGGGGCGTTTCGAGTTCGATGGCGTGGTCGACAGCATCACCCGCAAGCTCATTCGGCGCCACCCGCATGTGTTCCCCACGGGTGAGCTGTATGCGCCGCTGGACACCCCCCGCTTGAGCGAGGCCCAGGTCAAGTCGCGCTGGGAAGAAATCAAGGCCCAGGAACGGGCGGAAAAAAGCCTGCCTGAGCAGTTGTCCCTGCTCGACGACGTACCCACGACCTTGCCGGCGCTGTCGCGGGCGGCCAAACTGCAAAAGCGTGCGGCCACGGTCGGCTTCGACTGGCCTGCAGCGCTGCCGGTGCTGGACAAGGTCCGTGAAGAACTGGACGAAGTGCTACAGGCCATGGCCGATGGCGATGCCGATGCGCTCGAAGATGAGGTCGGTGACCTGCTGTTCGCGGCCGTGAACCTGGCGCGCCACCTCAAGCAAGACCCGGAAAATGCCCTGCGCCGCGCCAATCGCAAGTTCGAGCGGCGTTTCCGCTTTATCGAACAGGCATTGCGCGACAGCGGTCGCCCTATTGAAGCGTGTAACCTTGACGAGCTGGACGCCCTGTGGGGCGAAGCCAAGCGTCAGGAAAAGAACCTGCCCAGCTGCGGCTGAGCTGTTGCATAAGTGAGTGAACATTCATGAGCCTTTCCCTTCGCGACCAATTGCTCAAAGCCGGTCTGGTCAACCAGAAACAGGTCTCGCAGACCAACAAAGCTGAAAAGAAACAGAAGCGCATGGAGCACAAAGGCCAGGTCGACGTCGACGACAGCCAGCAGCGTCTGGCCAAGGAAGCCATGGCCGAAAAGGTCAAGCGCGACCAGGAGCTGAACCGCCAGCAGCAGGAAAAGGCGGAGCAGAAGGCCCGTGCCGCACAGATCAAGCAACTGATCGAAGCCACGCGCCTGCCCAAGCTGAGCACAGAGGACTATTACAACTTCGTTGACGACAAGAAGGTCAAGCGTATCGCCGTCAACGCGCTGATGCGTACCAAGCTGAGCAACGGTGCGCTGGCAGTGGTGGCCCATGCCGGTGGTTACGAGGTGATCCCGCGCGAAGCAGCGGTGAAGATCCAGGAGCGCGACCCCAGCCGTATCCTGTTGCTGAACACCCATGTCGAGGAAGCGGACGAAGATGACCCGTACGCGGCCTACAAGATCCCTGACGATCTGATGTGGTAAATACGAAAAACCCCGCTTCGGCGGGGTTTTTCATGACGAGTCTGGTCATTGCGTGGTGCGCTGGTTTTCCAGGTTTTCGAGCTCTGCTCGATACTGGTGGGCCTCGTGTTCATTGTGGAACATGCCGACCAGTTGGCCTTGCTGGTGCACATCCCAGATGCGTACGCCAGCGGCCACGCCTTCGTGGGACATTTTCGATTCGTCGCGTTCGGTTACTTGGACTGTCATCGTTAAACTCCACTTCTTGAGAGGGCTGCGACACTCTGTCGCACACCTTCTTTATAGAGTTTGTTAGCAGCCTAAGTAAATAAAACGGGCATGAAACAAGTTTCATGAAGGCTCAAAGGTGTAGTGCCTGGGCTGGCCCTATCGCCGGCAAGCCAGCTCCCACAGGGACCTCCTGGAGCCTGAGCCTTGCATAGAACCTGTGGGAGATTCTATGGTTCCTGGCAAGGGTAGCCGGAGCATCTTCAGCGCCTGTGAGATCGAGCGCCGCCCGCGCGGCGCAATCGCGAGCTGCGCTCGCTCCTACGTTTGTTTCGGGCCAGTAACGCCTGTGACAGGCGCGCGCGGCCGCCTTGTTTGTACGGCGCGATATTGAGGCATGCACCAAGGCGTTCGCGCGCGAATCCCACAGGAATAATTGGCCCGAAACAAACGTAGGAGCGAGCGCAGCTCGCGATGCGCCGCGCGGGCGGCGCTCGCTCTAACAGGCGCTGCATACCTTGTGGCAAACACCTGTCAGCCCTAAGGCGATCCCTGTGGGAGCTGGCTTGCCGGCGATAGGGCCAGTACGGGCCACCCAGAAACCCGGGCAGAAAAAAGCCCCGCACTAGGCGGGGCTATCGGATGTCACTGGCCACGCTGGCTCAGTTACCCTTCACCGGCTTGCCATCGACCGTACCATCCTGCAGCACGATCACATACTCCTTGCCATCGGTCTCGACCTGGCGCAGTTGCACCAGCAGGTAGTCCCAGTTCTTGGCAAACCACAGCTCGGTGATGCGCTTGCTCTGGCTTGGGTCGCGCACGCGCTCGACCTTCACCGCATCGACCTGGCCGGTCTTGGTGGTGACTTTTTCAGTGCCCAGCACGCGGAAGTCGTAATTGTCGATCTCGTCGCCATCGACTACCTGGTAAGTCATGCTCTTCTTGCCTGCCGCCACGTCATGCTGCAAGGCCAGCTGGTAGGAAGACTTGTCCAGTACCCCGCGGTTGAGCGGCAGGGTAATGGCGTCGCCCCGGTCGCTACCGGTGATCTTCTTGGTGTTCCAGTCGAAGTTCAGGTCGACCTTCTTGGCCTTGCCCAGGCCACCACGCTCAAAGTGGTACTTCTGTGGCAGCAGGGTGTCGTTTTGCAGGCGCAGGGTGCTTTGCTCGGTCAGGCTGGCGATCATCATGGAAGCCTTGAAGTTAAGGTCCCAGGTACCGTTGGCATTTTTGACCAGGCTGCGCTCGGCGGTGCCGCTCATGGGCAGCTGCTTCCAGTCGGCGGTGTAGCTGGCCGAGAAGGGCTTCAGATCAGCTGCCTGGAGCGGCAGGGCGAGCACGGCGAGAGCCAAGAGCAGGGCGCGACGCATAAGTTCTCCTAGGATCGAATCAAGTGACCGCTGGCCGCCAGCGGCTGGCCGTCCAGTAATGCACCCTGTTCAGCAAGGCGCAACCGGCCTTCGGCAAACCAGCGCACTGCCAGCGGGTAGATCAGGTGTTCCTGCTGGTGAACCCGCTGGGCCAGGCTTTCGACGGTGTCGTCTGGCGCCACCGGCACTACTGCCTGTACGACCAGTGGGCCGCCATCGAGTTCCTCAGTCACGAAGTGTACGCTGCAGCCATGCTCGGCGTCGCCTGCCTCCAGCGCCCGGCGGTGGGTATGCAGGCCTTTGTACTTAGGCAGCAACGACGGGTGGATGTTGAGCAGGCGGCCCTGATAGTGGCGCACGAAGTCGCCACTGAGGATGCGCATGAACCCGGCCAGCACTACCAAGTCCGGGGCAAAGCCGTCGATGCGCGCCATCAGCGCTGCATCGAAGGCTTCACGGCCGTCGAACCGGGTGTGGTCAAGCACGGCGCTTTCAATGCCGGCGGCTGCGGCGCGTTGCAGGCCGAAGGCATCGGCGCGGTTGGAGACCACCGCACGAATGCGCACCGGGCTGTCCTGGCCTTGGCAACTGTCGATCATGGCTTGCAGGTTGCTGCCGGAACCCGACAGCAGTACCACTACATTGCAGGTCTTGCTCGGCATCAGTGTGCCTTGAGGTTCTGCAGCTCGACCTGGGCGGCGCCTTCGGCGGCTTCGGCGATGTGGCCGATGACCCATGGCTGTTCACCGGCGGCGCGCAGTTCGTTCAGGGCCGCTTCGACCTGGTCTTGGGCCACGCAGATGACCATGCCAACGCCACAGTTCAGCACGCGGTGCATTTCGTGCTCGTCGACGTTGCCTTTTTCCTGCAGGAAGTCGAACACCGCCGGGCGCTGCCAGCTGGCCACGTCTACCACGGCCTGGGCGTTTTTCGGCAGTACGCGCGGGATGTTGTCGAGCAGGCCGCCACCGGTGATGTGGGCCATGGCTTTGACTGCGCCAGTGTTCTTGATCAGCTGCAGCAGCGGCTTGACGTAGATGCGGGTCGGGGCCATCAGCAGGTCGGTCAGCGGGGTGCCGCCCAGCTGGGTGTTCTCGATGTCGGTGGCCGACACTTCGAGGATCTTGCGGATCAGCGAGTAGCCGTTGGAGTGCGGGCCGGAGGACGGCAGGGCGATCAGTGCATCGCCGGTGGCAACCTTGGAACCGTCGATGATGTCGGCCTTTTCCACCACGCCCACGCAGAAACCGGCCAGGTCGTAGTCTTCGCCTTCGTACATGCCAGGCATTTCGGCGGTTTCACCACCGACCAACGAGCAGCCGGCCAGTTCGCAACCGGCACCGATGCCGGTGACCACGGTGGCAGCCACGTCGACATTGAGCTTGCCGGTGGCGTAGTAGTCGAGGAAGAACAGCGGCTCGGCGCCGCACACCACCAGGTCGTTGACGCACATGGCGACCAGGTCCTGGCCGATGCTGTCATGCTTGTTCAGGTTCAGCGCCAGGCGCAGCTTGGTGCCGACGCCGTCGGTGCCGGAGACCAGCACCGGCTGCTTGTAGCCGGCCGGGATCTCGCAAAGGGCGCCGAAGCCGCCCAGGCCACCCATGACTTCAGGGCGTGCGGTGCGTTTTGCCACGCCCTTGATGCGTTCGACCAGTGCTTCGCCGGCGTCGATGTCTACACCGGCGTCCTTGTAGCTCAGGGAGGGTTGCTTGCTCATTGATCCAGGCCTTTAGGAGGGAGGGATTCTTAAAAACGACCATGGCGGCCAAGGCCGGCGGGTGAGCGACGGCTGCCTGAAACGTCAGTGGTCTGTGAAGGCGCGCGATTTTATCAGGGTTGCCGGGCAGCGGCCATCCTCAGGCCGACGGGCAGGCCGGTAAATTGCTGAAAAATGGCCCGGGGTGGTTGATGGGGTTGCATATGTATAAGCTGCAACCAGCGAGCCTCAGGCCGTAAGAAAATGCAGCGCCGCGTTGGCGCTGCATTAAGCTTGTAGCGTGAAGCTCACGGCTTGAAGCACGACTGGACGGAATCCTCGATGCGCTTGATCTCTATTCTGGCAGCCGGTTGCCTGGCCCTTGTGTCGGCCGCCGCCATGGCTGAAAACGTCTCCGACCTTTACCAGGTGCACGAACCGCTTGCGGGGCAGGGCGCCGAAGCGCGTACAGCCGCTACCGGCAAGGCCCTCGAAACCCTCATCCTGCGCCTGACCGGTGACCCCAAGGCGGTGCAAAGCCCAGGGTTGGCGGGCCTGCGCAAAGACCCGCAGCAAATCATCAACCAGGTCGGCACCGAGGCGGGCCCGCCGGAATCGGTTGTGGTCGAGTTCGACCCGGGCAGTACCGAGCGCGCACTGCGCAAGGCCGGCCTGGCCTTGTGGGGGAGCAACCGGCCGTCGATCCTCAGCTGGTGGCTCAATGACAGTGTCGAAGGCAGCAGCCTGGTCGGTGATGGCCAGCCCAGTGCCCAGCCACTGCGGCGTGCCGCCCAGCACCGCGGTTTGCCGCTGCGCCTGCCGCTGGCCGACCTGCAGGAGCAATTGGTAGCCAATGCCAAGCAACTCGAAGGCAGCGACCCGGCGCCGCTGCGCGAGGCCGCCGAGCGTTACGGCGCCGACGCCATGCTGGCGGTGCATGCCCAGGAAGCCGATGGCAAGTGGCAAGGTAAATGGCAGCTGTGGCTGGGTGACCAGCGCGAGCAGGGCACCGCCGAGGGCGCCGACCAGGCCGCACTGGCTGATGCCGTGATGCTGGCGGTGGGCAACCGCCTTGCACCGCGTTATGTCACCCGGCCGGGGGCCAGCAGCCAGTTGCAGGTGCAGGTGCAGGGGATGAACCTGCAGCGCTACGCCGAGTTGGCTCGGGTGCTGGAACCCTATGGCCCACGCTTGCAGTTGGCTGACGGCACCACCCTGACCTACGGCGTGACCGGCAACCGTGAACAATTGCGTGCCCAGCTGGGCCTGGCCAAGTTGCAGGAGCTGCCGGTGGAACAAACCGCCGCAGTACCGGCCACGCCGGTGCCTACGGGTGGCCAGGCCCCGGCTACCGAGCCTCAACCTACACCCCCGCCGTTCGACGGCCTGCGTTTCCGTTGGTAAGGAGTACTGACATTGACTGACCTGCGTCGCTGGATCTGGCTGGGCGCCATACTGCTGGTTGTCGTGCTGCTCTATAGCTTGCACAACATTCTCACGCCCTTTCTGATCGGTATTCTGCTGGCCTACCTGGCCGACCCGCTGGTTGATTGGCTGGAGCGCCGCGGGCTGTCGCGGACATGGGGTGTGGTGATGGTGTTCGCGCTGTTCACCTTGCTGTTCATGGCGTTGTTGCTGGTGCTGGTGCCGATGCTGGCCAAGCAGCTGGTGCGCTTGTACGAGCTGGCGCCGCAGATGCTTGACTGGTTGCAGCACGTGGCCTTGCCGTGGGTGCAGCAGCGGCTTGGCCTGGCCGATGGTTTCTGGAAGTTCGACAAGATCAAGTCGGCTATCAGCGAGCACATGGGCCAGACCACCGACATTGTCGGGGTGGTGTTGTCACAGGCGACCGCTTCGAGCCTGGCGCTGATCGCCTGGCTGGCCAACATGGTGATGATTCCGGTCGTGGGCTTCTACCTGCTGCGGGACTGGGACCTGATGATGGCCAAACTGCGCAGCCTGTTGCCCCGCCAACAGGAACCCCAGATAGTCGGCCTGGCTGGCGAGTGCCATGAAGTACTGGGGGCCTTCGTTCGCGGGCAGCTGCTGGTGATGGTGGCGTTGGGCATCATCTATTCGGTGGGGCTGATGCTGGTGGGCCTGGAACTGGGCCTGCTGATCGGCATGCTCGCCGGCCTGGCGGCCATCGTGCCGTACATGGGTTTCATCATCGGCATCGGCGCGGCGCTGGTGGCCGGGCTGTTCCAGTTTGGCGGCGACCTGTACCCGATGCTGGGCATTGTCGCGGTGTTCGTCATCGGGCAGGCACTGGAAGGCATGGTGCTGACTCCGTTGCTGGTGGGTGACCGCATCGGCTTGCACCCGGTGGCGGTGATCTTCGCCATCCTCGCGGGGGGCGAGCTGTTCGGTTTTACCGGGGTATTGCTGGCGTTGCCGGTGGCGGCGGTGATCATGGTGCTCCTGCGGCATGTGCATGATCTTTATAAAGAGTCGGACATGTATGCCGGGGAGGTCGACCCAGAGCTGTAACCCCGGCCACCGCGTCGCGGCTTCATGAGGGGCGCTCCTGTCGCGGCGCAGTGTCGGGGGTTGCAGCGCAACCTGTTGATTTTGCTTGCGCTATCGATTGCCGCGATTGTGCGCCCCGCGTTGCGGGTATAGACTTTGCAGATTGTTCACCTAAGGCCCCCTGCGGTCTCATCGACTGCCCGCGAGCATGAAACCACCGATCCAGTTGCCCCTGGGTGTGCGCCTGCGCGATGACGCCACCTTCATCAACTACTATCCGGGCGCCAATGCTGCGGCATTGGGCTACGTCGAGCGGTTGTGCGAAGCCGACGCCGGCTGGACCGAAAGCCTTATCTACCTGTGGGGCAAGCAGGGTGTTGGCCGCAGCCACCTGCTGCAGGCCGCCACGCACCGTTTCCAGCAGCGCGGTGAGCCCGCGGTCTACCTGCCACTGGCGCAACTGCTCGAGCGTGGCGTAGGGCTGCTCGACTACCTGGCGCAGTATGAACTGGTCTGCATAGACGATCTGCATGTGATCGCCGGCAAGCCAGACTGGGAAGAGGCCATGTTCCACCTGTTCAACCGCCTGCGTGACAGCGGCCGACGCCTGTTGCTGGCCGCTTCGGCATCACCGCGCGAACTGCCGGTGAAATTGCCTGACCTGAAGTCGCGGCTGACCCTGGCCCTGGTGTTCCAGATGCGTGGCCTGTCCGATGAAGACAAGCTGCGTGCGCTACAACTGCGTGCCTCGCGCCGCGGCCTGCACCTCACCGACGAAGTCGGGCATTTCATCCTTACCCGCGGTGCCCGCAGCATGAGTGCGCTGTTCGACTTGCTCGAGCGCCTCGACCAGGCATCGCTGCAGGCCCAACGCAAGCTCACCATCCCTTTCCTCAAGGAAACCCTCGGCTGGTAACCCCCTGAAATCCTTGGGCCAGAGCAGCAAAACGAAAAAGTCACATCTTTTTCGATAAAATTTGCAAATGGCCATGATAGAGGGCATAGTTTCCCCCTTCTAAAGGATTACAGACACGGTCGTGCCCATGCTGAAGCGCTTTGCACCCCTCGTGCCACTCG
Organism: Pseudomonas sp. BJP69; assembly: GCF_007633355.1. NCBI lineage: Bacteria > Pseudomonadati > Pseudomonadota > Gammaproteobacteria > Pseudomonadales > Pseudomonadaceae > Pseudomonas > Pseudomonas sp. BJP69. The sequence goes on from NZ_CP041933.1 coordinate 1,255,066, forward strand.
CACTCGTGACCCTGCTTTTTGGCTGCGCGGCCCAAGGCCCGGTTTCCCAGCCCCAGGATCACACCCCTGTCGCCGCTCAGGCGGCAGTTAAAACCCAAGCCTCGCCTTCGTCGGTATTCGGCGAACCGGAAGAGCTGGCTACCGAAGATGACCTGGCGTCGTTCTCCAGCAGCAAGCCTTACCAGCTGCCGGTTCTGGCCGACAGCATCCTGGAACGCGGCATGTCGTTGATCGGCACTCGTTATCGCTTCGGCGGTACCTCGGAAAAGTCCGGCTTCGACTGCAGTGGCTTCATCGGCTACCTGTTCCGCGAAGAGGCGGGCATGACCCTGCCGCGCTCCACGCGTGAAATGATCAACGTCGATGCCCCGAAAGTGGCGCGCAACAAACTCAAGCCAGGTGACCTGCTGTTCTTCAGCACCAATGGCCGCGGTCGCGTCAGCCATGCCGGCATCTACCTGGGTGACAACCAGTTCATCCACTCCAGCAGCCGCCGCAGCGGTGGCGTGCGCATCGACAGCCTCGGTGACCGCTACTGGAGCAAGACCTTCATTGAAGCCAAGCGCGCCTTGGCCATGGCGCCGACCAACATCGCGCGCAACTGATGGCAAAATGCTGTACCCTGCCACGGCGGCGGTGCTTTTGAAAAAAAAGCTCGCCGCCGTGCGCATTTACAGAAAGCGTCTAATCTAATTTCTCAACTCTTTTCAGCTGCGGCGCAGCGGTCTCAGACAGGAAGTTATGGCCATGGCAACGATGGCGCGCTTCGCATTCCTCTCCTTGGCAACCTTGCTGGCTGCCTGTTCCAGCCGTGCCCCAGCGCCGGCCCCTGTGATAAAGCCCCAGGTCACCTCCTATAGCCAGGCCAGCCCTTCGCCGGTTGCCGATGACGTGTTGATTCGCGCCATTGGTCTGGTGGGCACGCCCTACCGCTGGGGTGGCAATACGCCGGATTCCGGCTTCGATTGCAGCGGCCTGATCAAGTACGTTTACCGGGATGCCGCCGGCATCAGCCTGCCGCGCTCGACGCGGGAGATGATCGTCATGCGGGCGCCCACCGTAAACCTCAACGCGTTGCAGTCCGGTGACCTGGTGTTCTTCGCTACCAGTGGCGGCTCGCAAGTCAGCCATGCAGGTATCTACGTAGGTGATGGGCGCTTTGTGCATGCCCCTTCCACGGGTGGCACCGTGCGCTTGGACTACCTGTCCAACAGCTACTGGGCCAAAGCCTACCTGCAGGCCAAGCGGGTGATTCCACAAGGGCACCTGGCGCAGAACCCCTGATAGCAGGGGATCGGGGCTACGGCGCAGTGGCGGCTGCCTTGCTCACCCGCCAGACCACGTTGCCCACATCGTCTGCCACCAGCACCGCTCCGCGTCCATCGTTGATGACACCGACCGGGCGCCCCTTGGCCTGGCCCTGTTCATCCAGGAAGCCGCTCAGCAGGTCCACCGGGCTGCCTGCAGGTTTGCCTGCGCGGTCGAACGGCACGAAAATGACCTTGTAGCCACTGTGAGGCTTGCGGTTCCAAGAGCCATGTTGCCCGACGAACGCGCCGCGCTGGAATGGCGCAGGCAGCGCACCCGGTTCGGCGAACGCCAGCCCCAGCGAGGCGGTGTGCGGCCCCACGGCATAATCGGGGACCAGCGCCTGGGCTACCTTTTGCGGCGCGGGCGGTTGCACACGGCTGTCCACATGCTGGCCGTAGTAACTGTAGGGCCAGCCATAAAAGCCGCCGTCCTTCACGGAGGTGATGTAATCGGGCACCAGGTCGCTGCCGATTTCGTCGCGTTCATTGACGGCAGTCCACAGGCTGCCGGTGTTCGGCTCCCAGGCCAGGCCGTTGGGGTTGCGCAGTCCGGTGGCGAACAACCGGTGCTGGCCGTTGGCCGGGTTCACTTCCCAGATCGCTGCCCGCCCTTGTTCCTTGTCCATTCCGTTCTCGGCGACATTGCTGTTTGAACCGACTGTCACGTAAAGGTGTTTGCCATCAGGGCTGGCGATCACGTTCTTGGTCCAGTGGTGGTTCAGCGGGCCGCCGGGTAGCGCGGTTACCACCTGGCCTTTGTCGGTGATGTGGGTTGCGCCGCTTTGGTAATGAAAACGCAGCAGCTTGTCGGTGTCGGCGACGTAGAGGTCATCGCCTATCAAGGCCATGCCGAACGGTGAGTTCAGCCCCTCGATGAACGGCACCTGGGTTTCTGCCGAACCATCGTGATCGGCATCGCGCAGTAAGGTGATGCGGTTGGCGCTGGGTACGCCAGCCCCTGCACGCGCCATGACCTTTTTCATGGCCCAGCCGCGCAGGCCCTTGGCGTCATCCGGCTTGGGTGGGGCATTGGTCTCGGCCACGAGAACGTCGCCGTTTGGCAGCAGGTACAGCCAGCGGGGGTGGTCGAGGCCGCTGGCGAATGCGTTCACCTGAAGGCCGGGGGCTGCCGTGGGTTTTGCATGTTCCCGCCAGCCTACTGCTGGGGCGATGTTCACGGTGGGCAGGGGCGTGCGTACGGGGGCGGGTAGCTGGGGCGAAGGGCCGGTGCCGTCGTTTACACTCAGCAGGGCGGTGTCGCCGCAGGCGGTCAGGCTGGTGGCCAGCAGCCATGGCATGAGGTGTTTCATGGGCGGCGTTCTCCGCTGCGGGCTCATGAGGGTGAGAGGTCGGCCGGGCTTGCAGGGTTCCCGATGGTTTATCGCGGCCTCTGCTACGCGGACGAATACCTATGCGGTGTAAACGCCCACATTTTTGCAGGCTTGAGATCTTGAGCGCTGGTTTTGGTAGCGTGAAAACTCCAGCTGCGGTAGAGACGCATAGTCACCTTTTCGCCCTTACGGCGAGTCACTTTTTGTCAGACGCGACAAAAAGTAACCAAAAAACGCTGCGCTCCCGTCATCCGGCCCCTGCGCTGCGCTCCGGGGTTCCCTCGCTACGGTCATGCTCCCGGGAGTACGCGCTGCAGGCCCCATCCTTGGGGCCTCAGCGCTTGACGGGCATCCATGCCCGTCACCTCCCTCCGCATGCCCTCCGCTCGGCCTCCTGAAGTCGCGAAGATCAAGATCAAGATCAAGATCAACAGCCAGATCAAAAGCTGTGCGGGGTTTGGTTGCGTGATGCGAAACCCACTAAAGCGCTGCTGTTGCTTCTGCTTTTTGCTTTTGCTTCTAAGCGCGCGGTAGCACAGGCGACGCAGATTGCGACTTCAGGAGGCCGAGCGAAGGGCATGCGGAGGGAGGTGACGGGCATGGATGCCCGTCAAGCGCTGAGGCCCCAGGGACGGGGCCTGCAGCGCGTACTCCCGGGAGCATGCCCGTAGCGAGGGGACCCCGGAGCGAAGCGTAGGGGCCGGATGACGGGAGCGGGCGGCTTTGGTTACTTTGGCCAAGACCAAAGTAACCCGCCGTAAGGGCGGAAAAGTGACTCGGCGCCGCCGCCGCGAACGAATACCTATGCGGTGTAAACGCCCACACCTTTGCAGAGCTTGGAATCTTGAGCGCTGGTTTTGAGAGCGCGATAACTCCAGCTGCGATAGCGACACAAAGTCACCTTTTCGCCCTTACGGCGAGTCACTTTTTGTCAAACGCGACAAAAAGTAACCAAAAAACGCTGCGCTCCCGTCATCCGGCCCCTGCGCTGCGCTCCGGGGTTCCCTCGCTACGGGCATGCTCCCGGGAGTACGCGCTGCAGGCCCCGTCCCTGGGGCCTCAGCGCTTGACGGGCATCCATGCCCGTCACCTCCCTCCGCATGCCCTCCGCTCGGCCTCCTGAAGTCGCGAAGATCAAGATCAAGATCAAGATCAAGATCAACAGCCAGATCAAAAGCTGGGCGGGGTTTGGTTGCGTGGTGCGAAACCCACGAAAGCGCAGTTGTTGCTTCTGCTTTTTGCTTTTGCTTCTTAGCGCGCGGTAGTTCAGGCGCTGCAGATTGCGACTTCAGGAGCATGCCCGTAGCGAGGGAACCCCGGAGCGCAGCGTAGGGGCCGGATGACGGGAGCGGGCGGCTTTGGTTACTTTGGCCAAGACCAAAGTAACCCGCCGTAAGGGCGGAAAGGTGACTCGGCGCCGCCTACGCGAACGAATACCTATGCGGTTTCAACGCCCACGTTGTTTCAAGCCTGCTTCAGCAACAACGCCACCCCCGGAAAGTACTGCCCCAGCTCGTTATGCAACTTGCGGTACGCATACGGGAAGTACCAGGCCACCGCGCACGCGCTGTGTTTCTGCAAGTCGTCGACCATGTCCTGCAACTCTTCAGGGCTGGCGTGCTGGCCAGCTTTCCATGGGCTGATGAACAAAGCCCCCGCCTTCAACTGGCTGGGGTAGGCCACCTGCCGGGCGCGCACGGCGGTTTCCTGCAATGCAGCTGCCATGTCCAGCTTCGCCAGCCTTGGCCACCGCTGACCCACGCTCAGGTACAGCACTTGGTCAGCACTGCTGATCGACAGATCGCAGCGCCCCTCATGGTCGCCTTCATCGCGCTGCTTCTTGCCGGCAAACTGCTGTAATGCCGCCAGCTCAGCCTCCCACGCCGCGGCTGCCAGCACCCCGGCATTGGCAGCCGCGCCGTGCCAGTAAGGTGCCTCGCCATCGCCGTAAAACTGGTTGCAGCGGTCAATGCAGTCGACCCAGCGTTCCAGCACCGGGCCAAGGAATTCCAGGTTCGGGTTGTTGATGAGATGGCCTCGCATGCTGCACTCTCCTTTTGTCATTGTGGTGGCGTACAGTCGAGCGTGATGGCTATGTGCTATCAGTGTGGCACAGCCTGGAGAATTGGCCAGCGTCGCCGCTTTGCAAGTACGCACTCCCTGCCCACTCCGATTGACGCTCCCGGTACAACCCTCTAACCTTCGCGCGTGTTTCAGGTGCCCTGCCAGCCCGACTGGGCAGGGTGAAACTGGGAAGCCGGTGGGCGCCAGCATGGCGCGAGTCCGGCGCTGCCCCCGCAACGGTAGGTGAGTCGCGGCCGCGCAGGGCCACTGGGTGTTTACCCGGGAAGGCGCGCAGGCCAGGGCCAAGGCCCCCTCACAAGCCCGGAGACCGGCCTGATATCTGCCAACGGCATCACGGAGGGTGATGCGCGGTGCACCGTGGCCCCTTGCCATGGCCCCTGCGCGTTCTCCGTCTGCCTGCCTACTCTTTATTGCCGCGCGTTGCCGTGGTGACAGCCAGCGGAGAACCCTGATGAGCGAACCCACCGAACGCGACGAACGCCACTTGGCGCGCATGCAGCGCAAGAAGGCAGTCATCGACGAACGTATCGCCAACTCCCCCAACGAATGCGGCCTGCTGCTGGTGCTGACTGGCAATGGCAAAGGCAAGAGCAGCTCGGCCTTCGGCATGCTTGCGCGGGCCCTGGGCCATGGCATGCAGTGTGGTGTGGTGCAGTTCATCAAAGGCCGCAACAGCACCGGTGAAGAGCTGTTCTTCCGCCGCTTCCCCGAGCAGGTGCGCTACCACGTGATGGGCGAAGGCTTCACCTGGGAAACCCAGGACCGCCAGCGCGACATCGTCGCCGCCGAAGCCGCCTGGGCGGTGTCCCGTCAGCTGCTGCAGGACCCCAGCGTGCAGTTCGTGGTGCTGGACGAGCTGAACATCGCCCTCAAGCACGGCTACCTCGACCTTGACCAGGTCCTGTCCGACATCCAGGCCCGGCCGCCGATGCAGCATGTGATCGTCACTGGCCGCGGGGCCAAGCCTGAAATGGTCGAGCTGGCCGACACCGTGACCGAGATGGGCATGCTCAAGCATGCCTTCCAGGCCGGCATCCGCGCACAGAAAGGCGTAGAGCTGTGAGCCAGGCGCGCCACTGCCCAGCCGTGCTGATCGCGGCTCCCGCCTCCGGCCAGGGCAAGACCACCGTCACCGCCGCACTGGCCCGCCTGCACCGTAACCGCGGGCGCAAGGTGCGGGTGTTCAAGTGCGGGCCGGACTTTCTTGACCCCATGATTCTGGAACGGGCCAGTGGCGCGCCGGTGTACCAGCTGGACCTGTGGATGATCGGCGCGGAGGAAAGCCGCCGGCTGTTGTGGGAAGCGGCAGGGGAGGCCGACCTGATCCTGATCGAAGGGGTGATGGGGTTGTTCGATGGCACCCCCTCCAGTGCCGACCTGGCACGCCATTTCGGAGTGCCGGTGCTGGCCGTGATCGACGGCACGGCCATGGCCCAGACCTTCGGCGCGCTGGCCCTGGGCCTGGCGCGCTACCAGGCCGACCTGCCGTTTGCCGGGGTGCTGGCCAACCGGGTCGGCAGCCTGCGCCACGCACAGCTGCTGGAAGGCAGCCTGACCGAAGGCTTGCGCTGGTATGGCGGGTTGTCCCGCGAGCGTGGCATCGAATTGCCCAGCCGGCACCTGGGTCTGGTCCAGGCCAGCGAACTGAACGATCTCGATGCCCGCCTGGACGCCGCCGCCGAAGCGTTGGCGGCCAGTTGCGATGCGGCGCTGCCGCCACTGGTGCGCTTTGCCGAGCCGGCAGTACACGCCTGCGCAGCCTCGCTGGCCGGTGTGCGTATCGGCGTGGCACGCGACGAGGCTTTTGCCTTCACCTACGGTGCCAACCTCGACCTGCTGCGCAGCCTGGGTGCCCAACTGGCCTTCTTCTCGCCGCTGCACGACCGCGAACTGCCGGCGGTAGACAGCCTGTACCTGCCAGGTGGCTACCCCGAATTGCACCATCACGGGCTGGCGGCGAACGCGCCGATGTGCGCAGCGATCCGCGCCCACCATGCCCAGGGCAAGCCGCTGCTGGCCGAATGTGGCGGCATGCTGTACCTGCTCGAGGCGTTGACCGACGTGGCCGGTGAGCGCGCCGAACTGCTCGGCCTGCTGCCGGGTGAGGCGACCATGCAGAAGCGCTTGGCGGCCCTGGCCTTGCAGGCAGTGGAGTTGCCGGAAGGCACCTTGCGCGGGCACACCTACCACCATTCCCTGACCACGACCGGGCTGGACCCGATTGCCCGCGGCCTGAGCCCCAACGGCGGCCGCGGCAATGAAGCGGTGTACCGGATCGGGCGGCTGACCGCCTCCTATGTGCATTTCTATTTCCCGTCCAACCCGCCTGCGGCGGCGGCACTGTTACGGCCATGAGCGAACACGCCTTCAGCGCCGCCGAACGCGCTGCCATCTACCGAGCCATTGGCGAGCGCCGCGATATGCGTCATTTCGCGGGTGGGGAAGTGGCGCCGGCTGTGCTGGCTCGCCTGCTGGCCGCTGCTCACCAGGCGCCGAGCGTCGGGCTCATGCAGCCCTGGCGTTTCATTCGTATCACCCGGCGTGAACTGCGCGGGCAGATCCAGGCCTTGGTCGAGGCGGAGCGGCTGCGTACTGCCCAGGCCCTGGGCGAGCGCTCCGACGATTTCATGAAACTGAAGGTGGAAGGCATCAACGACTGTGCCGAGGTGCTGGTGGCGGCCTTGATGGACAACCGCGAGCCGCACATCTTCGGTCGCCGTACCCTCCCTGAAATGGACCTGGCGTCGCTGGCCTGTGCCATTCAGAACCTGTGGCTGGCAGCACGTGGCGAAGGCCTGGGCATGGGCTGGGTGTCGCTGTTCGACCCGCAGGCCCTGGCGGACCTGCTGGGTATGCCGGCGGGGGCCAAACCGGTGGCAGTGCTGTGCCTGGGGCCGGTTACGGCGTTCTACCCGGCGCCCATGCTGGTCCAGGAAAACTGGGCTCAGCAGCGGCCCTTGAGTGAAATGCTGTTCGAAAACCAATGGGGAGAGTGCCAATGAGCGTGGCTATGCTGACCGTGGCTGGCGTGGCCCTGGATGCGTTGCTGGGCGAGCCGCAGCGCCGCCACCCACTGGTGGCTTTCGGCAACATGGCCAATCACCTGGAGCGGCGCCTGAATGCCGGTGGCCGCGGTTGGCGCAGCCACGGTGTCAGCGCCTGGTTTCTGGCGGTGGTGCCGCTGACCCTGGTGGCGCTGGTGCTGTCCTGGCTGCCCTGCATTGGCTGGCTGGTCGATGTGCTGGCGTTGTACTGCGCTGTGGGGCTGCGCAGCCTGGGCGAACATGTGCTGCCAGTGGCTCAGGCGTTGCGCCAGGGCGACCTGGACGAAGCGCGGCGCCGGGTAGGTTTTCTGGTCAGCCGTGAAACCCGCGAGCTGGACGCGCCTGCGGTAGCGCGGGCAGCCACCGAGTCGGTGCTGGAAAATGGCAGCGACGCTGTATTCGCTGCGCTGTTCTGGTTCGTGGTGGCCGGTGCGCCGGGCGTGGTGTTGTACCGCCTGAGCAATACCCTCGATGCCATGTGGGGTTACCGCAATGCGCGTTTCGAGCGCTTTGGCTGGTGCGCAGCGCGCATCGACGACGTGCTCAACTATATTCCCGCCAGGCTGGTGGCGCTGACTTATGCGCTGCTCGGCAAAACCCGTGTGGCCGTGGCCTGCTGGCGCAAGCAGGGCCCCTTGTGGGACAGCCCCAACGCCGGCCCGGTCATGGCGGCCGGTGCAGGTGCGCTAGGTGTCGAACTCGGCGGCCCGGCGGTGTACCACGGCGAGCTGCACGAGCGGCCACGCCTGGGCGAGGGGCCGGCGGCCGATGCCGACGCCATCGAGCGTGGCTGGAACCTGGTGCAGCGCGGCGTATGGCTGTGGTTGCTGGTGATTTGCCTGGGGGCCTACCTGGATGCTTGAACACGGCGGTCGCCTGCTGCGTGCAGTGCACCAATACGGGATTGCCCGTGAGCACTGGCTGGACCTGTCCAGCGGCATTGCGCCGTGGGCGTTTCCCATTCCGCCCATTCCCGTTGAAGCCTGGGCCCGCTTGCCGGAAACCGAGGACGGCCTGGAAGCGGCCGCGCGCCGCTATTACGGCGCCAGCCAGGTATTGCCAGTCGCTGGCTCGCAGGCCGCGATCCAGGCCTTACCGCTGCTGCGTGCCAGCGGACGGGTCGGGGTGCTGGGCCCATGCTATGCCGAGCACCCCCATGCCTGGCAAAGGGCGGGGCACCAGTTGCTCGAGCTGGACGAAACACAGGTCGAGGCCGCACTCGACGGCCTCGACGTGCTGGTGCTGGTCAACCCCAACAACCCCACAGGGCGCCGCGTGCCCCGTGAGCAACTGCTGGCCTGGCACGCCCGGCTGGCTGCGCGCGGTGCCTGGCTGCTGGTGGATGAAGCCTTCATGGACAATACCCCCGCAGACAGCGTGGTGGATTGCAGCGCACGCCCTGGTCTGATCGTATTGCGCTCGTTCGGTAAGTTCTTCGGCCTGGCCGGCGTGCGCCTCGGTTTCGTGGCGGCCGAGCACAGCCTGCTGTTGCGCCTGGCCGAGTTGCTTGGCCCGTGGACCGTCAACGGCCCGACCCGGGTGTTGGCCCAAGTCAGCCTGGCTGACCAGGCCGCGCAGCGCGCCCAAACCGAACGCTGTGCCGCCGCCAGCAAGCGACTGGCGGCAATGCTGCACAGCGCAGGCCTGACGCCCACCGGCGGCTGTGACCTGTTCCAGTATGTACGCAGCCCAGGCGCAGCCCACCTGCACGACTTTCTCGCCCGTCGCGGCATTCTGGTGCGGCTGTTCGAGCAGCCTGCCGCTGTACGCCTGGGGCTGCCCGCCAGCCTGGCAGATGAGCAACGCCTGGCCCAGGCCCTGGCGGCCTACCAAAAGGAAATGGTATGACCACCCTCATGGTGCAAGGCACCACCTCCGACGCCGGCAAAAGCACGCTGGTAACTGCATTGTGCCGCTGGCTGTTGCGCCAGGGTGTGGGTGTGGTGCCGTTCAAACCGCAGAACATGGCGCTGAACAGTGCCGTAACCGCCGATGGCGGTGAAATTGGCCGCGCCCAGGCGGTGCAGGCCCAGGCGTGCCGGCTGGCGCCGCACACCGACATGAACCCGGTATTGCTCAAGCCCAACAGTGATACCGGCGCCCAGGTGATCATCCATGGGCGTGCCGTCACCAGCATGAACGCGGTGGCCTACCACGACTACAAAGCTGTCGCCATGCAGGCAGTGCTGGCCTCGCACCAGCGCCTGAGCGCTGCCTGGCCGGTGGTCATGGTCGAGGGCGCGGGGTCGCCGGCAGAAATCAACCTGCGCGCGGGCGACATCGCCAACATGGGCTTTGCCGAAGCGGTCGACTGCCCGGTGATCCTGGTGGCGGACATCAACCGTGGTGGCGTGTTCGCCCACCTGGTGGGCACGCTGGAACTGCTGTCGCCCAGTGAGCAGGCGCGGGTGCAGGGCTTTGTGATCAACCGCTTCCGTGGCGACATCGCGCTGCTGCAACCAGGGTTGGACTGGCTGGAGGCACGCACCGGCAAGCCGGTGCTGGGCGTGTTGCCCTACGTCACCGACCTGCACCTTGAAGCCGAAGATGGCATCGACATGCGCCAGGGCCGCAAGCAGGACCGCGTGCTCAAGGTGATCGTGCCGGTGCTGCCGCGTATCAGCAACCACACCGACTTCGACCCTTTGCGCCTGCATCCGCAGGTAGACCTGCAATTTATCGGCCCTGGCCAGGCGATTCCGGCTGCCGACCTGATCATCCTGCCTGGCTCGAAAAGCGTCCGCGGCGATCTGGCACAGCTGCGCGAGCGCGGTTGGGACAAGGCGATCGAACGCCACCTGCGCTATGGCGGCAAACTGATCGGAATTTGTGGCGGCCTGCAGATGCTCGGCCATGAAGTGCATGACCCGCTGGGGCTTGAAGGGGCTGCCGGTTCAAGCCGCGGGTTGGGCCTGTTCGACTACGCCACCGTGCTCGAAGCCCATAAGCAGTTGCGTAATGTCACCGGCACGCTGAACCTCGAGGCTGCAGCGGTGAGCGGTTATGAGATCCATGCGGGCGTCACCCGCGGCCCGGCCCTGGCGCAGCCTGCCGTGCAGTTGGCCGATGGCCGCAGCGACGGCGCCATCAGCGACGACGGGCAGGTGCTGGCCACGTACCTGCATGGCCTGTTCGAAGGCAGCCATTCATGTGCCGCCCTGCTGCGCTGGGCGGGCCTGGACGATGTGCAGGTCATTGATTACGAAGCCCTGCGTGAGCGTGACATCGAGCGCCTGGCCGACCTGGTGGACGCGCACCTGAACACCACTTTGTTGCGCCAACTGTGCGGGGTGGCCTGACATGCGCAGCCTGATCCTCGGCGGTGCCCGTTCGGGCAAAAGCCGCCTGGCCGAGCAATGGGCCACTGCCAGCGGCCTGCCCGTGACCTACATTGCCACCAGCCAGCCGCTGGACGGTGAAATGAACGAGCGGGTAGCGCTGCACCGGCAACGACGCCCTGCCGCCTGGGGTTTGATCGAAGAGCCCCTGGCGTTGGCGGCGGTATTGCGCGCAGAAGCCGCCGAGGGGCGTTGCCTGCTGGTGGATTGCCTGACCCTGTGGCTGACCAACCTGCTGATGCTGGAGGATGACCAGCGCCTGGCCCAGGAGCGTGATGCGCTGCTCGATTGCCTGGAGCAACTGCCTGGCACCGTTATCCTGGTCAGTAACGAAACCGGCTTGGGGGTGGTGCCCATGGGCGAGCTGACCCGGCGTTATGTCGACCTGGCCGGCTGGATGCATCAGGCGGTGGCCGAGCGCTGTCAACGCGTGGTGTTGACGGTTGCCGGGTTGCCATTGGTGCTCAAGGGCGCCGCGCCATGACCCAGCCATGCACCGTGCAACCCTCACTACCCATTGTCCAACCCTGAACAGGCTTCCCCCGATGACCCAACCCTGGTGGCAAACCCCCTGCCAACCCCTCGACAACGCCGCCATGGACCAGGCCCGCGCGCGTCAGCAGCAACTGACCAAACCTGCCGGCTCGCTTGGCCAGCTGGAAGGCCTGGCCATTCAGCTGGCCGGTTTGCAGGGGCAGGAACGCCCCGTGCTGGACCAGCTGGCCATCACCATTTTTGCTGGTGACCACGGTGTGGTCGAGGAAGGCATCTCGGCCTATCCGCAGGCGGTAACCGGGCAGATGCTGTGCAATTTCGTCGGCGGTGGCGCGGCAATCAGTGTGCTGGCGCGGCAACTGCACGCCAGCCTGGAGGTGGTCGATCTCGGCACCATCGACCTACAGCTGGAACTGCCCGGCGTGCGCCATTTGCGCCTGGGGGCCGGTACCGCGAACTTTGCCCGGCAGCCGGCGATGACCGAAGACCAGCTGCTGGCAGCCCTGCAGGCGGGCCGCGACAGCGCCTTGCGCGCGGCCGAACAGCGTGCGCAGTTGTTCATCGGTGGTGAGATGGGCATCGGCAACACGACTGCCGCGGCTGCCGTGGCCAGCGCCTTGCTGGGCTGCCCGGCGGCACAGCTGAGCGGGCCTGGCACCGGCCTGGACAACGCGGGTGTCCGGCACAAGGCGCAGGTCATCGAACAGGCGTTGCGCCTGCATGGCCTGCGGGCTGACGCGCCGTTGCAGGCATTGGGGTGCGTTGGCGGGTTCGAGATCGCTGCCCTGGTCGGCGCCTATATCGGCTGCGCGCAGTCGGGTATCGCAGTACTGGTCGATGGCTTCATCTGCAGCGTTGCTGCGCTGGTGGCGGTGCGCCTGAACCCGCAGTGCCGGGCCTGGCTGCTGTTCGCTCACGAAGGTGCCGAGCCTGGGCACAAGGCCCTGCTCGCGGCGCTGCAGACCGAGCCGTTGCTGGCCCTGGGCCTGCGCCTGGGCGAGGGCAGTGGCGCCGCATTGGCGGTACCGCTGTTACGCCTGGCGTGTGCGCTGCATGGGCAAATGGCGACCTTTGCCGAAGCCGCTGTGGCGGACCGCCCGGCATGATCCTCGACCTGCTGCGCCACGGCGAAACCGAGCAGGGCGGGCTGCGTGGCAGCCTGGATGACGCGCTGACCGACCAAGGCTGGGCCCAGATGCGCAGTGCCGTGGCCGGTGCCGGCCCGTGGCAGGTGTTGGTCAGCTCGCCGCTGCAGCGCTGTGCGCGGTTTGCCGATGAGCTGGGTGCGCACCTGAATTTGCCGGTGTGCCGGGTGCCTGCCCTGCAAGAACTGCACTTTGGTGACTGGGAAGGCCGCAGCGCCGCACAGATCATGCAAGACCAGGCCGATGCGCTGGGGCAGTTCTGGGCAGACCCCTACGCCTTCACGCCGCCTAACGGCGAGCCGGTGCACGCCTTTGCGGCACGGGTGCTGGCGGCGGTCGAGGGGTTGCACCAGCAGCACGCCGGCAAGCGTGTGCTGCTGGTCACCCATGGTGGGGTGATGCGCCTGCTGCTGGCGCGTGCTCGCGGCTTGCCCAGGCACCAACTGTTGCAGGTCGAGGTCGGGCATGGTGCCTTGGTCCGCTTGTTGGTGAGTGAGGGCGGGCTATTGGTCGAGGAAGGTTGAGATGCTGCCGTTGCCGTTCTGGATCGCCTTGCAGTTTCTCAGCAGCTTGCCGGTGAGCCTGCCGGGCATGCCCGCCGCCCGTGAGGTGGGCCGTTCGCTGCTCTATTACCCGCTGGTCGGGCTGCTGTTCGGGTTGCTGTTGTGGCTGGCAAGCCACCTGCTGCAAGGCACGCCGGCGCCGCTGCAGGCGGCGTTGCTGTTGGCACTGTGGGTGCTGCTCAGCGGGGCCTTGCACCTGGATGGGCTGGCCGACAGTGCGGACGCCTGGCTGGGCGGCTTTGGCGACCGCGAGCGCACGTTGCGGATCATGAAAGACCCACGCAGCGGGCCAATGGCCGTGGTAACCCTGGTACTGGTGCTGTTGCTGAAGTTCTGTGCCCTTTGGGTGCTGGTCGAGCAGGGCGTCACTGCCCACCTGCTGCTGGCGCCGCTGCTGGGGCGGGCGGCGATGCTGGGTTTGTTTCTGTGCACCCCATACGTGCGCCCAGGTGGCCTGGGGCAGGCATTGGCGGAGCATCTGCCACGGCGCGCCGCGGGCTGGGTACTGCTGGGTTGTGCGCTGTTTTGCCTGTGGCTGGGCGGGTGGAGCGTGGTGCTGGCGCTGGCGGTATTTGCCTGGCTGCGGCAGCTCATGTGCCGACGCCTGGGTGGCTCAACGGGCGATACGGCCGGGGCGCTGCTGGAATTGCTTGAGCTGGCGGTGGTGCTTGGCATGGCGCTGGGGCTCTGAGCATCGTGTCACTCAAGCGTCGCCTCGCCCGGCGCCATGAAACTTCTTGCAACAGGCAACACGCGGGTATATACACGTATTCATGCTGACCAGTGAATGCCTTTGTATCCATTTGCGCCGTGCTGCCCGTGGGGTGACCCGGCATTACGACGAAGCCCTTGCCGGCTTCGGGGTCAATGTCGCCCAGTTTTCGCTGTTACGGCACCTGCAGCGCCTTGAGCGACCCAGCATCACAACCCTGGCCGAGGCCATGGGGCTGGAGCGCAGTACGTTGGGCCGCAACCTGCGTGTGCTGCAGGCAGAGGGCTTGGTAGCCCTGGCCGAGGGCGATGACCAGCGTAACCGTGAGGTGTTGCTGACTGCAGCCGGCAAGCAGTTGCTGCAAGCTGCCCACCCTGCCTGGGAGCGGGCGCAAGCCGATTTGGTGGAACGCCTGGGGGGCGGGCAGCGTGATCAACTGGTGCGCCTGCTGAACCAGCTGGCCTGAAATGATACGACCATAAGCGGGTATATACCCGTAAACCTTGCGATGTGCTGGAGATAACGATAATGACTTCGGTGTGGCGAACCAGCGGGTGGGTATTGGTGGGGGCAGCGTTGATTCTGGCGTTGTCATTGGGTGTACGGCACGGTTTCGGCCTGTTCCTGGCGCCCATGAGCGCCGATTTTGGCTGGGGCCGTGAGGTGTTTGCCTTCGCCATTGCCTTGCAGAACCTGATCTGGGGGCTGGCGCAACCCTTTGCCGGCGCGTTGGCCGACCGCCTGGGCGCGGCACGGGTGGTGATCATCGGCGGTATTCTTTATGCCGTGGGGTTGATCCTGATGGGTACGGCCGACTCGGCCTGGTCGTTGTCGCTGAGTGCGGGCTTGCTGATTGGTATCGGCCTCTCCGGCACTTCGTTTTCGGTGATCCTCGGTGTGGTCGGGCGGGCTGTGCCGGCCGAAAAACGCAGCATGGCCATGGGCATCGCCAGCGCCGCAGGCTCGTTCGGCCAGTTCGCCATGTTGCCGGGCACCCTGGGCCTCATCCAGTGGCTGGGTTGGTCGGCGGCCCTGTTGGTATTGGGGCTGCTGGTGGCATTCATCGTGCCTTTTGTGGGCCTGCTGCGCGACCGCCCATTGCCCAGCCATGGTGCCGAGCAGACGCTGGGCCAGGCGTTGCGTGAGGCGTGTTCGCACCCTGGGTTCTGGCTCCTGGCGTTGGGCTTCTTCGTCTGCGGTTTCCAGGTGGTGTTCATCGGCGTGCACCTGCCGGCCTACCTGGTTGACCAGCATCTGCCCGCGAGTACCGGTACCACGGTGCTGGCGCTGGTTGGGCTGTTCAATATTGTCGGCACCTTCACGGCTGGCTGGCTGGGTGGGCGCATGTCCAAACCGCGCTTGCTGACCGGGCTTTACCTGCTGCGGGCGGTGGTGATCGTGCTGTTCCTGTGGGCGCCGGTGACTCAGTTCAGTGCCTACCTGTTCGGTATCGCCATGGGGCTGCTGTGGTTGTCTACCGTGCCGCTGACCAATGGCACCGTGGCGACGGTGTTCGGGGTGCGCAACCTTTCCATGCTGGGCGGTATCGTGTTCCTGTTCCACCAGCTGGGTGCGTTCCTGGGGGGCTGGCTGGGTGGGGTGGTGTACGACCGCACGGGCAGCTATGACCTGGTGTGGCAGATCTCCATCCTGCTCAGCGTGTTGGCTGCCGCCCTGAACTGGCCGGTGCGCGAACGCCCGGTCGCCCGTTTGCAGGCGCAGGCAGCGTGAGCCGCCATTGGGTTCGCGGGCTGCTGGCTGTTGCCGGGTTATTGCTGCTGGCGCTGGTGTGGTGGGGCTGGCACCGCGGGGGCTTGGCGTTGATGCAGTTGGGCATGAGCGTCTGTTAGGCGCTACCCTGCAAGCTCAAGGCTTGGATTGGACTGCCCCCAATAAGTTGGACAGTTTCAGCTAGCAGCCCCTGCAGCATGAGCCCTGTATTTCACAGGGCTCATGCCATTGAGCTTTAGCTTGATGCGGTCATGGTTGTAGTAGTGGATGTACTCATCCAGACCGGATTTCAGTTCTTCAACGCTCTTGAAGCGCTGCGGGTAGAAAAATTCGGACTTAAGCGTACCAAAAAAGCTCTCCATAGCCGCATTATCCAAGCAGTTTCCTTTGCGTGACATGCTCTGCTTCACCCCTTGCTCGGCCAGCTTGTGGCGGTACTGCGAGTGTTGGTAGTGCCAGCCTTGATCCGAGTGGAGTACCAGTTTCGGCTTGTTTCCCAGGCGCTTGAAGGCCTTGCCCAGCATGTTGGTAACCAGCCCAAGGCATGGCCTGCTGGCCACTTCGTAGGCCACAATTTCGGCGTTGTACAAGTCCATCACGGGGGAGAGGTAGACTTTTTCCTGAGCCACTTTGAACTCGGTCACATCGGTCACCCACTTCTGATTCGGGCGCTGGGCGATAAAGTTTCGCTCCAGCAGGTTGGGCGCGATGGTGCCGACGACTCCCTTGTACGACCGATATTTTTTCGGCCGCACGAGTGAGCGAAGATCAAGCTCGATCATCAAACGCTCCACCACTTTTTTGTTAACCAAGGTCCCGCCATTGCGGATCACGATCGCAACGCGCCGGTAACCGTAAAGCCCTTTTTCCTCGTGATAGACACGCTGAATCATCTGCTTCAGAGCAGCATGCTTATCAGGTTTGGCCTGCGCTTGAAGCTGGTAATAGAACGTACTGCGCGGCAGATCCGCCAACTCCAGAACAGCGGCCAAAGGAAACCTGTCCTTGAGCGCAGACACGATCAGGGTTTTTTGGGCTGCCTTCGCTCCTGCTTCTTCAACTCTTCCAGCTTTTTTAGGTAAGCGTTCTCCATGCGCAGCCATTCAAGCTCAGCCAGCAACTGGTCGCGGCTTTTATCGGTGTCATCAGAGGTTGTGGGTTTGATGGGGTAAGGCTTTTTCGACATGGCAGCAGGTTTTCTTCTCTTGGGAGCAGGCGAAGCCGGACTTCCACTGTAGTACTGCCGCGCCCAAATGCCTATCTGCGAAGACTGACCAAGACCAAAATGGGCGGCGGTCTGGCGCAAGGAAAGCTGATGCTTGTGCATGTACTCAAGGACTGAGCGCTTGTAGGTCGCACTGTACCGCTGGCCTGGTTTACGCAGACTGAACTGGCCATGTTTCTGGAAGCTGGAGACCCAGCGCCGCAGCAGGCTGAAGTCCACTGCAAGTCGCTGGGCTACTTTTCGGAAACCTTCACCACCCTCCAGGTAGGCATGAACGGCTGTAAGCTTGAATTGGTCTGAGTACTTGCTCATATGGACACCCCAAGAAATTGGATTGGTGTCCAACTTCTTGGGGGCAGTCCAGATTGCGGGAGCAACAGACATGCGTATACAGGGGTTGACGGTGACGGTGCTGGGCTTGCTGGCCAGTGCGTCGAGCTGGGCGGCCGATTGCCCTGCGTTGTTGCAGGGCAGCTTGCCGGAATTGCGGGGCAAGGGGCAGATCGAGCTGTGCGAGCGGTTTGCCGGTAAGCCTCTGGTGGTGGTGAACACCGCCAGTTACTGTGGTTTTGCGCCGCAGTTCGAGGGGCTTGAAGCAACGTACAAGGCGTATCACGAACAGGGCCTGGAGATGTTGGGTGTGCCGTCCAATGACTTCAAGCAGGAAGACGCCGATAGCGATAAGACGGCCAAGGTGTGCTATGCCAACTACGGTGTGACGTTCACCATGACCAAGGCCCAGCCGGTTCGGGGCAAGGATGCGATTCCGTTGTTCGTTGAATTGGCCAACCAGAGCAGTGCGCCGAAGTGGAATTTCTACAAATATGTGGTTGATCGCAAGGGCAAGGTGATTGGTAATTTTTCCAGCCTGACCAAGCCGGATGATCCGGCGTTCCGGGCGGCTATCGAGAAGGCTATTGCTTCGCAGTGATGGGGGGTTATTGCGTAGCTTGAAAGCTTGAAAGCTTTTTGGCACTGGTTTTGGTGGCGCGAAAACTTCAGCTGCGATAGCGACGCATAGTCACCTTTTCGCCCTTACGGCGAGTCACTTTTTGTCAGACGCGACAAAAAGTAACCAAAAAACGCTGCGCTCCCGTCATCCGGCCCCTGCGCTGCGCTCCGGGGTTCCCTCGCTACGGGCATGCTCCCGGGAGTACGCGCTGCAGGCCCCATCCCTGGGGCCTCAGCGCTTGACGGGCATCCATGCCCGTCACCTCCCTCCGCATGCCCTCCGCTCGGCCTCCTGAAGTCGCGAAGATCAAGATCAAGATCAAGATCAAGATCAAGATCAAGATCAAGATCAAGATCAACAGCCAGATCAAAGGCTGTGCGGGGTCTGGTTGCGTGGTGCGAAACCCACTAAAGCGCTGCTGTTGCTTCTGCTTTTTGCTTTTGCTTCTAAGCGCGCGGTAGCACAGGCGACGCAGATTGCGACTTCAGGAGGCCGAGCGAAGGGCATGCGGAGGGAGGTGACGGGCATGGATGCCCGTCAAGCGCTGAGGCCCCAGGGACGGGGCCTGCAGCGCGTACTCCCGGGAGCATGCCCGTAGCGAGGGGACCCCGGAGCGAAGCGGAGGGGCCGGATGACGGGAGCGGGCGGCTTTGGTTACTTTGGCCAAGACCAAAGTAACCCGCCGTAAGGGCGGAAAGGTGACTCGGCGCCGCCTACGCGAACGAATACCTATGCGGTTTCAACGCCCACATTGTTGCAGAGCTTGAAATCCTGGGCGCTGGTTTTTGGTGGCGCGAAAACTCCAGCTGCGATAGCGACGCATAGTCACCTTTTCGCCCTTACGGCGAGTCACTTTTTGTCAGACGCGACAAAAAGTAACCAAAAAACGCTGCGCTCCCGTCATCCGGCCCCTGCGCTGCGCTCCGGGGTTCCCTCGCTACGGGCATGCTCCCGGGAGTACGCGCTGCAGGCCCCGTCCCTGGGGCCTCAGCGCTTGACGGGCATCCATGCCCGTCACCTCCCTCCGCATGCCCTCCGCTCGGCCTCCTGAAGTCGCGAAGATCAAGATCAAGATCAAGATCAAGATCAAGATCAAGATCAAGATCAAGATCAAGATCAAGATCAACATCAACAGCCAGATCAAAGGCTGTGCGGGGTCTGGTTGCGTGGTGCGAAACCCACTAAAGCGCTGCTGTTGCTTCTGCTTTTTGCTTTTGCTTCTAAGCGCGCGGTAGCACAGGCGACGCAGATTGCGACTTCAGGAGGCCGAGCGAAGGGCATGCGGAGGGAGGTGACGGGCATGGATGCCCGTCAAGCGCTGAGGCCCCAGGAACGGGGCCTGCAGCGCGTACTCCCGGGAGCATGCCCGTAGCGAGGGGACCCCGGAGCGAAGCGTAGGGGCCGGATGACGGGAGCGGGCGGCTTTGGTTACTTTGGCCAAGACCAAAGTAACCCGCCGTAAGGGCGGAAAGGTGACTCGGGGCCGCCTACGCGAACGAATACCTATGCGGTTTCAACGCCCACATTGTTGCAGAGCTTGAAATCCTGGGCGCTGGTTTTTGGTGGCGTGATAACTCCAGCTGCGATAGCGACGCGTAGTCACCTTTTCGCCCTTACGGCGAGTCACTTTTTGTCAGACGCGACAAAAAGTAACCAAAAAACGCTGCGCTCCCGTCATCCGGCCCCTGCGCTGCGCTCCGGGGTTCCCTCGCTACGGGCATGCTCCCGGGAGTACGCGCTGCAGGCCCCATCCCTGGGGCCTCAGCGCTTGACGGGCATCCATGCCCGTCACCTCCCTCCGCATGCCCTCCGCTCGGCCTCCTGAAGTCGCGAAGATCAAGATCAAGATCAACAGCCAGATCAACAGCCAGATCAAAAGCCAGATCAAAAGCTGTGCGGGGTTTGAAGAGGTGGGCCAGCGCCACCTGTGCCAGCGGTAGGCGACCTCACTTGGCATGCACCGTGATCGCCACCAGCCGTACAACCACCGGCCTCACCATCAATACACAGACAAACGCCACCGGCATCGCCAACTGATAGGCCTTCAATACATTGCTCAGGTAGTCCGGGGTAACGCCAGCGTTCGCTGCTGTAATAACAAAGCTCATCAATAACGCCATGATCGAAGACATGTAGAACGCGAAAACATAGGGCGTGGCGGCGGGGTGCAATTTGCGGCGGCTGCGTGTGGGGGACAGATCGTTCATGCGTACTCCTTGAAGTTAAGTGAAGCCGCAGGCTAGCAACCCTCGCAATGGCAGCAGTAGACCAGCAATACTGAGTTCTTTATAAAGAGATGCTTACGAATCAAGGGCCACTACATGGACCTGCTCAACGCCATCCGTTGCTTCATCAAGGTCGTCGAAGCCGGCAGCATTGCCGCTGGCGCCCGTAACCTCGGCCTCACCCCGGCAGCGGTCAGCCAGAACCTCGCCCGCCTGGAAAGCCACCTGCAGGTGCGCCTGCTTACCCGCACAACCCGTAGCATGTCCCTGACACCCGCAGGCAACCAGTACTACCAACGTGTCAGTCATATCGAACGTGATCTTGCCGAAGCCGAGCAGGCCATCACCACCCCAGACAGTGAACCCCAAGGCCGACTGTGCATTGCTTCGACCTCGGCGTTCGGTCGCCATGTAGTGGCTCCCCTGATACCCGCTTTCAGCGCCCGCTACCCAATGCTTTCGATAGAATTGGTAACGACCGATCGCCGCGTCAACCATGCCCGTGAAGATGTCGATGTGAGCCTGCGCATCACCCCGCAGCTGGAAGAGCAGCTGCTGGCCCGGCACATCGCCCGTATCCCGTTCATTTGCTGCGCCTCACCCGGCTACTTGCGAAGCGCCGGCCTACCGAGCACGCCTGAGGCCCTGCGGGATCACCGGTGCCTGGTGTTCCGCTACCCGGTGGACGGCCGCCTGCTACGTTGGGGGTTCATGCGCGACGGGCTGCGCTTCGAGCCGGTGTTCGGCAACGTGCTCATCAGTGACGACATCGATGCGCTGACCCACATGGCCGTGCATGATGGTGGTATTACCCGCCTGGCCGAATTCATCGTGCGGCCACATCTGGCTTCAGGTGCGCTGGTGCCGTTGTTCGAATACAGCGACAACGGCCAGGCATACGCCCAGACCGAGCCGATGGACATCTACCTGTGCCTGGCAGACCGCTTTGCCATGACGCCTGCTGTGCGCGTGTTCACGGCGTACCTGCGTGAACACCTGGCTGACACCTGGCAGGTCCAGACGTGAAAAAACCGCCACGAGGGTAATGCCAGTCAGTTAAGTAATTTGGGGCCGCTTTGCGACCCTTCGCGGGCACGCCCGCTTCCACAGGGAATCGCGCTTTCTTGAGTTCAGCGCCAAACGTGTGGGAGCGGGCGTGCCCGCGAAGGGCTGCAAAGCAGCCCCACTAACGCTTAACTGACAGGCATTAACCGCGAGGGCGGTTTTTTTCAGGCAGCGCGTACCGTCAGAAACGATAGGTAAGCGACGCACCGACACCGTGCGCGCTGTTCTCGTACTTGGCCTGGTAGCTGCCCTTGGTTGCGCTGACCTGGTTGACCTTGGTGTCTTCTTCCCAAAGGTAGGAATACGCCACGTCAATGGTCATGTCATCATTCGGGCTCCAGCCTGCGCCCAGGCTGAACACCTTGCGATCACCTGGATGCGCGGCGAACGGTCGTGGTTGTTGGTTGGCAGACCGCTTTGCCATGACGCCTGCGGTGCGCGTGTTCATGGCGTACCTGCGTGAACACCTGGCTGACACCTGGCAAGTCCAGACGTGAAAAAACCGCCACGAGGGTAATGCCAGTCAGTTAAGTAATTTGGGGCCGCTTTGCGACCCTTCGCGGGCACGCCCGCTCCCACAGGGGATCGCGCTTTTCTTGAGTTCAGCGCCAAACCTGTGGGAGCGGGCGTGCCCGCGAAGGGCTGCAAAGCAGCCCCAGTAACGCTTAACTGACAGGCATCAACCGCGAGGGCGGTTTTTTCAGGTAGCGCGTACCGTCAGAAACGATAGGTAAGCGACGCACCGACACCGTGCGCGCTGTTCTCGTACTTGGCCTGGTAGCTGCCCTTGGTTGCGCTGACCTGGTTGGCCTTGGTGTCTTCTTCCCAGAGGTAGGAATAGGCCACGTCAATGGTCATGTCGTCATTCGGGCTCCAGCCTGCGCCCAGGCTGAACACCTTGCGATCACCTGTCGGGATGCGCGGCGAACGGTCGTGGTTGTTGGTTGGCGACTGGTCAACGGTAAAGCCGGTACGCAGTACCCACTCCTTGTTGACCTTGTACGATGCACCAATGGCGTGTGCCCAGGTGTCGTGCCAGTTCTGCTCTTCGGTGATGGTCTGGAATGCCGAACCTGCCAGTGGCGCAGGCACATCGTTCTGCACGGTGATGTTTTCCAGGCGGCTCCAGCGCGTCCAGGTGCTGCCCGCGTACAGGGTCCACTGGTCATCGAGTTCGTGGGTAACCGAAAGGTCGACCGATTCCGGCGTCTTGATCTTCAGGCTGGCATCGAACTTGTTGCCGTTGAACGGCCCGATCAGCGGGGTGCTGACGCGGGTCTTGCCTTCCAGCTTGTAGTCGACCATCGAGTGGTAGGTCAGGCCGACGCGGGTGCGGTCGGTGGCCTGCACCATAAGGCCGATGTTGTAACCAACGGCAGTATCGTCACCCTTGATTTTCACTTCACCATCGTTGCGGCCCGGGGTTAACGGGTTGATCAGGCTGGAGCCCAGTTCACCCTTGATGCGGTTGATGGTTGGACCAAAACCGATCGAGACCTTGTCGTTGAAGGCGTAGCTGACGGTAGGCTGGAAGGTGACGACCTCAACGTGGCTCTTTTTGCCCCAGTAGCGCGCAGCATCATCGCTGCCGTAGTCGGTTACCAGGCCGAACGGCACATAGACACCGAAGCCGACGCTCCAGTGGTCGTCGATAGGTTTGACGTAGTAGCCCATGGGCACGCCAACGACCGGCACCATGTCACCATCGGTTTCCCCCCCGAGGTTGCTGCCTGGCCCGGAAATGTCGGTTTTGGCGATGACGGCTGCGCCGCCCACGGTGAACTGTTCACGTTTGAGGCGGGACATGCCGGCCGGGTTGCCAAACACGGTGCTGGCATCTTCGGCAGAAGAAGAACGTCCCGCGAAACCTGTCCCCATGCTGCTGATGCTCTGTTCGTTCAATGCAAAGCCGCTGGCGAGCAGTTGGCTGGATGCAAGAGCAACGGCTACGCCGAGGGAGGTTTTGAGCATTACTTTTTTCATTATTAGAAAACTCCTTGGGATCTCCGGGGCGAAAAGCTACCAACAAATGACGCGCCGCGCTATAGCCTGAATCGCAGGAGTTAGAGCGGTTTTGTAGGACAATCCGACCAAAATTCCCTTTTTTCCGGCTTTGATGTAGGGCGCTTCTCAAGATGCCTGGGGCAATCTTTGATCCACGCAGGTGTGCCAAGCATGAGTGAAGTCGCGCAAGCGGCCTTGGGGGTAGAAAATCTGACGCCATATGCGCGCCAGTGCCAGTAAATCGTCAGCGGCGGGCAAGGGCATGGCGTGCTCTTCGACGAGCATCCAGGCAATGGCCGTGGAGTATCGCAGGTTGACCGTAAGCTCGAGGTGCGGGCCGCCCAGGAAGGCATGCTGGCTCGCCAGGCCCCGCACCAGGCTGGCCAGGTCGGGATCACGGGCCAGGTAGTTGTCCCACAGCGCTTGGTGGCGGTGTTCGCCTATGCGGTAGAGGCCGTGCCCGCGTCGGTCGTGCAAGGCAGCCCCAAGTGCCGACTGGCTGGCGGCAATGCCCAGTAACAAGGCTTCAGCGCTGGCGCAGTGACGGTTCAGGTAAACCAGGGTGGGCCGTATCACATACTGACACAATTCATTCGCCGCAATACCCATGATGCCCTCGAACAGTAAAGGGCCGGACGGGCGCTGGAGCTTGGCAGCTGGTGAAGGAGTCAGGCCCGCCGGAAGCGGCAAGTACCGCTCGAGTTGAAGTGTAGTGTGATAATCGTGGTGTAAAGAGCTGTTTTTAAATCGATTGCTGCCTGACGTTGCGGGGTATATGCCCTAAGGCAATTACGCCGTGAACGTTCAGGCAGGTAGACGATGGCATGATTCAGCGTATGAATACTGCAGCATTCGCCGCTCACGCGGTGAGCGACTGGCGAGTCCTTGCAATGACTGCCTGCAAGGGTTCATTGCGGCTGTACTGTTCAGGGTACAGGCGCTCGGTGTGGCAGGCGACGCCGTGTTCGTCTACCAGGGTAAAGCTGAAGCTGCCTTTGCGTGGGGCAACGATAAGGCACTTCAACGGCGAGAAGGCCTGGGAAAGGGTGCCAATGGCAGCCTGAATCTGATGATGGGTTTGCATATTGTTGGATGTTCCTGCTTTAAACACGGGGAGTATGATCCGTGCATGATAGAAACGTTCCAGTGACGCCATTATTAAGGGACGAGCGAACCTGACTGGAACAGGGCAGCCAGAGGGGGCGCAATCAAATGTGGGCGCTTGGGCTGACTGGTAGGTACTTCAGAAGGCAGGCAGCACGCCGAGGCCAAGGTTCGCGGCCATCGGGATGGGATCCTGATCAATCTGTCGGGTGATTCGTGCCTGACCAGCCTGTGGCTGGCGAGTGAATCATCGAATGGGCCGGTCCTGGTTTCAGCAGGGCCGCACTTGGGAGGTGGGCGACTGCAAGGACATTGGGCCAGAATTGACTTTCAGCTTGGTACTAACGAGGCGGACTGTACATTGAATGAGTGCGCTTGGCAAGCACCGTGTCAGTATTGGGTAGCCGAGCAGTATGGCCTGAATTTGCCAGGCTGGGAAGAGGGTGCAAATGGCCCGTATCGCCACGGATGTGCCCATTGCGTGCATTCAAAAGAGGGCTCACGGTGCATTTGTTCACATTCGGTGCAGGGCTTGTAACAGCACCGCAACAACCCCTGCCGACTTCGCCAATGCCTTGACTGCGTGGTTAAGTCAATGAAAAAAAACACTATTTTCAGCTGGTGAAAAAATCGTCAGTTTGACTGAAGCCCACAGTTTACGGGGGTTTGCGGGGTGTGTCATAGGGTTGTCCACCGAGTTATCCACAGGAACTGTGGATTGTCCCCGGCACTTGCTCTAGCACGGGCGTATCAGCTACGCGCCGAGCTGTCCGACAATCGCGAAGCCTGGGCGACTAGCCCAACCATTCGCCGGCGAACGTCAAGAAAAGATCATTTAAAATTTTTTTCATTGTTCCGGATTCGACAGGCCATGGCGAAAAAAAAAGCGTACAGTGGCGCGCCTTTCGCATTGCCTGACGTGTTGCCATGAAGTTCCGCAGTAAACACCTCGCCAACTCCGCCGCCCCTACATCACCCCCTGACGCCAAGCGGTTCAGCTTGAAAGTGGCCTTGTGGCTGCTCGATAGCCCGCGCCTCGGTGACAAGCCCCAGGTCAAGCATCTGGTGGGCCGCCTGCTGAAGCAGCCGGCCCGCCAGGGTGTGGTGGTGGCGCAAAGCCGGCTTGGGCAAATGCTGTGCCGGGATTGCGGCAATGCCCGTGACCGGCGTATTGGCCATGAGTTACTGCGCCAGGCAGCGCGGGCCGGGGACCGGCGGGCGCAGCTGGAATACGCGCGGTTGTGCCAGCACAACGCGCCGGCGCAGGCGCGTTACTGGCTGGAGCTTGCGGCGGGGCAAGGTTCGCAGGAAGCGCAGCGGCTGCTGGGGCAGTGGTTTGCGGGTTGAAGGCTGATAAGCTGCAGCCAATTTGCACAGCGCGTTCGGGGTAAGCATGACAGTGGATCTGGCCAGCATTCTGCTCGGCGTGGTGGCAGGGGCTTTGCCCTGCCTGGGGTGGATCATGCAGCTCCAGCGCCGTCAGGGGGCACGGCAGGGCGAGCAGGCATTGCTGGAGGAGCGCCTCAACGCCGCCCAGTTGGCCCAGGCCGGGCTGCAAGCGCAGCTGGATGCCAGCCGCGACGAAATCAGCGACCTCAGCGAAGCCAATACCCTCAAGCAGAGCCAGCTGGCCGCCCAGGGCCGTGAGCTGGAGTTGCTGCAGATCGACCGCGACAACGCCCGCGACGCCGCCCATGCCTGGCACCTCGAACGCGCCAACCGCGAAGCCGAACTGCGCCGCCTGGAGGCGCAGAGCGCACGCCTGGAGGCTGAACTGCGCGAACAGCAGGAAAGCCACCAGCAACGCCTGGAAGACCTGCAAGAAGCCCGTGACACCCTGCGTGCCCAGTTCGCCGAAATGGCCACCAAGATCTTCGACGAGCGTGAGCAGCGCTTTGCCCAGACCAGCCAGCAGCACCTTGGCCACTTGCTCGACCCCCTCAAGGAACGCATCCAGTCGTTCGAAAAACGGGTCGAGGAGAGCTACCAGCAGGAAGCCCGGGAGCGCTTCTCGCTGGGCAAGGAGCTGGAGCGCCTGCAACAGCTCAACCTGCGCCTGTCCGACGAAGCTACCAACCTGACCCAGGCACTGAAGGGGCAGAAAACCCAGGGCAACTGGGGCGAGTTGATTCTCGAGCGGGTACTGGAGCATGCCGGCCTGGAGAAGGGCCGCGAGTACCAGACCCAGGTCAGCCTGAAGAGCGCTGATGGCGAGCGCTTCCAGCCCGATGTGCTGATCATGCTGCCGGGCGACAAGCAGGTGGTGGTGGACGCCAAGGTCAGCCTCACGGCCTACCAGCAGTTCGTTTCCAGCAATGACGAGGCCGCGCTCAAGCAGCATGTACAATCGCTGCGCAGCCATGTCAAAGGCTTGTCGAGCAAGGATTACAACCGCCTCGAAGGCCTGCACAGCCTCGACTTCGTGTTGCTGTTCGTGCCCATCGAGGCGGCCTTCTCGGCGGCCCTGCAGGCGGAGCCTAACCTGTTCCAGGAAGCCTTCGACCGGCAGATCGTGATCGTCAGCCCCACGACCTTGCTGGCGACGTTGCGGGTGATCGACAGCCTCTGGAAGCAGGAACGCCAAGGCCAGAACGCCCGGGAGATCGCCGAGCGGGCCGGCTGGCTATACGACAAGTTCGTCCTGTTCATCCAGGACCTGGACGAGCTGGGCAGTCGCCTCCAACAGGTGGACAAAGCCTATGCTGCGGCGCGCAACAAGTTGTGCGAGGGGCGCGGTAACCTGGTAAGCCGCAGCGAGCAATTGAAGTTGCTCGGCGCCCGCGCCAGCAAAAGCCTGCCGCCCGACCTGCTGGAACGGGCGCTGGCCGACGCGGCGGTGGCCGATCAAGCGCTTACTGAACCAGGCTCAGATGGCGATTGAGCATGGCGCGCAGGGCCGCAGGCTTGACCGGCTTGGCCAGGTAGTCGAGGCCGGACGCATGCACCAGGGCAATGGTTTCCTTGCTGCCGTCGGCACTGATCACCACACCCGGTACGGGTTCACCCAACCGCGCACGTAGCCAGCCCATCAGCCCGGTGCCGGTCTCGCCGTCGTCCAGGTGGTAGTCCACCAGCGCCAGGTGCGGGCGCAGGCCGTGGTCCAGCAAGGCGGCGCATTCGGCCTGGTTACGCGCAGTAGACACCTGGCAACCCCAACGGCTGAGCAGGCTGTTCATGCCGATCAGAATGCTGTCTTCATTGTCTACGCACAGTACCTGCAAGCCTGCCAGCGGCTGGCTCGCCTGTTCCAGCGGGGCGGGCTGTGCCGGCGCGGCCTGGCGGGCGATGGGCACACTGACCCGAAACACCGTACCTTTGCCTGGCCATGAACGCACTTCCAGTGGGTGGCCGAGCACCCGGCACAGGCCGTCGGCGATCGCCAGGCCCAGGCCCAGGCCCTTTTCGGCACGGGTCTGATGGCTGTCCAGGCGCTTGAACTCCTGGAAGATCACCTGCAGCTTGTCGTCGGCGATGCCTGGGCCGCGGTCCCAGACTTCCAGCCACAGCCGACCGCCCTGGCGCCGTGCCCCCAGCAGAATCGGGCTTTTGCCATAGCGCAGGGCGTTGGTAAGAAAGTTCTGCAGCACCCGGCGCAGCAGCTTCATGTCACTGTCCACCCGCAGGCGGCTGCCGCGCAGGCGGAATTCCAGGCCCTTCTCGGCAGCCAGCAGCTTGAACTCGGCGCCGAGGGTGTCGAACAGTTCGGTAAGGGCGAAGGGCTTGGCGTCTGGCGTGATCTTGCCGTTTTCCAGGCGCGAGATGTCCAGCAGGTCGCTGATCAGCTCCTCTGCCGAGCGCAGCGAGCTGTCCATGTGCTGCACCAACTGCCGGGCTTCTTCATTCATGCCTTCGGCCTGCTGCGACAAGGCGGCGGAAAACAGCCGTGCAGCATTCAACGGTTGCATCAGGTCATGGCTGACTGCAGCCAGGAAGCGGGTCTTGGACTTGCTGACCGCTTCGGCCTGGCTCTTGGCTTCGGATAAGGCCTGGTTCAGTTGCGACAGTTCATGGGTGCGCTCGGCCACCCGTTGCTCCAGGCCTTCGTTGGCATCGCGCAGTGCCTGTTCGGCCTCGCGGAACGGCGTGATGTCGGTGAAACTCATGACGAACCCGCCCCCGGGCATCGGGTTGCCGATCAACTCGATCACCCGGCCATTGGGGAACAGCCGTTCGGACGAGTGCGCACGGCCCTGGCGCATCCAGTGCAGGCGGCGCGCCACGTGCACCTGTGCTTCGCCGGGGCCGCACAACCCGCGCTCGGCGTTGTAACGGATGATGTCGGCAATCGGCCGGCCGACACTGATCAGCCCCTCCGGGTAGTTGAACAGCTCAAGGTAACGGCGGTTCCAGGCCACCAGGTGCAGGTTCTGGTCGACCACACTGATGCCTTGGTTGATGTTTTCGATTGCTCCCTGCAGCAGGGCGCGGTTGAACTGCAGGACTTCGCTGGCTTCATCGGCGATGCGTACCACGTCTTCCAGCTGCATGTCGCGGCCTTCGATGGCCGCCTTGACCACCGCGCGGGTCGACGAGGTGCCCAGCACGCCGGCCAGCAGCCGTTCGGTGTGTTCGATCCAGTCGCCGTCCGCGTTCTGGTTGGGGTTGAAGCCCTTGCCCTGGCGGTAGGCAAAGCGGATGAAGCTCTGCCGGGCGCGCTCTTCGCCAACAAAGCGCGATGCCAGGGTCAGCAGGTCGTCGATCTGTACCGCCAGCAGCGGCTTGCTGCTGGGCCGGGCGCTGGTCTGCTGGCCAATGAAGCGGCCAGCCTGCCAATGTTCGGACACCCGCGTGCGCGACAGCAGCGACACCCAGGCGAACAGGGTGAAGTTGCCCGCCAGCGACAACACCACGCCTTGGGTCAGGGGGCTGATTGGCAGGTTCAGCGGGTTGCCGTGCAGCCAAGCCAGCCCTGGGAACACCTGCAGGGGCCAGCCCACACTGTGCGCGGCAATCGGCAACACCAAGGTGTAGAACCACAGGAAGATACCGGCAGCCAGGCCGGCAAACACACCGCGGCGGTTGGCCTGCTTCCAGTACAGCGCGCCGAGCATGGCCGGGGTCAATTGGGTCACGGCGGCAAACGCGATCTGGCCGATGGTTGCCAGGCTGGCGGTCGAGCCCAGCAGGCGATAGCTGACATAGGCCAGCAGCAGGATCACCACGATGGTCACCCGGCGCACCGAGAGCATCCAGTGACGGAAGGCTTCGAACGGCCGTTCGGCATTGTTGCGGCGTAGCAGCCAGGGCAGCAGCATGTCGTTGGAGACCATGGTCGACAGTGCCACGGCCTCGACGATGACCATGCCGGTGGCTGCCGAGGCGCCGCCGATGAACGCCAGCAGCGCCAGGCTCGGGTGGGCCTCGGCCAGCGGCAGGCTGATCACGAACGAGTCGGAAATCACGGCCCCTGGCAGCAGCATTTGCCCGGCCAGGGCAATCGGCACCACGAACAGGGCAGCCAGCCCCAGGTACAGGGGGAACACCCAGCGGGCCAGGCGCAGGTCTTGTGGTTCGATGTTCTCCACCACGGTAACGTGGAACTGCCGCGGCAGGCAGATGATCGCCATCATCGCCACGGCGGTCTGCACCACCATGGAGGGCCAATTGATGGTCTCCTGCCAGTAATCCTGCAACTGAATCGACTGGCGTGCCTGGCTGAACAGGTCGCCGAAGCCGTCATACAAGTTGAACACCACGAAGATGCCCACAGCCAGGAAGGCCAGCAGCTTGATCAGCGATTCGAAGGCAATGGCCAGGACCATGCCACGGTGGTGTTCGGTCACGTCCAGGCTGCGCGTGCCGAACACGATGGCGAACAGCGCCAATACCAGCGACACCACCAGCGCGGTGTCCTGGACGCGTGTGCCGGTGGCGTCGGCACTGGCGCCGATCAGCAAGTTCACGCCCAGCACGATGCCCTTGAGCTGCAGGGCGATGTAGGGCAGCACGCCAACCAGGCAGATCAGCGCCACCACCACCGCCAGGGTCTGCGACTTGCCATAGCGTGCGGCGATGAAGTCGGCGATCGAGGTGATGTTCTGCTGCTTGCTGATCAGCACCATCTTCTGCAACACCCAAGGCGCAAAAATCAGCAGCAGTACCGGGCCCAGGTAGATCGGCAAGAACGCCCACAGTTGTTCGGCGGCCTGGCCAACGGCGCCGAAGAAGGTCCAGCTGGTGCAGTACACGGCCAGCGACAGGCTGTACACCCAGGCACGCAGCTTGGGCGGCAACGGCGTGCTGCGGCGGTCGCCATAGAAGGCGATGGCGAACATGATGGCCATATAGGCCAGGGCGACCACGGCGATCAGCCCGCTGGACAACGACATGAAAACTCCGAAGCAATAAGATAACGCGGTCCCGATCTACCAGTCTGGCACGCTGGTGGCGCTTCGTCAGCGCCGACGATGGTCGCAGTGGCGCGTGGTCGCAGGGCCCGGCTTCGCTGACCGGTACCGGCCCTGTCGCCAGCAAGGCAGCTCACGCCTCAGAACCGCGACAGGCGGAGGATTGACAGCCCGGCATACGCGGGGAATACTGCCTCCAGAATTCATATATATGTTTATATAACAACAAGAGAGCGAGACCCATGCGCCCACTGTCCGGTGATGCTCGACTGCCTCGTTACCAACAACTGCGCGACCACCTGCTTGAGCAGATTGCCAACAACCGCTGGCGCCCAGGCGAAGCGATCCCGACTGAGGCTGCCTTGGCCACCGAGTTCGACATGTCAGTCGGCACCGTGCGCAAAGCCGTGGACGTACTGGTGGCTGAAGGCGTGCTGGAGCGTCAGCAGGGGCGCGGTACCTTCGTGCGCCGCCCGCAATTCCAGTCTTCGCTGTTCCGGTTCTTCCGCTTCGAAGCCGCCAATGGCCAGCGCGCGGTGCCTGAAAGCCGCATTCTTGCCATCGAGCCGATGACCGCGCCTTCGGCGGTCGCCGAAGCACTGGGCCTGGCGGTTCACAGCGAGGTGATCCGAATTGTCCGTACGCGTCTGCTCGGCGCCCAGCCGGTACTGGCCGAAGAAATCTGGTTGCCGCGCCAGACGTTCCAGCCGTTGCTGGAGGTCGACCTGAACAGCGAGGGGCCGCTGCTGTACCCCCTCTACGAAGCACTGTGCGGCCAGGTGGTCGCCTACGCCGAAGAAACCCTCACCGCCGAAGCGGTTGACGCGGCGCATGGCCGTTTGCTGCAACTGCCGGCCGGCAGCCCGGTGGTGGTGATCGAGCGCCTGGCCCGGGACTACGCCGGCAAGCCGCTGGAATGGCGCCGCTCACGCGGCCATGCGCAGCACTTCCGCTACCGCATCGACATTCGCTAAGCCGGCGGCTGCACCCCGTTTCCCTCTGCGCCGTGCACACGCGGCGCGGTGGCTTCGCTTGCCTGGCGGTCACAGGCACACACTAGAAGGATAACAATCATGTTCAGTTGGTATCGCCAGATCACCTCGCGGGAACGCAAGACATTCTGGGCCTGTTTCGGCGGCTGGTCGCTCGATGCGCTGGAAGTGCAGATGTTCGGCCTGGCCATCCCGGCGCTGATCGCCGCGTTCTCCCTGAGCAAAGGCGATGCCGGCCTGATCAGTGGCCTGACCCTGGTGACTTCGGCCATCGGCGGCTGGCTGGGTGGCACCTTGTCCGACCGCTACGGCCGCGTGCGGACCCTGCAGTGGATGATCCTCTGGTTCTCATGCTTCACCTTCCTCTCGGCGTTCGTCACCGGTTTTTACCCCTTGCTGTTGGTCAAGGCCATGCAAGGCTTCGGTATCGGCGGCGAGTGGGCTGCCGGCGCCGTGCTGATGGCCGAGACCATCAACCCGAAATACCGCGGCAAGGTCATGGGCACGGTACAGAGCGCCTGGGCCGTGGGCTGGGGCCTGGCGGTGGCATTGTTCATGCTGATCTACTCGCTGGTGCCGCAGGAATTTGCCTGGCGGGTGATGTTCTTCGTCGGCCTGTTGCCGTCGTTGCTGATCCTTTGGGTACGCCGCAACGTGCCCGAGCCGGACAGCTTCCAGCGCCTGCACAACGCCAATGCCATCCCTGCCAGCTTCCTGCACTCCATGGCCGGCATCTTCCGCCCGCAGCTGTTGCGCGTGACCTTGCTGGGCGGCCTGCTTGGCCTGGGCGCCCATGGTGGGTACCACGCGGTGATGACCTGGCTGCCGACCTTCCTCAAAACCGAGCGCAACCTGTCGGTGCTGAACTCCGGTGCTTACCTGGCGGTGATCATCCTGGCCTTCTGGTGCGGTTGCGTGGTCAGCGGCCTGCTGATCGACCGCATCGGCCGGCGCAAGAATGTTCTGCTGTTCGCCCTGTGCTGCGTGCTGACCGTACAAGCCTATGTGTTCTTCCCGCTGACCAACACGCAGATGCTGTTCCTCGGCTTCCCGCTGGGCTTTTTCGCCGCCGGTATCCCGGCCAGTCTGGGGGCGTTTTTCAATGAACTGTACCCGGCCGAGGTGCGCGGTGCCGGGGTGGGCTTCTGCTACAACTTCGGCCGCGTACTGTCGGCAGTGTTCCCGTTCCTGGTCGGCCACATGAGCGAGTCGATGTCCTTGGGCAGCGCCATTGGTATCGACGCTGGCATCGCCTATGGCGTGGCGGTGATCGCCGCCTTGTGCTTGCCGGAGACCCGCGGGCGCACCCTCGAAAATGCCACGGCGCCGCACACCGCCGGGGCAGTTGCCAAATAACCTGACTTTTCTGTATGAGAGCCATGCCCGACGTACCTCCTTTACACCTGAGCGCGATCGACAGCCACGCCCACGTTTTCAGCCGTGGGCTGGCGCTGGCCAGTGAGCGGCGCTATGCCCCTGATTACGATGCGCCGCTGGGCGACTACCTGGGCCAGCTGCTGGCCCATGGTTTCAGCCATGGCGTGCTGGTGCAGCCGAGTTTCCTCGGCACCGACAACCGCTACCTGCTCAGCGCCCTGCAGGCGGTGCCGCAGCAACTGCGCGGGGTGGTGATGCTGGCGCCCGATGTCGAGCCACACACCCTTGCCGACATGGCCCGGTCAGGCGTGCGTGGTGTGCGCCTGAACCTGATGGGCCAGACCCTGCCGGACCTGGCCAGTGGCCGCTGGCGACCGCTGCTCGAACGCGTTGGCGAACAAGGCTGGCACCTGGAACTGCACCGGCAGGTGGCGGACATACCGGCACTGGTCCGCGCGCTACAACCCTATGGCCTGAACATCGTCATCGACCATTTCGGCCGCCCCGATGCCCGCCGTGGGCTGGGCCAGCCCGGGTTCGCCGAACTGTTGACCCTGGGCGGGCAGGGCAAGGTTTGGGTGAAGGTGTCGGGGATCTACCGGTTGGCGGGGGCGCCGGACGAGAATCTGGCCTTCGCGCGCTCGGCACTGTGCGCGCTGGAAGCGCACTACGGCGCCGAGCGCTTGATGTGGGGCAGTGATTGGCCGCATACCCAGCATGAGTCGACGATCAGCTTTGCCACTGCAGTGCAGCAGTTCGAGGCCTTGGGTTGCTCGGCCCAGCTGCGCCAGGCCCTGCTGGTGGATACCGCGCGGGCTTTGTTCGGTTTCGAATGAGCGCCTGCCGGGCGCGATCGACCCGCTGAGCGTGGCGGGTTCTGCCCCTGCGCTTGCCAGCCGCTGCCTTTCCCATGCAGATTTGTGGCTTGGTGCGCCCGGCGCGCCTCCAATTGAAAAGCCATCAGGACCAAGGACGATGAGTCATTCCTCGCAATTCACCTTGCTCGGCAAGCGGCGCTTCCTGCCGTTTTTCATCACTCAGTCGCTGGGTGCCTTCAACGACAACCTGTTCAAGCAGTCGCTGATCCTGGCGATCCTGTTCAAGCTCAGCCTGGGCGAGGGTGACCGGTCGATCTGGGTCAACCTGTGTGCCTTGCTGTTCATTCTGCCGTTTTTCCTGTTTTCGGCGTTGGGTGGGCAGTTTGGCGAAAAGTTTGCCAAGGACGCGCTGATCCGCGCCATCAAGCTGGCCGAGATCGCGATCATGGCGGTCGGCGCCCTGGGCTTCATCACCAACCACCTGGCGCTGATGCTGGTGGCGCTGTTCGGCATGGGCACGCATTCGGCGCTGTTCGGCCCGGTGAAGTATTCCATCCTGCCCCAGGCCCTGCGTGAAGAAGAGCTGGTCGGTGGCAACGGGCTGGTCGAAACCGGCACCTTCCTTGCCATCCTGGCAGGCACCATCGGCGCCGGGGTGATGATGTCGGCCGACAGCTACGCCACCGTGGTGGCCGGGGGGGTGGTCGGCACTGCGGTGCTGGGCTACCTGGCCAGCCGCTGGATCCCGCGGGCAGCCGCGGCCTCGCCGAACATGCCGCTGGACTGGAATATCTTCAAGCAATCCTGGGTGATCCTGCGCATGGGCCTGGGCCAGCCGCCGGCAGTGTCCCGCTCGATCGTCGGCAACTCGTGGTTCTGGTTTGTCGGTGCCATCTACCTTACGCAGATTCCGGCCTACGCCAAGGACTGGCTGCACGGTGACGGCACCGTGGTAACGCTGGTGCTGACGCTGTTCTCGGTGGGCATCGCGCTGGGCTCGCTGCTGTGCGAACGACTCAGCGGGCGCAAGGTGGAAATCGGCCTGGTGCCATTCGGCTCGTTCGGCCTGACCTTGTTCGGGCTGCTGTGGTGGTGGCACTCTGGCGATGTGCCAGCGGCCGCTGCGCCGCATGACTGGCTGGCGCTGCTGGGCATGAGCCAGGCCTGGTGGATCCTGCTGTCGATCATGGGGCTGGGGGTGTTCGGCGGCTTCTATATCGTGCCGCTGTATGCCTTGATTCAGGCCCGCACCGGCGAAGACCAGCGCGCCCGGGTAATCGCGGCCAACAACATCCTCAATGCCCTGTTCATGGTGGTGTCGGCACTGCTCACCATCCTCCTGCTGGGCCTGGCCAAGCTGAGCATCCCCCAGCTGTTCCTGGTGGTGTCGCTGCTCAATATCGCGGTCAACGCCTACATTTTCAGGATCGTGCCCGAGTTCACCATGCGCTTCTTGATCTGGCTGCTCAGCCATTCGATGTACCGCGTGCAGCACCGTGACCTGCAGCGCATTCCCGACCAGGGTGCGGCGTTGCTGGTGTGCAACCATGTCTCGTTCGTCGACGCGCTGCTGTTGGGTGGGGCGATCCGCCGGCCGATCCGCTTTGTCATGTACTACAAGATCTACAACCTGCCGGTGCTCAACTTTGTCTTCCGTACCGCAGGGGCCATCCCGATTGCCGGGCGCAATGAAGACCAGGCCACGTACGAGCAGGCCTTCGCGCGCATTGCCGCGTATCTGGCCGACGGCGAACTGGTGTGCATCTTCCCGGAGGGCAAACTGACCGGTGATGGTGAAATCGATGTGTTCAAGGGGGGCGTCAAGCGCATCCTTGAAGAAACCCCGGTGCCGGTGATTCCGCTGGCCTTGCAGGGCTTGTGGGGCAGTTTCTTCAGCCGCGACCCACGCAAAGGCTTCTTCAAGCGGTTGTGGTCGCGGGTGACCATCGTGGCCGGTGCCGCCATCCCGGTGGAGGCGGCGCAGCCAGAGGCCCTGCGTGAGCAGGTCAGCCGCTTGCGCGGCAACCTGCGCTAGGGGAGGGGATCAGCTGGCGCTGACCTTCAGGCCGACCAGGCCGGTGATGATCAGCGCCACGCTAACCAGGCGTACCAGGGCCATGGATTCGCCGAAAAGAATAATGCCGGCGATTACCGTGCCCACGGCACCCACCCCGGTCCAGATGGCGTAGGCAGTGCCCAGCGGCAACTCCTTCATGGCCAGGCCCAGAAGGCCGAGGCTGATAGCCATGGCGGCGACGGTGAGTACGGTGGGCAGTGGCTTGCTGAAGCCGTCGGTGTATTTGAGGCCTACGGCCCAGCCGACCTCGAACAGGCCGGCGAAGAACAGGATGATCCAGGACATGGTGCTTCTCCATCGTGGTGAATGATGGGGCCGTCCCCGTAATGATCACGCGGTGCGTCGTGAGGTCGTCCTCACAGTGAGCACTATAGTGCACACCTGCAGGTTTCAGGGCAAGCCTGGCGTCACCCTCGATGCCTGGCCTGTTCCACCCCTTCAGCCTGCTCCCCGGGCTCACCCATGCGCCGGAACCAGGTCGACAGCAGAGCCCCGGAAATATTGTGCCAAACGCTGAACAATGCACTGGGCACCGCTGCCAGGGGCGAAAAATGCGCCGCTGCCAATGCCGCCCCCAGCCCCGAGTTCTGCATGCCCACCTCCAGCGCCAGTGACTTGCGCTGGGCCAGTGGCAGTTTGCACAGCCTGCCGGTCAGGTACCCCAGCAAGTAGCCAAAGCTGTTGTGCAGCACTACCACTGCCATGATCAGCAGTCCCGATTCGGCAATTTTTGCCTGGCTGGCCGCCACCACTGCGCACACGATCATCACGATGCTCACCACCGACACCAGCGGTAGCACTTGCACAGCCGCCTGCACGCGGGCACCGAGCAAACGCTGGGCGATAACGCCCAGCACGATCGGCAGCATCACCAGTTGCAGGATCGACCAGAACATGTCCATGAAGGACACCGGCAGCCACGCCGAGGCCAGGAACCAGATCAGGGCAGGGGTCAGCAGTGGCGCCAGCAGGGTCGTGACGGCAGCAATTGCCACGGCCAGGGCCAGGTCGCCCCGAGACAGCCAGACCATCACGTTGGAGGCCGTGCCACTGGGGCAACAGCCAACCAGGATCACCCCCACGGCAATTTCCGGCGGCAGCTGGAACAGCTGGCACAGCAGCCAGGCCATGCCCGGCATGATCACGAAGTGCGCAACCACCCCCAGCATCACCCGCCAGGGCTGGCGGGCGAGGGCGGCGAAGTCGTCGAGCTTGAGGGTGAGGCCCATGCCGAACATCACCAGCCCCAGCAGCGGCACGATGGCTACCTTCAAGGCGATGAACCATTGCGGTTGCAGGAAAGCCAGCAGGGCGAACACCAGCACCCACAGGGCGAAGGTGTTGCCGACAAAGCGGCTGAGGGCGGCGAGGGCACGCATGGGTCAATTCCTTTTCTATTTATGGCTTCAGGCATTTCACTGGCCTCTTCGCGGGCTTGCCCGCTCCCACAGGTACATCACAGTATTCAGGCCCTGTGTTGTACCTGTGGGAGCGGGCAAGCCCGCGAAGAGGCCAGCACTGTCCAGGGATTTCTCCCAAGCCAGCACCGGCATTTCGAACTGCATCAGACCCCCTGCGGAATCTCCTCGCCACCCAGGGCCTCGAACAGCACCGGCAAGAATTCGGCAAAGGTCATCATCATCAGCTGGAAGCTGGCGTCGAACTGCTGGGCCGCCTCATCGCCACCGTCCTGTTCGGCCTGCTCCTGCAGCAGCTCTTCGAACTTCAGGCGCTTGATGACCATCTTGTCGTCGAGGATGAACGACAGCTTGTCCTGCCAGGCCAGGGCCAGTTGGGTAACCACCTTGCCGGTGCTCAGGTGCAGCTGGATTTCTTCGCCGGTCAGGTCCTGGCGTTTGCAGCGCACGATGCCACCGTCTTCGGCGGTGTCGCGCAGTTCGCACTCGTCCAGCACGTAGAAGCCTTCAGCAGCCTGTTGCGACTTGACCCAGTCGGTCATGGTGGCAACCGGTGCGATTTTTACCGTGGCTGGGCGCACTGGCAGCGAGCCCATCACTTCACGCAGGGTCGACAGCAGGTCTTCGGCACGCTTGGCGCTGGCCGAGTTGACCAGGATCACACCCTGACGCGGGGCAATGGCAGCGAAAATCATCGAGCGGCGGATGAACGCGCGCGGCAGGAAGGCCTGGATGATCTCATCCTTGATCTGGTCGCGTTCCTTCTTGTAGACCTTGCGCATCTGCTCGGTCTCGATCTCTTCGACCTTTTCCTTCACGGCGTCATTGACCACGCTGCTTGGCAGGATGCGTTCTTCCTTGCGTGCGGCAATCAGCAGGTACTCGCCGCTGACATGCACCAAGGGCGCGTCTTCGCCTTTGCCGAACGGTGCGATGAAACCATAGGTGGACAGCTCCTGGCTGGCACAGGCGCGGGCCGGCTTGCTGGCCAGGGCGGCCTCCAGCGCTTCAGGCTCGAACGGTACTTCCTGGGTCAGGCGGTAGGTCAGCAGGTTCTTGAACCACATGCGGGGCAATCTCTCATTAATGCATAAGGCGGGCATTATTCTCCGAGCAGTGCTCCCAGGCCAACCCTGTCAGAGGGCCAGCAGTGGTTAATGGCGCAAGAAAACGCCTGGCAACGCTAGGTCTTTGAAAGGCCTGAGGTTTTTTTTGAAGAAAGTTTAAAAAGTGCTTGCCAGGGTGCAGGGGCGTACGTAGAATGCGCGCCACACCGAGAGACATGGGTGATTAGCTCAGCCGGGAGAGCATCTGCCTTACAAGCAGAGGGTCGGCGGTTCGATCCCGTCATCACCCACCACTCGATGTATAGCGCAGCGGTAGTTCAGTCGGTTAGAATACCGGCCTGTCACGCCGGGGGTCGCGGGTTCGAGTCCCGTCCGCTGCGCCATATTCAACTTCCAGGGCCCACTGAACACCCGGAAGTTAAAAAGAAAGCGACCTTAGGGTCGCTTTTTTTTTGCCTGAAATTCTGTGCCTGATTTAAATGCGCAAAAACTTCGATAAGGGCTTGCCAGAGCGAAAAGTCGCCCGTAGAATGCGCGCCACACCGAGAGACATGGGTGATTAGCTCAGCCGGGAGAGCATCTGCCTTACAAGCAGAGGGTCGGCGGTTCGATCCCGTCATCACCCACCACTCGATGTATAGCGCAGCGGTAGTTCAGTCGGTTAGAATACCGGCCTGTCACGCCGGGGGTCGCGGGTTCGAGTCCCGTCCGCTGCGCCATATTCAACTTCCAGGGCCCACTGAACACCCGGAAGTTACAAAGAAAGCGACCCTAGGGTCGCTTTTTTTGTGCCTGTATGCTTCAAGAGCCCGCAGAGCGCTTCAGTTTCAGCCCCGGCGTTCTTCTTCACGCAACGTCAGCACTTCGAAACCGTCGTCCGTCACCGCCACCGTGTGCTCCCACTGCGCCGACAAGCTGTGGTCGCGGGTAACCACCGTCCAGCCATCTTTCAGTTCGCGCGTGCCGCGCCCACCCTGGTTGATCATCGGTTCGATGGTGAACACCATGCCTGGCTTGAGCTTCATGCCCATGCCGCGCTGGCCCACATGCAACACCTCCGGTGCTTCATGCATCTGCTGGCCGATACCATGCCCACAGTATTCGCGCACCACGCTGTAGCCCGCGGCCTCGGCATGGGCCTGCACGGCGTGGCCGATGTCACCCAGCGTGGCCCCTGGGCGCACCTGCTCGATGCCTTTCCACAGCGCTGCATAGGTGGTGTCGACCAGGCGGCGGGCCTCGTCACTGATGGTGCCAATGCAGTACATCTTCGAGGCGTCGGCGATGTAGCCGCCCTGTTCCAGGGTAATGTCGACGTTGACGATCGAGCCTTCCTCAAGCACCTCGTCGGCTTTGGGCATGCCATGGCACACCACATGGTCCACCGACGTATTGAGCGAGTAGGGGAACCCGTACTGGCCCTTGCTCGCAGGCCGGGCCTTGAGCGTTTCGACAATGTAGGCTTCGGCGCGGTCGTTGATTTGCAGGGTGGTCACGCCGGGGCGGATGAAGTTGTCGAGGTCAGCGAATACCTGGGCCAGCAACTGGCCGGCCCGGCGCATCAGCTCGAGTTGGGCGGGGGTCTTGAGGATCACCTGGGGCATGGGGAAAGGGCGGTTGCTCATGCTGGAATTTGCCCCAGCATAGCGCCAGCGGGTGTGAAGTTGCCACCGCATGGTGCGCAGGGTGCGCACGGTACGCCAGAGCGCGGGCGTGGTAGAAGCGTCTGCTCCAGCTGGCCCACTAATTGCTGGCTACCTCCCATCCCGGGCCATCAACGTCGACAGCCCGCACATTCTCACGACAAAGGCGCCGTGTTGCCCCCGCTTGCTGCTGCAGGCCGGGGCAGCCGGCGCCTTTTTGCGTTTCCACAGGAGCCCGCCCATGGTCAATAACGAAGTGCGCAGCGTATGCCCGTATTGCGGGGTTGGTTGCGGCATCGTCATGAGCGTTGCCGATGGCAAGGTCGGCAAGATCAGCGGCGACAAGCAGCACCCCAGCAACTACGGCCGGCTGTGCACCAAGGGCCTCACCGCCCACTTGCCGCTGACGGCGGCCGGGCGCATGGAAGACGCCTACCTGCGCCAGCAACGCAACCAGCCGCCAGTGCGCGCCAACATGGACCAGGCAATTGCCGAGAGTGCTAAGCGCCTGCGTGGCATCATCGACCAGCATGGGCCAGACGCCGTAGCGCTCTACGTGTCCGGGCAGATGTCGCTGGAGGCCCAGTACCTGGCCAACAAGCTGGCCAAGGGTTTCATTCGCACCCGCCACATCGAGTCCAATTCACGCTTGTGCATGGCCAGTGCCGGCAGCGGCTACAAGCTGTCGCTAGGCGCCGACGGCCCGCCTGGCAGCTACGAGGATTTCGAGCACGCCGATGTGTTTCTGGTGATCGGTTCGAACATGGCTGACTGCCACCCGATCCTGTTCCTGCGTCTGCTCGACCGGGTCAAGGCAGGGGCCAAACTGATCGTCGTAGATCCTCGGCGCAGCGCCACGGCCGACAAGGCCGACCTGTTCCTGCAGCTGCGCCCCGGCAGCGACATGGCCTTGCTCAATGGCCTGCTGCACCTGCTGCATCGCAATGGCCACACCCAACCGGACTTCATCGCCCGCCATACCGAAGGCTGGGACGACATGCCCGCCTTGCTCGATGACTACAGCCCCGAACAAGTGGCCGCCATCACCGGGCTGGCCGAGGCCGACATCGTCAAGGCCGCGCAATGGATCGGCAGCGCCGGCAACTGGATGAGCTGCTGGACCATGGGGCTGAACCAGAGCATTCATGGCACCTGGCACAGCAATGCCATCTGCAACCTGCACCTGGCCACCGGTGCCATTTGCCGCCCTGGCAGCGGGCCGTTCTCGTTGACCGGCCAGCCCAATGCCATGGGCGGCCGCGAAATGGGCTACATGGGGCCCGGCTTGCCCGGCCAGCGCTCGGCGCTGGTGGCGGCCGACCGTGTCTTCGTCGAACAGCAGTGGCAACTGCCACCCGGTAGCCTGCGCAGCGAAGCCGGCGAGGGAACGGTGGCCCTGTTCGAGCAACTCAAGGCCGGCGAGGTGAA
The DNA here is from genome assembly GCF_007633355.1 of Pseudomonas sp. BJP69. Classification (NCBI taxonomy): domain Bacteria; kingdom Pseudomonadati; phylum Pseudomonadota; class Gammaproteobacteria; order Pseudomonadales; family Pseudomonadaceae; genus Pseudomonas; species Pseudomonas sp. BJP69. The sequence continues at coordinate 1,296,562 of NZ_CP041933.1, forward strand.
AGCCTGCTGGATCATCTGCAGCAACCCGGTTGCCAGTGTCGCCAACCGCCAGCAGGTGCTCGACGGCTTGCGCCAGGCCGACCTGGTGATCGCCCAGGACGCTTTCCTCGACACCGAAACCAACCGTTACGCCGATATCCTGCTGCCTGCCGCGCTGTGGGCCGAAGGCGAGGGCGTGATGATCAACAGCGAACGCAACCTGACCCTGATGCCCCGCGCTGTCGAGCCCCCCGGGCAAAGCCTGCCGGACTGGCAGATCATCGCCCGCGTGGCCTGCGCGATGGGCTATGGCGAGGCCTTCGATTACCCGAACGCCGAGGCGGTGTATGAGGAAATTCGCCGCTTTCACAACCCGGCCACCGGCTATGACCTGCGTGGCATCAGCTATGCCGACCTGCGTCAGCAACCCCGGCAGTGGCCCAGCGCCCCGGGGCGCGAGCAGCACCGCAGCCCGCTGCGTTACCTGAACGATGGCAGCAGCCAGGCGCTGCTGCTCGATGACCAAGGGCAGCGGCCGGCTATCGCCTTCCCCACGGCCAGTGGCAAGGCACGCTTCTTCGCCCGGCCCTGGTTGCCCGCCGCTGAGTTGCCGGATGACGCCTACCCCCTGGTGCTCAACACCGGCCGCGTGCAGCACCACTGGCATACCCTGACCAAGACCGGCAAGGTACCGGCGCTGAACAAGCTAGAGCCCGGCCCGTTCGTTGAAATCCACCCGGAAGATGCCGCCCGTTTGGGCATTGCCGAGAAAGACCAGGTGGCCGTTCGCTCGCGGCGTGGCCAGGCCGTGCTCCCGGCGCGTATCAGCGACCGGGTCATGCCAGGCAACTGCTTTGCGCCGTTTCACTGGAACGACCTGTTCGGTGAGCAGCTGGCCATCAATGCCGTCACCTGCGATGCGCTCGACCCACTGTCGTTGCAGCCCGCATTCAAGCACTGCGCCGTGGCCCTGCAGCGGGTTGCCGGCGAGCGTATCGATGCCCTTGAACTGCACACCTCCGTTGCCGAGCCTGCCAGCATGCCGACCGCCACCTTGTCCCGCCTGTTAGGCCTGGACACCTTGCCGGCCCCGGTGCTGGCCGAAGACGAGCGCCACTATCTGCAAGGTTTTCTGCTGGGGCTGGCCCAGGCGCGCGCCGACGCTATGCCCAGCCTGCCGGCCAGTGCGCCGCTGCCGGCCAGCCGGCGTATGTTCGTTGACGGCTTGCTGGCCGGGCTGTTCGCGACCCCGGCCCAGGCACCGGCCGCGGCGCCAGCCCAGCCGCTGCACCAGGTGGTATGGGCTTCGCAGACCGGCAACTGCGAAGTGCTGGCCGAGCGCTGCGCCGAACGCCTGCGCGGCGCAGGCCTGCAGGTGCAGCTCAGTTGCATGCAGGCGACCCGCCCCAGCCAACTGCGCGGTGCTGCCAGCGTGGTGTTCATTACCAGCACGTTCGGTGATGGCGAGGCCCCCGACAGTGCCGCGAACTTCTGGCAGGCGTTGCAGGGTGAGGAGGGCGGCCACTGTGCTGAGCTGCCGTATGCCGTGCTGGCCTTGGGCGACTCCAGTTATGAGCAGTTCTGTGGTTTTGGCCGCAAGCTGGACCAGCGGCTGGCCGAGCTGGGCGGCCGGCGCCTGCTGCAACGGGTGGAGTGCGAGCCCGACTTCGACGAAGCGTTTGCCGGCTGGCTGGAGGCGCTGCTGCCAAGCCTGGGCAGCACCGCCGCGGCACAGCCGGCCGGCGCAGCGGCACCCGTGGCGGCTTACACCAAGCAGCAGCCCTGGGCGGCTACCCTGCTGGAAAACCGCCTGCTCAACGGCCCCGGTGCCAGCAAGGAAACCCGCCAGTTGGTCTTCGACCTCAGTGGCAGCGGTTTCACCTACGCCGCCGGCGACGCCCTGGGGGTCTGGCCACGCAATTGTCCGGCGCTGGTCGCAGAACTGCTGGCGCTGATGCAACTCGACGGCCAGGCGCTGGTGGAATTGAAGGGCCAGCCCGCCATGCCGCTGGCCGAAGCCCTGCAGGCACACCTGGAAATCGCCAAGGTCACCCCACAGCAACTGCAGGTGTTCGCCGCTAATGCCCCCGACCTGCAGCGCCTGCTGCAGCCTGAGTGCAAGGCCGAACTGCAAGCGTGGTTGTGGGGCCGGCAACTGGTCGATGTGTTGCGCGCCTTCCCGCAGCAACTGCCACTGGCCAGTTGGCTCGCGTTGCTCAAGCCGTTGCAGCCACGGCTGTACTCGATCAGTTCCAGCCCACTGGCGCACCCGCAACAGGTGCACCTGACCGTTTCCACGGTGCGCTACGGTGATCGCAACGGTGTGTGCTCCAGCTTCCTGGCCGACCGGGCACAGGCGTTGAAGGTGGGGATCTTCCCGCAGGTGTCGAAGCACTTCCGCCTGCCTGAGGACGATGGTGTGCCGTTGATCATGGTCGGCCCTGGCACTGGCATTGCGCCGTTTCGGGCGTTCCTTGAAGAGCGCGAAGCGCGCGGCGCCAGCGGGCCGAACTGGCTGTTCTTCGGCGAGCAGCACGCTGCGAGCGACTTTTATTACCAGGCGCAATTGCAGGCCTGGCAAGCCACGGGGCACCTGCGGCTGGACACGGCGTTCTCGCGTGACCAAGCGCAAAAGATCTACGTGCAGACGCGCATGCTCGAGCACGGTGCGCAGCTGTGGCAATGGTTGCAGGCCGGGGCGTACTTCTATGTCTGCGGTGATGCCCAGCGCATGGCCAGGGATGTGGACGCGGCCTTGCGGGCGATTGTCGCCGAGCATGGCGGCATGGATGCGGCGGCGGCTGATGCCTACGTCGACGGCCTGAACCAGGCCCGGCGCTACCGGCGTGACGTGTACTGATGTGCACCGCGATGGGCTGCAGTGCACTGTGAATGTGCGCAGCCGGTGCCGGGTGGCGGGCGAGCGAGCCCGCTGCTGCAAAGGCCTGGAACGCTGTGCAGGCCCGTGCAGGCGCGGGTTTGCGCGTAACGTGTCCACCCCCGGCAACGGGCTTGGCACACTCCCTGCTTAGCCCATGTAACAACAAAGCCCACTGATCAACGGCGATCAACCGGGCCCCCTACCGTGATGAATACAGGCAAAGGCGCCTGGAGCTTCGGCTCCAGGCGCTTTTTTTTTGATCGAGGATCGGCTTATGAAGGCAACAGCGAGCAGCGGGCAACGAGAGCGACTGGTCATCGTCGGCAACGGCATGGTCGGCCACCACTGTGTCGAACAACTGGTCAGCCGCGGCGCCCTGCAGCAGTTCGAGGTACGGGTGTTCGGCGAGGAGCGCCAGCGCGCCTACGACCGAGTGCACCTGTCCGAGTACTTTGGCGGTAGCTGTGCCGAAACCCTGGCCCTGTGCGAGCACGACTTCTACGCCGCCAGCGGCGTGTACCTGCACCTTGGCGAAGCGGTCCTGCAGATCGATCGCGAGCGGGGCGAGGTGGTTACCGCTCAAGGCCGCTACGGCTACGACCAACTGGTCCTGGCGACCGGTTCCTACCCCTTTGTGCCGCCGATCGAGGGCTCCAGCGGTGATGCCCGCCTGGTCTACCGTACCCTCGACGACCTCGATGGCATTCGCGCTGCCGCCGCCAGCGCCCGCCGTGGTGTGGTGGTGGGGGGTGGCCTGCTGGGGCTGGAAGCAGCCAACGCCCTCAAGTCGCTCGGCCTGGAAGCCCACGTGGTGGAGTTCGCGCCACGGCTGATGCCGGTGCAGCTGGATGGCGAGGGCGGCGCAGCGCTCAAGGCACAGATCGAAGCGCTGGGCGTGGGGGTGCACCTGTCGCGTGCCACCCAGTCGATCAGCCAGGGCGACGCCTACCGTTACCGCATGAACTTCGACGGTGGCCAATACCTGGAAACCGACCTGATCGTGTTCTCCGCTGGCATTCGCCCACAAGATGCCCTTGGCCGTGCCTGCGGCCTGGACATCGCCCCACGCGGCGGGGTAGTGATCGACGAGCACTGCCGCAGCAGTGACCCGCGCATCTTCGCCATCGGTGAATGTGCATCGTGGAACGGCAGCGTGTTCGGCCTGGTCGCGCCCGGCTACAGCATGGCGCGCAACCTGGCGGCATTGCTCTGCGGCGAGGCACCGGTGCCGTTCAGCGGTGCCGACATGTCGACCAAGCTCAAGCTGCTGGGGGTGGACGTCGGTTCGATCGGTGATGCCCACGGTGCTACGCCCGGTGCACGCAGCTACCGCTTCATCGACGAAGCCAACAGCGCCTACCGGCGGCTGGTGGTGGATGCCAGCGGCAAGCATGTGCTGGGTGCGGTACTGGTTGGCGACAACAGCTATTACGACACCTTGCTGCAGTATGCCCAGAATGGTATTGCCCTGCCGGCCGACCCTGCCGCGCTGATCCTGCCGCAAGGCGGCGCAGCACCAGCGCTGGGGGCCGACGCCTTGCCCGACAGCGCCACCATCTGCTCCTGCCATAACGTCAGCAAGGGTGCAGTCTGTGCCGCCGTCGACAGCGGCTGCAGCGACCTGGCTGCGGTCAAGGGCTGCACCAAGGCGGCAACCGGCTGTGGCGGCTGCGCGGCCTTGCTCAAGCAAGTCTTCGAGCATGAACTGACGGCCCGCGGTGTAGCGGTGGACAAAAGCCTGTGCGAGCACTTCGCCTACACCCGGCAAGAACTCTACGCCATGGTGCGGGTGGAGGGCATCCGCACCTTCAGCGAACTGCTCGCCCGTCACGGCAAGGGCCACACCGGCTGTGACATCTGCAAGCCGGCGGTGGGCAACATCCTTGCCTCCTGCTGGAACCAGCCGATCATGGACCCGGCGCTGGTGCCGCTGCAGGATACCAACGACACCTTCATGGCCAATATGCAGAAAAACGGCACCTACTCAGTGGTGCCGCGTATTCCGGGGGGTGAAATCACCCCGGACAAACTCATCGTGATTGGCCAGGTGGCCAAGAAGTACGACCTGTACACCAAGATCACCGGCGGCCAGCGCATCGACCTGTTCGGCGTCCAGCTGCACGAATTGCCGCTCATCTGGGGGGAGTTGATCGAGGCCGGTTTCGAAACAGGCCATGCCTACGGCAAATCGACCCGCACGGTGAAGTCGTGCGTGGGCAGTACCTGGTGCCGCTACGGCGTGCAGGACAGCGTGGCCATGGCCCTGCGCCTGGAAGACCGCTACAAGGGCCTGCGCAGCCCGCACAAGCTCAAATTCGCCGTGTCTGGCTGCACCCGCGAATGTGCCGAGGCCCAGAGCAAGGACATTGGTGTGATCGCCACCGACAAGGGCTGGAACCTGTACGTGTGCGGTAACGGCGGCATGCGCCCGCGGCATGCCGAACTGTTTGCCACCGACCTGGACGACGAAACCCTGGTACGCCTGATCGACCGCGTGCTGATGTTCTATATCCGCACCGCCGACAAGCTGCAGCGCACTTCGGTGTGGCGTGAAAACCTCGAGGGCGGGCTGGACTACCTGAAACAGGTGGTCATCGACGACAGCCTGGGCCTGGCCAGCGAACTGGAAGCGCAGATGCAGCATGTGGTCGACCAGTATCAGTGCGAATGGGCCAACGCCCTGAACGACCCTGAGAAGCTCAAGCGCTTCCGGACCTTTGTCAACGACCAGCGCGCCGACCCGGACGTGCACTTCGTGCGTGAACGCGAACAACGCCGGCCTGCCGCGCCGCTGCACCTGATCCCCACTGTCGAGGAGGCTGTCTGATGATGCTGTCCAATGCTGCTGTGAACAAACGCGAGAACTGGCAGGCCGTGTGCCGGGCGCAAGACCTGGTGGCCGACTCCGGTGTGGTGGTGTGGCTCGACGGTGCCCAGGTGGCGCTGTTCTATCTGCCTGGCCAAGCCCAAGCGCTGTACGCGGTGGACAACCGCGACCCACGCTCCGGGGCCAACATCATCGGCCGCGGCTTGGTGGGGAGCGTGCAGGGTGAGCTGGTGGTGGCGGCGCCTTTGTACAAGCAGCATTTCAGCCTGCACACTGGGGAATGCCTGGAGGACAGCGGGCAGCGCTTGCGGGTGTGGCCGGTGCGGTTGAAGGGTGACGCGGTGGAACTGGCTGTGGCCTGATTCTCGTGTATTGCCAGTGCCGGCCCTTTCGCGGGCTTGCCCGCTCCTACAGGTACAGCGCAGCCCTCAAGCCCTGCGATGAATCTGTGGGAGCGGGCGAGCCCGCGAAGAGGCCCGAACAGGCAGCGCGACCCGGATACGCTACAGGTGGCGATGCGGTAAGCTTGCCGGCATGAACCTCGACACCCGCATCAAGTACCGCCACCTGCTGTGCTTTCTGGAGATTGCCCGGCAGGGCAGCCTGGCCAGGGCTGCCAACATGCTCGCCATCAGTCAGCCGGCGATCTCCAAGACCCTCAAGGAGCTCGAAGACCTGCTGGAAACCCGACTGTTCGCACGCAGCCGCCAAGGGGTCGAGCTGACGCCAGCCGGTACGCGCTTCATGCGCTATGCCGGGCCCAGCGTGCAAGCCCTGCGCGATGGCGTTAGCAGCCTGCGCGGCGAGGCCCGGGCGCCGTCGCAGGTCCGCATCGGCGTGTTGTCCACGGTCGAGGGCCTGCTCATGCCCGAAGTGCTTTGCCGCCTGCATCAGCGTCATGAAGCGCTGGTGATCCGGGTGGTGACCGGGGTCAGCGCACAGCTGCTTGGCCAACTGCACCTGGGGGAACTGGAGCTGGTGGTCGGGCGCATGACCGACAGCCCGCAAATCCAGGGTTTGTCGTTCGAGCACCTGTACAGCGAGTCGATGAGCCTGGTGGTACGCCCGGGTCACCCACTGCTGGCCCGCACCCCCGTCGAGCGCGGCCAGGTAGGGCGTTACCCCTTGGTCTTGCCGCCTGCGGGTACCACCATCCGCCAGCATGCCGACAGCCTGTTCGTGCAATGCGGCATCCAGATGCCGGCGCAGCGCCTGGAAACGCTGTCCCTGGCGTTGAGCCGGCGCTACCTGCTGAGCAGTGACGGCGTGTGGGTGGCGCCGCGCGATGCCGTACTGCTTGACCTGCGCCGTGGCGAGTTGGTCGAGCTTGACCTGGGTGTGCGTGAACCCGGTGGCTCGGTGGGCATCTGTCGCAATGCGGCCCTGCCGCAAAGCCTGCCGGGACAGTGGGTGTGTGAGGTGCTGCGCGAAGTGGCCGGGCAGTACCGCGAGGGCGTTTACCCCTGAGCCGGCGCTGTCAGCAGGGCGCTCAGCGCCTTGAGGTGGAACCGGCAGCCGCAAGGCTTTTCTGCCGTGCGCGAGGCTGTGGAACTATTCCCTGTTTGTTGGCTCTTATGCCGGTAGCCATGGGTTGGGGACGCCTGATAAGCTCGCGGCTTCTACCCTGATTGCCCTTATGGCGCATGAACAAGGAAATGACATGAAACAGCATCGTTTGGCGGCTGCGGTTGCCCTGGTTGGCCTGGTACTGGCTGGCTGTGATCAACAGGCCAGCAGCCCCGAGCTGAAGACCCCGGCGCAGAAAGCCTCCTACGGAATCGGCCTGAACATGGGCAAGAGCCTGGCTCAGGAAGGCATGGAAGACCTTGATTCCAAAGCAGTCGCCCTCGGTATCGAAGACGCCGTTGGCAAGAAAGAACAGCGTATCAAGGACGAAGAGCTGGTAGAGGCCTTCACCTCGCTGCAGAAACGTGCCGAAGAGCGCCTGGCCAAGGCCAGTGAAGAAGCCGCCTCTGCTGGCAAGAAGTTCCTTGAGGAAAACGCCAAGAAGCCGGGTGTCGTCACCACCGCTTCGGGCCTGCAGTACGAAGTGATCAAGAAAGCCGACGGCCCGCAGCCCAAGCCGACCGACGTGGTGACTGTACACTACGAAGGCAAGCTGATCGATGGCAAGGTCTTCGACAGCTCCGTCGAGCGCGGCAGCCCCATCGACCTGCCGGTGAGCGGCGTCATCCCGGGTTGGGTCGAAGGCCTGCAGCTGATGCACGTTGGCGAGAAGTACAAGCTGTTCATCCCGGCTGAACTGGCCTACGGTGCACAAAGCCCAAGCCCGCTGATCCCGGCCAACTCGGTACTGGTGTTCGATCTTGAACTGATCGCCATCAAGGACCCGGCCCAGCTGCAAGGCGCTGAGCCGGACGCTGAAGCCCCCGCTGAAGCGCCTGCCGAAGCCCCTGCCAAGTAATACTGGCTGTTTGCCGAAAACGCCCCGTCTTTACGGGGCGTTTTCGTTTTAGCTGCTTGGACGAACCTGCCACTGCTGATACTGTCCGAGGAAATGCAGCGTGAAGAAGTAGGACGCTTCTGACGCAAGTCGCTCGCGGCGCTGGTAGCAACAGCCTGTAACGACTGTGTAAAAAACGCCCGATCTGACCGGGGCCCTTGCCTGGCAGGCACCCAGGGTCAGAAACTGTGGCCTGTTCACAAGGTTATCCACAATAAATGTGGATAACCTTTTCCCTCTCGGAGGTTCCATGAGCGCACCCTGGAATTTCGCCCGTTTCCTGCCTTTGGCCGAGCGCCTGCTCAGCCGCGGCCGGTTGCCGGCCTTGCTGTTCGCCGTGGCGCGCAAAGGCCCACGCCTTGGCCAGTTGCGTGACGACGTGAAATTGCTGCAGTCGCTGTGCCTGGCCTGGTGGCGCGGCGAATACCGCGCCATCAGCCCCAAGGCGCTGGTGACCATCGTCGCTGGCCTGCTGTATTTCGTCAGCCCCATCGACGCTATCCCCGACTGGTTGCTGGGCGTCGGGTTCCTCGACGACATCGCAGTGCTGGGCTGGGTACTGAAAACCGTGGCCGACGAACTGGCCCGCTTCAGAGCCTGGCGCGACAGCCAGGCACCCGAGCGGCTACGCGTGGTCGAGCGGCTGCCCGCGACACCGGAAGCACTGCGCCTGGAGCGCAATACCCGGTAAAACCGAACTTTTGGGTAGCTGGCCTGGCTAGGAGTCTGTCGGCTACAATGACACCTACAGACATTAGAGACTCGTCCATGGACAAGCTAAGCCTGCACGCCAAAAAAGCGTGGTTCGCCAAGCATCGCACTGCGAATTTCGCAAACAGCCTGCGCCTTGAAGGCTTTATCGTGCCGCCAGACGACAGCAAAGCGAAGTTGCCTGCCCGTGCTGCTGCACGCGAAGCCGTGCGGCAACTCAAGGCTTGAGTGTCGACAAGTATGGGGTCTATCAAGACCCTGATTGCTACCCTGACACGGACGTCCTGAAGAACCTTCTCAATCTGCGCAATGCAGAGGATCTGACGGAAGCTGAGCGTTACCTCACCCAGGTAGCGGCATCGCAGCTGGAGTTCGAAGAGCCTCCATACGATCTAGGTACATTAAAACGAATTCACCGCTGTCTGTTTTCCAGTATCTACAGTTGGGCTGGAGAAACTCGATCCGTAAAGATCAGCAAGGGCCATAGCCACTTCTGTGTACCGGACCGTATCGAGCCAGAGGTAGCGAAAGAGTTTTCCAGAATGGCGCGGGCGGGCTGGTTTGAAGGCTACTCTCGTGATTCGCTCGTGGTTTCCGTTGCTCAATCGTATGGAACCTTGAATGTCGCTCATCCCTTCCGTGAAGGTAATGGTCGGGCTCAGCGTGTTCTGTTTGAATGGCTAGTCGTGAACGCTGGTTTCGAGATTACCTGGGGACGGGTTGGCCAGGAGCAGTGGGTAGCGGCGAATATCGAGTCTTTTCAAGGCAATGACCAGGCTTTGGAGCTCGTCTTCAATCAATGTATCGGCGCTCCGATCAGGGAAGTCAACGATCCATCTTGATACTTGTTCTCTGATTCTGTGGGTGCTTCAGCGATTGCAAACTGGCGGTGACATTCATTGGGGGCCGACCTCGTCTGACGATGTCCGCTCTCAAGCACGCCTGCTGGAAATCTCTTACAATGAGATATAACAGAAGGGGAGCAGCCCGATTGCCGTTCGCTATTGGCTGTCATCCGGTTGGATGAGAGGGCAGGGTTGCCGCGCTGTATTGCAACGCCTATGCCGGCTCCCCCAGATAGGCCGTATGGATTGCATGCTGTAATCCTTGTTGAAGGGGTTTGTAATGGGTATTCAGGTCATCAGCCGCGACGGTCAGCCCGAGTACGCCGTGGTTCCCTGGGAGCAGTACCAGGCGCTGCTGCAGGCTGCAGGGCAGGCACCTGCCGAGGCCGGTGCCTGCGAGCCGGCTCCAGCCGCAGCCGTTGCAGCGCTGCCGGCGTTCAGTGAAGTTGCACAGATCCGCCAGGCCAAGGGCATCGCGCCTGAGCAACTGGCGCGCAATGTTGGGGTCAGCCCGGCCTACCTGGCCATGATCGAATCAGGCGAACGCCACCCGGATGCCGCCATCCGCCGTGCCCTGGCCTGGCACCTGGGGGTCGCAGGCTGGAGCGAGCCATCATGAGCCAGGTCAGGATCAGCCGTCAGCATTGGGACAACCTGCTGGGCGAGCTTGACCTGGCCCGCCGTCAACGTCACTTGCTGACTTACAGAGCGCTGATCGAGCGCTTGCAATTGCCCAGCCCGGCCATGCAGACACTCACCGCTGCGCTGGAATACCTGGCGGTGCTGGACGCGCGTGCCGAGCAACCGCTGCGCAGTTCGTTGGTCATCAGCCAGGGCGCCAGCCGCTTGCCGCGTACCGGCTTTTTCGAATGCGTAGAGCGCCTGGGGCGCTTTTCCGGCCCGATCGACGGTATGGAGGCCGCGTCGTGGCATGCTTCCGAAGTGGTGCGGGTGTTCGAATACAGCTACCCCGAAAGCGCCTGATCGCCAGCTGCACCGGGTTTTATCCAGGCAGGCACGAAATGAAAGGGCCGGGCATTTGCATGCCCGGCCCTTGTTATGTCGCGACAGCCAGCGGCCTTACTTCTTGGCCACTTTGCTGCTGGCGCTGAGGTAGTCGATCAGGATGCGACCGGTTTCCGCCAGGTAGGCGTCGTCTTCCGGCTTGGTGTTTTCATCCTCGGCCGGCAGCGCGTCTTCGTCCTCTTTCTTCAGCTCTTTGAGTGGCTCTTCACCCTTGGCCTTGCGGCGGGTGTTTTCCAGCGCCAGTTGTTTCGCCTCGATCTCGTCGTGGCGGGCACGTCGGTCCTGCTCGTTGAGGCTGACGGTTTTCTCGTTCATCAGCTTCTGGGTCAGGGCCAGGCGGTCGCGGATGTAGGTGAACTCGGCATCCTTGTCGCTACGTGCCTCATGCTGGGCCTTGAGCTGCGCCAGGAACGGTTTGAACGGGTCGGCAGCGGGCTTGACCACCGGGCGGATGGTGTCCCACGGCATGGCCTCGGGCAGGGCGCTTTCGCCGATTTCCTTGGTGTCGATGATCGATGGGTAGTCGATGTCCGGCAGTACGCCCTGATGCTGGGTGCTCTGCCCGGATACCCGGTAGAACTTCGCCAGTGTCAGCTTCAGCTCGCCATGGTTGAGCGGCTGGATGGTCTGCACGGTACCTTTGCCGAAGGTCTGGCCGCCAATGATCAACGCGCGGTGGTAGTCCTGCATGGCACCGGCGAAAATCTCCGAGGCCGATGCCGAGAGGCGGTTGACCAGCAGCGCCAGCGGCCCTTTGTAGAAGGCACCGGGGTTTTCGTCTTCCAGCACGTCGACCCGGCCATCGCTGTTGCGCACCAGCACCGTCGGGCCTTTCTCGATGAACAGGCTGGTCAGTTCGGTGGCTTCCTGCAACGAGCCGCCGCCGTTGTTGCGCAGGTCGATGACCACGCCGTCGACTTTTTCTTTCTGCAGCTCGGTGAGCAGTTTCTTCACGTCACGCGTGGTGCTCTTGTACTCCGGGTCGCCGGCGCGGTAGGCCTTGAAGTCCAGGTAGAAGGCCGGGATCTCGATGATGCCCAGCTTGTAGTCACGCCCGTCCTGCTTGAGCTTGAGCACCGACTTCTTCGCCGCCTGCTCTTCCAGCTTCACCGCTTCGCGGGTGATCGACACGATCTTGCTGGTCTGGTCGCTCGGTGCGTTGCTGGCCGGGATGACTTCCAGGCGCACCACCGAGCCTTTCGGGCCGCGGATCAGCTTGACCACTTCATCCAGGCGCCAGCCGACCACGTCGACCATTTCCTTGTTGCCCTGGGCGACACCGATGATCTTGTCTGCCGGTGCCACCTGCTTGGTCTTGGCTGCCGGGCCGGCCGGCACCAGGCGCACGATCTTGACCTGGTCGTTGTCGCTTTGCAGCACTGCGCCGATACCTTCCAGCGACAGGCTCATATTGATGTCGAAGTTTTCCGCGTTGTCTGGCGACAGGTAGTTGGTGTGCGGGTCGTAGGACTGGGCGAAGGTGTTGATGTAGGCCTGGAAGATATCTTCGGCACGGGTCTGGTCCAGGCGCGCGAGCTGGTTCTTGTAGCGCTTGGTCAGGGTTTCCTGGATCTGCTTGGGCTCTTTGCCGGCGATCTTCTGGCGCAGCACTTCGTCTTTCACGCGTTTGCGCCACAGGTCGTCAAGCGCGGCCTGGTCCTTCAGCCATGGCGCGTCCTTGCGGTCGATCAGCAAGGTTTCCTTGGTGGTGAAGTCCATTTTGTCCACGCCCTTGTTCAGCTCGGCCAGGGCGAAGTCCAGGCGTTGCTTGACGCGGTCGAGGTAGCGCTTGTAGATGGTGAAGCCCGGGTCGAGGTTGCCGCTTTTGAGGAAATCGTCGAATTGCGTTTTCCACTTGTCGAATTCGGCGATATCGGCCGCGGTGAAGTAGCTGCGCGCCGGGTCCAGCAGCTTGATGTAGCTGTCATAGATGATGACCGAACGGGCGTCATCCAGTGGCGGCTTGCTGTAATGGTGGCGCTTGAGCAACTCCACCACATTGAGGCTGGCGACGATCTCGTCGCGGTCGGGTTGCAGGCTGTCCCATTTATTGGCGGCCGCTGCATTGCCGCCGAGCGCGAGGCTGCCCAGGCCGATCATCATGGCCAGGGCGGTGCTTGGGAGGAAATGCTTCATGCTGATTCGACGTGGGGGCAATTGATCACGCATAGTAGGCCGTCTTTTCCGTTCGCCGGTTCCAGAAGAGCCGGGCGCATACTGCAAAAAGCCTGGGCACAACGATCCCAGGCTCGGTCATATGATTCAACTATGGAGGCACTGTGAAGGCATTGCAAGGCGTTGACGGACATGTGACCTGGGTCGAGGCCGAACGCCCGACCTGTGACGCGGGCCAAGTGCGCATCCGCGTGGCTGCGGCGGGGTTGAACCGCGCCGATTTGCTGCAGATGAAAGGTTTGTACCCACCGCCGCCAGGTGCCAGCCCGTATATGGGGCTGGAGTGCTCCGGGGTGGTCGAAGAAGTGGGCGCTGGCGCAGCCTGGCGCGTGGGTGATCGGGTCTGCGCGCTGCTGGCCAGCGGTGCCATGGCCGAGGAAGTGGTGGTCGACGCCCGCCACGTACTGCCGGTGCCCGAAGGCCTTGGCCTGCATGAAGCCGCTGCACTGCCGGAGGTGTACGCCACTGCCTGGCTGAACATCTTCCAGCTTGGTGCGCTGAAGGCGGGCGAGAAGGTCCTGGTGCACGCCGGTGCCAGCGGCGTCGGCTCGGCAGCCATTCAGCTGTGCAAGGCGTTTGGCAGCCCGGTCTGGGTCAGCGTCGGCTCGGCGGACCGCCTGGCCTATTGCCAGGCCTTGGGCGCAGCAGGTGGCGTGGTGCGTAACCAGAACCTCGACGCGCTGGAAGGGCTGGGCCCGTTCGACGTGATTCTTGACCCGGTGGGGGCCAGCTATGGTGAACTCAACCTCAAACTGCTGGCCCGTGACGGGCGCTGGGTGATCATCGGCCTGATGGGCGGCCGCACGTTCGAGCTGGACCTGGCTCAGGTACTGGGCAAGCGCCTGGGGATCACCGGTTCTACCCTGCGCAACCGTGATGACAGCTTCAAGGCCGAGCTGCTGCGCGAGTTGCAGCAGCAGGTGTGGCCGCTGTTCAGCGAAGGGCGCCTGTCGCCGCAACTGGTCGATACCTACCCTGTGGAGTTCGCCCAGGCGGCGTATGCCGAGCTGGAGACCAACCAGGTGTCGGGCAAGTTGGTGATGGTGATCGACCCGAGCCTGGCTTGAGGTTGCCGGGGCTGCTGAGCAGCCCATCGCGACACAAGGCCGCTCCTACAGGAGCTTGCATTTGCCTATAGGCGCGGCCTTGTGTCGCGAACGGGGCGCAAAGCGCCCCTATGGCCCTCAAGTCCAACTCAAGACAGGCCAGCCATTCTTCTCGGCGTGCTCGCGCAACACCCCATCCGGGTTCACCGCATACGGGTGATCCACCTTCAACAACAACGGCAGGTCATTCCTCGAATCGGAATAGAAGCTCGCCCCCTCCAGGTTCTCCTGCTCCTGGTCCAGCCATTCCAGCAGCCGGGTAATCTTGCCCTCGCGGTAGGTCAGTACCCCATGGGTGTTGCCGGTATACACCCCGTTCACCGCCTCCAGCTCGATCGCCAGGTATTCGTCCACGCCCAGGCGCGCCGCAATCGGCCCCACCAGGTGCGTGCCCGAAGCGGAAATGATCAGAATGCGATCGCCGCGCTTGCGGTGCTCGGCAATGCAGCGGCAGGCGTCGCCGTAGATGATCGGTTCGATCACCTCTTCAACCCACGGCTCCACCAAATGCTCGACTTCCTCCAGGGTGCGCCCGGCTATCGGCTCCAGGCTGAAGGCCATGTAGTCCTCCATCTGCAGGTGGCCTTTGCCGTACGCTTCCATCAGCTCATGGTCGCGGCGCAGGAATTCCTTGCCATCGACCCAGCCCAACCGGGCCATCTGTTCACTCCACAGCGACGCACAGTCGCCGTGGATCAGGGTTTCGTCCAGATCGAAAATTGCCAATGCCATCGTGTTGCATCTCCTTAGGCCACTTCGCGTAGCGCCGTGGGGTCGATCGACAGGCTCACCCGTTGCCCGTCTGCATGCAGGTCGGCCGGTGAGCGGTTGAGTACGTCGACCACCAGTTCCACGCCACGCACTTGAACGCGGTAGCGGATCACGTTGCCCAGCAGGCTATGGCTGCGTACCTCGGCGTCGCGCTCACCCGCCAGGCCCAAGGTGATGGATTCCGGGCGGATCGCCAGGCGGCAGGCTATCGGGCGTTGCAGCAGGCGGCTGGCGCTGTCGGCGTCAAGCAGGTTGTAGTTGCCGATAAAGCCTGCGGCAAACAGGTCCACCGGCGCAGTGTAAAGGGTTTCGGCATCGCCGCTTTGCACAATGCGCCCCTGGTTCATCAGGAAGATACGGTCAGACATGGTCAGCGCCTCTTCCTGGTCGTGGGTGACGAAGATGGTCGTCAGCCCCAGTTCGCGCTGGATCGCGCGAATTTGCTCGCGCAGGTGCTTGCGGATACGTGCATCCAGTGCCGACAGCGGCTCGTCGAGCAGCAGCAGGCGTGGCCGGGTGACCAGCGAGCGGGCCAAGGCCACGCGCTGGCACTGGCCGCCCGACAACTGGTGCGGGTAGCGCCCGGCAAAGGTGCCCAGCTCGACCAGGTCCAGTGCCTCGCGCACGCGCCGCTGGCTTTCCTCGGCCTTGACCTTCTGCATGCGCAGGCCAAAGGCAACGTTCTGCTCCACAGTCATGTTGGGGAACAGCGCGTAGCTCTGGAACACCATGCCGATGCCGCGTTGCTGCGGGCTCAGCGGCACGATGTCGTGGCCGTCCAGCAGGATCTGCCCGCGGTCCACCGGGGTGAGCCCGGCGATGCAACGCAGCAGCGTGGACTTGCCGCACCCGGAGGGGCCGAGCAGGGTGACGAATTCGCCGCGCTCGATGTGGCAGTCGATGTTCTCGAAAACCGGGTTGCCGGCATAGCGCTTGTGTAATTGCTGTACGCTGACGAAGCTCATGTCAGGTCTTGTCCTTGTTCAGGCGGTTGGCAACCCAGGTCAGTACCAGCACGAAGGCGAAGTAGGAAATCACCAGCGCGCTGTTGAAGTGGCCGCTGCTGTTGCGCATGTTGTTCAGGTACACCTGCAGGGTTTCGTAGCGGGTGCCGACCAGCAGGTTGGCGAACACGAACTCCCCGAACAGGAACGAGAACGACAGCAGCAGCGCCACCATCAGGCCCTTGCGCAGGTTTGGCAGCACCACCAGCAGTGCGGCTTGCCAGGTGCTGGCGCCCAGCAGCTGGGCTGCGTCCATCAGGTCGTGCAGGTGAATGGCCTGCAGGTTGTTGGTGATCGCCCGGTACATGAACGGCAGGGCGATGGTGAAGTAGCAGCCGATCAGGATCCACGGCGTGCCGACCATGGCCATCGGCCCGCTGCCGTACAGCTGCAGCAGCCCTACCGACGACACCACCGGCGGTACCGCGAAGGGCAGCAGGATCAGGATGTTCATCAGCCCGTCGAGCCTGGGGAAGTGGTAGTGGACCACGAACAACAAGGGCAGGATCAGTACCACCGACAGCAGCAGCGCCCCCACGCAGACCAGCAGCGACTGGCCGAACGCCGCCAGGAAGCGGGGTTCGCTCCACAGCGCGATGTACCACTTGAACGTCAGGCCGCTGGGCAGCAGGCTGGCCGACCAACTGGTAGCCAGCGAGTAGAGCAGGGTGCCGGCCAGGGGCAACAGCAGAATCAGGAACAGCAGGTACACCACGGCGCGGTGGTACCAGCCGCCGGCACGGGTTTCAGCGCGCATGGTAGCTCCGTTTCAGTAGCCATTGGTGCACCACCGTGACCAGCGTCATCAGCCCTACCAGAACCATTGCCAGCGCGCTGGCCAGGTTGGGGTCGAGGCTGATATCCCCGGCCACCAGGCCAGCGATGCGGATCGGCAGTACGTTGAAGTTGCCAGTGGTCAGCGCGTACACGGTGGCGTACGCGCCAAGGGCATTGGCCAGCAGGATGACGAAGGTGCCCAGCAGGGCCGGGGTCAGCACCGGCAGGCCGATGTGCCGCCAGAACTGCCAGTGGCTGGCGCCCAGCAGTGCCGCCGATTCACGCCAGTCTTCGCGCAGCGCGTCGAATGCCGGGAACAGCAGCAGCACGCCCAGCGGGATCTGGAAGTAGGTGTACACCAGGATCAGGCCGTTTCTGGAATAGATGCTGAAGTCTTCCAGCAGGCCGATCTGCTTCAGCAGCAGGGTCAGGGCGCCGTTGAAACCGAGCAGGATGATGAAGGCAAAGGCCAGCGGCACCCCGGCGAAGTTGCTGGTCATGTTGGCGAAAGCGCTGACGAAGTCGCGCAGCCTCGAGTCTACCTGGCGCAGCGAATAGGCACCGAGGGTAGCGATGACGATACCGAACAGGCTCGACCAGAAGCTGATCTCCAGGCTGCGTTGCAACGCCTGCAGGTAGAACTTCGAGGTGAACACCTTGCTGAAGTTGGCCAGGCCCCAGCCAGCCTCCGATTGCAAGCTGTTGATCGCCACCCAGGCCAGCGGGGCGATCTGGAAGATGACGAAGAACACCGCGAACGGCAGTAGGCACAGCAAGGCCAGGTAGCGGCTGCGGTTCACTTGAGCAACTCCCTGCATACCGTTTTGTCGTGCGCCACGCCCAGCAGCTCGCAGATGGTGCCGCATAGCTCGGTCTGCTGTGGCTTGGCGGCCGGGTCAAGGCTGAAGGCTTCGCCAAAGACGAACAGCGGCACTTCGCGTTCCTCGGTGAGCAAGCCATTGTGCGAGCGGTCGTTGTTCATGCCGTGGTCGGCAGTGACCAGTACCTGGTAGCCCTCTTCGAGCCAGCCTGGCAGGTAGTCGGCCAGCAGGATGTCCACGCTGCGCGCGGCATTGCGGTACTGGCTGCTGTCCAGGCCATGGTGGTGGCCGACATCATCGATGCTCATGGGGTGCAACAGCAGAAAGTTCGGGGCGTGCCGCCGGCGCAGGTACTCGCCGTCGGCCAGCAGGTGTGAGTCGGGGTAACGGTCGTCCCAATAGAACAGCCCGTGCTGGATCGGCAGCTTCGGGGCGTGGGTATGGCGGTCGCGCTGCGGGTCGAAAGGCGAGCGGTTATACAGCTCGCTCATCCAGTGGTAGGCCGCTGCCGCCGTGCCCAGGTTGGCCTCGCGCGCGTAGTGGAACACGCTGCGTTGGTTGGACAGGCGGTTGACGCCGTTGTGCACGATACCGCTGTCGATGGGCGCTACGCCGGTGAGGATGCACTCGTACAACGGCCGTGACAGCGATGGCAATTCGCATTCCACGCGGTACAGCGCGGCGCGGTCGGCCTCGACATAGGCGTGCAGGTGGCCCATGGCATGGTGGGCGACCTGGTAGTTGAGGCCGTCGAGCAGGACCAGGATGACGTTGTGTTGCATGGTGGCTCCCAATGAGCTGCAGGCGGTTCTAGCTGAAAGCTGAAAGTTGCAAGCTGCAAGCCGCAAGCTGCAAGAAGAAGCCGGCATGGCGCTCACCGGCTTCCACTTGTAGCTTGCAGCTTGCTACTTGAAGCTTCTTCATTCCATCTCGATGATCACCTGCTCCTGCCACAATTGCGGCAGCTTCTTCGAGGTCGTTTCCCAGGCTTCGGCATTCTTGATCGGCTGCGCCGCACTGTACTGCTCGTTGGGCAGCAGTTTGGCCTGCACGTCTTCCGGCAGCTTCATGTGCTCGGCCCGGATCGGCCGTGCATGCCCCTTGGCCAGGTTGATCTGCCCGGCGTCGCTGAAGATGTATTCACGGGTCAGCTTGGCAGCGTTGGGGTGCTTGGCGTATTTGTTGATGACGGTGGTATAGCCGGAAATCACCGAGCCGTCGGCCGGGATCAGCACTTCAAAACGCTTGGGGTCGATCTGCTCGCGGTAGCTCAGGCCGTTGAAGTCCCATACCACGCCCACTTCAACTTCACCCTTTTCAAGGGTCTGGATGGTCGGGTTCGCCAGGGACAGGCGCTTCTGCTGGGCCAGCTTGGTGAACAGTTGCAGGCCGGGTTCAATGTTGCTTTCACTGCCTTTGTAGGCGATGGCCGCGGCCAACACGCCGTTGGCCGCCTGGGCAGCGGTGCCGACGTCACCGATAGCGACCTTGTACTTGCCTTTCTCCAGGTCGTGCCAGGTTTTCGGGCGTTCGCCTTCCTTGACCAGGTCTTTGTTGATGATGAAGGCGATGGTGCCGGTATAGGCCAGTGCCCAGTGGCCATCTTCATCCTTGGCCCATGCCGGCACCTGGTCCCAGGTGCTGGGCTTGTACGGTTGGCTGACACCCTTGGCCACTGCAATCGGGCCGAAGGCGGCGCCCACGTCACCGATATCGGCGCTGGCGTTGTCTTTCTCGGCCTCGAACTTGGCCAGCTCCTGCGCCGAGCTCATGTCGGTGTCGCTGTGCTTGAGGCCATATTTGCTGGCCAGGTCTTCCCAGGTGCCTTTCCAGTTGGCCCAGGCATCGGGCATGCCCACGCTGTTGATGGTGCCTTCCTTGCGGGCGGCGTCTTCCAGCGCCTTGAGGTCAGGGCCGGCGGCCAGCGCCGAGGTGCACAGGGTAATGGCCGAACCGAGCAGTGACGCCATGAACAACTTTTTCATCCGAAGCTCCTTGGTATGGGTGCCTGTAGCGATCGTTGTTAGGAGTGAAGGGGTTGTCTGGTGACCGTTGGTCTAGGTCAGCAAACCTTGAGCCAAGGTAGGCCGCTTGCGTGACAATTTGATGTAGGGGTACACCGGCAACGGCCCTGCGACTAAAGCGTAGACCACGGAATTCAACCGGTCGGGCGGCCTTGGCGCGTTTCTGGCAAGGGTCGCGGCAGGCGCTTGTCACAGGATATTCATCAGCCCTGCCTAGGCTGCACTAATCTTCACAGGCCCCTTTATGGGGCTGGACTAGTCCAGATAGGTAACCTTTTGATGCAGTCGACGCCCCCGCGTGCGGTAACAGCCATCTGCCATGCCCTGCAGGAGCAGATCGAGCACGGCTTGCTGGAGCCGGGCGGCAAGTTGCCGGCCGAGCGCCGGCTGAGCGAGCTGTTCGGTACCACGCGCATTACCCTGCGTGAAGCGCTGGTGCAGCTGGAAGCCCAGGGCCTGATCTACCGCGAAGAGCGGCGCGGCTGGTTTGTGGCGCCGCAGCGCCTGACCTACGACCTGATCGAACGCAGCCACTTCCATGCCATGGTGCGCGCCCAAGGGCGCGTGGCCAGCACCGAGCTGCTGTCGGCGCGGCTGCAGCCAGCCCCGGCAGCCATCTGCGCGCGCCTGCAGATGCCGGCGTTGTCCAGTGTGGTGCGCATCTGCCGATTGCGGCGCATTGATGGGCGGGCAGTGTTGTATGCCGAGCACTACCTCGCCCCCCGGTATTTTCCGGACATCCTCGAGCACGACCTGGCGCAGTCGCTGACCGAGATCTATGGGCGGGTGTATGGGATCGAGTATGGGCAGGTGTGTTTCGAGATCCTGCCAACGGCATTGCCAGTTGAAGCGGCGGGGGCGTTGAAGGTATCGGCGGGGAGCCCGGGGCTGCACATTACCCGGGTCAACAGTGACCAGTATGGGCACCTGATCGACTGTGACCTGGAGTATTGGCGGCATGATGCCATTCGTATTCGTGCCCAGGCGGGCTAGGGTGTTGGCTGCTTCGCGGGCTTGCCCGCTCCTACAGGTACTGCACAGGCCTTGAACACTGTGATTACCCTGTGGGAGCGGGCAAGCCCGCGAAGAGGCGCTAACTGGAGGAACCGGTTTCCGCCATCCCGCCACCCCCAGCGGTCACCACCTGTACCGACAACCGTGGCGTCGCCAGATCCAGCCCGGCCTCGTCCAGCTGCCGCTTCAGCGCCAGGTTGAACGCCCGCGATACTTCCCATTGCTTGATCGGCGCGGTCTTGAACCGTGCCCGCAACACCGCCGAACCCGACTCGAAGCTTTCCACCCCCTGCAGCTCCAGCGGCGACCAGATATTGCGGCGCATCAGTGGGTCGTTGCGCAGTTTTTGCCCGACTTCGCGAATCAGCGTGATGGCCTGGTCGATGTTCATGCTGTGCGGGATCGCCACCCGGAAGATCGCGTAGCCGAACTCCCGCGAGTAGTTCTTGATGCTCTTGATTTCGCTGAACGGAATGGTGTGCACGATGCCGTCGATATCGCGCAGGCGCACGGTGCGGATGGTCAGCCCCTCGACGGTGCCCAGGTGGCCGCCGACATCCACGTAGTCGTCGATGGCCAGCGAGTCTTCGATGATGATGAACAGCCCGGTGATCAGGTCGGCCACCAGCGACTGCGCGCCAAAGCCGATGGCCAGGCCGATCACGCCGGCACCGGCCAGCAGCGGGGTGACGTTCATGCCCATGTTGGCCAGGGCCACGATCACGGCAATGATGAAGATGACCACGAACATCACGTTGCGGATCAACGGCATCATGGTTTGCGCGCGGGCATTGGCCAGCCCTCGGCGCGAACGTACCAAGGCATGGTGTACGGCGGTGTCGGCCAGGATCCACACCAGCCAGGCGACGATCAGCGTGCCGGCCAGCCCCAGCAGGCGCACGCTGATGTCGTGACCGTCGCCCTCGGCGAAGGTGATCATCGACAGGCCCCACACGCGCAGGCCCAGCTCGATGAACAGCAGCCAGATGAGGATGTGCACCAGCAGGTAGCCAAAGTTGCGCAGGCGCTCGGCATACACCGCCTGGCGCTTGGCCGCCCGCTTGGGGTTGGCTGCATGCCGCCGCACCAGGCCATTGAGCACCATGCACACCACCACCAGCACCGTGCACATCAGCGACTGGCGCAGCGCGGTGCTGGTGTCACCGGCAGAAACGAAGGTGGCGAACAGTGAAATCGCCACCAGGATCAGTGCGGGAATGAACCAGAAGCTGCCCAGGATCTCGATGGTGTCGCTGAGCGTGCGCCGGGTCAGGCGCCGGGACAGCGGCTGGTTGCGGATCAGGTGGGCAATGGGCCGGCGGAAGCGCAGGATGAACAGCCCGGTACACAGGGCGGCAATCACATTGGCCAGGGTTGCCAGCGCATGCGCCAGGTGGGTACCCAACGCCACCAGCAGGCGCGGGTCGCTCATGGCCTCGCCAAAGGCGGCGAAGCTGCCGATCAGCCACAGTGGCCGGAACGCCTGGTGCCGCAGGATATGCAGGGCGCGGTGGCGGTGCGGGCCGTCGAGCAGCGAAAAGGCGATGACGCACACCGCCGAGAAGCAGGTGCCCACCACCAGCGCGTAGGCCAGCACCATGGCCAGCGATTTGCCCAGTGACGGCGGCAGCACGAAGCTCAGGTACACGGTGAACACCAGCGCCACCAGCCAGGGGCCCAGCTTGCGCAAGGCAAAGCGCACCAGGTCCCAGGTGCGTGGGTGTTGCGGCAGTTCTTCACTCAGGCCAAACCGCAGGCGTATGCGGTGGCCGACCCAGTTGAAGAAGTAGGCCAGCAGGCTCCACACGGCAATCACCGCGGCAAAGCCGAACAGGATGGCCGGCCACTGGTGCACCGGCACCATCAGTTCGGTCAGCTCGACCTGGGCCTGTTCGATTTCCGCCGCCCAGCGGTGGAAAGGGCTGGCATCGCCGCTGAACTGTTTTTCGAAGTCACTCAGCGCACCGCCGATCAGGCCGAGCACACCTTGCTCGACACTGGGCTGAGTTTGCCGGGTGGCATCGCGCAGTTTTTTCAGGTCGGCCAGCAGCTTGGCCCGTTGCTGGTCGTTTTCGAGGTTCTTGATCACCTCGTCCAGCGACTTGCCCAGTGGCTCGGTGGCCTCCGGCTGCGCGGGCGCGCTGCTGCCCAGCAGGCCGGGCAGGCCCGCTGCCTGCACCGGGGTGATGAACAGCAAGAACAGTAGGGACAGGAAACGCAGAAGGGCAGGCACTGGCAAATCTACCTCAGGTCAAACGATTGCCCGAGTGTAGAGGTTTATGTCGGCAGTTTCTCGAGGATCTTCCAGCAGGTTAGGCCAAAGATGCCCAAGGTGCCGATCCACATCATCAGCACACCGATACTGCGTTCGCGCATGCTGAAGCCAACGGTCAGCAACAGCAGGAACAGAAAAACCGGCACGAACAGGGACAAAAACGGGGACATGGACAGCAATCCTTTTGCAGTGGGGCCATGTAACAAGCATAGCGGGTGGCAAGCGAAGCGGGATTGACCTTGAGCAGGCCAGGCCCTATCGCCAGCAAGCCGGCTCCCACAGGGAAAGCGCCAGCCCTGAAGGTTGTGCAGTACCTGTGGGAGATTCTATGGTTCCTGGCAAGGGTAGCCGGAGCATCTTCAGCGCCTGTGAGATCGAGCGCCGCCCGCGCGGCGCAATCGCGAGCTGCGCTCGCTCCTACGTTTGTTTCGGGCCAGTAACGCCTGTGACAGGCGCGCGCGGCCGCCTTGTTTGTACGGCGCGATATTGAGGCATGCACCAAGGCGTTCGCGCGCAAATCCCACAGGAATAATTGGCCCGAAACAAACGTAGGAGCGAGCGCAGCTCGCGATTGCGCCGCGCGGGCGGCGCTCGATCTAACAGGCGCTGCCATACCTTGTGGCAAACACCTGTCAGCCCTAAAGCGATCCCTGTGGGAGCTGGCTTGCCGGCGATAGGGCCAGACCTGCCTACCTCAAGGCAGCTCGCGGCACCGGTAGAACGCTGTCAGCACCTTCACCAGGTGCGCCAGGTCATGGCTACCACACAGCTCGCGAATCGAGTGCATGGCAAAGGTCGGCAAACCGATATCCACGGTGCGCACACCCAGGTGGCTGGCCGTGATCGGCCCGATGGTCGAGCCACAGCCCATGTCGCTGCGTACCACGAAGCTCTGCACGGGCACTTCTTCGGCCATGCACAGGTGGCGGAAGAACCCAGCGGTTTCGCTGTTGGTGGCGTAACGCTGGTTGTTGTTCACCTTGATCACCGGCCCGGCGTTGAGTTTGGGCCCATGGTTGCCGTCGTGCTTGTCGGCATAGTTGGGGTGCACGCCGTGGGCGTTGTCGGCCGATACCATCAGCGAACGCTGGATGGTGCGCACGTAGGTGTCGCCGTCGGGCAGCAGGCGTTGCAGGGTCTGCTCCAGCATCGGGCCATCGGCGCCGCAGGCCGAGCAGCTACCGACCTCTTCATGGTCGGTGCACACCAGCACGCAGGTTTCGTCGCTGTCGGCGGCCAGCAGTGCCTGCAGGCCGGCGTAGCACGACAGCAGGTTATCCAGGCGGGCCGCGGCGATGAAGTCGCCGTTCAGGCCGACCAGGGCGGCCTGCTGGGTGTCGTAGAAGCTCAGTTCGTAGTCCAGCACCACGTCGGCGATCAGCTCGTGTTCACGGGCCAGTTGCTCGGTGAGCAGGGCGCGGAAGTCGATGCGTTCGTCACCGGCCACCTGGGCCAGGATCGGCGGCAGTTCGTTCTGCGGGTTGATCGCCCAGCCCTCATTGGCGGTGCGGTTCAGGTGGATGGCCAGGTTGGGGATGATGGCAATGGGCAGTTTGAAGTCGATCAGTTGGCTTTCGACCTTGCCATCACGGCGGTAGGTGACCCGCCCGGCCAGCGACAGGTCGCGGTCGAACCACGGCGCCAGCAGGGCGCCGCCATACACTTCTACGCCCAGTTGCAAAAAGCCCTGGCGCTGCAGCTCGGGCTGCGGCTTGACCCGCAGGCAAGGGCTGTCGGTATGCGCGCCGACCATGCGGATACCGTGGTGTAGCGGGGCTTGCTTGCCCAACTTGATGGCGATGATCGATGAATCGTTGCGGGTAACGTAGTAGCGCCCGCCCGGCACCGTGGCCCAGCTATCACGCTCGTCCAGGCGCTGGTAACCGGCTGCCTCCAGGCGTTGGGCCAGGCTGGCGGTGGCATGGAAGGGCGTGGGGGAAGCCTTGAGAAAGTCGATAAGGCCAGAATTCAGTGCATCGCGCATAACTCACTCCAATTCGAGCTTCAAGCTATAAGCTTCAAGCCATAAGCTACAAGCCATAAGCTACAAGTCGTAAGCTACAAGCTTCAAGCAAAGGCAGTCCGCGGAGCAAGCTTCCACGCGATCTGTCTTTGCTTTTTCTTGCAGCTTGCAGCTCAAAAAGGTGCAGGGCACTCGAACTTCAGCCGTTGCCCGGAAACCGGGTGGGTGAAGCTCAGCATCGAGGCGTGCAGGCACAACCGCTCATGCGCCGCCAATGCCTGCGGGTTGGCATACAGGCGATCGCCCAGCAACGGGTGCCCGATCGACAGCATGTGCACGCGCAACTGGTGTGAACGCCCGGTGATCGGGGTCAGCTCCACCCGGCAGTGGTCGCCACAGCGCTCGACGATGCGCCAGAAGGTGAGGGCATGCTTGCCTTGCTCATGGTCCACCACGTGGCGGGGCTTGGTCGGCGGGTCGTAGCGCAGCGGCAGGTCGATGCTGCCGCTGTCCAGCGCCGGCTGCCCCCAGCACAACGCGGTGTAGGCTTTTTCGGTTTCACGGTCGTGGAACTGGCGCGACAGCTCGCGGTGGCTGTCGGCATCGCGGGCCAGCAGGATGATGCCCGACGTTTCCCAGTCCAGGCGGTGCACGATCAGGGCGTCGGGGTAGCCGTTTTGCTGCAGGCGGGTAATCAGGCAGTCCTTGTTGTCGTCGGCGCGGCCAGGCACCGACAGCAGCAGCGTCGGCTTGTTGATCACCAGGATGGCGGCGTCTTCGTGCAGGATCTGGATGTTCGACAGCGGCATTGCTCGGTCTCGGTTATATCAGGGGAAAACAGCGGGGCCGCTTTGCGGCCCTTTCGCGACACAAGGCCGCTCCCACAGGGGAGTGCATAACCCTTGTGGGAGCGGCCTTGTGTCGCGAAAGGGCTGCAACGCAGCCCCGGCTTTTTTGCCGAATCAACGATCCGGCAAGGTAATGTTCAGCTCCAGAATGGAGCAGCTGCCCTGGTTCTCCAGCTCGATATGCACGTCGTCATTGCCGATGTTCACATACTTGCGGATCACTTCCAGCAGTTCTTTCTGCAGCTCCGGCAGGTAGTCCGGCTCGCTGCGCTGGCCGCGCTCGTGCGCCACGATGATCTGTAGACGCTCTTTCGCCACCGACGCGCTGGTCTGTTTCTGTCTGCCACGAAAGAAGTCAAAAAGGTTCATGGTTTATTTGCTCCCGAAAATGCGCTCGAAGAATCCTTTCTTCTGTACATCGATGAAGCGCATTGGCTTCTCTTTGCCCAACAGGCGGTCGACTGCATCGCTGTAGGCCTGGCCAGCGTCGCTCTGGTCATCGAGGATGACCGGGATACCCTGGTTGGAAGCCTTGAGCACAGCCTGAGACTCCGGGATGACGCCTTTGAGTTTGATCGACAGGATTTCTTCGACGTCGGCCACGCTGAGCATTTCGCCCTTCACCACGCGCTCGGGATGGTAGCGGGTGATCAGCAGGTGCTCCTTGATCGGCTCTTCGCCGTTCTCGGAACGGCGCGATTTGCTCGACAGGATACCCAGCATGCGGTCCGAGTCACGTACCGACGACACTTCAGGGTTGGTCACGACAATCGCTTCATCGGCGAAATACATCGCCAGGTGCGCGCCTTTCTCGATACCGGCCGGCGAGTCGCAGATCACGTACTCGAAGTCCTTTTTCAGGTCCATCAGTACCTTTTCCACGCCTTCCTGGGTCAGCGCGTCCTTGTCACGGGTCTGGCTGGCGGCCAGCACGTACAGGTTCTCGAGGCGCTTGTCCTTGATCAGGGCCTGCTGCAGGTTGGCTTCGCCGTTGACCACGTTGACGAAGTCGTACACCACGCGGCGTTCGCAGCCCATGATCAGGTCGAGGTTACGCAGGCCCACGTCGAAGTCGACGATGACGGTCTTGTGGCCGCGCAGTGCGAGGCCGGTACCAATGGCGGCGCTGGTGGTGGTCTTGCCCACACCCCCCTTGCCGGAAGTAACCACGAGAATCTTGGCCAAGGTGTTTCACCCCTAAAATAGTCGGGACACTTGTCCCTGCAAAAAACTGAAATAGCTTTAATAGCTCAAATAAAAGGCAACTGTAAAAAAAGTTGCACTAAAAATGCTGGCAAGTATCCGTTAAAGACGGGTGATGTTCAACACGTCACCAGACAGGCTGACTTGCACGCCGGTGCCCCACAGCGGGTCGCGGCGCAGGTCTTCGCAGACCTTGTACTGGCCAGCGATGGAGACCATTTCGGCGGTCATCTGCTGGCAGAAGATACGTGCCTTGGTATTGCCTTTGATGCCGGCCAGGGCGCGGCCGCGCATGGCGCCGTACACATGGATGTTGCCATCGGCCAGAAGTTCCGCACCTGGGCTGACCGAAGCCGTGACTATCAGATCGCCACCTTGGGCGTAGATCTGCTGGCCGCCGCGTACCGGCGAAGTGATGATACGGGTCGGGCGTACCTCCGGCTCCGGGGCTGGGGGCGGTACCGGGGCGGGTTCGGGTTTTTTCACCGCTTCGGGTTCGGGCTCCAGCGGCCGCTCACGGGCGCCGGACGGCGGCAGCACGGGCAGGTCGATGGCGATGGCGGCGGCGATGTCCTCGATGCGGCTGGCACGAATGGCCAGCGTACGCAGGCCATGGTGGCGGCAGATCCGCATCAAGCCGGGCAGGTCGATTGCCCCTTCATCGGCAGGCAGCTTGTCCAGCGCCAGCACCAGCGGCGTGTTACTGAAGAAGTTCGGCGCCTGGGCGACTTTGGCCGCCAGCTGGCGGTCCAGGGCTTCAAGGTCATTGCGCGCCAGTTCCAGTACGGTGATGGCAAGCATGCTGCCCTTGAGCTGGAACACGGAAGCGGTGTCGGGTGTGTGGTTTGGGCTCATGGTCTGCATAGACGGCTTGTTGCGGAAAAAGTGCCCTGACTTATAACGAGAACACCGGTTGCCCGCAACATGCGCTGATCCGTTGTAGAATGCGCAGCCTTTGTCTTTCCGGATGCTTCAATGGAACGCCCGCGTTTTCGTCGCTATTACCTTCACCCAAAGTTCTGGGGCCTGTGGCTGGGCCTGGGCCTGCTGTGGCTGGTAGTCCAGTTGCCGTACCGGGTGCTGTTGAAAATCGGTGCCGCGCTGGGCGCGGTGATGTACCACTTTGCCGGCGAGCGCCGGCGCATTGCTGCGCGCAACCTGGAGCTGTGCTTTCCGGAGCTGTCAGTCGACGAACGGCAGCGGTTGCTGAAGGCCAACTTCGCGTCCACCGGCATCGCCTTCTTCGAAATGGCCATGAGCTGGTGGTGGCCCAAGGCGCGGCTGGCACGCCTGGCCCATGTCGAGGGCCTGGAGCACCTGCAAGCCGCGCAGCAGGCGGGGCAGGGGGCCATCCTGATGGCGGTGCACTTCACCACCCTGGAAATCGGCGCGGCGCTGCTGGGCCAGCAGCACACCATCGACGGCATGTACCGCGAGCATGGTAACGCGCTGTTCGATTTCATCCAGCGCAGCGGCCGCGAGCGCCACAACCTCGATTCGCTGGCGGTGGAACGTGAGGATGTGCGTGGCATGCTCAAGCTGCTGCGTTCGGGCCGGGCGATCTGGTACGCGCCGGACCAGGACTACGGCACCAAGCAGAGCCTGTTCGTGCCGCTGTTCGGCATACCCGCCGCAACGGTCACGGCCACCACCAAGTTTGCCCGGCTGGGCAAGGCGCAGGTCATTCCGTTCACCCAGAAACGCCTGGACGATGGCAGCGGCTACCGGCTGGTGATCCACCCACCGCTGGCGGACTTCCCCGGGGAAAGCGAAGAGGCCGATTGCCTGCGCATCAACCAGTGGGTCGAAAGCGTGCTGCGCGAATGCCCCGAGCAGTACCTGTGGGCGCACCGCCGGTTCAAGTCGCGGCCCGAAGGGGCTGAGCGGCTGTATGACAAGAAAAAGCGTTGAACCCTGTGGCGTCGGGAAGCACGCCATGGCCCCACCTGCGGTAACCGGCCTTATCCTGTCTGGCGGTGGCGCCCGCGCCGCCTATCAGGTCGGCGTACTGGCCGGCATCGCCGAGCTGTTGCCGGCCAGCGCAGCCAACCCGTTCCCGGTGATCGTCGGCACTTCGGCAGGGGCCATCAACGCCGTGACCCTGGCCAGCGGTGCCGGCCAGTTCAACAGCGCTGTGCAACGGCTGACGCACTTCTGGCAGAACATTTCCAGCCACCTGGTGATCCGCAGTGACTGGCCTGGGGTGGTGCGCCAGGCCAGCCGGTTTGTCGGCCACAACCTGCTTGGGCTGGGCGGCCAGGCGCCCGTGGCGTTGCTCGACAGCCGGCCGCTGCGCACCTTGCTGGAGGCGCAGCTGAACCTGGATGGCATTGGCCAGGCCTTGGCCGCCGAGCAACTGCGCGCGGTAGCGGTAACCGCCTTCGGTTACGAGTCCGGCCAGGCGGTGACCTTCTACCAGGGCCGAGGCTCGATCGAGGCCTGGTTGCGCCACCGCCGCATCGGCGTGCCCACGCCGCTGGGCATCGACCACCTGCTGGCCAGTGCGGCGATTCCGCTGCTGTTCGCGCCGGTGCAGTTGGGTGACGAGTATTACGGTGACGGTGCGGTGCGACAGTCCGCTCCGATAAGCCCGGCCCTGCACCTGGGCGCCAGCCGGGTGCTGGTGGTCGGCGTCAGCGGCAACCCGCAGCGGCCTGCGCCACCCTTGCCAACCCAGCGGGTGTTCAGCGGGCGGCAGCCGAGCCTGGCGCAGATCGGTGGGCACCTGCTCAACAGTACCTTCATTGACAGCCTGGAAGATGACATCGAACTGCTGCAGCGGCTCAACCACCTGGGCCGGCTGTTGCCAGCGCACCTGGACGCACGCCGCCTGGGCCTGGCACCGATCGATGTGCTGGTGGTTGCGCCCAGCCAGCCGCTGGACGAGATTGCCGCGCGTCACCGCCGCGACCTGCCGGCGGCGCTGCGCCTGTTCCTGCGCGGGCCGGGGGCAACCCGTACCAGTGGGGCGGGGGTGTTGAGCTATCTGCTGTTCGAAGCCGGTTATTGCAGTGAGCTGATCGAGTTGGGGCGCCGCGACGCCTTGGCCAAAAAGCGCGAGCTGCGCCAGTTCCTGGGTATCGAATAACGCCTGCGCCGGCCCTTTCGCGGCATTGCACCGCGCCAAAGGGCCGGGCCAGGTTAGTCGGCTATCTGCAGCTTGCGCGACTGGGTATACACGTAGCGCACTTTTTCATACTCGAATGGCGAGTTGAGCTGGCCATAGCGGAATTTGGTGTTGTAGCGCTTGTCCACCACGCGCAAGGCGAAGATCTCGGGGTGGTCCTTGCTGGCGTCGGCCACGTTGAGGTAGTTGATGCTCTGCTCGCCGGCGTAGTCCACTGCCAGGCCGGTGGTATCGCGCAGGTTCGACGGGCCCAGCAGCGGCAGCATCAGGTACGGCCCTTCGGGTACCCCGTAGAAGCCCAGCGTCTGGCCAAAGTCTTCGCTCTGCCGTGGCAGGCCCATGCTGGTGGCCGGGTCCCACAGCCCGCCTACGCCAATGATGGTATTGAACATCAGCCGCGCGGTGATCTCGGCCGAACGTTTGGCCTTGAGCTGCAGCACGCTGTTGAACAGGTTCGGCACATCGCCCAGGTTATTGAAGAAGTTGCTGACCCCGGTGCGGACGAAGCTTGGCGTAACGTACTGGTAGCCGTTCACCAACGGCAGCAGCACCCACTGGTCGAGGCGGTAGTTGAAGTGGTAGATGCGCCGGTTGACCGACTCCAGCGGGTCGTACACGTTCAGCGCCTCCAACGTGGAGCGCTCGAACTCGCGCTGGTCCAGGCCGGGGTTGAATTTCAGCTCTCGCAGCGGGTCGAGAAAACCGTCGGACTCGGGCACCAGTGGCGCTGTGCCAACCACCTGCGGGTCGGCCTCGACCACGCTGGCCCGCGGTGCGGTTTCGGCGGCCAGGGTGTGGCCGGCGGCTAGCAGGGCAGTGGCGAAGAGGAGTTTGTTAACCACGGAAGAACTCCAGCATGGCGTCGCTGTTGACGCGGTAGTTGAGGTTGCCGCAATGGCCGCCATGGGGGTAGAGGGTCAGCCGGTCACCAAAGACCTTGCGCAGGAAGCCGATGTCGCCCGGGCCGAGGATGACGTCGTCGGCGTTGTGCATCACCGCGATCTTGTCGCTGCTGTGCAGGTAGTCTGCCAGCGCGTACAGGCTGACCTGGTTGATCAGTTGCAGGATGCTGTTGCCGTCGGTGCGTGCACGCCACATGGGGATTACCTGCTCGGTCATGTAGCAGTCGAAGTCACACTGCAGGGCACGTTTGAAGAACGGCGTGAGGCTGCTGCCTTCGGTGATCGGGTACTTCGGCGGAATGATCAGGCCGCGACGGTTGATCAGGTCGGAGGTAAAGGCAATGTCGGCCGCCGAGAAGCGGAACGAGGTGCCGATCAACATGGCCATCTGTTCGTTGGACAAATGTTGTTTCGACTGCTGGAAGTCGTACAACAGGGCATCGTTGAGGTCGATGTAACCCTTGTCCTGGAAGTAGCGGGTGAGCTTTTGCAGCATCAACTCGTAGAAGGTGGTGCTGCGGTCGATGCCCTTCACCTGGGTTTGCACCAGCTTGTCGAGGTTGTTGATCGAGGTGTACAGGTTGACCGGTGGGTTGAGCAGCAACACGCGCTTGAAGTTGAAGCTGCGGCGGGTTTCGTCCAGGTGGCTGACGAACGCCGCGTCGAGGGCCCCCAGGCTGTAGCCGGTGAGGTAGAACTCGCTGACCGGCAGGCGCGGGTGCTGGGCCCGCACGGCCTGCATGACCCGGTACAGGTCTTCGGCGTCTTCCTGGGTGATGCCGGGGGTGGCAAAGCGCGAGGCGGCGCTTATGAAGTCGTAGCTGGTAGGCGAAGACAACTGCACCACGTGGAAACCGGCCTGATAGAACAGCTTCTTCAGGTATTCGTTGATGGTGCTGTTGTAGGCGGCCCCGGTGCCGGCGATGATGAAGATCAGCGGCGCCGCGTGGTCCTGGCGGGCCAGGCGGTACTTGAGCTTTTTTACCGCCCAGAAGTTGTCGGGCAGGATGAACTCGCGCTCCGGGCGCAGGTTCAGGCTGTAGTCGGACTGGTCGATGTCTTCATCGCTGGGCAGGGTCGGGCGCTGCTCCGGCGGCGTAGTGGCGATGGTGGCCTCGAACGGGTTGGTCAAGGGGTAGCCATAGCTGGCGGCGTCGATATCGCGCGCTGAAGCGGCCACAGCCATGAGCAGGCCACCGAGCAAGGCAGCGAGGCGCAAAGTACGAAGCATGTAATCCCCCAAAAGAACGCAAGGTCAAGCGTATGCAGGCTAGGACCACTGCGGGCTGAACAAAGTTGCCTGGCGTAGTGGCCTTTGGTGTTCTTGTAATCTGCAACATAGCTGCAGGCCGACAATTTTGCCTTATCAAGGGCGATGGGTGATCATCGTTTTCTTCGATAGTGACTGTAGGGAAAACAGGATGTCTCGTGCCTTGCCGGCAGCCATGGTCATGCTGTTCATCGGGCTGTGGCTCGCAGCCAGTTACGCGGTGCGTTACGGGCTGATGGAAGACGGCCAGTGGGTCGGCCTGTGCACGTTACCGGCGGCGTACTGGCAGTGCGAGGTCCGGTCGTTGCTGGGGCTGGGCATTCACCACCAGGTGCTGGCCTGGGGCGGGTTGGGCCTGGCCCTGTTGGCGCAGGTGGTCGCCGGCCGTGCAGGCTGGTGGCTGGCCTTCCTGGCCCTGGTGTTCGCGGTGCCGGCGCTGGTGCTGTATACCGCCAGCATTGCGGTGTTTGCGCTGGTGCTGGCGGGCTTGCGGTTGGTCCGCTCGCAGCAGCGGGCCTGACCAGGCCAACCGCCGCATTAAAGGTGCGCCGCGGCCGCCATCACAACGCGCGCAGCCGCAAGCTGCGCCACAGCGCCACTGTCATTACCACGCTCACCACCGCCCACCCCCAGGCCTGGCGGTTCTGCAGCCCTTCGACAAACAGCTGTGGCGCCACCCCGGCGCCCACGATAAACGCCAGCAATGCCACCTCCGCCCGCGGCGCGCGCACCGGCCACAGCGCGTACACCAGCGCCGGCAACGCCAGCGCTGCAGTGGGGAAGCTGCGGTAGCGCGGGTCGAACACCAGCGCCAGCATGCTCACCGCCGCAGCGAAGCCTGCTGCCAGCAACAGCCAGCCGGCGCGCGCCTGTAACCCGGCGAACAGCCGCTCGCGCCAACCGGCGCGCTGCGCCTGGGCCAACACGGCATGGGCCAGCACCAACAGGTTCAGTGCGACCAGCGCCAGCGCCCACACCCATTCCCCGGCGAAGCGCGCATGGGTGCGCACCAGCTCGCCCCACAGGCCCAGGCAACCCGCCCCCAGCGCAGCCAGCAGCGGTAACAGCAACGCGGCCCGCAGGGTGGCGGGGCGCCCGGCCAGCACCAGCATGACCAGCATCAGCGCGGCGCTGCCCAGCAACCACTGCGGCCAGTAGTGCAGGTTGCTCACCGGCCCTTCCAGCACACCCTTGTCCTGCCGGTCGGCATCGTACAACCCCCAGTACCCGCCCACCGCACCTTCGTTCGCACGCTTCCACGGCTGGTCGAAGGCCTCGATCAGGTTGTAGTGCCAGCCATTGGCCTCTGCCATGCTCACAAAACCACGAATGAAGCGCGCTTCATTGACCCGGCTGGGCACTGCCGTCTCGCGCTGGCGGCCTTCGCTGGGCCAGCCGGTTTCACCAATCAGGACGTCCTTGGGCGCAAAGCGCGTACCGAACACCCGGCGTACATCGGCGACATGGGCCAAGGCCTGGTCGATGCCCTGGGGGTCGTCCTCCCAGTAGGGCAACAGGTGAATGGTGAGGAAGTCCACCGCCGGTGCCACCTGCGGGTGCTGCAACCAGAATTCCCAGACATCGGCGTAGGTCACCGGCACGTGCACCTGGCTTTTCACCCGGGCGATCAGCGTGGCCAGGTGTGCACCGGTCACCTCCTTGCGCAGCAGGGTTTCGTTGCCGACGATCACTGCGCTGACCACGTCGGGGTTGGCATTGGCGGCGGCGATCAGCAGGTTGATTTCCCGCTCGGTGTCGGCGGCGTGCGCATTGACCCAGGCCCCCAGCATCACCTTCAGGCCGTGCTTGCGCGCCAGCGCCGGTATTGCTTTAAGACCGGTCATGGAATAGGTGCGAATGCACTGAAAGCGTTCGGCCAACAAGGCCAGGTCGGCATCCATGCGCTGCGGGCGCAGCCGAAACGGTTGGTCGTAGGGCGACTGGTCCTTGTCGAACGGTGTGTACGAGGCACATTGCAGCTTGTGTGCAGGGCTCGCGGCATCGGGCAGTTGCAGCGGCTTGCCAAGCCCGTACCAGAGCGCTCCCAGCCCCAGCAGGGCGAACAGGCAGGCAAACAGGTACAACGGCAGCAGCGCGCGGGCAGAACGGGGCATCAGGCGGTCCATCGTCAGGCACAAAGGGATAGATAGTAGCCCGGCGCCAAAGCTTTGGCATGCAAGGATCGCGCAGGTCGTGGTGGGCATATGGCGCTAATGGCACAGTGCTGTCGCATATGGGGCAGGTACAGGTCGCAGCTGGATCAGGTCGCCCGGGGTTGCAGGCAGATGATGGAATCTCCAAGACCTGACGAGGGGATGCTTTGATGGCGACTTTGAAAAAAATGCGACGTTTCCTGGGGGTGGGCACCGCCCTGGTACTGGGATTGAGCGCAGCACAGGCAATGGCCAAGGAAGTGAGCATTGGCTACGTGGACGGCTGGGCCGACAGCGTGGCAACCACCAACGTGGCGGCCGAAGTAATCAAGCAGAAGCTCGGCTACGATGTGAAGTTGCAGGCCGTTGCCACCGGGATCATGTGGCAGGGTGTGGCGACCGGCAAGCTCGATGCCATGTTGTCGGCCTGGTTGCCGGTGACCCATGGCGAGTACTGGGCCAAGAACAAGGATAACGTGGTCGACTACGGCGCCAACTTCAAAGATGCCAAGATCGGCTTGATCGTGCCTGAGTACGTCAAGGCCACCAGCATCGCCGACCTCAAGACCGACAACAGCTTCAAGCAGAAGATCGTCGGCATCGATGCAGGCTCGGGCGTGATGATCAAGACCGAACAGGCCATCAAGGACTACGACCTGACCGGCTACAAGCTGCAGGCCAGCTCGGGCGCCGCGATGACCGCCGAACTGGGCCGTGCCTACGCCAAGCAGCAGTCGATTGCAGTGACCGGCTGGGTGCCGCACTGGATGTTCGCCAAGTGGAAGCTGAAGTTCCTCGAAGACCCGAAAGGCGTTTATGGCGCGTCGGAAACCGTAAACAGCATTGGCAGCAAAGAACTGGCGACCAAGGCACCGGAAGTGGCCGAGTTCCTGAAGAAATTCAGCTGGCAGTCCAAAGACGAGATTGGCGAAGTGATGCTGGCCATCCAGGAAGGCGCCAAGCCTGAAGCGGCGGCCAAGGACTGGGTGGCCAAGCACCCGGACCGCGTGAAGGAATGGACTGGCAAGTAACAACCTGAAAGGGCCAGTTTTGTTGCTTCGCGGGTAAACCCGCTGCCGCAGGGCAGCGGGTTTTCTCGCGAATGGGCCGGCACTTTGTTACGCAAACGGTAAAACACCGTTGCATCTAAGACTAAGGTCGTCTGGTTGGCGTCCATCGGCAGCATAAAGTAAGGGTGTGGGTGTTTCCCTACTTGTGCTGCTAGGACAAAAACAATGAACGACAGCATTTACCTCTCGATACAAAACAGCCCTCGCTTCAAGGAGCTGGTCAGCAAACGCGAACGGTTCGCCTGGATCCTCTCGGCGATCATGCTCGGCTTGTACTGCGCTTTTATCCTTCTCATTGCCTACGGTCCTCACATACTGGGCGCCAAGCTCAGCCCTGAGTCGTCGATCACCTGGGGTATCCCCATCGGCGTCGGCCTGATCGTCTCGGCATTCGTCCTTACCGCCATCTACGTGCGCCGCGCCAACGGCGAGTTCGATGAGCTGAACAAGGCCATCCTGAAGGAGGCGCAACAATGATTCGCCACGCCAAAGCCCTGGCCATACTGGCCTGCGGAGCCTTCGCACCCGCCGTGTGGGCCGCCGATGCCCTGACCGGCGAGGTGCAGAAGCAACCGCTGAACGTCTCTGCCATCGCCATGTTCGTGGCGTTCGTCGCCTTCACCCTGGGCATTACCTACTGGGCCTCCAAGCGCAACAAGTCGGCGTCGGACTACTACGCCGCCGGCGGCAAGATCACCGGTTTCCAGAATGGCCTGGCGATTGCCGGCGACTACATGTCGGCAGCCTCGTTCCTGGGCATTTCCGCACTGGTGTTCACCTCTGGCTACGATGGCCTGATCTACTCGATCGGCTTCTTGGTCGGCTGGCCGATCATTCTCTTCCTGATTGCCGAACGCCTGCGCAACCTGGGCAAGTACACCTTCGCCGACGTGGCGTCGTACCGCCTCGGGCAAAAGGAAATCCGCACCCTGTCGGCTTCCGGCTCGCTGGTGGTAGTGGCGTTCTACCTGATCGCGCAGATGGTCGGTGCCGGCAAGCTGATCGAGCTGCTGTTCGGCCTGGACTACCATGTGGCGGTGATCCTGGTGGGTATCCTGATGTGCCTGTACGTGCTGTTCGGCGGCATGCTCGCTACCACTTGGGTACAGATCATCAAGGCCGTGCTGTTGCTGTCCGGTGCCAGCTTCATGGCGCTGATGGTGATGAAACACGTGGGCTTCGACTTCAATACGCTGTTCTCCGAAGCGATCAAGGTGCACGCCAAGGGCGAGGCCATCATGAGCCCGGGCGGCCTGGTCAAAGACCCGATCTCGGCGTTCTCGCTGGGCCTGGCGCTGATGTTCGGTACGGCAGGCCTGCCGCACATCCTGATGCGCTTCTTCACCGTCAGTGACGCCAAGGAAGCCCGCAAGAGCGTGCTGTACGCCACCGGCTTCATCGGCTACTTCTACATCCTCACCTTCATCATCGGCTTTGGCGCCATCCTGCTGGTCAGCACCAACCCTGACTTCAAGGACGCCGCCGGCGCGCTGCTGGGCGGCAACAACATGGCGGCGGTGCACCTGGCCAATGCCGTGGGTGGCAGCGTATTCCTCGGCTTCATCTCGGCAGTGGCGTTCGCCACCATCCTGGCGGTGGTCGCCGGCCTGACCCTGGCGGGTGCCTCGGCAGTGTCCCACGACCTGTACGCCAGCGTGTGGCGCAAGGGCAAGGCCAACGACAAGGACGAGATCCGCGTGTCGAAGATCACCACCGTCGCCCTCGGCGTACTGGCGATCGGCCTGGGCATCCTGTTCGAGAAGCAGAACATCGCCTTCATGGTCGGCCTGGCGTTCTCCATCGCCGCCAGCTGCAATTTCCCGGTCCTGCTGCTTTCGATGTACTGGAAAAAGCTGACCACCCGTGGCGCCATGATCGGCGGCTGGCTGGGCCTGGTCAGCGCAGTGACGCTGATGATCCTTGGCCCGACCATCTGGGTGCAGATCCTGGGCCATGAAAAGCCGATCTACCCGTACGAGTACCCGGCGCTGTTCTCGATGGCCATTGCCTTCGTCAGCATCTGGTTCTTCTCGGTCACCGACAAGTCCAAGGCCGCAGAAAACGAACGCGCGCTGTTCTTCCCGCAGTTCGTCCGTTCGCAGACTGGCCTGGGGGCTTCAGGCGCTGTGTCGCACTGAGCCCGCCCGCCCATAAAAAAACCGCGCCGAAGCGCGGTTTTTTTTTGCCTAGCGTGGCGCGTCTAGATCCTGCCCAGCAGTAACAACACCAGCAGGACCACCAGTACCACGCCGACGATGCCGGACGGGCCGTAGCCCCAGCTGCGCGAGTGTGGGAAGACCGGTAAGCCACCAATCAACAGAAGAATCAGGATGATGATGAGGATCGTGGTCATGTACGTGTCCTTGCGTGGTTAGGGGTCAAGGGCCTCGGGTTGCCGGCCTCTTGTAAGTTCGGACTGGTGGGCAATGTGAAAGATTCCATTTTGTGCCGGTTCATGCCCCCACATTCACTACCCTGATGAACCCTGCCCTTGGCCAGGCCCTTGTTTAGACTCGTTTCATTCCTCAACGAGACAGGGCCAGCCACCATGCACAACCGCATCATGATTACCGGAGCCGGCTCAGGCCTCGGGCGCGAAATTGCCCTGCGTTGGGCACGTGAGGGGTGGCGCCTGGCGCTGGCCGATGTCAACGAAGGCGGCCTGCGCGAAACGCTGGACCTGGCCCGTGCGGCCGGCGGTGAGGGTTTCGTCCAGCGCTGCGACGTGCGCGACTACAGCCAGCTCACAGCCCTGGCCCAGGCCTGTACCGAGCAGTTCGGTGGCATCGATGTGGTGGTCAACAACGCCGGGGTTGCCTCGGGCGGGTTCTTTGCCGAGCTGTCGCTGGAAGACTGGGATTGGCAGATTGCCGTCAACCTGATGGGCGTGGTCAAGGGCTGCAAGGCCTTCCTGCCCCTGCTGGAGCGCAGCAAGGGGCGCATCATCAACGTCGCGTCGATGGCCGCCCTGATGCAGGGGCCGGGCATGAGCAACTACAACGTCGCCAAGGCCGGCGTGCTGGCGCTGTCGGAGAGCCTGCTGGTGGAATTGCGCCAGGTGGAGGTGGCGGTGCATGTGGTGTGCCCGTCGTTCTTCCAGACCAATCTGCTGGACTCGTTCCGCGGCCCGAACCCGGCCATGAAGGCGCAGGTCGGCAAGTTGCTGGAAGGGTCGCCGATCAATGCGGCGGACATTGCCGACTACATCCACCGGCAGGTCGCTGCTGGCGAGTTCCTGATTATGCCGCATGAGGCCGGGCGGCAGGCTTGGGAATTGAAGCGGCAAGCCCCCGAGCGGCTCTACCAGGAAATGGCCGAAATGGCCGTGAAAATGCGTGCCAAAGCTGTTTCGCGATGAAATATCTGTAGGGCGAATTACCAGTAGATGTAGGGCGCTTCTGAATCGCTGCGGAGCTATTGAGTAGCCTGATCCTGACGATGCAGTCTCCGGTTTTACCTTGTGCAGGAGGACCGGAACATGCTGGTGATAGGGCGCGAAGTGGGCGAGGTCATCATGATCGGTGAGAACATCCGCCTCGTGGTGGTCGAAACCCGTGACGGGGTGGTGCGCTTTGGCGTGGATGCCCCACGGGAAGTGCCGGTGCACCGGTCCGAGGTGTACAAGCGCATCAAGGAAGCCAAGAAAGCCGAGGCCGGCTAGTCGAGCAGTTCCCGCGGCACGTCATGCTTGGCCAGCAACTGGCACTGCTGGCTTTCGGGGTCGAACAGAATGAAGGCCTGGCCCTTGGCCAATGCCTGGCGTACCCGCAGTACCCGTGTTTCCAGCGGGGTATCGTCACCATTGTCGGTACCGTCGCGGGTGACGAAGTCTTCGATCAGGCGGGTCAGTGTTTCGGCTTGCAGGTGCTCGTAAGGGATCAGCATGGGGCGGTGTCTCGGGTTACGGTGGGGGCATGCTACGCGAAACATTGGGGCTTTTGGGGCCGCGTTGCGGCCCATCGCGACACAAGGCCGCTCCTACAGCGACCGTGCAATTTTTGAGCTGTGGGAGATTCTATGGTTCCTGGCAAGGGTAGCCGGAGCATCTTCAGCGCCTGTGAGATCGAGCGCCGCCCGCGCGGCGCAATCGCGAGCTGCGCTCGCTCCTACGTTTATTTCGGGCCAGTAACGCCTGTGACAGGCGCGCGCGGCCGCCTTGTTTGTACGGCGCGATATCGAGGCATGCGCCAAGGCGTTCGCGCGCGAATCCCACAGGAATAATTGGCCCGAAACAAACGTAGGAGCGAGCGCAGCTCGCGATGCGCCGCGCGGGCGGCGCTCGCTCTAACAGGCGCTGCATACCTTGTGGCAAACACCTGTCTGCCCTGATGCGATCCCCGTGGGAGTTGGCTTGCCGACGATGGGCCGCAAAGCGGCCCCAGGGCCTCAGCCCTTGTTACCGACCAGGCTATCGACTGCCGGCACGCGCGTGTCGCTCTCCATCTGCGCATCGTGTTCCAGCTGGTGGCTGAAGCGCTCCAGCGAGGCATTGGCCGGCTGTGAATCGCTGGCAAACACCGGCGGGCTGAGCAGGTACGCCGACAACAACTGGCTCAGGGCCGCCAGGCTGTCGATGTGCGTCCGCTCATAGCCGTGGGTGGCATCGCAGCCGAACGCCACCAGCGCGGTGCGAATGTCGTGTCCGGCCGTTACCGCCGAATGGGCATCACTGAAGTAGTAGCGGAACAGATCGCGGCGTACCGGCAGGTCGCGGTCGCCGGCCAGTTTCAGCAAGTGCCGCGACAGGTGGTAATCATAGGGCCCCGACGAGTCCTGCATGGCCACGCTCACGGCGTGCTCGCTGGAGGCTTGCCCGGGCGCCACCGGCGCAATGTCGATACCGACGAACTCGCTGACGTCCCAAGGCAGGGCACCCGCTGCGCCCGAGCCGGTTTCCTCGGTAATGGTGAACAGCGGGTGGCAGTCGATCAGCGGTTGCTGGCCGCTCTCCACCACTGCCTTGAGCGCGGTGAGCAGCGCCGCGACACCGGCCTTGTCATCCAGGTGACGGGCGCTGATGTGGCCGCTGTCTGTGAACTCGGGCAGTGGGTCGAAGGCCACGAAGTCACCAATGCTCACCCCCAGCGCCTCGCAATCGGCGCGGGTGGCGCAATAGGCGTCCAGGCGGACTTCCACGTGTTCCCAGCTGACCGGCATCTGGTCGATGGCGGTGTTGAAGGCGTGCCCACTGGCCATCAGCGGCAGTACGCTGCCGCGGAACACGCCGGTGTCGGTGAACACGCTGACCCTGCTGCCCTCGGCGAAGCGGCTGGACCAGCAGCCAACCGGCGCCAGGGCCAGCCGGCCGTTGTCCTGCAGTTGGCGCACGCTGGCGCCGATGGTATCGAGGTGCGCGGATACGGCGCGGTCGGGCGAGGTTTGCCGGCCCTTCAAGGTCGCGCGAATGGTGCCGCGACGGGTCAGCTCGAAGGGGATGCCCAGTTCGTCCAGGCGTTC
This sequence comes from Pseudomonas sp. BJP69, assembly GCF_007633355.1. Classification (NCBI taxonomy): domain Bacteria; kingdom Pseudomonadati; phylum Pseudomonadota; class Gammaproteobacteria; order Pseudomonadales; family Pseudomonadaceae; genus Pseudomonas; species Pseudomonas sp. BJP69. The sequence continues at coordinate 1,337,255 of NZ_CP041933.1, forward strand.
GGCCACGTAGCGCACGATGGTGTCGGTAAACCCGGTCGGGCTGGGGATGGCCAGCATCTCCAGCAGCACGCGCTTGAGGTATTCGAGATCGGGTTCGGGATGTCGCTCGGACATGGTTGAATACTCCTTGCTCCTGTGCCGGCCTTTTCGCGAGTGAACCCGCGAAGAGCCCGGCACTGGTTTACGCCAAAGGCCGGCTATGCGGGAACAGCAGGTCGATGAAACGCTCGGCCGTTGGCTGCGGTTCGTGGTTTGCCAAGCCGGCGCGCTCGTTGGCTTCGATGATCACGTACTCGGGCTGTTCGGCATCACGCACCATGAAGTCCAGCCCGACCACCGGTATTTCCAGCGCCCGGGCAGCGCGCACGGCGGCGTCGGCCAGCACCGGGTGCAGGCGGGCGGTAACGTCTTCCAGGGTGCCGCCGGTGTGCAGGTTGGCGGTGCGCCGCACGGCCAGGCGCTGGCCGGGGGGCAGTACGTCGTCGTAACCCACGCCAGCAGCGCGCAGGGTACGTTCGGTTTCTTCATCCAGCGGGATACGGCTTTCACCCGCCGTAGCGGCCTGGCGACGACGGCTTTGGGCCTCGATCAACTGGCGCACACTGTGCTTGCCGTCACCCAGCACCTGGGCCGGGTGGCGAACGGCGGCCGCCACCACTTCATAGCCGATCACCACGATGCGCAGGTCGAGGCCAGCATGGAAGCTTTCCAGCAACACCCGGCTATCGAACTGGCGGGCATGGCCGACCGCCTGGGTCACGTCGTCGATGCAGGTCAGGTTTACCGCTACGCCCTGGCCTTGTTCGCCGTCAACGGGCTTGACCACCACCGCGCCATGCTCGTCGAGAAAGGCCAGGTTATCGTCGGCATTACCGGCCAATTGTTGCGCCGGCACCTGCAGCCCGGCAGTGCGCAGGGCATGCTGGGTCAGGCGCTTGTCCTGGCACAGGGTCATGGTCACGGCGCTGGTCAGGTCGCTGAGCGACTCTCGGCAGCGGATGCGCCGGCCGCCCAGGCTCAGGGTGAACAGCCCGCCGGCGGCGTCATCCACCTGTACCTCGATGCCGCGGCGCAATGCCTCGTCGACGATGATGCGTGCATAGGGGTTGAGGTCGGCCTGTGGGCCGGGGCCGAGGAACAGTTGCTCGTTGATGCCGTTCTTGCGCTTGACGGCGAAGGTGGGCAGGTTGCGAAAGCCAAGCTTCTGGTACAGGCGCTTGGCCTGGCGGTTGTCGTGCAGCACCGAAAGGTCGAGGTAGGCCAGGCCACGGCTCATGAAGTGCTCGATGAGGTGGCGCACCAGCACTTCACCCACGCCGGGGCGGGTGCAGTGCGGGTCGACTGCCAGGCACCACAGGCTGCTGCCGTTCTCGGGGTCATCGAAAGCCTTGGCATGGTTCAGGCCCATGACGCTGCCGATCACCGCGCCGCTGTCTTCGTCTTCAGCCAGCCAGTAGACCGGGCCGCCCAGGTGCCGAGGGGTAAGCAAGTCGGCATCGACCGGCAGCATGCCGCGCACCTGATACAAGGTGTTGATGGCCTGCCAGTCAGCCGGGTTCTGCGCCCGCCGCACGCGAAAGCCGCGAAATACCCGCTGGGCTGGGCGGTAATCGGTGAACCACAGGCGCAGGGTGTCGGATGGGTCGAGGAACAACTGTTGCGGCGCCTGCGCCAGCACCTGCTGCGGTGCTGCCACATACAGCGCGATATCGCGTTCGCCTGGGCACTCGCCCAACAGGTCGTCGGCCAGGTCGGCCGGCTCGGCATAGGTGTGGCCAATCAGCAGCCGGCCCCAGCCGCAGTGCACGGCACGCGGCTGTTGGTGGGGCTGGCTGCCGTCGCCGGCCAGGCGCGCCTGCAGGCGCTCGTAGGACGGCGCCTGGCCACGCAGCAGGCGCTGACCGTAGGCGATTTCGTGGGGTTTCATCGGTCAGAGTCCTTGTTCGCTCAGCCACAGGTTCAATGCTGCCAGTTGCCACAGCTTGGAACCGCGCAGTGGCGTCAATTGGCCGTGCGGGTTGCTAAGCAGTCGGTCGAGCATGGCTGGGTTGAACAGCCCACGGTCCTGGCTGGGGTCGGTCAGCAGTTCGCGTACCCAACCCAGCGTGGCGCCTTCCAGGTGCTTCAGGCCCGGTACCGGGAAGTAGCCCTTCTTGCGGTCGATCACTTCATGCGGGATCACCCGCCGTGCGGCTTGCTTGAGCACCTGCTTACCGCCGTCTGGCAGCTTGAAGCGCGCCGGAATGCGTGCCGACAGCTCTACCAGGCGGTAGTCGAGGAACGGGGTGCGTGCCTCCAGGCCCCAGGCCATGGTCATGTTGTCGACCCGTTTGACGGGGTCGTCGACCAGCATCACGGTGCTGTCCAGGCGCAAGGCCTTGTCCACCGCCTGCGGCGCGCCGGGGCGGGCGAAATGCTCGCGCACGAAATCGCCAGCGGCATCGGTATCCAGCAACCATGGCGCCTGCACAGTATCGCGGTACTCGTCGTGGCTGCGGTCGAAGAAGGCGTTGCGGTATGCCGCGTAGGCATCGTCGGCGCCGTCCACCTGCGGGTACCAGTGGTAGCCGGCGAACAGTTCGTCGGCGCCCTGGCCGCTTTGCACGCCCTTGCAATGCTTGGCCACTTCCCGCGACAGCAGGTAGAAGGCGATGCAGTCGTGGCTGACCATCGGCTCGCTCATGGCGCGGAAGGCGGCAGGCAGCTGGTCGATGATTTCGTGCTCGGCAATGCGCAACTGGTGGTGGCGCGTGCCGTAGTGCCGGGCGATCAGGTCAGAGTACTGGAATTCGTCGCCGCGCTCGCCGCCGGCATCTTCAAAGCCGATGGAGAAGGTCGACAGGTCGTCCACACCGACTTCGCGCAGCAGGCCGACCAGCAGGCTGGAGTCGACACCGCCGGACAGCAGCACGCCCACGTCCACGGCGGCACGCTGGCGGATGGCCACGGCTTCGCGGGTCGCGTCCAGTACGCGGGTGGTCCAGCCTTCCAGGTCCAGCTCACGCTCATCGGCGTTGGGCCCGTATTGCAGTTGCCACCAGGTCTGGCGCTCGATTTCGCCGTGGCGGTCGATACGCATCCAGGTGCCGGGTTCCAGCTTTTGCACGTTCGCCAGCAAGGTGCGCGGTGCCGGCACTACGGCATGGAAGTTGAGGTAGTGGTTGAGCGCCACCGGGTCGAGCATCGGGTCGATGTCGCCGCCCTTGAGCAGCGCTGGCAGGGTCGAGGCAAAACGCAGCCGCTCGCCGTTGCGTGACAGGTACAGCGGCTTGACGCCCAGGCGGTCGCGGGCCAGGAACAGGCGTTGGTTATCGCGTTCCCAGATGGCCAGGGCGAACATGCCGTTGAGTTTCGGCAGTAGCGCCGCACCCCAGGCGTGGTAGCCCTTGAGCAGCACTTCGGTGTCGCCGTCCGACCAGAACTGGTAGCCCAGGGCCTGCAGCTCCTGGCGCAACTCGGGGAAATTGTAGATGGCACCGTTGAACGCCAGGGACAGGCCCAGGGTGTTGTCGACCATGGGCTGCGCCGAGCCGTCGGACAGGTCCATGATTTTCAGGCGGCGGTGGCCGAAGGCTATGGGGCCCTGGCTATGGAAGCCCCAGGCATCCGGGCCGCGTGGCGCCAGGTGATGGGTAATGCGCTCTACCGCCGCCAGGTCGGCTGGGCGTGGCGCTTGGCCGATGGGGGTGAAACGTAACTCTCCTGCTAATCCGCACATAAGTCCTTACCGGTTTTTCCGTTGGGGAGGTGATGCCCCGGATTAGGGCACCTTAAGGAACTGACCCATGTGCTTTATGAGAGTTTTAGAACAATCTGTTATATGCGGCTGCGGCCTGCGACGCTTTTCCGCCCAATCGCGACACCGGTTTTGCCTTGCAGGAACGGCCCTGTGTGGCGATCGGGCTGCACCGCAGCCCCGGCTCCATCACTTGCCCCGTATCAGCCTGCGCAGGGCGAAGCGGTTAGGATGGCAAGCCTGCGCCACCCCTTGAGGCACCGGCAGCGGCTCCCCGCACACCCACGCCGCCAGCAGTTCCCCACTCAACGGCGCGGTGATCAACCCGCGCGAGCCATGCCCGCTGTTTACATACAGCCCGTCCAGCCAGGGGCAAGGGGCTTGCGGCACCTGCCGCGCATCACGCGCCAGTACCACGTAGGTGTCGGCAAACGCCTGTGCATCGGCCAGCGGCCCGACAATCGGTAGGTAATCCGGGCTGGTGCAGCGGAATGCGGCCCGCCCTTGCAGGTGCTCAGGGTTCAGCGTTGCCACGCCCAGGCGTTGCGCCAGGTCGGTCGATATCTCGTCCAGCAACGCCAGGTTGCCCTGGTGTTCGGCCACCGTCGGCGCCAGGTTGTCACTGTTGAAATCAAAGCTCGCGCCCAGGGTATGTTCATCACCACGCGGCGGTGCCACGTAGCCCTCGGCGCACACCACGGTGCGCAGTGCCCGGCTGCCGACGGTGGCCGGCAAGCGGGTGATCTGGCCGCGGATGCGCTTGAGCGGCAACCCGGCACAGGCGTCGAAGCGGCGGACCTCGGCGGCTGCGGCCAGAATCACCACCGGCGCGCTGGCCAGCAGGCGCTCGCCGGCCCAGGCTTGCCACTGGTCAGCCACTTTGCGCAGCTCGATGACTTCCTGGTGGGTCACCAGCCGGATACCAGGGTGCTGCAACTGCTGCTGGCACAGGGCAGGCGGGTGGACCCAGCCGCCTTCGGGGTAGAACAGCCCGCCAGCCGGCAGGGCGACCCCGGCGACGGCTTCGGCCTCGGTACGTTGCAGCGCGTGCAGCAGGCCGTGTTCGAACGCGCCAGCCAGTTTGCCCTGGCGCTCGGCTTCCTTGGCGTCGAACGCCAGTTGCAGCACGCCGCAGGCATCCCAGTCCTGGCCCCGTTGCAGGCGTTCGAGCTGGCGCCGGGTGTAGCCGAAGCCGGACAGGATCAGCTGCGACAACGCCGTGCCATGGGCGGACAGCTTGAGGTACAGCACCCCCTGCGGGTTGCCCGAGGCTTCCTGCGCGGCGGCGGCATGGCGTTCCAGCACGGTCACCTGCCAGCCACGCCGGGCCAGGCTGGCCGCGCTGGCGCTGCCGGCGAGCCCGGCGCCGATCACCAGCGCCTGGCGCGGACCCGGCGTGGCGGGCGGGCGTGCATACCAGGGGGCGCCAGGGGTGGGCAGGGCGCCGACGTAGGCGCCGCTCATCACTTCCCACTTCTTGCCGATGCCCGGCACCTTCTTCATGGCGAAGCCGGCTTCGACCAGGCTGCGGCGCACCCAGCCGGTGGTGGTGAAGGTGCCCAGCACTGTCCCTGAGTGGGACAGCCGCGCCAACTGGGCGAACAGCTGCGGGGTCCACATGTCGGGGTTCTTGGCCGGGGCGAAGCCGTCGAGGAACCACACGTCCACCTGTGCATCGAGCTGCGGTAGCTGCTCCAGCACATCGCCGATCAGCAGGGTCAGGGTGACCCGGCCCCCGGCGAAGGTGAACTGCTGAAAGCCGGGGTGCACCGCCACATACTGGGCCAGCAGCGGCTCGGTGTAGGCGGCGAGCTCCGGCCACAGGCGTACGGCGCGGGCCATGTCGGCAGCGCCCAGGGGGTACTTTTCGACACTGACGAAATGCAGGCGTGCACCACTGGGCGCGTGCTGGTCGAACAATTGCCATGCGCAGAAGAAGTTCATGCCGGTGCCAAAGCCGGTCTCGCCGATCACCAGGCTGCTGTGTGCGGGCAGGTTGGCGAAGCGCTCGGCCAGGCGGGTTTGGCCGAGGAACACATGCTTGGTTTCTTCGATGCCTTCGTTGACCGCGAAATAGACGTCGTCGTACTGCCGCGAATGGGGGCGGCCCTGGTCGTCCCAGTCGATCTGGGCGTGCTGGAGAAGGGTGGGTTCAGGCATGGCTGGTTCGCTGGAGATGAGTGGCAAGTCGCAAGTTGCAAGTCGCAAGTGGCTAGAAAAAGCAGATGGTGGCATGGCTTACGTTTTCTTGCAGCTTGCGACTTGCGACTTGCGACTTGCGACTTGCAGCTTGCAGCTTGCAGCTTCGAATTCCGCTAGTCTTGGTTATCCATTGAAGGAGCCCATGCATGTTCGAATCCGCCGAAATCGGCCACAGCATCGACAAGGAGGCTTACGACGCCGAGGTGCCCGCGTTGCGCGAGGCCCTGCTCGAAGCCCAGTACGAACTCAAGCAGCAGGCGCGCTTCCCAGTGATCGTGCTGATCAACGGCGTTGAAGGCGCTGGCAAGGGTGAGACGGTAAAGCTGCTGAACGAGTGGATGGACCCGCGCATGATCGATGTGCTGACCTTCGACCAGCAAACCGACGAAGAGCTGGCCCGGCCGCCGGCATGGCGCTATTGGCGGGCCTTGCCGCCGAAGGGGCGGATGGGCGTGTTTTTTGGCAACTGGTACAGCCAGATGCTGCAGGGTCGGGTGCACGGGGTGCTCAAGGATGCCGTGCTCGACCAGGCCATCACCGGGGCCGAACGCCTGGAGCAAATGCTCTGCGACGAAGGTGCGCTGATCATCAAGTTCTGGTTCCACCTGTCCAAGAAGCAGATGAAGGCGCGCCTGAAATCGCTGAAGGACGACCCGTTGCACAGCTGGAAAATCAGCCCGCTGGACTGGCAGCAGTCGAAAACCTACGACCGCTTCGTACGCTTTGGCGAGCGCGTGCTGCGCCGCACCAGCCGCGATTATGCACCGTGGCACATCGTCGAGGGGGTCGACCCCAATTACCGTAGCCTGGCGGTCGGGCGCATCCTGCTGGAAAGCTTGCAGGCCGCGCTGGCCAACAACCCCAAGGGCAAGCACCAGGGGAACGTGGCCCCATTGGGGCGTAGCATCGATGACCGCAGCCTGCTGGGGGCGCTGGACTTGAGCGTGCGCCTGGACAAGGCCGATTACCAGGAACAACTGGTAACCGAGCAGGCCCGCCTCGCCGGGCTGCTGCGGGACAAGCGCATGCGCCGCCATGCCTTGGTGGCGGTGTTCGAAGGCAACGATGCTGCCGGCAAAGGCGGGGCCATCCGCCGGGTGGCCGCTGCGCTGGACCCGCGCCAGTACCGTATCGTGCCGATTGCCGCGCCCACCGAAGAAGAGCGCGCGCAGCCTTACCTGTGGCGCTTCTGGCGGCACATTCCGGCGCGGGGCAAGTTCACCATTTTTGACCGCTCCTGGTATGGCCGGGTGCTGGTGGAGCGGGTAGAGGGGTTCTGCACGCCGGCTGACTGGATGCGCGCCTACAGCGAGATCAATGATTTCGAGGAACAGTTGGTGAACGCCGGGGTGGTGTTGGTCAAGTTCTGGCTGGCCATCGACCAGCAGACCCAGCTGGAGCGCTTCGAAGAGCGCGAGCAGATCCCCTTCAAGCGCTACAAGATCACCGAGGATGACTGGCGCAACCGGGACAAATGGGATGACTACGCCCAGGCCGTGGGGGACATGGTCGACCGTACCAGCAGCGAGATTGCGCCATGGACGCTGGTAGAGGCCAACGACAAGCGCTGGGCCCGGGTGAAGGTGCTGCGCACCATCAACGAGGCGCTTGAGGCGGCGTTTGCCAAGCAAAAGAAGTAGGTCGCCGGGTTTGGCCTCAAGCCATGCTGCAAAAGAATGACCTGATGAATTCTTTTCTCGGCACGTTCCCCCGCACCTACTCAGCAAGCCCGTAGAATCAAGCAATCGCCACCACGGGCTTGATCGAGGACTTTATGCATACCACTTCCGGCCGCTGGGGCTATGGCCTGTTCCTGGCACTCTTGACGGCGCTGCTCTGGGGCATTCTGCCGATCAAGCTCAAGCAGGTACTGCAAGTGGTCGATCCGATCACCGTCACCTGGTACCGCTTGCTGGTCTCGGGCGGCCTGCTGTTTGCCTGGCTGGCGGCCCAGCGGCGATTGCCCTCCATTCGTAAACTGCCAGCAAAGGGCAAGGGCCTGGTGGCCGTTGCCGTCTTCGGCTTGATGGGCAACTACGTGCTGTACCTGATCGGGCTCAACCTGCTAAGCCCGGGTACTGCACAGTTGGTGGTGCAGATTGGCCCGGTGTTGCTGCTGGTGGCCAGTGTGTTCGTATTCCGTGAGCGTTTCAGCCTGGGGCAGGGTGTAGGGCTGCTGGTGCTGCTGGCGGGGTTTGGCCTGTTCTTCAACCAGCGCCTGGACGAACTGCTGACCTCGCTGGGGGCCTACACCACGGGTGTGCTGACCATATTGCTGGCCACCAGCATCTGGGTGTTCTATGCCCTGAGCCAGAAGCAGTTGCTGACGGTGTGGCATTCGCAGCAGGTCATGATGGTGATCTACCTCAGTTGCGCCGCGCTGCTCACGCCCTGGGTGCACCCGCTGCAGGCGTTGCAACTGACCCCGGTGCAGGGCTGGCTGTTGCTGGCGTGCTGCCTGAATACCCTGGTGGCCTACGGCGCGTTTGCCGAAGCGCTGGCGCACTGGGAGGCATCACGGGTGAGTGCCACGCTGGCACTGACCCCGCTGGTGACTTTTGTTGCAGTGGCGCTGGCGGCGCTGGTATGGCCTGACTATGTGCACGCTGAAGATATCAATGCGCTGGGCTATGTGGGGGCGGTGACGGTGGTGTTCGGCTCGGCCCTGGTGGCGTTGGGGCCATCGCTGGTGGCCGGCTGGCGTGCCCGCAGGGCGCGGTTGGCCCATGTTCCTTGATCGCCTGTACTGGCCCCATCGCTGGCAAGCCAGCTCCCACAGGACCGCGCAAAGCTCAGGCCCGAGGTACCACCCTGTGGGAGATTCTATGGTTCCTGGCAAGGGTAGCCGGAGCATCTTCAGCGCCTGTGAGATCGAGCGCCGCCCGCGCGGCGCAATCGCGAGCTGCGCTCGCTCCTACGTTTGTTTCGGGCCAGTAACGCCTGTGACAGGCGCGCGCGGCCGCCTTGTTCGTACGACGCGATTTTGAGGCATGCGCCAAGGCGTTCGCGCGCAAATCCCACAGGAATAATTGGCCCGAAACAAACGTAGGAGCGAGCGCAGCTCGCGATTGCGCCGCGCGGGCGGCGCTCGCTCTAACAGGCGCTGCCATACCTTGTGGCAAACACCTGTCAGCCCTAAGGCGATCCCTGTGGGCTGGCTTGCCAGCGATAGGGCCAGTACAGGCAATCAATAATTTAGCCTTTACCACCCGGTGCCAGCATGTTCTCCGGCCTTACCCACTGGTCGAACTGCTCATTGGTCAGGTACTTCAACTCCAGCGCGGCCTCCCTGAGGGTCTTGCCTTCGCTGTAGGCCTTCTTGGCGATCTCCGCGGCTTTGTCATAACCGATGTGCGGGTTCAACGCGGTCACCAGCATCAACCCGCGTTCCAGGTGTGCGGCCATCTGCTGGGCGTCGGGCTCGATACCCGCCACGCAGTGCTGCTGGAAGTTGCGGCAGCCATCGGCCAGCAACTCGACCGACTGTAACAGGTTGTGGATGATCACCGGCTTGAACACGTTCAACTGCAAATGCCCCTGGCTGGCGGCAAAGCCGATCGCCGCATCGTTGCCCAATACCTGGCACGCCAGCATCGACAGCGCCTCGCACTGGGTAGGGTTGACCTTGCCCGGCATGATCGAGCTGCCCGGCTCGTTGGCCGGCAGGCGTACCTCGGCCAACCCGGCACGCGGGCCGGAGCCCAGCAGGCGCAGGTCGTTGGCGATCTTCATCAGGGCCACTGCCAGGGTTTTCAGCGCGCCGGCCAGGCTGGTCAGCGGTTCATGGCCGGCCAGGGCGGCGAACTTGTTCGGCGCGGTGACGAACGGCAGCCCGGACTCTGCTGCCAGTTCGGCGGCAATGGCTTCGGCAAAACCGTGCGGGGCATTCAGCCCGGTGCCCACGGCAGTACCGCCCTGGGCCAGTTCGCACACGGCCGGCAGGGTGGCACGAATGGCACGTTGGGCGTAGTCCAGCTGGGCAACAAAGGCCGATACCTCCTGGCCGAAGGTGATCGGCGTGGCATCCATCATGTGCGTGCGGCCGGTCTTGACCAGTTTGTTGTGCCGCGCCGCCAGTTCGGCCAGCCCGGCCGAGAGTTCGCCGATGGCGGGCAGCAGTTTTTCCTGCACGGCCTGCGCCGCGGCAATGTGCATGGCGGTCGGGAAGCAGTCGTTGGAGCTTTGCGAGCGGTTGACATGGTCGTTGGGGTGCACGGGCGTTTTGCCGCCCCGGCCCTGGCCTGCCAGTTCGTTGGCCCGCCCGGCAATCACCTCGTTGACGTTCATGTTGCTCTGTGTGCCGCTGCCTGTCTGCCAGACGACCAGCGGGAACTGATCGTCGTGCTTGCCCGCCAGCACCTCGTCGGCGGCCTGTTCGATCAGCCGGGCGATGTCGGCCGGCAAGTCGCCATTGCGGTCGTTGACCCGTGCCGCGGCCTTCTTGATCAGCGCCAGGGCGTGCACCACCGCGAGCGGCATGCGTTCCTTGCCGATGGCGAAGTTGATCAGCGAACGCTGGGTCTGCGCACCCCAGTAGGCGTGCTCAGGAACTTCGACCGGGCCCAGGCTGTCTGTCTCGATACGGCTCATTCTGTACTCACTCCTGTGTAGTTCGAATTCGCAGTTTAGGCCTTGATTCGACCGAGCGGTTCAGTCGCTCGTCGTGCCACTTGAGCACCGCGCTACCACGGCGCAGAATGCTCTACTCTGAGGTACCCGCCTCCCTCTCTCTGAAGGAAATGCAATGACCCGTCTCCGTGTCCTTTGTGCCGCCGTTGCCCTGGTTTGCGCCAGCGGCCAGGTACTCGCTGCCACCGCCAGCCACAACGCTGCTGCCGAGAAATTCCTGACCCTGGCCAACGCCGACAAGTTGGGCACCCCGGTGTACATGCAGGTCCAGCAGATGTTCGCCCAGCGCTTCGCCCAGACCAAAGCCCCGGCCAGCAAGCAGCCGGTGCTGGAAAGCTACCAGGCCAAGGCCAACGCCGCGCTGGACAACGCCATCGGCTGGAACAAGCTGAAGCCGAAGATGGTAGACCTGTACACCCAGACCTTCACCGAGCAGGAACTCAAGGACCTGGTCAAGTTCTACGAGTCGCCGCTGGGCAAGAAAGTGCTGCGCGAAATGCCCAAGGTCACCCAGCAGTCGGCGCAGCTGACCCAGCAGAGCCTCGAGCCGGCCGTACCGGTGGTGAACAAGCTGCTCGAAGACATGACCAAAGAGCTGGACCCGAACGCTGGCAAGGCCGCCGCCCCAGCGAAGAAGTGAGTAAGCCGCAATGACCATGCAACAGCGTATCGAACAGCAGCTGGCCAGCCTGGCGCCGCAACACCTGCAAGTGCTCGATGAAAGCCACATGCACAGTCGTGGTCAGGAGACCCACTACAAGGCAGTGATCGTCAGCGAGCAGTTTGCCGGGTTGAACAGCGTCAAGCGCCACCAGAAGGTGTACGCCACCATGGGTGAGCTGATGGGCCAGATCCACGCCCTGGCCATTCATACCTACACCGGCGAAGAGTGGGCCAAGGTCGGCGCTGCACCGGCCTCGCCGGTATGCGCCGGCGGCGGGCACTGAAACCTTGCTGTTGTTCTGGTAGAATCCTGCAAGATCCGGGGGCCGCTTTGCGGCCCTTTCGCGACACGAGGCCGCTGTTACAGCGACTGCACAGCCTGATGGCGGGTGCGGTCCCTGTAGGAGCGGCCTTGTTTCGCGAAAGGGGCGCAAAGCGCCCCCTGTTTTTTTGCCACACCGTCAAACCCGGTCCGCCCCTTACGAGGGCAACCACCTGGAGAACCTGCTTCATGTCCCAAGCCATCGTCGTCGCGGCGCTGTACAAGTTCGTTACCCTGCAAGACTACGTCGAGTTGCGCGAGCCACTGCTCAAAGCCATGCTCGACAACCAGGTCAAGGGCACCCTGCTGCTGGCCCATGAGGGCATCAACGGCACCGTGTCGGCCACCCGCGAAGGCATCGACGGCCTGCTGGCCTGGCTGCGCAACGACCCACGCCTGGTCGATGTCGACCATAAAGAGTCGTACTGCGACGAACAGCCGTTCTACCGCACCAAGGTCAAGCTCAAGAAAGAGATCGTCACCCTCGGCGTGCCCGGCGTGGACCCCAACCAGGCCGTGGGCACCTACGTCGAGCCCAAGGACTGGAACGCCCTGATCAGCGACCCGGAAGTGCTGCTGATCGACACCCGCAACGACTACGAAGTGGCCATCGGCACCTTCAAGGGCGCCATCGACCCCAAGACCGAAACCTTCCGCGAGTTCCCCGAGTACATCAAGGCCAACTTCGACCCCAGCAAGCACAAGAAGGTGGCCATGTTCTGCACCGGCGGCATCCGCTGCGAAAAAGCCTCCAGCTATATGCTCGGTGAAGGCTTCGAGGAGGTCTATCATCTCAAGGGCGGCATCCTGAAGTACTTCGAGGAAGTGCCTCAGGACCAAAGCCTGTGGGATGGTGACTGCTTCGTCTTCGACAACCGCGTCACGGTGCGCCATGACCTGAGCGAGGGCGAGTACGACCAGTGCCACGCCTGCCGCCACCCGATCAATGCCCAGGAGCGCGCGTCCGAGCACTATTCGCCAGGTGTCAGCTGCCCGCATTGCTGGGACACCCTGAGCGAAAAGACCCGCCGCAGCGCCATCGACCGGCAGAAGCAGATCGAGCTGGCCAAGGCGCGCAACCTGCCGCACCCGATCGGTTACAACTACAAAGCCGAGGCCTGATGCATGTCTGCCCGCCTGATCTATGTGATGGACCCGATGTGCTCCTGGTGCTGGGGTTTCGCGCCAGTGGCCGCGGCCCTGATCGCCCAGGCGCATGAGGCGGGTGTGCCCACCCACCTGGTGGTGGGCGGGCTGCGCACCGGCGGCAGTGCGCTGGACAGCGCCACCCGCAAGTACATCCTCGAACACTGGCAGGCGGTGGCCGATGCCACGGGCCAGGCGTTCCGCTTCGAAGGGGCCATGCCGGACGGTTTCGTCTACGACACCGAGCCGGCCTGCCGTGCCCTGGTCAGCGCCCGCGAACTGGGTGCCGAGCGCGTCTGGCCGCTGCTGGCGCTGATCCAGCGCGCGTTCTACGAGCAGGGCATGGATGTGACCACCGCACCACAGCTGGTCGACCTGGCTGAACAGGCCGGTTTCGACCGTGCCGTATTCGCCACCACCTTCGCCCAGGCCGATACCCGCGCCGCCACCGCGGCCGATTTCGTCTGGGCCCAGGACCTGGGCATCGCCGGTTTTCCGACCCTGCTCGCCGAGCGCAACGGCCAAGTGGCGCTGTTGACCAACGGCTACCAGCCGTTGGAGCGCCTGCAACCATTGCTCGGCCGCTGGCTGCAGCAGGCCACCTGTGCTTGACCTGCCTGGGTCCCCCGACCCGGTACCGGGCAAGCCCTGCACGGCGGCCGATCGGCTGAGCTGGGCGGAAATCCGCCGGCTGGCCCTGCACCACCGCAAGCAGCTCTGGTCGGCCAACCTGATCGCCGTGCTCGCGGCCTGCTGCAGCGTGCCCATTCCGCTGTTGCTGCCGTTGCTGGTAGACGAAGTGCTGCTCGGCCATGGTGATGCGGCACTGAAGTGGATGAACCACCTGCTGCCGTCGGGCTGGCAGGTGGCTGCCGGCTACATCGGCCTGATGCTGTGCCTTACCCTGTGCCTGCGCCTGGCCGCGTTGGCCTTCAACGTGGTGCAGGCCAAATTGTTCGCCGGCCTGGCCAAGGACATCGTCTACCGCCTGCGCATCCGCCTGATCGAGCGGCTCAAGCGTATTTCGCTGCAGGAATACGAAAGCCTGGGCAGTGGTACGGTCACCACGCACCTGGTCACCGACCTGGACACCCTCGACAAGTTCGTGGGCGAAACCCTCAGCCGCTTCCTGGTGGCCATGCTCACCTTGACCGGCACGGCCGCCATCCTGATCTGGATGCACTGGCAACTGGCGTTGCTGATCCTGCTGTTCAACCCGCTGGTGATCTACTTCACAGTGCAGTTGGGCAAACGCGTCAAGCACCTCAAAAAGCTCGAGAACGACAGCACCGCGCGGTTCACCCAGGCCCTGGCGGAAACCCTCGATGCCATACAGGAAATACGTGCCGGCAACCGCCAGGGCTATTTCCTCGGCCGGTTGGGCCTGCGTTCCCGTGAAGTGCGCGACTATGCCGTCGACTCGCAATGGAAAAGCGACGCCAGTGGCCGCGCCAGTGGTTTGCTGTTCCAGTTCGGTATCGACATTTTCCGCGCGGCGGCCATGCTGACCGTGCTGTTTTCCGACCTGTCGATCGGGCAGATGCTGGCGGTGTTCAGCTACCTGTGGTTCATGATCGGCCCGGTCGAGCAGTTGCTCAACCTGCAATACGCCTACTATGCCGCCGGCGGCGCCCTCAACCGCCTCAACGAGCTGCTGGCGCGGGCCGACGAGCCGCAGTACCCGGCGGCCAGCGACCCGTTCGCCGGCCGTGACACGGTCGGTATCGAGGTGCGTGACCTGCGTTTTGCCTATGCCGATGAGCCCGTGCTCGACCACCTCGACCTGTCGATCGCGCCGGGTGAGAAGGTGGCCATTGTCGGTGCCAGCGGCGGCGGCAAGAGCACCCTGGTGCAACTGCTGCTGGGCTTGTACAGCGCCCAGGCCGGGACTATCCGCTTTGGCGGGGCCAGCTTGCAGGAAATCGGCCTGGAAACCCTGCGCGAAAACGTGGCGGTGGTGTTGCAGCACCCATCGCTGTTCAATGACACCGTGCGTGCCAACCTCACCATGGGCCGTGACTGCAGTGACGAGGCCTGTTGGCAGGCGCTGCGCATCGCCCAGCTGGACGCCACCATCGCCGCCTTGCCGCAGGGCCTGGACAGCGTGGTGGGGCGGTCGGGTGTGCGCCTGTCCGGCGGCCAGCGCCAGCGCCTGGCCATCGCCCGCATGGTGCTGGCCGAGCCCAAGGTGGTGATCCTCGACGAGGCCACGTCGGCGCTGGACGCGGCCACCGAATACAACCTGCACCAGGCCTTGGCGCGCTTCCTCAGTGGCCGCACCACGCTGATCATCGCCCACCGCCTGTCGGCCGTGAAACAGGCCGACCGGGTACTGGTGTTCGATGGTGGGCATGTGGCGGAAGATGGCGACCACCAGCAGCTGATTGCCGAAGGCGGGTTGTATGCCAAGCTGTACGGGCATCTGCAACAGAGCTGAATCCTGGGCCGACCCAGGCTGCGCAAAGCCCCCGCTGCCTTGTCATAAAAATCCCCTTCACAGCGATGGCAAATGGCCTACGCTGTGCTTGTCTGGGTCGATTTGCGCCTTATCTGCTCTGTGACAGGGACTCCATGAAGGGACATCGCACACTCGAAGCGCCAAAGTTGCTGGGCATCACCTGGCCCTTCATCGCCGTCGTGGTCTTCCAGGTGGCGCTGGGTAGTCTCAGCCTGTATACGCTGTCGTCCGTGCGCGCCTACGTTGCGGGCGAGAGTTTGTGGTCCAAGGCGCAGAAAGATGCCATCTATTACCTCAACCTGTACGCCGAGACCCGCGACGAGAGTACCTACCAGCGCTATCGCCAGGCCATAACCGTGCCCCAGGGCGACCAGAAGGTGCGTGAGTTGCTCGACCAGCCGCACCCCGACCTGGAAGCAGCGCGCCAGGCGGTACTCCAGGGCGGCAACCATGCCGACGACGTGCAACGGATCATCTGGTTCTACCGCAACTTCCGCAACATCAGCTACATGCAGACCGCCATCGACTACTGGAACGTCGGTGACGATTACCTGGACAAGCTGGATGTGCTGGCAGGCGAGATGCACCAGCGTTTCGCTGCGGGCCCGGTGGACGCCGCTACGGTCGAGGCCTGGAAAGCGCGCATCGTCAGCATCAACGAAGGGGTAACGCCGGCGGCCAAGGCCTTCAGCGATGCGCTGGGCGAAGGGTCGCGCATGCTGCTGCGGGTGCTGCTGTTCACCAACCTGCTGACGGCCATGTTCCTGATCAGCATTGCCTGGCGCCGCTCCAGCAAACTGCTGGCCCAGCGCCAGGCTTTCGCCAGTGCCCTGCAGGAAGAAAAAGAGCGGGCGCAGATTACCCTGCAGGCTATCGGCGACGCGGTGATAACCACCGATGTGCAGGGCTGCATCGGCTACATGAACCCGGCCGCCGAACAGCTGACCCACTGGCAGGCCGCCCAGGCCCAAGGGTTACCGCTTTCGGCATTGTTCAGCCTGGTCGACGAGCACGCCGAAGAAAACGGCACCAGCCTGGTCGAACAGGTGCTAAACGGCAGCCTCAACGGCGGCGCCGAGCATGCGCGGCTGATCCAGCGCCTGGACGGCAGCACGGTATCGATCAACCTGGTAGGCTCGCCGATCGTCAATGATGGCCAGGTTGCCGGCATTGTGCTGGTGCTGCACGACATGACCCAGGAGCGCCAGTACATTGCCAACCTGTCCTGGCAGGCTACCCATGATGCCCTGACCGGGCTGGCCAACCGCCGCGAGTTCGAATACCGCCTGGAGCAGGCGCTCAATGGCCTGGCCCGCCAGGCCGGGCGGCATTCACTGATGTTCCTGGACCTGGACCAGTTCAAGCTGGTCAATGACACCTGCGGCCACGCCGCTGGCGACGAACTGCTGCGGCACATCTGTGCCGTGCTGCAGTCTGGCCTGCGTGAGGGCGACACCTTGGCGCGGCTGGGGGGCGACGAATTTGGCGTGCTGCTGGAAAACTGCCCCAGCGACCAGGCCGAGCGCATCGCCGAGCAACTGCGCCAGCTGGTGCAAAGCCTGCACTTCGTGTGGAAAGGCCGCCCGTTCGTGACCACGGTCAGCATAGGCCTGGTGCACATGGCCCAGGCCCCCAGCACCCTTGAGGCCTCGTTACGTGCCGCGGACATGGCCTGCTACATGGCCAAGGAAAAAGGCCGCAACCGCGTGCAGGTGTACCACGCCGACGATAGCGAGCTGTCCATGCGCTTTGGCGAAATGGCCTGGATCCAGCGTTTGCATGTTGCCCTGGAAGAGAACCGGTTTTGCCTGTACGCGCAGGAAATCGCCCCGCTGAAAACCTTCGAGGGGCCGGGCCACATCGAAATTCTGCTGCGCCTGCACGACGAAAGCGGCCGCACCATCCTGCCCAGCAGCTTCATTCCGGCGGCCGAGCGCTATGGCCTGATGACGGCGCTGGACCGCTGGGTGGTACGCAATGTATTCATGGTCATCCGCCAGTGCCTGGACGAGGGGCGGGAAGGGCCGTTGTCGACCTGCGCGATCAACCTGTCGGGGTCGAGCATCGGCGATGACAAGTTCCTGGAATACCTGCAGCGGCTATTCGTCGAGTACGCCATTCCGCCGCGGATGATCTGCTTCGAAATCACCGAAACCAGCGCCATCGCCAACCTGGGCAGCGCCATCCGCTTCATCAACGAGCTTAAGGGCCTGGGTTGCCGCTTCTCGCTCGATGATTTCTGCGCCGGCATGTCCTCGTTCGCCTACCTCAAGCATTTGCCCGTGGATTACCTCAAGATCGACGGTAGTTTCGTCAAGGACATGCTCGACGATCCGGTCAACCGGGCCATGGTCGAAGTCATCAACCATATCGGCCATGTGATGGGCAAGCGCACCATCGCCGAGTTTGTCGAAACGCCCCTGATCGAGCAGGCCCTGCAGGAAATTGGCGTGGATTACGCCCAGGGCTACCTGATCGAACGCCCCCAGGTGTTCACCTGTGACAGTCTGCAGCGCCAACGGATCGCCGCCCGGCCTCTGTTGCAGCGTGCACCTGGCACCTTTCGTTAGCTGGAAATCACAAGGACCAAGGAGCTGAAAGTGATTGACGCATTCGTTCGTATCGGGCCGTTGATGGACCCGGCCAGTTACCCCCAATGGGCTCAGCAACTGATTGAAGATTGCCGCGAGAGCAAGCGCCGGGTCGTGGAGCATGAGTTCAATGCACGCCTGCGCGATGGCCAGCTGAAGCAATCGACCATTCGCCAGTACCTGATTGGCGGCTGGCCGGTGGTGGAGCAGTTCTCGCTGTACATGGCCCACAACCTGACCAAGACCCGCTACGGTCGGCACCAGGGTGAGGACATGGCACGGCGCTGGCTGATGCGCAATATCCGGGTCGAGCTCAACCATGCCGATTACTGGGTGAACTGGTGCCAGGCGCATGGTGTGCACCTGCACGACCTGCAGGCCCAGGACGTGCCGCCGGAGCTCAACGGCCTGAACGACTGGTGCTGGCGGGTGTGTGCCACCGAGAACCTGGCCATTGCCATGGCCGCGACCAACTATGCCATCGAAGGCGCGACGGGCGAATGGTCGGCAGTGGTGTGTTCGACCGACACCTATGCCATGGGCTTCCCGGAGGAAGGGCGCAAGCGGGCGATGAAATGGCTGAAGATGCACGCCCAGTATGACGATGCGCACCCGTGGGAAGCGCTGGAAATCATCTGTACCCTGGCCGGCGAGAACCCCAGCCTGGGCTTGCGCACCGAGTTGCGCAGGGCGATCTGCAAGAGCTACGACTGCATGTTCCTGTTCCTGGAGCGGTGCATGCAGCTTGAGGGGCGCCAGCAGGGGCGTATGCGCCCGGCGTTGGCCGCCGGGTAGGCCCGCCCCGCTGCGAAGCAAGGCCGCGATGGGCCGCGCTGCGGCCCCGGCAATCTCGGCCGTTACTGGGCGTTCAGCGCCTGCCCATTCACGGCCTTGCTGTCCGGCCCCATCAGGTACAGGTACACGGGCATGATTTCTTCAGGCAGCGGGTTGTTCTGCGGGTTCTCGCCAGGGTAAGCCTGCGCCCGCATCGCTGTGCGCGTGGCCCCGGGGTTGATGCTGTTGGCCCGCACCGGCGCCACGCCTTCCAGTTCGTCGGCCAGGGTCTGCATCAGGCCCTCGGTGGCGAACTTGGACACGCCGTAGGCGCCCCAGTAGGCACGGCCCTTGCGCCCCACGCTGCTGCTAGTGAACACCACCGAGGCGTCTTCCGACAGCTTCAGCAGCGGCAGCAGGGTACTGGTGAGCATGAAGGTGGCATTGACGTTGATGTGCATCACGCGCATGAAATGGTCGCCTGACAGCTGTTCCAGCGGCGTGCGCGGGCCGATGATCGAGGCGTTGTTGAGCAGGCCGTCAAGGCGGCCGAACTGCTCTTCGATCATGACCGCCAGGTCGTCGTACTCATGTGCCTGCGCGGTTTCCAGGTTGAACGGAACGACCACCGGCTGCGGATGCCCGGCGGCCAGGATCTGGTCGTAGACCTCGTTCAGGTTGGCTTCGGTCTTGCCCAGCAACAGCACGGTGGCGCCCAGCGCGGCGTAGGCCTTGGCAGCAGCAGCGCCGATGCCGCGGCCGGCACCGGTAACCAGGATGACCCGGCCTTTGAGCAGGTCGGGGCGGGCGGTGTAGTCGAACATAGTAAGTCCTTGATTCGGGGCTTTTAGCTGCAAGCTTCAAGCTTCAAGCTACAAGAAAAAGCTGGGCGATGTGGGCTGCTGCAGCTTGTGGCTTGCAACTTGCAGCTTCAGCAGCCGCACAACGCGCTGTCGATCACCTTGCGCAGGTCCAGCGGGTGGTCCACCACCACGTCGGCGCCCCAGTGGTTGGGGTTGTCTTCTGGGTGAATATAGCCGTAGCGCACCGCGGCGGTACGGGTGCCGGCGTCACGGCCCGACTCGATGTCGCGCAAGTCGTCGCCGACGAACAGCACACTGGCCGGGTCCAGGTTCAAGGTGTTGCAGGCCAGGATCAGCGGCTCTGGGTCCGGCTTGCTGTTTTTTACATGGTCCGGGCAGATCAGCAGCGCCGAACGCTCGGCCAGGCCTAGTTGCTGCATGATCGGCTCGGCGAAGCGCACCGGTTTGTTGGTGACCACGCCCCACAGCAGCTTGCCTTTCTCGATGTCGGCCAGCAGTTCGGCCATGCCGTCGAACAGCTTGCTGTGCACCGCGCAGTCGCGCTGGTAGCGCTCGAGGAACTCCAGGCGCAGGGCCTCGAAGCCTTCGGCTGCAGGGTCCATGGCGAAGGTGGCGGCGACCATGGCCCGCGCACCGCCGGAAATCACCCCGCGGATCAGCGTGTCATCGACCGGCGGCAGGCCGCGTTCGGCGAGCATGGCCTGGCAGATGGCGATGAAGTCCGGCGCCGTGTCGAGCAAGGTGCCGTCCATGTCGAAGAGTACCGCTCGCAAACGCATGCTCATTCCTCGCGCAGGGTCTGGATCATGTAGTTGACGTCGACGTCGCTGCTCAGCTTGTAGTGCTTGGTCAGCGGGTTGTAGGTCAGGCCGATGATGTCCTTGACCTGCAGGCCGGCATCACGGCTCCACGCGCCCAGTTCGGAGGGGCGGATGAACTTCTTGAAGTCATGGGTGCCGCGCGGCAGCATCTTCAGGATGTACTCGGCGCCAACGATGGCCAGCAGGTAGGCCTTGGGGTTGCGGTTGATGGTGGAGAAGAACACCTGGCCGCCTGGCTTGACCATGCGGTAGCAGGCACGGATCACCGACGACGGGTCGGGTACGTGCTCGAGCATTTCCAGGCAGGTGACCACATCGAATTGCTCAGGCATTTCTTCGGCCAGCGCTTCGGCGGTGATCTGCCGGTACTCCACCTGCACGCCAGACTCCAGCTGGTGCAGCTGGGCCACGGCCAGCGGCGCCTCGCCCATGTCGATACCGGTAACGCTGGCGCCGCGCAGGGCCATGGCTTCGCTGAGGATGCCGCCGCCGCAACCTACGTCCAGCACCTTCTTGCCGGCCAGGCTGGCGCGTTCGTCGATCCAGTTGACGCGCAGCGGGTTGATTTCATGCAGCGGCTTGAACTCGCTTTCACGGTCCCACCAGCGGTGGGCCAGCGCTTCGAACTTGGCGATTTCGGCGCGGTCGACGTTGCTCATTGGGCAGTCCTCAAAAGCTTGGCTATTAAGCTGCAAGCTGCAAGCCCCAGGCAGCAAGAAAAAGCAGACCTTGTACGCATTCGCTTTTTCCTGCCGCTCGTAGCTTGCGGCTTGCGCTCGAAAAGGCCGGAGTATACCCGAGCGCTCGGCCCCCAGGCTCGCTATAATCGCCGGCTTTTGATATCCGAACGACAGGGAGAGGCAATGCGCGAGCGACTATTGGCGGCGGAGAAGGTGACCGCGATCCGCTGGCAGGGCGGCGTCCTGCACCTGCTCGACCAGCGTCTGCTGCCGTCCCGGGAGTGCTGGCTGGCCTGCGACAATGTCGCGCAGGTGGCAGCCGCGATCCGCGACATGGCGGTGCGCGGTGCTTCGGCGATCGGTATCGCGGCGGCCTACGGCCTGGTGCTGGCCCTGGAAGAGCGGCTGGCCGAAGGTGGTGACTGGGAGCTGGACCTGGAAGAGGACTTTCTCACCCTGGCCGAGGCGCGCCCCACGGCTGCCAACCTGTTCTGGGCACTGAACCGCATGCGCGAGCGCCTGCAACGCCTGCGCCCGGACGAAGACGTGCTGGCCGCGTGCGAGGCCGAAGCGCTGGCCATTCACGAAAGCGACCGTGAAGCCAACCTGACCATGGCCCAGCACGGCACCGAGCTGATCCGCCGCCACCAGGGCAACGCCCAGACCCTGCTCACCTATGGCAATGCCGGTGCGCTGGCCAGTGGGGGTTTCGGCACCGCGCTGGGGGTGATCCGTGCCGGTTACCTCGAAGGCATGGTCGAGCGGGTGTATGCCGGCGAGACGCGCCCCTGGCTGCAGGGCTCGCGCCTGACTGCGTGGGAGCTGACCAACGAAGGCATCCCGACCACCCTGTGCGCCGATTCGGCGCTGGCCCACCTGATGAAGACCAAGGGCATCACCTGGGTGGTGGTGGGGGCGGACTGCATTGCCGCCAATGGCGACATGGCCGGCAAGATCGGCACCTACCAGGTGGCCGTCAGCGCCATGCACCATGGCGTGCGCTTCATGGTGGTGGCGCCCAGCACCAGCATCGACCTGAACCTGGCGACCGGCGAGGATATCCCCCTGGAAGTGCGTGAGGCCGATGAACTGCTGGATTACGCCGGCACCCGGGTGGCCCCGGAGGTCGAGGTGTTCAACCCGGTGTTCGACGTGACCCCGGCAGACCTGATCGACGTGATCGTGACCGAGCGCGGCATTGTCGAACGTCCGGATACCGCCAAGCTGGCGCAGTTGATGTGCCGCAAGCGCCTGCATTGACAAATGTGCCGGCCTTTTCGCGGGTAAGCCCGCAAAGAGGCCGGCACAGGCACCAGCAAATCAAGATTCGAACCTGCTTCTGGCTGCCCGCCACATCTCCCCACCGCACCCGCCTTTGTGGTAACATCCGGCAGTTTCCAAGACCGCCCATCACGGCGGCCTTCATTGCGCAGATCCATGGCACAACTCATTGATTTGTCGTAAGTCGTCGCACCCTTATGCGCTGCGGCGGCGAGCTTCGTTCGGCCCTTGATGGAGCTGCGAAGTTTCACCAGAAAAAGGAATCAGGCTTCTCATGGGCGAACTGGCCAAAGAAATCCTCCCGGTCAATATCGAAGACGAACTGAGACAGTCCTACCTCGACTACGCGATGAGCGTGATTGTCGGGCGAGCGCTGCCCGATGCACGTGACGGCTTGAAGCCCGTGCATCGTCGCGTTCTCTATGCGATGAGCGAACTGGGCAACGACTGGAACAAGCCGTACAAGAAATCCGCCCGTGTGGTCGGTGACGTGATCGGTAAGTACCACCCGCACGGCGACATTGCGGTCTACGACACCATCGTGCGTATGGCCCAGCCCTTCTCGCTGCGCTACCTGCTGGTCGATGGCCAGGGCAACTTCGGTTCGGTGGACGGCGACAATGCCGCGGCCATGCGATACACCGAAGTGCGCATGACCAAGCTGGCCCACGAGCTGCTGTCCGACCTGCACAAGGAAACCGTCGACTGGGTGCCCAACTACGACGGCACCGAGCAGATCCCGGCGGTCATGCCCACGCGTATCCCCAACCTGCTGGTCAACGGTTCCAGCGGTATCGCCGTGGGTATGGCGACCAACATTCCGCCGCACAACCTTGGTGAAGTCATCGACGGTTGCCTGGCGCTGATCGACAACCCGGAAGTCACCGTCGATGAACTGATGCAGTTCATCCCCGGCCCGGACTTCCCGACAGCCGGCATCATCAACGGTCGCCAAGGCATCATCGAGGCCTACCGCACCGGCCGCGGCCGCATCTACATGCGTGCCCGCTCCGAGGTCGAAGACATCGACAAGGTCGGTGGCCGCCAGCAAATCGTGATCACCGAGCTGCCGTACCAGCTGAACAAGGCGCGGCTGATCGAGAAGATCGCCGAGCTGGTCAAAGAGAAAAAGATCGAAGGCATCACCGAGCTGCGCGACGAGTCCGACAAGGACGGCATGCGCATCGTCATCGAGCTGCGCCGCGGCGAAGTGCCGGAGGTGGTGCTCAACAACCTCTACCAGCAAACCCAGCTGCAGAGCGTATTCGGCATCAACGTGGTGGCCCTGGTGGACGGCCGCCCGCGGCTGCTCAACCTCAAGGACCTGCTCGAAGCGTTCGTCCGTCACCGCCGTGAAGTGGTGACCCGCCGTACTGTCTTCGAGCTGCGCAAGGCCCGCGAACGCGGCCACATCCTTGAAGGCCAGGCGGTTGCGCTGTCCAACATCGACCCGGTCATTGCCTTGATCAAGGCTTCGCCTACGCCTTCCGAGGCCAAGGAAGCCCTGATTTCCACGCCGTGGGAGTCCAGTGCCGTGCAGGTGATGGTCGAGCGCGCCGGTGCCGAGGCCTGCCGCCCTGAAGACCTGCCCGAGCAGTATGGCCTGCACGATGGCAAATACTTCCTGTCGCCGGAACAGGCCCAGGCCATTCTCGACCTGCGCCTGCACCGCCTGACCGGCCTGGAGCACGAGAAGCTGCTGGCCGAGTACCAGGAAATTCTCGAGCAGATCGGCGAGCTGATCCGCATCCTCAATAGCGCCGAGCGCCTGATGGAAGTGATCCGCGAAGAGCTGGAGGCCATCCGCGCCGAGTACGGCGATGCCCGCCGCACCGAAATCCTCAATGCCAGCCACGACCTCAACTACGGCGACATGATCCCGGAAGAAGAGCGCGTGGTCACCATTTCCCACGGTGGTTACGCCAAGACCCAGCCGTTGTCCGCTTACCAGGCCCAGCGCCGTGGCGGCAAAGGCAAGTCGGCGACCGGCGTGAAGGACGAGGACTACATCGAGCACCTGCTGGTCGCCAACAGCCACGCCACGCTGCTGCTGTTCTCCAGCAAGGGCAAGGTGTACTGGAAAAAGACCTACGAAATTCCGGAAGCATCGCGTGCCGCCCGTGGTCGCCCGCTGGTGAACCTGCTGCCGCTGGAAGAGGGTGAGCGCATCACCGCCATGCTGCAGGTGGACCTCGAGGCGCTGCAGCAGAACGCCGACCTTGACGAAGAGCTGGAAGACGCCGACGACACCGTGCTCGAAGGTGAGCTGGTCGAGGCCGAGGAAGTTGACGAAGAAGACGGCGACACCCCTGAGTGGGTGGCAGAGCCGACCGGCGCGTACATCTTCATGGCCACCGCTTCGGGTACCGTCAAGAAGACCCCGCTGGTGCAGTTCGCCCGCCCGCGCTCCAATGGCCTGATTGCCTTGAAGCTCAAAGAAGGCGATACCCTGATTGCAGCGGCCATCACCGACGGCGCCAAGGAAGTGATGATGTTCTCCGACGCTGGCAAGGTCATTCGCTTTGCCGAGAGCGTGGTGCGTGAAATGGGCCGTAACGCCCGTGGCGTGCGGGGCATGAAGCTGGGCAAGGGGCAGCAGATCATTTCCATGCTGATTCCGGAGTCTGGCGCGCAGATCCTGACCGCTTCCGAGCGTGGCTTTGGCAAGCGTACCCCGCTGTCCAAGTTCCCGCGCCGCGGCCGTGGCGGCCAGGGCGTGATCGCCATGGGTACCAAGGGGCGCAATGGCTTGTTGATCGGCGCCATCCAGGTGCATGAAGGCGAGGAGATCATGCTGATCTCCGACCAGGGCACGCTGGTGCGCACCCGGGTTGGCGAAGTGTCCAGCCTGAGCCGCAACACGCAGGGTGTGACCTTGATCAAGCTGGCTGCCGACGAAACACTGGTTGGCCTGGAGCGGATCCAGGAACCGTCCGAGGACGAACTCGACGATATGGTCGAGGCGGACGAGGAGGGTGTCGAGGCCGAAGTGCCAGACAATGACGAAGCTGCAGGCGCCGAAGAGGCCCCGCAGGAGTAAGCAGGTGTAAAACCCGAACGGGGCGACCAAGGTCGCCCCGTTTGACTGATAACTGCAGGCAATGCCTGGCCGGGTGCGAGCAAGCTTTTTGTAGGAGCGGCCTTGTGTCGCGAAAGGGCTGCAAAGCAGCCCCAGGATTTCAGCGGCGCTGCAAAAAGCTGGGGCCGCTTCGCGGCCCTATCGCGACACAAGGCCGCTCCCACAAAGAGGCGCGTGCGGCCTGCAAGAAATGAATTTGTACCATTTGGCAGAGCGAGAGTGGATGTGAGCAACCGAGCCTTTAACTTCTGCGCAGGCCCTGCCGCGCTTCCTACCGCTGTTCTGCAGCGCGCCCAGGCTGAAATGCTGGACTGGCATGGCAAGGGCTTGTCGGTGATGGAAATGAGCCATCGCAGCGACGATTACGTGGCCATCGCCGAAAAGGCCGAGCAGGACCTGCGTGACCTGCTGTCTATCCCCTCCAACTACAAGGTACTGTTCCTGCAGGGCGGTGCCAGCCAGCAGTTCGCTGAGATCCCGCTGAACCTGCTGCCGGAAAACGGCACTGCCGACTACATCGAGACCGGCATCTGGTCGAAAAAGGCCATCGAGGAAGCGCGCCGCTTCGGCAACGTCAACGTCGCCGCCAGCGCCAAGGCCTACGATTACCTGGCCATTCCGGGCCAGAACGACTGGAAACTGACCAGCAACGCTGCCTACGTGCACTATGCGTCCAACGAAACCATCGGTGGCCTGCAGTTCGACTGGGTGCCGCAGACCGGTGACGTTCCGCTGGTGGTCGACATGTCCTCCGACATCCTCTCGCGCCCGATCGACGTGTCGCAGTTCGGCCTGATTTACGCCGGCGCGCAGAAAAACATCGGCCCCAGCGGCCTGGTGGTGGTGATCGTGCGTGAAGACCTGCTGGGCCACGCCCGCAGCAGCTGCCCGACCATGCTCGACTACAAGGTGTCGGCCGACAACGGCTCGATGTACAACACCCCGGCCACTTACTCCTGGTACCTCTCGGGCCTGGTGTTCGAGTGGCTCAAGGAGCAGGGCGGTGTCGAGGCCATGGAGCAGCGCAACCGGGCCAAGAAAGACCGCCTGTACGGCTTCATCGACAGCAGCGAGTTCTACACCAACCCGATCAGCGTCAATGCCCGCTCGTGGATGAACGTGCCGTTCCGCCTGGCCGATGAACGCCTGGACAAGGCCTTCCTCGCCGGTGCCGATGCCCGCGGCCTGCTCAACCTCAAGGGCCACCGCTCGGTGGGCGGGATGCGCGCCTCTATCTACAACGCCCTGGGCTTGGACGCCGTGGAAGCGCTGGTGGCCTACATGGCTGAATTCGAGAAGGAGCACGGCTGATGTCGGAACAGGAACTCAAAGCCCTGCGCGTTCGCATCGACAGCCTCGACGAGAAAATCCTCGAGCTGATCAGCGAGCGCGCCCGGTGTGCCGAAGAGGTTGCGCGGGTCAAGACCGCTTCGCTCAAAGAAGGCGAGAAGCCGGTGTTCTACCGCCCCGAGCGCGAAGCAGCAGTGCTCAAACGGGTGATGGAGCGTAATAAAGGGCCGCTGGGCAACGAAGAAATGGCGCGGCTGTTCCGCGAAATCATGTCGTCGTGCCTGGCCCTGGAAGAGCCGCTGAAAATCGCCTATCTGGGCCCTGAAGGCACCTTCACCCAGGCGGCGGCCATGAAGCACTTCGGCCACGCGGTGATCAGCCGCCCGATGGCGGCCATCGACGAGGTGTTCCGTGAAGTCGCGGCCGGTGCGGTCAATTTTGGCGTGGTGCCGGTGGAAAACTCCACCGAAGGCGCGGTCAGCCACACCCTGGACAGCTTCCTCGAACACGACATGGTGATTTGCGGCGAAGTCGAGCTGCGTATCCACCACCACCTGCTGGTGGGCGAGAGCACCAAGACCAACAGCATCACCCGCATCTATTCCCATGCCCAGTCCCTGGCCCAGTGCCGCAAGTGGCTGGACGCGCACTACCCGAATGTGGAGCGGGTGGCGGTATCGAGCAATGCCGAGGCCGCCAAGCGCGTGAAGGGCGAGTGGAACTCGGCGGCGATCGCCGGTGACATGGCTGCCAACCTGTATGGCTTGACCCGCCTGGCCGAGAAGATCGAAGACCGCCCGGACAACTCCACGCGCTTTTTGATGATCGGCCAGCAGGAAGTGCCGCCTACCGGCGACGACAAGACCTCGATCATTGTTTCGATGAGCAACAAGCCGGGCGCGCTGCATGAGCTGCTGGTGCCGTTCCACCAGAACGGCATCGACCTGACCCGCATCGAAACCCGCCCGTCGCGCAGCGGCAAGTGGACCTACGTGTTCTTCATCGACTTCGTTGGTCACCACCGCGACCCACTGATCAAGGCGGTGCTCGAACAGATCAGCCAGGAGGCTGTGGCGCTGAAGGTGCTGGGCTCGTATCCGAAGGCAGTGCTTTGATTCAGGGCCGCTGGGGGCGCTTTGCGCCCCATCGCAGGCAAGCCAGCTCCCACCGGTACAGCGCAAGCCCCCAGGTTTCCACTGCCCCTGTGGGAGCTGGCGTGCCTGCGATGGGTGTGGGAGCTGGCTTGCCTGCGATGGGCTGCAACGCAGCCCCAGCGTTCTTACAGGCTGTCCCGATTTCTGAACAGGGTTCACACCAGTGGTAAATGCAGCAAAAACCAAACCCGCGCCCATCATCAACCGCCTGGTCGTAGTTGGCCTCGGCCTGATCGGTGGTTCGTTCGCCAAGGGCCTGCGTGAAAGCGGCCTGTGCCGCGAAGTGGTCGGAGTCGACCTGGATGCCCCCTCGCGCAAGCAGGCCGTAGCCTTGGGCGTGGTCGACCGCTGCGAAGAAGACCTCGCCACCGCCTGCGTGGGCGCCGATGTCATCCAGCTGGCCGTGCCCATCCTGGCCATGGAGAAAGTTCTGGCGCGCCTGGCCCGGCTAGACCTGGGCAACGCCATCATCACCGACGTCGGCAGCGCCAAGGGCAATGTTGTTCGTGAGGCGCGTTCCGTTTTTGTGAACGAGAGCGGCCAGCGCCTGCCGCGCTTCGTGCCTGGCCACCCCATTGCCGGTTCCGAGCAGAGCGGGGTAGAGGCCTCCAACGCCACCCTGTTCCGCCGGCACAAGGTCATTCTCACGCCGCTGGCCGAAACCGACCCGGCCGCACTGGCCCTGGTCGACCGCCTGTGGCGCGCGCTGGAGGCCGATGTCGAGCACATGACGGTCGAGCGCCACGACGAAGTGCTGGCCGCCACCAGCCACTTGCCGCACCTGTTGGCCTTTGGCCTGGTCGATTCACTGGCCAAACGCAATGAAAACCTCGAGATCTTCCGGTACGCTGCCGGGGGGTTCCGCGATTTCACCAGGATCGCCGGCAGCGACCCGACCATGTGGCATGACATCTTCCTCGCCAACCGCGATGCTGTCCTGCGCACACTTGATACATATCGCAGTGATCTCGACGCCTTGCGCGACGCTATCGCTGAAGGGGACGGGCACCAGTTGCTGGGTGTATTCACCCGCGCACGCGTTGCCCGCGAGCATTTCAGTAAAATCCTGGCCCGTCGGGCCTATGTGGACGCTATGAACGCCAACGATCTGATTTTCCTGGCCCAACCGGGTGGCCGCCTGAACGGGCGGATTCGTGTACCGGGCGACAAGTCGATTTCTCACCGCTCGATCATGCTTGGCTCGCTGGCCGAGGGCACCACCGAGGTCGAAGGCTTCCTCGAAGGTGAAGACGCCCTGGCGACCCTGCAGGCATTCCGTGACATGGGTGTGGTCATCGAAGGCCCCAACCACGGCCGCGTGACCATTCATGGTGTTGGCCTGCACGGCCTGAAGCCGCCGCCCGGCCCGCTGTACGTAGGCAACTCGGGGACCTCGATGCGTTTGCTGTCCGGCTTGCTGGCCGGCCAGCCGTTCGACGTGACCATGACCGGTGATGCCTCGTTGTCCAAGCGCCCGATGAACCGTGTGGCCAACCCGCTGCGCGAAATGGGTGCCGTGGTCGAGACCGGCCCGGAAGGCCGCCCGCCGCTGACCATTCGCGGCGGCCACCGGCTCAAGGGGCTGACCTACACGCTGCCGATGGCCAGCGCGCAGGTCAAATCCTGCCTGCTGCTGGCCGGCCTGTACGCCGAAGGCAAAACCACCGTCACCGAGCCGGCACCGACCCGCGACCACACCGAGCGCATGCTGCGCGGTTTCGGCTACGCGGTAGAAAGCAATGGCCCGGTGGCCTCGTTGCAGTCTGGGGGCAAGCTGACCGCTACCCGCATCGAAGTGCCGGCCGACATCTCCTCGGCAGCCTTCTTTCTGGTGGCGGCGTCCATCGCCGAAGGCTCCGAGCTGGTGCTGGAGCACGTCGGCATCAACCCGACCCGTACCGGTGTCATCGACATCCTGCGCCTGATGGGTGGCGACATCACCCTGGAGAACCAGCGTGAAGTCGGCGGCGAGCCGGTGGCCGACCTGCGTGTGCGTGGGGCCAAGCTGAAGGGTATCGATATCCCTGAAGAGCTGGTGCCGCTGGCTATCGACGAGTTCCCCGTGCTGTTCGTTGCCGCTGCCTGCGCCGAAGGCCGTACCGTGCTGCGCGGTGCCGAAGAGCTGCGGGTGAAGGAGTCCGACCGTATCCAGGTGATGGCCGACGGCCTGCTGACCCTGGGCATCAAGTGCGAGCCGACCCCGGACGGCATCATCATCGACGGCGGCCAGCTGGGCGGCGGCGAAGTGCATGGCCACGGTGACCACCGCATTGCCATGGCCTTCAGCGTGGCCTCGCTGCGCGCCAGTGCGCCGATCCGCATTCATGACTGCGCCAACGTTGCCACGTCGTTCCCCAACTTCCTGGCGCTGTGCGCCGAAGTGGGCATCCGCGTGGCCGAAGAGGGCAAGTCGTGAACACGCTGGCCCCCATCATCACCATCGACGGGCCGAGTGGCTCTGGCAAAGGTACGGTGGCCGGCTTACTGGCGCGCGAACTGGGCTGGCGCCTGCTGGACTCGGGCGCGCTGTACCGGCTGCTGGCGTTCAATGCCAGCAACCACGGTGTCGACCTGACCAACGAAGAGCTGCTGACCAAGCTGGCCGCCCATCTGGATGTGCAGTTCATCGCCGCCGAGCCCGGTAAGCTGCAGCAGACCATTCTCGAAGGTGAGGACGTCAGCCAGGTCATCCGCACCGAAACCGTCGGTGCCGGTGCCTCGATGGTGGCGTCGCTGCCTGCCGTGCGTGAGGCGCTGCTGCAGCGCCAGCGCGCCTTCCGGGAAATGCCCGGGCTGATTGCCGACGGCCGCGACATGGGCACGGTGGTATTCCCCGACGCGCCGCTGAAGGTGTTTCTGACCGCCAGTGCCGAGGAACGGGCGCGCCGCCGCTACCTGCAGTTGAAGGGCAAGGGTGAAGATGTTAGTCTGTCGAGTCTGCTGGATGAGATTAGGGCGCGTGATGAACGCGACACTCAGCGTGCAGTGGCCCCGCTGAAACCAGCGGCAGACGCCATTCAGCTGGATTCCACCGAGTTGTCCATCGAGCAGGTGTTGCAACGTATCAGGAGCGAGATCGCCCAGCGCGACCTTCTCTGATCACCAGGAAAGCAGGCAGGTTCACCAGTCAACGTCTTGCCGGCGTTCCTTTACTTAAAACAGACCCACATTGTCTGGAATGTGGCGAGGGGCGTTTGTTTCGCCCGAATCTACAGGAATTAAAATGAGCGAAAGCTTTGCAGAACTCTTTGAAGAAAGCCTGAAAACCCTCAATCTTCAGCCGGGTGCCATCATCACCGGTATCGTTGTCGACATCGACGGCGACTGGGTTACCGTACACGCTGGCCTGAAGTCCGAGGGTGTCATCCCGCTCGAGCAGTTCTACAACGAAGCTGGCGAACTGACCATCAAGGTCGGTGACGAAGTCCACGTTGCGCTGGACGCGGTCGAAGACGGCTTTGGCGAAACCAAACTGTCCCGTGAAAAAGCCAAGCGCGCCGAGTGCTGGATTGTTCTGGAAGCAGCTTTCGCCGCCGAAGAAGTGGTCAAGGGCGTTATCAACGGTAAGGTTAAGGGCGGCTTCACTGTCGACGTTAACGGCATCCGTGCGTTCCTGCCGGGCTCCCTGGTTGATGTCCGCCCAGTGCGCGACACCACCCACCTGGAAGGCAAAGAGCTGGAATTCAAGGTCATCAAGCTGGACCAGAAGCGCAACAACGTTGTCGTTTCCCGTCGCAGCGTGCTGGAAGCCGAGAACTCCGCCGAGCGCGAAGCCCTGCTGGAAACCCTGCAGGAAGGCCAGCAAGTCAAAGGTATCGTCAAGAACCTCACCGACTACGGCGCATTCGTGGACCTGGGCGGTATCGACGGCCTGCTGCACATCACCGACATGGCTTGGAAGCGCATCAAGCACCCATCGGAAATCGTTAACGTTGGCGACGAAGTCGACGTACGCGTTCTGAAGTTCGACCGTGAGCGCAACCGCGTTTCGCTGGGTCTGAAGCAAATGGGTGAAGATCCGTGGGTAGCTATCACTGCCCGTTACCCAGAAGGTACTCGCGTACAGGCTCGCGTAACCAACCTGACCGACTACGGCTGCTTCGCTGAGCTGGAAGAAGGCGTTGAAGGTCTGGTACACGTTTCCGAAATGGACTGGACCAACAAGAACATCCACCCGTCGAAAGTCGTTCAGGTTGGCGACGAAGTGGAAGTCATGGTTCTGGACATCGACGAAGAGCGTCGTCGTATCTCCCTGGGCATCAAGCAGTGCAAGTCCAACCCATGGGAAGACTTCTCCGGCCAGTTCAACAAGGGTGACAAGATCACCGGTACCATCAAGTCGATCACCGACTTCGGTATCTTCATCGGTCTGGACGGCGGCATCGACGGCCTGGTTCACCTGTCCGACATCTCCTGGAACGAAACCGGCGAAGAAGCCGTACGTCGTTTCAAGAAGGGCGACGAGCTGGAAACCGTCATCCTGTCGGTTGACCCAGAGCGCGAGCGCATCTCCCTGGGCATCAAGCAGCTGGAAGACGATCCGTTCTCCAACTTCGTTGCTGTCAACGACAAGGGCGCTATCGTCAAGGGCATCGTGAAAGAAGTTGACGCCAAAGGCGCCATCGTCACCCTGGCCGACGACATCGAAGCCACTCTGAAAGCTTCCGAAATCAGCCGTGACCGCGTTGAAGACGCGCGCAACGTTCTGAAGGAAGGCGAAGAGATCGAAGCCAAGATCATCAGCGTTGACCGCAAGTCCCGCGTGATCAGCCTGTCGATCAAGTCGAAAGACGACGCTGAAGAGCGTGAAGCTATCCAGAGCCTGAAAAACGCTCCGGAAGCTGCTGCCGACACCACCATGGCTGCGTTGCTGCGCGAAGCAATGGCCAAGCAGAACTGAGTTCTGTTTGATCGGTAAAAAGGGCGACCCTCGGGTCGCCCTTTTTTTTGTGTTCTTAGTATGCCCCGCGATGCCCTGGAGCGTTCGTGCACAATCCGCACAGGCATAACTGTCGCGAGGCGCGGGCGGCGTGCGATACGTCTCCATCGTGATGCCTTAAAGCCATGCTGCATCCCAATGAGGATATGCGCCAACCGATGTCACCAGTCCGGCCCTTACCGGATTGGCAACGATGTATCTCGCGACCTTGAAAACATCCTCGTCCCGGCGCAAGGCTCGGTCGTAATAACCTGCCTGCCACACCGGCTTCCCCTTTGCCCCGGCCTTTTGAAGCGCATTGCTGGACTGGCATTTGAAGCGCTGCATCAATGTTCCAAGCGTCACTTCTTTCAGCTCAATCAGCCAATGCACATGGTCTGGCATTACGACCCAGGTCAGCGATCGGCAGTGGTGTTGTTCTTCCGCGTAACGAAGGTTTTGGATGACCAACCGTGCGAAGCGGAGGTCGTGAAACAAAGGCTTACGTCGATGAGTGACCGTAGTCAGCATATAAAGCCTGCCTGGCACCGAGCATCGTGCGCGGCGAAGCCTATAGCCATGAGGGTTCGGCATTGCGTTCATCCTTGAGCAGGTAATTGCTCGGTCAGCATAGTCAGCCTGTGCAGGGATCGACCCGCCAGTGATTTGCAGTATGTAAACAAGGGCCAAAGCGTTCGCGCGCACCTGGCCCAGGCATAACTGGCCCGAAAAAAACGTAGGAGCGAGCGCAGCTCGCGATGCGCCGCGCGGGCGGCGCGGCCTCGCGGGCAACGCCGCTCCATCGCCGTACCTTCACCGGCACGGCGCATGGCATGAGGTATCGGGGGAGCCCCGGGGTGCTTGGCTTGGGTGATGTGGTGGTGCGCAAATCGAGCGCCGCCCGCGCGGCGCATCGCGAGCTGCGCTCGCTCCTACGTTTGTTTCGGGCCAGTGAGGCCTGTGAGAGGCGCGCGCGACCGCCTGGTTCATACGACGCGATATTGAGGCATGCGCCAAAGGGTTCGCGCGCAAATCCCCCAGGCATAATTGGCCCGAAACAAACGTAGGAGCGAGCGCAGCTCGCGATGCGCCGCGCGGGCGGCGCGGCCTCGCGGGCAATGCTGCTCCATCGCCGTACCTTCACCGGCACGGCGCATGGCATGAGATACCGGGGTAGCCCCGGGGTGCTTGGCGTGGGGTTTGTGGTGGTGCGCAAATCGAGCGCCGCCCGCGCGGCGCATCGCGAGCTGCGCTCGCTCCTACGTTTGTTTCGGGCCAGTGAGGCCTGTGAGAGGCGCGCGCGACCGCCTGGTTCATACGACGCGATATTGAGGCATGCGCCAAAGGGTTCGCGCGCAAATCCCCCAGGCATAATTGGCCCGAAACAAACGTAGGAGCGAGCGCAGCTCGCGATGCGCCGCGCGGGCGGCGCGGCCTCGCGGGCAATGCTGCTCCATCGGCGTACCTTCACCGGCACGGCGCATGGCATGAGGTATCGGGGGAGCCCCGGGGTGCTTGGCGTGGGGTTTGTGGTGGTGCGCAAATCGAGCGCCGCCCGCGCGGCGCATCGCGAGCTGCGCTCGCTCCTACGTTTGTTTCGGGCCAGTGAGGCCTGTGAGAGGCGCGCGCGACCGCCTGGTTCATACGACGCGATATTGAGGCATGCGCCAAAGGGTTCGCGCGCAAATCCCCCAGGCATAATTGGCCCGAAACAAACGTAGGAGCGAGCGCAGCTCGCGATGCGCCGCGCGGGCGGCGCGGCCTCGCGGGCAATGCTGCTCCATCGCCGTACCTTCACCGGCACGGCGCATGGCATGAGATATCGGGGTAGCCCCGGGGTGCTTGGCTTGGGGGATGTGGTGGTGCGCAAATCGAGCGCCGCCCGCGCGGCGCATCGCGAGCTGCGCTCGCTCCTACGTTTGTTTCGGGCCAGTGAGGCCTGTGAGAGGCGCGCGCGACCGCCTGGTTCATACGACGCGATATTGAGGCATGCGCCAAAGGGTTCGCGCGCAAATCCCCCAGGCATAATTGGCCCGAAAAAAACGTAGGAGCGAGCGCAGCTCGCGATGCGCCGCGCGGGCGGCGCGGCCTCCCTAGACCATTCCGGTAAAACTTCAATCTTGAAATTTTTTATTAAGTCAAGATGCACCCTGTTCAAATCCTTCCCAGCGTGCTACAACCTGCTTAAGCAATGATCTAGCTGCTTGATAACGAAGGGAAAAATATGACGAAGTCGGAGCTGATCGAACGTATTGTCACCCATCAAGGGCTGCTCTCGTCCAAGGACGTGGAGTTGGCCATCAAGACCATGCTTGAACAGATGTCACAATGCCTGGCTACCGGCGACCGCATCGAGATCCGCGGTTTTGGCAGCTTCTCACTGCACTATCGCGCCCCACGCGTAGGGCGTAACCCCAAGACAGGCCAGTCCGTTAGCCTCGAAGGCAAGTTCGTACCGCACTTCAAGCCCGGCAAAGAGTTGCGCGACCGGGTCAACGAAGAAGACGAGGCCGAAGCCTGAGCACTCAAGGAGCAATCTGATGCGTAACCTGAAGCGCGCCCTGGCGGCTATTTTCGTGCTGCTGTTGGCGGCGGTGGTGTTGTTCTTCGTGCTGGAGAACCAGCAGGCCGTTGCGCTGGTGCTGTTCGGCTGGGCTGCGCCGGAAATGCCCGTGGCTGTCTTGGTGCTGGCAGCGCTTGTCATCGGCCTGGCTATAGGCCCGCTACTGGGCGCGTACGGCGTTCAACGCAGCAAGCGCAAGATCAAGGCCTCTGCCCGGCAAGCGGCATTGAGCGGTAACTAAGGAAATTTCCTACGCTTTCCTGGGAATAGTCCGCCTATGCACAGGCTGGCCGCCATGAAGTAATAGCCCACTTCATTTATGGCCAAGTTGAGTGTGCGTAGCATGGAGTTTCCCTGCCTTTTCCATCACGGTGGGACCCGGGGTGTGACTGGGTCCTGCCACCAGTTGCACTTGGCCTCGTGTAGCAGTTTGCTGGTCGACTGTGGGTTGGAACAGGGCACCGATGCGCCGCCTGGTGCAGAATTCGCGCCGCTCAGCTTCGATATTCAGGGCATTCGCGCGCTAATCGTCACCCACGTACACCTGGACCATGTCGGGCGCATACCTGCGCTGCTGGCTGCAGGTTACCGCGGCCCCATAATCTGCAGCGAGCCATCGGCGCGGCTATTGCCGCTGGTACTGGAGGACGCCTACAGGGTGGGCATCAACCGCGAGTCTGCTCAGGTGGCGCGGTACCTTGAACGGGTCACAAGCCTGATTGTGCCTTTGCCCTTCGAGCAGTGGCATGAAGTGGTGATGGAGCCGGGTTTGCAGTGTCGCATCCGCTTGCAGCGTGCAGGGCACCTGCTTGGGTCGGCATATGTCGAGTGCGACCTGTTGCATGGAAGTATCAACACCCGTTACGTGTTTTCAGGCGACCTGGGCAATGGTGCCAACCCATTGCTGCGCCCGCTTCGGCCCCCAGAGCGGGCAGATGTGCTGGTGCTGGAGAGTACCTACGGTGACCGCCTGCACCCGGTCAAGGGCGGTCGGCAGCAGCAGCTGGAGGCGGCAATCGATCGCGCCTTGGCCGACAAAGGCACCATTCTGATTCCGGCCTTCAGCCTGGGGCGTACGCAAGAGCTGCTGTACGAAATAGAGGATATTCTGCACCGCAAGGCATTGACCGGAGCCCGCGGCGAACCGGGTGACGAAGATCCCGTCAACTGGTCGCAGTTGCCCATCATCCTCGACTCACCCTTGGCCCAGCGTATTACCGGTGCCTACCGCGACCTGCATGAGTTCTGGAACGAAGAGGCGAGGGCGCGGCTCGCGCAAGGGCGTGATCCGCTTGGCTTCAACCAGTTGATCACAGTGGACACCCATGCCAAGCACCAGCAGGTAGTCAATTACCTCAGCAGCACCGGTCGACCGGCCATCGTCATTGCAGGCAATGGCATGTGTTCGGGCGGGCGGATTGTCAATTACCTCAAGGCCATGCTGGGGGATCAGCGGCATGAGGTGATGTTTGTGGGGTATCAGGTAAAGGGGACGCCGGGTGCGGTGATCCAGGCGAGTGCGGGTGCGCAGGGGGATTTGCAGGTTGAGCTTGATGGGGGGGAGTATGAGCTTCATGCAAAGGTAATTACGTTAGCAGGCTATTCAGGGCATGCGGACCAGCTGGGCTTACTCAGCTTTGTGAAAGGGATGTCAACCGTACCAAGACGGATTGTGTTGGTGCATGGCGCTCAGGGCGCGAAATTGGCATTAAGGCAAGCGATTCATCTCAGTCAGGTGCAACTGCCTCAAGGTTCTGAGGTCATAGTCGCCTCATAATGGCTGACATCACCGCTTGCAACGTCATGAAGAACTGCATCCGAAAGGGCGTAGCACCTAGGTTGCGCCGGGTTTCAGACAGATCAAAAGAGCAATCTCTGATACTCTGTGAGCTTCTTCTTGTTTTCTATCAGAAGGATGGCGCAGGAATAGATGGGCTTAGCAGTACTCACGGTTGTCGTTGGGGGCGACCAGAGCAGACGTTTCGACGATGCTGTAGGTTGTCACTCCAGTAACCGCTCAAGGATTTGACTATGCAATTGATTCCCGTAATCCTGTCCGGTGGCGTCGGCAGCCGTTTATGGCCAGTTTCCCGCGAGGCTCATCCCAAGCCATTCATGGCGTTGCCCGACGGGCAGAATTTGATTCAAAAAACATTTCTTCGGGCTGCGCAGCTGGATGCTGTGGTTGAAATTTTGACGGTCACCAATCGTGAGCTGCTGTTCAAAACTGAAGACGAATACCTTGCTGTTAACAAAGCCGGACTGCCACTTGGCTTCATTCTTGAGCCTTTTGGCCGCAATACTGCGGCAGCGGTCGCTGCAGCCGCTATGCAGTTACAGCAGGTGCATGGCCCCCAGGCAATGATGCTGGTGTTGGCCGCTGATCACTTGGTCAGGAAGGAAGCAGCATTTTTCGAGGCGGTAGCAACAGCTACTCAGCTTGCGTCGGAGGGCTGGTTGGTCACTTTTGGTATCAAACCTCGCTACGCCGAATCTGGGTTTGGATACATCGAAGCAGATGAAGGAGGCGCCCTTGGCGATGGCCTAAAGGTCAAGCGGTTCGTTGAAAAGCCTGATTTAGAGGCTGCACAGCGCTACATCGCAGCTGGTAACTACTTTTGGAATGCCGGTATTTTCTGTTTTCAGGTCGGCACCGTGATTGAAGAGCTCCGGCAACATGCTCCAGATGTACTGAACGCTGTCGAGCAAACGTTTCAGAGCTCCCGGTGCGCTACTGCCACTGGGTACAGATGCATGACGTTGGATCCCGAGCATTTCGGCAACGTGCCTGATATTTCCATCGACTATGCATTGATGGAGCGTTCGACCAAAGTGGCCACTGTTCCCTGTGACCTTGGGTGGAGTGATATCGGTTCATGGAACGCGGTCAGTGAGCTCACACCACCCGATGACCAAGGTAATCGCTTCGAAGGTGAGGTATTGGCGTACGGCGCGCATAACAATTTCGTCTCGACCGAAAATCGCCTCGCAGCCCTTGTCGGTGTTGAGGATCTGCTGGTGGTCGATACACTCGATGCATTACTCATTGCTCATAAAAATCATGCCCAGGATGTCAAGCACATCGTCAAGCAGTTGAAAACCGATGGCCATTCGGCGCACTTGCTGCACCGGACCGTCCATCGACCTTGGGGCACCTACACCACACTTGAAGACGGTGAGCGTTTCAAGATCAAGCGCATCATTGTCAAACCCAAAGCCTCGCTTTCGCTGCAGATGCATCACCATCGCAGTGAGCACTGGATAGTGGTGAGTGGCATGGCAGTGGTCGTCAATAACGAGCAGGAGCTTTTGCTTAATACTAACGAGTCCACGTTCATTCGTGCGGGCAACAAGCACCGATTGCGCAACCCGGGGGTTATCGACCTTGTGCTCATCGAGGTCCAAAGCGGCGAATACCTGGGCGAAGACGATATTGTTCGCTTTGAAGACAACTACGGCCGCTGCGACGGCTGAGCTCTGTGGCTCTTCGGCCACGCGTAGTGCTCACTCAGCACCGCTGAGCAGAGCCATGGCACGTAGGAAATGTGGTGTGTAGGCACGTGTATAACCTGATGAAATTCAGTTTGATCGAGAAAGTAGGAGGGATCAAGGAATGGCTATGAGCTATCAATCCTCTCCAGGCACGCCAAAAGAGGCTGCTGAAGTCGCAATACTCATGTGCACCTACAATGGCGCTTCGTTTCTGAGGGAACAACTCGATTCGTTCGCGGCGCAGACGATGAGTAACTGGAAATTGTATGTGTCAGACGATGCCTCCAGTGACGACACCCGACATGTGCTGGCCGAGTACCAACAGCGCTGGGGCGTTGATCGGTTGACGGTCTTCGACGGGCCGTGCCAAGGCTTCGCCAAGAACTTCATTTCGCTGCTCCAGCGCCCTCAGGTGCAGGCGGATTACTACGCTTTCAGCGATCAGGACGACATATGGTATTTTGACAAGCTGGAACGAAGTCTGTCGCACTTGGTCACAGTCACGGCTGATAAGCCTGCGTTGTATTGCTCCCGCACTCAACTGGTGGACAGCGCGCGCAACGCGGCAGGTTTTTCACCGCTCTTTACTAAGCCGCCATCTTTCAAAAATGCTCTGGTGCAGAGTCTGGCTGGTGCCAACACAATGATGATCAACCAGCGAGCCCGCGAACTTTTAGTGCAGTTGCCGGACAGCGCGACGATAGTGGCGCATGATTGGTTGGCATATTTATTGGTTACCGGTTGCGGTGGTGTCGTGCTGTACGACGCGCAAGCAAGCCTTGAATACCGCCAGCATGGCGACAATTTGATTGGTGCCAATAACACCGTGAAGGACCGGCTGAACAGGTTGCGCAGGATGCTCTCAGGCCGGTTCGTGAGATGGAATGATGCCAATCTGCAAATACTCGAAACCATGAGCCCCCTGCTGACTCAGGAGAATCGCTCTATTTTGGCCGATTTTGAGAAGGGGCGTCGCCTGGGTTTAGGCGCCGGTCTGTGTGCTATACGCCGGTCGGGTGTTTACCGCCAGACTTTTGTAGGTAACATCACCCTTATGATCGCTGCGTTTCTCGCTCGGATCTGAGCAGATCACTGCTGGCAGGACGCTGCATCCGCCCCAGAAAGCCAGCCCGAGCTGGCAACCGGAAGGCATGTTCCGCCGCAATCAGTTTTTCGGAGATATTTATCAAATGAAAGCAACAAAACAAGCCATCCCGGAAGTCATCCTTTTTGAACCGCAGGTATTTGGCGATAATCGGGGCTTCTTCCTCGAGAGCTTCAACCAGCGGGTGTTTGATGAAGTGGTGGGGCGCTCGGTGACCTTCGTTCAGGACAACCACTCTCGTTCGGTGAAAGGGGTGCTCAGAGGGATGCACTACCAGATCCAGCAACCCCAGGGCAAACTGGTGCGCGTTGTCAAAGGCGAAGTCTTCGACGTCGCCGTCGACATGCGTAAAAGCTCCCCAACCTTCGGCAAGTGGGTGGGTGTTCATCTGAGCGCTGAAAACAAGCATCAACTGTGGGTGCCAGAAGGTTTTGCCCATGGCTTTGTGGTGCTCTCCGAAACTGCCGAATTCCTCTATAAGACTACCGACTTCTACGCGCCGCAGTTTGATCGAAGCTTGGCGTGGAACGACCCGACTGTAGGCATTGAATGGCCGTTCGATGGTGAGCCCTCGCTTTCAGCCAAAGACCAGAAGGCCAGTGCTTTTGCGGATGCCGACGCCTTCGCCTGACGCTCGTCTCATTTTCAAGCCCAGGCATCTCGTGCAAGCGGGAGCAGGCTTGGTTTGCGTGGGCGCCCGATGCGCCGACGGTCCGATCAATGCACTGAGGTAAAAGAATGAACCCGCATTCAGAGGCGCCCATATCCCCGCGGGCGCTGGTCAGCAATCTCTGGCAGTATCGCAGGTTGATCCTGCAAATGGCAGGCAGAGAGGTGGTAGGGCGTTACAAAGGCTCTGTTATGGGGCTTTTGTGGTCGTTCTTGACCCCGTTATTTATGCTAGCAGTTTACACTTTTGTGTTTTCCGTGGTGTTCAAGGCGCGCTGGACCACTTCAGCAGATGAAAGCAAGGGCGACTTCGCCGTCCTGTTGTTCGCCGGTATGATCGTGCATGGGTTGTTCGCGGAAGTACTCAATAGAGCCCCCACGCTGATCCTAGCTAACGTGAATTACGTCAAGAAAGTTGTATTTCCGCTTGAAATCCTGCCGGTCATTTCGATGTGCACCGCACTTTTCCACAGTGCCATCAGCTTGCTGGTACTGGTGTGCGCCATCGTCTTCGTCAACGGCCAGTTCCATGCAACCATGTTGCTGGTCCCTTTGATTGTACTGCCGTACATCATGTTCGTGCAGGGGCTGGCCTGGGTATTGGCTTCGCTGGGCGTTTACTTGCGTGATGTGGGCCAAACCATCGGCATCATCACCATGATCATGCTGTTCATGTCGCCGGTATTTTTCCCGGTTAGTTCGCTGCCGGTCGAAATGCGCCCGCTCATGGAAGCCAATCCGCTGACGTTTATCATTGAACAGGTCCGCGAAGTTTTGATCTGGGGCCACCTGCCGGACTGGATGGGGCTGGCCCGTTATTCGCTGATGTCACTGATTACCGTATGGGTCGGCTATGCCTGGTTCCAACGAACGAGAAAGGGATTCGCTGATGTCCTCTAACGTGCCTGGTAACACTGACGCAGCGATCGTCGTTAACGGTGTATCGAAGTGTTTCAACATCTATGGCAAGCCCCAGGATCGGCTCAAACAGTCGATTATGCCGCGCGTGCGGCGGGCGCTTGGCATGCAGCAAAAAGCCTACAGCCGAGAGTTCTGGGCGCTGAAAAATGTCTCCTTTACCCTGAATAAGGGTGAGACGCTGGGCATTATCGGCCGCAACGGCTCGGGCAAATCGACCTTGCTGCAACTGATTTGCGGTACGTTGAGCCCAACCCATGGCCAAGTGCAAACTTTCGGCCGGGTGGCAGCATTGCTGGAGCTGGGGGCGGGCTTCAATCCGGAGTTTACAGGTCGAGAAAACGTCTACCTCAGTGCCGCTTTCTATGGCTTAACCAAAGAGCAGACGAACGAGCGTTTTGACGACATCGTGAACTTCTCTGAAATTAGAGATTTTATCGATCAGCCGGTCAAGACCTATTCCAGCGGTATGTTCGTACGTCTGGCATTTGCCACCATTGCTCATGTGGATGCTGACATCCTAATCATTGACGAGGCGCTGGCGGTTGGCGATGCGATCTTTACCCAGAAATGCATGCGTTTTCTGCGCAAATTCAAGCAAGAGAAGACCTTACTGTTCGTGAGCCACGACAGTACTTCGGTAACGGCTCTTTGCGATAAGGCTTTGTGGTTGGCGGAAGGCGAAACCAAAGAGCTTGGCGAAGCCAAGGAAACATCAGAGCATTACTTGAACTTTATTCTGGGCGCGACTCAAGACAAGCTGCTGCAGGATCAAACTCTCGCCTCACCCACGGCTAAGAAGCTTCGTGAACTGTGGGCTGGCGGGCAGCCGTATGAATCAGCCGGGCCTTTAAGCTTGTTTCAGCCGAATCTCCAGGCGTCGGCCCAGACCGATCCGCTGGGGGCGGAGATCAAATACGTGAATGTCACGGCCGAAGACGGTAGCGATATAAGAGCGCTGAAGGGTGGTGAAGTTGTGACTTTGTCAATTCGCGCCATTGCCTACACTGAGTTGCGTAGCCCTGTGCTGGGTTTCTATATTAAAGACAGACTTGGCCAGTTCCTCTTTGGCAGTAACACGCTCAGCATTTCGGACCGGCTACCGCCGGTTGCTGCTCCAGGTCAGGAAATCCGAGCCGAGTTTACGTTCCCCATGCCGTGGCTTGCTGGTGGTGACTACTCGATACAAGTGGCCGTCGCCGACGGGACGCAGCACGATCATACCTCCCATCATTGGATTCACGACGCTGTCATCTTCCATTCCAGCCAGGACCCATCAGCATCAGGATTGATTGGCATTCCGATGTTGGACATTCAGTTAAGTATTGACACCGATACAGGTCTATAAATGCATCTCCCTGCACATAACTATGCTCGGCTCTTTTTTGAGACCTACAGCAACAATCTGCCTGTCGACGCCAAGGTCGTTGTCATGGGAGCGCGTCATCTGCGTGGCTCGGCCAAGGATCTTTGCTCACAAAGTTACGACGTCTTCGGAGTCGACCTTGCCGCTGGTGACTGGGTCGATATCGTCTTGGAAGACCTCTACAGTTTGCCCTTCGAAAACGAGAGCCTAGATGCAGTGGTATGCCACTCGCTTTTCGGGCACTCGGATATGTTCTGGCTTGTGTTCAATGAGCTTCTGCGCATCCTCAAGCCTTCGGGGCTATTATGTGTCTGTGCGCCGAACGACGGCGATCTGCAGCGCCAGCCAGATGATAGCTGGCGGTTTAACCCCGATGCAGGCCACACATTGGTAACCTGGGCGCAACGCAGCGGCTATTCGCCGGCTCTGCTGGAGTCGTTCATCGGACCAAGGGAGGCGAGCGGGTTGGGAGGCAACCGCCACGATTTTGTCGGCGTTTTCGCCAAGACCGCTGCTATGGTGCCTCAGACCCACAACCTGATGTTCAGTGGGCAGGCCGAGCTAACCAACGTCCGACTGTCTGGTGCTACAGAATTGCTCAACGTCCAGGCACGTTCGGCCGATGCAGAGTTGCTTAATCAGCTGCGCGAAGAAAATGCAGCGCTGCAAGGGAGCCGCCAACATTTGCAAGCGCTGCTTGCGGACGCGCAGCAGACACACCAGCAGTTGCACGCTCAGTTGGCTGCGCCCAATGAAGTAAAAGCTAAGCTGGAAGCAGAACTGGCAGAAGCCCACAGCGCCGCAGCTGAAGCTCAGCGTGTCTTGGAGGCGTCGATGGCGTCGGCTAAAGTCGACCAACAACTGCTGGCTACGCTTCGCGATGAGGTGGCAAATGCGCGCATGGAAACATCCCAAGCATGGGAAGAAATCGAAAGTCTCAAGCTGCAGTTGGCGTTGCGCAACGAACAAGCCAGCCGGTCTGCCGATGAATTTGCCAGCATTGTGCAGGGCATTCATGGTTCCAGCAGTTGGAAGGTGACCGCGCCAATGCGCCTGCTTTCGCGGGCAGTACGCGGGCAGCGGCCGTTGGTTGCCGGCGGCCTGCGTGCTCGCGTGCTGGAGCAGGTCAAACCCCTGTATTGGGCCATTCCGCCGAAGTACCGTAACACCGTACTGGATTGGGGCTATCGCAATCTGGCATTCGTGTTCCGTGGCAGCCCGCATTACGAGATGTGGAAAAACGGTAGTCAGCCGCTTATCGAAGCGGTGGATAACACGCTGATCACCCTCGATGGCGTGCTGCAGGCAGATCATGTGGAAGGCACCATCGCCATTCACCTGCACATGTACTACGACGACTTAGCCCCTGAGTTCGCCGGCTACCTGAAACACATGCCCTTTGCCTACGACCTTTATGTGTCGGTCAAGGATGCTGAGGGTGAGCGGGCCTGCCGCGCGGCATTCGAGCAGTTACCCAACTGTAAAGCGCAGGTTTTTCAAGTAGTGGACAACCGGGGCCGGGACATCGCCCCTATGTTCGTCACCTTTGGTGAAGCGCTTCGAGGCTATGACTATATTGCCCACCTGCATAGCAAGAAGTCGTTGTACAACGCCGGCGCAACCGAGGGCTGGCGCCAGTACTTGGCCGGTAACCTATTGGGAAGCACCGCCACTATTCGCAGGATCTTCACCCTGATGACGGGTGGCAAAGGTATCGTCTACCCGCAGAATTTCAAGTCGGTGCCGTCCCAAGCCAATACCTGGCTGGCCAACAAAGGCATGGGGACGGCCTGGTGTGCGCGTCTGGGGATCGCACCGGTGCCGCAGGGGTACTTCGATTTTCCCGCTGGGTCGATGTTCTGGGCACGAGGCGATGCACTGCGTCCGCTATTCAGCGCCGGCATCACCATCAACGATTTCAATGAAGAGGCGGGTCAAACAGACGGCACATTTGCTCACTGCCTTGAGCGGTTGCTCGCGCTTAGTGCCCGCAAACAAGGCTTGCAACCTGGCATTCTGCAGGACACCCAAAATCCTACTTGGT
Organism: Pseudomonas sp. BJP69; assembly: GCF_007633355.1. Classification (NCBI taxonomy): domain Bacteria; kingdom Pseudomonadati; phylum Pseudomonadota; class Gammaproteobacteria; order Pseudomonadales; family Pseudomonadaceae; genus Pseudomonas; species Pseudomonas sp. BJP69. Next base: position 1,381,980 of record NZ_CP041933.1, read on the forward strand.
CGTCCTGGCGCCTGGACCAGTCAGTTGGTCGTCCGCACGAGTGGATGGTTGGGCAGTTCTCTAACCCTGCGATCAAGTGCATCGGTTTTGACATTTTCGATACCTTGCTGATTCGTCCTCTGATTGACGCCGAGACCACCAAGCGCATCGTCGCGGCCAATTTACCTGCGCACCTATCCACACTGTTCAGCGATTACAGGGTGTTGGCAGAAGGAGAGGCGCGTAAGCAAAAGGGCAAGGATGTAGATCTAGATGACATCTATCGGGCATTCCAACAGCTGACCAAGCTTGCCGATCAGGAAGTACAAACTATTCGCGAGCTTGAAGAGCACACCGAGTATCAAACGTTGTCCGTGCGCAGCGGCGGTCTTGAATTGTTCGAGGCGGCGAAAGCTACGGGTAAGCCGGTTGCCCTAATCTCCGACATGTTCCTGCCCAAGTCACTGATTATTGCGGCTCTGAATGCCAATGGCGTGCATGGTTGGACAGCATTCTACCTGTCCAACGAAGTAGGGTTGCGTAAGGATACCGGGCAACTGTATGACCATGTTTTGCAAGATTACGGGGTGCAACCGTCCGAATTCATCATGGTAGGAGACAATGAGCGGTCAGACTTGCAGATACCCTGCGACAAAGGCTGTGTCGGCTTGCACATCCTGCGCCCTACTGAGCTGGCCAGGGGAACGCCGCGCCTGCGTAGTATCGTCGAAAAGTATGAGTTCGCTCACGATCTGAACGCTGAGTTGACGCTGGGTCTGCTGTTCAAGAAGAACTTCTCGGCGGTGGTTTACCCCAACCTGAACCCGGGTTCGTTGTTCCACGCTACTCCGTACAATATTGGCTACAGCCTGGTCGGGCCGATGCTAACCGGTATGGCGCATTGGCTGATCGACAATGCACGGCGCGATGGCGTTGAACAGCTGTACTTCCTGGCCCGTGAAGGTCAGCTCATGAAGGCCGTTTACGACGTGTGGGCCAAGGATGTGAGTGATGCCCCACCTTCTAAATACTTGGTAGTTTCGCGCCGCACCTGCAGCGTGCCGCTGTTAGCCAGCCTGGATGATGTACTGGCCCTCGGCAAAGGCGACTACTACCTCAATACTGCGAGTAACTATTTGCTGGAGCGATTCGGCTTGACTCTCAGCGATTCGACTTGGCGCGAGCTGCAAACCGAGTTGAATGTTGGCAGGGATACTCAGGTTGAAGTGCGTAACGGTAACCTTGCCGTGTTGGAGCCGGTGTTGATCAAACTGGCCGAGACCATTTTCAAGCAGGCTGATGAAGAGCGTGAGGCACTGGCCGTATATTTGAGGGCGATGGAGCTGATGGGTGACCAGCGAAATGCGGTGGTGGACGTAGGCTATGGCGCCACTATCCAGAACTACCTGTGCAAGCTTACCGGGCATCAACTCAATGGCTACTACCTCGCCACCGACGAGCGGTCGATCCCCGTGGCCGAACAGCACGACGTGATTGTGCGTGGTTGCCTGATGCACAACGTGGAACACAGCCTGGCGGCACCAATCATGTACCTGCGTAGCTTTGAACTTGAGAAACTGTTGAGCTCTAGTGATGGGCAGGTGGTGAAGTACACCTCTGCGGATGGTGTGAACGTGAAGGCTCACTATCGTGAGCTATCGGTTCAGGAGCGTGATGGTGATGCATTCAGGAACGACCTACGCAACGGCGTGCTGCAGTTTGCGAGGGACGCGGTGGGGGTGCGTACCCAGTTGCTAGCCAGCTTTGCTCCATCGCTTGAAGCCAGCCGTGCGATTGCAGATGAGTTTTTCTCGAAACACTCCACCGATGAGCTGAAGTTGCTGGGCGAAGTGATGTTGGATGACCATTACTGCGGACGTGGCGTAGTGTAGAAAGCCAAGGTGAAGGGCTGCAGGCAGTCCTTCACCTTGGCTTGCGGTTGGGCGTCGCAGCAGCGGACGCCCGTATCACCTGTACTGATCGGGCTGCCGCCCGAGGGCGCCCATTAACAGGCAGATCGCAAAAAATACTACTCGGTCTCGCGTTCGCCGGCGGCAACTGGCAGCGCTGAACGCCAGTTTGGTCCACGATTTAACCTTGCCTCTTGTTCCCCGCAGGTCGAAGAATGGGCTGTCTATCTGTAAAAGCCGAGCAGTCAGCAGCACCTGCCCAAACCACCAGCCGCTGGTGATTTTCCGCCAGCGCGCAATGGCTGACGCTACCCCATTATTGACCCCGACTTGGTTACGCGCGTGCTGGCGATAGTCAAGCCCTGGGCGCGAGTCGATAACCCAGCCATAGCCACGGCTGCGTGCGAAGGCGTAGCAAAACCAGTCGTGCAGGTCGATATGCTGCGCGTCGTCCCAGCAACTTAGCAGCTGTGCTTTGAACGCCAATGCCAGCTTGCGTCGGAGCACATAGGTGCAGCCGGGGCCAGCAGCTTCGAACAAGTAGTCCCAGCGCACTTGAGGTTGAGCTTTTTTCACTTGCAACCGTCGGCCATCCGCCCAAAACGCTACGACGTTGCTCGAATACCCATCAGCCTTGCTACTGTGCAGTGTGGCAATGGCCTGTTCGAGCTTTTCCGCGTACCACACATCGTCCTGATCGGCAAATGCCACAAAGTCATAGGCTGAATAGTCTACGTCTTTGATAAGGCGAAAGAAGTTGCGTGCGGCGCCACCAAAACGGCCTGAGGGGGGCAAAAGCACGATATTGGCATGGGTTTGGGCAAATTCGGCGCACCAGGTTTCAGTGCCGTCGCTTGAAGGGTCAACGCTGATAAAAATATCGATGTTGACCGCAACCTGGGCCAGGATAGAGGCCAGTTGCGCCTCTATCCACTCGCGACCGTTATAGGCGGCCAGTAGAACCGCAATTTTTGGCTGCGTGCCAACGGTGTTGATCCCTGTGGCCATACTCAGTGGCGACCTGGCTCCAGAAGGGCTAATAGGTATTTGCCGTAACCGGTCTTCTTGAGCTTCTCCGCCTGCTCGGCCACCTGCTCTTTGCTGATCCAGCCATTGCTGTAGGCAATTTCTTCCAGGCATGCCACTTTCCAGCCTTGGCGTTCTTCGATGGTTTGAATGAAGTGGCTGGCTTCCATCAGCGACTGGTGGGTGCCGGTGTCCAACCATGCGAAACCACGGCCAAGGATTTCGACACTGAGGTTTTTTTGGTTGAGATAAGCACTGTTCACATCGGTGATTTCCAGCTCGCCGCGCTCAGAAGGCTTGATGCCCTTTGCGATCTTGACGACGTTGTTGTCGTAGAAGTACAGACCGGTGACGGCGTAGCTGGACTTGGGGTTGGCAGGCTTCTCTTCGATGCTGAGTGCTCGGCCGTTGGCATCGAACTCAACCACACCGAAGCGCTCTGGGTCGGCAACATGGTAACCGAACACCGTAGCACCTTCGGTTTGCTCAGCCGCCGCGCGCAGGTTATCGGAGAAGTGCTGGCCGTAAAAAATATTGTCGCCCAAGATCAAGCAGCAAGGATCATTGCCAATGAACGTTTCGCCAATAATGAACGCTTGTGCCAAGCCGTCCGGGCTTGGTTGCTCTGCATAGCTCAGTTGTACGCCGTACTGACTGCCGTCGCCCAGCAACTTGCGGAATGCTGGCAGGTCTTCTGGAGTGGAAATGATCAGAATTTCCCGCATGCCCGCCAGCATCAGCACTGACAGTGGGTAGAAGATCATTGGCTTGTCGTAGATGGGCAGCATCTGCTTGGAGACGCCCAAGGTCAATGGATGCAGGCGCGTCCCGGAACCACCAGCCAGAATGATCCCTTTACGATTGGTTGTGTTCATTTGTTCAGAGCTTCCATAAGCATACGTGTTACACCCAATTGCCAATCTGGCAGGTGCAGTGAAAATGCATCGCGAAGTTTTACAGTGGCCAGGCGCGAGTTCAATGGCCGGCTCGCAGGTGTAGGGTATTGGGCTGTCGTAATCGGGCTGACCGCCTCCACGGCCAAGACTTCACCGTGCTTGCGGGCAAATTCGATCACATAGCTGGCGTAGGCATGCCAGGTTGTTTCGCCGGCTGGCGCCAGATGGTAGATACCCCCCAATTCTGGCTTATGCATGGCTTGCTGCAGCGCTGCCACGGCAACGTCGGCCAACAAGTCAGCACCAGTCGGTACACCCACCTGGTCGGCTATCACATTTAGCGTTTGCCGGTCTTTGCCCAGGCGCAACATGGTCTTGGCAAAGTTGTTGCCACGCGCGGCGTATACCCAGCTGGTGCGGAAGATCAGGTGCTTGCAGCCCGACGCCGTGATCAGTTGCTCGCCTTCGAGTTTGGTAGCGCCGTAGTAGTTTACCGGTGCGACCGGATCGGTTTCTTGCCATGGCGCAGTGCCGCTGCCGTCGAAAACGTAGTCGGTGGAGTAGTGCACCAGCCAGGCATCAAGACGCTTCGCCTCTTCGGCCATCACCTGACTGGCCAGTGTGTTTACCCTGTGGGCCAGCTCGCGCTCAGTCTCAGCCTTGTCGACAGCGGTATAAGCGGCAGCGTTGACGATGACCTGCGGTGCAACCTTGATAATGGCCTGGCGCAGCCCGGCAAGATTCGACAAGTCACCGGCCAGCTCACCGTAGGCGGTTTGTGCCGGATGGCGATCAAGAGCCACCACTTCGCCTAGGACGCTCAGCGACCTTTGCAGCTCCCAGCCGACCTGACCGTTTTTGCCCAGCAGCAGAATCTTCATGCCTGACCCGTGCGCGTTGTGTAGTTGGAGTCGATCCACTGCTGGTAGCTGCCGCTTTTAACGTGCGCCACCCACTCCGGGTTGTCTAGGTACCATTGCACAGTCTTGCGGATACCCGATTCGAAGGTTTCTTCCGGCACCCAACCGAGTTCGCGTTGGATTTTGCTGGCATCGATTGCGTAGCGCAGGTCATGGCCAGGGCGGTCTTTGACATACGTCAGTAGGTCGACATGCGGGCGGAAGGCTGAGTCTGGGCGCAGCTCATCCAGCAGCGCACAGACGGTGCGGACCACTTCGATGTTCTGTTTTTCGTTGTGGCCACCGATGTTGTACGTTTCGCCGACCTTACCCTCGGTAACAACCTTATACAAAGCACGAGCGTGGTCTTCAACGTACAACCAATCGCGAATCTGGTCACCTTTGCCGTAGATTGGCAGCGGTTTGCCTTCCAGGGCATTGAGGATAACCAGCGGGATCAATTTCTCCGGGAAGTGGAACGGGCCATAGTTGTTCGAGCAATTGGTGACCAGAGTTGGTAGGCCGTACGTACGTGCCCAGGCACGCACCAAATGGTCAGAGCTGGCCTTGCTGGCTGAGTAGGGCGAGCTTGGCTGGTACGGCGTGGTCTCGGTGAACAGATCATCCGGGCCTTCGAGGTCGCCATACACTTCATCGGTGGAAATGTGGTGAAAGCGGAACGCGGACTTGCGAGTGTCGTCCAGCGCCGCCCAGTAGCCACGCGCCGCTTCCAGCAGGTTGTAGGTACCGATAATGTTGGTTTGAATGAATTCGGAAGGGCCGCTGATGGAGCGGTCGACGTGTGATTCTGCTGCCAAGTGCATCACAGCATCCGGTTGATGCTCGCGGAATACGCGGTCGAGTTCGGCCCGGTCACAGATGTCGACACGCTCGAATGCGTAGCGCTTGCTGTGGTCAACCGACTGCAGCGACTCGAGGTTGCCTGCATAGGTCAGTTTATCGACATTGACTACCGAGTCTGCGGTGCTGGAGATGATGTGTCGCACGACTGCCGAGCCAATGAAGCCGGCACCACCTGTTACTAAGATCTTCACGAGAGATTTCTACCTTGAGGTTCTGACAGAGCCGATGAACTCTGCATAAGTCCATGCCCGTACGACTTAGCCATGATATAGGCGCGAGTCAAAAAGTATACCTGATCGCCCGTGTGGTACGGTAATTTGCCTGGGCTAGTGGCCTTGCCCTGCGCCACCAGTGGTGGAACTGGTCGGCCGCGCATGAATATAGCGAGAGCATAGACAGCTAAAATTTGGAATGTTCTGATCTAGTTGTAAGAAAGTTCTGCTAGCCGCCGAGCGGCTATATGGGAAGTGCCTGACTGTATCAATGCCCGAGGTTCTATCTCGGGTACACTCACCAGCCTCGTGTTGACGAGGCTGAGCCAGTATCATGCTCCGACGCAGGCCTATTAACCCCTTGAGTGCCTTTACAAAACGGCCTTGATGGAGATTTTCTGGAGGATTCATGATCGCGATCGTCACCGGCATCACAGGCCAGGATGGTGCGTACCTGGCCGAGCTGCTGCTTGCTAAAGGCTATACCGTCTACGGGACCTATCGTCGTACCAGTTCAGTCAATTTCTGGCGTCTCGCCGAGCTGGGCGTCGAGCAGCACCCCAATCTGCACCTGGTGGAGTACGACCTGACCGATCTGTCGGCGAGTATCCGCTTGCTGCAGACCACCCAGGCAACAGAGGTCTACAACCTTGCTGCGCAGAGCTTCGTCGGCGTGTCGTTCGACCAGCCGGTGACCACGGCTGAAATCACTGGCCTGGGTGCGGTCAACCTGCTGGAAGCCATTCGCATCGTCAATCCCAAGGCGCGTTTCTACCAGGCTTCGACCTCTGAGATGTTCGGTAAGGTGCAGCAAACGCCCCAGATTGAAAGTACGCCCTTCTATCCGCGCAGCCCCTATGGTGTTGCCAAGCTCTATGCCCATTGGATGACCATCAATTACCGCGAGTCGTATGACATTTTTGGTGCGAGCGGCATCCTGTTCAACCACGAGTCGCCATTGCGTGGCCGTGAGTTCGTGACCCGCAAAATCACCGACAGCGTTGCCAGGATCAAGCTAGGCAAGCTCGACCGGGTGGAACTGGGCAACCTCGACGCCAAGCGTGACTGGGGCTACGCCAAGGAATACGTCGAAGGCATGTGGCGCATGCTGCAGGCTGACGAGCCCGACACCTTCGTGTTGGCCACCAATCGTACGGAGTCGGTACGCGACTTTGTAAGTTTGGCCTGCAAGGCAGTGGATATCGATGTTGTCTGGCAGGGCAAGGACGAAAACGAAAAGGGGATCGACGCTGCTACAGGTCGTACCATTGTGGCCGTGAACCCAAAGTTCTACCGCCCTACCGAAGTCGACCTGCTGCTTGGGAACCCTGAAAAGGCCAAGACCGTACTGGGCTGGGAGCCCCATACCACCCTGGAAGACCTTTGCCGCATGATGGTAGAGGCCGATCTACGTCGTAACGCAAGCGGCGTGAGCTTCTGACGGCTCTGCCCCCTGAATCCACCTGCTCATCAAGCTTGTGCCTGGCGGTGCCAGCGATTTGGAGTTTCTAGATGGCCAGAATTCTGTTGACCGGGGCCAACGGCTTTGTGGGCAAAGTGCTGCAGCGCCGGTTGCTGCAAGCCCACCATGAAGTCATCTGCGCGGTGGCATCAACCCCCGTGCCAGTGGAGTGCGAATGTGGATATCAGGTGATGGATATTCGCGATCGGGCTCAGGTCGAAACGGTGATCCAGCGGGCCAGGCCCACGCACGTGGTACATTTAGCGGCGGTCTCCAACGTCGCTGTCAGCTTCAATGAACCACTGCTGACCTGGCACACCAACGTCATCGGTACCCTGAATTTGATGGAAGCATTGAGGGTTCACACGCCTGAATGTTTCACCTTGTTTGTCAGCTCTTCTGAGGTATATGGCGAAAGCTTCAAAAGTAGCCAAGTGCTGGATGAAGAGGCCGCCTGTGCCCCGATGAATCCCTACGCTGCCAGCAAACTGGCAGCTGAGCATGCCGTTATGCAGTACTTGCGCCAAGGTATGCCCGGAGTCGTAGTGCGGCCGTTCAACCATATTGGCCCAGGGCAGAGCGCAGACTTTGTAACAGCTTCGTTCGCCAGGCAGATCGCTTGGATAGAGGCTGGTTTACAGGCGCCCGTGCTCAAGGTGGGCAACCTTGATGCAAGCCGTGACTTCTTAAATGTGCTCGATGTGTGCGAAGCCTACGCCATGCTGCTTGACGCAGACAGCGGCCAGCTTCAGCACCGCACTTATAATATTGCCTCAGGCGCAAGTCGGCAGATCCGCACTGTATTACAGGCGCTGCTGGCTGAAGCCAAGGTGCCTATAACCGTCCAGACCGACCCTGACCGGTTGCGTCCCTCAGACATTCCCGTGGCAGCAGGGGACAATGGGCGGATCAAAGCAGCCGTGGGCTGGGTGCCCACCACGCCGCTGATGCAAACCGTGCGTGATGTTCTCGACTACTGGCGTGACCAGGCCCGCGGGTAATACTGCACACAACCGGTGGGTTGAGTATTAAGTCCTGGGGGGCCGCGTTGCGGCCCTCCGCCGGCAAGTCGGGCTCCCACAGGAGCAGTGTAAACCTCAAGATTTGCGCGGTCCCTGTGGGGGCTGGCTTGCCGGCGGTGGGCTGCATCCAAGGCATGCGCTGGCGATAGGCTGGCTGTCGACCTCAGGCCCTGGGCAACTGTTGACGTATCTCTGCCAGGCGGGCCCGGTAGCGCAACCCGGTGTAGCGGTAGCTGAAGAAGCTTTGCATGTGCAGGCGCGCTTGTCGCCCCAGCGCGCGGCCCATGGCGGGGTCATCCACCAGCTGTATCATGTACGCCACTGCCTGCTCGCCGTCTGGCTCAGCCCAATGCTGTGCTTCGTGATGGGGATATTCGCCTTCGTTCACTGCAACCAAGCGGTAATCGACTGGCAAACTGGTGTGTGCGGTCATGAAGTCCATGTTGCCAGAATAGGCTGTGGCAATAACCGGCTTGCCCAGCGCCATGGCCTCGGCAATACCGAAGCCGTAACCTTCCGAGCGATGCAGCGAAACGAAGCAGTCACTGCAGCGCAGCAGGTTTTTTACTTCTGTACTGCTCATGGTCCGTTCGATCAAGGTAACCCGGCCGTGTAATGACTTCACTTCGGCTTGCAAGTCGGCAAAGGCCTGCGGGTTCATATCAACCCCGTTTACCTTGATCACCAGGTGCGTGTTGGCGTACGGCCGCTTGGCCAGCATTTGCTTGAACGCCTCGAAGACACCTTGAGGGTTTTTGCGCGTCGAGAACGAGCGCAGGTCATAAAAGAACAGGAAGACATAATCAGCTTCTGGCAGGCCGAAGTAGCGGCGGCCGAAGAAGTTGTCGAGGTGCACCTCCGTGGCCAGTGGCATATGCACCACCGGCTTTTTGCATGCAGCCTGAATACCATCCATGACGAATCGCGAGGCGGCCCAGATTTCGTCGAAGCGATCGAGTTGTACCGCCCATTCATCGGGGTAGCGCGGCAACTCCCACAACGGATAGATGATGTTGTAGCCCGACCAGGGGCGCGTTTGATTGATGTGCTCCAAAGCATGTTCCACTTCGTTGCCGTTGATGTGGAAAATGTTGATCGCGGCGGGCTGGTCGGTGAGGGCTTGGCCAAACTCGCTGCTGTCGGCTTCAGTGGCGGCGACGATCTTGTAGATATCGTGAATAACGGGCGGTGCGTAGACCGCTCTCAACGAACGGAAGGTGGCACGTACATGTTCGCCCATACCGATGGGCGCGAACGGATGGCCGGCCAAGCATACGTCATTGCTGTTTTTTATGATGTGGGTCATCAGGGTCCAGCCAGTCAGTTTTTCTTCAACAGACGCGAAGCGTCTAGCGCGTTGCTTACGGCTTCTAGGTAGGTGTGCCCAAAGCGCCGGTCGGGCTCCAGGTACGCGCCTTCGGCCCATTCGTTCCACGCGTTGATAAACACCAGGCGTTCGTCACCGAAGTATTGCTGGCGCGTATCGGTAATCGACTCTTCCAGCCAGGCCTGGAAGGCGCCTGGCGAGGAATGCTCGAAACAACCGCCCGCATGCTGGCGCCGTGCTGTGTTATCCCAGCCGGGCATGACGCCCTTGAAGCGTGTATAGGCAGGGCCGGGGCGTGAGGCGAAGCTTACCGCGAGCTCCCTATAGTCCGCCGAGTGGCCTGTGAAGTCAGGGTTGAGCATCTCTCCGCTGGGTGGCTTGGGCTGGACAAGCCCGCCAGGGGGAAATTCGACCGCCGCATCACAGCCGAACTGGGAGGGATGGAAGCTCGCTGTGGCCAGACCGAACGACTCCACCATCGCGATGTAGATTTCGCCCACCCCCCGTTTGCGGCAGGCTTCCCGCCAGCGAGCTGCCGTTTTGGCAAAATCGGGAAACAGCGTTGGCCGGTAGATAAGCAGTAGCGGCCGATCGCCGACTTTGATGTAGCGGCCATCCTTGAAGAAACGTATCAGGTCGTTGATGACGGCTAAATCGTCATCGTCGCTGTGTGCTTGAGCAATCAAGACCTCTTGTTCCAGGCCGTCCCAGCGGCGTGTCCAGTTTTCGTTTGCCCAGCATAAGCAGAAGGGAATGTCTGGCCTGTCGCTTTGCAACAGCTGTTCGACCGGACGCTCTAACAAGCGCTTGCCGCCGAACCAATAGTAGTAGAAGCAAAAACCATGAATACCATAGCGCTGAGCCAGGTCTGCCTGAGCTTGCATGACTTCAAGCAGGCGCAGGTCGTAGTAGCCAAGGTCGGCTGGAATACGTGGCTGGTAATGACCGACGAAATTGGGTTGTGCCTTGCTGACGTTGGTCCACTCGGTAAAGCCTTTGCCCCACCACACGTCATTTTCCGGCACTGGGTGGAATTGCGGCAAGTAAAAGCAAATAAGCCGCGGGTCGAACTGTTGCTCAATGGTGGAGCCCCACTTTCTGCTCAGCACGCTGACATTATTGGCGATACTAGCCATCTTGAAATCGTTACCGGCAGCTGCGGTGGTTTTCGACAGGTGATGAATGATGGTGGCATGCGGGTTGTAATAGACCTCGTAGCCTTCGGCACGAATGCTCAGGCACAGGTCGCTGTCTTCGCAATAGCAGGGTAGAAAAGCTTCCGAGAAGCCGCCGATGCGCCTGAGCAACGCGGTAGGGGCGAGCAGGCAGGCGCCGGATACGTAATCCACCCGCCGCGTATAGTTGAAGCGCGGCTCATTGGGGTTATCGGCAAAACCTACCATGGTGGACAAGCCGTCTGGCGCTAACGCTGCGCCGGCTTCTTGCAGGTGGCCGCTGGGGTAGACGAACTTGGGCCCTACGGCGCCAACCTTGTCGAAATCTGCGAAGGTGGCCAGCAATGCCTCCAGCCAACCAGCGGTTACCTGCACGTCGTTGTTGAGGTACACGGTGAACGCACCGGTGACCTGGCTCATGGCCTGGTTACAATTGCGCAGAAAGCCCAGGTTGTGGGCGTTGCGCAGGTAGCGAATGTTAGGCACCTTGGCCAGCAGTGCCTGAGTTTGGTCGGTAGAGGCGTCGTCGGCGACGATGATCTCGACATCCAAGCCTACCGGGAGGTGTTGCTGTATAGACGCCAGGCATTCGAGCGTGAGTTTGGCGTTGTTGAACACCGGAATGAGGATTGATACCAGCGGCAGCGCTCCGGGGGGCTGGAATCGCAACTGCGCGGCATGATTGGCCAAGGCGGCTGGGTCGAAATCCAGCACGGGTATCGGCGCTACAGGGTTCGCCGCGCGTTGCTCGGCCTTGGCTTGAGCAATACGTGCGCGAACTTGAGGGTAATCTTCCCATTCCCAGGCGCCATCGGCGCTGGGCAATGCTTTTGCTGACAAGGGCAACAACGTGGCTGGCGCGGCATCTGGACTTTGCGCAGAAGCGCCAGTGGGGATGAGCGGGTCTTCATGTGCGGGGTGGACTGCGGCGGCCGATTTGGCTGCCTGCGATGGCTGTTCCGTCATAGCGGGTGCGGGTTCCTGTGGAGACGCTTCCCCTACAGCATACCGCGTAACGCGGGCGAACATGCCTGCGAAGCGTGGTGCATTATCCGACACGCTGACCGACGGGGCGTGCCGCACCGCCCGTTGGTGTTAGGTGGGGAGTACTTGGCACACTCTGGGGAATACTGAAAAAGGTTACGGATCTCAGAACGAACAGGCGGTGGGGGTGCTCGATAAGCCTTGTAGGTGCGTATGAGACAGGTGTTTGGCGTGTGCTCTGCAGTGCCCTTGAGATCGAGTGCGCGCTCAGGCACCTGATACCCCACCTCGACTGCGCTCGTAAACTGATACCCATTGGCCACTAGTCATCTGTTACAGTCGCACTGATTCCAATAAGGCTCAGCCAAGACTTTCTCTAAAAGGTGCGTATGCGATTCAGGGACGATGTGAATGGACTGCGGGCGTTAGCAGTCGTTGCGGTGGTGCTGTTCCATTTCAAACCTGCCATGCTCCCCGCAGGATTTGCCGGCGTTGACGTGTTTTTCGTCATCTCGGGCTACTTGATGACCGGTGCGATTTTTCCCAAAGTTCAGGCCGGTACCTTCACGTTCTTGGGTTTTTACACCAGCCGTTCCAAACGCCTGGTTCCCGCCTTGGTCGCTCTCTGCGCCGCTATGCTGGTGTGGGGCTACTTCAACCTGCTCCCTGTCGAATATAAGCAACTTGGGCAGCATGTGGCTGGCGCGCTTTCGTTTACCTCCAACTTGATGTTGTATAGCGAGTCTGGCTATTTCGATTCAGCTTCACATTTAAAATGGCTGTTGCACACCTGGTCACTGTCGGCCGAATGGCAGTTCTATCTGGCCTACCCGCTGATCATCGTGGGCGTGCACAGGGCGCTGGGGGCCAGCGCTGGCCGGGCAGTGATAGTGGGTCTAATGCTGTTGTCGTTCGCCTTCGCTACTTGGGCTTCTTATCATCTGGAGAGTTTCGCCTACTACATGCTGCCATCACGGGCGTGGGAGATGTTGATTGGTGGCGTCGTCTACCTTTACCCGGTCAACCTTTGCGAGAGCAAAAAAGCCCCGATCGCGCTAGCCGGGTTGCTAATGATCGTAGCTTCGTTCATCGCCCTTGACAGCACCATCGCGTGGCCTGGGCAGTGGGCGTTGTTGCCCGTACTCGGTACTTGCCTGGTGATCGCCGCCGGTTATACCGGATCGCGCCTGGCCAGGCATTGGCTGGTGGCTTGGATGGGTAAAACGTCCTATTCAACCTACTTGTGGCACTGGCCCATTTGCGTTTACCTCTTCAAAAGCGGCTTTATTGAGCAGCCGCAGGCGATTATTGGCGGTGTGCTGTTATCTTTTGCACTGGGCCTGGTGTCTTACCTTACCGTCGAAAACTTTGTTGGCCAGCGCGCCGCAGCGCCCGGCACGTTAAGTGCCAGCCTTGGCAAATTTCGCAACCCAACCGCCATCGCTGCGTTTTGCCTAGTACTGGCTGCGGGGTTTACAGTTGTGAAAAGCAACGGCGCCTCCTATCGGGTACAGGGGGAAATTCAGGCGTTATCGGCCATCACCAACGTCTACGAATACTACGATTTCAAGCAGAATATTCGTTACGGTATTTGCCACTCGGTGTCTAAAGAACTTAGTCACACCCACTGCATCGAACCCCGCCGTAAAATGTTGTTCATCTGGGGCGACTCTTATGCGGCGGCCCTTTACCAAGGGGTACTGAGTGCTCGCGACATCGGGTATAACGAATACGGTATCTCACAAATGACCGATGGCAACGGGCCGCCATTCTTCGCCAGCTCCGGCAAGACTGATGAAGGCAAGTCAGTTGCACAAGCCAACAGCGACCGGCTTGAAGCGGTGGCACAATATAAGCCCGACGTTGTGGTGATGACCTGGTTGGTATTTGGCAGTAATGCGCCCCATGAACAGCACCAGGCGTTGGCGATGCTGCAAGAAACGGTGAACAGGATAAAAGCTGTTTCGCCTACGAGTAAAATCGTTGTAATTGGTCCGGTGCCGCATTGGAATGGCGATTTAAGTTCAGTGGTTCTCAACTATTGGGCAGAGCATAACCAAGTTCCGCCGCGATACATGACGTACGGGCTGAACCCCCAAACTGCAGAATGGGATGGGTTCTTCAAGGAACACGTTCCTTCTGTCGGGGCGTCCTACATCTCGGCCTTGGACATACTTTGTAACGGGAAGGGGTGTTTGAGTCGTCTTGGTAGCGACTTAGTAGATCTGCCAGTGGTCGACTTTGGTCACCTCAGCAAGCATGGCTCTATCTACTTCGTGGATAAAATCAAGGCTGAACTTTTTCAATGACCGTTCAGGGGTACGCCAGCCCCCAGGAAAAGACGCTGTATCACGATGGGGCGATAGAAACGAACAAGGCGGCAGGCGCCCCTTTGACTCAGGGGCGCCTACCGTTGCTTTCAGCTCATTCGCCGGCCTCCCGCAGTGACGCCCCCAGTGCCGACTCATAAGCACTCTGCAACTGCTGGCTGAGCAGCTTCAAGTTGTACTTTTTGGCACGTTTACGGCCTGCAGCACCCAGCGTACGGATCTTCTTCGGATTGAGGCAGAACTGCCGCAACCTTTTGGCCATGCCTTTGGTGTCGCCATGCTCAAAGGTGTAACCCGTTACGCCTTCATCAATCAGTTCTGGCAAAGCCCCCCAGCGATAGGCAAGCACCGGCCGGCCCGCCGCCATTCCTTCCAGCACTGTGCGGCCGAAGGTTTCCTGGCAGTGGGACAGGTTTAGTACGATGTTGGCTTGGGCAATGGCAGCCTGCGGGCTTGCGGCGTATGGCAGAATACTCAAATTGCCTGGCAGTTTGCCGCGGGCTTCCAAGGTGCGCAAAGCAGCAACACCGGGGGTGTGCGGGCCAATCAACAACAGTTGCAAATTGGGCGTGTCGCTAGACGTGTCACAAGCTAGCTGCAACAAGTCAGCAATGCCTTTCTTGGGCAAATTGCTGCTGATGAGTGCCGCGGTGATGCGCTTGTTGTCTAGCGTATTCGGCAGGTCGAACGCTTTGAGGTCGATGATGTTGCCAACCACATGCGTCGCGCCCGGTTTTGCGATGTGTTGCGCCGTGAAGGCGGAGTTGGCCAATACCTGGTCGGCCCGGCCCACTGCCTCGGCAACGATCTGATCCGCAGGCAAGCCGATAGCTGCACACAGGTCGGCGTCATGCGCGGGGGACTCATGCGCATGGAGCACGGCTGGTACTTGGGCAAGGCGTGCGGCGATCAGCGGTTCGCGCAGCATCAGGGTATTGCTGTGTACCAAGTCCACCGAATGATTGCGAATCAAGGCACAGAAACGCTCAACGGCCACTCGGCAGGGCGCAATGTCAGCACGCCACAGTTGGGTTGGAATGCAAACCACCTGCATGGCCCGCGCGCGCAACGCGTCGATATAAGCGGGGTTGGCAACGCTCGGCACACTGACCAGCACGTTCAGGTGTAGCACAGCGCAAGCATCCAGCGTATCCAGCAAATTGCGCTCCGCGCCAAACAGCTGCACGTTGGCGGCATGGGCGCAAAGCAGCACGGTGGGCCTGCCTGGGCGTTGTTGCAGGTCGCCAGCGAATGTGGGGTTCCCAACATCGTAGCCGGTATGACGCCCCGACTGATGATAGTGCAGCAGTGCCGGCATGCCGCTTTCGCGGGCTTCGACACATTGTTCCAAGTACCACGCCGTATTGAAGTCGGGGCCGGGTTCTCGGCCTTCGGCATGGCCGTGGGCAAGGTAGTGCTGCCAGGCGTCCAGGCTGGCTCCTTGCAAGTCTGGGTTGCGTTCCAGGTACCAGGCCTCGTCGAACAAGGCTGGTATTACAGGTTCGGCAGGCTTCGGTAAGGCGGGCTTCTCTGCCGGCCGCTCAGCGATGGCAACCTGCGGTACTGGCGGTGCAACAGCCACCGAAACCACTTCGGCAGCGGGTGCGCTGGCCAGCGGAGCTGCAACGGGGGGGGCGCCGATTTCCAGCGACTTGGCTTCCCGGACCGAATCGATAACCTGGCAGCCTTGCAGCCCTTCGATGGCCGGTACTTGATCCAATGGATAAGCCAGCAGGTGGCGGCCCACCACCAGTACTCGGCTGGCAGCCAATTGCTGCTCTGCAAGGACCATCTCGACTTTACTCTCGACGGCCTGGCGCAGCAGGGCCGGGTCGATCGGGCTTGGCCGTTGATAGTCTGGCCAATGCAGCAGGCCAATATGCTCGCCTTGTTCCTGCAAACGCGCCAGCACCAGCCGCAGAGGCTTGGCGCTACGCGCCGCTTCGCTGAGGTCGCTGACCACCAGCCAATCGTAGCTGGCCTTGGCCTGGGCGTTACGCAGCATGGGTGCCGGTGCCGGGAACGCTCGGGCGCCGCTGGCGGAAGGCAAGCACAGCCCGGCTGCGTCGTCCGCCATGCCGTGCCAAGCCTCGGCAAGTGCGCTGTATAGCTGGCGCAGACCATAGAACGTCGAGCGCAAGTGCGTGCTGGATGCCATGGTCAGCGACTGTGGCAGATGGCGGGCAATAACCAGCGGTACGCCCGGCAGCACGTACAGCAGTGCATCGGCGCCATGGCAGCGCTGCAAACGTTGGCGTAGTTCGTGGTCAGCAGCGACACGCACTTCATCCCAGCCGCCAAGGACGCGCACTGCGTCGCAGCGCATCATGATGGTCGAAACACTTGGTTCAATCAGGCTGTTCTCGATACGCCAGCACTGGAAGTGCAGTTGGGTATCGGCCCTGACCCATTCAGCCAGAGTGCCGACTAGGTTGGGGTTTTCCAGCAGTGGTGTAGCCATCAGCTCCAGCCGCTGAGGATGCGACCAGTCGTCACTGTCGTGGTTGACCAGGAATGTGCCGGTTGCGTGGCTTAGTGCTGTATTGCGGGCAGCATAAGCACCGCGGTTGACCGGCTGCTGCAGCAGGATGATGCGGGCATCCTCTTGAGCAAGCGCAGATACGCGCTCGACAGTGGCGTCTGTGCTGCAGTCATCGACCACCAGGATTTCCAGGTTGCTCCAGCTTTGCTCCAGCAGACTACGCAAAGCTGTTTCGATGAACGCCTGTGCGTTGTACGCCGGCATGATTACACTGATTTTGGGCTGAGCCTCGGGTGCAATCTGCGCGGTGCAACTGGCGTGCAGGTTATCCAGACTGAGCGCAGCATTCGGGTTGCGCAGAGCGACCGGCGCCAATTCGACAGCCGCCAGTGCACGGTTGAGCCAGAGCAACCGCCGCGAAGTGGCCGAGTCATGCCGTGGATCATCGCTGGTCAGCGCCACGTTTGCTGCCGCCAGGCAAAGGTCTGGCTGCTGGCCCTGGGCGGCGATGGCCTGCCTGATGCACGCCTGAGCCTGCGCCTGCTGGCCACTGCGCAGTAGCACTTCGGTCCGCAGCAACGTGGGGCCAAGCCCGCCGATGTAGGGCGGTAGAGGTTCGGCAAGGGCATCGATGTACGGCAGCGCACTCGACCACTGCCCGGCACTGGCATGCCAGCGGGCCAATGTCCAGGAAGCGTAGGCGTACTCCTCGCGGTCATCGGTCTGCGCATGCAGGGCAGCAAGCTCGGGCAATGCCAGGGCGCTGAAGCCGCCCCAAAGTGCAGTGTCGAGGCGATAGGCCTGCAGGTAGCGGGGCAGGCGGCCCTCTGCGGCGCCATGCAGATCGTAATGTTGTTGCGGGTCTGCTGCGCTGGCTGCTACATCGGGATAGGTTGCCAAGTACCACTGAGCATCGACCACACTGTTATACGGTAATACCGTTTTCACCTCAGACATGGGCAGCCACTCGGCTGATTACTTTACGGGCACGGTGCAGCGTATGGTTGGACTGGTCCATGGCCGCGAGCATTTCGCGATTGGCCAGGTAGTAGTTTTCCAGCTCTTCCTGAACCAGGTGCAGTTGCGACAGCAGCAGCTCGTTTTCTTCGCTCAGTGCTTGGGCGTTCGCCGTTTCCAGGCCAGCCTGCTGCTGCGCCGCCCGGAGTTGGTCTAGCTCATTGTTCAGCTTGGCGAACTTTTCGTTGCTGGCCTGGCTTTCGAAGTGACGCTTTTCCAGCTCTTCCTGCAACTGCTGCAACTGCGCGAGCAGCAACTGGTTTTCTTCGAGCAGCGCGTTACTACCCGTTTGGGAAAACTCTGAAGCCTGGGGACCTTGTTGCTTGTCCGCCAGGGTCGAGGTCAGCTGTAGCTTCAGTTCCGCTAGCTGGTCCTTCAGCAGCTGACCTTCGGCCTGCTGTTCGGTCAGTGCCTGCTGGGCACGTTGCAGCTGGGCATTTACGAACTCGCGGTCGTCCTGGCGGCTGTGCTGGGCCGAACGTACCTGCTCTGCTTCGCGGCGCAGAACGCTGATAGCCCTGTCACGCTCGTGAAGCTGCAACTGAGCGTTCGGAAGCTGACGGCCGGCATGCACCAGTTCCAGCAACTCGACCAAGCCCGCGTGGGTAGGCAGTGCGCGGTTGGCGCGGAACTCCGGCTCACCATTTGGCAGCCAGGACGCAGCCTCCAAGGCTTCGTACAGGGTCCAGCATTCCGGTGCCATTTGCTCGAAAACACCGGCCAGGGTTGCCGCCAGTGGGTCGGCGAACAAGTGTTGGGGTTCGTCGTTGTATGCGAGCCCCAGGCGTTCGAACAGCGTCTGAGCCGGCACCCGGTCGATGTTTACAAGAATGAGTCGCTGGCGCAGAGTGCGACGCAGTTGTAGCACGGCACGCTGCTCTGTTTGCCACTGCAGCAGTGCCGCAGTGACATCGGCAATAGTGCCATCAGCCAGCCAGTTCCAAGGCGCGCGATAGAGCCACACGGCGAGGCGGGCAGACGTTCCGTTCGCGAGCTCGGGGTCAGCGACCAACTGCGCAGCCGGTCTCCACTGAAACGAAAATTTGTCGTCTAAAGAAGCGCCTACGTACGCGCGGCTGGCCTGTTCACTCAGGCCGGAGAGTAGGGTTTGCATCGAGATCTCCATAGAAAACTGTAGCCATGTCATGGCCGCGCTCAGTCCTTGCTGCACAGGTCGCGGGTGAAAATTCGAGTGATTATATCGTTGATTTCATCGATAAGCTGATGAGAAATGCATACATCGTTCAGCCTCGGAGCTGATTATCACCTAAGGAGCGTTAAAAAGTCGTCCTCTGAGCGCTCGCTGATGTACATCTCTCATCAAACCCATTAAGTATTGATAAGAACGCCGTTGCACATCGTGCGAAGAATAGGCTCATGGGATTGATGAGCGATTCAGCACATGTTCTCAGTACTTATCAAAGTACTCAAGCATTAAGGGGGAATGATTAGCTCTCGCATCTCATATCAATGTTGAATTAAATTTATCTCTAGCTAGGCCAGTCTCAGCAGCCATAAATAGGGCCAGAGCTGCATTCGATCGTGTATTTTGCCTGCTAGAGGTACAGTAGGGGCAAGTCAGCGTGAGATGGCGGAAGCTCGATGATCTTTTGCTGAAAAACCGCCCCTCGAGTATCTTTACCTCCAACGATATCCGAACCTCTTAGAAAGTCTTATTGATCTTGCTCAATTAGCTGCGCTATGCCGGAATTTATGGTTGTCGGTTCAGGCATATCGAATAAGTTGAAAAGCCTCTGATTATCGGCCATGGAGTGCCTGATGTCACCATTTCGGGCGGCGTGATAAGTGACCTTGGGAAGCCTGCCAATATTTTGTGAGAAAGCATTCAGAATTTGATTAAGTGATGTTGCTTGGCTCAGTCCCACATTGACGGTTTCAACCGATATGCTTGGTAGTAGTAGTCCCTGCTGTAGTAAGTTGATCAGATCACGAACAAAAACAAAATCCCTTGTTTGTTCGCCATCACCAAATACAGAGATGGGTAAGTTTTTTCGGGCTCTGTCAGCGAATATGCTTATTACCCCCGAGTATGGAGAAGAGGGGTCTTGGCGGGGGCCGTATATATTGAAGAAGCGGTAAATTACCGGCAGTAATCCGTGTTGATGATGGTAAAAGTTAAGATAATGCTCGCTCGCCAGCTTGTCCGATGCGTAGGGCGTTAATGGTGATTTAGGTGTGTCTTCCGAAATTGCCGTGCCTTCACCGTTGTTGCCATAAATTGCCGCACTAGAAGCGAACAGTACACGCTTAACCTTTGCTAGGCGCATTGCCTCACAAATATTCAATGTGCCGATGAAATTTGACTGATGCGTACGAATAGGGTCGTCGACCGAAGCCTGTACTGAAGCTACCGCCGCTAGATGGACAACGGCTTGGCATCCAGAAACCGCCTCGGTTACTATTGAGGCATCAGCTACGTTGCCCTCGATTAATTGCAAGCCAGGATTGCCCAAGGGAAGGTTACTACGCTTACCTGTTGTAAAGTTATCAATCACTCGAACTGCGTAGCCATCTGCAAGTAAGGCGTCGACTAAATGCGAACCAATAAAGCCGGCTCCTCCAGTTACAAGGATAGGGGAGCTGGAAGATAAGTTTTTGGGCATGGCTTTCACTTTCTCGAAAATTTTAAATTCACAATTTTACTTTACGAATAAGTTCGATAAAGTAGCTGTTAAGTTTTGGTATTTCCTATTGATTTCGCTAGTTTTTCTGATTTATTGGCTCGTAGTGGGCGAAGGATTACTTGCGTTCCAATGCGCACTTAAGTTGCTATTAAATGCGCTCATTAAGTCTACCGCTATACTCAATTTTTGAGTTGCGAGCGGTAAGCTCAGGTGGTAAAAGTAGAACTGTGTCGGTGTCGCACTATGAAGTCTTGAGGATTTCATAAGTTTGACGCGCTGTCTCGATGCTACAAGTATTTTCGGTTTTGTTGGTATTTTTAATCCTTGCCAAAAAGATCTCGAGTATAGACCTTGTGGCTTATGTCACTAATTTCTTCTGTTAGTCGATTCGATATCACGATGTCGCAGGTCTGCTTAAACTCTTCAAGATTTTTAATGTTTTTTGAATTGAAGAAACTGTCCTCTTCAAGGGCGGGTTCATATATAACAACCTCTACTCCTTTAGATTTTATCCGTTTCATAACGCCTTGTATTGAAGATGTTCTGAAGTTGTCAGAGCCGGCTTTCATAGTGAGGCGGTAAATTCCGACTCGCTGCGGTTGGCGCTTCAGAATGGAGTCAGAAATAAAGTCCTTACGCGTCCTGTTAGAGTCGACAATGGCCTGGATTAGTGTTTGAGGAACATCGCTATAGTTGGCCAAAAGTTGCTTTGTATCCTTTGGTAGGCAGTATCCACCGTATCCAAAAGAAGGGTTGTTGTAGTGATTGCCAATACGAGGGTCAGCCCCAACCCCCTCAATAATTTGGCGTGTATTGAGGTCGTGTGTTTCTGCGTAGCTGTCAAGTTCATTGAAGTATGCAACTCTCATGGCTAAATAGGTATTGGAAAAAAGCTTTATCGCCTCCGCCTCGGTTGAGTTTGTTAAAAACACTGGAACGTCTTTTTTATGAGCGCCCTGCAGCAATATCTCAGCAAATTTCTGAGCTTGTTGAGATCGGCACCCTACAACGATGCGTGAGGGATTAAGATTGTCATAAAGCGCTCGACCTTCTCGGAGAAACTCTGGTGAGAAAATAATGTTATTGCAACAAAGCTCGGTACGCATTCTCTTGGTAAAGCCTACCGGAACCGTCGACTTGATTATCATCGTCGCTTCGGGATTTATTTTTAAGACATCTTTAATTACGGTCTCGACTGATAGTGTGTCGAAATAGCTTGTCTCGGGGTCATAGTCCGTTGGTGTTGCGATAATTATGAATTGCGCATCTTTATATGCCTCATGCTTGTCAAGTGTCGCCTTTAAATTGAGAGGCTCGTGTTTTAAGTAATATTCAAGCTCGGGATCAGAGAGGAAAGACTCTCTATTATTAATGGCTTTGACTTTTTCCGGGATAATATCAAGAGCTACCACCTCATGGTGCTGCGCGAGAAGCACTGAATTTGACATCCCTACGTACCCAGTACCAGATACAGCAATTTTCATGTCTTGAAAACCCTAACGTGTGAGCTAGCATTAAGCAGTATGTGGAGAAGAAGCCATATATGATGCCGCAAAACCTCACTTTTTGGTACCTTCGCTCCGTAAATTTTTCACGTTTTAATGGATTGCGATGCTTAAAGGGTACTCGCTTGGCTCCAAGTCGAGCTATGATTGGTGCCAAAGCTGGGATTCGTGTCTCGAGCTTTCACTAGATGCGGTGCATTGGATATTGTTAACATTGTTTTGCGCTGACTGTCTGGAATTTCGGTATAAGCTGAATGTCTGAGAGGATAGAGTTATCAAGTAGGTTAGACGTTAAATTTGAAATGGCTAAATAGCTTAGGGATTTGGGGATGACTATAAAGACAGCGTCGTTATCAATGTGTTTGGTGTCTATGTCGGCGGCGGCGGGTGGGTTTTCTAGTTACCCTTCGATAAACGTTGATTTTTCAACGGGGCAGCGGCTAGATCAGTCCCATTGGTCACGAACTACAGGGGTTACTAATAATACTAAAGTTTACTACAACGATGGAGACAAAAATCTCATCTACCAAAATGGAGAGCTGATTCTAGAGGCAAGGCGTGAGAGAGTACTCAATCCAAATTATAGGCAGGAAAAGTATGAGTTTCAAAAAAAAATCAAATACAGGGACGTTAGCTCTGTGAGTATCGCCAGCGCTGACTATTTTACTTACGGAAAATTTGAGGTTATTGCGGATGTCCCTGATAGTCCTGGTCTTCAACCAGCGATTTGGTTGCAGGGGGAAAACAAAAATCAATACGGAGAAATTGATATTATGGAAGCCAAGGGTGATAAGAGCCCAGGCGTACGGTATGCAACAATTCACGCAGGGAAAAGTATTAAGGAATTGCAACGAAATAGTGCTCATTCGAACTTGGGTGGTGGATATCATAAATATACAGCTGAGTGGACTCCAGAGGACATAAAAATATACTATGACGATAATCTGATTTTAGTTGCTTCAGCGAATCTTGGGGGCGCTGAAGATCGTGCGCCCTTAAAGCAGCCTATGCAACTTAAAATAAATTTGGGTGGAGGTTCGCGATGGGTGGGGCCGATAAATCTAGATCGCTTGCCCCAGCGTATGAGGATTAAATCAATAAAGGTATGGAACTATTTGTCGAGTGATGCAGGCTAATTTTTCGCTCAGCACGCGCTGCTGGGCCGTGCTGAGCATATTTACACTGCCTTTTGGTTTTTGATATTTAGCCTCACTGTTAGTTCATCTTTGGTGTGTGCGTGCGGAAGTTTTTACATAAATTATCGATCACTTAGGCGTTGAAAGAAACGCTTGTCGTAACGCGATCGACTTCGTGATATTCAAGTAGTCGTCATCGTCGTAGAGTGGAAGTTCGAATCTTTGGAGTTTGTCGAGAATATCTTGTTTGTCTTTCGAGCTGAAGCAGTTCAAGTTATTTGTGTGGATTTTCTCAAAAAATGACATATCCAAATATTCGGAGTGTTGTGGAATGTTTGAGCAATAATTCAATTTTACCCAATCTTTTCCAAGTTTCCAAACTAGATAAAGTGCGATGGTGTCATCGCTAAAGCCGCGACCGAATACATGTTTCGGCATGTCTGCGTGAGGGTTTGGTACAGCCTCGCCTTTGGTTAATGCTATCAAAACCTCTTTACGGTAACGTTTCAAAGATTTTAGGGGGGCTAGTGAATCCAGGCTTTTGTTCAAAAAAACGGGGCTCAATACCTTGGCTGCGATCAATGTTGTTGAATATTCGCTAATGCACGAAACTGGATTGATAATTGAAACATCTCTCCCGAACCCAAAATTTGAATAGCTCTGGAATTCGGGTTTTGGCGTGCCTGAATACCAAAAGGGACTGGCCTCTAAAATGGTGCCGGTTGCCAAGGTGATCGGTTTGTTTTCCTGTTTGAAAAGTAGCCCAGGCGCCAGCATAAATCGCCAGTCAATAGACTCATTGAATTTCATTTTCCCTTCAGGTCTTACTCTCCGTAAATCCCACTGTAGGACTTGGGTTTGGAAGTTTTTGAAGAACAGTGCCTCTCGCTCGAAAGCTCCACCAAACTCATTAGAGATCAGGTGCGTTGATTCAGGTAATATAGCTTTCGCTGCTACGGAATCGAATCCACCGGAGAAGCACAAATAAACATCGTCCGTTAGGGATTTCAAAGGCTCATAGTTTGGTGTGGCGAAAGTGGGCGTCGTAATAGTACAGTTATAGGCGTTCTCGAAAAATTCTACGCTCTCTAGGTATGGTGTTACTCCACTTATAGAGTAATTAGTGTCATTTGCAGGTCTTGATAAAATTGCGATCCTGAATAATGAATCGTCAGTTGCTGGAAGGTCGTCTGGATGACGTATTTCGTGGGTGAAGCTGACTGCTTCACCTTCATATGAAAATACGATTTTTCCGATCATTTTTTTGATGGTAATCAACATTATTAAGCCTTCCTGACCGTTAGCCGTTTGTAATCTTATAACGCCTGCAAGAATCATCAGTCGAGTTGAGGGGCGTATATTGAAATTTTTTAATAGATTGGCGTTGTAATGATTTATTTACAACTGCAAAGTGATTGGTTTTTTGTGCGCCTAATTTTTTGATTGACGTATTCTCGCCGTGGAGTACCCTGTTGTAGGCGATTTTGTTGATATGCTTGAAAGGACCTACTTCACTGAGTTTTAGGTACATATCGTAGTCCACGGCGTTGGTGATTTTTTCATCAAAGCCGTCGGTAAGATTCCAAGCGCGAGCTGTAAACATTCGGAAGTGGTGCGCGATCATGGCCGTGGTTAGTTTTTCACGAGAAAATTCTGGCCAATTGTAGCCATCAGCAATAAGCGAACCGTCAGGATTAACATTTCTATTGGTTGTATAGACGCACGCAAGTGACCGATTCAAGAAAAACTCATGTAGGCAGAGCTCGACTGCATCTGGCTCTAAGTAGTCATCTGAATCTAATTGGCCTATATAGAAGCCACGTGTTAAACGAACGGCGCTATTGGAGGCCGAACCAATCCCTCCGTTAGGCTTGGAAATAACCCTCACTCGTGGATTCTGACCATAGTGATACTCTAGTACTTCGCGTGTGTTGTCGGTTGAACCGTCATCACATACGCAAACTTCCAAGTCGGTAATGGTTTGGTTCAATGCGCTATCAACGCATTTAACAATATGCTCAGAGCAGTTGTACGCGGGGATGTAAATAGATACAAGAGGCTTGTTGAATAGTCTAGAATTTTGGAGTTGCAGAGGTTTCCGGTAAAAGTATGGAACCTTTTCTTTCACAATTTCAATCGTGATTTTTTTACCCTCAGCACGATCGGTTTCATTTTCTTTCCCCGGAGGCTCTTGGTGATAAGCCAGTCCGCCGTCTACTGCCCTAAAGAAGCATCCCTCGCGGTAGAGTCGATATCCAAATTCGTTATCCTCGCCTCCCCAGTGGTTAAAGTCTTCATCAAACCAACCGGCTTTTTCTAACCATTTACTTGAAAAAGCCACATTCCCGCCACTGAAAAAACGGAATGGTGTATCACAAAGGCGTAGATTATCGGTTGTCTCAAAGTGTTCTAGTCGCCAATCTACAGAAACAGAGTTCTGAGTTTTTCCTGCTACGCTATTATGTGTTAGAACTTCAGGCAATTTGGTTATTAAATCTCTGTGTTTTGCAAAATCTTCAGCCAGCAACTTTTCGGTATCTATGTACTTCCGCGGGCCTATCAAGGCGACGTCATCATCCTCTAGAAGTAATGTGACGTAGGATTCAACCCATTTGGGGTTTGGTGCCATATCGCAATCGAGGATGGCGACGAATTTGAATTTAGCTGTTCGTAGACCTAGATTGCGTACCGCACATAACTGATAGCCATAATCTTTTTGACGAACATATTTTACGTCGAGAAGATTTTCATATTTTCTAACAACGTCAACTATTTGTTCCGCGCTTCCATCGTCGGCGACGATTACTTCAAATGGATAAACTGATTCTTGGTTTGTAAGGCAGGCTAATGTTATGTCGAGAATTTTACTGCGATTAAATGTTGGTACAATGATACTGAGTCCCGCTTGGTGATCTCTTCCGATATTTGAATTTTTTTTTCTAATTCTATTCCATAGAAAGTCGTTTGTACTATCTGGGAGCGGAGCCAAAGTTAAGTCAGTAGGCCAGTCGGGTGGAATGGGGTTGACTGTCTTCACCTTTGCATCTTGTGAACGGCGTGAGGTTAGATGCTTCCATTGTGCAAGCATTTTTTCTCGCTGCGGCCTAGTGAGTTCAATTTCTCCTGTGTTTGAGAGCATTAACTGGGTAGCAAGATCTAAGTTTTTTGAGTGCGTATGTGAAGATTTATTTTTTGGAATATTCTTAAGACACATGGCAATATGCGCGGATACAACATTTTCACCGTACAAAATACCTGCTTCTCGGAATAATTCGACAGCTTTTGAGTAGTTTTTAGTTTTGAATTCTTTTATTGCGTTGCTCAGAATTTTCATATGTATAACTCTGTGTATGCCCAGAGAGTTCTCAGCTTAGATTGATGTTGGTTGATTTTGTTCTGCAAAGCTTGTGGAAATTAGGCATGCGTCTTTGTCCATTTTTTTTATAATTAGCTCAGCGTTTTGGTGGATTTCTTTTATTTCCTCAAGCCACATTTGAGCTACTTCTTTTTCATCAGAGCGCTTATAGTCGTCAAGCACTATATCAAACATTGCGCCGTTGAAGTGCTGTAAAACAACAGGAACTGCAGGATAGCGCGCATGGGTGCCAGTGGAGCCAGGAGGCCCATCCACAATTACCAGTATTTTAATTTTATGCCTGTAGCTTTTAATCTTAGTCGCAAGCTCCGTCAGCTTTGACTTGCAGTCGTAGTACGAATAAATAGTTCCATCAGCAGCTTCATACGGAACAAGCGGTGCTAGAACGAGGTCAACTTCTTCATTCATGTGTGCCTGAGTCAAATCATCGAGCGTTTGTGCGTGATACTGTTCTAGGTGTTCAAACGCTACTTGTAACGTGGCACGTTTTACCTGCCTCTGGGGTGCCAGTTTTTTCAAGATTTTAGCAACGATTACCGTGGAAGTGCCTGAACCAAACTCGATGACTAGATCATAATCATTAGCGTTGATCAATTCGACTAGATACAGCGCAAAGTCTGGGCTGATCGGCCAGCCGTGCATGCCGGGTAGGTATTCACCGTGGTTCAAAAAGTTCTGAACGCCCATAAATGCTTCCAATTGCTGAGCAGCGTTAAGCATCTCGGATCTTACTGTACGCTCCAGAGACTGGCGAACTTTGATCATTTCGGCATTCTGCTGCTTGATCTGTTCGCTCAAGGTCGCGTGCTGCCTCTGCACTTCTTCGGACAAATTCTGGACGGCGTTTTTCTCGTAGGTCGCGGGGACGGTGGCGGTGGATTGCTTTTGCTGGTCTTCTAGAGCGGGTATCTCAAACCGTGTCAGTTCCTCGCGCATGCGTGCTTGCACCAGCATGCGCGCATCGGCACCGGGCGTGGCAATGTTTACGGCGTTCTGGAAGTGCCCTAAGGCTTGTTGCGAGCGGCCAGCGATAGCAGTAGCGCGGCCCAGAGTGTTGTGCACGCCGGCAATCAGTACCTGGCTGATCATTTTTTTGCTGCAGCCCCAGTCCTGAGCCAAGCGGGTGAATTGGCGGGCCGATGTCATGTTGCCCAATTGCTGGTGGCCACCGGCGGCCAGCATCGCCAGTTTGGCGCGATCAGGGTGATGCTGCAGGGTGTCAGGCTTCAGTTGTGCGAGGCTTTTCCAGTCACCGACCTGCCATTGCGTGCGGCTGCGCTCAAGCAGATTTTCATCATAGGGGACGACCTGCGCGATGGGCCGGTGGTCGGTATCTTTCAGTACAACCGGGTCCGCGGCCTGTGGCTCTGCAGCTGGCGGCGCTTTACACATGCCCAGCCAATTGGCAATGGCCTTAAATATCGACATGCCCACGCTCAAAGCCCCGGCTCGCGTAGCAGCAGGTCTTTGATCAGTTCAAGCTGGGCTTCGCTCTTGACCAACTCCTCTTCCAGCAAGCGCTGCCGATGTTGGTAGTCGGCTGCTTCGCGCTCCAGCGCCTGCACATACTCTATGTTGGCATCAGCGGTGTCTTTTTGCTCGGCCAGTGCTTTACCCTGTTGCTCGCGTTGTTCGTTCGCTTTCTTCAATTGCTCTTGATAGTCATTGGCTAACCGAGTTTGCGCTTCGCAGGCTTCACTCAGACGGCTATTGTCCTGTGTGAGTGCATCGCGCTCGGCTGCAAGCTCGCCCAAGCGGGCCTGGCTCTCGTTCGCCAGTTGAGTTTGAGCATCGCAAGTACCTGCCAGCTCGGCTTCACGACGCTGCTGTGCTTCGCTTTGGCTGACCAACTCAGCGTTGTGTTTGCTCAATGCGTCGAGCTCGCCACGCGCGGTGGCTAGCTGTTGAGCCTGCTCGTCGTGAGCGGTAGCCAAGGCTGCATGCTTTTGCCGGAGTGCTTCATACGCACTAACTAGTTGGTCGCGCTCGGTGGCAAGTGCCTTGTTCTGCGCTTGTCCATTGCTAGCGAGGTCGGCCTGGACATGTAGCGCCTGGCTCAGCTGAGCGTTTTCTGCCTGGATGGCCTCGTTTGTCGAAAGTAACTGGGTCTTGTCAATCAGCAACCGATCGAGCTGTTGTTTTTGCTCGCAGGCCAGCCCGGTCAATTCGTACACCTGAGTATCGCGTTGTTGCAGTTGTGCTTGCAGCGCCTGTATCTGCTGCTGGCTGCTAGGTGCGGCTACAGCAGCTTGCGTGTGCAGTTGCGCCACTTCGCTGCTGATGCATTGCTGGGGCATGCGCCTAGTGTTGCGTTCGAACAGCAGCTGGCTTTGCGGGAAGATGGCGTCCGGATCATCGCTAACCAGCTCAAAGCCTATACCTTCCATCCAGGCGGTTACTTGGCTGTCACTGGCATCGCCTTCATACAGCGGCTCGCTGCTGCATTCAGTGATCACCCAGGTAAAGGCATGCAGCGAAGCCTGCGGGGTAGCCTGCAGCAATTGAAGGGCTTGCCCAGGTGCGGCCAGCAACAGAGTGTGTGCTTGCGGGCCGTTCAGGGCATGGTCGGCCACGACTGCCTCAATGCTGCGGGCCGGCACTTGCAATACTCCGTCGCGGCGCAGGTTTGGGTAGTGGTTGAACAGGTCGACCGGTTCGTTGAGGCTGCTATAGGCCAGGTTGTTCAGTGCTAGCAGGGTTGCCACCGGGTGTTCATCGGCAGTAACGGCGAGGGTCAGCAGGTGTTCGCCCTGATCATGGCGCAGGCGCCGGCCCAATTCTTCAGCCAAACGGGGATGCGCCTCTGCCAGCAGCAACTGCTGGCAGCCTAGCTGGCGCCAGTCACCCAATTGGCTGCCTGTGCCAGCACCTACGATCAGGCAGCTGCCCAAACCGTCAGCGCTGTGTTCCTGAATGTGGCGCAGCAGCTTGTTCATTTAGTCACTGCTCTCGTCAAGGCGGCTTTCGACGTCGTCCAGCAACACTTCAAGAATGCGCTGTGCCTTGCGCAACTCATGCAGTTGCGTCATGCCCGGCAGGGTGTTGTCACTGGGTTCGCACAGCAAGTCGCCCAGCAACTCGCAGGCTTGCCTACTGTCCGGGCGCTTGAGCAAAAAAGCTTTAAGCAGGGCAATTGCTGCTTCGCGTTGCTGTTGGCCAAGCAGCTTGTCTACGCGCTGTGGCAAACCGTGGTCTTGCATGTACTTCAAGCGCTTGGCAAGGGCTGTATCCTGCGGTTGCAGGGCAATCGCCACCTGCATCGCGTCCTCGGCCTGCTCAAACTGGCCAAGGGCAAAATGGCTGTTGGCGACACCCAGGTGTGCCCAGTGCAGGCGCAGGTCGCAACCGACCGCTACTCGGAAGGCCTCTAGCGCTTCATCGGCAAGGCCCAGTTGCATGAGGCATTCGCCGAGCTTGCAGTAGCCCAGCGGGTTTGCACCCAGCGCGCCGTTAATCGTCGCCCAGGCGGTACGTGCCTCGGCAAATTCGCCGGTTTCTTGAAGGCGCGAGGCAAGCCGATAGGCCTGAGTAAAGTTGCGCAGATTGCCGGCGAAGCGGTTGTAAGTGGTTTGGCTCAGCAATTCAGCAAGCATGCCAAGGCCCATTGCCCGGGGTATCTGCGGGTAGCTGGGCTCGCGGTGTTCTGGGCCTATGGTGTGCGGGCCACCGCCAAGGGCGCTGCCTGTATCGGCAATGCGCGCAGTTAGGTGATGTACCTGGCCGTCGAACAGTTCGTGAGACAGTTGCAAGTCGAACAGATAGCAACCATCGCCAATGCCGGCCGTTTGCAAGTCCTCACGAAACTGTTGCGCGAGGCCGTGGGCAACCACTTCACCATTGGCAAGAATTTCAATGGTCAGCCTCTTTTGTGGCTGAGCAGGCGCAAACGCCCAGCCGAACGCGCGGTCGTCAAGGTGTAGTCGAAATGGCCGTTGACTTCAGTAACTGATGCTGCCGGTGCAGAGAGGGTGTTCATGGCGTTTGGTCTGCAATAGGGTGCGAATGGAGGTTTACTGGGCGCGCCAGGCTATGGCAATACGGCCTTGGCTGGCTGGCGTAAGGTCTTGGCTTTGTGGGTCCAGGTTGACCGGCGAACCATTGCGGATGACGCACAGGCATGCGGGCAAAAAAACAGAAGCAATTTTGTATTGCAGGACTGTTCGGCTGCGCTAAGCTTGGAATTGTTTGGAATAACAACGTATGAGGCACGGCATAACGCAATGCTGGCTTTGAAGTGCCCAGCATAGTGATGGGAGGTAAAGTTTTGGGGGCAATACCATCCGTGCCGTACATCTAGCGATCCCTTTCTTCCCGTGACCCATTGGCTGGGTCGTTGTTCGTCCGTGTAGCAACGCTGGTAACTGGCATTGCTAGTCCACCGTACGGCCCAGTTACATAATCCAGGGCCAGCGCTGGGTTGTAAAACGGGTCATTGTAGTGGTCGAGCGTCCACCGCTCAATAAATTTCTGCTGCTCGCGTAGTGCGCGGGCGCGCTTTTCTGGCGCTACGTCTTTGCCGCGGCTGGCTGACTCAGCGTGAATGAGCTGGGCAAAAGCTGTCCACACCACATGCAAGCCTTGTTGGCGAATTTTCAAGCATAGGTCAACATCGTTGAACGCCACGGGGAATGTGCTTTCATTCAGACCGCCAACAGCGTCATACACATGTTTGCGCAGTAGAAGGCAGGCTGCAGTGACAGCACTCTGGCGGCGGGTTATCTGATTGTTACCCAAATAGCCCGGGTCTTGTGATGAAAGCACATTGCCGCTATGCGCAGCCAGTCCGTTCACGCCTATTACCACTCCGCCATGTTGGACCATTTTGTTTGGCCACAACAGTTTAGCGCCTACCGCGCCTATATTCGGGCGCATCAATTGGGCGACCATTTCTTTCAGCCAGCCACTGTCAATGATTTCAATATCATTGTTGATTAGCCCTATTACGTCGCCGGTGGCCACGCTGGTGGCACGGTTGTTAATTGCCGAGTAATTGAACGGGAACGGATGATGCAGCACGGTCACGCCGCGCGCTTTCAGTTCGCTAAGGTAGTCGAGCGTTTGTTGGTCGGTGGATTGGTTGTCGACAACAATGATTTCTACGTTTGGATAATCTGTGCCAGTCAACAGCCCTTCGATGCATGTGTGCAGCAACTCGTATTGATCGCGCGTCGGTACAACAAGGCTAACCCGGGGCAACTGGTTTGGCAGCGGCCATTGCGCTCTGAGCAGTGCTGGGTATTGCTGCACGTTACCAACCACGGCGCCCGCAGCGATGGTCTGGCACATCCACGCCACGGCGTGCAGGCGCTCCGGCGAGGGTGCTGCCATTTCCGGGCTCGCCGGCAAATCGTGGGCCCGGTGGTAAAGCACGCGGGGCAAATGCACCACATTAGCGTCACTGTTTTGCGTGGCCAACGCTATCGCTGCCATAAGATCGTGCCAGTTTGCTGCAGGCTGTTGGGCCCGTTGTGTCAGCAACCCCAGGGCGTGCTCAACGATCACTGAGCCAAAGATGGCACCGGGCGAGAAAATATCGGCGCCTACAAACAAATCGATATCCCAAACGGGCTTGAGCCAAGGCAGGGTGCGCTCGCCCTGTGGGCCGTCGCGATCACAATCGGCGAAAGCCCATGCACAGCCGTCATCAAGCAGGGCGCTGAGGTGTGGCAGTGCAAGCGGGGCCAGGCGGTCACCAGCAGCTAACGGCAGAATTCGGTCACAGCCTGCTGCCAGCAGTTGCTGAAGCGCCGGTACAACCACCTGGCCGGAGGCGGTGACAAGGTGGTGGATACGCTCGCGATCGGCCCCGAAGCTTGCAAGGCTTATTTGTTCTTTCGCCGCATCGCCTTCGCCAATCAGCAATAGGCCGATTTTGCCGCGCATCGCCGGGCGAGGCAGGTTCTCCAGGCGCTGGAATGCTTCAAACCATTGAGGGTAGTGCTGCCAGCCTGCGCTTTTGCCCAGGAGCAGATCTTGCTCTTTTGTCACTTCGGTCAGCAGTGCCAGGGTTGCTGCATCATGGCCCGGGCTTAGCTGGCGTAGCAGTCCAGCGGCACCTTCGGGTCGGCAGCACACTCGAATAGGGCTGCCTGCCAAGGGTTGGCCAAGGTCGTTCACCACTTCCAGCACATGCACCTGCCCGTCGGCCAGTTCCCAGGGTAGGTCGAGGCTGAAGCCGTGATCGCTTGTCGCCCGATAGGCTAGCGCCTGGTGATGAGTATTGCAGATGACCTGGGCTAGAACCTGGCCGTCTCGGCGCACCGAAACTTGCACGTGGCGGTTTGGTGAATGTGGATCCCATGACCAGCCCGCAACGCGCAGGCCGCCTGTGTGCCAAACCTGCGAAGCGAAGGCTGGCGTTTGTGATGTGGCGGTGGCGGGCAGTGCGATTGTGCCGTCCAGCACCCAGGCCTGGTTGGCGATGCGTGCAGTGATCACGCTGGCGTCGGCCAGCCAGCTTTCTCGCAGTTGCACGGTGAAGCCGTGGAATTGGTCGCCGTGAGGCGCTTGCGGTTCGAACTGGTCAGCGCGCGCCAGGGCGACGCCAGCACCGTCGATTAAGATTTCCACGACCGGCCGCAGTTCAGGCTGCGTGTTATCCATCGCCCAACCCTGCAGCACGTCACCCTGTAGCCCCAGGATGGCGCCACTGAAGGCTTGAAGTGTGACGCGGGGTTGGCCCGCCTGGGGCTTTTGCAGCAATTCTTGGGTCATCAGGCTTGGCTCGGTGTGAAGGGGGGGAACGCGGGTGTGCTTGCTCTGGCCTCGTCGGCGACCGGGCTCGGGCTGGCGAACAAGGCAACGCCGATGTGGTTGGCCAGCATCGGCGCTGTCCAACCTGCACCTGGGCTTTCATCCAGGCTCAGCACCCCATCGCAACCCGCAGCTTGGGCCCGGTCGGCAAGGCTGAAGTCTTGAACTTCCGGCAGCCGGAGAACGGCGCCTGTCACTTGCAGTGTCTTCAGCCAGGGCGTGTCGTCTTTAGCCAGCAGTATCAGTGGTAGTTTTTCACGGACCGCCCGCCTGGCCAGCGCCAGCCAGCGCTGGGCAAGGGCGGGGTTGGTCAGGGAATCGCCGATCAGAAGGGTGCGGGGTGTTCCGCTTGCCGGTGGCTGGCACTGAGTCGGCGTCGGCGGTAACCAGTTGGCGGCTGGTAGGCTGCTTTTGCATGGGTCGTGTAATGCTTGCCAGGGCATTTTTACGCTGATGGCTTCGCGCGCGAAGCGCTGCCAGTCGGCATCCGGCTTCAGCAGGCAGTTGTCAGAACCGTTAATGCGATAGGGTGTCCCCAGCAGGTGGGGGAGGTCGCGCAGCAGGGCAGGGCAGTGAGCCAACTGCTCATATGCAAGCGCTTCAAGCGGCAAGTTGCGCAGCGCCTCAACCAGCAGATCGAAATCGCCGGGCAGGTGAAAGTCTAGGTGCAGTGCCAACGGTTGCAGTGGAGCATGCAGGCTCACTCGAGCGTGGTGGCCATCGTGCTGCCAGGCAAGGCTGAACGCTGCATTGTCGTACGAGCCATCGTGCAGGTGCAGCACGCGCTCAACATTCGCAGGCCAAAAGGCTTCGCGGGCGGCGGCTGGCAGGCTGGCCAGCTTGCGCAGGCGTGCATGTTGCAGGGCCTGGCGGGCGGATTTGATCGGGTCGCGCAGGCAAAACCGGTTGAAGCGGGCAGAAGCGTCAGGGTAACGCTGACGCAAGATGGCATTATTGTAGGCCACCCGCAGGTTCTTCTCGGCACCGAATGAAATACCACCTTGGTGCGCGACGAACACGTTGGGTGCGCCCATGTGGCGCCAGCCGAGGTTGCGGGCGCGCAGGCACCAGTCAGTTTCTTCGCCGTAGCCCCGGGCCAGGTGCACTTCGTCGAGGTAGCCCACTTCATCAAGTGCGGTGCGCTTGATGTATAGGCAAAAGCCGCACCCGGTTTCGATTTCAATAGGCGGAGTGTGGCAATGTCGCGCGAGGTCGTCGAGTTCGGCCTGCTGTCGCGCGTTTGGCATGCTGTGGCTGACTCGGCTTTGCGGGAAACTCATCAGTTCGCCGTTGTTGGTAAACGGTGTGACCGACGCTATTTCTGCATCGCTGTAAGCCACTTGGCGCAATCGGTCCAGCCAGTCCCCATGTACCCGGGTATCAGCGTTCAGCCACACCACGTCTTTGTTCGGGCTAAGCGCCATGGCGCGGTTCATACTGCGGATGAAACCCAGGTTGACCGTGTTGTTGACCAGGGTGATTTTGCCCCTGCCTGCCAGTACCTTTAGTGCTTTGGCAAGTGCAGGAAGCGGGGTCGCATCTTCGATCACCACCAGGCGGTGGGGGGTGCGATTCAGTTTGCGCGCATCCAAGGCGCTGGTGATGCATTCCAGTGTCTCTTCCAGTCCGTTGTAAACTGGAATCAGCACATCCACCGGCTGTTGTTTGCCAGCGCAGGGCGCGACCGGAGGGGGCGCGAAGGCGGGCATGGCAAAAACTGGGCTATCCAGCAGCGGTGTGCCGTCGGCAAAGCGCAGGTGCACCGCTGCGGTGGGGGTCGGTACGCTGATTCGCAGACCACCATGGCTGTTGGGAAGGCCGGCGGCGCTAAGCAAAGGGTTCGGCGCGCTGGCAATCGTGTCGACCTTGAGGCCGTTTGCTTCGATCCTGAGCGCTGCGGGTTCCTGGAGGTTGCCCAGGTCGATTGCCCAGCCTTGAATTACCCGCTGCTCCGGCAGAAAACGCGCAACGCCCAGCAAGCGAGGAGCATCCGTTTGGCTCGCCAGCAGCTTCAGCACCAAGGCCAGTTCCTGGCCGGTGTTGATGTAGGGCAGGTGAGCCATAATCATGCGCCGCAGCTCGGCGGGAGGTTCGGATTGGCTACGCGCCTGCCATAGGGTCAGCCGCAAGCCAAGGTCGTTGGGTTGGGTTTGCCACGCTGTTGTCAGGTAGCGGGTGGCCAGTTTGTAGTGTTGCTGCGCCAGCAAGCTGCGCCCGACCAGCGCGTGGATGTCTGCGCGTTCGGGCAGTGCCTGAGTGGCGTTGGTAAAATAAAGAAAGGCCAGCTCTGGCTTTTGCGGCAATGCCGCAATGCCTTTCCACACCAGTGCCTCCGGCCGATACTCGGCGGTCTGCAGGGCGCACTCGAGTGCGGCCGCCGCCGCTTCCTGTTCGTTGGCCAGGCGATGGCGGTGGAAAATGTCCATGAGCGTTTCTCGCCCATGGTCGAGGTGTCTGGACATAAGCTTGGCTTGGCTACAAATAATAAAAAAGAGGGGCGACTCGAAAGTCGCCCCCTTTTGGCGTATGCCCAGCCTCGCGGCCAGGCACACGCTTCGTTACAGCAGGGCTAGTTAGACTTGGCCGTGCAGCACAACGACGTTGTCGATGTGAGCAGCAGCTTCGTCGGAACCAACGATGCCCAGTGCCACATCAGCGTGGGTGCCGCCGTTAGCCAGCAGAGCCAGCCAATCAGCTTTACCGTCTGCATCCGAAGCACGGCCCAGAGCGGACTGGTACAGGCCTTCGATGAAGTCGCTGTCCGACTTGGTGTTGGCTTCAGCGGAACCAACAATGGCAGCAGCCACGTCAGCACGGCTTGCGCCGTTGAACAGCTGGCCTACCCAAGCGTTCAGGCCTTCTTCTTCTGCTGGGCGGCCCAGCACGTTTTCGTACAGCTCGCGGACGAAGTCGCCGTTCGACTGGTCACCAGCGATCGCTTCCTGGGAGGTAGCGATGGCGGCGGCGATGTCGGACAGAGACTGCGAGCCGTTAGCCAGCTGAGCAGCCCAGGCAGCAGCGCCATCGGCATCAGCGTCACGACCCAGCAGAGCTTGGTACAGTTCGTTGATGTCGGTAGCGTTGACGGCGCCAGCGAACTCGTTCGAGTTCAGGAAGATGTTGGCAATGTCGGTCAGCGAAACGCCAGCATTCACTGCGCCAACAAAGTCTTTGGCACCTTGCAGGTCAGCGTCGCGGTCCAGAATACCCTGGTACAGACGCAGAGCAGTGGCTTCGTCAGCGCTGTGAGCCAGTGCAACGGTTTCCACTGTGTCACCGTCAACGAAGGTCAGGAACTCAGCGTTGCTGATCGAAGCGGTCTGGCCTACGCCAGCTGCAGCGCTGGTCAGGTTGACATTGAAGTTGTTGCCAGTGGCGAAGTTGTAGTCATCGCGCGAGCCGTCCAGCTGGACGACATCGTAGCCAGCACCGGTGTCTACCACGTCAGTGTGAGCAGTGCCGCTCAGAACGACGGTGTCATTGCCTGCGCCAGTTTTGACAACGTTGTTGCCTGCGCCAGCGATGACGGTGTTGTTGCCGTTGCCGGTGGTGATGACGTCGTTACCTGCGCCTGCATCGATGAACGAGTTGGCGTCACCGGTTACGGTGATGACGTCGTTACCACCGCCAGTGGCTACTACCAGGCCGATATCATCGGTCGAGGCGGTAGCGGCAATGTCGGCTGCCAAGGCGGCGAAGGCTTGAGGTGCTGCACCAGCTTGGCCTTGAAGGGTTACATTCAGGCTGGCGTTGCCTTCCAGAATGAATGCGCTCGCGCCAGCGGCTTCAGCTTCGGACAGATCTACAGTAACCAGGTCAGACGGAGTACCAGCGATCACGCCGGTAACCACGTCAACGTTGCCGCTGGATGGCAGCTGCAGGTTCACGCCGTCGAAGCTGGCAACATTCACTTGAGCGCCTTCAGCATCCAGGCCCAGCAAAGTGCTGATAGCGGCTACAGTGCTGTCCGACAGAGCGGTATTGTCCAGGTAGTTGGAGAACTGATCGGACGAAACGGGGTTATCGTATTGCATGTTGAATTCCTGCTATTCAAGCCGGTTGGCTTGCAGTGCTGTTTTTCTGCTGATGGGCAGAGTTGTCCCACGGAGACTTAGAGCGGACAGCGTTCATCTTCGTAGCGGGAGTAATGGCGATATGCAGCGCCACCAGTGGCTCGTTGCCGGTGGGGCCATGCATCATCTGATTGGTCGAGAGGCGTTGAGGTTCGGCATCGCCGAACACGATATGGCCTGTCAATTCGTAAAGTTTGCGCTGCGGGCCGACTAGGCTGAATCCCACGCTGATCAGGGGCAGACCTTCGCCACGTAACCCGACGAAGGTGCCGGTGGATACGTTGCGGCTCGGGCCGGACCCGGCCACCATGCAGGTGTACAGCAGATCCACGCCGGCGGGCTTGTCAGGCCAATTGATAGCAAAGCTTTCGATGAAATCATCGTTGCCTGGTGCGCCAACCCAGCCTTGGCTCGAAACGATTTCACCACTGCGTTGCAGGTGGGCAGTGAGCTCGAAAGGTGGGATAGAGGTGCTGGGTAGTACCGGGGTAGGCTCGGCGGTAGCCACTACGGCGAAAGTGCGCATGATGGCCGGCGAAGTATCGATACGGTCTATTCTTAGGTCAACGGGCTCGATTACGTCGTCGAACATGTGGTATTCGGTGATCAGGACGGTGGTTACAGCCGCCTTAACACGCGCAACAATGGTGTCTCCGAGCTTGGTCAGCATATTCCTGCTGATGCCTTCGGCGGGGAAGAAGTCGATCGAGCCTTTGCCCAAGGGTGCTTGCTGCAAGGCAATGCAGACAGGTTTGTCTGCTGGGGGTTGAGATGCGAACCGGAAGATGTACATGCCAGGTTCCAGCAACGTAACCCTGGAGCTAATTTTCAGGCCGTCAAGGGGTTGTGAAGGCATAGACATGGCGTTGTTAAGCTCCTTTTTCACAAAAACACTGGTAGCTAACTTGCTCAAACCCGTGCGTGCACAAAACGGCCAATTAAGGCTCCCTGCGAGCCGGGAAGATGCAGCGCGGAGAGAAAGATGTCAACCGAAAAAGGTAAAAAAAATTTCACCGAAAAAATGAACCTTGCTGAAAGCCTCCAGGTCCCCGGGCGGCCGAAGTAGATAACCTTGCAGACGTGTCGGATTTGGTTTTTGGCGAAAAAAACCATAGGAATCAAAGACTTAAAAAGTACTTAAAAATTGCCGTCAGTTTTTTCACGCTCGGCGGTCAGCTGTGTCGCCCTGTAGAGGCAGAAATAGCCGTCTGTCGCATGTCACCCAACCGAGATGTCAACCGGGCACTCAGGGGTGTGCAGCGATTGCGCTGCTATGCCGTCGCTTTAGCTTTAATTGACGCGCATCATTGAATGTTTCATCTCGCCTGCAGTCACTTGTCGACAATGGGCAGTGTGGCCGGAAGGGGTGGCCTGTTCAGTACTGGTGGGTGGTACACTGCCAGCCGTTTTTTGCCATTCTCAGTATGGATGCCATGAGTTCTCTTTCTGACAACAATCTGCAAGCCGCTCTCAAGGCCTGCAAAAGCAGCTTCCTGGCGGTAGGTTTTTTCAGTTTCTTCGTTAACGCGTTGATGCTGGTACCGACCTTCTACATGATCCAGATTTCGGGCCGCGTGGTCCCATCCAGCAGTACATCCACGCTGTTGATGTTGACGTTGATCCTGACAGTGCTAGTCGTGACCATGGGTTCGCTCGAATGGGTGCGTTCGCGAATCATGGTCCGCATCAGCAATCGACTGGATGTCCTGCTTAGTCGCGACGTTTATCGAGCAAGCTTTAAACGTGCGCTTAACAGTGGTGGGTCGGATGCCACGGCCCAGTCGCTGAACGATTTAACGGCACTTCGCCAGTTTTTCACGGGCTCTGGTTTGTTCGCGTTTTTCGACGCACCTTGGTTCCCCATTTATACCGTCGTGATGTTCCTGTTTCACCCTTGGTTCGGCTTCATGACCTTGGCGTGCGGCCTCGTACTCGGCGTACTGGCGGTGGTTAACCATCGATTGACGGCCAATGTGTTAGCCAGCGCCAACAAAGAGAACGTTGCCTCCAACATGGTCACCACCAAAACGCTGCGCAACGCTGAAGTGATCGAGTCTATGGGCATGCTCGAAACGCTGATGAACAGGTGGGCCAAGCGTCAGCGTCGTATCATGATGCTGCAGTCGGAGGCCAGCGATAAGGGTGGAATTGTCACATCTATTTCGAAAACCTTCCGCACCTGGTCGCAGTCGATCATGCTGGCCATTGGTGCGTATCTGGTCATTACTCACGAAATCAACCCAGGCCTGCTGATGGCAGGTTCGTTGCTGCTCGGGCGGGCGTTGGCACCGATCGATCAGATGATCAGCAGTTGGAAAGGCTTCGTTGCCGCCAAGGTGCAGTACGACCGCTTGAGCAAAGTCATGGACGACCTGAGCAACGAGCCAGAGCGCATGCCGCTGCCGGCGCCTGAGGGGCAGATTCAAGTAGAAAACCTTGTGGTCGCACCGCCAGGGGCCAAGGCGCCCGTCATCCGCAACATCAGCTTTGTTGTGCCCGCCGGCTCCATCGTCGGTATCGTCGGCCCAAGCGCGGCAGGAAAGTCCACGCTGGTACGAGCGCTGATGGGTATCTGGCCGCCTCAACATGGTGTGGTGCGCCTGGACGGTGCTGACATCTCCAGCTGGGATAAGCAAGCGCTCGGTCAGTACGTTGGCTACTTGCCGCAAGACATCGAGTTGTTTGAAGGCTCTATCAGCGAAAATATTGCCCGGTTCGACAAGATCGACCCTGAAAAAGTAGTGCACGCCGCGCAAATGGCAGGCGTGCATGAGATGGTTCTGATGCTGCCCGACGGCTATGACACGATTATCGGCAGCGAGGGTATCAACCTTTCTGGCGGGCAGCGTCAGCGCATTGGCCTGGCACGTGCCATCTACGGCAACCCACGGCTGATCGTGCTCGACGAACCCAACTCCAACCTGGACGATGTGGGCGAGCGCGCCTTGGGCGTTGCCTTGCAAAAACTGAAGGAAACCGGAGCCACGGTCTTCATCGTGTCGCACCGGCCCAACATCCTTACCCGCCTGGACCGTATATTGGTAATGGCTGGCGGCACCATTTCGCTGTATGGCGAACGTGACCGTGTCATCGCAGAGCTGGCCGCACAACAAGCCAAAGGCCAGCAGCGTGTGGCTCAGGCTGCGCAGCCGCAACCCTCAGCTGCTGCGCCTGCGGCACCCCCCCCGGCTTCCCCTGCGCCCGCTGCCGCAGCGCCGGTCGTACCGACCAGCACTGGCGTGTAAAAGGAATTCCAGATGAGCAGTAAAGCAATCAGCACGTTCGACCACAATTTCGATGACATGCCCACGTCGGACCGGGGCATCCGCCGCCTTGGCCTTACCATCGTGTTCGTAACCTTTGGCATTTTCGGCACTTGGGCGGCGTTTGCGCCGTTGAGCAATGCTGTGCACGGGTCTGGTGTGGTGACCGTGCAAAATTATCGCAAGACCGTTCAGCACCTTGAGGGCGGCATCGTCAAAGAGCTGCACGCCCGTGATGGTGACCTTGTAAAGAAGGGTGACCCGCTGATCGTGCTGGATGAAAGCCAGTTGAGCGCCGAATATGAGTCCACCCGCAACCAGCTCATCGTGGCTCGTTATAAAGAAGCGCGGCTGCGCGCTGAGCGGGATGGTTTGGATACGATCCCGAATGTGCAGATGGATGGCACCGATTCTGCCCGCGCTACCGAAGCGCTGAGCGGCGAACAGCAGGTTTTCACTGCTCGCCACAATTCCTTGCAGGGTGAAATCTCGGTCAACCGCGAACGCATCGAGCAGATGAAGCAGCAGATCGTCGGCCTTAACGACATGATCCGCACCAAGCGCGGGCTGGAGAAGTCGTACAGCGGTGAAATCAAGCAACTGCGAGAGCTGCTGGCCGAGGGCTTCGTGGACAACCAGCGGTTACTGGAGCAAGAGCGCCGGCTGGACATGCTCAAGACCGAGGTCGCCGACCATGAGTCGACCATCAGTAAAACCAAGCTGCAAATTGGCGAAACCGAGCTGCAGATCGTGCAACTGAAGAAAAAGTTCGATTCAGATGTCGCTAATGAATTGTCGGATGTGCAGGCCAAGGTCTTTGATTTGCAAGAGAAAGAAGCGGCCTTGCGCGACCGCTTGTCCCGCGTTGTTATCCGCGCACCAGAAAGCGGCATGGTCCTGGACATGAAGGTGCACACCATTGGTGGGGTCGTCAGCGCGGGTACACCGTTACTGGATATTGTCCCTGAAGACTCCGAGCTGGTTGTCGAAGCCCGGGTGGAGCCGAAGGACATCGACCGTCTCAAATTAGGCAAGGTTGCTGATATCCGCTTCAGCGCATTCAGCGCTGCTACTACCCCTGTGATCGAAGGCAATCTGGTGCGGATCTCGGCCGACCGCCTGACCGACGAGCACTCTGGCGACCCATACTACTTGGTGCGGGTCAAAGTATCTGAGGACGGCATGAAGAAGCTGGGCAATCGTAAGCTGCAGCCAGGTATGCCCGCTGAGGTATTGATCAACGCAGGCGAGCGCACCATGCTTGAATATCTGCTGAAACCTGCGAGCAACATGTTCGCTCAGTCGCTGATTGAGGAATGATTGTGCTGCGCTTGCTACCAGGTGTAATTATTTGCATGACCGCATTGCAGGCAATGGCGGTCGAGAACGGTGCCGTAAACACTGAGCGATCAAAAGCTGTTACGGCGTCCACCTACGCGCTTGATCTTGCGGGGCTGTATCGAGAAGCCCGGCTGGAAGATCCGCGGGTGCTGTCGGCCTACGCCCGTGCTCGCTCGGCCGCCGAACAGCAGCGTGAAGCCCTTGGCAACCTGTTGCCTCAAGTGTCGGCTAATGCAAACAGCAGCCGGGTGCTGCGTAAGAACGAAACCACTCGCGACATTTACAACAACGAAACTTACTCTCTCAGCCTTACCCAGTACCTGTACAACAAGCCGGCTTGGGAGCGATATCAGAAGTCCAAGAGCGTCAATGCGCAGAAAGGCCAGCAGGCAGAAGATACTCTTGCCGAGGCCACTGTTGATCTGGCCAAACGTTATTTCGTGGCCTTGGCTGCCGACGATGAGCTTGCGCTGGTGCAGGCCGAGCGCCGCGCTACGCAAAAAAACCTCGACCGCGTAAGCATGATGTTCGAGCGGCAAATGGCCAAAATCACCGATAAGCTCGACATGCAGGCAAGGGTGGATGCGCTGGCCGCACAAGAGTTAGATGCTCGCAACCAGGTGCAGGTGAGCCGTGAAGCGTTGGCCGAGATTGTCGGTAGGCCTATTACCGAACCGCTAAGTCGCGTACGCAATGACGTGACTTTGCAGGCGCCAACCCGGCCGCTGCAAAGCTGGATCACCCAGGCGGTAGAAACCAACCCGATGCTGAAAGCCTCGCAGAGCAATGCCGAGGCAGCTAATGCTGCTGTGCGAGAAGGGAAAGGCGAGCATTACCCGCAGCTTGCCTTGAGCCTAAGCGCTCAGCAGAGTGACCAGGGTTACGACAACACGCAGGCACCGCGAAGCGATAGCTATGTTGCAACGCTGGGGTTGAAAATTCCGATTTACAGTGGCGGGGCTACTTCGGCAAGGGTGCGGGGGTTGTATGACGAGCAGTTGGCGGCCGAGGTTCAAGCACAGGGCATTCGCAGGCAAGTGGTGAAAGAAACCACCACTGCCTACCTGACCGCCCAATCTAGCGCCGAGAAAATTCGCGCCAATCGCAATGCCCTATCGTCGGCTCAAAAGTCCAGCGTGGCGGCCCAAAAGGCGTTTACTTTTGGTGTGGTGAATGCGGTGGATGTATTGACATCGGTGCAAAATGAGTTTAAGGCCCGCCGCGATTTGCTCAAGTCGCAGTATGACTTCATCACCAATTTATTCCTGCTTAACCGTTGGGCAGGGGAGTTGAATCAAGATAGTGTGGATCACGTCAATGTTTGGCTTAGCCCTGTTCCAGAAACGAGCTTACCAGGCGGCGATGTGGCGAGCATGGACGTGCGTCGTTGACGCTGTCGATAAAACTCAAAGCGTTTGTCTTAGGCTGTTTATTTGAAAAGTGTTAGCCATTTGCACGCAGAGGCCGATCGGGAACACCTGATCACTGCTGGCACTTGGCTTTTATCCTACAAGATTTGCGTCGAGCGTCCCGCGTGGTACAGGTATACTTCCTTGTTTCCCCTCAGCGGCAGCGACTCCGATGAGAGGTTGCTAGGAACAGGTTCGCGAGACAGCTTAGATGGATAGACGCACAGTTCTTGTCACTGGTGCCAGTGGCTTCGTAGGGAGCGCTTTATGCCGTACACTGGCCGATCGGGGCGAGAGGCTGAGAGCGGCATTGCGTGGGGCAGGCCAGCTAGTGCCGTCTGGTACGCAGGCTGTCATCGTCAGTGATTTGAACGGGTCCACTGACTGGGCAGATGCTTTGGCTGGTGTTGATGTACTGGTACACGCCGCTGGCCGGGTACATGTAATGAAAGAAGCTGCAACTGATAGCCTGGCTGCGTTTCGCCAAGTGAATGTTGAAGGTACTTTGAACCTTGCCCAGCAAGCTGCTGCTGCTGGTGTACGGCGCTTCATTTATATCAGTTCCATCAAAGTCAACGGTGAGGCGAGCGATTCAGGTCGGCCTTTGTTCGCGAACGATGCGCCGGCACCCCAGGATGCTTATGGTATCTCCAAGCATGAAGCTGAGCAGGGGTTGTTCAAAATGGCGTCTGGCTGTGATATGGAAGTCGTGGTAATACGCCCGGTACTGGTCTATGGGCCGGGGGTGAAAGCTAATTTCTACAGCATGTTGCGTTGGGTGCAGTCGGGGGTGCCACTACCCTTCGGCGCCGTCGATAACCGACGTAGCCTGGTAGCGTTGAGTAACCTCATTGATTTGATCATGGTCTGTCTCGACCATCCGCGTGCAGCAAACGAGGTATTCATTGCGAGTGATGGCGAGGATGTGTCATTACCACAGTTGTTACGGGGCTTGGGCGTTGCTCTCTCCCGGCCAGCGCGGCTGCTGCCGGTGCCAGTACCTTTGATAAAGCTTGCAGCGGGCATACTCGGACGGGCTGACTTAACGCAGCGCTTATTAGGTTCATTGCGAGTAGATATCACCAAGAATCGTGAACTGCTCGGCTGGGAGCCACCCTTCTCGCTGGAGCAAGGTCTTCAGGTGACCGCACGTTCATTTTTGGAAAACCGACAATCATGATTTGGTACTTCCTTTTGTTGGCTGGCCTTGCGTCGCTGCTGCTAACTGCGGTCTTGCGTCGCTATGCATTGGCACGCAGCCTGCTCGATGTACCTAATGCC
Organism: Pseudomonas sp. BJP69; assembly: GCF_007633355.1. NCBI lineage: Bacteria > Pseudomonadati > Pseudomonadota > Gammaproteobacteria > Pseudomonadales > Pseudomonadaceae > Pseudomonas > Pseudomonas sp. BJP69. The sequence continues at coordinate 1,426,347 of NZ_CP041933.1, forward strand.
CGCAGCTCTCACTCAATGCCGACTCCCCGTGGGGGCGGTTTATCCTTTGTCTTCACCTTCCTAGCCGCTCTGGCGGCGCTTGGCTGGTCTGATGTTATTCCCACCGGGCCGATACTAGGGTTGCTGGGTGGCGGTGCATTGGTGGCATTTGTCGGATTCATGGACGACCATGGGCACATTGCTGCCCGCTGGCGTTTGCTATGCCATTTCGTTTCAGCATTCTGGGGCCTTTACTGGCTTGGCGGCATGCCGCCGCTGGTAATCTTAGGGCAGACGTTGAGTTCAGGGTGGCTGCTGGGCGGCATTGGCGTTTTGTATCTGGTGTGGTTGCTCAATCTATACAATTTCATGGATGGGATCGATGGCCTTGCAAGCATAGAAGCTATTTCCGTGTGCGTGGGCGGCAGTGTGTTGTACGCGGCCAGTGGCCATGCAGAGGAAGTGATTTTGCCGCTTCTGCTGGCTGCGGCAGTAGGAGGATTTCTGTACTGGAACTTTCCTCCTGCTCGAATCTTCATGGGAGACGCCGGGAGCGGTTTCCTGGGGCTTATGCTAGGGCTTTTGGCGCTGCAGGCCGGCTGGATAAATCCGCTACTATTCTGGGGGTGGCTGATCCTTTCAGGCGTCTTCGTGGTGGATGCCACGTTCACGCTGGGGCGGCGCTTGCTACGCGGTGAAAAGGTGTACCAGGCGCATCGCAGTCATGCTTATCAGTACGCGGCTCGCCGTCATGGTCAGCATCGGCCGGTGAGCCTCGCCGTGGCGGCTATCAATGTGGTTTGGCTGCTACCCGTGGCGCTGGCTGTGTTGCTGTTGAATCTTGATGGCGCAATGGGAACCTTGATTGCCTATGTGCCTCTGATATTGCTGGCAATTACCTATCACGCAGGGGAAAAAGAATAGGATGCCCAGGCATGCAAGGCATCGTATTGTTGTGCTCAAAACGTGGTTGGGCGCCATGATCCGGTTGGCTAAACGAGCACCTGTTGCGCTGAGGAGGGCCGAATGAGCGACGCGAAGAACAGCAGGGTGCGCGAATTCCTGGTTAGCCTATCCAGGCGGAAAAAGCGTCTTGTCCAGGTATGCGCCGACGTCGTGCTGATCTGGTTGGCGTTGTGGTTGTCCTTTATCGTACGCCTAGGTATAGATGAAATGTACAACCCGGTGATCAAACATGCCTGGTTGTTCATGATTGCACCGGTCGTAGCCATTCCGCTGTTCATCCGTTTTGGGATGTATCGGGCAGTGATGCGTTACTTCGGCAATGACGCATTGGTGACCATCATCAAGGCAGTTACTCTGTCATCTCTAATTCTTGCAGTTGCTGTGTACTGGTACAGCAACCATCAGGTAATTGTCCCACGCTCAATCATCTTCAATTACTGGTGGTTGAGCATGGTCATAATAGGTGGTTTACGCCTAATCATGCGCCAGTATTTTCTGGGTGACTGGTTTACCGGTGCACATCAGATACCGTTCGCCAACCGCGATGATGGCTTGGTCAAGGTCGCTATCTATGGCGCAGGGACAGCTGGAAACCAGCTACTTGCAGCGTTGCGTATGGGGCGGACAATGCGCCCTGTGGCGTTTCTTGATGACGACAGTGATCTCGCCAACCGGGTTATTTCCGGCTTGCATGTGTACAAGCCCAAGCATCTGCAGCAGATGATCAAGGAAACCGGAGCGCAGGAAATCCTTCTTGCCCTGCCTTCAGTATCGCGAGCACGGCGTAAGGAAATACTCGCCTTGCTAGAACCATATCCCTTGCATGTGCGCAGCGTGCCTGCCTTCGCCGATTTGGCAAGTGGGCGGGTCAAAGTGGATGACATTCAAGACGTGGACATTGCCGATTTGCTTGGGCGTGATCCGGTCCCAGCCAAGGAAGGGTTGCTCGAGCGCTGTATTCACAGGCAAGCGGTACTCGTCACCGGGGCGGGTGGCTCCATAGGCTCTGAGCTTTGCCGTCAGATCATTGGGCTTGGGCCCACTACACTGCTGCTGTTCGACCACAGCGAGTATAATCTGTATGCCATTCTCAGTGAGCTGGAGCAGCGTGTTGCCCGTGAGTCGCTGTCGGTGCGCCTGCTGCCAATTCTGGGGTCGGTACGTAATCAGCAGCACCTGGCCGATGTCATGTCCACTTGGCGAGTAGCTACCGTCTATCATGCGGCAGCCTACAAGCATGTGCCCATGGTTGAGCACAACATGGCCGAAGGCATATTGAATAATGTATTCGGCACGCTGTGCACGGCTCAGGCTGCGTTGCAATCAGGTGTCGCCAACTTCGTACTTATCTCGACTGACAAAGCGGTGCGTCCCACGAACGTGATGGGCGGCACCAAGCGTCTTTCCGAGTTGATTCTACAAGCGCTAAGCTGCGAAGCAGCACCCGTCCTGTACGGTGACTGCAGCAAGATCGCTCGGGTAAACAATACCCGCTTCACCATGGTGCGCTTTGGCAATGTGCTGGGCTCCTCCGGCTCGGTTATCCCATTGTTCCACAGGCAGATCAAGGCAGGTGGCCCGATTACAGTTACCCACCCGAAGATTACTCGCTATTTTATGACCATCCCCGAAGCCGCTCAGTTGGTCGTTCAGGCAGGGGCGATGGGTCAAGGTGGAGACGTATTTGTTCTCGACATGGGGGAACCTGTGAAAATTGTAGAATTGGCAGAAAAAATGATTCATCTCTCGGGTCTTACTGTGCGCACTGCAAATAACCCTGGCGGCGATATCGCTATTGAGTTCACAGGTCTACGCCCCGGTGAGAAGCTGTTTGAAGAGCTGTTGATCGGTGATGACGTTTCCCCCACACTCCATCCAATGATCATGGTGGCGAATGAAGACTACGTGAGTTGGGAAATTTTACGCGAGCGGCTCGGCGTATTGCTTAATGCCGTGAGCGTGGACGACTTTGCTCGCGTTCGCCAAATGTTGCGAGAATTGGTAAGCGGCTACTCTCCGTCGGGAGAAATTGTTGACTGGATATATCAGCAGCGGCAGAAAAGCTGATTTTAGCTATTTTATGAAAAATCCATTGTGTGAAAGCCAACTATCTTTCTTCGGAAACCTCTGAGTGGCTCAGGGCGTGTTTCCTGCTATCATGAAATACCAAAACCGATAGCGAATGCTGATTTTTAGGGATGAGTTGGATGTACTCGAATGATCTTGCTTATCTCCAATAGGCGTACGCTCGAGCAGTAGGTTAGCTTGAGGGGCGGTATGAATAAAATTATACTGGTTTTCATCGTTGTATCCCTTGCGGGTTGTGCAGCTACTGCCACAACCGAAGTCTGGAGGGGAAAGCAAGGGCTACACATAAATTGTTCTGGGCTGTCTTCTTCTTGGGACAAATGCTATGCCAAGGCGGTTAGCGTTTGCAGTTCTCGTGGTTATAAGGTGATAGCCCGTTCGGGTGATTCTGAGGAGGAGGATGGGGATTATATATTCGGAATCAATCCGGCTGGGTATACCAGTCGTAGTATGATCGTTATCTGCAAGTAGTTTTTCAGTCTGCGAGTGGCTGCGGCCTGCGAACCTGATGCTGCTGCGGTTAAATATTGCTCGACCCAAGGTGAAACCTAAAAATTCAACAATTCTGTCTGGTTGTTGAAACGTAAACGAAATGAATCATCTAACTATCGCAAAAGAAGCCCTTCTTGCCCAGACCTAGGCGATCGCCAAGCTAGGGGGCGTCTGGACAGGCAGTTCCAGCGTGCGATCGACTTGGTTCTTGGCTGTGCAGGGCGAACAGTGGTATGCGGAATGGGCAAGTCCGGCCTCATTGGTAAAAAGATGGTTGGCCACGTTCGCCTCCACGGGCACGCCGAGTTCCCACCCGGCAGAGGCTTTTCATGGCGACCTGGGCATGCTTAAACCCGTAGGTGTGCTGATTCTGATCAGTTACAGCGGCGAGACCGAAGAGCTGATCGAGCTGATCCCCAGCTTGAAGTCATTTGGTAATAAGTTCATTGCAATGACCGGGAATGGCCATTCCACCCTGGCCAAACACTCCGATATCTGGCTTGATATTTCGATAGACTGGGAGGTGTGCCCAAACAATCTGGCACCTACCATTTCCACTTTGGCAGCCATGGCCATAGGGGATGCCTTGGCTGTGGCTTTGATTACCGCGAACCAGTCCCAGCCGATGGACTTTGCACGCTATCACCCGGGGGGGAAGTCTGCGTCGCAAATTGCTGACTCGCGTGTCTGACGTCATGCATTCACTCCCGCCCCAGTCGTGTCACCGGCGAGCAGTTTTCAAGGCTGCTTGATGATGATGACGCAAAGCCGGCTGGGCTTGGCCATTGAGGTCGATGGTAATCAGCTTGTCGGCATTGTGACGGATGGCGATCTGCGCCGTGCTTTGCTGAAGGGTAACCAGGTCATTCACTCCACCGTTATCGAAACCATGAAGTTGAACCCTTATACCATCGCGGCAGATTACCGCGTGTCGGTCGCTGAAGCCTACATGCTGGAAAACAAGATCCGTGCCTTGATGGTGGTGGACCCCGGCGGCGCGATTGTCGTTGTTGACACTTTCGACGGCAACCCTGGGTCTTGATACACGGCCGCTTCTGACGCAGAAGCGGCCCAGTTCATCATCGCAGCTTAAGCAATGGTCAACGGCGGGAACGACTTGACCAGGTCATCAAGCGCCTTGATTTGCGCGAGGAAGGGTTCCAGCTTGTCCAGTGGCAGGGCGCTGGGGCCGTCACACTTGGCTTGATCAGGGTTAGGGTGGGCTTCCAGGAACAGGCCGGCCAGGCCCACGCCCATTCCCGCACGCGCCAGCTCTACCACCTGCTCACGCCTGCCCCCGGAAGCCGCTCCGGATGGGTCACGGTTTTGCAGGGCATGGGTGACGTCAAAGATGATCGGCAGGTCTTCGCAGGTGCGTTTCATGACGCCGAAGCCAAGCATGTCCACGACCAGGTTGTCGTAGCCCATGCAAGTTCCCCTGTCACACAAGATCAGCTGGTCATTACCCGCTTCCTTGAACTTGTGCACGATGTTCTGCATTTGCGACGGGCTAAGGAATTGCGGCTTTTTGATATTCACTGGCTTGCCGGTTTTGGCGAGGGCGACCACCAGGTCTGTCTGGCGGGCGAGGAAAGCCGGCAGCTGCAGTACATCGACCACTTCCGCGACCGGGGCCGCCTGGTAGATTTCATGAACGTCGGTGATGATCGGTACGCCGAACTCGGCCTTCACCTTTTCGAAGATCCGCAGGCCTTCTTCCATGCCGGGGCCACGGTAGGAGTGGATCGATGAGCGGTTCGCTTTATCAAAGCTGGCTTTGAACACATACGGGATGCCCAGCTTCTGTGTGACGCGCACGTATTCGGCACAGGCGGTCAGCGCCAGGTCTTCAGACTCGAGAACATTGATGCCGCCGAACAGCACAAAAGGAGCCGAGTTGGAGCATTCGATGGTGGAGTTGATCTTGATCATTTTTTACTCGATAGGCCCAAAGGGCAGCCATTGGGACATGGCAAGTGAATTGTAGTCAGCATGCCCTTGCTAACTGCGGACGGGGGGATTCTACAATCTTTCAGCCGCTCTTTGAGCATGAGCGGATAGGGGAGCTTTTGGCCGGCTGGTATGCATTCAATTTCGGTCGGGGTATCGCCGCATTTGCCTGCTGTCCAACCGCCGGGTGCGGAAAACCGCACCTCCGGTGGTGTGGACGGGGGACGGGCTTGTCCCGTTACCTCGACCCGATCACTGGTTTTGGATTGCCTGGTGCCAGTGCTTTTAGTGGCGTTTGTTCTTGGCAATTTCGATGTCGTTCATCAGGGCCTTGGCCAGGGCCAGTAGGTAATCCGCTGCGCCCAGCATCTTGTGGTCATCTTCCATGTCGCCTTCGCGTACCAGGTGCTTGCAGTAGCCTAGCAGCACGGAGACATGCTCATACGCATCGTCTACCGGAACGCCGGGCTGCACGCGCAGCAGGTCCAGGGTGGGGTTGCCGGCTTCGAGGAAGGTTTCGCTGCCTGCGGTTAGGATGGGGGCTTGGTCGTGGTTTTTCATGGCTGTAGCTCCTGAAAAGTGGAACCGCCACGCGGATCTTTCTCACGGATCAGGGTGGCAGTCGTACACGGGGTGAGAAACCGAGGGAGCTACAAAGCCCGGCCAGACCGTAGTCTGCCCGCGTACGACTGCCATTACAGTCAAGCCAGATAACTCGCGTCGGGTTCTCACACCCGGTCACCAAATCGGCGACCCGGTGAAGTTATCCCTGGGGCATTTCCCCGGCTATTCAGCTGCTTCTGACCGGAGCGTAGGATAGTTCGCTTGTTGTCCAAAGCTGAAGAGGCGGGGAAGCGTTTCAGGAAAGTCTGACATAACTGATTTCGACAGATTGACTGGTCCCATCGGGATCCAAGGCCAGGACAAGGTCGATGTCTTGTAACGCGGCGTCCCATTCCACCTCCACCGACAACAGTGGCAAGGTCAGGCTTCCGGTTCTTGGGGCATTTTGCGGCGTGCCTTGTGGGAAAACAGCCGGCTAAGGGTGGGCAGGCGCTTGCGGAGATTTGGGCATTTGCCCACACGTTGGTCGGCAGGGCCATGCCTCAGTGAGGACGACGCCTAAGGGGGGGCTGTGAACTCGGTTTGAGGGTCGGCGAGGTTGATAGGCTTGTTGACGGATCTGGTAACCATTCGCTGCTGGGCGTGGGTGTTTTGCTTCCGGGTTAGTCGCTAGGGTTGTTGGCACAGCCGAAGGAAACCGGCTGCTGTAAAAGACCAACCCAAGGAGTGTTCACCATGCGTAACAACGTTCTGTCGTACCTGCTGCTGCCGCTGTTCGCCAGCCTGTCCTTTTCCCTCAGTGCCGCCCCGGCCAATACGGCAGCGGTTGCCGAACCGGTGCCGATAGTCAGCCAGCAGCAGGTGCAGCAGCCGCAACGGCTGGACCTGAACAAGGCCGATGCCCTCACACTGCAGAAGGAGCTGAATGGCATTGGCAAGGCCAAGGCCGAGGCTATTGTGGCCTACCGCGAAGCGAACGGGCCGTTTGCTTCGGTGGATGAGTTGCTGGAGATCAAGGGGATAGGCAATGCCCTGCTGGAGCGCAACCGGGATAAGGTGATGGTGGAGTAACTGCAGGAGGGGCAGGGGGCGTGCCAGTCAGTTAAGTAATTTGGGGCCGCTTTGCGACCCTTCGCGGGCACGCCCGCGAAGGGCTGCAAAGCAGCCCCAGTAACGCTTAACTAACAGGCACTACCCCCCAGCCCCGTTTAGAAGTGGCCGTAAAAACAATCCTCGCGCCCCGGGCAACGGCGGGGCATTTCAGCGATCCCGCGCATCCTTGGCATCTGCCTCGGCGTTGCGCTCATGCACCTTGCGCAGTTGCTCATCGGTAAGCGGCAGTTTCTTGGCCGTGTCGCGCAACATCATCAACCCGCCGACGATGGAGCCAAGGGCTATGATGAGGATCAGCCAGGCATACCAGGGCATTGTCGTTCTCCTTTGATCGGGCCATGGGCAACGCGTGTGTAAAGTTTGAGCAATTACCCGTTCCGTTGGTTCAATTATAGGTGCCGGCCCGTGCCGGGCCAATTCCGTGACCTGCGGGCCCCAAAGCCCGCGCCACTTCGTTTACAATGCGCGCCGTTTTCGACTTGCCAAGAGACCCTGCCATGTCCGCCTGCCAGACGCCCCTGATCGTCGCCCTGGATTTCCCGACCCGTGATGCCGCCCTGAAGCTGGCTGACCAGCTTGACCCTGCGCTGTGCCGGGTAAAGGTGGGCAAAGAGCTGTTCACCAGCAGCGCTTCGGGTATTGTCGAAACCCTGTGCGCCAAGGGCTTCGAAGTGTTCCTCGACCTCAAGTTCCACGATATCCCCAACACCACGGCCATGGCGGTAAAGGCAGCGGCCGAAATGGGAGTGTGGATGGTCAACGTGCATTGCTCCGGTGGCCTGCGCATGATGGCGGCCTGCCGCGAAGAGCTGGCCAAGCGCAGCGGCCCGCAGCCGTTGCTGATTGGCGTGACCGTGCTGACCAGCATGGAGCGTGAAGACCTGGCCGACATCGGCCTGGATGTAGACCCGCAAGAGCAGGTATTGCGACTGGCGGCATTGGCGCAGAAAGCGGGCATGGACGGGCTGGTTTGCTCGGCGCTGGAGGCCCCGGCCTTGAAGGCGGCGCACCCCGCGCTGCAGTTGGTGACCCCGGGTATTCGCCCGGCGGGTAGCGCGCAGGATGACCAGCGCCGCATCCTCACCCCGCGCCAAGCGCTGGATGCCGGCTCGGATTACCTGGTGATCGGCCGGCCCATCAGCCAAGCGGCAAACCCTGGCCAGGCGCTGTCAGCCGTTGTTGCCGAAATTCGCAACTGAGTGCCGAGCCATCGTTGGGCCAAAGCCTTGCGCGTTAGGCGCTCTGTTCACATGCCTGTGTTACGGTCACATCGAGTAAGCAGCCCGTGAGTTCCCCACTCTTGTCGAGAACGTCAATGTCAGCCGATGTATTAGTCGAATCCCCGGCCCAGCGCTGGGGAAGGAAGGTCAACAGCTATGTTCTCCCTTTGGGTTGGCTGGTCATGCTCACGGGCATGTTCTGGGTGGGGGAACGTTCTCTCTACCACAAGCTGTTCTATATCCTGCTGGCAGTGCCAACCTTGGTGGCGCTGCTATTGCAGCCGGCAATGCTGAAAAAGCTGGCCGGCAATCCTTTATTCATCGCATTCCTGGTGTTTTGTGCGTACACCATGCTGAGCATTGCATGGTCCGACTCGGCCAACTCCGCAGGGAGCTTGCTGAAAAGGCCGTTGTACATCGCCATGGTGCTGCTATCGGCAGGCATGATCAGCCTGCATGCCCCGGCCCATCTCCAGCAGTGCGTGCGCATCGCTGCAACTCTGGTAGGGATAGCGGCGGCCCTGTACCTCGGCTATTTCCTGCTTTACCAACGGCCAGCGGGTGCCAGCCGGCTGGAAGGTTACGGGGCCCTGTACAACCCTCTACTAACCGCTCATGTGCTGGGCGCTTTCACAGCCGTATGGCTGGCGTACTGGTTCCAGGCAAAACGCGTGCTCGACCCGATGTCGCTGGTGTGGCTGGCGATCCTGGGCGCCACGGTAGTAGCCACAGGTTCACGGACACCTTTGATGGGCCTGGGCGCGGCATTGGCGTGGCTGATTATTGTCGGCGACCGTAAACGCGGGCTGTTGGCGCTGGCTGCGGTGTTGATCGCGCTGCTGGGCATGGTGCTGGTCTACCCGGAGGCCATCACGCAGCGGGGCTTGTCCTATCGCCCGGCCATTTGGCTGGAGGCGCTGCGCCAGATTGGCGAGCATCCGTGGCTGGGGCATGGTTACGACACGCCCATGACCGTGATTATTCCGGGCCTCGCGCAAACGCTTGCCGACCCCCATAACATCGAGTTGGGCGTGCTGTATTCAGGCGGGGTGGTGGGCTTGGTGCTGTGGATGACGATCTACAGCCTGGCCATGTACTTCTGCTGGAATTATCGCAAGCACCCTGGTGTAACGCTGGCTGCCACCTGGCTGATCTTCGGCTTTGTCTCGGGCCTGACTGAAGGCAGTGCATTCATGTCACGCCCGAAAGAGCATTGGTTTCTGATCTGGATTCCGTTGGCGCTGGTCTACGGGCAGTCACTGATCCATTGGCAGCGCGGCCGCGTTACTTAAGACCAGAGCAACCGCCACAGCCCGCGCAGGGTCTTGCGGTTCCAGTACCTGAGCGGGATTTGCGCAAGCATTTCCCGGCTCAGCGCTTTGTCCCGGTTGGCGTACTTCAATAGCATGGAGTTGCGGAATTTCATGCAAACCTGCTCGTACTGCGGGTGGTCGCTGAACACTGCAAAGGTTCGCAGTACGTTATCAACCATGAAGCGGCCGTTCTTGAAGGTATTGGTAGGGTGGTCACGGTACTGCGCCAGTACTTCACCCAACACGTCGATGTAATAACCGGCCCGAGCAATCGACAACTCGATGTAAACGTCTTCCAGGCGGATATCCGGGTTGAAGCCACCTACCTTTTCCAGGGCCTCACGGCGCAGCATCAAAGTGGCTGCCATGGGCCCTGGCTTGCGGTCGAGGAACAAGTCGTCGAAGTCCAGGCGGCGGAAGGGCAGGTTGCGGTTGCGCTGCTCACGGGCACCCATCACCTTGCCGTCCTGGTCGATGGTTTCGATGTTGGCTGAGCAAATTCCCACCTCGGGCTTGCCCTGCATATACGCCACCTGGGTGGCGATACGGTGCGCAAGCATGATGTCGTCAGAGCCAAAAGGCACTATCAGGTCGCCCTTGGCTTGCGCGATCGCATCGTTGAGGGTGCGTGCCAGGCCCTGGTTGGCCTGCAGGCGTAGGTAGAAACCGTGCTGCTGCTGCAAACGCGTGAGCAATGCGGGGCTGTCGTCCTTGGAACCGTCATCGATCACCAGAAGCTCGATATTCCTGTAGGTCTGGTTGATGACGCTCATGATGCTGGCTTCGATGTAGCGCGCATGGTTGTAAGACGCGATGATCACTGTCACCAACGGATTGTCAGTAACGGCGTGATTCTCAGAACACATTTCAAACCCCTAGCGTTGATCCGTTTTGTCTGACGCTTAGGTGCAGACTGCCTGTTTGCCCAGGCCTGAAGTGATGGTAATCCAATGTCTTGCTCAGGCTTTACCCATTCTAAATGAAGGGGCAACGAAGGGATACGGCAGGTATCGGACAGGCAAGGTCAACCTGTGAATCCCGTACGCCGAAGGGTGCTGCAATTCGCGGCGCCAGCAGGGCCACGGGCGCCTGCTGAGCGTGCGGGAATGAGGGGGGGCTGTGCTGCGCAGCCCGGCGTGAAGCCAGGCCGCAACTTCCGGGGGCTGCGCATTCGGGTAGGGTTAAACCTTCAGGACCAACTTGCCGAAATTCTCACCGTTGAACAGCTTCAGCAAGGTCTCTGGGAAGGTCTCCAGCCCCTCCACCACATCTTCCTTGCTTTTCACCTGCCCGTTGGCCAGCCACCCGGCAATTTCCTGTGCGGCCTTGCCGTACTCCTTGGTGTGGTCCATCACCACAAAGCCTTCCATGCGCGCGCGGTTCACCAGCAATGCCAGGTAGTTGGCCGGGCCCTTCACCGCTTCCTTGTTGTTGTACTGGCTGATGGCGCCGCAAATCACGATGCGTGCCTTGAAGTTGATGCGCGTCAGCACGGCGTCCAGAATCTCGCCGCCCACGTTGTCGAAGTACACGTCCACGCCTTTCGGGCATTCGCGCTTCAAACCGGCCAGCACGTCTTCGGCCTTGTAGTCGATCACCCCGTCAAAGCCCAGTTCGTCCTTCAGGTACTGGCACTTCTCGGCGCCGCCAGCAATGCCCACCACGCGGCAACCCTTCACTTTGGCAATCTGCCCGACAATGCTGCCCACCGCGCCGGCCGCGCCGGAAATCACCACGGTGTCGCCAGCCTTGGGCTGGCCCACTTCCAGCAGGGCGAAGTAGGCGGTCATGCCGGTCATGCCCAGCGCCGACAGGTAGCGTGGCAGCGGCGCCAGGTTGGGGTCGATTTTGTGCAGGCCCTGGGGCTCGCCGGTGAAGTAGTCCTGCACGCCCAGCGCGCCGCTTACATGGTCGCCGGGGTTGAAGTCCGGGTGGTTGGAGGCCACTACCTCGCCCACGCCCAGCGCGCGCATCACCTGGCCCAGGGCCACCGGCGGAATGTAGGACTTGCCTTCGTTCATCCAGCCGCGCATGGCGGGGTCCAGCGACAGGTACAGGTTGCGCACCAGCACCTGGCCTTCGCCGGGTTGCTCGGCAGGTACGGTCTCGTAGCTGAAGTCGTCTCGGCGCACGGCACCCACCGGGCGTTTGGCGAGCAGGAAGCGGCGGTTGGTTTGGCTCATGACGGGGTCCTTGTAGGCAGTGGAGGGAAACAGGGCTTCAATCTACCCTGTTGATGAATACAGGTCCTTAATATCACTGACAAGCATGGCAGCCCAAATGCTCATGTGATGATGCTGCCCCGCCAGACAACGCCTGACTATGCTCTGAACCCCACCATACCGTCACAGGAGCGCGCGATGAGCATGACCTTTTCTGGCCAGGTAGCCCTGGTTACCGGCGCGGCGGCCGGCATTGGCCGGGCAACCGCCCTGGCGTTCGCCCAGCAGGGTTTGAAGGTGGTAGTGGCCGACCGCGACACGGTCGGCGGTGAAGCCACCGTAGCGCTTGTCCAGGCAGCGGGGGGGCAGGCGCTGTTCATTGCCTGCGACGTAACCCGTGACGCATCGGTGCGTCAGTTGCACGACGAGCTGATAGCTGCCTATGGCCGGCTCGACTACGCCTTCAACAACGCCGGTATCGAGATCGAGCAGCATCGCCTGGCCGACGGCAGCGAGGCCGAGTTCGACGCCATCATGGGCGTGAACGTGAAGGGGGTGTGGTTGTGCATGAAGTACCAGCTGCCGTTGCTGCTGGCCCAGGGCGGCGGGGTGATCGTGAATACCGCTTCGGTGGCAGGGCTGGGCGCGGCGCCGAAGATGAGCATCTACAGTGCCAGCAAGCATGCGGTCATCGGCCTGACCAAGTCGGCGGCCATCGAGTACGCCAAGAAGGGCATCCGCGTGAACGCGGTGTGCCCGGCGGTGATCGACACCGACATGTTCCGCCGCGCCTATGAAGCCGACCCGCGCAAGGCTGAATTCGCCGCGGCCATGCACCCGGTCGGGCGCATTGGCAAGGTGGAGGAAATTGCCAGTGCGGTGCTTTACTTGTGCAGCGACGGCGCGGCGTTCACCACTGGCCATTGCCTGACCGTGGACGGTGGGGCGACAGCGATCTGATGAAACCGACTTCAGCGCAGCTAAAAGCGACAAGACATAGCTATTTGACACTATTCTGACGTCAGGCCCTTGTTCAGCAGCAGGCAACGTTGCCAACCTTGGCCTTCGGGTTAACCTCGCAAGCACAAGGGGAATGGGCAATGGGCGCGAGCAAGCATGGTGTGCTGGCCAACCTGGGCATGGCCCGTAAACTGGGGCTGGGCTTTGCCCTGGTGCTGCTGCTGACGCTGGCGGTCGCGGCCATTGGTGTTGCGGCGTTATACAGCGTGGGCCAGCGCTTCGACAGCTTGCGCCAGCTGGCCCAGTTCAATACCGACCTGCTGCGCTTGCGCCAGCACGAACAGGCATTTGCCCTGCGTTCCGACCTGAAACAGGCCGAGGCGCTGCGCAGCGGCCTCAAGGGCCTGGCCGAGCGCGCCAGTACCCTGCCGGCGCTGACGGCGGCAGAGTCCGACCTGGCGGCCTACGGCCAGGCATTCGAGGCCTTCGTGCAGGCGGTGCAGGCCAAGGAGCTGGCGCTGGACATGGCCAGCTGGTCGGTGTCCAGCGTGGCCAATAACCTGGATGTGCTGCAGGCCGGCCTGGCCGACGATGGCGTGTACACCCTCAAGCAGTCCCAAGGCCAGCAGGGCGGCGAGTTTCTCGAGCAAGCCGGGCAGGTGGCACAGGTGTCGCGGCTGATGCTGCAGGCCATGGACGAAGCGCGGGTGCGCCTGGAGCAAAGCCGCAAGGGCGAAGAGGGTGTCAGTAAAGAGCGCATTGCCCAAACCGTCGAGGCGGCCAGCCTGGTCGGCCAGCTGCAGGGCGCCATCGCCGATGCCGGTTACCAGAGCGTGCTGGGCGAAGTGGCGGGGCACATCGGCAGCTTCTCGGAAAAGCTCAACGAATACACCGACGAGTTGGCCCGTGAACAAGGGTTGAAGGACCAGTTGCAGGCCAGTGCCGAGCAGGTCACCGGGCGCGTCGACCAGGCCTACCTGGCGCAGGAGCAGGCACTGCAGGGCGAGCTGCAGCGCAATGCCCTGGCCATTGGCCTGGCCACGGTGCTGGCGCTGTTGGCCGGCGTGCTGGCGGCCTGGTTGATTACCCGCGCGGTGGTCGGCCCGCTCAAGCATGTGATCGCCCGCGCCCAGCGCATTGCTGCGGGCGAGCTGGCGTTCGATGCTCAGGCGCCGCGGCGTGACGAAGTGGGGCAGTTGATGCAGGCCATGCAGCAGATGGCCGCGGGGCTGGCCGGTATTGTCAGTGGCTTGCAGCAGGGCATCGAGCAACTGGCAGGCAGTGCCCAGGCGCTGTCGGCGGTGACCGAACAGACCAACCGTGAGGTGGGCAGCCAGAAAGAGGAAACCGAACAGGTCGCCACCGCCATGCAACAGATGACCGCCACCGTGCACGATGTGGCGCGCAACGCCGAAGAAGCAGCCCAGGCGGCCGAGTCGGCAGACGCCAAGGTCGGCTCGGGCCAGCAGGTGGTGCGCCAGAGCATGCAGCGCATCGAACAGCTGGCCGCCGCGGCGGAAACCGCCAGTGCCGGCATCGACAGCCTCAGTGCCGAAATCCATACCATTGGCGATGTGCTGGAAGTGATCAAGAGCGTGGCCGAGCAAACCAATCTGCTGGCGCTGAACGCCGCCATCGAAGCCGCCCGGGCCGGTGAGCAGGGGCGCGGTTTTGCCGTGGTGGCCGACGAAGTGCGGGCCTTGGCCAAGCGTACCCGCCAGTCCACCGAGCAGATCGAGACCCTGGTGGCCAGCTTGCGCGGCAATGCGCAGCAGTCGGTGGCGCAGATCCGCGGCAGTGCCGAACTGGTGCGTATGGCGGTGGCTGACGCGTTGCACACCGAAAGTGCGCTGGGCAGCATTGCCGCGGCAGTGTCGCTGATTCAGCAGATGAACCAGCAGATCGCCGCGGCAGCCGAGCAGCAGAGCTCGGTGGCCGAAGAGATCAGCCGCAGCGTCACACAGATCCGCGGCAGTGCCGACCAGGCGGCCTTGGCCATGCAGGACAATGCCCGGTCAAGTGTGGAGCTGGCGCAGTTGGGCACCGACCTGAAGGGGATGGTGGGGCATTTCAGGTTGTAGCCCAGGTGGTTTCTGGCGATGGCATCAGGGTTGCCAGGTGCTCGCCGTAGCATCTTCAGCGCATGTTAGATCGAGCGCCGCCCGCGCGGCGCATCGCGAGCTGCGCTCGCTCCTACGTTTGTTTCGGGCCAGTAACCCCTGTGCCAGATGCGCGCGGCCGCTTTGTTCGTACGACGCGATTTTTTGAGGCATGCGCCAAGGCGTTCGCGCGCAAATCCCACAGGAATAATTGGCCCGAAACAAACGTAGGAGCGAGCGCAGCTCGCGATGCGCCGCGCGGGCGGCGCTCGCTCTAACAGGCGCTGCATACCTTGTGGCAAACACCTGTCAGCCCTGATGCGATCCCTGGACTGCCCCCAAGAAGTTGGACACCAATCCAATTTCTTGGGGTGTCCATATGAGCAAGTACTCAGACCAATTCAAGCTTACCGCCGTTCATGCCTACCTGGAGGGTGGTGAAGGTTTCCGAAAAGTAGCCCAGCGACTTGCAGTGGACTTCAGCCTGCTGCGGCGCTGGGTCTCCAGCTTCCAGAAACATGGCCAGTTCAGTCTGCGTAAACCAGGCCAGCGGTACAGTGCGACCTATAAGCGCTCAGTCCTTGAGTACATGCACAAGCATCAGCTTTCCTTGCGCCAGACCGCCGCCCATTTCGGTCTTGGTCAGTCTTCGCAGATAGGCATTTGGGCGCGGCAGTACTACAGTGGAAGTCCGGCTTCGCCTGCTCCCAAGAGAAGAAAACCTGCTGCCATGTCGAAAAAGCCTTACCCCATCAAACCCACAACCTCTGATGACACCGATAAAAGCCGCGACCAGTTGCTGGCTGAGCTTGAATGGCTGCGCATGGAGAACGCTTACCTAAAAAAGCTGGAAGAGTTGAAGAAGCAGGAGCGAAGGCAGCCCAAAAAACCCTGATCGTGTCTGCGCTCAAGGACAGGTTTCCCTTGGCCGCTGTTCTGGAGTTGGCGGATCTGCCGCGCAGTACGTTCTATTACCAGCTTCAAGCGCAGGCCAAACCTGATAAGCATGCTGCTCTGAAGCAGATGATTCAGCGTGTCTATCACGAGGAAAAAGGGCTTTACGGTTACCGGCGCGTTGCGATCGTGATCCGCAATGGCGGGACCTTGGTTAACAAAAAAGTGGTGGAGCGTTTGATGATCGAGCTTGATCTTCGCTCACTCGTGCGGCCGAAAAAATATCGGTCGTACAAGGGTGTCGTCGGCACCATCGCGCCCAACCTGCTGGAGCGAAACTTTATCGCGCAGCGCCCGAATCAGAAGTGGGTGACCGATGTGACCGAGTTCAAAGTGGCTCAGGAAAAAGTCTACCTCTCCCCCGTGATGGACTTGTACAACGCCGAAATTGTGGCCTACGAAGTGGCCAGCAGGCCATGCCTTGGGCTGGTCACCAACATGCTGGGCAAGGCCTTCAAGCGCCTGGGAAACAAGCCGAAACTGGTACTCCACTCGGATCAAGGCTGGCACTACCAACACTCGCAGTACCGCCACAAGCTGGCCGAGCAAGGGGTGAAGCAGAGCATGTCACGTAAAGGAAACTGCTTGGATAATGCGGCTATGGAGAGCTTTTTTGGTACGCTTAAGTCCGAATTTTTCTACCCGCAGCGCTTCAAGAGCGTTGAAGAACTGAAAGCCGGTCTGGATGAGTACATCCACTACTACAACCATGACCGCATCAAGCTAAAGCTCAATGGCATGAGCCCTGTGAAATACAGGGCTCATGCTGCAGGGGCTGCTAGCTGAAACTGTCCAACTTATTGGGGGCAGTCCACTCCGTGGGAGCTGGCTTGCCAGCGATAGGGCCGGTACAGGCAATAATGACCTTCAGGCCTTGCGCGGGTTAAGAATCACCAAGGCCAAAACCCCCGCCACAATCCCCCAGAACGCCGACCCGATGGAGAACAGGGTCAGCCCCGACGCCGTCACCATGAAGGTAATCACCGCCGCCTCACGCTCGCGCGCTTCGCTCATGGCAACCGTCAGCCCGTTCATGATCGAGCCAAACAGCGCCAGCGCCGCAATCGACAGCACCAGCTCTTTCGGCAACGCGGCAAACAGCGCTGCCAGGGTCGCCCCGAACACCCCGGCGATGCCGTAGAAAATCCCGCACCACACCGCTGCGGTGTAGCGTTTGCTGGGGTCTTCATGGGCATGCGGCCCAGTGCAGATGGCCGCGCTGATCGCCGCCAGGTTGACCCCGTGCGAGCCAAACGGCGCCAGCAGCAGCGAGGCAAAACCGGTAGCCGAGATCAGTGGCGAGGCCGGTACCTGGTACCCGTCGGCGCGCAGCACGGCCACGCCAGGCATGTTCTGCGAAGTCATGGCCACCACGAACAGCGGAATGCCGATGCTGATGGTGGCGGCCAGCGAGAAGCTCGGCGTGGTCCACACCGGCTTGGCCACTTCCAGGTGGAAGCCGCTGAAGTCCAGCAGGCCCAGCGCGCCCGACAGTGCGGTACCCACCAGCAAGGCCGCCAGCACGCAGTAGCGCGGCGACAGCCGCTTGACCAGCAGGTAGCTGAAGAACATGCCCAACACCAGCAGGGTACGGTGCTGCGCCGCCACGAAAATTTCGCTGCCGATCTTGAACAGGATGCCCGCCAGCAACGCCGAAGCCAGCGACGCCGGAATGCGTTTGACCAGGCGCTCGAAGCTGCCGGTCAGCCCGCACACCAGCACCAGCACCGCACAGGTGATGTAGGCGCCAATGGCCTCGCCGTAGCTGACCCCGCCCAGGCTGGTGATCAGCAGCGCTGCGCCGGGGGTGGACCAGGCAATGGTGATGGGGGTGCGGTAGCGCAATGACAGGCCGATACTGCACACCGCCATGCCAATCGACAGCGCCCAAATCCACGACGAGATCTGCGCAGTGGTCAGCCCGGCCGCCTGGCCGGCCTGGAACATCAGCACCAGCGAGCTGGTATAACCGGTGAGCATGGCGATGAAGCCGGCGACCACCGCCGACGGGGCGCTGTCTGCCAGGGGCCGCAGGCGTGCGGAAGTGGCATTGGTCATGAACAAAGTCCTTGTAAAGGTGTAAGCAGTTTTTTCAGACTACAGCCAGCAAGGTGGATCCTTGCCATACAGCGGCCATTGCTTTTAGCCGTACAGTCGCCAACTATTGGGCGCAATTGCAAAACTGCTTTGCAGGGAGGGGCGATGTACAAGGTTTATGGCGACTACCAGTCGGGTAACTGCTACAAGGTCAAGTTGATGTTGAGCCTGCTGGGCCGGCCGTACGAATGGCACCCGGTGGACATTCTCAAGGGCGAGACCGAAACGCCGGCGTTTCTGGCGATGAACCCCAATGGCAAGGTGCCGGTGCTGGAGCTGGAAGACGGCACTTACCTGTGGGAGTCCAACGCCATTCTCAATTTCCTGGCCGATGGCAGTACATTCCTGCCCAGCGAGCCGCGCCTGCGCACCCAGGTGTTGCAGTGGCAGTTCTTCGAGCAGTACAGCCACGAGCCGTACATTGCCGTGGCGCGTTTCATCCAGTTTTACCTGGGGCTGCCAGATGAGCGTATGGAGGAATACAAAAAGCTGCACAAGGGCGGCTACAAGGCCTTGAAGGTGATGGAACGCCAGCTGCAGATGACCCCGTACCTGGTCGGTGAGCAGTATTCGATTGCCGATGTGGCGTTGTATGCCTACACCCATGTGGCCCATCAGGGCGGGTTCGACCTGGCCGATTACCCTGCCGTTCGCGCCTGGCTGGCGCGGGTTGCCAGCCACCCAGGGCATGTGCCGATGGTGGGTTGACCGCTAACCTGTACCGGCCCCATCGCTGGCAAGCCAGCTCCCACAATCAATATGTTAGGTATTGTTGTGTGGGAGATTCTATGGTTCCTGGCAAGGGTAGCCGGAGCATCTTCAGCGCCTGTGAGATCGAGCGCCGCCCGCGCGGCGCAATCGCGAGCTGCGCTCGCTCCTACGTTTGTTTCGGGCCAGTAACGCCTGTGACAGGCGCGCGCGGCCGCCTTGTTTGTACGGCGCGATATTGAGGCATGCACCAAGGCGTTCGCGCGCGAATCCCACAGGAATAATTGGCCCGAAACAAACGTAGGAGCGAGCGCAGCTCGCGATTGCGCCGCGCGGGCGGCGCTCGCTCTAACAGGCGCTGCCATACCTTGTGGCAAACACCTGTCAGCCCTAAGGCGATCCCTGTGGGAGCTGGCTTGCCGGCGATAGGGCCAGTACAGGAAAGCTGAAACCTGTCAGGCCGAGGCAAACCGCTCATCCAGGTAGGCAATGATGGCCTTGGACTCATACATCCAGGTCACCTTGCCCGCTTCTTCAATGCGCAGGCACGGCACTTTCACCCGGCCGCCACCTTCTTGCAGGGCCTGGCGGTGCGCCGAGTCGTTCTTGGCATCACGCAGCGCCACCGGTACGTTCAGGCGGTGAAGGGTGCGGCGGGTCTTGACGCAGAACGGGCAGGCATGGAACTGGTACAGCGCCAGGCCCTTGGCCGCCTGGTCGACGCGGGCCTGGGCGGCGGCGTCGCGCTTGCGCTTGGCCGGGCGGCTGACCCAGTCTGCAAACACGATGACTTGGCCGAGGCCAACCCGCAGGGCTTTGACGATCATGGGCAACTCCTGAAATGCAAAAGCCGACCTGCAAGGGTCGGCTCGGGGTCTGCAGCCAATTACTTGATCAGGCTGAGGAACTCGCTGCGGGTGGCGGCGTTGTCGCGGAATTCGCCCAGCATCACCGAGGTGATCATGGTCGAGTTCTGTTTTTCCACACCGCGCATCATCATGCACATGTGCTTGGCTTCTATCACCACGGCCACGCCGGCGGCACCGGTAACCTGCAGGATGGCCTCGGCCACCTGGCGGCTGAGGTTTTCCTGAATTTGCAGGCGGCGGGCGAACATGTCGACGATGCGCGCGACCTTCGACAGGCCCAGCACCTTGCCTTTGGGCAGGTAGGCCACGTGCGCCTTGCCGATGAACGGCAGCATGTGGTGTTCGCACATCGAATACAGCTCGATGTCCCGGACCAGTACCATTTCGCTGTTGTCAGAGCTGAACAACGCGTTGTTGGTCACTTCTTCCAGTGTTTGCTCATAACCGCGGCAAAGGTACTTCATCGCCTTTGCAGCCCGCTTGGGCGTGTCGAGCAGGCCCTCGCGGGAGACGTCCTCGCCAAGCTGGCTGAGGATCTCGGTGTAGTTCTGTTCCAGGGACATGGATCTACCTTGGGAAAAAATCGCAAAAACGAAGGTTACGGCGGCGCGCGCGGCGCTGCAAGCGCGGCGTTACTCGTCGCGGCCTTCGAGCATGGTTCGCTTGAGCATCACATACACGGCACCGGTGCCGCCGTGGCGGGCACTGCACGAGGCAAAGCCAAGCACCTGCGGGTGCTGGCGCAGCCAGGTGTTGACGTGGCTTTTGATCATCGGCCGCTTGCCGTCCAGGCGCGCAGCCTTGCCATGGGTCACGCGCACGCAGCGCACTTCCAGCTTGGTGGCTTCGGCGATGAAGGCCCACAGGGTTTCGCGGGCCTTCTCCACGGTCATGCCATGCAGGTCGAGGCTGCCCTCGAACGGGATCTGCCCCAGTTTCAGCTTGCGCAGCTGGGTTTCCTGCACGCCGTCGCGGCGCCACATCAGTTCGTCTTCGGCGCCCACGTCGATCACGAACTGGTCAGACATACCGTCGATGACCAGCGCCTTGTCACTGCGAACGGTCGCCGCCTGGCGCAGGCCGGCCAGCTGCTGGCGGTCGGCCTTGGGCTTGCCGACTTCGGCGCGGTCGTGGCGGATCGGCTTTACGCCGCGCACTTCGGCCTTGAACAGGGAAAAATCGTCGTCTTGCATGGTGCCTCCACGTGGGCGGCGTAGTTTACGCGACTGTGGGGGCTTTATGCAGCCAATACAAAACCCTCAATCATGCTTCTTCATCAAGTGCGGCGACAGGTTCAGCTCACGCCCGCGCCGCAGGCGAATGCGGCTGCGCCGCCACAAGCGCACGCCCAGCCACAGCAGCAGCAAACCAGCCACGGTAACGATGCTGGACAACGCCTTGTTGGCGTTGAGTTCCTGCAGGGCAGGGTAGTTGCCGAGCAAGCCGGCGATGCCGGCCATGGCCAGCAGTACGCCCAGGGTCGCCAGCAGGGCGGACAGCCCGGCCGCCAGGCGGGCGCCCCAGTTACGCGGTTGGCGCGGGCGCAGGCGCTTGGCGTCGAAACTGCCTTTGAGCTTCATTCCGCTCTCCTCTGTGGATATCCGGAATTCGACCTGCCGCCGCCCCTTGGGTTCCGCCCGGCTGCCGGGCGGTCGTGCCAGGGCCTCAGATCAGGCTGGCGGTTGGGGCCACGCAAGCGAAGTTGTCGGCCATCACGGCCATTTCGCACTGGTGAATCTGCGCGGCCGGTATGACCCCATCCTTGAACGCCAGGTCGCGGGTCGCCGAAGCGTCTTCTACCAGTGTGCACCGGTAACCATAGTCTTTGGCGCGGCGCACGGTGGTGCTGACGCTGGAATGGCTCATGAAACCGCACACGATCAGGTCCAGGTGCCCCAGCTCCTGCAGCGTTTCGTGCAGCTTGGTGTTCTTGAAGGCATTGGGCATGCGCTTTTCGATGACGATTTCGCCCTCCAGCGGCTCCAGCCCTGGAATGAACTGGCCAGCGGGCCCCTGTGGGTCGAAACGGCCACCCACCGTGCCCAGGTGGCGAACATGGATGATCGGACGGCCGCTTTTGCGCGCGGCGTCGAGCAACCTGGCGATGTTGGCCACGGCCTCGTCCATGCCCGACAACTGCAGGGGCCCACTGAGGTACTCCTTTTGCGCATCGATGATGATCAGGCTGGCGTGGCTCAGCTTGGCCGGCGGGTAATCGCGGCCAGTGAGGCGGAACATCGTGGTTGGAACGGACATCAAGGGCTCCTTGGTAGGGCTTTTGTGCACCTATTCTCCCCTGCATTGGCGCCAATGGGAATGGTTGACAACGCAAGTGGCATGGTTACTGGCCTGTGACTAGCCCGGCAACGCTGCGATGGAACAAATCTGTGCCCCAGGCTGTTAGACTTTTGTCCGTTCTGAATTAGGAGTACCCCGTGATCACATCCCGCCTGCGCACCCTGCGCGACTACATCCGCTGGGCAGTCAGCCGCTTCCATGAGCATGACCTGTTCTTCGGCCATGGTGCCGACAATGCCTGGGACGAAGCCCGTCTGCTGGTGCTGGGTGCGGTGCACCTGCCATGGGAGGTGGCCGACAGCTACCTGGACTGCATGCTCGAAGACGACGAGCGGGTGCGCCTGCAGCACCTGCTCAAGCGCCGTATCGAAGAGCGCGTGCCAACTGCCTACCTGTTGGGCGAGGCCTGGTTCTGCGGCATGTCGTTCATTGTCGACGAGCGCGTGCTGGTGCCGCGCTCACCCATTGGCGAGCTGATCGAAAAGCGCTTCGAGCCGTGGTTGGCCAACGAGCCGGCACGCATTCTGGACCTGTGCACCGGTTCGGGCTGCATCGGCATCGTCGCCGCCGACGTGTTCCCCGAGGCCGAAGTGGTGCTGGCCGACCTGTCGTTCCAGGCCCTTGAAGTGGCCAACCAGAACATCGAGCGCCATGGCCTGGACGCCCGTGTGTACACCGTGCAGGGCGACGGTTTTGCCGGCTTGCCGGGGCAGCGCTTCGACCTGATCCTGTCCAACCCGCCGTATGTCGACGCCGAAGACTTCGACGACATGCCGGCCGAGTACCACCACGAGCCGGAGCTGGGCCTGGCCTGTGGCAATGATGGGCTGGACCTGGTGCGGCGCATGCTGGCCGAAGCGGCCGACCACCTCACCGAAAAAGGCTTGCTGATTGTCGAAGTGGGCAACAGCCAAGTGCATGTGGAGGCGCTGTACCCCGAGGTGGACTTTGCCTGGCTGGAGTTCGAGCGCGGCGGGCATGGGGTGTTCATGCTGACCGCTGAGCAGTGCCGCCAGCACCAGGAGCTGTTCAAGGGCCGCGTCTGATTCCGAACGGGGCTGCTTTGCAGCCCATTCGCGGGCACGCCCGCTCCCACAGGTATATCACCGATCCATGTGGGGGCGGGCAACGCGGTCTTAACGGGTTGCGATCCAGATCAGCAGCCCCGCCTGAAACACCGCAAACGCCACCAGGCACGTAATGGTAAAGCGCAGCCCGCCATCTTCACGCTGGTACTTGGCCACCCGCTCATCACGCTCGCGCAGCTGTGCGTCTTTTTCCTGCAACTGCTGGTCTGCATGCTGCAGCAAGCTGGCCGCATCAAGGATAGCCACCCGTTGCAGCCGTTCATTGCTCCAGGCTGCTTTCAACTGCCCCACAGGCATTTCCACCGTGCGGCCCTTCAGATGCTGGGCGTCTTCGTACTCCACCTCGATGCCCACACCACGCAGGCAGTGGTCACGGCGCAGGCGTGAGTCTTCGTTCAGCGCGTCTTTGTTCGGCAGGGGCATGCCCTCGACCTGGTAATGCGACCATTTGCGCTGCAACCACTGCGCGGCCTGGGCCAGCAGGAAGCGGCCGATGCCGCGGTTGACCGGCTCCAGCTGCAAGCCCTGGGCGTTGCCGATACGCACCCGGCGTTCGGCATGGTCCACGCGTATGTCCAGGCGGTTCTGTACCTTGTGTACCTTCTGCCCAGGCAACTGGATCTCCATGCGCAGCAGGCTGTGGGCCTTGTCATGGCGCTCGGCATAGCCGAACTGCACAAAGCGCAGCGGCCGGGCGCCGGTGCTGCGGTCGGTGGGCAGCGCGGCCAGGCGCAATAGCTGGAAGTGTTCGACCGGCAGGTCGGCCCAGGGCTGGGCGGGGTTGTCCTGGGGCTCTTCGGCCGGCTCTGCGGCGGCGGGGGCAATGGTCATCGGGGCTGGTCCTCGGCTATGCCTGCTGTATCGGCAGGCAGGCCGCAGACCTGAGGCCGTTGCCTCAGGCCGAAGGCAAATGCTGGATGAAGGTCACGATTCGCTCACCCAGTTCGCGGGCCAGGGGCAACTCAGGGTTGAGGTAGCTGTCGCGTTGCTGGCTCATGTCTTTGGGGCTGATACGCAGCATATGGTTCATGCCGTCGATCAACACCAACTGCGCATCCGGCTTGGCTGCCTTGAGCCGTTCGGCGTCGGCCACGTCCACCTGCACATCGTTGCGCCCCTGCACGATCAGCGCCGGCATCGGCAGGCGGGCGAAGGCGGCGGCGGGGTTTTGCCGGAACAGGGTAATCAGGTAGGGCTGCACACTAGGGCGGAACACCTGGCGCAGCGGTGCAGGCACGTCCAGGCTGGTTTGCCCGGCCTGCAGGCGGTCGAGCAGGGCGCTGCCACCGGCCAGTTGCGCCGGCGGCAGGCGCTGGGCCAGCTGCTCGCGCAATACGTCGGCCATTGGCCGGCCGCTGCCGGCCAGGGTAATCACGGCGCTGGCCCCGGCCTGTTCGGCGGCCAGGCTGGCAATCAGCGCACCTTCACTGTGGCCGATCAGGATCAGCGGGCCAAAGCGTGGGTCGGCCTTGAGCTTGTGGCTCCAGGCGACCACGTCGGCCACATAGCGCTCCACGCTCAAGTCCCGCTCATCGGGTGCGGCAGGCTGGCTGGCAGCCACGCCACGCTTGTCGTAGCGCACGCTGGCAATGTGTTCGTTGGCCAGCAGCAGGGCCAGGCGCTTGAGGTTGTCGACCCTGCCCGAGGCTGGGTTGTTGCCGTCACGGTCGGTAGGGCCAGAGCCGGCAATGATCAGCACCACCGGCGGCGGTGTGGCTTGCTGCGGGAGCAGCAAACTGCCGTGCAGCACGCCCTGGCCGGTGTCGAGGTCGATGGGGCGTTGCAGCACGGTGGGTGCGGCGGCCTGGGCCAGGCCGGTGCACAGCAAGAGGAACAAGGCGACAAGGCGCGACATCATGCGGTACTACATGGGGAGATGTGGGTTTGACCCAATGTTTTGGGGAAGGTTCTGGGGGGCTTGGCAGGTTTGGCCTCTTCGCGGGCACGCCCGCTCCCACAGGGTGATATCTGTGGGAGCGGGCGTGCCCGCGAAAGGGCCAGCACAGGCGATCAAACCATCTGTATACTGCCGCTTTCGTCCATTTCAGGCAGATCTCGCGGAGCGTCCATGTCCGGCAATACCTACGGCAAGCTGTTCACTGTCACCACCGCTGGCGAAAGCCACGGCCCGGCGTTGGTCGCCATTGTCGACGGGTGCCCACCGGGCCTGGAAATTTCCCTCGCCGACCTGCAGCACGACCTGGACCGGCGCAAGCCCGGCACCAGCCGGCACACCACTCAGCGCCAGGAAGCCGACGAGGTGGAGATTCTGTCCGGCGTATTCGAAGGGCGCACCACCGGTTGCTCGATTGGGCTGTTGATCCGCAACACCGACCAGAAGTCGAAGGACTACTCCGCTATCAAGGACCTGTTCCGCCCGGCCCACGCCGACTACACCTACCACCACAAGTACGGCCTGCGCGATTACCGCGGCGGCGGCCGCAGCTCGGCCCGCGAAACCGCCATGCGCGTGGCCGCCGGTGCCATCGCCAAGAAGTTCCTGGCCAGCCAGGGCATCACCGTGCGCGGCTACATGAGCCAGCTGGGGCCGATCGAAATCCCGTTCAAAACCTGGGAATCGGTGGAGCAGAATGCCTTCTTCAGCCCCGACCCAGACAAGGTGCCGGAGCTGGAGGCGTACATGGACCAACTGCGCCGTGACCAGGATTCGGTGGGCGCCAAGATCACCGTGGTTGCCGAAGGCGTGATGCCTGGCCTGGGCGAGCCGATTTTCGACCGCCTCGACGCCGAACTGGCCCACGCGCTGATGAGCATCAACGCGGTCAAGGGCGTTGAAATCGGCGCCGGTTTCGCCAGCGTGGCCCAGCGGGGCACCGAGCACCGTGACGAGCTGACCCCTGAGGGCTTCCTCAGCAACAATGCCGGCGGCATTCTGGGTGGCATTTCCTCGGGGCAGCCCATCGTGGCCCACCTGGCGCTGAAGCCGACGTCCAGCATCACCACCCCGGGGCGTTCCATCGACGTGGATGGCAACCCGGTCGAGGTGATCACCAAGGGCCGCCACGACCCGTGCGTGGGTATTCGTGCCACGCCGATCGCCGAAGCGATGATGGCCATTGCCCTGATGGACCACCTGCTGCGCCACCGTGCCCAAAATGCCGATGTGCAGGTGACTACCCCGGTGCTGGGCCAGCGCTGATCAGCCTGCACCGGCCCCATCGCTGGCAAGCCAGCTCCCACAGGGTCACCACAAACCAGAACATTGTGGGCCACCTGTGGGAGATTCTATGGTTTTTGGCAAGGGTAGCCGCAGTATCTTCAGTGCCTGTGAGATCGAGCGCCGCCCGCGCGGCGCATCGCGAGCTGCGCTCGCTCCTACGTTTGTTTCGGGCCAGTAACCCCTGTGCCGGGTGCGCGCGACCGCCTTGTTTGTACGGCGCGATATTGAGGTATGCGCCAAGGTGTTCGCGCACAAATCCCACAGGCATAATTGGCCCGAAACAAACGTAGGAGCGAGCGCAGCTCGCGATGCGCCGCGCGGGCGGCGCTCGCTCTCACAGGCGCTGCATATCTTCTGACAAACACCTGTCAGCCCTGATGCGATCCCTGTGGGAGCTGGCTTGCCAGCGATAGGGCCGCTACAGGCCCCCAACAAGGCCACCTCATGCAACCCATCCCTTACTGGCGCCTGTCCAGCTTCTACCTGTTCTATTTCGCCCTGCTCGGTTCCACCGCGCCGTTCCTGGCCCTTTACTTCGACCACCTGGGCTTTAGCCCGGCGCGCATCGGCGAGCTGGTGGCCATCCCTATGCTGATGCGCTGCATTGCCCCCAACCTGTGGGGCTGGCTGGGCGACCGCAGTGGTCAGCGCCTGCTGATCGTGCGCCTGGGTGCGCTGTGCACGCTGGCCAGCTTCTCCCTGGTGTTCTTCGGCAAAAGCTACGCCTGGCTGGCGCTGGTAATGGCCCTGCATGCGTTCTTCTGGCACGCGGTACTGCCGCAGTTCGAGGTCATCACCCTGGCCCACCTGCATGGGCAAACGGCACGCTACAGCCAGGTGCGCCTGTGGGGCTCGATCGGCTTCATCCTCACCGTGGTGGGGTTGGGCCGTGTATTCGAGTGGCTGAGCCTGGACATCTACCCGCTGGCGCTGGTCATCATCATGGGCGGTATCGTCGCCGCCAGCCTGTGGGTGCCCAATGCCCAGCCGGTGGAGCAGGGCGAGCGCAGCGCTGCCGGCGGCTTCCTGCGCCAACTGCGTGCGCCCGGGGTGATCGCCTTCTATGCCTGCGTGGCGCTGATGCAGCTCAGCCACGGCCCGTACTACACCTTCCTTACCCTGCACCTGGAACACCTGGGCTACAGCCGTGGCGCCATCGGTTTGCTGTGGGCACTGGGGGTAGTGGCCGAGGTGTTGATGTTCATGGGCATGAGCCGCCTGTTCGCCCGTTTCAGCGTGCAACGTGTGTTGCTGGCCAGTTTCCTGCTGGCCGCCGTGCGCTGGCTGCTGTTGGGCAATTTGGCGGCCGAACCGGCGGTGCTGGTTTTCGCCCAGCTGCTGCATGCGGCCACGTTCGGCTGTTTCCACGCCGCCAGCATCGCGTTCGTGCAGGCCAGCTTCGGCGCTCGCCAGCAGGGCCAGGGCCAAGCCTTCTACGCCGCGCTGTCGGGTACCGGCGGCGCGTTGGGAGCGTTGTATTCGGGTTACAGCTGGAAACTGCTGGGGCCCAGCTTCACCTTTGGTATGGCCAGTGCCGCAGCCTTGGCTGCAGCCGTTATCATTGGCCTTTGTTCGCAACCGACCAGGACCCGCCCCTGATGAGCATTCTCAGCGTTTTCCACACCGCCAGCCCGGCATTGCCGCACAAGGTGTTGACCCACCACGATGACATCGCCGCAACCCTGGCTGAACACGGGGTGCATTTTGAGCATGCCGAACCTGGTGTGCGGGTGCGCCCGGGCAGTGCGCAGGACGAGGTGTTGACGGCGTGCCGCGCGTACCTCGACCAGCTGATGACCGCGCAGGGCAGCAAGGCATTCGTACTGCTCAACCGTGACGGCCAGGACCCGACGCAGGTTGATGTGCGCGATGAACACGTGCATGACGCCGACGAGGTCTTCGCCGTGATCAGCGGGCGCGCGCAAGTGGGGCTGCGGGTGGGCGAGTGGGTGTATTCGGTGTTGTGTGAGAAGGGGGATCAATTGCACGTGCCGGCTGGCACGCGGCGCTGGGTCGAGCTGGGTGAGGCGCCGTTCTGCCTGGCCTTGCGTTTGTATGGCAGCGAGCAGGGTGCGCAGGCGAGGTTTACCGGGGATCTAAGTGCGCGGGCATTTCTGGGCATTGACGAGTTGTAATGCCTGCACCGGCCTCTTCGCTTTGTGGGGAGCGGGCACGCCCGCTCCCACACAAGCTCTCTGCGCGACAACGCAGCCCATAGGGCTGAGTTATCTCAACAGCATTCAGCGGTAGGTCGGCAAGGCAAACCGTTGCTGGCTCTGCAACATCGAGATCACCGGCAGTTCACTGGCCTGCTCAGCCAGGTCACGGCGGATGGCACTGATGGCCCACGACAGCTGCTCGGCGCTGTGCAATTGCCCATAGGTCAGTACGCGTCGGGTCACTTTGCCATCAGCCGCACGCAGGGTCAGCAGCACGCCGCCGTCTGGGCGAGCCTGGGTGGTCACTTCGTAGGCCGAAAATACCGAGACGAATTTTTGCTGAATAAGGTCCATAGCAACTCCTGGCTGTTGTGTGGCAGACATGAGTAGGTAGTTGCAGTGACCGTGCCAGAATCTGAATTCATGAAAATTCCTTTAAATTCAGTGGCTTACAATGCTTTTGCAGAAGCGCTTCCGTGCAGCTTGCAAGGTCGTGCATTTTGCACAGTGCAATTTGCACGAAGCGGGCGGTGGCTATCGGCGCAATAGAATATGAACCTTTGACCGCAATTGCGTGCCTGACAAACACTTGGGCAATCATTTACGCAAGGAGGTTCCCGATGACCAGCCAAGCCGCACACGCCACCATGACCGATGACGAAACCGCAGCCTTTGCCGAGCAGGTGTTCGAACGGGCCCGCCAGGGCGATGCCGAGATGCTCGAGCGCTTGCTCGCCAGCGGCCTGCCGGCCAACCTGCGTAACCACAAAGGGGACACCCTGGTCATGCTGGCCAGCTACCACGGTCACCATGACGCAGTGCGTGTGCTGCTTGCCCACGGCGCCGACCCGCTGATTGCCAACGACAACGGCCAGTTGCCGATCGCCGGTGCCGCCTTCAAGGGTGACCTGGCAATGATCCGCCTGTTGCTCGAGCACGGCGTGCCGGTAGACGCAGCGGCCCAGGATGGGCGCACGGCGCTGATGCTGGCGGCCATGTTCAACCGCTGCGAGATACTCGATTACCTGTTGGCCGAGGGCGCCGACCCGGCGCGCCAGGACGCCCGCGGGGCCACCGCGCTGATGGCCGCGCGCACCATGGGCGCGGTGGATACCGCAGCACGCCTGCAAGTGCAGGCCGGCTAACGGCCTGGGGGCATTTGCGGCTATCCTTGGCGACTTTCACCCGCCGCAGGCCCCCCTCATGAAAACTCAGTTGCTCGAATTCATCAGCCTCATTGGCGCTGGCTGCATGCGCGAGGCCGACATCGAGCGCATCGCCGACGAGGCCGCCCAGGCTTACGCCGACCCGGCCGCGTTCCTCGCCGCCAACCCTGATATCAACTACGACGACACCTTCCCGATCCCGCTGGGCGAATGGGTGGTGCTGGGCAGCCTGCCGGACACCGTGGTGTTCCAGGCCGACAGCTACCAGGCGCTGTTCCAGCAGATCAGCGACTCGTTCGACAGCAGCGTGCCGTTCACCCTCAAGCCCAAACAACTGGCCCGCACCGAGCCGCTGACTGCCTTGAACCGCATTCAGGTGCAGATGGGCGCGCTGAACAAGGAAGCCGGCGGTTATGTGCTACTGAACTTCAGCCAATTGCTGGATGACGAGCTGCAGATGGTGATGGTGGGCCAGCACGACCTGGCGCGGGTGCTGGAACTGGGCGCGGAGCTGGGGATCAAGGTCGAGCCAGCCCTTGAAGCCCTGAAAGTTGCCGTGCATGTCTGAAGGCTGATGGCCCCTGTGGCGCGTAAGCCAGTTCCCACAGCACCACCACAGCGTTCGAACCCAGTGCTGCTCCTGTGGGACTCTATGGTTTCTGGCAATGCATCATGCCAGGTGCTCGCCACTGCATCTTCAGCGCGTGTGGCAAACACCTGTCAGCCCTGATGCGATCCCTGTGGGAGATTCTATGGTTCCTGGCAAGGGTAGCCGCTGCATCTTCAGTGCCTGTGAGATTGAGCGCCGCCCGCGCGGCGCATCGCGAGCTGCGCTCGCTCCTACGTTTGTTTCGGGCCAGTAACCCCTGTGCCAGGTGCGCGCGACCGCCTTGTTCGTACGACGCGATTTTGAGGCATGCGCCAAGGCGTTCGCGCGCAAATCCCACAGGAATAATTGGCCCGAAACAAACGTAGGAGCGAGCGCAGCTCGCGATGCGCCGCGCGGGCGGCGCTCGCTCTAACAGGCGCTGCATACCTTGTGGCAAACACCTGTCAGCCCTGATGCGATCCCCGTGGGAGCTGGCTTGCCAGCGATAGAGCCTGTACAGCCAACCCAAAACTTCAGCCCAGCGCGGTATCCAGAAACATCATGACCGCAAACCCACCCATCAACCCCAGGGTCGCCGCCGTCTGGTGCCCGTTGCGGTGGGTTTCGGGAATCACTTCGTGGCTGACCACGAAGATCATCGCCCCCGCCGCCAGGCCCATGCTGATGGGGTAGGCGAGGGCGAAGCCGGTCGAGATACCCAGCCCGATCACCGCCCCCAGCGGTTCCATCAGCCCCGAACCAATCGCCACCAGTGCGGCCTTGAAGTTCGACAAGCCGGTAGCGCGCAAGGCCAGCGCCACGGCCAGGCCTTCGGGGATGTCCTGGATGGCAATGGCGCTGGTCAGCGGCAGGCCGATGTTCAGGTCGCCGTTGGCAAAGCTCACGCCAATCGCCATGCCCTCCGGCAGGTTGTGCAAGGTAATCGCCAGCACGAACAGCCACACCCGGTTGATGCGCTCGGCATCGGGGCCACACGGGCCGGTGCTTTCATGCTCGTGCGGGGTGAAGCGGTCCAGGCCCAGCATCAGTAGCACGCCCAGGCCCATGCCCAGTACCACGGTGAACGCCGCCGCCGGGCCGCTGCCGGTGATTTCGCGGGCGGCGTCCAGCCCCGGCAGAATCAGCGAAAACGAACTGGCTGCCAGCATCATGCCGGCGGCGAAGCCCAGCATCACGTCCTGGGTGCGTGCGCTCACATCGCGCAGCACCACCGCCAGCACTGCCCCCAGTGCCGTGGCGCCGAACCCGGACAACCCGCCCAGCAGCGCCAGGTGCAGGTTGTCGGCATGGTCGCCGTTCACCGCGTTCCAGAAGCTGGCCGCCAGCAATGCACAAACCGCCAGCAGGCTTAGCGCCATTCCGGCGCTGAGCCACGGGGCATTCACGACCTGTTGGCGCCAGGCGTTGCGCAGCGAGGGTGGGGTAGGGCTTTGCGGCTGTGCGACGGGCATGCGGACCTCGGTTCAATGGCTGCTGGCAGTTTACTCAGGGACCTGCCGCCACCGCCAAGGATTCCCTTCTATTGGCGTGATAGCTGACTATGCTGTGCAGCACAGCCTCTGAAAGGGAGTCAAAGCATGGGGTCGACATTCAACAGCCTGGTTGGGCTGATCATTCTGGCGCTGGACATCTGGGCCATCCTCAACGTGATCAAGAGCGGCAGCGAGGTGGGCAGCAAGGTGTTGTGGATTTTGCTGATCGCACTGCTGCCCGTGGTGGGGCTGGTGATCTGGGCCATCGCCGGGCCGCGGGGGAATGTGCGGATCTGACCGCTCCATGCCCCCTGTAGGAGCGGCCTCGCGTCGCGATGGGGCGCGTAGCGGCCCTGAACGTGCACGGTGGCATACATTTTTGGGGGCCGCTTTGCGCCCGATCGCGACGCGAGGCCGCTCCTACAGCCCACATGAACGGCAATACCCCCGTGACAAAATTTTCACATTGGTTTAAACAGAATCCGCACCCGCACAATGCTGCGTTGGCCCAGTGCCAACGCCCTCTTCGCAACCCGCAATCCTAGGACCTTCCCATTCATGGCTAACACGGACGCCTTGAAGCAACGGGGCGCGCGAGCACCGTTCTCGCCCACCCTGAAATCCCACCTGGCCTACACGCTGCTCAGCGGCTTGGTGATCATGCTGATGCTCAGCCTCGTGCGCCTGGCGCTGTTGGTCTACAACAGCGATATGGTCGGCGATACCCCTTACTCCACCGTCGCCGAAGGCTTCATCAATGGCTTGCGCTTCGACCTGCGGGTGGTGGTGTACCTCAGCATTCCGCTGTTGCTGGCCATGCTCAGCCCCTGGGCCATGGCCCGGCGAGGGGTGTTCCGTTTCTGGCTGACACTCACCTCCAGCGTGGTGATGTTCCTTGGCCTGATGGAAATGGACTTCTACCGCGAGTTCCACCAGCGCCTCAACGGCCTGGTCTTCCAGTACATCAAGGAAGACCCGAAAACCGTACTGAGCATGCTCTGGTACGGCTTCCCGGTGGTGCGCTACCTGTTGGCCTGGGCTTTCGGCACCTGGCTGCTGAGCCTGCTGTTCAAGGGCATCGACCGCATCACCCGGGGCCAGGGCGCACAACGCGTGGCGCCGTGGTACAACCGCCTGGCCGTGTTCATGGTGGTCTTGCTGGTGGCCGTGGTCGCCGCCCGTGGCACGCTGCGCCAAGGCCCGCCGATGCGCTGGGGCGATGCGTTCACCACCGACTCCAACTTCGTCAACCAGCTGGGCCTGAACGGCACCCTGACCCTGATCGACGCCGCCAAGAGCCGCTTTGGCGAAGACCGCGCCAACATCTGGAAGCCGGTACTGGAGCAGGGCCTGGCCACCGAAACCGTGCGCAAGCAATTGCTGACCCCGAACGACACCCTGGTCGATGCCGACGAAGCTGCCGTGCGCCGCGACTTCCTGCCGCCGGCCGAGCGCACCCTGGCGGTCAAGAACGTGGTGGTGATCCTGATGGAAAGCTTTGCCGGCCACTCGGTCGGTGCGCTGGGTAGCCCGAACAACATCACCCCGTACTTCGACAAGCTGGCCAAAGAGGGCCTGCTGTTCGACCGCTTCTTCTCCAACGGCACGCACACCCACCAGGGCATGTTCGCCACCATGGCGTGCTTCCCCAACCTGCCGGGCTTCGAATACCTGATGCAAACCCCGGAAGGCGGCCACAAGCTGTCGGGCCTGCCAGCCCTGCTCAGCGCCCGTGACTACGACGACGTCTACGTCTACAACGGCGACTTCGCCTGGGACAACCAGTCCGGGTTCTTCGGCAACCAGGGCATGACCACCTTCATTGGCCGCAACGACTTCGTCAACCCGGTGTTCTCTGACCCGACCTGGGGCGTGTCCGACCAGGACATGTTCGACCGCGGCAACGAGGAGCTGGCCAAGCACGATGGCAAGAAGCCGATCTATGCGTTGCTGCAGACCCTGTCCAACCACACCCCGTATGCGCTGCCCAAAGACCTGCCCGTCGAGAAGGTGACCGGCCAGGGCCGCCTGGACGAGCACCTGACCGCCATGCGTTATTCGGACTGGGCGCTGGGCCAGTTCTTCGAGAAGGCGCGCAAAGAGCCGTACTTCAAGGACACCCTGTTCGTGATCGTTGGCGACCACGGTTTCGGCAACCACCAGCAGGTCACCGAGCTGGACCTGGGCCGCTTCAATGTGCCGCTGCTGCTGATTGCCCCGGGCATTCAGGAGAAGTTCGGTGCGGTCAACCACACCGTGGGCACCCAGGTCGACATCGTGCCGACCATCATGGGCCGCCTGGGTGGCAAGGCCCGCCACCAGTGCTGGGGGCGCGACCTGCTCAACCTGCCTGAGGGCGACCAGGGCGTGGGCATGATCAAGCCGTCGGGCAGCGAACAGATCGTTGGCCTGGTACAGGGCGACCGCATTCTGATCGAGTCCAAGGACATGACCCCGCGCATGTACCGCTACCAGTTGGGCAGCGAGTTCAAGGCCGAGCTGATCGAAAGCCCCGACCAGCCGCAATTGCTCAAGCAGCTTGAAGCGTACATCCAGACTGCCACCAAGAGCCTGCTGGACAACACCGCCGGTGTGGTGCACGGCACGCCGAAGTAAAAGCTCGCGGGTCACCCGCTGCCACAGTGGCTGCGCCAGCTTCGTGCTGGCGCTACCCCTGCGGGCGGCCCTGGGTCGCGATGGGGGCCCCACGTTTCGGCGCCTGCCGCTTTCATCCTACTGAACATTCTCCCTGCCCCAAGGTCAGTTGTTCAGGCGTAACACACACCCTGTGTTCCTTGACTCAGAGGGTCCGTTAGATGAAAGAGTGGGAAGTCATTTTTGCCGACCAGAAGGGCGAACCGTCCACTCTGGTGTTGAAAGCCGAGCATCGTCCTAGCGAGGAAGAGGCGGCGAGGGCCATTCGTTCTCACCTGTTTCCGGTAATGGCCGAGCTGGACCTCAACGACTTCCAGGACCGCAGCATTTCCCCCACCGCACGCTGGCTTCGTGAGCACAGCGGCGTAATGATCAAAAGCATTGAGGAACAGCCCTAGCCTACACGTTTGCGTGGTGCCTTGGCAGGCGCTACGCTGTCAGCAGGTGCTCGCCTATTATGCGGGCTGGCACCGCATACATTCGCGTCTTGCATCAGCTCGTACTGCCCGGCCGCTGCCGGCAGGTGCGCAGTAGCACGGAAAGTCTATCCATTGCATTATTCAGGAGGACGTTTCATGAGCAGCCAGAACGACGATATCAGCAGCAACGTCCTGCGCCAGATGAAAGCAGGCGGTTTCGACTTCACCCAGATCCACCCCATCGAGTTCTATGCCGTATTCCCCGACGAAGCCGGGGCGCGCCGTGCTGCCAGGCAGTTTCGCGGCGAATCGCTCAATGCCCAGGTGAAGGAGGGCGACGGTGGCTGGCACCTGGAACTGAGCAAGGTCATGTATGCCACCTATTGCGGGATTGGCGACTTTGAAGAGGCCTTCGAGCAGTTGGTGACGCCCTATGGCGGCGAGGTGGAGGGTTGGGGGGTCAAGCACGAGCGGCTCACGGCCTAGCAGCCCTGCGTGGCCATCATCTCAGGCACACCCGCGCCAGGCAGGGGCGGGTTTACCCTAAGCAGCCACTAACGCTTGCGCTTGGCCATATGCTGCAAATAGCCCAGCAGCGCATCCAGCTCCTTGTTGCTCAGCACGCTTTCGGCAAAGCCCGGCATCTTCGCCTGTGGCCACTGCCGCAGGCTTTGCGGGTCGCGGATCAACATGCGCAAATAACCCGGCTGAAAGTATTCGGTGGGGTTGTGCGGCACATTCAAGTCCGGCCCAACCTGCGCATCCCCCGCACCGTTCAGGCGGTGGCAGGCCATGCAGTTTTGCTGGAACAGGGCAAAGCCCTGGCGTACCGGGCTGTCGGCGGGTAGCGTCGGGTCGGGCAGCAATGCCGGGTACCGCTGCGCTACCGGGGCGAGCTGGCGCAAGGTTGCGATCTGGAATGGCCATTGCTCCGGGCGAATCCCGCCGGCCTGCGCTGCTGTCCACACCAGGTAGAACGGCCCTGCGCCAGGTTTGCCTGCACCCAGCGGTGGCCAAGGTTGGTTGGGGTCTTCCACGGCCAGCCAGGCCTGCGCCGGGCCTTTCTGCAACAGCGGCGCAGCGGGCATTTCTGCGGCGAAACCGTCCAGCGCTACCGCCTGCAGGTGGTCGCTGGCGGTAACGCCAGGCAACAGTGCAGCCAACGGCACCGCCCGGTACTGCATGGGGCTGTTGTAGGCTACGTCCTGCTCGATGCGGATGGTCTGCGCTTGCGGGTGGCTGAGCAGTTCGTCGCTGCTCCACTGGCGCTGGGTAGCGCCGAGTTCAAGGTGCAGTTGTGCCGCCGACAGTGGCAGGCTCAGCAGCAGCGCAAGCAGGGCAAGGCAATGGCGCATGGGTACACTCCGACCAAAGAGGCCAGCAGGTTACCTGCGCACTGCCCGTTGACGCCACTGCTGCAGTCAGCCGAACAACCGTGTCAGGTTCGGCACGATCAGCAGCAATGTAGTAGCGAATAAAATAAGCCCGGCTTGGCGAATTTTCGAATGTCTGAACATGGCGGACCGCCTTCTTGTTGTTATTCCTGAGTACCCGTTGGCTTCCTTGTCGCGCTTCGGGTCGATCGCAGTAGCGTGGTGTGGCGCCGCAACTGCCTGCCTTTTATGAGTGGATATACAACCAACAGTAGGGCGTGCGTTATCCATGTTCGAGAACTCTTTGTTCTAGTAGTCGAGACTTTCAGGCCTCATGGCTATGAGGCCATGTGCCATCTCGCTAGCATGCTCTCGCTAGACGGTGGCGCAGCCATCCATAGGGCGCCGACAAAATGTGACCGTTCGTCAGTGCCGCCTACTTGCTTGTACGTGCCTTTCGCGTCAGGCTCTACAGCAGATTCCCACCCATGTCGTTCAGGACTAATCCTATGTCGTTACGCATCTGCATCCTTGAGACCGATGTTCTGCGGCCGGAATTGACGGCGCAATACCAGGGCTACGGCAGGATGTTCGAGCAGCTGTTCTCGCGACAGCCGATTGCCGCAGAGTTTCGTGTGTACAACGTGATGAACGGCGATTACCCCGCCGACAGCGAAGTGTTCGATGCCTACCTGGTCACGGGCAGCAAGGCAGACTCGTTTGGTACCGATGCCTGGATCCAGACGCTGAAGGCCTACCTGTTGAAGCTTTACGCGCGTGGCGAGAAATTGCTGGGTGTGTGTTTTGGCCACCAGCTGCTGGCGTTGACCCTGGGTGGCAAGGCCGAGCGTGCCGACAAGGGCTGGGGCGTGGGCATTCACCGCTACTCGCTGGCGGCGCACGCCCCGTGGATGGACCCTGAGGTGTCGGAGCTGACCTTGCTGATCAGCCACCAGGACCAGGTGACCGAACTGCCGGAAGGCGCCACGGTCATTGCCTCCAGCGATTTCTGCCCGAATGCGGCGTATCACATCCGCGACCAGGTGCTGTGCTTCCAGGGCCACCCGGAGTTTGTCCACGACTACTCCCGCGCGCTGCTCGATGCGCGCCAGGAATACCTGGGCGACGAGGTGTACCAGAAGGCGGTGGCCAGCCTGGCCAGCGAGCACCAGGGCGACCTGGTGGGCGAGTGGATGTTGCGGTTCATCCAGCAGCCGGTCAGCAAACACGACGCGGCGTAATGGCCGGGGGCTGCTGCACAGCAGCCCGATCGTGCCCCACGGCCGCCCCGGGGCTCAGCGCCCCATCATGTCCCGGACCATGCGCTGCTGCTCCATGATCTCGCGTTGGCGCTGGTCAATCTGCGAAGCCAGCGGGAAATTCCCGCCGGCCCGGCGCTTGGCGTAATCCAGCTGCTGGATCGCCTGGTCAAAGTCCCCCACCAAGGTGAAGTACTCTGCCCGCGCCCGGTGCAAGCCGATGGTATTGCCCGACAAACCGCGCACCTCGGCCATGTCGTACCACACGTCCGGATCATCCGGCCGGCTTTTCACCAGCTCGTCCAGCACTTTCTCGGCTTCGGCAGGCTTGTTCAGCTTGACCAGCAAATCGGCGCGCACTTGTTTCAGCGGGTAGTTGCCGGGGTATAGCTGCTGCATGCGCTCGGCGCGCTGCTGGGCATCGGCCAGGCGGTTGTTGGTGATGTCCAGGTCAATCTGCGCCAGGTTGTAGGTGATGTCGTTGGGCGCTTTGGCCAGTAGCGGCTTGAGCATTTCCCGCGCTTCGTTCAGCTGGCCGCCCTTGATCTGCGCCAGGGCCAGGCCATAGCGTGCAGCATCGAGTTTGGGGTCTTCGTCGAGCTGGGCACGGAAGCGCTTGGCCGCCAGCCCTGGGGTGCCTTCGTAGATAAGCGCCACGCGGGCGCGAATCAGCTGGTAGCGTGCGCTGTCTTCGATACCGCCCGGTGGCGCCTGGTCGGCGCGGTTGCGGGTGTCGGCGATCCGCGACTCGGTCACCGGGTGAGTCAGCAGAAACTCCGGTGGCTTGGCGTCATAGCGATACTGGCGGGCCAGGCGCTCGAACATGGTTGGCATGTTGCGTGGGTCGTAGCCGGCCTTTTCCAGGTTCAGGATGCCGATGCGGTCCGCTTCCTGTTCATTTTGCCGCGAGAACCGGCGCTGCTCCTGAATGGCCGCCGCCTGGGTGCCGGCGATCATGCCGATGCCGGCGTCGCCAGCGCCCCCCGCCGCCAGTACGATCCCGGCCAGCAGCGCTGCCATCATCGGCAGTTGCATGCGTTGCTGGGCCTCGACGCCGCGGGCGAAGTGGCGTTGCGACAAGTGCGCCAGTTCGTGCGCCAGCACCGAGGCGTATTCGCCTTCCGTCTGTGCGTTGAGGAACAGCCCGCCGTTGACCCCCACAATGCCCCCGGGCGCAGCGAAGGCGTTGAGCTCGCGGCTGTCGATGAGGATGAACTCCAGGCGCCGGTCCTGCAGCTGGCTGGTCTCGGCCAGCTTGTACACGCTGGTTTCGACATAGTCCTTGAGCTGCGGGTCGTTGAGCTGGTTGACCTGGCCGCGCAACAGGCTCAGCCAGGCGCGGCCGAGCTGGTGTTCCTGCTGCGGCGAGACGATCGCGGAGCTGGCGTCACCCAGTGATGGCAGGTCGTCAGCATGGCCGGGGAGGGCCAACAGGCAGGCCAGCGTCAGCAGGGTAGGGCGCAGTAGTTTCATGCACGAAGCTCGCGTCGGTGTCAAAGATAGCTACTGTAGCGGGCTCACACGTTGGCGACCAGTGGCGCTATCCTAGGCAGCCCTGCCAACAAGCAGTCTGGCAATGCCTTTGGAGACCCTGCAATGAGTGACACCCTGACCTGCGACGCCGTACTCGACGCCAGCGGGCTGAATTGCCCTTTGCCGCTACTCAAGGCCAAGATGGAGCTCAACCGCCTGGCCAGCGGCGCGGTGCTCAAGGTGATCGCCACCGACACCGGCTCGCAGCGCGACTTCCGCACTTTCGCCACGTTGGCCGGTCATACCCTGCTGCAGGAAACGGCCGAGGCCGGCACCTACACCTACTGGCTGCGCAAGGCCTGAGTCTTTACCAAGGATCGTCAATGTTCAAAGTGCTTCGCGACTGGGTGCAGCGCTACTTCTCCGATGAAGAAGCGGTGGTGCTGGCGGT
This sequence comes from Pseudomonas sp. BJP69, assembly GCF_007633355.1. Classification (NCBI taxonomy): domain Bacteria; kingdom Pseudomonadati; phylum Pseudomonadota; class Gammaproteobacteria; order Pseudomonadales; family Pseudomonadaceae; genus Pseudomonas; species Pseudomonas sp. BJP69. Next base: position 1,465,485 of record NZ_CP041933.1, read on the forward strand.
CTTGCTGTTCCTGGCGTTCACGGCCGTGCTAACCCTGGGTGGCATGCTCGCGCCGGTGCTGGCGGGCATGGTGCTGGCGTTCCTCATGCAAGGCCTGGTCAATGCCCTGGAGCGCTTGCGGGTGCCCACGCGGTTGGCAGTGATGCTGGTATTTGCCCTGTTCATGGGGGCGCTGGCGCTGTTCATGCTGGTGTTGGTGCCGCTGTTGTGGCACCAGCTGATCACCCTGTTCAACGAGTTACCGGGCATGCTCGGCAAGTGGCAGTCGTTGTTGCTGTTGTTGCCCGAGCGTTACCCGCACCTGGTGTCGGACGAGCAGGTGCTGCATGCCATCGAATCGGTGCGCGGTGAAATCGGCAAATTTGGCCAATGGGCGCTGACCTTCTCGCTGTCCAGCCTGCCATTGCTGGTCAATGCCATGATCTACCTGGTGCTGGTGCCGATCTTGGTGTTCTTCTTCCTCAAGGACCGCGAACTCATCGGCCGCTGGGTCAGTGGCTACCTGCCACGCCAGCGCACCCTGCTGAACCGGGTGGGTAGCGAGATGAACCGGCAGATCGCCAACTACATCCGTGGCAAGGGCATCGAGATTCTGATCTGCGGCATTGCCACCTACATCGCGTTCATCAGCCTTGGGCTCAACTATGCTGCGCTGCTGGCGTTGCTGGTGGGGCTGTCGGTGGTGGTGCCCTATGTGGGCGCGGTAGTGGTAACGGTGCCGGTCACGCTGATTGCACTGTTCCAGTGGGGCTGGGGCGATCAGTTCATCTACCTGATGACGGTGTACGCGATCATCCAGGCGCTGGATGGCAACGTGCTGGTGCCGCTGCTGTTTTCCGAGGCCGTGAGCCTGCACCCGGTGGCGATCATTTGCGCGGTGTTGTTGTTTGGCGGGCTGTGGGGGTTCTGGGGGATCTTCTTCGCCATCCCGCTGGCGACCCTGATCAAGGCTGTGCTGGATGCCTGGCCGCGGCAGGAGCCTATTGTGTCACCGATGCTGTAAATTTGGGGCTGCTTTGCAGCCCATCGCGACACAAGGCCGCTCCTACAGGCATCGCGATTTCCGATGATGCCGGCCCGGCCCCGCAGTACTGCCGGCCGCCCCCGCCCGGCGTAGGAGCGGCCTCATGTCGCGTTAGGGGCGCAAAGCGCCCCCAACGATCTCAAGCCTTGTTCAGTGCCTGAGCTGCTGCCAACACGGCATCCACATGCCCGGGCACCTTCACCCCACGCCATTCCTGGCGCAGCACACCGTCCTTGTCGACCAGGAAGGTGCTGCGATCGACGCCCATGTACTCCTTGCCATACAGCTTCTTCAGCTTGATCACGTCGAACAGCTGGCACAGGGCCTCGTCCTTGTCGCTGATCAGCTCGAACGGGAAGCCTTGCTTGGCCTTGAAGTTCTCGTGCGACTTCAGGCCGTCACGCGACACGCCGAACACCACGGTGTTGGCCGCGGCAAAGGCTTCATGCTGGTCGCGGAAGCCCTGGCCTTCGGTGGTGCAGCCCGGGGTGCTGTCCTTCGGGTAGAAGTACAGCACCACCTGCCGGCCCTTGAGGTCGGCCAGGCTCACGGTTTGCCCGCCGGTGGCCTGGGCCTGGAAGTGCGCTACAGGTTGGTCGAGTGCTACAGCCATGATCGCTTCCTTACATTGGGTTCTGTGGGCGCCATGGCTCGATCAGCGCATCGAGGTTCAGGGCGTCGGCAAAGTCCAGGAACTGGTCACGCAGCCAGCTGATTTGCGTGCCGGCCGGCAAAATGACGGTGAACTGGGCATTGAGCATGCTGCTGCCGGTCTGCGGCGCCAGGTAGGTATCGCACGTCATGGCTTCCAGCTCGACGCGGTGGTCGAGGAAGAACTGGCACAGCTCGTTGATGATGTCCGGGCGGTAGGCGGCGCTGACGTAGGCCACATAAGGCAGGGCCTGCGGGCGTACCTCCTGGTCGGCGCTGCGCACCACGTCCAGGGTCAGGCCGTGCTTCTTGCCCAGGCTTGGCAGCATGGCTTCAAGGCGGGCCAGGGCGTCCCAGCTGCCGCCTACCTGCAGCACCAGGGCGCTGGTTTCGCCGTGGCGGCTCAGGCGCGAGGTAACCACCGCGCAGCGGTTTTCGAAGGCAGCGCGGCTGAGGACGTTGGCCAGTTCCATGGGGTTGGGCCCCAAGGCACTGATGACGAGGAATTGTTCGCGGACGGTGGGGGTGGACATGCAGCATTCCTAAAGCGATGAGCGGTCGGTACAGGACGGGAGAAAGCCTCCAGTCGGCAGGGCCCGGGGCTCGCATGCGAGGTCTTGGACGCTGGCCGGGAGCAAGGTCGACGGCCCGGCGGGCCGCGCTGCACCGATCAAAGCATCAAGGGTAGCGAAATAAGGCGCCGAGGGGAATGCTCCGCCCGCCTGCTTCGCTTGTGCAAGGCCGATGCCCCCAGTACCATTACCGCTCTCTTTTTCCGGCAGGAGCAGTTACATGATTGCGGGCAGTATGGTGGCATTGGTCACACCCATGGATGCACAAGGGCGTGTTGACTGGGGCAGCCTCGACAAACTTGTAGACTTCCACCTGGAAAACGGCACCCATGCGATCGTCGCTGTCGGCACCACCGGTGAGTCGGCCACGCTCGATGTCGAAGAGCACATCCTGGTCATCAAGCATGTGGTCGAGCGCGTCAAGCGCAGCAACAAGCCCATCCCGGTCATCGCCGGTACCGGTGCCAACTCCACTGCCGAAGCCGTGCACCTGACCCAGAACGCCAAGAATGCCGGCGCCGATGCCTGCCTGCTGGTGGTGCCGTACTACAACAAGCCAACGCAAGAAGGCCTGTACCAGCACTTCAAGCACATTGCCGAAGCCGTCGACATCCCGCAGATCCTCTACAACGTGCCGGGCCGCACCTCCTGCGACATGCAGGCCGAGACCGTGATCCGCCTGTCGACTGTGCCGAACATCATCGGTATCAAGGAAGCCACCGGCGACCTGGCCCGTGCCAAGGCCATCCTGGAAGGCGTTGCCAGCGATTTCATCGTCATGTCTGGCGATGACCCTACCGCTGTCGAGTTGATCCTGATGGGCGGCAAGGGCAACATCTCCGTCACCGCCAACGTCGCCCCGCGCGAAATGGCCGATATGTGCGAGGCCGCCCTTGCGGGCGATGCCGAGAAGGCCCGCGCTATCAACGAAAAACTCATGCCACTGCACAAAGAGCTGTTCTGCGAAGCCAACCCCATCCCGGTGAAGTGGGCGCTCGTTGAAATGGGCCTGATGAAAAAGGGTATTCGCCTGCCGCTGACCTGGCTCAGCGAAGGTTGCCACGACAAAGTCCGTACTGCCTTGCGCCAGTCCGGCGTACTGGTTTAAGAGGAAGTACACCGCATGAAGCGACTGGCTGGTCTTTCTGCCCTTGCCCTGATTATCTCCAGCACCAGTGGGTGTGGCTGGCTGTGGGGCGAGGATGGCTATTTCCGCGACCGCGGCAGCGACTACCTGCAGGCGCACCCTACCGCGCCCATGCAGCTGCCGCCGGACGCCAGCAACGTCAAGCGGCTCGACCCGCTGTTGCCAATTCCGCGTAACGTCGCCGATGACAACGTCACGGGCGAGTACGAAGTGCCGCGGCCGCAACCGTTGACCGGTGGCGCTGGCCAGGTCACCGACTACAGCCTGCAGCGCAGCGGCAGCAGCCGTTGGGTGCTGGCCCAGCACTCGCCGGCCGAGGTGTGGCCGGTGGCCCGCCAGTTCTTCGAGGACAACGGCTTCCGTATCGACGAGGAGCGCCCGCAGACCGGTGAATTCAACACCAGTTGGCAGCGCTTCGACGAGCTGTCGGCATCGCTCGGCCAGCGCCTTGCCAGCACTGCCAGCAGCGCTGACAGCGAAGTGCGCGTACGTGTGCGCATGGAGCCTGGCGTGCAACGCAACACCTCCGAGGTGTATGTGGTCAGCGTCGAGCGCCCGGCCGGCAGCACCGCCGAGCCTGCGTTCCCGTCCACCTCCGCCAATGCCGGCGCCGATGCCCTGCTGGTCGACGAAATGCTGGCCAGCATGAACCGCAGCGCCGAGAAGGGCGGTTCGGTGTCGCTGCTGGCTGAGCGTGATTTCGACGCGCCAAGCCGCGTCAGCCTGAGCGAGGACGGCAGCGGTAACCCGGTACTTTACCTGGGCTCCGACCTGGACCGCGCCTGGTCGGGTGTAGGCCGCGCCCTGGAGCAGGGTGGCCAGTGGCGTGTCGAGGACATCAACCGCAGCCTGGGCTTGTACTACATCAACCTGTCGGAAAAGCCTGAAGACAAGCAGAACCAGCCGGGCTTCTTCGGCCGCCTGTTCGGCAGCGAGCCCACCAAGGAAGAGCGTGAAGCCCGTGCCGAGCGCTACCAGGTCCGCCTGAGCAAGGTGGGTGAAAGCGTGCAGGTCACCGTCGAGAAAAACATCAACACCGTGGCGCCGCCCGATGTCGCTCGCCGTGTGCTGAGCGCCATTCAGGACCACCTGGGCTAAGTGCGCTTCGCGGTACTCGGAAGCGGCAGCCAAGGGAACGGCACGCTGATCGCCAGTGGTGACACGTTCATCCTGGTCGATTGCGGCTTTTCCCTGCGCGAAACCGAGCGGCGCCTGGCGCTGCTCGGGGTTTCGCCGGCGCAACTCAGTGCGGTGCTGGTCACCCACGAACATGCCGACCACGTGCATGGGGTCGGCTTGCTGTCACGGCGCTACAATGTACCGGTCTACCTCAGCCAAGGCACCTTGCGCGGCATGCGCAAGCCGGTGGAGGTGGCCGGTTTTCTCGCCTGTGGCCAAAGCCTGCATATCGGCAGCCTGCAAGTGAACGCCGCGCGGGTAGAGCACGACGCCTACGAGCCCTTGCAGTATGTGGTCAGTGACGGCAAGCGCCGTTTTGGCATGCTCACCGACCTGGGCTCGTACGACGCGCTGTTGCTGGAGCGCTACCAAGGCCTGGATGCACTGCTGATCGAGGCCAACCACTGCCGCGACCTGCTGGCGCGCGGTCACTACCCGGCGTTCTTGAAGCGGCGGGTAGGGGGCATGCAAGGGCATTTGAACAATCACCAGGCCGCGCGCCTGGTGCACGAGTTGGGCTGGAACAACCTGCAGCACCTGGTGCTGGCCCACCTCAGCAGCAAGAACAACCTGCCACATCTGGCGCGCCAGTGCTTCGTCGACACCCTCGGGTGCGACCCGGACTGGCTCCAGGTGGCGAATCAGGAACACGGGCTCGACTGGCGCGAAATCGCCTAGCCCAACACCTCAAGCAAGCGGAGCCCAATCATGGAAAAACGCGACGAACTCTACCGCGGCAAGGCCAAATCGGTTTACAAGACCGATGACGCCGACCGCTTGATCCTGCTGTTCCGTAACGACACGTCGGCGTTCGACGGCAAGCGCATCGAACAGCTCGACCGTAAAGGCATGGTGAACAACAAGTTCAATGCCTTCATCATGCAAAAGCTGGAAGAAGCCGGCGTGCCGACCCAGTTCGACAAGCTGCTGGGCGACAACGAGTGCCTGGTCAAGAAGCTGGACATGATCCCGGTCGAATGCGTAGTGCGTAACTACGCGGCCGGCAGCCTGGTCAAGCGCCTTGGTGTTGAAGAAGGCATCAAGCTGGAGCCCTCCACCTTCGAGCTGTTCCTGAAAAACGACGAGAAAGGCGACCCGTTCATCAACGAGTCCCACGTTGTTGCGTTCGGCTGGGGCACCGCCGAGCAGTTGGCAGAAATGAAAAAGCTGTCGTTGAAGGTCAACGAAGTGCTGAGCAAGCTGTTCGATGACGCCGGCCTGCTGCTGGTCGACTTCAAGCTGGAATTCGGCGTATTCCACGGCCAGATCGTGCTGGGTGACGAGTTCAGCCCAGACGGTTGCCGCCTGTGGGACAAAGAAACCCGCAAGAAGATGGACAAGGACCGCTTCCGCCAGGGCCTGGGCGACGTGATCGAGGCCTACGAAGAAGTTGCCAAGCGCCTGGGCGTGCCGCTGTAAGCGGTGCGTTCACGCAAGCGCCTGATACCACGCGATTTTTTTTAAAAAAAGGTTTGCGTTTTAAAAGAACGCTGGTATGATGCGCGGCATTGGAGAGATGCCGGAGTGGTCGAACGGGACGGATTCGAAATCCGTTGTACTGGCAACAGTACCTAGGGTTCAAATCCCTATCTCTCCGCCATACGCGAAGTAGCCGAAGCCCCCGAAAACGTTAAAGTTTTCGGGGGCTTCGTCGTTTTGGTGGTTTGGATCAGGGCAGCCATAGGCAAAATGGTTCTGTGATGTTGTCGGTGGGCAGTGTTTTTATTGCCCTGGAATCGTGTTTGCCGGGCTGGCCCCTTCGCGGGCACGCCCGCTCCCACAGGGGACGGTGCTGCACCTGAAAACCTGTGGGAGCGGGCGTGCCCGCGAAGGGGCCGGTCCTGCCGACGCTGAGGACCGCAACATTTTGTCTTGAACTGCCAATAGCACCTTGGGCTACAATGCGGCCCTCTACTACACCACTCACGCCCAGGCCAAACGCCGTAATGATTACGCGCGCTGGGCGATGACTTTTTCTGACATGGATTCGTTGGATGCTTCGCGCCGTACTGGTCTTCCTTTTTGCCCAGCGCCGGGCGGCTGAATTGCCGCTCGCGACCAGTGCCGCGCCCCCTCTCAAATCAACGCACACCTTCGCCTGCCGCCGCCTGCCATTGGCTGCGGTACGCGGCTGTGCGCCCCATCGACAATGGAGTGCTCCACTTGCGTAAGAAATTCGTCGCGTCCCTTCTGGCGGTCGCCATCGCTTCTACCACGGCCTGTGCACAGCTCGGGATCAGCAAAGAGCAAGCGGGCACGGTAATCGGTGGCCTGGCTGGCGTTGCCATCGGGTCGACCTTGGGCAGTGGCAACGGCAAGATTGCCGCCGCGCTGATCGCGGGTGGGATTGGCGCCTACGTCGGCAACCGCATCGGCAACATGCTCGATGAGAAGGACCAGCAGGCCCTGGCGTTGCGTACCCAGGAAGTACTGAGCCAGCAGCAGGCTACGGCCAGCGCCCAGCCCGTGACCTGGAAGTCCGACCATTCTGGTGCCAGCGCGCAGATCGTGCCAGGCAAGGAATACACCAAGACCAAGCAGGTCGAGGTCAAGCGCGCGCCCAAGATCCAGGCCGTGCCGTCGATGAAGCTGATCAACGAACCGTACGTGACCACCAGCGACAACCTGAACGTACGCGCCGCGCCGAACGCCTCTGGCGAGAAGGTCGGCAGCCTGAAGAACCACACCGAGTTCACCGCAGTGGGCGCCACCGGCGACTGGATCCTGGTCGGGCGCAAGGGGGTGACCGTGGGCTACGTGCACAAGGACTACGTGGAGCCCAAGGCGCAGGCCGTGGCCAAGCGCGTGACCCCGGCGGTAAACCTGGACGAGCTGGACGTTGCCGCCAGCAAGGAAACCCAAGCCTTCGACCTGGACTCGCTGCAGTCGCTGCCCACCCAGACCGTTGCCGCCGAAGCGGCCTGCCGCCCGGTCACCGTCAGCCTGAAGGCGCAAAACGGTAAGACCGAACAAGAGCAGAACACCTTCTGCAAACAAGCCAACGGCACCTGGGAACTGATCTGAGGACTCCATGAAAAAGCACGCGCTCGCGCTGGCTGTGATCGGCGTTTGTGGTCTGGTACCGCAAGCGTTCGCCCATGAGCTGGCCTATTCCAAGAAAGACAACATCAAGGTCGAAGTGCCTGGCGATGCCAGCACCTGGTGCAAACCCCAGGTCGACCTGACCATCAGCCGCCCAGCCTGGGATAACCAGGAACTGCTGACGGGCCTGCTGAGCAAGCTGCCGTTCGTGTTTGCCAAGGACTGCTCGACCGCCAAGGTGAGTTGGAAGGCAGTCGATGGCAACGGCAAGCTTTACGCCAGCGGCTCGGGCAATGCCAGCAACCTGGGGCTGGTGACACTGGCTGCTGCACCTGCCGTTGCCGCCCCGGCGCCTGCTGCACCGGAACCGGTACCGGAACCGGCAGCGGCCCCGGCAGCCGCCGAACCCGCCCCCGCGCCGGCACAACCGGCACCGGCGCCCGCCGTAGCGGCAGAACCAGCGCCTGCTGCGCCCGCCCAAGCCCCTGCTGCACCACCCGCGGCGGCCCCAGCCCCAGCAGTGGCCGCAGCCCCCAGCTCGGATTTTGGCCGCCCGGTGGTCCTGGCAAACCCCAACCTGATGCAGGTAACCGACGGCGCCGGCTGCAAATGGGTGCTGAGCAAGTCGATCATCGGCGCAGGCGACACCCTGTCGTTCGGCACCACCCCGGCCATGCCGTGCCCGGCCTCCGGCTTTGGCCAAGGCAGCTTCGACAGAATCAGCTGGAAAGCGGTGGGTACCTATCGTGGCGATAACTGGGACAAGGTCTATGCCCACCCCAGTGGCCTGATCTTCACCAAGCGCCTGGAGGCCGCAGTGAAGGACAAGGCGGTTTCCTACCTGACTGCCGACGCAGACCAGGCCGCATTCCTGGTGGGTGAGATCCCCGGCCGGCAGATGAAGGTGTACCTGACCTTCAGCCGTTCCAGCTATGGCGTATTGCGCCCGTTCGGCAGCGACCCGTACTACGTGGCGGTCACCCCGGACGAATCATTTGCCCTGGACCCGGCCAAGTACAAGGAGGCCGCGCTGGAGATCTTCGACCTGGTCAAGACCGCCTCGCCGTCCACCACCGATGTGGCCACCCTGTTGATCGTCAAGGACATCTCGGCCATCACCAACAGCCTTTGGGGCAATGACGCGCAGAAGATCACCCGCAACCGCATCGGCATCAACCGCCAAGGCCTGTTCTTCGATGTGCGCGACGGTGCCAACTGGGCGGTACAGCGTGAGCAGCAACGCCAGCGCGAGCTGCGCCAGCGCCAGCAGGAACTGGCGCGCGTGCACACCCGAGTGCTGGAGCGCTACCAACAGTTGCAGGACGGCATGAGCGAGTTCAAGGGGCGTGAAACCGAGGCACTGGCGCAGATGGCCGGCATCAAGGTGCGCTTCGCGTCGCCACTGGAGCAGCAGAACCCGGCTACCTCGGCCACTGTGGCGACGATGATGGTGCATGTAACCGGCAAGCAGGGCGACTTCTACAGCATCGACTTCCCGAGCAAAGGCCGCCTGGTCGCGGACGAGGAATACGGCGAGGGCTGGTACGTAACCCAAGTGGCCAACGCCACGCCGTACTACCCGCTGGACGACGGCCGCGCGGTGCCCACCTACCGCGCCTACAGCGCCGGCGAGCCAGAGGCCTGCAAGCAGGAACAATGTGCCGACCGCGTATCGTTCGGTGCCGTACTGGCCAAGGAATTCCCCAACGCCGGCATCGATTTCAGCTGGACCCCCGAGGTCTCCCAACAGTACGTGAACGACTGGAACAACGCTTCCGCCATGGTCCAGTGAGGCAAACACCATGATCAAACAGATGAACAAGAAGCAGCTGCTGATGGGCGGTGTGGCCGCAGCGGTGCTGGTGCTCGGCGGTGGCTATGCCCTGCTTTCCAGCTCGGGCAAGAAGGCTGCGATGGCCTACTACGACGACTTCAAGGAGCGCTACTTCCTGGAAGACGTCTTGTCCGAGGGCGACATTTCCTACTCGGCGTTTTCCGGCAACCTGACTGTGGCCGACCCGGAGATCCGCGTGGCCGCTGCACAGACCAACGGGGCTCAGCAGTTCATGCGCGGCCTGTCAGGCCTGATGGAGTCGGTACAGGGCAGTGCGGCCGGGGAAGGCCTGGCCGGTTGGGCCAAGTACCAGCTCAACGCCAGCCGTGATGTGGCCGGCGTGTACCTGAAGGCAGATGCGCTGAAGCTGGCTCACGACGGGGACAGCAAGGACGGCAGTATCCATGTGCAGTTGCTGGGCATGCAGATGGGCAACCCGTTCGTGGCCACCAAGGGCGCCGAGGTGGTATTGGTGGCCGATGTCAGCGACGAGATCCAGCCACGGGCCGAGCTGCTCGCCAACGGGCGCGCCGCCCCGTCGAGTTTCAACTGGGGGGGCAACATGGCCGTGCGCCAGCCGCTGACCGGTGCCTTCCTGGTCAGCAGTACCGGCGACTTTGGTACCACGGTCGACCTGGACTTCACCATCAAGCGCTCCAGCGACGGTGAAGGCTCGATGACGTTCGTGGTTACCCACCGCAACGACGGCTCCAAGGTCGGTGAGATCGTGCGCAAGGCGGAGTTCCAGTCGCTGCCGGAGCTGGACGATGTTGAAACCCAGCTCAAGGGCGCCCTGAGTGCCATGGTGATCGGTGCCTACAGCGCGTATTCCGGCCAGGCGGTGCTGGCGGAGGCGGTGAGCGGTTTTGCCCGCAAGGCCAAGGTCGAGAACTACACCTTGAGCTACAGCGGCTTCAAGCCGCTCAAGCAGGCGTTCAACGATTACCAGCAGCGGGTTCCCAAGGCCAAGTTCGCGGCATTCTGCCAGGAAGTGGGGCTGTCATCGTGGAGCAGTGATTTCGGCGCGAAGGCGAAGAACCACAGCGACTCCGAATGTGCCATCGGGCAGAAGCTGGTCGAAGACGGCCAGTTCGAGGAAACCTACACCTTCAAGGAAGGCAAGAGCCTGTTCGCAGCAGTGTTCGTGAGCAAGGCGTACCAGCTGGAAACCGATTGATAGGGGAGGGCTGAGCATTTAAGACCCTGCGACTTGGATCCAATGCTCAGTTTCTGTATCATCCCGCCGCCATCAGACGATGGCCGCAAATGTTTCATTTAAAGGACTTAGTAATGAAAAAGCTGTTCAAGGCCACTGTAGCCGTTGCTGTCGTTTCGGGTGTTGCCCTGCTGTCGGGTTGCACTGGCCAGGTTTACAACCAACCGAAAAACTGCACCTACGACTACCTGTTCCACCCTTCGGTTTCCATCTCCAAGATCATCGGTGGCTGCGGCCCGATCGATAAACTGCCTCAGCAGCAGTAATCTTGGCGGTACCCTGATCGCGCCCCTTGCGGCGTGATCCAATGCCCCCGGTCATGCAAATGGCCGGGGGTTTTTGTTTTCCCGGCAAGGGTTACCAGCGCAGCGAAACGGTGCCGAGCAAGGTGCGCTCTTCACCCCAGTAGTAGCGCCCGGCGTTATTGCAGCCGGCCACGTACTCTTTGTCGAACAGGTTGCGCGCGTTCACCTCTACCGACCAGTTGTCGTCTATCGCGTAGCCTACCTTGGCGTCGACCAAGGTTACGTCACCCGTGCTCGCTGAGGTCGCTGTTCAGTTCAAGCTCCACACCCTTGGCGCGGCTGGCGCCGATCTGACGGTAGTCACCCACGGCCGCGTCGTAGAGCACATCGTCCTTTTTGCGCAGGTCGAACACCGATGCGGTAAAGGCGGTGTTCCAGCCTTTGGGTTCGTACTTGATGCCGAGTTCGTACTGCTCGCTGGTGGTGGGGTCGAGTGGGCCGCTTCTGCTTTCGGTCTGCTGGGTCGGGGCGAAGGCGGTGGCATAGCTGGCGTACGGTGACAGGCCATTGTCGAACTGGTACATCACGCCGGTTTGCCAGGTGAACTTGCTGTCCCAGCAGTTCATGTCGGCCGCGGCGTTGAGGGTGCCTGCCTTGTTGCGGTATTGGCTGTTGACCCGGTCCAGGCTCAGCCCTGCCAGCACGGTGTGGTCGAAGGCGCCGGGGGTGAAGTGGCCTTCGAACTGGTTGTCCAGCGAGTAGGCGATGGACTTGTTATAGCGGTCGTAGGCCGTGTTGCCGAGGGTACTGCCGAAGCCGTTGTCGTTCAGGTTGCCTGGCCACATTTCCTGGCGGTCGATGCGCGACTGCAGGTAGCGCGAGTTCTGGCGGAACTGCCAGGTGTCGTTGAAGCGGTGGCTGAACGCGTAACCCAGGCTCCAGGTTTCCCGCTCGAAGTTGTCCCAGTCCGGGTTGCCGGACAACTGGTCCTTGTCGATCTTGCCATTGGGGTTGTGCAGCAGGGTACCGGCGGCGGGGAAGCCCAGCTCCATCAGGGTGCGGTCGCGCTGATAGGTGGCCAGCACGGTCAGGCTGTTGTCATCATCGAAATTCAGCGTCAGCGAGGGGGCAAGGTACAGGCGGTCGTCGGGCTGGTGGTCGACCTGGGTATCGGCGTTGCGGCCCAGCATCACCAGGCGGCCCAGTACATTGCCCGCATCGGTCAATGGCCCGGAAATGTCCACGCCCAGCTGGCGGCGGTTGTGCGAGCCGTAGCTCAGTTGCACTTCCCCGCGGGGCTCGGCGGTGGGCTGCTTGCTGACCAGGTTGACCACGCCGCCGGGGGCGTTTTCACCGTACAGGATCGAAGTCGGCCCGCGGAACACCTCCACGCGCTCCAGGCCATAGGGTTCGCTGCTGGTGTCGTAGCGGTTGCCCTGTACCCGCAGGCCGTCGCGCAGCAGGCCATAACCGTAATCGGTAGCGTTGAAGCCGCGGATGAAGAACAGGTCGCCGGCCTGGCCATCGCCGCCGGCGAAAGGCGGCGAGAAAATGCCCGGCACATAGCCCAGCACTTCGGTGAGGGTTTGTGACTGCTGGTCGTCCAGGCGCTGGCGGGTCACCACCGAGACAGAGCGTGGGGTATCGGCCAGGGCGCTGCTGGTCTTGCTGGCCGTGCTGCTGGCGACCGCACGGTAACCCGTGTCGCTCTGGCCGTTGCTGACCAGCAGGGTGGCTGCATTGATCGCGGTAGCGTCCAGTTGCAGGGCGTTGCCCTCGGCCAGCGGTTGCAGCACATAGCCGGCGTTGCCTTGTGCAACCGCTTGCAAGCCACTGCCCTGTAGCAGGCGGGCCAGGCCCTGGGCCACGCTGTAGCGGCCTTGCAGGCCCTGGCTGAGCTTGCCGGCGGCCAACTCGTTGCTGCCGGCCAGGTAGATGCCGGCCTGGCTGCTGAACTGGTTGAGGGCGCTGGCCAGCGAGCCGGGGGCGATATCGAAGCGGGTTTCGGCGGGCTGTTCGGCCTGGGCCAGGTTGGCCGGCAACATCAGCGGTGCGGCGGCACACAGCGAAAGGGGCGCGGCAAGCGCCAGGCGAAGCACGGGTTGGAAGGGCGTCGGCATGCGGGTCTCTGGAGTCGGTAAGGTGAGTTGGACGGGCTATGCCGGGTTAACCGAACGCGATTGGAAAAAGGGAACTGGCTTGGCATTATTTTTCATAACTGATGAACACCGCGTCGCCTGCTTCGCGGGCTCGCCCGCTCCCACAGGTACTGCGCCGGCTTCGCGTTCACGCTGTCTCTGTGGGAGCGGGCATGCCCGCGAAGAATCCAGCGCGATGCAAGGCGCTGGGTTCAAAGGTGTTCAGGTATCAAGCCGGCTCGACTGTGACCCACCACGGCGTCAACCGCTGCACCCGCACCGGCAGTGCCGCTTGCAGCAATTCCAGCGCCCGGTCGGTGTCGTTGAGCGGAAACGCTTCCATCACCGACAACGTGGCCACCTCCGGGTGCCAGCCCAGGTGCCCATGGCGATAGCGCCCGAGCGTTTGCAGCAAATGCGCCAAGGGCATGCCTTCGGCGTTCAGTCTGTGCTGAACTGCAATCGGCAAGATGTTTTGCCTGCGCGCCATGGGACAACCTGCCGCCTTGACGCAAAGGGCTGCAATTTGTTTGTGCAGGCATTTCAAGTACAATCGGCAAAACGATTCAGCCAAGTCAGTCAATTCGACAAAAGGCAGGGTCGTTTTCTCGTTCTCTAGCTGCTGAACAATGATCAATAACAAGCCTGCGCTGAAGAACACGCTTTACTTGGGCCAGCCACAGGCCCTCCCTCTGTTCTTATGACTGGAATTGATCAATGTTCAAGAAAGCTGGCAAGACCTTGCTGGGTCTGGCTGTCGCTGCAAGCTGCATGCAAGCGCACGCCGCAGAAACCAAGAAAGTCGACGTACTGCTGGTCGGCGGCGGCATCATGAGCTCCACCCTGGCCGTGTGGCTGCACGAGCTGGAGCCAAGCTGGTCGATGGAAATGGTCGAGCGCCTGGACGGCGTGGCCGAAGAAAGCTCCAACGGCTGGAACAACGCCGGTACCGGCCACTCGGCGCTGGCCGAGCTGAACTACACCCCGGAAGACAAAGACGGCAACATCAATATCTCCAAGGCCATCGAAATCAACGAGGCCTTCCAGATTTCCCGTCAGTTCTGGTCGTGGCAGGTCCGCCAGGGCGTGCTGAAGAACCCGCATTCGTTCATCAACACCACCCCGCACATGAGCTTCGTCTGGGGCGATGACAACATCAAGTTCCTGAAGAAGCGTTACGACGCGCTGCAGGCCAGCCCGCTGTTCCGCCCGATGCAGTACTCCGAGGACCACGCGCAGATCGCCAAGTGGGTCCCGCTGATGATGGAAGGCCGCGACCCGAACCAGAAGCTGGCCGTGACCTGGACGCCAATCGGCACCGACGTGAACTTCGGCGAGATCACCCGCCAGTTCGTTGGCCACCTGCAAACCCAGAAAGGCTTCGACCTGAAGCTGTCCAGCGAAGTGCAGGACATCACCCGCAACAAGGACGGCTCCTGGCACGTCGAGTACAAGAACCTGAAGGACGGTACCGAGTCGGCCACCGACGCCAAGTTCCTGTTCATCGGTGCCGGCGGTGGTGCCCTGAAGCTGCTGCAGAAGTCGGGCATTCCAGAAGCCAAGGAATACGCAGGCTTCCCGGTGGGTGGCTCGTTCCTGGTGACCGAGAACCCGACCGTGGCCATGCAGCACATGGCCAAGGCCTACGGTATTGCTTCGACCGGCGCGCCACCCATGTCGGTACCGCACCTGGACACCCGCGTGCTGGACGGCAAGCGCGTGGTCCTGTTTGGCCCGTTCGCCACCTTCTCGACCAAGTTCCTGAAGAACGGTTCGTACCTGGACCTGCTGAGCACCACCACCCCCCACAACGTGTGGCCGATGACCAAGGTCGGTATCGAGCAGTACCCGCTGGTGGAGTACCTCGCTGGCCAGCTGATGCTGTCTGACGACGACCGCTTCGAAGCCCTGCGCACCTACTTCCCGAACGCCAAGAAGGAAGACTGGAAACTGTGGCAGGCCGGCCAGCGCGTGCAGATCATCAAGCGTGATGCCGAGAAGGGTGGTGTGCTGAAGCTGGGTACCGAAGTGGTGGCCTCCGAAGACCGCACCATCGCAGGCCTGCTGGGCGCCTCGCCAGGTGCCTCGACCGCTGCGCCGATCATGCTCAACGTGCTGGAAACCGTGTTCAAGGAGAAGGTCGCTACCCCAGAGTGGCAGGCCAAGATCAAGCAGATCGTTCCGAGCTACGGCACCAAGCTCAATGATTCGGCAGCGGCCACCCAGAAAGAGTGGAACTACACCGCTGAAGTACTGCAACTGGAGAAGCCACCGGTGATCGACGCCAGCGTCGGTACCACCGTTGCGCCAAGCCAACCGGTTGAAAGCAAGCCAGAGAACGACATGGCGCTGTAATTGGCCGCCAGGTTGTGACCGAAAGCCACGGGGGTGACCTCGTGGCTTTTTTGTTGCCTGTTCGGGGCTGTTTGCGGCGCAGGGCAGGTATTACTGCTGGCGCAGAATGCACGCCAGCAACCCCGGGAAGCGGGCCTCCAGCATTTCGCTGCGCAGCGAATTCATATGGGTTGTGCCCACATTGCGGGTATGCACCAACCCCGCATCACGCAAGACGCGAAAGTGGTGGGACATGCTCGACTTGGGCCGGCCGCCGTCCAGTTCGCCGCACGTGGCTTCGGCCACACCGGCCAGCTGGCGCACGATGCCCATGCGCACGGGGTCGCTCAGGGCGTACAGCAGGCGCTCCAGCACCAGGTCTTCAGGGTTGGGATGTTTATAGGCTCGCATGCTGCACATGATACCGGGGGTTTCCATTATTGCCATAGTTCGATTATGATCGAACAATCGTATCCATATAGCCCGGGAGTTTCCCATGTCCGCGTTGTTCCAACCTTACACCCTCAAGGACGTCACCCTGCGCAACCGCATTGCCATTCCGCCGATGTGCCAATACATGGCCGAGGACGGCATGATCAACGACTGGCACCATGTGCACCTGGCCGGCATGGCCCGTGGCGGTGCCGGCTTGCTGGTGGTCGAAGCCACGGCGGTGGCACCGGAGGGGCGCATTACCCCCGGCTGCGCCGGCATCTGGAGCGACGCCCATGCCCAGGCGTTCGTACCGGTGGTACAGGCGATCAAGGCAGCAGGTTCGGTACCGGGCATCCAGATCGCCCACGCCGGGCGCAAGGCCAGCGCCAACCGGCCCTGGGAAGGTGACGACCATATTGCCGCCGACGATGCCCGCGGCTGGGAAACCATTGCCCCGTCGGCCATTGCCTTTGGTGCACACCTGCCAAAAGTGCCGCGTGCCATGACTCTGGACGACATCGCCCGGGTCAAGCAGGACTTCGTCGATGCCGCCCGCCGTGCACGCGATGCAGGCTTCGAGTGGATCGAACTGCACTTTGCCCACGGCTACCTGGGGCAGAGCTTCTTCTCCGAGCATTCCAACAAGCGTACCGATGCCTACGGTGGCAGTTTCGACAACCGCAGCCGCTTCCTGCTGGAAACCCTGGCGGCAGTACGTGAAGTGTGGCCAGAAAACCTGCCGCTGACGGCGCGTTTTGGCGTGCTGGAATACGACGGCCGTGATGAGCAGACCCTGGAAGAGTCGATCGAGTTGGCGCGTCGGTTCAAGGCTGGCGGCCTGGACCTGCTGAGCGTGAGTGTCGGCTTTACCATCCCTGATACCAACATCCCTTGGGGGCCGGCGTTCATGGGGCCGATTGCCGAGCGTGTGCGCCGTGAAGCCAAGCTGCCGGTGACGTCGGCGTGGGGTTTCGGTACCCCGCAACTGGCCGAAGCGGCATTGCAGGCCAACCAGCTGGACCTGGTGTCGGTAGGCCGCGCGCACCTGGCCGACCCGCACTGGGCCTACTTTGCGGCCAAGGAGCTGGGGGTGGAAAAAGCCTCCTGGACCTTGCCGGCGCCTTATGCGCACTGGCTTGAGCGTTATCGCTGATATCGAGCGCCGCCCGCGCGGCGCATCGCGAGCTGGCGCTCGCTCCTACGTTTGTTTCGGGCCAGTCCATCCTGTGTCAGGCGCACGCGACCGCCTTTTCGTACGACGCGATATCGCGCCATACACCAAGGCGTTCGCGCGCAACACCCACAGGCATAATTGGCCAGAAACAAACGTAGGAGCGAGCGCCAGCTCGCGATGCGCCGCGCGGGCGGCGCTCGATCTCCCAAACCCTGAAGATGCCGCGCCGAGTGATGCCATCGGCAAGCCCCTAGAATCTCCCAAAACGGCCCAGCCGGTAAGCCGCCAGCTCGGCCCCGCCAGCCCGCTCGGCCAAACGCCCCACCCATTGCGCCGTGACCGCCGCCTGGGTCAACCCTAGGTGTTGGTGCCCGAACGCCAACAGCACCCGCCCGTCACACACACGGTCGATCACCGGCAGTGAATCGGGCAGCGAAGGCCGAAAGCCCATCCACGGCGTGGCGCCTTCAACACTCAGCTCCTGCTGAAACAAGCCTTTGCTCAAGCGGTGCAACTGCCACGCCCGCTGCATGCTCGGCGGCGCCTCCAGCCCGGCGAACTCCACCGTGCCCGCCAGGCGCAGGCCTTCGGCCATGGGGGTCATGATGAACTTGCGCTCCAGCGAAGTGACCGCAAAGGGCAGGCGCTGGTGTTCGCCAGGCAGCATCAGGTGGTAGCCACGCTCGGTGTCCAGCGGCACCCGTTTGCCGGTCAGGGCCGCGGTGAGCCGTGCCGAATGCGCACCGCAACTGAGCAGCACCTGGCGGGCGTTGAACGTGCCCTGGGCGCTGGCCAGGCTGACCCCGCCGCTGTGCAGGTGGCCACCCTCCACCTGCGCTTGTACAAAGCGCACGCCGCTGGCCTTGGCCGCCTCGAACAACGCGCAGACCACCCGGTAGGGGTCGATGAAATGCCCGGTCCTGGGGAAAAACAACCCGCCAAGCAACGACTCGCTCAACTGGGGCGCGGCTGCGCGTACGGCGTGTGCCGACCAGTAATCCACCGGCACGGCCTGCTGTTGCAGGCGCGCCTGCAACGCCGCCAGCGCCTGCCGTGATTCGGGGCGCTCGAACACCAGCAGCGAGCCCGCTGCGTGGAACAGCTCGCTGCGCCCGATCGAGCCCAGCAGCTGTTGCCAGGCCCCCAGGCTGGCTTCGTTCAACCGGCGAATGCCGGCCACGCTGCGCTGGAACGGCGCTGGGCGCAGATTAAGCAGCAGCCGGGTGAACCACGGCATGGCCTTGGGCAGGTACTTCCAGTCCAGCCGCAGCGGGCCCATGGGGTCGAGCAGCATGCGTGGCAGGCGCTTGAGGATCGACAGGTCGGCAATCGGGAACACTTGCTCGGTCGCCAGGTGCCCGGCATTGCCGAACGAGGCGCCATGGCCGGGCGCCTGGCGGTCGAGTAGGGTGACCCGGCGGCCCTGACGGGCCAGTTGCAGGGCGCAGGCGACGCCGACGATGCCGGCGCCCACCACGGCGATATCGGTTTCAGCGGTTTCGTGCATGCTCAGCCTTCCCGTTTACCGTCCAGCAGGCGCCGCAGTTGCAGCGGGTTGGCCTGTTGCAGGGCCTGTGGCAGCAGCGCATCGGGGAAGTCCTGGTAGCACACTGGGCGCAGGAAACGCAGGATCGCCGCTGTACCCACCGAAGTGGTGCGCGCATCGGTGGTGGCCGGGAACGGGCCGCCATGCACCATTGCGTCACACACCTCGACCCCGGTCGGCCAGCCGTTGACCAACAGCCGCCCGGCCTTGCGTTCCAGGGTGGGCAGCAGGGCGCGGGCGCTGTCGATGTCGGCTTCGTCCAGGTGCAGGGTGGCGGTCAATTGGCCCTCCAGGTGCTCGGCAACCTGGCGCACCTGCGCATCGCTGCTGCAGGCGACCAGCAACGAGGCCGCGCCGAACACCTCGCCCTGCAACGCCGGGTCGGCAAGGAAGGCCTCGGCCTGGGTGACGAACAGTTGCGCCTGGCACTGGTTAGGGCCGGTGCTGCCCTGGCCGCTGGCGGCAGGCTGGGCATTGGCGTTCTCTGCCAGGGCCGCGACGCCGGCCTGGTACGCACTGAAAATGCCCGGGGTGAGCATGGTTTGCGCAGCCGCCTGTTGCAGGTGGTGGCTGGCCGCACTGATGAAACGCTGCAAGGCCGGGCCTTGGCGGGCGATCACCAGGCCCGGGTTGGTGCAGAACTGGCCGGCGCCCTGGGTCAGCGACGCGACAAAGCCTTGCGCCAGTGCTTCGCCGCGGGCTTGCAGGGCCGCGTTGCACAGGAACACCGGATTGATCGAACTCATTTCGGCATACACCGGGATCGGCTGCGGGCGTGCCTGGGCAGCCTGGCGCAGCGCCATGCCACCGCTGCGCGAGCCGGTGAAGCCAACCGCCTGGATGCGCGGGTCGCTGACCAGCGCGATGCCGACTTCATGGCCGGCGCCGTACAGCAGCGAGAACACACCTTCTGGCAAGCCGCACTGTTGCGCCGCCTGCGCCAGGGCCCGGCCGACCAGTTCGCTGGTGCCGGGGTGCGCGCTGTGGGCCTTGACCACGACCGGGCAGCCTGCAGCCAATGCCGAGGCGGTGTCACCGCCGGCCACCGAGAAGGCCAAGGGGAAGTTGCTGGCGCCGAACACGGCCACCGGCCCCAAGGCCACCTGGCGCTGGCGCAGGTCGCTGCGCGGCAGCGGCTGGCGTTCGGGCAGGGCTTGGTCGATGCGCACATCCAGCCATTCACCGGCGCGCACGACACGGGCGAAGGTGCGCAGCTGGGTGCAGGTACGGCCGCGTTCGCCCTGGATGCGCGCCTTGGGCAGGCCGGTTTCGGCCACGGCCCGGTCGATCAGGGCATCACCCAGCGCTTCGATCTGCGCGGCGATGGTTTCGAGAAAGTGGGCCCGTTGTTCCAGCGAGGTTTCGCGGTAGGCATCGAACGCCGCCCAGGCCAGGGCGCACGCTTGGGCCACCTGTTCGCCGCTACCGCCGAAGTAGGGTGGTTCCAGCGCCTGGCCGGTTGCCGGGTTGACGGCGTGGATCGCCGCGCGGGTGCCGGTTACCGGGGTGTGGCCGATCAGCAGGTTGCCTGTAAGGGTCATGGAGCCTCCTTGGGGATTTGAAAAGCCTGCGCGATTCATTGTGGGAGCGGGCTTGCCCGCGAAGCAGGCGACGCGGTGTCTGGCACCGGCTGCGCCGGTGTTCGCGGGCACGCCCGCTCCTGCAAGAGACCGCGCAGGCCATACGTCAGGCCAGGTTCTGCTCGGCCGACCAGCTGGCGTACCAGGTGCGGAACAGGGCGTACTGCTGCTCGGCATAATTGCGCTGGGCGTCGGTCAGGGCGTCGGTCTCGTTGAAATGCAGGCTGTACTCGCGATCGCCGTTGAGCACCATCAAATGCTTGTAGTACAGCACCAGGTCGCAGCCTTCATCGAACGACGACAGCACCGCCAACGCCGCTTCCAGCTCACGCGCCAGGCGGCGGGCGCGGGCGTCGCCCTTGGCCGCCTGCTTGCTCAGGCTTACCAGTTGCAGCACTTCACGCGGCAGGGCGTTGCCGATGCCGGTGATGGCACCGGTGGCGTTGCAGTTGACGAAGCCATGCACCACCTGGGTATCGACGCCGACCATCAGGGTCACGTCATCGTCCTTGGAGGTGATGTGTTCGGCGGCGTAGCGCAGGTCGGCGCCACCGCCGAACTCCTTGAAACCGATCAGGTTGGGGTATGCGCTGCGCAGTTCGAAGAACAGGTCGGCGCGGGTGGCAAAGCCGTAGTAGGGGCTGTTGTAGATCACGGCCGGCAGCTTCGGTGCCGCGGCGAGAATGGCCGAGAAGTGGTGTTTTTGCGCGATCAGCGAGGCGCCGCGGCTAAGCACGCGGGGGATGACCATCAGCCCGGCGGCGCCAACCTTGGCGGCGTGGGCGGCATGCGCCACCGCCTCGCGGGTGTTCACCGCGCCAGTGCCGACGATGGTCGGGATGCCGGCGCCCACCAGGCGTGCCACGCCTTCCTGGCGCTGGGCCTCGGTCAGCAGCGGCCAGTCGCCCATCGAGCCGCAGTACACCACGGCGCTCATGCCGGCATCGATCAGTTCACGGCCTTTGCGCACCAGCGCGTCGAAGTCCGGCTTGCGCTCGGCGGTGCACGGGGTCATCAGGGCGGGCATGGTGCCGGTGAAGATGTTGTTGTTCATGCAAGTTACTCCTGGCGAAATTCGGGTGGGTCAAAAGGCGGGGCTCAGATGCCCCAGGCGAATGGGTCCTGTTCGTCGATCAGCAGGGTGCTGTCGGCGGTCATGTAGGCGCGGCCGGTGATGAACGGGCGAATCCGCTCGCCGTCGCGCTGGTAGTGGCCCTGGAACTGGCTGCCGGTGATGCTGGCCTGCACCCAGGTCTGGCCCTCGGCCAGCTTGCCGTCGGCCGCCAGGCAGGCCAGCTTGGCGCTGGTGCCGGTGCCGCAGGGCGAGCGGTCGTAGGCCTTGCCGGGGCACATCACGAAGTTGCGGCTGTCGGCGTTGGCGTCGTCGGCAAACAGCTCGACGTGGTCGATGGGCGCGCCGTGCTCGCCGGTAATGCCTTGCGCTTGCAGGGCGTTGAGCATGGCCCAGGTGTACGCGGTCAGGGCCTCGCGGTTATCCAGTTCAATGCGCTGGCCGTGTTCGGCAACCAGGAAGAACCAGTTGCCACCCCAGGCGATGTCGCCATGCACCACGCCATGCCCGGGTACGTCCACCGCCACGTGCTGGCGGTAGCGGTAGGCGGGCACGTTGGCGACAGTGACGGCGCCGTCTTCATGCAAGGTGGCGCTGACCTGGCCGACCGGGGTGTCGATCTTGTGCACGCCGGGTGCGATCAGGCCCAGGTGCTGCAGCGAAGCGACCAGGCCGATGGTGCCGTGGCCGCACATGTTCAGGTAACCGGCGTTGTTGAAGAAGATCACCCCGCAGGTGGCGTCGGCAGACACTGGCGGGCAGTACAGCGCGCCCACCAGCACATCGTTGCCGCGTGGCTCCAGCAGGCAGGCGCGGCGCCACGGGTCGTGCAGCTCGCGCAGTTCGTCGCGCTGCTCGGCCATGCTGCGGCCGTGCAGTTGCGGGAAGCCCTGCATCACCAGGCGGGTAGGTTCGCCGCCAGTGTGGGAGTCGATGACGTGTATCTGTTTCATGGGCCTGTCCCTGTTTGATCTGTATGGTCATGTGCTGCTGGTGCGGGCCTCATCGCTGGCAAGCCAGCTCCCACAGGTAAAGCCCTTCACCGCGCCAGCGCGGCCGGGCGTTGGCCTGCCAGCGGCTCTTGGCTGGCTTCGCTTTCGTCCTCGCCTTCAAGGCGTACCAGGTGGGCAGGCACGCCGGTAGCGGCACCCCAGTAGTAGATGCCCAGCGCACTGACAGCCACCGCCACCGTGTCGAATGGGTGGCCAAGCACGCCCAGGCCGCCGAAGCTGCCCAGCCAGGACAGCAGGATGATCACCGCGTAGAAGCCGATCAGCCACGCCGAGCTGCGCACTTGCTGGGCCAGGGTCAGGTGCTGGGTCGGTACGAAGCGTTTGCACACCAGGTACAGCACGAACATCACGATTTGCAGGGCCAGCAGCCAGGACACGGTATTCCAGCCCGACCAGTACACGATCAGTGCGGCGATGATGAAAGACAGGGGGCCCAGCACCGCCATGCCCTTGACCCGGAACGGGCGCGGCATCTCGGGGGCGTTGCGGCGCAGCGCGGCGACACTGACCGGGGCCACGGCATAGCTCAGCACCAGGGCTGCGGACACCACGTTGATCAGCGCCTCCCACGACGGGAAGGGCAGGGTCCAGAACACCGACAGCGCGAAGGTCAGCCACAGCGCCGGGCGCGGGATGCCGGACTCGGCGTCGATACGGGTGAAGTAGCGGAAGAAGGTGCCGGTTTGCGCCCAGCCATAGATCACCCGTGGGGTGGCGTTCATGTAGATGTTGCCGCAGCCACTGGGCGAGATCACGGCGTCGGCCACCACCAGGTAGGCCAGCCAGCCCACCCCCAGTGCCAGGGCGATATCACGGTAGGGCAGGGCCAGTTCCTTGGTTACGCTGGCCCAGCCGTTGGCCAGCATTTCGGTGGGTACGCTGCCGAGGAAGGCCAGTTGCAGCAAGGCGTAGATGGCGGTGGACAGCAGCACCGACAGGATCAGCGCAATCGGGATGGTGCGCTGTGGGTTCTTCACTTCGCTGGCCACCGAAATGATCGGTGTCAGGCCCAGGTAGGCGAAGATGATGCCACCGGCCGATACGGCCATCTCCACGCCAGACAAACCGAAGGGGGCAAAGCCTTGCACGGTGAAGTTCTGCGGCTTGAAGAAGGTGAACAGCACGCCGATCACCAGCAGCGGCACGATGAACTTGAACACGCTGATCAGGTTGTTGGCCTTGGCAAAGGTTTTCACGCTGCGGTAGTTGAGGAAGAAGAACAGCCCCAGCAAGGCGAACTGCACCAGCCAGCCAAGCACGGTGGGGTCACTGGAGCCGGCCTTGGTCAGTTCGGGAAACCAGGCGGCAGCATATTGGCGCGAGGCGACCACCTCGATGGCGATCAGGCTGGAGAAGGCGATCAGGGTGATGAAGCCCATCAGGTAGCCCAGCAGCGGGCCGTGCGAGTACACCGGGTAGCGCACCACGCCACCGGCGCGGGGCAGGGCGGCGCCCAGTTCGCAGTACACGATGCCCAGCAGCAGCACGGCGAAGCCGCCGAGGAACCAGGAGAGAATGCCGGCCGGGCCGGCGATGGCCGCAACGTGGCTGGCGGCGAACAGCCAACCGGAGCCGAAAATGGCGCCGAGGCCGATGAAGGTGAGGTCCAGCAGCGATAACTGTTTCTTGAATTTGCCTGACATGGGTTCGCCTTTTTGTTGGTTATTGGATAGGCAGGTCTGATGTCACCAGGTGCGGCGTTCGGGCCGCGTTCTTGTAGGGCTTGGGCGGCTTGCGTGGGGCATAGAGTGGACCGATCGGGGCGGCGGTTCTTGATGGTTTTCTGCAAGGGGCATGACGAAATCGGCACAGTTGGGAAAAAGCAGTGGTCAGCCACAAGGGTGGGGAATAGGCTGTAGGCCATACCGTATAAGGGCTGTAGGTATGTGTGAGTAGTGCCGGCCTCTTCGCGGGCTCGCCCGCTCCCACAGGTACAGCACAGGATTCGGGATTTGCGAGGTACCTGTGGGAGCGGGCATGCCCGCGAAAGGGCCGACAAAGCCAACAGAGATCGAGCAGATGACCGACACCCCCCTGGCACCCCTCTACCATTCCCTGGACCAGCACCGTCCCGCCACCCTCGAGGCCCTGCTGGCCGGTGTCTCGCTGTTGCTGCCGATCCTCGACGCCATCCCCAACGCTGCGATCTTCATCAAGGACCCGGCTGCCCGCTACGTGCTGGCCAACAACACCTTGGTCCAGCGCTGTGGCCTGAAGCGCCTGCAACCGTTGCTGGGCAAGACCAGCGCCGAAGTGTTTCCGGCGCAGTTCGGCCCCGGCTACACCGAACAGGACCGCCGTGTGCTCAAGCAGGGCCTGGTGCTGGAAGACCAGCTGGAGCTGCACCTGTACGGCAGCCGCGAGCCAGGCTGGTGCTTGACCCACAAGCGCCCGTTGTACAGCCAGGCGGGTGAGATCATTGGCCTGGTCGGCATCTCGGTCGACCTGCAGTCAGCGGCCGACAGCCACCCTGCGTACCAGCGCCTGGCCGCGGTGGACGAACATATCCGCCAGCATTTTCACCAGCCGATAAGCATGCGCGAGCTGACCCGCATCGCGGGCATTTCGGTGGCCCAGCTGGAGCGCTATTGCAAACGGGTATTCCACCTCACGCCACGGCAGATGATCCACAAGGCGCGCCTGGAGCACGCGCATCGCCTACTGCATTCAGACTTGCCGATCACTGAGGTTGCCATGTGCTGCGGCTACACCGACCACAGCGCCTTCAGCCGCCAGTTCAAGCAACTGACCGGCTTCACGCCGCGCCAATACCGCCAGGCGACCAGCGATCAGCCCGCCTGAAACAGTGCCTGCGCCTCGGCAAAGCACTGCTCGGCAATGGCCGAACGTGGCTCGCTGCGGCGCAGCAGCAGGCCGACCGGGCTGTGGATGGCGGCGTCGGCCACCGGCAGGATGCGCAAGTGCTCGCTGAGGTCTTCCAGGCCGCAGCCCAGTGGCATGATCGCGCAGCATATGCCGGTGTTGATGGCCTGAATCAGTTGGAAGCTCGAATCGCTTTCCAGCACCGCATTGGGCTCCAGGCCACGGCTGCGAAAGCTCAGGTCCAGTGACTGGCGGTAGTGCATGCCTTTGCTCAGCAGCCCAAGCGGAATGTCGCCGAGTTCGTCCCAGCGCAAGCTGTCGCTGGCAAACCGGAAGTGCCGGGTGTCATGCAGCAGGCCCATGGTGGTGATGCCCAGCTCGATCACTTCGAAGAAGCTGGTGTTGACCTGGTCCAGGTAGCAGATGCCCAGATCGAGCTGGTTGCGGCTAAGGCCGTCGATGACCTGTTCCGAGCTCAGC
Source organism: Pseudomonas sp. BJP69 (assembly GCF_007633355.1). Lineage (NCBI taxonomy): Bacteria > Pseudomonadati > Pseudomonadota > Gammaproteobacteria > Pseudomonadales > Pseudomonadaceae > Pseudomonas > Pseudomonas sp. BJP69. The sequence continues at coordinate 1,490,990 of NZ_CP041933.1, forward strand.
GAACTGAGCTGGAAGTGCAGCTCCGGGTATTTTTCCCGCAGCGGCAGCAGCAGGTGCATGGGGTTGAAACTGGCCAGCGGCACAGTGCCCAGGCGCAGGCTGCCGACCACCTGGCCCCGGCAACTGGCGGCTTCGGCCTGCAGGCCGTCGTGAGCGGCCAGCAGGGTGCGGGCCCAGGCCAGAATGCGCTCACCGGCCTCGGTGAAGCCCTCGAAGCGCTGGCCACGCTTGACCAGCACCAGGTCCAGTTCGTCCTCCAGGTTGCGCAGGCGCATGGACAGCGTCGGCTGGGTGATATGGCACAGCGCCGCCGCCTGGCCGAAGTGGCGGGTCTGGTCGAGGGCGATGAGGAACTTGAGCTGCTTGATGTCCATGGAAGTGCCTGGCATGCGGGGTGTGTTGACCTTAACCAACTCTGCGGTGGCTGGCCATTGTTTGATGGTGCCTGTGCGGGCCCTGTCGCTGGCAAGCCAGCTTCCGCTGGGATCGCGTCAGGGCTGACAGGTGTTTGTCACAAGAAATGCAGGGCCGGTGAGATCGAGCGCCGCCCGCGCGGCGCATCGCGAGCTGCGCTCGCTCCTACGTTTGTTTCGGGCCAGTAACCCCTGTGCCAGGTGCGCGCGACCGCCTGGTTCATACGGCGCGACATTGAGGCATGCGCCAAAGGGTTCGCGCGCAAATCCCACAGGCATAATTGGCCCGAAACAAACGTAGGAGCGAGCGCAGCTCGCGATGCTGTTTCATACGGCGCGACATTGAGGCATGCGCCAAAGGGTTCGCGCGCGAATCCCCCAGGCATAATTGGCCCGAAACAAACGTAGGAGCGAGCGCAGCTCGCGATGCGCCGCGCGGGCGGCGCTCGGTCTCACAGGCGCTGAAGATGCTGAGGCTACCTCCAGGCAGCGATAGAGCCTGTCGATGGAACGGTTCGCCATATCGATTGGACGCCCTCGGAGCATCCCCTTAGCGTGGCGACAAGGCCATTCAAGGAGTTCCTGTTGTGCGCGTCCAACCCGATGCGGTCTTCGTACCGCTGAACATCGCCGTGCTGACTGTCAGCGACACCCGTTCCTATGACAACGACACCTCTGGGCAGCTGCTGGCCAGCCGTTCGGTAGAGGTCGGCCACCGCCTGGTGGCACGGGCGCTGCTCAAGGACGACCTGTACAAGATCCGCGCCCAGGTGGCCACCTGGATTGCCGATGACCAGGTGCAGGTGGTGCTGATCACCGGCGGTACCGGTTTTACCGGCCGCGACAGCACGCCAGAGGCGGTCGGGTGCCTGCTGGACAAACATGTCGATGGCTTTGGCGAGCTGTTCCGCGCGTTGTCGATTCTGGATATCGGCAGCTCGACCGTGCAGAGCCGGGCGCTGGCCGGGCTGGCCAACCGCACGCTGGTGTGCTGCCTGCCGGGGTCTACCGGGGCTTGCCGTACTGCGTGGGAGGGGATCCTGGCCGAGCAGCTGGATGCCCGGCACCGGCCGTGCAACTTCGTCAAGCACCTGCTGCCCATCGAGGCCTGTGCAAGCCGGGGCTGATCGTTCGCCTGTACCGGCCCTATCGCCGGCAAGCCGGCTCCCACAGGTATTGCACAGGTTCTGAAATCTGTGTGGTCCCTGTGGGAGATTCTATGGTTCCTGGCAAGGGTAGCCGGAGCATCTTCAGCGCCTGTGAGATCGAGCGCCGCCCGCGCGGCGCAATCGCGAGCTGCGCTCGCTCCTACGTTTGTTTCGGGCCAGTAACGCCTGTGACAGGCGCGCGCGGCCGCCTTGTTTGTACGGCGCGATATTGAGGCATGCACCAAGGCGTTCGCGCGCAAATCCCACAGGAATAATTGGCCCGAAACAAACGTAGGAGCGAGCGCAGCTCGCGATTGCGCCGCGCGGGCGGCGCTCGCTCTAACAGGCGCTGCCATACCTTGTGGCAAACACCTGTCAGCCCTAAGGCGATCCCTGTGGGCTGGCTTGCCGGCGATAGGGCCCTTAGCTCAACACATGCCCCATCGGCAACAACGCCGGCGGCAACTGCTGGTCCCCCAACCCCGCGAGTACATCCCTCTCCACCGTCCGCACCATGGCATCGGTAGGCAGGTCATTCTCATCCCGCCCGAACGGGTCTTCCAGTTCGTTGCCAATCGCATCCAGCCCGAAGAACGTGTACCCCACGATGGTGGTGAACAGCGGCGCCAGCCAGCCCAGCGGCTCGGCCAGGGCAAACGGCAACAACAGGCAGAAGATGTAGATGGTGCGGTGCAACAACAGTGTGTAGGGAAACGGCAGTGGCGTGCCCTTGATCCGCTCGCAGGTGGCCTGCACCTCGGTCAGCCCCACCAGCCGCTGCTCCAGCAGGCTGTAACGCCAGTCACTGATCTGTTGTCGCTCGGCCAGCCGCGAGCATTGGCTGCCCACCTCACGCAGGATGCTGTCGCACACGTTGTGCGGGTTGAGCGCCTCGGGCCGGGGCAACCATGGGCGGGCGGCAGCCAGGTCGTCTTCGTTGCGCAACCGCGCATTCAGCGCATGGGCAAACCCGCACAGGCTGCGCAGCAGCTCACGGCGTAGTGCTTCATCGCCGATCACCACGCTCTCACGCACGAACGAGCGGGTTTCGATGATCAGCTTGCCCCAGGCCTTGCGCCCTTCCCACCAACGGTCATAGCAGGCGTTGTTGCGAAAGCTCATGAAGATCGACAGCGACAGGCCCAGCAAGGTGAATGGGGTAGCGCTGACCGGGTAGAAAAACGCCGGGTAATGGCGCTCGACCAGCACGATCAGTGCCGCCAGCAGGGTGACCATCAGGCAGCGCAGGGCAATGCGCTTGATGATCGAACCCTTGAGGGTGAACAACACGCGCAACACATCGGGTGCGGGGTGGACGATCATGGCAATCCAGAGGCAGCTGCTCAGCCGCCGGTCATGTTCATGAAACGCAGGATCTGCACGTCGCCACCGACTTCGAAGTGATGGCGGTAGGGCTTCAGGTGCAGCGAATCGCGGATCGCCTTTTCCAGGCGGTCGGGGTCGCCCGGGTGGGCCCGCAGCACGTGCTTGAGGTCTACCGAATGCTCGTTGCCCAGGCACAGCAGCAAGCGGCCCTCGACGGTCAGGCGCACGCGGTTGCAGGTGGCGCAGAAGTTGTGGCTGTGCGGCGAAATGAAGCCGACCCGGGTGTTGGCCGCTTCGGCCAGGCGCCAGTAACGGGCCGGCCCCTGCGACGTTTCGGTGGACTCGACCAGGGTGAACTGTTCAGCCAGCAGCGCCCGTACTTCATCGCTGGAGCAGAACGACTCGCCACGTTCATGCTCGCTGATCACCCCCAGGGGCATTTCTTCGATGAAGGTGATGTCCAGCTCGCGGTCGATGGCAAAGCGCACCAGGTCGACCAGTTCATGGTCGTTGCGGCCCTTGAGCACCACGCAGTTGAGCTTGGTGCGCTTGAAACCGGCCTGCCGGGCTGCGTCGATGCCGGCAATGACCTGGTGCAGGTCGCCGGTACGGGTCAGTTGCTTGAAGCGGTCGGCGTCCAGGCTGTCGAGGCTGATGTTCAGGCGTGTAACGCCCGCGTCGAACAGCGGCTGGGCCAGGCGGCCAAGCTGCGAGCCGTTGCTGGTCAGGCACAGTTCGCGCAGGCCGGGCAGGGCGGCGATGCGCCCGCACAAGTCGACGATGCCCTGGCGCACCAGGGGTTCGCCGCCGGTCAGGCGGATTTTGCGGGTGCCGAGGGCGACGAAGCGCTCGGCCACCTGGAACAGTTCCTCCAGGCTGAGAATCTGTTGGCGCGGCAGGAACTGCATGTCTTCGGCCATGCAGTACACGCAACGGAAGTCGCAGCGGTCGGTGACCGACATCCGCAGGTAGTCGATTTTCCGGTTGAAGCCGTCGATCAGGGCCCGGCTGTTCTGTTCCACGTTCGCGCTCGCGTCTGGGAAGGGGGGCATTTCTGTCCAAGCTATAACCTGGGCGCAGGGCCGTCAAATTGCTTTGTCCGACTGCATGATCGACGGTCTCTATCATGCGGCCTGGCAGCGCGTCGCCTGCCTGCCGTGATCGAAAGCGCTTATCACGCCGTAAGATCTTTCGATTGGACGCCCCGCCCCACGCTCCATAGGCTGAAACAAAGCACCGAAGCGTGAGGATTCACCGCATGAGCCAGGACGAACACATCAGGGACTACAAAGGCGCCGCCGCCGGCTGGGGGGCGCTGAAAAGCGTGACCAAGAGCTGGCTGGGCAGTGACAACGCCTTCAAGAACCTGCGGGCCATGCTCAAGACCAACCAGAACGGCGGCTTCGATTGCCCTGGCTGTGCCTGGGGCGAGTCGCCGGAAAGCGACATGGTCAAGTTCTGCGAAAACGGCGCCAAGGCGGTCAACTGGGAAGCCACCGGCCGCTCGGTGGACCCGGCCTTCTTTGCCAAGTACAGCGTCAGCGCGTTGAAGCAGCAGACCGACTACTGGCTTGAGTACCAAGGCCGCCTGACGCACCCGATGCGCTATGACGCAGCCACCGACCATTACGTGGAAACCACCTGGGCAGAAGCGTTCGAGCTGGTTGCCCGGCACCTGCGCGCACTGCAATCGCCGGACGAAGCCGAGTTCTACACCTCGGGCCGGGCCAGCAATGAAGCGGCGTTTCTCTACCAGCTGTTCGTGCGTGCCTATGGCACCAACAATTTCCCGGACTGCTCCAACATGTGCCACGAAGCCAGCGGCTCGGGCATGTCGGAAACCCTGGGGGTGGGCAAAGGCACCGTGGTGTTTCACGACCTGGAACTGGCCGATGCCATTTTCGTGATTGGCCAGAACCCTGGCACCAACCACCCGCGCATGCTCGAACCGCTGCGTGAAGCGGTCAAGCGCGGTGCCCAGGTGGTGTGCTTCAACCCGCTCAAAGAGCGTGGCCTGGAGCGTTTCCAGCACCCGCAGCACCCGTTCGAAATGCTCAGCAATGGCTCCGAGCCGACTTCCAGCGCGTACTTCCGCCCAGCCTTGGGGGGCGACATGGCGGCCATGCGCGGTATTGCCAAGTTCCTGTTGCAGTGGGAACGCGAGGCCCAGGCCAAGGGCGAACCGCCGGTGTTCGACCACGCCTTCATCGCCGAGCACACCAGCGGTATCGATGGCTACCTGGCGGCGGTCGACGCCACGGCGTGGGAACACATCGTTGAGCAGTCTGGCCTGACCTTGGCCGAGATCGAACTGGCCGCGCGTATGTACCGCAAGGCCGAGCGGGTCATCATGTGCTGGGCCATGGGCGTGACGCAGCACCGCCATTCGGTGGCCACCGTGCAGGAAATCGTCAACCTGCAGCTTCTGCGCGGCAACGTCGGCAAGCCCGGCGCTGGCCTGTCGCCGGTGCGCGGCCACAGCAACGTGCAGGGCGACCGCACCATGGGCATCGACGAGAAGCCCCGGGCAGCACTGCTCGACGCCCTGGAAAAACGCTTCCGCTTCCGTGTGCCGCGTGCCCACGGGCACAATGCGGTGCTGGCGATCAAGGCCATGGAGGAGGGGCGGGCCAAGGTGTTCGTCGCCCTGGGCGGCAACTTTGCCCAAGCCACCCCGGATACACCGCGTACCCACGCCGCGCTGCAGAAGTGTGCGCTGACCGTGCAGATTTCCACCAAGCTCAACCGCTCGCACCTGGTCACCGGCCGCGACGCGCTGATCCTGCCATGCCTGGGCCGTACCGAAATCGACCTGCAGGCCGCAGGGCCCCAGGGCGTGACCGTGGAAGACACCTTCAGCATGGTGCACCTCTCCCATGGCCAGTTGCGCCCGCGCTCGCCGCACATGCGTTCGGAGCCATGGATCATCGCCGGCATGGCCAAGGCCACGCTGGGCAATCAGCCGATCGACTGGACCTATGCAGTGGCCGACTACAACCGCATCCGCGACATGATTGCCGACGTCATCCCTGGCTTCGCGCGTTTCAATGAGCGCTTGAACAGCCCCGGCGGGTTCCACCTGGGTAACCACGCTGCCGAGCGCAACTTCCGCACGGCCACCGGCAAGGCGCGCTTCATGCCCCACACGCTGCCCGAGGGATTGGTCAACGCCAAGGTGCTGGCCCGCGGGGACAAGCCCGACCTGATCTTGCAGACCCTGCGTTCGCACGACCAGTACAACACCACCCTGTATGGCCTGGACGACCGCTACCGTGGGGTGTTCGGCCTGCGCGAAGTGGTGTTCGTCAACGAGGCCGACATCCGCCGCCTGGGCTTCGAACCGGGCGAGCACGTGGACCTGGTGTCGCTGTGGGAGGATGGTGTGGAGCGGCGGGTGTCGGGGTTCCGCCTGGTGGCGTATGACGTGCCGCAAGGGCAGGCGGCGGCTTACTACCCCGAGACCAACCCGCTGGTGCCGCTGGAGAGTTATGGCGAGGGGACGTACACCCCGACCTCGAAGTTTGTGGCGATCAAGCTGGAGAAGGCCAAGGCCGGGAACCGGATTGCGGCGGTGCTGGCCTCGGATTGACGGGCGGCTGCAAGGGCCCTGTCGCGGGCGGGGGTAGGCGCAGGATCTTCAGCGCCTGTGAGATCGAGCGCCGCCCGCGCGGCGCATCGCGAGCTTTGCTCGCTCCTACGTTTGTTTCGGGCCAGTAACCCATGTGCCAGGTGCGCGCGACCGCCTTGTTTGTCCGGCACAATATTGAGGCATGCGCCAAAGCGTTCGCGCGCCAATCCCCCAGGCATAATTGGCCCGAAACAAACGTAGGAGCGAGCAAAGCTCGCGATGCGCCGCGCGGGCGGCGCTCGATCTCCCAGGCGCTGCATATCGCCTGGCAACCACCTGTCAGCCCTGATGCAATCCCTGTGCGCCTTACCGGCAATATGCCCCACAGCCATCAGCCACGGTTCACCGGGAAAGCCGTGGTGTACTTCATCTGCTCCATGGCAAAACTGGAGGTAATGTTCGACAACCCCTCGGTGCTGGTAATCAGCTTTTTGTAAAACCGGTCATACGCCGCAATATCCCCCACCACCACCCGCAACATGTAGTCCCAGTCGCCAGACATGCGGTAGCACTCCATCACCTCCTCGAACCCGGTCACGGTCGCGGCAAACTGCGCCAGCCAGGCGCTGTCGTGGCGCTGGGTCTTGAGCTGGACGAACACCGTCAGCCCCAGCCCTAGCCGTTCAGGGGCCAGCAGGGCGACACGGCCGAGTATGTAGCCTTCTTCTTCCAGGCGCTTGACCCGCTTCCAGCACGGGGTGGTGGACAGATTGACGGCTTCGGCCAGGTCCTTGAGCGACATCGAGGCATCGCGCTGAAGCAGGGTAAGAATGTGCTGGTCGAAGCTGTCCATATCGCGTGCTGGCCGTGCCGGAAAATATTTCACAGGTTACCCCAAGGCCAGGCGATTTGGCTTGTGCCATAGTGGCAGCTTTCATTCTGCCGATGGGCCTGACCATGTCCGACAAGCCGCGCAATTTCGCCACCCGTGCCATTCACGCTGGCGAGCAGTTCAGTGTTGCCGACAATGCCATTTTCCCGGCCATCGTCACCGCCAGCTCGTTCACCAAACGCAGCCTCGACGACAAGCCGGAGTACTCCTACAGCCGCGTGGGCAACCCCACCCGGCATGCCTACGAAACCTGCGTAGCCGCGCTGGAAGAGGGCGTGGGTGCCGTGGCCTGCGCCTCGGGGGTGAATGCCACCGCCACGGTCCTGGAGCTGCTGCCCAAGGATGCCCACGTGGTCGTGATGAACGGCGTGTACGGGGGCACCTTCCGTATCCTGGAAGACTACCGCAGCCGTACTTCAGGCCTGACCACCACCTATGTCGACCTCAACGACCTGGGCGCGGTGGCCGCGGCGATCAAGCCCGAAACCCAGTTGATCTGGATCGAGTCGCCGACCAACCCGTTGTTGCACCTGGTCGACATCAAGGCGGTGTGCGACCTGGCGCGGGCCAAGGGCATCCTCACCTGCATCGACAACACCTTCTGCTCGCCGTGGAACCAGCGCCCGATCAACCTGGGGGTGGACCTGGTGATGCACTCGGCCAGCAAATACATTGGCGGCCACTCCGACCTGACTGGCGGGGTGGTGGTCGCGGCCAATGACGCGCTGCTGGCGCGCCTGCGCCGCATCAGCATGGCCATCGGCGCGGTGCAGGGGCCGTTCGACTGCTACCTGGCCCTGCGTGGCCTGAAGACCCTGGATGTGCGCATGGAGCGCCAGTGCGCCAATGCCCTGCAGGTGGCGCGCTTTCTGGAAAACCACGCGCAGGTGGAGCAGGTGTATTACCCCGGGCTGGAAAGCCACCCGCAGCATGAACTGTGCAAGCGCCAGATGCGCAGTGGCGGCGCGGTGGTGGCGATGAAGGTCAAGGGCGACCGCCCCGCGCTCAACCGCCTGGTCGAGGCGCTGCAGATCTTTGTATTGGCCGACTCGCTGGGCGGGGTGGAGAGCATGATCAACCACTCGTGGAGCATGTCCCACTGCTCGCTGAGCCCGGAGCAGAAGGGCGTGATGGGCATCAGCGAGAACCTGCTGCGGCTGTCGGTGGGGATCGAGGATTACCGCGACCTGATCGAAGACCTGGATGGGGCGTTGAAAGCGCTGGTTGCTGTGTGAGGGCTTGCGGCCCTATCGCCGGCAAGCCGGCTCCCACAGGTGCATCACAGGTTCGCAGCACTGTGGGACCCCTGTGGGAGCCGGCTTGCCGGCGATAGGGCCGGTGAATTCAAAGAAAATGCTCGGTCAGGATTTGGGCGGATGAATGATCCGTTCGATCTTGTCCTTGATCAGCAACCGCTCCTTGCGCAGGCGGTTGACGGCGTCGTCGTTGGTGCCGTTGCCTTCGGCGGCCACCACCTCCTTGTCCTTGGCGTTGTATTCCTTGTGCAGTGCATGCAGCGCCTGGTCGTTGTCCATCAGTGCCTGGAACTTCTCAGCGGTAATGTGCAGGTCAGCGAGCAGATCATGCGGAACTGGCATTTCTTCACCTCTGTCAGGTTTGTCGATTGGGTCCTGACCACTGAGGATAGCCGTCTTTGCGCAAGCCGTTCACGGGCTGCAGGCTGAACGGCAGCTGAAGAAAACCGCATTAACGGGCAAAAGCCTCGCCATCACTAAATTGTTACCGACTTTTTCACAAAAAATTGATGGTGCGCTTTCTAGAGTTCGCCCAACTTTCCCACAGTGCCGTCGGGCCGTGGGGTTGATAACCACTCTTGATTGCGAACACTGATGCTCAATTTCAAATCCCTGCGGACTGAATGGGTCACGCTGCTGGCCAGCCTGTACCTGCTGATCGGCTTCAACATGTTCCTTTGGGAGCATCTGCAAGCGGTCGTGCCCCCCGGCCTGTCGGGGTTGTGGCTGATTCTGGCGTTCGCCGTGCTGATGCTGTTCGCGTTCAACCTGGTACTCACTTTATTTGCCTTCCGTTATGTGTTGAAGCCGTTACTTGTGGTCTTGTTCATCAGTGGCGCCGGCGTGGCTTACTTCATGAACCAGTACGGCGTACTTATTGATGCGGGCATGTTCCGCAACATGGCCGAAACCAATGTGGCGGAAGTGCGCGACCTGATGTCGTTCAAGTTTGCCGCTTACATCCTGCTGCTGGGGGTGTTGCCTTCGGTGCTGGTGTGCAAGGCGCAGATCGCCTACCGCCGCTGGCAGCGCGAACTGCTTGGCAAGCTGCTGGTGAGTGGTGCCTGCGTGGTGGCGCTGGGTTCGGTGGCGCTGGTCAACTACCAAGGGCTGTCGTCGCTGCTTCGCAACCACCACGAACTGCGCCTGATGCTGACCCCAAGCAATATCGTGGGCGCCTCCATTGGTTATGTCGGCGAACGGGTTGGTACCGCAGCGCGGCCGTTCCAGCCTTACGGCCAAGATGCCAAGCGTGATGTGGCCTGGCAGAAACATGAGCGCAAATCGCTGACCGTGCTGGTGGTCGGGGAAAGTGCCCGGGCAGACCACTTCGGTGTCTTGGGCTATGGCCGCGATACCACGCCGAACCTGGCCAAGGAACAGGGCCTGCTGGCGTTCTCCGACGTGCATTCGTGCGGCACGGAAACGGCGGTTTCGGTACCGTGCATGTTCTCTGGCATGCAGCGCAAGGACTACGACGCCAGTGTCGCCAAGAACCGCGAAGGGCTGCTGGACATCCTCCAGCGTGCCGGCCTTGCCGTGCAGTGGCGGGACAACCAGTCGGGTTGCAAGGGCACTTGCGATCGCGTGCAGTTCATCGATGTCAGCAACCTCAAGGACCCGCAACTGTGCGCCGGCGGTGAATGCCATGACCAGATCCTGTTGCAAGGCCTGGATGCGCTGATCGACAACCTCGACAAGGACACCGTGCTGGTGCTGCACCAGATGGGCAGCCATGGCCCCGAGTACTTCAAGCGCTACCCCGAAGGCGGCGAGCGTTTCAGCCCGGTGTGCCAGAGCAACGCCCTGAACCAGTGCAGCGAACAGCAAATCATCAACGGCTACGACAACACCCTGGCCTACACCGACAAGGTCCTGGCCTCGTTGATCGACACCCTGCGCAGCAAGCAGGACAAGGTGGACACGGCGATGATCTACCTGTCCGACCATGGCGAGTCGCTGGGTGAGTACAACCTGTTCCTGCACGGCACACCGTACGCCATCGCCCCCGAGCAGCAGAAGCACGTTCCGCTGCTGACCTGGTTCTCCGACAGCTACAAGGAGGACTTCGGCCTCGATACCGACTGCCTGGCCAAGCTCAGCGACGCCCCGCTGTCGCAAGACAACCTGTTCCACTCGATGCTTGGCCTGCTGCAGGTACACACCGAGGTCTACCAACGGTCGCTGGACATGTTCGCCAGTTGCCGCCCGTGGCTGACGGCCAAGCGCTGACGCCTACACCCTGCGTGCAAACGCACCATTGATCGATATCAAGGATGGCCCGGGTTTCACCAGCAGTGCCCGCGCCGTATATACTGCGCGCCAATGTTAGTGGGAGAGCCTTGTGGCCATCGAAATTCACTGGATATGTGACGACCAGAGCCTGGCTGAACACTGCCGCGACTGGCAGCAACTGCCGTTTGTCGCCGTCGATACCGAGTTCATGCGGGTCGACACCTTTTACCCGAAGGCCGGGCTGATCCAGATTGGCGACGGCCAACGGGCCTTCCTGATCGACCCGCTGCTGATCGGCAACTGGCAACCCCTGGCCGAGCTGCTGGAAAACAGCGGTGTGGTCAAGGTGCTGCATGCCTGCAGCGAAGACCTCGAAGTGCTGTTGCGCCTGACCGGCAAGTTGCCACAACCGCTGTTCGACACCCAGCTGGCCGCCGGTTACCTGAACCTTGGCTTTTCCATGGGCTACTCGCGCCTGGTGCAGGAAGTGCTGGGCATCGACCTGCCCAAGGGCGAAACCCGCTCCGACTGGCTGCAGCGCCCGCTGTCGGACACCCAGGTCAGCTACGCGGCCGAAGATGCCGTGCACCTGGCCGAGCTGTACAATGTGCTGCGCCCGCGCCTTAGCGACGACAAATACGCCTGGGTGCTGGAGGATGGCGCCGAGCTGGTCGCCGCCTTGCGTCGCGAAGTCGAGCCAGCCACCTTGTACCGCGACGTCAAGCTGGCCTGGAAGCTGGCGCCCCAGCAGTTGGCCGTGCTGCGTGAGCTGTGCGCCTGGCGCGAGCGTACTGCCCGCAGCCGCGATGTACCCCGCAACCGCGTGCTCAAGGAACACTCGCTGTGGCCCATCGCCAAGAACCAGCCGAGCAACCTGTCGGCACTGGCCAAGGTCGAAGAGATGCACCCGCGCACCATTCGTCAGGACGGTGAGTTTCTTATCCAGCTGATCAAGCGCGCCGCCAGCCTGCCTGCCGAGCAGTGGCCAGCGCCCTTGCCCGAACCGCTGCCGATCGAAGCCAGCGGCATCCTCAAGCAGCTGCGCGCCATCGGCCAGGCCGAAGGCGAGCGCCTGGGCATTGCCCCTGAGCTGATGCTGCGTAAAAAAGCCCTGGAGGCACTGCTCAAGAGCGGTTACCCCAATGGCCCTTATCAATTGCCCGATTCGCTGCGCGGCTGGCGCCGTGAGCGCATGGGCCAGGCCCTGCTGGACAGCCTTGCAGGCGCCGGAGAGACCCGATGAAACGCATTTGCTCCATCTACAAGAGCCCCCGCAAGAACGAAATGTACCTGTACGTGCTCAAGGCTGACGGCCTTGAGCGCGTGCCAGAAGGCCTGCTGCCGTTCTTCGGCACCCCCGTGCATGCCTTCGACCTGGTGCTCAGCCCGGAACGCAAGCTGGCCCGCGAAGACATCACCAAGGTGTTGGAGAACCTCGACAACCAGGGCTACCACCTGCAGATGCCACCGCCGGATGACGAGTACATCGAGCACCTGCCCGAAGAGCTGCTGCGCCGCAACGACCCGGCCTGAACATGCGCGTACTGATTGCCGAGCATGACCATGCCCGCTACGCCGCGCTTTTGCGCGCAGCCGCGCCTGAACTGGAAATCCTGACCAGTGGCGACTCGGCCGAACTGGCCCGCCAGGCGCCGCGTTGCCCGGTGTGGCTGGGCCAGCCCGACCTGCTGGCGAGCTTGCTGCGCCAGGGCCACCAACCGCGCTGGCTGCAGTCGACCTGGGCCGGCATCACACCGTTGCTGGCCGACGGCTTGCCGCGTGACTATCGCCTGACCCGAGCGGTGGGCATTTTCGGCCAGGTAATGGCCGAGTACATGCTCACCTACATGCTTGGCCATGAGCGCGAGGTGCTGTCGCGCCTGGTCAGCCAGGTCGAGCGGCGCTGGGACGACCGCCCGGGGCGCACGCTGGAAGGGCGCAGGGTGCTGATCGTGGGCACCGGCGACATCGGCCAGCGCGTGGCCGAGTTCCTGCAGCCGTTTGGCGTGGTGCTGTACGGCGTTGCCAGCAACGCCCGCGAGCAGGCACCGTTCGTTGAAGTGGCGGCGCTGGCCGACCTGCCGCGCATGGTTGGCCAGGTCGACTACGTGCTCAACCTGCTGCCGGATACCCCGGCTACCCACGACCTGTACAACGCCGCACTGTTCAAGTGCTTCCAGCCCACGGCGCTGTTCATCAATGCCGGGCGGGGTGCGGCGGTGGTCGATGCCGACCTGGTAGCGGCGTTGAAGGAGGGGCATCTGGCCGGGGCGGTGATCGATGTGTGCCGCCAGGAGCCATTGCCCAGGCAGCACCCGTTCTGGACGGCCTGGGGCTTGTTGTTGACCGGGCACAGCTCGGCGCCCACCTCGCCGGCGGCGATGGTGCGGTTGTTTGTCGAGAATATGCGGGCGTATGAAGCCGGGCAGGGGTTGCGCGGTGAAGTGGACTTCGCCAGGGGCTATTGACTGCTTTGGCCTGTGCCGGCCTGTTCGCGGGTGAACCCGCGAACAGGCCAGTACTGCCAACCCAAAACTTACAGGCTGAAATCCCCCTCAGCCGCCAGCTCGCTCAGCGGCTTGCGCGGGCTGGGCACTTCACGCGCCTGCAGCGCTTCGTCCAGGCTGGCCTTGTCGCCGAGCTTGCCGATCGCCACCATGGCATGCAGCTCGTAGCCTTCAGGGATCTTCAGCTCCTGACGCGCCAGCGCCTGGTCGAAACCGGCCATGCCGTGGGTATGCCAACCACTGATGCTGGCCTGCAGGGCCAGGTGGCCCCAGGCGGAGCCGGTGTCGAAGGTGTGCCACAGTGCCGGTTTTTCTTCGGTGGCACCCGGGGCGGCGAAGGTGGTCTTGGACATCACCAGCACCAGCGCCGACGCCTGTTGCGCCCAGCTACGGTTGAACGGTACCAGCAGGCTCAGGTAGCGCTCCCAGTTCGGGGTGTCACGGCGGGCATACAGGAAGCGCCAAGGCTGCGAGTTGTACGCCGACGGTGCCCAGCGGGCAGCTTCGAGGAAACTCAGCAGGGTCTCTTCGCTGATCGGTTCGGCGGTGAAGGCGCGGGGCGACCAGCGGTTGATGAACTGCTCGTTGATGGCGTAATCGGCAACGCGGGGGTTGGCGCTCATGGCGGCTCCTGCAAACGGACGGAAAACGCGCACGCTACTGCTTCGCGTAGCGACTGACAAGCGGCCTGGCTTTGCTCAAGGCCAGGCTCTAGACTGGCGCCGCTGCGCGCCGCGACCACAAGATGAATGCAGGTAACCGTGTAATGATCGCTGACAACGCGCCGTTCTGGCGGCGCAAGACCCTCGAACAACTCAATGCTCAGGAGTGGGAGTCGCTGTGCGACGGGTGCGGCCTGTGCTGCCTGCAGAAGCTCGAGGACGAGGACGACAACAGCGTCTATTACACCCGTATCGCGTGCAAGCTGCTGGACCTGCAAACCTGCCAGTGCAGCGACTACCCCAACCGCTTCGCCCAGGTGCCGGATTGCATCCAGCTCACCCCGGGCAAGGCCGACCAGTTCACCTGGCTGCCCAGTACCTGTGGTTACCGCTTGGTCAGCGAGGGCAAGGACTTGCCCGCCTGGCACCACCTGGTCTGTGGCGACCGCCAACAGGTCCATGAACAGCGCATTTCCCAGGCGGGGCGTATGCTCAGGGAGCAGGATGTGCACGAAGACGACTGGGAAGACCACCTGATTTTCCGCGCCAGCTGAGCAGCGCGGCCCGCTGCCACGGGGAACAAGGAGTTTCTGTATGCGTTGCCAGCTGTTGTTGCTGTTGGGCCTGATGGCCAGTGCGCCCGCCTGGGCGAAAAAAGTCAATCTCGATTACGAAGTGCGCCTGTTGCCTGCCAGCGGCCAGGCAGAAGTTCGCCTGACCCTGGCGGACGGCAGCGCGGTGCGCAGCCTTGACTTCGACCTGGGCAAGGCCGGGGCCTACAGCGGCTTCCAGGCCGATGGCCAATGGCAACTGAACGGTCAGCGGGGGGTATGGCAGCCTGCTGCCGGCAAGACCAGCCTCAGCTACCGGGTGCTCCTGGACCAGAAGCTTGCCAGTGGCGCATTTTCGTCGCGTATCACCCCGCACTGGGCGTTGTTCCTGGGCGACCAGCTGGTGCCGCCAGCGCGCCTCGACCAGCAGGATGGAACAGAGCTGGTAGCGCGCCTGGCCTTCGACCTGCCAGCGGGCTGGAAGAGCATCGAAACGCCCTGGCCGCGCGTCGGCCAGGACAAGTTCCGCATCGACAATGTATCGCGCCTGTTCGACCGCCCTACTGGCTGGATGCTCGCCGGTGACCTGGGCAGCCGCCGCGCCCGTCTGGGCGATACCGACGTGACCGTGGCCGCGCCGGTGGGGCAGGGCATGCGGCGTATGGACAGCCTGACCTTGCTCACCTTCGTCTGGCCGCAACTGCAGGCAGTGTTCCCGCGCAACCCGCCGAAGCTGTTGCTGGTGGGCGCGCGTGACGGGATGTGGCGTGGGGCGATGGCGGCGCAGGGGTCGGTGTACCTGCACAGTGGCAGGCCGATGGTCAGCGAGAACGGCAGCAGCCCGTTATTGCGTGAGGTGGTGCAGTTGTTTGCCCAGATCCGCGCCCGTGATGGCAATGACTGGTTGGTGGAAAGCCTGACCGATTACTACGCCGGCGAGTTGCTGCGCCGCTCTGGCGGGGTGAGCGACGACCGCTACCAGGCCTGGCAGGCGCGCCTGAGCAAGCAGGGCGCGAAGGTGACCCGGCTGCGTGGCGAACAGGCCACCCCGGCGCAGGTCGCCCGTGGGGTGATGCTGCTGCAGGCGCTGGACAAGGAAATCCGCATCCATACCCAGGCCAAGCGTTCGCTGGATGATGTGGCGCGCGGGCTGATGCGCTTGCCGAGCGTAAGTACCGAAGAGTTCGTGCAGATAAGCGAGAATGTGCTGGGGCGGCGGTCTGAGGTGTTGCAGAGCAAGGCGTTGCGCTAGAAATTCTTCTTGCCTGTGCCGGCCTTTTCGCGGGCTTGCCCGCTCCTGCAAGTTAAGGCATGCGCAACACCTGTGGGAGCGGGCAAGCCCGCGAAGAGGCCGGCACAGGCAATGCATCAATCAACCGCCAGCCAACGGATCCTTCCCGGTCACCGTCACCCCGCGCGTCGCCGCCTCGGCGCTGGCCTTCAACGCCTCCAGGTCCGCCGCGCTACGCTCGATATCCGAGCGCAAGCGCTGATACTCCTGCCGGTGCCGCTGCCACCAGGCCTTGGTGGCGCAGTGCCCGCTGACCCCACGCGCCACGGCCAGGCCGCCCACCGCCATCTGCAGCAAGCCAACCAGGCCGCCACGGCGCAGCCCTTTGCTGAACATCAGCGCCCCACCGGCCAGTGAGCTGGCACGTTCCAGGCCATGAACATTGTGCTGCGATGACGCAGCGTAATGGCTATCGAGCATGGCAAACCCTCCTTGTGGAATGTAAGCAGCTGACCTGCACGGCAACGCCAGCGTTCAGTTGCATCGCCCGGCGGCGAGCCCAGGGTGGGGTTGAAACGGTGAAAAGCAGCTGGCTGTGTCGTATATGGCGAATACCTTGTCCGGTTTGGCAATGCAGCTTCAAGGGTGTTTAATCACCGCTGTCGAAACCGCTGGAGGCCTTGAAAACAAAGGCTCAGACAGATTCAGCCGTTCAGCCCCTCGAAGCGCAAGTGCCACCGGACCGCAAGGCGGTGTTGGCCGAGGCGCTGCGCCGCCGGATCCTGAGCATGGAACTGGCCCCGGGGGCGGTAGTGGACGAACTGGCCCTGTGCGACGAATTCGGCCTGTCGCGCCCACCCGTGCGCGAACTGCTGCGCCAGATCGCCGCCGAGGGCTACATCGAACTGCGCTGCGCCTGTCGCGTGAAATCCGCGCCGGGGTGGTCACGGTCAACTGCTTCGGCGAAGGTGACGTGACCACGCCGTTCGGTGGCTACAAGGAGTCTGGCTTTGGTGGGCGCGACAAGTCCATCTGGGCCCATGACCAATACATGGAGCTGAAGACCATCTGGATCAACGCTTCGTGAGCTGAGCAAGAGCGGCTTTTTACTTGAATTTGGGCCCCGACCGGGTATTCAGCCCCTTGGCCATACGGTCGTACAGCACCACATTCACCGTCGCCGCCAGGTTCATGCAGCCCTCGGTCGGGATGTAGATGGTCTCTTCACACCAACCGCGCACTTCTTCGCTCAGCGACCCGTCTTCTGGGCCGAAGATGTAGATGGCGCGGTCCGGGTGGGTGTATTCCGGCAGGGGCCGGGCGCCGTCCACCAGTTCTACCGCCACCGGGGTGCAGCCCAGCGGAATGATGCGTTGCAGGTCATCGATGCCGATCAGCGGGATGTCGTAGTGCACGCGCTTGGTGTCGGTGACGAAGTCACGGGCGCGCTCATACCGTTTGCCGGTGTAGAACACCGAGTTGACGCCGTAGCAGCCCGCGGCGCGCATCACCGAGCCGACGTTTTCCGGCGACTTGGGGTTGAACAGGCCGATGCAGCTGTATCGTTTGTTTGCCACGTACCGGGGCCCTTCGCGAAAAAAAAGCGCGATTATACGGGCTACCCGGTAGCAGCGGGGGGCGAATCGATGGTCAGTCTTTCTTCAGCAAGCCAGCCAGGCCGGCAAACGGGTTGTGCGTGGCCTTGGCGATGCTCGGGGTGCTGGTGGAGCCTTCGCTGAAGTACTGCTGGTCGGTGTAGCGCGAATGCTCGTTGTCGTGGCAGTACAGGCACAGCAGCTCCCAGTTCGAGCCGTCCTGGGGGTTGTTGTCGTGGTTGTGGTCGCGGTGGTGCACGGTCAGCTCGCTCAGGCGCTTGCCGGCGAACTCGCGGGCGCAGCGGCCGCACACGTGCGGGTACATTCTCAGGGCCTTGTCGCGGTAGCCCATTTCCTTGTCACGCTTGGCGTCGGCAAGAATGCGGTCCAGGCGCGCGGTGGCGGCAGCGGAAGAGGAGGCGCTCATGGTGTTTCCTTTGTTCTGATCAGGCAGGTGACGGTTATGCCATTGAGTCTAGCGCGCTTGCAGGGCGGGCGGACAGGCGAAAGCGTTGATTTAGGCGTAGCCTGTAGGAAGGTTCCCGACAGGAGGTTACTGATGTTGCGCGCGATCCTAGCCGTGCTGTGGCTGGCGGGCCTGCCCATGGCCGATGCCGCCAGTACGCCGCCCCGGCTGGCGAACCCGGTGCCCGGTGCGCCGGGTACGCCCACGCCCACGCCTTACCCGCAGATTACCCCGAGCACGCCGCCCAAGGCTTATGACAGCCAGCCGGGTGCGCCTTTGCTGCCACCGATGCCGGTGCCCGGGCCGCCGAAGGATCAGCCCTTGCCGGGGTTGCGGCCGGAGCCGGCGAAGCCGGCGCAGGATGATGACTGACTGCAGCGGTGCGTTGGCGGTGGGATTACTAGGGGGCCAGTGCCCTGTGGGAGATAACACAGCCCTACGGGCTGCGCTGTCGCGCAGAGAACTCAATTCGTAACCGCGACGCGGCCTGTGTGGGAGCGGGCGTGCCCGCGAAGAATCCAGCGCGGTGGCTGGCACCGGCTACGCCGGTGTTCGCGGGCACGCCCGCTCCCACAAAGACCCCGCTAAATCAATAAGTTATGTACTGTTCTATGAGAGCGGCCTTGTGTCGTGAAAGGGGCGCAAAGCGCCCCGGCAATCTCAAGCAATACCCAATTCGCCAAACACGAACGCATACTCCAGCGCCACATCCTTGAGCCCCTGATACCGCCCGCTCATCCCGCCGTGCCCGGCGCCCATCTCGGTCTTGAGCAACAGCAGGTTGTCATCGGTCTTGCGCGTGCGCAGCCGCGCCACCCACTTGGCCGCCTCCCAGTACTGCACGCGGCTGTCGTTGTAGCCCGCCACCACCAGCATCGCCGGGTAGGCCTGGGCCTTCACGTTCTCGTAGGGCGCATAAGCCTTGATCCGCGCATACACTTCCGGCTCCTCAGGGTTGCCCCACTCGTCGTACTCGGTCACGGTCAACGGCAGGTCGGGGTCGAGCATGGTGTTGAGCACGTCGACGAACGGCACCTCGGCGACCGCACAGCGGAACAGTTCGGGGCGCAGGTTGAGCACCGCGCCGATCAACAGGCCACCGGCACTGCCACCACTGATGGCCAGCCGGTCGGGCGCCGTCACGCCCTGGGCGACCAGGTGTTCGGCACAGGCGATGAAGTCGCTGAAGGTGTTGTGCTTGTGCGCCTGCTTACCGGCGCGGTACCAGGCTTCGCCCAGCTCGCCACCACCGCGTACATGGGCGATGGCGAAGGCCACGCCGCGCTGCAGCAGGCTCAGGCGTGCATGCGAGAACCACGGGTCGAGGCTTTCGCCATAGGCGCCATAGCCGTACAGGTACAGCGGCACGGTCTGGCCCAGGTCCTGGCGGCGGCGCACCAGGCTGATCGGCACCTGGGTGCCGTCGGCGGCAGTCGCCCACAAGCGTTCGCTGACATAGTCGTCGGCATCGAAGGCGCCCAGTACCGGTGTTTGCTTGAGCACCACCTGGGCGCCGCTGGCCAGCTCCAGCTGGCGCACCTGGGCCGGGCGGTTGAGTGCTTCGTAGCGCAGGCGCAGGCGGGGGCTGGCGAACTCCAGGCTGTCTTGCACGTACAGGCTGTAGGCGGCATCCGGCAGCTCGACACGGTAGGCCGCCAGACCTTGCGGGCGCACTTCGATGATCGGCAGGCCGCCTTCGCGCAGGCTCAGGGTGAGTGCGCCGGCATTCAGGCTCAGCCCTTCAAGCATGACTGCCTCGCGGTGCGGCACCAGTGCCTGCCATTGCTGGCGGCCCGGTACCTCGGTAGCCGGGGCGTAATACAGGGCGAAGTTGATGCCGTCCTGGTTGGTGCGGATAAACCAGCACCACGCGCCGTCGAGCTGGCCGTGGTCGGGGAAGTATTCATGGCCCTCGACACGTGGCGCCAGGCAAACGAATGGTGCCTGTGGGGTTTCGGCGTTCAGCACCCAGGCTTCGCTGGTGGTCTTGCTGTTCAGCAGCAGCACCAGCTGGCGCTCGGAACTGGTGCGGTAGCAATGCAGGAAGAAGCGCCCGTCGGGCTCCTCGAACACGCGCTCGGCACCGGGGCTGCCCAGCGTATGGCGGCACAGGCGCCATGGCCGGTGGGTGTCGTCCAGCTCGGCGAAGAACAGTGTCTGGCTGTCGTTGGCCCAGGTCATGCTGCCGTCGCAGTCTTCAAAGGGCAGGGCGGTGATCGAGCCGCTGGCGAGGTCTTTCACGTACAGGCTGTAGACCTCGTCGCCACTGGTATCCAGGCTGTAGGCTAGCAGCCGGTGGTCGGGACTGACACTGAACGCGCCCAGCGACAGGAAGCCGCCGTTGGCCAGTGCGTTGGGGTCGAGCAACAGCTGTTCCTGGCTTTCATCGACGGTGTTGCTGTCGTCGGCCGGGCGTGGGCAGCGGTAGTGGCGCGGATATTCGTCGCCAGCAGTGGTGCGGGTGTAGTACAGGTACGGCCCCCAGGGTGAAGGCAGCGACAGGTCGGTCTCCTGGATGCGGCCCTTGATCTCTTCGAACAATTGCTCGCGCAGGGGCGCCTGGTCGGCCAGGCAGGCTTGCTGGTAGGCGTTTTCGGCCTGCAGGTAGGCGAGCACCTCGGGAGTGTCGCGCTGTTGCAGCCAGGCATACGGGTCGGCGGCCTGGTCGGCATGGGCAATCGGCGGTTGGGGCTTGGTCGGCATCGAGGATCTCTTGGTTGGGGTGGCCTGGGCCCGGCTGCGAAGCGGCCGGCGCAGGCAAACACTGTGTGCGCCCGGAAAAGTGTTTATCATAGGCACCTCTTTGCCTGGCTTGCACGAACACCATGATCGAGAACGACTACACCTTGGCCTGGGGCCTGTACGCGGTTGCCGCTTTGGGCTGCCTGCTGGTGGGCTTCAAACTGACCGGCTGGATGTGGCGCTGGTTGCGCGAGCCCCTGCGCGTGGTGCTGGCGGTGCTGTTGCTGACGCCGACCGTGGTTGACCCGGTCAAGGACAGCTTCGCCCCGGCCATCGCCATCACCACCCTGGATGTGGCGTTCAAGGTTGGCAACAATGCCTGGCGCGCAGTTTCCGATTTTGCCATGTACGGCATGATCGCCTTTGCCTTGTATGCCCTCTTCGTATTGCTGCGCTGGCCGCTGGAAA
Organism: Pseudomonas sp. BJP69; assembly: GCF_007633355.1. Classification (NCBI taxonomy): domain Bacteria; kingdom Pseudomonadati; phylum Pseudomonadota; class Gammaproteobacteria; order Pseudomonadales; family Pseudomonadaceae; genus Pseudomonas; species Pseudomonas sp. BJP69. The sequence continues at coordinate 1,511,990 of NZ_CP041933.1, forward strand.
AACGCGCCCGCGAGCGGCGGGCCCAGGCTGAGGCAGCGGCCCAGCGCGAGCAGGCCGAAGATGACCGGCTCGGCGCCCAGGCCCCTTTGGCCGCCGAGCGCAGCGACCGTTACCGTGACCTCCCGCCACCTGCGGCACCCCGGGGAAATGGCCGGGTCGAGCCCCGTCTGTAAGCGGAGACACAGCCATGTGCGAACTGTTGGGCATGAGTGCCAACGTCCCTACCGACATTGTCTTCAGTTTTACCGGCCTGATGCAGCGCGGTGGCCGCACCGGCCCGCACCGCGATGGCTGGGGCATCGGCTTCTATGAAGGGCGCGGCCTGCGCCTGTTCCAGGACCCGGCTGCCAGCAGCGAGTCGGAGGTAGCCAGCCTGGTGCAGCGCTACCCGATCAAGAGCGAAGTGGTCATTGGTCATATCCGCCAGGCCAACGTCGGCAAGGTCTGCCTGGCCAACACCCACCCCTTCATGCGCGAAATGTGGGGCCGTAACTGGTGCTTTGCGCACAACGGCCAGTTGGGCGCCTTCAAGGGCCTGGGCAGTTTCTATCGGCCGGTAGGCGATACCGACAGCGAAGCGGCCTTTTGCGACCTGCTCAACCGCATTCGCAGCGCCTTCCCCGAGCCGGTGCCGGTGGAACAGCTGTTGCCGGTGCTGGTCGAAGCCTGTGCCGGTTACCGCGGGCAGGGCGTGTTCAACTGCATGCTCAGCGACGGTGACTGGCTGTTCTGCTTCTGTTCGACCAAGCTGGTGCACATTACCCGGCGTGCGCCGTTTGGTGCGGCACGCTTGAAGGATGTCGACCTGATCGTCGACTTCCATACGCAAACCACCCCCAACGACGTGGTCACGGTGATTGCCACCGAGGCCCTGACCGAGAACGAGACCTGGCAGCGCTACGCGCCGGGTCAATGGGCCCTGTGGCGGCACGGTGAATGTGTGGCGCACGGCCAGAGCTAAGGACGCTGCATGTTCAGAAGTTACCTGCGGTTGCTGCTGTTCACCTTCGGCCTGTTGGCCGGTATTCAGGTGCCGGGGCTGGTGAAAGACTACAGCCAGCGGGTGGAGGCGCACCTGTACGAGTCGCGCGAGGCGCTGGACGGCTTCAAGCAGACGGCCGAGCGCTTTTTCAATAGCGACCTGCAGGCCTTGCTACGGCACTACCGCAGCAGTGATGACCCAGTGTTCAACAGTGACGCCAACAGCATCGAAAGCCTGATCATCCGCAACCAGTTGCTGGAGAACGAGTGGCAGGCCCTGCAAGGGCCTTGGGCCGCACGCACCTGGCATGTGCTGGTGCAGGCCGACCCGCAGCTGCGTGCAGAAACCCTCAACGGCTACAGCTACCAGATTCTGCTGGTGCCCGAGGCCATCGGCTGGGGTGTTGGCGCAGGGTTCGTGCTGGCGTTCTTGGTCGAAAGCCTGTTGCTGGGGCTTGGCTGGGTGATCCTTGGGGGGCGGCGTCGGGTGGTGAAAGAGAGCTGGCGCTGAGTGCTGGCGCGCAGGTGCCGCTGTTCACGCCAGTTTTGCGCTTATAGGATTAACGGCATTTTCTTCCAGGCACTCGCTTGCTAGGCATCGCACCGCAATGCAGGAAAATTCCAAACAGAGTCATCCACCCTAACGCTGGATTTGACGTCAGTAAGAGTGGTTGGTAGCCGACAAACAAGAAGTAGGATTGTTCGATTGCTCTCATATAATACGTTATGAAGAACACGTTGTAGGCAAAGCAGATAAAGAGCAGCGAATAACCTAGATGTCGTCCGGAGCACAGGTGCCGTAATGTGAATGCAATGACTACGCTGCCTATGATCATTATTGAAAAAGACAGGGTATTCATTGTTTTTCCCACTCAACCAGGATTTGCTCTCCCGTCATCATGTCTATTCCAACTTCAAACATGATCGAACCTTTTCCCATCTCCCTGTAAGCCCGAATTTTGTCGGCTTCAATGTAACGGAAAAGTCGCCATGTGCCGGTTTTTAGGATCATGTGACTCATGCCGAATGCTGACAGACCTATATCCACAGCGCCGTACCCAATGTTGCCTTGCGATGCGCGTCCACCTGCTATTTCAGCTATTCTCTGGTAGCCTTTACGTACTGGGCCAATGGTGTCATTTCGGCCGGTAGCAATATTACGCCCGTTTTCGTAAATGTTGTTGGCACCATGGAGTATCAGCGGTAACCCCCCAAGCGTGCAGCCCAACCCAAGTGACAATTTACACACCGCAACCCCGGTACCTATCTGAAGTACTCCGGCTGCAACCCCCGCAACCAGCTTGCTATATTCTAGTGCTTGTTCGAAAAGGAGTGAATATTCCTTGGTTAGTGCCTTTTGCGCTTCTTCAGGCGATAGCCGGCCATCTTGAGTCGCAGTAACGATTGCCTGCCCCGCACGTGATATTTCCTGGGTAAACTTGGCCCGAAGCCGTTCGTCACTCAAGCATTGCACCCCAACGTGGCGTGCATATAGCGTCAAGCGATTTGCCATGTCATTGACTTCGGATGTTTCGGGGGAGTTGGCGAGTGTGCTGCTGTCAAGCGGCTTCACACCCCCTCGCCCCAATTCGCGTAGCCACTGGTATTCGCTCCCAGATGATGCCAGCCGACGAATCCATAGCGAATGGCAAGGTACTCCTGTGGGTCCTGGTCGTTGAGCAAGATGGAGTGCGGCATCTCGATGCGGTGGTCCACAAGTAACCCATCGGACAGAGTTATTTGAAAGTAGTGCTCATACTCGCTATTGTTGTTTCTGCGAAAAAAATTGATCTTGCATTCTACTATCTCGCGATTTGTCAATGCTTGGGCGAGTAGAGGCGTCGATTTGTCAACATGCTTTGTAATCAGAACAGGTCGATGAGTTGCAGCCTTGGTATTGTCCAAGCTGGCAAGGCTATGACTGAACGAAAGCACCATGATTTCATCACGGTGGGCACTCTGGCATCGGTTACCGATGGATTCAGTTGTGGAGCAGCCCGCTGAGATCAGCCCTTGTTGCCTGCCCGTCATAGTCATATATCCATGGATAGCCATATCTACAACTCCCTGTCAGTGAGGGTTCAAAAGCTAGAGTGCGCAGAGGGCAAATGTATGTAGGACGCTTCTGATCTTTATGGTGACAATTGATAACAAATATTTCCGCTCGTTGTGGAGCGCGTCAGTTCGCTGCGTATCAACGCGTGCTTGTAGGATTACTATGCCCAATCACTCGACCGAGTTTGACTACAGGATCTGCGTTAGAGATCTTGGCGCAAGCTTGCAGCAAGCATCTGCAAACGCGGTAAGGTAGGCACATGCACGACAACAACGGAGGCCGCGTGGTGGAACGCCTGCTACTCAATTGCGACATGGGTGAAAGTTTTGGCAGCTGGCGCATGGGCCTGGATGCCGAGGTCATGCCCTACATCGACTGCGCCAACATCGCCTGCGGTTACCATGCCGGTGACCCTGGCATCATGCGCCGCACCGTGGCCCTGGCACTGGAGCACGGGGTGGCGATCGGTGCCCACCCGGCCTACCCGGACCTGGTCGGCTTCGGGCGCCGGTCCATGGCCTGCAGCCCCGAGGAAATTCGCGATTTGCTGCACTACCAGATCGGCGCACTGGAGGGCATCTGCAAGGTGCTCGGCGGCCGTGTGGCCTATATCAAGCCGCATGGCGCGCTGTACAACGACATGATGGCCGACCCGCTCAAGCTGCGCACCGTGCTGGAAGCTGTGGCGGCTTACGGCAGCGACCTGCCGCTGATGCTGATGGCCACCGCCGACAACCGTACGGCCCAGGCGCTGGGGGATGAAATCGGCGTGCCGCTGTGGTTCGAGGCATTCGCCGACCGGGCCTATACCGCCAGCGGCCACCTGGTCTCGCGGCGCCTGTCCGGCGCCGTGCATCACGACCCGGCGCGTGTGGTGGAGCAGGCCGAGCGCCTGGCCCGTGGCGATACGCTGGTGGCGAACGATGGCAGTGCCTTGAAGCTGGCGGCCAGCACACTGTGTGTGCATGGCGACAACGACAGTTCGGTAGCAGCGGTGCGGCAGATTCGCCAAGCCCTCGATGCCATGGAGCGATGATGAAGCTGCGTATCGAAGTGGTCGCGGTCGACAGCCTGATGGTGCGCCTGTTCGAGCGTATCGACGAGGCCAACATGCCGTGGGTGCTTGCTGCCAGCCAGTGCTTGCGCGCAGCGTTCGGCCAGCACCTGCTGGACTTGGTGCCGTCGTACACCACGCTGATGGTGCACTTCGACCTGCCGCCGGCTGAGGCGAGGGCGCTGATCGCCCAGGCCCTGGACGGTTTGCAGCCTGACGCCGGCAGTGGTGGCCGGCGCCACGAGATCCCGGTGTGGTACCACGCCAGCGTCGGCCCGGAGCTGCCTGTACTGGCTGCCCGCAGCGGCTTGACCGAGGGTGAAGTGGCCCGCTTGCACAGCGAGCGCGAGTACCCGGTTTTTGCCTTGGGCTTCGCCCCCGGGTTCGGCTTCATGGGCCTGGTCGATGAACGCCTGGCCAGCCCCCGCCTGAGCACCCCGCGCAAGCGCGTGGCGGCGGGCAGCGTGGGTATTGCCGAGCGCCAGACGGCAGCGTACCCGGCGGTGTCGCCGGGGGGCTGGAACCTGATCGGGCGTACCCCGGTGCGCCTGTTCGACCATGAACGTGAGGGCTATAGCCTGTTGCAACCCGGTGACCGGGTGCGCTTCGTGGCGGTTACGCGTGATGAGTTTCTGGCCCTGGGCGGCGATGTGGAGGCGCAAGGATGAAGCAGTTGACGATCGAGGCCAGCAACGCCTTGTGCCAGTTGCAGGACGCCGGGCGCTTCGGCGTACGGCACTTGGGCGTGACCCAGGGCGGGGCGCTGGACTGGGTGGCGATGTACTGGGCCAACTGGCTGTTGGGCAATTCGCTGGCCGCACCTGTGGTGGAGGTCGCGCTGGGTGGCTTCTGTGTGGTGGCGCAGCAGGATTGTGTGCTGGCGCTGGCCGGTGCCGACCTGGATGCGCGAGTTGATGATCAGCCGGTAGCGCCCTGGCGCAGCTTTGCTTTGGGCAAGGGGCAGCGCTTGGCCCTGAAGCAGCCCAAGCAGGGCGTTCGGGCGTACCTGGCGGCGCCTGGCGGGTTTCGCGGCGAGGCGGTGCTGGGCAGCTGTGCCACCGTGGTGCGCGAAGCGCTGGGCGGTACAGACGGCCAGGGCGCTGCGCTTGGTAAAGGCCAGCGGCTGGCTTTTGCGGGGACGCCGGCAACCCTTCGTGAAGTGCCGGATGCGTTGCGCCCGCGCTATCACCACAAGCCTGTGCTCGACCTGGTGATGGGCGCGCAGCTCGGTGATTTCAGTGGTACCAGCCTGTTTGAGGCGTTCAACAGTGACTGGACGCTGGACAGCCGGGCCGACCGCATGGGCATCCGTCTACTGGGGCCGCAGTTGGTCTACCAGGGCGCGCCGATGATTTCCGAGGGCATTCCCCTGGGAGCGGTGCAGGTGCCGCCGGACGGGCAACCGATCGTGTTGCTCAATGACCGGCAGACCATTGGCGGTTACCCGCGGCTGGGGGCGTTGACGCCGCTGGCGCTGGCGCAACTGGCGCAGTGCATGCCGGGGGCGCAGGTGAAGTTCAGGGCGGTGGTGCAGGATGAGGCGTGGCGGGAGCAGCAGCAATACTTGGGCCGGTGGTTGTAAGGCTGCGGGCCTTTTCGCGGGCACGCCCGCTCCCACACAGGCCTGCGCCATACCTGTAGGAGCGGGCGTGCCCGCGAAGAGCCTCGAACGCTGGCAAGTGGCAGCCCGTTCTCTATCTCACTTTGAGAGATACCGCATCCCTTCCTCCAACCCCTGCAAGGTCAGTGGGTACATCTTGTCCTCGATCAACTCCCGCACCAGGTGGGTCGAGGCGGTGTAGTCCCAAGCCTGCCGGGGGTAGGGGTTGATCCAGATGATCTTCCTGAATTTCTCCATGAAACGCTGCAGCCACACATACCCGGCTTCTTCGTTCCAGTGCTCCACGCTGCCACCGGGCTGGGTGATTTCGTAAGGCGCCATGGCCGCATCGCCAACGAAGATCACTTTGTAGTCGTCGCCATACTTGTGCAGCAGATCGAACGTGGAAAACCGCTCCGAGGTGCGGCGCAGGTTGTTCTTCCAAACCGACTCGTACACGCAGTTGTGGAAGTAGTAGTACTCCAGGTGCTTGAACTCGGTCTTGCAGGCCGAGAACAGTTCTTCGCACACCTTGACGTGGGCGTCCATGGAACCACCGATGTCGAACAGCAACAGCAGCTTCACGGTGTTGCGCCGCTCAGGGCGCATCTGGATGTTCAGCAACCCGGCATCGCGCGCGGTGTGGTCGATGGTGCCGTCGATGTCGAGCTCTTCGGCGGCGCCTTCACGGGCGAACTTGCGCAGCCGGCGCAGGGCCAGCTTGATGTTGCGCGTGCCCAGTTCCACCTGGTCGTCGAGGTTCTTGTACTCGCGCTGGTCCCAGACCTTCACCGCCTTGCCCTGGCGTTTGCCAGCCTCGCCCACGCGGATGCCCTCGGGGTTGTAGCCGCCCGAGCCGAACGGGCTGGTGCCGCCGGTGCCAATCCACTTGTTGCCGCCGGCGTGGCGCTCCTTCTGCTCTTCCAGGCGCTGCTTGAAGGCCTCGATGAGCTTGTCCAGGCCACCCAGCGACTGGATTTGCGCGCGTTCTTCGTCGCTGAGCGAGCGCTCGAACTCCTTGCGCAGCCAGTCTTCCGGGATCAGCGCCTCGATGTGCTGGTCGAGGTTTTCCAGGCCTTTGAAGTAAGCGGCGAAGGCGCGGTCGAACTTGTCGAAGTGGCGTTCGTCTTTCACCAGAATGGCGCGGGCGAGGTAATAGAATTCGTCCATGTCGGCGAACACCACGTGCTTTTGCAAGGCCTGGTGCAGGTCGAGCAGTTCACGCACCGACACCGGCACCTTGGCCGCACGCATTTCATTGAACAGGTTGAGCAGCATGGCCCGGCTCCTGTCAGCGGTTGCCGCGCCGGCTCATGAAGGCCAGGCGCTCGAGCAGTTGCACGTCCTGCTCGTTCTTCACCAGCGCACCGGCCAGCGGCGGGATCGCCTTGGTCGGGTCGCGTTCACGCAGCACCGCTTCACCGATGTTGTCGGCCATCAGCAGCTTGAGCCAGTCGACCAGCTCGGAGGTGGAAGGCTTTTTCTTCAGGCCAGGCACCTTGCGTACGTCGAAGAACACGTCCAGGGCCTCGCTGACCAGCGCCTGGCTGATGTTCGGGTAGTGCACGTCGACGATCTGCTGCAGGGTGCTGCGGTCGGGGAAGGCGATGTAGTGGAAGAAGCAGCGGCGCAGGAAGGCGTCGGGCAGCTCCTTTTCGTTGTTCGAGGTAATGATGATGATCGGGCGCTGCCGGGCCTTGATGGTCTCGTCGATTTCGTAAACGTAGAACTCCATCTTGTCCAGTTCCTGCAACAGGTCGTTGGGGAACTCGATGTCGGCCTTGTCGATTTCGTCGATCAGCAGGATGACCCGCTCCTCGGCCTCGAAGGCCTCCCACAGTTTGCCCTTCTTCAGGTAGTTGCGCACGTCATGGACCTTGTCCACGCCCAGCTGCGAGTCGCGCAGGCGGCTGACCGCGTCGTACTCGTAGAGGCCCTGGTGCGCCTTGGTGGTGGACTTGATGTGCCAGGTGATCAGGCGCGCGCCGAACGAAGCTGCCAATTGCTCGGCGAGCATGGTCTTGCCGGTGCCGGGTTCGCCCTTGACCAACAGCGGGCGTTCGAGGGTGATGGCCGCGTTTACCGCCAGTTTCAGGTCGTCTGTGGCGACGTAGTCGCGGGTGCCTTCGAACTTCATGGGGCTGTCCTCTGTTGTAAGCCTGTGCCGGCCTCTTCGCGGGCACGCCCGCTCCCACAGGAATTGCACAAACTTCTGAATCTGCGGAAGTACCTGTGGGAGCGGGCGTGCCCGCGAATGGCCCAACACCTGTTTTCGATTTGTTAGCGACTATAACGCGGGCCCGGGCAGCTGCAAACGCGGACCGGGTATTCAGTCCCTGAATGCCCCGTCACACTGTTTCAGTCGGACTTCGGCGCCGGTTGCTCATAGCGTGCATTGAACGCCTGGATGAAGCCGTTGCGCAGGATCTGCAGGAAGGCCTCGAAGGCGCTGATGTTCTGCTTGTGCACGCTGCCGCTGAGCTCCACCCGGGTGGCGAACTGGTTTTTCGGCTGGTTCTTCAGCACCGTCTCGGAGGCGCCCACCAGGGCCTCCCACACCGAGCGGAAGAAGCCTTTGTCCTTGTTCTCGACATCCTGCTGCCAGTCGAACACGTCCACGTCACGCAGCAGGGGTTTGATGTAGCCATTGAGGCGGCCGTTTTCCGCCTGCGCCTCGATGACCACGTCACCATGCCCTGCGCTGAAGTCGAACTTGCCGTAGGCACTGGCGAAGTCATTCAGGTTGCGCAGTTCTATGCCGGTGGCACGCAGGCGAAATTCGAAGTCATCGAAGTCACTGAACGGGTCGAAGGTGGCGCTGCTTTCGACCTTGGCATTGCCGGCGATCAGCGCCGTGCCCTCGAAGCTGGCGTCGCGCCGGCCTTGCTTGTCGCGCACGTTGGTCAGGTTGCTGATGGTGGCGTCCAGCCGGGTTGCCTTGAGATTGACCGGAGGGCTGGAATTGAAATTGCGAAAGGTCAGGGTGCCATTGTCGATATGCACTTCATCGAGGGTAATCGGCAGCAGCTTTTCCAGTTGTTGCCGCCAATCGGTGCCCTGGCCGGTCTGCGAGGCCTGCTTGTTGCCGCCGTCGACGAAGTTCAGTTCGGGCTGCTCGAAGATCACTTTCGCCACCACGGCCTTGTCGTAGATCAGCGAGTGCCAGCTGACCGCCAGGTCGATAACCGGTGCATCCAGCAGCGGCACTGGCACCTTGCCGCTGGTCTTGACGATCCGCAGGCCGTTGATCCGATAGGCCCCGCGCCACCAGGCCAGGTCCACGTCGGCCACGTGGCCACGGTAGTCGCCCATGTCGGCCAGCTTGTCGTTGAGGTAGTCGCGTACCAGGTAGGGCAGCGCCAGGTGCAACGCCACCAGCAGCGCCACCAGGCTGGCCAGGCCGATCAGCGGCCAGCGATAACGGGCTTTCATCGGGGTGTCTCCCAGGAGGATGTGCGGTGGACCGCAATGCGCCCGGTTGAGTTCGAACAGGCTTTACGGGCCTACGGCCGGGGCTTACCCTTGAGGTCTTTTCCTGCTCGCTTTCATGCCAAGGACCCCTGCCATGAGCCGTATCTTTGCAGACAACGCCCATTCCATCGGCAACACGCCGCTGGTGCAGATCAACCGGATCGCCCCGCGTGGCGTGACCATCCTGGCCAAGATCGAGGGGCGCAACCCGGGCTACTCGGTCAAGTGCCGCATTGGCGCGAACATGGTCTGGGATGCCGAAAGCAGCGGCCGGCTCAAGCCGGGCATGACCATAGTCGAGCCCACCTCGGGCAACACCGGTATCGGCCTGGCCTTCGTTGCCGCCGCGCGTGGCTACAAGCTGATGCTGACCATGCCCGCGTCGATGAGCCTCGAACGGCGCAAGGTGCTGAAGGCGCTGGGCGCCGAACTGGTGCTGACCGAGCCGGCCAAAGGCATGAAGGGCGCCATCGACAAGGCCAACGAAATCGTGGCCTCAGACCCGGCGCAGTACTTCCTGCCAGGCCAGTTCGAGAACCCGGCCAACCCCGCCATCCACGAAAAAACCACGGGCCCGGAAATCTGGAACGACACCGACGGCGCGGTGGACGTGCTGGTGGCGGGGGTGGGCACGGGCGGCACCATCACCGGTGTGTCGCGCTACATCAAGCATACCCAGGGCAAGGCGATCCTGTCGGTGGCCGTGGAGCCAGAGGCTTCGCCACTGATCACCCAGACCCTGGCCGGCGAAGAGCTCAAGCCCAGCCCACACAAGATCCAGGGCATCGGGGCTGGCTTCGTACCGAAAAACCTCGACCTGTCGATTGTCGACCAGGTGCTGACGGTGGCCGACGAAGAGGCCAAGGCCATGGCCATTCGCCTGATGCAGGAAGAGGGCATTCTCTGCGGCATTTCTTGCGGCGCAGCCATGGCGGCGGCCGTGCGCCTGGCGGAAAAACCGGAAATGCAAGGCAAGACCATCGTCGTGGTGCTGCCCGATTCCGGCGAGCGTTATTTGTCGAGCATGCTGTTCAGCGACATGTTCAGCGACCAGGAAAACCAGCAGTAACCGGCCATGCCGCTGACCGGGCTCAATGTTCGGCGGCCTGGTTGACTGCACAATCTTCATCGACACGATCCCGCCCGGGTGGTTTGTACCGCGGCGGGATCGGTTTATGATGGCAGGATGATTTTCAGGAGAGCAGGCCGCGCAGCCCTGTTTCTTCCCCTAGGAGTGATGCATGACCTTATCCTTTGCAGCCAAGGCGGGTGTCTTGCTGGTGTTCTTCGGCAGCGTGCTGTTCGTGCACCTGCGCGGCAAGGCCCGTCTGCCGGTGTTGCGCCAGTTCGTCAACCATTCGGCGCTGTTCGCCCCCTACAACGCCTTGATGTACCTGTTTTCCGGGGTGCCGTCCAAACCCTACCTGGACCGCCAGCGCTTCCCGGAACTGGATGTGCTCAAAGACAACTGGCAGGAAATCCGCGAAGAGGCCATGCGCCTGTTCGACGAGGGCTATATCCGCGCCGCCGAAAAGGACAATGACGCCGGCTTCGGTTCGTTCTTCAAGAAGGGCTGGAAGCGGTTTTACCTGAAGTGGTACGACAAGCCGCTGCCATCGGCCGAGGCGCTGTGCCCGAAAACCGTAGAACTGGTCAGCAGCATTCCCAACGTCAAGGGTGCGATGTTCGCCCTGCTGCCTGGCGGTAGCCACCTGAACCCGCACCGCGACCCATTCGCCGGTTCATTGCGTTACCACCTGGGCCTGTCCACGCCGAACTCCGACGCCTGCCGCATTTACGTCGATGGGCAGGAATACGCCTGGCGGGACGGCGAAGACGTGATGTTCGATGAAACCTACGTGCACTGGGTAAAAAACGAGACCGATGTGACCCGGGTGATCCTGTTCTGCGACATCGAGCGGCCGTTGAGCAGCCCGCTGATGACCCGCATCAACCGCAAGGTCAGTGCCTTCCTGGGCCGCGCCACCGCGCCACAGAACACCGACGACGAGCGGGTGGGCGGCATCAACCAGGCGTATGCCTGGAGCAAGCGCTTCTCCAACAAGCTCAGCACCCATGTGAAGCAGTTCAAGCGGGCCAACCCCAAGGCCTACCGGGTCTTGCGCCCGGTGCTGGCGGTGGTCGTGGCTTATCTGCTTTACCGCTGGTTGTTCTGAGCGCAGGCTGGCCTGTGCGCGGGTTCACCCGCGCACAGGCCAGCTCACCTCACACTGGCGCCCGCTATTGCCCAATCGTGGGTTCACCGCTATTCTCCACAACACTTCCTTCCCTGAAGCCTGAATCATGCCCGCCAAGCCCTCAACCACCAGCTTTGCCATCGCGCCAGTCGCGGGCATGGTCGTGCGTGGCAGCCAGCAGCCGGCCATGGTCAGTCATTACCCACCACCTGTCAGTGGCGCCGTAGGCGGCGTAGCTCCGCCATGCTGCGTGGTCGTGTTGGGCTGATCGGCTTCGGCCGAGTCCCTTCGCACACGTAACCCACTGAACCCGGCCGGCTACTTAGTGCGCTTTAGCGCAGGCCGTCCGCTTGGCTTATCTGCCTATCATCAGGTGGCAATACATGTCCTTTTTCAACAAAGCATCCGTGGCCTCGGCGGCCACTACCAGCCTGTTCGTCCTGTTGTGGAGCAGCGGGGCGATCGTTTCCAAACTTGGCCTGGCGCATGCCAGCCCGTTCGCCTTCCTGCTGCTGCGCTCTGCCTTGGCCCTGGCGGGCCTGTTGCTGATCGGGCCGTTGCTGGGGCTGCGCTGGCCACGCCGTAAGGGCGCCATGCTGCGTGCCCTGGGCACTGGCTGCGTGTTGCTCGGGGCTTATCAGATCTTCTATCTGCTGGCCCTCGACACCCACGTCACGCCAGGCATCATGGCCACGGTCATGGGCGTGCAACCGATCCTCACCATCGTGCTGATGGAGCGCCAGCGTTCGATCAGCCGCCTGTTCGGCCTGGGGCTGGGCTTGAGCGGCTTGATCATGGTGGTGTACCAGGGGCTCAACCTGGGTGGGGTGTCGCTGGCGGGCATGCTGTTCGCCCTGCTGGCGCTGGCCAGCATGACCTGCGGTTCGATCCTGCAAAAACGCATCACCGACAACCCCATGGGCACGCTGCCGCTGCAGTACCTGGCCGGCTTTGCCCTGTGCGCGCTGTTCGCACCCTTGCAACCCTTACAGGTGCAGTGGACCGGGGGTTTCGTGGCGGCCTTGCTGTGGATGGGCCTGGTGGTTTCGCTGCTGGCCACCTTGCTGCTGTATCGGCTGATCGCCAAGGGTAACCTGGTCAACGTCACCAGCCTGTTCTACCTGGTGCCGGCGGTGACCGCGGTGATGGACTTGCTGATCTTCGGCAACCGCCTGGCGCCGCTCAGCCTGCTGGGCATGGGGTTGATCGTGGTCGGCCTGCTGTTCGTGTTCCGCAAGCCTGCCAAGCGCCTGGCCAAGGCCTGAGCCCTAGCGGAACTCGGCGGGGATGGCGTGCCGGAGTACGCCTTCCTCGAAGTCCAGCAGCCCGGCTTCGCGCTGGGTGAGCAGGTAGTAGAGCAGGGTGTCGATTGAGCGCTTTTGCGGTACTGCCACGGCCAGCAGTCTTACCGACTGCTCGGTTTCACAGGCGCAGCCGAAATCCTGCAAGGCAGCGCGAACCTGATCGAGGGTTTCCGGGGGCTTGACCAGCACCCGGAACACCGAGGTGCCGCTGCTTTGGCGCAGTTCGGCGAACCAGGTCTGGCCGTCTTCTTCATAGGTGCCGATAAGGTCACCCGGCGCGATGCCGTACACATGAAAGGGGATGTTGTCCACGGCATGGCCGCCTTCCACAGCCTTGGCCCAAAGGCCTTCGACCGAGGCCGGTGGGTAGCCGTTGGCGTCCTGTTCCAGGCGGAACAGCACCTTCTTGCAGGTTGGGCTCATGCCGTTCTCCCGGTCAATTGCGCGCCGGGCGCAGTACCAGCCACAAGGCCACAGCAATCAGCAGGCCGCCATACAGGTGCGCCAGCGACAGCGGCTCGTCCAGCAGCCATGCGCCCCATAGCACGCCGAACACCGGGATCAGGAAGGTCACGGTGCTGGCCTTTACCGGGCCTATTTCTGCCAGCAGACGGAAGTACAGGATATAGGCGAATGCCGTGCACAGCAGGCCCAGGCCGAGCAGCGACAGCCAGACCTGCCAGCCGCCCCAGCTGGCGGGCGGCTGGCAGAGGGCACTCCAGGCGAACAGCGGGCTGAGCATCAGCGTAGCGCCGAGCATGCTGCCCAGCGCCGACAGGCGGCTATCCAGGCCGCTGACCCAGCGCCGCGCGAGGAACCCGGCAAAGCCGTAGCAGGTGGTAGCTGCCAGGCACGCCAGGGCGCCTTGCAGCAGGGCCATGTCCAGGGCCACCGGCCCGGCCCCGCTGAGGATGCCGACACCGAGCAGGCCAAGGAAAATGCCGCAGAGCTTGGCCAACGTCATCGGTTCACGGAAGCACAGCACGCCGATCAGCACGCCCATCAGTGGCGTGGTGGCGTTGAAGATCGCCGAGTAACCGGCTGGCAGCACCTGGGCAGCTACGGAATAGAAGGTTGCCGGGATGCCGGAGTTGATCATGCCCAGTACCAGGCAGGCCCCGAGCTTGCCCTGGAAGTCCCAGCGCACGCGGCTGGCGGCGACGATGGCGACCAGGCCCAGGCAGGCGATCGAGACGCGAAAGAACGCGGTCGGCACCGTGCCCAGCTCGGGGGCGATAATGCGCATGAACAGGAAACTCGCCCCCCAGACGGCAGCAAGGGTCAGCAGGCGGGTTAGGGCAATCGGGCTCACAACGGTCTCCGGAGGGCAGGGCAGGGGCGCGAGTGTACGCGAGGGGGCGGGGCGATACTTGTGCTTTCTTGCGCAGTGAACCTGGCCCGCTTTTGCATCAGGCCGACTAAGCTGTGTAACTCATTCACCCATGAGGTGCCCGGCATGCCCCAACCCTGGCCCGCTGTCGAAATCGCCCGCACCATCCTGGCCGGCTTCGACGATTACCGTGACCACTTCCAGCGCATCACCTTCGGCGCCCGCCAGCGCTTCGAACAGGCGCGCTGGCAGGAAATCCAGCAGGCCGCGGCTGCGCGCATCAGCCTGTATGAAGAAAAAGTCGCCGAGGTCAACGGCTGGCTGCGCCAGGCCTTCCCCGCGCCGGTGTTGCTGGACGTGGCGCAGTGGCCGCTGGCCAAACACGCCTACATCCAGCAAATCGACCCCCGGCTGGACGATGAGTTGGCCGAGACCTGGTACAACTCGCTGTTCTGCAGCCTGTTCAGCCACGACCAGATCAGTGATGGCTGCATGTTCATCCACACCACCCGGCCGTCGCTGCGCGGGCGCGAGCGCGCCGCGCAAACCCGTACCTATGCGCTGGGCGGTAGCCTGAAGGGAATGCTGCAGGCGATCTTCGCCGACTACCCGTTCGATGTCGCCTACGGTGACCTGGAGGGTGACCTGGCACGGCTGGAAGCGCAGGTGCGCGACTGCCTGCCCGACTGGGTTTGCAAGGACCCGGAGCTGGCGGTGGAGCTGTTCGTGCCCGTGCTGTACCGCAACAAAGGTGCCTACCTGGTGGGCCGCCTGTACAACCGCGATGAGCAATGGCCCTTGGTGATTCCCTTGCTGCACCGCGAGGGCCATGGCATCGAGGTGGACGGGTTGATCACCGACGAAGCCGAGGTGTCGATCATCTTCTCGTTCACCCGCTCCTACTTCATGGCCGATGTGCCGGTGCCGGCCGAGTTCGTGCATTTTCTCAAGCGCATTCTGCCGGGCAAGCATATTGCCGAGCTGTACACGTCGATCGGTTTCTACAAGCAAGGCAAGTCGGAGTTCTACCGGGCCTTGATCAACCACCTGGCCAACAGCGATGACCGCTTCGTCATGGCGCCGGGGGTGCGCGGCATGGTCATGAGTGTGTTCACCCTGCCGGGTTTCAACACCGTGTTCAAGGTGATCAAAGACCGCTTTTCACCGTCGAAAACCGTTGACCGCGCCACGGTGATCGACAAGTACCGGCTGGTAAAAAGCGTGGACCGGGTAGGGCGCATGGCCGATACCCAGGAGTTCGCCGACTTTCGTTTCCCACGCAGCAAATTCGAGCCCGATTGCCTGGCCGAGTTGCTCGAAGTGGCGCCCTCGACCGTGGCCCTGGAGGGCGACACGGTGCTGGTGCGCCACTGCTGGACCGAGCGGCGCATGACCCCGTTGAACCTGTACCTGGAGCGCGCGGGCGAAGGCCAGGTGCTGGCGGCGCTGGAAGACTACGGCCTGGCCATCAAGCAACTGGCGGCAGCGAACATTTTTCCCGGTGACATGCTGTTGAAGAACTTTGGCGTCACCCGGCATGGGCGGGTGGTGTTCTATGACTATGACGAAATCTGCTTTCTGACCGAGGTGAATTTCCGCCACATACCGCCACCGCGGTATCCGGAAGACGAGCTGTCGGGCGAGCCGTGGTATTCGATCGGGCCGCACGATGTGTTCCCCGAAGAGTTCCCGCCGTTTCTGTTTGCCGACATGGGCCAGCGACGCTTATTCAGCCGCTTGCACGGCGAGCTGTATGACGCGGATTACTGGAAGGGCCTGCAGGCGGCCATTGGCGAGGGGAAGGTGATCGACGTGTTCCCGTATCGGCGCAAGGGGCGCTGATGGCGGTGTTGCAGGCCAAGCCCCTCACGCCTTCAGGCACTCTTCAGGCACTTCAGCTCACTGAAGTGGTCGCGCACCTTGGCCAACCGCGCTTGCAGCAACTGCCGCTGCTGCACGCTACTTTGCTGCACCAGGTCTACCAACAGGCTGCGCGCCTGTTGTTCGGTGTTCTGGAAGGCAGCGCGGTATTCCGGCGTCCACAGGCTTTCCTTGTGCTGCAACAAGGTCGCCAGGCGCGGCTCGAAGCTGGCGTCGTTGCGTTGGTTCATCGCCAGCAGCAGCTGTTGCTGCCAGTGGGCGCGGTTGGCGATCCATTCGCGGTTCTGGTCGCCCAGCGCTGCTGACCAGGCTTGTACGCGTTGCTTCTGCACCGCGGACAGTGGGCCAAACCAGGCGGTCAGGCGTTTTTCCATACGCGCGCTGCGCTCGCTGACCTGCTCGGCCAGCGGGGTATCGACGTACTCTTTTTGCCGCTCGGCGATGTCGTCGCGGAACGCTTCACGCATTTCGGCCACTTGGCTGTCGCTCATGCCGCGCAACAACTCGGTCGCCGAAGGGGTGATTTCCTCGGCCACACGGCCAATCGCCTGGCGCGCTTCGCGGGTGCGTTGCTGCAGCGCCTGGTCGGTCACCTGGTTGTCGGCGACCATGGCGCGGACCCGCTCCAGCCAGTCGAGGTAGCCCGGTAGCTGGGTCTTGCAGTGCCAGGCCAGGTGTTGCTTGAGGCGGTCGTCGAGCAAGGCCTTTTGCCTGCCGTTCATGTCCAGGTAGTCGCCCAGCGACCACGGCACCAGGCGATCGAGGTTGCGGTAGGCCAGGTCCATGCGGCTGCAGGCGCCTAGGGCCAGGGCGAATCCAAGGGCGATGAGCAGGGCTTTGGACAGGCGTGAAGGCATGTGCTGTTCCTTGCAGTGGCTGGCCAGACGGTAGACGCGAGGGGGGCACGGCGGTTCCACTGCATCAGCGGTCGGGCGGCGCGCTGGCTTCAGGTGTAGAATAGCCGCCTTGTTATGAGGATCATCGGAAATGGCTCTGCTTGGGCGTTACAACAGTTTGCAAATCGTGAAACACGTGGACTTCGGTCTGTACCTGGACGGCGGCGCCGATGGCGAGATCCTGCTGCCCGGGCGCTATATCCCGAAAAACGCCGAAACCGAAGTCGATGACTGGTTGAACGTGTTCATCTACCTGGACAGCGAAGACCAGCTGATTGCGACCACCGAGAAGCCCAAGGTGCAGGTCGGTGAGTTTGCCAGCCTCAAGGTCAAGGACATCAACGGTGCCGGCATCTTCCTCGACTGGGGCTTGTCCAAGGACCTGTTGATGCCGTACTCGGAAGAGGCGCGGCCGTTGAAGATCGGCGACTACTGCGTGGTGCACGTGTACCTCGACAAGCGCACCCGCCGCATCACCGCCACTTCCCGCCTGGACCGCTACCTCGACGTGGCCCCGGCCGATTACAAGGTCGGGCAGCCGGTTGAGCTGTTGGTGGCTGGCGAAACGCCGATGGGCTTCAAGGCCATCATCAACAACCGCCACTGGGGCCTGATCCACAAGAACGAAGTGTTCAAGTTCCTGCGCTCGGGCATGCACGAGAAGGGTTTCATCAAGGAACTGCGCCACGACGGCAAGATCGCCCTCAGCCTGCAGCCGGTGGGCGCCGCCCTGGCCGACAGCCTGCAGGAGCAGATCATGGCGCGCCTGGAGGCCGAAGGCGGGGTGCTGGGGGTGTGTGACAAGAGCGACCCGGCGTTGATCAGCAAGCTGTTCAATGTCAGCAAGGGCAACTTCAAGAAAGCCATTGGCGGCTTGTTCAAGCAGGGCTTGATCGTCATCCATGACGACCGGATCGAAAAGGCCTGATCAGGCCTGAACGAAGTTGCGGAAATCCAGCTGCTCGCCACCTGGGCGGGTGTCGCGCAGCAGCGAGTCGCGGTCGGCGCTCAGCGCCAGGCTGATGGTCGAGCGGCGCTTGCCAGGCTTGCGCACTTCCATCTGCTCCAGGTGGGCCTTGAGGAAGTTGGTCGGCACTTTCAGGTGCTGCAGCTCGTCGGTTTGCGGGGTGTGCAGCAGCAGGTTGACCCAGTCGGCCTGGCCCTTGCCCAGCAGCGCCACCGGCACTTCGAACCACCACAGGTTGCGTTTGTTGTCCAGAATGGCGAACAGAGTGTTGCTGCTGTTCAGCACAGGGCGGGCCAGTGCTTGGTTGCGCCGGGCGATGGCGGCGGGTTTGTCGAGTTTCATGCAGGTTCCTGCGGGTTGACGCTATGAAGGCCTGCATTGTGAGGGGTGCCACGGGGCGGGGCAAGGTTTGATGGTTGTGCCTGCTGCGGGCGCGCCAGGTGGGGGGCACGGGCGCTGCCTTGGGTTGCGCCCCACCCCCGCCATCAGCCGGCCCTGGCGGTGCGTCAGCGACGAAGCGGCAGGCTCAGCTCGGAGGTCGCCCCGTCAGCGGTGGTCACGGTCGCGGTGAAGCTGCGCAACCCAGCGATGTCGTCCAGCGCCTGGGCAAACCGTGCCTGCCCTTGTGCGTCACTGTTCACCTGCACTTCGCCAAGGTAGTGCTCGGCCTCGGTGGCGTCGGCCTGGGCATTGCCGAAGAACTCAACGCGCAGCAGGCTCGATGCCGGCCCCTGAACTTCACCGCGCAGCACATTGCCTTCCAGCGCCAGCAGCCGTGGTGCCGGCTGATTGTGGTTGGGCAGCGGCTGGCACGGCTTGGGCTCGCCCTTGGCGTTGCAGATAAGTGCCTGGTCCTGCTTCGGCAGGTCGGCGCCAACCCCGCGTGAGCCCACATACAAGGCGTGTGCCTGGGCTGGCACGCCAAACACGATGGCCCCGGTGCGCTGCCCGGGTACGCATGAGCCGCCCGCCTGGCAGCGGCGGATATCCTGGCTGTTGGCCCAGATACGGTTCCCGCTGAGGCGTGTGGTAGTTACCTCAGGCTCCGGGCGCAGGGCCACGCCGATGCGGTTGCCGTGGATCAGGTTGCCGTCGAGGATGTTGCCCTCACCGGTGACGCTGACCCCGATCCGGGCAGGGCGCCGGGGCAGGTGCGAACACCCTGGTCCTTGATGTAGGCGGAGCCGTCGATGGCAATGTACTGACCCTCGCGTGCCCAGGCCAGCCCGGTGATGCTGACCGGGCCTTTGATTTCCGGCAGCGCGTGGCTGGGGCGGATCACATAAGGTGGCTTGCCCACGGCGGCGATGTCGATACGGTAATGGCCGGGGTTCCGGTTACTGGTTTCAATGGCCCAGCGCAGGGTGCCGGGGTTGCCGTCGTCGGTGTAACGCTCGACACGCAGGGTTTCAGGGCTGGCGGCAGCGGTGGCCAGGGTGGACAGGGGCAGCAGTGGCAGCAAGGCCAGCACTGCGGGCATCAGACGCATGGGCCGGGTATGGTGCGGTATTCGCCCGTAGATTGACCGCTTGGCTTGCGGGGTGAAAATTCGTTGAAACTCTTGCGCTGGGTGCTGGGTCCACCTTTTGTCGACACTGTACACGTGTCTCCATTTGCAGGAGTTTTGCCATGAGCGGTACTAAAGACAAAGTCAAAGGCCTGGCCAATGAGGCGATGGGCAACGTGAAACAAGGTGTCGGCAAGGTGACCGACAACGACAAGCTGCGTGCCGAGGGCAAGGCGCAAGAGCTCAAAGGCGAGGCGCAGCAAGTGAAGGGCGATGTGAAAGACGCGGTAAAAAAACCGTGATCTGAGCAAGCCTGTGTCGGCCTCTTCGCATGCGTGCGAAGAGGCCGTTACTTTTGCCGCCAATTTCTTCAATCGCGACTGGGAGCAGCACAGCATCGGCACGGTCTATTAGACTTGTGTGTTGATTCGATCAAGCGGCGAAAGGAGACGCTATGATTTTTTCCGCCCTGCAGGGCCTGCCTTTGCACCGCGTGCTGGCGCGCACCGTCAAGGAATTTCTCGATGACGAGATGTCCACCTATGCGTCGGCGCTGGCCTACCAGGCGCTGTTCTCGCTATTCCCATTCTTGCTGTTCCTGATTGCCCTGATCGGCTTTTTGCACCTGCCCGACTTTTTCTCCTGGTTGCGCCTGCAATCGGAGCTGGTATTGCCACCCCAGGCCCTGGAGCAGGTGAACCCGGTAATCGACCAGTTACAGCAATCCAAGGGCGGGCTGTTGTCGGTTGGTATCGTGATCGCCTTGTGGACCGCATCGGCCGGTGTGCGCCTGATGATGAGCGCCATGAACGCCGCCTATGATGTGCCCGAGGGCCGGCCGGTTTGGAAGCGCATCCCGTTATCCATTTTCTACACCGTGGGCCTGGCCGGCATGCTGCTGGCAGCCGCCGCGCTGATGGTGCTGGGCCCGCAAGTCATGGAGTGGATCGCCGCCCAGATCGGCATGCAGGAGTTCATCGTCACCTTGTGGACGGTGTTGCGCTGGCCGGTGATCGTCTTTCTGCTGATGGTGGCGGTCGCGTTGATCTACTACGTAATGCCTGATGTGAAACAGAAGTTCCGCTTCATCACGCCGGGCTCGGTGCTGGCGGTGGTGGTGTGGATCATCGCGTCGCTGGGCTTTGCCTACTATGTGAAAACCTTCGCGGACTACAACGCCATGTACGGCAGCATTGGTGCAATCATCGTGCTGTTGCTGTATTTCTACATCTCGGCTGCCGTGCTGTTGCTGGGCGCCGAAATGAATGCGGTGATCGAGCACATGTCGGCCGAGGGCAAAAACCCCGGTGAAAAGGATTTCGACGAGCACGCGCCTGCGCAGACCATCAGTGTTCTGGGCCATGAGCACCCCACTTCGGGCCAGGCGCAGACTTCCGAGCCCAACCCCCGATGATCCGTGACATTCTCAAGATGGGCGACGAGCGCCTGCTGCGCGTCGCCGCGCCAGTGCCCGCGCAGCTGCTGGGCAGCGGCGAGCTGCAGCAACTGATCGACGACATGTTTGAAACCATGCGCCATGTCGGCGGCGTGGGCCTGGCCGCGCCGCAGGTAGGCATCGACCTGCAGCTGGTGATTTTCGGCTTTGAACGCAGCGAGCGGTACCCGGACGCCGAAGCGGTGCCGCAGACCATCCTGCTGAACCCGGTCATCACCCCGACTTCCACTGAACTGGAAGACGGTTGGGAAGGCTGCCTGTCGGTGCCCGGCTTGCGCGGCGTGGTACCACGCTTCAAGCACATTTGCTATGAGGGCATCGACCCACAGGGCAACGCGATCCGCCGCTTTGCCGAAGGCTTCCACGCGCGGGTGGTGCAGCATGAGTGCGACCACCTGATCGGGCGTTTGTACCCATCGCGGATCCAGGACTTTACCAAGTTCGGCTACACCGACGTGTTGTTCCCAGGGCTGGAAGCAGGCGACGACTGACCCTGCTGCAGGGCCACCAGGCGTTTGCTGCGCTGGTAACGTTGCAAGCGGCCATGCAGGGTGTCGGGCAGGCACTGCGCCAGTTCGAAACCCAGGCGTTGATAGAACGCCAGCAGGTCGGGGTGGCAAAACAGCCAGGTTGGCCCGTCAGCCTGGGCCAGCGCCGCCTTCACCAGTTTGCCGGCTATCCCTTGCTGGCGCCGTTGCGGGTCGACGAACAGGCCGGTCAGCCAGAAACCCCCGGTTACCCTGGCCAGGCTCAGCCCGGCAATGATCCCCGGCCCCCTGGCTACCCACAACTGCGCATCGCTTGCCGCGCGCATGCGCGAGCCTTGTTGCCGGTAAAAGTGGTCCAGCAGCCGGCGTTCTGTATCTGCAAGTGTCGAGCAGGTTAAGTGTTCAGAAATGGCGAATTTCCCCTGAGTACAGAGCAGAGGCTCTGGCGTAATGCTTTGCGGCTATCTTGTCGCAGATTGTTGCAAATTCGGCAAGAGTGAATATCCGAGTTCGGGGTTCAACTATTAACGGCCAGGCGTAGAATTTCAGGCATCCCCCCTGCAGTACGAAGCGGGATCGGTACTTCGTGCCATCTTCACCGTAGATGGCAACTTCTCCGCGCCGGAAACGGCATTAGAAGTCAATCGATCAGCTTGAATGCTCAAAAGGCAAAACACCATGAAACCATTACTGATTCTTGCATTGGTCGGTATGTCCTCGTTCGCCCTCGCCGATGAGGCCAAGCCCGTCTCCACCCAGCCAGTGGCCCAGCAGTACGACTACTCGATGAACCTGGATATCAAGCGGGTAATCGACCTGTCGACCATTCCCAATGTCTGCGAAGTGGTGCCTGCCACCATGACCTATGAAGACCACCACGGCCAGGTGCATACCATCCAGTACCGTGCCATGGGCGAGGGCTGCCAGCAGGGTTGACCGGCTACAGGAGGTTCGAGCGCCCCCGCGCGGCGCTCGAACGCCGTGGGCCGTTATCGCCAAACGCACTGAGCCGCTGCTCGGCGGGCCACCCTCGTGGGGCGGGCCTGGTCTATGGTGGACGTGGGGAATTCGCACAGCCTTGCTGTGTGAACTGCCACCCTGACTGCCACGGAGACAACACCCGATGAGCCTTGCCCCTGCTGCGCAAGCGCAACATGAGTTGTTGATCAGTCGCCTGATCGACGCCCCACCGGCCAAAGTGTTCCGCGCCTGGACCGAGCCCGAGTGGCTAAGGCAATGGTGGGGGCCGCATGGCATGAGCACCCCGGAATGCGAGATGCAATTGTGGCCCGGCGGCCTGTTCCGCACCTTGATGCGGGCGCCGGATGGCAGCGAGTACCCCACCCAGGGCGTGTTCCTGGAAATTGCGGCACCGCGGCGCCTGGTGTTCACCGATGCGTTTGGCCCCGGCTGGGTACCGTCGAACAAGGCGTTCATGACCGCCGTGATCAGCCTGGACGAGGAACGGGGCAAAACCCGTTATACCGCCCGGGCCTGGCACTGGAATGCTGCCGATTGCAAGGCCCACGAGGACATGGGGTTCTACCAGGGCTGGGGTGAGAGCCTGGACCGCCTGGTGGAGTTGGTCACCCAGCGGATGCCAGACTGATGGTTGCCTGGGGGCGGGCATTCGCCCGCCGCAGGGCCGGTAGTGCCAGCGCTATGCTCAGCTGGCAACGAAATTCGGTGGCGATACCAGTTCCACGGTCTGCTGCTTGCGTGGCGCCAGGATCTCCGCTTCGCCCTGCACCACCAGCTCATCGTTCTGGTTGTACACATTGGTCGCGATGCGCACTTTGAACTTGGGCAGTTTTTCCAGAATTTCCAGGCGTACGGTGAGCGTGTCGCCAATCTTCACCGGCTTCTGGAAGCTCATCTGCTGGCCCAGGTAGATGGTGCCAGGGCCTGGCAGGGTGCAGGCCACTGCCGCACTGATCAACGCGCCGCTGAACATGCCGTGGGCAATGCGTTCGCGGAACATGCTCTTGGCCGCAAACTCGGCGTCCAGGTGCACCGGGTTGTGGTCACCGGACATCGCCGCGAACAGCTGGATGTCGCGCTCTTCGACGGACTTCTGGTATTGCGCCTTCTGGCCTACTTCGAGGGCTTCGTAAGGCGTGTTGGTGACCTGGGACATCGGGGTTTCCTTGAGCGGTAGGCGAGGGTGGCTGTCATTCACTGCGCACAGGCCGATCAATGGCCAGTGCCTGTTCAAGCCAGCCGACAATGTCGGCAGTGACCTCGTTACGGTTGGTTTCGTTGAGTACTTCATGCCGCGCTTCAGGATAGACGCGTAGCTGTACATGTCGATTGCCGGTGGCGCGCAGGGCGTCGGCCAGATGGGTGAGACGCTTGCCGGCACTGACCGGATCACATTCCCCACCCATTATCAGTATCGGCAGGTTCGGATCGATCTGTGCGAGGTTACCCGGCTGGCTGATCTGCGCCAAGCCTTGCAGCAGGTCCAGCCACAGCTGGTTGCTGCACCGAAAGCCGCACAGCGGGTCGTTGACGTAGCGGTCGACCTCGGCCGGGTCGCGGCTGAGCCAGTCGAATGCCGTGCGGTTGGGCTTGAAGGCCTTGTTGAACGCGCCGAAGGACAGCCATTCGATCACCGCACTTTTGCCCAGCGGCCCCTGGCGCCAGGCCTCCAGCCGCGCCACCAGCCGGGCCATGCGGTACAGCGCGGCAGGCTGGTAGTTGGAACCGCTCAGGATCGCCCCGTGCAGGCTGGCACTGTGGTGCAGCAGGTAAGCCTGGGCGATATAGCTGCCCATGCTGTGGCCGAACAGGAACAGCGGTGTGCCCGGGTAGTGTTGGCCAATGTACTGGGCCAGCCGGCCGAGGTCGTCGACCACGGCATTCCAGCCATGATGGCGGCTGAACAGGCCCAGGCTGCCGTGCTCGGCGCTACGCCCGTGGCCACGCTGGTCAGCGGCGAACACGGCAAAGCCAGCCGCGGCCAGGGCCAGGCCCAGGCGCTGGTAGCGCCCGGCATGCTCGGCCATGCCATGGGCCAGCAAGACTACGGCTTTCACTGGCGTGGCTGGCAGCCATTGGTGCACGTACAGGCGGCAGTGCTCGCTGACGGGCAGCCAGAAGGCGTCGTGGGGCATGGCGGCTCCTTGTGCGCATGGGGTACCGGAACAGTGTATGCACACCCGGCCCGATTGCAGGAAGGGCACAAATAAGATTCACAATGTTAATGGCGGCACTTGGCGTATAGGCCACCCCGGGCTTACCTGCTAACGTCGAAGCAACGCCTGTTTGCCGGTTGGCGACCAGGTCAAGGATCCAAGGACGCAGTGCAGGTCCAGGCAGAGGAACAATAATAAATGCAAGCCGACTTCTGGAATGACAAGCGCCCGGCGGGCGTGCCTTCCACCATCGACATCAATGCCTATGCCTCGGTGGTCGAGGTGTTCGAGCGCTCTTGCAAGCGCTTTGCCGACCGCCCGGCATTCAGCAACCTGGGCGTGACCCTGACCTACGCGCAACTGGAGCGACATTCAGCCGCGTTTGCCGCCTGGTTGCAGCAGCACACCGACCTGCAGCCGGGCGACCGTATCGCGGTGCAGATGCCCAACGTGCTGCAGTACCCGATCGCCGTGTTCGGGGCCATGCGTGCCGGGCTGATCGTGGTCAATACCAACCCGCTGTACACCGAGCGCGAGATGCGCCACCAGTTCAATGACAGCGGGGCGCGGGCGTTGGTCTACCTGAACATGTTCGGCAAGCGGGTGCAGGCCGTGTTGCCCGACACCGGCATCGAGTACCTGATCGAAGCGAAAATGGGCGACCTGCTGCCCACTGCCAAGGGCTGGTTGATCAACACGGTGGTCGACAAGCTGAAAAAGATGGTGCCGGCCTACCACTTGCCCCAGGCACTCTCGTTCAAGCAGGTGCTGCGCCAGGGGCGCGGCCTGTCGCCGCAACCGGTGCCGCAGAGCCTGGACGACATCGCCGTGCTGCAGTACACCGGCGGCACCACCGGGCTGGCCAAAGGCGCCATGCTCACCCACGGCAACCTGGTGGCCAACATGCTGCAGGTGCTGGCGTGCTTTTCGCAGCACGGCCCGGACGGGCAGAAGCTGCTCAAGGATGGCCAGGAGGTGATGATCGCGCCGCTGCCGCTGTACCACATCTACGCGTTCACCGCGAACTGCATGTGCATGATGGTCACCGGCAACCACAACGTGCTGATCACCAACCCGCGGGATATTCCCGGCTTCATCAAGGAGCTGGGCAAGTGGCGTTTCTCTGCATTGCTCGGGCTCAACACCCTGTTCGTGGCGCTGATGGATCACCCGGGTTTTCGCCGGCTGGATTTCTCGGCACTGAAAGTTACCAACTCCGGTGGCACGGCGCTGGTCAAGGCCACTGCCGAACGCTGGGAGGCGCTTACCGGCTGCCGCATTGTCGAAGGCTATGGCCTGACCGAAACCTCGCCGGTGGCCAGCACCAACCCCTACGGCCAGTTGGCCCGGCTGGGTACGGTGGGCATCCCGGTGGCCGGTACCGCCTTCAAGGTCATCGATGATGACGGCAACGAGCTGCCGTTGGGCGAGCGTGGCGAGTTGTGCATCAAGGGGCCGCAGGTGATGAAGGGCTACTGGCAGCAACCTGAGGCCACCGCCCAGGCCCTGGATGCGGACGGTTGGTTCAAAACCGGTGATATCGCCGTGATCGACCCCGACGGCTTCACGCGGATCGTCGACCGCAAGAAGGACATGATCATCGTCTCGGGTTTCAACGTGTACCCCAACGAGATCGAAGACGTGGTGATGGGCCACCCGCAGGTCGCCAACTGCGCGGCCATCGGCGTGCCCGACGAGCGTTCCGGCGAGGCGGTGAAGCTGTTCGTGGTGCCGCGCGAGGGGGGGTTGAGCGTGGATGAGCTCAAGGCCTACTGCAAGGCCAACTTCACCGGCTACAAGGTGCCCAAGCACATCGTGCTGCGTGAGTCACTGCCGATGACCCCGGTGGGCAAGATTCTGCGCAGGGAGCTGCGGGATATCGCTTGAGTCAGCGGCAAGCTACAAGCTACAAGCTACAAGCGGTGAATCAGAGCCTTTGGCACGCTCTATCTTGCCGCTTGAAGCTTGTAGCTTGCCACTTTAAGCTAAATACTCTAAAAATGACCTAAATTGTTCATTGAGTCATTTTTGTGACCGTAAGGCCCGTTTTGGCCTCTAGGCGACCCCAGGCAAAGCTGTTACTCTCGGCCCGCTTTCAGATGATCCGGTTTGCAACGAACCGTCATCTCATATCAATAATAAGCGCATCGACGCGTGAATCGAACTTCGCTGTTGCTGAAGGAGTGGGCTTCCATGATCGAACATTTTTGGAAGGATAAGTACCCAGCCGGGATTACGGCGGAAATCAATCCTGACGAATTCCCCAATATCCAGGCAGTACTCAAGCAATCCTGCCAACGCTTTGCCGACAAACCGGCCTTTAGCAACCTGGGCAAGACTATCACTTATGGCGAGTTGTATGCGCTGTCGGGGGCTTTTGCCGCCTGGTTGCAGCAGCATACCGACCTCAAGCCGGGTGATCGCATTGCCGTGCAACTGCCCAATGTCCTGCAATACCCTGTCGCGGTGTTCGGTGCCATACGCGCCGGGCTGATCGTGGTCAACACCAACCCGCTGTACACCGCGCGGGAAATGGAACACCAGTTCAACGACTCTGGCGCCAAGGCCTTGGTGTGCCTGGCCAACATGGCCCACCTGGCTGAGAAAGTAGTGCCCAAGACCCAGGTCCGGCACGTCATCGTCACCGAAGTGGCCGACCTGTTGCCGCCGGTCAAGCGCGTGCTGATCAACAGCGTGATCAAGTACGTGAAGAAGATGGTGCCGGCCTACCACCTGCCGCAGGCCGTGCGTTTCAACGCTGCGCTGGCACTGGGCAAGGGCCAGCCGGTAACCGAGGCCAACCCGCAGGCCAACGATGTGGCGGTGCTGCAGTACACCGGCGGCACCACTGGCGTGGCCAAGGGTGCCATGCTGACCCACCGCAACCTGGTGGCCAACATGCTGCAGTGCCGGGCGCTGATGGGCTCGAACCTGCACGAAGGCTGTGAAATTCTCATCACCCCGCTGCCGCTGTACCACATCTACGCGTTCACCTTCCATTGCATGGCGATGATGCTGATCGGCAACCACAACGTGTTGATCAGCAACCCGCGTGACCTGCCGGCGATGGTCAAGGAACTGGGTAAGTGGAAGTTCACCGGCTTTGTCGGCCTGAACACCCTGTTCGTTGCCCTGTGCAACAACGATGGGTTCCGTGCCCTGGACTTCTCGGCGTTGAAAATCACCTTGTCGGGCGGCATGGCCCTGCAGTTGAGCGTGGCCGAGCGCTGGAAGGCGGTGACCGGTTGCGCCATCTGCGAAGGCTACGGCATGACGGAAACCAGCCCGGTGGCCACGGTCAACCCTGCCGAAGCGAACCAGGTCGGTACCATTGGTATTCCGGTGCCGTCGACCCTGTGCAAGGTAATCGACGAGGCCGGCAACGAGTTGCCGTTGGGCGAAGTCGGCGAACTGTGCATCAAGGGCCCGCAGGTCATGAAGGGCTATTGGCAGCGCGAAGAGGCCACTGCCGAGATCCTCGACAACCAGGGTTGGCTGAAGACCGGCGACATCGCCTTGATCCAGCCTGACGGCTACATGCGTATCGTCGACCGCAAGAAGGACATGATCCTGGTCTCCGGCTTCAATGTGTACCCCAACGAGCTGGAAGATGTGCTCGCCGGTTTGCCTGGCGTGTTGCAGTGCGCGGCCATCGGGGTGCCGGACGAGAAGTCGGGCGAAGTGATCAAGGTGTTCATCGTGGTCAAGCCGGGCATGACCGTGACCAAGGAGCAGGTGATGGAGCACATGCGTGCCAACGTGACCGGCTACAAGGTGCCGCGCCATATCGAGTTCCGCGATGCGTTGCCGACCACCAACGTGGGCAAGATCCTGCGCCGCGAGCTGCGTGATGAAGAGCTGAAGAAGCAGGGCTTGAAGAAGATCGCCTGACCCTGCGCGGCCCCTGTAGGAGCGGCCTTGTGTCGCGATGGGCCGCGAAGCGGCCCCGTCCATTTCAGCACCCATGCCAAGATCCAAGGGCCGCTTTGCGGCCCATCGCGACACAAGGCCGCTCCTACAGCGAGGGCGTGGGTTCTGGGCTCAGCGCAGTTTTTCCAGCATCTGGTAATACCACATGCCGGCCGCCAGCAGCGGGTTGCCCAGCAAGTCCCCCATCGGCACCCGCACATGCTTGCACTGGGCGAAGGTGTCGAACTGCTCGAGCGTACCGGTCAACGCCTCGGCCATGATCTCGCCCATGATGTGGCTGGTGGCGATGCCGTGCCCGGAATACCCCTGGCAATACCACACGTTGTCCGACAGCTTGCCCAGCTGTGGAATGCGGTTGACCACGATGCCCATGGCGCAGCTCCACTGGAACTCGATCGGCACGCCCTTCAATGCCGGGAACGTGCGTTCGATGCATGGCCGCAGCTCGCCTTCGATATCCCGCGAGTCACGGCCGGAGTAGTTGGCGCCGCCACCGAACAGCAGGCGCTTGTCGGCTGTCAGGCGGTAATAGTCGAGCACGAAGCGGCAGTCGTACACCGCCAGGTCGTGGGGGTTGATCTGCTCGGCCAGTTCGCCCAGTGGCGCGGTGGTGACGATCCCGCCCATGGCCGGGAATATCTTGCCCTTGAGTTGGCGCTTTTCCAGCTTGTGGTACACATCGCCGGCCAGCATCACCTGGCGTGCCTCGACCCGGCCGTGGGCGGTAACCACCGCCGGGCGCGGGCCATGCACGATGTCCAGCACTTCGGAATTCTCGAACACCAGTGCGCCCAGGCCATGTGCGGCGCGGGCCTCACCCAGGCACAGGTTGAGCGGGTGCAGGTGCAGGTTGCGCAGGTTCTTCAAGGCGCCCATGTACAGTGGGCTCTGCAGGTGCTCAGCCACTGCCGCGCGGTCGAGCATTTGAACCTGCTCGCCCATGCCCCGGCGTTGCGCTTCGGCCTCGAACGCGCGCAGCTCGTTCATGTGCGAGGGTTTCATGGCGGCATGCAGATGGCCACGCTTGAGGTCACAGTCGATGCCGTAGCGCGCTACGCGCTGCTCGATTACCTGGTGGCCACGCCAGCGCAGGTGCCAGATGAAGTCATCGACCTCGGCGCCCAGGTGGTTGCGC
The DNA here is from genome assembly GCF_007633355.1 of Pseudomonas sp. BJP69. NCBI lineage: Bacteria > Pseudomonadati > Pseudomonadota > Gammaproteobacteria > Pseudomonadales > Pseudomonadaceae > Pseudomonas > Pseudomonas sp. BJP69. Next base: position 1,541,381 of record NZ_CP041933.1, read on the forward strand.
ATCTGTGAGCGCATGGCTTCGTCGCCCGACAGGCTGCCAGTGACTTGGCCACCGTTACGGCCGCTGGCACCCCAGCCTATACGGTTGGTTTCGACGATGGCCACCTTGAGGCCGCGCTCGGCCAGCTCGACTGCCGTGGCCACGCCGGTAAAGCCGCCGCCGATGATTGCCACATCCACCTGCACCGTGCCCTTGAGTTGCGGGTACTCGGTAGGGTCGTTGAGGGTGGCGCTGTAGTAGGACGGCGCGCGCTGCGCCGGGCCTTTGTGCAATGCTGCGTTCATGGGTGTTCCTTGAGTGTTGAGGGGCTCAGGCCTGGTGCAGGTACCAGCGCCAGTCCTGTTCGCTGACTTCGGCCATGAACTGGCGGTACTCGGCGCGCTTGACCTTCAGGTACACGCCGAGGAAGTCCTCGCCCAATGCTTCGCGGGCCCAAGCCGATTGCTGCAAGGCGTCGAGCGCCGTCAGCCAGTCGGTGGGCAGGTGTTCGGTGGCCTGGGCATAACCGTTGCCTTGCACCGGTGCCCCTGGGTCCAGCTGTTCGCGAATGCCACGGTGGCTGGCTGCCAGGATCGCCGCCGCCGCCAGGTAGGGGTTGGCATCGGCGCCGCAGATGCGGTGCTCCACATGCCGGCTGTTGGCCGGGCCACCGGGTACGCGCAGGCTCACGGTGCGGTTGTCCACGCCCCAGGTGGGTGCCAGTGGTGCATAACTGTTGGCCTGGAAGCGGCGGAACGAATTGGCGTTGGGGCAGAACAGCAGCAGTGATTCGCGCAGGTGGCGCAGCATGCCGGCGACTGCCTGGCGCAGCAGCGGCGTGCCAGCCTTGTCATCGCTGGCGAACAGATTGGTGCCGGCGTGGTCAGCCAGGCTCAGGTGCATGTGCATGCCAGTACCCGCCAGGTGCGCGAATGGCTTGGCCATGAAGCAGGCCTGCTTGCCGTGGGCATGGGCCACGCCCTTGACCAGGCGCTTGTAGCGTACCGCCTGGTCCATGGCCTGCAGTGCGTCACCGTGCTCCAGGGTGATTTCCACCTGGCCGGGGGCGTATTCGGAAATGGCCGTGCGGGCCGGGATGCCCTGGGCTTTGCAGGCGGCATACAGATCGGCGAGAAACGGCTCGATCTGTTCCAGTTCGCGCAGGCCGTATACCTGGGTGCTGCGCGGGCGTCCGCCGTCGTTGTCCAGTGCGGGCTGTGGGCGGCCCCGGGCGTCGCGCTGCTGGTCAAGCAGGTAGAACTCCAGTTCGCAGGCCATCACCGGGTGGTAGCCGTCGGCCTTCAGCGCCTCGATGGTGCGCAGCAGCACGTGGCGCGGGTCGGCGATGCTGGCAGGCAACCCCTCGCTCGGGTGCATGCTCACCTGCACCGCGGCGGTCGGCACCCGGCGCCAGGGCAACCTTGTCAGGCTGCCCTCGAGCGGGTAGGCGCGGCAGTCGATATCACCCACATCCCAGACCAGCCCAGAGTTTTCCACATCGTCGCCGTTCAGGGTCAGGCCGAGAATGGTACTGGGTAGCGGCCGGCCGCTCTGGTACACGGCCAGCAACTCGTCGCGGTGCAGCAGCTTGCCGCGGGGTACGCCGTTGGCGTCGAGAATGAACAGCTCGAACAACTCGATATCAGGGTTGTCGGCCAGAAAACGGGTGGCGTGCTCTACGGGGGCAAAATGCATGTTGGGTTCGCTCACGGCTGCGCAGGGCCACCGCACTGGCGGGCGGCCCGGCTGGGGCAAACGGCCAGAGGCTGGCCGGGTTTGGTCACAACGGCGTGAGGGCGGTATCCGGCGGGCGGGCGTGGCGGCAGTGCCACAAGGCCCAGAAGGCGAGGATGATGTGCACCAGCGGGTTTTCCCCGGCACGGCTGCGGGCCTTCGGTAGCGAAGGGCGCGGCAACGGTGGGGCGATGGGCTGGGCGGGCGTCATGGTTTTGATACTCACATGCGGCGTAAGGGTGATTAAAGCAGTGAATGGCAACCTTCACATAAGGACTTGCTAAACTTTCAGCCACTGTGCGATCCCTTGTAGGAGCGGCCTTGCGTCGCGATGGGCTGCGGTAGCAGCCCCCAAATCTGCGCCCCGGCACAAAACCACGAGGCTGCTGCGCAGCCCATCGCGACGCAAGGCCGCTCCTACACGGTGCGCGCCAGCCTGGACAGCAAAACAGGCGCAAATCTGCGACAATCGCGCATCCTCAGAATGCCGATCATGAAAAAGCAGGCTCACCTGCATCATTAAAAAGCCCCATGACTGACCACGCCATCGACAAATTGCTGCACAACCTCGACCACGCCATGATTGCCGACCGCCACCGCTTGCGGCGGCAATTGCATGAGCTGCGCAAGCGCCCAGACGAGGCCAAGCTGGCGCAGTGGGTGGACAAGGTCCAGGCTTCTTGTGCCCAGGTTACCGCGCGCCAGCAGAGCGTGCCGGTCGTGCGTTACGACGACAGCCTGCCGATCGCCGCCAAACGCGACGAAATCAAGAAGGCCCTCGCCGAACACCAGGTGCTGGTGATCGCCGGTGAAACCGGTTCGGGCAAGACCACGCAGTTGCCGAAGATCTGCCTGGAACTGGGCCGTGGCAGCCATGGCCTGATTGCCCACACCCAGCCACGGCGCATTGCCGCGCGCAGCGTGGCGGCGCGGGTGGCCGAAGAGCTGGGTACGCCGCTGGGTGGGTTGGTCGGCTACCAAGTCCGTTTCGAAGACCAGAGCGACGCCAACACCCTGGTCAAGCTGATGACCGACGGCATCCTGCTGGCCGAAACCCAGCATGACCGCTTTCTCGAACGCTACGACACGATCATCGTCGACGAAGCCCACGAGCGCAGCCTGAACATCGACTTCCTGCTCGGCTACCTGAAGACCTTGCTGCACCGCCGGCCCGAACTGAAGCTGATCATCACCTCGGCGACCATCGACCTAGAGCGCTTCTCCAAACACTTCGACAATGCGCCGATCATCGAGGTGTCTGGCCGCACCTTCCCGGTGGAAACCTGGTACCGCCCGCTGACCAGCGAGCAGGACGAAGAGGGCAACCAGATCGAGGACGACCTGACGGTCGACCAGGCGATTCTCGCCACCCTCGACGAGCTGGCCCAGCATGAGCGCAGCCAAGGCAAAGGCCCTGGCGACGTGTTGATCTTCCTGCCGGGCGAGCGGGAAATCCGCGATGCCGCCGAGATCCTGCGCAAGGCGCAACTGCGCCATACCGAGATTCTGCCGCTTTACGCGCGCCTGTCGCCGGCCGAGCAGCAGCGCATCTTCCAGCCGCACACCGGGCGCCGGGTGGTGCTGGCCACCAACGTCGCCGAAACCTCGCTGACCGTGCCGGGCATTCGCTATGTGATCGACACCGGTACTGCGCGCATCAGCCGCTACAGCTACCGCGCCAAGGTTCAGCGCCTGCCCATCGAGGCGGTGTCGCAGGCCAGTGCCAACCAGCGTAAAGGCCGTTGCGGCCGGGTTGAGCCGGGCATTTGCGTGCGCTTGTACAGCGAAGAGGATTTCAACAGCCGGCCTGCGTTCACCGACCCGGAAATCCTGCGTACCAACCTGGCGGCGGTGATTCTGCAAATGCTGCACCTGCGCCTGGGTGCCATTGACGCGTTCCCGTTCATCGAGCCGCCAGATGGCAAGGCCATCAGCGACGGCTTCAACCTGTTGCAGGAACTGTCGGCGGTCAACCGCGAGAACCAGCTGACGCCAATCGGCCGCCAGTTGGCGCGCCTGCCCATCGACCCGCGGCTGGGCCGCATGCTACTGGAGGGCGCACGCCAGGGTAGCTTGCAGGAAGTATTGATCGTCACCAGTGCGTTGTCGGTGCAGGACCCGCGGGAACGCCCGCCCGAGCGCCAGCAGGCGGCGGACCAGGCGCACGCGCAATGGAAGGATGTGGACTCCGACTTCGCCGCGTTGGTGAATTTGTGGCGCGGCTTTGAAGAACAGCGCCAGGCGCTGACCGCCAACCCGTTGCGCAACTGGTGCCGCAAGCACTTTCTCAATTACCTGCGCCTGCGCGAATGGCGCGATGCCCATCGCCAGCTGGCATTGATTTGCCGTGACCTGCAACTGACGGTGAACAAGGAACCGTCCGACTACCAGAAGTTTCACAAGGCCATCCTCAGCGGCCTGCTCAGCCAGATCGGCCATAAAACCGAAGAGGGCGACTACCAGGGGGCTCGCCAACGGCGCTTCTGGGTACACCCGTCGTCGGGCCTGGGGCGTAAGCGCCCGCAGTGGGTGATGGCCGCCGAGTTGGTCGAAACCACCAAGTTGTATGCACGCGTGGTGGCCCGGATCGAACCGGACTGGATCGAGCCGCTGGCCGGCCACCTGGTCAAGAAGAACCACTTCGAGCCGCACTGGGAGAAAAAGCGCGGGCAGGTCGTGGCCTATGAGCAGATCACCTTGTACGGCCTGATTCTGGTCGGGCGGCGCCCGGTGCACTTTGGCCCGATCGACCCGGCCACCTCGCGTGAGCTGTTCATCCGCGAGGGCCTGGTAGGCGGCGAGATCCAGTCCCGGGCCAAATGCCTGGCGGCCAACAAGCGCCTGCTGGAGCAGCTTGATGAACTGGAGGCCAAAGCGCGTCGGCGCGATATTCTCGCCGATGAAGAAACGCTGTATGCGTTCTACGAGGCGCGCCTGCCCGAAGAGATTCACCAGACCGCCACCTTCGATGCCTGGTACCGCATGGGCAGCCAGAAGGACGCCAACCTGCTGATCATGCGCGAAGAGGACGTGCTGGCGCGTGAGGCCAGTGAGGTCACGGCGGCCCAGTACCCCGACAGCCTGCAGGTGGGCGAACTGCGCCTGCCGCTGACCTATCACTTTGAACCGGGGCACCCGCGCGATGGCGTGACTGTGCGCGTGCCTGCGCCGTTGTTGCCGAACCTGCCGGGTGAACGCCTCGAGTGGCTGGTGCCGGGCCTGCTCGAAGCCAAGTGCGTGGCGCTGGTACGCAACCTGCCCAAGGCCCTGCGCAAGAACTTCGTGCCGGTGCCCGACTTCGTCAAGGCGTCGCTGGCACGCATGCCGTTCGCCCAGGGGGCCTTGCCCCAGGCCCTGGGCCAGGAATTGCTGCGCATGACCGGCGTGCGTGTAGCCGACGAAGCCTGGGCCGAGTCGGTGAGCCTGGTCGAGGGCCACCTGCGCATGAATATCGAGGTGGTCGACGGCCAGGGCAAGTTCCTGGGCGAGGGCCGCGACCTGGCCGAGCTGACTGCCCGTTTTGCCGCCGCCAGCCAGGCCGCGTTGGCCGTACCGCGTACGGCTGACGCCGAAAAGCCGGTGCAGGCCAAGGCCTTCAGCCCCGTGGCCCAGACCACCCAGCAAAAGATCGCCGGCTTGTCGATGACGGTCTACCCGGCATTGGTGGACGAAAACGGCACGGTGCGCGAAGGCCGCTTCTCGACCCAGGCCGAAGCCGAGTTCCAGCACCGCCGTGCCTTGCAGCGGCTGCTGCTGCAGCAACTGGCCGAGCCGGCCAAGTTTCTGCGGGGCAAGCTGCCGGGGCTGACCGAACTGGGCCTGCTGTACCGCGAGCTGGGGCGTGTCGAAGCGCTGATCGAGGACATTTTGCTGGCCAGCCTGGACAGCTGCATCCTCGAGGGTGAACACCCCTTGCCACGCGAGGGTGCGGCCTTGGCGGGGCTGGCCGAACGCAAGCGCGGCAGTTGGGCCGAGCACGCCGAGCGCCTGGCCCGGCAGACGCTGGAAGTGTTGAAGCTGTGGCACGGCCTGCAGAAGCGCTTCAAGGGCAAGATCGACCTCAGCCAGGCCGTGGCGCTGAATGACATCAAGCAGCAGTTGGGCAACCTGGTGTACCCAGGGTTCGTGCGTGAAACCCCGGCCACCTGGTTCAAGGAACTGCCGCGTTACCTCAAGGCAGTGGAACTGCGCCTGGAGAAACTCGGTGCGCAGGTGCAGAAGGACCGGGTATGGAGCGGCGAGCTGGCCAACCTGTGGGCGCAGTACAAGGCCCGCGCCGACAAGCATGCCCAAGAGGGCAAGCGCGATGAGCAACTGACCCTGTACCGTTGGTGGCTGGAGGAATACCGGGTGTCACTGTTCGCTCAGCAACTGGGCACCAAAGTGCCAATTTCTGACAAAAGATTGAGCAAGCAGTGGGGCCAGGTGGAAGGCTAAACTTCCACAGTTGTGGCAGTATTGATGCAATTTGGGGCCGCCTGGCGGCCCTTCGCGGGTGAGCCCCTCGCCCCTAACTTGGCACTAAAGTGCCACTAGGCTGTCCTATTCCCGCCAGCGCCCCCGTGGCGATGGCCTTCGAACAGAGGAACGACCGTGCATAACGTCGTGATCAGCGGCACCGGCCTGTACACCCCGGCCCAGAGTATTTCCAACGAAGAACTGGTGGCCTCCTTCAACGCCTGGTCCCAGCAGTTCAACCAGGACAACGCCGCCGCCATCGAGCGTGGCGAAGTCGAAGCGGCGCCCTTGTCGGATGCTGCGTTCATCGAAAAGGCCTCGGGCATCAAGAGCCGCTTCGTCATGGACAAGGCCGGCATCCTCGACCCGCAGCGCATGAAGCCGCGCCTGCCGGAGCGTTCCAACGACGAACCCTCGGTGCTTTGCGAAATGGCCGTGGCCGCTGCCCACCAGGCCTTGCAGCGTGCGGGCCGCACGGCTGCCGATATCGACGGCGTGATCGTCGCCTGCTCCAACCTGCAGCGCCCGTACCCGGCCATCGCCATCGAAGTGCAGCAGGCCCTGGGCATTCAGGGCTTTGCCTTCGACATGAACGTAGCCTGTTCCTCGGCCACCTTCGGCATCCAGACCGCAGCCAACAGCGTGGCCCTGGGCCAGGCGCGTGCAGTACTGATGGTCAACCCCGAGGTGTGCACCGGGCACTTGAACTTCCGTGACCGCGACAGCCACTTCATCTTCGGTGATGCGGCCACCGCCGTGGTGCTCGAGCGCGCCGACAAGGCCAGCTCGGCGCACCAGTTCGATATCGTCAGCAGCAAGCTGTGGACCGAATTCTCCAACAATATCCGCAACAATTTCGGCTTCCTCAACCGTGCGGCGGAAGAGGGGCAGGGCGCTGCGGACAAGCTGTTCATCCAGGAAGGCCGCAAGGTGTTCCGCGAGGTGTGCCCGAAAGTGGCCGAACTGATCGGTGAGCACCTGCAGGAAAACGGCCTGAACCCTAGCGATGTGAAGCGCTTCTGGTTGCACCAGGCCAACCTCAGCATGAACCACCTGATCGTCAAGAAGCTGCTGGGGCGAGAAGTGGCCGAGGAAGACGCCCCGGTGATTCTGGACCGTTACGCCAATACCAGCTCGGCCGGCTCCGTCATTGCCTTCCACCTGTACCAGGATGACCTGGCCAAGGGCGCCCTGGGGGTGTTGAGCTCGTTCGGTGCGGGGTATTCGATTGGCAGCGTGATCCTGCGCAAGCGCTGATTGCCTGGTCTGATCCGAGATAGCCGGGGCCGACCTGCAAAGGGCGCATTCCCCTGTAGGAGCGGCCTTGTGTCGCGATGGGCTGCAAAGCAGCCCCAGCTATTTCACAGGCAAAAAAAAGCGGGAAACGCCGGATGGGGTCGGCATTCCCCGCTGTTGCGTGTTTAGAACTTGGCTTCCAGGTCTAGCTGCAGGGTATCCACGTCCGCATTGCTGTTGGGCAGGTTGGAGTAGTCGGTCTTGGCCATCAGGTAGGTTGCACCTACGCCGAAGTTCTTGTCGATTTCATAACCGACCTTGAACTTGTGGCCACGCGAACCTGTGAAGCCGGCACCGAAGTCAGAGTCGGTGAACAGGCTGACCACACCGTTACGCTGCACGTCGCGGTAGTTGTAGTCCAGGCTCCAGGCGCCGATCTTGCTCTTCAGACCGGCCAGCCAGGCTTTGTCCTTGCCGTCGGTGCTTTCGGTATTCTTGACGAACTGGCCGTAGGCAGACAGCGGTATGGCAAAGCCGGTGAAGTCGACCTGACCGAAGCCTTCCACCAGGTTGAACTCGTTGGTGGTGTTGCCCAGCGAGGCCAGGGCGGCCGAAGCCTTGTCGTTGTCGTAGCCGTAGATGCTGCCGCCCACGGTCACCTTGACGGTGTCGGCTGCGTTGAACCTGGTGCCCAGCTGGCCTGCGTACAGCTGCGCGTCATGCTTGAACTGCACGCCGTCGCCATCGACGTTGTCTTTCAGGTTGTAGTGACCAAGGCTGCCGAAGACTTCAGCCGGGCCAACGTTCATCTTGTAGGTAGCTGCCACACCTTCCGGGTTGATGTCGCTGTCCCAGATGATATCGCCCATGCTGACCCACGGCTGGTTCATCTTGCCGCCGATCAGGTGCAGGTTGGGCACGGCAGTCGGGTGCCAGTCGAGGTAGGCCAGGTCGACCCACAGCGATTTCTTCTCGAAGTAGTTGTCCAGGCTCTGGTTGGTCGAGCGGGCATCGGCGCTGCTGCCGGTGGCCACACGCACGCCGGCGTCGACTTGCGGGTTGATCTCGCTGTAGAAGCCGACACGGGCACGTACGCGCTCACGGTCCTGGTTGCCACTTCGGGAGATCGGGTTGTCGACGTTGACGTCTTCGTAACGCAGGCGCACATCGCCCTTGATCTGGGTCTTGGCGGCCCATGCCACTTTTTGTTCAAAGGCGCTCATACGTTCGGACTGAGCTTTCTGGTCGGCCTTTTCCTTGGTTTCTTTTGCCAGATCGCCTTGCAGTTCATTGTACTGCGCCTGGTTGATCGAGCCGTTGGCGCGCAGCATTTCGAGCAGCTTGGCGTCGACAGCAGCACTGGCCGGGGCGCTCAGGGCCAGCATCATGCCGGTGAGGCTCATTCCGGTAAGTGTAGAAACAAGACGCATAAGGTTCTCCCTACTGAAAAAAATGGGGGAGGCTCAAGCGCCTGCCCCTGTGTTGGCATGTTTCCGGAAAGGGCCTGAATAGACAGGTTCTGGTGTTCCGGAAAACAGGCGCAAGTATTGCGAGGGGCGGTGACAGATTAATGTCTGATTAGTGGCACTGTTGTTAAGTAAGTGAGAAGAAAAGGGGCGGCCTGGCGTTCATCATTTGAGTGACGCGCCTGGGTTGGGGATACTGAACGCCTCCCGACTGCGAGCCAAAACCGTGACCAGCCTGTACAGCCTTGCCCATTTGCGTGATCTTCCGGCGGCCACCTGGGATGCCTTGGTGCCTGCCGGCCAACCCTTCCTGCGCCACGGCTTTCTCAGCGCCATGGAGGACAGCGCCAGCGTTGCTCCCCAGACGGGGTGGGCTGCCGAGCACTTGGTGCTGGAGCGTGACGGGCAGGTGCGGGCGCTGTTGCCGGCCTACCGCAAGTGGCATTCGTTTGGCGAGTACGTGTTCGACCACGGTTGGGCCGATGCCTGTGAGCGGGCCGGCATTGCCTATTACCCCAAGTTGCTGGGGGCGGTCCCGTTCAGCCCGGTCAGCGGCCCGCGTTTGCTGGCCGACGACCCGGCCGATGGGCTGCTGTTGCTGCAGGCGTTACCTGAGTACCTGGGCAAGGGCGGGCTGTCGGGTGCCCACATCAATTTCACCGATGCGGCGCTGGACCAGCAGTTGGCCGGCCTGCCGGGCTGGCTGGAGCGCCTGGGCTGCCAGTTTCACTGGCAAAACCGCGGCTACCGCGATTTTCAGGACTTTCTCGACAGCCTCAGCTCGCGCAAGCGTAAGCAGATGCGCAAGGAGCGCGAGCAGGTGGCGGGGCAGGGCATCGATTTTCGGTGGTACCAGGGCAATGAACTGGACGAGGCGCAATGGGACTTCGTGTTCCGCTGCTACGCCAACACCTATGCCGTACGGCGCCGTGCGCCCTACCTGACCCGTGCGTTCTTCAGCCTGCTTGCCGAGCGCATGCCCGAGGCGCTACGGGTGGTGATGGCACGCCAGGGCGGGCGGGATGTGGCCATGGCCTTGAGCCTGGTGGGGGGTGACAGCTTGTTTGGCCGTTATTGGGGTTGCCTGGACGAATTCGACCGGCTGCATTTCGAAACCTGTTTCTACCAGGGCATGGACTTCGCCATTGCCGAAGGTTTGCAGCGCTTCGATGCTGGTGCGCAAGGTGAACACAAGCTGATTCGAGGGTTTGAGCCGGTGCTGACGCGGTCGTGGCATTACCTGCTGCACCCTGGGTTGCGGCGGGCGGTGGGGGATTTTCTGGTGCAGGAGCGGGAAGGGGTGAAGGGGTATGCCGAGGAGGCGCGGGGGATGTTGCCTTACCGGCGGGACTGAGAAGCTTGTATTGCTGGTAATGGCCCTATCGCTGGCTTGCCAGCTCCCACAGGGATTGCATCAGGGCTGACAGGTGGTCGCCACAAGATATGCAGTGCCTGTGAGATCGAGCGCCGCCCGCGCGGCGCATCGCGAGCTGCGCTCGCTCCTACGTTTGTTTCGGGCCAGTAACCCCTGTAAGAGGCGCGCGCGACCGCCTTGTTCGCACGACGCGATATCGAGCCGTGCGCCAAGGCGGTCGCGCACAAATCCCACAGGCATCATTGGCCCGAAACAAACGTAGGAGCGAGCGCAGCTCGCGATGCGCCGCGCGGGCGGCGCTCGATCTCACAGGCGCTGCATAACTTGTGGCAAACACCTGTCAGCCCCATGCGATCCCTTCGGCTTGCCGGCGATAGGGCCATTACAGGCGTCAGTCAACCCCGACAAACCCCCCGGTCTGGTGGTGCCACAACCGGGCATACAGCCCCTGCTGTTGCAGCAGTTCACTGTGGCTGCCAAGTTCGACAATGCGGCCTTTGTCCAGCACCACCAGCCGGTCCATCCGGGCAATGGTGGAAAGCCGGTGGGCAATGGCGATCACCGTCTTGCCCTGCATCAGCGTCTCCAGGCTTTCCTGGATTGCTGCCTCGACCTCTGAGTCCAGCGCCGACGTGGCTTCGTCCATGATCAGGATCGGCGCATTCTTCAGCAGTACCCGGGCAATCGCGATACGCTGGCGCTGGCCGCCCGACAACTTGACCCCGCGTTCGCCCACATGGGCATCGAAACCGCTGCGGCCCTGGGCATCCGAGAGCTGTGGGATGAACTCGTCGGCCCGGGCCCGGTGCACGGCTTCCTGAAGTTCGGCATCGCTGGCGCCGGGGCGGCCGTACAGCAGGTTGTCGCGGATGGAACGGTGCAGCAACGAGGTGTCCTGGGTGATCATGCCGATCTGCGCGCGCAGGCTGGCTTGGCTGACTTCGGCAATGTCCTGGCCGTCGATCAGGATGCGCCCGCCCTGCACGTCGTACAGCCGTAGCAGCAGGTTGACCAGGGTCGACTTGCCAGCCCCGGAAGGGCCGATCAAGCCGATTTTCTCGCCGGGGCGGATGTCCAGGTTCAGGCCTTCGATCACGTTGCCGGCCTTGCCGTAATGAAAGTCGACATTGTCGAAACGTACCGCGCCACGGCTGACTTTCAGGGCCGGGGCGTTGGGCCGGTCGGTGACGGTGACAGGCTGGGCGATGGTCTGCAGGCCATCCTGGACCATGCCGATGTTTTCGAAGATGCCGTTGACCACCCACATGATCCAGCCGGACATGTTGACGATGCGGATCACCAGGCCCGTGGCCAGGGCAATGGCGCCGACGGTTATCAGCGATTGGCTCCACAGCCACAGCGCCAGGCCGGTGGTGCTGACCACCAGCAGGCCGTTAAGGGTGGTGATGACCACGTCCATGCTGGTAACCACCCGCGAGGCCAGCTGGGTTTTCTCGGTCTGTTCGCGGATCGCTTCGCGCGCGTACTGCTGCTCGTGATCGGTGTGGGCGAACAGCTTCAACGTGGCGATGTTGGTATAGCCGTCCACGATACGCCCCATCAGTTTGGAGCGGGCGTCGGATGAGATCACCGAGCGCTCTTTCACCCGGGGTACGAAGTAGCACAGCGCGCCGATGTAGCCGACGATCCACAGCAGCAGTGGCAGCATCAGGCGCCAGTCGGCCTCGGCGAACAGCACCAGCGAGGTAACGGCGTAGATCAGCACATGCCACAGCGCGTCCACCGCCTGCACGGCGGAATCACGCAGCGAGTTGCCGGTTTGCATGATGCGTTGGGCAATGCGCCCGGCAAAGTCGCTCTGGAAGAAGTTCAGGCTCTGCTTGAGCACGTAGCTGTGGTTTTGCCAGCGGATCAGGCTGGTCATGCCGGGGTTGATGGTCTGGTGCACCAGCAGGTCGTGCAGGCCGAAGAACAGCGGCCGCAGCAGCAGGATCACGACCAGCATCCAGGCCAGCTCGCCCTTGTGCTCACTGAAGAAATTGACGTTGGGTGTGCCCTGGGCCAGGTCGATGATGCGGCTGAGGTAGCTGAACATCGCTACCTCGATCAGCGAGGCGAACAGGCCGACTACCAGCAGCGCCAGGAAGCTGGGCCAGACCTGGCGCAGGTAATACAGGTAGAACGCCCACACGGTGCTCGGCGGCGACTCGCTGGGTGCTTCGCGGAAGATGTCGATCAGTTGCTCGAAACGACGGTACAGCATGGGTAGCGACACTCCTGTTCCAGCCTGCCTTCAGGCGGTTGCACGTCCCTGTGCAGCCTGCGGTCAGTCGATACGTTTGGCCGACTTGATGAACACCGGGTCAGCCGGCACATCGCGCATGCCTTTCTTCACGGTAGTGGGCGAGTTGACGATCTGGTCGACCACCTCCATGCCTTTGGTTACCTTGCCGAACACGGCGTAACCGGCATCGCGGCCCGGGTTGAGGAAATCGTTGTCGGCGACATTGATGAAGAACTGGCTGGTAGCCGAGTTGGGGTTGGAGGTGCGTGCCATCGACAGGGTGCCGCGGGTGTTCTGCAAGCCATTGCTGGCTTCGTTCTTGATCGGGTCCTTGGTGTCTTTCTGCACCATCTGCTCGGTAAAGCCGCCACCCTGGACCATGAAGCCGGGGATTACCCGGTGGAAAATGGTGTTGTTGTAGAAGCCGCTGTCGACGTACTGCAGGAAGTTCTTCGTGCTGACCGGTGCCTTCTCGGCGTTCAGCTCGATTTCGACCTGGCCGAAGCTGGTGTCCAGCAGCACGTGCGGGGTCTTGTCGGAGGCCATGACGCTGGTGGCGAAGGCGAGTGAGCAGGCGGTGAGCAGGAGTTTTTTCAGCATGGGCTCAAAGATCCTTGAGGGGTGGAAGCGGCTGCGAGGAACTGCAGCAGGGTCTGGTTGAAGACCTCGGGTTGATCGAGGGGGGTAGCGTGCCGGGAATCGTCGACGACGACCAGCCTGGCGTTGGGGATCAGGGCGACATAGCGTTGTTTCAGTTGTATCGGCGTGTAATCGTGGTCGGCGGCAATCACCAGGGTAGGACACTGGATCTGGCCGATGCGTTCCTGCACGCCCCAGTCGACGATGGCATCGAAGCTTTTGAGGTAGGCGCGCTTGTCGTTGCGCGCCCAGCGCTGGGCCATTTTCTGCCGCAGCGCGGCCTGCTCGGGTTTGGGGAACAGCCGTTCGGCCAGGCCTTTGCCCACGGTTTCGACACTCAGGACGCGTGCCAGGCCCCAGCGCTTGAGCCACCACAACCAGTCGCTGCGGCTGCGGCGCTTGACCTCGGGGGCACTGTTGACGATGCACAGGCTGCGCAGCCACTGAGGGTGGTCGACGGCAAACTGGAAGCCGACCATGCCGCCCATCGACAGGCCAACGAAGTGCACCGGGCCGGTGTGCAGGTGTTCGAGCAGGGCCAGCAGGTCGGCACTGAAGGTTGCAATGTGGTAGCCGTCCTGTGGCTTGTCGGAGCGGCCGTGGCCACGGATGTCCATGAGGATCACCCGGTAGTGCTGGCTGAGCACGGGCACCTGAAGCTCCCAGTCCTGGCTGCTGGAGCCGAGCCCATGCAACAACACCAGGGGTTGGCCTTGGCCGTATTCCTGATAATGCAGCGTGCATCCTTCGTGTTCGAAGTAGGCCATGGGCGCGGTCCTTTCAAGCTTGCGGGGGGGCTGCGAAGGGCACGTCCAGCGGCGCAGTGTCGAAGTTGCGCAGCAAATCGATGAGAATCTGCGTGGCCGGGCCCAGGGTCTTTTCCTTGCTTGAATAAAGGTAGAACAGTGGGTGGCGGCTGCCACCCTGGTCCAGCGGCAATGGCTTGAGTACGCCTTCGCGCAGCTCACGCTCGATCATGTGCCGGGGCAGCCAGGCAAAGCCCAGGCCGCTGCTGACGAAGGTGGCGGCGGTGCCCAGGCTACCGACGGTCCAGCGCTGTTCGGCACCCAGCCAGCCAACGTCGCGTGGCTGGGCCCGGCCAGAGTCGCGGATCACCACTTGCAGCTGGCTTTCCAGGTCCTGGAAGGTCAGTTCACGGCCCATGCGGTGCAAGCTGTGTTCGGGGTGGGCAACGGCAACGAACTCCACGGCACTCAGCTCGGCGCCCAGGTAGCCGCCGATGCTGTAGCTGCTGATGGCCAGGTCGGCGATGCCTTCGTGCATCACTTCTTCCACGCCCGACAGCACTTCTTCACGCAGGCGCACGCGGCAGCCACGGCTTTGCGGCATGAAGGCGGCCAGCGCGCGGACCAGCCGGGCGCTGGGGTAGGCGGCGTCGACCACCAGGCGTACTTCGGCCTCCCAGCCCTGCTCCATGTGGTGGGCCAGGTCCTCGAGCTGGCTGGCCTGCTTGACCAGGTGGCGCGAGCGGCGCAGCAGCACACTGCCGGCTTCGGTCAGCACCGCCTTGCGGCCGTCGATGCGCAACAAGGGCACGCCCAGTTGTTCCTGCATGCGGGCCACGGTGTAGCTGACCGAAGATTGCGAGCGGTGCAGGGCCTCCGCGGCCTGGGCAAACCCGCCATGGTCGACCACTGCTTGCAGGGTCCGCCACTGGTCAAGGGTTACGCGCGGCGCTTTCATCTTTCGCTCCTGTTGTCCTAAGCTGCGCTCTTTGCAAGGAGAGCGGCCATGAAGAAATGTTGTGCGGCAATATTGATGTGCCTGCCCCTCGGGGCCATGGCTTATCCCATCGATGTGGACAAGCACCTGGACGGGGTCAAGCTCGACTACACCGCCTACGACACCGCCTACGACATCGGCGCCATTACCCTGAACAACTATGGGCAGGTCGCGGCGGCCTGCAAGGTGACCTTCCGTAATGGCCCGGAGGCGCCACGGGTGCGCCGGGTGAACGTAGCGGCCGGGAAAAGCGCCGACGTCACGGCCAAATTCAACCGGCAGATCATCAAGCTGCGCATCGCCGTGCAATGCAGTGCGGAATAAACTGATTAATCGATAGGTTGAACCCACTTTTTACGCTTTTTTATCGATAGGTCAAGCCTTAATCTTACCTCCATCGAATCGCAACCTTTTTGCCGATGGAGGCACCGCCCATGGCCCACGTACTGATCATCGAAAGCAGCGCCCGCCAGCAGGATTCCGTTTCCCGCCAGCTGACCCAGGACTTCATTGCGCACTGGCAAGCTGCCCACCCGGCCGATCAGATCACGCTGCGCGACCTGGCGCTGAACCCGGTGCCGCACCTGGATGCCAACCTGCTGGGCGGCTGGATGAAGCCCGAAGCGCAGCGCAGCGTTGCCGAGCTGGAGGCCCTGGCCCGCTCCAACGAACTGACCGACGAATTGCTGGCGGCCGATGTGCTGGTAATGGCTGCCCCCATGTACAACTTCACCATCCCCAGCACCCTGAAGGCGTGGCTGGACCATGTGTTGCGTGCCGGCATCACCTTCAAGTACACCCCGACTGGCCCGCAAGGTCTGCTGACCGGCAAGCGCGCCATTGTCCTGACCGCCCGTGGCGGCATCCATGCCGGTGCCAGCAGCGACCACCAGGAACCGTATCTGCGGCAGGTGATGGCCTTCATCGGTATTCACGATGTCGACTTCATCCATGCCGAGGGCCTGAACATGAGCGGCGAGTTCCACGAAAAGGGCCTCAACCAGGCCAAGGCCAAACTGGCGGCGGTGGCCTGAGCGTTATCGAATTCCCAACCCTGACACCTGTTTTTGCTCCTTTGGGTGTACCTGCCCGGCCTTGGTGGCCGGGCTTTTTTATGCCTGGTGTTTTGTGGATGGCTGTGCCGGCCTGTTCGCGGGCAAGCCCGCGAACAGGCCGGCACAGCCCCCACATTCCTCATGGTTGATCACAAAGCCTGCAACCCGCTAAGGTCGCCGCCTTGATTCACGAGAGACAACCATGGGCTACCTGATAATCGTCGCGCTGATCCAGGCGTTTTCCTTCAGCCTGATCGGCGAGTACCTGGCCGGGCACGTCGACAGCTACTTCGCCGTGCTCGCGCGGGTGCTGCTGGCCGGCCTGGTGTTCCTGCCGCTGACCCGCTGGCGCCAGGTCGAGCCGCGCTTCATGCGCTCGATGCTGCTGATCGGTGCGTTGCAGTACGGCATCACCTACGTCTGCCTGTACCTGAGCTTTCGCGTGCTCACGGTGCCGGAAGTGCTGCTGTTCACCATCCTCACGCCATTGCATGTAACCCTGATCGAAGATGCCATGAACCGGCGTTTCAACCCGTGGGCATTGCTGGCGGCACTGGTGGCCGTGGCTGGCGCGGCGGTGATCCGCTTCGACAGCATCAGCGGTGAGTTCTTTACCGGTTTCCTGCTGCTGCAGTTGGCCAACTTCACCTACGCCGCCGGCCAGGTGCTGTACCGCCACCTGGTCGCACGCAACCCCAGCGACCTGCCGCACTACACCCGTTTTGGCTACTTCTACCTCGGCGCCCTGCTGGTGGTGCTGCCGGCCTTCCTGCTGTTCGGCAATGCCCAGCACCTGCCGAGTACCGATGTGCAATGGCTGGTGTTGCTGTTCCTCGGGTTGTGCCCGACGGCGCTGGGCCTGTACTGGTGGAACAAGGGTGCGTGCCTGGTATCCGGCGCTACCCTGGCGGTGATGAACAACCTGCATGTGCCTGTGGGGCTGCTGCTCAACCTGCTGATCTGGAACCAGCACGAGCCACTGGGGCGGCTGTTCATTGGCGGTGCGATCATCATCGCTTCGGTATGGCTGAGCCGCCTGGGTGGCCGTGGGCGAGCGCCGCTGGCTGGCAAGGCCTGACATGCTGACCCTCTCCAACGGTGTGCAACTGCCGGATACGGACATCGAGCTGAGCTACATCCGTGCCCAAGGCGCGGGTGGGCAGAACGTCAACAAGGTGTCCAGCGCGGTGCACCTGCGCTTCGACATACGCGCCTCATCGCTGCCCGCGTTTTACAAGGAGCGGCTGCTGGCGCTACGGGACAGCCGCATTACCGGCGATGGCGTATTGATCATCAAGGCCCAGCAGTTCCGTACCCAGGAGCAGAACCGCGCGGATGCCTTGGCACGCCTTGCCGAGTTGATCATCGCTGCCGGCAAGACCGAAAAGAAACGCCGCCCCACCAAGCCCACCCTCGGCTCGAAGACCCGCCGGCTCGAAGGGAAGGCCAGGCGCAGTACGGTCAAGGCGGGGCGGGGCAAGGTGGACTTCTAAGGCCGTAGGCTTGCATGGCTGCGCGCCCTTGTAGGAGCGGCCTTGTGTCGCGATGGGCTGCGCAGCAGCCCCCGCAATCTCAAGCCTCGCTCATTTCTTCAAGGCGTCGCGGCATCGGCTCTGCCGCCGTGCGCCCGGCCAACCCCACGCGCATGTCGTTACCACTCGGCTGCTGATACAGGCTCAAGCCGAACTCCGGCAACACCGCCAGCAGGTAATCGAAGATATCCCCCTGGATGCGCTCGTAGTCCGCCCACACCGTGGTGGTGGTAAAGCAGTAGATTTCCAGCGGCACGCCCTCGGCGGTGGTCTGCATCTGCCGCACCATGCAGGTCATGTTCGGGTGCACATTGGGGTGGTTTTTCAGATAGGCCAGGGCAAACGCGCGGAAGGTGCCGATATTGGTCAGCTTGCGCCGGTTGGCCGACAGTTCGGCCACAGGGCCCAGCGCTTCGTTCCAGCTTTGCAGCTCCTGGCGTTTGCCGGCCAGGTAGTCGCCCAGCAGGCTGACCTGGGACAGGCGCTGTTCCTCCTCGCGAGTGAGGAAGCGTACACCTGCGGCGTCGATGAACAGGCTGCGCTTGATCCGCCGGCCGCCGGATTGCTGCATGCCGCGGTAGTTGCGGAACGACTCGCTCATCAGGCGCCAGGTGGGCACGGAGACAATGGTCTTGTCGAAGTTCTGCACCTTCACCGTATGCAGGGTAATGTCCACCACGTCGCCATCGGCGCCAACCTGGGGCATTTCGATCCAGTCACCGACATGCAGCATGTCGTTGCTGGTCAACTGCACGCTGGCGACGAACGACAGCAGGGTGTCCTTGTAGACCAACAGCAGCACCGCCGACATGGCGCCCAGGCCCGACAGCAGCAGCAGGGGCGAGCGGTCGATCAGGGTGGCGACGATGACGATCGAGGCGAAGATCCACAGCATCATCTTGGCCAGCTGCACATAACCCTTGATCGAGCGGGTGCGGGCGTGTTCGGTGCGCGCATAGATGTCGAGCAGGGCATCCAGCAGGCACGACAGCGCCATGGTCATGAACAGCAGGGTGAACGCCAGGGCGACGTTGCCCAGGAAGTGCTGGGCGGTATCGGACAGCTCCGGTACCAGTTTCAGGCCAAACTGCACCACCAGTGACGGGGTGGTCTGCGCCAGGCGGTGGAAGACCTTGTTGTGACGCAGGTCGTCCAGCCACTTGAGTGCCGGCTGGCGTGCCAGCAGGCGCGCGCCGTGCAGCATCAGGAAGCGTGCCAGGCGGCCGATGACCAGGGAGATGAGCAGTAGTACCGCCAGGCCGATGGCCGCGTGCAGCATGGGGTGTTGGTCGAGGGTGCCCCACAGGTCGAGGGAATCGCGCCAGATTTGTTGGATATCCATGGGCTTGCATACAGTCTTGTTGCGAAACGAGGTGCCATTAGAGCGCGGATGGCGACAAAGTTGCCAAAAGAAATTCGGCTAAGGCGGCAGAAAACGTTACCCTATGCAACTGAATTTCCCGCACTTGCCTGAGGTTACCTCCGTGTTCTCCCAATTCGCCCTGCATGAACGCCTGCTTAAAGCCGTGGCCGAGCTTAAATTTGTCGAGCCAACCCCGGTGCAGGCCGCGGCCATCCCCTTGGCCCTGCAAGGGCGTGACCTGCGCGTGACCGCGCAGACCGGCAGCGGCAAGACGGCAGCTTTCGTGCTGCCGCTGCTCAACCGCCTGGTCGACCTGAAAGGCGGGCGCGTCGAAATCCGTTCGCTGATCCTGCTGCCTACCCGCGAACTGGCTCAGCAAACCCTGAAGCAGGTGCAGCTGTTCTCGCAGTTCACCTACATCAAGGCGGGCCTGGTCACCGGCGGTGAAGACTTCAAGGAACAGGCCGCCATGCTGCGCAAGGTGCCGGACGTGCTGATCGGCACGCCGGGCCGTTTGCTCGAGCAACTCAACGCCGGCAACCTCGACCTGTCCCACGTGCAGGTGCTGATCCTCGACGAAGCCGACCGCATGCTCGACATGGGCTTCGCCGAAGACATGGAGCGCCTGTGCAAGGAGTGCGAGAACCGTGAGCAGACCCTGCTGTTCTCGGCCACCACCGGCGGTGCGGCCCTGCGCGACATCATCGGCAAGGTGCTGAAAGACCCGGAGCACCTGATGCTCAACAGTGTCTCGCAGTTGGCCGAAGGCACTCGCCAGCAGATCATCACGGCCGACCACGATCAGCACAAAGAGCAGATCGTGCAGTGGCTGCTGGCCAATGAAACCTTCGACAAGGCAATCATCTTCACCAATACCCGCGCCCTGGCCGACCGTATCTACGGCCACCTGGTGGCCAAGGAGGTGAAGGCCTTCGTACTGCACGGCGAGAAGGATCAGAGGGACCGCAAGCTGGCCATCGAACGTTTCAAGCAGGGCAGCTCCAAGGTGCTGGTGGCCACCGACGTGGCGGCCCGTGGCCTGGACATCGACGGTCTCGATCTGGTGATCAACTTCGACATGCCGCGCAGCGGCGACGAGTACGTGCACCGCGTGGGCCGTACCGGGCGTGCCGGTGGTGAAGGGTTGGCAATCTCGCTGATCACCCACAATGACTGGAACCTGATGTCCAGCATCGAGCGCTACCTCAAGCAGCAGTTCGAGCGCCGCGTCATCAAGGAAGTGAAGGGCACCTACACCGGGCCGAAGAAGGTCAAGGCCTCGGGCAAGGCGGCCGGGAGCAAGAAGAAAAAGATCGAGAAAAAAACCGGCGACAAGAAGGCGGCCGCCAAGCGCAAGCCTACCGCCAAGCCGAAGGCCAACGCGCCACTGGCCAGCGCCGATGGCCTGGCGCCGCTGAAGAAGCGTAAGCCTGCTGCCGAATAAATAGCGCTCAATGGCCCAATCGCCGGCAAGCCCCACAGGGATTGCATCAGGGCTGACAGGTGGTCGCCACAATATATGCAGTGCCTGTGAGATCGAGCGCCGCCCGCGCGGCGCATCGCGAGCTGCGCTCGCTCCTACGTTTGTTTCGGGCCAATTATGCCTGTGGGATTTGCGCGCGAACCCTTTGGCGCATGCCTCAATGTCGCGCCGTATGAACCAGGCGGTCGCGCGCACCTGGCACAGGGGTTACTGGCCAGAAACAAACGTAGGAGCGAGCGCAGCTCGCGATGCGCCGCGCGGGCGGCGCTCGTTCTCACAGGCACTGAAGATGCAGCGGCTACCCTTGCCAGCGATAGGGCCATTGGAAACACCCCATCACTCAGCCTTCTGCTCCGCTACCTTCAACTCCTTGATCCGCTGGTCAATCAACTGACACTTGTCGGGCAAGTCTTGGCTCGCCGTCCTCAGGTCCATCCCCTGCAGCTCTTCATTGATTTCCTTCGCCTTTTGCGGGTTCTGCTCGGTCAGTTGGGTGACCAGCCCGGCCAGCTCTTCACGTTTCTGCGTCGCTTCTTCCGGTGTGCAGGCCCAGGCGGGGCTGGCGCACAGCAAAGCGGTGGCGCAGCCCATAATGGATAGCAGCTGTTTCATCCTTCCTCCCTCCAGCAATGGTTATGCACGGTGGAAGCTTGTGGGTGCTGGGAAGTTCAGTGCTCACGATCAGTGGGTCTTTCATGATGGAAGCATTCTGTTTCTGAAATGCCGCCACCAACGGTGCTGCGCCTCTTCTGACAAATGTATCGAGGTCGGGTACTACCCAGATCACTGGAGAGGCAGTGGGTCAGCCTGCGATGTGAGGACGCGCTGTCATGTGTATACCCAATGCTTTCATCACGGTCAGGAACGATTTGAGGGTTGGGTTGCCATGCTCGCTGAACGACCGGTAAAGCTGTTCACGAGATAGCCCTGTGTCTTTTGCCAGCTCGCTCATGCCTTTGGCACGCGCTACTACGCCGACAGCTTTGGCGACATAGCTGGCATCCCCGGTCTCCAGGGCGTCAGTCATGAACACGGCGATTGCTTCAGGAGTGGTGAGGTATTCGGCGGGATCGAATTCAGAGAAGGTTTGTGTCATTTTGCATCCTCCACGAACGCAGAATATGGTGGGCTGCTTTGATGTCCCGTTGTTGGCTGCTTTTATCGCCGCCGCACAAAAGAATGACGAACGTACTGCCCGCCTGGTGGAAATATACGCGGTAGCCGGGCCCATAGTGGACCCTGAGTTCACTGACGCCGTGGCCAACCGGTGATACATCGCCAGGCAGGCCCTCCATCAATCGGTTGATCCGAGCAATGATTCGCGTTCTGGCGCTAACATCCCGGAGCCCGCTCACCCAATGTCTGAAACTGCTGGATTCGATTTTTTTTCATCGAATTAATGTAGTTTATAAACTACAGACGATTCGCCAGCAAATGGTTTCTGCGCATTGCGCAATGGCTCGCTTCGCACCTGCTATTTGCATCCACTCTCATTTTTCTCGGAACACCGCGTCTCAGCCCCGAGTCCCAACCTGTGTAACCCTCTCGTCCACAGCAGGAGCCCGTAGCCATGAGCACCACCTACGACTGGGACCTGATCGAACGCTTGCTGCACGAGGTGCAGAACGGCGCCGGTCACAGCTTCACGCCACGCCCCTACGCCGAGCAGCACGCTGCCGCGCTGGCCGCCAAAGGTGAGCCGGTGGGTGACCTGGATCACTTGAAAACCCGTGCCTGTGAATATGAAAAGCTGTTGTTCGAGCGTGGCTTTATCGAAAGCCGGCCTGAGGAAGACGGTGGCAACGGCGAGAACTTCGTGCTGACCGAGCGCGGCTCGCGGCTGATGAGCCTGATCGACAGCAGCATCCCTGGCTTCGAGCACCCGCGCCAGGTGCTGGATGATCAGGAGGATGCGCTGGACGAGACCACCTTCGAACAGGTATCGGCAAAAGCGCAAATCGCTTGAGGTCGTTTTGAGGCTGGCATGGGTGGCCATGAAAACCCGATAATCGGTAGCTTCTGAACGCTGCCGAGTTGCTCCCCATGCCTACGTTCACCTCAAAGGCCCGCCCATGAATGCTGCCCGCAAGAACCCAGACGCCTTTGCCTTCCAGGTCATGTTGGGCCTGTGCCTGATCTGGGGCTGCCAGCAGGTGCTGATCAAGACCGCCGCCGTGGACATCGCCCCGGTGATGCAGGCGGCATTGCGTAACGGTATCGCCGCGGTGTTGGTGGGCCTGATGCTGTGCTGGCGTGGCAACTGGGAGCAGGTCGGTAGCACCTGGCGCCCGGGTTTGGTCGCGGGTGCTTTGTTCGGTATCGAGTTCCTGTTCATTGCCGAGGGCCTGAAACTGACCTCGGCGGCGCACATGTCGGTGTTTCTTTATACGGCGCCAGTCTTCACCGCGTTGGGGTTGCACCTGCGCCTGGCCAGTGAACGCCTGCGCCTGTTGCAATGGCTTGGCATCCTGCTGGCCTTCGGCGGCATTGCCATGGCCTTTGCCGGAGGCATGTCGTTCGAGCACATGGATGCCCGCACCTTGCTGGGCGATGCGTTTGGCGTGATCGCCGGGCTGGCCTGGGGCGCCACCACGGTGGTGGTGCGCTGCTCACGCCTGTCGGAAGCGCCGGCGACCCTGACCTTGTTCTATCAACTGGCGGTGGGGTTTGCCGGATTGTTGCTGATTGCCCTGCTCAGCGGGCAGATCGGCGAGGTGTCGCTCACGCCTTTGGCCATGGGTAGCGTGCTGTTCCAGGGGGTTGTAGTGTCGTTCGTCAGCTACCTGACCTGGTTCTGGCTACTGCGCAAATACCTGGCATCGAACCTGGCGGTGTTTTCCTTCATCACCCCTCTGTTCGGCGTAACCTTTGGGGTCTTGCTGCTGGACGAGCCGCTGACCGCGCATTTTGTGGGCGGTGCGGTGATGGTGCTGCTGGGGGTGATTCTGGTAAGTGCCGAACCTTGGGTTAAGCAGCAACTGCGCAAGTGGGTGGGGTAGTGGAACGCTTGCAACAAAGCGAAACGATTAACCAGTCGTCGGAATGCGCCGCTATGGCTTGATCCGCGTCAGAATGGCCCCTATCTGTGAGAGCAGAGGCATGCGTAATACAGGACATCGGGCTATGATCTGTATGAAACATTGCAGGATTGATTCGCCGTGAGGCTGACCCGTCAAGGGGGCATTATGAATAAACCACTGTCCAACTGGCTCCACGACCTGGCGGTCGCCTTGGGGCTGATTCCACCACCCTTGCAGCCGGTGCCGATCCCGACTGATGAAGAGCAGCGCAAGCGCCAACCGCGTCGTCGCTGATACAAGCAAAGGCCGCAGCACCTGGGTGGGGGCTGCGGCCTTTTTGCTTCTGGGCAATTGGCTTGCCTGCTCTGGGCCCATCGCTGGCCCTGTAGGCGGGTCAGCGATAGGGCCAGTGCAGGCCGAAGGTCAGGCCAGCTTTACCGCTGCCACCGGTTTACGCGACAGCAGGCTCACCACCACAAAGCTCACCAGGCCAATCGCGAGGCTGTAGTAGATCGGCGTATTCGCCTCCAGCCCGTCCTTGAACATGAACAACAGGGCAGTCGCAAAGCCTAGCGACATGCTGGCGATGGCGCCGGCGGTGGTGGCGCGTTTCCAGAAAATGGCGCCAATCAGCGGAATCAGCATGCCGCCCACCAGCAGGTTGTAAGCCAGGGTCAGGGCGCTGATCACGTCGTTCACCATCAACGCGATACCCAGTACCACCAAGCCGGTCAGCAAAGTGAAAAGGCGGCTGATACCCAGGCTGGACTGCTTGCCGCCACGCAGCTTGGGTAGCAGGTCTTCGGTGATGGTGGTCGAGGCCGCCAGCAGGCCTGCGCTGGCGGTCGACATCATGGCCGCCAGCGCCGCTGCCATCAGCAGGCCGCGGATGCCATCAGGCAGCGTGGTCTTGATCATTTCGGCGAAGGCATTGTTCGGGTTGGCCAGGTCGGGCATCAATACATGAGCGGCCATGCCGATCACGGCACAGGCCAGGCCATACAGCACGCAATACACCCCGGCGGTGGTGCCGGCACGCTGGCAGACCTTTTCGTCACGGGCGGTGAACACCCGCTGCCAGATATCCTGGCCAATCAGGATGCCGAAGAAGTAGATCAGGAAGTAGGTGATGATGGTATCCCAGCCGATGGTGGTCAGCTGGAAGCTGGCCGCCGGCAACTTGGCCACCAGGGTGTCCCAGCCGCCGGCCTTGTACAGGCACACCGGCAACAGGATGAACATCAGGCCCACGGTCTTGATCACGAACTGCACGATATCGGTCAGGGTCAGCGACCACATGCCGCCAATGGTCGAGTACACCACCACCACACCCCCGCCCAGCAGCAGCGCGGCCCAGAACGGCAGGTCCAGCAGCACTTGCAGCACGGTGGCCATGGCCAGGGTGGATGTCACGCCGATCATCAGCGCGTACGCCAGCATGATCACCGCGCTGGCTTGGCGCGCGGTCGGGTTGTAGCGCTGTTCCAGCACCTGGGTCACGGTGAAGATGCGCAGGCGTAGCAGCGGCTTGGCCAGAAACAAGTTGATGGCGATGATGCCCAGGCCCAGCGCGGCGCACAGCCAGAAGCCGGAAATGCCGTGAACGTAGCCCAGGCGCACGGTACCCACGGTGGAGGCGCCACCCAGCACGGTGGTGGCCATGGTGCCCATGTACAACATCGGGCCCAGGTTGCGCCCGGCGACCAGGTAGTCTTCATGGGTTTTCGCGCGTCGCATGCCATACCAGCCAAGCCCGAGCATGCCTGCGGTGTAAAGCATTACAACTATGATGTCCAAGGCCATTGGGGGTCTCCCGATTATCTTTATTATGGCGAGATCGGCCACGCGGGCGTTCGCACGGCGCCCGGTGGTCTTCTGGTGTTGGCGGGCCTCGGTGGCCCGACCACATTAGCGGCGGACTACACCCGGCAGTACGCAGAGCATTTCGAACAGCAGGTTGGCGCCGAGCAACGAGGTATTGCCGGTGGTGTCATAAGGCGGGGAGACTTCGACAAGGTCACAACCGATCAGGTCCAGGCCATGGCAGCCGCGAATGATCTCCATTGCCTGGATGGTGGTCAAGCCGCCGATTTCCGGGGTGCCGGTACCAGGTGCCCAGGCCGGATCGATGCCGTCGATGTCGAACGACAGGTAAACCGGGCCGCCGCCGACTTTTTCCCGCACTTCGGCCATCAAGGGCTCCAGCGACTTGTGCCAGCACTCTTCGGCCTGAACCACGCGGAAGCCCTGGCGGCGGCTCCAGTTGAAGTCGTCGGCGGTATAACCCTGGGCGCGCAGGCCGATCTGCACCACGCGCTCGCAGTCGAGCAGGCCTTCTTCCACCGCCCGGCGGAAGGTGGTGCCGTGGGCGATCTTCTCGCCGAACATGTGGTCGTTGACGTCGGCGTGGGCGTCGATGTGCACCAGGCCGATCTTGCCGTACTTCTTGTGCAGCGCCCGCAGGATCGGCAAGGTGATGGTGTGGTCACCGCCCAGGGTCAGGGGAATCACATTGTGCTCGACGACCTGGTCGTAGGCCTCTTCGATGATGCGCACGGCGTCCAGCAGGTTGAAGGTGTTGATGGCCACATCGCCTATGTCGGCGACCGACAGGGAGTCGAACGGGGCGGCGCCGGTGGCCATGTTGTACGGGCGGATCATCACCGATTCGGCGCGGATTTGCCGGGGGCCGAAGCGCGTGCCGGAGCGCAGCGAGGTGCCGATGTCCAGCGGCACACCAATGAAGGCTGCGTCCAGGCCTTCGGCGCTTTGCAGGTGGGGGAGGCGGAGCATGGTGGCGATGCCGCCGAAACGCGGCATTTCGTTGCCGCCCAGTGGTTGGTGAAGAGTCTTGTCCACGGTGGGCCTCATCAGTCGGTCGATTGTTCTGTTTGTTCGAACCTGTGCCGCTGCGCGCTTTCCAGTTCGTGTTTCGCCAGCGGGCAGGGACATTTCGGCCAGTCTGCGCAAGGTAGTGCCATGGAAGAATCGCTACCGACAAATACTTAGTTCAGGAATTTCTGAACTAAAGCCCGGCGCAGCGGTTAGACTGCGCGCAAACACCCTGTGGAACCGTTGCCCCATGGCCTCGACTTTGCCCGACCTGAAACTGCTGCGTATCTTCATCAGCGTGGTGCGCCACCAGGGTTTCGCCAACGCCCAGCGTGAGCTGAACCTGTCGACTTCGGCCATCAGCACCTACATGAGCCAGCTGGAGGGTGCCCTGGGTATCGTGCTTTGCCACCGTGGCCGGGGCGGTTTCAGCCTGACCAGCAAGGGTGAGCTGTTTCACCAGGAAACCCTGCGCCTGTTGGCCGAACTGGACGGGTTCGAGCAATACGCGGCGGCCCTGAAGGGCGAACTGCGCGGCACCCTCAACCTGGGGGTGATCGACTCCACGGTGGGTGATCGCGCCCTGCCGCTGGCTGAAGCCATTGGTGCCTACAGCCAGGAGCACCCGGCCGTGCACCTGCACTTGTCGGTGTCCAGCCCTTACGAGCTGCAGTTGGGGGTGCAGGACAACCGCCTGGACCTGGCAATTGGCGCGTTTTCTTCACGCATGAGTGGCCTGCTGTACCAGCCGCTGTACCGCGAGCAGCACTGGCTGTACTGCAGCAGCCGCCACCCTTTGTACAGCGAGCGGCGCATTCCCGAGCAGGTGGTGACCCAGCAGCGCATGGTCGGGCGCGGCTACTGGAGCCAGGCCGAGCTGGCCCGGCATGGTTTCAAGCACAGCGCGGCGACGGTTGAGAGCATGGAGGCGCAGTTGATCCTGATTCTGTCGGGCGCCTACATCGGCTACCTGCCCGAGCACTACGCCCAGGCCTGGGTCGACAAAGGCGACTTGCGCGTGTTGTCTCCGGCGACGTTCGGTTACCAGGCACCGTTCTCGTTGATCATCCGGCGTGGGCGCAGCCGCGAACCGTTGATCCAGACCTTCCGCGACCTGCTGAAAAGCCAGCTCAACGTAGGCTGATAAACAGAATGTTCATACATTCTGTCGGCAGGCCGCTAAATTCCTGCACACGTGTGCCGCTAACCTCATAGCGCTCTGCTACATATCAACTTGCGCTGATGATTTCCCTTCTTTTCATCCTGCAAGGATCGCCCGACGATGCGCATGAATTTGCCAGTCACTGAACACGAAAGAACATTCCCCAGTGAACAACGGCTGATTTCCACCACCGACTTGAACAGCCGCATCACGTATTGCAACGACGCCTTCGTGGCGATCAGCGGGTTCACCTACGACGAGCTGGTGGGCCAGCCGCACAACCTGGTGCGTCACCCAGACATGCCGCCGGCGGTGTTCGGCCATATGTGGGACACCATCAAGCAAGGCAAGCCGTGGATGGGCGTGGTCAAGAACCGGGCAAAAAACGGCGATTACTACTGGGTCAGTGCCTACGTGACGGCAGTCTACGAACAGGGCCGCATCAGCGGCTACGAGTCGGTGCGTTCGGTACCGACCCGTGAGCAGATCCGCCGTGCCGAGGCGTTGTACGCACGCCTGCGTGCCGGCCGCCGGCCGGTATCGTGGGCGGCGCGCCTGGGCCATGGCCTGCGCCAGGGCTGGCCATGGCTCGGCGCCGGCCTGGTGTCGGCGGCGGGGTACCTGTGGTTGCCACCCTATGCCGCGCTAGGGGTGTTGATGGTTGTACTGCTGGTAGCCTGGTACCTGGTCGAGCACCGTCAGAACCAGGCCATCCGCCGCACGCTGGCCGAGCACCCCAAGGCGTTCACCAGCCCGCTGGTGGCGCTGACCTATAGCGACAACCCGGGGCTGCGGGGCCAGCTGGACCTTGCCATCATCAGTGAAGAAGCCCGCCTGCAGACCGCGCTCACGCGCCTGGTAGACGCCGGGGTCGGGGTAAAATCACGCGCTGCGCAATCTTCCGACCTGTCGGGCGCGCAGGCGCAGATGCTCGACCGCCAGCGCAGCGAGACCGACCAATCGGCCACCGCCATCGCGCAGATGGCGGCGACCATCCAGGAGGTTACGCATAACGTGCAGAGCACGGCGCATGCCGCAGGCGATGCCGACCAGCTGGCGCAGCAGGGCAGCGAGCTGGCGCTGCAGAGCCTGAAGGCCATGGGCAGCATGAGCGATGCAGTCAATGACATTGGCCAGGCGGTGAACGCCCTGGCGGAACAGACCCAGTCGATCGGCAGCGTGGTGGATGTGATCACCTCGATCGCCGAACAAACCAACCTGCTGGCGCTCAACGCCGCCATTGAAGCGGCGCGGGCCGGCGAGCAGGGCCGCGGGTTTGCCGTGGTGGCCGATGAAGTACGCTCATTGGCCCAACGTACCCGCACCTCCACCCAGGAAATCCACCAGATCATCGCCTCGTTGCGGGCCGGGGCAGAGCGCGCAGTGAGTACTGCCAGCCGTGGCGAGCAGATCTCGCGTGACAGCGTGCACAGTGTCGAGGCAGTGCAGGCGGCGTTGAGCGGCATAGCCCAGGCGGTGAGCCGCATCACCGGCATGAGCCAGCAGATGGCCACGGCATCGGAGCAGCAAAGCCACGTGGCTGAAGACATCAACCAGCAGATCGTGCGCATTGCCCAGCTGTGCGATCAAAGTGCCGGGCAGGCGCGCCAGGGGGCAGAAATCAGCCAGGACCTCGAGCGCATGGCGGAGTACCTGCACAGCCTGGCGGAGCGCTTCAACCGTTGAGGTTGCCGTGGTCGCCTTGCGGCCAGGGCATAGGGCAAGGCCCGCCAGCCGGGCCAGGGTTCTGTGGCAAAATACCCCCGCCAAGGAGACCTTCATGCCCAGACCCCGTTGCGAACGCTGCCAGCGCCCGCTTGATCATTGCCTTTGCTTGCTGATCCCTGCGCTAGGCAGCCGAACCCGTGTGATCTTGCTGCAGCACCCCAGTGAAAGCGCCCACGCCCTGAATACCGCACGGTTGGCTGCGCTTGGCCTGAGCAATGCCGAGCTGCGGGTGGGGGAGGTATTCGACGATCTGCCAGCGCTGCTGGCAACCCCTGATTACCGCCCGGCGCTGTTGTTCCCGGGCGCTGAAGCGCAGCCCCTGGCTGCCTACGGCCCAGTGGACGAGCAACCCTTGCTGCTGATCGTGCCCGACGGCACCTGGCGCAAGGCGCGCAAGCTGCTGTACTTGAATCCGCTGCTGGAGGGGTTGCCGAGGGTGACCTTGGGGCAGGTGGCCGCTTCACGCTATCGCTTGCGCAAGGCGCCGGAGGCGGGAGCGTTGTCGACCATCGAGGCCGTGGTGGGGGCGCTGAATGCACTGGAGCAACCGGCCTGCTTCGATGCGCTGCTGGCACCGTTCGAGGCCTTGATAGAGGGGCAGATCAGGGCCATGGGCGAGGAGACGTTCCAGCGTAACCATGGCACCGAGTGAGGGCAGGGGGCTGCTGCGCAGCCCATCGCGACACAAGGCCGCTCCTACAGGCCATCGCACCCGCCATTGGCATGCACGATCTGTGTAGGATCTGCCTTGTGTCGCGATGGGCCGCACAGCGGCCCCAGCAATCTCAAGCCCGATCAACGCATCTCGGGCAAGCGTGCCTCGGTACGGACTTCGGTCGCGGCCAGCGCCTCTGGCGGCAGCGAAATACGCTGCTTGCTGAGCAATTCACCCATGGTCGCCAGCACCCGGTAGCGCGAGTACTCTTCGGTGTAGCGCACTTCAGTGTAGCGACGGTCGGCGTTGTACAGTTCGTTTTCACTGTCGAGCACGTCCAGCAGGGTGCGTTGGCCCAGGCCGAACTGGTCCTGGTAGGCGGCGCGCACGCGCTTGGTGGTTTCGGCGTATTCACGCGCGGTCGGCAGCTGCTTGCTGGCGTTGTTCATGGCGTTCCACGCCAGGCTCAGGTTTTCGGTCAACTCGCGCAGGGCGTTGTTGCGGATGTCCAGGGCCTGGTTGATCTTGTGCGCGTCGGATTGCAGGCGAGCCTTGTCACTGCCGCCGCGGAACAGGTTGTAGTTCATCTCCACGCCGGCTTGCCAGTCGTTGTTGTTGTGGCCTTTCTCGCCGCCGGTGTTGTTGTTGGCACCGGTGGCCAGAATGGCGTCGAAGCGTGGGTAGAAGGTCGACTTGCCAACCTCGTACTGCTGCTCGGCCGCATTTACATCAGCCTGGGCCGACTTGATGTAGGGGTTGTTCTGGCGCATGCCATCACGGGCCTCTTCAAGCGTGGCAGGCACCTCGGCCTTGATGGTGGGCGGGCTTTCCAGCTCGTCTGGCATGCGCCCGATCACGCTGAAGAAGTTGGCCTCGGCGTCGGCCAGGTCCACTTCGGCGGTGTCCAGGTTGTTTTCTGCCAGGGCGCGGCGGGCGCGGGACTGGTCAAGGTCGGCCGTGCTGCCAACGCCACGCTCGTTACGCAGGCCGATCTGGTCGTTGACCCGCAGGTGGGCTTGCAGGTTGTTCCTGGCCAGGGCCACCAGTTCACGGCGCTTGAGTACCTCCAGGTACACCTCGATCGCACGCAGGGCGACATCCTGCGCAACCGCCTGGGTGTAGTAGGCACGCGAGGTGGAAACCGCTTCGGTCCGGCCCACTTCGTTCGCGGTGTTGAAGCCGTCGAAGATCATCTGCCGCAGGCGCAGCTCGGACTGGGTGTAGTTCAGGGTTTCTTTGTTGTGGTTACCCGCGGCACGGGTTGTGGTGTTGTCCGAGCGCTGGCGGCCGTAGCCCGCGACCAGGTCAACGGTAGGGAAGTAGCCACCACGCGCGAATTTCACGTCCTCATCGGCCGACAGCTTGCTGTTACGGTTGGAGCTGACCTGTGGGTGATAGTCCACGGCGCTTTGGACGGCTTCGGTGATCGACATCGCCTGCACGTTGGCACTCGCCAGGGCCAACAGTAATGCGGTGGTGATGGGGTTCAAAACGCGCATGGTACATCTCCCTGATCTTGAATTTGGTCCTGCTGCTCGCCAAAAAAATGACGATTATTTACCGCGTATAGTGTTGCAGGTTTTTAACCTGACAGCTAAGTACATTCATCGCGATAGATAAGAAGATTTATTCATATCAAAATGACATTAAATACCTTAAATGTCTAACAGGGGCTTTTTTTGCAGCCCTCAGGTGGTGTGTCAAATATCGGTAAAGCCAATATTCTCAAGGCCTTCAGGCGGTTCCAGAACGAATTTGGCTAAATACTGGGCGGGTTAGGCGAAAGTGATATTTGGCGACAAATTATTGTCACTTTGGCCTGTGCAAGGTTTTTTGCTTGAGGATGTAAAGGCTTACCAGCACGGCGCTGGTCAACATGAAGGCGCGGGCCCAGAACAGCGGCACCAGGTAGCAGGACAGCCCGATGCTGGCCCACATCAGGCCAATAGCATAGACCTTGCCTTTGAGGGGGATGCCTTCACCACTGAGGTAGTCGCGAATCCACGGCCCCAGTTTCGGGTGGTGGACCAGCCAGTGGTGAAAGCGTGGCGAGCTGCGAGCGAAGCAGGCGGCCGCCAACAGAAGAAACGGGGTGGTAGGCAATACCGGCAGGAATATCCCCAACACCCCCAGTGCGACGCTGAGCCAGCCGATGGCCAGCAGCAGGTAGCGCACAGCTGGCTTAGTGGTGGCGTGGCTTGAGCAGCGCCGGCTTTTCGTCAGGTGCGTGCAGCAGCAGGAACAGTGCCGTCAGCGCTTCGGGAATTTGCACGATCATGTCGTCCTGCAGGTTGGCGTTGCTGGCGATGTCGGCGAACTCCGGCTGCTCGTCGAACAGGCCCGAACCCACCATGATTGGCAGCAACATTTCGCTGACTTCCTCTTCTGCATTCTCGAACCAGGCCTCTTCGCGCAGGAACACGCCTTCCATGAAACCGATGCACCAGCCGCGCAGGTCGGAATCGTCCGGCTCGTCAGTCAGGTCGAGGTCGCAGGGCAGTTCGAATTCATCGTCGCTGGCCAGCTGACGGGCAATGTGGGCCTTGAGTGCCACCAGGGTCGCCTCGATTTCGGTGCGCTGGGCTTCGCTGCTGTAGTGCGGCTCTTCGGCGAACAGGGCGTCGATCCACTCGCGTTCGGGCACGTCTTCGGCGTTGATCGACAGCGCGGTGAGGTAGCCGTGGGCGGCGACATAGTCCAGCGCTTCTTCGTGCAGCTCGTCGGCGTCGAGGAAGGCTTGCAGGCGGGTCAGTTGCTCGGCGAAGGACATTACAGGGCTACCTTGGGGAATAAACGATAACGAATTCTAGCACCTTGCGGCGGCAGCGGGGCAAAGGAACGTCTATCGCGGTGGTGCCCTGCGCGGGGCGGTGCTGCGGTATACTCCGCGATTTTCATCCAGGCGCGGTTTTACTGCCAGCCTGGCAAAAACCGCTTACGCATTTGGCGTGTGCGGGGCGGGTTTTTCGTCCAGCCTGTGTGCAGGGTGGTACGGCGATTTGGAGTTGCACATGCTCGAACAGGCTCAGCGCGTTCTCAAGGACATCTTTGGCTACGACAGTTTCCGAGGGCGCCAGGCAGCGATCATCGAATGCGTGGCCAATGGTGGCGATGCCCTGGTGCTGATGCCGACTGGCGGCGGCAAGTCGTTGTGTTTCCAGGTGCCGGGCCTGCTGCGCCCAGGCCTGACCGTGGTGGTCTCGCCGCTGATCGCGCTGATGGACGACCAGGTCGCCACGCTTGACGAGCTGGGCGTAGCCGCAGCCGCCCTGAACTCCACGCTCACGGCCGAGCAGCAGCGCGACCTGGCCGGGCGCCTGCGCCGTGGCGAAGTGAAAATGCTGTACCTGGCACCCGAACGCCTGGTGCAACCGCGCATGCTCGACTTCCTGCGCGACCTGGATATCTCGCTGTTCGCCATCGACGAAGCCCACTGCGTTTCGCAATGGGGCCATGACTTCCGCCCCGAATACCTGCAACTGGGCCAGTTGGCCGAACTGTTCCCGCATGTTCCGCGCATTGCCCTTACCGCCACCGCCGACATGCGTACCCGCGAAGAAATCGTTCAGCGCCTGCACTTGCAGGGCGCAGAGCGCTTCCTGTCGAGCTTCGACCGGCCGAACATCTTCTACCGCATCGTGCCCAAGGAAGCGCCGCGCAAACAATTGATGGCGTTCCTTGCCGAGCGCCGTGGCAACGCCGGCATCGTTTATTGCCTGTCGCGCAAGAAGGTCGACGAAACCGCCGCCTTCCTTTGCCAGCAGGGCTTCCCGGCGCTGCCCTACCATGCCGGCCTGGCGGCCGAAACCCGCGCCGCCAACCAGCACCGCTTCCTCAACGAAGAGGGGCTGATCATGGTCGCCACCATCGCGTTCGGCATGGGTATCGACAAACCCAACGTACGCTTCGTGGCCCACCTCGACCTGCCCAAGTCGCTTGAGGCCTACTACCAGGAAACCGGCCGTGCCGGGCGAGACGGCCTGC
This sequence comes from Pseudomonas sp. BJP69, assembly GCF_007633355.1. Taxonomy (NCBI): domain Bacteria; kingdom Pseudomonadati; phylum Pseudomonadota; class Gammaproteobacteria; order Pseudomonadales; family Pseudomonadaceae; genus Pseudomonas; species Pseudomonas sp. BJP69. The sequence goes on from NZ_CP041933.1 coordinate 1,575,070, forward strand.
CGTCCGATGCCTGGATGGCTTATGGCCTGCAGGACATGGTCATGCTCAAGCAGATGCTGCAGAACTCCGAAGGGGACGAACGCCACAAACGCATCGAGCAGCATAAGCTCGATGCCATGCTGGCGCTGTGCGAAGAAACCCGCTGCCGCCGCCAGTCGCTGCTGGCCTACTTCGATGAAATTCTCGAGCAGCCGTGCGGGCACTGTGACAACTGCGTCGACAACGTCCAGACCTGGGATGCTACCGAGCCGGCGCGCCAGGCCCTGTCGGCGGTGTTTCGCACCGGCCAGCGCTATGGTGTGGGCCACCTGGTCGACGTGTTGCTGGGCAAGGACACCGAAAAGGTGCGCAATTTCGGCCATGAAAAGCTGTCGGTTTTCGGCGTGGGCAAAGGCCTGGCCGAAGCCGAATGGCGTTCGCTGTTCCGCCAGTTGGTGGCGCGCGGGCTAGTCGACATCGACTTGGAAGGCTACGGCGGCCTGCGCTTGTCCGACAGCTGCCGGCCTCTGTTGCGTGGCGAGGTCACCTTGCAACTGCGCCGTGACCTCAAGCCGCAGATCACTGCCAAAAGCGCGTCGTCCAGTGGCGGCAGCCCGGCCAGCCAACTGGTGCGGGCCGAAGAGCGGGAACTGTGGGAGGCGTTGCGCACCTTGCGGCGCAAGCTGGCCGAAGAACACAGCGTACCGCCGTACGTCATCTTCCCCGACTCCACGTTGCTGGAAATGTTGCGCAGCCAGCCGGTCAGCCTCAGCGACATGGCCCAGGTCAGTGGCGTGGGCGCGCGCAAACTGGAGCGCTATGGCCAGGCATTCCTTGAGGTACTGAACGACAGCGGCGGCACCCGCGAGGCGCCGAAGGTGGTGCTCGACCTGCGCCATGAACTGGTCAGCCTGGCCCGCGCGGGCATGACTCCAGCGCAAATCGCCGGGCAGCTCAACTGCAGCGAAAAGAATGTGTACAGCTTGCTGGCCGAGGCCCTGGGGCGCCAGGAGCTCAGCCTGGACCAGGCGCTGGACTTGCCAGAAGACCTGCTGATGGAGGTGCAGGACGCCTTCCTCGATGGCGAGGGCGAGCTGCCGCCGGTTGCGACCATCGCCCCGCTGTTTACCGGGCGAGTGCCGGAAGGGGTGCTGTATTGCGTACGCGCGGCACTGGCAGCCGAGTTCGAGCTGTAAGCCTGCGCCTGTTCGCAGGCACAAGCGCCATCTGCTGACCTTTGTCATGCTTTTTGACGATTTTCGCCCACGTCACCCTGGCCGAGCCTTGCCTGATGGGGCCGGGCATGGTTAGCTGCCTAATAATTAGATCTACTCGATGAGTTACCTATGCCTCTAACCGACAACCAACACCGCTTCGGCATGCAACTGGCCCAGATGTCCCGGGGTTGGCGTGCCGAACTGGATCGCCGCCTGGCCGGGCTCAATCTGTCGCAGGCGCGCTGGCTGGTGTTGCTGCACCTGGCCCGTTTCCAAGACGCCCCGACCCAGCGTGAGCTGGCCCAGAGTGTGGGTGTCGAAGGCCCGACCCTGGCGCGTCTGCTCGATAGCCTGGAGGCCCAGGGGCTTGTACGCCGCCAGGCGGTGCTGGAAGACCGGCGGGCGAAGAAGATCGTGTTGTGCCCGCCGGCCAAGCCGCTGATCGAACAGATCGAGACCATCGCCAACCAGTTGCGCATCGAACTGTTCAGCGGGGTGGATGAAGCCGACCTGCAGGTGTGCATGCGGGTGCATGCCAAGATTCTGGGCAACCTGGAAAAATCCTGAGGCAAGGGCTGCCCTGCAGCCTTTCGCCGGCCCGCCCGCTCGGCGTGGCGGGCCCGACGCCCGGGCCCTGTACGTGCTGCCTAGAAGGTATTCCCCAGGTTCAGGTACACCGCCTGCTCATGCGCACTGTTGGTGCCATAGGTGAAATTCAACGGCCCCAGCGGCGTTTCCAGCCCGAGGAAAATACTCGCCGCATTGATGTAGCCACTGTCGAACGCATTGTCGTTGTTCCACGCCCGCCCGCGCTCCAGCGAACCGCCGATGTACAACGGGAAGTCCAGCGGCACATAAGCCCGTGGCGTCAGCCGGCGGTAGTAGACCACCCGCATCAGGCTCATGTTCTGGCCCGACACCGAGTCCTGGCGGAAGCCCGACAGCTCCCGCGCCCCGCCCAGCACGAAGCTGGAGGTCACCACTTCGGTGGCATCCAGCGTGCGCCCGTAGCGGCCGCCCAGCACGAAGGTGTTCGGGCCGCTGCTGATGGCCTTGTCGAGGTTGAACAGCCATTGCCGGTAATCCTGGTCGGAATCCAGCGACTTGTCGTACTTGCGCAAGGTCAGGCCGATGTCTTCGCCATGGTGTGGGAAATACACGTTGTCGAGGGTGTCGAACGAGTACTTCAGCTCGTAGAAGCCTTCGTTGAAACTGACCTTGGGCAAGTCCTGGTCGCCAATGCGCACCTCGGCCTCGCCCCAGGCCTTGCCAACCCCCAGGCGCACTTCGCCGCTGTTGCCGATCTGCCGGCCCACGTTCAGGCCAAAGCCATAGCGCTCCAGGCGGTACTCGGCGATCGGGTCGTTGTCGAGGGTGGCCTCGATGTTCTGTGAGCCGAAGTCCAGGTAGGGGGCGACGAAGTAGCGTGAGCCGACATCCAGCGGTTGGTAGAACTCGCTGTACAGCGCTTGCTGGTCGCCGATCTGGCCGCGGGTCAGCCACTCGGCACCCAGGCTGTTGATGCCGTTGACCCGGTAGCTGGCGCCCAGGTTGAAGGCGCTGTCGCCGCGCAGGTCGTCCGACAGGTTCAGCCCCAGGCGCAAGTAGTCGGTGCCGCCGCGGCGGCCGCGGGCGTTGATCACCAGGGTGTTTTCATCGCCCTTGTGTACCACGCGGTACTGCACCCGGTCGAAGTAGTCCAGGCCGTACAGCGTGCCCATGTCGGTCTCCAGGCGGCCAAGCTCCAGCGGGGCATTGATGGGCTGGCGAATGTACGAACGGATCACATCGTCACTGACCTTGGCGTCGTTCTCGATTTTGATGGCGGTGATGATGGGCGTGCGTTGGCGCGGTGAACGGGCCACGGCCAGGCTGGTGCTGGCGTCTGGGTGGCGCAGCGCGGCCAGGCGCGCGTCGAGCAGGCGGGTCGCGCGGTAGCCGGCGTCGATCATGTCCCGCGCGCGGCCGAAGTCGGTCACGCCGTAGGCTGCCAGCGGCGGTTGGATGAGGATATCGTCGCGGCGCAGGCTGGCCAGTTGCTCTTCCGAGTTGCGCCGGGTTGTCAGCGTGATGGATTGGTTCAGCACATCGACCACGGTCAGCAACTGCTTGCGGTCGCGCAGCGGCGTACCGATATCCACCACGATGGCCAGGTCCACCCCCATGTCGCGTGCCACGTCGAGCGGAATATTGTCGACCATGCCGCCGTCCACCAGCAGGCGGCCGTCCAGTTCGACCGGGGCGAACACGGCCGGGATCGACATGCTGGCGCGGATCACCTGCGGCAGGTGGCCGCGGCGGAATACCACTTTTTCGCCACTGGCGATGTCGGTGGCCACGGCGCGGAAGGGGATGGGCAGTTTGTCGAAATCGCGCGTGTCGGCGGTGTGCGCCAACTTGCTTTCCAGCAGCAACGACAGGTTCTGGCCTTGAATCACCCCCAGCGGCAGGCCCAGGCTGCCGTCGTCGCGAAAACTGAGCTTTTGCTTGACCAGAAAATCGCGGTCATCCTGCTTGCGCCGGAATGGCACGTCCTCGCGGGGTGGGCTGTCAGACAGCGCCTGCTGCCAGTCGAGGGTGGTGGCGAGGTGTTCCAGCTCTTCGACACTGTAGCCCGAGGCGTACAGCCCGCCGACTACAGCCCCCATGCTGGTGCCAGCAATGGCGTCGATGCGTACACCCTGCTCCTCCAGCGCCTTGAGCACGCCGATGTGCGCCAGGCCACGGGCCGCGCCGCCCGACAGCACCAGGCCGACCTTGGGCCGTGCCGGTTCGGCGGCGGTTGCTGTAAGCGAGGTGAGGGTGAACAGCAAGCAGAACAGCAAACGGCGCATCGTGGGTCTCAAACCGTGGGTCAAAGACCGCTAGTATAAGCCGCCCCTCAGCTGGAGTTATCTCAACATGGCCGACCACAAGCCGGAAATCGTCATCAATTATTGCACCCAGTGCCAGTGGCTGCTGCGGGCCGCGTGGCTGGCCCAGGAGTTGCTCAGCACGTTTGCCGACGACCTCGGCCGGGTGGTGCTGGAACCGGGTACCGGCGGTATTTTCCGCATCACCTGCAACGGCGTGCAGATTTGGGAGCGCAAGGCCGACGGCGGCTTCCCCGAGGCCAAGATGCTGAAGCAGCGGGTGCGTGACCAGATCGACCCCCAGCGCGACCTGGGCCACAACGACCGCTGAGTCACCCGCCCTCGGCCAGCGGCCGCTGCGCTGGCTCGGCGGCCAGGCGGCTGGACAGCACGATGGCGAGGATGATCAGTGCGCCGCCCAGCAGCATGCGCACCGTGGGGGTCTCGGCAAACACCAGCCAGGCTACGGCAATGCCGTAGACCGGCTCCATGCCGAACACCACGGCGGCAGTCCGGGCCTTGATGACCGCCAGGCTGGCGACGAACAGGCTGTGCGCCACGCCGGTGCAGAAAATGCCGAGCAGGCCGATCCACAGCCAGTCCACCGGCGCGACCGCGCTCAGCCCAGGGGCAGCGAATGCCAGTAGGCACAGGCCCACCACCAGGTTTTGCCACAGTGCTGCCTGCACCGCAGGCAAGCGACCAGAGCCTGCGCGGTTGGTCAGGGACAGCAGTGAGAACAGCAGGCCCGAGAACAGGGCCCACAGCAGGCCGCCGGTCGCTTCGCTGGCCAGATCGAAGGCTGGCGTGACCAGTACCAGGCCGAGGCTGACCAGCAGCACCAGCAGCGCTTCGTTGCGGCGGATGCGCTCGCGGAACAGCAGCCCTTCGAGCAGCACGGTAAAGGCCGGGAAACTGGCGAAGCCGAGGGTGGCGATGGCCACGCCGCCGACCTTGACGGCGATGAAGAAGCTGACCCAGTGGCCGGCCAGCAGCACCCCGCCGAGCAACAGGCGGCGCGCATCCTGACCGTTCAGGCGTTGCCAGCCAGGGCCGGTGACACTGGCGAACAGCGCCAGAGCGAGCACGGCGAAAGCGGCGCGGCCGAACACGATGATCACCGGGCTGGCGCTGGCTGCCAGCTTGCCGAATACGCCGGTCAGGCCAAAGAACAGCGCGCCGATATGCAGGGCGCCGAGGGCGGTGCGGTGGTTCATGACAGGGGGCATCCTCGCAAGGCAAGCGGCCATTGTGCCTGAAGCCGTGGATGGCGAGGACCGGGTGGCGGCGGGCGCAGGCGCGCTGCTTACAGCCTGAGCTTGCCGAGCAGAATGTCGCGGAACATCACGAAGTCACCGGCAAGGCTGTAGAACGGGTAGGTGAATGTCGCCGGCCGGTTCTTTTCAAAAAAGAAATGCCCCACCCAGGCAAAGCCGTAGCCGAACAGCGGCACGGCCAGCAGCAACAGCCATTTGCCGCTGCCGATGGTATAGGCCAGCAGGGCGATCACCAGGCTGGTGCCGACAAAATGCAGGCGGCGGCAGGTGGGGTTGCTGTGCTCACCCAGGTAATACGGGTAGAACTCGGCAAAACTGCGAAACTGCGCTGTGCGGTTCATGGCAGTGCTCCGGGGTTGATACGTCTGGACAAGATGCACGGCGTGGAGCCTCATTCGAGTCTAGAGTGATTGGCAGGGCCTACCAGTGACAATAGGCGCCAATTGAGTATCCTTGGGGTTCACCGCAGGAGCGGTCAGGAAAGAAGCCTGTCATGAGCGAAAGAACCACGTCAGCCAGTTGGGCATCAGGGATTGTAAAGGCACTCGAGCTGGAAGGGCTGGACTGCCGGGCCATGTTCAAGCAGTTGGGGCTGGATTTCGCCGCCCTCGACGATCCCGACGCGCGTTTCCCCCAAGACTCCATGACCCGGCTGTGGCAATTGGCAGTGGAACTGTCCGGCAACGAGGCCATTGGCCTGAACATGGCGCGTGTGGTACGCCCGGCCTCGTTTCACGTGGTGGGCTATGCGCTGATGTCCAGCCGCACCTTGGCCGAGGGGTTCGAGCGGCTGGTACGCTATCAGCGCATCATCGCCGAAAGCTCCGATCTCAGTTTCGTGCTGGGTCCCGAGGGCTACTCGTTGATCCTCACCGTGCACGGCGACCATCTGCCGCCCACCCGGCACAGTGCCGAAGCGTCGTTGGCCTGTGCGCTGGCGCTGTGCAAATGGCTGAGCGGCCGCCCGGTGCAGCCACGCCGGGTTTTGGTGCAGGGGCCGCAACCCAGGAATATCGAGCCGTACAAGGTGGCGTTCCATTCGCCGCTGATCTTCGACGCGCCGTATGACGCGCTGGTGTTCGAGCGGGCCGACATGGAGGCACCCTTGCCCACGGCCAATGAAGCCATGGCAGTGCTGCACGACCGGTTTGCCGGGGAGTACCTGGCGCGGTTTTCCGAAAGCCGCGTGACCCACCGGGTGCGCCAGGTGCTGTGCCGCATCTTGCCGCAGGGGGAGCCCAAGCGTGAGACCCTGGCGCAGGCTTTGCACTTGTCGCAGCGCACCCTGCAGCGGCGGCTGCAGGAAGAGGGCACCAGCTTCCAGGCGTTGCTCGACGACACCCGGCGCGAACTGGCCGAACAGTACCTGGCCCAGCCGGGCATGACCCTGCTGGAAACCGCCTACCTGCTGGGCTTCGCCGACCCCAGCAACTTCTACCGCGCGTTCCGCCGGTGGTTCGATACCACGCCCAGTGAGTACCGCGCCCGGCTCGGCGCCGTGGGCGAAGGGCTCAGTGACGCCAGAACGCCGGCATGCACAACACTAGCACGGTTATGATTTCCAGCCGGCCAAGCAGCATGCCGGCAGCCAGGATCCACTTGGCTGCGTCTGGCAGCGTGGCGTAGTTGCCTGACGGCCCGATCACTTCACCCAGGCCAGGCCCCACCCCGGAGACCGTACCGGCAGCGCCGGTCAGGGCGGTCATCCAGTCCACCCCCAGCAGCGACAGCAGCAGCGCCATGACGCAGATGGTGATGGCGAAGAAGAACGAGAACGTGAGAATCGAACGCACGATATCTTCATCGAGGCGGTGGCCGTTGTACTTCTGCTTGATCACCGCACGCGGGTGGATCAGTTGGTTGAGGCTGGCCTTGAGCAGGATGTAGGCGACCTGGAAGCGGAAGATCTTGATCCCGCCCGCGGTCGAGCCGGAGCAGCCGCCGACGAACCCCAGGTAGAAGAACAGCATCAGCGAAAAGTTGCCCCACAGGCTGTAGTCACCCAGGGCGAAACCGGTGGTGGTGACGACCGAGGTCACATTCAGCGCCACGTGGCGCAGCGCGTCCAGCCAGTGCAGGTTGGTGCTGTACCAGTACCAGGTGCCCAGAACCAGCCAGGTGACCAGCAGCATGCCCAGCAAGCCCTGCACCTGCTGGTCGCGGAGCAGCGCCCTGCGGTTGCCGCGCAGGGTGGCCACGTACAGGGTGAACGGCAGGCTGCCCATGATCATTACCACCACTGCCACCCAGTGCACGGCGGGAATGTCCCATTTCGCCAGGGACTGGTCGGAGGTGGAAAAACCACCGGTGGAAATCGCCGACATGGCGTGGTTGATGGCATCGAATGGGCTCATGCCGGCCCACCAGAAAGCCAGCGCGCCAAGGATCGAGAAGCCGACGTACACCCCCACGATCGACTTGGCGACCATGTGCGAGCGCGGCATGACCTTTTCGGAGCGGTCGGAAGACTCGGTCTGGAACAGGCGCATGCCACCAATGCGCAGCAGCGGCAGGATGGCCACCGCCATGGCGATGAAGCCGATACCGCCCAGCCAGTGCAGCATCGAGCGCCACATCAGGATGCCTGGCGACATGCTGTCGAGCCCGCTGAGCACGGTGGCGCCGGTGGCGGTGATGCCCGACATGCTTTCGAAGAAGGCGTCGGTGTAGCTGATGTGCTGGGTCAGCAGGAAGGGCAGGGCGGCGAACACGCAGACCACCAGCCAGCTGCAGACCGTCAGCAGGTACATGTCGCGTGGCCGCAGGTGCACATGCTCGGGTCGCCCTTGCAGCACCATGGCCAGCCCGGCAATGAAGGTGATCAGGCTGGACCACAGGAACGACGGCATGTCGCCGGTGCGTTCGAATATCACCAGGGTCGCCATGGGCACGGCCATGCCCACAGCCAGGGTGATCAGGAAGATGCCGATGATGAAACCAATGATCCTTAAGGTCGGCAACGCCATGTGATCTGCTCTGACTCGAAACGGAAGGGCGCCATTCTACCTATGGGCCGGGCCGCTGCAAGCCAGGCGCGGCACGCTGCACGAAAAGCTGGCGTGCTGCAGCTTGCAGCTTGCAGCTTAGGGCATGCAGCTTGAGAATGGCCGCACATTCCACTGCCAGGAGGGTAGCCGATGGAGGCTCTCGACGCATTGCTCAACCGTGTTTCCGTGCCACGCCTGACCGACCCAGCGCCCAATGCCGCCCAGCGCGAGGCGCTGTTCCAGGCTGCCCTGCGGGCGCCGGACCACGGCCAACTGCGGCCTTGGCGGTTCCTGACCATCGAAAGGCAGGGCCGCGAGAGGCTGGGCGAGCTGTTCGCCGAAGCGGTGCAGCACAAGGGTGAAGCCACCCAGGCTGCGCTGGACAAAGCCCGCGCCATGCCGCTGCGCGCACCGTTGCTGATCGTGGTGGTGGCCAGCTTGCAGGACCACTTCAAGGTGCCCAAGTCCGAGCAGCGCCTGGCGGCGGGCTGTGCGGCACATGGCATCCTGATCGCTGCCCATGCGCAGGGCATCGGCGCCGTGTGGCGCACCGGGGACATGGCCTTCGACGCGCATGTGCACAAGGGGCTGGGGCTGGCGGAGAACGAGGAACTGATCGGCTACCTGTACGTCGGCACGCCAATGACCGAGCCACGGACCGCGCCGGTGCTGGCCACCGCTGATTTCGTCACGGGCTGGGGCGAGTGACGCGGGCGCGAGCAAGGGCTGCGCTGCAGCCCTGAACGTACACGGCCCTGGCAGCCTTACGCTGAAGCGGTTTGCACAGGCAGTTCAAGCCGGGCGACAAAGCCGCCCTGCGGGTGGTTGTGCAGTACCAGGCTGCCGCCATGCCGCTCCGCCGCCTTGCGCGCAATCGCCAACCCCAGGCCGTGCCCTGGGGCCTCCTGCCCCGGTGCGCGGAAGAACGGCTCACCCAGCTGGGCGAGGTGCTCCGGGGCTGCACCCGGGCCATGGTCGCGCACACAGATCACCACCCGCGCCTGATCACGCACGGCACTGACTTCAATGGGCTGGCCTGCCGGGTTGAAGCGCAGGGCGTTGCGCAGCAGGTTGTCCACGGCCCGCTCGATCAGTGTCGGCCAACCTTGCAAGACCAGCCCCGGTTGCGCCTCCAGGCGCACGTCCTGGTCGGGCGCGCCGAGCAGGGCGTCCTTGCGCACACTGCCCAGCAAGGCATTGAGGTCCACCGCTTCGGCGTGGGCCTGTTCGGCATCCACGCGGGCCAGGGTGAGTATTTCGCTGATCAGGTCTTCCAGCCGGTCGCACTCGCGGGTCAGGCGCGGCCACAGGGCCTGGCGCTGTTCGGGCTCGGCGCGTTCGGCCAAGGCCAGGGCAATGCGCAGCCTGGCCAACGGTGAGCGCAGTTCGTGGGACACGTCGCGCAGCAATTGGCGCTGGCTGGCGAGGGTGCTTTGCAGGCGCGCACCCATTTTGTTGAAGTCGTTGGCCAGCACGCCGAATTCGTCACGCCGGGCTGCCAGGCGCGCCAGGCTGTTCTGCTGATAGGTACTCTGGCCCAGGTCGTGCACAGCGCTGCGCAGGCGGCTCAACGGGCGCGTGATGGACAGCGTGACCAGCAGGCTGAACAGGGTCAACACCACCAGGGCGATGCCCAGTGCGCTGAGTGGCCACATCAGGCTGTCCCGGTGCCACTCATCCAGCGCCGGGTGGGGGATGCGGTAGATCAGCAGGTAGGTCTGGCCGGTGTCGGGGCTGGTGTATTCCTCGGTCAGCCGGCGCCATGGCAGGCGGCGCTGGTCGTTGTGCTGGCGTGCCTCGAAGGCTGCTGCCCGGCGCGGGAACGTGCCGGGCACCACCGCGTCACCACTGTCATCGAGCACCTGCACGTCGATCTTGTAGCGGTCCTTGCGTTGTTCCAGGAACTGCTGCGCGGCATTCACGCCCTCCTGCTCGTAGTGCCTGGCCCACTGGCTGGCCAGCGTGTTCAGGCCGGGGTGGCGGCTGAGGATCCAGGCGTCCTGGTTGAGCATGTGCCCAAGCAAGATCGACAGGCCTGCAACCAGGGTGATGGCCAACCAGAAGCTGGCCAGGATGCGCCAGAACAGTGAACGCAAGAGCACCTCCTAAAACAGAAAAAGCCCGGCTCGCGCTGGGGCGAGCCGGGCATCGGGCTGACAGCTTACTGGGCCTTTTTGGCTTTTTCAGCTTTCCAGGCCTGGAACTCCTGCCACTCGGCTTTCTTGGCAGCGCGTTCCTTTTGCAGTTCGTCGAACTTCTTCTGCTGGTCTGGCTTGAGCAGGTTGCGCACGGCGGTGTCGGTCTTGGCGCGGCTGGCTTGCAGTTCGTCCTTCATGGCTTTCTGGTCGGCAGCCGGCAGTTTGGCCAGGTAACGCTCGGTAATGTCTCGGCGCTGCTGCATTTGCTCGCCCATCAGCTTGCCGATCTGCTGGCGCTGGTCACGGCTCAGGTCCAGTTGCTGGAAGGCCGCTTCACCGCGGTGATGCGGGCCGTCGTGACGTGGGCCGCCGTCAGGCATGGCCATGGCTACGGTCGGCAGGGCGGCGGCGAACATCAGGGCGATAAGGGTCTTGCGCATGGTGTCTCTCCTTTCATAGGCCGGTGGTTACCGGATGAGCACAGTCTAGGGAGATCACCGTCAAGCGCAGTCAGTGGATGGTAAAGGCTGGGTAAAGAACAGCTGCAAGCGGCAAGCGGCAAGCGGCAAGCTACAAGCTACAAGCTACAAGCTTAAAGCTACAAGTGAAGCCGATCGCGATTCTGCTCTTTCTTGCAGCTTGCAGCTTGCAGCTGCTCACAGGCAGTAGTAATAGCCGCGGCTGCGCAGGGCGACGATGCGTGGCCGGCCATCGGCATGCGGGCCGATCTTCTTGCGCAGGTTGCTGACGTGCATGTCCAGGCTGCGGTCGTAGAGGGTGAGCTTGCGGCCCAGGCCGATCTGCGCCAGTTCCTGTTTGTCCAGCGGCTCGCCAGGCTGGCGCAGCAGCGCTTCAAGTATGCGGCTTTCGGACAAGGTCAGGGTCATTTCCCGGCCATCGATGCTGGCCACGCCGCGGGCTGGGCTATAGACCAGGTCGCCCAGCTCCAGCTGGCTGGTGGCGGCAACGGGGTGGCTGCGGCGCAGTACTGCACGCAGGCGCGCGGTAAGCTCGCGTGGGTCGCACGGTTTGGCCAGGTAATCGTCGGCACCCAGTTCCAGGCCAAGAATACGGTCAAGCGGCTCGCCACGGGCCGACAGCATCAGCACCGGCAGTTCGGCGTGCTCGCTGCGCAGTTGTTTGAGCAACTCCAGGCCGCTGCCGTCGGGCAACATGACATCCAGCACCACGGCCGCAGGTGCATGCTCGGCCAAGGCCTGGCGTGCACTCTGCCCGTCGTGGCAGGCACGTACGGAAAACCCTTCCTGGGTCAGCCAGCTGCACAGCAGCTCGCACAGTTCCTGGTCATCATCAATCAGTAACAGCTCGCTCATGACTCACTCGATTCCACCATTGACGGCGGCTCTGCGGCCCGCCAGTGGCAAAGATACCGCAGACTGATGGCTTGCGTATAACGGCAGCTATCGCCTGGCCACTTCGCGGGCATGGAGCGGTCAGGTCAAGGCAGCACTTGCTTGAACGGCTTGACCACGACCTTGTCGTACACCCCTGCGGCAATGTACGGGTCGGCATCGGCCCAGGCCTGGGCTTCGGCCAGCGAGGCAAACTCGGCGACGATCAGGCTGCCGCTGAAGCCGGCGTCGCCCGGGTCGTTGCTGTCGATGGCCGGGTGTGGACCGGCCAGCACCACGCGGCCTTCGGCCTTGAGCTGCTGCAGGCGTTCGATGTGCGCCGGGCGGGCAGCAAGGCGCTTTTCCAGGGAGTTCGCGACGTCGCTGGCAATGATGGCGTAGAGCATGTCAATCCTTGGGTTTGGAGGTAGAAGGGTCGTCGTGCAGGTGGCGCGACAGGTACACGCCTTGCGCCACCAGGAAGATCACGGTCATGCCCAGGCTGCCGAACACCTTGAAGTCCACCCAGAAGTCCTGGAAGGTGAAGGCGACGAACAGGTTGGCCGCACCACAGAACAGGAAGAACGCGATCCAGGCCAGGTTCAAGCGCGTCCAGATGGCATCCGGGAGGGTGAGGGCGTGGCCCATGATGCGTTTGATCAGCACCCGGTCACCGATGAAGTGGCTGCCGGCAAAGCCCAGGGCGAACAGCCAGTTGACCACCGGCGCCTTCCACTTGAGGAAGGTTTCGCTGTGGAAGGTCAGGGTCAGGCCGCCGAACACCAGGCAGGCCACCAGGGTCAGCCACTGGCCCTTTTCCAGCTTGCGCTGGCGCAGGAACAGCGCGCCGTACACCACCAGCGAGCTGACGATCAGCATGGCCGTGGCACTGTAGATGCCACCGAATTCGAAGCTGTGGCCAGCGACTTCAAGCGGGCGTGGGTCCAGCTTGTACACGATGAAGAACAGCAACAGCGGGATGAAATCGATGAATTGTTTCACAATGGCAGCCAGAATCGGGATGTGACGGCATAATAACAAACATCGATTCCAGCGAAAGCGCTCCTCCATGAATGTTGATCTGCACTGTCACAGCACGGCCTCCGACGGCGCCCTGTCGCCCACGGCGCTGGTCGCCCGGGCCCATGAGCACGGGGTGCAAACGCTGGCCCTGACCGACCATGACACCCTCGAAGGCCTGCCCGAAGCGCGCCTGGCCTGCGTTGAGCGGGGCATGCGCTGGGTCAGCGGGGTCGAGCTTTCGTGCACCTGGGGGGGCGCCACCATTCACGTGCTGGGCTACGACTTCCCGCTTGATGCGCCGCCATTGCTGGCGGCGATCGAAGCGTTGCACCGCGGCCGCTGGCTGCGCGCCGAAGAAATCGACAAGCGGTTGGCCGCCAAGGGCATGCCAGGCACCCTCGACGGCGCCCGCGCCGTGCAGCACGAGCTGGGCGACAGCGGCAACGCACCGGCGCGCCCGCACTTTGCCGAATACCTGGTGCGTGCCGGGCACGTCAAGGACCGCGGCGAGGCGTTTCGCAAGTGGCTGGGGGCGGGCAAGCTGGGCGACGTCAAGCAGCATTGGCCCACCCTTGATGAAACCGTTGCCACGCTGCGCCAGTCCAAAGCCTGGGTAAGCCTGGCGCATCCCATGCACTACGACCTGACCCGCAGCAAGCGCAGGCGGCTGATTGCCGACTATATTCAGGCAGGTGGGCAGGCGCTTGAAGTGGTCAACGGGATGATGCCTGCCGAGCAGGTGGGCACCCTGTCCATCCTTACCCGTGAGTTCGGCCTGCTGGCAAGCGCTGGCAGTGACTTCCACGGCCCCGGCACCTGGGGCGAGATCGGTGCCTACCGGCCTTTGCCCGAGGACCTGCCGCCTTTGTGGCGCCGATTCAGCCATGAACAGCCTATTACGGTATGAACAGGACGACTACGTGAGCCAATTTTTCCAGATTCATCCGGAGAACCCCCAGCCGCGGCTGATCCGCCAGGCGGTAGAGATCATCCGCAAGGGGGGCGTGGTGGTGTACCCCACCGATTCGGCCTATGCGTTGGGTTGCCAGATCGGCGACAAGGCGGCCATCGAGCGCGTCCGGCGCCTGCGCGGCCTGGACAAGACCCACAACTTCACCCTGATGTGCTGCGACATGTCGCAGCTGGGGTTGTATGCCAAGGTCGATACCGGCACCTTCCGCCTGCTCAAGGCGCACGTGCCTGGGCCGTACACCTTCATCCTCAACGGCACCCGCGAAGTGCCCCGCCTGCTGCTGCACGAAAAACGCCGCACCATCGGCCTGCGGGTACCAGACCACGCCATTACCCTGGCGTTGCTGGCTGAGCTGGGCGAGCCGCTGATGAGCGTGAGCCTGATCCTGCCTGGCGATAACGAGCCGATGACCGACCCTTACGAAATTCGTGAGCGCCTGGAGCACCATGTCGACCTGGTGATCGATGGCGGCTACGGTGACCTCAAGGCGTCGACCATCATCGACCTTTCCGGCGACGAACCTGAGCTGATTCGAGAAGGCTGCGGCGACCCTGCGCCGTTCATGGCCAGCGCGTGAGCCAGCTGCAAGCGCCCGAGGCGCCGGCCACGCAGGTCGACGAGCCGCGGCAGTTGCAACTGGCCTTGGTCTACGGCGAAGCCCTGACCGAGATGCCGCTGGACCTGTACATCCCGCCAGACGCCCTGGAAGTCATCCTGGAAGCCTTCGAAGGGCCGCTGGACCTGTTGCTGTACCTGATCCGCAAGCAGAACATCGACATCCTCGACATCCCCGTGGCTGAAATCACCCGCCAGTACATGGGCTATGTGGAGCTGATGAAAAGCGTGCGCCTGGAACTGGCCGCCGAATACCTGGTAATGGCGGCCATGCTTGCCGAGATCAAGTCGCGCATGCTGCTGCCGCGCTCGGCTGAGGCCGAGGAAGAGGAGGGTGACCCGCGCGCCGAGTTGATCCGCCGGCTGCAGGAGTACGAGCGTTTCAAGGCCGCAGCCGAAGGCATCGACGCGTTGCCACGGGTTGGCCGTGAGGTGCGGGTGCCGCGCCTGGATGCGCCGCAGGCCAAGGTGCGCAAGCTGTTGCCGCAGGTCAGCCTGGAAGAGCTGCTGGTGTCCATGGCCGAGGTGATGCGGCGCAACGACCTGTTCGAGAGCCACCAGATCAGCCGTGAAACGCTGTCCACCCGCGAGCGCATGAGCCAGGTGCTGGAGCGCCTCAAGGGCGGTGCTTTCGTGCCGTTCGTCGAGCTGTTCGGGCACGACGAGGGCAAGCTGGGGGTAGTGGTCACCTTCATGGCGATTCTCGAACTGGTGAAGGAAGCGCTGATCGAACTGGTGCAGAATGAACCCTTCGCCGCCATCCACGTGCGGCTTCGCCCGGCGCTTGTTGAAGAACCCGATGAACCTGAATGAACCTCGCGACCTGGCGTCGCTGATCGAAGCCTTCCTGCTGGCGTCGGGCAAACCGCAATCACTGGAGCGTCTGTTCGAGTTGTTCGAGGAAGCCGAGCGCCCCGAACCCAAGGTTTTCAGGCAGGCGCTGGAGGTGCTGGGCAAGTCGTGCAACGGCCGCGCTTTCGAGCTCACGGAGGTGGCCAGCGGCTACCGCCTGCAAATTCGCGAAGCCTACGCCCCTTGGGTCGGCCGCTTGTGGGAAGAGCGCCCGCAGCGCTATTCGCGTGCCTTGCTGGAAACCCTGGCGTTGATCGCCTATCGCCAGCCGATCACCCGTGGCGAGATCGAGGATGTGCGCGGGGTGGCGGTGAACAGCAATATCATCAAGACCCTGATGGAGCGCGAGTGGATACGCGTGGTGGGCTACCGCGAGGTGCCCGGCCGGCCGGCGATGTTCGCCACCACCAAGGCGTTCCTGGACCACTTCAACCTCAAGAGCCTGGAGCAGTTGCCGGCGTTGGCCGAGTTGCGCGAGCTGCAGCCTGAGCCGCTGCTCGACCCGGATGATGCACCGGTACCGGCGCACCTGCAGGCCCTGGCTGATGCCAGCCTGGGCGAGCAGGACGCGGTTGACGAGCCGAAGGAGGAAACCAGCTTCCGCAGCTTGCTGGTGGAGCTGGATGCCATGGAAGAAGGGCTGAAGACCGACTTTGACGATTTGCGTGGGCAAGCACCTGAGGCCGCGGTGGAAGAAGAGGGCAAGCTGCAGCCCTGATCGTGCGGTTGCCTGTAGCGGCCCCGCCCGGCAAGCACCTCACCGTTAGGCAGAAACCTCTCGCTGCCCCCGCAAAACCTTCTAACCTGCAGTGCGTTCCCCCACCGAACCGCGTATGATGCGCGGCCTTTTGGCGCATTCGTCGCCAGAAACCCTTTGTCATTCCTACACCGGGAGGTGCCCAGATGAGTGAGCAAGACCTGCAAGACACCGCAATTACCCCGCCGTCCGGCGAAAAACTGCAAAAAGTGCTGGCCCGCATCGGCGTGGGCTCGCGCCGTGACGTCGAGGCCTGGATCAGCCAGGGCCGGATCAAGGTCAACGGCGTCGCGGCTACCCTCGGCCAACGCGTCGACCTGCACGATGCCATTGCCGTTGACGGCAAGCTGATCAAGCGCGAGGAGGCCGCCGAGGCCACCCGCCGGGTGATCATGTACAACAAACCCGATGGCGAGATCTGCACCCGTGACGACCCGGAAGGCCGCCCGACCGTGTTCGATCGCCTGCCGCGGCCAAAAGAAGGCCGTTGGATCAACATTGGCCGACTCGACATCAACACCACCGGCCTGCTGCTGTTCACCACCGACGGTGAACTGGCCAACCGCCTGATGCACCCGTCCTACGAGATGGACCGCGAGTACGCGGTGCGTGTGCGTGGTGAAGTCGATGACGAGATGATCGAGCGCCTGAAGGCCGGTGTAATGCTCGAAGACGGCCCGGCCAAGTTCACCGACATCCAGAAGGCACCCGGTGGCGAAGGTTTCAACCACTGGTACCACTGCGTGGTGATGGAAGGCCGTAACCGCGAGGTGCGTCGCCTGTGGGAATCCCAGGGCATGGTGGTCAGCCGCCTGAAGCGCGTGCGCTTCGGCCCGGTGTTCCTCAACTCCGACCTGCCGATGGGCCGCTGGCGGGAAATGTCCCAGGGCGAAATCGACATCCTGGCCGCTGAAGTCGGCTTGCAGCCGGTTGCGCTGCCTGCCTTGAACCTCAAGGCCAAGGACAAGATGGAGCGACTGCAGCGCAAATCGTCCCGCCCGCTGGGCCGTGGCGAGCGCGTGCGCAACCTGCGCCCGGCCCACGAAGGTGCTGCCGCTGGCGAGCGCCCGGCACGCCAGCCGCGTGAAGAAGCGCCACGCAAAGGCAACCGCGGCAGCGCCGTGGCCGAGCGCCCAAGCGAAATGCGCAAGCGCCCAGCCAAGCCTGAAGGTGACAAGCCTGCCGGCCGTGGCCGTGGCAAACCGCGTGGCTGAGTGGCCCAATTAAGTAATTTGGGGCCGCTTTGCGGCCCTTCGCGGGCACGCCCGCTCCCACTCAAGATGTGGGAGCGGGCGTGCCCGCGAAGGGCCGCAAAGCAGCCCCAAGGCACTGAAGCAAAAGAATTTTTCGGACGACTGGCAAGTCCGCGAACCAGCCTGTAAAGAAAGGTGTACAAAGTCAGCCGATTTCCGTTCGTGTTTCGGGATACGCCCCGGCCTGTCAAAAAAACTTGCCGCTGCCAACGCTGCAAGCCCCCCGCGCCAATCCCCACCACCCTTGCCCAAACCCCCTTGCCCACGGTGTTATAGCCGCTATTGCCGTGTGCAACAGCCGGTTCACAGCGCCTGGCTGACAAAACAACAAATGGAGGCGCCATGTACGCCGATCACTCCGCCTTTGAAGGCCCATACCACAGGATCGCTGCGTTTTTTCCCGAGGAAAGGATGCAACGCGTTGACGCCTGCGCGTTTGCAGGGGTATACAGTGCGCCGCGTTTTACCTGTGACCCCCTTGCGTACCGCGCACTCTTGATCACGCCTGGTTGACCCGCCCCGGCGGCACCTGAGGTCGAGAAACCCAAGGTAACCACCTTGCCCATTCCGCTGCGCCACGAGCGCGGTGGGTCCGATTCCGTCACAGATAAAAACAATGCAGGTGACTTCGTTCATGAGTGGACAAAACATGCATTCAGGCGAGCTCAAGCGGGGCCTGAAGAACCGTCACATCCAGTTGATCGCCCTTGGCGGCGCAATTGGTACCGGCCTGTTCCTCGGCTCGGCAGGCGTGATGAAATCCGCCGGCCCGTCGATGATCCTCGGTTACGCCATCTGCGGCTTCATCGCCTTCATGATCATGCGCCAGCTTGGCGAGATGATCGTCGAGGAGCCGGTGGCCGGCTCATTCAGCCATTTTGCCCACACCTACTGGGGCGGCTTCGCCGGTTTCCTGTCTGGCTGGAACTGCTGGGTGCTGTACATCCTGGTGGGCATGTCGGAGCTGTCGGCGGTTGGCAAGTATGTCCACTACTGGTGGCCGGAAATCCCGACCTGGGTTACCGCAGCCGCCTTCTTCGTGCTGATCAACGCCATCAACCTGATGAACGTGAAGTTCTTCGGTGAAGCCGAATTCTGGTTCGCCATCATCAAGGTGGTCGCCATCGTCAGCATGATCGGACTGGGCGCCTACCTGCTGACCAGCGGCAGCGGCGGCCCGGAGGCCACCGTCGCCAACCTGTGGTCGCACGGCGGGTTCTTCCCCAATGGCGTCAGCGGCCTGGTCATGGCCCTGGCCTTCATCATGTTCTCGTTCGGTGGCCTGGAAATGCTCGGGTTCACCGCTGCCGAGGCCGACAAGCCCAAGACCGTGATCCCCAAGGCGATCAACCAGGTCATCTACCGTATCCTGATCTTCTACGTGGGTGCGTTGGTGGTGCTGCTGTCGCTGACCCCGTGGGACAACCTGGTGGCCAGCATCGACGCCTCGGGCGGCAGTTATGGCAGCAGCCCATTCGTGCAGGTGTTTTCGCTGCTGGGCAGTGACGTGGCCGCCAACCTGCTGAATTTCGTGGTGCTGACGGCCGCGCTGTCGGTGTACAACAGCGGCACCTACTGCAATGCCCGCATGCTGCTGGGCATGGCGGAGCAGGGCGATGCCCCGGCAGCGCTGGCCAAGGTCGACAAACGCGGCGTGCCGGTGCGCTCGATTCTGGTGTCGGCAGCGGTGACCTTCGTGGCCGTGCTGCTCAACTACCTGATGCCGCAAAATGCCCTGGAACTGCTGATGTCGCTGGTGGTGGCTACCCTGGTGATCAACTGGGCGATGATCAGTTATTCGCACCTGAAATTCCGCCAGCACCTTGACCGTAGCGGCCAGAAGCCGCTGTTCAAGGCGCTGTGGTACCCCTATGGCAACTATGTGGTGCTGGCCTTCGTGGTGCTGATTCTCGGCATCATGCTGATGATTCCAGGCATTCAGGTGTCGGTGTACGCGATCCCGATCTGGCTGTTTGCGATGTTCGTGGTGTACATGGTCAAGCCACGTCGGCGGCTGAATACCGGTGGGGTTGCTGGAACCGTAGCCAAGTAAGGGTCTGCAGGAAATAGAGAAACCCGAAGCCGGGGGACTGGCTTCGGGTTTTTTATTGCCTGTTTGGGCCCTATCGCCGGCAAGCTGAACTGGTCAAGTAATTTTGGACACCGGTTAAGGTTCATACCGCTATCTTGAGCTTTTCCTCCATGGCTACCGGCGTTTCATAGCCGTTGTAGCTGTGGAGACGCTTGAGGTTGTAGCGCATCAGATAAGCCTGGATATCTACTCGTGCCTGCGCTTCGGTCTCGTAGCCCCCTGCGGGCATCCACTCTGACTTCAACGCTCCGAAGAACCGCTCCATGGCAGCGTTATCCCAGCATTGGCCTCGATGGCTCATGCTCTGGTTCAAGTTGTACTCATCGAGCGTGGCTCTGAATTTATGGCTGGCGTACTGACAGCCCTGGTCTGAATGAAACATTACACCCGCTGGCCTACCTCGCGACTCAGCTGCCATGCGCAAGGCGTTACAAGCCAAATTGGCATCTGCAATCATCGAGAACGCCCAACCCACTACTCGGCGGGCATAAAGATCAATCACGGCGGCCAGGTACAACCAGCGCCTGCCAACCTGAATGTAAGTCACATCGCCACACCAAACCTCATTGATTGTCGAAACTTTGAAATTACGCTTCAGCTGATTCTCCGCGATCAGTGCTTCCGCGCCCGATGACCGATACCGGTGCGGCCTGCGCTGCTTGCATTTCAGGCCAGCTTCTCGCATCAACGCGCGCACCTTGAATCGCCCGACTTCATGGCCCTCACGCCGCAATTCCTGCACCAGCGTTCGCGAGCCAGAGGCACTTCGTGACGCGTTGAAGTGCTTAACCGCAAGCAGACGCAGAGCATCCCTGGCCGGGTTTTCACGCCCTTGGCGTTTGCGCCACGCGTAGAAGCTGCTGCGCTTGACCCCAAGCACGCGGCAGCAGTCGATAACAGGGTATTGCTCACTCAGCTCGTTGATCAGCGAGAACGATCTTTGGAGTCCCGAAGCAGAAGAGCACTGGCCTTTTTTAGGATTTCGATATCCCGATCTTTTTGCCGAACCAGCGCTTCGAGTTCTTCAATTCGTTGCTGCTCGGGAGTGATCGCTTTGGCTCCAGCTGGAACCTTGCCGGCTCGCTCTTCACGCACCTGCTCAACCCAACGACGCAACGCCGTAGGCCCAAGCCCAAGGGCCGCGCAGACTTCGGGGACTGACTGGCCACCGTCCAGCACCATTTCGGCAGCTTGGACTTTGTATTCTCTTGAGTAAGATTTACGCACTGATTTTGCCTCCAATTGGGCGCCATCATAGCGCCCGATGAAGATGTCCAAAATCATTAGGCCAGTTCAAGCCAGCTCCCACAGGGATCGCATCAGGGCTGACAGGTGTTTGCCACAAGGTATGCAGCGCCTGTTAGAGCGAGCGCCGCCCGCGCGGCGCATCGCGAGCTGCGCTCGCTCCTACGTTTGTTTCGGGCCAATTATTCCTGTGGGATTAGCGCGCGAACGCCTTGGTGCATGCCTCAAAGTCGCGTCGTACGAACAAAGCGGCCGCGCGCATCTGGAACAGGGGTTACTGGCCCGAAACAAACGTAGGAGCGAGCGCAGCTCGCGATGCGCCGCGCGGGCGGCGCTCGATCTCACAGGCGCTGAAGATGCTCCGGCTACCCTTGCCAGGAACCATAGAATCTCCCACAGGGATCGCATCAGGGCTGACAGGTGTTTGTCAGAAGATATGCAGCGCCTGTTAGAGCGAGCGCCGCCCGCGCGGCGCAATCGCGAGCTGCGCTCGCTCCTACGTTTGTTTCGGGCCAATTATTCCTGTGGGATTCGCGCGCGAACGCCTTGGCGCATGCCTCAATATCGCGCCGTACAAACAAGGCGGCCGCGCGCGCCTGTCACAGGCGTTACTGGCCCGAAACAAACGTAGGAGCGAGCGCAGCTCGCGATGCGCCGCGCGGGCGGCGCTCGATCTCACAGGCACTGAAGATGCAGCGGCTACCCTTGCCAGGAACCATGGAATCTCCCACAGGGATCGCATCAGGGCTGACAGGTGTTTGTCAGAAGATATGCAGCGCCTGTTAGAGCGAGCGCCGCCCGCGCGGCGCATCGCGAGCTGCGCTCGCTCCTACGTTTGTTTCGGGCCAATTATTCCTGTGGGATTCGCGCGCGAACGCCTTGGCGCATGCCTCAATATCGCGCCGTACAAACAAGGCGGCCGCGCGTGCCTGTCACAGGCGTTACTGGCCCGAAACAAACGTAGGAGCGAGCGCAGCTCGCGATCGCGCCGCGCGGGCGGCGCTCGATCTCACAGGCACTGAAGATGCAGCGGCTACCCTTGCCAGAAACCATAGAATCTCCCACAGGTACTGCACAGGGCTTGGGGCCTATGCGGTCGAGGCAGGACTCAGATCTGCTCCAGCAACCACCCCCTGAACGCCCGCAACGACGGTAATGCCTCATTCCTCGGCGGGTAGATCAGGTAGTAACTGCGCTGGCTGGCAAAAGCTGTTCCGGGGCTGTGCAGTTCACCCTTGGCCAGTTCTTCTTCCACGAGAATGCGCGGTACCAGCCCGATGCCGATCCCGGCGCGCACGGCCTGGATCAGGTGCGAGGTGAGCTCGAAACTCGGCCCCAGGCGCATCGCCCGGTGCGGCAGGCCATGGTGGGAAAACCACTCGCCCCAGGCATGCGGGTTGTTGGCCACGTTCAGCAGCACCTCTTCGCTGATGCTGGCGTGGCTCCAGCCCTGGCGGTCGGCGCTGGCCTGCGGCGGTACGATCACCACCAGTTCCTCGGCATGCAGGCGATGGCAGACCAGCCCGGGCAGGTCGTGGCTGGCCACGCCAATGGCGGCATCGATCTCGCTGGTTTCGAAATTGATGGCTTCGATGCGTGAATGAATGTGCACCAGCATGCCTGGGTGCGCGCTGTAGAACGCATGCAAGCGCGGCAACAGCCATTTGGAGCCGAAGGTGGGCAGGGTGGCCAGGCGCAAGGTGCCGACCCCGGACTGGTAAGCCAACGCTTGCAGGGTGGCGCTGCGGATGCGCCCCAGCGCCTCGCTGAGCTCGCCCTGGTACAGCCGGCCGACATCGGTCAGCTGCACCTGGCGCCCTTCACGGCGGAACAGGGTCAGGCCCAATTGTTGTTCCAGTGCCTGCACCTGCCGGCTGACCGCGCTCTGGGTCAGTGACAGTTCGGCAGCGGCGCGGGTGTAGCTTTCATGCCGGGCGGCGGCCTCGAATGCCAGCAGCAGCGACATGGACGGAGTCAGGTGGCGGTAATTCATTCATAAAAGTCATTGATAGCGGCAGGATTATCCGTTTGCCCCTGAGCGCAAACTACAGGAACATTGGCTTATACGTCACCCCCGCCTGGTTTGACCCATGCCGGGGCGACAGGAATCCCGTGAATAGCCAATATCAAGAGGCCATCCTTCGATGATCGCCCAGCTGCCAACCGTTGCACCCAGCGCCAACTACCCAGAATTCCTCGAAGCCCTGCGCAACAGCGGCTTCCGTGGCCAGATCAGCGCCGACTACGCGACCCGCACGGTGTTGGCCACCGACAACTCGATCTATCAGCGCCTGCCGCAGGCTGCGGTGTTCCCGCTGGATGCCGACGATGTGGCGCGCGTGGCCACGCTGATGGCCGAAGCACGCTTTCGGCACGTCAAGCTCACCCCGCGCGGCGGGGGCACCGGCACCAACGGCCAGTCGCTGACCGATGGTATCGTCGTCGACCTGTCGCGGCACATGAACAACATCCTCGAAATCAATGTCGAGGAGCGCTGGGTGCGGGTGCAGGCCGGCACCGTGAAGGACCAGCTCAATGCTGCGCTCAAGCCGTACGGGCTGTTCTTCGCCCCTGAGCTGTCCACGTCCAACCGCGCCACCGTCGGCGGCATGATCAACACCGACGCCAGCGGCCAGGGCAGCTGTACTTATGGCAAAACCCGCGACCACGTACTGGAGTTGCACAGCGTGCTGCTCGGTGGCGAGCGCCTGCACAGCCTGCCGATCGATGAGGCCGCGCTGGAGCAGGCCTGTGCCGCGCCTGGCCGGGTGGGCGAGGTGTACCGCATGGCGCGGGACATCCAGCAAACCCAGGGCGACCTGATCGAGCGCACCTTCCCCAAGCTCAACCGCTGCCTGACCGGCTACGACCTGGCGCACCTGCGCGACGAACAGGGCCGTTTCAACCTCAATAGCGTGCTGTGCGGTGCCGAGGGCTCGCTTGGGTATGTGGTCGAAGCCAAGCTCAATGTGCTGCCGATCCCCAAGTACGCGGTACTGGTCAATGTGCGCTACACCAGCTTCATGGATGCCCTGCGCGACGCCAACGCGCTGATGGCGCACAAGCCGCTGTCCATCGAAACCGTGGACTCCAAGGTGCTCATGCTGGCGATGAAGGATATCGTCTGGCACAGCGTTGCCGAATACTTCCCGGCCGACCCCGAGCGGCCGACCCTGGGCATCAACCTGGTGGAGTTCTGCGGGGACGAGCCAGCGCAGGTCAATGCCAAGGTGCAGGCGTTCCTCCAGCACCTGCAGAGCGACACCAGTGTCGAGCGCCTGGGCCACACGCTGGCCGAGGGTTCCGAGGCCGTCACCCGTGTCTACACCATGCGCAAGCGCTCGGTGGGCCTGCTGGGTAACGTCGAGGGCGAGGTGCGCCCGCAACCTTTCGTCGAGGACACCGCGGTGCCGCCGGAGCAACTGGCCGACTACATCGCCGATTTCCGGGCCTTGCTCGATGGTTACGGCCTGGCCTACGGCATGTTCGGCCACGTGGATGCCGGCGTGCTGCACGTACGCCCCGCGCTGGACATGAAAGACCCGGCCCAGGCCGCGCTGGTCAAGCCGATTTCCGATGCGGTGGCGGCACTGACCAAACGCTATGGCGGCCTGTTGTGGGGCGAGCATGGCAAGGGCCTACGTTCGGAGTACGTGCCGGAGTATTTCGGCGAACTGTACCCAGCACTGCAGCGCCTGAAGGGCGCCTTCGACCCGCATAACCAGCTGAACCCGGGCAAGATCTGCACGCCGCCCGACAGCGCCGAAGGCCTGACCAAGGTCGATGGCGTGACCCTGCGCGGCGACCTGGACCGCAGCATCGACGAACGGGTCTGGCAAGACTTCGGCAGCGCCGTGCACTGCAACGGCAACGGTGCCTGCTACAACTACGACCCCAACGACGCCATGTGCCCCTCATGGAAAGCCACCCGTGAGCGCCAGCACTCGCCCAAGGGCCGTGCCTCGCTGATGCGCGAATGGCTGCGCCTGCAGGGCGAAGCGAACATCGACGTGCTGGCTGCGGCGCGTAACAAGGTCTCGTGGCTCAAGGGCCTGCCGGCGCGCCTGCGCAACAACCGCGCACGCAACCAGGGCCAGGCCGACTTCTCCCATGAGGTGTATGACGCCATGGCCGGCTGCCTGGCGTGCAAGTCCTGCGCTGGGCAGTGCCCGATCAAGGTCAACGTGCCGGACTTCCGCTCGCGCTTTCTCGAGCTGTACCACGGCCGTTATCAGCGCCCGCTGCGCGACTACCTGATCGGCTCGCTGGAGTTCACCATCCCCTACCTGGCACACGCACCGGGGCTGTACAACGCGGTAATGGGGTCGAAATGGGTGAGCAGGCTGCTGGCCGAAAAGGTCGGCATGGTCGACAGCCCTTTGATCAGCCGCTTCAACTTCCAGGCCACCCTGACCCGCTGCCGGGTTGGCGTGGCCACGGTGCCGGCGCTGCGCGAACTGACCCCGGCCCAGCGCGAGCGCAGCATCGTGCTGGTGCAGGATGCCTTCACCCGTTACTTCGAAACGCCGTTGCTTTCGGCGTTCATCGACCTGGCCAACCGCCTGGGCCACCGGGTGTTCCTGGCGCCATATAGCGCCAACGGCAAGCCGCTGCATGTGCAGGGGTTCCTCGGTGCATTCGCCAAGGCGGCGATCCGCAATGCCAGCCAGCTCAAGGCCCTGGCCGATTGCGGCGTGCCGCTGGTGGGCCTGGACCCGGCCATGACCCTGGTGTACCGCCAGGAGTATCAGAAGGTGCCGGGCATGGACGGTTGCCCGCAGGTGCTGCTGCCGCAGGAATGGCTGATGAATGTGCTGCCCGAACAGGCACCGACCGCGCCGGGCAACTTCCGCCTGATGGCGCACTGCACCGAGAAGACCAACGTGCCGGCCAGTACCCGCCAATGGGAGCAGGTGTTTGCCCGTTTGGGGCTGAAGCTGGTGACCGAGGCCACTGGTTGCTGCGGTATGTCCGGTACCTACGGGCATGAGGCGCGCAACCAGGAAACCTCGCGGACCATCTTCGAGCAAAGCTGGGCCACCAAGCTGGACAAGGAGGGCGAACCTTTGGCTACCGGGTACTCGTGCCGCAGCCAAGTCAAGCGCATGACCGAACGCCAGATGCGCCACCCGCTGGAAGTGGTGTTGCAGTACGCTCAGCGCTGACCTTCAGCGGCGCGGGCTGCCTTGCAGCCCAGCGCGGCTTCGTTTTACCGCGCCCGGGCCTGTTGAGCCTGCCGATACAGATACAGGCTCAGCAGCAACCCACAGGCCGCAGCGGCGGCGGCAAACAGAAACATCGAGGCAAACCCGAACCCGGCCGCCACTGCGCCCACCAGAGGCCCGGTTACCCCCAGCGACAAGTCGATGAACAGCGAATACGCCCCCACCGCCGCCCCGCGGTTGGCCGCCGAGACCTGGTTCACTGCCTCAACGCCCAGCGCCGGGAATACCAGCGAAAAGCCAAACCCGCTCAGTGCTGCCCCTGCTAGCGCCAGCTCTGCGCTGGGCGCCAACCACAGCATCAGCAGCCCCAGCGTTTCTACCGCCAGGCAGGCAATGGCCACGCGAAACCCGCCAATCCGGTTGATCAGGTTGCCGAACAGCAGGCGAGCACTGATGAAGCTGGCACCGAACAGGCTCAGTGTCAGTGCGGCGTTGGCCCAGCCCTGGCTGGCGTAATACAGGGTGATGAAGGTGGCGATGGTGCCAAAGCCGATCGAGCCCAGGGCCAGCCCCGAGCCATGCGGGAAGACTTTGCCCAGCACGCTCAGGAACGGCAGGCGCACGCCATGGACGATGGGCGCAGCCTGTTTGGGCCAGGCCAGCAGCAGGCCTACCGCGCACAGCAGGATGATGCTCAGGCCCATGCTCCACAGCCCAAGGCCCTTGACCATCAGTACGCCCAGCGGCGCGCCGATGGCCAGGGCGCCGTAGCTGGCAATGCCGTTCCAGGAAATCACTTTGGCCGTGTTGGCAGCCCCGACCCGGCCGATGCCCCAGCCTATCGAGCCCGAACCCACCAGGCTTTCGGCGCTGCCCAGCACCAGTCGGCCAGCCAGCAGGCAGGCCAGGCTCCACCCGGGCAGGTGGGTCAGGAAGGCGCAGGCCAGCATGAACACGCCGCTGATGCCGCAGCCGGCAAGGCCGTAGATCACGGCTTTCTTGCTGCCATGGTTGTCGATGATGCGGCTGGCGGCAGGGCGGCTGAGCAGGGTCGCCAGGTACTGCACGCTGATCACCAGGCCGGCGACGACGGTACTGAAACCCAGGTCGTTGTGTACGTAGCCGGGCAGTACGGCCAGCGGAATGCCGATGTTCAGGTAGCCAATGAAGGTGAACAGAACGATGGAGACGACTTGCAGGGTGACCGCAAGGGGGCGGGGTGAGTCGGGCATGAGGGCCTACATGGGTTCTGGACGGTGTGAAAACGTGCTGACGGGGGTGGCCCGCAGGTCAGCCGTTTTCACACAGTCGGGGATGCGCAGTTAGTCCTGGTCAGCGCTGGATTGATCGTCACCATCCTGCTCGACGGCAGCTGCCGGTTCGGCGTGGGCGGTCACGGTTGGCTCTTCTGGGTTCAGGCTTGGGAAGGGAAGATTCGGGATCTCATGCATCTCGTCGTTCCTCGCAAGTGTGAGTGAAAAGTCTGCGCCAGGCGCGTTTGAAGCTTTGCAAAGCTGGGGCAGGATACACAAGTCTGGATGACAGTTTGGTTTTTTTCCCGCTCGCCGGTCGGGTTTGCGGGCGAACAGCGCACAACATCTGGCCGAAAAACGGCGGCTTTGTGGCGCGTTCGCCCGCCAGGCAGGGGTGGGCGCAGGGCAGCGGCCTTGCCGGTGTCAGAGGGGCAGCCGCGGCTTTACTTGCGGCCTTCAGCCGATTCCGCCACCTTGTCGGTGCGCGCACACATGATGAAGTCGTTGCGGTGCAGGCCCTTGATCGAGTGGCTCCACCAGGTCACGGTCACCTTGCCCCACTCAGTCAGCAGCCCAGGGTGGTGGCCTTCGGCTTCGGCGATTTCGCCAACGGCATTGGTGAACGCCAAGGCGTGCTTGAAGTTCTTGAACAGGAAGACGCGCTCCAGCTCCATATGGCCGTCACGTACTTCGATGTTCCAGTCCGGGATCTCGCGAATCAGTTCTGCCAGCTCTTCGTCGGTGACTTTCGGCGCGTCGGCGCGGCAGGCTTCGCAGTGGGCTTGGTTCAAGGCATTCATGGAATAGTTTCCGCTTCGAGTTGTTATCGGCAAGGTCGCTCAGGCAGCAACCTTGGGTGGAAATTTAGGCGCATGCAGGCCCAGCTGCATGGCGGTGTGGACCATGCCCATGATGTCCTCGTGGGCCAGGTCGAACAGGCGCTTCATGTTCGGCAGCACGAAGTACAGGGGCTGCAGGATGTCGATGCGGTACGGTGTACGCATGGCTTCGACGGGGTCGAAGGCCTGGTGCTCGGGTTCACCAGACAAGCAATATACGGTCTCTTTGGGCGATGAAAGAATGCCGCCACCGTAGATTTTGCAGCCTTGGGCGGTTTCCATCAGGCCGAATTCGATGGTCATCCAGTACAGGCGGGCCAGGTACACCCGTTGTTCCTTGGTCGCGGCCAGGCCCAGCTTGCCATAGGTGTGGGTGAATTCAGCGAACCAGGGGTTGGTCAGCAGCGGGCAGTGGCCAAAGATCTCGTGGAAGATGTCTGGTTCCTGCAGGTAGTCCAACTCCTGCGGAGTGCGAATGAAGGTCGCGACCGGGAAGCGCTTGCTGGCCAGCAGCTCGAAAAAGGTCTGGAAAGGGATCAGGGCAGGTACCCGAGCCACCTGCCAACCGGTGGTGGCGCCCAGCACCTTGTTGATTTCACCCAGCTGCGGAATGCGCTCATGGGGTAGGTTGAGTTGCTCGATACCGTCGAGGTATTCCTGGCACGCGCGGCCTTCGATCACCTTCAGCTGGCGAGTGATCAGGGTATTCCACACAGCGTGCTCTTGCTGGGGATAATCGATAAAACCATGCGCATCGGGCTCGCGGGCCACGTAGTGCGTCTGTTTCATAGGGCTCTCCTGGTGAGGGCTTTCTTGTTATGTACGGCACATACCCAAGCATTAGGCTTTTGCTCACCGCTTTGCACGGGGGCCTGGCTGCGTTGAAATCCCTCACGGGGTGAAGATCGTAACGAAAATTTTACAAATTTCACGAGAGCGCGGAAAATACGCCGTATTCGGCTGGCGTTTGTTCGGTTTTTGTCAGCTTATCTTTACGAATTTTCTGCGCTGTGTTGAAAAACATCGGCGTTGCGAGAGCCCTCATGCGTATCAAAGTGCACTGCCAGAATCGCATTGGCATCCTGCGGGACATCCTCAACCTGCTGGTCGGGTACGGCATCAACGTGCTGCGCGGCGAGGTGGGGGGTGACCATGGCAACGCCATCTACCTGCACTGCCCGAACCTGGTCAATTTGCAGTTCCAGGCCCTGCGCCCGAAGTTCGAGGCCATTGCCGGGGTGTTCGGCGTAAAGCGCGTGGGGCTGATGCCCAGCGAGCGCCGGCACATGGAGCTGAATGCGCTACTGGGGGCCCTGGACTTCCCGGTGCTGTCGGTAGACATGGGCGGCAGCATCGTTGCGGCCAACCGTGCCGCAGCGCAGCTGTTGGGGGTACGCGTGGACGAGGTGCCGGGCATGCCATTGGCCCGCTACGTCGAAGATTTCGACTTGCCGGAGCTGGTGCGGGCCAACAAGTCGCGTATCAACGGCCTGCGCATCCAGGTCAAGGGTGATGTGTTCCTGGCCGATATCGCGCCGCTGCAGTCCGAGCATGACGAGAGCGAGGCGCTTGCTGGTGCCGTGCTTACCCTGCACCGTGCCGACCGCATTGGCGAGCGCATCTACAACGTGCGCAAGCAGGAGTTGCGGGGGTTCGACAGCATCTTCCAGAGTTCGCGGGTGATGGCAGCCGTGGTGCGTGAAGCGCGGCGCATGGCGCCGCTGGATGCGCCGTTGCTGATCGAGGGCGAGACCGGCACCGGCAAGGAGCTGCTGGCGCGGGCGTGCCACCTGGCCAGCCCGCGCGGGCAGTCGCCATTGATGGCACTCAACTGTGCCGGGTTGCCAGAGTCGATGGCCGAGACCGAGCTGTTCGGCTATGGCCCGGGGGCATTCGAAGGGGCGCGGGCCGAGGGCAAGCTTGGGTTACTGGAACTGACTGCGGGGGGCACCTTGTTCCTTGACGGGGTGGGGGAGATGAGCCCGCGCCTGCAGGTCAAGCTGCTGCGCTTCCTGCAGGACGGGTGCTTCCGCCGGGTCGGCAGCGATGAAGAGGTATACCTGGATGTACGGGTGATCTGCGCCACCCAGGTGGACTTGTCCGAATTGTGTGCCCGTGGTGAATTCCGCCAGGACTTGTATCACCGCCTCAACGTATTGTCGCTGCACATTCCGCCTTTGCGCGAGTGCATGGATGGCCTGGAAGGGCTGGTGCAGCATTTTATTGATCAGGCCAGCCGGCAGATCGGCTGCGCCTTGCCACGTTTGGCGCCGGCAGCCATGGACAAACTTGGGCAGTATCATTGGCCGGGTAATGTAAGGCAGTTGGAGAACGTTTTGTTCCAGGCGGTTTCATTATGCGAAGGCGGCGTGGTCAAGAGCGAGCATATTCGTTTGCCGGATTATGGCGTGCGCCAACCGCTGGGTGATTTTTCGCTGGAAGGGGATCTTTCGCAGATCGTCGGGCGCTTTGAAAAAGCGGTGCTGGAAAGTTTGATGGGCGAGTTTTCCAGTAGCCGGGCACTGGGAAAAAGATTGGGTGTTTCACATACCACCATTGCCAACAAGTTGAGAGATTATTCACTTAACAAGTCGGGCGATTAGGGGCGGGCAACAACTTTGGCACTGCTTTAAAGTTACAGGTATTGTGTCGCGAAGGGGCCCCGCAGGGCCCCGATTCAAGATCTTCACCCGTTAGAGCAGCCGTTCCCCATCACGCGGTATTCGAGGATATGCTTCTGCCCTTGGGAGTCCTCGTAGGTCATGCGCGCTGGCACGACTTCGCACACATTGGGCACTTCGCTCATGGAAATGACGCGGGCGATGTCCAGGTGCTGAGAGTAACTGTATTGTTCAACCGGAATCTGCTCGGCATCTTTGGCTTCATCGGCCAGTGCCGCGCCGCAAAGACTACCCAGTACCAATACCAGTAAAGCTTTCATTTCAAATATACCTGTCTAAGGTCGTGAGGGGGCGCGCGGCGCTTGTGGCGCCGCGTGTACATCAAGTTTCAACTAACCAGATAAAGGGAGATCAACGTGCGCCTTCGTGGGGGCTGTTACCAGTTGTTAATCGCCTTGCCGTTGCTGGCGAAGTGAATTTTATGGCCGCCACCCGGGCCGAAACAGGGGGTGTTTTGATAAAGTCTTTTAACAGAATCTGTAACAATCCATCGGTCCGTGCGTTCAGCGGCATGCCAGGCAAGCTGTAAGGCCTGCGCCAGAGCCTTCTGCCGGTACGGCCGTACCAAATTACTACCAACGTCGAATGGCTTTTGTTGCTCTGGTACAGTTACAAACGGTCCCATACAAAAACAACTATTACACCGAGGTAACACAGATGAGTGCGGCTCCACTGTATCCCGTTCGTCCCGAGGTTGCGGCCACTACGCTGACCGACGAGGCCACTTACAAGGCCATGTACCAGCAATCGGTGATCAACCCGGACGGCTTCTGGCGCGAGCAGGCCCAGCGTATCGACTGGATCAAGCCGTTCACCAAGGTCAAGCAGACCTCGTTCGACGACCACCACGTCGATATCAAATGGTTCGCCGACGGCACTCTGAACGTTTCCTCCAACTGCCTGGACCGTCACCTCGAAGAGCGCGGCGACCAGCTGGCGATCATCTGGGAAGGTGACGACCCTTCCGAGCACCGCAACATTACCTACCGCGAACTGCACGAGCAGGTCTGCAAGTTTGCCAACGCCCTGCGTGGCCAGGACGTGCACCGTGGTGACGTGGTCACCATCTACATGCCGATGATCCCCGAAGCCGTGGTCGCCATGCTGGCCTGTGCACGCATCGGGGCGATCCATTCGGTGGTGTTCGGCGGCTTCTCGCCCGAGGCGCTGGCCGGCCGGATCATCGACTGCAAGTCCAAGGTGGTGATCACTGCCGACGAGGGCCTGCGCGGTGGTCGTCGTACCCCACTCAAGGCCAACGTCGACCTGGCGTTGACCAACCCTGAAACCAACAGCGTGCAGAAAATCATCGTGTGCAAGCGCACCGGTGGCGACATCGCCTGGCACCAGCACCGCGACATCTGGTACGAAGACCTGATGAAGGTGGCTTCCAGCCATTGCGCGCCGAAAGAAATGGGCGCCGAAGAGGCGCTGTTCATCCTGTACACCTCGGGTTCCACCGGCAAGCCAAAAGGGGTGCTGCACACCACGGGCGGTTACCTGGTATATGCCGCGCTGACCCATGAGCGCGTGTTCGACTACCGCCCCGGTGAGGTGTACTGGTGCACCGCGGACGTGGGCTGGGTCACTGGCCACAGCTATATCGTCTACGGCCCGCTGGCCAACGGCGCCACCACCTTGCTGTTCGAGGGCGTGCCGAACTACCCGGACATCACCCGGGTGTCGAAGATCATCGACAAGCACAAGGTCAACATCCTCTACACCGCACCAACCGCCATCCGCGCCATGATGGCCGAAGGGCAGGCCGCTGTAGCCGGGGCCGATGGCTCCAGCCTCCGCCTGCTGGGGTCGGTGGGCGAGCCGATCAACCCGGAAGCGTGGAGCTGGTACTACAAGGCCGTGGGCAAGGAACGCTGCCCGATCGTCGACACCTGGTGGCAGACCGAAACCGGCGGCATCCTGATCAGCCCGCTGCCGGGTGCCACCGGCCTGAAACCAGGGTCTGCGACCCGGCCGTTCTTCGGCGTGGTGCCGGCACTGGTGGACAACCTGGGCAACCTGATCGACGGTGCGGCCGAGGGCAACCTGGTGATCCTCGATTCCTGGCCTGGCCAGTCGCGTTCGCTGTATGGCGACCACGACCGTTTCGTGGATACCTATTTCAAGACCTTCCGCGGCATGTACTTCACCGGCGACGGCGCGCGCCGGGACGAGGACGGTTACTACTGGATCACCGGTCGCGTGGATGACGTGCTCAACGTGTCGGGCCACCGCATGGGCACGGCCGAGATCGAGAGTGCCATGGTGGCGCACGCCAAGGTGGCCGAAGCTGCAGTGGTGGGTGTGCCGCACGACATCAAGGGGCAGGGCATTTACGTGTATGTCACCCTCAATGCGGGTGTCGAGGCCAGCGAGCAGTTGCGCCTGGAATTGAAGAACTGGGTGCGCAAGGAGATCGGCCCTATCGCTTCCCCGGATGTGATCCAGTGGGCGCCCGGGTTGCCCAAGACCCGCTCCGGCAAGATCATGCGCCGCATCCTGCGCAAGATTGCTACCGGTGAGTACGATGCGTTGGGCGATATCTCGACCCTGGCCGACCCGGGGGTGGTGCAGCACCTGATCGATACCCACAAGGCGATGAGCCTGGCTTCGGCGTGATGGCGGGCCGGCGTGTGCGCTGAATGACAGGGGCCGCTTTGCGACCCATCGCGACGCAAGGCCGCTCCTACAGAAACCCTGCCCGGGCAACCGGCGGGGTTTTTGCTTTACTGTTACCCGACAATCATCGGTAACCGTTCTGTCACCGGTGCCGCACAATGGCGGGGCGCGCGGAAACAAAACCGGCCCATTCCAGTGCAGCTTCATGGCATTTGCAGCCGTGCCGCTCGCCCCACTTGCCGTAATTCGAGGCTTTGCCAATAATAGGCCCAGGAATTGCTAGTTCTATAGGTTCTATTTCTTGCGCTTTTGCATATTTTGCAATGGCTGTCAACATCGCCCGCGGCGGTTTCAGGCGCTTCTATAAGTAGTTGTCGCTTTGAAGAAATATCGACTACCGGGCTGTCGTTAGAATGCCACACACTCGCTCGTGGTATGCGGCCTTGGTCGAACCCTGCGCGGCTCGCGTTGTACTCATTCGCATATCGGGCAGCCGTGATCTGCCTTGTATTGCCCCGTACCGATGGAGTTACCTGATGAAGAAGCTTGCACTGCTTGGCGCCCTGGCGCTGTCCGTGTTTTCCCTGGTGTCGCAGGCCGATGAAAAGCCGTTGAAAATCGGCATCGAGGCCGCATACCCACCTTTCGCCTTCAAACAGCCCGACGGCAGCATCGCTGGCTTCGACTACGACATCGGCAACGCCTTGTGCGAAGAGATGAAGGCCAAGTGCACCTGGGTCGAGCAAGAATTCGATGGCCTGATTCCGGCGCTGAAGGTGCGCAAGATCGACGCCATCCTGTCGTCGATGTCGATCACCGAAGACCGCAAGAAGTCGGTCGACTTCACCAAGCGCTACTACCTGACGCCGGCGCGCCTGGTCATGAAGGAAGGCACCACCGTCAGCGACAGCCTGGACGAACTCAAGGGCAAGAAGATCGGCGTACAGCGCGGCTCGATCCACGACCGCTTCGCCAAGGAAGTGCTGGGCGCCAAAGGTGCCACCGTCGTGCCTTACGGCACCCAGAACGAAATCTACCTGGACGTGGCAGCCGGTCGCCTCGATGGCACCGTGGCTGACGCCACCCTGCTGGAAGACGGTTTCCTGAAAACCGACGCCGGCAAGGGCTTTGCCTTCGTAGGCCCGGCCTTCACCGACGCCAAGTACTTCGGTGACGGTATCGGCATTGCCGTACGCAAGGGCGACGACGCCAACCGCGAGCGCATCAACAAGGCCATCGACGCCATCCGCGCCAACGGCAAGTACCAGGAAATCGAGAAGAAGTACTTCAACTTCGACATCTACGGTCCAGACTCGAACTAAGACGTCGGGTTTACCTGTGCAATGGTGCAAACAGCAGAGGCTCTGAGGTTTGCACCATTTTTCATTCTCTAGGTCGAGGACCTCATCATGTTGAAAGGCTACGGGGCAGTCATCCTCGACGGGGCGTGGCTGACGCTGCAGCTTGCCCTGTCGTCGATGGCCCTGGCCATCGTGCTCGGCCTGATCGGTGTGGCGCTGCGCTTGTCGCCGGTGCGCTGGCTGGCCTGGCTTGGCGACCTGTATTCCACGGTCATCCGTGGCATTCCGGACCTGGTCCTGATCCTGCTGATCTTCTACGGCGGGCAAGACATCATCAACCGGGTGGCGCCGCTGCTCGGCTACGAAGACTACATCGACCTCAACCCGCTGATCGCGGGTATCGGTACCCTGGGCTTCATCTTCGGTGCCTACCTGTCGGAAACCTTCCGCGGCGCCTTCCTCGGCATTCCCAAGGGGCAGGCCGAGGCGGGGTTCGCCTATGGCATGAGCGCGCGCCAGGTGTTCTTCCGTATCCAGGTTCCGCAAATGATCCGCCTGGCGATTCCTGGTTTCACCAACAACTGGCTGGTGCTGACCAAAGCCACCGCGCTGATTTCGGTGGTCGGCCTGCAGGACATGATGTTCAAGGCCAAACAGGCGGCCGACGCCACGCGCGAGCCGTTCACCTTCTTCCTGGCGGTGGCCGCGTTGTACCTGGTGCTGACCAGTGTTTCGCTGCTGGCCCTGAAGTTTCTGGAGCGCCGCTACTCGGTGGGCGTCAAGGTGGCTGAACTATGATCTTCGACTACAACGTCATCTGGGAGGCGTTGCCGATGTACTTCGGCGGCCTGCTG
This sequence comes from Pseudomonas sp. BJP69, assembly GCF_007633355.1. NCBI lineage: Bacteria > Pseudomonadati > Pseudomonadota > Gammaproteobacteria > Pseudomonadales > Pseudomonadaceae > Pseudomonas > Pseudomonas sp. BJP69. The sequence continues at coordinate 1,610,394 of NZ_CP041933.1, forward strand.
ACCACCCTCAAGCTGCTGGCCATTTCGTTGTTCTTCGGCTTGCTGGGGGCTATTCCGTTGGGCTTGATGCGGGTGTCGCGGCAGCCGGTGGTCAACTTCACCGCCTGGCTCTATACCTATGTGATCCGCGGGACGCCGATGCTGGTGCAGCTGTTTCTGATCTACTACGGCCTGGCCCAGTTCGAAGCGGTGCGCGACAGTGTCGTCTGGCCGCTGTTGTCCAGCGCCACCTTCTGTGCGTGCCTGGCGTTCGGCATCAACACCAGTGCCTACACCGCAGAAATCATCGCCGGCAGCCTCAAGGCCACGCCGCATGGCGAGATCGAGGCGGCCAAGGCCGTGGGCATGTCACGCATTAAGATGTACCGCCGCATCCTGCTGCCTTCGGCCCTGCGCCGGGCGCTGCCGCAGTACAGCAACGAAGTGATCATGATGCTGCAGACCACCAGCCTGGCGTCGATCGTCACCCTGATCGACATAACCGGCGCCGCACGCACGGTCAATGCGCAGTACTATCTGCCTTTCGAGGCCTATATCACGGCGGGCGTGTTCTACCTGTGCCTGACCTTCATCCTGGTGCGCCTGTTCAAGATGGCCGAACGCCGCTGGCTCGGCTACCTGGCGCCACGCAAGCACTGACCGCTTTGTGAGAATCGACAGCATGTACAAACTCGAAGTCCAAGACCTGCACAAGCGCTACGGCAGCCATGAAGTACTCAAGGGCGTGTCGCTGGCGGCCAAGGCCGGCGACGTCATCAGCATCATCGGCTCCAGCGGTTCGGGCAAGTCGACCTTCCTGCGTTGCATCAACCTGCTGGAGCAGCCGCACGCCGGCAAGATCCTGCTCAACAACGAAGAGCTCAGGCTGGTCGCTGGCAAGGACGGCGCGCTGAAGGCCGCAGACCCGCGTCAGTTGCAGCGCATGCGCTCGCGGCTGTCGATGGTGTTTCAGCATTTCAACCTGTGGTCGCACATGACCGCGCTGGAGAACATCATCGAGGCGCCGGTGCATGTGTTGGGCGTGAACCGCAAGGAAGCCCTGGAAAAGGCCGAGCACTACCTGGCCAAGGTGGGTGTCGCCCACCGCAAGGACGCCTTCCCGGGGCACATGTCTGGCGGGGAGCAACAACGTGTGGCAATTGCCCGCGCCCTGGCGGTGGAGCCGGAGGTTATGCTGTTCGACGAGCCGACCTCGGCACTCGACCCCGAGCTGGTCGGCGATGTGCTGAAGGTAATGCAGGCGCTGGCCCAGGAAGGCCGGACCATGGTCGTGGTCACCCACGAAATGGGCTTTGCCCGCGAGGTGTCCAACCAGTTGGTGTTCTTGCACAAGGGGCTGGTGGAAGAGACCGGCTGCCCGCGTGAAGTGCTGGCCAACCCGCAGTCGGAACGCCTGAAGCAGTTCCTCTCCGGCAGCCTGAAGTAAAAGCTGCATTTTTGCACCAGAATAGGGCATGCTGCGCGGCGAGCGCGGCCTGACCCGGCGCACAGACTCGAACGACCTCAGGTTTCGGACCGTACCTTATGACCACCCAGCGAATCGGTTTTCTCATCTGGCCCAGCACCAGGCCCTTGACCCTGGCACTGGCCGAGGAAGTGTTGCAGGTGGCGCAGCGGGTGCATCCGGACGTGGTCTACGAACTGTCGTTCCTGCAGGCCGAGCCTGCGCCGGAAGGTGCCTGGCGCCTGCCAGGCGAGCCCTGGAACGGTGGCCTGGAAGGTTGTCACAAGCTGTTCCTGCTGGCAGACGAGCCACCCGTGGCGGTAGGGGCTGCGTTGTCGGCCGCGCTCAAGCAGCTGGCGCGCAGCGGCTGCATGATCGGGGGGCTTGCAGCCGGTGTGTACCCGCTGGCGATGCTGGGTTTGCTCGATGGTTACCGGGCTGCCGTGCACTGGCGTTGGCAGGATGATTTTGCCGAGCGCTTCCCCAGGGTCATCGCCACCAGCCACCTGTTTGACTGGGATCGTGACCGCCTCACGGCGTGCGGCGGCATGGCCGTTACCGACCTGCTGCTGGCGGTGCTGGCCCGCGATCACGGCGCCGAGCTTGCCGGTGCGGTGTCGGAGGAACTGGTGGTCGAGCGTATCCGCGAGGGGGGCGAGCGCCAACGTATTCCGCTGCAGAATCGTCTCGGCTCCAGCCACCCCAAGCTGACCCAGGCGGTGTTGCTGATGGAAGCCAATATCGAAGAACCGCTGACCACCGACGAAATTGCCCAGCACGTATGCGTCTCGCGCCGGCAGTTGGAGCGCATTTTCAAGCAGTACCTGAACCGCGTGCCGAGCCAGTACTACCTGGAGCTGCGGCTGAACAAGGCGCGGCAGATGCTGATGCAGACCAGCAAATCGATCATCCAGATCGGGCTTTCCTGTGGTTTCTCGTCGGGGCCGCATTTTTCCAGTGCGTACCGCAATTTCTTTGGTGCTACGCCGCGGGAAGACCGTAACCAGCGGCGTAGCAGCAGCCCGTTCGAGTTGAGTTCGGCGCCGGCTGAAAAGGGTTGATAGCTCGGTTGGGGCCGGGGTGTATGCCTTGAGGGTGATGGTGGGGCGGATATCGTGCGCCGCGCTACTAGAACAACGCCATGCACCCGCCACGGCGCGATACCAACGCCTCACACCCGCTACGGCATAAAAATATCGGCTTGCACCTTCTACTCCTTCATCTCCAGGTGAACACCCGTTCACCCAGCCCCCTCTCTCCCGTACACTGCGCGATTGCGACAGTGTTTGTCGCATTGCCGAAAACCTTGCTAAAACTGGGTTTTGCGCTGTAACAAGTTGTCGCTTGGCCGCAAGGACAGGCGCAGATCAGTCCTTACAATCCCCCCCATCGCTCGCCACTTCCAGGCCAGCGTTCCTCTTCAGGAGACTCAGATGTCCGTTGAGCAAGCCCCGGTGCAACGTGCCGATTTCGACCAGGTCATGGTCCCCAACTATTCTCCGGCGGCCTTCATTCCTGTGCGAGGCGAGGGTTCCCGTGTCTGGGACCAGTCCGGTCGCGAGTTGATCGACTTTGCCGGCGGCATCGCGGTAAACGCCCTGGGCCACTGCCACCCGGCGCTGGTCAAGGCCCTGACCGAGCAGGCCAACACCCTCTGGCACGTCTCCAACGTATTCACCAACGAACCGGCACTGCGCCTGGCCCACAAGCTGGTAAGCGCCACCTTTGCCGACCGTGCGTTCTTCTGCAACTCCGGCGCCGAGGCCAACGAGGCTGCCTTCAAGCTGGCCCGCCGGGTTGCCCATGACCGCTTCGGCCCTGAAAAGCACGAAATCATCGCCACCGTGAACAGTTTCCACGGTCGTACCCTGTTTACCGTCAGCGTCGGCGGCCAGCCGAAGTACTCCGATGGCTTCGGCCCGAAGATCACCGGCATCAGCCACGTGCCGTACAACGACCTGGAAGCGTTGAAGGCACAGATTTCCGACAAGACGTGCGCCGTGGTGATCGAGCCGATCCAGGGTGAGAGCGGCGTGGTGCCGGCCGACAAGGCTTACCTGGAAGGCGCTCGCAAGCTGTGTGACGAGCACAATGCCCTGCTGATCTTCGACGAAGTGCAGACGGGTGTGGGCCGTACCGGCTCGCTGTATGCCTACCAGCACTACGGCGTGACCCCGGATATCCTCACCAGCGCCAAGAGCCTGGGCGGTGGCTTCCCGATCGGCGCCATGCTGACCACCACCGAGCTGGCCAAGCACCTGGCTGTGGGCACCCACGGCACCACCTACGGCGGCAACCCGCTGGGCTGCGCGGTTGCCTGCGCGGTGCTGGACGTGGTCAACACCCCGGAAACCCTGGCCGGCATCAAGGCCAAGCACGCGCGGTTCAAGGCCCGCCTGGAGCAGATCGGGCAGAAGTACAGCCTGTTCAGCCAGGTGCGTGGTGTTGGCCTGCTGCTGGGTTGCGTGTTGGCCGAGGCCTGGCAAGGCAAGGCCAAGGACGTACTCAATGCCGCCGAGAAAGAAGGCGTGATGGTGCTGCAGGCCGGTCCGGACGTGGTCCGCTTCGCGCCAAGCCTGGTGGTTGAAGACGCCGATATCGATGCAGGCCTGGACCGCTTCGAGCGCGCCGTTGCCACGCTGACCCAAGGCTGATCCGCCTGCGGTCCCTTCGCCGGCCGCAGCCAAGGTTGTACCAGGCCGGCGATTTGCGATTCCACAGCAGGTGCCCATGCGCCTGCCGTTTTTCCGTGCCGCCATGAGCGGCCCGTATTCCAAAGGAGTGACACCATGCTGGTGATGCGCCCCGCGCAAATGGCTGACCTGAACGAAGTGCAGCGCATGGCTGCCGACAGCCCCATTGGTGTCACCTCGCTGCCGGACGACTCTGCTCGCCTGGGCGACAAGATTGCCGCCTCCGAGACGTCCTTCGCCGCGGAGGTCAGCTTCAATGGCGAGGAAAGCTACTTCTTCGTGCTCGAAGACAGCGAAACCGGCAAGCTCGCCGGCTGCTCGGCCATCGTGGCCTCGGCTGGCTATTCCGAGCCGTTCTACAGTTTTCGCAACGAGACCTTCGTGCACGCCTCGCGCGAGCTGAAGATCCACAACAAGATCCACGTGCTCTCGCTGTGCCATGACCTGACCGGCAACAGCCTGCTGACCAGTTTCTACGTGTTGCCAGAGCTGGTGAACAGCGGCTGGGCCGAACTCAATTCCCGCGGCCGCCTGCTGTTCATGGCTGCGCACCCGGAACGCTTCGCTGACTCGGTGGTGACCGAGATCGTCGGTTACAGCGACGAAAAGGGCGAATCGCCGTTCTGGGACGCCATTGGGCGCAATTTCTTCGACCTCAACTATGCCGATGCCGAGCGCCTGTGCGGCCTGAAGAGCCGCACCTTTCTCGCCGAACTCATGCCGCACTACCCGATCTACGTGCCGCTGCTGCCAGACCTGGCGCAGGAAGCCATGGGCCAGGTGCACCCGCGGGCGCAGATCACCTTCGACATCCTCATGCGTGAGGGCTTCGAGACCGAGCACTACATCGACATATTCGACGGCGGCCCAACCCTGCATGCGCGTACCTCGGGCATCCGCTCGATCGCCCAGAGCCGGGTGGCCCCAGTGAAAATCGACGACGTGCCAACCAAGGGCGGGCGCCCGTACCTGGTGTGCAACGGCCTGTTGCAGGACTACCGGGCAGTGCTGCTGGAGCTGGATTGGGTGCCCGGCAAGCCGGTCAGCCTGAGCGTTGCAGCAGCCGAGGCGCTGGGCGTGGGCGAGGGCGCCAGCGTGCGCCTGGTGGCGGCCTGAGGCCTGGCAACAGGCGTTTCGGGATTGATGCGTTAGCAGAGTTTCGCGCCGGCCCATGCCGCCGCACAAGGAGATAGCATGATCGTTCGTCCTGTACGCAGCAGCGATTTGCCTGCGTTGATCGAATTGGCACGCAGCACCGGCACCACCGGGCTGACCACGCTGCCGGCCAACGAAGAGCGCCTGGAGCATCGCGTAGGTTGGGCGGAAAAGAGCTTTCGGGGCGAGGCCGAGCGCGGCGACACCGACTACCTGTTCGTGCTGGAAAACGACGAAGGCCTGGTGGTAGGCATCAGTGCCATCGCCGGTGCCGTTGGCTTGCGCGAGCCTTGGTACAACTACCGGGTCGGCCTGACCGTCAGCGCCTCGCAGGAGCTGAAGATCTACCGCGAAATCCCTACGCTGTTTCTGGCCAACGACCTGACCGGCAACTCCGAGCTGTGCTCGCTGTTCCTGCGCAGCGACTACCGTGCCGGGCTCAACGGCCGCTTGCTGTCGCGGGCGCGCATGCTGTTCATTGCCGAGTTCCCCGAGTTGTTCGGCAAGAAGATCATCGCCGAAATGCGCGGCATGTCGGATGAGCAGGGGCGTTCGCCGTTCTGGGAAAGCCTGGGCCGGCACTTCTTCAAGATGGAGTTCAGCCAGGCGGACTACCTGACCGGCGTGGGCAACAAGTCGTTCATCGCCGAGCTGATGCCGAAGTTCCCGCTGTACACCTGCTTCCTGTCAGACGCGGCGCGCAACGTGATCGGCCGTGTGCACAAGGACACCGAGCCGGCACTGGCCATGCTCAAGCAGGAAGGTTTCACTTACCAGGGCTATGTCGACATTTTCGACGCCGGCCCCGCCATCGAGTGTGACACCGGCAGGATCCGCGCCGTGCGCGACAGCCAGACGCTGGTGCTGGCGGTTGGCACGCCGGGCGATGACGCCACCCCCTACATCATCCACAACCGCAAGCGCGACGACTGCCGTATCACCGCTGCACCTGCGCGTCTGGCCGCCGGAACCCTGGTGGTCGACCCGCTGACCGCCAAACGCCTGCGCATGGGCGCTGGCGACAATGTGCGCGCTGTGCCCATGTCGGCGAGCCGGGAGGGCTAATAAATGACCACGCACTACATCGCCGGCAATTGGCAGGCCGGCCAGGGCGAGCCCCTGCAATCGCTGAACCCGGTCACCCAGGCCGTGATCTGGCAGGGGCAGGGCGCCGACGCCAGCCAGGTCGGCGCCGCCGTAAAGGCTGCGCGCCAGGCGTTCCCAGCCTGGGCGCAACTGAGCCTGGACGCGCGCATCGGTGTGCTGGAGCAATTTGCCGCACAGTTGAAGGCGCATGCCGAAGCCATGGCCCAGTGCATTGGCGAGGAAACCGGCAAACCGCTGTGGGAGTCGGCCACCGAAGTGACCAGCATGATCAACAAGGTGGCCATTTCCGTACAAAGTTACCGCGAGCGTACCGGTGAAAAGAGCGGCCCGCTGGCCGATGCTACGGCAGTGCTGCGGCACAAGCCCCATGGTGTGGTCGCGGTGTTCGGCCCTTACAACTTCCCAGGCCACCTGCCGAACGGGCATATCGTTCCGGCGCTGCTGGCGGGCAACTGCGTGGTGTTCAAACCGAGTGAGCTGACCCCCAAGGTGGCGGAACTGACGGTGCACTGCTGGATCGCCGCCGGCCTGCCGGCGGGTGTGCTGAACCTGGTTCAGGGCGGGCGTGAAACCGGCGTGGCACTGGCTGGCGACCCAGGTATCGATGGCGTGTTCTTTACCGGTTCCAGCCGCACTGGCAACCTGTTGCACCAGCAGTTTGCCGGGCGCCCAGACAAGATCCTGGCGCTGGAAATGGGCGGCAACAACCCATTGCTGGTAGACGAGGTCAAGGACCTCGACGCTGCGGTTTACACCATCATTCAGTCGGCGTTCATTTCCGCCGGCCAGCGCTGCACCTGCGCACGTCGCCTGCTGGTGCCCCAGGGTGCCTGGGGCGATGCGCTGCTCGCGCGCCTGGTCGAGGTGTGCAGAACCATCACGGTGGGGGCGTTCGATGAACAGCCGGCACCGTTCATGGGCTCGGTGATTTCGCTGCAGGCCGCGCAGGCGCTGCTGGCTGCCCAGGCCGAACTGGCCGCCAAGGGCGGGGTGAAACTGCTGGAAATGACGCAGCCGCAAGCCGATGCCGCATTGCTTACCCCTGGCATCATCGATGTCAGCGACGTGGCGCAGCGCCCGGATGAAGAGTTCTTCGGGCCGCTGCTGCAAGTGGTCCGCTATGCCGATTTCGATGCGGCCATCGATGAAGCCAACAACACCCAGTACGGCCTGGCTGCCGGCTTGCTGTCCGATTCGCGCGCCCGCTACCAGCATTTCTGGCTGCGCAGCCGCGCCGGCATCGTCAACTGGAACAAGCAACTGACCGGTGCAGCCAGCAGCGCACCCTTCGGTGGCGTCGGCGCCAGTGGCAACCATCGCGCCAGTGCCTATTACGCGGCCGACTATTGCGCTTACCCCGTGGCTTCGCTGGAGACTGCCAGCCTTGCCTTGCCGGCCACCCTTACGCCGGGCGTCACCCTATAACAACAGGTCACGGAGCCTTGCCGATGAAATCCTATGAAGTGAATTTTGATGGCCTGGTGGGGCCTACCCACAACTACGGCGGCCTGTCCTACGGTAACGTGGCTTCGCAAAGCAACAGCCAGCAAGGCTCCAGCCCGCGCGAAGCTGCACGCCAGGGCCTGGCGAAGATGAAGGCATTGGCCGACATGGGCTTCAAGCAAGGGGTGCTGGCGCCGCAGGAGCGCCCGGATGTGGCCGCGCTCCGCCGTCTGGGCTTCAGCGGCAGCGATGCCGACGTGATCCAGCGCGCTGCCAAAGAGGCCATGCCGTTGCTGGTGGCCACCTGTTCGGCTTCGAGCATGTGGGTGGCCAACGCTGCCACGGTCAGCCCCAGTGCCGACACCGCCGATGGCCGCGTGCACTTCACTGCCGCCAACCTCAATTGCAAATACCACCGCAGCATCGAGCACCCGACCACCAGCCGCGTGCTGGCCGCGATGTTCAACGACGAACAACGTTTCGCCCACCACCCGGCGTTGCCTGCCGTGGCGCAGTTCGGTGATGAGGGCGCTGCCAACCATACGCGCTTCTGCCGCGCCTATGGGGAGGCTGGCGTGGAGTTCTTCGTCTACGGCCGCAGTGCATTCGACAGCCGTTACCCGGCACCGCAGAAATACCCCGCCCGGCAGACCCTGGAGGCCTCGCAGGCCGTGGCCCGTTTGCATGGCCTGCATGAGGACGGGGTGGTCTACGCTCAACAGAACCCGGCGGTGATCGACCAGGGCGTGTTCCACAATGACGTGATTGCGGTGGGCAATGGCGAGGTGCTGTTCTACCACGAGGACGCTTTCCTCGAGACTGACACGGTACTGGGCCAGTTGCGCGCTAAACTGGCCAGCAAGGGCGGCCGTTTCCAGGCCATCTGCGTGCCGCGCTCGGCAGTGGCGGTAGAGGATGCAGTGCGTTCCTACCTGTTCAACAGCCAGTTGCTCAGCCGTGACGACGGCTCCATGCTGCTGGTGGTGCCGGAAGAGTGCCGCAACAATGAACGCGTCTGGGCGTACCTTGGGCAGTTGACCCGCCAGGGCGGCCCGGTGAAGGAGGTCAAGGTGTTCGACCTCAAGCAGAGCATGCAGAACGGCGGTGGCCCGGCTTGCCTGCGTTTGCGCGTGGCCTTGAATGAAACGGAACTGGCGGCGGTCAACCAAGGCGTTATCATGACCGCCCCGCTGTACGACACCCTGCTGCAATGGGTCGACAAGCACTACCGTGATCGCCTGGTCGAGGCGGACCTGGCCGACCCGCAACTGCTGGTGGAGTGCCGTAGCGCACTGGATGAATTGACCCAGATTCTGAAGTTGGGCTCGGTGTACCCGTTCCAACGCCAACCTTGAAGAGAGAATTGTAATGACCGACGCCCTGCGCCTGATCCTCGAAGATGAAGACGGCACCCAGCTCGAAACCTCCTGCACCCGTTTTGCCGTGGTTTGGCAAGGCAAGGAAGTGTGGATCCAGCAGGATGGCCGCGGCCAGCTGTTGATCGGTGTGGATGTCGAGGAAGGCGACGCCGAGTACGCCAACCTGCTGCTGCGGCCCATGGCCACCAACCTGGTCAGCCTGCAGCTGGAAATGGAACCTGCAGAGCTTGGCGAAGACGACGATCACGTCCATGGCCCCGACTGCGGCCACACCCACTAAGGAAGTTCCTATGCTCGCCCTTGGTAAATTGCTTGAGCTGACCCTCACCGATCACGAACCGGCCGAGAAGACCCAAGTGACCACCAAGGGCACGCGTTTGCGCTGGCTAGGGGAGGGGGCGCTCGAAGTGCGCCCACCCGACAGCGAGGATTGCGGCCTGGACTTGCTGTTGTCTGCCGGTATTCATGGTAACGAGACAGCGCCGATCGAGTTGCTCGAACGGCTGCTGCATGGCGTGGCCGACGGGTCGATCAAGCCCAAGGCGCGGGTGTTGTTCCTGTTCGGCAACCCGGTGGCGATGCGCAAGGGTGAGCGTTTCATCGAACAGGACATCAACCGCCTGTTCAACGGGCGCCACGAGCTGTCCAGCGGTTTCGAGGCGTTGCGTGCGGCCGAGCTCGAGCAGTTCGCCCGGGTGTTCTTCAGCAAGCCGGGGCGCAGCCGCCTGCATTACGATCTGCATACTGCCATCCGCGGTTCGAAGATCGAGCAGTTTGCCTTGTACCCCTATAAAGAGGGGCGCCAGCACTCTCGTCGCCAACTGGCACGCCTGGCAGCGGCGGGCATGCAGGCGGTATTGCTGCAAAGCAAGCCTTCCATCACCTTCAGCGCCTTTACCTACGAACAGCTGGAGGCTGAAGCGTTCACCCTGGAGCTGGGCAAGGCCCGCCCGTTCGGCCAGAACGAGCAAGTCAACCTCGACAAGCTCGAAGACCGCCTGATCAGGATCATCACGGCTGAAGAACCCGAAGACGAAGACTCGCTGGAAGGCCTGCAGCTGTTCAGTGTCTCCCGCGAAATCATCAAGCACAGCGACAGCTTTCACCTGCACCTGCCGGCGGATATCGAGAATTTTTCCGAACTGAGCAAAGGTTACCTGCTGGCTGAAGACCTGGCCGAGATGCGTTGGGTGGTCGAGGAAGAGGGCGCGCGCATCATCTTCCCCAACCCCAAGGTCAAGAATGGCCTCAGGGCAGGGCTTCTGATCGTGCCCGATGCAGGGCAGCGGTTGAGCTGAGGCGTTGCTTACAGTTGCGTGCGCAGTTCCAGTTGCAGTGCCTGGCGTAATCCGTTTTCAGTGAAAGCGGCGGGGTTGGTGTTAAGCGCAGTAGCGCCCCCAAAGTTGAATCTGCAGTCGGTGGGCAAGCCGATGCTTTGCAGTAACAGGTTGTCTACCGGGTAGGCGCCGTAAGTGCCCTGAACCTCTGTCTGGCCTGGGAACACGGTGCCGGTCATGGAATTCCAGCCCTGGCACAGGCAGCGGTACAGGTCCAGCAGCGGCAATTGGGTTGCCGTCGACCAGTTCGGGTTGTAGGCCAGCATGCCACCGCTGTAGCCCCAGCTGCTCTGGTTTTCGTTGATGATGAAGTGGCCTTCGTCTTCGTCCTGCTCGTCATCGCTGGGCGTGTAGCAAGTGAACTGTTGCCTGGCCGCTTCGCTCACCCTGATCGGTTTTCCGGTATGCCCGGCCTTGTTGTCCAGGCCTGCCAGCAGTGCTTGGCCGCACGGCAATTTGCGCATCAGCACCAGCGCATCTTCTACCGCCTGGCGGAACGCCTCATCACCCGTCACTTGCACACCGATGCGGCCTAGCGCCTGATGCTCGGCCGCTACAGGCTGGGCCAGGTGCGCATCGTACGCCGTGTTGCGGTAGAGCACGGTGCTGGAATTGGCCTGGCCAAGCAGGCAGTGGCCGGTGACATTGACCACCGCATTGCCTTTGTCGATCAGGACAGGGCCGCTACCGACGACTACCTGGTGCGTGCCGGTGTGCGCATCGATGTGCACCATGCCGGCCCCTGTCTCGATGCTGTTGCCGCTGCCGATCATGTCGATCAGTACCGGCTTGCGGACCTGCCCGGTAATGACCACCTGGTGCCCGCCATCGGTCAGGCGAATGGCAATGGCTTCAGCGGTATGCTGGGCGACCATGAATACCGCGCCGTTGACCGTGACTTCCAGCAAGCAGTCGTGGGTCGCGATCTGCACGCGTTTTTGCCGTGCGTCCGAACCTGTGGCGCGCGGGGCGACATTGAACACCAGCAGCTCGGTGCTGGGCGCCAGGCGACGGTAGCGTCGCCCCAGCGCATAGGCGCGTTCCAGGGTGATACGCACATTGCCATCAGCCTGGATGTACTTCACCTCTGTCTGCTGCTGGGGGTGGTCCTTGTTGATGAATGCGGTGTGGTGGCTGCCAGCCTGTCGATCGTCGAGGTAATAGACGGGGCTGGCATTGATCAATGGCGTAGGGTGGGGGAGCGGGTGTGGGTCCGAGTGCAGTTTGGACAGGTTCAGCTCAGGCATGGCGCATTCCGGTATCGAGAAGAAAGGCGCAGCATCCCCTTTGGGCTGGGTGCCCAGGTGTTGCTTATGTACCGCCAGCGTGGCCGTGCAGCGCTGCCAGGCGACCTTGACAGTGTCGATGAACGGCATTTCATCCGCGCAATGCCGTTCTGGTGTACAAACACACTGTATCTCCTGTTCAGGCTGGCTATAATGGCGCCCTTTGCCGTCGTTTCGTCGATTCGACGTATTAGCCCAAACGGCCGCCGTTTCCGTGGAAGAACCTATGAAAAGCGCAGAAATCCGTGAAGCCTTCCTTCGCTTCTTCGAAGAGCAGGGCCATACCCGAGTTGCCTCCAGTTCGCTGATCCCGAACAACGACCCCACCCTGCTGTTCACCAACGCAGGCATGAACCAGTTCAAGGACTGCTTCCTCGGTGCCGAGAAGCGTGCCTATACCCGTGCGGTCAGCAGCCAGAAGTGCGTGCGCGCGGGCGGCAAGCACAACGACCTGGAAAACGTCGGTTACACCGCGCGTCACCACACGTTCTTCGAAATGCTGGGCAACTTCAGCTTCGGCGACTACTTCAAGCGCGACGCCATCACCTTCGCCTGGACCTTCCTGACCTCGGAAAAATGGCTGAACCTGCCCAAGGAAAAGCTCTGGGTCACGGTCTACGCCACCGACGACGAAGCCTACGACATCTGGACCAAGGAAGTCGGCGTGCCTGCCGAGCGCATGGTGCGCATCGGTGACAACAAGGGCGCCCCCTACGCATCCGACAACTTCTGGACCATGGGCGATACTGGCCCGTGCGGCCCATGCACCGAGATCTTCTACGACCACGGCCCGGACATCTGGGGTGGCCCGCCTGGTTCGCCGGAAGAAGACGGTGACCGCTACATCGAGATCTGGAACAACGTCTTCATGCAGTTCAACCGCACTGCCGATGGCGTGCTGCACCCGCTGCCAGCGCCGTCGGTGGACACCGGCATGGGCCTGGAGCGTGTCAGCGCCGTGCTGCAGCACGTGCACTCCAACTACGAGATCGACCTGTTCCAGAACCTGCTGGCAGCGGCGGCCAAGGCCATCGGTTGCAGCAATGACGGCCAGGCTTCGCTGAAAGTGGTGGCCGACCACATCCGCTCCTGCGGCTTCCTGATTGCCGACGGCGTGCTGCCATCCAACGAAGGCCGTGGCTATGTACTGCGTCGCATCATCCGCCGCGCTTGCCGCCACGGTAACAAGCTGGGCGCCAAGGGCAGCTTCTTCTACCAGATCGTTGCTGCCCTGGTGGCCGAAATGGGCGAAGCCTTCCCCGAGCTGACCAGCCAGCAAGCGCACATCGAGCGCGTGCTCAAGGCCGAAGAAGAGCAGTTCGCCAAGACCCTGGAGCAGGGCCTGCGCATCCTCGAGCAAGATCTGGCCCAGTTGCAAGGCGCCGTGGTACCCGGCGATGTGGTGTTCAAGCTGTATGACACCTACGGTTTCCCGATGGACCTGACGGCCGACATTGCCCGTGAGCGCGAGTTGACCATCGACGAAGCCGGCTTCGAGCGTGAAATGGACGCCCAGCGTGAGCGCGCCCGTTCTGCCAGCGCCTTCGGCATGGACTACAACAGCCTGGTCAAGGTCGACAGCGCCACCGAGTTCCTCGGTTACGACGCAACCGAAGGCCAGGGCAAGATCATCGCCCTGTACAAGGACGGCCAATCGGTCGACCAGCTGGGGGTGGGCGAGCAGGGCGTAGTGGTGCTGGACCGCACGCCGTTCTACGCCGAGTCCGGCGGCCAGGTGGGTGACAGCGGGTACCTGCAGGCGGGTGCTGCACGCTTCGACGTACGTGATACCACCAAGACCGGCGGGGCCTTCCTGCACCACGGTGTGGTCACCAGCGGTGCGCTGCTGATCGGTGCGCCGGTGGAGGCCAAGGTCGATGCAGACGTTCAGCACGCCACCTCGCTGAACCACTCGGCTACCCACCTGCTGCACGAAGCGTTGCGTCAGGTGCTGGGCGAGCACGTGCAACAGAAGGGCTCGCTGGTCGACAGCCAGCGCCTGCGTTTCGACTTCAGCCACTTCGAAGCGGTGAAGCCGGAGCAGCTCAAGCAGCTGGAAGACATCGTCAACCGCGAAGTGCGCAAGAACACGCCGGTCGAGACCGAACTGACCGACATCGAAACCGCCAAGGCCAAAGGTGCCATGGCGCTGTTCGGTGAGAAATACGGCGATACCGTGCGCGTGCTGACCATGGGTGGCGATTTCTCGGTAGAGCTGTGTGGCGGTATCCACGCCAAGCGTACCGGTGACATCAGCCTGTTCAAGATCATCAGCGAAGGCGGCGTGGCCTCTGGCGTACGCCGTATCGAAGCAGTCACCGGCGCCGCTGCGCTGGCCTACCTGAACGCTGCCGAAGAGCAGGTCAAGGAAGCCGCGCAACTGGTCAAGGGTAACCGTGACAACCTGATCGACAAGTTGTCGGCTGTGCTTGAGCGCAACCGTCAGCTGGAGAAGCAGTTGGAACAGCTGCAGGCCAAGGCCGCCAGCGCCGCAGGGGACGATCTCTCCAACGCGGCTGTTGAGGTCAAGGGTGCCAAGGTCCTCGCCGCCCGCCTGGATGGGCAGGATGGCAAGGCCCTGCTGGCCCTGGTCGATCAGTTGAAGAACAAGCTCGGCCACGCAGTGATCCTGCTGGGCAGCGAGCATGAGGGCAAGGTCGTGTTGGTGGCCGGCGTGACCAAGGACCTCTCCAGCCAACTCAAGGCTGGCGATCTGATGAAGCAAGCCGCTGCGGCGGTGGGTGGCAAAGGCGGTGGCCGTCCGGACATGGCCCAGGGCGGTGGCGTCGACGTCGCTGCGCTGGACAAGGCCCTGGCGCTGGCCGTGCCATTCGCAGAGCAGGGACTTTGAGATGAAGGGGTAGGCGGTTCAGTGGCGGGTGCGAAGCCCCCGGGTGCCGCACCCGGGGGCAGGCAGCAGCGTCACCGGCCACTTCCGCCACCCCTTCATGTTGGATTGTTTTTTGGGGCCCTGTATGGGCTGAGGCACCATTGAAATGGCGTTGATCGTACAGAAATTTGGCGGCACCTCTGTCGGTTCCATCGAGCGGATCGAGCAGGTAGCCGATAAGGTCAAGAAACACCGTGAAGCGGGCGACGACCTGGTCGTCGTGCTGTCGGCCATGAGCGGTGAAACCAATCGCCTGATCGACCTGGCCAAGCAGATCACCGATCAGCCGGTTCCGCGTGAACTGGACGTGATCGTGTCGACCGGGGAGCAGGTGACCATTGCCTTGCTGACCATGGCCTTGATCAAGCGTGGTGTGCCAGCGGTGTCCTACACCGGCAACCAGGTGCGCATTCTCACTGACAGCGCGCACAACAAGGCGCGCATCCTGCAAATCGACGACCACAAGATTCGTGCCGACCTCAAGGAAGGCCGCGTGGTCGTGGTTGCGGGCTTCCAGGGGGTCGACGAGCACGGCAGCATCACCACCCTCGGTCGCGGCGGCTCCGACACCACCGGCGTGGCCCTGGCGGCGGCGCTGAAAGCTGACGAGTGCCAGATCTACACCGATGTGGATGGCGTCTACACCACCGACCCGCGCGTAGTGCCGCAGGCCCGTCGCCTGGAGAAGATCACCTTCGAAGAGATGCTGGAAATGGCCAGCCTCGGTTCCAAGGTGCTGCAGATCCGTTCGGTGGAGTTCGCCGGCAAGTACAACGTTCCGCTGCGCGTGCTGCACAGCTTCAAGGAGGGTCCGGGTACCCTCATTACCATTGATGAAGAGGAATCCATGGAACAGCCGATCATTTCCGGTATCGCCTTCAACCGTGATGAAGCCAAGCTGACCATTCGCGGCGTGCCGGACACCCCGGGCGTGGCCTTCAAGATCCTCGGCCCGATCAGTGCTTCGAACATCGAAGTGGACATGATCGTGCAGAACGTTGCCCACGATAACACCACCGACTTCACCTTCACCGTGCACCGCAACGAGTACGAGAAGGCGCAGAGCGTGCTGGAAAACACCGCCCGCGAAATCGGTGCCCGCGAAGTGATCGGCGACACCAAGATCGCCAAGGTCTCCATCGTTGGCGTCGGCATGCGCTCGCACGCCGGGGTTGCCAGCCGCATGTTCGAGGCGCTGGCCAAGGAGAGCATCAACATCCAGATGATCTCCACCTCCGAGATCAAGGTTTCGGTCGTGATCGAAGAAAAGTACCTGGAGCTGGCCGTGCGCGCGCTGCACACCGCGTTCGAGCTTGACGCCCCTGCCCGACAGGGCGAGTAAGGCGCTGCACTGCAAGGGCGCGGCACCAGCCGCGCCCTTCGTGTTTCTGCTCGCTGCGCAGGCCCTGTCCTGCCCTGTGCAGCGTGCGACCGGGCTGGTCGTCGTCCGCGGCCGGCCCTGACCCCAAGACTGTTACCCCTGAATGTTTTGCGTAAGGAGAAAGCTATGTTGATTCTGACTCGTCGGTGCGCCGAGAGCCTGATCATTGGAGACGGCGAGATTACCGTGACGGTGCTCGGCGTGAAGGGCAACCAGGTACGTATAGGCGTTAGCGCGCCGAAGGAAGTGGCTGTTCACCGCGAGGAAATCTACCTGCGGATCAAGAAAGAGAAGGATGAAGAGCCAAGCCTTTAATTTTTTTGAAGTTTTTTTCAAAAAAAGGGTTGCAAAGGTGAAAGAGGTTCTTTAATATTCGCCTCGTGTTGCGGTGAGGTGGCCGAGTGGCCGAAGGCGCTCCCCTGCTAAGGGAGTATACCTCATAAGGGTATCGGGGGTTCGAATCCCCCCTTCACCGCCATTATTTGCGTAGGGCGCTGTAACGGGTAGGAACGCTAAGTAGTTGATTTTAAACGAAAACGTTCTTGCAAAAATGTTTCAGCGACCTATAATGCGCGGCAAGACACGGACTCATAGCTCAGCTGGATAGAGTACTCGGCTACGAACCGAGCGGTCGCAGGTTCGAATCCTGCTGAGTCCGCCACTTTTGAAGTGGCTTTGTTTTCAAGGCTGCTTCAATCAACCAGCGGTATCTGGTCTAAAACTGCCAATCGCGGACTCATAGCTCAGCTGGATAGAGTACTCGGCTACGAACCGAGCGGTCGCAGGTTCGAATCCTGCTGAGTCCGCCACTTTTTGAAGTGGTTTTGCTTGCAAGGCTGCTTCAGTCAACCAGCGGTATCTGGTCTAAAACTGCCAATCGCGGACTCATAGCTCAGCTGGATAGAGTACTCGGCTACGAACCGAGCGGTCGCAGGTTCGAATCCTGCTGAGTCCGCCACTTTTTGAAGTGGTTTTGCTTGCAAGGCTACTTCAGTCAACCAGTGGTAATCTGGTCTAAAACTACCATTACGGACTCATAGCTCAGCTGGATAGAGTACTCGGCTACGAACCGAGCGGTCGCAGGTTCGAATCCTGCTGAGTCCGCCATACCCCATCAAAAAGCCCGCTCAACAGAGCGGGCTTTTTGTTTCTGCGTGTCACAGAATTGTCGACCATGGCCATCTAAGCTTTCCTGTAAAGGTTGTGCCGTGGCCGTGGCGCTTCGCAGCCCCAAGGCCGCACTGCCGCGACATATGCGAAATTCAATGTGCTTTCGTACCCGTGACAACCGTCGCACTGTTGGCTTCGTGCGTTGTCCCAGCTTTATCGCGCAAACGATTGTTCTAGCCAAAAATTTAAGCGATCTGACAGCTTTAGCAGTGTATGATTGCGCCCGTCAGCCCCGCCGGGGCTTGTGGAAAACCACCATGGACTTACCCAGTAGTTACTCGCTAACACGATTCATACCGAAAGATCTGACCGATTGATTCTCCCGGCGTGCTCCGCTGCTGGGAGTGGAGTTCGCCTATGACCGAAGTAGAAGTAAAAAAAGCACAGGACAGCCTGCAGGATCGCCTAGCCCAGGTGATCGAGTTGCTGCAGCGCCAGCGTGTGGTCGAAGACCTGACCCACCGCCAGGAAGGTGCGCACAACGACCTGGTCGAGAACCTGGTCCACCGCCAGAACCTCGTCGAGTTGCAGCGCAAGCTCGATGACCTTCACCCCGCCGACGTCGCCTACATCCTCGAAGCCTTGCCCCTGGAAGACCGCCTGACGGTCTGGCAGCTGGTGCGCTCGGATCGCGACGGCGACATCCTGCTCGAAGTCTCCGACTCCGTACGTCAGTCGCTGATTGCCGACATGGACGACCACGAGCTGCTGGCGGCGGCCAAGGAAATGGACGCCGACGAACTGGCTGACCTGGCGCCTGAGTTGCCGCGTGACGTTGTCCACGAGCTGATGGAAACGCTGGATGCCCAGCAACGCGAGCGGGTGCGTTCCGCGCTGAGCTACGACGAGGAGCAGGTCGGTGCGCTGATGGACTTCGAGATGGTCACCATCCGCGAAGACGTCAGCCTGGAAGTGGTGCTGCGCTACCTGCGCCGCCTCAAAGAACTGCCCAACCATACCGACAAACTGTTCGTGGTCGATTACGACGGCATCCTCAAAGGGGTGTTGCCGATCAAGCGCCTGTTGGTCAACGACCCGGAGAAGAAAGTCGCGGAGGTCATGGCGACCGACCCCGTGTCTTTCCAGCCCGAGGAAGATGCCTACGATGCCGCGCAGGCCTTTGAGCGTTACGACCTGGTATCGGCGCCGGTGGTCGACAAGAGCGAGCGCCTGATCGGCCGTTTGACCATCGACGAAATGGTCGACCTGATTCGTGAGGAAAGCGAGAGCGAAGTCCTCAACATGGCCGGTCTGCGCGAAGAAGAGGACATCTTCGCCTCGGTCTGGCGTTCGTTCCGCAACCGCTGGGCCTGGCTGGCGATCAACCTGATCACCGCGTTTCTGGCTTCGCGGGTGATCGGCGTGTTCGAGGGTTCGATTGAAAAACTGGTAGCCTTGGCCGCGTTGATGCCGATCGTTGCCGGTATTGGTGGCAACTCCGGTAACCAGACCATCACCATGATCGTCCGTGCCATGGCGCTGGATCAGGTGTCGCCCGGCAATACCAGCCGTTTGATGCGTAAAGAGCTGGCGGTATCGCTGATCAACGGCCTGGTGTGGGGCGGGGTGATCGGTGCGGTGGCTTTCTGGCTGTATGGCAGCTGGTCATTGGGGGTGGTGATGACCGCAGCGATGACCCTCAACCTGTTGCTGGCCGCGCTGATGGGCGTGCTTATCCCGATGACCCTTGCGCGACTGGGGCGGGACCCGGCGATGGGCGCGAGTGTGATGATCACGGCTGTGACCGACAGTGGCGGGTTCTTCATCTTCCTGGGGCTGGCGACGCTATTCTTGCTGTAACCCCTTTCTTGCCTTACGCGATCCCTGTAGGAGCGGCCTTGTGTCGCGAAAGGGTCGCAGCGCGGCCCCGGCAATGTCGGCTGTGACGCCAGAACCCGGGGCCGCTGCGCGCCCCATCGCGACACAAGGCCGCTCCTACCGGGGGCGAATTCCCTGTAGTGACCCACAAAAAAGCCAGCTGACGCTGGCTTTTTTGTATCCGCTGGCAACCTTCAGGAAGCGTCGGCTGCCATCTCTGCATCGTGCGCGATCAGCGCAACCAAGGCGTTTTGCTGGCGGTGGGACAGCTGACGGAAACGTTGCAGCAACTCGCGTTCATGCAGGGACAGCTCCGGGCTGTCCAGGCGCATGCTCAGCTCGTCACCCAACGCGCCTTCCTGGATAAGGCTCTGCTCCAGGCGTGCGATGATTTCGGAGTTCATGCTGCGGTGATGGTTGCGCGCTACCTCGGCAATGCGCTCACGCATTCCGTCTGGCAGGCGGACGACGAACTTGTCAGCGGTGCGGCTCGAATAAATAGCCTGTTTCATTGGGCGCATATAAATTGACCGGATTTTGGTTCAGGGGAAGCGGTTCTCAAATTGGCCGCACGGGGGTGAAAATACGACCGTCGTGGCGACAAAATGTTCAACCGTCAGTGAAAATTGGATGCTCATCTTGCCTCAAGGTCGCCGTTTCCTTGGCGTCAATTCTGTGACAAATAGTGAGCCGGGTAAAGGCTTTGTGCCAGTACCAATTATCAGAAATGAGTACTGGTTTGAAAAGTTTTACATGCTCCGGCTCGCCTGACCGTCAGCCTTTTGCCGTCAAAAACTGGTAAAAAACAGCAAAAGACCAGGAAAACCCCTAGAATGCGCCGGGTTCCCTCCATAGAGCATAGTGGCTATGCAACATGACGCAAGCGACCGCCGATCAGGGGCAGGGCGGCTGATATTTTTGATGGGCCCGTCAGGGTCCGGGAAGGATTCCATCCTGGAAGCTTCCCGTGAGCAACTGGCTGCCGCCGGCGTGGAAATCGCCCGCAGGGTCATTACCCGCTCGGCAGAAGCGCGGGGCGAAGCGGCCCATGGCGTTACCCCGCAGCAATTTGCGGCCCTGCTCGCGCAGGGCGCGTTCGCCATGCATTGGCAGGCCAATGGGCTGGACTATGGCATTGCGGTGCAGGTGGACGCCTGGCTGCAGGCGGGCAGGCCGGTGCTGGTCAATGGCTCGCGCGCCTATTTGGCCGAAGCCCGTGCGCGTTACCCGGACCTGTTGGCGGTGCTGGTCGAAGTCAGCCCCGAAGTGCTGCGCGAGCGCTTGTTGGCCCGCGGGCGGGAAACGGCGGCGCAAATCGAGCAGCGCCTGGCCCGTAATGCACGTTTACAGCACACCAGCGACCCCACCGTGCATGTGCTGGACAATTCCAACCGCCTGGAAACAGCCGTCGCCGGCCTGTTCACACTGCTGCGCGAAACGGGCGTGCTGCCCGGGGCAACGTAGTGCCAGAAAAGGATTACGCGAAAAAGCCCGGTACAGGCATGACAAACGCTGGCATGCTGGTTAACATGCTCGCCGTCCCGCTGTGCAGCGCTCGCTGCCGGTGTTTGCGTCTCAGTAGCTCAATTGGATAGAGCATCCCCCTCCTAAGGGGAAGGTTGCAGGTTCAATTCCTGCCTGGGACGCCATTTCCCCCTCTGTTTGCCTACCTCTCCAAAGCCCTGAGGCTTGCCCCCGATCAGGCCGTCATGGCCGGTAAAAATATACGCCGTTGGATCTCTTCCGGTCTCCCAGCGCCAGGCTTATGCTTGCCACTGACAGACATGATCTTGCCGCCTGCGGCAAACACATAATGTCGGCAGCCCCTTGATGGGCACGCAGTTGCTGGGCATCAGGGAGAGCGCATGAATCAGGAAACCAGGCCGGCGCCCCCCGGCTTCAGCGAGCAGCAGTTGCACACCTTGTTCGAGTTGGTCAGCGATGGCATCTGGGACTGGAACGCCAACACCGGCTACGTTTATCGCAACCCCGGTTGGTACGCCATGCTGGGCTATGCCAACCATTCCAAGGCCAACTCGGTATTCACCTGGGAAAGTGTGATCCATCCCGAAGACTACCCCCGGGTGATGGCGCATTTCGAGGCCTACATCGAGCAGCGCACCGAGCGTTACCTTATCGAGTACCGTTGCCGCTGCCAGGATGGCAGTTACCTGTGGATCGAGGACACTGGCTACATCATCGACCGCAACGCCGATGGCTCGGTGGCACGCATGCTCGGTGCGCACCGCAACATTGACGCTGGCAAGCGCCTGGTTGCGCAGCTGCAACAGAAGAACCAATCACTGGAGAGCCTGGTTGCCGAACGCACCCGCGAATTGTCCTGGGTCAACCAGCAGTTGCAGCGCCAGCTGGATGAAAACCGCGAGCTGGCCGAACGCGATGCCCTGACCCGCGTCGCCAGTCGCTACCGTCTGGAAAAGGAGCTGCAACTGGAGTGTCAGCGCGCTCAGCGCTTTCGCCAGCCGTTGTCGCTGATTGCCATGGACATGGATGATTTCAAGCCGATCAATGACCGCTATGGCCACGCGCAGGGTGACAGGGCATTGGTGCAGGTGGCGGAAAACCTGCGCAGCTGCCTGCGTGATTTTGACCTGTTGGCGCGTTGGGGGGGTGACGAGTTCATCATCGTGCTGCCGCAGACCGCCCTGAGCGAAGCGTTGGACGTGGCAACGCGCCTGCGCCAGGCCGTACAGCAGCTGGAGCCGGTGGGCGACTGCCAGCTGACCATGAGCTACGGCGTGGTACAGCGGCGCGGCGGGGAAGACCAGGTCGAGCTGCTGGCGCGGGCGGACCAGGCGCTGTACCGGGCCAAGGGCAATGGCAAGAACGCCATAGCCGAGTAGCCTGTGCCGACCCCGTGAGTAAAAAAAAGACCCGCGGCGCCTCACGGCGCAGCGGGCCAAATCGGCCTTGGCCGCTTCAGTGTCAGATATGCAGGGCGTGCCCCAAGGCGCGCAGTGCCGCTTCCTGTACCGCCTCACCCAGTGTCGGGTGGGCATGGATGGTACCGGCCACATCCTCCAGGCATGCGCCCATCTCCAGCGACTGGGCAAACGCCGTGGACAGCTCGGAAACGGCCACGCCAACCGCCTGCCAACCCACGATCAGATGGTTGTCACGGCGCGCCACCACGCGCACGAAACCGCTTTTCGACTCCAGGCTCATGGCCCGGCCATTGGCAGCAAACGGGAACTGCGCGACGATGCAGTCCAGGCCCTGCTGGCTGGCCTGCTCCGGGGTTTTGCCGACTACCACCACTTCCGGGTCGGTGAAGCACACGGCGGCAATGGCTGCCGGCTCGAAACGGCGGGTTTTGCCGGCGATGATCTCGGCCACCATCTCGCCTTGGGCCATGGCCCGATGCGCCAGCATCGGCTCGCCAGCCACGTCACCGATGGCCCAGACATTGTGCATGCTGGTCTGGCAGCGCTCGTCGATGGCGATGCCGGCGCCGTTCATCTTCAGGTCCAGGCATTCCAGGTTGAAGCCGCGGGTGCGTGGTCGGCGGCCGACCGCCACCAGTACCTGGTCAGCCTCCAGGCGCAACTGCCCACCCTGGCCATCATTGGCCAGCAGGCAGCCATCTCGGTAACCCTCGACGGTATGGCCCAGGTGCAAGGCGATGCCCAGCTTTTTCAGCGACTCGGCCACCGGTGCCGTCAGTTCAGTGTCGTAAGTCGGCATAATGCGCTCGCGCGCTTCCACCACGCTGACCCGCGCGCCCAGTTTGCGATAGGCGATACCCAGCTCCAGGCCGATGTAACCACCGCCCACCACCACCAGGTGTTGGGGCAGGGCTTTGGGTGCCAGCGCTTCGGTGGAGGAAATGACCGCGCCACCCAGCGGCAGCATCGGCAGTTCAACGCTGCTGGAGCCGGTGGCCAGTAGCAGGTGTTCGCACTGGATACGTTGGCCATCGACCTCGACCTGCTTGCCGTCGAGCAGCTTGGCCCAGCCATGCACAACCTTGACTCCGTTTTTTTTCAGCAAGGCGGCGACCCCGGTGGTCAGGCGGTCGACGATGCCGTCCTTCCAGGACACGCTCTGGCCGATGTCCAGGCGCGCCGAAGCCACGCTGATGCCCAGCGGCGAGGCTTCGGTGTAGCGGGTGGCCTGGTGGTACTGCTCGGCCACGTGGATCAGTGCCTTGGACGGGATGCAGCCGATGTTCAGGCAAGTGCCGCCCAGCGCCTGGCCCTCGACCAGCACCGTGGGTATGCCCAGTTGCCCGGCGCGGATGGCCGCGACATAGCCGCCAGGGCCGCCGCCGATGATCAGCAAGGTGGTTTGTAGGGTTTGTTGCATGATCACTCCACGAACAGGCAGGCAGGTTGTTCGAGCAGGCCACGCACGGCCTGGATGAACAGGGCGGCGTCCATGCCATCGACCACCCGGTGGTCGAACGAGCTGGACAGGTTCATCATCTTGCGCACGACGATCTGGCCGTCGATCACCACCGGCCGCTCGACCATGCGGTTGACGCCGACGATCGCCACCTCCGGCGTGTTCACCACGGGCGTGCTGACGATACCGCCCAGCGCTCCGAGGCTGGTCAGGGTGATGGTCGAACCGGACAGTTCTTCGCGGTTGGCCTTGTTGTTGCGCGCGGCATGGGCCAGGCGTGTGATCTCGCTGGCGTTGGCCCACAGGCTGCCTGCTTCGGCGTGGCGCAGCACCGGCACCATCAGCCCGTTGTCCCCTTGCGTAGCGATGCCGACATGCACCGCACCATGGCGGGTGATGACCTGCGCTTCGTCGTCGTAGGTCGCGTTGATCTGCGGGAAATCACGCAGCGCCACCACCAGCGCACGCACCAGGAACGGCAGCAGGGTGAGTTTGCCGCGGCTGTCGCCGTGCTTGCTGTTGAGTTGCTGGCGCAGGGCTTCGAGGGCCGTGACGTCGATTTCTTCCACGTAGCTGAAGTGCGCGACCCGGCGCTTGGCGTCCTGCATGCGCTGGGCAATCTTGCGGCGCAGGCCGATCACCGGCACCTGCTGGCTGTCGGTGCGCTTGGCATAGCCATTCGGCGCCTGCCCAGTGCTGCTTTGCGGCTTGCTCATGAAGGCGTCGAGGTCTTCGTGCAGAATGCGCCCGGCCGGGCCGCTGCCATGCACGTAGCGCAGTTCGATACCCGCATCCAGGGCGCGCTTGCGCACGGCGGGCGAAGCCAGCGGCTTGTCGCCCGGCTGACGCGGCACGATGGGCGCGGTTTCATGGTTGGCCGGTGCCTGGCAGGCGACCGGTTTAACGGGTTCCTGCGGCGCTGCCGGCGCAGCTGCAGTTTCCACCTGTTTGGCCTGCGGCACATCCACATGGTTACCGCTGCCTTCCACCTCGATGCGGATCAGCTCGCTGCCGACCGCCATCACTTCCCCGGGTTGGCCGCCCAAGGCCAATACTTTGCCACTGACCGGCGAAGGGATTTCCACAGTTGCCTTGTCGGTCATGACATCGGCCACCACCTGGTCTTCGGCGATGGTGTCGCCGACCTTGACGAACCATTCCACCAACTCGACCTGCGCAATGCCTTCGCCAATGTCCGGCATCTTGATGACGTGCGTGCCCATTCAGACCTCCATGACCTTTTTCAATGCCGCGCCTACCCGCGAAGGCCCAGGGAAGTAAGCCCATTCCTGTGCGTGAGGGTAGGGGGTGTCCCAGCCGGTGACACGCTCGATTGGCGCCTCCAGGTGGTGGAAGCAGTGCTCCTGCACCAGCGACACCAGTTCGGCACCAAAGCCACAGGTGCGGGTGGCCTCGTGCACTACCACGCAGCGGCCGGTTTTTTTCACCGATGTGACAATGGCCTCGAGGTCCAGCGGCCAGAGGCTGCGCAGGTCGATCACTTCGGCATCGACGCCGCTCTCTTCGGCTGCCACCTGGGCGACGTACACGGTGGTGCCGTACGTCAACACGGTCACGTCATTGCCTGGCCGGGCAATGGCGGCCTTGTCCAGCGGTACGCTGTAGTAGCCGTCGGGCACGGCACTGTGCGGGTGTTTCGACCAGGGTGTCACGGGGCGGTCGTGGTGGCCGTCGAACGGGCCGTTGTACAGGCGCTTGGGCTCCAGGAAAATCACCGGGTCGTCGCATTCGATCGAGGCGATCAGCAGGCCCTTGGCGTCGTACGGGTTCGATGGCATGACCGTACGCAGGCCGCACACCTGGGTGAACATGGCTTCCGGGCTCTGGCTGTGGGTCTGGCCACCGTAAATGCCGCCGCCGCAGGGCATGCGCAGGGTCAGCGGGGCGATGAATTCACCGGCCGAGCGGTAACGCAGGCGGGCCATTTCGGAAACGATCTGGTCAGAGGCAGGGTAGAAGTAGTCGGCAAACTGGATTTCCACCACCGGGCGCAAACCGTAGGCGCCCATGCCTACCGCGGTGCCGACGATACCACTCTCGGAGATCGGCGCGTCGAATACGCGCGACTTGCCGTACTTGGCCTGCAGGCCCTCGGTGCAGCGGAACACGCCGCCAAAGTAGCCGACGTCCTGGCCGTACACCACTACATTGTCGTCGCGTTCAAGCATGACATCCATGGCCGAGCGCAGGGCCTGGATCATGGTCATGGTGGTGGTGGCCATGGCGGTTTCCGGGTTGATGCTGTTGTTGTGGTCGTTCATGTCAAACCCCCAGTTCCTGGCGTTGGCGGCGCAGGTGGTCGGGCATTTCTTTGTACACGTCCTCGAACATCGAGGCAGCGCTCGGGATATGACCGTTGGCCAGGGTGCCGTATTGCTCGGCCTCTTTCTGCGCGGCGATCACCGCCGCTTCAAATTCGGCGGTGGTGGCCTGGTGTTCTTCTTCGGACCAGTGGCCGATCTTGATCAGGTGCTGCTTAAGCCGGGCGATCGGGTCACCCAGCGGGAAGTGGCTCCAGTCATCGGCGGGGCGGTACTTGGACGGGTCGTCAGAGGTCGAGTGCGGGCCGGCGCGGTAGGTGACCCACTCGATCAGGCTGGGGCCCATGCCACGGCGCGCGCGTTCGGCGGCCCAGCGCGAGGCGGCATACACCGCGACGAAGTCGTTGCCGTCGACCCTCAGCGAGGCGATGCCGCAGCCCACGCCGCGGCCGGCGAAGGTGGTCGATTCGCCACCGGCAATGGCCTGGAAGGTCGAGATGGCCCACTGGTTGTTGACCACGTTGAGAATGACCGGCGCCCGGTACACGTGAGCGAAGGTCAGGGCGGTGTGGAAGTCCGACTCGGCGGTGGCGCCGTCGCCGATCCACGCCGAGGCGATCTTGGTATCGCCCTTGATCGCCGAGGCCATCGCCCAGCCGACGGCTTGCACGAACTGGGTGGCCAGGTTGCCGCTGATGGTGAAGAAGCCGGCCTCGCGTACCGAGTACATGATCGGCAGCTGGCGGCCCTTGAGCGGATCGCGCTCGTTGGACAGCAACTGGCAGATCATGTCCACCAGTGACACGTCGCGGGCCATCAGGATGCTTTGCTGGCGGTAGGTGGGGAAGCACATGTCGGTGCGGTTCAATGCCAGTGCCTGGCCGCTGCCGATGGCTTCCTCGCCCAGGCTCTGCATGTAGAAAGACATCTTCTTCTGGCGCTGGGCAACCACCATGCGGCTGTCGAACACCCGGGTCTTGAGCATGGCGCGCATGCCCTGGCGCAGGACCTGCGGGTCGATGTCTGCAGCCCACGGGCCCTGAGCGTTACCTTGCTCGTCAAGGACGCGGACCAGGCTGTAGGAAAGGTCGGCGGTGTCGGCAGCATCGACATCCACAGGAGGCTTGCGGGCTTGACCTGCGTCGTTCAGGCGCAGGTAGGAAAAATCGGTCTGGCAGCCTGGCCGGCCGGTGGGCTCGGGCACATGCAAACGCAGGGGGGCGTACTCGTTCATGCTTTTTACGCTCGCTCGGGTATTTGTTTTTGTGAGCTTTGAAGCGGCCGCCGCTGAGTGCCGGCTTGTGACTGGCAGGTCAGCGTCACCTACATCTTAGTGGCCCGGCAGGAGAATTTTTCTCTCAAGTTGATTGCCTTTGCTGTGCGCGGCAGATAAACATTCCGTATAACCAAAAAAAACCGGTGATTTTGTCTCATGCGCAAACTCGATCGTACCGATATCGGCATTCTCAACAGCCTGCAGGAGAACGCCCGCATCACCAACGCCGAGCTGGCACGCTCGGTGAACCTGTCGCCCACGCCCTGTTTCAACCGGGTGCGGGCCATGGAAGAGCTTGGCGTGATTCGGCAGCAGGTGACGTTGTTGTCGCCCGAAGTGCTGGGGCTGGATGTGAACGTGTTCATTCATGTCAGCCTGGAGAAACAGGTGGAGCAGTCGCTGCATCGCTTCGAGGAAGAAATCGCCGAGCGACCCGAGGTGATGGAGTGCTACCTGATGACCGGTGACCCGGACTACCTGCTGCGGGTACTGCTGCCAAGCATCCAGGCGCTGGAGCGGTTTCTCGATTACCTGACCCGGTTGCCGGGGGTGGCCAATATTCGCTCGAGTTTTGCCCTGAAGCAGGTGCGCTATAAAACCGCCCTGCCGCTGCCAGCCAATGGCATGACCTTGCGCGAGTGAGCCATGCAGCGCCGTTGGCGTGGGAACTGTTGAACTGCGAATTCATCGAAGGCTAGGTCGCCAGCAGCCGTGCCAAACAGCGCGTGCTGGCAGTACCAGCCTGATCGCGACACCACCTGCACCGGACACGCCGCCATGGCGGCAAATCGCTCAAGGGGGCCTGCGCCGAGCGGGTTTTGCCCTTATGCTGCTAGCAGCCCGCCACCTGACCAGGGAGCTCCTCGGTACCTATGCGAAATGTATGGAAGCCGTTTCAGTCGTTGTATTTCGCCGCGCTGATGATGTTGATCGGCTCGGGTCTGCTCAGTACCTACCTCGCCTTGCGCCTGGCTGCCGACCACGTCGACAGCCTGTGGGTCGGTGCCTTGATGGCGGCCAACTACTTTGGCCTGGCAGTGGGCGGCAAGGTCGGCCACCGGCTGATCGGTCGGGTCGGGCACATACGTGCCTATGCCACCTGCGCCGGCATCGTTGGCGCGGCGGTGCTCGGCCATGGCCTGACCGACTGGCTGCCGGCGTGGGTCGGCCTGCGCATGATTGTTGGCCTGGGCATGATGTGCCAGTACATGGTCATCGAGAGTTGGCTCAACGAGCAGGCGGATGTGAAGCACCGCGGCGCGGTGTTCAGCGGGTACATGATTGCCTCGTACCTGGGCCTGGTGCTCGGCCAGCTGATTTTGGTGGTGCACCCGGCGCTTGGCCCGGAATTACTGATGCTGGTGGCTATGTGCTTTGCCCTGTGCCTGGTGCCGGTGGCCATGACCCGGCGTATTCACCCGGCACCCTTGCGCCCGGCCCCGATGGAGCCGAAATTCTTCATCAAGCGCGTGCCGCAGTCGCTCAGCACCGTGCTCGGCTCGGGGCTGATCGTGGGTTCGTTCTACGGCCTGGCGCCGTTGTATGCCTCCAGCCAGGGCATGAGTACGGAGCAGATCGGTTTGTTCATGGGTAGCTGCATCTTTGCCGGCCTGCTGGTGCAGTGGCCGCTGGGCTGGTTGTCCGACCGTTACGACCGGGCGGTACTGATCCGCAGCGTGGCGGTGGGCCTGGCACTGGCGGCAGCGCCGTTGGCGGTACTGCCCAGCGTGCCGCTGGAGTTGCTGTTCGGCATCGGCTTCGTGATTTCGCTGTTGCAGTTCTGCCTGTATCCGCTGGCGGTGGCGTTTTCCAACGACCACGTGGAAAGTGAGCGGCGGGTGTCGTTGACCGCGATGCTGCTGGTGACTTACGGCGTTGGCGCCTGTATCGGGCCATTGGCGGCTGGCGTGCTGATGAAGGTGCTGGGCGCGCAGATGCTGTATGCCTTCTTCGTGTTCTTTGCGCTGGTGCTGGTGTGGCGCATCCGGCCGAAGGCGGTTACCGGCTTACACCAGGTGCAGGACGCACCGCTTGGTCACGTGGCGATGCCGGCGGCCGGTTCGCCATTGTCGGCGGCCCTGGACCCGCGCGTGGATGAGCAGACCGTGCAGGATGTAATGCAGGCACCGGTGGCGGCAGAGGATACCGAGGCGGAAGAGAAGGGGGCCGAGCAACAGGCGCCCGAGGCTGAAGACGCGAGCAAGTCAGTGTAAGCCTGTGCTGGCCTCTTCGCGGGCTTGCCCGCTCCCACAGGGTCACCGCCAGCCTCAAGGGCAGTGCAATACCTGTGGGAGCGGGCGAGCCCGCGAAGGGGCCAGCACTGGAGAAACACAAACGAAAACGCCACCTCGAAAGGTGGCGTTTCTGCTTCAACCAGCCGACGGTCAGTAGTCGTCTTTGTCGAACCGCCGCGCCTCACGCTGCAGCTGGTACACGAAACTCTCGACCTTGCGCTGTGCCGGGCCGCTGAGGTTGTGGAAGCGTACGCCGGCAAAGGTGGTGTTGATGCGCTCTTCGTAATGCAGGTGGCGCAGCTCGACCATGGTGTCGACCAGGCCCAGCGGGTTACCCGCCTTGAAGCGCTCATACACCTGGCCCAGTTGCAGGCGGCTTTCGACATCGCCCTCGAAGCGCAGTTTGCAGCCGGTGGCGGAGATGTCCAGCAGCTTGCCGCGCAGGGCACCGTTGCCTTTGAGGTGGGTACCGTCAAGGATCACGTCGACCAGTTGCGACAGCTTAAGCGCGGCGCGGAAGGCATTGCGGCGCTGGTGGTAGGTCATCTCGACTGGCAAGGGGCCGCTGTAGCAGCGGTGGCCGTTGACTTCGCTGATCTTCAGTGCGTGGTTGCATTCCCAGGCAATACGCACGCCGTCGTGGAAGCCTTCGACACGGAAGTGTTCACCGCTCTCGATGAACTTCTCGCCGTCACGGGGGATCATTTCATCCAGCGCCAGGGTGTTGCTTTCACGGTCCACGTGCGTCACGTAGCTCTGGAAGCGGTGGCTGCGGTCATGGAAGGTGATGATCAGCGGGTCGTGGCTTTCTTGCAGTTGCCGCAAGTTGGCCGCAATCTCCAAAGGGGTGCTCAGCACCTTTGGCGGTTGCGGGGCATCTGATTCATTGAACACGGCTTATCGTTCTCCAGGCAAAAGCGACTCACGCAAGTAACGGCATTTTGCCAGTATGTTCCGTGCCTTGATAGAAAAATCAGACTTGGCTGAGGGCGCGTGGCTTGCTCAGCAGCGATGTGCCGCCACGGCTATTGTACAGCGACGGTGAATCGCCGCCTTGAAGGATGCGGATCTGGTTATTGGTGACGTGTTGCTGCACCTGGATGATACGGCCATTGGTCTGGTTGATCTGTTGGCACTCATCCATCAGTTGCGCCAGCATATCCAGCCGCTGCAACAGCACATCACCGTGCGGCGACTGCGCGGCCATGGCCTGCACGCCGCTGCGATCGGCACTCAGCCCCAGGCTGGCAAGCAACTGGCTGCGGCGCTGGCCATGCTGTTCGAGCAAGATGATCAGCGACTGCTTGCGCGCCAGGATCTGCTCCAGCAGCGGCATGTCGCGGCCGTGCAGGGCGATCGCTTCCTTGTGCAGAAGGTCTAGCAGTTCCTGCATCGGGGCAATGTCATCTTCGATCAGTTGCAGCAAAGTGGTGTCGTGCATGGCTAACTCTTGGCTTTTCTAGCGTCCGTGAAGTCAGCGCGCCGCTCGGTCAGCGCTGGGCTTCGAAATCAAGCAGTTTGCTGGCGACCCGGCCGGCATCGACCTGGTAGCTGCCGTCGGCGATAGCCTGTTTCAACTGAGCCACACGGGCGCTGTTGACCACCGGTTCGTCGCGCAGCTTGTCGCTGATCTTCTGCAACTGCTGGGCCTCTTGGCTGAGGTGTACCGCTTCTCCGCTGGCGCCGGTGTCTTTCACCGCTTCCTGGCTGGCTGCCGGTTTTTCGGCGCCGCCGGTGGCGCTGTTACCGCGCACGCCGCCCGTGACGGACGGAGAGTTATTCAAACGACTGAAGTCGATGACCATGATCAGAAACCTCTGGGTATTTGGACGCTTGCCTTGTTTTCGGCCAACCCGATAGAAACTTTAGGCACAAATGCGTTGCCGCCTGTCAGCAAGCTCGCCACCCGTTTTCTGACACAGTTTAGGAAATGCGGTTCCGCACCGCCAGCGCCTTCTGGCGATTGGTCTACATGCTGACCTCGACCTGGCCAGGGCCGGTGACCCTGGCCTTGACCACCCGTTTCGAATTGAGGTTGCGTACCCTTATCTGCTCGCTGAGGCCGCCCTTGCTCAGGGCTTCGCCTGGCATGCGCACGCTCAGGCTACCGCTGCGCGCCACGATGACCACCTGATCACCCTTGCGCACCACCTCGGCCTGCTCCAGGTGCTGCGGGGTGAGCACCTGGTCGATCACCGTGGGGCGCAGCATCTTCATGCCCACGGCTTGGTCTAGTTCGCTGAGGAAGCCCTGGCCCAGGGTGCCGACATCCCGTTCGCGCAGGGCCACGTCGCCTTCACCAACGACGTTGTCACGCTTGAGCGGGCGGGTTACCACCACCACGTCGCGGAACAGCCGCACCGTGGCGGGAACGAATACCGTCCACGGCGCGGCGCCATTGCAGCGCACCCGCACGGTCACCCGGCCCAGTGGCTGCGCGGGGCTTTCCAGCGAGGCGTCCAGTTGCTGGCTGCACAACGGCATGCGCAGGCGCGGGTCCAGCGAGCTGACCTCGATTTCATAGCGGCCGGCGGTCTGGGTACTGGTCAGATAATCTTCGACGGTAAATTCAAGAAACCCTTGGGTGACACCGATAAGCTGTTCAGGCAAGGTGAACGCGTCCGCTAGCGTGCGAACGCCGGGCATCAGCAGGCACAGCGTGGCCAGCGAGCCAGTCAGCAGGCGCGTCAATCGTCGGAAAAATGTCGTTTTCGTGTACATGACGCTCAAAAAAGCAAAGCCCGTGCCGACTCACTGTTCGAGTTGCAACGTAAGGCTGAAATGTTAAGGAGTCTGGCATGGCGGGTGTGATGGATTCGGTCAACCAGCGCACGCAGCTGGTGGGGCAGAATCGCCTGGAGTTGCTGCTGTTCCGCCTCAATGGCGAACAGCTTTACGGCATCAACGTATTCAAGGTCAGGGAAGTGCTGCAATGCCCTGCGCTGACCCTGCTGCCCAAGGCGCACCCGGTGGTGCGCGGGGTGGCCAACATTCGTGGGGCGACCATCCCGATCCTCGACTTGTCGATGGCGACCGGGCTGCGACCGCTGCAGGAAGACACGCGCAAGAGTTTCGTGATCATCACCGAGTACAACACCAAGACCCAGGGCTTTCTGGTGCATTCGGTCGAACGCATCGTCAACATGAACTGGGAAGAGATCCACCCACCACCCAAGGGTACCGGCCGGGACCACTACCTGACCGCCGTCACCCGGGTGGATAACCGCATGGTCGAGATCATCGACGTGGAGAAAGTGCTGGCCGAGGTGGCACCTTCTTCCGAATCGGTATCGGCCGGGGTGGTCGATGCCGAGGTGCAGGACAAGGCCGTGCTGCTGCGGGTGCTGACCGTCGACGATTCGTCGGTGGCACGCAAGCAGGTCAGCCGCTGCCTGCAGACCGTCGGGGTGGAAGTGGTGGCGCTCAATGACGGCCGCCAGGCCTTGAACTACCTGCGCCAGCTGGTAGAGGAGGGCAAGAAGCCGGAAGAGGAGTTCCTGATGATGATCTCCGACATTGAAATGCCGGAAATGGACGGCTATACGCTTACCGCGGAAATTCGCAGTGACCCGCGCATGCAAAAACTGCACATCTGCCTGCATACTTCGCTTTCCGGGGTGTTCAACCAGGCGATGGTCAAGAAGGTCGGCGCTGATGACTTCCTGGCCAAGTTCAAGCCGGACGACCTGGCCCAGCGGGTGGTCGACCGGATCAAGGCAGCGCATTGAAGCAGCCGGGGCAAGCCCTGGCACCAGTGATTGAAAAGAGGCGGCAGTAGTGTCTACGGGTAATTTGGATTTCGAACAGTTCCGGGTCTTCCTGGAGAAAGCCTGTGGCATCCTGCTGGGGGAAAATAAGCAGTACCTGGTTTCCAGCCGTCTCAACAAGCTGATGGAGCAACAGGGCATCAAGAGCCTGGGTGAGCTGGTGCAGCGCATCCAGACCCAGCCGCGCGGCGGCCTGCGCGAGCAGGTGGTCGATGCCATGACCACCAACGAGACCTTGTGGTTTCGCGACACCTATCCGTTCGAAGTGCTGAAGAACAAGGTTATCCCCGAGTTCATTCGCAACAACCCTGGGCAGCGGCTGCGCATGTGGTCCGCCGCCTGCTCGTCGGGCCAGGAGCCGTATTCCATCTCGATGGCCATTGACGAGTTCGAGCGCAGCAACCTCGGCCAGCTGAAGATGGGTGCGCAAATCGTGGCTACCGACCTCTCCGGTACCATGCTGACCAACTGCAAGACCGGTGAGTACGACAGCCTGGCGATTGCCCGCGGTTTGTCCCAGGAGCGCCTGCAGCGTTATTTCGACCCCAAGGGGCCTGGGCGCTGGGCGGTCAAGCCGGCGATCCGCAGCCGCGTCGAGTTTCGTGCCTTCAACCTGCTCGACAGCTATGCCAGCCTGGGCAAGTTCGACATCGTGTTCTGCCGCAACGTGTTGATCTACTTCTCGGCGCAGGTGAAGCGCGACATCCTGCTGCGTATCCACAGCACGCTGAAGCCGGGTGGCTACTTGTTCCTCGGCGCCTCGGAGGCGTTGAACGGGTTGCCGGACCATTACCAGATGGTGCAATGCAGCCCGGGGATTATCTACCAGGCCAAGTAAGCAGAAGGCCGGCGACGAAAGTTGCCGGCCTTTTTGTTTGCCTGTACCGCCTTCAGGCTTGCATGGCCCCTGTGGGAGCGGGCATGCCCGCGAAGAGGCCGGCTCAGGAAAACCCTGACGTCAAATTTTTGTTTTGCCGCTTTTGCCAACCGGCAATTGCCGCTTTCACTGCCAAAGGCGGAAGGCCTTTGCCGCTTTTCTGGCATCACGCTGACAGCATGCCGCGCGCATACCCTATATTTTCGGGGGGCAGGGGGGGTTGGCACAGCCCTTGCTATAGCTTGCTCAACAAAACTCCGGTCAACCTCTGAAGGTTTCCCCGATATGAGCATCAGTTTCGACAAGGCGCTTGGCATTCACGAAAAGGCCCTGGGCTTCCGCGCCCAGCGCGCCGAAGTGTTGGCCAACAACATTGCCAACGCCGACACGCCCAACTACAAGGCGCGTGACATGGACTTCTCTTCGGTGCTCGCCGCCGAAACCAGCAAGCAGCAAAGTGGCCGCTTTGCCATGGAGCGGACCAACAGCCGGCACATCGAAGCCGAAGGCCTGGCCGTCGCTGCTGACGACACGCTCAAATACCGCACGCCGCTGCAGCCTTCGATCGACCAGAACACCGTCGACGCGCAGATCGAGCAGTCGAACTACACCGAAAACGCCATTGGCTTCCAGGCCAGCTTCACCTTGCTCAACAGTAAATTCAAAGGGCTGGTTTCCGCCCTGCGGGGAGAATGACCATGTCCCTTTCCAGTGTCTTCAATATTGCCGGTAGCGGCATGAGCGCGCAGAACACGCGCCTGAACACCGTCGCTTCCAACATCGCCAACGCCGAGACAGTCTCGTCGAGCATCGACCAGACCTACCGCGCTCGCCATCCGGTGTTCGCCACGACCTTCCAAGATGCACAGGCTGGCGGCAGCCAGTCGCTGTTCGAGGACCAGGGTGAAGCCGGGCAGGGCGTGCAGGTAAAGGGCATCGTCGAAGACCAGAGCAACCTTGAAGCCCGCTACGAGCCGAACCACCCGGCGGCGAACAAGGACGGCTATGTCTACTACCCGAACGTCAACGTGGTCGAGGAGATGGCTGACATGATCTCGGCCAGCCGCGCGTTCCAGACCAACGCCGAGCTGATGAACACGGCCAAGAGCATGATGCAGAAAGTGCTGACCCTGGGGCAGTGATAGGAAGCCGACATGACCACCACCAATTCCACGACAGACGCTGGCAGCGCGTACCTCACCTCGCTGCAGAAGCAGACGTCGAAAACCGACAGCTCAACCGGTGCTGCCGGCAGTGCACTGGGCAAGGATGCGTTTCTGCAGTTGCTGGTAACCCAGATGCAGAACCAGAACCCGCTCGACCCGCAGGAAAACGGCGAGTTCGTCGCCCAGTTGGCGCAGTTCAGCAGCCTGGAAAGCATGCAGTCGCTCAATGATGCAGTGACCTACATCGCCGCTGGGCTGCAGTCTTCCCAAGCCCTGCAGGCTTCTTCCCTGGTGGGGCGCAATGTGGTCGTGCAGACCGACAAAGCCGTTGTCGACACCAGCAAGGACCTGCGAGGTTCGGTCAACCTGACCTCGTCCAGTACTTCGACTTCGGTGGGCATCTACGACAAGGACGACAAGCTGGTGCGGACCATCGACCTGGGTACCCAGAAAGCCGGCAGTATCGACTTTACCTGGGACGGCCTGGACGATGACGGTGAAGTCGCGGCTGCCGGGACCTATACCTTCAAGGCCACGGCCTCGATCGATGGCCAGGCCACCAGCATGACCACCAACCTGCCAGCGTCGGTGACCAGCGTGACCATGGGTACCAACGGATCGGAAATGATGCTCAACCTGGCCGGGCTGGGCAGTGTTGCGCTTTCCAAAATTCAAAGCATCGGCATCTAGGGCCTGAGCAAAACGACAGGAGTTACACATGTCTTTCAACATCGGCCTTAGCGGCCTCTATGCAGCGAACAAGGCCCTTAACGTTACCGGCAACAACATTGCCAACGTCGCCACCACCGGTTTCAAATCGTCGCGTGCCGAGTTCGCCGACCAGTACTCCAACTCCATTCGGGGTACCAGTGCCGGCAAGAGCGTGATCGGCACCGGCGTCAAGACCGCCGCGGTTTCCCAGCTGTTCACCCCGGGCAACATCAATGCCACCGGCCAGGCGCTGGACATGGCCATCGATGGCAACGGTTTCTTCGCCCTGAATGACAACGGTTCGAAGATCTACACCCGTGCCGGCGCGTTCTACAGCGATAAGGAAGGCTATGTGGTCAATGCCGGCGGGGCAAACCTGCAGGGCTATGCGGTCGGTGAGGACGGCAAGATCATCCAGGGTGTTCTGACCGACCTGCAAATCGACACGTCCAACCTGACGCCGAAGCCGACCAGCCTCATCACCGAGAAGATCAACCTCAACTCGGGTGCCACCGCCCCGTCGGTCACGCCGTTCGATCCGACCAACGCCAGTTCCTACAACTTCACCTTCAATACCCCGGTGTATGACAGCCAGGGCAACGAACACCAGATGAATCAGTACTTCATCAAGGACGACGTTACCAATACCTGGTCCATGCACACCACCATCGATGGGCGCAACCCGGCTAACCCGGCTTCTACCACGCCCTTGGTCAACGCCGTGCCGTTCAAGTCCGATGGCACGCTGGACAAGGACGCCATGGCTGCGGGTGACGTGGTCGGCGGCCTGAGCATTGGTGAAGACAAGATCTTCCAGCTCAACGACTGGATTCCGGCGCAGAAAAATGCCGCTGGCGAGTGGTCGGCCAATGGCGCCGTCGCCAACGCCGATGGCGTCAAGCTGGACATGCTCGGCGCCACCCAGTACAACGCCTCATCCGCTGAAATCGCCAAGACCCAGGACGGCTTCGCCACAGGCGAGCTGTCCGGGTTGAGTATCGACCAGAACGGCTACCTGTTCGCCAGCTTCACCAACGGCAAGGACAAGGTGATCGGCCAGGTGGCGATTGCCAATTTCGCCAACCTGCAAGGCCTGACGCCGATTGGCGGCACCAACTGGAAGGAATCCTACGCCTCGGGCGTGCCGGTGATCGGCGCCCCTGATACCGGTACTTTGGGTCAGATTACGGGTGGCGCGTTGGAAGATTCCAACGTCGACCTGACCGGCGAGCTGGTCAACCTGATCAAGGCGCAGAGCAACTACCAGGCCAACGCCAAGACCATTTCCACCGAAAGCACCATCATGCAGACCATCATCCAGATGACTTGATGATGCCTGGGGCTGCACAGCAGCCCTGCGCGACAAAAGGCTGCGCCTACAGGTGATCGCGATTCCCTGGAGGCGCAGCCTTTTATCGCGATGGGCCGCAAGGCGGTCCCACATTCTGAAAGGTTGACGCTCATGACAAGGCTAATGCTGATAGCCCTGCTGGCCATGGCTTTGCCGCTTTCGGCCGCTCCCGCCCCGTTCTACTTATGGCAAAGCCTGGTCACCGGCCGCTACCTGTGTGTGCCCCACAACCCGGGCAAGGGCTGGGTACGCCATGCCGGCCCCTACAACAACGCAGCTTGCCGCAGCCATTGAGCCTACCTTGCCGCAGGCGGCAATTATCCGCCGACAAACTGACGGTTACTGCCCCGTGGCACGCTGCAAGCCCCGTAAACCGGCTGTTTCAGACTTGGTTCGATTATTGCTTTGAACCTGCCCAGTGACAGCGCGGCAGCGACGCGCAGAAGGAGATACTGTGGACAAGTTGCTTTATGTGGCCATGACCGGTGCCAGCCAGAACGCGCTGGCGCAGAAGGCCCACGCCAACAACCTGGCGAACGTTTCCACCAATGGTTTTCAGCGCGACCTGGAACAGGCCCGCTCGATGCCGGTGTTCGGTGACAGCTTCCCGGCGCGCGCATTCGCCATGACCGAACGGCCTGCGACCGATTTCACCCAGGGGCCCCTGGTGGAAACCGGCCGTGACCTGGACGTGGCGGTGACCGGCAACGGTTTCATCGCGGTACAGGCCCCCGACGGCAGCGAAGCCTATGTGCGCACCGGTAGCTTGAACATCGATGCCCTTGGCGTGCTGCGCGCCGGCAATGGCATGCCGGTGATCGGCAACGGTGGCCCGATCGCCGTACCGCCCGAGCAGAAGGTGGAGGTCGGCGCTGATGGCACCCTCAGTATCCGCTCCATGGGCGAAGACCCGCGGGTGATTGCCGAGGTTGACCGCATCAAGCTGGTCAACCCCGACATCAAGGGCCTGAAGAAGGGCCTGGACGGCTTGATCCACACCACGTCTGGCCAGCCGGCCGATGCCGACGTGAATGTACGGGTCGTGTCGGGCTTTCTGGAAGGCAGCAACGTCAACGCGGTCGAGGAAATGACCTCGGTGCTGGCGTTGTCACGCCAGTTCGAACTGCACGTCAAGATGATGAACACGGCCAAGGAAGGCGACGAAGCCATGGCTCGGGTTTTGCAAATCGGCTAATCACTTTTGAACGCGTGCCGTAAAACAGGCGCACGAGGAGAAATTACATGCTTCCGGCTCTTTGGGTCGCTAAAACCGGCCTGTCCGCACAGGACACCAACCTGACGGTCATTTCCAACAACCTGGCCAACGTCTCGACCACCGGCTTCAAGCGTGATCGTGCCGAATTCGCCGACCTGCTCTACCAGGTGAAACGCCAGCCTGGCGCCCAGTCTACCCAGGACAGCGAGCTACCCTCGGGCCTGCAGGTAGGTACAGGTGTGCGCATTGTCGGTACCCAGAAAAGCTTCGTCGCCGGCAGCCTGCAAACTACCGAAAACCCGCTGGACATGGCGGTCAACGGGCGTGGCTTCTTCCAGATCCTGCAGCCGGATGGCACCGTTTCCTATACCCGTGACGGTACCTTCCACCTCAATTCCGACGGCCAGATCGTTACCGCCAACGGCTATGCCCTGGAACCCGCGATTGTCGTGCCCAACGATGCTCAGACCTTCACCGTGGGCACCGACGGCACTGTCTCGATCACCACGGCCGGCAACCCGGCTGCGCAGGTGATCGGCAACATCCAGACCGCCGACTTCATCAACCCGGCCGGCCTGCAAGCAATTGGCGACAACCTGTTCCTGGAAACCGCCGCCAGTGGCGCGCCGCAAGTCGGCACCCCGGGGCTGAACGGTTTCGGCACAACCCAGCAGCAGACCTTGGAAAACTCCAACGTCAGCACCGTGGAAGAGCTGGTGAACATGATCACCACCCAGCGCGCCTACGAGATGAACTCCAAGGTCATCTCCACCGCCGACCAGATGCTGTCGTTCGTTACCCAGCAGCTCTAAGCCGCCTTGTACTTTCGTTACACCCGTGCCCGTGAGGTAAGCGTCATGAATCGTCTGTTGTCCGTTTTCGCCCTGGGGGGGGCGGTGTTGCTGGCAGGTTGCGTCGCGCCGACGCCCAAGCCCAACGACCCGTACTATGCGCCGGTGTTGCCGCGCACCCCATTGCCGGCAGCGGCCAACAACGGTTCGATCTACCAGGCCGGTTTCGAGCAGAACCTTTACAGCGACCGCAAGGCGTTCCGGGTGGGTGACATCATCACCATCACCCTCAACGAGAAAACCTCGGCCAGCAAGAACGCCGGGTCGCAGATTGCCAAGAACAGCAAGACCAATATCGGCCTGACGTCGCTGTTCGGTGGCACACCGAACACCAACAACCCGTTTGGCGGCGGCGACCTCTCGCTGGAGGCGGGCTACAGCGGTGACCGCGCCACCAAGGGCGATAGCAAGGCGACCCAGGGCAACACCCTGACCGGCTCGATCACCGTAACGGTGGCCGAAGTACTGCCCAACGGCATCATCGCTGTGCGCGGTGAAAAGTGGCTGACCCTGAACACCGGCGAAGAGTTGGTGCGTATTGCCGGCATGGTCCGTGCCGACGACATCGCCACCGATAACACCGTACCGTCCACCCGTGTGGCCGACGCGCGCATTACCTATTCCGGTACCGGCTCGTTCGCCGATGCCAGCCAGCCTGGTTGGCTGGACCGCTTCTTCCTCAGCCCGCTTTGGCCTTTCTGAGTACGGATGACCATGTTCAACGTGAGGCAGCTGATTGCCGCAACCCTGCT
Organism: Pseudomonas sp. BJP69; assembly: GCF_007633355.1. Taxonomy (NCBI): domain Bacteria; kingdom Pseudomonadati; phylum Pseudomonadota; class Gammaproteobacteria; order Pseudomonadales; family Pseudomonadaceae; genus Pseudomonas; species Pseudomonas sp. BJP69. The sequence continues at coordinate 1,650,345 of NZ_CP041933.1, forward strand.
CCTGTCCTGTGCCTGTGTGGCCCAGGCCGAGCGCCTGAAGGATATCGCCAGTATTTCTGGCGTGCGCTCCAACCAGTTGATTGGCTATGGCCTGGTGGTTGGCCTGAACGGTACGGGTGACCAGACCACCCAGACCCCGTTTACCCTGCAAACCTTCAACAACATGCTGTCGCAGTTCGGCATCAAGGTGCCGCCAGGCTCCGGCAACGTGCAGTTGAAAAACGTCGCTGCCGTGTCGGTGCATGCCGACTTGCCGCCGTTCGCCAAGCCGGGCCAGGTGGTCGACATTACCGTGTCCTCGATCGGTAACTCGAAGAGCCTACGCGGCGGCAGCCTGCTGATGACCCCGCTCAAGGGGATTGACGGTAACGTCTACGCCATCGCCCAGGGCAACCTGGTGGTCGGCGGCTTCGACGCCGAGGGCCGCGACGGCTCGAAGATCACCGTCAACGTTCCGTCGGCGGGTAGGATTCCAGGTGGTGCCAGCGTGGAGCGGGCCGTGCCAAGCGGCTTCAACCAGGGCAATACCCTGACCTTGAACCTGAACCGCCCCGATTTCACCACTGCCAAACGTATCGTCGACAAAGTCAACGACCTGCTGGGCCCGGGTGTGGCCCAGGCGGTGGACGGTGGCTCGGTGCGGGTCAGTGCGCCGATGGACCCAAGCCAGCGCGTGGACTACCTGTCGGTCCTGGAAAACCTGGAAATCGATCCCGGCCAGGCGGTGGCCAAAGTCATCATCAATTCGCGTACCGGTACCATCGTCATTGGCCAGAACGTGAAGGTTTCGCCAGCGGCGGTGACCCACGGCAGCCTGACCGTGACCATTACCGAAGACCCGATCGTCAGCCAGCCGGGCCCGCTCTCCAACGGCCAGACTGCCGTGGTGCCACGCTCGCGGGTCAATGCGGAGCAGGAGGCCAAGCCGATGTTCAAGTTCGGCCCAGGCACCACGCTGGATGAAATCGTCCGCGCGGTGAACCAGGTGGGCGCAGCGCCCGGTGACCTCATGGCCATTCTCGAAGCCCTGAAACAGGCCGGCGCCCTGCAAGCCGACCTGATCGTGATCTGAGGCCGCCGCCAATGAACAGCAAAAGCCTGGTTTCCGGTAGTGCCGACAGCGGCGCCTACACCGACCTCAACCGCCTCAACGCGCTCAAGCAGGGTGACCGCGACAGCGAAGCCAATGTGCGCAAGGTGGCCCAGGAGTTCGAGTCGCTATTCATCAGCGAAATGCTCAAGGCCTCGCGCAAGGCCAGCGATGTGCTGGCTGACGACAACCCGATGAACACCGAAACGGTCAAGCAGTACCGAGACATGTACGACCAGCAACTGGCCGTAAGCATGTCCCGCGAGGGGGGCGGCATCGGCTTGCAGGACGTGCTGGTGCGCCAGCTGACCAAGGGCCGCAGCGCTTCGATCAACACCAGCCCATTCCCGCGGGTGGATAACGCAGGCCCGGCCTTGTGGGGCAACAAGGTGGCAGAGCCGGCACATGCCACCCCGCCGGCCAGCGCCCGCAACGACGTGGCTGCGCTCAATTCGCGGCGCCTGGCCCTGCCCAGCAAGCTCACCGACCGCCTGCTGGCCGGTATCGTGCCCTCGGCGGCTACTGCCAACGCTGCTGCCGTGCCGGCGCGTGAAGGCCAGCAAGTGGCCAAGGCTTTCGCCGTGCCGGACTCGGGGCTGCGCATTGTCGGTCGCGCCGTGGCCCAGCCGCCACTGGCACCGAAAAAAGCCTTTGCCGACAGCGACGAATTCGTCGCCACCATGCTGCCGATGGCTGAGCAGGCAGCCAAGCGCATCGGCATCGACCCGCGCTACCTGGTGGCCCAGGCTGCACTGGAAACCGGTTGGGGCAAATCGGTCATGCGCAATAGCGACGGCAGCAGCAGCCACAACCTGTTTGGCATCAAGGCCACCGGCAACTGGCAGGGCGAGCAGGCGCGCGCGATCACCAGCGAGTTCCGCGATGGCCAGTTCGTCAAGGAAACCGCAGCGTTCCGCAGCTACGACTCGTACCAGGACAGCTTCCACGACCTGGTGACCTTGTTGCAGAGTAATTCCCGCTATCAAGGTGCACTGGATTCGGCCGATAACCCAGAGCAGTTTGCAAGAGAGCTGCAAAAGGCAGGTTATGCGACCGACCCGGGCTATGCGCGCAAGATCATCAGCATCGCCCAGCAAATGCAGTCAACCCCGCAATACGCCATGGCTGGCAGAACCACGAATTTATAAAAGGACTAAAGCATGTCGAGCCTGATTTCGATTGGCCTGAGTGGCCTGAATGCCAGCCAGGCGGCATTGTCGGTAACCAGTAACAACATCGCCAACGCCGCGACCAGTGGCTATTCGCGCCAGCAGACGCTGCAGGCTGCGGGGCCTTCGCACAACATCGGCGCGGGGTTCCTGGGCACCGGCACCACGCTGGCCGATGTGCGCCGCATCTACAGCTCCTACCTGGACAACCAACTGCAGACGGCCACCTCGCTGCAGGCGGACTCGGCCACCTTTCAGGACCAGATCACCAGTGTCGACAAACTGTTGGCCGACCGTGACACGGGTATCAGCTCGGTGCTTACGGCATTTTTCGCGGCCATGCAGACGGCCGCAGCCAAGCCGGGTGATGTCGCCTCGCGGCAGCTGTTGCTGACTCAGGCGCAAACCCTGAGCAACCGGTTCAACGCGGTGAGCACCCAGTTGTCCCAGCAGAACGCCACGATCAACTCCCAGCTCGATACCATGGCCGGGCAGGTGAACAAGCTCACCGCCAGCATTGCCGAGTACAACAAGCAGATCACGGCGGCCAGTGCCTCTGGCAACACCCCCAACAGCCTGCTGGATGCGCGCGGTGAAGCGGTACGCCAGCTCAATGAGCTGGTGGGGGTGACGGTGCAGGAGCGCGACGGCAACTACGACGTGTACCTGGGCAGTGGCCAGTCGCTGGTTACCGGCACCAAGGCCAATACCTTGTCGGTGGAGCCGGGGGTGGCCGACAAGAGCCAGGTTGGCCTGCGTATCAACTATGACTCGTTCAGCTCGGACGTGACCTCGGTGATTTCTGGTGGCGCCATCGGCGGTTTGCTGCGCTATCGCCAGGATGTGCTGACGCCGTCGATGAACGAGCTCGGCCGTGTTGCCCTGGTGGTCGCCGACAGCATCAACAGCCAGTTGGGGCAGGGCCTGGATGCCAATGGCCAGTTCGGCAGCTCGCTGTTTTCCAGCATCAACAGTGCCACCGCCATTGCCCAGCGCAGCCTCGCGTCGTCGAACAACAGTGCCGGCTCCGGCAACCTGGATGTCACCATCGCCGACAGCGGGGCACTGACCACCTACGACTACGAAGTGAAGTTCACCAGCGCCAACCAGTACAGCGTGCGCCGCTCCGACGGTACCGACATGGGCAGCTTTGACCTCAATGCCGACCCGGCGCCGGTGATCGACGGGTTCAGCCTGGCGTTGAAAGGCGGTGGCCTGGCGGCCGGCGACAGCTTCAAGGTCATCCCGACCCGTGCCGCTGCCGGTAGCATCACCACCACCCTGACCGACGCCAACAAGCTGGCTTTCGCCGGGCCGATCAGTGCCAACGCGGGCAGTGGCAACAGCGGCACCGGCACCATCACCCAGCCGACGCTGGGTGAAGCGCTGGACATTTACGGCGGTGCCGACACCGCGTTGATCCAGCAGTCGATTCGCGACTCGATGCCGGTGCGCGTGGTGTTCGACGCCGCCAGTAGCGGTTCGCAGGGCTACAAGCTGTTCGATGCCAAGGGCACCCAGATCGGCACGGGCAGTGTGGTGCCAGGGCAGGACAACAAGCTGTCCATCGCGGTGCCAATGCTGGATGGTTCGGGCAACCCGATTCTGGATGGCAGCGGCAACCCGCGTACCTTCAGTGTCGAGACCACCATCGGCGGCAGCCCTGCCGCCAACGACAGCTTTACCCTGTCGTTCAATGCCGACGGCAAGGCGGATAACCGCAATGCCACGGCGCTCCTGGAGCTGCAGACCAAGTCGACGGTCAATACCGGCTCGGGTGGCGGTACCAGCTTCACGTCTGCCTACGCCTCGCTGGTCGAGCGCGTGGGGGCCAAGGCCAACCAGGCGTCCATCGACACCACCGCCACCGAAGCGGTGCTCAAGTCCGCCAGCGAAAGCCGCAGCGCGGTGTCCGGGGTCAACCTGGATGACGAAGCGGCCAGCCTGGTCAAGTTCCAGCATTACTACACGGCGTCTTCGCAGATCATCAAGGCGGCGCAAGAAACCTTCAGCACCCTGATCAACGCTTTGTAAGGAGTAGACTATCGTGCGTATTTCCACTGCTCAGTTCTATGAGGCCAGCGCCAGTAGCTACTCCAAGAACTTCTCCAGCATGAACAAGACCAACGACCAGGTGACTTCGGGTATCCGCATCCAGACAGCGGCTGATGACCCGGTCGGTGCTGCGCGCCTGTTGCTGCTGCAACAGCAGCAGTCGTTGCTGGACCAGTACAGCGGCAACATCAATACGGTCAGCAATGCGCTGCTGCAGGAAGAGAGCGTGCTCTCCACCATCAACGATGCGATGCAGCGCGCCAGCGAGTTGGCGATCCGCGCCGGTGGCGCCGGCGTCACCGACTCCGATCGCGTGGCCATCAGTACCGAGTTGAAGGAAATCGAAGCCAACATCTTCGGCCTGCTCAACTCGCGCGACGCCAATGGCGACTACATGTTCGGCGGCTCGAAAAGCACCACGCCGCCTTACGTTCGTAATTCCGATGGTACCTACAGCTACCACGGTGACCAGACCCAGCTCAGCCTGCAGGTCTCCGATACCCTGAACCTGGCCACCAACGACACCGGTTTCAGCATCTTCGACTCGGCCAGCAACAAAAGCCGCACCCAGTCGAGCTTGCTGGTGCCCGCCACCGACGACCACGTGGTCGGCGTATCGTCGGGGCTGTTGACATCGAGCACCACCTACAACAACAGCTTCACGGCGGGCCAGCCCTACAAGCTGACCTTCACCAGCGCGACCCAGTACACCATCACCGACGCCAGCGGCAGGGACATCACCTCCGAAACTGCCACCAACGGGACCTTCGACAGCAACACCGAGGGTGCCAACAAGATTGCCCTGCGTGGCGTTGAGTTCGAAATCACCGTCACCCTGGAAGAGGGCGCCGATGCCGATGCGGCCGTGGCGGGGCGTGAGTTCTCGCTGGAAGCGCGTCCGGACTCGTTCAATGCCACCCGCAACGGTAGCAACAGCTCCAGCGCCCAGATCACCGGCAGCAGCGTTACCGATGAAACCGCCTACCGCAGTACCTTCCCCAGCAATGGTGCGGTGATCAAGTTCACCGGCCCCGGCGCCTATGAGCTGTACGCCCAGCCATTGACCGCCGATAGCAAGGCGATTGCCAGCGGCACCTTCACGGCGCCTTCGCTGACGGTGGCCGGGGTGACCTACGAGATGTCCGGCTCGCCAGAGGCCGGTGACCAATTCGCGATCACCGCCAATACCCACCAGAACCAGAACGTGCTGGAAACCATCAGCCAGTTGCGTGCTGCCCTGGATACCCCGGTCACCGGCACGGGCGAAGCCAACGCACTGAAAGACGCGGCTGCCTCGGCCATCGCCAACCTGGCCAGTGCCCGCGAGCAGGTCGATATTACCCGTGGCTCGATTGGTGCTCGTGGTAACTCGCTGGAGATCCAGCGGCAGGAGAACACCAGCCTGGGCCTGGCCAACAAGACGACCCAGAACGCCATCGGCAACACCGACATGTCGCAGGCTGCCATTACCCTGACCTTGCAGCAGGCCATGCTGGAGGCCTCGCAGCTGGCCTTCTCGCGCATCTCGCAGTTGAGCCTGTTCAACAAACTCTAAGCTGGCTTTTCGATCGCTGGGGCCGCTTTGCGGCCCTTCGCGGGCTTGCCCGCTCCCACAGGGCATTCGCAGGCCTTCAAGCACGCGCAAAACCTGTGGGAGCGGGCAAGCCCGCGAAGGGGCGCAAAGCGGCCCCAGCTTTTATGCCCGCGAAAACCCAGTCCCCGCACCCTCTGCAAGGCTTTCGTAGCATTTCAATGTGACCAATGAGTCAAAACGGTCATCTTCCCTGTATTCTATGCAGCAGCTGTTGCAGCATTTTGTTACCGGTGCGCAGGCGAGCGCTGCCGGTATTTGGCGCCCTCAATTCATCGAGTGGTGGTCTTTGGCTGTTTTCATTGGGAAGCCAGAATGATTGGCATCAAAAGCATCGCGAGTTACGTGCCTACCGCTGGCCTGGACAACTATGTCCAGGGTGCGAAGTTCGGCAAGGACGAAGAGTTCATGTTCGGCAAGATCGGCGCCTCTTTCCTGCCGCGCAAGGCCGCAGAACAGGAAACCTCCGACCTGTGCGTAGAAGCCGCCCAGGCCCTGTTCGCCAGCAACCCTGACCTGGATCCGCAGTCGATCGATGCGTTGATCGTGGTTACCCAGAACGGTGACGAAGAAGGCCTGCCGCACACCGCTGCCATCGTTCAGAGCAAGCTGGGCCTGTCTACCCGGGTAGCGGCGTTCGATGTGTCGCTGGGCTGCTCGGGCTATGTGTATGGCTTGTATGCGATCAAGGGCTTCATGGAAGCGGCAGGGCTGAAGAATGGCTTGCTGATCACCGCCGACCCTTACTCGAAGATCGTCGACCCGGAAGACCGTAACACCACCATGCTGTTTGGCGACGCCGCCACGGCCACCTGGATGGGCGAAGACGCGGTCTGGAAGTTGGGCCAGGCGCGTTTCGGCACCGACGGGTCCGGCGCTGAACACCTCAAGGTCAGCGATGGCAAGTTCTTCATGAACGGCCGCCAGGTATTCAACTTCGCCTTGATCAAGGTGCCGGCGCACCTGCATGAGTTGCTGGACGCCAGCGGCCTGCAGTCATCGGATATCGACGCCTTCTGCATCCACCAGGGTAGCGCGGCGATTGTCGACGCGGTCGCGCGCCGTTTCGAAGAGCAGCACCCCGAGAAGTTCGTCAAGGACATGCTCGAAACCGGCAACACTGTGTCGTCCAGCGTGCCACTGCTGCTGCAGAAGCACATGCTCGATGGCAGCTGGAAGCGCGTGGCGATCAGCGGCTTTGGCGTAGGCCTGTCGTGGGGCTCGGCCATTCTCTATCGCGACTGACCCTCAGTCCGTTCCCAAAAGCGCCCGGCGGCCACCGCCCGGCGCTTTTTTTATTCCTGAACCAACAGGCACGGGCCTCACCAGGTCCCTGTGGGAGCGGGCATGCCCGCGAAAAAATCAACTCGGTGGATGGCACCGGCATCGCCGGTGTTCGCGGGCGCGCCCGCTCCCACAGGGGAGGGGGCTGGCAATGCCATTAAGCCAGTTCAGCAGCGGAATTTGACGCCAATAAACCGCCCTTAACCCCTTGATTTCTCAGGGCTGGCCTCCTGCCAGCATTTTTTTTTCGAAAAAACCCTCAAGCAACTCGCGCACCCGACGATAACTATTACGAAGGTTCTCTAGGCCAATCCGGCGGTTGCCAAGGCCGGAAGCCGCAGTACCCATCCAACGAGGATTTCGTCATGGCTTTAACTGTAAACACCAACATTGCGTCGATCACCACCCAGGGCAACCTGACCAAGGCGAGCAACGCCCAGACCACTTCGATGCAGCGTCTGTCCTCGGGTCTGCGTATCAACAGCGCTAAAGACGACGCTGCCGGCCTGCAGATCGCCAACCGTCTGACCAGCCAGATCAACGGCCTGGGTCAGGCTGTGAAGAATGCCAACGACGGCATCTCGATCGCCCAGACCGCTGAAGGCGCGATGCAGGCTTCGACCGACATTCTGCAAAAAATGCGTACCCTGGCCCTGTCCTCGGCTACTGGCTCGCTGAGCGCCGAAGACCGCAAGTCGAACAACGATGAATATCAGGCTCTGACCGCTGAGCTGAACCGTATTTCCGATACCACCACCTTCGGTGGCCAGAAGCTGCTGGACGGTTCGTACGGCACCAAGGCCATCCAGGTCGGCGCCAACGCCAACGAAACCATCAACCTGACCCTGGACAACGTTTCGGCCAAGAGCATTGGTTCGCAGCAGATCAAAAGTCTTGCCGTTACTGCAAGCCCGACGGGCTTGGAGGCAAACACTATTACAGTGACCGGTAATGGTCAGAATACCGACGTTGCAATCAAAGCTGGCGACTCCGCCAAGGCCGTTGCGGCTAGCCTGAACGGCGCGATCGGGGGCTTGACTGCAACCGCAAGCACCGAGGTTAAGTTTGCTGTAGATACAACTAAATTCACCACAACGGATCCATCGGCCAATTTCTCGATGACTGTTGGTGGACAGACTGTAGAGTTTGTCGGTGTGACTGACACCGCTAGCCTGGCCGATCAACTGAAGTCTAACGCTGCTAAGCTGGGCATCAGCGTGAACTATGACGAATCCAAAGGTGGTTCGCTGTCGATTAAATCGGATACCGGTGAGAACATCGAATTCAGTGCTGCAGATAAAGGCTCTGTAGATGCTTTGACTATGAACGTCAAAGGCGGCGATGGTAAGTACGGCACCGCAGCTATCAAGATGCAGGAGGCTGATGCTACAGCTACTCCTCCTGTTACCGGCAAAACTGTAGTGACTGGCGCAATTTCTCTAGATTCTGCCAAGGGCTACTCTCTCACCGGAGCGGGTGTTACCGGCTTGTTCGATACTGGCGCATCTGTTACTTCTCAGAAGACCTCCATTTCTGAAACTAACGTGACTGATGCCACCACTGCCCAAAACGCATTGGCAGTTATCGACAAGGCCATCGGCTCCATCGACAGCGTCCGTTCGGGCCTGGGTGCTACCCAGAACCGTCTGCAGACCACCGTCGACAACCTGCAGAACATCCAGAAGAACTCCACCGCTGCCCGTTCCACCGTGCAGGACGTGGACTTCGCTTCGGAAACTGCCGAGCTGACCAAGCAGCAGACCCTGCAGCAGGCTTCGACTGCGATCCTGTCGCAGGCCAACCAGCTGCCGTCCTCGGTCCTGAAACTGCTCCAGTAATTCAGGCGCCTGAGTAAAGGGTGAAAGGGCGCGTTTACGTGCCCTTTTGCCGTTTTTGACATGAGGATTTCGAAACATGGACATGAGTGTCAAGCTGAGCCAGGTGTATCCGTCTGTGTTACCCCAGGCGCCAGTAGCTGATCGCGATCCTGCTGCACCTGCCAAAGTGCAGGAAGTAGCTGCCCCCGAAAAACAGCCGCACTCGCTCGAAGACCTGGAAAAGGCGGTTGGCGAGATTCGTGATTTCGTCCAGTCGAGCCAGCGCCAGCTGGACTTTTCCATTGATGATTCCACCGGTCGGGTAGTGGTCAAGGTAATTGCCACCCAGTCCGGCGAGGTGATCCGGCAACTTCCGTCGGAACTTGCGCTGAAACTGGCGCAAAGCCTCAGTGAAGCCAGCAGCCTGCTGTTCGATGATCAGGTATAGGCTGGCACGATTTTTGTTGCTGTTGATGAATTGATGGATTTTTCCGCCAGGGATTCGGCAGCTACTGAACAAGGAGAGCAATGATGGCAGGTACAACAGTCAGCGGTATTGGCTCGGGCATCGATACCCAGGCGATCGTCGAATCCCTGGTGGCCGCGCAAAAAGCGCCCAAGCAGGCGCAGATCAATACCCAAACGCTGAAGGCAACCACCACGTTGTCCTCGATCGGCAAGATTCAGGCGGCCCTGGATGCGTTCCGCGGCGCCTTGACCAACATGACCGACACCAACAGCTTTGGTGGCCTGAGCCTGAAGTCTTCGGATGAGAAGGTCGCTACCGTGACCATGGGCACGGGGGCTGCCAACGGCTCGTTCAAGCTGATAGTGGACAAGCTGGCGACCGCGTCGAAGGTGTCGACCAAGGTTTACGCCAATGGTGCGGGCTCGGTAGTCAACCCCGGCAAAACCCCGACCACCTTGACCATGACGCAGAATGGCAAAGCCTACGATCTGAGCGTTCCGGCCGGTGCAACCTTGCAGCAGGTGCGCGACAGCATCAACAGCCAGTTTGGTGTGGCGGGCCTGAGTGCCAACGTGCTGACGGATGCCAACGGTTCGCGGCTGATTGTTACCTCAACCAAGATGGGCGAAGGCTCCGACATTACGCTTTCGGGCAATTCGGGTATCGATACCGGTTATACCGTGGTCGAAGAGCCGGCGGACGCCGAGTATACGCTCGACGGTGTCGCGATGAAGTCCAAGACCAACGACATCAATGATGCCGTCAGCGGGCTCAATATCAAGTTGGTGGGCACATCGCCGACCAGTACGACGAGTGGTGAAAAAACAGCGACCATTCTCTCGCTGACCACCAGTTCCGCCACATTGAAGTCAGGCCTCAAAGGTTTCATCGATACCTACAATGCCCTGCTCACGGTGATGAACGCAGAAACCAAGGTCACCAAGAATGCCGATGGCACCATGACGGCTGCGGCGCTGACCGGTGATGCCACGATGCGCACGCTGATGACTTCCATTCGTGAGGAACTCAATGCGGTGTCGGGCAACGGTACGCTGAAGTCGTTGGCCGCATTTGGTGTAACGTCTGCCCAGGATGGCGGTGCGCTAAGCCTGGACGACAAGAAGTGGGACAAGGCTGCAACCAACAATGCGGCAGATCTGACCAGCATTTTCAATGGCAAGGACGGCCTGCTGGCGCGCCTGCAAAAGGTCACCGAGCCGTTCGCCAAGGCCAGTACCGGTACACTTGCCGCACGCTCCCAGGTGCTCAGTGAAAGCCTGACCAAGCTCAAGACCGAGCAGGACACCCTGGACGCCCGCATGGAAGCGCTGCAAAAAAGCCTGCAGGACAAGTACAACAACATGGATACCTTGGTCACGCAGTTGCGTCAGCAGCAGAACTCGGTACTCAGCACGCTCAACGCGTTGAACAAGTCGAACAGCGACGATTGATCCATGAGCATTGCATGAAGCCTGGGCACAGTGCCCAGCTTCATGTCATCGGCCGGTAAAGTTTTTCTCGATCCGCCCGATACAAGGAATATCTCCCCTAAGCCTGCCCGTCACGAGGTCGCAAGATGAATCCCATGAGAGCCCTTCGTCAGTACCAGAAGGTCAATTCCCATGCCCAGATTTCCGAAGCCACGCCGCATCGCCTGGTGCAGATGCTGATGGAGGGAGGTCTCGATCGGATGGCCCAGGCCAAGGGTGCCATGGCGCGTGGTGACATCGCCGAGAAGGGGCTGATGCTGGGCAAGGCGATCGACATCATCATCGGCTTGCGTGACGGCCTGCAGCCCGATAAGAGCGAAAACCCCGAGTATGTGGAAAACCTCGACGCCCTCTATGTATACATGACCAACCGGCTCATGCAGGCGAATGTCGACAACGATGCCAGCATCATCGACGAAGTTGCGCAACTGCTGATTACCGTGAAAAGCGGTTGGGATGGCATTGCCGACGCCCAGCCCGCCAGCTGACGGCAAGGAGATTAACGTGAACGCACTGCAACGCCTCGATGACACCTGCGATGCCCTGATCGGCGCTCTTGGTGAACGTGACTGGGACGCTATTGCCAAGTTGGATGTGGCATGTCGCACCTGCATCGACGAGGTACTGGAAAACCACACGATGGACCAGGGGTTGCTGCGCGAAAAGCTGGAAGGGGTTTTGGAGGTCTACCGCAACCTCATCGATGTGACAACCGGTGAACGCCAGGCAATTGCCGAAGAGATGATGCAGATCAACCAAGCAAAAAATGCTTCAAAGGTATATCATCTCTTCAGGTAAGATGCGCACAACATTAGAAAAGGCGCCATAAATTTGACTGTATGGCCCTTTTTGACTTAACTAGTGGCTGTTTTCGAATTCCAGACGTCCGAACACTGACCATTCAGTCGGAATGATGTCGAGCATGCCCCTTGCAGGGTGCCGATATGACTAGGGAAGTTGCTATTGCATGTGGCGTGAAACCAAGATCCTGCTGATCGATGACGACAGCGCGCGCCGCCGCGACCTCGCGGTGGTGCTGAACTTTCTCGGCGAAGAAAACCTCGCGTGCGCCAGCCACGACTGGCAGCAGGCGGTGGAGCCTTTGGCCTCCAGCCGTGAAGTGCTGTGCGTGCTCATCGGCGCTGTAAACGCCCCTGGCAATGTGCTTGGGTTGCTTAAGACAGTGGCTGCATGGGATGAGTTCCTTCCAGTTTTGCTTTTAGGTGAAATTTCTTCCGCAGAGTTCCCGGAAGACCTTCGCCGCCGCGTGCTTTCCAACCTGGAAATGCCGCCCAGCTACAGCCAGTTGCTGGATTCGCTGCACCGCGCCCAGGTCTACCGCGAAATGTATGACCAGGCGCGTGAGCGCGGCCGGCAGCGTGAGCCCAACCTGTTCCGCAGCCTGGTGGGCACCAGCCGGGCCATCCAGCATGTGCGGCAGATGATGCAGCAGGTGGCTGATACCGACGCCAGTGTGCTGATCCTGGGTGAGTCAGGCACCGGCAAAGAGGTGGTCGCGCGCAACCTGCACTACCACTCCAAGCGCCGCGAAGCGCCGTTTGTGCCGGTCAACTGCGGCGCGATCCCAGCCGAGTTGCTGGAAAGCGAGCTGTTCGGCCACGAGAAGGGCGCCTTCACCGGGGCGATCACCAGCCGTGCCGGGCGTTTCGAACTGGCCAACGGCGGTACCCTGTTCCTCGACGAAATCGGCGACATGCCGTTGCCGATGCAGGTCAAGCTGCTGCGCGTGCTGCAGGAGCGCACCTTCGAGCGCGTGGGCAGCAACAAGACCCAGAGCATTGATGTGCGCATCATTGCCGCTACGCACAAGAACCTCGAGAACATGATCGAGGACGGCACCTTCCGCGAAGACCTGTACTACCGGCTGAACGTGTTCCCCATCGAGATGGCACCGCTGCGCGAGCGGGTGGAAGACATTCCGCTGCTGATGAACGAGCTGATCTCGCGCATGGAGCACGAGAAGCGCGGTTCCATTCGCTTCAACTCCGCTTCGATCATGTCGTTGTGCCGGCACGGCTGGCCGGGCAACGTGCGTGAGCTGGCCAACCTGGTCGAGCGCATGGCGATCATGCACCCGTACGGGGTGATTGGCGTGTCCGAGCTGCCGAAGAAGTTTCGTTACGTCGATGACGAAGACGAGCAGATGGTCGACAGCCTGCGCAGCGACCTGGAAGAGCGCGTGGCGATCAATGGCAATACGCCGAATTTCGGCAGTCATGCGATGCTGCCGCCTGAAGGCCTGGACCTGAAGGACTACCTGGGTAGCCTGGAGCAGGGCCTGATCCAGCAGGCGCTGGACGATGCCAACGGTATCGTTGCGCGCGCGGCTGAACGTTTGCGTATTCGTCGCACCACGTTGGTGGAGAAGATGCGCAAGTACGGCATGAGCCGCCAGGGGGGCGAGGAGCAGGCGGAGGATTGATGGGGGCGTCGGGGTGTTCACCTCGACCTTTCTAGTGCCTGTTAGATCGAGCGCCGCCCGCGCGGCGCATCGCGAGCTGGCGCTCGCTCCTACGTTTGTTTCGGGCCAGTGAGGCCTGTGACAGGCGCGCGCGACCGCCTTGTTCGTACGACGCGATATTGAGCCATGCGCCAAGGCATTCGCGCGCAAATCCCCCAGGAATAATTGGCCCGAAACAAACGTAGGAGCGAGCGCCAGCTCGCGATGCGCCGCGCGGGCGGCGCTCGATTTGCGCCCCCGCCATAAATCTCAAGCCAAGCGTTATGCCCCCATCCCCGGCACGGCTATTGCTACACCGCTGGCACCACACCGTTTTTATGACGGTCAGCCACGCGAGAGAGCACGATGCCCCAGGCCGCCAAACTATCCCGAGCCCCCGGTCCGCAGGGGCATACCCCGGTCGAGCAGGACAGCCGCCAGGGTATCGAGCACACCTTCGCCCTGTTCAATCAGGTGTCCAGCCAGCTGAGCCAGTCCTACAGCCTGCTCGAAGCCCGGGTCAGCGAGCTGAAGGGCGAACTGGCGGTGGTCAGCGCCCAGCGCATCGACGAACTGAGTGAAAAGGAACGCCTGGCCAACCGCCTGCAGAACCTGCTGGACCTGCTGCCTGGCGGGGTGATCGTGATCGATGGCCAAGGCCTTGTGCGTGAAGCCAACCCGGCCGCCTGCCAACTGCTCGGCGAGCCGTTGCTCGGCCAGCTGTGGCGCCAGGTGATCGCCCGCAGCTTTGCACCGCGCAAGGACGACGGCCATGAAGTCTCGCTACGCGACGGCCGCCGCCTGTCCATCGCCACCCGTTCCCTGGACGCCGAGCCTGGCCAGTTGGTGCTGCTCAACGACCTGACTGAAACCCGACGCCTGCAGGACCAGTTGGCGCGCCATGAGCGCCTGTCGGCGCTGGGGCGCATGGTCGCCTCGCTGGCGCATCAGATCCGTACCCCCTTGTCGGCAGCCATGCTCTACGCCAGCCATCTGGCCGACAGCGCGCACGCACTGGATGCCGAAACCCGCCAGCGCTTTGCCGAGACTTTGAAAGAGCGCCTGCACGAACTGGAACACCAGGTGCGCGACATGCTGGTATTCGCCCGTGGCGAGCTGCCGCTGGGCGATCGGCTCACCCCCAAGGCCCTGTTCCAGGCCTTGCAGCAGGCCGCCCAGGCCCACGTGCAGGGTCACGTCGTGCGCTGGCAGTGCGACAGCCACCTGGGTGAGCTGCTCTGCAATCGGGACACCTTGGTGGGTGCCTTGCTCAACCTGATCGAGAACGCCTTGCAGGCCAGCGAAGGCCCGGCGCGGTTGAAAGTGCACCTGTTCCGCCGCCAGCGCACCCTGCACCTGTGCGTGAGTGATGCCGGCAGCGGCATCGACGCCAGCTTGTTGGCGCGCCTGGGTGAGCCGTTTCTGACCACCAAGGCCACCGGCACCGGCCTGGGGCTGGCGGTGGTCAAGGCGGTGGTGCGGGCGCACCAGGGCAGCCTGAGCCTGCGCTCCAAGGTCGGTCGTGGCACCTGCGTGCGGGTCGAGCTGCCGTTGATCGACGGGCAATTGGCGGAGGGCGTGTAATGGCGATCAAGGTGCTGCTGGTCGAGGATGACCGCGTATTGCGCCAGGCCTTGGGTGACACGCTGGCAATCGGCGGCTTTGCCTACCAGGCAGTCGGCAGTGCCGAGGAAGCCCTGGAGGCCTTGCACGATGGCGCCTTCAGCCTGGTGGTGAGCGATGTGAACATGCCCGGCATGGATGGCCACCAGTTGCTCGCGCAGTTGCGCCGCCAGCAACCACAGTTGCCGGTGTTGTTGATGACCGCGCATGCGGCGGTCGAGCGTGCGGTGGAGGCCATGCGCCAAGGGGCTGCCGATTACCTGGTCAAACCGTTTGAGCCCAAGGCGC
This sequence comes from Pseudomonas sp. BJP69, assembly GCF_007633355.1. Lineage (NCBI taxonomy): Bacteria > Pseudomonadati > Pseudomonadota > Gammaproteobacteria > Pseudomonadales > Pseudomonadaceae > Pseudomonas > Pseudomonas sp. BJP69. The sequence continues at coordinate 1,665,682 of NZ_CP041933.1, forward strand.
TGCTCAGCCTGGTCGAGCGGCATGCGGCCGGCCGGGTCACGGGCGAAGAGGGGCCGGTGGCCTGCGAGCCGGCTAGCCGCCAGCTTCTGGAGCTGGCTGCGCGCGTGGCGCGCAGCGATTCCACCGTGCTGATTTCCGGTGAGTCTGGTACGGGCAAGGAAGTGCTGGCGCGCTACATTCACCAGCAATCCCCACGGGCGGCCCAGCCCTTTGTGGCGATCAACTGTGCGGCGATCCCCGACAACATGCTCGAAGCCACCTTGTTCGGGCACGAAAAGGGCGCCTTTACCGGTGCCATTGCTTCCCAGCCCGGCAAGTTCGAGCAGGCCGAGGGCGGCACCTTGCTGCTCGACGAAATTTCGGAAATGCCCATGGCACTGCAGGCCAAGCTGTTACGGGTGCTGCAGGAGCGCGAGGTAGAGCGGGTAGGCGGGCGCAAGCCGGTCAGTCTCGACATTCGGGTATTGGCCACGACCAACCGCGACCTGGCTGGCGAGGTGGCCGCGGGGCGTTTCCGTGAAGACCTGTATTACCGGCTTTCGGTATTCCCCCTGGCCTGGCGCCCGTTGCGCGAGCGCCCTGGCGACATTTTGCAACTGGCCGAGCGCCTGCTGGCGCGGCATGTGGCGAAGATGAAGCATGCCCCGGTGCGCTTGTCGGCGCAGGCACAGGCCTGTTTGCAAGGCTACGCCTGGCCGGGCAATGTCCGTGAACTGGACAACGCCCTGCAGCGGGCGCTGATTCTGCAGCAGGGCGGGGTGATCGAAGTGGCGGATTTCTGTCTGGCAGGCGCCATTCCCTTGTCAGCTGGCAATGAGCCATTACCGACAGCCGCCGCTGAAGCCAGCGGCCTGGGGGATGACATGCGCCGCCACGAGTACCAGATGATCATCGATACCCTGCGCGCCGAGCGTGGCCGCCGCAAGGAAGCCGCCGAACGGCTCGGCATCAGCCCGCGCACCCTGCGCTACAAACTGGCGCAGATGCGCGATGCCGGGTTTGACGTCGAGGCCAGCTTGTTCGGCTGACAGGCCCAGTTCGAACGCGCGACGCGGCCTGTGTGGGAGCGGGCGCGCCCGCGAAGAATCCAACGCGCTGCATGGCACCGGCTGCGCCGGTGTTCGCGGGCAAGCCCGCACGGGGATCGCATCAGGGCTGACAGGTGTTTGCCACAAGGTATGCAGCGCCTGTTAGAGCGAGCGCCGCCCGCGCGGCGCAATCGCGAGCTGCGCTCGCTCCTACGTTTGTTTCGGGCCAATTATTCCTGTGGGATTTGCGCGCGAACGCCTTGGCGCATGCCTCAAAATCGCGTCGTACGAACAAGGCGGCCGCGCGCATCTGGCACAGGGGTTACTGGCCCGAAACAAACGTAGGAGCGAGCGCAGCTCGCGATGCGCCGCGCGGGCGGCGCTCAATCTCACAGGCACTTAAGATGCAGCGGCTACCCTTGCCAGGAACCATAGAATCTCCCACAGGGGTGTGATGTTGCCTGAACGATAGAGGCTGGCACCTTTGTTGCTTTACGTAGGCTATTCGCTGCATGGGTGTCAAAAAAATGCGGCCGCAGGAGAGAGAAGGGTCATGAGCCAAGGTGTTGAATTCAATCGTCTGATGCTGGATATGCGCGCCATGCAGGCCGACGCCATGTCGCTGCCCAAGGTCACCGCTGCCCCCGAGCTGGCGCCCGGTCAAAGCACCTTTGCCGACATGCTCGGCCAGGCCATTGGCAAGGTGCATGAAACCCAGCAAGCCTCGACCCAGTTGGCCAACGCCTTCGAAATCGGCAAGAGCGGCGTCGACCTTACCGACGTGATGATCGCTTCGCAGAAAGCCAGCGTGTCGATGCAGGCCATGACCCAGGTACGCAACAAGCTGGTCCAGGCGTACCAGGACATCATGCAGATGCCGGTTTGAGGACGGATGTAACCCATGGCTGAAGCAGTCGTCGATAACGCCCCCGCCAAGGCTGGTTCGCCAGCGGCCAAGCCGCCGCTGTTCGGCATGGCGTTTCTGGAAAACATCGCGCAGATGCCCGTGCTGCGGCAGGTCGGCCTCATGGTCGGCCTGGCGGCCAGCGTGGCGATCGGCTTTGCCGTGGTGCTGTGGTCGCAGCAACCCGATTACCGTCCGCTGTACGGCAGCTTGTCGGGCATGGACACCAAGCAGGTCATGGACACCCTGGCTGCGGCCGACATTCCGTACAACGTCGAACCCAATTCTGGCGCCTTGCTGGTCAAGTCCGATGACCTCGCCCGCGCACGCCTGAAACTGGCCGCGGCGGGCGTGGCACCAAGCGACGGCAACGTGGGCTTCGAACTGCTCGACAAGGAGCAGGGCCTGGGCACCAGCCAGTTCATGGAGGCTACCCGCTACCGCCGCAGCCTGGAAGGCGAGCTGGCGCGCACCGTGTCGAGCCTGAACAACGTCAAGGCCGCCCGCGTTCACCTGGCCATTCCGAAAAGCTCGGTGTTCGTGCGCGACGAACGCAAGCCCAGCGCTTCGGTACTGGTCGAGTTGTACCCAGGCCGCGCCCTGGAGCCCGGGCAAGTGATGGCTATCGTCAACCTGGTCGCCACCAGCGTGCCGGAGCTGGACAAGTCACAGGTCACCGTGGTGGACCAGAAGGGCAACCTGCTGTCCGAGCAGATCCAGGATTCTGCGCTGACCCAGGCTGGCAAGCAGTTCGACTACAGCCGCCGGGTGGAAAGCATGCTCACCCAGCGTGTGCACAACATTTTGCAGCCGGTGCTGGGCAACGACCGCTACAAGGCCGAAGTGTCCGCCGACCTGGACTTCAGCGCGGTCGAGTCCACTTCCGAGCAGTTCAACCCCGACCAACCAGCGCTGCGCAGTGAGCAGTCGGTTGATGAGCAACGTGCCAGCAGCCAAGGCCCGCAGGGCGTGCCTGGGGCGCTGAGCAACCAGCCGCCCGGTGCGGCCACGGCACCGCAGACCACCGGTGGCGCCGCCACCCCGGCAGCGGCCATTCAGCCTGGGCAACCGCTGGTCGATGCCAATGGCCAGCAGATCATGGACCCGGCCACCGGCCAGCCGATGCTCGCGCCGTACCCGTCGGACAAGCGTCAGCAAAGCACGAAGAACTTCGAGCTGGACCGCTCGATCAGCCACACCCGCCAGCAGCAAGGGCGCATGACCCGTCTGTCGGTGGCCGTGGTGGTCGACGACCAGGTCAAGATCGACCCGGCGACTGGTGACACCACCCGTGCCCCGTGGGGCAGCGAAGACCTGGCGCGCTTTACCCGCCTGGTGCAGGACGCCGTTGGTTTCGATGCCAGCCGTGGCGACAGCGTGACGGTGATCAACGTGCCGTTCGCGGCCGACCGTGGCGAGGAAATTGCCGACATCGCCTTCTACCAGCAGCCGTGGTTCTGGGATATCGTCAAGCAGGTGTTGGGCGTAGTGTTCATCCTGGTGCTGGTATTCGGTGTACTGCGGCCGGTGTTGAACAACATTACAGGGGGCGGCAAGCAAGCTGCCCCGGATAGCGACATGGAGCTGGGCGGCATGGTGGGTCTGGATGGCGAACTGGCCAACGACCGCGTCAGCTTGGGTGGCCCGACAAGCATTCTGCTGCCTAGCCCAAGCGAGGGTTACGAGGCACAGCTCAACGCAATCAAAGGCCTGGTGGCCGAAGACCCGGGCCGTGTTGCCCAGGTCGTGAAAGAGTGGATCAACGCCGATGAGTGATAACCGAGCCGTTACCGCCAAGCTGAGCCGCGTGGACAAGGCGGCGATCCTGTTGCTTTCGCTGGGTGAAACCGATGCGGCGCAGGTGCTGCGGCACATGGGCCCCAAGGAGGTACAGCGGGTAGGTGTGGCCATGGCGCAGATGGGCAATGTGCACCGTGACCAGGTCGAGCAGGTGATGAGCGAGTTCGTCGACATTGTCGGCGACCAGACCAGCCTGGGCGTGGGCTCCGATGCCTATATCCGCAAGATGCTCAACCAGGCGCTGGGCGAGGACAAGGCCAACGGCCTGGTCGACCGCATCCTGCTGGGTGGCAACACCAGTGGCCTGGACAGCCTGAAGTGGATGGAGCCGCGCGCCGTGGCCGATGTGATCCGCTACGAGCACCCGCAGATCCAGGCCATCGTGGTCGCCTACCTCGACCCCGACCAGGCCGGCGAGGTACTGAGCAACTTCGACCACAAGGTGCGCCTGGACATCGTGCTGCGCGTGTCGTCGCTCAACACGGTGCAGCCAGCAGCCTTGAAGGAATTGAACCAGATTCTGGAGAAGCAGTTCTCGGGCAACTCCAACGCCGCGCGCACCACCCTGGGTGGCATCAAGCGCGCCGCCGACATCATGAACTTCCTCGACAGCTCCGTGGAAGGCGCGTTGATGGACGCGATCCGCGAAATCGACAGCGACCTGTCGGAGCAGATCGAAGACCTGATGTTCGTCTTCAACAACCTGGCCGATGTCGACGACCGCGGTATCCAGGCGCTGCTGCGCGAGGTGTCGTCGGACGTGCTGGTGGTATCGCTCAAGGGTGCCGACGAGCGCGTCAAGGACAAGATATTCAAGAACATGTCCAAGCGTGCCTCGGAGCTGCTGCGCGACGACCTGGAGGCCAAGGGCCCGGTGCGGGTCAGCGATGTGGAAACGGCGCAAAAGGAAATCCTCACCATTGCCCGGCGCATGGCCGAAGCCGGCGAGATCGTGCTTGGCGGCAAAGGCGCCGAGGAAATGATTTAAGCGGCAAGCTACAAGCGGCAAGCTACAAGAAACAGCAGCCCTTGCGCAGCCTGCTTTTTCTTCAAACTTGCCGCTTGAAGCTTGCCGCTATGACCCACAGGCATTACCAATGTCCACCAAAGAACACCACCCCAGCGACCTGATCCGTGCCCGCGACCTCGAGGGCGTGGATGTATGGGCGTTGCCCAGTTTCGACCCGCAACCCGAGCCCCAACCTGAGCCAGAACCCGAGGTGGTCGAGGACGAAATCGAGGAAGTGCCGCTGGAAGAAGTACAGCCACTGACCCTGGAAGAGCTCGAAGCCATACGCCAGGAAGCCTACAACGAGGGCTTCGCCACCGGTGAGCGCGAGGGCTTCCATAGCACCCAGCTCAAGGTTCGCCAGGAGGCCGAAGAGGCGCTCAAGGCCAAGCTCGACAGCCTTGAGCGGCTGATGAGCAACCTGATGGCGCCGATTGCCGAGCAAGACACGCAGATCGAAAAGCAGCTGGTGCAGCTGGTCGCGCACATGACCCGCCAGGTGATCGGCCGTGAGCTGCGCACCGACTCCAGCCAGATCACCCAGGTGTTGCGCGAGGCACTCAAGCTGCTGCCCATGGGCGCGGACAACATTCGTATTCACCTCAACCCGCAGGATTTCGAGCTGGCCAAGGCCCTGCGCGAACGGCACGAGGAAAACTGGCGGCTATTGGAAGACAGCGCCTTGTTACCGGGGGGTTGCCGCATCGAAACCGCGCACAGTCGCATCGACGCGAGCATGGAAACGCGTACCGAAAAGGCCGTGGCGCAGTTGTTCGACCAGTTGCACGACCATTCCCTGCACCCGGCTCAACCCGACCTGGCGATAGACCTGGATGCGCCGCTCGAGCCTGCCGTGGACAACCCTGATGCGCCTTGAACGCACCAGTTTCAGCAAGCGCCTGGGCAGTTACGCCGAGGCCATTGCGCTGCCCGCCCAGCCCATCGTCGAAGGCCGCCTGCTGCGCATGGTCGGCCTTACCCTGGAGGCCGAAGGTCTGCGTGCCGCCGTTGGTAGCCGCTGCCTGGTGATCAACGACGACAGTTATCACCCGGTGCAGGTCGAGGCCGAGGTCATGGGCTTTGCCGGGTCCAAGGTGTTCCTCATGCCGGTGGGCAGCATTGTCGGCATTGCCCCGGGCGCACGCGTGGTGCCGCTGGATGACGGCGGCCGCCTGCCCATGGGCATGAGCATGCTCGGCCGGGTACTGGACGGTGCGGGCCGCGCGCTGGATGGCAAGGGCGGGATGAAGGCCGAGGATTGGGTGCCGATGGACGGCCCGGTGATCAACCCGCTCAACCGCGACCCGATCAGCAAACCGCTGGATGTGGGTATTCGCAGCATCAACGGCCTGCTGACCGTCGGCCGGGGTCAGCGCCTGGGCCTGTTTGCCGGTACTGGCGTGGGTAAATCGGTATTGCTGGGCATGATGACCCGCTTCACCGAGGCGGAAATCATTGTGGTCGGCCTGATTGGCGAGCGGGGCCGCGAGGTCAAGGAATTCATCGAGCACATTCTCGGTGAGGAGGGCCTCAAGCGCTCCGTGGTGGTCGCCTCGCCGGCCGACGATGCCCCCCTGATGCGCCTGCGCGCCGCCATGTACTGCACGCGCATTGCCGAGTACTTCCGCGATAAAGGCAAGAATGTGCTGTTGCTGATGGATTCGCTGACCCGTTTTGCCCAGGCGCAGCGGGAAATTGCCCTGGCCATTGGCGAGCCGCCGGCCACGCGGGGTTATCCGCCGTCGGTGTTTGCCAAGCTGCCCAAGCTGGTGGAGCGGGCGGGTAATGGCTTGCCGGGCGGTGGGTCGATCACCGCGTTCTATACCGTGCTGTCCGAAGGTGACGATCAGCAAGACCCCATCGCGGATTCGGCGCGTGGTGTGCTTGACGGGCACTTCGTGCTGTCGCGGCGCCTCGCGGAGGAAGGCCATTACCCGGCCATCGATATCGAAGCCTCGATCAGCCGGGTGATGCCGCAGGTGGTGGATGCCGACCACTTGCGCCAGGCGCAGAAATTCAAGCAGCTGTGGTCGCGCTTGTCGCAAAGCCGCGACCTGATCAGCGTGGGTGCCTATGTGGCGGGCGGCGATCCGGAGACTGACCTGGCGATTGCCCTGCAGTCGAAGCTGGTGGGCTTCTTGCGCCAGGGCCTGCGTGAAAACGTGGGTATGGCGCAGAGCCGTGAAGAGCTGGGGGCGATCTTCACGCCCCCGGCCGGCTGATAGGCCATGGCCCTCCCTGGGCGCGCCGCGCGCCTGGCGCCGGTGGTGGACATGGCCGAAGAGGCCGAGCGCAAGGCCGCCCAGCGGCTGGGCCATTTCCAGCAGCAAGTTGCCGTCGCCCAGGCCAAGCTGGCCGAGCTGGAGCAGTTTCGCGAGGACTACCAGCAGCAGTGGCTCAACCGCGGTGGGCAGGGGGTCAATGGCAACTGGCTGGTGAACTACCAGCGCTTCCTTGGCCAGTTGGAAACGGCGATGACCCAGCAGCGGCAGAGCCTGGTCTGGCACCAGAACAACCTCGACAATGCCCGTGGTGCGTGGCAGCAGGCCTACGCCCGGGTGGAGGGGCTGCGCAAGCTGGTGCAGCGCTACCTGGACGAGGCCCGCCGCGCCGAGGACAAGCGTGAGCAGCGCCTGCTGGACGAGTTGTCCCAGCGCCTGCCGCGGCAAGATCAGTTCTGAATCCGTGGCGTCGCTTTGTGAAGCGGCCTGTGGGCGCCGTGTTCTTGCCGCCCGTGCCATCGCCTGCTAAACCTTCAACAAGCTGTATTCGCCATCATCGAAGGAATCGCTCGCATGGCAGTGGAAACTGATCTCACGCAGGATGGGAAAACGTTGACGATCAAGATCAAAGGACGCTTCGATTTCAGCCAGCATCAGGAATTTCGCGGTGCTTATGAGCGCCAACCAGGCGGGCACGATCGCGTGGTTGTCGATCTGAAAGACACGACCCACCTCGACAGTTCGGCCCTGGGCATGCTGTTGCTGCTGCGTGACCATGCGGGCGAAGCGGTCGAGGTTGAAGTGATGAATCCCAGCTCCGATGTGCGCAAGATTCTCGCCATCTCCAATTTCGAAAAACTCTTCAAGATCAGCTGAGCGCCGACATGCCGGCCGAACAGGCATTGACCGTACTGGTTGCCGAGGACGGTGCCGCCGACCGTCTGTTGCTGGCGCAGATCGTGCGCCGCCAGGGGCACGAGGTTGTCACTGCGGAAAATGGTGAGCAGGCCGTGGCGCTGTTCGTCGAGCGGCGCCCGCAGTTGGTGCTGCTGGATGCGCTGATGCCGGTCATGGACGGCTTCGAGGCGGCGCGGCAGATCAAGGCCCTGGCCGGCGAGGCGCTGGTGCCGATCATTTTCCTCACCTCGCTGAACGAGGAGGAGGCCCTGGTGCGTTGCCTGGAAGCGGGCGGCGATGACTTCATGGCCAAGCCCTACAGCGCGGTAATACTGGCAGCCAAGATCCGCGCCATGGACCGCCTGCGTCGGTTGCAGGGTACCGTGCTGGCGCAGCGCGACCAGATCGCCCGGCACCACCACCACTTGCTCAACGAACAGCGGGTGGCCAAGGCCGTGTTCGACAAGGTGGCGCATGCCGGCTGCCTGGCGGCGCCGAACATCCGCTACCTGCAATCACCCTACGCCTTGTTCAATGGTGACCTGATGCTGGCGGCCTTCACACCGGCCGGCGACATGCGTGTACTACTGGGTGATTTTACCGGCCACGGCTTGCCGGCTGCGGTGGGTGCCATGCCGCTGGCGGAGGTGTTCTACGGCATGACCGCCAAGGGCTACGGCATGGCCGAGGTCCTGCGCGAGATGAACGCCAAGCTCAAGCGTATTCTGCCGGTCGACATGTTCTGCTGCGCGGTGCTGCTGAATCTGAGCATGCAGTGTGGCGCAGTAGAGGTATGGAATGGCGGCATGCCTGACGTCTACCACCTCTCGCTGGATGGCCAGGTGTTGTCGGTGCTGCAGTCTCGGCACCTGCCGCTGGGTATTCTGGCGGCCGAACGCTTCGATGCCAGCACAGAGATGTTGCCGCTGGTGCCAGGGGAGCGCCTGTTCCTGCTGTCGGACGGGGTGCTGGAAACTGCCGACGAGCAGGAGCGCCTGTTCGGCGAGCGGCGCCTGCGCGAGGTGCTGAACGCCAATCGTGACCCGGCCTGCTTGTTCGACGAGGTGCTGTTGGCCCTGGAGCGTTTTGGAGGGCACCCTCGCGACGATATCAGCCTGTGCGATATCCGCATGTTCGGTGCCAAAGAGCGGCCACCGATGCCGGTGGTCTACGCTGACAGCGGCCGGTCAAGCCCGCAGGACTGGTCGTTGGCGTTCGAGGTGCGGGGTGCCAGCCTCAAAAGTTTCAACCCGGTGCCCTACCTGGTGCAGTTGTTGCAGGAAATACCCGGCTTGCGAGCGCGCACTGGCCACCTGCACAGCGTGCTCAGCGAGTTGTATTCCAATGCGCTGGAGCATGGCGTGCTCGGTCTGGATTCGCAGCTCAAATGCGATGTGCAGGGCTTTGCCGACTATTATCAAGAACGGGCGCGGCGCCTGGCATCGCTGGCTGAAGGTTGTGTAAGCATCCGTTTCAGGGTTGAACCGCGTGGCCAGGGTGGGCGTCTGAGTATCGAAGTCGGCGACAGCGGCGCTGGTTTCGATGTGCCGAGCGTACTGGCACGGGCTGTGCCGGACCACGGCCTGAGTGGGCGTGGCCTGAAACTGGTGCGGCAGCTGGCCGGTGATGCGCGCTGGGCAGAGGGTGGGCGGTGTGCGCAGGTGGAATTCGAATGGTGAGCCCCGGGCGGGCTTGGGCATAATCTGCTTGATCAGGGAGTGAGCAAGTGATGGACATGCATATCGATCACCAGGTTCTCAAGGGCCTGCGTGAGGTCATGGAGGATGAGTATCTGACGTTGGTGGAGACGTTTCTCACGGACTCGGAGCGCCGCGTGGAGCAGCTACTCGCGGCGAAAAATGCGGCAGAACTCAGGATGGCTGCACACAGCTTCAAGGGCAGTAGCAGCAATATGGGCGCCATGGTGTTGGCCAGCCTGTGCCAGCAGCTTGAAGAGCGTGCGCGGCGGCCGCCGCTGTATGGCATCGAGGACCTGATCAGCCGCATTGATCGGGAGTATCAGGAGGTAAAGCGCTTTTATCGCGGTGAGAAAGATCGCATTTCCACCGGCTGACGACTAGTTGGCGCGAGTCTTGCTTTTCTCCGCCAGGAAGATACTCACGTTCTGGCGCGGAGACCGCTCGATGCCTGTCGCACCCAACCCTTTGTTGCAAGCCAATGCCCCCGCCAGTAGCGCGCGTTCAACTGCCCTGCAGGCAGACAAACCCGTGCAGGCGTTGGGCGACAAGGGCGACGGCTTCGACCAGGTCATGGCCCGGCAGCGGCGCAACCCGCCGGCTGGGCCCGATGACAAGGTTGCCCAGGCCAGGCCCAAGGACAAGCCGGAAGCGGCTGTTGGCGGCAAGAAAGACCCGGGCAGCAAGGCTGCGGTTGCCGATGACGGCAACAAATTGCCAGATGACGATACCGCCCAGGCCGATACCGGGCTGACGGACGCCAGCCTGGTGGCCGGGCAGGTCACCGATGGCCAGCCCGGCGGGCAGTTGATCCAGGCCCAGGCCGAGGCGGTGACGCCCGTGTTGCAAGCCGCCACGGCGCAAGCCCAACTGGCCACCGCAGTGCCGGCAGAACCCACCGAAGAAGCCTTCGACCCTGACGCCGACCCCTTGGCCAACCTGCCAACCCTGCGCCTGGCGCTGGAGCACAGCGCCCAGGCCAAAGGCAGTACTTCCGCACATGCCCTTGATCCGGCTCAGGCCCAGGGCGATGACGGCCGCGCTGCCGTCAATAGCTTGACGACTCTGGTCGAGCAAAGCGAGGGCGACGCTACCGAGTCCGGTGACGGGGCGTTCGGTGCCTTGCTCGAAGATGGCCTGAAAGACACCAAGAGCGCTGCCAGCGACACCCGTATCGACGACTTCGCCAATCGCCTGGCCAGCCTGACCCAGGCAGCCACGGCCAAGACCGCCAACGCGGTGCCGGCCAGTGCCAGCCCGCTGCACCAGCCCTTGCCGATGAACCAGAATGCGTGGGCTGAGGGCCTGGTCAACCGGGTCATGTACTTGTCCAGCCAGAATCTCAAGTCGGCGGATATCCAGCTGGAGCCGGCCGAGCTGGGCCGCCTGGACATTCGCGTCAATGTGGCGGCGGACCAGGCTACCCAGATCACGTTCATCAGCGGCCACGCGGGCGTGCGTGATGCCCTGGACAGCCAGGTGCACCGCCTGCGCGAGCTGTTCGCCCAGCAGGGGCTGGCGCAGCCCGACGTCAACGTCGCCGATCAGTCGCGGGGGCAGCAGCAGCAACAGGGCCAGGCACAGGACAGCAACCTGTCCGGGGTGGCCGCGCGGCGGGCCGGGCAGGGTGGGGGCGAGGTTGTCGATAGCGCCCGGCCTGTGGAGCAGCAGGTGGTTGTCGGCGACAGTGCGGTCGATTACTACGCCTGATGCCCGGTTGCCTGTTCCGGCCTGTTCGCGGGCTCGCCCGCTCCCACAGGGATTTGCAACCTATGCAGTACCTGTGGGAGCGGGCATGCCCGCGAATAAGACAGCACCGCAGATCCTGCTGAAACCGAACTTCTGAATAAGCTGGCATAACACTTGCTCAGGCCAAGCCATCCTCCTTTGAACCCCCGATGGACGACGGATTATTGGCATGGCGAAGAGCGAAGCAGTCAAAGACCCCGCCACAAAAGGCAAACTCAAGCTGATCATCATGGCTGTCGTCGGCTTGTTGCTGGCGATCGGCCTTTCGGTGGGCGCTACCTGGTTCATCATGCACAAGAGCGAACCGGCGCCGGCCGCCGAGGCGGCAGCCAGCAACGTCAAGCCAGCAGCGATCTACCAGGCGCTGACCCCGGCCTTCGTGGTCAACTTCAACCAGAACGGGCGCGAGCGCTACATGCAGGTGAGCATCACCATGCAGGCGCGCAACCAGGCAGACCTGGATGCGCTCAAGGTGCACATGCCGGTCATCCGCAACAACCTGGTGATGATGTTCTCCGGGCAGGGCTTCGACGCCCTCGCCAGCAGCCCGGTCGGCCAGGAAATGCTGCGCCAGAAAGCCACTGCCGTGGTCCAGGAAGTGGCGCAGAAGGAACTTGGCAAGCCGGTCATCGACCAGCTGCTGTTCACCAATTTCGTATTGCAGTAGGAGTCCGCCATGGCCGTACAGGACCTGCTGTCCCAGGATGAAATCGATGCCCTGTTGCACGGCGTCGACGACGGGCTGGTGCAGACCGAGACCGCCGCGGAGCCCGGCAGTATCAAAAGCTACGACCTGACCAGTCAGGACCGTATCGTGCGCGGTCGCATGCCGACCCTGGAAATGATCAACGAGCGTTTCGCCCGTTACACCCGCATCAGCATGTTCAACCTGCTGCGCCGCTCGGCCGACGTGGCCGTAGGTGGCGTGCAGGTGATGAAGTTCGGCGAGTACGTGCACTCGCTGTATGTGCCGACCAGCCTGAACCTGGTCAAGATCAAGCCATTGCGTGGCACCTCGCTGTTCATTCTCGACGCCAAGCTGGTGTTCAAGCTGGTGGACAATTTCTTCGGCGGCGATGGCCGCCACGCCAAGATCGAGGGCCGTGAGTTCACCCCCACCGAGCTGCGCGTGGTACGCATGGTGCTGGACCAGTGCTTCGTCGACCTGAAGGAAGCCTGGCAGGCCATCATGCCGGTGTCTTTCGAGTACATGAACTCCGAGGTCAACCCGGCCATGGCCAACATCGTCGGCCCGAGCGAGGCAGTGGTGGTGTCCACCTTCCATATCGAGCTGGACGGTGGTGGCGGTGACCTGCACGTGACCATGCCGTATTCGATGATCGAGCCGGTGCGCGAGATGCTCGATGCCGGTTTCCAGTCCGACCTGGACGACCAGGACGAGCGTTGGGTCAAGGCCCTGCGCGAAGACGTGCTGGATGTTGCAGTGCCGATGACTGCCACCGTGGCCCGGCGCCAGTTGAAGCTGCGCGACATCCTGCACATGCAGCCTGGCGATGTGATACCGGTGGAGTTGCCCGAGCACCTGGTGTTGCGCGCCAATGGCGTGCCGGCGTTCAAGGCGCGGCTGGGCTCGCACAAGGGCAACCTGGCGCTGCAGATCATCGACCCGATCGAACGCCGCTGACGGCGTGCCGGTCGCCCCTAACGAATTGAATGCCTGTCGAGGAAACCATGGCTAACGAAAACGAGATCACCTCCCCAGAAGATCAGGCCTTGGCCGATGAGTGGGCCGCCGCGCTGGAAGAGACCGGTGCTGCCGGCCAGGCGGACATCGATGCGCTGCTGGGCGGTGACACCGGCAGCCACAGCGGCCCGGGCCGCCTGCCAATGGAAGAGTTCGCCAGCTCGCCCAAGCCGAACGAAAATGTCAGCCTCGAAGGCCCGAACCTGGATGTGATCCTGGATATCCCGGTGAACATCTCCATGGAAGTGGGCAGCACCGAGATCAACATCCGCAACCTGCTGCAGCTCAACCAGGGTTCGGTCATCGAGCTTGACCGCCTGGCCGGCGAGCCACTGGACGTGCTGGTCAACGGTACGTTGATCGCCCATGGCGAAGTGGTAGTGGTCAACGAGAAGTTCGGCATTCGCCTGACCGACGTGATCAGCCCCAGCGAACGCATCAAGAAGCTGCGCTGAGTGAAGGCCACGATACGCACCATCGCGGCACTTGCGGCGTTGTTGGGCAGCCACGCCTGCCTGGCAGCGGCCACGCCCACGGCCACGCCGGCAGCGGCGCCTGGCAGCCTGGGCGGACAACTGGCGCAGATGGTCTTCGGCCTGCTGCTGGTGGTTGGCCTGATTTTCTTCCTGGCCTGGCTGCTGCGGCGTTTGCAAAGCACGGCGGTGAAGGGTGGGCAGGTGATCGAGATCGTCGGCAGCCGCGCCATCGGCCCGCGCGACCGCCTGTTGCTGGTGCAGGTGGGCAAGGAGCAGATTTTGATAGGCCATACCCCTGGCAGCATCGAGGCATTGCATGTGCTGGCAGAGCCGGTGCAGGTGCCGGAAAACGCTCGCCAGGCGACGCCGGAGTTTGCCCAGCGGTTGATGGAGTTGATGGGCAAGAACCCTAAGGACAACACGTGATGAGCGGCGCGCTGCGTAGGTTGTTGGGGCCGTTGTTGACAGTGGCGCTGTTGCTGGCCGCGCCGTTGGCGTTGGCCGCCGACCCGTTGTCGATTCCGGCCATTACCCTGTCCAATACCGCGGACGGGCAGCAGGAATATTCGGTCAGCCTGCAAATCCTGCTGATCATGACGGCGCTGAGCTTCATTCCGGCGTTCGTCATCCTCATGACCAGCTTCACCCGTATCATCATCGTGTTCTCGATCCTGCGCCAGGCCCTGGGCTTGCAGCAGACACCGTCGAACCAGCTGCTGACCGGCATGGCGCTGTTCCTGACGATGTTCATCATGGCCCCGGTGTTCGACCGGGTGAACCAGGATGCCCTGCAGCCTTACCTGAAAGAACAGATGACCGCTCAGCAGGCCATCGACAAGGCCCAGGGCCCGCTCAAGGACTTCATGCTGGCGCAAACCCGGCAAAGCGACCTGGACCTGTTCATGCGCTTGTCCAAGCGCACCGACATTGCCGGGCCCGATCAAGTGCCGCTGACCATCCTGGTGCCTGCGTTCGTCACCTCCGAGCTGAAAACGGCGTTCCAGATCGGCTTCATGATTTTCATCCCGTTCCTGATCATCGACATGGTGGTGGCCAGTGTGCTGATGGCGATGGGTATGATGATGCTGTCGCCGCTGATCATTTCGCTGCCGTTCAAGATCATGCTGTTCGTGCTGGTCGATGGCTGGGCGCTGATCATGGGCACCCTGGCCAGCAGTTTCGGCGGCGTCTGACGCCGTCAAGGAGAGCCGCCGATGACACCTGAAGTCGCTGTCGACCTGTTCCGTGATGCCCTGTGGCTGACCACCCTGATGGTGGCCGTGCTGGTGGTGCCAAGCCTGCTGGTGGGCCTGGTGGTGGCGATGTTCCAGGCCGCAACGCAGATCAACGAACAGACCCTGAGCTTTCTGCCGCGCCTGCTGGTGATGCTGATCACGCTGATCGTTGCCGGGCCGTGGCTGGTGCAGAAGTTCATGGAGTACATCACCACGCTCTACACCAACATTCCGCAGCTCATAGGTTGATGCGCGGATGCTGGAGCTGACCGATACGCAGATCGGCACCTGGGTCGCCACCTTCATCCTGCCGTTGTTCAGGGTGACGGCGGTGTTGATGACCATGCCGATCTTCGGTACCCGCATGCTGCCGGCGCGGGTGCGCCTGTACGTGGCCGTGGCCATTACCGTGGTCATCGTGCCGGCGTTGCCACCGCTGCCTGAATTCGACCCGCTTAGCCTGCGCGGCCTGCTGCTGTGCGCCGAACAGATCATCGTCGGGACGTTGTTCGGCCTGGCGTTGCAGTTGCTGTTCCAGGCGTTCGTGATTGCCGGGCAGATCGTTGCGGTGCAGATGGGTATGGCCTTTGCCTCCATGGTCGACCCGGGGAACGGGGTCAACGTTACGGTGATCAGCCAGTTCATGACGATGCTGGTGAGTGTGCTGTTCCTGTTGATGAACGGCCACCTGGTGGTGTTCGAGGTGCTGACCGAAAGCTTCACCACGTTGCCGGTGGGCAATGCGCTGGTGGTCAACCACTTCTGGGAGCTCGCCGGGCGCATGGGTTGGGTGTTCGGTGCCGGCTTGCTGTTGATCCTGCCGGTGATTGCGGCGTTGCTGGTGGTGAACATTGCCTTTGGGGTGATGACCCGTGCGGCGCCGCAGCTGAACATTTTCTCCATCGGTTTCCCGTTGACCCTGGTCATGGGCATGTTCATCTTCTGGGTCGGCCTGGCCGATGTGCTGTCGCACTACCAGGCATTGGCCAGCGAAACGCTGCAGTGGCTGCGTGAACTGGCAAGGGCGGGCTGAGCATGGCTGAGAGCGAAAGCGGCCAGGACAAAACGGAAGACCCCACCGAGAAACGCAAGCGCGACTCACGGGAAAAAGGCGAGGTCGCCCGCTCCAAGGAGTTGAACACGGTGGCGGTGACCCTGGCCGGCGCGGGTGGGCTGCTGGCGTTTGGCGGCCATTTGGCCGAAACCCTGCTGGCGTTGATGCGCATGAATTTCAGCCTGACCCGCGACATCATCGTGGACGAGCGGGCGATGGGCGCGTTTCTGCTGGCCTCGGGCAAGATGGCCATCTGGGCCGTGCAGCCGGTGCTGATCCTGCTGTTCGTGATCTCCTTCGTGGCGCCCATCGCGCTGAGCGGCTTCCTGTTCTCGGGCAGTTTGCTGCAGCCGAAATTCAGTCGCATGAATCCGTTGTCGGGCATCAAGCGCATGTTCTCGATGCATGCCTTGACCGAATTGCTGAAGGCGCTGGCCAAGTTTTTCGTCATCCTGGTAGTGGCGGTGGTGGTACTGATCAACGACCGCCAGGCGCTGCTGTCGATTGCCAACGAGCCGCTGGAGCAGGCGATCATTCACAGCCTGCAGGTGGTGGGCTGGAGTGCCTTGTGGATGTCGGCCGGGTTGTTGCTGATCGCGGCTGCGGATGTGCCGTTCCAGCTGTACCAGACGCACAAGAAACTGAAGATGACCAAGCAGGAAGTGCGCGACGAGTACAAGGACAGCGAGGGCAAGCCCGAGGTCAAGCAGCGTATTCGCCAGCTGCAGCGCGAAGTGTCGCAGCGGCGCATGATGGCGGCGGTGCCGCAGGCCGACGTGATCATCACCAACCCGACCCACTATGCGGTGGCCTTGCAGTATGACCCGGAGAAGGGTGGGGTGGCGCCGTTGCTGTTGGCCAAGGGCACGGATTTCATTGCCTTGAAGATTCGCGAAATTGGCGTGGAGCATAAGGTTCAGATCCTGGAATCGCCGGCCTTGGCGCGGGCGATCTATTACTCGACCGAGATCGAGCAGGAAATCCCCGCCGGCCTGTACCTGGCTGTGGCGCAGGTGCTGGCCTATGTGTTCCAGATCCGCCAGTACCGTGCGGGCAAGGGCAAGCGCCCTGAGCCGTTGAAGGATGACCTGCCGATCCCGCCAGACCTGCGCCGCGACAGTTGACCTTGTGTCTTGAGAGGGGATTAGAAGCTGTCATTCACCTCAACCTGTGGGAGCGGGCGTGCCCGCGAACACCGGCGCAGCCGGTGCCAGACACCGCGTCGCCTGCTTCGCGGGCACGCCCGCTCCCACAGGCCGGCCCACAACATAAATCTCCTGTTGCGCAAAGTTGGAAGGCTTCTTGCAATGCCAGCCGCAGATGCCCCTTGGGCGTCAAAGTTTTGCATCAAGAGGATTCGCGGTGGATCGCACTCAGTTAATCAGCAACGCCCGTCATAACCTGGCCGGGCTCGGCCGGGGCAACCTGGGTGTACCGCTGCTGCTGCTGGTGATGTTGGCAATGATGATGTTGCCGATACCACCGTTCCTGCTCGACGTGTTCTTCACCTTCAACATCGCCTTGTCGATCGTGGTGCTGCTGGTCTGCGTCTACGCCCTGCGCCCGCTCGACTTCGCTGCATTCCCCACCATCCTGCTGGTGGCCACGCTGCTGCGCCTGGCGCTGAACGTGGCCTCCACGCGGGTGGTCATGCTGCACGGCCAGGAAGGCCACGGCGCCGCCGGCAAGGTGATCCAGGCCTTCGGCGAGGTGGTGATCGGCGGTAACTACGTGGTCGGTGCGGTGGTCTTCGCCATCCTCATGATCATCAACTTCGTGGTGGTGACCAAGGGCGCCGGGCGTATCTCGGAAGTGAGCGCGCGCTTCACGCTCGACGCCATGCCCGGCAAGCAGATGGCGATCGACGCCGACCTCAATGCTGGCCTCATCGACCAGGCCCAGGCCAAGCACCGTCGTGCCGAGGTGGCCCAGGAGGCCGAGTTCTACGGTTCGATGGACGGTGCCAGCAAGTTCGTCCGCGGTGACGCCATCGCCGGCTTGCTGATCCTGTTCATCAACCTGATCGGTGGCATGCTGATCGGCATGCTGCAGCATGGCATGAGCTTCGGCGATGCCGGCAAGGTGTACGCCCTGCTGACCATCGGTGACGGTTTGGTGGCGCAATTGCCATCACTGCTGTTGTCGACCGCTGCGGCGATCATGGTCACCCGCGCCTCGGGCTCGGAGGACATGGGCAAACTGATCAACCGGCAGATGTTCGACTCGCCCAAGGCGTTGGCGGTGTCGGCGGGGTTGATGATTGTCATGGGGCTGGTGCCGGGCATGCCGCACGTCGCCTTCATCGGCCTGGGTCTGCTGGCCGGTGGCGGGGCTTATCTCGTATGGAAGAAACAACAGAAGGCCAAGGCCCAGGCCTTGCAGGAGGCGCAGCGCCAGCAAGACCTGCTGCCTTCGCCGCAGCGGGCGCTGGAAACCAAGGAGCTGGGCTGGGACGATGTGACACCGATCGACATGATCGGCCTGGAAGTCGGCTACCGGCTGATCCCCTTGGTGGACCGCAACCAGGGTGGTCAGTTGCTGGCGCGAATCAAGGGCGTGCGCAAGAAGCTGTCGCAGGACCTGGGCTTCCTCATGCCCACGGTGCATATCCGCGACAACCTTGACCTGCAGCCCAGCGCCTATCGCCTGACGCTGATGGGGGTGATCCTGGCGGAGGCCGAGATTTACCCGGACCGCGAGTTGGCGATCAACCCGGGGCAGGTGTTCGGCACCCTCAACGGCATTGCCGCACGTGACCCGGCGTTCGGCCTGGAAGCGGTGTGGATCGACGTGGGCCAGCGCTCGCAGGCGCAGTCGCTGGGCTACACCGTGGTCGATGCCAGTACGGTAGTGGCCACCCACCTCAACCAGATCCTGCAGAAGCACTGCCATGAACTGATTGGCCACGAAGAGGTCCAGCAACTGTTGCAGGTGTTGGCCAAGGCTTCGCCTAAACTTGCAGAAGAACTGGTGCCGGGTGTCATTTCCTTGTCGGGGCTGCTCAAGGTCTTGCAGGCCCTGTTGTCGGAACAGGTACCCGTGCGCGATATTCGCAGTATTGCCGAAGCAATCGCGAACAACGCTGGCAAGAGTCAAGATACCGCCGCGCTGGTTGCGGCGGTGCGCGTCGGATTGTGTCGCGCCATCGTGCAAAGCATTGTCGGCGTTGAGTCGGAGCTCCCGGTGATCACCCTGGAGCCAAGGTTGGAACAGATTTTGCTCAATAGTCTGCAACGCGCCGGGCAAGGCCAGGAAGACGGTGTTCTTCTGGAACCGAGCATGGCCGAAAAGCTGCAACGTTCGCTGATCGAAGCGGCCCAGCGCCAGGAAATGCAGGGCCAGCCGGCCATTCTGCTGGTCGCCGGCCCGATCCGCGCCATGCTGTCGCGTTTCGGTCGCCTGGCTGTACCGAATTTGCATGTGCTGGCGTATCAGGAAATACCGGACAACAAGCAAGTCACCATCGTTGCCACCGTGGGCCCTAACGGCTGAGGTAGTGGATAATGCAAGTTAAGCGATTTTTCGCCGCCGATATGCGTCAGGCCATGAAACTGGTCCGTGATGAGCTGGGCGCCGATGCCGCGATCATTGGCAACCGTCGCATTGCCGGCGGTGTCGAGCTGACGGCCGCGCTGGACTACAAGCTGTCCGCCCTGGCCCCGCGTGTGCCCAATGCCGAGCTGGAAGAAGAGCTGCGCAAGACCCACACGCGCATTGCCACGGCCCAGGCCGAGCTGGGCCACCGCCAGGACAGCAGCGATAACAACCGCCAATTGTTCGCCGGGCAGTCGCTGACCGCTGCCGAGCCGCTGGTCGAGCCCCATGTCGATGCCCCACAGGCGGCGGCCGCCACGGCGCCGGCGCCCGTTGACCCGCGCCTGTTCGATGCCATGCGCTCCGAACTGTCGGGCCTGCGCGAACTGCTGGAAGTGCAGCTCGGCTCGCTGGCCTGGACCCAGCTGCAGGGCAGCAAGCCACAACAGGCCAACATCTGGCGGCGCCTGCAGCGCATTGGCCTGTCCGGGCCGATTGCCCGCGAGTTGCTGGAGCTGACCGCCGAAATCGAAGAGCCACGCCATGCCTGGCGCATGTTGCTGGCGCACTTGGCGCGCATGATCGAAATTCCCGAGGTAGAGCCGATCGAAGAAGGCGGTGTGATCGCCATGGTCGGCCCGGCCGGCATGGGCAAGACCACCACCCTGGCCAAGCTGGCGGCGCGCTACGTGCTCAAGTACGGCGCGCAGAACATGGCGCTGGTGAGCATGGACAGCTTCCGCATCGGTGCCCAGGAGCAGCTCAAGACCCTTGGCCGCATCCTCAATGTCCCGGTCACCTATGTCGACCCAGGCCAGTCGCTGGCGGCAGCGCTGGAGCCGCTGCTGCGCAAGCGTGTGGTGCTGATCGACACCGCCGGCCTGCAGGCCAGCGACCCGGCCCTGCGCATGCAGCTGGAAACCCTGGCCGGCCGTGGCATCGCCGCCAAGAATTACCTGGTACTGGCCACCACCAGCCAGAAGCAGGTGCTGACCGCCGCCTACCACAGCTACAAGCGCTGTGGCCTGGCCGGCTGCATCCTGACCAAGCTCGATGAAACGGCAAGCCTTGGCGATGTGCTGAGCCTTGCCATCAGTCATGATTTGCCTGTGGCCTATCTTACCGACGGCCCGCGCATTCCTGACGACCTGCACCTGCCGCGGGGGCACCAGCTGGTGTCCCGCGCGGTCAATGTGCAGCAGCAGGAGGAGCCCAGCGAAGAGGCAATGGCCGACATGTTCGCTGATCTCTACCACAACCCACGGCGAGCGGGTTGAGTATGAAACGTGTGCAAAGTAGCTATGCCAAGGGGTACGCAGAATTGCCCTACGTGTGGCCTGGGTCCCAGCGATACAAGGTAAATTACAAACATGGGTAGCATGCATCCCGTACAGGTGATCGCCGTGACCGGTGGCAAAGGTGGCGTCGGCAAGACTAACGTTTCAGTGAACCTGTCCCTGGCGTTGGCCGAACTCGGCCGCAGGGTCATGTTGCTGGATGCCGACCTGGGCCTGGCCAATGTCGACGTGTTGCTGGGCCTGACGCCCAAACGGACCCTGGCCGATGTCATCGAAGGGCGCTGCGAGCTGCGTGACGTGATATTGCAGGGCCCTGGTGGTGTGCGCATCGTACCGGCTGCCTCCGGTACGCAGAGCATGGTCCACCTGGCGCCGGCCCAGCATGCCGGGCTGATCCAGGCGTTCAGCGAAGTCGGCGACAACCTCGATGTACTGGTCATCGATACCGCTGCGGGTATCGGTGAGTCGGTCGTCAGCTTTGTCCGTGCCGCCCAGGAAGTGCTGCTGGTGGTGTGCGACGAGCCGACCTCGATCACCGATGCCTACGCGCTGATCAAGCTGCTCAACCGTGACTACGGCATGAACCGCTTCCGCGTGCTGGCCAACATGGCCCAGAGCCCTCAGGAAGGGCGCAACCTGTTTGCCAAGCTGACCAAGGTTACCGACCGTTTCCTGGATGTCGCCCTGCAGTACGTAGGCGCCGTGCCCTACGACGAGTGCGTGCGCAAGGCGGTGCAGAAGCAGCGTGCCGTTTACGAAGCCTTCCCACGCTCCAAGTGCGCGCTGGCCTTCAAGGCGATTGCCCAGAAGGTCGACAGCTGGCCGCTGCCGGCCAACCCACGTGGCCACCTGGAGTTCTTCGTCGAGCGCCTGGTGCAGCCGACCAGCGCGGGACCGGTGCTATGAACGCCAGCGGGTTCAAGATGTACAGCCGGGCGGCGAAAGACGCCCAGTACGAGTTGATCGAACGCTACGCCCCCCTGGTCAAGCGCATCGCCTACCACCTGTTGGCGCGCTTGCCGGCCAACGTGCAGGTCGAGGACCTGATCCAGGCCGGCATGATCGGCTTGCTGGAAGTGGCCAACAAGTACGACGCCAGCAAGGGCGCCAGCTTCGAAACCTATGCCGGCATTCGTATCCGCGGCGCCATGCTCGACGAAGTGCGCAAAGGCGACTGGGCACCCCGTTCGGTGCACCGCAACACCCGTATGGTCAGCGACGCGATGCGCGCCGTGGAGGCCAGAACCGGCCGTGACGCTAAAGATCATGAAGTTGCTGCCGAACTCCAATTGAGCCTCGATGATTACTACGCGATCCTCAACGATACCTTGGGCAGCCGTTTGTTCAGCTTCGATGACCTGCTGCAGGACGGTGAGCACGAAGGGCTGCATGAAGACGGCGCCAGCGGCCAGGTCGAACCTGCCCGGGGCCTCGAGGAGGAGCGCTTCCAGCTAGCCCTGACCGAGGCCATCGCCAACTTGCCCGAGCGTGAACGCCTGGTGCTGGCGCTGTACTACGACGAAGAGCTCAACCTCAAGGAGATCGGTGAGGTGCTGGGGGTCAGCGAGTCGCGGGTCAGCCAGTTGCACAGCCAGTGTGCCGCGCGTCTGCGTAGCCGCCTGGGGGAATGGCGGGCGCGCTGAGCCTGCTAGGGTTGCGGCTGTTTCCACGCGGTTTTCCACGTTGTACCGAATTGATTGAATGCGCGCTCGGGGCCGAGCGCGTTTGAGACTGCTTGGAGGTCTACTTGAACAAAGACATGAAAATCCTCATCGTTGACGACTTTTCGACGATGCGGCGGATCATCAAGAACCTGTTGCGTGACCTGGGCTTCACCAACACCGATGAGGCCGACGACGGCACCACGGCGCTGCCGATGCTGGAAAACGGCCATTACGACTTCCTGGTGACCGACTGGAACATGCCTGGCATGTCCGGCATCGACCTGCTGCGCAAGGTGCGTGCCCACGACCGGCTGAAAACCATGCCCGTGCTGATGGTGACTGCCGAAGCCAAGCGCGACCAGATCATTGAAGCGGCCCAGGCCGGCGTCAATGGTTACGTGGTCAAGCCGTTCACGGCGCAGGTGCTCAAAGAAAAGATCGAGAAGATCTTCGAACGCGTCAACGGCTGAGTCACGTCAGGGGGCGCGCCATGGATTCATCACATAACTCTTTGGGCGAGTTCGAATCGACCCTGAAGAAACATGCCCAGGAGTTGGTCGAAAGCCTGGAGCGGGGCCGTTTCGGCGAGGCGGTGCAGCTGATTCACGAGCTGAACCAGACCCGCGACCGCGGCCTGTACCAGGAAGTCGGCAAGCTGACCCGCGAGCTGCACAGTGCCATCGTCAGTTTCCAGATCGACCCGACCATGCCGCAGGCCGAAGAGGTGTCGCAGATTACCGATGCCACCGAGCGCCTGTCCTATGTGGTCAAGCTCACGGAAGGCGCGGCCAACCGCACCATGGACCTGGTCGAGGCAAGCACCCCGGTGCTCAACGACCTGGCCAGCGAGGCCAAGGCCCTGAGCACCGACTGGCAACGCTTCATGCGCCGCGAAGTGGCGGCGGAAGAATTCCGCGACCTGGTCAAGCGGGTCGACAGTTTCCTCACGCACAGCGCCGAAGGTAATCGCAAGGTCGCCGGCCACCTCAATGACATTCTGCTGGCCCAGGACTATCAGGACCTGACCGGGCAGGTGATCAAGCGCGTCACCAACCTGGTGACCGAAGTGGAAAGCAACCTGCTCAAGTTGGTGCTGATGGCCAGTCAGGTCGACCGCTTTGCGGGCATTCAGCATGACCACGATCAATTGCGCGCAGAAAAAGATCGAGAAAAACATCCGACTCGGGGTGAAGGTCCGCAGATTCATGCCGATAAGCGTGAAGACGTCGTGTCCGGCCAGGACGACGTCGATGATCTGCTGTCCAGCCTGGGTTTTTAAGGAGCACCTTTGATGAGCTTCGGCGCCGATGAAGAAATCCTCCAGGATTTCCTGGTAGAAGCCGGCGAAATTCTTGAGCAACTGTCCGAGCAATTGGTCGAGCTGGAAAGCCGGCCCGACGATGCTGACCTGCTCAATGCGATCTTTCGCGGTTTCCACACTGTAAAAGGGGGCGCCGGCTTCCTCCAGCTGAACGAGCTGGTGGAGTGCTGCCATATCGCCGAGAACGTGTTCGACGTGCTGCGCAAAGGTGAGCGTCGGGTTGACGCGGAGCTGATGGACGTAGTGCTCGAGGCACTGGACACGGTCAACAGCATGTTTGGCCAGGTGCGCGAGCGCGCTGAAGTCACGCCGGCAACCCCCGAGCTGCTGGCGGCCTTGGCGCGCCTTGCCGAGCCGGGTGCGGCGCAACCGCAGGGTGGCGAAGAAGCGGTGGTGCCGGTGGCTGCCGCGCAAGCGCCTGCCGCGGCACCGGTGGTGGACCAGGAGCAGCACCAGGACATCACCGACAGCGAGTTCGAGCAGTTGCTCGATTCGCTCGATGCGGTCAAGGCACAAGCTGCGGCCGAGGAACAGCTGCAAGGCGAGAGCGTGAGTGGTGGCGGTGATGAAATCACCGATGCCGAGTTCGAATCGCTGCTCGACCAGTTGCATGGCAAAGGCCAGTTCACTGCTGAAGTTGCAGCGCCGGCTGCTGCCGTCAGCCACGAAGCGGCCAGTGACGAAATCACCGATGCCGAATTCGAGTCGCTGCTCGACCAGCTGCATGGCAAAGGCACCTTCCAGGCCGACGCCTTGCCTGCCGCCAAGGCGGCACCTGCCGAGGTGGCGCCTGACAGCACCGCCAGCGCCACCAGCGACGAAATCAGCGAGCATGAATTCGAAGCGCTGCTGGACCAGTTGCATGGCAAGGGCAAATTCGGCGGTGACGTCGCTGCAGTCCAGGCCCCCCCTGCGGCCAAGGCGCCGGCAGCGGCCAAGCCGCAAAGCCCGGCGGCCGCCAAGCCAGCTGCGGCTCCTGCGCCAGCGCCCGCGGCTGCGAGCAAACCTGCTGCAGCTGCGCGCACGCCGGCCCCGGTCGCCGACAAGCATGCGGTCAGCGAAGCGGAAACCACCGTACGCGTCGACACGGCGCGCCTGGACGAGATCATGAACATGGTCGGCGAACTGGTGCTGGTGCGTAACCGCCTGGTGCGCCTGGGCCTGAACAGCGGCGACGAGGCCATGTCCAAGGCCGTGTCCAACCTCGACGTGGTCACCGCCGACCTGCAGACCGCGGTGATGAAAACCCGCATGCAGCCGATCAAGAAAGTGTTCGGCCGCTTCCCGCGCCTGGTTCGCGACCTGGCGCGCCAGTTGAAGAAAGAGATCAATCTCGAGCTGGTCGGTGAAGAAACCGACCTCGACAAGAACCTGGTCGAGGCCCTGGCCGACCCGTTGGTGCACTTGGTGCGCAACGCCGTCGACCATGGTATCGAGATGCCCGATGAGCGCGATGCCGCAGGCAAGCCGCGCACGGGCCGCGTGGTGCTGTCGGCGGAGCAGGAGGGCGACCACATCCTGTTGTCGATTTCCGACGACGGCAAGGGCATGGACCCGAACATCCTGCGGGCCAAGGCGGTGGAGAAGGGCCTGATGGACAAGGACGCCGCCGAGCGTCTGAGCGAGTCGGACTGCTACAACCTGATCTTCGCCCCGGGGTTCTCGACCAAGACCGAGATTTCCGACGTGTCCGGGCGTGGCGTGGGCATGGACGTGGTGAAGACCAAGATCTCCCAGCTCAACGGTTCGATCAACATCTTCTCGGCCAAGGGCCAGGGCTCGAAGATCGTCATCAAGGTGCCGCTGACCCTGGCGATCATGCCCACCCTGATGGTGATGCTGGGCAACCAGGCATTCGCCTTCCCGCTGGTCAACGTCAACGAGATCTTCCACCTCGACCTGTCGCGTACCAATGTGGTCGATGGCCAGGAAGTGGTGATCGTGCGCGACAAGGCACTGCCGTTGTTCTACCTCAAGCGCTGGCTGGTGCAAGGCCAGGTGCATGAAGAGCAGCACGAGGGCCACGTGGTAATCCTGTCGGTCGGCACCCAGCGCATTGGCTTTGTCGTCGATCAACTGGTAGGCCAGGAAGAAGTGGTAATCAAGCCGCTGGGCAAGATGCTGCAAGGTACCCCGGGCATGTCCGGGGCCACCATTACCGGTGACGGTCGTATTGCGTTGATTCTCGACGTCCCGAGCATGCTCAAGCGTTACGCCGCGCGGCGTATTTGATTTCGGTGGCGCACCTTGGCAGGTTGCGCCGCCTAATGGAGTGTTTATGGCAGTCAAGGTCCTGGTGGTGGATGATTCCGGTTTCTTCCGCCGCCGCGTCTCGGAGATCCTCTCGGCGGATCCTACGATCCAGGTAGTAGGTACCGCGACCAACGGCAAGGAAGCGATTGACCAGGCGCTGGCGCTCAAGCCCGATGTCATCACCATGGACTATGAAATGCCCATGATGGATGGCATCACTGCGGTCCGGCACATCATGCAGCGCTGCCCGACGCCGGTGTTGATGTTTTCCTCGCTGACCCATGAGGGCGCCCGGGTCACCCTCGATGCGCTGGACGCGGGGGCGGTGGATTACCTGCCGAAGAACTTCGAGGACATTTCGCGCAACCCCGACAAGGTCAAGCAACTGCTGTGCGAAAAGGTGCATACGCTGGCGCGCAGCAACCGCCGGTTTGGCAGTTACGTCAGCCCTGCGCCGGCCGCAACGCCGGCACCTGCCAGCAGCCATGCGCCGGCGGCGGGTGTGGGCAGCCCGGCAGCGGCGCGCAGTGCGCTGCCGGCCCGGGCCCCGGCAGCCGCGCCGGCGCCGGCTGCGGCACCTAAACGCAAGCCGTACAAACTGGTGGCCATCGGTACCTCCACCGGCGGCCCAGTGGCCCTGCAGCGGGTCTTGACCCAGCTGCCGGCCAACTTCCCGGCACCGATCGTGCTGATCCAGCACATGCCGGCTGCGTTCACCAAGGCGTTTGCCGAACGCCTGGACAAACTGTGCCGCATCAGCGTCAAGGAAGCCGAGGACGGTGACATGCTGCGCCCAGGCTTGGCCCTGCTGGCCCCGGGTGGCAAGCAGATGATGGTCGATGGCCGTGGCACGGTGAAGATCCTACCGGGCGATGAGCGCCTGAACTACAAGCCGTGTGTGGACATCACCTTCGGCTCGGCGGCCAAGTCATATGGCGACAAGGTGCTGTCGGTGGTGCTGACCGGCATGGGTGCCGATGGCCGTGAAGGTGCGCGCCTGCTCAAGCAGGGCGGCAGTACGGTGTGGGCCCAGGATGAAGCCAGCTGTGTGATCTATGGCATGCCCATGGCCATCGTCAAGGCCAACCTGGCCGACGCGGTGTATAGCCTGGACGAGATCGGCAAGCACCTGGTAGAGGCTTGCGTCTGATGGACGTGCTGAGCCTGATCGGCCTGATCCTCGCCTTTGTTGCCATTGTCGGTGGCAACTTCCTCGAGGGTGGCCATGTCGGTGCCCTGGTCAATGGCCCGGCGGCATTGATCGTGCTGGGCGGCACCTTGGCGGCAGCACTGCTGCAGTCACCGCTGGCCTCGTTCAAGCGGGCCCTGCAGATTCTGCGCTGGATCCTGTTCCCGCCCAGGGTCGACCTGGCGGGTGGCATCGACCGGGTGGTGAACTGGAGCCTGACCGCGCGCAAGGAAGGCTTGCTGGGCCTGGAAGGGGTGGCCGACAGCGAGCCCGACCCGTATGCGCGCAAAGGCTTGCAGCTGCTGGTCGATGGCGCCGAGCCAGAAGCCATTCGCAGTATCCTCGAAGTCGATTTCCTGACCCAGGAAAGCCGCGATATCCAGGCGGCCAAGGTGTTCGAGAGCATGGGCGGTTACGCGCCTACCATCGGCATCATCGGTGCGGTCATGGGCCTGATCCACGTGATGGGCAACCTGGCCGACCCGTCGCAACTGGGCAATGGCATCGCCGTGGCCTTCGTCGCCACCATCTACGGTGTGGCCAGCGCCAACCTGGTGCTGCTGCCGATCGCCAACAAGCTCAAGGCCGTGGTCATGCGCCAGTCGCGCTACCGCGAAATGCTGCTCGAAGGTCTGCTGTCGATTGCCGAGGGTGAAAACCCGCGCTCCATCGAGCTGAAGCTGCAAGGCTTCATGGAGTAACCCATGCGCCGCCGCCGTCATACCGAGGAACACGAAAACCACGAACGCTGGCTGGTGTCATACGCCGACTTCATTACCTTGCTGTTCGCATTTTTTGTGGTGATGTACTCGATTTCGTCGATCAACGAGGGCAAGTACAAGGTCATTTCCCAGGCGCTGCTCGGGGTGTTCAACGACCCTGAGCGCAGCATGAAACCCATCCCCGTGGGCGAGGAAAAGCCATTGACCGTGCGCCCGGCCGAGCCGCTGGTCAACGACAGCGAGCAGACCGAAGCGGGCCTTGCGGCAACCAATACCGACCCGCTGAAGACCATCAGCGATGACGTGCGCGATGCCTTTGGCGACCTGATCAAAAGCAACCAGATGACCGTGCGCGGCAACGAACTGTGGATCGAGATCGAGCTCAATTCATCGCTGTTGTTCGGCAGTGGCGATGCCATGCCCAGCGACAAGGCGTTCGCCATCATCGAGAAGGTGGCCGATATTCTCAAGCCGTTCGCCAACCCGGTGCATGTCGAGGGTTTCACCGACAACCTGCCGATCCGCACCGCGCAGTACCCGACCAACTGGGAGCTGTCGTCGGCGCGGGCGGCGAGCATTGTGCGCCTGCTGGCCATGGAGGGGGTAAACCCGGCCCGCATGGCTTCGGTCGGCTATGGCGAGTACCAGCCGGTAGCCAGCAATGACACCGCCGATGGCCGCGCGCGCAACCGGCGGGTGGTGTTGGTGATTTCCCGTAACCTGGAAGTGCGCCGCAGCCTGACGGGCTCGGGTAGCGCCAATGCGACACCGGATGCTGCCCTGCGCCGGGCTGGCACACAAAGTGCACCGGCTACGCCAGCAACGGTGGCCGGGCAGTGATTCGTCAATTCTCTGGCACTGCTACAAGCACAATTTTGACTGTGACGCCGTTCCCTGTGGGAGCGGGCGAGCCCGCGAAGCAGGCGACGCGGTGATTGGCACCGGCTTCGCCGGTGTTCGCGGGCTCGCCCGCTGCCACATCGATCGCACGCGCTTTCAAATCAATACATAGAGTTTGCTTGATGAGAGTCTGGGCAGTAGCCAATCAAAAAGGTGGCGTCGGCAAGACCACCACGACCATCGCTTTGGCCGGCCTGCTGGCCGAGGCCGGCAAGCGCGTGGTCGTCGTCGACCTGGACCCGCACGGTTCGATGACCAGTTACTTCGGCCACAACCCTGATGCCCTCGAGCACAGTTGCTACGACCTGTTCCTGCACAAAGGCAGCGTGCCTGAGGGCTTGCCGGGGCAACTGCTGCTGCCCACCAGCGACGAGCGGATTTCGCTGTTGCCGTCGAGCACCGCGCTGGCCGTGCTGGAGCGCCAGTCGCCGGGGCAGAATGGCCTGGGCCTGGTGATCGCCAAGAGTCTGGCGCAGTTGTGGCAGGATTTCGACTTTGCCTTGATCGACAGCCCACCCTTGCTCGGCGTGCTGATGGTCAATGCCCTGGCCGCCAGCCAGCAGTTGGTGATCCCGGTGCAAACCGAGTTTCTTGCGGTGAAGGGGCTTGAGCGCATGGTCGCGACCCTGGCCATGGTCAACCGGTCACGCAAGCAGGCGCTGCCGTACCAGATCGTGCCGACGCTGTTCGACCGCCGCACCCAGGCCTCGCTGGGCACCCTGAAGCTGCTGCGTGACACCTACGGCCAGCATGTATGGCAGGGCTATATTCCGGTGGATACGCGCCTGCGCGACGCCAGCCGCAAGGGCGTGACGCCCTCGCAGTTCGACGCCAAGAGCCGTGGGCTGGTCGCCTACCGGGCACTGCTCAAGCACCTGTTGACCTACAAACCCGCAGCGCAGGTGGCCTGATGACCCAGACCCGGTACACCGGCACCCGGCCACAGATGGCCTTGCAATCGTATCTGGATGGCCTGCTGCAGGAGGCCACCGAAGACGAGGCGCTGTTGCAGCCCCCCGTAGAGCCCGCTGCAGCCGATGAGTTCGCTGAAGCCGTGCGCGAGGAACAGGCCCGCGATGCCCGCCAGCCGCAACCTGCCGAACCGCTCGTGGCCGTTGCCCGCCCTGCGCCTCGGCCTTTCGCCGAACCCCGCCTGGCGGTGCTGCCCAGCGTGATGCCGGTAGACCCGCCGGTGGTGACGGTGGTCGAGCACGACGTGGTGGCCGAGGCGGCCATACCGGTGCTGGTCGAAGCACCTGCGCTGGAACCGGCGCTGCCACTGGTCGACGTGCACCTGCCAGCGCCGCCCGTGCCACCGGCCACTGTCGACGGCCGCCCGGCCTGGGCCGCCGAACCCTTCGAATGCCTGTTGTTCGATGTCGCCGGCCTGACCCTGGCCGTACCACTGGTGTGCCTGGGCTCGATCTACACCCTGGCCGGCCAGGAGCTGACACCGCTGTTCGGTCAGCCCGAATGGTTCCTTGGCATCCTCACCTGCCAGGCGGGCAACCTCAAGGTCCTGGATACGGCGCGCTGGGTGATGCCCGACCGCTACCGCGACGATTTCCGCCAGGGCCTGCAGTACGTGATTTCGGTGCAGGGCTACGAATGGGGACTGGCCGTGCACCAGGTCAGCCGTTCGTTGCGGCTGGACCCGTCGGAAATCAAGTGGCGCAGCCAGCGTGGCCAGCGCCCGTGGTTGGCCGGCACGGTAATTGAACACATGTGTGCATTGCTCGATGTTGCCGCACTGGCCGAGCTGATCGCCAGCGGCGCAGTCAAGCAGCTGCACGACAAACAAATGACACCGAACACAACCGCCAGTAAGCGGATTTAGAGGGCTAGGGGAATGAAAAAGTCGTCTGCACAAGGTTCTGAAGATCCAATCCTGCAGTGGGTAACGTTCCGGCTGGACAACGAGTCCTACGGCATCAACGTGATGCAGGTGCAGGAAGTGCTGCGTTACACCGAGATCGCGCCGGTACCGGGTGCGCCCAGCTATGTGCTGGGCATCATCAACCTGCGTGGCAACGTGGTCACGGTGATCGATACCCGCCAGCGCTTTGGCCTGATGCCGACCGAAGTCACCGACAACACCCGTATCGTCATCATCGAGGCCGACAAGCAAGTGGTCGGTATCCTGGTCGACAGCGTGGCCGAGGTGGTCTACCTGCGCCAGTCGGAAATCGAAACCGCGCCGAACGTGGGTAACGAGGAGTCGGCCAAGTTCATCCAGGGCGTGTGCAACAAGAACGGCGAGCTGCTGATCCTGGTCGAACTGGACAAGATGATGACTGAGGAAGAGTGGTCCGAGCTGGAGAACATCTGAGTTGATCTTTGAGGTTGCGGTAATCTTTCTGGCGTTGCTGTGGGCCTTGAGCCTCTGGTTCTTCCTCAACTACAGCAAACGCCAGCGCGAAGTGGCCGCGCAGCAGGCCGTGGGCGATGCCTTGCGCGACCAGCGCATCAAGGACCTCGCCAAACGCCTGGATGACTACCAGAACGTCACGGTGCGCATGGGGGACGCGCTGCACGAGCTGAACGTGGCGGTTGCCCCCTTGCCGGACCGGATCCAGCAACTGGAGCAACGCGACCCTCATAACGTGACGTTCTCCCAGGCAGCCAAGCTGGTCGGCATGGGCGCCAGCATCGCCGAGCTGACCGAGAGCTGCGGCCTGACCCAGGCCGAGGCAGAGCTGATGAGCAAGCTGCACCGTAGCGACTGAGCCTGGCGGGCCGCTTCAAGGCCCGCTCAGGCCTGCGCCCAGGCTCAGGTCTGGACCCAGGAGTGATTGCCGCCGACCGTGGCGATGCGGTTGAGCGGCAATTGCTGGTGCACGGCCTCCCTCAGCGCGCTGGTGTTGATGAAGGTGGCGGTATTGATGCGCGGGATGTTGTACAGGTTGACCATCTGGCGCAAGGTTGCGAGGTTGGGCAATTGCTGGTCGATCACGTCGCTGAGCAGGCGCGGGCCGGTCAGGTAGCTCAGGCGGCTGGCATACCGGTAGAAGTTCAGTGGGTCTTCGGCCAGGCTAGGTCTGTGGTCATAGAAGTCCGAATGGATGCGGAAGCGTGCGTGCATTTCCTCGCTGATCGCCTCCAGGGTCGGGTTGCCAGGGTGGCTACCGATCTGGCTGGTGTTGTACAGGCAGTTCATGCTCAGTTTCTCGTTGGCCATCGGCGGCGCCAGCAGCAAGCCGTTGGGCGGGATGCACAGGTCCACCTCATTGATCGCTTCGGTGGGCGTTGCAGGTGGTTCGCCGTGCTCTGGTTGCCTGGCCTTGCCTGGCACCCGTAGCGTGTCGTCGACGTCCATGTACAACCCCCCTTCATGGTGCAGCAGCGGGTAGCGCAGCACATCGCTCGCCGACGCATAGTTGGTGGCCACGCCACCATTGCCGTCCAGCGCCGCGTCGTACTGGGCATAGTACTTGGTCTGCTGGAATGCCCTGAAGAACGCCTGTTCTTCCAGGGGTAGCACCTGCAGCCCCGGCGCCTGTTCGGCCAGCAGACGCAGGTTTTCTTCGTAAGCGCCAGGGTTGGCCGTGGACAGGAACAGGCGCAGGCTGTAATCACTGTTTTCCAGCGCCGCGACATTGTGGGCAAGGTTGCTCAGCAAGGCCGGGCGCAAGGTCTTGTCACCTACCCAGAGGCAGGAAATCCGCTTGGGGATGGGCAAGCTGTTGGCAGGGGCGTGTGGGATTTCACCCGGCAGCACCAGATCGATACCCAGCGCGCGCAGGGTGGCGGTGCGCATCGCGTCGGTGACTACGCGCTCGCGGGGCTCGGGTACCAGGCCGCGAGCATCAGGGCTTGCCACGTAGCCAACGGGCTCAACGTCGTTGATGTCCTCGTCCAGGATGAAGGCATCCCGTTCAAGGTCATACACCACCTCCTTGATGTAGTCGTCGATCACCGATTCCAAGGTGTCCGGCATGCCGTTGTACCTCGGCCTGCGGATCACGGCCTCGGCGGTGAGCGGGTCTGCTTGCGGCAGCGGCGGGATCGGTTCGCAGATATGGAAGTAGGGCGCACCTTCGGGCGCCGGGGCCAGCAGTATGGGGGCGCGCACCGGGCTCATTGGGTAACCGATCTGGTCGTTGAGCCGAATCGGCGGCACGAAGCCATCACTCTTGAACTGGAACAGTGCCGAGGCTTTGGACGCCCCTGTCAACAGCAATGGCACTGCATTGAACAGCCCCCAGGTGATGTTGGCTACCCCGTCCTGCCGTGCCTGCAGGGTCTTGCCGTTGATCGCTTCATCCAGGCCAAGGCCTAACTGCGCAATGCCACCGAGCGCCAGCACCGGCGCCAAGCCGGGTACCACCAGGCACAGCGGTGCCAGTAAATTGAGGGTGGTAAGCAGGTAGCCCCGCCACTTGGCTTTGCTGACCTGGCTGTCGCTGGTGATGATGAAGTCGGCGTCGTCGAAGCTGCGTTGGCGTTGGCGCTCGGCCAGCGCCTGGAACAAGTCGCCGGTGATCCTCGGGTTGTAGCGGCTTGGCCGGTAGTTGACGTAGGTGCGCGGCGGCCAGATGCCATCATCGTTGAACATGCCGTGTTCCGGCGGCAACACGTGGCGCCGGGGGTACTCGGCCAGCCCGTCGAGTGCGGTATCCAGCCCGCTGAAATCCACGCCCTGTGGCCTGTCGGCCAGCCGGAAATGCTGTTTCAGGGCTTCACGCTTGAGTGGGTCTTTGCACTGCTCGCCGACCCAGTCCTTCAGCGCATTTTCGCTGGCGAACTCCAGCAAGGGTGAGCTGTTGCCGGGTATGTAGAGCACTGTCAGGTCCGTGCTTGGGTTGCACAGGTAAAGCAGGTCGGTGGCGGCGTAGCCATAGATGCTCAGGGTGCTCATGCGCAGCTTGTCGACCCGCGGCATCAACTCGGCGGCTTGCCACAGCAATTTCCGTGCGGCTTCGCTGAGGCTGCCTTCGCTGACCTGCTTGTTGCAGGCGGCAATGAAATTGAGCTTGCACGCCAGGCGGTGTGCGCTCATGTGCTCGCGCCAGTAGGTGTGCAGGGTGTTCTTGAAGGGTGCCTGGAAGTCCAGGTTCTCGATGAATTGCTGGAAACTTTCGGCGGCTACCGGCACATGGGTAGTGGCGTCATAGCGCGGTGGTTCGGTGCGCCGGAACAGCCCATTGAAGACCGAAAATTCGGCGCCATAGTGGTTGAAACCCCGGGCGGGCAGGGCATTGACGATCCGCACCGGGCCTTCTGGCAAAGTGCCGGCCCAGGGCGCACGGAACAAGGCGCCGAACAGGTCGTTATTGCTTTCGCCCTGCCAGTTGCTGAGCACGGCCTGGCTTAGGCTGATGCATTGCCTGACCTCTGCCAGGCTGCCGCCTTTGCGGTCGGAACGGTAGTGCAGGGTCACCACATCGACCCGGTCGGGGTCGAGGTCATGGCCCTGCTCGGCGAACCATTGCTTCACGGCCTGGCTGGCCTGGCGATCGGGCCGAGGGACATGGTTCAAATGATCGCGGACATAGTGCACGCCAGTGGCGTTGATCCCGGTAGTGCGCATCGTGGTTACCTTGCGTGAGTGGGAGCTGCAAGGTTGCAGGATGCTGCTGCACGCCAGTGGTAGATAACTACATACGCCTGCTATGGCCCTTCAGTTGTGTTCCCAGCTATGCGCCCGACCTGCCTCGAAGAACCGGTCCAGCGGCACATGCTCACGAATCAGTTGGGTCAACTGGCTCGTGTCGAGGGTGCCGTGCAGGTCGTAGAGAGGCGAAATCAGCAGTCTGCACATGCCGCGTAACTGCCTAAGCCAGGGCAGCTGCGCGTCGATCACATCATTGAGCACCCCAGGCCCGGTCAGGCGGCAGAGGCGGCGAGCATAAGCGTTGAAGCCTACAGGGTTGAATACCCGATCGGGCCGTTCAGTGTAAAACGTGGGGTCTAGCTGGAACCGTTGCAGGATGGCCTCGGAAATGGCGTCCAGTGTGGGGTTGCCGGGGTGGCTGCCGATCATGCTGTTGTTGTATTTGACGTAGAAACCCAGTTGATCATTGGATACCGGGGGGTACAGGAGCAAGCCATTGGTGGTCGTTCGCAAGGTCTGGTTGGTCAGCGGCGAGGTGCCTGGCCCCGAAGCGGCGTTGAGCACGCGGTCGTCGGCATCCAGATAGAAACCACCGATGTGCTTGAGCATGCGGTAGCGCAGAATGTCGCTGGCCGAGCTGTAATTGGTGATGCCTGGGTTGGTAATTCCAAGTGCTGCCTGGTACTGGGCGAAATAGGGCGACCGCGTGAACTCTTGGTAGAACGGTTGATCCTCGAGCGTCAGGACGCTCATGTGAAGTGTCCTGCTCCTGAGCAGCGTAAGGTTGGCGTCATAGGCCCTGGGGCTTTGCCGCGAGAGGAACAGTTGGTACTGGTAATCACTGTTTTCCAGCGCTTGGGCATTGTGTACGAGCGCCTCCAGGAAAACAGGGGAAATGGCCTTGTCACCCACCCAAATGCTGGAAACGATGCGCGGAATCGGCGTACGTTCCAGGGTGTTGAAGTACGTGTAGTCGATGGGTAGATCCAGTTCGATGCCCAACTGCCGGAGGGTGAACATGCGCTGTGCGTCGGTGACGACCCGCTGGGCATTGGCAACGCGCACTAGCCCCGCTGGTTCGCCGGTGTCAATCTTCCAGCGCTCAGGCGTTGCCTGCTTGTATTCAGAGAGCTTGATAAAACTATCGGTGTGCAAGTCGTACACCACAGGTTGCATTTTGAACCCTTGTGACGACTGGAATGCACCTTCGAAATAGTGGCCCATATCATCCCCAACGTGCGTCACTACCACCCTTTGTGAGCCTGTCGGAATCTGTACCGTCTCACGAAACGCTGCTTGTGCCGGTATCAACTGCAATGCATCCGTCGGCACGCTTACATTGGCCGCTTCGCCCAGCACATCCGCCAACTGGGACGGCCGTAGCAAACCTGGCAAACGGTAGTGAAACGCCTGGCTGGCGCGGGCGATGCCGATAGGCAAGGGCAAGGCATTGAACAGGCCGAAGACCTGGTTCTCGACCCCTTCGACTTTCTCGTCCAGCGAGTGGCCGTTGATCACCTGGTCCATGCCCAGGCTGAACTGTGCCACGCCGCCCAGCACCATCACCGCAAGGAGCTCGGGCACCACCACGCATAAAGGTGCCAGCAAGCACTGGGCAACGTTCAGGTAGCTGCCCCAATGCGTCTTGACGACCTGGCGGTTGGTGATGACGCGGTAATCCAGGTCGTCGTAGCTGCGCTGCTTCTGGCGATTGGCCAAGTGATCGAACAGGTTACCTGTGATAGGTAAGCTGGTGGTTGGCGAGCCAAACTCGATGGTATTTTCAGGGGCCCATGTACCACTGGTGGCAAAGCCGGGATGATCGTCGGGCAGGGTATGCGCGGCGGGATAGCAGCCCAGCCCTTTCAAGGCCGTGACGAGGCCGCTGAATTCCAGCCCGTCCTCCCAGTCCGCGGGTGAGAAACATTGTTGTAGCCACTCGCGGCGTTCTGGGTCTTTGCATTGCTCGGCAAACCAGTGCTTGAGCGCAGACAGGTCCGGGAATTCGTGCAGGGGCGACGCGTTGCCCGGCATATAAAGGACGACGGTGCTGCTGTCGTCGGCCTTGATGTAGATGATCGATGTACTGTGATAACCGTACACATTCAGCAGGCGGGTGGTTATCGCCCGCGTATCCAGGGGCAACAGGCCGGCGGCCTGCCAGGCAAGGCGCCAGGCAGGGACACTGAGGCTGCCCTCGTTGACTTGCTTGTTGCAGGCGGTGATGAAGGCCATTTCCAGTGCGCGTGCGTATTCTTTCCGACTTTGCTGCCAGTAGCTGTCCAGTTGGGCCTTCAGCCGTTCGTGCAGGTGCAAGCCCCACACATAGTCCTGAAAAACTTCGGCACGGATGGGCAGCAGTGTCGCCGGGCTGAGCTCCTGATTCGCGGTACGTCGGTACAGGCCGTTGAAGACCAGGTAGGACATCGCGTTGGAAAGCAGGGGAGGTGGCCGCATACGGTCGACAAACGTCACCGCATGCAGCGGGGCAATACCCGCCCAATCGCCAATGTGAAGCCCCCCGCTGCCTGTACTCGGTTCACCTTGCCAGTTGGCCAGCAGGGCATCGGTCAGGCTGGTGCGTTGAATCACCTTGGCCTGTGGAGGTAGCCAGGGCTGGCCCTCTTCGCGCTCCGCGTCCTGGTAGTGGAAGGTGACGACGTCGATGTCAGCGGGGGACAGGAGCACACCGCGTTGCGCAAGCCAGTCGCGCAATAACTTGTCGGCCAATGTATCGGGGCGCGGCATCTGGGCCAGCGCACTGTGCAACAGGCGCTGCTTCATGGGTTGTGGGAAGTTCATCGTTGGGTGTCCGTGGCTATCGGGCGTTGCAGGGTAGCCAGCGGGCACACCGGTCAAGTGCTAATTAATGCTGTCATCCCCTGGCAGCACGTTCATCGGCGAAGGCGCAGGGGTAATGTCGCGCTCGCCCGGCGGTTCGTCGTCGAAGCCCACGGGCACCTTGCCACGCAGTTGCCAGGCAAAGGCGATGATTTCGGCGATGGTCAAGTACAGCGCCTCGGGGATCTGCTCGCCCAGTTCCAGGCGCGCCAGCAAGCGTACGAGCTCGGCGTTTTCATAGATCGGAACGTCGTGCTCGCGGGCCAGGGCCAGTATGGCCTCGGCTACGCTGTCGTCACCTTTGGCCGTCAGGCTCGGCGCCTGCTGGCCATCGTAGCTCAAGGCAATGGCCTGGCGGGGTTGTCGGTCGTTCATGCGTTTTCGTCCACCCAGCGTTGTTCTACTCGGGTACGGGGCCCTTGCGGTGGGATGCCCGCGCGGCATTCCAGGTCGCCGACCTCCAGGCCGCGGGCAAGCAAGCGTTCGCGCAGGCTGTCCAGCTGGCTGTCGATCAGGCGCGCGGTCTGCTCGCGCTCGGCCCACAGTTGGCCCGACAGCTGCCCTTGATTCAACTGGGCCTGGACCTGCATGGGGCCCAGCGGGGGCAGGTCGAAAGCCAGGTCGATACGCCAAAGGGCTCGCAGCGAGTCCGCTGCTTCATGTTCGCGATCGGCCTGCTGGCGTGGCGTTTCTTCGCGCTGCAGTTTGACCTGCAGGGGAATGAACTCCTGGCCGTGGCGAATCGGCACTTCGGTTTGCCACGTGGTCTGCAGGTTGCCGTTTTCCAGTGTGCCGCTTTGTTGCAGGCTGCTCATGGCGTGGCTCTGCAGGCGGGAAATGGCCGCTGCGGCCAGGCGCAGCAGCTGTTGCAGGTCGCCTTCGTCTTCCAGCGCGTTCAGCAACCGCGACGGCAGCGGGAATGCCCCAGGCTGTGGCTTGGGGCTGACCCGTTCGAGCAGGCTCAGGGCTCCGCGTGCCACGGCGGGCATGGTCACGGCCAGGCTGTCCGGAGCCAGGCTTGGCGTGCCGGGCGGCAGGTTCGGTGCCTGCGCCACCAGCCGCAGCAGGTGGGCCTTGAGGTCGGTGGCGACAGCGGCTGGGTAGCCCCCCAGCAATTTTGCTTCAAGGAAGGCGCCGCTGTTGCTCAGGGCTTGTGCCACGCCTTTGGCGTCCGCCAGTTGCCGTACGTCCGGCAGGCCGGCCAGCAGGCGTTCGGCGCTGGCGCGCAGGTCGCCAGGGGCATCGGCGCTGCGGGTGAGCTGCTGCAGCGCGTCGAGCAGGCTGGGCAGCGAGGCCTGGCGGTTCTGTTGGGTCATTAGCTGCTGAGCGATGCTCAGTTGGTCCTGCCTGCCACTCAGTGGCACGAAGCGCAGTGACTGATCACCTTGCACCAGCGCGCTGAGCAGGCTGCCAACGGCCAGCGGGCGCGGGCTGTCGACGCTCAGGGTGGCGCCGGCCTGGGCGCTGTTGAGCAAACTGATCAGTGCCCGATAGACCGGCGCCTGCCCAGGCGCCTGGGCCAATGCCTGGTTGGTCAGGACCTTGCCTTGCAGGAGCGTGCCGACAGGTACCTCGCGGGTATCCAGGCGGGTCAGGGTGGCGACCTGGCTGGCAGTGGCCTGCTGCAATAAAATGGCCAGGCGATTGCCTTCGGTCTGGCTGACGGTAACCTGGCTACCTGGGGCCAGGGGTTGGCCGGCGCTGGCCTGCAGCTGGGTCTGTGCGCCGTTGGCCTGGACCAGCCGCAGGAGCAGCTGGAACTCCTGGCCGCTCTGACGCAACGCCAGCACTTGGGCTTGCGCGGTTTCGCCGGGCGCCAGCAAACCGGGCTGGGGCTGGACCAGGCGCAGGACCTCGCCGGTCATGGCCGCCTTGGTGGCTTGGTTGCCAAGCGCAGTTTGTGCGCCGAGACTATTGATTTCAGTCATGATTGTATACAACCTGTCGGACCCGGCCTCTTGGCAGCGCAGCGGCGCGTGCAATAATGCCGACCGCCCGTGGTTGCCAGTATAACGGCAGCGCACCGGGCGACTTGAGACACGGGCTTCAGGTTGGCTCGCCTGCCAACCAGGCAACACCGACCTGAGGCCCTCTACACATAAGGCGAAACCGTGACCTTCCACCTCCAAGCCGCAGGCCTGGCCTGCGAGCGCGACTGGCGCCTGCTGTTCGAGCAACTCGATTTCGAGCTGGGCGCGGGCGACATGCTGCAGATCAGTGGGCCCAACGGCAGTGGCAAGACCAGCCTGCTGCGCCTGTTGGCCGGGCTGATGCAGCCAACCGCCGGGCAGATCCTGCTGGGGGGCAAGCCGTTGGCTGAGCAGCGTCATGCCATGGCCAGCCTCCTGCTATGGATTGGCCATGCCGCCGGCATCAAGGACCTGCTGACCGCCGAGGAAAACCTCACCTGGCTGTGCGCCCTGCATCAACCGGCCAGCCGCGACGCTATCTGGGCAGCGCTGGCGGCGGTGGGCCTGCGCGGGTTCGAAGACGTGCCTTGCCACACCCTGTCGGCCGGCCAGCAGCGCCGCGTGGCCCTGGCCCGCTTGCACTTGGCCGGCCCGCCGCTGTGGATTCTCGATGAGCCGTTCACCGCCCTCGACAAGCAAGGCGTGGCGCAACTGGAAGCACACCTTGCGGCGCACTGCGAGCAGGGCGGCACCGTCGTGCTGACCACCCATCATACGCTGACGCGCAAGCCAGGCGGTTACCGTGAACTGAACCTGGGGCAATGGGCGGCATGAGCGTATTCATCCTGTTGCTGCGCCGTGAAGCGCGCCTGTTGTTCCGGCGCCCGGCCGAATTGGCCAACCCGCTGGTGTTCTTCGCCATCGTCGTGGCCCTGTTCCCGCTGGCGGTTGGCCCCGAGAGCCAATTGTTGCAAACCTTGTCGCCGGGCCTGGTGTGGGTGGCCGCGTTGCTGGCGGTGCTGCTGTCCCTGGACGGCCTGTTCCGCAGTGATTTCGAGGACGGCTCGCTGGAGCAGTGGGTGCTGTCGCCGCAGCCGCTGGCGCTGCTGGTGCTGGCCAAGGTGCTGGCGCACTGGATCTTTTCCGGGCTGGCGCTGGTATTGTTGGCGCCGCTGCTGGCCTTGATGCTGGGCTTGCCCGGCCACTGCCTGCCGGTGCTGCTTGCTTCACTGCTGCTGGGTACGCCAGTGCTGAGCTTGCTGGGTGCAGTAGGCGCGGCGCTGACCGTTGGCCTCAAGCGCGGTGGTTTGTTACTGGCGTTGCTGATTTTGCCGTTGTATATCCCTGTATTGATCCTGGGCAGTGGTGCGTTGCAAGCGGCGTTGCAGAATATGCCGGCAACCGGCCATTTGCTCTGGCTCGCCAGCCTCACTGCCCTGGCCGTGACCCTGGCACCCTTTGCGATAGCGGCCGGGCTGAAGATCAGCGTCGGCGAATAACGAGTCCCGGGCTCTCAAGCCCGGCAAATACCCTGGATGTACCCTGATGAAAATAAGCTGGACGTGGTTCCACAAGCTGGGCTCCCCGAAATGGTTCTATGCCATCAGCGGCCGCATGCTGCCATGGCTGGCCACTGCCGCCGTGCTTCTGTTGCTGGTCGGCATCACCTGGGGCCTGGCCTTCGCCCCCCAGGACTACCAGCAAGGCAACAGCTTCCGCATCATCTATATCCACGTGCCGGCGGCGATGCTGGCGCAGTCCTGCTATGTGCTGCTGGCCGTGGCCGGGGTGGTGGGGCTGGTGTGGAAGATGAAGCTGGCCGATGTCGCCCTGCAATGTGCCGCCCCGATCGGCGCCTGGATGACCGCGGTGGCGCTGGTCACCGGTGCCATCTGGGGCAAGCCGACCTGGGGCAGTTGGTGGGTGTGGGATGCCCGACTTACGTCCATGCTTATCCTGCTGTTCCTGTACTTCGGCATTATTGCGCTGGGCCAGGCGATCAGTAATCGTGACAGCGCAGCCAAAGCCTGTGCGGTGCTGGCGATCGTCGGCGTGGTGAACATCCCGATCATCAAGTACTCGGTGGAGTGGTGGAACACGCTGCACCAGGGCGCCACCTTCACCCTCACCGAAAAACCGGCGATGCCGGCAGAAATGTGGCTGCCGCTGCTGTGCACGGCGCTGGGTTTCTACTGCTTCTTCGGCGCTGTGCTGCTGCTGCGCATGCGCCTGGAAGTGCTAAAGCGCGAGGCGCGCGCCAGTTGGGTCAAGGACGAAGTCTTGAACAGCCTTGGGCGGAGGGCCGCACCATGAGCTTTGCCACCTTCGGCGAATTCCTTGCCATGGGCCACCACGGCCTGTACGTGTGGTCGGCCTATGGCATCTGCCTGGTGGTGCTGGCGCTGAATGTCGCCGCGCCGCTGCTGGCTCGCCGTCGCTACCTGCAAGAAGAGGCGCGCCGTTTGCGCCGGGAGAACAACCAGTGAATCCGCAGCGCAAGAAACGCCTGTTGCTCATCGCCGGCCTGTTGGTCGGCGTCGGGGTTGCCGTCGGCTTTGCCTTGAGCGCACTGCAGCAGAACATCAACCTGTTCTATACCCCCACTCAAATTGCCAATGGCGAAGCGCCGCTGGACACCCGTATCCGCGCGGGCGGCATGGTCGAGAAAGGCTCGGTGCAACGCTCGTCCGACTCGCTGGACGTACGCTTCGTGGTCACCGACTTCAACAAATCGGTGCCGATCACCTACCGCGGCATCCTGCCCGACCTGTTCCGCGAAGGGCAGGGCATCGTCGCCCTGGGCAAGCTCAATGACCAGGGCGTGGTGGTAGCCGATGAAGTGCTGGCCAAGCATGACGAGAAATACATGCCGCCCGAGGTTACCAAGGCCCTCAAGGAAAGCGGCCAGGCAGCCGCTGGCGGGGGGAGCAAGCCATGAACGCCGCACTGGTGATACCTGAACTGGGCCAGCTGGCGATGATCCTGGCCATCTGCTTTGCAGCCGTGCAGGCCAGCGTGCCGCTGCTTGGCGCCTGGCGCGGCGACAGCCTGTGGATGAGCCTGGCACGGCCTGCGGCCTGGGGGCAGTTCGCGTTCCTGGCGTTCGCCTTCGCCTGCCTGACCCACGCCTTCATGACCGACAACTTTTCGGTGGCCTACGTGGCCAGCAACTCCAACAGCGCCTTGCCGTGGTACTACAAGTTCAGCGCCGTGTGGGGCGCCCACGAAGGCTCTTTGCTGTTGTGGGCGCTGATTCTCGGTGGCTGGACCTTTGCCGTGTCGGTGTTCTCGCGGCAGTTGCCGCAGGTGATGCTGGCCCGCGTGCTGGCAGTGATGGGCATGATCAGCGTAGGTTTCCTGAGCTTCCTGATCATCACCTCCAACCCGTTCCAGCGCATGCTGCCGCAGGTGCCGACCGACGGCCGCGACCTCAACCCGCTGCTGCAGGACTTCGGCCTGATCGTGCACCCGCCCATGCTGTACATGGGTTACGTGGGCTTCTCGGTGGCCTTTGCCTTCGCCATCGCCGCCTTGCTCGGTGGCCGCCTGGATGCCGCCTGGGCGCGCTGGTCGCGGCCATGGACCATCGTCGCCTGGGCGTTTCTGGGGGTGGGCATTACCCTGGGCTCATGGTGGGCCTACTATGAACTGGGCTGGGGTGGCTGGTGGTTCTGGGACCCGGTGGAAAACGCCTCGTTCATGCCCTGGCTGGTGGGCACTGCGCTGATCCACTCGCTGGCGGTGACCGAAAAGCGCGGGGTGTTCAAGAGCTGGACCGTGCTCCTGGCGATTGCCGCGTTCTCGCTGAGCCTGCTGGGCACCTTCCTGGTGCGTTCCGGCGTGCTGACCTCGGTGCACGCGTTTGCCGCAGACCCGTCGCGGGGCATTTTCATCCTGATCTTCCTGCTGTTCGTGGTCGGGGGGTCGCTGACCTTGTTCGCCCTGCGCGCGCCGGTGGTCAAAAGCCAGGTAGGCTTTGCCCTGTGGTCGCGGGAAACACTGCTGCTGGCCAACAACCTGGTGCTGGTGGTGGCGGCATCCATGATCCTGCTCGGCACCCTTTACCCCCTGGTGCTCGATGCCCTTACCGGGGCCAAGTTGTCGGTGGGCCCACCGTATTTCAATGCGTTGTTCCTGCCGTTGATGGCGCTGCTGATGG
Source organism: Pseudomonas sp. BJP69 (assembly GCF_007633355.1). Lineage (NCBI taxonomy): Bacteria > Pseudomonadati > Pseudomonadota > Gammaproteobacteria > Pseudomonadales > Pseudomonadaceae > Pseudomonas > Pseudomonas sp. BJP69. The sequence goes on from NZ_CP041933.1 coordinate 1,708,803, forward strand.
TGGTGTTGAGCATTGGCGTGGTGGTGCGCTGGAAGGACACCCCGGGCAAATGGCTGGTGAGCATGATGAGCCCGGTGCTGGTGGGCAGCGCCATCCTTGCACCGCTGGCCGGCCTGATCGTCGATGACTTCGACTGGCCGACGCTGACTGCCTTCGCCCTGGCTGCCTGGGTGGTGCTCGGCGGGCTGCGTGACATCCTCGACAAGACGCGCCACAAGGGGCTGGTCAAGGGCCTGCCGGGGCTGGGCCGCAGTTACTGGGGCATGCAGCTGGCGCACCTGGGCCTGGCGGTGTGCGCGCTGGGCGTGGTGTTGTCGAGCAACAACAGCGCCGAACGCGACCTGCGCATGGCGCCGGGCGAGAGCGTCGAGTTGGGTGGCTACCACTTCCTGTTCGAAGGTGCCAAGCACTTCGAAGGGCCCAACTTCATCTCCGACAAAGGCACGATCGTGGTCAGCCGCGATGGCCGGGCTGTGACCACCCTGCACCCGGAAAAACGCCTGTACACCGTGCAGCAGTCGATGATGACCGAAGCCGGCATCGATGCCGGCTTCACCCGCGACCTGTACGTGGCCCTCGGCGAGCCGCTGGAGAACGGCGCCTGGGCGGTGCGCGTGCATATCAAGCCTTATGTCCGCTGGATCTGGCTGGGCGGTCTGTTGACTGCCCTGGGCGGGTTGCTGGCGGCCCTCGACCGGCGCTACCGCGTCAAGGTCAAGACCCGGGTGCGTGAAGCCCTGGGCGTGTCTGGAGCAGCTGCATGAAGCGTTGGATCATGGTAGTGCCCCTGGCAGTGTTCCTGCTGGTGGCGGTGTTTCTCTACAAGGGCCTGTTCCTCAAGCCCGACGAGCTGCCCTCGGCAATGATCGGCAAAGCGTTCCCGGCGTTTTCCCTGGCCTCGACCCAGGGCGACCGTACCCTGACCGAGGCTGACCTGCACGGCCGCCCGGCACTGGTCAACGTGTGGGCCACCTGGTGCCCGTCGTGCAAGGTGGAGCACCCGTACCTGAACCAGCTGGCGCAGCAGGGCGTGGTGATTCACGGGGTCAACTACAAGGACGACAACGTCGCAGCGCGCAAATGGCTGGCCGATTTCCACAACCCCTACCAGCTGGACATCCGTGACGAGCAGGGCAGCCTGGGCCTGGACCTGGGGGTGTACGGCGCGCCGGAAACATTCCTGATCGATGCCAAGGGCATCATCCGCTACAAGCATGTGGGCATCGTCGATGCCACGGTGTGGCGTGAGCAGCTGGCGCCGCTGTACCAGGGCCTGGTCGACGAGGCCAAACCATGAGGCGTTGGCTGGCAGCGGTGCTGCTGGGCATGAGCCTGGCCAGCGTGGCCAAGGCGGCCATCGATACCTATCAGTTCCGCGACGAGGCAGAGCGCCAGCGTTACCAGGCGTTGACCAAGGAACTGCGCTGCCCGAAGTGCCAGAACCAGGACATTGCCGACTCCAACGCCCCCATCGCTGCCGACCTGCGCCGGGAGATCTTCCGCATGCTGGGCGAGGGCAAGAGCAACCAGCAGATCGTGGACTTCATGGTCGACCGCTATGGCGATTTCGTGCGCTACAAGCCGGCGCTCAGTGGTCGCACCTGGCTGCTGTGGTTCGGCCCAGGGCTGCTGCTGGCGGGCGGGTTCGTGGTGTTGGCGCTGATCGTGCGCCGGCGCCGTGGCAGTGCCACGCCAGGCACCGATGCATTGTCTGCTGAAGAACGCGAGCGTCTCGCCAAACTGCTGGAAAAAGAACCGACCCATGATTGAATTCTGGCTTAGCGCGGGCCTGTTGTTGCTCGCTGCCCTCAGCTTCCTGCTGATTCCGATCCTGCGTGGCCGTCGTCGCCAACAGGAAGAAGACCGCACCGCCCTGAACGTGGCCCTGTATCAGGAGCGGGTCGCCGAACTGGCTGCGCAGCAGGCTGCCGGGGTACTGGACGCAGCGCAGTTGGCCCAGGGCCGCGACGAAGCCGCCCGTGAGCTGCTGGCCGACACCGAGGGCGCTGACGCCCCGCGCCAAGGCCACCTGGGCAAGGCACTCCCCCTGCTGGCCGCGGTGTTGGTGCCGGTGCTGGCGTTGGGGTTGTACCTGCATTTCGGCGCAGCCGACAAGGTGGCCCTGACCCAGGAGTTTGCCCAGGCGCCGAAGTCGATGGAGGAAATGACCACGCGCCTGGAGCGTGTGGTAAAAGCCCAGCCAGACTCGGCCGAAGCCGTGTACTTCCTCGGCCGTGCCTACATGGCCGAGCAGCGCCCGGCAGATGCTGCGCGTACCTTTGAACGTGCCGTGGCCCTGGCCGGGCGTCAGCCAGAGCTGCTGGGGCAGTGGGCGCAAGCCCTGTATTTTGCTGCTGACAAACAGTGGAGCCCACAGCTGCAGGCCCTCACCGACGAAGCCTTGAAGGGCGACCCCAACGAAGTCACCAGCCTGGGGCTGCGCGGTATCGCCGCTTTCGAAGGCGAGCGTTACCAGCAAGCCATCGATTACTGGCAGCGTTTGCTGGCGCAGTTGCCCGAGGGCGATGCATCGCGCGCGGCATTGCAAGGCGGCATCGACCGCGCTGCCGAGCGCCTGGGCAGCTCGCCGGCGCGGGCGAACGAACCCGCGCCGGTCGCGGCGCGCCTGAAGGTGCGGGTGGAGCTGGCGGCGGCATTGCGGGACAAGGTCAAGCCGAACGACACCGTGTTCATCTTCGCCCGCGCCAGCAATGGCCCACCGATGCCATTGGCGGCCAAGCGGGTGACGGTGGCGCAGTTGCCGATCGAGGTGGAGCTTTCTGATGCGGACGCGATGATGCCGCAGATGAAACTGTCCGACTTTGCAGAAGTCCAACTGATGGCACGTGTGTCGCGTGCTGGTCAGCCGACCCAAGGTGAGTGGATCGGCCAAGGTGCACCCCTGTCCAGCGCGACCCAGGCTACCCAACACCTGACCATCGACAGCCCCGATCCGTAAGAGAGCAATGCCATGCACAGCGCCGTCCGCCTGACCCTGATTACCCTGGCCCTGGGTTTGTCTGCGTGTACGACGCAGCAGCCCTACGAGCACCCCGAGCCGCCGATAGAGCGGGTGCCGCCCCAGGGGCCGGTGGTCAAGCCATTGCCCGGCGGCCAGCCTTCTACCCAGCCAGGCAAGCCGGCGGCCATTCCCAAGCCGATGCCGCGCACCTCGGCCAGCTTCGCGCCACCGCCGGGTGGTGCCAGCCACTGGGATCCGAAACTGGGCGTCTATGTGCTGGATAAACAACCCAACACGTTCTACCGGCAGCGGACCTACTACCGCTTCGACAACGGTTGGAGCTGGTCGCTGAGCCCGAATGGCCCTTGGCAGGAAACCGACAGCAGCGGGGTGCCAGGTGGGTTGGGGCGTGCATTCGCGCAGTAGCGAGCTTGCCAGGCCCCACGCACTGCCAGGGGTGCCCGTACAGTACAGTTCGACCGATAATTAGCGATTGACTGTACTGTAGCGTCAGTCCGCATAATGCCCCTTCGTGAACGGAGGCGGCATGCATAAGACAGTCCTGGTACTCGTGGAAACCGTCGATGATTACCTGCCCTTGCTGGAGCAGGCCGGTTACCGCCTTATTCGTGCCCCGTCACCCCAACAGCGGGCTGATGCCATCCGGCGCCACGCCAATCAAATCGACGCCGTGCTCACCCGCGGCCCATTGGGCCTGACCGCTGTCGAAATCGATGCACTGCCCAACCTGCAGATCATCTGCGTCATCGGTGCCGGCTATGAACAAGTCGACCTAGCCGCCGCCGCCACACGCGGCATTACCGTCACCAACGGCGCCGGGGCCAATGCTGCTGCCGTTGCCGACCACACCCTGGCCCTGCTGCTGGCTCTGCTGCGCGACATCCCCCGCGGCGATGCCAGCACTCGCCGCGGCGAGTGGAACCGGGTGATCAGCCCTTCGGTAAGCGGTAAGCGCCTGGGCATTCTCGGCCTTGGCGCCGTAGGCCTGGCCATCGCCAAACGCGCCCACCTCGGCTTTGACATGCCCGTCAGCTACCACAGCCGCACCCCGCGCCAGGGTGTGCCCTACACCTGGTATGACAGCCCACAACACCTGGCTGATGCCGTGGATATCCTGGTCGTGGCCACCCCCGGTGGTGCCAATACCCGGCATCTGGTCGATGCCCGGGTGCTGGAGGCGCTGGGCGCCGAAGGTTATCTGGTGAATATCGCTCGGGCCAGCGTGGTCGACACCCAGGCCCTGGTTGCCGCACTGCAACGTGGCCAACTGGCCGGCGCCGCGCTGGATGTGTTCGACGACGAACCGGCTGTGCCCGATGCATTGAAAGCCTTGGCCAACACCGTGCTAACGCCCCATGTAGCCGGACAGTCACCCGAGGCGGCGCGCGATACGGTGACCCTGGTGCTGCGCAACCTGCAGGCGTTCTTTGCCGGTGAGCCGGTATTGACGCCGGTACGCCCGTAACCCTATTCAGACATCTGCCTGGCAGCGCCCAGGCAACAAGGAGCGTGTGCATGCAACTCGAAATCTTCCAGGTCGATGCCTTTTCCGCTGAGCCGTTCGGCGGCAACCCGGCAGCTGTGATTCCCTTGCAAAGCTGGCTGCCGGACGATGTACTGCAACGCATTGCCGAAGAGAACAACCTGTCGGAAACCGCCTACTTCGTGCGCAATGGCGAAACCTACGACCTGCGTTGGTTCACCCCGGCCGTGGAAGTCGACCTGTGCGGCCACGCCACCTTGGCCTCGGCCTATGTACTGTTCGAGCAACTGGGCGAGCAGGCGCAGGTGCTGCGTTTCAATACCCGCAGTGGCGAACTGCGCGTCAGCCGCGGTGCGGACGGCCTGTTGGCCATGGACTTCCCGGCCAAGCAGCCACTCGCCGAGGACATGCCGCAGGGCCTGCTGCAAGCGCTGGGCCTGAGCCAGGCGCAGGCGCTGTACCGCAGTGACGACTTTGTGGTGGTGATCGATGACGCATTGCTGCTCGATACCCTGAAGCCAGACTTCGTTGCACTGTCGGCCTTCGATGTGCGCGGCATTGCCGTGACTGCAGCAGGGCGTGGTTTTGATTTCGTCACCCGCTGGTTCGGCCCCAACGTTGGTGTGAACGAAGACCCGGTGACGGGTTCGGCGCATACCTCGCTCGCGCCATTGTGGGCCGAGCGGCTGGGCAAGCAAGTGCTGGCGTGCGAGCAGGGCGGGGCGCGCAAAGGGCAGTTGCTGTGTGAAGTACCGGGTAATGGCCGGGTGATCATCAGCGGGCGGGCGGCGTTGTACCTGCGCGGAACTGTCTATATTTAACAGGCTGACACCGTCTGCCTGTAGGAGCGGCCTTGTGTCGCGATCGGGCCGCAACGCGGCCCCTCGATTTTCGCGTTGATGCGTCAATCCGGGGGCTGCTTTGCAGCCCATCGCGACACAAGGCCGCTCCTACATGGCCCAACCCCTGTTCAAGGAGCCAGCCATGGCCCTGGAAAAACACGGCACCTGCCTGTGCGGCGCCACCCGGCTTACTGTCACCGTCGACAATACCCACATCAGCGCCTGCCATTGCAGCATGTGCCGCAAGTGGACCGGTGGCCCGCTGCTGGTGGTTGATTGCAGCAAGCCCCCGCTGATCGAGGGGCGGGCGCCCAGCGTTTATGACTCCTCCGACTGGGCACAGCGTGCTTTTTGCGGCCAGTGCGGCACGCACTTGTACTACCGGCTCAAGGCCAACGACTTCCATGCCATACCGGTCGGCCTGCTCGAGGGCGACCAGGACTGGGATTTCAACATGCAGATTTTCGTCGAAGAGAAACCCGCCTGGTACTGCTTCGCCAACCAGACCAGGGAACTGACCGGCCAGGAAGTCTTCGAGCAGAACAGCTGATTCAGGCCTGCGCCAGCAGCCACTCGGCAAACATTTGGGCGGTGTGCTGTGGTCGAAGCGCCAGCACGAAACACCACGCGCGCTTGCCAAACCGATGCATTCCTGAGAAAAGGGCGGCTTTGTTTTCAAGCGTTGGAGTATGCCCGTGAGCCAAGAACTGCAGATCATCGAACTGGTCGAGGGGGACGGCAAAGCCGCCGTCAAAGGCGCCCTGATCACTACCCAGTACACCGGCTGGCTGGCCGATGGCAGTGAGTTCGATTCGTCCTGGTCGCGCGGCAAGCCGTTCCAGTGCGTGATCGGCACCGGCCGGGTGATCAAAGGCTGGGACCTGGGCCTGATGGGCATGCGCGTGGGCGGCAAACGCAAGCTGCTGGTACCGGCGCACCTGGGCTATGGCGAGCGCAGTGTGGGGGCGATTGCGCCGAATTCGGCCCTGACCTTCGAGATCGAGTTGCTGGAAGTGCTGACGCGGGATGATTGAGCGGCCGTTTTGCAACGCTCAGGATGGCATTCACTACTGATGGCGTCCCGCAATTGTCGGGGCGATGTGGCGGGTAACCCGATTTCTCTGCCACACGAGCCTGCCTTGATGAAGTTGCCAACATTCTTCCGCCGTCGCCGTCACCTGCTGCTGAGCCTGGTGCTTACAGCTGTCGCCGTGCCGCTGGCGCTGGAGGCTGTCGAAAGCCGCGCGCAACCGGTGGATGGCACCCAGACGCTGGTGTTCCTGCGCCATGCCGAGAAACCCGGCGAGGGCTTAGGCCAGTTGAACTGCCAGGGCCTCAACCGTGCGCTGGACCTGGCCACGCTGCTGCCCGACATGAGGGTTTTAGTCCTTGGCTGTGGCAGTGCAGCGGTTGGCCCGGGTGATGTGTTGGCCAGTGCCGGCCTCTTCGCGGGCACGCCCGCTCCCACAAGATAACCACAAGCCTGAAGGCTGTGGGGGCCCTGTGGGAGCGGGCGTGCCCGCGAAGAGGCCGGCACTGGCAACTAAAGGACTAGCGGCCGAACCGCATCGGCCAACCCACCACCTTCTTCACCCGCGGCGTGGCATAGGTGCGCACCTTGGAGGTACTCAACCCCATGCGCACCAGCGCTTCGGCAATGGTCACCGCCGCACTCACGCCATCCACCACCGGCACCCCGGTACGCTGGCGGATCTGCTCGTCCAGCCCGGCCATGCCGCCGCAACCCAGGCAAATCACCTCGGCCTTGTCTTCGCGTACGGCGCGTTCGGCCTGCTCCACAATCGCCTGCACAGCACGCTGTGGGTCGGCTTCCAGCTCCAGTACCGCCAGCCCGCTGGCCCGCACCGAGGCGCAGCGGTCATACAGGCCAGAAAGCTTCAGGCGGTCTTCGATCAGCGGTACGGTCCGGTCCAGGGTCGTTACCACCGAATAGGCATGGCCCAGGTACATTGCCGTGCTGGCAGCGGCATCGGTGATGTCTACCACCGGCACATTCAGCAGCTCCTGCAGGCCTTCGCGGCCGTGTTCGCCATAACCGGCCTGGATCACGGCGTCGTAGGGGCCCTCGTAGGCCAGTACCCGGTCCATCACCGCAATGGCTGCCAGGTAGCTTTCGAAATTGCCTTCCACCGATTCGGCGCCGAACCAGGGGGTGAGGCCGACGATTTCGGTGCCGGGCGCGGCTACCGTACGGGCCTGTTCGGCGATGGCCTCGGTGATGGCTGCGGTGGTGTTGACGTTGGCGATCAGAATACGCATGGGCAGTCTTCCCTGATTAATGGCTGCTGTGGTCGACGGCGATGCACTCGCCGCTGACATCGTGGTACTGGCGGTTGCGCGGCGCGATCAGCAGGTAGAGGGCGGCGGCGATGCCGGCTCCTATCAGCCAGGAAAACGGCGCCACACTGTGGAAGTTGGGCACCAGGGCCAGCACGATGGCCAGCAGTGCAGCCGGCAGGAACGCGGCCACGGCGCGCAGGTTGATGCCTTTGCTGTAGTGGTAGGCGCCGGCGGGGTCTTCGCTGTACAGCTGCGGCACGTTGATGCAGCCTTTGCGCAGCAGCCAGTAGTCGGACATGATCACCCCGTACAGCGGGCCGAGCAGGGCGCCCAGCCCCGACAGGAAGTACACGATCACCAGCGGGCTGTTGTACAGGTTCCACGGCAGGATCAGCACCGCCACGGTGGCGCTGATCAGCCCGGCACGGCGGAAGTTCAAGTGGCGCGGCGCCAGGTTGCTGAGCACGAAGGCCGGGGCGACGAAGTTGGCCATGATATTGACCGCCACGGTGACGATCAGGAACGCCAGGCAGCCCAGTACCAGGAAGGGGGTGCTGGGAATGGCGGCGACGATTTGCGTGGGGCTGTCGATGACCTGCCCGTTGATCTGGAATTGCGCACCGCAAAGCACCACGGTGATCACCGCGAACACCAGGATGTTCACCGGCAGCCCCCAGAAATTGCCGACGCGGATGGTCTTGCGGCATGGCGAGGAGCGGGCGAAGTCGCAGAAGTTCAGCACCAGGGTGCCGTAGATCGCCAGCCACAGGGCGCCGCCGGCGAAGATGTTGCGCCACATCTCGTAGCCGGTCAGGGGCTCGGCCACCGACCAGGCGATACGCGCGTCAGCCTGGGCGTACATGAACACCGCCAGCGCTGCCACGGTCAGCAAAATCACCGGGCCAGCGAAGCCTTCGTAGCGGCGTACCATTTCCATGCCGTAGGCAAGAATCACCAGCTGCACCAGCCAGATCGCCACGAAACACACCCAGCCCAGGCTCGACAGGCCAAGAATGCTGTCGTGGTCGTAGGCGGCCATGTGCGGCCATACGGCGGTAAGCAGTACCCGCAGCACGACCGAGGCCAGGTAAGTCTGAATGCCGAACCAGGCGATGGCGATGATCGCCCGGATCAGCGCCGGAAGCTGTGCACCATGGATACCGAAGGCGATGCGGCTGATGACCGGGAACGGCACCCCGGTTTTTTGCCCCATGTAACCGGACAAGTTCATGAAGAAGTACACCAGCGCGGCGCCAATGGCCAACGACAACAGAATTTGCCAGCCACCGAGGCCGAGGGCGAACAAGCCCATGGCGAATGAATAGTTGGCAATGTTGTGCACATCGTTGGTCCACAACGCGAAGATGCTATAGCCACCCCAACGCCGGCCTTCGCTTCGCGTGGGGGCAAGGTCGCGGTTATGCAGGCGTGGGCTCAGGGCCAGTTCGGGATGCTGGCCGGCAAGGGTGGAATTGGGGTGGGTGCTGACGACGGATTGTTCAGGGGCAAGATCGAGGCTGCTACTCATTCCGGCGGGCTCCTGATGCACATGGACTGCGATGAGCGGGCATGCGCACGGGCTCGCCATCTCGTCGATGCAGCGTTGGCATCACAGGGTTGTAGGCGCGGCGGCCGGTAATGGGTCGGCGCCGCAAGTTATTGTGTATTTATGTTTTGTTTAAGTTGTATACAAAACATAAGCACACAAAAGCCATTTCTGTGCCAGATAGAATCCAGTTCTTGGTGGTGGATTTTTTAGGATTGAGTCAGGTGTGGGATAACTAGCTGAAATACAGGCGTTATAAATTGACCATTTGAACAAGTTTATTTTTTGGTTTGCAGGATAACTTGATCAAATGGTCAAAATTAGTTGTTGTGGGGGTGTAACGTATTGGGGCGCCGCTTGGAGAACTGCACACAAAAATGGCACTTAAGGTGACATTCTTGTGTACAAAAAATAGTCAGTCGTTCCCTTTCCCTGCTGGCCGGCCCCCAGTCAGGGTTGTACTGGCCCCATCGGCGGCAACCGCCGTTTGACCGGGCTCTTCTTGATGATTGCGGTGTTGGTCTCGGCCAACACATTGATGCGGTCTAGCAGGGTGTCCAGCTGCTCCATCGAGCGCACATGCAGCCTGGCGATGAAGCAGTCCTCGCCGGTGACCTTGTCGCACTCGGTGAATTCGGGGATGGCAATGATCTGCCGCTCGACTTCCTGCAATTGCCCGGGCAGTGGGCGGATACGCACGATGGCTTGCAACTGGTAGCCGAAGGCACGTGGGTCGACATTGACCGTGTACCCGCGCAACACGCCACGTTCCTCCAGCCGGCGCAAACGCTCGCCGACGCTGGGGGCAGACAGCCCACTTACCTGCGCCAGGGCCTTGAGCGAGCGGCGTGAGTCCTCCGTCAGCGCGTTGATCAACAGTTGGTCGATGGCGTCGGTCATATGCACCTCAAAGGGTAGGTGGCGTAATTTGCCTTGATAGTAAAGGCAAAATTATGAGTTTGCCTTGCTAATCGGCTGGAAGGTTGCACGGGGCCCTCTGCATACTGTTGCCATCGACGAGAGGAGGTGTGGGATGGACAATTCATTGCGCCGGGGGTCGCTGGAAATGGTAGCGGCCATGCTGATTTCCGGGACCATCGGCTGGTTCGTGCTGGCGTCCGGCCTGCCGGTACTGGAGGTGGTGTTCTGGCGCTGCGTGTTCGGTGCCGTGGCCTTGCTGGCCATCTGTGCCGCGTTCGGTTTTCTGCGCCCCGGCGTGATCAGCCGCCCGGCGCTGCTGCTGGCGATAGCCAGCGGCGTGGCTATCGTCGGCAACTGGTTGCTGTTGTTTGCCTCGTATTCGCGGGCGTCGATTGCCATCGGTACCGCGGTGTACAACGTGCAGCCGTTCATGCTGGTAGGCTTGGCGGCGTTGTTTCTGGGTGAAAAAATCACCTTGGCCAAGCTGAGCTGGCTGAGTGTGGCGTTCCTCGGCATGCTGGCCATCGTCAGTGCCCATGGCGCCGCGCAGGGGGGTGGCGAGGACTACCTGCTGGGCATTGCCCTGGCGCTGGGCGCGGCGCTGCTGTACGCCATCGCGGCATTGATCATCAAGCGGCTCAGCGGTACGCCGCCGCATCTGATCGCGTTGGTCCAGGTGAGCACCGGCGTGGTGTTGCTGGCACCCTGGGCCAAGCTGGGCGGCCTGCCGGGTGAAATGCCGGCGCTGGCCAGTTTGCTGACGTTGGGGGTTGTGCATACCGGCCTGATGTATGTATTGCTGTATAGCGCCATCCAGCGCTTGCCCACGGCATTGACCGGGGCGTTGTCATTCATCTACCCCATTGCAGCGATCCTGGTCGACTGGGTGGCCTTCGACCACCGCCTGACGCCGCTGCAATGGCTGGGGGTGGCGTTGATCCTGCTGGCGGCGGCAGGGATGCAGCAGGGGTGGTGGTTCAGACCCAAGTCGTTGGTCATCAAGGGCCATTGAGGCCGCGAAGCGCCCTTTCGCAGGCAAGCCAGCTCCCACAGGGATCGCCTTAGGGCTGACAGGTGTTTGCCACAAGGTATGGCAGCGCCTGTTAGAGCGAGCGCCGCCCGCGCGGCGCAATCGCGAGCTGCGCTCGCTCCTACGTTTGTTTCGGGCCAATTATTCCTGTGGGATTCGCGCGCGAACGCCTTGGTGCATGCCTCAATATCGCGCCGTACAAACAAGGCGGCCGCGCGCGCCTGTCACAGGCGTTACTGGCCCGAAACAAACGTAGGAGCGAGCGCAGCTCGCGATTGCGCCGCGCGGGCGGCGCTCGATCTCACAGGCGCTGAAGATGCTCCGGCTACCCTTGCCAGAAACCATAGAATCTCCCACAGGTACTGCACAGGGCTTGAAATTTGTGCGCTAGCTGGTTTGCCTGCGAAGCGGCCTCAGCGGGTAGAATGCCGCTTTTGCCAGCCTGCGACCTGTCATGACATCCCCAATCGCCACCCTCGAGCAACACCTGCTCGCCGCCCTCGACCCTGCCCCGCAGGAAACCCGCCGCCTGTTCCACGGCCGCGGCCGCTGCTGGGCAGGCCTGGAGCAGATCACCGTCGATTGGCTGCAGGGGGTGCTGTCGGTCGCCCTGTTCCGCGAACCGCCCGAAGGCCAGCTGGCCGAGCTGGAGACGATGTTGCGCAACCTGGCCGAGCGCCCACTGTGGACCGGCCAGGCCATCATCATCCAGCACCGCTACCTGCCTGACAGCCCGGGCCAGTGGTTGCTGGGCGAACCCTGCCAGCAACGCGAAGTGGTCGAGGACGGCCTGACCTACCTGCTGGACCTGGGCGTGCGGCAGAACAACGGTCTGTTCCTCGATATGCGCTATGGCCGCCGCTGGGTGCGTGAGCAGGCGGCGGGCAAGCGGGTACTGAACCTGTTCGCCTACACCTGCGGCTTCTCGGTGGCAGCGGTGGCCGGTGGGGCCGAGCAGGTGGTGAACCTGGACATGGCCAAGTCGGCCCTGGCGCGCGGCCGGGACAACCACCGCCTCAATGGTCACGACGCCTCGCGGGTAGCCTACCTGGGGCATGAGCTGTTCAAGTCCTGGGGCAAGGTACGCAAATACGGCCCTTATGACCTGATCATCATCGACCCGCCGACTTTCCAGCGCGGCAGCTTCGTGCTGACCCAGGATTACGCGAAGATCCTGCGACGTTTGCCGGAGTTGTTGAACGCGGGTGGGACGGTGCTGGCGTGCGTGAACGACCCGGGGATCGGGCCGGAGTTTTTGATCGAGGGGATGGCCGAGCAGGCGCCCTCGCTGGGGTTTGTCGAGCGGCTGGAAAACCCGCCGGAGTTTCCGGATGTGGACCCGGCGGGCGGGCTCAAGGCTTTGGTATTCCGCCAGGTGTGATGTTGCTTGTGGCGGCCCATTCGCGGGCTTGCCCGCTCCCACAGGTACTCCACAGCATTAGGATGTGTGGTGATCCTGTGGGAGCGGGCAAGCCCGCGAAGAGGCCGGTAGTGGCAACGTCAAGCCCCCAGAGCCTGCACCGGCAGCGGATACACCTGGGCAAAACTCACATTCTCAGTCTGGTCCACCCGCTTCTTCAGCCGTTCGTTGAACGCCCGGCTCACCGCATACTGCCCACCGGAAATGGTGCGGAACTGCGCCGTCAGGACAAACCCGTTCAAGTCCATGCGGTCCACACCGAAGACCTGCAGCGGCCCTTGCAAGTTGATGCGCAGCAGGGGGTCTTCGCTGATCGACTGGCCTACCTCATGAATCAGCGCCAGTGACGCGTCCACATCACTGTCATAGGTGAACTGCACCGAAAAGAACGCATAGGCGAACTGCCGTGATTGGTTGGTAACCGCCTTGATCTGGCCAAACGGCACCGAATGCACGAAGCCCTTGCCATCGCGCAGGCGCAGGGTGCGGATGGTCAGGCTTTCTACGGTTCCGGCATGGCCGGAGTCCAGCACTACCCAGTCGCCGATGGAAATGGTGTCTTCGATCAGGATGAACAACCCGGTAATCACATCCTGGACCAGTTGCTGCGAGCCGAAGCCGATGGCCAGGCCGATCACCCCGGCACCGGCCAGCAGCGGCGCTACGTTGATACCCAGGTTGGCCATGGTGGTGATGGTGCAGATCACGATCAGGATCACTTTGATGGCGTTGCGCAGCATCGGCAGAATGGTCCGCACCCGCGTGCTTGGCTGGCGGGCATTGCGGCGCCCGGCAGCTGGCTTGAGCGCTTCCTGGATCGCCGTATCGAGCACCACCCACAGCAGCCAGGTGACCAACAGGATCAGGCCGATGCTCGACAGCGAGTTGCTGATCGCCTGGCCCAGGCGGTTGCTGAGGGCAAAGTCGATCACCGAGAACCCCCAGATGCGCCCCAGCAGCTCGATGAAGGCCACTGCCATGGCAATGCGCAGCAGGGCGTGGGCGAGGCTGCGCAGCAGTTCCTTGTAGGGCCGCACCCGCTGCGCCGGGTCGCTTTCGCGGGGGGCCAGCAAGTGTTGCAGCAAGGTGCTGAGGAACAGCGTCGAGACCAATAGCACGGTGGTAAGCAGCGCGTTCTGCAAGGCTTTCTGGCTTTCGGCACCGGCACCTACCAGGTTGACTGCCGAGACCAGGATCATCAGCAGGATTGGCAGGTACCACAGTGTCGAGAAAATGCGCAGGGTTTCCTGCACGGCGCGGTGTTGTACCCGGTCCTTGTACGCGCGGTTGCGGATCAAGTGGGCGACCGGGCGCCGCAGGCGGATCACCAGGCTGGCGAAGATGAAGGTGGCAGTCAGGCCGGTGACCACCGCGACGCTGGCGGTGATGTTGCCGCCAAGCTGGCGGGCGATCTGCGGGCTGGTCAGGGCGTCGCTCCAGGCGGCAAGGAAGCCGATGAGGAACAGCGGCCGTGGTGCCAGGCGCTTGATCACCGCCACGGCGGGGCGTTTATGGCCAGCGTCGAACAGGGTGATCAGGCAGAGGATGATCGACGTCGAGAACAGCCCGCTGCTGGTCGCATAGGCCAGGCTCAGGCCAAGCGCGCGTGCCACGGAGGGGTCGAGGAAGCGGCTCACATAGAGCGTCACGGGCAGGCTGGCCAAGGCTGGCAAGGTGTAGGGCAACAGGTACCCCAGCAGGCCACTGACGCGTTTGTGCTCGCGCAGCCAAGGGCGGCGCGACACCCGTTTGGCGACCCAGCGCCCACCACCGCCAAGCAGGCCGAACGCGGCCCCCCAGGTGAGGGTCAGGAGCAGGAAGTTGCCCGCCAGGTGCAGTGAGTCACTGGCCGAATGGCGGTCGACCAGGCGCTCCACTTCCTGGGCGGCGCGGTCGGTGCGCAGGCGCCAGGCGTCAACCAGGTGGGCGTCGAGGTCCATCTGCCTGGCAGCGCTGTCCAGGCCATCGGCCAGAGCGCCCAGCAGGCCGCCTTGCAAGACTGGCTCGGGTTCGGCGGGTTGGTCCTCGCTGGGGGCGGGGTCGGCAGCCAGCAGGTGAGTGCTCAACAGGCAGCCGAGCAGCAGGGTCGAGAGGAAACGCAGCACTGGAGTACTCCTTGGGCCGGGGTGAGCGGGGCAGGGTTACTCAGGGAACTGAGGCTGCAGGGGTGAGAAAGTTCGATTTGGGTGTGTTGTCCGGCCAGGCCTATTCGCGGCTTTAGCCGCGAACTGGCCTGGCCTGAGTGAATCGATTACTGCTTGTCGGTATAGATCTGGTCGAACACGCCACCGTCGTTGAAGTGGGTCTTCTGCACGGTGCGCCAGTCACCAAAGGTCTTTTCCACCGACAGGAAGTCGACTTTTGGGAAGCGGTCGGTGTACTTGGCCAGCACGGTTGCATCGCGTGGGCGCAGGTAGTTGTTGGCGGCAATCTCCTGCGCCTCTGGCGACCACAGGTACTTGAGGTATTCCTCGGCCACGGCCTGGGTGCCTTTCCTGGCCACCACCTTGTCGACCACACTCACCGGTGGCTCGGCCTCGGCCGACACGCTCGGGTAGACCACCTCGAACTGGTCGCGGCCAAACTCGCGGGCGATCATTTCGGCTTCGTTTTCGAAGGTCACCAGCACGTCGCCGATCTGGTTGGTCATGAACGTGGTGGTCGCGGCCCGGCCGCCGGTATCCAGCACCGGGGCCTGTTTGAACAGCTTGCCAACGAAGTCCTTGGCCTTGGCTTCGTCACCGCCCTGCTTGAGCACGTAGCCCCAGGCCGACAGGTACGTGTAGCGGCCATTGCCCGAGGTTTTCGGGTTGGGCACGATCACCTGCACGCCGTCCTTCAGCAGGTCGGGCCAGTCTTTCAGCGCTTTAGGGTTGCCCTTGCGCACGATGAAGACGGTGGCCGAGGTGAACGGCGCGCTGTTGTTCGGCAGTCGGGTCACCCAGTTGTCCGGCACCAGCTTGCCATTGTCGACCAGGGCGTTGATGTCGGTGGCCATGTTCATGGTGATCACATCGGCCGGCAGGCCATCGATCACCGCACGCGCCTGCTTGCTGGAGCCGCCGAAGGACATTTGCACGTTGACCTTCTCGTTGTGCTCGGCCTGCCAGTGTTTCTGGAAGGCTGGGTTGTAGTCCTTGTAGAAGTCGCGCATCACGTCGTAGGAAACGTTGAGCAGGGTAGGGGCGGCCTGGGCGATGTTGCCCAAGGCCAGGCCTGCGGCGAGCAGCGAGGCGGTGAAGAGTCTTTTCACGTTGCTTCCTTGTTCTTGAAGGTTTTTGGGGCAGATTGCCAGCGACTATAGCTGGTGGATTTGTGCGGGTTAAAGAACAAAAACGACTTTGGTTATTCCGCTGCCTGTACTGGCCCTATCGCCGGCAAGCCAGCTCCCACAGGGATCGCCTTAGGGCTGGCAGGTGTTTGCCACAAGGTATGGCAGCGCCTGTTAGAGCGAGCGCCGCCCGCGCGGCGCAATCGCGAGCTGCGCTCGCTCCTACGTTTGTTTCGGGCCAGTAACGCCTGTGACAGGCGCGCGCGGCCGCCTTGTTTGTACGGCGCGATATTGAGGCATGCACCAAGGCGTTCGCGCGCGAATCCCACAGGAATAATTGGCCCGAAACAAACGTAGGAGCGAGCGCAGCTCGCGATAGCGCCGCGCGGGCGGCGCTCGATCTCACAGGCGCTGAAGATGCTCTGGCTACCCTTGCCAGGAACCATAGAATCTCCCACAGGTATTGCACAAGGCTCAGTCCGGTGGTGCACATTGTGGGAGCTGGCTTGCCGGCGACAGGGCCCGATCGGGCAACATCACTGTTTGGGGAATAACCCACTCCCACACCGCGAGCAGAACGCCGCGCTTTGTTCATGGGTCTTTTTCTTGCAGACCGGGCAATCATGCTGCAGCTGCTCACCCCGCATGGCGTTGGCCAGCTCTGCGGTAAAGATCCCGGTCGGCACGGCAATGATCGAATAACCGATGATCATCACCATCGACGAAATTACCTGCCCCAAAGGCGTCTTCGGCACGATGTCGCCAAAGCCCACGGTGGTCAGGGTGACGATCGCCCAGTAGATGCCCTTGGGAATGCTGGTGAAACCGTGCTCCGGCCCTTCGATCACATACATCAGCGTGCCGAACACCGTGACCAGGGTCGATACCGTGACCAGGAACACGATGATCTTCTGCTTGCTGCCGCGCAGCGCGTCGATCAGGTAATGGGCCTGCTTGAGGTACGGGCTGAGTTTGAGTACGCGGAAGATCCGCAGCATGCGGATGACGCGGACGATCAACAGGTATTGGGCGTCGCTGTAATAAAGCGCGATGATCCCCGGCACGATCGCCAGTAAATCGACCAGCCCATAGAAACTGAAGGCATAGCGCAGCGGCTTGGGCGAGCAGTACAGGCGGGTGAGGTACTCGGCCAGGAAGATCGCGGTAAAGCCCCATTCGATACCGGCCAGCAGGCCGGCGTAGCCTTGGTGTACTTCGTCGATGCTATCGAGGATGACCGTGACCAGGCTGGCGAGGATGATCAGTAGGAGGATCTTGTCGAAGCGCCTGCCGGCGACGGTATCGGTCTGGAAGACCATGATGTAAAGCCGCTCGCGCAGGCTTGCAGGGTTGTTCATTGGCTCATTCCGTAGTGCGATGGGCTGAGCCTAGGGGCTGTGTTTCAGCTGTGCAAGCGGCTGGCGTCGCGCTGCTTGGGCTGGGCCAGCTGGCAGCCCAGGTGCATCAGCCAGCAGGCGGCGACGAAGGGTGCGGTGAGGCCGGGCAGCGGCAACAGCTTGAACAGTGATTGCAACAGCAACGCCAGGGCAATTGCCAGCAGTGTGACCCATGGCTTTTCACCTTGCCTGCTGAAGGCCAGCGCCGCCAGCGCGGCGTTGAAGCCAGCCAGGCCCATCCACGCTGCTTGCGCCTGGTCTGTGAGCAGCGCCATGCCGCCCCCGATGGCCGAGCCAATTACCGCCCACACCGCCGCATAGGGTTGGGCGATGAACATGCCGACGATGATCAGCAACCCGGCCAACGGCTGGTCGAGCAGGAAGATCTGCCCCACGCCGCGGGCCAGGGCGTACAGCGGTTCGGCTTCGACGAAGCCGGTCATCGAGGGTTCGGCGAGCAACAGCGTGCCCCAGCCCAACAGCACGAACGGCGCGGTATAGGCAACCAGCAGTTTGCCGCCGCGCTTGCGCCACTGGTGGGTAATGATGCTGGACAGGCCGCCGGCGGCGATGACCAGTGGCGGCAGGATGGCCGACCAGGGCAGCACGGCGCTGATCAGGATGCCGATCAGGACGCCGTTGTAACAATACAGCCCGGCCTGGCGGTCGGCACGGTCGTAGCCGCGGCGCTGAGCAGTGAGCAGGCCGGCGAGGGCGCCGAGCAGGGCGCCGCCGACCAGGTCGGGCGCAGTCAGCAGGATGGCCAGCAGGCAGCACAGGCCGCACAGGGGGTTGCGCAGCAGCAGCACCTGGCTGAAGCCGTTGAGTAACGCCGTGGCCCAGTCAGGGCACGGGTTGGCGAAATGTTTGCTGTACATTGGGGCAGTCAGTGAAGTGGATGGGGAGCGGTGGGCCTCTTTGGGCCTCGGTTTTCCGCGATTCTTTGCTTCACCACCGACCCTGTGGGAGCGGGCGTGCCCGCGAAAGGGCCAGCAGGGTCAACGAAGTTGCCTGGACTGACGCATTCGCGGGCACGCCCGCTCCCACAGGGGCTATGCAGTGGCTTAGATCAGTGTTTCGATCCGCAGCGTGTTGGTCGACCCAGGTTTGCCGAACGGCACCCCGGCAGTGATCAGCAGTGTGTCGCCCCGGCTGGCCATGCCTTGTGCCTGGGCAATTTCCAGGGCCGTGGAGACCACCTCATCCACCTGGCGCAGGCGGTCATTGACCACCGAGTGCACACCCCAGGCCACGCTCAGGCGCCGCGCGGTGTTCAGGTTGGGCGTAAGGTTGAGGATCGGCGCCCGTGGCCGTTCACGCGAAGCGCGCAGGGTGGAGGCGCCCGACTCGCTGTAGTTGACCAGCACCGCCACCGGGAGGATGCCGCTGATACGGCGGATTGCGCAGCTGATGGCGTCCGACACGGTGGCTTCGGCCTTGGGCCGGCCGACGTCGAGCTGCGCCTGGTAGTCCGGGCCGTTCTCGACCTGGCGAATGATCTTGCTCATCATCTGCACAGCCTCCAGCGGGTAATCCCCCGAGGCAGTTTCGGCCGACAGCATCACCGCGTCGGCACCCTCGGCCACGGCGTTGGCCACGTCGGTTACTTCGGCACGGGTCGGTGCCGGCGAGAAACGCATCGATTCGAGCATCTGCGTGGCCACCACCACTGGCTTGCCCAGCTGGCGGCAGGTGCCAATGATGCGCTTCTGGATCTGCGGCACGCTTTCGGCCGGCACTTCCACGCCCAGGTCCCCACGGGCCACCATGATGGCGTCGGCCAGTTCGGCGATGGCTTGCAGGTGCTCGACTGCCGACGGTTTTTCGATTTTGGCCATCAGGTAGGCGCGGCCGCCAATCAGCTGGCGCGCTTCAACGATGTCTTCAGGGCGCTGCACGAACGACAGGGCGACCCAGTCCACGCCCAGCTCCAGGCCGAAGGCCAGGTCGCGGCGGTCTTTTTCGGTGAGCGGCGAGAGGTCGAGCACCGCTTGCGGTACGTTGACGCCCTTGCGGTCCGACAGCTCGCCACCGTTCAGCACTTCGGTGTCGATTGCGTCGCTGTGCTTGGCGGTTACCCGCAGGCGCAGCTTGCCGTCGTCCAGCAGCAGGTCCATGCCTGGCTCCAGGGCGGCGATGATCTCGGGGTGCGGCAGGTTGACCCGGCGGTTATCGCCCGGGGTGTTGTCCAGGTCCAGGCGCAGGGCCTGGCCGCGTTGCAGCTGGACCTTGCCTTCGGCAAAGCGGCCGACCCGTAGCTTGGGCCCTTGCAGGTCCATGAGAATACCCAGGGGGTAGTTCAACTGCTGCTCGACTTCGCGGATCCACTGGTAACGCAGGGCGTGGTCGGCGTGTTCGCCGTGGCTGAAATTGAGGCGGAAGATGTTCACCCCCGCTTCGACCAGTTGGCGGATGTCGTCGATGCCTTCGATCGCCGGGCCGAGGGTGGCGAGGATCTTCACTTTTTTATCAGGCGTCATGATTGGGCAGTCTCGAGGATCAGGATGGCGCGGAAGTCGTTGACGTTAGTGCGGGTCGGCTCGGTGACGATCAGTGCGTCCAGCGCGGCGAAGTAGCCATAGCCGTTGTTGTTGTCCAGCTCATCGCTGGCCGACAGGCCCAGGGCTTCGGCGCTGGCGTAACTGGCCGGGGTCATGAAGGCGCCGGCGTTTTCTTCCGAGCCGTCAATACCGTCGGTGTCACCGGCCAAGGCGTACACGCCCGGCAGCCCTTTCAGGCTTTCGGTGAGGCTGAGCAGGAACTCGGCATTGCGCCCGCCACGGCCATTGCCGCGCACGGTCACGGTGGTTTCGCCACCGGACAGGATCACGCAGGGCGCCTTCAGCGGCTGGCCGTGCAGCACGATCTGCCGGGCGATGCCGGCATGCACCTTGGCCACTTCCCGCGATTCGCCTTCCAGGTCGCCGAGGATCAGCGGGCTGAAGCCTGCCTGGCGCGCTTTGACTGCGGCGGCTTCCAGCGACTGCTGGGGCTTGGCAATCAGCTGGAAGTGGCTGCGGGCCAGGGCCGGGTCGTCGGCCTTGACGGTCTCCGAGGCCGGGTTGTTGAGCCAGTCGATCACCGCTTTTGGCGCTTCGATGTTGTAGCGCTTGAGAATGGCCAGGGCATCGGCCGAGGTGCTCGGGTCGGCCACGGTGGGGCCGGAAGCGATCACCGTGGCGAGGTCGCCGGGTACATCGGAGATGGCATAGGTGTAGACCGTGGCCGGCCAGCAAGCCTTGGCCAGGCGCCCGCCCTTGATCGCCGAGAGGTGCTTGCGCACGCAGTTCATCTCGCCGATGGTGGCGCCGGATTTCAGCAGTGCCTTGTTGATCTGCTGCTTGTCGGCCAGGGTCAGGCCCTCGGCGGGCAGGGCCAGCAGGGCAGAGCCACCGCCGGAGAGCAGGAATATGACGCGGTCTTCTTCATTGAGGTTGCTGACCAGATCCAGCACGCGCTTGGCCACAGCCAGGCCGGCGGCGTCGGGGACCGGGTGGGCGGCTTCGACCACCTCGATCTTCTGGCAGTTGGCGCCGTGGCCGTAACGGGTGACGACCAGGCCGGAGACTTCGCCCTGCCAGCTTTTCTCGACCACTTCGGCCATGGCGGCTGCGGCCTTGCCGGCGCCGATGACGATGACCCGGCCGCTACGGTCGGCGGGCAGGTAGGGTTCGAGAACTTGACGGGGGTGGGCGGCGGCGATGGCTGTGTCGAACAGGTCGCGGAGAATTTTTTGCGGATCGACCGACATGGCAGGCTCCCAATTATTGTTGTTCTGCACAATCAAAAACGCCCCTGGAACTGCCTCCGTGCAGGCTGAACCAGGGGCGGGTGTTGCTCGGTGCCACCTTTGGGCCTGTGGTCGCAGGCTCATCGGTGTTGGCTTCTTCGCGGGCTTGCCCGCTCCCACAGGAATATCGTGGCCCGCAGGCCTGCGCAGTACCTGTGGGAGCGGGCAAGCCCGCGAAGAGGCCAGTGATTATTTACTTGTCGTCGCGGATCGAGAAGTTGGCCATGTGCTCCAGGCCCTTGATCAGCGCCGAGTGGTCCCAGTTGCCGCCACCCAGGGCCTGGCAGGTGTTGAACACTTGCTGGGCATTGGAGGTGTTGGGCAGGTTGATGCCCAGCTCCTTGGCGCCTTGCAGGGCCAGGTTCAGGTCCTTCTGGTGCAGGTTGATGCGGAAGCCCGGGTCGAAGGTGCCCTTGATCATGCGCTCGGCATGCACCTCGAGGATTTTCGACGAGGCAAAGCCACCCATCAGCGCTTCACGCACCTTGGCCGGGTCGGCGCCGTTCTTGGCGGCGAACAGCAGCGCTTCGCTGACAGCCTGGATATTCAGGGCGACGATGATCTGGTTGGCCACCTTGGCGGTCTGGCCGTCACCGTTGCCACCCACACGGGTGATGTTCTTGCCCATGGCCTGGAACAGTGGCAGGGCGCGCTCGAAGGCGTTCGGGCAGCCGCCAACCATGATGCTCAGGGTGGCGGCCTTGGCACCTACTTCGCCACCGGACACCGGGGCGTCCAGGTAGGCGGCGCCGGTGGCCTTGATTTTTTCGGCGAAGGATTTGGTGGCGGTAGGGGAGATCGAGCTCATGTCGATCACCACCTTGTTGGGGCCCACGCCTTCGGCCACGCCGTTGTCACCGAACAGCACGCTTTCCACTTGTGGGGTGTCCGGCACCATGACGATGATGAACTCGGCTTCCTGGGCCACTTCTTTCGGGTTGGCCAGGGCCACTGCACCGGCGGCGATCAGGTCGGCTGGCGCGGCGTCGTGGTGGGTGGAAACGAAAATGCTGTGCCCTGCTTTTTGCAGGTTCTGGGCCATGGGCTTGCCCATGATGCCGGTGCCGATGAAACCGATTTTAGCCATGAGAATATGCCTCTTTGTATTTGTGGTGTCTCAAGCTGTGGGAGCGGGCATGCCCGCGAAACAGGCGACTCGGTGGATGGCACCGGCTATGCCGGTGTTCGCGGGCATGCCCGCTCCCACAGGGTTTCGTGTTTCACAGGGCGCTAGCGTTCAGCCGTTCAGATTGCGTTATGGGTCTTCAGCCAGCCCAGGCCTGCTTCGGTGGTGGTCAGCGGTTTGTATTCCGCGCCCACCCAGCCCTGGTAGCCGATGCGGTCCAGGTGTTCGAACAGGAAGCGGTAGTTGATCTCGCCGGTGCCTGGCTCGTTGCGGCCGGGGTTGTCGGCCAACTGGATGTGGTTGATCGACTTCAGGTTGGCTTCCATGGTCCGGGCCAGGTCACCTTCCATGATCTGCATGTGGTAGATGTCGTACTGCAGGAACAGGTTGTCGCTGCCCACCTCGGCCTGGATTTCCAGGGCCTGCTGGGTGGTATTGAGATAGAAACCAGGGATATCGCGGGTGTTGATCATTTCCATGACCAGGCGGATGCCGGCGGCCTGGAGTTTGTCGGCGGCATACTTGAGGTTGGCGACGAAGGTCTTGCGTACGTCGGCACACTGCAGGCCTTGTGGGCGAATACCGGCCAGGGCGTTGACCTGGGTATTGCCCAGCACCTTGGCGTATTCGATGGCCTTGTCGACCCCCGCGCGGAATTCTTCGACGCGGTCGGGGTGGCAGGTGATCCCGCGCTCGCCTTTGGCCCAGTCACCGGCTGGCAGGTTGAACAGCACCTGGGTCAGGCCGTTGGCGTCCAGCTGCTGCTTGATTTCAGCCGCGCTGTAGTCGTACGGGAAGAGGTATTCGACGCCGCTGAAGCCAGCATCGGCGGCAGCCTTGAAGCGGGCCAGGAAGTCCTGTTCGGTGAACAGCATGGACAGGTTGGCAGCGAAGCGAGGCATAGTTGTCTCCTTGCGGTGAAGGCCCCCAGGGCATGCCTGGGGGCGTCAGGCGATCAGTCCAGCATCGAGATGGCGGTTGGCGCGTCGTTGCCGACCAGCGCCAGGTCTTCGAATTCGTTGACCGCGTTGATCTCGGTGCCCATGGAAATGTTGGTGACGCGCTCGAGAATCACCTCGACCACCACCGGTACGCGGAACTCTTCGGCCATCTTCTGCGCCTTGATCAGGGCAGGGGCGATCTCGGCCGGTTCGAACACGCGCAGGGCCTTGCAGCCCAGGCCTTCGACCACGGCCACGTGGTCAACGCCGTAGGTGGCAGCGTCGGTCGAGTTGATGTTCTCGAACGCCAGTTGTACACAGTAATCCATGTCGAAGCCACGCTGCGCCTGGCGGATCAGGCCCAGGTAGGCGTTGTTCACCAGCACATGAACGTACGGCAGGTTGAACTGTGCGCCCACCGCCAGCTCTTCGATCATGAACTGGAAGTCGTAGTCACCCGACAGCGCCACGACCTTACGCTGCGGATCGGCCTTGACCACGCCCAGTGCCGCAGGGATGGTCCAGCCCAGCGGGCCGGCCTGGCCGCAGTTGATCCAGTGGCGTGGCTTGTACACGTGCAGGAACTGCGCGCCCGCAATCTGCGACAGGCCAATGGTGCTGACGTAGCAGGTGTCCTTGCCGAACACCTGGTTCATTTCTTCGTACACGCGCTGCGGCTTGACCGGCACATTGTCGAAGTGGGTCTTGCGCTGCAGGCTGGCCTTGCGCTGCTGGCAGTCTTCCAGCCAGGCCTTGCGGCATTTCAGCTTGCCAGCGGCTTGCCATTCGCGGGCGACTTCCAGGAGTACGTCCAGCGCCTTGCCAGCGTCGGAAACGATCCCCAGGTCCGGGGTGAACACGCGGCCGATTTGGGTCGGTTCGATGTCCACGTGGACGAATTTGCGGCCCTCGGTGTAGACGTCCACGGAGCCGGTGTGGCGGTTGGCCCAGCGGTTACCGATACCGAACACCAGGTCCGACTTGAGCAGGGTGGCGTTGCCGTAGCGGTGCGACGTCTGCAGGCCGACCATGCCGACCATCTGCGCGTGGTCGTCCGGGATGGTGCCCCAGCCCATCAGGGTCGGGATTACCGGTACGCCGGTCAGTTCAGCGAACGCCACCAGTTTGTCGCTGGCGTCGGCGTTGATGATGCCGCCGCCGGCGACCAGCAGCGGGCGCTCGGCGTCATTGAGCATGGCCAGGGCTTTTTCGGCCTGCACGCGGGTGGCGGCAGGCTTGTTGATGGCCAGGGGCTCGTAGGCGTCGATGTCGAATTCGATTTCGGCCATCTGCACGTCGAACGGCAGGTCTATCAGCACCGGGCCTGGGCGGCCGGTGCGCATTTCGTAGAAGGCTTTCTGGAAGGCGTAAGGCACCTGGCCTGGCTCCAGCACCGTGGTCGCCCACTTGGTCACCGGCTTGACGATGCTGGTGATATCGACAGCTTGGAAGTCTTCCTTGTGCAGGCGCGCACGCGGGGCCTGGCCAGTGATGCAGAGAATAGGAATGGAGTCGGCCGAGGCACTGTACAAGCCGGTGACCATGTCGGTGCCGGCAGGGCCGGAGGTGCCGATGCACACACCGATGTTGCCCGGGTTGGCGCGGGTGTAGCCCTCGGCCATGTGCGAGGCACCTTCGACGTGGCGAGCGAGGACGTGATCGATGCCACCGACTTTCTTCAGGGCCGAGTACAGCGGATTGATGGCAGCCCCCGGGATGCCGAACGCGGTATCTACACCTTCACGGCGCATGACCAGAACGGCTGCATCGATTGCTCTCATTTTGCTCATGGTTTGTGCCTCATTGATTTTGTAATTGTATACAACTTGCTTTGCGATAGAGTGTATTCACGCCTGGCGCTGTAGGTCAATGGGTTTTCATCGGTTGACTTGGCTTTCCTCAGGGCGCCCATGAAAACGGGAGTTTGCGTGATCGCATACGATAGTTTCAAAATATTGTATACAAAAATAATCCTCGTTGTGTTCTATTTGTTCATCGGTTTTCAACTGCCCTCAGGGCTTCTCACAACAAGAAGAGGACCTTTTCATGAACGTTTTGAACCTGAAAGTCGCCGTTGGGCTGGTAAATGCCGCGCTGGCGGCGGCCCGCAAGATCAATGCGGCGCCGCTGACCGTGGCGGTGCTGGATGCTGGCGGCCACCTGCTGGCGCTGCAGCGCGAAGATGGCGCCAGCCTGATCCGCCCGGAAGTGGCCACCGGCAAAGCCTGGGGGGCGATAGCCCTGGGCAAGGGCTCGCGCTTGCTGGCGCTGGATGCGCAGCAGCGGCCGGCGTTTTTTGCCGCGCTGAACGGGATGGGTGAACGGCCGGTGGTGCCGGCGCCGGGGGGCGTGCTGATTCGTGATCAGGACGGCAAGGTACTGGGTGCTGTCGGGATCAGCGGCGATACGTCGGATATCGACGAACAGTGCGCGATCAGTGCGATCGAGGAGGTGGGGTTGCTGGCGGATGCCGGAGTAGCGGCGTAAAGCTCAAGATAGCCGGGGCCGCGTTGCGGCCCTTTCGCGACACAAGGCCGCTCCTACGGGGAATCGCGTAACCCTGAGGTGCGGCCTTGTGTCGCGAAAGGGCTGCAAAGCAGCCCTACTGGCCCTGTCAGGCCAGCTCGGGCTCACAGCCCTTGAGCACCATGCGGATGATGGTCTCGGCTGCTGCGTCATAATCGCTGTCGGCCAGCTTGGCCTTGCCGGTCACTGCAGAAATCTGCCAGTCGAAATCGGCATAGGTCTGGGTGGCCGCCCAGATGCTGAACATGAGGTGGTGCGCATCTACATGGGCGATCTGCCCGTTGTCGATCCAGCGCTGGATGCACTCGATGTTGTGCCGGGCCTGCTCGTTCAACTGCGCCACCTGGTTCGGTGACAGGTGCGGGGCACCGTGCATGATCTCGCTGGCAAATACCTTGGATGCATGGGGCAAGTCGCGGGAAATGCGGATTTTCGAGCGAATGTAGGCGCTCAGCACTTCTTTCGGGTCACCGTCGGCATTGAACGGCGTGGACGCCTGCATGATCGGCGCGATGATGCTTTCCAGCACCTCGCGGTAGAGGTTGTCCTTGGACTTGAAATAGTAATACACGTTCGGCTTGGGCAAGCCGGCCTTGGCCGCAATATCGCTGGTCTTGGTGGCCGCGAAGCCCTTGTCGGCGAATTCCTCGCTGGCTGCGCGCAGGATCAATTCCTTGTTGCGCTCGCGAATGGTGCTCATGGTCAGGGATCTTCCTCGTGTCTGGCCACCTCTAAGAGGGATCGGGCATGGTAGCACCGGGCCCGACGGGCGCTCAAGGCAGCGGCTTTGGGCTAGAATTCTGGGCAATTACTCATTCGGATGCAGGCAAACATGGCAGGAAGCAGTCTACTGGTACTGATCGACGATATCGCCACGTTGCTGGACGATGTTTCGCTGATGACCAAAGTGGCAGCAAAAAAAACCGCAGGCGTGCTGGGCGATGACCTGGCGCTCAATGCCCAGCAGGTGACGGGTGTGCGCGCTGATCGCGAACTGCCGGTGGTGTGGGCGGTGGCCAAGGGTTCGTTGATGAACAAGGCCATTCTGGTACCGGCGGCCCTGCTGATCAGCGCTTTCATCCCTTGGGCGGTCACGCCCTTGCTGATGCTGGGTGGCGCGTATCTGTGCTTCGAGGGCTTCGAGAAGCTGGCGCACAAGTTCTTGCACAGCAAAGAAGACGACGAGGCGCAAAAGGCTGCGCGCAAACAGGCTGTGGCCGATGCCAATGTCGACCTGGTGGCGTATGAGAAAGCCAAGATCAAGGGGGCTGTGCGTACCGACTTCATCCTGTCGGCGGAAATCATCGCCATTACCCTGGGCATCGTCGCCGACTCGCCGCTGCCACAGCAGGTGATCGTGCTGTCGGGCATCGCGGTGGTAATGACCTTGGGCGTTTACGGGGTGGTGGGCGGCATCGTCAAACTGGACGACCTTGGGCTGTGGATGACCAAGCGGGCGTCGGGCGTGGCTCAGGCGGTAGGGAATGGCATATTGCGCGCGGCACCCTACATGATGAAAGGCCTGTCGGTGGTTGGCACGGCGGCGATGTTCCTGGTGGGTGGCGGGATTCTGGTGCATGGCATCGCGCCGCTGCATCACGCGGTCGAAGCGTTCAGCGAGGGGCGCGGTGGTGGGCTTACCGTGGCGTTGCTCAATGGCGTGGCCGGGGTGGTGGCCGGGGCCGTGGTGCTGGCGGTGGTGGCGGTGGCCGGCAAGTTGTGGCGGGCGGTTCGGCCGGCCAGCTAGTGCGCATGGCCGGGGCGTTGCCCCGGTTCGCGGGCACGCCCGCTCCCACAGGTACAGTGTCTGCCTTGGGCGGAGCGCGGACCCTGTGGGAGCGGGCGTGCCCGCGAATGGGCCGCAGCGCGGCCCCTAGGGCTCAGGTCAGAAGTGCACCTTGACCAGGAAGCTCATGGTGTTCTGGTCGGTGGTGAAGGCATCGCTGTCCTTGATGCCGTACTTGTTCTTCCAGTAGTCATACTCCACACCAACGTACAACTGCTTCTCGCCAAAGTGCAGCGCCTTGCCCAGGTCGTACTTGATCTGCGGGTTGAAGTGCAGGTTGGCGTGGTAGGTGCCACGGCGGTTCTGGTCGTTGTCGACCACCCAGTCCATGAAGCCGTCGATCAGTACGTCGGAATCCCCGACCGGGATGGTATACGACCACACCGGCGTGATCTGCCACACATTGTCGCCGGCACGGCTGCCGTCGGTGGTGCGGTTGTAGAAGTTCAGCTGGAAGTAGTCGAAACCGGGGATGGCCAGGTCGAAGCCTGGGCCTATCAGGTACGACTCGGTATCACCCTCGCCAAACTCGTAGGTCATGGCCAGCAGCACGTCCTTGACCGGGCCGAACTCCAGCTTCTGGTCGAAGATCTTGCCAAACGACAGGCGTGGGCTGATCTCGCCATAGTAGGTGTTCGGGCCGTTGCCCTCGTCCTTCTGGCCCTGGTAGAAGATCTTGTCGACAAAGATGAAGTTGTCGCCGTACTTCCAGCCATCGGCATGTTCGAAGGTCACGGTTTGCTGGGTTGGCGGGTTGACCTTGAAGTTCTTGCCCCACAGGTAGGTCAGGCTGTTGTTCTGCCATTGCAGCAAGTCACCGCCGAAGGTGGTGCCGCAGGCCAGCAGGCCGCCAGCAAGGATCAGGCTGTTGATGGTACGCATTGCGAGTGTCGCTCCCTTGTTTGATCTGTTGTCTGCGCTCGTTGTTGGCGCTTTTTGTCTTTTGAGTCAGCTTTTTTCGATAGGCCACAGCTGTTTGGCAAGGGTTGGGCCAACTTTTCTGGGTTGGCAAAACCTTCCTGCTCGACTTCGTTCTGAACGGATGAAAAGGGTCTTTCAGGCTGGCAACACGTTCGCCAACCGCCCGTATTCATTGACTGAGCGGTCAGTAAACGCAGGCAGAATCCGTTCTGCCCTGATCGAGGGGGCTCGCAGATTACTGGCTTGCGCGCCGCGCCTCAAGTGCTCCGTCCTGGAGCGCTGTGAATCAAACTTGTGCGTTTGGTCAACTTCTTAGAAGTGTACCTTGATCAGCGCGCTCGCCACGCTCTGGTTGCTGTCCAGGTTGCCGCGGCTGTCGATGCCGTACTTGTCCTTCCAGTAGCTGTACTCGAAGCCCACATAAAGCTGCTTTGCCCCCAGGTTCAGGGCCTTGCCCAGGTCATATTTGACCTGCGGGTTGAAGTGCAGGTTGGCGTGGTAGGTGCCACGGCGGGTCTGGTCGTTGTCGGTCACCCAGTCCATGTAACCATCGATCAGGATGTCGGACTTGCCCACCGGCAGGGTGTACGACCAGGCGGGGGTGATCTGCCACACATTGTCCCCAGGGCGGCTGCCCTCGGTGTTGCGCACATAGAAGTTGAGGGTGAAGTAGTTGAAGCCCGGGATGGCCAGGTCGAAGCCGGGGCCGATCAGGTAGGCCTCGTTGTCGCCTTCGCCACGTACGTAGGTCATGGCCAGCAACACATCCTTGACCGGGCCGAACGCCAGTTTGCGGTCGAAGATCTTGCCGAATGACAGGCGCGGGCTGAACTCACCGTAGTAGGTGGTCACGCCCTTGCTGGCGTCTGCTTTGCCGTTGTAGAAAATCTTGTCGACGAACATGAAAGTGTCGCCGTACTTCCATTTGTTGGCGTGCTCGAAGGTAACCGTTTGCTGGATGCTGGGGTTGACCTTGAAGTCCTTGCCGTACAGGTAGGTCAGGCTTTCGCCGTGCCATTGCAGCCATTCGCCCGCGTGGGCAGGAACGGTAGCCAGCAAGCTGCTGCCCAGCAAGAGGGACGTGGTGATGCGTTTCATGTTGTGCTTCCCGGACTTATTGTTTTTTTGGGTTTTTTTGGCGTGCAGGTGCCCCGGGCGGCCCATTCCGGCGGGCCGACGGTATAGCGTCTACGACGGTTCGAGACCGGAGCGGCTACAGGCCGCTCCCGTTCACTCGAAGGGGTTTTGCCTCAGTGCTGGTGACAGGCGTCGTTGTGCACCGCGCGGTCGGCACCGCCCAGAATGTTGAACAGCACGTTCAACACCAGGGCGCTGACCGTGGCCATGGCGATGCCACTGTGGGTGATGGGCTCCATCCACTGCGGCATCTGCGCGAAGAACTCCGGGCGCACCACGGGGATCAAGCCGAAGCCCACGCTTACCGCAACCAGCAACTGGTTGCGGCGGTCGCCGATGTCGGCTTCCTGGAGGATCTTGATCCCGGTAGCGGTCACCATGCCGAACATGGCGATCGACGCCCCACCCAGTACCGCGGGCGGGATCGATGCGATCAGAAACGCTGCCTTGGGCAGCAGGCTGAGCAGAATCAGCAGGGCGCCGGCCACGATGGTGACAAAGCGGCAGCGGACCCCGGTCATCTGCACCAGGCCGATGTTCTGGGCGAACGACGAGTGGGTGAAGGTGTTGAAAAAGCCGGCGATGAACGACGCCCCGGCATCGCACAGCAGGCCGCGGCGGAGCATGCCTGGGGTGACTTCGCGGTCGGTCACCTTGCCCAGGGCCAGGAACATGCCCGTGGACTCGACGAAGATGATCACCACCACCAGGCACATGGACAGGATCGGTGCCAGGCTGAAGGTCGGCATGCCGAAGTGCAGGGGCGTCACCACCTGCAACCACGGCGCTTCACTCAGGCCTGACAGGTCGACCATGCCGATGGTGCCGGCCAGCACGTAGCCCAGGCCCATGCCAACCAGCACCGACACGTTGACCCAGAAGCCGCGCATGAAGCGGTTGATCAGCAGGATCACGGCCAGCACCAGGCCGGCCACCAGCAGGTAGATCGGCGAGCCGAACGTACTGGCATCCTGGCCGCCACCGGCCCAGTTGACCGCTACCGGGAACAGCGACAGGCCAATCGAGGTGATCACCGTTCCGGTGACCAGCGGTGGGAAGAAGCGCACGACCTTGGACATGAACGGTGCGATCAGCATGCCGAAGAAGCCGGCGGCGATGGTCGCGCCGAAGATCCCCTGCAGGCCTACACCGGGCATGCCGGCCATGGCCACCATGCTGCCCACGGCTGCGAAACTGGCACCCATCATCACTGGCATGCGGATGCCCACCGGGCCGATACCGAACGACTGGATGATGGTGGCGACGCCAGCGACCAGCAGGTCGGCGTTGATCAGGAAAGCGACTTCTTCACGGGACAGCCCGGCGGCCTGGCCAATGATCAGCGGCACAGCGATGGCGCCACCGTACATCAGTAAAACGTGTTGCAGGCCAACCAGGAACAGTTGGAACAGGGGCAAGGGTTCGCGCGGTGGCGCAACGGGTATGTACGCCTTGCGGGACTCGGACATGCAGCACCTCGAGTTTTGTTTTTATTCTCGGATCCAAGTGCCAAGCTCCAAGCGGCAAGCTTCAAGAAAAAGCTTGGTATCCGCACTGGAGCCTGGCACTCGATGCTTGCTTCCTACTACGTACAGCTTGAGGCTTGCAGCTTGACGCTTGTGGCTCGATCAGTTGACCTGGGCGCCCTTGGCGATCCAGTCACCGACCAGCTTGCGCTCCTCGGTGGTCATCTGGGTGATGTTGCCCAGCGGCATGATCTGGCTGGCCACTGCCTGCGCCTGAATGCGCGCGGCCTGGGCCTGGATCTGCTGCGGGGTGTCGAACATCACGCCGGCAGGCGCGGCGCTGAACAGTGGGCTGGTCGGCTTGGCCGAGTGGCACACGGTGCAGCGTTCCTGGATGACATTGTGGATCTTGTCGAAGTCGCCAGCACCGGCCTGGGCCGTAGCCTGGGCCGGGGCTTCGGCAGGCGCTGCGGCGGCCTTGGCGGCCTCTTCGGCGCGTTGCTCGGCAGCGGTCTTGCCACCCACAGCCGTAGCCGGCAGAGGCTGGTACTCGATCTTCGCGGCGGCCTGCTCAGGGCTCACTGCCATCGGTTTGGGGCCGGTGACGTAGGCCAGGCAAATCATTGCCAGGGCACCGACAGGCAAGGTCCAGGCGTACTTGTTGCTGTCGTGGCGGGTGTTGAAGTAGTGGCGGATCAGCACCGCAGCTACCGCGATACCGGCCAGGATCAGCCAGTTGTACTGGCTACCGTAGGTGCTCGGGAAGTGGTTGCTGATCATGATGAACAGCACCGGCAGGGTGAAGTAGTTGTTGTGACGCGAGCGCAACAGGCCTTTGGCCGGCAGTACCGGGTCGGGCGTCTGGTTGTTCTCGATCGCGGCCACCAGCTGGCGCTGGGCCGGCATGATGATGCGGAACACGTTGCCGACCATGATGGTGCCGATGATCGCGCCGGTGTGCAGGTAGGCACCGCGGCCGCTGAACACCAGGCTGAAGCCCCAGCAGGCGGCGATGATCAGCACGAACAGTACGGCACCGAGCAACGCCGGCTTCTTGCCCAGCGGCGAGTCGCACAGGAAGTCGTAGATGAACCAGCCGGCGACCAGCGAGCCGATACCGATGGCCACGCCTTCGGCACCGCTGAGGGTACTGCCAGGGGCCAGCAGGTACAGCGTCGGGTTCCAGTAGAACACCACGCACAGCAGGGCGATACCGGACATCCAGGTGAAGTAGGCTTCCCATTTGAACCAGTGCAGGTTCTCGGGCATTTTCGGGGGGGCGAGCTTGTATTTCTCCAGGTGGTAGATACCACCGCCGTGAATCGCCCAGAGATCACCCGACAACCCATCGCGCGGGTTGCTTCGGTTCAGGTGGTTCTCCAGCCAGACGAAGTAGAACGATGCACCGATCCAGGCCACGCCGGTGATCATGTGAACCCAGCGAATGCTCAGGTTCAGCCATTCGTGAAGGTGTGCTTCCACAGTATGTACCTCTGCCGATCACCGAGAACGATGACCGACCTTTTCTTATTGGTGGGGATTGAGGATCAGCATCTGTTCCTCGGTGAAGTAATGCTCATCGCAGTTGTTGCCAGAACCGCTGCGATCAACCACCAGGAAGTCATCCCGCTTTTCGATCGTCAGCACCGGGTGGTGCCAGACGCCGCGATGGTAATTAACGCCCTGCCTGCCATTACTGCGGAAGGCACGGACCAAGCCTGATACAGGTGCATCGCCAATGGGCGCGACCACGATCAGAAAGGGGTTGCCGAGCAGCGGGATGAAAGCCTGGCTGCCCAGCGGATGGCGTTCCAGCATGCGTACGGTCAGCGGCATGTCCAGCGCATCGGCGCGGAAGATGCTGATGATCGCCTTGTCTTCAGGCTCGGCGGTCTCGACCGTGGCGAGCTTGTGAAAGCGCATGGTCGAGCCGTTGTTGATCATGAAGTGGTCGCTGCCGTCGGTTTCGATCACGTCGCCGAAGGGAGCGAAGGCTTCTTTGGTCAGGGGCTCGATCATCAGGGTGCGCATGTGGGTCTCTCTTTTATGTTCGTTGTACTGAATGGGGGTCGGCTGCCGCTTACAGCTGCATCAGGCGGAACAGGGCGATCAGGTTGATCTGCGCCAAGGCTTCCTTGAATTCGGCCTCGCTGTCGTTGTGGATGCGCTTTTCGAACGCGGCGAGTATCTGGTGCCGGTTGCTGCCTTTTACCGCCATGATGAACGGGAACTGGAACTTGGCCTTGTAGGCATCGTTCAGCTCGGTGAAACGGGCGAACTCTTCGGCGGTGCACTGGTGGATACCGGCGCCGGCCTGTTCGTTGGTGCTCGATGCGGTGAGCTCGCCCTGGATGGCGGCCTTGCCGGCCAGGTCCGGGTGAGCATTGATCAGTGCCAGCTGGTCAGTGTGACTGGCGCTGAGCAGGATATCGCTCATGCGCTGGTGCAGCGC
This sequence comes from Pseudomonas sp. BJP69, assembly GCF_007633355.1. NCBI lineage: Bacteria > Pseudomonadati > Pseudomonadota > Gammaproteobacteria > Pseudomonadales > Pseudomonadaceae > Pseudomonas > Pseudomonas sp. BJP69. Next base: position 1,742,142 of record NZ_CP041933.1, read on the forward strand.
CTCGACTTCGTCCAGTTCACCCAACTGGCCCAGGTCATAGGCTTTTTCGGCGACCCACGGCGAGTGCTCGTAGATGTCGGCGAATACTTCGACGAAGGCGTCGCGGTCCAGGGCGGAGGGCTTGAGGGTCTTGAAGGCGGTCATCAGGCGTTCTCTTTCTTGTACGGGTGGGTGGTGTGCCAGTGGCGGGCGATGTCCACGCGACGGGCGAACCAGACCTGCTCGTGGCTCTTGGCGTAGTCGATGAAGCGCTTGAGCGCAGCCAGGCGCGCAGGGCGGCCGACCAGGCGGCAGTGCAGGCCGATGGAGAGCATCTTCGGCGCTTCGGCGCCTTCGGCATAAAGCACGTCGAACGCGTCTTTCAGGTACTGGAAGAACTGCTCGCCACAGTTGAAACCCTGCACTTGGGTAAAGCGCATGTCGTTGGTGTCCAGGGTGTAGGGGATCACCAGGTGCGGCTTGCCGGTCGGGTTGTTCGGCTCCCAGTAGGGCAGGTCGTCGTCGTAGGTGTCGCTGTCGTAGAGGAAGCCACCTTCCTCCATCACCAGGCGGCGGGTGTTCGGGCCGGTGCGGCCGGTGTACCAGCCCACTGGGCGTTCACCGGTGATTTCGGTGAGGATGCGGATGGCTTCGAGCATGTGCTCGCGCTCCTGGGCCTCATCCATGTACTGGTAGTCGATCCAGCGGTAGCCGTGGCTGCAGATCTCGTGGCCAGCTTCGGCCATGGCGCGGATCACGTCGGGGTGGCGCTGGGCGGCCATGGCCACGGCAAAGATGGTGAGCGGGACGCCGCTGTCCTTGAACAGCTTGAGCAGGCGCCATACACCGGCACGGCTGCCGTATTCATACAGCGACTCCATGCTCATGTTGCGCTGGCCTTGCAGCGGCTGGGCAGCAACCATTTCGGAGAGGAACGCTTCGGACTCCTTGTCGCCGTGCAGGATGTTGCGTTCGCCACCTTCCTCGTAATTGAGCACGAAAGACAGCGCGATGCGAGCGTTGCCCGGCCATTGCGGGTGAGGAGGGTTGTTGCCGTAACCGATCAGGTCGCGAGGATAGTCAGCGCTCACTGCAGTCTTCCTTCTTGTGCGTTGGTGCGGGGGGGTGGGCGGGCCGCGTCGGGATGTCGCACCACCGGATGGGCTGATTGTATACAACTTATGAAATCTTTTGTAAGCCTGTTTTTCCGCATTTCTGCCCTTTTGTCGCTTCAATGCAAGCAAGAAATACAGTGCAAGAAACCTGCCTGATTGGTCAAATAATGAAGTGGGCGTCGTTAGCCCGCCTGTATTCGCGACTGCTGGGTCGTTTGTGGGCAAGGTGCGGTGGGGTGCGACGGCTGGGCTCAAAAAATTGTGTACAATTTTGCGGTGGAATGTCTTAATAGCGTCATTCGCGCCTGCCGCAGGCCCTGTTTGGGTGCGCTGGCGAGTATTTCTTGCCCACAGATTGAACAAGAGGCGACACGCAATGGGACGTTTGACCACACACGTACTGGATGCCGCGCATGGCTGCCCGGGCAGCTCGATCAAGGTCGAGCTGTACCGTGTCGAAGGCCAGCAACTGGAGCTGGTGAACACCGCCCTGACCAACAGCGATGGCCGCGTCGACGCGCCGCTGTTGCAAGGCGACGACTACCGCACTGGCGTCTACCAGCTGCAGTTCAGCGCAGGCGACTACTACCGCGCCCGCGGTGTGCAACTGCCGGCCCAGGCGTTCCTGGATGTTGTGGTGCTGCGCTTTGGCATCGACGAACAGCAGGAGCACTACCACGTGCCGCTGTTGATCTCGCCGTACAGCTATTCGACCTACCGTGGAAGCTAGTTGGTCGCTAGAAGAATCTTCGTAGGTCCTTTGGCCCGCTCTCACACTGGCGGGCTTTTTTTCGTCCGTAGTACGCTTTTTTTCCCGGCTTTACCTGTTTCGCTTGGCGGCCTTTGCAGTCATGCCGAAAAGGTCGCTGTAAGAACACCGGATGCTTGTTGCACGCAGACCTACTTGGAAATTATTGATTCTTAAGTCAAAGGGTACAGGGATCGAGCCGGCTGCGGGCGTGTTGAGCGCTACCGAAAAAGCCAATTTGATAGCGTCCCGGTGGTCGAGATGAATATTTAGCCCGCTGCGATTCAGCGTAATTCCAGAGTTGGGCGTGCCAGGCAGAACTGCGTTCATTGGTAAGTTAACTTGCAATCCGCCAGAACCAACGCTGAATTTCATTTCTTTAGCCATGCCCCAGATGTCACCTGGATGCAGATTGTATTGCACGCCCGACCAGCTGATGGTCACGTTGCTTTTGCTTGGGGGAGTAATGACATTTTCAGGGTTTACCACAGTTGTATGGAGCTGTTGGCTGGGGGCCGTGAGTGGTGGGTTTACCTGTGGCGCGCTGCCGGGTGTTCTATTTTTCTTAAGGGTGAAAGCACCCAAAACCGCATTAATAAATGAATGTCCGTCGCGATCAATTCGATTGACAGGGTCTCCTTGGCAGTGGGCGTACGCATTCAATCCGCCTCTGCCAAAAGGACTTCTGTCGTCTGGGCTGTAGAACCGTCCGAGCTGAGGGCTGAAATGGCGATAGCCTTGGCCGAGCGGATAGAGACCTGATACGGGATCTTGAAAATGGCCGTTATAGCCGAGTAAATCGCCACTGAGTACACTGTAACCACAAGGGGTGTAGTTGCGTGCAGCAGGCACAATGTGCATAGGAGCTATCTCCGGCCCTACCGTCATTAAGGGTGCACCATGTTTATCATTTCCCTGCGCCCCCGGCACCTGATAAAAGTGTCAGGCTGAAGCACTCGCTAAAGTAGGGGTATCTATAATGAAGAAGGGCGCGGAGGCGCCCTTTTTGAAACTATGTAGGTTAAAGGAACACGAACTTGGCAATGAAGATCGCGCACAGCACCCACAGGCTGGCGGAGATTTCCTTGTACTTGCCGGTACCTGCCTTCAATGCCACATAGCTGATGAAGCCCAGGGCGATGCCATCGGCAACCGAGAAGGTCAACGGCATCATGATCACCGTGACAATTGCCGGAATGCTGTCGGTAGCCTCGTCCCAATGGATGTGCGCCATGCTGCCCATCATCAGCATGGCCACGTAGATCAGCGCGCCTGCAGTTGCGTAAGCTGGGATCATCCCGGCCAGTGGGGCAAAGAACATCGCCGCCACAAACAGCAAACCGACCACCACCGCCGTCAGGCCGGTGCGGCCACCTGCCGCAACCCCGGCAGCACTTTCCACATAGCTGGTCACCGGCGGTACACCCACCACCGCACCGAACACACTCGATGCACTGTCGGCCTTCAACGCCCGCGACAGGTTCTCGATACGCCCGTCCGGTGCTACCAGATTCGCCCGCTGGGCCACACCCATCAGCGTGCCGGCCGTATCGAACATGTGCACGAACAGGAACGCCAGCACCACGCTGATCATGCTGACGTTGAACACGCCCGCCACGTCCATCGCCATCCAGGTCGGTGCCAGGCTCGGCGGCATCGACATCACCCCGCCAAATTTCACCAGGCCCAGCCCCCAGCCTGCCAGGGTCACGCCGATGATGCTGATCAGGATCGCGCCGAACACGCGCTTGTAGCTGAGAATGGCGATCAGCAGGAAGCACACCGCCGCCAGCAGTGGCCCGGGCTCATGCAGCGAGCCCAGCTTGATCAGGGTGGCGGGGCTGTCGACGATGATGCCGGCGGTTTTCAGGCCGATCAGCCCGAGAAACAATCCGACGCCGGCCCCCATGGCATGGCGCAGGCTCACCGGGATGCTGTTGAGCAGCCATTCGCGCACTTTCGACAAGGTCAGGAACATGAACAGCACGCCCGAAACGAAAACGGCCCCCAGCGCGGTTTCCCAGTTGTAACCCATGGTGCCGACCACGGTGTAGGTGAAGAAGGCGTTGAGCCCCATGCCCGGCGCCAGGCCCACCGGCCAGTTGGCGTACAGGCCCATCAGCAGGCAACCCAGCGCCGCGGCGATGCAGGTGGCGACGAAGGCGGCGCCATGGTCGATGCCGGCGTCGGCCATGATGTTGGGGTTGACGAAGATGATGTAGGCCATGGTGATGAAGGTGGTCACCCCGGCGATCAGTTCGGTTTTGACGGTGCTGCCGTGTTGCTTGAGTTTGAAAATCCGCTCCAGCCAACTCGTTTCGAGCGGCGGGGCAAGATCCAGCGTAGGGGCTTCGGATTTGCGGCTTTCCACAGCATGTACTCCTCAAGTCTTTCTTGTTGTTGTGGGGGCCAGTTCCTGCGCCATGCACTTGGTGACCCCGCGAGGTGAGGCAGACGTCCGACCGTTTTGTTGACTTATGGGTCAAGAAGTTGCTCGATGGATTATGCTTTTGTGTACAAAGAATGCAAATAATGTTTTATGTTTTGTGTGCGCAATGCGTCGTACAACGGCTATATAGCGAAAACGCCCCCTGCGGAATCGCCTCAGCCTGTGTACAATGGCGCCATACTTTCTCTTCGTGCCTCGAGAGCCCATGAACGAACAGCTGCAACCTCTGAAGAAACCTGCACGAGTCGGCAAGGCCGGCCGCAGCGGTACCCAGGACGACATCGTCTACGCGCATATTTTCGAGGCGATTCTTGAACAGCGGCTGGCCCCGGGCACCAAGTTGAGCGAGGAAGCGCTGGGCGAAATCTTCGGCGTCAGCCGCACCATCATCCGCCGCGCCCTGTCGCGGCTGGCTCACGAGAGCGTGGTCTTGCTGCGGCCCAACCGCGGCGCCGTGGTGGCCAGTCCGACCGTTGAAGAGGCGCGCCAGGTGTTCTTCTCGCGGCGCATGGTAGAACGGGCCATTACCGAACTGGCCGTGCAGCATGCCACCGCCGAGCAACTGAACGAGCTGCGGCAAATGGTGCGTGAAGAGCGTGACAGCTTCTCGCGCGGCGACCGTGGTGCCGGTATCCGCCTGTCCGGCGAGTTCCACCTCAAGTTGGCCGAGGCAGCGGGCAATGCGCCGCTGGTCAGCTTCCAGCGCAGCCTGGTGTCGCAGACCTCGCTGATCATTGCCCAGTACGAAAGCGGCACGCGCTCGCACTGCTCGTATGACGAACACATGCAGCTGATCGACGCCATCGAGGCGCGCGATGCCCAGCAGGCGGTGAGCCTGATGATGCACCACATGGACCACATTGACAGCAAGCTGAACCTGGACGAGGAAAGCGCCTCGGACGACCTGCATGCGGTGTTCTCGCATTTGCTGAAAAAGCCCAAGGTCTCCGCCAAGGGTTGATCGTTTGCCTGGTTAGCCTCAGGGGTGTGCATTTGCGCTCACCCCTGGGGCTGCTTTGCAGCCCATCGCGACACAAGGCCGCTCCTACCAGGGCTGTGGCGGCTAGCGCTGGTGCACGCAACGCCCGGCAGCGTAGGTTTCACGCACGGTGCGGTCGTCACCCAGGGTGGTCAGCACGAACAGGGTCTCTTCAATGCTGTTGGACTGCTGAATGCGGTAGTCCAGCAGCGGCGTGGCCTTGTAGTCCAGCACCACGAAGTCGGCATCGTTGCCGGGGCGCAGGCTGCCGATGCGGTCGTCCAGGCGCAGCGCACGGGCGCCGCCGAGGGTGGCCAGGTACAGTGACTTGAACGGGTGCAGGCGCGCGCCTTGCAGCTGCATCACCTTGTACGCCTCGTTCAGGGTGTTGAGCAGCGAGAAGCTGGTCCCGGCGCCGACGTCGGTGCCCAGGCCCACATTGACCTTGAAGCGCTCGGCCTGCGGCAGGTTGAACAGGCCGCTGCCGAGGAACAGGTTGGAGGTGGGGCAGAAGGCCACGGCCGAGCCGGTTTCGGCCAAGCGCTGGCACTCGTCGTCGCACAGGTGCACGCCGTGGGCGAATACCGAGCGTTCGCCCAGCAGCTCGAAGTGGTCATAGACGTCCAGGTAACCCTTCTGCTCAGGGAACAGCGACTTGACCCAGTCGATTTCCTTGAGGTTTTCCGACAGGTGCGTGTGCATGTACACGCCCGGGTGCTCCTTGAGCAACTGGCCGGCCAGGGTCAACTGTTCAGGCGTGCTGGTCGGGGCGAACCGCGGGGTGACGGCGTAGTGCAGGCGGCCCTTGCCGTGCCAGCGTTCGATCAGCGCCTTGCTTTCGGCATAGCCGGACTCGGCAGTGTCGGTCAGGTAGTCCGGGGCGTTGCGGTCCATCATCACCTTGCCGGCGATCAGCCGCAGGTCCAGGCGCTCGGCCTCTTCGAACAGGGCATTCACCGATTCCGGGTGCACGCTGCCGAAGACCAATGCGGTGGTGGTGCCGTTGCGCAGCAGTTCCTTGAGGAAGATCTTCGCCACCTGGTCGGCGTGGGCCTTGTCGGCAAACTGCTTTTCGCACGGGAAGGTGTAGGTGTTCAGCCAGTCCAGCAACTGCTCGCCGTAGGAGCCGATCATGCCGGTTTGCGGGAAGTGGATGTGGGTATCGATGAAACCCGGGGTGATCAGTGCGTCCTGGTAGTGCTCGACCGGAAAGTCGGCGGCCAGGGTCGGCAGCAGCTCGCTGGCGTGGCCAACGGCGCTGATGCGGCCATCGTCGACGACCAGCAGGCCGTCTTCGTAGTATTCATGGGATGCCTCCAGGCCCACCTCGGCCGGGTCAGCGATGCTGTGCAGGATGGCGGCACGGTAGGCTTTGCGGGTAACGGTCATAACTCACTCGTCAAAGGGCTTGGCTGCGCCGGGAGGGCGGCAGCAACTGGGCAATGGGGCCGGCATTGGCGGCAGCGTCGTGCTGGCCAAAGCAGGCGTTGTAGGTGGCGATGATTTCACCGGCGATGGACACCGCGATCTCGATGGGCAGCTTGCCCTTGACCTCGGCCAGGCCCATCGGGCAGCGCATGCGCGCCATCAGCGCGTCGTCGTAGCCCCGCTCGCGCAGGCGGTGCTCGAACTTGACCCGTTTGGTCTTCGAGCCAATCAGGCCGAACCAGGTGAAGTCGTTGCGCTTGAGAATGGCGGCGGTCAGTTCCAGGTCGAGCTGATGGTTGTGGGTCATGACGATGCAGTAGCAACCTGGTGGCAGCTGTGCCACTTCGTCGACCGGCTCTTCACTGACCACCTTGGTCACCCCGTTGGGGATGAATTCGGGGAATTCCTGTTCACGCGAGTCGACCCAGCGCACCCGGCAGGGCAGGGCGGCGAGCAAGGGTACCAGAGCGCGGCCGACATGGCCCGCGCCGAACACGGCGATGTGCGCCTGCACGGCAGCCATGGGTTCGAACAGCAGCACGGTGACGCCGCCGCAGCACTGGCCCAGGCTGGCGCCGAGGCTGAAGCGTTCCAGGTGCGGCGTGGTGCGTTGTGCTTCAAGCATTTGCCGGGCGATGTGCAGGGCCTTGTATTCCAGGTGGCCACCGCCGATGGTGTCGAACAGGCCGCTGGCGCTGACCACCATCTTCGAGCCGGCATTACGCGGGGTCGAGCCGCGTTCCTCGATGATGGTCACCAGTACGCAGGCTTCGCCACGGGCCTGGTGGTCGGCGAGGGCGTTGATCCATTGGTGCATGATGCGACCTCTCTAAAGATCGACACGGCCCCCTTGTAGGAGCGGCCTCGTGTCGCGAATGGGCTGCACCGCAGCCCCGACAATCTATGCAGTAGCCAAGATCTTGGGGCCGCTTCGCGACCCTTTCGCGACACAAGGCCGCTCCTACAGGGCCTTGCGTTGTCAGTGGGTGACGGTTTCCAATTCATGTTCAGACGGTTGCTGCTGGGCCACCGCCTTTCGCATCTGCTCACACCCCCACAACACCCGCTCCGGCGTTGCCGGCGCGTCGATGTTCGGCTGCACGCGGTAATCGGCAAGGCTCGCCACGGCATCCTTGATCGCGCACCAGGCGGCGATGCCGAGCATGAACGGCGGCTCGCCCACGGCTTTGGAGTGGAACACGGTGTCTTCCGGGTTCTTGCGGTTTTCCACCAGCTTCACGCGCAGGTCCAGTGGCATGTCGGCCACTGCCGGAATCTTGTAGCTGGCCGGGCCGTTGGTCATCAGCTTGCCCTTGGCGTTCCACACCAGTTCCTCGGTGGTCAGCCAGCCCATGCCCTGGATGAAACCGCCCTCTACCTGGCCAATGTCGATGGCCGGGTTCAGCGAGTCACCGACATCGTGCAGGATATCGGCGCGCAACATCTTGTATTCACCCGTCAGGGTGTCGACGATCACCTCCACACAGGCAGCGCCGAAGGCGAAGTAGTAGAACGGCCGGCCACGGGCCTGGCTGCGGTCGTAGTAGATCTTCGGCGTGCGATAGAAGCCCGTGCTGGACAGCGACACCTGGGCAAAGTAGGCCTGCTGCACCAGCTGCTCGAAACTGACGATCTGATCGCGCACCCGCACATGGCCGTTGCGGAACTCGACGTCTTCCTCGGTCACCTGATAGTGCCGTGCGGCAAACTCGGTCAGGCGTTTCTTGAGGATCTCGGCCGCGTTCTGCGCCGCCTTGCCGTTCAGGTCGGCACCGCTCGAGGCGGCCGTGGGCGAGGTGTTGGGCACTTTGTCGGTATTGGTGGCGGTGATCTGGATACGGCTGAAATCCACCTGGAAGATCTGTGCCACCACCTGCGCCACCTTGGTGTTCAGGCCTTGGCCCATTTCGGTGCCGCCATGGTTCAGGTGGATGCTGCCATCGGTGTAGATGTGGATCAGCGCACCGGCCTGGTTGAGGAAGGTGGCGGTGAACGAAATGCCGAATTTGACCGGGGTCAGGGCCAGGCCTTTCTTCAGCACCGGGCTGTTGGCGTTGAAGCGGCGGATCGACTCGCGGCGCTCGGCGTAGTCGCTGCTGGCTTCCAGCTCGGCGGTCATCTCTTCGAGCATGTTGTGCTCGACGGTCTGGTAGTAATGCGTGACGTTGCGTTCGATCTTGCCGTAGTAGTTGGCCTTGCGCACCGCCAGGGGGTCACGGCCCAGGTGGCGGGCAATGTGGTCCATCACCTGTTCGATGGCAACCATGCCCTGCGGGCCGCCAAAGCCGCGGTACGCCGTGTTGGAGGCAGTGTTGGTCTTGCAGCGGTGACCATGCACGGTGGCATCGCCCAGGTAGTAGGCATTGTCTGAGTGGAACATGGCGCGGTCGACGATCGAGCCAGACAGGTCGGGCGAATAGCCACAGTTGCCGGCCAGGTCCAGATTGATGCCATGCAGGCGCCCATTCTCATCGAAGCCCACGTCGTACTCGACGTAGAACGGGTGGCGCTTGCCGGTCATGGTCATGTCTTCGACCCGCGGCAGGCGCATCTTGGTCGGCTGGCCGGTCAGGCGCGCCACCACCGCGCACAGGCAGGCCGGGCTGGCGGCCTGGGTTTCCTTGCCGCCAAAGCCGCCGCCCATGCGGCGCATGTCCAGCACCACCTTGTTCATCGGCACGTCGAGTACTTCGGCGACCAGCTTCTGCACTTCAGTGGGGTTCTGTGTGGAGCAGTAGACGATCATGCCGCCATCTTCGGTAGGCATCACCGAGGAAATCTGCGTTTCCAGGTAGAAGTGCTCCTGGCCACCAATGTGCAATGTGCCCTGGAGGCGGTGCGGGGCGCTGGCCAAGGCGCTGGCGGAGTCGCCGCGCTGGTGGGTGTGGCTGTCAAGCACGAAGTGCCGCTTGCGCAGCGCGTCGACCACGTCCAGCACTGGCTCCAGGTCCTCGTACTCGACGATTGCGGCCATGGCCGCCTTGCGTGCGGTGTCCAGGTCGCGTGCAGCCACGGCCAGCACCGGCTGGCCGAAGAACTCGACCTTGTCGATAGCCAGCAGCGGGTCACCCGCCACCACCGGGCCGATGTCCTTCAGGCCAGGGATGTCTTCGTGGGTGATGGCGATGCGCACGCCCTCGAAGGCATAGCACGGCGTGGTGTCGATGCGCAGGATGCGCGCATGGGCACGGTCGGCGGTGCGGGCATAGACGTGCAGCTGGTTGGGGAATTCCAGGCGGTCGTCGATGTACAGCGCCTCGCCGGAGACATGTTTGTCGGCGCTGTCGTGCTTGACGCTGCGGCCAACCCCGGTGGTCAGGTGCTGGCTGAACAGTTCGGCCATCTCGGCCTGGCTCTTGGCTACATGGTGGTTAGACATAAGCGGTCACCCGGGTTTCGATGTGCGGCGATTGCTGTTCGATGAAGTACTTGCGCAGCAGGTTCTGTGCAGTCAGCAGGCGGTATTCCTTGCTGGCGCGGAAGTCGCTGAGCGGGGTGAAGTCTTCGGCCAGGGCCTGGCAGGCACGCTCGATGGCCGCCGCGTTCCAGGGTTTGCCGCGCAGCGCGGCTTCGCAGGCGCGCGCGCGCTTGGGTATCGCTGCCATGCCGCCAAAGGCGATGCGCACACCGCTGACCACCCCGTCCTCGATGCTCAGGTTGAAAGCGCCGCACACGGCGGAGATGTCGTCGTCCAGGCGCTTGGATACCTTGTAGGCACGGAACGCCCAGTCGCGGCTGGCGCGTGGCACGATGATCTTCTCGATGAACTCGCTGTCCTGGCGGGCAGTGATGCGGTAGTCGATGAAGTAATCCTCCAGCGGCATCACCCGTTGACGCTCACCCTGGCGCAGCACCACCTGCGCATCCAGGGCGATCAGCAGGGGTGGCGAGTCGCCAATCGGTGAGGCATTGCCAATGTTGCCACCGAGGGTGCCCTGGTTGCGGATCTGCAGCGAGGCGAAGCGGTGCAGCAGGGCACCGAAGTCGGGGTACTCGTCGTTCAGGGCGCCGTAGCAGTCGGTGAGCGGGGTTGCGGCGCCGATTTCCAGGTGGCTGGCGGTTTTCTCGATGCGTTTGAGTTCGGCGACGTGGCCCACGTAGATCATCACCGGCAGGGTCTTGTGGAACTGGGTGACTTCCAGGGCCAGGTCGGTACCGCCGGCCAGCAGCCGCGCCTCTGGGTGCGAGCTGTACAATTCGGCAAGATCCGCCACGGTCAGTGGCACCAGGCAGCGCTTGTCGCCGCTGTTCAGTTCACCGGTCTGGGTGGGGGCAATGGCCTTCAGGCGGCTGATGGTATGCGCCTGCTGGGCATCGAACTGGTCGCGGCAAGGCTGGCGGCAGCTCTGCTCGGCGGCGTCGAGGATCGGCCGGTAGCCGGTGCAGCGGCACAGGTTGCCGGCCAGGGCCTCCTGGGCCTGGTGCAGGTCGGCGCCGTCGCTGTTCTTTTGCAGGGCAAACAGCGACATCACGAAGCCGGGTGTGCAGAACCCGCATTGCGACCCATGGCAATCGGCCATGGCTTGCTGCACGCTGTGCAGCTGGCCCTGGTGCTTGAGGCCCTCGACGCTGATCAGCTGCTTGCCATGCAGCGACGAGACGAAGGTCAGGCACGAGTTGAGGCTGCGGTAGCGCAGGCTGTCGTTGCCCTGTGCGTCCTGGGTCAGTTCACCGACCACCACGGTGCAGGCGCCGCAGTCACCGCTGGCGCAGCCTTCCTTGGTGCCGGGTTTGCCCAGGTGCTCGCGCAGGTACTGCAGCACCGTCATGTTAGGGTCCAGGGCGTGCTCACTACGCAGCTCCTGATTGACGAGAAACTGGATCACGGGGATGGCCTCGCAATGGTTTTATTGTTGTTGGGCGGACTCTAAGCAACACCTGTCCAGCAGGTCAATATTTTTCTGACCCAAGGGTCAAGAAATTGCGCATGGTCTCGCCCAACCCTGTTCATTGCCCATATTGCAAGCATAGATCGCGCCGGGCCCGAGGTTGTCTGCTGGGTCAAATAAACCGCCTGCCCCCTCTGCGCGACCAATGGTCAAGTGCGCTACACTTCGCCCCTTGTGCCCAGTTCAATGATTTTGAAGGAAAACCATGACGTTCAAGGCCCCGGACAGCCTCTCCGAGCAGATTGCCGATTACCTGGCCGAACGCATTATCCGCGGCGAGCTGGCGCCCGGCGAGCGCATTCAGGAGCAAAAGGTTACGCAGGCACTCAATGTCAGCCGCGGTTCGGTGCGCGAGGCGTTGCTGATTCTCGAACGCCGCCACTTGGTGGCGATCTTGCCGCGCCGCGGTGCCCATGTCACCGAGCTGGACGAACGCAGCGTGCGCAGCCTGTGCGCGCTGATGGGCGAGTTCTATATCCTGCTGGGCAATGCGGTTGCACAAAAATGGCGCACCGAAGCCGACCTGCGCCCGTTTCTGGAGATTCAGCAGCGGCTGCAGCGCGCCCACGACCTGCTGGACATCAAGGCTTTCGTCGGTGACAGCTTCGCGGTGATGCGCGCCGCCTATCCGTTTGCCGATAACCCTTTCTTGCAGGAAACCGTGGAAAACCTGCAGCCGGCCATGAGCCGTGCCTATTATCTGGCGCTGGACCAACGCCAGGCCAACATGATCGATTACCTCGACCTGTTCGCGCGCCTGCTCGAAGCGGTGGTCGCCCGTGACCTGCCGCACATTCGCGAGGTGCTTACCGCTTACTGCCAGCGCAGCTGCGAACTGGTGCTGGCGGCACTGGCCCGAGGCTGACCGATGCGCCTCAAATGCATTCGCCTGGCTGGCTTCAAGTCGTTCGTCGACCCGACCACAGTCAATTTCCCCAGCAACATGGCGGCCGTGGTCGGCCCCAACGGCTGCGGCAAATCCAACATCATTGACGCGGTGCGCTGGGTGATGGGCGAGAGCTCGGCGAAGAACCTGCGCGGCGAATCGATGACCGACGTCATCTTCAACGGCTCCAGTGGGCGCAAACCGGTCAGCCAGGCCAGCATCGAGCTGGTCTTCGACAACAGCGAAACTACCCTGGTCGGCGAGTATGCCGCGTACGCCGAAATTTCCATCCGCCGCAAGGTCACCCGCGACGGGCAGAACAGCTACTACTTGAACGGCACCAAGTGCCGCCGGCGCGACATCACCGACATTTTTCTCGGCACCGGGCTGGGGCCGCGCAGCTACTCGATCATCGAACAGGGCATGATCTCCAAGCTGATCGAGGCCAAGCCCGAAGAGTTGCGCAATTTCATCGAGGAAGCCGCCGGCATCTCCAAATACAAGGAGCGCCGCCGCGAAACCGAGAACCGTATCCGCCGCACCCAGGAAAACCTGGCACGCCTGACCGACCTGCGTGAAGAACTGGAACGCCAGCTCGAGCGCCTGCACCGCCAGGCCCAGGCCGCGGAAAAGTACCGTGAGTACAAGGCGCAGGAACGGCAGTTGAAAGCGCGGCTGTCGGCCCTGCGCTGGCGCGACCTGGACGAGCGGGTACGCCAGCGCGAGTCGGTGATCGGTGACCAGGGCGTGGCCCATGAGGCACTGGTGGCCGAGCAGCGCAACGCCGATGCCAGCATCGAGCGCCTGCGTGACGGCCATCACGAGTTGTCCGAGCGGTTCAACCAGGTGCAGGGCCGTTTCTATTCGGTGGCCGGTGACATTGCCCGGGTCGAGCAGAGTATCCAGCACGGCCAGCAGCGCCTGCGCCAGTTGCAGGACGACTTCAAGGAGGCCGAGCGCACCCGTTTGGAAACCGAGTCGCACCTGGGGCATGACCGCACCTTGCTGGCGACCCTGGGCGAAGAGTTGGCCATGCTCGAACCCGAGCAGGAAATGACCCTGGGCGCCGCCGAAGAAGCTGCGGCGGCGCTGGAAGAGGCCGAGCTGGCCATGCACGGCTGGCAAGAGCAGTGGGACAGCTTCAACAGCCGCTCTGCCGAACCGCGCCGCAAGGCCGAAGTGCAGCAGGCGCGCCTGCAGCAGCTGGAAGCCAGCCTGGAGCGCCAGGCTGAGCGCCAGCGCAAGCTGGGCGAAGAGCGCGAGCAACTGGGGAGCGATCCGCAGGACGCCACCCTGCTGGATCTGGCCGAGCAACTGGCCAGCAGCGAGATGTTGCTGGAAGAACTGCAGCTCTCCGAAGAACAGGTGGTCGAGGGTCTGGAAAGCGCGCGCGGGCAGTTGCAGCAGGCTACCCAGGCCCAGCAGCAGGCACAGGGCGACCTGCAGCGCCTGGGCGGCCGCTTGGCATCCTTGGAAGCGTTGCAGCAGGCAGCCCTGGAGCCGGGGGCGGGCGCCGCAGACTGGCTGCAGGGCCAGGGCCTGGATCAACAGCCACGCTTGGCTGAAGGCTTGCGGGTAGAACCGGGCTGGGAGCTTGCCGTAGAAACCGTGCTCGGCGCTGACCTGCAGGCCGTGCTGGTGGACGATTTCAACGGCCTCGATTTTGCCGGTTTGGAACAAGGCGAGCTGCGCTTGCTGCAGGCCAGCGATGCCAGCGCGTCGTTGCCCGGCAGCCTGCTGGAAAAGGTCGAAGGCCGTGTCGATCTGGCACCCTGGCTGGGTCAGGTCAAGCCTGTCGAAGACTTGGTCCAGGCGCTGGCGCAGCGCACATCGCTTGGCGACGGCCAGAGCCTGGTCAGCCGCGATGGCTACTGGGTTGGCCGGCACTTCCTGCGGGTGCGCCGTGGCGGTGAGGCTGAAGGCGGTGTGCTGGCGCGTGGCCAGGAAATCGACCGCCTGGGCCAGGAACAACTGCAGCAGGAAGCGGCGTTGGAACAACTTGAGCAACAGTTGCAAACCCTGCGCGAGCAGCAGCTGGACCTGGAAGAACAGCGCGAGCAACTGCGCCGCCGCAGCCAGGAAGAAAACCGCCTGCACGGTGAACTGAAAGCCAGCCTCTCGGCCAGCCGTGCGCGCGCCGAACAGGTCGAGCTGCGGCGCCGGCGCTTGCAGGAAGAACTGGCCGAACTGGAAGAACAACGCGCCCTTGAGCACGAACAACTGGGCGAAGCCCGCTTGTTGCTGCAAGAGGCGGTGGAGCTGATGGCCCAGGACACCGAGCAGCGCGAGCAATTGATGGCCCGCCGCGACGCCCTGCGAGAAAGCCTCGACCGGGTGCGCCAGGAGGCCCGCCAGCACAAGGACCACGCCCACCAGCTGGCCGTGCGGCTGGGCTCGCTGCGTGCGCAGCATGACTCCACCCGCCAGGCCCTGGAGCGCCTAGAGCAGCAAGCAGCAAGGCTGACCGAGCGCCAGGAGCAACTGAGCCTGAACCTGGAGGAGGGCGAGGCGCCACAGGAAGAGTTGCGCCTGAAGCTCGAAGCGCTGCTGGAACTGCGCATGAGTGTTGACGAGGAAATGCGCCTGGCCCGCCTGCACATGGACGAAGCCGACCGCGAATTGCGCGAGGCCGAGAAGCGCCGCACGCAGGCCGAGCAGCAGGCGCTGTTGTTGCGCGGCCAGCTGGAGCAGCTGCGGCTGGAGTGCCAGGGCCTGGATGTGCGGCGCAAGACCCTGCAGGAGCAGCTGCTGGCCGACGGTTACGACCTGCAAGGGGTGCTCGCCACCCTGGAGGCCGATGCCAGCGAGCAGGGCACCGAACAGGCGCTGGAGCAACTCGAGGCGCGTATCCAGCGCCTGGGGGCGATAAACCTCGCCGCCATTGAGGAGTACGAGCAACAATCCGAGCGCAAGCGCTACCTGGATGCCCAGGACGCCGACCTGGTGGAGGCGCTGGAGACCCTGGAAAACGTCATTCGCAAGATCGACAGGGAAACCCGCAACCGCTTCAAGGATACCTTTGATCAGATAAATGCCGGATTACAGGCACTTTTCCCAAAAGTTTTCGGTGGTGGCAGCGCTTATCTGGAACTGACGGGCGAAGATCTACTCGATACAGGGGTGACGATCATGGCGCGACCGCCGGGCAAGAAGAACAGCACCATCCATCTGCTGTCCGGCGGCGAAAAGGCACTGACCGCATTGGCGCTGGTGTTTGCCATCTTCAAGTTGAACCCCGCACCGTTCTGCATGCTCGACGAAGTCGATGCGCCGCTGGACGATGCCAACGTCGGGCGCTACGCGCGCCTGGTCAAGGAAATGAGTGAGAGCGTGCAGTTCATCTACATCACCCACAACAAGATTGCGATGGAGATGGCCGATCAACTGATGGGGGTAACCATGCATGAACCCGGTTGTTCACGTCTTGTTGCAGTTGATGTGGAGGCCGCCATGGCCATGGTCGATGCGTGATGTGCGACGATGCGGGCACTTTCTCCAACGAAATGCCCCCGTCATGTGCGACAGACGGTGTAAAGTTGTCTTTGGTCGTGCTAGCTTAATGTCACTCGTTTATTGCGTGGGTAAAACGCCTGTCAGAACATAGAGTTGGCGCCACGTGTTAAAGGGCTTTGAACCCTTTGTTTTCAAGCATATTTTTATAGAGGCACGGGATTACATGGAAATCGGTCTGCGCGAGTGGCTGATCCTCATCGGCATCATTGTCATTGCCGGTATTCTTTTCGACGGCTGGCGCCGCATGCGCGGCGGCAAAGGCAAGTTGAAATTCCGTCTGGACCGCAGTTATTCCAACCTGCCGGACGAAGAGGGCGGCAGTGCCGAAGTACTCGGCCCGTCGCGGGTACTGGATACCCATAAAGAACCGGAACTGGACGAAAGCGACCTGCCTTCGCTCAGCGCCTCGGCGCGTGATCGCGAGCGCGAGCCAAAGCCGGCCAAGGCCAGCAAGCGTGGCAAGCGCGCCACAGCCGCGGCCGATGTGCAGCAGGGCGACCTGGGCCTGAGCGCCGAGCCGCGCGAGCCCGACCTGTTCACCGACAGCGACGACGACTTCGCCGCCGAAAATACCCGTGGCAACCCGGCGCCCGCTGCCAGCAGCAGCGTCAAGGAGCTGCCACCGGCCGAAGAGGTGCTGGTCATCAGCGTCATTTCCCGCGACGAGGGTGGCTTCAAGGGCCCGGCATTGTTGCAGAACATTCTTGAAAGCGGCCTGCGCTTCGGCGAAATGGACATCTTCCACCGCCACGAAAGCATGGCCGGCCACGGCGAAGTGCTGTTCTCCATGGCCAATGCGGTCAAGCCTGGTGTGTTCGACCTGGACGACATCGACCATTTCAGCACCCGTGCGGTGAGCTTCTTCCTCGGCCTGCCTGGCCCACGTCATCCGAAGCAGGCCTTTGACGTGATGGTGGCGGCCGCGCGCAAGCTGGCACATGAACTGAACGGTGAGCTCAAGGACGACCAGCGCAGCGTGCTGACCGCCCAGACCATCGAGCACTATCGCCAGCGCATCGTCGAGTTCGAGCGCCGTGCGCTGACCCAGAAGCGCTGACAGATCCAACGAAAGAGCAGCCTGAGGGCGTGCTGGCCGGTTCGGGTGTTGTTACCTGTTCCGGCCCTGTCGCCGGCAAGCCAGCTCCCACAATTGCCTGTGGGAGCTGGCTTGCCGGCGACAGGGCCAGGGCAGGCAATCGCTAGTCCAGACCCCAGCCGCCACCCCAGGCTGCTCTTTTGCTTTGCAAGAGAAGACAAACCCCATGACCGCCGAAACCCGTATCCACGAACTGCGTGCCGAACTCGACCAGCACAACTACCGCTACTACGTGCTCGACGAGCCCAGTGTGCCCGACGCCGAATACGACCGCCTGTTCAACGAGCTCAAGGCGTTGGAAGCCGAACACCCGCACCTGGTTACCCCCGACTCGCCCACCCAGCGCGTCGGCGGTGCAGCCCTGTCGGCCTTTAGCCAGGTGCGCCATGAAGTGCCCATGCTCAGCCTGGGCAACGCCTTCGAGGAAGCCGACCTGCGTGAGTTCGGCCGCCGTGTGGTGGACGGCCTCGATCAGCCCGGCGCGGTTGACTACAGTTGCGAACCCAAGCTCGATGGCCTGGCCGTTAGCCTGCTGTACCGCGACGGCCTGCTGGTGCAGGGTGCCACGCGCGGCGACGGCACCACTGGCGAAGATATCAGCGCCAACGTACGCACCGTGCGCAACATTCCGCTGAAGTTGCACGGCGAGGGCTGGCCCGCGGTGCTGGAAGTGCGTGGCGAGGTCTACATGAGCAAGGCCGGCTTCGACCGCCTCAATGCAGCCCAGGCCGAAGCCGGCGGCAAGACCTTCGCCAACCCCCGCAACGCGGCTGCCGGTAGCCTGCGCCAGCTCGATTCGAAAATCACGGCCAGCCGCCCGCTGGAGTTCTGCTGCTACGGCGTCGGTCAGCTGTCTGCCAGCATCGGCGACAGCCATATCGCCATCCTTGAACAGCTCAAGGCTTGGGGCCTGCCGATCAGCCGCGAGCTCAAGCATGCGGCAGGGATCGAAGAGTGCCTGGATTACTACCGCGACATCGGCGAGCGGCGCAACAGCCTGCCGTATGAAATCGATGGTGTGGTATTCAAGGTCAACAGCCTGGCCGCCCAGCGTGAGCTGGGCTTCCGCGCCCGTGAACCGCGCTGGGCAATCGCCCACAAGTTCCCGGCCATGGAAGAGCTGACCGAGGTGCTGGACGTCGAGTTCCAGGTCGGCCGTACCGGCGCGGTCACCCCGGTGGCGCGCCTGAAACCGGTCAAGGTGGCGGGCGTGACCGTGTCCAACGCCACCCTGCACAACATGGACGAAATCGCCCGCCTGGGCCTGCGCATTGGCGACACAGTGATCATCCGCCGGGCCGGCGACGTGATCCCGCAGGTGATGCAGGTGGTGCTGGAGCGTCGCCCGGACGATGCCCGCCCGGTTGCCGTGCCAAGCGAGTGCCCGGTGTGTGGCTCGCAAGTCGAGCGCACCCAGCTGGTCAAGCGCAGCAAGGGCAAGGAGACCACCAGCGAAGGGGCGGTGTACCGCTGTGTCGGCCGCCTGGCCTGTGGTGCGCAGCTCAAGCAGGCGATCATTCACTATGTGTCGCGTCGCGCCATGGACATCGACGGGCTTGGCGAAAAAAGCGTCGAGCAGTTGGTGGACGAAGGCCTGATCGGCTCGCCGGCTGACCTGTACAAGCTGCAGTTCGAGCAGGTGGTCGGCCTGGAAGGCTTCGCCGAGGTGTCCACCCGCAAACTGCTGGATGCCATCGAAGCCAGCAAGCGGCCGAGCCTGGCGCGTTTCATCTATGCGCTGGGCATACCGGATGTGGGTGAGGAGACGGCCAAGGTTCTGGCCCGTTCGCTGGGCAGCCTGGCGCGCGTGCAGCAGGCCTTGCCGCAGGTGCTGACGTATCTGCCGGACATTGGCCTTGAGGTCGCCTACGAGATTCACAACTTCTTCGAAGACGAACACAACCAGAAGGTTATCCAGCAGTTGCTCGATAGCGGCATGCACCTGCAGGACGAAGGCGAGTTGGCCGCCGAATTCGCGGCCAGCACCAGCTTGGCCGGCATGATCGCCAAGCTCGACATCGCTTCGGTAGGCCCAACCGGTGCCGAGAAACTGGTAGCCAAGCTCGGCAGCCTGGACAAGATCATCGCTGCCGACGGCATCGACCTGCGCCAGGCACTGGCGGCCAAGCAGGCGGACGCGGTGCGTGAATTCTTCAAGGATGAGGCCAACCAGAAACTGGCGCGCGCGATCGAGGCGCAGTTGCTGGCGTTCGGCATGCACTGGACCAGCGAGAAGAAAGTCGCCGAGGGTTTGCCGCTGGCCGGCCAGACCTGGGTGCTGACCGGTACCCTGGAGCGCATGAGCCGCGATGTGGCCAAGGACAAGCTGGAAAGCCTTGGCGCCAAGGTGGCCGGTTCGGTGTCTGGCAAGACCCAGTGCGTGGTCGCAGGGCCGGGGGCTGGATCGAAGCTGGCTAAGGCCAGCGAGCTGGGCGTGAAGGTGCTGGACGAAGAGGCCTTCGTCGCGTTCCTGGCCGAGCAGGGCATCACTATTTGAGTGCCTGCGCGCGCCACTTGTGGGAGCGGGCGTGCCCGCGAACACCGGCAAAGCCGGTGCCATCCATCGCGTAGCTTGCTTCGCGGGCACGCCCGCTCCCACAGGCCTCGCGCCAGTCTTGCCTGCAGCGCCACCCCAACCCAGACAAGTCATTGAGAAATGATGACTTTTTCTGCTCCCAGAGGTTGTATCTGCCCCCAAGACCGGTACAATGGCGCCACTCGCTGCTCAGCGAGGCATGTTGTGGTGGCCCTATCGGTCCCCCCGCATTGATTACCCGTTAACCTGGTCAGGCCCGGAAGGGAGCAGCCATAGCGGGAACATCGAGTGCCGGGGTGTGGCTGGTGGGGCCGCCTCCATTTCCGGGGTCGGAAAACCTCAATCTGCTGCGAACGCCTTCTTTCTGTCCTGCTTCTCGCCCAATGCTCCCACCGCCGACAGCTTCATCAGTCGCCGGAATTTAAGGCAGGCCAGGTGATCTCCCTCAGGGCACTGCGCCGCATGTCGCAAGCCTTTGCTCTCCGCCTCTAGGCGCCTACCCATGTCACAGGCAGCACGCGAGCTCGAATCGGTCGCAATACCCTGTGGGAGCGGGCGTGCCCGCGAAACAGGCGACGCGGTATAGGCACCAGCTTCACCGTTGATCGCCGGCAAGCCAGCGGCCACAGGGAGCGTGCTGGCTTGCAGCCTCTGTACATCACCAGCGCTTCTGTTTCACGGGCGAGCGACAGATGGGTTGTCGCTACGGCCCATCCCTGCGTATCGCTGTAGGATCCGCTCGATTTCCCCCGTCTGTTTCAGCCGCACCAAGGCCCGCAGCAGCCCTTGTGTGGGTATCGCCGGGTCGTTGCGCACCATGCACCCCAGGTCCTGCTCCTCCAGCACTGCCAGCACTTGCAGTTGCCGAGCTGCCGGCTGCCCCTGGTTGAACCACTGCAGCGACAACTCGTTGCTCACTGCATGGCGATAGCGGTGGGCTTGCAGTTTCTGCAGGACCAGCAGCTGGCTGCGGCTGTCTTCGCGGCTCAGTCGGCCTTGGTCCAGCAGGGGTTGCAAGGTTGGATAGGTGTACCCCAGCACTGTACCGATGGCCTGGGGCGGCAGTTGCTCTGCTGCGACCGGGTTGCTGTCGCCAAGGCGCCCCACCAGCACGTCGCGCTGGTGGAACAGCGGGATGCTCCAGACAAAGTCCCCCGGGCGGTCATTGAACCACTGCGTGCTGACGTAGCAGCGCACATCAATGTCACCGCTGTTCATGGCCTCCTGCAAGCGCAGCCTGGCCATCACGTGGTACTGCGGGCGGACCCCTGCTTCCCTGGCCAGCGCCTGTACAAGGTCATAGACCAGGCCCTCGACCGGCTGGTCATCTTCAATCCGCACCAGCGGCATGCTCCAGCTTTCAGCCACGGAAAAACGCAGCACCGGCTGTTCTGCCACGCTCTGGGTAGCCCAGACCAACAGCAAGGCCAGCAGTTTTCGCAAAAGCATCTCCTCCCTGGACAACAGGCGCCCGATTCATAGCTTAGACGAGCTGCGCAGGGTGCAATTTTGCCCCCGCTCCGCTAGCATTAGCGATCTTCCGCTCGATCAGGCTACGATGGTTTTTCGATGAGTTATCAGGTTCTTGCACGTAAATGGCGTCCGCGCTCGTTCCGCGAAATGGTCGGCCAGACCCATGTGCTCAAGGCCTTGATCAATGCCTTGGACAACCAACGCCTGCACCATGCCTACCTGTTCACGGGTACTCGTGGCGTGGGCAAGACTACCATTGCCCGTATCATCGCCAAATGCCTGAACTGCGAGACGGGCATCACCTCCACGCCCTGCGGCACCTGTTCGGTATGCCGGGAGATCGACGAGGGCCGCTTCGTCGACCTGATCGAAATCGACGCCGCCAGCCGTACCAAGGTCGAAGACACCCGCGAACTGCTCGATAACGTGCAGTACGCGCCCAGCCGTGGGCGCTTCAAGGTCTACCTGATCGACGAAGTGCACATGCTCTCGACGCACTCGTTCAATGCCTTGCTCAAGACCCTGGAAGAGCCGCCACCGTACGTCAAGTTCATCCTGGCCACCACCGACCCGCAGAAGCTGCCGGCCACCATCCTGTCGCGTTGCCTGCAGTTCTCGCTGAAGAACATGAGCCCAGAGCGGGTGGTCGAGCACCTCAGCCATGTGCTTGCTGCGGAGAACGTCCCGTTCGAGGCAGATGCCCTGTGGCTGTTGGGCCGTGCCGCCGACGGCTCCATGCGTGACGCCATGAGCCTGACCGACCAGGCCATTGCATTCGGCGAAGGCAAGGTGCTGGCCGCCGATGTGCGGGCCATGCTCGGTAGCCTCGACCACGGGCAGGTCTATGGGGTGCTGCAGGCGCTGCTCGAGGGCGATGCCCGGGCCCTGCTGGAGGCCGTGCGCAACCTGGCCGAGCAAGGGCCGGACTGGGCTGGCGTGCTGGCGGAAATGCTCAACGTGCTGCACCGTGTAGCCATCGCCCAGGCGCTGCCCGAGGCCGTGGACAACGGCCAGGGCGACCGTGACCGGGTGCTGGCGCTGGCCCAGGCATTACCGGCCGAGGATGTGCAGTTCTATTACCAGATGGGCCTGATCGGTCGGCGTGACCTGCCGCTGGCGCCGGACCCGCGTGGTGGCTTCGAGATGGTCTTGTTGCGAATGCTCGCCTTCCGCCCGGCCGACACCGACGATGCGCCGAAACCGGTGCTAAAGCCAGTGGGGATCAGCCAGGCCACAGCTGATCCTGCAAACCCGGTGGCAGCCCCTGCGCCTGCCGTGCCGCCACCCGCCGCCGAGCCTGCGCCCGCTGCACCCGCGCCGCTGGTAGTGCCGCCGCCAGCCACGGTGGACCATGAGCCCGAGCTGCCCGCAGACGCCGAGCTAAGGGCCGAAGTCGAGGCCATTTCGGTGCCTGAGCCCGTCGCCGAGGTGGTCGACCTGCCGTGGGAGGACCCAGCCCCGACCAGCGCGCCTGTCGCAGAGCCTGTTGCCGAGCCCGCGTCAGCCCCGCGGCCGACCCCGCAGGCGGCGCCTATGGCCGCGCCTGCCGTGCATGACGAGCCGCCTTTCGACCCGTCTGCCTACGCCGCCGTTGGCATGGACCGGGACGACGAGCCGCCGCTGGACGAAGACTACTACGGCGGCGAAAGCGATCCGGTTGGCTTCAGCTACCTCGACGAGTTAGCCGAACACGTTCAGGAAGAAGCCCCTGCGCCCGCGCCTGCTCCGTTGCCAGCCGCCAAGCCGGCCACCGGTCTGGCCCTGCAATGGCTGGAATTATTCCCACAGTTGCCTGTCTCCGGTATGACAGGCAACATCGCAGCAAACTGTACGCTGATTGCCGCCGATGGCGACGACTGGCTGCTGCACCTGGACCCAGGCCAAGGTGCGCTGTTCAACACGACCCAGCAGCGGCGCCTGAACGAGGCGCTCAACCAGCATCTGGGGCGCACGCTGAACCTGCGCATCGAACTGGTCCTGCCCGAGCAGGAAACCCCGGCCCAGGCCGCCGCGCGCAAGCGGGCCGAGCGTCAGCAGGGCGCCGTCGCCTCGATCGAGCAGGATCCATTGATCCAGCAGATGATCAAGTTGTTCGGTGCCAAGGTGCGGCAGGATACTATTGAGCCTGTAGAAGCCCTGGCCAACCAGGGCCAGTAACGGATAACCCTGCGGCCGGCCCGGCGCCGGGCCGCATCAAATGACCCAATCGAGGTATACCCCCATGATGAAAGGTGGCATGGCCGGCCTGATGAAGCAGGCCCAGCAGATGCAGGAAAAAATGCAGAAAATGCAGGAAGAGCTGGCCAACGCCGAAGTCACCGGCCAGTCTGGTGGCGGCCTGGTGAGCGTGGTGATGACCGGTCGTCACGACGTCAAGCGCGTCAGCATCGACCAGAGCCTGATGTCGACCGATGAAGATGACAAGGAAGTACTGGAAGACCTGATCGCCGCTGCGTTGAACGATGCAGTGCGCAAGGTGGAGCAGAGCAGCCAGGAAAAAATGGGCGGCATGACCGCCGGCATGCAGCTGCCGCCGGGCTTCAAAATGCCGTTCTAAGGCATGCGCCCTCGAAAACCGCCGCTGACACCAGCGGCGGTTTTTTTGTGCGTACTCGCAGCCGCCGCGGTCATTATTCTTGACCCAGCGCGCTCCCACCCGGAGGCTGATTTGACGCCACTGCCCCCGCTGGGTATAAACCGCCCCTTATTGAATTGTCAGGCCTTCCCCATGAGCTTCAGCCCCCTTATCCGCCAATTGATCGACGGCCTGCGCATCTTGCCAGGTGTAGGCCAGAAAACCGCCCAGCGCATGGCCCTGCAACTGCTCGAGCGTGACCGTAGCGGGGGGCTGCGCCTGGCCCAGGCTTTGACCCAGGCCATGGAAGGGGTAGGGCATTGCCGGCAGTGCCGCACCTTGACCGAGCAGGACCTGTGCCCACAGTGTGCTGACCCGCGGCGTGACGACACCCAGCTGTGTGTGGTCGAGGGGCCGACCGATGTGTATGCGGTCGAGCAGGCCGGCTACCGCGGCCGTTACTTCGTGCTCAAAGGCCACCTGTCGCCACTGGACGGCCTGGGGCCGGAGGCCATCGGCATTCCGCAACTGATGGCGCGGATCGAAGAGCAGGGTACCTTCACCGAGGTGATCCTGGCGACCAACCCGACCGTGGAAGGCGAGGCGACGGCGCATTACATCGCGCAACTGCTCAATGAAAAAGGCCTGGTGGCCTCGCGCATCGCCCATGGTGTACCCCTGGGCGGGGAGCTCGAACTGGTGGATGGCGGAACACTGGCCCATGCCTTTGCCGGGCGACGGCCGATTTCGCTCTGAAGCTGCAAGCTTCAAGCTGCAAGCTACAAGCAACAGCAAAAGCAGATCGGCTTTTGCTTGTAGCTTGCGACTTGCGACTTGCAACTCAATACTCGCTGAGGGAAAACTCGGTCAGGCAGAAGGTCGGCACCCCGGCCGCCTGCAGCCGGCGCGAACCGTCCAGTTCGGGTAGGTCGATGATCGCGGCGGCCTCGAACACCTGCGCACCGGTGCGGCGCACCAGGTTGGCCGCTGCCAGCAAGGTCCCGCCCGTGGCGATCAAGTCATCGAAAATCAACACCGAATCGCCTTCGCACAGGCTGTCGGCGTGCACCTCTAGGAAGGCCTCGCCGTACTCGGTCTGGTAACCCTCGCTCAGCACGTCGGCTGGCAGCTTGCCTTGCTTGCGGAACAGGATCAGTGGCTTGTTCAACTGGTGGGCGATGATCGAACCAATCAGGAAACCCCGCGCGTCCATGGCGCCAATGTGGCTGAACTCAGCCTCGACATAGCGCTCGATGAACTGGTCGGCCACATAGCGCAGCCCGCGCGGCGACTGGAACAGCGGGGTGATGTCACGGAAGATCACGCCGGGCTTGGGGAAGTCCACCACCGGGCGGATCAGGGCTTTGAGGTCGAAGGCGTCGCTGTGCATTGTTGCGGGTATCCTGGGAAAACGAATGCCCAAGTATACCCGCTAAATACCGGCCTCAGGCCTCCATTGCACCACCGGCCAGCGCACACAGCTGGATCGGGTCGAGGATGTGCACTTCCTTGCCTTCGGCGCGCAGCAGGCCGTTCTGCTGGAAGCGGGTGAACACCCGTGACACGGTTTCCACTGCCAGGCCCAGGTAGTTGCCGATTTCGTTGCGCGACATGCTCAGGCGGAACTGGTTGGCCGAATAGCCGCGGGCGCGGAAGCGCGCCGACAGGTTCACCAGGAACGTGGCAATGCGCTCGTCGGCGGTTTTTTTCGACAGCAGCAGCATCATTTGCTGGTCATCGCGGATTTCACGGCTCATTACCCGCATCAGCTGGCGGCGCAGTTGCGGGAGCTGGACCGACAGTTCGTCGAGGCGCTCGAAGGGGATTTCGCACACCGAGGTGGTTTCCTGAGCTTGCGCCGACACCGGGTAGGCTTCGGTGTCCATGCCCGACAGGCCGACCAGTTCGCTGGGCAGGTGGAAACCGGTGATCTGTTCTTCGCCGCTGTCGCTGAGGCTGAAGGTTTTCAGGGCGCCGGAACGTACCGCGTAGACCGAGCCAAAATTGTCACCCTGGCGGAACAGAAACTCGCCTTTTTTCAGCGGACGCCCGCGTTTGACGATTTCATCCAGTGCATCCATGTCTTCCAGGTTGAGTGAAAGAGGCAGGCACAGGGGGGCCAGGCTGCAATCCTTGCAATGGGCCTGGTTGTGAGGGCGCAGTTTGACTGGCTCGGACATTTGGATCGATCCTTGTGGGAAAGCACACATAAGTCGTAAGGGTAACCTACGACACAGGGTGTAGGCCAGTGTGCGCATCGATGCTGCGCGCTGGCAAAACCCCGGCAGATGCCCTGCCGGGAGTCCTCGTTCGCCCATAGTGTGCCCGGCAAGGTGGCGTGTCCATGCGGTTGAACGTCTCGCTTTTCAGATAACCCGGGAGAAACGCTGGCGGTTCTGCATCGCCAGGTAGGCATCGAACACCATGCATACCGAACGCGCCAGCAGGCGCCCGGCCGGGAGAATGCGAATGCCCTTGTCGTCCAGGCTGATCAGGCCGTCGCGCTGCAGGGTCAGCAGCTCTGGCCAGAGATGGTCGAAGTAACCGCGGAAATCGATGGTGAACGCTTGCTCGATGGGTTCGTAATCCAGCTGGAAATGGCAGATCAGTTGCTGGATGACCGCCCGGCGGATGCGGTCGTCATGGTTGCACAGCAGGCCGCGCTGGGTCGCCAGCTGAGCGTTGGTCAGGCTGTCCTGGTAGGTGTTGAGGTCACTGCTGTTCTGGCAGTACAAGTCGCC
The DNA here is from genome assembly GCF_007633355.1 of Pseudomonas sp. BJP69. NCBI lineage: Bacteria > Pseudomonadati > Pseudomonadota > Gammaproteobacteria > Pseudomonadales > Pseudomonadaceae > Pseudomonas > Pseudomonas sp. BJP69. Next base: position 1,768,549 of record NZ_CP041933.1, read on the forward strand.
GATCTGGCTGATGGCCGACACGCCCAGGCCGATGAGGTCGCAGTGCCCGTGGGTGGTATAGCCCTGGAAATTGCGCTGCAGGGTGCCTTCTTCCTGGGCGATGGCCAGCTCGTCGTCGGGCAGGGCGAAATGGTCCATGCCGATGTAGCGGTAGCCAGCGGCGGTCAACTGCTCGATGGTGGCGTGCAGCATCTCCAGCTTGGCGGCCGCGCTGGGCAGGTCGCTGCTGTCGATACGCCGTTGCGGCATGAAGCGTTCGGGCAGGTGGGCGTAGTTGAACACCGACAAGCGGTCGGGCTGCAGGCGGATCACCTCTTCGACGGTGCGGGCGAAGCCTTGCGGGGTTTGCTTGGGCAGGCCGTAGATCAGGTCGAGGTTGATCGAGCGGAATTGCAAGGTGCGCGCCGCCTCGATCAGGGTGCGGGTCTGCTCCAGGCTTTGCAGGCGGTTGATCGCGCGCTGCACGGCGGGGTCGAGGTCTTGCACGCCGAGGCTGACGCGGTTGAAACCTAGTTCACGCAGCAGGCCCATGGTCGACCAGTCGGCTTCGCGCGGGTCGATCTCGATGCCGTAGTCGCCGGAGTCATCGTCCAGCAACTGGAAGTGCTGGCGCAGGGTAGTCATCAGCTGGCGCAGTTCCACATGGCTGAGGAAGGTCGGGGTGCCGCCGCCGAAATGCAGCTGTTCCACCCGCTGTTTTGGTGCCAGGTGGCAGGCGATCAGCTGAATCTCCTGCTCCAGGCGCTGCAGGTACGGCGCGGCGCGGGCGCGGTCCTTGGTGATGACTTTGTTGCAGGCGCAGTAGTAGCAGATGTTGGCGCAGAACGGCACATGCACATACAGCGACAGCGGGCGTATCGCCCGGCGGCTTTCGCGCAGGGCGTGGAGCAGGTCGAAGGAACCCACCTCGCTGTGCAGTTGCACGGCGGTCGGGTAGGAGGTGTAGCGTGGCCCGGCAAGATCGTAGCGGCGGATCAGGTCGGTATCCCAACGAATGTCGTCGAGCATGTGGGCGGTCCCCGGAAAGAGCAGCAGTGAACCGGAGTCTATGGGCGTCTGTAGGAATCTGTGTTGATTTGTATCAAGGGCATCGGGGGCTGCTTTGCAGCCCTTCGCGGGCTTGCCCGCTCCCACAGGGGTACGCGCGAGCCCGCGAATGGCCGCAAAGCGGCCCCCATCAATGCCCCATCAGCCAATGCTGGTGCGGCCCGGGCATGGTCCAGATACCAAACAGCATCACCAGCACCCCGCCAGCCACCCGCACACTGCGCCGTTTCAACAAAGTGTTTACCCGCTCTGCCGCCAAGCCGGTCGCCAGCAGCACCGGCCAGGTGCCCACCCCGAACGCCAGCATCAACGCCGCGCTGTAGCCGGCATGGCCCTGGCTGGCCGCCCATAACAACGTGCTGTACACCAACCCGCATGGCAACCACCCCCACAAGGCCCCCAGCAGCAACGCACGGGGCAGGCTGGACACCGGCAGCAAGCGTGACGCCAGCGGCTGGATATGCCGCCACACGCCGCGGCCTAGCACCTCGATACGCGTCAGCCCGCTCCACCAGCCGGCCAGGTACAGGCCCATGGCAATCAACAGCAAGGCGGCCAGGACCCGCAGGGCCAGGGCGGCCGGGCTGCTGGCCACGGCCCAGCCGGCCAGGCCCAGCAGCAACCCGGCGCAGGCATAGCTGAAGATGCGCCCCAGGTTGTACGCCAGCAGCAGGCGCAGGCGCCTGCCGCGTTGTTCAGGGGGGATGGCCAAGGTCAGCGCACCCATCAGGCCGCCGCACATGCCCAGGCAGTGGCCGCCGCCGAGCAAGCCGAGCACCAGCGCCGAGCCCAGCAGGGGAAGCAGGTCAGGCACGGGGTGGCAAGTCCTTGTCGGCGTTGCCCGGCGTGTCGTCGGGTTTGACCGCCGCCTGGTGACGAGGGTCCTGGTCGTCGAACAGGATGCTGTGCGCCGGGCCGTCGAGGTCGTCGTACTGGCCGCTGTCCACGGCCCAGAAGAAGATGTACACGGCCACGCCGACCAGCAGCAGGGCTGCGGGGATCATGACATAGAGGGCGGGCATGGCGTACTCCTGGCGGGTTGCGCGGCATCCATCGCGGGCAGCCCGGCGCTGGCTGGCAAGCGGGTCAGGCGCAGGGCATTGAGCACCACGATCAGTGAGCTCACCGACATGCCGACAGCCGCCCACACCGGGGTGACCCAGCCGAGGGCGGCGAACGGCAACATCAGGCCATTATACAGGGTTGCCCACAGCAGGTTCTCGAGGATGTTGCGGCGGGTGCGGCGCGCCAGTTCCAGCGCCTGCACCAGCGCGCTCAGGCGGTTGGACAGCAGCACCGCGTCGGCGCAGGTCTTGGCCAGGTCGGTGGCGCTGCCCATGGCGATGCTGATGTCCGCGGCGGCCAGCACCGGCACATCGTTGACCCCGTCGCCCAGCATCAGCACCTTGCGCCCTTCGGCCTGCAAGGCTTTGAGGCGCTCCAGTTTGTCGTCCGGGCGCAGGCCGCCAACGGCGTGGTCGATGCCCAGTTGCGCGGCGACTTCCGCGACCATCGGCGAACTGTCGCCAGACAGCAGCAGGGTGCGCCAGCCCCGCGCTTTGCAGGCAGCCAGCAGGGCCGGTGCATCATCGCGCAAGCGGTCGTCCAGGCCGAACCAGGCCAATGGCCCCTGGCGGTCGCCCAGCAGCAGCCACTGGCCGCGAGGCTCGGGCACCGCAGGTACTTGCGCGCCGCTCAAGGCGCAGACGAAGCTGGCCTGGCCAATGCGCAGGCGCTGGCCATCGACCAGCCCTTCCAGGCCCACGCCGGGCACAGTCTGCACCTCTTCAGCAGCTGTGGCCGCGCGCCCGAACGCGCGGGCGATGGGGTGCTCCGAGCGGTTCTCCAATGCCGCCGCCAGCGCCAGGCAACGGTCCGCGGGGTGGCTGCCGAGTGGGCGAATGCTGCGCAAGGTCAGCCTGCCTTCGGTCAGCGTGCCGGTCTTGTCAAAAATCACCGTATCGATCTGGTTCAGGCCTTCCAGCACATGGCCACGGGTCACCAGCAGGCCAAGTTTATGCAGGGTGCCGGTGGCTGCAGTGAGTGCGGTGGGGGTGGCCAGCGACAGCGCACAAGGGCACGTCGCCACCAGCATGGCCAGCACGATCCAGAACGCCCGGGCCGGCTCCAGGTACCACCACCACAGGCCGATGGCCACTGCGGCCAGCAGCGAGAACAGCAGGAACCCCTGCGAGGCGCGGTCGGCAATTTCTGCCAGGCGTGGTTTTTCCGTCTGCGCGCGCTCCAGCAGGCGGACGATAGCCGACAGCCGCGAGTCGTGGCCCAAGGCCTGGACTTCTATGTTCAGCGTGCTTTCCACGTTCAAGGTGCCGCCGGTGACCCGGTCCCCCACCCGCCGCGGCTGTGGCAAGTATTCACCGGTGAGCAGCGATTCGTCGACGCTGGAGCGGCCTTCGACGACGCGCCCGTCGGCGGGAATCACCGCGCCGGGCAGCACCTGTACGGTGTCGCCGCATTGCAGTTCACTGAGCAGAATGCGCCCGCTGCGGCCTTGGCTGTCCAGGCGCAGGCACGAAGCCGGCAGCAAGTTCACCAGTTGCGCCGTGGCCGCTGCGGTGCGCTCGCGGGCGCGGCGTTCCAGGTAGCGGCCGGTCAACAGGAACAGGGCGAACATGCCCACGGTGTCGAAATACAGCTCGCCGCTGCCGGTGATGGCTGTCCAGATGCCGGCACCGAAGGCCAGGCCAATGGCCAGTGACACCGAAACATCCATGGTCAGGTGGCGGGTGCGCAGGTCGCGGGCGGCGCCTTTGAAGAACGGTGCGCAGCTGTAGAACACGATGGGGATCGTCAGGAACAGCGCCACCCAACGCAGGATGGTGTGCAGATCGGGCGACAGGTCGATGTTGAATTCCGGCCAGGTGGCCATGGTCGCCATCATTGCCTGGAACCACAACAACCCGGCAACGCCCAGGCGCCGCAGGGCACTGCGGTTTTCCCGGGCCAACTGCTCGGCGGCCTGGTCGGGTTGGTAGGGGTGGGCGGCGTAACCGATCTGGCGCAGTTCGGCCAGCAGGCGCGACAGTGGCAGCTGCGAGGCATCCCAGGCAACCAGCAGGCGGTGGTTGGACAGGTTAAGGCGCGCCTCGGCGACGCCGGGCAGGTTGCGCAGGTGTTTTTCGATCAGCCAGCCACACGCTGCACAGCTGATACCTTCGATCAGCAAGGTGGCCTCGGCCAGGTCGCCCAGGTGGTGGACGAAGGTTTGCTGCACGTCACTGCGGTCGTACAGGGCCAGTTCGTCCTGCAACTGCCTGGGCAACGCTTCGGGGTTGGTGCTGTTGTCGCTGCGGTGCTGGTAGTAGTGTTCCAGGCCGCCGGCCACGATCGCCTCGGCCACTGCCTGGCAGCCGGGGCAGCAGAACTCGCGGGGCTCGCCGAGCACCACAGCGGTAAAGCGGCTGCCGGCCGGAACGGGCAGGGCGCAGTGGTAGCAGGGAATGGGTTGGGTCATCACATCATTGCCTTACACATAGCGGCCGGTTGGCGCGCTTCCCTGTAGGAGCGGCCTTGTGTCGCGAAAGGGGCGCAAAGCGGCCCCACGATCTTAGCTTCGCAGCATAGGTTGCAGGGGCTGCTGCGCAGCCCTTTCGCGACACAAGGCCGCTCCTACAGGTGCTCGGCGCCTTGGATGGCTTCATCACCTAGCTGCAAGGTCACGCCATGCTCGACCTTCTCCTCCTCGAACAGCCGCCACACCTGGCCACCTTCACTGCCCAGCAGCTCAACGAAACGCCGCCCGTCAACCTTGTCTTGCAGCTGCCCCACGTAACGCCCGGCCTCGACCCGGCTCAGCAGCACCTTGCGGTCCTTTTCCGGCTGGGTGGGCGATATCAGGTTCAGTTCCAGGTTCTGCGGGTTGCTGTTGCCGGCCAGGCGCAGGTCCACTTCGCCGGTCAGTTCATCCAGGTGCACACTGGCCTGGAGGCGCAGCGTCTGTGCCAGCAGTTCGCGGTCCAGTGAGCGGTTGATGCCCTTGCCCGCCTCGTAGTAATTGTCGTTCACCAGGTTGTCCGGGTTGTTCACGGCGATGCTGACCATGCTCAGGCTCAGGCACACCGAGGTGGTGAGGATCGCAATGATGATCCAGGGCCAGAGGTGCTTGTACCAAGGGTCGGCGGCGGTGGCAGGCATTGTGGGTTATCTCTCTTAGCGGATCTGTGGGCCGATGAAGCGGCTCTTGGCTTCAACCTGCGCGCTGCTGTCGTCGGCGCTTTTGAGGATGAAGGTGATTTCGTTGGTGGTCGATGGCAGTTTTTCCGGCGCCACCGACAGCTGCACCGGCAGGCTGACGATATCCCCGGCGGCCACGCGGATCTCGCGTTGGCCTTCGAGCGTGAGGTCTGGCAGGCCAGTGGCGTCCAGCACATACACATGGTCACGCTGGTCCTTGTTCATGACCTTCAGGCTGTACACGTTCTCGATCCGGCCCTGGGCATTTTCGCGGTACAGCACACGGTCCTTGCTGACGTCGAAACCGACCAGCGAGCGGGTGGCGAAGGCCGTGGCCAGGCCGATGATCATCACCAGCAGCACCAGCGCGTAGCCGATCAGGCGGGGCCGCAGCAGGTGGGTTTTCTGCCCGGAGAGGTTGTGCTCGGTGGTGTAGCTGATCAGCCCTTTGGGGTAGTTCATCTTGTCCATGATGCCGTCGCAGGCATCGATGCAGGCGGCGCAGCCGATGCATTCGATCTGCAGGCCGTCGCGGATGTCGATGCCGGTCGGGCAGACCTGCACGCACAAGGTGCAGTCAATGCAGTCACCCAGGCCTTGGGCCTTGTAATCCGCGCCTTTCTTGCGCGGGCCCCGGGTTTCGCCGCGGCGCGGGTCATAGGAGACGATCAGTGTGTCCTTGTCGAACATCACGCTCTGGAAGCGGGCGTAGGGGCACATGTACACACACACCTGCTCGCGCAGCCAACCGGCGTTGCCGTAGGTGGCGAGGGTGAAGAAGCCAACCCAGAAATAGGCCCAGCCATCGGCCTGGCCGGTGAAGAACTCGATCACCAGTTCACGGATCGGCGAGAAGTAGCCAACGAAGGTCATGCCGGTGACGAAGCCGATCAGCAGCCACAGGCTGTGCTTGCTGAACTTGCGCAGGAACTTGTTGGCGCTCATGGGCGCCTTGTCCAGTTTGATGCGCTGGTTGCGGTCGCCCTCGGTGACCTTTTCGCACCACATGAAGATCCACGTCCATACGCTTTGCGGGCAGGTGTAGCCACACCAGACCCGGCCTGCGAACACGGTGATGAAGAACAGGCCGAAGGCGGCGACGATGAGGATGCCTGACAGCAGGATGAAGTCCTGCGGCCAGATGGTGGCACCGAAGATATAGAACTTGCGCTCGGGCAGGTTCCACCACACCGCCTGGTGGCCACCCCAGTTCAGCCATACTGTGCCGAAGTACAGCAGGAACAGCGCGGCACCGCCAACCATGCGCAAACGCCGGAACAGGCCGGTGAAGGCGCGGGTATAGATTTTTTCGCGGGACGCGTAGAGGTCGACGGAGTCCTTCCCTTTCGTGGCAGGCGGGGTTACATCATGTACCGGAATTTGCTTGCTCATCATCAAGTCCCACGGCAGTGGAAAAATGCCGCGGCCAGTGCGTGCCGGCCGCAGTCTCGCGCAATCTGCTAGCGCTCTGCGGTTCATGATACGCCGCTGTGGGCGGCCCGGGGTCGCACTGCGACCTTTAGTCGCGTTGGGTTCGCGGTGTGAATCGTGTTATGGCGGGTGTCAATTGATCCAGGTCATCAGCCTGCGAGAAATGCTTGGTTGTGCCGGCCTTTTCGCGGGCTTGCCCGCTCCCACAGGTCCCTCATCAGCCTCGAGGCTGTGGGAGCGGGCGAGCCCGCGAAGAGGCCGGGCCTGCCTTACTCGGCCTTGGCCGGCTCAGCCTGGTGCGACAGGCTGTACACATAAGCCGCCAGCAAGTGCACCTTGTCGTTACCCTGCAGCTGTTCCTGGGCCGGCATCTGCCCCTGGCGGCCATAGCGGATGGTCTGCTGCAACTGGGCAAAGCTGGAGCCGTAGATGAACGCCTGCGGGTGGGTCAGGTTCGGTGCCCCCATGGCTGGCGTGCCTTTGCCTTCCGGCCCGTGGCAGGCCACGCAGTTGGCGGCGAAGATCTTCTGCCCATTCTGCACATCGGCCTTGACCCCTTGCGGCAGGGTACGGCCATCGAGCTTGCTGACCACGAATGCCGCGACGTCAGCCACACCTTGGTCACCGATCACTTCGGCCCATGCCGGCATCACACCGTGGCGGCCGCCCATGATGGTGGCCTTGATGGTTTCCGGCTCGCCGCCCCAGCGCCAGTCATTGTCGGTCAGGTTGGGGAAACCGAAGGCACCCTTGGCGTCGGAGCCATGGCACACCGAGCAATTGGAGGCGAACAGGCGTGCGCCCATTTTCAGCGCCTGCGGGTCTTTGGCCACCTCCTCGATAGGCATGGCGGCGAACTTGGCGTAGATCGGGCCGAAGCGTGCCTGGGCCTTGGCCATTTCCTTTTCCCACTCGTGCACGCCGGTCCAGCCCTGCTGGCCGTTGGAAAACTCGGTCTGTTTGTCGTTGTCCAGGTAGGCATAACCCGGCAGCATGCCTTTCCAGTTGCCCAGCCCTGGGTACAGCACCAGGTAGCCGAGGGCGAAGACGATGGTGCCGACGAACAGCCAGAACCACCATTTCGGCAGTGGGTTGTCGTACTCCTCGATACCATCGAAGGCGTGCCCGACGGTTTCGTCGGTCACCTCTTCGCGCTGGCCCTTGCGGGTCGACAGCAGCAGCCAGGTCAACGAGAAGATGGTGCCCAGGGTCAGGACGGTAACGTACAGACTCCAGAAGGTTGTCATTGTTGTTTGCTCCCAGAAGCTTTTGCTTGCTCGACGTGCCGTTTGGCCTCGGGGTCATCGGCGAAGGGCAGTTGGGTGGCTTCGTCGAAGTCCTTCTTGCGCCGTGGGTTGAACACCCACAGCGCCAGGCCCACGAACGCCACCATCACCACGACGGTACCCAGGCCGCGAATCATCCCGATATCCATCAGCGTCACCGTTTGCTCTTGATGATGGTGCCAAGACCCTGCAGGTACGCCACGAGGGCGTCCATTTCGGTCTTGCCCTTGACCGCGTCACGGGCGCCGGCAATGTCGGCGTCGGTGTACGGTGTGCCGAGTGTGCGCAGCACCTCCATCTTCTTCGCGGTGTCCTTGCCGTCGAGCGTGTTCTCGACCAGCCAGGGGTAGGCCGGCATCTTCGATTCCGGCACCACGTTGCGCGGGTTGTACAGGTGCGCGCGGTGCCAGTCATCGGAGTAGCGGCCACCGACCCGTGCCAGATCCGGCCCGGTGCGTTTGGAGCCCCACAGGAACGGGTGGTCCCACACGCTCTCGCCGGCGACCGAGTAGTGCCCGTAGCGCTCGGTTTCGGCGCGGAACGGGCGGATCATCTGCGAGTGGCAGCCCACGCAACCTTCGCGGATATAGATGTCGCGGCCTTCCAGCTCCAGGGCGGTACGCGGCTTCATGCCCTCGACCGGCTTGTTGGTGACGTCCTGGAAAAACAGCGGGACGATCTGGGTCAGGCCACCGACGCTTACCGCGATGACCATGAAGAAGGCCAGCAGGCCAATGTTCTTCTCGACGGCTTCATGCTTCATCAGTGCGCTCCCACAACGACGATCTTGGCGGCTTCTTCAGCCTGTGCCGGGTTGGCGGCACGCACGGTACGCAACACGTTGTAGGCCATCAGCAGCATGCCGCTGGCGAAGAACGCACCGCCCAGGGCACGCACGATGTAGCCCGGGTGGCTGGCTTGCAGTGCCTCGACGAACGAGTAGGTGAGGGTGCCGTCATCGTTGATGGCACGCCACATCAGGCCCTGGGTGATGCCGTTGACCCACATCGAGGCGATGTACAGCACGGTGCCGATGGTGGCCAGCCAGAAGTGCGCGTTGATCAGGCCAACGCTGTGCATCTGCACGCGGCCATACAGGCGCGGGATCATGTGGTACACGGCGCCGATCGAAATCATGGCGACCCAGCCGAGGGCGCCTGCGTGCACGTGGCCGATGGTCCAGTCGGTGTAGTGCGACAGCGAGTTGACGGTCTTGATGGCCATCATCGGGCCTTCGAAGGTGGACATGCCGTAGAACGCCAGCGACACCACCAGAAAGCGCAGGATCGGGTCGGTACGCAGTTTGTGCCAGGCGCCCGACAGGGTCATCATGCCGTTGATCATGCCGCCCCAGCTTGGCGCCAGAAGGATGATCGACATCACCATACCCAGCGACTGCGCCCAGTCGGGCAGGGCGGTGTAGTGCAGGTGGTGCGGGCCGGCCCAGATGTACAGGGTGATCAGCGCCCAGAAGTGCACGATCGACAGGCGGTACGAGTAGATCGGCCGCTCGGCCTGCTTGGGCACGAAGTAGTACATCATGCCCAGGAAGCCGGTGGTCAGGAAAAAGCCCACGGCGTTGTGCCCGTACCACCACTGGATCATCGCATCGGTGGCGCCGGAGTAGGCCGAGTACGACTTGAACAGGCTGACCGGCAGGGAGATGTGGTTGACGATGTGCAGCATCGCGGTGACCACGATGAAAGCACCGTAGAACCAGTTGCCGACATAGATATGCTTGGTCTTGCGCTTGACGATGGTGCCGAAGAACACCACCCCGTAGGTGACCCAGACAATGGCCAGCAGAATCGCCAGTGGCCACTCAAGCTCGGCGTATTCCTTGGTGGTGGTGTAGCCCATCGGCAGGGTGATCAGCGCCCCGACGATCACCGCCTGCCAGCCCCAGAAGGTGAAGGCGGCCAGGCTGTCGGAAATCAGCCGCGTCTGGCAGGTGCGCTGCACCACGTAGTAGCTGGTGCCGAACAGCGCGCAGCCGCCGAAGGCGAAGATCACCAGGTTGGTGTGCAGCGGACGCAAGCGGCCGAAGCTGGTCCAGGGCAGGTCCAGGTTCAGTTGTGGCCACACCAGCTGCGAGGCGATGAAGACGCCGAGGCCCATGCCAAGGATCCCCCAGACCACCGTCATGATGGCGAACTGGCGGACGACCTTATAGTTATAAGCAGTCGGACTGATTGCTGTGCTCATTCTAAGGTTCCACGGTTTTGATGTTCTTGTTGGTTGAAAAATCGGCGCCAGTATTGATAACCCTCCGGGTTACCGCAACGCAACTTTGGTACGCCGACCCGTGTCCGGGCCCGTTCACTGATGTCCCGCAGCGCTCGGGTCAGGTGGATTGTACACAAATAAATATTTGTAATGTGTACCGTTTTTCACCTTTTTCTGATCGATTGGTCAAGCTTTTTTTGGGGCGGCCACTGGCCAGGCGCGGCGTCTGCGCCGGTGCTTTCGTAGGATGCCCACTGTGGCAACAAGCTTAGTTCTGTTCGGAGGGGGTGCAAGGGAGGGAGTAGGGCGGGGGAGCGCTGGGGCTGCTCTGCAGCCCTTTCGCGACACAAGGCCGCGCCTACAGAAAAAATGCGATCTCCTGTAGGAGCGGCCTTACGTCGCGATGGGCCGCAAAGCGGCCCCGGGGGTATTACTTGGAGGTCACAGTTTCAGCCGCGCCATCCTGCGACAGGCTGTACACATACGCCGCCAACAGGTGCACTTTGTCATTACCCTGAATCTCGGCCTGCGCCGGCATCTGCCCTTGGCGACCGTAGCGGATGGTCTGTTGCAGCTGGGCAAAGCTCGACCCATAGATGAACGCCTGTGGGTGGGTCAGGTCGGGCGCGCCCATGGCCGGGGTGCCTTTGCCTTCCGGCCCGTGGCAGGCCACGCAGTTGCCGGCGAAGATCTCCTTGCCCTTGGCCGGGTCGGCCTTGGCGCCTTCCGGCAGTTTACGGCCGTCCATGCTGGTCAGCACGAACGCGGCGACGTCGGCCACGCCCTGCTCGCCAATCACCTCGGCCCAGGCCGGCATCACACCATGGCGGCCGTTCATGATCGACGCCTTGATGGTCTGCGCATCACCGCCCCAGCGCCAGTCCTTGTCGGTGAGGTTGGGGAAGCCGAACGCGCCCTTGGCGTCCGAGCCATGGCAGACCGAACAGTTGGAGGCGAACAGGCGCCCGCCCATTTTCAACGCCTGCGGGTCCTTGGCTACTTCCTCCACCGGCATGGCGGCGTACTTGGCGAAGATCGGCCCGAAGCGGGCGTCGGCCTTGTCCATTTCCTTTTGCCATTCGTTGGCGCCGGTCCAGCCATTTTCATAACCCGGCAGAATGCCTTTCCAGTTGCCCAGGCCCGGGTAAAGGATCAGGTAGCCGACCGCGAACACCAGGGTGCCGACGAACAGCCAGAACCACCACTTGGGCAAGGGGTTGTCGTACTCCTCGATGCCGTCGAAGCTGTGGCCCATAGTCTGGTCGGTGGGGTTGTGGCTCTGGCCCTTGCGGGTGGCGAGCAACAGCCAGGTCAGGCCAATCAGGCTCCCGATGGTCAGTACGCTGATATACGTACTCCAGAAGGTGGTCATTGCCCGTTACTCCTTTTTGCAGCAGGTTCCTGCCCGGCAGCGGGCAGGCGGTCGTCGACGAAGGGCAGCAAGCGCGCCTCGGCGAAATCACGGTCGCGACGGCGGTTGAATACCCACAGGGAGAGGCCGATGAAGGCGACCATCACCACCAGGGTGCCGAGGCCGCGAATCATGCCGGTGTCCATTTCCATCGCAATCACCTCTTGTTCTTGATCGCGGTGCCAAGCACCTGCAGGTAGGCCACCAGCGCGTCCATCTCGGTCTTGCCCTTGACCGCGTCGCGGGCACCGGCGATGTCGTCGTCGGTGTAGGGCACGCCGAGGGTACGCAGGGTGCGCATCTTCACGTCGGTGTGGCTGTTGTCCACCTGTTGGGCGACCAGCCAGGGGTACGCCGGCATCTTCGATTCCGGTACCACGTTGCGCGGGTTGTACAGGTGCGCGCGGTGCCAGTCGTCCGAGTAGCGGCCGCCGACCCGGGCCAGGTCCGGGCCGGTACGCTTGGAGCCCCACAGGAACGGGTGGTCCCACACGCTCTCGCCAGCGACCGAGTAGTGGCCGTAGCGCTCGGTTTCGGCGCGGAATGGGCGGATCATCTGCGAATGGCAGCCTACGCAGCCTTCGCGGATGTAGATGTCGCGGCCTTCGAGCTGCAGCGCGGTGTAAGGCTTCATGCCTTCGACCGGCTTGTTGGTGACGTCCTGGAAGAACAGCGGCACGATCTGGGTCAGGCCGCCGATACTGACGGCCAACACCATCAGCAGGGCCAGCAGGCCAACGTTTTTCTCGATGACTTCATGTTTCATCAGGCAGGTCTCCTCAAGCCAGCTGGGCGTTCGCAGGGGCAGCATCAAGCGCCGGCGAACGCACGGTGCGCCAGGTATTCCAGGCCATCAGGAACATGCCGCTGAGGAAGATCGCACCGCCGACGAAGCGCACGATGAAGCCTGGGTGGCTGGCCACCAGGGTTTCCACGAACGAGTAGGTGAGCGTGCCGTCGCTGTTCACTGCGCGCCACATCAGGCCCTGGGCAATGCCGTTGACCCACATCGAGGCGATGTACAGTACGGTGCCGATGGTGGCCAGCCAGAAATGCGCGTTGATCAGGCCGATGCTGTACATGCGTTCCTTGCCGAACACTTTCGGGATGGTGTGGTACAGCGCGCCGATCGAGATCATCGCGACCCAGCCGAGGGCACCAGCGTGCACGTGGCCGATGGTCCAGTCGGTGTAGTGGGAAAGGGCGTTGACCGTCTTGATGGCCATCATCGGGCCTTCGAAGGTGGACATGCCGTAGAACGCCAGCGACACCACCAAAAAGCGCAGGATCGGGTCGCTGCGCAGTTTGTGCCAGGCCCCCGACAGGGTCATCATGCCGTTGATCATGCCACCCCAGCTCGGTGCCAGCAGGATCAGCGACATCACCATGCCCAGCGATTGCGCCCAGTCAGGCAGGGCGGTGTAGTGCAGGTGGTGCGGGCCGGCCCAGATGTACAGGGTAATCAGCGCCCAGAAGTGCACGATCGACAGGCGGTAGGAATACACCGGGCGTTCGGCCTGCTTGGGCACGTAGTAGTACATCATCCCCAGGAAGCCCGCGGTCAGGAAGAAGCCCACCGCGTTGTGGCCATACCACCACTGCACCATGGCGTCGGTGGCACCGGCATAGACCGAGTACGACTTGGTCAGGCTGACCGGCAGTTCCAGGTTGTTGACGATGTGCAGCATGGCCACCGTCAGGATGAACGCGCCGAAGAACCAGTTGCCCACGTAGATGTGCTTGGTGTTGCGCTTGATCAGCGTGCCGAAGAACACGATGGCGTAGCAGACCCAGACGATGGTGATCAGGATGTCGATCGGCCATTCCAGCTCGGCGTATTCCTTGGAGCTGGTGTAGCCCAATGGCAGGCTGATGGCCGCCAGCAGGATCACCAGCTGCCAGCCCCAGAAGGTGAACGCGGCCAGGCCGGGTGCGAACAGGGTGGTCTGGCAGGTGCGTTGCACCGAATAATAGGACGTGGCGAACAGCGCGCAGCCGCCGAAGGCGAAGATCACCGCATTGGTGTGCAGTGGGCGCAGGCGGCCGAAGCTGGTCCAGGGGAGGTCGAAGTTGAGGGCAGGCCAGGCAAGCTGGGCGGCGATGAAAACGCCGAGCCCCATCCCGACGATTCCCCACACCACCGTCATGATGGCGAATTGGCGGACCACCTTGTAGTTATAGGCGGTACTGCTGGTTGTGTTCATGTATGGGTTCCCATCCACGGTTATTTGGCAGGCTTTACAGCGAGGCAAGCATGATTAATGGGCAAAGTGCCGGTATTGACGGGGATCAATGGGCGAAGGTCGGAAATGTCCCAGGCTTGCGCTGCGATCTTGCGCAGGTCGAGGGCGGGGAGGGTTACAAGGGCTGCCTGATCCTGGCCCATGGTGCCGGTGCGCCGATGGACAGCGGGTTCATGGACGAAATGGCGCAAAGGCTTGCGGCACTTGGGGTAGCGGTGCTGCGCTTCGAGTTCCCGTACATGGCCGAGCGCCGGGTTGGCGGTGGCAAGCGGCCGCCGAACCCGCAGAAGGTATTGCTGGAAAGCTGGCGCGAGGTGTACCGGCAGGTGCGACCTTTGGTCGCGGGCAAGCTGGCGGTGGGTGGCAAGTCGATGGGCGGGCGCATGGCCAGCCTGCTGGCCGACGAACTGGGCGCCGATGCGCTGGTGTGCCTGGGCTACCCGTTCTACGCGGTGGGCAAACCCGAGAAGCCGCGCGTGGAGCACCTGGCCGGGTTGAAAACCCCGACGTTGATCGTGCAGGGCGAGCGCGATGCGCTGGGTAACCGGGAGGCGGTGGCAGGGTATGCGTTGTCGCCGGCGATCGAGGTGAGCTGGCTAGTGGCGGCGGACCATGACCTGAAGCCGTTGAAGGCTTCGGGGTTCAGCCATGAGCAGCATTTGCAGGCGGCTGCGCAGCGAGTTGCCAGCTTTTTGGCAGGCATACGCTTGTAGGAGCGGCCTTGTGTCGCGAAAGGGCCGCGCAGCGGCCCCGGCAATTCACGCGGCGAAGCTAAAAACTGGGGCTGCTTCGCAGCCCTTTCGCGACACAAGGCCGCTCCTACAACGAGCGTGCCAATAGCGAACAATTAATCGCGGTACTCGCACAGGTAAGCGGTGTCTACCTTCACCTGCAGCTGGAACTTGCTGTCAGCCGGTACATTGAACGTGTCGCCCGCCTTGAAGGTTTCCCAGTTGTCGCTGCCTGGCAGCTTGACGATCAACGCACCCGACACCACGTGCATGATTTCACGCTTGGCGGTGCCGAACTCGTATTCGCCCGGGGCCATCACGCCGACAGTGGCCGGGCCTTCTTCGCCCGTGAAGGCGATCGACTTGACGGTGCCGTTGAAGTACTCGTTGACCTGGAACATGGGCGTCTCCTGAAAAAGGGGAGGAAAAAGGGCTGGCCAGTATGCCCAAGCCCAATGGCCTCGTCATCTGCTTTCAGGGCCCGTCGGCGGGCAGGCTCAAGGGCAGCAGCCGCGCTGTGTTGCGCGCATCTTCCAGGGCCCGGTGCTGCTGCCCGCAGAAGTGCATGCCAGCCAGTTGCAGGGCGCCGTTCAGGCCGGCAGGGCGCTGCAGGTGGCGGGCCTTGGCAAAGCGTTGCTTGAGGTTGATGTGCGCCAGCGTGCGCAGCAGGCTGTCCAGGCCGTGCAGGTGCCATTCCTGGTGCAGTTGCTGGCGGTCGTAGTCGCCCCAACTGACCCAGGCCTGCAACTGTTCACGATGCTGCCCTAGCCAGTGCTCGAAGCTGGCCCATACCTCGCGAAACGGCGCGGCCGCATCGACGTCGGTCTGGCTGATGTGGGTCAGCTCGCGACAGAACGGGGTCAGCTGCGGGCGCCGCCGCGGGCGCACGAAACGCTGGAAGTGGTCGACCTCACGGCCTTCGCGGGTGACCAGGCTCGCGCCGATTTCAATGACTTCCATCTCCGTGACCGGCCACCCACCCTCATCGGTGGTGGCCTCCAGGTCGATCACCAACCAATGGCCCATACCAGGCTCCCTTGCAGATCCTGCTAGAGCGTAGCCAAACTCGGCGCATCCGGCACCTCGTGGCATTTTGCCGCCCGTTTTGTCACCGCCAATGGCGTATCGAGGGGCACGAAAGCCGGAGGCAGCAGTTGTGCCGCCCCGGTAAAACGCCTAGCTTAAGCGGACCCAGGCATGAACCGTGATGAATGTCCGCCTTTACCCTTGCGCCCGGCCTGAAGGCCTTGTCCACCCTCATGTTGCTGGCTGTGTACTGGTTGGCCGTACCGGCATGCGCGGCAGGTGCCATCGAGGTGAAAGTCGGTGCCGCGCATTTCCCGCCGTATACGGTGCGCCCCGAGCAGGGCGCCGATATCGGCTTGTTGCCGCAGTTGGTCGCTGCGCTCAACCGTGCCCAGCAGCGCTACCGCTTCGTATTGGTGCCCACTTCCATCCAGCGGCGTTTCAGTGACTTGCAGCAGGGCCGTACCGATATGGCCATTTTCGAGAACCCGCAGTGGGGCTGGGAGCAGATCCCCCATCAACAGGTGGACATGGGCCTGGAAGATGCCGAAGTGTTCGTGGCCCGCCAGGTGGACGGGCGCGCCCCGCATTACTTCGATGACCTGAAGGGCAAGCGCCTGGCCCTGTTCAACGGCTATCACTATGCGTTCGCCGGTTTCAACGCCGACCCGCGCTACCTGCGCAAGGCCTACAATGCGACGTTGACCTATTCGCACGACAGCAACCTGCTGATGGTGCAGGCGGGCCGCGCCGACATTGCCCTGGTCACGCGCTCCTACCTCAGTGACTTCCTGGCACGTAACCCGTCCAGCCGTGCGCAACTGGTTGCATCGCAGCGCATCGATCAGGTTTACCACCACTACGCGCTGCTGCGGCCCGCCGCGCCCATTGGCGAGCGGTCGTTCGCTGAACTGTTGAGAGGTTTGCGTGATAGCGGTGAACTGGCGCGCATTTTCCAGCCTTACCGCATCGCCGTCAGTGCGCCCGAGGACTAAATTGCCGCCGCGTGGCATCGTTCTCGACAGTGAGCCCTTTGTTCATTTCGCGAGACCCACCCATGCCCTTCGATGCCGCTTCGCAGCCACAGTCACCGCCACGTTGGCGCAGCCTCAGTGCCGAGGAGGGGGCCAACAGGCTGAGCCTGACCCTGGAGGGCCGCCCGCTGGCGCAGGTGCGCCTGCAGGCGGGTCCAACCTTGCAGGTACACCTTGAGCAGCTGTGCCCCGAGCGCCCTTATCAAGCCTTGTGGGCGGCCTGCTATTGGCTGTTGTCCCGTGACAGTGCCTGCCAGCGCCTGGCCTGGCACCTGCCCGAGGTGGTGCCGCAGGCATTGGCCAGCGGCCTGCTGCTGGTGGGCGATGTGCCTGGGCAGTACCTGTGCGAGCGCGCGCTGTTCTGGCAATTGCCGCAGCCCTGGCTGGGTGAGGCGCTGGCTGCACCCTACCCGCAGCAGATGCAGATCAGCAACGGCAAGCGCCACCCGCGGCGGGCGCCCAAGCCCCGTGGCGAGGTCTATCGGCGCTTCGATGCGCGGCTGGGTAGCTGGGTGTCACTGCGCACCCTGGACATCGAGCATGACCTGGAGCGCTTCAACCGCTGGCAGAACGACCCGCGCGTGGAGGCGTTCTGGCAGGAAAGCGGCACGCTTGCCCAGCACCGCGCGTACCTGGCCAAGCTGGAGGCCGACCCGCATACCCTGACGTTGATTGGCTGCTTCGACGATCAGCCATTTGCCTATTTCGAGGTTTACTGGGCCAAGGAGGATCGCATTGCACCGTTCTACCCGGCTGATGACTACGACCGCGGCATCCACATGCTGGTCGGGGAGCAGAGCCATCGTGGGCCCCACAAGGTCGCTAGCTGGCTATCGGCGCTGGTGCATTACCTGTTCCTGGATGACCCGCGTACCCAGCGGGTGGTCGCCGAGCCGCGTGCCGACAATGGCAAGATGATCGGCTACATGCACGACCAGTGCTTCCATTGCGAGAAGGAGTTCGACTTCCCGCACAAGCGCGCGGCGCTGATGATTCTGGGGCGGGAGCGGTTCTTCGATCGTTGCAGGCTCGCCTGATGGCCAGAGCGGCAAGCGGCAAGCTGCAAGCTGCAAGCTACAAGCTACAAGCAAAAGCCGATCGCGTTCTGCTTTGGCTTTTTCTTTTAACTTGAAGCTTGAAGCTTGAAGCTTGAAGCTTGCAGCTTGCAGCTTGCAGCTTGCAGCTTGCAGCTTGCAGCTTGCAGCTTGCAGCTTGCAGCTTGCAGCTTGCAGCTAGGGTCAGCCCTGCCGGTTGGCGGTCTTGCGGCAATGCACCAGGGCATCGCGGATCATGAAGTTGACCAAGGTCGGCGACACGCCCAGTTCCTTGGCGATGTCCTTCTGCGGTACGCCATGCAGGCGGTACATCTCGAACGCATAGCGGGTGCGCTGGGGCAACTGGTTCAGCGCTTCGGCTATATCGTCCAGCGCGGCCAGGTTGATGTGGGTGGCTTCGGGCGAGGCGTTCTGGATGACCACATTCAGGCCTTCCTCTTCGCTGCCGGAGTATCTCAGCTCCATCGCCTGCTTGCGGTAATGGTCGATCGCCAGATTGCGCACGATCTGGAACAGGTAGCTCAGCTGCGCCTTGAACGACGAGGTTATCTGCGGAGCGGCGCTGAGCCGGAAGAAGGCGTCCTGCACCACATCTTCGGCACGCGAGCGGCAGCCGGTAATGCGCGCTGCAATCTTGACCAGAATGCTGCGGTTGTCTACGAAGGCCTGCAGTAATGGTGAATCGCACTTACTTGTGGATAGTTGTTCCGCCATGGAAATCACCTTGTCACAAAGGGGGAGGACGCACCCGGGGCAGGGAAGCTTCCTACGACGTGCGACAAGCTATTCACAATGATAATGATTGTCAAATGCGAAATGTAATTGGTATCAGGGTTTTTCGATTTTTGCGAGGTCTGTCGGGGGGCGTGGTGCCTGCCTGGAGAAAGTGTTGCGACGACAAAGTGCAGGCCATGACAGGTGTGTCGCCTGGAAGACCGAGCGCCGCCCGCGCGGCGCATCGCGAGCTGCGCTCGCTCCAACGTTTGTTTCGGGCCAGTAACGCCTGTGACAGGCGCGCGCGACCGCTTTGTTTGTACGGCGCGATATTGAGGCATGCACCAAGGCGTTCGCGCGCGAATCCCACAGGAATAATTGGCCCGAAACAAACGTAGGAGCGAGCGCAGCTCGCGATGCGCCGCGCGGGCGGCGCTCGGTCTCCCAGGCGACACCCCCGTCATGGCATGCCCGTCAATCCGCCGACCCCGCCAGCTCCGCTAATTTCTCCCGCCGCCCATCCGTTCCCCTGTGTACATCCCCGGCCGCCAACCGCTGCCCGCCCATGTCCGCGGCGCAGTCGGCACGCCCCAACAGATACTGGCAGGAACACCCCATGACGGACGCCTTCGAACTCCCGCTCTCGCTGGTCCAGGCCCTGGCGCAACGCGCCGCGCAGACCCCGGACAGGATTGCCCTGCGCTTTCTCGCCGACGCCCCGCACGAGCAGGCTGTGCTCAGTTATCGGGAGCTCGACCAGCGCGCGCGCACCATCGCCGCCGCCCTGCAGGCACGCGCCAGCTTTGGTGACCGCGCGGTGTTGCTGTTTCCCAGTGGGCCGGATTACGTAGCGGCGTTCTTCGGCTGCCTGTACGCCGGCGTGATCGCAGTGCCGGCCTACCCGCCAGAGTCTGCCCGCCAGCACCACCAGCAACGCCTGCTGTCGATCATCGCCGACGCCGAGCCGCGCCTGCTGCTGACCGTGGCGGCGCTGCACGACAGCCTGCAGGGCCTGGAAGCACTTGCCGCCGAGGCGGCGCCCGCGTTGCTGGCAGTGGATGGCCTGGACCCCGCCCTGGCCGACACCTGGCAGGAACCTGCCCTCAGCAGCCAGGACATCGCCTTCCTGCAGTACACCTCCGGCTCCACCGCACTGCCCAAAGGCGTGCAGGTCAGCCATGGCAACCTGGTGGCCAACGAACACCTCATCCGCAGCGGCTTTGGCATCGACCTCAACCCCGACGACGTGATCGTCAGCTGGTTGCCGCTGTACCACGACATGGGCCTGATCGGCGGCCTGTTGCAGCCGATCTTCAGCGGAGTGCCTTGCGTACTGATGTCGCCCGGCTACTTCCTCGCCCGGCCCGTGCGCTGGTTGCAGGCCATCAGCGACTACGGCGGCACCATCAGCGGCGGCCCCGACTTTGCCTACCGCCTGTGCAGCGAGCGGGTCAGCGAGGCCTCGCTGGCCGGGCTCGACCTGAGCCGCTGGCGCGTGGCCTATTCGGGCTCCGAGCCGATCCGCCAGGACAGCCTGGCGAGCTTCGCCGACACCTTCAAGGCCTGCGGCTTCGACCCCCAGAGCTTCTTCGCCAGCTACGGCCTGGCCGAAGCAACCTTGTTCGTCAGCGGCAGCCGCCGTGGCCAGGGTATCCCCGCGCTTGCGCTGGATGCCGACGCCTTGGCCGCCAACCGCGCCGAGCCCGGTACCGGCAGCGTGCTGATGAGTTGTGGCTTCCCGCAGCCGGGGCACGCGGTACGCATTGTCGAGCCGCAACAGCTGCAACGGCTGGGCGACAACCAGGTCGGGGAAATCTGGGCAGGCGGGCCGAGTATCGCCTCGGGCTACTGGCGTAACCCAGAAGCCAGCGCGCGCACCTTCGTCGAAATGGACGGGCAGACCTGGCTGCGGACCGGCGACCTGGGTTTCATGCGTGAAGGCGAGGTGTTCGTTACCGGGCGCCTGAAAGACATGTTGATCGTGCGTGGGCAGAACCTGTACCCGCAAGACCTGGAAAAAACCCTCGAGCGTGAAGTGCAGGCACTGCGCAAGGGCCGGGTGGCGGTGTTCGCCGTCGAGCATCAGGGCGAGGAGGGCATCGGCGTGGCGGTGGAGATCAGCCGCAGCGTGCAAAAGGCCACCCAACCACAAGCGCTGATCAACACCCTGCGCCAGGTCATCGCCGATGCCTGCCGCCAGGCGCCGGCGGTGGTGCTGCTGCTCAACCCGGGCGCGCTGCCGAAAACCTCCAGTGGCAAGCTGCAGCGTTCGGCCTGCCGCGTGCGCATGGCCGAGGGCAGCCTGGACTGCTATGCCCAATTCCCCGAGCCGAGCGCCGCTGCTGCCACCCAGGCATCAGGCGATGCCTTGCAGGCGCGCATCGCGGCGGTGTGGCGCGACACCCTCAAGGTGCAGGCAGTAGCGGCAGATGACCATTTCCTGCTGTTGGGCGGCAACTCCATCGCCGCTACCCAGGCCACGGCGCGGCTGGCCGACGAACTGGGCATCGATCTGGGCCTGCGCACCTTGTTCGAGGCGCCGGTGCTGGCTGACTACAGCAACGCGGTGGCTGCGCTCATCGGTGCAGGCGCTGCCCAGCCCACAGCTATCGCGCCCCTGGCACGCGCCCAGGCGCTGCCCCAGTCGCTGGCGCAGAACCGCCTGTGGCTGTTGTGGCAACTGCAACCCCAATCGGCGGCCTACAACATTCCCGCCGGCCTGCACCTGCGTGGCGAACTGGACGCTAGCGCCCTGCAGGCCGCATTCCAGGCACTGGTGGCGCGCCACGAGTCGCTGCGTACCGTGTTCGCTGAAGAAAACGGCCAGGCGCTGCAGCGTATTCTGCCGCAGCAGCCGTTCAGCCTGGCCCGCCTGGACCTCGCAGGCCAGACCCCCGAGCAGGTCGCCGCCCAGCGTGAGGCCGAGGCCTGCCAGCCGTTCGACCTGACGCAAGGCCCGTTGCTGCGTGTGACCCTGGCCCGGCTCGACGATGAAGACCATCAGCTGTGGGTGACCCTGCACCACATCGTGGCCGATGGCTGGTCGCTGAACATCCTGCTCGATGAATTCGCCAAATTGTATGCCGCTCACTGCCAGGGCCTGGAGGCAGCGTTGGCGCCGCTGCCCCTGGGCTACGCGGACTACGGCAACTGGCAGCGGCAGTGGCTGGCCGACGGCGAAGCCGAACGCCAACTGCAGTACTGGAAGACCCAGCTCGGTGACGAACTGCCCGTGCTTGACCTGTGCCCCGACCAACCCCGGGCCAACCAGCGCACATTCAGTGCTGCGCGTTTCAGCGTGAAGGTCCCCGCCACGCTCAGCCAAGCCCTCAAGGGCCTGGCGCAGGCGCAGCAGGCCAGCCTGTTCATGGTCCTGCTGGCCGGCTGGCAGGCACTGTTGCAGCGCTACAGCGGCCAGGCCGAGATCCGCGTCGGCGTGCCGAATGCCAACCGCCCGCGCCTGGAAACCCAGGGCATGGTCGGCTTCTTCATCAACACCCAGGTGCTGCGCGCGCAACTCGATGGCCGCATGCCGTTCAGCCAACTGCTGGCGCAGGTGCGCCAGGCCACGCTCCAGGCCCAGGCCCACCAGGACCTGCCGTTCGAGCAGTTGCTCGAGGCCTTGCCGCAAGCCCGCGAGCAGGGCCTGTTCCAGGTCATGTTCAACCACCAGCAACGCGACCTGTCGGCACTGCGCCGCCTGCCCGGCCTGCTGGCCGAAGAGTTGCCGTGGCACAGCCGCGAAGCCAAGTTCGACCTGCAGCTGCACAGTGAAGAGGACCACCAGGGCCGGTTGAGCCTGGCGTTCGACTATGCCGACGAACTGTTCGAGGCCAGCACCATCCAGCGCCTGGCCGGGCAGTTGCTGGCCCTGCTGGAGCAAGTGTGCGCCGCGCCCGACCTGGCCCTGGCCGAGGTGCAACTGCTCAACGAGGCGGGCCGGCGCCAGTTGTTGGGTTGGGGCCAGGCCGAAGCCGCCGCGCCGCAGCAACTGCTGGTCGAGCAACTCAACGAGCAGGCCCGCCTGACCCCGCAACGTACCGCCCTGGTATGGGCGGGTGGCAGCCTGGACTACGCCGAACTGCACCAGCAGGCCAACCGCCTGGCCCACTACCTGCGCGACAAAGGTGTCGGTCCTGACACGTGCGTCGCCATCGCCCTCGAGCGCTCGCCGCAACTGCTGGTCGGCTTGCTGGCCATTCTCAAGGCCGGCGGCGCCTACGTGCCGCTCGACGTGGATTACCCCGCCGAGCGCCTGGCGTACATGCTGGCCGATTGTGATGCTGGCCTGTTGCTCAGCCACAGCAGCCTGGTGGGCAAGCTGCCACAGGTCGATGGCGTCAGCACCATCGCCCTCGACCAGCTGCACCTGGACAGCTGGCCCAGCCAGGCCCCCGGCTTGCACCTGCAAGGTGACAACCTGGCCTACGTCATCTACACATCCGGCTCCACCGGCCAGCCCAAAGGCGTGGGCAATACTCACGCGGCGCTGGCCGAGCGTTTGCACTGGATGCAGGCCAGCTATGGGTTGGGCGACGAGGATGTGCTGCTGCAGAAAGCGCCGATCAGTTTCGACGTGTCGGTGTGGGAGTGCTTCTGGCCGTTGATCACCGGCAGCAAGCTGGTGCTCGCCGGCCCTGGCGAGCACCGCGACCCGCAGCGCATTGCGGCCCTGGTCCAGGCGCATGGCGTGACCACCCTGCATTTTGTGCCGCCACTGCTGCAGGTGTTTGTCCAGGAACCACAGGCCGCGGGCTGCGCCAGCCTGCGCCGGGTGTTTTCCGGGGGCGAGGCCTTGTCGGCGGCGCTGCGCGACCGGGTGCTGCAACTGCTGCCGCACGTGCAGCTGCACAACCGCTACGGCCCGACCGAAACCGCCATCAACGTCACCCACTGGCATTGCCAGGCCACGGACGGCGAGCGTTCGCCCATCGGCCGGCCGCTGGCCAACGTGCTGTGCCGGGTACTGGATGACGAACTCGAACTCACCGCACCCGGCGTGCCGGGTGAGTTGTACCTCGGCGGTGCGGGCTTGGCCCGTGGGTACCTGGGGCGCCCAGGGCTTACCGCCGAGCGTTTCGTACCCCAGGCCGATGGCAATGGCCAGCGCCTGTACCGCAGTGGTGACCGCGCCCGTTGGCAGGTTCAGCTGCAAGCGCTGGAATACCTCGGGCGTCTGGATCAGCAGGTGAAAGTACGGGGGTTGCGCGTTGAACCTGAAGAAGTCCAGGCCTGCCTGTTGGCGCAAGCGGGTGTCGAGCAGGCGCTGGTGCTGGTCCACAACGATGCGGTCGGCGCGCAACTGGTTGGCTACTACAGCGGCAGCGCCCAGGCCGAAGCCTTGTTGACGGTACTGGCCGAGCACCTGCCGGCGTACATGGTGCCGGCGCAGCTGATTGCCCTTGCGCACATGCCCCTGGGCCCCAGCGGCAAGGTCGACCGCAAGGCGCTGCCCGCGCCGGTGTGGCAGCAGCGTGAGCACGTCGAGCCGCAAACAGCACTGCAACAGCAGGTCGCTGGCATCTGGCGCGATGTACTGAACCTGCCCCGTGTAGGGCTGCGCGATGATTTCTTCGCCCTGGGTGGCCACTCGCTGCTGGCCACACAGATCGTTTCCCGCACGCGCCATGCGTGCGACGTGGAGCTGCCGCTCAAGGCCCTGTTCGAGGCCAGCGAGCTGGGCGCATTCTGTGCCGAGGTAGCCCGCATCCAGGTCAATGGCCAGCGCAACCTGCAAGGGCAGATCGCCCGCGTAGACCGCCGCCAGGCGGTGCCGCTGTCTTATTCGCAACAGCGCATGTGGTTCCTCTGGCAAATGCAGCCCGACGGCCCGGCCTATAACGTGGGCGGCATGGCGCGCTTGCGCGGCACCTTGCACGTCGAGGCGTTCGAGCGGGCGCTGCACGCGCTGATCGTGCGTCACGAAGCCCTGCGTACAACGTTCCCCAGCATCGACGGGGTGCCCTACCAGTGCGTGGCCGAAGACAGCGGCCTGCACCTGCACTGGCAGGACTTCAGCGCCTTGCCCGGCGCTGCCCGTGCGCAACGCCTGCAACAGCTGGCTGACGACCAGGCGCACCAGCCGTTCGACCTTGAACGCGGCCCGCTGCTGCGCGCCTGCCTGGTCAAGGCCGCAGAGCGCGAGCACTTCTTCGTGCTGACCCTGCACCATATCGTGACCGAAGGCTGGGCCATGGACATCTTCGCCCGCGAGCTGGGTGAACTGTACGAGGCCTTTGTCGACGACCGCGAGTCGCCATTGGCGCCACTGCCGGTGCAGTACCTGGACTACAGCGTGTGGCAACGGCAATGGCTGGAAAGCGGCGAGGGCGCTCGCCAACTGGCCTACTGGCAAACGCGCCTGGGCACCGAGCACCCGGTGCTGGCGTTACCCGCCGACCGCCCACGCCCGGCGGTGCAAAGCCACCGGGGCGGGCTGTACCGCTTCGAGCTCGACCCGGCCCTGGTCGAGCGCGTACATGCCTTCAACAGCCAGCGTGGCCTGACCCTGTTCATGACCATGACGGCCACCCTGGCTGCCTTGCTGCACCGCTACAGTGGCCAGCGCGACCTGCGCATCGGTGCGCCGGTGGCCAACCGCATCCGCCCGGAAAGCGAAGGGCTGATCGGCGCCTTCCTCAATACCCAGGTGCTGCGCTGCGAACTGGATGGGCAGATGAGCGCCAGCGCCTTGCTGGAGCAGGTGCGCCAGGCTGCCATCGAAGGCCAGTCGCACCAGGACCTGCCGTTCGATCAACTGGTCGAGGCCCTGCAACCGCCACGCAGCAGTGCCTATAACCCGTTGTTCCAGGTGATGTGCAACGTGCAGCGCTGGGCCTTCCAGCAAAGCCGCAGCCTGGCCGGCATGCAGGTGGATTACCTGGTCAACGACGCCAGCGCCACCAAGTTCGACCTGTACCTGGAAGTGACCGACCTGGATGGCCGCCTGGGCTGCTGCCTGACCTACAGCCGTGACCTGTTCGATGAGCCGCGTATCGCGCGCATGGCCGAACACTGGCAACAGCTGCTGGTCGGGCTGCTCGACAACCCGCAACAGCGCCTGTGCGAGCTGCCGATGCTGAGCAGCAGCGAGCAGCAGCAACTGCTGGGCCAGTTGCAGGGCGACCCGCACTTGGGCCTCGGGCAGACCCTGCACGGGTTGTTCGCGGCCCAGGCCGCACGCACGCCGCAGGCCGGGGCGCTGACCTTCGCCGGCCAGCACCTGAGCTATGCCGAGCTCGAGCAGCGCGCCAACCGCCTGGCCCGGGCCCTGCGCGAACGGGGTGTCGGGCCGCAGGTGCGGGTAGGCCTGGCGCTGCAGCGCTCGCTGGAAATGGTGGTTGGCCTGCTGGCCATCCTCAAGGCTGGCGGCGCCTATGTGCCACTGGACCCTGAATACCCGCTCGACCGCCTGCGCTACATGATCGAGGACAGCCGTATCGGCCTGCTGCTGAGCCAGCGCGAGCTGCTGCAAAGCCTGGGCGAATTGCCCGAAGGTGTGGCGCGCTGGAGCCTGGAAGACGACGCAGCCAGCCTGGCGGCCTACAGCGCTGCGCCGCTGGACAACCTCAGCCTGCCGCAGCACCAGGCTTACCTGATCTACACCTCCGGCTCCACCGGCAAACCCAAGGGCGTGGTCGTCAGCCATGGCGAATTCGCCATGCACTGCCAGGCCGTGAGCGCCGCGTTCGGCATGCGCAGCGACGATTGCGAGCTGCATTTCTATTCGATCAACTTCGACGCCGCCAGCGAGCGGCTGTGGGTGCCACTGTTGTGCGGTGCGCGGGTGGTGTTGCGTGCCCAGGGGCAGTGGGGTGCGGAGGAAATATGCCAATTGGTGCGTGAGCAGCAGGTGAGCATCCTTGGTTTTACCCCAAGCTACGGGAGCCAACTGGCGCAATACCTGGGCGGCCAGGGCGAGCAGCTGCCGGTTCGCCTGGTGATCACCGGTGGCGAGGCGCTGACCGGTGAGCACCTGCAGCGTATTCGCCAGGCATTCGCGCCCCAGCAGTTCTTCAATGCCTATGGGCCGACCGAGACCGTGGTCATGCCGCTGGCCTGCCTGGCCCCAGAGGTGCTGCCCGCAGCGCTGGGCAGTGTGCCGATCGGCCAGGTCATCGGCAGCCGCACGGCCTACATCCTCGACGAAGACCTGGCGCTGTTGCCGCAAGGGGGTATCGGTGAGCTGTATGTCGGCGGCGCCGGCCTGGCCCAGGGCTACCACGATCGCCCGGGCCTGAGCGCCGAGCGCTTCGTTGCCGATCCGTTCGGCAGCGCAGGTGGGCGCCTGTACCGCACCGGTGACCTGGTACGCCTGGGCGCCGATGGCCTGGTCGAGTATGTTGGCCGCGCCGACCAGCAAGTGAAAATTCGCGGTTTCCGCATCGAACTGGGCGAGATCGAAAGCCGTCTGCAGGCACACGCCGATGTCGACGAGGCAGTGGTACTGGCCCTCGACCTGCCAGGCGGCAAGCAGCTGGTGGGCTACCTGGTGTGCCAGCAGGCCGCAGCCGACAACGAGGCGCAGCACTGCCTGCGCGAAGCCGTGAAGGCCGAGGCCCGCCAGCACTTGCCAGACTACATGGTGCCTGCGCACCTGGTGCTGCTTGACAGCCTGCCGCTGATGGGCAACGGCAAGCTCGACCGCCGCGCCCTGCCGCTACCGGACCTTGAGCAAGCCCGCCAGCACTACCAGGCCCCTGGCGATGACGTGCAAGCTCGGCTGGCGCAGATCTGGGGCGAGGTGCTCAACGTCGCCCAGGTGGGGGTGCAGGACAACTTCTTCGAACTGGGCGGCGATTCGATCCTGTCGATCCAGGTGGTCAGCCGGGCGCGGCAGGCCGGTCTGCAGTTCACGCCACGCGACCTGTTCCAGCACCAGACCATCCAGACGCTGGCCGCTGTGGCAAGGCAGAGCGAAGCGCACAGCAGCATCGACCAGGGGCTGCGCGAGGGCCAGGTTGGCCTGACGCCGATCCAGCACTGGTTCTTCGACAGCGAGGTGCCGCAGCCACAGCATTGGAACCAGGCGCTGCTGCTGGCCCTGCGCCAGCCGCTGGATAAAGCCTCGCTGGAGCAGGCGCTGGCCGCGCTGGTGCAGCACCACGACAGCCTGCGCCTGCGTTTCAGTGCCGCCGCGGGCCGTTGGCAGGCTGCCTACACCCAGCCGGCTGAGGATCAGCTGTTGTGGGCTGCCACCGTCGCCGATTTTGCCGATTGCCAGGCGCTGTACAGCGATGTGCAGCGCAGCCTCGACTTGCAGCAGGGCCCGCTGCTGCGCGGCCTGCTGGTGACGGACGGCCAGGGCCACCAGCGCCTGCTGCTGGCGATTCACCACCTGCTGGTCGATGGTGTGTCCTGGCGTGTGCTGCTGGAAGACTTGCAGGCGCTGTACCGTGGCCAGCCACTGCCCGCCAAGACCCATGCCATGGGCGACTGGGCCGCGCGCCTGGCCAGCTATGCCGGCAGCGATTCGTTGCGTGACGAGCTGGGCTGGTGGCAAAGCCAACTGGGGGGTGTCCGCCGTGAGCTGCCCTGCGATCACCCCCAGGGCGGTAACCTGCACCGCCACGCGCTAACCCTGACGACCGGCCTGAACGCCGAGCAGACCCGGCAGTTGCTGCAACAGGCCCCGGCTGCCTACCACACGCAGGTCAACGACCTGCTGCTGACCGCGCTGGCGCGGGCCATGTGCCGCTGGAGTGGGGACGACAGCGTGCTGGTGCAGCTGGAAGGCCATGGCCGCGATGGGCTGTTCGAGGATATGGACCTGACCCGCAGCGTGGGCTGGTTCACCAATGCCTACCCGTTGAGCCTGCGCCCGGTGCCCGGTGAGGATGACGCCGCGCGGGCAGGCTCGATCAAACGCATCAAGGAGCAGCTGCGCCAGGTGCCGCACAAAGGCCTGGGTTACGGCGTGCTGCGCTACCTGGCAGACGATGCCGGGCGCGAGCAGATGGCGGCGTTGCCGCAGGCACGCATTACCTTCAATTACCTGGGCCAGTTCGACCAGCAGTTCGACAGCGCGGCGCTGTTCCAGCCGCTGGATGCCCCGGCCGGCCTGGCCCACGACCCCGACGCGCCGCTGCCCAACTGGCTGAGTGTCGATGGCCAGGTGTATGGCGGCGCCCTGCAGCTGCGCTGGACCTTCAGCGCCGAACGCTACGACAGGCAGACCATTGCCGCGCTGGCCGAAGCCTACCGCCTGGAGCTGCTGGCATTGGTGGAGCATTGCCTGGCCGAGGGCAATGGTAGTTTCACCCCTTCGGATTTCCCGCTGGCGCACCTGACGCAAGCGCAGATCGACGCCCTGCCGGTGCCGGCAGCGCAGATCGAGGACGTGTACCCGCTGAGCCCGATGCAGGAGGGCATGCTGCTGCATACCCTGCTGGAGCCGGGCACCGGCCTGTACTACATGCAGGACCGCTACCGCATCAACAGTGCGCTGGACCCCGATCGCTTCGCCCAGGCCTGGCAGGTCGTGGTGGCGCGCCACGAAGCACTGCGCGCCTCGTTCAGCTGGAACAGCGGTGAGGCGATGTTGCAGATCATTCACAAACCGGGCGACCTGGCCGTCGACTATCAGGACTGGCGCGGGCTTGCCGAGGCTGCCCAGGAGCAACGCCTGCAAGCCTTGCACAAGCAGGAGCGCGAGGCGGGCTTCGCCTTGCTCAGCGAGGCACCGTTCCACCTGCGCCTGGTGCGCGTGGCAGACGAGCGCTACTGGTTCATGATGAGCAACCACCACATCCTGATCGATGCCTGGTGCCGCTCGCTGTTGATGAACGACTTCTTTGAGGTTTACCAGGCACTTGGCGAGGGCCGCCAGGCGCAGTTGCCGGTGCCGCCGCGTTACCGCGACTACATTGGCTGGCTGCAACGCCAGGGGCTGGACGATGCGCGGGCCTGGTGGCAGGCCAACCTGGCCGGGTTCGAGCGCGCCACGGCGCTGCCCAGTGACCGCCCATTGCGCCATGACCATGCCGGCAGCGGCATGGTCGTGGGCGACTGCCATACCCGCTTGCAGGTGAGCGAGGGCGTGCGCCTGCGCGAACTGGCGCAGGCGCACCAGCTGACCGTCAACACCTTTGCCCAGGCGGCCTGGGCGCTGCTGCTGGCGCGTTACAGTGGCGAGCGTGACGTGGCCTTTGGCGTGACCGTGGCCGGCCGCCCGGTCAGCATGCCGCAGATGCAGCGCACCGTGGGCCTGTTCATCAACAGCGTCGCGTTGCGCGTGCGCCTGCCGCTGGCCGGGGAGCGTTGCAGCGTGCGCCAGTGGTTGCACAGCCTGCTGCAAAGCAACATGGAGCTGCGCGAGTACGAGTACCTGCCCTTGGTGGCGATCCAGGAGTGCAGCCAACTGCCCAAGGGCCAGCCGCTGTTCGACAGCTTGTTCGTGTTCGAGAACGCCCCGGTGGAAACCGCCGTGCTCGACCATGCGCAGCACCTGAACGCCAGCTCCGACTCGGGCCGTACCCACACCAACTTCCCGCTCACGGCGGTGTGCTACCCCGGCGATGACCTGGGCCTGCACCTGTCGTTCGACCACCGCTACTTCGACTACCCGACCGTCGAGCGCCTGCTGGCCGAGTTCAAGCGGCTGTTGCTGGCGCTGGTAGAGGGCTTTGCCGGAGAGGTGAGCGAACTGCCGTTGCTGGGCGCCGAAGAGCAGCGCTTCCTGCTGGAAGACTGCAACAGCACCGGGCGGGCTTATCCGCTGGAGCAAAGCTACGTTGCCCAGTTCGAAGCGCAAGTGGCCGCGCACCCGCAGCGCGTGGTTGCCCGCTGCCTGCAAGCCGCCTACGACTATGCCGGTCTGAACCTGGCCGCCAACCGCCTGGGCCACGCACTGATCCTGGCCGGCGTGAAGGTCGACCAGCCGGTGGCGCTGCTGGCCGAGCGCGGCTTGCCGCTGCTGGGCATGATCGTCGGCAGCTTCAAGGCCGGCGCCGGCTACCTGCCGCTGGACCCTGGCCTGCCGGCGGCGCGCCTGCAAAGCATCATCGAGCTCAGCCGCACGCCGGTGCTGGTGTGCAGTGCCGCCTGTGCCGAGCAAGGGCGGCAACTGTTGAGTGCGCTGCCCACGCAGGCGCGCCCGCAACTGCTGGTGTGGGAGGAAATCCAGGCCAGCCAGGTCGCCAGCCACAACCCTGGGATTCACAGCGGGCCGGACAACCTGGCCTACGTGATCTACACCTCAGGTTCCACCGGCCTGCCCAAAGGCGTGATGGTCGAGCAGCGCGGCATGCTCAACAACCAGTTGAGCAAGGTGCCTTACCTGGGCCTCAGCGAGCAGGATGTGATAGCCCAGACGGCGTCGCAGAGTTTCGACATTTCCGTGTGGCAGTTCCTGGCTGCGCCGCTGTTCGGGGCTACCGTGCAGATCGTGCCGAACGCCATCGCCCATGATCCGCAGGGCCTGCTGGCGCATGTGCAGGCCAGTGGCATCACCGTGCTGGAAAGCGTGCCATCGCTGATCCAGGGCATGCTGGCCAACGACCACCAGGCGCTCGATAGCCTGCGCTGGATGCTGCCAACCGGCGAGGCCATGCCACCGGAGCTGGCCGCGCAGTGGCTGCAGCGCTACCCGCAGGTGGGGCTGGTGAACGCCTATGGCCCGGCGGAGTGCTCGGATGACGTGGCGTTCTTCCGGGTCGATGCCGCCTCGACTCAAGGCGCCTATTTGCCGATCGGCACGCCAACCGACAACAACCGCCTGTACCTGTGCGGGGACGATCAGGCACTGGTGCCGCTGGGCGCGGTGGGTGAACTCTGCGTGGCTGGCACCGGCGTTGGCCGTGGCTACGTTGGCGACCCGGTGCGCACGGCACTGGCGTTCATCCCGCACCCGTACGGTGCGCCGGGCGAGCGCCTGTACCGTACTGGCGACCTGGCGCGGCAGCGCCCGGACGGTGTGCTGGAGTACGTTGGGCGCATCGACCACCAGGTGAAGATTCGCGGTTATCGCATCGAGTTGGGCGAGATCGAGGCGCGCCTGCACGAACAGGCACAAATCCGCGATGCTGCCGTGGGGGTACAGGAGGGTGCCAATGGCAAGCACTTGGTCGGTTACCTGGTTGCGCACCAGGGCATTGCCGGGGACGCTGAATTGCTGGAGCGGATCAAGCAACGCCTGCGCGCCGAGTTGCCGGAGTACATGGTGCCGTTGCACTGGGGCTGGTTCGACAGCCTGCCGCACAATGCCAACGGCAAGCTGGACCGCAAGGCCCTGCCCGCCATCGACATCGGCGGCCAGCGCGGCCAGGCCTACCAGGCACCGCGCAATGAGCTGGAAGACGTACTGGCGGGTATCTGGGCCGATGTGCTCAAGGCTGAGCGGGTCGGGGTGCACGACAACTTCTTCGAGTTGGGCGGGCACTCGTTGCTGGCCACGCAGATAGCCTCGCGGGTGCAGAAGCAGTTGCAGTTGAACGTGCCGCTGAGGGCGATGTTCGAGTGCAGCACCGTGGCGGAGCTGGCCGAGTATGTGCAGGGGCTGCAGGGCAGTGCGCTGGATGACGACAAGGTCGATCGGCTAAGTGACCTGATGGCGGAGCTGGAGGGGTTGTAAACCGCAGGCTATGCCCCCACCGCCAATGTCTGGCGGCGGGGGCGCGCCATGCAAACTAGATGACTGGATTTACATCGCAGCGTTGATAAAAGCTTCATCATAGGACTTTGCGCTGTAGCGGGTCAGAAACGCTTCACCATTCCCGAACGGCTCGATGCGCTGGTGTGCAAGCATGTAGAACCGGTGGCAGTTCGTTACGATTTCTTCGGTGTGGTGAGACGATACCAACACGCTGGCCCCATCTGCACACGCGTTCTTTATGCCCAGCCAGATGTAGTGTCGAAACTCAGGGTCTATGCCGGCGGTCGGTTCGTCGAGGATGATCAGGTCACCATCCATGAGCAGTAGTGTGAGGGTGATGAAACTGCGGATTTCGCCGTAACTGCAGGTCGATGCCTTTTTCTCAGAGAGGTTGGCGTAGCGCTTTGACAACGCAGGCGACCATTGGCAGAGGCGCGCAAGGGCCTGATGGTGACTGGGTGCCGATGTTGAATTCAACTGGGTGATCAGTTCATAGGCCTCGCCCATTTTCAGCAGCGGCGGTGGTGTTAGTACTTGCGTCAGGTAAAGCTGGCACTTGGAAACGTTGATGATATTGCCTTGGCTAGGCTTTCTGACATTGCATATCAAATCGAAAAGTGTCGTTTTGCCCGCGCCGTTGCATCCCAGTATTCCGACTGCCTCACCTTCGCTTAGGCTCAGCGAGATATTCTGGAGAAGCGGCGTGTCGGGGTGGGAAAAGCTGAGTTTGTCGAGCGTCAAAAGATTCATTCAATATCGACTCCAGATGGGTTGGATTCTGAATAACTTCGCTGTGACATAAAACCCTATTGCTGAGGCAGCAACGGCTGCAGAGAAGCTCACGCTGAGTGATAGCTGCCCATTGATGATGTTTGCGCTCAAGTAAAGCGGATTGATCGCGCCGAGCCAGTGCGAGGTGTTGGAAGGTGCGCTACCCAGGTAACCAGAAAAGAGCATGAGAAATGAAAGGAATGAAAATACCGTGCCGGCGGTACTGAACCTGATCGGCAGCGCAGCAATGGCCAGGCCTATGCAGGAAAATAGTAAAAAGCTTGTGTAGAAAGCCGTTGTGAGATGCAGGAATTCTGGCAGCGAGTAGGGGCCGTACAGTGGCTTGGTGATGATGTAGAAGGCGCTTGAATACAGCAGGCTGATCACGCTATAGCTGAGGGCATGTGACGTCAGGAACAGCGTGATGGCCTCCCGTCGGTAGATGAATGAACGGACAAAACCGCTCTCCCGTCTGCCAATCAAGTAGAAGCTCAGGCCGAAAAAGGCGACGTTTGCGGAGATGTAGGCGTAAAACCAGGCCGCGGAGTGCGTATAACTGGAAGCTGACAGGCCCGTAAATGAAGCGTTCTGCTTCATGATCATGAACATCATGCACGGTGCTACTGCAGTCCACAGCAGTGCGGTAGGTTCTCTTAAGTGCTCAACGAGTAGTAGCCTGGCGACCGAAATTATTCTTCTTGTTCGTCTCATGGTATGCACCCCTCGGAGGTCATGAAGAAGACATTACGCCTGGTGCTATTTTGGAACCAAGCCCTCATGTACGGCGGTTGGGCGCTGAATGTCTGCTGCGAAATCTTTTATTGTCAGGATTGAGGGGTGTCAAGTTTTTCCGCTGAATATTCAGTTTCTAGCAGTAGGTGCGTTTGTTGGGGGGTGATGCTTGTTGTGAGGGGCGTCTGAAGGATGTTTCTGACAATTAATTGATTAGTGGTATTGGGCGGGGCTTTTCAGTTTTTGGTGTGGGCCGTTTCCTACTGGCTTGTAAGGCGTATAGGAATTTTTATTATGAATACTCTATTTGTGATGAGCGGTATCGATAGTTCTGGTGCGCAATTAAGTGTTACAAGGTATAGCTTTTTTGCCGAATTCTAGATCGAGCACCGTGCGGGCGGCGCTCGCTATTTACAGCACTCACCTCAGGCGCTAGCGCTTGCCAAGAATCTTCCCAAGCATCTCCGGCCGTGGTGCGCCTTGCTGGCTCTGCAGCTGACCCTGATCATCCTGGTAGAAAATCGCTGGGGTGGCCTGCAACCCCATCTCTTCCATCAACGCCATGTTTGCCGCCAACTTTTGCTGAACCGCCGGCGGCACCTGCTTCAGCGCTGTCAGGGTGCTGGCCTTGCCGGCCTTCTCATGCGCGTGCAAAGCCTTGGCCGGGTCTTGTGCCGCCAGCAGGGCGGCCGACTTGCCTGGGCTGTCTTCGCGGATGATGCCGACCATGATGTGGCGCAACTGCACCTTGCCCGACTCGACCCAAGGCCGTGCCTGTTCCCAGAACATGTTGCAGTACGGGCAGTTGGGGTCGCTGAACAGGTACACCTTGCGCGGTGCATCGTCCCTGCCATCGGCGATCCAGGCGGTTTTCTCCATCTTCGCCCAGATTTCCTTGCTCATCGGCGCATACACCAGCTTTTCCAGCGGCTCTGCGCTCAGGTCCTTGCCCTGTTCGTCGAACAGGTTGCCGACCAGTACGTGCTTGCCGTCGGGCGTCAGGTACAGGGCCAGGGCGTTGTTCTGGTACTCGGCGGCGTAACCGCGCAGGCCGTTGGGGGCGTCGAAGCTGCCTTTGATCACGGCACCCTTGGCTTGCAGTTGCTGAACCGCCTTGGGCAGCTCTTCGGCCTGCAAGGCGGGGGCGGCCAGGAGGGCCAGGGACAGGGGCAACAGTGCAGTCAATCGCATTTCAGTTTCCTTGTGCGGCAGGGGCGGGCGCAGCGGCCCGCTCGAAAGGTTCCAGGGCATGGCGCAGGCTGGCCCGGGACAACTCCCCCAGGTGGCTACCGACCAGCCGCCCCTGGGCGTCATAGAACAGCGTGGTGGGCAGGGCCATCGAACCGACGCGTTGGGCCAGCAGGCCGGTGCCGTCGAACAGCACGTGGGTCAGGCTCAGGCCGGTGGTGGCGAGGAAGGTGCTGACGTTTTCCGGGGTTTCGCCCTGGTTGACGAACAGGAAGGTCACGTTCGGGTATTCGCTCTGCGCCTGCTGCAGCACCGGCATTTCGCGCCGGCAGGGTGGGCACCAGGTGGCCCAGAGGTTGATCACCAGCGGTGTACCGCGGTAGCTGTGCAGCGCCACGGGCTGGCCGCCGGCATTGCGCAGGTTCAGTTCGGGGAGTTCGGTGCCCTTGCTGTACAAGTGCCCGCCAAAGCTGGCCAGGCCCCAGAACAGCGCGCCGCTGAACAGCGCCCAGCCCAGCGGGCGGCGCAGGCCTGGGTGGCGCCAGCCCTGCCACAGGGCACCGCCCACGATACCCGCCAGGCCCGACCAGAACAGAAAGCCGCCATCACGGATGTCGATGATTTGCAGCGGATCGTCCCGGTACATCGGCCAGTACGCCAGCACGAACCCCGCCCGCGCGCTGAGCAAGCCAAGCAGAAACAGGTTGAACAGCGCCGACTCCGGGCTTTCACCGCCGCGCCGTGCGACCCACCAGCCGACCACGCTGGCGATCACCAGCGCGGTGAGCATGAGCAGGTGGTTCAGGGCCATGGTCAGCGGCCCCAGGGTCACGGTGAGCATCAGCCTTGGCTCCTGGTCTGGGCCCAGTGTTGCTGGAACGCGGCGGCGTCCACTTCACCGGTGATGCGCCGCGCGCGGCGCTCTTCGCCTTCTGGGCCGATCCAGATGATGCTGGGCGGGCCCGGTACTTGGTAGCGTTGTAGCAGCGCTTTGCTGGCGGGGCTGTTGGCGGTCACGTCCAGCCGCAGCAGGTGCACGCCGGCCAGCCCGGCCTGCACGTCGCTGCGGCTGAACACTTGTTTTTCCATCACTTTGCACGACACGCACCAGTCGGCGTAGTAGTCGAGCATGACCCATTGCCCGCGAGACTTGGCGGCATCGAGTTCGCGTTGCAGGTCTTCTGGGCGGCTGACGGTGACGAAGCTGTCCTCGGCATGCGCAGCAGTGGCTGGCGCGGCTGCCCCCCCGGCGAATGGGCGCAGGGGTTGCCAGAGGTCGTCGCCGCCGGCTGCCGCGCCGACCAACAGCAAGCCCCCCCACAGCGCCCCCAGCAGCGGCACTGCGCGCAGTGCCGGCAACCGCTGCAGGGCCGGCCAGGCTGCCCAGGCCAGGGCGACCAGCCAGGCACCGGCGAGTGCCAGCAGCAGGCTGGCCGGCAGCAGGCTGCGCACGGTGTACAGCGCCATGGCCAGGAACACGAAGCCGAATACCGCCTTTACCCGGTCCATCCAGGCGCCCGGGCGTGGCAGGTAGCGGTTGCCCAGGGTGACCAGCAACAGCAGCGGCACGCCCATGCCCAGGCCAAGGGCAAACAGCACCAGCGCGCCTTGCAGCACATCGCCGCTTTGCGCGATGTACAGCAGCGCCCCGGCCAGAGGCGCGGTCATGCAGGGGCCCAGCAGCAACCCGGACAACGCGCCCAGCAAGGCCGCACCATACAGGTTGCCGCCGCGGGTGCCTCGCCCGGCCCGGTCGAGACGATCACGCAGGGCGGCGGGCAACTGCAGTTCGAAGGCGCCGAACATCGGCAGGGCAAGGATGATGAACAGCCCCGCCAGGCTGCCCAGCAGCCAGGGTTGTTGCAGCCAGGCTTGCAGGCTGGCGCCTAGCAGCGCGGCGACCACGCCCAGGGCGGCGTAGACCAGGGCCATGCTCAGTACGTAGACCCCGGCCAGCAGCCAACCGCGGCGGGCGCTGGCACCGTTGCCCAACACCAGCCCGGCGAGAATCGGCAGCATCGGCAGCGAGCAGGGGGTAAAGGCCAGCAACAGGCCCAGGCCGAAGAAGGCCAGCAGGCTCCAGACCAGGTGCCCCTGTTGCAGGCCGCTGGCCAAGGCCTGGTCGCTGGCTTGTTCGGCGGCCGGCGCTACGCTGCCGCCCAGGTCGATGCTGGTGGTTTGTGGCGGGTAGCACAGGCCGGCGTCGGCGCAGCCCTGCCAGCCCAGGCGCAACTGGCCCTGGGCGTTGGCCGGCAGCAGCAGTTCAAGCTGGTCACGGTACACCGCGCTGTCGCCGAAGAACTCGTCGTGGTGGTTGAGTGCCGGCGGCAATTGCGGCTGTTGATCGCTCGGCAGGCCATCGAATTTGAGGCGCTTCTGATACAGGTAGTAGCCCGGCTTGATCTGGAAGTACAGGCGCATCTGGCCGTCGGCCTGGCGGTCGTGGGTCAGTACGAAGGCCTGCTCGACCGGCAGGAAATCGGGTTTGA
Source organism: Pseudomonas sp. BJP69 (assembly GCF_007633355.1). Lineage (NCBI taxonomy): Bacteria > Pseudomonadati > Pseudomonadota > Gammaproteobacteria > Pseudomonadales > Pseudomonadaceae > Pseudomonas > Pseudomonas sp. BJP69. Next base: position 1,805,718 of record NZ_CP041933.1, read on the forward strand.
CGTCGAACGGGTTGGCTTGCAGGGGGCCAGCCAGTAGCAGTGTCAGGAAGAGCAGGAGAACGCGCATGTCTTCGCCTTGGCAGATCGGGGAATGGGGCCATGCTGGCTGGGGTTGATTAAATGAAGGTTAACGGCGGTTTTGAAGGGGGTGTGAGGGTTTTCGGTGTTTGACGGGGGATTTGCAGCGCCTGTGAGATCGAGCGCCGCCCGCGCGGCGCATCGCGAGCTGCGCTCGCTCCTACGCTTGTTTCGGGCCAGTTACGCCTGTGAAAGGCGCGCGCGACCGCCTTGTTTGTACGGCACGGTATTGAGGCATGCGCCAATGCGTTCGCGCGCAAATCCCACAGGCATAAGCATCGCGAGCTGCGCTCGCTCCTACGCTTGTTTCAGGCCAGTTACGCCTGTGACAGGCGCGCGCGACCGCCTTGTTTGTACGGCACGGTATTGAGGCATGCGCCAATGCGTTCGCGCGCAAATCCCACAGGCATAAATGGCCCGAAACAAGCGTAGGAGCGAGCGCAGCTCGCGATGCGCCGCGCGGGCGGCGCTCGATCTCCCAAGCGCCGAATCTCCAAAGGCGAACACCTATCAGCCCAAGCACGGATCCCCCGCTTAAAACCCGACTCACCGCGACATATTGTCGGCTTGACTTTGCCTGTCCTCGCTAAATTGCTGTAAAGTTGACGTTCAGGTCAGCTTTCTGCAAGCCAGGCCCAGAATCAGAAGAAAGGGCAGACCCTCGACTGCCCAGAGGATCAAGCATGTCCAACCGTGATATTTCCAGGCGCGCCTTCCTGCAAGGCGGCCTGGTCGCTGGTGTCGGTGTGACCATGGCGCCACTTGGCAGCCAGGCGTTCGCCGCGCTGATGGAGGAACGCGTCACCGCTTCGCCGCAGAAGTGGATGAACCATGACGGCAAGGCGCGTTTCCGTAACGATGCGTTGTCCAAGGTCTGCGGCGACAAGGTGTTCGCCCGCGACATCCGTGCCAAGGACATGCCGGGCTGGCCGGTGCAACAGGGCCATGCCTTGTTGCTCAAGGCCACCAAGGCTGACCGCATCTATGCCGGGCATGACCTGAGCCTGCTGGGGGCAGACCTGCAACCAGACCGTGTCGTCACCGCCGCCGACCTGGAACAGGACGGCATCGCCTGGCCCGAAGCGCACTCGCCCGACCCGCTGCTGCCGCCTGGCAAGGTACCGATGTTCATCGGCCACCCCGTGGCAATCCTGATCTGGCACGATTTCGAGCGTTTCCGCCAGGCCAAGCGCAAGCTGCAGTTCAACGACCAGGCGATCCGCTACGGCGCCCAGGCGCCGCTGTACCAGCGTGACCCCTATGGCAGCTTCCGCTTCGTGCGGGTGGGCGGCGCCACGCCGTTCGACGACGATGAGTTCTCCAGCCTGAAGAATTCCATGCTGTTCCCCACCATCCTCAACCGCAAGCCGGTGTGGTCGAAACAGCCCAACCAGCATGGTGACCTGACCGAGCAGGGGCTGTTCTACGCCAACCGTATGGCCGAACAGCTGGACAACCCGCCCGAGGACTGGCTGGTGTTCGACGAGCGCTACAAGACGCCGTCCATCGAACCTGCCGCGCTGGAGCCGGACAACGGCAATGGCTGGTACGACCGGGCCAGCGGCACGCTGCACTTCGTGGTTGCCACCCAGTGCCCGTTCGAAGTGGCGCAGGAATGCGTGCACATGATCAAGCCGTCGCGGTTTGCCCTGAACACCCTGAACATGCACCCCGGCTACACCGTGGGCTACGGCTCCAAGGACAACAACATCTTCGTTTTCTACGCTGCCGTGGCTGCGTTGTACGGCGACGGGGTACCGGTCCGCCTGGCCAATGACCGCTACGAGCAGTTCCAGAGCGGCATCAAGCGCCATGCCTTCGATATCCGCTACCAACTGGCGGTGGACAAGAAAGACAACAGCTTCAAGATTTTCCGCGCCGACATGAGCTGCGACGGTGGCGGGCGCATCAACTACAGCCCGTCGGTGGCCGCAGTGGGTGCGACCGCAGCGCAGTCGATCTATTACATGCCGCAGAACGACCTGTCGGTGACTGCCTATTACTCGCGTGGCGTGGAGGCGGGCTCCATGCGCGGCTATGGCACCCTGCAGAGCATGGCGGCGACTGAAATGATGGTCGATGAAATCGCCGGCCGCCTGGGCGTGGATGCCATCGATCTGCGCCGTGCCAACGCGCTGAAGTCGGGCATGAAGAACACCCAGGGCGCGGTGCCGGCCGGCGCCCTGCGCCTGTACGAAATTCTCGACAAGGCCGCCGTGCACGACCGGTGGCGCAACCGTGACGCACGCAAGCAGCAGATGGATGCCAAGGACCAGGATCACTGGTACGGCGTGGGTTTCGCCATCTGCCAGAAAGACTTCGGGACGGGCGCGGAAGCGCCGATGGCCAGCGTCGAGTTCAGCCGCGACGGGCGCATCAGCCTGCGCCACATCGGTACCGAACTGGGCACTGGCATGTCCACTTCGCAGGCCCTGGTGGTCAGCGACTTCCTTGGCCGTTCGGCCGATGAGGTGCGCACTGCCGTTACCGAGTGGCCAGAGCTGCAACTGACCACCAGCGGCAACCCGTACCTGATCAGCCAGCCCGAACAGGACGCTGCCCTGCGTAACCCGCGCTGGGTGGGCAAGCTGGCGTCGCCATCGTCGGCGACCAACTCGGCGTTCTATTTCAGCCACGCTACCCGCGAAGCGGCACGGGTACTGTTCAACCACGGCCTGTGGCCGGCGGCCATGGCCATCTGGCGCCAGGGGCCTTACGGCGGGCAGGCCAACCCGCTGGTGGTGCGCCGCGAGAACGCTGTGTGGGTCAATGGTGAGCTGACCGGCAACGGCCTGGCTCCGATCCCGTTCGCCCAGCTGGCGCAAAAGGCCCATGACATGGGCCTGGTCACCGGTGTGAGCGTCCACGGCTTCAACCGCTGGAGCTGGGCCGAGGCCGACTTCGTCATCGACGGTGTGCGCGAGCGCTTCCCGCTCGACGCCGTGGCCGTGAAATACGGCGACGGCGCGGTCAACGCCAAGAAAGCGCAGATGAGCAGCCACGGTTATCACCTGCTCGACCGGCAGAACGCGGCGTACCCCGATACCCAGCTGAACAACGCCATGGTCACCTACTACAGCCCGGTGGCGACCATTGTCGAAGTCAAGGTCAACAAGGGCACCCACGAAGTGCAAGTGCTCAACCACCACAGCTGGGTCGAGTGCGGCCGGGCGCTGGTGCCGGAGCTGGTCAAAGGCCAGCTCGAAGGTGGCATCGCCATGGGTATCGGGCACGCCCTGACCGAAGAAATGCCAATGTACGAGGGCGGGCCCGGGGAGGGCGACTGGAACTTCAACCGCTACCGCCTGCCGCATGCGCGCGATGTGGCGGTGTGGCAGCAGACCAGCGAAATTCTGCCGCCGCTGTCACCCACCGACCCGTCCAAGGGCATTGCCGAAGTGGTGATGATCCCGGTCGTCGGTGCCATCGGCAATGCCGTTGCGCATGCCATTGGCAAGCGCGTGCGCGATCTGCCCATTACCCCAGCCCGTATCAAGGAGGCCCTCAATGGCTAACCGCCCACTGCAACTGACCCTCAACGGTCAACCGGTCGGCCCGGTCGAGGTCCCCGACGACCTGGCGATGCTCGACTACCTGCACGAATACCAGAACCTCACCGGTTCGCGCCTGGGCTGCGGCCAGGGCATCTGCCACGCCTGTGTGGTGATCGTGGACAACCCGGACGGCACCTGCGAAGAAGTGCGCACCTGCATCACCGGTGCCCACTACTTTGCAGGCAAGAAAGTGCGCACCATCGAAGGCCATGCCAGCAAGGACGAGGCCGGCAAACTGACGCTGAACCCGATCCAGCAGAAGTTCGTCGACCTGTTCGCCTTCCAGTGCAGTTACTGCGCACCAGGCTTCGTCAACGCCGCTACCGTGCTGGTGGAAACCGCCCAGCGCCAGCCGCTGAACAAGAGCGAAGTGCAAGACCGCATCGAGGCCAGCCTTGGGCACCACATCTGCCGGTGCACAGGCTACGTGCGTTACTACGACGCCACCCGCCAGGTGCTCAACGACCTCGGCCTGGTCAAGGAGGGTTGAACATGGGCTTCGTACGTAGCGCATTGGCGCTGGCGTTGGGTGTTGCCGTCAGTTCGGCGGCCCTGGCTGCCGATGAAGCGCAGGTCAAGCGCGGTGAATACCTGGCCCGCGCCGCCGACTGCATGGCCTGCCACACCGCCGAAGGTGGCGCACCGTATGCCGGCGGCCTGCCGATCCATTCGCCGTTCGGCACCATCTACGGCAGCAATATCACCCCGGACAAGCAGTACGGCATCGGCAACTACAGCGCCGACGAGTTTTTCGCAGCAGTCACGCAAGGCAAGCGCAAGGATGGTGCCAACCTTTATCCCGCGATGCCTTACACCTCGTACCACCTGATCAAGCGCGAAGACTCGGACGCGATTCTTGCCTACCTGAAAACCGTACCGCCGATCAACCGCCCGGCCCCGCAGACGGCGCTGCGCTTCCCGTTCAACGTGCGCATGGGCCTGAGCGGCTGGAACCTGTTGTATGGCAAGAGCGTGCAGCTGCAGCCAGCCGAGGGCAAAAGCCCGGCCTGGCAGCGTGGCCAGTACCTGGTCGAAGTCATGGGCCACTGTGGCGAGTGCCATACCCCACGCAATGCGATCGGCGCACTGCAGCAAGACCAGCGCCTGAGCGGCGGCCTGCTGGCGGGTTACCTGGCGCCCAGCCTGCTGGCGCAGGACCTGGCTGAGCGGGGCTGGACCCAGCCAGACTTGACCACCTTCCTCAAGCACGGCATCAGCGCCCAGGGCAGCATGTTCAACGAGATGTTCCCGGTGGTGCACCACAGCACCCAGCACCTGGAGGACGCCGACCTGGCGGCCATGGCCACCTACCTGCTGGGCGACCAGCCACCCGCGGCCAAGGTCATCCAGCCGGTTGCCCTGGCGCAGATGAGCGACAGTGCCCAGCGCGGCCACCAGCAGTACCTGAACGTTTGCGCCGGCTGCCATGGGGTCGACGGCGAGGGCAAGCCACACGTCGCCGTGGCCATGCAGGGCAATACCGTGCTGCGCCAGGCCGACTCGCGCAACCTGGTCAAGGTCATCCTCGAAGGCATCCGCGAACAACAGTTCACCGGCTTCGAGCGCATGCAGCCGATGCCTGGCTTCGCCGGTAAGCTGGATGACCAGCAGGTGACGGACATGGTCAACTACCTGCGCCAGGCCTGGGGCGGATTGCCCGGTGACCTGAAGGTACAGCAGCTCGCCGAGCTGCAGGCGGAGTAACCGGTGCAGCATCTCGATCTTCAGGTGATTCGCCAGGCCTTGCAGTGGTCGTGCAGCGGTCAGCAGGTGTGGTTGTGCACGGTACTCGCCACCTACGGTTCGGCGCCGCGTGCACCGGGGTCGCTGCTGGCGGTCAACGCCAGCGGCCAGTGGCTGGGTTCGTTGTCTGGTGGCTGCGTAGAGGACGACTTCCTGCACCGTGTGGCCTTGGGCGAGTTCGCCGAGCCGGTCACCCTTGTGCGTTACGGCGATGGCAGTGACCCCCGCTCGGGCATTCGCCTGCCGTGCGGCGGGGTGCTGGAAGTGCTGGTGGAAAACCTGGCGGCCGAGTGCGACGTGCAGGCCCACCTGCGCGAGTTGCAAAGCGCATTGCTGGGGCAGCGCCGGTTGTTGCGCGAAGTGCGCCTGCCCGACGGCAACCGCCAGTTGGTGCCTGACACCAGCCAGGGGCCGCGGGTGCAGCGTGAGCCCACCTGTGTACGGCTGCGCGTCGGCGCCGCCCAGCGCCTGCTGCTGGCGGGCTATTCCAGCGTGGCGCACTGTTGCGCCGAGTTCGGCAAAGGCCTGGGCTTCGAAGTGATTCTCTGCGAGCCACGTGATGAAGTGCTCGACGGCGTGCACCTGGACGGCATCGAGCTACGCCGCGAGCTGCCGTCGGAATTTATCGCCAATGGCGGTTGCCATGCCGACACGGCGGTGGTTGCATTGACCCATGATCCGAAAATCGATGACCTGGCCATGCTTGAAGCGGTGCGTACAGAAGCGTTCTACATCGGCGTGATGGGCTCGAAGGCCACCTCTGACAAGCGTCGCGAGCGCTTGCAGCGCATCGGCGGCCTGAGTGGCGACCAGTTGGCGCGTATCCACGCGCCGATCGGCCTCAACCTGGGTAGCAAGACACCGGCCGAAATCGCCCTGGCGGTACTGGCCGATATCTTGCGCCTGCGCAACGGGATTGGGCGGGCGGCGCTGTGAGTGTGGTGGCGTTGGTGTTGGCGGCTGGCAGCAGCGTGCGCTTCGGCGGCGACAAGCGCCGGGCGCTGATGTCGGACGGTCGCAGCCTGCTGGTGCACAGTGTCGAACGTGCCTGCGCGGTGTTCGATGAGGTGCGGGTGGTGTTGCGCGCCGGCGAACGGGCAGAGGCGCTGGGTTTGCCATCGGCGTGCCGGGTCATTTCCAGTGTCGATTGCGCACAGGGCATGGGCCATAGCCTGGCAGCCGGCGCCGCCTCGCTGGCAGATTGCGAGGCGCGGGCGGTAGCGGTGGTGTTGGGCGACATGCCCTGGGTGGCGCCCGCCACGCTTGGCTTGCTTGCACGCCAGGCCGGTCCGTCAACCATAGTCCTGCCTTGGCATGCCGGGCGGCAGGGCCATCCGGTGTTGTTCGGCCGTGATTTCTGGCCGGCGCTTGCCCAGTTGCAGGGTGATGAAGGGGCGCGGTCGGTAGTGAAGGCTCATCCAGAAAGTTGCGTAAGGGTGCACGTGCAGGACGTCGGTGTGCTGCAGGATGTCGACAGGCCAGAGGCGCTGAGCTCGCCCAGCCCACCTGCAGAGGGTTCATAATCCCCCCTTAATCCCTTCATAGTGCAATGCCAGCCACACCACTGGGAGCCCACACCATGCACGTTCTGCTCTGCGAGAACGACGACCTGATCGCCGCCGGCATCTGCGCCGGCCTTACAGCCCAGGGCCTGACCGTCGACCGGGTGGGCAACGCCGCCGCTGCGCGGGCCATCCTGCAGGCGGCGCAGTTCGACGTGATGATCCTCGACCTGGGCCTGCCCGACGAAGACGGCCTCAAGCTGCTGCGCCGCCTGCGCGAAAAAGGCGAGACCTTGCCGGTACTGGTGCTCACCGCGCGCGACGCCGTCACCGATCGCGTCGATGGCCTGCAGGCCGGTGCCGACGATTACCTGCTCAAGCCCTTCGACCTGCGCGAGCTGGCTGCACGCCTGCACACCCTGCTGCGGCGGGTGGCGGGGCGGGCGGTCAATGTGATCGAGCACGGCCCGCTGCGTTACGACCCCAGCAGTTGCGAGGCGACCCTGGCCGGCCAGCAGGTCGACCTTTCCCGCCGTGAACAGGCGCTGTTGCAGGCCCTGCTGCAAAACCCCGGGCGGGTGTTGTCCAGCGAGCAGTTGAAGGACTGCGTGTATGGCTTCAGTGACGAAGTGGAAAGCAACGCCCTGAACGTGCATATCCACCACCTGCGGCGCAAGCTCGGCAACGGTATCGTCGAGACCGTGCGCGGCCTGGGCTACCGCCTGGGCCCGGCGCAGGCACCGGAAGAGGCTGCACCATGAGCCTGCGGGTACGCTTGAGCCTGATCCTGGGCAGTGCCTTTATCATCATCTGGGTGCTGGCTGCGGCATGGATGCTGCGCGACCTGCGCCAGCAGATGATGTTTTCCCTCGACCAACGGCTGGTCGCCTCGGCGCGCATGGTCGCCGGGCTGATCGACCAGTTGCCGCAGCCATTGACGGCCAAGGGCGGCGAGGCGCATTTCTCGGCCGACCAGTTCAGCGTGCCGGACGGCATGGCCTGCCAGGTCAGCTCGCTGCGCGGCGAAATCCTCGCCAGCAACCACAAGCACGATGGGACCATGGATGACGAGCGCAGCGGCTTCCGCGACCAGACCATCGACGGCGCTTCGTGGCGCACCTTCACCTACAACCATGGGGATGTGCGCATCACCACCGCCGACCGGCATATGGAGCGTGAAGCGCTGAACCAGTCGATCCTGCTGGCGGCTTCGGCGCCGGTGCTGATGGCCCTGCTCGGTAGCCTGGGGTTGTTGTGGATCGGCCTGGGCAAGGGCTTGGAACCGCTCAACCGCATGCGCGATGCCTTGCGCCGCAGGCGCGCCGACAGCGTGGAGCCGTTGCAGGTGGCGGGCCTGCCCAGCGAGTTGCAACCGTTGCTGGACACCCAAAACCAGCTGTTCCTGCGCATTGCCCAGACCATCGAACGCGAGCGGCGCCTGACCGACGATGCTGCGCACGAGTTGCGCAGCCCGTTGACCGCAATCAAGACCCACCTGCAGGTGGCGCGCATGACCGATGGCGCCGTGCGCGAGCAGGCACTGGAGCATGCCGAGCAGGGCGCCGACCGCATGCACCGTACCCTTGAGCAGTTGCTGATGCTGGCACGGGTGGAGGGCAGCCTTTCGTTCGAGGATGGCGTGCAGTGCAGCGCCGAGCAGGTGGCCCGCCAGGCCGTACAGGACGCCGGTGGCGGTGACAACCGGCGTATCGTGTTGCGCCTGCCTGAAGAGGCCACGCAGATCTACCTGGGCATGCCGGCGCCGCTGGCAGTGGCCGCGCTGCGCAACCTGCTGGACAACGCCCTGCGCCATGGCGGCGAACAGGCAGTGGAGTTGGAGGTGCAGATGGCTGACGGGCAGGTGGGCTTCATGGTGCGTGACCATGGGCCGGGGATTGCCGAGGCGGATCTGGAACACCTTACCGAGCGTTTCTGGCGCAGCGGGCAGAGCGGTGGTTGCGGGCTGGGGTTGGCGATCGTGCAGGCGATCGTGCAGCGGTGTGCCGGTAGCCTCAGGTTCGACAGCAGTAGCGATGGCTTGCGGGTGTGGTTGCAAGTGCCGGCGCGTTCGAGCAGTTGATTTTCCTTGCCTGTGCCGGCCCTTTCGCGGGCTTGCCCGCTCCCACAGGTACTGCACAGGGCCTGACCCTGTGGGAGCGGGCAAGCCCGCGAAAGGGCCGGCACAGGGTGAGTAAAATCCAGTAACAACCGCTAAATCCTCCCAGCACTCAAGCGTTTTCCAAGCGACGAACACCCGCACTTTCGCTCGCTTGCGAGGATTTACCCATGTCCACCGCTTCCAGCCTTGCCCAGGTCCCGCCGGCCAGCGTGTCGCAGGCCCTGTACGAATTCACCGACTCACCGTTGCTGCAACGCCAGCAACAGCAGGAGTCCAACGCCCGCAGCTACCCACGGCGCATCCCGCTGGCGCTCAAGCGCGCCAGGGGTATCCACGTCGAAGACGTCGAAGGCCGACAGTTCATCGACTGCCTGGCGGGCGCCGGCACCCTGGCGCTGGGCCATAACCACCCGGTGGTGATCGAGGCGATCCAGCGTGTGCTGGCCGATGAGATCCCCTTGCACACACTCGACCTGACCACACCGGTCAAGGACCGCTTCGTTCAGGACCTGTACAGCATCCTGCCCGAGGCCCTGCGCCGCGAGGCCAAGGTGCAGTTCTGCGGCCCGACCGGGACCGACGCCGTGGAGGCGGCCCTCAAGCTGGTGCGCAGCGCCACCGGGCGCAGCACCGTGTTGGCCTTCCAGGGTGCCTATCATGGCATGAGTCAGGGGGCGCTGAGCCTGATGGGCAGCCATGGTCCCAAGCAACCGCTGGGTGCCTTGTTGAGCAGCGGCGTGCAGTTCATGCCATACCCGTACGACTACCGCTGCCCGTTCGGCCTGGGCGGTGAGGCCGGGGTCAAGGCCAACCTGCATTACCTGCAAAACCTGCTGCTCGATCCGGAAAGCGGGGTGCCACTGCCGGCTGCAGTCATCCTGGAGGTGGTGCAGGGCGAGGGCGGGGTGATCCCGGCCGATATCGAATGGCTCAAGGGCGTGCGCCGGATCACCGAGCAGGCGGGTGTGGCCTTGATCGTCGATGAGATTCAGAGCGGCTTTGCCCGTACCGGGCGGATGTTCGCCTTCGAGCATGCCGGCATCGTGCCGGACGTGGTCACGCTGTCCAAGGCCATTGGCGGCAGCCTGCCGTTGGCGGTGGTGGTGTACCGCGACTGGCTGGACACGTGGAAACCGGGGGCGCACGCCGGCACCTTCCGCGGTAACCAGATGGCCATGGCGGCGGGTTCGGCGGTAATCGATTACCTGGTCGAGCATCGCCTGGCCGAGCATGCCGAGGCCATGGGGCTACGGTTGCGTGGGCACCTGCAGCGCCTGCAGCGGGACTACCCGCAGTTGGGTGATATCCGTGGCCGGGGCTTGATGCTGGGCGTGGAGCTGGTCGACCCGCAAGGCCAGCCCGATGTGCTGGGCCACCCACCGGCTAACCGCGACCTGGCGCCCAAGGTGCAGCGCGAGTGCCTCAAGCGTGGCCTGATTCTGGAGCTGGGAGGGCGACATGGTGCAGTGGTGCGCTTCTTGCCGCCGTTGATCATCAGCGGCGAGCAGATCGATGAAGTCGCGCAGCGCTTTGCCGAGGCGTTGATCGCGGCGGTCTGACTGATTGGCGGGGCCACAAAGCGGCCCCGCCAATAGCCTATCCATCACCGTCGCCGCTTCTCCCGCCACCAGGCGTGAAACCCACTGCTGGCGCTACTGATCTCTTCCCGCAGGGTTTCCATTCATAACCGCATGACGTCACCGTAGGCCAAGTTCGGCGCACGCATTTGAAGGCGCCCGGCCGCGCGGCTGCAGGGGCTAAATCGGCCTCGCGCAGTTTCGTCCTTGTGGGATGACTGGACCCTCTGGTCCCGCTTCCTATTGCTAAGGACGCATCGCATGAATGCCGAAGATTCGTTGAAACTCGCTCGCCGCTTCATTGAACTGCCGCCGGAAAAACGCCGTTTGTTCCTGGCCGCGCTGCAACGAGAGGGGGTGGATTTTGCCGTGTTTCCGATCCCGGGCAATGTCGCCGAGGCCAGCCGTGACCGGCTCTCGTATGCACAGCGGCGCATGGCGTTCTTGTGGCAGCTGGACCCACAGGGCGCGGCCTACAACCTGCCCATGGCCGTAAGGCTCAAGGGCGAGCTGAATCTTGTCGCGCTGCAAGCTGCGTTCGATCAGTTGGTGGCCCGCCACGAAAGCCTGCGCACACGCCTGCGGGCCGACGCCAACGAATGGCTGCAGGAGGTACTGCCGCCCGCTGCAGTGGCCATCACCCGCCACGACCTCAGCCTGCTCGAGGCCGGCGAGCGCGAGCAGCAGGTCCTCACGCTCGGCGCCGCCGAGGCGCAGGCGCCGTTCGACCTGGTGCAAGGGCCGCTGCTGCGGGTGCAACTGGTGCAGTTGCAGGCGCAAGAGCATGTGCTGATGTTGACGCTGCACCACATCGTCGCCGACGGCTGGTCGCTGAATGTACTGGTCGACGAGTTCGTGCAGCTGTACGACGCCGCGTGCAGCCAGGTACCGCTGTCGTTGCCGGCCTTGCCCATCCAGTACCGCGACTACGCCCTGTGGCAGCGCAGCTGGCTGGAGGCGGGCGAGCAGGAGCGGCAAATGGCGTACTGGCGCGACAAGCTGGGCGACGACCATGCGCCGCTCGACTTGCCGTTCGACCACCCGCAGCAAGCGCTGCCCAGCTTGCGCGGCAAGCGTGTGGAACTGCAGCTCGAGGCGGACCTGGCAGCGCGCCTGGCCAGCCTGGCCAAGGCCCATGGCGTGACCTTGTTCATGGTGCTGCTGGCCTCGTTCAAGTTGCTGCTGCAGCGCTACAGCGGCCAGCGGGCCATTCGCGTCGGCGTACCGGTCGCCAACCGCCACCGCAGTGAAGTGGAAGGCCTGATCGGCTGCTTCATCAATACCCAGGTGCTGCACACCGAGATCGACCCGCTGATGGACGTGGCGCAACTGCTGCTTCGGGTCAAGGACACCGCGTTGGGGGCCCAGGCCCACCAGGACCTGCCGTTCGAGCAGTTGGTCGAGGCCCTGGGCGTGCCGCGCAGTGCCAGCCATACCCCGTTGTTCCAGGTGCTGTTCAACCATCAGGCGGCCATCGCCGATGCAGGGCAGATTCAGCTGGTCAGCGGCCTGACCCTGGAAAAAGTCGCGCTGGACAAGCACAGCGCACGTTTCGACCTGTCGCTGGACACCTACGAGAGTGCCGGCCGCCTGCACGCGGTGTTCACCTATGCCGTGGACCGCTTCGAACCGCACACCGTGGCGACGCTCAGCCAGCACTGGCTGCGCCTGCTACAGGGCCTGACCGAGCGTGCGCAAGGCCCGGTGGGCGAGCTGGTGCTGGGCGATGAAGCGCCCTTGGTCGTGCCCCAGGCGTTTGACGCCCCCGCGGCGGTCCACACGCTGATCGATGCCGCTGCCGCACGCGATCCGCAGCAGTTGGCGGCAGTCAGTGGCAGCCAGCAGATCAGCCATGGCGCCCTGCAAACCCGCGCCGAGGGCCTGGCCCGGGTGCTGCTGGGCGCCGGCGTGCAGCCCGACGAGCGGGTGGCGGTGCTGGCCGATCGCTCCATCGACATGCTGGTCGCCATCCTGGCCGTGCTCAAGGCTGGTGCTGCCTACCTGCCGCTGGAGCCGGAGCAGCCTCAGGCGCGGCTGGATTTCATGCTGGCCGACAGCCAGGTCAAGCGGGTACTGGCCCCGGCGGGGCGGCTGGAACTGGCGCCCGGCATCGAGCGTATCGACCCCACGGGTGATTACCCGGCGGCGCCGTTGCCGCGCGTGCCTGTGCACGCCGACAACCTGGCGTACGTGATCTACACCTCCGGTACCACCGGCACACCAAAGGGCGTCGCCATCAGCCATGGCGCCCTGGCCAACTATGTGCAAAGCGTGGGCGAACGCCTGCGTATCGACGAACTGCGCAGCCTGGCGATGGTCACCACACCGGCGGCAGACCTGGGGCACACCATGCTCTTCGGCGCCCTGTGCAACGGCAAGACCTTGCACATGCTGGGCAATGATACGGTGCTGGACGCCCAGGCCTACGCGCACTACCTGCAACGGCATGCCATCGACGCGGTGAAGATGGTGCCCTCGCACCTGCAGGCGATGCTCGCCGCCGGCAGCGATGCCCTGCCTCGGCGCTGCCTGGTGGTCGGCGGTGAGGCCATCAGCCCAGCGCTGATCGCGCGCATCGCCGCGCTGGCACCGGGGCTGCGGCTGCTCAACCACTACGGCCCGACCGAAACCACGGTCGGTGTGCTGACCCATGAGGTCCACGGCCAGGCCTTGCTGGGGCGCCCGCTGGGCAACCTCAGCGCGCAGGTTTTCGACGCCTGCCTGCTGCCGGTGCCCGCTGGCGCGCGCGGCGAGTTGTACCTGGGCGGTGCGGGCCTGGCCAGGGGCTACCTGGGGCAGCCGGCGCTGACCGCCGAGCGCTTCGTGCCCGACCCTTCGGGCCAGGGCGGGCGCCTGTACCGCAGCGGCGACTGGGTCCGCCGTGATGGCCACGGCCAACTGGCGTTCGCCGGGCGCATGGACGGCCAGTTGAAGATCCGTGGCTATCGCGTGGAACTGGCGGAAATCGACAACTGCCTGCGCCAGTTACCCGAGCTGGACACCGCCGTGGTGCGCGTGGTCGGCGAGCAGGACAACCGGCAACTGGCCGCCTACCTGGTGCCCAGGGCGTGGCCTGCGGACGAGGCGGGCCGGCAGGCCTGCATCGACGCCACCCGCCAGGCGCTGCGCCAGACGCTGCCCGAGCACATGGTGCCGCGGTACCTGATGCTGTTGCCGCACCTGCCGGTGACAGCCAACGGCAAGGTCGACCTGCAAGCCCTGCCGCAGGCGGTGACCACCCAGGTGGACTACCGTGCCCCGGTAACCGCGCTGCAAGCGGAGGTGGCGGCAATCTGGGCCGAGGTGCTGCAAGTGGACCAGGTGGGCCTGGACGACAATTTCTTCGCGTTGGGCGGCCACTCGTTGCTGGCCACCCAGGTGGTGTCGCGGATCCGCCAGCAGTTGCAGCGGGAAGTGGCCTTGCGCGTGCTGTTCGATACCCGTGACCTGGAGGCGTATGCCCAGGTACTCGAAGGCCTGGAGCAAACCGGCGGCGGCGCCATCGCGCTGCTGGACCGCAGCGAGCGCCTGCCCGTCTCCCATGCCCAGTACCGGCAGTGGATGTTCTGGAAGCTCAACCCCGACAGCACCGCCTACAACACGCCACTGGCGGTGACCTTGCGCGGCGCGCTGGACCTGGGCGCCCTGCAGGCCGCCTTCGATGCGCTGGTCGCGCGGCACGAAAGCCTGCGCACCGTGTTCGCCGAGCACGATGGCCTGCCCTGGCAGGTGGTGAAACCGGCCGCGCCGGTGCTCATCGAGTCCCAGGACCTGATCGGTCTGTCACGCGATGCGCTCAAGCCTCACTTGGACCAGCTGTTCGCCAGCCCCTTCGACCTGGCCCAAGGGCCGCTGCTGCGCGTCGCGCTGTGGCGCACTTCCGCGCAGGAGCACCTGCTGGCCGTGTCGTTGCACCATATCGTCTCCGACGGCTGGTCGATGAGCGTGATGGTGCGCGAGCTGGCCGCCGCGTACAACGCCCGCACCCAGGGGCAGGCCGACCAGCGCCCGGCGCTGGCGGTGCAGTACGCCGACTATGCCGGCTGGCAGCGCCAGCGCCTGGCCGAGGGCCAGTTGCAGGCGCAGCTGGCGTTCTGGAAGGCCAACCTGGAGGACGATTTCGCGGTGCTGGAGTTGCCTGCCGACCGCTTGCGTCCACAGCAACAGAGCTACCGCGGCGGGCGCATCGACGTGCAACTGCCCGCCGAACTGACCGGCCAGCTGCGGCGCCTGGCGGTGGCAGCCAATGCCACGCTGTTCCATGTGTTCCTGGCCTCGTTCGCCCTGCTGCTGTCGCGCTACAGCGGGCGGCAGACCCTCAACATCGGTATTCCCGTCACCAATCGCAACCGCCTGGAACTGGAAGGCCTGATCGGCTTTTTCGTCAATACCCTCATTGCCCGGGTCGGCATCGTGCCCGCGCACACCTTTGGCCAGTTGCTGGCCGCGGTCAAGGAAACCACCCTTCAGGCCCAGGCCAACAAGGACATCCCCTTCGACGTGCTGGTCGAGCAGCTCAAGCCGGAGCGCGGCCTGGGCCACAACCCACTGTTCCAGGTGATGTTCAACCACCTGCTGGATGTGGGCGAGAAGGTCTCCAGTGACAGCGTGCAGGGCTTGCACGTGGAAGAAGTGCAGTGGCTGGAGCAGACCACCCAGTTCGACCTGTCGCTGGACACCCTGGAGCGCTCGGACGGTGTGACCGCGACCTTCAACTATGCCACCGACCTGTTCGATGCCGAGCGCATCCAGCGCCTGGCGGGGCACTGGCTGACCTTGCTGGCCAGCCTCGGTCAGGCCGAGGTGGCTGTTGCCGAGCTGCCGATTGTAGATGCCGCGCAGCAGCGCCAGCTGGTCCAGGACTGGAACCCGCTGCCCACCGCCACCGCACTGGCGCCTGACACCCTGCAACTGATCGAAGCCCAGGCCCAGGCACGGCCGCAGGCCACGGCGTTGGTGCTCGACGCCCAAAGCATGACTTACGGCGAGCTGAACCGCCGGGCCAACCGCCTGGCGCACCGCTTGCGCGAACAGGGCGTGGGCCCCGACGTGCGGGTCGGCATCGCAGCGCAGCGCAGCCTCGAACTGATCGTCGGCCTGCTGGCGGTTCTCAAGGCCGGTGGCGCCTATGTGCCGCTGGACCCGTCCTACCCGCGCGGGCGGCTGGTGCACATGCTCCAGGACAGTGGCATCGAACTGCTGTTGAGCCAGGCCGAACTGGCGTCGAGCCTGCCAGACCTGGCAGGCGTGCGCCGCATGCACCTGAGTGCGGCGCAGGAGGCATTGGCGGGCGGCAACGAGGGCAACCCGCAGCCGCTGACCGTGGCAAGCAACCTGGCCTATGTGATCTACACCTCCGGCTCCACCGGCAAGCCCAAGGGCGTGGCCATCGCTCGTGGCGAACTGTCGGCGTTCTGCCAGGTGGCCGCGGAGTATTCGCGACTCACCCCTGAAGACAAGGTGTTGCAGTTCGCCACCGTCAGCTTCGACGGCTTCGTCGAGCAACTGTACCCGGCGCTGTGCGTGGGCGCGCAGGTGGTGATGCGGGGCGAACAGCGCTGGGACATCGAGACGCTGACCGACACCATCGTCCGCCAGGGCGTGACCGTGGCCGACCTGCCCACCGCGTACTGGCGGCTGTTCGCCGCGCACATGCGCGGTGCGTCGTCCTGTGGCGCCCTGCGCCAGGTGCACGTGGGCGGCGAAGCCATGCCGCCCGAAGGCCTCAACGACTGGTTTGCCTCCTGCCTCACGGGCGTGCGTCTGCTCAATACCTACGGGCCGACCGAGGCCACGGTGGTGTCGACCGTGTTCGACTGCTCGGCCAGCGCCTTGCAGGCGTTGCCCAAGGCCAGCGTACCGATCGGCACGGCCATCGGTGGGCGTGCCACCTACCTGTGCGACAGCGGCTTCACGCTGGCGCCCGTGGGGGTGGTGGCAGAGCTGTTGATCGGCGGCAACGGTTGCCTGGCGCGGGGCTATTTCAACCGGCCGGCGCTGACCGCCGAGCGCTTCGTGCCCGACCCCTTCGACACCAGCCTGGCAGGCGGTGGGCGCCTGTACCGCACCGGTGACCTGGCGCGGTACCGCACCGATGGTGTGCTGGAATACAGCGGGCGGATCGACCACCAGGTCAAGGTCCGCGGGTTCCGGGTGGAAATGGGTGAGATCGAGGGCCACCTGCTGGGCCACGCCCTGGTGCGCGAAGCCGTGGTGCTGGCGCAGCCGACCGCCAACGGCGTGCAACTGGTGGGCTACGTGGTGCCTGCCGAGGCTGGGCAGGCCGGCGACCTGCAGGCCGAAGCGGCGCTGCGTGACACTTTGCGCGATGCGCTCAAGGGCAGCCTGCCCGAACACATGGTGCCGGCGTTCCTGCTCATCCTTCCGGCATTGCCGTTATCGCCCAACGGCAAGCTGGACCGCAAGGCGCTACCGGCGGTCGATGCCAGTCTGCTGCAACAGGCCTACCAGGCCCCGGCCAGTACCCTGGAGGCGCAGGTCGCCGACCTTTGGGCGCAGGTGCTCAAGCTGGACCGCGTGGGGCGCGCCGACCACTTCTTTGAGCTGGGCGGCCACTCGTTGCTGGCCACCCAGATGATCTCCCGGGTCCGTCAGGCCCTGAGCATCGACCTGCCGCTGCGCAGCGTGTTCGAGGCCCCAGTGCTGGCCGACTTCGCCGCGCTGGCCGGGGGCGCGGCGCGCGCAACCCCGGGCGGCATTCCCCAAGTGGACCGTGACCAGCCTCTGGCGCTGTCCTACGGCCAGCAACGTCACTGGTTCCTCTGGCAGTTGCAACCTGACAGTGCGGCGTACCATGTGCCGGCCGTGCTGCGCCTGACGGGTTCACTGCATGTGCCCGCCCTGCAACGCAGCTTCAATGACCTGATCGCGCGCCACGAGCCGCTGCGCACGACCTTCTGCCAGGACGGCGACCAGGTGCGCCAGGTCATCCACGCCAGCCTGCCACTGGCGTTCGCCGTGGAGGATGCGCAGGCCTGGGACGATGCCCAGGTGCAGGCGCGCATCGACGCGGAAATCCAGTGCCCCTTCGACTTGCAGCACGGGCCGTTGATGCGCGTGCGCCTGCTGTCGCGGGGCCAGGCCGAGCATGTGCTGATCGTCACCCAGCACCACATCGTCACCGACGGCTGGTCGGTGCCGATCATGCTCGACGAGTGGGTGCAACTGTATGAGGGGCACCGCCAGGGGCAGCCCGTGACACTGCCGGCGCTGGCGATCCAGTACGCCGATTTCGCCCAGTGGCAGCGCCAATGGATGGCGGGCGGCGAACGCGACCGCCAGCTGGCCTACTGGCGCGCCCAACTGGGCAGCGAGCAGCCGTTACTGCAACTGCCTACCGACCGGCCACGGCCCAACGTGCAAAGCCACGCTGGCGCACGCCTGGCGCTGCAGCTTGACGCACCGCTCACCCAATCGTTGCGGGCGTTGGCATCGGCGGCCGATGCCACGTTGTTCATGGTGTTGCTGGCGGGTTGGCAAAGCGTGCTGCAACGT
Organism: Pseudomonas sp. BJP69; assembly: GCF_007633355.1. Taxonomy (NCBI): domain Bacteria; kingdom Pseudomonadati; phylum Pseudomonadota; class Gammaproteobacteria; order Pseudomonadales; family Pseudomonadaceae; genus Pseudomonas; species Pseudomonas sp. BJP69. The sequence continues at coordinate 1,823,806 of NZ_CP041933.1, forward strand.
TACTCGGGCCAAGCCGATATCCGTGTCGGCGTGCCCATCGCCAACCGCACGCAGGTGGAAACCGAGCAGTTGATCGGCTTCTTCGTCAACACCCAGGTGATGAAGGCCGAATTCGCCCCTGACACCACCTTTGCCGGCTTGCTGGCCCAGGTGAAACAGGCCGCCCTGGGCGCGCAGATGCACCAGGACCTGCCGTTCGAGCAACTGGTGGAGGCTTTGCAGCCCGAGCGCAGCCAAAGCCACAGCCCGCTGTTTCAGGTCATGTTCAACCATCAGGGCCAGGCCCAGGGCGACCGCCGCACGCTGCCGGGGCTGAGCCTGGAGTTGTGGCCGCATGCCCATGGCACCGCGCAGTTCGACCTGACCCTGGACACCGTCGACAATGGCACCACCCTGGCGGCGTCGCTGACCTATGCGACCGAACTGTTCGATGCCGCGACCGTCGAGCGCCTGGGGCGGCACTGGCTGCGGTTGCTGCAAGCGGTCGCCGCTGCGCCGCAGCAGGCAATCGCCCGGGTGGCGTTGCTCGATGCCGACGAACAGCGCCAGACCGTGCAGGCCTGGAACCCGCGCACCGCGCACTATCCACAAGACCATTGCCTGCACCAGCTGATCGAGCAGCAGGTGGTGCGCAACCCGCAGGCCATCGCTGTAACCCTGGGCCGCCAGCACTTGAGCTATGACCAGCTCAATCGCCGGGCCAACCGCCTGGCGCACCGCCTGCGCGAGCTGGGCGTAAGGCCGGATGTGCGCGTTGGTGTGGCGCTGGAGCGCAGCCTGGAGATGGTCGTCAGCCTGTTGGCCATTCTCAAGGCCGGTGGCGCCTACCTGCCGCTGGACCCGCATTACCCGAGCGAACGCCTGGCCTACATGCTGGAGGACAGTGGCGTGCAGTGGGTGCTGACCCAGCCGCACCTGCAGCAGCGGCTGTCGGCCGGCCCGGCGGTGCAGTGCCTGGAGGTGGGCAGCGGCGAGGGCGCCTGGTCGGCCTACAGCGAGGCCAACCCCGACAGTGGTGCGCATCCGCAGAACCTGGCGTATGTGATCTACACCTCCGGCTCCACCGGCAAGCCCAAGGGCACCTTGCTCGCGCACCAGAACGTCACGCGCTTGTTCGCGGCGACCCAGGGCGATTTCGGCTTCGACGCCGGGGATGTCTGGACGGTGTTCCATTCCTACGCCTTCGACTTCTCCGTGTGGGAGCTGTTCGGCGCGCTGCTATATGGCGGGCGGGCGGTGATCGTGCCGCAGGACGTGGCACGCTCGGCCGAAGATTTCCATGAGCTGCTGGTGCAGGAGCGGGTCACGGTGCTGAACCAGACCCCTTCGGCGTTCAAACCGCTGATTCGCGCCGCCTGTGCCGGCGCCCGCGAGGGCAAGGCACTTGCCCTGCGCTATGTGGTGTTTGGCGGTGAAGCGCTGGATGTGGCCAGCCTCGCACCCTGGTTCGACCAGTTCGGCGATGCCACACCGCGGTTGATCAACATGTACGGCATCACCGAGACCACGGTACACGTCACCTACCGCCCGGTGACCCGCGCCGACTTGCAGGGCGGTGTGACCAGCCCGTTGGGCCGGGTCATCGACGACCTGACCTGGTACCTGCTGGACGAAGCGTTCGAGCTGGCGCCACAGGGTTGCCGGGGTGAGCTGCATGTCGGCCGGGCCGGCCTGGCCCGGGGCTATTTCAACCGCCCGGCGCTGACCGCCGAACGCTTCGTGCCCGACCCCTTCGACACCAGCGCGCAAGGAGGCGGGCGGCTCTACCGCACGGGCGACCTGGCCCGTAGCGCAGGCAATGGGGTGATCGAGTACAACGGCCGTATCGACCACCAGGTCAAGGTGCGGGGCTTCCGCATCGAGCTGGGGGAAATCGAGGCCCGGCTGGTGGAGCAGGCGGTCGTGCGCGAAGCCGCGGTGCTGGCCCAGGAAGGGCCGGGCGGCACGCAGCTGGTGGCCTATGTGGTGCCTGCCGAAGCGCTGCCCGGCAGCCTGGAGGCCCAGCAGGGCCTGCGCGACAGCTTGCGTAGCGCGCTCAAGGCGGTGCTGGCCGAGCACATGGTGCCGGCCCATCTGCTGTTTCTCGCCAGCCTGCCATTGACCGCCAATGGCAAGCTCGACCGCAAGGCGTTGCCGCAGCCACAGACCGACCGCCAGGGGCATGCCTATGTCGCGCCCGAGGGTGAGCGCGAGCAGCAGGTGGCGGCGATCTGGGCCCAAGTGCTGGACGTCGAGCGGGTAGGGCGCAGCGATGACTTCTTCGCCCTGGGCGGGCATTCACTGCTGGCGACCCAGGTGGTGGCGCGGGTGCGCCAGCAACTGGCGCCGGGCCTGAAGCTGCGTGCCCTGTTCGATCACCCGCGGCTGGACGCGTTTGTCGCCTGCCTGGGCCATGACGAACAGGCGCGGCCAGCGCTGCCGCTGTTGCAGGCCCGCGCCGTCAGCACCCAGGCGCCGCTGGCGCTGGTGCAGCGCCGGTTGTGGGTGGTCGAGCAACTGTCCCCAGGGAGTGCCGCCTATGGCATGCCCATGGCGTTGCGCCTGCGCGGCGAACTGTCGGTCGAGCTGCTGCGTGCCAGCCTGCAGGCTGTGGTCGGCCGCCATGAGGTGCTGCGCACCACCTATGGCCAGGACAGCGAGGGCGAACCGGTTGCCCTGATCGCACCACACCTGGCCGTAGACCTGCCATTGCACGACTGGTCGCAGTTGAGCCGCGCCGAACAGGAGGCCCAGGTGGCGGCCCAGGCGCTGGCCAACGAAGCCCATCCGTTCGTGCTCGATCAGGGGCCGCTGCTGCGTATGCAGCTCGCCCGCCTGGGGCCGCAGGAGCATGTGCTGTTCTATTCGATGCACCACATTATCTCCGATGGCTGGTCGATGGCGGTCATGGCCAACGAACTGGTGGGAATCTATGCCCGCCTGCGTGCGGGGGACCACACGCCGCTGCCGCCACTGGCGCTGCAATACTCGGACTTCGCCCACTGGCAGCAGGCGCTGCAGGACGCTGGCGTGCTGCAGCAACAGGCGCAGTACTGGGCACGGACCCTGGCTGGCTACTCCGGGCAGTTGCCGTTGCCGCTGCGCCAGCCGCGGCCTGCCAAGGCCAGCCATGAGGGCGGCACGGTCCCGTTCCGCCTGCGCGAAGGTTTGACCGCGGCACTCAACGCCTTGGCGGCGCAGGCCCAGGTCACCCTGTACAGCGTGATCCTGGCGGCCTTCCAGGCCTACCTGCACCGCCTGACCCGCAGTGACGATGTGGTGGTGGGCGTCGACTACGCCGGCCGCCAGCAGCCTGAACTTGAAGGGTTGATCGGTTTCTTCGTCAACGTCCTGCCGGTGCGCTCACGCCAGCTGCCCGGCAGCACCTTCGCCCAGTTCCTGGCGCAGGGGCGCGAGCAGTTGCTCAACGCATTCGAGCATCAGGACCTGCCGCTGGACATGATCGTCGAGGCCGCACGGGTACCTCGGCACAAGGGCATCAGCCCGCTGGTGCAGGTGCTGTTCGTGATGAACGACCTGCCACTGCCCACCGCGGGTATCGACGGGTTGAGCGTCGAGGCGCTGCCCAGCGTGTCGCAGCAGTCGAAATTCGACATGGCGCTGTTCGTCGAACAGGGTCAGCAGGCCGAGCTCAGCGGCCATTGGCAGTATGCCTCGGCGTTGTTCGAGCAGGCTGAGATCCAGGGGTTCGTGGACGGCTGGATCGCCGTTCTCGAGCAGATCACATGTGACCAGAGCGTGAGAGTGGAAGACATGAACGTGCCAATGCAACACGCGGCGGCCGGCCCGGCAGTACCTGCCGGCAAAGCCAACAAGCTGGACAAGTTCCTGAAAAAGAACCAGGCTCGTCCGGCAGGGCAAGCGCAGCAACCGGTGCGCGAGTCCCTGCTGGTGCCAGAGCAGGTGTTCCCGTTGCTGCTGGAACCGACTGACCCCGGCCTAGACGTGACCGGCTGGATCGCGGCCAACCGCGCCTGGGTCGAGGAAAAGCTGGTTCACCACGGTGGCATCCTGTTCCGCAATTTCAGCATCCCCGACAGCCAGGCGTTCGAGGCGTTCGCCGAGGCGGTGCAGCCAGGCCTGTACGGCAACTACGGTGATCTGCCGAAGAAGGAGGGCGGGCAGAACACCTACCGCTCCACGCCTTACCCCGAGAAGAAGATGATCCTCTTCCACAACGAAAGCGCCCACCAGGACAGCTGGCCGCGAAAGCAGCTGTTCTACTGCGAGCTGCCGTCGCCGGTCGGCGGCGCCACCCCGGTGGTGGATTGCCGGCAGATGTACCAGCGCCTGCCCACCGCCCTGCGTGAGCGGTTCGAGCGCAATGGCTTGCTGTACGTGCGCACCTTCACCGGCAAGCTCGACGTGTCCTGGCAGCATTTCTTCAAGACCGAACAGCGCGCCGAAGTCGAGGCCCGCTGCCAGGCCTCCGGTATCCAGTGGCAGTGGCTGGCCGATGACGGGCTGCAGATCCGCACGCCATGCCCGGCCATCATCACCCACCCGGTGAGCGGTGCGCGGTCGTTCTTCAACCAGGTGCAGTTGCACCACCCTTACTGCCTGGATGCCGACGTGCGCGAAGACCTGCTGACGCTGTTCGGCAACGAGCGTATGCCGCGCAACGTGTATTACGGCGATGGTTCGCCGATCGAGGACGAGGTGATGCAGCGCATCGGCGAACTGTACGAAGCCTGCGCGGTGCGTTTCGACTGGCGCAAGGGCGACGTGATCCTGCTGGACAACATGCTGATCGCCCACGCCCGCGACCCCTTCGAAGGGCCGCGCAAGATCGTCGTCGCCATGGGCGACATGCTCGACCGGGCCAGCCTGGCGGCGACCCAGGTACAGCCACAGGAGGTGGACGCATGAGCACGCCAATGTCTGAAAGCGTTGCCCTGTGCCCGCAACAGCAAGTGACCCTGAAGGCCCTGCAGCGCGCCACGACCTTCGCCCAGGCGTGCCGGCAGGTCACCCTGCACATCCAGGGCGAGCTGGATGTGCCGCGCCTGCAGCGCGCCGTGGCCGCGCTGCCCGAGCTGCACCCCGAGCTGACCGCGCGGCTGCAGACGGTGCCGGGCTTCCACGGCCTGCGCTGGTGCCCTGGCGCCGACCGCGCGCCATTGGCATTGGCCGCGCACCTGTCGGCGTTGCCTGCCGAGGCGCTTGAGCAGCAGCGCCAGGCCTGGTTGGACTCGCCGTTCTCCCTGACCCAGGGCCCCTGGGCGCAAGCCTTGCTGCTGCGCCTGGACCAGACGCATTGGCAACTGACCCTGGCGGTGGCCAGCGTGCTGGTCGATGGCCCTGGCATGGGCCTGCTGGCCGAAGGGCTGATTACCCTGTACCGGGCACCTGATACACGCCAGGACGAGGCGGCCGGGTGCTTCGAGCAGTACCTGCAATGGCGTGCGGAAACGGCCATCGACGAGGATGCCGGGCAGGCCCAGCGTTACTGGCACGATCATCTTCAGGGTGAGGCGAGCGGCCATGCCAGGCTGGCGTATCGCCTCGGCGACAGCCGTGGAACGCCGGTGCAGCGGGTGCAGGTCGCACTCGACCCGGCGCTGAAGGCCGGCCTGCAAGGCCGGGCCGCCGCATTGCAGGTGGCAGTGCCAGCCTTGTTGCAGGCCGCCTGGTGGGCGCTGCTGGGGCGGGTCAGCGACCAACCCGCTTTCCTCGCTCAATGGCGCCATGACGGCCGCGAGGACTATGACTACTTTGCCCAGAGCGCCGGCGTGCTGGAAAAGGCCCTGCCGGTGCAGGTGCGTATTGATGAAAGCCAGCGCTTCGATGCGTGGGTGAGCGCGTTCGCCGCGCTGGCGGCGCAGCACGTGACCTGGCAGGAGTACTGGGCGGCGGCGCCTGACCAGGCGCTGCCCGCCCTGGGTTTTGCCGCTGTGCGTGAGTACTGCGTCGACGCCCCGTCGGGGTGGCGCCTGGAGCAGGTGGCGCAAGGCGCTGATGGCTGTGAACTGATGCTGCAGGTGCAGCTGTCGGCGCAGGGTGAATGCAAGGCACTGGCGCTCGATTTTCTGCCCGACTGCTACAGCGCTTCCAGCATGCAGCGTCTGCTCGAACAGTTGCTGATGTTGCTGCAAGGGGTTGTCGATGACGCCACGACCGCGATCGGCGCGCTTGACCTGGTCGGTGCGGCGGAGCAGGCACGCCTGCTGGCCCTCAACCCGGCAGTACCGACGTCGCCGGCGCCATTGCTGATGGCCCGGCTGGCGCAGTGGCTGGCACAGGCGCCGAGCCGCGATGCGCTGGTGCACGGCGAGCAGCGCCTGAGTTACGCCGGCCTGGGGCAGCGGGTCCGGCGACTGGCTGCCGGCTTGGCTGCCCAGGGTGTGGGGCCGGGGGCCCGGGTGGCCGTCGCCTTGCCCCGTTCGAGTGCCCTGGTGGAATCGATCCTGGCCACCTGGTGGCTGGGCGCGGCCTATGTGCCGCTGGACCCACATTGGCCACAGGCCCGCCAGGCCAGCATCGTCGGCCTGGCGGGCGCGGCCTGGCTGCTCGGCCAGCCCGCGCAGTCAGATCTGTGGCACGCGCAGGGTGTGCAGTTGCTCGACCCGGCGGCGCTGGTGGTGCAGCAGGCAGACGACGGTGCGCAAGCTTGCCCGTTGCAGGGCGACGAGGCGGCCTACGTGCTATTCACCTCCGGCTCCACCGGCGAGCCCAAGGGCGTGGTGATCGAGCATCGGCAGTTGGCCAACTACCTGGCCGGTGCCACGCAGCTCATGGGCCTGGAGCAGTGCTCGCGGTTCGCCTTCACCAGCGGCGTGGCGGCGGACCTGGGCAATACCACCCTGTTCGGTGCCCTGTACAACGGGGCTTGCCTGCTGGTGGCGGATGAAGACACCCTGCGCGACCCCGAACGCTTCAGGGACTACCTGGTGGCCGGCGAGGTCGATTGCCTCAAGATCGTCCCTTCGCACCTGGGCGCCTTGCTCGAAGCCGAACAACCACGCCTGCCTGGCACCCTGGTACTGGGTGGCGAGGCGCCAGCCCCTGGCCTGCTCCAGCGGGTCTTCCAGTTGCGCGCCGATTGCCGCGTGTTCAACCACTATGGCCCCACCGAGGCCACGGTCGGGGTGATGGTGCAGGTGCTGACGCCTGAGCCGCTCGGCCACGGGCCGGTCGGGCTGGGCAGCGTGCTGCCGGGCAACCAGGTGTACGTGCTGGATGCACGGCACCGCCTGGTGCCCCCTGGCGTGCTGGGCGAGCTCTACATCAGCGGCCGGCAGCTGTGCCGGGGCTACCTGAACGACGCGGGCGAAGCCTTCGTCGACCACCCGTTCGCGCCGGGAGAGCGGCTGTACCGCACGGGCGACCTGGCCCGTTACCGCGTTGATGGCAGCCTGGCCCTGCATGGGCGCAGGGACCAGCAGGTCAAGCTCAATGGCTTCCGGGTCGAGCTGGCGGAGCTTGAGGCCGAGCTGCAGCGGGTGGCCTGTGTGCGCGAGGCAGCGGTGGTCGCGGTACCTGCCGAGGACGCCCAGGCGGGGCTGCAGCCAGCGGCCTTCGTGGTGGTGCAGGCCGATGAGCAGAACCCGCAAGCCAGTATCCGCCGCGACCTGGCCTTGCGCCTGCCGGAGCCGTTGCTACCACGGCGTATCCAGGTGGTGGCGCAGTTGCCCCGGCTGGCCAATGGCAAGGTCGACCGCCAGGGCTTGGCGAAGCTGGCACCGCAGGCCCCGCAAACCGAGCAGCAGCCAGCCCGCACGGCGCTGGAACGCCTGCTGGCCAAGCGTATGGGGCAAATGCTGGAGCAGCCGGCGCTGGGCCTGCACCAGGACTTTTTTGCCGCAGGCGGTCACTCGTTGCTGGCAATCAAGCTGGTGGCGGGCATTCGCAACGTGCTGCGCCGCGAGGTGAGCCCGGCCATGGTGTTCGACAACCCGACCGTGGCCGAGCTTGCCCAGGCCCTGGGCGCATTGCCCGGCAGCGATGCGCAGGCGCTGGAAGCGCTGGCCCGTGCCCACTTGCAACTGGAGGCATTGCCGCCGGAGCAGCGCGCGGCACTGGAAGAAAAGGCCCGGCGCCTGCGCGAAACGCAGCGCTGAACCGAGGGCCCGGGTGCGTCCGCGCCCGGGCCTGTTCACAAAATTGCAAAAAACTCTAATTTCTCCTGAGCGTCGCTCGTCTCATCTACGCCTTCATCCAAGGCGTAGGTGCCGGCGCAGCTCGGGAAGGGGGCTGCGGGGCGTCATTTTTACGCCAACCATTAGAAAAAATCATCACAGCAAGGGGATTACAATGGGTTCCGTAGTACGGCAAGGGCGACGCAAGGCGTCTGCACTGCAAAAGAGCATGCTTTGCCTGTCGGTATCGGCGGTGCTGCTGGCCTTGGGGAACGCGGCCTACGCCAAAGAGGTGAAGGTCGATATTCCGAAACAGCCACTGGGCAGCGCCCTGCGCGCGTTCGGCGAGCAGACCGGCCTGCAGATCCTGTTCTCGCCCGAGATGATCGGCGATGCGCAATCGTCGCGCGTGTCTGGCAACATGGAATCGGAAACCGCCCTGCACATGCTGCTCGACGGCACCGGCTACAACTTCCAGATCGAGAACGGCGCGGTGATCCTGCTGCCGGCCACCAGCAGCACCAACGGCATCACCCTGCAGTCCACGGCCATCACCAGCCAGGGCATGGGCGAAATGACCGAGAACAGTGGCTCGTACACCACCGGTGCGGTAAGCGTCGGTTCCAAGACGCCGACCAGCCTGCGCGACACGCCACAGTCGGTGTCGGTGCTGTCCAGCCAGCTGATCGAAGACCGCAGTATCACCAGCCTGCAGGACGCGCTGAAAATGGCCCCGGGCGTCACGGTGCAGAAAACCACCAGCGACACCTACGAGTTCTACTCGCGCGGCTTTAACATCGACAGCATCCAGATCGACGGTGCCGCGCCCATGGCGTTGTCGTCGGTGGCCACCAGCTTCTATTCGCGCCGCCTGTACAACCTGGCTGAATTCGACCATGTCGAGGTGCTGCGCGGTTCGGGCGCACTGTTCGGCGGCGTCGGCGACCCGGGTGGCGTCATCAACCTGGTGCGCAAGCGCCCGCTGTCGGACTTCCAGCTCAAGCTCGAGGCCGCCGCCGGTTCGTGGGACAACTACCGCACCCAGGTCGACCTGACCGGCCCGCTGACCGACAGCGGCAACGTGCGTGGCCGGCTGGTCACGGCCTACAACGACCGCCAGTACTTCACCGACAAACTGGCCACGCAGAAGCCCACGGTCTACGGGGTGTTCGAGGTCGACCTCGGCCCGCAGACCATCTTCACCCTGGGCGGCATGTACGAAAGCACCCACTCCAACTCGTCGCTGGGCTTGCCGCGCTACACCACCGGTGCCGACATCGGCCTGGCGCGGCACACCAACCTGGGGCAGAACTGGTCCTACATGGACAATATCTCCCAGGAAATTTTCACCAAGATCGACCACTACTTCGACAACGACTGGAAGCTGAACGTCTCGTACACCAATACCCGTGACGCCGGCAAGGCGCTGGCGGCGGTGTCGGGCAACGCGGTCAACCCGGTGACCCTGGCGGGGCCAGTCTGGCGGGCCAGCTACAACGTTTATTCCACCAGCCAGGACCTGGTCGACAGCAACCTGTCCGGCAGCTTCGACGCCTTTGGCCGTGAGCACCAGTTCGTGCTGGGCGCCGACTACCAGCGCGTCACCAGCCGCTGGCAGGGCTCGGGGGTGTTTACCGGCACCGGCGTGCCGATCGACGTGTTCGACCCAGGCTACTGGAAGCCGACCACCACCTCGCTAGTGACCCCGCGCGACTACAGCCCCAACACCCAGGAGCAGTACGGCCTGTACGGGCGCCTGACCCTGCAGGTGAGCGACCCGCTCAAGGTCATCCTCGGTGGGCGCGCGGCCCGTTACCACTTCCAGCAGGTCTACACCAACGCAGGCGTGGTGCAGAGCGACATCGACATGCGCGAACCGACGCGCTTCGTGCCGTACTTCGGCGCCATCTATGACCTCGACGATCAATGGTCGCTGTACGGCAGCTACTCGAAGATCTACAAGCCGCAGCAGAGCTACCTGCGCGGGCCGTTGGGCAGCAACGATGTGCTCGAGCCGCTCGAGGGCAAGACCACCGAGCTGGGCATCAAGGGCGAGCTGTTCGACGGCCGCCTGAATACCAGCCTGGCGGTGTTCTACACCAAGCGCAAGAACGGCGCGGTGCAAGACACCAACTACCCGCAGGCGTCGGTGCTGTATGGCGGCAGCTGCTGCTACGTGAACCAGGGCGAGGTCGTCAGCAAGGGCATCGAGCTGGAAGCGACGGGCGAGATCCTCCCGGATTGGAACCTGATGGCCAGCTACGTGTACAACTACAACAAGAACGAAACCGACAGCACGGCCTTGAGCACCATCACGCCCAAGCATCAGTTCAAGGTGTGGACCACCTACCAGCTACCTGACGCGTTCAAGGACTGGACCGTCGGCGGTGGCGTCGATGTCCAGAGCGCCACTTACGTCAGCGGTACCACCGTGCGCGTGGACGGCAATGGCAATGTGGTCGAGTCGAACATTCCGTTCGATTACAAGCAAAGCGGCTACGCCGTCTGGAATGCCCTGGTGCGCTACCGCGTGGATGACCACTGGACGGTGTCGCTCAACGCCAACAACCTGTTCGACAAGACCTACTATCAGACGGTCTCCAGTGCGGCGAACGGCAACTTCTACGGCGACCCTCGCAACTACATGCTGACCCTGCGCGGCGAGTTCTAAGCCCGCCAGCACCTGCCGACAGGCACCTGAAACCGGCCGATCCCTGCCCAGGGACCGGCCGGTTTCGTTTCGCCGGGCAGGCCGCCAGGGCGCCCGCTGCGGGCCGCCCAGCCGTGTAAATTTCGCCGCAAGCCTTTCGTCAACTGAGGACGACGCACTTCCCGCACCCTTCGACACGAGGCCGACACTGATGTCTTCCACCCCCTTGACCGACGATGACCTGCTGGCGCTGTTGATGGCTGACGACAGCGACGATCCCGGCGTCATTTGCCCCATGGGGCGGCCATTCACGTGTCAGGCTTCGTTCGCCCAGCAGCGTCTGTGGGTGCTGCAGCAACTGGACCCGAGCAGTTCTGCCTACCACCTGGCGCGCGCGCTGCACCTTGTCGGCCCCTTGCAAGTGGCGGTGCTGGAGGCGGCGCTGCAGCAGGTGGTGGCACGCCACGAGATCCTGCGCACCGGCTTCGAAGCGGTCGATGGCCAGCCCATGCAAGTGGTGGACAACGCGACGCGCCCGCTGCTGCAGGTCGAACGCCTGGCCGCGGCGGACGGTGCCGAGCGCCGGCAGCTGCTGGCCGCGCGCCTGCAAGCGCTGACCCTGCAACCGTTCGACCTGGGGCAGGCGCCGCTGCTGCGTTGCGTGCTGTTCGAGCTTGGCCCGCAGGAGCATGTGCTGTTCCTGAACATGCACCACATCGTCTCCGACGCCTGGTCCAACCCGATCCTGCTGCGTGACCTGACCCTGGCCTACACCCAGGCCCTGCAAGGCGACACCACGCCCTTGCCGGCCTTGCCGGTGCAATATGCGGACTACGCCCACTGGCAACGCCACGTATACCCCGGCACAGTGGAATACGAGCGGGCCCAGGCCTACTGGAAAGACTACCTGGCAGGGGACATCGCCCCACTGAGCTTGCCGGTCGATCGCGCGCCCCATGCCGCGCAGTCTGGCATTGCGGCGCTGCACCGGGTAAGCGTGCCCGCGGCGCTGATGGCCCGCCTGCACACCCAGTGCGAGCGCCTCGGGCTGACGCCGTTCGCCTTCGTGCTGGGCGCCTGGCAGCTGCTGCTGGCGCGCTACAGTGGCCAGGCCGATTTCTGCGTCGGCGTGCCCAATGCTGCGCGCAACCGCGCACAGATCCAGGACCTGGTCGGTTACTTCGTCAACGCCCAGCTGTATCGCGTGCAGGTTGACGGCGCAACCACGGGGCAGGCGTTCCTGCAGGGTATCCGGCTTCATTCCCTGGCGTTGCTGGAGCACGCCGACTGGCCGATCGAGCTGCTTGAGCAGCAGGGGCAGGCTGGCGCCACGTTCGAGACCTTGTTCAACTGGCGGGTGGATGGCGACCGGCCGGCAGCGCTGCGCCTGGGGGAGGTGGCCGTCGATTTCCTCGCGACCGGCCCGCAGCAGGCCAAGTTCGCCCTGTCGCTGGATGTCGACTACGCCCCCGAGGCCATGAGCGCGGTGTTGGAGTACGACGCAGGTCAGTTCACCGGCGCAACCATCGAGCGCCTTGGGCGGCATTGGCTGCACCTGCTGGCAGGGCTGGCCGAGGCACCCGAGCGGCCCCTCGCGGAGCTCGCGCTGCTGGCGCCCGACGAGCAGCATCGGGTCATCGCCCAGTGGAACCCGGCGCTCACCGAATACCCGGCCGCGCCATGCCTGCATGTGGCCATCGAGGCGCAAGCGGCCAGGGTGCCGCAGGCTATCGCCGTGGTGGCGGGCGAGCAGCGGGTGACCTATGACGAGCTCAACCGACGGGCCAACCGCCTGGCGCACCTGCTGCGGGCAGCGGGTGTAGGGCCTGACGTGCGGGTGGGGGTCGCGTTGGAGCGGGGCGTGGACATGGTGGTCGGCCTGCTGGCGATCCTGAAGGCAGGTGGCGCCTACGTGCCAATGGACCCCGAGTACCCGGCCGAGCGGCTGGCCTACATGCTGGCCGACAGTGCCATCGCTTTGCTGGTGACCCACAGCCAGTCGCGTGGCCAGTTGCCCGAGGTCGAAGGCGTGAGCTGCATCGAGCTCGACCAGCCGGCGCTGCTGAACGATTACCCTGACAGCAACCCTGCCAATACCACCGACCCCGACAACCTGGCGTACGTCATCTACACCTCGGGCTCCACCGGCAAGCCCAAGGGCACCTTGCTGGCGCACCGCAACGTGGCCCGGCTGTTCCAGGCGACCCAGGCGGATTTCCGGTTTGACGAGCACGATGTGTGGAGCGTGTTCCACTCCTACGCCTTCGACTTCTCCGTGTGGGAGCTGTTCGGTGCCTTGCTGCATGGCGCCACCGCGGTGATCGTGGCGCGGGAGGTGGCGCGCTCGGCCGCGGACTTCCATGCCTTGCTGGTGCGCGAACGGGTGACCGTGCTCAACCAGACACCGTCGGCGTTCGGCCAGCTGATCCCGGTCGCCTGCGCGGCGGCCAATGCCGACCAGGCCCTGGCGCTGCGCTACGTGGTGTTCGGCGGCGAGGCCCTGGACGTCGCCAGCCTCAAGCCTTGGTTCGAGCGTTTTGGCGACCGCCAGCCACAATTGATCAACATGTATGGCATCACCGAGACCACGGTGCATGTCACCTATCGCCCGCTGAGCCGCGCCGACCTGGCGTTGCAAGGCGCAAGCCCGATCGGCACGGTCATCGAGGACCTCTCCTGGTACTTGCTGGACCGCGACTTCAACCTGGTCGCACCGGGGTGCCAGGGGGAACTGCATGTCGGCCGTGCCGGCCTGGCCCGTGGTTATCATGGGCGCCCGGGGCTGACGGCCGAGCGCTTCGTGCCCGACCCCTTCGATGACAGCCCCGCGGGTGGTGGGCGCCTGTACCGTACGGGCGATCTTGCCGGTTATCGCACCGATGGCATTATCGACTACCGGGGCCGCATCGATCACCAGGTGAAGATTCGCGGTTTTCGCATCGAGCTGGGCGAGATCGAAGCCCGGCTGCAAGATCATCACGCCATCGCCAAGGCGGTGGTGCTCGACCGGGACGGGCCGGGTGGCAAGCAACTGGTCGCCTACCTGCTGATCGGCGACCAGCACGCGGTCAGCGCTGCGCAACAGGACACCCTGCGCAGCCAGCTGCGCGACTACCTGCGCGGGCTGCTGCCGGAGCACATGGTGCCTGCGCACCTGATGTTCCTGCAGGCGCTGCCCCTGACCGTCAATGGCAAGCTGGACCGCAAGGCACTGCCCCAACCAGAGGCCAGCTTCGGGGCCGGCTACGTGGCGCCCGAGGGTGACCATGAGCAACAGATCGCCAGGCTCTGGGCTCAGGTGCTGAAGCTCGAGCGTGTGGGGCGACACGACAATTTCTTCGAGCTGGGTGGGCATTCGCTGCTGGCGACCCAGGTGATCTCGCGCCTGCGCCAGGCCCTGGGCCTCGACCTGCCGTTGCGCGCCTTGTTCGAGACGCCGGTGCTGGCCGATTTCGCGGCGCTGGCCGGGCAGGGCAGTGACGACGGTGCGCCGCCCATCGTAGCCGTGGACCGCAGCCAGCCGCTGAGCCTATCCTACGCCCAGCATCGCCAGTGGTTCCTGTGGCAACTGGACCCCGACAGCAGTGCCTACAACATCCCCGCGGCGCTGCGCCTGCGCGGGCAACTGAACGTCAGCGCCCTGGGCCGCAGTTTCGAGGCGCTGACGCTGCGTCACGAAACCTTGCGCACCACCTTCCGGGTCGAGGATGGCCAGGCGGTGCAGGTGATTCATCCGCACCAGGCGTTCTGCCTCCAGGCCGAGCCCGTCACCGCGCCTGCCGGCGATGCGCTGCAAGCCTGGCTCCAGGGCCTGATCGAAGCGGAAACACAGCGCCCCTTCGACCTGGCGCAAGGCCCGCTGCTGCGCGTGAAACTGCTGCGCCTGGCCGATGACGACCACGTGCTGGTCCTCACCCTGCACCACATCGTCACCGATGGCTGGTCGATGCCGATCCTGGTGGAAGAGCTCGAACAGCACTATGCCGGCCTGTGCAGCGGCCAGCCAGTGGCCTTGCCGGCGCTGGCGGTACAGTACGCCGACTACGCGGCCTGGCAGCGCCAGTGGATGCAGGCGGGTGAGCAGCAACGCCAGCTGGCCTACTGGCAGCAACAGCTGGGCGGCGACCAGCCGGTGCTGGAACTGCCCACCGACCGCCCGCGCCCGGCGGTGCAGAGCCTGGCCGGGGCCAACCACGACATCGTCCTCGACGACGGGCTGGCCGTGGCGCTCAAGCAATTGGCCAAGCAGCACAATGCAACCCTGTTCATGGTCCTGCTGGCCAGCTTCCAGGCGCTGCTGCACCGTTATACCGGGCAGCGCGACATTCGCGTCGGCGTGCCGATCGCCAACCGTAACCGGGCGCAGATCGAGCGGCTGATCGGCTTCTTCGTCAACACCCAGGTGCTGCGCGCGGATTGTGATCCGCAGCTGTCGTTCAAGGCGCTGCTGGGGCAGGTCAGGGATACCGCCCTGGCGGCGCAGGCCCATCAGGACCTGCCGTTCGAGCAACTGGTGGATGCCCTGCAGCCGGAACGCAGCCTCAGCCACAGCCCGTTGTTCCAAGTGATGCTCAACCACCAGACCCAGGTGCGTGGCGAGACCCGCGAACTGCCGGGCCTGAGCTTGCAGCGACTGTCCTGGGAGCGCCACAGCGCGCAGTTCGACCTGACCTTGAACACCTTCGAGCACGCCGATGGCCTGGGCGCTTCGCTGAGCTACGCCACTGCGCTGTTCGACCGGCAGACGGTGCAGGCCCTGGCCGACAACTGGCGGGTGCTGCTGCATGGCATCGTCGAGCAACCTGAAGCGCGCATCGCCGACTTGCCGCTGCTCGATGCCTACAGCCGCCAGCAGGTGATCCAGGCCTGGAACCCGGCACCGGTTCAGCACCCGGTCGAGCTGTGCGTGCACCAGGCCATCGAGGCCCAAGCTGCGCGTGCGCCGCAGGCCGTGGCCGTGACCTGCGAAGGTCGGCACCTGACCTACCGGCAACTTAACCAGCGCGCCAACCGCCTGGCGCGCCGGCTGCGCCACCTTGGCGTTGGCGCCGACGTGCGCGTGGGCCTGGCCATGGCCCGCAGCCTGGACATGGTGGTCGGGCTACTGGGGATCCTCAAGGCCGGGGGCGCCTATGTGCCGCTGGACCCGGAATACCCGCAGGACCGCCTGGCCTACATGATCGAGGACAGTGGCATCACCCTGTTGCTGACCCAGCCCGAATTG
Organism: Pseudomonas sp. BJP69; assembly: GCF_007633355.1. NCBI lineage: Bacteria > Pseudomonadati > Pseudomonadota > Gammaproteobacteria > Pseudomonadales > Pseudomonadaceae > Pseudomonas > Pseudomonas sp. BJP69. The sequence continues at coordinate 1,839,758 of NZ_CP041933.1, forward strand.
CTGGCGCAATTGCCCCTGGCCCCCGGTGTGCAGAGCCTGGTGCTGGAGCAGGACGAGCCGGCACCGGGCGATGACCAGCCTGACCTTGGCAACCAGACCTCGCCGCAGAACCTGGCGTATGTGATCTATACCTCGGGCTCCACTGGCAGGCCCAAGGGTACGCTACTGCCGCATGCCAACGTGATGCGCCTGTTCCAGGCCACCCAGGACTGGTTCGGCTTCACTGCCGAGGACGTCTGGAGCGTCTTCCACTCCTACGCCTTCGACTTCTCCGTGTGGGAAGTGTTTGGCGCGCTGCTGCATGGCGCCCGGGCGGTCATCGTCCCGCGCGACGTGGCCCGCTCGCCGGAAGACTTCCACGCCCTGCTGGTGCGCGAACAGGTCACCGTGCTCAACCAGACGCCCTCGGCGTTCAAGGAGCTGGTGGCCATCGCCTGCCAGCCGAACCAGGACCCGGCGGCCCTGGCCTTGCGCTACGTGGTGTTCGGCGGCGAGGCGCTGAACGTCGCCAGCCTCAGGCCCTGGTTCGAGCGTTTTGGCGACCAGCGCCCGCAGTTGGTCAACATGTACGGCATCACCGAGACCACGGTGCACGTCAGCTACCGCCCGCTGTGCCTGGCCGATGTGCACCGCGAAGGGCTCAGCCCCATCGGCGAGGTCATCCCCGACCTGTCCTGGTACCTGCTGGACGCCAACCTGGAGCTGGCTGTGGCCGGCAGCCAGGGCGAGCTGCACATTGGGCAGGCAGGGCTCGCGCGTGGCTACCACCAGCGCCCGGCGCTGACGGCCGAACGCTTCATCCCCGACCCGTTCGACACCAGCCCCCAGGGCGGTGGCCGGCTGTACCGCACCGGCGACCTGGCACGCTACCGGGCCGAGGGCAGCATCGACTACGTGGGCCGTATCGACCACCAAGTGAAGATCCGCGGTTTCCGCATCGAGCTGGGTGAAATCGAAGCACGCCTGCAGGCTCACCCTCGGGTCGCGGAGGCGGTGGTGCTGGACGTCGACGGCGCTGCCGGCAAGCAGCTGGTGGCCTACCTGATCGCCGATCAGGCGCAGGCGCTGGACCTGGCTGCGCAGCATGCCTTGCGCGGCGAATTGCGTGACTATCTGCTGGCGAGCCTGCCGGACCACATGGTCCCGGCGCACCAGGTGTTCCTGGCCGCCTGGCCACTCACCGCCAACGGCAAGCTCGACCGCAAGGCACTGCCGGCACCCGATGCCAACCAGGTGCGGCAAACCTTCGTCGCCCCTGAAACGCCCCTGCAACAGCAGATCGCGGCGATCTGGGCCGATGTGCTGAAACTGGACCAGGTCGGCCTGGCAGACAACTTCTTCGAACTGGGCGGCGACTCGATCATCTCGATCCAGGTGGTCAGCCGGGCGCGTCAGGCCGGTATCCGCATCACCCCCAAGCAGTTGTTCCAGCACCAGACCGTGCAGGGGCTGGCCGCCGTGGCCACCCAGGGCGCAGCGGGCGACGTGCAGATCGACCAGGGCCCGGTCACCGGCCAGGCCGTGCTGCTGCCGATTCACCACTACTTCTTCGATGAGCCGATTCCCGCGCGGCATCACTGGAACCAGGCGTTGCTGTTGCGCCCGGTCGAGGCGCTGGACGGGCAATTGCTGGAACAGGCGCTGCTGGCCCTGATCGCCCACCACGATGCCCTGCGCCTGAGCTTCGCCCAGGCCGATGACGGCCGTTGGGCGGGCCGGTATCGGGAGGTTGCGCAGCAGCCTTCGTGCTTCTGGCACGAGGCCGTGGCCGATGTTCCGGCCCTGGAGGCCGTGTGCGAGCGCGCCCAGCGCAGCCTTGACCTGGCCCAGGGGCCGTTGCTGCGCGCAGTATTCGCCACCTTGCCCGACGGCGACCAACGGCTGTTGCTGGCGATTCACCACTTGGCGGTGGACGGGGTGTCCTGGCGCATCCTCCTGGAAGACCTGCAGAACGCCTATGGCCAATTGCGCGCAGGGCAGCCAGTCAGCCTGCCGGCCAAGACCAGCTCCACCCGTGCCTGGGCCGAAAGCCTGCGCGGTTACGCCCAGGGCAGCGGCCGCGAGCAGTTGCCGTACTGGCAGGCCCTGTTGACCGATGTGCAGGCCGACCTGCCGTGCGACAACCCGTCAGGCTCGCTGCAAGGGGTACACCAGGCAGTTGCCCATACCCGCCTGGGCGCCGAAGACACCCGTGCCCTGTTGCAACACGCGCCGGCGGCCTATCGCACCCAGGTCAACGACCTGCTGCTGACCGCCCTGGCCCGGGTGATAGCACGCTGGACCGAGCAGGAGCACGTGCTGGTGCAGTTGGAGGGGCATGGCCGCGAAGACCTGTTCGACAATGTCGACCTGACCCGTACCGTGGGTTGGTTCACCAGCCTGTTCCCGGTCAAGCTCAGCCCGGCGCCGTCGCTGGCGCAGTCGCTCAAGCGCATCAAGGAACAGCTGCGGGCAATCCCCGACAAGGGGGTCGGCTTTGGTGCGTTGCGCTACCTGGCCGATCAGCCGGCCCGTGAGGCGCTGGCCGCCTTGCCGGTGCCGCGCATCACGTTCAACTACCTGGGGCAGTTCGACGGCAGCTTCGCCGAAGCCTCCGGCGCCGGGCTGCTGACGCCGGCGGTGGAAAGCAGCGGTGCCAGCCTGAGCGAAGCAGCCCCGCTGGGTAACTGGCTGTCGATCAATGGCCGGGTCTACGGTGGCGAGCTGAGCTTGGGCTGGAGCTTCAGCCGCGAGATGTTCAAGCCGGCGTCGGTGCAGCGCCTGGCGGATGAATACGCCGCCGAGCTCAAGGCCCTGATCGCCCATTGCGTCAGCGGCGAGGCGGCGGGTATCACGCCATCGGACGTGCCGCTGTCGGGCCTCGACCAGGCGCAACTGGACAACCTGCCGGTCCCGGCCGCGCACATCGAGGACATCTACCCGCTGTCGCCCATGCAGCAAGGCATGCTGTTCCACGCCAGCGAAGACGACCAGGCGGACCTGTACATCAACCAGACCAGCGTGCCTGTCACCGGGCTTGAGGCCGAGCGCTTCGTCGCCGCCTGGCAACAGGTGGTCGCCCATCACCCGATACTGCGCACCAGCTTCCACCAAGGCGCGTCGCTGGCGGAGCCGGTGCAACTGGTGCAGCGCCAGGCGCAGCTGGACATCCGCCTGCTGGACTGGTCGACCAGGGCGGTGAGCGAGGATGACCTGGCGCAGCAGGTGCTGGAGGATCGGCGTCGCGGCTTCGACCTGGCCCAGGCGCCGCTGATGCGCCTGACCTTGATCCGCCTGGCGGATCGCCACCACCTGATCTGGACCAGCCACCACCTGCTGATGGACGGTTGGAGCGCCTCGCGGCTGATCGCCGACGTGCTGGCCAGTTACGCCGGCCACGCCCCCGAGCCCCAGGCCTGCCGCTACCGCGACTATATCGACTGGTTGCAGCGCCAGGACTTGCAGGCCGCCCAGCGCTTCTGGGAGGAAAAACTGGACGGCGAGGGTGCCGCGACCTTGCTCGCCAGCGTTCTGCCACAGCCAGAAACGCCGCTGCCCGGGCATGCCGCGCTGTACCTGAAGTGGGACCAGGCACGCACCCAGGGCCTGCAAGACTTCGCCCAACGCCAGCGGGTCACCCCCAACACCCTGATCCAGGCTGTGTGGCTTTTGCTGTTGCAGCGCTACACCGGGCAGGCGCGGGTGTGCTTCGGTGCAACCGTTGCAGGCCGGCCCGCCGACGTGGCCGGTGCCGACAAGCTGCTGGGCCTGTTCATCAACACCATCCCGGTCATCCAGCGCCCGCTCGCCACCCAGCCGGTGGCGCAGTGGTTGCAGGCGCTGCAGACCTACAACCTGGAGGCCCGTGACTTCGAGCACACCTCGCTGGCCGATATCCAGCGCTGGAGCGGCCGCAGCGGCCTGCCGCTGTTCGACAGCATCGTGGTGTTCGAGAACTACCCGATCGACGACCGCCTGCAGCAAGGCGTGGGTGGCCCCCTGAGCTTCGGCGAGGTGCAGTCGCGGGATGTGACCAACTACGCCATGGACCTGGCGGTGAACCTGGGCAACACTTTGAGCATCGAGTTCCTCTACCTGCGCAGCCGCTTCAGCGAGCCGGTGGTGGCGAACATCGTCGCCTCCTTCGAAACCCTGCTTGACGCCATCCTGGCCAACCCCGAGGCCTGCCTGGGCAACCTGCCCATGTGCGCCGCGGCAACGCCAGACGTTGCGCCCGCGACGCCGCAGCGCACGTCGGTCGCCGAGCTGATCGCGGCCCAGGCCCAGCGCCGGGGCGATGCCATCGCTGTGGTGTGTGGCGGGCAGCAGCTGAGCTTCGATGCCCTGGAGCGCCGTGCCAACCAGCTGGCGCAGGTGCTGGTGGCCCGGGGCATCGGGCCTGAGAGCCGGGTGGGCGTGGCCCTGGAACGGTCGGTGCAGAGCATCGTGGCGTTCTATGCCGTGCTCAAGGCCGGTGCGGCCTACGTGCCGCTGGACATCGACTACCCCCGCGAGCGCCTGGAATGGATCATTCAGGATTCGGGCATGGCCCTGCTCCTGAGCCACTCTGCGCTGTTGCCAAGCCTGCCGGTGACGCCCGGCTCCGAGTGCCTGGCGCTGGACGAACTGGACCTGGCGGCGCAGCCTGCCCGCGCGCTGCAAGTACCGGTGCAGGCGCACAACCTGGCCTACATGATCTACACCTCGGGCTCCACCGGCCAGCCCAAGGGCGTGGCGGTGAGCCATGGCCCGTTGAGCATGCACTGCCAGGCGATCATCGCCCGTTACGGCATGGACCGCGACACCCGCGAGCTGCTGTTCATGTCGTTCGCCTTCGACGGTGCCCAGGAGCGTTGGCTGTCGACGCTGCTGGCCGGTGGGCGGCTGGTGATGCGTGACAACCAGCTGTGGACCGCCGAGCAGACCCTGCGCACCCTGCGCGAGCAGGCGATCAGCATTGCCTGCTTCCCGCCGGCCTACCTGCAGCAACTGGCCGAGCAGGCCGCCCTGGAAACGGTGGCGCCACCTGCGGTACACACCTACTGCTTCGGCGGCGACGCGGTGGCCCAGGCCACCTTCGAGCAAGTCAAGGCCAGCTTGCAGCCGCGTTACCTGACCAACGGCTATGGCCCAACCGAAACCGTGGTAACGCCGCTGCTGTGGAAGGTCGCTGGCGATCAGCCTTGCGGCGGCCCTATCGCGCCGATCGGCGAAGCCGTGGGCGCCCGTGAGCTGTATGTGCTGGACGATCAGCTGAACCTGCTGCCAGATGGCGTGGCCGGTGAGCTGTACATCGGTGGCGAGGGCCTGGCCCGCGGTTATCACCAACGCCCCGGGCTTACCGCCGAGCGCTTCGTGGCCAGCCCGTTCCAGGCCGGCGGGCGACTGTACCGCAGTGGTGACTTGGTGCGCCGACGCGCCGATGGGATATACGATTACCTGGGCCGCCTGGACCAACAGGTGAAGATCCGCGGTTTCCGTATCGAGCTTGGCGAAATCGAGGCGCGCCTGCGCGATTGCGAAAGCGTGCGCGATGCGGTGGTGAGCGTGCAAGGGGAGGGTTCCGACAAGCGCCTGGTCGGCTACGTGACCAGCACCGCCGCCAGCCCGGACATCGGCGAGGCGCTGCGCGAGCAGCTGCGTGCGGTACTGCCCGACTACATGGTGCCCGCCCGCATCCTGCTGCTGGATGCCCTGCCGCTCAACCCGAACGGCAAGGTCGACCGCAAGGCGCTGCCTGATCCGGGCTGCAGTGAACCTGAAGCGCTATATGTGGCACCGCGCAACCTGTTCGAGGAGCAGCTGGCGCAGATCTGGGCCGATGTGCTGGGCGTCGAACGGGTGGGGGTGACGGACAACTTCTTCGAACGCGGCGGCGACTCGCTGCGCAGCCTCAAGGTGATCTCGCGGGTGCGCAGCCTGCAGCGCGAAGGGTTCGAGCTCAAGCTGCGCGACCTGATGAGCCGGCCGACGATTGCCGAGCTGTCCGGTTACAGCGAGCCGGCGGCGGGTGAACTCGACCCGCTGCTGTTGCTCAACGACCCGGTGAGCGACGTGCCACCGCTGTTCTGCCTGCATGCAGGCTACGGCACGGTGTTCGACTACGAACCCCTGGCCCGCCACCTGAAGGGCGAGTGCAGTGTCTACGGCGTGCAGTGCCGCATGCTGCTGGACCCGGACTGGCAGGACGAATCTTTGGCGAGCATGGCCATCGACTATGCCCAGTACATTCGTCAGAAGCAGCCCGACGGCCCGTACCGTTTGCTCGGTTGGTCGCTGGGTGGGGTACTGGCGGTGCTGGTGGCGGCCGAGCTGCGCCAGCAAGGGCAGGTTGTCGAGCACGTCTCGCTGGTGGACAGCTTCATCCCGCTGGAACCTGCACAGCAGGCGTCAGCCGAGGCCTTCGACTGGCGCGAGGAACTGGCCGGCTTCTGCCAGGTGATGAACGTCGCCCAGCCAGCGGGTTCGCTGCCCTCGAACTTCGAGGCGACAGCCTTGCCTTCGTTGCCACAGCTCACCGCCTACTTCGCCAGCGGCATTGCCGGCGGCACCGGCTTCGATGCCGAGGACCTGGCCCAGGGGTTCATTGTCGGGTTGCGCCTGCGCGACTTGTCATTGCAGGCCCTGGCCTTGCCGAAACTGGCTGGCCCGGTGAGTTTCTGGTGGGCGCACGCCGTGCCTGGCGCGGCGCAGGCCGGCTTCGAACGGCACGTGGCGGTCCAGGTGGCCCGGTTTGCTCTGGACAGTGACCATTACGGCATCCTCAGGCACCCGAGCTTGCTGGCGGGGCTGGGCGGCGCACTGGCGCGCAAGGTGTCCGCCTGACCGAGGCGCGCACAGGGCAGCTGCCCCCGGGCGCTGCCCTGGCTGCGCGGGCCCATTGATCCGACTGTGCCCCCACCCGGCGTCGCTGCGTGGGGGTTTTGTTTTTCACCGCTATGAAGTTCTTTTCAAGGAGAACCAAGATGTCGCTGCATCCCGATCTGGAAGCGTTTCTGGAACTGGTGGAGTTCGGCAGGGCTACCGGTAAAAGCCTGCCCATGCATGAGCAGAGCGTCGAACAGGCGCGCGCGGAATTCGAGCTGAGCGCCCTGTTGCTGGACCCGGCCCCGCCGCAGGATATCGCGGTCACCGCGCTGCACATTCCCGCGCGCGACGGCGCGCGGCTGTCAGCCCGGCTCTACCGCGCACCGGCCTGCAAGGCCCAGGGCCCGGTGATGCTGTACTTCCATGGTGGCGGTTACGTGGTCGGCAGCCTCGACTCCCACGACGTGGTCTGCCGTCGCCTGGCGCAAGCTACGGGGCATGCCGTGCTGGCCCCGGCCTACCGCCTGGCCCCTGAGCATCGCTTTCCGGTGGCGCTGGACGATGCCCTCGACAGCGCCTGCTGGCTGGCGGCCAATGCAGCGTCGCTGGGCCTGGACGCGTCGCGCCTGGTGGTGGCGGGGGACAGCGCCGGCGCCACCCTGGCTACCTTGCTGGCACACACCGCGGCCACGCAAGGCCCTGACGCCGGTTTCGCCCTGGCGGCGCAGATGCTGTTCTACCCGGTCTGCGATGCCTCGGTGACCTATGAATCAAGCCGTGCCTACGCCGAGGGGTACCTGCTGGAGCACCAGACGATGGGCTGGTTCTACCAGCACTACCTGGGCGAAGCGGGCAGGCGTGACGACTGGCGGGTGTCGCCGTTGCTGGCCGACCATGGGCGGCCATTGGCCCCCGCTTACGTCAGCGTGGCGCAGTACGACCCGTTGCGCGATGAAGGGCTGGCCTATGCCGAGTTTCTAAAGCGTGGCGGCACGCCGGTGACGTTGCGGCTGGAGGAAGGGTTGACCCACGACTTCCTGCGGATGTCCGGGGTCCTCAATGGCGGGGTGGAGGGGCTGTACCAGGCTGCCGCCGACTGGTTGCGGCAGCAGGCCTGAAGCGTGACCGCCGGCAGCGCAGGGCTGCCGGCGGTGCGTTGGTTCACTCAGGCAACGTTCAGCTCGCAGAGCACCTGGCCGGCTTGCATGCGCACCAGCTGGTCGGCGACATCGAAGTATCGGTCGTCGTGGCTGATGACGATGATGGTCTTGCCCAGCTTCTTGAGCTCCGGCAGCAGCTCGGTGTAGAACACCCGGCGGAACGTCGGGTCCTGGTCTGCGGCCCATTCATCGAACACCAGCACCGGGCGCTCCTCCAGCCAGGCATTGATCAGCGCCAGGCGCTTGCGTTGCCCGGTGGACAGGTCGGTGGTGCTGAACACGCCGTCGCGCACGCTCACCTTGTGCGCGATCTCCAGGCGCTTGAGGTAGGTCTGGGCGCTGTCGGGGACCTGCTGTGGGCCCATGGCCGGGTCTTCGAACAGGTAGTAGTCGGCGAAGATGGTGGTGAACAGCTGACGATAGTCGTCGCGGTGCTGCGCGTCGATGGCCTGGCCGTCGACGCGGATCTCCCCTTGCTGCGGCGCATACAGCCCCAGCAGCAGCTTGATCAGGGTGGTCTTGCCGCAGCCGTTCTCACCGACGATAAAGACGATGTCGCCCTGTTTGATTTCCAGGTTCACCGGGCCCAGGGCGAACGGTGCGCTGCCTTCAACCGGTGGGAATGCGTAGCGCACGTCGCGCAGTTCCAGGGTGGCGAGGCCGGTCATCTGGCTCTTGCGGTCCTGCAGCAGCAGGTGCGGCTCGGGCGAGGAAAACTGCTCGGACAGCTCGGCGATGCGGCGGAAGGCGATCTGTGCCCGGCTGACGATCGGCAGGGTGCCGACCAGGTGCTCCAGCGGGCCCTTCATGTACAACAGCACCAGCACGAAGCCACTCATCACCGAGGCGTCCGCGGCCGGCCACAGCGACTGCAGCACCAGCGCCACGCCGATCACCGCGAAGAACAGCATGGAGCCGAAGCTCTTGGCCACGACGAAGGTGTTGATCGAGCGGATCTGGGTGTCGCGGATGCGGTCGGCGGTGCCCTGGATGTGGCTGCTGAACATGCGCTGGCGGCGTGGCCGGTGGATGCGCAGCTCCTTGGCGCCGGCGGCGATGGCGTGGTAGTGCTTCTGCAGCTCGTCCTCGGCATCGCGCGCGGCCAGGAAGCCTTTCATGCCTTTGGCCCGGGCCAGATACTGGGCGCCTGTGCCCAGGGCGATGGCCACCAGCATCAGCAGGAACATCGGCCATGACAGCAAGGCGAGGTAGCCCAGGCAGCCCAGGGTAACGGTCATGGATATGGCCAGGGGGGCGAAGGCGAAGGCGAAGTCGCTGATGGTGTCCACGTCATGGGTCAGTACCGGTATCAGGCGGTGACTGCGGTAACGCTCGATCTGCTCGATGGGCGCAGACAGCACCTTCTCGCCCAGTTCCTTGCGCAGCGAGGCGATGATCGACTGGCCGACGCGGTTGGTGCCAAGGTCGGAGAAGATCGAGCTGGCCAGCGCTACCAGGCACAGCCCGGCAAATAGCCACACCACCCCCTGGCCCAGGCCGCCCTGGGCATGCAGCGCGCGGTTGATGGTCGCCAGCAGGACGGTGATGCTCAAGCCACCGACCACGCCCAGCAGCACGGAACCCAGTACGGTGTATTTGAACGGGCGCAGCAGGGTGAACAACTCCCGTAGCGCGCTTTTAGGTTGCGGTGACATGGTGTACTCCTTGTGACGCATCAAACGCTGGTTAGCGTGCATAAGTGTCGGATCAGGCGTCAGGCCGCGGTCATGACCTGCTCGAAGGCCGCCAGAAACGCCTGCATCTGCTGCGGTGTACCCACGGTCACGCGCATCCAGTCGGGCCATGCCTGGAACACTCGCCCGACCCGGACCTTGCGCCGGGCCAGGGCTTCGATGACCGGTTGCGCAGGGCGCCCGAGCTGCACCATGAAGCAGTTCGCCTGGGCGTCCGTGCAGCGGTAGCCGGCGGCGCGCAGGTGCTCGGTGGTGCTGTGCAGGATCTGCTGGTTGGTGCGTTTGCGTTCGCTGACCAGGTCGGCCTGCTCCAGGCTGGCGATGCCGCCCAGGGAGGCTGCCAGGGAAATGAAATTGCGCCCGTTGAAGCGCTGCAGCGCGGTCAGCACGGCAGGCCTGGCGATGGCCAGGCCCAGGCGTGCGCCGGCCATGCCATACAGCTTTGAGAAGGTGCGCAGGACCATCACGTCGTCGTGCTGCACGGCCAGGTCCAGGCAGGGCGGGGCATCGCTGAAGTGGATATAGGCCTCGTCGATGATTGCCAGGCAGCCGGCGGGCTTGTGCGTGACCACCTGCTCGATGTCGGCGCGTGGGGTCAGGGTGCCCGTGGGGTTGTTGGGGTTGCACAGGTAGATCACCCCGGCATTGCGGTCGGCGGCCAGCATGGCGCGTGCATCGTGGGCGTGGCGGGCATCGAGGGGCACCTCGTGCACGGCGGCGCCGACGCTGCTGGCGCCGGCCGCCACCGAGTCGTAGGTCGGCGCGGCGGTGACCACGCTGCGCGGGCCTGCGTATTGGGCCAGCGCGTATTGCAGGGGGGGGCGCGAGCCGCAGAACACCGCCACGTGATCCTCGGGGATGCCGTTCTGCCGGGCGAACAGTTCGATCAGGCGGACCTGTTGTTCGTAATAGTAACGCCCGCTCTGGCGGCCGCCCTGTTCCAGGGCCTTGACCGCCAAAGGGCTCGGGCCGTACGGGCTTTCGTTGTAGTCCAGGCGCACGATGTCGTCGCCAAAGACCGGGTCCGGCACGGGGCCGGCAGGCAGTTGCGCGGCCCAGGCAGGCAAGGCGGGGGCGGCACTGGCCAGCGCAGCGGTGGTGACGAAGCGTCGTCGGCTCAAAGCACTCATGGGGTTGCTCCTCGGGTCAGTCCTGGTGGTCAACGTCCAGGTCGCGGGCTACGCGAAAGCCCAGCCAGTCACCGCGCACCTGAGGTTCGCGTTCGTTGCGGTTGCCGGAGCGCGAGAAAATCGCCGGCTCGCTATAGTCGTTGCCGCGGATCTGCCGATGCCCGCAGTTGCCGCCGGTGGTCCAGGCGCTGCCATCGGTGGGTGCGCCGACATAGTCGGTGTGCCAGCAGTCTTCCAGCCATTCGTAGACGTTGCCGTGCATGTCGTACATGCCGAAGGCGTTGGGCGGGAAGCTGCCGACCGGCGAGGTGAACGAGAAGCCGTCGGCCGGGCCGTAGACGTTGGCGTGCTTGCTGATGGTGTACTCGCCTTCCTTGTCGAACGGGAAAGGGAACGAGCCCGTGGAGCCGGCACGGGCGGCGTATTCGCGTTCCGCTTCGCTGAGCATGCGGTAGGGCTTGCCGGTGGTCTTGGCCAGCCAGGCGATGTAGTCGCGGGCCTCGAACCAGGTCATGCACACGGCCGGTTGGCGCGGGCCCTGGGCATAGCGGGGCTTGCCGTTCTGGCACAGGCGGCCGGGGCGCAGGTCACCATCGGGCAGCACGGTCTTGGTGGCCTTGGCATAGGCTTGCCACTGCGCGGCGGTGATGGTGAAGCGGCTGACCGCGAAGGGGCGGGCGAAGGTCACCGTGTGCAGGGGATTTTCGTCGTCCTGCTTGCCGACTTCGTCATCGGGGGTACCCATGACGAAGCTGCCGGCGGGCAGCACGACCATTTCCGGGCAGTTCTTTTTGCAGTCGGTGAAGACTTTGCCGGGTTCGGTCGGGTCGGCGGCCAGCGCATGCGCCGACAGCGAAAGGCATCCTAGGGCGAGCAGCAGGTCAAGGCGTTTCATGGGTGTCCTTGTAGTTGAGTGACAGGCGTGTTGGCCGGCTTGGCGGCCCTCTGGACGGTGTCCCACACACGCAGGAAGTTGCCGCCCCAGAGCTTGGCGATGTCTTCGTCGGAATAGCCGCGCTGGATCAGCTCGGCGGTGACGTTGCGGCTTTCGCCGACGTTCTGGTAACCGATCACGCCGCCGCCGTCGTTGAAGTCCGAGCTGATGCCGACGTGGTCGATGCCGATCTTCTTCACCGCGTAGTCGATGGAATCGACGTACTCGGCCAGGGTGGCCTCGGGTTCCTGGCCGAGGATGTCGTAGAAGGGGGTGAGGAATTCGCCGAACTTCTTCTCTGGCCAGATCGAGAACACCGGGTCCGTGGTGGTGCCCATCTGCGTCTGGTTCTGCACGTCGGGCAGACCGTAGCGTTCGCGCAGGGCGTTCATCCGGGCGATGGTTTCGCGCGAGAACGGCTTGAGGTACTTGGAGTAGGCGACGATGTTGACCAGGCCGCCGGTGGCCTTGATGTGGGCCAGGTCGGCGTCGCTGAGGTTGCGGCGGATGTCCATCATGCCCTGCACACCCGTGTGCGAGGCGATCACCGGGGCGTGGCTGAGCTGGGTGACCTGGGTCAGGGCCTGGCTGGACATCTGCGATACGTCGATCACCACGCCCAGGTCGTTGAGCTTGGCCACGGCGCGGCGGCCCAACGGTGACAGGCCGCCCAGCGGGTCGGTCGAATCGCCCAGGAAGGGCAGCGGGCGTGCCGAGTCCACCCAGCTGTTGTTGCCCACGTAGCCGGGGCCGAACACCCGCACGCCGCGCGCGGCCCACAGGTCGAGCTTGTCGACGTCGTCGCCCAGCGGGGCGGCGTTGAGCATGCTGATGACGATGGCGAACTTGCCCTCGTCGGCCAGGCGGCGGAAGTCTGCCGGGGTGTAGGCGATGCCGGCCTGGTTGGGGAAGTCGCGGGCGATGCCGGTGATGATCTTGTAGCGCACCTCCAGCTCGTTGGCCATGGCGGCCTGGAAGCCGGCAGTGGGGCGGTGCGGCCAGTTCGGCCCGCTCCAGAACTCGGGCCAGGACCAGATGGCGATCGAGGCGCCGCGCAGGCGTGCCTTGCCGGCCTTGACCAGGTCGAACTGGGTTGGGCCGTCGCGGTTGGCCTCACGGCCATCGGTGCCATAGTTCAGGGGAACGTCCAGGTGCCCGTCCAGCGCCAGGATGCGTTCCTGCAGGGCGTTGGCGCGCTGCACGATGGCGCGGCTATAGGGGTGTGCCGGCAGGTACACCCAGTACCACCAGGCGCCGCTGCCCGCAGCGGCCAGCAGCAGGACCAGGGCCAGCAGCCACGGCCACTTGCGCGAGAAAAGGAGGTGTTTCGTCATTGCCATTTCGACCCGCCTGGACGACGGCCCCATGCCGTTCGAACTTGTTGGGTGATACGAGTCGATGGCGGAAGAATTTACCAAACGCCTAAATCGCCTTTGTGACCATTCGTTTTCGCTGGAGTAGTCACGTCATGAGTACAGTGGATGAAGGTGTCACGCCGAGGAATGCTGGCAGGGCTTGTGGCCGCCGGCGCAGTGCTGCCCACGGGTTATTTCGCCTGGCAGAAATGGGACGAAGCCCAGGAGGCGGAGCTGGCCTCCGACGAACCGGCGGTGCCGGTGGACGATGTGCCTAATGCGCTGCTGGGCGAGCGCCTGACGGGTATCTGGGAGTGGCACCTGGTGGCGGGCGATGCGGCGCTGCCCGAGCTGGCGCGGCCGCTGGAACTGCTGCTGGACGTGGGGCAGGGGGCCCGGGCCGTGCGCGGCTACCTGGGCCTGCCGCCCTATGCCGACGGCATGCAGGTGTATGCGCCGCTGGCCGCCGAGCGCCTGCCGCACCTGCGCCTCAAGCTGATCTCGACGAGCGGCCAGGGTTACGACTGCGAAGCGGTGCTCGATGAGATCTGGGGGGACTGGAGCCAAGGCGGTGGCGGTGCCACCCTCAGCGGCCAGGTACGCCTGGCCGGTGTCCAGGCGGGGTTTTCCGGGCCCCAGGGCCGCTTCGTCGCCCGTCGTCGGCCTTTCGTGCCGGCGCGAGAGCGGCTGGCCTTCGTTCCGGCGCTGCACGAGCAACTGATTTCGCCGGGCTGGCGCTACTTTCACCAGCTCTGGCATGCCACCCGTGACCGCTGGCACCGCATTGACGAATCCCGGCGCCAGGCCGTGCGTGGCCTGGGCTGGCAGGCCGGGCCGCTGGGCAAGGAGCGCAATGCCCGTGGCCATGACCGCCACCTCAACGGTTCGGGCGAGGACTTCCTGTTCATGCACCGGCACATGCTGCATGGCGTGCGCCAGGTGCAGGACCTGCGTTCGTGGCCGTGCCTGCCGGCGCCGCGCCCTTTTGTGGGCGAGAACCGGCAGGCGTTCGCCGACTACATGAACAACGTCACCGGCTACAGCGTGCCGCCTTGCTGGCAGGCCGACGACGATGACCACTTCAACCAGTGGCTGTACTACATCAAGAGCCGCGAAGGCCTGTACGCCAACTTCCAGCTGTGGGAAGCGCAACTGCACGACCCCGAGTACCTCAGCACGCTGTGCCTGGGGGAGCTGGGCTCGCGCATCGAACTGGGCATCCACGACTGGCTGCACATGCGCTGGGCGGCCATGGCCCAGGACCCGAACACCGGCTGGCCGATGGCCTATGCGCGGCGCAACCATGACTTTTCCGAGCGCTGGTTCGGGGCGAGCAACGATTTTCTCGGCGACCCGTTCTCGTCCCATGTGAACCCGGTGTTCTGGGCCTTCCATGGCTGGCTCGACGACCGCCTCGAGGACTGGTTCCTGGCCCATGAACAGGCACACCCAGGGGAAGTGCGGCGCTTGACCGTCAACGGCATTCCCTGGTTCGCGCCGGGGCGCTGGGTACGCGTGGCCGAGCCGTGGCTGGGGCCGTCCAGCGAAGGCTGCGGTGCCTGGGGCAAAGGCAATGGTGGTGGCAGCCAGCTGGACATCGAGACCATGAAACTGGCGCTGCAAGTGATCTTCAGCCCGGACCAGGAGGCCGAGCGGCTGATGAAGCGTGTGCCGCCAAGCCGGCCGTGGTTCGCCCGGTACCTGGCGCCGGGGCCGCGCAAGGATGGGCTGTAGCCGCGGCTGGCGCGGCCACCGCCCGGGCCTCACCGTTGCTGTGTCGCCCAGCCGCCGCCCAGGGCCTTGTACAGGGCCACGCTGGCTTGCAGGCGGTCCCTGCGCAGCTGCACGCGCTCGGCCTGGGCGTCGAACAGGCTGCTTTGCGCCTGCAGCACGCTGAGCAGGTCTTCTGCCCCGGCGCGGTAGCGGCTTTCGGCCAGGTCGAAGGCGCGCTGCGCCTGTTGCAGCGCTTGCTGTTGCCAGCGGGCCTGGCGGTCCAGGCCGTCGACACTGTTGAGCGCCTTCTCCACTTCGCCGAAGCTGGTGACCAGCACCCCGCGGTACGTTTCCAGCAGTTCTTCGTGACGCGCCAAGGCCTTGTCGCGCTCGGCGCGCAATTGGCCGTTGTTGAAGATCGGTGCGGTCAAACCCGCGCCCAGGTTGAGCACCGGGTTGCGCAACAGGTCGGCGGCCTGACGGTCGCCGGTGGCCAGGCTGGCGCTCAGGGTCAGCGTGGGGAACAGGGCCGCGCGGGCCACGCGCACGTCGGCCTGGGCCGCGGCCAGGCGCGCTTCGGCTGCGGCGATGTCGGGGCGGCGCGTGAGCAATTGGCTGGGGATGCCGGCATCGATGGCGGGGCCTTGCAGCTGCTCGAAGGGCAGTGCCTCCAACTGTAGGTTCTGCACCGGCTCGCCGAGCAAGGTGGCCAGGGTGATCAGCGCGTCGCGGGCCTGCTGCCGGTACAGCGGCAACTGGCGCTGCTGGCCGGCCACCAGGCTCTGCTGCCGGGCCAGCTCCAGCGCGGTGGCGGAGCCGGCTTGGTAGCGGGTGCGGACCACGTCGAGGATTTTCTGCGCATTGCCCAGGTTCAACGTGGCGATACGGGTCTGCTCCTGCGCCGCCAGGGCTGCCAGGTAGGTGTCCGCGACCTGGCCGGCCAGGCTCAGCTCAAGGGTGTCGCGGTCCAATTCGCTGGCCTGCAGGCTGTGGCCGGCGCTGTCGCGCGTGGCCGCGTTGCGCCCCCAGAAGTCCACTTCATAGCTGGCCGTGAGTGCCGTGTTGAAGTAATGGTAGGTGCGCTCCCTGCTGGAAGCGTCCAGTTCGCTGTAGCCCTGGCCCTTGAGCAGGCGCTGGCGATAGGCGTTGGCGCTGGCATCGAGCCGCGGCAGCAGTGTGCCGCCGGCGATGCGCACATCGGCGCCGGCCTGGCGCACCCTGGCCATGGCCGCCTTCAGGTCGTGGCTGCCTTGCCGGCTCTGGTCGATCAGGCGCGCCAGCTGCGGGCTGTTGAAGCTCGCCCACCAGCGCTCGATGTCCACGGCCTGCGCCTGGGGCACGGCCGGGCTTTGCCAGCCGGGCGGTGGGGCAACCGCGTTGTCCACCGGGGTGGTCTGGCTGCAGGCGCCGAGTAGCGCCAGCAGGGGGATCAAGGCAAACGGGGCTTTGGTCATGGGTTCATTCACTGGACAGGGCGGCCACCGGGTCGAGCCCGGCGGCCTTGCGGGCTGGCATGAAGCCAAAGATCACACCGGTGGCGACCGAGCAGGCAAAGGCACCGAACATGGCCAGGGCGGAAAACGCCACGGCCACCTTGGCCAGGTTCAGGCCTGCCCCGATCAGCAGGGCCAGGGCCACGCCGGTGACGCCACCGACCAGCGACAGCACCACGGCTTCGGTGAGGAACTGGCGCAGGATGTCGCGCTGGCGGGCCCCGGTGGCCACGCGGATGCCGATCTCGCGGGTGCGCTCGCGCACGGTCATCAGCATCACGTTCATCACCCCGATACCGCCCACCAGCAGCGAGATGGCGGCGATGGCCCCAAGCATCAGCGACAGGCCGTTGCGGGTCTGTGCTTCGGCCTGAATAAGGGCGGCGCTGTTGTCGATCTCGAAGTCCTGGATGCCACCGTGCAGGCTGGTCATCAAGCTGCGGATCGCCTGTTCCGCCTCATGCACCAGGGTGCTGTCGGTGGCGGCGATGATCACATATTCGGGGTACTCGACGCCGGACAGGCGGATGCGCGCAGCCGAATAGGGAATGGCGATGCGCAGGTCGTTGCGCTGGTTGGCGCCGCTGGAACCTTTGCTGGCCAGCACGCCGATGACCTGGAAGGGCACGTTCTCCACCAGGATGTAACGGCCGATCGGGTCCTGGCCGTCGGCGAAGAGCTTCTTTTTGACTTCGGAGCCGATGACCGCGACGGCAGCACCCGTGGCCATGTCGGTTTCGTCGAAAAAGCTGCCCTCGGCCACCGGCCAGTTGAGGATCGATGGAAACGCCGGGCTGTAGCCGCCGATGGTCGAGGTCATCTCGCCGTTGCCGTAGCGTACCTGGGCCTGCAAGGTGGTCGCGGCCATGATCGACTTGACCTGGGGCAGCTCGGCCAGGGCCTGCACGTCGCTCAGGCGGATATGGCCTGGTGGCGCGCGCGGGGTGGCCGGGGCGCCGTTCATGAACATGATGTTGGACCCGAAGGCGCCGATCTGCGCCATCACCTGGCGCTTGCTACCTTCGCCCACGGCCAGCATTACCACCACCGAGGCCACGCCGATGATGATGCCCAGCAGGGTCAAGGCGGTGCGCGTGCGGTTGGTCCACATCATCCGCCAGGCGGCCACCAGGGCGTCGCGGGTTTCGCCGAGCCAGGGGCTGCGCGCCTGGTTGGCGTGGGCCAGGCGCTGGCGCAGGGCGTCGGCCTGCAGGGCGCCGGGTTTGGCTGCAGGGGGCGGCTGGCCGACGGCGCTGTCACTGACCACCGCGCCGTCGCGCACCTCGATGATGCGCTGTGCGCGGGCAGCGACGTTGCGATCGTGGGTGATCAGGATCACCACGTGGCCTTGCTGCGCCAGCTCGTCGAGCAGGGCCATGACCTCCGTGCCGCTGTGGCTGTCCAGCGCACCGGTGGGCTCGTCGGCGAGGATGATGTGCCCGCCGTTCATCAGCGCACGGGCAATCGACACTCGCTGCTGCTGGCCACCGGACAATTGCCGCGGGCGGTTGCCGGTGCGTTCGCCCAGCCCCAGGCGCCGCAGCAACACCTGGGCGCGTGCGGCGCGCGCGGCGGCGGGGGTGCCGGCGTAGATGGCCGGCATTTCGACGTTTTCCTGGGCCGAGGCCGACGGGATGAGGTGGTAGCCCTGGAACACGAAGCCGAAGGCTTCACGGCGCAGCCAGGCCAGTTGGTCGTCATCGAGCTCGGCCACGTCCTGGCCAGCGAAGCGGTACTGGCCGGCGCTGGGCCGGTCCAGGCAGCCGAGAATGTTCATCAGGGTCGACTTGCCGGACCCCGAGGTGCCGATGATGGCGATGAATTCCCCGGCATGGATGCTCAGGTCGATGCCGCGCAGCACCTCCACGGTGGGGCTGTCGCCGCCGCCATAGGCCTTGCGGATGCCGCTCAGCTGGATCAGCGGTGTAGGCATGCTCAACTTCCGTTGCCGGTTGGGCCGATCAGCAGGCGGTCGCCTTCCTTCAGGCCATCGAGGATCTGAACCCGCAGGCGATCGCTGAGCCCGATGCGCACGGCGCGTTGCTGGACCTGGCCGTTGTCGGCGAGTACCTGGGCGGTGCGCTGGTCGGGTTGGTCTGGCTTGCCTGCCAGGGCGGCGACCGGGGCGGTGAGCACGTTCTGGGCACTGCCGGCGACGAAGAAGACCTGGGCGGTCATGTCGGCCATCAGTGCATTGTCGGCGTTGTCGACGTCCAGCAGCACGGTGTAGAGCACCACGCGCCCGGCGCCGCTGCTGGTGCCGCCGCTGGGCGCGGCCGGTGCTGGGCTGCCACCGCCCTGGCTGAGCTGGTCCAGAGGCTTGGGTGGGATCGGCAGGATCTGCCGCACGGTGCTGGTCCAGCGCCGGCCACCGCCACTGAGGGTGGTGAAGTAGGCTTGCATACCTGGCTTGACCTGGCCGATGTCGGCTTCCGACACCTCGGCCCAGACGGTCATCGGCGACAGCCGTGCGATGCGCAGGATCAACGGCGTGCGCTGCTGGGCGTTGAGCGTCTGGCCTGCACGGGCGTCGACCGCCACCACGGTGCCGCTCATGGGGGCGTAGATGCGCGTGTAGCCCAGTTGAGCCTCGGCGCTGCGCAGGCTGGCCCGGGCCTGGAGGATCTGCGCCTGGTACCTGTGAATGCGCGCCTGGGTGGTCAGCACCTTGGCCTGGGCGGTTTGCACGTCTTCGTCGCGGGTGGCGCCATCGGCGGCCATGCGCTGCTGGCGTTGCAGTTGCTGCCTGGCCAACAGGTGTTCGGCCTGCTGTTCCTTGACCTGGGCTTCGAGGGTCTGGATGGCGTAGCGCTCGGCGTCCAGTTGCGCCTGCTGGGTGGAGGGGTCGATTTCGACCAGCAGTTGGCCCTGTTTGACCGTGTCGCCCACTTCCACGTGCAGGGTGCGGATCTGCCCGGAGGCCTGGGCGCCGACGTCCACATACTGGCGAGGCTGCAGGGTGCCCAAGGCGGTGACGCTGGATTCGATGTTGCCGCGCGCGACGCGCACGAAGGGGCGCTGCTCGGCGTCATTGGGCAGCAGCTGCCAGGCCGCCGCTGCAGCCAGGGGTATGAGGCAGAGCATGACGATTGCAGCGCGGCGGGTCAGGCGAAGGTAACTCTTGCGAAAGTAACTCATGCGAAAGTCCGGCCAGTGAGGGAAGGCTGCCGGTTAGACGAGGGTGGTGGGGCGAAATTTAGGACCCTGCGCGGGGCGGGGCCAAGGGGCCGGGCGCAGCCCGCTACGGTGCTGCTCCGGCCTGGTCAACGGGGTTCAGCCGCCAAAGGTCAGGGTGCCCTTCATGACCGTGGCGTGGAAGGGATAGGAGCAGAAGTACACATAGTTGTCACCCGGTTTCAGTGCCTTGGTATCCAGCGTGACGGACGCTTGCTCGTTGCCGCCGATCAGCTTGGTGTGCGCCAGCACCCGGGCATCACCTGGCTCGATGTAGTCATGGCCCTCACCGGCCTTGGCACCGTCGTCGGCCACGCCCTTGAGGTCATCTTTGCGGGTCAGCACCCAGTTGTGCCCCATTACGTTCCTGGGCAGGTTGCCGGGGTGCTTCAGGGTAACGGTGAACTGTTTGCAGCTGGCCGGCACGTGGATGGTCTTGAGGTCGTAGGTCATCTGGTCGGTGCCTTGGATGGTCACCGAGCATTGCTCGTCGGCGAAAACAAAGCCTGACAGCGTCAGTGCAGCCAGGGCTACGGCAGTGCGAAACATGGGCTATCTCCATCGAGGTACGGACGACGCCGGCCTTGAATACCGGCGTCCAAGGGTTCACCCAAAGACGAATGCGAAGTCGCCGGATTTAACCTGGGTGCTGCCTTACCACCAAGTTGTTGGGAACGATTGCGCTTTGCGCGTGAAAATTCTGCGAGCTGGCCACTTGATTTCTCGCCGGTTCCCGACAACTATCTAGAAAGACCCCTCCAAGAGCAGCCCTGGTGGACGCCTGTTGCTGGCGCAGTATGGTCAGGGAGCGTGCCCTATATCTCTACCCTTGCCCGGGCCACAACATGATCAACAAGTCGCTGCGCATCCTGATCGCCGACGAGCACCCGTACCAGCGCCTGCAGTTGGAACGGCTGCTTAATGGCCTGGGCTATTACCGGATCGCCCCGGTGGAGAGCTTTGAAGAGCTGCAGCGTCTGGTGCAGAGTGCGTTGCAGCCGTTCAACCTGCTGCTGGGCAATATCGAACTGGCCAGCCATGTCGGCGTCGACCTGGCGCGTTTCTGTGGGGTCAGCACGCAGATCCAGCATGCCCTGCTGTACCACACCCCGCACCTCAAGGTCCCCAGCGTGCCGCCGAGCGAACGCCAGGCGGTCAACGTGAGCCTGCCCCAGGTGCCGGACAACGAGGCCTTGCAGACCTTCATGGCGCTCATCGACAGCCCACTGCTGATCGGCACCCTGGCACTGCCGCCGGGCCTGTCGGGCAACACCGCACATACCCGCAGGCACCGCAACTTCGGCCAAACGGTGTTCAGCCGTTAGGGGCGGCCGGCGGGTATTTGCTATCCTCTTGCGCTTTGCCGATCTTGCGGACCCTGCCATGACTGCCATCGATACCGCTCGCCCGCCCCGGTTCAGCCGCGGCGATCACCGGACCCTGGGCCTGGCGGCGCTGGGCGGCGCGCTGGAAATCTACGATTTCATCATTTTCGTGTTCTTCGCGCTGACCCTCAGCCAGCTGTTCTTCCCGCCGGAAATGCCGGAGTGGTTGCGCCTGCTGCAAAGCTTCGGGATTTTCGTCACCGGTTACCTGGCGCGGCCGCTGGGCGGCATCGTCATGGCTCACTTCGCCGACCACCTGGGCCGCAAGCGGGTGTTCAGCCTGAGCATTTTGATGATGGCGCTGCCGTGCCTGCTGATCGGGGTAATGCCGACCTATGCCGAGATTGGTTACGCCGCGCCGCTGATCTTGCTGGCGTTGCGGATATTGCAGGGGGCTGCGGTCGGCGGCGAGGTACCCAGTGCCTGGACATTCGTTGCCGAACACGCACCGCCGGGGCGGCGGGGGTATGCCCTGGGTTTCCTGCAGGCCGGGTTGACCTTTGGCTATTTGCTGGGGGCACTGACCGCGACGCTGTTGGCCCAGGCTTTCAGCGCCGAGGAAATTCTCGACTACGCCTGGCGTTACCCGTTCCTGCTCGGGGGCGTGTTTGGCGTGATCGGGGTGTGGTTGCGCCGTTGGCTGAGTGAAACGCCGGTATTTCTGGCCCTGCGCGAGCGCAAGGAGCAGCCGGTGAAATTCCCGTTGCGCCAGGTGCTGGGCGCGCATCGTGGGGCGTTGATTCCGGCTGCGCTCCTGACCTGCGTGCTGACCTCGGCGGTGGTGGTGCTGGTGGTGATTACGCCGACGGTCATGCAGCAGCGCTTCGGCATGTCTGCCGCGCACACGTTCGCGCTGAGCAGCGTAGGCATCGTCTTTCTCAACATCGGTTGTGTGCTTGCCGGCCTGCTGGTCGACCGCCTGGGCGCCTGGCGGGCGTTGATGATCTACAGCGCGCTGCTGCCGCTGGGCATCGCTGCGTTGTATGCGAGCCTGGTGGGGCAGTGGGGCATGACGTGGCTGGCTTACGCGTTGGCCGGGCTCTGCTGTGGGGTGGTGGGTGTGGTGCCGTCGGTCATGGTCGGGCTGTTTCCGGCACAGATCCGGGTATCGGGTATTTCCTTCACCTACAACGTGGCCTACGCCTTGTGGGCCAGCACTACGCCCCTGGCGTTGATAGCCTTGATGCCGTGGAGCCCATGGGTGTGCGTTGGCTTCTGTCTGGTCATGGGCGCGGTGGGGCTGCTCACTGCCCGCTACTTTGGCCGCCGGCAACCTTCCGCGTTCGCGGCGGAGCCGATGCCGATCATGTGCGTCGACAAATGAACGAAAAAAGCCCCCGGGCCGCGAGGCCAGGGGGCTTTTTCTTGCTGCAGGGGCGGGCTTACATGTTCGGGTAGTTCGGCCCGCCAGCGCCTTCAGGGGTGACCCAGGTGATGTTCTGGGCCGGGTCCTTGATGTCGCAGGTCTTGCAGTGCACGCAGTTCTGCGCGTTGATCTGGAACCGCTTGTTGCCGTCTTCCTGGGTGACCACTTCGTACACGCCGGCCGGGCAGTAACGCTGGGCGGGCTCATCGTACAGCGGCAGGTTGCTGGCGATCGGGATGCTCGGGTCGGTCAGCTTCAGGTGGCAGGGTTGTTCCTCTTCATGGTTGGTGCTGGAGAGGAATACCGAGCTGAGCTTGTCGAAGCTGAGCTTGCCGTCCGGTTTCGGGTAGTCGATTTTCTGCGAGTCGGCCGCCAGCTTCAGGCAGGCGTAGTCCGGCTTGGTGTCGTGCAGGGTAAACGGCAGCTTGCCGCCAAACCAGTTCTGGTCGACATAGTTGAAAGCCCCCCCCAGCAGCGGGCCGAACTTGTGCAGTGCCGGGCCGAAGTTGCGGCTGGCGAACAGCTCTTCGTACAGCCAGCTGGCCTTGAACGCGCTGACGTAGCCGTCGAGCAGGTCGCCACCTTCACGCCCGGCAGCCAGGGCGTCAGCCACCGCTTCGGCGGCCAGCATGCCGGACTTCATCGCGGTATGGCTGCCCTTGATCTTCGAGAAGTTCAGGGTGCCGAGGTCGCAACCGATCAGCGCGCCGCCGTTGAAGACCATCTTCGGCAGCGAGTTCAGGCCGCCCTTGCAGATGGCGCGGGCGCCGTAGCTGATACGCTTGCCACCTTCGAGGTATTGGCTCATCACCGGGTGGTGCTTCAGGCGCTGGAATTCGTCGAAGGGCGACAGGTACGGGTTGGCATAGGACAGGTCGACGATCAGGCCGACCACCACCTGGTTGTTTTCCAGGTGGTAAAGGAACGAGCCACCGGTGTTGTCCTTGGCCATCACGTCCAGCGGCCAGCCAGCGGTATGCACCACCAGGCCTTGCTCGTGCTTGGCCGGGTCGATTTCCCAGATTTCCTTCAGGCCGATGCCGTAGTGCTGCACGTCGGCTTCGCTGTCGAGGTTGAAGCGCTTGATCAGCTGCTTGCCGATATGGCCACGGCAGCCTTCGGCGAACAGGGTGTACTTGGCGCGCAGTTCCATGCCGGGGGTATACAGGCCGTCCTTTGGCTTGCCTTCGCGGTCGACACCCAGGTCGCCGGTGACAATGCCGCGGACCACGCCGTTTTCATCGAACAGGGCTTCCTGGGCGGCGAAGCCGGGGTAGATTTCCACGCCCAGGTTCTCGGCCTGCTGGGCCAGCCAGCGGCACAGGTTGCCCAGCGAAATGATGTAGTTGCCCTGGTTGTGCATGGTTTTGGGCACGAACAGGTCGGGCACTTTGGTCGAGCTGCCGGCGTCTTTGAGCACGTAGATATCGTCGCGCTTCACTTCGGTGTTCAGTGGCGCGCCCAGTGCCTTCCAGTCGGGGAACAGCTCGTTCAGCGCGCGGGGCTCGAACACCGCACCGGAGAGGATGTGAGCACCGACTTCGGAGCCTTTTTCCACCACGCAGACGCTGATTTCGCTACCGGTTTCGGCGGCCTTCTGCTTCAGGCGGCAGGCGGCGGACAGGCCCGCCGGGCCGGCGCCGACGATGACCACGTCGAATTCCATGTATTCGCGTTCCACAGGTTCTCTCCTACTCATCAAGGCTCGTGCTGTTGCTGGGTCTTATGGGTGCATGCGCGCAGTGGCTCGTCACGGGAGCGAAACTGTAGCTGCGCAACTGACGGACTACACCGTTTTGTCTTGGCCGCGCATTATATCTACACCACTTGGCGGGTCCAATACAAACGTTTGTTTGAATTTGCCGCAGGCCAGTAAAATCACAGGCGTGCGGCTGGAGGGTGACCGATTTGCCGTATTGACCGGATTGGGTGTTACGGTCAAGATACGAGCGGTTTTACGTTCGCCGTAGGCTTGCAGCCGGGCGCAGGTACACCTCTAAAGACCAGGTGTGGAGCAGGGTTTTGCGGGCTTAGGCCGGTTTGTAGTGGAGTTTACACGCCACGACAGGAAATGACCCGTGAGTATTTGTCGCAATGGTCCGAACAAGACTGTTCGGTCACTGTGAAGATGCCGCTTCCCGGTACGTTTTTAGAGGTGCCCTTGTACCCACGCGCATCGCAGGGCTTTGCCCCAGGCGACTATCTATTCACCGGAGAGTAACGAGGAATCCATGAAGGTTCTTGTAGCTGTCAAACGAGTGGTCGACTACAACGTCAAGGTTCGCGTCAAAGCGGACAACTCCGGCGTCGACCTTGCTAACGTCAAGATGTCCATGAACCCCTTCTGCGAAATCGCCGTGGAAGAAGCCGTACGCCTGAAAGAGAAGGGCGTTGCCAGCGAGATCGTGGTCGTTTCGGTCGGCCCGACCACTGCCCAGGAACAACTGCGCACCGCCCTGGCCCTTGGCGCCGACCGCGCCATCCTGGTCGAAGCCGCTGATGAACTGAACTCCCTGGCCGTGGCCAAGGCGCTCAAGGCGGTTGTCGACAAGGAGCAGCCACAGCTGATCATCCTCGGCAAACAAGCCATCGACAGCGACAACAACCAGACCGGCCAGATGCTGGCTGCGCTGACCGGCTACGCCCAGGGCACCTTCGCCTCCAAGGTGGAAGTGGCCGGCGACAAGCTGAATGTCACCCGTGAAATCGACGGTGGCCTGCAGACGGTTGCACTGAACCTGCCTGCGATCGTCACCACCGACCTGCGCCTGAACGAGCCACGCTACGCGTCGCTGCCGAACATCATGAAGGCCAAGAAAAAGCCGCTGGAAACCCTTGCGCCAGACGCGCTGGGCGTTTCCCTCGCCTCCACCAACAAAACCGTGAAAGTTGAAGCCCCGGCTGCCCGCAGCGCGGGTATCAAGGTCAAGTCGGTGGCCGAACTGGTCGAGAAGCTGAAGAACGAAGCGAAGGTAATCTAAATGACTATCCTGGTTGTCGCTGAATACGAAAACGGTGCCGTAGCCCCGGCCACCCTGAACACCGTTGCCGCTGCCGCCAAGATCGGTGGCGATGTGCATGTACTGGTCGCTGGCCAGAACATTGGCGGCGTTGCCGAAGCCGCTGCCAAGATCGCTGGCGTGGCCAAGGTCCTGGTTGCCGATAACGCAGCTTATGCCCACGTGCTGCCAGAGAACGTGGCGCCGCTGATCGTCGAGCTGGCCAAGGGTTACAGCCACGTGCTGGCCCCGGCCACCACCAATGGCAAGAACGTCCTGCCGCGGGTTGCTGCGCTGCTGGACGTCGACCAGATCTCCGAGATCATCTCGGTCGAGTCCGCCGACACCTTCAAGCGCCCGATCTACGCCGGTAACGCCATTGCCACCGTGCAATCGAGCGCGGCCATCAAGGTGATCACCGTGCGTACCACCGGCTTTGACGCCGTGGCCGCCGAAGGTGGTTCGGCTGCCATCGAGGCGGTCGGTGCCGCGCACGATGCTGGTATCTCGGCATTCGTTGGCGAAGAGTTGGCCAAGTCCGACCGCCCAGAGTTGACTGCCGCCAAAATCGTCGTTTCCGGCGGCCGTGGCATGGGTAACGGTGACAACTTCAGCCACCTGTACAGCCTGGCCGACAAGCTCGGTGCTGCCGTGGGTGCCTCGCGCGCCGCCGTCGACGCCGGCTTCGTGCCCAACGACATGCAGGTCGGCCAGACCGGCAAGATCGTCGCGCCGCAGCTGTACATCGCCGTGGGCATTTCCGGTGCGATCCAGCACCTGGCCGGCATGAAGGACTCCAAGGTGATCGTTGCGATCAACAAGGACGAAGAAGCGCCGATCTTCCAGGTGGCTGACTACGGGCTGGTCGCGGACCTGTTCGAAGCGGTGCCAGAGCTGGAAAAGCTGGTCTGATCCGCCTGCTTCACTTATAAAGAACCCGGCCCCGTTACAGGGGCCGGGTTTTTTTATGGCCGGTTACGGGTCAATCGCGATACAAGGAGTGAGCAATGGTGCTGCGTAAAGCAGGCAGGGTGCTGGCATGCATGGCGGTCTTGGTTGCGCCACCGGCCATGGCGGCAGGCAAGTGCGAACGCCTGGTAGCAACCGGCAGCCCTGATGCGCCGCCCTATTCGTGGCAGGACCCGAAAAACCCGCAGCACCTGATCGGTGCCAACGTCGACCTGCTGCGTCAGGTGGCTGGCGAGCTGGGGGTGAAGGTGGAGGTGCTCAGTGCCGGGCGTCGCGAACAGGCACTGCAAGAGGTTCGCAGCGGCCGCATGGACCTGCTGATCGACACGCCGATGCAGGTGGAGCAACTGACTGCGCTGGACTATATCCACCCCCCGTTGCAGTTGAACGAGTACCTGGTGTGGACGCGGCACGATGCGCAACTGACCATCGATGGCCCGGCCGACCTGGCCCGCTACCAGGGTAGTTTGTCCGAGCGGGCGCGCCTGACGCCGGCCTTTACTGCGTTCGCCAAGGCGCAACTGAAGCTGGTGCCTGCGCAGAACCTTACTCAAGCGTTCCAGAAGCTGGTGCTCGGCCAGGTGGATTACGTGCTGGCTGGCCGTTATGCCGGTATGGCCATGGCTCAGAGCCTGGGCATGAGCAATGACCTGATTGCGCGGGGTTTGCCGGTCGACCGCCCAGGCTTGTACTTGGCGCTGTCGCACAATTCCGCGTGCAATGACAGTTGGTTGCGTGGGCAATTGGCGAAAAAACTGACAGAATTGCCGATCTCCGGTGCATCCGAAGCGGTACTGCAACGTAATGTCGAGCGCTGGAAAGCGCAGCTGCAAGTACCGGCGGACGCCCCCAAACACTAGGAAGATTGCGTGAGAACCCAACCACTGATCCTTGCCCTGGCCGTGCTTGGCCTGGCGGGCTGCGCCAATGACCCGGCCCCTAACGAGCAGATGCGTATTTCCGAACAGGCGCTGGAGCAGGCCAGGGCCGTCGGTGCAACCGACCAGGTCGAATCGCTGAAACTGGCCGAAGACAAGCTGGCGCGGGCCAGGACCAACATGCTGACCGAAGACTACCGCGATGCGCGCATGCGCGCCGAGCAGGCGGAACTGGACGCGCGTTTTGCCGAGGCCCAGGTGCTGAACCAGAAGAGTGAAGAGCAGTTGCAGTTGTTGCAGTCGCGGGTGCAGCGCCTGCGCAAGCAGCTGGAGGTGCAGCCATGAACCGTCACGCACCCTTCGCCGTACTGGCAGTGCTGGCCCTGGCGGTAGGCCTGCAGGGTTGCGCCAGCCAGCGCAGCAGCGCGGCGCTTGAGCAAGCCAGCGCCGCCTTCCAGAAGGTCAAGGACGATTCCGACGTGCTGCGCAGCGCGCCGCGTGACGTGATTCGTGCAGGCGAGTCGCTGGCGCGCGCCGAACGCTTGTCCAGCTACATCGGCACCGGCTCCGATGTGCGCCATTACGCTTACCTCAGCCAGCGTTACAGCGAGATTGCCGGTGAGCATGCCAAGCTGGCGCTGAACCAGGAGCGCCAGGCCAAGCTGGACCTGGAGCGCCAGCGTTTGCAGCTGGCTTTGCGCGAGGCCAAGCTGGCCAGCGTGCAGCAGCAAGGCAAATGGGTCGAGGCGCAAATTGCCGCGCTGGCCTCGGAGCAAGCCGATCGCGGCCTGGTAATGACCTTGGGTGACGTGCTGTTCGACACCGGCAGTGCCAACCTGAAAAACACCGCCAGCCGAACCGTGCTCAAGCTGGTGCAGTTCCTGCAGCTCAACCCACACCGGGTGGTACGCATCGAGGGCTATACCGACAGCACGGGTACACCTGAAGAAAACCTCAAGCTGTCGCACGACCGGGCTCAGTCCGTTGCCGACATGCTGGTGGACCTTGGTGTCGACGAAAAGCGCCTGCAGGTCGAAGGCTACGGCGACCAGTACCCGATCGAGGCCAATGCCTCGGAGCGGGGTAGGGCGCAGAACCGCCGGGTCGAGATTGTGTTTTCCGACGACAAGGGCAGGCTCGCGCCGGCGCGTTGAGCGTGAGTGTTCGGCTCGGTGCGGTCGGCGCCGATCAGATCGCGCGCCGCCCGCGCGGCGCTGGATCTCACAGGCGCTGAAGATGCAGTGGCGGCCCAACCATCTGTCCCGGTACACTTCTTGACTGTTACGGTATCCTCTACTGTCAGTGAGTCGCACAAGAACAACGAGCCCGTCCGCGCGTCGAGATCCCGCCATGACCAACCTGCTGCTGTACCAGCGTATCGCCCAGCAACTGGCCGATGACATTCGTCGCGGCGTCTACCAGCCAGGCGAGCGGGTACCCTCCGTACGCAAGATGAGCGCGCAGCTCAACGTCAGCCATGCCACGGTGCTGCAGGCCTACGCCAACCTCGAAGACCAGGGCCTGATCCGTGCGCGGCCGCAGTCCGGCTACTATGTGCACCAGACCCCGGCCCTGACCGCCCCGACCCCGGATATCGCCAGGGTCGAACGCCCAGGCCTGGTCACACGTGCCAGCATCATCCAGCAGGTACTGACCGAGGCCCGCCGCGACGGTGTGTTCCCGTTCGGTGCTGCCGTGCCGCATGTGGATTATCTGCCTGTGCGCGCACTGCACCAGCAAATCGCCAAAGTGACACGCTTCCACAGCCCGCGCGCATTCAGCTACATGTTCAGCCCAGGGTTCGAGCCGCTGCGCCGGCAAATTGCCATTCGCATGCGCGATGCCGGTGTGATCGTCGACCCGCGTGAGGTGATCGTGACCCACGGCTGTGTCGATGCCCTGCAGATGTCGTTACGCGTGCTGACCCGCCCCGGGGACCTGATCGCCGCCGAGTCGCCGACCTATTACGGTTTGCTGCAGCTGGCGGACCTGCTGGGTTTGAAAGTGATCGAGATCCCCAGCGACCCGTCCACGGGGATCAGCCTCGAAGCCTTGCAACTGGCGGCAAACCAGTGGTCGATCAAGGCCTTGGTGTTGACTGCGCGGCTGAGCAACCCGCTGGGCGGTACGGTGCCGGAAGAGCGGCAAAAGCAACTGCTGCGCCTGGCGTCGGACTTCGATATCCAGATCATCGAGGACGACATCTATGGCGAGTTGATGTTCGAGCAGGGCAAGAGCAAGGCACTGAAAGCCTTCGATCGGCTGGACCGGGTGATCTACTGTTCGAGCTTCTCCAAAACCTTGTCTCCCGGGGTGAGGGTTGGCTGGATGATCGCCGGGCGTTACCAGGACGAGATACAGCGCCTGCAAACTTTCACCACCCATTCAGCCTGCAGCGTGACCCAGATGGGTGTGGCAGCGTACCTGGAAAATGGCGGCTACGACCGGCAGCTGCGCTATATCCGCCAGGAGTACCGCAAGAACCTCAGTGCCTACCAGCTGGCGGTGCAGCAGCACTTCCCCGAAGGTACCCAGATGACCCGGCCTACCGGGGGGTTCATCCTCTGGGTGAGCCTGCCTGGGCGGGTGAATACGCAAGAGCTGCATGTGCGTGCGTTGGAGCAGGGCATCAGTATTGCTCCGGGGTTGATATTCAGTAACACGGAACAATTCAACCACTGCATCCGCCTCAACTGCGGTATTCCGTGGAACAAGGAGGCCGAGCGGGCGGTCATGACCTTGGGCTTGCTGGCGCAGCAGCTGTGCCGCGAGCCTGCGCTCACACTTTTGTGAGGGTTGCCAGCAGCCCGCGGAACAGGGAGCATACGAGCCTTTACAGCGGGTCTGTCCATTTGCCATGAATGCATTACGTCGTTTTGTTCTGATTCTGTGCCTTGCGGCCCCGTGCTGCGCCGCCGCGGGCCTGGCCTTCGCTGCGCAGCCGGCGCAGGCCCAGCAGGCACAGACAAAAAACGCCGCCAAGCCTGCGCAGAAGCCGGTAGTCCGCAAAGCCCCTGCCAAGAAAGCAAAACCGCGAAGCAAGGCAGTTGCCAAGCCTTTGCCCAAAGCAAAGTTGGACTTGAGCCTGCCCACCGACCTGGTCGACAACCTTGAGCCAGACATAGGGACACCTTCGCCGATCCAGCGCCGCAAACCGCTGCTGCCCCCTATGTTCCGGGACAAGCCGGAAGCCGACGACAGCCCGTTCCAGCTCAATGGCCGCTTGATCAACAATGAAATGCAGCTGCAATTGCGCAATGACAGCCGCCGTGAAGTGGAAGGTGCGGCCATCGATTTCGAGTTCCGGCAGTAAGGGGCAAACTGACTGCCGGGTCATGTCATTTTTCATCGTGCCAGCAATTTCAAACACCTGTTTGGGCGGGTACTATCCAGGGGCGTTCGTCCCGTTACTTGTTTCAGGGAGTCCTGAGTTTGGTGAATCGCCATGAACTGCCGTGAGGGCTGCGGTGCCTGCTGCATTGCCCCGTCCATCACCTCTGCCATGCCGCGCATGCCCAATGGCAAGCCAGCTGGCGAGCGCTGCCTGCACCTGACGGCGGCCAACCTCTGCGACCTGTTCGGCAAGCCTGAGCGGCCAGCAGTGTGTGGCGGGTTCAAGGCAGATGTCGAGGTGTGTGGCAGTGACCGTGACGAAGCGATCAGGATTCTTGGCTGGTGGGAGCAGATGACGGCGGCGTGAAAGGCTGGATCTTCGACAACAAGGATAAACATGATGAGATCGTTAAAGCGTATTGCACTGCTGTGTGGCGTGGGTGTTCTGCTTTCGCCGGCGGCCTGGGCCGAGAACTGGCAAGTGGCCAAGGACGAGGAAGGCATCAAGGTGTCCCTCAGCGAAGTCGCTGGCTCCAAGTACAAGGCCTATCGCGGGGTGACCGTGATCAAGGCGCCGCTGGCCAAGGTCGAGGCACTGCAGGAAGACGCGGCCGGGGCATGTGCATGGATCCACGAATGCAAATCGCAGAAGCTGCTCAAGCATGAAGGTAACCAGAGCTGGACCTACACCCAGTTCAATACGCCATGGCCGGTGACGCCGCGCGATTCGGTGCTGCATATCACCACTGTCAAGGAGGCTGATGGCAGCGTCACCCGCAACCTGAAAGAAGAGCCGACCTACCTGCCGGAAGAGAAGGGCTTCGTGCGGGTGGCTAAAGTCGAAGGGTTCTGGAAGCTGGTGCCCAAGGGCGACACCACCGAAGTGACCTACCAGGTGCATACCGAGCCGGGTGGTAGCGTGCCGGCGATGGTCGCCAACAAGTTCGTGGTGGATTCGCCGTTCAATACCCTCAAACAGCTGCGTGAACGGGCTGAGAAAAACTGAGGCCTCGCACTGCCTGTAGCGCCTTCAGGTGATGGCGCTACAGGTGGCACCGGCGTCAATAAAAGAACGCCATTATTTGAGCGTTGCTGGAAGTTTGACAGCATAAATTTTTGGGCTTAGATTCAAACTCAGTGAGCCATTTCCTGCCCCCTCTCGTGCTCACGCCAACTATAAAAAACGTGCTGCGTTTTTCTTCTGCTTTATAACTTCAAGACCTACGCCTTACCCACTTGTACCTCTGCGCTTGCGGGCCGTTTTGTCCTCGGTCAGTGCAAGGGCGAGCACTTGCCTATTGATTTTCATCCGCCGCGTGTGTGGGAGATATCATCGTGCATGCTAATCGACTTTCGTTATTGCCCCGGATCGCCGGGTACGGTGTATTGGCTTTCATGGGCTGGTTGCTGTTTTCGACATTGTTCATGCCGTTATTGTCGTCATCGGCAACCCGGGCCATTCTCAATGCACCGGTCATTCTGCTGACCACGCCCATCGATGGCGTGGTGCGTACCTTGAACATTCAGCCAGGCACCACGTTCACCACGGGCCAGGATATCGCAACCATCGAGAACCCCCGGGCGGAACAGGAAACGCTGCTGGGCTTGCAGACACGCCGGCTCACCTTGCAGCAGCAATTGGCGGCCATGGCCAGCCAGGCCGAACACGACCGCAAGTACTACAACGCACTGGAGATCACCAGCCAGCAGTACCAGGATGCCTATGAGGTGCGCAAGCGCTACGCGCAGAAGGCCCTGAAGGCTGAGAGCGGGGCGGCTGGCGCACGCCTGGCCGATGCCCGGGAAACACTGGCACGTAACCTTGAGCTGTTTCGCCAGGGCGCGGTGAGCGAGGCCGTCGTGGCCAGTTCCCGGGCGCAACTGGCCTCGTTGCAGGCCGATGCCGAGACCATTCGCTCGCGGGTGCACATCAACGATGGTGATCTTAATGCGGCCAAGGACCAGGTGTACCTGGACCCCGAGCAATTGCGCATGTTCGACCTCAAGTCGCAGATGACCACGCTGAAACTTAGCCTGGATAATCTGGAGCGCAACCGGGTAACCCTCGAAGAGGAACTTTCCCACCTCGACCAGTTGATAGAAAGTGAGCAAAACCGGGTGCAGATGATGGCGGCTTATAATGTGGTGGCGTATGCATCCGGCACCGTGCAAGAGTTGATCGCCCCGCAAGGCACGCAAGTACGGGCGGGTGCAACGCTATTGCGCGCTACCAATTGCAGTCAAAGTTATGTTATTGCGGTATTCCCGGAGCGAATGGCCAGCCGGATCGACCGGGATAGCGAACTGCAAGTATCTATCCGCGGTGTCGCGCAACCGCTGAAAGCCAAAGTCGTGCAGTTACTGTCCAGCCCGACCGATGTACAAAGCAGCAATTACAGTGTGCCGTTTCCTTATGCCGAGCAGAACTCGGTCTATGTGGTAGGTACGTTCGACAACAACTTGCCGGCCGATGAACGCCTGTTGACCTGCAACCCTGGCAACTGGG
Organism: Pseudomonas sp. BJP69; assembly: GCF_007633355.1. Taxonomy (NCBI): domain Bacteria; kingdom Pseudomonadati; phylum Pseudomonadota; class Gammaproteobacteria; order Pseudomonadales; family Pseudomonadaceae; genus Pseudomonas; species Pseudomonas sp. BJP69. The sequence continues at coordinate 1,872,633 of NZ_CP041933.1, forward strand.
TGACCGCGACGGTATCGCGATGAACGGCTGGGTGCTTTTTGCCGGTGTGCTCGGGCTGGTGCTGGGCAGCCAGGCCATGGCCCTGGAGCCTCGGGCCCGCCTGCAGCACATGACCTGCGCAGGCATCGGGCAGGCGGTGGCGGCTCAAGGCCAAGGGCCGTTGCTGCTGGCCAGCTATCCGCAGCAACCGGGGCAGCCTGCCGTGCCTGGCGTGCTGCAAGGCGTGGCATTCACCTACGACAACGCGTTGGCCAGCATCGCCTTGTTTGCCTGCGGCAATGCGCCAGCTGCCCGACAAATTGCCGACGCTTTGGCCTATGCCATCGATCACGACCCTGAGTACCGCGATGGCCGGGTGCGCAATGCCTACGCCGCTGGCCCGCTGCAGGCCGCGCCTGTGCGGCTGCCGGGCTACTGGAGCGATGAGCGTGCTGCATGGAGCCAGGATGCGTACCAGGTGGGCAGTGCGACCGGTAATCAGGCGTGGGCAGCGCTGGCGTTGCTGGAGGCTTATCGGCACAGCGGTGAAGCGCGTTATTTGCAGGCGAGCAGAAAGGTGCTCGACTGGGCCCGGCGCACCACCTTCGACAAGGGGCCACCGGCAGGCTTCAACGGGGGCATTTACGGGTTCGCCGCTGCCCCGCAGGTGCAAACCTGGAAGTCCACCGAGCATAACGTCGATCTGGCGGCAGCCTGGGCCTCGTTGGCGCGGCTGGACAACGATAGCGAAGCTGGCCGGCAGGCGCGCATTGCCCGCGGCTTCGTCGAGGCCCACTGGGATGCCGGCCAAGGCCGGTTCCTGATCGGTACCTTGCCCGATGGCCGAACACCGCAGACGCAGCAGTCGGGCCTGGATGCGCAGATCTGGCCGCTGATTGCCATTGCCGACGCACCGCAGCAGTGGCTGCAGGCACTGACGTTCGTGGAGCGGGCCCATGGTTTCGCTCAGGGCTATGGCTTCAAGCAGGACCCTGACGGTATCTGGACCGAAGGCACGGCGCAGGTGGCGGCCGTTGCCAGCCTTCGCGGCCTGGCACCCCTGGCGCAGCCATTGTGGCCGTTGTTGCTGGCGCAACAGGCTGGCGATGGCTGGCTGTACGCCACCCCGGAGGCACAGGTCAGCACGGGGCTGAGCGTGGGGCCGGACTCGACCCATGACGATTTCCTGTACTTCCACCTGCCCCATTTGGGCGCCACGGCATGGGCGGCGATCGCTGCCACCGGCGTCAACCCTTTCACTGGCGATTACAAGGCCCACTGACATGCAAGCACTGGACTCGACACAACTGCTGCAAATCAACCTGTGGACGCTGGCCATCGTGGTCCTGCTGAGTTGCATGGCCCACCGCGAGCAATGGCTGGCGCGCCTGCTGTTCGGCGCGCTGACCGCGGCACTGCTGGTCAGGTACGTGGCCTGGCGCTTCGCCGACACCTTGCCTGACAGCCGCGCGGGGTTCGCCACGGTATGGGCTTATGGCTTCCTGTTCTTCGAGTTGTTGGGCATTGCCTATACCTTGTTTTCGATCGTGGTGATGTGCCGGCGCAGCGATCACCGCCACGCCGCGGACGCTGGCGAGCAGCGCTTGCGCGCGATGGGGGCCGAGGCGCCGGCGGTCGATGTGTTCATCTGCACCTACAACGAAGGGCTCGAGGTTCTGGAGAAGACCATCATTGCCGCGCAGGCCATTGACTACCCCAACTTCACCCTCTGGGTGCTGGATGACACGCGGCGGGACTGGCTGCGCGACTACTGCGCGAGCATGGGGGTGCGTTACACGCGGCGCGATGACAACCTGCACGCCAAGGCGGGCAACCTGAACAACGGCCTGCGCCAGTCGGCAGCCAGTACCAACGCGCCGTACATACTGGTGCTGGATGCAGACTTCGCCCCGCAGCGGCCGATTCTGCTGCGGACCTTGGGGCTGTTCCAGGACCCTGAGGTCGGGTTGGTGCAGACCCCGCAGTTCTACTACAACCCGGACCCTATCCAGCATAACCTGGGGTCGGCAAACAGCTGGGTGGATGAGCAACGGGTATTCTTCGATGTGTTCCAGCCTGCCAAGGATGCCTGGAACGCAGCGTTCTGCGTGGGCACTTCGTTCGTGGTGCGGCGTGATCTGGTCGAGCGCATGGGTGGTTTTCCCACGGGGTCGGTCTGTGAGGACATCTACACGTCCTACCGCCTGATGCAGATGGGCTACATCACCCGCTGGCTGAACGAGCGTTTGTCCATCGGGCTGTCTGCCGAGGGCCTGACCGAGTACATCAACCAGCGCGGCCGCTGGTGCCTGGGGACGATCCAGGTGGCCTTGCTGCGCCAGGGGCCGCTGTTCGGTCGCGGCTATGCCCTGAACGATCGCCTGCATTACCTGCACGGCCTGCTGCATTGGTGCTCCAAGCCTTTCATCCTGATGATGCTGGTGTCGCCGGTGCTGTATTGGTATTTCGGCATTGCCGGTTTCTATGCAACGCCGGCAGCGTTTCTGGCCTTCGGCATGCCGGCGCTGATCGCCTATTGGGGTTACAGCACCTGGGTGACCGGGCGGCGTTCACTGCCGATCTTCACCGAGGTGACGCAGATCGTTTGCGCATTGGCGGTGACCGCGACCCTGATCAGTGCTGCGATTCGCCCGTTCGGGCGGCCTTTCAAGGTGACGGCCAAAGGCCTGGACCGCTCCCAGACCCAGGTGCACTGGAAGCTGTTCGGGTTTTTCCTGGCCTTGAGTGTGTTGGCGCAGGTCGGCGCAATCACGGCGATCAGCACTGCCAGCCGACTGGACGGCAATATGGTGTTCAACCTGAGCTGGACGGTACTGGTGCTGCTGTACAACCTGGCGACACTGGTGGCCTGCGTTGATCGGCCACGGCTGCACGGCGAGGAGCGCTTTCCGTTTGCTCGGCCCACCCAGCTGCGCCTGGGTACCGGTACGCTGGGTGGGCAACTGGTCGATATCTCGATCAGCGGGGCGGCGTTCGAAGGCGCCATGGCCGGCGAGGTGCCGTGCGGCAGGCGTGGCCAGGTATGGGTGGACAAGGTGGGCTGGCTGGGGGCAGAGGTGGTACGCCGGGATGGCAGCCAACGGCTGGGGCTGCGCTTCGTGGCGGTGCATGAGGCGCAGCGGCGCGCGCTGATCACCAGGTTGTTCAGCCAGGCCAATCCCAATGTGGCCAGCACGGCGCAACCCGCCACTGCGTTCTTCACCTTGCTGCGACGGGCGCTGCTGGGCGAAGGCGACTGGCGCCTGCGGCTGGTGCGCCGGCCGCGGCAGGCGCCCATCGCCAGCGCGCGGGTGGCTGTGAAGCGCCGCAGCGCCCAGCCGGCCGCCCTGCAGGCTTCCAGCGGCCCTCTCGGCGTGCTGGCTCAACTGCGTGCCTTGATGAACAGCGTTTGGTGAGGGAAGGGCCCATGACTAGACCCCTGCAGTGTGTGATGTTTGCCGCTCAACTGTCTTTGGCCGGCTGTTCGCTCGAGCCTGCCTACGAGACACCGGCGTCCCCCATGGACACCGGCTGGCCGGATAGCGTCGAGGCGGGCTGCTGTGATCCGCGAAACGCTTTCGACCCGGATTGGCGAGCGTTCGTCAGTGACAGCCGCTTGCGCCGGTTGATCGAGTTGGCCCTGGTCGACAACCGTGACTTGCAGCAAGCCGCAGCCAGCGTGGCGCAGGCCAGGGCAGGCTATCAGGGCGCCGCGGCAGCGCTGTACCCCAGCCTGGGCGTCGACACCTATGCCGGGCGCGCAAAGTTGCCGGCGCTGGAGCAAACCCCCGGGGGCGGCTCCAGCGCCGGCAGTGTGGCCAACACCTTCCAGGCCACCGTGGGGTTCACGGCCTATGAGCTGGACTTCTTCGGCCGGGCACGAAGCCAGGCCCATGCGGCCGAGGCGCGCTTTCATGCCTCGCTGGCCGACTACCAGGCTGCACGCATGGCCTTGATCGGCGAAGTGGCCGGGACCTGGCTGACGCTCAAGGCCAACCAGAGCTTGCTTGGGCTGGCAGAGCGCACATTCGAATCCCAGCAGCATTACGGGCAAATGCTGCGTTCCAGTTTCAACCTGGGTTCGACCGCACGCATCGATGTCCACCAAGCCGATGCCATCACCAACACTGCTGCCGTGCAAGTCAGTACCTACCGGATGCAAGTGGCGCAGAACCTCAATGCTTTGCGGGTGCTGGTAGGGCAAACGGTACCGGCCGGGCTGTTGCCGGAGGGCCAGCTTGGGGCGCAGATGGCGACAGCCGATGTACCCGCCGGGGTGCCTTCAAGCCTGCTTGAGCGGCGGCCCGATATCCGGGCGGCGCAGGCTCAGCTGCGCGCTGCCAATGCAGAAATCGGCAGTGCGCGGGCCGCCTATTTCCCCAGCTTTTCGTTGACAGGCGCGCTGGGTAGCCTGAGTGGGGACTTTTCGCGGCTGCTGACAAGCCCGGCTCAGTTCTGGAATCTGGCGGCGCTCGGTTCGCTGACATTGCTCGATGCCGGCCAGCGCAGGGCAGGGGTGGATGCCACTTGGGCCCAATACGACCAGCGTGTGGCTGCTTACGAGCAGACCGTGCTCAACGCCTTCCGTGAAGCGGCCAATGCGTTGAATGCGCGGCAGGAGATGCTGCCGCAGGTCGCGGCCCAGCGGCAGCTGGTCGAGGACTATGAACAAGCCTACCGGCAGTCGCGGCTGCGTTTCGAGGCAGGTCTGGACAGCTACTTCTCGACCATGGACGCCCAGCGCTCGCTGTTCGGTGCGCAGCAGCGTTGGCTGGAGCTGGAGCTGGCGCGCGAGATCAACCAGGTTAACCTGTTCAAGGCGCTCGGGGGTGGCTGGTCACCAGGGCCGACGGCAATCGTGGGCAGTGCTGCGCAAGTCGCACGCTAGTTGGCCTGGGTGGCTGATGCGTATCGCCGGGGGAGGGCATGAGCCAGCCCTTGGGCCGCGCGACACCAGGCGTGCGCGCGGCCCAAGGGCTGGCCGGGGGGCTGAAGCGTTACCCGATCAAGCCTTACTTGCGGTCGCCGAGGGCAACGATGTCGCGCTTCTGCTCGCCGGTGTACAGCTGGCGCGGACGGCCGATCTTGTACGGGCTGGAGAGCATTTCCTTCCAGTGCGAAATCCAGCCCACGGTACGTGCCAGGGCGAAGATCACGGTGAACATGCTGGTTGGAATGCCGATCGCCTTGAGGATGATCCCCGAGTAGAAGTCGACGTTCGGGTACAGCGAGCGCTCGATGAAGTACGGATCGGTCAGTGCGATCTCTTCCAGGCGCATGGCCAGTTCGAGCTGCGGGTCGTTCTTGATGCCCAGCTCGCGCAGTACTTCATCGCAGGTCTGTTTCATCACGGTGGCGCGCGGGTCACGGTTCTTGTAGACGCGGTGACCGAAGCCCATCAGCTTGAACGGGTCGTTCTTGTCCTTGGCCTTGGCGATGAAGGTGTCGATGTTCGAGACATCGCCGATTTCATCGAGCATGGTCAGTACGGCTTCGTTCGCACCGCCGTGCGCCGGGCCCCACAGGGCAGCGATGCCCGCGGCGATACAGGCGAACGGGTTGGCACCCGACGAGCCGGCCAGGCGCACGGTGGAGGTGGAGGCGTTCTGCTCATGGTCGGCATGGAGGATGAAGATCCGGTCCATTGCCTTGGCCAGTACCGGGCTGATCGGTTTGATCTCGCACGGGGTGTTGAACATCATGTGCAGGAAGTTTTCCGCGTACGACAGGTCGTTGCGCGGGTACATCATCGGCTGGCCCATGGAGTACTTGTAAACCATCGCCGCCAGGGTCGGCATCTTCGCGACCAGGCGCACCGCGGAGATTTCGCGGTGTTGCGGGTTATTGATGTCCAGGGAGTCGTGGTAGAACGCCGACAGGGCACCGACCACACCGCACATGACCGCCATCGGGTGGGCGTCGCGGCGGAAACCGTTGAAGAACGACTTCAGCTGCTCGTGAACCATGGTGTGGTTTTTCACGGTGCTGACGAACTGCGCCTTCTGCTCGGCATTCGGCAGTTCGCCGTTGAGCAGCAGGTAGCAGGTTTCGAGGTAGTCGGATTGCTCGGCGAGCTGTTCGATCGGGTAGCCGCGGTGCAGCAGGATCCCTTTGTCGCCGTCAATGTAGGTGATCTTCGACTCGCACGAGGCGGTCGCCATGAAACCAGGGTCGAAGGTGAAGTGACCAGTGGCCCCTAACCCGCGGACGTCGATTACATCAGGACCAACGGTGCCGGTTAAAATGGGCAGCTCGACGGGGGCAGCGCCCTCGATGACCAACTGCGCTTTTTTGTCAGCCATGTGGCCTCCTATTAATGCTTGAAATCATCAGACAGACCCCCCACGCAGGGCCCGCACCACTATAGAGGGATAAATTCAGATGTCAATTTGCCTAAAGGCTTGTTGAATCAGGCATTCAAGCCTGATTTTTCCCGAAATTCTCGCCCATTTACGCCTTTTGCTCATTAAAGGCAATGCGCTATTTGGGCTACCCCGTCACGTTGTCATAAGCAGCCTAACTGTCTATACTCGGCACCCGACCGCCAGGGGCTTGCAAGCCCGAACTGCTGGGGGTCGCCGTTCCCTGGGTGGTGGGTACCTGACCAGTACACTTACCAACAACTTTGCCCTGATTCGCTAGGGGCTCTTCAGTGTGAAAAAAGCCGTGAAAAGCCAACGACCTGTAAACCTAGACCTAAGGACCATCAAGCTCCCTGTCACTGCGTACACGTCCATCCTGCACCGTATCTCCGGCGTCATCCTGTTCATCGGCCTTGCCATCATGCTTTATGCACTGGGCAAATCGCTGGGTTCCGAGGAAGGCTTCGGCGAGGTGAAGGCGTGTCTGACCAGCCCGCTGGCCAAGTTCGTGACCTGGGGGCTGTTGTCTGCCCTGCTTTATCACCTCGTGGCAGGTGTTCGTCACCTGATCATGGACATGGGCATCGGCGAGACGCTGGAAGGCGGCAAGCTGGGCTCGAAAATCGTGATCGTCATCTCCGTGGTGCTGATCGTTCTGGTGGGAGTTTGGGTATGGTAACCAATGTCACGAACCTGTCGCGTTCGGGCCTCTATGACTGGATGGCGCAGCGCGTATCTGCGGTCGTTCTCGCGGCTTATTTCATCTTCCTGATCGGCTACGTGGTCGCCCACCCAGGCATCGACTACACCCAGTGGCATGGTCTGTTCTCCAACAACGCGATGCGAATCTTCAGCTTGCTGGCCCTCGTTGCCCTCGGCGCTCACGCCTGGGTCGGCATGTGGACCATTGCTACCGACTACCTGACGCCTATGTCGTTCGGCAAGTCGGCAACTGCGATTCGTTTCCTGTTCCAGGCGGTATGCGGCGTTGCGATGTTCGCTTACTTCGTCTGGGGTGTGCAGATTCTCTGGGGTATCTGATTCATGGCTAGCATTCCAACCATTTCTTTCGACGCCATCATCATCGGTGGCGGCGGCGCCGGCATGCGCGCTGCGCTGCAACTGGCTCAAGGCGGCCACAAGACTGCCGTAGTCACCAAGGTCTTCCCGACCCGTTCGCACACTGTATCCGCCCAGGGTGGCATCACCTGCGCCATCGCTTCGGCCGACCCGAACGACGACTGGCGCTGGCACATGTACGATACCGTCAAGGGTTCCGACTACATCGGTGACCAGGACGCTATCGAATACATGTGTCAGGAAGGCCCGGCTGCCGTGTTCGAGCTGGACCACATGGGCCTGCCGTTCTCGCGTACCGAGACCGGCCGTATCTACCAGCGCCCGTTCGGTGGCCAGTCCAAGGACTTCGGTAAAGGTGGCCAGGCCGCCCGCACCTGCGCGGCGTCCGACCGTACCGGTCATGCGCTGCTGCACACCCTGTACCAGGGTAACCTGAAGGCCGGCACCACCTTCCTCAACGAGTACTACGCCGTTGACCTGGTGAAAAACAAGGAAGGCGCTTTCGTTGGTGTGATCGCGATCTGCATCGAAACCGGCGAAACCATGTACATCAAGTCCAAGGCTACCGTGTTGGCCACTGGCGGTGCCGGTCGTATCTACGCCTCCACCACCAACGCCCTGATCAACACCGGTGACGGTATCGGCATGGCCCTGCGTGCAGGCGTTCCGGTGCAGGACATCGAAATGTGGCAGTTCCACCCGACCGGCATCGCCGGCGCCGGTGTACTGGTCACCGAAGGTTGCCGTGGTGAGGGTGGCTACCTGATCAACGCCCACGGCGAGCGCTTCATGGAGCGTTACGCGCCGAACGCCAAAGACCTGGCCGGCCGCGACGTGGTCGCCCGTTCCATGGTCAAGGAAATCATCGCCGGCAACGGCGTGGGCCCGAACAAGGACCACGTGCTGCTGAAGCTGGACCACCTGGGCGAAGAAGTGCTGCACAGCCGCCTGCCAGGTATCTGCGAGCTGTCCAAGACCTTCGCCCACGTCGACCCGGTTGTCGCGCCGGTGCCGGTGGTTCCGACCTGCCACTACATGATGGGTGGTGTTGCCACCAACATTCATGGCCAGGCCATCACCATGGACGAAGAAGGCAAGGATCACATCATCCCTGGCCTGTTCGCCGTAGGTGAAGTTGCGTGCGTATCGGTACACGGTGCCAACCGCCTGGGCGGCAACTCGCTGCTCGACCTGGTGGTATTCGGCCGTGCTGCCGGCCTGCACCTGGAGAAGGCACTGAGCGACGGTATCGAGCACCTCGACGCCAGCGACACCGATATCGATGTTGCCCTGAACCGCCTGAACAAGCTCAACGAGCGTACTTCCGGTGAAGACGTAGCCAGCCTGAAGCGCGAGCTGCAGAGCTGCATGCAGAACTACTTCGGTGTGTTCCGTACCGGCGAATACATGCAGAAGGGTATCGAGCAACTGGCCGGCCTGCGTGAGCGCATCGCCAACGTCAAGATCAACGACAAGTCCCAGGCCTTCAACACCGCGCGTATCGAAGCGCTGGAGCTGCAGAACCTGCTGGAAGTCGCCGAAGCTACCGCCATCGCGGCCGAAGCCCGTAAAGAGTCCCGTGGCGCTCACGCCCGTGAAGACTTCGAAGACCGTGACGACGAAAACTGGCTGTGCCACACCCTGTACTACCCGGGTGAGAAGCGCGTTGCCAAGCGTGGCGTCAACTTTGCGCCGAAGACTGTTCCAGCCTTCGAACCAAAAGTCCGGACTTACTAAGGGTGGCTGCTATGTTGAAAGTCGAAGTTTATCGTTACAACCCGGATACCGATTCGGCGCCAAAAATGGAGTCGTTCGACGTCGATACCGGCGGCAAGGACTTGATGGTGCTGGACGTACTGGCCCTGATCAAGGAAAAGGACGAAGGTTTCTCGTACCGTCGTTCCTGCCGTGAAGGCGTGTGCGGTTCCGATGGCATGAACATGAACGGCAAGAACGGCCTGGCCTGCATCACCCCGCTGTCGGCGGTGGTCAAGGGCAACAAGCTGGTTCTGCGCCCTCTGCCAGGCCTGCCGGTCATTCGTGACCTGGTGGTCGACATGAGCATCTTCTACAAGCAGTACGAGAAGGTGAAGCCGTTCCTGCAGAACGACACGCCGGCCCCGGCCATCGAGCGCCTGCAGTCGCCGGAAGACCGCGAAAAGCTGGACGGCCTGTACGAGTGCATCCTGTGCGCTTGCTGCTCGACTTCCTGCCCGTCGTTCTGGTGGAACCCGGACAAGTTCCTGGGCCCGGCCGCGCTGCTGCAGGCCTACCGTTTCCTGGCCGACAGCCGCGACACCAAGACTCAGGAGCGCCTGGCGTCCCTGGATGACCCGTTCAGCGTATTCCGCTGCCGCGGGATCATGAACTGCGTGAACGTTTGCCCGAAAGGTCTCAACCCGACCAAGGCAATCGGCCACGTACGTAACATGCTGCTGCAAAGCGGCACCTGATACACAGTGTTGTACCTGCAGTAAGCCGAGGTGCGGGCGGTGAGCCCGCACTGAGGTAAAACCCGAGCAAGGGCCCAAAAAGCCCGCGCTCATTACCTATGAAGATATGAGACCAGCAGGGGCTTTCCGGGCTGGTACCCGGAAAATCAGCAGGATCCAGGTGGCGTGGTTCAGTCGCTGTTTTCGGACTTTTCCAGGTTTGCTTCGGCTCTCGCCGATCAGTCCCCTAATCGAGGGTGACCAAGCATGCAAGAAAGCGTGATGCAGCGCATGTGGGATAGCGCCCACCTTTCAGGTGGTAACGCTGCATATGTGGAAGAGCTCTACGAGCTCTACCTGCACGACCCTAACGCTGTGCCAGAAGAGTGGCGCACTTACTTCCAGAAGTTGCCAGCCGACGGCAGCACCGCTACTGATGTATCGCACTCGACAATCCGCGACCATTTCGTACTGCTGGCAAAGAACCAGCGCCGCGCCCAACCGGTATCTGCCGGGAGCGTGAGCAGTGAACACGAGAAGAAGCAGGTTGAAGTTCTGCGACTGATCCAGGCCTATCGTATGCGCGGCCATCAGGCTGCCAAGCTCGACCCGTTGGGGTTGTGGCAGCGCCCTGCGCCCGTAGACCTGTCGATCAATCACTACGGCTTGACCAATGCCGATCTTGATACGACCTTCCGTGCCGGCGACCTGTTCATCGGCAAAGAGGAGGCGAGCCTACGCGACATCCTGGATGCACTCCAGAAGACATATTGTCGCACCATTGGCGCCGAGTTCACCCACATCGTCGATTCCGAGCAGCGCAGCTGGTTCCAGCAGCGCCTGGAAAGCGTGCGCGGCCGTCCGGAATACTCCGCTGACGTGCAGGCCCACCTGCTCGAGCGCGTTACCGCCGGTGAAGGCCTGGAAAAATACCTGGGCACCAAGTACCCAGGCACCAAGCGCTTCGGCCTGGAAGGTGGCGAGAGCCTGATCCCGATGCTGGACGAAATGATCCAGCGTTCCGGCTCCTACGGCACCAAGGAAGTCGTCATCGGCATGGCCCACCGTGGCCGTCTGAACGTGCTGGTGAACACCTTCGGCAAGAGCCCGCGCGAGCTGTTCGACGAGTTCGAAGGCAAGAAGATGAACGAGCTGGGCTCCGGTGACGTGAAATATCACCAGGGCTTCTCCTCGAACGTGATGACCTCCGGTGGCGAAGTGCACCTGGCCATGGCGTTCAACCCGTCCCACCTGGAAATCGTTTCGCCGGTGGTCGAGGGTTCGGTGCGCGCCCGTCAGGACCGCCGCAACGACACCGTTGGCGACAAGGTGCTGCCGATCTCGATCCACGGCGACGCTGCATTCGCCGGCCAGGGTGTGGTCATGGAAACCTTCCAGATGTCGCAGACCCGCGGTTTCAAGACCGGCGGCACCGTGCACATCGTGATCAACAACCAGGTTGGTTTCACCATCAGCAACCCGCTGGACGCGCGCTCCACCGAGTACGCCACCGACGTGGCCAAGATGATCCAGGCGCCGATCCTGCACGTGAACGGCGATGACCCGGAAGCAGTGCTGTTCGTCACCCAGCTGGCCATCGACTACCGCATGCAGTTCAAGCGTGACGTGGTCATCGACCTGGTCTGCTACCGCCGTCGCGGCCACAACGAGGCCGACGAGCCGAGCGGCACCCAGCCGCTGATGTACCAGCAGATCACCAAGCAGCGTACCACCCGCGAGCTGTACGCCGAGTCGCTGATCCAGGCTGGCCGTATCGATGCCGAGCGTGCCCAGGCGAAGATCGACGAGTACCGCAACGCGCTGGACAACGGTCTGCACGTGGTGAAAAGCCTGGTCAAGGAGCCGAACCGCGAGCTGTTCGTCGACTGGCGCCCCTACCTGGGCCATGCCTGGACTGCGCGTCACGACACCCGCTTCGACCTCAAGACCTTGCAGGACCTGTCGGCCAAGCTGCTGGAAATCCCGGAAGGCTTCGTCGTCCAGCGCCAGGTGGCGAAGATCTACGAAGACCGCCAGAAGATGCAGGCCGGTGGCTTGCCGATCAACTGGGGCTATGCAGAAACCATGGCCTACGCCACCCTGCAGTTCGAAGGTCACCCGATCCGCATGACCGGCCAGGACATCGGCCGTGGCACCTTCTCGCACCGCCATGCAGTGCTGCACAACCAGAAGGATGCCGGCACCTATGTACCGCTGAAGAACCTGTTCCCGGGCCAGCCGATGTTCGAGCTGTACGACTCCTTCCTGTCGGAAGAAGCCGTGCTGGCCTTCGAATATGGCTACTCGACCACCACGCCGAACGCGCTGGTGATCTGGGAAGCCCAGTTCGGCGACTTCGCCAACGGTGCGCAAGTGGTCATCGACCAGTTCATCACCAGCGGCGAGCACAAGTGGGGTCGCCTGTGTGGCCTGACCATGCTGCTGCCGCACGGCTATGAAGGGCAGGGCCCGGAGCACTCCTCCGCGCGCCTGGAGCGTTACCTGCAGCTGTGTGCCGAGCACAACATCCAGGTCTGCGTGCCAACCACGCCGGCGCAGATCTACCACCTGCTGCGTCGTCAGGTCATTCGCCCGCTGCGCAAGCCGCTGATCGTGCTGACACCGAAGTCGCTGCTGCGTCACAAGCTGGCCGTTTCGACCCTGGAAGACCTGGCAGAAGGCTCGTTCCAGACCGTGATCCCGGAAATCGACAACCTCGATCCGGCCAAGGTCGAACGCCTGGTCCTGTGCGGCGGCAAGGTCTACTACGACCTGCTGGAGAAACGCCGTGCCGAGGGCCGCGAAGACATCGCCATCGTGCGTATCGAGCAGCTGTATCCGTTCCCGGAGGACGACCTGGTCGAAATCCTGGCGCCGTACACCAACCTCAAGCATGCCGTGTGGTGTCAGGAAGAGCCGATGAACCAGGGTGCCTGGTACAGCAGCCAGCACCACATGCGCCGTATCCTGGGCCGCCACAACAAGGCGCTGGTCCTGGAATACGCCGGCCGCGACGCTTCCGCCGCACCAGCTTGTGGTTACGCTTCGAAGCACGCCGAACAGCAGGAAAAACTGCTGCAAGACGCCTTCACTGTCTAACGCCTTCGCGCACCTGAAACCGAATTTAAGGAAATACAGATAATGGCTATCGAGATCAAAGCCCCAACCTTCCCGGAATCGGTTGCCGATGGCACCGTTGCCACCTGGCACAAGAAGCCGGGCGAAGCCGTCAAGCGTGACGAGCTGATCGTCGACATCGAGACCGACAAGGTCGTCCTGGAAGTGCTGGCTACCGCTGACGGCGTGCTGGGCGACATCGTCAAGGGCGAGGGCGACACCGTCCTGTCCGACGAGGTGCTGGGTTCGATTGTTGAAGGCGGCGCTGCTGCCGCACCTGCCGCCGCCGCTGCACCTGCCGCTGCACCCGCTGCGGCAGCTGCCGATGCTGGCGAAGACGACCCGGTCGCCGCCCCGGCTGCGCGCAAGCTGGCCGAAGAAAACGGCATCGACCTGGCCAGCGTTGCCGGTACCGGCAAAGGTGGTCGCGTCACCAAGGAAGACGTGGTTGCAGCGGTTGCCAACAAGAAGTCTGCACCTGCCGCTGCGCCGGCTGCAAAGCCTGCTGCCGCTGCTGCTGCCCCGGTGGTCACCGCTGCTGGCGACCGCACCGAGAAGCGCGTCCCGATGACCCGCCTGCGTGCCAAGATCGCCGAGCGCCTGGTAGAAGCCCAGTCGAGCATGGCCATGCTGACCACCTTCAACGAAGTGGACATGACCGAAGTCATGGCCCTGCGTTCGAAGTACAAGGACCTGTTCGAGAAGACCCACAACGGCGTGCGCCTGGGCTTCATGTCGTTCTTCGTCAAGGCTGCCACCGAGGCGCTGAAGCGCTTCCCGGCGGTCAACGCCTCGATCGACGGCAACGACATCGTCTACCACGGCTATGCCGACGTCGGCGTCGCGGTGTCCAGCGACCGTGGCCTGGTGGTACCGGTACTGCGTAACGCCGAATCGATGAGCCTGGCCGAAATCGAAAACGGCATCGCCACCTTCGGCAAGAAGGCCCGTGACGGCAAGCTGTCGATCGAAGAGATGACCGGTGGCACCTTCACCATCACCAACGGCGGTACTTTCGGTTCGATGATGTCGACCCCGATCGTCAACCCGCCGCAGGCCGCGATCCTCGGCATGCACAACATCATCCAGCGCCCGATGGCCGTTAACGGCCAAGTGGTGATTCGCCCGATGATGTACCTGGCGCTGTCCTACGATCACCGCCTGATCGATGGCAAGGAAGCGGTAACCTTCCTGGTCACCATCAAGAACCTGCTGGAAGATCCGTCTCGCCTGCTGCTGGACATCTAATCGCGCGGCTGTAAGCTGCGAGCGGCAAGCTTCAAGTCGAAGCCTGTCTGTCTCGCAGCTTGCAGCTTGCTGCTTGAAGCTCAAAAGGAATCTTTTATGACCCAGAAATTCGACGTAGTGGTAATCGGTGCAGGTCCTGGCGGTTATGTCGCTGCCATCAAGGCCGCACAACTCGGTCTGAAGACTGCCTGCATCGAGAAGTACACCGACGCCGAGGGCAAGCTGGCCCTGGGCGGCACCTGCCTGAACGTCGGTTGCATTCCTTCCAAGGCCCTGCTGGACAGCTCCTGGAAGTACAAGGAAGCCAAAGAAAGCTTCAACGTGCATGGCATCTCCACCGGTGAAGTGAAGATGGACGTTGCCGCGATGGTTGGCCGCAAGGCTGGCATCGTCAAGAACCTGACCGGTGGCGTGGCCACCCTGTTCAAGGCCAACGGTGTTACTTCGATCCAGGGCCACGGCAAGCTGCTGGCGGGCAAGAAGGTCGAAGTCACCAAGGCTGACGGCACCACCGAAGTGATCGAAGCCGAGAACGTGATCCTGGCCTCCGGCTCGCGTCCGATCGACATTCCGCCAGCGCCTGTCGACCAGAACGTCATCGTCGACTCCACCGGCGCCCTGGAATTCCAGGCCGTACCCAAGCGCCTGGGCGTGATCGGTGCTGGCGTCATCGGCCTGGAGCTGGGCTCGGTATGGGCTCGCCTGGGTGCTGAAGTCACCGTGCTGGAAGCCCTGGACACCTTCCTGATGGCTGCCGACACTGCCGTGTCGAAAGAAGCCCAGAAGACCCTGACCAAACAAGGCCTGGACATCAAGCTCGGCGCGCGCGTGACCGGCTCGAAAGTCAACGGCGACGAAGTCGAAGTCACCTACACCAACGCCGAAGGCGAGCAGAAGATCACCTTCGACAAGCTGATCGTTGCGGTCGGCCGCCGTCCGGTGACCACCGACCTGCTGGCTTCCGACAGCGGCGTGACCATCGACGAGCGTGGCTACATCTACGTCGACGACCACTGCGCGACCAGCGTGCCGGGCGTCTATGCCATTGGTGACGTGGTGCGTGGCCTGATGCTGGCGCACAAGGCCTCGGAAGAGGGCATCATGGTGGTTGAGCGCATCAAGGGCCACAAGGCCCAGATGAACTACGACCTGATCCCTTCGGTGATCTACACCCACCCGGAAATCGCGTGGGTCGGCAAGACCGAACAATCCTTGAAGGCCGAGGGTGTTGAGGTTAACGTAGGCACCTTCCCGTTCGCGGCCAGCGGCCGTGCGATGGCGGCCAACGACACCGGTGGTTTCGTCAAGGTCATCGCCGACGCCAAGACCGACCGCGTGCTGGGTGTACACGTGATTGGCCCATCGGCTGCCGAACTGGTGCAGCAGGGCGCAATCGCAATGGAATTCGGCACCAGTGCCGAGGACCTGGGCATGATGGTCTTCAGCCATCCAACCCTGTCCGAAGCGCTGCATGAAGCAGCGCTGGCTGTGAATGGCGGCGCCATTCACGTGGCCAACCGTAAGAAGCGTTAATCATAAGAAACCACGGCGGGCAGCCCGTCGTGAGTCTTGCGTGCATGACTCACCGCGGAACGTCCGCCGGACCGGATCACATGGGATAACCCGGGGTCAACGGTCACAGGTGGCGCGGCGCCAGTAATGGCGCAGCGCCGAAGCGCAGTACCTAACGAAGACGGTAAAAAGCATGAATCTTCACGAGTATCAGGGTAAGCAGCTGTTCGCTGAGTACGGCCTGCCAGTTTCCAAGGGTTTCGCAGTCGATACCCCTGAGCAAGCTGCAGAAGCCTGCGACAAGATCGGCGGGAACGAGTGGGTAGTCAAAGCCCAGGTTCACGCGGGTGGTCGCGGTAAAGCGGGCGGCGTCAAGCTGGTTCGCAGCAAGGAAGACGCCAAGGCGTTCGCTGCACAGTGGTTGGGCAAGAATCTGGTTACCTACCAGACCGATGCCAACGGTCAACCCGTCTCCAAGATTCTGGTCGAATCCTGCACTGACATCGCCAAAGAGCTGTACCTGGGCGCTGTAGTCGATCGTTCGAGCCGCCGCATCGTGTTCATGGCCTCCACCGAAGGTGGCGTGGACATCGAGAAAGTCGCTCACGAAACGCCTGAGAAAATCCTCAAGGCCACCATCGACCCACTGGTCGGCGCACAGCCATTCCAGGGTCGCGAGCTGGCATTCCAGCTGGGCCTGGAAGGCAAGCAAGTTCAACAGTTCGCCAAGATCTTCGTAGGCCTGGCCAAGCTGTTCAAGGATCACGACCTGGCACTGCTGGAAGTGAACCCGCTGGTGATCAAGGCCGATGGCGACCTGCACTGCCTCGATGCCAAGATCAACATCGACGCCAACGCCATGTACCGTCAGCCTAAGCTGAAAACCTTCCACGACCCGTCGCAGGACGACGCCCGTGAAGCCCACGCTGCCAAGTTCGAACTGAACTACGTTGCCCTCGAAGGCAACATCGGCTGCATGGTCAACGGTGCCGGCCTGGCCATGGGTACCATGGACATCGTCAACCTGCACGGCGGCAAGCCGGCCAACTTCCTCGACGTTGGCGGCGGTGCTACCAAAGAGCGCGTTACCGAAGCGTTCAAGATCATTCTGTCCGACAGCAATGTCGCGGCCGTTCTGGTCAACATCTTCGGCGGCATCGTTCGCTGCGACATGATTGCCGAAGGCATCATCGGTGCAGTGAAAGAAGTCGGCGTCAAGGTTCCGGTCGTCGTTCGCCTTGAAGGCAACAACGCCGAACTCGGCGCTAAAGTACTGGCAGAAAGCGGTTTGAACATCATTGCGGCAACCAGCCTGACCGACGCTGCTCAACAAGTTGTCAAAGCTGCGGAGGGCAAGTAATGAGCGTCCTGATCAATAAAGACACCAAAGTCATCTGCCAGGGCTTCACCGGCTCGCAGGGTACTTTCCACTCCGAACAGGCCATCGCCTACGGCACCAAGATGGTCGGCGGCGTAACCCCAGGCAAGGGTGGCACCACCCACCTGGGCCTGCCGGTGTTCAACACCGTCAAGGAAGCCGTGGAAGCTACCGGCGCTGATGCTTCGGTCATCTACGTACCGGCTCCTTTCTGCAAGGACTCGATCCTGGAAGCAGCCTTCGGCGGCATCAAGCTGATCGTCTGCATCACCGAAGGCATTCCAACCCTGGACATGCTGGATGCCAAGGTCAAGTGCGACGAGCTGGGCGTGACCCTGATCGGCCCTAACTGCCCAGGTGTCATCACCCCGGGCGAGTGCAAGATCGGCATCATGCCAGGCCACATCCACCTGCCAGGCAAGGTCGGTATCGTGTCGCGCTCCGGCACCCTGACCTACGAAGCTGTGAAGCAGACCACCGACGCCGGCTTCGGCCAGTCGACCTGTGTCGGTATCGGTGGTGACCCGATCCCGGGCTCCAACTTCATCGATATCCTGAAGCTGTTCCAGGAAGACCCGAAGACCGAAGCGATCGTCATGATCGGCGAGATCGGCGGTTCGGCTGAAGAAGAAGCAGCGGCCTACATCAAGGCCCACGTGACCAAGCCTGTCGTTTCCTACATCGCTGGTGTTACCGCACCTGCCGGCAAGCGCATGGGCCACGCTGGCGCCATCATTTCTGGCGGCAAAGGCACTGCAGACGAGAAGTTTGCAGCCCTGCAGGACGCGGGTGTGAAAACCGTGCGTTCCCTGGCCGACATAGGCAAGGCCCTGGCCGAGCTGACCGGTTGGGAAGCCAAGAAGTAATACCGCTACACCCCCCACGCGCACAGAGGCCACCTTCGGGTGGCCTTTGTCGTTTGTGGGGTTCTGTATTCCTGTGCCGAACTCTTCGCGGGCTTGCCCGCTCCCACAGGGATCACCACATTCAGAACCTGTGGTGATCCCTGTGGGAGCGGGCAAGCCCGCGAAGAGGCCAGAACAGGCACTGTAGATTTTTCGATGGGTTTGATAGGAATTTTCACACAGACGCAGCGTTTAAACCGAGGATAATTCCTTCTGTCTTCGGTCGCACAGACGACAAACATGTACGCACATCGGACAAGCAGCACTGTTCCAGTGCGTTTGACTGACAAAACGGTTACATTACGCGCTCACTCTGTGCCCGTACCCCAAAAGGGAACGACACGCTAAACGGGTCTGGCCTATCAAGCCGGGCAGCATTTCCCCTCATCCAAAGGGAAATCCCCTCTCGAATCCCGATTTCAGCAGTGTGGTACTACCTTAAAATGAAAGTTCTCAAAGGCCAGGATATCCTGGCGCTTGGCTTTATGACGTTTGCGCTTTTTGTGGGTGCAGGCAACATCATCTTCCCGCCTATCGTCGGCCTGCAGTCCGGCCCCCATGTGTGGATGGCGGCGCTGGGCTTCCTGGTCACGGCCGTAGGCCTGCCGGTCATCACCGTGGTCGCCCTGGCCAAGGTCGGTGGTGGCATGGATGCCCTGAGCAGCCCGATCGGCAAATTCTTCGGCGGCTTGCTGGCGGCTGTCTGCTACCTGTCGGTCGGCCCACTGTTCGCTACCCCGCGTACGGCGACCGTTTCGTTCGAAGTGGGTGTTGCTCCGCTGACCGGGGAAAGCCCGCTGGCGCTGTTCATCTACAGCCTGGTGTATTTCGCTGTGGTGCTGGCCGTGTCGATGTACCCCGGCAAGTTGCTCGATACCGTGGGCCGCTTCCTGGCGCCGCTGAAGATCATCGCCCTGGCCGTACTGGGCATTGCCGCCTTTGCCCTGCCGGCAGGGGGCATGGGTGACGCGCAGCCGGCTTATGCGGCAGCGGCCTTCTCCAAAGGCTTCTCCGATGGCTACCTGACCATGGATACCCTGGGGGCCCTGGTGTTCGGTATCGTCATCGTCAACGCCATCCGCTCGCGCGGTGTCGAGTCGCCGAAGCTGATTACCCGTTATGCCATCATCGCCGGCCTGATCGCCGGTGTCGGCCTGGCCCTGGTCTACATCAGCCTGTTCCGTCTGGGCGCCACCAGCCACGATATCGCGGCAGATGCCACCAATGGCGCGGCCGTTCTGCATGCCTACGTACAGCACACCTTCGGTTCGTTGGGCAGCGGCTTCCTTGCGGTGCTGATCGCGCTGGCCTGCCTGGTGACTGCGGTGGGCCTGACCTGCGCATGCGCCGAGTACTTCAGCCAGATCCTGCCGCTGTCGTACCGCGCCCTGGTGGTGATCCTGGCTGGCTTCTCGCTGTTGATTTCCAACCTTGGCCTGACCAAGTTGATCATGTTCTCGATCCCGGTACTTACCGCCATCTACCCGCCCTGCATCGTGGTAGTCGGCCTGAGTTTCGTGAAAGACCTGTGGCATTCGCCGACCCGTATCCTGGCGCCGGTCATGCTGGTGTCGCTGGTGTTCGGCATGGTCGATGCGATCAAGGGCAGCAGCCTTGCCCATATGCTCCCGGACTTCATGGCGCACCTGCCGTTGAGCGATGCCGGCATGGCCTGGCTGGTGCCATCGGTGGTGACCCTGATGGGCGCCGTCGCCTGCGACCGCATGCTGGGCAAGCCGCGCGAAGCGCTGGCCTGACGCGCCGGGCCAAGCCTTGGGGGCGGCACCGGCCACAAGCCGAAGGGTGCCCGCCCAAGGTGCAAGCTGCAGAGCCCCGTATCGGCAACGATGCGGGGCTTTTTTCTGGCCCACACCGGCAGTACGAATTTCAGCAGGAATGTGTGCCTTTTGCCGCTTGCCAGCGTCGAAACCCGGTCCCTATCCTTCAGGCACCTGGCCTTTTCGGGAATCCTGCATGAATTTCATCCAAAGCAACCTCAACAACCTGCTGGCCGTCGCCTGGTTCGCCCTGTGCTGGGGTGGCTATACCCGGTATGCGATCTGGAAAGGGCGCGACACCGCGTGCCTGGCCAGCGTGCTGCACCTGTACCGTGAAGACTGGATGCGGCGCATGTTGCTGCGCGATAACCGTATTGCCGATGCCAGCGTGATCGGCAACCTGGAGCGCAACGCGTCGTTCTTCGCCTCCAGCACCTTGATCATCCTGGCCGGTATCCTCACCGTGCTGGGGGCCTCCGACAGGGCGCTGTCGCTGCTGGCCGACCTGCCGCTGGTGCAGCAGACTTCGCAGGGCATGTCGGAGATCAAGTTGTTGTGCCTGGCCATGGTCTTCGTGTACGCCTTCTTCACTTTCAGCTGGTGCATGCGCCAATACAACTTTGCTGCCGTACTGGTTGGCTCGGCACCGATGATTGGCGAACGGCAGGTCAACGAACTGGAACGCAAGGCGTTCGCCTCGCGGGCAGCACGGGTGTTGTCGCTGGCGGCCAACCAGTTCAACCTTGGTTTACGTTCCTATTACTTCGGCATGGCCATGTTGAGCTGGTTCATCAGCCCGTGGTTGTTCATGGGCATGAGTGTGGGTGTTGTATTGATCTTGTACCGGCGGGAGTTCCATTCCGATGTGCTGGAGGTGATGGTCTTTACCCCCACGGATAGTGTCAGCAGCGAGCCATTGAAAGAGGGTGGTGTAGCAGTGAACTGAAACGATTAACCGTGAATTCAACGCAAAAAAAAACCCGACAACGTCGGGTTTTTTTATCGGGCTGATTATTGCTTGGCAGGTTCTGCCGGCGCCGGAGTAGCCGGGGCGGCTTCTTCGGCAGCCTTTTGCTCGGCTTCAGCCTGATCTTTGGCAGCTTCGGCGTTTTCCTTGGCGGCGTCGTTCATTTTATCCTGAGCTTCGCCCATCTTTTCCTGGGCTTGCTCGGCATGTTCCTGCGCATCTTGGGCTTTGTCTTCGCTCGCTTTATCGCAAGCAGCCAGGCCCATGGCAGCAGCCAGCATCAGAGCAAAAGCAAATGGTTTACGCATGGGGGTGTTTCTCCTTGGTGTGATAAGTGACTTGTTCCTTCGAGTGCAGCCACTTGGAATAAGTTCAACGAAGGTTTCAGATATATAACGCCCCGTTCTACATGGACTTTTGAACCCACCTATGCCGTTTGGAAGGGACGTGGTAACAGCCTATGAGTGATGCGACCTTGATGTCCATGGCCGAGCGTTTTCTTTCGGCATTGAAACACTGCCAGTTGTTGCAGATGCGTGTGGCACAGGCGGATGAAACTGGCATGACGCTGGTCCTGCCCTGGTCGCCGGCCATTGTCGGCAACCCGCAAACCGGTGCCGTACACGGTGGGGCGCTGACAACGCTGATGGACACCACCTGCGGCATGGCCACGCTATGCGTACTGCCGCACTTCGAGGTATGCCCGACCCTGGATCTGCGCATCGACTACATGCACCCGTCGGTACCGGGCAAGGACATCCATGGGCATGCCCAGTGTTACCGGGTGACCCGCGACGTGATCTTCACCCGTGGCAGCGCCTACCAGGACGACCCCGAGCGGCCGATCTGCCAGGTGGTGGGTACGTTCATGCGGTTGGGCCCGCAGGTCAAAGGCGGCATCCGCTTCGGCAGCAGCCTGAAGGAGGGCGGGTCATGATTCCGCCGGCCATTCGCCAGCAACTCAATGCAGCACACGCGCAAGGTGACTACCGCCCCTTGCTGGCATTGATTCCCTACGCGGGGTTGATCGGCATCGAATGCGAGCGCGAGGGGGATGACCTGCTGTTCCGCCTGCCGGCCAATCCGGACACTATCGGCAACCCCCTCTTGCCCGCTATCCATGGCGGGGTGATTGCCGGCTTCATGGAGCTGTCGGCAGCGCTGTACCTGCTGATCTACAGCGACAGCGCCAGCATTCCGAAGATCATCGATTTCTCCATCGATTACCTGCGCGCCGGGCTGTTGCGCGATACCTACGCCCAGTGCCAATTGTGGCGCCAGGGGCGACGGGTGACCAACGTGGCCATTACCGCCTGGCAGGGCGACCGCCAGTCGCCGATTGCCACGGCCCGCGCGCATTTCAAGATCGAACCGCAAAAGCCCTTGAAATCATCCGGGCAGCCCCCATCTGCATGACATCCGCCGTTAAAGCAGGCTGTACCGCCCGCCAGGCGCCATTGCAATCAGATCGGAGTTTTGAAGACCATGAGTGTGGAGACTCAAAAAGAAACGCTTGGCTTCCAGACCGAGGTAAAGCAACTGCTGCACCTCATGATCCATTCCTTGTATTCGAACAAGGAGATCTTCCTGCGTGAACTGATCTCCAACGCCTCCGACGCCGCCGACAAGCTGCGCTTCGAGGCGCTGGCCAAGCCAGAGTTGCTGGAAGGCGACGCCGACCTGAAGATTCGCCTGAGCTTCGACAAGGAGGCGGGTACCGTGACCCTCGAGGACAACGGTATCGGCATGAGCCGCGAAGACGTCATCACCCACCTGGGCACCATCGCCAAGTCCGGCACTGCCGACTTCATGAAGAACCTCACCGGTGACCAGAAGAAGGACTCGCACCTGATCGGCCAGTTCGGCGTGGGCTTCTATTCCGCGTTCATCGTTGCCGACAAGGTTGACGTGTACAGCCGTCGCGCCGGCCAGCCGGCTGCCGAAGGCGTGCATTGGTCGTCCCGTGGCGAGGGTGAGTTCGAAGTCGCCACTGTCGACAAGCCCCAGCGCGGTACCCGCATCGTCCTGCACCTGAAGAAGGACGAGCAGGAGTTCGCCGATGGCTGGCGTTTGCGCAACGTGGTCAAGAAGTACTCCGACCATATCGCCTTGCCTATCCAGTTGCCGAAAGAGCAGGCGGCTGCCGAAGGTGAAGAGCAGCCGGCCGAAGAGTGGGAAACCGTCAACCGTGCCAGCGCCCTGTGGACCCGTTCGCGCAGCGACGTGAAGGACGAGGAATACCAGGAGTTCTACAAGCACATCGGCCACGACTTCGAGAACCCGCTGGCCTGGAGCCACAACAAGGTCGAGGGTAAGCTTGAATACAACTCGCTGCTGTATGTGCCGGCCCGCGCGCCGTTCGACCTGTACCAGCGCGAAGCGCCACGCGGCCTGAAGCTGTATGTACAGCGCGTGTTCATCATGGACCAGGCCGAGTCGTTCCTGCCGCTGTACCTGCGCTTCATCAAAGGTGTGGTCGACTCCAACGACCTGTCGCTGAACGTGTCGCGTGAAATCCTGCAGAAAGACCCGATCATCGACTCGATGAAGACCGCGCTGACCAAGCGCGTGCTGGACATGCTGGAGAAGTTGGCGAAGAACGAGCCTGAGCAGTACAAGGGCTTCTGGAAAAACTTCGGCCAGGTGCTGAAGGAAGGCCCGGCCGAAGACTTCGCCAACAAAGAGAAGATCGCCAGCCTGCTGCGTTTTGCCTCCACCCACGACGACAGCGGCGAGCAGAGCGTTGCCCTGGCCGACTACCTGGCGCGCGCCAAGGAAGGCCAGGACAAGATCTACTACCTCACCGGTGAGTCCTACGCGCAGGTCAAGAACAGCCCGCACCTGGAGGTCTTCCGCAAGAAAGGCATCGAAGTGTTGCTGCTGACCGACCGCATCGACGAGTGGCTGATGAGCTATCTCAACGAATTCGACGGCAAGGCCTTCGTCGACGTCGCCCGCGGCGACCTGGACCTGGGCAAACTGGACTCCGAAGAGGACAAGAAAGCCCAGGAAGAAGTCGCCAAGGACAAGGAAGGCCTGGTCGAGCGCCTGAAAGGTGCATTGGGTGACAGCGTGGCCGAAGTCCGTGTGTCACACCGCCTGACAGACTCGCCAGCGATCCTGGCCATTGGCGAGCAGGACCTTGGCCTGCAGATGCGCCAGATCCTCGAGGCCAGTGGGCAGAAAGTGCCGGAGTCCAAGCCGATCTTCGAGTTCAACCCAAGCCACCCGCTGATCGACAAGCTGGACAACGAGCAGAGCGAAGACCGTTTCGCCGAGCTGTCGCATATCCTCTTCGATCAGGCGGCCCTGGCGGCCGGGGACAGCCTGAAAGACCCGGCAGCGTACGTTCGTCGCCTGAACAAGCTGCTGGTCGAGCTGTCTGCTTGAGTTGATGCAGAGGAAAGCCCGCTTCGGCGGGCTTTTTTATGACGAGTGCCAATGGAGTGCCTGATGAGCAAAGTAATCGTCGAATCGCTGGTGTATCACCTGTCCGGCCGAACCTACGAAAGCCGCCTGGTCTACGAGCCCGGGGCGCTGGGGCGCCCGGGCCTGGTCATGGCACCGAACTGGATGGGGATTGGCGAAGGTGCCGAACGCATCGCCAAGGAAGTGGCCGAAAAGGGCTATGTGGTGTTGCTCGCCGACCTGTATGGGCAGTCGGTGCGCCCGTCCAATGCGGACGAAGCGGGCGCAGCGATGATGCCGCTCAAGAACGACCGCGGCGAACTTCGCAAGCGCATGCAGGAGGCCCTGGCCCAGTTGCTGGGGCAGTCCAAGGCGCTGCTGGAGCCTGGCAAAGTTGCCACCTTCGGCTTCTGCTTCGGGGGTTGCTGTGCGCTGGAGCTGGCGCGCAGCGGCGCCGACTTGCGTGCGGCAGTGTCGTTCCACGGCACATTGGACACGCCGAACCCCGAGGATGCCAAGCGCATCAAGGGCTCGGTGCTGGTGCTGCACGGTGCATCGGACCCATTGGTGCCGAAAGAGCAGCTGCCGGCATTCGAGGACGAGATGAATGCGGCCAAGGTCGACTGGCAGTTGCTCAGCTATGGCGGGGCCGTGCATTCGTTCACCGACCCTGGCGCCAATGTGCCGGGCAAGATGCAGTATGACCGGCGCACCTCGGAGCGGGCGTTCCGTTCGATGCATAACCTGCTGACTGAAGTGTTCCAGCGCTGATCGCATAGTGGGGCTGCTGTGCAGCCCTTCGCGGGCTTGCCCGTTCCCAACTCTCACCCTCTGGGAGCGGGCAAGCCCGCGAAGGGGCGCAAAGTGGCCCCAATCAGCGAGGCAACTCGATCCTCGAGCTCTCCCCCGGCACGACCGGCCAATCCCCCGCAGCCCATCTGGCCCTGGCCTGCTCGATCAGCGCCGGGTCACTGGCGACAAAGTTCCAGTTCATCCGCCGCGGCCCATCCAGCGGCGCGCCGCCAATCAGTACCAGCTGGCATTCACCTTGCGCACACAGCGTCACCTCTTCGCCCTCCGGCAGCACCACCAGGCTGCACGGCGCCACATCCTCGCCGTTCATCTGCAGTTCGCCCTCCAACAGGTACAGCGCCCGCTCCACGTGCTCGTTCGGCACCTGCAAGGTAGTCGCCGTTTGCATCTGTACCTGGGCATAGAGGGTAGGGGACAGCACCGGCACCGGTGACGCCAGGCAGAACCCGGTGCCGGCAATCATGCAGATGCGCACCCCCAGGCTGTCGCTGACCGGCAGGCTGGCCGCAGGATGATGGCTGTAGCTGGGCGCGCCTTGTTCATGCTCACGTGGCGAGGCCAGCCAAACCTGCAAGCCGTGCAGGCTTGACCCTTTGGCCAAGGCGTCAGCAGGGGTGCGCTCGACGTGCGCCACGCCGCGACCGGCCGTCATCCAGCTGACGTCGCCGGGCAGCACCAACTGGTCCGAGCCCAGGCTGTCCTTGTGCTGAATTGCCCCTTCGAACAGGTAAGTCAGGGTTGAAAGGCCGATGTGCGGGTGTTGGCGGATGTCCATGCCGCGCCCGGGGGCGTAGGCGGTTTTCAGCATGTGATCGAAGAATACGAACGGGCCGACACTGCGGCGCTGCGCCGCTGGCAGCGGGCGCAGAATCGGCTGGCCCTCGACCGACTCTGCACGGGGGCGAATGATCAGCGTGCTGCTCATGAGAAGGGCTCCAGGCAAGGGGGCAATGCCCAAGCATAACGGTTTGCCTGCTGTGCCTGAACCGTCTTCTGCACCGGCCGGTCTACCTTGTCTGATACCAGGAGAAGGGAGCTGCCCATGAATGCCAAAGCGCTGGCCTGCGCGTTACTGTCCGCTTGCTTGTGCCAAGCGGTACAGGCGCGTGACTACCGCTACAGTGACGCCCACCTGCACTATGTGGATTTCTTCCAGGAAAGCGAAGGGATGCCGGCATTGCTCAAGGCGATGGATGCGGCAGGCGTTGACCAGTCGATGATTTCCGGCATTCCGGTGGCCAAGAAGTGGCACGAAGACGAGCCCAAGCGCCCGCGTTACTACGCCGGTGATGATGCCGATGCTTACTGGTACAGCGCCACCGACACCTATGTGGCGGCCGCGCTCCAGCAGTTGCCACCGCAGCAGCGTAAACGCTTCCACCCGTTCCTGAGCGGGTTCAACCCGGTGGACAAGAACGCCGTCAGCCATATCGAGCGTATGCTCGATCTGTACCCGGGGCTATGGCAGGGCATCGGGGAGGTGTTTACCCGCCATGATGACCTGACTGCGTTGACCAGTGGCGAAACGCCGCGCGCCAACAACGAAGCCATGACCCGGATCTATCACCTGGCCGCTGAGCGCGACCTGCCAGTGCTGCTGCACTCCAACATCACCTCCAAGCGCGAGCGCAACCCGCTGTACCTGGCAGAAATCGAAGAGCCGCTACGCAATCACCCGCACACCCGGTTCATCTGGGCCCATGCTGGCAGCAGCATGGAGATACACCGGCATCAGACGCAGATGGACTTTTTACTGCCAGTGCTGACGCGGTTGCTTGAGGATTACCCGAACCTGTATGTCGATCTGTCGTGGAGTGTGCTGCAGCCGTATCTGCTGGATGACAAGGGTGTGCCGCGCAAGGAATGGCTGGCGTTGGTCGAGAAGTACCCGGAGCGGTTCATGCTGGGGTCGGATGTGGTGGGGCAGTTTGGCAGCCTGGGCGAGCAGATGCACGGGTTCAAGCCGTTTCTGGATGCGTTGCCGGAGGGGGTGGCGAACAAGGTAGCCAAGGAGAACTTCCTGGCTGTGTTGCCCAGGCAGAAGTAAGGGTTTACCAGTACTGACCTATCGCAGGCAAGCCAGCTCACAGGGATCGCATCAGGGCTGACAGGTGTTTGCCACAAGGTATGCAGCGCCTGTTAGAGCGAGCGCCGCCCGCGCGGCGCATCGCGAGCTGCGCTCGCTCCTACGTTTGTTTCGGGCCAATTATTCCTGTGGGATTTGCGCGCGAACGCCTTGGCGCATGCCTCAAAATCGCGTCGTACGAACAAGGCGGCCGCGCGCATCTGGCACAGGGGTTACTGGCCCGAAACAAACGTAGGAGCGAGCGCAGCTCGCGATGCGCCGCGCGGGCGGCGCTCAATCTCACAGGCACTGAAGATGCAGCGGCTACCCTTGCCAGGAACCATAGAATCTCCCACAGGGTTGCGCAGGTTCCAAACCTTGCGCAGTACCTGTGGGAGCTGGCTTGCTGCGACAGGGCCAGTACAGGCGACACAAAAGAAAACGCCCCGAACCAGTCGGGGCGTTTTTGATTACTGCCAGGGCGCGTTACTTGCCTTCCCAGCGCTTGAGCACCAGGGTGGCGTTGGTGCCGCCGAAGCCGAAGCTGTTGCTCATGACCGTGTCGATCTTGGCGTTTTCTTCGGTTTTGCGCAGGATCGGCAGGTCGGCCACTTCCGCGTCCAGCTCGTCGATGTTGGCAGAGCCGGCGATGAAGTTGTTTTCCATCATCAGCAGGCAGTAGATCGCCTCGTGCACGCCCGCGGCGCCCAGCGAGTGGCCCGACAGGCTCTTGGTCGAGCTGATCTTCGGCGCCTTGTCCTTGAATACCTCGCGAACGCCTTTCATCTCGGCAACGTCACCGACCGGGGTCGAGGTGCCGTGGGTGTTCAGGTAATCGATCGGGGTGTCGACGGTGGACAGCGCCTGCTGCATGCAGCGGATAGCGCCTTCGCCACTCGGGGCAACCATGTCGTAACCGTCGGAGGTCGCACCGTAACCAACGATTTCGGCGTAGATCTTGGCGCCACGGGCCAGGGCGTGTTCCAGCTCCTCGACCACCACCATGCCGCCGCCGCCAGCGATGACGAAGCCATCACGGTCTGCGTCGTAGGCGCGCGAGGCCAGTTCCGGGGTTTCGTTGCGCTTGGTCGACAGGGCGCCCATGGCATCGAACAGGAACGACTGGCTCCAGTGCTCTTCTTCACCGCCGCCGGCAAAGACGATGTCCTGCTTGCCCCACTGGATCTGCTCCAGTGCGGTACCGATGCAGTGAGCCGAAGTGGCGCAGGCCGACGAGATCGAGTAGTTGATGCCCTTGATCTTGAACGGCGTAGCCAGGCACGCCGAAACGGTGCTGCCCATGGTGCGCGTGACGCGGTAAGGGCCGACACGCTTGACGCCTTTCTCGCGCAGGGTGTCCAGCGCTTCCATCTGGTTCAGGGTCGAGGCGCCGCCGGAGCCAGCCACCAGGCCGGTACGCGGGTTGGACACCTGCTCTTCGGTCAGGCCGGAATCCTTGATCGCGTCCTGCATGGCCAGGTAGGCGTAGGCAGCCGCGTGGCCCACGAAGCGGTAGACCTTGCGGTCGATCAATTCTTCGAGGTTGAGGTCGATGGACCCGGAAACCTGGCTACGCAGCCCCATTTCCTTGTATTCCGGGTTGTAACGGATACCCGGACGGCTGTTGCGCAGGTTTTCGGTGACGGTAGCTTTGTCATTGCCCAGGCACGAAACGATGCCCAGACCAGTGATAACGACGCGGCGCATGCGAATAACCCTTAGAAATTGTCAGTGGAGGTGAACACGCCGACCCGCAGGCCTTCGGCGGTGTAGATCTCGCGGCCGTCAACGCTGACCGAGCCATCGGCGATGGCCATGTTCAGCTTGCCCTTCAGGACGCGTTTGATGTGGATGTTGTAGGTGACTTTCTTGGCGGTAGGCAAAACCTGGCCGAAGAACTTCACTTCGCCCGAACCCAGGGCGCGGCCGCGGCCTGGCAGGCCCTGCCAGCCGAGGAAGAAACCGACCAGCTGCCACATGGCGTCGAGGCCCAGGCAGCCCGGCATGACCGG
Source organism: Pseudomonas sp. BJP69 (assembly GCF_007633355.1). NCBI lineage: Bacteria > Pseudomonadati > Pseudomonadota > Gammaproteobacteria > Pseudomonadales > Pseudomonadaceae > Pseudomonas > Pseudomonas sp. BJP69. Next base: position 1,901,689 of record NZ_CP041933.1, read on the forward strand.
GTCGCCTTCGAAATGGCAGGCGAAGAACCACAGGTCCGGGGTGATATCCAGCTCGGCGACCAACTCACCTTTGCCGTACTTGCCGCCTTCTTCGCTGATGTGGGTGATGCGATCGACCATCAGCATGTTCGGCGCGGGCAGTTGCGCATTACCTGGGCCGAACAGCTCACCGCGACTGCAGCGCAGCAGGTCTTCCCGAGTAAAGGCGTGTTGTTTGGTCATGCGAGCTCCTCAATAACCCCCTGTGGCAGGGGATGAATCTTCCCGACCGACCCGAATAACCAACGGCTTCGGGGCGGTAGCCTACAGGTAGACTATTGCGTTGTGGTGAAAGTCACAGCGCACCTGGTGAAAGAAGTACAGGTGTGCACTCAAACGTCTATTTTCAGGGCCGATGAAGGTCCTGTCCAGTGTTTAAGACTGCCGCACTTTAGCATTTATCGCCAGTCGCGGTTGTCTGGCCGGGTAACCAGCGTTGCAGCACGCGCTGCAGTTCGCTGCGGCGCAAGGGTTTGCTCAGGTAGTCATCCATGCCGGCGGCCATGCATCGCTCGCGGTCGCCGTCGAGCGCGTTGGCGGTCAGGGCGATGATCGGCAGCCCTGTGCCGTTGTCCAGTTGGCGAATGCGGCGGGTGGCTTCATAGCCGTCCATGTGCGGCAACCGGCAGTCCATCAGCACCGCGGCAAAGCGCTGGCGGCCCACCAGGTCGACCGCCTCGAGGCCGTCTGCAGCGGTGCACACCGCCAGCCCCAGGCTGCGCAGCATGGCTTCTATGACACTCTGGTTGACCGGATTATCCTCGACCAACAGCACCTTTTTCTGCTCCGCAGCGGCCGCTGGCGGGTCGAGTGGGTGCGGCAGTGGCGCTGGCGCCTGGCTGGCCAAGGCCAACGGCATCTCCAGGGTGAACGTTGAACCCTGGCCCACATGGCTCTCACCGCGCAGCTTGCCACCCATGCGCTCGGCCAGGGTGCGGGCGATCGACAACCCCCAGCCCGGTGCCGCCATAGCGGCGGGAAATCGAGCTGTCCGCTTGCTGGAACGCGACGAACATCATTTCCAGGCGGTCGCTGTCGATACCGATGCCGGTATCACGCACGCTGCAGGTCAGCCAGATCAACTGCCGATCGACCACTTGCCAGCGGGCCTCGACCTGCACCTGGCCGCGTTCGGTGAACTTCAGCGCGTTGCCCACCAGGTTCAGCAGGATCTGGCGGATGCGCGTAGGGTCGCCGTTCACCTGCAACTGGCCGATGTCGGCCGGCAATTGCAGGTGCAGCCCAAGGCCGCGTTGCTGGGCGCTGTGCTGGAAGGACTGGACGCTGCTGGTGATCAGCTCGCCGAGGTTGAAGTCGATGTGTTCCAATTGCAGCGCGGCGCGTTCGATGCGCGAGAAGTCCAGAATATCGTTGATGACTTTCAGCAGGTGCCCGGTGGACTCGCTGGCCACGGCGGTGTAATCGGCCTGTTCGTTGCTGAGCGGGGTGGTTTCCAGCAACTGCAGCATGCCCATCACGCCGTTCATCGGAGTGCGCAGCTCGTGGCTCATCATCGCCAGGAAATCGGACTTGGCACGGTTGGCCTGTTCAGCCTCTTCGCGGGCCTGGATCAGCTCGGCAATGGTTTGTTGCTGTTCAGCGCTGGCCTGCTCCAGGGCGCTGGCCAGGTTGTTGATGTGGCGCGCCAGGTGGCCCAGCTCGCTGTCGTCTACCACCGGCAAGGGGGTGTTGTACTTGCCTTGCTGGATGGCCTTGACCGCGTGGCCCATGTCGCTGATCGGCTTGGCCAGGCTCAGGGCCAGGCGGCGAGCCAGCAAGAAGGTGAACAGCAGGGCGAACAGCGCGAGGATGCCCGCCTTGATCACGATTTCCTGCTGGCGCTGGCTGAACGCGTCATCGGACATGCCGACGATCACCCGGCCCAGGTAGTCGTCCCCGATGGCCGGGGTGTTGGCTTTGCCCTGTTGCAGAAAATCGTTGTCCAGGCGTATCTGCTGCAGGCGGATGGGCGCCTGGAACACTTCGACCTGCTGCGCGCGGTTGGCGCTTTCGTCGGACTGCTCCACGTAGACCAGGATGTGGTTGCGGCTGTCCTGTACCTCCAGGAAGCGGACGTGCGGGATGCTGAGGGTGGCCCGCATGAGCCCCTCGAGCACTTCGTTGTTACCGGAAATCACCCCGTACTCCGACGCGGGTGCCAGCTGGTTGGCGATCAATTGCCCGGTGTGGTTGAGTTCCTGGCGCAGGTCCTGGATACGAACGAAGGTAAAGAAGCTGATCAGCAGCAAGGTCAGCAGCAGCGCGGGGCCAAGGCTGATGATCTGGGTGCGGGTGTGAATGTCCCAACTCAGGCGTTTGCTGCTCATGGGGTGGGTTCTCCTTCGGCCAGTACCTGGGCGGCGGCGTTCGGATCGATCGGTTCAAGGCCCAGGGCCCGGGCCACTTGCTGGTTGCCGCTGACGCTGTAGCGCTTGGGGTAGAGGCTGCGCGGCCAGCGCGCCGGGGGCTGGTCGAGCAATTGGTCGAGTTCCGCCAGCCAGTCGTCCTGGTCGCTGTAGGTGCTGGCCAGTGCGCCGGCGCGGACAAAACCGGCGTTGGGGCCGATCAGCGCCATCTGCCGGCCATAGCTGCTCAGCAGCAGGTTCTTCGCCGTCTTGGAGTTGTACAGGTCAGGGTCGTCCAGCCCCAGCAGGACATCGCTGTTGCCCAGCAGGTGCTGCAATGGCCGGTTGTCGCGTGGGTCGGACCAGTCCTGGGCTACGATTTCCAGGCCCAGCGGCCGTGCCGCATGGCGCAGTTCCTCGAGCAGAAACCCGCTGTGCTGGCCGTACAGCACGCCGATACGCCGTGCCTGGGGCAGCAAGTAACGCGCCAGGCGCAACTGACGGGCCGGTGGCGCGTCATTCCACAGGAAGGTGAGAAACGCCGGGCGCGACTTTCCCAGGCGCTGCTCAGCCTGAACGCGGCTGACGCGCATGACCAGGGCCGGTGGCCCGGCGGTTTCGCTCAGGCGCCAATCGAGGGCAGGGTTGTCGAGCAGGATCAGGCGCTGGTCGGCCTTGAGTTTGCCTGGTGATGGCAAGTCGGCGGTGGTCTGGAAGTGCACATGGTCGTGCGGCCTGCGGTTTTCCAGCGCCGCCACGAAGCTGCGGATGCCGGGCTGGTCCTCGGCGCCGATCAGCAGGATCTCGCTGGCCGACAATGGGCCCAGCGGCCACAGGCACAGTACCAGCAGGCGCAACAGCAGGCTCATCAGAACTCCAGCTCCGCGCTGACGCTCAGGCGGTGGCGGCTGTCGTAGCGGTTCTGGGCTGCCGTGGTCGGTTCATCGTCCAGGCGCTGTTGCCACAACGCCGCCAGCTCCAGGTTGCTGCCATATACCCGGAAACGCTTGGCCAGGCGCAGGTCCAAGCGCTCGTAGCGGTACGCGTTGAGGGCATCGTCGCCGTAGTAGAACAGCGCGCTCGACCAGCCAGCACCCCAGTCGCGCATCCACCCGGCCGAGCCGCTGTTGCGGGCGCTGAGGCGGCGATCGTCGGGGTTGCTGGCCCAGGCATCGACATAGGCGTAGGTCAGGCGCAGACGGTCGCGCAGGGTAGGGCGCCAGTCCAGTTGTGCCTCGCTGCCGCTGAAGCGGGCCTTGTTGGCGTTGCTGGCGATGTACTGGTTGTTGCGCAGCGGCTCGCTGATCATGCCGGTGATCTCGTCGTAGAACAGCTTCACGTCCATGCTCAGGTCGATGTCGCTGAAATAGCCGTTGTAGCCCAGTTCGCGCGAGCGCATGCGCTCTTGCTCGAGGTCGCCGGGGCCGCGGGTCTTGACGAAGTATTCGCCGTTTTGCAGGCCGAATGCATTGGGCGTGAGGTTCTTGACCGTGTAGCTCCAGTTGACGTTGTTCTCGAACATGTCGGGCGAGCGCACGGCCTCGGAATACACCGCACGCAGGCCATGGCGCGGGGTGATCAGGTAGTTGACCGCCACACGCGGGGTCAGCGAGTTGCCGGACAGCTGCGAGTCCTCGAACATGGCGCCGCCCTGCAGGATCCAGTGCTCGTCGGCGCGCCATTCCAGTTGCCCGAACAGGCGCCAGGTCTGGTCGTCGACGCTGCCGTTGAAGTAGGTCTGCGAATCGGCCCGGTCATAGCGGTAGTTCATACCGCTGAGCAGGCGCAGGCTGTCGGTCAGGCTCAGGGTGTCCTGGATTTCCAGGTCGTAGCGGGTTTCGCGGGTACTCTGGTCAACATCGCCGCATACCTGTTGCTTGCCGCCGTTCTGCCATTGCTCCTGCACTTTCTGCAAAAGCCCTTGCAGGGCCGGGTCGTTCGTGGCCAGGGGGGCACCTGTGGCAATGCCGCGCGCCACGCTTTCAGCGAAGTCCGGGTTCAGTTGCCAGAGCTGGGTCAGCTCGGGGCTGAATGACTGCACCGCATCACAGGCACGCCACACTTGCTGGCGGTCAAAATGTTGCGCCGAGCCCTGAACATAAAGGCTGTGTTCAGCGCTGAATTCCTTGGTCCAGCGCAGCGAACCGGCGTAGTCCTTGGCGTTGACGTCGGCGTTGTTGCCGGCTTCGTACTGCTGGAAAACCGGCTGGTAGGTGTAGGGCCGTTGATTGCTGCCTTCTTTGGCCGCAAGTTGCCATTCCAGGGTCTGGTCGATGGCCAGGGTATGACTGGCGCTGAGGTTGAAGCGGTTCAAGCGGCGGCTGTCGCGGTAGTCCTGGCCGAACTGGTTCTCGTCGAAGCCGTCGTCGCGCTGGCCCGATACCGACAGGCGCATGTCGCCGCCCTCCCAGCCGAAGCCGTGGCTGAGGTAATAGTCGTTGATGCCATCCTGGCCGCGGGTCAGTCTCATCCGCGTGCCATGGCTGTCGGCCGGGTTGCGGGTCAGGATGTTGACCACGGCCATCAGCGCGTTGGCGCCATAGCTGACCGTGTTCGGGCCACGGAACACCTCGATACGCTCGATATCCTCCATGGCCAGGGGAATGTCGCTCCAGTCCACCGTGGCCAGGCCGGCACGGTACACCGAGCGGCCATCGATCAGCACCTGCATGCGCCGCGCGTCGTTGGCGTTGCTGCCATGGTAGTTGACCGTAGGCTGGTTGCCGGCGCCGTAGCCGATCATCATGCCCGGTACCAGGCGCAGCAGCTCGGGGATGTCACGGGCACCGCTGGCGCGGATCAGTTCGCTGTCGATGACGGTCATGCTGCCCGGCACCGCTGCCGGCGACTGTTTCAGGCGCGTGGCGGTCAGAACCTGGGGCAGGTCGGTGTTGTCGATGAACAGATCCTCGGCCACGGCCGGGCTACCGAGCAGGGCGGTCAATATGAGCAGACGCGGGAAAGGGGGCGTGCCAGGGAACACAGAGCAGCCTTGTCTCAGGATGGAAACAGGCATGGTAACCGACCTTGGCGCAATTGCCAGTGACCCGCCTCAAGCTTCTGGCTGCCAGCACACCGTGCCAGGCTTTTCTCGCTGCCGGTAGCTCGAAGCTTGCAGCTTGGCTTTATAATGCGCCGGTCGCCACTTAATTTATGGCTTTAACGGATTGAATATGACTGAACAGCAACCTGTTGCAGTTCTGGGCGGCGGCAGCTTCGGCACCGCCGTGGCGAACCTGCTGGCGGAAAACGGTGTGCCGGTGCGCCAATGGATGCGCGACCCGGCCCAGGCCGAGGCCATGCGTGTCAATCGTGAAAACCCGCGCTACCTCAAGGGCATTCGCCTGCACGACGGGGTGGAACCGGTCAATGACCTGCTGGCCACCTTGCAAGCCAGCGAGCTGGTGTTCGTGGCCCTGCCATCCAGCGCATTGCGCAGCGTGCTGGCGCCGCATGCCGAGCTGTTGCGCGGCAAGGGCCTGGTCAGCCTGACCAAGGGCATCGAGGCGCAGAGCTTCAAGCTGATGAGCCAGATCCTCGAAGAGATCGCCCCCCAGGCACGCATCGGCGTGTTGTCCGGGCCCAACCTGGCCCGCGAAATTGCCGAGCACGCGTTGACTGCCACGGTAGTGGCCAGCGAACACGAAGCGCTGTGCCAGCAGGTGCAAACGGTGTTGCACGGGCGTACCTTCCGCGTTTACGCCAGTGCCGACCGATTTGGCGTGGAACTGGGCGGGGCGCTGAAGAACGTTTATGCGATCATCGCCGGCATGGCCGTGGCCTTGGGCATGGGCGAAAACACCAAGAGCATGCTGATTACCCGTGCCCTGGCCGAAATGACCCGCTTTGCCGTCAGCCTGGGCGCCAACCCCATGACCTTCCTGGGCCTGGCCGGGGTCGGTGACCTGATCGTCACCTGTTCGTCCCCCAAAAGCCGCAACTACCAGGTGGGTTTCGCACTGGGGCAGGGCCAGAGCCTGGAGGAGGCCGTTACCCGCCTGGGCGAAGTGGCCGAAGGCGTCAACACGCTCAAGGTGCTCAAGGCCAAGGCCCAGGAGGTGCAGGTGTACATGCCGCTGGTGGCGGGCCTGCATGCCATTCTGTTCGAGGGCCGCACGCTGAACCAGGTCATCGAGCACCTGATGCGTGCCGAGCCCAAGACCGACGTCGATTTCATTTCCATCAGCGGCTTCAACTGAGCCGAACAGAGCAAGGAGCGGTACATGAACGATACCCCGGAGCGCGCCCAGCGCGAGTCGATCATCCTGCGGGTGCTGTGGATGCTGGTGTTCCTGGTGGTTTGGCAACTGGCTGAATTGCTGTTGGGCGGCCTGGTGCTGGTGCAACTGGTCTACCGCCTGGTGTATGGCGCACCCAGCGCCAGCCTGATGAATTTCGGCGACAGCCTGAGCCAGTACCTGGCGCAGATCGGCCGTTTCGGCACCTTCCATACCGACCAGAAACCCTGGCCGTTCGCCGATTGGCCAGCAGCGCGTGCGCCGGAAGGCGAGGCGCCGCACGCCGTAGCCCCGGCCCCGCACCCTGTGCGTGACGAGGAGCCCAAGCTGTGAAACTGTGGGTACTGCGCCACGGTGAGGCCGAACTGCGGGCCAACAGCGATGCCGAACGGCGCCTGACTGCGCATGGTCGCGAGCAGGTGGTGCGCAGCGCTGCCCATCTGCTGGGGCAGCCATTGCAGGCGATCATCGCCAGCCCTTATGTGCGGGCCCAGCAGACTGCGGCGCTGGTGCACGAGACCCTGGGGTTTGCCGAGCCGCTGCGCACCGTGCCTTGGCTCACACCAGAGGCCGATGTGCAGCAGGTCATCGGCGAAATCGAGCGGCTGGGGCTGGAGCATGTGCTGCTGGTCAGCCATCAGCCGCTGGTGGGCAACCTGGTCGGGCTGTTGCAACATGGCCACCTGCAACAGCCAGCGGCCATGAGCACGGCCAGCCTGGCCGAGCTGGAAGGGGAGTGGCCCCTGGCCGGGCTGATGACCCTGAAGGCGCTCAACGCCCCTGCCTGAGCTTGCGGGGGCCTGGGGCCCCCATACACCGAGATGGCAACTGACATTTTTGCCAGTTGTCCCTCGCGTCGACTGCTTGATAGCGTTGCCCGAAAACCAGCAGTCAGGGAGCGATGCATGAGCGGTGCGATGTGGGAGCTGCTGTGCTCCCTGGACCTGCAACCCACCATAGACCAGGTTGACCAAGGCGTTTCGCTGGACTTCGCCCAGTACAGCCTGCTGCGCGAGGCTGCCGACGCCAAGTTCTACCAGCTGATGCGCAAGGTCGAGGGTTATGGGGTGCCGGGGCCGATCGCCCGGCAACAGAGCGAGCACGACCTGCAGACCCTGCAGGATGCCTGCCTGCGGGTATCCCATCTGCTGCAGTCCAGCTGCCTGGCCCTGCGCCGGCTGCAGCTGGATCACCAGGACCAGCGCCTGGCCCGTGAGGCGCTGCAGAGCCAACTGGCCTACATGCAGGCCTGCCTTCGCCGTTCACTGGAGAGTTTCGACCACGCTTCATGGCCTGATAGCCGCCGCCGATGACCTTTCCGGGCATTGCCGAACCGGCTCGCCATGCCGACAATGGGCCATCATTCCCGTCCGGATCAGGCGCCATGTCGCAGCAGATCTTTTTCGCCCATGCCAACGGTTTTCCCTCGGCCACCTACGGCAAGCTGTTCGCCGCGTTGGCGCCGGACTATCAGGTCCAACACCTGGCTCAGCACGGCCATGACCCGCGCTTTCCGGTGGATGACAATTGGCAGAGCCTGGTCGATGAATTGCTGCACCACCTGGCGCAGCAGGAGCAGCCGGTGTGGGGCGTAGGCCATTCGCTGGGTGGGGTTTTGCACCTGCACGCGGCGTTGCGCTGCCCCGAGTACTACCGTGGGGTGGTCATGCTCGACTCTCCGGTGCTGACCCGTGCAGACCAATGGTTGCTGCGCACCGCCAAGCGCTTCGGCTTCATCGACCGCATCACCCCGGCCGGGCGCACCTTGGGGCGCCGTCAGCTTTTCACGGACCGCGACAGTGCCCGTGAGTACTTCGCCGGCAAGTCCCTGTTTCGCCAGTTCGACCCCGACTGCCTGGACGCTTACTTAGAGCATGGCCTGCAGGCGATGGAGCAGGGCCTGCAACTGCGCTTCGACCCGGCCACCGAGATCAGCATCTACCGCAGTATCCCGCATACCAGCCCCGCCCCGGCGCGACAATTGCAGGTGCCGCTGGCCATGGTGCGCGGTGACCGCAGCAAGGTCATCCGGCGCCACCATGCCCTGGCGGTGCGTGGCATGCCGCAAGGGGAGTATCACAGTGTGCCAGGGGGGGCATATGTTCCCGTTGGAGCGGCCTGCCGATACCGCCAGCCTGCTCAAGGGCCTGTTCGACCGCTGGGGCCAGGCATGAGCGCGCAGGTCGAGGAAGTTCGCCTGAGTTTGGGCCACATCGAACTGGCCGCACACCTGTTCGGGCCTGTGGACGGTCTGCCGGTGATCGCCCTGCATGGCTGGCTGGACAACGCCAACAGCTTCGCCCGCCTGGCGCCGCTGTTGCGCGGCTTGCGCATCGTTGCCCTGGACCTGGCTGGGCATGGCTATTCGGAGCACCGCCCGCCAGGGGCCAGCTATGCCCTGGCCGACTACGCCCACGATGTACTGCGGGTTGCCGAGCAACTGGGCTGGCAGCGTTTCGCCCTGCTGGGCCATTCGCTCGGCGCCATCATTGCGGTGCAAGTGGCCGGTGCGTTGCCGGAGCGCGTCAGCCACCTGGCCTTGATCGACGGCGTTATCCCACCCACCGGCGCCGAGCAGGATGCCGGTGAGCGCCTGGGCATGGCGTTGCTGGCGCAGCTGCGCCTGGATGGCAAGCGCAAATCGGTGTACACCACCCTCGAGCAAGGTGTGCAGGCGCGCATGAAGGGCATGGTCGCGGTAAGCCGGGAAGCGGCCGAACTGCTGGCGCAGCGCGGGCTGATGCCGGTGCCCGGGGGCTACAGCTGGCGCAGCGACAGCCGCCTGACCCTGCCTTCGCCGTTGCGCCTGAGCGACGCCCAGGCCATGGCCTACGTGCGCCGGGTGAATTGCCCGGCGCAACTGGTGATTGCCGCCGACGGGATGCTGGTGCGCCATACCGCATTGCTGGAGCAGCTACCCTTTGAGCAAATGACACTGCCGGGTGGCCACCACCTGCACTTGAACGATGAGCAGGGCGCGGCCCTTGTCGCAGACTGTTTCAATCGCTTCTTTGGCTTTGCTTGACTTGCACCGGACAAGTGTCGAGGCTTGGCGGGTTGAAAGGGAGACAACCATGCAATTGCCAGACAACCTGGAGCTTCACCTCGGCGCACGGCGCCGCCTGGGTCGCCGATGAGCGCGCCCCTGTCCATCCGCACCGTTGCAGCTGCCTGCCTGGCATTGGCCAGCCCGCTGCTGTGGGCTGGCAGCCTGCCGGTGCCTGCAGACGCCAACGTGGTCGACCAGCGCCCGGCCGTGGAGCAGGAGCGGGTCTACCCGCTGGGCCCATTGCGCAAGATCAGCGGCCGCCTGCGGGTTGACGACAAGGTCGAAAGCCGTGGCCAGGTCAGCTCGGTCACCTACGAGCTGCCGGTCGAACGCACCGCCCGCGAAGCCTTCACCAGCGCCCGCGAGGCGCTGCAGCGCGACGGTGGTTACCCGCTGTTCTGGTGCCAGGGCCGCGATTGCGGCGAGGCCAGCCTGTGGGCCAACGAGGTGTTTGCCAATGCCCGCCTCAACGGGGGGGACGAACAACAGGCGTTCATTCTGCTGCGCCGTTCGGCAGAACAGGCCGACACTCTGGTTGCGTTGTACAGCGTTACCCGCGGCAACCGCCGCGCCTATTTGCATGTGGAAGAGTTCGTCGCCGACAGCCCGTTGGGCGACTTGCTGCCCACGGCGGCCACGGTGCTGCGCGAAATGCGCGATACCGGCAAGCTCGACTACCCGGACCTGGCGGCACCCCAGCCTGCCTGGGCCAACCTGCTGGCACGCAGCCTGAACCTCGACAGTACCCTGCGTGCCAGCCTCAGCGGCGTTCAGGCCGAAGCCTGGCGCGAGGCGCTGATCAAGGCCGGGGTGCGCAACGGTCGCCTTGAAGTGGGCACTGCGCCTACCACTGGCTTGCACCTTGAACTGATTCGTTGAGCGGGTGCTGCGATGGTCAACAATGATCGCCTGCTGGTCCAGATTCTGTTGCTGGCGTTGCTGGGGGCCGGCCTTTGGGTGATGGCACCGTTCATATCGGCATTGCTGTGGGGCGCTATCCTGGCCTTTGCCAGCTGGCCGTTGATGCGCCTGCTCACACGGGTACTGGGGGGGCGCGAGACCCTGGCGGCCAGCCTGCTGACCATGGCCTGGATCCTGATCGTGGCGCTACCGCTGGTGTGGCTGGGTTTCAACCTGGCCGACCACATCCGTGATGCCACCGCGTTCGTCCGTGACGTGCAGGTCGACGGCCTGCCAGATGCCCCGGCCTGGCTGGGGGGCCTGCCGTTCGTGGGCGAGCGCCTGGTCAGCTGGTGGCAGTCGCTGGACCAGCAGGGGGCAGCCTTGCTGGCCTCGGTCAAACCGCACCTGGGGCAGGTTGGCAACTGGTTGCTGGCGCGCAGCGCGCAAATCGGCAGCGGCGTGCTGGAACTCACACTCAGCCTGGTGTTCGTGTTCTTTTTCTACCGTGACGGGCCGCGTTTGTCGGCGTTCGTGCTGCGCCTGCTGCACCGCTTGATGGGCGACCGTGCCGCGTACTACCTGGAGCTGGTGGCCGCCACCGTGCAGCGTGTGGTCAACGGGGTGATTGGTACCGCCGCGGCGCAAGCGCTGTTGGCGTTGATCGGTTTTCTGATCGCCGGCGTGCCGGGGGCCATTGTGCTCGGCCTGGTGACCTTCATGCTCAGCCTGATTCCCATGGGGCCGCCACTGGCCTGGATCCCGGCCACCGCCTGGCTGGTGTGGAAGGGCGAGTACGGCATGGCGGTGTTCCTCGGTATCTGGGGCACGTTCGTCATCAGTGGCGTGGACAACGTGCTCAAGCCCTACCTGATCAGCCGGGGCGGCAACCTGCCGCTGGTCATCGTACTGCTGGGCGTGTTCGGCGGCCTGCTGGCGTTCGGCTTCATTGGCCTGTTCATCGGGCCTACCTTGCTGGCGGTCGGCTACAGCCTGTTGCTGGACTGGAGCCGTAACGCCGTAGAGCAACCGCCCCAGCACTAGCCTGTACGGGCCCGCTTCGCGCAGGCGTGCGCGAAGCGGGCCGCGCCGCCGCCTCGACACCCTGATCTTTACGCATTCTTTATACCCCTCGCTGCCCCTCCATCTCGTTCCTTTACACCCCTTCCTCGGACAATTCCCCAAAGCGGCCCAAGCCGCATCTCGGGGAGAACCACACATGAACATGCTCGACGGGCTGTCACTGCTACTGGCAGTGGCCTTGGCGTTTTATCTGCTGGTGGCGCTTTTGCGCGCCGATCGCGGCTAAGGAGCGGCCATGCACAGTTACGACTACGCCTTGCTCCTGGCATTCTTCGCCCTGGTGCTACTGCCGGCACCCTGGCTAGGGCGTTTCTATTTCAAGGTCATGGAAGGCCAGCGCACCTGGCTGTCACCCGTACTCGGCCCGGTCGAGCAGGCTTGCTATCGGCTGGCGGGGGTGGATGCCCGCCAAGAGCAGAACTGGCGCCAGTACACCCTGGCGTTGCTGAGCTTCAACCTGGCCGGCTTCCTGCTTTTGTTCACGGTATTGCTGCTGCAGGGCTACCTGCCCCTCAACCCGCAGCACCTGCCTGGCCAGGAATGGTCGCTGGCATTCAACACCGCCGTCAGCTTCGTCACCAATACCAACTGGCAGGCTTACAGCGGCGAGGCGTCGGTCAGCTACCTGAGCCAGATGCTTGGCCTGACGGTGCAGAACTTCGTCAGCGCCGCCACGGGCCTGGCCGTGCTGGTCGCGCTGTGCCGCGGTATTGCCCGGCGTAGCAGCGCAACGCTGGGCAACTTCTGGGCCGACATGACCCGCGCCACCCTTTACGGTTTGCTGCCGTTGTGCCTGTTGCTGGCGCTGCTGCTGGTATGGCAGGGCGTGCCGCAGACCTTTGCCGACTATGCCCACGCGTTGACCCTGCAAGGTGCCGACCAGAGTATCCCGTTGGGCCCGGCCGCCAGCCAGATCGCCATCAAGCAGCTGGGGACCAACGGCGGCGGTTTTTTCGGCGTGAACTCGGCGCACCCGTTCGAGAACCCCACGGCCTGGAGCAACCTGTTCGAGGTGGCATCGATCATCCTTATTCCGGCGGCCCTGGTGTTCACCTTCGGCCACTACGTCAAGGACCTGCGCCAGAGCCGCGCCATCCTTGCCTGCATGCTCGCATTGTTCCTGATTGGCGGCAGCACGGCGCTGTGGGCCGAGCACCAGCCCAACCCGGCGCTTGCAGGCGAACAGGTCCAGCAGAGCGGCCCCATGGAAGGCAAGGAAAGCCGCTTCGGGACTACCGCTTCGGTACTGTGGACCGTGACCACCACTGCCGCATCCAATGGCTCGGTCAATGCCATGCACGACAGCCTCAACCCGCTGACTGGCATGGTGGCGATGGTCAACATGATGGTCGGTGAGGTGATTTTTGGCGGTGTCGGCGCAGGGCTGTACGGCATGTTGCTGTTCGTGTTGATCGCCGTGTTCCTGGCCGGGCTGATGATTGGTCGTACGCCGGAGTACCTGGGCAAGAAGCTGCAGGCCCGTGAGGTGCAGTTGCTGGTGGCCACGCTGCTGGTGATGCCGCTGGGTGTGCTGGTGCTTGGCGCCATCGCTGCCAGCCTGCCGGGCCCGGCAGGGGCGGTCAGCAACCCGGGGGCGCATGGTTTCAGCCAACTGCTGTACGCCTACACCTCGGGTGCCGCCAACAACGGCTCGGCGTTCGCCGGGTTCAGTGCCAACACGGTGTACCACAACCTGATGATCGGCCTGGCCATGCTGATCGGCCGCTTCGGCTACATCCTGCCGGTACTGGCCTTGGCCGGCAGCCTGGCGGCCAAGAAGACCGCGCCCCTTGGAGTCAACAGCTTCCCCACCCACGGCCCGCTGTTCACCGGCCTGCTGCTGGTGACCATCCTGCTGGTCGGTGGCCTGACATTTTTGCCGACCTTGGCCCTTGGGCCGATCGCCGAACATTTGAGCCTGGGTTTTTGAGGATCGACCATGAATATGCCCATTCCTGAAATGAAAGCCCGGCACAGTGCCAAAGACCAGACCCGGTTTGCGGCGCTGTGGCGCCCAGCGCTGGTACAGGCCTTGGTCAAGCTCGACCCACGCCAGTTGCAGCGCTCGCCGGTCATGCTGGTGGTGGCGGTGACGGCGCTGCTGACCACGGTACTGTGTTTTGCCCCTGGCAGTGGCGTCAGCCGCGGCGTGGCCGTGCAGATTGCCCTGTGGCTGTGGTTCACCGTGTTGTTCGCCAACTTTGCCGAAGCCCTTGCCGAAGGGCGCGGTAAAGCCCGCGCCGACAGCCTCAAGGCCGGCAGCCAAGGCTTGACCGCCCAGCGCCATCAGCGTGACGGCCACTATGAAACGGTAGCTGCCGGCGCCTTGCGCAAAGACGATGTGGTGCGTGTGGTGGCCGGTGAAATGATCCCCGCCGATGGTGAGGTGCTCGAAGGGATCGCAGCGGTCAACGAGGCAGCGATCACGGGTGAGTCGGCGCCGGTCATTCGTGAATCCGGTGGCGACCGCTCGGCCGTCACCGGTAACACCCGGCTGGTTTCCGACTGGCTGCTGATCCGCATCACCAGCAACCCGGGCGAGTCCACCCTGGACCGCATGATTGCCCTGGTCGAAGGTGCCAAGCGGCAGAAAACCCCCAATGAAGTCGCCCTCGACATCCTGCTGATCGGGCTGACGCTGATCTTCCTGATCGTGGTGGTGACCTTGCAGCCATTCGCCCACTTCGTCGGCGGCAGCCTGCCGCTGATCTTTCTCGCTGCCTTGCTGGTGACGTTGATCCCCACCACCATCGGTGGCCTGTTGTCGGCCATCGGCATTGCCGGTATGGACCGGTTGGTACGGTTGAACGTGATCGCCCGCTCGGGCCGTGCCGTGGAAGCGGCCGGGGACGTGCATACCCTGATGCTCGACAAGACCGGCACCATTACCTTCGGCAACCGCCGTTGCAGCGCGCTGCACGCTGCACCGGGGGTAACCGCGCGGGAACTGGGGGAGGGCGCCCTGCTGGCCTCGCTGGCCGACGACACCGCAGAAGGCAAGTCGATCGTCGAGTACCTGCGTCAGTTGCATGACGTTGTCGAGCCCCCTGCCGGGCACTACGAAGCCGTGGCATTCAGTGCCGAAACGCGCCTGTCGGGCATCGACTTCCAGCAGCGCCGCTACCGCAAGGGGGCCGTCGATGCGGTGCTGGCATTCGTCGGCATGCAGCGCCTGGACATGCCGCCAGCGCTGGCCCGTGAGGTTGAACGCATCGCCCAGAGCGGTGGCACGCCCTTGCTGGTGTGCCTGGACAAGCGCCTGCTTGGGGTGATCCACCTCAAGGACGTGGTCAAGCCTGGCATCCGCGAACGCTTCGCCGAATTGCGCAAGCTGGGTATCCGCACCGTGATGGTGACCGGTGACAACCCGTTGACGGCTGCTGCCATCGCAGCGGAGGCCGGGGTGGATGATGTGCTGGCCGAGGCCACGCCGGAGAAAAAGCTGGCGCGCATTCGCCAGGAGCAGAACGACGGCCGCCTGGTGGCCATGTGCGGCGACGGTGCCAACGACGCCCCGGCGCTGGCCCAGGCCGACGTAGGCATGGCCATGAATGACGGCACCCAGGCGGCGCGCGAGGCGGCCAACATGGTCGACCTGGACAGCGACCCGACCAAGCTGCTGGACGTGGTGCAGGTCGGCAAGCAGTTGCTGGTGACCCGGGGGGCGCTGACCACCTTTTCCATCGCCAATGACGTGGCCAAGTACTTCGCCATCCTGCCGGCGCTGTTCGCTGCAATCTACCCGCAGTTAGGGGTGCTCAACCTGATGCACCTGGCCAGCCCGCAAAGCGCGATCCTTTCGGCCATCGTGTTCAATGCCCTGATCATCGTCGTGCTGATTCCTTTGGCGCTACGGGGTGTGCGGGTCCAGGCGGCCAGCGCTGCCCACTTGTTGCGGCGCAACCTGTTGATCTACGGGCTGGGCGGCATCGTGGTGCCGTTTGCCGGCATCAAGCTGATCGATCTGTTGCTCAACGCCCTGCACCTGGTCTGAGGAGGCCACCATGAACGCTTATCTACGCCCTGCCTTGAGCCTGGCCTTGACGATGACCTTGATCACTGGCGCGCTATACCCCCTGGTGGTGACCGGAGTCGCCCAGGTGGCTTTCCCGGTACAGGCCAACGGCAGCCTGGTGCGCGATGACCAGGGCCAGGTGCGGGGTTCGGCCCTGATTGCCCAGAACTTCCAGGGCGATGGCTGGTTCCATTCACGGCCTTCGGCAGGCGCCTACGCCACCGTGGCCAGCAGCGCCAGCAACCTTGCGCCGAGCAACCCGGCGCTGGTGGCGCGGGTCCAGGGCGATGCGGCGCTGCTGTACCAGGCCCAGCAAGGGCCGGTACCGCAGGCGCTGCTGACCACCTCGGGCAGCGGCCTGGACCCGCACCTGCCACCGGCGGCGGTGGCCTATCAGATTCCCCGGGTCGCAGCGGCGCGGCAGTTGCCCGTGGCGCGCTTGCAAGCCTTGCAGGAAGAGGCCACCCTCAGGCCATTGATCGGCCCGCCGGTGGTCAATGTGCTGGCGTTGAACCGGGCCCTGGAAAAACTCGCCAGCAAGAGCAAAGGATGAAACATGAGTGATTCCGCGCGTGCAGACGCGTTGTTGGCTACCCTGCCGCGCACCGGCCGTGGCCGGCTGAAGGTGTTCCTCGGTGCTGCGCCGGGGGTGGGCAAGACCTTCGCCATGCTGCAAGCCGCGCATGCCCAGCAACGCCAGGGCGTGCAGGTAGTGGCCGGGGTGGTCGAAACCCATGGCCGTGGCGAAACCGAGGCGCTGCTTGCCGGCTTGTTGCAGCAGCCCATGCTGCGCAGCCAGTATCGGGGGGTCACCCTTGAGGAAATGGACCTCGACGGCCTGCTCGCGTGTGCGCCAGCCTTGGCACTGGTCGATGAGCTGGCGCACACCAACGCCCCCGGCAGCCGCCACGCCAAGCGCTGGCAGGACGTGCAGGAGCTGCTGGCCGCGGGCATCGACGTGTACACCACGGTCAATGTGCAGCACCTGGAAAGCCTCAACGACAAGGTGCGCGACATCACCGGCGTGCACGTGCGCGAAACCTTGCCTGACTGGGTGCTGCAGGAAGCCTTCGAGCTGGTGCTGATCGACCTGCCACCGCGTGAGCTGCTGGAGCGCTTGCGTGAAGGCAAGGTGTACGTGCCCGAGCAGGCGCGGGCCGCCATCGATGCGTTTTTCTCGCAAACCAACCTCACCGCTCTGCGCGAACTGGCCATGCAGACGGCCGCCGCCCAGGTCGATGCCGACCTGGCCCATGGCTACCGCCAGCGCGGGCAGGCAGCCCCCGCGTTGCGCGGCCGGCTGCTGGTCGGTGTGGATGGCGATGACCAGGCCGAGCGCCTGGTGCGTCACGCCAGCCGCGTGGCCCAGCGCCGCCACTTGCCGTGGAGCCTGGTGCACGTGGACAACGGCCGTTTGCGTGACGAGGCAGCCCGCCAGCGCCTGCAGGCGGCCCAGCAACTGGCCGAGCGCCTGGGAGGCGAAGTGGTGTTGCTGCGTGCCGGTGAAGTGGCGCGCACGCTGATCCAGCATGCGGCCGAGCGGCGCGCCAGCCTGGTACTGGTCGGCCAGTCGCGCGACCGTGTGCACCGGCGCTGGTTCGGTGCAGGGGTGGCTGCCCGGCTGTTGCGTGAAAGCCATGGGCTGGAAATCAACGTGCTAGACCGCGATGTACAGCCCTCGGCGCCGCGTTCGGCGGTGCGCCGGGTGTGGGTCTGGCGGCACTACCTGCTGGCGTTGCTGGCCACCGGGATGGCCGCAGGCCTGGCTTGGGCCGTGTCGAGCGTGCTGGCACTGCCGAACATCTCGCTGGTGTTTCTGGCCGCGGTGCTGCTGGTGGCGGTACGCAGCAGCCTGGGGCCGGCCCTGGCCTGCTCGGCACTGTCGTTCCTGGCGTATGACTTTCTGTTCATTCCGCCCAATTTCTCGTTCAGCATCCAGCGCGAAGAAGATGTGCTGACGCTGGTGTTCTTCCTGCTGATGGCCGCCCTTACCGGCAACCTGGCCGCCCGCCAGCGCCGCCAGTTGCAGGCGCTGCGCGAAACCCAGGCGCAGACCAGCCAATTGCTCGACCTGTCGCGCAGGCTGACGGTGGCCACTGACCGCCAGGCCGTGTTCAACGCCGCCGGGCAGCACCTGGGCGGCTGGCGCGACCTGCAAGTGTGCCTGCTGCAGCGCACTGCCGATGGCCAACTGCAGGTGGCCAGCGGCGAGCACCAGGGCTTCAGCGCCACCGAGCGGGCCGCCGCCGATTGGGCCTGGCAACACGGGCAGGCCGCCGGGCACGGCAGCGACACCCTGCCGGAGGGGCGCTGGTGGTGGTGGCCACTGGCGGTGGATGAGCAACCGCTGGCGCTGTTGGGCGTGCGCCCACGCTCAGGCCAGCCGCTGAGCGACCCGCGTCGGCGCCTGCTGATCGCCCTTGGCCAGCCGCTGGCCCAGGCCCTGGCCCGTGCCCGCCTTGCCGAACAACTGGAAGCCGCGCGCTTGCATGGCGAGACCGAGCAGCTGCGCAGTGCCTTGCTGGCTTCGGTATCCCACGACCTGCGCACCCCATTGACGGCCATGCGCGGCAGCATCGACAGCTTGCTGGCGCTGGGCGAAGCGATTCCGCTCGACGACCGCCGCGAGCTGTTGGAGGGCACCCGCGACGAGGCCGAGCGCCTGGACCGCTACATCCAGAACCTGTTGGACATGACACGCCTGGGGCACGGTGGCCTCAAGCTGGCCCGCGACTGGGTGGCGCCAGCCGATATCGTCGGCAGTGCGCTCAACCGCCTGCGCGTGGTGCTGGCGCCGCTTCGCGTGCACACCGACGTGCCCGGCGATCTGCCGCTGCTGTTCGTGCATGCGGCATTGATCGAGCAGGCATTGGTCAATGTGCTGGAGAACTCTGCGCGCTTCTCGCCGGCCAATGGTCGGCTGGAATTGCGGGTGGCGGTGCAGGACGAGCGGCTGTGCCTGACCGTGAGCGACCAGGGGCCGGGCATTCCCGTGGCCGAGCGCGAAAAGATCTTCGACATGTTCTACACCGCCGCCCGTGGCGATCGCGGCGGGCAGGGGACTGGCCTGGGCCTGGCCATCTGCCAGGGCATGATCGGTGCCCATGGCGGGCAGATCCTGGTGGGCGAAGGCATTGATGGCCAGGGCACCGGCATCACTTTATGCTTGCCGCTGCCCCCGCAACCTGCAGCCGAAAGTGAAAGCCCATGAGCCAGCCCGCCACCCTGTTGGTTATCGACGATGAACCGCAGATCCGCAAATTCCTGCGTATCAGCCTGGCCTCGCAAGGCTACAAGGTGCTCGAGGCGGCTACCGGTGCCGAAGGCTTGGCCCAGGCGGCCTTGGGCAAGCCGGACCTGGTCGTGCTGGACCTGGGCCTGCCTGACATGGACGGCCAGCAGGTGTTGCGGGAGCTGCGGGAATGGAGCTCGGTCCCGGTGTTGGTGCTGTCAGTGCGTGCCAGTGAGCTGCAGAAGGTCGATGCGCTGGATGGTGGGGCCAACGACTATGTGACCAAGCCGTTCGGTATCCAGGAATTTCTCGCCCGGGTCCGTGCGTTATTGCGCCAGGTGCCGCAAGCCGGGGGCTCTGAAGTGAAGGCCAGCTTCGGGCCGTTGACGGTGGACTTCGCCTTTCGCCGGGTAACCCTGGAGGGCGTGGAGGTGGCGCTGACACGCAAGGAGTACGCGCTGCTGGCGTTATTGGCCGGGCACCCGGGGCGAGTGATGACCCAGCAGCAACTGCTCAAGGATATCTGGGGGCCCAGCCATGTGGAGGATACCCATTACCTGCGCATCGTGGTCGGGCACCTGCGCCAGAAACTAGGCGATGACCCTACGGCGCCACGCTTCATCATCACCGAGGCGGGGGTGGGTTACAGGCTGGTGGCGCCTGTTGCCTAGCGGAAAATCGCGCTGGTTGCGGCTGGATCACGCAGCGCCGACCACGCGGCTGCCTGGGGGGAACAGGTTCTTCGCCCGGTGAATTGAGCATCGGGTGACTTCATGGTGCTGTTCTAGACTCCAGGTCCATTTCGGCCGGCCATTCCACTTTAGGGGCCAGGCGCAAGGCGAACTCACACCAGAGTACGTCGTTGTGATCCTTCGGCTCCCCAGGTGGGGGTAAGGCGCTGGGGCCATGCTGCATGTAAGTGCAGATGTAAGCCCATGCATGCTGATCCGCCCCCATGGTACTCAGGGGAAACCGGTCGATGACGTTGTTTGTTCCGGGTGCGACGATGGACAGCACCACCCCACATTTGAAACTGGGCGCACCGTTTCCCGGCACGCCACGGTAAAGCCAGCGCTCGGCGCGCACTTGCGACCAGTCGTAGCAGACTGGCTCGACTTTCCAGGTTCCGAAAGGCTTCCACCAACAGTCTTTGAAGTTGTAGGCATAGATTTTTTTTCGTTTCCGGTTGAAACGAATGGGTTCGTCGCGAGGGGGGCATATGCACCTTCGAATTAAAAATACACACACCCATGTTTCGAGGATCAGCGAAAGAGTGCCAATGAATACTTGCTCAGAATCGAGATATGCAAAACTTTTTATCATGTCGAAAGGAATTGTTGCAATGATGAAAATTGCAGGTAATGTAAAGAGGATTACTAGTTCCCTAGCCCAGCTTATAGCTCTAGATACTTCAAGATAGATTGAATCTTGATGATTTGGAGATTTGTAGCCTAAGCTTGGCTCAGTTGTACACGGGTCATCAGGAAGAGGGAGGTCCTCCTTCCAGAAAGTGCAGGGAGGATTAAGCAGCGGGCGAGACATTGAAAGATGCTCCAGAAGCGATTAATTTTGTATCGATTTTTACAAAGCTCGATTGGTCGTATCTGCAGGGTGAATACACAAGCAAGCGCTCAATGCCCTCCAGGTTGTTGTCCCAGCATCGAGTTAACTCACTGCCTAATTACCTAGAGATGCTGTTCTCGACTCCCGATCCATTTCGGCCGGCCACTCGACTTTAGGGGCTAGCCGCAAAGCGAGTTCACACCAGAGTACGTCGTTGTGATTCTTGGGCTCCCCAGGTGGGGGCAAGGCGCTGGGGCCATGCTGCATGTAAGTGCAGATGTAAGCCCAGGCATGTTGATCCGCCCCCATGGTGCTCAGGGGAAACCGGTCGATGACGTTGTTCGTTCCGGGTGCGACGATGGACAGCATGACCCCCCATTTGAAAATGGGGACACCGTTTGGCAGCATGCCGCGCTGAAACCATCGCTCGGCACGGACTTGCGACCAGTCGTAGCAGACTGTCTCGACCTTCCAAGTTCCGAAGGGATTCCACCAACAGTGTTTGAAGTTGTAGGCATAGATCTTTTTTCGTTTACGGTTAAAGCGAATAGGCTCGTCGCGAGGGGGGGATAGGCTAATGCGAATGAAGAAGGCAGATGCCCATATTCCGCCGGCTAGCAGCAAGACGCTAATAAGTATGAGCTCAGAATCAAGAAGTTCAGAAATCTGTATTATATTAAGAGGTAAGGTGGCAGTGAAGATAATCATAGGAAATGAAAAAAATAACATCAATTCCCTGGCTCCGCCCAAAGGCCTAGCTATTTCGAGATAGATCATATCTTGGTGGTTAGGAGATTGATAACCTAAACCAGGCGCAGTTGTGTTTGAGGTATCTGGCAATGGAAGGTCTTCCTTCCAACCTTTGCAAGGAGGGTTCAGCAGCGGGCGAGACATTAAAATATGCTCCAGACTGAATTCATTATGTTCTCGATTATCACCACTTTAGCGTGGCTCGATTTATCGTTTCTGTTAGGCCAGTAGGCGAGCGTCAACTCAACTTTCTCTATGTTGTGGTTGTCCAGGAGCGGGAGTGAACCAGTAATGTGAATTGTTCTGTCGAGGGATTTGAGAGTAAAGTATTTTTCAAGGCTTCCTAAGTCAGCGAGAACGCCGCCCAAATCACTTGGGATGTGTTCGATTTTACCAGTATCCGAGCTATAAGCAGCGGTACAGCGTTGTCGATCAACACCTGCTGGGATAATTGCGAGATGCCATTCGTACTTGGTAAGTTCGGAGGTGGCACTCGGCAGCCTAAGATCTACGTCGAGATAAAAACCCGTTGCAACAGAATTTCCGTCATTGAGCAGTGCCCCTACTGAATGTGGCGTTTGTGCGGTGTGAGAGGATTGGAACCTCGTTCTGATCGACACGTAAGCATGTAGACCAATGACTGCTGCATTGAATGCACTTACCGCGTTGCTAAGGTCCTGTTCGTCGATCCAGCGTCGATGCCCCTCTGGCTTTCCCCATCTACTATGTCGGGCCCACAACTCCAGCAATGAGGACTCATGGTTGTTGGCGATCGTCGCCAGCGTGTAGGCCGCCAGTCCCAAAAAAACGATAAAGCCTAGCGCTATGAGCGATGCTCCCAAGAAAGCAATGCCAAAGCCCGCAGAGGCTACTGATACCCAGGCAGCGCCTTTGTATAGGAAGTTCGCTGACTCATCACCTTCACGGCCAGTTCGAAGGCCGGCATTCCAGTACTGCACGGCATCCATAACACCAGCCATCGCCGCGATGCCGCCGCCGTACCGCGCAATACTGATGCCCAAACCCGCCGTTAGTATCTGCCCAGGGCGCTGTGTACGTGCGAATACCTGCGCAACAACCAGTCCTGCGGCCTCAACACTGGCACCCAGCACCCCCAGCGATGAAGACCAGACCGCCGCCTGCGCCTCGGGGTTGTGCTGATGGGTCTGCTGTAACGCCCGGTAGTTTCTACGCAGGCTGTCCTGCTGAAACCACAGCCCGCCCAGCGCAAGCAGCAGGCCGACGCTGCCCGTACCGGTCGCCGCATCCCGCAGGCTACGCATTGCATCGCTGGCCACGCTTTGCGCCGCCACCGAACTGATCTGCAGCCCGGCAGACACCTGTGCCTTTACCGAGGCTGCACCGATCGCCACATTGCGCACCAGCGCGCCGAAACCTTCGGCCGTCGACGTTTTCAGCTGGACCAACCGTGCCTGTAATTGCTCGGCGCCCTCGAAGGTCCACAGCACCACGTCGATCATCTGGTTGCGGTTACCGACCGCGGCGATATTGATTGCGCCGCTCAGCACCATGGCGCGGACCTTGCGCCCCACGGGGTCGCGGAACTGCTGGTCGACCTGCTGCAGAAATGCATCGGTACGGATTTGCAGGGCCTCGTCGAGCACGCTCAGGTACTCGCCGACGGTCAATGAAACGCGCAGCGGGGTTACGTGCTGCCCGGCATACAGCGCGAAAGCCGCCCGGTGCACATGGCCGACCAGGGTGCGGCTGCGTTCGCTGAGGTGCTGGGCGAGCGTATTCCCTGCGCTGGTGGTCGCGGCCAGCAGTTGACCGATGGCATCCCGCAGCGGCTTGACCATCAGCAACTGGCCCTCGGGGGTGCCAGCGATGGCTTTGATGATGTCGTAGACCTTGCCGAAGTCGTCGCCTGCCAAGCCGCCGATCACGTGCTGCAGCAGCGTCTGGTTCCTGGCCATCAGCGCCTGGTACAACAAGCTGTGCTCGTCTTCCAGCAGTTGCTGCCAGACGAGCTGCGTCATACCCAGCGGCTGACCTTCCTCGGGCATCAGTTCGCTAGGGCCCCCGGCCAGGCAGTCGGCGATCATCTGGATGAAGTACTCGACCGAGACCGGGTCGGCAGCGTCGTAGTCGAAGCGAGCGATCTGGTGAAACGCCGGCTGGGCGTAGTGCAGCGCGTACAGCTGGCCAACCTGGTCGATCATCGACTGCCAGTGGTTCAGTTCACGGTCGTAGCCAGCCTGGAACGCCGCGCGGGCGCTTTCGTCGTAGCGCGCTTGCAAGCGGTCCCGGGCCTGCTCCTGGTTGCGGGCGGTGTTGCGGCGGGTCTGCCTTGCGATATCCACTGGCGGCAGGTGCGCCTTGATGCCGACGGGGCTGTCGTTCCACTGCTCGACCTGGCGTGCCTTACGCTCAGCTGCCTCGGCGCCCTGTGCGGCGGCCGTGGCAGCATGCAGTTGCTGGATGCCCAGCAACGCCTGGGAGGTGAAGTACTCGAAGTGCCGCTGCGGCTGCGCGCGCCATGCCTGCATGGCCTGGACCCAACCTGTGCGCTGAGCGTTCAGTTCCACCACCATGCCGACGGGGTCGGGCAAGGTCAGCGCCAGCACACCGTTTGGCAATTGTTCCCGGGCAATGACGGTACGCAGATAGTTGTGGGTTTCGGACCACCGACCCAAACGGCTGTAGAAGCCGTGAGCACTCGTGAACCGGGCCGATGAAAAGGTGGAGAACTCGAGCACGCCCTCCATGCCGAAGCGGAAACTGTCGGTCATGGCGATGCCGAGGCTGGCGGGGTCGTTGCGTGCACGGTGCAGGTCGACTTCGACGAAGCGGGCGAGGGTAGCCGGGTCTGACTGGGCGATGGCTTTGCGGTAGCGGTCGAGCACGGTGCGCGGCCACGGATCGTTGGCGAAGGCAACCCAAGCGGTGCGGTACAGCGACGTGTCGATGTTGATGAACGAGGCGATGACGTCATGGCCTGCGGTGGCACACCATTTGGGCAATGGCCTGGGCGGCCCCAGCGGCATCTGCGATACCGGAAACCGCTGCAAGGTGGCATCGGCCGCCACTGCGTAGGCCTGCCAGGTGGCCTGGTCGAGCAGTACGTAAACGTAGCCTTGGCGCAACAGGCGGAGCTGGTCGGTGTGCATCGGGTGGTAGGTGATTTCGCTGTCACTGGCCCAGCGAAACAGGTGCCCGGCATCGGGGCGCGGGGCATAGGCCTCGCGCAGCAGCAGGATGGGCAGGCCAATACGCCCGCAGGCGTTGCAGCCGCCGTGGCTGTTGGGGATTTCTTCCTGCATGGCGGCATGGATGGTTGCACTGATGCTCATGAGTAGCCTCCTGCCTGCGGCAGGTCGGCGACGATGCGTGCCCAGGCACTGTCGCCGTAGCGGGCGAAGCAGGCTGCCAGGCGTTGCTGGCCAGCCACCGCCCGTGCCACATCGCGCTGGATGGTCGGGTGCTCCAGCAGCAAGGGGTGGACCATGAGCAGGTGCAGGCACATGCACTGGATATCGCCACGGTCGCGCAGGCCCTGCTTGAAGGCCCTGATCATCAGGTTCATGACATGGACGGGCGCGTTGGCCGGCAAGCCGGATGAGCCTGGGCATTGGCCACGGGTGGCGCCAGTTTGCGCGGTCGCCAGGCGATGCCAGGCACTGAGCAACTGAATGATCTGTGGCGCGACGCTCTGGGTTGCGCGGACTTCCCGGGTGATGCGCAGCTCGCCAGCCGGCGATGGCCGTTCGAGCACCGTGCAACTGCCGCAACCATCGGGATGCAGCCAGCTGCGAATCGGCCCGAGTACTGCGCCAGCATTGTTCAGGGTGACGCGCAGCAACGCCAGCCTCACGGGTTCGTACCAGGCCGTGATGCCATGCGGGGCGGGCTGATGCAGCACATGGCACTGCTGGCTGATATACCGGGCAATGGCATCGGCGGGTTGATCGCTGAGCAGCCAGGCACACACGTAGTGCCAGGTGGCCGTAGCCTCTCGGGCGGCGTAGGTTGCGCTCAATGCGGCCAGCGCGCCGCACGCCTGGCCGGGGCGGGCCAGCCGCACCAGCGCAGGCCAGCGTTCAGGGGCCTGCACCAGGCCGCTGCTGTCGATGCGCGTTACGGCGTCACTGCCCAGCGCCTCGGCCAGCCTGGCGATGTCCAGCGGGTGCCCGCCCGGGCAGCTAGCGAAGGGGGCCAGCAGCAGGTAAAAGGCTTCATCGGGGTGGCGGTGCCGGTGCGCGAAGTCATCCACCGACTGCTGGTAGCCGCGTGCGGCTTGGCTCGACATGAGAAGTTCCTTTTCTTCTGGATGGCGAGCGCGAATCTAGCGAGGAATCGCTTCAGTGGGCAGTTACTGGAGTCTTAGTGCGCGGTAGGAATTTTCTTTTTTTGAATCAGGCCGCAGCGTGCCGCCGGCACCCCTTGGCCTGCCCGGCGCTGGGCGCCCGCCGTTCAGGCCCTGGGCGGCTCTGCCTCGAAGCACTGGCGCATGACGTCCAGATAACGGCGGGCGCCCAGGCCCAAGGGGCGTGCCTTGAGCCAGATGATGTCCACCCACAAGCGCAAGCGGCTGGCCATGTTGTCGAAGCGCACTTCGGCCAGCGCGCCGGATGCAATCAGCGGTTCCACCAGGGGTTGTGGCAGGTATGCCCAACCCAGCCCGGACTGCACCAGATCCAGGGTGGCCAGGTAGCTGTCGGTCAGCCAGATGCGCCGCGACAGCACCATGCGCGGGTCCGAGCCGGTGGGCTTGCCCGAAGCCACGATGATTTGCCGTTGCTCGGCGAAGGCTTCTTCGGGCAGCGGCGTGCCGCTGTTCTGCCCGGCCGGATGGCGCGGCGAGGCCACCGCAACCAGCAGCTGGCTACCGGCTTCGAGGAATGACTCGCGCTCATCGATGCCTGGCCGCTCGAACACCAGTGCCAGTTGCACGCTGCCTTCGTGCAGCAGGCGAATGGCCTCGGTCTGGGTGGCCGAGCGCACTTCCACTTCCAGGCTGGGAAACGCCTGGGCGAGGGTTTCCAGTGGCTGGCTCCAGCGCCCGGTCTGCAGTTCGGGCGCCATGGCGATGGTCAGGCGTTTCTCCAGGCCCTGGTGCAATTGCAGGGCCTGGGCGTCGAGCAGGTTGAGCTGGCAGATCACTTGCCTGGCTTGAGGCTCCAGGGCCAGGGCGGCGCTGGTGGGCAGGGCCTTGCGCGTTGCCCGGTCGAACAGCGGCAGGTCCAGTTCGGCCTCGAGTTGAGCGATTGCCATGCTCACCGCGGACGGCACCCGCCCCAGCTTGCGGGCGGCGGCGGAGAACGAGCCGGCATCCAGCACTGCGAGGAAGATTGCCAGGGATTCGCTGGAGAAGGCCATGTTCGCTGAACCTGATGTGGGGGCGTTGGTAGCCGATGGTACTGGATGGGGTGGCCGGTGCAGGGTTCGAGTTTTTCGAGGCCTGAAATCGCGCGCCTTGAAGGCGAACCCTTCACAATTCAACTTTTACCGCGGGGCAGGGCTGCAGCGTGGGAGCGCAGGACTCCCACCGAGGGCGGGGGGAATCAGAGGTCGATGGCTTTAGCGGCGATGCGTGCCTGGTCCAGCAACACGTTCAGCTCGGCGACCTGTTGGCGCAGTTGGTCACGTTCGTCTTTGAGTTTACGCAGCTCATCACGGCGCACGGAGACATAGAGGGTCTGGGTTGGGGTTGCAGGCATCAAGGTACCCATGAGCACACCTCGCGGTTTTGGCTGGTGACAATTCAAAGCGTAGACGCTTCTGGCGGCCGCATTTTGAATTCTTTCACAAGCCTTGGGAACTTTTTTGTTTATCGTGGTCTTGCCGTTCGTCGCTGAACCCTCGGGCGGCATGCTGGACTAACCTGAACAGCTGGACTGTTGTCATCTATTTCGAAAGGGGAGCATCGGCTCATGCAACTGGGAATCGTCGGGCTGGGCCGCATGGGCGGCAATATCGCAAGGCGCCTGATGCGCGCTGGCCACCGCACCGTGGTGCACGACCGCAACCGCGAGGCGGTTACCGGCCTTGAAGGCGAGGGCGCCCAGGGCGCACACGACCTTGGCGCGCTGGTGCAAAAACTGAAAGCGCCACGCGCGGTATGGGTGATGCTGCCGGCTGGCGAGCCGACCGAGCAGACCATCGCGCAACTGGCCGAGCTGCTGGAGCCGGGCGATGCCATCATCGACGGCGGCAACACCTTCTACAAGGACGACATGCGCCGCGCCGCCGAGCTGGCCAAGCGTGGCCTGCATTACCTGGACGTAGGTACCTCTGGCGGGGTATGGGGCCTGGACCGCGGCTACTGCATGATGATCGGTGGCGAGAAGGACGTGTTCGAGCGCCTGGAGCCGCTGTTCAAGGCATTGGCACCGGGTGTAGGCGACATTCCGCGCACCCATGGCCGCAGCGGCGAACACCAGCGCGCCGAGCATGGTTATATCCACGCTGGCCCACCGGGCGCCGGCCACTACGTGAAAATGGTGCACAACGGCATCGAATACGGCCTGATGCAGGCCTATGCCGAAGGCTTCGACCTGCTGCGCAGCAAAGGCGGCAACGAACTGCCGGAAGACCAGCGCTTCGACCTCGATGTGGCCGAAATCGCCGAGGTATGGCGCCGGGGCAGTGTGGTTACCTCGTGGCTGCTCGACCTCACCGCCGATGCGCTGGTGGCCGATCCGCAGCTGTCGCAGTTCAGTGGCTCGGTATCCGACAGTGGCGAGGGCCGCTGGACCATCGATGCCGCCGTTGAGCAGGCAGTGCCGGTACCGGTCCTGTCCAGCGCATTGTTTGCCCGTTTCCGCTCGCGTCAGCAGCAGGGCACCTACGGTGACAAAGTGCTCTCGGCCATGCGCCTGGGCTTCGGTGGCCATGTCGAGAAAAAAGACGAATGACTAAAAAGAGCACTCCGGCCGCACCCCCCTGCACGCTGTTTCTGTTCGGCGCCAATGGCGACCTGGTCAAGCGCTTGCTCATGCCTGCGCTGTACAACCTCAGCCGCGACGGTTTGCTCGACCGCAACCTGCGCATCGTTGGCGTTGACCACAACCCTGCCACGGCCGAGGAATTTGCCGCACGCCTGCATGCGTTCATGGCCGAGCGTGACAAGGGCGGCGAAGGCGCCGCCCAGTGCCTGGACGAAAAACTCTGGGCGCGGCTGGCCAAGCGCCTGGACTATCAGACGGGCGATTTCCTCGACCCGGCCACCTACCAGGCCCTGGGCAAGCGCATCGACAAGACCAGCCACGGCAACGCCATCTTTTACCTGGCCACCTCGCCGCGTTTCTTCCCTGAAGTGGCCCAGCGCCTTGGCGAGGCCGGCTTGCTCGACGAGTCTGCCGGCGGCTTTCGGCGGGTCGTGGTGGAGAAGCCGTTCGGCACCGACCTGGCCAGTGCCGAGGCGTTGAACGCCTGCCTGCTGAAGGTGATGGGCGAGCGGCAGATCTACCGTATTGACCACTACTTGGGCAAAGAAACGGTGCAGAACATTCTGGTCAGCCGGTTCTCCAATGGGTTGTTCGAGTCGTTCTGGAACAACCACTACATCGACCATGTGCAGATCACCGCCGCGGAAACCGTCGGTGTCGAGACGCGGGGTGGCTTCTACGACGCCACCGGCGCCTTGCGCGACATGGTGCCCAACCACCTGTTCCAGCTGCTGGCCATGGTTGCCATGGAACCGCCGGCAGCGTTCGGCGCCGACGCCGTGCGCGGCGAAAAGGCCAAGGTGATCGGCGCCATCCGCCCGTGGTCGGCGAAGATGGCGCTGAAGCATTCCGTGCGGGGCCAGTACAGCGCCGGCAAGCAGGGGCGCAAGCACCTGCCCGGCTACCGCGAGGAGGCCAATGTCGCGCCCGACAGCCAGACCGAAACCTACGTGGCGCTGAAGGTGATGATCGACAACTGGCGCTGGGCGGGGGTGCCGTTCTACTTGCGTACCGGCAAGCGCATGAGCGTGCGTGACACCGAGATTGCCATCTGTTTCAAGCCGGCACCGTACGCGCAGTTCCGCGAGTCGGAGCTGGAGCGCCCCAAACCCAACTACCTGAAAATCCAGATTCAGCCCAACGAAGGCATGTGGTTCGACCTGCAGGCCAAGCGCCCCGGGCCGGAGTTGGTAATGGAGAACGTCGAGCTGGGCTTTGCCTACAAGGACTTCTTCAAGATGACCCCGGCGACCGGCTACGAGACCTTGATCTATGACTGCCTGACCGGTGACCAGACCTTGTTCCAGCGGGCCGACAACATCGAGAACGGCTGGCGTGCCGTGCAGCCGTTCCTCGATGCCTGGGCCCAGGGGGGCGAGGTGCACGAGTACCCGGCGGGTGAAGATGGCCCCGAGGCGGGCAATGACCTGCTGAGCCGGGACAAGCGGGAATGGCACCGATTGGGGTAACAGGTTTTTCGGCGTGTGCCGGCCGCGTCGCGAGTGAACCCCCTCTGACAGGTGCTGCACAACCCCTTGGGCGGTGCGGCCCTGTGGGGCGGGTTGACAAGCGAAAGGGCCAGCACAGGCAACCACTTTAAGGAAACGCGATGCCCGCCCACATAGAAGATTACGCCCTGTTGGGCAATTGCCGCAGCGCCGCCCTGGTCAGCCGGGATGGCTCGCTCGACTGGCTATGCCTGCCACGCTTCGACGCCCCGGCGGTGTTCGCCGCCTTGCTGGGCAACGAAGAAAACGGCCGCTGGCGCCTGGCCCCTTGCGACCCGGTCGAGCACTGCAGCCGGCAGTACCTGAACGATACCCTGGTGCTGGAAACCACGTGGGTCACCGCCACTGGCCGGGCCCGCGTACTCGATTTCATGCCGCTGGGTGACGTCAACGCCGTGGTGCGCATCGTCGAAGGCCTCTCGGGCGAAACCAATTTCGAAATGGACCTGGTCATGCGCTTCGATTACGGGCGCAGCGTGCCATGGGTCGAACGCCTGGACCCGCTCACCCTAAGCGCGGTGGCCGGCCCCGACCGCCTGATCCTGTGCAGCACCGTACCGCCCCATGCCCGCGACCACCACACCGGCGCGCGCTTTCGCGTGGCGGCCGGCCAGCGCCAGGTGTTCAGCCTGCGCCACCAGCCCTCGCACCTGCCGGTGCAGCCCGGCTGCGATGCCGACGCGGCCCTGGCCCATACCTGCGAGCACTGGCAGGCGTTCGCCGACCGCTGCCCTCAGGTAGGCCCCTACAGCGCACTGGTCCGTCGCTCGTTGCTCACCCTGAAAGCCATGACATATGCGCCTACTGGCGGCATCGTTGCGGCCGTCACCACGTCGTTGCCGGAACAACTCGGCGGCGAGCGCAACTGGGATTACCGTTTCTGCTGGCTGCGCGACGCCACCATGACCTTGCTGGCATTCATGAACCTGGGCTATTTCGACGAGGCCCAGGCCTGGCGCGAATGGCTGCTGCGCTCGGTGGCCGGCAACCCCGAACAGATGCAGATCATGTACGGATTGGGTGGCGAGCGCGACCTGCAGGAATACACCTTGCCCTGGTTGCCGGGGTACGAGCACTCGCAACCGGTGCGGGTGGGCAATGCCGCGTCGGCTCAGGCGCAGTTGGATATCTATGGCGAACTGGCCGATGCCATGAGCCAGGCAATCAAGGGCGGCTTGCCGCGCCATCCACGTAGCGCCGCCATCTCTCGGCTGATCCTGCCCTATGTGGAGCGTATCTGGCGCGAGCCGGACGAAGGTATCTGGGAGGTGCGCGGCGGCCGCCAGCAGTTCGTGCACTCCAAGGTGATGGCCTGGGTGGCGTTCGAACGCGCTGCCGGCTTGGCAGACACCACCGAAGAAGGCCGTGAGCATGGCCAGCATTACCGCCAGGTGGCCGACCAGATCCGCCGTGAAGTGTGTGAGCAAGGGCTCGACAGCAGCGGCAGTTTCTTCGTTCAGGCCTATGGTTCGCACGAGATGGACGCCAGCCTGTTGCAGATCGCCCTGACCGGCTTCCTGCCTGCCGATGACCCGCGCTTTCTGCGCACACTGGAACAGATCGAGCAACGCTTGCTGAAAAACGGTTTGCTGATGCGCTACGACAGTGACAGTGCCGGGGATGGCCTGGCCCCGGGCGAAGGTACGTTCCTGGTCTGCTCGTTCTGGCTGGCCGACGTCTACATCCTGCTGGGCCGGATGGCG
This sequence comes from Pseudomonas sp. BJP69, assembly GCF_007633355.1. NCBI lineage: Bacteria > Pseudomonadati > Pseudomonadota > Gammaproteobacteria > Pseudomonadales > Pseudomonadaceae > Pseudomonas > Pseudomonas sp. BJP69. The sequence goes on from NZ_CP041933.1 coordinate 1,933,025, forward strand.
CAAGCGCAGGCGTTGTACGAGCGTTTGACCGGCCTGTGCAACGACGTGGGCCTGCTGGCCGAGCAATACGACCCGGCCTGCCAGCGCATGCTTGGCAACTACCCGCAGGCGTTCAGCCATATCGGCATCATCAACACCGCCCTGAACCTCCAGCAGGCCCGCTGTCCGGCCCGCGACCGGGCCAGTTGCGGTTGAGCCGGCTGCACCGAATTTGTGCACGCTCCGGCAAGCGAGCGGGGTAGACTAGGTCAAATCTCATTCGGCAAGGAGCGTCCATGGGTATCCGCGGTTCGGATCGGCAGATCGACAACATCGAGTTCAATGTCAGCGATATCGCACGCAGCAAGGCGTTCTATGGGCATGTTTTCGGCTGGCGCTTCACCGACTACGGGCCAACCTACAGCGAATTCAGCGACGGCCGCCTGACGGGCGGCTTTACCACGGGGGAGCCGGTGCGCCCGGGGGGGCCGCTGATCATCCTTTACGCCGATGACCTGCAAGCCACGCAGCAGCGCGTGACCGCGGCGGGGGGCAGTATCAGCCGCGCGACCTTTGCCTTCCCCGGTGGGCGGCGTTTCCATTTCATTGACCTGGACGGTCATGAACTGGCGGTGTGGACGGCTCAAGCCTGATGGCCAATCACAAGATCGAAATTCGCCGGCGCAACGTTGGCAAGATCCTGCACGCGGCGGAAAAGGTGTTCGCCGAAAAAGGCTACGGCGCGACCTCCATGGGCGATATCGCCGAGCAGGCCGAACTGCCGCGTTCCAACCTGCATTACTACTTCAGCACCAAGGACGATCTGTTCCGTGCGGTGCTGCAGGACCTGCTGGATGTGTGGAAGCAGGACGCGCTGTGTTTCGAGAATTTCGACGACCCAAGGGTGGTGCTGACCAGCTACATCCGCGCGAAAATGGGGCATTCGCGGTCACGGCCGCTAGGCTCGAAGATCTGGGCCGAGGAAATGCTGCATGGGGCACCGGTGCTGGGGGGCAACCTGGATGACAGCCTGGTGCCGTGGGCAAAGCTGAAGGAGGCTAAGATCCGCCGCTGGGTGGAGGAGGGGCGCATTCTGCCGGTCGAGCCCTCGGCGCTGCTGTACATGATCTGGGCCTCGACCCAGCATTACGCCGACTTCGGTTACCAGGTGCAGTTGCTCAACGGCGGCGATGAACTGTCGGACCTGGCGTTCGAAAGTGCGGTGCAAACGGTGACCAGTGTGATCCTGCGGGGGATTGGCCTGGAGCCGTGACCGGCCATGCCTGCCGCGCACGGTCTTTTTGCTGCCCACAAAAAGGCCGTGCCAGTGCGGCGGGCGCCGGCCTACATCAGCTCGCTTCGCGGTAGGGGTTGCGCGGGTCCTGGGTCCAGTTCAGGTAAGGCTTGCCAGTGTCCTGCGCCTGCATGTCGATGCAGTTCTCCACCGGGCAGGTGATCTGGCACAGGTTGCAGCCCACACATTCTTCCTCGATCACGCTGTAGGCATGCGTACCGTCTGCCTTCAGCGTACTGGCGATGGCCTGGTGCGAGGTGTCCTCGCAGGCGATGTGGCAGCGACCGCAACCGATGCACGCCTGCTGGTCGATATGCGCCACCGACTTGTAGTTGATGTCCAGGTACTTCCAGTCGGTGGTATGCCCTACCGCCTGGCCACGGAACGCCTCGATGTTGGCGTGGCCGTGCTGGTCCATCCAGCGGGCCAGGCCGTCTTTCATGTCTTCGACGATGCGAAAGCCATGCAGCATGGCCGCCGTGCACACCTGCACCGCGCCGCTGCCCAGCGCCATGAATTCGGCCGCGTCGCGCCAGTTGCCGATGCCGCCGATGCCGCAAATCGGCAGGCCATGGGTGGCCGGGTCACGGGCAATCTCCGCCACCATGTTCAGGGCGATCGGCTTCACCGCCGAGCCGCAGTAACCGCCATGGGTGCTCTGGTCACCGACGATAGGGTGGGCGACCATGCGGTCAAGGTCGACGCTGGTGATCGAGTTGATGGTGTTGATCAGCGACACTGCATCGGCCCCGCCGCGATGCGCAGCCCGTGCCGATTGGCGGATGTCGGTGATGTTCGGCGTCAGCTTGACGATCACCGGCAGCGAGCAGTGCTGCTTGCACCAGCGGGTGACCATTTCCACGTACTCCGGCACCTGGCCGACCGCCGCGCCCATGCCGCGCTCGGGCATGCCGTGCGGGCAGCCGAAGTTCAGCTCGATGCCATCGGCGCCGGTGGCTTCCACCAGCGGCAGGATGAACTTCCACGACGCTTCCTCGCACGGCACCATCAGCGACACGATCAACGCGCGGTCGGGCCAGTCCTTCTTCACCTGGGTGATTTCGCGCAGGTTGATTTCCAGTGAACGGTCGGTGATCAGTTCGATGTTGTTGATGCCCTGCACCTGGCGGTTGGCGCCGTAATGGGCCGAGTAGCGCGACGAGACGTTGACCGCGGCCGGGTCTTCGCCAAGGGTCTTCCACACCACGCCACCCCAGCCGGCTTCAAAGGCGCGGACCACGTTGTAGGCTTTGTCGGTGGGCGGCGCGGACGCCAGCCAGAACGGGTTGGGGGCCTTGATCCCGGCGAACACGATAGACAAGTCGGCCATTACGCTGCCTCCACGTTGAGCATGAGTTGGGCATGGATGGCTTCGGCGGCCACTTTGCCGTGTTGTACGGCCTGAACGGTGAGGTCCTGGCCCAGCGCGGTGCAGTCGCCACCGGCGTATACCCCTGGCAGGCTGGTCTGCATGTTCACGTCAACGCGAATACGCTCACTGTCACGGGCCAGTTGCGCGGCCACTGGGTCGGCGAGGCTGCTGTCGTCGAAACGCTGGCCGATGGCCTTGAAGATCGCGTCGGCGGCCAGTTCGAAGGTTTCGCCGGTGTCGCGCAGGCGGCCGTCGGCCAATTCGGTACGGGCAAAGCGCATGCCGCGTACGTTGCCGGTGTCATCCAGCAGCACGCTGTCGGGGCGGGCCCAAGTGTGCAAGCGCACCTGGTTGGCCTTGGCGATGTCCTGCTCGTGCCCGGTGGCCCCCATGTCGGCGTGGCCACGGCGGTACACCAAGTTGACGTCGCGTGCACCCAGGCGGCTCATTTGCACTGCCATGTCGATGGCGGTGTTGCCAGCACCGATCACCAGGCAGCGCTCGGCCAGCGGCAGTTGGCTGAGGTCGTCTGCCTGGCGCAACTCGCGGATGTAAGCGGTGGCGGCGAGCAGGCCGGGGGCCTCTTCATCGGCCAGCCCCAGCTGGCGCACGGCATTCAGGCCCAGGCCAAGGAACACCGCATCGTATTGTTCGCGCAGTTCGCCCAGGCTGAGGTTGCCCCCCAGGCGCTGGCCAAGGCGCAGCTCGATACCGCCGATGCCCAGCAGGAATGCCACTTCCCGCTGGGCATAATCGTCAACCAGCTTGTAGCGGGCGATGCCGTATTCATTGAGGCCACCCGGCTTGTCAGAGGCTTCGAACACCACCACGTCATGGCCATGCATGGCCAGCCGATGCGCGCAGGCCAGCCCCGCAGGGCCAGCGCCGACCACCGCAATGCGCTTGCCCGTGGCCGGTGAACGCTGGAACGGGTGTTCGCTGAACTGGGCATTGTCCAGGGCGTAGCGTTGCAACTGGCCGATCAGTACCGGGGCGCATTCCTGCGCGTTGTTGCGCACACACGCTTGCTGGCACAGGATTTCGGTCGGGCAGACGCGGGCACAGCTGCCGCCGAGAATGTTGGCCGACAGAATCCGTTCGGCAGCGCCTTGCAGGTTCTCGTCGCTGATGCGGTGGATGAATGACGGGATGTCGATTTCGCTGGGGCACGCGTTGACGCAGGGCGCGTCGTAGCAATACAGGCAGCGGGCGCTTTCCACGGCGGCCTGGCGTGCGGTGAGGGGTGGGGCCAGGTCGCTGAAGCACTCGGCCAATTGGTCGGCGCCGGCCCGGGGGCGCGGCAAATGGTTCAGGGCGTCGATCACGGTTGTAGCCTCTCTATTTTTTTAGGGTTCAGGCGACAGCTGTTGTGGTGGGATCGGGGGCCGCTGTGCGGCCCATCGCGACGCAAGGCCGCTCCTACAAGGGACCGCGCATTCCTGTTGGAGCGGCCTTTGTCGCGATGGGCTGCGCAGCAGCCCCAATGGCTTCAGCGCTGAACGGGCGTCGGCCGCTGCTGGTCGGCCCGACGCTCCAGCACCTCATACACCGACGGATACGCCGGCCGCTCCACATAGCGCCCCGCGCCCGCCTCGGCGCGCAGGTCACCATCAGCCCAGACCACTTTGCCCTGGCTGATGGTATGGCTGGGGACGCCACGTACAGTGCGGCCTTCGAAGATGTTGAAGTCCACCCGTTGGTGGTGGGTCTGCGCCGAGATGGTGCGCGTGCCTTGCGGGTCCCATAGCACCAGATCGGCATCGGCCCCTACGCGGATGGCGCCCTTGCGTGGGAACAGGTTGAAGATCTTCGCCGTGTTGGTAGAGGTCAGTGCCACGAACTCGTGCATCGACAGGCGCCCGCTGTTGACCCCGGCATCCCACAGCACCGCCATGCGGTCTTCGATGCCGGCGGTGCCATTGGGGATGCGGCTGAAGTCATCCCGGCCCATGGCTTTCTGTTCGGCACAGAAGCAGCAGTGGTCGGTGGCGGTGGTGTGCAGGTTGCCCGCCTGCAGGCCGCGCCACAGCGCCTCCTGGTGCTCGCGCGGGCGGAACGGCGGGCTCATGACGTAGCCGGCGGCTGTGGCCCAGTCCGGGTCACGGTAGACGCTGTCGTCCAGCAGCAAGTGGCCAGGCAGCACTTCGCCGTAAACCGGTTGGCCCTTGGCCCGCGCATAGGCGATTTCATCCAGCGCCTCGCGGCTGGAAATGTGCACCAGGTACAGCGGTGTACCGAGGGTTTCGGCAATGCGGATGGCGCGGCTGGCCGCCTCGCCTTCAACCTGCGAAGGGCGCGACAGGGGGTGCGCTTCCGGCCCGGTCAGGCCCTGTGCCAGCAGCTTTTTCTGCAGGTGGAACACCAGCTCGCCATTTTCGGCATGCACGGTGGGCACTGCACCTAGCTGCAGGCAGCGCTCGAAGCTGGCCACCAAGGTGTCGTCGGCCGCCATGATGGCGTTCTTGTAGGCCATGAAGTGCTTGAAGCTGTTCACCCCATGCTTGGCCACCAGTTCGCCCATCTCTTCGGCCACCTGCTCGCTCCACCAGGTGACGGCGACGTGGAAGCCATAGTCGCTGGCACTTTTCTGGGCCCAGCCGCGCCAGGTGTGAAACGCCTCCAGCAGTGACTGCTGCGGGTTGGGAATGACGAAGTCGATGATCGATGTGGTGCCGCCCGCCAGGCCGGCCGCGGTACCGCTGAAGAAGTCTTCACTGGCCACGGTGCCCATGAACGGCAATTGCATATGGGTGTGCGGGTCGATGCCGCCCGGCATCAGGTATTGCCCGCTGCCGTCGAGGATCTCGCAATCGGTCGGCGCTTCCAGGCCAGGCCCGACTGCACGGATCAGGCCATCGGCACACAGCACATCGGCGGGGTAACTCTCTTCGTGGGTAACAACGGTGGCGCCACGGATCAACAGGGACATGCCGTTTTCCTCGCAGGCTGACCGGTCTTGGCCGGTTCTTGGAATTTTCGGAAGCAGGGCGGGCAGGTGTTAATCCTGTCATACCTGACAAGATTCGAGGCTAGATGCTGATCCTGAATTCGGCAAGAAAATTTCCTATTTATTTTGTGGTTTTTAAATCATTGATTTACATGAATTAAATATTTAGAGCCCGCTGAATTCGGGGCCTCCAGGGTTTTTGACTAACTTGACAAGATAGAAAATTGGTCGAGATTTCTAAGGCACTCATACGCGTGTGTACTCCGGCCATCGAATTAGCCCGATGAGCAGACAACTCGAAAAAGTCTGGAGAAAGGCCCATGCAACAGAGCAGATCGCAAGTGGTCGAGCAGGATGGCCTGTTCGAGCTGGCCGAGGGCAGTGATGTTCTCGACAGCCCGCGCTACAACCACGACATCGCACCGACCAAGGTGCACCAGCGCACCTGGAACAAATGGCACATCACGGCCCTGTGGGTAGGCATGTCCATCTGCGTGCCAACCTACACCCTCGGCGGCGTGCTCACAGCCTACTTTGGCCTGAGCGTTGGCGAGGCGCTGCTGGCGATCCTGCTGGCCAACATCATTGTGCTGATCCCGCTGACCCTCAACGCGTTCCCCGGCACCAAGTACGGCATCCCGTTTCCGGTGCTGCTGCGCTCGTCGTTCGGCATTCTGGGCTCCAACGTGCCGTGCCTGATTCGCGCCGTGGTGGCCTGCGGCTGGTTCGGGATCCAGACCCTGTTCGGCGGGCTGGCCATCCATCTGTTCCTGGGTTCGGTGTTCGACGGCTGGAAGGCCCTGGGCGGTGTCGGCGAGGTGATCGGGTTTATGATCTTCTGGTGCCTGAACCTGTGGGTGGTACTGCGGGGCGCCGAGTCGATCAAGTGGCTGGAGACGCTTTCGGCGCCGCTGCTGGTGGCCGTTGGGCTGGGCCTGCTGGTGTGGGCCTTGCCACACATGTCGATGACCGAACTGCTGGCGCAACCGCCCAAACGCCCTGAAGGCGCCAGCGTGGTCAGCTACTTCTGCGCTGGGCTCACGGCCATGGTCGGCTTCTGGGCCACGCTGTCGCTGAACATTCCCGATTTCAGCCGCTATGCCCGCAGCCAGAAGGACCAGATCCTCGGGCAAATCTTTGGCCTGCCGCTGACCATGTTCCTGTTCGCGGCCTTGGGCGTGGTGCTGACTGCGGCCTCGGCGTCGCTGGTGGGCGAAACGGTGTCCGACCCGGTCAGCCTGATCGGCAAGATCCACAGCCCGTTCTGGGTCGCCCTGGCCATGGCGCTGATCGTGATCGCCACCCTGTCGACCAACACTGCGGCGAACATCGTGTCGCCGACCAACGACTTCCAGAACATCGCCCCGCGCCTGATCGGGCGCAGCCGTGCGGTGTGGCTGACCGGCTTCATCGGCCTGGCGCTGATGGGCCACGAGTTGCTGAAGAAACTGGGCTGGATCGTGTCCGACCTGAGCCTGGAAAGCGTGTACTCCAATTGGTTGCTGGGCTACTCCAGCCTGCTCGGGCCGATAGCCGGGATCATGGTGGTGGATTACTTCCTGATCCGCCGGCAAAAGCTGGACCTCGCCGGGCTGTACCGCGACGACGTGTACCCGGCGTGGAACTGGGCTGGCTTCGCCGCCTTCGTGCTGCCCGTGGGGTTGACGGTGCTGGCGATCGGCAACAGCAGTTTCAGCTGGTTCTACGACTATGGCTGGTTCACCGGCTCGCTGCTGGGGGCGGCGTTGTACTACGTGTTCGCCGGCTTGGCGGCGCGCAGCCCGGCGCGGCTGGTCAAGCCCTTGCCCTGAGACCGTGTCTGCTTCTTCGCGGGCATGCCCGCGAAGAGGCCCGAACAGACAACAAAAAAGCCTGAAGGAGAAACCCGTGACCCCTTTCCAAGACATCCTCAAGACCACCGCCCACCACATCGACAGTGCCCGCCTCTGGCAATCGCTGATGGACCTGGCCCGCCTCGGCGCCACGCCCAAGGGGGGGGTCTGCCGCCTGGCCCTGACCGACCTCGACCGCCAGGCCCGCGACTTGTTCGTGCAGTGGTGCGAGGCGGCTGGTTGCACGGTCAGCGTCGATGCCGTGGGCAATATCTTCGCCCGTCGCCCTGGGCGTAACCCCAAGCTGCCACCGGTGATGACCGGCAGCCATATCGATACCCAGCCCACTGGCGGCAAGTTCGACGGCTGTTTCGGCGTGATGGCCGGGCTGGAAGTGCTCCGGACCCTCAACGACCTGGGCGTGGAAACCGAAGCACCGCTGGAGGTGGTGGTGTGGACCAACGAAGAAGGTTCGCGCTTTGCCCCCTGCATGATGGGGTCGGGTGTGTTCGCCGGCAAGTTCACCCTGGAAGAAACCCTGGCCAAGCGCGATGCCCAGGGCACCAGTGTGGGCGAGGCGTTGAACGCCATTGGCTACGCCGGCCCACGTGCGGTGCTCGGGCACCCGGTGGGGGCATATTTCGAAGCGCATATCGAGCAAGGGCCGATACTCGAGGACCAGGCCAAGACCATTGGGGTGGTCCTCGGTGCCCTTGGCCAGAAGTGGTTCGACCTGACCCTGCGCGGCGTCGAAGCCCATGCCGGCCCCACCCCCATGCACCTGCGCAAGGATGCCCTGGTGGGTGCCGCAGCGGTGGTCGAAGCGGTCAACCGCACAGCCCTCGGCCACCAGCCGCATGCCTGCGGCACGGTGGGTTGCTTGCAGGCCTACCCGGGCTCACGCAACGTAATCCCTGGCGAAGTGCGCATGACCCTGGACTTCCGCCACCTTGAGGGCGAACAACTGAATGCGATGATCGCCGAGGTACGAGGGGTCATCGAGGCGACCTGCGCCAAGCATGGCCTGAGCCACGAACTGGTGCCCACCGCGGACTTCCCGGCATTGTACTTTGACAAGGGCTGTGTCGATGCCGTGCGCGATTCGGCCAAGGCCCTGGGGTTGCCGCACATGGACATCGTCAGCGGGGCAGGGCATGACGCGATCTTCCTTGCCGAGCTGGGGCCGGCGGGGATGATTTTCGTACCGTGCGAGAACGGCATCAGCCACAACGAAATCGAAAACGCCGCACCCGATGACCTGGCGGCGGGTTGCGCGGTGTTGTTGCGGGCGATGCTGGCTGCTTCGCAGGCCATTGCCAGCGGCCGCCTGGCAGCCTGATCAGGCGTAAGGGCCACTCCTTCACTGGTCGTGTTTGGCCATAGATCGGCGGAGCCACACCGTCCGTTTGTAGGAGCGGGCTCACCCGCGAACACCGGCGTAGCCGGTGCCAGCCACCGCGCTGGATTCTTCGCGGGCGCGCCCGCTCCCACACAGGCCGCGTCGCGCTTACGAATTCAGTTCTCTGCGCGACAGCGCAGCCCGTAGTGCTGTGTTATCTCCTACAGGGCTGGTTCCAGGTAGCCGTCACGGCCGATGTGATAGCGCTGCAGGTCCTGCGCCAGCACCAGCCGGCCGCGGTAGTGGGCCAGTGCCTCATCACGCACGTCGTTGATGCTCGGGCTGCGCCTTGGGTCGCTCTGATAGCGGGCACTGAAGTGCGTCAGCACCAGGTTGCGCACGCCTGCCGCCTCGGCAAAGCGCGCCACTGCCGCCGCAGTGCTGTGCCCAAAGGTGACCCCGGTCCGCTCCACCACCGCCTGCGTGAAGGTTGCCTCATGCACCAGCACATCGGCGCCTCGGGCGGCGTCGGCGAGCAATTGCGGGTTGTCATTGTCACCACACACGATAACTCGCCGGGGCGGGCGCGAGCCACGCAGGTATTCATTGCCATGCAACAGTTGCTCGCCGAATTGCACGGTACGCCCCTTGGCCAGCTCGCCCCACATCGGGCCACGCGGTATGCCCTCAGCCTCCAGGCGCAGGGTGTCGAGGCGGGGTTCGGGGTTGAGTTCGGTAAACACGAAACCTACGCTCGGCACCCGGTGCGACAAGCGCACCGCTGTCACCTGCAGGGTCTGGTTGCGCCAGCCCTGCCAATCCTCCACGGCCAGCAGGCGCAGCTCGAACGGCAGGAAGGTATCACTGGCGGCCAGGCCTTGGCGTAGCCAACCATGCAGCGCGGCAGGCAAGACAATATCCAGCGGTTGGTTACGGCCACTCATGCCGGCACTGGCAAGCAGCCCGGGCAGGCCAAAACAATGGTCACCATGGACGTGGGTAATGAAGACCGCCTGCAGGTCGCGAACCGACAGCGGCGTGTGCAACAGTTGGTGCTGGGTGCCCTCGCCGCAGTCGACCAGGTACCAGTGGCTACCACTGGCTTCGACTACGGCGGTGGCGCTGACGTTGCGGGCTTTGGTCGGCACCCCGGCGGAGGTACCGAGAAACAGCAGGTCCATGTTGCGGCTCCTTGTGCCAGTCCAGTCGCGCAAAATCGCGCAATACGCAGGGCCTCGTTCCTTCGAGACGAACAACGCCGCACACCTTAGCCGGATTGCCGCAGGCCGTCGATTGCCCGCTAGTCAGCCTGCCGCCAGACCAGCTTGCTGGTGTCGTAGCCTTGCTCACGGGCAATGTTCAGCAACTGTTCGCGCTGCTGGTCGGTGACCGCAGGGGTGCGCGACAGCAGCCACAGGTACTCACGGTTGGGGTGGCCGACCAGTGCCACGCGGTAATCCTTGTCGTGGTACAGCACCCAGTACTCACCCTTGGTCAGGCCAGGGGCCAGGCGGCTGAACCAGTTGTCGAAGCGTACCCACAATTTGTCAGTCCTGCCCGGCTGCTGGGCTTCAGCAATGCCTTTGGCTTCGTTCACCTCACCGTCCTTTTCCTTGCAGCGGTTGATCACGTCGATACGGCCATCGGCGCGTAGCCCATAATGAGCCTCGGACTGTACGCAATTACGCTGGAAGAACATCGGCAGCCGCGCCAGTTCGTACCAGGTGCCCTGGTAGCGTTGCAGGTCCACCTGCTGGGTGCGCGGCGGTGCAGGGTGGTCGTTGCCGGCGCAGCCGAGCAAGGCAAGGGTCATGCAGGAAAGCAGCAGCGTGGTGCGTAGCGCCATGGTTGATCTCCTTGAAACGGATGAGTGCTTACCCTGGGTTCGATCCCGCGGCGGGGCAAAAGTTGTATGCGCAAACCATTGTCTGCTCCAGCTGGGTTACCATCCACGATGGTGAACCATCCAACCCTAGGAGTTCCGTTCGTGACTGAATACACCGCATTCAAGGTCGAGCTGACCGATAGCATCGCCCACGTTCAGATCAACCGCCCGGAGAAGGTCAACGCGATGAACGCGGCCTTCTGGGAAGAGATCGTCGATATCTTCCAGTGGATCGACGACACCGACGCCGTGCGTGCGGTGGTCATCAGCGGTGCCGGCAAGCACTTCTCGGCCGGTATCGACCTGATGATGCTGGCCTCGCTGGCCGGGGAGATGGGCAAGGACGTGGGCCGCAATGCGCGCTTCCTGCGCAAGACCATACAGCGCCTGCAAGCCTCGTTCACCGCCGTGGACAGCTGCCGCAAACCGGTGCTGGCCGCGGTGCAGGGCTATTGCATCGGTGGCGCCATCGACCTGATCTCGGCCTGTGACATGCGTTACTGCAGCAGTGACGCGCAATTCTCGATCAAGGAAATCGACATGGGCATGGCCGCCGATGTCGGCACGCTGCAACGTTTGCCACGTATCATCGGCGACGGCATGATGCGTGAGCTGGCGTTCACCGGGCGCAATGTCGCGGCGGACGAGGCGCTGCGCATCGGCCTGGTGAACCGGGTCTATGATGACCACGCCGCGCTGCTGGACGGGGTTTTTGCCATCGCCCGCCAGATTGCTGCAAAATCGCCGATCGCGGTGGCGGGCACCAAGGAAATGCTCAGCTACATGCGCGACCACCGCATCGACGATGGCCTGGACTACATCGCCACGTGGAACGCCGCGATGCTGCAGTCCGAAGACCTGCGCGTGGCTGTGGCCGCGCACATGAGCAAACAGAAACCGACGTTCGCCGACTGATCGGGCCGGCGCACGCGCAGTAAAGGAAACCCGAGATGTCAGCACGCTGGACTACCGCAGTACTCGACCCTCAGATCACCGGCGGGCTGGCCGTGGCGCGCAGCCCGGAAGGGTTTCTGCACGACGCCAACGGCGCGCTGTTCGCTCGTGACTGGCTCAAGCGCCAGGGCCTGGATGTGCTGTGCGAACACGGCATTGGCCACTTCGACGGCCAGCCTGTGTTCCTGCTGGAACTGCGCGCTGCCAGCGACGTGCCCGGTTGCAACTGGCGCGGCCTGCGCGCGTTCATGCTGGAGGGTGACTTCGACACCTACAAGGTTCTGGGTTATGCCGCGCAGATCGGCACCTGGGCTCGCGAGCACCGATTCTGCGGCAGCTGCGGGCAGGCGACGACACAAATCCGCTGGGAGCGTGCGATGTACTGCCAGCCTTGCGACCTGCGCAGCTACCCGCGTATTTCGCCGAGCATGATCGTGCTGGTGACCCGTGGCGACGAAATCCTGCTGGCACGCTCGCCGCGCTTCGTCACGGGGGTGTACAGCACCCTGGCAGGCTTTGCCGAGCCGGGCGAGTCGGCCGAGGACTGCCTGGTGCGCGAAGTGCGTGAAGAGGTGGCGGTAGAGGTGCAGAACATCCAGTACGTCGGCAGCCAGTGCTGGCCGTTCCCGCACTCGATGATGCTGGGCTTCCATGCCGAATACGCGGGTGGCGAGATCGTCATGCAGCCGGACGAGATCGAGGACGCCCAGTGGTTCAGCGTGCACGACTTGCCGCCGCTGCCGGCTGGGCGCTCTATTGCGCGCTACCTGATCGACCTCTATGTCGCTCGCCGCTTAGGCCTGCCCGAACCAGTGCTGCCACGCTAGGCGCACGGTCAATGCCAGCACCACGGTGATAAACACCGGGCGGATGAACTTGCTGCCGCCGCTGATCGCCGTGCGTGCGCCAAAGAAGGCACCGACCATCACCGACAAGCCCATGCACAGGCCGACGATATAGTCGACCTGCCCGGAAATGATGAACACCGTCAGCGCCGCGATGTTGCTGACGAAGTTCATGCTGCGCGCCACGCCGCTGGCGCGAACCAGGTCGATGGGGTACAGCAGCAGGGTGCTGACCGTCCAGAACGCCCCGGTGCCCGGACCGGCCACGCCGTCATAGAAACCCAGGGTAAAGCCCTGCGGCGCCTGCCATTTTTTTCTGATCGGGGCATCGGCGTCCAGCGGTGCCTTGGGCGTGCCGCCGAACAGCAGGTAGAGGCCACAGGCGAAGACGATGACCGGCAGCATCTTGTTCAGCCATTCGGCTGGCATGTAATGGGCCACGATCGCCCCGATCAACGCGCCCACCAGCGTGGCGAACAGCGCCGGGCGCCACTGCGCCGGGTGGAACAGCTTGCGTTTGTAGTAGGTGAAGCTGGCGGTGGCCGAGCCGAAGGTGGAACTGAGCTTGTTGGTACCCAGTACCAGGTGCGGCGGCATGCCGGCGGTGAGCAGCGCCGGGGTGGTGAGCAGGCCGCCGCCGCCGGCGATGGCATCGATGAAACCGGCGACGAAGGCGACCAGGGCCAGAATCAGCAGGGTGAGGGGTTCTACGGTGAGTTCGAAGGGCATGGGTTTTTGGCAGGTGCAGGAAAAAAGGCCGGAGCGGGAATGGCTGCTCCGAGGTCCGGGATGGTAATCCTCGCAGGCCAAGGTTGCCAGCATCAGTTTTGCCCTTCAGACGCGGTCCCGCACCCGGTACCAGGCCTTGGCGGCGGCCTCCAGCGGTGCCGCCAGCAGGTTACCGCCGGGGAAGTGGCCATTGTCGATGCCTTGGTACAGCGTCAGCAGGTCGTCATCGCCAAGGATGGCGTCGCTGACTGCCCGTGCCGCTGCCAGGGTCGGCAGCACGCCGTGGCCGGAGAAACCCTGCAGCCAGTAGCGTTGGTCCGCGCGGCCGACGTCCGGGGTGCGCTGGATGCTGCAGTCGATGTGGCCGCCCCAGGCATAATCGATGGCCACCCCGGCCAGTTGCGGGAACACCCGCTCCAGGTGTGGGCGGGTGGCGCTGGCGACATCCTTGGGAATACCGCCCAGGTAGGTGCAGCCGCCGCCGAACAGCAGGCGGCGGTCCGGGGTCAGGCGGAAGTAGTCGGGGACGAACTGGTTGTCGATCACGCAGCTGTTGCGCGGCAGCAGCGAGCGGGCGAGGTCGGCGTCCAGCGGTGCCGTGGCTACCTGATAGGAACCAACCGGCAACAGGCGGCGCGCCAGGCCGCGGTCGAGGCGGTCGATATAGGCGTTGCAGGCCAGCACCAGCACGTCGCAGCGTACTTCGCCTTGCTCGGTACGGGCGACGTAGCCGCTGCCGGCCTGCTGGTAGTCGAGCACCTGGCTCTGCTCGTAGATGCCCCCGCCAGCGGCCTCGATGGTGCTGGCCAGGCCCTGGGCCAGCTTCAGCGGGTTGAGGTGAGCACCTTTGGCGTCGTACAGCGCGGCTTGGTAGCGTGAGCTGTGGATCCATTGCGGCAGCTCGTCGCGACCGATCAGGCGCAGGGCGTCGTAGCCCCATTTGTGCTCGGCGTCGTGCAGGGCTTCTGCGAGTATCTTCACACGGCGCGGCAGCACGGCGGTCCACAGGCTGCCCTGCCGGTAATCGATGTCGAAGCCATGGCGTTCGGGCAGTTCGCGCATTTCGTCGGCGGCCCAGCGCATGCTGGTCCACAGCCGCCGGGTGCGTTCGACGCCCAGGGCCTTTTCCAGCGGCGCCATATCGCAGGACCAGCCCAGTAGCGCCTGGCCACCGTTGCGACCGGACGCGGCCCAGGCCACGCGGCTGGCTTCCAGCAGCGTCACGCGCTTGCCTGCCTGGGTCAGGCGCAGGGCGGTGTGCAGGCCGCTGAAACCGGCGCCGATGATCAGCACCTCGGTGTCGTGGCGACCTTGCAGGGTAGGGCGCAGAGGGATGCTGGCGGGGTAGGTCTGGGCGTAGTAGCTGGCGACGTGCTGAGCGGATTGCTTGAACATGCGTGGGCCTTATGAAATTTATTATGATTATTTTCATGAAAATCTAGCATCGTATTTTCATGAAGCCAACCTGTTCGTTTTTCCACCGTGGTTGGATATATGATCGGATGCCGCTTTGCGGCCCATGCGCGACACAAGGCCCTATCAGGAAAACACCATGCGCCGCCTGCCTTCATTGACTGCCTTGCGCACCTTCGAGTGTGCTGCCCGCCACGGCCACTTCGGCCGCGCCGCCGCCGAATTGTGTGTCACCGACAGCGCTGTCAGCCACCAGATTCGCCAACTCGAGGAGCAACTCGGTGTTGTCCTGTTCGAGCGTGTCGGCCGCCAGGTACGCCCCAGTGCCGAAGCCGGGCGCCTGCTGCATCACCTGCAACAAGCCTTCGAACTGATCGGCAAGGCCTGCGACGAACTGCGTGACCCTGGCTCCCAGGCGGTGTTGCGGGTGGCGGTGACCGCTGAATTGGCACAAAAATGGCTGGTGACGCGCCTGGCTGACTTCAGCAGCCGTTACCCGCACATCACTTTGCACCTGCACGATCAGCCGATCGATGCCGGCGCTCCGGCACTGGATGTCGACCTGGCCATCACCTACGGTACCAGCGCCCTGGACGCCAGCACGCACTTCGTCCGGCCCTTGCCGCTGCTGCAGTTCTTCCCGGTGTGCAGCCCGGGGCTGTTCAACCAGGGCGGCCTCAAGCGCCCGCGCGATCTGGTGCGCCACTGCCTGCTGCATGATGACCAGGACGGCCGCACCTGGACCACCTGGTTAGCCACCCACGCCGAAGACGCCTTGCCCACCCGCCAGTTGTATTTCCCCCATGCCGCCCTGGCCCTGGAGGCCGCATCGCTGGGGCAAGGCATTGCGATGGGGGACAACCTGACCTGTCAGGCTGATTTGCAGAGCGGCCGGCTGGTACGTCCGTTCAGTGCCAGTGTGACGGCACAGGGGCAGTACGCGCTGGTGTGCGAGCGGCTGCGCCTGGAACGGGCGCCGGTGGCCGAATTCATCGACTGGTTCATTGAACAGCTGGGTGACAGTTGAATTGAATTCAGCTATCGCTGAGTTTTCATCGTTGGATGCCCAGCGCGGGGCGGCGTAGCGTGCAGTCATCGCTCACCGACACGAGGTTGACCCATGGCACGTTCGCTCACCACCACCCCCAAAGCCGATGGTTTCCGCTTGCCTGGCGAATTCGAGCGCAAGGCGCGATGCTGGCTCGGTTGGCCCGAGCGCCCGGACGTATGGCGCAATGGTGCCAAGCCTGCGCAGAAAGTCTGGGTCGATATCGTCAGCGCAATCGCGTCCAGTGAGCCCGTCACGGTCTGCGCCTCTGCTGCCCAGTACGCCAACGCCCGGCGCATGCTGCCGCCGCAGGTGCGGGTGGTGGAAATGACCTGCAACGACACCTGGTTTCGCGACAGCGGTGCTTGCTTCGTGGTGAACGACAGCAGCGGTGAGGTGCGCGGCGTCGACTTCGAGTTCAACGCCTACGGTGGGCTCGACGGTGGCCTCTACTATCCGTGGGACAAGGACGACCAGATCGCCCAGAAAATGCTCGAAATCGAAGGCCTGGACCGTTACCGCGCCCCATTGATCGCCGAGCTTGGCGGTATTCAGAGTGACGGCCAGGGCAGCCTGTTGACCACCGAGCAGTGCCTGCTCAACCGTAATCGCAACGCGCACCTGGGCAAAGCCGAGGTCACCCGCCGCCTGGAGGATTACCTGGGCGCGGACCAGGTGATCTGGTTGCCCCGTGGCTGCAAGTTCGACGAGACCGATGGCCATGTCGACGACCTGGCGTGCTTCGTGCGCCCAGGCGAAGTGGTGCTGCAGTGGACCGATAACCGTGATGACCCGCAGTGGGAGATCTATCAGGAGGCCTACGACATCCTGCGCAGCACCCGCGATGCCCGCGGTCGAGAGCTGAAGGTACACAAGCT
This sequence comes from Pseudomonas sp. BJP69, assembly GCF_007633355.1. Classification (NCBI taxonomy): domain Bacteria; kingdom Pseudomonadati; phylum Pseudomonadota; class Gammaproteobacteria; order Pseudomonadales; family Pseudomonadaceae; genus Pseudomonas; species Pseudomonas sp. BJP69. The sequence continues at coordinate 1,949,540 of NZ_CP041933.1, forward strand.
GCCCCAGCCCGACGTATTGCAGTGGACTGCCGAGGAGGCGGCAGGCTTGGACCAGGTCGAAGGGACTCACCTGCGCGAGGCCGGGACCCGCATCTGCGCGTCGTACATCAACTACTACGCCGGCAACTCGGCTATCGTCGTGCCGTTGTTCGGTGACCGCAACGACAGCGTCGCCCAGGCGACCCTTGCCGAACTGTTCCCCGAGCGCCGCATCATCGGCATCGACAACTCCCGCGAAATCCTGCTCGGTGGCGGCAACGTCGCCTGTATCACCATGCCGCAATACGCCGGAGGCCGCCGCTGATGAAACTGACCACGCTGGCGGCTGCGGCCGCCCTGGGCTGCACGGCATCGGTGGCCCTGGCGGCCGACGCACAACAGCCCAGCGTCAATCTGTATATCTGGGGCGAATACCTCGCCCCGGATACCCTGCGCAATTTCGAGAAGGAAACCGGCATCCGGGTGGTCGCCGACCATTTCGACTCGCTGGAAACCGCTGAGACCAAGCTGCTGACCGGGGGTAGCGGGTACGATGTTGTGCTCAGTGCCGGCCAGCACCTGAGCCGCGCGATCGCCAGCGGCGCCTTGCAGCCGCTGGACAAAGCCAAGGTGCCGCACCTGGCGGGCATCGGCGAGGAGTTTCGCCAGCACATGGCTGTGTTCGACCCAGGCAACCGCTACGCCGGGACCTATGCCTGGGGCACCACCGGCGTGGGTTACCAGCAGCAGGCCGTGACCATGCGCATGGCCGACGCACCGCTGGGCAGTTGGGCTATGCTGTTCGACCCGCAAGTGGTGGCGAAATTCGCCGACTGCGGGGTCAGCCTGCTCAACGACCCCAATGAAGTGTTCGCCGCGGTGATGCGCTACATGGGCCTGGACATCAACCAGCAGCGCCTTGAAGACCTGAAGGCGGCAGAAGCACAGTTGCGCAAGGTCCGCCCGTACATTCGTTACTTCGACAACGATCGCAACATCAACGACCTGGCCAATGGCGAAACCTGCGTGGCGATGTCGTGGAACGGCAATGTGGCTATCGCCCAGGGGCAGGCGCAGCAGGCGGGCAAGGCGTTCGTGCTGGATTACAGCATTCCGCAGGAAGGCACGTTGATCTGGCTCGATGCGCTGGTGGTGCCCAAGGATGCGCCGCACCCCGAGGCGGCCTGGAAGCTGCTGGACTACCTGATGCGCCCGGAAGTGATCGCGCCGATTACCGATACCATTCACTACGCCAATGCGATCACCGCGGCTGATGGCCTGGTGGATGCAGATATTCGCAATGCCCCAGGAACCTACCCACCGGCTGAGGTGAGGGCGCGGTTGTATAGCAAGAATGACAATGGCAAGGCATTCAACCGCGAGCTCACCCGGGCGTTCAGCCGGTTGAAAAGCGGTACCTGATGGGTGATTTGCAGTCACCGTACTCGCCTCTTCGCGATTAAGTGTCAGGTTGCTGCCTTCCTCCGAGGCTGACGCGGTTTGCCAGCCGCCGGCTTGCTCCCAGTCGGTTTGCTTTTTCCAGCACCGCTACGCCGCTTCTTCTTCCACGGCGGCGCCGCCCCGGCTGCCGGCCCGCTGATGGTCATGCGCATACCCTGGCAACGCTCCACCAACTTGCCCATCCATGCCGACTGCCGGGCGACGAAGTCTTGCAGGCTCATCTCGCCACTCTGCACCATGTCCAGGGCCTGCTCCCAGATGGCCGTCGTGCCTGGGTCGGCGATGGCACGGGGCACGGCGTCGATCAGGCTGAACGCGGCAGGCGTGGCCGACAATGCCTTGCCGTTCTTCACCAGGTAGCCGCGGTCTAGCAGCCCCTGGATGATGCTCGCCCGAGTGGCCTCGGTGCCGATGCCGGTGGTTTCCTTGAGCTTTTGTTTCAGCCGCGGGTCGTCCACCAGCTTGGCGACGTTCTTCATTGCCTTGATCAGGTCGCCCTCGGTGAAGGGCTTGGGTGGCTGGGTCCACAGGTCTTGGAGTTGCAGGCCTTGCACGCTGCAGTCCTGGCCTTCGCGTAATGCTGGCAGCACTTGGGCGGGGGGCGCCTCGCGGCCTTTGCTCGGGGTCAGGGCTTCGGGCAGGGCGCGGCGCCAGCCGGGCTCGACGATCTGCTTGCCCACCGCGCGCAGGGCATGGCCCGCGCAGTCGAAGTCGGCCTGGGTGCGGTCGAACTCGTGGTTGGGCAGGAACTGCGCCAGGTAGCGGGCGCGGATCAGGGTGTACACCGCCTTGTACTTGGCTGGCAGGCGCGCCGGGTCGCTGGCAGCGGCAGTGGGGATGATGCCGTGGTGGGCGCTGACCTTGGCGTCGTTCCAGGCCCGCGAGCGGCGTTGCGGCTCGAGGTAGGGCTGCAGGGGCGCCAGGCTGGCATCGGCCCGTTGCAGGGCGGCGAGGATGCCTGCTGCTTCGGCGTGCTGGCTTTGCGGCAGATAGCCACAGTCGCTGCGCGGGTAGGTGATCAGCTTGTGGGTTTCGTACAGCGCCTGGGCGATGTCGAGGGTTTCCTGGGCGCCGAGGCCGAATTTTTTCGAGCACAGCTCTTGCAGGGTACCGAGGTCGAAGGGCAATGGCGCTGCTTCGCGCACGCGCTCGGTGGCCACCTTCATGGCCCTTGCGGTGGCGGCCTGGCCGATATCGGCAGCCGCTCGTTGCGCCAGTGCCTCGTTCAGGCAGCGCCCCTGGTCGTCACAGGCGTCTTCCGGCGCCCGCCATTGCGCGTTGAAACCCTGGCCGGCGTGTTCCAGTTGCACGTCGATAGCCCAGAACGGCACCGGCACAAAGTTCGCGATGCTGCGGTCGCGGTCAACCACCAGGCGCAAGGTGGGCGTTTGCACCCGACCCACGGGTAGCACGCCCTGGTAGCCGGATTGCCGGCCCAGCAGGGTGAACAGCCGGCTCATGTTCATGCCGATCAGCCAGTCGGCGCGCGAGCGGCCCAAGGCGGAATGGTACAGGTTGAAGGTTTCGTGCCCCGGCAGCAGGCGCGCCAGGGCCTTGCGAATGGAGGCGTCGTCCAGCGCCGACAGCCACAGGCGCTGCACCGGGCCACGGTAGCGACAATGCTCGACCAGCTCACGGGCGATCATTTCCCCTTCACGGTCGGCGTCGGTGGCAATTACCAGCTCGCGCGCTTCGCCAAGCAGGCGCTTGACCGCCTTGAACTGGCTGGCGGTCTTGGGTTTGACCAGCATCTTCCATTTGTCTGGAATGATCGGCAGGTCGGCCAGGTTCCAGCGCTTGTAGCGTTCGTCGTAGCTGTCGGGCGGGGCGGTTTCCAGCAGGTGGCCGATGCACCAGGTTACGCAGACGTCGGTGCCTTGCCAGCAGCCGTCGCCCTTGCGGGTGGCGCCGAGCACTTTGGCGATGTCTTTTGCCTGGGAGGGTTTTTCGCAGAGGAACAGGCGCATGGCCGGGAACGCTTCATCGGGGAATGATGAGCACTAGGATGCGCAAGCAGGGGCGCGGAGGCAAGTTTTATCTGGATGGATGTACAGCTTTTTGTGAGTGAGCATGTCACCTGCCTTTACCGGCCTCTTCGCGGGTTACCCGCGAAGAGGCCGGTAAAGGCTATGGGTCAGGGGCGCGAGTCGCGCACCATGTCTACGTGCGGGATGCCGGCTTCGAGGAACTCTTCGCTGACTACGCGGAAGCCCAGCCGCTCGTAGAACGGCGTGGCATGGACTTGGGCGCTGAGCATCTGCTGCTTCAGATCACGGTTCTGCGCTTCGACGATCACCGCATTCATCAGTGCGTCACCCACCTTCAGCCCGCGCCAGTCCTTCAATACCGAAACCCGGCCGATGGTGCCATCGGGCAGCAGGCGGGCGGTGCCGATCGGATAGTCCCCTTCCAGGGCCAGGAAGTGCACGGCGGTCGGATCTTCCGAGTCCCATTCCAGCTCCGGCGGCACGTGCTGTTCGGCGATGAACACCGCTTCACGGATACGGCGGATGTCGGCGTTGTCCTTGTGCCAGTCGGCGAGGCGCACACGAATCTTATTCATTGGCGAATCCCAGGCTTCCTTGTTTCACCAGTTGCTGTACCAGCATAAGGCCATCTTCATCCTGCAGCCATTCGCTGAGGTTGTCGATGTGCAGTGCGTCGGCCGCGCACACCAGTTTCAGAAGCTCGCGCAGCTTGCCAGGCAATGGGCAGCTGCGGCCGCTGGCGAACAGCAGCAGGTCGTCTTCGAATTCCGACCAGGCCAGGCGGGCACTCGGGTTGCGGATCAGGATGGCGCCTTGCTCCAGCGCATCGACCAGCTCCTCTTCGCTCAGCTCTTCACCGACGATCTGTTCCGGGTAGCGCGGTTCGGTCATGAACTGGCCAAACCAGGTCAGCAGCAGGTCCTTGTCGTTCATGTGCTTGTCGAGCAGCGCCTTGAGGCGGTCGAGGGCGTCATGCTGGATCTGGTGCGGGTCGCTGGCAGGCTGGGCGTCGGCGTCGCTGTAGCGCTCTTCGTCGGGCAGGAACTGGCCGAGGAAGTCGGTGAAGTGGGTGAGTACTTCGGCGGCGCTAGGGGCACGGAAGCCAACCGAGTAGGTCAGGCACTCGTCCACGGCAACGCCGTAGTGGGCCAGGCGTGGTGGCAGGTACAGCATGTCACCTGGCTCCAGGGTCCATTCTTCGCCCTGCTCGAACTCGGCCAGGATACGCAGGTCGGCATGCTCCAGCAGCGCACTGTCGCTGCTGCACATCTGGCCGACCTTCCAGTTGCGCTGGCCGTGGCCCTGCAACAGGAACACGTCGTAGTTATCGAAGTGCGGGCCAACGCTGCCACCAGGGGCAGCGAAGCTGATCATCACATCATCGATGCGCCAGCTGGGCAGGAAGCGGAAGTTCTCAAGCAGCTCGGCGACTTCCGGAACGAACTGGTCGACGGCCTGTACCAGCAGGGTCCAGTCTTTTTCCGGCAGCTCGGCGAAGGTGTCTTCGGTGAACGGGCCACGGCGCAGTTCCCACGGGTGGGCGCCATGCTCCAGCACGATACGCGACTCGACTTCTTCCTCCAGGGCCAGGCCAGCCAGCTCGTCGGGGTCGATTGGGCTGATGAAGTCCGGGAAGGCCTGGCGCACCAGCAGCGGCTTTTTCTGCCAGTAGTCGCGCATGAATTCGCGGGCCGAGATGCCGCCGAGCAGCTGCAGTGGAGTATCAGGATTCATGTTCAACCTATTGAAAAAACGTAATTTTCGTACGGGAATAAAAACGCCCGGCCAGGCCGGGCGTTGTATGCGACGGTCCGCTTAGACGCGTTTGGCCTGGGCTGCCGCGTTACCGATGTAGGTAGCAGGGGTCAGCAGCTTGAGCTCGGCCTTGGCTTCGGATGGCATGTCCAGGCCGTCGATGAAGGTCAGCAGCGCTTGTGGGGTGATGCCCTTGCCACGGGTCAGCTCTTTGAGCTTTTCGTAGGGGTTTTCGATGTTGAAGCGGCGCATCACGGTCTGGATCGGTTCGGCCAGCACTTCCCAGCAGGCGTCCAGGTCGGCGGCGATGCGGGCTTCGTTCACTTCCAGCTTGCCGATGCCTTTTAGGCTGGCTTCGTAGGCAATGACGCTGTGGGCGAAGCCCACGCCCAGGTTGCGCAGCACGGTGGAGTCGGTCAGGTCACGCTGCCAGCGCGAGATTGGCAGTTTGCTGGCCAGGTGCTGGAACAGGGCGTTGGCGATACCCAGGTTGCCTTCGGAGTTTTCGAAGTCGATCGGGTTGACCTTGTGCGGCATGGTCGACGAGCCGATTTCGCCGGCGACGGTCTTCTGCTTGAAGTAGCCCAGCGAAATGTAACCCCATACGTCACGGTCGAAGTCGATCAGGATGGTGTTGAAGCGGGCGATGGCGTCGAACAGTTCGGCGATGTAGTCGTGTGGCTCGATCTGGGTGGTGTACGGGTTGAACTGCAGGCCCAGCTCGTCTTCGATGAAGGCGCGGGCGTTGGCCTCCCAGTCGATCTGCGAGTAGGCCGACAGGTGGGCGTTGTAGTTGCCCACGGCGCCGTTGATCTTGCCCAGCAGCGGTACGGCGGCAACCTGGGCGATCTGGCGCTCCAGGCGGTACACGACGTTGGCCAGTTCCTTGCCCAGGGTGGTCGGCGAAGCCGGCTGGCCGTGGGTGCGCGACAGCATCGGCACGTCGGCGTGAGCGTGGGCCAGGGCACGAATGGCCTCGGCGATCTGGCGCATCAGCGGCAGCAGCACGTCGTCACGGCCAGCACGCAGCATCAGGGCGTGGGACAGGTTGTTGATGTCCTCGCTGGTGCAGGCGAAGTGGATGAACTCGCTGACCTTGGCCAGCTCAGGCAGCTGGGCGGCCTGCTCCTTGAGCAGGTATTCGATCGCCTTGACGTCGTGGTTGGTGGTGCGCTCGATTTCCTTGACGCGCTCGGCGTGCTCAAGCTTGAAATCGCTGGCCAGGGTGTCCAGCAGGGCGTTGGCCTCGGCGGAGAACGCCGGCACTTCGCCAATTTGCGGGTGGGCGGCCAGGCGCTGCAACCAGCGCACTTCGACCAGGGCGCGGAAACGGATCAGGCCGAATTCGCTGAAGATGGGGCGCAAGGCCTGGGTTTTGCCGGCGTAACGGCCGTCTACAGGGGAAACCGCAGTGAGCGAAGAAAGCTGCATGGGGTGTTCTCGGACAGTCAGGCTTTTGGAAGGGGGCATATCATACATGAAAAATACGCCTGGGTCGGGTGGCTGACCAAAGGTCGGCCCAATTTGGATCTGGTGGCAGGCCCTGTGGGAGCGGGCATGCCCGCGAACACCGGCGTAGCCGGTGCCATATACCGCGTCGCCTGCTTCGCGGGCATGCCCGCTCCCACAAGGGGCTGCCCAGCCCGTCAGTTGGGGCTGCGCATCATGTCGTACAGCTCGTTCAGCAGTTTGCGCCGGCTGAACACCAGTTGCCAGCGGTGCCCGCCCAGCTGGCGCCACAGGCGCGCAGCGCGGATGCCGGCGAGCAGCAGGGCGCGGATTTTCGAGGCGTTGCTGGCCTGCTGCAGGAAGCGCATGTCGCCGTGTACCTGGATGCGCTGGCGCAGGGTGCTCAGGGTGTCCTGGTACAAGGCTCCGCTGGAAGCGATGACATTTTCGTGGACCAGGCCGAAGTGATCGGCCTGCGACTGGATTTGTGGCAAGCGGTTGCCGATGGTGTCGAGCAGGTCGCCGCGCTTGTTCAACTGGCGCTCCAGGCCCAGCATCGACAGGGCGTAGCGCAGGGGCTCGCGCTGCAGGCTGCTGGGGTCGCGCTCCAGGGCGCCGACCAGCGCGCGATAGCCATCGCGCAGGTTCAGGTCGTCGCCGCCGAACACTTCCAGGGTGTCTTTGGGGTCGCGTACCAGCAAGCTGCCCAGCATGCACCCGATGTTGGCCTCGCTGGCCTGGCCGGTGCGGGCGATGCGGTCAACCAGTACGGCTGCCTGGAAGACGCCGCCCAGGGCAATCAATTGCTCGCGCAGTGTGCTCATGCCCGCGGGCTCCACGGCTCGGCCGCCTCGATCACGCCGCCACCCAGGCACACCTCGCCATCATAGAACACCACCGACTGGCCCGGCGTCACGGCGCGCTGGGGCTCGTCGAACACGGCGCGGTAGCCGCCGTCGGTCAGCGCCAGGGTGCAGCGCTGGTCGCTCTGCCGGTAGCGTACCTTGGCGGTGAGCTGGCGCGGGCTGCTCAGGTCTACCGAGTTGACCCAGAAGATTTCCGACGCGAGCAGGGCGCGGGAGAACAACCATGGGTGTTCGTTGCCCTGGCCGACCACCAGCACGTTGCGGGTCAGGTCTTTGTGCAGCACGTACCAGGGCTCGTCACCGGCGTCCTTCAGGCCGCCGATACCCAGGCCCTGGCGCTGGCCGATGGTGTGGTACATCAGGCCATGGTGGCGGCCGATCACCTCGCCTTCGGTGGTTTCGATATTACCTGGCTGGGCGGGCAGGTACTGCTTGAGGAAGTCGCTGAAGCGGCGTTCACCAATGAAGCAGATGCCGGTGGAGTCCTTTTTCTTGGCGGTGGCCAGGCCGTGTTTTTCGGCAATGGCGCGGACCTCGGGTTTTTCCAGTTCGCCCACCGGGAACAGCGTGCGGGCGATTTCCTTGCCGCCAACGGCGTGCAGGAAATAGCTCTGGTCCTTGTTCGGGTCCAGGCCTTTGAGCAGTTCGGTAACGGCGCCGGTGTCGCGGCGGCGTACATAGTGGCCGGTGGCAATCAGGTCTGCACCCAGCGACAGGGCGTAGTCGAGGAACGCCTTGAACTTGATTTCGCGGTTGCAGAGGATGTCCGGGTTGGGCGTGCGGCCGGCCTTGTACTCTTCGAGGAAGTGCTCGAACACGTTGTCCCAGTACTCGGCGGCGAAGTTGGCGGTGTGCAGCTTGATACCGATGCGGTCGCACACGGCCTGGGCGTCGGCCAGGTCTTCACGGGCGGTGCAGTATTCGGTGCCGTCGTCTTCTTCCCAGTTCTTCATGAACAGCCCTTCCACCTGGTAGCCCTGCTCGATGAGCAGAAGGGCGGAGACGGAAGAGTCCACGCCGCCGGACATGCCGACGATGACGCGGGTCTTGGCGGGGTCTTTGAGTGCTGGGCTGGTCATGGGTACCGGTGTGTATCAAGGGGGAAAAACGCCGATTCTATCAAAGCCGCGGCGCTACGTCAGTCGCGCAGCAGCGCAAGGCTGTGCAGCGGGCCTGCAAGGTAGTCGTCCAGGCAGCGCGGCACCAGCTCGCTGCGCCAGCGGGTGGGGTCGGCCAGCAACTCTTCGCGGGTCAGCCAGACAGCGCGGACGATGTCGCTGTCCAGGGCCAGGTCGGCATGGTGGCGCACGGGGCGGGCGGCAAAGCAGATGCGCTGGTAGGTCACGCCGTTGCTGGGCGCGGTGTACAGGTAGATGCCGACCACGCCGGTGAGCTCGACTTCCCAGGCGGTTTCTTCCAGGGTTTCGCGCAGGGCGGCCTGGGGTAGGGTCTCGTTGGCTTCCAGGTGCCCGGCGGGCTGGTTGAAGACGTGCCGGTCGGCTTTGAATTCCTCGACGAACAGGAATTTGCCGTCCTGCTCGATGATGGTGGCGACGGTGATGTGGGGTTGCCAAGACACGGTCGATGCTCTCCCTAAGTAGCAAGTAGCAAGTAGCAAGTGGCAAGTAGCAAGTTGAAGCAATCCGCGTACCGCTTCGACTTGTGGCTTGTAGCTTGTAGCTTGAAACTTGCAGCTGAAAAAGCACAAACCCCGGTGCGTGGCCGGGGTTTGTGCTGTTACGTCAAGCGGACCTTACAGGGCGGCGATGGCGCTGTTCAGGGTTTGGCTTGGGCGCATCACCTTGGCGGTCAGCTCGGCATCCGGGGCGTAGTAGCCACCGATGTCGGCTGGCTTGCCCTGAACGGCGTTGAGCTGGGCGACGATGGTCTCCTCGTTCTCGGTCAGGGTCTTGGCCAGTGGGGCGAAGCGTGCCTGCAGGGCGGCGTCGTCGCTCTGTGCAGCCAGGGCCTGGGCCCAGTACAGGGTCAGGTAGAAGTGGCTGCCGCGGTTGTCGATACCGCCAACTTTGCGCGATGGCGACTTGTTGGTGTCGAGGAACTTGCCGGTTGCCTGGTCCAGGGTGCTGGCCAGAACCTTGGCGCGCGGGTTGTCGTAGGTGTTGCCCAGGTGCTCCAGGGAAGCGGCCAGGGCCAGGAATTCACCCAGCGAGTCCCAACGCAGGAAGTTCTCTTCGACCAACTGCTGCACGTGCTTGGGTGCCGAACCGCCGGCGCCGGTTTCGAACAGGCCGCCGCCGCTCATCAGCGGCACGATCGACAGCATCTTGGCGCTGGTGCCCAGTTCCATGATCGGGAACAGGTCGGTCAGGTAGTCGCGCAGTACGTTACCGGTAACCGAGATGGTGTCCTTGCCTTCGCGAATGCGGGCCAGGGAGAACTTGATGGCGTCGACCGGGGCCATGACACGAATGTCCAGGCCGGTGGTGTCGTGATCCTTCAGGTACTTTTGCACCTTCTCGATCATCACGCCGTCGTGGGCACGGGCCGGGTCCAGCCAGAACACCGCTGGGGTGTTGCTCAGGCGGGCACGGTTGACGGCCAGCTTGACCCAGTCCTGGATCGGCGCGTCCTTGGTCTGGCACATGCGGAAGATGTCACCGGCCTCGACGTTCTGCTCCAGAACCACGTTGCCCTTGCTGTCGACCACGCGAACCACGCCGTCGGCCTTGACCTGGAAGGTCTTGTCGTGGGAGCCGTACTCTTCGGCTTTCTGCGCCATCAGGCCAACGTTCGGCACGCTGCCCATGGTGGTCGGGTCGAAGGCGCCGTTGGCCTTGCAGTCTTCGATGGTGGCCTGGTAGATGCCGGCGTAGCAACGGTCCGGGATCACTGCCTTGGCGTCTTGCAGCTCGCCAGCGGTGTTCCACATCTTGCCCGAGTCACGGATCATGGCCGGCATCGAGGCGTCGACGATCACGTCGCTCGGTACGTGCAGGTTGGTGATGCCCTTGTCGGAGTTGACCATGGCCAGGGCCGGGCGCTGGGTGTACAGGGCCTGGATATCGGCTTCGATCTCGGCCTGCTTGTCAGCTGGCAGGTCCTTGATGCGGGCGTACAGGTCGCCGATGCCGTTGTTGGCGTTGAAGCCGACTTCGGCCAGGGCGGCGGCGTGCTTGGCCAGCACGTCGTTGTAGAACTCTTCGACGATGACGCCGAACATGATCGGGTCGGAGACCTTCATCATGGTGGCTTTCAGGTGTACCGACAGCAGCACGCCGGTGGCCTTGGCATCGGCGATCTGCTCGGCGATGAAGGCCTTCAGGGCCTTGCGGCTCATGGTTGCGCAGTCGATGACTTCAGCAGCCTTGACCGCGGTCTTTTCCTTCAGCACGGTGGTGCTGCCGTCTTTGCCGACCAGTTCGATACGTACGCTGTCGTCAGCTTCGATCAGTGCAGCTTTTTCGCTACCGTAGAAGTCGCCTTGGGTCATGTGGGCGACGTGCGACTTGGAGTCGGCGGCCCAGGCGCCCATCTTGTGCGGGTGCTTGCGCGCGTAGTTCTTGACCGACAGCGGTGCGCGGCGGTCGGAGTTGCCTTCACGCAGGACCGGGTTCACGGCCGAACCTTTGATGCGGTCGTAGCGGGCGCGGGATTCTTTCTCTTGCTCGGTGGCCGGCTCGTCGGCGTAGTCAGGGATGTTGTAGCCCTTGCCTTGCAGCTCCTTGATCGCGGCTTTGAGCTGCGGTACCGAGGCGCTGATGTTCGGCAGCTTGATGATGTTGGCTTCAGGGGTGGTAGCCAGCTGGCCCAGTTCCGCCAGGTGATCGCCTACTTGCTTCTCTGCGCCCAGTTGCTCCGGGAAGGCGGCAAGGATACGGCCAGCCAGGGAGATGTCGCGAGTTTCGACAGCGATGTCAGCCGAAGCGGTGAACGCTTCGATGATCGGCAGCAGCGAGTAGGTGGCGAGGGCAGGGGCTTCGTCGGTGAAGGTATAGATGATCTTGGAACGGGTGGGCATGCGGGTTAACTCTCTGTGTGCTGAGCGTGCTCGAGTCTCGTGGTGCGCAGGGTAAGGCGCATCGCCCTGGCAAGCCATGAGCGGAAAGTCGAGAAGCTGCGAGCGGTGATGGTGGATGCATCAGTCGAGCGTCAAGTGCTGAACTGCGGTAACAGCCCAGGCTTTGGCAGCCAGGCGGAAAAGGCCCGGCTTTTCGGCCGATCACGGCCCAGGGCGGTCCGCATTTTCCTGGGATTCGCCCCGATGACCCAACGGTCGCGGCGGAGTATACCAAACCATTTGGCCTAATCAGCAAGGCCAAGTGATATCGGCCCATTTATAAGACCAAAGACTGAGGGGCAATGTGGCGTAATGCCGCAGTGCTGGCGGGGTGTTCTGCGCGGGCGCGCCCGCGCCCACGCCGTCAGCTTGCAGGTCGGCAGATGTGGTTTAGGCTCATTGCTACGCTTGATGTCCAACCCACACCCGATAGCGGAGTAGTGCAAGCATGGCATACCAGAAAATCAAGGTTCCGACCGACGGCGCCAAGATCACCGTCAATGCAGACCATTCGCTCAACGTGCCCGACCAGCCGATCATTCCCTACATCGAAGGCGACGGGATCGGCGTTGACGTCTCACCGGTGATGATCAAGGTGGTCGATGCCGCTGTGCAGAAAGCCTATGGCGGCAAGCGCAAGATCGCCTGGATGGAGGTGTACGCCGGCGAAAAGGCCACCCAGGTCTACGACCAGGACACCTGGCTGCCGCAGGAAACCCTCGACGCCGTGCGTGACTATGTGGTGTCGATCAAGGGCCCGCTGACCACCCCGGTGGGTGGCGGCATCCGTTCGCTGAACGTGGCTTTGCGCCAGCAGCTGGACCTGTATGTGTGCCTGCGCCCTGTGCTGTGGTTCCAGGGCGTGCCAAGCCCGGTGAAAAAACCGGGGGATGTCGACATGGTGATCTTCCGGGAGAACTCCGAAGACATCTATGCCGGCATCGAATGGAAGGCCGGTTCGCCGGAAGCAGACAAGGTGATCAAGTTCCTCAAGGAGGAAATGGGCGTTACCAAGATCCGTTTCGACCAGGACTGCGGCATTGGTATCAAGCCGGTTTCCCGCGAAGGGACCAAGCGTCTGGTACGCAAAGCCCTGCAATATGTGGTGGATAACGACCGCGAGTCGCTGACGCTGGTGCACAAGGGCAACATCATGAAGTTCACCGAAGGTGCCTTCAAGGACTGGGGCTACGAAGTGGCGCGTGACGAGTTCGGTGCCGAGTTGCTCGACGGCGGGCCGTGGATGAAGTTCAACAACCCCAAGACCGGCCGCGAAGTGATCGTCAAGGACGCCATTGCCGACGCCATGCTCCAGCAGATCCTGCTACGCCCGGCCGACTACGATGTTATCGCCACGCTCAACCTCAACGGCGACTATTTGTCTGACGCCCTGGCGGCGGAGGTGGGCGGCATCGGTATCGCCCCGGGGGCCAACCTGTCCGACACCGTGGCCATGTTCGAGGCTACCCACGGCACGGCGCCCAAGTATGCCGGGCAGGACAAGGTCAACCCGGGTTCGGTGATTCTTTCGGCAGAAATGATGCTGCGCCACATGGGCTGGACCGAGGCCGCCGACCTGATCATCAAAGGCACCAATGGCGCGATTGCGGCCAAGACCGTGACTTACGACTTCGAGCGCCTGATGGACGGTGCCACGCTGGTGGGAAGTTCGGGCTTCGGCGATGCCATGATCAAACATATGTAAGCGAATGTGAAACGGCCGCTTCTGGTAAAGAAGCGGCCTTTCTTTTCGTTTACCCGCTGGCAGGGCAGTCGGTCAGGCGTCGGCCGTGCTGCCCGCGGGCTGTGCACTGGCCGGCGCGGGCGCAGCCGTGGATGCACTGCTGATGTTGACGGCGTGTAGACCTTTCGGGCCTTGGATGACATCGAAGGTCACGGCTTGGCCGGCCTTGAGCGTCTTGTACCCGTCCATCTGGATGGCTGAATAATGAGCGAACAAGTCGTCGTTCTTGCCCTCTTCATTGACGAATCCATAGCCCTTGGCATTGTTGAACCACTTGACTTTACCGCTTGCCATCCCTATGTCCCTCTGCAAAGGACTCCATCACTGGAGTATCATCCACTTCATCCGCATACGAACCTTGCGAAAAAATCTGGTTGACTGCGCGGATCTTTATCGACCACGGTGGGTTCCTATTGGTTGTAACACCGTTTTGCCGATAGTCAAGGTCATGCAGCGGCTGCACCAATGGCCGTTCGCAGGGTCAACCCACAACCTTAACCTGTCGATGTGATGAAATTCTTTCCATGCATGCACACAGCCAGATTCGACTAATATTCAATCAGGATCGTCCTCAATCGAATGAGGACGATGGCTCCGGTCTGGCGGTTCAGGAAGCCAAGCCGATCCTGCAGGCGCCACCGATGTACAAGGTGGTTTTGTTCAACGATGACTACACACCGATGGATTTCGTCGTCGAAGTGCTCGAGACGTTCTTCAGTCTGAACCGCGAGCTGGCGACCAAGATCATGCTGACCGTCCATACCGAGGGGCGGGCAGTGTGCGGATTGTTTACCCGTGACATCGCCGAAACGAAGGCTATGCAGGTCAACCAATACGCCAGGGAAAGCCAGCATCCGCTACTCTGTGAAATCGAGAAGGACGGTTAATCGCCGACCACTTGGGTATGAGGTGAAGCTATGTTAAACCGCGAGCTCGAAGTCACCCTCAATCTTGCCTTCAAGGAGGCCCGTTCGAAGCGTCATGAATTCATGACCGTCGAACATCTGCTGCTGGCACTCCTGGACAATGAGGCTGCCGCGACCGTTCTGCGCGCCTGTGGCGCCAATCTCGACAAGCTCAAGCACGACCTGCAAGAGTTCATCGATTCGACCACGCCGCTGATTCCTGTCAACGATGAAGACAGGGAAACCCAGCCAACCCTGGGCTTCCAGCGTGTGCTGCAACGCGCCGTGTTCCACGTACAAAGCTCTGGCAAGCGTGAAGTGACCGGCGCCAACGTACTGGTGGCGATCTTCAGCGAACAGGAAAGCCAGGCCGTGTTCCTGCTCAAGCAGCAGAGCGTGGCCCGCATCGATGTGGTCAACTACATCGCCCATGGCATCTCCAAGGTGCCGGGGCATGGCTCGCAATCCGAGAGCGACCAGGACATGCAGGACGAAGAGGGTGGTGAAACCTCTTCTTCCAGCAACCCGCTGGACGCCTATGCCAGCAACCTCAACGAGCTGGCGCGTGCTGGCCGCATCGACCCGCTGGTTGGCCGCGAGCAGGAAGTGGAGCGCGTTGCGCAGATCCTTGCCCGCCGCCGCAAGAACAACCCGCTGCTGGTGGGTGAGGCCGGGGTGGGCAAAACGGCGATTGCCGAAGGGCTGGCCAAGCGTATTGTCGATGGCCAGGTGCCTGACCTGCTGGCGCAGAGCGTGGTGTACTCGCTCGACCTGGGCGCGCTGCTGGCCGGTACCAAGTACCGCGGCGACTTCGAGAAGCGCTTCAAGGCGCTGCTTGGCGAGCTGCGCAAGCGCCCGCAGGCCATTCTGTTCATCGATGAGATCCACACCATCATCGGTGCCGGTGCGGCGTCGGGTGGGGTAATGGATGCGTCCAACCTGCTCAAGCCGCTGTTGTCTTCGGGTGAAATCCGCTGCATCGGCTCCACGACCTTCCAGGAATTCCGTGGCATCTTCGAGAAGGACCGTGCCTTGGCGCGGCGTTTCCAGAAGGTAGACGTCAGCGAACCCTCGGTTGAAGACACCGTGGGCATCCTGCGTGGCCTGAAAGGGCGGTTCGAAAGCCACCACAACATCGAGTACAGCGACGAAGCCCTGCGCGCCGCCGCCGAGCTGGCCTCGCGCTACATCAATGACCGGCACATGCCGGACAAGGCCATCGACGTGATCGACGAGGCTGGCGCCTACCAGCGCCTGCAGCCGGAAGCCAGCCGCGTCAAGCGCATCGACGTGCCGCAGGTGGAGGATATCGTCGCCAAGATTGCGCGAATTCCGCCGAAGCATGTCAGCAGCTCCGACAAGGAACTGCTGCGTAACCTGGAGCGCGACCTGAAGCTGACCGTTTTCGGTCAGGACCAGGCCATCGATTCGCTGTCCACGGCCATCAAGCTGTCGCGTGCCGGCCTCAAGGCACCTGACAAGCCAGTGGGTTCGTTCCTGTTTGCCGGCCCTACCGGCGTCGGCAAGACCGAAGCGGCCCGGCAATTGGCCAAGGCGCTGGGTGTGGAGCTGGTGCGCTTCGATATGTCCGAGTACATGGAGCGCCACACGGTTTCGCGGTTGATCGGTGCACCGCCCGGCTATGTCGGGTTCGACCAGGGTGGTCTGCTGACCGAGGCGATTACCAAGCAGCCGCACTGCGTGTTGCTGCTCGACGAAATCGAGAAGGCGCACCCGGAAGTCTTCAACCTGCTGCTGCAGGTGATGGACCACGGTACCCTTACCGACAACAACGGGCGCAAGGCCGACTTCCGTAACGTGATCCTGATCATGACCACCAACGCCGGCGCGGAAACCGCGTCGCGGGCCTCGATCGGCTTCACCCATCAGGACCATGCGTCCGATGCGATGGAAGTGATCCGCAAGAGCTTTACGCCAGAGTTCCGCAACCGCCTGGATACCATCATCCAGTTTGGCCGCCTGAGCACCGAAACCATCAAGAGCATCGTTGACAAGTTCCTTATCGAACTGCAGGCGCAGCTTGAAGACAAGCGCGTGCTGCTTGAGGTCAGCGACGAGGCCCGCGGCTGGCTGGCGGCCTCGGGGTATGACGCGCAGATGGGCGCGCGGCCGATGGCGCGGTTGATTCAGGACAAGATCAAGCGGCCGCTGGCCGAGGAGATCCTGTTTGGTGAGCTGGCCGAGCATGGCGGTGTGGTGCACGTCGACTTGCGCGATGGCGAGTTGGTGTTCGACTTCGAGACCACGGCTGAAGTAGCGTGATACATGGGGCTGCAACGCAGCCCCTTACAAACTTGAAGGCATGAAAAAGCCCGGCACTTGGCCGGGCTTTTTCATGGCTGGAGCTTAGCGCGCACGGTAGGTGATGCGGCCCTTGCTCAGGTCATAAGGCGTCAGCTCGACGCGAACCTTGTCGCCAGTGAGAATACGGATGTAGTTTTTGCGCATCTTTCCGGAGATGTGCGCGGTTACGACGTGCCCGTTTTCCAACTCCACGCGGAACATGGTGTTGGGCAGGGTGTCGACGACAGTACCTTCCATTTCGAAGCTGTCTTCTTTCGACATGCAGTTGAGCCCTCGGTGTCCAGTGTTGGCCCGACGCATATCCGCACCGGGCAAAAAAGTGGCGTGGATTATGCCGGAAAACTGTGTGTCAAGCCAATGCTTTCAGTTGAGGGTGACCCAGCGCTGGTTTATCAACAATTCGATGGGTCGATACTGTGTCTTGTAGTTCATCTTCTTGCAGTTCTTGATCCAGTAGCCCAGGTACACCGCCTCCAGATCCTTGCGCAGGGCTTCGCCGATTTGCCAGAGAATGGCGAAACGGCCCAGGCTGCGGCGCTCTTCGTCGGGCTCGTAGAAGGTGTAGACCGCTGACAGGCCATTGGGCAGCACGTCGCACACGGCCACTGCCATCAGCCGACCGGCCAGGCGAAATTCGTAGAACCAGCAGAAGGGCAGGTCCCGCACCAGGAAGGTGGAAAACTGGTCGCGGCTGGGTGGGTACATGTCACCGTCGGCATGGCGGGTTTCGATGTAACGCCGGTACAGCTCGAAGTACTCTTCCTTGAACGCCGGCCGCGCTGCGCTCACGCTGAGGTCGGCATTGCGCTTGAGAATGCGCCGCTGCTGGCGGTTGGGAATGAAGCGGGCCGCGGGAATGCGCGCCGGTACGCAGGCGTTGCAGTTCTGGCAGTGGGGGCGATACAAGTGGTCGCCACTGCGGCGAAAACCCATGTCCGACAAGTCGGCATAGACGTTTACGTCCATCGGCTGGCTGGGGTCGAGGAACAGCGTGGTTGCCTGCTCGTCGGGCAGGTAACTGCAGGAGTGGGGTTGAGTGGCATAGAACTTCAACCGCGCCAACTCTGTCATGATCAACCCCTCGGTGAGACTTTGTTCTAAGTGTAAGCCAGCCAGGGAAAACCGCCTAGGCAACCACCCAGGTCGCGCTGTTGGGCTGGTCGAGGTGGCGGGCCAGGTAGCGGGCGAACTCGGCGCGGCTGATGGCATGGGCGCCGAGGCTGTGCAGGTGGTTGGTAGGCATCTGGCAATCGATCAGTACGACGCCGGCCTGGCGCAGGTGCTCGACCAGGGTCACGAAACCGACCTTGGAGGCGTTGTCGGCGCGGCTGAACATCGATTCGCCGAAGAACAACTGGCCCATGGCCAGGCCGTACAGGCCGCCGACCAGTTCGCCGTGCTGGCGTACTTCGACCGAGTGGGCAATGCCGCGACGGTGCAGTTCGCAGTAGGCGTTGCGCATGGTATCGGTGATCCAGGTGCCGTCGGCGTAATCGCGGGGGGCGGCGCAGGCGTCGATCACCGCCGGGAAGTCGCTGTCGAAACTGACCTGATAGCGCCCCTGGCGCATCAGCTTGGCCAGCGAGCGCGATACGTGAAGCTGGTCGGGCAGCAACACCGTGCGCGGGTCGGGTGACCACCACAGGATCGGCTGGCCGTCCTGGTACCAGGGGAAGCAGCCATGGCGGTAGGCCTGCACCAGCCGTTCGGGGCTCAGGTCGCCGCCGGCGGCGAGCAGGCCGTTGGGTTCGTGCAGGGCCTTTTCCAGGGGCGGGAAGGTCAGCGAGTCGCGGGTCAGCCAGGTGAGCATGGTCTATCGTGCGGTGGGGGAGGGGAGCGGGCAGCATGGCGTGCGCGCCCGGCAGGGTCAATGGCTGAGCGCCGGCAGCGGCGGCCAGGGCCGGCACGGCCGCGGAATTCGGGCAATTTCCTGCACATTGATGAAACCACAGGCACCATCCGCTACATTTGCTGTCATACCTGTGCAAAAACACAGCATAAGCCTTTGTCACGAAAGAAAATGCGTGCTCAAATTGCAGGCATGTGAAAGTCGCCCCCGCTTGAGCGCCTTATGGCGCGCCGTCATGGCAGTGGGCGGGCAGTAATGTTAAAAGTAGTGGTTCATTGGCCGCACTGCCGGCCGAGCACTATTGGACGCGCAACACGCGCAGGAATAGACGTGTTTTGAAGAAATCCACCGCAACCCCAGCTCCCTTGCCCGTGCCCCTGTGGCGGCAGCAGCTGCATTATCGCCTCAAGGAAGGTGCGTTGATCGCCGTTGGCGCTCTGTGCCTGTACCTGTGGATGGCGCTGCTGACCTACGACACCTCGGATCCGGGCTTCAGCCACACCGCCACCGTCGACCAGGTGCAGAACGCCGCCGGGCGTGCCGGTGCCTACTTTGCCGACATACTGTTCATGGTGTTGGGTTACTTCGCCTATATCTTCCCGCTGCTGCTGGCGGTGAAAACCTGGCAGATCTTCCGCCAGCGCCATCAGCCCTGGGACTGGAGCGGCTGGCTGTTTTCCTGGCGGCTGATCGGTCTGGTGTTCCTGGTGCTGTCGGGGGCCGCGCTGGCGCACATCCACTTCCATTCGCCTGCGAGCTTGCCGTTTTCTGCCGGCGGCGCCCTGGGCGAGAGCCTTGGCGACCTGGCGCGCAACCTGCTGAACGTGCAGGGCAGTACGCTGATGTTCATCGCCCTGTTCCTGTTCGGCCTGACCGTGTTCACCGACCTGTCGTGGTTCAAGGTGATGGACCTGACGGGCAAGATCACCCTCGACCTGTTTGAACTGGTGCAGGGCGCCGCCAATCGCTGGTGGGAAGCCCGCAACGAACGCAAGCGCCTTGAAGCGCAGTTGCGTGAGGATGAGCCTGTAGTGAAGGCCGCGCCAACGGTCGCCGAGAAACGCGAACCCGCCAAACCGGCGCTGCGTGAGCGCATCTTCAAGCGTGAAGAGGCGCCGGCAGCGGTGGTCGAGCCCCGCGAGCCGACCCTCGGGCGCGAGCCCGTTGCCCCGGTGCGCGAACCGGCCCTGGCCCGCGAGCCGGTGGTGCCGCCCCGCGAGCCAAGCCTTGCCCGTGTGCCGTCGTCCACGCCAACCATCGTGCCCCCGGCCGCAGACAAGGCGCCAGAGCCAAGCAAGCGGGTGATGAAAGAGAAGCATACGCCGCTGTTCATCGACAGCGCCGTGGAGGGCACGCTGCCGTCGATATCCATCCTCGACCCGGCAGAACAGAAGAAGATCGAGTACTCGCCAGAATCCCTGGCCGGTGTCGGTCAGCTGCTGGAAATCAAGCTCAAGGAGTTCGGCGTTGAGGTCTCGGTGGACTCCATCCACCCAGGCCCGGTGATCACCCGTTACGAAATCCAGCCTGCCGCTGGCGTCAAGGTCAGCCGTATCGCCAACCTGGCCAAGGACCTGGCACGGTCGCTGGCGGTGACCAGCGTGCGTGTGGTCGAGGTCATCCCCGGCAAGACCACCGTGGGTATCGAGATCCCCAACGAAAACCGCCAGATGGTGCGTTTCTCCGAAGTGCTGGCCACGCCGCAGTACGACGAGCAGAAGTCCCCTGTCACCCTGGCCCTGGGCCACGACATTGGCGGCAAGCCGGTGATTACCGACCTGGCCAAGATGCCCCACCTGTTGGTGGCCGGTACCACGGGTTCCGGTAAGTCGGTGGGGGTCAACGCGATGATCCTGTCGATCCTGTTCAAGTCCAGCCCGGAAGACGCGCGGCTGATCATGATCGACCCGAAAATGCTCGAGCTGTCGATCTACGAAGGCATTCCGCACCTGTTGTGCCCGGTGGTCACCGACATGAAGGACGCCGCCAACGCCCTGCGCTGGAGCGTGGCCGAGATGGAGCGCCGCTACAAACTGATGGCGGCCATGGGGGTGCGTAACCTGGCCGGCTTCAACCGCAAGATCAAGGACGCCCAGGAAGCCGGGGAAATCATCCACGACCCGCTGTACCGCCGCGAAAGCATGGACGACGAGCCGCCGGCGCTGAAAACCCTGCCGACCATCGTGGTGGTGGTCGATGAATTCGCCGACATGATGATGATTGTCGGCAAGAAGGTCGAAGAACTGATCGCCCGTATCGCGCAGAAAGCGCGTGCGGCGGGCATTCACCTTATCCTCGCCACCCAGCGCCCGTCGGTGGACGTGATCACCGGTCTGATCAAGGCCAACATCCCGACCCGCATGGCCTTCCAGGTGTCGAGCAAGATCGACTCGCGGACCATCATCGACCAGGGCGGTGCCGAACAGCTGCTGGGCCACGGTGACATGCTGTACATGCCGCCGGGCACCAGCCTGCCGATCCGGGTCCATGGCGCGTTCGTTTCCGACGACGAGGTGCACCGCACGGTCGAGGCGTGGAAGCTGCGCGGCGCCCCAGACTACAACGACGACATTCTCAATGGCGTGGAAGAAGCCGGCAGCGGCTTCGACGGCGGCGGCGGTGGAGGTGATGGTGACGATGCCGAAACCGATGCGCTGTATGATGAAGCGGTGCAGTTCGTGCTCGAGAGCCGTCGTGCTTCCATTTCTGCTGTGCAGCGCAAGCTGAAGATTGGCTACAACCGTGCCGCCCGCATGATCGAGTCGATGGAAATGGCCGGCGTCGTTACCCCGATGAACAGCAACGGCTCGCGGGAAGTAATTGCCCCAGGCGGCCCGCGCGACTGATGAACACCCTGCCGGGCGCCAGTGTTGGTGCCCGGCCTTTTCAATGCTCAATGAGGATTCCCATGCGCGCGATTCGCATGCTGTTGGTTTCTGCCCTGACCCTGGGCTCGGTTACCGCTTATGCCGGTGAGCAGGATGTACAACGCCTGACCCAGTTGCTGGAAAAGTCACAGACCATCGAGGCCAATTTCTCCCAGCTGACCTTGGGCGCCGATGGCACCAGCCTGCAGGAAACCTCGGGCAAGATGACCGTCAAGCGTCCGGGCCTGTTCTACTGGCATACTGACGCACCGCAGGAGCAAGTGGTGGTGTCGGACGGCAAGAACGTCACCCTGTGGGACCCGGACCTGGAACAGGCCACCATCAAGAAGCTCGACGTGCGCCTGAACCAGACTCCGGCGCTGCTGCTGTCGGGTGATGTGTCGAAAATCAGCCAGAGCTTCGACATCACCTCGAAGGAGCAGGGCGAAGTGATGGACTTCACCCTCAAGCCGAAAACCAAGGACACCTTGTTCGACTCGCTGCGCGTGTCGTTCCGCAAGGGCCTGATCAATGACATGCAGCTGATCGACAGCGTCGGCCAGCGCACCAACATCCTGTTCAATGGCGTCAAGGCCAACCAGGCGGTGCCGGACAGCAGGTTCAAGTTCGACATTCCCAAAGGCGCGGACGTGATCAAGGAGTAACCAGAGCTCGCCATGGACCTGTTTCGAAGCGAACCTGTCGCCCAGCCCCTGGCGGCCCGCCTGCGCCCGTCCAACCTGGACGAGTACGTAGGCCAGGAGCACCTGCTGGCGCGCGGCAAACCGCTGCGCGAGGCATTGGAGCAAGGCGCGCTGCACTCGATGATCTTCTGGGGCCCGCCAGGGGTAGGCAAGACCACCCTGGCGCGGCTGCTGGCGCAGTTCTGTGATGCCCATTTCGAAACCGTGTCGGCGGTACTGGCCGGGGTCAAGGAAATTCGCCAGGCGGTGGAGGTTGCCAAGCAGCAGGCAGGGCAATACGGCCGCCGCACCATTCTGTTCGTCGACGAGGTGCACCGCTTCAACAAGTCGCAGCAGGATGCCTTCTTGCCCTACGTGGAAGACGGCACCCTGCTGTTCATTGGCGCCACCACCGAAAACCCCTCGTTCGAGCTTAACAACGCACTGTTGTCGCGGGCGCGGGTGTACGTGCTCAAGAGCCTGGACGAGGCGGCGTTGCGCAAGCTGGTCGACCGTGCCCTCACCGAGGATCGTGGCCTGGGCAAGCGCAACCTGCGGGTGGGCGACGATGCCTTCAAGATGCTGATGGCCGCCGCAGACGGCGATGGCCGGCGCATGCTCAATTTTCTCGAAAATGCCTCGGACCTGGCCGAAGACGGCAGTGAAATCGACGTCGAGATGCTGCAGAGCCTGTTGGGCGACAGCCGTCGCCGTTTCGACAAGGGCGGCGAAGCGTTCTACGACCAGATTTCCGCGCTGCACAAATCGGTACGCGGCTCCAACCCGGACGGCGCCCTGTACTGGTTCGCGCGCATGCTCGACGGCGGCTGCGACCCGCTGTACATCGCCCGCCGTGTGGTGCGCATGGCCAGCGAAGACATTGGCAACGCCGACCCGCGGGCGCTCGGCTTGTGCCTGGCCGCCTGGGATGTACAAGAGCGCCTGGGCAGCCCCGAAGGCGAGCTGGCGGTGGCCCAGGCCATCACCTACCTGGCCTGTGCGCCGAAGAGCAACGCGGTGTACATGGGCTTCAAGACCGCCCTGCGCGAAGCCGCCGAGCATGGCTCGCTGGAAGTGCCACTGCACTTGCGCAATGCGCCCACCAAGCTCATGAAGCAACTGGGTTATGGCGACGAGTACCGCTACGCCCATGACGAGCCCGACGCCTATGCGGCCGGTGAGGACTACTTCCCCGATGCACTCGAGCCGCGCCAGTACTACCAGCCGGTGCCGCGCGGCCTGGAACTGAAAATCGGCGAGAAGCTGCGCCACCTGGCCGACCTGGACCGCAACAGCCCCCGTCAGCGGAGAAAACCATGATTGCCTTGATCGCTGCCGTGAGTGCCGGGGGCGTGGCCGGTACGTTGCTGCGCTTCGCCACCGCCAATTGGGTCACCGCCCACTGGCCACGGCACTTCTATGCCGGTACGCTGGCGGTCAACCTGGTTGGCTGCCTGCTGATCGGCCTGCTCTACGGCTTGTTCCTGCACAAGCCACTGGCGCCGGTCGAGTTGCGCGCCGGCTTGATCGTCGGCTTCCTTGGTGGCCTAACAACTTTTTCCTCTTTTTCGCTCGATACCGTGCGCCTGATGGAAAGCGGGCAAGTGCCGCTGGCCTTGGGCTATACCAGTATCAGCGTAGTGGGCGGGCTGCTCGCGACCTGGGCCGGCCTGTCCCTGACCCGTTTCTGAACCAACACCTACCTATAACGAGAGAACGATATGCTCGATTCCAAACTGTTACGCGGCCAACTTCAGGAAGTGGCGGATCGCCTGGCCTCCCGTGGCTTCAGCCTGGATGTCGCGCGCATCGAATCACTGGAAGAACGCCGCAAGGCGGTGCAGACCCGTACCGAGCAACTGCAGGCCGAGCGTAACGCCCGTTCCAAGTCCATCGGCCAGGCCAAAGCCAAAGGCGAGGACATCGCCCCACTGATGGCCGATGTCGAGCGCATGGCCAATGAGCTGGCGGCCGGCAAGGCCGAGCTGGACGAGATCCAGGCCGAGCTGGACGGCATCCTGCTGACCATCCCCAACTTGCCGGATGCCAGCGTACCGGTCGGTGCCAGCGAAGACGACAACGTTGAAGTGCGCCGTTGGGGCACCCCGCAAACCTTCGATTTCGACATCAAGGACCACGTTGCCCTGGGTGAACTCAGCGGTGGCCTGGACTTCGAAGCCGCCGCCAAGCTGTCCGGCGCACGCTTTGCCGTGCTGCGCGGGCCGATTGCCCGCCTGCACCGCGCCCTGGCGCAGTTCATGATCAACCTGCACACCGGCGAGCACGGTTACGAGGAACACTACACCCCGTACCTGGTGCAGGCCCCAGCGCTGCAGGGCACTGGCCAGTTGCCGAAGTTCGAAGAAGACCTGTTCAAGATTACCCGCGAAGGCGAGGCTGACTTCTACCTGATCCCGACTGCCGAGGTGTCGCTGACCAACCTGGTGGCAGGCGCGATTCTGGATGCCAAGCAACTGCCGCTGAAGCTGGTTGCCCACACCCCGTGCTTCCGCAGTGAAGCGGGCGCTTCTGGCCGGGATACCCGCGGCATGATCCGCCAGCACCAGTTCGACAAGGTCGAGATGGTGCAGGTGGTGGAGCCGGCGAAGTCGATGGAAGCCCTGGAAGGGCTGACGGCCAACGCCGAGCGCGTGCTGCAGCTCCTGGAGCTGCCGTACCGCGTGCTGGCCCTGTGCACCGGCGACATGGGTTTCGGCGCGGTGAAAACCTATGACCTGGAAGTGTGGGTGCCGAGCCAGGACAAGTACCGTGAAATCAGCTCGTGCTCCAACTGCGGCGACTTCCAGGCGCGCCGCATGCAGGCCCGCTGGCGCAACCCGGAAACCGGCAAGCCGGAACTGGTACACACCCTCAACGGGTCCGGCCTGGCGGTTGGCCGTACCTTGGTTGCGGTGCTGGAAAACTACCAGCAGGCCGACGGCTCGATCCGCGTACCAGAGGTGCTGAAGCCTTACATGGGCGGCGTCGAGGTCATCCGCTAAATGGATTATCTGCCGCTGTTCCACAAGCTGCAGGGCGGCCGTGTTCTGGTCGTCGGCGGCGGTGAGATCGCCTTGCGCAAAGCGCGCTTGCTGGCGGATGCCGGGAGTGTGCTGCGCGTGGTGGCGCCGGACGTCGACGGCCAGTTGGCTGCGTTGGCCCGGGAAGGTGGCGGTGAGGTGCTGGTGCGTGGCTACCAGGCCGCCGACCTGGTCGGGTGCCGGCTGGTGATCGCCGCCACTGACGACCCTGGGCTGAACGCGCAGGTGTCGGCTGATGCGCAGGCCGTCAGCCTGCCAGTCAACGTGGTGGACGCGCCGGCCTTGTGCACGGTGATCTTCCCGGCGATTGTCGACCGTTCACCGTTGGTGATTGCGGTGTCCAGTGGCGGGGACGCTCCGGTGCTGGCGCGTCTGATTCGCGCCAAGCTGGAAGCCTGGATCCCGGCTGCCTACGGTGAGCTGGCCGGGCTGGCGGCGCGGTTCCGGCACAAGGTCAAGTCCTTGTATCCGGATGTGAACCAGCGCCGTGGCTTCTGGGAGACCGTGTTCCAGGGCCCGATCGCCGAGCGCCAGCTGGCCGGGCAGGGCGCCGAAGCCGAACGCCTGTTGCAGGCGATGGTGGAGGGCGCACCGGTGCAGCAGGGGGGCGAGGTGTACCTGGTTGGTGCGGGCCCAGGCGACCCGGACCTGCTCACCTTTCGCGCCTTGCGCCTCATGCAGCAGGCCGACGTGGTGCTGTATGACCGCCTGGTGGCCCCGGCGATCATCGATATGTGCCGGCGTGATGCCGAGCGTATCTACGTTGGCAAGCGCCGCGCTGACCACGCCGTACCGCAGGACCAGATCAACCGCCTGTTGGTTGACCTGGCCCAGCAAGGCAAACGCGTGCTGCGCCTGAAGGGCGGCGACCCGTTCATCTTTGGGCGCGGTGGCGAAGAGATCGAAGAGCTGGCCGAGCATGGCATCCCCTTCCAGGTGGTTCCGGGTATTACGGCGGCCAGTGGCTGTTCCGCCTATGGCGGCATTCCATTGACCCATCGCGACCATGCCCAGTCGGTGCGCTTCGTGACCGGGCACCTCAAGGATGGCACCAGCAACCTGCCATGGAACGACCTGGTAGCGCCGTCGCAGACCCTGGTGTTCTACATGGGTTTGGTGGGCTTGCCTACGATCTGCGCAGAGCTGATTCGCCATGGGCGTGCGGCCAGTACCCCGGCGGCCCTGGTGCAGCAGGGCACTACGCGTAACCAGCGGGTGTTCACCGGTACCTTGGCGGATTTGCCGGAGCTGGTGGCCCAGCATGAAGTGCATGCGCCGACCCTGGTGATTGTTGGGGAAGTGGTGCAGTTGCGCGACAAGCTGGCCTGGTTTGAAGGTTCGCAGAACAGCTGAACCCGCCGAGGCCGCTTTGCGGCCCATCGCGACACAAGGCCGCTCCTACACCAAGGCACTGCGCTGAACTGCGCCCCTGACGTTGGACAAAAATCCAACCTCAGGGGCCTTTCATATGAGCAAGTACACCAGACAGTTCAAGCTTTCCGCCATCCAGGCTTTTCTGCAACGTGGCATTGGCTACCGTTTCATAGCCGCACAGTTCCAGATGGATCCCTCCTTACTGCGCCGCTGGGTACAGGCCTACCGCATCCATGGCGAGGCCAGCCTGTCCAGACACGCGCAGACTTTCAGCCCTGAGTTCAAGCTCTCGGTGCTTGAGCGAAAATGGCGCGACAAGTTGTCGTTGCGCGAAACGGCGGCTGTTTTCAACCTGACGCATTCCAGCCAGATAGGCATATGGGAAGCGCAGTACTACAGTGGCGGTATCAAAGCTCTGATAGCAGGGAACAAGGGACCGCGAAACGTCATGATCAAACCATCCACCCCACCCGCCAGCACCTCGCCCAAGTCCGAGGAAGAACTCTCGTACGCCGAACTGCTGGCCAAGCTGCGTCACGCCGAGATGGAGATCGCCTACCTAAAAAAGTTAAAAGAACTGCGCGAGGAGAAGGCGAGACAGAAGAGGGCCGAGAAGAAAAAGTCCTGATCATCTCGGCCCTACGCACCCGCTTCCCGCTCGACGGCCTGCTCAAGCCGGCCGGACTGGCGCGCAGTACGTATTACTACCAGCGCAAGTTGATGGCCGCCGGTGACAAGCTGGCTGCGCTCAAGGACCGTATCCGTGAGATTCAGCAGCGGCATAAAGGTCGCTACGGCTATCGGCGCATGACAGCGACATTGCACAGCGTCGGCCACGCAGTTAACAGTAAGGTCGTGCGGCGACTGATGGCCGAACTCGACCTCAAATGCACGGTGCGCGTGAAGAAGTACAAGTCCTATCGTGGCGAGCCCGGACGCATCGCTCCCAACAAGATGGAGCGCAAGTTTACGGCAGAGGAGCCAAACAGGAGGTGGGTAACGGACGTGACCGAATTCAAGGTGGCGGGTGAAAAGCTGTATCTCTCTCCGGTGCTGGACCTGTTCAATGGTGAGATCGTGGCGCACCAGATCGACACCTCGCCGCACTATCCATTGGTCGGTCAGATGCTCAAGCAGGCGTTGTCACGGCTACCGGAAGGGGCCAGGCCTATGCTGCACTCTGACCAGGGCTGGCAGTATCAGTACTACCGCTACCGGAATCGACTAGAGGAGATGGGACTGGAGCAGAGCATGTCACGCAAAGGCAACTGCCTTGACAATGCGCGAATGGAGAGTTTCTTCGGCACACTGAAGACCGAGATGTATCATGCTCAGCGTTTCGCCAGCATCGAGGATCTGAGCGCTGCAATCGATGAATACATCGATTACTACAACCATGACCGAATCAAGATGGGGCTGGCCGGCCTGAGTCCCGTGGCATACAGGAATCAGGCCGCAGCAGCCTAATCAAAGATTGTCCAACAAATGGGGCGCACCTCACGCTGTAGGAGCGGCCTTGTGTCGCGATGGGCTGCAAAGCAGCCCCAGTGCCTCAACCCTGCCAAATCCCTTTACCCACCAACCGCTCCCGATCATGCGGCTGGTTGAAATCCTGCAACGGCCCCTTAGGCACGATCCCGTTCGGGTTGATGGTCTTGTGGCTCATGTAATAGTGCTTCTGGATATGCTCCATATCCACCGTCCCCGCCACCCCCGGCCACTGGTACAGCTCACGCAGCCAGTTCGACAGGTTGTGATAATCGTTGAGGCGCCGCAGGTTGCACTTGAAGTGCCCGTGATACACGGCGTCGAAGCGCACCAGCGTGGTGAACAGGCGCACATCGGCTTCAGTCAGGTATTCGCCCGCCAGGTAGCGATTGCGGCCTAACAGATCTTCCAGATGATCCAGCTCGTTGAACACGTCATCGAACGCCGCCTCGTAGGCCTCCTGCGTGGTCGCGAAGCCGGCGCGATAGACGCCGTTGTTCACCGCCGGATAGATACGTTCATTCAGCGCCTCGATGGCCGGGCGCAGCGGCGCTGGGTACAGGTCGAGGGTGTTGCCGGTCAACGCGTTGAACGCGCTGTTGAAAATGCGAATGATCTCAGCCGACTCATTGTTGACGATGCGTTTCTCTTTCTTGTCCCACAGCACGGGTACTGTCACCCGGCCGGTGTAGTGCGGGTCGTCCTGGGTGTAACGCTGGTGCAGGTACTGCAGCGCATCGAGGTGATCGCCGCTGGAGCCTTGCTGCTGGTCGAAGGTCCAGCCATGGTCTTGCATCAGCCAGCTCACTACCGAAACGTCGATCAACGGCGCCAGGCCTTTGATGGCGCGGAAGATCAACGTGCGGTGGGCCCAAGGGCAGGCCAGCGACACGTACAGGTGGTAACGGCCGGCTTCGGGGGCGGGCAACGAATGGCGGCGCTGGGCGTTTTCGCGTTTGAAGGTGCCGTCCTTGCCGTTTTCATACCACTGATCATGCCAGCGGCCGTCGATCAAAAGGCCCATGGTGAGCTCCTGGAACAAAGGGTTTGTCGTTGGAGCCCAGTCTAGGCCAGATCGTTCGAAGAAATAGCGCAAAGATCGGGGTAGTGTTATCGACTAAATCGATCTATCACGGTTGTCCCAATAGGCCTGCGCATTGGTGAAGGCCTGTTCCCGGGTCTGCTCCAGGCCACGCAGTGCCAAGGCCATGGTCGCGATCAGCGCTTTCTCGCCGTAGCTGTCTTGCACTTCACCACGCCAGAAGGCGAGCAAATGCTCCGGTTGCAGCGTGGCGGGTTTGACGTGACGGCGCTCGCTGAGCGCCGGCCATTCCTCATCCCAGGCTACGCCGGCAGTGGTGCCGTAGAGGTGGCTGATGACGTCCGGGTTGACCTCGATCTCGCCGCCATCGCCCTTGATCACCACGGCATGGTCGCCCAGCAGGCGGCTGGCCTCGCGGTGCACCGCCTGGTAACCGGGGTGGAAGATGCTTTGCAGGCCGCAACGCGCGCCCAGCGGGTTGAGCACCCGCGCCAGGGAGTGGATGGGTGAGCGCAGGCCCAGGGTGTTGCGCAGGTCGATCATGCGCTGCAGTTGCGGCGCCCAGTCGTGCAAGGGGAAAAACGCCAGCTGATGCTGGCCCAGCGCGGTGTCGACCGCTGCCCAGTCGCGGCACAGGGGGATATGCAACAGGCCGAGCAGCTGCTCGGTATACAGGCGCCCGGCTGTGTGTGCACCGCCGCCATGCATCAGGATGCGAATACCATTGCCGGCCAGGCATTTGGCGGCCAGCAGGTACCAGGGTAAGTGGCGCTTCTTGCCAGCGTAGGTTGGCCAGTCCAGGTCCACGGCAATGCGCGGGGCTTGCAGGTGGCCGCGTAGCGCTTCGGTGAAGCCGGCCAGCTCTTCGGCGCTTTCTTCCTTGTGCCGCAGCAGCATCAGGAAGGCGCCCAGCTGGGTGTCCTCGACCTTGCCTTCCAGCAGCAGGGTCATGGCAGCCCTGGCTTCCTCGCGGGTAAGGCCGCGCGCGCCGCGCTTGCCTTTGCCAAGAATGCGCACGAATTCAGCGAACGGGTGTTCAGCCGGAGTTTCCAGGGTCAGCGGGCGGGCTTGATTCAAGGGTGGCAGGGTCATATGCAATTGGTCGGCTTGGGCAGGCCCGCCAGCTTGGCGGCAAGTTTGGCGGGGGTGCCATTGAACAGGCGGTTCAGGTGCGGACTATTGCCCTTGTCCGCGCCCAGCTTCAGGGCGGTGTACTTGATCAGTGGGCGGGTGGCCGGGGACAACTGGTACTCCTGGTAGAACTGTCGCAGCAGTTCGAGAATTTCCCAGTGGTCCGCGGTCAGGGCAATGCCCTCGCGCTCGGCAAGGGCCTCGGCGGCTGCATGGGACCAGTCTTGCAGGTCGACC
Organism: Pseudomonas sp. BJP69; assembly: GCF_007633355.1. Taxonomy (NCBI): domain Bacteria; kingdom Pseudomonadati; phylum Pseudomonadota; class Gammaproteobacteria; order Pseudomonadales; family Pseudomonadaceae; genus Pseudomonas; species Pseudomonas sp. BJP69. Next base: position 1,979,742 of record NZ_CP041933.1, read on the forward strand.
AGGAAGCCGTCCTTGTCCAGGGCGATCGCCTGATCGGAAACGGTGAGGGTATTCATAGCCAGCTGTTGACCTTGTCGTAGTGCAGCGACAGTTCGACGAACCCGGCGTAGTCCACGGCCTTGGCCAGGTCGTTGCCGACCGCGCGGGCTTGCAGGTCTTCGTCCAGGGCGAACAGGCGCTGGGCCAGGCTGGCGGCTTGCAACTGGCGGTACGCTTCGCTGCCGCTGCGCAGGGCGTATACCGCATCGCCGCACAGCAGCAGGGCGTCGTTGGCGCCCAGCAGGCGCAGGCAACTGGCCAGGCGCTCGTCGCCGAACGGGGAGTGGGCAATTACGTGCAGGGTCGTCATCAGAGCGTTACCACCTGGTCGAAACGGGCGATCAGTGCGGTCAGTGCCGCGTCATCCAGCACTTGCACTGGCAGTGCCAGGCTGTCGGCGGCCAGGCCACGGCGGGTGAGGCTGTGGTTGCAGGCGAACAGTTCTTCGACGCCGAACATCGGCAACGCCTGCAGGTTGGCGGCCAGGTTCTTATGTTGCACGGCGGCAGGTTGCTGGTTTGGCGCCAGCTGGAACACGCCATCGTCGAGGAACAGCATGCCCAGCGGCAGGTCGAACGCGCCACCGGCCAGGGCGATGTCCAGCGCCTCGCGGGCAGATGGGCCGTTCCACGGCGCCTGGCGGCTGATGATCAACAAGGATTTGGCCATTTCAGTCGCCTCCAAAACAGACAAGGCGGTCGGCGACTTGCGCGGCCTCGTGCAGTTGCCCCAGGCCGGACAACTCCCATGGCCTGGGCAGGTTCACGGCCGGGCGCTGATAGCGGTTGGCCTCGGCCTCGTCGAGCACGCCACGGCGCAAGGCGGCGGCGATGCACACCACGGCATCCAGCTGGTGGGTCTCGATAAAGGCACGCCACTGCGCGGCCACGTCCACTTCATCCTGGGGCGCGACCACGTTGGCCGAGGCACTGTGTACCCCGTCCTGATAGAAGAACAGCCGGGCAATATCATGCCCGCCGGCCAGCACCGCCTCGGCATAGCGCAAGGCGCGCCGCGAGGAGGGCGCATGGGCCGGGGAGAACACCGCGATAGCGAATTTCATGGGTAACTCATGCAAAGGAATACCGCCATGATAAAGCAAAAAAGCCCGCGCCCGCTTGTGCATGCGGGCGCGGGCTTTGGTAGGAGCGGCCTTGTGTCGCGAATGGGCTGCGAAGCAGCCCAGCAATTAGTGCATTTACGCTGAAGCCCCGGGGCTGCTTTGCAGCCCATTCGCGACACAAGGCCGCTCCTACAGGGCTTGCGCAAGGCCCTGTCAGAAGGGAGCAGGCCTCAAGCCTGTTCCTTGCTCTCCGGCAGGAACCAGTTCAGCACCAGGGCACAGATGCCACCGGTCGCCACCCCCGACTCCAGCACATTGCGCACCGCCGCCGGCATATGCGCCAGGAACTCCGGCACCTGCGCCACACCCAGGCCCAGCGCCAACGACACGGCGATGATCAGCAGCGCACGCCGGTCCAGGCGGGTGCTGGCCAGAATATTGATGCCCGAGGCTGCAACCGCGCCAAACATGACCATTGCCGCACCCCCCAGCACCGGTTCTGGCACCGCCTGAATCACCCCGGCAACACTGGGGAACAGCCCCAATATCACCAGCATTACGGCAATCCACATGCCGATATGGCGGCTGGCAATACCGGTTAGCTGAATCACGCCGTTATTCTGCGCAAAGATCGAACTCGGGAACGTGTTGAACAAGCCCGCCAACAACGAGTTGGCGCCGTTGACCAGCACACCACCCTTGATCCGCTGCATCCACACCGGGCCTTCGACTGGCTGGCGCGACACCTTGCTGGTGGCGGTCACGTCACCAATGGCTTCCAGCGACGTCACCAGGTAGATCACCAGCATCGGAATGAACAGCGCCCACGAGAAGCTCAGGCCGAAGTGCAGCGGCGTCGGCACCTGAAACAGCGCGGCCTCATGCATACCGGTGAAGTCCAGGCGGCCCATATAGCCCGCCAACGCATAGCCGACCGCCAGGGCAATAACGATGGCACAGCTGCGCATCCACACCACCGGAATACGGTTGAGGATCACGATAATGGCCAGCACCACACCCGACAACAGCAGGTTCTCGCCATTGGCGAAGGTGCCATTGGCCATGGCGCCGAAGCCGCCACCCATACTGATCAGGCCGACCTTGATCAGCGTCAGGCCGATCATCAGCACGACAATGCCGGTGACCAGCGGGGTGATCAGGCGTTTGACGAAGGGCAGGATGCGCGAAACGCCCATTTCGACGAACGAGCCAGCGATGACCACGCCAAAGATGGCGGCCATCACACCTTCGACCGGCGTGCCTTGCTTGACCATCAGCGCACCCCCGGCAATCAGCGGGCCCACGAAGTTGAAGCTGGTGCCCTGCACGATCAGCAACCCGGCGCCAAACGGCCCGAAGCGCTTGCACTGCACGAATGTGGCGATACCGGAGATTACCAGCGACATGGAGACGATCAGGTTGGTGTCCCGCGCGGACACCCCCAGCGCCTGGCAGATCAATAGACCGGGCGTCACGATCGGCACGATGATCGCCAGCAGGTGTTGCAGCGCCGCCAGCAGGCCGATCAGCAGCCGAGGCTTGTCCTCGAGGCCAAGCACCAGCTCATTGGCGGGGGCCGATGCTGCTGGGCTGTGTTCATGTGTGCTCATGGCTGAAAGCTGCCCCTGAAGAAAAAAGGAGCGCATTCTACGGGGTGAAGGCAGATTGCGGTAGAGCAAAGCACGATGCCGACATGATCGGCGACCCTACGCTTAATTACCTGACTTTTCAGTCAAAAACCGCCCGCCGCGAATGTGCACTGCTGCGCCGGTTAACCCATGCTAAAGGCGAACACAGGCATGCCTTTCCCACACCCATAAAAAAGCCCGCCGAAGCGGGCTTTCTAACAAACAACAATCAGTCATCACGCCCCATGATGCCAAACAGCTGGAGCAGGCTAACGAACAGGTTGTAGATGGACACATACAGGCTGATGGTGGCCATGATGTAGTTCCGCTCACCACCGTGAATGATCGCGCTGGTCTGGAACAGGATGCACACCGACGAGAACAGCACGAAGCCGGCGCTGATCGCCAGTTGCAGGCCGCTGATCTGGAAGAAGAAGCTGGCCACGACCGCACCCAGCAGCACGAAGAAGCCGGCAGTGATGAAGCCACTGAGGAAGCTCATGTCCTTGCGGGTAATCAGTACATAAGCCGACAGACCACCGAACACCAGGGCAGTCATGGCAAATGCCGAGCTGACGACCTCGGCACCACCGGCCATGCCCAGGTAGCGGTTGAGTATTGGGCCGAGAATGAAGCCCATGAAGCCGGTGAGGGCGAAGGTGGAGACGAGGCCCCAGGCCGAATCACGCAGCTTGTTGGTCAGGAAGAACAGCCCGTAAAAGCCGATCAGCACCACGAACACGTTCGGATAGCCGACACGCATTTGCTGGGCAACGAAGGCCATGACGCCGCTGAAGGCGAGGGTGAGCGCCAGCAGACTGTACGTGTTGCGCAGGACCTTGCTGATCTCCTGCTGCTCGACCTGCTGGCCGTGATGTACGGCATAATCCTGTTCGCGCATGGCGACACTCCTTGGTAAACCTGTGGTTTCGAACGTTCAGATGCTGGGAGTCTACCAGAGCCATTGCAACCCGCGACACAGAGAGTTTGACAGCTTGTTTCATTACGGTATTATGGCGGCCGCAAACGAGCTGGAAGCGTGGCCGAGTGGTTTAAGGCAACGGTCTTGAAAACCGTCGATGGGCAACTATCCTAGAGTTCGAATCTCTACGCTTCCGCCACTATTTTTCATCAAAGCCCTGATTTTTCAGGGCTTTTTTGTGGCTGATGGTTTTTCGCCTCATGCTCATGCCAGCATCAGCGGCGTCGGCTGCTCCTGTGTATTAAGAGGGGCCGTCGAACCTGTCCTGGCCAGGGCATTTCAGCCCCGGCCAGCCCGGCAAAGCGGCCCAGTGCAGGCGCTGCTAGGTTGACGAACCCAGGTTGCCTGCAGGGGCTGCACGGCGCACGCTACATACGCCCCAGGTCAGCCCCAACACCGCCGCGATCACCGAGGCCGATAGCACGCCAAGTTTGGCTGCCCCCAGTGAGCCGGGGTCGACGAACGCCAGGTTGGCGATGAAGATCGACATGGTGAAACCGATACCGGCCAACAGGCCCACCAGCGTGATGCTGCGCCAGTTCACCCCGGCGGGAAGCGCGCACCAGCCCAGGCGTACCATCAACCAGCTGACGCTGATGATGCCCAAGGGCTTGCCTGCGACCAAAGCGACTATCACGGCGATCATGACCCATTGTGGGCCCGCCGCAGACAGGTCGACCCCAGCCAGGCTGACCCCGGCATTGGCCAGGGCAAACACTGGCATGATGCCGTAGGCTACCCAAGGGTGCAGCGTGCCTTGCATCCGCACCACCGGCGGCAGCAGTTCGCGCTGTGCCAGGCGCAGGCGTTTCAACGGGTCGATGAGTTCGCTGGCATCGCGCTCTGGTGCTTTGGCGCGGCCCAGCAACTCGTTGGTGAAGCGGCTAATGGCGTCCAGAGGGCGCTCACGCATCGGCATGGCGGCTACCGGGGTCATCAGCCCGAGCACAACGCCGGCGAGGGTCGGGTGGGCACCGGTCAACAGGATGCCTAGCCAAACGATCGCACCGGGCACGATATAGGCGTAGGCCGATCCCACACCAATCTTCTGCAGCGCGATTACCATCAGCAGGCCGATCGCCGCGACGCCGAAACCGCTGTAGTCGAGGCCACCCGAGTAGAAGACCGCGATGATCAGCACAGCGATAATGTCATCGATGATCGCCAGGGCAAGCAGAAACACACGTACGTTGGACGGAATCGACTTGCCCAGCAGGGCCAGTACGCCTACCGCAAAAGCGATATCGGTGGCCGTTGGCACTGCCCAACCCTGATGGTCGGCTGGCGAATGAACGATACCGAGGTAGAGAAGTGCCGGTGCGATTACCCCGCCGACAGCAGCGGCCATGGGCAGCATGGCCTGGCGCAGGCTGGCCAGGGCGCCCTCGTGGATTTCGCGGCGGATCTCCATGCCCACCACCAGGAAAAAGATGGTCATCAGCCCATCATTGACCCAGAAATGCAGGGACTGCGAATACACATACGAGCCCACGCCGAACGTTATCGGGGCATGCCACAGGGCCTCATAACTGTGTGCGGCAGGGGAATTTGCCCAGATCAGGGCGGCGACAGCGGCAACCAACAGGACGATGCCACTGACTGCTTCAATATGCAAAAAGCGTTGAAGGCTGGCCAAGGCGCGCTCGGCCACTTTCTGGGCGCGAGGCAAATCTGTTTTAGGCATAGGCGCAAGTACTCCCGCATGGCGGCCCGACCTGCGCTGTTCTTTAACCTGCCTCACTGCACCATGCAGCAGACACCCGGGCGCTAGTCTACCGAATAACCGCATTCAGATGAACCCGAATGCGGTTATCGATCATACTCCGCGGGGTTGCCTGTACAGCGGGCGCCTGCGCTCGATCACTGGATCAGTGGCACACCGCTGAGTTTCTGCAGTTCATCGAAGTCGATGTCTGCGCATATTTCGATCACTTTCAACCCATCAGCCGTAACTTCCAGCACTGCCAGGTCGGTGTAGATACGGCTGACGCAGCCAATACCGGTCAGCGGGTAGGTGCATTCAGGCACCAGCTTGCTTTCGCCTGTCTTGGTCAGGTGGTCCATCATCACGAACACCTGGCGCGCGCCGGTGGCCAGGTCCATCGCGCCGCCCACCGCCGGGATCGAACCCTCGGCGCCGGTGTGCCAGTTGGCCAGGTCGCCCTTGACCGAAACCTGGAAGGCACCCAGTACCGCGATGTCCAGGTGGCCACCGCGCATCATCGAGAACGAGTCGGCATGGTGGAAGAAAGCGCCACCGGTCAACAGCGTCACGTGCTGCTTGCCGGCATTGATCAGGTCATCGTCTTCTTCGCCCGGGGCCGGGCTAGGGCCCATGCCCAGCAGGCCGTTTTCGCTGTGCAGGAATACTTCCTTGTCACCCAGGTAATTGGCCACCAGGGTTGGTGCGCCGATGCCGAGGTTTACGTAGGCACCTTCCTGAATGTCTGCGGCCACGCGCTTGGCCATCTCGGTACGGGAGAGCTTTTTGGTGATGGTCATGGCAGGCCTCATTCAGCGGTGGCAAGCGAAGCAGCGCTGGTGCCGGTGACGGCGACGACGCGCTGGACGAAGATACCCGGGGTGATGATGTGTTCCGGGTCCAGTTCACCCAGTTCGACAACCTGGTCGACCTGGGCGATGGCCGTCTTGGCGGCCATGGCCATGATCGGGCCGAAGTTGCGCGCCGCCTTGCGGTAGACCAGGTTGCCCCAACGGTCGCCTTTGTGCGCCTTGATCAGCGCAAAGTCGGCGTGCAGCGGCATTTCCAGCACGTACATGCGGCCGTCGATTTCACGGGTTTCCTTGCCTTCGGCCAGCAGCGTGCCGTAGCCGGTCGGCGAGAAGAACGCACCAATGCCCGAGCCCGCTGCGCGGATACGCTCGGCCAGGTTGCCCTGAGGTACCACCTCCAGTTCGATCTTGCCGGCGCGGTACAGTTCGTCGAACACGTACGAGTCGGACTGGCGCGGGAACGAGCAGATCACCTTGCGCACGCAGCCGGCCATCAGCAAGGCTGCCAGGCCGATCTCGCCGTTACCGGCGTTGTTGCTGATGATGGTGAGGTCGCGGGCGCCGGTGGCGATCAGGCCATCGATCAGCTCGGACGGCATGCCGGCAGTGCCGAAGCCACCGACCATGATGGTCGATCCGTCGGTGATCCCTTCCACCGCGCTGGCGATGGACTCGTACGTTTTATTGATCAAGGCGAGCTCCTGGTTGTTCCTGGAGTTGGAGTTGTCGGGCTGGCCGGCGCCTTTAAAGCGGTGGGCCTGTCAGCATGTGCAATCGCTTGCTGACTTTGGCCATAGCGTGCCGCAAGACAGGGCTACAGTAGAGGGGGTTTGGCGGAATTCGTGCGATTATCGAACTGTTGTGCGATCTGCGAGCATCCCGAACGGCGGCGCAGTCCCGTGCGCTCAGGGGCTTGGCGCCTCACTTTGCACCTGAATGGTGCTACCCGCCACCCGAATGGTGTGTTTTTGCACCGTTAGCGGGCGGGATGCGGTGGTAGACCGTGATTCTACCCCGATGCCTCTATTGGCCTGCGACTTGCTATCAAATTGCCATTCGATGTCGCGTATGGTGAAGATAATGTCGCTTTCCAGTGCTTCCATGCAGTTGTCATCCCAAGAGAAGGGCTGGCTGCCCTGGTTTGGCAGAACAGGCAAGTTCAGCATGGGCTGGGCATGTCACTTGAACCGGGCAAATTATCCGCAAATCGAGCAAACCTTCGAGGCCATTGCCCAGACCCGCGTCCGTTTGCTGCAGGAGTGGGCGCACGAACAATGGGAGCACCTGGCCGAGCTGGCCGAGCAACTGGCCCCCGGCTTTGACCGGCTGGGCAGCGCGCAATTGCAGGACAAGCTGGCCCAGGCCGAGGACTTCTCCGAGCTGTTCGTCGTCGACCCCACTGGCAAGGTGCTTGCCTCGACCTGGCCGCAACGGGCAACAGCGCCAGTCGGGCACACCCGTGCGCTGGCGCAGGGGCTGAAGGCGCCATTTTTGCACGGCCCCTATTGCGACCCGCTGACCTTGAGCATCGGCCCGTCCTCTTCGCGCTTTCACGATGAGGTAACCCTGATGTTCTACCAGCCTGTGAAGGTTACCGGCAACGTCGTGGGTTGCCTCTGTGGTCGCGTACCCAACGATGTGCTGGGCGATTTGATCCAGCGCGAGGCTGGGCATATTTACGCCGAATCGGGTGACAACTACCTGTTCATGGCGCAGTCGCGCTTCGACCCGACGATCCAGCCGGGTACGGCGTTGTCGCGCTCGCGTTTCGAGGATGCCACCTTCACCCACGGCGAGAACCTGAAAAACGGCGTTCACACGGCGTGGGGCACCGTGCAGGTGCAGCGCCATACCGAGCTGGAGCTGCGTTTTACCGACCCATCCACCCGCGAGCTGCACCCGGGGGTACGCGAAACCATCCGTTGCGGTGCCAATGTGTTCGTTACCTACCCCGGGTATTCCGACTACCGTCATGTGCCAGTGGTGGGCAAGGGCGTGACCTTCCAGCTGCCGGGCTCGCCGGACCGCTGGGGAATGATGTGCGAGGCAGACCTCGAGGAAGTCTACCGGCGCCGCTCGCTCAGTTATGGCTTGATGAAGCCCTACCTTGCGACGATGGTCGGCCTGTTCGGTTGCAACTACCTGGTGCAGCACTACGCGGGCCTGCCGCAGGGCCTGAACGAGGTGGTCGAAGCCTTGGCCATGCTCGCCGCCGCGGTGCTGTTCGGCATGCTCGGGCCGCGCCGTGTGGCGGCGCGCCTCAATGGCATGAGCAATGTGCTGCGGACCATCGCCGAGGGTGAGGGCAACCTGCGCCAGCGGTTGGATAACCACACGGTGGGCAACGATGAAAGCGGCGACATGGCCCGCTGGATCAACAGCTTCATCGACCGCCTGGATGCAGTGGTAGGGCAGGTGGTCAAGGCCAGCCACACGGTGGGCGTCACCAACCAGATGATGCTGGGCCGTAGCCAGGATGCCAGCGTCACTTCGGCTGACGTGGCCGAGGCCGTGCATCAGATGATGATCATCATGGAAGAGCAGTTGGGCGAATTGCAGCAGGCCTCGGTCAGCGCCGAGCAGATGAAGCAGGCCATGGACGAAGTGGTCACCCGCGCCCGCGAGCAGTTCCAGGCGGTGCAGGCCGGTACGCAGTCGATCCGCGACGTGGTGGCGCGCTCGTCCTCCAGTGTGCAACGCCTTGACAGCCGCATGGTCGAGATCGACAACATCACCGGGTTGATCAGTGACATTACCAACCAGACCAACCTGTTGGCGCTCAATGCTGCGATCGAGGCGGCGCGCGCTGGCGAGCACGGCCGTGGCTTTGCCGTGGTGGCCGACGAGGTGCGCAGCCTGGCGGCGCGAACGGCGCGGGCTGCCGATGACATACGCACCATGGTCGAGAGCCTGCAGGGTGAGACCCGTCAGGCCGTGAGTTTCATGGAGCGGGGCGTGCAGGACGTGGACAGCAGCCTGCGCCTGGCCGAGGACGCCTCGTCCGAAAACGTGCAACTGCACCAGGCGGTGGAGGGTATGTTCGCGATCATCCAGCAGCTCAACCGGCGCAGCCTGGAATATGGCAAGACCATCGAGCAGGTCAACCAGTCTTCCCAAGAGATGCGCCAGACTGCGGTGGTGTTGCAGAGCAGTGCGCAGAAGGTGCGGGTGGATGCCGGCAAGTTGCAGAAGCTGGTCGGGCAGTTCGAGACCAGCGAAGAGGGCAAACGGGCGGCTGCCGCTTGAGTGCCGAAGCTGGCCAGGGCTGTTGTCAGCGCCGCAGTTCGGCAGCGAACTGGCCAGCCTGCAGGTGCACCTGTGCAGGCCCGCCCCAGAACGCGCCGTGGCGGACGATCACCCGTTCATGAATGGCAGCCGCCACCGCGGCCGCCGCATTGGGCGCCCTCAACAACACGAAGCTGGCCTCGTTACCTAGGTGCAGGCCGTAATCCTGCTTGCCCATGACCGCGGCACTGGCCTCGGTCGCCATCTGCAGCGCCACCCGCAGCTCTTCGTCGGTGTTGAACCCCGAGCGGTAACCGACCAGCATCGCCCGCTGCAGCATGTCGCCATTGCCATACGGCCACCAGGCATCCTGGATGTTGTCGTTGCCGGTGAACACCTGCACACCCCCGGCGCGCAAGCGCAGCACTGGCGGAAAGGCCCGGTCGCCCGGGGCATTGGTCATGATCGAGATACCTGCGCCCGCCAACGCCTCGGCGGTGTGGTCGACCACCGCGTCGGTGACGTCGCCCAGGCCGTAGGCGTGGCTGACCGCAACCAGGCCTTGCATGCCCAGGGCCTGGGTGCGCGCGGCAATGCGCTGAAGTTGGGCGATGCAGATATCGCCGGGTTCATGCAGGTGGATATCGACTTTAACGCCATGCCGCTCAGCGATGCCGAAGACGATATCCAGCTGGGCGTCAGCGTCGCCGTCCAAGGTGGTGGGGTCGATGCCGCCAACCACCTGAGCCCCTTCGCCGATAGCGGCCTCCATGACCTGGGCGGTGCCAGGGCAGGTGACCACGCCGGCCTGGGGGAAGGCCACCAGCTCGATGTCGAGCAGGTGTTTCCAGTTGTCCCGGGCTTCGAGCATGGCGTGCAGGTGACTCAGGCCGGTGGTGGCGTCCACGTCCACATGGCAACGCATGGCCAAGGTGCCGTACGCAGCTGCCTGACGCATCAGCGCGTCGGCGCGCTCGATGATGGGCGGTGCGCTCGCCAGCTCACGTTTTTCCACGGCCAGGCGCTCGCGCAGGCTGGCGACAGGTTGGTGCGGGCGCCAGCGATCACCCACGAAGCTCTTGTCCAGGTGAATGTGGCCATCAACGAAACCCGGCAATACCAGCAAGCCTTCCAGGTCGATCGTTTCGCGGGCCGGGGTGCTGGCGCGCTGCGCGCCAATGTGGCTGATGCGGCCGTTGCTGACAGCAATGTGCAGGGGCAGGCCATCGGCATCGATGGCATTGATGAACTCACGGTCGTTCATGGAACTGGCCTTTTCTACTGGGGCTTGGTGGCTTGCCACGGTAAGGCGGATGAGCGCTTGCCTCCAATTAATTATCAGGATCAAGGCCAGTGGAATTGTGGATGCGGGGCAGCGTCAGCCGGCCGCAGGGGATCGTTGTGCGGGCCCCCAGGCGGCGCTTTTCAGCCCGGCAGGCTTCACCGGCTGGGGGCACCGCGTGGGTATTCTTACTGCAAGGTTTTTGGTTTGAGGTCATCTGGCAACTGCTGCAGAGCCGCCTCCAGTTGCGCGACAGACTGGGCAAGTTGATCAGCTTCCTGGTGTTTGCCCGCACTTCTCAGGCGGTCCCGCTCAATGCGCAGGTTCAGCAGGTTTTTCTGCAGTTTCAGGGCTGAAGCGTTGAAAGGGTCCATGGGCTTCTCACACTGTGGGCTTCCGTGCCGTTGTAGGAAACATGGACCGTAGCAGCTCGAATTACCTCTAGAAACTGATGTTTCATACAGGAAAATCTGGTGTTCGCGGTATTTCCTACATTGAGCGGTAAAGTTTCCTACAAGATGCATTTCTGTATATGTCGCCACGTGCCGTCTGGCATCCAGTATCCGCTGGGTTGGGCCGGTTCTCCCTCGGCAGGCCCACTGCGCAGGGCTCGATCAGCTTTGGAAATGTTATGTTGCACTTACCTTGCACACCCAGCAGGTGCCGGGCCTTCAGCGACCTGCGCGGGACCTACCCAGAGCCGGTGCAACTTCTGCAAAACAGGGGCTGTCACAATGCTCTGCATGCCGCAGGAAACACCGTGGCATTTGGTATGTATCATTGCCGTTGTCGCCCCATACATGCGCCGATGACGGGCGGTATCTGCCGCCTGAGCTTGGCGCGAAGGTTTTCCGGCCAAGGAGAGGCCCATGCACTACGTTGTGATCGAATCCCACCGCAGTGAGTACCCGCGGCCTATCCGCTTTGCCAAAGGCACTTTGCTGGAGATTGGCCCGCGCTATGAAGGCGAGCCTGGCTGGCAGGACTGGTATTTGTGCAGTTGCACCGGCCAGGAGCCCGGCTGGGTGCCCGCGCAGCTGATTGAACGGCTCAGCGTTTGCCAGGGGCGGGCGCTCGATCATTACTGTGCGCACGAACTGGACGCCGACCCGGGGCAACTGGTGGAGATGGTGCGGCCGCTCAATGGGTGGCTGTGGTGTCGGCGCCATGGCAACGGCGAGCTGGGCTGGTTACCGGCAGAGAAGCTTCAGCAATTGGGCTGAGGGGCGCCCCAACGCTGCCACGTGCCGTGCGCTGCATCTGATACGCTTTTTTTGCGCCAACCTGAATCTGTAACCGTATCAGCCCAGGCCCGACAATACGCCCATTCCCGCTTCACAACTGTCGAGGTTCCAATGGGCAAGCTGGCGCTGTTCCTGGGGGGTTTTCTGCTACTCACTATTCTGATCGGTCTGCTTGGCACCATTCCGCCAAGCTGAGGGTGATCGGTTTTTTCTGCGCGGCCCGTCTACTTCAAGTTCGGGCCCAATTTCCTGGCAAATAGCCACTATTCCCTTCCTCAGCATCGCTGGACCAGCGGTCGCTGCATGGCATTTTCAAGCATTAATACCTCGTGTAGTCTCCCGCCGCCGCTCATTCGGGTCGGCCTTTTCCGCTGGGAGTCGACACATTAATGGAATGCAAGAAAGGCGCCTGCGCCGCCCTGGAGTGGCGTAGCCGTTTCCTCGCCGAGGGCACGTTGGATGAGCAGGGTTACGAGCAGGCGCTGCGTAATGCACAAGCGCTGGAGCAGGCTGGGGATATCAGCACGTCAGAGTGGATCGAGCTGGTAAAGCTGGCCAATGCGGCATTGCTGGGTGTGGGATAAGTCATTCTTTGCGTTGGGAAATCTGTCCACAAAAAACGTGGGTAGGTCTGTGGATAAAGTGCTGTAAGCCATGCCGGTGGCGGGCTCTGTTAAATTGAGCAGAAATTGAACAGCCTTTTCGAAGGGCTGTTCATGGCGCCCGGCCGGCCTGGCGCAGGGCTATCAGCAAGTCGCGCACCCGGGCGGGCAGGTCGCCAGCCGGGTATACCGCGTGCATCTGCGGGTCCTGGCCAGTGCTGGAGGTCAGGCGGTATGGCGCGCATACCCGCACCAGGCGCCCGGCCTTGACCTGCGCCTCGCCTACCCAGGCTGCCAGGCGCGCGATACCGGCACCCGCCAGGGCGCCGTGGTACACCGCAGTGCCCGAGGCCAGGCGCAACCGCGGCCTGGGCCGCACGCTGGTGATCTGGCCATCGCGGCAAAAGTGCCAGGCTTTGAGGATGCGCGGTGCGGTATGCAGGATCAGCGAGTGGCCTTCCAGCTGTTCGGGATGCGCCGGCGTACCGGCCAAGGCCAGGTACGCCGGGCTCGCATACAAGTGCCGCTGGTAGGGCCAAAGCGGATAGCCGATCAGTTCGCTGGACTGCGGGAAGGCGCCGCGTACTGCGAAATCCAACTTGCCCAGCAGTGGGTCGAGCGCTTCGTCGCTGTACTGCACATCCAGCGTGACTTGGGGGTGGCGACGGGAAAAATCTGCGAGCACCTGGGGCAACAGGTGTTCGGCCACCAGTTGCGGCACGGCGAAGCGGATCCAGCCTTGTGCGTTCCCGCTGAGCGCAGCCAGTTCGTCGGCTGCATCGCGTTGCACATCCAGCAAGCGCTCGGCGTGCGGCAGCAAGCGTTCGCCCGCTGCCGTCAGGGTGACCGCATTGGCGTTGCGGTTCAGCAACTTGCTCCCGGCGTTGTCTTCCAGGGTTTGTACCGCGCGTGTAACCGCGCTGGGCGAACGCCCTAACGCCCGGGCCGCGGCGACAAAGCTGCGCTTGTGCGCGACGCTGACGAACGCCTGAATTTCCCGCAGCATGTCCAATGCCATGCCCTGCTCCTTGTTGCAGTTTTCGCAATATGGCATTTCAACACAGCCACGCCCTTTTGGTTAGCCTTGCACCTGTACCCACTGCCTGGAACCGCGTCATGATGGATATCGCTGTACTTTCTGTATTCGCCTTCGCCGCCGGCCTGATCGATGCGGCCGTGGGCGGCGGCGGCTTGATCCAGATTCCCGCGTTGTTCAACGTGCTACCCACCGCGCAACCGGCGGCATTGCTAGGCAGCAACAAGCTGGCTTCGGTGTGTGGCACGGCCTTCGCAGCGCGTTCGTTCATCCGCAAGGTCACGTTGGACTGGGGCTTGATCGTGCCCGCGGCGGTCAGCGCCTTTGTCATGTCGTTCGCCGGTGCTGCCACGGTGTCGCTGCTGCCGCCGGGGGTAATGCGCCCGGCGGTGTTGGTGCTGATCGTGCTGATGGCGGTGTACACGTTCTGCAAGAAAGACTTCGGCACCCTGCACAAACCGGCCCGGATCGGCCGCAAGGAGCAATGCCTGGCAGTGCTGATCGGTGGGGCGATCGGTTTCTACGATGGCCTGTTCGGCCCTGGCACCGGCAGCTTCCTGATCTTCCTGTTCATCCGCTTCTTCGCCCTGGATTTCCTGCACGCATCGGCCTCGGCCAAGGTCGTGAACATTGCCACCAACCTGGCGGCGCTGGTGTTTTTCGTGCCGTCGGGCAACGTGCTGTACGCCATCGCCCTGCCCATGGCCCTGTGCAATATCCTTGGCGCGTTGACCGGCACCTGGCTGGCCGTGCGCAAGGGCGCGGGCTTCGTTCGCGGGCTGTTCCTGGTGCTGTTGTGCGTGCTGATCGCCAAGCTGTCGTGGGATGTGTTCGTCGGCTGACTCACACCACCTGGCGCTGCGGGTCGGCATGCTCCACACAGTTGCGGCCGTGGGCCTTGGCCCGGTACAGTGCCTGGTCGGCGCTGGCCAGCAGCAGGTCCAGGCTGGGTGACGGCATGTGCGCTTCGCAGCCGGCCACGCCAATGCTGACCGTAATTTGCAGGCATTTGTCGTCCTGGACCACGTGCAGGTCCTGCACGGCACGACGCAGCCGTTCGGCGGTGAACGTGGCCCGCTCGGGCGCAAGGCCTGGCATCACCACAACGAACTCCTCGCCGCCCAGGCGGGCAAACAGTTCATTGTTGTGCAACTGGTCTTGCAGGGCGCCGGCGAACTGGCGCAACACCTGGTCGCCCACGGCATGGCCATGGGCGTCGTTGATCGACTTGAAATGGTCGATATCCAGCATCATCAGGGTCAGTGGCAGTGCCTGGGCGTGTTGCCGGCTGTCCAGCAGCGCGTTGGCGCGGCGGGTGAAGGCGCTGCGGGAGAGCGCGCCGGTGAGGTGGTCGATGGTAGCCTGGTGGGCCAAGCGGGCCATAAGGCTGCGGTTGGCGTGGCTGACGCAGGCCACCACCAGCGGCCCGAGCACCAGCATGGCAATGCCCAGGCGCGCGGACAACAGTGTCGTCACCCCCGGCGCACTTTGCGGCACGCTGAAATGCATGAGGTTTTGTGCCACGGCCACGATCAGCGTACTCCCAGCGGTAAGCGCCAGCAGCGACACCAGAAACGGCGAGTAGGTCCAGGCACACCACAGCAGTGCGGCGATGGGGAAGGCGATGGCGCCAGGGCCGCCGAAGGCAATGCTGAACGCCAGTGAGGCCAGCAGCCCCAGCAGTGGTGCCAGCCGTACAGGCTGCGCGCCACCGCGTATAAGGGCTCGCATCGAGGGTGCAGTGAGCAGTACGGGCAGGATCAGCACACTGGTCGAGAACTGTTCGCTGAACCACGCCCGCCAAGTGGCGCCAAGGGACTGTTCAAACCAGGGCGCGGCCATGGCTGCTGCCATGCTGGCCGCGACCACGGCGCCGGCGGCACAGGCGGCGAACACGCTGAGTACACCCTGGGGGGTGCGCAAGCGCCGGTGCACACGGGGCAGGCGCGACAGTAGCAGCCAGAGAGTGACCACGACACCTAGATTGCACAGGTTGAACCACAGTGCGGGCAGCCAGGCGCTGCCGCACAGCAGGTCGGCGCCGACCATGGCCAGCCACACCAGGCTGAAGCCGGCCAGCGTGGCTTGGCGCGGGTGCCGCAGCAACACGCCGGCCAGTACCGCATTCACAGGCCAGAACAATGACAGGGATTCGATCGGGCGCGCAAGAATGCCGCCCAAGGTAAGGCCGAAGGTCAGGCATAGCAGAGCAACGTAGGGCAACAGGCGCGATGGGGCTGGGAAAACCATGGGCTCGACCGGCAAGCGGAGACGAAATCCAGGACAACGCCTTGTAGCACCTGGGACTTTGCTCGGCAGTGTGTTTCGTCATGGCAGTTGATGTCAATCTGCCGCGGCCGGTCGTAATAATGCCAAATTGCCGCTACTGCTTGGCGTTTTTACTGCAGGCCGAAGAACCACGGCACCATCAGCACGGTGACCAGCATCACCAGCACGGTGAACGGCACACCGATCTTGACGAAATCGGCGAAGCGGTATTGGCCCGGGCCCAGCACCAACGTGTTGACCGGCGAAGACACCGGCGTCATGAACGCCGCCGATGCAGCCAGCGCCACGGTCATGGCAAACGGGTAGGGCGACATGCCCAGCTGCGCCGCCGTGCTGACCGCAACGGGTGCCATCAGCACGGCCGTGGCGGTGTTGGAGATGAACAGGCCGATCACCGCGGTAACCGCAAACAGGCAGGCCAGAATGGCACTGGGGCCGGCTCCGCCCAGCACGCTGACCAGGCCGCCCACGGCCAGGTCGATGCCGCCGGTTTTCTGCAGTGCCTGGGCAAATGGCAGCATGCCCACGATCAGCACCAGGCTCTGCCAGTGGATGGCGCGGTAGGCGCTGTTCATGTCGATGCAACGGCCTGCGCCCATCAGCAGGCAGCCGATCAGCGCGGCGATGACATTGGGTACCACGCCGCTGACCATCAGCCCCACCATGACTGCCAGGCTCAGCAACGCCTGCGGTGCGCGAGTGCGGGCTGGTGCTACCTGGTCGATCTCTGCAGGCAGGCTCAGTACCAGGAAGTCCTTGGGTTTGCCCTGCAGCAGGCGCACAGCCTTCCACGGGCCGACTACCAGCAGGGTGTCGCCAAGGCGCAGCTTTTCTTCTACCAACTGGTCTTCAATCGCCGCTTGCTCGCGGCGCAGGCCGACCACGTTGAGGTCATAGCGGGTACGGAACGCCAGTTCAAGGATGCTTTTACCGATCAGCTGCGAGCCAGGCGGCAGCGACACCTCGGCCATGCCCAGTTCCTGGGATTGGTCGATGAAATAAGCCGCCTTGAAGTGCAGGGGCTCCAGTTGCATGGTCTGGCACAGGCTACGCAGGTTGTCATGGTTGGCGAACAGGTCGAGCAGCAGCACGTCGCCCTGGTGCAGCACCGTGTTGGAATCGGCGGTGATGACCCGGGTGGTGAACTTGTGCTGGCGCTCGATACCGATCACGTTGGCGCCATGCCGCGTACGCAGTTCCAGTTCGCCAAGGGTATGGCCGATCAGCGGCGAGTGGGGGCGGATGCGCAAGCGCCGCTCGCGCCCATTGAGCTTGTAGTCCAGTACCAGGTCCAGCAGGGTGCGGCGGCTTTCCACGCGGCCGTCCTTGCGCACTTCGCCATTGAGCCAGTTGCGGGTCAGTAGCATGTAGCCGACACCCAGCACCAGCACCACCAGGCCGAAGGGGGTGAAACTGAAGAAGCTGAAGCCGGCGTGGCCATGGCGTACCAGCTCGCTGTGCACCACTACGTTGGGTGGCGTGGCGACCAGGCTGAGCATGCCGCTGATCAGGCCGGCGAAGGCCAGCGGCATCATCAGGCGGCTGGGCGAGAGCTGCAGGCGCGCGGCAATGCTCAGCACCACCGGGATGAAAATGGCGACCACGCCTGTGGAACTCATGATCGAGCCCAGGCCGGCTACCGCCACCATCAGCAGCACCAGCAGGCGCGCCTCGCTGTTGCCGGCCCGCTCGCTCATCCACTCGCCAATGCGGTAGGCAATGCCGGTGCGGACCAAGCCCTCGCCGATCACGAACAAGGCGGCGATCAGCACCACATTGGGGTCGCTGAAGCCGGCCAGTGCCTGCTCCACGCTGAGGATGCCCAGCAGCGGCAGGGCAAGGATCACCATCAGCGCAACCACGTCCATGCGTGGGCGGTTGATGACGAACAGGACAATGACGATGGCCAGCAGGCCAAGCACCCAAAGCAACTCTTGGTTCATGGGGAGGGGGTGTTCCTTCACGCAGGGGCACGTTAGACAGTAGCAGCCAGTGTGCCACCTTGCGGTGAAGGGGGTGTTGATGTACTGCAGGGTTTAAGGCCGCTGCTGCCGATCGGCGTCAGCGGCCCCGTCCAGCTCGGCTGGTCAGTGACGGTGCCGGCGGTGCTTCTTGCCGCCACGGTCGTCGTCGCCTAGATGGTTGCCCAAGGCGCCCCCGGCGGCGCCACCCAGGCCTGCGCCTACAGTCGAGCCGGTCTGCCCGCCAACGGCACCGCCCAGCAATGAGCCGCCCGCCGAGCCCAGGCCGCCGCCCAGCGCCGCTTCGGTACGGTTGCCCTTGCGAGCCCCTACCGCACTGCCTGCTGCGCCGCCAACGCCAGCACCAATGGCTGCGCCGGTCTTGCCGCCCAGTTGCTGACCAACCACATTACCCAGTACGCCACCCAGGCCACCGCCGATGGCGGCAGTACCATCACCGGCGAAAGCGCCTTGGCACAGCAGCAGGCCAAGGGCAACGGAAGGCAGAGTCAGACGCATGATATGAACCTCGAAAATTTCACCAGGTTAAGGTGCCGCCTGAACGGCGGCGAGCCGGGGCTGTAGCCGCTTCAGCGTTAGTAGCGGTCGCCGCGGTATTGACGGTCGTCATCGTCGCGGTCATGCCGGTGGTGGCGATGGTCACGGTCGCGATCACGCCAGCCATCGTCGTCATGGTAGCGATGGCTGTGGCATCCTGCAGTCAGCAGTACAACAGCAACCAGCGAAAGGCTTGCAAGACGGTTTGTCACGAGATAGGTCCTTGATCCACAAAGGTTTACCGCACACTCTGTGAGACCCGGATCGATCCATTTGGTTTCCTGGGCGGACAAAAATTTGTGCTATCCACGATCTTCCACGTGCTTCTCGGTTGCTGTTCTGTCCCGTACGGTCATGGCCGGGCGCCCGTGGCGGCTCTAGACTGCACGGTAAGCCGCAGCCAAGACGGCATTCTGCCATTCAGTGAATCATGATGATCGCGCATACCCCTACCTTGTTCGCCGCTGTTGCTTTGGTTGCCACCATCCTGGCGTTCTGCCTGTTGCTGGTCGGGCACGGCAACCGCCGTGACAACCTGATGCTCACCGGTTGCGGGTTGCTGGTGCACGCGCTGGCTTACGTCTGCTACACCCTTTACGCCCAGGCCCCCCTGTGGCTCAGCTACGGGCTGGGCAACAGCCTGCTTTCGCTGGCGCTGGCCTTCTATACGGCCAGCTTGTTCCGTGTGCGCGAGCGGGTAGTGCCCTGGCGGGTCATTTTCATCATCCCGGCGTTCATGCTGGTGGGGTTGATGCTGCTGCTCGATACCCTGGAGCCGCGCATGTTGCTGGCGACCCTGGTGCTGATGTTGCAATGTGCGCTGATCCTTTATTGGGCATGGCGCCATGGCGAACGACCGGGCAAAGCGCACCTGCTGCTGGAGATCGGTGCGCTGATCAGCCTGGTGGGCCTGGGCATGCGGGTGGTTGCGGTGGCCAATGGCACGGCTGTGGAAATGCGCTATGACACCAGCAACCTGAAACAGAGCATCTCGGTAGCCATTGGCACCGTGACGGTAATGATGTATTCGATCGGGCTGGTGCTGATGGCCAAGGAGCGCAGTGAATCGCGCCTGCAGCACCTGGCCTTGCATGATGTGCTCACCGGTACCCTCAACCGTCGGGCGATTCTCGAGCGCTTTGCCAGCGAACTGGACCGCGCACGCGGGCAGCAGGCGAGCCTTGCGGTGGCGATGATCGATATCGACCATTTCAAGCGCATCAACGACTTGTATGGGCACTTGGCCGGTGACGAAGTGTTGTGCCATTGCGTACGCCAGTTGCAGCAACGCCTGCGCCAGGGCGATAGCCTCGGGCGTTACGGTGGAGAGGAGTTTCTGTTGCTGCTGCCTGCTACCGACCGCGCCGGGGCGCTGACTGCCGTGCAAGGGCTGCGCGAGGCCATTGCGCGCAGCCCGGCCCGGTTTGCCGGTGACCACATCGAGCTACGTTTCAGCGTTGGCCTGTGGTGCGGTGTGCCGGGGAACAAAGACAGCACCGCCAGCCTGCTGGCGCAGGCCGATGCGGCGCTTTACCAGGCCAAGGCCGCCGGGCGCGACAGCGTGCACATGGTGGCGCTGGACGCAGCGGGTTGAATCAGGGCGCAGGCTGAATGGCCAGCACCACGCCGTTGGTAATCTGTATCAGCACATAGTGATCGCCCATGCGCACCCAGTGGCTTTCCTTCTCAGGCTGTGGCAGGCCCTTGGCTTTCCAGTTCTTGATGGCTTCCTCGTCACGCTTGTACTGGTCTGGCGCTTTGTCACCGACCTTCAGCTCGCGGTTGTGGGTTTCCGGGGCGGTGACGCTTTCTTCGCTCGAGGGGGCAGCGGTGGCAGCCAATGGCAGGCAGGGCAGGGCGGCGAACAGTAGATAGTGCAGTTTCATGGCAATGTCCTTATGACGGCTTGTATTGTCTGCGACAGCGGAATACGCGTGACAATTCACTCGCGCTGCGTGCCAATGCTAGAGTCGCTTCTTTTTCAAACCCCCGAGGATGGAACATGCGTGCGATTCTGCCGATGGCTGCGGCGCTGATGCTGGTTGGTTGTGCTGCTGCGACCATGGACACTGCCCGCGGCGGCAAGCCGACGGCGCAGCTCGACTCGCGGAAGGCGCCAGAGCTGGTGGCCCAGTGCATTCAGTACAGCTGGCAGGAAGAGAGGGTGTTCGGTGACGATGCCAGTGGCTACCTGCAACCGCGCAAGCAGGGTGGGTTGACGGTATATACCCGTGAAGCCGAAGCGTTCGTGGACGTGTACCCGCAGGCCGGTGGCACGCGGGTCGACTACTACGCGCAGAAGCACGACGGCGTGGCGCTGCAGCGCCGGGCAGCGGCAGCGACCTGCTTGTAAGGGTATTTGGCTACCCTTTGGCGGACAGAGACAGCTGGTTTACATTTTTTTGCAAGGTAGTTCTGTCGGCCAGTGAGTGCGGCGTCTAGCATCAATTGCTCGCATTCAAGGAAGACACCATGGACCATTCCCTGCAACTCAACCGTGCCAGTTGGGATGAACGCGCCCCGCTGCATGCTGCCTCGAAGGACTACGCAATCGAACAGCTCGTCCGCGACCGCGACCGGCTGTCCGACACCGTGCGTTTTGATTTGCCATTGTTGGGCGATATCGACGGCCTTGATGTGATCCACCTGCAGTGCCACATCGGCACCGACACCCTCTCCCTGGCCCGCCTTGGCGCACAGGTGTGCGGGTTGGACTATTCTGCCGCTTCGTTGGCCGAGGCCAGGGTGTTGGCAGCACGCTGCAGAACGTCTATCGAGTATGTCGAGTCTGATGTTTACGCGGCTGACAAGGCGCTGCCAGGGCGCACCTTCGATCTGGTCTACACCGGTATTGGCGCGCTCTGCTGGCTGCCTCGCATCGAGCCCTGGGCCCGTACCGTCGCGGCCTTGCTGAAACCGGGCGGGCGGCTGTTCCTGCGCGATGGCCACCCCATGCTGATGGCTGTCAACGAGGACCACCAGGACCGCTTGCAGCTCGAATACCCCTATTTCGAGCAGCAGGAGCCAACGGTGTGGCATAGCGACCAGACTTACGTCGAAGCCGATCAGCGGCTGGCTCACAGCGAAACCCACGAATGGAACCACGGTCTTGGCGAGGTGATCAGTGCCTTGCTGAGCCACGGCCTGCACCTGACCACGCTGGTCGAGCACCAGAGCATTCCCTGGGAGGCGCTGCCAGGGCAGATGATCAAGGGCGACGACGGCGAGTATCGCCTTCGCGAACAGCCCGCACGCCTGCCCCTGAGCTATACCCTGGTGGCGGTCAAAACCTGATCAGGACAGAAAACCACCGTCGACGTTCAGCGCGGTGCCGGTGGTATAGCTGGAGGCATCGCTGGCCAGGTAGAGCACCGCGCCGGCCATCTCCTTGGGGTCGGCCACGCGTTTGAGGGGGATCTGCTGCAAGGCCGTGTTGAGAATGGCATCGTTCTTCACCAGCGCCGAGGCGAACTTGGTGTCCGTGAGGCCCGGCAGCAGGGCGTTGCAGCGGATACCGAACTGGGCGCATTCCTTGGCGAACACTTTGGTCATGTTGATGACCGCTGCCTTGGTTACCGAATAGATACCCTGAAACAGGCCTGGCGAAACCCCGTTGATCGAGGCCACGTTGATGATGCTGCCGCCGCCATGTTCGCGCATCAGCTTGCCGGCCTCGACCGACATGAAGAAGTAACCGCGGATGTTGACGTCCACGGTTTTCTGAAAGGCGCCCGCGTCGGTGTCCAGCACGTTGCAGAATTGCGGGTTGGTGGCGGCGTTGTTGACCAGCACGTCCAGGCGCCCGAACTGCTCGCGGATGCCGGCAAACACGTGCTGGATCTGCTCCAGTTCACCGATGTGGCAGGCCACCGCCGTAGCCTTGCCACCTGCAGCGGTGATGGCGTCCGCCACTTGCTGGCAGCCCTCCAGCTTGCGGCTGGAAACGATCACGTGGGCGCCTTGCTGCGCCAGCAAGTGCGCAATGGCCTCGCCAATGCCACGGCTAGCGCCGGAAACGAAGGCAATCTTGCCATCGAGGTCGAACAGGTGGGTCTTGGGCATGCTGTTTTCCTTGTGATCCGTGGTGGGCGGGGCTCAAAGGCTGGACTTGGCGATGACCTGCAGGGTCATCTGTTCCAGCAAGCGGTTCATGTGGATGAACTGGGCGAAGCGCTTGTCCTGGGTCTGGCCGTGGTAGTAGCGGTAGTAGATCTGCTGGACGATGCCGGCCAGGCGGAACAGGCCGTAGCAGTAGTAGAAATCGAAGTTTTCCAGGCGAATTCCGGCCCGCTCGGCATAGTAGTCAACGAACTGCCGACGGCTGAGCATCCCTGGTGCATTGCTGGGTTGGCGGCGCATGAGTTGCACTGGGGCCGGGTCACCGGCTTCGATCCAGTAGGCGAGGCTGTTGCCCAGGTCCATCAAAGGGTCACCCAGGGTGGCCATTTCCCAGTCCAGTACGCCGATGATGCGCATAGGGTTGTCCGCGTCGAGGATCACGTTGTCGAAGCGGTAATCGTTGTGCACGATGCCGGGCCGCGGGTGGTCGGCGGGCATTTTTTCGTGCAGCCAGGCGGTCACGTGTTGCCAGTGCGGCGCATCCGGTGTCAGGGCCTTCTCGTAACGGTTGGTCCAGCCTTCTACCTGGCGCTGCACGTAGCCTTCCGGCTTGCCCAGGTCGGCCAGGCCGCAGGCGCTGTAGTCCACCTGGTGCAGTTCGACCAGCCGATCGATGAAGCTTTTGCACAAGGTTTCGGTGCGCTCGGCATCCAGCTTGAGTTCAGCCGGAATGTCCGAGCGCAGGATGACGCCCTTGACCCGTTCCATCACATAGAATTCGCTGCCGATCAGGCTGGTGTCGGTGCAGTGTACGTAGGCCTTTGGGCAGTATGGGAAGCCGCTGTTCAGTTGGTTGAGGATGCGGAACTCGCGGCCCATGTCGTGGGCGGACTTGGCCTTCTGGCCGAACGGCGGGCGGCGCAGCACCAGGTCGCGACCAGGGTAGCTGACCAGGTAGGTGAGGTTCGAAGCGCCGCCCGGAAACTGGCTGATGCTGGGCTGGCCATCAAGGCCGGCGATGTTGGCCTTCAGATAAGGATCGATGACGCCCGCGTCGAGCTCTTCGCCGGGGCGTGCCTGGGTGGACTGGTCGGTGAGCGTCATGCGTTTTCCTTATTCTCGATCGCAGGAACTATTGGCTAATCTAATGGCCTGCCCGTTATGGAACAAGCGTCCCAGGTGCGTAATAGGTGGGGGTGTTGCTGTACGATCAGCTGCCTTGATGCAGTCATTGATGGGTTGGGCAGGCAAAAAAAAACCGAAGCCGGTCAGGCTTCGGTTTTCGATCATGCGCTGTTCCCGGCCTTCAGGATGGGAACAGTTCGCTCAACTTCATCGACAACATCATGTCGCCTTCTACGCGCAGCTTGCCGCCCATGAAGGCCTGCATGCCGTCGGTTTCGCCACTGACGATGCCCTTCAGGGTTTCGCTGTCCATCACCAGGGTGCAGTTGGCATCCGGGTTTTCACCTTCCTGCAGTTCGCAGGTGCCGTCCTTGACGATCAGTGCGTAGTGCTTGTCTTCATCGGTGATGTTGAAGCCGAACACCAGGTCCAGGCCGGCGGCAGCGGATGGGTTGAACTTCTCTTGCATCTTTTTGACGGCATCAGCTACGGAGGTCATGGCGCATTCCTTATTGAGTGATTTACACGTCCCCGCAGGGACATAACTAGCCGGATCTATCGGTAAGTGACAAGCTCCGGCGCCCTCAACAGCTGCACATGGGCCTGGCTGTTGAAGGAAGCCAACGCCACGTCGCGGCCGCGAAACTTCAGCTGGCTGAGCGACGTGTTGATGATCTGCCAGTTCAGCGCGAACGCCTGGCTGGGGGTGATACGGGTCACCAGGTGGAGCAGGGCAGCAATGGTGCCCCCCGAGGTGAAGATAGCGATGTTGTCGCCGCTGCCGGCTGCATCCAGCACGCGTTGCAGGCCGGCGTGCACACGGCCGGTGAAGGCCTGCCAGGTTTCCAGGTCATCGTCGCCGTGCTCGCCATCGTGCCAGCGCTGCACCATCAGTGCGAACAGGCGCTGGAACTCGCTGCGGTGCTCGGCACCGTTGCGCAGCACCTGCAGCGCATCGGGCTCTGCCGGCAGCAGCCCAGGCAGCATGGCCCGGATAACACCGTCGGCATCGAACTCGTTGAATGCCACGTCGGTCTCTACAGCGGGTACCGGGCAACCCGTGGCGTGCAAGGCCTGCAGCGCCAGGCGCGCGGTGTCCTGCTGGCGGCGCAGGTCCCCAGCTACGCAGCGGTCCAGCCGCACGCCGAGTCGGGCCAGGTGTTCGCCCAGCGCCAGGCTCTGACGTTCGCCCACTGGCGAAAGTACGTCGTAGTCAGCGGCACCGAAAGAGGCTTGGCCGTGTCGGATCAGGTAAAGGTTGCCCACGGAAGGTTCCGGCCTGTAGGAGGTTGCTGCGAGGTTAGGACGCGGCACAGAGGCTGTCAACGAAAAACATACAAGCGTTTGAAAAGGTTGTTTGAAAGATGTTGCCAGCGTTTGCGTACGCTGGCAGCACGCCAGATGCACCGGTATGCTTGCAACAGTTACGCGCCGTGATGGCGCTGGTATTTAAGGAGTCAACGTGGAGTTTCTTGCCAACTGTCCTTGATCTCGGGTAAAGCCAAGCAACACGGGGCTTCCACCCAAAATGACCATCCACACCGTTGAATCCAGCGTCACAAATCGTCCCAACGTGTCACAAATCGCAGTGCCCTACGTCTACCGTAGAGCCTCGGGTCGATATCACCTCCGAGTCCGCCTCAAGGGCTGCCACACTTCCTGTACGATCTCGCTCAAGACCGCTAATCGACCCGCTGCCATGACTACTGCCAAGCACCTCCTACAGACCCTCAAGGCGTTCCACCTCGACAACCCTGAGGCATCGTGGGAGGAACTACGGGACAACCTTCGGGACATCGCTGAGGAAGCCTTAGGCAATCCTCAAGGGGACGCCTACGGACTGGTCTTGTCGGAGGTCTCTGAGAACCTCGCTGAGATCGCTCATACTACGCCGATGGGGTTAGCCCAGGCGAAGGCTGTCTTGATGGCTCAGCGGGTTCTGAGGGCTGCTGAGGGGCGCCACTCAGGGGATCTCCGTGAGCTGGTGGGGCTACTTGAGGGAGACCTTAAGACTTCTATAGGAAAGGACTATCAGTTCGATCCTGTCGATAGGCATGAGCCTGTCCCCGTCCCTATCTGTATTACTGATGACACCAAGGCCACCTTCCAGTCTCTCTATGACGCCTTCAAGGCTGAGCGGGGCGGGGACCTGTCGGCCAACACCTTGAAGAACTGGGAGAGCTGCACCAAGACCATCGCAGGGCATCTCAAGGACGCCGATATGGCGAAGCACTCAAGGGCCACCTTCGTGGGCCTTCGTGACGCTCTGTTAGCTGATGGACGTAAGCCATCCTCTGTTAACAAGATCATGACCCATGCTTCCTCTGTCGTTGGCTGGGCAGTGGCTACGGGTCTCATTGAGCGTGACTACTCCAAGAAGCTGCTCATTGCCAAAGGTTCCGAGAGCGACCGCATAGCCTTCATCAAGGACCACCTGAAGGCTCTCCGTGACTGGGCTGTGAGCAGCCTCGGGGAGGACTGGAAGGCATCTGTTATTGCTCTTGGGGTCGCCACTGGGGCCCGCATTGGGGAGATTCACCAGCTCACGGGCAGTGACATCTATAAGGCTAATGGCCATTGGGTTATGGACATCAATGACAAGGACGGGAAGACCCTGAAGAACTCTTTCAGTCGTCGCACAGTGCCGTTGCTTGGCATCCCCGAGGATCACCTTGAGAGGCTCTCGCAGACCCAAGGGCGGTTGTTCTCCCAGTCTAAAAGTGGCTTCGATCAGCTCACCAATCAGATCATCCGTGACTTATTGGGGACCAATACCGGGGAAGGGTTGTCGTTCCACTCGCTGAGGCACTCGATGGCGTCCGATCTGAAGGCCGCTGGCGTGTCTGTGGGCATAGCTCAGGCCATCTTGGGGCATAGCTCGGGGACTCTTGCGTTCGATCTCTACGGCGGCAATGCGGCGGCCTCAATGGCGCTCATGACGGATGCCTTGAGGCTGGCGCGAGGATGTTCATAGATTCGGCGAGTAACCGAGGTCTTCCTCTCGCCAGAGTGATGTCTTAATGATACTGTTCTGTGGTTTTTAAGGAGATTGCAGATGCGTAATGGAACAATCGGATTGGTGAGTGCTATCTCTCTTTTCCTCAGTTTTTCGGCTGCTGCTGGGACCAATTGGATTAGTCTTGGATCAACCAATGATGGTCTTAAATGGGAAGGAAAGCCCGGCTCATTTGAGTTTACTACGACTAAAAATAAAGCTGCCGTTGCGCTCATAGCAGGGCGAGTGGTTAACTCAAAGACTTCTGACATACAATTGTATAAGTGGTATGTGTCGGTTGCGGATTGCAATAATAATATGGGAAAGCTTGTAAGTTTGAGTGTTGGTGGTGAGTACGAGTTTGATAGCGATTTCATGTTTGGGAGTGGGAACGTCTCTTCCAGTATTGCTGAGTTTATTTGCGCCGTGGCTGACGATAGTATTAAAAAGGCAAGCGGTAAAAGTCTGTAAGCTGGAGTCCTTGCGGGCCGCCCTGAGCATGACCTGCTGCTCGTGGCGACTCAGGTGGCCCGAGCGGCTGTGGCTGGCTTGAAGAACTCAAGCAACGCCATTTTTAACTTCCATCCGCAAGACCGGCTTCATCTCTACCGCGTTCCTACGTGAAATCTAATCGACTCGTTGAGTCCTGGCCTTGCTTCGGGAGCGCACGAGCGTGCCCGTAGAAAACTTCAAGATGCCCTGTAGGTCCCGTATTTGTTGGTCGAGCTGACTGTGACCATAGCCGTAGGATTTAAAACCCTCACTATTGCCACTACACCCAGTCACCAATCCACCAACACGGGAGACCACCAATGACGACACCAACCAAGATTCGCCTTCAAGGCACCAACGTGATGGCCTGCGTGCTACCACCGATAGAAGTCCTTGAGGCACGCTACAAGCTATCCAACGACCACGAAGGGATCGTAGCTCGTGACTTTAAACTCATTCCCGGCAAGACCCGCAGAGGGACCGTAGAGGGTGCCCCTGTGGGCTCCTACACCAATGGCTCACTACGACAGCAGGTAGAAGTCACTTGGATGGACGGCGAGACCAAGCACAAGATCCGTGTCCAGAAGGCCCGCATCGTTTATCGAATGGCTCACGGCTCGTTTGATGAGTCGCTTGTGATTGACCATATCGACGGTAATCCGAACAACAATCATCCAAACAATCTGCGACCGCTGACCTATCACGAGAATATGGGCAATCGTGTGGTGGGTCTTCAGGGTCGCAAGATGCCAAAGAAAGATACTGACCTTCCCGTTGGCGTGACCAGAGACAAGCATCACACCAAAGGCGAGCGATTCATTGGGAAGACGACCATCCGGGGAGTTACCCATCGGGCCTTCTTTGAGAACGCACGGGCTGCCCAACACTGGCTCGCTACCATCAGGGAAAGTCACCTTGGCGATGCTGCCCGAAAGGATACCCACGGGGTAATCATTGGAGCACCTCAGTGGAAGGTCATGAAGGCAAAGCAGGGTTAATAGCCCTACACCTATAGACACCCTCACTATTGCTAAGAGCAATCCCCAGACCCCTGTGAGATATACCTAAAGATCCCTCTTTAAGATCACCTTTGAGTCCATTGTCAATAGTTGTTATTCATTAATGACTATTGCCTTGGCTTCCCAATACAGGAGGCACTATGCGATTCCACTTTGTACTCGATGGTCTCTGTCATGAGTAGGCCAATTCGTTACTGTCTATCGAGTCAGCCATGACTGGCCGATCAGCAACCGCTGTGTTCAACCTAAAGACCCTTGATGTTTTCATCAATCGAACCCCAGAGAAAGCCAAGGCGTTTGTCTCGGACAGGCTGGGAGCTTTCCACATGGAGGCCTTTGAGGATCTACTGACTGCTACCAGTCTCGACCTGATCGACTTCTACCATGTAGTCAAAGGCGTCCCTGTGGTCCTCACAGCTCGCCACAAGTAACACAGCGACCGTCGCCACGGTTGTCCTTTCAGATGCCCTCTCAGGCTTGCCATGTCCTGTGATCCCGCATCAGCAATAACTACCCAAACCCCAGAACCTTTTGATCGACCTTGGAAGATGCCCATGAGGCTCCCTCCTTGGCCGTCTGGTCGTGCGCGTCTATGGCGCCAAGGTCGAATCAAAGGGTCGCCTATAGGAGATCCAAACCCATGAACATCACCATCACCAAAGTCCTGAAGAACGAAGTAACTGTGTCGGGCCAGACCCTCAGCCGTGAGTACGTCGAGAACGTAATGCTGCCCTTGCTGATGGCCCAATGTGGCCGGAACAACGGCGCTAAGTTCGGAGTGATCAAGGCTTTCGACGAAGCCGGTCTGTCCCTCAAGGCCATCCAAGAGGACGCTCTGACTTACTTCGAGACCAAGCGGGAAAACAAAGCCGAACATGAGAAGCGCCTACAAGAAGTGCGTGAAGCTGCTGAGCGTTGCCGCGAAGACACCCCCCGTGAGATTGCCGAAGCGAAGGCCCAGCGCGAAGCCCGAGCCGCTGCCATCAAGGAGCACGGTATGCGTATGCGCGCTGCCTCCCGTGGCAACGCTGGCTGGTAATCCACGCACACACCTTCATTCAATCTAATTCAGGAGACCAATTCCCATGAAACCTAATCAATACGTCAAGCCGTCCACCTACACCACTGCCGTTTTCAACGACACTCCGGGCCATGAGGCTGGGTCGATCCGCTTCAACGCTGGTGACATCCGAAGCGAGACCGAAGCGGCCACCGATCCGTCTGTCTATGTGCAGGCCCTCGTGGAGGCCGCTGAGGACTATTTGAACGGTGATGAGTGGCGAGAGGCTGCCATGGAGGCAACCCCTTGTGAGTTCCGTCCGGCTGGCTCTGAGGCCACTGGTCAACAAATCATCGCCATGGCTGACCGTACCGTCACCTTCGACCCTCGCAAGAACTGGGATAACCAAACCATCAGCAAAGGCGAAGTCCTGGCCGGGTCTGTGATCTTCACGGAGCGAACCGATACCGCTCTGGTCATCAGCCATCGTGCAACCATCCTCGATCACCACATTCAGGCCGGTTGGACTGTAGGGTCCTTGGCTCAGACCGCTGACAAGATGCTTCGTGACATCGAGCTTAGTGCCGCTGGGAGCATCGCTAAGATCCTCTCGGACGCTCCAAGTACCGAAATGTTCTCTGAGGCCAAGCCAACCGGCAAGCCCGTAGAGATCGCTGAGGATCTTATCGACCTCTTGACGACCCACATCAACCAGACCGTAGGCACCTCGTTGTCTGACTTCGTGGTCCTGTTGCCTGTGAGCCTCGTGGCCGTTCTTGAGCGTGCTGCCCAGCGTGCTGGCGTGGGTGACATTGAGGACCTCATTGGCGCCTCTGTGCAGCTTTATAGCGGTGCTGACTATGGCCTGTTCTTGCTGCCCAAGTACTTCACCTCGCTGAGCTACCGTGAGAACCGTGAGGGTGACATCTGGAAGATCCAAGCGACCCGCAACGCAAATGCTCAAGGTTGGGATTTTGAGATCGGCACCGTGGTGGACATCGTGGCTAACGGCAAGGTCAAGGTGAAGCTGACCGCCGATGGTCTCCAGACCGAGATGGTGGACTTTCCGATGATCACTCGCATCAGCTTCGATAATTCACCCGTGAAGGTGAGAGTCGTGTTCTTCAAGGACGCCTCTAAGAACCTCGCTGTAGGTGATTCGTACACCAACGTCCTGACCGTTGCCCCAAGCAATGCCGCCAACAAGGATGTCGTATGGACCATCTCTGATGACTCCGATGATGCTGGTGAGCCTGTGGCCTCTGTGTCTGCTACCGGGACCGTTAAGGCTCTCAAGGCAGGCAAGGCAATCATTACTGTGACAACCGTTGACGGTGGTTTCTCAGACTCCTATGTGTTGAACGTTACGGCTGCCTAAGAGCAACTGAAAGAAGCCCCGTAAGACCGGACCTAAAGAGGGACCGGCAGGGGCACGGCTTACGGATGCAGAAATTGCATTCGTTCCATCTCCCCGAAATTTCGTGAAGATACTCCGTAAAGAGGACGGTCCAGATTTGGGCTGTCCTATTCGCCCGTCGCTGGGCAAGCGCCAGCTTGATACTGGCATCACCCAATCAATCGTAGAGTCTTCCTGTTTGTTCCTTCATGCCACCGTCCAGAACCTTTGTCGGGTCTCTGCGCTGGACAGTTGAAGCTACCCAAAGGCAAACAACCGGGTAAGTGGGTAGACACCAATAAGGCCAAGGCGCCCCACAAGAACACCCAGAAGGGACTACGTGCTGCCGTAAAGAAGGGCAACCTGACCCCGCAGAGAGCCGCTGAGCTGGGCTTGAAGACCATCTAATAAAATTCTTTATTGCAATGCTTTGGGGGGCTAAGATCTGGGATCTGCTTCTTGAGCAACGCAGGGCCGCCAATGAGTTGCACACTGTGTTACACCTTCAAAAATAAGCGTGTCGTGACCAAGATAGCGGTTCAGTCTCTGACCCCTCATGCAGCATTGTGCTTTGCGTTGCTTCAATCTGGAGCATGCAGTGAATCGCCAGATGAAGGATGGCCAAAGGATTATGAGGGCCTGCTTGAAGTAGCTAAACAGCATGGCCTCACTGACATTCGGTTCCACAGATCCCTTTCTTAATCACCCGGAGAACCTCATGGACACGCTACACGCTGCCTACTGGGTCTGCGTGGCTGTTCATGTGGCCTTCTGGCTATACGCTCGCTTCAAGGGCCCCTGATGAAAATCTGATAGAAAAATCTGAGAGACCACCTCATTGCTTCTACTCACCGAGGTTCCCCCGTGTGGCCCTCATGGGCTCGCTCTGGGGCGATAAGGCCCCTCGTGCGCAGGCGAAAAGGCCCCAGAAGGGTGCCCAAAAGGTCCGCCGCTGAGCCTGCCTCAAATGCTTCGGAATGTCACAAGACCGTACCAAAGTGTCACAAGCCATGGTAGCGTAGCCCTTTAATTCCGGGCATTGAGGACAACTGTGGAGTTTCTTGCCGAATACGCAAGCTTTCTCGCCAAAACCGCCACCCTGGTCATCGCCATTCTGGTGGTTTTATCGGCCATCGCCGGGCTGCGTGGCAAAGGGCGGCGCAAATCGGGTGGGCAGTTGCAGGTCACCCGTCTGAACGAGTTCTACAAGGACCTGCGCGAGCGCCTGGAATCCGGTTTGCTCGACAAGGCCCAGCTAAAGGCGCTGCGCAAGCAGCAGGCCAAGGCGGAGAAACAACAGAAGAAGGGCAAAGGCAAGGCTGACGAGCAGGGCCGCGTGTTCGTCCTGGACTTCGATGGCGACATCAAGGCCTCGGCCACTGAAAGCCTGCGCAATGAAATCACTGCCCTGCTGACCCTCGCTACCGCACGCGATGAAGTGGTACTGCGCCTGGAAAGCGGCGGTGGTCTGGTGCACAGCTACGGCCTGGCCGCCTCCCAGCTGGCGCGCATTCGCCAGGCAGGCATCCCGCTGACCGTGTGCATCGACAAGGTGGCTGCCAGCGGTGGTTATATGATGGCCTGTATCGGCGACAAGATCGTCAGTGCGCCATTCGCCGTACTGGGTTCGATCGGCGTGGTGGCGCAACTGCCCAACGTCAATCGCTTGCTGAAGAAACACGACATCGATTTCGAGGTGCTGACCGCTGGCGAATACAAGCGCACCTTGACCGTATTCGGCGAAAACACCGAGAAAGGCCGGGAGAAGTTCCAGGAAGACCTCGACATCACCCACCAGTTGTTCAAGGACTTCGTTGCCCGCTATCGCCCGCAATTGCACATTGACGAAGTGGCTACCGGTGAAGTGTGGCTAGGTGTGGCGGCCCTGAACCGCCAGTTGGTGGATACCTTGCAGACCAGCGACGAGTACCTGAGCGAACGTGCCCGCAACGCCAACCTGTTCCACCTGCACTATGCCGAGCGTAAAAGCCTGCAGGAGCGAATCGGCGTGGCAGCCAGTGGCGCGGTGGAGAACACCTTGGTGGGTTTGTGGAGTAAACTCGGCCGCCTGCGCTAACACCTTGAACCCGTTGAAATTTTTTTTCGTCGAGGGGGTTGCAAGGTTAAAAGAATGAAGACATAATGGCGCCCATCGAAACGCAGCGAACTTTGAAAAAGGTTCAGTGTTTCAAGGGGATAGCAAAGCGCAAGCTGCTATGTCCGACTTTGAGGCCGAGTAGCAAAGTGGTTATGCTCCGGATTGCAAATCCGTCTACGCCGGTTCGATTCCGACCTCGGCCTCCACCATTCGAAAGCCCCGCAGATTAACGTCTGCGGGGTTTTTATTTGCGCGTCAAAAAATGCCAAACGTTCCTAAACTAAAGGCAGCCCTACGCCTGATGCCTGTCAGTTAAGCGTTACTGGGGCTGCTTTGCAGCCCTTCGCGGGCACGCCCGCTCCCACACGTTTCAAGCGCTGAACTCAGGAAATGCGCGATCCCCTGTGGGAGCGGGCGTGCCCGCGAAGGGCCGCAAAGCGGCCCCAAATTACGTAACTGACAGGCATTAGCCCTACGCCTGATTGCGTACTGCTGAGCCCCGGCCACGACGCTGTCTTGCGCCCCTTACGAGGCGCACGTGCGGGCTGGCCGAAATCAAGCTGTTGCTGGCATGCTTGTCCGCGCACGAAAGGGAGCAAAGGGTGCCCGTAATGAATCGTTCTTGCACTACCTACTACTTGGAAATGACTTCGGCTTCAGACCTGCAGGCGAAGCCCCAGCGGCATGACCTACAGATTATCGAGTGCGAAGTGCCTCAGGCGCTATTCAACAAATTCCTCTACCAACTCGTAGGCGCGCCCTGGGAATGGGGCGATCTTGATACCTGGCGTGACGCCGATTGGCGGGCACTCGTTGAGCAGGATTGCCATCGAACGTGGGTTGCCTACCACCGAGGTGCAATTGCCGGCTACTACGAGCTTTATCGTCCCGATGGCCGTAACACTGAGATCCGATATTTCGGGCTGGCGCCGCAGTTCATAGGGAGCGGGTTCGGCGGGGCGCTGTTGAGCCACGCCGCCCTATCTGCATGGGAGTGGCCTGGCACAGAGCGGGTATGGGTGCACACGTGCACACTTGACCATCCTGCTGCCCTTCAAAACTATCAAGCACGGGGATTCCGCATTTACAAGCAGGTGGAGGAAGCAGGCTAATGAGCGCCTGCGAAGCGGGAAGCCCGGCTACCCGCTTCAAAACCCCAGGTCCCCCTGACGGTCCCGATCATTGGCAGGTTCTATCAACTCCGCCCCCTCGTTGCGAACATTGCCCACTGCTTTTCCAACCGGAAACCAGCGGAAATCCTGTGCGGGGCGGCAGCCTTTTTCGATGATCGTCGCCGCACGTTGCGCCGATGTGGCGGGGTCCAGCCATTCCCTTGCCAATTGCGGCGTCAGCACCAGAGGCTTTCGGTCGTGGATGTCGATAAGCCCCTGGTCTGCGGCTGCAGTGATGATCACGAAGCCATCGCGCTCATCCGGTGCCACGCCGTGGTGCACCTCTGCCAGCGCCGCAAAGAAAAGCGGGCCGCCGTCGGCACTGGTGATGTAGCAGGGCTGCTTGCGCTTTGGGTCCGCTGGGTCCGCGAGCCACTCAAACCAACCATTGGCAGGCGCCAGGGCTCTGCCGTTCGGCCAAAGCGCCTTGAAGAATTTACCTGTCACTGCCGTCTCGGCTCGAGCATTGATCGGATCCGGGCGCTTGCCTTTGGCCCAGGCAGGCGACCAACCCCACTTGACCCGGTCCACGTACAAACCGTCACCACGCTGGCGAACGAGTTCCACGCGCGTGGACGGCGCAACGTTGTAGCGGTTGATCGGCTCGTGGTCGTAGCCATTGATCACCACCAGGTCCAGCGCGAGCTGGCGCAGGTAGTGATCCATCGACTCGTAGATCGAGTAGCGCCCGCACATAATCCACCTCTCGTCCGTCAGAATTTTCGCCGTGCGTGATTGACCGCATGCCCAATGCCGGATTTACTGTATATGCATACAGTTTGCATTGGACCTTCCGTCATGACCATCACCTATCTCGGTCCGCCGACTGGCGGCACCGAATCCTTCCCGCAGTACTCGTTCCACGTTCCGGCCGGTTTCCCTTCGCCTGCCGCAGACCACCTGGAAGGCCATATTTCCCTGGATGAGCTGTTCGACATCCGCGCACCCCATGTGTATCTGGTGAAAGTTGAAGGCGACAGCATGCAAGGCGCTGGCATCTACTCAGGTGATCTGGTCATCGTAGACCGTGGCCGTGAGGCGGAGCACGGCGACATCGTCATTGCCGCGGTCAACTGCGAGCCGGTGTGCAAGCGCCTGCACCGCCGCGACGGGGTGGTGATCCTCAAGTCTGAAAACCCCGCTTACCCGGCGCGGTACATCATGGAAGGGGATGACTTCGTGGTATGGGGCGTTGTGCGTTACAGCGTTCGTGACCATGCGCAGTGACCCGGTTTTCGCGCTCATCGACTGCAATGCGTTCTACGCGAGCTGCGAGCGTGTGTTCAGGCCCGACCTGGCCAAGACCCCGATCGTGGTGCTGAGCAACAATGACGGCTGCGTGATTGCCAGGTCATACGACGCAAAACCCTTCGTGAAGATGGGCGAACCGTATTTCCAGGCCAAGGACAAATTACGCCGCCACGGCATCAAGGCTTTCAGTAGCAATTACGCGCTGTATGGCGACATGAGCGAGCGCGTCATGTCGCTGATCGAGTCGATGGTGCCTGCCGCCGAGGTCTACAGTATCGATGAGTGCTTCGCTGACCTGTCCGGAATTCAGGGCGACCTGACCCTGTTTGGGCGAAATGTGCGTTCAAGAGTCTTTCAATGCACGGGCATCCCGGTTGGCGTTGGCATCGCCGGTACGAAGACGCTCGCCAAGCTGGCCAACCATACGGCCAAGCGCATACAGGCCCAGACGGGCGGGGTTGTGGACATTACCGATGCGTTCAAGCGCGACTGGGTGCTCCGCAATACCAAGGTGAAGGAGGTGTGGGGTGTTGGCCGGCGCATGGCCGCCCACTTCGAGGCAATGGGCATCCATACGGCGATGGACCTGGCCAGGGCCGATGCCTGGACGCTGCGACGCAAGTTCAGCGTGGTCGTGGAGAAAACGGCCCGGGAGCTGGCCGGTACGCCCTGCCTTGAGCTGGATGAGGTCGAGCCGCCGAAGCAGGAAATATGCTGCAGCCGCATGTTCGGCAGGCGGCTTGCTGACCTGGCGCCGATCAAGCAGGCAGTGGCCACCTACGTTGGCCGTGCGGCGGAAAAATTGCGTGCCCAGGGTTCGCTGTGCAAGCGCATGCGCGTCAGCATCCGCACCGGCATGTTCAACCCGCAGGAGCCACACCACGCCCAGGGAGCATTGGTGGAGCTGCCCTATCCGACCTGCGACACACTGCTCATGACCGGGCTGGCTACGGCAGCGGTCGAGCAAATCTTCCGCCCCGGGTTTCGCTACAGCAAGGCCGAGGTGCTGTTGATGGACCTTCGACAACCGGGCGAATTTTCAGAAGATCTTTTTGCCCTGAAGCAGTCGGTGGCGTGCGACCGATTGATGGCGGTCATGGACGACATCAATGGGCGCTGGGGGAGGGGTACAGTGCGCACTGCCAGTGTGCCCGCGGTGCCGGATTGGGGCATGAAGAGGGAGATGATGAGCCAATCCTACACGACGCGAATTGACCAGTTGTGGAAGGTAAAATGCTGAGTCGCGCCTCGGCTAGAGTTCTCCGCAGGCTAAAAGCCTGCGGAGGGTACGTCGGTTAGCTCAAAACCCTGTTTGACCGTTGTTGTACAGGATGGTGTAAGAGTCATCGGTTCTTGGCTCTATCATGATGGGCATGCCGAACAGCTCGCCTCGGCATTGGCATTCACTGATCTTGCAGCGAGGCACATCACCTCGCCTGAACACCCTCCATAAGGCCTCATCGTGTATCAGGATGCGTTTGACCAAGTTTCCTGGCGCCTCGCTGACCTGCGCAACGTAGTGGTCAAGATCACAACCGAAATACGGTATGGTAACTTCTTGTACAAAGCCGATATTCACACCATGCTTCTCGAGATCCTGCCTGATACGCTCGATCACCTCTTCTGCTTCACTTTTTATCATGATGGGTATCTCACGTTGCGTGTGTTCATCAAGAACTTTAGCTCACGCGGCGGTGATGCCCTGGTCACTCTGTCGGATTTTTGTGCGCAGCAGCGAGTAACGCAGCGCTAGCCTTCCGGCAGGCTCGTTCCACAGATGAATTCCTTCGACCCCAGCCGGTGTGACCCATGCTCGACCACATAGCCCGCGCCGCGCCGCCGCGCCTCTGCCTGTGCTGTTTGCTGGTCGGCATAGACATCGACAAAATGCCAGGGGTAGCGGTCTCTTAGTACACCCCATCCAAGCACCCAGCCTGGACGGCTGGGGTCTTGGGGAAGAATTCTGGCCAGGCTGCGAATGGTCATTGCTGTCTCCTGCAAGTACAAGCCGTACAGACCATTAAAACCCTCACGTCGAACAGTGCGAGATTTTTCTTTGAACCTGGTATGCCGGTGATCGGTCAGCTTCACTGAAGGGAGTGGTCTGTATCAGGGTATTTCCCAGCGTACTGTTGAAATGTTTCTCAGCTATGGTTGAACGTAAGCGATGTTCACCAACGACGGAGTCAGGAATGGATTATTCCAGCATGGTTGAATCGTTGGACAAGATTCTCAAAGAAGCGGCTGCCGATTGCCCGCATGAGGGTAGGCCGGCCGGCCAAGTGTTTGCCGGTGCTGGCAATCATCAATGTATTCGTAGCCATGCGTGCGCAACGTCGCCACTCGTGGACGGGGTGACCCCTTTGCTACAGGGCATGAACGCGCGGTCGAACTTGAGCGTTGCCCCAATGGGCAGAAATTGACCGGTGGAAGCGAAGCCCGCAACGGATTGTCTGCGGGCTGTGCAGTGGTAATCTTCGGCGCGTAGTCAGCAGGTCAACCTTCGAACTGGATCACCATGCGGCCTTTGATCTTGCCTTCCAGCATCTCGTCGAAGATCTGGTTGATGTCTTCGATCGGCCGGAGTGTCACCTTCGGCACGACTTTGCCTTCTGCGGCAAACTGGAAGGCCTCCTGCAAGTCCTGGCGCGTGCCCACCAGCGAGCCGATTACTTCGATGCCGTCCAGTACCAGGCGGGGGATGTTCAGGTTCATGGCTTCGGAGGGCAGGCCGACCGCAACTAGGCGGCCACCGGCACGCAGGGCGTCTACCGCCGAGTCGAATGCGGCTTTGGCTACTGCCGTAACCACGGCTGCATGGGCACCACCGGTCTTGGCCTGAATGACTTTCGCTGCATCCTCGGTGCGGGGGTTGACCACCATGTCGGCGCCCATCTCGCTGGCGAAGCGCAGTTGCTCGTCGTTGACGTCGATGGCAATCACTTTGGCGTTGAACACATTCTTCGCATATTGCAGGGCCAGATTGCCCAAGCCACCGAGGCCATAGACGGCGATCCACTGGCCGGGGCGAATGTTGGAGCTTTTCACGGCCTTGTAGGTGGTGACGCCGGCGCAGGTGACGCTGCTGGCCGCTGCAGAGTCGAGTCCATCAGGCACCTTGACCGAGTAGTCGGCCTTGACGATACAGGCCTCGGCCATGCCGCCGTCGACGGTGTAGCCGGAATTCTTCACTTCGCGGCACAGTGTTTCGTTGCCACTGGTGCAGTATTCGCAGTGCCCACAGCCCTGGTAAAACCAGGCAACGCTGGCGCGGTCGCCGGGCTTGAGCGAAGTGACACCAGGGCCTACCTCCTGAACCACTCCAATGCCTTCGTGACCCAGCACGACACCGGTCTTGTCACCGAAGTCGCCATTTTTGACATGCAGGTCGGTATGGCATACCCCGCAGCATTGCATCTTCAGCAGCGCTTCGCCGTGTTCCAGTGGGCGCAGGGTTTTCTCGACAACGTCCACGCGACGGCCTGGCGCAACAACAGCAGCTTTCATAGGAGCCTCCGTGTCTATCCGAATGAGCTTGGGTGATGGCCGGATCAGCATAGACCTTGCGCGGGAGGGGAAAACTGCTCCAGATCATGAGGGTGAGCAGCCACAGGCTGTCGAACAAAGAAAAGCCCGCGGCAAATGTGCGGCGGGCTGCAAGAACGTACGGAGCGGGGTCAGTGTGCGCAAGCAGATGTCGGTATTTCGTGAAGCGCAGGTGATCAGCCTGTCATTTGGGGCGGAGTCATTGGCGGGGCGAAAAAAAGCCCGCCATGAAGGCGGGCAAGCAACGTTTGAAG
This sequence comes from Pseudomonas sp. BJP69, assembly GCF_007633355.1. Lineage (NCBI taxonomy): Bacteria > Pseudomonadati > Pseudomonadota > Gammaproteobacteria > Pseudomonadales > Pseudomonadaceae > Pseudomonas > Pseudomonas sp. BJP69. The sequence goes on from NZ_CP041933.1 coordinate 2,018,572, forward strand.
GGAGAGCCTGCAGATTGGGCTGGTGGCATTAACGGTGCATTAATAGCCCCCATTGACCCGGCACCTCGATCGGCCTATACAGGCCTGCCAAACACTTCAGGAGCCAGCATGCGCGACCAAGACGACCTTCACGAGCCGGAGCACGATCATCTGCTCGATCACGAATTCCTCTATGGCGACGACGTGGAACACGAGGCGGACGCCCAGGGCGCCGAAGATGAGCTGGAGGAAGACGAAACGCCGGGTGACTTCGATGACCTTGATGAAGAGCGGCTCGAGCACCCGGCGTGGTTCGATGACTGCGACGACTGACTCAGCGCCCGTCTACGGAGAAGCGCCCAGGGCCGCTCACGGCCAATAGCAGCAGGCCACCCATAATGGCCATGTTCTTCAGGAACTGGGTCATGTTGGCACTGCGTTCGGGGTCGACCATGTTCCAGAAAGGGTGGCCGATCAGCGCGGTGCCCAGCACGAACAGCGCGAACAGCGCTGCCAGTGGCCGGGTATAGAAGCCAACGATCAGCAGGATGGCGACCACGAACTCCATCAGTACCGCAATTGCGGCCGCCAGCATGGGGGCGGGGGCACCCAGGGAGGTCATGTAGGCGACGGTCCCGTCGAAACCGGTCAGTTTGGCCCAGCCTGACAAGACGAACAGGATCATCAACAGCACGCGGGCAAGCAGGATGATGATGTCGCGTTGACCATCGAATAGGGAGTAGCGCATGGCGGCGTTCCAGTGGGCGAATGTATGCTCCACTTTAGCAGCTGCGCAAAACATTGCTGCCAGACGCTAAAAAGGTGCCATGCAGGCGCCTTTTCAGGGGAATTTGGTGCGAGTGGCGGGACTCGAACCCGCAAGGCTCACGCCGACAGATTTTAAGTCATTCTGCCCCTCATTCCGCTTACGAGAGCTGTTGAAAGCTTACGAGAGCTGAACTCGGCTTACTTGAGCTTAAAAGGTTTGAGAATCAAAGCCTTGAAGTGAGTATTGCACCGCTGCCGAGGGCTTGTGAGAGCTGAGCAGGGCTGTTGGGTGCTGAGTTGAGCTGCCGGCGCAGCTACCAAGCCCGCTACCAAGAGCTACTAAGCTATCGAGTCGAATGAATTGATCGTTTTTTAGACAGCTTTAAGGCATGTGAAGGCTCACATAGCTTAGGCACGAGAGATAGATCAGCAGGAATGTGGTGCTGATGGCCGGGTCTTGCGAAGGAAGGGGTGTTTAGTGGTGCCCCGAGCCGGACTCGAACCGGCACACCTTTCGGCGGCGCATTTTAAGTGCGATGTGTCTACCAATTTCACCATCGGGGCGCGATGTGAGCTGGCGATTAGACACGAAAATCTTGCGGAAATCAACGGTTTAGAGCCAGGAAGGAGTGTGGGCGTGGCATTGAAGATCAATTTCACTAAAGATGCGCTTAGAGACCTGGTTTGCCCTGAGGGTAAGTCTGAGATTTATGTGTATGACACTCATACAAAAGGCTTGGCTTTACGCGTCACCAAAGCCGGTGGAAAAACCTTTAAAGATCAGCGGCGCAAGATTGACGTCTTCGACTACAAGTCTACGAAACTACCAGTTATCAGGGAGGTTGCTGAAAAGATCTACGCTAACCTTGATGTGATTTTGGTTGAGGAGCATAAAAGAGCCTGAGGGAAAGCATTACTGTTAATGAAGCCTTTGAATCGATGATTGCTAATAAAACTAAACTTGCTAAAAGCACTATTGGCGATTATACGAAAACCTACGATAACTACATCAGACCTGTGTACGGTGATCTAGCGTTGATCGCTGTGACGAATGACATTGTGCTTGAACTGCATGCTAAAACAACTGCGCCAGTGATGAGGGCTAGTGGGGAAATGAGTCAGCCGCGCAACCGTTCGGCTAATAAAGCGGTTTCGTTATTGGGCTCGGTTTTCTCTTATGTCATCGTTTTTTTTAAGGATGAGGCAGGGGTGCGTATTTATACTTACAATCCGGTGGATATCATGACTGCGCTTGGCAATTGGCATGACAACAAGCGCGACAAGATTCGGGTAAATCCAAACGAGCTTGGAGCTGTTATCTCAAGTGCAATTGAAATTGGTGATGCTCAGCCACGGCGCGAAGTCCCAACCTCATTTAAAACTGCATCAGCAGCTGTTCTCTTTATGCTTTTTTCGGGTGTTCGTCCTGGCGAAATTGAGAAGATCAGGAAAGACTATGTTTGTCATGAAACCAGGTATATTGTATTACCTCTTCGTGACAAAGCTGATGAGTCTGATTCGCTAAAAAACTCCGAGGAATTCCACTTGGTACTCAATGACTCTGCGTATTGTCAATTGCTATATGCGATGAGGCAAACTAGCGGTGATTACGTATTTGCTGGTGTCGATCAACCCAAAATTAGTGAGTCGAATGTCAGGGACTTTTTGACTAAAGTTTCTGAAAGTCTTATCGATAGGAAGCATCTCCCACGGAAAATTCTTCGAGCCATTTTCATTTCTATTGCTGAGCGTGCTGAGGTTGGAGCGTTTTATATTAAAGTCCTCTGCGATCATGACGGGGAGGGGCAGTCCGTGGACGTTACCGATGGCTATAAAACTGCATATCTCTCAGAGATTCGGCGAGCTGCAATTAGGGTCGAAGATGAGATTTATTCCAACGCCCAGGTTGATAAAGGATACGTTTGTCGTGGCTTTCTGCACACCTTGAGACCTCTCGACACTCAAATACTTGACGCAAAGTCAGTATCGCTCTAGCAGCGATTCGACTACCTGTAAGCGAAATCGCAATAGTTGCTTGCGACGTCGCAGTATTGTCTTGTGGTTTCGCACTTGATTACTGTGATTTCGCTTTGTGTTCCTGCGGTTTTGCACTCTGGTACTGCGATTTCGCATTCACACCTTGCGAGGGTTTGGTTATATATTCAACTTTCTCGAATTAATTGTTGAGGCACTAGAAGTGACCGGTCGTTTCGTTGTGCGAAGCAATGTTGTGCAGCAGCATGGAGTTGCCGCCAGCAAGCTGAACTTCCCATTCATGGAGGGGCTGCATCTGGACGTATCCTTGGGTGTGGGGTGCTGCCTATAAGTGGCCGCAATCTAAGGCACAAGCGGCCCAGCAGCAACCTCACTCCAGAATCCGCTTTACCTGCCAGCCGCAATGCAGACCGAGCAGGATGCACGAGTGGGCTTGAATGGTTTGTCCCCAAAAATTCTCGGAAAGGGTCAGCCGCACACAGTCGAGGTACGCTTTTTGCTAAGGAAATGCGTTTCTTGTAGGAGGTCGATCATGAAAAATAATCAAGTGGACATGACCACTGACGAGCTTGACCTCTTCACACAGGTCATCTGGAGGCTCAAAGCCTCTGGTGGTGACCAGGAGGATGTGAGGCGTCAAATCCTGGTGGATGTTACCAAGCTTCTCAAATCCGACTTCGGGGCTTCATACGTTTGCGACGATAGGCGCGCAGTTTCCACGCGTTGTGTATCGCTGAACATCGATTCCCGCAAGCTCATCGAATACGACAGCCACAGGCATGTGAATGACATCGTCACCTGGAAAATGCGGTCATTGAGGACAGCGACCTGTGTAGATGATGTGATCGACCGGAAATCGCTCGAGGCCAGTGAGCATTACGTTGATTTTCTGAAGCCATGCGGTATGCACCACGGGATCAACGTCTTCTTCTTTGATCAAGGGCGCGACATCGGAGACCTGAGGATATGGCGTAGCGCCGACCAGCCATCATTCAACTATCGCGATGTGGCCATGCTGAACGCCCTAACGCCCTATTTCGAACAGTCGTTGTCGTGCGTCTCTCCGCCCCCTGGCGTGGGCCTTACCAGGCGGGAGGTATCGGTGATCGAACACGTCGCAGCAGGTTGCAGCGACAAGGAGATCGCACGTTTGATGGGTATTGGATTTACCACAGTCAGAACGCACCTCAAGAATGCGATGCACAAAACTGGTGCAAGCAATCGTACCGAACTGGCGGTTCGGGGCCGGCCCCACTGAACACATCCTCAATTATGAGGATTTTTGAGTAGTTTTCCGTATGGGTAAATGAGGCACCGGTGCCGGAGGGGTATCGGCCAAACCTCGGAAACCTAACGTGAATAAAAAAACAGCACTGCTGGCTTTGGCCATCACATCCGGAATTTCAAACAGCTACGCTGCGGAAGCTCTGAGCCCTCTCTACACCCTCAGCGCTGAGCAGACCGCTCAGGCAATCTGCAGCAAGCAGGTCACCAGCCAGGAAGTAGTCAAATACTGGTTACAGCGGATTGATGCACGCCCCCAGCTCAACGCGTTCATCGCTGTAGATCACCGACGTGCCTTGGCGGAAGCTAAAAAGGTCGATGCTCGGCTTTCAAGCGGTAGGGAATGCAGGCCACTCGATGGCGTCCCGATTGCCATCAAAGACAACATTCAAGTTGTAGGTTTCGCAAATACTGCTGGCACTCCAGCCTTGCGCCATTTCATGCCTAAGGCGAACGCCCCTATCATCGACAAGCTCGAGGCCGCTGGGGCAATCATCCTCGGCAAAACCAACATGCATGAGTTGGCGTTTGGCGTGACGGGGTACAACCTGGGTTATCACACCAAAGATGTGATCGGCATTCGTAACGCTTTCGACCAATCTCGGATCTCAGGTGGCTCGTCATCTGGCAGCGCAGTTGCTCTTGGAGCGAGAATGGTGCCTATAGCACTGGGTACTGACACAGGTGGGTCAACTCGAGAACCTTGTGCGTTGAATGGCTGCTTAGGTTTCCGCCCCACGGTTGGTCGCTACAGCGGTCAGGGTATCACCCCCATTTCCCCTACCCGTGATACAGCAGGGCCCATGGCGAATACAGTCGGGGATGTGGTGTTACTCGACTCAATTCTAAGCGGGAAAAACCCATTGCCCGCAAAACCAGCAAATGGAATCCGCCTCGGACTACCGGATTTCTTTTGGGCAGATCTGGATAGCGACGTAGGGAAAGCTGCAAGTCAAGCACTTGAAAAACTCCAGGCAGCAGGCGTGCAGGTCGTGCCAGTTCAGATGCCTAAGCTCAAAGAGCTTGCTGCGGCAGTAGCCACTCCCGTAGCGATTGTTGAGGCCAAGAAAGCACTCTCAGCATATCTGAAGGAGCAAAATACTGGTGTCTCGTTCGACCAGTTGGCTTCACAGGTAGCAAGCCCTGACGTCAAGGCCATTTTCAACGACATGGTTGTTCCGGTACTCGTTCCTGGTGCTGATGGAAAGATGGTCGCGGGTCAGCCTATCTATGACCAAGCCATCAAAGAAAGCCTTCCTAGACTGGAAGAACTCTATAAGCGCACTTTCGCAGAGAACAAAATTGACGCACTTCTGTTCCCTGCTGTTCCTGAGGTGGCAATCAAAACTGGCCCAGAAGCCGGAACCCCTGAGAACTTCCTACGCATCATCCGGAACTCCGATCCGAGCAGTAATGTAAAAATGCCCGGCTTGAGCATTCCAATTGGCCTAGGTGAAAAATCCAAGCTTCCCGTAGGAATGGAGATTGACTCCCTACCTGGCCAAGATGACGAGCTTCTCGCCATTAGCCGAACCCTTGAGTCGATTTGGGGCCCTGGCCCGATTCCAAGCATCGCTCACTGAAAAGCAAGTCAATAGCTATTTTTGAGTTCTGGGTAGACGTATGAATAAGTATAAAAGCTTTGCGGGCACCCCTGTGCGTGAATTAAGTTTTAAAGCGGTATTGACCATCACCGCAATCACTGGAGTCTTATTATCCAGCGTTGCGTTGGGAGATGACAGCGCATTCAAACTGCATTATGTCGTCACGAACCAATCTCTTAAAAATCTGGACACGGGGCCACGCCCCCACAGCTTTGCGAATGCGGGGGCGATCTTTGCAGGAGCCGATTTAGACCTCGGCAAGCTACTTGATAACAACCTGGGTACTTTTCACTTCGAGTACACTTTCTTCCCTTGGATGAGGAATGAGGGCGTACCTACTGCCGATAAATGGCAAGGTGCAGTGGGCAGTGCTCTGGCCGGTTCGGTGATGCACAATGACATCGATGCAGGCTATTTGTCGCTCTTTGCGTACAGCCAGAATTTCCTGGATGATCGTTTGCAAATTACAGCTGGTCGGACTAACGCCAAGCGTTACTTCTATGTGTCCAACTGTGGGACTATCGTAGCATGCAACGACCCACTGATTGAGTACACAACCGGCATTCTGCCTTACCCATATGGCAGCTGGGGTGGCTATGCCAAATACACTGTGAATGACAATATGTATGTTCACGGTGGTGTATTCGAATCCAACCCCGAAGACTATCTTAAAAAAACTAAGGGGGTTCACTGGGATCCGGGCAATGCCAGCGGAGCAACCAGCCTCGCCGGGGTGGGCCTTGAGCAGACAATTGCCCAGAACCCCTATCCATACCGCTATGAGCTTAATGCCTTCCACAACAGCGCTGAGCAGATAGATATTTCTGATGGCTCGAAACATCGAGGCAGCAGCGGGGCCATCTTCCGGTTCAGTCAGACCGTGGCTCGTGATGACCTCTCAGATCCCAAGTCGCTTGGCCAGGCCTGGCAGGTGTTCGGGGCATGGTCATACAATGCTGACAACTCGCAGCCGTTCGAGCATTTCCTAGAGGCTGGTGTTACCCGAGTGGGGCCATTCGGTCGACCTCAGGATTCTGTAAGCCTCAAGGCTAGCTACCTGCGCCTGTCCGACAAGCAAGTTGATTTCCAGAATCAGCAGCGCTTCGCTGCAACTGGCCGAGATCAGCATATGTCAAAGGGAGAGTCTCGGGTCGAGCTGAACATGCATTGGCAGGCAACCAAGTACCTGTCATTTGAGCCGAGCGTTCAGTACACCTTCAATCCGAGCAACTTTTACAACCCAAGCGCTGAGGTGAGCGGAAATGGCACGGTGCTCGGCCTTCAAGTCGTCTACGACCTGGGCTCGCAGATTGGACTGTAGATAAATCGATGGTTGCCTACCACTAAAGGTGGGCAACCTCCGTTGAATCACTCGTTTTCGCCAATTGCTGCCTGGACTTGGTTGATAAACCAAGTAAGCGCAGTAGATTGCTCACTGCGTGAGTGCCAATGCAACGTCACTTCAAAGCATGGAACCTCAAACGGTAACTCCATTGTTTTCAACTTGGAAGGCAGCGGCATCTCGCAGAAGCTCTTGGCAATCCTGCTTGGCAGAATGACAAGAAGCTCAGTGCCTGGAATTACTTTCGGCAGGACTGAGAAGTGGGGAAGCTTCAGTTTAATTCTCCGCTTGATACCAAGCCGCTGCAGGACATCCTCTGCCATCCCGTGTCCTGAGGTTCTGGTGACTAACACATGGGGTTCGATCTTGAACTGCTCCATGGATAGGTCAGATCCAATACGAGGGTGAGCACCATCAAGCAGGCAGACGTAACGTTCAGAAAGTAACGTTTTTGATGAGATACCAGCTGCGGTAAGAGTCCGGCTGCAGATTGCGGCGTCAACATGACCCTCACTCAGCCAAGTGCCAACAGACTCAATTTCTAGAGGAACAATTTCCAGCTCTATGTTTGGAGCTGTCACATTGAAGTTATGCATCAAGCCCGGCAGAAAGGCCATTTCTCCCAGGTCAGACAGTGCAAGTTTGAATCGTCTAGTGGAGTGGCTTGGCTCAAAGCGCTTCGCATCTGCCACCACGGTATCAATGCACCTCGAGGCTTCCTTAAAGCCTGGGTACAGCTGAGCAGCCAGCCTGGTGGGTTGCATCCCCTGGCTACTTCGCACGAAAAGAGCATCGTCAAACTGCTCCCGAAGCTTAGCCAGCGAGTAGCTGACGGACGGCTGAGTGACGCAAAGGCGCTCAGCTGAAACGGTCACGCTGCCGGTTTCATATAGCGTAATGAAGGCCGTGATGAGGTTGAAATCGAACTGGGGCATAACAGGCACCAAAATAAAGGCTGTCTATATAGTACACACAAAACATTGATTTGCTCGATTCTTAAGCGCTTTTTACGATAGTCCTGTCACGTACAAACGGGAATTCTCTAAGTGAAAACAATACATTCCGCCTCCTACGCCCTGCTTCGCCGTCATGGCATGACCACCATGTTCGGCAACCCTGGCTCCAACGAATTGCCCTTCCTGAAAGACTTCCCGGAGGACTTCCAGTACATCCTCGGCTTGCACGAGGGCGCAGTGGTGGGTATGGCGGATGGCTATGCGCTGGCGAGCGGCAAGCCTGCTTTCGTAAACCTCCACGCTGCCGCAGGCACCGGAAACGGCATGGGAGCGCTCACCAACTCCGTGTACTCCCACAGCCCTTTGGTGATCACTGCAGGCCAACAGGTTCGTTCGATGATCGGCGTCGAAGCGATGCTGGCAAACGTGGATGCGCCACAACTTCCCAAGCCCCTTGTGAAGTGGAGCTACGAGCCCGCCAACGCCCAGGACGTACCACGTGCGCTGAGCCAGGCCATCCACATCGCCAACACAGAGCCCAAGGCTCCCGTTTACCTTTCGATTCCCTACGATGATTGGGAGCAGGACTCTCCTGCAGGTGTTGAGCATCTGGTAGATCGCGAAGTGCAAGTTGCCGGCCTGCCAGATACCCGGCAATTGGCGGTGCTCGCTCAGCGCCTCGACGCAGCCAAGAACCCGGTTTTGGTTCTGGGCCCGGATGTTGATGCCACGCGTGCGAACCACGCTGCAGTGATGCTGGCGGATAAGCTTCGCCTGCCTGTCTGGGTGGCTCCATCCGCTTCACGTTGCCCGTTCCCGACCCGCCACCCTAGCTTCCGTGGCGTACTGCCAGCTGCTATCGCTGGGATTAGCAAAACGCTTGATGGTCATGACCTGATTTTGGTCGTAGGTGCTCCAGTATTCCGCTACCACCAGTTCGCTCCAGGTGATTACCTGCCGGCAGGTGCCCGCCTGATTCAGATCACCTCCGACCCCCAAGAAGCCGCGCGCGCGCCAATGGGCGATTCTCTAATCGGTAACATCCGGGCCACCCTAAGCGCTGTGGCTGAAGCCGTTCGGCAGCGTGACATCGCTTATCCAGCACAGCGTGAAATCGCCCCTGCCGCCGCAGACGAACCCAATCGCTTGCACCCCGATTCGCTGTTCGAGGTTCTCGACGCAGTTGCCCCGTCAGACGCCATCTATGTGAAGGAATCTACTTCGACGACCACTGCTTTCTGGCAGCGCATGAACCTTCAAAACCCTGGCAGCTATTACTTCCCGGCAGCTGGTGGTTTGGGCTTCGGCTTGCCTGCCGCAGTAGGTGTCCAGTTGGCAGAGCCAAATCGCCGCGTAGTAGCACTGATTGGTGATGGTTCCGCTAATTACGGGATCACCGCTCTTTGGACTGCTGCCCAATACAAAATCCCAGTAGTTTTCGTGATTTTGAAAAATGGAACCTACGGTGCCCTCAGATGGTTTGCCGGCGTATTGGAAGTAGATAACGCACCAGGCCTCGACGTTCCTGGCTTGGACTTCTGTGCGATTGCCAAAGGCTATGGCGTTAAAGCGGTTAATGCGGATACCCGAGAGAAGTTTGAAGCAGCATTGCGTGCAGCCCTGGACTCCACGGAACCAACTGTCATTGAGGTTCCAACTGTAACTATCCAGCCTCACTAAGAAATCTGTCATACATTATAACAACAAGAGAAGTGCTTACTATGTCTAATCAAAGTGCGCTATCAGCTGCCGCGAACGCCCCACTCGGGCGTTTGCACTACGGGCTCCTTTTTTGGTGTTCGTTTATCATGCTGTTCGATGGGTACGATCTGGTCATCTACGGATCTGTTGTACCCCGTCTCATGGAAGAGTGGGCAATTTCACCAATTCACGCAGGTTGGATGGGCAGCGCCGCGCTGTTCGGGATGATGTTCGGCGCTGTGCTTATCGGCCCCCTGGCCGACCGGTTAGGTCGACGAAAAATCATCTTGGGCTCGATGAGCCTAGCAAGCTGCTGTGCTCTGGCTACAGCTGTTGCCTGGGACGCACCAAGCTTCGCAGTCCTGCGATTTGTCACTGGCGTGGGGCTGGGAGCCGCGATTCCCAATATCGTGGCTTTGATGAACGATTTGGCCCCTGCGGCTCGTCGCAGCAGTCTCACCACCATCATGTTGAGCTTCTATTCCGTAGGAGCTATGGCATCCGCGATGATAGCGATCTGGATCATCCCTAGATTTGGATGGGAAGCAACGTTTCTGGTAGGTGGTCTGCCCCTGCTCGCGATGCCTTGGATGTACCGCCAACTGCCTGAGTCCTTGGCATTCTTGCTGAGCAAAGATAAGGCCAAGGCTGCAGAGCTGCTGCAACGCCTTAATCCGCACGTAGACATCGCCAACGTTCACGTTGAGTCCGTAGAGAAATCCTCGACAAGCACCCCTCTGTCTCGTCTTTTCAGCGAAGGCCGAGCGGTTGGTACGGTATTCCTCTGGCTCGGCTTCGGGATGTGCATGCTGATGGTTTATGGCTTGAACACCTGGTTGCCCAAGATCATGGTCGCTGCAGGTTATCCCCTTGGATCGAGCCTGATGTTCCTGGTGATTCTGAACCTCGGTGCGACTATCGGCGCCCTAGGTGGAGGTTGGCTCGCTGACAAGTGGGGGTGCAAAGCTACCCTGATCCTTTTCTTCGCCTTGGCGGTGGTTTCCCTCAGCATCCTAGGCATCAAGCCCGGCCCGTTTGTGTTGAACGTCATGCTGTTGATTGCGGGAGCCACCACCATCGGTACTTTGGCTGTCATCCATGCTTTTGCAGCCCAGCAGTACCCAAGCACGATCCGTGGCACGGGCGTCAGCTGGTGCTCAGCAATCGGTCGGTTCGGTGGTGTGGCAGGCCCGGCCTTGGGCGGCTTGATGCTCAGTCTGAACCTGCCAACTCAGCTCAATTTCCTACTGTGTGCAGCACCAGGAGTGATCGCGATTTTCGCTATCGTCCTCATCAAGAATGCAGCGAAAGAGCGTTCAGACATCCGTACCTGCGCCATCGACGCGCATTCCTGAATTCGAGACTAGGAGTACATCATGAGCGAGCAAAAAACCGATCGTTACGCCGATTTGAATCTTTTGCCAATTGCAGGCAAATGGCGCGAGGGTCGCGCCGGCAAGGCCCTTCAAGACACTAACCCTTATAGCGGTGAAACCTTGCTCCAGATCGAGCAGGCAAACCGTGAAGATCTCAATGAAGCCTATGCTGCGGCCCAAGAGGCACAAGTAGCCTGGAAAGAAATGGGCCCTGCTCAACGGTCTGGGATTATGTTGCGTGCGGTTCAGATCTTCGATGAACGCAAGGAAGAAATCATCGAGTGGATCATCAAAGAATCAGGCTCGACCCGCATCAAAGCTCAAATTGAATGGGGGGCTGCGCGTAGCATCACCCTGGAATCGGCTTCGTTCCCTGCACGTGTCCATGGCCGCATTCTGCCCTCCAATGTTCCAGGTAAAGAGAACCGCGTTTACCGCGAACCACTGGGCGTTGTCGGCGTAATCAGCCCGTGGAATTTCCCATTCCACCTGACACAGCGCTCTGTAGCACCTGCACTGGCTTTGGGTAACGCAGTCGTCATCAAGCCTGCGAGCGATACACCCGTGACTGGTGGTCTTCTCAGCGCTCGTATTTTTGAAGAAGCAGGCGTACCGGCTGGAGTAATCAGTGTTCTGGTCGGCCCTGGCGCAGAGATCGGCGACGCCTTCGTTGAGCACCCGGTTCCCAAATTCATTTCCTTCACAGGGTCGACCCCGGTTGGAGCGAACATTGGCCGTATTGCCAGTGGCGGGAAGCACCTGAAACATGTGGCACTTGAGCTGGGCGGTAACAGCCCGTTCGTGGTCTTGGCTGATGCCGATCTCGATCAAGCGGTAGCGGCTGCGGTCATGGGCAAATTCCTGCACCAAGGGCAGATTTGCATGGCCATCAACCGGATCATTGTGGAAAACCCTCTGTACGATGCGTTCGTCGACAAATATGTAGCGCGGGTCAAAGCCTTGGAGGTGGGTGATCCAAGCCTGCCTGACACCGTGATCGGCCCAGTGATCAACCAAAAGCAGCTTCAGGGCCTGGTTGAGAAGATCCATCGCGCCCATGAAGAAGGGGCCAAGCTGGTAGTAGGCGGAGAGCCTAATGGTCAGGTACTACCGCCGCATGTGTTTGTTGACGTCACAGCGAACATGGAGATTGCCAGGGACGAAATCTTTGGGCCGCTCGTAGGCATTCAGAAGGCTGACAGCGAAGCACATGCTCTCGAGCTGGCAAACGACAGTGAATTCGGACTGTCGAGCGCCGTGTTCACTGGCGACCTGGAACGTGGTGCACGTTTCGCTCGCAAGATCAAAGCCGGGATGACTCATGTGAACGATATCCCGGTGAATGATGAAGCTCATGCTCCATTCGGGGGGGAGAAAAACTCGGGGCTTGGCCGATTCAATGGTGAGTGGGCGATTGAAGAGTTCACAACTGATCATTGGATCAGTGTTCAAAGCGTTCCTCGCAAGTATCCGTTCTGATCGAAAAAGCTCGATAATTTAAAGCTGTTCCAGCTGGCTCCCATGATGGGAGCCAGCTGTGATTCACCATCCAAAAATAATAAAGGTGAGAAGTAATGCATAACTTCCCTCAAGGGTTGTATGGGGCGCTCGTCCTGGGTATTTCTATTTCAATACCTTTTTCAGTCGCGCACGCTGACTTTCTAGATGATACTTCCGTCAGTTTAGGAATGCGCAATGCCTATATTGACCGCGACTTTCATCAGTCCGATGCACCAAAATCCCGTGTTGGCAGCTGGAGCCAAGGCTTCGATCTGCGTATAAACTCAGGTTACACGGAAGGGCCCGTTCAGTTCGGCCTGGATGTCGATTCCCAGTGGGCCTACAGGCTTGACGGAGGCGGCGGCAGAGGCCCGGATAGCGTCTTGCCCTATCACGCTTCAAGCCAGTCACAAGCTCGAGTTTACGGGCGTACAGGTGTAACAGGTAAAGCCCGGTTCTCAAAAACTGAGCTCAAGGTCGGCGAGCTTCGCCCGATGTTACCAGTAGCCTACATTGATGACTCGCGCCAATTAGTGACCACCTACCAAGGCGCTCTCATTGAATCTAAAGAGATTGACGGTCTTAGTGTTACCGCAGGCAGGATCACTGAGATCGCATCACGCGAGTCATCTAACAGAGAAAAGATTTACTTAATGACCGGGAGTGGTCGGGTAGCCCGCAGTGACGGCCTAAATTTTGCGGGCGGAACTTACGAGCTAAGTAAATCGCTTTCCGCAACATACTTTTACGGCCAGCTGGAAGACATCTATAAGCAAAATTATCTCGGATTAGCTCATGTTCTTCCATTCGGGGATGGATATAGCCTGAAGACTGATCTTCGCTATTACCATAACACCGAAGATGGCGCGGCGCTTTACGGGGATATCGACAACCAGGCATATGGCGTCATGACTGCCCTGAAAAAAGGAGGTCATACATTCACAATTGCCTACCAGCGCATGCTTGGTGACGATGGGTTCCCCGTTTTCAATGGCTATGCTCCGCAACCCTACTTGGTTAACTGGTCGACGTTAGGCTTCTTCAAGCCAAACGAAAGCTCATGGCAAGCCCGTTACGACTATGACTTCGCCGCTTCCGGTATTCCCGGGCTGCGTTTCATGACTCGATACATGAGAGGTACGGGTATTGATCGTGGCGACAACCTTGATAAGAACGTGGAGAGCGAACTCAACCTGGTTCTAAACTATGTGATCCAGAGTGGCCCACTCGCCGGCCTTGGCTTTGAATGGCGGCACATTGATGTCAAGACTCGATATGGTTCTGCCACCTTGGCAGGAGCAGATTACGACGAGAACCGCCTGATCACCACCTATACCTACAAGTTTTGAAATCCTCCCAAGGCGCTCCATTCCGGGGCGTCTTGCACATGAGTGAGCATAGGCGCTCTGCAATTTGTTAATCTACAGGCCGCCGAACACTCCATGTCACCAAGACGGCATCTTCGGTACAAAACTTGCTTGACTCACTCTTATTTGTAGGTGGGGCTTTCGAAATGGGTACATTCATCACCACTGCAGCCGTCCCCGGATCGGATGTGCCTAGCTTCTGGAACGAGATCAGTAAAAAATACTTCGTGGAGCTCAAATGTAGCCTTGGTTCCAGGTTGGCTCACAGCGCTAGCACTTCTTTTCAGGCCTCGCTCTCCCACAATGCACTCGGAAATCTCGATCTCATCGACCTCCGTGCTACCCCGCACGCGGTACAGAGAGCAAACAATCACACTCAGTCCGAGGAATTTTTCATACTCAGCCTTCTAACTGAGGGTGTTTGTGATCTTTCTCAAAATGACAGAATGTGCCGAGTCTACCCCGGGCAGTTGGTGCTGTATGACACAAGAAGCGAATACAAGGTCGAGCTTCTCGAAACTTTCAGAATGTGCTCCATTAGGATTCCAGTGGACACAATGCGGCTATATTCTCCTGCGGCAAGCAATGCCGTGGCCCTGCCTATCGATACCATGACCGGCATCGGCAGAATTATTTCAAATTTGATGCTTAATATATTTGAAGAGAAAGAGAGCAGTCCAGATATTAAAATGGACGATCTGGCAAAACCTTTGTTGGAAATGTTAAGCATAGGCCTTGATGGCGTCTGCGGAGTCAATGAGAAGCCAAATTCACGTTTATCTAATTATCACGCTGGAAGGGTAAGGCAATTCATTGAGGATAATCTTTATGATCCTGGTTTGACTGTAGATGCTGTAGCTACTGCCCTGAAAATGTCTTTGAGCTCGGTGCATAGAGCATTCGTGCATCAGCCATTGTCCGTAGGTGAGTTTATTGTTAGGCGGCGAATTGAAGCATGCCAGCAAGATTTGATTAGCCCAGTCACAGCCAACCGCTTGATTAGCGACATCGCCTATGACTGGGGTTTTTCAAGTAACGCGCACTTTAGTCGAGCGTTCAAAAAATATACTGGCCTGAGCCCTCGTGAGTACCGGTCGCTGCACTCACAAGGAACCCAAGAGGCGGGTAAGAAAACTCCCCTCAAGCCTGTGTTGCCAAGGGAGCACCTTTAGCCTTTAACGCGAGTGGAGCTGTCTCCACAAAAGCGATTGAGACGACAGCGATAGCTGCGAACGCCACCCCCACCATTATCATTGGATATTGCAATCCAAACTGGTCAGCCAACCCACCTGCAACAATGGGCATGACAACGCCACCGAGCATTTCTCCGACACAGGTTGGAATACCTACTGCACTGCCTACAATGCGGCTTGGTACCGTTTCTGCGGGAATGATTGCCAGGAAAATAGGTGCAGTACCAAACCCAAAAATCCCCGCAACGAACAGCAGCCCGAACATGGCCGCCGGTGGTAATGGGTACAAAGCAAATATCAGCATCAAAACGCTGTACACAGCGGCGCAGGCGACCATGATTGGCTTCCTGCCCAAACGGTCTGAGATGGCGGGCATCGCGATCATGCCGATGAAACCACCAAAGCCCCAGCCGGAGATGATGATTCCGACTGTATCAAGCTCAAGCCCAACGACCTTTGTTAGGTAGAGCGCGACGAAAGTGGAGAATACGAATAGTCCAGTCTGGAAGAAACATCCGGCAACCGTTGCTACCCATATATTTCGGTAACGCAGGGCTGCAAACGCTCCAGCATTCTCGTGTGGTGAATTTTGTTCAAGTGGCGCATTCGGCTCCTTCATAACCTTGGCAATACAAAACGCTAAGATCAAACCAGGAATGCCAACCACAACAAACACCATCTCCCATGGCATGTAGTTATTAAGTTGAGTGGCGATGATGGGGCCCAGACCGATTCCAAGCAGGGGGAAAAATGCCTGATGGATCCCTAAGTTCATCCCCTTTTTTTCGGGCCGTGATGCCATGGCGATTGCAGCTACGCTGGTGCTGAATACGCCACCTTCTCCTACGCCCAGTAAGCCTCGAACCACGAGCATACTGGTGAAGCTTTTTGCCAATGCAGTCATCCAAGTCATCAGGGAGAAAAAGACGCTAGAATAAATAAGGACTCTTTTTCGTCCATATTTATCGGACAAACTCCCCAGCACCCAAGTTGATATCGCCCAAGTGAACGCCAACACAGATGCTACAGCTCCTGCCTGCATGTTGTTCAAACCAAGCTCCGGAATAATAACCGGGAACAGGTATAGAACCACAAATCGGTCAAGCCCTACTATACCGAAAAGCAAGGCAGGCAAAAGTACAATCTTAAACTCATACGTCATCGATTTCATGATGTGCTTGTGACCTTTGAATTCAAATTTTAATGTTATTTAAAAACCAAAGCCGTAAGCTACACCGGACACCAGGCGCACGCGGCGAAATTTTTCATAGGAGCTCCACAAGTATTGTTATTAGGCAGTGAGCTGAATTGCAGAGAGGTCAACATCTTCGTGTTGAATCTCACCACTCTCAATTTATTTCGGGCACTTCCTCCGACTGGATAATGTTGGTTTCGTTTATTTGACCTTCATTGATGACCACAACGGGTCGGCGTGGAGACTTGTTTAACAAAAGTTGAGTAACATCAGGTCTCGAGTAATGACCGGCGGGATCAGCAGCGAGCTTAGCGAGACTGAGCACTCCCAGATCCAAATCTGCAAGTAGTAGCCCTTCAGAATGCTCATCGATTGGAGAAGCTAAAGGCGAACCATCTGGGCCAAAAATTCGGGCGTGCCCACCACCCTCAGGCAAAAGCTTTCGAGCGTCATCGTTCATGCACAGGATTTCAATCATCTCCGGGCTGACAACGGAGCTGGGTGCGATGACGAAGCACTGACCTTCAACTGCATACGTCTGGGTGACAGCCGTGTTCACCTCAGGCCCAAGCGAGTAGGCAACGTCCCTATACAGTGAGAAGCTGGGCCAGGCTGCGATATGTATCTGCTCGTGCTGCGCATACATTGCATATTTGGTAAGTGGCTGGACATGCTCCCAGCAACACAGTGATCCGATCTTTCCGAGACTGGTGTCAACGACTGTCAGGTCGCTGCCATCCCCTTCACCAAACAAACAGCGCTCCACTAGCGTGGGCTTGAGCTTTCTGCGTGTGCTTAACGTGACGCCTTTATTGCTGATCAAGGCCTGAGCCATATACAGGCTGCCCCCTGATCTTTCGCTGAATCCAATAGAAAGGTGAATATTGTGACGCTTGGCCGCCTCCTCAAGTCGCCTGTATTCGACGCTGTCGACCATCATCGAATTATCGTGGTAACGCTGGACGAACTGCATCGACCAGGCGGGCGTGCCCAGCCACAGAAAGAAGGGGTAGCCTGGGAAGAAATTTTCCGGGAAAGCGATGAGCTCAACGCCTTCTTGGGCCGCTTGCCCGATAAGGCCAATAGCTTTGTCGATAGTCGCGTCAAGGTTGAGAAAAACGGGAGCTGCCTGGACGGCTGCTACCCTAAAAGAGGGGTGTGAGACTGGCATGGCGGTGTCCTCTTGGCCTGGGTCGGCCTCAGTCTAATCGCCAGTTGAATCCGCCTTTTGATCATCCATGTCAGGGAAATTGCTCCAATATCCCAGTCTACAATCGACCAGTTCCTATCCGAAGAAATATAAGCTTTGTCTATTTTCACATCGAAAATCATTTATTTGTCTGATGCGGCGTTGCGTGATTTCATGAGGTGCGACGAATCTAAATACTGTGGAGATATCATGAGAATTGCAGTCATTGGCGCCGGGGCTATGGGTGGACTTTTTGGAGCGCGCTTGGCGCTTGGCGGGCAAGAGGTATCCCTGATTGATGCATCCGAGCCAACCATCCAGGCAATCAAGCGCCAGGGCCTGATCCTCAAATCACATGGTGGCTCCAATACCGTGATGTTGCCTGTCGGGCGCGCGGATGACTTCCAAAACCCATTCGATCTACTCATCATTTTCACCAAAGGCTTTCACACCTCAGCGGCGATTGAGTCGGTAAAGCACCTGGTCGGCCCTAATACCTGGGCAATGTCTGTTCAAAATGGCCTGGGAAACGCTGAGCGAATCGCTGCAGTCGTACCAAATGAGCGCATCATTGTCGGTATGACCAATTTCCCCGCAGACTTGATTGAGCCGGGTGTAGTCAGTAGCCACGGTGAGGGGCATATCAACATCTGGACTGCCAGTGGCGAGGATGATGCCAACGTCCATCACATTGCCGAAGCCTTTACTGCAGCTGGATTGGAGTGCATTGCCAACCCAGACGTGCAAGTGGCAATTTGGGAGAAGGTCGCTTTCAATGCGGCACTGAATTCTCTCTGCGCAGTGAGTGGCCTGACTGTAGGCGGTGTCGGAAAATCGGAGCAAGGCAGAAGCTTGGCTAGCCAGATCATCAAGGAAACGGTTGCAGTCGCGAATGCCAGTGGAATTGCTGCTCAGCAAAGTAACGTAGCAACCGCCATCCAACACGCGTTTGATAATCATGTAAGCCACAAGCCATCCATGCTTCAAGACGTAGAAGCACGTCGCCGGACGGAGATCGACTTCATAAACGGTGCCGTCGCTGATCGTGGCCGGAATGCGGGTGTTGATACCCCTGTGCTGAGAACGCTTGGTGACTTGGTCAAGCTGATCGAAAGCGGCTATTGATTGAAAGACGCTTGGCTCCGAGGCCAAGTGCAACGTTACTGAATCAGGGTGTTGCATCATGCTGAAAAAGTAAGATGCAATGCCCTGGTGGCTACCCAACCAAACTGATCTGTCACATACCGATTTTGTCCGGCTAACACTGCGAACACGATCTCGACACCTGCTGCTCCCACCTTTCCTTTCTCACAGCATAAATATTACATACTGCAAGTGAATTCGTAGGCTGCCACGCAATACGCCACCGGCATCTCTCGATACCAATGGCGTTGCTGGAGATTTCTCAGACTCAGTCAATAGATTCGTAAGGCAATCCAACGTAGTTCTCAGCCACGCTCTTCCGACCTGTTTCAGACGACACGAAGTAATCCAGCTCAGTTTCGTGAATTCGCTGGCTGAACGAATCCGTACCTGCGAAGTTGTGAAGCATGGAGGTCACCCACCAGGAAAAGCGTTCTGCCTTCCATACACGACGCAGGCATATCTCTGAGTATTTGCTCAGCAGATCGGTACGACCATCCTTGTAGACCTTGACCATGATGCGATACAACGTATTCACATCACTCGCTGCCAGATTCAGGCCTTTGGCTCCGGTCGGAGGAACAATGTGTGCGGCATCACCCAGAAGGAACATGCGCCCGTATTGCATTGGCTCTACGACAAAGCTTCGCAGCGGGGCAATGCTCTTTTCAATCGATGGGCCAGTGACCAGGCGGTTGGCCACATCCTCCGGCAGACGACTTTTCAGCTCACCCCAGAATCGCTCGTCTGACCAGTCCTCGACCTTTTCCTGAGCATCTACCTGGACGTAATAGCGGGTACGGGTTGGGGAGCGCATGCTGCACAGCGCAAACCCACGCTCATGCCGGGCGTAGATCAGTTCTTCATCCACTGGCGGGGTATCGGCAAGAACACCCAACCAGCCGAAGGGATACACTCGCTCAAAGACCTTGATTTTATCTGCCGGGATCGACTGGCGAGATACACCGTGGAAACCGTCACAGCCAGCCACGTAGTCGCAGTCAACCCTGACCGTCTCACCGTTCTTCACGAAGGTGACATAGGGCTTGTCACTCTGCAGGCCATGTGGCTGCACGTCATCAGCATCGTAAATGCTAAGTCCGCCAGCACCCTTGCGAGTCTGCAGGAGGTCGCGTGTGACCTCAGTCTGACCGTACACCATCACGGTTTTGCCACCGGTCAGAGCTTTCAGGTCGATATGTTCGCTCCGACCGTCGAACGCCACTTTGAACCCGTCGTGAATGAGGCCTTCTTCATCCATTCGAGCACCTACGCCTGCCTCCCGAAGCAGGTCAACAGTGCCCTGTTCAAGAACGCCTGCGCGAATGCGGGAGAGGATGTAATCGGGGTCTTTGCGTTCGATGATGATGTTGTCGATGCCAGCGTTCAACAGCAGTTGACCCAGCAGCATTCCGGAGGGGCCGGAACCAATAATAGCGACTCGAGTTTTCATTTTTTTTGCCTCTCTTCACCCTCAGATTCCTGGGCATCTGGGGCTGGGTTGTTTTTGTCCCCTGTATAATTGGTGACTTTTTCCCTCGGAAGAAGGCACTATTCGACTAATTACTTGGACTTTTGAACGATAGTAGGTAATCGCTTGGCTAAGCCGTCCATCTCAGTTCCCGCCTTCAAACTGTACGGAGAATCAGCTGCCTGGCCCGCAGCAGATCTCATGCACTGCGAATCTATCGCGGAGCGTAGCAGCCTCCATGACTGGGAAATTAAGCCGCACCGCCATGTCGATTTGTTCCAGATCCTGTACGTCAGAAAAGGTATCGCGGAGCTGCAGGTCGAGGACAACAACGTCCATTCTCAGGTGCCGATTGTCCAAGTCGTACCAGCGTTGAGCATCCACACTTTCAGCTTCTCCAGCGACGTTGAGGGATACATCCTGACCTTTGCCTCGCCCATCCTGCAGAGCCTGCCACCTTCATTAGAATCAGAGTTTTCCCGGCCACTATGTCTTCCCGCCCAAAACGAGGTCGATCACCTCGATTGGCTCTTTGGGGAAATCAATGCGGAGCATCAGCAAGGTAGGTCAGGTCGTGAGCTCGCCCTGCATTCGTTGATCAATCTCTTGATCGTTTGGATCACACGTCATGCTGCGATAAGGGAGCGCAATAACCAGGGCGGCCATGAGCGTGGCCTGGAGCATCTCCAAGCATTTACCACTTTGCTGGATGAAAATTATCGGCAGCACTGGCCCATCTCCCATTACGCAAAACTGCTCGGCATCAGCACCAACCATCTGAATGCAATCTGCAGGCGTAGGGCCGGTCAGTCAGCGCTCCAGATGATCAATGATCGATTGCTGCTCGAATCCAAGCGGTGCCTGGTCTACACGGAAATGACGATCACTCAGGTGTCCGATAGTCTGGGATTCTCTGACCCTGCCTATTTCTCACGATTCTTCAAAAAGGCCGTGGGCGCATCACCGCGTGATTTTAGGGACGCGAAACACTGAGAAGTTGCCCTCAAATCGCTCGGGCAATCTCATATTTCCGTGGCGGCGTCATGACTCCGTCGCATCCTTTCAAGCACACAATGCAGCTGTCGTACAGTCGCCGAGGCTTGTCAACAAACTGATCGTCTGCAGATCCCTTGTCGGAGTTGCGTATGGTGATTCCTAACTTCTGGATTTTCAGCCGCAATCGCTCAGCGCCGACAGGGTAGATAGGCTGCAGTGGTATGGGAGCCACTGCAGCGCATTCAAGTTATGCCTTTTCAGCATCCAGCTCTTTCTGATCCATGTAGCGGTTACCGATACGTGGATGAGCTCGCCCGCCATCTGCAGCACCCAATACCACGAGGTTGCTGTAAGGCTCATAGCTCCCATCAACAACCTGGTGCCAAGAATTTACTATATAAGTTCCCAGGTAACCCCCTCTCCACGCATCACTAATAAAGCGTCTTTTTTTTGCTCATTGCTCCAATCAGGCCTGCAATGCCATGCAACGATAGGGTGACCATCGCAAAGCTACTGGCCCACGGGTAATCCGCCTAATAGACCAATTCAGATGCTGAATAGCTTTGGTGACTTCTATATAAATGATCTATGTCATGCAGGTGCACAGTGGTA
The DNA here is from genome assembly GCF_007633355.1 of Pseudomonas sp. BJP69. Classification (NCBI taxonomy): domain Bacteria; kingdom Pseudomonadati; phylum Pseudomonadota; class Gammaproteobacteria; order Pseudomonadales; family Pseudomonadaceae; genus Pseudomonas; species Pseudomonas sp. BJP69. Next base: position 2,040,243 of record NZ_CP041933.1, read on the forward strand.
TGCATCACATTGATCGGCATGGCTATCTGAAAGGCTGATCTGATTTATGGATCTCGAGGATGATAAGAGTTTTTAAATTACACAGAAATCACTTGTCGTTGAGTTAATGATGCGTTGATAGGGTTTCAAGAAGGCGTGACTTTAGCACAGAAAATCAGGAAAAAAAGGTGTCAATATTGGTTTCTTGGAAAGTGAGTCCGATTTCGCGTAATAAATAAACCATCAGTATAGTTTGGCATAAACCGCTAGTATATTTTTCGACGGTGTATGGATGTGCTGTGATCTGCTCGTTCTGAAGCTCTCATGAAATTTTTTTCATGCCCCCCTTGAAATTTTTTAAAAAACGGAGCTCTATTATTTTGTTAGCACAAAAAAGCAGAGATCTCTTATTTTGCAGATTTTTTTGATGCCATTTTGAGATCATAAATTCTGCTGTTTTAGGTGGATGTTGATAGCTCAGGTCTGCATGCCACCCTTGCCTCGCCCCATTGCTCGCTACTTCACCTCACGCGCATGCGCGTGAGCGTGGCTTGCTTTTAGCGCCGCAGGCGCATCGCTTTTTTTCAGCGCCGTAGGCGCTGGCTTGATTTTGACCTCAAACAAAAAAAGTGCCATTTTTTAAATAAAGTACGCGAAAAACATACCGTTAAATTGTTGGCTTTATAGTGCTTGGCGCATACCCGTAGAGGTCGCAAGCATTCGGGGAGTAGCTAATGCTGGTAAAGGCAGCTTCGCTGTATTTGCTTCATACAGATTGTGTGCGGTGGAAAGTTTTTATCGTAGAGTCAGCGCGGGGTGATCCATTGCGGGGATGATCAATCCTCGAGTACCCAGCCCCCCGCACCTCTCATTCACAGTTCAGTGGGTTTTCAATTACTTCTATAAAGGTATGCGTCTGGCATACCCATCTGTGTTTGCTAGGGCTTCAGGCCAGTCAGTGAGTATGCTGCTGACACACCCTTTGAAAATGTGTCTCTCGTGCCTTGACGGTTGGCTGTGCAAATATTTAGCTTTAATTGACGCCTAGGGAGGGGTGCTTTAGTGTAAGTGAATATTTGAGAGGGTTTTAATGATCGCGGCTGATAAATTGGCTAAAGAGTTTCTCGACGTGCATGAGACTGCAGACGTCCTTGGTGTGTCAAAAGAAACCTTGAGGTTTTGGCGGTATACTAATAAGCACGCGAAAGAAATTCCTGCGTTAAAGCATGTTTCTCGTCGTATTTATTACCGCACTCAAGATGTTGTGGCATTTTCCAAAATTATGTATTGCCCATCTGGTTGCTGACCGCTACCGAGCCGCGAGCATGATGCTCATACAGGCCACGGCACGATGCTCTGGCTAGCAAGAAGCCCAGATCGATCTGGGTTTTTTTGTGCTTGGAGGGCGGGTTTGGTAGCCGATTTAATGATGGAAAAAATTTTAGAAAATATAAGATTGTTCGAGGAGGAGGCACTTTGGGCTTACGAGCGCTGAGGAAAGCTTACGAGAGCTGAGCTTAATTTTAAGTGCCGGCTACCAAATGGCTACCAAGCTCTCAAAAAGACCAAAAATAATGAAGGATATAGAGGACGAGGGCAAACGCTAGAAGCTTGGTTGTACGTGGTCTACAGCCCTTTATGTAGGTGCAATGGCATGACATAAAAGGTGTTGACAGTCAGCAGATTTTAAGTCTGCTGTGTATACCAATTCCACCACACTCGCACGCTTGAAGGGGTCGTGAACGACCGGCTCGCTTCTAAGCAGAAGGGCTTTGCAATCAAGCGCGCTTTATAACCCATTGTTATAGTTGAGTCAACCGCAGCACCTATGATCTACAGATGAGAGGGCAGTTGTAATGGGCAATTGACACGTTGCAGTCATTAAGCCACTGTTACAGATTGGTTGGATCCAAGAGTGTCAAGGGATGGCTCAAGGCTGGGCACACCGGGTTACGTTCATTTTGTCCTTCCTGCTGTGCCAGTGGAGTATGCATGGTTTCAGCTGATAGCATCGCCCCCCCCGACATGCCCGCCCACCGTTATGAACAGCTGGTTCAGTCGGTGGTGGACTATGCCATCTACATGCTCGACCCTTCTGGGCATGTGGTGTCGTGGAATGCAGGCGCGCAACGGATCAAGGGTTACCGCGCCGACGAAGTGGTCGGCCGGCACTTTTCGCTGTTTTTTACCCCGCAGGACTGCGCTGACGGCCGCCCTGAGTGCCTGCTGCGCCAGGCGCTCGAGCAGGGTGTGGCACAGGATGAAGGCTGGCGGGTACGCAAGGATGGCACGCAGTTCTGGGCGTTGGCCGCGCTGGATGTGATTCGCGACGAAGACGGCCAGATCGTCGGCCTTGCCAAGGTCACCCGTGACATTACCGACCGTCGTGAGTCTGCCATGCAACTGGATGCCATGCGCGCCCAGCTGTTCCAGGCGCAGAAGCTTGAGGCGCTTGGCCAGTTGACCGGTGGCCTGGCGCACGACTTCAACAACATGCTGACCATCATTCTCAGCTCGGCACGCCTGGCGCAGACTACCCAGGACCCGGTGCGGGCGCAGCGCATGCTGCAGCACATCATCGATGCCGGGCAGCGCGGCACCGAGCTGACTCAGCAATTGCTCAGCTTCGCCCGCCACCGCCAGCTCGATGTGGCCAGTGTTGCACCGGCTGCCCTGGTTGCCGCCACCCGTGGCCTGCTGGAGCATGCGTTACCCAGTGCGATCACGCTGACGGTGGTGCTGCAACCGGACCTGCCGCTGATCGAAGTCGATGCCGGGCAGCTGCAAATGGTCTTGCTCAACCTGTTGTTCAATGCCCGCGACGCCATCACCGGCAATGGCCATATCGACCTGAGGGTGGAGCTGGTCGACTTGGCCGGCGAGGTGGAAGGGCTGCACGGCCGCTTTGTGTGCTTTGGGGTGGAGGACAGTGGCGAGGGTATCGCGCCCGAAGTGCTGCCACGCATCTTCGAGCCATTTTTCACCACCAAGCCCTTTGGCAAGGGTACTGGCCTGGGCCTTAGCCAGGTGTACGGCTTCGCCAGGCAGAGCGGTGGCGCTATTTGTGTCGATAGCGCGCCGGGTCGTGGAACTTGCATGCAACTTTATCTGCCAATGTATCAGAATCAGGCACTCAGCCCACTCGACAGGTAGACAACATGGCACAGGCACTCAGGCGGCTGATAACGGGCATCGACGGGCTCGATGCGTTGCTCAGGGGTGGCCTGGTGGCTGGCGCCTCCTACATCGTTCAAGGGCCACCGGGTGCCGGCAAGACCATTCTTGCCAACCAGCTGGCCCATAACCACGTGCGTGACGGTGGTCGGGTGCTGGTGGCTACCTTGCTCAGCGAGTCACATGAACGCTTGTTCCAGTACCTGTCGACGCTCGCGTTCTTCGACCCGGGGTTGATTGGTGACCAGATCCAGTTCGTCAGCGCTTTCGACACCCTGGAGCAGGAAGGGCTGGAGGCTGTGGTGCGCTTGCTGCGCCAGGAAATCGCCCGGCAAAAGGCCAGCCTGCTGATCGTCGACGGTGTGCTCAATGCCCGCGCCCGTGCACACACCACGCTCGACACCAAGAAGTTCGTCTCCGAACTGCAAGGCCACGCGGCGTTCGCGGGTTGTACCGTGTTGCTGCTGACCAGCGCCCGGCTGGAGGAGGGGAGCCCTGAGCACACCATGGTCGATGGGGTCATCGAGCTGGGTGAGCAGTTACTGGGCAGCCGTGCCGTGCGCCATGTCCAGTTACGCAAAACCCGCGGCAGTGGGGCGTTGTCGGGGCGCCACGAGTGCCTGATCGACGAAGCCGGCATGCACGTGTTTCCGCGCCTGGAAGCGCTGTTCAGCCACCCCAGCCAGGTCGCCGGCGGCAATGTGGGGCGCGTCACCAGCGGGGTACCCACGTTCGATGAAATGCTCGGCGGCGGGCTGGCGAACGGTTCGGTCAGCTTGTTGATCGGCCCGTCCGGTATTGGCAAGAGCTCGTTGTGCCTGGCATTTCTTGGCGCCAGTACCGCGCAAGCGCCAGGCTTGCATTTCGGCTTCTATGAAACGCCCGAGCGCCTGCGCAGCAAGGCCGCATCGCTGGGGTACGACTTTGCCGCGATGGAGCAAAGCGGCAGTTTGCAATTGTGTTGGCAACCCACCACAGAGGGGTTGCTCGACCAAGTGGGCGCGCGGCTGCTGGAGCGGGTCGCCGCAGTGGGCAGCAAGCGCGTGGTGATCGACAGCCTGGGGGCATTCAGCCGCCTGGCCACCGACCCGGCCCGCCTCAATGCGTTCTTTCGCGCGTTGACCGGTGAGCTGCGCGCGCGCGGCGTCAGCGTGATGCTGACCTGGGAAATGCGCGATATTTTCGGCGCCGAGATCAGCGCACCGGCGCCGGACCTGTCGAGCATCGTCGACAACCTGATGCTGATGCGCTTTGTGGAACTGGACTCGCAGCTGCGGCGTATGCTGTCGATCCTCAAGGTGCGTGACAGCCACCATGACCCGGCCTTGCACGAGCTGCTGATCGGGCCCCAGGGCATAACGCTACATAAGGCATTCGCCGGCAACAGCGGGGTGCTTTCGGGTACGCCGGTGCCGCAGGACGGCGGGTGACAGGCGGGGCAATGAATACCATTCTGATCGTCGATGACGAATACCTGATCGCCGATATCCTGGCCTTCGCCCTGGAGGAGGAAGGTTACGAGGTGAAAAAGGCCATCAACGGCAAGAAGGCGCTGGAAATGCTTGTGGCCGAGAGCGTGCAGTTGGTGATCACCGACTACATGATGCCGGTGCTCAATGGCGAGGAGCTGGTGCGCGCCATGCGTGACTGCTCGGCGCTGCGCGAGGTGCCAGTCATTCTCATGAGTGGAGCACAGGCCAGCCAGGTCTGTCCTGCCCTGTTCAAGGCCATTTTCGACAAGCCATTCGATATGGACAAGATGATTGCGAAGGTGCGTGAGCTACTGAAAGCCTGAGGCCTGCGGCCGAGCGCATCCATGCGCTTGGTCAGCCGGGGTTCACTGTGAATCGTCGTGCTTTTCCGGGGCTGGGCTGCCGGCCTGGATACGCTTGAAGATCTCTTCCCGATGGACCTGTACATCTTTCGGTGCATCGATACCGATCCTCACCTGCATCCCTTTGACGCCCAGAATGGTGACTTTGATGTCATCATTGATGACGATACTTTCGCCAACCTTACGGGTGAGTATCAGCATGTAGTTCTCCTTGGTGATAATAAAGTCCGCATGGCTAACTGCCGCGGCGGCGGGAGCGGGTCCCTGTTCCTTCTCATTAAAGACGCTTTCGGCGGATAGTAATTCCCCGACAGAAAAATTCTGTTGCGTACCTTCACTTGCAGGTGCCAAAGCAAACCGTCAGCGATTTGTCGGCCAAGGTGCTCGGTGGCAAGAATAGGGCCGTTGGCGGCCAATGGGAAATTTCTTCGCATCATGGATTAAATAGACAGGCTTAATGACCGTCCTGTTCCTCTAGGGCTTGAAGAAATACCAGCAAAGCCACCTCTTCAGGGTCCAGGCCTTTGCGTATGCGGTGCTTTGGCAAATCCGCCAGGCGGCCCAGGGCGTAGTGTTCGAGTACGGCGGGGTGGATGTAACAGCGGCGGCAGACCGCCGGGGTATTGCCCAGGCGCGTGGCCACCTGGCGAACGATGGCGGCCACCTGGCGTTTGGCCTCGGCCTCCGGTTCCCAGGCCAATGGCCTGAGCAGGTCCAGCGCCAGGCTGCTGCCAGCCCAGGTGCGGTAGTCCTTGGCGGTGAAGTCGGCACCTGTGAGTTGCTGCAGGAACTGGTTGACCTCGGCCGAGCCGACGCTATGGCGCTGGCCGTCGGCATCCAGGTACTGGAACAGCGCCTGCCCGGGCAGTTCCATGCAGCGCTTGAGCAGGTTGGCCAGGCGCCGGTCATTGAGGGTGACGTTGTGCTCGACACCGCGCTTGCCGCGGAACTGGAAGCGAATGCTGCTGCCTTTGACCTCTACGTGGCGGTTGCGCAGGGTGGTCAGGCCGTACGACTGGTTGTCGCGCAGGTAGCGCTGGTTGCCAATGCGGATCAGCGTGTGGTCCAGCAGGCTTACCACCAGTGCCATGACCTTTTCCCGGTCCAGCCCTGGGCGTGCCAGGTAGGTTTCCAGTTGTGCGCGCAGTTTCGGCAAAACCTGGGCGAAGGCCAGCATGCGGCCGTACTTGTGCTGGTCGCGCAGTTCGCGCCATTGCACATGGTAGCGGTATTGCTTGCGGCCACGCGCATCACGGCCGGTGGCCTGCAGGTGGCCCTGCGGGTCGGCACAGATCCACACGTCGGTGTAGGCCGGGGGGATCACCAGGGCGGCAATGCGCGCCAGGGTGTCCTTGTCGCGGACCCGTTCGCCATCGGCGTCCAGGTAGATGAAGCGGTCGTGCCAACGGCGCCGGGTCAGGCCTGGCTGGCTGTCTTCGACATAGTGCAAACTGCGCGGCAGAGGGCAGTCGAGCATGGTGTTTGGCCTCGATCAGATCACTGATCAATGGACAACACGCGTGCCAGGTATGCTCAGCCCAGTAGCGCCACCGATTTGATCTGGGCGTACACGACCTGCCCCGCGTGCAGGGCGAGCTGCTCTGCCGAAAACCGGGTAATGCGCGCGAGCAGCAGGTTGCCGCCAGCGTCCAGGCTGACCAGTACATGCGCCGGGTTGGCCGCGGGGCGGGTTTCGCGCACCTGGACCGGCAAACGGTTGAGGATGCTCGAGGTACTGTCAGCTGTCAGTGCCAGGCTTACGTCACGCGCCTGCACCTTGACCCGCAAGGTGTCGCCCATGGCCCGGGCGGCATGGGCGATGCGTAGCAAGGGCCCATGTTCGCCGGGCAGGCGCAGGTCGAGCAGATCGTAGTGCGGGTCGTGCCCCACCACCCGGCCTTCGAACACCACCCCGGCGTCATCGTCCTGGGCCAGCGGCAGATCGAGGCGGGCGAGGGTTTCGCCAATGGGGCCGCTGGCCACGGCTCGGCCGTGTTCCAGCAGCACCAGGTGGTCGGCCAGGCGTGCCACCTCGTCTTGTGCGTGGCTGACATACACCAGCGGGATGTCCAGCTCACCGTGCAGGCGTTCCAGGTACGGCAGTATCTCGCGCTTGCGTGGGCCGTCGAGGGCGGCCAGCGGCTCATCCATCAATAGCAGCTGCGGGCTGCTGAGCAGGGCGCGGGCGATGCCAACCCGCTGCGCCTCACCACCCGACAAAGTCGCCGGGCGGCGCTCCAGCAAATGGCCGATACCCAACAGCTGGCTGGCCTGGCCCAGGCTGACTTTGCGTTCGGCGGCCGCAAGGCGGCGCCAGCCGAATTCCAGGTTGGCGCGCACCGACAGGTGTGGGAACAGGCTGGCCTCCTGGAATACATAGCCCACCGGGCGTAGGTGGGGAGGGCGGAAATAACCACGGCTGCTGTCCTGCCAGACCTCGCCGTTGACCTCGACATAGGCGTTGGCAGCCCGCTCCAGCCCCGCCAGGCAGCGCAGGCAAGTGGTCTTGCCAGAGCCGGACTGACCGAACAGGGCGCTGATGCCGCGGCCGGGCAGGCGCAGGTCTACGTCCAGGGTAAAGTCGTCACGTGGCAGGTTCAGGCGCGCCACTATCGATGCAGTCATCTCAGCTCCAGCCGGCTTTACTGCGGCGCCCGGTGTACAGCAACAGCAGCACCAGGAACGAGAACACCAGCATGGCGCCGGCCAGCCAGTGTGCTTGTGAATATTCCATGGCCTCGACGTGATCGAAGATCTGTACCGAAACCACGCGCGTCTTGTCGGGGATGTTGCCACCGATCATCAACACCACACCGAATTCACCCACGGTGTGGGCGAAACCGAGAATGCTGGCGGTGACGAAACCGGGGCGCGCCAGCGGCAGCACCACATGGAGGAAACAGTCCCACGGGCTGGCGCGCAGGGTGGCCGCGACCTCCAGCGGGCGCTGGCCGATGGCGGCAAAGGCGTTCTGCAACGGCTGGACCACGAAGGGCATGGAATAGACGGTCGAACCAATGACCAGGCCGGTGAAGCTGAACACCACGGTGCCCAGGCCCATGGCCTGGGTGGCCTGGCCGAGCCAGCCGTGCGGGCCGAGGGCGATCAGCAGGTAGAAGCCGATGACGGTCGGTGGCAGCACCAGCGGCAGCGCCACCACCGCGCCCACCGGCCCGCGTAGCCAGGAGCGCGTGCGCGCCAGCCACCAGGCGACCGGCGTGCCGATGATCAGCAGGATCACCGTGGTCAGGCTGGCCAGTTTGACGGTCAGCCAGATGGCACCCAGGTCACTGGCATCCAGCGGCATCAGATTTCATAACCGTAGGACTTGATCAGGGCGGCGGCCTTTGGCCCCTTCAGGTATTCGATCAGGGCCTTGGCGGCGGCATTGTCCTTGCCTTTGTCGAGCAATACGGCGTCCTGGCGGATCGGGTCGTGCAGGTTGGCCGGTACGATCCAGGCCGAGCCTTGGGTCACTTTACCGTCCTTGAAGATTTGTGACAGCGCGACAAAACCCAGTTCGGCATTGCCGGTGGAGACGAACTGGAAAGCCTGGGTGATGTTCTGGCCTTCGACGATCTTGCCTTTGGTGGCCGCGGTAAGCTGCAGTTTGTCCAGTACCTGGGTGGCGGCCAGGCCGTATGGCGCGGCCTTGGGGTTGGCGATGGCCAGGTGGCTGAATGCGTTTTGTTTCAGCACCTCGCCCTTGGCGTCGACGTAGCCTTCTTTCGCCGACCACAGCGCCAGGGTGCCGATGGCGTAGGTGAAGCGCGAACCGGGGACGATCTGCTTTTCTTCCTCGAGCTTTTTCGGGGTTGTGTCATCGGCGGCAAGGAACACCTCGAAGGGCGCGCCGTTCTTTATCTGGGCGTAAAACTGCCCCGTGGCGCCGTAAGCCGCGACCAGTGTATGGCCGGTGTCGTGTTCGAAGTCCTTGGCAATGGCCTGGATGGGCGCCGTGAAGTTCGCCGCGACGGCCACTTGAACCTCGTCGGCCCAGGCGGTGTTGAAGGCAAACAGACTGGCCATGGCAGTGAAGGCCAGGTGAGACGGGCGGATACGCATGCAGGCAGCTCCTTGGGTTATCGTTATATTCACAACTATATAGCGATAGGCCAGTTGTCGGGAAGGGCTGCTGGGTGCATTCGCAAGGATGGTGTGATTACGGGCTAACGAAAGGTTGCCGCAGGCCGCGCAGGCGCGGGCTACCCGGCAATCCTGGCCAGTGCCTTGGCCGCGATGTCCCGGGTCAGCGCCTCGGCCGGCATACGCCGCCCCAACCGCAACGCCTGCCCTGACCACAAGTTGCTGAAGTCGCTGTTGCCCTGCGGCTCGGTGATTGCCCTTAACGGCATCAATGCCCCGCCCGCCAGCGGAAACGCTGGTGCCAGCGCGCTCATCGGCCCCAGCTCGCGCATGATACGGTTGTTGATGCCGCGGGCCGGGCGGCCGGTAAACAGGTTGGTCAGCGCCGTGTCACTGGCAGGCGCACTGTCCAGCGCCTGCCGATGTGCTGGCGAAACCTTGGCCTCGGGGCAGAACAGGTACGCCGTGCCGATCTGCACGGCAGATGCGCCCAGGGCCAGGGCCGCCACCAGGCCGCGATGGTCAGCGATGCCACCGGCGGCGATGACCGGCAGGCGGACCGCGTCGGCCACCTGCGGTACCAGGGCAAAGGTGCCGATCTGGCTGGTGATGGCGTCGCTGAGAAACATGCCGCGATGGCCGCCGGCTTCATAACCCATGGCGATGATGGCGTCACAGCCGTTGCGCTCCAGCCAGACGGCCTCTTGCACGGTAGTGGCGGTGCAGAGCACCTTGGCACCGCTGGCCTGTACCCGTTGCAGCAGGTCGGCCTGGGGCAAGCCAAAGTGGAAACTCACCACTTCCGGCCGCAGTTGTTCGACCAGTTGGCAACTCGCCTCATCGAAAGGCGCACGGTTCGAGACCGGGGTGGGCGCCGCGAAATCCGCCCCCACTTCGCTGTAGTAGGGGGCGAGCGCCTGCTTCCAGCGCGCGTCGCGCTCGGCGTCGGGCGCGGGTGGCTGGTGGCAGAAAAAGTTCAGGTTCAAGGGGCGCCCCGGGCAGCCGGCGCGGAATGCAGCAATTTCGGCGCGCACCTGCTCACCGTTGAGCATGGCGCAGGGCAGGGCGCCCAGGCCGCCGGCCGAGCCCACCGCAATGGCCATGGCCGAGCCGGTTGCCCCCGCCATGGGGGCCTGCAGAATGGGCAACTCGATGCCCAGCAGGTCGAGGATGCGGCGGTCGGGCCAGTGGCGCATGCGAGGTCTCCTTGCGCTGGGCGAATGGTGCGGCGGCTATTACAGGGCCTTGCTGACCTGAATGTCGCTGATCTTGTCGGCGTCTTCACCATGGATTTTGCGCAAGGCTTCGAGGGCTTGCGCCTGCGAGGCGTCGGGCATCAGCGCGAAGTCCCAGCGACGCTGGCCGTCGAGTTTGTATTTGATCACGTACTTGATGGTCTGGGTCATGGTGGCCTTATCTGAGTTTCGACGACGAGCGACGGATGATCTTGATCTTGTGGGTCAGGGTGGGCTTGCGGGTAACCGAGATCGGGCGGGTGGTCACGGTATCGATGGTGATATTCCAGAACCCGGTGCTGGGCACGGTGATCTTCGCCGGAAACTTCTCGAAGTGGCCGCCGTGGTAGGTATGACGGCCGCCGTTCTTGAAGCTGCGGAAGTTGGCGTCGTTCATCAGGCGGATATTGCAGCGCTGGGAACACTCGATGACGACGATGTCGTCCTCATTGAGGTGCTCGCGCTGGTGTACGAATTTCATGTGATGCTCCGCAAGGTTTGGTTCAGCAAAGGCAAAAGATACCACGATGTGCCGTTATACTGCCGCGCTGTTCGCCGGGCTTGGATAATTCTGCCAAAGCACGGAGCAAAACTGCCTGACGGTGGTCGAACGGGGTTCGTACAAGTTGAGGTATGACAGATGAAGTGGATGGTGGCCGCGTTGACACTGGCCCTGGGTGGCTGTGTCAGTGTTTCCGAGCTGGAGCAATCGCATGCGACCCTGGATGTGATTTCTGGCAAGACGCCCCGCGAGTATGCCGATTGCGTCAAGGCGCAGCTTGCCGACAGCCGTGACCCACTGGTGGAAGAGCGGCGCGGTGACGGCCTGCGCCTGACGGTGCCGCAGAAGCTGACAGCAGGTGCTGGCCCGGCCGCCCTGCTGGATATCGATGAGCGTGGCGGCGGCAGCAGCATCAAGCTGCATGAGCGGCTGAGCAACTTCCCGCTGCGCCTGGGCGATGTGCGCACGGCAGCTACCCACTGCATCTCGGGGAGTTGATCTGAGGCAAGTAAAGGGCGGTTAATGGGCTATTGGCCATCAGATCGGCCGGCCTGACGTTGTTGCGATTTCCCCGACGGGGCTAGTATCCATTTGCTTATGTTTTTTAAGCCTAAGCTTATAACAAAAGAAATGGAGATTCGTGATGACACCGTTGAGTCGCGTCGTGATCGGCAGCCTGCTGATCCTGGCCTGGCCCGGGGCGCATGCCGCCGATGGCCAGAAAATTTTCACCCAGGGCGGGGCCAACCCCGCCGCCCTGGCCTGCCTGGGTTGCCATGGCCCGGACGCCAAGGGCATCGCTGCGGCGGGCTTTCCGCGGCTGGCCGGCCTGCCGGCTGCTTACCTCAGCAAGCAATTGCATGATTGGCGCAGTGGCAGCCGCAAGCAGGCGGTGATGGAGCCGTTGGCCAAGGCCCTGAGCGAAGAGGAAATCACCGCCGTCAGCAGCTACCTGGCCAGCCTGCCGGCAGTCGAGGTCGTCGATGGGCGCCGCCAGCAGATTGCCGGCGACCCTACCACCCGCCTGGCCCTGTACGGCGACTGGAACCGGCATATCCCTGGTTGCGTGCAATGCCACGGTCCGGGTGGCGGTGGCGTTGGCGAGCACTTCCCGCCTTTGGCCGGGCAGCCTGCCAGTTACCTGGTGGCGCAGCTCAATGCCTGGCGCGACGGCAGCCGCAGCAATGACCCGAACCAGCTGATGGTCGGCGTGGCCAAGGCCATGACCGATGACGAGATCAAGGCTGTTGCCGAGTTCTTCGCCCGCCCCGCCAGCCAGGAGGTCAAACCATGAAACCGCTGATCCCCGCTCTGTTGCTGCTGGTTGTGGGCAGTGCCCAGGCCGCGCCTATCGCCATGGAAGATCAGTCGCAACTGAAGGTCCCCGGCAAGCAGGCCGCCCTGCAGTTCACGCCCCCGGCGGAAGACGAGCTGCCCGCCAATGCCTTCGGCAAGATGGTGCGTGAAGGCCATGCCTTGTTCGTCGATACCCGCCGGCTGATGCCCGAGGCGGTGGGCAACGGCATGAACTGCAGCAACTGCCACCTCGACCAGGGGCGTATGGCCCATTCGGCGCCACTGTGGGGCGCGTACCCCATGTACCCCGCCTATCGCAAGAAAAACGACAAGGTCAACACCTTTGCCGAGCGCATCCAGGGCTGCTTCCAGTTCAGCATGAATGGCAAGCCGCCGGCCGCGGACAGCCCGCAGATGACGGCGCTGTCGGTGTACGCGTACTGGCTGTCGACCAAGGCGCCGACCGGCGTCGAAATTGCCGGGCGCGGTTACCCGGAAGTCGCGCAGCCTGCAGGCGGGTACGACTTCACGCGTGGCCAGCGGGTGTACCGCGAGCAATGCGCGATTTGCCATGGTGACAACGGTGAAGGGCAGAAAGTGGCGGGCGAATATGTGATGCCGCCGCTGTGGGGCAAGGACAGCTACAACTGGGGCGCCGGTATGCACCGTATCAACACGGCGGCATCCTTCATCAAGTACAACATGCCACTGGGCAAGCCGGGCAGCCTCAGCGACCAGCAGGCCTGGGATGTTGCGGCATGGATCAACCGGCATGAACGGCCGCAGGATCCCCGCCTGGTAGAGGGTTCTGTCGAGAAGACGCGGGTGAAATTCCATGCCAATGACGGCGTGAACCTGTATGGGCAGAAGGTCGATGGCGTGCTGGTCGGGCAGGGGACCGGTAGCTGACGGGTGCCTGTAGCGAACGCTTGGCGGGTAAACCTGGCCTGCAACGGTGGTTGTGGAAGCAGGTTTGCTCGCCAGGAGGCCACCACAGGCATGCGTGAGCTGTGGCATTTCACTTGCATGTCTGCTGGCGATATTTGCGATCCCTCGGAACTATCTACACTTGCTTATCTCTATCTACCCATCGGTCGGCCGCAGGTCAGGCATTGTAAGGTTTGTGCCGCCTGATTAGACTGCGCCGAATTCCACAGGCCTAGCCTTTTGTAAGGACGTATATGATCAAGAAATGCTTGTTCCCGGCAGCCGGCTACGGTACGCGCTTCCTGCCTGCTACCAAAGCCATGCCCAAGGAAATGCTGCCGGTGGTCAACAAGCCACTGATCCAGTATGGCGTTGAAGAGGCATTGGATGCCGGCCTGAGCGAAATCTCCATCGTGACCGGCCGCGGCAAGCGCGCCCTGGAAGACCACTTCGACATCAGCTACGAGCTGGAAAACCAGATCAAGGGCACCGACAAGGAGAAATACCTGGTCGGTATCCGCCGCCTGCTGGACGAGTGCTCGTTCTCGTACACCCGCCAGACCGAAATGAAAGGCCTGGGCCATGCCATTCTCACCGGGCGCCCGCTGATCGGCGACGAGCCGTTTGCAGTGGTGCTGGCGGACGACCTGTGCGTCAACCCGGAAGGTGACGGCGTGCTGACCCAGATGGTCAAGCTGTACAACCAGTTCCGCTGCTCGATCATCGCCATCCAGGAAGTCGACCCTCAGGAAACCAACAAGTACGGTGTCATCGCCGGTGACATGATCCGTGACGACATCTTCCGCGTTACCAACATGGTCGAGAAGCCTGCACCGGAAGATGCGCCGTCGAACCTGGCGATCATTGGCCGTTACATCCTGACGCCGGATATCTTCGACATCATCAAAAACACCGAGCCAGGCAAGGGCGGCGAAATCCAGATCACCGACGCGCTGATGCAACAGGCGCAGAACGGCTGCGTGATCGCCTACAAGTTCAAGGGCAAGCGCTTCGACTGCGGTGGCGCCGAGGGCTACATCGACGCGACCAACTTCTGCTTCGAGAACTACTACAAGACTGGCAAGGCTTACTGATACAGCCGCTGCTTGTAGCAACATTGCGATGACTGGGGCCGCTGCGCGGCCCTTCGCGGGCAGGCCCGCTCCTACAGTTACCGCGCATGCCTTTGGCGTGCGCCCACCTGATGGGGCGGGTTTGCCACGAAGGGCTGCAAAGCGGCCTCAGTGCGTTATGCTGGGCGCCTGCTAGGAGAGAGAACACATGGCCTACGATTTTGATCTGTTCGTGATTGGCGCTGGCTCCGGCGGGGTGCGCGCTGCGCGCTTCGCCGCTGGTTTTGGTGCAAAAGTGGCAGTGGCTGAAAGCCGTTACCTGGGCGGCACCTGTGTCAACGTCGGCTGCGTGCCGAAAAAGCTGCTGGTCTACGGTGCGCATGTGGCCGATGAACTGGAACAGGCTGCCGGTTACGGCTGGTCCCTGGAAGAAGGGCACTTCGACTGGGGCACCCTGATTGCCAACAAGAACCGTGAGATCGAGCGCCTGAACGGCATCTACCGTAACCTGCTGGTGAACAGCGGGGTGACCCTGCTGCAGGGGCACGCGCGCCTGACCGGGGCCAATGAAGTGGAAGTGGAGGGCCAACGCTACAGTGCCAGGCACATCCTGATCGCCACCGGCGGCTGGCCGCAGGTGCCGGACATTCCAGGCAAGGAACTGGCAATCACCTCCAACGAAGCCTTCTACCTCAAGAGCCTGCCACGCCGGGTGCTGGTGGTCGGCGGTGGCTACATCGCGGTCGAGTTCGCCGGTATCTTCCAGGGCCTGGGGGCGGCTACTTCGTTGCTGTACCGTGGCGACCTGTTCCTGCGCGGTTTCGATGGTTCGGTACGTACCCACCTGAAGGAAGAGCTGGAAAAACGCGGCCTCGACCTGCAGTTCAATGCCGATATCCAGCGCATCGACAAGCTTGAAGACGGTAGCCTGAAGGCCACGCTCAAGGATGGTCGCGAGTTGCAGGCCGACTGCGTGTTCTATGCCACCGGCCGACGCCCGATGCTGGACAACCTGGGCCTGGAAAACACCGGCGTCGAGCTGGACGAGCGTGGCTATATCCGGGTCGATGAACAATACCAGACGACCGCGCCGTCGATCCTGGCCATTGGTGACGTGATTGGCCGGGTGCAACTGACCCCGGTGGCGCTGGCCGAAGGCATGGCGGTGGCACGGCGCCTGTTCAAGCCCGAGCAGTACCGCCCGGTGGACTACCAGAACATCCCCACAGCCGTGTTCAGCCAGCCGCCAATCGGTACCGTGGGGCTGACGGAAGAACAGGCGCTGGCGGCAGGGCACAAGGTGCAGATATTCGAAAGCCGCTTCCGCGCCATGAAACTGACCCTGACCGACATCCAGGAAAAGACCCTGATGAAGCTGGTGGTCGATGCCGACACCGACAAGGTGCTGGGCTGCCACATGGTCGGCCCTGATGCCGGCGAGATCATCCAGGGCCTGGGTATTGCTTTGAAGGCCGGTGCCACCAAGCAGCAATTCGACGAAACCATCGGTGTGCACCCGACGGCCGCCGAAGAGTTCGTCACCCTGCGTACGGCTAGCCGTTGATCTATGCGTTACGTTGAAGGGGCGGGGCAGCCCGCTCCTACAACCGAGTCTTCTATCAAGTACCTCTGGCTATAGCCAAAACCAATCACCAGCATGAGCTTTGCCAATGAGCCTTCAGCGGGATGATTAGTTAGGATTCTATCCATCAACTGATTCCAACCCCATGAAGGAGCGTCTCTCATGCCAATCATCAACAGCCAGGTCAAACCGTTCAACGCTACCGCCTACCACAAAGGCGAGTTCGTGCAGGTCAGCGAAGCCGACCTGAAAGGCAAGTGGTCCGTCGTGTTCTTCTACCCGGCCGACTTCACCTTCGTTTGCCCGACCGAGCTGGGTGACCTCGCCGACAATTACGCCGAGTTCCAGAAGCTGGGCGTGGAAATCTACGGCGTGTCCACCGACACCCACTTCACCCACAAAGCCTGGCACGACACGTCGGACACCATCGGCAAGATCCAGTACCCGCTGATCGGTGACCCAACCCACGTCATCTCGCGCAACTTCGACGTGCTGATCGAAGAAGCTGGCCTGGCTGATCGCGGTACCTTCGTGATCAACCCGGAAGGCCAGATCAAGATCGTCGAACTGAACGACGGTGGTGTAGGCCGCGATGCAGCTGAGCTGCTGCGCAAAGTGAAAGCTGCCCAGTACGTTGCTGCCCACCCAGGCGAAGTTTGCCCGGCCAAGTGGAAAGAAGGCGAAGCCACCCTGGCGCCATCGCTGGACCTGGTCGGCAAGATCTAAGGCCATGCGCGCAACAACGCGGGCGGTAGGCAGCCGCCAAAGCTGAACAAGCTACCGCCCCGTCAAACGCCCGGGCGACCTCGCCTGGGCGTTTTTGTATCCGAGTATTGAAGAAGGAATCGCCCGTATGTTGGACGCCACGCTTAAATCGCAACTGAAAACCTACCTGGAGCGGGTCACCCAGCCGATCGAGATCGTTGCCTCCCTCGACGACGGCGCGAAGTCCCGTGAATTGCATGACCTGCTGGTGGAGATCGCCAGCTTGTCCACACTCATTACCCTCAGCGCGGACGGCACCGATGCGCGTCGACCTTCGTTCTCGTTGAGCCGCCCGGGTGCTGGCGCCGATGGCAAAGGTATCAGCCTGCGCTTCGCCGGCATACCCATGGGCCACGAATTCACCTCGCTGGTGCTGGCACTGCTGCAAGTCGGCGGCCACCCTTCCAAGGCCAGTGCCGAAGTGATCGAACAGATCCAGGCATTGGAAGGCGAATTCACCTTCGAAACCTATTTCTCGCTGTCGTGCCAGAACTGCCCGGACGTGGTCCAGGCGTTGAACCTGATGGCCGTGCTCAACCCCAACGTGCGCCACGTGGCCATCGACGGCGCGCTGTTCCAGGCTGAAGTGGAAGCGCGCAAGATCATGGCAGTACCGAGCATCTACCTGAACGGTGAGTTGTTTGGCCAGGGGCGCATGGGCCTGGAGGAAATCCTCGGCAAGATCGACACCAGCGCCGGTGCGCGCCAGGCCGAGAAGATCAACGCCAAGGACGCTTTCGATGTGCTGGTTGTGGGCGGTGGCCCGGCTGGCGCGGCGGCTGCCATCTACGCAGCGCGCAAGGGCATTCGTACCGGCGTGGCTGCCGAGCGCTTCGGTGGCCAGGTACTCGACACCCTCGCCATCGAGAACTTCATCTCGGTGCAGGAAACCGAAGGGCCAAAACTGGCGACTGCACTCGAAGAGCACGTCAAGCAGTACGACGTCGACATCATGAACCTGCAGCGCGGCGAAGCATTGGTTCCGGCCACCGACGGCGGCTTGCATGAAGTGCGCCTGGCGGGCGGCGCATCGCTCAAGGCCAAGACCGTGATCCTGGCCACCGGTGCCCGCTGGCGTGAAATGAACGTGCCGGGTGAGCAGGAATACCGCGCGCGTGGCGTGGCTTACTGCCCGCACTGCGACGGCCCGTTGTTCAAAGGCAAGCGCGTGGCGGTGATTGGTGGTGGCAACTCGGGTGTCGAGGCCGCCATTGACCTGGCCGGTATTGTTGCCCAGGTGACGCTGATCGAATTCGACAGCCAACTGCGCGCCGACGCGGTGTTGCAGCGCAAGCTGCACAGTTTGCCTAACGTGAAAGTGATCACCAGTGCGCTGACTACCGAGGTGCTTGGCGACGGCGAGAAAGTCACTGGCCTGCGCTACAAGGATCGCGCCACGGACGAGCAGCATGAAGTCGCGCTGGAAGGCATCTTCGTGCAGATTGGCCTGTTGCCGAACACCGACTGGCTCAAAGGTACCGTCGAGCTGTCACCGCGCGGCGAGATCATTGTCGATGCCAAGGGCCAGACCAGCATTCCAGGGGTGTTCGCTGCGGGGGACGTGACCACCGTGCCGTACAAGCAGATCGTGATTGCGGTGGGTGAGGGGGCCAAGGCTTCGCTGGCGGCCTTCGACCACCTGATCCGGACCTCGGCACCGGCGTAAGCCTGGGCTGGCCCTGCCTTCGAAGGCGAAGCAACTGTCTTTCTCAAAATTTGAAAAGCCTGCGCGATTCACCTGTGGGAGCGGGCAAGCCCGCGAAGCAGGCGACGCGGTGTCTGGCACCGGCTGCGCCGGTGTTCGCGGGCATGCCCGCTCCCACAGGGCCTGCGCTGGGTTGGAGTTGCCGCCGTACTTGCAGGAGCGGCTCTAGCCGCGAAAAGGCCAGCACTCGCAAGGCATCAAACCCAGGCTGTCTATGCTTACGGCATCCACCCTCAGGAAGCCGTATCATGACGCTGATCAGCCGCGAACCCTGGTGGCTAGTCCCGCCCAAGCCCGGCCAGACGGAGCAGGACCTGCATTGGGGTTACCTGGAAATCTACGCCGACGGTCGCACCGTATTCGTCGACCAGCGCCCCAGCGACCGGGAGCTGGCCGAGCGCAAAAGCTGCCGCAACTTCCCCGACCCCGAGCCGTGACCGCCTAGCCTTCCAAGTCTGCCAGGCGCGCTTCCAGCGCTGCGATGCGGGCTTCAAGCGCTTCAATACGCTCCTCCGACACGCTGCTGCCACTGCTGCGCTGGCCGCCCTCCTGCTGACGTGCAGCAAGAATCGCCTCGATCTCCGCCGGGTCGCCCAACGCATGGGTATAACGGTCTTCGCGCTGGCCCGCCTGGCGTGGCAGGTGCAAGGCCAGGTCGCGCGAGATCAGGCGCTCCAGCTGGTGCTGGATCTGCTCGGTGTCGTCGAAATCATGCAGGCGGTTGCTGCGGGTCAGCAGTTCGTTGAGGGTCTGCGGGCCGCGCAGGAACATCAGGCCCATCAGCACCAGTTGCGCCGGTACCAGCTCCAGGGCCTTGTCCACCCGCTGCTCCCAGCGATCGGCGCGGCTGCCCATCTGCAGGCGGGTCATGCCCTGCGCTTCAAGGTTGCGCAAGGCCTGGCCGACCTGGCCTGGGGTAAGGTTCATGACGGGCTCGCGGCTGGTCTTCTGGTTGCAGGCCAGGACCAGGGCGTTGAGGGTCAGCGGGTAGCTCTCCGGGCTGGTGGCCTGCTTTTCAATCAACGCGCCGAGGACACGGATCTCGGTGCTGCTCAAGCGGCCTTCACCGGCGGTTTCGTATTCTGACATGGCCCTGTCTCATTACTGGGGAAAGGCCACTAGGGTAGGTAATGCCATCGTGTAAGGCAATTGCGGCTGCTGGTGAGAGCGGGTGAGCCGCCTCCGGCCAGCAGCCCGAAGAAAATCAGGCGCTACGCCGAATGCCGGTCAGTCAAGACGCGGGGATGCAGCCCATCGCCGGCAAGCCAGCTCCCACAGGGATCGCCTTAGGGCTGACAGGTGTTTGCCACAAGGTATGGCAGCGCCTGTGAGATCGAGCGCCGCCCGCGCGGCGCAATCGCGAGCTGCGCTCGCTCCTACGTTTGTTTCGGGCCAATTATTCCTGTGGGATTCGCGCGCGAACGCCTTGGTGCATGCCTCAATATCGCGCCGTACAAACAAGGCGGCCGCGCGCGCCTGTCACAGGCGTTACTGGCCCGAAACAAACGTAGGAGCGAGCGCAGCTCGCGATTGCGCCGCGCGGGCGGCGCTCGATCTCACAGGCGCTGAAGATGCTCCGGCTACCCTTGCCAGGAACCATAGAATCTCCCACAGGACCGCGCTAAGCTTGAGGTCTGCGTTGCTCCTGTGGGAGCCCGGCTTGCCGGCGATGGGCCGCAAAGCGGCCCCAATCGCTTGACTGACCGACATTAGACGCTACGCCGCTCTTCAGCCAGGCACGCCGCGGCCGTGAACAGCACATCGGTGGAGGAGTTCAGCGCGGTCTCCGCCGAATCCTGCAACACCCCGATGATGAAGCCCACCGCAACCACCTGCATGGCAATTTCGCTGGGGATGCCGAACAGGCTGCACGCCAGCGGAATCAGCAGCAGCGACCCCCCTGCCACGCCGGAGGCACCGCAGGCACAGACGGCTGCCACCACGCTGAGCAGCAACGCTGTCGGCAGGTCGACCGGGATACCCAGGGTATGCACTGCGGCCAGCGTCAGCACGGTGATGGTGATCGCCGCACCGGCCATGTTGATGGTGGCACCCAGCGGGATCGACACCGAATAGGTGTCTTCATGCAAGCCAAGGCGCTCTGACAGTGCCAGGTTGACCGGGATATTGGCCGCCGAACTACGGGTGAAGAACGCGGTGATGCCGCTTTCGCGCAGGCACAGCAAGGTCAGCGGGAACGGGTTGCGGCGGATTTTCCAGTACACGATCAGCGGGTTCATCACCAGCGCCACGAACAGCATGCTGCCGATCAGCACTGCCAGCAGGTGCAGGTAGCCGAGCAAGGCGTTCAGGCCGGATTGAGCCAAGGTCGCGCTGACCAGGCCGAAGATGCCCAGCGGGGCAAAGCGGATGACTACACGCACGATCAGGGTGACACCGTTGGACAGGTCCTCGACCACGGTGCGCGTGGTGTCGCCCGCATGGCGCAAGGCCACGCCCAGGCCCACGGCCCAGGTCAGCACGCCGATGAAATTGGCGTTGAGCAGGGCGTTGATCGGGTTGTCGACCGCGCTCAGCAACAGGTTCTGCAGTACCTCGGTAATGCCGCCCGGTGCGCTGAGCGTGGCTTCGCCGGTGCTGAGCACCAATGATGAGGGGAACAGCGTGCTGGCGATCACGGCCACCAATGCCGCGGCGAAAGTGCCCAGCAGGTAAAGCCACAGGATCGGGCGAATGTGGGTTTCCTGGCCATGCCGGTGGTTGGCGATCGAAGCCATGACCAGAATGAATACCAGTACAGGTGCCACTGCCTTGAGGGCACTGACGAAGACCTTGCCGAGGAAGGCCAGGTCGCCGGCCACGCTGGGGGCCAGCAGGGCCAGGGCGATACCGGCGAGCAAGCCGATGACGATCTGCGTCACCAGGCTGGTACGGTTGAGGAGGCGGAAAACAGAGGTCATGTGCAGCGTTATCTCGGATTCTGTAAAGGGCGGGACTTTAGCACAGAGCCTTGCCGAGCGGCCCGGCACGTTTCGCGGCCAGTGCCGCCCCGCAAGCGAATGCAGGCGAGGCCGTGCGAACCAGCCCGGTCACCAGTGGAACAGCTCTCGCCGTGCCCCCTCGGTAATCGCCACGATCCCCGGGTGCTTGACCTTGCGCTCCACCGAAATGGCATAGAACGACTCATGCACAGCCTCGGTCTGCCCGATCAGTTGCACGCCGTACTGTCGGCACACTTCCTCGGCGATCACACTGGGTGCAACGAAGATGCCGCTGCCCGACTGGCCGAAGGCCTGCATCAATGCGCTGTCATCGAACTCGCCGACAATGCGGGGCTGCACCTGCTGCTCGCCCAGCCACCGCAGCAAGCGGCTGCGCACCACGGTTTCCTGGCCGGGAATCAGCAGGGGGGCGTCCTGCAAGCAGGCAGGAAAGGCACCCGGGTAGCGCTTGGCCAATGCAGGGGTGGCAAAAAAACTCAGGCCGCATTCGCCAAGCTTCTGGCTGTAGCCCTTGATATCCAGGTTGTTCGGCATGGGGCTGTCGGAAATCACCAGGTCCAGGCGCTGGATGGCCAGGTCGCCGAGCAGCCGTTCGAGCTTGTCTTCGCGGCAATTGATGCGCAGCACGTCGTCCAGCTCCATGGTCGGGGCCAGCAGGCGATAGACGATGGACTTGGGTACCACATCGGCTACGCCCACGCGGAACAGGATCTGCTCCTGTGGCCCGGCACGCAGCATGGCCTCCAGTTCGCCACCAAGCTGGAACATCTGTTCGGCATAAGCCAGCGTCTGGCGGCCGGTTTCGGTCAGCTCCAGCTGCCGCCCCACGCGCTGGAACAACTCCAGGCCGTAGGTGTGTTCGAACAGGCTGATTTGCCCGCTGATGGTTTGCGGGGTCAGGTTCAGCTGTTCGCTGGCGCGGGCGATGCTGCCGGTCCTGGCCACTGCCCAGAAGTAGTGCAACTGGCGGTAGTTGAGCACGCTGTTTTCCCGATTCGTAAAACCCGAAGTATAACCGTTGAAAATACGAATTTTCCTGATGTATCGGCGTGTCTAGAATCCTTCGTTATCAGGCGCCTCGTGCGCTGCTGAAGTCACCACAAGCGAGGAACCCATGCTGCACTTGAAATCCATCGGCACGCCGCTGGTACTGGCCCTGGCGCTGTTTGCCCTGGCTGGTTGCGACCAGGCCGAGAAGTCCGCCCAGCAGATGCTCGACCAAGCTGCTCAATCGGCCAAGCAGGCCATCGACGACACCAACAAGGCCGCCCAGCGGGCGCTGAGCGAAGCCATTGGCAGTGAAGGGCAGAAGCCCGTGCAAGCTGAAAAGAACGAAAAAAGCCAGGAAATCTGACCCCAACCGCCGTTGCAGGATGTGAACAATGGAATATCTGCTGGAACTCGCCGCTAGCCCTACCGCCTGGATTGCCCTGGCTACGCTGGTGGCCATGGAAATCGTACTGGGCATCGACAACCTGATCTTCATCTCGATCCTGACCAACAAGTTGCCGGTGGCGTACCGTTCCAAGGCGCGACGCATTGGCATCAGCATGGCCCTGATCATGCGCCTGGCGTTGCTCAGCACGGTGGCCTGGATCGTCCAGCTGACCGACCCTGTATTCGAAGTGTTCGGCAATGCGTTCTCGTGGAAAGACATGATCCTGATTGCGGGTGGCCTGTTCCTGTTGTGGAAGGCTACCAAGGAAATTCACGAAAACGTCGACCCGCACGGTGCCAAGGAAGAGGCCAAGGTGGGCTCCACGGTGACCTTGGGCTTCGCTGCGGCGATCTTCCAGATCCTGCTGCTGGATATCGTGTTCTCGGTAGACAGCATCATCACCGCCGTGGGCATGACCGAGCACCTGCCGATCATGATCATCGCCGTCATCACTGCCGTGATCGTGATGATGGTCGCGGCCGACCCACTGGCCAACTTCATCAACGACAACCCGACAGTCGTGATGCTGGCCCTGGGCTTCCTGATCATGATCGGTATGACGCTGATTGCCGAAGGGTTTGGTGCCCATGTGCCCAAAGGCTACGTGTACGCTGCGATGGCGTTCTCCACCGCGATCGAGATCCTCAACATTCTCGCACGCAGGGCGCGGCTCAAGCGTGAGGCAGCTGAGCATTGACGGTGGGCAGCGGGGCGCTTTGCGCCCCGTTTGGCTGCTGAATGCTGCACGGTCAGTGCACGCCCGCAGGCCGCCGTGCTCGCTGTACGTGCCGGGTTTTGGCCGGCACCTGCGGCGGTTGTTGATTGGGCTGTGCATGACGCCGCACGATACGTAGTACACCCCATAGCATGGCGGCTGCGACGCTCAGCCACATGCCGACCAGCATGAGGATTGCCAGGGTCAGGCTCATCTGTGCCTCCATCGCTGCGGCAAACGCCAGATTGACCGGCGTTTGCGTTCCAGACACTGATTTAGTCTAGCCTTTCGCCTGGGACGTTCCATCGAACAAAGGTCTATCTCTGAGTCCGATTCGCTCCAAGCCGCTGTCGGACTATACCCGCGCCGTCGTCGGACCTATGATCAGTGGCCAGAGCTGGGCGCTGCCTGCCTGGCGTTGGAACAAGCGAGTGTCCATGCAGCAATCCTCCTTCAAGAGCGCCCGGCGGCTGCTGTCGGCCTTCATCGTGGCAGCCAGCCTGGCGGGCTGTGCCAGCGCGCCGCCCGCCAATCTCAAAGGCCTGCCGCAACGGGTCGAAATCAGCAGCGTGCCGTTCTACCGGGGCAACGCCAACCATAGCGGCGCCATGGCCCTGGCAGCAGTGTTGTCGCAACAGGGGGCACCGATTACCCCGGGGCTGCTGGACAAGCCCCTGAACCTGCCACAGGGTGCCGACGCACTGGGTACCGCCATCCCTAGCGTGGCGCGGGATTACGGCATGGTGGTGTACCGCCTGGACAAGCAACTGGATGCGCTGTTGACCCAAGTGGCGGCGGGCAACCCGGTACTCTTGCGCTACGAAGACGGTTCCGCCTGGTGGGGCGAGCCGCGCTATGCGGTGCTGATCGGTTATGACCGCTACAAGCAGCGGGTACTGCTGCGCTCGGGCATGCACCGCCGGCACATGATGGCATTCGACGCGTTCGCTTCGGCGTGGGCCGAGCAGGGCAGTTGGGCAGTGCTGGTGCAGCCGCCACGGCAATTGCCGGCTGAAGTGGATAGGCAGCGCTGGTTGCAGGCGGCGGAAGAGTTGTCGCGGGCGGGGCAGGAAATCGCGGCGAAGCAGGCGGTGAACAGCCTGAACAAATGATCGTTCCCATCATGGCCTTTTCGCAGGCAGACCCGACCCTCCACGGAGCGTGTGCGCACCGCACAGCCCCATGGAGGAGCGGGTCCCGCCCCGAGGAGGCCCGCTACATCAGAAGCCCAGGCGGTCGCGCAGGCTGTAGTACCAGGCACCGATAGCGCTGAACGGCACGCGCAGCATCTGGCCGCCTGGGAACGGGTAGTGCGGCAGGCCGGCGAAAGCGTCGAAACGCTCGGCCTGGCCGCGCAGGGCTTCGGCCAGCACCTTGCCCGCCAGGTGGGTATAGGTCACGCCGTGGCCCGAGCACCCCTGGGAGTAATAGATGTTGTCGCCGATGCGACCTACCTGTGGCAGGCGCGACAGGGTCAGCAGGAAGTTGCCGGTCCAGGCGTAGTCGATTTTCACGTTCTTCAGTTGCGGGAAGGCCTTGAGCATCTTCGGGCGGATGATTGCTTCGATGTTGGCCGGGTCACGTGCGCCGTACACCACGCCACCGCCGAAGATCAGGCGCTTGTCGCTGGTCAGGCGGTAATAGTCGAGCAGGTAGTTGCAATCTTCCACGCAGTAGTCCTGCGGCAGCAGGGTGCGCGCCAGCTCTTCGCCCAGGGGTTCGGTGGTGATCACCTGGGTGCCGCATGGCATGGATTTGGCGGCCAGCTCTGGCACCAGGTTGCCCAGGTAGGCGTTGCCAGCGACGATGATGAATTTGGCGCGGACCTTGCCTTGTGGGGTATGCACCACAGGGTTGGCGCCGCGCTCGATGCGCACGGCCGGGGTTTGCTCATAGATGATGCCGCCCAGCGACTCGACCGCTGCAGCTTCGCCCAGGGCCAGGTTCAGCGGGTGGATGTGACCGCCGCTCATGTCGAGCATGCCGCCGACGTAGCTGTCGCAGGCCACGACCTCGCGGATGCGCTTCTGGTCCATCAGTTCCAGCTGGTTGTGGCCGAAACGCTCCCAAAGGCGCTTTTGCGATTCCAGGTGGCCCATCTGCTTGCTGGTGAGCGCGGCGAAAACGCCGCCGTCCTTCAGGTCGCACTGGATGTTGTACTTGGCCACGCGCTCGCGAATGATACGCCCGCCCTCGAAGGCCATGTGGCCCAGCAGCTGGGCCTGTTTAGGGCCCACAGTGCGTTCGATCACGTCGATGTCGCGGCTGTAGCTGTTGACGATCTGGCCACCGTTGCGGCCCGAGGCACCGAAGCCGACCTTGGCGGCTTCGACGATGCTCACCTTGAAGCCGTTCTCCAGCAGGAACAGGGCGCTGGACAGGCCGGTGTAGCCGGCGCCGATGATGCATACATCGGTTTCCACCTCACCCTGCAGCGCCGGACGTGGCGGCACCGGGTTGGCCGAGGCGGCGTAGTAGGACTGGGGGTAGGGGGTGTTAGCCATGCTGCAGGAACCTCGTGTTTTATATTTTTAACGAATGTAGCGATGCTATCAATAATAATAAACACCCGCTAGTCGTCTGTTGAAAATCCCTCACACAGTCGCAAGCGACCCTTCTCTATAAAGAGGTTTAGATTCAGTAGCTTAGCGCGAAAAAAAGTGTTGACAGGCTTTTCCAATTGCGTAGAATGCGCACCACACGACAGGCACATAGCTCAGTTGGTTAGAGCACCACCTTGACATGGTGGGGGTCGTTGGTTCGAGTCCAATTGTGCCTACCAAATCGAAGAAGGGGTGATCCGCAAGGGTCACCCCTTTTTTCATTGGTTTTTCCGGCGGTTGGCTGCAACACCGGGAAACTGCGAAAGTTTTTGATTTTTCTGAAAAAAACGCTTTACAGGCGCGCACTTGATCACTAAGATGCGCACCACACGACAGGCACATAGCTCAGTTGGTTAGAGCACCACCTTGACATGGTGGGGGTCGTTGGTTCGAGTCCAATTGTGCCTACCAAATTCCAGAAAGGGCGATCAGCAATGATCGCCCTTTTTGCATGTGCGCGTGAAGCAGCCTGTAACCTTTGGTCACGCTTCGGCCAGCGCGCAGCATGCTAGAATCCGCCCCTTCGAAACGGGAGGTACATGCGTGCGTAAACTGGCTGTAGTAATGGCAGTGCTCGCCCTGGCGGGCTGTGAGAACGAGGTCGAGGGCGTGCACAAGCAGGTGGCTGAACACTTGCACAACCCCAAAACGGCCAAGTTCGGCAACGTGCGGATCGACACCCAGGGCACCATCTGCGGCCAGGTCCGTGGCAAGGACGATGCCGGGCAGTACGAGGCCTACCGCAGCTACGTGGCGTTCAAGCGCGATGGCCAGTACGACATTATCGTGGACGAGACCGGCAACAACCTGCGTATCCGCGAACTGTGCGGCGGTGCCGACCTGCAGCGTCGCGCCGAAGCGCTGGCCGACCAGCCGGCACCCGAAGGCTGGGATGTGGAGGTGGTGCAGGGCGCCAACATGGGCGCGCTCAGCGACATGACGGCCCGCCTGATCGAAAAGGGCATCCCGTCGTCGGTGGAATACCGCGATGGCAAGCCGGTGGTGCTGATGGGGCCGTTCCCTACTCGCGAAGAGGCGCAGGCCCGCCGCGACGAAGTCATGGCCAAATTGGGCACCGACTCGGTGGTCATCCAGCACGGCGCAGCGCGCTGACCTGCGCGGCCAACCCGCTCCCAAGGCGCATGATAGGCACCTTGCGCACAGTATTGGCTATGCTTGGGTAGGGAGAGGCTGAAATGGGGGGCGCCTGATGTCGACACTGGAGCGGGCCATAGCCGTGGCCGCCAGGGCGCATGAAGGGCAATACGACAAGGGTGGGGCGGCGTATATCCTTCACCCTTTACGTGTGATGCTGCGGGTTGCCACACCGGAACAGCGCATTGTTGCGGTGCTCCACGATGTGATCGAGGATACCCCGCTGACCCTCTCCGACCTGGCGCGGGAGGACTTCGCGCTGAAAATTCTCGCAGCCCTGCTGGCGCTCAGCCGGCGTGAAGGCGAAGCTTATCAGGACTTTGTCGTGCGCCTGGGCGACGACCCGCTGGCGCGCACGGTCAAACTGGCTGACCTGGCCGACAACAGTGACCTTTCGCGTATTCCCTGCCCAGGCCCTGCCGACCTGGCGCGGCTGGCGCGCTATCGCGAGGCCAGCGCTTACCTGCAGGCACTTCGTTAGTTCAGCCGCAAGCCTTGAGGTTGACTTGGCATAAGATGCAGATTCAAGCATTCTGAACCGCCATACTCCGTGACCTCGACATAGCCCATGAGCAAGCCAGTGTTCCCCCAGCCCTTTCTAGCGATTGGCTGCTCCCAATGTCGTGACCTCGCTAGCCTGGGTTTCGACATTACCATGGCGTTCCAGCCCATAATCCATGTGCCTTCAGGCAGGCCGTTCGCCTACGAGGCACTGGTTCGCGGTGTGAACGGTGAAAGCGCTGCGCAAATTTTGGCCAAGGTAACTCCCGACAACCTGTACCGCTTTGATCAGGCCTGCCGCGTGAAGGCCATCGAGCAAGCGGCTGGTCTGGGCTTGGGGCGCCAGAAAGACTGTAAATTGAGCATCAATTTTCTGCCCAATGCCGTCTACCGTGCCAGCACCTGCATCCGGGCTACCTTGGAGGCCACAGTCACATTCGACTTCCCCGCCAATCTGCTGATGTTCGAAGTGACCGAAGGCGAGCGGATCGAGGACACCGAGCACTTGAAGTCGATCTTCAAGGAGTACGAGCGACAGGGCTTCACCACTGCAATAGATGATTTTGGCTCGGGTTACTCAGGGCTGAATCTGCTCGCAGAATTTCAGCCGGCTGTGCTCAAGCTGGATATGGCTCTCACTCGGGGAGTCAACCAGGATGTGGTTCGCCAAGCCATCGTCGCCGGTATCGTATTGGTGGCCGAGCGGTTGGGCATTACGCTGATTGCCGAGGGGATCGAGACTGACGAAGAGTGCCAAGCACTGGCGGCGCTGGGAATTGATTTGATGCAAGGGTATCTATTCGCTCGGCCGCAGGTGAATGGTTTGCCGTTGTTTGAGCGGCTGTCTTGACCTTGACCTGATGGTGCTCCCCTGGGCGGCACAGCAGGCGCAGGCCGGTAGCAGCGAAAAGCGCAGCGCTCATGCCTGGTCAGTCTTCCTTCGGCACCGTCCAGAAAATCTGCACGCCGCCATCGTCACGGTGGGCAAGGGTGACGTTGTCGTTCTCGGCAATTTCCCCGAGCAGGGTTTCCCAGTCGTCCGGGCTTTCCTGTTCCAGGCGGAAGATCAGCGCGGCGCGGCTGCGTTGGGCGGTGGGGCTGTTGATTATCTTCTGGATGCGAACACCCAGCTGAACGTAGCTGCTTGGGGTGGCGGAGGCGGTGCTGGACACAGGAATATCCTTGTTGTGCTGTATGTGCGTACAGTATTTCAGCGTAAGCAATTTCGCAACAGCTTGTCAGGGAAAATCCGGCGAGGCTGGCCAGAGGGTTCGCACTGTCGGTGCGGGTCTGGTGTAATGGCGGCCATTTTCGGAAGCTGCGCATGTATCGATTTCTTTCTCGTTTTCCTACCTCTACAGGCCTGGTCCTGCTGATTGCCGGCGACTTTGGTGCGCTTGACGATGCCTGGGCCGATGCCCCCACCGCCGTGGTGATCGAGCCGCTGGTGGTGAGCGGTGCCTACCTGCCCACCCGTACGTTCGACCTGCCGTTCTCGGTCGATACTATCGACTTGTCCCGTGGCACTGACGGCCAGTTGGGCGTCAACCTGTCGGAAGTGCTGGGCAAGGTGCCAGGGCTGGTGGTGCAGAACCGCCAAAACTACGCCCAGGACCTGCAGGTTTCTTCGCGAGGCTACGGCGCCCGCTCGGCCTTCGGGGTGCGGGGCATCAAGCTGATCAGCGATGGGATCCCGGCCAGTACTC
Source organism: Pseudomonas sp. BJP69 (assembly GCF_007633355.1). Lineage (NCBI taxonomy): Bacteria > Pseudomonadati > Pseudomonadota > Gammaproteobacteria > Pseudomonadales > Pseudomonadaceae > Pseudomonas > Pseudomonas sp. BJP69. The sequence goes on from NZ_CP041933.1 coordinate 2,069,482, forward strand.
CCGACGGTCAAGGGCAAGCGGCCACGCTCAACCTGGATGTGGCCGAGCGCATCGAGGTGTTGCGCGGCCCGGCCGCCACCCTGTACGGCAGCAACGCCGGTGGGGTTATCCAGATGTTCAGCCGCGACGGCCAGGGCCCTGCCCAGATAGGTGCCGAAACCACCTTCGGCAGCGACGGTTTCAACAAGAACCACCTGAGCGCCGAGGGCGGTAACGACACGGCCGGTTTCCTGCTGGATGCGTCGCGCATGGACACCGACGGCTACCGTGACCACAGCGCGGCGCGCCGTGACCAGACCTTCGCCAAGGTCCATTTCAAGCCGGATAGCGAATCGCGCCTGGCACTGATCTACAGCAGCCTGGAACAGAACGGCACCCAGGACCCTCTGGGGCAGACCTGGGAAGCCTACAAGCACGACCCGCGCTCCAGCGCGGCAGTGGCGCAAACCTATGACACGCGCAAGAGCATCGACCACCAGCAGTTGGGCATGAACTATGAGCGCTACGTAGGTGACGCCACGTTGCAGCTGAACCTGTACGCCGGGCAGCGCCGGGTGGTGCAGTACCTGTCCATTCCCAAGACGGTGGTCTCGAACAGCCAGCGCGGGGGTGGCGTGGTCGACTTCGATCGGCAGTTCCAGGGCGGTACGCTGCGCTGGATCCAGCCGGTTGCCCAGGTGCCCGGCAATCTCACCCTGACCCTTGGCGCCGATTACGACCAGAGCAAGGATGACCGCCGTGGCTACCAGAACTTCAGCGCTGACCAGTTGGGTGTGAAAGGCGAGTTGCGACGTGACGAGCAGGACACCGCCACCAGCCTGGACCCTTACCTTCAGGCGCACTGGGAAATCGGTAACTGGACCAGCGAGCTGGGCTTGCGCTACAGCAGCATGAACATGCGCGTCGATGACCATTACCTGGCCAACGGTGACGCCAGCGGCTCCAAACGGTATCAGCAAGCCACCCCTTCGCTGTCTGTGATGTACGCCTTCACCCCTGATTTGCGTGGTTACGTGAGTGTCGGCAAAGGCTTCGAAACCCCCACGCAGGCCGAGATGGCCTATGCACCGGGAGCGGACGAACGCTTCAACTTCGGGCTCGAGCCTGCCACCAGCATGCAGTATGAAACGGGCCTGAAGTACCGGCTGAGCGAGCGCACGCGGCTGGACGCCGCCGTCTACCAGATCCAGACCGAAGACGAAATTGTCGTGGACCGTGCGACGGACGGCCGAACCAGCTATCGCAATGCCGGGCGTACCCTTCGGCGTGGCTTCGAGGCCCGCCTGCAGCAGGATTGGAACGACCAGTGGCAGGCCACTGTGGTGTACACCCGCACCGACGCGCGCTATGCCGAAAACGTCAGCCAGGCCATCGCACGTGGCAACCGCCTGCCAGGTGTGCCCCAGGACAACCTGTATGGCGAGGTGCTGTGGAAGCCGGTGGCGGCGGTCAGCATGGGCCTGGAAGGGCAGTACCGCAGCAAGGTGTATGTCGACGACAGCAACGCTGCCAAGGCGGCGCCGGCCTATGCCGTGTTCAATTGGCGTACGCGCTTCGAGCAGCATGTCGGCCCGTGGACATTCCACCAGCTGGTGCGCTTGGACAACCTGTTCGACCGGCAATATGTAGGGTCGGTGATCGTCGGCGACAGCAATGGGCGTTACTACGAGGCCGCGCCTGGGCGCTCATGGTACGCGGGGGCGGGTTTGGCGTACCGGTTCCAGTGACGGGCTACAAGGGGCCGGGTGGCGCCTGCAGCGGCTGCCCAGCCACCGCTGGCAGTGCCGGTAGCGATAGAATCAGCACCTGATCATACGCTTCAGAGGGAGATGCGGTGGAATTGCAGCAGGGCTTCGTCCTGACCCGGCATTGGCATGACACGCCCGAAGGGACCTGCGTGGAATTCTGGCTGGCTACCGATCAGGGGCCCCGGCAATTACGCCTTGCCCCTCAGGACTCGGTGGCTTTCATCCCGCTGGCGCAGGCTGAACATGCCCGGGTGTTGTTGGCCAAAGAGCCAGGTGTACAGCTCAAGCTCTTGCAGTTGAAGGACTTCGAGCAGCGCCCGGTCATGGGGCTGTATTGCCGCCAGCACCGGCAGCTGATGCAACTGGAGCAACGCCTGCGCAACGCCGGCATCGACGTTTTCGAAGCCGACATTCGCCCGCCCGAACGCTACCTGATGGAGCGCTTCATCACCGCCCCCGTGCAGTTCACTGGCAAGCCTGATGCACAGGGCGTGCTCTGCGAAGCTCAGCTCAGGCCGCTGGCAGGTTACCGCCCACCGCTGCGCCTGGTGTCGCTGGACATCGAAACCAGCGAGCGTGGGGAGTTGTACAGCATTGCCCTGGAGGGCTGTGGCCAGCGTCAGGTGTACATGCTTGGCAAACCCAACGGCGACCCGGCGGGGGTGGACTTCGATCTGCACTACTGCGCCGACCGCGCCGAGCTGCTGGTGTGCCTGAACCAGTGGATGGCGCTGCACGACCCCGACGCGATTATTGGCTGGAACCTGATCCAGTTCGACCTGCGCGTGCTGCATGAGCACGCCAAGGCGTTGCAGGTAGCGCTGGCCTTGGGGCGCAGAGGCGCAGCCATGACCTTGCGAAGCCAGGGCGGCGGTGGCCACGTATTCGCCGACGCCCCGGGGCGCTTGTTGATCGATGGCATCGAGGCGCTGCGCTCGGCCACCTGGAGTTTCCCATCGTTCAGCCTCGAAAACGTCGCCCAGACGCTGCTCGGCGAAGGCAAAGCCATCGACACACCCTACCAGCGCATGGACGAAATCAACCGGCGCTTCGCCGAAGACAAACCGGCCCTGGCGCGGTACAACCTGAAGGACTGTGAGCTGGTGACGCGGATCTTCGCCCACACCCGCCTGCTCGAGTTCCTGCTGGAACGCTCATCGGTTACCGGCCTGGCGGTGGACCGCAGCGGCGGGTCGGTCGCCGCGTTTTGCCACTTGTACATTCCGCATATGCACCGCCTGGGGTACGTGGCGCCCAACCTGGGCAGCCGGCCGGACGAAGCCAGCCCCGGCGGCTTCGTCATGGACTCGCGCCCAGGTTTGTACGACTCGGTACTGGTCCTGGATTACAAAAGCCTGTACCCCTCGATCATTCGCACCTTCCTGATCGATCCGGTGGGCCTGGTGGAAGGTTTGCACCGTCCTGACGATGAGCACTCGGTGGAGGGTTTCCGTGGCGGGCGCTTTTCCCGCAGCCAGCATTGCCTGCCGGCCATCGTCGAGCGTGTGTGGCAGGGCAGGGAGGCGGCCAAACGCGAGGGTAACTCGCCGTTGTCCCAGGCACTGAAGATCATCATGAACGCGTTCTACGGTGTGCTGGGTTCCAGCGGTTGCCGCTTCTTCGACCCCCGGCTGGCCTCGTCCATCACCTTGCGTGGGCACCAGATCATGCACCAGACCCGGGCGCTGATCGAGGCCCGGGGTTTCGACGTGATCTATGGCGATACCGACTCCACCTTCGTCTGGCTCAAGGGTGCCCATGCCGAGGAAGACGCGGTGCGCATCGGTCGCGAGCTGGTGGCCGAGGTCAACCAGTGGTGGCAAACGCACCTGCGCGAAAGCATGGACCTGGATTGCGCCCTCGAGCTTCAGTTCGAGGTGCATTACCGGCGTTTCCTGATGCCCACCATCCGTGGTACCGACGAGGGCAGCAAGAAACGCTACGCCGGGCTCAGGCAGCGGGCTGATGGCACAGAAGAAATGGTGTTCAAGGGCCTGGAATCGGTGCGCACCGACTGGTCACCGCTGGCCCGGCAGTTTCAGCAGGAACTCTACGCACGCGTGTTTCGTGGTGAGCCGTACCGTGATTACCTGTGTGACTATGTACAGCGCACGCTGGCGGGTGAGAACGACGAGCTGCTGGTCTATCGCAAGCGCTTGCGGCGACCCCTGGCCGACTATCAGCGCAATGTCCCGCCCCATGTGCGTGCCGCACGCCTGGCCGACGACTACAACAAGCGCCTGGGCCGCCCGCTGCAATACCAGCGCGGCGGCTGGATCAGCTATGTGATCACCACCGCAGGCCCAGAGCCGCTGGAAAACCTGCAAGCCCCCATCGACCATGATCATTACATCAGCCGGCAGTTGCAGCCGGTGGCTGATGCCATCCTGCCTTTTGTCGGCGACGACTTCGCGCGGCTGATCGACCATCAACTGCTGCTGTTCTGAACGGGTAGTAGATAGCTAGCCGTCGGCATGCCCTGAACCTGCACAAACTCTAGCCTCAACGCCATCGCGGAGGCACAGATGCAGGGCAAATCCACTTCACCTTCGAATGCGGTCGACGCGCTTGCCATCGCGCAAGCCTGCCAGGACCATTACATTGCACAGCGGCTGCCGGCATGGATGGCGAAGCTGACGGTGGCCGACTACCGGCTGCTGAGCCAGGCACTGTCGCAGTTGCTGGCTTGCCGGGAAGGGCTGACGCAAGCCCTGGCACAGGTGCGCAACCTGGATGATTTCAGCCGGCCTTTGCTGCAGCAGGCGCTGGCCCGGTTTGGCACCCTGGATGTCGACCGCGTGTGCCTGCGGCAGTGGTATTACTTCACGTCGCCGACCATCAGTTATGTGACCGGTCGGCTGCCGGTCGCCGACAGCGATTACTACGATACGCCGCTGTTGGAGGCAGCGCTGGGCAACTTCACCGAGGCCGAGCAGCATGATCAGCCCCGCAAGAATTGCCTGGTGGATGCGCTGGGCGCCACGCGTACTGAGCTATCGGCAACGGCTTTCGTCAAGCTGTGCCGCACGCTGGACCTTGGCCAGCAGTACCAGGCGCACCTGGCGGGTGTTTTTCAGCCAAGCGTGCGCGAGCTGCTGGTTAGCCGCCAACGCTATGGCATGCTGGCCGATGCGCTTGCAGCCAGCGCACAGGGCGTGTTGAGCGCGGCCCAGCTGCACTGGGTGGTGCAACTGTGCATGCATGACACGCTTGGCACCCTCGCGGGATCGCCGGTCAGCGTCCGCCGGCTGGAACTGTTTGGTTGCCGCATGCAGCAGATCGTGGTGCTGGATGTCATTGCCGAGGGGACGTTCTACAACACCAGCAAGTACGTCCTGGTGTATGTACCTGGCGACCCCGCAGGCCCCTGGAGCGTGTGCAACGACCTGGAACACTACGCCCGCCGGGTGCTTGGCAAGCGTTTGCGCAAGAACGACTACCGGCGTTTCTTCAGCCGCTTCGTGCGCCGTCGCGACAGCCAGCGGTTTTTCTCTGCCGTGGGTGAACGGCTCGACGATGTCACCCACTGGGCGACCCGCAGCCTTGATGAACAGACGCATGCCTATGGTTTACCGCTGTTCGATGCCCTGGCTGATGACTGGATTGGCCAGGTCAAGGATGACGCGGCGATCATCGCCCCGCCAGTGGCGATGCTCGATCGCCAGGCTCAGGCCGAGCATGCCCGCCGTTTACAGGCTGAAGGGCAAACCCTGCTCGGCATCGCAGGGCTTTTCGTGCCCGCAATTGGCGCGGTGATGCTGGGTGTGATGGCCTGGGAACTGCTTGAGCAAAGCTTCCAGGCGGTCAGTGACTGGCAACAGAACGAACGCAATGCTGCGCTGGCCCACCTGCTGAATGTGGGCAAAGGGTTGTTGACCGTCGGTGCAACCGTTGCTGTTGTCGCGGCGGCGCGACGTGCCTGGAGCGTGGTAGACCCACTGGTGCCGGCGCAGCTGCCAGGTGGCGAGGAAAAACTGTGGAACACCGACCTGGAACCCTACCGTTGTGGCACCCCGCCGGCTACCGCGGTGCGGGACGAGCAGGGGGTGTATCGCCTGGCCGAGCGCTGCTGGATCAGCATGGACGGTCACTGGTATGAAGTGGCGTGGCGCAAGAACGATGAACAATGGCAGTTGCTCCCTTACCAGGGCTATGCCCCCTTGCTCCGCCACAATGGCGCCGGTGCGTGGCGGCTGTGGTGCGAGCAGCCCGCCGAATGGGCAGACGCGCGCCAGCTGTTCCGCCGCCTGGGCAAGCCCTACAGCGACCTCGATGACCTGCAGATCGACCAGGCGCTGGCCATCCACGGGCTGGACGACCAGCACTTGCGGGCATGGCATGTGTATGGCCGAGCACCTGAGGCAGCGCTGGCTGACACGGTGCAGCGGCTGCTGTTCGCCGGGCGGATCCACACGTTGGTCGGTCAACTGCGCGAAGGTGCCGCCACCGCCGATCAGCAATTGCTGGCGCGGGTGTTGAGCCTTCCCCAGGCGGCAGGCCTGCACGGGCGCGCGCTGGCCGAAGTGGCCTGGGCCGGGCGCCGGGAGCTGCTGCAAGCCATGTACGAGGAGCACAACACCGGCCCGCAAACCCCTTGCCCGTTGCAACGGGCCTTCGCCAGCCTGCACCGCCTGGCGGCCAGGGAAGTGATGCGCAATGCCAGCGAGGACGACCTGCAGCACCTGCAAGAGACCGGGCGCGTGCCGCTGTTCATGGCCGAGGCGGCCAGGCTGCAGGTTACGCGGATTCGAACCGCGCGGGTCTTCGAGGCGCTGCGCATCGATACCCCACAGAATCTCGACCTGGCGCGGGTTGTGCTGAACCTGCTGGGGCAGGTGCCGGGGGCCGGAGGGCCAGGCTGGCGATTGTTCGACGGTGAGGCCAGCGAGCCGCTGCTGACGATCGAAGGCGCGGGCCCAACCTTCGATCTGCTGCACCAGCATGGGGTGTTTCGCTTGCACGACCGTGCCCAGGCCAACGCCGGTGCTGCCGGGGAGCTGTTCGAAACACTGGCGGCGGCGTACGACGCCGAGGTACGAGCGGCCAGCCGGCAGCCTGCTGTGTTCGCACCCGCCCTGCGCCAGGCGGTGGCAGACCTCGCCTTCAACCAGCGGCCAGCCGTGCTGGGCGCCCTTGGCATGGGCCAGCGCCGTGGCGCCTTCGTGGCACCGCTGCGGCTCGCTGACGGCCGCATTGGCTACCCCATGGCCGGCGGCAGGTTATGGGCTGCGTTCGGGCGGCTCAGGCCGCGGGCGCTGCAGGCACGCCTGCGCGACCTGTACCCGGCCTTCAGCGACGAGCAGGTTGGCCAATGGTTGGCGTCAGCCGATGCCCGAGCCAGGTTGAGCGGCCTGGAGGCGCAATACCGACAGCTCAATAGCCACCTCGACAGGTGGGTATTCAATGCAGTTGCCACACCCGAACTGACTGCCCGACGTGAATTCAGAAAAGGCTTGATCGACTGCTGGCGCTTGCTCGTCCCCGAGTTGCAGGACCAGGCATCTGTGCAGGGCGGGCGCTTCATGCTGACCCAGACCCGCAGCCGTTTGCGCCAACTGCCTGGCCTGCCGGCCCAAGTGAGTTTCGCGCACGTGTCCATACTGGCCTTGCGCGCCATGCGGCTGGAGCAGGTGCCCGACGATTTCCTGCAGGCGTTTCCCAACTTGCGCAACCTGGAAATCACCAATTGCCGGCTCAGGCGCCTGCCGCTGCCTCAGATGCTGGCACAAAGGCTGGAGGTGCTCGACCTGTCAGGCAATCAGATCGCGCTCGACGAAAGCCAGGCGCTGGTCCTGGCCGGTTGCCGCTCCCTGGTGTACCTGAACCTTTCGGACAACCCGTTGCGCCGGGCATTTTCCGTGTTCGCCATGACCGAGCTCAACGCCTTGCACCTGTCACGCACGCAACTGCCGGAGTTTCCCTACGGCACGCTGGACGCGCCGCAACTGCACACGCTGGACCTCAGTGGCAACAGTATTTCAGTGCTGCCTGACGACCTGCATCAGTCACACCTGTGGCGCGCGGGCCGGGTCGAACTGTCGGGCAACCTGCTGGCGGCTGCATCGCAGGCGTCTTCCAGCTGGCATTGGCTCGAGGCGAGTCGCGTGCCGTATCGGTTCCGTTATCTGGACCTGGTGGCGGCAGAACGTCGCGATGAAATGGCCGCGTTGTGGGTTCATCTGGAAGCCGATGAGGTATCGGACGACTTCTTCAAGACGTTGTCCGTACTGACCACCTCCGGCGCATTCAAGTTTTCCTCCACCGCCTGCGCGCTGGCAGCCCGGATACTGGAAATGTTCGAAGCAATGAGTGAAGACACTGCGCTGCGGCTGGAGCTGTTCAGGCACGCCGCGGCGACGGATTGCCAGGACAACGCCACTGCCCGTTTCGCTGACCTGGAAGTGCGCTTGATGATATGGCGTACGCGCCGCCAGCAGGGTGGGCGCCCCCCGGAGCAGGGCTTGTTGTGGCTCGGCGGGCAGTTATGGCGCTTGGCGTTGCTCGATCAGTTCGCGGCAGAACATGCCCGCCGGTTGGGGGCCGGCAGTGAGTCACTCGAATTCGCCCTGGCTTACCGTGTTGCCTTGCGCACGGCCCTGGATTTGCCCGCCCAGCCCGGGGAGATGTTGTATACCGATATTGCCCGGCTGCAGGACACCGACCTTCGTTCGGCGCGTGCCTTCGTGCTGGCAGCGCAGACCCGCGACGGCATGGCTGAATACCTTTCCAGGCAACGCTTCTGGCAGGACTACCTGCGGGGCAGTTTCCCCGATCGCCTGCAAGTGCCGCAGGACATGCATGATGAACTGGAGCGGCTGATGGCGCTGGGCAACCAGGAAGCGCAGGTCGAGCGGCTGCAGATTCGGAATCAGCAGCGTGAGCATGCCCTGCTGTTGCAACTGACCCTCGAAGCCCTGGACAGAAACGCGCCCGGCGACAGCACGACGGGGTAAAACGGCCAGCGCAGCGCTGCCGGCCGGTGGCTATGCGCTATGCTCAGAGCAGGCGGCGATGTTTGCACAGGCATCGCCGCCCGGTCACGGAAATCGGAAGTTACCTTTGTGGCAAGCACGCCATGGGCTGTTGGTTTAGGCTCCCGCGTCGGATCTTTCTCCATGATCTGTAGTCTTTGGTTTATCGAGAGAATAAGGAGATATGCATGCTCGTCCGCTCACTGACCCTCGCCACCCTGCTCGCGCTTGCCGGCCCTTTGCATGCCGCTGACAGTGACGCACCGTTGGCCAAGGAACTGGGCAAGGCGCGGCCATTGGTGGTCATTGCGCCGAGCAGCGCCGACCCCACCCTGCGTGGGCTCAACAAAGCGCTCGAAGACCCGGCTACCCAGGCAAAATTCAAGGAGCGCAGCCTGGTGCTGTACAGCGTGGCGCAAATGATGGGCAAACGGGAGGACAAGAACCTCGAGCAGCAAACCACCATGGCGCTGATCCGCGAGCTGAAGCTGGGGGCGAGCAAAGGCACCAAGGTGATTCTGGTGGGCAAGGATGGTGAGCGGCATGTGCTCAAGGATGACGAAGACAACACCGCCCTCGATCCCCAGGTGATCTTCGAGGCAGTCGATGCGCTGCCCGCGAGCGAGAAGGCGGTAACCGCACCAGAGCCGGTGGCGGCCGCACCGCAAACCAAGGCCAAGGACAGCAAACCTGCCAAACCGGCCAAGCCTGCCGCCCCGCCCAAGCCGCTGGAAGACTGAACGCGTGGCGGCCCTGAGCTTGCTCAGGGCCGTTGCCACGCAGGCCTGGCTCAGTCAGGAGAAGCTGGCGAAATGTGCCTGCATCCGCGCGGCGTCAGCCTGCCGGCCGCTGAACAGTTCGAATGCTTTCACAGCCTGGAACACCGCCATGTTGCTACCGTCCAGTGTGCGGCAGCCCAGCGCCCGTGCAGCGCGCAGCAGTTCGGTTTCCAGCGGGAAGTAGATGATCTCCGCCACCCACAGCCGTGCATGCAGCAGCGCCACTGGCAGCGGCGTGCCGGGTAGCTTGGCCATGCCGACCGGGGTGGTGTTGACCAGCCCGTCCGCATCGGCCAGTGCCGTGGCCAAGTCACCGCCAAGCATTGCCCGCCCCGCACCGAAATGCGCATTCAGGTTGTCGACCAGTGCCTGAGCGCGGGCGGTATCCACTTCGAACAACACCAGCTGTTCAACCCCTTCGCCCAGCAAGGCATGCGCCACCGCCGAGCCCGCGCCGCCAGCCCCCATCTGCACCACCTTGCGGCGGGCCACATCGGGCAGGCCGCGGCGCAAACCTTCGGCAAAGCCCAGGCAATCGGTGTTGTGGCCAACCCGCTTGCCGTCCTTGAGTACCACGGTGTTGACCGCGCCGATGCCGCGCGCTTCATCCGACAGCTCGTCGAGCAACGGCAGGATCGCCTGCTTGAACGGGTAGGTGATGTTCAGGCCGGTAAAACCCGTGTGCTGCGCAGCGTCGAGCAGGCCGGGCAGGGCGCTGTCGTCCAGTTGCAACTGGTCTGCGTCGATCAGCCGGTACAGATAGCGCAGGGCCTGGGCATCGCCTTCGTGCTCGTGCAGGGCCGGGGTGCGCGACAGTTGGATACCCCGGCCGATCAGGCCGGCAAGAATGGCAGGCTGGCTCATGCTGCACGCTCCTTGAGCAGTTCGGCGAAGTAGCTGATGGCCATGCGGTAGCCGTGGCTTCCCAGGCCGCAGATGACGCCGACCGCGATCGACGAAACGAACGACACGTGGCGGAACGGTTCACGTTTGTGCACGTTGGACAGGTGCACTTCGATGACCGGTACTTCGCTGGCCACCAGCGCATCGCGAATGGCTACCGAGGTGTGGGTCCAGGCACCTGGATTGATCACGATACCGGCGCAGCGATTGCGCGCGGCGTGGATCCAGTCGATCAGTTCACCTTCATGGTTGGTTTGCCGGAATTCGACTTCCAGGCCGTGGGCATTGGCAGTGTCGGCGCAGTGTTGACCAAGGTCGGCAAGGGTTTCGTAACCATACTGGGCCGGCTCTCGGGTGCCCAGCATGTTCAGGTTGGGGCCGTTGAGCACGAGAATCAGGGGCGTCATGACGGGCTTCGCTTTGTTGTTGTTGGATGTGCCTAGTTTTGTACTGACTGGTTAGTTCCGTCAATTGAGGGGAGCCGCCCTGCTGGGAAAGTGGGCGATTATCGAACCGCGTTCGCCGCCAAGGCGCGCTGGCGCACAGGCTGCACGCCTTACAGAATTGTAATTTTCATGCCACCACCCAGATAACCAGCCTTCTCTACAGTCCCTCGCCACCCTTCGTCGACGAGGACCTGTTCCGTGCTCATCCCCCGCAAGTTCGCCTTGCTCTGCCTGCTGCTGGTTGGCGCTACGAGCGCCCACGCCAGCCAGCGCCTGAGCTTGCCCCAGGCGCTGGCCGCCGCTTTTGCCCAGAACCCGGAACTGGCTGCCACCAGCCGCGAAATCGGCATTGCCGACGGCGAGCGGCGCCAGGCCGGGTTACTGCCCAACCCCGAGCTGGCGTGGGAGGTGGAGGACACGCGCCGGGACACCAGCACCACTACCATCACCCTCAGCCAGCCGCTGGAATTGGGCGGCAAGCGTGCTGCACGCATCGCCGCGGCCGGCGTCGGTCAGGCGATCGCCCAGCTTGACCTGGAACGCCAGCGCAATGGCCTGCGTGCCGATGTGGTCCAGGCGTTCCATGCCGCCTTGCGGGCACAGACCGCGCTGGAGCTGGCGCAGCAATCCCAGGCCTTGACCGCCCGCGGCTTGCGGGTGGTGCAGGGGCGGGTCACTGCCGGCCAGTCATCGCCCGTGGAGGCCACCCGCGCCCAGGTGCAACTGGCCCAGGCCGAGGCCCAACTGCGCCGCGCGCAAACCCAGCGTAGCGTGGCCTACCAGGCCCTGGCGCGTTTGACCGGCAGCCCGCTGGCCAGCTTCGACAGCTTGCAGGCGGCCAACCTTTCGCCTGGGGTCGCGCCCAGTACTGACATCTTGCTCGCCCGCGTCGAGCAAACGGTCGAGTGGCGCCTGGCCGCCGCCCAGGTCGAGCGTGGCGATGCGGCGTTGGGCACGGAAAAGGCTCAGCGCATTCCCAACCTCACCGTCAGCCTTGGCAGCCAGTACAGCCGCGAAGAGCGCGAGCGGGTGAACGTGGTTGGCCTCTCCATGCCGCTGCCGTTGTTCGACCGTAACCAGGGCAACGTGCTGGCGGCTGCGCGCCGTGCCGACCAGGCGCGTGACTTGCGCAATGCCGTGGCCCTGCGCTTGCGCAGCGAAACCCGCAGCGCCGTCGACCAATGGGCCACGGCCATGCAGGAGGTGGCGGCCTACGACCGCACCATCCTGCCGGCTGCACAGCAAGCCGTGGACACCGCCACCCGTGGTTTCGAAATGGGCAAGTTCGCTTTTCTCGATGTACTCGATGCCCAGCGCACGCTGATCGAGGCCCGTGGCCTGTACCTCGAGGCCCTGGCGACGGCGGCCGATGCACGCGCGCGGGTCGAGCGTATCTACGGCGACCTCGATGACCTGGGCAACCCAATGATCAGCAGGAGCAGCAATGACTAACCCACGCAAGTTGGCCCTTCTGGCAGCCACCCTGGCCGCGTTAGGCCTCGGTGGCCTGGCCTGGACCGGTACGCTCGGCCAGGCAGCCACTGCCCAGCCAGCTGAAGACAGCCATGAGCATGGCGAGGCGGACGCCGCCGAAGGCCATGCAGAAACAGAGCACGACGATGAACAAGGGCAGGTGCACCTGTCCATCGCCCAGATCGAAGCTGCCGGGGTGCAGTTGGTTGCTGCCGGGCCGCGCGCGCTGGGTACAGCCATAAACTTCCCCGGTGAAATCCGTTTTGACGAGGACCGCACCGCCCACGTGGTACCGCGGGTGCCGGGTGTGGTCGAGGCAGTCCAGGCCGAATTGGGCCAGGCGGTCAAGCGCGGGCAGGTGCTGGCGGTAATCGCCAGCCAGCAGATCTCTGACCTGCGCAGCGAGCAGCAGGCTGCCCAACGCCGCCTTGAGCTGGCGCGCCTGACCTTGCGCCGCGAACAACAGCTGTGGCAGGAGCGCATCAGCGCCGAGCAGGATTACCTGCAGGCGCGCCAGGCGCTGCAGGAGGCCGAAATAGCCTTGGTCAATGCCCGGCAGAAGGTCGCGGCGGTGGGGCCGGCAGGTGCCGGCAACCGCTATGAACTGCGCGCACCGTTCGACGCCGTGGTCGTGGAGAAACACCTGAGCGTGGGTGAGGTGGTCGACGCGACCAGCAACGCCTTCACCCTGTCTGACCTGAGCCGGGTGTGGGCGACTTTCGCCGTGGCACCGCGTGAGTTGGACAAGGTACGCACCGGCCGTACGGTCATGGTCAGCGCGCCAGACCTGGGGGCCCAGGTCGAAGGCAAGGTCAATTACGTTGGCAGCCTGCTCGGCGAGCAGAACCGCGCCGCCACCGTCCGTGCCAGCCTGGCCAACCCTGACGGCGCCTGGCGCCCCGGTTTGTTCGTCAATGTTGCGGTCAGCATCGAACGTTTCGAGGCTGCGGTAGTGGTGCCTGAAATCGCCCTGCAAAGCCTGGACGCGCAGACCGTGGTATTTGCCCGTACCGAGCAGGGCTTCGAGGCCCGACCCGTAACCACCGGCCGTCGCGATGCCGGGCAGGTGGAAATCACCAGCGGCCTGGCCGCCGGAACCCAGGTGGCTGCCGCCGGCAGCTTCGTTCTCAAGTCGGAGCTGGGCAAAGGCTCGGCCGAGCACAGCCATTGACCAGGGGTACGCCTGCATGTTCGAACGCCTGATCCAATTTGCCATCGAGCAGCGCCTGGTGGTGATGCTGGCTGTGGTCCTGATGGCCGCGGTGGGTATTCACAGCTACCGGCAGTTGCCGATCGACGCCGTACCGGATATCACCAACGTCCAGGTGCAAATCAACACGGCCGCACCCGGTTACTCGCCCCTGGAGACCGAGCAGCGCATCACCTTCGCCATCGAAACCGCCATGGCCGGCCTGCCCGGGCTCAAGCAGACGCGCTCGCTGTCGCGCTCGGGGTTGTCACAGGTCACGGTGATCTTCGAGGACGGCACCGACCTGTTCTTCGCCCGCCAGTTGGTCAACGAGCGCCTGCAAGTGGCGCGCGAGCAACTGCCCGAGGGCATCGAGGCTGGCATGGGGCCGATCTCCACCGGGCTGGGGGAGATTTTTCTGTGGACGGTGGAAGCCGAAGAGGGGGCCCTGAAGGAAGACGGCACCCCCTACAGCGCAACCGACCTGCGCGTGATCCAGGACTGGATCATCAAGCCGCAGTTGCGCAACGTGCCCGGGGTGGCAGAGGTCAACAGCATTGGCGGGCACGCCAAGCAGTACCTGATTGCGCCGGACCCCAAGCGCCTGGCGGCCTACAAGCTCACCCTCAACGACCTGGTCGCGGCGCTGGAGCGTAACAACGCCAACGTCGGCGCGGGTTACATCGAACGTAACGGCGAGCAGTTGCTGATCCGCGCGCCTGGCCAGGTGGCCTCGGCCGATGATATCGCCAACATCGTCATCTCCAGCGTGGACAGCACCCCGATCCGCGTCAGCCACGTTGCCCAGGTAGGCCTTGGCGAAGCGTTGCGCTCGGGGGCGGCGACCGAAAACGGCCGCGAGGTGGTGCTGGGCACGGTATTCATGTTGATCGGCGAAAACAGCCGCACGGTATCCCAGGCAGTGGCTGCCAAGCTGGTGGAGATCAACCGCAGCCTGCCCGAAGGGGTGTCGGCGGTGACCGTGTACGACCGCACCAACCTGGTGGAAAGGGCCATCGCCACGGTGAAGAAGAACCTGGTCGAGGGGGCCATTCTGGTGATCGCCGTGCTGTTCCTGTTCCTGGGGAACATTCGCGCGGCACTGATCACCGCCATGGTCATTCCGTTGTCGATGCTGTTCACCTTCACGGGCATGTTCGCCAACAAGGTCAGCGCCAACCTGATGAGCCTGGGCGCGCTGGATTTCGGCATCATTGTCGACGGCGCGGTGGTGATCGTGGAAAACGCCATCCGCCGACTGGCGCATGCCCAGCAACGGCATGGCCGCATGCTGACGCGCAGCGAGCGCTTGCACGAGGTGTTTGCCGCCGCCCGTGAAGCACGGCGGCCACTGATCTACGGGCAGTTGATCATCATGGTGGTGTACCTGCCGATCTTTGCCCTGACCGGGGTCGAAGGCAAGATGTTCCACCCCATGGCCTTCACCGTGGTCATCGCCCTACTTGGCGCGATGCTCCTTTCGGTGACCTTCGTACCCGCTGCGATCGCCCTGTTCGTCACCGGCAAGGTCAAGGAAGAAGAGGGCCTGGTAATGCGCACCGCGCGGCAGCGTTATGCGCCGGTGCTGGCCTGGGTGCTGGGCCGGCGCCGGCGTGCATTTGCCGGGGCAGCGGCCTTGGTGCTGTTGTCCGGGGTAATGGCCAGCCGCATGGGCAGTGAATTCATCCCCAGCCTCAGCGAGGGTGATTTTGCCCTGCAGGCCCTGCGTGTGCCGGGCACCAGCCTGTCGCAATCGGTGGACATGCAGCAGCGCCTGGAGCAGGCCATCATCGCCCAGGTGCCCGAGGTGGAGCGGGTGTTTGCCCGTACCGGTACCGCCGAGATCGCTGCCGACCCGATGCCGCCGAATATTTCCGATGCCTATGTGATGTTGCGCCCGCGCGAGCAATGGGTCGACCCCGGTAAGTCACGCGAGGCGCTGATCGCCGACGTGCAACGTGCCGCCGCCAGTGTTCCCGGCAGCAATTATGAGTTGTCGCAGCCGATCCAGTTGCGTTTCAACGAGCTGATTTCCGGTGTGCGCAGTGATGTGGCGGTGAAGCTGTTCGGTGACGACATGCAGGTGCTTAACCGTACTGCCGCAAAGATCGCCGGCAGCCTGCAGGGCGTACCCGGTGCGTCCGAGGTGAAGGTCGAGCAAACCACGGGCCTGCCGGTGCTGACCATCGACATCGACCGCGACAAGGCCGCCCGCCATGGCCTGAACGTGGGCGATGTGCAGGATGCCATCGCCACCGCGGTGGGCGGCCGCAAGGCGGGCACCTTGTATGAAGGTGACCGGCGGTTCGATATGGTGGTGCGCCTGTCGGAAACCTTGCGTACCGACGTGGATGGGCTGGCCAGCCTGCTGATCCCGGTGCCGGCCAGTGGGGCTGCGGGCATCGGGCAGATCGGCTTCATCCCGCTGTCGCAGGTGGCCACCCTTGACCTGCAACTGGGGCCGAACCAGGTCAGCCGCGAAGACGGCAAGCGGGTGGTGGTGGTCAGCGCCAACGTGCGGGGGCGCGACCTGGGCTCGTTCGTGCAGGAGGCCGAGCAGGTATTGCGTGGCCAGGTGCCGATACCGCCTGGGTACTGGACACGCTGGGGTGGCCAGTTCGAACAGCTGCAATCGGCGGCCGAGCGCCTGCAAGTGGTGGTGCCAGTGGCCTTGCTGCTGGTCATGGCGTTGCTGTTGATGATGTTCAACAACCTCAGGGATGGCCTGCTGGTGTTCACTGGAATTCCGTTCGCCCTCACAGGGGGCGTCCTGGCCCTGTGGTTGCGCGACATTCCCTTGTCGATTTCCGCTGGCGTGGGCTTCATTGCCCTGTCGGGGGTGGCCGTGCTCAATGGCCTGGTGATGATTGCCTTCATCCGCGGCTTGCGTGAGCAGGGGCGAACGCTGCGTGCGGCGGTCGAGGAGGGCGCGCTGACCCGTTTGCGGCCGGTACTGATGACCGCGCTGGTGGCGTCACTGGGCTTCATTCCCATGGCCTTGGCGACGGGCACCGGGGCTGAGGTGCAGCGGCCGTTGGCGACCGTGGTGATTGGCGGAATCCTGTCTTCGACCGCCTTGACCTTGCTGGTATTGCCGGCGTTGTACCAATGGGCTTATCGACGCGAAGAGGCGCAGGAGGGGTAAAGCCCTGGGGCCGCTGGGGCGGCCCATCGCGGCACACCTCCACCCTGCAGGGTGTGCCTAATTGGAGTAACTGTCTTTCTCAAAATTTGAAAAGCCTGCGCGATTCGTTGTGGGAGCGGGCTCTAGGCACCTGCGGCATTCAGCTTGTCATTCACCGCTCTCACTCCAGACTCTAATCCCCTCTCAAGACACACGCGGCCTTGTGTCGCGATGGGCTGCACGGCAGCCCCAGGATCTCAAACCGAGCCTTGAACGCCTTGGCCTACACCCTCGGCGTTGGGTTCATCATGCAGCGATATACGGGACGTTTCCGGCAACGCCAGCCCGCCGAGCAAAGCCACCAACGCAATCACCACCAGGTAGAACGCCGGCGCCAGGCTGCTGCCGGTCTGCCCGATCAGCCAGGTCGCGACCAGCGGCGCGGTGCCACCGAACAGCGTATAGGCCACGTTGTAGGTAATGGCCGAAGCGGTGTAGCGGGTCCGGGTCGGGAAGCTCTCCGACAGCAATGCCGCTGTCACCACCCCGCTGCACAGTGCCCCGACCGCCAGCAGAATCACCCCCAGCAGGGCCCCCGGCATCGAGCCGGAGCTGGCCAGCCAGTAGGCCGGGAACACGCACAGCATCACCCACAGGCAGGTGAAGCCGATGGTCTTGCGCCGCCCGAACCGGTCCGACAGCGCCCCCGCCAGCGGGCAGCCGATGGCGGCGAACAGCAGGGCCACGGTGGTGACCAGCAGCGACTGCGCCCGGGTCAGGTTGCCGACCAGTTGCAGGTAGGTGGCGAAGTAGGTGGTGAACATGTAGAACGACAACGCCGTCAGCGAAATGAACGCCCCCAGGTTGCGAATGGCCCGGCCGTGGTGGCGCAGGGTTTCCTTGAGTGGCGAATGCTCGTGCTCCTTGCCCTGGGCCACGGCTTCCCGGAATGCCGGGGTTTCTTCCATGCGCCAGCGCAGGTACAGGCCGACCAGGCCCAGTGGCGCGGCGATCAGGAACGGAATGCGCCAGCCCCAGGCAGCCATGGCTTCGCTGGACAGGCTGGCTTCCAGGCTATAGGCGATCACCGCCGCACAGGCGAACGCGGAAAAGGTCGAAACCGGTACGAAGCTGCCGTAGAAAGCCCGCTTGTCGTTGGGCGCGTGTTCCATCAGGTAGGCGCAGGCCCCGGCGTATTCGCCACCGGCAGAAAACCCCTGAAGGCAGCGCGCCAAGGTCAGCAATACCGGCGCGGCCAGGCCGATGCTGGCGTAGGTCGGCAGCAGGCCGATCAGGGTGGTGGAGCCGGCCATCAGCAAGATGGTCAGCGAGAGGATGCGCTTGCGCCCCAGCCGATCGCCGAGGGCGCCGAACACGATACCGCCCAGGGGGCGCAAGGCGAAGGCCACCGCGAACACGGCAAAGGTCTTGAGCAAGGCGACGCTGGAATCTTCGCTGGCAAAGAACTGGCTGGCGATCAGCGTGGCGAGAAAGCCGTACACGGCAAAGTCGAACCATTCGACGAAGTTGCCGATGGCCGAGGCGGCGATCACCCTGCGCAGGGTGGCGGGGGATACCTCATGAGGTGCGGACATGCGGGTGCTCTCCGATTCCATTGGCAGGCATGATGAACGTGGTGCGGTCTGGCCGCGCCATCATTGTTATGCCTGCCAGTAGATAACCGGGCAGCGCAAGGCGCTTTGTCGAGGACGACCTCGGGATACCTGAATCAACCGCCATCGACACGGCGTGTGCCCGGCAGCGCAGCGGGCGCCAGGCAATCAGGCGACAGCGACGCGATTGCGCCCGTCCTGCTTGGCCCGGTACACCGCCAGGTCAGCCTCGCTCAGCACGGTTTCCGGCTCGCGCCCCGGCTCGCCGTTCCAGTGGGCCACCCCCAGTGACAGGGTCACCGCGCCCACCGGCTGGATCGGCGTTTCCTGCACCGTCACCCGCAGGCGCTCAGCGACCGCGGCGGCCACCTCCAGGCTGGCCCCAGGCAGCAGCATGAGAAACTCTTCACCGCCGGTGCGGCAAAGCAGGTCACCCTCGCGGCAACAGCGGCGCATCAGCTCGGCCAGCCGCTGCAGCACCTGGTCACCGACCACATGCCCATGCTTGTCGTTGACCTGCTTGAAGTGGTCGATATCCAGCACGATGGCTGCAAATGCCCGGCCTTCGGCTTCCAGCAGCGACAGGTTGAGCTCCAGGCTGCGGCGGTTGCCCAGGCCTGTCAGGGGGTCGGTCTGGGCATCGCGGTTGAGCCTGCCGATGCGCGCCTGCAGCAAGTTCAAGCCGAACAGCAAGGCGCGCTTGAGCTCTGCGGCCTCGAAGTACCAGGCCCGCACGCGATGCAAGCGCTCAGCGGTGCCGGGGCGGTCCATCGAGCGGGCACCTGCAGCCAGTTGCCACAGTGGGCGGGCGATGGTCAGGGCCAGCCACCACAGCAGCAAGCAGCCTATCAGGGCCAGCGGCGCGGAAATACCGACCACGTTCAGCACCAGGCGGCTGAGCGGCATCATGGTTTGTGCCAGTGGCTGCTGTGCCACCACGCCCCAGCCGGCGCTGGGCACGGTGGCGAAGCCGGCGACCATCTCCACACCTTGGCTGTTGGTCAGCTGGCGGGTGCCGTTGCCCAGGTTGGTCAGTTGGTCGATCAGCTCATTGCCCTGCACGACGGTACCCACCCGCTGGCTGTCGGGGTGGTAGAGCAGCCGGCGATTGCGGTCGACCACATACAGGTATGAACCGTCCTTGTAGAAGTGCTCGCCGAGCAGGCGGTTGAGGATGTTGCGTTCCCGCAGGTAAAGGCTGCCACCGACATACCCCAGGTAGCGGCCGTTGGCGTCGACGACCGGTTGCGTCAGCGCCACCACCAGGTTGTTGGCCGCCGACAGATAGGGTGTCGACACCAGCGCGCGGCGCTCCTGCAATGCCTCCTGCACACCGGGCGATTGCATCCGGGTGCCGACCATGTGGCGTAGCTGGGCGGGGGATATCGCCAGCAGCACGCCATTGGCATCGATCACGAACGTGGAATTGAAAGCCATGCTCTGGCCCAGCACCCGGTCGGTCTCGCGCTGCAAGGCGGCGGGATCGTCCAGTTGCCGGCCTTGCTCGCTGGCGCTGAACGCCAGTTGCTGCAAGGCACTACCGATGAATGCATCGGTGATGCTGGCCAGCTTGGCCGCATACACCCGGTTGGCTTCCAGCGCGTGGTCGATCAGCAATTGGCGCTGTACCCGGTAGCTGGCGAAATAGCTGGCGCACAGCATGACCACGGCAGTAAGGGCGCACAGCACCAGAATGAGTGTGCGTAGATCCAGGCGCAGTCCGTGCTTGGCGTGTGGCAATCCTGACCTCGAGTGTTCGAATAGGGCTACGAAACGGAAGCGACCGTGCCGGTCGCGCTCATGAACCTGCCTTTTCCAAGGCGTTCAGTTCGTCTTGCACCTGCTGCATGCGCTGCTCGGCCAATGCTTGCACCTTGGGGTCGCGGGCGGTTTCACGCATCAGGCCGGTGAGTTTGTCGCTCAGTTGCCGGCCAGCATCGGTGTTTTCCAGGGCACGGGCTTTGGCCGGGTCCTGGGTGGCCGCGACAATGGTGGCGAACTCGGCGTCACTGAAATGCTCTTTGCTGTAGAGGCGGAACAGGTCCTGGCGCTGGTCTTCTACCGTCAGGTGCTTGCGCAGCACATCTTCGATGGTGGTACGCGCCAGCCGTGGGTGCTGGCGGGCCAGCAGCCCGGCCATGCGTTCGATGTTGTGGTCGTAGGCATCCTGCAGCGGCAGCTGGGCAAGAATCTGCTCTTCACGGGAGGGCTTCTGGTCGCAGGCGGTAACGACAGCAATCAGCAACAGCGGCAACAGCAACTTCTGGATGCGAGGCATGGCGTGGCCTGGTCGGGCAGTGAAGGCTGCCGATTATAGCGAGGTCAGCCCTGCCGCGACGAGCCCTGCGATTTGCCTTGTACGGCCGGCTGGGTTAGAACCGTGCACCCAACACTCAGGCTTGAACCTTATGCCGAACTGGACGTTGCAACCTGTTACCCGCGATGCCATTGGCCAAGTGCTGGCGTTTGTCGACAGCGCGCGCCGCGAGCTGTTTCCGGCGCTGGCCAATGCACCGTTGCCCCGGGACCTGGCGTATTTCAGCGAAACCTACCTTGAAGGCGAGGGCTGCTTCCTGGAAGCCCGGGTTGATGAGCGCCTGGTCGGGGTGATCGCCTACCTCCCCTACGACCACCGTTTCAGCCAGCTTGATTATGCTGGCGAGCGGGTAGTTGAAGTGGTGCGCCTGTTCGTGCTGCCGGCGTACCGCAGGCGCGGGCTTGCCGCCGCGTTGTTCGGCGCCTTGCGCCAGCAGGCGCTGCAGGCCGGCATCGGATGCCTCTACCTGCATACCCACCCATTCCTGCCGGGGGCCATTACGTTCTGGGAGCGGCAAGGCTTCGCTGTCGTGGACGTGGAGCCAGACCCGGTCTGGCAAACCACGCACATGCAGCTGCGCTTGGGCTGAGCAGGCCAGGCGCCTGGGCTACCCAGGCTTCTGCCGGTTGCTCAGGGGGTGCGAAAGCGCAGGATGCGTGTGCCGTCCCAGGGGTCGGTGAGGTAATGGCCATGAACACCAAAGGTGTGCAGCAGGCACTCGGGGGTCAGTACCTCGAACGGCGTGCCGAGCGCGACCAGCCGGCCTTTGTCGAGCACTGCAACGCGGTCGCAGGTCAGCGCCTGGTTGAGGTCGTGCAGGGCCACCAGGGTGGTCACCTGCAGGGCTTGTACCTGTTGCAGCAGGCTCAGTTGGTGCTGGATGTCCAGGTGGTTGGTCGGTTCGTCGAGCAGCAGCACCTGCGGCCGTTGGGCCAGGGCGCGGGCGATATGCACGCGCTGGCGCTCGCCACCGGACAACGACCCCCAAAGGCGAGCGCGCAGGTGCAAGGCGTCGAGGTCGGCCAGTGCCTGCTCGACAATCGCCCGGTCCGCGCTGGAGAACGGCGCAATGGCTGACAGCCACGGCGTGCGGCCCAAGGCGACCGCGTCGAACACATTGATTGCATCGAGGGTGTCGGCCTGCTGTTCAACCAGTGCCAGGCACTGGGCCACACGCCGGCGAGGCATGCCTGCCAGTGGCTCGCCCATCAACTGCACGCTGCCGCAGGCCGGCGGGCGCAGGCCGGCCAGCACCTTCAGCAGCGAAGACTTGCCTGAGCCGTTGGGGCCGACGATCGCGAGTGTTTCACCCGCCACCAGGTTGAGGTGGATGTCGTGCAGCACCCGTTTGCCGGCCAGTTGCAGGCCGAGATCCTGGCAGCTCAGCGGCGCCAGTTGGAATGCAGCCATGACCGTCATGGGCGCCCCCGGCGGCTGACCAGTATCAGCGCGAAGACAGGCGCGCCAAGCAGCGCGGTGACCACGCCCACCGGTATGACCTGGCCGCTGATCAGCGTGCGCGAGAGGATGTCGGCGGCAATCAGAAACAGTGCCCCGCCCAATGCACTGGCAGGCAGCAGGCGGCTGTGTCCGGGGCCGAGCAGCAGGCGCAGGGCGTGTGGAATGACAAGCCCGACGAAACCGATGGCGCCGACGATGGACACCATCACGGCCGTTACCAGCGCCGCGCAACTGATCAGCAGTAACTGGCTGCGCCGCACCGGTATGCCCAGCGAAGCTGCCGAGTCGGCGCCGAAGGTGAAGGCATCCAGCGCGCGGCGATGCCACAGGCACACCAGCAAGCCGAACAGTGCCACTGGCACGGCTAGCCATACTGCGGGCCAGCGCACCCCACTGAGGTTGCCCAGCAGCCAGAACAGGATGCCCCGTGCCTGCTCGGCGGTGGCCGACTTGGTGATCAGGAATGCCGTCAGGGCATTGAACAGTTGCGACCCGGCTATACCAGCTAGAATCACCTGGGCGTTATTGCTGCCAGGGCCTGCCGCGCGGGCCAGCACCAGCACCAGGGCAAAGGCCGCCAGGGCACCGATGAAGGCGCCGGCCGACATGCTCAAAGCCAGGCTGCCCAGGCCCAGCAGGCCAACCAGTACGGCACCGGTCGAAGCGCCGGCGGACAGCCCCAGCAGGTAGGGCTCGGCCAGGGGATTGCGCAGCAGCGCCTGGAGGATCACGCCGCAGGTGGCCAGGCCGGCACCGCAGGCCGCCGCAACCAGTGTGCGGGTCAGGCGATAGTTCCAGATGATCCCGGCATCGATCGGGTCGACCGGATAACCGGCTTGCCACAGCTGGTTGGCCAGCACCTGGCCGACCACGCGCGGTGCCAGGCCGGTTTCGCCAATGGCTGTGCCGGCGAGCAGGGCCGCCAGCAGTGCGGCCACGGCCAGGCCGATACAGGCTGACAGTCGACTGATCACTGGCTGGCTTTACCGCTGGCAAAAGCGGCCGCCAACGTTTGCACGCCACGGAACAGGCGGATACCCGCCTGCATGGCGTCGGCGTCGAGGATGATGATGCGGTCGTGTTTCACCGCGTCCATGTTGCGGGTTACCGGGTCGCTGCGCAGGAATGCCAGCTTCTTCTGGTAGTCGTCGGCGGGGAAACGCCGGCGGTCCATGCGGGCGATGATCAGCCAGGTGGGGTTGGCCCTGGCCAGGGTTTCCCAACCTACGGTGGGCCACTCCTCGCTGGACTCGACCACATTGCGCACCCCCAGGGTGCGCAGCATGAAGTCGGCGACCCCTTGGCGGCCCGCGACGTAAGGGTCAATGACCAGGTTGGCGCTGGAGAACCAGAACAGTGCCGAGGTGCCCGACAGGTCCTTGCCCGCCAATTGCGCGCGGGCGCTGTCCAGGCGGCCTTTGAGCTCGGCGTTCAGGGCCACGCCGCGCGCCTGTACATCGAAGATCTCCGCCAACTGGCTGACGCTCTTGTAGATACTGTCGACCTGGAACGCCTGCAGGCGGGTGCCGTCGGCACCGATCAGGTTGTCCTTGCCCTCACAGTCCGAGGGCAACAGGTAGGTGGGGATGTTCAGTTCGGCGAACTGTTCGCGCGTACCGACCACACCCTGCGGCCCGACCATCCACTCGAACTGCACGGCCACCAGTTGCGGGCGTTGGCCAACCACCGCCTCGAAACTGGGTTCGTTGTCGGCCAGGCGCGGTACCGTGGCGTTCATGGCCTGGTATTCGGGCAACACATTGTTGAACCACAGCGAGCTCGCCGCGAGCTTGTCACCCAGGCCCAGGGCATAGAGCATCTCGGTGCCGGCCTGGCCGATGGTCACGGCGCGCTGTGGCGCCTGGGCAAAGGTCTGCGGCTTACCGCAGTTGTCCACCGTCAGCGGGTATTGGGTGGCGGCGGCCTGGGCCAGGCCGCTGAGGCTGAGGCCGGCAAGCAGGGTGGCGAAGCGGGGCAGCATGCTGGGCGATCTCCTATCGGACAGTTCACGGAATGAACGCACGGACAGACATCGCCGCGCCTTTGCCAGCGGCAAAGGCAACACAATGGCCAATCCCGGGCACCCCGCCGGTTGGTGAATGTTGGCCGGCAGGTCTCCTGACTGGTGCGTCACGGCCCGGCTCCGGCCTTCCCGGGTAGTACACCCAGTGGCGTCGATGGAGCAGGCTCGGCACTTACAGTTGCGGGGGCAGTTCCGTTTGGCCCGTGTTGGCGGGCCGGGGATTCCCTATTGATTCCGTGATGGAAACCGGCGGCCCGCATGGTAGACCATCGCGCCGCCGGGTGAAAACGCTTTTCAGAAGTACTTCAGCCAGCGGATGTCGCGCCGCCGCTGTTTCAGCCGGGCGAACCAGTGCACCGGCCGGTACAGCGAAGCCGCCAGCAACAGCGCCACGCACCATACCGCCGCGACGCCGTCGAAGCCGAAATAGCTGCCGTGGTTGCTGCCGAACAGCGCCACGCAGGCCAGGTACAGCAGCTTCAGCACATACAGGTGCAGCAGGTAGAGGAACATCGGCGCTGCACCGAACACCGCCAGGGCGCTGATCCAGCGGGCCTGGCCGGCGCGCTCGAATGCGCGCAGCAACAGCAGGCCGCAGCCCAGGGTCAGCGCCAGGAACAACAGCGAAGGCGGGTACTTGGTGAGGTTGAAGAAGCTCATCAGGGTGTGTGTGAGCGTGGGGTAGCTGCTCCACGCGGCTTCGCCATAGCCGTTGAATACGCGCAGCACGAAAAAGCCCAGCAGCGCCAGCAGCCCGCCAAGCAGCAGGCAGCGCTGACGTGGCCCGGCCTGGCTGCCGCGGGCAAACCATGGCCCAAGGCAGTAGCCCAGGGCGATCACCCCGATCCACGGCAGTACCGGGTAGGACGTGCGCAGCCGCAGCGTGTCGGACAACGTCAGCCAGCCGCGGTCATGCAGAATCGCCCAGGGCACGTGCAGGGCAGACCCCGGGGCAAAGTGCAGGCTGTCGAGCAGGTTATGCCCGGCAATGATGACGGCACTCAGGCCGAGCAGCGCCGGGCGTGGCAGCCACACCAGCAACGACAGGGCGAGCATGCTGATGCCGATGGCCCAGATCACCTGCAGGTAGATCACCGTGGGCGGCAGCTGGAACGTCCAGGCAAAGTTGACCAGGGTGAACTCCAGCGCCACCAGAAACAGCCCGCGCTTGAACAGGAACGCCGCGACATCGCCACGGCCCTGGTGCTTTTCGCCATACAGCCAGGCCGAGAGCCCGGTCAGCAGCACGAATACCGGCGCGCACAGGTGCGCCAGGGTACGGCTGGCGAACAGTGCCGGCTCGGTGGTATCGATGGCCATCGGGTCGCTGACCTGGCGGTGCAGGAAGAAGGTTTCGCGCACGTGGTCCAGGAGCATGAACAGGATTACCAGACCGCGCAGTGCGTCGATGCTCTGCAGGCGCTGGTTGAGTTGGGTGGGGGTGGCGCTGGCGCTTGTCATGGAAGGTCGCTGATGAGAACAGGTGTGAGTGAAATGTTATGTTATATCCATATGGCCATGGGCGGGTAGGCTTTTTGCTCAGCGCCGTGTTGGCTTTTTCGCGGTGAAGCTGCGCAAAGCCAACCTGGGCTGCTCCGCTCAGAAGCTGTAGTCCGCCGTGGCAAAGTAGGAGCGTGGCGTTCCCATCAGCCATTGCTGGCCGCTGAACGCCGCCTGCACATATTCGCGGTCGAACAGGTTGTTCACCTGCAACCCCAGTTTCACCTGCGGCAGAACCTGCCAGCCGATCGTGGCGTCGACCACGGTATAGCCTGGGGCGCTCTGGGTATTGGCGTTATCGGCGTAACGTTCATCCATATAGCGCGCGCCCACCCCCACCTCGATCTGCTGGCCAATACCTTTGCTCAGCCACAGGTTGGCGGTGCGCCGAGGCACGTTGGCCGGGCGGTTGCCGGCACGGTCCTGCACCGCTGCGCCCACCTGTTCGTCAAACGCGTCATACCGGGCGCGCAGCAGCGCTGCGTTGGCAGACACCCGCCACTGGTGGGCCAGCGCCAGTTCCACGGTTGCCTCCAGCCCATCCGACGTCTGCTGGCCAGCCTGTTGGGGCTGGTGCGTGAGGGGGTCGTCTACCAGCAGCTTCTGCTTGACGATGTGGTAGGCCGCCAAGGTCCATTCGCCATCCCCGTCCCAGAAACTTTGCTTGAGGCCCACCTCGGTCTGTTTCGCCTGGGTGAGGTCGTAGTGCATCTGGTTGGGGCTGAGGCTTATCAGGTTGTTGACCCCATCCTCGCTGGTGGAGTACTGGCCATACAGCGACAGCGCGTCACTGAGTGCATACACCAGCCCCGCACGCCAGTTGCCACCTTGCAGGCTGCGGTCGCTGCGGCTGGCATTGGTCAGGTCGTCGCGGTCGATGTGGTGCTGGTCGCGGCGCACCCCGGTCACCAGCGACAGGCGCTCAGTGAGTTGCAAGCGGTTTTCGCCGAACAGGGCAAAGGTATGGGTGGTGGACAGACTTTGCGGGCGCAGCGGCGACCCGCTGTGGAATACGCCCGGCTGCGGCTGCCACGGGTCGATGTAGTCACCGCCTACGTCGTTGTAGGGGCTGTTGCTGTCGACGTTGAAGCGCACCTTGTTGTACTCGGCGCCGAGCACGGTTCTGCTGGCCAGGCCGAACAGCGAATGGTCGAGGGTGAAGGTCTGGCGGTCGCCGAATTGCTCCTGGTCGTGCTTGATTTCCAGGTAGCTGCCGCGCAGCAACTGCTGGCGCCCGGCGTCCCATTCATACTGCTCGGCGTTGCGCCAATGGCGGCGGCTACTGATGTAGTACAGCTGGTTGCTGGCGCTGAGGTGGTCGTTGAGTGCCCAGTCGGTGGTCAGGCGGGTCCACTGGTCGTCGTAGCGCTGCACGTCGTTCTGCAGGTTGTAGTTTTTCTTGCGCAGGCTGCTGCGGTAATGGCCGTCGATCAGCGGCGTGCCGTAGTAGTTGGCAGGCTGCGCCGCACCGCGCTCATGGGCCAGGGTAAAGCTGAGGTCGTCACTGGCATCGAAGCGCAGGGCCGCGCTGAGCGCCAGGCTGCGTGAGGGGGTGCGGTCCACCCAGCCATTGCCGGCTTGCTGGTTCAGCGTCAGGCGATAGCTCAGGCGCTCGCTGAGGCTGCCACCGCTGTCCAGGCCGAGTTGCTGGCGGTCCCAGCTGCCATACCCAAGCCGCAGCTGGTTGCGCACCGTACCGGCAACCGGTTTTTTCGGGATGACGTTGACCACCGCGCCGGTGGCGCCTTCGCCGTAGAGCACCGATGCCGGGCCGCGAAGCACATCGATACGTTCGACCATCCACGGGTCGACCGGGAAGGTCTGGGTGCCGGCTCCGGTGAACAGGCGGGCCCCATCGAACAAGGTCATGACCGAGCCGTGCCCGGCAAAGCCGCGGGCGGACAGGCCGGTGCCACCGTCGCCGGGGGAGCCGATGAAGGTAATGCCCGGTGAGCGGGTTACGGCATCCTGCACGGTCAGGTTGTTGCGCTGCTGGATCTGCTCGGCACTGATGCTGCTGGTACTGGCTGGCGTTTCCAGGGCGCTGAGCCCCAGGCGCGAGCCGGCCTGGGTCGGCGTGGCCAAGTCGCTGGCATGGCTGTCGAGGGTGTCGGTGATGGCCGTGGAGGGCAATGCCAGGGGCTGCGGGCCGCGGTCATCGGCCAGGGCCGGGAGCGTGACGGCCAGGCAGGCCGCCAGGGGGTGAAGCTTGAACATACGGGACATGTCGTTCCACTGCTGCAGGAATGAATGGATCCCGGTGGAAAACACGCAAAGGAGGGCTCCGTACAGGCAGGCGCGCGCACGGATACCGGCCTGCGCCCGCCCACCGCGGGGTGCCAAGTGAAGCCTCAGGCCGGTCTCCGGGCTTGCGAGGGGCATGAAACCTTCACCTTCCCATGCCTGAGCACAGTGGTATCTCGAAGGGTTCGCTCACTTACCGTTGCGGGGGCAGCGCCGGACTTGTCGTGATCAACACGACGCACCGGCTTCCCGTTTCACCCTGCGCGCGGCGGCGTAGGGCACCTGAAACTGGCGCGCATCTGAGCACCTGGCGGTGCCTTCGTCAAGGCAGATCGTGAAGAACGATCAGCGCCCACGCCGCCGCGAAACCCGGGCTTCGATATTCTTGCGCCCGATCAGCAGCGGCGGCTTCTCTGCCACTGGCTCATCGGCCAGCCACTTGTACATCACCAGGCAGTCCACCAGCCCAAGCCGGGCATGGCGATAGGCCTTGGGCAGCCGGCCAACCGTTTCGAACCCCAGCTTGTGCCACAGGGCGACTGCCACTTCATTGGTGGCCACCACCGAGTTGAACTGCAGGGCCAGAAAGCCTTCCTGGCGCGCCAGTTTCTGCGAGTGCTCGCACATCAACCTGGCCACGCCGCGCCCGCGCGCTTGGGCGCAGACCATGTAGCCGCAATTGCCGACATGCGCACCGGGCCCTGCCGCATTGGGCTTAAGGTAGTACGAGCCCAGCAGTTGACCCTCTTCTTCGGCCAGCAAGGTGCGCAAAGGCAGCTCCAGCCACAGGTGGCGGGCCTGTTCGAAGCTCAGGGACGGGTCGTAGGCATAGGTTTCGCAGGCCTGGACAGTGGCCTGGAAAGTGGGCCAGAAGCGCTCGAAGTCTTCGGCCGTCATGGGGCGGATGTGGATCATGCGGGTTCCTGCGCGGGTTTAGCCGCCCAGTCTGCGGGGCACGGCGCCGTCGCGCAAGGGCGGCGCCGTTCGGGCTCAACCGTTGGCCTTGCCCACTGCATCCAGGGCCCTGGCCGAGTAGACCAGCGCGGCACCCGCGTTCATCGCCACCGCCACACCCAACGCCTCGGCAATCTCCTCACGGGTAGCGCCATGCTTCACCGCTTGCTGCGAATGCACGGCGATACAGCCGTCGCAACGGGTGGTTACCGCCACGGCCAGGGAGATCAGTTCGCGGGTCTTGGCGTCCAGATGACCGGTTTTGGCCCCGGCGCCGCTGGCGGTCATGTAGCCGGCCACGGTGTCGGGGGAAAGTTGTTTCAGATCGCCGATGCCGGCCATCAACTGCTTTCGGTAGGCATCCCAGTCCATCATGCTCATCGTCGTCACCTTGGGGTGGTTGCGAATGGAGCTTTCAGGCTAGTCGAAGCGTGGCGAACGTGCGGCTTGTACTTTGGTGCATGCCCAGTCATGCCTTTGGCTACACCATCTGCACAGGCCGCTGGCAACACACGGACTCAGATGTAGATGAACACCAGCAGCAACGCTGCCACCACCGCCCACTTCTCCAGGTAGTAGCGCGTGCGATTGCGCTTTTTCAGCGCCTTGCCGCGTTCCCGGATCTTGTAGATCCGGGTGAACAACCGGTTGATGCCGCCGGTCTTGTCTCCGGCGGTGTTGGGTGCTGCGGCAGCCGCCATGACATTGCGGCTGAACCAGCGGTTGAACGCGCTGGCCCAGCGGTACTTGAGCGGGCGTTCGACATCGCAGAACAGAATGATGCGGTTGTGCTCGGTATTGTTGGCCGCGTAGTGGATGTAGGTTTCATCGAAAACCACCCCTTCACCGTCGCGCCATGAGTATTTCTCGCCGTCTACATCGATGTAGCAGGCGTCGTCGTTCGGTGTGTCCAGGCCCAGGTGATAGCGGTAGGAGCCGGCATACGGGTCACGGTGGCGCACCAGCTTGGCCCCCGGTGGCAGGGTGGCGAACATGGCCGCCTTGACCGTGCCAATGCCTTGCAGCAGTTCGGTGGTGCGTGGGCACAGGGCCATTGCCGACGGGTGGCTTTCGCCGTACCACTTCAGGTAAAAGCGCTTCCAGCCGGTTTTGAAGAACGAGTTGAAGCCCACGTCGTCGTAGTTGTCGGACTTCTTGATTTCGCCTACCTGCAGCAGTTGCCGCCCTTCTTCGCGAATTTCCTGCCAGTGCTCCTGCAGCGGTTTCAGTTCGGGAAAGGCCTCGACCGGCAGGTATGGCTTAGCCGGGTGTTTGGAAAACAGGTACAGAAAACTGTTGATCGGGGCCAGAAAGCTGGAGTGATCGCCCAGTTGGCGGGTCAGCTTGTGACGGACCCGACCGCGCAGGTGAACGTACGCGATCGAGAGAACGAAGAGGAGGACGAGTGCAATTTTCATGGACGGTTACTTGTCGAAAATAAGGCCATGCGCCATGGCATAAGCCCGCCAGCATAAACAATCATGTGGGCAGTTTGTACTTATTGTTACGAAACCGTGGGCCGACATTGGTGTAATGCCCTACAGTCGTGCGCAAACGTTTCATGCCCAGGAGTCACCATGGTCCATGATGTACGCCCCAGCGGCAGCCCGTTCAAACGGCTGTTTTTCGCCTTGCCGGTCAGCGATGTCCAGCGCCGCGCTCTGGCCCAGTTCCGTCGCGGCCTGAACCTGCGCAGCGGCAAACCGGTGCCGGCCGCCAACTTTCATGTCACGTTGCTGTTCCTGGGCGATGTGGATGCCGCCCTGGTGCCGGCGATCTGTGCGGCGGTCGATCAACTGGCGCTGCCGGGCAGGGTACCCCGGTTGACACTTGACCGCTTGCAGGTGTGGCAGCGCTCCAGCGCCCTGGTACTGGAGGCGCAGCAGGTACCAGCAGCGCTGATGCGCCTGGTGTACGGTCTGCAGCAGGCGCTGCTGCCTTTTGCCGGGCAAGCTGACAAGCGCGACTACCGCCCGCACCTGACGCTTGCCAGGGATTATCGCGGCGATTTGCCAGAGGCCGGCAGTGCGCCGGCGTTTTTCCTCGGCGCCCCGCACTTCACGTTGTATGAATCGCGCAAGGGCGCCTACTGGCCGTTGGCGCAATGGCCACTGGCGCCCTCAAGTGCCACGCCTGGTGACTGACGGGTGATTGCCCGCCGCCCTTCAGTCAAACCGGCAAGCTCTGGTAAGGCAGTTCATCCCCTGGGCTGCGTTCGAACTGGCGCTTGTATTCGCGGCTGAACTGCGACGTGCTCTGGTAGCCCACCCGGTGCGCCGTCTGGGCTACACCCAGGCCTTCGCCGATCAGCATTTGCTGGGCCTTGAGCAACCGCAGGCGTTTGAGGTATTGCATGGGCGCCATGTCGGTGCAGCGCTTGAAGTGTTCGTGAAAGGTCGAAACACTCATGTTGGCCCGCGCCGCGAGCGCCTCCACGCTCAGGGGCTCGCTATAGTGCTCGCGCAAGTGGGCGAGGGCGGCGCCGATACGGGCAAAGTGCCCTTGTTGTTCCACCAGCGCCCGCAACACCCCAGCCTGCGGGCCGCGCAGCGCGGTGTAGAGTACTTCACGCACCCTCGCCGGACCCAGAACTTTGGCATCCAGTGGGTCCTGCAGGCACTGCAGCAGGCGCTCCACACTGTCGCGCATGGGCGCATCCAGTGCTGCGGAAGTCATCGATTGCGGTGTTTGCGCCTGCACGGCAGGGTCTGGCGCCAGGTCCATGCTTTGTACCAGTTCACCCAACACCCCACGGTCGATGTCCACCGCCACGCCCAACAACGGCGCCTCGCGGGTGGCGAAGGTTTCACACATGAAGGGCACCGACAACGCCTGTACCAGGTAGTGGCCGGCGCCGTACTCAAGGGTGCGTGGCCCCAGGCGCGCCAGCTTGCTGCCCTGGGCCAGGATCATCAGGCTGGGCTCGTAGATCTGCGGGCTGCTGGCGACATAGTGGTCCCAGCTCAGTACTTGCACCTGTGGCAGGTGCGTAGGCACGAAGCCCGGGCGCGTGGCCAGGCAGCGGATCAGGGCGCAGAGGGGCGCGTTGGCATCGACGTGGCGGGTCAGTTGCATGATGAACCAGGGCAGAGGATCAGACAGCCTAATGATCGCAGATTGACGGCATCGCGCCAGTGGCACAAAGGCAGGTTCGGAGAATCAGGCATGCATGCCGGAGAATCAGCCGTGGGCGCGAGGGCGAATGGTGGGCACAATTGCCCCACTGAATCGTTTCATTCTACAGCGAGGTCCAGCATGTATACCGCCATCGGTTACGCCGCCCAAACCCCTACCAGCCCCCTGGCGCCCATGACCTTCGAGCGCCGCAGCCCGCGCCCGGACGATGTCGCCATCGAGATCCTGTACTGTGGCGTGTGCCACTCCGACATCCACCAGGCGCGCAACGAATGGGGCATTGCCGTATACCCGCTGATGCCTGGCCACGAAATCATCGGCCGCGTCACCGCCACGGGCGAACAGGTCACCGCCTACAAGGTAGGTGACCTGGTAGGCGTGGGTTGCATGGTCGACTCCTGCCGCCACTGCGAGGCGTGCGCCAAGGACCTGGAGCAATACTGCCAGCAAGGGCCGACCATGACCTACGCCACCCCGGACCGGGTCGACGGCAGCAACACCATGGGCGGCTACTCCAGCAGCATCGTGGTCAGCGAGCATTTCGTGCTGCGCATTCCGGCCGGCATGGACCTGCCCAGCGCCGCGCCGATCCTGTGCGCCGGTATCACCACCTATTCGCCGCTCAAGCACCACGGTGTCGGCCCGGGGCACAAGGTCGGCATCCTGGGCATGGGCGGGCTGGGCCACATGGGCATCAAGCTGGCCAAGGCGCTGGGCGCAGAAGTGACCTTGTTCACCCGCTCCCAGGCCAAGGCCGAAGAAGCGCGGCGCCAGGGTGCCGACCATGTGATCGTGTCCACCGATGCCGAGCAGATGCGCGCTGCGGCCGACCGTTTCGATTTCCTGCTCGATACCATTCCGGTGCAGCACGACCTGAACCCGTACCTGGAAACGCTGAAGTTCGACGGGGTGCACATTCTGGTCGGCCTGATCGAGCCGATCGACCCGGCCGTGCATGCGGCCAACCTGGTCATGAAGCGTCGGGTGCTGGCGGGGTCGTTGATTGGTGGTATCGCCGAGACCCAGGAAGTGCTGGACTTCTGCGCCGAACACGATATCCGTTGCGATATCGAGATGCTGGACATCCGCAATATCAACCAGGCGTACGAGCGCATGATCGCCGGTGACGTAAAATACCGGTTCGTGATCGACATGGCCACGCTGCAGGCCTGATCGAGGCCAGCGCCGGCCGCTATGCGGGCAAGCCGCGAAGCGGCCGGCTGGCAGGCCGGGGCAGGCCTGGCTACCAGGCCAGCGGTTTGTCCCAGCCCTTCCAGAACAGCCACCGGCGCACCTCCCCATGTGCGCCGGTACCGATCTGCCACGCCGGCCGGCCGCTGTCGAGGGCAATCTCCGCCACAATCCCGGCATGGCTGGCGGCCACCAGGGTACGCCCGTCGGCGCTGATGTCCATGGCGCTGATGGTCGAGCCCAGGTAGTGCTGCCAATGCTCCTGGCCATCTTCGCCAAAGGCCCGCAGGTAGCCGTAGGCATCACCGATGATGTATTCGCCAGCGCGAGCCACCCCGGCATAGACACGCGCGCCATCCTGCACCAGTGGGGTGCGCGGGTCCTGGCTGTAGTAATCGGTGCGCAGCCCCGGCAGGTCGGCTACCCGTACCGCCAGCGTGGCACCGCTGTAGAAGTGGCAGGCGTTGAGGAGCAACTGGTCACCCCGCTGGTTGAACAGCGCGAAATGCGGGTATTCGCTGCCGGGACCAATCTCGGCCACCAACCTGAGCCGGTCGTCCAGCACCAGGTGCCGGCTGCCTTGCTCACCCACCACGACCCAGCGGCCATCCGCCGACACCGCGCCGTGCTCCATGCTCAGCCCGAGGCTGATGTCCTCCGGCTCGGTGCCTTCGGCCAGGGCGTCGAGTACCCGCGCCTGGTGCGGCAGCAGGCGGGTTGCGCCGTCGCTGGCCAACACGAAGGTGCCATCGGCACTGACCAGCAGCACGCGTTGGCCGTCCGGGAAAGGGATCAATGCGGTGGGCGCGGGTGGCAGGTCGAACGGCTCGAACGGGTAGCCGGCCGGCAACCCTTCCAGGCCGGTCGGCCAGGCCAGGCGCTGTACCTGCGGGCCGCCCCAGCCAGCGGTTACCCGGACGCCTTCGGCATTGCCCAGGGCAAAGTAGCGACGGGCCGGGCAGCGGCCGAAGCACTCGACGCCGATCACCGGGGTGACCCCATGGCGATCGATACGCAGCACCTGGCCTTTTTCGTGCGGCATGCCGATGCGCGCCAGCAGGCTACCGTCGCCCAGCAGCAGGACATTGCTGATGCCCTGGCCATGCTCATCGAGCAACGGTACCAGCGGTTGGTGGGCAGGCGGCCAGGCTTGGCGGAAGGCTTGGCGTTGCTGCTCACTGCAGCCCGGGCGGTTGGCTGCCTGCAAGGCTGCCAGCCAGGCGTCGAGCAGGTGGTCGGTGGCGGGCACTTGTGGCTCTTGAAGATTGTCCCAGCCTTGGGCGCGGCCTTGTGCGACGTAGTCGTTGACGGCCTGGGCATAGGCGATGACCGCCTGCTGCCATTGCTGCTGGGGGTACTGCTTGTCCATGAGTGGATCGGGCTCCTTGCTGCAACGTGTTTCACTTCAAGTGGGCATGGTACTCCTTATGCCCGACTTGCGGTTGTTGGCCCCGGGTGTGACGCGTACCATGCCGGCATTCCTATTCATGACAATGCGTACGTCGGCAACCCCGTAGACGGGGGCCCTGGCGCGCGACCTGTTGCTTTTTCACGGAGACTCTCTTTCTACAATGAACGGACCTGTACCCAGCCACCTGCCACCCGGCACGGGCAGCGGCAGTTGGCTTAGCGTCATCGCCTTGGCCCTGGCGGCCTTCATTTTCAATACCACCGAATTCGTTCCAGTGGCGCTGCTCAGTGACATTGGCGGCAGCTTCGACATGAGCACTGCCCAGGTCGGCCTGATGCTGACCATCTATGCCTGGGTGGTGGCGCTGGCGTCTCTGCCGATGATGCTGCTGACCCGCAACATCGAACGGCGGCGCTTGCTGTTGTTGGTGTTCATGGTGTTCATCGTCAGCCACTTGTTGTCCTGGCTGTCGCAAAGCTTCGCCATGCTGTTGGTCAGTCGCATCGGCATTGCCCTGGCGCATGCAGTGTTCTGGGCCATTACCGCTTCGCTGGCGGTGCGCGTGGCGCCGCCCGGGCAGCAGGCCAAGGCGTTGGGCCTGCTGGCCACCGGCACCACCCTGGCCATGGTGCTTGGCATCCCGCTCGGGCGTGTGGTGGGCGAGGCACTGGGCTGGCGCATCACCTTCCTGAGCATTGCCGTGGTAGCGCTGGCGACCATGGTGTGCCTGATGAAGTCGTTGCCGCTGCTGCCCAGCCAGAACTCCGGGTCGCTACGCAGCCTGCCGGTCCTGTTCAGGCGCCCGGCGCTGGTCATCACCTATCTGCTGGTGACCCTGGTGATTACTGCGCAATTCACCGCGTACAGCTATATCGAGCCATTCGCTCTGCACGTGGCGCAGATCGGCGGCGAGCGCACCACGCTGTTGCTGTTGCTGTTCGGTGGCGCAGGGGTACTGGGTTCAGTGTTGTTCAGCCGCTACAGCGAGCGCTTCCCGCAGGGTTTCCTGCTGGGCTCGATGGGGGTGTTGGCGGCGTGCCTGCTGTTGCTGTTGCCACTGTCAGGCAACTTTTATGTGTTCGCGGTGCTGAGCATGTTGTGGGGGGTAGCGATCCTCAGCTTCAGCCTGGCGTTGCAGTCCAGGACCTTGAAGCTGGCGTCTGATGCGACCGACGTGGCCATGGCGCTGTTCTCGGGTATCTACAACATCGGCATCGGGGGTGGGGCCCTGCTGGGCAGCATTGTGAGCAGCCGGCTGGATGTGGCGTACATTGGCCTGGTGGGTGGCAGTGTGGCGGTGGTCGGGTTGTTGCTGGCCGTGGCCAGCGCCCGGCGCTTGCGAGAGGCATTACCGCACTGACCGGTCAGGCCCTGCAATGGGCTGCGCGGCAGCCCAAACCGGCGGGAGGGCGTCAGGCCAGCACAGCCGCCCATGCTGAAATCAGCAAAAGCCCCGCCAACAGTTGGTTGAACACCCGTAACCGCTGCGGCGCCTGCAACCAGCGGGCGCTGCCTGCCCCCAGTACCGCCCATGCCCCCATGCACGGCAGGGCAACCAGGCAGAACACCAACGCCAGCTGCCATACCGGTAACCTGGGGGCGGCAAACACCCCCACAACCGCCACGGCCATCAACCACACTTTGGGGTTGACCGCCTGCAGCAAGGCGGCGCTGAGGGCGCTGAAGCCTTGCGCCGTACCCGCGTGCAGCGGTGCCCCGGCACTGCGCAGCATTTTCCACGCCAGCCCGCTCAACCACAGCGCTCCGGCCCAGCTCATCAGTTGTTGTGCCAGTGGGTGGCGCAGCAACAGCTCGCCCAGCCCCAGGCCCACCAGCAGCACAATCGTCGCTGCCGTGCAGCAGGCCGCCAGGACCGGCAACAGGCTGGCCCGTACGCCCAGGCGGGCGCCGTGCGCCAGGATCAACAGGTTTGTTGGCCCCGGGCTGAGGCTGGCGACCAAAGCAAACAGGATGAAGGGCAGCATCGACTGAGACATGGGAACGCTCCAGAGCATCAAAGCCCCATGCTCGCTGTTGCCAAGCGGTTCAGTCTGGAAGATTTGAGCAGCGCCTGCGGTAGTCGGCCGGTGTCAGCTGGTAGGCGCGGCGAAACCAGCGGCCCAGGTGGCTCTGGTCGGCAAAGCCCAAGGCCACGGCCACTTGCGCCGAGCTCTGGCCTTGGGCGAGCAGCCGCCGCGCCCGGGTCAGGCGCAGTTGGATGAGGTAGGCATGCGGGGCAATGCCGAAGGCGGCCTTGAACGCCCGGGTGAGGCGAAAACGGTCGATGCCGCAGGCCTGGGCCAGGTCGTCGAGGCCAATGTCACGTTCCAGGTTGGCATGCAGGTAGTCCCGCGCGCGCTGCGCGCTCAGCGGCAGGCGCGGGTCGGGGTTGATGCGCCGGCGCCAGTGCAGGTGGCAGGTCAGGCGGGCAAGCAGTTCGTCGGTGGCGGTTTGCCGGACGATGCGCAAGTCCTGGTCGTGAACCGCGCGGAAGGCGAGGGCGGTGGCGCTTGCCAAACGTTGGTCATGGCAAAGGGTGTCGGCAAAGCTCGGCAGGCTGCCGCCCGGCGCGTGTTCGAACAGCGACCGCAATTGCTGGTCGAGCCAGAGCGGGTCGAGGTACAACGTGGAGTAGGTGAAGCCTTCCTCGGTAGGGGCCAGGCCATCGTGAATATCGCCAGGCTCGAGCAAGAACACCTGCCCGGGTGTGCTGCGGTGGCGCACCCGGCGGCAATTGAACTGCTGCACCCCCTGTTCGGTGACGCCCACCAGAAAGCTGTCGTGCCAGTGCGGGTCGTAGGCATGCCCGACAAAATGCGCCCGCACCGACTCGATGCCGGTGTCGGCGTCCTGCTTGAAGTCTATCCAGTTGCTCATGGGGGCATGCCGCCGATTCAAAACGCCAACCTAGCGTAACGGTTGAGTTCAGTCTGGAACAATTGTGCAGCCGCTGGCCAGTGCCGGTTCACGCAGCGCCTCGAAGCGCTCGCGTAGCCACAGGTGCAGTTGGGTTACCGCTGGGGTGAGCTGTTTGCGATGCGGGCAAACCAGCGTGACCGGGGTCGATTCGCCGAGCAGTCCGGGGAGAACGACCTCCAGTTCGCCGGTGGCTATGTTGGCGCTGACGTCCAGCCACGACTTGTACACGATGCCTTCACCCTGTACGGCCAAACGGCGGATGACATCGGCGTCGTCGCTGACCAGCGGCCCGCGCACCTGCACGGTGCGGTTGCCCAGTTGCCATTTGTCGTACACCCGGTTGTGCTGCATGTACAACAGGCATGCATGCTGCTGCAGCGCATCGGGGGTGAGTGGGCGGCCGTGGCGGGCCAGGTAGTCGGGCGAGGCGACCAGCACCCGGCGGTTCCAGGCAGCCAGCGGCAGGGCGATGTAGTTGGCGTCCTGGTTGTGGCCATAGCGGATGGCCACGTCTACCGGGTCACGGTTGAGGTCGGCGATCTGGTCTGAGAGAAAGAAGCGCACCTGCAACGCCGGGTGCTCGCGGCGGAAGGCGCTGAGCCATGGCAACAGCATGTTGCGGCCCATGTCGGAGGGCGCCGACACCTGCAGCGTACCGCGCAGGGTGTCAGGGTTGCCATGCAGGTCCTCGTGGCCCTGGCGCAGGCTCTCCAGCACATTCAGTGCGGTCGGCAGGTAGCGCTCGCCCTCTGCGGTCAGGCGCAGGCTGCGGGTAGTGCGGGCGAACAGACGCACGTCCAGGTCGCGCTCCAGGCGCTTGATGGCCGCAGCCACCTGGCCAGGCAGCAAGCCCGCTTCGTGGGCAGCGGCGGTGAAGCTGCCCAGCACGCTGCTACGGGCGAACAGCTCAAGGTCTGCGATGCGCAGCATTTTCACTCCAGGGCCGAAAGTGTTGCTGCATTGTGCCGGTTTTTCTTTTCTGCAGGAAAGATAAGATGAGCGGCAAATTCACTGCTCATACTTGGAGTCGTTGCATGGATACCGTCTCGCTGGCCAAGCGCCGTTACACCACCAAAGCCTACGATGCCTCACGCCGTATTTCCCAGGCCACGGTCGATGCCTTGCTCGAGCAACTGCGCCACAGCCCGTCCTCGGTCAATTCCCAGCCCTGGCACTTCATCGTCGCCGACAGCGCCGAAGGCAAGGCCCGCCTGGCCAAGAGCACCTCGCAGGGCTACGCCTACAACACGCCGAAGCTGCTCGATGCTTCGCACGTGATCGTGTTCTGCACCCGTACCGAAATGACGGAAGCGCACCTGGACAGCGTGCTGGACCAGGAGGCCGCCGACGGGCGCTTCCGGGACGACCAGGCGCGCGCGGCGCAAAACCAGAGCCGCCGTCACTACGTTGACCTGCACCGCTTCGATCTGAAGGACGTGCAGCACTGGATGGAGAAACAGACCTACCTGGCCCTGGGCACGGCGTTGCTGGGTGCTGCGGCGCTGGGGCTGGATGCCACGCCCATTGAAGGTTTCGACAGCAAGCTGCTGGATGCCGAACTGGGCTTGCGCGAGCAGGGGTTCACCAGCGTGGTGATGCTCTGCCTGGGCTATCGCAGTGAGGCCGACTTCAATGCCGGCCTGGGCAAGTCGCGCTTGCCGGCAGCGCAGGTATTCACCTTCCTGTAAGCGTGGCAGCCGGGTAATGCCAGGCAGTCAAGCCCTGGTGGCAGCCATTGGGCTGCTTTGCAGCTCATCGCCGGCAAGCCAGCCCACAGGGGGCGCATCAGGGCTGATAGGTGTTTGTCACAAGATATGCAGCGCCTGTGAGATCGAGCGCCGCCCGCGCGGCGCATCGCGAGCTGCGCTCGCTCCTACGTTTGTTTCGGGCCAATTATTCCTGTGGGATTTGCGCGCGAACGCCTTGGCGCATGCCTCAAAATCGCGTCGTACGAACAAGGCGGCCGCGCGCATCTGGCACAGGGGTTACTGGCCCGAAACAAACGTAGGAGCGAGCGTGAACTGGCCTAATGATTTTGGACATCTTCATCGGGCGCTATGATGGCGCCCAATTGGAGGCAAAATCAGTGCGTAAATCTTACTCAAGAGAATACAAAGTCCAAGCTGCCGAAATGGTGCTGGACGGTGGCCAGTCAGTCCCCGAAGTCTGCGCGGCCCTTGGGCTTGGGCCTACGGCGTTGCGTCGTTGGGTTGAGCAGGTGCGTGAAGAGCGAGCCGGCAAGGTTCCAGCTGGAGCCAAAGCGATCACTCCCGAGCAGCAACGAATTGAAGAACTCGAAGCGCTGGTTCGGCAAAAAGATCGGGATATCGAAATCCTAAAAAAGGCCAGTGCTCTTCTGCTTCGGGACTCCAAAGATCGTTCTCGCTGATCAACGAGCTGAGTGAGCAATACCCTGTTATCGACTGCTGCCGCGTGCTTGGGGTCAAGCGCAGCAGCTTCTACGCGTGGCGCAAACGCCAAGGGCGTGAAAACCCGGCCAGGGATGCTCTGCGTCTGCTTGCGGTTAAGCACTTCAACGCGTCACGAAGTGCCTCTGGCTCGCGAACGCTGGTGCAGGAATTGCGGCGTGAGGGCCATGAAGTCGGGCGATTCAAGGTGCGCGCGTTGATGCGAGAAGCTGGCCTGAAATGCAAGCAGCGCAGGCCGCACCGGTATCGGTCATCGGGCGCGGAAGCACTGATCGCGGAGAATCAGCTGAAGCGTAATTTCAAAGTTTCGACAATCAATGAGGTTTGGTGTGGCGATGTGACTTACATTCAGGTTGGCAGGCGCTGGTTGTACCTGGCCGCCGTGATTGATCTTTATGCCCGCCGAGTAGTGGGTTGGGCGTTCTCGATGATTGCAGATGCCAATTTGGCTTGTAACGCCTTGCGCATGGCAGCTGAGTCGCGAGGTAGGCCAGCGGGTGTAATGTTTCATTCAGACCAGGGCTGTCAGTACGCCAGCCATAAATTCAGAGCCACGCTCGATGAGTACAACTTGAACCAGAGCATGAGCCATCGAGGCCAATGCTGGGATAACGCTGCCATGGAGCGGTTCTTCGGAGCGTTGAAGTCAGAGTGGATGCCCGCAGGGGGCTACGAGACCGAAGCGCAGGCACGAGTAGATATCCAGGCTTATCTGATGCGCTACAACCTCAAGCGTCTCCACAGCTACAACGGCTATGAAACGCCGGTAGCCATGGAGGAAAAGCTCAAGATAGCGGTATGAACCTTAACCGGTGTCCAAAATTACTTGACCAGTTCAGCGTAGCTCGCGATGCGCCGCGCGGGCGGCGCTCGATCTCACAGGCACTGAAGATGCAGCGGCTACCCTTGCCAGGAACCATAGAATCTCCCACAGGGGTCGCATCAGGGCTGATAGGTGTTTGTCACAAGATATGCAGCGCTTGTGAGATCGAGCGCCGCCCGCGCGGCGCATCGCGAGCTGCGCTCGCTCCTACGTTTGTTTCGGGCCAATTATTCCTGTGGGATTTGCGCGCGAACGCCTTGGCGCATGCCTCAAAATCGCGTCGTACGAACAAGGCGGCCGCGCGCATCTGGCACAGGGGTTACTGGCCCGAAACAAACGTAGGAGCGAGCGTAGCTCGCGATGCGCCGCGCGGGCGGCGCTCGATCTCACAGGCACTGAAGATGCAGCGGCTACCCTTGCCAGGAACCATAGAATCTCCCACAGGGGTCGCATCAGGGCTGCTAGGTGGTTGTCACAAGATATGCAGCGCCTGTGAGATCGAGCGCCGCCCGCGCGGCGCATCGCGAGCTGCGCTCGCTCCTACGTTTGTTTCGGGCCAATTATTCCTGTGGGATTTGCGCGCGAACGCCTTGGCGCATGCCTCAAAATCGCGTCGTACGAACAAGGCGGCCGCGCGCATCTGGCACAGGGGTTACTGGCCCGAAACAAACGTAGGAGCGAGCGTAGCTCGCGATGCGCCGCGCGGGCGGCGCTCGATCTCACAGGCACTGAAGATGCAGCGGCTACCCTTGCCAGAAACCATAGAATTTCCCACAGGGCCCGCGCAAGAGGCGGGTTACCACAAGGCTGCCGACGCCGCAGCCAGTACCCTGGCAAACACCTCCAGCGCCTTGTCGACTTCGGCGTCGGTGCTGAAACGGCCGATGCTAAGGCGCACGCTGTTGCGCGCCTGGTGCTCATTCAGCCCCAGCGCCAGCAGCACGTGGGACGCCATGTTGCTGCCCGAGTTGCACGCCGAGGTGGTGGACAACGCCAGTTCGCTGGCCAGCGCCGCACTGTTGAAGCCCGGGCTGTCGATGCACAGGTTCAGGGTGTGCGGGATGCGTTGCGTGGCGCAGCCATTGAGGCTGACCCCGGGCAACTTCAGCAAGCCTTCCTGCAGCCGCGTGGCCAGCTGCGCAAGGCGCAGGTACTCGCTGTCGCCAGGCTGCCCGGCCAGGGCGAACGCACTGCCCATGCCGGCAATCTGGTGGGTGGCCAAGGTCCCGGAACGCAGGCCCTGTTCATGGCCACCGCCGTGGATCTGTGCGCGCAGTACCGGGCGCGCGCGAGGCCCGACGTACAGGGCGCCGATGCCTTTGGGCCCATAGACCTTGTGCGCCGAGAACGACATCAGGTCGACAGCCATCGCGCGCAGGTCGATCGCCAGTTTGCCCACTGCCTGTGCGGCGTCCACGTGCAACAGGGCGCCATGCGCGCGAACGCACTCGCCAATGGCGGCAACGTCGGTGACCGTGCCCAGTTCATTGTTGACGGCCATCAGCGATACCAGGCGGGTATCGGCGCGCAACGCGGCTTGTACCGCCGCGGGCTGGATCAGGCCACGGGCATCAGGTGCCAGGCGCGTGACCGCCCAGCCTTGGCGCTCCAGTTCGGCCACGGTGTCGAGTACGGCTTTGTGTTCCAGCAGGCTGGTGACCAGGTGCCCGGGGTGGTCGATGCCGTTGGCAACGCCTTTGAGCGCAAGGTTGTTCGACTCGGTGGCACCAGAGGTCCATACCAGCGCTTCCGCCGGGGCGCCAATGCGCTCGGCCACTTGCTGGCGGGCCTGGTCCACCGCACTGCGGGCGGCCTGGCCGTAGGCATGGCCACTGGAGGCCGGGTTGCCGAAGTTGGCCTGGCGGCCAAGGCAGGCGAGCATGGTTTCGACCACCCGGTCATCGACCGGGGTAGTGGCGGCGTAATCGAAGTACAGCGGGGCGTTAGGCATCGGGGCATGTCCATGTCTGTCGCCGTGGGGTCGGCGATCGTTGGCATCAGCCTATCGTGCGGTCGAAAGATGCTTTTCGCTTCCCGCTGGGCTATTTGTGGCGTATTTGCATGCTTGTTCTATTTGATTGCCTTTTTGGAGAATATTTTTCTCAATTCATTCTTTCGCACAGCACACCGTGATACGCATCGACCGGTTTCAGCGCGTATTTTAGGCAGGTTCAAGCGCTTTTTCTTCGTCGGCTACCACACGTTGGCACAGCTCGGTGATCTGCTCGCGCATCCAACGGTTGGCCGGGTCCTGGTCGGTGCTTTCGTGCCAGTACAGGTGGGTTTCCAGGGCCGGGACCTCCACCGGCAACGGGTGGTAGCGCAGCTGATGACGGCGAGCGAAACGCTCCGGGACGGTCATTGCCATGTCGGTCTGCTGCAACACTTGCGAGGCCATCAGGTAGTGCTGCGAGCGCAGGGCGACCTTGCGTTGCACGCCCATCTTGCCCAAGGCCAGGTCGACATACCCCAGGCCGTTGCGGCGGCTGGAAATGTGGATATGGGTCATGCCCAGGTAGCTGTCGAGGGTCAGTTTGCTGTCCGACAGCG
This sequence comes from Pseudomonas sp. BJP69, assembly GCF_007633355.1. Lineage (NCBI taxonomy): Bacteria > Pseudomonadati > Pseudomonadota > Gammaproteobacteria > Pseudomonadales > Pseudomonadaceae > Pseudomonas > Pseudomonas sp. BJP69. Next base: position 2,112,685 of record NZ_CP041933.1, read on the forward strand.
GGTGGCCCTGGCGCAGGGCACAGACATAGCGGTCTTGCATCAGCTTCACGTGGCGGACCTGGGGGTCGGTGTTCAACGGTGCGTCGATGGCAAAATCCAGGCGGCCGGCGGCCAGCTCCTTGGTGGTTTCACGGCGCTTGCACAGGAAACTCTCGATCAGCACCGTAGGCGCCAGGCGGCGCAGCCGCTGGAACAGGGGCGGCAGAATGACCGCTTCGGTCAGGTCGGTCATGCTGATACGGAAGGTTTTGTTGGCCTGTTGCGGGTTGAAAATGCGGCTTTCCTGTACTGACGTGCGCAGCAGCGCCAGGGCGTTGCGCACCGGGCCGATGATGTTCTGCGCCATGGGCGTGGGCACCATGCCTTGCGCAGTGCGCACGAACAGCGGGTCGTTGAAGGTTTCGCGCAGGCGCGACAGGGCGTTGGACACTGCCGGCTGGGTGATGCCGACGATCTGCCCGGCGCGGGTGAGGTTGGCTTCGGTGTAGATCGCATCGAACACGATGAACAGGTTGAGGTCGACCTTGCTGAGGTTCATGGGCGCCGCTCTTTGTTGGAGTTATCTGCCGATCATATATCGGTTATGAATGTTCATACACGCGGAAAATAGACTAGGTGGATCGGGTTGCGCTGCTCTAGGCTCTGGCCATGTTCTTCGAACCGTGAAGGTAACCCCGATGGATTTCGCCTATTCGCCCAAGGTCCAGGCACTGCGCGAACGTGTCACCGCGTTCATGGATGCTTATGTCTACCCCGCCGAGGCGGTGTTTGACCGCCAGGTCGCCGAGGGTGACCGCTGGCAGCCCACCGCGATCATGGAAGAGCTCAAGGCCAAGGCCCGCGCCGAGGGGCTATGGAACCTGTTCCTGCCCGAGTCGGAGTACGGCGCTGGCCTGAGCAACCTGGAGTACGCGCCGCTGGCCGAAATCATGGGCCGCTCACTGCTCGGCCCGGAGCCGTTCAACTGTTCGGCCCCGGATACCGGCAACATGGAGGTGCTGGTGCGCTACGGCAGCCAGGCGCAAAAACGCCAGTGGCTGGAGCCGCTACTGCGGGGCGAGATTCGTTCCTCCTTCGCCATGACCGAACCGGATGTGGCTTCCTCGGACGCGACCAACATGGTCGCGACCGCGGTGCGTGACGGTGACGAGTGGGTGATCAATGGGCGCAAATGGTGGACGTCTGGTGCGTGCGACCCGCGCTGCAAGGTGATGATCTTCATGGGCCTCTCCAATCCGGAAAGCCCGCGTCACCAGCAGCACTCGATGGTATTGGTGCCAACCGATACGCCTGGTGTGAAGATTGTTCGCCCGCTGCCGGTATTCGGCTACGACGATGCCCCGCATGGCCACGCCGAGGTGCTGTTCGAGAACGTAAGGGTGCCTTACGAAAACGTGATCCTCGGCGAGGGCCGCGGCTTCGAGATCGCCCAGGGGCGCCTGGGCCCTGGGCGTATCCACCACTGCATGCGTTCTGTCGGCATGGCCGAACGGGCGCTGGAGCTGATGTGCAAGCGCTCGGTTGCGCGCACCGCCTTCGGCAAGCCTCTGGCACGCCTGGGGGGCAACGTCGACAAGATTGCCGATTCGCGCATGGAAATCGACATGGCCCGGCTACTCACGCTCAAAGCGGCGTACATGATGGACACGGTCGGCAACAAGGTCGCGCGCAGCGAGATCGCGCAGATCAAGGTGGTGGCGCCGAACGTGGCGCTGAAGGTGATCGACCGGGCGATCCAGCTGCATGGCGGGGCAGGGGTGAGCGGCGATTTCCCGCTGGCGTACATGTACGCCATGCAACGCACCCTGCGCCTGGCCGACGGGCCCGATGAAGTGCACCGGGCGGCGATCGGCAAGTATGAGATTGGCAAGTATGTGCCGGCAGAGATGTTGCGCAGCGGGCGGTGAGGCAGGCTGATTCTCGTCAGGCCTACTCTTTGTGGCCGGCATTGGCTTGGGGGGTACCATGTGCCGGCGGCTGATCCACCACAGCCGGCTGCTGCCCCCGCGTCTTGAGCAGCGAAATCACCACCCCACCCAGCAACAGCCCGAACGTCACACCCAACGACAGCAACGCCGGCACCTTGCCGACCATGCCATGGTAGAAGATCTTGCAGCCGATGAAGATCAACACCAGCGCCAGTGCGTACTTGAGGTATACGAACCGGTGCATCAGCGCCGACAACGCAAAGTACAGCGAGCGCAGGCCAAGAATGGCAAAGATGTTCGAGGTGTAGACAATGAACGGGTCCTGGGTGATGGCGAAGATCGCGGGTACGCTGTCCACTGCGAACACCAGGTCGGCCAGCTCGATCAGCACCAGTGCCAGGAACAGCGGCGTTGCATGGCGCAGGGCCTTGTTCTGCCCCGGGGGTGTCTGGCGGACAAAGAAGTGCGAGCCATGGATCTCGTCGGTCACCCGCAGGTGCCGGCGCACGAACTTGAGGATTGGGTTGTTGGCCAGGTCTGGATGGCTGTCTTCTTTGGCCAGCGCCATCTTCACCCCGGTGAACAGCAGGAAGGCCCCGAAGAGGTACAGCACCCAGGCGAAGTTCTGCACCAGTGCTGCGCCCACCCCGATCATGATCGCGCGCAGGATCACCACCCCGAGGATGCCCCAGAACAGCACGCGGTGCTGGTAACGGCGGGGGATGGCGAAATAGCTGAAAATCATGGCCATGACGAACACGTTGTCCATCGACAGCGATTGCTCGACCAGGAAGCCGGTGTAGAACTCCAGCGCCGATTGCGCGCCTAGCTGGAACCAGACCCAACCGCCGAACAGCACGCCGATGCTGAAGTAGCCGGAGTACAACAGCAGGCTTTCGCGCATGCCGATTTCACGTTCGTGACGGTGCAGTATGCCGAGGTCGAGTACCAGCAGGCCGATGACGATGGCCATGAACACCAGCCACAACCAGGTGCTGGTACCGAGGAACGGGGTGGTGAGAAACGCCTGTAGAGCTGTCATGAGCCCCTCCTTGAATGTCGACGTTGCGTGGCAACAGTGATCCGACATCACGGCGTGGCAGCCGTCAGAGGGGCCCGGTATCACATAGGGTTAAGGCTAGACCTGTTTGCCTGCGCTGCCGAATCCGGAGCTGTTACATTTGTTTGCCAGACGGCCGTGAACAGCATCACCCTGTTGCTCAGTACACCCACACCTCCACACGCTGGTTGTGCAGCCGCCCTTGTTCACGTTCGTTGCCGGCCACAGGCAATTCAGCGCCCATGCCGGTCACCTGCAGCACTGCGACGCCGTTACGTGCCAACTGTCGGCGCACCGCCTGCGCCCGCAAGCGCGACAGCAGCGCAGCGCGGCCTGGGGTCAGCTTGGGGTCGCCGAAGCCAACCAGCACTGTCTTGCCTTGTAGCTTGCCGGCCTGGTGCAGGTAATCGGCGACCCTTCGCACATCACGCAGGGCCTTGTTGTCGAGGTTGGCGCTGCCTGCCTGAAAGCGAAAGTTCACGCTCAGCCGTTGTGCCTGCTTGGCCAGGTTGCGGTAGCGCGGCGGCATGCCTGCCTGTGGTGGCACTGGCAGGGCCTGTATCTGCTGCGAAACGAACCCTTGCTGGGCGACGATGGCCTGGCCTGCCGGGCTTTGGGCGAAGTCCGCGAGGGCTTTGGCGGGTGGTTTGGGGTTGGCCGGCAGATAGAAGTACAAGCGCCGTGACAGGGGGTAGTCCTCGCTGGCCACCAGGGCGCGCGCTGGCAGCATGGCCGGGGCGTCCCCTTCAGCCACCGCCAGCACCTTGGCCCCGTGAATGGCGGCCAGGCTACTGAAGCCAATGGCCTGGCGGTCGGTGCTCACCCCTGCGGCCAGTTCGTCACTGGATTCGAAGCGCCGGGCCTGGGCTGACAGTGCCGCGTGCTGTGGCGCCAGTACCAGTGCCTTGAAGGTTTCAAAGGTGCCGGAGCGGTCGTCACGGGCGTACAGGTGAATGGCCCCGCCGGAAATGCCCAATTCTTCCCAACGCTGGATCTGACCAGAGAAAACTTGCGCCAGTTGCCCTGTGCTGAGCTGCGGCAGCGGGTTGTCGGGGTGGACAATGACCGCCACGCCATCCAGGGCAATGACTTGCTCGGAAGCGGCAGCACGGAGGTCGCCCAACGCTCGCAACTGGAGTACTTCGTTGTCGTTGATCGGCCGTGAGGCGGCGGCCAGGTCGGCCTCGCCCTCAACCAGGGCGGTGAAGCCGGTGCTGGAACCGTGGGCAGCGATGTCGATGCGTACCGGTTGGCCCTGCGTGTCGCGGGCCGTGATCACGGTTTCGTTGGGCAGCTTGCCGGCTTGCCGTTGGATCGCGCTGGCTTGCTGCGCACGGAGCTGGCCCTCCACCAGCGCCGGCAGCAGGGCTGCGCCGATGGTATTGGAGCCTTGCACACGCAAATGAACCGGTTCGGCCACGGTGGCCAGCGGTAGCACGGTGAGCAGTAGCACAAGCAGGCGTGGCATGCCGGGTGGCCCTGTGGCATAGAGTTGGCCGGCAGATTACGACAGGGGCGTGATGATAATGTGACAGTCAATGGGCTTGAGGCTGTCGAGGCTGCTGTGCAGCCCATCGCCGGCAAGCCGGCTCCCACACCGATAGCAATGTTCTCAAGACCTGTGCTGTACGTTGTGGGAGATTCTATGGTTTCTGGCAAAGGTGGCCGCAGCATCTTCAGCGCCTGTCAGCCCTGATGCGATCCCTGTGGGAGCCGGCTTGCCGGCGATGGGCCGCAAGCCGGCCCTGGCGGTCTCAATGCGCGCCGGCCGATTTGCTCAGGTCGCTCTCGGCCCATTCGGTGTAGATGCAGGCATCTGCCACTGCCCAGCGCACCTTCACGCTGTCCCCTGGCTGCATCGGCATACCCGCTGCAGACAGTGCCTTGACCGTCAGTTCGGTACCACCAGCAGTGACCACATGGCAGGTTTGGCTTTCCCCCAGGAACAGTACCTCGCCAACCTTGGCGCTGACCTCGTTCCAGCCTGCCGGCAGCGGCTGGCGCGCGGCTTGCTCGGCAGTCAGGGCCAGGGCTTTTTCCGGGCGGACCATGATCAGCGCATCCTGCGAGGCTGCCAGCCCCGGGGTCAGGCGGATGGCCACCGGCTGGCCTTCGAAGCTGGCTGCGCCGTTACTGCTGGCCTTGATCCGCAGGAAGTTGGAGTTGCCCAGGAACGATGCCACAAACGCATTCGGCGGGTTCTGGTACAGGTCGTAGCCGGTGCCCAGGCCAACGATCTTGCCGTGGCTGAAAATGGCAATGCGCTGCGACAGGCGCATGGCCTCTTCCTGGTCGTGGGTCACGTAGACAATGGTGATGCCGAGGCGGCGGTGCAGCTGACGCAGCTCGTCCTGCAGGTCTTCACGCAGCTTCTTGTCCAAGGCCCCGAGCGGCTCGTCCATCAGCAGAATGCGTGGCTCGTACACCAACGCGCGGGCAATCGCCACACGTTGCTGCTGGCCGCCGGACATCTGCGACGGCTTGCGGTGGGCGAACTGTTCCAGTTGCACCAGCTTGAGCATGGCATCGACGCGCTTGCTGGTTTCGCCCGCATTGAGTTTGCGAATGGCCAGCGGAAAGGCGATGTTGTCGCGCACGTTCAGGTGCGGGAACAACGAGTAACGCTGGAACACCATGCCGATATCACGCTTGTGCGGCGGCACGTTGACCAGCGACTGGCCGTCGACCAGGATCTCGCCGCTGCTCGGCGTTTCGAAACCGGCCAGCATCGACAGGGTGGTGGACTTGCCCGAGCCGCTGGAGCCGAGAAAGGTCAGAAACTCGCCGTCCTGGATCTCCAGGTCGAGGTTGTCCACGGCGGTGAAGTCGCCGTAGTGCTTGTTCAGGCCACGCAGGCTGACCAGGGTCTTGCCGTGCGCGTTGTCTTTGATCACTGCACTCATTGTTGTTATCTCCGCGCTCAGGCGTTTTCGGTGCGCCGGCGCAAGGCGGCGGCAATGAACATGACCAGCAGCGAAAGGCCGATCAGCAAGGTCGAGGCCACGGCGATCACCGGGCTCAGGTCCTGGCGCAGGGTGGTCCACATCTTCACTGGCAAGGTCTGCAGGTCGGGGCTGGCCATCATCACGCTCAGTACCACTTCATCCCAGGACACCAGGAAGGCGAACAGGCCCCCGGCAATCATCCCCGGGCGAATGGCCGGGAAGGTGACCTTGAAGATTGCCTGCAGGCGCGACGCGCCGCAGATCACGGCGGCATCCTCGATCGACTGGTCGAACAGCTTCAGCGAGTTGATGATCGAAATGATGGTGAAGGGCAGGGCGACGATCACATGGCTGACCACGAACGCGAACAGCGTGCCGGTATAGCCCAGCTTGAGGAACAGCGCGTACACCGCCACCGCAATGATCACCAGCGGCACGATCATTGGCATGGTGAACAGCCCGTACAGCAGTTCACGGCCCGGGAAGCGGCCACGCACCAGGGCGAACGCGCTGGGTAACCCCAGCAGCACCGCCGCAACGGTGGTCAGCACGGCCACCTTGAAGCTGGCCAGTGCAGCCTCCATCCACTCGGGGTTGGAAAAGAACTGGCCGTACCACTTGAGGGTCCAGCCGGGCGGCGGGAAGACCAGCCACTGCGACGACCCGAACGACAGCAACACGATGAACACTACCGGCAGCAGCAGGAAGGCTGCGATCACCCCGGTGGTCAGGTACAGGCCTGTGCGCAGCGGGCGGCCCATGGCATTGGGTGAAAGGAGCATGGCGGTTTACCTCGGGTTGCCAACCGGGGACTCCGGCTGCAGCTTCAGGTACAGGTAGAAGAGCACCAGGGTGATCAACACCAGCAGTGCGGCGGCGGCGCTGGCCAGGCCCCAGTTGAGGAACGACTGCACCTGCTGGATGATGAATTCCGGCAGCATCATGTTCTGCGCCCCGCCCAGCAGTGCCGGAGTGACGTAGTAACCGAGCGACATCACGAACACCATCAGCGCCCCGGAAAACAGCCCCGAGCGGCACAGTGGCAGGAACACCTTCCAGAAGTTGGTCCACGGGCTGGCGCCACAGATCGAGCCTGCCTGCAGCACCATCGGGTCGATGGCGTGCATGGTCGCCTGCAGCGGCAGCACGATGAACGGGATCATGATGTAGCTCATGCCGATCACTACACCGGTCAGGTTATGCACCATCTCCAGCGGGGCATCGATGATGCCCATGGCCATCAACGCCTTGTTGATTACCCCCGAACTCTGCAGCAGCACCAGCCACGAGTAGGTGCGTGCCAGCAGGCTGGTCCACATCGACAGCAGCACGATGTTCAGCAGCCAGCGGCCCCAGCCTTTGGGCACCAGGGTGATGGCCCACGCCAGCGGGAAGCCCAGCAGCACGCTGATCAGGGTGACCACACCGGCCACCGAGAAGGTGTTGAACAGCACCCGTGCGTAAGCCGAGTTGGCGAACAGCTGCTCGTAGTTGCCCAGCCCGGGCGTTGGCTCCAGTACCCCGCGCAGCAACAGGCCGATCAGCGGGGCGAAGAAGAACAGACCCAGGAACAGCAAGGCCGGCAGCAGGTTGCGGCTGCCTTTCCAGCGCTGGCTCAGGCCCACGCGCCGCGGTACGGTGCCCGGAGCGCCGGCCCCCGTGGGGGCACCTTGCGCGTTATGCAGGGCGTTGATGGCGACTTTCATTTGACCAACCACTCATTCCAGCGCGCGGCGATGGCCTGGCCGTTCTTGGCCCAGTAGGCGAAGTCGAGGGTGACCTGGTCCTGGGCATGGGCGGTAGGCAGGTTGGGTGCAAGGTCCTTGTCCAGCTTGGCCACGCTGTCGACGTTGACCGGCGCGTAGGCGGTCTTGTTGGCGAACTCGGCCTGGCCTTCGGCGCTGCTGGCGTTGGCCAGGAACTTCATGGCCGCGTCCTTGTTCTTGGCGCCCTTGGGGATGACCAGGAAATCGGCCATGACCAGGTTCTGCTTCCAGCTCACACCCACCGGGGCACCGTCTTGCCTTTCTGGGCGTCCTGGGTGGTCCCGCCCCAGCTGACGAAGTTGAGGCTGTCGGCGGCTTGGGCGGCCTGACATGCCAGGGTCAGCAGGCTGGCAGACAGCACTGCGGTTACACGTTTGCTCAACAGCATGGTTACGCCCTCGTTGCTTTTGTTATTCGAGGCTGGGCTTGTGGTGCGCCCGCCAATAGTGTTCGGGGAGCAGCTAAAACAAAGTGTCGATGGCCATCTGGCGTTGTGGATGCCGGCCAGCAGATTTAAGGTCTACGGGATATCATATTATGGTATTCCAAACTTTTGGCAAGAGGTATGAGGCGACCGGCCATCACTCTGTCCTCTGCATGCTTGCGCGAACCTCTGTAGGCGCGACGCAAGGCCGCGCCTAAAAGGCACTGCGTCAGCCCACCAGGCCTGGCTCAAAGGGAATGCTCTGCACCACCTCCAGCTCATAACCCGCCAGCCCCGCATATTTCAGCGGCGGCCCCAGGTGGCGCAGCTTGCCCACCCCCAGGTCCTGCAGAATCTGTGCTCCGGTGCCCACTTCCGAGTACACCTTGGACTGCCCGCGCTGGTAAGGCCGCACCGGTTGGGTCAGCTGTGGTACCCGCTCCAGCAATGCCTGCGAGGATTCATGGTTGGCCAGGACCACCACCACGCCGCTGCCTTCCTCGGCCACCTTCTGCAGTGCCGCCCACAGGGTCCAGTTGGCGGGGCCGGCGTACTCGGCACCAACCAGGTCGCGCAGGGGGTCGATCACATGCACCCTGACCAGGGTTGGCTGCTCGCGGCGGATGTCGCCCATTACCATGGCCATGTGCACGCCACCTTCGATGCGGTCTTCATAGGTGACCAGGCGGAAGGTGCCATGCACGGTCGGCAGTTCACGTTCGCCGATGCGCTTGATGGTCTGCTCGGTGCTCAGGCGGTAGTGGATCAGGTCGGCGATGGTGCCGATCTTGATGCCATGCCGTGCAGCGAACACCTCAAGGTCCGGGCGACGCGCCATGGTGCCGTCGTCGTTGAGCACTTCGACGATCACCGAGGCCGGGCTGAAGCCGGCCAGGCGCGCAAGGTCGCAACCCGCTTCGGTGTGGCCGGCGCGGGTCAGTACGCCGCCTTCGCGGGCACGCAGGGGAAATATATGGCCGGGTTGGACCAGGTCTTCGGGGCGGGCCGTGGGGGCCATGGCGGCGGCCACGGTACGTGCCCGGTCGGCGGCAGAGATGCCCGTAGTGACGCCCGTGGCAGCTTCGATCGACACGGTGAACGCGGTGCTGAACACACTGCCGTTGGCCGGTACCATCTGCTCCAGCCCCAGGCGTTGGCAGTGGTCGTCGGTCAGGGTCAGGCAGATCAGGCCCCGCGCTTCGCGGGCCATGAAGTTGATGGCCTGGGCGTCGCAACGCTCGGCGGCGATCAGCAGGTCGCCTTCGTTTTCGCGATCCTCGTCATCCACAAGCAGGACCATCTTGCCTTGCCGGTAGTCCTCGAGAAGTTCCTCGATGGTGTTGAAAGCCATGTTGCACGCTCGCTGTGGTGGTGTCATTTTTATGGTATACCATCATACACAAAAATCGACGAATCAGGAGAAAGTGCATGAAGGCCTATTGGATCGCCCATGTGGACGTGACCAACCCCGAGCAGTACCTGCAATACACCCAACGCGCCCCGGCTGCCTTCCAGGCATTCGGTGGCCGCTTTCTGGCCCGTGGCGGGCGCAGCGAGGCGCTGGAAGGGCGGCCCACACCTCAGCGTAGCGTGGTAATCGAATTCGATTCCTACGCGCAGGCGGTGGCGTGTTACCGGTCTGAGCTGTACCAGGAGGCGTGCAGCCATCGCCAAGGGGTAGCGAAGGCCGACGTGATCATCGTTGAAGGGGTGGGGCCGTGAGTGTTGGTTGATGCCCCTGACGCCGGCGAGCCGGCGATAGGGCCACTACTGGCAAAACAGAAGCTCAAGGCGCTTGCGTAACGTGCACGTTGTCGATGACCATGCGCGGGTTTTCGCCGTCTTCAACCATGTGAAGGTGCAGGATTTCAGGGCCGTTCACCGTTAGCTCATCGGACCCATAATGCATACCTTCACGGTCACTCAGCCGTTTGTGGTTGTCCGTAAAGGTGAGATCTCTGGTACATAGATCACTGCACCCCCAGTCGTAACTTACGCGGCGGGTACCTGTGCCAGGCAGCAGAATTTCGGTTGAACCGTCGAACGTAAGATGTTTTGCCTTTATGGCGCTTCCATCGCCGCTGTGCGAATCGTCGCTGATCCCACCCGTGCCATGTAGTTTGAATGTCGTCTGGTCAACCTTGAATTCCTTGCGGTCACCGACCTGCTCGGACTCGAAATCGACCTCCGAAGTCACGATGGGGCGACCTACCGCTTGGTCTTGCTCATCGTAGGTTAGCTGCATAACCTGATCCTTCGCCGTGGGCAGCTTGATTCGGATTACAGGCACCGCCTGGCCATACGCTGCGTGATACCGGAACTGGTCGAACTGCGCCAGCAAGCCAGCCTGCGTCTGACCCTCGACATAGAAAAATGCGAAAACAGGCAAGTCGGCGCCCACGCCGACTTGCCAGGCTGGGAGCAAAATCTCGTTGTAGCCCATCCACGCATCGGCGCTCAAACCTGCCCTGACTTTTAACGGCATCTCGAACCACCGGGCCTTCATGTTCGCGGGTGCTTCGCGAAGGTCCCATCCGCAGACTCTTGATTTTCTGATGTCATCTTCGCTGTACGTTGCCAACCACGCTTCGGCATCCTTCACGCCGACCTTCTGGCACGCATCCGTGGTGCTCTCAAACCCATCATGCGGGCCGCACCCCTGCGCGGTTTCGCGGTTGTCCGTGCCACCATCGATGGGGAAGGTGCACAGTACTTCGAGCTCGCGCAGCTTGCCGTGCGGGATGGCCTGCAGCGGCGGGAACAAATAACCATTGAAGCGTTCCGCCGCCCTGCCGAAGTTGGTGTCACGGCGCACCCAGGAAAACGCTATGGCGCCTTTATCCAAGTGCTTGCGGCTCGGGTCCCAAGGTAGCGATTCTGGGCTGAAACCGGTGGCACGCATTTCAAAACCGCTGCACAGGTAGCTGGGTTTGTCAGGCCCACCGCAGTCTTCGGTGACCGAGTCGTACCAGACTTTCAGTTGCGTAACCGCCTGTTCACCCCGCTTGTTCAATTCGATCAACTGCTGTGACTTGGCTGTTGCGCTTGTGAGTGCCTGAGTCTGCGCGGGCGGACGGGCAGGCAGCACAGGGGACGTGTGCGACACGCAACCGATCAAACTTGCCAGGGTTAGAAGCGACAGGGCTATTCGTGTCCACATTGGCGAGCACCTTTTTCTGAGTGGAGTAGCACAGCCGCACGCATAGCTATCGTGGGCTTTGGTGCAATTTGCGCACAGGAAAAAAGTGGCGGCTACTGGCAGTTCTATCAGCATTCGGTCCAAGCCCAGGTGACCGAGCGCCAACATCTCGATTGGGCCTGGGCAGGTCTTCCGGTCATGGGCTCAGTTCAGGTGCGCTTTGAGTTCGGCGCCAGCCTGGCGCATTGCCGCCTTGACCGCCGGTACCTGGCTCAGCGGGTTGAGCAGCCCATAGTCATGGATCATGCCGTTGTAGCGCACCGAGGTCACCGGCACGCCGGCGGCATTCAGCTTGCGGGCATAGGCCTCACCTTCATCACGCAGCACGTCGAACTCGGCGGTTTGCACCAGCGCTGGCGGCAAGCCTTGCAACTGTTCGGTGGTGGCCCGCAGCGGCGCAGCGTAGATCTGTTCCCGCGCCTTGGCATCCGTGGTGTAGTTGTCCCAGAACCACTTCATCATGCCGGTGGTCAGGAAGTGCCCTTCGGCAAACTGTTTGTACGAAGCGGTTTCGAAGCTGGCGTCCGTCACCGGCCACAGCAACAGCTGGAAGCGCAGGGCCGGGGTGCCAGCTTCTTTGGCCTTCAGCGCCACGACCGCCGCCATGTTGCCACCGACGCTGTTGCCAGCCACGCCCAGGCGCTTGCCATCCACGCCGATCTGCTCGCCGTGCTCGGCCACCCAGCGGGTCGCGGCATAGGCCTGGTTGATCGCGGTCGGGTAGTGCGCCTCCGGCGACGGGGTGTAGTCGACATACACCGCCACTGCCCCAGAGCCCACCACCAGGTCACGGATCAGCCGCTGGTGGGTCGGGAAGTCGCCGAGCACCCAGCCACCGCCATGGAAGAACATGAATACCGGCAACGCCCCTTTGACATTGGCCGGGCGAACCACCTGCAGCTTGATCGACTGGCCGTCGGCCTCGATGGTGCGTTCCTTCACCTCGATCCCGGAGAGGTCAACCTTGACCGAGGCCTGGGCGCCGGTCAGCACCGCGCGCGCATCTTTCGGGCTGAGTTGCTCCAGTGGCTTGCCGCCGCCTTGCTCCAGGGCTTCGAGGAAGGCCTGGGTGCGTTGCTCCACCCCTGGGCTTCCCGCTGCGAACGCGCTGGAAACGGACAGCGCCAGAAGCGAGGCGGTGAGTGTTTTGTGGACAATGTTCATGGGCGAATCCTTTTCTGTGCAAGTGTCGGGGGTGGGCGTCTTGCCTGGCCTGCTGGGCCATCGCTGCGACCTGTGCGTAGATTAGGCAGGTGCGCTCGTGGGAAAAAGCCGCTATAAAGCGTTTTACTGTCACCAAGAGCGAGACAATGAACCCCTACGAAGACATGCGAATCTTTGCCCAGGTGATGGAGGCCGGCAGTTTCACTGCCGCCGCCGACCGCCTGGGGATGTCCAAGCAATCGGTGAGCCGGCGCCTGATGCAACTCGAAGCGCGCCTGGGCGTGCGCCTGCTCAACCGCTCCACCCGGCGCCTGGACGCCACGCCGCTGGGCCAGCAGTACTACCAGTCGGCCATGCGCCTGCTGGGTGAAGTGCAGCAGGTGGAGCACGACATCAGCGGCCAGGCCCAGGCCTTGCGCGGCACCTTGCGCCTGAGCGCGCCATTGTCGTTCGCCATGGCGCACCTGGGCTGTTTGCTGACCGAGTTCCTGCAGTTGCATGCGCAGGTGGATGTGGAGGTGGACCTCAGTGACCGGGCGGTGGACCTGATCGGCGAAGGCTATGACCTGGCGTTGCGGATTGGCGCGCTGGAGGACTCCAGCCTGATCGCCCGGCGCATCGCCGATGTGCAGCGGGTGTACTGCGCGAGCCCGGCCTACCTGGCGGCGCGCGGTGTGCCGGCCAGGCCGGAGGACCTGGCCGGGCATGACTGCCTGCCGTATGGGCATTCGCGGCAGGTGCAGTGGCAGTTTCGGCAGGCTGGCAAGGTCCAGGCGATTCAGGTGGCCGGGCGCATGCGCGCGAACAATGGTGAAATCCTGAGGGACGCGGCGATTGCCGGCATGGGGGTGACTTACCTGCCGACCTTCATCGTAGGGCAAGCGCTGGCCGATGGGCGCCTGGTCACGGTGCTGGATGACTGGCGGCCGCCAGCTTTGCAGCTGTCGGCAGTGTACCCGCAGCACCGGCAGGTGGCGCGGCCGGTGCAAGGGTTCGTGAACTTCCTGCGCGAGCGCTTGCTGCAGTTGTAAAGCCAGGGCACGGGCGATATAAAGACCGCTTCTACAAGCACCCGCAAAAACTGGCTATGCTTGGCCCATGACCAGCTCTCCACCGTTGCGCCAGCCTTGCCCCCCTGGCGCCTGCATTTGTGGCCGCGAACAACTGGCCGACCACCCGCAGACCGCCCAGCGCATACTCCTGCTGACCCGCCAGGAAGAAAAGCGCCTGCTCGAGCGCCTGGAAAACCTGAAAGACCTTGAAGACCTGCAGCGCCTGCAGCAGCGCCTGTTCGACAATCTTGGCATTCGCGTGCACATCGCCCCGGGCTTCAATGAAGTGCGGACCATGCGCGGCATCGTCATCGAACTGGATAACCAGCCCGGGCTGTGCCGCAAGACCCGGCAGGCGATCCCGGCGGCGATCCGCCGCGGGCTGGAACGCAATCCCGAGGTTGCGTTCCGCCTGCTCGATACCCACGACCTGCTGCGCGATGCATGAGATGAAGTTAATTTTCCGCCGGCTTGCTACGTCTACTTGAAAGCCTCCTGCGCCAAGCGCGCAGCGGTACTCATCATTCAAGGAGACAGGCAATGACTTCTGTATTCGACCGCGAAGATATCCAGTTCCAGGTAGTGGTCAACCACGAAGAGCAATACTCGATCTGGCCCGACTACAAAGCCATCCCCAACGGCTGGCGTGCAGTGGGCAAAAGCGGCCTGAAAAAGGAATGCCTGGCGTACATCGACGAGGTGTGGACCGACATGCGCCCCCTCAGCCTGCGCCAGAAAATGGCCGAAGCCGCCGCCCAGTGACCGCACTGAACTTGCTGTGCCTGCCTTACTCGGGCGCCAGCGCCATGGTCTACAGCCGCTGGCGGCGCAAGCTGCCGTCGTGGGTGCAGGTACGCCCGGTGGAGCTGCCCGGGCGCGGCGCACGCATGGCCGAGCCGCTGCACACCGACATGCAGGCGCTGGCCCGGCAACTGGCCAGCGAGCAGCGCCTGGCCGCCAATGCACCCTATGCGTTGCTGGGCCACAGCCTGGGTGCCTTGCTGGCCTTCGAGCTGGCGCATGAGCTGCAAGCGCTGGGCTGCCCGGCGCCGCTGGCGTTGTTTGCCTGCGGCACGGCGGCCCCGACCCGGCGCGAAGATTACGATGGCAGGCGCTGGCGCGAGCCCAAAACCGACGCCGAGCTGATCAGCGAGCTGCGTGAGCTGCAAGGCACGCCCGAGGAAGTGCTGGCCAATGCCGAGTTGATGAGCCTGACCTTGCCGACACTGCGCGCCGATTTCCTGCTGTGCGGCACCTACGCCTACCGTCAGCGGCCGGCCCTGAGCTGCCCGCTGCATGTGCTGGCCGGCACTGATGACCGGGCCAATGACGAGCAACTGCGGGCCTGGGGCAAAGAAACCCACGGCGAGTTTTCGCTGCAGATGTTCCCCGGCGGGCACTTCTTCATCCACGAGCATGAAGACCGTGTGCTCGACGCCCTCACTGCCTCGCTGCAACCGTTGCGCCTGTCCGCCTGATTGACGTCACCGCTTGCCTGGGGGAGGCTAGGCCTTTTCCCAGGCAAGGGGCAGAGCATGCTGATCGAACCGCACAAGGCCACGCTGCTGGTCGTCGACATCCAGGAAAAGCTCATCGGCGCCATGAGCGACGCCGAAGGCACCCGGGCGCGGGCCCGCTGGCTGCTGGCGGCGACCGCCGAGCTGGAGCTGCCGGTGGTGATTTCCGAACAGTACCCCAAGGGTCTGGGCCACACCCTGGCCGAGTTGCTGGCGGCGGCACCGGCCGCCCAGGTGGTGGAGAAAAGCCATTTTTCCTGCGTTGCCGCCCAATGCTTGCCCGACAGCCTGATGGCCCGTGAACAGGTGATCGTGTGTGGCATGGAAACCCATGTCTGCGTGCTGCAGACCGTGCTCGGCCTGCTGGCGCTAGGCAAGCAGGTGTTCGTGGTCGAAGATGCCTGTGACAGCCGCACGGCGGCCAGCAAGGCGGCGGGCCTGGCGCGCATGCGCGAAGCCGGTGCGCAGGTAGTGACCCGGGAAATGGTGCTGTTCGAGCTGATGGGGAGTGCGGCGCATCCGTTGTTCCGCCACATCAGCAAGACCTACCTGGTCGGTGAACAGCCCTGAACGGCCGGTTATGGGCGGCAGGCATGATGGCCCTTGCACTGCTGCAAGGTTGCGCCGGGCGCCGCGAAGAAGTGCCCGCAGCGGACCCGGCCGAGGTTCGCGCCCAACTGCTGCGGTTGCTGCCCACGCAAGCCCGCGACCGCGAGGGCTGGGCCAAGGACATCCAGGTGGCCTTCGAGGCCCAGCGCATCCCCCCCAGCAAGAGCAACCTGTGTGCCGTGTTGGCGGTCACCGAGCAGGAGTCGACCTTCACCGCCGATCCACAGGTGCCCAACCTGGGGCGTATCGCCCGTGAAGAAATCGACCGCCGCGCCGCGCGCCTGCACATCCCCAGGCTGCTGATCGATGGTGCGTTGAAAACGCCGTCTGGCAACGGCCAAAGCTACCAGCAGCGGCTACAGGCAGTGCGCAGCGAGAAACAGTTGAGCGAATTGTACGACGAGGTCATTGCCCGGCTCCCGTTGGGCAGGACCTTGCTTGGCGGGCTGAACCCGGTGCACACCGGCGGGCCGATGCAGGTCAGCATCGACTTTGCCGAACAGCATGCACAGGGGTACCCCTACAGCCATGACGGCAGCATTCGCCAGGAGGTGTTCACCCGGCGCGGTGGCATGTACTTCGGTATCGCCCACTTGTTGGGTTACCCAGCCAGCTACGAACGCCCGCTCTATCGTTTCGCCGATTTCAATGCGGGCTGGTACGCCAGCCGCAATGCGGCGTTTCAAGCGGCGCTGAGCAAGGTCACGGGTGTGCGCCTGGCGCTGGACGGCGACCTGATCGCACCGGGGGCGATCATGCCGGGCGCGACCGAAACGGCGGCGCGCAAAGTGGGCGGGAAGCTGGGGCTGCGCAACCCGCAGATTCGCCGCCAACTGGAGGACGGCGACAGCCTGGCGTTCGAGGACAGCAAGCTGTACGCCGGGGTATTTGCCCTGGCCGACGCGGCCGCTGGCAAGCCGCTCCCGCGAGCGGTGCTGCCGGGGATCGAACTGAAGAGCCCGAAGATTACCCGCAAGCTGACCACGGCGTGGTTTGCAGGGCGGGTGGACGAGCGTTACCAACGGTGCATGAAGCGCTAGCGCCCAGGTGCACTGTCAATGTCGCCACTGCCGAGGCGGGCGCGGTCTTGCAGCGCGAAAGGGCCGCAAAGCGGCCCCAGGATTTGCGACGGACTGTTGATCAGCTTTCGCCAAGTGCCCCGACGACTTGTTCGACACTGGCCTTCAACCCGGCAAACGCATCATCCGGGTCGCTGTCCACCACCACCAGCTTCGCGCCGGCCGCCTGGATCGCTGCGGCCAGCGCCGGCTCCGGTTGGCGATGGTCCAGCACCAACGCTACATCCTGTGCCTTCAGGTTGGCCTCCAGCGCCTTCAGCGCGGCAGCATCCCACGCCGTTGGCAGCGGCTGCTGCACCACATCCAGGTTCAGGCCGCTGGCCAGGTAACCCAACCGCGGCGACAGGCTGACCACTGTGAGGTTGTCGACCTTGGCCAACTGCGTCTGGCTGCTGGCGGCAAGTTCCAACAGCTGGCGCTTGAGCGCGGCCAGGTTGCCCTGGATTTTCGTTTTTTCGCTCGGCGCCAGGCGTTCCAGGTCGTTGGCCACGACGTCGGCCATGCGCCCCAGATTGGTCGGGTTCAGCCACGGGTAGGCGTTGTAGGCATCGTCGCCACTCACCGCAATACCTGGCAAGGCGCCGTCCACCGGTCGTGCGGCATCGATCTCGACAATGCGGATATTGCTGCGCCGGGCCATCGGGTATAACGGGTCGTCGCGCCAGATCGAACGTACGCCGATCACCGCATCGGCCTGTTGCGCAGCCTTGTCCAGGCTGGCGCCACCACGGCCGCTGAAGTACGACGGCTGGCGACTGGCCGGCAGGTTGGCCGGGGCTGCGCGCTTGAGTTGTACGCCGGTCCCCTCGAGCAGGGCGCTGGCCAGGCTGTGGGTGATCGGCAAGGTGGTCAGCACCTGCGTGGCGAAAGACAGCGACGGCAGGCTGGCCAGGGCCAGTGCCAGGGTCAGGTGTTTCAGGTTCATGCCGGGTTTCCTTGCAGGCGGGGAACGAGGGCGCGGGCGAGCGCAGCGAGGGCGAAGCAGAGACCGGCAACCAGGATGATCGCGGCACCCGACGGCACCGGCAGGTCGAACACGATCGGTAGCAGGATGCCGAACAACGTGCTGATGGTGGCGATGAGCACCGAGAGGAAGAAAAAGCCCTTCAGTGACTGGCTGACCAGGCGCGCGGCGGCAGCCGGGATCACCAGCAACGCACCGACCAGAATGGCCCCGATCACCTTCACTGCAGCCACGGTGACCAGGGTCACCAGCACCACGAACAGGTAGTCCAGGGTTTTCACCGCCACGCCGCGTACAGCAGCCAACTGCGGGTTGAAGCTGGCCAGCATGATGCGGTTGTACAGCGGCAGCGCCAAGGCCAGCACCAGTATGGCGACAATACCCAGTACCACCAGGTCCTGCCCGCTCACGGTCAGCACCGAACCGAACAGCACGTTCTCGAGGATGTGCACATTGATCTTGCCCGCCAGCATCAGCAGCAGGCTGGCGCCCAGCGCCAGCGACACCGAGAGGAATACGCCAATCAGTGTGTCCGGTGACAACCCGGTGCGGTTACGCAGGAAGTTCAGCAGGATGCCGAACAGCAGGCAGTAACCGAACAGGCTGCCATAAGGCCCGGTATAGGGCTCGCCCAGCAGGATGCCGATAGCCACGCCGGTCAGTGCGGCATGGCCGACCGCTTCGGAAAAGAACGCAAAGCGCTTGACCACCACCAGGGTGCCCAGGCCACCCAGCACCGGGCCAATCATCAGGCCGGCGAGCAAGGCATTGACCACGAAGCCATAGGCCAGCGCCTCGGGCAGGTAGCCGGCAATGGCCCAGTCCTGGATCGTTTGGCGAAAGGTTTCGAAACTCATCAGGCAATGCTCTCGCTACGCGGGTGGACGGAAAACAGGCCCAACAGGCGCTCCGGCGTCAGGGCCTGGGCTGGCGGGGCGTCGAACAGTACCTGGCGGCTCAGCCCGGTAACCCGGTCGGCCAGGCGCAGCACCGCTTCCAGGTCGTGTTCGATCCACAACACAGTGGTTCCCGCCTGGCGCCAGGCCAGCAGCAGTTGTTCGAACACCTGAATGCCGGCTTCATCGAGCGCCGACATCGGCTCGTCCAGCACCAGCAGTTGTGGTTCGGGGATGAGCCCCTGGGCCAGCAGCACCCGCTGGCGCTCACCGCCCGACAAGGCCCCCATGCGCCGCTTGCGCTTTTCCAGCATGCCAACCCGCGCCAACGCAGCATCGATGGCAGGCTGCACCCTGCGCGACAAACCCAGGAAGGCCGGGCGCCGCTGGCACATGGCAGCCATGAAATCATCCACGGTCATTGGCAGCCCGCGGTCGAACTCCAGGGCCTGCGGGACGTAGCCGATCACCTCGCCTTGCCCTGGCCAGTGCAGGGTCAGTTCACCATGGTGGGGCATTTGCCCGAGCAGGGTCTTGATCAGCGAACTCTTGCCGCCGCCGTTGGGGCCGACGATGGCGTGCACGCTGCCCGGGGCGACGGTGAAGCTGACCTGTTCGAGGATACGGGTGCGGCCCAGGGTCAGGTCGATACCGGCAAAGGTGATGCGCGGCCCGCAGGCGGTTGCCAGGTTGGCAGCGGCGGTCATGCGCGGTTCTCCTGAATGGCGCGGACCACGGTGTCGAGGTTGCGCTTCATTTCCACTTCGTACTTGTCCTTGGTGTATTCGCCATAGGAAATGTGGGTGAGGGGGTAAAGGCGCACACCAGACTCACGCTGGATGGTTTCGACATAGGCTGAGGGGAAGTCCATTTCCGAGAAGATCACCCTCACGTCCAGTGCCTTGAGCTGGTCGATGGTCTTCTTCAGCTGCGCCGGGCTCGGCTCGATACCATGGGCGGGTTCGACCACGGCGGTCACTTCCAGGCCGAAGTCGCGGACCAGGTAGTCGTAGGCAGCGTGGATGGTGGCCACGCGGAAGGTAGCGCTGGGGGCCTCGGTGACCTTGGCCAGTGCCTGGGCACGCAAGCCACGCAGGCGTTTGGCGTAGGCCCGGGCGTTCTGCGTGTAGAACCGGGCATTGTCCGGGTCGAGCCTGCCCAGCTCGCGGGCAATGTTGTTGACCTGGGCAATGGTCGTGCTGATCGACAGGAAAGTGTGCGGGTTGACCACCTTGCCGGCACCGCGTGCGGCAATGCCGGTAGCTGCCAGCAGCGGTACGTTCTGGTTGGCCTCGATCGTGGCGATATCAGGTTTCTCACTGGCAGCGATCATGCGGTCGGCAAAGTCGTCATGGCCAACGCCATTGAGCACCACCACGTCCAGGGTGCCGATGCGCTTGATGTCTTCGGCCCGGGGCTCGTAGGCGTGCGGGTTGAAGCCCGCCGGAATCAGCGGCACCACCTCGGCCTTGTCGCCAACGATGTTGCTCACGTAGCTGTAGTAGGGGTGCAAGGTGATGCCGATACGCAGCGGCTTGTCGTTATCGGCCAGGGCCATTGCCGGCAGGGCCAGGGCCAGGAGCAGGGCGAGGGCGGAGCGAAACATGGGCGAGTCCTTCGGTTCAGTGGCGGTGTTCGCGGGTAACCCCGGCGTCGTAGTGGCTGACCACCTGTTGCCAGCCAGCGGCGATCAGTGCCGCCTGGCCGAGGTCATCCGGGATGATTGCGGCGCTGTCGCGGCGCAACCAGATATCAGCCTGGCCGGTGCTGTCGGGTGGCAGGATCAGCAGCAGGCTGCCGGCAATTTCGGGTGCCTGGCTGCGGCCCAGGTAGGCGCCGGGCACCAGCCAGGTCCACTGGTGACTGCCCCGGCTCTGGCTGCCGGCGTCGACCACGAATGGTGGCAGGCCTTCATCGGCCAGGGCCTGTACCCCAGGTGCAGCAGCGTTTTCTTCACGCAGCAACTGGATCTCGTCGAATGCCACCCGCAGGTCGGTGTAGAGGCCTTGCTCGGCCGCAGTGAGGTCGCGGCGGGCGTCGATCTGGTGGGCGGCGATGGCCTGTTCGTCCTCGCGCTCGCCGCGCAGCCACACCACGCCAGCCGCCAACGCCACTATCAGCAAGCTGGCCAACAGCACGTACAGGGTTTCGTGCCCGGCCCCGGCCGGGCGAATCACGTGAGCGCGGCTCATGGCTGGGCGATGTCGGCGTAGTCGACTTCCACCACGTGCCCGGGGCCGGCGTCGAACAGCACGTAGAATTCGCCGTCTGGGCGCTTGAAGGTCAGGGTCGAATCGTCGCCAAGCTTGCCGCCGACCAGCACTTGCTCGTCATAGCCGATCACATCTAGGGTTACCCCGGGGGCGCCACTGCCGTCCGAGAAACCACCGGTGCACTTGACTTGGCCGCTGGCCAGTTCTTCGCATTCGCACATGGGGTTGTGGGCCAGTGCCGGGCTTGCGGCCAGTGCCAGCAAGGGCAGGGCGAGGGTGCGCAGCAGGTATTTCATTTCATGCCTCCTTTTTTCTCGAGCCAGGCCACGGTGGCTGGCGATGCCTTGGCCAGCGGGACAGACGCTTGGTGCATGCTGCCGTCCCAGCCTTCCACGGTGATCCAGATCTGGGCGTCGGGTTTGGTGCGTGGGGGGATCGGCAGATTGGTGGCCATAGCGTAGGGCGCGCCGAAGAAGATCGTGCCAGCCGCCCGCAGGCTGCGCGGTTTGCCGATGCGCAGGTAAACGGCCTTCACGTCGTTGACGCACGCCTTGCACAGCGCTGCCCTGAATACCTTGAAGTCGCCTGCCGGGCCGTCTCTGCGGGGGGCTTCGTCACGCAGTTCCGCCACGTCCAGGGTGTAGGGGCCGGCCTGGATGCCGGTGATCACATTCGCCCCCAGCCCTGCCTCGCCGCGGAACAGCTTTGCGTCGCTGAAATACTTGGGCATGAAACCCAGCGGGATCAGGATCAGCAGGATGTTCAAGTGGAAACGCCACTTCAACCACCACTGTTTCAGCGGGCTGACGGGCACGGCCTGGGTGTGGCTCATCGTTGCATCTCCAGCGAGGTCCGAGTGGGCGCAGTATGGGGTGCGCGTTCGCTACGCTTCAGCGCGGCAGCGGTGGCTTGCGCCGTACGTTTGGTCCAGATCAGCAAGCCGCTGAACACCATCAGGGTGAGCACCAGGCCGAAGAAGAACCAGATCAGCTTGATCGGCAGGCCGCCAAAGTCACCGGTGTGCAAGGGGCGCATGGACTCGGTGACGAACTCCAGGGCGGAGCGGTCGCCCAGCAGGAACTGGCTGTCCACCTTGCGCGTGTAGGGGTTGACCTCGGCGCTTTGGGCCATCAGCGGATACCAGCTCCGCCCGCCCATGGAAATATGGCTGTAAGCGGTGGCAGGCAACGCAATGAAGTTGATTTCCAGCCCTGGAATCGCCAGGCCAGCGATGCGTGCCGCTTCATCGAGGTCGATCCGTGGGGCTGGGCTGCCATCGGCGGTCTGGGGCACTTCTTCGCGAGCGATGACCGGCACGATCGGCTCGCTGGAAATGCTGATGTGGTTGTCGAACAGAATCGCCTGGATCAGGAACCAGGTACCGGTGATGGAAATGACCGCGATGAACCAGATCGACCAGACACCGGCCAGGCGGTGCAGGTCGCCCCAGAAGATGCGCGAACCGTGCCCTGTGCGTACCGGCTTGAAGAAGCCTTTCCAGAACTTTTTGTACACCACCAGCCCGGTTACCAGCGAAGCGAACATGGGCAGGCCGAGGATCGACACCAGGTACCAGCCCCAGCTGAAACCGTTGGTGAAGGGCACCAGCCACCAGCCGTGCAGGGCGCGGGTGAAGGCTTGGAAGTTGAAGTCGGGGGATTTGCCCTGAATCGCACCGGTGTAAGGATTGACGTACAAGGTCGGGGTGGTGCCGTCCGGGAAGGTCACATTGGCCGTGAGGGCGAAGTGTGAGCCCTCAGGCTGAATGATGGAGCGCACGACCATATCCGGCTCTGCTTCATGCAGGGCGTTCAGCACCTGTTGGAAGCTCAGGCGTTCGGCGTCGGTGTCCGGCTTGCTGGCACGTACATCGGGGTTGGCCAGCCAGACGATTTCCTGGCTGACCACCGCGAGCATGCCCGTGAAGCAGACGATCAATACAAAGAACCAGATCGGCAAGGCGAGCCAGCTGTGCACCAGGAACCACAGCCTGGATTTGGATTTTTTCAACGATTTGGCCATCAGACGGGTCTTCTGCTATGGGTGGTCGAGCGTGCGCCCAACCAAAGAGGGCTGTACTGATAAGGACGAATGAGAATCGAAATCCTGCCGATTAAAATGAAAGCAAATGTTTCAAACGACAAAGCCGACCTGCGCAGGGGGCGTCAGGTCGGCCAGGGCGGCTCGTGTTCTGGCGGTCAGGCGCTGGTCAGTGCCACTGCCGCAGAAGGTTTGCCGTGCAGCTGTGCGAGGTCCTGGTATAGGGCCCTGGCTATCTCCGCGGCACGTGTCGGCAGCACCGAGAGCAGGGTGTCGCTAAGCCCGTGGCTGTTTTCGCAGAAGCCCTGCAGGTAGACCGAGGCTTGCAGGTCGGGGCTGGCCAGCACGCGGTAGTTGCGGTCGACGCTGAAGTCGCCCAGGTACCCGGCCAGGGGTGCCAGCAGGTCGCGGTGCGAGCGGCGTTCGTAGCCGGTGGCGAGAATCACGGCATCGTAGCGGTGCGTTTGCTGCTGGTCGGTGGCAAGGTCACGCAGGGTCAGCTCCAGGCCCTCGCGGGTGGCGACCACGGCATCGACCTGGCGGCGGCACAAGACGTTGTGGCGATACTGGTGGGCGACTTTTTGCCGGTAGAGGATGCCGTATATGCGCTCGATCAGGTTGAGGTCGACCACCGAGTAGTTGGTGTTGTGGTACTCGCCCAGCAGCTTGCTGCGCTGCTCGGCTGGCTCGTTGAAGACCAGGTCTGTGTAGTCCGGCGAGAAGATCTCGTTGACGAACGGGCTGTCGTCGGCGGGCTTGAGGGCCGAGCCGCGCAGGATCATGTCGACTTTGACCGAAGGGTAGCTGTCGTTGAGGTCGATGAACGCCTCGGCGGCGCTCTGCCCCGAGCCGATCACGGCGATGCGCATCGGGGCGCCCTGCGTGCACGGCAGTTTGTTCAGGCTGCTCAGGTACTGAGAATGGTGGAACACCCGCGGGTCATCCTTGAAAGCACCGAACTTCGCCGGAATTTTCGGTGTGCCGCCGCTGCCGACCACTACCGAGCGGGTGCGGCGGCTGTATTCGCGGCCTTGCGCATCACGCGACACCAGGCGCAGGTGCTCCACCCGGCCGCCCTGTACCTGCGGCTCGATCCGCAGCACCTGCTGGCCATAGACGGCCTGGCCGGCGAAGTGTTCGGCGGCCCAGCGCAGGTAGTCGTTGTACTCCAGGCGGCAGGGGTAGAAAGTGCCCAGGTTGATGAAGTCCGCCAGGCGTTGTTTCTGGTGCAGGTAATTGACGAAGCTGTAGGGGCTGGTGGGGTTGCGCAGCGACACCAGGTCTTTGAGGAACGAGATCTGCAGCTCGCTCTGTGTCGCCAGGGTTTCACCGTGCCAGCGGTAGTCCTGTTGCTTGTCGATGAACAGCGCGTCCAGGGCATGGCCTTGTGACTCTGCCAGTTCCTCCAGGGCAATGGCCAAGGCCAGGTTGGAAGGGCCGAAGCCCACGCCGATCAGATCTTTGATGGTGTCCTGCTGTATGGGCTGGCTCATGATGGTGATTCCCTGAATGCTCGAATAGGCACGGCCGCCGGGGCTTCGGCCGCTGTGCCAGTACATGAGGTGGAACGAGCCAGCCGACCGGGAATTTAATTGGGCTAAAGCGCGGCGCGAATTGGCCGATAGGGTGGTTAACGCAAAGCCCGATCTTTCATACAGGGACCGACATGGCCGTCATCACAGCTGGCAACCTCATGATCAATGGCGTATCGGCGCAGGCGCTCAGCGCTAATGCCGCCGCTGAACGCGACCAGGCCAAGCAGGCCGGCGAAGCGGTGGGCCCGCTGCAAATCAGCAGCGACAGCCTTAAGGTGTCCGCGGGTAGCCAGGCACAGTCAGCGGATACAGCGGACAGCGGTGAGTCGGAGGCGGTAAGCGAGCTGCGGCAGTTGATCAAGGACTTGCAGAAGCAACTGGCCGAGGAGCAGAAGCAGCTTGCCGCGTTGCAGAACAGCAAGATGGATGAGACGTCCAAGGCGGCTGCGGTCGGTGCCAAGCAGGCAAGCATCGCTACCCTCAACGGTCAGATCATGGCCGCCACCGCGCAGTTGCTGGAGCTGCTGCAGCAAGAGGGTGGCAGCAGCTCCGGCGGGATGGTCAGCGCCACGGCCTGACGGCGCCATGGCCTGTTGCTTCGGGCCTGCTTACTCGGCCGCCACCCGCCCTTTGCCTTGGCGATCCGCCTTGTACTGCATGGCCACGGCCGGCGCTGGCTTGGCTGCACCGGTTTCCAGCCATTGGCGCAAGCGGCTGGCATCGGCGAAATGGGTGTACTTGCCGAAGGCATCCAGGATGACCATCGCCACAGGGCGGTTATCCATTCGGGTCAACAGCACCAGGCAATGCCCGGCTTCGTTGGTAAAACCGGTCTTGGTCAGCTTGATGTCCCAGTTGCTCTTGTTCACCAGGTGGTCGGTGTTACGGAACCCCAGGGTGTAATTGGGCTTGCGGAAGGCCACGGTCTTCTCGCGGGTGGTCGACAGCTCGCTCAGCATCGGGTACTTGCGCGAGGCCATCAGCAGCTTGGACAGGTCGCGGGCAGTCGATACGTTCTGCGTCGAAAGCCCGGTAGGCTCAACGTAGCGGGTATGGGCCATGCCCAGGCTACGGGCTTTGGCGTTCATCGCTTTGATGAATGCCGGGTAGCCACCGGGGTAGGCATTGGCCAAGCTATTGGCTGCACGGTTTTCCGAAGACATCAAGGTAATCAGCAGGGTCTCGCGGCGATTGAGCTGGCTGCCGGGGCGTACCCGTGAATACACGCCCTTCATCTCCGGGTTGTTGGCGATGGTCATGGTGAGCATCTCATCCATGGGCAGCTTGGCGTCCAGCACCACCATCGCGGTCATCAGTTTGGTCACCGAAGCGATCGGCACCACGCGGTCGGCGTGGTTCGAGTACAGCTCCTGGTTGGTATTGAGGTCGATCAGCAGCGCGCTGCCCGAAGCCAGGTGCAGTTTGGAGGGGTCGCGTTGCACCTTGGCCGGGGGTTGTGCAGCAGCGGTCGACGGCAGCGTCGCGGTACCTGTGAGCAACAGCAGCAGGCTGAGAATGGACAGGGATGTTTTCACGTTGAGGCTCACTAAAGGTTGGTATGTCGTTGGCTGTGCAAGGGTTTTCCCCCAAAAACCGCTGCATTCTGGAGTATGGCTGAACGGCTGTCGAATGCCTTATATCTAAAGGGCGCAACGTGAACGAAATTTAATCCCGTACCCATTGTGTACCCTTCATGTGCTGTTCATGAAGTGCGCCGAACGGTGATAGGGGCGGGGGCAAACTGAGCGCTCAGTTCTGATCAGGTCCGGTACCGTCCCGTGAACAGGAGGGCCGGCACGCAAAGGGCGTTGTCGCCTCAGCCATGTATCAACGTCAGGTCGCTGATAATGCAGATCGAGCCATCGTCGACCGGCGTTTGGTCGTTGTAGTCGACCTGGTTGTAAACGCCGCCGTGGAATTCGAACAGGCGCGAAGCCCAACTGCCGTCGAGTTGCAAACCACCTGAAGTACCGGTTGCTCCCTTGCAGGTTGCGGTGACCGTGACCAGGCCCTGTGCCGTGACGTGCAGGCTGATGCCGAACTGCGCGCCCAGCGGTACGCCCTTGAGCACCGTCGAATTCACTGGGTCAGCCTGGTCATAGGTTTGGCGAAAGCCCAAGGTGATATCACCTTTCTTCCAGAACACCTTGACGGGCGGGCCGTCGTCGCCGCGCACGTGCATCTGGGCAATGACCACCTTCTGCGCGGCGTTGACCTTGGTCAACGTCATGCTTTGACGGCTCCAATGATCCGCGGCACTGGCCAGCGTCCAGGAACGGGTCTCGGTCCATTCACAGCGGGTGCGGTGGGTACTCTTGCTCGACGCCCCTTTGGTTGGCGCAGAAAACTGGATCGAGCCGTCACTGAGTAACGTGACCACCTCTGGGAGGCGGGCAATGGCTTCGTCACCGTCAAGTTCCAGGGCAACGGGGTTGGTTGCGGATACTGCCACCGGGGTGGCGATCAACAGGTTGCTGATGTCTACGGCCATGGTAACTCCTCATGAACAGCCAGGTTTGAAGCGCAGACTGAATGCTGCCTGGTTGAGAGTTAGCCAATGGCTAAATTAAATGTCAATAGCTTAAAGCTAAAAATTGCGCTGTGGGTGAAATTACCTGTTGGCGAAAATTTTCAGGGCAAGGCCTTTACGCTGGATTTGGCTGTGCGATAAGCTTTCGCCGGGTACTGTACAAATATACATATATCAGGATGACAATATGCCTATGCAAACAGCGTCGACCACCCTTCAGCCCCCGGGAATGTCGGGTGTAGAGCGCCTGAGCCTGCGGGTATCGTCGATGATCAACCACCCTGTGGCCCAGACCCAGCGCTGGGTACTGGTGCATCGCCTGCACAGCGATGGCGACGCGGAATGGGAAGAGGTGATGGGGCTGCTGCTGGAAACACCCGAGTTGGACCTGACCTTCAACCCTGATGGCAGCGTGCTGGTGCGCTGGCAGCGCCACGCCGGCCAGCAGTTTGACGAAGTGAGCGTCGAGCAGGGCTGTGGGTCACTGATGCCTGCTGCGCCGTTCTGAAATACCGGCGCCAGGCCGCTGCCGGGGCAGGTGGCGCCTTACACGAGGTGGGCATTCCACACCAGCAGGACCCTGGCCTGGATATAGGTTTCTTCGCGGCGAATCAGGCGGTCCTTGTGCCGTGA
Organism: Pseudomonas sp. BJP69; assembly: GCF_007633355.1. NCBI lineage: Bacteria > Pseudomonadati > Pseudomonadota > Gammaproteobacteria > Pseudomonadales > Pseudomonadaceae > Pseudomonas > Pseudomonas sp. BJP69. The sequence goes on from NZ_CP041933.1 coordinate 2,140,239, forward strand.
GTTGTCGGAAATCATCTCGAAATGATCGTCATCGGCAATCTGCAGGCGCTTGATGTAGATATGGTCACCCCACGCGAAAAAGTAGATCCCGTCGCCCACGAACTCGCGAATGCTGACATCGACGATCAGTGGGTCACGGTGCCTGATGGTGGGCTCCATCGATTGGCCCCAGCCAGTGACCATCTTCAGGTGGTGGTGCTCGCTGAATTCCACACCCAGTTCCCGCAGGTGGCTGGGGCTGACCCGCACATCCTTGAACATTTCCGGGTAGTCATGGGGGATCTGGCCGCCGCCCATGGCCGCGCGCACATCATAGTGGGCAATCCATACCTCATCGCCCACCAGGCCGGGCCGGCCGTGGTCGGCCTGCAGCAATACGCTTTCCGCGGGCTCGGCAGCCGCGGCCAGCAGCCTCTGGCGGGTTTCTTCGGGGATGCCTTTGCCACTTTTTGCCAGCATCTGCTTGACCAGGTCGGCGGCGCACACCGCGCCGTCGGCAGGCCCGCCCGAGGCCTGCGGGTGATCGCCGGGCGCCAGCGCGTCGAACCAGCCGCGTGGCAAGCCTTCGATACCCTCGATCCGCCGCGCCACGTCGTCGCCCAGGTTCTTGGCGGTCCTGTTGGAGAGAATCTGGCTCAGGTGCGCAGGCGCCATGCCCCAGCGCTCGGCGCAGGCCCCCTTTTTCTGGTCGGCTATCAGATTTACCAGGTTCTGCTTGCGGATTTCATAGATGTCCATAAGGCGAAGCATGCCAGTGTTTAGCTCTCTGCTAAATGTGCGCATGGCTAAATTTCCCTTGAGGTAAATTTACCCCTAGGCTAAATTAAACCTCCAAATAATAAAAGCCACGGCGATGCAATGCCGTGGATTGCCCATCTCGTCAGTAAAGAGGTTTACATGGATCCCACCGACCTCGGCCCAGGCACCCTTACGTGGCTGGGTGGTACAGGCACCGTGTTGTTCGGGGCCTTTCTATGGCTGCGCAAATGGCTGTCCAGAGATGCGGCAGACCGCGCGCTGGACAATGCAGACATTGCCGTGATTCGCCGCCTGACCGAGCTGCTGGATAGCGAGCGCGATGCCCGCCGTGAGGCGGAGGCCAAGGCTGACCAGTTCGCCAAGGAGCGCAATGAACTGGTGGTCACCGTCGGCCGCTTGCAAGGCAGGGTCGTGGCCCTGACCAGTCAACTGGCCCGGGCCAAGGCGTGAAACGACCGACGACCCGCACCCACCATGGCCAGACAAAAAAAGCCCGCCATTTCGGCGGGCACAAGGGCGTAGGGAGCAACGCACAACAAATTCGGGTCAGGCTGCCAAAGTGCCTGGTTGCAACAGTTCAGCCAATGCGCGGGCTTGGGCGAGGGTCGGCACCGGCCCACTCACAGCCTCGCCGTTGCGCACCAGGTACCAGCAGGCCAACAGGCCTTGTTCACGCAGTGAAACCGGAACAGCGCTGCCGACAACGGACATGATCTGGATAGTGGCCATGGGGACCTCCTGTGAAACATGGGCCTACCATACGTAGCCGCTACCAGGGTTTGAAATCAACGTTGTCGATAGTGGTCATTACTTCTATCAACCCTTACCAGCGTGGCGGGCCGTAATACACCCGTGGCGGGCCGTAGTAGGCCCGGTAGCCCGGCGGTGGCGGGGCCGGCGCATAATAGGGCTGGTAATAGACGGGCTGCGGCGGCGGCTGCACGTACACCGGTTGCGGCGGGTAGTACACCGGCTGGCGTTCCACGTACACCGTACGGTCGTGCCCGCCAGAAACCGTAGCGCCAACCACCGCGCCAACCACGGCAGCGCCCAATAGCGGGCCCGGCCCATACCAACCGCCGCCATGGCCGTAACCACCGTGGGCAGCTGCAGGCCCGCTGATGGCCAAAGCGCCGACCAGCAAGGCGATTCCGGGAATGAGACGGTTCATATCAACCTCGCGAGTAAACCCCCAAAGTGGGGTGTCACTAATATGACTCCGGTATTTGTCAATTGCGCGCAGGGCAATGGTAAAGGTTGTGTAAGGGACGACCAGCGGTTGCCTCTGGTACGCTGCACAAACGTTTCAGTCATGACTCAGGAGCAGGCTATGTCGACAACTCCCGGCAGGGATACCGTGCTGTGCATTTCCCTGGCAGGCCGCCCCGGTACATTCGGCGTGCGCTTTCACAACCACCTGTACCAACAGTTGGGCCTGGACTTTTACTACAAGGCCATGCGCACCGACGACCTCCCGGCCGCGGTAGCGGGAATTCGAGCCTTGGGCATACGCGGGTGTGGGGTATCGATGCCATACAAGGAAGCGTGCATGGCGCTGGTAGACGAGATCGACCCGTCGGCAGCGGCCATCGAGTCGGTCAACACTTTGGTGAACACCAACGGTCGCCTCACAGCCTACAACACCGACTATCTGGCCGTACGCCAGTTGTTGACCCGGCACCAGGTCGACCCGGCAACCGCTTTCGCCCTGCGCGGCAGCGGCGGTATGGCCAAGGCCGTTGCCAGCGCCTTGCGCGATGCCGGCTTTGCCGAAGGCACCATCGTCGCGCGTAATGCCCAGGCGGGGCAGCAGCTGGCGGATATGTGCGGCTACCGCTGGCTGCCAGAACTCGGCGATATCTGCCCGCCGATGCTGGTGAATGTGACGCCGATCGGCATGGCGGGGGGCGCAGAAGCTGAAGAGCTGGCGTTTTCGGACATCGCCATCGCTGCTGCAGAGCGGGTATTCGATGTGGTGGCCATGCCCGCGCAAACACCGTTGATTCGCCGCGCCCAAGCGCTGGGCAAGCCCGTGATTACCGGGCTTGAGGTGATTGCGCTGCAGGCGCTGGAGCAGTTCGTGCTGTACACAGGTGTGAGGCCGACGCCGGCGCAAGTCGATGCCGCCGTGGCGTACGCTCGCGATATCTGATTGCACCAGCAGCGGCCCCTTCGCGGTATGGCAGCGGTGCTGGCGAAGAGGCCGCTACAGGCCAAGGGGGCAATCAGAATACCTTGGTGCCGGCGTCCAGTTGCTGGTCGACCAGCGCTCGACCGTGGGCCAGTGACACATGCTGGGCACGTTCCAGGTCGGAGAAGAACTTCATCGGCATCGACAGGCGCCTGCTGGTATGGCCATCAGGAGCGGTGATCAGGCAACCGGCGGCGTAGGGCAGGGGCGAGTCAGGATGGGGCATCACGCTGGCGGTGATGGTGTGCTTGCGGTATTCACAGTGAAGGGATTGCATGATTCTTACCTCGCTGTGGCATGGGAAGCAATTACCTTCATATACCACAGCAAGGGGGCGGTGGTTCCCGCCCCCGACGAACGCTTAGCCTGCGAGGTCGGCCGGCTGAATCACTTCGACCCAATAGCCATCCGGGTCCTTGATGAACGCCAGGTGGTTCATGCGCCCGTCCTGCAGGCGCTTCTGGAACGGTACACCTAGCGCTTCGAAGCGCGCACAGGCGACGCGTACATCGGGTACCGACACGCAGATGTGACCGAAGCCGCGTGGGTCGGTATTGCCATCGTGATAGGCGAAATCGGCATCGTTTTCGGTGCCGTGGTTGTGGGTGAGCTCCAGCACGCCAGGGATCGATTTCATCCACTGGTGACGGGCGGCATCATCGGCGGGGATCTGCGCCGGGTCGACCAGGGCCAGGAAGTACAGGCTGAAAGCGGCTTCGGGGAAATCACGCTTATCTACCACGCGAAAGCCCAGCACACGGGTGTAGAAGTCCAGGGACTTTTCGATGTCCTTGACCCGCAGCATGGTGTGGTTGAAGACGAATTGGGCGGTGGCGGCGTCAGGTTGTGCGGTGACACCAGGCAAGGTTTGCAGATCGTGCAGGCTCATGGGAACTCCTGAGGCAGGGCCGGGCACGGGGCGCCGGCAAAACAGACAGGCTGGCCATGATACGTCAGTGCGCCGATTGCGCAAATGAAAGCGCCCTGCACGAGTGCAGGGCGCTGGAATTAGAGGCCCGCATGTGCGGGCGCGTGATGGGGTCGCTAGTCCTTTAGCTGCCTCGATACTGAGCCAGCCCTTGTGAAAAAAGTGTGAAGCACGTGTTGATGTTTCATCAGCGAGCCCAGCTTTCCACCTCGGCGGCGCCATACTGCTCTTTCCAGGCTTTGAGGCCGCGGTGGTTGCCGCCTTTGGTCTCGATCCGCTCGCCGGTCTCGGGGTGTGTGTAAACCTTCACCACCCGCGGGCGACGGTGCTGTTTGAGGACAGGGCCGGTGGTGCGCCCCCCGGCTTTGGGGTCAAGTATGGCTATGACATCGCGCAGGCTTTTGTCGTAGCTTTTCATCAGGTTGACGAGTTTCTGCTCGAACTCGATTTCGCGCTTTAACCCGGCATCTTTTTTCAACGCTTCCAGTTGGGCCATCTGTTCTTGGAGCGCTTTTTCCGCAGCACGAAACTCTGCAAGTCTGGACACTGTAATCACTCCTGTACGTCGGCTGTGGCGGGGCGTGACGAACATTGGAACGCATGAATACGCCGGCCACGCAGGTGGGTTTTACTGTTCGTTGATAGCGAGTGTAGTCACACATTGGGGCGGGGTAAACTGCTAACTTATTGCAAATAAGCGGGGAACTTTCCTAGTTGCCCACGCGCGATACAGGCGACTCGCCGAAGCGGCCTGGCAGGGCGCTTAGACCATGGTCCAATGGCCCGCGCCAGAGCCGTTACGCGATCATTTCAAAGTATGGCTGGCTGTTGCGCGGTCATGTCCCATTACCGTGGCAAGTCGTTGCCACCGGTTGTTAACCCGCTTTGAATCTGGATGTTTCCCTGCATGTTTTCCCCCTATCCTCTCGCCCCCGGGCGTCGTGTCGCCAGCCTGTTCCTGTTATGTGCCGGTGCCAACGCCCAGGCTGGCGGTTTTCTTGAAGACAGCAGTGCCAAGGTTGAAGCACGCACTGTCTACTTCAACCGGGATTTCCGTGACGGCCACAGCAGTTCCGGCCAAGGGGCGTCCAAGCGAGAAGAGTGGGCCCAGGGCTTTATCCTCAATGTACAGTCGGGTTACACCGAAGGCTTGGTAGGGTTCGGTGTGGATGCGCTGGGCATGTTCGGTGTGAAGTTGGACTCCAGCCCCGCCGACAGTAACAGCGGCTTGCTGCCGTCTTCCGGGCACAACCCTCGGCACTCCGCCGACCAGTATGCAAAGATGGGCCTGGCGGCCAAGGTCAAAGTTTCCAACACGGTGCTCAAATACGGTTCGATGATGCCGGATGTGCCCGTGCTCAAGTACAACGATGGCCGCCTGCTGCCGACGATGTTCCAGGGCGCCATGCTGACCTCCGAGGAACGCCGCGATCTGAAGTTCACCCTGGCACGCCTGGATCGGTACACCGCAAGGGATTCAACCGACCGCCAAAACATTCGCGTGCATTGCAAGAACAAGCGTTACGCCTGCGACATCGAAGCCGACCACTTCGACCTCGCCGGGGTCGATTACCGGGTCAACGAGCGTTTCGGTGCCCAGTATCAAGTGGCCAGGCTGGAGAACATCTATCGCCAGCAGTATTTCGGCCTGGTGGCCAGCCAACCGCTGCCGGTGGGTAGCCTTGCTGCCGACCTGCGGCTGATCAAAAGCGACGACATCGGCAACGCCCGCGCTGGCGCTATCGACCACCGCGCCGTCAGCGGCATGCTCGGCTACAGCCTGGGTGATCACAAGCTCAGTGCTGGCTGGCAGCGCATGTATGGCGACAGCGCCATGCCCTACCTGGATGGCAGCAACCCGTACCTGGTCAACTATGCACAGGTCAATGATTTTGCCGCCGCCCAGGAGCGCTCCTGGCAAGTGCGCTATGACTATGACTTCAAGGCGTTGGGTGTGCCTGGCCTTACGTTCTTCACCCGGTACATCAACGGTGACCATATCCAGGTGCCAGGCAGCCATGCCGAAGGCAAGGAGTGGGAGCGCGACAGCGAGCTCAAGTATCAAGTGCAAAGTGGCACGTTCAAGGACGTCAGCGTGCGTTTGCGTAATTCCACCTACCGCAGCAACTATGAGCGGTGGGCGCGGGATATGGACGAAACGCGGGTGATCGTCAGCTACAACTTCTCGCTGCTCTGAACGGGTGCTTTGCCAGCGGCCTGGTGGCGCCCGACAATGGCTGCTGAACAGCACCGGAGGGCAGCACAATGAAACAGCTGTTGTTGATCGGCATCGGCCCGGGTGACCCACGCCAGGTCACGTACGAAGCCGTCGACGGGTTGCGCCAGGCCCACGTGTTCTTCGTGCTCGACAAAGGCAGCGTCAAGAACGAGCTGGTGCAGCTGCGCAAGGCCATCCTGCAGCGGTACCGGCCCGAGGGCGGCTATCGGCTGGTTGAGGTCGCCGACCCGCTGCGCGATGGGCAGGCCGACGCGTATGTGCAGGCGGTACAGGACTGGCACGTCCAACGTGCAGCGCTGTATGCGCAACTGATCGAACAGGAACTCGGCGACGGCGAAACCGGCGCCTTTCTGCTGTGGGGCGAGCCCACGCTCTATGACAGCACCTTGCGCATCCTCGACCTGGTCTGCGAGCGAGTTGGCGCGCTGCACCTGCAGGTCATTCCGGGCATCAGCAGCGTGCAGGCACTGGCGGCGCGCCACCGTGTTGCGCTCAACCGCATTGGCGAACCGCTGACCGTGCTGCCTGGTCGGCGTCTGGCCGGGCAGGGGAGTATCGACAATGTGGTGGTGATGCTCGATGGGCAGTGCGCGTTCGCAGCTATCGATGACCCGGCCTTGACGATTTACTGGGGCGCTTACCTGGGCACGGCTGACGAACGGCTGATCGCCGGGCCGCTGCAGGCGGTGAAGGCGCAGATTCTTGAAGTGCGTGCGCGGGAAAGGGCGCGCAAAGGGTGGATCATGGACACCTACCTGTTGCGCAGGGAGGTGTAGCAGGCACCGTTCCTTGGCCCCTGCGCTCCCTGCGCGCTTAGTAAGCGGGTGCCGCCGAATTCAGGCGGTGCCGAGAATCGCCTGCACCTTGTCGCGCAGCTGGTCGATGCTGAACGGCTTGCCGATCATGTGCATGCCCTCCGGCACAGTAATGTTTTCGGCGTAGCCACTGGCGAACAGTACCGGCAACAGTGGCCGCAGCTTGCGTGCCTTGGCTGCCAGCGCCTCACCGCGCATGTCCGGCAGGCCCACATCCGTCATCATCAGCGCCAACGGCTGGTTCGGGTCTTCCAACACCTTGAGCGCCGCGCTGGCATCTTCCGCCTCGATCACCGAGTAGCCCAACTCATCGAGCACTTCGACCATCAGCATACGTACGATGTCGTCGTCTTCGACTACCAAAAGGTGCATGGTTCGGGTCCTGTGCAAGTGAATGTCTATGATCTGTGCACAAGGCGACAGCAGAAGTTCCCGAGGATACCGATACTTGCAATCAGATGGAACGATTGGCACACAGCACTTTCAAATACTGGCTAAATGCCCTGCCAGAGCCGTCAAAGCTGGTTAGACTTCGCTTGTCGGCACGGCGCAGCGGCACATAACCATAACGATTGTTCCGCCATTCTTTTCCATGGATTTTCTTGCTCGGGCGTTTTCTCATGATTCAAGCAGCCTCGATGGACCAGCGCAGCTTCCGCAAGTTGTTGAGCCGCAACATCGGCCTTCCTCTGGGTGTGGGCCTGCTAGGTGCCGTGGCCTTCGTCGCGGTGATCAACTACCTGCTGTCGGCCATGCAATGGGTCGAACACACCGACCGGGTCATTGGCAATGCCAACGAAGCGGTGAAGCTGTCGATCGACATGGAAACCGGCATGCGCGGCTTTCTGCTGACGGGTGACGAGCGCTTCCTCGACCCCTATGAGGTGGCCAAGCCGCGCATTCTCAGCAGCTTGCAGGGCCTGAAAGGCATGGTCGAGGACAACCCGCAGCAAGTTGACCGTATCGACCGGCTGATCGCCTTGCAGCAAGCCTGGAATGACTTCGGCAGCGGCATGATCACCCTGCGCCGCAATGATGGCCCCTACCGGGAGCTGATCGGTAACGGCCGCGGCAAGCGCCTGACAGACGAGATTCGCAAGGAATTCGCCGACCTCATTGCCACCGAGCAGCAGTTGCGCATGGCACGCAACGAGAAGGTCAGCACCGTCACCGTAACCTCCATTTCGGCGTTCGTGCTGCTGATCGTTGGCCTCAGCGCCTTGCTGGCGTACCTGGGGCGCCGCGATCTGTTGGCGTTGTCCAGCAGTTACGACGACAACCTCAAGGCCCAGCAACGTTCTGCCGAGCGCCTGGAGCACCAGGCCTGGCTGCGCAACGGCCAGACCCAGCTGGCTCAACAAGTGCTTGGGCAGCTGACCCTGAACATGCTCGGCGACAACATTCTGCGGTTCTTTGCCTCTTACCTGGGCAGTGTGGTCGGGGCGTTGTACGTGCGCGACGAGCATGGCCGCCTGGTACGCGTTGCCTGCTATGGGCTGGATGCCGAAGAGCAGGCGCGCGAGCAGGTGCTGGGTGATGGTGAGGGTCTGCTGGCCCAGGCCGTGCGTGAAGGGCGGCTGCTGCGCCTGGACGACCTGCCGCGAGACTTCTTCCAGCTCAGCTCCGGCCTGGGCAAGGGCTTGCCGCGCAGTGCACTGCTGATGCCGGCCAGCGACGGCGGGCAGATCAACGGCGTGCTCGAACTGGGCTTCCTGCGGCCGCTGCAGGCGCGTGACGACGAACTGTTGCAGCGCGTGGAGGGCAACCTGGGTATGTCCATCGAAAGCGCCCGTTACCGCCAGCGCTTGCAGGAAGTCCTGGCCGAAACCCAGCAATTGAACGAAGAATTGCAGGTGCAGCAGGAAGAGCTGAAAACGGCCAACGAAGAGCTGGAGGAACAGTCCCGCGTGCTCAAGGAGTCCCAGGCCCACCTGGAAACCCAGCAAGCGGAACTGGAGCAGACCAACGAGCAGTTGTCCGACCGCACCGAAGCGCTGGACCGCAAGAACGAGGAGCTGACCCAGGCCCAGGAAGAGCTGCAGGCGCGCGCCGATGAGCTGCTGCGTTCGAGCAAGTACAAGTCCGAGTTCCTCGCCAACATGTCCCACGAATTGCGCACGCCGCTGAACAGTTCGCTGATTCTGGCCAAGCTGCTGGCCGAGAACGTTGAAGGCAACCTCAGCGGTGAGCAGGTCAAGTTCGCCGAGTCGATCTACTCGGCCGGCAACGACCTGCTCAACCTGATCAACGATATCCTCGACATCGCCAAGGTCGAGGCCGGCAAGCTTGAAGTGCGACCTGAAACCACCCACCTGGACCGCCTGGTCGAAGGCCTGCGCGACATGTTCGAGCCGTTGGCCGGGCAAAAGGGGCTGGCCTTCGAGGTCACCGCCCAGGCTCAGGTGCCTGCCACCCTGTTCACCGACCGCCAGCGACTGGAGCAGATCCTCAAGAACCTGCTGTCCAACGCCATCAAGTTCACCGAACGCGGCCAGGTCAGCCTGAACATCGGCTACCAGCCAGACAGCGGCATCGTGTTTTCCGTGCGCGATAGCGGCATCGGCATTGCTGCCGACCAGCAGCAGGCAATCTTCGGTGCGTTCCACCAGGTCGATGGCACCAGCAACCGCCGGTATGGCGGGACTGGGCTGGGGCTGTCGATTTCCCGCGACCTTGCCCATCTGCTTGGCGGGCAGATCAGTGTCGAGAGCAGCCCCGGGCAGGGCAGTGTGTTCAGCCTGGTATTACCCGAACGCTACGAGAACCTGGAGCAGGAGGTCGAGCCCCTCAGCCTGCGCCCGGCTGTCGATACCCTGCCGCCAGTACCGCAACTCGCCACTGCCCAGGCGCCGAAGCTGCCGCAACTGGCCTTCACCGACGACCGTGACCGGGCGCCTTTCAGTAACCGCTGCATCCTGGTGATCGAAGACGAGCCGAACTTCGCCCGCATTCTCTTCGACCTGGCCCACGAGCTGGGTTACAGCTGCCTGGTGGCGCATGCGGCCGACGAAGGTTTCGAGCTGGCCGCCCGGTTCATACCCGATGCGATCCTGCTGGACATGCGCCTGCCTGACCATTCCGGCCTGACCGTGCTGCAACGCCTGAAGGAACAGGCCGATACCCGGCACATTCCGGTGCATATCATTTCCGTCGAGGACCGTGTCGAGGCCGCCATGCACATGGGGGCAGTGGGCTACGCCGTTAAACCCACCAGCCGCGAAGAGCTCAAGGAAGTTTTCGCGCGCCTGGAGGCCAAGCTGACGCAGAAGCTAAAGCACATTCTGCTGGTGGAAGATGACGACCTGCAGCGCGAAAGCATCGCCCGCCTGATCGGTGACGACGACGTCGAGATCACCGCCGTAGGCATGGCGCAGGAGGCCTTGGCACTGCTGCGGGAAAACATCTACGACTGCATGATCATCGACCTCAAGCTGCCAGACATGCTCGGTAACGAACTGCTCAAGCGCATGACTGCCGAAGATATCCGCGCCTTCCCGCCGGTGATCGTGTATACCGGCCGCAACCTGACCCGCGAAGAAGAAGCCGACCTGCTCAAGTACTCGCGCTCGATCATCATCAAGGGCGCCCGCTCACCCGAGCGGCTGCTCGACGAAGTGACGCTGTTCCTGCACAAGGTCGAATCGCAGTTGTCCAACGAACGCCAGCGTATGCTGAAGACGGCGCGCAGCCGCGACAAAGTGTTCGAGGGGCGCAAGGTGCTGCTGGTAGATGACGATGTGCGTAATATCTTCGCCCTGACCAGTGCACTGGAGCACAAGGGCGCGATCGTCGAAATCGGCCGTAACGGCCGCGAGGCCATCGAGCGCCTGGAGCAGCATGACGACATCGACCTGGTGCTGATGGATGTGATGATGCCGGAAATGGACGGCTTCGAAGCCACCCGGCTGATCCGCCAGCAACCGCGCTGGCGCAAGCTGCCGATCATTGCGGTGACTGCCAAGGCCATGAAAGATGACCAGCACCGTTGCCTGCAGGCCGGCGCCAACGATTACCTGGCCAAACCGATCGACCTGGACCGCCTGTTCTCGCTGATCCGCGTATGGCTGCCGCAACTGGAGCGAATTTGACTAGCGAACGTAACACCGATATCGAGATCCGCTTGCTGATCGAGGCCATCTACCTCAAGTACAGCTATGATTTCCGCAATTATTCCGGCGCTTCGATCAAGCGCCGGATCCTGCACGCGCTGCGCCAGTTCGGTTGCCAGACGGTATCGGCCTTGCAGGAGCGCGTGCTGCACGACCCTGGCATGTTCATGCAGTTGCTGCAGTACCTGACGATTCCGGTCAGCGCGATGTTCCGCGACCCGGGCCATTTCCTGGCGCTGCGGACCGAGGTGGTGCCGCTGTTGCGTACCTGGCCATCGATCAAGGTGTGGATCGCCGGCTGCAGCACGGGCGAGGAGGTGTATTCGATGGCCATCCTGCTGCGCGAAGAAGGCCTGCTCGAGCGCACCATCATCTACGCCACCGACATCAACCCGCACTCGCTGGACAAAGCCAAGCAGGGCATCTACTCGATGCAGAACATGCTCGACTACGCCGAGAACTACCGCATCGCCGGTGGCCGCCGGGATTTCGCCGAGTACTACACGGCAGCCTATGGCAACGCGATCATGGACAGCACCCTGCGTGAAAACGTGACCTTCGCCGACCATAGCCTGGCCACCGACAGCGTGTTCTCCGAGACGCAGTTGGTGTCTTGCCGCAATGTGCTGATCTACTTCAACAAGGAGCTGCAGGACCGCGCCCTGGGCCTGTTCCATGAATCGCTGTGCCATCGCGGTTTTCTGGTGCTGGGCAGCAAGGAGTCGGTCGACTTTTCCGCTTACAGCGACGGTTTCGAGCCGCTGGTCAAGCCTGAACGGATCTATCGCAAATCATGAAAGGCGTACAAGCGGTGGTGATCGGCGCCTCGGCCGGCGGGGTGTCCGCGCTGTTCACCGTGCTGGGCGGGTTGCCGTCGGGGTTCGCCATTCCGGTAGTCTGTGTGTTGCACCTGCCGGATGACCGCCACAGCCAACTGGCCGAGGTGCTGCAACGCCGCCTGCTTCGTCCCGTGTGTGAGGCACGTGACAAGCAACCGCTGCGCCCTGGTCAGATCTACGTGGCCGGGCCGGGCTATCATTTATCGGTAGAACGCGACTTCACCCTGTCGTTGAGCCAGGAACCACCGGTGCATTTTTCCCGGCCGGCCATCGACTACCTGTTCATTTCCGCGGCCGATGCCTACGGTGCCGGCCTGCTTGGCGTGCTGCTCACCGGTGCCAATGAAGACGGTGCCCAGGGGTTGGCTTACATCAAGAACAGCGGCGGCCGGACCATCGTCCAGGACCCTCGCGACGCACAGGTGGCGCTGATGCCCGAGGCCGCCCTGGCCCTCCATCAGCCCGACCATATTCTTACCTTGAGTGGGATCGAGCAGTTGCTCGCCGCCCTGGAACCCAGCGCATGCTAAGCAACACTATCGCCAAACTGCTGATCGTCGACGACCTGCCAGAGAACCTGTTGGCCCTCGATGCCCTGATACAGGGCGAGGACCGTGAGGTGCACCAGGCCCAGTCTGCCGAAGCCGCCTTGTCGCTGTTGCTCGAACACGAGTTCGCGCTGGCCATTCTCGATGTGCAGATGCCGGGCATGAACGGCTTCGAACTGGCCGAACTGATGCGCGGTACGGAAAAAACCCGCCACATCCCTATCGTTTTCGTCACCGCAGCCGGGCGTGAAATGAATTACGCCTTCAAGGGCTACGAAAGTGGCGCCGTGGACTTCCTGCACAAACCGCTGGATACCGCGGCGGTGAAGAGCAAGGTGTCGGTGTTCGTCGACCTTTACCGCCAGCGCAAGGTGCTTGACCGCCAGTTGCAGGCGCTGGAGCGCAGCCGCCAGGAGCAGGAAGTGCTGCTGGGCCAGCTGCAGGCGGCGCGCGGTGAGCTGGAGCATGCGGTGCGCATGCGCGATGACTTCATGTCGATCGTGTCCCACGAGGTGCGTACACCGCTCAACGGGCTGATCCTGGAAACCCAACTGCGCAAGCTGCACCTGGCGCGGGGCAACCTGGCGGCGTTCAGCGCCGACAAGCTGCAGGCCATGGTCGAGCGCGACGAGCGCCAGATCAACAGCCTGATCCGCCTGATCGAAGACATGCTCGATGTTTCGCGCATTCGTACCGGCAAGCTGTCGCTGCGGCCCAAAGCGTTCGACCTGAGCGAGCTGGTGCAGCGGTTGGTGGAAAATTTCACCGCCCAGGCCACGGCACTGGATACGTTCATCGAGTTGCAGCATTGCCAGCCACTGCAGGGTGAGTGGGACGAATTTCGGATTGAACAAGTACTGGCCAACCTGTTGTCCAATGCCTTGCGTTATGGTGAACGCAAACCGGTGCAGGTAAGGCTGTACGAGCAGGACGGCCTGGCGTGCGTGCAGGTGCAGGACCAAGGCATTGGTATCGACATGGCTAACCAGCAACGTATCTTTCAGCAGTTCGAGCGCGTCGCAACTCAGCAAGCTACGGGTGGCCTGGGCTTGGGCCTGTATATTTCCGACCAGATCGTGCAAGCGCATGGCGGGCGGATTGTGGTGCAAAGCGAGGTGGGCAAAGGTGCGACCTTCACCCTGCAACTGCCCCTGGCTGCAGTGGAACAACTAAACGACCAGGCGTGGGCAACCTCTGCATAAGCCTGGGGTCTGATGGCCAACTGGAAGAATTTTCAAGGCGTTAACATGAGTGAAGATGCACAAGACGTAGTGCTGGTGGTCGAGGACGAACCAGCGATACGCATGATTCTGCGGGACTACCTGGCGGGCGAGGGCTACCACGTGCTGGTCGCCGAGGACGGTGAACAGGCGTTCGCCATTCTGGCCAGCAAGCCGCACCTGGACCTGATGGTGACCGACTTCCGCCTGCCGGGCGGGATCTCCGGGGTAGAAATCGCCGAGCCGGCGGTGAAGTTGCGGCCCGACCTGAAAGTGATCTTCATCAGCGGCTACCCCGCCGAGATCCTCGAGTCCGGAAGCCCGATCACCCGCAAGGCGCCGATCCTGGCCAAGCCGTTCGACCTGGACACCTTGCACGAGCAGATTCAGGCACTGCTGCGCTGATACCCGTCAAGGCCCTGTCACCGGCGCGCGCTGACGGGCCGGTGCTGATCAACGCAAGGTCCGCTCCAGCCCACCCAGCAACATGCTCTCCATCAACACCAGCGCTTGCGCTTCAGGCAATGCCTGCAGCGCGCCGGGCAATCGGTTCAGCAGCGTTGCAACCACCTGGGCGGTGGCCACCAAAGCTGGCCCCTGCAGCTTCGCCTGCGGTGCGATCAGCCGCAACAGCCCGGCCTCATAACGCCCGCGCAACTGCGTCAGGCGTGCCTGCTGGGCCTCGCTCAGGCAACAGAAATCACGCTCAGCCAAACGAAACTGCAGCGGCCGCTCGGCATGCAACTGCCAATGCGCCGCGATCAGGCAATTCAAGGCTGAAGCGCCGCGGGCCATGGCCCGCCGCCCCTGGTCCAGCAGGGCCTGCAACTCCTCGTACAGTTCCTCGATCAAGTCGAACAGCAGGTCCTGCTTGCTGGGAAAGTGGTGGTACAGCGAGCCGGCCGTCAGCCCGACATGTGCGGCCAATTCGCGCATGCTGACCTGGCCAAAGCCTTTTTCGGCAAACAGCGCCATGGCCTGTTCACGTCGCTCTTCGAAATTGGCACAACGCATCGCGGCATTGATCGGGGGCATGGCGCCTGGGCCTCAGTAGATGAAGAAGCCGCGGCCGCTCTTGCGCCCCAGCCAGCCGGCCGCCACCATCTCCTTGAGCAGCGGGGCAGGGCGGTACTTGCTGTCGTTGAAGCCCTCATGGAAGGCCTCCATGATCGCCAGCAAGGTGTCCAGGCCGATCAGGTCGGCCAGCGCCAGTGGGCCGATCGGCTGGTTGCAGCCAAGGCGCATGCCGGTGTCGATGTCCTCGGCGCTGGCCAGGCCTTCCTGGCGTACGAATATCGCTTCGTTGATCATCGGCACCAGGATGCGATTGACCACGAAGCCCGGCCGGTTGCCAGCAGCGATCGGGGTCTTGCCCAGCTTCTCTGTCACCAGCAATGCCTGGGCGTAGGTACCGTCGCTGGTCTGCAGGCCACGAATGATCTCGACCAGCGCCATCATCGGCACCGGGTTGAAAAAGTGCACGCCAATGAAGCGCTCGGGGTGGTCGATGCTGGCGGCCAACTGGGTCACCGACAGCGACGAGGTATTGGTCGCGATCAGGCAATCGGCGGCGACGTTGCCTGCCACCTGCTGCAGGATGCGTTGCTTGAGCTGCAGGTTCTCGGTGGCCGCTTCGATCACCATCTGCATCGTGGCCAGCTGGCCGTAGTCGGTGCTGGTGCGGATCCGGGTTTTGGCTGCCGCTGCCTGCTCGGCGGCGAGGGTCCCTTTGCTGACCTGGCGTTCGAGGTTCTTGCCCAGCGTTGCCAGCCCGCGCTCCAGGGCGGCGTCGGCCACGTCCACCAGCAGCACCTGGTAGCCTGCCACCGCGCACACTTGGGCGATGCCGTTGCCCATGGTGCCGGCGCCGATCACGGCGATCTGTTCAATGTTCATCTTTCAGTTTCCTCAAACCCGCTCGAAGACCACGGCGATGCCTTGGCCGCCACCGATGCACATGGTGGCCAGGGCGTAGCGCCCCTGAATGCGCTGCAATTCATGGATGGCCTTGGTGGCGATGATCGCGCCGGTGGCACCCACCGGGTGGCCCAGGGAAATGCCCGAACCGTTGGGGTTGACCTTTTCCGGGTCGAAGCCCAGTTCGCGGGCCACCGCGCAAGCCTGGGCGGCGAAGGCTTCGTTGGACTCGATCACATCCAGGTCCTGCACCTTCAGGCCGGTCTTCTCCAGCACCTTGCGGGTGGCGGGGATCGGCCCCAGGCCCATCAACTCGGGTTCCACCCCGGCATGTGCGTAGCTCACCAGCCGGGCCAGTGGCTTGAGGCCCAGGCGCCGCACCGCGTCACCGCTGGCCAGCACCAGGCCAGCGGCGCCGTCGTTGATGCCACTGGCGTTACCGGCAGTCACGGTGCCGTCTTTCTTGAACACCGGCTTCATGCCGGCCAGTTGCTCGGCGGTGACCTCACCGCGCACATGTTCATCGACACTGAACTGCACGCTGCCTCTGCGGGTTTTGAGTTCCAGCGGCACGATCTGGCTGGTGAAGCGGCCCTCGGCAATGGCGCGAGCGGCCCGGCGCTGGCTGGTCAGGGCCAGCTCGTCCTGCATTTCGCGGGTAATGCCCTGGCTGGCCGAGACGTTCTCGGCGGTGATGCCCATGTGGAAGTGCTGGAAGGGGTCGTGCAGTACCCCGACGGTGTAGTCGATGCCTTGCAGGTCACCCATGCGCGCGCCCCAGCGTGCCTGTGGCAGCAGGTAAGGGCCGCGGCTCATGGACTCGGCGCCAGCGGCAATGGCCACGTCGGTGTCGCCCAGCAGCAGCCCTTGGGCGGCCGAAACAATGGCCTGCAGGCCCGAGCCACACAGGCGGTTGACATTGAACGCCGGCGTTTCCTTGGGGATGCCGGCGTTCATGGCCGCAACCCGCGCCAGGTAGGCATCACGGGGTTCGGTAGGGATCACCGTGCCCATTACCACATGGCCGATCTGTTCGGCGGCCAGCCCCGAGCGCTCGATGGCGGCGCGGGTGATGGCGCTGGCCAGGTCGGCCAGCGGCAGGTCCTTGAGGGAGCCGCCAAAGCCACCGATGGCTGAACGGACGGCACTGACGACGTAGATTTCTGCGCTGCTCATAGAGGCTCCGATTGCATAGGCATGGCGGGACTGGGCCAGGCTCTGCGAGAATGGCCGGCGAGGTCCCGAAGTGGGTCCGAGTCTAGGCAAAGGCTCTGTCGCAGCCTATGCCGGAACTGTTCAAACAACCTGGCACTTTTTGCCACTCAGCATAGACAGCGAACACCGCCATGCGCGATAGCGATTCGGTCGCCGTGTACTTCCTCAACGCCATGCTGCATGCCCTGCGCGATTGCCCCGCCGAGCGTGACGCGCATTTGCGTGCGGTGGGCATCGACCCGCACCTGCTCGACCAGCCGCAGGCGCGGGTGCCGGCCCGGGCCTTCGCCGAGCTGTGGCTGGCAATGATCCGGCGCCTGGACGATGAGTTCTTCCGCCTCGACAGCCATGGCATGCCGTTGGGCAGTTTCGCCCTGATCTGTCGGGGCCTGATCCTGGAACCCAACCTGGAAAAGGCTCTACGCCAGTGCCTGGCAGGCTTTGGTCTGTTCCTGCACGATCTGCGCGGCAGCCTGACCGTGCGCGGTAGCCGGGCGCTGATCAGCGTGCAGTCGAGCATCGCCGACCCGTTGACCCGGGTATACGCCGAGGAAACCTACCTGGTGCTGATGGTCGGCCTGCTGTGTTGGCTGGGCGGGCGCAGGGTGGCGATTGACCGGACCGAACTGGCAGTGGCCCGCCCAGCCCAGGAGGATGACCTGCTGTTGTGGGGGCCGGACCTGCGCCTGGGCAGCGGGCGTACCGAGGTGGAGTTCGACAGTGCCTGCCTGCGCCGGCCGGTGGTCCAGGACGTGGCGGCGCTGAAAACCTTCCTGCGCAGCGCGCCGCAGGGGCTGGTCATTCGCTTTCGCAACCAGAACGGCCTGGTGGCCGAGGTGTACCGGCATTTACGGGCGCGTGGCTATGGGCAGTGGCCCACGTTGGCGTCGCTGGCACAGCAGCAGGGTATCAGTGCCAGCACCTTCCGCCGGCAGTTGGAGCGCGAGGGGCGCTCCTACCAGCAGATCAAGGACGAGGTACGCCGGGCGATGGCTTTCGAGCGCTTGCGCGAAGGCGTGCTGAGCATTGCCGAGATCGCCGAGCAGGCCGGCTTTCAGGAGCCCAGCGCGTTCCACCGGGCGTTCAAGAAATGGACCGGGCAGAGCCCCGGTAGCTACCGCGCACGGTTGGCCGGGCGCTGATCTTGGCCAGTGCCGACCCTTGCGCGGGTGCCACCGCGCCAACACTCAGCCCGCCGGCACCATGGCGAAGCCCACCCCGAAGCGGTTCCAGGCATTGATGGTGGCGATCGCCAAGGTCAGGTTGACCACTTCGGCCGGCTCGAAGTGCTGCAGCAGGGCTTCGTATTCGCCCTGCGGCGCACCCCGTTCAGGCAGGCGGGTAAGGCTCTCGAGCCAGGCCAGTGCTGCCCGTTCACGCGGGGTGAAGTACGCGGTTTCCTGCCACACGCACAGTGTTTGCAGGCGTGCCTCGGTCTCACCGGCCTTGCGCGCATCGTTGGCATGCAGGTTGACGCAATAGGCGCAGCCGTTGATCTGCGAGGCGCGCAGGCGCACCAGTTCCAGCAGCGAGTTTTCCAGGCCGCACCTGGCCAGCGCCTGTTCCAGGCCGACCATGGCTTTGTAGGCTTCGGGCGCGTGCTTGGCCCATTCGATACGGTTGTGCATGGCTGTCTCCAATGCGGATGTGGGGGGTGATGGCGCTACTGTAGCGCCGTTGATTGGCCACCCCGATAGCCAATTGCACGCTTGCGCAGGAGGCCAATGTCCATTCAGCTGGCCACTGACAGGCATCCAATCTCTTCATTTCTGCGCAGCCAGCCAAGCCGGGATAATGGTCGATCTTGCACGAAGAGAAACGAACGACCATGAGACCTGCGCTGAACCTGTTGCTGGTGATTTTGTTGGCCCTGAACCTGCGGCCGATCCTGACCAGTATCGGCCCCTTGCTCGAGCCCATGCGCGCCACTACCGGGCTGGGCTACCAGCAGGCCGCCCTGCTGACCGCTTTGCCGGTGCTCTGCATGGGCCTGGTGCCGTTGCTGCAGCCGTGGCTGCGGCGCTGGCTCAGCGAGCACGGCGGTATGCTGGGCGGCCTGGCGGCGATTGCCATGGCTTGCCTGTGGCGCCTGCAACTGGACAGTGCCTGGGCATTGATCGCCAGTGCGGTGGTCGCTGGCCTGGGCGTAGCGGTGGTACAGGGCATGATGCCGGGGCTGGTGAACCGCTGGTTCCCCCGCCGCCTGGCGGCGGCCATGGGCCTGTATTCGGCGGCGCTGATGAGTGGCGGTGGCCTGGCGGCAGTGCTGGGCCCGCACATCAGTGCGCACTTCGGCCACTGGCAGGCCGGCCTGGGCCTGTGGGCGGTGCCGGCCGTGCTGGCGTTGCTGGCCTGGGCCGTGCTGCGGCCACGCCATGGCACAGCGAAGCTGGCAGGGGCATCCGGTGGACACTGGTTCGGCACGCGCCGGGCCTGGTTGCTGGCCCTGTACTTCGGCTTGATCAATGGCGGTTACACCAGCATGGTGGCGTGGTTGCCGGCCTACCACACCGAGCACGGCGGCAGCGCCCAGGGTGGCGCCGACCTGGTGGGCCTGATGACCTTTTTCCAGGTGGCCGGCGCGCTCGGTTTGCCGCTGTTGCTGCGGCGCTATGCTGACCGGCGCCCCGGTTTGTGGCTGGCGCTGGCAATCCAGCTGGTCGGCTTTCTCGGCCTGTTACTGGCCCCCACCGTGGCCCCGGGGCTGTGGGTGGCGCTGATCGGTTTCGGCCTGGGCGCTTGCTTCAGCCAGTGCCTTACGCTGACCCTGGAGCATTTGCAAACGCCAGCCGAGGCGGGCAGCCTGGCGGCATTTGTGCAGGGCATCGGCTTCATCATTACCGGGATCGTGCCCTACATCACCGGTTGGCTGCGGGATGTCAGTGGTGACTTCCAGGCGTCGTGGACACTGTTGACGGTCACCGTGCTGGCCATGCTGTGGGTCACCGCGTTTTTCAACCCGCGCGGTTACTCGGCCGCCATCGCCCGCCCGGCAACCGGCAAGGCGGCACCGGTCAGTTGAGGTGCTGCAGGGTGTCGCGCACGCGATCCAGTGCGGGGTCGATATCCAGCAGTTCAATGGCACCGAAACCCATCAGCAAGCCCTGCCGCGCAGGCGCTTCGCTGAAGAATGGCGCCAGTGGGTACAGGCCGACCTCGACCTTGCGCGCCAGGTTGGCCAGCAATTCCACGTCGACCCCTGGTCTGGCCAACGCGCTCAGATGAAAGCCGGCGCTGGCCGGAACCGCGCTGAACCAAGGGGCCAGGTCGCCCTGCAGGCGCGCCAGAATGCGTTCGCGGCGCGCGCTGTAGACCTCATGGCAACGGCGAATGTGCTTGTGCAGGTGGCCCTCGGCAAGGAAACGCGCCAAGGCCCACTGCAGCAAGCTCGGGCTGTGCCAGTCACTGAGGTGCTTGGCCACGCAGGCAGCCTGCAGTACGGCAGGCGGCAGCACGGCGTAGCCCAGGCGCAGCTCAGGCAAAAGGGTCTTGGAAAACGTGCCCACGTAGGCCACCAGCCCCTGTCGGTCCAGGCGCTGCAAGGCATCCGCAGCGGGCCCCTGGTAGCGGAATTCACAGTCGTAGTCGTCTTCGATGATCAGCGCCCCCAGCTGCGCAGCCCGCGCCAGCAGCGCGTGCCGGCGCGCCTCGCTCATCGGCATGCCCAGCGGGAACTGGTGCGATGGCGTGACGTAGATCAGCCGGGTGCCGTCGGCGATGTGCTCGACGCACAGGCCCTGGTCGTCGACCGGTACCGACTGCAGATGCGCGCCCAGGGCCAGGAACAGCTGCCGTGCCGGTGGGTAACCGGGGTCTTCCATGGCCACCTGGCAACCTGGCTCGACCAGCACGCGGGCGATCAGGTCCAGGGCCTGCTGGGCGCCGTTGCACACGAGCAGGTCGGCTGCGCTGCAGTGCACGCCACGGGTGTAGGCGATGTGGTGGGCGATGGCCTGGCGTAGTTCAGGCAAACCCTGGGCCGTAAAATGCCGGTCGGGGTGGCGCTGGCTGCGCCGCAGGGCGTAGTTCAGGCAACTGCGCCACTGGTCGAAGGGGAATTGGGCCTTGCTCGATACGCCGCCGATGAAATCGTAGCGTGAAGGGGCCTGCGCCTGGCGTTGGCTGAGCACCGTGGCGCGCGCTTGCCAGCGTTCGAGCGATGCACTGGCGGCCAGGGTGATGGCGCCAGGTTCGCTGCTGCGCAGCGGCTGGCGCGGTGTGACGAATGTGCCACGGCCCACCACACCGCTGAGCAGGTTGTCATAGGTCAGGCGTGAGTAGGCTTCGGCTACCGTCTTGCGCGACACACCCAGTTGTTCGGCCAGCAGACGGGTGGGTGGCAGCTGGGTACCAGCTGCCAGGTGGCCACTGTCGATGCCAGCGCGCAATTGCTGGTAAAGCTGGTCGGTGAGGCCTTTGCGGCCATCCAGGCGAATGTGCAGTTCCATGGAACGGTCCGGAGCGGGGGTGCCCACAGGATAGCGGATTGGCTGCGCCGTGTGCGCCGGGCCGCGAGCCTTGCGCTACGGCTGTCAGAGCCGGGCGGTGCTGATGGTGATGTAGCCTTTGCCCGCCAGCGCAATGCGTATCTGGGTTTCGTCTGTGGCTGCCTTGCGGTTGCGTTTGATGCATACGCCGTCGATTGCCGCCGCGCGCATGTGCTCGGCAATGGCGCGCCCGTTCGGGTCGAAAAGCACCTCGCTGGCCAGCAGCTCGATGCGCTCGATCAGCAAACGGGTCTGTTCGTCTGTAGCGCAGAAGAACATCACCCCTGACAGGTGCGGGTCGTCATCAGGGTTGCTGATGTCATGGGCGAGCATTTCGCGCAGGCTGCTGCGCAGTTCGGCAATGGAGCGTGCGTACGGGTGCATGCGGCGTTTCCCCTGGCTGGTCATGCTGCGCCGATCTTGTTTTCTCAACGCTGAGGCGGCAAGTAAGACGCGTCCGAACATTTTGTAGGGGAATTCTGAGTCTGCCCGAGTGGCAACCCTCTGTGCAGCCTTCACAAGGCTGCTGCGCCCGCCTTGGCCACTTGTGCGTCCTGGTCGGGCTTGACCCCCGACACGCCAATGGCACCCACCACCTGGCCCTGCACCTGCAGCGGTACACCGCCCTCCAGGCAGGTCAGCAGCGGTGCGGTGACGAACGCGGTGCGCCCGCGATTGACCATGTCTTCGTAGTCCCGGGTTTCCTTGCGCCCCAGCGCCGAGGTGCGGGCCTTTTCCATGGCAATGTAGGCACCGGCTGGCGCACACCCATCCAGACGCTGCAGGGCCAGAGGGTGCCCGCCGTCGTCGACCACCACGATGGTCACAGGCCACTGTTCGGCCAACGCATGCTGGCGCGCAGCCTCAAGTACACGGGTAACCTCGGCCAGGCCGATCACGGGTTTGCTATGCATGGGCGTTCTCCGGCCGCAAGGCGGCTTCGACGATTTCCACCCAGTGCCTGACGGGGGTGCGCCCTGCACCGGCGAGGTGGGTCTGGCAGCCGATGTTGGCCGTAGCGATGATGTGCGGCTTGCCGCTTTCCAGCGCGTTCAGGCGGTTGTCGCGCAGTTGCAGGGCCAGGTCCGGCTGGGTCAGCGAATAGGTGCCCGCCGACCCGCAACACAGGTGGCCATCGGGCACGGCGGTCAGGGTGAAGCCCAGGCGGGTCAGCAATGCCTCCACCGCCCCGCCCAGTTTCAGGGCATGTTGCAGGGTGCATGGGCAGTGAAAGGCCAGGCGCTGTTCAGCGCACAGGCCTAACTGCTCGACGGGCTCGGCAGCCAGCACCTCCACCAGGTCGCGGGCCAGCGCGCTGACGCGCGCCGCCTTGGCTGCGTACTGGCGGTCTTGTGCCAGCAGGTGGCCGTAGTCGCGCACGAACGCGCCGCAGCCACTGGCCGTTTGCACGATGGCCTCGGCACCCGCCTCGATGGCGGGCCACCAGGCGTCGATGTTGCGCCTTGCACGCTGCAGGCCCTGCGCCTGGGCGTTGAGGTGGTAGTCCACGGCGCCACAGCAGCCGGCCTGGCGGATCGGCTGCACACTGATCCCCAGCCGGTCGAGCAGCCGCGTGGCAGCGGCGTTGGTATTGGGCGAGAACGCCGCCTGCACGCAGCCTTCGAGCATCAGCAACCGGCGGGCATGGCGCGGCGACGGGCGCACGCCGGGCGGTGTCACTGATGCCGGCACTTTGCCCTTGAGCGTGGCCGGTAGCAGCGCTCGGAGGGCCTGGCCGCTGCGGGTCAGCGCCTTGAACAGTGCCGGGCGCGGGACCACCGCGCGCAGGCCCTGGCGCAGCAGGCGCTGGCCGAGTGGTCGCGGCACCTGCTGCTCGGCCACGGCGCGGCCAATGTCCAGCAGGTCGTGGTAGCGCACCCCGGACGGGCAGGTTGACTCGCAGTTACGGCAGCTCAGGCAACGGTCCAGGTGCAGTTGGGTGCTGGCGCTGACCGGCTCGCCTTCGAGCATCTGCTTGATCAGGTAAATGCGGCCGCGCGGCCCATCCAGTTCGTCACCCAGCAACTGGTAGGTGGGGCAGGTGGCGGTGCAGAAACCACAGTGCACACAGGCGCGCAGGATGCTTTCGGCTTCGTCGGCGCGGGGCAGGCGGCGGGCGCTTTCGCTGAGGTTGGTTTGCATGGTCTGGCCTCACAGGTCCGGGTACAGGCGGCCGGGGTTGAATACCCCCTGGGGGTCGAGCTGTTGCTTGAGCGCCTGGTGGTAGCGCATCAGCGCAGCGGGCAGTGGCGGGCTGCTGGCCGCACCGGGGGTGTAGGCGGTCGCGTGGCCGCCCACCCTGGCAACCGCCTCGCGAATGCTGTGCGCCTCTGCGTCAGACTTGAGCCAGCGCTGGGCCCCGCCCCAGTCGATCAATTGCTCGCCGGGCAATGCCAGCTCGCCGCAGGCAATGGGTACGGATAGCCGCCACAGCGGGGCGGGGCCGTTGAAAAAGGCCATGCGCTGTTCGCGCAGGTCGTTCCAGAACCGGCTGTCCAGCGCCTCACCGCCCAGCCGCAGGCGCGCTGATTGCACCGAACCCTCGCCGCCTTCCAGGCGCAGGTACAGGGCATCGCCGTGGTGGCAGGCGGCGCTGATCGGCAGCGGCTGCTGGCCCCATTCGGCCAGTTCGGCCAACGCCTCGTGGCGGCCCATCGGCAGCCGCAGGCTCAGGCACTGGCGCGGGCGTGGCAGCACCTTCAGCGACACCTCGGTCAACAAGCCCAGGCAACCGAAGCTGCCCGCCATCAGGCGCGACACATCGTAGCCAGCGACATTCTTCATGACCTCGCCGCCAAAGCGCAGCAGCTTGCCGTGGCCGGTAATCACGCGTGTACCCAGTAGGTAATCGCGCACCGACCCCGCCCAGGGCCGCCTGGGGCCGGACAACCCGGCCGCGACCATGCCGCCCAACGTCGCATCAGGCCCCAGGTGGGGCGGTTCGCACGGCAGCATCTGGCCGGCCTGGTGCAGCGCTGCCTCGATTTCGCGCAGCGGTGTGCCAGCGCGGGCGGTCAGCACCAGTTCGGTCGGGTCATAGCTGACGATGCCCCGGTGGCGGCGGGTGTCCAGCACTTCAGCCACCACCGGGTTGCCGAGCATGGCCTTGCTGCCGCTACCCTGAATGCGCAGTGCCGTCCCTTGGTTCAGCGCCTGGTTCACCTGTTCGAGCAGGGCCTGGCTGTCGTCGTGGTCCATGCTCATTAGAAACGCTCCAGCTCGGGAAAAGGCAGTTGCCCGTGGTGCACGTGCAACGCGCCGAATTCGGCGCAGCGGTGCAAGGTGGGGATGTTCTTGCCGGGGTTGAGCAGGCCTTGTGGGTCGAACGCAGCCTTCACCGCATGGAACAAGGTGATTTCGTCGCTGTTGAACTGTGCGCACATCTGGTTGATCTTTTCCCGGCCGACCCCGTGTTCACCCGTGATGCTGCCGCCCACGGCCACGCACAGTTCGAGAATCTTGCCGCCGATGGCCTCGGCGCGCTCCAGTTCACCCGGCAGGTTGGCATCGAACAGGATCAGCGGGTGCATGTTGCCGTCGCCGGCATGGAACACATTGGCCACGCGCAGGCCGTATTCGCTGGACAAGTCGCTGATGCCTTTCAGCACGCGCGGCAGCTCGCGGCGTGGGATGGTGCCGTCCATGCAGTAGTAGTCGGGTGAAATGCGCCCCACGGCCGGGAAGGCATTCTTGCGCCCGGCCCAGAAACGCACCCGCTCGGCCTCGTCGCAGGCCAGCCGCACGTCGCGGGCGCCGGCTTGCGCCAGCACGGCCGCGACCCGTTCGCAGTCAGCGTGCACATCGGCCTCGACACCGTCCAGCTCGCACAGCAGGATGGCCGCCGCCTCCACCGGGTAGCCCGCGTGGATGAAGTCCTCGGCGGCGCGGATTGCCAGGTTGTCCATCATCTCCAGGCCGCCGGGGATGATCCCGGCAGCAATGATCTGGGCCACGGCGCGGCCGGCGTCCTCGACACTGTCGAAGCTCGCCAGCAGTACCCGTGCGACTTGCGGCTTGGGCAGCAGCTTGACGGTCACTTCGGTGACGATGCCGAGCATGCCTTCGGAGCCGGTGAACAACGCCAGCAGGTCGAAGCCAGGGCAGTCGAGGGCATCGCTGCCGAGGGTCAGGCGTTCACCCTCGACGGTGAGTATTTCGACCTTGAGCAGGTTGTGCACGGTCAGGCCGTACTTCAAACAGTGCACGCCGCCGGCGTTTTCAGCCACGTTGCCGCCGATGGAGCAGGCTATTTGCGAAGAGGGGTCAGGTGCGTAGTACAGGCCATGGGGGGCTGCGGCCTGGGAAATGGCCAGGTTGCGTACCCCGGGCTGCACCCGGGCGAAGCGACCCTGCGGGTTGACCTCCAGGATGCGGTTGAAGCGCGCCATGACCAGCAGAATGCCCTTGGCCAGTGGCAGGGCGCCACCGGACAGGCCGGTACCGGCGCCACGCGCCACTACCGGTACGCCGCGTTGATGGCACAGCTTGAGCAGCGTCTGCACCTGCTCCAGGCGTTCGGGCAGCACGACCAGCAACGGTACGGTGCGGTAGGCCGACAGGCCGTCGCACTCGTAGGGCTTGAGGTCTTCTTCGCGGTGCAAAACGTGCAGGTCGGGCAGGGCAGCCTGCAATGCCCGCAACAGCGCCTCGCGGTCACTGCTGGGCAGCGCACCATCGACGCGTTCGTCGTAGAGAATGGTCATTGGCTCACTCGGCAACGGTTTTTATTGTTGTTGGCAAAGCGGTCACGCTTGCAGCCTGCGCGCGGTGCTAGTCTGGGTCGAGTGGGCTCGCCACTGGTCCTACCAGTTTTTCCGCTGGGTACTGGCCGTTGGTGGCCTGGCTTGGCTAGATTGCAGGCGGGTGTGCAAGTGGTCCTACCAGCAGGAGGGTGCGCTATGGCGAACGAGGGCAGGGCGAAGGTGGCCGACCAGGTGGCCGGGCGGGTCGAGCGGCTGATTGTCGAAGGCGTGCTCAAGGTGGGCGAGGCATTACCTTCGGAGCGGCGGCTGGTCGAGAAGCTGGGGTGTTCGCGCTCTGCACTGCGTGAGGGGCTGCGGGTGCTGCGCGGGCGCGGCATCATCGACACCGAGCACGGCCGCGGCTCCTTTGTCGCCGACCTCACCGGGCACGCGGGCTACACGCCGTTGATGCATCTGTTCAGCTCACAGCCGCGCACATTGTTTGACTTGCTGGAAGTGCGCGCCTTGCTCGAGGCCGAATCTGCCCGGCTGGCAGCGTTGCGCGCCACCGACGTGGACCGCTTGCTGATCCGCCGCCGCTATGAGGAGATGCTGGCCGCGCATCAGGCCGTCGAGGCCATTGATGCCCGTGAGCACGCCCACCGCGATCATGCGTTCCATCGGGCGATCAGCGAGGCCTCGCACAACCCCGTGCTGGTACATACCCTGCAATCGCTGAGCGATCTGACCCTGAACACAGTGTTTGCGTCGGTCAACAACCTGTACTGCCGGCCGGCGCAGAAACGCCAGATCGATCGCCAGCATGCACGCTTGTATCACGCGGTGATGGAGCAGTTGCCGGAACAGGCCCGCCGCGCTGCCCGCGAGCACATCAATGGCATTCGCGACAGTTTGCGGGAGATCGAACAGGAGGACCAGCGCCTGGTCAGGGCGACCATGCGTATGGATGGTTGGGGGTGAGCCGAACCTGCACCGACCACTGCGTGGGTAGATTCACGCAGAGGCGGGTGCAAGTCTGATTCAACGATCAGCGATGCGGTCATCCTGCGACAGAATGGCCCTGGCCAGCTCTTCGTCGTCGGCCTGGAGCCCTGGGTGGTCCTTGCGGGCCTGTTCCAGTGCGGCTTCGACATAAGCGCCGCGGATTGCACCACCACTGGCAACGAACGCCGAAAGCTCGTCGCGGGCAGGAATGATCCGTTTGTCATCCTTGAAGGTGGAATACAGCGAAGCGGAAACACCGGCCGAGGTGGCGACGTCGCCCGCATCGACGCGGGCCAGTGCGGCACCGGCAGGCAGCAGGAGCAGCAGCGCAGGGGCGATGAGTAGGTGGCGCATGTCGTGTTCTCCAGAAGGGTGAAGCCCAAGGAATAAACCACTCAGAGGTTAAGAAAGCATCAGTGTGAAAGTAGTTCCGTTGTTCGTTGGCAGAATGCATGCCCGCAGGTGGTACCGGGCATTGACCGCCTCGCGGTGCGCGTGGTCTGCTCTGCCATTCGCTCATCACAGCCACCGCAAGGTTCGCCCATGCCTGACTACAAGCTGCATTGCTTCGCCGAATCCGGCAACGCCTACAAGGCCGCGCTGATGCTGCAATTGACTGGCCAGAACTGGCAGCCGGTGTTCGTCGATTTCTTCAACGGCCAGACCCGCGAGCAAGCCTGGCGCGATGAGGTCAATGAACAGGGTGAGGTGCCGGTGCTGGAGCACGCTGGCAAGTCCTTGACCCAGTCTGCGCTGATTCTGGAGTACCTTGCGCAGCAGACCGGGCAATTCGGCCCCCGCGACGCGGACGAAAAGCGCGAAATCTGGCGCTGGATGCTGTTCGACAACCATAAGTTCACCAGCTATTACGCGGCGCTGCGTTTCCTGTTCTGCCTGAAGAACACGGGCGAAACCGACGTGACGCAGTTCTTGCGCGAGCGTGCCACCGCCGCGTACCGCATTGTCGATGCCCATCTGGCGAAGGCCCCGTTCATGGTGGGCGGGCGGTTGACCATCGCCGACCTGTCGCTGGCGGGGTATGTGTTCATGCCGGAGGACACCGGTATGGCGTTGGCCGAGTTCACCCACATCGAGGCATGGAAGGCACGCATCCAAGCCATGCCAGGGTGGAAGCACCCCTACGAGCTGATGCCTCGTACCGGTGGGCAGCACTGAGGGCACGGGGCTGCTCTGGGCTTGAAGCACGGGCCCGCTCAGCCAGCAGGCCCGCGCAGCATCAGGTATGCGGCGTAGTGCGCGGTGGCACGGCACCCGCATACTCGGGCTTCAGGTGCCCCTGTTCGTCCAGCAGGTAGGCGTCCATCACTTCACGCACCACAGGCCCCGCCACCCGGCCACCGGCTTCGCCGTTCTCGATCATCACCGCCACCACCACGGCCGGGTGGTCAGCCGGGGCAAAGCCGACGAACAGGGCATTGTCGCGGTGCCGTTCCAGTGTCTTGTCACGGTTGTAGCGTTCACCCTGCTTGATCGCCACCACCTGTGCGGTGCCGCTTTTGCCGGCAATCCGGTACTGCGCGCCGGCCGCGGCCGCACGGGCGATACCCCGCGGGTCGTGCATGACCATCTGCATGCCCTGGCTGACCTGGTCCCAGGCGTGCTTGTCATGCAGCACGATGTCGGGCATCGGGTGGGGGTCGACCGGTGCATCGCCGCCTACGGTCATGGCCAGGTGCGGGCGGTGCCACACGCCCTTGCTGGCCAGCAGGCTGGTGGCCTGGGCCAGCTGCAATGGGGTGACCTGCATGTAGCCCTGGCCGATGCCAAGGATCAGTGTTTCGCCAGGGAACCAGGCCTGGCGCCGGGTGGCCCGTTTCCATTGGGCCGAAGGCATCAGGCCGGCGGCCTCTTCGAACATGTCCAGCGACACCTTCTGGCCCAGGCCGAACTCCGCCATGTAGTCGTGCAGGCGATCGATGCCCAGTTTGTGCGCCAGGTCGTAGAAGTAAGTGTCGTTGGAGCGCATGATGGCTGTGTACATGTCTACCCAGCCGTCACCGCTGCGGTTCCAGTTGCGGTATTTGTGGGCGTAGTTGGGCAGCTCGTAGTAGCCCGGGTCGAACACCCGGCTGCCGGGGGTGATCACGCCGCTGTCGAGGCCGGCGATGGCCACTTCCGGCTTCACCGTCGAGCCGGGCGCGTACAGGCCGCGCAGCACGCGGTTGAACAGTGGGCGGTCGATCGAATCGCGCAATTGTGCGTACTGCTTGAAGCTGATGCCCTTGACGAACAGGTTGGGGTCGAAGCTGGGGTTGCTGACCATGGCCAGCACGTCACCATTGGCCGGGTCCAGCACCACCACCGAGCCACGGCGGTCGCCCAGGGCCTTTTCGGCAGCGACTTGCAGGCGGGCGTCCAGTGTCAGCACGATGTCCTGCCCGGGTGTCGGGGCCTTGTGGTTGAGCACGCGCATCACCCGGCCCTGGGCGTTGGTCTCGACTTCCTCATAGCCCACATGGCCATGCAGCTGGCTTTCGTAGAAGCGCTCGATGCCGGTCTTGCCAATCGACTGGGTGCCCCGGTATTCGGTGCTGTCGAGTACTTTGGCCTCCTTCTCGTTGATGCGCCCCACGTAGCCAACCGAATGGGCGAAATGCGCGCCCAGCGGGTACTCGCGGATGAACTGTGGTTCGACCTCCAGGCCCGGCAGGCGGAACTGGTTGACCGCCACCAGGGCGATCTGCTCTTCGCTCAGCCCCACTATCAGGGTGACCGGCTCGAACGGCTTGCGGCCCCGGCGCAGGTCCTTGTCGAACTGCTTGCGGTCGTCCTCGTTCAGCCCCAGTACCTGGGTCAGGGTATCGAGCACCTTGGCCGAATTGCCGCCGGTCCGCTCGCGGGTAATGGTCAGGTCGAAGCTGGGCTTGTTGTCGGCCAGCACCACGCCGTTGCGGTCGTAGATAAGCCCGCGCTCAGGGGCGATGGGCAGCACATGCACGCGGTTGTTTTCCGACACGGCGCTCTGCTGGTCGTGCTGCAGCACCTGCAGCACATAGAGCCGACCCACCAGCACGGCACACAGGCTGAAGACCAGGGCGGCGCAGGCCAGAAGCCGGCGGTTGACCAGTTGCTTTTCCTTTTCGTGGTCCTTGAGGGGGATAGGTTGCGGCATTCTGGGCTCTTTTGTGCGGGTTTCGCGCCGATGTGCAGGCGCGCGAACGGGCGGGGGATGCTACGCAACCCACCCGGCAGCCTCAAGCCGGGTGGTGGCTGGCGGTAGCCTGGCTTGCGCTGTGCGCCGCATGGTCAGGGCGCTGGGGCGCTATATGAAGATTTGTTCATGGCGCCGGGTGCGATGACAGGCCTATGCGGTAATGCCGTGATCGATATGGATCCATGCAATGAATCTGTTCGATAAACGAACGCGAATTAACGGTAATCATGAATATGTAAAGTACTGATAATTAAGATTTAAATTTTTGGTTTTTGGGCTGATCAGAATGTCATCACCGGCCTGAGCCGTGCTTGCTTTAGCCCCATGGATTGTTTGTGGATCCATTATTTGTTTGATTAGCGCCTGACATCGGCTGGAGCCCTCCAGCCTGATGCGCCGACAACTACAAGAAGGGTTCAGTCATGAATGGCTTTTCCAGGGTATGGAACCGTCAGGGTTCCTTGCGCTTTGCCTGCGCGTGCGTTGCCGTTGTGCCACCTGCAAAGCGGCAGGTGGCGCTATGAATAACGACCTCAAGCAGCGCCTGGACAACGACCCGATGGGGCGCTTTCAGTGCCTGGCCATCGGCATATGCATCCTGCTCAACATGATCGACGGCTTCGACGTGCTGGTCATGGCCTTTACCGCTGCCTCGGTGTCTGCCGAGTGGAACCTCAACGGGGCGCAGGTGGGCTTGCTGCTCAGTGCCGGCCTGTTCGGCATGGCGGCGGGCTCGCTGTTCATCGCACCCTGGGCTGACCGTTTCGGGCGGCGCCCGCTGATCCTGCTATGCCTGGTGCTGTCGGGGGTCGGCATGCTGCTCTCGGCGTTGAGCCAGAGCCCGATGCAACTGGCCCTGTTGCGTGGGCTGACGGGCCTGGGCATTGGCGGCATCCTGGCCAGCAGCAACGTCATTGCCAGCGAATATGCCAGCAAACGCTGGCGCGGCCTGGCGGTCAGCCTGCAGTCCACCGGCTATGCCTTGGGGGCAACCCTGGGCGGTTTGCTGGCGGTGTGGCTGCTGGGGCAGTGGGGTTGGCGGTCGGTGTTTCTGTTCGGCGGTATCGTCACCGTCTGCGTGTTACCGCTGGTCTGGTTGTGGTTGCCGGAGTCGCTGGACTTTCTGCTGGCACGCCGGCCAGCCAACGCCCTGGTGCGGGTCAATCGCTTGGCGGTAAGGCTAGGCCACCCGGCACTGGCGCAGCTGCCAGCGCTTGCGGCCAGGGTGCCGGGCAGTGCCAGCGGTTTCCGGCAACTGTTGGTGCCGGCCATGCGCCGGACCACGCTGGTGATCTGGCTGCTGTTCTTCCTGGTCATGTTCGGTTTCTACTTCGTCATGAGCTGGACCCCGAAGCTGCTGGTGGCTGCCGGGCTGTCCGCGCAGCAAGGCATTACGGGCGGTGTTCTGTTGAGCGTGGGCGGCATCCTCGGTGCGGCGCTGATCGGCGGGCTGGCCTCGCGCTGGCCGCTTACCCGCGTGCTGGCGCTGTTCATGCTGACCACTGCGGCGCTGCTGGTGCTGTTCGTGGCCAACGGGGGCTCGGCTAGCGCGGCATTGGCCCTGGGCCTGTTGATCGGGCTGTTCGCCAACGGCTGCGTGGCCGGCTTGTATGCCTTGTCGCCGGTGGTCTACGACGCATCGGTGCGCGCCACCGGCGTGGGGTGGGGCATCGGCATCGGGCGTATGGGCGCCATTGTGTCGCCCACCGTGGCGGGTGTGCTGCTCGATGGCGGCTGGCAGCCGCTGCACTTGTATGGGGTGTTTGCCAGTGTGTTCATGCTGGCGGCGGGGTGCCTGCTACTGCTGCGCTCACCCAGGCCGGCCCCAGTGGCGGTCAGCGATGCGCTGAGCCACTGACTACTCGAGCCCGGCTTGCGCTAAGATGCCGGCTCGTTTCCCTGGAAGTTGCCTGGATGAGCAAGCCCGGTCAAATGGTGCTGGTCGCGTTGCGCAAGATGATCGCCTCAGGCGAGCTGGCGGCCGGCGAGCGCCTGATGGAAGTTCCCACTGCCGAACTGTTCGGCGTTTCACGCATGCCGGTGCGCATGGCCTTTCGCACGCTCGAACAGGAAGGCCTGCTGGTCCGCTTCGGCGGCCGGGGCTTTCAAGTGCGTTCGGTGAGTGCCGATGACATTGCCGGTGCAGTCGAGGTGCGCGGTGTGCTCGAAGGCCTGGCCGCCCGCCAGGCTGCCGAGCGCGGCTTGGCCGCGCCAGCCCGTGCGGCACTGCAGCAGTGCCTGATAGAGGGCGACCAGCTGTTCGACAAGGGCTTCGTGACCGAAGAAGACCTGCAGGCCTACCACGATCTGAACATGCGCTTTCACCAAGTGATCATCGAAGCCAGCCACAACCCGGCCATTACCGTGGCGCTGGCGCGCAACGACCACCTGCCATTCGCCTCGGTCACGGCGCTGGCGGTAGACCGCCACGACCTGGCCCGTGAATACCGGCGCTTCAACTTCGCCCACATGCAGCACCATGCCGTGTTCGATGCCCTGGTCAACCGCCAGGGTGCCCGCGCCGAAGCGATCATGCGCGAGCATGCCAATGCAACCTTGCGCTATGCCGAAACCTTCGGCGCAAACGCCTCGGGCACCGGCATGCAGGTGATCCTCCCTAGCGCGCTGGCCGCTTCAGATATCCAGCACCAGTAACGGTGTTTTCGCGCGCGAGCAGCAAGGCGTGAACTGATCGTTGAGGGCTTGTTCCTCTTCGGTCAGGAACAGGTCGCGGTGGTCTGGCGTGCCCTGCAGTACGCGGGTCAGGCACGTGCCGCAAATACCTTGCTCGCACGACATGGCGATCTCGATGCCGTTTTGCTCCAGTACCTGTACCACGGTCTGGTCGGCTGGCACCTCGAACACTTGGCCGGTGCTGTTGACCTGTACCGAGAAGCTGCCGTCGTTGCTGGCGTCCACGGGTGCGGCCGCGAAATACTCGCGGTGCAGGTTGGCCTCCTGCCAGCCCAGCTCCCTGGCGCTGCCCAGCACATGCTGCATGAACCCGCCCGGCCCGCACACATACAGGTGCACGTCAGCTTGCGGGTTGCCCAGCACCTGGCGAGCGTCCAGCGCCGTTTCCGGCTGCTGGTCAAAATGCACGAACAAGCGGTCGGCAAAGGGCGCGTTGCGGATACGCTCGACGAATGCGGCACGCTCACTGGAGCGGGCGCAGTAGTGCAGCTCGAAATCGTGGCCACTGTGGGCCAACTGCTCGGCCATGCACAGGATCGGGGTAATGCCGATGCCGCCGGCAAACAGCAGGCTGTGCCGCGCCCCATCGGCCAGCGGGAACAGGTTGCGCGGCGCACTGATCTGCAGCCGCGCGCCGACCTGCACCTGCTCGTGCAGGCTGCGTGAGCCGCCCCGCGAAGCCGGGTCATGGAGTACGCCGATCAGGTAGCGGTGGCGCTCTTGCGGGTGGTTGCACAGCGAATACTGGCGCACCAGGCCATCGGGCAGGTGCACGTCAATGTGGGCCCCGGCGCTGAATGCCGGCAGCAGGCTGCCATCTGCCGAGGCCAGTTCGAAACTGCAGATACCCTGCGCTTCATCGTTACGGGATACCACGATGGCATCGATCATGTCGGTGGCTCCTCAGGCAGGGGTGGCGCTGGTGGCGATCAGTTGCGGCTGTGCTGCACGCTCTTTGGCGATGACCCGCTCCAGCACCTTGCGCGATTGCACGCCACCGGCATCGATGTTCAGCTTCAGCAGGTTGCGCCCAGGGTTGGCCAGCAGGTTCTGTTGCTGGCGCTCGAGCATTTCCAGGTCTTCGCTGAAAATCTTGCCCTGGCCCTCGCGGATGTCGGCGGTCAGGTTCTGGTCGTGCGCGGCAAAATTGCGCGCCATGCCCCAGAAGTACCAGATCGAGGTGTCGCTTTCCGGGGTGATGAAGTCGACCACGATGCTCGCGGCCTTGTGCTGCGCTGCAGCGTGGTAGCCACCCTTGCCGGCATGTGCCACACCCACTTCGATCAGGACGTGGCTGGGTGGGGTGAAGCGGCAGATCTGCCAGCGGTCCACCGGCACATCGTCGGCCAGGCCGTTGCCGCGCAGGGCCATGCGCCAGAAGGGCGGGGCCATGATGTTTTCCATGTGCCGGGCGGTGACCACTTCGTCGCCGGTGACGGTGGTGACGGGCGGGGCTTCGTCGATTTCCTTCTGGCCGATGCTGGAGGCATGCACGTAGGTTTCGTGGGTCAGGTCCATGAGGTTGTCAATCATCAGGCGATAGTCGCAGCCAATGTGGAACAGCCCTCCGCCGTACGCCCACTCTTCATTGTCTGCCCATTCCAAATGCGGGATAAGCGCTGGGTCGGCCTGCGCCTGGTCGCCAGGCCAGACCCAGATGAAGCCATGGCGCTCCACGACGGCAAACGCCTTGTTGCACGGAAAGCCGCGAACCCGCTGGCCAGGCATCGACACCGTCTTGCCGTCGCAGCCCATGACCAGGCCGTGATAGCCGCAGACCAGGTTGCCGTCTTCCACGTAGCCCAGGGATAACGGCGCGCCTCGGTGCGGGCAGAAGTCCTCGACAGCGGCTACACGGTTCTGCTGGCCACGGTAAAAGACGATTTTTTCGCCGCAGATCTGTCGGCCCAAGGGCTTGTCGGCAATTTCGTCAGGGGTGCAGGCAACGTACCAGGTGTTTTTCGGGTACATGAAGGCTCTCCAAGTTTTGTTTTTGTTTAATGGATCCATTAGAGCCATATGCGCGTGCGTGGTCAATCTGCATTTACGCAATGAATAGCGCTATTTGTGCGATTATCGAATCGTCTGTGGATCCATTGATGGGCGCGTCTCTCCTATGTGTCCGTGACCTGCTATTACTGGATAGTCACCCGAGACCCCAAGGCCCCCCCGATGCTGGCCATCGAAAACCTGCACAAATCATTTGCCACCCCCCAAGGGCCGTTGCCGGTGTTGCAGGGCGTCGACCTGTGCCTGGCGCGCGGCAGCAGCCTGGCCTTGATGGGCGAGTCTGGCAGTGGCAAGAGCACCTTGCTGCACCTGGTGGCCGGCCTGGACCGTGCCGACAGCGGGCGCATCCTGATTGACGGCAGTGCCCTGGACAGCCGCTCGGAGACGTCCCTGGCACTGTGGCGGCGACAGGGGATTGGCCTGGTGTTCCAGCAGTACAACCTGATCAGCAGCCTGGACGTGGGCAGCAACCTGGCATTCCAGGCCCGGCTGGCCAACCGGCACGACCCCGAATGGGGCGCCCACCTGGCTCAACGCCTGGGCCTGGCTGACCTGCTCGGGCGTTACCCTGAACAACTGTCGGGCGGCCAGCAGCAACGCGTGGCCATCGGCCGCGCATTGGCTGGGCGCCCGGCCTGGTTATTGGCTGACGAACCCACCGGCAGCCTTGACGAAGCCACCAGCGACGAAGTGCTGAGCCTGTTGCTGCAACTGGTCAGCGAGGCTGGCAGCGGCCTGCTGATGGTCACCCACAGCCCCCGGCTGGCGGCGCGGCTGCAGCAACGTTGCTACCTGCAGGGTGGCCGTGTGCGCAGCGGGCAGGGCGCATGAGGCTGCTGTCGCTGGCCCTGTTGGCTTTGCTCAGCCACTGGCGGCGCCACCGCGTGCAGTTTTTCAGCATCTTCACCGGGCTGTGGCTGGCCACGGCGCTATGGACCGGGGTGCAGGCCTTGAACAGCCAGGCACGCAGCGACTACGCCAGGGCCAGTGCGGTACTGGCCGGGCCGCTGCAGACGCAACTGCTGCCACGCCACGGCGAACGCTTTGACCAGGCGCTGTACGTGCAACTGCGCAGGCTGGGTTGGGCGGTGTCGCCGGTGCTGGAGGGGCGCCTGCGCCTGCCAGGCGAGCCCGGGCGCAGTGTGCGCCTGATCGGCATCGAGCCATTGAGCCTGCCGGCGGCCAGCAGTATCGCCGGGGTGCAGCCCCAGGCGTTCGACCTGCAGGCGTTCATCGGCGTGCCCGGGCAGGCCTGGGTCGGGCCAGACACCTTGCGCCTGTTGAACATGACCGCAGGGCAGGTGGCCCACGACCGCGATGGGCAACCGCTGCCGCCGTTGCTGGTGCAAGCCGAGCTGGCCCCCGGGGTGATCGTGGTCGATATCGGCCATGCGCAGGCCTTGCTGCAGGCACCGCGGCAGTTGTCACGCCTGCTGGTAGCGGCAAGCCCGGGGCCTTTGCCTGCCGACATTGCGGCTGACCTTGTCGTGCAACCCCGGCAGGATGATGGCGGTTTGCAGCGCCTGACCGACAGCTTCCACCTCAAC
The DNA here is from genome assembly GCF_007633355.1 of Pseudomonas sp. BJP69. Classification (NCBI taxonomy): domain Bacteria; kingdom Pseudomonadati; phylum Pseudomonadota; class Gammaproteobacteria; order Pseudomonadales; family Pseudomonadaceae; genus Pseudomonas; species Pseudomonas sp. BJP69. Next base: position 2,176,619 of record NZ_CP041933.1, read on the forward strand.
CTCACTGCGCTAGGCCTGTTGGCCTTCGTCGTCGGCCTGTTCATCGCCCATGCCGCGATTGGCCTGGCATTGGAACAGCGGCGCGGGCTGATTCGCAACCTGCGCGCCTGTGGTGTCAGCCTGGCTACCCTGCTGTGTGCCCTGGGTCTGGAGCTGGGGCTGTTCGCAGTGCTTGGCGGGCTGGCCGGGGTAGCCAGTGGCTACGCGGTGGCGGCCTGGTTGCTGCCCGATGTCGCCGCCAGTCTGCGCGGGCTGTATGGCGCGCAGGTCGCAGGCACGCTGAACCTGCCTGCGCAGTGGTGGTTGTGGGGCGTGATGGTGAGCGTACTCGGTGCACTGCTGGCCGGGCTGGGCAGCATCCTGCGCGCCGCACGCTTGCCCTTGCTGGCGTTGGCGCAGCCGCAAGCATGGCGCCTGGCACAGGGGCCGTGGCTGAGCCGTCAGGCTTGGGTAGCGGGCCTGTTGCTGGTGCTGGCGTCAGCTTGCGGGGTGTTCGGTGACAGCCTGCCCGGCGCCTTCGGTATGCTGGCGGCGCTGTTGCTGGGGGCGGCATTGGCGTTGCCAGCCTGGCTCGACAGGGTGCTGGCCTGGTTGGCGCGCCGTTGTCAGCGGCCGTTGGCCCAGTGGTTCGTTGCCGACAGCCGCCAGCAGTTGCCTGCCTTGAGCCTGGCGCTGATGGCCTTGCTGCTGGCGCTGGCTGCCAGCGTAGGTGTGGGCAGCATGACCGAGGGTTTTCGCAAGACCTTTGTCGGCTGGCTGGACCAGCGCTTGTCCGCCGACCTGTACGTGAGCCCAAGCGATACCGCGCAAGGCCTGCAGATAGCCCAGTGGCTGGGGCAGCAACCTGCCGTGCGGGTGGTTCTGCCTGGCTGGCGCGTCGAAACGCAGGTGCAAGGCTGGCCGGTCCAGGTGCAGGGCATTGTCGACCATCCCGTTTATCACAGCCGGTGGCCGTTGCTGGAACAGCAGCCGCAGGCCTGGCAGCTATTGGCCGAGGGGCAGGCCGTGATGCTCAGTGAGCAGCTGGCGCGGCGGTTGCGTTTGCACTTGGGGGACCACCTGAAGCTGCCCACGGACCCGTCTCGCGGCTTGCTCGTCGTTGGCCTGTACGCCGACTATGGCAACCCCAAGGGCCAAATGCTGGTGAATGCCCAATCGCTGCGCGCGCATTGGCCGGATGCTGCGTTGACAGGCTTGAGCGTCGACCTGCTCGACCCCCAGGGGGCCGCCTTGAAAGCCGCGTTGCAACAGCGCTTTCACCTCGACGACAGCCGGGTCGTGCAGCAGGCGCAGTTGAAGCGGTGGTCGACCGAGGTATTCAACCGCACCTTCGCCGCCACCGCCGCGCTCAACAGCCTGACCCTGGGCGTGGCCGGCGTGGCGCTGTTCATCAACCTGCTGACCTTGGGCCAGTCCCGTCTGCGCCAGCTGGCGCCGCTATGGGCCCTGGGGGTACGGCGTACCCAGCTGGTGTGGCTGAGCCTTGGCCAGGCACTGCTGCTCAGCAGCCTGACCGTGCTGTTGGCGCTGCCGTTGGGCCTGTTGCTGGCCTGGTGCCTGGTCGCGGTGGTGAATGTTCAGGCATTCGGTTGGCGTTTGCCGCTGCATGTATTTCCCGCCCAGTTGCTGCAACTGGCCCTGCTGGGCCTGCTCACCAGCCTGTTGGCCAGCGCCTGGCCACTCTGGCAACTGGCCCGGCGTCAGCCGCGCGAACTGTTGAGGCCGTTTGCCGATGAAACGTAAAGCCTGGCTGTTGCTCTGCAGCCTGTTGTGCGGTTGTGATCAGCCGGCACCGCAAAGCTATGCCGGCCTCGGCCAGCCGGCAGGCGGGTTCAGCCAGGTCACCCGCGGCCATCGCCTGGAATTCCCACGGGACCATGCGGCCCACGATGGTTTCCGCATCGAGTGGTGGTACGTCACCGCCAACCTCAAAGACACCCAAGGGCGTGACTGGGGCGCGCAGTGGACGCTGTTCCGCTCAGCCCTGCGCCCCGGCCCGGAGACCGGCGATTGGCAGAGCCCGAACCTGTGGATGGGCCACGCCGCGTTGACCGGCCCCGGCGGCCATCGGTCAGCTGAAACCCTGGCCCGTGGCGGGATTGGCCAGGCGGGTGTGCAGGCCCAGCCGTTTCGGGCGTGGATCGACGATTGGTCGCTGCAGGGGCCGGGCGGTATCGACAACCTGCGCATGACGGCCGCTGGCAAAGGTTTTCGCTACGACCTGCAGTTGCGCAGCGAGCGGCCTCTGGTGCTGCACGGCCAGCAGGGCTACAGCGAAAAGTCGGGCAAGGGCCAGGCTTCTTACTACTACAGCCAGCCGTTCTACCGGGTGCGCGGCGAGGTCGAGCGCGACGGCCTGTGCATCGCGGTGGCTGGCCAGGCCTGGCTGGACCGGGAATGGAGCAGCCAGCCGCTGGATGCCGGGCAAACGGGCTGGGACTGGTTCTCGCTGCACCTGGACAGCGGCGCCAAGCTGATGCTGTTTCAGGTGCGCGAAGCGCACGGGGAGGCGTATCGCGCCGGCACCTGGATCGACCCGCAGGGCCAGGGGGTAGCGCTGTTGCCGGCACAGATCCGCTTGCAGCCGCTGGCCTGGGCCCGACAGGGCAATGGCAAGCAGCTGCCGACCCGCTGGCGGGTGCAGGTGCCTGAGCACGGGGTGGATGTGCAGGTCGATGCTGTTCAGCCGCAGGCGTGGATGCAGACGCGCTTCCCGTATTGGGAAGGGCCGGTGCGTTTGAGCGGCAGTGCCGGTGGCCGTGGGTACCTGGAAATGACCGGGTATTAAGCATTTCGAACCGGGCACGGCACTCTCTTTTGCAGGGGCATATACCTCCCGGTATATGGACAGCCCACCCCCCGCCGCTTAGCTTGAATGCTCAACGGGGCACGCCTTGCTCAGCATAAAAACAACGATGCCCCTGTGACCTTTCAGACCTGCCAACCCCACAACTCTAAAAATGAGGCGGCAAATGGAAAGCATCGGTACCTATGTCATCTACGTGATCATGGTGTGTGCGGTACTGGGTGCATTGGCATCCATCTATAACCCCGAAGGCGAGCTGGGCCAGGAGTTCATCGCCGGGCTGCACAGCATCGGCCCGATCTTCATCCCGGTCGCTGGCATCATGGCCGCGATCCCGTACATTTCAGCCGGCATCAGCCAGGTGATCGCGCCGCTGTTCCAGTTGATGGGCGCCGACCCTGGCACCGCGGGGCCTATCTTCATCGCCTCGGACATGGGCGGCTACCAGTTGGCCAAGGCTTTGGCGCAAAGCCCGGAAGGCTGGATCCTCGGCCTGATCACCGGGTTCCAGAGTGGTTCGACGATCATTTTCGTCATCCCGGTCGGGTTGGCCATGCTGCGCAAGGTCGATCACAAGTACATGGCACTGGGCATCATGGCTGGGCTGCTGGCCATTCCCTTGAGCATCATGATCATCGCCATGGCCATGCAGGGACTGGACCTGGGGGTGCGCCCGGATATCGCAACCACCGGTGCCGCCACCCAGGCCTTGCATTTTTCCTGGGCGATGCTGCTGCGCAACCTGATGCCCTTGATCCTGTTCTGCATTGCCCTGGCGGCGGCGCTGCGTTACTGCCCGGCACTGATGGTGTACCTGTTCCTCAAGCTCGGGCAGTTCATGTACATCGCCGTGGTGCTGGTACTGGTGGCGTCGATCGTGCAGTACTTCACCGGGCTGTTCAGCCATGTATTCGGCAGTTGGGGCTTCGCGCCGATCATCGCCGATGCCGATGACCAGTTCCGCGCCCTGGAGATTGCCGGCTACGTCGGCCTGATGCTGTGCGGGGCATTCCCCATGGTGCATTTGCTCAAGCGCTTTCTGGCGCGGCCGATCGAGCGCGTGGCATCGCGCTTCGGCATGTCTGGGGTCGGGGCTGCGGGTGTGCTGGCGGCTTCGGCCAATATCCTCGCCATGTTCCGCCTGGTCAGCGAGATGCCGCCCAAGGACAAGGTGTTGGTGATAGCCTTTTCGGTGTGCGCGGCCTTCACCTTCGGCGACCACATGGCCTTCTCGGCAAACTTCCAGCCCTCGCTGATCCTGCCGCTGATGATTGGCAAGCTCAGTGGCGGCCTGATTGCCATGCTGCTGGCCAGTTGGCTGGCCGTGCCCAAGGCGCAGGAAATGGGGCGCCAGGACGACGCCGCAGGCGCCTTCGCGGTGGCGCCCGAGCCGTCCTGAGCGCAAAGCGTCGTGCATTTGATCCGGAGCGCCCAGGGCGCCCCGGATTTTGTGCTTTTGGCTGGCCAAGGCGGTAAGGTCATGAGGCTTTGGTGCATGAGAGCGTGGTGAACAATGACAAAAGACGAAGCGAACGGGCTGGCGGCGCTGATCGAAGCGATCGGCAGCGAACACTTCGGGCCGGCGCTGGACAAGGTGATAGGCGACAAGCTGGCGTTCGACATGAGCTGCGCGTACCTGTTCCAGTTCAACCAGCCGGCCGTGCTGGTGCATAACGGCTACAACCACAGCGTCAGCGAGCGCACCCTGAACGCCTATGTGCGCGGCGGTTACTTGCTGGACCCGTTTTATGTGGCCTGCGTCAACGAGCACCCAGCCGGGCTGTGGCGCATGAGTGAACTGGCGCCCGACTGCTTCTTCTCTTCAGGTTTCGCCATCTCCCGTGATATCCACCCTTGCGTGGCCTCCGGCTACGGCACGGCAGTGGAAGAGGTGGGGTTCATCATGCCGCTGCAGCCCCAGGTGGCCATGGTCTATTCGCTGATGCGCCATCAGCGCAGTGGGGACTTCAGCGCGGCGGAAATGGCGCTGCTGGCGGACCTGGCGCCATTGCTGGCCGCGCTGTTCGGCCAGCACTGTCGGCTGCGTTTTGCCGAGTGCCTGCGGGCTTCGCCGGAAGGCGCCGTGCTGGAGGATGCCTTCGTGGAAATCCTGCAGGGGCAGTTGACCGAGACCCAGCGTTTGATCGCCAAGCTGTTGCTGCAAGGGCACAGCAACGCCTCGATTGCCCGGCAGTTGAATATCTCGGAGGGGACGGTGAAGGTGCACAAGCACAACATCTACCAGCGGCTGGACATTTCCACCAACGCCGAACTGTTTCGCCTGTTCATCGATTATCTGGCCAAGGCATAGCACCGCGCGTTGCCGGCAGTGGGCCGCTGCGCGGCCCGTACGCGTTGCAAGCCCGCCCCGGCACGTTGCCAGGTGCGCCAGGAGCGGGGTGCTTATTTGAACAGCGGGCTGAGATGTTCGCTCAGGTAGGTGCCCTGCGGGTCCAGCTGCCGGCGCAGCTTGCGGAAGTCCTCGGCACGCGGGTAGATGGCGCTTACATCCTCGCCCTTCAGGAAGTGCAACTTGCCCCAATGCGGCCGGGCGCCATACGACCGCAGGATCTGGTCCACCGCGCGCAAGTAGTCCCAGTAATCGGTGCCCGGCTCGCCGGATACCGAAATGGTCACGCTGTCCTGTTCGAAGAACGGGCTCATCCAGGCGCCGTCACCTGCCGTGAACCGGTACTCGATGGGGTAGATGGCTTGCGGGAAGTCTTCCAGCATCAGCTTGCGCACTGCCCGCAGGGCTTCCTTGCTGTGGCGCAGCGGCACGGCGTACTCCAGTTCATGGAAATTGGGCAGGTACTCGATCGGGTACACATCCGAGCTGTACGCGACCTTCTCGAATGCGCTTTCCCAGGCGGGGCGATCCGTAATGTCCATGACCTTGACTTCGCACACGTCGGTGGTGCGCCCGCTGCTACTGGTGGCCGCGGTGTCGGGCAGGCAATAGCAGTGCCGGCTCTGCTCGGTGGGGCACCAGAAGAAACTGAAATGGCGATGCTTGCGCGCCAGTTCGTCGTGTCTGTCCATCACGCTCTCGAAGTCTTCGCGCCAAATGCGCTCGTGCAGGTTGAAGCTGTCGGTCACCTGCAAGGTCAGTTCGCTGACGATGCCCAGCACACCCAGGGAAACGCGGCCCGCCTGCAGCAGGTCAGGGGTGCTTTCATCGACGACGAGAATGTCGCCGTTGGGTTGCACCAGCTTCATGCCCACTATCGACGAGGCCAGGTTGCCCAGGGTAAGGCCTGTGCCGTGAGTACCGGTGGTGAGTGCCCCGGCAATCGACTGGCTGTCGATGTCGCCCTGGTTGACCATCGACAGGCCAGCCGCCCGCAGGGCCTTGCCGAAGGCATTGATGGTGGTGCCGGCTGCGGCGGTGACGCGCTTTCTGGCGTGGTCGACATGGCGTATGCCGCTCATGTTGGCCAGCGTCAGGTGCAGGCCATTGGTCAGCGCTACCGGGGTGAACGAATGCCCGGACCCGGCCACCCGAACGTTCATGCCGTTGCGGCTGGCCTGGTTGACCAGCGTGCACAGTTCGTCTTCGCTGGCCGGCGCCCCGCGTGCCGCGCGAATGCAGGACTGGTTACCGGCCCAGTTGCGCCAGTGCGCGTGGTCCAGGCCGAATTCGTTGATGTGCATGTTGTTGGAGGAAGTGCTCACGTCATTCTCCTGCTTGGCGTGCTTGAGGTCAGACCGCGGTGTAGCCGTTATCCGCGAACAGGTGCGCGCCGTTGACGAAACTGGCGTCGTCACTGGCCAGGAACAAGGCGGCGCTGGCTACCTCGGCGGGTTGGCACAGGCGCCCCTGGGCGGTCGCGATGGCCTGTTCGCTGACGTCCACACCGTGCTTGCGCAGCATGTCGATTTCCCGCAGGCCGTGGGCTGTGGCAATGAAACCCGGGCAAATGGCATTGGCGCGGATACCGCGGTCACGGAACTCCACGGCAATGGCCCGGGCGAACATATGGGTGGCGCCCTTGCTGGTGCAATACAGGACTTCCATTGGCGTGCCCACCACGGCCGATATGGAGGAGGTACACACGATGCTGCCGCCGCCGGCTGCGAGCATGCCCGGCAGCACCGCACGGGTGATCAGGAACATGCTTTTCACGTTCACGGCCATGATCCGGTCCCATTCTTCTTCGCTGGTGTCGAGGAAGGGGACAGCCGAAAGGATGCCGGCGTGGTTCATCAATACGGTGATGTGGCCGAAGGCTGCCTCCACGGTGGCGACAGCGGCCTTGACCTGCTGTGCGTCCGACACATCGGCTGCGGCGAAAACCGCTTGGTGGCCGGCTTCGCGCAGTTGTCGCGCAACCGCTGCGCCGTCGCTGCCGGGCAGGTCGACAATGCCGACCTGCGCCCCCTCTGCCGCGAACAGTTGCGAGGCGGCCAGCCCGCAGCCACCCGCGCCACCCGTGATCAGCGCTACCTTGCCGTTTAGACGTCCCGCCATGTTCGACTCCCGAAGATCTTTGTTGAAGTGTTTGTTGCCCGGGCGTTTCGCGATTCGCGTGGCCGAGCATGAAACAGATCAACGGGAACATCCATATACCGATGGGTATACGGGGGCGGGCTGCACGCAGTGGGCTCAGCCAGCCTGCCGTGCCAGCAAGGCCAGGCAACGCTGCACCATCGGGCTGATATCCCCCTGGCGGTGGCTCAGAATGATCGGGCTGACCGCGCTGCTGTCCAGCAGGCCCACGTATTCAATGTCGGTGCGGTGCTGCTGCTGCACCGATGCCGGCACCAGGGTGATACCGACACCTACTGCCACCAGGCCGATCGCTGTCTGCAACTCATTGGCCCACTGGCTGACCCGGATGCTCATACCGTGCTGGGCAAACAGCGCCAGCACATGGTCGGCATAACTGGGCCGGGGGTTGGCCGGGTAAAGGATGAACGCCTCCGCCGCCAGTTGCGCCAGGCTCAATGGGCTGGCAGACAGCGGGTGGCCCTTGGGTAGCACCGCTACCAGCGGGTCCTCGCACAGTACCTGCTGCTCAATGGCCGGGTCGTCGATGCGGATGCGGCCAAAGGCAATGTCGATACGCCCGCTTTTCAGGGCTTGCACCTGCTGCAGCGTGGTCATTTCGCTCAGGCCCAGCTCCAGGTCGCTGTCCTGGCGCAGCTCGCGGATCAAGTCGGGCAGCACGGTGTACAGGGTGGAGGGGGCAAAACCGATGCCCAGCCACTGGCGCTGGCCCTGGCCGATACGCCGGGTGTTGTCGTTGATGCTCTGCAACTGCTGCAGCACGGTGCAGGTTTGCTCATAGAAATAACGGCCTGCATCGGTCAGCCGCAGCGGGCGTTCGCGCGCGACCAACAGGGTGCCGAGCTCGTCTTCGAGCTGGCTGATCTGCCGGCTCAGCGGTGGCTGGGCAATGTGCAGCAGCTCAGCGGCGCGGGTGAAGTTCAAGGTTTCTGCCAGGACCTTGAAGTAGCGCAGGTGGCGTAGCTCCATCAGACCTCCAGGGTATGGTGAGAGATTCATATGATATTGGACGCTGCGCAGGGTCTCGCGCAATCTTCGCACAAGCAAGCACATGCACCATTCGGGCTGGCCTTCGCCCGCCCGACCTGACGAGACCTGGCAACAATGACAAGCGCGCTGATTGAACGTATCGAGGCAGTCATCGTCGACCTGCCCACCATTCGCCCGCACAAGCTGGCAATGCACACCCTGCAGCAGCAGACCCTGGTGGTATTGCGCGTGCGCTGCAGCGATGGCGTGGAAGGCCTGGGCGAGGCCACCACCATTGGCGGCCTGGCCTATGGCTACGAAAGCCCCGAGGGTATCAAGGCCAACATCGACGCGTACCTGGCCCCGGCGCTGCTCGGCCTGCCGGCAGACAACATCAACGCGGCCATGCTCAAGCTGGACAAATTGGCCAAAGGCAACACCTTTGCCAAGTCCGGGCTCGAAAGCGCGTTGCTCGACGCCCAGGGCAAGCGCCTGGGCCTGCCGGTCAGCGAACTGCTGGGTGGCCGTGTACGCGACAGCCTGGAGGTGGCCTGGACCCTGGCCAGCGGCGACACCGCGCGTGATATCGCCGAAGCCCAGCACATGCTGGAAATACGCCGCCACCGGGTGTTCAAGCTGAAGATCGGTGCCAACCCGGTGGACCAGGACCTCAGGCATGTGGTGGCGATCAAGCGCGAACTGGGCGACAGCGCCAGCGTGCGGGTCGACGTCAACCAGTACTGGGACGAGTCCCAGGCGCTGCGGGCATGCCAGGTGCTGGGCGACAACGGCATCGACCTGATCGAGCAGCCGATTTCGCGCATCAACCGCGCTGGCCAGGTGCGCCTGAACCAGCGCAGCCCGGCCCCGATCATGGCCGATGAGTCGATCGAAAGCGTCGAAGACGCCTTCAGCCTGGCTGCCGACGGCGCCGCCAGCATCTTCGCCTTGAAAATCGCCAAGAACGGTGGCCCCCGCGCTGTGCTGCGCACCGCGCAGATCGCCGAGGCTGCCGGTATCGCCCTGTACGGCGGCACCATGCTGGAAGGCTCGATAGGCACGCTGGCCTCGGCCCATGCCTTCCTCACCCTGCGCCAGCTGACCTGGGGTACGGAATTGTTCGGGCCATTGCTGCTGACCGAGGAAATCGTCAACGAGCCGCCGCAGTATCGCGATTTCCACTTGCACATTGCGCGCACCCCCGGGCTGGGGCTGACCCTGGACGAAACGCGCCTGGCGCGCTTCGCCAGGCGCTGAACTGCAGGCTGCAGGCGCACGCGCACACCACGGCGGGGAGCCCACTTGGGCAAAGCCCTGCCAGCTTTTGAAGCTGACGCAAGAAAGGAGAAACCTGCATGCTGTTCCACGTGAAGATGACGGTGAAACTGCCGGTCGACATGAACCCGGCCACCGCTGCCCAGCTCAAGGCCGATGAAAAGGCGTTGGCCCAGCGGCTGCAGCGCGAAGGCACCTGGCGCCACTTGTGGCGCATTGCCGGGCACTACGCCAACTACAGCGTGTTCGATGTGCCTAGCGTCGAGGCCCTGCACGACACCCTGATGCAGTTGCCGCTGTTCCCGTACATGGACATCGAGATTGACGGCTTGTGCCGGCACCCCTCGTCGGTCCACAGCGACGACCGCTGATTGCTGCTGAACAAGAACAATACGAGGTGAGTACGATGACCGTGAACATTTCCCACACTGCTGACATCCAGGCGTTCTTCGACAAGGTCGCCGGGCTGGACCATGCCGAAGGCAACCCGCGTTTCAAGAAGATCATCCGCCGCGTGCTGCAGGACACTGCACGCCTGATCGAAGACCTGGAGGTCAGCGAGGATGAGTTCTGGCACGCCATCGACTACCTCAACCGCCTGGGCGGCCGTAACGAGGCAGGGCTGTTGGCCGCCGGCCTGGGCATCGAGCACTTCCTCGACTTGCTGCAGGATGCCAAGGATGCCGAGGCCGGCCTGGGCGGGGGCACCCCGCGCACCATCGAAGGGCCGCTGTACGTTGCCGGTGCCCCGCTGGCAGAAGGGGAGGCGCGCATGGATGACGGCACCGACCCCGGGGTGGTGATGTTCCTGTACGGCCAGGTCTTTGCTGCCGACGGCCGGCCGTTGGCGGGCGCGACCGTCGACCTGTGGCACGCCAACACCCAAGGCACGTACTCGTACTTCGATTCGAGCCAGTCCGCGTACAACCTGCGCCGCCGCATCGTCACCGATGCCGAGGGCCGCTACCGGGCGCGCTCGATCGTGCCGTCGGGCTACGGCTGCGACCCACAGGGGCCTACCCAGGAGTGCCTGGACCAGCTCGGTCGTCACGGCCAGCGCCCGGCGCACGTGCACTTCTTCATTTCGGCACCTGGGCACCGGCACCTGACCACCCAGATCAATTTTGCCGGCGACCGGTACCTGTGGGATGACTTCGCCTATGCCACCCGCGACGGGTTGATCGGCGAGCTGCGCTTTGTCGAGGATGCCGCGGCAGCGCATGACCGTGGCGTGCAGGGTGGGCGCTTTGCCGAGCTGGCCTTCGACTTCCATCTGCAGGCGGCCACGGCGCCGCAAGCCGAGGAACGCAGCCGCCGCCCGCGGGCCTTGCAAGGTTAGCCGCACACACCCGCAAAGCCGGTGCGATCCGCCGCGGCACCGGCTCCGTTGGCAAACCCGCCACAGGCTTTTTTGGATCCATTCCCATTCGCAAAAACCCCGTGCGTTTCGCCTAAGCTTGAGTACAATCGTCAGCTTTTTCCGGGACTCCCGTCCCAGTGCTGGAAACCCCCATGCTGACCGGTAGCTACTCCTCTTCGCTGGTGTTGATTTCGCTGTGCGTGGCGATCCTGGCGTCCTATACCGCCCTTGACCTGGCCGGCCGCATCGCCACGGCCAAGGGCCGGGCTGCCCACTTGTGGATGTTCGGTGGCGCACTGGCCATGGGGATGGGCGTCTGGTCCATGCACTTCGTGGGCATGCTCGCCTTCAGCCTGCCCATCGACCTGGGGTATGACCTGGGCCTGACCGCGTTCTCGCTGTTGATCGCCGTGCTTTCATCGGGCTTTGCCTTGTGGCTGGTCAGCCAGCCAAGCCTGCCAAGTCTGCAATTGGCGTTTGGCGCGCTGATCATGGGTGCAGGCATTGCCTGCATGCACTACACCGGCATGGCGGCGATGCGCATGCTGCCAGGCATCGATTATGACCCGACACTGTTCGGCGCCTCGCTGCTGATCGCTGTCGGTGCCTCGGCGGCGGCATTGTGGATCGCCTTCCGCCTGCGTGCGCACACACCCTATGTGCGGCAGATTCGCGGCCTGGCAGCAGTGGTAATGGGCTTGGCCATCGTGGGCATGCACTACACCGGCATGGCAGCGGCGAACTTCCCGGATGGCAGCTTCTGCGGGGCGCTGGCGGGCGGTGGCCTGCAAGGCGATGGCCTGGTCTACCTGGTGCTCATCACCACCTTGTCAGTGTTGGCGGTAGCCTTGTTGACCTCGGTGCTGGACGCGCGCCTGGAGGTGCGCACCGCAGAGCTGGCCCGTTCGCTGACCTTGGCCAACCAGGAACTGACCCAGCTGGCCCTGCACGACACCCTGACAGGCCTGCCCAACCGCACCTTGCTGGCTGACCGCATCGAGCAGGCGATTGCCAGGGTGGCGGAGCAGGGCGGCTGTTTTGCCCTGATGTTCATCGACCTGGACGGTTTCAAACCGGTCAACGATGCGTTTGGCCACCACATTGGCGACCTGCTGCTCAAGGCCGTGGCCGCCCGCCTGCGCGGCCACCTGCACAGCCAGGACACCCTGGCACGGATCGGTGGCGATGAGTTCGTGCTCCTGGTGCAGTTGCAGGAACCCGACGATGCCATGGACGTGGCGGTCAAGCAGGTCAACCTGGTGTCACGGCCATTCCGGGTGGCCGAGCACGACCTGCAGTTGTCGGCCAGCCTGGGTATCGTCCTTTACCCGGGCAATGGCCAGGACCAGCACGAGCTGCTGCGCAATGCCGACGCGGCCATGTACCACGCCAAGAGCGCCGGCAAGAATGGCTACAGGTTCTTCGACGTGTCGATGAACAGCAACGCCCGCCAGCAGTTGCAGCTGCTGCAGGACTTGCGCCAGGCCGTGGCGCAGCGCCAGTTCCGCTTGCACTACCAGCCCAAGTTCGACGCCCAGGCTTGCCAGCCCATCGGTGCCGAAGCCTTGTTGCGCTGGGAGCACCCGCAGCAGGGGTTGCTGATGCCTGACCGCTTCATCGCGCTGGCAGAAAAAACCGGCCTGATCATCCCGATTGGCGAATGGGTGCTCAACGAAGCCTGCCGGCAGATGCGTCTCTGGCTGGACCAAGGCCATCATCAGTGGCGCATGGCGGTCAACCTGTCGGCTATCCAGTTCAGCCATTGCGGGCTGGTCGACAGCGTGGCCCAGGCCTTGCAGCACAATGGCCTGCCAGCCAACTGCCTGACCCTGGAAATTACCGAAACCACCGCCATGCATGACGCCGATGCCAGCCTCACAGTGCTGCAGCGCTTGTCCGATATGGGCGTGGACCTGTCCATTGATGATTTCGGTACCGGTTATTCCAGCCTGATGTACCTCAAGCGCCTGCCCGCCAACGAACTGAAGATCGACCGCGGCTTCGTGCGCGAACTGGAACAGGACAGCGATGACGCCGCGATCGTGTCGGCGATTGTCGCGCTAGGCCAGGCACTGGGGCTGCGAATCGTCGCCGAAGGGGTAGAAACTGACCGGCAGCAGGCGTTTCTGACCCGCCTGGGCTGTGACTCGCTGCAGGGCTACCTGTTGGGGCAACCCGTACCGGCCGAGCAATTTCTGAGCAAGCTGCAAGCGATGGGCCCGGGGGCCAAGTCTGCCGGTTAACCGGCGTCGCGCAAGGTAAAGGCGGGGGCGAAGGCATCCATCTCGGCCTCGACGGCCTCGATGATGCGTTCGACATCGGCAGCGGCCATGATTGCCGCACACGGGATGCCGGCAATCGCCAGCACGGTTTCTCCGGTGGCCCGGTCGAACAACCGCGCGACCATGCTGCGTGGCGCATCCATGCTGGCCTCGAAGCCCAGCGGGTGGAAATGCCAGCGCATCACCTGGCAGGCGTTGGGGAACGTCATCTTGTTCATGCCAGCCTCCTGGTCCGTGCCTGGACGTAGTGGGCGGGTGGCCACATCGATGCGGCCGCCGGGTAAGTAAACATAGCACCTGCAATGCGCGATTCTCAGCGGCGAACATGACAAATGTATTGATGCATGACAACGGTCACATCTGCGGCCCCGCCGGCGCAGTGCCAAAGCCCTCGGGGCAAACGTTTTCGCCTGTTGGATGTGCGCCCCGGCGCAGGTTTTCTGCGGGTTGCACTGTCGGCCCTGGCCCCTCGCTTTCAGACGAACGGCGTGCTCAACCCAGCAAACCGGCCGCGATGTTGATGGTGAACCCCAGGATTGCCGTGTTGAACACGAACCCCACCAGGGAATGCGCCAGCACTACCCGGCGCAAGCCACGCCCGGCCACCCCCACGTCGGAGGTCTGCACGGCCACGCTGATGGTGAACGAGAAGTAGTGGAAGTCCCAGTAGTCGGGGTTGCGTTCACCATCGGCAAATCGCAGGGGGGGGTCATGCTGCCGCCCGGTGTAGAACAACCGCGCATAGTGCAGGCTGAAGATGCAACCGATCATCAACCAGGACCCCGCCACCGTCAGGCCGGTGTACAGGTAGTGCAGGGCCTGGGCGCTGCCCTGCAGGCCGCGGCTGGACACCAGTTGCAGCGTCACTGCGGCCAGGCTGGCGATGGCGGCAATGCACACCGTCAGCAGCACCAGGCCGGCATTTTCATCTTCGATGCGGGCCACCTGGCGGACTTTCTCCGGGTTGGCGCTGCAGCTCAGGTACAGCACGAGCAGCAGATACAGCCAGACCCCCAGGTTCCAGCCAGCGAGGATATGCTGCACGCTGTCGCCAGCGGGTATCAGCCAGCCGCCGAGCAGGCCGACCACGGCGGCGATGCTCAGGCGGGGATGTGTACGGGTCAGGCGGTGGAAAGCCATGGGGCCAATTTCTCGGTCGATATGGCTATCACTCTAGCCTGTCGTGGCCAACCCGGTGGCAGGTCACCTGGCGCTTCAGGCCGGCAGCGGCAGGGTGGCCGGCGGCAACGCCGGTGTTGTTTGCTGGCGCCCATCGCACACCCTTGCAACTCTCAGTACACTGCACGTTCCAACACCAACATCTGTTGAACTCGAGGTTTTTGCATGAAGCTCAGTCCTTTGGCAGGCAAGCCGGCACCAGCCAGCGTGCTGGTCGATATTCCCCGGCTGCTCACCGCCTACTACACCGGCCGCCCAGACGCCGCCGTGGCGGCCCAGCGGGTGGCCTTCGGCACCTCGGGGCACCGCGGCACTTCGCTTGAATTGAGTTTCAACGAGTACCACGTCCTGGCCATCACCCAGGCGATCTGCCTGTACCGCAAGGAAAAGGGCATCGATGGCCCGCTGTTCATCGGCGCCGACACTCACGCCCTGTCGGCCCCTGCCGCCGCCAGCGCCCTGGAAGTGCTGGCCGCCAACGGCGTGCAGGTCATGCTGTCCAAGGATGACGAATACACGCCAACCCCGGCCGTATCGCACGCCATCCTCTGCCATAACCGTGGCCGTACCCAGGGCCTGGCCGACGGCATCGTCATCACCCCGTCGCACAACCCGCCGCAAAGCGGTGGCTTCAAGTACAACCCGCCCAATGGCGGCCCGGCCGACAGCGACGTGACCAAGTGGATCGAAGCCAAGGCCAACGACCTACTGGCGGCCAACCTGGCCGGCGTCAAGCGCATGGACCATGCCCAGGCCCTGCAGGCGGCCACCACCCAGCGCCATGACTACGTCAGCCACTATGTGGCCGACCTGGAAAACGTCATCGACTTCGACGTCATCCGTGCTGCCAAGCTGCGCCTGGGCGTAGACCCCCTGGGTGGGGCAGGGGTGCGTTACTGGTCGGCGATCGCCAAGCATTACCAACTCGACCTGGAAGTGGTGAATACCGAGGTCGACCCGACCTTCCGCTTCATGACCGTCGACTGGGATGGCCAGATCCGCATGGACCCATCCTCGCCGTATGCGATGCAGGGCCTGATCGGCCTGCGCGACCGCTTCGACGTGGCGTTCGCCTGCGACCCGGACCACGATCGCCATGGCATCGTCACGGCCGATGGCCTGCTGCAGCCGAACAACTACCTGGCCGTGGCCATCGATTACCTGTACCGCCATCGCCCGCAATGGCGCAGCGATGCCGCGGTTGGCAAGACCGTGGTGTCCAGCGGCCTGATCGATCGGGTTACCCAGCGCCTGGGCCGCGAGCTGTATGAAGTGCCGGTGGGCTTCAAGTTCTTTGCCCAAGGCCTGTTCGACGGCACACTCGGTTTTGGTGGCGAAGAAAGTGCAGGGGCATCGTTCCTGCGCCGCGATGGCTCGGTGTGGGCCACCGACAAGGACGGCCTGATCCCCGCGCTGCTGGCTGCCGAGATGACCGCCCGCACCGGGCGCAACCCTAGCCAGGCCTATGCCGACCTGACCGAGGCACTGGGCAAACCCTATGCCACCCGCGTCGAGGCCAAGGCCGATGCGCGGCAGAAGGCGCTGCTGAGCAAGCTGGCACCGGAGCAGGTGAAATCCACCGAGCTGGCCGGTGAGCCGATCGTGCAGATCCTCAGCCACGCCCCGGGTAATGGCCAGGCGATTGGCGGGCTGAAGGTGATGACTGCCAACGGTTGGTTCGCCGCACGCCCGTCAGGCACCGAAGACATCTACAAGATCTACGCCGAAAGCTTCATCGACGAAGCCCACCTGCAGCGCCTGGTGCAGGAAGCGCAGGTGCTGGTGGACGCTGCCATCGCCTGACCGGCAACAAAGCACTTGGAACTGCGGCGCGATGTAAATTAGAATTAATCCTATTTACGCCGCCGCAGGGCCTTCCCATGATCGACGCCGCGCCGCCACAAGAGCCTAGCCTGCCTGCCCTGTATCGGGAGCATCGCAGCTGGCTGGAAAGCTGGCTGCGCCGGCGCATGGGCAATGCCTGGGATGCCGCCGACCTCAGCCAGGATACGTTCCTGCGGGTGCTGGCCAGTGCTCAGCCGCTGGCAGACATCCGCGAGCCACGCGCCTACCTGCTTACCGTGGGCAAGCGCCTGCTCAGCAACTTCCACCAGCGCCGCAGCCTGGAGCAGGCCTACATGGATGCCTTGGCGCAGTTGCCTGAGCAGCATGTACCGTCGCCCGAGCAGCGCTGGATCGTGCTGGAAACCCTGCAAGCACTGGATGAACTGCTCGACGGCCTGAAGCCGCCGGTGCGCAGGGCGTTTCTCTGGAGCCAGCTGGAAGGCCTGGGCTATGCCGAAATCGGCAAGCGGCTGGGTGTGTGCGAGCGCTCGGTCAAACGTTACATGGCGCAGGCTTACGAGCATTGCCTGTTGGCCGATCTGCAATGACCCAACCTAGCGCCGAAACCCGCAAGGCCGTGCGTGCCGCTGCCCGTTGGCTGGCACTGCTGGATTCCGGCGCCGCCAGCGACAAGGACCTGCGGCGGCTCGCGCAATGGCGCGCCAGCAGCAGCCTGCATGAGCAGGCGTGGCACAAGGCAGCCTTGTTGCGCGCGCGCTTCTCCGGGCTGCCAGGGGCGTTGGCAATGGCCACGCTGGACCGCCCGGATGCCGGCCGACGGGCGCTGCTCAAGCGCGCCCTGGGCGTGGCGGCGGTGCTGCCGGCGGCGTGGCTGGCAAGCCGTGAGCTGCCCCTGGAAACCTGGGCTGCCGACCTGCGTACCGCGGTGGGAGAGCAGCGCCAGGTGCTGTTGAGCGACGGGACCTTCCTGCAGTTGAATACCGACAGCGCGGTCGATCTCGACCTCGGTGCACGGCGCCTGACCTTGCTGCGCGGGGAGGTTGCGATAAAGGTGCCCGCGCATCTGCAACTGACCTTGCACGTGCCCGAGGGCCAGGTGCTGCTGGGCGATGCAGAGGTGTGCTTGCGCCTGTTGGGCGACGCCTGCCGGGTGTCGGTGCTCAACGGCAGGGCCCAGCTTCAGCCGGCCCGCGGCCCGGCACGCACGCTGCTGGCAGGGCAGCAGGCCAGCTTGCAGGCAACTGGCGTCGGCGCGGTCAGCGGGCTGGACCTTTGGCGGCTGGGCTGGCGCGAAGGGGTGCTGCGGCTGGACGACCGGCCGCTGGGCGAACTGTTGCACGAGCTGCGTCGCTACCGCCCCGGGGTGCTGCGCTGGGCGCCCGCGCTGGAGCGGCTGCGCGTCACCGGCACGTTCCGCCTTGACGACACCGACCGGGTGCTGGCCTTGCTGGCTGCAAGCCTGCCGTTGCAGGTGCAGTCACGCACCCGTTACTGGGTCAGTTTGTCTGCGCGAGAAAATCGTGCATGAGGCTGTCCCCTTTTTTTCACTCGCCGGTCATTACCGGTAGGAGAAAATAAAGGGGAGCCTTGTTCAATGCCTGCAGTAAAGTCTTGCCGCTTGCGCCCACTGGCGCGCGCCGCGCATCCGTTGTTCGCCATGAGCCTGTTGCTGTGTTCACCGGCCTGGGCCGATGAGCCCGTGCGCCGCACTTACCAGGTAGCGCCCGCCAGCCTGGGGGCCGCGTTGACCCGCTTCGCCGACCAGGCGGGCGTCAGCCTTTCGCTGGACCCGGCACTGGTGCAAGGCCGGCAGAGCGCTGGCCTGTCTGGCGCCTACAGTGTTGACGAAGGGTTTGCCCAATTGCTGCGTGGCAGCGGCCTGCAATGGCTCCCGGTGGGTGAAGGGGCCTTCACCCTGGTGCCGGCCCCCCAGGCCGGTAGCGCCCTGGAAATCGCCCCTACCAGTATCGTCGGCGGGCTGGTCGCCCCTGGCCAATCGCAGCCCTACGCTGGCGGCCAGGTGGCACGCCAGGGCGCACAAGGCCTGCTCGGCTCGCGGGACTTCATGGACACCCCCTTCAGCATCACCAGTTACACCAGCGAGGTGGTCAAGAACCAGCAGGCCCGCACCCTGGGCGAGCTGATTGCCAGCGACCCCTCGGTACGCGCCACCAACCCCGCCGGCGGGCGCTTCGAACAATTCACCATTCGCGGCTTCAGCCTGTTCAACAGTGATGTCGCCTACAATGGCTTGTACGGGATCTTGCCGACCTATTCGATCGACATGGAAATGGCCGAGCGGGTCGATATCATCAAAGGCCCCAACCAGTTGCTCAACGGCATATCGCCCCGGGGCAGCGTAGGCGGTGGCATCAACGTGCAACCCAAGCGCGCTGGCGACAAGCCGATTACCACGTTCACCGGCAGCTATGCCTCCGACAGCCAGGTGGGGGGTGCCGTGGATATCGGCCGGCGCTTCGGCGAAGGTGACCAGTTCGGTGTGCGCTTCAACGGCGTCAAGCAAGCCGGCGATACTGCCTGGGACCACCAGTCTGTCGATCGCCAGATGGCGGTGCTGGGCCTGGATTTCCGCGGCGAGCGCCTGCGCCTCTCGGCCGACCTGGGCCACACCGAGCGCGATACCGATGCGCCGCAGGAGCGTGTGCTGATCGGCGCCAACGCCAAGGTGCCGGATGCCGATGACGTGCGCCACAACTATGCCCAGGCCTGGAGCAAGGCGCGCACCAATGACACCTTTGGCGCACTGAATGCCGAATACGATATCAGTGATTCGCTGCTGGCCTATGGTGCGGTCGGCGCGCGCAAGAGCAACCATGACTTCCTGCGCCACAACGTGTCGGTCATCAATGACGCCGGCAATTTCAGTGTGCAGCCCCGCGACTTTACCCGCGATGAATCTGTGCGTACTGCCATGGCTGGCCTGCGCAAGTGGCTGCAGACCGGGCCGGTCAGCCACGAACTGAACCTGGCCGCCAGCTATTACTACATGGACTTCACCAACGGCGGCGCCCGTTATGCCGCCGCACCCAGCAACCTCTACCACCCGGTGGCCACACCCACGCCGGGCACACCCACCCGCTTCGATTCGAAGGTCTACACGGAAAACCGCTTCTCCGGCGTGGCCCTGGCCGACACCCTGGGCTTTTTCGACGACCGCCTTCTGCTGACCCTGGGCGCGCGCTGGCAGCGGGTGCAAGTGGATGACTGGAGTGATGGCGTCAAAGGCGACACCGCCTATGACGAAGAAAAGGTCTCGCCCTCTGGCGGGGTGCTGCTCAAGGTCACCGAGCAGTTGTCGCTGTACGCCAATTACATGGAAGGCCTGAGCCAAGGCAAGATCGCCCCGTCGACCTCGGTCAACGAAGACCAGATATTTCCGCCATTCACCAGCCGCCAGGTCGAGGTCGGGGCCAAGTATGACTTTGGCCAGGTGGCCTTCACCGCCAGCGCGTTCCGCATTCGCCAGCCGGCCTACGAAACCAACCCGGCTTCGCGGGTGTTCGGCCCCAATGGCAAGCGTGATAACCGCGGCATCGAGCTGAGTGTGTTCGGTGAGCCTGTGCAGGGTGTGCGGGTACTGGGTGGGGTGATGTACATCGACAGCGAGCTGACCGACACGGTCGATGGCGCCTACGACGGCAACCGCGCCCCGGCCACGCCGAAGTACAACGTGAACCTGGGGGGCGAGTGGGACGTGCCGGGGGTCAAAGGCTTGACCCTGACAGCACGCGGTATCCACTCCAGCTCGCAGTACCTGGACCAGAACAACAGCAAGAAGATCGATGGCTGGGAGCGCTATGACCTGGGGGCGCGCTACGCGTTCAAGGTGGATGAGACCGAGGTCACATTGCGTGCCAGCGTCGAGAACGTGCTGGATGACCGCTACTGGAGCTCGACAGGGGCCCCGGATGACAGCGAGCCGGGCCTGACCCTGTCGACCCCACGCACCTATCTGCTGTCTGCCACGGTCGGCTTCTAAGCCTTGCACCGTCCCCTGTAGGAGCGGCCTTGTGTCGCGATGGGGCGCGAAGCGGCCCTAAATTTTCAGCTTCGCCGCAACTTCAGCTTCGTCGCAAAAAAACGGGGCCGCTTCGCGCCCCATCGCGACACAAGGCCGCTCCTACAGGGCAAGCGCCTGGCAATTGCCGGTCACGCCTGGTCCGGCACCACGGCGATCACGTCGATCTCCATCAGCCATTCGGCCTGGGCCAGGCCGGCCACTACCAGGCCGGTGGAAATCGGGAACACGCCCTTGAGCCATTTGCCCACTTCCTTGTACACCGGCTCGCGGAAACGTGGGTCGGTGATGTAGGTGGTGGTCTTGACGATATGCGACAGGTCCGAGCCGGCTTCTTCGAGCAGTTGCTTGACGTTCTTCATCGCCTGTTCGGCCTGCGCCCGCGGGTCACCCAGGCCCACCAGCCTGCCTTCGAAGTCGGTGCCGACCTGGCCACGCACATAAATGGTGTTACCGGCCCGCACCGCCTGGCACAGGTCGTTGTCCAGGGTCTGGTTGGGGTAGGTGGCCTTGGTGTTGAACATGCGGATGCGGGTATGGGTAGGCATCAGTGGGCTCCGAGGGTGCTGACGTTGCTGAATGCGGCAGGTTGCTGCCGGTCGGCCGCGCGCTGGTCGCGGTCGCGGTAGGCGCTGTAGGTGCGTTGCGTGGCAATGTGGCCGGCGACGTGTTTGGCGTCGTGCCATACGCCCCAGATGAACGACGAGCCACGGCGCGACAGCCACGGCAGGCCAAGGAAATACACACCTGGTTCGCGAGCGACACCGCGCTGATGCTGGGGCTTGCCGTTGGCGTCGAAGGTGTCCACCTGCAGCCAGCTGAAGTCCACGCCGTAGCCGGTGGCCCAGATGATGCTGCGGACACCGGCCTTGGCCAGGTCCAGCTGCTGCAGTGGGTCGAGCATGCAGGCCGGGTCGGCCAGGCGCCGGCGCGCTTCAGGCTCTTGCGGCAGGTCGAGGCCGTTGCGCTCCACATAGGCATCGGCGGCGTCCAGCAAGGCCAGGTAGTTCTCATCGCCCCGCGTGATGTTCTCGACCAGGTTGTCCTGGAAGTGCGCCACGCCGTTTTCGAACGACCGGGTCAGGCCAACCAGGGTCATGCCCTGGTGGGCGAGGGCACGGAAGTCGACCGTATGGCCCCCACGGGCGCCGCTCACGGCAATGGTCACGTGCTCGCGGCCAGGCTTGGCAATCTCTGCGTCCCATTCACCCAATACGCCAAGCCACCAGCAGAAGTCGCGGTTGCGGTAAGCCCGTGGCGGGCGATCATGAGCGCCGACCGACAGGTACACCTGGCGGCCGGCACGCATCAGCTCTTCGGCGATCTGCACGCCGGACGAGCCTGCACCCACCACCAGCACTGCACCTTCGGGCAGTTGTTCGGGGTTGAAGTAGGCGGCCGAGTGGATCTGGTGCAGGTTGGCGTCTTTTGGCGCGATCGCCGGTATCACCGGCTTCTGGAACGGGCCGGTCGCCGCCACCACGCGGTTGGCGCGGATCACGCCTTCATTGGTTTCGATGGTGAAGCCAGGGCGGTCGCTGTTGCGCTGTACTTTCTTCACTTCGATGCCGGTGCGCACCGGCAGGTTGAACTTGCGTACGTACTGCTCGAAGTAGTCGGCCACCTGGTCCTTGCCGGCGAAGGCGTCGGCATCGAGGTTGAATTCCAGCCCTGGGAAGCGGTCGTGCCAGGCCGGCCCATTGGCCACCAGCGAATCCCAGCGGCCGCTGCGCCAGGCCTCGGCAATGCGGTTGCGCTCCAGCACCAGGTGCGGCACGCCCAGCTTGCTCAGGTGTTCGCTCATGGCCACGCCAGCCTGGCCGGCGCCGACCACGAGGGTGTCGATTTCGAAGTTGTTCAGTGTCATGTCCGAGCCCTTGTTCAGGCGGTTTTTGTCAGGTCGGTTCGGGGACCGCCGTTGCCTGGGGCCAGACTAGGGATGCTGCGCAAATGGCGAAAATAGTATTTAGCTGGGGCTTGCCGATAAAACGGCGAAGGCCCGGATCTTGTGAACGCAACTGTCGTGTTGGAACGTTGAAAGCTCGCGCACTCGCTGTGGGAGCGGGCCTCAGACCCTAGTTTTTTCCTGCCTAGCCCCTCGGAAAAAGGTGGTTTCGCCTGCCCGAAGGTTCCACCCAGAATGGCCTGCATTGCACAGCACACAGGAACCATGCCATGACCTTCTCCATCATTGGTCGCTGCCAGGAAACCGGCCAGATCGGTATCGCCATCAGCTCGTCGAGCATCGCCGTAGGGGCCCGTTGCCCGTGGGTGCGTGCCGGCGTGGGCGCGGTCGCTACCCAGAACATCACCCTGCCGGCGCTGGGCCCGCAGATTCTCGACGCCATGGAGCAGGGCCAGTTGCCACCCGCCGCAGCGCTGGACCGGGTGTTGAGCGCCAATGGCTGGAGCGAGTACCGCCAGGTGACGGTCATCGACAGCACCGGCCAGGTGGCTTTGTTCACGGGGCGCGAGGCGCTTGGCACACACCATGCCGTGGCCGGCGAGCAATGCGCGGCGGCGGGCAACCTGCTGTCCTCCACCCAGGTGATCGAAGCGATGGTGCTGGCCTTCGAACAGGCCGGTGGGCACCTGGCCGACCGCCTGCTGGCGGCCATGCACGCGGCGATGGCTGCGGGCGGTGAGGCAGGGCCGGTACACTCGGCGGCGCTGAAAATTGCGGGTGAGCTGACCTGGCCACTGGTGGACCTGCGCGTCGACTGGGCCGACAACGACCCGATCGGAGCGCTCGATGGCCTGTGGCAAGCCTACCGCCCACAAATGCAGGACTACGTTACCCGCGCCCTCAACCCGACCTCTGCGCCAAGCTACGGGGTGCCGGGCGATGAGTGAGTTTGCCAGCCGCACGCTGCTGGCCAGGCTGGTCGGCTTTGCCACGGTCAGCCGTGATTCCAACCTGGCGCTGATCGGCTTCATTCGCGATTACCTGGCCGGGTTGGGCGTGGAATGCGAGCTGTTCCACAACCCGGAGAGAACCAAGGCTAACCTGTTTGCCACCATCGGCCCCAAGGATCTTGGCGGCGTGGTGCTGTCCGGGCACACCGACGTGGTGCCGGTAGACGGCCAGGCCTGGTCGGTCGAACCGTTCGCCCTCAGCGAACACGATGGCCGCTTGTATGGCCGTGGCACAGCCGACATGAAAGGCTTCATCGCGTCAGTGCTGGCAGCGGTACCCGCATTTCTCGCCCAGCCGCTGCGCATGCCGGTGCACCTGGCATTTTCATATGACGAAGAGGTCGGCTGCCTGGGTGTACGCTCGATGCTCGCAGCGCTCGAACAACGCCGGCACAAACCGCGGCTGTGCCTGATCGGTGAGCCCACTGAACTCAAACCCGTGTTGGGGCACAAGGGCAAACTGGCGATGCGCTGCCAGGTGCATGGCGCTGCTTGCCATTCAGCGTATGCACCGTATGGCGTGAATGCCATCGAGTATGCCGCCAGGCTTATCGGCAAGCTGGGTGATATCGGCGACGCGCTGGCCTTGCCGCAGCATCACGACGAGCGTTTTGACCCACCGTTCTCCACGGTGCAGACCGGGGTGATCAAAGGGGGCAGGGCGCTGAACATCGTGCCGGCCGAGTGCGAATTCGATTTCGAGGTGCGTGCCTTGCCGGGGTTCGAGGCACAGGCGGTGGCGGACCAACTACAGGCCTATGCCGAGACCGAGTTGCTGCCGCGCATGCGCAAGGTCCACGCCGACAGCGCCATTCGCCTGCAGCCGCTGAGTGCCTATCCGGGGTTGGCTACACCGCAGAACAGCGAAGCTGCGCAGCTGGTGGCGCTGCTCAGTGGTTCGGATAAGTTCGGCACCGTGGCGTTTGGTACTGAAGGCGGGCTGTTCGACCAGGCGGGCATCCCCACCGTGGTGTGCGGGCCCGGGAGCATGGAGCAGGGGCACAAGCCGGATGAATTCGTCAGTGTCGAACAGCTGCAGGGCTGCGATGCCATGCTGCTCAGGCTGGTGGATCACCTCAGGCAGGCTTGACGGTTTAACTGTCAGGGCTTTGTGGGCGCAGGTTAACCCGCGAATGGGCCGCAGTGCGGCCCCCGGCGACTCAGAAGGTTGCCTTTACCTGCAGGCCCACCACCAGCGCGTTGTCGATGTCTTTGCCAGTGAACGCCCCTGGCTCGATGATGTACTGCACATCCGGGCGCAGGTTCAGCCATGGCGTGGCCTGGTAGCCGTAGCTCAGCTCGATCAACTGCTCGGCGCTGTCGATATCGGGGAACGGCTGGCCGGCGTTGAATGCAGCATCTTCCAGCACATCGCGGCTACGCGGGTTGGGTACGGCGCGGCCATAACCCAGTGCCACGGTATCTCTCGGGCGGCCTTCGAACGGCTTGTACAGCACCACCCCGGCGCCATACCACTTGGTAAACGGCGAAGCGGCCTTGCTCGACGCCGAATACTGGCCGAAAGCGTGCAGGCTGCGGCCTGGCGAGGCCTGATCGTTCCACAGCGCCTGGTCGACCAGCAGGTAGTGCCCGCCGCGCCCCGACACTTCGTCGTCGCTGCCGATGCGCTTCACGTCGGAGCTGTCGTAGTAGTACCCCAGCTTGTACTCGCCCGGCAGCTCGCCCTGCAGCTTGTACACCAGCTCCACCGGGACCACGGTGCCAGTGGTGTGCTTGGGCCCCAGGTGCCAGGCACGGCTGGAATTGCCGTTGCTCTCGGGGTCCACATTGAACGCTGCCACACGCAGTTGCCAGGCGGGCGACAGGTCGTACTTCACGCGCACGCCGAGGTGGGCGTTGGGGTAGTTGGTCCAGCCGCTGCCCCCCGACATGTTCAGCGGGTGGCCACAGAAGCCGGCGTTCATGAAATTGCACAGGATGCCGCTGTCCAGGCCGCCGACGTCGTTGCCCATGGCCATGTAGCCCAGCTTGACGTTGAGCGCAGGGGTGAACAGGGTGCGTTCGTAGCTCAGCTCTGTCAGGCGGGTGTACAGACCGCCGTAGTTTTCCTGGATCGGCAGGCGGTTGCCGACCAGATCGTCCGACGCGCTGTTGCCGCGACGGTCGTTGATGGTCAGCTGGACTTTGCCGCCGTTGTCCAGGCCATACAGCTTCGACAGGTCGAACTGCACGCCCAGCTTGACGTTCTGCGAGTAACGCGCCGAGCGGTGCAGGCCGCCATGCGCGTTGTAGGCGGTTTCACCGCTGTAGTCGCCGGTGATTTTCACCCCGTCCTGTTCCAGCTGGTGGCGCAGGCCGCCCCAGTCACCGGTGAGGGTGCTGCGGGTGAGGAGGTCGTCGTTGGCGAGTGCAGTGCTGCTGGCCAACGCCAGCAGCAGGGTGGGGGTGAAGCGAATTACGGATGGCATTGCTGTGTCTCGGGTTGTCTGTTCGAGCCTCTTCGCGGGCGAACCCGCTGCCACAGGGGCTGCACCATTTGCCGGGGCAGTGATCCTCCTGTGACGGCGGGTTCACCCGCGAACGGGGCGACGCTGTGTTACGGCAAGGCGTAAGCGATCACGTAGTCGCCACGGTCGGTCGACTGGCGCGCACCGCCCGCTGTCACGACCACGTACTGCTTGCCGGTTTTCGGCGAAACGTAGGTCATAGGGCCGCCCTGGCTGCCCACTGGCAGGCGCGCCTTCCAGATTTCGTCACCGTTGCCGCTGTTGTAGGCGCGCAGGTAGAAGTCCTGGGTGCCGGCAATGAACACCAGGCCGCCTTGGGTCGACAGGGTGCCGCCCAGGGTGGGCAGGCCGATCTTGATCGGCAGGTGCATGCGGATACCCAGCGGGCCGGTGTCTTCAACGGTGCCCACCGGTACCTGCCAGGCCACCTGACGGGTCTTCATGTCGATCGCGGTGAGGGTGCCGAACGGCGGCGCCTGGCATGGAATACCGGCTACCGACAGGAAGCGGTTCTTGTTCACCGCATACGGGGTGCCCTTGAGCGGTACTGCACCCATGCCGGTGTTCAGGGCTTCGCCGCCGGACGCTGCATTGCCTTTGTTCTGCGACGGAATCATCTGGATCCACAGGCCCAGGCGCATGTCGTTGACGAAGATGAAACCGTGCACCGGGTCGGTGGAAAGGCTGCCCCAGTTCATGCCGCCCAGCGAACCCAGGAAGCTCAGCGACAGGTCGGTGCCGGGTGCTGTGTACAAGCCGTCATAGCGCATCTTCTTGAAGTCGATGCGGCACAGCAGCTGGTCATACGGGGTAGCACCCCACATGTCCGACTCGGTCAGGGTCTGCGCGCCGATCTGCGGCATGCCCAC
This sequence comes from Pseudomonas sp. BJP69, assembly GCF_007633355.1. NCBI lineage: Bacteria > Pseudomonadati > Pseudomonadota > Gammaproteobacteria > Pseudomonadales > Pseudomonadaceae > Pseudomonas > Pseudomonas sp. BJP69. The sequence continues at coordinate 2,203,098 of NZ_CP041933.1, forward strand.
CGACTTGGGCTGGGTTGGCGAGTACGGCTCGTTTGGAATGTTACTTGGCTTGACCGGAACTTCGTCGACCTGGGTCAGCGGTTTGCCGGTGGCGCGGTCGAGCACATAGATCTGCCCGGCTTTGGTGCCGATCACTACCGCAGGTACGGTCTGGCCGTCGTCCTTGGTGAAGTCGATCAGGCTCGGCTGCATCGGCAGGTCGAAGTCCCAGAGGTCGTTGTGCACGGTCTGGTACACCCACTTCTGGTTGCCGGTGGTGGCGTCCAGGGCCAGCACCGAAGCGCCGTAGGTGTGGTCCAGCTTGCTGCGTTCAACACCGTAGATGTCGGTGGACGACGAGCCCATCGGCAGGAATACGGTGTTCATCGCCGGGTCGTAGGACATCGGTGCCCAGCTGTTCGGGGTGCTGCGCACGTAGGTGTTGTCGCCCTGCGGGGCCTGGCGGTCTTCCGGGTTGCCCGGGTCGAAGGCCCAGCGCATTTCCCCGGTGATCACGTCGAAGCCACGGATCACGCCGCCTGGCATGTCGGTCTGGACGTTGTCGGCAACGCGGCCGCCGACCACCACGGTGGTGCCGGCCATCAGCGGTGCCGAGGACAGCTGGTAGTAAGAGTCTGGCACATCGCCCAGGCCGGCCATCAGGTTGACCTGGCCGTTGTTGCCGAAGCCCTGGCAGAACTCGCCGGTGTCGGCATCGACGGCAATCAGGCGGCCATCGATGGTGTTGGTCAGCAGGCGACGCTGGCAGTTGGCGCCGGCCGGCACGCTACCGCCGGTGACCGGCGAGCTGTTGGGCTGGGTCGGCTGGGCGACGGCCGCAGTGGCATCGAAATAGGCCAGGCCACGGCAACGCTGCCAGACCTTGGACTGGGCATTGATGGCGTTCTTCCACAGCTCTTTGCCGGTGTCGGCATCCAGCGCGATCAGGTTGTTGTGCGGGGTGCAGATGAACACCTTGTTGCCGATCTGCAGGGGTGTCAGCTGGTCTTCGGCACCGTTGCCGTCGCTGATGGCGACGTCGCCGGTGTGGTAGGCCCAGGCCACCTTCAGCTTGTTCACGTTGTCACGGTTTATCTGGTCCAGCGCGGCGAAGCGGCTGCCACCTTCGGTATTACCGTAGTGGGCCCAGTCCTTCTGTTCCTTGCCGGCCTCGACCGGGGTCATGCCCGGGCCTTTGCCAGTAGGGGCCACACTTGGGTGGGCGACGAACATGTTGCCGGCGGCAACCGCCAGCACCACGGCCATCACCGCGGCAACGCCGTAGGCACCGCGCCCGGCGCTGGCGCCATTGGCGCGGGCCAGCAGTGGGTACACCAGCGCTACCACCATGCCGATGACACCGAACATGAACAGGCGCGAGAACAGCGGCCAGAACACCAGGCCGGCGTCGACCAGCGCCCAGAGGGCAGTGCCAACCAAGAACAGCGCGTACAGCCAGGCGCCCGCTTTTTTACGGCGGGCAATGAGCACACCGGCGATGGCCATGGCCAGGCCGCCGATCAGGAAGTACCAGGAACCGCCCAGGCCGGCGAGTTTGACGCCGCCGGCAGCCAGGAGCAGGCCAAGCAGGGCGATGATCACGCCCAGGCCAATCAGGATGATTTTAGAGGCGCCAGAGGCGCGCGGTGTTTCGTTCATGCCAGGGATCTCAGCAGGTGGAATGCGCGCAGTTTAAGCCCTTAGCTTGCTAATTAACAAGTTGGTACATAATTTTGTGAGGCTGATTGTCGCAGGGCTGAACTTAACGCGGTGTGTCTAAAATCCTAGATCGTGTCTGGAAAAATGCATGAAAACCCCGGGTATGGCGGGCAAGGTTTTTTATCGCGGCTACGTTCATTTGTAGGCTTAACGCCGGTTGGGCGTGCGCCCGCCATGGCCCTGTTTGCTTGGCGCCATGCTTCTTGACCGGGCTGGCGGTTTATTAGACCTTTGCGATTTTTCGAGGACGGCCTGACATGGACAAACTTTTGGCGATGAAAATGTTCGTGGCCACCGTCGATGCCCAGGGTTTTTCAGCGGCTGCACGCCGGCTGGGGGTGGCGACCTCATCGGTGACGCGCCTGGTCGATGCCCTTGAGTCGGCGCTGGGTGCCACCTTGCTCAATCGTTCGACGCGCCAGGTCAGTCTGACCGAGGCAGGCGCGCGCTACTACCAGCGCGCCCGAGGCATCTTCGAGGCGCTGGACGAGGCCGATGCCAGCATCTCGGACCGCGGTGAGGAACCGGTCGGTGTGCTGCGCCTGTGCTTGCCGGTGGAGTTCGGCAGGCGGGTCATCGCCCCGCACCTGGGGCCGTTTCTGGCGCGCCACCCGGCGCTGGAGCTGGACATCGACCTTAGCGACCGCATCGACGACCTGCTCGACGGGCGTTATGACCTGTCGATCCGCCTGGGTGACCCAGCGCCCAGCGATGAAATGGTGTGCCGCCCACTCGGCCGCTTCCAACGCTGGCTGGTCGCCAGCCCGGGCTACCTGGCCGAGCGCGGGCCGCTCCTGCATCCCCGGCAGTTGCTTGAACACCCCTGCCTGCGTTTTCGCTACGGGCAAAAAGCACGGCCCTGGCGGCTGACCTGTGGCCAGGAAAGCCTGGAGCTGGACGTAAGCGGGCCGCTGCGCAGTGCCAACGCCGACATGTTGCGCGAAACGGCGCTGGCGGGCAGCGGTATTGCATTGCTGGCCGACTGGCTGGTACGCGAAGACGTTGAAGGCGGTCGGCTGCAGCGCCTCTTCCCTGAATGGCAAGCCAACCCTGGCACCGCCAACGACTGTATCAACGCCCTGTACCTGCCCAACCACCGGGGTTCGCGACGGGTCAGCGCTTTCATCGGTTTTTGCGAAAATGTGCTGAAAACTGGCCGCTAGCGTTGCGCTATACGCAAAGGCGCGTTGCGTAGCTGCCCAATTCTCGGCGCCGCTGCCCGCAGGTAAGGTGGCCGTCATCCCCATACCTTGTCGAGGAACCTCGCATGAACCCTTCCGTCGCGTCAGCGCAACCGGCCACTGCCGGCCTGAGCCGGGCCCTGGTGGTACTCCTGGCGTTCTGCTGCGGCGCTATCGTCGCCAACATCTACTACGCCCAACCCATCGTGGGGCTGATCGCCCCGGACCTGGGGCTGTCTACCGAACATGCCAGCCTGATCGTTTCCCTCACCCAGCTCGGCTATGCCTTGGGCCTGTTGTTGCTGGTACCGTTGGCCGACTTGCTGGAAAACCGTCGTCTGATGGTGGCCACCGCCGTTCTGGCCTGCATCAGCCTGCTGTTGGCAGGTACCAGTGGCAGTGGCCAGGGGCAGTTGTTCCTGGGTTACGCCCTGCTGATCGGCTTCAGTTCAGTGGCAGTGCAGATGCTGATTCCGCTGGCGGCGCACCTGGCGCCCGAGCACCAGCGCGGTCGGGTAGTGGGCAACATCATGGGTGGGTTGCTGCTGGGCATCCTGCTGGCCCGGCCGTTGTCCAGCCTGGTGGCCGACCACTTCGGCTGGCGTGCGGTGTTCATCGGCGCTGCCGGGGTGATGTTGGCGATCATCCTGCTGCTGGCGTCGACCCTGCCGCAGCGTCGGCCCGAGCACAAGGCCAGTTACGCAGGGCTGATGCTGTCGCTGCTCACCTTGCTGCGCCGTTACCCACTGCTGCGCCAGCGCTCGCTGTACCAGGCCTTGATGTTCGCCGCATTCAGCCTTTACTGGACGGCGGTGCCACTGGCCCTGTCTGCAGGGCATGGCCTGTCGCAAAGCCAGATTGCCTTGTTCGCGTTGGTCGGCGCAGTGGGTGCGGTTGCGGCACCCATTGCCGGCCGCCTGGCCGATGCCGGGCATGCCCGGGCGGGGTCGTTGCTGGCGCTGTTACTGGCGCCGGCCGCCTTGCTGCTGGGTTTGACGGTGCCCGGCTACAGCGTGATCGGCCTGGGCCTGACGGGTGTGCTGCTGGATTTTGCGGTGCAGATGAACATGGTGATCGGCCAGCGTGAAGTGTATGCACTGGACCCGGCCAGCCGTGGGCGTTTGAATGCGGTGTACATGACCAGCATCTTCCTTGGCGGAGCGCTGGGTTCGGCAGTGGCCAGTGCGCTGTTCAGCCAGTTTGGTTGGGCAGGGGTGGCATTGGTGGGCGCCGCCTTGCCGGGGCTGGCGCTGCTGGTCTTCGTTTTCCAGGCACGCCAGGCTCGATAGGCGCTGCAACGCCAGTGGCAGTGGCCTGCCTGTGCCAGGGGCTAGCGGCTCAAGGGCAAGGCCACGCCAATCAGGGCGAACAAGCCCCCGCAGCAGCGATTGAAGCCTTTGCCTGCTTTGCTCAGCCAGGGCCGAACGCGGTACGCCAGCCGCGCCAGCAGGTATTCGACCAGAAACTCGACGCTGGCGAAGGTGGTCGCCATGACCACGAACTGCAACAGCAGCCCGCGCTGTGGGTCGATGAACTGTGGCAGGAACGCGCCGTAGAACAGCAGCACCTTGGGGTTGGCCATGGCCGACAGCAGCCCTTGGCGAAACAACCCTGCGTTGTTCAGCCCAGCGTTGCCCGCATTGAGTTCCAACTGCAGGCCTGGGCTGCGCCACAGCTGCACACCTAGCCAGACCAGATAGGCACCCCCTAGCCATTTCAGTACGCCAAGCACCGACGCCGAGGCCTGGAGCAATGCACCAAGCCCGAACATCGCCAGGGCGATGAGCGCGCTGAAGCCGAACACGCCGCCGACAATGGTGAACAGGGTTCGCCGGGCCCCATACAGGGCGCCGTGGGTCAAGGCCAGCAGGCTGTTAGGGCCTGGGGTGAGCGACAAACCGATGCTCGCCAGCAGGTAGATGAGCCATGTGTCGAGGTTCATGCCGGGTAACGCCATGTGATGAACAGGGCGCCAGTCTAGGGCGCAATGGTGGCGCTGGCAGGGTAATATTCGGACATTCGATGGTACTTTCTGGACGTGAATACCGTGCATCCCGATATTCGCTTGCTGATCTTGCCGCTACCGGATTTTGCCTTGCTGCCGTTTGGCGCCTTCCTCGACAAGTTGCGCTTCAGCGCCGATGACGAGGACTACAGCCAGCAGCGTTATTGCAGCTGGACGGTGGCGGGGCTGGGTGGTGAACCGGTGCCTTCCAGCAGCGGTGCAGTGCTGCAGGTCGAGGCCGTGGCCGGCGACCTCGAGCTGGCCAGTTTCGACTACCTGGTGCTGTTCGGCGGGCGCAATGCCATGGCCACCGCCGCACTTGCACCGCGCTACCAGGCTTTGCTCAAGCGCGCCAGCAAGGCGGGCGTCAAATTGGTCGGGGTCGACAATGGTGTTTTCCTGCTGGCGGCGTGCGGCTTGTTGCGCGGGCACAAGGTGGTGGTGCACTGGCGCCACGAAGCCGAATTCCGGGCGGCGTTCCCGCATGTGCAGCTACTGCCTGAGCAACTGTACTGCATCGATGGCAACCGTATTACCTGCGCCGGTGGCACGGCGGCCATCGACCTGGCTGTCGCGCTGCTGTCACGTGCCTGCGGTCGCACGCGGGCACTCAAGGGCTTGGCCGACATGCTGGTGGATGAAACCCGCGACAGCCGCCATGCCTTGCGCTCTCTGGAGCCGGGCAGCGGGCCGGGGCGCCAGGTGCAGAAAGCGCAGGCACTGATGCGCCATCACCTGGGGGCGCCGCTGGCAGTGGAGCAACTGGCGGCAGCGTTGGGCATCAGCCGGCGCCAGCTGGACCGGCAGTTTCACGCCAGTCATGGCCTGAGTGCCAAGGCCTGGTGGCGCGAAATGCGCCTGCAGCAAGCACGCTGGCGCTTGCTCAACTCCACCCACAGCCTGGCGCAGATTGCCGATGAAGTCGGCCTGGGCGATGCCAGTTACCTGGGCAAATGCCTGCGGGCGCGGTTTGGCTGTACCGCGCTCGAGCTGCGTGCAGCTACACACCAGGGCTGAAGCGCGCCTGACAGGGTTGCAAGGGGGCTCGAATTCACTGTGGTGTGCCGAACAGTGCGGTCCAGTAGATGCCCGCATCGCTCTTCGGGTCCACTGCGTAGGCAGCCCCCAGGTCGCGGAACTCGGGGTTCATCAACGTGGCACAGTGCCCGGGGCTGTCCAGCCAGCCTTCGACCACCTTGTGCGCAGTGTCACGCCCAGCGGCAATGTTCTCGCCGATCTGCTGATACAGGTAGCCGGCCAGCTCCGCCCGGTCGCCGGGGGTGCGGCCATCCTTGTCGATGTGGTCGAAGAAATTCTGGTTGGCCATGGCCCGCGTGTGGTTCGCGGCAGCCCCCGCCAGCACCGTGTTCCAGCTTAACGGCGGGGCGGCAGCGAAGGGTTGCCCGCCACACTGCCGGGCCACCTTGCGGGCCGCGTTGATTTCCTCCACCACTTTCTGCCCTTCGGCTTGCCAGTCACCGAGGCGGCCACTGAGCAGTGGCCGGGCCAGCACGATACGCCAATCGCGGCCTTCCTGGCTGACGCCAATGTCGACGAACTGCGGGTCCAGCACCACCTGGCAGAAACTTTCCTCGATGGCATGCATGGCCGCAGGCGCATCGCGCGGCCCCGACAGGCTGATGGCCTGCACATTGACCATAGGGTAGGCCGCCCGGGTCATGGCCTGCTGCAGATCGCGGGTGCCCTCCGGCGACAGCGCCAGGCGGGTATCGCTGTTCAGCGGTGGCAGTTCCAGCGATGCCTCGCCATCGCAAGGTTGGGCCTGGCTGCGGTAGGCATTGATCGACGCGATCAGTTGCGCTTCTTCGCCGGTAACGGCCAATGCCCCGGTCGAAATCAACAGGCCAAGCGACAAGGCGGCAACGGATGACAGCACGCGCATGTGTATCTCCCTATGACTGGCAGCGGCGTGGTAGGCGCTGCTCATCCTACACAAGCTCGGGGCTTTTGGCCCAGGCGGGTGCAAGGCAAATAAAACGCCGGCAAACAGTGCCGGCGGTACACGAAGGGAGGTAGACCATTGCCCGCCGCAAAAGTGCGAAGCTTGGGCAAACAAACCTAAAAGCCGGCGACAAGTCGGGTGACAGGGCAGTGCGCGCTAACACGTGCCTTGTCAGCGGGCCAACGCCTGGTTGGGTTTGTAGAACAAAAAGTGCGTGGTCTTGGCCGTTCGGCGATAAGCCTTGGCCCAGGCTGGATGCACGCTGCGGTCATGGAAGTAGAGCGCGCCGCCAGTGGAGTCCTGCAACTGCTGGTTGAGGGCTTTGCGCGCAATTTCCTTGGCAACGTCGTAGCGCTGCGGCTCCTCGACCTGGTCGGGGCGCCCGTCGCACCACCAGGAAAACTGGCAGGCTTTGCTTTCAACGCCCTGCTTGACCACACCACAGATGGTATCCGGAAAGCCATCCTGGCCCAGGCGGTTCAGCACCACGCTGGCCACGGCGGCCATGTCTTTGGCATCGGCCCCTTTGGCTTCCCAGTAAAGGGTGCGCGCCAGGCAGGTAAGGCTGTCATCCAGCGGTGCCTTGCCAGCCGGGTCCACGGCCTGCGCTTCGCTCGGGGTCAACTTTTCGGCGGGCTTGGGCGGGGGCGCTGCCTCGACCACTTTTTCTTCAAGGGCCTCGGCCTTGCCCTCGGCCACGGCGGCTTTGGCGGGGTCGGCAGCGTGCAAGGGGGCGGCAAGCAGGGCGGTGGTCAGGCCGATCAGCATCCACGAAAAGCGCATGGTCGAACTCCGAACGGTGGGCTGATGCCAGTCTAGCCAAGCGTAAGCATTAATACCAAAGGCAGGGTGGCGGCGGCGGCCACGGTTTGCAGGGCGATGATGGTGGCCATCAACGGGGCATTGCCGCCCATTTGCCGCGCCATTACGTAGGAGGACGAGGCTGTCGGCAGTGCCTGGAACAGCACCGCCACCACGGCGGCCTGGCCGCCCAGGCCCAGCAGCCGGCACAGGCCCCAGGTGGTCACGGGCATGACCAGGAACTTGAACGCCGAAGCCGCCAGTAATGGCCGCGCCTGCTGGCCGAGGCGGGCGCCGCCCAGCGCTGCCCCCACGCACAGCAGCCCCAGCGGCAGGGCAGCCTGGCCCAGGGCCTTGACCGTGGGCTCGATGCCCGGCGGCAGGCCCAGCCCGGTCAAGCGCAGCAGCAGGCCACCCGCGCAGCCGACAATCAGCGGGTTGGCGAAGATCGCCTTCAGCACGGTTGCTGGCGAACTGTGGCGGGCGCTGAAGCGGGCGAACACCAGCACGCAGAGCAGGTTGACCAGGGGCACGATGGCCGCGTTGGCAACCGCGGCCAGGGCTATGCCGGCGCTGCCGTAGAGGCCGGCAGCCAGGGTGGCACCAATGTAGTTGTTGAAGCGGATACCGCCCTGGAACACCGAGGTGAAATCGGCACCCTCGTGGTCTGCCATGCCTTGGTAGAGCACCAGCATCACCGCGCCCGCCAAGGTGGAAAGCATCAGCGCGCCGACCATGCCCAGCACCGGCACACCCTCCAGGTTGGCGGTGGCCAGGCCATGCAGGAACAGCGCTGGCAGCAGTACGTAGTAGCTCAGGCGTTCAGCGCCAGGCCAGAAGGTTTCGGCCAGAAACCCCCGCAGGCGCAGGAAAGTACCCAGGGCAATCAGCAGAATGATCGGGAGCAGGGTGGTCAGCAGCAACTGCAGCATATCAACGTTCCGTGGTCGGGTACCGGCAAAGACTACGGCTACGCAACGATTTGTGAAACGGTATTGACTGCACTCGCTGCTGAAAACGACAGCCCGGCTGACCACCAAGCCTGCCGGGTGAAGGTCAGGCCACGTCCACCAGCACGATCTCGCTGTCTTCGATGGCGGTCACGCGCAGAAGCTGCTCCTGCTCGATGGCCACACCATCACGCGCCTCGACCCGCAGGCCGTTGACTTCCACCTGGCCCTTGGCGGGTACCAGGTACCCCCGGCGATCGGCATCGAAACGGTATTCGGCGGTCTCACCCGCTTTCAGGGTGGCAGCCACCAGGCGTGCATCGGTGCGGATCTGCAGGCTGTCTTCATCGCCGGCGCGGCCGCTGGCCAGGGTCACGAAGCCTTCGCCACGTTCACCTTTGGGGAATGGTCGGCTACCCCATTGCGGTGCTTCACCGGTGCGTTCCGGCACGATCCAGATCTGGAAGATACGGGTATCGACGTCTTCCAGGTTGTACTCGCTGTGCACGATGCCGGTACCGGCACTCATCACCTGGACATCACCGGCCTCGGTCCGGCCTTTGTTGCCAAGGCTGTCCTGGTGGGTGATCGCGCCTTCGCGCACATAGGTGATGATTTCCATGTCGCGGTGTGGGTGCGGTGGGAAGCCGCTGCCGGCCGCGATCAGGTCATCGTTCCAGACCCGCAGGTTGCCCCAGTGCATGCGCGCTGGGTCGTAGTACTCGGCAAAGGAAAAATGGTGGTGGGCGTCGAGCCAGCCGTGGTTGGCATGGCCGAGGCTATCGAACGAACGAAGTTGCAGCATGGTCGCGCTCCTTGAATCAGTGGATGAGGCCATGATGCGCCAAAGAAACATCGAAAATAAGCGTAAATATTGGCTTAAAACAATCGAATTAGTGGTTCTATAACCTGCAAGCACTTGTCCGCTTCATCGCCTAATCCCCTGATCTGCAAGCATTCGCTGGCCATTTTGGGTCGATGCGGCGAACATGCCCATTGTTTCTGTTCAGCAAGGAGTGACCGTGGCCCAAGAGCTACCCCATGCCCCAGCCGACCTTACCCCGCCCGCCCAGTTGCCCTGGTTTCGCCGTGTGGCGGCGCGCCTGCTGGGGCACTGCCTGACCCGCCTGCAGGCGCAGCACCGGGACTCATGGTTCCAGGGCCATGCCAGCGGGCAACGCAGGGGTCATGCCGAGGGTGTGCGCGATGGTTTCGAGCGTGGCCGGGAAGCCGGCTACGAGGCCGGGCGCCAGGTGCTGGTGATCCGCGACAGCCGCCCCGAGGATGCTGCCGTGCCTGGCTGCGACGACAACCTCTTCGACGACTGGCGCCTGCCGCTGACGGCTGAACTGAAAAAACGCTTCAAGGCCGATGTGGCCCTGCGCCTGCCCGCCGAAGCGCAACCCAGCGCTGCGCAATGGAAACTGATTTTCAGCGACACCCCGTCTACCTGCGTGGTGGCCGGCGCGGGCGCGGGCAAATCGACGTCGCTGGTACTGCGCATCCTGCTGTTGCGCCATTACCTGGGCTACGAGCTGGACGCGATGACCGTGGTCACCTTTACCCGCGAGTCGCGCAAAGACTTCATCAAGCGCCTGGTGCAGGTGTTCGCCATGTGGCAGATCAACCTGCAACCGGCGCAGGCGCGCGAGCTGGTGCGGACCTTCCATTCACGCATTCTGCCGCTGGTGCGCAGCCTGCCGGGTTTTGATCAGCTGCGTGCTTTCGAAACGCTGGGCAGCGACATGCCAGCCGGGCGCGAAGCCGAGGCCGACAGCAACCCGTTCGACCTGCGCTTGAATGACGCCCAACGCCAGCAACTGAACCAGTGCTACAGCCGCGTGCTGCATGAAAGCCCACGCTTTGCCGAGCTGGTCGGCTTGCTGCGAAGCGAAGCCTTGCAGCTCAAACCCCTGGACCCGAACAACCCCGAGGTGCAAAAACGCGCCCAGGTTACGCAATTGGCTGCGCAGCGCGACGAAGAGCTGTGTGATGTGATCGAGGACCTCTGGTTCGCTGCCGGCGCCTGGCCGATCACAGGTATCGAACCGTGCCGCGATACCGTCGAGATCCGTGGCAGCCGGTTTCATGTGCATGGGCGCCTGGCGGGGGGCGGGCCGTTGTTGGTGCTCGGCTTCGACCCGACGGAAAGCGCGCAGTACCAGCGCCCTGGCGCCAAGCTGGCGGTACGCGGTGAGTGGGCGGTCAAACGCACTTTGTTGCAGGCGTTCTGCGACCGGCCGCTGATCTGGCTCGACAACTACGCCATGGCTCGGCGCCTGGCAGCGTCGCTGGCCGGTGATGCCGTGGCGGGCCCTGGCTTCGAGTACAAGGTCAAGGGCGAGCTGGCGGCGGCGCCACTGCTGGATGCGTTCGTGGGGGCTGCCAATTTCATCGAGAACCTTGGCCTTGAGGTGAACACGGCCGTGGCGTCGATGAGTTTCCCCAGCGGTGACAGCGACGCCCTGTTCTTCGAGGCCCTGGCCTTGTACTGGAAAGCCCTGGAAGCGCACCTGCTGGGCCTGTCGCCACCGGTGATGAGCTACAACCGCATGTTCGCCCTGTTCGGCGAAAACAACCCGGAAAACCTGCGCCTGCTACCCGACCCGCTGTTGCGGCCATTGGCGCACCTGATGATCGACGAGTTCCAGGACGTGTCGCCACAGATCGTCAGCTGGCTGCGTGCGAGTTTGCGCGAAATACGCCGACGCGGCCCGGCCATGCACACCGGGCGGCATGCCCAGCATTCGTCACTGCTGTGCGTGGGCGACGACTGGCAGTCGATCTATGGCTGGCGCGGCAGTTCACCCAAGTACTTCATGGAATTCACCAAGGCCTTTGCTGCACCGGCCAACACCCGCGTGATGCTGGTCGATAACTACCGTTGCCAGCAACAGGTGATCGATGCCGCCGAGCACCTGGTCAAGGGCACCCCGGCAATTGCCGGCAAGAAGGCCCGCGCCAGCGGCCCCGCCGCGCAATTGCCGGGCTCGCCGGTCAAGGTCTTCGACCGGGATGAGGCAGCCTTGGGCCAGACACTGATGGAGCACTACCAGCGCGGCGAGACGGTGATGATGCTGTACCGCAAGGGCAGCGACCGGGCACTGATGAGCGAGCACCTGCAAAGCGTGGTGCAAGCCGAGGCCGCGCTGCCGGCCGAGCAACGCCGGCTGCGCCAGCTGACCTACCACAGTGCCAAGGGGCTGCAGGCCGACGCGGTGTTCATGCTCGGCGACTGCCAGTACCTGACCAGCTCCCCCTACAAGAACCAGGTCTACCGCCAGGCCGGGTTGGGCAAGGCCGCAGACGCCCAGCCGTTCGATACCGCGCAGAAGGAAGAAGTGCAGCGCCTGGCCTACGTGGCAGTGACCCGAGCCGTGCAGCACTGCTATTGGCACGTCGAGGCCGCCAGCGGCGAAGCGGCAGTGGCGCCAAGGGCGTCTGCACGGGTCGATGGCCGGCAGGCATTCTTCGAGGACCTGCGCGGGCAGTGAAGGGCGCTGTGGCCGGCGAGCAAGGGGCGCCGTTCAGCTGAGGGGTGTCGGTCTGGCCTATGCAAGTGTCGGCCCGGCACCAACGCGGCTGCCGGCATCGCGCCAAGGTAGGGGTGTCGCGGCCTTGCCAGGCCTTAGTCAGGAAGCTACCCATGCGTTCATCGTCGACACCCAAGGATTACTTGCTGGACAACAATGGCATCGAAATCGCGGTGCGCTGCTGGGGCCGGGAGGACGGCATGCCGGTCTTGGCCTTGCATGGCTGGCTGGACAATGCAGCCTCGTTCGACCGCTTGGCACCGCTGCTCGAACACTGTTTCGTCGTGGCCCCCGACCTGGTCGGCCATGGGCGTTCCGACCATCGCCGGCACGACAGTGGCTATTACCTGTGGGAGCACGCCGAGGACATGCTGGCGGTTGCCGACAGCCTCGGCCTGAGCCAATTCCATGTACTGGCCCACGGCATGGGCACGGGGGTGGCGTCGCTGCTTGCGGCCATGACCAGCGGCATCGCCAGCATGACGTTCCTCGACGGTATGGGGGCACCGTTCACCGTCGCCGAGGATGACCGCGTGCAGCACCTGGCGCGGGCCTATCGGCTCAAGCGCATGGTGCAGCGCAGCCAGCTAGCGGGCTTCGGCGAGCCGGGCGCCGCCCGCTTCGATGACCTCGACACCGCCTTGGCGCAACGCCGCGAGCGGCTGGACACCGAGCTGTCCGAAGGCGCCGCCCGCTTGTTGGCCATGCGCGACCTGTTGCAACTGGGCGAGGGCTATTGCTGGCGCCACGACCCGCGGCTGGTGCTGCCCGAACCCATGCCGCTGACCGAGCGCGAAGCGTGCGACCTGCTCAGCCAGATCCGCTGCCCGTTGTACCTGATGTTCGGCCGCCAGGGGGCATTTTCCGGCGATGCGTTCAGCCAGCGCCAGGCAGCTTTGCCCGACCATGCGAAGGTGTCCTGGCACCCGGGCGGTCATCATTTCCACCTGGATGCGCCGGACCGGGCGCTGGCCGACCAACTGCTGCGCATCATCGCGCGGCACGAAGGGGGCATGCTGCAACGCCTGGTGAATGAGTAGCGAGTGCTGGTGATGGCCTGGTGTCCTGCGCTATGGTGGTACACCCCCAGGCCAGCAGGAGCCCGCCATGCGACCCTTCGCCATCCAGCACATCGACCACCTGGTACTGCGGGTCAGGGACCTGCCGCGCAGCGTGGCGTTCTATACCGACCTGCTTGGCTGTTCGGTCAGCCGCGTGCGTGATGACCTGGGCATGGTGCACCTGGCCACGGGCACGGCGATGATCGACCTGGTTACGCTGGACGGGCCGCTGGGGCGAACCGGTGGTGCGGCGCCGGGCGCCGAGGGGCGCAACCTGCATCATTTCTGCCTGCGTATCGAGCCATTCGATGAGCCCGCCTTGCTGGCCTACCTGCAAGCGGCGGGGGTGCAGGTGGAACCTGCCGAGAAACGCTACGGTGCCGAAGGCGAAGGGCCGTCGCTGTACTGCTACGACCCGGATGGCAACCAGGTCGAGCTTAAGGGGCCGATAGCGCCAGTGGCAGCGGTGCACCCCCTCGGGGCTTAACCCTGGCGGCGCCGCACACCGGGGCAGGCAACCATCAGTCGTGATAGCCGCGCAGCCCGAACGCGTAGCCAGTGTCCACGGTGGCCGGCCGGCCCCGGTTCCAGCGCTTTTTCAACACGAACTCGAACGCTGGCTCGTACAAGGCGTCGCGCACCACTGCGCCGGCCAGCACCTCCACGTCATACCAGCCATTGTCCAGCTCGATGATCGGCCGCCCCGGTACCTGGTAGCGCGCCAAGAAGTCACCCAGCGTCTTGGGCGTGAAGTGCTGAAGGATCCGCCAGGTATACAGCATCAGCGCCCCGTGCTCGACGCGCAGTACATAGCCGTTGCGCTGGTGCTTCAGGCGGCTGCCAGCTTCGCGCAGCGCTGGTGTGTGGTTGTCCAGGGTGAACAGAATGCGGTACGGCAGGTTATCGACCCCGGCCAGTGGCAGCACCACACCTTCACTCACGGCTTGGTCGCCGCTGTCGTCATGGGTGAAGGCGTAGGCCAGGTCATCGGGCAGTTGCTGGTCCTGCTTGAACCGTTCGAGCAACTGGATATCGCCAAGCAGAAAGTAGTCGACACCGTCATTGAGCACTTCGCTGAATTCGTGGCGCATCTGTTTTCCTTATTGTTGCGCAGTGCCATAGCGGCATGGGGTTAGTGCTTCTGTGCGATCTGGATCAGGTTGCCGCAGGTGTCATCGAACACCGCGACGGTTACCGCCCCCTTGTTGGTAGGGTGCTGGGTGAACTGGACGCCGGCGGCGCAGAGCCGGGCATACTCTGCCTGAATGTCACGCACGGCGAAGGAGGTGGCAGGGGTACCGGCTTTCTTGAGTCTCGCATGGTTGGCCTGGGCCTGTTCGCTGTCGTACGCCTCCAGCAGCAACTCAACGCCGTTGGGGTCGTTGGGCGAGGTGAGGGTCAGCCAGCGGTGGTCGCCCATGGGGATGTCCTGCTTGGGCTCGAAACCGAGTACGTAATGGTAGAAAGCAAGGGCTTTGGCTTGATTGTCGACGAGGATGCTGGTGACGACGATCTTCATGAGTGCACACCGTATGCCTAGGGTCGATAAGCATTAGTAAAGACGCTGAGGGCCATTTGACCAGTGCGCTTGAGCCTACCCAGGGAAAACCTGCTCAAGCCATAGGCAAATGCTTGATCCGCCAGCCACCGCCCGGGCGCCTGCGGGGGTAAAGTGTCAGCCATGATCCCGATTCCCGTGCGCCCAGGCCGGCGCCAGAGAGGTAAGCGTGGCTGCCTATACCCTGCGACAACTCAAGTACTTCGTCACCACGGTAGAAGCCGGTAGCGTGGCGGAGGCTTCGCGCCAGCTTTACATCGCCCAGCCGTCGATTTCCACGGCCATCAAAGGCCTGGAGGAAAGCTTCGGGGTGCAGTTGTTCATCCGCCACCATGCTCAGGGTGTGTCGTTGACGCCCAGCGGCAAGCGCTTTTACGCCAAGGCCAAGTCGCTGCTGCAAATGGCCCATGAGTTCGAACAAAACGCCCTGGCCGACAATGACACCGTGGCCGGGCAAATCGATATCGGTTGCTTCGAAACCGTGGCGCCGTTGTACCTGCCACGGCTGATTGCCGGTTTCCGCCAGCGCTACCCTGGCGTGGATATCCGCCTGCGCGACGGCGAGCAGCAGGACCTGATCCAGGGCCTGACCGCAGGGAGCTTCGACCTGGCGTTTCTCTATGATCACGACCTCGATGGCACCATCGAGGCCGAGCCGCTGATGCCGCCGCAAAAACCGTACGTATTGCTGCCGGAGAACCACCGTTTTGCCAGCCAGGGCCAGGTCTCGCTGCGCGACCTGTGCCCGGAGCCGATGATCTTGCTGGACGTGGCGCCCAGCCGTACTTACTTCGTCAGCCTGTTCAACGAACTGGGCCTCACGCCGAACATCGTCTTCAGTTCGCCCTCGATCGAGATGGTGCGCGGCATGGTCGGGCAGGGGTTCGGGTTTTCGCTGTTGGTCACCCGGCCGCATTCGCCCTACACCTACGACGGCCAGCGCCTGGTCATGCTGGACATCACCGAGCCGGTGGCGCTGTCGGGGCTGGCCGCGGCTTGGTTGAAGCGTGTACAGCTGACCAAGCCGGCGCAGTTGTTCGTGGCGTTCTGCCGCGAAGAGCTGGCGAAGTTCCAAGATCTGCAGTCGCAGCGCGGTGCCTGACGCCGTTCAGAACCAGCGGTCATTCTTCTTGCGCCCGCGGGTCAGCGCCGGCAGGATCAGCCCCGCCAGCAGGCCCGCGCCGGCGATGCTGCCACCGTAGACCATGTAGCGCATCATCACCTGTTTGTTCTCATCGCCCAGGCGCGCCTGGGTGTCGCGCAGCTCCGACTGGCTCTGGTCGTATTGCTCGTTGAGCGCCTTGTTGCGTGCCTCCAGCTCATCGATCAGCTTCTTGCGGGAGTCCAGGGTTTCCTGCATGCCCTGCACGCGGTTTTTCCAGCTGTCGTCGATGGTCTTCAGTTGGCCGGTGAGCTCTGTCACCTGCGCATCCAGCAGCGGCAGCCGTTCGTTCTGGCCGGGAACCGCCTGCAGGTCATCGCTGAGGATCCACACCACGTCGCCATTCTGGCCGCGCACCTGGCTGTACTTGCCCTGGCTGCCAAGCAGGGTCAGCTTTTGCCCGGACTTGAGGGTGCCGACAATGCGATGGCCGTCGGTCGGCCCGCTACGCACATAGGTGCTCAGGCTGTCGCTGACCCAGCGTGCGTCGCTGGCGGGCTGTTCGGCATGCACGGGTGCGGCAAGCGCCAGCAGGGCGGCGATCAGGCTGCCGCGCAGGGCAGGGAGGGCGGAGGCGGTTGGGCGGGAATCGGGCATGTTGGTCTTCGCTGCAACGGAGAAAAAGTAGGCCGGTGACTGGGCCGATGAACCGGTCGGTGAGTTGACCGTCAGCGAATGACCTTTTTTTTGTCAGCAGGTTCACTGCCTGGCGTCGGAAATGTCTGCAGGATGTTGCAGCGCCCAAGCCGTGCCGGGGCGCCGCCGATGACGCAATTGTAATGCGGGGATCATCCTGGCGTTATCTGCCGAGGGGCAATCTCGCAACGCCGACATAAAAACAAATGCGACGTTCAAGGAGCATCCGATGACTTGCAGATACCCCCTTAAACTGGCTGCATGCCTGGCCTTGGCCAGCGTCGGTGGCCAGGCACTGGCCGCCGAAAAGAACACGGACGGCTTCATCGAAGGTAGCACCCTCGATGTGCTCAACCGCAACTTCTACTTCAACCGTGACAACCGCGACGCTGCAGCGCCCACGCACAACCCGCGCAAAGCGGCTGACAATGGCTACTCCGAGGCCTGGGCTCACGCCGTGATCGCCCGCTTCGAGTCGGGCTTTAGCGAAGGCACGGTCGGTATCGGCGTGGACGCGTTTGCCATGCTCGGCCTCAAGCTCGATACCGGCGGCGGCCGTAACGGCGGGCGCAGTTCGTTCGATGTATTGCCGGTAGACCATGACGGCCAGGCGCGCGATGAATACACCAAGGTTGGCGGCGCGGCCAAGGTGCGCCTCTTCGATACGGTATTGAAGGTGGGCGATGTGTTTCCGGTTAACCCGGTGGTCGCCGCAGGCGACTCACGGCTGTTGCCCGAGAGCTTTCGGGGCGTGACCCTGGAGAACACCAGCATCAAGGACCTGACTTTGCAGGCGGGGCGCCTGCATGCCATGAGCCAGCCCATGTCCAGCGGCATGCGGGAAAACTTCGCCACATTCTACGGCGGCCCGGTGGACTCGCCCTGGATCGCCTACGGCGGCGGCGACTACACCCTCAACGAATATGCCAGTGTCAGCCTGTTCAGCAGCCGGCTCAAGGATGTCTGGAACCAGTACTACGCCGGCACCAGCCTGAGTTGGCCGCTTGGCGAGCAACTGGCGCTGATTGGCGGTTTCAATTACTACAAGGCCGTGGACGAGGGGCGCCAGCGCCTGGGTGCTTTCGACAACGATATCTGGAGTGCCAAGCTGGGCGTGCGTTTCGGTGCCCACACCCTTGCGCTCACCCACCAGCGCAACAATGGCGACGACGACTTCGATTACTTGCGCCAGGCCGACTCGATCTTCCTCGACAACTCCATCCAGTACAGCGACTTCAACTCGCCCAAGGAGCGTTCGTGGATGCTGCGCTATGACCTGAACATGGCGGCCTATGGCGTGCCTGGGTTGTCGTTCATGACCCGCTACGGCAAAGGTAGCGACGCGGACTACAGCAACGCCAACGCCGTATATATGCGCCGGGGTGCCGATGGCAACCCGCTGACCGATCAGAAACGCTGGGAGCGCGATATCGAGGTCAAGTACGTGGTGCAGAGCGGTGCGGCCAAGGACTTGGCGCTGCGCGTACGCCAGGCCACCACCCGCGCCACGGCGTTCGAGTCGGACCTGGACGAAGTGCGGCTGATCGTCGAGTACCCACTGTCGATCCTGTGAATTCACCTTGGTAGCTTTCCAGCTCCTTTGGTTTGGGTGAATGTTTTGCGCCCCTTGGGCAATGCAAGTCAGTTAAGTAATTTGGGGCAGTCCAGGGGATCGCGCAGTTCTTGAGTTCAGCGCCAAACCTGTGGGAGCGGGCGTGCCCGCGAAGGGCTGCAAAGCAGCCCCAGTAACGGTCAACTGACAGGCATTACCCTGTGGGGCGCTTTTTTTTGGGCAGTAGCCGTTACCGCTGCGCGGGTTCAGGTGTCTGCGGTTTCGCTCGCAGCCTGCGCCGTCTTGACCGACGCCTTTTTCTCCTGCACCACGATATAGAACTCTTCGCCATGCTTCACCGCCCCATACAGCACGGCTTTTTCGATCAGCTCGTTGCCGCGCAGCTGGCGCAGCATCATCGGGTCCTTGCGCAGGTCGCGGTACAGCGCCAGGCAAAGCAGCACCATCACCACCACAAACGGCAGGGCCACCACGATCGTCAGGTTCTGAAGCCCGGTCAGCGCTTCGCCAGGGTCCCGTGGGTCGCCGATCGCCAACATGATGGCCGCGACCGTCCCGGTCAGCGCGCCCCAGAAGATCACCGTGCGCCGCGAAGGTGCGGTGGTGCCGTGCTCCGACAGCGTGCCCATCACCAGCGACGCTGCGTCGGCGCCCGAGACAAAGAAGATGCCCACCAGCACCATCACCAGCACTGACGTCGCAGAGGCCAGTGGGTAGCTGTCCAGCAACTGGTACAACGCATGGTTGCTGTTGACTGCCCCGTTGGCCAGCTGGAAAGCACCTTCGCGCAGGGCATCGACGGCCGCGCCGCCGAAGATGGTGAACCACACCAGGCTGACCAGGCTCGGCACCAGCAGCACGCCGGTAACGAACTGGCGGATGGTGCGGCCACGGCTGATGCGGGCAATGAACATGCCCACGAACGGCGTCCAGGAAATCCACCAGGCCCAATAGAACACTGTCCAGCCGGCCAGCCAGCTGTTCATCTGCTCGCCACCGCTGGCGTTGGTACGGGCCATCATTTCCGGCAGCATCTTGATGTAGATGCCGAGCGAGGTCGGCAGCAGGTTCAGCATGAGCAGGGTCGGCCCGACCATGAACACGAACAGCGCCAGCACCAGGGCCAGCACCATGTTGATGTTGGACAACCACTGGATGCCCTTGCCGATGCCCGATACCGCCGACGAGACGAAGGCGATGGTCAGCAGGGTGATGATGGAGATGTAGAACAGCTTGCCGGGGCTCTCGATCCAGCCGTTGTATTCCAACCCGCCGGCGATCTGCAGGGCGCCCAGGCCCAGCGAGGCCGCCGAGCCGAACAGCGTGGCGAAGATTGCCATCATGTCGATCAGCCGGCCAAGCGGGCCGTTGGCGTGCTTGCCGATCAACGGCCGGAAGGCCGCGGAAATCAACTGTGAGCGGCCCCGGCGGAAGGTCCCGTAGGCGATGACCAGGCCGACGATGGCGTACATGGCCCAAGGGTGCAAGGTCCAGTGGAAGAGGGTGGTCGCCATGGCGACCTGCATCGCTTCGCTGGTCTGCCCGCTGGCCGAGCCGGGCGGCGGTGACACGTAGTGCGACAGCGGCTCGGCCACGCCGAAGAACATCAGGCCGATACCCATGCCGGCACTGAACATCATCGCCACCCAGGACACCGTGCGAAACTCTGGCTGTTCGCCATCACGGCCAAGCGGTACCCGCCCGTAACGGCTGGCGGCCAGCCACAGCACGAACACCACGAACAGGGTGGAGGTCAGTACGAAGAACCAGCCAAAGTTGAGAATGACCCACGATTGAGCGGTGGAGGCACTGCGCGCCAGGCTGGCCTGGTTGATGAAGCCCCAAAGCACGAAAGCGATGGCCAGGATGCTGGTGAAACCGAAGACCACCCAGTCCAGCTTGCCCTCGAAGCGCCGGTCCTGGCGGGCTTCTGCGGTTTTCGAGGGGTCGGTAACGCCAAGGTCAAGTGTTTCGTTGATGTGTTCCTTTACCATGAATGCTGAGGCCCCTGTGTGGCTTGCCTGTTCGTGCAGGCTTGTAGTTGTGTGAGCTACCGAGGGCGTTGGCGCCTCGGCCGGGTGGAGTGCTGGCGGGATTATCCTGCGCGGTCGGCGCCGGCACCTGTCCCGATAGCGTCCTGGGGCTGCCCTTGCGCGACTTGGCAAATACTTTTAGTTCTGGGGGCATTGGCCCTTTCTGTCTCGGCTTCTGGTACGCTGGTGAGCATTACCCGGGGCCGCACATCAAGCACCGTAGAAGCGCTGTCGCGTGCGGGCCCGGCCGTACCAGGAAACGGAGATTCGTAATAATGGCCACTGACCGTGTGAGCCTGATTCATTTCGATAAACTGAGCATGAGCCCTGCCGCAGCCGAGCGGTTCCAGCATGCTCTCGATGCGCTGGAAGCGCTCAAGCTGCAAGACCGTTACGTTTACCTCATCGCGCCTTACCTTGGGGATATCGCTGACGCTTGCGACGCCGACCAATTGCAGACGGCCTTGGAGCAAGGCCTACGCGTTGTCGACGAGCTGGTGGCCGCCTACTCGGTCAACAAGGTCAAGGCCGATGAAGTGAGCAAAGTGTTCAAGGATGCTGGCGCGCGCGCGCGGGCTGAATTGCCCGGCTGAACGGCATATGGCCAAAGACATCGACAACCCCTGCGTTTCGCTGTGCCAGCTCAACAGTGAGCTGTGCGTGAGCTGCGGTCGTACCCGCGAGGAAATCCGCAAATGGCGGGGCATGAAGCGCCCCGAGAAGATGGCGACCGTGCAGCGGGCGGCCACGCGCATGAAGGCCATCGCCAAGAAGGCGGCCAAGCGGCAGGTCAGTTAGGCCCTGCTGGCAGCCCATCAGCCCCCACAGGGGGCGCAAAGCTTGAGGTCTGCACTGCTTCCTGTGGGAGCCCGGCTTGCCGGCGATGGGCCGCACTCCTTTTTTTGCCCATAAAAGGTCCGCTAGTCGGCCTCTGATGGTCCAGACTGTATGCAGCCCCACACCTGATGCAGCCGACCAGCATTGCTCAAGCCATTGGTCACCCAGCGGGGCGGCGAAGTTACAACTGCCGAGGGTCGTTGATGATCAAGCGTTGCCTGCGCCACGCCTTGCCCTTGTTGTGCCTGATGCTGCTGCCCCTGGCGGCGGTAGCCGATGACACATGCCGGCGGCTGACCGCCACCGGTAACCCGGAATACCCGCCTTACCTGTGGCGCGATCCGCGCAACCCGCAGCAGTTGATGGGTGCCAATGCCGATTTGCTCAAGCACCTGGGCAAGCAGCTCGGGCTGGAGATCGACGTGGTTTACGCGGGGCCGTGGTCACGCGCGCAGGAAGAAGTGCGCACTGGTCGGATCGACCTTCTGGCCGGGTACTTTCGCACCGAGGCGCGGCAACAGCACATGGACTTCATCGAGCCACCGTTCCTGGCCACCCCCAGCGTGGTCTGGGTGCGCCAGGGTGACGCCTTTGCCTACCGGCAATGGGCGGACCTGAAGGGCCGCAAGGGCGGTACGTTGGTGAACAACAGCCATGGCCAGCAGTTCGATGAGTACGCGCAGGCTCATCTCACGCTCGAAGCGGTACCCACTGCTCGCCAGGCGTTCGAAAAACTGGTGCACAAGCGCAGTGCCTACGTGGTTTACGAACAGTACCCAGGCATGGCCCTGGCGCGCACACTGGGTATTGGCGGTGCCGTGCAGGTACTGCAGCCACCGGTCTCCAGTGAAGGGTTGTACCTGGCCATTTCGCATAATTCACCCTGCAACCAACCACAGCTGCGCGCAGCACTGGCCCGGGAAATGGCCAGGATCGTGGGCGGAGCCCTGCCGCAGCAGTTGTTGAAGCAGAACATGGAGCAATGGCAATGACAGGCCGTGCGCAGGCCGTTGCTACAGCGCGTGGGCCAGCTGCTCGGCTTCCTTGGCGTTGCTGACGTTGACCGCGCCAGGCAAATGCACATCATTTTTTGCCGCCAGCAGCTCGGCCATCACGCTGACGGCGATTTCCGCCGGGGTCTTGCTGCCGATATAGATGCCTATCGGCCCATGCAAACGCTGCAGCGACGCTTCGCTTTCGCCGAAATGCTCGATTAGCCGCTCACGGCGCAGTTGGCTGTTACGTCGCGAGCCGATGGCGCCAATGTAGAAGGCCGGGCTGTGCAAGGCTTCGAGCAAGGCCAGGTCGTCCAGCTTCGGGTCATGGCTGACGGCAACGATGGCGCTGCGCACATCCGCCTTGAAGGCACGGACCACATCGTCTGGCATGCCTGGCAGCAGGGTAACGCCGGGGATGCTCCAGCCTGCCGTGTATTCCGGGCGCGGGTCGCACAACGAGACACTGAAACCGTTGAACAGGGCCATGGTTGCGAGGTACTCGGCCAGGGCGCCAGCACCGATCAGCAGCAGGCGGTAACCAGGCCCAAGGGTGCTGCACAGGCGCTGGCCATCAAACCTGAACAGTTGTGGGGTAGCGGTGGCAACCAGGCTGGCAGCACCCGTGTGCAAGTCGAGTTCGCGACACATCAGGTTGCCGCTGTCCAGGCTGGCCAGCAGTTGTTCCAGGTGCGACAACGCGGGCGCGAACTCCAGCACCAGTTCAAGGGTGCCGCCGCAGGGCAGGCCGAAACGGTGGGCTTCGTCGGCGCTGACGCCGTAGCGCACCACCTGCGGCTGGCCGCTGGGCATGCCGGGGCCGCCATAGGCGCTGGTGTAGCGGTGGATCAGGTCGTCCTCAATACAGCCACCGGATACGCTGCCAACCACCCGGCCATCGCTGCGCAGCGCCATCATCGAGCCGACCGGGCGCGGTGAAGAGCCCCACGTACGGGCGACCGTGGCAAGCAGGGCGCGGTGGCCGCCGGCAAGCCAGTCGCGGGTGGTGCGCAGCACCAGCAGGTCGATGCTTTCCATGGAAACTCCGTTACAACACTGTCGAGAAGGTTGGCTCAGGCATGCCCCCTTCAGCGCATATGCAAGATGATGGGGCTACTGCTGGCCGGGTCGGTGTGCCCGCGCAACTTGCTTACCGCCTGCGCGTCCACCGCGCCGCCCTGGTTGCCCCAGGCCGAGCGCACGAACGTCAGCACTTCGGCGATCTCCTTGTCCCCCAGTTGCTCGCGAAAGGCCGGCATACGGTAAGCATCAGGCACTCCAGCAGACACTACCCGCTGTGAACCGTTCAAGGTGATATTGATCGCCGACGCGTCTTCTTTGGCCAAAGCCGATGTAGCCCCGGCCAGTGGTGGCATCGATGGCGCCTGGCCCTTGCCGTCCAGGCCATGGCACGACGCGCAGCGGGTCACGTAGGTGTGCGCCCCGGGGGCGTCCAGCCGCTCGGCAGCCGACACCGCCTGGTACTGCCAGGGCGCGCCATCGCGCTGAGGGTCACCGGGCAGCGACTTCAGGTAATGGGCGATGGCGGCCAGGTCGTCGTCAGTCATGAACTGGGTGGAGTTGTTGAATGCCTCGGTCATCGAACCGAATACCACGGCATGGCGGTTGCGGCCGGTCTTGAGGAACTGGGCGATTTCAGCTTCGCTCCAGCGCCCCAGCCCGGTGTTGTGGTCCGCACGCAGGCTCGGTGCATACCAGCCATCGAGCAATGCCCCGGCCAGGTACGCTGTGCCGCTGTCGTCCAGGGCCTTTTCGTTGAACGCCAGGCCACGCGGCGTGTGGCAACTGCCGCAGTGGCCAGGGCCCTGGACGATGTAGGCACCTCGGTTCCACTGCGCGTCCTGCCCCGCCTGGGCGGTGTACGGCGCGGTCGGGGCAAACAGGCCGTTCCACAGCGCAATGGGCCAGCGC
Organism: Pseudomonas sp. BJP69; assembly: GCF_007633355.1. Lineage (NCBI taxonomy): Bacteria > Pseudomonadati > Pseudomonadota > Gammaproteobacteria > Pseudomonadales > Pseudomonadaceae > Pseudomonas > Pseudomonas sp. BJP69. The sequence continues at coordinate 2,227,016 of NZ_CP041933.1, forward strand.
AGGTTCAGCGGCCACGGGATATCGCTGGGCAGGTTGGCTTGCTTGGCCGGCTGCACGCCGTGCATGAAAAACGCATACAGCGCCTTTACGTCGTCATCGCTGAGTTTGGCGTACGAGGGGTAGGGCATGGCCGGGTACAGGCGCCGGCCACCGGGTGCCACGCCGTGGCGCACGGCGCGGTCGAAGTCCGCCAGGCTGTAGGCGCCGATGCCAGTGTCGCGATCGGGGGTGATGTTGGTGGCATGAATGGCCCCCAGCGGGGTGGCCATTTGTAGCCCGCCGGCGAACGGTTGGCCCTCTGGCAGGCTGTGGCAGGCGACGCAGTCGCTGAGCCGGGCCACGTATTCGCCACGGCTGACCAGCGCTGCGGCGGCGGTGTCCGCCTGCGCGTCGGTGAACGGCGAAGCGGGCTCGCGGGTGACATACCAGGCCAGCAGGCCCGCCGCGATCAGGCACGGCAGCGCCAGCCAACCAGCGGTTCTTGCGAAGCGATGGGTCATGGGGCAATCCTCGTGCGTCAGCTGAAGGTGTGGCGGCTCATTGGCAGGCTGCGTACGCGCTGGCCGGTTAGTTGCGCCACCGCGTTGGCCACTGCCGGCGCGACTGCGGGCAGTGGCGGTTCGCCAATGCCGCCCATTTTCGCCCCGCTTTCGACAATGCGCACATGTACCCGTGCCATGCGCGAAGGCGGCAGGATCGGGTACAGGTCGTAATTGCGCGCGCGCGGCTTGCCATCCACGTACACCGCTTCTTCCACCAGCGTCTGCGACAGGCCCAACGCCACCGCCCCATTGACCTGGTGCTCGATGATGGCCGGGTTGACGATACTGCCGGGGTCGATGGCCTGCCAGATATCGTGCACCTTGACCTGGCCGTTCTCCATCGACACTTCGGCGATGACGGCAGCGTGCGAGCCGAAGGGCGAGGCCATGGCCAAGCCACGGGCCCGCTTGCTGCCATCTTCGGCGGTGAACGGCCCGCGCTTCCAGCCCCCGGACAAGTCGGCGACCGCGTTCAGCAGGGTGGTCAGCCGGGGGTTGTCGCGCAGCAGGTGCAGGCGCAGTTCGAACGGGTCCTTGCCACCTTTGTCGGCCAGTTCGTCTAGAAACGACTCATAGAAGAAGTCGTTCAGCGAGTTGCCCACCGAGCGCCAGTAGCCGAGCATGGCCGGGCCTTTGACATAGACCTGGGCAATGCGTTTGTTGGCGATGGCATAGGCCTTGCCCGACAGCCCCTCAAGCGCGGTGGGGTCGACCTTGTCGCCCTGCTTGCCCGCCAGGGCCTCGGTCGGGCCTTCGGTGGCGCTGACCGCTTCGATGGCCACCGGCAGGCCGTCGGCATCGAGCCCAGCGCGGAACTTCACCACGGCGACCGGGCGCAGTACATCACGCAGAAACTCTTCTTCGCGGCTCCAGATCAGTTTGACTGGCCGGCCCACCGCCTTGGCCAGGGCAATGGCCTGCGGGTAGGGGTTGGCCGATTCGTACAGGAAATGGCGGCCGAAGAAGCCGCCCAACAGTGGCGAGTGCAGGTTGATCTGGCTGGTTTGCAGGCCGGTGCGTTGGGCGATGTCGTCACGGAACATGTCCGGGGCCTGGTTGGGCAGCCAGACATCCAGCGTGCCATCGGCATTGAAGCGGGCAAGGGCCGACGGTGGCTCCAGCTGGGCATGGTTCAGGTACTGGTTGTGGTAGCTGGCCTCGACCCGGGTCTTGGCATTGGCCAAGGCACCCGCTACATCGCCTTCGTTTTCTTCATCGCGCGCCGGGCCATCGACCGTGGCCAGGTGCTCGCGCCAGCCGTCGCTGGAAAAATCAGCCGGCATCGCCCGCAGGGTGCTGTCGGCGGAGGGCTCTTGCCAATCGACTTGAAGGGCTTCGACGGCGCGCTTGGCGTGCCACCAGCGTTCAGCGACCACCGCTACCGCCCCTGGCAACTGATGCACCGAGTGCACGCCGTTCATGGCCTTGACCTGGCCTTCGTTACGCAGGCTGCCAACGGTCATGCCCAGGCGCGGCGCATGCTGCACCGCGGCGTGGAGCATGCCGTCCACCTTGATGTCGATGCAGTATTGGGCTTTGCCGGTGGATTTGTCGTAGGCATCCAGGCGCCGAACCGGCTTGCCGATCCAGCGGAACTGGCCAGGGTCGCGCAGCTCGACGCTGGCCGGGTCGGGTACCGGCAGGTCCATGGCCCGCCCGGCCAGTTCGCCGTAAGGCACCGAGCGGCCGCTCGTGGTATGTACCACGTTACCCGGGGTGCTCGACAGTTCGGCCACCGGCACGCCCAGTTTTTCGGCGCCAGCCTGCAGCAACATGGCCCGGGCGAGGGCGCCCAGGCGGCGCATGGTGGGGTAGCTCATGCGTACCGACATGCTGCCGCCGGTAATCCGCATGCCGTTTTCCATCACCACATAGGCTTCGCCGGGTGGCGCGCTTTCGACCACGAAGTGCGCGGGGTCCACGTCCAGCTCTTCACCGACGATCTGGGCCATGGCGGTGAACGGGCCCTGGCCGCCTTCCATGAACGGGCTGAGCAGGCGCACCGTACCGTCTGGGCGAATTTCCAGAAACGCTGGCACTTGGGTGCCGCGTTCTGCTGTGGCCACGGCGGCGGCTTGCACCCGCGGCACGCCCACCGGCAGGCCGAAGCCCAGCACCAGTGCGCCCACGGCAGTGCCGGCGAGGAAGCGACGGCGTGACAGGTTGACCGTTTCGCCGCGCTGCAGGCCGAGCAGTTCGGCAGGGGTATCGACGGGTGTGTTCATCAGGCCTGCTCCCCTTGGGCCAAGTCGTGCATGGCGGCATGGATGGCGTTGTAGGTGCCGCAGCGACACAGGTTGACCATGGCTGCGTCGATCTGCTCGGCGCTGGGTTTGGGCGTGTGCTTGAGCAGCGCGGTGGCCGCCATCACCTGGCCGGACTGGCAGTAGCCGCACTGAGCCACCTGGTGGTCGACCCACGCCGTGACCACCCGTTGGCCGACCGGGTCGGCTTCGATCGCTTCGATGGTGGTGACCTCGCGGCCGACCACGCCGGCCACCGGGGTGACGCAGGCACGGACCACGTTGCCGTCGACCAGTACCGAACACGCGCCGCACTGGGCCAGGCCGCAGCCATACTTGGTGCCGGTCAGCCCCAGGTCATCGCGGATCACCCACAAGAGGGGCGTGTCGGCGTCCGCCTCGACCTGGTAGGTCTTCTGGTTGATGCGTAGTTCCATGGTTCACCTGCCAGTCATCGGTTGTTGTCGCGGGGTCATGTCGGGTGGGGAATACATTGTTCCCCGGTGGGGAAACGCTAGCACAGGCCAGCGGCCCCCGGTTTGAACCGGGTGGCAGGTTCAGAGAATCAGGCAAGTAATCCGTTGGAATGCGCAACTGGGCAGCCAGGCAGGACGTGCGCGGTAAAAACCCGGATAATGCCGGCCAATTTCGTCTTGCACGCTTAAATCACGGTAATCCCGCATGGAAATCAAGGTTAACTTTCTCGACAATCTGCGCCTCGAAGCGAAGTTCGACGACTTCACGGTGATCGCCGACCAGCCGATCCGCTACAAAGGCGATGGTTCGGCCCCGGGCCCGTTCGACTACTTCCTGGCGTCTTCGGCCTTGTGTGCGGCTTACTTCGTCAAGCTTTACTGCCAGACCCGTGACATACCGACAGAAAACATCCGCCTGTCGCAGAACAACATTGTCGACCCGGAAAACCGCTACAACCAGATCTTCAAGATCCAGGTGGAACTGCCCGAGGACATTTCCGAAAAGGACCGCCAGGGTATCCTGCGTTCCATCGACCGCTGCACGGTGAAGAAAGTGGTGCAGACCGGCCCGGAGTTCGTCATCGAGGTGGTCGACAACCTCGACGCCGATGCGCAGGGCTTGCTGATGCCGGTGTCCGATACCAGCACCTGCATCCCTGGCAAGGACCTGCCGCTGGAGAAGACCATCGCCAACATGTCGGGCATTCTCGCCGGGCTGGGGATGAAGATCGAGATCGCCTCATGGCGCAATATCGTCCCCAATGTGTGGTCGCTGCATGTTCGCGACGCGCAGTCGCCCATGTGCTTCACCAACGGCAAGGGGGCTACCAAGGAGGCCGCACTGGCCTCGGCGCTGGGCGAGTTCATCGAACGCCTGAACTGCAATTTCTTCTACAACGACCAGTTCTGGGGCGAAGACCTGGCCAATGCCGCGTTCGTGCATTACCCCGACGAGCAGTGGTTCAAGCCCGGCCCGCGCGACGCGCTGCCGGCCGAGATTCTCGATGCGCATTGCCTGGAAATCTACAACCCCGACGGCGAGCTGCGCGGCTCTCACCTGTACGACACCAACTCCGGCAACACGGCGCGCGGGATCTGCTCGCTGCCGTTCGTGCGCCAGTCTGACCAGCAAGTGGTGTACTTCCCGTCCAACCTGATCGAAAACCTGTTCCTCAGCAACGGCATGAGCGCTGGCAACACCCTGGCCGAGGCGCAGGTGCAGTGCCTGTCGGAAATCTTCGAGCGGGCGGTGAAGCGTGAAATCCTCGAAGGCGAATTGTGCCTGCCGGATGTGCCGCACGAGGTCCTGGCCAAGTACCCGGCCATCCTCGCGGGTATCCAGGGCCTGGAAGCGCAGGGCTTCCCGGTACTGGTCAAGGATGCCTCGCTGGGGGGGGAGTTCCCGGTCATGTGCGTGACCCTGATGAACCCGCGCACCGGTGGCGTTTTCGCTTCGTTCGGTGCCCACCCAAGCCTGGAAGTGGCGCTGGAACGCAGCCTTACCGAACTGCTGCAGGGGCGCAGCTTCGAGGGCCTGAACGACCTGCCGCAACCGACCTTCGAAAGCCATGCGCTGACCGAACCGAACAACTTCGTCGAACACTTCATCGATTCCAGCGGGGTGGTGTCGTGGCGTTTCTTCAGCGCCAAGGCCGACTTCGAGTTCGTCGAGTGGGACTTCTCTGGCCACGGCGCAGACTCCAACCAGCAGGAGGCCGCCACGCTGTTCGGCATTCTGCAAGACATGGGCAAGGAAGTGTACATGGCGGTGTACGACAACCTGGGCGCCACAGCCTGCCGTATCCTGGTGCCGGGTTATTCCGAGATCTACCCGGTCGAAGACCTGATCTGGGACAACACCAACCGCGCCCTGGCGTTCCGTGCCGACATCCTCAACCTGCACAGCCTCGACAGCCGCTCGCTGAAACTGCTGCTCAAGCGCCTGGACAACTGCGATGTCGATGACTACACCACCATCACCACGCTGATCGGCGTGGAGTTCGACGAGAACACTGCCTGGGGCCAGCTGACCATTCTTGAACTCAAGCTGCTGATCTGCCTGGCCGTACAGCGCTTCGAAGATGCCAAGGAGCTGGTCGAGGCGTTCTTGCAGTTCAACGACAACACCGTCGAACGTGGCCTGTTCTACCAGGCGCTGAATGTGGTGCTGGAGGTGCAACTCGATGACGAACTGGAGCTGGGCGACTACGAGGCCAACTTCCGCCGCATGTTCGGCGATGCGCGCATGGACGCGGTGCTGGGCTCGGTTGACGGCAGCGTCCGCTTCCATGGCCTGACCCCGACCAGCATGAAGCTCGAAGGCCTCGACCGGCACCTGCGGTTGATCGAGAGCTACAAGAAGCTGCATGCGGCGCGGGCCCGCTTCGCCTGATAGCGGCTTTAGACAGCGTTGAATGGCGCTGGCAAGGGATGCAGCAGGTCGGGCAAACCCGCCCCGGAACTGCTCAACGCCTTGCCAGCGATATAGCCAAAGGTCATGCCCGGCCCCAGGGTAATACCGCCGCTCGGGTAGTGCCCGCCCATCACGCTGTGCATATCGTTGCCCACCGCATACAGCCCGGGAATAGGCTGCGCCTGCTCGTTCAGCACCCGGGCCGCCGCGTCTGTTGCCAGGCCGGCAAACGTGCCAAGGCTGCCGGGCAACAGCTTGACCGCGTAGAACGGCCCGTTCAGCAGGGGCCGTAGCGAGGGGTTGGGCCCGTGCAAGGGTTCCCCTTGGGCGCGGTTATAGGCTGACACGCCGCGGCCGTAAACGGGGTCCAGGCCCTGGGCCGCATGCTGGTTGAACGCCGCCACCGTGCACTGCAACTGCGCCGCATCGATGCCACAGCGCTGTGCCAGTTGGGCCAGGCTGTCGCCCTTGTGCAAGTAGCCACAGCGTTGGTAGATGCCGGTGGGGAACGGAAAGGGTTTGGCCCAGCCAATGCCATAGCGCCGTTGCGCGGCATGGTCGCAGATCAGCCAGGCCTGCGCCGGCTCGCCCTGCGGCGTGGCGGCGAACAATGCATTCATGAAGTCGTGGTAGCAATCGGCCTCGTTGGCGAAGCGCCGGCCATCGCTGCGTACCGCAATGAAACCGGGTTTGGCGCGGTCGACCAGGTGTGGAAAGTGGCCATGACTGCCATCGCGGCGTGGCACCTGCGACACCGGTGCCCAAGCCCCGGCATGGGCACCGCAGCTATGTACCTGGCCACCGGCCTGTTCGCCCAGGCGCAGGCCGTCCCCGGTGTTTTCCCGGGGCGCGGCAGAGTAATGCTGGTGACCCTGCGGCGCATGCGGCACCAGTTGCGCAATACGCTGACGATCATGCGGGAAGCCCCCGCAAGCCAGCACCACGCCACGGCGCGCATGAATCACCTGGCCGTCGGCAAACTGTGCGCCGCCGACCCGGCCTGAGCCCAGCAGGCGCGTGGCTGCTTTGCCGGTCAGCACGGTCACGCCCAGATCGAGCGCACTGCGCAGCAGGCGTGCCACCAGCGCGTTGCCATTGACCAGCTGCTGGCCGCGACGGTGCAGCAGCAGATCGCGGCCATGGCGCAGCAGCCGCCTGCCGACATGCATGGCCGCCTTGGGCGAGCGGGTGGCGTTGAAGAAGGCGGTCATGTCGGCGCCCCCGGCAATGCCCATGCCGGCCAGGCTGACAATGTCCAGCGGCGGGCGCAGCTTGCGCAGCCAAGGCCCCAGCCGGCGCCCGTCGTAGGGCAGTGCGCACAGCGAGCGGCCGCCGTGCGCACTGCCGTCACCTGCGTGCATGTCGGGCATGCGGCTGCCGCTTTGAAACTGCACGGCAGTGTGCCGCTGGAAAAACGCCGCCATTTCCGGGCCGTGGTGCAGAAACGCCCGTTGGCGCGCATCCAGTTCACTGACATGGGTTTGCGCGCGCAGGTAGCGCTCCGGGGCGTCGCCTGCCTCGACGATGCCCTCGGCAACGGCCAGCGGGTTGCGGGGTATCCACAGCCAGCCGCCCGACCAGGCGCTGGTGCCACCCAGGTGGGTGGCCTTTTCGGCGATGATTACCTGCTGGCCATGGTGTGCAGCAGTCACGGCGGCCGCCAGGCCCGCGGCACCAGCGCCAATGACCAGTACGTCGCATTGCAGAGGTTGCATGGCGTTGTTCCGTAAGGGCGGTGAGAAGGGGTGTGCAGGGTTTACTGCAAGGGCGAAAAACCGGTCGGCCGCATCAGCCGTGAGTGCAGGCGCACGACTGCCCCCAGCTCCCGGTTGCGCCGCGAAAATTCCGCCCAGCGTGGGTCCGCCGCCATGGCCGCCCGGCGCGCCATGCGCTCGTCCAGGCTGCTATAGCCCCAGATGTGCACCACCTGGTTGACGTCGCCGAACTCGCTGGTGAAAAAGCCCACCAGGTTGCCCAAATGTTCGCTTTGCACCTCCAGCGCGTGGCTCTGGTACAGCGCGAGCCAGTCGGCCATTTTCAGGGGGTCGAGGGTGTAGGTTCTCAGTTCGTAGTACATGCTGGGGTCTCCGTGGGGGTGGTGGGCGCCTGCAGGCGCGCAGCGATGTGGTTGGCAGCGAGCCAGCCGAACGTCAGGGCAGGGCCCAGGGTGATGCCGGGCCCGGGGTAGGTGCCTTTCATCAGTGAGTTCATGTCGTTGCCAACCGCGTACAACCCGGCGATGGGCTGACCGTTGCGGTTCAGTACATTGGCATCGGTGTTGGTGACCAGGCCGCAGGCCGAACCGAGGTCGCCGGTGTGGAGGCGGATGGCATAGAACGGCGCGCGGGTGAGCGGCGCCAGGCAGGGGTTGGGTTGGTGCTGCGGGTCGCCCATGTAGCGGTTGTAGCTGTTGCCGCCTTTTCCGAACGCACGGTCGGTGCCCGTGGCGGCATCACGGTTGAACTGCTCGAGGGTGCGGGCAAGCCCCTCCGGGTCCACGCCGATGGCCTGGGCCAGGGCTTGCGCTGTGGTCGCCCGGTACAGGTAGCCGGCATCGACCAGCGCCTGGTTGTTCACGGGGCTGGGCCGCGCCAGGCCCAGGCCATAGCGGTGCATCGCCTGGCCATCACAGACCAGCCAGCAACTGCTGATGCCTTTGGCGAACATGGTCTGCACGAAATGGTGGTACGAGTCGGATTCGTTGACGAAGCGCCGGCCGCTGGCGTCTACCGCAATCACGCCCGGTTTGGCGCGGTCGGTCACCAGGTGCGGGAAACGTTCGCGGCGACCGTCGGCATGGCGCAGTTCGGAAACCGGTGCCCAGAAGAAGTTCGCCGCCAGGCCGTCGCCAACTGCGGCGGCCACTGCCTGGCCAAGGCGCAGTGCGGCACCGTCGTTGCTCGGCGGTGACATGCTCAGGTGCGCGCCCGCTTGCGCTGGGCGGTAGCTGGCGGCCAGCGCGCCAGCGGCGAACCCACCCATGGCGCACACCACGCCGCCACGGGCCATTACCCGTTCGCGGCGCCCGTCACGCTGTATCACCACGCCGGTGACCCTGCCGCACTCGGTGATCAGCTCCACGGCGGCGCTGTTCAACCACAGTTGCGTGCCATGGGCGAAGGCGCTAGTGGCGAGCCGGGCGACCAGTGCGTTGCCGGTCGTCAGCCGCGTGCCGCGCGGGTGCTGCAGCCTGTCCCGCCCATAGCGGGCCAACAGCTTCAGGCAGTGCCACAGTGACCGGGGCGAGCGGCGCATGCTGAGAAAGTGCTGGATGTCCACGCGGTTGACCATCATGCCGCCGAACAGCAGCATGCCCGGCGGTGGCATCTGCAGCGCTTTGAAATGTGCACCGAGTCGCCTGCCGTCGTATTCGACCATTTCCAGCGCGCGGCCAAACTCGGTGGCGCCGGGGGCGTGCGGGTAGTAATCCGGCGAGTGCGGGCGCACGGAATAGCGCAATTCGGTGTGTTGCTCCAGCCAGCGCAGCGCCTGGTGACCTTGCTCGATGAAGGCGTCGGCCAAGGCTGCGTCGTAGCCGTTACCAATTACGTGTTTGAGGTAGGTGCGCATGGCCTCGGGGGAGTCTTCGGCCCCCGCCGCGCGCCCCTGGTCGGTGCCGTACAGCCACACGGCGCCCCCAGAACTGGCCGAAGTGCCACCGAAGTGCCCGGCCTTCTCCACCACCAGCACTTTCAGCCCACGGCAGGCAGCCGTAGCGGCGGTGGCAAAGCCGCCGGCGCCACTGCCCAGCACAACCAGGTCGTAGCTATGTGATGCTGCTTCATGAGTCGCCATGGCTTCAGATCTCCAGCGGCGTCACGCCCATGAAGGCGCCCAAATGGCCGAGTTGGGCAAAGGCCATTTCCGGCCCTGTCTGGATCTTGCAGCCAACCTGCCGGGCGCGGTTGAGCAGCGGGGTGATCTCGGGCGCAGTGACCACGTCGGCTACCAGGGTTTCGGGCAGCAAGGTGGCCAGCAAGGCGGCGGACAATGGCAACTCGGCACGGCTGCCCATGCCTACCGGAGAGGCATTGGCCAGCAGGTCGAAGCCTTCGAGCCCATTGAACGCGGTGTGGACCGTGAGCCCGGGGAAGGCAGTGCCAAGCAGTTCGCACAGTGCGCCCAGGCGCTCGCTGCTGGGGTCGCTGAGGGTAATACTGGCGATGCCGGCCTCGCCCAAGGCATAGGCGATGGCGCTGCCGACACCACCACAGCCAATCACCAATGCACGCTTGCCCGCAGGCAGGAAGCCGTGCTTGCGCGCAGCCCCGAGAAAGCCGGCGCCGTCAACGTTGTCACCCAGCAAACGGCCGTCACGCTCGCGGCGCACCACATTGACCGAGCCCAGGGCCGCAGCGCGTTCGCTCAGGGCATCCAGGCGCTTGGCCAGGGCCTGCTTGTACGGCACGGTGACCACGCAACCGCGCAGGTTTTGCCAACCGCGCAGGGCACCGACAAAGCTGTCCAGCGCTGCCTCGTGCAAGTCGATGGGCAGCATGGCGACATCGCGGTGGTGGTTGGCGAACCAGGTGTTGAAGTTTTCCGGGGACTTCACCTGGGCGATGGGGGCACCGACGATAGCGACCAGTTCAGTGGAACCACGAATCATGCTGACCTCATTATTGGCGTTGTTGTGGCGCCAAGGTTGAGGTAGTCAAACGCAGACAGCAATGCGCTTGGCGGCGAGTTGATGCGATAATCGCAGCCATGCTCCGGTTATCGCATTGATCGGCCCGATTAGCTTCCAGCACTGAGGTAAGGCATGCCCACCCCCGTCATTCATCCTCGCGACCTTATCGCCGGCCTGCAAAAGGGCCTGGCCCTGATGCAGGTGTTCAGTGCCGAGCAGCCGCGCCTCAGTGTGCCGCAAGCCGCCCGCCTGTCAGGCCTCACCCCCAGCGCTGCGCGGCGTTTTCTGCTGACCTTGGTGCATGAGGGTTTCGCCCAGACCGACACCCGTGAGTACTGGCTTACGTCCAAGGCCTTGCGCCTTGGGCAGGCCTATGTGGACTCGGCGCAATTGCCGCGTATGCTGCGGCCGATCATCGAGCAGGTGGCGCGGCAGACCCAGGAGCATGTGTCGGTAGGCACCCGCGATGGGGACGAAATCATCCACCTGGTGCGCAGCCGCTACAGCCATGTGGCGTCGTTATCGATCCGGCCAGGTTCGCGGGTGCCGATGTATTGCACGGCCGGGGGGCGGGTGTGGCTGGCCTGGCTGGGGGAGGGCGCGCAGGCTGAATACTTTGCGCGCAACGCGTTGCAGGCGTTGACGCCGTATACGCAGACTGACCCTGTGCTGCTGCAGGCCGAGCTGCAGCGGGTGAAGGCGCAAGGGTTCTGCATTGTCGACCAGGAATATGAAATCGGCATGCGCGTGCTGGGTGTGCCGTTGCTGGACCGCGCCGGCCAGTTGCAGGCGACGCTGACCATTACCACCCACGCCTCACGCTTGAGCATGGATGAAATCCGCTTGCGCTATCTACCGGCCCTGTACGAGGCCCAGGCATTGTTGCGGCCGGTGCTGGGTTGAGCCCAGCACCGCAGGCCGCCGGGTCTACAGTGCGTCGGCCATAACTTGGTCTTCGCCCAGAAAGCCGCCACTCTGGTGCTGCCACAGCCGGGCGTAAGTCCCTTGTTTGGCCAGCAGTTCGGCGTGAGTGCCTTGCTCGATGATGCGCCCCTCGTCCATCACGATCAGCCGGTCCATGGCCGCGATCGTCGACAAGCGGTGGGCAATGGCGATGACCGTCTTGCCTTGCATCATTTCATCCAGGCTCTCCTGAATCGCCACTTCCACTTCCGAGTCAAGCGCACTGGTGGCTTCGTCCAGCAGCAGGATCGGTGCGTTCTTCAACATCACCCGGGCAATGGCAATGCGCTGGCGCTGACCACCAGACAGCTTGATGCCGCGCTCGCCCACCAGCGTGTCGTAACCACTGTTGCCCTGGCGGTCGCTGAGCTGGTCGATGAACCCGTCGGCCTGGGCATTGGCGGCGGCGGCGCGGATCTGCGCGTCGGTCGCATCCGGGCGGCCATAGGCAATGTTGTCGCGAATCGAGCGGTGTAGCAGTGAGGTGTCCTGGGTGACCATGCCGATCGCACTGCGCAGGCTGTCCTGGGTGACCTTGGCAATGTTCTGCCCGTCGATGCGGATTTCACCTTGGTCCACGTCATAGAAGCGCAGCAACAGGTTGATCAAGGTGGACTTACCGGCACCCGAGCGCCCCACCAGGCCGACTTTCTCGCCGGGGCGTATGTGCAGGGTCAAGTCGTTGAGCACCTGGCGCTCGCCGTTGTAGTTGAAACTGACCTGGTCAAAACTGACTGCGCCACCTTTGCTCACCAGCGTGGTCGCATCCGCTGCATCCTGCACCTTGGGGCCGCGGGTCAGGGTCCCCATGCCGTCCTGTACGGTACCGATGTTCTCGAACAGCGAAGTGATCTCCCACATGATCCAGTGCGACATGCCGTTGATCCGCAGGGCCATGGCGGTGATCGCGGCTACCGCACCGGCGCCGACCTGGCCCTGGTGCCACAGCCACAGTGCATAACCGCCGGCGCCCATGATCAACGCCACGACCAGCGCCTGGTTGACGATTTCGAACAGGCTGACCAGGCGCATCTGGCGAAAGCCGGTCTGCTTGAAATCCTCCATGGCGGCACGCGCGAAATGCGCTTCACGGTTTGAATGGGAGAACAGTTTCACAGTGGTGATGTTGGTATAGGCGTCGGAAACCCGCCCAGTCATCGACGAGCGGGCATTGGCCTGTTCCTGCCCGACCTTGCCCAGGCGGGGGACGAAATACAGCATGGCCAGGCCGAACAACAGCACCCAGGCAATGAAGGGCAGCATCAGTTTCAGGGCAAAACCACCGGCCAGGGCGATGATCGCGATGAAGTACACGCCGATCCCGGGCAGGATCTCGATAAGGGTGAACAACACGTCGCGTACTGCCAGTGCTGTCTGCATCACCTTGGTGGTGACCCGGCCAGAAAATTCGTCGGAGAAGAACGACAAGCTCTGGCGCAGCATCAGCCGATGGAAGTCCCAGCGCAACCGTAGCGGCAAATTGATTGCCAGCACCTGGTGCTGAACCATGGTGCGCAAGGCCACCAGCCCGACGCTGACCACCAGCACGATACCGATGCCCCACAGCACGCGGCTTTCCTCGGGGCTGACCGTGCTGCCCGCCTGCCAGGCGGCCAGCAGGTCCACTACCTGGCCTAGGAAGGCGAACAGCCAGGCCTCATAGACCGATACCCCGGCACTGAGCAATGCCAGCACCAGGATGTAACCACGGGCGCCGCGCGTACAGGCCCACATGAAGCGCAACAGCCCCATGGGCGGCGGCGGCACCTCGTCGGGCGGGAAGGGGTCGAGCCTGCGCTCAAAAATACGAAGCATGCTTGTCTCCGGGCATCTGCTTTGGCGTAACCGATAACCATACAGCACTGGGCGCAATCCGCCTGCCAATAGACACCTGCGGCGCACATTCGATCAAGCCGGCGGGCTTGACAGGTGTCTGCTTCCCCTACCATTATCCAGCCATCTCCATGCAACGGGCTTGCCAGCATGTCCATGACCAACCACGCCATCTTCGCTTCGGGCTTCAATGCCCAGGCTGGTGCGTGCGTTGCCGTTGCCAAGAAATCCAAGAAACAGCCGCTCATCTGACCGAGGCGCGCTGTCTCGTCAGGTGGGCTGACGAGACAGAAGGCGCCAGGCAACCCCGCCCCGACTCCCTCCACTCTTCGCCCTGCTGACGCTGACTTTCGGTCAACATCAGGAGTTTTTGCATGTCGAATTTCCGTGGTATCTGGATCGCCCTCGTCACGCCCATGCGCGCGAATGAAATCGACTTCGCCGGGCTGGAAAAGCTGGTGAAGCATTTGCTCGAAGAGGGCGTGGCCGGTTTTGTGGTGTGCGGTACTACGGGTGAGGCTGCGGCGCTGTCCAAGGCCGAGCAACTGGCGGTGCTGGATGCCGTGCTGGGCTGGGTGGAGCCGGGCAGGGTGGTGATGGGGTTGTCGGGTTACAACCTGGATGAACTGCTGGCCTTCCAGGCGCAGGTCCAGCAGCGGCCGCTGGGCGGGCTGCTGGTTCCCGCACCGTGCTATATCCGCCCTTCGCAAGCGGGTATCGAAGCCTTCTTCCGCACCGTCGCCGATGCCGCCCGCGTGCCGGTGATCGTCTACGACATACCTTACCGTACCGGCGTACGCATCGAGCAGGAAACCCTGCGGCGTATCGTGCGCCACCCGCGCATTGCTGCGGTCAAGGACTGCAGTGGCGACCTGGAAACCACCCTGGCGCTGATCCAGGACGGTAACGCGCAGGTGCTGGCCGGTGAAGACCTGCAGATCTTCAACAACCTGTGCCTGGGGGGCGCGGGGGCCATTTCGGCTTCGGCGCATGTACGTGCGGACCTTTACGTGCGCATGCTGCGCCAGGTGGACGCAGGTGACTGGGCGGCCGCGCGCGGCACTTTCTACCAACTGCTGCCATGGCTGAAAATGGCCTTTGCCGAGCCCAACCCGGCTGTGGTCAAGGCGGCATTGATGTTGCAGAACCTGATTGACGATGAGGTGCGCGCCCCTATGCAGGCGTGCACGGCGGCGACCCGGGGCAAGCTGCAAGAGGTGCTGGCCGCATTCGGCGCCTGAGCCAGGGTATCTTCACGGGGGCACGGGGAGTAGCATCGGCCCCATGCGCCTTCACAGCGTCCAGGTTTTCGACCTGGGGGCTGTGTCAGAAGGCATCACGCCCCCTCGACCCGGTAGCCTTGCCACAGCCATGCCAGACGGTTTTCCAGCGTTGCCCTCGCTTAACGCGCTACGTGTTTTTGAAGTGGTCGCCCGCCACCTGAACTTTCGGCTGGCGGCCGAGGAGCTGGGCGTGACCCAGGCCGCTGTTGCGCAACAGGTACGCGGGCTGGAGGCGAGCCTTGGCCTGCGCCTGTTCGAGCGCCTGCCCCGCGGCCTGGCGCTGACCGATGCGGGCCTGGGCTACAGTGCCAGCATCCGCAACGCTCTGGCCATGATCGATGAGGCCACGCGCCTGCTCCGGCCACAGGCTGCCCACCTGACGGTCAGCGTGACCCCGACCTTTGCCTCGAAATGGCTGATACCCCGGCTCGGCGCGTTTGCCCAGCTCCACCCAGACATCGATTTGCGGGTGTTGGCGACCGATCGGTTGTCGCACTTCGGCACTGACAGCGTGGATGTTGCCGTGCGCTATGGCAACCCGGACGTCGGCGCGGGGCTGAACAGTGAACGGTTGATGGAGCAGCGGATTGTCGCGGTAGCCAGCCCGGCCCTGTTCAAGGGGGCCCACGCGCCCACTAGCTTCGCGCAATTGCAAGCGTTCGTCATGCTGCACGACGCCCACGATTTCTGGCCCAGGTTCCTGGCCGAGTTGTTCCCCCAGCACGGTCAACCCAGCGCCCGGAATCTGCGCTTCAACCAGACCTCGCTGGCTATCGACGCCGCCCTCAGCGGGCAGGGCATTGCCTTGGCCAGCCTGGCCTTTGTCAACGAGGACATCGCCGCTGGCAGGCTGAGGCAGGTGTTCGACCATGAATTGCGGCTCGACAAGTCGTTCTACCTGGTATGGCCACGCAAGCTGCAGCAACCCAAGGCGCTTGGTACCGTGCTGCAATGGCTCAAGGACCAGGCCGGCCCTCGCTGAGCCGGTTCGGCTAGTGTGCGTACTTCCTTGCCCCGGCCACACACATCACCGCCCCCAGCGTGACCACCAGCATCATCCAGCTGACGTGTTCGTGCAGCAACAAGGCTGCCAGGCCAAGCCCCATGAAGGGTTGCAGCAGTTGCAGTTGGCCCACGGCCGCAATGCCACCCTGCACCAGCCCCCGGTACCAGAAAACGAAGCCGATCAGCATGCTGAACAGGGACACGTAGCCAAAGCTGAACCATGCAGGGGCGCCTGCCCTGGCCAACACATCCGCGGTTGGCAGGTTGGCGATGGTCAGCAGCAGCATCAGCGGCAGCGCCACGATCAAGGCCCAGCTGATCACCTGCCAGCCCCCCAGTTTTCTGGAAAGGCGCGCGCCCTCGGCATAACCCAACCCGCAAACCAGCACCGCCGCCAACATCAGCAGGTCACCGCTTGCCGACGCTTCGGCGCCATTGAGCAATGCGTAGCCTGCGACCAGCCCGGCACCTGCAAACGAGAACAGCCAGAACAACGGCCGCGGCCGCTCCCCGCCACGCAGTACGGCAAACCCGGCGGTGCACAGGGGTAAAAGCCCCACGAACACGATGGAGTGGGCAGAACTGATGTGCTGCAGGGCCAATGCCGTCAGTAGCGGGAACCCGATCACCACGCCCAGTGCGGTCACGGCCAACGGCAGCAAGTCAGCACGTTGCGGGCGAGGCTGCCTCAGCAAGATCAGTACAAGCGCACCCAGCAGGCCGGCGATGGACGCCCTGGCGCAGGTCAGGAAGGTGGGCTCGAAAGCTGCCACAGCCACCCGCGTTGCCGGTAACGAGCCAGCAAAGATGGCGACGCCGATAAACCCGTTGATCCACCCGCTTGTTGTTTTTTCCATGGCCATACCCTTCGTTCATTCAGGCCCCAGTACAGCACCGACAACACGAGGAAGGCCATGTACAATCCAGTACAGTTGAACCGAACTGTTATGCCTATGAAACCAGTACAGTCGAGGGTGTGATGAGCCGGAACGGAACGCGGATTGATGCGGTGATGGGCGAAATCAAATCGCGGATAGCCTCGCGAACCTATACCCCTGGTGCCAGAATCCCTTCGGTGCGGGCCATGGCGCGGGCCCTGCAGGTGTCGGTGTCTACCGTGCTGGAAGCCTATGAACGCTTGATGGCCGAGGGGCTGCTCAATTCCCGCCCGGGCTCTGGCTTTTACGTCGCCGGGCCGGTCGCGCCATTGGTGCTGACCGAACTGGCGCCCAGGCTGGACCGGGAAGTGGACCCGTTGTGGATCTCGCGCCAGTCCTTGGAAACTGCCAGCGACGCGATGAAACCGGGGTGTGGCTGGCTGCCTGCCGCCTGGATGTACGAGGCGGGCATGCGCAAAGCGTTGCGCACCCTGGCGCGTTCCGACACCGTGAAGCTGACCGACTACGCCTCACCGCTTGGGCATCCGCCGCTCAGGCAGTTCTTGTCGCGGCGTTTGGCGGGGACCGGGATCGAAGCCCCGGCAGACCACATCATGCTCACCGAGTCCGGCACCCATGCCATTGACCTGATTTGCCGCTTTCTGCTGCAGCCGGGTGACACGGTGCTGGTCGACGACCCGTGCTATTTCAATTTCCACGCCCTGCTCAAGGCACACAGGGTGAACATCGTCAGTGTGCCCTACACGCCGGCAGGCCCGGACATCGAGGCGTTCGGTGCTGCCTTGCGTGAGCATGCGCCACGGTTGTACATCACCAATGCCGGGATTCACAACCCGACCGGCGCCAGCCTGTCGCCGGTCACGGCACACCGGCTGCTGAAGTTGGCCGACAGCTCCAGCCTGGTGATCGTGGAAGACGAGATTTTCGCGGATTTCGAGGCCACACCGGCGCCTCGCCTGGCGGCCTTCGACGGGCTTTCGCGGGTCATCCAGATCGGCAGCTTTTCCAAGACCATCTCCGCCTCCATTCGCTGCGGCTACATTGCTGCGCGTGGTGAATGGATCGAGAGCCTGGTCGATCTGAAGATTGCCACCACCTTCGGCGGTGGCCGCCTTGGTGCAGACATCATTTACCAGGCCATTACCGACAGTGGCTACCGCAAACACATGGAGGGTGTTCGCCAGCGCCTGGCCCAGGCAATGACCACAACGGTCGCCAGGCTGCGCGCCCTGGGCATCGAGCCTTGGATAACGCCCCAGGCAGGCATGTACGTGTGGTGCCAGTTGCCCCACGGTAAAGATGCCGCCACGCTGGCCAAGGCCTGCTTGAGCGAAGGCGTGGTGCTGGCCCCTGGCAATGCATTCAGCCAAGCCGGTACTGCCGGTGATTTCCTGCGTTTCAACGTGGCCCAATGTGCAGATGAAAGAATCTGGGACGTGTTGGCGCGGGCGCTACTGCTCGCTCCCCTGAATAAATGACCGTAAGGTGCTTGATCAGGGAGAACGGTCGTTCTACATTGAGCCCATGAGCAGACCAACGATAGATCACAGAAACCAGATCCTGGCCACCGCCGAGAAACTCATCTACGAAAACGGGATTCATGCCACGGGCATGGATTTACTGGTGAAAACTTCAGGCGTGTCGAGAAAGGGCATCTACAACCACTTCGCTACCAAAGATGATATTGCCGCTGCGGCCTTGGGTGCCCGCGACGTACGCTGGATGCAGTGGTTCAGGACTGAATGCGATAAAGCAGCCACGCCATACGCTCGCATCCTGAACATGTTCACTGTTTTGAAAGGCTGGTTCGAGTCGGATGGTTTTCGCGGTTGTGCATTCATCAACACGGCAGGCGAGGTCGGGGACCCTGAAGACCCCATCCGCCAGATCGCCAAGTTGCACAAGCAGAAACTCCTGGACTACACGCTTGAACTGGCTGAGCAATTGAATGTTCGGCAACCGCCGGTCTTGGCCAGGCAGTTGTTTGTCCTGATCGAGGGCGCGATCACCACGGCGCGTGTCATGGGAGATTATCACGCTGCTGATGATGCCATGGAAGTTGCGCAACTTTTGCTGAAAGAGTTTGCGCCCTGACGTTTGATGCCTGAAGTTGTAATCACACTTTGCTGCCCAACTCGACTGGAGTCATGATCATGTCCAATGCTCAAACTCGGCCGCCACTTCCACCTTTTACCCGTGAAACAGCCATCGAGAAAGTTCGACTCGCTGAAGATGGCTGGAACAGCCGCGACGCGGAGAAAGTCTCGCACGCCTATACGCTGGATACCCAATGGCGTAACCGCGTTGAGTTCGCCACCAACCGCGAAGAAGCGAAAGGTTTCCTGGCCCGCAAGTGGAAAAAAGAGCTGGATTATCGCCTGATCAAAGAGCTCTGGGCGTTTACCGATAACCGCATCGCCGTGCGTTACGCCTACGAGTGGCATGATGATTCCGGTAACTGGTTCCGCTCCTACGGTAACGAGAACTGGGAATTCGAAGCGGATGGCCTGATGCACCGTCGCTTCGCCTGCGTTAACGATATGCCTATCAAGGAAAGCGAGCGCAAGTTCCACTGGCCATTGGGCCGCCGCCCGGATGACCACCCTGGGCTGAGCGAGCTCGGGCTGTAAGTGATCTTCCGCCTGAGCGTCTTCGTCGGCGAGCTAGCCCTGCCCACAGAACGCATCAGGGCTCACGGTTGTTTGCCAGAAGATTTGCAGCCGGTGCGAGGGGCCGCGGCGAGAGGCTTAGCTTCTCGCTGATCAATGCGCCGAGCTGCTCAGCCTGGGCAGCGCTGGCACAATTGGTGAAGCTCAGCAGCAGCCCTGAACGGCGGGGAAGCGCCAGATGCCAGCGCGACAGGGCCTGTACCGCGATCCCCTTGGCCAGCAATTGCTCCGCCAGGAGGGTGTCACTTACCCCCTGCGGCAGGCGCAGCAGCAAATGCATGCCGCCTGGAGACCGCTCGACATGCCAACCTTTGGGCAAGCTCCGCTCCAGTGCGCCGACGGTCAAGGCCCGGCGTTCGTTGTAGAGCCGGCGCATACGTTGGATATGACGGGTGAAATGGCCCTCGGCAATGAACTGCGCCACCAGGGCCTGGGTCATCGAGGGTGAACCGCCGGAAAACAGTGCGTGGGCGACCCGCTCGAACGCTGCAACCTGAGCCAGGGGCACCACCAGGTAGGCCAGGCGGATACCGGGGAACAGCATTTTGCTGAAGGTGCCCGCATACAGCACCCGCCCATGGCGATCAAGGCTGGCAAGCGGCGGGAGCGGGCGGCCGACATAGCGGTACTCGCTGTCGTAGTCGTCCTCCACGATCCAGGCCCCGGTGCTGGCGGCCCAGTCCAGCAGCAGTTGCCGTCGCGGCAGCGACAAGGCCATGGACAGGGGGCTCTGATGGCCCGGTGTGACCATGGCGACCTGCGCCGCGCTGGCGTTGGCGATAGCCTGTTCGACGTTCATGCCCTCGGCATCCACTGCCACCCCCTCCAGTTCAAGCCCGAATTGGCGCAGTACCTGGCGCGTGACGGGATAACCCGGGTC
Source organism: Pseudomonas sp. BJP69 (assembly GCF_007633355.1). NCBI lineage: Bacteria > Pseudomonadati > Pseudomonadota > Gammaproteobacteria > Pseudomonadales > Pseudomonadaceae > Pseudomonas > Pseudomonas sp. BJP69. The sequence continues at coordinate 2,246,852 of NZ_CP041933.1, forward strand.
TTCAACCCAGGCGCGCTCGCCGTTGCGCAACAACGTCTGCGCCACCAGCGACAGGCTGCTGCGCCAACCGCTGGTGATGAACACCTGCTGGGTCGTGCAAGCGATGCCGCGCGACATCTGTAGGTACGAGGCAATCGCGCTGCGCAGTGCTGGCAGCCCGAGGGGCGGCGGGTAGTCCAGGTCACCCGGCTGCATCCCGCGCAGGTAGCGAGCACCCAGGCGCGCCCAGATCTTGCGCGGGAAAGCATCCATCGCCGGCAAGCCCAGTTGAAATGGCAAAAGCTGTGGCGGGCGCCGCAGGGCGTCCGGGTCCTCGGGACCATCACTGGCCGGGGGCTGCGCTGTCGCCGCGGCTGCGGGCGGGCGCAGCTCAGGGTTGACCACGGTGCCTTTCTGCTTCAGGGCCAGCAGGTAGCCCTCACTGGTGAGCAACGAATAGGCAAGCTCGACGGTGCCACGGGCCACCCCCAGCTCCTTGGCCATGGCCCGCGCAGACGGCAAGCGGTCACCCGGCGCCAAGGTGCCTGCTGCTATCGCGGCGAGCACACGGTTGTAGAGTTGCCGGTAGAGCGGCGCGGCGGAGCGCTCATCGAGCGGTGCGAAGGATCGGGAAGAAAACGTCATCATGGCCTAGTTCATATACCCTTTCTTGGCTCATTCAAATGGGTTGAACGTGGTTCATCATAGCCCCGTCACCCATCGAACGAGCTTTGCCACCATGACGTTCACCCCGACCCCCTCAGTACCGCGCGAGCTTGACCTGGCTGATTCGGACTTGCGCCATCTGGACGGCGAGAATGACCTGCATCTCGCGTTCCCGGTCATGCAGCAACTGCGCCCGCACCTGGCTGGCGAGGCCGACTTCATCGGCCGCGTCCAGCGTATGCGCGCTGAAGGCTATCGGCTGCTCGGGGGCTTCGGCTCAGACCAGCTTGTGGCGCTGGCAGGTTACCGCCTTCAGGAAAACCTGGTCTACGGGCGGTTCCTGTATGTGGACGACCTGGTCACCGCCGAAACGCAGCGTGGCCAGCAGTGGGGCGCACGATTGCTGGCTGCCTTGCAGCGGTTGGCCCAGGCCACGGGCTGTGCGCGCCTGGTGCTCGATACCGGGTTGGCCAACACCCGCGCGCAACACTTCTATTCCCGTGAAGGCCTGCACAACAGTGCCACGCGCTTCCAAAAACAGTTCGCTGCGCCTTGAGCGGCAGCACGTCTCTCATCGAGGTAACTTCATGACGTCGTCAGAGCAGCCCAGGGCGCCTTTGCGCATTCTTCGCCTGATCGCCAGCCCGAACGGTCAGGCATCAGAAAGCTTCAAACTGTCCCAGCACATACTGCTCGGCTTGACCGTGCAGGCTGGCAGGCGTGGTATACAGGTCACCGATTTCGACCTCAATGACCTGGCGCCGGTCGACGCCGGGTATGCTCAGGCCCTGGCCAACCTGGGAGGGTCTGTAGCCGCAGCGCAAGACGGCACATTGAACCGTTCCGACGAATTGATTGGCCAGTTGCAGGCCTGCGACCTGCTGCTGATTGCCACGCCAATGCATAACTACAGTGTGCCAGCACCGCTCAAGGTCTGGATCGATCACGTGGTACGGGTCGGCATCACGTTCCTGAGCACCGCGGCAGGCAAGGTGGGCACGGTGGTGGATCGGCCAGTGTATGTGGCCGTAGCCTCCGGGGGCTACATCAGCGGGCCGAATGCCCGCCAACCCGACTTTCTCCGGCCATACCTGTCGGCCGTACTTGCCACGATTGGCCTAAAGCAGGTCAATTACTTCACCCTCGAGGGCACCGCCAGAGGGGCGGAGTTTCTACAAGCGGCCAGGGCTGCTGCACAGGCTGAAGTGCAAGGGTTCTTCGCCGCGTCTTCCAAGCCGCTACCGCAGGGGCAACACGCATGAGTCGCCTGAACTGGTTTACCGCATCGCCTGGGGCCGCCAAGGCCCTCACTGGGTTGCATCAGTTCGTGGCAACGCAGACCGATCTACCGGCACCCTTGATTTATCTGGTTTTTCTGCGGGTGTCTCAACTCAACGGTTGTGCGCACTGTATTGACCTGCATTCGCGTGATCTGCTCAAGACGGGCATGTCGGTGGATAAACTGCTGTTGGTGCCGGTCTGGCATGAAGCGCACTACCTGTTCTCGGCGCAGGAGCGCTCGGCCCTGGCCTGGGCAGAGGAAGTGACCCGGGTCAGTGAGACGCATGTATCGGATGAGGCCTACGCCGCCGCGTCGGCCGCGTTCACAGAAAAAGATTTGGTCGAGCTCACCGCGGCCATTGCCGCGATGAACGCGTTCAACCGCATGGGGGTCAGCTTCCGCTTGCGACCGGCCGCAAAAGCATGAGGGTTGGTGGCAGGGATAGTAGTATCGGCAAGGCGCTCAAAGCGCGCGCTGGTTCACCCGGGCAGCGAGTTGTTCCGCGCTTTCCTTGCGCTGCGAATAGCGGTCCACCAGGAATTCCTGGTGATCGCGCAGCAGCACCGTGAACTTCACCAGCTCCTCCATCACGTCCACCAACCGGTCGTAATAGGGCGAAGGCTTCATGCGCCCAGTGTCGTCGAACTCCAGGTACGCCTTGGGCACGGACGATTGGTTGGGTATGGTGAACATCCTCATCCAGCGGCCCAGCACGCGCAGTTGGTTGACCACGTTGAACGATTGCGAACCGCCACACACTTGCATCACGGCCAACGTCTTGCCTTGGCTGGGACGCAGGGCGCCGAGCGCCAGGGGTATCCAGTCGATCTGTGCCTTGAACACCGCAGACATCGCGCCATGACGCTCTGGTGAGCACCAGACCTGACCTTCCGACCACTGCACCAGGTTCCGCAGTTCCTGAACCTTGGGGTGCTCGACGGGGGCATCGTCTGGCAGCGGCAAGCCTGATGGGTCGAACGTGCGGGTTTCGGCACCGAAGTGCTCAAGCAGCCGTGCGGCTTCCTCCACCAGCAAGCGGCTGAAAGAGCGCTCGCGGGTCGACCCGTACAGCAGCAGGATACGCGGCGCATGCTGGCTGGCCGGCTTGGCTGCTGGGGGCGTATCGAACAGCGAAAGGTCAAGATTAGGTAGTTGCTCGTTCATGTAGCCTCCCGCTTAAAGCGCACCAATTCGATCCAGCGCTTGCTGGAGTTGTTCGCGTTGCAGCGTGTCGAAGGGCAGGGCGAAGAATGCCTGGCAACGGGCAGTTATCCGCGCCAGCGTGGCGTTGAAAGCCGCGTCGACGGCCGCTTCATCGCCCTCTACATCGGACGGATCCTCCAGCCCCCAGTGCGCCTTCAGTGCCGGGCCGAAGTACACCGGGCAGGCTTCACCGGCGGCTTTGTCGCACACGGTGACCACGATGTCTGGCGGGCACCCCTCGAATGCCTCGTTACCCTTGCTGCTCAGGCCCTGGGTCGAAATGCCGGCCTGCTGCAGGGTGGTCAGGCTGCGAGGCAACACCTGGCCCTTGGGAAAACTGCCGGAACTGACGGCTTCAAAGCCGTCAGGCGCCAGGTGATTGAACACGGCCTCGGAAAGGATGCTGCGGCAGCTGTTGGCCGTGCACATGAACAGAACTCGCATAGGGGCTCCTCCGCTTGCTGGCGGACTATCAGAGGCTAAGGCGCAGTGCCAAAGCCGAAAGGGTGATCAACAGCACGGGCAGGGTCAGTAAAATGCCGACCTTGAAGTAATAACCCCAGGTTATCCGCACGCCTTTGCGCGCCAGCACATGCAGCCAGAGCAGTGTTGCCAGGCTGCCGATAGGGGTGATTTTCGGGCCCAGGTCGCAGCCAATCACATTGGCGTAGATCATCGCCTCGCGCACCAGGCCTTGCGTTTCGCTGGCCTGGATCGACAACGCGCCGACCAGCACGCTGGGCATGTTGTTCATGACCGAAGACAGCAACGCTGCGATCACGCCGGTGCCCAGGGTGGCACTCCACAGCCCTTGTTCCGCCAGGCGGTCGAGCAGTTGGGTGAGCATGTCGGTCAGGCCGGCATTTTTCAGCCCGTAGACCACCAGGTACATGCCGAGCGAGAAAATCACCACCTGCCAGGGGGCCTCGCGCAGCACGCGGCGGGTCGCAATGCGCTGCCCGCGCGCGGCGACCGCGAACAGTAGGGCGGCACACACGGCTGCCACTGCACTGATCGGAATGCCCAGTGGTTCAAGGGCGAACAGGCCCACCAGCAACGCCAGCAACACCCAACCCCCGACCGTGAAGGTGGCACGGTCGTGGATCGCTTCGCCGGGCGTTTTCAGGGCTGCAACGGTGTAGTGCTGCGGTATGTCACGGCGAAAGTACAGCGACAGTACCACCAGCGTCGCGGCGACGCTGGCCAGGTTCACCGGCACCATCACCGAAGCGTACTCGGCGAAGCCCAACCCGAAGTAATCGGCCGAAACGATGTTCACCAGGTTGGAGACAACCAGCGGCAGGCTGGCGGTATCGGCGATAAAGCCGGCGGCCATGACGAAAGCCAGCGTCGCAGCCGGCGAGAAACGCAGTGCCAGCAGCATCGACATGACGATGGGGGTGAGGATCAGCGCCGCACCGTCGTTGGCGAACAGGGCCGACACGGCAGCACCGAGGAGTATGCAGAAGGCGAACAGGCGGTAGCCGCTGCCATTCGCCCAGCGCGCCACATGCAGGGCTGCCCATTCGAAAAACCCGGCTTCATCCAGCAGCAGGCTGATGATGATGACGGCGATGAACGTGAACGTGGCGTTCCAGACGATGCCCCAGACCGCCGGGATGTCGTGCAGCGAAACGGCACCTGTGGCAAGGGCGATGACCGCGCCGAGCGCGGCGCTCCAGCCAACGCCAAGCCCTTTGGGCTGCCAGATGACCAGGGTAAGGGTGAAAACGAAGACTGCAATGGCGACCAGCATAGGGTTCTTTCTCGTTGTTGATCAGCAGCAGGCAGAGCCCCGGACAGGGCGGCCATCCATGTTCTGCAGGCGTTGGGTGTTGTGTGCCAACCATTGCTCGTTGGCCTGTAGCGTCGCCTGCAGAACCGCGTTGACCCAAGTGGGCAGGTCCGGGTTGAGGCGGTAATACACCCATTGCCCCTGGCGTCGGTCCAGCAACAGGCCACTGCTGCGTAGCTGGGCCAGGTGGCGGCTTATCTTCGGCTGGCTGTCGTTCAGCGCGCACATCAACTCGCAGACGCAAAGTTCACCCAGGTTGGCGATCAGCAGGGTGGCGCGGGCACGGGTTTCGTCGGCCAGGCATTTGAACACTTCAGGTGGGGTAATCATGGCAGTGTCTTTACATATGGAAATACGAATATACGTATTTCCATATGTAGTGTCCAAGCGGATTTGTGATCTGCCGCCGCGGCCGCACCTTGTCATTTGCCGGGGCTTGAGGCAGGGTCGAGGGCAATGACGTCCCTGCCAAAGGAGCCAGCCCATGTCAAAGCTTTATCCCAGTGTCGACCCCGAGGGTTTGATCGAGTACTCGGTGGTGTACACCGACCGCTCCCTCAACCATATGTCACAGGCATTTCAGGGCGTGATGAAGAACATCTCCGGCACCTTGAAACAGGTGTACAACGCCCAGGGCGTGGCCGTGGTGCCGGGCAGTGGCACGTTTGGCATGGAAGCGGTGGCGCGGCAGTTCGCCACTGGCCAGCAGTGCCTGGTGATCCGCAACGGCTGGTTCAGTTATCGCTGGAGCCAGATTCTCGAGATGGGCAACATTCCGGCGGCTACCACGGTGCTGAAAGCCAGGCCGGTGGAAACCGGGCGCCAGGCGGCCTATGCGCCACCGCCGCTGGATGAAGTGCTGGCGGCGATTGCGGCGCACAAACCGCAGGTGGTCTTTGCCCCGCATGTCGAAACGTCATCCGGGATCATGCTGCCCGACGATTACCTGCGCGCCGTGGGTGAGGCCGTGCACGCAGTGGGCGGCTTGTTCGTGCTGGACTGCATCGCCTCCGGCGCGGTGTGGGTCGATATGCACACGTGCGCCGTCGACCTGCTGCTCAGCGCGCCGCAGAAGGGCTGGAGTGCTTCCCCATGCTGCGCCCTGGTGATGTTCAGTGCCCTGGCCCTGCAACGCATCGAGCAGACACAGAGCAGCAGTTTTGCCTGCGACCTGAAAAAGTGGCTGCAGATCATGCAGGCTTATGAGCAGGGCGGGCATGCCTACCACGCGACCATGCCTAGCGATGCACTGGCAAGGTTCAACGGCGTGATGAACGAGATGCGCGCCTACGGCTTCGACACACTGCGCGCCGAGCAACAGGCCCTCGGCAAGCGGGTGCGCGCCCTGTTGACCGGCAAAGGCATCAAGAGCGTGGCCGCCAGCGGTTTCCAGGCCCCGGGTGTAGTGGTGAGCTACACCGATGATGATGCCATCAAGAACGGCAGCAAATTTGCCGACCACGGGCTGCAGATCGCCGCTGGGGTGCCGCTGCAGTGCGATGAGCCGGCAGATTTCCAGACTTTCCGCATTGGCCTGTTCGGGCTGGAAAAACTGCAGCATATCGAGCGCACCGTCAGCACGCTGGAGCAGGCGCTGGAGGAGGTGCTGGCGGAATAAGGGTTCCCGCCCACCCTTGCAGCCAAGCCGCTTCGCTATTGTCGTCGCCAGACCTCGCCTTGCTCGCTAACCACCCAAGGCTTGTCAGCCGCGTCGATGCACACCCCGCCTACCCAACGCTGAGCAGGGTGCTGGTCGAGCCAGTGGCGCTGACCGACCAGCACCTGTTCGGCGAGTGCGGTCAGCCGTAATGGCCGATGGGCCCAGGCGTCGCCCGGGCCTTCGCACAGCAGCGGGTAGGGTGTATGGAGCAACGGCTGCAGCAGGGCATGGAACATCATGTCGCCCAGGTAAGGGAGCGGCTCATCCTGCTGCATCAGTTGGCTAAACACGCGTCCGGCTGGCAGCTCCCCATGCGATGCCAGAACGCGCAGCAGCAGGCGTTCGCTCAGGCTCAAGCCGTCGCTGGCGCCCGGCAGCTCTTGCAGCTGGCGCGCCAGTGCCCGGCCCAACAGCGGCAAAGGCCGGTGCTGGCGGCCAGCAAGGGCGGCCCAGGCTTGGGGTTCAGCGGCGGTGTAGGCAGCCCAAGCCTGGCGCGCCAAGGTCAGTGCATCCTCACCCAGTGCGCGACGTTGTGGCCATAGCCAGGCCAGCAGATCCGGGGCCAGTTGGCCGATACCGATGAAGCGCTCTACGCCAGGGACCTTGTCGATTTCGATCAGCTCCAGGCGTCGCGGCAAACAGGGCAGGCTGGCGAGCACGCGGATCAGGAACAACTGGTCGTAAGCGTCGGCTTCGCACCACAGCACCAGCTGACTGTCGCCGTTCAAACCGGCCAATGCGGCCTGTTGGGCAGCCTGGCGCGGGGCGACAGCCTCGGCGCTGAGGTTGAACGCTTGCTGTATGTACGCGCTGCGCACCGGCCAGTACCGATCTTCTGGCAGGGCCGGCACCGGCCCCATCACCATGGGGTCGTCGAACATCTGGAAAGCGCCGGCAAACCCCGCAACCCGCAAGCTGTGGGCAATATCGTTACCGCAGCGCCAATGCTGCACGGCGGCTTCGTCATCGGCAGCGAAGCCAGGCTGGCGTGCGGCGAACGCCACGGCATCGGCATGCGCCTTGAGCTTGGGCCAGCTGGCGAAGCCGGCTTCGCGGGCCACCAGCCATTGGGTATCGGCAAGGCGATAATGGGGGCCAGGCAGGCCAAGGGTGCGCAACTGTTCCCGGGCGTCGTCGGCCTGGTGGTGCTTCAGGGCGTTGAGCAAACGCTTGGCGCGTTTGCGCAAAGCGGCAAGATCGAGCAGGCCATGGTGGCGGGATGCATGGATGGTGGGCATGCCAACTCCTTTGAGGCTCGGTCCGCCGACAAGCCTGGAGCTGGTACGGAAACAGGTTATCGCATGGCTCGGGTAACCCCTTTGCGCGGACCGCAGGCGCAGCCAGCGCCAGGGCCCGACTTTACCCGCATCGCGGCTTGGCTGGCAAACCCAGGCTTTCCCTGCCGAGCCCGCCAACGCATGCGCTGCCAGGTACCGCGCGGGTTGCTGGGCGAGGCCCCGATTGCAGGCAACATCTGTTCGGTTACCGCCCACAAGCATGCCTGAGCCCCTCAAGCCGGCGCCGCGCCGCTCCGATAGCAGCACACCCACCGTCGAATCATCGATCAGAAGTGGTGCCAACCAGGAGTACTGCCCGCATGCTTGCCAACTTGAAGATCCGCACCGGAATGTTCTGGGTATTGTCGCTGTTCAGCCTGACCCTGCTGTTTTCCACCCTCAGTGCCTGGCGAGCGGCGGTTGGCAGTGACCAGCAGATCACCGAACTGGACCAGACTGCGCATCAGTCGGACCGCTTGAACAATGCCTTGCTGATGGCCATCCGTTCCAGCGCCAACGTGTCGTCGGGCTTCATCGAGCAACTCGGCGGCCACGACGACAGTGCTGCCAAGCGCATGGCACTGTCGCTCGAGTTGAACGAAAAAAGCCAGAAGCTGGTCAACGAATTCGTCGAAAACAGCCGCGAGCCGGCCCTGCGCACTTTGGCGACCGAGTTGCAGGCGACCTTCGCCGAATACGCCGCCGCGGTGGCCGGGCAGCGTGAGGCCACCCGCCAGCGCTCGCTGGAGCAATACTTCAAGGTCAACGTCGACGCCGGTAACGCCATGGGCCGGTTGCAGGCGCTACGCCAGCAACTGGTTGGCGAATTGGGCCAGCGTGGCCAGCAGATCATGCTCGAATCCGATCGCCGCCTGGCCCGTGCGCAGTTGCTCAGCCTCGGCCTGCTGGCGCTGACCTTGGCCCTGGCAGCCCTGTGCTGGGGCTTCATCGCCCAGCGAGTGCTGCACCCCCTGCGTGAGGCCGGCCAGCACTTCCAGCGTATTGCCGGGGGCGACCTGAGCGTGCCAGTGCAGGCACAAGGCAGTAACGAGATCGGCCAGCTGTTCCACGAGTTGCAGCGCATGCAGCAAAGCCAGCGCGACACCCTGGGCCAGATCGGGCGCTGTGCCCGGCAACTGGACGAAGCCGCCACTGCGCTGGACGCGGTAACCGAGCAAAGCGCCAACAACCTGCGCCAACAGGGGCTGGAGCTGGAACAGGCAGCCACTGCCGTGACCGAAATGACCACCGCCGTGGAGGAGGTTGCACGCAATGCGATCAGCACCTCGCAGACCACCAGCGAGTCCAACCAGCTAGCCACGCAAAGCCGCCGCCAGGTCAGCGACAATATCGACGGCACCGAGGCCATGACCCGCGAGATCCAGACCAGCAGTACCCACCTGGAGCAGTTGGTGGGGCAGGTGCGCGATATCGGCAAGGTGCTGGAAGTGATCCGCTCGGTCTCCGAGCAAACCAACCTGCTGGCGCTGAACGCCGCCATCGAAGCGGCGCGTGCCGGGGAGGCGGGCCGCGGCTTTGCCGTGGTGGCCGATGAAGTGCGTACGCTGGCCTACCGCACGCAACAGTCGACCCAGGAAATCGAGCAGATGATCGGCCGCGTGCAGGCCGGCACCGAAGCGGCAGTGGCGTCGATGCAGGCCAGCACCCACCGTGCGCAGTCGACCCTGGACGTCACCCTGGCCTCGGGGCAGGTGCTGGAGGGTATCTACAGTGCGATTGGCGAAATCAACGAACGCAACCTGGTCATCGCCAGCGCCGCCGAAGAGCAGGCGCAAGTTGCGCGCGAAGTGGACCGCAACCTGCTGAACATCCGTGAACTGTCCAACCATTCGGCGGCCGGGGCGCAGCAGACCAGCGCTGCGAGCAAGGCGCTGTCGGGCCTGGTGGGGGAGATGACGACCTTGGTCGGGCAGTTCAAGCTTTGAACGCCTTCGGCCCAGAACATTTACGAGCCTCGCAGAGATCGAGCGGCCCTCGCGCAGCGCTCGGTCTCTCGGCGCGCGCCTGTCATCGAAAACTCAGCCGACATTTCCTACGTTACGCCGGGAAGTGCTGGACTTCTCGCAGAATCGGTTCCCCGCTAGCGTTCATGTCTTCAGTTTGCCGGAAGACAAGGACCTCTTCATGCACCACCCACCTCAAGGCCGCGGGGCCTTCTGTTGCTACCGATTTCGCCTGGCCGCTGAGCAGCGCCGGAGTGCTGCAGTCGCTCGACAGCCTTGTCTCAAGGTGGTAGTCGGGAGTCCGCATGCCTAGCCAGTCCGATCTGCGGTTCAGCTTCGAGGCCTTGGCCGGCCGGGTTGAGTTCGAAGTGGTTTCATTCGAACTCGAAGAGGCCATCAGCGCGCCGTTCCAACTGCACCTGGAACTGATCAGTTTCGACGCGGATGTCGACTTCGGCCTGCTGCTCGACAAGCCCGGGCTGTTCACGGTCTGGCGTGGCGAGCAGCCGCTGCGCCATGTGCACGGCCTGGTCAGCAGTTTCAGCCAAGGCGAGACCGGCAGGTTTCGTACCTACTACCACGCGTTGGTCGAGCCGCAACTGGCCCGCGCCAGGCTGCGTTCGAACTGGCGCATCTTCCAGCACAAGACTGTGCCGCAGATTATTGAACTGATGTTGCAGCGCCAGGGCATCAACCGCTTCGAAATCAAGAGCCTCGGCGAGCATCAGGTCCGCGAATTCTGCGTTCAGGCCGGTGAAACCGACCTCGACTTCATCGCCCGGCTGGCAGCCGAAGAAGGCTTTGTCTACCGCTTCGAGCACACGCCACAACAGCACCGCCTGGTCATTACCGATCGGCTGCTGGCGTTTGGCACTATCAGCCGCGGCGCGGTCCGGGCCGATGACCCGCAAGCGGTAGATGAGGGTGATATCGACCCCGACCACGTGCTGTATCACGCCAACAGCGGTGGTGATCAGGCCGTGCCGTGCCTGCGGCGCCTGCGTTACAGCGAGCAGGTCCGCAGCACCCGGCAGGTGCAGCGGGACTACACCTTCACCCACCCGCGCTACCGCCAGGAGCATCGGGCCGCTGACAGCAGCATCCCCCATCAAACGCTGGCCTACGAGCGTTTCGACTACCCTGGGCGCTACAAGCGGGACGCGGTCGGCGTACCGTTCACGGCCACGCGCCTCGCGGCGCTGCGCCACGACGCGCGCGTTGCCGAGGTGCAGGGCGATGATGTGCGCCTGCAACCAGGGCTGAGTTTCACGCTTGTCGGGCACCCGCGCGCAGACCTGAACGTGCATTGGCGGCCGATCCGCGTGCACCATGAAGGCGTGCAGTTCACCAGCCTGCAGGAAGAGGCAGGCAGCGCCGACCAGGGCACCCGCTACGTGCAGCGTGCCATGCTGGTGCCGGGCACTCGCGAATGGCGCCCGGCACCCCTGGCCAAACCCCGTATCGATGGCCCGCACATGGCCACCGTGGTCGGCCCGCCCGGCGAAGAGATCTACTGTGACGAGTGGGGCCGGGTCAAGGTCAGTTTTCCCTGGGATCGGGAGAGCAAGGGCAATGAATTCAGCTCTTGCTGGGTCCGGGTTTCGCAAAGCTGGGCAGGCGGCAGTTGGGGCTCGATGGCCATCCCGCGTATTGGCCAGGACGTGATCATCCAGTACGTCAATGCCGACCCCGACCAGCCGCTGATCATCGGGCGTACCTACTGCGGTGATCAGCTTCCGCCGTATGACCTGCCGGAGCACAAAACCCGCATGACCATCAAGAGCCAGACCCACAAGGGCAATGGCTTCAATGAGCTGCGCTTCGAGGATGAACTGGGCAGGGAGGAGGTGTTCATTCATGCCCAGCGCGACTACAACAAGGTGGTCGGCAACGACGAAACCACGCGTGTCGGGCGCAATCGGCTGGAGCAGGTGGGCAATGATCAGCAACTTAGCATCGGTAACCACTATCGCCAGGAAACCGGGGGCAACCACAACCAGTTCATCGGGCAGAACTGCCAGATCGAGATCAAGCATGACCTGACGCACCAGGTCGGTAACAACCGCAGTGAAGCGACCCTGGGCTGTCAGCAGGTTCTCGTCGGCAAGGACAGCGCCTTGGTGGTCAAAGGTGCTCAACGGGTCGAAGTCGGCAACGGCATGCAGCAGCGCACTACGGTGTATCAGCTGCATGCCAGTGAGCGCATAGAGTTGAAAACCCCAGGTGGCTGCATCGTGCTGGACCGGCGCGGTATCACCCTCAATGGCCAGATACTGAACCTGATGGGGCAAACCCAGGCGACTGCGCAGGGGGCAGGCAGCGCTACGTCGCTGACATTGACGCCGAACGCTGCCAGCACCTGTGAGGGAAAGCTCTGATGACGGCTGATGAACTGGCCCACGTGATCGAACAGCAGCATGCGCCCACCCTGTACAGCTATGTGTTGGTCGACCCCCTCGCGCCCGAGGACAAAGTCGATCCAGCCTTGCTCGCCCAGCTTCGCGAGGCATTGGGGGCGAGCGCTTTGATGCATGTACCCAGGCCCGACCTGGCGCATGTGCCGCACCTGCATCCTGTACTGGTATGCCTGGCTGTGCCCGGTGCGCTGCCCAGCCGCGCAATATTGGAATTGACCGCCCGGGCAGCCGTGCGTGGGTTGTTTCAGCCAAGGCGCTACGTATGCGGCTGGGTGTTCAGTGAACAGCCAGCGGCCGACATCGCAGCTCACCTCAGTTGCTTGTGCCGGTTACACGATAACCCTCTTGAGGTATGGGTCAGTCGAAGCTTGTTTGGCGAGGGTAGCGAAGTTCCTAACGTTCGTTGGGATTCGGTCGAGTGGGCAGATATAGCCATAGCGGAGCTTAATGCTGAAACTCTTGGGCTTCAAATTGGACTGAATTTTGACTCGGTTTTGGTCAGCGATATCGCAATGCGCAAAGTCGGTGGGTTGGCCGGCTTGATTGTTGAGCAAAAAATCAAGTTTCAAATTAGGTTGCCCAGGTATGACGAAGTCAATTCAGGTTATGATTGGGCGTTACTAGTGTGTCGCGCAGGTGATGGTGAATTTCCTGACTGCCACAGTGGAGAATTTGTAGCATCCGGCAGCTATAATTCTTATTTTCCGGAGCTTCTCACCCGAGCAAACAAGTTTTCAAATTTCGCCGCTCCACGTTTTCCGGACTATCGCCCCCGACATTTCATTGATGAAAAATGTGCATATGCATCCTAAATGCTCGCCGTCATTAGAATTGACTGGTGTGATAGCGCTAATGCCGACCGCTGGTGCGTACACCCTTAAATCGGCCACACTGACGGTTGCGTATTGGCCAGATAAAAATATTTCAAGCGCACGCCTCGAAAGTCGGGTGCAGGCGGAGAATGCATGAGCGTCAAGCATAGACCATTAGCATATCGGCAATTGGGTTGGAGGTATGATCTCCCTCATGTTGGAGAAGAGCCCAAGGTCAGTGGGTGTCTGGACAGGATCAAACCTCCACCCAACTATTACGATGCGATCTATCTGGAGTTGCCAAGGCAGTCAGTCAGCTTGCGAGGCGTTGTAGCATTATTGGGTGTGCCATCGATGCTGCTCTGCTTAGGCGTGGCGCTATGGTTGTATTGGGGGTTGCTGGTTGAAGGGTTTACCCATGATTGGGTCACCAATGTCTTGACTGTGATATTTCCTGTGCTACCGCTGTGGGTGATCCTTTGCTTTATCAAGTTGGATCTGGCTGTTCCAAGAGACGAGCCCATTCGCTTCAATCGGTTACGCCGAAAAATCTACCTCTATCAATTCAGATTTCATTACATGTATTTATTCAGCCCCAGACATTGGGGCGTGAAACCCGTTGCCTACAACTGGGATGACGTTACCGCCGAGGTTTACCGAATCTACGCCCCCGGCCATGGCGGTCTGATCGAAAACGTCATGCTGTCGGTCCGTAACCCGGAAACCAACGAAGTCATTGACCGCGTGTTTTTCAGCCACGACCTCTACCACGGCGAAGCCTACTGGGCCATCGCCAGACTGTTCATGCAGCAAGGCCCCGAGGCCCTCCCGAAGTTCGTACATCCCGCGCGCGACTGGAATGATGATGATGGCCTGAGCCACATGCACTGCCTGGCGCCGAAGGTTTACTGGCCAGTGGCGATTGATCGCGAATCACGTACCGCACCGCACGGAGGCGAAGCGCGATGAAATGTATTTTGGTTGTCGGTCATCGACATCTCTGCCCATTGCATGGCGCTAACCAGGTCGAGAGCGGGAGTGCTGGGTATACATTCAACGGCAGCGCAGTGGCCAGGGTGGGGGACCGGACTACCTGCGGTGCGGTAATCGAAAGTGGGGCCGAGCACTTCCTGATCGAGGGGGCTGCTGTCGCGTGCAAGGGGGATAGGGCTGATCATGGCGGCGTGCTGGATGAAGGCGATGCAGGCCGGTTTCTGGCATCCGGCAGCCATAATTCTGATTGTCCGGGGTTTCTCACCCAAACAAACAAGTTTTCAAATTTCGCCGCTCCACGCTTTCCTGACTATCGCCCCGATGTTTCATTGATGAAAAGTGTGCATACGCATCCAGAGAGCGCGCCGTCATTAGAATTGACTGGTGTGATAGCGCTAATGCCGACCGCTGGTGCGCACACCATTAAATCGGCCACACTGACGGTTGCGTATTGGCCCGATAAAAATATTTCAAGCGCACGCCTCGAAAGTCGGGTGCAGGTGGAGAATGCATGAGCGTCAAGCACAGACCATTAGCATATCGACAATTGGGTTGGAGTCATGATTTACCCGGTATCGAAGAAAGGCCAACGTTCAAACATGAGCCACAAAAAATTAACCCCCCGCCTAATTGTTATGATGATGTTTATTTAGAGTTGCCAAGGGCTACTATTCGTCCGCGGGGGCTAGGTGCGCTGATAGGCTCTGCCGCTCTTATTGCGGGTGGTGGGATGACGTTGTTCACGTATTGGCTGGTTTTCGATAATTGGCAGGGGGACTGGATAACGAATATTGTTATCTTGCTTGCGCCGCTACTCGTGGCGTGGGTGCTATCGCCCTACATCAAGCTTGATTTTGTGCTTCCAAGAGACGAGCCCATTCGTTTCAATAGGCTGCGTCGAAGAATTTATCTTTACCAATACAGGTTCAATCGATTCTTTGTTTTCAGCCGAAAGCATTGGGGCGTGAAACCTGTTGCCTACAACTGGGATGACGTTACCGCCGAGGTTTACCGAATCTACGCCCCCGGCCATGGCGGTCTGATCGAAAACGTCATGCTATCGGTCCGTAACCCCGAAACCAACGAAGTCATTGACCGCGTGTTTTTCAGCCACGACCTCTACCACGGCGAAGCCTACTGGGCCATCGCCAGACTGTTCATGCAGCAAGGCCCCGAGGCCCTCCCGAAGTTCGTACACCCCGCGCGCGACTGGAATGATGATGATGGTCTGAGCCACATGCACTGCCTGGCGCCGAAGGTTTACTGGCCAGTGGCGATTGATCGCGAATCACGTACCGCACCGCACGCAGGCGAAGCGCGATGAAACCTGTTGTGCTTGTCGGTCATCGACATCTCTGCCCATTGCATGGCGCTAACCAGGTCGAGAGCGGGAGTGCTGGGTATACATTCAACGGCAGCGCAGTGGCCAGGGTGGGGGACCGGACTACCTGCGGTGCGGTAATCGAAAGCGGGGCCGAGCACTTCCTGATCGAGGGGGCTGCTGTCGCGCGCAAGGGGGACAGGACTGATCATGGCGGCGTGCTGGATGAAGGCGATGCAGGCTGGTTGCTGGAGTGAGGCGATTTGCGCGCACGGCATGGCTGGCGTGCATCACCGCCCAGCCTTGCTGATCTTTTTGCCGGCCTGCGCAGCCACTTCCAGCGCCTGGCCGTCCCGCTGCTTGCCTTGGCGTGCCAGGCCCTCGAGCTGGGGTATCAGCATGCCTTCCGGCAAGTGCCGCCAGAACCGCCCCGGCATGTGCAGGCGCAGGGCATCAGGGTTGAGGCGGGCAGGGTTGAACGTATGGCGGTAATAGGTACGCCATAGATCGGCCCCCGGGTCCTCGGCACTGCGCGCCCACTGCCGCCATTGCGCCGGGCAGCGCCGTTGATAGTTGAACCCGGCACCGTCGAAGCGAATGCCATCCTGAGGCGTAGCGATCAGCCAGCGCAACTTGCCCAGGCGGTCGGCGAAGTGTGCACTGGCGCTCTGCAGAACATCATGTGCCGGCTCGTGATACGCCACCAGGTCCAGTTGCAACTGCCCAGCCACCGCTTCGGGCAGCGGCACGAAGCGTACAAAAGCATGCAAATGATGGGCTTCGCGCGTTACCTGCTTGATACGCCGTTGCAATTCACTGCCCAGGCGGTCCCCCGCCAGCATTGCGGTGCGGTCGCCGTGGGCGACACGCCACAGCACTTCGTACAGCAGGTTCCAGCGTTGCTCGCCACGGTAGCGAGAGGCCAGTTCCAACTGCCCCAACAACTGGGCCGGGACTTTGGCCCGGAAGGGGCCAGGGCCGGCAGGCAGCGCTGAGGGTACAGCCAGCAAATCCGCCATGGGACCCTGGTTCCAGGTGATTTCCGAAGGGTCGATGCCATGCCCCAGTAACACCCGCGCCTGTTCACGCCATGTGGCGAACAGGTCGTCGCAGTCGAGCGCAATCACCCCCACAACCCCATTTGCACCGGTGCCTGCGGTTCGCGCAGGCGTGCACGCAGCAAGCCGCTACGCAGTTCGGCCTGTGCCGGGCGGTAATCGCTGGTGACGATGAACGGGCGCGCCTTGTCCAGCACGCAGCGCAGCTGAATCAGGTCGTCATAGCGGATACGCCGTTCCCGGCGCAAGGCCACCAGGCGCTGCACGCTGCGCAGGCCTATGCCGGGGATGCGTGCCAGCAGTGCCGGCTCGGCGCGGTTCACGTCCAAGGGGAATACCTCGCGGTTGGCCAGCGCCCAGGCCAGCTTGGGGTCGATGTCCAGTGCCAGGTTACCGTGCTGACCCAGCAGCTCACCCGCCTTGTAGCCGTAGCCCCGGAGCAGGAAGTCAGCCTGGTACAAGCGGTGCTCGCGCAACAGTGGGGGGGCGGCCAATGGCACGCTGCCTGGGCTGTCGGGGATCGGGCTGAACGCGGAGTAGTACACCCGCTTGAGGCCGTAACCCTGGTAAAGCGATTCGGCATTGCGCAACAAGGTGCTGTCATCGGTGCTGTCGGCACCGACGATGACCTGGGTACTTTGCCCCGCCGGGGTAAAGCGCGGTGCCCTGGGTTCATTGGCTACGGCTTGCTGCCCCTGGTGAATGACGCCCATGGCCTGGCGAATGGTGTGTGCCTGCTTTTCAGGCGCCAGGCGCTTGAGGCTGTCGTCGGTCGGCAGTTCGATGTTGACGCTGAGCCGGTCAGCCAGGCGCCCGGCTTCTTCGATCAGCAGCGGGTCGGCGTCGGGGATGGTCTTCAGGTGGATGTAGCCGCGGAAGTTGTGTTCCTCGCGCAACAGCCGGGCCACGCGAATCAGCTGCTCCATGGTGTAGTCCGCCGAACGGATGATGCCAGAGCTGAGGAACAGGCCGCTGATGCAGTTGCGCCGATAGAAATCCAAGGTCAGGCGCACCACCTCTTCCGGGCTGAAACGTGCCCGAGGCACGTTGCTGGAGCGGCGGTTGACACAGTACTGGCAGTCGTACAGGCAAAAATTGGTCAGCAGCACCTTCAGCAGCGACACGCAGCGGCCGTCGGGCGTATAGCTGTGACAAATACCCATGCCATTGGTAGCACCCAGGCCATCGCCACCGCGCGAATTGCGCTTGGGCGCGCCGCTGCTGGCGCAGGAAGCGTCGTACTTGGCAGCGTCGGCCAGAATACCGAGTTTGGCGATGAGTTGCATGAGGGCGTCTCGCTGTACTGAATATTCATACAGTATTTTGAGATCTTACGGATTGCAAGAGGTTGTGCGCCATACCCGACTACATTCGTCAGAAACATCCCTATTGCTGGGCCACGGCCCACAGCTGCTGGCGAAGCCAGCGCCGCAAGGGGTCGGCATGGGTACGCGCATGCCAGATCTGCATCACCTCCACCGGCGGCAGCTCCAGCGGTAGCGGGAACATGCGCAGGTCCTCGTCACGGTCGGTAGCTTCGAGGGCCAGCGAGCGCAGGCAGGTCAAAAGCAGGTCGGTACCCCGCAGCAAGCGCATGGGTGCGATGAAGCTGGACAGGCCAGCCACCACCCGGCGTTGCTTGCCCTGGCTGTGCAGGGCGCGATCAACCAGCCCATCAAGGTCACCGGTCAGGGTGGTGAGCAGATGGTCACTGGCCAGAAAGGTGTCCAGGTCCAGGCCGCTATCCAGGCCTGGATGGCTGCGCGAGGCAAGCACTACGAACTGCTCCCTGAGCAGCCGCTGCTGGTGGAAGGAGTCGGGCAGGTCGGTGTAGAAGCCGGCGACAGCCAGGTCACAGGTGCCTTTTTCCAGCGCTTCTCGGGGTAACGCGCCCCGGGTGTTGTGTGTAACCAGCGTCAGGTTGGGCGCTTGGCTGCGCAGTACCGGTAACAGCCTGGGCAGCAGTGTCTGCTCCACATAATCGGTGCTGTACAGGTGTACGCGGGCAGGGCGGGCGAGAAAGTCTTGCCCCTCGCAGCGTTCATAGAAGCCTTCCAGGCCCGCTACCAGGCGTTCTACCTCAGGCGCCAGCTCATGCGCCCGCGGTGTGGGGGTAAGCCCTCTGGGCGCACGCACGAACAGGGGGTCGCCAAGCTGGTCTCGCAATTTGCCGAGCTTGTGGCTGAGTGCGGGCTGGCTGAGCGCCATACGTTGGGCGGCGAGCGTGGCGCTGCGCTCCTGGTAAAGCACATGGAACAGATAGAGCAGGTTCAAGTCCTTATTGGCGATATTCATATTCCGAATGGCAGCCATGATCACTTTAGAATTATCGAATCATAGCCGTAGCGGTAGGATTCCCCCAGTGATGACTGACCCGGAGCTGCCAATTACACCTTGCGCTCCGCCACTTTGGTATTGCAGGCGCTTGCCTGATCAGGAGTTGACGCATGAAGAAGCTGACCACACTGGCGCTGGCAGTCACCGGCGCGTTGCTTGCCGGTGGTGCCCAATCGGCGCCCAAAGGCGAAGTACTGGTGCTGCTGTCCAGCGAACACCAGCTGCCGTTGCAGAACGGCGAACACTACGCCACCGGCTATTATCTCAATGAGTTCGGTGTGCCCGCCGACCAATTGCTCAAGGCTGGCTACCGCCTGGTGCTGGTGACACCCAAGGGTAATGCCCCGCGCGTGGATCCGCGCTCCGTCGACCCACAGTATTTCGCCGGTGATGCCACAGAGATGCGCCGGATTGAAAAGGTGGTGCAGGGCCTGCCAGACATCGACGATACCCTGTCGGTGAAAGAAGTGCTGGCTGGCGACCTCGACCGCTATGCCGGGCTGTTCATCCCCGGCGGCCACGCGCCTTTGATCGACTTGGCCAATAACCCGGATGTCGGCACCTTGTTGCGGCATTTCCACCAGGCAGGCAAACCCACAGCGGCTATCTGCCACGGCCCGATCGCTTTGCTGTCGGCGCAGCAGGACCCGGTCGGTTACCAGGCCGCGCTGGCGCGTGGGGAGCCGGCGGCAGCCAAAGACTGGGTGTACCAGGGCTACAAGATGACCATCTTCTCTGACCCGGAGGAGCAGGTGTTCGAGCGTTCGCTCAACGACCAGCGCTTGTTGTTCTACCCGGCGAACGCGATGGCGATGGCCGGCGGCGACATGGGTTATGCCAAGCCCTGGCAACCGAATGTGGTGGTGGATCGCGAGTTGATTACCGGGCAGAACCCGTTCTCGGACAAGGCCCTGGCCAAGGCATTGCTGAAAAAACTCGGTGAGCGCGCGAAGCTCACGGCCGAGGCCAACTGAAGCGCAAGCGGCCAGCCCAAGCAGAAGGGGCGCCACAGTGGCGCCCCTTCTTGTTTACTGCTTAGGCTTCAGGGTCCCAAGGACGATCACCTTTTTCATCCTTGACGCGGGTCGGCAGGCCCATCACGTCCAGCGCCTTGAGGAACGGCTCGGCTGGCAGCTCCTCGACGTTGACCATGCGTTTGGCATCCCACTCGCCACGGGCAACCAGCAGGGCCGCAGCCACTGGCGGTACGCCTGCGGTGTAGGAGATGCCCTGGCTGTCGGTTTCGGCATAGGCCTCTTCGTGGTCGGCCACGTTGTAGATGAACACTTCGCGCGGTTGACCGTTCTTGGTGCCTTTGACCAGGTCGCCGATGCAGGTCTTGCCGGTGTAGCCCGGGGCCAGCGAGGCCGGGTCTGGCAGCACGGCCTTGACCACTTTCAGCGGCACCACTTCCAGGCCTTCGGCCGTTTTCACCGGTTGCTCGCTGAGCAGCCCAAGGTTTTTCAGCACCGTGAACACATTGATGTAGTGCTCGCCGAAGCTCATCCAGAAGCGCACGTTCGGCACGTTGAGGTTCTTCGAAATCGAGTGAACTTCGTCATGGCCCGTGAGGTACAGGTTTTGCGAGCCAACCACCGGCAGGTCGTCGGTACGCTTGACTTCGAACATGGTGTTGCTGGTCCACTGGCTGTTCTGCCAGCTCCACACTTGCCCGGTGAACTCGCGGAAGTTGATTTCCGGGTCGAAGTTGGTGGCGAAGTACTTGCCATGCGAGCCGGCATTGACGTCGAGAATGTCGATCGAATCAATGCTGTCGAAATACTGTTGCTGCGCAAGTTTTGCGTAGCTGTTGACCACACCCGGGTCAAAGCCGACCCCGAGAATGGCGGTAATGTTCTTTTGTTGGCACTCTTCGAGGTGTTTCCACTCGTAGTTGCCGTACCACGGCGGGGTCTCGCAGATCTTGCCCGGCTCTTCGTGGATGGCGGTGTCCAGGTAGGCGACACCGGTATCGATGCAGGCACGCAGCACCGACATGTTGAGGAAGGCGGAACCGACGTTGATCACGATCTGCGACTCGGTCTCGCGGATCAGCGCCTTGGTGGCCTCGACATCGAGGGCATTGAGCGAGAAGGCCTGGATGTCGGCGGGAACCTTGAGGCTACCCTTGGCCTTGACGCTGTCGATGATGGCCTGGCATTTGGAGATGTTCCGTGACGCGATAGCGATACGACCCAGTTCGTCGTTATGCTGCGCGCACTTGTGGGCCACCACCTTGGCGACACCTCCTGCACCAATGATAAGAACGTTCTTCTTCAATTTACCTGTTGCTCCTTACTTGGGAAGCCTGCCTTACGACAGGCTGGAAACGTAGTCTTCAAAACCGAACTCACGGACGACCTCGACGCTGCCGTCGAGTTGCTTGACCGCGATGGACGGCATTTTCAAACCGTTGAACCAGTTTTTCTTGACCATGGTGTAACCGGCCGTGTCTACGAACGACAGGCGATCGCCAATGGCCAATGGGCGGTCGAACTGGTACTCACCGAAGATGTCACCGGCCAGGCACGATTTGCCGCAGACCATGTAGGTGTGCTCGCCGTTGTTGGGGGCCATCTTGGCGTTCAGGCGGTAGATCAGCAGGTCGAGCAGGTGCGCTTCGATCGAGCTGTCGACCACGGCCAGGTGCTTGCCGTTGTACAAGGTGTCGAGCACGGTCACCTCCAGCGAGGCGCTGTTGGTGATGGCGGCTTCGCCAGGCTCCAGGTACACCTGCACCCCGTAGGTTTGCGCGAAGGCCTTGAGGCGCGCGCAGAAAGCGTCTACTGCGTAGTCTTCACCGGTGAAGTGGATGCCGCCACCCAGGCTGACCCACTCGACCTGGTGCAGCAGGTGGCCGAAGCGCTCTTCGATGTGCGTGAGCATCTTGTCGAACAGGCCGAAGTCACCGTTCTCGCAGTTGTTGTGGAACATGAAGCCAGAGATCTGGCCGATCACCTGCTCGATCTTGGCCGGGTCCCATTCGCCCAGGCGGCTGAACGGCCGGGCCGGGTCGGCCAGCAGGTAGTCGGAGCTGCTGACCTGCGGGTTGACGCGCAGGCCACGCACCTTGCCTTCGGACTGGTCGGCAAAGCGTTGCAGCTGGCCGATCGAGTTGAAGATGATCTTGTCGCAGTTCTCGAGCATTTCCTCGACCTCGTCGTCGGCCCAGGCCACGCTGTAGGCGTGGGTCTCGCCGGCAAACTTCTGGCGGCCGAGCTTGAGCTCGAACAGGGAAGACGAGGTGGTGCCGTCCATGTACTGCTGCATCAGGTCGAATACCGACCAGGTGGCAAAGCACTTGAGGGCGAGCAGTGCCTTGGCACCGGAGTGTTCGCGCACGTAGGCGATCTTCTCCATGTTGCTGAGCAGCTTGGTTTTATCGATGAGGTAGTACGGCGTCTTGATCATTTAAAGGCCCCCGGCCAGGCCGGCCAAAAAAAGGACACGCATTGTGCCTTCCCTTGCCGCAGATCGAAAGGGCGCAGGGCATTTTTCCTTTGCGTGGCTGCCACTGCCGGGCAGAGTCGCCGGCAGTGTCGGGTTCAGTGATACACGGCAAAGGAAACAGACATATGACAGCCCGTATCAGTCGACCTGTCGCAGCCACGCCTGTATCTGTTCCAAAGTGGCGGTAGCACCCCCGCATACCACCACCAGCACGTTCGGGTAACGCGCCATGGCGCTGGCGTCGTAGGCCAGCGCCAACGCGGCGCCACAGGCGGGCTCCACCAGTAGCCGATGGTCTTGCAGAAAGCGTTCGCAAGCCTGCAGCGCGGCACGGTCGCTGACCAGGTGGCTGTGTACCGGTTGCCGACGCGTACAGGCCAGCGCCTGTTCGGCCACCCGCTTGGCACCCAGCGAGCCGGCGATCGAGGCAATGCGCGGCAACGCCACGGTGTGCCCGGCTTGCATGGCCGCGTGCAGCGAGGCAGCGCCGGTCGTCTCCACGGCCAGCACCGGCACGTCCGCCCAGCCATTGCGTTGCAGCCCCTCGACCACGCCGCTGAGCAGCCCGCCACCCCCCACCGACAGCACCACCGCATCGGGCTTGAAGCCGGTCGCAACCACTTCGTCGACCAGGCTGGCATGCCCGGCCCACAGCAGCGGGTCGTCGAAGGGGTGAATGAAGGCATCGCCAGCGCCTACCAGGGTCAGTGCCAGTTCGTTGGCTTCCTGCCACGAGCTGCCGTGTACCAGTACCTTGGCATTTTCCAGGCGCAGCAGTTCCTTGGCCCGTTCGGTGGTGGTCTCGGGCACCACCACGGTCACCGGCACCCCCAGTTTGCGCCCGGCGTAGGCCACCGCCAGGCCGGCATTGCCCCCCGAGGACGACACCAGGTGCCTGGCACCCCGCGCGTAGTGAACCTCGCAGGCGTGGCCCACCCCGCGCAGCTTGAACGAGCCACAAGGCTGCAGGGCGTCAAGCTTGAGCCAGATGTTGCGCCCGGCAGCCAGCGACAGCGGGCGTGATTCGATCAGGGGCGTAGGGATGTGCAAGGTCATAGGCTGGCTCCGCGCAGTTGTTCGAGGTAGTTGTAGATGGTGTAGCGGGTCACGCCGAGTGCGCTGGCGGCCTTCTCGACGCCGCCCTTGACGATGAACAGGCCACGCTCCTGCATCACGCGCACAGCTTCGAGCTTGGCCTGCTTGTTCATTCGCCCTTGGCCGTTGCGCTGCAGTGCGCCCTGGATGATTTCGCTCATCAGCAGCGCCATGTCGGCAGGCTCGGTGGCGGTCGGCGTAGCGCCCAGGGGCTGGAAGTGCTGGAGGAACTGCATGGCCGCGTCCAGGCCGGTAACATCTTTGTTCACACACAGGCTGGCAAACGGGTGCCCGCTGCTGTCGCGGAATATCGCGGTGGCGCTGCGCAGCGTGCGGCCCTTGAGGGTAGTGGGGTAGTCGGGCAGCACCACCGGCTCACAACCCTGCTGGTCGGCCGAGGCCTGCATCAGGGCCTTGAAACCCTGGTCCTGTTCCGGGGCGGCAAGGATCGGGCTGCCGATGCTGCGACCGGAAAGGTGGCCATTGACGATAGCCACCACCGAGTGCTCGGGGTGGTCGAGGTCGTGCAGGAGGATTTCCATGTTGCGCGCGGCAACGCTGCCCAAGGCCTGGATGGCGGCCTTGAGCACGGTGAGGGTGAGCTGGCGCTCGGCAGTGGGTGTCATGGGCAACGAGTCGCAAAAATCAACGATTTGTGTATATTTACACGAATCGTTGATTTTGGCGACGGTTGTCTGAAGGGCGTTGCCGTGGGGAGGTTAACCCAGGGCGGGGGTGCGCGGCGGCACAATGCGGCGCGAACCGGTCGCTTCAAAGGCGGCCGCAAAGGTCAGCAGGGCATTGTCGCTGTAGGCCCGCCCGGCGAAGGTCAGGCCCACCGGCATACCGATGTCGGCCATGACGCCCATCGGTACGGTCACGGTCGGTACGCCAAGGTGGCGGATCGCCAGGTTGCCATTGGCCACCCATACGCCGTTGCTCCAGGCGATGTCCGCCGATACCGGGTTGACGTCGGCATCGGCCGGGCCGACATCGGCCACGGTGGGGAACAGCACGGCGTCCAGGCCTTGGGCGTCCATCCAGTCTTCCAGGTCCAGCTTGCGGGTCCGCTCCAGGCCGCGCAGCCCATCGGGCAGGGTCTCGATCTGGTCCCAGGTCTTCAGGCCACGCTTGGCCATGTTGACGTATTCGTCCATGCCGGCTGCAAGGTCGTCTTCGCGGTTGGGCAGGGTGCCCGGGTCGTGCGGGAAAATCTGATGCCCATCGACATCCGCCAGGCGGTTGAGCTTGGGGTCGCCATTGGCGCGCAGGAAATCATCGAAGCCCCAGCCCGACAGCTCC
Source organism: Pseudomonas sp. BJP69 (assembly GCF_007633355.1). Lineage (NCBI taxonomy): Bacteria > Pseudomonadati > Pseudomonadota > Gammaproteobacteria > Pseudomonadales > Pseudomonadaceae > Pseudomonas > Pseudomonas sp. BJP69. The sequence continues at coordinate 2,271,463 of NZ_CP041933.1, forward strand.
CACAGCTCGTCGTGCAGGAATTCCTTGCTGACGATGCCGCGGTTGTACACCGTGGGTGCGCCGGGGCGGTCCCCTTCGCAGTTGGACACCAGCGGGAAATCGACTTCCACCACTTGCGCGCCGGCCGCTTCCAGGGCCTGACGGGCCTGTTGCCACAGGGCGATAACGCTCGCGCGGGTGTGGATGCGCTGGCCGGTAGGGCCCCCGATACCGGGCTTTTGCGAAGTGCCGGCTGCGTCGTCGGCATTGATGTACATGCGCGGCACGCCGAAGCGCTTGCCCTTGAGGGCGCCGGCATCGGCGGCCAGGTCCAGGTACGACGCCGGGCGCACCGCCGAGGCCGCAGGGATGGGCACCCAGGGCTGCAGGCGCCACAGGTCGCCACGCTTGTCGGGGTCATCGGCGACCACCACGTCGAGTACCTCCAGCAGGTCGGCCATGGTGCGCGCATAGGGCACCACCACATCCATGGTCGGGGTCAGCGGCCAGTTGCCGCGCACCGAAATCACCCCACGCGAGGGCGTGTAGGCGCACAGGCCATTGTTCGAGGCGGGGCCGCGGCCACTGGACCAGGTTTCTTCGGCCAGGCCGAAGGCGCTGAAACTGGCGGCGGTAGCCGTGCCGGCGCCGTTGGAAGAGCCCGAGGCGAACGGCGCGGTCAGGTAATGGGCGTTGTACGGGCTTTCGGCGCGGCCATACACACCGCGCTGCATGCCCCCGTTGGCCATGGGCGGCATGTTGGTCTTGCCCAGGCATATGGCCCCGGCGGCGCGCAGGCGCTCGATGGTGAAAGCGTCGCGCTGGGCCACCAGGTCTTTGAAGGCCGGGCTGCCCGATGCCGCAGTCAGGCCTTTGACCAGGTAGCTGTCCTTGGCGGTGTAGGGAATGCCGTCCAGCGGGCTCAGAAGCTGGCCTTTGGCGCGGCGGGCATCGGAGGCCTCGGCTTCCTGCAGCGCCTGCGGGTTGCGCACCACTACGGCGTTCAGGGCGGTGGCCGTGTCGGCGCCGTCGTAGGCATCAATGCGGGCCAGGTAGGCCTTGACCAGCTCGACCGCCGTCGTGCGGCCCGATTCGAGCGCGTCGCGCAGCTCGGCAATGGAAACCTCGGTTACCTCGATCATGCGTTCACCAAACAATGTACAGGTGGGGGCTATTGCGGGGAGTGTACAAGAAGGGCTACGCGGACGCAGGTTTGCGCAGGGGCAAACGGTTTTGTGCAGGTGGGCATTGTCATGCCCGAACACGCGGCAGGCATTGGCAGGGGCGGCCCTGTGTCGCCACAGGGCCACCTTCGGCGTGCGTTGTATCAGTTGTCCAGATCTACAGCCGAGTGCCGTTCAGGCACCTGGCTGGCTTCGTCGCCCCAGGTGCGGTTCACCCGGGTGCCGCGTTGCACTGCCTTGCGCGCGGCAATCTCCTGCGCCCAGCGCTGCACATGCGGGTACTCGTCCACCGCCAGGAACTCTGCTGCGCCGTACAGGTTGCCCAGTACCAACTGGCCGTACCAGGGCCATACGGCAATATCGGCGATGCTGTATGCCTCACCGCCCAGGTAGCGGCTTTCGGCCAGGCGCCGGTCAAGCACATCCAGCTGACGCTTGGCTTCCATGGTGAAGCGGTTGATGGCGTACTCGAACTTCTCCGGCGCGTACACATAGAAATGACCAAAGCCGCCACCCAGGTACGGCGCCGCCCCCATCTGCCAGAACAGCCAGTTCAGGCACTCGGTGCGGGCAGCAGGCGCTGTCGGCAGCAGGGCACCGAACTTTTCTGCCAGGTACAACAGGATCGAGCCGGACTCGAATACACGCACCGGTGGTTCCTGGCTGCAGTCGAGCAGCGCGGGGATCTTGGAGTTGGGGTTGACCTTGACGAAGCCGCTGGAAAACTGGTCGCCTTCGCCGATGCGGATCAGCCAGGCATCGTACTCCGCGCCAGCGTGGCCGAGTTCAAGCAGCTCTTCCAGGGCAATGGTGACCTTCACGCCGTTGGGTGTGGCCAGGGAATACAGCTGCAGCGGTTGCTTGCTCTTGGGCAGGTCCTTGTCATGGGTAGGGCCGGCGACGGGGCGGTTGATGCTGGCGAACTGGCCCCCGGATGCAGCGTCAGGGCGCCAGACCTTGGGTGGCACGTAGGCAGATTTGCTCATGCATGAAACTCCTTCAAGGGCGCTGAAGCGGTCAGATAAAACCGTTGACCGTCATCTATGACACGGGTTCGCCGCCAGGTGCAAATGCAGGGTGCGCGTGCAGGCCTGGCATAACGCCGGTTTCATCCAGTTTTCATGCGGCGCCTGCGGGGCCAGGCCTATGCTGGGTTATCGCATTGCCACGCAAGGAGCCGCTGGCCGATGACTCTCCCCCGTTGCGTGTTGACGCTGGCGCTGTGCGCCTGCCTGCTGGCCCATGCCGAGGCTGCGCAATGGGCAGCAGGCCTGCATCACATGACCTTGACCGACCCGGTCGATAACCGGCCCATGCAGGCGCTGGCGTTCTACCCAGCGCTGGGCCAGGCCCGCAGTAGCCGCATCGATGGCTACCCGCTCGACGTGGCCGAAGAGGCCCCAATCGCCATGGGGCGCTTCCCGCTGTTGGTGCTGTCGCACGGCAATACCGGTAGCCCGCTGGCGTTGCATTACCTGGCTACGGCGTTGGCGCGCGCAGGGTTCGTGGTGGTGGCGGTGGTCCACCCCGGGGACAACACCCGCGACCACAGCCGCCTGGGCACCCTGAGCAATCTGTATGGCCGGCCGTTGCAGCTCAGCGCCGCGATCACCGCGGCCCGCGCAGACAGCGTGGTGGGCCCGTACCTGACGGACGGCAAGGTGGGTGTGATCGGCTACTCGGCGGGTGGTGAAACGGCGTTGATCTTGTCTGGCGCGCACCCGGACCTGGAGCGTTTGCGCCAGTACTGCCTGGAACGCCCGAACGACGCCGACGCCTGCAAGACCCACGGCATATTGATAGCCGACCGCAGTGAGCTTGGCCCCAAGGCCGACCCGCGTGTCGGCGCGGTGATGTTGATGGCGCCGCTCAGCCTGCTGTTCGGGCGGCATGCCCTGGCCGGGGTGCAGGTGCCGGCACTGATCTACAGCGGCGACAGCGACCAGTTGGTGGCCGTGGACCGCAACGCCGCAGCGCTGGCCCGCAAGCTGCCAGTCACACCGGATTACCGGCTGTTGGCCGGTGCCGGGCATTTCGTGTTCATGGCCCGTTGCGATGCCGAGCAATACCAGCGCATGCCGGTGCTGTGCAAGGATGCCGAAGGCGTTGACCGTCGGCATATCCACCACTCACTGCAACGTGAAACCGCAGCGTTCTTCAGCGAGGCGCTGGGGGCGCCGCAATTGGCCGAGCGCTCAGCGGCCACGGCCACGCCGCGCCAGTAGCTGCGTCAGCCCAACGCCGGCCAGTGCCAGCAGGGCGGCCACGCAGAAGATCGAGGCATAGCCCAGGTGCGCGGCAACCGCCCCCATTACCGGCCCGGCGAGGGCCAGGGCCATGTCGAAGAACACCGCGTAGGCGCTCAGCCCGGCACCCCGGCTGCTGCTGGGTACCTGCCTGATGGCTTCGACGCCCAGTGCCGGGTACACCAGCGACAGCCCAAAGCCGGTCAGCCCGGCACCCAGCAACGCCCACGGTGGTGAGGGCGCCAGCCACAGCAGGCCAAGGCCGAGCACTTCGGTGGCCATGCAGGCGACCGCGACGTTGTAGCCACCAAAGCGGTTGACGGCGTTGACGAACAGCAGCCGGGAGATGATGAAGCACACGCCAAACGCGCTCAGGCACCAGGCTGCGCCGGCCCAGCCACGCTCAAGATAATACAGGGTGACAAAGGTGGTCAGGGTGCCGTACCCGATGGAAGCCAGGGTCAGGCCAACACCACACGGCGCCACCCGGCCGAACGCCGACCAGAAGGGCAGGCGCTCGCCGCGCGTCACCGCCACGTCGGGGCGTTTGCGCAGCACCAGCAGGGCAATGGCTGCCAACCCCAGCAGCGCCGGGCCCAGCACGCTGAAGCCCAGCCCGTCGACGGCCAGCACCCCCACCGGCGCGCCGATGGCGATGGCACCGTAAGAGGCGATGCCGTTCCATGAAATGACCCGGGCGGTGTGTTCAGGGCCGACCTGGCTGATTCCCCAGCTCAGGGTCGCCACGCCGATCAACCCCTGGGCTATGCCCAGCAGCAGGCGCCCGGCAAGCAGTAGGCCCAGACTGAGGGTTGGCAGGTTCAGCACCCAGGCGGACAGCAGGGTCAGCACACCGCAGCCGGCGATACCCAGCAGGCCATAGCGTATTGCCCGCTTGCCGCCCAAGGTATCGGCCACCTTGCCGGCTAATGGCCGGCTGAGCAGGGTGGCCAGGTATTGCAAGGCGATGGTCACGCCCGCGATCACGGCGCCGAAGCCCAGCTGATCGTGCACATGGCTGGGCAGTACAGCGATCGGCAGGCCGATGCAGAGGAAGGCAATGAACGTGTAGAAGACGATCGACAGGATTTGCAGGGTTATGTGCAAGCTATCGCTGGGGGGAGCAGGTTGTTGCGCGGTCATGGGCTCGTTCGCGGGCGGGCGGTTGGGCGTGAACCCATCATGGCCGTTGCGCGAAGGAAATGAAAGCAGGCTAACGAATTTTTCGTCGAGAGGCCTCGCGCTGTGGCGCAAGGCCCAGCCGCCCAAGGCAGCCAGGCCTTGCGGCTCAATCAGACCAACACACCCTGGCTACGCAGGTAGTCGTCGTAGGTACCGCTGAAGTCCACCACGCCATCGGCCGAGAGCTCGATGATGCGGGTAGCCAGCGACGAAACGAATTCGCGGTCGTGGCTGACGAACAGCAGGGTGCCTGGGTAGTTTTCCAGCGCCAGGTTGAGTGCTTCGATCGACTCCATGTCCAGGTGGTTGGTCGGTTCGTCCATCACCAGCACGTTGGGCTTTTGCAGGATCAGCTTGCCGAACAGCATGCGGCCTTGTTCACCACCGGAAATCACCTTCACCGACTTGAGGATCTCGTCGTTGGAGAACAGCATGCGCCCCAGGGTGCCGCGGATCACCTGCTCCCCGGATGTCCACTGGCCCATCCAGTCGAACAGGGTCATGTCGTCTTCGAAGTCGTGGGCGTGGTCTTGCGCGTAGTAGCCGACTTCGGCGCTGTCGGTCCACTTCACCGAACCGGCATCCGGGGTCATTTCGCCGACCAAGGTGCGCAGCAGGGTGGTCTTGCCGATACCGTTGGGGCCGATGATCGCCACGCGCTCACCCGCTTCCACGGTAAGGTCGAAGTTCTTGAACAGCACCTTGTCATCGAAGGCTTTGGCCATTTTCTCGACGACCACGGCCTGGCGGTGCAGCTTTTTGGTCTGCTCGAAGCGAATGAACGGGCTGACGCGGCTGGACGGTTTCACCTCGGCCAGCTGGATCTTGTCGATCTGCTTGGCGCGCGAAGTGGCCTGCTTGGCTTTCGAAGCGTTGGCCGAGAAGCGGCTGACGAAGGTCTGCAGTTCGGCGATCTGGGCTTTTTTCTTGGCGTTGTCCGCCAGCAATTGCTCGCGCGACTGGGTGGCCGCCGTCATGTACTCGTCGTAGTTGCCCGGGAACAGGCGCAGCTCGCCGTAGTCCAGGTCAGCCATGTGGGTGCACACGCTGTTGAGGAAGTGGCGGTCGTGGGAAATGATGATCATGGTGCTGTTACGCGCCGTGAGGACCGTTTCGAGCCAGCGGATGGTGTTGATGTCCAGGTGGTTGGTCGGTTCGTCGAGCAGCAGCACGTCCGGGTCCGAGAACAGCGCCTGGGCCAGCAGCACACGCAGCTTCCAGCCAGGGGCCACTTCGCTCATCGGGCCGAAGTGCTGCTCAAGCGGAATACCCAGGCCCAGCAGCAGTTCGCCGGCGCGCGACTCGGCGGTGTAGCCGTCCATTTCGGCGAATTCGGTTTCCAGTTCGGCGACGGCCATGCCGTCTTCCTCGGACATTTCCGGCAGCGAGTAGATACGGTCGCGCTCAGCCTTGACCTTCCACAGCTGGCCGTGGCCCATGATCACCGTGTCGATGACGGTGAATTCCTCGTAGGCGAACTGGTCCTGGCGCAGCTTGCCCAGGCGGGTGTTGGGTTCGAGCATGACCTGGCCACCCGAAGGCTCCAGGTCACCGCCGAGGATCTTCATGAAAGTCGACTTGCCGCAGCCGTTGGCGCCGATCAGGCCGTAGCGGTTGCCGTTGTTGAATTTGACAGAAACGTTTTCGAACAGCGGCTTGGAGCCGAACTGCATGGTGATGTTGGCGGTGGAGATCAAGGAGCTTACCTATCAATAACTTACGTGGCTTCTTCGCAGCTGCGGACCAATTTGGGGCCAGTCTGGCGCTTTTCCAGTTCTGACCAGTGGTTGGACGAGTCAATCCAGCGCGCATAAGTCGATAAGAGCATCTGCACGCCATGCCCGAGCTGTTGGGCGATAAATGTGGGGTTGAGACCAGACATTGAGCGTATTGTCGCATAGGTATGGCGGCAGTTATACGGGGGCGGTACCTGATCCCCAAACCTGCGAGGATCGGCCGCCATGGTTGATGCCGGTCCGACGTGACCGCCCCCCCCTTGAAGGATGACTTGATGAATTCCAACCACAGTGTCTATGCCGTCGATCATATTGGCTTCGCCGTCAGCTCACTGGAAGAAGCCATTCGCTTCTGGACAATCGGGCTTGGTTTCACGCTCGAACGCCAGTCGGAAATGGGAGGACCATTCATTCTCGATGTAACCGGCACCGCCGACCCGAAGGTGCGAACGGCGATAGTGAAAGGGCCGGATGGCAGCCGAGTGGAGTTGCTGGAATATTCGCAGGGTGCCCGCCACGGTGTCACTCCGCCTACGGCATCTGCGATTGGCTCAGCGCATCTGGCATTGGGCGTGCAAGACATGCACGCCGTACTCGGTCGCATCGAGCAAGCGGGCTGGCAGGCCAGGGGTACGCCTCAACCGATCCCCGCAGGCCCACGCAAGGGTACGCTGGTGGTGTATGTGACCGGGCCAGATAACATTACGCTGGAGCTGATGCAGGCGGCTGAGTAGCGGGCTGCGAACAGCCTCCCGTATCTCAGGCCATTGATCGTGATGATGGGCAACCTAGCCAACGGTAATGCCGCCATCGGGCATAAGCGTGCGCATTGGGCCGAGGAAGGCAATGGTGATCGGCTGCTCCCGACCTGAAGCTGCCCCTGCCAAGACACTCAGAGAAGTGGGGTGGAGTGTAGGCGCCCCACCCGCTATGATGCTGCCGGGGTCAGCAACCCATGCAAACTGTGCAATGCGCGGGCGATTCAGGACCTCCTGTCACTCGTGCCTAGGTAGGTCAGGGTACCGGATTACCCTGAGTCATGAATGAGGACGTTATGAAACACATAGTGGGAATTTCCGCAGCCATCGTTATGGCGTGTAGCCTGTCAGCACAGGCGGATGAGAAAGTACCTGCCCCAAACGAGAAGAATTGTTCGGGTAGCACGTACGATCAGATCCTCGCCAGTCTTTCGAAAGACTCTGATCGCAATGAATTCGTTTTCAACTGCAAGAGTTTTAACCAAGCTCGAAAACACACAGAGTGGAAGTTCGAGAAGAGCCCACCGGACGATTTCTGACCGCTGATGTGATTCAGTGCTTGCTGAAAAAAGCTCTTCATCAGCGCTGACACCTCCTTTGAAGTATTACAGCTTAGCGCGGCGCAATGTGCCTTCCCCGAACGTGGCCGAGCCCTCGGATGAGGCTGACGACGAAGAAGTCGTTGCGCCAACCAAACGCCGTGGCAAGCGCAAGCCGCTGCCAGCTGATTTGCCGCATATCGAAGTTGTTCACGAACTGCCCGAGCATGAACTGACCTGCGCTTGTGGCTGCCGTAAACATGCCATCGGTGAACAAGTCAGCGAACAGCTTGAAATCGTCCCGATGCAGATTCGCGTCATCAAACATGTTCGCAAGGTGTATGGCTGCCGTGGCTGCGAGTCAGCGCCCGTAACGGCGGACAAGCCCGCCCAGATGATCGAGAAAAGCATGGCCAGCCCGTGTGTGCTGGCCATGCTGCTGACCACCAAATACGTAGACGGCTTGCCGCTTCACCGCTTCGAAAAAGTGCTGGGGCGTCGCGGTATCGATATCCCGCGCCAAATCCTGGCACGCTGGGTGATTCAATGCAGCGAGTACTTTCAGTCGCTACTTAATCTGATGCAGCAGAAAACTCAACATCCAGTGCAATTTGAGATCACCGAGCAAACCCGTATGGCTTTGGAAGCCTGGATGCATCAGGCTCACCTACGTAGCGAGGACTGTCTGTTTCCGAGTCGGCTACTCGGTTCAGATCAACTCTCCACCAGGCAATACGCTCGAATAGTGAAAGCCTGGGTGACAGCCATTGGCCTTGATCCAGCGCTGGACGGCACCCACACGCTGCGGCGAACGAAGGCCTGATTAGTCTTTCGTAGAACCAAGAGTCTGAGGGCAGTCCAACTCTTGCTTGGCCATTCGAAGCTTGAAAGCACCGTCAGATATCTGGGAATTGAGGTCGACGATGCCTTGGAGATGGCAGAGCAGACGGAGGTCTGAGCATCTAAAGCGACGGTGCGAGGGCAGACCGTCGCTAACCTACCCCATTGCAGCCGTTGGCCGATGTCGGCTAGCGATCCAATGCAGACACTTGATACCGGCGGCGCTTAGCAACCCATCGGTCATCCAGGTACGATGCCGGCATGCACTAGTGCCGCGATAATAAACGGAGACTTTTTCTCCAGATACTCAGCCATCCCACCTGTATTGCTCGACTCAAGTTGGAGCTTCAGTGCTTCATACTGCTGGCGCATCGAGGCATCGCATCTAAGCAAATCTCTGAACCCCACCATCTGGGTGATCGCAAGGTGTCCACTGACACAAGCGTGGAGCTTGTGCGTGCGAATCCCATTCACATTACGTCGGTAGAAATGATGCCCTTCCGATAAGTCGCTTCCTCGCACATATCCCAAGCCCATCAACACCTCATCCCGCGCCGAGGCGTTGCTATGATCGTGAACCTCGATGAGCACATCGATCTCAGGCTTCGCCGCGAGCCCTGGAACGGAGGTACTTCCAATATGCTGTATGGCAATCAGTTCATCGCCAAAGGCCGAAGCGATGAGTGGCTTGTCTGCCAGAAAGCGGGTGGGCCAAGTGGGGTCATAGGGGATGATCTTGCTGGTCAGTGCCATTTCCGTTCCTTGGAGGCTAGTACCTGATACTCCGAATGTTCCCTCAATACTTGTGAATTCGCCAGCCACTGATAACGATACCCCGGCCATTCGGCAATTTAGTAGATCCAATTCGAATCTGACCGAGGTTGGGTAGCCGTCCTGTCTAGCGTGTACTTCTGGCCGACTGCCGCCCCATGCGAAGGGCTGCAATGGGTCGATAGCGCCTGGTTGATGACGCTCGGAGCTCTTGGCCAAAACCGCTCAAGGCCTGGGTCGTTCAGGAATGCCTTCAATTCGGCGCAACCATGGCGAGAAACGCCCTCAGCCCAGCCGCTTCTCCATAACGGTGGTGCGTTCTGCCCCATGAAACACATCGCGGATTTTTTCATACCCCAACGCGGTATAAAACTCTTCAGCCGTAATTGACGATGGCACACGTACAGCCTCAACGCCTGCACTGACAGCAGCTGTATGAATGACATCCATCAAATGCCGCCCGATACCGCGTTTCTGGCGGGCCGGGTCAACGAAAACACTCCTGACCACCTCGCCGTCAAGACCGGCAGTGCCAACAATGTCGTCGCCGAACAAAGCTACAAAAACCTTACGCTTCGTAAGCTCCCTGGAGATGGCTTCAGGGGAAAAGCTAACGAGCTGTCGGCGGCCACTCGCGGTACGCCAGCCAATAAAGGTATGGGCCACATCTGAATCTGGCATTTCATCTGCGCGCGCACAGCTGGTTAGCCTTGTCGATTTCTTTCTGTCGACGAGAACAATAACGTGAACCTTGGATCGATCATTACCCGAAGTGCCCGCTACTGGGCGGACCACATCGCCGTGGCGGACAGCCAGACGCGCCTGACCTACGCGCAGTTGGAACGGCGCAGCAACCGCCTGGCGTCCGCGCTGGGTACGCTTGGCGTGGGCGTTGGCAAGCATGTGGCGATTCTTGCCGCCAACCGCGTGGAACTGGTCGAAGCGGAAGTGGCGCTGTACAAGGCGGCGATGGTCAAGGTGCCGATCAATGCGCGGCTGTCGGTGGATGAAGTGGTGCGGGTACTGGAAGGCTCCTGCACTGTCGCACTGATCACCCGATGCGCACTTTGCCGTTCAGCGTGGGCGCCAACTTCTAGTGCAGCCTGGCGGCAAACACCGTGCTTGGCGGCTTCAGACTGCAGCCTGCCTGAACTGCTCGATCGTAGCGATCAGGCGGTCTGGCTGGTTGTAGAGGTCTGGCCCGCTGAAGGCATGCATGCGCTGGTCGAGCTCGACCAGCAACAGCGGCACACCATTTGCGCCCGCTTTGCGCATCAGTGCCTGCGCTTCGGTGAAGCGGGCCGAGGTTTGGCTGGCCAGTCGCGCTTGCTGGGTAAGCGCCGCGAGCAGTGCCTGCGTATCGGCCGTGAAACCCTCCTGGCCCAGGAAGTTGGCAGTGCAGGCCGTCACTACCTCGGGCGACGAGGTATCAAGGCCATCCACGTAGCGCGCTGTTTGCAGGGCCGCGTACAGCTTTGGCTCCAGCGCCTTGCCGTACCCTTGGGCCAGGGTAAGCGCACGGCTGACCGGCATTGAGTCGAACCGCAGCGAGCGGCCACCGAGAATCTGCTTGAAATACAACTCGCTGAAAGGCTGGCCGGTGAGTGAAGCGATTCGCAAGTCGTTGGCCCGGGCGAAGTGGGCAAACTCAGCGTTTATCTGCCGTGCACCTGGCCCTGCGAAAAGCCCTGTCGGGTGCATCTCCAGCTCATCGGCGAAGCGCTCTGCCAGGTGCCTCAGCGTGTCGGCGCTGGCATAGCACCAACCACAGAGCGGGTCGAACAGAAAGTGCAATTTCATAGCGGCTATCATCAGGCTCCTTGAATGTGATGGCGCCAGACTATTCGATTGGTATGCGCGGAAATAGGCGATTACAGCGCACAGATTATTGCGAAAACCGGGCAAATGCGGTTCGAAAACCTGCCTGTCGCAGCCGAGCCTTTTCCCGGAAACGGTGCACGGCTTCGGCCGCCCCAGCCCCCTGCTGGGCAGCGCCGCACCGTGGCTGAACTTTTGCCGGCGTTGATGGCTCTGAGCCATTCCCACAGCGCATTGTGCGCTGCGGCGTCTCAGAGACCCTGTCATGTTTTCCGATGAATTCCTGGTTGCTTATGTCGTGGTCGAGGTGGTGCTGGTCGTGGCGGCTTTTGCTATCGGCGTTCACCTGACCGAGCGCTAGGTCATACAAAAGCTCCGTGATCGATGGTTTTTTCGGAACTATCCATCTGCATCCTGTATGGTGCCGGTTTAAGGCTTCGAAAGTGGGTTGGCTTCGCGCTCAATGTCATTCAGCAAGCACTACAGGCAGCTTGATCTGCAGTCCACTATGCTCTCAGGCAGCATGGACTGGTTGGTTTTATCAGCGCAATGTCGACCGAAATCGGGATATGTATGACTGTACAGCAGCGTAATAATGTACATATCGAGGGTGACGGCCCGGCTACCCTGATTCTGTCTCACGGTTTTGGCTGCGACCAGTCGATGTGGAAGGCGTTGTCGCCGCATTTCATTCCACACATGCGTGTCATCACCTACGACTTGGTCGGTGCTGGGCAGTCCGATCTCGCTGCCTACGACAGAGCGAAATACTCGACCCTGTTGGGCTATGCCGATGACCTGAACGCAATCATCGATGATTTCGGCCAGGGCCCGGTCATTATTGCGGGGCATTCGGTCAGTGCCATGATCGGTGTGCTGGCCGAGCTACGGCAGCCAGGCAGAATCGCGGGGCTGGTGTTGATCGGGGGGTCGCCTTGTTACATCGACTCGGACGGTTACAACGGCGGCTTTAGCCAGGAGGATGTGCTGGGGCTGCTGTCGATGATCGATGAGAATTACCTGGGCTGGTCCAGCACCATGGCGCCTGTGCTGATGGGTGCGTCGGGTGAGCCCGCGATGCAGGAAGAGTTGGTCAGCAGCTTCCGTCGCACCAACGCGGAGATCGCCCGGCATTTCGCCCGCGTGATCTTCTTGTCCGACCACCGCGAGGATGTGAAAGGCTTGAATGTGCCGACGCTGATCCTGCAGAGCAGAGTGGACCCGGTAGTTCCGGTGGCCGTGGGCGAGTACCTGGAAAGGGTGATGCCCAGCAGCCAGCTTGTACTGGTGGACAACATGGGCCATTACCCGCAGCTCAGCGCCTCCAGCGCCTGCGCCGCGGCCATGGACGGGTTTTTCGCCCGCCTGGGGCTGGGCCGTGAATGATCCGACCGTGATGTTCGACGCGTCTTACTTCGAGCATGCGCCTTGCGGCCTGGTCGTCATGGAGGCGGACGGCACACTGCTGCGCTGCAACGCCACCTTTGGCAACTGGCTGGGGTATGACGTAGCGCAGTTGAAACAGCGCAGTTTCGATCAGTTGCTGACCACCGTGGGCCGTACCTTCCAGCTTACCCACTGGGGGCCTTTGCTGAACTTGCAGGGCTCGATTTCCGAGGTGAAGGTCGGCCTGCGTCACCGCGATGGTCACGTGGTGGCCATGCTGCTCAATGCCGTGCGCCGTGAAACCGCTGAAGGGGTTCGCTTTCAGCTGGCCTTGTTCAGTACCAGCGAGCGTGATCGCAACGAGCACACGGTGTTTCAGGCCATGCAACGGGCCGAGGAACTGCTGGCGCAAAAAATCAGCGCCGAGCATGCCCTGCAGCGCGCACAGGACGACCTGGCCCTGGCCTACGCCGAGGCCCAGCGGCGTGCGCTACTGGCCGAGCAGATAGTAGCGGTTGCCAGCCATGATTTGAAAAACCCCATGACCGCTATCCGGATGGCCACCGAACTGCTGGGGCGTGATGCCCAGGGCGAGCGGGCCCGGCGCCTGTTGGGCAGCATCAACACATCGGCCGAGCGCGCGCAGCGCATGATCGTCGACCTGCTGGATTTCGCCTCGGTCAGGCTAGGCCAGGGCATCAGCATCAAGCGTCAGCGAGTCGACCTGTTGCGGGTGGTGGATCAATGTGTCAGCGAGCTGAGGATCACCTTCTGCCACGCCAGTATTCGCCATCTTTCCCGCGGGCAGGCCATGTTCGAAGTGGATCAGGACAGGCTGCAGCAAATGATCGGCAACCTGGTCGCCAATAGCGTTGCCTACGGTGACTTGCGCCAGCCGATTACGGTGACCACTGACTGTTTCGCGGACAGCGTGCTGATCAGCGTGCACAACCACGGCCCCGCCATCGCCGAAGCAGTGATACCCACCTTGTACGAGCCAATGACGCGCGGCAGCGACCGCCAGGAAGGGCTGCGGTCCATCGGCCTTGGTCTGTTCATTGTCAAGGAAGTTGCCCACGCCCACGGCGGGCACATCTCCATGACCTCCAATGCCGTGTACGGCACCACCTTCATGGTTCAGTTGTACAAGGAGCGCCCGGCCACCGAGGCGTAGTCACGTCTGAACCTGTCAGTTTTTCCGAGTGAGACTCGGTAGTATGATGGCGCAAGGACAATTAAAAAGGCGGCTTACCTGGTAGTACGTTCTCGGTTTCTCGTGGGGGTAACAGGAGCGTGTCGCATGATGAAATTCCAATCGCTGGCAGGCGCTGTGTTGATGGTTGGGGTGAGTACCCTGTTGTTGGCTGGCTGTGCCCATGATGGTGATGTGCGCGACAGTCATGACAACACTTACGGGACCACCGCGAAAAGCCCACCCACGTACCTGGGTTGCGTCAGAAGCGAACTTCCAGCCCAGGTGAAAACCTATGAGATCCAGAGTAGCGACTCGGTCAGGCTGTTCGTTGAAAGCACCGATCCTGACAAGGCCGATGGCCTTGTCGAGTTGAAGGGGGCAGGGCCCAAGCGCCAATACGCGGCCTACCAGCGTGACGCCTGGTACGACCACGGAAGGCTGCTTGATGCCGCTCTGCTGTGCTCGAAAGCTTGATTGCCCACGCGCTTTGAAACAACGAACCAGCGCCTGCGGTACCTGCGGGAGCTGGCTTACCTGCGATGGGCTGCCCAGCAGCCCCTTAACGGGTGATACAGCATTACGCACTATTAAAGCAGTTTGAATGGAGAGCAGCGGGTGGAAGCAAGAAGCGTTGTCGCCGAAATGTTCATTGGAATCCCGACGCATTTCTGGGTATTGCCGGTGGCCGGCCTGGTAGCCTATCACGGTTTGAAATGGTCGGTCAGGTTCGGCAGCCGGGCCACCCTGTTGCAAGTATCGACTTACCTGTTGTTGCTGGCACTGGCAGTGCTGCCCAATGGTATTTATGCGCTGTTTCCGCCAACGCCTGATCCTGATGTGCTGCTCAACAACGCGCCGTTGCCCAATTATGCAGGCCGTTTTTATCTGGACGCATTCTACGTTTTCAGCGGCTGGGCACTCAGTAAAGTCGTGAAGCTCAAGTTTCGCTAGGCCGGCGCTGCGGCCAGCTTTCACCTGCGCCCTCGCCGCCGTCCATTCTCGCAGCCACGGCGCGCAGTTGCTCCGCAACCCCATCAATAGCGCGCACGTGCGCGGTGACATCGATGTCGCCTGGCGAACTGCCGCGAGCCAGCATGAAGCGCACATGGCCACTCATGGTCTGGCTAAGCTGGTCCAGATGATCTGCTGTTCTGACCAGATCTGACTTGATGGTGCGAAGCGTTTCCATAATGCGGGGCCTGATTGTCTGATGCTGTTGCGCCTGGGGTCAGCAAAGGCAGGCCTGAGTGATCAGGCCTCATCCAGCAACAGTTCCGGATCGAAGAAGAACGAGGCCAGCAGCACCGCGGTGATTACGCCCGATGCGTCGGCAATGAACAATAGCAGGGCGCTGGCGTCGCCCGGGGTGAGGTGGTTCCTCAGGGCGAAGTCCACGCCGTGCGGGAACGCGGCGATCATCAGCAGCATGGTGGCTAACAAGGCAGAAAGCAACTTCAGATAGGCGCGTCCGAACGCCAGCCCAAAAGCCCAGAACACTAGGATGCAGAGGACAGCCAAGCCAGTGGCGGTTGCATATTGGGTGAATAGTTCCAGCCACCAGAGCATGGCAATCTCCTGAACGAAGCGAGCACTGAGTCAAGGTAAGTGAACAGGGCCAGCCCGAATCTGCGCTGCCTGTTGCTCATCAGAAGCGGAGCGGATTCAATTCGTTCCGTCGTTATAAGCAAATAGTCGCTGTAACGCGCTGCCGTTGAACCACAGGCCTCTCATGGCCAGACTTTGGTTGATTGGTCAGTCGGTATCGGTCTCGTTAGAATGCAGCATATCCATACGAGTCAATTGCAAATGCATACTTTTCGTATTTTTATCAGTTCATTGTTAATCGCCGGCCTCGCCGGTTGTGCGACGCCTGGCAAGCCGACGGCCAGCAAGCTCAGTTCGAAAACGCCCCAGGAATATGCGGCCTGCGTGTTGCCGAAATGGCAGGCTGTGGCCCCGCAAGCCACGCAGAAATCGATTGCCCATGGCTATCGACTGACGGCATCCAGTGCCGTGGCCAGTGACGATGTACTGGAGGTGATCGATTCAGGCGAAGGCAGCCGTGCTACGTTCTACAAAGGCAGTTTCTTGTCCGGGGACAAGTTGCGCCAGGCGGCCAAGGAATGCCTGGACTGAAACAGCGCCGAGCGCGGCTGGGTCCTTTCAGACCGCGCCAGGTTTCAACCGGGCTTACGACTGCTTGATCAGTTTGCGCCCGGCCCCTCGGCGTACCACACTGCATATCCAGCGCTTGCCGCAGCGATAGGGCGCACGGATGAAGGTAAGGTCCGCGATGCGCCGCGCCCCCTGAGCCTTGAGTGCCTGGGCGAGCTGGGCGAGCGTTTCTGCCACGATGGTCATGGTTCACCTCATGAATTGACTTCATTCATAATTCTCGACCCATCAAAAGAACCCGTGACTCAGTTCGATTAGGGTTAATCACAAAGTGATAGTGTGGACGCCTCAGTCCGCCCGTCCGGTGCGGATCAGTGCCTGCTGTGCAGTTACCCGAGCAAGAAAGCGGATGCGCCACAGACGGTGGATCTTTACAGTGGCGACATCGCAATCTGCAGGAGCCCGCTGATGTCCAGCGCATTCACCATGATGCAATCGCCTGTGGGCACGCTTACCCTGGTAGCGCGCGGCGATCGCCTGGCAGCCGTGCTGTGGGAGAACGAGCGCGAAAACCGCGTGCGCCTGGGCGCACTGCACCGTGACGATCAGTGCCCGGTGCTGCTGGAAACCGCTCGCCAACTGGGTGAGTACTTCAGCGGCAAGCGCCGACAGTTCGAGCTGCCGCTGGATTTTGCCGGTACCGGGTTCCAGCGCCAGGTGTGGGCCGCGTTGCTGGCCATACCCTTCGGTGAAACCCGCAGCTACGCCGAGATTGCCCGGCAGCTCGGCAACCCCGGTGCGGTGCGTGCAGTGGGCGCGGCCAATGGCCGCAACCCCATCTCGATCATCGCGCCTTGCCACCGGGTCATCGGTGCATCGGGCAACTTGACCGGGTTTGCCGGCGGGCTGGCGGCCAAGCAATACCTGCTGGCGCTGGAAGGGCGGCAGAGCCTGGCGCTGGACCTTTAGCTGTTCAGCCGAACCAGCTGGCGATCAGGCAGGCCAGCACCGCCAGTACCGAACCTGCCATCAAGGTGTAGTGCCGGTGGGCCCGCCGCGCAGCCTGTTGCACTTCACGCAGGTAGGCGCCGGGTGTCGGCGCGTCGGGCCGGTGACGCAAATGCTCGGCCACGTCGGCCATTTGGCCCCGGATGATCAGGCCGGTCAGGTAGTAGGCACAGGCATAGCTGAGCAGGGCCAGTACGAAATAGGTCATACCGGGTCCAGTGGCAGTGCAATGGCATTGGCCTGGCGGGTATCAAGCACGATGAGGCCTTCGCTGCGGTCGTCCAGGATGGCCAGCAAGTGGCCCTTGCTGTCCCACGCAGCCGAGCCGCCGGCGCCAATGAAGGTGTCGGCTGGCCCCACGCAGTTTGCCAGCAGCACCGGCATGGCCAGCTCGCGGGCGACCCGCATGTAGTGCGGGTGTCCCTCGCTGATCCCTTTGGCGGTTTTCGCCACGCTGACCATGTACAGGTCGGCGCCATGTTCACGGGCCGCAGCGGCATGCCCCATGAACATCGACTCGTAGCAGATCGCCGGGGCGATGCAGTGTTCACCCAATGTCAGCAACAAGGCTTGGTCACCGGCGCTGAACCAGGGCAACTCATCGGCATGCAAGCGCCGTTTGGCATAGACCTGGCGCTGTGCATTGGGGCTGAACACAGGCATGCCGATGCGTATGCCGTCAGGGGCTGGCAGCGGCAGGCCGACGGCAACGGTGATGCCCAGGCGGTCACTGGCGGCCTGCAGCGGGTCCAGCTGCCTGGCGCTGACCGGCATGGCCGCCTGGCGTGCCACACTGGGCTCATAGCCGGTCAGCGACAACTCGGGAAACACCACCAGTTCGGCGCCAAGCGCTGCAGCCTGTTCGATGCAGGCCAGATGGCGCTGCAGGTTGGCTGAGACCTCGCCTTTGAGCGATGCCAGTTGTACGGCGCACAGCTTCATGTAAACCCTTCCCTGGTAAAGGTTGAAGCCGCCAGCATACTATCGGCCACGACGCCTGTACCAGTGAAGGGGCGTTCAGCGAGCACAAGGGGCGAAAGTGGCCCGCGACCTGCGCGCTTGGAGCAGGTTGTGCCATGCTGTTCATCAAGGGCGCGATGCGTGCGGGGGGAGGCCGGGTCCGTCAGCCTTCCCTGCCTGGGCAGCGCCAGCAGAGGAACAGTGAGATGGGACGGTTACGGCGCATGATCGCCAACCTGCGGGGCCGCGACCTGGCAGTGGGCGATATTCACGGCCATTTCCAGCGACTGCAGCAATGCCTGGATGCGGTGGATTTCGACCCCGCCGTGGACCGCCTGTTCAGCGTGGGCGACCTGGTCGACCGCGGGCCAGACAACGAGGCGGCCCTGGAGTGGCTGGCCAAGCCTTGGTTTCATGCCGTGCAAGGCAATCATGAGGCCTTGGCCATTACCCGCGTGCGGGGTGGGAAACTGGACCTGGCCATGTACCGCGAAGCTGGCGGCGGTTGGTTCATCGACCTGCCGCGGGCTGAGCAACTGCGCTTCGTCGAACGTTTCGAGCAACTGCCGATTGCGATCGAGGTTGAAAGTGCGGCAGGTCTGGTCGGCCTGCTGCATGCCGACAGCCCGACTGCCGATTGGCTGCAATTGAGAACGTGGCTGGAGCTGCTGGATGACCCCAAAGTCAGGCAAGTATGCCAGTGGTCGCGGCGGCGACTCAGGGCTGGCGATACCGAGCCGGTGCAAGGCCTGCGCGCCTTGCTGGTGGGCCACACGCCGGTGCCGCAGGCCACGCTGCTGGGCAATGTCTGGCACCTGGACACCGGCGGCTGGGCCAGCGGCCACTTCACCTTGGTGGACATGCGCAGCCTGAAGCTGGTCAGCCCCAGGCCAGGTGTAACAGCACAGCCGCGCCCAAGAGCACCAGCATGATCCCGGAGCTGCGTTCCAGCCACGGCAGCCAGCGCGCGAAGCGCCGCAGTACCCGCTGGTTGCCGATGGCCACGGCGATCAGCAGGTCCCACAGCAGCACCACACCGAACATCCACAGCGCGCAAGCGGCTTTCCAGCCGGCACTGGCGCTGCCCAACATACTGGCCAGGCTCGCGTAGAACAGTGCGTTCTTGGGGTTGAGAAGGGCAGACAGCAAACCCATGCCCAGCCCCTGCCACCACCCTGGCCCAGTGTGCTTGCCAACGGCCGCAGTCAGGCGGGTATGCCCTGCATGGCGCAGGAACAGCATACCGATGTACACCAGGTAGACGGCACCGACCAATTGCAGGCTGGCAAACAATGGGCTGCCTTCCTGGAGCATCGACAAGCCGGTGAAGGCCACGGTGATGAACGCACCATTGGCCAGGGCGATACCCAGGCACACGCCGCTGGCGCTACGCCAGCCGCTGCTGACCGACGTGCGTGCGACCAGGAAGAAGTCTGGGCCTGGCGATAGCAGTGCAAGGAAATGGACGAGGGCGACGATCAGGAATATTTGCATGGGCCGGGCTGCTCTGCGTTAAAGGCCGCAGTCTGCTGCCGGGCTGGCATGGCGTATTGAAGAATATTGCAGGGGCCTCATGGGTCAGCCTCGCGGCTGTGCACCTTCAAGCGCCGCGATACTGCCCCGGTGTCACCCCCACATGAGCCTTGAACACCCGCTGGAAATGGCTCTGGTCGGCAAACCCCAACCGGTAGGCCACCTCTGCCAGTGCCTGCCCTTTGCCCAGCAGCTGCCGCCCAAGGTTGACCCTGGCGTTGAGCAGGTAAGCATGGGGGGTGAAACCGGTGGCTGCACGAAACGCCCGAATCAACTGATAGCGCCCAAGCCCGGCCTCCCGCGCCAGTACCGCCAGGCTCAACTGTGCCGGATCCTGGGCTTCGATCCTTGCGATCAAGCCGCTCAGGGCCGTAGCCGCCAATGCCGGTGCCGGTGCCAGCGGCAGCTGCGCGGCAAAGTCCAGGTCCCCGAGAAAGGCGACCAGCGCCGCGTCTTTCTCTGCATTGCTGGCGGTGGAGAACAGCAGGCCGTTCAGCTCGCAGAATTGTTGGTACAGCAGTGCCTCCCGGCAGATACGCGCAGGGGCGCCAGCCCCGCCGTCACCCAGTTCCGACTCCAGGCGCAGTTGCGACAGCCAGTGGGCATCCACATGCAGCATCTGGTAGCTCCAGGCATAACCGGGTGCGGGGTTGCAGGCATGCACGCGCTGGGGCGGTACCAGCACCAGGGTTCCAGGTGTCAACCGCGCCTGCCCGCCGCCAGCGCCGCTGAACAGGCTGAGGCCAGCATCCACTGCGCCGATGGAGAATGTCGGGTGGCTGTGGGCTTTGTAGCAGGCGCGGCTATGGCAGGCGCGCCGGCTTTCCACATGTGGCAGGTTCGGGTCGCGCCACAGTGCGGCGTGGGTACGGGGCATTATGCGCTCCTCGGGGTTGTCGGCAGGGTAACAGCTGCAAGGCACCTGTACAGTTTTTATCGCTGGCTGTCACTTGACCGAATGGCCCCGGGCCCGCCGAAATAGGCGCCTGCTGCCAAAGGAAAACAAGAATGGACTTATCGAGCGTGCTGCTCTTCATCCCCGCCTGCTTCGCCCTGAACATGGCCCCGGGGCCGAACAACCTGCTGTCGCTGCACAACGCCAGCCGCTACGGGCTGCGCACCGCCTGTGTGGCCGGTGCCGGGCGCATTCTGGCGTTCAGTGGCATGATCGCGCTGGCGGCCATGGGCCTGGCGGTGGTGCTGCATACCAGTGAATACCTGTTTCTGGCCATCAAAGTGGTGGGCGCGGGTTACCTGTTCTACATTGCCTGGCAACTGTGGCGGGCTCCGGTGGGCGTGGCTGCGAGCACCGGCGGTGAGCTGCGGGGCATGTGGCACCTGGCGCGGCAGGAATGCTTCGTAGCGGCCGGCAACCCGAAGGCGATCCTGATTTTCACTGCGTTCCTGCCGCAGTTCGTAACCGTCGACAGTCGTATGCCGGTCAGTGAGCAGTTCCTCTGGCTGGGAGCGCTGTTCCTGGTGCTGGAATGGGCCGCGATCGCCCTCTATGCAGGCCTTGGCGCCTACCTGCAGCGCTGGTTCAGCCAGCCAGGCCCGCGGCGCCTGTTCAACCGGGTCAGCGCCTCGCTGTTGGGTTGCGCTGGCCTCGGCCTACTGGTGGCGCGTCGCTAGGGTTCAACTCGGGTAGTAAGCTGTTCACTTTTGCCGAGACAGGGCATTAGAACGCCCAGCGTATGCCCAGGTTCACCCCGCTGGCTTCCTGCTGGCCAGCGCCGAACGTCACGTCGCCGGTGATCGTGCCACTGCCCGATGCTGGCAGTACCAGGCGGTTGTCGCCGCTGGTATCAACCAGCGAGGGGGCGCTGCCACTGTCGCAGCTGTAACTGTCGTTACCGGCAGTGGGCGTGAAGGTGCACGCGGCATGTGCAGCGGGCAGGGCAATGCTCAATAACGGCAGTGAGCCAAGAGCCAGCATCAGGCGCAGACGCATCAGGGAAGCCTCCATTGACCAGGGGGCCCTGCAGGTCACGCATGGCGTGCAGGGTTACCGCGGTTTTTATAGAGGTGTGCGTGCTGGGCACAACTGGCAAAAATGTCAGGTGGCACAGGGCCAGTGTGTTAGTCGCGGTAGAAGGTTTGCACCAGGTGATAGCCGAACTTGCTCTTGATCGGGCCGTGTACCACGCGCAGGGGCTTCTTGAAGATGACCTGGTCGATGGCGCCGACCATTTGCCCTGGGCGGACTTCACCCAAGTCGCCGCCCCGTTTGCCGGACGGGCAAGTCGAGAACTTTTTCGCCAGCACGTCGAACGCCTCGCCATTGGCGATACGCTGCTTGAGCTTTTCGGCTTCGTCAGCGGTCTTGACCAGAATATGGCGGGCTTGAGCTTTCATGGATTACCTGTGCTTCGGGGGGTGAAAAGCGCGCATTATGCCTGATTGCTGCGTGTTTGTGGCCATTCACCCAGCCCCGTGGGCGGTGCTCTCGCACCGCTGATAGCGCATGAACTAGCAGCCGCGTCAGCGGCGAACACCGGCAAAAACCGGTGCCAACCACCGCGGGAGCCTGCGTCACTGGGCCAACCAGCCCCCGTCAACGTTCCAGGCGGCACCACGCACCTGGCTACCCGCTTCGCTGCACAGGAAAAGCACAAGCTCGCCCAGGTGCTGCGGGGTAACGAAGGCCAGCGAAGGTTGCTTTTCCGCCAGCAGGTCATGTTGCGCCTGCAGCGCATCGCCACCGTTGGCGGCACGGTCATCGATCTGTTGCTGCACCAGCGGGGTCAGCACCCAGCCCGGGCAAATGGCGTTGCAGGTGACAGGGCTGGTGGCGGTTTCCAGGCCCACGACCTTGGTCAGGCCCACCACGCCATGCTTGGCGGCCACGTACGCCGCCTTGCCGGTCGAACCGACCAGGCCATGCACGGAGGCAATGTTGATGATGCGCCCCCAGTTGCGCGCGCGCATGCCCGGCAGCGCCAGGCGTGTGCCATGGAAGACCGCCGACAGGTTGAGCGCGATGATCTTGTCCCAGCTTTGCACCGGAAACCGTTCGACCGGGGCCACATGCTGGATACCAGCGTTGTTGACCAGGATGTCGACGCCGCCGAACTCGCGCTCGGCCGCGGCGAACAATGCCTCGATCTGGGCGACCTCGGCCAGGTCGGCCGGGTGATGGATGGCTTTTACCCCATGCCGGGCAATTTCCGCCAGGGCGGGTGCCGGGTCGCCAAAGCCGTTGAGGACGATGTTGGCACCGGCCCGGGCCAGTACCTGGGCGATACCCAGGCCGATGCCGCTGGTCGAGCCGGTCACGAGTGCAGTCTTGCCGTTGAGGGTCATGCAGTGCTCCTTAGACAATGCCAGTGGCGTAGAACGTGGCAATTACCACGAACACTGCCAGGGTCTTGATCAGGGTAATACCGAAAATATCCTTGTAGGCTTCCCGGTGGGTCAGGCCGGTGACTGCCAGCAGGGTGATCACCGCGCCGTTGTGCGGCAGGGTGTCCATGCCGCCGCTGGCCATGGCCGCTACCCGGTGCAGCACCTCGAGCGGAATGTTGGCGGCATGGGCGGCGGCGATGAAGGTGTCACCCATGGCGGCCAGCGCAATACTCATGCCGCCCGAGGCAGAGCCGGTGATACCGGCCAACAGGGTGACGGTGATGGCTTCATTGACCAGGGGGTTGGGGATGCCGCGCAGGGCATCGGCCAGCACCAGGAAGCCTGGCAGCGAGGCGATCACTGCGCCAAAGCCATACTCCGAGGCCGTGTTCATGGCTGCCAGCAAGGCGCCGCCGACAGCACTTTTGGTGCCTTCGGCCAAACGGCTGCGGATGGCGCCGAAGGCACATGCCAGCACCATCAGGATGCCGACCAGCAATGCTGCCTGTACCGCCCAGATGGCGGTCAGCTTGGCCACGTCGCTGTTCACTGGGGCACTCATGCCGGGCAGTTGCAAGCTGTGGCTGGCGCCGTACCACTGCGGGATCCAGTGGGTGAACAGCAGGTTCATCACCCCCACCAGCATCAATGGGGATATCGCCAGCCAGGGGTTGGGCAACCTCAGGTCGGCAGCGGTTTCCGGTTCGTTGCGCAAGTCGGTGCCATACCCTTCACCGGCACGCTGGGCTTTGTTGCGCTGGCGCTGCAGGTAGGCCATGCCGGTGCAGAACACGAACAGTGTGCCGATCAGGCCCAGCCAGGGTGCGGCCCAGGCGGTGGTGTTGAAAAAGGTGCTGGGGATGATGTTCTGGATCTGCGGGGTACCGGGCAGGGCATCCATGGTGAATGAAAAGGCCCCCAAGGCAATGGTGGCCGGGATCAGCCGTTTGGGGATATTGCTCTGGCGGAACATCTCGGCCGCAAACGGGTATACCGCAAACACCACCACGAACAGCGAGACGCCGCCGTAGGTCAGCAACGCACAGACCAGCACGATCACCAGCATGGCCTGGCGGGTGCCGAGCAGGCGGATGGCAGCGGCCACGATCGAGCGGGAAAAGCCGGACAGCTCGATCAGTTTGCCGAACACCGCACCCAGCAGGAACACCGGGAAATACAGCTTGATGAAGCCCACCATTTTTTCCATGAAAACCCCGGTGAAGGCGGGGGCAACGGCGGACGGGTCAGTGAGCAGAACGGCGCCGAGGGCCGCGATAGGGGCGAACAGTATGACGCTGTAGCCGCGGTAGGCGGCCAGCATCAGCAGGGCCAGCGCGGCAAGGGCGATGAGCACGGTCATCGTGTTTCTCCTGGGTGAGTCTTGTTGTTATCGGTTTGCAGGAGAAAGCGGATATCGTGCCAATTTTTAA
The DNA here is from genome assembly GCF_007633355.1 of Pseudomonas sp. BJP69. NCBI lineage: Bacteria > Pseudomonadati > Pseudomonadota > Gammaproteobacteria > Pseudomonadales > Pseudomonadaceae > Pseudomonas > Pseudomonas sp. BJP69. The sequence goes on from NZ_CP041933.1 coordinate 2,295,488, forward strand.
CTTATTGATTTACATAGAGTTTTTATTTTTTGCAGTGTTTCAGTCTCTGTTTTGAGATTTTGTTGTTCAAGCGCACGCACCATCTCCTCCCAGATTTGCACGCTGCCTGCCTGCACAATCGAGCTTGTTCAGCTATCTCTAAAAAGAGACAAAAGTCTCTGCTCAGAGACCAAGCGCCACCATCTTCTTGTACAGGGTAGAGCGCCCCAGCCCCAGCGCCTTTGCCGCCTGCGGCACGTTGCCCGCATGGTCCGCCAACGCCCCGGCGATCAGTGAGCGCTCGAATGCCTCGCACGCCTCGCGGTAGGTCTGGCGCACCGGTGCCGCCGACAGCGGACTCAACGGCCCCAGCGCCGCACGCAAGTCTGCCACCCCCAGGCGTGGTTGATCGGCCAGCAAGGTCGCCCGCTCCAGCACGTTGCGCAGTTCACGGATATTCCCCGGCCAGGCATGGCGTGCCAGCAGTTGCTGCGCCTCGGTTTCCAGCTCGTATTGGCTGCCCAGCTCTGCCAGCACGGCCTCGCATAACGCCGGCAGGTCCTCCAGCCGCTGCCGCAGCGGGGGTACTTCGATCGGTAACACGTTCAGCCGGTAGTACAGGTCGGCGCGGAATGCGCCGCGGGCCATGGCCGCCTGCAGGTCGATGGACGTGGCCGCAATGATGCGCACGTCGCTGCGCAGCATCTGGTTCGACCCCACCGGCTCGTATTCCTTTTCCTGCAGCACCCGCAGCAGCTTGCTTTGCAAGGCCAGCGGCATGTCGCCGATTTCATCGAGGAACAATGTGCCGCCTTCGGCCAGTTGCAGCTTGCCGCTGCGGCCTTTGCGGTCCGCCCCGGTAAAGGCACCGGGCGCGGTGCCGAAGAACTCGGCCTCCAGCAGTGTTTCCGGGATGGCGGCGCTGTTGATGCTGACGAACGCTTTGTGGGCCCGGGCCGAGGCGGCGTGGATGGCGTGCGCCAGCAACTCCTTGCCCGTGCCCGTCTCGCCCAGCAACAGCACCGGCGAGTCACTGCCTGCACCGCGCCGCGCACGGCGCTTGGCTTCCAGGCTGGCAGCGCTGCTGCCAACGAACTGCGCAAAGCTGTACTTGGCCTGGCGGGCGCGCAGTTGCGAGCGGGTCGAGGCAAGCTCCTGCTGCATGCTCGAATAACGCTTGAGCAGCGGCGACAGGCTGCGCAACTGATCGAACAGGGCAAAACCGATGGCGCCGATCAGCGCGCCTTGGTCGTCGTGGATAGGCAGGCGCATGACCACCAACGGCTCGTTCGGCGTGTCCAGCATGTCCAGCAGGATAGGCCGGCCATTGCTCACCACCTCGCGCATCAGGCTACCGGGGATCACTGCTTCGCAGGGCTGGCCAATCGCACTGGCCGCGTCGGCCAGGCCAAAGCGCCGGGCATAGCGTTCGTTCATCCAGGCGATACGCGCCTGGCGGTCGACGATCACCGTACCCTCGCTGGACTGTTCGATGATCTCGAACAACGAACGGATCGCCAGTTGCCGAACGTGGGGGTAGTCCTTGAGGCTGTCGCTGTCGTGCATGGAAAAAGTCCTGAATACGTTGTTTGCCCGCGCCGGCACCTTGCCTGAAACGTCAGCCCTTCGGGTCAAACGCCTGCCGCAAGGCATCGCCGATGAACACCAGCAGCGACAAGATCAGCGCCAAGGCAAAGAACGCGGTAAAGCCCAGCCACGGTGCCTCCAGGTGTTGCTTGCCCTGGGTCACCAACTCCCCCAGCGAGGCGCTGCCCGCGGGCATGCCGAAACCGAGGAAGTCCAGCGCGGTCAGCGTGGTGATGGCCCCGGTGAGCATGAACGGCACGTAGGTCAGTGTGGCATTCAAGGCATTGGGCAAGATATGCCGAAGCATGACCTGGCTGTCTGGCAAACCCAGCGCCCGGGCTGCCTTGACGTATTCCAGGTTTCGCCCCCGCAGGAACTCGGCCCGCACCACGTCGACCAGGGTCAGCCATGAAAACAGCGCCATGATCCCCAGCAGCCACCAGAAATCCGGCTCGACGAACCCGCTGAGGATGATCAGCAGGTACAACACCGGCAGCCCGGACCATACCTCCAGCAGGCGCTGGCCGAACAGGTCGACCCAGCCGCCGTGGTAGCCCTGCAGGGCGCCTGCCGTCACCCCGATGACCACGCTGATCACGGTCAGGGCAAAGGCAAACAGCAAAGACACCCGCGTGCCATACAACACCCGGGCCAGCACATCACGGCCCTGGTCATCGGTACCCAGCCAGTTGCTGCTGCTCGGTGGGCTGGGCGTTGGGACCTGCAAGTCGTAGTTCGGGGTGTCGGCGCTGAACGGGATCGGTGCGAACAGCATCCAGCCGCCCTGGTCCTCGATCAGCTTGCGCACGTAGGCGCTGCGGTAGTCGGGCTGGAACGGCAACTGGCCGCCAAATTGCTGCTCGGTATAACGCTTGAGCGCCGGTACGTACAGTTCGCCCTGGTAGCCCAGCAGCAACGGCTTGTCGTTGGCCACCAGCTCGGCGCCCAGGCTCAGCGACAGCAGGGCGGCGAATACCCACAGCGAGACCCAGCCCAGGCGGTTGCGGCGAAAGCGTTGCAGGCGCCGGCGCGCCACAGGCGACAGCATCAGTGCGCCCTCGTGTCGAAGTCGATGCGTGGGTCCAGCAAGGTGTAGGCCACGTCGCCGATCAGGCGGATCAGCAGCCCTGCCAAGGTGAAGATGAACAATGTGCCGAAGACGATAGGGTAGTCGCGCGACACGGCGGCGTCGTAGCTCATGCGGCCCAGGCCATCCAGTGAGAAAATCACCTCGATCAGCAGCGAGCCGGCAAAGAACACGCTGATCAGTGCCTGTGGTAGCCCGGCCACCACCAGCAGCATGGCGTTGCGCAATACATGGCCGTAGAGCACCCGCCGCTCACTCAGGCCCTTGGCGCGGGCGGTGACCACGTACTGGCGCGAAATTTCGTCGAGGAAGGCATTTTTGGTCAGCAAGGTGAGGGTGGCGAACCCGCCGATCACCAGGGCGCCGACGGGCAGTACCAGGTGCCAGAAGTAGTCGGCCACCTTGCCGAGCAGGCTCAGCTCGTCGAAGTTGTCGGAAACCAGGCCACGCACCGGAAACCAGTTCAGCGAAGTGCCGCCGGCAAACACCACGATCAGCAACAGGGCGAACAGGAACGAGGGCAGGGCGTAGCCGACCACGATCAGTGCGCTGCTCCAGGCATCGAAGTGGCTGCCGTGGCGCACCGCCTTGCGAATGCCCAGGGGGATGGACACCAGGTAGGTGATCAGCGTGGCCCAAAAGCCCAGCGACAGGGTGACCGGCAGTTTGTCGAGGATCAGGTCGGTGACCTTGGCACCCCGGAAAAAACTGTTGCCGAAGTCCAGCCGGGCATACTGGCCCAGCATCAGCCAAAGGCGCTCGGGCGCTGACTTGTCGAAGCCGTACTGGCGCTTGATCTCTTCGATCAGTTTGGGGTCGAGCCCGCGGGTGGCGCGTGATTCACCGTGCACAACCTCCGAGCGCGCACCGGGGGCGCCACCGCCGATGCCTTGCAGGCGCGCCACGGCTTGTTCCACCGGGCCGCCTGGCGCGGCCTGCACGATGACGAAGTTGACCAGCAGAATCGCCAGCAAGGTCGGGATGATCAGCAGCAGGCGGCGCAACAGGTAGCGGGTCATGGGGCGGCGTTCCGGCGTATGGCCATCTGTTCATTGGTCAGCGCCGTTGGGTTGATCTCCCACCAGGTGTCCAGGCCTTCATCGTAGGTGGCCGGAACCTTGGGCAAGCCGAAGCGGTTCCACCAGACGGTAGAGCTGCCTGGCGGGTAGTAGTTGGGGATCCAGTAGTAATTCCACTGCAGCACCCGGTCCAGGGCGTGAGCGTGGCGCAGCATGTCGGCCTCGCTGGCAGCGCGTACCAGGCCGTCGATCAGGTGGTCGACGGCCGGGTCCTGCAGCACCATCAGGTTGTTCGAACCGGGGTCGTGGGCAGCGGCCGAGCCGAAGTAGTTGTACAGCTCGGCACCCGGTGAAAGCGTCACCGGGTAGCCGGTCACGACCATGTCGTAGTCACGGGCCATCAGCCGGTTGACGTACTGCGCCGAGTCGACGTTACGGATGTTCAGGGTAACGCCGATCTGTGCCAGGTTGCGCTTCCAGGGCAACAACAGGCGCTCCATGCCGGCCTGGCCGTTGAGGAAGGTGAACGCCAGTGGCTCACCTTCGCGGTTGACCAGGCGGTCGCCATCGGCATGCCAGCCGGCCTGCTGCAGCAGGGCCAGGGCTTGCAACTGCTGGGCGCGGATGATTCCCGAGCCATCAGTGACCGGTGCCGTGAACACGTGGTCGAAGACTTCCTGCGGCACCTGGCCACGCAGCGGTTCGAGCAGTCTCAGCTCGCCGGCATCGGGTAGCTGGCGGGCGGCCAGCGGTGTATTGGAAAACATGCTCTGCTGGCGGATGTACAGGTTGCGCATCATCTGCCGGTTGCTCCACTCGAAGTCCCAGAGCATGCCCAGTGCCTGACGCACACGGCGGTCCTTGAACTGCGGCCGGTCCAGGTTGAACACGAAGCCCTGGGCTACCTGCGGTTTGGCTGGGCCCAGGTGGGCCCGCTGCAGGCGACCGTCGTCCAGTGTGGCCCCGTTGTAACCCAGGATGTAGGCGGTTGCGGAGAACTCGCGGTTGTAATCGTAGCCCCCGCCCTTGAGCACCTGGCGCGCCACCTCGGTGTCGCCGAAGTACTCGATGCGCAGTTTGGCGAAATTGTAGCGGCCACGGCTGGCCGGCAGGTCACGGGCCCACCAGGTGGGGTCACGCTCGAAGGTGATGCTGCGGCCATTGTCGATCTGGCCGATGCGGTAGGGCCCACTGCCGACCGGTTTGTCGAAGCCGGCCCCGTTGGCGAAATCGCGTTGCTGCCAGTCGTGCTCGGGCAGCACGGGCAAGCTGGCCAGGTCCAGCGCCAGGGTACGGCCGTGCCCGGGCTTGAAGTCGAAGCGGATGCTGCGCGGGCCTTCCACGGTCACCGCGCTGACGTCGGCGAACTGGGTGCGGTAGGTCAGGCTGCCTTTGCTCATCAGCAGGTCGTAGGTGAAGCGCACGTCTTCGGCGCGCACCGGCTTGCCGTCGGCAAAGGTCGCCCGTGGGTCGATATCGAAACGCAGCCAGGCGTCATCCGGGCCACGCTCCATGCGCCGGGCGATCAGCCCATAGACGGTGTAGGGTTCGTCGAATGAGCGCACGGCCAGGGGTGCGAACAACAGGCCATCGACCTGGCTGACACCAATACCTTTGTCGATGTACGGCAGGATATGGTCGAACTGGCCAATCTCGATGGCCGAGCGGCGCAGCATGCCGCCCTTGGGGGCGCTGGGGTTCACATAGTCGAAATGCTGGAAACTGGCGCCGTAGCGGGGGGCTTCGCCGTACACCGTGAGGGCATGGGTGGGGGCGGCCAGGGTATCGAGGGCGAAACAAAGCAGCAACAGGCACCACAACCCATGCAGAAGCGGGTTACCCCGCGAATACGCCCGAGCATGCAGCCTCGTTGCCTGAGCTGACGTATTCGCGTGTGAACCCGCTGCCACCGGGGGCATGAACAGCTGTTGGCTGCTTAGTCCTGACGGCTGGTGACTTCCAGCAGGTGGTAGCCGAACTGGGTCTTTACCGGGCCTTGCACGGTATTCACAGGTGCGCTGAATACCACGGTGTCGAATTCCTTGACCATCTGGCCTGGGCCGAACGAACCCAGGTCACCGCCCTGGCGGCTGGACGGGCAGGTGGAGTTGGCTTTGGCGATTTCAGCGAAATCGGCACCGGCTTCGATCTGGGCTTTCAGTTCGTTGCACTTGTCTTCGCTGGCAACGAGGATGTGACGGGCGGTTGCACGGGCCATGGGTACTGCTCCTTGGGGTAAAAAGTGCAAGCCTAGCGCACTTGTCCGGGGTATGTCTCGCCAGGCTTGCAACCATCGGCTCACAGTTGTTGTGCGGCTTCGCGCAACAGCGTTTCGGTCGAGGCCCAACCCAGGCAGCCGTCGGTGATCGACACGCCGTACTTCAGGGCGCCCTTGCCCAGCGCCTGGCAACCGTCGAACAGGTGGCCTTCGATCATCACGCCCACCAGCGAGCGGTCGCCGCTCAGGCGTTGCGCCAGCACCTCATTGAACACCGCAGGCTGGCGCGCTGGGTCCTTGCCGCTGTTGGCATGGCTGCAATCGACCATGATCCGTGGCTGCAAGCCAGCCTTGGCCAGCGCCTGGCGGGCGAGGGCAATGCTAGGGGCATCGTAGTTGGGCCCTTTGTGGCCGCCGCGCAGTACCAGGTGGGTGTCGGGGTTGCCCAGGGTTTCGATGATCGCCGGGTGGCCTTGCGCGTCCAGGCCGAAGTGGCGGTGCGGGTGTGCAGCGCTGCGCATGGCGTCGCTGGCTACGGCAATACCACCGTCGGTGCCGTTCTTGAAGCCCACTGGCAGCGCCAGGCCGCTGACCATTTCGCGGTGGATCTGCGATTCGGTGGTACGCGCGCCTACCGCAGCCCAGGCCAGCAGGTCGTCGAAGTAGCCCGCGGCCAGCGGTTGCAGCAACTCGGTGGCGATGGGCAGGCCGCGCTCGATCATGCTCAGCATCAGCCCGCGAGACAGGGCGATGCCGGCATGCATGTCGTCGCTGCCATCCAGGTGCGGGTCATACGCCAGGCCTTTCCAGCCCACCGTGGTACGCGGTTTTTCGACGTAGGCGCGCATCACCAACAGCAGCTTGTCGTCGACGTCGCGGCTGAGGGCGGCCAGGCGGTCGGCGTATTCCAGCGCGGCGCGCGGGTCGTGGATCGAGCACGGGCCGACGATCACCAGCAGGCGCTGATCGTGGCCTTCGAGGATGTTGCGTATAGCCTGGCGGTGGGCATGTACTTGCTGGGCCAGGTCTGTGGCGAGCGGCATTTGCTGTTTAAGCAGGTGCGCACTGGGGAGGCGTTTGCTGACTGCGGTGTTGGCCGCTTGCGGCTGGGTCAGGGGCAGGGCGAGGCTGGAGGCGTGCATGGCATTTTTCCCTGGGCGGACGGCGGGGGCTGGCCCGCGCGGTCGGCCCTATCGAGGTGTTCGACAGATCGTTGAATTACTGTTGGCTGCTGCATTGCCACCTGTGCAAGACCGATCGGAGGCGGCTGGCTGGCCCGAGCGGGATTGGCTAAATCGCCAGGTGTAGGTGTCGGCGCAGTAATAAGTGGCGTAGTTCATGAAGCGGTCCTCAATGTGAATCAATGGTTTTTTTCAAAGGCCTGAAACCCAAAACCCCCGGTCGGGGAGCCGACCGGGGGTTTGAGTATTCTCATGTTCGGCGGCCCCTCGAAGGTGGGCGCCGTGCAGGTATCGGCGCCTAGTGGCTAAACCAATACCCGAAGTAATAGCTTGCTGGAGCTACGCAGCCGGCAACGGCCAGCACAGGGCGCGGTTGGCGACCGGTGTGGTTGGCGAGGTGGCGGATGTGTGTTGGCATGTTGCGCTCCAGTGAATGAGCCCGAGCTTACTGCAGTTCGGCTGGGCCATTCAATGGATAAATACTATGTGTCCAATCATTTATTTGTGTACTGAATGGTTAAACGGCCCTGTCAACGGCTGTCCTGATCTTCAGCGGTACCACCGCTGGCGCCGGCACCCGAGCCCGTAGCCTCGCCGGTGCTGTTGGAGCCGCCCGTGGCGCCATCGGCGGCATCGGTGCTGCTGCCGGTGTCGCTGCTGTCATTGCTTTTGCCGCTGCCAGGGGTGTTGACGCTGCTGCCCTCACCGGCAGTCTTGCCGCCAGATTGGTCGGTTTGTGGGTGGCTGTCGGTGTTGGTGGCCGTGGCGGCGAAGCTGGTGCCAGCGAGTGGGGTCAGCGCCAGTGCCAGGCACAGGGAGAGCGGGCGAATGCGGATCATGGGATATCTCCATCGTGGGGATGATCTGTCATTCGTTTGGCCTGGTGAGCCGGGCTGGGTGCCGTTCGGGCGACGAGCGGTAAGCGCAACAAGCGATGGGGGCCGCTGCGCCGGGCCGGCGATCAGCGAGGTTGCGCGTATTCCTGCAGCAGCTCGGGGCTGTTGAAGTTGCTCAAGCGGCGATCGTCTGCGCTGAACTCAAGTGCTTGCACCTTGGCGCGCAACAGGGCCTTCTGCAAGCTCCGCTCACCCTCGGCCCAGGCTTGCTCCAGCACCGGCAACAACTGGCGCGGCAGCACGCTGAACATCGGCTGCCAGTAGCCGCCCTGGTGCGCCATCGCGGCACTGTCATTGGCCGCAGCAACCCGCAGCAGGTCTTCGATCAGTGCGCGGTCGACCAGCGGTGCATCGCAGGCCAGCACCACCACCCATGCATGCCGCGCCACCTTGAGCCCGGCAATCACCCCCGCCAGCGGCCCGGGGAAGTCGTTGTCGGCATCGCCCACCAACTGGTCGGCATACACCCGGTAGGCCTGCTGGTTGCGGTTGCAGGAAATCACCAGGTCGTCAGTCAGGGGCCGCAGCACGCGATGGATTGCGGCCACCAGTGGCTCGCCCTGCCAGCTGATCAAGCCCTTGTCCCGGCCGCCCATGCGTTGCCCGCGGCCCCCCGCGAGGATCAGGGCAGAGCAGGTGAGCAATTGTTCAGTCATTGGCTAAAGTCCGAGGCAGGCACGAAGGCAACCCTCACACGCACGACAGCGGTTGTCCAGTGGACGTGAGCGCGGGGCCAGGGCACTGACATTTTTGCCAGTTGTGCCCGCCGCTGCTTCTCCCTTGAATAGGGCTGCAGCCTTGCCCGCGCAATGAGGGCAAGCCAGATTCCCAGGAGAAGGCAATTGAACAAAGCGCAACTTATTGAACAGGTAGCAGCGCGCGCCGAACTCAGCCAGGCGATGGCCAAAAAGGCAGTCGATGCCTTCATCGACGGGATCAAGGCGTCGCTGAGCACACACACGCCTGTCGCTTTGGTCGGTTTCGGCAGGTTCGAGACTGCCCGAAGGCCAGCGCGGGTCGGCAGGGACCCGCGGTCTGGCAAACCGCTGAACATTCCGGCGGCGATGACGGTCAAGTTTCGAGCTGGCAAAGCCCCCAAGGACGCCGTCAGATTCAACGGGGAGGCCGACGCCAAGACCAAACCCCGCAAGTGAACGCAGAAGGTCACTGGGGACCCTCATTCAGGGGCTGTCGTGCAGCGCCTCGCCGGCCGTTACGGTTTTGCGCGTGCCAGCCAGCCGCATCACGCTGACGAAGAACACCGGCACGAATACCACCGCCAACGTTGCGCTCAGCATGCCGCCGATAACCCCGGTGCCGATCGCCTGTTGGCTGGCCGAGCTGGCACCGCTGGCGATCGCCAAGGGCACCACGCCGAGGATGAACGCCAGCGATGTCATCACGATCGGCCGCAGGCGCAGGCGGGCGGCCTGTACGGCGGCATCGGCGGCGTCCACGCCTTGGTCGACCAGGTGCTTGGCGAACTCAATGATCAGAATGGCGTTCTTCGCCGACAGGCCAATCAAGGTGATCAGGCCGACCTTGAAGAACACGTCGTTGGGCATGCCCCGCAGGGTTACCGCCAGGACCGCACCCAGCACGCCGAGCGGCACTACCAGCAGCACTGCGGTGGGTATCGACCAGCTCTCGTACAGCGCAGCCAGGCACAGGAACACCACCAGCAGCGACAGCGCCATCAACATCGGCGCCTGGCTGCCGGACAGGCGTTCTTGCAGTGACAGGCCGGTCCATTCCAGGCCGGCACCGGCGGGCAGTTGCGCCACCAGGCGCTCGATTTCGGCCATGGCTTCGCCCGAGCTGTAGCCGGCGGCCGGTTCGCCGGAAATCGACACCGCCGGGTAGCCGTTATAACGCGTCAATTGCACCGGGCCGCTGACCCATTTGGCCTGGACGAACGCGGCCAACGGCACCATCTTGCCGCTGCTGTTGCGCACATGCATGTTCAGCAGGTCTTGCACCTGGCTGCGCTGGTCGCCTTCGGCCTGCACCACCACGCGCTGCATGCGGCCCTGGTTCGGGAAGTCGTTGACGTAGCTGGAGCCCACTGCCACGTCGAGTACCGAGCCAATATCGGCAAACGTCACGCCCAGGGCATTGGCCTGGCGGCGGTCGATCTCCAGCTGCACCTGCGGGCTTTCCGCCAGCGAGGCTTCGCGCACGTTGCTCAGTACCTTGCTCTTGCCGGCCTGCTCGAGCAGCTGGTCACGCGCCGCCATCAGCGCGCGGTGGCCCATGCCACCCCGGTCCTGCAGGCGGAACTCGAAGCCGGTCGACTCGCCAAGCCCGTCGATGGGCGGCGGCAGCACGGCGTAGGCCACCGCATCCTTGAGTTGCGTGAAGGCCTGGTTGGCGCGCTCGGCAATCGACTGGGCAGTGTGTTCGGCACCGCGCTCGGACCAGTCCTTGAGGGTGGTGAAGGCCAGCGCGGCGTTCTGCCCGCTGCCCGAGAAGCTGAAACCCAGGATCAGTGTGGTGTTGCCGACCCCCGGTTCTTCACTGTTGTGCGCCTCGATCTGGGCGGCCACCTGTTCGGTGCGCATGCGGCTGGCGCCCGGCGGCAGCTGGATGTCCGTAATGGTGTAGCCCTGGTCTTCGGTGGGCAGGAACGCCGTGGGCAGCTGGCTCAAGCCATAGCCCAATACCCCCAGCAGCAGCGCATACAGCGACAGGTAGCGCCCGCTGCGTTGCAGCGCTTGCATGACCCAGCGCTGGTAGCCATCGCTCATGCCCTCGAAACGGCGGTTGAACCAGCCGAAGAAACCCTTGCGTGGATGCTGTTCGCCCTTGGCCACAGGCTTGAGCAGCGTGGCGCACAGTGCCGGGGTCAGGCTGAGGGCGAGGAATGCCGAGAACAGGATCGATACCGCCATGGCGACCGAAAACTGTTGGTAGATCACACCCACCGACCCTTGCATGAAGGCCATGGGCAGGAACACCGCCACCAGTACCAGGGTGATGCCGATGATCGCGCCGCTGATTTGGCTCATGGCCTTGCGCGTGGCTTGCCGGGGCGGCAAGCCTTCTTCGGCCATGATGCGTTCGACGTTTTCCACCACCACGATGGCGTCATCGACCAGGATGCCGATGGCCAGCACCATGCCGAACAGGGTCAGCACGTTGATCGAGAAACCCAGCGCCAGCATTACGGCGAAGGTGCCCATCAGTGCCACCGGTACCACCAGGGTCGGGATCAGCGTGTAGCGCAGGTTCTGCAGGAACAGGAACATCACCGCGAACACCAGCAGCATGGCTTCGAACAGGGTACTGATGACCTGCTCGATCGACACCTTGACGAACGGCGAGGTGTCGTAGGGGATGTCGTACCTGACCCCCTCGGGGAAGTAGCGCGCCAGGTCCTGCAGTTTCGCCCGTACCAGGGTGGCGGTCTGCATGGCATTGGCGCCCGGTGCCAGTTGCACGCTGAAGGCCGTTGCCGGCTTGCCGTTCAAGCGGGTGCCGTACTGGTATTCCTGTGCGCCGACTTCCACCCTGGCGACATCGCCAAGGGTGACCACGGAGCCGTCGGGGTTGGCGCGCAGCACAATGGCGGCGAACGCTTCCGGCGTGCTCAGCTGGCCTTTGACCACCACGTTGGCCGTGATTTCCTGAGTGCTGCGGCTGGGCAGGTCGCCAATGCTTCCAGGGGCTACCTGGGCGTTCTGGCCGGCGATGGCGTCGGCCACGTCGTTGGGCGTGAGGTTGAAACCGACCAGTTTGCGCGGGTCGATCCAGATGCGCATGGCCCGTTCCGAGCCATACAGCTGGGCCTTGCCGACGCCTTTGAGGCGGCGTATTTCATCCATCACGTTACGCGCCAGAATGTCCGACAGGGCGGTTTCGTCGAGTTTGCCGTCTGTGGAGGTGAGGGTGGCCAGCAGCAGAAAGCCGGTGGACACCTTCTCGACCTGCAGGCCCTGCTGGGTGACCGGCCGCGGCAGGCGGGACTCGACCACCTTCAGGCGGTTCTGCACGTCGACCTGGGCCAGGTCCGGGTGGGTACCCGGGGCGAAGGTGGCGGTAATGGTGGCGCTGCCCAGGCTGCTCTGGGATTCGAAGTACAGCAGGTTGTCGGCGCCGTTGAGTTCCTGTTCGATCAGGCTGACCACGCTTTCGTCCATGGTGGCTGCCGAGGCGCCGGGGTATACGGCGTAGATCTCGACCTGCGGCGGTGCCACGTTAGGGTATTGGGCCACCGGCAGTTGCGGGATGGCCAGCGCGCCGGCCAGCAGTATGAACAGCGCGACCACCCAGGCGAATACCGGGCGGTCGATGAAGAATTGCGGCATGGGTCAGGCCCTCACTGGCCGTTGTGCTGTGCGATGGGCGGCGTTTGTGGGCTGGGGTCGACCTGCACCTGGTCGCCGGCCTTGACGTGCTGCAGGCCCTCGATGACCACGCGCTCACCAGCGGCCAGGCCGGCGCTGACGATCCAGCGGTCGCCCAGGGTATTGCCCAGCACCACCTCGCGCTCGCTCACCCGCGCCTGCGGGTCGACCACCAGTACCTTGGGCTCCCCGGCGCTGTCACGCAGAATGGCGCGCTGCGGCACACTCAGGCCGTGGGGTTGCACGGCCTGCTCGAGGCGCACGCGCACGTAGCTGCCGGGCAACAGGTCCAGGTCCGGGTTGGGGAACTCGCTGCGCAGGGTGATCTGGTTGGTGCTGGGGTCGACGCTGATGTCGGAGAACAGCAATTTGCCCGGCAGTGGGTAGGCGCTGCCGTCGTCCTGGATCAGCGTCGCCCGGGCCTGACCGTCGCCCACCTGCTGCAGCTCGCCCGCGCGCAAGGCGCGGCGCAGGGCATTGAGCTCGCGGGTGGATTGGGTGACATCGGCGTGGATCGGGTCCAGTTGCTGAATGGTCGCCAGCGGGGTGCTCTCGTTTTGCCCGACCAGCGCGCCTTCTGTGACCTGGGCACGGCCAATTCGCCCGGAGATGGGCGCGGTGACCGTGGCATAGCCGAGGTTGAGGCGTGCGCGCGCCAGTGCCGCCTTGGCTTCGGCTACGGCGGCATCGGCCTGCAGCAGGCTGGCCTTGGCATTGTCGTATTCCTGGCGGCTGACCGCCTTGTCGTCGACCAGCTGGCGGTAGCGCTGCTCTTGCAGGCGGGCCTGGTAGCGAGTGGCTTCGGCCTTGGCCAAGGTTGCGCGGGCACTGTCGTGGTCGGCTTTGAACGGCGCCGGGTCGATCAGGAACAGCACATCGCCTTGCCTGACGTCACTGCCTTCGCGGTACACCCGCTTGAGCACAACGCCGGCGACCCGCGCGCGCACTTCTGCGGTACGCGGGGCCAGGATGCGGCCACTGAGTTCGCTGCTGATGGCCAAGGGCTGCAGTTGCAGGGTTTCCACCCGTACTTGCGGGGTGGGCGCCTGTTCGTCTTGCTCGGCGCTGTTGCCGCAGCCGGCCAGGGACAGGCTCAGAAACGCCAGAAGCGCCACTGGGCGCAGGCGAAGGGAGAGGGTAGTAGGCATACGGATCTTCCGATGATGACGGGGTATATGCTACGGCAGGCATTGCTGGGCGGCTGTTAATACCTGTAGGGCGAGTGTGAAAAAATGTAAAGAACAAGCCTGTGGTGTTGCAGTGTTCTATATCCTGAGTATTCCTGTGCCGGCTTTTTCGCGGGCTTGCCCGCTCCCACAAGGACCGCACAGTATCTGAAATCTGTGCTGTACCTGTGGGAGCGGGCAAGCCCGCGAAGAGGCCGGCAAGGCCCAACACAACCTAGATTCCCAAGCACCTATGCCGAATATTCTCCTGGTCGAAGACGACAGCGCCCTGTCCGAGTTGATCGCCAGCTACCTGCAACGCAACGACTTCCACGTCCAGGTGATCGCCCGCGGCGATCATGTTCTGGACGAGTACCGCCGGCAAAAGCCCGATCTGGTCATTCTCGACCTGATGCTGCCGGGCCTCGATGGCCTGCAGGTCTGCCGCCTGTTGCGCCAGGAATCGCAAGGCTTGCCGATCCTGATGCTGACCGCCCGTGACGACAGCCACGACCAGGTACTGGGCCTGGAAATGGGTGCCGACGACTATGTGAGCAAACCCTGCGAGCCCCGTGTGCTGCTGGCGCGGGTGCGTACCTTGCTGCGCCGCAGCAGTGTCAACGAGCCACGGCTGGACCACGACCTGATCGTGATCGGCGGCCTGCGCATCGACCTGGCCGAACGCACGGTCAGCTGGCGCGGCGACGAAGTGGAGTTGTCCAGCGGCGAGTACAACCTGTTGGTGGTGCTGGCGCGCAACGCCGGCGAAGTGCTGAACCGCGACCGCATCCTGCAGCAACTGCGGGGCATCGAATTCAATGGCACCGACCGCTCGGTGGACGTGGCCATTTCCAAGCTGCGGCGCAAGTTCGACGACAACGCCGGTGAAGCGCGCAAGATCAAGACCGTATGGGGCAAGGGCTATCTGTTCAGCCGCGTCGAGTGGGAGTGCTGACCGGCCATGCTCAAGATCCTGGTGCGGCTGTACCTGGTGATCATCATTGCCTATGCCGGTGCGCTGCTGCTTATCCCCGACAGTATCGTCGGCCTGTTCCATGATCGGTTCATGGCCTACAACCTGGACCAGGCCAAGGGTGTGCAGTCGATGGTCGTGCGCCAGTTCCGCCAGGCGCCGCGCGAGCAGTGGCCAGCGGTAGCGCAGGAGCTGGCGGGTGATTTCGCACCGCTGCAACTGCGGCTGTTGCCCATGGACCAGGCGGGCCTGAGCGACCAGGAGCAGGCGCGCCTGGCGCAGGGGCTGCACGCGGTACGCATTGGCGAGTGGGGCTATTACGAAACCGTGCTGGCCCCCTTGGACAAACAGTGGCTGGTAGAGCTGCATTCGCCGCCCGACCCGTTCGACATCAACGTATTGTCCTGGGGGGTGACCGTCTTGATCGGTGCCGCCATGCTCGGCTGCCTGCTGCTGTGGGTGTGGCCGCACTGGCGGGACCTGGAGCGCCTGAAGGAAACCGCACGGCGCCTGGGCCAGGGGCACATGGCCGAGCGTACGCACATCTCGCCGCACTCCAACATCGGTGAACTGGCCGGGGTGTTCGATACCATGGCCAGCGACCTTGAGCGGCACGTCAACCAGCAACGCGAGCTGCTCAATGCGGTGTCGCACGAGCTGCGTACGCCGTTGACCCGGCTCGACTTCGGCCTGGTGCTGTTGTTCGACGAAGTGCCGCCAGCCAGCCGCAAGCGCTTGCTGGAACTGGTTGGCCATGTGCGCGAGCTGGATGAGCTGGTGCTGGAATTGTTGTCTTACAGCCGGCTGTACAACGCCGACCAGGCCCGCGAGCGGGTCGAGGTGTCGTTGCTGGAACTGGTCGACAGCGTGCTGGGGGGGTTCGCCGAGGAGCTCGATGGCCGTGGCATCCAGTGGGAAGTTCGCGCCGAAGGCGAGCTACCCCGCTTTGTGCTGGACCCGCGGCTCACCGCCAGGGCCGTGCAGAACCTGGTGCGCAATGCCATGCGTTACTGTGACCAGAGCCTGTTGCTGCGCTTGTGCCTGGACCAGGACGGCGCGTGCCTGTTGACGGTGGAAGACGACGGTATCGGCATTCCGGTAGCGGAGCGGGAGCGGATCTTCCAGCCGTTCTACCGGCTGGACCGCAGCCGTGACCGGAACACCGGTGGTTTTGGCCTGGGCTTGGCGATCAGCCGGCGTGCGGTCGAGGGCCAGGGCGGTACGTTGACTGTCGCACAGTCGGCGCTGGGCGGGGCGCAGTTCCGCATCCGCTTGCCTGCCCGTTAGCAGGCGGCAGGGGCGTACAGGCTTTTTCTTCTCGGCCAGTTCTTGTAGGTTTACAGTTCTTCAAGCCAGGGAGCTGAACATGCAAGGCAAGGCACGCAAGATCGTTCAGGCCATTCTTTACGAGGCCATCGCCGTCGCCTGCGTGGCCCCGGCACTGGCGTTGGCGTTCGGCGCCGGCATGGCGCAATCCACAGTGCTGTCGGTGCTGATGTCAGGCATCGCCATGAGCTGGAACATGGGTTACAACTGGGTGTTCGAGCGCTGGGAGGCGCGCCAGCAGCGGCGTGAACGTACGTTCACCCGGCGCCTGCTGCACGCCCTGGGCTTCGAGGGTGGGTTGGTGCTGATCCTGCTGCCGCTGGTGGCCTACTGGCTGAACGTCAGTCTGTGGGCGGCGCTGCTCACCAACCTGGCATTGTTCGTGTTCTTCTTCGTGTACGCCTTCGTGTTCCAGTGGGGCTTCGACAAAGTGTTCGATGTGCCGCTGTCGGCGCAGCAAGCCAAGTGTTGACGTGGGCCTGCGCGGCAAGCTAAGTTCCTGGTCTATGAACACTTACCCGCACGTGAACGCCATTATTATTACCGCCATTATCAGCTTGGCGGGCTAGCGCGTACGTGCACCGAACCCGCCCTGGAGGCGGGTTTTTTCTCTCTGACTCCTGGGCAACGTAAAAACGCCAAGGAGTCATCGATGACCAGCTTCAGCACACCCCGTACCCCAGCAACCCCCCAGCAACTGCTGTCGGAGCATGTGCGGCGCATTCTTGCCGCGCCGGTGTACGACCTGGCTATCGAAACGCCGCTGCAAGCTGCCCCGGCCTTGTCTGCCCGCCTGGGTAACCAGGTGTTGCTCAAGCGTGAAGACCTGCAGCCGACTTTCTCGTTCAAGATCCGCGGTGCCTACACCCGCCTGTCGCGGCTTGGCACCGCGCAACGCGAGCGCGGGGTCATCACGGCGTCGGCGGGCAACCATGCCCAGGGCGTGGCCCTGGCAGCTGCGCACCTGGGCATGAAGGCCACCATTGTCATGCCCACCACCACACCGTCGTTGAAGGTGGAGGGGGTGCGCTCACGCGGTGGCCATGTGGTGTTGCACGGCGAGAGCTTCCCGCATGCCCTGGCCCATGCCTTGAAACTAGCCGACCAGGCCGGCGCCACCTTCGTGCCGCCGTTCGATGACCCCGATGTCATCGCTGGCCAGGGTACGGTGGCCATGGAAATACTGCGCCAGCACCCGGGTGCGCTGGACGCCATCTTCGTGCCGGTGGGCGGCGGTGGCCTGATCGCCGGTATCGCCGCCTACGTGAAGTACCTGCGCCCCGAAGTGAAGGTGATTGGCGTCGAGCCGGACGACTCCAATTGCCTGCAAGCGGCTATGGCTGCGGGGGAGCGGGTGGTCCTGCCGCAGGTGGGCAGCTTTGCCGATGGGGTGGCGGTGGCGCAGGTCGGCGCGCATTGTTTCGAGTTGTGCCGGCATTTCGTCGACGAGGTGCTGACGGTGAGCAGTGACGAACTGTGCGCAGCGATCAAGGATATCTACGATGACACCCGTTCCATCACCGAGCCTTCCGGCGCATTGGCGGTGGCCGGGATCAAGCAGTATGTGGCGCAGCACGGCGCACAAGGGCAGACCCTGGTGGCGATCGATTCCGGCGCCAACGTCAACTTCGACCGTTTGCGCCATGTGGCCGAGCGCGCCGAACTGGGCGAGCAGCGCGAGGCAATCATTGCAGTGACCATCCCGGAGCAACCCGGCAGCTTCCGGGCGTTCTGCCAGGCACTGGGCAAACGCCAGATCACCGAGTTCAACTACCGCTACTACCCCGGCCAGCAGGCGCGCCTGTTCGTCGGGGTGCAGACCCACCCGGTGCACGACCCGCGCAAGCAACTGCTGGCCAGCCTGGCTGGGCAGGGTTACGCCGTACAGGACCTGACCGACAACGAGTTGGCCAAGTTGCATGTGCGCCATACCGTGGGCGGTCATGCCGCCCCGGGGGCTACTGAGCGGGTGCTGCGCTTCGAGTTCCCGGAACGGCCAGGGGCGTTGCTGGGTTTTCTGGAGCGCTTGGGCAAGCACTGGAACATCAGCCTGTTCCATTACCGCAACCATGGCGCGGCCCAGGCCCGGGTGCTCGCCGCCCTGGAAGTGCCAGCGCAAGAGCTGGCGGGCTTGCCAATGGCGCTGGATGCCATGGGCTACCAGTACTGGGATGAGACCGACAACCCGGCCTACACACTGTTCCTGGGCTGAGCCGGGGTTGGCGGGTCCGCGGTCAAGCGGACCCGCCGCGCCGTTCAGCGTGCACCGCGCCCGTAGGCCTGGCTGATGCGGTCGATGACCATGGCCAGGGCGACGATCGCCAGCCCGGCTTCCACACCCTGGCCTACGTTCAAGGTCTGGATACCGGCCAGCACATCCTCACCCAAGCCGCGCGCGCCGATCATCGACGCCACCACCACCATCGACAAGGCCATCATCACCGACTGGTTCAGCCCGGCCATGATGCTGGGCAGCGCCAGCGGCAGGGCTATGCGCCGCAACCGCTGCCAGCGGCTGGCGCCCAGCCCGTGGGCGGCCTTCAGCAACGACGGGTCGATCTGGCTCAGGCCCAGCTGGGTCAGGCGCACCAAGGGTGGCAGGGCGTAGATCAGGGTGGCGAATACAGCCGGCACCTTGCCCAGCCCAAACAGCATCAGCACCGGGATCAGGTACACGAACGCCGGCAGTGTCTGCATCACATCCAGAACCGGCAGCAACAACCGCCTGGCCAGTGGCCGGGCGGCCAGCAGGATGCCCAGCGGTACGCCAACCAGTACGCACAAACCCGTACTCACCAGCACCAAGGCCAGGGTCTGCAGCAGTTTGTCCCACAGCCCGAGCATGCCGATCAGTGCCAGCAGGGCCACCAGCACCACGCTGCGCAGCAGGCTGCGGCTGGCGTGCCAGGCCAGCAGGCCGACCATCGCCAGCAGCAGCCACCAAGGCACCAGGCGCAGCAGGTTCTCCAGCCCGACCAGCACCTGCAGCAACTGGTCCGACACGTTGCGCAAGTGGTCGCCGTAGTGCAACACCAGCCAGTCGACCACGCGGTTGACGCTGTCAGCGATGGAAAACTGCAAGGCTTGAGGGAAACCGCCGCTCACAGGCTGGCCTCGACCTTGGCGGCGATATCGGCGGGCAGCCAGGCCTTCCATACCTCGCGGTTATCGCGCAGGAAGGCCAGCGCGGCATCGCGCGGTGGCGTGCGCTTTTCACTCATGTTCGCCAGCGCCTGGTTCAGGCGCTGGATTGGCAAGTCGACCTGCTCGAAGACACGCACAAGGTCCGGGTAGCCATCGCGAAACGCCTTGGACACCCCGATCGACAATTTCGCCGGAAGTGACTGGCTGCCTTGGGGGTTGGGGTTGCTTGCATCGGTGAGGGTGGCCCAGGCATTGGCATCGAACGGGGGTTCTTGCAGGCGTACGAGCTTGTAACGGCCCATGAGTGGGGTAGGGTTCCAGTAGTAGAACAGCACGGGCTGGCCACGGCGGATGGCCGAGGTGATTTCGGCATCCATGGCGGCACCGGAGCCACTGCGGAAGTTGGTGTACAGCTCATTCAAACCGTAGGCCTTGAGCTTCTGGCTGTTCACGGTTTCGGAGGTCCAGCCGCTGGGGCTGTTGAGGAAGCGGCCTTTGTCGGGCGACTCGGGGTCGCGAAACACCTGCGGGTAGCGCTTGAGGTCCTGGACTTGGCGCAGCTCGGGGGCACTGGGCTCGATACCCCGGTCACGATCGCCCTCGATCACATAGGCCGGCACCCACCAGCCTTCTTCGGCATTTTTTACCGTGTCACCCAGGGCGAACACCTGGCCGGCCTGCTCGGCCTTGACCCAGGCGGGGCTGCGCCCGGCCCACTCCTCGGCGATGACCTGAAGGTCGTTACGTGCCAGCGCCACCTCCATGCTGACCGTGCTGCCGGGCAGGGTGTCGGTGGGGTAGCCGTAGCCGCGCTCGACAATCAGCCGCAATATCTCGGTGGTGAGTGCGCCGCTTTCCCAGCTGATGGCGCCGAAATGAATGGGGGCGGGCTGGTCGGCCGCTGCTGCGCTATCGGTGCTGGCCAGGCCAACCGTCAGCAGCAGCCCGGCCAGGAGCGCGGGGATTGTTTTCATGTGCACCTCGTCGTCGACAGTGCGGCAAGTGTAGACGACGAGGTTGGGCTGCCCTGGGGTCCACTGGCGCCCCCAATGCTTCAGACGCGGAACTGGTCCATCAGCGCCTGCTGCTGGTTGGCCAGGCTGTTCAGCGACTGGCTGACCCGGGCTGACTCATTGGCCTGGCCGGACAGCGATTCGGTCACGTCACGAATGGTGGCCACGTTGCTGTTGATTTCCTCGGCCACCGCGCTTTGTTCCTCGGCGGCCGAGGCAATCTGCAGGTTCATGTCGGTGATCACCGTCACCGCCTGGCCGATGCGCTGCAGCGCGGTCACCGCCTGGCCGACCTGCTCGACACCGCCCTGCGCCTGGCGGTGGCTCTGGTCCATGGCGCCGACCACTTCGCGGGTGCCGTTCTGCAGCGCCTCGATCACCTGGCGGGTTTCTTCCACCGACTCCTGGGTGCGTTGGGCGAGGTTGCGCACCTCGTCCGCGACCACGGCAAAGCCCCGGCCGGCCTCGCCGGCGCGCGCTGCCTCGATAGCGGCGTTGAGCGCCAGCAGGTTGGTCTGTTCGGCAATCGAGCGGATCACTTCCAGCACCGAGCCGATCTTCTCGCTGTTCTGTGCCAGGCCCTCGACCTCGGCCATGGCATCGCTCATGTTGGCGGCCAGGGCGTCGATGCTGCTGGTGGTCCGATCGATCACCGCCAGGCCTTCCCGGGTGGCCTGGTCGGCATCGCGTGCCGCCTGGGCGGCCTGGGCGGCGCTGCGTGCCACATCCTGGGCGGTGGCGCTCATTTCATGCGAAGCGGTGGCTACCTGGTCGACCTGGCGGTACTGCTGCTCCATGCCGGCGCTGGTTTCAGTCGCGATCGCCGAAGACTGGTCGGCGGTACCCCGGGCGGCCTGCACCGAGCGTTTCACCTCGGCGATGGTCGGTTGCAGCTTGTCGAGAAAACGGTTGAACCAGCCGGCCAGTTCACCGAGTTCGTCCTGCTTCTGGTAAGCCAGGCGCCGAGTGAGGTCACCTTCGCCGCTGGCGATATCCTTGAGCATGGCGGCCACGCCAAGAATCGGCCGGGTGACCCCGCGCGCCATCAGCCATACCAGCAGCAGGCCGGCGATCGCGGCAGCCAGGCCCAGGCCGAGTTCCAGCAAGGTTCCGCTGGTGTTCAGTGTGTCCAGTTCCTGCTTCAGTGCTTCAGCGGGGCCGGTCAGGGCATTTTCCGGCACATCCAGCAACACGCCCCAGGGCTGGGCATCAGGGATTGGCCGGAACGCGGCAAGCACTTTCAGGCGCTGCTGGTCATGCAGAATGCTCAGCTTGCCAGCGGCCAGCCTGCGCACCAGTTCGGCGCCATGGGCCGGGTCGACCTGGTCGACGCGCTGGGCCAGCTTGCTGGCGTCGGCGCTGTAGCCGGCCAGCAAGCCGACCGGGCTGAGAATGCCGACCCGTGTGCGGCCCTCGTACAGGTTGCGGCTGGCCTCTTCGCTGAGTGCCTGCAGGCTGTTGAGGTTGATGTCGATGGACAGCGTGGCGATGATCTTGCCATTGACCGTCAGCGGGAAAACGATACTGGTCATCAGCACTTGCTGGCCGTCGATGGCATAGAAGTACGGCTCCACCACGCACACCTTGCCGGTAGTGCGCGGGCATACCCACCAGGTGTTGGCCGGCTGGCCACTGGGGCCGATCTCGGTGTTGGCCATGTCATGTTCAGGCAGTGCCATGGCCGTCAGATGGCCGGCACGCGGCTGCGACCAGTACAGGGCGAAGCGCCCGGTCTCGTTGCTGCCCAGTTCCGGTTTGTCGGCGAACAGGTTGTCCTTGTTGTCCAGTGCATTGGGCTCGAACACCAGCGACAGGCCAAGCAGGTCGGGGTTGGCCTGCAAGGCGGCGCGTACCTGGCGCGTCATGTCCTCGCGCAGGTCGAAAGCATCGAGAAAGCGCTTTTCGGCCTGTTCGCGCAGGAACAGCACCTGGCGGGCGAAACCGGCACCGTACTGGTAGGCGTCCATGAACTGGCGGCGAATGTTCAACGCCTGTACTTCACCTTGCGACTCGATGCGCGACTGCGCCGCCTCGGTCAACATCTGCATGCTGCTGGCCTTGACCAGGTCCGAGCTGTGGTCCATGCGGTACAGCGACAGGCCGACGAGCAGGGTGACGATGCTGGCCAGGCAAAGGCCGGCGAGCAGGGTGATCTTCCACTGGATGGAGAGTTGTCGCAAAGGCATGGGGCGTTTCCCTTTTTCAATGCAGTAAGGGTTATGGCTTTGGGCAGGGTGGGCAGGTCGTGGGGGCAGGCAAGTGGCCCCAACATCACCGTATCGGCGCTGTAGGATTTTTCTTTATTCAAACATTCAATTTAAATTCCTCGCCGGTGAAATCCGCCGCAACCTGGCAATTTTGACATCTGCCGCCCACTGCTTCAGAGTTCGCGCTTTTTTCTGTCGTAAAGAGGTAAGCCCACCATGAATGCAGTGATCGCCGCGGTCGGCATCATGCTGATACTCAGCCTGTCCCGCGTGCACGTGGTCATCGCCCTGATCATTGGCGCCCTCGTCGGCGGCCTGACCGGTGGCCTGGGAATGGAAGGCACACTCAAGGCCTTCAACGGCGGCCTCGGTGGTGGGGCCACGGTGGCCTTGTCCTATGCATTGCTGGGCGCCTTTGCCGTGGCGATCGCCAAGTCCGGCCTGGCCCATGCCCTGGCCGACCGCGCCCTGGCCATGATCGACCGCCAGGGCCATGCCAATGCTGGCAAGCTCAAGTGGCTGATGATCGGCCTGATGCTGGCGGTGGCGGTGTCGTCGCAGAACATCCTGCCCATTCACATCGCCTTCATCCCGCTGCTGGTGCCGCCGCTGCTGTATGTGCTGACCCGCCTGCGCATCGACCGGCGGCTCATCGCCTGCGTGATCACCTTCGGCCTGATTACCCCCTACATGTTCCTGCCGGTGGGCTTTGGCAACATTTTCCTCAACGAAATCCTGTTGGCCAACGTGGCCCGCGCCGGTGTCGACGTGAGCGGCGTCAACGTCACCCACGCCATGGCGATCCCGGCTGCCGGCATGCTTGTCGGCCTGTTGCTGGCCGTGTTCGTCAGCTACCGCAAGAAACGCGACTACGACCTGGCACGCATTGCCCAGGTGGAGCAGGTGAGCGTGCAGTACAACCCGGTGACGCTGCTGGTGGCCGGGCTGGCGATTGCGGCGGCGTTCATCGTGCAACTGCTGCTCGATTCGATGATCATCGGCGCCATGGTCGGCTTTCTGATCTTCTCGTTGTCGGGCATCGTCAAGTGGCGCGACACCGACGACCTGTTCACCGAGGGCATGAAGATGATGGCCATGATCGGCTTCATCATGATCGCCGCCTCGGGCTTTGCCGAGGTGATGAAGGCCACGGGCGAGGTGAACAGCCTGGTGCAGGCTTCGGCGCAGTGGATCGACCACAGCAAGGGCGTAGGTGCCTTGCTGATGCTGCTGGTGGGGCTGCTGGTGACCATGGGCATCGGTTCGTCGTTTTCCACCGTGCCGATCCTGGCTGCGATCTTCGTACCACTGTGCGTCCAACTGGGCTTCGACCCGCTGGCCACGGTATGCATCGTCGGCACTGCCGGTGCCCTGGGTGACGCCGGCTCGCCGGCGTCGGACTCCACCTTGGGCCCGACCTCCGGGCTTAACGTGGATGGCCAGCACCACCACATCTGGGACACCGTGATCCCGACCTTCATCCATTACAACCTGCCGTTGCTGGCGTTCGGCTGGCTGGCGGCCATGACCTTGTAAGGCGGGGCGGGCGTCAGCCTTTGCCAGGCGGCGGCGAAATGCGGTTGAGCACGGTGCTGCCGTCCTTGCTGCGGGTCAGGTAGACCGGCAGCACCTTGGGCAGGTTGTTGACCAGGCGTTCCACCTCACGGGTATTGTAGACACCGCTGATGCGGATGCGCCCGGTGCTGGCATCGGCCAGCCGCAACGGCGCGTCGAGGTAGCGGTTGATCACCGGTAGTGCCTGTTCCAGGCTGAGGTTGTCGAGCACCAGTTTGCCGCTGCGCCAGGCCAGGCTATTGCCAACGTCGCCGCTCTGTTCCAGTTGCGGTTCGAAGTCGCCCTTGTGGTAGCTGGCCTGCATGCCAGGGCCAAGGCGATAGCCGCCGGCGCTGCCGTCGCTGGAGACCAGCACCGAACCTTCCAGCAACGTGACCTTGACCTGATCACGATACTTCCACACGTTGAACTGGGTGCCGGTCACGCGCGTCTGCCCGCGGCCGGCGCGCACGATGAACGGGTGGCTGCTGTCGTGCCAGACCTTGAAGAACGCTTCGCCACGCTTGAGTGTGACCTGGCGCTGGTCCTTGTAATTGAGGAAGGTCAGCTCGCTGTGCAGGTTGAGTTGCACCTGGCTGCCGTCGCTCAGGACCACGCTCTGCATGTGGTCAGTCGCTTCGAAGTGCTGGTAGCGATTGGGCAACCAACCCTGTTCCCAGCCGAACCAGCCCGCCAGTGGCAGCACGGCCAGGGCGATGGCGGCGGCAGAAGCCAGCGGCCGCCAGTTACGCCGGCGCCTGACGGCGATGGCCGCTGGGTTGACGTCCATGATCGTGGCGGTGCGCGGCAGCAGGTCGGCGGTTTGCCAGATTTCCAGCATGGCCTGGTATTCATCGGCATGCCTGGGGTCGGCCGCCTGCCAACGCAGGAATGCCTCGCGCTCGGCCGCCGTGCAATCGTCTGCATGCAAGCGCATGCACCAATGCGCGGCGGCGTCGGTGATCGCATCGTCAGGGGTGGGCTTGAGGCGGTCTTGGTTCATTGCGGCTCCGGGTTTTGCGCATTCTACCCTTGCGCATGGGCCCGGAGCACCTGGGTAATGGCGAATGACTATCAGTTGTGCCGGTTTTTCGCTGCAATTGTAACGGTTTTGAGCGTTTGAGAACCTTTCGCGCCCGCGCCGTCAGAACTGCGCTGCTGCCAGCCCGTACAGGCTCGCACTGCCTGCGCGAATGCTTGCTTCCAGTGCCAACTCGCGTGGCAACACGCGCTCGAAGAAAAAGTCCGCACAGGCCAGCTTGGCGCCGTAAAACCCGCTGTCTTCAGGCTGCTTGGCCAACGCCACCGCCGCCATGCGTGCCCACATATAGGCATACGCGGTAAGCCCGAACAGCTGCAGGTACTCCACCGCCACCGCACTGACCAGGTTCGCGTCTTCAGCGGCGCGTGCCTGCAGCCACGCGCTGGTGGCCTCCAGCCGTGTCAGGCTTGCCTGCAAGGCTGCCCGGTGCAGTGGGGCGTCCAGGCTGAACGCCCGTACCTCGGCGGCGAAGCTGGCCAGTGCCTGGCCGCCGTCCGCCAGCACCTTGCGCCCCAGCAAGTCGAGGGCCTGGATGCCATTGGTGCCTTCGTAGATCTGCGCGATGCGCACATCACGTACCCGTTGCTCCTGGCCCCATTCGCGAATGTAGCCGTGGCCACCGTACACCTGCTGGCCGAGCACGCAGCTTTCCAGGCCGTTGTCGGTGAAGAACGCCTTGGCCACCGGGGTCAACAGCGCCACCATGCGCTGGGCCTGCTCGCGTTCACTGCCAGCTTCGGCATAGCGCGCCACGTCGAGCTGCTGGCCCACATAGGCGGCAAACGCCCGGCCCCCTTCGGTGAGGGTGCGCATGGTCAACAACATTCGCCGCACATCGCCGTGGTGGATGATCGGGTCGGCGGCTTTGTCCCGCAGCTGCGGGCCCACGGCGGCGCGGCTCTGCAGGCGCTCGTTGGCGTAGCGGGCAGCCGCCTGGTACGACGCCTCGGCACAGCCGATGCCCTGGATGCCGATCGACAGGCGTTCATAGTTCATCATGGTGAACATGGCCGCCAGGCCCTTGTTCGGGGCGCCCACCAGATAACCCGTGGCTGCATCGAAATTCATCACGCAGGTGGCCGAGGCCTTGATGCCCATCTTGTGTTCGATCGAGCCGCAGTGGGCAGCATTGCGCTCGCCCAGCCGGCCATTGGCGTCAACCAGGAACTTGGGCACCAGGAACAACGAGATGCCCTTGGCACCGGCGGGCGCATCGGGCAGCTTGGCCAGCACCAGGTGGATGATGTTCTCGGTCAGGTCCTGCTCGCCGCCGGTGATGAAGATCTTGCTGCCGGTGATGCGGTAGCTGCCGTCGGCCTGGGCTTCGGCGCGGCTGCGGATCAACCCCAGGTCGGTGCCGGCATGCGGCTCGGTCAGGCACATGGTGCCGGCCCAGCGCCCTTGGTAGAGGGGCGGCAGGTAAGTGGCCTTGAGCGCCTCGCTGGCGTGCGCATCGATCGCCAGGCAACTGCCAGCGCTCAGCGCCGAATACAAGCTGAAGCTGCAGTCGGCCGCGTAGAGCATCTCTTCGAACAGCACCCCCAGCATCTTCGGCATGCCCATGCCGCCATAGGCCGGGTTGCCGCCCAGGCCGACCCAGCCGCCCTCGCGGTAGGTGTTCCACGCTTCGCGGAAGCCATCGGGCGTCGTGACGCTGCCGGCGTCGAAACGCACGCCTTGCTCGTCACCCTGGCGGCTGAGCGGGGCGACCAGCTGGCTGCTGACCTTGGCCGCTTCTTCCAGAATGGCGTCGGCGGTGTCGGCGTCTATGTGCTCGGCCAGGGCCGGCAGGCGCGCCCACAGGGCCGGGGCGTTGAATACATCGTGCAGTACGAAGCGCATGTCGCGCAGGGGGGCAGTGTAGGTGGTCATTGGCGGCTCTTGAAAAATGGCACATCAGGGTTGGCCCTTCGCGGCTGATCCCGCTCGCGCAACAGCGGGCGCATGTGGGTCAAGCCGCGAACAGGCCCCATGGGGTCAGAGGGTTCTGGCGCGGTCGCGCAGCAAGTACTTCTGGATCTTGCCGGTGGAGGTCTTGGGCAGCTCACCGAACACCACCGTCTTCGGCACCTTGAACCCGGCCAGGTGCTCGCGGCACCAGCTGCTGATGTCGGCTTCGCGCGTGTCTTCGCGGCCGGGCTTGAGGGCGACGAAGGCGCACGGGGTTTCGCCCCACTTTTCGTCCGGGCGGGCCACCACGGCGGCCTCCAGCACTGCCGGGTGCTTGTACAGTGCGTCCTCGACTTCGATGGTGGAGATGTTCTCGCCGCCGGAAATGATGATGTCCTTGAGCCGGTCCTTGATCTCCACATAGCCATCGGCGTGCCACACGGCCAGGTCGCCGGTATGGAACCAGCCCCCACGGAAGGCTTCAGCGGTAGCTTCCGGGTTTTTCAGGTAGCCCTTCATCACGGTATTGCCGCGCATGAAGATCTCGCCCAGGGTGTTGCCATCGCGCGGCACAGGTTCGAGGCTTTGCGGGTCCGCGACCATCAGCCCGTCGAGGGTGGGGTAGCGGACCCCCTGGCGGGCCTTGATTTGCGCACGCTCTTCCAGCGTCAGCGCATCCCATTCCTCGTGCCAGGCGCACACGGTCACCGGGCCGTAGACCTCGGTCAGCCCATAGGTGTGGGTCACCTTGATGCCCATTTGCTCGACGGCGCCAATGACCTTGGCCGGGGGCGCTGCGCCGGCCACCATCGCCTGCACCGGGTGCTCGATGGCAGCCTTGGCTGCCTCGGGCATGTTGACCAGGGCGTTGAGTACGATCGGCGCACCGCACAGGTGGCTGACCCGGTGTTCGCGGATCAGGTTCAGGACCTTTTGCGGGTCGACCCGGCGCAGGAACACGTGGGTGCCGGCCAGGGCGGTGATGGTCCAGGGGTAGCACCAGCCGTTGCAGTGGAACATCGGCAAGGTCCACAGGTACACCGGGCGATGGCCCATGGCCCAGGTCATCTGGTTGCCAATGGCGTTCAGGTACGCGCCACGGTGGTGATAGACCACGCCCTTGGGGTTGCCGGTAGTGCCGGAGGTGTAATTCAGCGAAATGGCCTGCCACTCGTCATTCGGCCAGTCCCAGGCAAATGCCGGGTCGCCCTCGGCAAGCAGGGCTTCATAGTCCAACGTGCTGACTGCGCGGCCCTCACCGTATTCCGGGTCATCCACATCCACCACCAGTGGCGGGTGCTCGAGCAGGGCCAGGGCGGCTGCGATGACCGTGTGGAATTCGCGGTCGGTGATCAGCACCTTGGCTTCGCCATGCTGCAGCATGAAGGCAATGGCCTCGGCGTCCAGGCGCACATTCAGGGTATTGAGTACGGCACCGGTCATCGGCACGCCGAAATGCGCTTCGAGCATGGCCGGGATATTCGGCAGCATGACCGCTACCGTGTCGCCACGGCCAATGCCGCGGCCGACCAGGGCGCTGGCCAGGCGTCGACAGCGTTGGTAGGTTTCCTGCCAGTTACGGCGGATGGCACCGTGAATGACCGCGGGGTAGTCGCCGTACACGGCGGCGGTGCGCTCGATGAAACTCAGCGGGGTGAGGGCGACATGGTTGACGGCAGCGGGCTGCAGGCCCTGGGCATAGATCGACATGCGGTAGTCCTGTAAGGGAGGCAGGCGCAGCGGCTGCTGCCTGGCCCCCGGTGGCTGATTGTTAGCTCTGTTCAGGGTGCACAGGGAGGCGCACGGTGGGGCGCTCCCTCTGTCGCATTTTTACGCGAATGGCTATGGTAATAGGAATATCGACCATAGCAATATAGTAGAAATACTATATAGGAGCCCTTCAACGTGGATCAACCTGCCGCCTGCCTGCTGGCCATGGACCCACAACCGAGCCTGCTGCTGGCCGCCGATGCCAGCGTGGTGGCGCTGAACCCGGCCTTGCAGGCCTGGGTTGCCGAGGGGCCTACGTTGCGTGCTTGGCTACCGGCCAACTGTACGGCGCTGGTCCGCGCCTGCCTGCGCCAGCACCGCGCAATCAGCGACGTGGAGGTACAGGTCGGCGCGCGCACCGTGCTCTGGACCTTCATGCCGGACGACCAGGGCCAACAGGTGCTGGGCCGCTGCCGTGACGCCAGCGAAGAGCGCCAGGGGGCACGCGAAGCCAGCCGCGCCAGGCGCCTGTACCGGTTGATCATCGAGAACACCACCGACCTGATTTCGCGGCACAGCCCCGATGGCCGTTTTCTCGATGCCTCACCGGCCGCCCACCGTCTGTTGGGCCTTTGGCCTGAGCAACTGCGTGGCAGGCTGGTGCATGGCCTGCTGCACCCGCGGGAGCGCCGCCAGGTGCTGCGCCAGGCCGCCGCTGCACTGGACCAGGACGGCTACCACACCATGACCTGCCGGGTGCGCCAGGCCAGCGGGGGCTACCGTTGGTTCGAGATCGCCAGCCGGGCGATCCGCGAAACCTACACGGGCGCGGTGGTGGAGGTGGTCAGCGTGTCTCGCGACATCACCTTGCGAATCGAAGCCCAGGAGAACCTGGCGCACAGCGCGCGGCTGGCCACCCTGGGTGAACTGGCTTCGGGCATTGCCCATGAGCTCAACCAGCCGCTGGCTGCCGTGGTCAACTATGCCAACGCCAGTCAGCGCTACCTGCACAGCCTGGGGCGTGACCCGCAAGCCCTGGAGCGGGTGGGGCAGGGCCTGCAGCGTATCAGCGAGCAGGCTACCCATGCCGCCGAAGTGATCCGCCGCCTGCGCGCGTTCCTGCGCAAGGGGCCGCGGCGCCTGCAGGCGCTGGACGTGGCTGAAGTGGCTGGCGAAGCCATGCGCCTGTGCGCCTGGGAGGCCGCCCGTGACCAGGTGCAGATCGAGCTACGCGTCAGCGCGCAACTGCCTTCGGTGTACGCCGACCGGGTGCTGTTGGAGCAGGTGCTGCTCAACTTGCTGCGCAATGCCATAGAGGCCAACCGTGAACACCACGGCGAGCGGCCATCGCATATCCTGCTTGGCGCAACGCGGGATGGCGACGGCGTGCTGGTCGAAGTCGCCGACCAGGGCACAGGGGTCGCGCCTGAACGCCTGGACGCGATTTTTACGCCGTTCACCACCAGCAAGGCGGATGGCCTGGGCCTGGGGTTGAGCATGAGCCGCAGCCTGATCGAAGGCTTCGGCGGCAGCCTGTGGGCGCGGGTGGGAGACAACGGTGGTCTGGTATTGTGCTGCCGGCTGGTGGTCAGCAGGCGCTAAGGGGAGCTGCGGTGCAAGCAAAAGTCTATGTGGTCGATGACGACCAGGGGATGCGTGATTCGACCGTCTGGTTGCTGCAGTCGGTAGGCCTGCAGGCGTTGCCATTTGCCACCGGGCAGGCGTTTCTGGAGGCGTGCGTCGACGACGGGCCTGCCTGCGTGCTCCTGGATGTGCGCATGCCGGGGCTCGGTGGCCTTGCCGTGCAGCAGGCCATGCACGCGCGTGGGCTGGCCCTGCCGGTGGTGTTCGTCAGCGGGCATGCCGATGTGCCCATCGTGGTACGGGCGTTCAAGGCGGGCGCCTGTGACTTCATCGAAAAGCCCTACAACGATCAGTTGCTGCTCGACAGTGTGCAGGCCGCACTGGAGCGCGCGGGGCGGGTACGCCAGGGCGATCAGGCGCTGGCGCAGGTGCAGGCGCGTATCGACAGCCTCACACCGCGAGAGCGTGACGTGTTCGTGCCGTTGGCCCAAGGGCTGAGCAACCGTGAAATCGCCGAGCGCCTGGGCATCAGTGTGAAAACCGTCGACCTTTACCGCGGCCGGGTAATGAAGCGGCTCCAGGCGGCCAGCCTGGCAGAGCTGGTGGGCATGGCCATAGCCTGCGGGGCGGTCGAAGCGTTGGGGCTGCGGGCTCGGCAGTAGCAACGCGGGTGGCGCCATGGCCAAGGGCGGGGCTTGCGCAAGCCACGACCGTGGGTACCGAACGGGCTGAATGATGAAATTTTGCATAGCAAGCTAATCAAGGCTTTGACATTCACTGCCTAGGCAGTAATATTTTCACACAACTCCCCGAGCGGTTATCGATGGCCCATTTTTCCCCCGAAAACTTCCAGAGCTGCGCCATTGGCATGCTGCTGGGGCGCGCGGCGATCCTCAAGGACCGCATCCTCGACTGGCACCTGGAGTCGGAGGGCGTGACCGCCGCCCAGTTCAAGGTGTTGATCATCGTCACCCAGTACCAGGTGGATACGCCGGCCGAACTGTGTCGCTACCTCGGGCTGGACAGCGGTTCGATGACCCGCATGCTCGACCGCCTCGAGCAGAAGGAGCTGATCGTGCGTAACCGCTGCGCCGACGACCGGCGCCAGGTGCGCCTGGCGCTGACGGCCGATGGCCAGCGCCTGGCCGACCGCCTGCCGGAAATCGGCGCTGCCGCCATGAACGAACTGTGCGGCGTGCTGGCCCCAGAAGAGTTGCAGACCCTGGAAGGCCTGTTGGCCAAGGTCCTGCTCAATGCCGGCGACCCCTTGACGGTGCGCCGCTTCGGCGACCGTTGAACCCTGTCACGAATTTTCAAGGTATTGTCATGGCCACTTCCACAGACACCCCGACACCCTCCGCAGCGCCCGAGCCGTCGCGCAAGCGCAAGGCCTGGCTGCTTGGCCTGCTGTTGCTGCTGGTGCTTGCCGGCATCGGCACCTGGGCCTGGTACAGCCTGGTCGGCCGCTGGTATGAAAGCACCGACGACGCCTACGTCAATGGCAACGTGGTGGAAATCACCCCCTTGATCACCGGCACTGTGACCAGCATTGGCGCCGATGACGGCGACCTGGTGCATGCCGGCCAGGTGCTGCTGCAGTTCGACCCGGCCGACAGCCAGGTGGCCCTGCAGTCGGCCGAAGCCAACCTGGCGCGCACCGTGCGCCAGGTGCGCGGGCTGTACAGCAATGTCGACTCGCTCAAGGCCCAGCTGGCGACCCGCCAGGCCGAACTGCGCAAGGCGCAGCAGGACTTCAACCGGCGCAAGGTGCTGGCCGACAGCGGTGCCATCGCTGCCGAGGAGCTGTCCCACGCCCGCGATGACCTGAGCGTGGCCCAGGCCGCGGTCAATAGCGCCCGCCAGCAACTGAGCACCAGCAGTGCCCTGGTCGACGACACCGTGGTGTCGTCGCACCCCGAGGTCATGGCGGCTGCGGCCGACCTGCGCCAGGCTTACCTCGACCACGCGCGCACTACCTTGGTGGCGCCGGTCACCGGGTATGTTGCCAAGCGGACCGTGCAGCTGGGCCAGCGCCTGCAGCCGGGCACCGCGACCATGGCGGTGATCCCGCTGGACCAGGTATGGATCGACGCCAACTTCAAGGAAACCCAGTTGCGCGACATGCGGATTGGCCAGCCGGTAGAGATCAGTGCTGACCTTTACGGCAGCGCAGTGACGTACAGCGGTACCGTCGACAGCCTCGGCGCAGGCACCGGCAGCGCCTTCGCCCTGCTACCGGCGCAGAACGCCACGGGCAACTGGATCAAGATCGTGCAGCGGGTGCCCGTGCGTATTCACCTGAACCCCGAGCAACTCAAGGACCACCCGCTGCGTATCGGCCTGTCCACCGTGGTCGAGGTCAACCTGCACGACCAGAGCGGCCCGACCCTTGCCCAGCAACCGCCGCAGAAGGCCAGCTATACCACTGAGGTTTATGACCGCCAGCTGGGCGAAGCCGATACCCTGATTGCCAAGCTGATCCACGAAAACAGCGCCCCTGGCAAGACGGCGCAGCGATGAGCGATAACGCCGCAGCGCAGTTCACCCCGCCGAGCCTGCTGCTGACCACCATCGGCCTGTCGCTGGCCACGTTCATGCAGGTGCTCGACACCACCATTGCCAACGTGGCCTTGCCGACCATTTCCGGCAACCTGGGCGTCAGCTACGAGCAGGGCACCTGGGTCATCACGTCGTTCGCGGTGAGCAATGCCATTGCCTTGCCGCTCACCGGCTGGCTGAGCCGGCGTTTTGGTGAGGTGAAGCTGTTCATCTGGGCCACGTTGCTGTTCGTGCTGGCCTCGTTCCTGTGTGGTATCGCCCAGTCCATGCCGGAGCTGGTCGGCTTCCGCGTGCTGCAGGGCGTGGTGGCCGGGCCGCTGTATCCCATGACCCAGACCCTGCTGATTGCCGTCTACCCGCCGGCGAAACGGGGGATGGCCCTGGCGCTGCTGGCGATGGTCACGGTGGTGGCGCCGATTGCCGGGCCGATTTTGGGTGGCTGGATCACCGACAGCTACAGCTGGCCATGGATCTTCTTCATCAACGTGCCGATCGGCCTGTTCGCTGCTGCAGTAGTGCGCCAGCAAATGCGCACCCGGCCGGTGGTGACCAGCCGCCAGCCGATGGACTACATCGGCCTGCTGACACTGATCATTGGCGTGGGTGCGTTGCAGGTGGTGCTGGACAAGGGTAACGACCTGGACTGGTTCGAGTCGTCGTTCATCATCGCCGGTAGCCTGATATCGGTGGTGTTCCTGGCGGTGTTCGTGATCTGGGAGCTGACCGACCGCCACCCGGTGGTGAACCTGCGGCTGTTCGTGCACCGCAATTTTCGCGTAGGCACGCTGGTGCTGGTCGGGGGGTATGCCGGGTTCTTCGGTATCAACCTGATCCTGCCGCAGTGGTTGCAGACGCAAATGGGCTACACCGCCACCTGGGCGGGCCTGGCGGTGGCGCCGATCGGCTTGCTGCCGGTGATCATGTCACCGTTCGTGGGCAAGTACGCGCACCGCTTCGACCTGCGCGTGCTGGCGGGGCTGGCGTTCCTGGCAATCGGGGGCAGCTGCTACATGCGCGCCGGGTTCACCAGCGAGGTGGATTTCCAGCATGTGGCACTGGTGCAGTTGTTCATGGGGATCGGGGTCGCGTTGTTCTTCATGCCGACCTTGAGCATCCTGCTGTCCGACCTGCCGCCGCAGCAGATCGCCGACGGCTCGGGGCTGGCCACCTTCCTGCGGACTTTGGGCGGCAGCTTTGCGGCGTCGTTGACCACCTGGATCTGGATTCGCCGGGCGGACCAGCATCATGCTTACCTGAGCGAGAACATCAGCCAGTTCGACCCGACCACGCGGCATACCCTCGAACAGCTGGGCGGGGCCAACCCGCAGAGTTATGCGCAGCTTGAGCAGATACTCAACGGGCAGGCCTACATGATGTCCACGGTGGACTACTTCACCCTGATGACCTGGGTGTTCGCCGGGTTGATCCTGTTGGTGTGGTTTGCCAAGCCACCGTTCACCGCCAAGGCGGGGCCGGCGTCGGCGGGGCATTGACGCCGTTGTGCAGGTTGGCACGGGGTGGCGGCTGTCGCTTGCGCCTCCCTCTTATGCCACCGGCAGGTTCACCGACCTGGGCGGCGGGCGCTGAGCCGTGCCGCTCAGCGTGACAACGGCGTGCCGGCCAGCATCCGCGCCACCAGGTCGCTGAGCTGTGCCAGCTCGAAGGGCTTGTGCAGGACCGCGAAACGACGTGCTGTGGGCAGCTCCGGTTGCTCGCTGGTATAGCCGGTGATGAACACCACCGGCGTGGTTTCCGGCAGACTGTTGCCCAGTGGCTGACCAACCAGCCCTCCAGGCAGGCCGGAATCGGTGATCAACAAGTCCGGCTGCAGGCCGCCCTGCAGTGCGGCCACGGCGTGTTGACCATCGCCGAATGCATGCACGTCGTGGCCTTGCTCCTGCAGAATTTCGCTGATGACCAGACGCATGGTTTCCTGGTTCTCCACCAGCATGATCAGGTTGGCCGTTCTGGCAGGCATGGGCGGTGGGGGTTGGGGCAACGCCGGCGGGACCGCCACCTGGGTGTCGTCCCTGGGCAGGTAGATATCGATGCAGGTTCCTTTACCCGGCACACTGTCGATTTGCAGCTGGCCCCTGGATTGCCGGATGAAGCCGTAGACAATTGACAGCCCCAGCCCAGAACCCTGGCCAAGCGGCTTGGTGGTGAAAAACGGTTCCGATGCTCGCTGCATCACGTTGGCTGGCATGCCGATGCCCGAGTCGCTGACGCTGATCCGTACATAGTCGCCACACGGCAGGTCAAGGCTGAGGGCATGCTCCTGGGTCAGTGTCTGGTTGGCACTGCCAATGCACAGCGTGCCGCCTGAGGGCATGGCATCGCGGGCATTGATGCACAGGTTGAGCAAGGAGCTCTCCAGCTGCGAGAGGTCGACGCGTACCGGCCACGCACCCGGCTGGGTCTGGTCGTTGAAATCAATGCCCGCATGCAGCGAGTTGATGATCAGTTCGCGCATGCCGGCCAGCAGCTGATGCACATCCACCGCCTGGGGCGTCAGTACCTGTTGGCGGGCAAATGCCAATAGCCGCTGTACCACCGCCGCGGCCCGTTGGGCGTCGTGGCGGGCCGCGCCAAGCAACCGCGCGGCTTCGGGGTAGCGCTTTTCATCCTGGCGTTGAATGGCGCTTTCCAGGGCAGCCAGGATGCTGCCCAGGAAATTGTTGAAGTCGTGGGCAATACCCCCGGTCAACTGACCGACCGCTTCCATCTTCTGCGACTGGACCAGGGCAGTTTCAATCTTGCGCAGGCGCTGCTGTTCGTTGATGCGCTCGGTGATGTCGTAGGCGAACAGGTAGCCACCCTGAACCATCAAGCGGTTATCACGCAACGGGTTGTAGCGGATTTCGTAGTGCCGCAGTGCTTCAGGCGGCCCTAGGGCAATGTTGTCGACGAAGGCCTCGCCCGCCACTATGCGCGGCCAGACCGGTGCCAGCTGGCTCATGATATCGGGCTGGCGCGCCAGCAACTGCGGAATGTGGTCGCCGACCTGGGGGACGAACCCGCGCAGGCGCAGGAACGTTTCCTGTGCTGTGCGATTGATGGCCAGCAGCCTGAGGTTGCAGTCGGCAGCAAATACATTGGCCAGGCTGTGGTCGACCAATTCCCCCAGCAGTTTGTTGTTTGCGTCTGCCTGGTCTACACGCTCGGCCAGTTGCTGATTGATTGCCTGCAGCCGGTGCACGCTGACTTGCGCGGTTGGCATACCGGTAAAGATCACGGCTACGCGTTTATCGCTGGCAGGCTCCAGCCGGTGCACCGACAGGCTCAACCAGCGATCGGTCGCGGCCAGCCGTTCTTCGAACTGCAACGCACGGCCGCTGCGCGCCACTTCGGCGAAGCGGGGTAGCCAAGTATCGACTTCGTTCGGGATCAGTTCACGGGCCGTCTGACCCATCTGCTTGGCATGGGCAGTGTGACGAAGGCAGGCCTCATTGCTGAGAATGTAGCGGTAGTCATGGACCTGCCCGTTATCGTCCTCCAGCAGCTCCAGTACACAAAACCCCTCTTCCATGTGCTGGAGCAAAACATCCTGGCAGGCCGCTTTCAGCTGCAGCTCAGCAACCTGGGCCTCCAGTTCGAGCACCTTGTCGTGAAGTGCCTGTGTGCGAGAAGCGGCATCGTCCTGAACCATGCTGAGCTCCCTCGGTAATGGATCGCACTACTATAGTTACCATGATTGCCATTTGCCTTCAAAATGACCGAATGATCCGCCCCAGGGTTTCCATGGCTTGTTCGGCGGCGGCGTTCCAGGGGCTGCCGTAGTTCAGGCGAATGCAGTTGCCGAAACGTCGGGTGGGCGAAAAGATCGGGCCGGGGGCGATGCTGATGCCTTGAGCCAGGGCCATGTGGAACAGTTTGAGTGCGTCCATTTGCTCGGGCAGCTCCAGCCACAGAAAGTAACCCCCGGAGGGCTGGCTGACCCGCGTCTGGGCTGGGAAGTACCGGGCGATAGCGGCGAGCATGTCGGCCTGTTGGCCTTCCAGTGCGTAGCGCAGTTTGCGCAGGTGGCGGTCGTAGCCGCCGTGCTGCAGGTAGTCGGCGATGGCGGCCTGGGCAGGCATCGAGGCACACAGGGACGTCATCAACTTCAGCCGCTCGATTTTCTGCGCGTAACGCCCGGCCGCGACCCAGCCAATGCGGTAGCCAGGGGCCAGGCTCTTGGCGAACGAACCGCAGTGCATCACCAGCCCCTGGGTGTCGAACGCCTTGGCCGGCTTGGGTGCCTGCTGCGCGTAGTACAGCTCGGCGTAAACGTCGTCCTCGATCAGGGGCACCTGGTGCCGTGCCAGCAGTTGTACCAGCGCCTGCTTGTTCGCCTCTGGCATGCTGGCGCCGACCGGGTTCTGGAAGTTGGTCATGCACCACACGGCTTTGACCGGGTGCTTGTCCAGGGTTTGCGCAAGCACCTCCAGGTCCATGCCCTGGCGCGGGTGCACCGGGATTTCCACTGCCTTGAGCTTGAGCCGCTCCAGCACCTGCAGGCAGGCATAGAACGCGGGCGCTTCGATGGCGACCAGGTCGCCCGGCTGGGTGACCGCCTGCAGGCACAGGTTCAACGCCTCCAGGGCGCCGTTGGTGATCAGCAGTTCCTCCATGGGCAGCATCAGCCCGCCAACCATGTAGCGCAGCGCGATCTGGCGACGCAGCTGCGGGTTGCCGGGTGACAGGTCGGTCACCACCATGCGCGGGTCCATGCTGCGGCTGGCGCTGGCCAGCGAGCGTGACAGGCGTTGCAGCGGGAACAGCTCGGGGCTGGGGAAGGCGGAGCCGAACGCCACGGTGTTGGGGTCCTTGATCGAGTCGAGGATGGAGAACACCAGGGCACTGACGTCGACATCGGTGGACTCGCTGGCCGGCTGCAGCGGCTGCGGCTCGCAGAATTGGCGTGGCGCGTGGGCGTTGACGAAGTAGCCCGAGCGTGGCCTGGCGCGGATCAGCCCGCGCCGTTCCAGCAGGTAATAGGCCTGGAACACCGTGGACGGGCTGACCCCGTGGGTCTGGCTGGCGTAGCGCACCGAGGGCACCCGCTGGCCGGGGCCGAGCACCCCGGAGCGGATCAGTTCGGCAATATCGTCGGCGAAGCGTTCGTAGCGTTTCATTCTGGCCTTCTGTCGAAGCCTGGCAGGCAAGGTGGTTGCAGTGTAAGGGATCAGCGGTTCATGGGTGCGACGAAGCGGCTGTGGGCCACGCTGCGTATGGCGGGGTCGTCACGTTCGCTGATGACAAAACTGAGTGTCTGCGAACTGCTGGTCGGCCGCTCGGCGAGCATTGCCACCGACACCGGCAGTTCGCTCATTTCGCCTGCGGGGATGACCAGCGCGGTGTCGCCCTGCAAGGTGAAGCCGTCGGCATCCAGCAGGCGCAGCACGTAGTGTTGGGTGCGCTCGGTCTTGTTGATGACCTTGAGCAGGTAGATGTTCTCGATCTGGCCCTGGGCGTTTTCGCGGAACAGGCCGCGGTCCTTGATCACATCCAGCGACACCATCGGGCGCAGCTGCAAGGCCAGCACCAGCGCTGCCAGCATGACCACCAGCGCAGTGGCATAGCCCAGCAGGCGTGGCCGCAGCCAGTGGGTGGAGCCGCCTTGCAGGCTATGTTCGGACTTGTAGCCAATCAGCCCGCGGGCATAGCCCATTTTGTCCATGACCCCGTCGCAGGCATCGATGCACGCCGCGCAACCGATGCAGGCCATCTGCAAACCGTCGCGGATATCGATACCGGTGGGGCAGACCTGCACACACAGGGTACAGTCGATGCAATCGCCCAAACCTTGGGCGCGAGCATCGCTGCCTTTTCTGCGCGGGCCACGGGCCTCGCCACGGCGTGGGTCGTAGGCAACTGCCAGGGTGTCCTTGTCGAACATCACGCTCTGGAACCGCGCATACGGGCACATGTGCAGGCACACTGCCTCGCGCAGCAGGCCGGCATTGATGTAGGTGGCCGCGGTGAAGAACAGTACCCAGAACAACGCTACGCCGCCCAATTGCAAGGTCAGCAGTTCTGCAGCCAGCGGGCGGATCGGGGTGAAATAGCCGACGAAGGTCAGCCCTGTGGCCACACCAATGGCCAGCCACAGGCAGTGCTTGGCCGTGCGCCGGGCCAGTTTGTTCAGGCCCCAGGGGGCGGCGGCCAGCCTGATGCGCTTATTGCGGTCGCCCTCGGTGACTTTTTCGCACCACATGAACAGCCACGTCCAGGTACTTTGCGGGCAGCTGTAGCCACACCACACCCGGCCGGCGTAAACGGTCGCGGCGAACAGGCCGAAGGCACAGATGATCA
Organism: Pseudomonas sp. BJP69; assembly: GCF_007633355.1. Classification (NCBI taxonomy): domain Bacteria; kingdom Pseudomonadati; phylum Pseudomonadota; class Gammaproteobacteria; order Pseudomonadales; family Pseudomonadaceae; genus Pseudomonas; species Pseudomonas sp. BJP69. Next base: position 2,334,266 of record NZ_CP041933.1, read on the forward strand.
GCAGCGCCGACAGCAGAATGAAATCCTGGGGCCAGAAGGTCGCGCCAAAGATGTGGAACTTGCTGTTGGCCAGGTCCCACAGCACGGCCTGGCGGCCGTTCCAGTCGAGCCAGGCGGTGCCGAAGAACAGCAAGATAAGCGCGCCAGCGAAACCCACGCGCAGGTTACGGTACAGCCCGGTGAAGCTGCGGGTGTAAATGCCGCTGTCGGTGCGGCGCGTTTTGACGCTGGTTGCGGGGGTGTCGATCTCTGTGCAAAGAATTCTGTCAGTCATGGGCAGGTGCTCATCAGGCCTCGATCAGGCATGAGCACTATGGCGCCGAAACTGTTAGCAGCACAGGTTCAGATTTTGCGCCAAAAACCATATCAGATACCGCGCAGGCGTCGCCGGCCCCTAGATGACCGAGCCTGGAGCGCTGGCCTTGAGGTGCCTGCGGCTATCCACCGCACCTGCTACCGTCAAGGCGTCGGCCTCGGCTTCGGTGATGGGCACGCGTTTGTCGTCGTGCAGCGCCACCGACATGCGCAACTGTTCGTCGGTAATGATTTCGATATCCGGGCCAGCACACTCGATACGCAGGTTTTCACCCGTCAAGGTGCAACGGCGGGTGGCTTCATCGATTTCAACGGGCATGGTCAGGCCTCCTGGGTGGGTTACAGGGTGGACCGCGAGGGGGGCCGGGTCGTTGCATCAACGGGCTGAGTGGCACTTTGCACGGCGGCTGGCGGTCAGTGTCTATACACAGCAGGCCCGGCTGCTTACAGACACACCCTGCGCACTGCCGGGCAGGTAGCACAATGCTCAGCATGGGAACCAGGCAATGGAGCTGATCTGGCAGGTAATACAGGCAGAGTTCGCCGATGTGACCGACGCGAGTGAGGTCACGCGCATTCTTTTACGGCTGTTGATGGCAGCGGTGCTTGGTGCAGTACTGGGGTTCGAGCGCGAACACAGGGGCAAGTCGGCGGGCGTACGCACGCACATGCTGGTGTCGCTGGGGGCCGCGCTGTTCGTGCTGGCACCGAGCATGGCCGGGGCCGATGCACAAGCCCTGAGCCGGGTGATACAAGGTATCGTCGCCGGTATCGGCTTTCTGGGTGCGGGCACCATCCTCAAAGGCAACGGCAAGGACACCAGCCATGTGAAGGGGCTGACCACGGCCGCAGGTTTGTGGATGACCGCTGCCATTGGTACGGCCGCTGGCATGGGCCGCGAAGCCACAGCGCTGATCAGCACGGTGCTGGCCCTGCTGGTGCTGGCCACGATGCCGGTGCTGGTGGACAAGTTCGAGGGGGAAAACGAGGATAAACAGAAGGAGGAAGAGGGCAGGAAGCACTGAGGGGAGCCGAAGCTCCCCTCAAAGCGTTGTTGCCTGCTCTTTTTTTATTATTGGGACTGGCCTGTTGTTGTTTTTGTCGGCGTGTCCGGGTGTTGCGGGCGACCCCCATGCGGGGTCAAGAGCAAACGTATTTTTTTGAGCGCTGACCTGCTTTCATCATTGCTGATCCGAACCTGGCTGCTGCTACCTCGAGGTAGTTTTGTTATTTTGTGCCAGACCGCGGGGCGGGCCCCTGAAAAGACTGCCTACTCCAAAAAAATCTGCTTGCTGCGCCTCTGCCGTGTTGTTCTTGTTATGTCAGAGCCGTTATCTGTTGTTTTTATTGGGTGTCGCATTTTTTTTGTTGTTGTACGAAAGATATAGCAGGCAGCGTGCCAACTTTTGAATATCGTTTAAAATCAAGCAGTTAGCGGATTTTGAAAAAAATGCAGGGCCCGAATTTTTGTCGATTTGTTTCCCTGTTACCCGATTTTTCGCTGTGGAATGGGGGGCGGTAACACTCACCCACACCTCTGTGACACCTTCATGACCTACTGCGCCATGCGCGCCCGCGCCACCCGTGAACCGTTGCTGCGGCCCAGTACCTGGCTGATGCGCTGCCCAGCGGCAATCAGCCGGTCCAGGTCGATGCCGGTTTCGATGCCCAGCCCCTGCAACAGGTAAAGCACATCCTCGCTGGCGATATTGCCGGTGGCGCCCTTGGCATACGGGCAACCGCCCAGGCCGGCGACCGAGCTGTCGAACACATTGATGCCTTCGAGCAGGCTGGCGTAGACATTGGCCAGGGCCTGGCCATACGTGTCATGGAAGTGCCCGGCCAGTTGCTCGCGTGGCACCTGCGCCGACACCACCTCGAACAGGCGCCGGGTGTCGCCGGCGGTGCCAGTGCCGATGGTGTCGCCCAGCGATACCTCGTAGCAGCCCATGTCGCGCAGCTCGCGGGCAATCGGTGCCACCTGCTCGGCGCTGACCTTGCCCTCGTAGGGGCAGCCCAGCACGCACGACACATAGCCACGCACCCGCACACCGTGGCTGCGGGCAGCTGCCATGATCGGTTCGAAGCGCTTGAGGCTGTCGCTGACCGAGCAGTTGATGTTGCGCTGCGAGAACGCTTCGGTGGCCGCGGCGAACACCGCCACTTCCTTTACCCCCGCGGCCAATGCGTCTTCAAAACCGCGCAGGTTCGGTGCCAGCGCTGCATAGGTAACGCCTGGGCGCTGCTGGATACCGGCAAACACCTCGGCCGAGCCGGCCATCTGCGGGACCCACTTGGGCGACACGAAACTGCCCACTTCAATGTAGGCCAGGCCCGCTTCGGTGAGGTCGTCTACCAGGCGCACCTTGGCGCTGACGCTGATGGGTTGGGCTTCGTTCTGCAGGCCGTCGCGGGGGCCGACTTCGACCAGGCGCACGTGGTTGGGCAGGGACATGGTGGTTTTCCTGTGACGTTCAGCGGTTGTCTGTGTTGTTGAGGGTGGCGGCCAGTGCTTGCTCGCAGCGTTCCTGGGCCGTGTCCAGCTCCAGTTGCATCTGGTGAATGTCGAGCAGTTGCTGCTCCAGCTGCGCGCGGCGTTCGGCGATTTTCGCCAGCATGCTGTTGAGCTGTTTGAGGTTGCCGCTGGTGGGGTCGTACAGCTCGATCAGCTCGCGGCACTCGGCCAGGGAAAAGCCGATACGCTTGCCACGCAATATGAGCTTCAGGCTGACCTTGTCGCGCGCCGAATAGATACGTTCCAGGCCCCGGCGCTCTGGGCTCAACAGGCCCTGTTCCTCGTAGAAGCGGATGGCGCGGGTGGTGATGTCCAGTTCGCGGGACAGGTCGGAGATGCTGTAGGTCTGCGTGCTCATGCTGGGGCTCGGGCGGAAGTATCCGGGTATCCTGAGGCCAGCTTGACGTAAACGTCAAGCAAGCGCGAGCGTGGGCATGGCCTGCGGACCTGGGGCCAGGCAGGCCGATCATTCAGGCTGCACTGCCCGTCGATACGCATTGGGCGTTTGCCCACTCAGGCGCTTGAACCAGCGGGCAAAGTAGGTGGGGTCGCTGAACCCCAGGCTGTCGGACAACTGGCCGATGCTCATGCGTGTGTAAACCAGGCTGCGCCGCGCCTCGAGCAACAGGCGCTGGTGCACCACTTGCAACGCCGTCTGCCCGCTCAGCGCCCGGCACAGCTGGTTCAACTGCAGGCTCTGCACATTCAGCCGTGCGGCGAATGCCTCTATCGACAAGTGCTCGCGGTAGTGCGCTTCGACCAGGCGCAAATACTGCCCCAGCAACTGGCGGTCGCGTTCATCACGCGTGCGCGGGGCCTGCCCAAGTTGCTGACGGCGGCTGATCCACACCATCAGGGCGGTCACCAACGCCTCCAGCATGGCGGCCCGCGATGGGGCGTTGCCCTGGTATTCCTGCTGCAAGGTCTCGATCAGGCTGCGCAGGTGCGCGCGATCCCGGCCCAGCGGGTAGCTTACCGGCTTGGACAACACCGCCAGCGGTGCGCCCAGGCGCTGCTCAAGGTTGGCCACCAGCGCGGCGCCAAAAGTGAGCACGTGGCCCTGGATGTCGGCACTGAAGCGAAAGCCATGCACGGTCAGGGGTGGCACCACCTGGATCGCGGCTTCGCTTAGGGCAGTGCGGGTGCCCTCGATTTCCACCTGGGCCTGTCCGCGTTGCACGTACAGCAATTGAAACAGCTCGGCATGTTGGTGGGGCTTGATCTCCCAGTGGTGCAGGCGGCTGCGTGCGGGGATCGGCTCACAGTGCAGCAGGTCGGTACCAGGCCAGGCCTGGTTTTCCCCATACAACTTGAACAGCGGAACGCCGGGGAGGGTGGATTTCATCAGCTTTGGCCTGTCCGTTAATCGAACGTTTTTTGTAAAAGTGCAGGTTTTGCATGGAATAGCACAGCTCAGTTGCGGGTTTTGCCCGTAAAAATGCAAAGGCAAACCCTAACAGCAGATGCCGCGCCACCGCCAGTGCAGGGCCGGTATCGTTCCAACAGAGACAACAACAATGAAAACTCAGGTTGCAATCATTGGCGCGGGCCCGTCGGGCCTGCTGCTGGGTCAACTGCTGCATAACGCCGGTATCGACACGGTGATCGTCGAGCGCCAGACCGCCGAGTACGTGCTGGGCCGCATCCGCGCCGGGGTGCTGGAGCAGGGCACGGTCGACCTGCTGCGCGAGGCCGGTGTGGCCGAACGTATGGACCGCGAAGGCCTGGTGCACGAAGGTGTCGAGCTGCTGGTTGGCGGGCGCCGCCAGCGCCTGGATCTCAAGGCCCTGACCGGCGGCAAGACGGTGATGGTCTATGGCCAGACCGAAGTTACCCGTGACCTGATGCAGGCCCGTGAAGCCAGCGGGGCCCCCATCTTCTATTCGGCCAGCAATGTTCAGCCGCATGAGCTCAAGGGCGAGAAGCCCTACCTGACCTTTGAAAAAGACGGTCAGGTCCAGCGCCTGGATTGCGATTACATTGCTGGGTGTGACGGCTTCCATGGGGTTTCCCGGCAGAGCATTCCCGAGGGTGTGCTCAAACAATACGAACGGGTATACCCCTTCGGCTGGCTGGGCCTGCTGGCGGATACACCGCCGGTCAACCATGAACTGATCTATGCCCACCACGCCCGCGGTTTCGCGCTGTGTAGCCAACGTTCGCAAACCCGCAGTCGCTACTACCTGCAAGTGCCGCTGCAAGACCGTGTCGAGGAGTGGCCCGACGAGCGCTTCTGGGCCGAACTGAAAGCGCGTTTGCCTGCCGAGGTGGCAGCGGACCTGGTCACAGGCCCGGCCCTGGAGAAGAGCATCGCGCCGCTGCGCAGCCTGGTGGTGGAACCGATGCAGTATGGCCACCTGTTCCTGGTCGGCGATGCCGCGCATATCGTGCCGCCCACCGGGGCCAAGGGGTTGAACCTGGCAGCCTCGGACGTCAACTACCTGTACCGGATTCTGCTCAAGGTGTACCGCGAGGGGCGTACCGAGCTGTTGCAGCAGTATTCGCCCCTGGCCCTGCGCCGGGTATGGAAGGGCGAGCGTTTCAGCTGGTTCATGACCCAACTGCTGCACGACTTCGGCAGCCACAAGGACGCCTGGGACCAGAAGATGCAAGAGGCTGATCGCGAGTACTTCCTGACCTCGCCGGCAGGTTTGCTGAACATTGCCGAAAACTATGTGGGCCTGCCGTTCGAAGAGGTGGTTTGAGGCTGCCGCCTCCCGCTGACGAGGCCGGGAGCCAGGAAAATCGCGCAAAAGCTTGAACTCGGGTTTAGCCATGAACCACAGTGGCGGGCTGAATGGGTGAAGCAGGAAGCACGCGATGACATTTTCCAAGCCACTGCTCGTGGCCCTGTGGCTGCTGGCTGCCAGCGGGGCGACGAAGGCCGACCAGGCGCTGCCAGTTGCACCGGAACTGGCTTCCGGGTACCGCACCGGCCTGCAGCCGGTGCACGCCAGCCGGCACATGGTGGCCGCTGCCAACCCGCTGGCCAGCGAAGCGGGGCGGGCGATACTGCGGGCCGGTGGCAGCGCCATCGACGCTGCCATCGCCATGCAAATGGTGCTGACCCTGGTCGAGCCGCAGTCCAGTGGCATTGGCGGTGGGGCTTTCATCCTGTATTGGGATGGCGAGCGCGTGCAGGCATTCGACGGCCGCGAGGCAGCCCCGGCGGGGGTCACGGAACAACTGTTCCTGCAGGCCGATGGTGAGCCGATGCCGTTCCGCCAGGCGCAGATCGGTGGCCGCTCGGTGGGGGTGCCGGGTGTGCTGCGGGCGTTGCAGGTGGCCCACCAGCGCTATGGCAAGCTGCCCTGGCGCGACCTGTTTGCGCCGGCCATCGCGTTGGCCCGCAGCGGCTTTGCGGTTTCCCCGCGCTTGCACACGTTGATAGCCGGTGACCCGTTCATTGCCCAGTCACCGGCCATGGCGCGTTATTTTCTGGATGAACAGGGCAGGCCCTTGCCAGTGGGGGCTACCCTGCGCAACCCGGCGCTTGCCCAAACCCTGGAGCTGATCGCTGCGCACGGCGCCGATGTGTTCTATAGCGGTGAGATTGCCCAGGCCATCGTGACCCAGGTGCGCAGCCATGCCAATCCCGGTTACCTGTCGCTGCAGGACTTGCAGCTGTACCAGGCCAGGGAGCGCGAGCCGGTATGCGGCCCCTACAAGGCCTGGCAAATTTGCGGCGTGCCGCCGCCGTCTTCCGGCGGGGTAACGGTGTTGCAGACCCTGGGCATCCTTGAAGCCGCTCAACGGGCCGTGCCTGCGCATGACCTGGCTGGGTTGCGGCCGCAGCCCACTTCATCCCCAGCGGGTATTGAAGCAGCGCCAATGGCCGTGCACCTGGTCGCTGAGGCCGAGCGCCTGGCCTATGCCGACCGCGCCCAGTACCTGGCAGACAGCGATTATGTGCCCGTGCCGGTCAAGGCCCTCACCCACCCGGCCTACCTGGCCAGCCGCGCCGCCTTGATCGGGGCACACAGCATGAGGCGTGCGCGCCCAGGCCAGCCGCCTGGTGTCGACCTGGCCCTGGCACCAGACCGCTCGCCCCTGCGCATTTCTACCTCGCACCTGAGCGCAGTAGATGACAGCGGTCATGCCCTGGCCATGACCACCTCGGTCGAGGCCGCGTTCGGCGCGCACGTGATGGTCAGGGGCTTCCTGCTCAACAACACCCTGACCGACTTTTCGTTCATCGCGCAGGAGCGTGGCCGGCCTGTGGCCAACCGGGTACAACCTGGCAAGCGGCCGCTGTCGGCCATGGCGCCGACCCTGGTATTTTCCCGCGCTAGCGGGGAGCTGGTGGCCAGCCTGGGTTCGCCGGGGGGCTCACAGATCATCGGTTACGTGAACAAGGCACTGCTCGGACTGCTGGATTGGCAACTGGACCCGCAGCAGGCTGCCGGCCTGCCCAATTTCGGCAGCCGCAATGCCGGCACGGAAGTGGAGGCAGGGCTGGCCAGCCCGGCACTGGTCCGCCAGTTGGCGGCCTGGGGCCACGAGGTCACGCCGATGACCATGACCAGCGGCATGCAGATCATCCAGCGCACGGCTGACGGCTGGGCCGGAGGGGCCGATCCGCGGCGCGAAGGGGTCGCCCTCGGCGACTGATCGGGGCGTTGCAGGGCCTGGGATTGCGTGATAGAAGTCTGTCTTGTCATTCATTAGTTGAATACCAAGATGTCCAATAGCGCGAAATCGAATAGGGCCCTGTTCGACCTTGACCTGTTGCGCGCCACGGTGGTGGTGGCCGACTGCGGCAGTTTCACCACCGCGGCCGCGCGCCTGCATTCCACCCAGTCGACCATCAGCCAGAAGGTTCGCCGCCTGGAGGACATGGTTGGCCACCGGTTACTGGTACGCGGCAACCGCGACGTGCTGCCAACCGACGCCGGGCAGACCCTGCTGGGCTATGCCCGGCATATGCTGGCGCTGAACGACCAGATGCTCGAAGCCTTGGCCGGGGCCATGGTCGGCACCACCGTGCGCCTGGGTGTGCCGGAAGACTTCGTCGGCGGGCGGACCACCAATGCGCTGGCGGCGTTCAGCCGCCTTCACCCGCAGGTAAAGCTGGAGGTGACCAGCGGCCTGTGCCGCGACCTCAGCCAGGCCTACGACAACGGTGAGCTCGACCTGGTGCTGCTCAAGCAGCGGCGCAACACCCGCGAGGGCGTGGCATGCTGGCCAGAGCGCCTGCAGTGGATCGACAGTGCCCGCGCGCCGGCGTTCGAGCTGGACCCGATTCCGCTTGTGACCTTTCCGCCACGCGGCCTGTACCGCGAAGACATGATCAATGCCATCGAGGGCATGGGCCGGCGCTGGCGTATCAGCTTCACCAGTTCCAGCCTCAGTGGCATCCAGGCGGCCGTGGCCGATGGCATGGGCGTCAGTTTGCTCCCGCCGCGCGCGGCGACAGGCGAGCACCGGGTGCTGGGCGAGGGGCAGGGGCTGCCGGAGATCGATAGCTATGAAATCGTCATTGTGCACCGGCCGACCGCTGACATCATGGTCAAGGCCTTGGCCGAGGTGATGACTCAATTGCTGGCCGGGGGTGGCATCTAGCCCAACGAGAAAAGTGTTTCAGGCTGTGGCGCGATGGAATGTCTGGCAGGGCCGTGCAGTCCCACCGTTAACGTGGGCAGTACGCCCAGCAACCCAAGCCATGGAGACGCACTATGAAAACAGCTGCATTTGTCGCTTTACTGGCCAGCGCCGGGTTGGCCCAGGCGGCCGAAACGGTCGAACTCAAGCTGGCCGGCCCCGACGGCCCTGGCAAGTCCATTGGCACTATCAGCATCGAGCAGAACAAATATGGCACGTTGCTAACCCCCGACCTGAAGGACCTGCCGCCAGGTGTGCACGGCTTCCACCTCCACCAGAACGCCTCGTGCGCACCGGCGCAAGAAGGCGGCAAGCCTGTGCCAGCGGGTGCTGCGGGCGGGCACTGGGACCCGGATTCCAGCAACGCCCACAAAGGCCCCTATGATGACAGTGGTCATCGTGGCGACTTGCCGGCGCTGTATGTGGGGGCCGATGGCAAGGCCACCTATCCGGTCCTCGCGCCGCGGCTGAAGGCCACCGATTTCAAAGGCCATGCACTGATGGTGCACGCCGGCGGTGACAACCACAGCGACCACCCCGAGAAGCTGGGTGGCGGTGGAGCCCGGGTGGCCTGCGGGGTCGTGCAGTAAACGCTTGCCCGTGCGCCTGAAACAAGGCCGCCCCTGCAGGTTCACGCAAACCTGCGGGGGCGGCCTTGTGTCGGGAGGGCGCCATGCGCCCCGGTGCCTCAGCGCTTGGGGTTCAGCGTCAGGTGCACGTGACGGTTCACGTCCTTGTACAGCAGGTAGCTGAACTTGCCTGGGCCACCTGCGTAGCAGGCTTGCGGGCAGAAGGCGCGCAGCCACATGAAGTCGCCGGCTTCCACTTCGACCCAGTCCTGGTTCAGGCGGTACACCGCCTTGCCTTCCAGCACGTACAGGCCATGCTCCATCACGTGGGTTTCCGCGAACGGGATCACGCCGCCGGGCTGGAAGGTGACGATGTTCACATGCATGTCGTGACGCATGTCGGCCATGTCGACGAAGCGGGTAGTGACCCAGCGGCCTTCGGTGCCCGGCATTTCAATGACGGTGGCGTTGTCACGGTGGGTCACGAACGACTCAGGTGCGTCCAGGCCCTCGACTTTCTGGTAGTGCTTGCGCAGCCAGTGGAAGGTGACATTGGCTTTGCTGTTGTTGCGCAGGCTCCACTCGGCGCCTGGCGCCAGGAACGCGTAGCCGCCTGGCACCAGGGTGTGGTGCTTGCCTTCGACGGTGATGTCCAGTTCGCCTTCGACGATGAACACCACGGCCTCGGCATCAGGGTCCAGCTCAGGGCGTTCACTGCCGCCTTCCGGGGCCACTTCGACGATGTACTGCGAGAAAGTCTCGGCAAAACCGGTCAGTGGGCGGGCGATGACCCACATGCGCATCTTGTCCCAGAATGGCAAGTGGCTGGTGACGATGTCACGCATCACGCCTTTGGGGATGACGGCGTAGGCTTCGGTGAACATGGCACGGTCAGTCAGCAGCTCGGTTTGAGCCGGGTGCCCACCGTGGGGGGCGAAGTACGAATGGTTCGACATGGACAATCTCGACTTGTTGTTCTCTCCCCGTGCCGTGAACCGCACCGGCCGGTGCGGCGCAGGGGATGTGGCGACAGAATAGGGTCGAGCGCGCGCCATGCACAAATTAAATGTTGGAATACCCAGGATTCGATCGCTGAATGCGCGTTCGCTCGCAGGGGCTGCTGAGCAGATAATTCCGACATATTTTTCACATTCCCTTGTTAGGATCCCCCGGCATTTCCAAGGAGCCCCCCCCTTATGCCGTCTATCCTGCGCAAGCGCAGCACCCGAATCGTCTTCACCGCCACCACTGGCCTGCTCGTGGCCACATTGGGCTTTTTCGCCTGGCAAAGCTTCTATCCGGTGCAGGCCGCGGCAGGTTGGAAAGTCGGTGTGCTGCACAGTGACGTGACCAAGGCCGCGTCACTGCTGCCGCAAGCCGATGGCAGCCTGCTGGTCAGCCGCGAGCTGGACGACGGCCGCGGCAGCATCCTCAAGATCGCCGCCGACGGCGCCCGGGTGGTAGTCATTGATAACCTGTCCAAACCCGACGGCATGGTCGCGGCCCAGGGCGGTTGGGTATTCAGCCAGGAGGGCGGTGCCGCGCCCGTCAGCCTGGCCCGCGATGGCGAGGTCACGCCGTTGTTCAATGGCGACAGCGTGCAAGGGCTGTGGAACGACGGCAAGCACCTGTATGCCATCGAAGACCGCAAAGGTAACGGCCGCCTCATGCGCTACGACTGGCAGAGCGGGCAACTGGACGTGCTGCGTTCCGGCCTGACAGAAACCGAAGGGCTGACACGCTGTCGGGGCGACCTGTTGTTCACCGAAAAAGCCAAGGGCATCGTGCGCGCCCTGTCCGCCGATGGCAACGACCCGGTGGTGGTCGACGGTTTGCGCAACCCCACGTTCCTGTACTGTGACCAGCGTGGCCTGTGGATCAGCGAGGACAACACGCACCGCGCCCGGCTGCTGCGCATCGCTGCCGACGGCAGCCAGCACACGGTGCTGACGTTTCTCAAGGCGCCCCAGGCCATCATCGCCGACGGCAAGGGCGGTTACCTGCTGGCCGAGGGCGGACGCGACCGTGTCTTGCACCTGACGCCGCCAGCAGAGCCGGTCACGGCCCAGCGCTAGCCGCAACAGCGAGCTTCCCTGCACGGCCGTGCTCACGGATAATCCCCCACATTCCAATAAACAGCCTGTGAGTGGGTATGAGTGATTCCGTAGTCGGCCTTGGCCAGCCTGAAACCGAAGGGGGGCGCAGAACGCGCAAGAACAACCCCGAGAAAACCCGCGAGGATATCCTCCAGGCCGCCATCCACGAATTCGTTCAGCAAGGGCTGGCCGGGGCTCGCGTAGACGCCATCGCTGAACGCACGGCTACGTCCAAGCGCATGATCTACTACTACTTCGGCAGCAAGGAGCAGTTGTATTGCGAGTGCCTGGTCAAGCTATACGGCGATATTCGCAAGACCGAGCAAAGCCTGGACCTGGAGTCGCTGCCGGCCGACCAGGCGATCCGCAGGCTGGTGGAGTTCACCTTCGACCACCACGACCGCAATGTCGACTTCGTGCGGATCATCTGCACCGAAAACATCCACTACGGCGAATACGTCAAGCAGTCCCCGGCTATTCGCGAAATGAGCAGCCTGGTGCTCGAAGCCTTGGGCAACACGCTGCGCCGCGGGGTAGAAGAAGGGGTGTTCCGCAGCGGTATCGAGGTGATCGACCTGCACATGCTGATGAGCTCGTTCTGTTTTTACCGGGTGTCCAACCGGCATACCTTTGGCGAGATCTTCCAGATAGACCTGTCGGATGACCAGGTCAAGCTGCGGCACAAGGCGATGATCTGTGATGCGGTGCTGCGCTACATTCAGGTTGGGCAGCGCCCCTGACGCTGCGCCAGCCTGCTCAGTCGCCCAACCGCTGCTCACGCGAGGGCGGGTAGCCAAAATACGCCGCATAGCATTTGCTGAAATGTGACACCGAAACAAAGCCGCAAGCCACCGCCACTTCCATCACCGACAGGTCGGAATACTGCAGCAGCCTGCGGCTTTTGGTAATGCGCAGCTCCATGTAGTAACGCCGCGGCGATGTGCCCAGCTGGGCCTGGAACAACCGGTCGATCTGCCGCCGTGAACGCCCGCTGTAGGCGGCCAGCTGGTCGAGGCTGAGGGTTTCTTCGAGGTTGTTCTCCATCAGTTCGACAATGGTACGCAGGTGCAGGCTCATGGACTTCTTGGCCCCCGGCCCGACCTGGCGGTAACGGGCGCCTGAGAACGACAGAATTTCTTCCACGCCTTCGGCCAGGCCGTCACCATACAAGCGCCGCACCAGCCCCAGCATCAGTTCCATGGCGCCGTTCGGGCTGGCGGCACTGAGCCGGTCACGGTCGAGGGTGAAGCTGGCCGGAGTAATGCGGGTTTGCGGGCTGCGCTCGGACAAACTGGCACGCTGCTCGGGGTGAACGCTGCAGCCATAGTCATCCAGCACCCCGGCGCGCCCCAGGAACCAGGCGCCGTTCCACAAGCCACCCAAGGCCATGCCATGGGCCGCGCAATCACTCAGCAAGCGGTCGAGTACCGGGTATTTCAGCGGCGTACGCAAGCCCCCGCAGATGACCAGCAGGTCTGGTGACTGCAACGCCTGGGGGGACAATTCGGTGGCCACCAGTTCCAGCCCAAGGTCGCTGAGCACGCGGTCGCCGTCCAGCGACAGCGGGGTGAAACTGAAGCTGTCGGTACGCAGCAGGTTGGCCGTGACCAGCACGTCCATGGCCACGGTGAAACTGGCCATGGAGAAGTGTTCGAGCAGCACGAAATCGACTTGATAAGGGGCCTGGGCGTCGGCGCTGCTGGCCTTGAGCCGCAGCATGTTGCTGGTACTGGTCTTCTTGCTGAACTGGCGTGGCGTGGGCACTCTGAACTCCGCTTGCTGGCTGGCTCGCAGAGTGTGGCCGGTGGCTGGAGGAAAGACAATCTCCCCGGTGGCGGTGTCGTATTACAGGTCGTGTTCAGGCAACCTGTATGGCTGCAGACTTTCCCACTATGCTTTGCCATAGGCGCTTGCATGAAACGCCTGGCCCTTGAGGAACCTATCGATGAAATACGCCGCTGCCTTGTTGCTCAGCTTGTTGCCATTGCTGGCCACGGCCATGGAGCCGGGCGAACCGCTCGCGCCCTTCACGTTGCTTGACCAGCATGACAAGGCCTACACCCTGAGCGCGGACACCCAGGTACTACTGGTGGCGCGCGACATGGACGGCGCCAAGTTGGTCAAGGCTGCACTGGCCGACGCGCCCAAAGACTACCTGGAAGCACGCAAGGCCGTATTCGTCGCCGACATCCAGCGCATGCCTGCGTTGGTCAGCAAGCTGTTCGCCATCCCGGCCATGCGCGGTTACAGCTATAGGGTGCTGCTCGACCGGGAAGGGCGGGTAGCCAGCCGGTACCCCGGGCAGCCAGGGCAGGTGCAGTGGTTGCAGTTGCAAGAAGGCAGATTGGTGAGCCAGCAGGCGTTCACCGATGCCGCGGCATTGAAGGCGGCGCTGGAGCGTGCGCCGCAGCAGTGAGGTGCGTTACCTGCAGGAGTGGTCAAAACAATCTGAACCCTCAGCGTCAATAACAACCCAAGCCATTACACGGCAAAGAGAGAGCGCTTATGGAAGTCGGAACGATCTGGATCATTGTCGCAGCCTTGGTCATCCTCATGGAAATCTGGGCCATCTGGAACATCATCGGCAGTGAGCGGCGCGCCGAACGCAAGATGTTGTGGGTGGTGTTCGTCGTCTACGCGCCAATCCCCGGCTTGTTGTTCTGGGCCTGGCGCGGCCCGCGCGCCGTCAAAGGCCGGTCCGTACTCGAAGAAAAATGACAGGCACGGGTATCAGGCGCTCGCGCGCCTGATACCGTCAGCGGTCACTTTCCAGCGGTCACTTCTCAGCGGTCATTTGGGCAGCACGTTGAAGCGAATGGCGGGGCCGAGGCCGTTCACCATCAGGCAGCCGTAGAACTTCACGGTGGACAGCACGCCCAGCGCCTTCAACGCATCGTGTATGAATGCGTGGAATACGCGCTCGGCATCCTTCTGGCGGTCGGCAAGCGTCGCGGCCTCGAGCGTGACCACCCCAAGCAAGGTGGTCTCGATGTGCTGGACGGTTTCCAGGCCGGTTTTCTCGCGAAGGTACGTACGTGCCTTCGCCGCATCTGCCTCATCCCCTTCGACGGTGTAAGCCAACTGAAAATCGAATTTGCTCATGGTTTTGTCCTTGGTTGCGCTAAAGCGTCCGTGCCGTGCCGTGCACCTTACCGGCATGCGCAAGTTGTGAAAACGAACGAGGTGTTCAACAATCTCATCTGTTTGTAGGAAACGACCTACTTGACCTCGAGTCCCACACCATGAGCACTGGCACCACCTCGCTTGCCGGGCATAAGGCTCGTGCCTGGCTCTGGCCAGCGCTGTTCAGCCTGGTGGCATTTGCCGCCAACTCGGTGTTCTGCCGCCTGGCCCTCAAGAACGGGGCGATCGACCCGGCCTCGTTCACCGTGGTGCGCCTGGCCAGCGGTGCAGTATTCCTGTTGTTGCTGATTCGCTTGCGCAGACCGGCGCAGCGCATGGGTGGCACCTGGCGAGCAGGCCTGGCCTTGTGCCTGTATGCCTTCCTGTTTTCAGCGGCCTACCTGCAACTGAGCGCCGGGGCGGGCGCCTTGCTGCTCTTCGGTGCCGTGCAGATCACGATGTTCGGCTTTGCCTGGTGCAAAGGCGAACGCATCAGCGCACGGGGCCTGCTGGGTATGCTGATCGCCTTCGCCGGCTTGCTGGTGCTGTTGTTGCCAGGCGCTTCGGCGCCACCGTTCAGCAGTGCCTTGCTGATGGTTATTTCCGGCATCGCCTGGGGGGCGTACACCTTGCTCGGCAGAGGGTCGCCCAGGCCGCTGGCCGACACGGCCGGCAACTTTGCCCGCAGCCTGCCCTGGCTGGTGGTGCTGGCACCGCTGCTGTGGCTGGGGGCCGGGCCACACCTTAGCGCCGGTGGCTTGCTGTTCGCCCTGGGCTCCGGTGTGCTGGCTTCCGGAGCCGGTTATGCCGTGTGGTATGGCGTGGTGCGGCAGGTCAGTGCGCAACAGGCGGCGACCCTGCAGCTGAGTGTGCCGGTGCTGGCGGGGTTGGGCGGGGTTGCGCTGATCGGTGAGCCGTTATCGCTGCGTTTGTTGCTCGCCAGTGTGGTAGTGCTGGGCGGTATTGCGCTGGCGCTGGCGCCGCGCCGCCAGGCCCTGCAGGCAAAGCCTAGAAAAAGCTGCGCTGGGCCTTGAGGGTGACCACGCTGTCGCAATAGGTGTTCATGCCTGAGTAGGCGTCACAGCTGGTGCCACTGAGGCTCGAGTTGCTGTAGATCAGGTTCAGGTCGATGCCTAGCCAAGGGCGCGACAGTTCCAGCGACCAGTCGGAAAAGGCATTCACCTGGCTGCCATCGCCGATGGTGAAGGGTGTGCCCAGGCGGTGATGGGCGAGTTTGACGGTGAGGTCGACATCGAACAAGGGCAGTTGGCCAAAATCGGCGAACAGCGTACCGGTGCGGTTGTCGGGGTTGTCGCGCAGTGCGCCGCCGAACCGGCTGCCAAGTACCGAAACTCCCCCATACAGGGCTACGCTCTCGGCGCCGGCGATGTTTGGCTGGCTGTAGTGGATCAACCCCACTTCATAGCCCAAGGTGCTGTCGAAGTGGTGCTTGTAGCCCATGTAGCTGTCCAGGCGCAGGGTCGAGTTGGCCGTCACCCCCATGCTCGGGGCATATTGGCCGACGTACAGCCCACTGGGGTGGCTGAAATCCATGCCGCCATGAAACGCGCCGACCGCCGTGGGTGAAATCAACCCTTGGGCCATGCTGCGGGAAGGGGTGGTGCCGAGTGTAAAGTCGAAATCGCCCAGTTGGCGCTTCATCTGCTGGGCCAGCAGAGGGGGGCTGAACAGCAGGGCAATGCTCAGCAACAGCAGGGGCCTGAACATGGTCACCGTCCTGGAGGGCTTACGGTAGAGCGTTCAAGGATACCTGCCCGAGCGGCCGCTGAAAACCATGTAGCGGCGGGTTCAGCCTTTGGTCGAACGGTCGGCATCGGCTGCCTCGGTCACCACCGGCAGGTTGCCGGCACGCTGGATCACCCGGCGTTGCTGCTCATAGTCGTCCAGCGACAGACCGCGGCGCTGCAAGGCCTCCAGCTGTAACTGGCGGGTTTCGTCGGCGCTGTACGGGCGCAGTTCAGGGTGGCTGGCACAGCCGCTGCTGATGGCGAGGGTAAGCAGGGCAAACGTGGCAGTCAGCAAGCGGGCCAGGGTGTTCATCAGGTAGCTCCAGGGGCCAAGGGTGTAGGTGGCGAGGCGATGGAGCTAGGTTATGTGGTTGTCGCGTCTGGTAGAAATTGCCCCTCTCGATAGTGACTATTGATGCACGGCGCCCTGGCCATTGACGCGCAGAAGCTCAAACCTTGCAGGCTGCCGCCTGGTGGCTCGATCCATGAAAAACGGGGCATGCCAGCGATGGCATGCCCCGTTTTTATACCGCAAAAGCGTTTCAGGCGACTTTGACGATCCAGCCAGCCGGTGCTTCCACATCACCGCTCTGGATGCCGGTCAGCTCGTTGTAGAGCTTCTGCGTGACCGGGCCGACCTTCTCCAGGTCGTGGAACACGTGCAGCTTGCCGTTGTACTCGATGCCACCAATCGGGGTGATCACCGCAGCAGTACCGCAGGCGCCGGCTTCGACAAAGCGGTCCAGCTTGCTGATTTCCACGTCACCTTCGACCACGGTCAGGCCCAGGCGCGATTGCGCCAGCTCCATCAGCGACAGGCGGGTGATGCCTGGCAGCACCGAGGCCGATTTAGGCGTGACGAACTCATTGTTGGCGGTAATGCCGAAGAAGTTGGCCGAGCCGACTTCTTCAATCTTGGTGTGGGTCAGCGGGTCGAGGTAGATGGCGTCGGCGAAGTTGGCTTTCTTCGCTTCGGCACCTGGCTGCAGGCTGGCAGCGTAGTTGCCACCGACCTTGGCGGCACCGGTGCCCTGCGGTGCTGCACGGTCGAAGCTGGAGATCTGGAAGTTGTGCGGCTTCATGCCGCCCTTGAAGTACGAGCCAACCGGAATGGCGAAAACCGAGAAGATGAACTCGGGGGCGGTGCGCACGCCAATGTTGTCGCCGGTGCCGATCACGAACGGGCGCAGGTACAGGGCGCCTTTACCATGCGGTGGCACGAACTTTTCGTTGGCCTTGACCACTTGCTTGCACGCCTCGATGAACACATCGGTCGGCACCTGCGGCATCAGCAGGCGGGCGCAGCTGCGCTGCATGCGGGCGGCATTCTGGTCCGGGCGGAACAGGTTGATGGAGCCATCCTTGCAGCGGTAGGCCTTCAGGCCCTCGAAACATTGCTGGCCATAGTGCAGCGCGGTGGAGCCTTCACTGATGTGCAGCACGTTGTCTTCGGTCAGGGTGCCCTTGTCCCACTCGCCATTGCGCCATACGGACAGGTAGCGTTTGTCGGTCTTGATGTAGTCGAAACCCAGCTTGTCCCAATTAATGCTTTCGTTGCTCATGACACCCTCATTGTCTTGCTAATGCCCGATCGCTCGGGCTGCTGTTATATGCGCACCATGCCACCTTAATACATCCGTGGCGGATCGGGAACGGCCGGTCAAGAATTGACAGGCTGCGATGCATTATTTGCGGGTGCTGCAGGCGCAGGGACGGCATCGAGGCTGCAAGGTGATTGTCACAATATTGTCAGCGCCTGTGAGATCGAGCGCCGCCCGCGCGGCGCATCGCGAGCTGCGCTCGCTCCTACGTTTGTTTCGGGCCAGTGAGGCCTGTGAGAGGCGCGCGCGACCGCCTGGTTCATACGACGCGATATTGAGGCATGCGCCAAAGGGTTCGCGCGCAAATCCCCCAGGCATAATTGGCCCGAAACGAACGTAGGAGCGAGCGCAGCTCGCGATGCGCCGCGCGGGCGGCGCTCGATCTCACAGGCGCTAAAAGAATCGAGGCGAGCCAACGGTTGACCACCCGCCAACCACTGCGTAGCCTTGCCACTTCGAGGTTCTTCGGCCAGGCCGAAGCTAAGACGGGAACGCGGTACAAGCCGCGGCTGCCCCCGCAACTGTAAGCACCGACAACGGATCGACACAGCCACTGCGCCAACGCGCGGGAAGGCGTCATCCCGCCAGACTGCTGCCGCGGCAGGCAACTGGAACGGTGCAAGCCAGGAGACCTGCCTCGTCACGTTTTCGACTTTCAACCGGGCGGGGTGATCCGGTGGCGAACAAGCCCGGCCGGCCTGGCCGGTGGCTGTCGTCCTGCATGCCCGCGCCATACTGCCAAGGGCACTGCGACATGAAAACACTGGCCAAGCTCCCCGTTACCATCGTTACCGGCTTTCTCGGCTCGGGCAAGACCACGTTGCTGCGCCACATGCTCGACAACGCCCAGGGCCGCCGCATCGCGGTCATCGTCAACGAGTTCGGCGAACTGGGCATCGATGGCGAAATCCTCAAGCAATGCAGCATCGGTTGTACTGAAGAAGAGGCCACCGGCCGTGTTTACGAGCTGGCCAACGGCTGCTTGTGCTGCACCGTGCAGGAAGAATTCTTCCCGGTGATGCGCGAGCTGGTGGCACGCCGTGGCGACCTGGACCACATCCTGATCGAGACCAGCGGCCTGGCCCTGCCCAAACCGTTGGTGCAGGCCTTCCAGTGGCCGGAGATCCGCAACGCCTGCACCGTCGACGCCGTGATCACCGTGGTCGACAGCCCGGCGGTGGCTGCCGGCACCTTTGCCGCCTACCCGGACCAGGTCGATGCGCAGCGCAAGCTGGACCCCAACCTGGACCACGAGTCGCCCCTGCACGAGCTGTTCGCCGACCAGCTCGCCAGCGCTGACCTGGTGGTATTGAACAAGGCTGACTTGATCGACGCCGAAGGCCTGGCCAAGGTGCGTGCCGAAGTCGCCGAAGAACTGCCGCCGGCGGTGAAAGTGGTCGAAGCCAGCAGCGGCAAGCTGCCACTGGAAGTGCTGCTGGGCGTGGGCGCCGAGTCCGAGGCGCACATCGATGGCCGCCGTACCCACCACGACTCGCACCACGACGGCGACGACCATGACGATCATGACCACGACGCCTTCGACTCCATCTCCATCGACCTGCCGGAAGCCGACGAAAGCCTGCTGCTCGATGCCCTGAGCCAGCTGGTGGTGGAGTTCGGCATCCTGCGTGCCAAAGGCTTCGCTGCCATCCCGGGCAAGCCGATGCGCCTGCTGGTGCAAGGCGTGGGTACCCGTTTCGACAAGCACTTCGATCGTGCCTGGCGTGCCGACGAGCCGCGCATCACCCGCCTGGTGCTGATCGGCCAGGACCTTGATGCGGCCCAGCTGGAAGCGCGCCTGCGCCAGGCCTTGGGCGCCTGACCCATGCACCTGCTGCGGACCCAGCCCGGCGGCTTTGTGCCGGATGACAGCATCGCCGACCTTGGCCAGACACCCGCCGAGCTGGTGATACTCTGCAGCGGCGATTCTCACCTGGCGTTGCTGGCCGACACGGCCGAGCAATTGCCCGCAGGCTTCCCCAGCCTGCGCCTGGCCAACCCGATGCAGGTGCAGAACCATGCCTCGGTCGACCTGTACGTTGACCAGGTGCTGCGCCATGCCAAGGTCATTCTGGTGTCGCTGCACGGTGGCGTCGGTTATTGGCGCTATGGCGTAGAACAACTGGTCGAACTGGCGGCCCGTGGCGTGCAGCTGATCCTGGTGCCGGGCGACGACCGCCCGGACCCGGAACTGACCAGCCTGGGCAACGTCACCGGCGCGCAGGCCGAACGCCTGTGGCACTACCTGCGCCAAGGCGGCAAGGCCAACGCCATCAACCTGTTCAACTGCCTGGCCAGCCAGTGGCTGGGCCGCGACTATGCCTGGGACGAGCCGCAGCCGTTGCCGCGCACGGCGGTGTACCACCCACAAAAGGGCAGCGCGGCGCTGGAAGACTGGTACCCGCAGTGGCACCCCGAACACCCGGTAGCGCCGCTGCTGTTCTACCGCTCGCACCTGCAAGCCGCCAACACCGCGTTCATCGACGTGTTCTGCCAGCGCCTGCAGGCGGCCGGTCTGAATCCATTGCCGATCGCCGTGGCCAGCCTGAAGGAAAGCGCCTGCCTGGAGCAGGTCGAAGCCTGGCTGGACGAGGTCGGCGCCGAGGTGCTGGTCAACACCACCGGTTTTGCCCTGTCCAGCCCCGAACGCCCCAACCTGCGCCCGTTCCGCCGTGATATCCCGGTGTTGCAGGCCATTTGCGCGCAGGACAACCAGCCCGGCTGGGAAGCCAGCGAACAGGGCCTGGGTGCGCGCGACCTGGCCATGCACATTGCCTTGCCCGAACTGGACGGGCGCATCATCACCCGGCCGGTCAGTTTCAAGGACATGGCCTGGCGCAGCGAGCGCAGCCAGTCGGACGTGGTGTGCTACCGCGCCCACCCCGAACGCATGGACTTCGTCGCCGAGCTGGCGCGCCGTTGGGTCGAGCTGGCGCGCCTGCCCAATGGGCAGAAGCGCGTGGCCCTGGTGCTGGCCAGCTACCCGACCCGGGATGGCCGTATTGGCAACGGCGTTGGCCTGGATACGCCCGCTGCGGCCCTGAACATACTCACGGCATTGCAGGCCGAAGGCTACCCGGTGGCCGACCTGCCGGGCAGTGGCACGCAGCTGATCCAGCAGTTGCTCGGTGGCGTGACCAACGACCTTGACCACCTCGACCAGCGCCCTTGCGCCCAGAGCTTGAGCCTGGCCGACTACCAGGCTGCGTTCGCGCGCCTGCCCGAAGCCAACCGCCAGGCGGTGCTGGAACGGTGGGGGCCACCCCAGCAGGACCCGATGTTCCGCAGTGGCCGGCTGATGGTCGCCGGCCTGCGGTTTGGCCTGACCTTTGTCGGCATCCAGCCGGCACGTGGCTACCAGGTGGACCCCAGCGCGGTCTACCACGACCCCGACCTGGTGCCGCCACATGGTTACCTGGCGTTTCACTTCTGGCTGCGCCATGCCTTCGCTGCCGACGCGGTGATACACGTTGGCAAGCACGGCAACCTCGAATGGCTACCAGGCAAGGGCGTAGGGCTGTCGGCGCAGTGCTGGCCGGACGCCTTGCTCGGCCCGCTGCCGAACATCTACCCGTTCATCGTCAACGACCCCGGTGAGGGCGCCCAGGCCAAGCGCCGTACCCAGGCGGTGATCATCGACCACCTCATGCCACCGCTGACCCGTGCCGAGACTTACGGGCCGTTGCGCCACCTGGAGCAACTGGCCGACGAGTTCTATGAAGCGCAACTGCTCGACCCTCGGCGGGCTCGCGAGTTGCAGCGCGACATCCTCGAACTGGTCAAGGCCAACCATATCGACCGCGAGCTGCAGCTGGAGGGGCAGTTGGACGATGCTGCCGTATGGCTGCCGCGCCTGGACACTTACCTGTGCGACCTCAAGGAGTCGCAGATCCGCGACGGCCTGCATGTGTTTGGCCAATCGCCTGCCGGGCGCCTGCGGCTGGATACGCTGCTGGCGTTGCTCAGGGTCGAGCGCGGCGACGGCCGAGGCGGCAATGCCAGCCTGCTACGCACCTTGGCCAAGGCGCTGGTACCCGGCTTCGACCCGCTGGATTGCGAACTCGGCCAGCCGTGGCAGGGCGACCGCCCCGAGCCGTTGCAAGCGGTAACCAGCGAGGCATGGCGCACCTGTGGCGATACACGGGAGCGCCTGGAGCTGTTGGCGCTACACCTGATCGAGCAGGCGCTGGCCGGCACTGCACAGCTACCTGACAGCGCCGCATGGCACCCCGTGCATGCGGTGCTGCAAGCCCTGTGCATGGACGTGGCGCCGGGCCTGGATGCCTGCGGCAGCGCAGAAATGCAGGGCTTGCTGGCGGCGCTGGCCGGGCGCTTCGTGCCGGCAGGGCCCAGTGGTGCGCCCAGCCGTGGCCGCCTCGATGTGCTGCCCACCGGCCGTAACTTCTATACCGTGGACGTGCGCAACCTGCCTACCACCACGGCCTGGCGCCTGGGCTTCGCCTCGGCCAACCTGATTCTTGAACGCCACCTGCAGGACCATGGCGACCACCTGCGCCAGTTGGGCCTTTCAGTGTGGGGTACCGCTACCATGCGTACCGGCGGCGACGACATCGCCCAGGCCATGGCGCTGATGGGCGTGCGGCCGGTGTGGGCCAGCGGTAGCCAACGGGTCGATGACTTCGAGATCTTGCCGCTGAGTTTGCTTGACCGCCCTCGGGTGGACGTGACCTTGCGCGTTTCCGGGTTCTTCCGCGATGCCTTCGGCAACCTGATCCGCCTGTTCGATGCCGCGGTGCAGGCGGTGGCGGCGCTGGACGAGCCCGACGACCTCAACCCCTTGGCTGCCCGTGTACGCTCCGAGCGCGCTGCGCTGCAGGCCCAGGGTGCAAGCGCCGAACAGGCCGCTCGGCAGGCTGGCTGGCGGGTGTTCGGGGCCAAACCCGGCGCCTACGGTGCCGGGGTGCAGAATGCCATCGACGGCCGCCTGTGGCACAGCCGCGAAGACCTGGCCGAGGTCTACCTCAACCATGGCGGCTATGCCTACGGCGGCAGCGATGACGGCACCCCGGCCCGCGCCCAGTTCGCCCAGCGCCTGGCCAAGGTCCAGGCGGTGTTGCAAAACCAGGACAACCACGAGCACGACCTGCTCGATTCCAACGACTACTACCAGTTCCAGGGTGGCATGCTGGCTACTTCAGAAACCCTGGGCGGGGCCGGCGTGGCCAGTTACCACGGTGACCACAGCCAGGTGGACCGGCCGCGCATCCGCACCTTGAAAGAAGAGCTGAACCGGGTGATCCGCGCCCGTGCGCTGAACCCCAAGTGGATCGATGGGGTCAAGCGACATGGCTACAAAGGCGCCTTCGAGATGGCGGCGACGGTGGACAACCTGTTCGCCTTCGACGCCACCACGCACCTGATCGACGACCATCATTACCAGGGGCTGGCCGACGCCTATGTGCTCGACCCGGCCACCCGCGACTTCATGCGCGAGCACAACCCCGAGGCCTTGCGTGACCTTACCGAGCGACTGCTTGAGGCCCAGCAACGTGGCCTGTGGCAAGCGCCTGGTGACTACCGCGAAGCGCTTGAGGAGCAACTGCTCGACGGCGAGGAACAGGCTTGACATGAGTGAACCCGTACAATTTCCGCTGGTGGCCGTGGTGGGTGCCGAGGACCTGAAGCTGGCCCTGTGCCTGACGGCCATCGACCCGAAAATCGGCGGCGTGCTGATCGAAGGCCCGCGCGGCATGGCCAAGAGCACCTTGGCCCGTGGCCTGGCCGACCTGCTGGGTGAGGGCCCGTTCGTGACCCTGCCGCTGGGTGCCAGTGAGGAACGGTTGGTCGGTACCCTGGACCTCGACGCCGCGCTTGGCCAGGGCAAGGCTCAGTTCTCCCCAGGGGTGCTGGCCCAGGCCGATGGCGGCGTGCTGTATGTGGATGAAGTCAACCTGCTGCCAGATACCCTGGTCGACCTGTTGCTTGACGTGGCCGCCAGCGGTACCAACCGCGTCGAGCGCGACGGCATCTCGCACCGCCACAGCGCCCGCTTCGTGCTGATCGGCACCATGAACCCGGAAGAAGGCGAACTGCGCCCGCAGTTGCTCGACCGGTTCGGCCTTAATGTGGCCCTGGAAGGTTTGCCCGAACCTGCGGCCCGGCAGCAGATCATCCGTCGGCGCCTGGCCTTCGACCATGACCCGCAGGCTTTTTGCGCGCAATGGGCGCAGGCGCAGGCGCAGTTGCGCGAGCGCTGCCAGGCGGCGCGCCATGTGCTGGCGGGCATTGCGCTGGACGACCAGGCACTGGCCTGGATCACCGAGCGCTGTTTTGCTGCTGGCGTGGATGGCTTGCGCGCCGACCTGGTCTGGCTGCGCGCGGCGCGCGCCCACTGTGCCTGGCGCGGTGGTGCAGCCATTGAAGAAACCGACGTGGAGGCCGTAGCCGAATTCGCCTTGCGCCATCGCCGCCGGGTGGCGCCACAGGCCAATCCGCCAGCCCCCCCGCAACAGGCCGAACAGCCGGCCGGCAGCAACCCTGGTGAACAAGGCGGGCAGGGCGATTGGGGTGCATTGCCCGCGCAGCCGGTGGCCAGTGGCGCCCGTCGCGAGGTGCCAAACTGGGCAAAAAAGCCCTGAGCCCCCCCCAGCCACACGCCATAGGGGGGGATGCCAAGGCGGGTGCAGGCAAGCAGCACGGTGCCAGCCGGGGGCGCGCACGCGACGCGGTGGCAGGTAGGGTCGCCTGGCTGCCGACCTTGCTCAAGGGGCGCCCACGCCAGCGCCAGGACCTGTGCTGGCAGCAACGCCGGGCCAGGCCTGCCGAACTGTGGCTGGTGATCGTCGATGCGTCGGCTTCAACCCGCCGCCACCAGGCCCTGGCGCAAACCAAGGGGGTGTTGGCAGCACTGTTCGATCAGGCTTATCGCCAGCGTGCTCGCCTGGCGCTGCTCACGGCCAGCGGGCGCATGCCGCAGTGGCAGCGCCATGGCCTCAAGGCGTCGGCGGCCTTGCAGCCATGGCTACAGGCGTTGGGGGCTGGCGGGGGCACGCCACTGTTCGCAGCCCTGGAGCAGGCCCGGCATTGGCTGCAGGCACGCCAGCGGGCACACCCGCAAGAAGTGCTGCGCTGCCTGGTGTTTACCGATGGGCGCGTGCAGCACAGCAACACGGTCCAACCCATGCCTTGTGCCACGCTGTTGGTCGACATGGAACTGGCGCCGGTACGGCTAGGGCGTGCCCAGCGCCTGGCCGAGCAATTGCAGGCGGATTATCAGCACTTGCACCACTTCAAGCTCGCGTATTGAACAGGAGCACTGCGGCACAATGTCGCAAGTGACAAAGTTGTCAGGCCTGCACGATGAAAGTTGCACAAGTGCGTGGCGCTGCACGCACTTGTTATAGGCGCCGGTATTATTTAGGCATCGACCACGGTTGCAGGTCGTAACCTTTTTCGCACAATTCGGCGCGCACTTCCTCGATCAGGCTGGCCCACTGCGCGGGGTCGGAGTAGATGCGCGAAGACACCTGCTTGGCGCCAATGCGGGTGTTGGTCCGGTCGATCACTGCCAGGCTGAGTTCACCAGTGCCATTGGGGGCATCCCAGGCTACGCACTGGAAGGGTTCGAAGGCGTGGTCGGCAATCAGCAGTGCTTCGTTGACACGGAGCGGGGCATTCATGGTTCGGTCTCTCTATGGTCCCAAACAGCGAAGTAAGTCCGCGTTGCTTAAAAGTCGCCTCAGGTGCGCGAAGTGCAGCGCGGGGTTATGTGTACTGATGCTCGCTGTGCGGTAGCAAGTCACACATTGCGAATAAATTTTTTGCCAGGGCAATCTTCGTTATTCCCTGCGCCGCCATGTGATGTCGTTAAAGTGCGAAAATTCCCGTGGGCGTTTGTAAAAAAATGCGTCGGCAGACGGACGGTACTGGGCAGTGTCAACTTCGTTGCTACTGTTAAACGGGCGCCACAACTTGCTGTTTTACTTTAAAAAAATCAAACAATGGCGCCAAGGATCGGTCATGCAACAGCCTGCCGCGCAACGCCGTTTGCTGATCGTCGACCCCTGCGACGATTGCCACCGCCTATTGCCGGGCCTGCGCAACGCCGGCTGGGATGTCGACAGCTGCATGCTCGCCGCCGCACTGGACCACCCCTGCGATGTGGGCCTGCTGCGCTTGCAGGCCGCGCACCTGCGGCACCCGGACGCGGTCAAGGACATGATCAAGCGCAGCAACACCGAGTGGATCGCCGTGCTGAGCGCCGACCAACTGCGCATGCCAGCCTTCGGTGACTTTGTCTGTGAGTGGTTTTTCGACTTCCACACCTTGCCGTTCGACGTCTCGCGGGTGCAGGTTACCCTGGGCCGGGCGTTCGGCATGGCGCGCCTGCGCGGCAAGGGTGCGGTCAAGGTCGATGACGCGAACGACGAATTGCTCGGTGACAGCCGGCCGATTCGCGAACTGCGCAAGCTGCTGGGCAAACTGGCGCCTACCGAATCACCTGTGCTCATCCGCGGTGAAAGCGGCACTGGCAAGGAGCTGGTGGCGCGCACGCTGCACCGCCAGTCGCAGCGCAGTGATCAGCCGTTCATCGCCATCAACTGTGGCGCCATCCCTGAGCATTTGATCCAGTCCGAATTGTTCGGCCACGAGAAAGGCGCTTTTACCGGGGCGCACCAGCGCAAGGTCGGGCGTATCGAAGCGGCCCACGGCGGCACCTTGTTCCTGGACGAAATTGGCGACTTGCCGCTGGAACTGCAGGCCAACCTGCTGCGCTTTTTGCAGGAAAAGCACATCGAGCGCGTAGGCGGCAGCCAGCCAATACCTGTGGATGTGCGGGTGCTGGCGGCGACCCACGTGGACCTGGAACGGGCCATTGAGCAGGGGCGTTTTCGCGAAGACCTGTATTACCGCCTGAACGTATTGCAGGTGGTGACAGCACCGCTGCGCGACCGGCACGGCGACTTGTCCATGCTGGCCAACCATTTTGCCCATTTCTACAGCCTGGAAACCGGGCGCCGGCCGCGCTCCTTCAGTGAACACGCCTTGGCAGCCATGGGCCACCATGACTGGCCGGGGAACGTTCGCGAGCTGGCCAACCGCGTACGCCGCGGGCTGGTGCTGGCCGAAGGGCGGCAGATCGAGGCGCAGGACCTGGGCTTGCAGTTGCACGACCAGGAGCAGCAGCCGTTAGGCACCCTGGAAGAATACAAGCACCGCGCCGAGCGCCAGGCCTTGTGCGATGTGCTCAACCGGCACAGTGACAACCTGAGCATGGCTGCCAAGGTGCTGGGTGTTTCGCGGCCGACGTTCTACCGCTTGTTGCACAAGCACCAGATACGCTGAGCGTTACACCACGGCACCTGGGCGAACATCACCCAGGGCCGAACCCCTCAATGCGGCCCGCGCGGGATGGTCTTGAGCAGGTCTTCGGGGCTGATGTGCCCAACCACTTGTGCGACCGCGCTGCCCGGTGTCGGCAGGTCGATGATATGGCTCTTCATCTTGCCGATCACATGCATCTCGCACGGCTTGCAGTCGAATTTCAGCGTCAGTACCTCGTCGCCCTGAATCAGCTGCATGGGCGCGACCTTGGTGCGTACGCCGGTGACACCCTTGGCCTGCTTGGGGCACAGGTTGAAGCTGAAACGCAGGCAGTGCTTGGTGATCATCACCGGCACCTCGCCGTGCTCTTCATGGGCCTCGTAGGCGGCGTCGATCAGTTGCACGCCATGGCGGTGGTAGAAGTCGCGAGCCTTCTGGTTGTACACGTTGGCCAGGAACGACAGGTGCGACTCGGGGTACACCGGCGGCGGCGTGGTCTCGGCCTTGCGCGCGCCGCGTGGGTGGGCCTGTACCCGCGCGGCGGTCAGTGCCTCGATGGCCTCGCGGCGCAGGGCCTTGAGCTGCGAGTTGGGGATGAAGTACGCCTGCGGGGCGTCCAGCTCGATACGGTCGGCGTGGTACATAGTGGTACCCAGCTGGCCGAGCAGGTCGTGCAGTTGCTCCAGTGCCTGCTGGGGCTTGTTGGCGACGCCGAACGGGCCCTCCAGGGCTACCTGCACACTGACCCCTTCCTCGCTGCTCAGGGTCAGCAGCAGGCGTTGCTCGCGCAGCACCGCGTGCCACTCCACGCCCACCCGGCGTTCGGAGGACGTGCGCTGCAGGGCCTGTTGCCAGTTGTGGTCCAGGTTGCGCGACAACGGGTGGTTGGGGCGCAGCTTGTGCAGCCCTTCGGGCATTTCATTGGGCTCGACGCGGTAGCGGTAGCGTGTTTGGCCGTCTTCTTCAAACTCGCCGCGGGGCTCGGCGATGTTGGCGCGAAAACCCAGCACTTCGCGTTTGACCAGCACATTCAGGCCGTCGCCGTTGGTCAACGGCACGTCGGTCACCACGTGCAGGTCGCGCTTGCCGACCTTTTCCACCACGCCCACCGGCAGGCCGGTGAAGGTTGGCGAGTCGAACGCGCCGATATCGACCTTGCGGTCGGTGACGAAGTAGTCGGTGCTGCCGCGGTGGAAGGTCTTGTCCGGGTCGGGCAGGAAGAAGTGCTCGGTGCGCCCGCTGGAAGCGCGGGCATAGTGCGGGCGGCCTTCCAGGATGGCGTCCAGTTCCTTGCGGTAGTGGGCCGTGATGTTCTTCACATAGCCCATGTCCTTGTAACGCCCTTCGATCTTGAACGAGCGCACGCCGGCATCGACCAGGTCGGCCAGGTTGGCGGTCTGGTTGTTGTCTTTCATCGACAGCAGGTGTTTCTCGAACGCGACCACGCGGCCCTGGTCGTCCTTGAGGGTATAGGGCAGGCGGCAGGCCTGCGAGCAGTCGCCACGGTTGGCGCTGCGCCCGGTTTGCGCGTGGGAGATGTTGCACTGGCCGGAAAATGCCACGCACAGTGCACCATGGATGAAGAACTCGATGGCCGCGTCGGTTTCGGCGGCGATGCTGCGGATTTGCTGCAAATTCAGCTCGCGGGCCAGCACCAGTTGCGAGAAACCGGCCTGGTCGAGGAATTTCGCCCGCTCCAGGGTGCGAATGTCGGTCTGGGTGCTGGCGTGCAGCTCGATTGGCGGGATGTCCAGCTCCATCACCCCCAGGTCCTGCACGATCAGTGCATCGACACCGGCGTCATGCAACTGGTGGATCAGCTTGCGCGCCGGCTCCAGCTCGTTGTCGTGGAGGATGGTGTTGATGGTGGTGAACACGCGCGCATGGTACCGATGGGCGAACTCGACCAGTTCGGCAATGTCGCTGACTTCGTTGCAGGCATTGTGGCGCGCGCCGAAGCTTGGGCCGCCGATGTAGATGGCATCAGCGCCGTGCAGGATCGCCTCACGGGCGATGGCCACGTCACGCGCAGGGCTGAGCAGTTCCAGCTGGTTCTTTGGAAGGGACATGTCGTTGTATTTTCGGGCTGTCACGGGTTAGGCGCGCATTGTAGCGGCGAAACGGGCTGGCGGCACCCTTGGGCTGCCCGAAGGTGTGCAGCCAGGGTGCGAGGGGGCGGCAACGACGGTCGGTCAGCGCTTGGCGGCCATCGCCGTCACTTCGACGCGCATCCCGTCGAAAGCCAGGGCGGCCACCCCAACGGCGGCACGTACCGGCCAGGGTTTGCTGAAGAAGCGCTGGTACACTTCGTTGAATGCCGCGCGGTCGGCCATGTCGGTCAGGTAGATGGTCAGGTGCAGCACGCGGTCCATGCCGCTGCCGGCTTTTTCCAGCGCCACTTTCAAGGCCTGCAGGGTGCACTCGCTTTGCGCGACGATGTCACCCAGCTCCAGGCTGCCGTCGGCACGGGTCGGGATCTGGGTGGTGACCAGCACGCCGTTGTACTCGGCGACGTCGGAAGAAATCGAGTCGGCGTCCGGGTCGGGGGTATAGATGATGTCTGCTTGAGCCATGGTGTGGTTTGCCTTGCAACGGAAGGAAACGGCAAGCCTACGCGAGCGCAACGCACCGGTCGAGCGCACCCCGGCGTTTGTAAAGCGCGGCGTTCACCGGCAGAATCGCGGCCGATTGCCAGACCAGAGGTTTACGTTGAACGAACAGACTTTGTCCCGGCGCCTGGAGCGCGTGGCTGCCTATGTGCCGCAGGGCGCGCGCCTGGCCGACATTGGCTCGGACCACGGCTTCCTGCCGGTGGCGTTGATGCTGCGCGGGGTGATCGAGGCCGGGGTGGCCGGTGAGGTGGCGCAGGTGCCGTTCGCCTCGGCCCAACGCACGGTGAGCCGCAACGGCCTGGAGGCCTCTGTGGCCGTGCGCCTGGCCGATGGCTTGGCAGCCATCGAGCCACAGGACCGTATCACGGTGGTCAGCCTGTGCGGCATGGGCGGCGACACCATGTGCGCCATCCTGCAGGCAGGCCCGCAGCGCCTGGCCGGCGTCACCCGCCTGGTACTGCAGCCCAACGGCGGTGAGCGCGAACTACGCCAGTGGCTGGCCGGCAATGGCTACCGGATCGTCCACGAGGAACTGCTGCGGGAAAACCGTTTCGACTACGAGATCATCGTTGCCGAGCCGGGCAGGGCGGTGTACACCGCTCAACAGCTGTACTTCGGGCCGTTGCTGATGCAGGAAAAAAGCGCGGCGTTCCTGGGTAAATGGCAGCGCATGCTGCGCCAGAAGCAGCACACCCTGGCCAATTTCCAGCGGGCACGGGGCGCAGTGCCGCAAGCGAAGATAGACGACTTCAACCAGCAGGTAGGCTGGATAACGCAGCTGCTGGCCTGAGTCACTGTTGCGGGCAGTTGCTCATCTCGCGGTAACTGATTTCGTGCTTCTGGTCATGGTGGTCGAGGTACACCATGTGAGCGGTGCCGATCTGGCAGTCGCCGACGTTGCTGGGCGGGGTGATGGAAATCACTTTGGCCACATCCAGGTGCATACCGTATGCATAGTTGCTACTGGCTGGCTGATCGTTGCCCGTGGCGGCGAGGGCTGCGCACGAAGCCAAGGCAGCGGAAATGGCGATTATAGCGAGGGAGGGTTTCATGGCTGGCTCCTTTTACAATGTATGACTAATGATGTATTCAAAGGCCTTACACAATAAATGGGCTAAGTCGTGATAGATTCCTGCCTTTAACGTAACAATAACACCCAGTAAGGAGCTCACTTTCATGGACATGCTGCATGCCATGCGTACCTTCGCCCGTGTGGTGGAATGCGGCAGCTTCGCGGCGGCCGCCAACGCCCTGGACATCTCTGCGGCACAGGTTTCGCGCATCGTGGCGGAGCTGGAAAACCAGTTGCAGACCCGCCTGTTGCACCGCACCACCCGGCGCTTGCGCATGAGCGAGGCCGGCGAGCGGTTTCTCGAGCGGGCGCGGCAGATCATGCTGCTGACCGAAGAAGCGGTGGGCGAGGCCCGTGGTGCGCACCTGACCCCGCGTGGGCGGTTACGCCTGCACTGTCCCCATGGCCTGGGGCTGTTGCTGATGCCGCTGGTGGCCGGCTACAACGCGTTGTGCCCGGAGGTGGTGATCGAGCTGACCCTGTCACAGCGCAACCCCGACCCGCTGGCCGAAGGGCATGATGTGGTGATTACCGTGGACGGCGCGTTGCCCGATTCGCAGCTGATCGCCGTGCCGCTGGGCAATATCTTCAGTATCCCCTGCGCGGCCCCGGCCTACCTGGAAGCCAATGGCGTACCGGAAAGCCCCGAAGACTTGCACGGCCATCGTTGCCTGCGCATGTCGTACCCCATGTACGAAGGTGACTGGGTGTTCCCGCAGGGGGTCGACCAGTGTGTGATCGTACCGAAGGACGGTTTCTCCACCAATGTTGCCGATGCCATGCTGGTGGCCAGCGAGTTGGGCATGGGCATAGGCCTGTTGCCGTTCTACACCGCCAGCCAGGCGATCGGGCAGGGACGGCTGTGCCGCCTGTTGGCGCCGTATCGGCTGCGCGAGAGTGCGCTGTATGCAATTTACCCGTCACGGCACTACCTGGATGCCAAGGTGCGTACCTGGATCGACTACCTCAAGGAGCAGTTGCCAGCGCTGTTCGAAAGGCACGCCGAGCTGGTGGACGACGCCCGCTACTGGCGCTAGGTGGGCAGAGCCTGGCGCCAGGGCTCGGTCGTCGACCTACTAAAGCGTGTAGTGCTTCAGCTCCCGCGCAATCAGCATGCGCTGGATTTCGCTCGAGCCTTCGTAGATCTGGGTGATCCGGGCATCGCGGTAGTAACGCTCTACCGGGTAGTCTTCTAGGTAGCCGTAGCCGCCATGTACCTGGATCGCCATCGAGCATACCCGTTCGGCCATTTCCGAGGCGAACAGCTTGGCCTGGGATGCCTCTGACAGGCACGGCCTGCCGGCGCTGCGCAGGCGCGCAGCATGCAAAATCAGCAGCCGCGCAGCGTTGACCTGCACCTGCATGTCGGCCAACAGGTTGGCGATGCTCTGGTGCTCGTTGATCGGCTTGCCGAATTGCACACGGTCCCGTGAATAACCCAGCGCTGCTTCGAACGCCGCACGGGCGATGCCCAGCGCTTGCGCGGCGATACCGATCCGGCCCCCTTCAAGGTTGGACAAGGCGATGGCCAGGCCCTTGCCGCGCTCACCCAGCAGGTTGGCGGCCGGTACACGGCAGTTGTCGAACGTGACCGCGCAGGTATCAGAGGCGCGGATGCCCATCTTGTGTTCGCTGCGGTCGACTTTGAAGCCCGGGTTGTCGGTAGGCACCAGAAAGGCCGACAGGCCCTTCTTGCCCAGGTCCGGGTCGGTTACCGCAAACACGATCGCCAGGCCGGCACGCCGGGCATTGCTGACGAACTGCTTGGCGCCATTGATTACCCATTGGCCGTCTACCAACTCTGCGCGGGTCCGCAGGTTATGCGCCTCGGAGCCGGCTTGCGGCTCGGTCAGGCAGAAGCAGCCGATCACTTCACCCGTGGCCAGGCGCGGCAGCCATTGCTGCTGTTGGTCGGCCGTGCCATACGCCAGCAGCGGGCCGCAACCTACGGAGTTGTGAATGCTCATCATCGCCCCGGTGGCGCCACAACCGGCGGAAATTTCCTCTACCGCCAGGGCATAGGCAACGTAGTCGGTGTAGCTGCCGCCAAAGGCTTCGGGCACGACCATGCCCAGCAGGCCCAGTTCGCCCATCTTGCGTACCACGTCGTCATCGATCCAGCCGGCCTTTTCCCAGGCCTGGGCGTACGGGGCGAT
The DNA here is from genome assembly GCF_007633355.1 of Pseudomonas sp. BJP69. Lineage (NCBI taxonomy): Bacteria > Pseudomonadati > Pseudomonadota > Gammaproteobacteria > Pseudomonadales > Pseudomonadaceae > Pseudomonas > Pseudomonas sp. BJP69. The sequence continues at coordinate 2,366,959 of NZ_CP041933.1, forward strand.
TTCGCCACGGGCAAAATCGCGCGCCATGTCGCGGATCATGATCTGTTCTTCGCTCAGTTCCAGGTCTTGCATCGGTGTACTCCCGGGCTCACAGGCCTTCGAAGAATTGGTCGACCCGCTGGCGTTGCAGTGCAGCCAGGGTGGCTGGGTTCCAGCGCGGTTGCTTGTCCTTGTCGATGATCAGGGCGCGTACGCCTTCGATGATATCGCCATGCTGGAACCACTGGCGGTCCAGGTGCAGCTCCATGGCAAAGCACGCCTCCAGGTCCCGTTGGCGGCCCCGGCGCAGCATCTCCAGCGTAACGGCCATGGCCAGCGGTGAGCGGCTTTCCAGCTGATCGGCGGTGGCCGTGGCCCAGGCGTGGCTGTCGCCAATGCTGACCGTGCGCAATTGCTCGACGATGGCTGGCAGGTCGGGCAGGGCGAAGAAGTGGTCGATGACCGGGCGCAGCTTTTCCAGCGGGGCATCCTCCAGCACCTGGCTACCGAGCTTGGCCAGCAGGCCCTGCAGGTCCTTGAGCGGGTGGTCGCCGAAACTCAGCTGGTCCAGGCCTTGATCCAGGGCGGCGAGCTGGTCGCTGGCCAGGTACCAGTCGGCCAGGCCGCAATACAGCGCATCGGCGGCCTGCACCTGTGCGCCGCTCACACCCAGGTAGATGCCCAGCTCGCCAGGGAGGCGCGACAGAAAATAACTGCCGCCCACGTCGGGGAAATAGCCAATGCCGACTTCGGGCATACCCAGCCGGCTGCGCTCGGTCACCACACGCAGGTCACAGCCCTGAGCCAGGCCCATGCCACCGCCGAGGGTGAAGCCGTCCATCAGCACCAGCACCGGTTTGCGGTAACGGTGGATGGCCAGGTCGAGGGCATACTCCTCGACGAAAAAGGTCTCATGCAGCGTATCGCCGGCCTTGAAGCTGTCGTGCAGCGAACGGATATCGCCACCGGCGCAAAAACCCTTGGGGCCTGCACCGCGCAGCACCACCGCCCGTACGTGCGGGTCCCGGGCCCACTGTTCCAGGTGGTGGCGCAGGCTACGGACCATGTCCAGGGTAAGGGCATTGAGGCCGGCGGGGCGGTTCAGTGTCAGGTGGCCGACCTGGTTGCGGACCTCGGCCAATACATGGTCGGTGGCCGAGGTGTAAGCGTGCGCAGTCATTGCCTTCTCCCTGCTTTGTTATTGATTTTCCAAGTGAAGTCTGGATTTCGCTGGAGGATCTGGCGATCCTTGCATGCGAATTTGCCTTGTACAATCGACAAATCTGCAGGGGGAATCTGCATTTTTGCGTGCCTGGCAGTGTTGCCACTCTAGCAAGGTTTGAGGTTTACCGGATTGCCTTGGTGGATGGGCGCCGATGTTCTTGGTGTTTTGGTCCACCAGAATCACGATCATTAACCTTAGCGTAACGATCCACCGCCGAGCTTGATTGATGCCCGGCTGGCCCCCGCCCTAAGGTGGCCCCACGACAGCGAACCCGTGGAGTCACCATGACAACAACACAGAATCCACCGCCGCAATGGTCGCGACGGCGTGCCGAAAAGCAACGCCGCCTCGATCAGGTCCGCCACCTTGCCGACGGTGCGGTGCTGCCCAGCGAGCGTATCGTCGAAGCACTGGAGCTGTTGCTGGCCCCCGGCGACCGGGTGGTGCTGGAAGGCAACAACCAGAAGCAGGCCGACTTCCTCTCGCGTTCGCTGGCCAAGGTCGACCCTGGGCGCCTGCACGACCTGCACATGATCATGCCCAGCGTCAGCCGTGCAGAGCACCTGGACTTGTTCGAGCGCGGCATCGCCCGCAAGCTGGATTTTTCCTTCGCGGGGCCACAAAGCCTGCGCATTGGCCAGTTGCTTGAAGACGGCTTGCTCGAAGTCGGCGCGATCCACACTTATATCGAGCTGTACTCGCGGCTGCTGGTCGACCTGATCCCCAACGTGACCTTGGTGGCAGGCTTCATGGCCGACCGTGAGGGCAACCTGTACACCGGGCCCAGCACCGAAGACACCCCAGCGCTGGTGGAGCCGGCCGCGTTCAGCGACGGTATCGTCATCGCCCAGGTCAACCAGCTGGTCGACCGTGTCGATGACCTGCCGCGGGTCGATATCCCGGCATCATGGGTCGATTTCGTGGTGGTTGCCGACCAGCCTTTCTACATCGAACCGCTATTCACCCGCGACCCGCGTCATATCAAGCCGGTGCATGTGCTGATGGCGATGATGGCCATTCGCGGCATCTACGAAAAACACCAGGTGCAGTCGTTGAACCATGGCATCGGCTTCAATACCGCTGCCATCGAGCTGATCCTGCCCACCTACGGCGAGTCGCTGGGGCTCAAGGGCAAGATCTGCCGCAACTGGACCCTCAACCCGCACCCTACGCTGATCCCGGCTATCGAAAGCGGTTGGGTGCAAAGCGTGCATTGCTTTGGCACCGAGCTGGGCATGGAGGACTACATCGCCCAGCGGCCCGATGTGTTCTTCACCGGCCGTGACGGTTCACTGCGCTCCAACCGCATGATGTGCCAGCTGGCCGGGCAGTACGCCGTGGACCTGTTCATTGGCGCGACCCTGCAGGTAGACGGCGATGGCCATTCGTCGACAGTGACCCGCGGCCGCCTGGCCGGCTTTGGCGGGGCGCCGAACATGGGCCACGACCCCCGGGGCCGGCGCCATGCAACGCCGGCCTGGCTCGACATGACCGTGCCGCAAACCCTGCTGGAGCGCGGCCGCAAGCTGGTGGTGCAGATGGTCGAAACCTACCAGGAAGGCGGCAAACCGACCTTCGTGGAAACCCTGGATGCGGTGGCCGTGGCGAAAAAGGCCGGCATGCCGCTGGCCCCGGTGATGATCTACGGTGACGACGTTACCCACCTGTTGACCGAAGAGGGCATTGCCTACCTGTACAAGGCCCGCAGCCTGGAAGAGCGCCAGCAGATGATTGCCGCTGTGGCCGGGGTTACCGCCATCGGCCTGCGGCATGACCCGAAAGACACTGCGCGCCTGCGCCAGCAAGGCCTGGTCGCATTGCCCGAAGACCTGGGCATCCGCCGCACCGACGCCAGCCGCGAGCTGCTGGCAGCGCGCAGCGTTGCCGACCTGGTTGAATGGTCCGGCGGCCTGTACAACCCGCCGGCACGGTTCAGGAGCTGGTGATGAAAGCACGCGACTTGCGCCTTGAACCTGTTACGGTCCCTGTGGGCGCGGGTTTACCCGCGAACAGGCCAGCCCACACAACCCGGATTCAACTGCCAGACCACTTGGCCGACCTGGCCGTGGAAGCCCTGATCGACGAAGCCGAGCTGTCCCCCAAACCCGGCCTGGTCGACCGCCGCAGCAACGGCGCTCACACCGACATGACCCTGGCCCTGATGCACGCCTCGGCCCTGGCCCTGTGGCCCTGCCTGCGCAACATGGCCGCAGCCGCGCAAACCATTGGCACCATCGGCCAACCCCTGCGCGCCAGCTTGGGCCAGCTCGGCCGTGAAGGCGAAGCCGCGATGCTGGCCGCGACCCATGGGGTCAACACCCACCGCGGCGCTATCTGGGCCCTGGGCCTGCTGGTCGCCGCCAAGGCCCTCGACCCCGATGCCAGCGCCAGCACGGTGGCCGCGCGGGCCGGGCGCATCGCCCTGTTCGACGATCCGGCCATGCCGCAGCAGCACAGCCACGGCCTGCAGGTGCGCCAGCGCTATGGCCGCAGCGGTGCCCGCGAACAGGCGCAACAAGGCTTCCCTGCGGTTATCGGCCACGGCTTGCCACACCTGCAACGCAGCCGTGCCAGCGGTGCCAGTGAGGCCAACGCCCGGCTCGATGCCTTGCTCGCCATCATGGCCGTGCTCAGCGATACCTGTGTGCTATGGCGCAGCGGCCCTGCCGGGCTGGCCGCCGTGCAGCAGGGCGCCCGCGCGGTACTGGATGCCGGGGGCAGTGCCACCCTGGCCGGGCGCCGCCACCTGCGTGCGCTGGACCAGCAACTGCTGCAACTGAACGCCTCACCGGGCGGCGCCGCCGATCTACTGGCCGCCTGCCTGTTCCTCGACAAAGCCGGGAGCCTGTGACATGGAAACCCTGACCTTCGATTTCCCCGCCGCCGAACCGGGGCGTGGCCGCACGCTGGTGGGCTGTGTCAGCTCCGGCGACCTTGAAGTACTGATCGAACCCGGCACCGCCGGCCACCTGCAGATCCAGGTGGTGACTTCGGTCGATGGCAGCGCCGCGCGCTGGGCGCAACTGTTCCAGCGCCTGTTCGAGGGCCGCGCCTGGCCGGCCGTGAACATCGACATTCATGACTTCGGCGCCACCCCGGGGGTGGTCCGCCTGCGCCTGGAACAAGGCTTCGAGGAGATCGCCCATGACTGACACCGCACGCTTGCTGCGCAGCCGCAGCTTCGTAGAACTGGGTGCCCGGCAGCGCGCCCGCGCCGTGCTCGACCCGGGCAGTTTCCGCGAGCTGCTCGGCCCCTTCGACCGGCTGATGTCGCCTTGGCTGCCCTTGCAGGGCATCGTGCCGCAGGCTGACGACGGCGTGGTCATCGCCAAAGGCACGCTGAACGGGCGCAATGCGGTGGTCGCCGCTATCGAGGGCGGCTTCCAGGGCGGCAGCATGGGCGAGGTGGGCGGCGCCAAGATTGCCGGGGCGTTGGAGCTGGCCATCGAAGACAACCGCAATGGCATCCCCACGTGTGCAGTGCTGCTGCTGGAAACCGGCGGTGTGCGGTTGCAGGAAGCCAACCTTGGCCTGGCAGCGATTGCCGAAATCCAGGCGGCGATTGTCGAACTGCGGGCCTGGCAGCCGGTAATCGGGCTGATTGCAGGTTCCGTCGGGTGCTTCGGCGGCATGTCAATCGCCGCTGGCTTGTGCAGCCATTTACTGGTCACCCGCGAGGCCCGCCTGGGCCTCAACGGGCCTCAGGTCATCGAACAGGAAGCCGGCATTGCCGAGTATGACGCCAAGGACCGGCCGTTCATCTGGAGCCTGAGCGGCGGCGAACAGCGCCATGCCAGCGGGCTGGTCGATGGCTATGTGGCCGATGACATCCAGGCGCTGCGCGACTGCCTGCTGCAACTGCTCGACTCGCCTGGCGCTGACCGCGCCCGGCAACACGCCTGGTACCTCGAGCGCCTGGCCCGGCTGGGCGCCGAGTGCCCGCAACTGGACGCTGCCGCTGTGCGTGCCCTTTACCAAGGAGAAGCCCAATGAACCGTGCCATGAACTGGTTGCCGGGCCTGGCGGGCGGCCAACCCTTGCCGGGCTACCCGGCGTCGTTGCAGGTTATCGATGGCGAACTGGACAACCGCCTGGCGCGCTTTATCGCCGTGGTCCCCGACCCCGCCAATCCGTTCCCCCGCGCCCGCGGGGGCGAAGTCGGCCTGCTGGAGGGTTGGGGCCTGGCCAAGGCCGTGAGCGACGCGGTCGACGCTGACAGCCAGGGGCACAAGCGCGCAATTGTCGCGGTAATCGATGTGCCCAGCCAGGCCTACGGTCGCCGTGAGGAGGCCTTGGGTATCCATCAGGCCTTGGCTGGCGCGGTGCAGGCTTACGCCCAGGCCCGGCTGGCCGGTCACCCGGTAATCGGGCTGCTGGTCGGCAAGGCCATGTCTGGCGCTTTTCTTGCCCACGGCTACCAGGCCCAGCGCCTGATCGCCCTGGACGATGCCGGGGTAATGGTGCATGCCATGGGCAAGGCGGCAGCCGCGCGGATTACCCTGCGCAGTGTCGAGCAACTGGAAGCGTTGGCCGCCGAGGTGCCGCCCATGGCCTATGACCTGGCCAGCTATGCGTCACTGGGCCTGCTGTGGCGTCGGTTGACGGTGGCCAACGCCCAAGCGCCTGGCAGCGCCGACATTGCCCGGGTGCGTGCCTGCCTTGCCGACGCGGTCCGGGATATTGGCAGCTCGACCGACCTGTCGTCGCGGCTGGCGGGCGAACACCGCAGTGCCTCGCGGCAAGTGCGTGAGCAACTGCGCCGCCAATGGCAGGGTGCCTGAGGTGAACGCGCCACGCCCCCATGACCTGCTGTGGGGCATGCCCACTTCGGCCCTGCCGGCCGACGCGCCGCTGTGGGCACGGGAAGTGTTGGCCGGCGGCCAGCCGGTGGTCGTGCGCCGCGCGGTGTGTGACGCCGGCTGGGTCGCCGTGGGCGTGCGTGGCCAAGGGCGGGCGCAGCGCCTGGCAGCGTTGATGCGGGTTGGCGACATTCAACGCCAGCAGGCCCCCGAAGCCTTGCAGCGGCCAACACAGCGCGCCTGGCCAGCATTGCAGGCCCTGGCCTGGGTAGCGCCAATGCTCGATGCCTGCGGCCTGGCCTGGGGGCCGACAGGTGGCGTGGGTTACCAGATTGCAACGGGTATCGACGTGCTGCACGCCGACAGCGACCTGGACCTACTGGTACGCACGCCGCAACCGCTGGCGCGTATACAGGCCCGCACGCTGTTGGCGATGCTGGCCGCCGCGCCATGCCGTATCGATGCGCAGTTGGAAACCCCGGGCGGGGCTGTGGCGTTGCGCGAGTGGGCCGGTTTCGCCCAGCGCGTGTTGCTCAAGTCGCCCGTGGGGCCATGCCTGTGCGAAGACCCGTGGGCTGTACGGGAGCGTGCCGCATGAGCACTCTGTTCGCGTTCCCGGGCCAGGGTGCCCAGCAGGTCGGCATGTTGCAGCGCCTGCCCGAAGGCAGCGGGCCGGTGCTGGAAGAGGCCAGCGATGCCCTTGGCCAGAACGCACTGGCGTTGGACAGCGAGCACGCCCTGCAGTCGACCCGCGCCGTGCAGCTGTGCCTGCTGCTCAGTGGCGTGGCCTGGGCGCGCTGGTTGATGCAGCGCAGCCCAGGGCCGGATTGCGTGGCGGGCTTGTCGGTCGGCGCCTATCCGGCGGCAGTGGTGGCCGGTGCTTTGGGCTTTGCCGACGCTGTGCGCCTGGTTGCCCTGCGCGGCGAACTGATGCAACGGGCCTATCCGCGCGGCTATGGCATGACTGCGCTCAGTGGCCTGGAGCTGGCCAGTGTCGAGCGCTTGCTGGGAGAGGTGGGCGGCGAGGTGTATGTCGCCAACCTCAACAGCGAGCAACAGATCGTTATTGCCGGCAGCGAAACGGCGATGGCGGCGGTGGCGGCCCGCGCGCGCAGCCTGGGCAGGGGCATCGCGCGCCGGCTGGCAGTCAGCGTGCCATCGCATTGCCCGTTGCTGGCTGGCCCGGCAGCAGAGCTGGCTGCGGCCTTCGCTGCGGTCGAACTGCAGCGGCCACGTATCACTTACCTCAGTGGCAGCAGCGCACGGGTGATAGTCGACCCGCAGCGCCTGCGCGACGATCTGGCCGGCAACATGGCGCGCCGGGTGGACTGGCGGGCAGCGTTGCGCAATGCCTATGAACGCGGCGTGCGCCTGCACCTGGAAATGCCGCCTGGCAGCACGCTCAGCGGCCTGGCCCGGCCGGTGTTCGAACAGGGCAGGGTGCTGGCGGTGGAAGGCACCCGATGGGACAGCCTGGATGCGCTGCTGCGCCAGGAGGTGGCGGACCGGCGATGACGGCGGGCAGCGCGCCGGCTGGCACGGGCTACGCCCGTTAATGAAGCCGGTGCGGCGCTTGCGGGTTTACCGATGGCGAAGAACAACAACAAGCAACTTCGACACTACCTGAGGACAACAACAATGATCATCTATGGTGTGGCACTGCTGGCGGTCTGTACGCTGGCTGGGGTTATCGTCGGCGACTTCCTGGGCGTACTGCTGGGCGTCAAATCCAATGTAGGCGGGGTCGGCATCGCCATGATCCTGCTGATCTGCGCACGCCTTTACATGCACCGTCACGGTGGCATGAGCAAGGAGTGCGAGTTCGGTGTGGGCTTCTGGGGGGCCATGTACATTCCGGTCGTGGTGGCCATGGCGGCGCAACAGAACGTGGTCACTGCCCTGCACGGCGGGCCGGTGGCGCTGCTGGCTGCGATAGGTGCGGTGCTGGTGTGCGGTGCGACCATTGCACTGATCAGCCGCAGCCACCGCGGCGAACCGCTACCCGCGGTCGAGGCGCCACCCCAGGCCAATGGGCATGCTGCCCCTGCAGGGGGGCGCTGAACATGTGGCCGATCATTGATAATGCCCTGGAACATAACGGCCTGATCACTGCCTTCGCGGTGGTGGGCGGCATCATGTGGCTGTCGGTGTTGTTGTCCAGGTACCTGACCTTCGGCCGCGTGCACGGCTCGGCCATCGCCATTGTCATCGGGCTGGTGTTGGCCTGGGTGGGCGGTACCCTCACAGGCGGCCAGAAAGGCCTGGCCGACATGGCGCTGTTTTCCGGCATCGGCCTGATGGGCGGGGCCATGCTGCGCGACTTCGCCATCGTTGCCACGGCGTTCGAGGTGCAGGCCACCGAGGCTCGCCGTGCCGGGATGATCGGCGCGGTGGCGCTGCTGCTCGGCACGGTCTTGCCGTTCATTGTCGGGGCGGGCGTGGCGTACGCCTTTGGTTACCGCGACGCGGTGAGCATGACCACCATTGGTGCCGGTGCCGTGACGTACATCGTCGGCCCGGTGACCGGCGCGGCGCTGGGTGCCAGTTCGGACGTGATGGCCCTGTCGATCGCCACCGGTTTGATCAAGGCGATTCTGGTGATGGTATTCACCCCGGTATCGGCCCGTTTGCTGGCGCTGGACAACCCACGCTCGGCAATGGTGTTCGGCGGTTTGGCGGGGACTGTGTCGGGTGTGACCGCCGGGTTGGCGGCGACGGACCGGCGGCTGGTGCCTTACGGGGCACTGACCGCCACGTTCCATACCGGCTTGGGGTGCCTGATGGGGCCGTCGATCCTGTACTTCTGTGTGCGAGGGTTGGTGGGGTAGACAACCGGGCTGCATGGCAGCCCGTTGGCTCAGTGGGCCTGGCTCTGGGCAGCCGGTGCAGGGTCGGCGGGCTCCAGCGGCGGATGCTCTTGCGCGGCATGCATCAGGTCTTCGGTTACCCGCAGTTCGGCACCGGTGGGCGAGAACGTGGTCGAGGCGGCGAAGGGCGCCGGGTGCTCTGCCGCCGGGCGCTTGCCACGGCGCCACATGAAGAAGCACAGCATCGCCAGGTTGACCACGGCAAACGCCCAGAACAGTCCGGCCTCGCCAAACTCGGTCATCATCGGCGAAATGGCCACCGGTGCCATGGCCGAGCCCAGTGAGTTGATCAGCAGCAAACCCTGGATCATCGGCACCAGCGCATCGGACGGTGCGCGGTCGGCGGCATGGCTGACCGCGACCGGGTACAGGGTGAACACGCCTCCGCCCAACAGGAACAGCATGGCCGGCAGCAGGAACGAGTCCGAGGGCAGGAAGACCGTGACCAGTGACAGCACAACGCACAAGGCGGCCAGCGCCAGCAGTACGTCCAGGCGGTCTTTGCGGTCCGACCAGCGCCCGACCGGGTACTGCAACAGCATGGCGCCAAGGATGACCCAGGCCATCATGTTGCCGACTTCGCCCACCTCCAGGCCGATGCGTTGCAGGTACAGCGGCAGCAGGGCATAGATGCCGGCGATGGCGACGCCCGAGCCGAAACAACCCACCAGGCCCGAAGGGGCCACGCCCAGCAACTGCCGGGGCTTGAGGGGTTCGACCTGCTCTAGCAAGGGCGATACCCGCGGCAGGATCACGATGGGCAGCACCGACAGCGCGGCGAGCACGCCGGCCAGCATGAACGGCGCGGTATCGCCCAACTGGGTGATCTCCCCCAGGCCGGCCTGGGCGATGACCCCGGCGCCATAGAAGGCGATCATGTACAGCGCCAGCAGGCGGCCGCGGATTTTCGCGTCGCCGGCCAGCAGCAGCCAGCTTTCGATCACCAGGAACACGCCCACGGCGGCCCAGCCGTTGATCAGGCGCAGCACCGACCACCAGGTCACGTCGTAGAACAAGCCCTGCAGCAAGATGGTCACGGCAATCAGCGAGGCGAAGCTGGTATAGGCGCGAATGTGGCCGATGCGCAGGATCAGCCGGTCGTTGAAGATGGCGCCCAGTGTGAGGCCGATGAAGTAGGTCGACGAAACGATGCCAATGGTGGTGGCAGACTCACCGGCAGCGCCCAGGCGCAGGGTGGTGAGGGAAGACATGAAGCCGTTGCCCAGGGCGATGATGAACAGCCCGAGCAGGGGCGCCAGCGCCATGGCCAGCAAACGCGGAGACATAGGTACCTCTGGTTGGATGAGCGGAATGAGCGCCTTTTCGGACGCGCACACCGGCTCGACCCCGCAAGGGGCGAGTAGCTGCACGGATGCGACCTGGGCAAGACTCAACCGCTGGGCCGTAGGGGATGGGGCCGGGCGGGGAGGGTTGAGCCTATTTCACATGGTGGGCATGTGTTCAGGCACGGACTCTGTCATTGCTGCTGGTTGCCACCGTTGACGGCGACGGGCGAAAAGGAAGCGCGATTCTACGGGGTTGCGAGGGTTTGCCCAAGGGGCCTGGCCCTGCGACGAGACGCCGCAGGCAGCCAGGCAACTGCGCCCGGCAGCTAAGGCTGCACCCGGGTATCGATACTGACCACCACCGACATCCCCGGCCGCAACTGCCGGGCGGGTGGCTGGTCGGCATCCACGGTGATCCGTACCGGTATCCGCTGGGCGATCTTGACGAAGTTGCCGGTGGCATTGTCGGCCTGCAGCAAGGCGAACTCCGAACCGGTGGCCGGCGAAATCTGCTGCACGTGCCCGTACAGCTTCAGGTGGTTCAGCGCGTCCACGGTAAAGCTCACGGGTTGGCCGATGCGCACATTGGCCATCTGGGTTTCCTTCATGTTGGCGATGACCCACAGGGTGTCGGGCACCAGCGCCATCAACTGTGCACCTGAATTGACATAAGCACCCAGGCGCGTGCCGATCTGCCCCAGTTGGCCGTCACGCGGGGCGGTAACCCGGGTGTTGTCGAGGTCGATGCGCGCCAGCTCCACGGCGGCCCTGGCGTTTTCCACAGCCGCTTCGAGCGCAGCCCGGTTGACCACCACGGTCTCCCGGTCCTGGCGGGCGATTTCCAGCGCGGCCTTGGCCTGGGCCAGGCTGGCGACGGCAGCTGCCTCGTTGGCGCGGGTCACGTCCAGTTCGCTGCGGGAAACCGAGCCGTCGCTGACCAGCGCCTGATTGCGGCGCAGGTCGGCCTTGGCTTTGGCCGCCTGGGCCTGGGCATCGCCAATGGCGGCCTGGCGCTGGGCAATGGTGGCTTCGGCGCTCTTGCGCTGTTGCAGGTTGTTGGCCAGGGCTGCCTGTTGCTGCTGCAACTGGGCGAGGGCCTGGGCCAGGCGCTGCTTGTAGATACGGTCGTCCAGTTGCACCAGCAGGTCGCCGGCCTTGACGAACTGGAAGTCGTGCACGGGCACGTCGACGATGTAACCACTGAGTTGGGGGCCTATCAGGGTGACCTGCCCGCGCACCAGGGCGTTTTCGGTGCTTTCGATGGCACTGCTGAAGGGCGGCAGGCGCCAGGCATACAGCACCAGCAGAACACCTGCCAAGGCCACGGCGGCAAAGCAGATCGAGGACAGCAACCGCACCCGCCGCGTGCGTACTGGGCTACCCGGCTCGCTGGGCGGCGTTGTGCCTTCCGGGGTTTCGGCGATGGCGGTGGTGGTCGTGGTACGGGTGTCGTCGGTCATCGGGTGGGCACGCCGGGGGTGGAGTCGGTGGTGGTGGCCTGGCGTTTCGAGTACCAGAGCCAGGTGCTACGGATGCAGATCCAGATCATGGTCAGTATGGCGATGCTGCCGATCAGTACGAACACATCGTTGTAGGCCATGACATTGGCTTCGCGGCTGGCGGCCGTGGCCAGCAGGCGCATGCCGGCTTCGGTGCGCAGGGCCGGGTCGGCGAGGATGCCACTGTAGGCTGCTGCACCGCTTTGTACGCGGGCATTGACCAGTGGTTCCAAATAACTCAGGTGGTCCATCAGGTGGCTGGAGTGGAACTTCTCCCGCCAGGTCTGGAAGGTGCCGAGCAGTGCCGCGCCAACCAGGCCGCCGACGTTGTTGCAGATGCCGAACAGCACCGAAAAGCTGACCAGGTTACGGGGGTTGGCGCGCACATGGCTGATACCCAGGGCCATCGACGGCCCCAGGAAGAAGGTACTGCCAAAGGCCAGCAGAAACTGGCTGAAGTACATTTGCGCCGGGCGCGTGAGGTTGCTGGAACCGCTGTCGATGAATGCACCGACGGCCATGGCCAGCAAGGACACGAACAGCGGGATGATCAGGTGGTTGGGGTTTATGGTCAGGGCACTGCTGGCCAGGCCCGCCACGGCACCCAGCAGCATGATCCAGTACAGGCTGCGCATCTGCTCGCTGCTCATGTTCAAGGCCTGCAGGAAGCCTACCGCCCCTGTGGATTGCTCCGAGGTGACCATGCGGATCAGCACCACGCACAGGGCCAGACGGATGATGGCGCCACTGCCAAGCCAGCGGGTCATCAGCAACGGGTTGCGGCGGTTGTGTTCGATGGCCAGGCCGCTGAGCATCAGCGCAATCGATGCCGCCAGCGCCACGCCGAGCCACGGGGCCTCCAGCCACCAGTCGATGCGCCCCAGCGACAGCACGGCACAAAGCAGGGCGGTACCGCTGGCCATCAGGGTGAAGGTCAGGAAGTCCAGTGGCTCGAAGGTTTTGAAGCGGTCACCGGGCGGCAGCTTGAGCAGCAGGACACAGCCCAGTGCCGCCAGGGCCAGCCCGAGCTCGAACAGGTACAGCCCGCGCCATTCGGCTATCTGCAGCAAGTCTTCGGAAAAGATCCGCGCCAGGGGTAATGCCAGCTGCGAAGCGCCCAGGCCCAGTACCATGGCCTTCAACCGCCACTGGGCGGGGAAGGCCTGGATCATATAGTACAGCCCCAGCGAGCTGAGCGCCGCCCCCACCATGCCGTGGGCCGCGCGGACGGCGATGGCCGAGTTGAGGTCGTTGACCAGCAGGTGGGCGAAGGTGACCAGGACGTATAGGACCAGGAACACCTCGGTGAAGGCGCGCAAGCCGAATTGTTGGCGGAATTTCACCAACAGCAGGTTCATGGACACGTTGGTCATCACGTAGGCCGCTGGAAGCCACGCCATTTCCGCCGTGGTTGCACCTAGCGCGCCTTGCAGGAACATCAGGTTGGCGGTGACCAGCGCGTTGCCCAAGCCACCGGTAATGGCTACCAGCAGGCCGACCACGCCATACGCCAGGCGTTTGGCTGGCGAATGCAAAGGCGTGGAAGGGGAGCCTGGCAGGGTGGGTTTTTCGTGGGGTAGCCACGCGTGTGGGGCGTATTTGTCCATGGGGCAGACTGTACTTGAGCGGCGCTTGGTGCTGCTAGGTGCAGGCTTTGGTTTTGAGCATATTGTGCGTTGCCGGTAGCACCGTATTCGCGGGTGGCACCGAACCCGACGCGGTGGCTGGCACCGGCTGCGCCGGTGTTCGCGGGCACGCCCGCTCCCACAAGGGAGCGGGTTTACCCGCTAAAGGGCCGGGGCTGCTGGCTGACGGGGGCGTCAGAAGTCTACGCTGGCGGACAAGCGCAGCACCCGTGGTGTGCCTTGGGTCAGGTAGTTGTTGGTGGTCGAGGCCGACGCCCAATAGGCCTTGTTGGCGACGTTCTCCAGGTTGGCCCGCAAGGTCACCCATTGCTCATCCAGCTTGAAACGGTAACGTGCGCCGAGGTCGACCCGGGTCCAGGCCGGGATGTTCAGGCTGTTGCTGGCATTGACGTACTGGCCGCCGGTACGCAACACCCGCGCATTCAATGCCGCGCCGGCGATGCCTGGAACGTCCCAGTCCGCGCCCAGGTTGTACTGGAAGCGCGGCACGCCCGGCGCACGGTTGCCGTCGTTGGCGCCATTGGCAGTGTTCTTGAGCTCGGTGTGCATGAACACTGCACCGGTCAGCAGGCGCAAGCCGTGCACCGGCTCGCCGAACACATTCAATTCCACCCCTTTGTTGACCTGCTCGCCGTCCATGCTGAAGGTGTCGCGCTCGGCACCGGCGCTGCGAAACGTGGTGCTGTTGGGCTGCTCGATGCGGTACAGGCCAAGCGTTGCACCAAAGCTGTCCCAGTCCAGCTTGACCCCGGCCTCGACCTGCTTGCTGCGCCTGGGCGGGAACACTTCATTGGCATTGGTCACGCTCGACGGGGCAGTGGGGCCTTGTGCCAGGCCCTCGATGCGGTTGGCGTAGAACGACACATGCTCCCACGGCTTGAGCACCAGGCCATAGACCGGCGTGGTCACCGACTCGTCATAGTTGGCGTTGCGCTCACCGCTAGCGGTAGACCAGCCGTCGACACCGATCGATTGCCGGCGCACGCCCAGGGTCAGCAGCACACGGTCATCCACAAAACCAAGGGTGTCGGACAGCGCCACGCTCTTGACCCGGTTCTTGCCCACGATACGCGGGTCGTGCAGGTCACTGCCCGTGTACGTATTGGTCGGGCGCGGCACCTTGACCGGGTGGTACAGGTCGGTGGCATAGCGGTTTGCAGCAGCAACTGCGGCGTAAGCCGAACGTTGTTCGCCCCACATGCCCGAAAGCCCGACGTTGAGCCGATGGCTGACCGCCCCCGTGGCGAACTGGCCATTGATGCCGGCCATGGCGCTCTTGTTGTCTTCATCGTGTGGTGAATAGAGGTAGCCACCCCGCGCAGTACCGTTGGCGTCGCTGACGTACAACGAGGAGTATTCGCCGTTTTCGCGAGTGTGCTTGGCCCCGGCACCGGCATAAAGCACCCAGTTGTCGTTGAGGTCGTATTCGGCGTTGAGCATGCCGTAGGTGTCTTCCAGCTGTGACCAGGTCCACGGTTGGGCGTAATTGTCGCGCGCCGAGGGGGCATGGGGCACTTTGCTGCCGGTTGGGTAGATCACCGCCCGGCCCTGGTTGATGCGTTCTTTCTGGTAACCCAGGTCGGTGGACAGGCGCAGGCGTTCGCCCCGGTAGTCCAAGGCTACAGCTACCAAGGTGGCGTGCTGCGCTTCGTCGTGCACACCCGTGCCGCCGTCATGCTGGGCCAGGTTGATACGGGCGCCGAAGCGGTTGTCTTCACCAAACCTTTGGCCCAGGTCCAGGTGGCCGCCGACATTGGCGCCGGTGGCATAATCGAGGCTGACGTGGCGGGTTGGCGTGTCTGCGGCACGCTTGGGAACCAGGTTGACCGCACCGCCAATACCGCTGCCCTGGGGGGCGACGCCGTTCAGAAAGGCGTTCGGGCCCTTGAACACCTCGACGCGCTCGAGTGCTTCGGTGGTGATGATCTGCCGCGGTAGCACGCCGTACAGGCCGTTGTAGCTGATGTCGTCAGTGCTCAGTGGCAGCCCGCGGATGGTGAACACCTGCGAGAAATTGCCAAAGCCTGCCGACTGGCGCACTGCCGCGTCATTGAGCAACACATCACCCAGGGTACGCGCCTGTTGATCGGCAATGGTCTTGGCGGTGTAGCTGGTGACGCTGAACGGTACATCGCTGGTCGGCTGTTCACCAAGCACACCCAGGCGTGCGCTACGCGCCACCTGGCCGCCTTGCCAGGTATCGCCGCTGGCGGCCAGGTTGCTGTTGATGGTGGTGGCGCCCAGCTCCAGGGCACTGCCCAGGTCCACTGTCGGCGCCAGGGTGTAGCCCCCGCTGCCGGTGCTGATCAGGCTGTAGCCACTGCCGGCCAGCAGGCGAGCAAAACCCTCCGGCACACTGAAACTGCCCTGCAGGCCCTGGCTTTGCCTGCCCTGAAGCAGCGCCGGGTCGAATGACAAGGGCACCCCGGCATTGGCGGCGAAGCGTGCCAGCACATCGGCCAGCGGGCCAGCGGCCAGGTGATAGTCGCGGGTGGTGGCGTCGGCAGCGATCGCCGCTGGTGCCAGGGCGGCCATGGCGATGGCAAGGCTCAGTGCCTTGAAAGGCAAATGGGGCATTGGGCGAGGGTCCTGTAGGTGCAGAAAAGGGAGGTTCTGCACTGATCACCGGACGACGCCGGAAAAGGTATCAAAAAGCCTGTCGTTGATTCCCGTGTGCGCTGAGCCCGGGTCAGCTCAGGGGCTCGACCGTCACCCAATAGCGAGTCAGGCCCTGGACAGTTACCGGCAAGGTGTCGGCCAGCAGCCGCAGGCTGGCATCGGTATCGGTCACCGGAAAGGCGCCAGACACTTTCAGGCCGCGCACCGCCGGGTGGCAGCGCAGCACGCCCGGGCGGTAGCGGCCCAGCTCCTGCAACAGGTCGGCCAGGCGCATGTCGCGCGCCAGCAGCATGCCGTGTTCCCAGGCCAGGTCGCCTTTTTCCAGCGGGGTGGCGGGCAGTACACGGTCGGCATCGAACGCGGTGCGCTCGCCCGCCTTGAGCTGCACGCTGGCGGCGGCGTGCAGCGGGCGGTTGGCGACGGTGCCCTGCAACACCGCTACCCGGGTCAGTGCGCCGTCGATACGTACGCTGAAGCGCGAGCCCAGCGCCCGCGCATGCCCCTGCGGGGTGGTCACCACCAGCGGGCGCGGCGGGGTTGCCGGGTCGTTGGCGCTGGTCACGAGCACTTCACCTGCCAGCAAGGCGATACGGCGTTGCCGGGCATCGAAGCGGATATCGATGGCGGTGTGGGTGTTCAACAGTACGTGGCTGCCGTCGGCCAGTGTCAGTGAGCGTTGTTCGCCAACCGCCGTGCGGGCATCGGCGGCCCATTGCTGCCAGGGTGCCTCGCGCCAGGCCATCCAGGCTGCTGGTGCCGCCAGCAGCCACATCCCCAGACGCTGCAGGGCCTGGCGGCGGCTGACCGCACCCTGGCGGCTGAGCCGGCGCAAGGTTTCCCCGGTAACCGGCGCAGGCAGGCGGCGAAACTCACCGAGGATGGCCTCGGCGCGCTGCCAGGCCAGGGCATGCTGGCTACTGCGCTGGCACCAGGCCTGGACAGCGCGATGGTCATCGTCGGTGGCTGCGCCCGACTGCAGCTGCACCAGCCAGTCGGCGGCCTCGCCGAGGATCAGTGGGTCGATAGGTGGCCTCATTCGTCCATGCTCAGGCAGGCGAGGAAGGCGGTGCGCATGTCGCGCTTGATGGTCACCAGCGAAACCTGCAGTTGTTCGGCGATTTGCGCGTAGGTCAGCCCGTCCAGTTGCGACAGCAGGAATACGTGGCGAACCCGCGCCGGCAACTCGCGCAGCATGGCATCGATGCGGTACAGCGTTTCGAGGATCATCCAGCGGGTCTCGGCCGACGGCACTTCTGGTTCGGGCAGATGCGCGATGGCCTGCAGATACGCCCGTTCGACATCCTGGCGACGCCAGCGGTCTATCACCAGGCCCTTGGCAATGTGCGTCAGCAATGCCCGAGGCTCACCGCCGAAATAGCTGTTGCCCTGACGGCTGAGCAGGCGCAGGAAGGTGTCATGGGCCAGATCGGCTGCATCGCAGGCATTACCCAGCCTGCGCCCCAGCCAGCCCTGCAGCCAGCCGTGGTGCTCGGTGTACAGCGTCTGAACCTGCAGGTTGAGGGTGGGGTCGGCGGGCGGCATGGGGCGCGGGTTTCCGGGAAATAGGTGCAATTAGGAATTGATCGCATTCTATGCCCCGGGTTGCAGAACTGGCAATGTACAAAAGTGCGGGTACAGGCCCTTACAATGCCTTGGCCAGAAACGCCGCCGTGCGGCTTTCCTTGCAGTTGGCCACCACTTGCGGCGTTCCGCTGACCACCACCTTGCCCCCGGCAGCCCCGGCACCTGGCCCAATATCGATCACCCAGTCACTCTGCGCCACCACCCGCATGTCATGTTCCACCACCACCACGCTGTGCCCAGCCTCGACCAAGCGGTTCAGTTGCAGCAGCAGCCGGTCGATGTCTTGCGGGTGCAGGCCATTGGTCGGCTCATCCAGCACGTACAGGGTCGCGCCCCGGGCCATGCGTTGCAGTTCGGTCGCCAGCTTGATGCGTTGCGCCTCCCCCCCGGACAGCTCGGTGGCCGGCTGGCCCAGGCGCAGGTAACCCAGGCCGATGTCTTGCAGCACCTGCAGGCACCGCCGGGCCGGAGGCTGTTCGGCAAACACCTGCAGGGCCTGGTCGACGGTCAGTTGCAGCACTTGCGCAATGTTCATGCCTTGCCAGCTGACCGCCAGGGTTTCGGGGTTGTAGCGCGCACCGTGGCAGGTCGGGCAGGGTGCGTACACGCTGGGCATGAACAGCAACTCGACGCTGACGAAACCCTCGCCTTCGCAATTGGCGCAGCGGCCCTTGGCCACGTTGAAGGAAAAGCGGCCGGCGTCGAAGCCTTGCGCCTTGGCTTGTTCGGTGGCGGCAAACAGCTTGCGCACATGGTCGAACAACCCGGTGTAGGTCGCCAGGTTGGAGCGCGGCGTGCGCCCGATCGGCTTCTGGTCTACCTGCACCAGGCGCTTGATAGCCTCGAGCCCGGCGCTGACATGGCCGCTGCTGGTCTGTTGCGGTTCGTCTTCCAGGCTCTGCTCCTCAGGCTCGTCGCCTTGCCTGGCATGGCCCAGGTGCGCGCCCACCAGCTCCAGCAGGGCCTGGCTGACCAGGCTCGACTTGCCCGAACCGGAAATACCCGTTACCGCCGTGAAGCAGCCCAGCGCAAATGCCGCGCTGAGGTTGTCGAGGTTGTTGCGGCTGATGCCTTCCAGCTTCAGCCAGCCACGGGGCTGGCGTGGCGCACGCGGGGCCTGGGCCTGGGCGCCGAACAGGTAGGCGCGGGTGCAGGACTGTTCGACCTTGGCCAGCCCCGCCGGGGGCCCGCTGTACAGGATGCTACCCCCGTGCTCGCCGGCGGCGGGGCCTACATCCACCAGCCAGTCGGCCCGGCGCATGGTGTCCAGGTCGTGCTCCACCACATACACCGAGTTGCCCGCCTGCTTCAGCCGTTGCAGTGCCTGGAACAGCGCTTCACTGTCGGCCGGGTGCAGGCCGGCCGAGGGTTCGTCGAGTACGTAGATCACGCCGAAAAGCTGCGAATTCAGCTGGGTGGCCAGGCGCAGGCGTTGCAGTTCGCCAGATGACAAGGTGGGCGTGCTGCGCTCCAGGGCCAGGTAGCCCAGGCCCAGTTCGAGCAGGGTGTCGATGCGCTCCAGCAGTTCATGGGCGATGCGCTGCGCGGCCAGGCGCTTTTCCAGGGTCAGCTGGCTTTGCTGTGGCTCCAGGTAGCCTGCTGCCGCGACCTTGCGCAGCACCTCGGCCAGCGCTTGCAGCGGCAACTGCGACAGCTCGGCGATGTCCAGCCCGGCAAAGGTCACGCCCAGCGCTTCACGCTTCAGGCGTTTGCCGTGGCACAGTGGGCAGGCGCTGGGGCGCATGTACCGGGCGACGCGCTTGCGCATCTGTGCACTTTGCGAATGCATGAAGGTATGCATGACATAGCGCCGGGCACCCGTGAAAGTGCCCTGGTAGCTGGGCTCCAGCTTGCGCTTGAGGGCCTGGCGGGTTTGCGCCGGGGTCAGGCCGGCATAGACCGGTGCGGTGGGCGTTTCTTCAGTGAACAGGATCCAGTCGCGCTGGGCCTGGGGCAGGTCGCGCCAGGGTATGTCCACGTCATACCCCAACGTGACCAGGATGTCGCGCAGGTTCTGCCCTTGCCAGGCCATTGGCCAGGCCGCGATCGCGCGTTCGCGGATGGTCAGTGACGGGTCGGGCACCATGGTCGCCTCGTTCACCTCATAGACGCGGCCCAGGCCGTGGCACTGCGGGCAGGCACCCTGCGGGGTGTTCGGCGAAAAGTCCTCGGCGTACAGCATGGCCTGACCTGCCGGGTACTGCCCCGCGCGTGAATAGAGCATGCGGATGGAGCTGGACAATGTGGTCACGCTGCCTACCGAAGAACGGGCGCTTGGCGTGCCCCGTTGCTGTTGCAAGGCAACTGCCGGGGGCAGGCCTTCGATGGCATCCACATCCGGCACACCCACCTGGTCGATCAGGCGCCGCGCGTAGGGTGCCACCGATTCGAAATAGCGGCGCTGGGCTTCGGCGTACAGGGTGGAGAACGCCAGTGAGGATTTCCCCGAGCCGGACACCCCGGTGAACACCACCAGCGCATCGCGCGGAATATCCACGTCGATGTTTTTCAGGTTGTGCTCGCGGGCACCACGGACACGAACGAAACCGGTGGGGGGAGTGGAACGTGGCGGCATGGCGCTTTCCTTGGCGGTACGGGAAGCTCACGGTAGCAGCATAGTCGCTGACGTGGGTCAGGGTTTCGGTTCGCGGGTGCCAAGTACGTCGCGAATGTTGTCCACCACATTGCTGTCTTTGATCACATCGCTCAGCCAGCCTTCCAGCGGCATGTTGCCCCACTTGATGGCACGTTCTATCAGATACGGCACCGGGCTTTGCGGTTCAGTCTGTTTGAAAAACTGAGCGATGCCGGCCAGCATGCTGAAGGCTTCGTCCCGGGTCAGCGGGGTGGTACGCATGGGCGCAGGCGCAGTGGGCTGGGCGGGAGTGTTCATGGCTTCACCTGCCTGTTCGACGGGGGCGACGCTGGCTTCGGGTTCGTCGACCACGGGGGCTGGCGGCTGCAGCTCGACACCACGGTCTTTCAGCAGTTTTTCAGCCAGCTGGCTGGCCCGGGTCAGCATGTCGGCGAGGCTGGCAAAGCTCGGTGCCTCGTGGCCGAACAGTTGCTCCGCAGTGGCCTGCAGGCGTTTGCAGGCTTGCAGACTGTCGTTGATCTGCAGCGCCTTGTTGCGCAGGTATTCGGTGTCGGACAGCGCCACCGAGCGCTGGAATATCTCGGCGTTGATCTTGCCTTCGTTCAATGCGGTCTGCATGGCCTTGGTGTCGCGCAGGGCCAGGTTTTCCACAAGACGTGATTCGTCGTAACGCAACACGCCAAAATTCTGCCCTTGGGTGATGGGCAAGCCACCGGCGATGTCGGTGAGTGTGCTCTTGAGCCAGGACAACCGGGCCGCCCGCTCGTCAAGGCCCTCTTCGAGGGTTGGGTACAAGTTTTCCCAGAACGCCTGCAGCAACTGTTCAGTCAGTTCCAGGCCGAAGGTGATGCCTTCGAAGTGCGCGCGCTGGGCCAGGCCTTCGCTGAGCCAGGCTGCCAGCATCAGGTCCTTGCTGTGTTGGGCGAGGCCCTGGGCAGACAAGTTGATCACCTGCTCCCAGTCGGCGGTTTTCAAATCGGTTTGCCAGTCGCCCTGGGTCAGGTAGTCCGGGTCAGCCCGGCGCGCCTCCTTGATCTGGTCGAACAACGCAGAGAAGCTCAAGTCTTCGCCACTGCCACCTTCGATGGGTGCGACCAGTGCGGCCAGCGAGAGGTCATTGAGAATGTCAGGCATAAAGCACTCAGGTTCTGGCTAGTGAACAGCGTGCCAGGCTGGCTGGCACGCTGTGAAGGATGGGCCGCTGAAGCGGCCCTGGGCATGCAGGTAATCAGGCGAAGACTTTGTTCGCGGTGCGGTCCCAGCCACCGACGATGTTGCCGCCGGCCTGGCCGTCGGTACGGTTCTGCTGGGTGTAGGTGGTTTTGATGCGGGCGAAGTTGAAGGTGATTTCTTCGATCGGCAGGTCGCTGACCGCCTTGTCTTCACCGGCCTGGTTGCCACCGGCAACGAACCTGACCGACGACACCACGACTTCTTCCATGTCGATGGTCAGGTAGGTGACCTTGTCACCACCGGCGCGGTTGACGTTGAGCTTCAGCTTGGCAATGTGTTTGCCGGTGCAGCAGTGCTCGAACAGTTTGGCCGATGCCTTGTCGACCGATTTGCGGATCTTGAAGTCGCTCAGGGCAACACGCTCGGACGACGCGCCGCCCGAGGAGCTGGCAGTCGCCGAGGTCGCCTGGGTGGCGCCGTACTCGTAGCCCAGCACTTCGATCCAGTCCTTGTGCTTTTCGTCCAGTACTTCGCCTGGGATGCCGTCGATTTGGATATACGCGTCAAATGCCATTGTGAAACTCTCCATTAACAACTGGTAAAGGGTTGCTCATGCGACCCTTGGTTTTTCACCTCGCCAACAGGGCGGCAGAGGTAGCGTGCCGCCACCCGGTGCTCCTCCTGTGAGCCCAGGTAGCCGGTTGGTGCGGCGCGCGCTCAGTTGAGCCCGCGCACTTCGATTTCTACCCGGCGGTTGGGCTCCAGGCATTTGATCAACTGGGCCCGTGCCTGTTGCATGTCACAGTTGACCAACGGTTTACGGCTGCCTTCGCCTTGGGCCACCACCAGTTCGGCTGGGACGCCCTTGCCGACCAGATAAGTCCGAATGGTTTGCGCCCGTTGTTTCGATACCTGCAGGTTGCTCTGGCTGTCACCGAGCTGGTCGGCGTGGCCGGAGATGACGATCTTGCCGATATTGGGCGTGTTCAACAGTTTGCTGGCGATGGCACTGAGTTGGTTCTGGCCCTCGCTTTTCAGGCTCTGGAAATCTGCCCGGCCAAAGGCGAACAAGGTGTCCGATTCCAGCGTGATGGTCTCGATCGCGCGTAGCGACTGGGCACGCAGGCTGTCGATGTAGTTGCGCGAGCTAGAAATCAGGAAGGCGTTGTCGAGAATGCGCGGCACATCCGTTTCGCGGATCTGGTCGGCATAGAAGGTGATCTGCCGGCTGGCGTACAGGTAGTCCTGGTCGCCCTTGCCCTGGTTGGCCTCGGACAGGCTGTGGCCGGTGTGCCGAGCGATGGCCGGGTACCAGTAGTCGGGCAGGTGCGCCTTGAGAAACGCTGGGTCGGCCTTCTCCCGCTGTGCGGGCGAAAGCATCACGTAGGTGTCCAGTGTCGCCTTGCCGAAATCGGCGATCGACTGGGCGCGGTTGTCATGTGGCAGGGCTTCGGCCTCCACACTGTCCACGCCGCTCACCGGTTGCAATTCGCGGGTATTGCGTTGGTAGACCTTGAGTGTGGTCAGCAGGTAGAGCGTGCGGGTGAGGTTGTCTGCGGTGGGCTTGAGCATCACCTGCTGCAGGGTGGTGAAGTAACGGTCGCGCAGCAGCGGCTCAACCTGATGGCCCTGGTACAGGCCCAGACGCAGGCTGAACGGTACACCCTGCTCACGGTGCTGCCGGTAGTAATGGGCGGCCCAGAAGCGCAGGCGGTCCAGGCTGCGCCAGGCGGCGTACTGGCCAGCGGCAGCCTGGTCCTGGCGCTTGGCCTCGGCCAGCTCGCTCGCGATGCTGCCCAGCACCGCACGGTTGTTCAGGTACGACCAGCCCCACAGGCTGCACAGCACCAACCCGGCGAGGCTGGCACAGGCCACCCAGGCGGCCTTGCGCCGGCGCTCGCGGTGGTTGCTGGTGTACAGCGCCACCAGGTGCTGGTCGGGGATGATGACCTTGCGGAACAGGCTGTTGATGAACAGCGGCGCAGGCTGGCTGCCTGCGCTGACCGCCCCTTCGCCGTATTCCAGGGCAAAACGCTCGGCAACATGCTGGCCATGGCTGCCCCACAGCGCTTCATCGGCCTGCAAGGCGGCAGTGAAGTAGAAGCCACGCAGCATTTCGGCATTCTGGTAGGGGTTGGCCCGCAGCAGGCTGTCGACGAACGCCTGCAGCCGTGGCTTGATTGCGGCCAGCTCCAGCGGGAAGCGGTAAGCGGCGTCGTTTTGCCGCGTTACCTGAATGTCCTGCTGCACCAGTTGCTGGCTGGCAACCTGCTGCCAGTAGCGGGTCAGGTCGTCCATCGCCTGGCCAAAACGCTGGCCCCAGTCCGCCTGTTCGTAGCCTTTGTGCGCGAAGGTCTTGCCCATCACTTCGCCGCGCGCGGCCTCATCCAGCTGGCGATAGAAGGGGGTGAAGCCGGGTATCAGGTCGCACTTGGTGAATACCAGGTAGATCGGCAGGCGCACTTCCAGCAAGGCGCAGCTTTCCTGGATGCGTTCGCGCAAACGCTTGGCCACCCGCTGCTGGTCTTCGGCCGAGCCGTGCACAACGTCGGCGATGCTGACACTGACGATCAGACCGTTGAGCGGGCAGCGTTGCCGGTGCTGGCGCAGCAACTGCAGGAAGCCACGCCACTTGCCGGCCTCTTCCGGGCTGTTCATGTAGCGCCCGGCAGTGTCCAGCAGCACCGCTTCAGAGCTGAAGAACCAGTCACAGTTGCGCGTGCCACCCAACCCTGCGACGCGTGCACCTTCGCGCTCGGCGTAAGGGAAGTTGAGGCCGGACTGCAGGATCATGGTGCTCTTGCCAGCGGCGGGCTGGCCGATCACCAGGTACCAGGGCAGCGCGTACAGGGCGTCTTTGGCAGAGGTGCCGCGTGGCGTGTTCTTGTGCAGGCGCTCGATGCCCTGCAGCAGGCGCTCGCGCAACAGGCTGACCTCCTCGCGGTCGGCCGGCGTGGCATTGAGTACAGCCTGGTCGGCGTCGTCGCGCAGCAAGCCTTCGAGGTTGTGATGCTGGCCGGCGCCACGGTACAGCAGCAGGACGTAGCCCGCCGACAGCAGCAGGAAAGCCCCGATGCCAGCCAACAGGCTGTGCAGCGAAGCGAAGCCCAACGCGCTGCCGATCGCCCATACCAGGAAGATCACCAGGAAAAACGCCACCCCCAGCAGATAGGGTTGGTAACGCAGGCAGTAGTACTTGATCTTGTTCATACAGGCGTCGCATCCAGCGCATCGACGAATTGCTCGATAACGCGTTCAAGGGGTAGATCGAAGTCGTGTTGGCCGCGGGCCGATGCCGCAGGGCCCAGTAGCGCCAGATGCTGCTGGGCTTCGGCACAGCCGCAGAGCAGGCGATAGGCACTGCTGGCGTGGCGTGACGGGAAGCAGAACAGGCGCGGGTGCATGAAATCGTCTGCCAGCAGGCTCACGGCTGGCGTATCTGGCTGCCCGTTCATGTGGCACAGCCAAGTCAGCCATAGATCGGCTGTAGGGTTTTTCAAACCGCGCTCAGCGGGGAGGGGCAACTCAATGCCACCCTCGAAGTCACTGTGCAGCGCCGGCCGGCATGCGCGCAGCCGTGTCAAAGCGGCGGCGCTGTCGAAACCTGGCCAGGAGCCGTGCAGTGCACGCGCGATATCGGTGAAGCTGAAGTCACGCAGGAACTTGGCGTGCACCCGGCGGAACAGGTCCAGGTCCTGGGCTTGCAGGGGGCGCAAGGCCTTGACCCGTTCGAACAGGCGGGTGCCGTCGGCACCTTGCACGGCCTGGTGCAGCAAAGGCTTTATCTGCGCGCAGAACAGCTCGCCCAAGGTGAATGGGTTGCCCAGGGCCATGCCTTCCTTGCCCTTGAGCAGTTGGTAGATGAAGAACGGATAGCGCCGGTTACTGGCGTCACGCGAGCTCAACAGCCCGCCCAGCAGCCAGTTGCCATTGCGTGCGCGGTAGGTGAAGAAGCACATCGGCAACCCATCGAACAGTGCCTGCCAGTCTTCGCGGTGGCGCATGGCCGCCAGCGAGGTCTGCAGCCAACTGTCGAATTCGCAGACTTCCTCCGCCGCGCCATGCAGGCTGACGAAGTCTGCGCTCGATGGCAGTTTGCCGAAGCAGCCGATCATTGGGCACTCCTGTCGTTGAGTGCGCTTAGGGCCTTGACCTGGCTCAGGTCGGTCAGTTTTACCCCACCGAAGTTGCGCACCACCAGGCTCACTCGGCCATTGGCGGTGTTCCAGCTGAAGCGCTGCTGGATGCCGTCGAGGTCGTCGACGCGGGCGCTTTCGTTCATGCGCAGCAGGCCCCAACGCCCAGGGAAGTCGAACACCGTTACCCGTGCGCCACTGAGCGTGACCACATCCAGGCGAGCGCCCGGGGCGTTGCTGGTGCCTGGCCAGGCGAAGCGGCTCCAGCTGCTGCGGCCGTTGCGGTAGTGCTGTTCCTGCCCATCGAGGGTGAACACGATGTCGGTGAAGTTGGCCGAGGGCTCCAGCATGATTTCAAAGCCGTTGTCGCGGTCTGACAGGCTGGCGATCACCTGGCCTACCGAACTGGCCCGGTCGATGCTGTTGAGCATGCCAGGGTTGACCAACGCCGGTGCCTTGCCATCACCCACGCCCAGGCCTTCGCCGCCGGCGAGGTTGCCGATTTCGTTGCGTTTGAAGGCCGGCAGCAGCCCCGAGTCAGGGTCTACGAAACGTTGCAGGTCTTTGACCGAGGCTTCGTTGCGGCTACCACCGGCAATCGGGTAGCGGTGCGCCATGACCTGCTGCCAGGGCTTGGCGATCTGCTGCGCCCAGGCTTTGGCGATCTGCTGGCCGGCCGGGTCACGCAAGGTCGCCCAGGCGTACTGGATCGGCAGGTTGAACAAGCCTTGCAGCGAACGCGACAGGCTGTCCTGGCTGGTGTCGACGCTGGTTTCCACGTAATTGCGTACCGTGGTGACCTCGCTTGGCTGGCCTTCCAGGGTTTCGCTGATCAGCTGCTTGCTGCTTTTGCCGACATCCTGCGACCGCTGGATGTTGTTCATGCGGACCTTGAGCTTGCGCAGCGCCGCCAGATAGCGGTCCATGATGGTGCTGTCGGCGCCTTCGGCGTTGTTCTGGGCGAATACACGGGCAACCGGTTCGAAGCGCTTGGCGAGGCTGCCATCGTCCACCGCCGGCAGGGCCGGGGCTACGTTGGCAGGCAGGCTGTCGTTGGCGTCGAACAGCCCGGTAACCTTGCTCCAGAAACCGTCATCACGACCAGTGCCGGCCGACGGTACTTCGCGTTTGACCGGCAGGTCCCACTGGGTATTGTCGTTCACAGCTTGCAGCAGGTTCTTTACGGGAGAGTGCTGAACGTCGCTCAAAAGCCCCAACTGCTGGGTCGCCGATGCCAGGTCGGCGAAGTGGCGCACGCCCACGCTACTGACCATCTTGTACCAGGCTTGGGTGTAATCGCGCTTGTAGCGGCTCATGAATTCGCGCACGAAGTTGGCCTTCTGCACCAGGGCATCGCCGCCGTCGCCGTCCAGTACCCAGTCGGACTCGTTGCGCAAGTTGCTCGATACCAGCTTGATCAGTTCAGGCTTGACGAACGTATCCCAGCCTTGGCGGGTATAGATCGCAGGTACCCCGGCCGACCCGTACAGCAGTGCGCGCCCAGGTTGAGGCACAAGGTCGTTGAGGCTCAGTGCCGGGAATTGGCGGCTGGATTCGAGTTGCAGGCGCAGGTATTCGCGATCGACCAGCGAACTGGAAATCATGAACGACTTGAGGTTCTGCCGGGTTTCGTTGATCAGTTGGTCGTTGCGTGGCAGTGAGGGCGCCTGGCCCTGTTCCAGCAACTGCACGTACAGCGGAGTGTTTGCGGCGATCACGTCGGCGCTGGCGGGGGTGCCTTCGCCGGCCGCCGCGGCCCAGGCCTGTGGCAGGCTTGCGGCAATGAAGGCCGGGTCTGGGTGGGCATCGGGTGCCGTCAGCAGCAGGTACAGTTTGAGCGTGTTGTAGGCATCGATGATCGAGGCGACTTGCTGCTCGTCGAGGCGCCCCAGCATCTCTTCGGACAACGACAGGCCACCGGTGGTCGCGGACAGCTCGGCGGCATCGCTGGCTGTGGCCAGGTTGACCTTGGCCGCATGGGCGCCTGCGCGGGTGTTGGCCAGCGCGGCCTGCGCTTTGGCTGCAACCGCTGGGGCCAATGGCTTGGCGTTGCGCTTTTTCGGCGGGGCCGGGGTGAACTCCAGTGACTGGTTGATACCCGCGGCGAAGGTATTGAACGCGCGCATTTGCACTTGCAGGCTACGGGCGATCGGTTCCAGGGCCTGGCTGCGCAATTGCGCCAGATACGCGCTGCGGGTCACCTGGTCAACCGCCTCACCGTGGTACAGGCCGGCGCTGAGGCGCAGCGGCACGCCTTGTGTGCGATGCGACTCGACAGTGGCCATCTGCTCGCGCAGCACTTGCAGGCCTTTGCCCGCGGCCAACTGCTGCTGGCTGTCTTCGGCCTGGCCTATCTGCGCCAGCTGCAGGCGCAGATTGTCCAGCCATTGGCGGTTGTTGACGAACGACACTGCCTGCCAGCTGACAAGCAGCACGCCGGCGGCAACGGCAAGGCCCAGCAGCAGCGGGCTGAGCCCCGCCTGGCGGCCTTGGCGCGAGTGATACAGGCTGAGGTCACGGTCGGGGAAAATGACCCGGCGGAAGGTGTCGGTAATGAAGTAGCTGCGGTTGCCCGTTGTCGTGCCAGCCTGTTCGGCCTGGCCATCCTCGGCCGCCTGCAAGGCGAATTCGTCGGCGATGGCGTCTTCGTACACGTGCCCCAGTTGTTGCCCGGTCTGCAGGGCGCTGGTGAAGTACAGGCCGCGCAGCATCAGTGGGGCGCCGCTGCGCTGGCCGTGGGTGAAGTGCCCGAGGAACTGCTCGAGCACACCGCCCAGCGCGGCGAAGTATTGCGGGAAGTTCAGCAGCGTGCTGTCGGCTGCAGCGCCCAAGGCGATCACTTGTGCGTCGACGTGCTGGCGAATGTGGCTGTGCAGGTTGCCCAGGCGCGCTTGCAGCACGGCCTGCAGGCCTTGATTGCGGATTTCCGACAACGCGAAGGTCATGCCCAGCGGTTGCTGGCGTTGGTGCAAGTCCAGGCCATCGAAAGCCTGGCTGAAGCCCGGCAACTGGTCGGTCTTGCTGAGCATCAGGTAGAGCGGTGGGTTGGTGTCGAGGCACTGGGCGTATTCTTCCACCCGGGCTACCAGCTGCGCTGCCAGGGCATCACGCTCTTCGCTGTTGGCGGCCAGCAGTTCGGGCAGGCTGACCACGAGCACCAGGCCATTGATCGCTGCCTTGCCGCGCTGCTTGCGCAGCATGCGCAGGAACGCCGAAAACTCGCTTGCCGACTGGTCGTCACGCAGGTAACGGCCGGCGGTGTCGATCATCACCGCGTCGGGGCTGAAATACCAGTCGCAGTGCTGGGTGCCACTTTCGCTGTCGTTGGCGGTGGCGATACTGGCTGACAGGCCGGAGTGGGTCAGCAGCGAAGTCTTGCCTGCCGCCGACATGCCGACCACCAGGTACCAGGGCAGGTCGGACAGCGCCGATTTGCCACCGCCGCCGGCGGAGCGGTCGGTGCGCAGCATGCTGATGGCATGCTTGAGGCGCTCGCGCAGTACCTGCTGGTCACGGAACTCGCCGGTGGCATTCCACGAGCGGTCGACTTCGATCTGCAGCAGGTTCTCCAGGTTGTGCTCGGCACGAATACGCTGGTACTGGCGCAGCACGACGGCCAGCAGGAAGCAGGCGCTGATGATGGCCAGGGCTTCGGGCAGGTGCTGCTGCAGCCACGGCAGCAGCGGCGACACCAGCCAACAGACCAACAGGCTCCCCAGCCACAGCAGTAGCAGCAGAACCCAGAAACTTTTCAAGAGGCGCAGTAATGTTTTCATGTCTTCCTGACTCGGCTACCTGAGGTGCACTCAGGCACTGAACAGCTGGCGGATTTGTTCGGAGAGGGCGGCGACGTCCTTGTCCAGCAACCAGTCAAGGGTCAGGTACACGGCGACGCAAACCAGCGCGATCAGCGCCAGGTACACCCACAGCGGCACTTCGTGGCGCAGCATCTGCGACACCTGGTCCGGCAGTGCCCAGTCCGGTGACAAGGCCTTGGGTGCCTTGCGGTAGCGGGCGATGTCCTGGCCGAGAGTGTTGGCCAGGTAACGCAGCTGGTCTTTCTGGCCAAGGCTGAACTTGCCCTCGAAGCCAAGCGCCAGGCACAGGTGATAAACCTCGAGCACATCGAGGTTCTGTTTGACATCGCCCCGCAGAGCCTCGACCTTTTCGAAAAAGCCTTCACCCGCCAGGTGCACGCCGAAATAGCGGAACTGCAAGGGTTGCAGCTCGAAGTGCTGGCGCAACGCGTTGTCGCCAGCGCGCAACACGCTTTCATCCAGGAATGCGCAAAGCGCGTACTGGGTATCCTTGACCTGTTCGGCGCTGTAGTTGGCGGCACGGGCGTCACGTTCAAGGTTGGCGAAGAAGCGTTCGACACTTCCTTCGAAGGCCTGCACCGAAGTGACCTGGCGGCCACGGCGCACGATCAGCGCCATGCTGATGAAGTCTTGCACCAGGTCCTTGAGCGACGGTTTGGCAGGGGTGGGCATGGTAGCGCCCTGTTGCAGTACGGCTTCGGTCATTTGAGCACCGCCATCAGTTCAAGCTTGAGGTTGGTAAAGGCGCTGGGCGCGTAGAAGCAGATGGTCTGGGCGTTCATCATTCGCTCATACACCTGGCCATGCGGCTCGATGGCGAAGTACTGGTTGTCCAGGCGCACCGGGATCGCGTTGGGGAGCCGCGCGGCGTGGTTGAGGGTAACGCCGGGCATGGCACTGTTGACCACCACCTCGATGTCTTCGGGCGAGCCGATCTTGAAGGCCCGCGGCACCAGTTCCAGCAAGCTGGCACCGGGCATGTCGGCATGGACCGACACGTAGAAGTCGGCCTCGACCAGGCGCGGGTCGTGCAACTGCCCTTGCCAATACGACGGTTTGGTCTGGGTGAGGTTGATGACGATGCACTGGTTGGGCACGACGTTGTCCAGCATCACCCTGATCATCTCGTCCAGCTTGACCAGCGATGCGGCGGGGTCGTGGTGGTCGTACTCGGGGATGTCGGCCAGTTGAGTGTCGAGGGTGAAGGTCAGCAGGCCACCGGCAAGGTCGGCAAGGAACAGGTACAGGCGCTCTGGGTGCAGGCGTGGGTGGGCCAGCAGGTGGGCCAGTTGCGGGTGCGCCCGGTTGACGGTGTTCAGCAGCCAGAACAAGGTGACGTCGCTGGAGCCGAACTCGGCGATCTGGTCGGCGCGTTCGCGGCGCCGGCCAGACAGTGCCTTGCTTTTGGCCTGCAAGGCGCCGAGCAGGCGCTTGCCAATGCCGGCCAGGGTTTCGTGGCAACCCAGGTGCAGGGTAGGGTGGACGAAATGCGGGTCCAGATTGAAACCGCCCATGCTGTTGCGGGTCAGCTTGGCCAGTGGGCAGTAGCTATAGCCATCGAGGCTATCGCCATCGACCAGCAGCACGACGTTCAGGCGCAGGCTGGTGATCTCGTTCTCCAGTTCGCCTTCGTTGAGGTCGGGCAGGGTGTCGAACTGTTTGCGATAGCGCCGCGCTGCCTTGTGTTCCTGGCCGTCTTCGACGTAGTTGAGGCCGAACGGCTCGGGCAGCTTCAG
Source organism: Pseudomonas sp. BJP69 (assembly GCF_007633355.1). Taxonomy (NCBI): domain Bacteria; kingdom Pseudomonadati; phylum Pseudomonadota; class Gammaproteobacteria; order Pseudomonadales; family Pseudomonadaceae; genus Pseudomonas; species Pseudomonas sp. BJP69. Next base: position 2,397,922 of record NZ_CP041933.1, read on the forward strand.
GGCAGCGTACACCTTGAGGTCGTTGGCCTTGAGCAGGTCTTTGAGGTCACGCGCGGCCGGCAGTGGGTCGTGCTGCGGCGCGTCGTACAGGCTGCCATCGGGGAAAACCAGCTTAAGGCGCTTGAGTTGCAGCGAGCCGTTGCTCAGGGCGTCCTCGTCCACTTGCAGCGCCTGTACACCCCAGTGGAAGGGGGTGCTGCGCAGGGTCGCTTCGGCCAACTGGTGTTGGTGAAACTCGTCCTGATACTGAAAGTGCTGGGGCAGCAGGAACATGCCTTCCGACCACATCACCCGGCTCTGCTTGCTCATTTGACGCTATCCACGAAAGAGTTGAAGGAATTGTCGACGGCGTTTTGTGCTGATTTGCCAGCCATATCGCTGGCCTTGTCCAGCGCGGCGTCCTGCACTTTGTCGGTGAGGCCAGGCGCGGCTTGCCTGGCGCGCTCGGCGGCGGCCTGCTGCTCGGCGGTCGGCGGCTTGTTCAATACGTCCACACCGCGCATGGCATGGATCTCGGTCTTGTCCACCAGCACGCGCAGGCCGTCCGATGAGAACCAGATCCCGTCCTTGCGCAGCGAGTCGGCGTCGAAGGCGACTTTCCAGCGGGCATCCTGCTCGTCGCGGAAAAACGCTGCCACGCCGACATACCGGGCGCTCTTGGCCAGCGGCCATTGGTCGATCTGGCCGATGCCCGGTAGCAGGGTGATCTCGCGTGCCTCCACCAGGGTGTTGCCCAGGGCTTTCTGCGGGGTAGCCCACAGGGTTCCGGCATCGCTGGCGGCGAAGCGCTCGAGGTCGGTCAGCTGGTACACGCGCATCACCACCGACAGCGGTTTGCCGTCGGCATCCGGGTTGAGCTGGTTGCCGCCATCAGAGGTCAGAATGACTTTTTCGCTGTCGGCCAGCATGTCGGCCGCCCAGCTGTCTTCCATGCGCTTGCCGATGCGGTCGGTAACCCCGCAGCCGGCCATTGCCAACAGCAGGGCAAGGGCAGTCAAGCGTTTGAGGGCAGTGTGCTTGTGGTACATGACGGCAAAAACCTCCGGGTGCGGGTCAGGCCAGGCGATAGGCGAAATCGCCATCGCTGCCCAGCTCGATGACCAGGCGCTCGATGGGCGTGCCCTGGGCCATGCGCTCTAGCACGCGCTGGGCGAGTTCGGGCATCAGGGTCTGGGACAGAATGTTGTCGATGTTGCGCGCACCGCTATCGACTTCGGTGCAGCGTGCGGCGATGGCCTTCACCAGCGCCGGTTCGTAGCTCAGTTCGGCCTGGTGGTTGCGCGCGAAGCGTTTGGCGATGCGCTCGAGCTTGAGCGCGACGATGCGCTCCAGCACCTGGTCCTGCACCGGGTAGAACGGCACGATGCTCAGGCGGCCAAGGAAAGCTGGCTTGAATACCTGGTTCAGCTCACCGCGCAAGCCTTCGATGATGGCTGCGGGGGTGGGCTGCTGCTCGGCATTCAGGCAGGTGTGCATGATGTGCTCGGTGCCGGTGTTGGAGGTGAGGATGATCACCGTGTTGCGGAAATTGATCTCGCGGCCTTCACCGTCGTCCAGCACCCCTTTGTCGAACACCTGGAAGAACAGTTCAAGTACATCGGGGTGAGCCTTTTCCACCTCGTCCAGCAGTACCACGCTGTACGGTTTGCGGCGCACCGCCTCTGTCAGCACGCCGCCTTCGCCGTAGCCGACATAGCCCGGTGGTGAGCCTTTGAGGCTGGATACCGTATGCGCTTCCTGGTACTCGGACATGTTGATGGTGATCAGGTTGCGTTCACCGCCATACAGGGTGTCGGCAAGGGCCAGGGCGGTTTCGGTCTTGCCGACGCCGCTGGGGCCAAGCAGCAGGAATACGCCGATCGGTTTGTTCGGGTCTTCCATGCGCGCACGGGAAATTTTGATGCGTTTGCCGATTTCGTGCAGGGCATGGTCCTGGCCCAGTACGCGCTGGCTCAGCAGTTCAGGCAAGCGCTGAACGGTATCGATCTCATCGCGCAGCATCTTGCCCAGCGGGATACCGGTCCAGCCGCTGATGACCTGGGCGATGGCGCCACTGTCGACCAAGGCATGCACCAGTGGCTGGTCGCCTTGCACCCGGGCCAGTTCGCTGCGCAGGGCATTGAGCTGCGCGGGGTCGGCTTCACTGGCGGCGCTCAGCGCCTTGAGCTGTTCGACCAGTGCCAGTTCCTGTTGCCACTGGGTGTTCAGTTGCTGTTCCTGCAACTGCGCGGCTTGCAAGGCAGCCTGCAGTTCGCCGAGGCGGCGGGCATGATCGTGGCCTTTGCCGGCTTCGTCGCCCAGCACGCTGATTTCAGCTTGCAGGTTGTCGATCTGCCGACGGCAGTCTTCCAGTGCGCCAGGCTGCGAGGTTTGCGCCAGGGCGATGCGTGCGCAGGCGGTGTCGAGCACGCTGACAGCTTTGTCTGGCAGCTGGCGGCCGGTGATGTAGCGGTTGGACAGGCGCACTGCCTGCACCAGCGCTTCGTCCATGACCGCCACCTTGTGGTGTTCGCGCATTTTGCCTAGCAGGCCGCGCAGCATGTGGATGGCTTTGTCTTCATCCGGCTCTTCGACCTTGACCACCTGGAAGCGGCGGGCGAGGGCTGCGTCCTTTTCGAAGTACTTCTTGTACTCGGCCCAGGTGGTGGCGGCGATGGTGCGCAGCTCGCCACGTGCCAGCGCAGGCTTGAGCAGGTTGGCGGCGTCATTTTGCCCCGCCTGGCCACCGGAGCCGATCAGGGTGTGGGCTTCATCGATGAACAGGATGATCGGGTGCAGGCTGCGCTTGACCTCTTCGATCACTGCCTTGAGGCGGTTCTCGAACTCACCTTTGACCCCGGCGCCCGCCTGCAGCAACCCCAGGTCGAGGGTATGCAGTGCCACATCCTTGAGCACGGCCGGCACGTCGCCTTGGGCAATGCGCAGGGCCAGACCTTCGACTACGGCTGTTTTGCCCACCCCGGCCTCACCGGTGAGGATCGGATTGTTCTGCCGGCGGCGCGTGAGAATGTCGACCATCTGCCGCACCTCGAATTCGCGCCCAAGCACGGGGTCGATGCGGCCTTCGCGGGCACTTTGGGTAAGGTTGACCGTGTATTGGTCCAGCGCCGGGGTCTTGCCGCCAGCCTTGCCCGTGGCAGGGGCCGGTGCCGCTGGGCCAGCCAAGGCGCTGGCGTGGCGCGATTCGGCGCTGCCCTCGACCAGGGCGGCAAGGTTCAGGCGAAGGTCGTCTGGGTTGATCTTCTCCAGCTCAGGGGCCGAGGCGACCACTACGCGATGCAGTTCGGCATCGTCCAGCAGGGCTTGCAGCAGATGGGCACTGCGTACTTGCGCGACGCCGTACTCGATCGATGCCAGCAGCCAGGCCTGTTCGATCATGCGGGTGATATGTGGCGACAGCGCCGGGGTGCGGGTGTTGCCTTTCTTGAATGTGCCCAGGGCCGTTACCAGTTGCGCCTGCAGGCGCTCGGCGACCACATCGTAGTGGCGCAGGATTGGCGCCAGGTCAGTGTCGCCGGCATCGAGCAGCTGCAACAGCAGGTGCTCGACTTCCACGTCGTAGTGTTGCTCCGAGAGGCACAGGGCTGCAGCGCTTTCTGTCGCCGTGCGGCTGGTTTCGTTGAGCTTGGCGAACAAAGACTTCAGGTTCACAAGGCGACCCCATCGTAAGGAATGTGGAAGACGGCGCAACGCGATGGCTCCGCGTCACGGCCAGGGCGTTTGAGCCAGCCCAGCCAGCCCAGGGCAAGGTTGCCTGTGCGACCGAGCTGGGCGGGTGGTACAGCCTCGGGCTTGAGCCGCGGGGCAATTTCGAAATCCAGCTCGGCACCCAGGTAGAAGCGCACCAGCTCGACCAGCTTGCGGTAGCACGCGGTGCCGGGCTGGAACCGTTGGTAATCGGCCAGGCCAAGCGGGCCGAGCTCGATGCGGATGCACGACTGGTAGTCCCAGACCCGGTTACCGGCCACGGCACTGTGGCCCAGCTGGGCATTGCGCCGCCCCAGCTGGGTACATTGTTCCGGCTGCAGGCGCAGCCAGCGCCCGGCGAACTGGCGGACTTTGATCGGCAGCGCGAAGTAGAAGCCGAGCATGCGCTCCAGGTTCAGGGCGTTGCGTGGCTTCTGGCTGAGCAGGCCGGCAAAGTAGCTGAACAGCTCGCGGCGCAGCGCCGTGGGCTGCTGCTCGAACTTGAGCCGCTGGGCCATGGGCCCGAACCCCACCATGTTGAGCAGGTAGCCGTCGAAGCGCGATGTGCCGTTGCGCTCGTGTTCGATATGAAACTTGTATTTTTGCCAGGCTTCGTAGAACAGCGTGGTCATGCGGTGCGAAAACATGTCGAGGAACGCATGCGCAGCATCGTCGCGATACTGTACGTGCCGCTCCAGCAGCAGCTCGGTGTACGGGCGTGGCAGCACACCAGACGGCCCTACCAGGCCCATGAAGGTCACCTGGACCTCCGACAACGGCCGGCCGGCAGGCGAAACCTTGCCCTCGCGTTCGAAATGCAAGTCGCTGACTTCGCTCGCCGGGAACGCCAGGGACAGCTGGGTGCGAAAACGCAGCGGGTCTTCGTGCGGGCGCGTTGCCAGGTCCATGCGCCCGGTGCGGCTGTAGTGCAGGCGAAGCAGGCGCACCAATTGAAAAAATTCGAATCGGTGCGGCTCGGCTCGGGCCTGATCGATCAGACCAGGGGCTGATCGCCAGTGCGTGCTGGCCATTGGACGACTCTCTTTTCTCGTTGTTGGGTACGCAGCGTCAGTTGGGTGAAGCTGTTCATCGAACAGTACTGGCCGAAGAAATGGTCCAGCACCATGCCGAACAGGAACACACCGCTGCCGGTGAACTGGCTTTCGTCCAGCGTCAGGGTGATACCCACACCGCGCACGAAGTTCGGCCGCGGGTGGCCGATACGCGCAACCACCGGTTCGCTGGCGATAGCCTTGATGCCGTTGATTTGTTTACGAATGGCCGAGACGTTGCGGTAGTTGTAGAGCGACAGCAACTCGAGCAGTACTTCGCGGCCCTGGCTTACCAGCGACAGGTGGTTGAGCGACAGGTGCGCAATAAGCCGCCAGATAAGGCCTTTGCCCAGTGGCACACGCATGGTGGCGGTGGGCTTGCGCAGGCAGCGGATGTCCTTGATCACCGAGTTGGCCGGGATGTTGAAATCACCGCGTTCACCACCGAAAGGCAGCATCAGCGGCACATCGCGGTTGCTGCAGGTAAGGCTGATGCTGAGGGTATCGCTGCTGGCGTCTATCAGCTCCAGGTCGCGGTCGACCACGCGGATGCTCATGGCTGTGGCATCGCCTTGGTTGCGCCGGCGGGCGATCCAGAAGCTGGTGTGCGGGTCTTGCTCGCCACGCGGCTCGAAGAATGCCTGGCAGGTGGCGACCTGGTCGATGCCACCCAGTTTGCGCACGCGCCGTACCCGATCGATCGACACCACTTCTGCGGCATTGTGCAGGCGGGTGTCGGGGGTGACCGGGTACTCGTGCCGCGTATGGGTAAGCTTGATCGGCTCGGCCTGTTGCCGGAACAAGTTGATGATTGGCGTGCAGTTGAGCTTGAAGTTGTTGCGCCCGATGTTCTGGCTCAGCCGCGCCAGGCGGTCGCCCAGGTCGTAGTCGCTGAAATAGAAATTGACCTGTACCTGTTCCACGGCCTGACCATTCAGGGGGCGAGCGAACCCGCCGAGGTCGAAGAACATGAACTTGTCTGGGAAGGTGAAATACTCGTGCAACAGCCGGTAGCCCAGGAACGAGCGTTCGGAATAGTCCACCAGGCCTTCGTCACGCCCATAACCTACAGCGCTCAGGGCACCTGCTGGCAGCACGATTTCGCGCCTGCGGCCTTGGTCGTGGAAGCTCAGGGTCGCTTTGGCGAGGTTGTTGAACAGCAGCTCGTACAAATGCAGCATCAGCGTTGCTTCACCGTCGAGGAAGAAGCGCAGGCGGTCGATTTGCATTTGCCCGAACAGGGCGTCGCCGGTGGCGGCCAGATCGATGCTCAGGCGGGCGACCAGGTCGGCGCTGTGGCCGTTGAAAGCGGAGCGCTCCATTTCGGCGAACGTGGCCTTCTGCACGGCAATCGGCCATAACTCAACCGGGTAGCAAGTGCGGAATTTACACACCACACCTCGCGGTGCAAATCATCGCGCTCCATGTCGCTGATCACCTGGCCATCCAGGTTCAGTTGGTGCAGGTGCCCACTGCCGTAATACAGATGATTGAGCTTGCGGCCATCCGGCAGGGTCAGCGTAGTTAGGTTGCTAAGTGGGTCGTATTCATAGTCCAGTGCCCCACTTGGGGTCAGTTCCTGGGTCAGTCGCCCCAGCAGGTCGTAGATGTAACCTAGCTTTTCATCGGTGATGCCCAGCTGCTTACCCGCGCTTGTTGGGTGGCGCTGAATGCTCAGTAACCGGTCAGCCTCGTCATACTCGAAATCTTGCCGTGCATCGCGATTGACCTTGGCCATCAAGCGGCCAATGGCGTCACGCTCGAACAGCGTATGGCGCTCCGGACGTTCGCCGCTTTCGCCATAGCCAATTTCGTCCAGGCGCACCAGATGACCACCGGCGTCGTAACTGAAGCGCCGGGTCAGGTTGTCCACCCGCACCTCTTCGCTCAGGCGGTCCGACGCGTCATAGGCAAAGCGGTAGGCCGCGCCGTTCTCGTTGACCAGTGCGGTCAGGCGCAGGGCCTTGTCATACTCGTAGCGGATCCACTCGCCCTTGGCATCCTGGCGACTGCTGGGCAGGCCGCGCGAGGTGCGTTGCAGGTAGGTTGTCTGGCCTTTTCCATCGGTGTGCTTCAGCACCTGGCCAAGAGTATTGTAGGTAAAGGTTTCCGCAGTGCCGTCCGGATGATTGATACGAAGCACTTCACCATCGGGCTTGCGTTCCAGCGTAGTGGTCTGGTTCAACGCATCGGTAACGGCAACCAGGTGCTGGCGTTCGTCGTAGCGGTAGTAGGTGCTTTTGCCCGAACAGTCCTCGAAGCGCTCGACCTGCGCGTAGGCATTCCACCACAGATACTTGGACTTGAAGTTGGCATCGATGATCGTGTGCGGCAGGCCGTCATCGCTGTTGAGATACCGGGTCTTGTTACCCAGCGGGTCAATCTCGGCAACCAGGTTGCCTTTTTCGTCGTAACGCGCCTGCCAGACGCTGCCGTCGGGGAAGCGGGTTTCGGTGATGAGTGGCGTGGTGCGGTAGTGCTTGTAGCTGATCTTGCGACCCAGCGGGTCGGTTTCCTCGATCAGCCGGGAGAATTCGTCGTACTTCAGGGCGAGGCGATTGCCATCAGGCAGCTTGATGCCGACCAGATTGCCGGAGGTGTCGAAGTCCATGCCATAGCATTCACCGCCGAAGTCACGGCTGCCGATGACGCGATTATCCTCGTTGTAACGGATTTCCAGTTCACGGCCCAGCACATCGGTCGCCCAGCTGGTCCGCTGGGCGAAGTCGTATCGGAAGTGATAATGCTCGCCGTCGCTGGTCCAGTGCTCGACGACGCGCGGTTTGCCGTCGTGCGTCTCCCAGCGGTATTCGCAGATCAGGCCCAGAGCGTTACTGTGCCGCGTCATGAGTTTTTCAGCGTAGCCGAACTGGCGTACCGAATCGCCGTTGCGATTGATCACTTCGGTAAGCTGGCCATGGGGCGCAAGGCCTGGCAGTTTGCCTCGACCTTGCCGGCTGACAAGCTGTCGCAGGTGCACAACACCGGCATCAATACCTCGTTGCTGGTCGAGCACGCCTACAACCCGATCCACCGCCGTTACCAGTACGACCCGGCCGGTGAACTGGTGCGTACGCTGGACAAGCTGCGTGGCGAGATCAAGTACGAGTATGAAGCCAATGGCCAGTTGCGCAGCCGTGATACCGGCTCGCTGGTGGGCAGCGAGGAATTCCGCTACGACCCGGCAGCCAACCGGTTGGACTTCAATGCGCGGCAGTTTGCCAAGGTCAAGGACAACCGCATCAAACAGTGGCGGGATCAGGAGTACCGCTACGACCCGTGGGGCAACCTGATCGAGAAGCGCTCGGGGCACAGCAAGCTGCAGAGCTTCAGCTACGACTGCGAGAACCGGCTGGTGCGGGCGGAGACGTTGGTCAATGGCAAGCTGGCAAGCCGAGGCGAGTACCGTTACGACAGCCTTGGGCGGCGGGTGGCCAAGTGGGCTGAAATCGAGGGCGAGGTCGAACAGAAGCGCTTTCTCTGGCAAGGCTTGCGGATGCTGAGGGAGGAAACGCCTGGGCACAGCATCTTGTATCTGTACGAGCCGGGTAGCTATGCGCCGTTGGCGCGGGTTGATCAGGTTGAAGGGGAAAGGCAGAAGGTCTATTACTTCCATACGGATCAGATTGGTACGCCGTTGGAGTTGACGGACAGTGATGGCAAGATCGTTTGGCAGGCGACGTATCGTTCATGGGGTGCGATAGAGAATCTGGTCGTCAATCAGGTCGAGCAGAATCTGCGCTTCCAGGGCCAGTATTTCGATTCTGCAACAGGGCTGCACTATAATACATTAAGGTTCTATGATGCAGAAGTAGGCAGGTTTATTTCTCATGATCCCATAAGTTTGCTGGGTGGGATTAATTTATATGCATTTGCACCTAACTCGACTGGGTGGATTGATCCGTGGGGACTAAGCTGCCGGACTGAGTATTTAGGAAGGACGCCGGGCAAATCCAGCAAAACTGGTCGAGAAGTTATTGAGGCCATGAGAAAAGAGGGGCGTATTCGAGGTCGCGGTAATGAAATGGAGTTTAAAAGTTCGACAGACAAGCAGTGGTACTCGGTTGCGGAAGCTGACATGGCGCACAAGTATGATGCGGTGACTTATTGGAATGATCGCGGAGGTTTCTTCGGTGCCAAGTCCAAAGAAGTTCGGAAATGGATGCTTGACTCTAAGAATTATGAGTTAGAGCACTTTTCATTCAATCGGTCGGCAGGTGCCAGGCTGAACCAGTTTTATAGGTCGCCAGATAATTTTATCGGGCCGCATGAATATTTTAGCTATTGAGGTGTGCATGAACGATTTGTCGGAAATTAATTTGCCGTTATCTCAAGAGATTGTCGCGATTGTAGAGGCGGGTAATTTATTGCATGAGGCTGGCGCCTATGAATCTGCGCTGGAGAAGTACGGCGAATCTTGGAATATGCTGCCTGAGCCTAAAGAACAGTGGGATCTTGCTCATTGGATTGCCAAGTGTTATTCCAGGCTTTACTTAGAGCTTGAGTGCTATGACGAAGCGAAAGTTTGGGCAGTTAGGGCAGTTCAAACAAAACCCCCTCGCGAGACGTCAAGTTTCATACTCCTTGGTGCATCTCATCTTGGTGCGAATGAAAAAGAATCGGCTTACAAGTTTTTTAAAAAGGCCTTTGAGCTTGGTAAGGGGAGAGCCTTTCAAGGGTTTGATAAAAAATATCTGGATTTTTTTACTGGCTATGAAGAAAAATGAAAGATTTGCCAGATCAGCTATATGACGAAATTCTTGCTCTAAGTGAGCAGGGTAACGAATTGATGGATAAAGGAGAGTACTTGAGGGCAGCTGAGGCTTATCGAGTTGCGTTGATAAAGTTGCCCGAGCCATATGTGCAGTGGGATGCGTTTGTTTGGCTTAAAGCCAGTGTTGGGGATGCAATTTTTCACTTGAAAAATTATGCTGATGCCGCGGAAGAATTTTTTGATGCCATGGGTGGTGCGGATGGTTCTCACAACAGTTTTGTACTCTTGCGGCTCGGTCAGTGCCTGTACGAACAAGCAGATCCGAAAGCGATGGATTATCTATGTAAAGCCTACTTTTTAGAAGGTGATGACGTTTTTAGGCATGAAGATAAGAAATACATTGGCGCGGTTAAATCAGTGTTGGGTAGTAGGGTTAATTGATAAGCTTCAGGTTTGTTATGGTCTAGTGTTAAAGACTGCACTCGAAATTAATTATGCTAACCCTCTTATTGGCTATTTAAGGGCCAGCGCATGTGACGACTTTCAACCTTTTGAAAAATTAGGACGTAAGTCAACCATTGGCAGTATGTCTATGCGTATCGGACCGCTTGAGTGAGGTAGCACGGGTCGACAACCTGATCCTGCGCTTCAGCTACCGCGCTGGCGGTCACCTGATTCGCCTCGACGAAATCGGCTATGGCGAAAGTGGTGAACGTCCCGAGCGCAGCACGCTGTTCGAGCGCGATGCCATTGGCCGTTTACTGGCCAAAGTCAACGGCGATGCACGACAAGACTTCGGTTACGACGACGCTGACCGGCTGTTGAGCATTCAGCGTCAACCTACACCTGCAGGCAGGCAGTTGGGTGTCACCGTCGAAAAGCTTGGCTACAGCTATGATCTTCTAGGGCGCCTGACACAGGAACTGACCCCGAGCGGTGCCTTGGGCTATGAGTACGATGTACTCAGCAACCTGACCACGCTGACGTTGCCAGATGGCCGCAAGGTCAACCACCTGTACTACGGCAGCGGCCATTTGCACCAGTTGAACCTGGACGGCCAGGTCATCAGTGACATGGAGCGCGATGACCTGCACCGCGAGGTGTACCGCACCCAGGGCAAGCTCACCAGTTGCTTCGGTTATGACACCATGGGGCGCAAGGCCTGGCAGTTTGCCTCGACCTTACCGGCCGACAAGCTCTCGCAGATGCATAACACCGGCATCAACACGTCGTTGCTGGTCGAGCATGCCTACAACCCGATCCACCGCCGTTACCAGTACGACCCTGCCGGTGAACTGGTGCGTACGCTGGACAAGCTACGCGGCGAGATCAAGTACGAGTATGAAGCCAATGGCCAGTTGCGCAGCCGTGATACTGGCTCGCTGATCGGGAGCGAGGAATTCCGCTACGACCCGGCAGCTAACCGGTTGGACTTCAATGCGCGGCAGTTTGCCAAGGTCAAGGACAACCGCATCAAACAGTGGCGGGATCAGGAGTACCGCTACGACCCGTGGGGCAACCTGATCGAGAAGCGCTCGGGGCATAGCAAGCTGCAAAGCTTCAGCTACGACTGCGAGAACCGGCTGGTGCGGGCGGAGACGTTGGTCAATGGCAAGCTGGCAAGCCGAGGCGAGTACCGTTACGACAGCCTTGGGCGGCGGGTGGCCAAGCGGGCTGAAATCAACGGCGAGGTCGAACAGAAGCGCTTTCTGTGGCAAGGCTTGCGGATGCTGCGGGAGGAAACGCCTGGGCAGAACATCCTGTACCTGTACGAGCCGGGTAGCTATGCGCCGTTGGCGCGGGTTGATCAAGCTGAAGGGGAAGCGCAGAAGCTTTATTACTTCCATACTGACCAGATTGGTACGCCGTTGGAATTGACGGACAGTGACGGCAAGACCGTTTGGCAGGCGACGTATCGTTCATGGGGTGCGATAGAGAATCTGGTCGTCAATCAGGTCGAGCAGAATCTGCGCTTCCCAGGTCAGTATTTCGATTCTGAAGCTGGGCTGCATTACAATACGTTCCGTTTCTATGATGCTGAGCTCGGACGGTTTCTGTCCCAGGATCCTATAGGGCTTGCAGGTGGAATTAATGTCTATTTATATGCTGAAAATCCTGTTCAGGAAATCGATCCGCTGGGGTGGTGTTCGACGAAGCTGGGTAATAGCATGGGTGCCAAAAAAGGCGATGGGATGGCGAACCATCACCTCATTCCGGAAGAGATCCTTAAGAAGCCGCGTTATGCAAAAATGTTTAACAGACTCCGATCAATGGGGTTCAACGATGACGGGGCATCCAATGGTATATTTTTGCCTGGCACTAAAGGTTTGACGCAAAAAATTGATCTTCCTGGGCATTGGTCTAGCCATTCTCGATATACTAAGGCGATAGAGACCAAAGTGTCAGCACTAAATGACGCATTCAGCGCTGGAAAAATTTCAGACACCCAGTTGGTGTTGGGTATTGGTAAGATTCAGAATTTCGCAAGAGAAAATCTAATGAATAATAATTTTGTAGTGGACTCTGTTACTGGGAGGCTACTGTGAGTAGTATGAAATATTATGCTCTGCGCTATGACTCTCATGATGCGGGCTGTCCGACTGTATTGTCGGGTTTTTTTAATTGTGAAGAGTTTGAGTGGGGCGCTTTCGAGATTAACCCAATGGAGCTGGTGATAGAAAAGATGTATGCTCTGGAACTGACCAGTCTTGAAGTGCCACTCAATGATTTGGATTTCGACTTCTATGAGCTTGGCGACACTTACGTGTCGAAAAGATTCTTAGAAGTTTGCGATGGCGTGGGCGCAAAGTACAGGGCTATCCCACTCGAAATATCATATGGCGGGGCTTCGCGGAAGGATGAGTTTTATATATTTATTCCTGGTGAAAGTCTGGCGGCGCTAGATAAGAGCAAGTCGGTGTTTGAGGTCTCAAAAGACATGGTCACCGGTTTAGAGGTAGAAAGTCCGATTTATCCAGGTTCTGTGAGTATAGAGAGCATTTCGAGTTTCGTGATGACTCCGACATTGGAAGGTGATCTTTTTAGATGTCAGGAAACGTTGGAGTTGTTTTGCAGTGAGAGATTTAAAGCTGCCGCCAGTGGTTTGAAGGGTGTCAGGTTTGAAGCGGTTGATGAGAAATATACATATGATACGTGGGCTGAATTCAACGATATTTAAAGAGATTAAGTTGTTGGTGAGATAGGTGCGCATAAGGTTGTAAGCTGATCAATCGTACTCTTCAAGAGTATTCGGCGACGGCTCTCCGTGTCATGTGGCAGAGTCAGTACTGGTAAGCTACAGAGTTTGGAGACACGAAACCAAGCGCGTACCGATGTTCGCAGTTGGTGCATGAGTTACGGTTGGTCTCGACCTGTCCACGGCAATGATCTTCTAGGGCGCCTGACACAGGAACTGACCCCGAGCGGTGCCTTGGGCTATGAGTACGATGTACTCAGCAACTTGACCACGCTGACGTTGCCAGATGGCCGCAAGGTCAACCACCTGTACTACGGCAGCGGCCATTTGCACCAGTTGAACCTGGACGGCCAGGTCATCAGTGACATGGAGCGCGATGACCTGCACCGCGAGGTGTACCGCACCCAGGGCAAGCTCACCAGTTGCTTCGGTTATGACGCCATGGGGCGCAAGGCCTGGCAGTTTGCCTCGACCTTGCCGACCGACAAGCTCTCGCAGGTGCACAACACCGGCATTAACACCTCGTTGCTGGTCGAGCATGCCTACAACCCGATTCACCGCCGTTACCAGTACGACCCGGCGGGGGAGTTGGTGCGCACGTTGGACAAACTGCGTGGTGAGATCAAGTACGAGTACGAAGCCAACGGCCAGTTGCGCAGCCGTGATACCGGCTCGCTGGTGGGCAGCGAAGAGTTTCGTTATGACCCGGCAGCCAACCGGTTGGACTTCAATGCGCGGCAGTTTGCCAAGGTCAAGGACAACCGCATCAAACAGTGGCGGGATCAGGAGTACCGCTACGACCCGTGGGGCAACCTGATCGAGAAGCGCTCGGGGCATAGCAAGCTGCAAAGCTTCAGCTACGACTGCGAGAACCGGCTGGTGCGGGCAGAGACGTTGGTCAATGGCAAGCTGGCAAGCCGAGGCGAGTACCGTTACGACAGCCTTGGGCGGCGGGTGGCCAAGCGGGCTGAGATCAACGGCGAGGTCGAACAGAAGCGCTTTCTGTGGCAAGGCTTGCGGATGCTGCGGGAGGAAACGCCTGGGCAGAACATCCTGTACCTTTACGAGCCGGGTAGTTATGCGCCGTTGGCGCGGGTTGATCAGGCTGAAGGGCAAGCGCAGAAGCTTTATTACTTCCATACTGACCAGATTGGTACGCCGTTGGAGCTGACGGGCAGCGATGGCAAGATCGTTTGGCAGGCGACGTACCGTTCGTGGGGGGCGATTGAGGATCTGGCCGTCAAGCAGGTCGAGCAGAATCTGCGCTTTCAGGGGCAGTATTTCGATGACGAAACCGGCCTGCACTACAATACGTATCGTTTCTATGATCCCGAAATTGGTAGATTTATCGCTCAAGACCCGATCGGATTATTGGGGAGTTTCAACTTCTATGAGTACACACGTAACCCGGTTACCTGGACTGATGCTTGGGGGCTGTGTGCTGGAAAAGACTGGGGGGCTTACTACGCGAAGAAGACGGAAACACGTCCACCGGCGACAATGGAGCGACCACACGCTCACCATATAGTATTCAAAGGTGATTTTGCGCGATCTCCAGGCATGCAAAAAGCCCTAGAGCGTAGTAGGGCGGTGCTGGCTAAATACAAAATCGATCCTGGGCACGATACATCTGCCATGATGTGGGCAGAAAACCAAGGTCATACGATAGCGAACGCGAAGCTGGTTGCAGGCAAGCTTGAAGCGGCGGATAAAGCCATTATGGCTCAAGATTTACCCTTCAATAAGGAAGCTTTCGCCATGACGGGTGAGTTGCAAAAAATTGGTGCTGAAATTTTTGGTGGTTCCTAGGAGAGGATGATGGATTGGAAGAATTTTGAAGTTGAAGTTTCGTCCATTGTGAAGCAGGCAATTAAAGATTTGCATGATGCACGGCCAAGTGAGCATTTCTATACATTCGCCCTTTATACAGATACTAGCGCAATGACAGTTGCAATGGCAGCTAATTCTCTTGAGGCACTGGAGCTAAAGCTTCAGGATGAGGATGAAGAGGATCGCGATGAGTCTCGTAGTTACTATCAATGGGCTACCTCAGAGTGGGAATATGAAGCCTGGCGCGGCGATCTGTTTAAAGGGATATCCAAGGAGTTAAGGGAAGCATCTGGGCGCGATGAAATTGCGGCTTTCAGAGAGAATCTATATTTGTCCATGACGAACGTGTTGAAAGAGCTTGGTAAGGAGCGTTTTTTTGATCCGTTTGTCGTGCAAAATCCAACACTATTTGTCACTGTTACGGATGATGATACGGCTGAGGTTGTGGAGAATAATTCAGCAAAAGTCCTAAGTACGCCTGCCGCTTATGCGGAGTTTGTTAACAGGTATGAAAAGTGATGGTATGAGGCTATTGGACCCTGTCTTTTAGTCTGATTGTTGGTGTTGCGGCCAATGAGGGCTCATCGGCGAACGCCCAGAGCTGCATACGTAGCTCGAGCGTGATGGCCTTGGCCGACTGATGGCCAAGGTCAATCTCGATGCCTGGCAAGACGTCGCGTACGACGAGGCCGACCGCTTGCTGAGCATCCACAGCGCCACCCAACAAGCACGGGCAAATCCGATAGGTTTGGATGGAGGTTTCAATCTCTATCGTTATGTGTCTAGCCCCCCTCACAGGAGTTGATTTTTGGGGTTGGTGCGAGAAAGTATGGTGGTGAGCAAATCGGGACATCATGTGCCATCGGTGCGAAAGTCGAAAGGTAGACTTTTCGCCGTTTGTAGACCAGATAAAACGCGGCCAGCACGATTACCTAGAGGTGGAAACCCAGGGCATGAATATTGGCCTCTACATCAGGCAGAAAGAGGACCGGTCGGGCCTCGGCAAGGCAATTTCCCAGGTACAGATGATCAACCTTTTGCGGCATATCGTGAGGTTTAAAAGGATTTGCATCATAACAAAGTTGATGTCGTTTCGCCGAACGGAACCCATGTATTTGGTGAAAATTTGACGCCGCGCGCAGCAGTCAATTTAATAGAAAATTGGCTTAGAGAGGATGGGCTAAGATGAAAATAGACTCTTTGGATGATTTGAGGCGCATAATCCAGCAGGATAGTTTTTTTGAGGCTGTTGTGTGTAGTGTGCATGATTGGGATGAAGCATTGGATAGGCGCGATGATGTCATCTTCGACTCTGCATGGACCGGTGCATTTGAGGAATTGAAAAAAATTGAATACTCATCTAAAAGCGATGAAAAGGGTGTAAGCGATATCCGAGAGTATGTGTTTAAGAAAGTATACGGGTTGATTGGTAGTTCGGATGCTGCAGGATATATTTCGGATGATATAGGGCTGGTGGCTGAGTCTATATCGAAAGTGTGCGATGTTCAGTGGGTGAAAAAGTTATTCGATATTTATTGTGTTGGAGAATTTCCTAATGAACTGATTCTTTAAGCTTTGCGCGTTTTTCGTTGAGGGTGGGCGTTCTAAGTCAGCTTTTTAGTATCCGGAGGCCTATATCGCGAGTTACATCTACATTATCCAAGAGCAGGTGGACCTGGTGTGCACCGAAGGCGGCCACTACATACTGCAGAGCCTCGATAACCTGTGCGAGGCCTGGCAGTTTACCTCGACCTTGTCCCACAACAAGCTGTCGCAGGTGGACAACACCGGCCTCAATACCTCGTCACTGGTTGAGCACGCCTACAACCCGATCCACCGCCGTTACCAGTACGACCCGGCCGGTGTACTGGTGCAAACCCTCTATAAGCTACGCGGCGAGTTCAAGTACGAATACGAAGCCAACGGCCAGTTGCGCAGCCGCAGTACCGCCCGCTCCCAGCTCGGTCTTGAACAAGCCGGTGCATTAGGCGACAGCCGCGAAGTCCCCTTCTACCGAATCACTCTCGGCTGGGCATTTGGGGGCGGCCACCACCATGCATTTTTCGGCGCTGGCTCGTTGGCGCCAGATCTACATCGATATTCCAGTACTGCGCTCGCGCCTCACGACTTTGGCCATCTTCAGGTCGAGTGGAGGGCCCCGCATCGCGCAGCCCGGCTTTCACCCTATTTGTAATACCGAAGGGACTATCAAGCGCGTTCAAGCCAAAACATAAAGGAAATCAGTTGCTATCTTATTGGGGTTTCTCCCCCATACTTGCTTTGAGTCGGGCCAATGTAGGTGACTCTCCACCTGTCAACTCAATGCCAAACTCTGCAAACGCATGCTCGAGATCGCCATACTGCTGCAAGCCTTCTTCAGTGAACAGGTAGCGACCCGGGATGTCGCGCCATTCCATGGCGGAATGGATCAGCTGTCGCTCTGCCGCATGCAGCAGCGGCTCTAGCTCTACGCTCAATTTCATGGCAGCGGGGTCCTGTGCCTTCAGGCTGTCGATCAACATGCGAAGCTTGACCGACTTCTGTTTGAGTTTTTCGGTGTTCATGTTCAGCCCTAGTTGGAAAGGGTGCCTATCAATTTTGGAGTGCCCCATTCGCTACGATTAGGTGTGAGGTATTGCATTGCCGCACCGGTGGGTGAAATTGTGCCATTGAGCTCTGTGGTAGGGGCAACTCCACTCACAAAAACTTCGGTTTGCTGCAAGGCCGATCTGTCCAAAGGCGAACGCCCCGGCACGCCCGCCGCTCACCACCCCGCCACGCCGCCGTCGCCAGCCAGTACCTGACCCTGGGCGCGCAGCGCCTCGACCAGGAAAAAGGTCGCGCAGGGCGTTTCCACCAGGCCGGTACGCTGTGCATCAAGGCGATAGCGGTGGCCGATGAAGCAGCCGTGCCGCACCGACGTTGTCAGCAGCCCGGCTATCTGCCGGCAGGCCAGCTCGCACCAGGCATTACGCCCCGGCAGGCATTGCCATAGGCGCAGCAAGGCCACCGAGGCGATGGCGATGGCGCAGGGGTCGGCCTCGTCGGCGCGTGGGCGGCCGCTGGCGGCGGCAGCGCCCCAGCGCTGGGTCCAGTACTCGCAGGCCCGGCCTGCGGCCTCGGCGTACTCACCACCATAGCGACCTACGGCCTCGGCCAGCCCCAGCATCGCCCAGGCCTGCCCCCGTGCCCATTGGCCTGGCGCGGTACGCTGCCAGTTACCGCCTGGCAGCAACAGGGCCTGATTGGCCCAGGCGCCCGAGGGCTCGGACAAGCTGTTCAGGCAACGCTGCAGGTGTTGGCGTGCCAGGGCCCAATGGTCGGCGTCCGGGCTGGCATGCAGCAGGGCGAGCGTCGGGGCCAGTGCGTCGATGTCCAAGGTCCTGGCGCCAGCCTCGCCAGCCCCCAGCCCTGTGCCCAGCCACCAACCGCCCAACTGTGGATCGTAGTCCGCGGCCAGTGCCGCGGCCGCCTGGGTGGCCAGGCCACGGGCCTGCTCATCGCACGACTGGCGGGCGGCAAGGCCGGCGCCGTACCAGAACACGAAGCTGCGGTTAACACTCGGTTCGCCAAGCTGTGCGGCCAGCCGGGCGCTCCAGGTCCGTGCTTCGGCCACATCCACCGCATTGCCACTGGCCTGGGCGCGCCGCCACCAAAGCGCGGCCCAGAAGCCGCCCAGCCAGGAGCCGCGGCGCGACAGTTTCCAGGGCGAGTCCCGATCGACGCGGTACAACGGGAAATGGCCATCGCACTGCTGCGAGATGCGCGGCAGGGGCGCCAGCAGGGCTTCGATGATCGCCTCGCGTTTACGCTGTTCCGGCATCGGCGGAGCCCTCCGACACCTGCCGCGCCCGGTACAGGCTGCGGCATAGCCCGGCGCCCAGGCACAAGGCGATCATCAGCAGTGTCCAGCCCGCGGTGAAGCCGCCGGGCTGGCGCAGCAGCACGGCGAACAGCGGTGGGCCCAGTGCGATACCGCCAAAGAACCCCAGCGACAGCAGCCCGGCGCTACTGGCAACTCCGCCGAAGCGCGGTTCGCGCAGCAGCATGCTCATGGCCACCGCGTTGCTGGCTACCAGGCTCAGGCCCATTCCGACCACCGCGGCCCACAGGGGCCAGTGGCGCGCGGGCGTGGCCAGTTGCATCAACACGATCGTCGCCAGGGCGAACAGGAACAGGCCGCCCAGTAACACGGTTTCATCCCTGAAAGCCGCGCCCAACGGCGTGAGCAGCAGCCGTGAAAGCACACCGGTTACGCCGAACGCACTGATCATCAAGCCGATACTCGCGGGCGTCACACCGAGGCTGCTGGCATGCACGCCAAAAAAGGTGATGAAGGCCGACAGGCACAGCCCGGCGCAGCCCTGGATGGCCATCAGCCGCAGCAGCCAGCCGTTGGGCCGCTGTACGCGTACGGGCGGTCGATGCGCCTGGGGCGCCGGGGCGATCTGCCGAGCGACCAGCAGCGCCAGCAGCAGCGCCAATGGCGCCCAGCAGCCCAGCGCCATGCGCCAGCCCAGGGCCTGGCTGAGCACCGGCAGGGCCAGGCCGGCGAGCAGCGCCGAGGCCTGCACCCCGGCCTGCTTGATGCCTACCAGGCTGGCGCGCGGTGCGTCCACCGCCTGGGCGATGGCCTGGTTGGTAGCCGGGTTGGCCAGCGCCTGGGCCACGCCGCAGAAGGCCAGGGCGATCACCAGCCCGACGAAGCCCGGCAGCACCAGCACCAGGCTGAAGGACAGTGCCACCAGCATGAACAGCGCCTGCAAGCCACGGCGCGAGCCAATGCGCTGTACCAGCGCCCCGGCCCATGGCGAGAGCAGCGCCGCCAGGCCGAATGCGCTGGTGGTCAGCCAGCCCAGTTGCTCACGGTCCAGCCCCAGCGCTTGAATCAGTTGCGGGCCGAGTACACCCAGCGCATAGAACACCATCATCGGCAGGCCCATGGCGCAGGTGAGCAGGGCGGCCAGCGGAACATGCCGCTTCATGGGGCCTCCTTGGCAGGCGAAGGTACGGAAGGGGTCAGCACGTCGAAGGCGCGGCCGGGGCGCGTGGCCTGGAGCAGGTCGCGCCCCAGGGTGCTGATCAGCGCGTCGTCGGTGCCGTCGAGAATGTGCGCGGTGCGGGCGCCGCGGTAGATGCCCGACAGCGGCGACAGCTCGCTCAGGCCCTCGGCGCCCATTATCTGGATCGCCGAATCCACGGCCAGCGACAGCGCATCGGAGGCCGCCAGCTTGGCCAGGTTGACTTCGATGGCGCTGGCCTGGCCGCGATCGAAGGTGGCCGCTGCCTCGCGCAGCAGGCCCCGGGCCGCGGCGATCTCGCGGTAACAGCGGTATACCCGGGCACGTACCAGTTGCTTGTCGGCGAGCCGTGCCTGCGCGCCGCGGGCCGAGTGCACCCGCGCGCACAGATCGTCGAAGCAGCGCCGGGCCAGGCCCAGCCAGTGGGCGGCGCGCAACAGGCGGCCGAGGCCCAGGCGTTGCTGCATCAGCATCAGGCCCTGGCCTGGCGCGCCCAGCACCTGGTCAGGCTCCACCCGCACCGCCTCCAGGTGCAGCTCGCCCTGGCCCTGCTGACGGCCTAGCAGCGCCAGTGGCCGCACGAAACGAAAGCCTGGGCTGTTGCAGGGCACCACCAGCATCGACAGGCCGGTCTGCAACGGGCCCTCGTCGGTGCGGGCGATGACGGTGGCGAAATCTGCCCGCTCGGCACGGCAGATGAACCACTTGCGCGCCGTCAGCCGCCAGTGGTCGCCTTGCCATTGGGCGCGGCTGTTCAGGGTGGCCGGGATCGAGCCGATGCTGTCGGGCTCGGACATGGCATAGCAGGGCACTTGCTCGCCGCGCACCAGCGGCAGGTACACGCGCTCGCGCAGGCTTGGGTTGGCGTGGCGTGCCAGCATGTGGCAGTCCAGCGTGGCGTCGCAGCCGAGAATCGCCGGCGCGAACTCGCTGCGGCCTTCTTCGGCGGCCACCTCCAGGTAGTCGCTCAGGCGCGCGAGGCGACCGCCGTCGGCCACGGGGTAGAAATTGCCGAATACCCCGGCGGCCTTGGCCTGCGCCTGCAGTTCGGCGCTTAGCCGCGCCGCCGCCGCGTCGCAGCGGCCCAGCTCCGCCTCACGGGGCAAAATCTGCCGCTCGACGAAGTGGCGTACCCGTTGCGCCAGTTCAATGACGTGCTCGTTGGCCATGGCTCAGCCCACCTGCCGCACGGGCTCGCCCAGCCCGGCTGCGTCGGCGGCCAAGGCACGCTTGTCGACCTTGCCGGCCGGTGTCAGTGGCAGGTGGCGATAAAAGCGCAGGTATTCCGGCAGCTTGTTCACTTCCAGCCCCTGTTCGCGCAGGAACCCGGTGATGTCCTGCAGGGCGAAGCGCGGGGCGCCGTCGCGCAGGGTCACGCACAGGCATACGCGCTGGCCCAGGTCTGGGTCGGGCACCGGCACGCAGGCCACGCTCACCACGTCCGGGTGGGCCATGGCCAGGCCTTCGATCTGCACCGGGCTGATGTTGGCGCCGCCGCGGATGATGATGTCCTTCTTGCGCCCGGCGAGCTTGAGGTAGCCGGCCGCGTCGATGAACCCCAGATCGCCGGTGCGCACCCAACCCTCGGCGTCGCGATAGCGCTCGTCCAGCTCAGGCGCATTGACGTACTGCATCGGGCTCAGCGGCCCGCGTGCCGTGATTTCACCCACGCTGCCCTGGGGCACTTCGCGGCCCAGGTCGTCGACGATACGTATTTCGCAGACCGCCGGGTTGGGCTTGCCCACGCTGCCCAGCACCGCTTCCAGCGGGTCGTCCAGGGTGTTGTGGCAGTTCACCCCGTCGGCCGAGCCATACAGGCTGATGAAACCGCAGCCGAACGCTTCGCTGCAGCGCAGCACGGTGGCCTGGTCGATCACCGAACCGCCGCAGATCAGCCCGCGCAGGCTGGAGGTGTCGATCTGCGCCAGGGCCGGGTCGGCGGCGATGCGTTGCAGCATGGTCGGCACGCCAAGGATGAAGGTTGGGCGTAGGCGCGCGATGGCCTTGATCGCCTCGCCCACCTCGAAGCGCGGCAGTACCACCAGCGAGCCGCCCAGCCAGCTGAGCACGCCGAAGGTGGCGGTAGAGCCGAACGAGGACCCCAGCGGGACCAGGTACAGGCCGCGGAATTCGGCGCCGTCATCGCTGATGCGCTGCAGGAAGCGCCCCCGTCCACCGATCAGTGCGTTGTGCGAATACGCCACCAGCTTGGGCTCGGATTCGGTACCGGAAGACACCAGCAGGCGTACTGGCGAGTCCGGGCATACCCGCGGCAGGCTGGTGCTGTCGATCGGCGCATGCTCGAACAGGGCGTCGAGGGTCGACCAGCCTGCACGCGGTGCGCCGTCTACGATCAGCACGCGCAACGAGAGCAGGGTTGGGCGTAGCGACTCGATGACCTCGCACAGGTCGATGTCGGCATACGTGGCCGGTACGATGACCGCCCGGGCATCGCAGCGGCGCACCAGCGCCTGGATGTCGAGCTTGCCGCGCCCCGGCGGGAAGGGTGCGACGATGGCGCCCAGGGCCGCCACCGCCAGGTCGATGGCGCAGCAGCGCCAGCTGTTGCTCAATTGGTAGGCCACCACGTCGCCGGCAACGATGCCCGACTGGCGCAGGCTGCCGGCCAGGCGCAGGGCTGCGCCCAGCAGTTCGGCATAGCTGACGTCGCCCTCGGGGGACAGCACCGCCGGCTTGGCCGGCGTTTCCCGGGCGCGTTCGCGGAACAGGTCGAACACGTCGCGATTAGGGTAGCTGCCGTCTTCGCGCCAGCGGCGACGGGCAGCCTGGGGTACCAGGTCGATGATGCCGGCAGTGTTCATGTGAAACTCCAGGGTGATTGAACGGATCGGTAGGCGCGCTGACCGAAGCAGTCGGCCAGGCGCGGGTCGTTGGCCAGGCACGCCAGGTCCTGATGCACCTGGCTGGCGGCAATGCCAGCCTGCTGGCAGCGCATCTGCCAGTGCCGGGCGTCGGCGCTGGCCAGGCGCCGGGGCAGCTCTGCGGGGGTGCAGGTGCCGCCCAGCAGTTGCCCCAGCGCTTGCCACTGCTGGCGTGTCTGGCAGTCCAGTGCGAGCAGGCCGTCGCCGGTCTCGAACACGCCTTGCAGCAGGCTGGGCGGGGTGCTGTTGCAGGGGGTGGCCAGCAACAGGTCGGCGGCGCCCAGCAGCGAGCTGTGTACCTGGTTGCCGCGCCCGTGCAGGCTGCGGTCGAGCAGCGCGGCGCAGATGCCTTGCGCGCTGATCACACCACCCAGGACATCGAGCGCGGTGAATAGCGTGCCGCCACGTGTGCCACTGGCGCGGGCGATGCGCTCGGCGACGCCGGACCACGCCTGCACGGTGAAGTCGGTGCCGGGCGCCGATACCGGGGCATCGCCCCAGCCACCGGCGTAGGCATGCACCAAGCCCGGCCGGGCAAGCTGCAGGTCGGCGGCATCCAGACCCAGCTCGGTGGCCTTGCCGGGGGCCCAGTTGTGCAGGAACACGTCGGCGTCGGCGCACAGGGCGCGGATCTCGGCGCGACCTGCAGCGGACTTGATATCCACTTCGCGTACCGTCTTCAGGTGATTGAGCGCGTCGAAGCGCACCGAGCAGCCATCGGCGCAGGGCGGCATGTGCCGCAGGGGGTCGCCGCCTGGCGGCTCCAGGCGGATCACCTCGGCACCTAGCATGGCCAGCAGGTGCCCGGCCAGCGGCCCCTGGATACGGCGGCATGACTCCAGCACGCGCAGGCCTTGCAGCGGTAGCGCGGCTGGGCGCGGGGCTGGCCGCAGCGGTGCCTGCGGGCCGGGTGTCAGCCGCCAGGGGGTATGCAGGCTGGCCGGGTAGTCGGCATCGGCCTGGCGCTGCGCCGGGCTGCGCAGTACCACCAGCGCTACCCCGCTGGCCCGCGCCTGCTGCCGGATCTGCGCCAGCGGCAGGCGCGCCAGTGCGTCCAGGCATTCGGCCGGCATCGGCGCCACGGCCTTGGCATAGCGCAGCAGAAAGTGCTGCCAGGCTTTGCCGGCCAGGCTGTCGGGCAAGCCGAGGGCGTGCCAGAAGTGGCGCCAGGGCTGGCTGTCGAGGGTTTCCAGTTCGAAGGCCGTGCCTTCCAGGGAAACGAACGGCGGGCGGGCAAGGGCGTCGTCCTGCCCCGGCAGCAGCCGTTCGGCGTCTTCCGGTGCGGTTGCGCCAGCCAGGTACTGGCCGATACTCAGCAGGCCGCCGCGCAGCGGGTCCAGGCTTACCTGGGTGAACTGCCCGCCGCGCAGCTGGCCGACGGCGGCAGCCAGGCTGGCCTGCCAGGCGAGGGCGGCGTTGAGGGCGGCCAGGTAATCCACGCCCAGTGCTTGCGGGCGCCCGCTGGCACGGCCGTGCACCGACATCAGGCCGCAGGCCGCTTGCTGTATGAACTCGCTGGTGCTCTCCAGGGGCATACCTGGCGGTGCAACGAACCGCATGTGAACGGGGTGCAGATCAGGGTGGGCCAACTGCAGCGCGGCCCCTTCGGCCAGGCCGTCGAGGGCACGCAGGCCAAGGCACTGGCCGTGGTGTTGCAGGGCGCGGCTCAGGCCCTGCCAGCCGGGCAGGGAGGGGCCGCTGCGCCAGCCGAGGCTGGCGTCATCTAGCATACGGGACATGGCGGATCTCGCGGACAGGTTACGGGCGAGCAGGCTTCGCGGGCGGGCCCGCGAAGCGGTGAGCGGTGGGTCAGCCGCCGGCCACGGCGGGCAGTACGGTCAGCTGGTCACCGGGGCGGATAGGCGTGGCCAGGCCGTCGGCGAAGCGGATGTCGTCGTCGTTGACGTAGATGTTGACGAAACGGTGCACCTGGTCGTCTTTCACCAAGCGGGCCTTGATGCCGGGGTAGCGGCTGTCCAGGTGCTCGATGATGTGGCGCACGGTATCGCCCTGGGCCTGGACCTGCTTCTGGCCGTGGGTGAGTGGGCGCAGCAGGGTGGGGACGATCACGGAAACCGACATGCTTTTCTCCTTGTGGTACACGTTGTGCCGGGGGTGCCGGCAAGGGTCAGGGCTGGACGCACAGGGGCTCTTCGAACACCCGTCCGTCGATGATGCGAAAGCTGCGCGCGGCGTGCCGCGCCTCGCCCCAGGTCGAGACGATCAGGTAATGCACCTGGGGGTCGCTGGCCAGGGCGATATCCTCGCGGCTTGGCCAGGCTTCGCTGGCGGTGTGCGAGTGGTAGATCACCCGGCAGTCTTCGTCGCGCTGATCCAGCTCACGCCAGACCTGCAACTGCTCGCGCGGATCGAAGCTGAACCAGGTGGGGCTGGCGGCCTGGTTGCGCATCGGCACCACCCTGTGTGCAAGCGGCTCGCCGCTGGCGGCGGCAATCAGCCCACAGGCCTCGATGGGATGCGCGGCTTGGGCCAGGTGCCTTACCTGTTCCAGGGCCTGAGCGGTGATGCGCAGAACCATGCGGGCGCCCTCAATAGCTCGGCAGGGCCGGTTCCACTTCGCGCACCCACGCCAGCACGCCGCCTTGCAGGTCACGCACCCTGCCGTGGCCGAGCCGTTGCAGGTCGCCGGCCACGGCTCTGGAGCGCATGCCCGACTTGCAGGTGATCACCAGGTCGGTGTCGTGGCCGTAGCGCTCGACGATCTGCGTCGCCACCTGCGCAGACTTGGGCATGAGCACCGCGCCGTCGATGCGCACGATGTCCCATTCGGTCGGCTCGCGCACGTCGATGATCACCGGCGCGCGTCCGGCATCCTGCAGCGACTTGAGCTGCACCGCGCTGATCTGCGGCACGGGCGCTGCATCACTGGCAGCGGGGCGGTCCAGCCCGCACAACGCCTGGTAGTCGCCCAGGGCGGTGACCGGCTGGCGCTGCGGCAAACGGCGCAAGGGCAGCTCGCGGTAGCTCATCTGCAACGCGTCGTAGACCATCAGGCGGCCCAGCAGTGGCTCGCCGATGCCGGTCAGCAGCTTGATCGCTTCGGTAGCCATGATCGAGGCGATGGCCGCGCACAGCACGCCGAGCACGCCACCTTCGGCGCAGGAAGTCGCCAGCTCCGGCGGCGGTGGCTCCGGGTAGAGGTCGCGGTAGTTCAGGCCGCGACCGCCCGGGGCATTATCCCAGAACACCGACGCCTGGCCTTCGAAGCGGAAGATCGAGCCCCATACGTAGGGCTTGTCGGCCAGGATGCAGGCGTCGTTGACCAGGTAGCGGGTGGCGAAGTTGTCGGTGCCGTCGAGGATCAGGTCGTAGCCGCTGAACAGCTCCACGGCCATGTCCGCCTCCAGGCGTTCGGTATGGGTGTGCACCTTGACCAGGGGGTTGAGGCGGGCAATGGCCTGGCGAGCGCTCTCGGCCTTGAGCTCGCCGAGGGTGTCGACGCTGTGAATCACCTGGCGTTGCAGGTTGGACTCGTCGACCCGGTCGAAGTCGATCACGCCCAGGGTGCCGATGCCGGCTGCGGCAAGGTAGAGCAGGGTCGGCGAGCCCAGCCCGCCGGCGCCGATCACCAGCACCCTGGCGTTCTTCAGGCGGCGCTGGCCGAGTACGCCGATGTCGGGGATCAACAGGTGACGGCTGTAGCGGTTCACTTCTTCGCGGCTGAGCTCGGCTGCGGGCTCGACCAGAGGCGGTAAGGTCATATCGCTTTCTTCCATTCAGTAGATACGAACTGGAACCATTTTCAATTGTGTGGGCCGCCGGTTCAATCCGCCGAGCGGCCCGATTCGTATGGCAAAGCGCGGTAAAACTATGGGTTTTGTCGGCGGGGCGGTGGCAGGGCGCAAACGGGCTGCGTGGCAGCCCCCGTGGCTCAGGACTGGAACGTGGCCAAGTCCTCGCAGACGCTGGCGAAGGCGCTCAGAAAGCGTTCGGCTTCCTCGCGCGTGAGCACCAGCGGCGGCTGGATACGCATCACCCGGTTGTTGTTGGCGGTAACGAAGGTGAGCACGCCATGTTCCTCGGACAGCTTGGTCATGAAGCGCAGCACGAACATGTCTTCCAGGTTCTGCTCCAATGCCTGGGCGGCGGCCTCCAGGTGCGCGCGGGCAGCGCCCGACAGCATGCGGTAGGTGGCCATGGCCTGGCCCGGTATGCGCCCCGCCAGTTCCTTGACCAACGCCTGCACGCCGCCGCGCATGTCCTGGTGAAACTCGATCGCCAGCATCAGCCCGCGGCCGCGCACCGCCACCAGGAACGGGTAGCGGTCCACCAGGTGCTGCAAGCCGGCCTGCAGAAACGCCCCCACTTCGGCGGCATTGGCACACAGGCCGTCCTGCTCCAGCACATCCAGCGCCGCCAGGGCCGCGGCGGCAGCGAAGTTACCGCCACCGAAGGTCGAGGTGTGCAGGGCGAAGCTGTCGATATCGCCATAGGCACGTTCCCACACGGCGTCGCGCGACAACGTGGCACCGATTGGCACCAGGCCGCCGGACAGCGACTTGGAAAGCACCATGATGTCTGGCGCGGTATTGTCCCACTCACAGGCGAACAGCTTGCCCGTGCGGCCCAGGCCGGTCTGGATCTCGTCGAGTATCCACAGGCAGTCGAACTCATCGCACAGCGCACGAACCCCAGCCAGGTAGCCAGGCGGTGGCAGGATCACGCCGCCTTCGCCCTGGATCGGCTCGACGATGAAGGCAGCCACGTCGCCTTGCTCCAGGCGCCTGCGCAACGCGTGCAGGTCGCCGAAGGGCAGGCTGTCGCAGCGCGGCAGCAGGGGCTCGAAGGGGGTGCGGTGCTTGGCCCGGCCGGTCACCGACAGTGCGCCCAGGGTCTTGCCGTGGTAGCCGTTGTCGCAGTAGACCACGCTGCGCTTGTCGCTGGCGGCCAGGGCCAGTTTCAGTGCCGCCTCTACCGCCTCGGTTCCGGAGTTGCTGAAGAACACCCGGTTCAGCCCACCGGGCGCCAGTGCCGCCAGGCGCTGGGCCAGCAGGCTGGCGTGCAATGGCGCCGAGAGGTACTGGATGAAGGTGGGAAATTGCGCCTGCAGGTAGCCTTGCAAGGCCTGGCTGATGGCTGGGTGATTATGGCCGGTGTTGAGGCAGCCGTAGCCGGCGACGAAGTCGAGAAAGCGCCGGCCGTCCAGGTCGGTGAGCCAGCAGCCCTGGCCCTGGCTGAATACCCGCTCGATGTGGTTGAACCGGTAGAACTCGCGCAGCACCGGGTTGATGTGCTCGGCAAAGCTGTTGAGCACTTCGCGGCGCAAGGCCAGGGGCTCGTCGGTGGCGTCGCTGGCGCGTAGCGCACGGCGCGGGTGGTGGTGGCGGTGCAGGCGGTCGAAGGCCTCGCTGGCGAGCACTTCGCCGTCATGGGTCATGGGCGAAGGGCTGAAGCCGTGACGCTCGGCGATGCGGCCGATCTCCAGCACCTTGTGCACCGGCAACTCACGGCCCAGGGAGAATGGCTCGGCGCGGCCCTCCAGCGCCAGGATCATGGTTTCGGCCAGGCAGCCATTGAGGCTGCGCTTGGGCTCCAGGCCCAGGCTGCGCAGCCCCAGGTGCACGGCGGGGCTGGCGGAGACCAGGCCGGCGTCCACCAGCAGGATGTCGCGGCGCTGGTGGGGCACGTCCATCACGTCCTTGGGCAAGGCGGCATCCAGCACCACCGAGCCTGGCAGCAGCCGGCGTGGGTCGATCAGGCCGCCGCTGGACGTCGCGGCTACATAGAAGCGCACCTGGGCGTAACAGTCTTCAAGGTTGTCATGCAGGGTGACCTGGGCGTGGTACTGGCTGGGCAGGTAGTCCAGGTGCGCCTGGGCCTGCTGGGCGTTGCCCCGGTGCACCAGGCGCAGCCGGCAGCCCTGTTCGGCCAGCAACCGCGCCACGGCCAGGGCGATCGACCCGGGGTAGCCGAGTACCGCCACCTCGGCGTCCGCTGCGGCGATGCCCAGCAGGCGCAGGCTGTCCATCAGGTTGGCGTAGGCGGCGAAGGCGGTCAGCGAGTTGCCGGTGGTAACGGCCACCTCAGCCTGCTGCATGGTCGCCACGCCGCGGTTGCCGACGATCGCGGTAAAGCCGCCCAGGCCCACCAGTTCGGCGCCTTCGGCCTTGAGCGCGGCCACGCCCTGCAGCACCCGTTCGGCAATCGCGCGCGGCTGGCGCAGCATCTGCTCGGCGGTCAGCGGCATGAACTGCAGCATTCCCGAGCACTCGGCGCCACAGGCGCTGACGATGCGCCCGAAATCGATGAACGGCACCAGGTTGCGCTGCTGCCAGCGCTCGGCCTGGAAACCCCAGGCCTGTTCTTCCAGGGTGCGGTCGAGCATGTCCACCAGCTTGACCTGATGCAGCAGGCCGGTGGAGGTGGGGTGGGCAATGAATCCGAATTTCATCAGCAGTTTTCCATGTTCAGGCGGCTCCAGGCGGTTTCCGAGACCAGGCTCAAGCCATCGCCCTCGGAGTTGTGGCCCAGCCATACGTCGAAGAAGTTCAGGCGCCCCGGCGCAGTCAGCGCCTGGCGCAGGGTGTCGGGGCAGAACTGCAGCAGGCGGGCGCGGCAGACACGCAGCGGGCCGAACGCGCGCTCTTCCCACAGCGGCCCCTCGGCCAGCGGCACGTTGACCTGGCTGGCGCCGTGGCAGGCATAGCGTTTGTCCAGGTAGGTCTGGATCATCGACAGCACGCCGTTGGCCAGGTACATCACCGTGACGTTGCGCCGGCCGGCATCGGCGCTGCTGGCCAGGCTCATCGCCAGGCGCTGCTCGATGTCCGGCACCAGGGCGCGGGCACCGTCGCCAATGAACGCCAGCACATGGCGTTCGTCGTTCAGGGCTATGTAGGGCAGCGACATCAGCGCATCGCCCATCAGCGCCCGGCCGTACCAACCGGAGAAGCCGGCGTCGGTACGGGGCAGGTTACGCAGGGCCGACAGGCTGCAACGGCCCACGTCGTAGACACCGGTGTAGCGGTAGCCATCGCGCTCGATCAGCTCGCCAAGCAACTGGCCGAGGCGATGAAAGAAGTAGTTCGGCGTCATCGGCAGGGTTTCGATCTGGTCGCTGGGCAGCACCTCGCGGGTGCGCTGCAACCTTTGCAGCCGCTCGCGGCGGGTGCGCAGCAGCGCGGCCGGTACGGCCAGGCGCGGCTCCAGGTAGTCGAGCACCCTGTTCAGGGCCAGCGGCACTGGCAGCTCGCAAAACGGCGCGATATGGCCGGGCTGGTGGTTGACCTGGGCAATGTGGAACAGCCTGGGCAGGCGACCTTCCGAGTAGGGCGTGGCGGACTGGTCGATCTTGCTTTTGACGAACATCAGCCAGGGTTTGCCCGGCTCGTTGTCGGTGCCTTCGAGAAACGCGTGCACGCGGCGGCTGAATCCGTACATCGACAGCGGCCCGAGGTAATTGGGCACCGGCTCCTGGTCCTGATAGGCGCATACGCTACCGGGCGCGACAATGCTGTCGGCCAGCGCGATGCCAGCGCGGCGCGCCAGTTCGACCACCCGCTGGCGCTCGTCGGCAGCCAGCCGCCCGCATTGCCAGAGCAGGCGCGAAGGCGTGTGGTTGATCACCGCCAGCAACTGCTCCAGCGCCGCCAACTCCGGTGCCGTAAGCGCCTGCTGCATGGCTGTGGCGGGCATGGGCGGGGGCGGGCCTTCCAACTGCGCGCGGGATTCGAGCACCGCCTGGGTGGCGAACAGGAAAGTCGGCGCCGGGCGTTGGTCAAGGGCAGCGAAGGCCTGTTCGACACAGGCCGCGGCTTCATCCGGGCGGCGCACGAAGCGCTGCCACAGGCCGCGGGCGGCGATGACCTGATGGCCATCGTTGTCGGCGTCCAGGGTGCCCTGGAAGGCGAACCAGACCGACTCCGGGGAGTCGGCGCAGACCACCAGGCCCGGCGCACCGGCGCGCTTGAGGTTGGCCAGGGTGCCGCGCATCTCGTCAAGCATGCCCGAGGTCATCACGATCACGTAGGCCCGTTGGTACAGCTGCCAGCCGGCCAGGGCGCTGACCGCCAGGGCGTGCTCGTTGCAGGCGCTGTGGAAACCGCAGGCGGTTGGCCGCAGCAGTTCGCCCAGCGAGTCGAGCAGGCCGGCGACCATGGAGCCGGTAAAGAAATGGCAATCCCAGGCCTGGCCCCAGCGTTGGGTCATGCGCTGCTGGATGTCGCGGGCCAGGCTCACCGGCTCAGCCGATTGCAGGGTGGTGCGTGCCAGCAAGCGGTTGCAGTAGGCGTGCTCGAGGTGGTCGACGAACAGGCGCAGCAGGTCGGCGCGGCGCAGCGCGCGGTCTTCGTGGGGCACGCGCAGCAGGCGGTTGCCGCCCAGGCGGGTCAGCCAGTGCTGCAGGTGCTGCGCATGGCACAGCAGCACGGCGCTGCTGGGCGAGCGGCGGGCTTCGGGCTGGGTGTCGAGCAGGGCGCCCAAGGGGTCGTGCTCGGGTTGCGCTTGCAGGTCACGGGTGTCCAGCAGCACGTGGTCGCAGGGGCAGGCGGTGGCCAGCGCCGCCTGGGCCTGGGCAAGGTCGTCGAAGGCCAGCAGTTGCAGGGCCAGCGCCCCTGGCTTGGCCTGTTGGCGCAGGTAGGCTTCGGCCTGGCCGGCGACCTGTCGGTACAGGCTCTGCAACTGGGCGTCGGGCCAGTGCTGGCTGGCGTGCGGGGTCTCATGCCCCAGCCAGTGGTTGAGCCGGTCGAGCACGGCGCTGACGTCGGCCCGTAGCGCCGGATCGCGGCTGATCAGGCAGATGCCGTAGCGGTGTGGCTTCATGGTTTGCCCTCAAGGGTGATGGAAGCGGTGCCTGGGGCGGCGTCGCCGGGGGTGCGCAACAGGGCGTCGGTGCTGCGGGCGATGCTGTGGCGCACCCGCCACGCCAGTACCAGCGCCAGCGCCAGGCCAGCGCCCAGGCTGGCCAACAGGCCGCCATAGCCCAGGCGGTCGAGCAGCAGGCCGGCGAGCACCGGTGCAGCCAGGCGGGTGACCACGAACAGGCTCGACTGCAGGCCATAGTCGCTGGCGCTGCGTTGCTGGCGGCTGAAGAACAGGGTCAGGCCGAACATCAGCGCCGACACCGCCCCCATGGCCAAGGCCAGCAGTAATGCACCGGCGATCAGCCAGGGCTGGCCCAGCCGCAGCCACACCGCCAGGCCCAGCACCCCCAAGGCCAGCAGCGCCGCCAGCAGGTACAGGACAATCGCCCGTGCCGTGCCCAGCAGCGGAATCAGGCGCCCGCCCACCAGGCTGGCAAATGCGCCCAGCGTGCCCCCGGCAATGCCCACCAGCCAGGCCACCTGCTCCAGGGCCATGCCCTGGTCGAGCAGCAGGGGTTTAAGGTACAGCCAGGCCGCCCCGATGAACGGGAAGGCGCTGAGCAGCAACCAAGTCCACTGGCGTGCCGCCGGCTGGCCGAAAAAGCCGGCCCAATCGGCCACCAGGCCCGGTGCCATGGCCGCCGGTGTGGGCACGCTCGGCAGGCGCCTGGCTACGAGCAGCAGCGCCAGCACCCCCAGTGCCAATGCCGCGCCCATGATCACGAACGGCGCCTGCCAGCCCAGGCGCGACTGCACCAGCAACATCGCGCCGCCGCCCACGATCGCACCCACGAACAAGGCCGCGGCGCGGATGCTGCCGGCACGCACCTGTTCGTGGCGCGGCAGCCATTGCACCGCCAGGGCATTGAGTGGGATGTCCATCCAGGTGGCGACGATGCTGATGGCGAAGGTCATGGCGAACAGCGCCAGGCGCTGTTCGATGAGGTTGTCGCGGGCGATCAGCGCGTACAGCACGATCAGCACGCCACCGAGCAACGCCAGCCAGCGCGGCAACGGCGAGCGCCCCAGGCGCACCCGCTGCACCGGCACGGCCATGAGGAACTTGAACACTGCCGGCAACCCGGCCAGCTGGAACAGACCGATCTCGGTTCCGCTCCAGCCGTATTGGCGCATGACCAGCGGCAGGCCGAACATCAGGTAGATGCTCGGCACGGCCAAGGCCAGGTTGAGCCAGCCGAACAGCAGTTGCAGGGCGATGACAGGGGGGCGGGTCATGGTGTCACTCCTTGGCCTTGCGGGCGATGACTGCCGTTACCGGCGTTAGTGGGTAGCGCACGCCATCGACCTGCTCTACACCACGCCAGCCGCTGTCGCGCAGCAGCTGCGCCAGCTCGCCCTCGGCCAGTACGTGGCGGCCTTGCAGGCGCATGTGCAGGTAGTAGGGCAGCACCTGGGCCGCGACCTGACGGGCCTGGGGCACTTCAGCCTGGCAGCACACCAGCAGGCCACCGGGCGCGAGCGCCGCGTGCAGGCGCTGCAAGGTGGCCGGCAGGTCGTCGACGAAGTGCAGCACCGACGAGCACCAGATCAGGTCGTAGCCGCTGCCGATGTCGTCGCTGTTCAGGTCTGCGCCGCGCGCGCTCAGCCGGGCGCCCAGGCCGGCGGCGGCGATATTGTCGGCGGCCACCTGTGCCGTCTCGGGGTATTCGAGGACCACGCCGCTGAGCGCCGGCAGTTGTCGGGCCAGGGCGATGGCCACCAGGCCCGGCCCGCCGCCGAGGTCGAGCAGGCGTTGCAGGCGTGGGTACTCCGGCAGGCTGGCCAGCAAGGCACAGGCGCTGTCGCAGGTGACCGCTCGTTGTTCCTGGGCGATCTGCAAGCGCGCGGCATTGGCCCACCCCTGGTCGAGCTGGGCGGTACTCGGCGCCTGGCGCGGCATGCCCGTGCGCAGGTAGCCGTCCAGTTGTGCGCCGGTTTCCCGCAGCACGCGGTGGCGGAACATCAAGGCATCGCCGCAGTACTGGACCGCGTCGCTGCGCAGGTGGCGGTCGGCCAGCGGGCTATTGCGGTAGCGCGCCGGGCGCTGAGCATGGCGTTCGAGCAGGTCCAGGCTCCACAGCAGTTCGAGGAAGTAGTCGGCGCTCTCGGCATGCCAGTCCAGGGCCTGCGCCACCTGGGCGGGGGCGAGGTATTGCTGCAGGTGATCGAACAGGCCGTGTGCCAGCGCCAGCTGCAAGGCGTCGGCCGCCAGCCCTCCCAGTTGCAGGTCCCAACAGGCTTGCAAGGGGTGGGTGGCGGTGGGGTGCGGGTCGCGGGGGCGGGGTGCAAGTCGGGTCACGGTAACTTCCTGTAGTTGTCGCGTGTGTGGCCGTTGCGGGCCCACGGATAAGGAACGAAACGGGGCATGGCCGAATCAGCTCAAAGGGTGGTATATATTAAATAAGAATCATTCACATAAAATATGCGAGCCGGAGCCGTTTCTATGCGGTGCGACGGCCGCAGATCCTCAGGGATGTCTTCATGAACACGAGCAACGCCACCTGCCGCCTGGGCCTGGACCAGCCCCGGCACCGTTCGCTGAGCGCCGACGGGCGCCTGCGCCTGCAACTGGACGAAGCCTACGGGCAGTGCCACACCGACCTGCTGCAACTGGAGCAAGGCCTGTCGCTGGGGCGCCTGCATTACCACCCCACACGCCCGCTGGTGGAGGAGACCTGCGGGCCGCATGACGGCCACGTGATGGTGGTGACGGTGGGGCTGCAGGGAAAATCCGGCTTCATCGGCCAGGACGGCAGCACCCTGGCGTTCGAGGCGGGGCACACCACCATCACCGCCTTCCGTGCCACGCCTGGCGAGCGCCGGTACCAGGCCAACGAAACCGCTTCGCAACTGCGCGTGGTGATCGACCACGCGACGCTGTGCAAGTACGTGGGCGAGGCACGGGCCACTGAAGTGCTGGGCAGCGGCCGGTTGCACCGCCTGGATTTCCGGCCCAGCTCCCAGGCCGCCCAAGCCCATGCCGCCGCGCTGGTGCGCTACCTGCAACCGGGCGGTCTGGACCCGGCCCACCGGCTGGACCTGCATATCCACACCCTCAGCCTGCTGGCCGAGCAGTTCAACCTGCTGGCGCCGCCACCCAGCGCCGCCGCGGCCTTGAGTACCAGCGACGTGCAGCGTATCGAGCGGGCGCGCAACCTGTTGTGCGAGCAACTGGACAAGCCGTTGACCGTGGATTACCTGGCCACGGCGGTGGGCATGAACGAACACAAGCTCAAGGAGGGGTTTCGTTACCTGTTCGACACCACACCGGCACGCATGCTGCTGGAATTGCGCATGCGCAAGGCCATGACCTTGCTGGAGGCCGGGCAACAGGTGGCGCAGGCGGCGTGGCAGGTGGGGTACAAATACCCGAACAACTTCACCGTGGCGTTCACCCGCTATTTCGGGCGGTCACCAAAGTCGATCTTCGGGCGCAAGCGCTGAGCCCGGTCAGGGCGCCGCTGCGGGCCATGGCGTGGGTCGCAGCGGCGCGCCCCCCCTACAGCTCGAAGCTGACCCTCATCCCCACCTCGCGTGGCGGGCTGTACACGGTCACAGCGCCATTGAGCAATCCCTGGGCGTCGTAGCGCTTGTCCAGCAGGTTGTCGACGTAGGTGCTGACGGTGTACTGCCCGAAGCGGTAGCCAGCGCTCAGGTCCACCAGGCCGTAGCCAGGGCGCCGATAGGTATTGGCAGCGTCCAGATACACCTTGCCCACCGCACTCAGCGCGCCCTGTACGTACCAGCCGGCATCGGCGTCGTAACGCAGGCCCAGGTGGCCGGTGAAGTCCGGGGCGAACGGGTTGCGGTTATCCTCGTAGTCGTTGCTCCCCTCGCGGAACCGCTCGAAGCGGGTGCGGTTCAGCCCCAGCGCTGCAGTGAGGGTCCAGCGTTCGCCCAGCAGGTATTCCAGGTCCAGGTCCAGGCCGGTGGAGGTCGCCGCCGCCGCATTGGTGATGTACACCAGCCCCTGCTGCACCAGTTGCTGTACCTGCATGTCACGCACCTGCATGCGGTACAGCGCCGCTGAGTAGCGCAGGCGCTGGTCCGCGGTCAGGCCCTTCAGGCCCACCTCAAGGCTGCGCACCTGCTCCGGGTCGTACGCCGGGTTGCCGGCGCTGCTGGCGAAGGCATTGAAGCCGCCCGCACGCATGCCCTGGCTGTAGCTGACGTAGGCCTGGGCATCGTCGCTCAGCGCATACTGCAATGCCACCTTGGGGGTGAAGTGCTGCCAGCTGTCGGACTGGTTGCGGTTGCCTGCCGGGTCGATCCAGGCACGTGCGTACTCATAGCGGCCACCCAAGGTCAACGACCAGGCCCCGGACAGCGGCTGCAGCCATTGGCCGAACAGCGCGGCGGTATTGCCCCCCAGGCCGGCCTGGGTGCGGCTGAGCCCCATCGGCAGTTTCTGCTGGTAATCCAGGTCGTGGTCTTCACGGTCGGCATACGCGCCCAGCAGCCAGCGGCCTTGCCCGTGGCTGCCACTCAGGCGCAGTTCCTGGCTCAGGGTTTCGAAGTGGTAGTCGCGGGCCAGGTGCATGAGGTCGCTTGGCTGGAAGTCGGTGTCCTGGCGTAGACGGTCGTCGAACACGCTGCGTGCGGTGATCGAGCGCAGTTCCAAGTCGCCGCCCAGTTGCCGGTGCAGGTCCAGCGACCAGGTGTCGCCGCTGGAGTGGTTACGCCCGGCCAGCCCGGAATTCACTGCCCGGTCGCGGCCCGTGCGGCTGCCCCATTGCGCGGCCTGGTCGCGGTATTTCAGGGTGCTGTAGCGCAGGGTCGCGTCGGTGAGCGCGTCCGGCGTCCAGCGCAGGGTCAGGCGGCCGCTCTGGCGCTCGCGGTCGTCGGCTTGGCCACCGGCGAAGTCGTCGTCCAGGTAGCCGTCCTGGCTTGTCCATTGGCCGGCGGCGCCTGCATACAGGGTGCCTTCTATCAGCGCGGTGCTCAGGTCGGCGCTGACCAGGCGCTTGTCACGGCTGCCCAGCCCGGTTTCCACCCGGGCGTAGTCGGCGTCGCCCGGCTGGCGCGTGAACACGCTGAGCACGCCGGCCTCGGCGTTGCGACCGTACAGTGCCGATTGCGGACCGCGCAGGATCTCCACGCGCTCGACGCCCACCAGGTCATTGTCGAAGCCTTGGCCGCGCAACACCGGCACGCCGTCGACCAGCATCAGCAGCGAGTTGGAGAAGGCCGTGGCATTGGAGGTCAGGCCGCGCACCACCGGCAGTTGCGTGCCCGACTGGCCAAAGGGCTGGAAGGTGAACCCCGGGGTGCGCCGCACCAGTTGTTCCAGCGAGTCCACCGGTGTGCTCTGCAGGGTCCTGGCGTCGATCACCGAGAGGCTGGCAGGCAACTGGTCGCGGGCTTGTTCAAGCTTGTCGCTGGCCACCACCGTGTCTTCCAGCACCAGCCGTTCGCTCGCGCTCGTCGGCGTCATACCGCCTGCGACCACCAGCCCTGTGAAAACCCCCACCAGCGTTGTTCTGGCCATGCCCGTTCCTCGATGTTGGCAACGCGCACCCCGCACGGGCACGCAACGGCCGGCATTGTATCGCCTGACCGAGAATCATTCGCGTCTGTAACCTATGCGCCAGCGACGGTTTCCTATGCGTGGCTGCGGATGGAGCACCACCAGCACCAGGCTTTTGTTCCGCAGCATGAAACCAGTTTCGGTTGTGTGCCACGGCAGGCCAGGTTTAGCTGGCAGCCAGCACGACCTGCCTCACCCGTCGTGACCTCAAGGCGAACAACAAGAACGGGAAACCACCCGCACAAGGAGACTGCACATGTCCCGACATCAGCACATCCTGGCCTGGCTGAACGAGGTGGCCAGCGACCTGCACGCAATCCGCCATGATATTCACGCCCACCCGGAACTGGGCTTCGAAGAAAACCGCACCTCAGCGCTGGTCGCCCGCCACCTGGAACAATGGGGCTACGAGGTGCACACCGGCATCGGCAAGACCGGCGTAGTGGGCGTGCTGCGCCATGGCAGCAGCCAGCGCCGCCTGGGCTTGCGTGCCGACATGGATGCGCTGCCCATTCATGAGGCCACCGGTGCCGCCTACAGCAGCCAGCACCAAGGCTGCATGCACGCCTGCGGCCACGATGGGCATACCACCATGCTGCTCGGTGCCGCCCGCTACCTGGCCGCCACCCGGCAGTTCGACGGCACACTGACGCTGATATTCCAGCCGGCAGAAGAGGGGCAGGGTGGTGCCGAGGCGATGCTGGCCGATGGCTTGCTGACGCGTTTTCCCTGCGATGCATTGTTTGGCATGCACAACATGCCAGGGTTGCCCGCGGGGCAGCTGGGCTTGCGTGAAGGGCCGATGATGGCTTCGCAAGATCTGCTCACCGTAACCCTGGACGGCGTGGGGGGCCACGGCTCCATGCCGCACCTGACCGTCGACCCGCTGGTCGCCGCCGCCAGTGTGGTGCTGGCATTGCAAACCGTGGTGGCGCGCAATATCGATGCCCAGGAGGCAGCGGTTGTGACGGTGGGGGCCCTGCAGGCCGGCGAAGCGGCCAACGTGATCCCGCAACAGGCACTGCTGCGCCTGAGCCTGCGGGCGCTGGATGCTGAAGTACGGGCGCAGACCCTGCAGCGGGTGCGGGCGATCATCACCCACCAGGCTGAAAGCTTCGGCTGCCGCGCCAGCATCGAGCACCGCCCGGCGTACCCCGTGCTGGTCAACCACCCGGCAGAAAACGCCTTCGCCACCCAGGTAGCCGTGGAGTTGCTGGGCGCCGACGCGGTGGATACCAACACCCGCAAGCTGATGGGCAGCGAGGATTTTGCCTGGATGCTGCAACGCTGCCCGGGGGCCTACCTGTTCATCGGCAACGGCGTCGCGGGGCCGATGGTGCACAACCCCGGCTACGACTTCAACGACGACATCCTGCTGACCGGCGCTGCCTACTGGGGCGCGCTGGCAGAGCGCTGGCTAGCACCTGCCTGATCCTGCCGTTTTTACAGACTGCCGCTGGAACCCGGGTGCGACCGTGCCCGGGCGATCACCCAAACACCGTGTGGAGTGCTCCCTATGCAGACTTCGAGTAATGGCGTGTCGCGTACCCGGCAAGTGGTGGCTGCCGTCATTGGCAACGCCCTGGAGTGGTATGACTTTATCGTGTACGGCTTTCTGGCCAGCATCATTGCCCGGCAATTCTTCCCCTCCGACGATGAATACGCCTCGCTGCTGATGGCCCTGGCCACCTTCGGTGTCGGCTTTTTCATGCGCCCGGTGGGCGGTGTGCTGCTGGGCATGTACGCCGACCGCAAGGGGCGCAAGGCAGCGATGCAGCTGATCATCCGCCTGATGACCGTGTCGATCGCCATGATCGCCTTTGCCCCCGATTACCTGGCCATTGGCATGGCCGCGCCGCTGTTGATCGTGGTGGCGCGCATGCTGCAGGGCTTTGCCACGGGCGGTGAGTACGCCAGCGCCACGGCCTTCCTGGTGGAGAGTGCCCCGGCCCACCGCAAGGGCCTGTACGGTTCCTGGCAACTGGTGGGGCAATGCCTGGCGGTGTTCGGCGGTGCGGCGCTGGTGGCGCTGGTGACCCACCTGTGCTCGCCTGCGGCGCTGGACAGCTGGGGCTGGCGTATCCCGTTCGTGCTGGGCCTGCTGATCGGCCCGGTAGGGCTGTGGATTCGCAAGCACATGGAAGAGCCCGAGGCGTTCATCGAGGCCCGCCGCCAGGCCAAGGGCCGCTCGCCCAGCCTGCCGCAGGTGCTGCGTGAACACCGGCGCAGCCTGCTGGTGGCCATGGGCCTGGCTTCTGGCGCCACAGTGTCGTTCTATGTGGTGCTGGTGAACATGCCGACGTTTGCTCACAAAAGCCTGGGCCTGCCGTTGGACCAGGTGCTGCTGGTGCAGATGCTCGCGGTGGGCCTGATGACGGTGGTCATTCCACTGGCCGGGGCGCTGTCGGACCGTTTTGGGCGGCGGCCGGTGCTGATGGCCTTCACCCTGGCATTCTTCGTGATGGTCTACCCGCTGTATGTCTGGGTCGCCGCGGCGCCATCCCTGGAGCGCCTGCTGGTCATGCAATTGCTGCTGTGCACGGCCATCGGCGGTTTCTTCGGCCCGGCGCCGACTGCCCTGGCCGAGCAGTTCCCGGTCGAGGTGCGTTCCACCGGCGTGTCGGTGGCCTATAACGTGGCCGTCATGGTATTCGGTGGCTTTGCCCCGTTGATCGTGACCTGGCTGACCCAGGCGCTGGGAACCCCGGTGGCGCCATCGTTCTATGTACTGTTTGCCTGCCTGCTGACCTTGTTGGCTACCTACTGCCTGAAAGACGCACCCCGGGCGGGCAACCGGGCTGCCTTCAACCTTGGAGTGAAACCGTGAAGCCGCTTGTCATCGACCCCATTGTCGCCCTCGGCGCCGAAGCCTTGTCCCAGGCCATACACGCTCGCCAGCTGTCGTGTCGCGAGGTGATGCAGGCCTACCTGGTGCACATCGAGCGGTGCAACCCACGGGTCAATGCGCTGGTCTCGTTGCGCCCGGCCGCGGCGCTGCTGGCCGAGGCCGACCAACGTGACCGCGAACTGGCCCGCGGCCATTCACGCGGCTGGATGCATGGCATGCCCCAGGCCATCAAGGACCTGGCGGCCACGGCCGGGCTGCGTACCACACTGGGTTCGCCGCTGTTCGCCGACCAGGTTCCCCAGCACGACGCGATCAGTGTGGCGCGGGTGCGGGCAAGTGGCGCCTTGATCGTGGGCAAAAGCAACGTGCCCGAGTTCGGCCTGGGGTCGCAGAGTTACAACACCTTGTTCGGCACCACCACCAATGCCTACGACCCGACACGGGTGGCGGGGGGCAGCAGCGGTGGCGCGGCGGCGGCACTGGCCATGCGCCTGCTGCCGGTGGCCGACGGCAGCGACATGATGGGCTCGTTGCGCAACCCGGCGGCGTTCAACAACGTGTTCGGCCTGCGCCCCTCGCAGGGGCGGGTGCCCCACGGCCCTGCGCCGGAATTGTTCGTGCAGCAGTTGGCCACCGAGGGGCCGATGGGCCGCAGCGTGACCGATGTGGCCCGGCTGTTATCGGTTCAGGCCGGGGCAGATGCGCGGGCACCGCTGGCGCTGAGCGAAGGCCGGCGCGATTTCGCCGCCGGCTTGCAACGTGATCTGCGCGGCGTACGGGTGGGCTGGCTGGGGGACTACAACGGCTACCTGCCGATGGATGACGGGGTGATGAGCCTGTGCGAATCGGCCTTGGCCGATTTCGCCGAGCTGGGCTGCCGGGTCGAGGCCTGCCAACCGGCATTCGACCTGGCTCGCTTGTGGCAGTGCTGGCTCACGCACCGCCACTTCCTGGTGCATGGCAGCCTCAGCGCAGCCTATGCCGACCCGGCCCGGCGCACACTGCTCAAGCCCGAAGCACAGTGGGAGGTGGAAGGCGGCTTGCAGTTGAGTGCTGCAGCGCTGTACCAGGCTTCGCTGGACCGCAGTGACTGGTACCGCGCCATGGCTGAGCTGTTCGAGCATCACGATTTCCTGCTGCTGCCATCGGCCCAGGTGTTCCCTTTCGATGCAGGCCTGCCATGGCCGCAGCGGGTAGGCGGGCGGCCCATGGATACCTACCACCGCTGGATGGAAGTGGTGATCGGGCCGACCCTGGCCGGCTTGCCGAGCATGAGCGTGCCGATCGGTTTCAACCCTGGCGGCTTGCCCATGGGCTTGCAGATCATTGGCCCGGCCCAGGCAGACCATGCCGTGTTGCAGTTGGCCTATGCCCATGAACAACTTACCGGCTGGGTGCAACGTTGCCCGCCGCCCAGCCTGCAGGCGCCATGAGGTGCTGGCCAGGCGCGCTTTTTGCTGGCTATGCTGACCCTCTGGCAACCAGGAGGTCATCCCCATGGGCATCACGGCAGAAGGTGGCGGCGTGCGTTCGGTGGAGCGGGCGCTGGCCATCGTCGACCTGCTGGGCGAGCACCAGGCACTGGGCCTTGAAGAACTGCATTACCTGACCACACTGCCCAAGGCCACGGTGTCGCGCATGCTTGCTACTTTGCAGGTGCAGGGCTGGGTTTATCGCGGCCTCAGCGACCGGCGCTATCGGCTGTGCTCGCGGCGCTTGTACGGTGACCGCCAGTTGCGCTTCAAGCGGCGCCTGGTGGAACGCGCCGCGCCGATGCTGCTGGAGTTGAGCGAACGTACCGGGTTGGTGGTGGACCTGTCGTGTTTCGATGGTCAGCGGCTGGAGGTCATGGAAAGCGCCATTCCGCAGATCCTGCGCAAGCGTTACCCGCATACCTGCCAGATCGTCGGCCATCATGCCAGCTTGTTCCATTCGGCGATGGGCCGCGCCTGCCTGGGTGAGCTGGGGCTGGAGGAGGTGCAACGCCTGGCGGCCGATGCGCGGCTGGGGGACGATGCGTTGCTGCGCGATATCGAGAAAGAGGCACACAAAGGTTTCGGCCAGCGCACCGAGGGCCACTGGGAGTACCCGGTACGCCTGCCGCACCTGATTCGCGCCATTGCCTTGCCCGTGCATGCCGAAGGCCGCCTGGCCGGGAGCATCGCCTTGCACTGGCCGTTGGACCAGGCGCCTGTCGAGCGGGTACTGAGCCTGCACCTGAGCAGCCTGGCGAGCACGGTTGGCGAGGTGCAGCGGGCGTTGGCCTGAGGCTGGCGGCGGTGCCTTCGCACCCTATGGCCGCTCTTGGTGCCTGATGCTGCTTACTTGAGGGTGATGCCACACTGATCGGGGCTGCTGCGCAGCCCATCGCAGGCAAGCCAGCTCCCACAGGGAATGCATCAGGGCTGACAGGTGTTTGCCACAAGGTATGCAGCGCCTGTTAGAGCGAGCGCCGCCCGCGCGGCGCATCGCGAGCTACGCTCGCTCCTACGTTTGTTTCGGGCCAATTATTCCTGTGGGATTTGCGCGCGAACGCCTTGGCGCATGCCTCAAAATCGCGCCGTACAAACAAGGCGGCCGCGCGCGCCTGTCACAGGCGTTACTGGCCCGAAACAAACGTAGGAGCGAGCGCAGCTCGCGATGCGCCGCGCGGGCGGCGCTCGATCTCACAGGCGCTGCATATCTTCTGACAAACACCTGTCAGCCCTAAGGCGATCCCTGTGGGAGCTGGCTTGCCTGCGATGGGTCGCGGAGCGGCCCCAACTGCTCAAGTGGACAGCACTACGCTCCTGGTGCCGCCCTGCATCGGTGCCAGTGCAACAACCTAGCGCTCCAGGCTGTACATCCGGCATTCCGCCAGCAAGGCCAGCAGGTTCGGCTCCCGCTCCCGCGCCTTCAGAAACACCACGCCGATATGCTGCTGCAAACGGTACTGCGGCTGCAGGGCTATCAGCCTGACGCGGTTTTCGTAGACGGCCGCGATGCGCCCCGGCAGCAGGGCAAAGCCCACGCCCGAGCTGACCATGCTCAGCAGGGTGAAGATGTCGTTGACCTGCATGGCCACCTTTGGCTCGAAGCCGGCTTGCTGGAAGACCCGGGCGCCATCGCGGTGTGTGGCAAACCCTTGGGTCAGGGTGATGAAGGTGGAGTCGGCGAGGTCGGCCAGGTCCACCTCGGCCTGCTCGGCGAAGGGGGAGTCGGTGGGTACGGCGAGGAAGATGTCGTCGGAAAACAGCGGCAGTTGTTCGCAGGCCGGGTCGCTGACGCTCTCGTCCAGGGAGACGAGAATGGCCTCCAGTTCATGGTTTTTCAGGCGCTGCAGCAGGTCGAGGTTGGAGCCCAGGGTGAGGTCGATGTTCAGTTCGCTGCGCCGCAGCTTAAGCCCCATCACCAGCTTGGGCACGGTTTTTACCGTTAGCGAGTACAGCGCGCCCAGGCGAAAGCGCTCGGCATAGAAGCCGGCAGCTTCGCGGGTCTGGCGCACCATCTGCTCGGCGTCCTGGATCAGCAGGCGGGCTTTCTTTTCCAGTACGTAGGCGCTTTCCAGCGGAATCAGCTGCCGGCCTTCGTGCTTAAAAAGGGCGCAGCGCAGGGCGCTTTCCAGCGAGTGGATGGCACGGTGCACGCTGACCGAACTGGTGCACAGTTCGGCGGCAGCGCGGCTGAGGTTGCCGCTGCGCATGAAGGCGAGGAAGGTTTCCAGCTTTTTCAGGGTGAGTTCTTCGTCGATCAGCATGGGGTGGCCTGGGCAGCGCGGTGGTTGGGATGGCTAGGGCTTCAATGGTGCAGTCGAGGATCAAGCGCGCTGGCGTTGCTCGAGCAATGCCCATAACTGGGCGTCGTTGAAATCAGCGATGACCAGCTGTGCGCCCGCTGCCCGCAACCGCTCAGGCGTTTGCGTGGTGGCTACGCCGACGGTAAAGATACCGGCCGCAGTGGCTGCAGCCACCCCCGGCAAGGAGTCCTCGAAAGCCAGCGCCTGCCCGGCCGCGGCGCCCAGCCGCTGCAGCCCGGTAAGGTAGGGCAGCGGGTCGGGTTTGGGCCGGGCCAGCTCGTCGGCCACGACCACATGCTCGAAGCGCTGGGCCAAGCCCATGGCAGCGAGCATGTGCTCGGCATTGAGCCGCGGCGCGTTGGTGACCACGCACATGCCGATGGCGTGGGC
Source organism: Pseudomonas sp. BJP69 (assembly GCF_007633355.1). Classification (NCBI taxonomy): domain Bacteria; kingdom Pseudomonadati; phylum Pseudomonadota; class Gammaproteobacteria; order Pseudomonadales; family Pseudomonadaceae; genus Pseudomonas; species Pseudomonas sp. BJP69. The sequence goes on from NZ_CP041933.1 coordinate 2,441,666, forward strand.
CTGGGCATGTTCCAGCAGGCGCAGCAGGCCTGGCATGGGCTGCAACGCCGGCGACATCTCCCGGAACAAGGCTTCCTTGCGGTCGGCCAGCCTCGCGCACTGTTCGGTACTGGCGCCGGGGAACAGTTCGGCGAACAGCTCGCCATTGGCCCTGCCGCTGACCTGGGCCTCGAACTGGGCCTGGCTCAGCTCGCGCCCGCCATGGTCACGCAGCAGTTGGCGAAAGGCCTGCAAGTGCAGGCTGTCGGTGTCGGTAAGGGTTCCGTCGAGGTCGAACAGCAGGGCGGTGAGCATGGGGTATCCCGTTCAGAAAGACACAAGCCGGGGGATCATAACCAATGCAGACGACGAAGGGGTCTGTTCAGCACGCGGCGAAAGGAGTACAAATGTGCTCCATGAACAACCTTACCCCCAAACGCCGCGCCATTTTCGACTTCATCCGCGAGCGCATCAGCGACCACGGGCAGCCGCCGAGCCTGGCGGACATCGCCACGCGCTTCGGTTTTGCCTCGCGCAGCGTCGCGCGCAAACACATCACCGCCCTGTGTCAGGCGGGTTATATCGATGTTACCCCCAACCAGGCGCGGGGCATTCGCCTGGCCGACCCCCTGCGCCGGCCAGAAATGCTCGAAGTACCGGTGCTCGGCCAAGTGGCGGCAGGCGCCCCGATCGGCCCGGACCTGGGTATCCACGAGCAGTTGCTGCTCGACCCCAGCTTGTTCCGGCGCACCCCCGACTACCTGCTCAAGGTGCGTGGCGATTCGATGATCGATGACGGCATCTTCGACGGTGACCTGGTCGGCATCCTGCAACAGGCCGATGCCCGTGATGGCCAGATCGTGGTAGCCCGGCTCGACGGCGAAGTCACCATCAAGCGCCTGCAACGCGTGGGCAAGCACTACCGGTTGTTGCCACGTAACCCAGCCTATGCGCCTATCGATGTGCTCCCCACACAGGAGTTCTTCATCGAAGGCGTGTTCTGTGGCTTGCTGAGGCGTGACTGATGGGCGCGGTGGTCGACCTCGACCGGCTGTTGGACCAGCGCCGGGTATGGCGCGGCCGGCAGGCCCAGGCGCGACCGCTGGGCCTGCAGCCAACCGGCCATGCCGCGCTGGACGAACGTTTGCCGGAAGGCGGTTGGCCGGCAGCCGCATTGAGCGAACTGCTGTTGGCGAACCCGGGTTGTGGCGAATTGCAGTTGCTGTGGCCAACCCTGGCACGCCTGAGCGCAGAAGCCAGCCGCGTGGTGTTGGTGGCCCCGCCTTTCATTCCCTATGCGCCGGCCTGGCAGGCCGCGGGGGTAGACCTGCGCTGGCTGGTGCAGGTAAACGCCGAACCCGCTGACGCCCTGTGGGCCGCCGAGCAGTGCTTGCGCTCGGGCAGTTGCGCGGCAGTGCTGTGCTGGCCCGAGCGTGCCGATGACCGTGCCCTGCGGCGCCTGCAAGTGGCGGCGGAAACCGGCCAGGCGCTGGCCTTTGCCTGCCGGCCGCAGCAGGCCGCCCACAACCCGTCACCGGCAGCATTGCGCATCGCCGTGGATACCCGCCCAGCCCAATGGCGGGTGCTGAAAAGCCGCGGCGGCATGCCGCCGGCCCTGCCCATTGCCAGCCCGTGGCAGGGCTGATGCAACATGCTCTGGGCCTGCATCCTGCTTCCGCAACTGGCGTTGGACACCGTCCTGCGCGAGCGCGAAGACCCAGCCAACCCCCTGGTCATCATTGGCGGGCCCAGCCAGCGGCGGGTGTTGCAGGCAGTCAACCCGGCAGCGGCAGCACTCGGCCTGCGGGCCGGGCAAACCCTGACCGCTGCACGTGCGCTGGCCGATGGTTTCACCTGTATCGAAACAGACCCCAGGCGCATCGAGCGCATGCAGCAACTGCTGGCCGCCTGGGCCTACCGTTTCAGTGCCCAGGTCAGCCTGCATTACCCGCGTGCGCTGTTGCTGGAGGTGGGCTCAAGCCTGCAGCTGTTCGGCCCATGGCCCGTGATGGAAGCACGCCTGCGCCAGGAACTGGCTGAACTGGGCTTGCGCCAGCGCATCGTGGTGGCCAGCAACCCGGTGGCAGCGCGTATGCTGGCCAATGCCCACGATGGCCTGGTGGTCGCCGATGCCGAAGCCACCCGTAACGCGTTGCTGAACATGCCCATCCAGCGCATCGGCTTGCCGCCAGAGGCTGCCGAAGCCTTTATCGGCATGGGCTTGCGGCAACTCGGCCAAGTGCTGGCGTTGCCGCGCGACACCTTGGCCAAACGCTTTCCCGCCCAGGTGCAACTGCACCTGGATCAGTTGCTCGGCCTGCGCACCCTGGGGTTGGACTTCTACCTGCCGCCCGATCGTTTCGAGAGCCGGCTGGAGCTGAACTTCGATGTTGAATCGCACCAGGCGCTGTTGTTTCCGCTGCGGCGCATGCTCAACGACCTGGCCGCATTCCTGGCCGGTCGCGATTGTGGCGTGCAGCGCTTTTGCCTGCACCTGGAGCATGTCGAAGGCCCGGACACGTTGCTGAAGGTCGGCTTGCTGGCCGCCGAGCGCGACGCCGCGATGCTGTTCGAACTGGCCCGTGGGCGCCTGGAGCCGCTGCGTATTACGGCCCCGGTGCGCAACCTGCGGTTGGTCGCCGAAGACCTGCCAGCCTTTGTGCCACAACACCAGGCGTTGTTCGACCCACGGGCGCAACAGGCGCAACCTTGGGAACAATTGCGCGAGCGCTTGCGCGCGCGGCTGGGCGATGAGGCCGTCCAAGGCCTGAGCGCGGCCGCCGATCACCGGCCCGAATGTGCCTGGCAACTGGCAGAGCAGGGGGCGCTCGGGGGCATGCCGGTGGCCCCGGGCAGTCGCCCTGGTTGGTTGCTGCCCGCGCCGCTGGCGCTGGACGAGGTTGGCTACCGCTTGCTGGGCCCTGGCGAGCGCATCGAGTCGGGCTGGTGGGATGGCGGCGATGTACGCCGCGATTACTACCGCATCGAAACCCGCGACGGCCTGCGTGGCTGGGCCTACCGTGACCTGGGCCAGGCCGGCCCGCTTTGGTTGCAGGGCTGGTTCGCATGAACCCCGCCCCGTATGCCGAGCTGCATTGCCTGTCCAATTTCAGTTTCCAGCGCGGCGCTTCGAGCGCCGACGAACTGTTCAGGCGGGCCAAAGAGCAGGGTTACCAGGCCCTGGCGATCACTGACGAATGTACGCTGGCCGGTATCGTGCGCGCCTGGCAGGCGGCCAAGGTGCACCAATTGCCGCTGGTTGTCGGCAGCGAAGTGCAGTTGCACGACGGCCCCAAGTTGGTGCTGCTGGTTGCCGACCTGGCGGGCTACCAGAACCTGTGCGCACTGATTACCCGCGCCCGACGGCGGGCGGAAAAGGGCGACTACCAGCTTTTTCGGGATGACCTTCATCAGCACCATCACGGTTTGCTGGCCTTGTGGGTGGCGGGCGACAGGGGCGACACGGCCACCGGCCAGTGGTTGCGCGGGCTGTTTGCTGAGCGCCTGTGGTTGGCCGTGCACCTGCACCGTGGCAGTGACGATGCCCGGCACCTGCAGGGCCAGCAAGCCCTGGCGGCCGAGCTGGGTATCCGCGCGGTGGCCTGTGGCGATGTGCATATGCATGTGCGCGGCCGCCGGGCGTTGCAGGACTGCATGACTGCGATTCGTCAGCATTGCCAGGTGGCCGAAGCCGGGCGTTTTCTGTTTGCCAATGGCGAACGGCACTTGCGCAGCCCGGTACAACTGGCAGAACTCTACCCGCCCGAGATGCTGGCCGAGACCCTGGCCATTGCCCAGCGCTGCCAGTTCGACCTCGGCCAACTGCGCTACCAGTATCCACGCGAACTGGTGCCTGAAGCCCATACCCCGGCCACTTGGCTGCGTGCTCTGTGCGAGCAGGGCTTGCTCGTGCGTTGGCCACACGGGCCGAGCGCCAAGGTGCGGCAGGTGCTGGACACGGAGCTGGCGCTGATCGAAGAGCTGGGGTACGAAAGCTACTTTCTGACCGTGCACGACATCGTCGCCTTCGCCCGGCGCCAGCGTATCCTGTGCCAGGGCCGCGGCTCGGCGGCCAATTCGGTGGTGTGCTTCGTGCTGGGCATCACCGAGCTCGATCCCATGCAGCACCGGCTGCTGTTCGAGCGTTTTTTGTCACGCGAGCGCAACGAGCCGCCCGATATCGACGTGGATTTCGAACACGACCGCCGTGAAGAAGTGATCCAGTACGTGTTCCGCCGTTATGGGCGGCACCGTGCTGCGCTGACGGCGGTGGTCAATACGTACCATGCTGCAGGTGCCGTGCGCGATGTCGCGCGTGTGCTGGGTTTGCCCATGGACCAGGTCGATGCCCTGGCCAAATGCTGTGGCCGCTGGAGCGACCGCATACCCGACGAACAACGCCTGGCCGAGGCCGGGTTCGAAGCTGGCAGCCCGTTGTTGCGGCGGGTGCTGATACTGGCCGGCGAGTTGATCGGCTTCCCCAGGCACCTGTCGCAGCACCCGGGCGGGTTTGTCATCTCGCAGCAGCCGCTGGACCAGCTGGTGCCGGTGGAAAACGCCGCCATGGCCGAACGTACCGTCATCCAGTGGGACAAGGACGACCTCGACATGGTCGGCCTGCTCAAGGTGGACGTGCTGGCGCTGGGCATGCTCAGTGCCTTGCGCCGTTGCTTCGACCTGCTGCAGCGCCACCGTGGCCGTGAACTGACCCTGGCGACCATCCCCAGCGAAGACCCCGCCACCTACGCCATGATCAGCCGCGCCGAGACCATGGGGGTATTCCAGATCGAGTCACGCGCGCAAATGGCCATGTTGCCGCGGCTGCGGCCCAACACCTTCTACGACCTTGTGATCGAGGTGGCCATCGTGCGCCCGGGGCCAATCCAGGGCGACATGGTGCACCCCTACCTGCGCAGGCGGCTGAAGCAAGAGCCGGTGACCTACCCGTCGCCAAAACTGAAGGAGGTGTTCGAGCGCACCTTGGGTGTGCCGCTGTTCCAGGAACAGGTGATGGAGCTGGCCATGGTCGCAGCCGACTATTCACCAGGCGAGGCCGATCAGTTACGGCGCAGCATGGCCGCCTGGAAACGCCATGGCGGTCTTGAACCGCACCGCCAGCGCTTGCTGCAGGGCATGTTGCGCAATGGCTACGAGCTGGCATTCGCCGAGCGCATTTTCGAACAGATCAAAGGCTTCGGCAGCTATGGTTTTCCGGAGTCGCATGCCGCCAGCTTTGCCTTGCTGTGCTATGCCAGCAGCTGGCTCAAGTGCCATGAACCGGCCATTTTCACCTGCGCCCTGGTCAACAGTTGGCCCATGGGCTTCTACAGCCCCGACCAACTGCTGCAGGAGGCGCGTCGCCAGGGCATCGAGGTACGGCCGGTGGATGTCTGCCACAGCGAATGGGACTGCACGCTGGAGCCGGATGCCCAGGGCACCTTGGCCTTGCGCATGGGCTTGCGCTTGGTCCGGGGCCTGGCCGAAGCCGACGCCAGGCGCCTGGAGCAGGCCCGGGCGCAGCAGCCATGGCGCGACGTGGAAGACCTGTGCCTGCGTGCCGGGCTGGCCACCCGCGCGCGGGCCTGCCTGGCGGATGCCGGCGCGCTTCGCGCCTTGGCCAGCGACCGGCATCAGGCGCGCTGGCAGGTGGCGGCCGTGCAGGCGCAACTGCCGCTGTTTGCCGATGTACAGGCCGTGCCGGAGGTGGCGGTGCAGTTGCCGGCCCCGACAGTGGCGCAGGACCTGGTGGCCGATTACCAGGCATTGGGTACCACATTGGGGCCGCACCCGTTGACCTTGCTGCGTACGCGTCTGCGGGCACTGGGCTGCCGCAGCTCTGCAGAACTGCAAGGCCTGGAGCATGGCGACAACATCGCCGTGACGGGGCTGGTGGTAGGGCGGCAGCGGCCGCAGACCGCCAGCGGGGTGACGTTCGTCACCCTCGAGGACGAACACGGTATGGTCAACGTGGTGGTATGGCGGGCGCTGGCCGAGCGGCAAAGGCGGGCGTTGGTGGGGGCGCAGTTGCTCAAGGTCAGCGGGCGGCTGGAGCAGCAAAATGGCGTGCGCCACCTGATAGCACGGCGCCTGGAAGATGTGACCGCGCTGTTGCAGGGGTTGGACGTGCGTAGCCGCGACTTTCATTAACTCCGCGGGCTACCCCGCGGCGGCGCGGCCACGCATTCACGAAAATGCCCTGGCGGACTACACCATCGCCAAGCGCTGCTTGCGGGTGGGCGCCGGGAAGGCCAGGTCGATTGCGCGCAGGTCTTCGCGGGTCAAGGCCAATGCACCCGCTGCTGCATTCAGCCGAACATGCTCGGGCGCCACGGCTTTGGGGATGGCAATGAGGCCATCATCACGGGTAACCCAGGCCAGGCAGACCTGAGCCGGCGTGGCACCATGGCGCTCGGCTATTTCTGCCAGCACCGGGTGCTGCAACAAGCGCCCGGCCTGGGCCAACGGGCAGTAGGCCATGGTCGGTAGCGCGCGTTGTTGGCACCAGGGCAGCAAGTCGAATTCGATGCCCCGCTGGGCCGGGTTGTACAGCACCTGGTTGGTGGCGCAGGCAGGGTTGTTCAATTCGCGCAGGTCGTCGATATCGAAATTGGAAACGCCCCAGCGCTTGATCTTGCCCTGCTCGCGCAAACGCTCGAAGGCGTCGACGGTTTCTTCCAGCGGGTGCTGGCCCCGCCAGTGCAGCAGGTACAGATCGATGCACTCGGTACCCAGGCGTGCCAGGCTGCGCTCGCAGGCGCTTGCCATGCCCTGCCGCCCGGCATTGTGCGGGTAGACTTTGCTGACCAGGAACACCTGGTCGCGGCGCCCGGCAATGGCCTGGCCAACCACGGTCTCCGCACCGCCTTCGGCATACATTTCGGCGGTGTCGATCAGGCTCAGGCCCAGCTCGATACCCTGTTGCAAGGCCGCTACCTCTGCCGCCTTGCGCCCAGGGTCTTCGCCCATGTACCAGGTGCCTTGGCCAATGGCCGGCACGCTCGCGCCTGCCAGTTTCACGTAACGCATGTCACCTCCGGGGGCTGTGTATTGGACAGTAGAACTTCAAGCAACGCCTGGGCTGCAGTGGACAGTTTGTGCTCGCTCAGGGCAATTACCCCAATGCGCCGCTCGACCGTGGGTTCGACCAGGGGCACGCAGCGTGCACCCAGTTCCTGCATCTGGTTGATGCACAGGGCCGGCACCGCGCTGACGCCCAGGCCGCTGGCAACCATGCGGCCGATGGTCGCCAGTTGGTGGCTTTCAAAAGCCACGGCCAGTTTGCCGTGCTGGGCGGCAACATTCTGCTCCATCAACAGGCGTACCGCCGACGGCCGCTGCAGGGCCACGAAATCTTCGGCCATCAGTTGCGCCCAACTGACCTGTTTCAACAACGCCAAGGGTGAGTCAGCGGGCACCACTGCGACAAAACGGTCCATGTACAGCGGGTGGAAGTGCAGGCCGTCGGTATTGTCCGGCTCGAAACCAATGCCCAGTTCGACTCGGCGGTGGCGCACCAGTTCCTGCACCTGTTCGTTGATCACATCGTGCACGGTGACGTTGACCTTGGGGTAGCGTTGGCGGAAGACCTTGAGCGAATGGGGCAGCAGGTTACCGGCGAACGACGGCATCGCCGCCACCGAGACCCGGCCCAGTTGCAGGGTGAAGCGTTGCCGCAGCATCTCTTCGGTATCGTCCCAGTCGGCCAGCAGCCGCCGCGCCAGCGGCAGCAGCACTTCGCCTTCGGCCGTCAGGCTGACGCTGCGGGTGGTGCGGCTGAGCAGGGCGCCGCCCAGGTTCTCTTCCAGGGCCTTGATGGTCAGGCTCAGGGCCGGTTGCGATACGTGCAGGTGTTCACCGGCCTGGGCGAAGCTCTGGTACTTGGCCACGGCGACAAAAGCGCGCAGTTGCTTGACGTTCATGACGGGCCTATCGTTTATTTTGCGAAATTTATCAATCGATGATGAAAACAAAATTAACAAATCAGTCGCTTGCGGTGAAGATGGCTACACACGCTCACCGACAGCCTCGTCGGTTCAACAACTACAAAAGGCGGATCAGCATGGCCGGACTGGACAAGCGCGTTGCAACCTACGAACAGGCCCTCGACGGGCTGACCGACAACATGACGGTACTGGCCGGTGGTTTTGGCCTGTGCGGCATTCCGGAAAACCTCATCAGCGAAATCAGGCGCCGTGGCGTCAAGGGCCTGACCGTGGTCTCCAACAACTGCGGGGTGGACGGCTTTGGCCTGGGGGTGCTGCTGGAAGACCGGCAGATCCGCAAGATGATCGCCTCCTACGTGGGCGAAAACGCCGAATTCGAGCGCCAGTTGCTCAGCGGTGAACTGGAAGTGGAGCTGACACCCCAAGGCACCCTGGCCGAGAAAATGCGCGCTGGCGGCGCCGGCATCCCGGCGTTCTTCACCGCCACCGGCTACGGCACGCCGGTTGCCGAAGGCAAGGAGGTTCGCGAATTCAAGGGCCGCAAGTACATCCTCGAAGAGTCCATCACCGGTGACTTCGCCATCGTCAAGGGCTGGAAGGCCGACCATTACGGCAACGTGGTGTACCGCAACACCGCGCAGAACTTCAACCCGCTGGCGGCCACTGCCGGCAAGATCACCGTGGTCGAAGTGGAAGAAATCGTCGAACCCGGTGTGCTGCTGCCGAGCGAGATCCACACCCCAGGCATCTATGTTGACCGGGTGATCGTCGGCACCTTCGAAAAGCGTATCGAAAAGCGCACCGTCAAGGCCTGAGCGGCCTCCACCAGAACAACAAAGAGATCCTGACCATGGCACTGACCCGCGAACAGATGGCGCAACGCGTCGCCCGTGAACTGAAGGACGGCTACTACGTCAACCTGGGTATCGGCATTCCGACCCTGGTGGCCAACTATGTACCCGCTGACATGGATGTGATGCTGCAATCGGAAAACGGCCTGCTCGGCATGGGCGAGTTCCCCACCGAAAGCACCCTCGACCCCGACATGATCAACGCCGGCAAGCAGACCGTCACCGCCCGCCGGGGTGCCTCGATCTTCGACTCGGCGCAGTCGTTCGCCATGATTCGTGGCGGCCATGTCGACCTCACCGTGCTGGGTGCGTTCGAGGTAGACGTGCAGGGCAATATCGCCTCGTGGATGATCCCGGGCAAGCTGGTCAAGGGCATGGGCGGCGCCATGGACCTGGTGGCGGGCGCCGAGAACATCATCGTGACCATGACCCACGCGTCCAAGGACGGCGAGTCCAAGCTGCTGGCGCAGTGCAGCCTGCCGCTGACCGGTGCCGGTTGCATCCGCAAGGTGCTGACCGACCTGGCCTACCTGGAAATTGAAGACGGTGCGTTCATCCTGCGCGAAACCGCACCAGGGGTGAGCATCGAGGAAATCGTCGAGAAGACTGCCGGCAAACTGATCGTGCCGGATGATGTGCAGGAAATGACGTTCTAAGGCGTTACGCCACCCAACCCTGTAGGCGCAGGTTGCACCGCTGAGTGTGTCGGTACATTACCGGCATGGTCGCGAGTCAACCTGTACCTACAGGGTTTTTGCGTTGTCTGTTTCACCTCATAAAACCAATAAAAGGAATGCCACTGTGGCCGCTGAAATTCAAGACAGCCGTAGCGCGCGCTTTGCCTTGCGCTGCTCCAACTGGGCCGAACGCTGGTTCCCCGACTCCTGGGTATTCGCCGCCTTGGCGGTGCTGCTGGTGTGCATCGGCGCGCTGGCCATGGGGGCCAAGCCGACCGACACCGCCAAGGCCTTTGGCGATGGTTTCTGGAGCCTGATTCCGTTCACCATGCAGATGGCTTTCGTGGTCATCGGTGGCTATGTGGTCGCCAGTTCGCCACCGGCGGCACGCCTGATCGACCGCCTGGCGCGTATCCCTGGCAATGGCCGCTCGGCCGTGTGCTGGGTGGCACTGATCTCGATGCTGGCTTCCTTGCTCAACTGGGGCCTGTCGCTGGTGTTCGGTGGTTTGCTGGTGCGCGCCCTGGCGCGACGCACCGACCTGAAGATGGATTACCGTGCTGCGGGTGCGGCCGCCTACCTGGGCCTGGGCGCTGTGTGGGCACTGGGCCTGTCTTCGTCGGCGGCGCAGCTGCAGGCCAACCCGGCCAGCTTGCCGCCTTCGATCCTGTCGATCACCGGCGTCATCCCGTTCACCGAAACCATCTTTCTGTGGCAATCCGGGGTAATGCTGGCGGCGCTGGTCATCGTCTCGCTGGTCATCGCCTACGCCACGGCACCCGGGCCGAACAGCGCACGCAGCGCCGAAGCGTGTGGCGTGGACCCCAGCTTCACTGCACCGGCGGCACCCCAGCGCACCCGCCCCGGTGAATGGCTGGAGCACAGCCCCATCCTGATTCTGCTGCTGGTCGCCCTGGCTGCCGGCTGGCTGTACCAGGAGTTCGCTACCAAACCGGCGATTACCGCCATCTCCGGGCTCAACACTTACAACCTGTTGTTCATCATGCTCGGTGCCCTGTTGCACTGGCGCCCGCGCAGTTTCCTCGACGCCGTGGCGCGCGCGGTACCGACCACCACGGGGGTGCTGATCCAGTTCCCGCTGTACGGTTCGATCGCGGCCATTCTCACCCAGGTGAAGGGCGTGGACGAACAGACCCTGGCCCACCACATATCGTTGTTCTTCACCCAGATCGCCACCCACGACACCTATGCCTTGCTGATGGGCGTGTATTCGGCGGTGCTGGGCTTCTTCATCCCGTCGGGCGGCGGCAAATGGATCATCGAAGCGCCCTACGTGATGCTAGTGGCCAACGACCTGCAATACCACCTGGGGTGGGCGGTGCAGATCTACAACGCGGCAGAGGCCTTGCCGAACCTGATCAACCCGTTCTACATGCTGCCACTGCTGGGCGTGCTGGGGCTCAAGGCACGCGACCTGATCGGCTTTTCCTTTGTGCAACTGCTGGTGCATGTGCCGCTGGTGCTGGTATTGCTCTGGGCGCTGGGCACCACGCTGCAGTATGTGCCACCGGTGATGCCATGAGCGGCGGCTCCACGTATCATGCCCGGGCTGCCTTGGCCTGGGAAACACGCGTCACATGTCTATCCGATTGAAACTGCTGCGCAAGAAACTGGGAATGACCCTGGAAATGCTGGCCGAAAAGACCAGCATGACCAAAAGCTACCTGTCCAAGGTCGAACGTGGCCTCAACACGCCGTCGATTGCTGCCGCCCTGAAGCTGGCGCGCGCATTGAACGTGAATGTCGAGGAACTGTTTGCCGAAGAGCAGGCCGGCCAGAGCCGCTATAGCCTGGTGCGCCACGGCGAGCGCCAGGCGCTGGTGGGTGACGGCCAGGGCCCCGGCTATGCGGCGTTGACCAGCCAGGTGGGGCAGCGCAGCCTGGTACCGTTCCTGATCCAGCCGCCTTCGGAGTTTAGCGACCCGACCTTCAAGGAGCACCAGGGCGAAGAGTTCCTGTTCGTGCACGCGGGCCAGGTGGAGGTGGACTTCATGAACGAGCGGGTGCTGCTGGAGCAGGGCGATGCCTTGCATTTCAACGCGCAAACCCCGCATCGCCTGCGCTCGGTAGGCGCGCAGCCGGCGCAATTGCTGGTAGTCGTTCACCATGCCGAGGAATGAGCCGGGCAGGGCGCTGTTGCAGGCCTGCCTGAACCTTTCACTTTCTCATCCGTGAAACGCTGGCATCCAGCAGCTGGCTGGATGCAGCACTTCCTGTCTGTCGTTTTTTTGACGAATCTGCCTGCCGCCCATTGAATTTTATTATGGTGTCGGATCATTGACGTAGTGTCACTGTGCCCATAAGCTCAATTCAACAGCGACACAAACCCCGCACTACCTCGCCAATAACTCATTGATTTTCCTGTTTAAAGGAAGGGCGTATGCGCACGACTCTGATAATCAAATCGATGTTCTTGCTGGTGCTCTTGAGTGGCGCTGCGCGCGCAGCCGATTCCTATATCAGCCAGAACAGTATCATTCCTGTTTCAACGGCTGGCTGGTTCTTTGCGTTCGCTGTTGTCGGTTTTGTGGCGGTGGCCAACCGCCGGAAAATCTGAACACCCTTTGCCGCAAGTCGCGGGGTGGGGTTTTGCCGCTGGCTTGTTAATTCACCAACCGTTGCTATATTCCCTGTAGCCCATGAAGGTCCATGGTTTCAGGCACCGCAGCCCAGGCTGCACAGCGTCAAGTTAAGGGCCTCCAGGAAGGTCGAGGCCGTCGCGGCAGTGGTGGGTCGCGAAGCGGAGCGAGAGTTGGTGCGTTGTTCTCATACAGTGCTCTTTGTCGGGCCATTTGGCCGGAGGGACCCTCATGATGCGTTCATTGTTTGCCGCGTTCTGCTTGTTGACGGTGTGGTCGAGTGCCAGTTGCGCCGATACCGGCAGCTCTGCGTATTTGCTCAGCCCTGGCGATGTGGTGATGGTATCGGTCTGGCAGGAAGACAGCTTGCGCCAGGAAGCGACCGTACTACCCGATGGCAGTATCACTTTCCCACTGGCCGGGCGCATCAATGTTGCCGGGCTCGATGTAACCGCAGTCGAAAAGCAAGTGGCTGCCAAACTTGAAAAATACCTTCCCGACCCGAATGTCAGCGTTGTCGTCAAGAGCATCGCCGGCAACCTGGTCTATGTCCAGGGCAAAGTGATCAAGCCGGGGCCAGTGCAAATGGCCGGGCCGACCGCCGTGTTGCAGGCGCTGAGCATGTCGGGTGGCTTGGACAAGTTTGCCGACGAAAGCGAGATCAAGGTAGTTCGTGGCGCAGGCGCTTCCCAAAAGATCTTGCCCGTGCGATATAAGGACCTGGTGTCTGGGCGCGATATGTCCACCAACATCCAACTTCAGGCTGGCGACACGCTGGTCGTTCCTTGATCTTGCCTTCAATAAGAACATTTAATGCCACTTTTCAGAACAACTAGCATTGCAACGGCAATCTTGGTCTTGCCGTTTACGGAATCGGCCCTGGCGGCAAATTGGCAGTCTACGGTGGTGGTGCCGACATCCGTCGAGTACGACAGCAACCCATTGTTGCTGACGTCGGGCGAGAAGGGAATCACGCGTACGATCATCGCGCCCGATTACACCCTGATCGGCACCTTCGACCGTGACGAACTGAGACTGGGGCTGGGCATGAATGTGTTGCGCTCGTCCGACACCAACGTAGTCGATAACCGCGAGGACCCCGACATCAGCCTGGGCTGGCAGCGCACCACCGAGCGCGGGCGTTTTGGCCTGGTGGCACGCTACAACGAAAGCTCGACGTTGTCGGGCACTGTGCTGGATACCGGGGTGATCACCACCGATGGCACGCAGAAGCTCTACACCCTGACCGGCAACTGGAGCCAGGCGGTTACCGAGCGCAGTACCTTGAGCAACGAAACCACCTACAGCCGCGCCCGGTATGACGTCAGCACGCTGACGGGTTACAACGAACTGGCCAACGTGTTTACCTGGACCTATGCCTGGAGCGAGCGCGCCGATGTGTATACCCGCTTCGGCGCGCGGCGCTACGAGCCCGAGCAGGACCTGACCGCCACCGCTTCCAACAGTTACACCCCGGCTGTGGGCATCAAGTACCAACTGGCCGATGGCCTGAGTGCCGATGCCCACATTGGTGTCAACCAGGTGTCGGGCGATGAAGGCGGCCGACGCGGGGAGGGTGGGGTGGCGTTGCTCTATACCGGTGTGCGGGCCGATGCCAGCTTCACCGCCGAACGCAGCACGGTGGCCAGTGCCGAAGGCGGCTTCGCCGAGCTCGACCAGGTACGCGGGGTGTGGAGCTATGCCGTTACCGAGCTGACGCGGGTGGGCGCAGACGCTGCCTGGCAAGACAGCAAAGGGCAGTCACCGAACACACTGCAAACGTACAGCGTATGGGCCAGCCGAGAGTTCTCGCCGTATTGGGACCTGCGCCTGTCGCTGATGTACAAGGAACGCCAGCAGGACCACGTACCGGATGCAACCGCAACCATCGTGGGTTTGACGTTGACGTACAGGTACCCCGACATCTGAACTTCAGGCAGGTGGCCCCATGAAGTCTGACTACGAGCTATCCCTTAGAGATTACATCGCCATAATCAAGGACCGAGCCCTGGTGCTAGGGGTGAGTGCCGTAGTCATTCTGGCCGCGACCGTGGCGGTGGCTTTGATGGTGCCGCCGATCTACCAGTCGACCGGCACTATCCTGGTGGAGTCACAGCAGATTTCGCCCGAGCTGGTATCAACCAACACCACCAGTTTTGCCGATGAACGCATCGAGGTGATCCGCCAGCGTGTCATGACCCGCGAGAACCTGCTGCGCATCATCGACAAGTACGACCTGTTCGCCGACAAGCGTCTTGGCGAAAGCGACAAAATCGACCAGATGCGCAACGCCATCGTGGTCGAGACCCTTACCACGTTCGTGCGCGGCAGGGGCGAGGCGACCGTGGCCTTCAATGTGTCGTTCGAGCACAAGCAGCCGCAAGTGGCCAAGCAGGTCGCCGATGAGCTGGTATCGCTGTTCCTCAACGAAAACCTCAAGCAGCGTACCGAGCGGGCCAACGAAACCACCGAGTTTCTTACCCAGGAAGCCAACAAGCTGGGCGCTGAGCTGGCCAGCCTGGAAAACCAGCTGGCCGATTTCAAGCAGGCACATGCCAATGCACTGCCCGAGCACCAGACGCTGCGCATGAACATGCTGTCGCGTTCGGAGCTGGAATTCCGTGAGGTCGACCGGGACTACAAGGCGGCGCAGGAAGAGTTGCGTTACCTGGAGCTCGAACTGTCGGCGGCAAATGCCGGCCTGGCGACCAAGGCTGCCGATGGCGCGCGCCCTGCCGCTGCCGACCAGGCCCAGGACCTGCCAAGCCTGAAAGCAGAGTACGCCCGGCTGTTGACCCGTTACAAGGAAGCCCACCCCGATGTGGTGGCGGTCAAACGCAAGATTCAGGCGCTGGAGGCCAGTGGTGGTCGCACCAGCACTGCGTCTTCGGTCAGCCTGGATGTTGCCCGGGTACGCGCCAAAATGAGCGCCACCCAGGAACGCATCGCTTCGCTGGCCGAGCAAAAGCGCGAGCTGACCCGAAAAATGGAAGGCTATGAAGCCGAGATCCTGGAGGCGCCGCAGGTCGAGCGTGGCTTGGTCACCCTGATGCGTGACCACGACAACGCACGCAAGAAATACGAAGAAATCCGCGCCAAGGAAATGAGTGCGAAAATCACCGAAAGCCTGGAGCAGGAAAACAAAGCCGAGCGCTTTGTGCTGCTGGAGCCGCCCCTGTTGCCCGAGAAGCCGATCAAGCCTAACCGCAAGAAGATCGCCGCGCTGGGGCTGGTTCTGGCGCCGGCCGGTGGCGGCGCGCTGGTCATGTTGCTGGAAATGCTCAACCAGCGGGTGCGGGGCGTTGGTGCTCTGGAGAACCTGCTGGGCAAACGGGTGTTGGTGGCACTGCCGTATATCGAGACGCGGGCCGATGTGGCCAGGCGCAAACGCTGGCGTAACCGCTTGATCGTGGCGGCCTTGGCGCTGGCGGCTATCATGATAGTGCTGGTGCACGTGTACTACATGCCACTGGATGTGCTGCTGTACAAAGTCATGTCGCGGTTCGTATAGGGAATGCAGTGATGGACAGGACCAAGCCGGCTGTTGGCAACACTATTCATCAGGTCACACCGGGTACCCCTCAGCCGCTGTCGCCGGCCCCTGGCACGGCGCTGGCGGAGGTGCCGGGGCAGTTCGATTACGTCAACACCAAGGTGGTGCCACTGCATCCAGACCACCTGGAGCGCAACCGCATTGTGGCGTTCAACAAGAACTCGAACATGAACGGGCCGATCGACCTGCTGCGCACCCAGGTGCTGCGGCTGATGGACGAGAACGGCTGGCGCACCCTGGCCATCACCTCGCCCACGCCGGAGGCAGGCAAAACCGTGTTGGCGGTCAACCTGGCCATGAGTATTGCCCACCACACCACCAAGACCGCCTTGCTGGTGGACTTCGACCTGCGCCGGCCCAAGGTGGGAAGCACATTGGGGCTGCCGATGGAGCATGCACTGAATGAGTTCCTGAACGACAAGTCGCCACTGCAGGACTGCCTGGTCAACCCGACCTTGCCGCGCTTCGTGGTGCTGCCGACCCGGGTGCCGGTGCCGTTGTCGACCGAGGTGTTGTCGTCGCCCAAGGTGAGTAACCTGATTGGCGAGTTGCGCAACCGCTACGAGTCGCGCATCTGCATTTTCGACCTGCCGCCGTTGCTGAGCTCCGACGACGCGATCACCGTCATACCCAAGTTCGATTGTGTATTGCTGGTGGTGGCCAATGGCATGAACAACAAGAAAGAAATCGAGGACTGCCTGCACCATCTGGCAGGGGTCAACCTGATTGGTACGGTGTTGAACAAGGCTGACGAACAGCCGCGTACCTATTACTGAGGCGCCGCTAAGTTACCGCGGGTGAACCCGCGCCCACAAATTACTGTGGGAGCGGGCTTGCCCGCGAACACCGGCGCAGCCGGTGCCAGACACCGCGTCGCCTGCTTCGCGGGCAAGCCCGCTCCCACAATGAATAGCGCAGGCTTTTCAAATTTTCAGAAAGACAGTTGCTCCTCAACGGGCGGTGTCGCTGTGGCTAGCGACGACTGTGGAGCAAATGCGGCCCGTGCTGTTCACGGCTATCGCCCCTGGCGTATGGCCCAGGGGTACTGCAACTCCCACTGCCACGCATGGCGGACGATCTGCTCCAGCGCGGCGAACTCCGGCCGCCAGCCCAGCACTTGCAGCGCTCTGCTGGCATCGGCCACCAACCGCGGCGGGTCGCCGGCGCGGCGGGGGGCGTCCAGTGTGTCGATCTGCCGCCCGGTTACCCCACGCGCGGTATCAATCACCTGCTGCACCGAAAAGCCCAGGCCATTGCCCAGGTTGAACGCAGTACGCTCCCCACCCGCCAGCAGGTAGTCCACCGCCAACGCATGCGCCGTGGCCAGGTCCGACACATGCACATAATCGCGAATACAGGTGCCGTCCGGGGTGTCGTAGTCGCGGCCAAATACCGTGACGGCTTCGCGCCGCCCCGATGCCGCCTGCAGGATCAAAGGGATCAGGTGGGTTTCCGGCTCATGCCGCTCACCCAACAGGCCCTCCGGGTCGGCCCCGGCAGCGTTGAAGTAACGCAGGCAAACCGACTTCAAACCATAGGCACGGTCGAAGTCCTCGAGAATCTGCTCGACCATCCATTTGCTCAAGCCATAGGGGTTGATTGGCTGTTTGCCATGCGCTTCGTCAATAGGCACATACAGCGGGTTGCCATACACCGCAGCGCTCGACGAAAACACCAGGTACTTGATGCCGGCGTTGACCATGGCCTGCAGCAGCGCAAGGGTGGCAGCCACATTGTTCTGGTAATACTTGCCGGGTGCGCTGACCGATTCACCCACTTGAATGAACGAGGCAAAGTGAAACACCGCGTCGAAATGCACAACACCGAACAACACATCCAGTGCGGCTTCGTCGGCAATGTCGAGCTTGGCCCATTGAACCCCGGGGCCAGGTGAAACCAGGTCCGCCACCACCACCTCATGGCCGGCGCCCTGCAGGTGCTTGACCATGTGTGAGCCAATGTAGCCGGCGCCACCGACAACCAGGCATTTCATGCGCACCCCCTGTGACCTGCTGTTTTAGCGACGCAGTGAATCGAGCGTAGATGGCCATGTGCCCTATTTCAAGAACAGCCAGTTGGACATGTAGCTGCCGTCGAAGGACAGGGTGTAGTGCCCGTTGTCGTAGGCCACAGGCAGCGCCTTCAACTGCGCCTGCGCATCGCGGGCGTACAGCTTCAGGCCGGCAGGCGCCTGGATGGTCAGGCGGCCTTCCAGCGGCTCGACATTGAACGGTGTCTTGTCATCGGGCTTGGGCATGGCCCGGGTGCCCAGCGACACCAGCAGGTCCCGCGACTGCCCCAGCGGTTTGTCGTCCAGGCTCTGCACCACGACACTGGCATAGGGCGTAGTCGCCTGCACCTGCACAGCGCCCAGGCTGATCGACCGCCCCCCCAGCCAGCCGGTGGCAGCCTGGGTGAGCGGCGTGTCGATGGTGTAAAGGCCTTGTTGCCAGTTACGCCTGAGCTCGCCCGTGTCGGTGGTCGATTCGCTGGCATCCGCCGGCAGCAGCGATTCATCGGGGTCTTGCAGCACGTGCGCGCCGCTTGGGATGGCAGCAGGTTTCAACCAGGGCAGTTGCGGCGTTTGCGGCAGGGCGATCTGCAAGCGGCCCTTTTCCATGGCAGTACGCAGCAGTGGTGAATTGCGCGGGGTGATTTCCTGGTTGTACAGGGTGGCTGCCGTCGGGGCGAACACATAGTCGGTAGTGGCCGGCTTCACATCGCCGCGGCGGTAGAGCAGGGCGGCAGCGGGCAGGGTGGCGAGCATGCCAGGGTCGTTGTAGGCGTGCCAGTTGTCTGCCGTGCGCCAACCCGGGTTGAACGCCTGTTGGCTGTAGGCATATTGCAGCAGGGCGTCCCAGCCTTGGTGGCTGGCGGTAGCGGCCATGTACAGTGGCAGCGAGTGACGGTCTGGCAGCGGGAACGGCTCGGCGTTCCACTCGGTGACGGTCAGTGGCTTGCCGACCACCTGGGCGGCGCCGATCCAGTCGATCATGCCGTCGCTGGTCAGCGGGTTTTTCTCCAGTTGACCCATGTCCCCGTAGCTATGGGCGTCGATCACATCGCCAACACTCAGTGCCGGCAGCGCACTCAGGCCGTTGCCGCCCCAGGTGCTGGTGGTGGCGATCGGCACTTTCACGCCCACGCTGCGCAGGTGGGCGATCATGTCGGTATTGAAGCGCTGCTCCAGGTCGTTGAGGAACAGCTTCGATGGCCCATGCTCCCAGGCGCGCCAAGTCAGGTCGGCGGGCAGGTCGTACTGTTTGGCGAAGGCCTTGGCGGCAGCCATGTAGCGTTCGCTGTGGCGCGGCACATCCTTGTTCGGCATCAGGGCATTGCCGTAGTGCTGAGTCAGGTCGTTCTCGTTGGTGATCAGCACGGCGGCAATCGCCGGGTCGTCTTTGTAGGCCAGCCCCGTGTAAGGGTTGACGTGGGACAGGTACTGTTCGGCGAAGCGCTTCATTGCCTGCTGGATACTGCGGTTGACGTAGGCGTAGCCCTTCAGGTCGATGCGCGCTTCGCCTTTGGCCAATTCGTCGAAGTCTTCGATATTGTCGTTGGCAGTGAGCGCCCGCTGCACATGCATGTCCAGCCAGATGTAGATACCCTCGTCCTTGAGTGCTTTGATCCACAGGTCCAGCTTGCGCAGCGATTCGGCGCTGAGCTGCTGGGTGTCGCGCACCAAGGTACCGTCGCCAAACACATTGGGGCTGACCCAGGGTGAATCGTGATGATGCAGGCGGACCAGGTTGAAACCCAGGGCCGACAAGCGTTTGGCCTGCTGGCGGATCTCCTCGTCGGGGCTTTTGAACAACGCATAGGCCGACAGGTTGGTGCCCCAGAACCGCACGGCGGTGTTGTCGGCAAACACCAGTTGCTCGCCGACCGCCTTGACGAAGCCACGCTTGCCAGCGGGTTTTTCTGCTGCATTGAGGAACGACAAGTCTACCGGCGCGCTGCGCCAGTCCAACTGGTCGTCTGGCCAGCTGGCCGGGTCGGCCAGGCCGAAGCGTTCGGTGGCGGTGGGTGCGAGTTCGATGTCCCCGGTCAGGTTGAGCACGGCCTTGAGCTGTTGCTTGCCGGCAGTGATCGGGTCCTGGTACAGAAACGCGCGCAGCTCAGACGGGTTGCCACGCTCGAAATACACTTTGGCCAAGGGGGGCTCGAAGCGCATTTCGATGCGCCGGCCCTGCTCGGCGTTGCCCCACCACCAGCCGCGGTTGCCTGGCAGCAATTGCGGGGCGCCCATGGCCCCGGTGACCTGCGCAGGGTCGAACTGGAACACCATGCCGCCCCCCATCACCCCGGCCTTGCGGCTGTGTGCATCGAGGTCGAAGGTCCAGCTCAGCGTTTGCGCCTGCTCCTTGCGGATATCCGCGGCCAGGTCGAAGTCCAGCTCCTTGTTCTTGCCCAGCAGGGTGTAGTGGTACGGCCCGTTGACCTTGAGGTCGGTGTAGAAGCCGGTCCAGCTCCAGTTGGCGGCCCAGAAATCGAACTTGGCTTTCATCACCGGGCCGCCACCACGGCTTACGGTGGGCAGGCCAGTGTGCTCGTCGACACTGACCTGCCAGGCAGACGCCCAGCCCGGCAATGGCAGCAAGGCCAGGCTGGCGAAGGCCGAAAGGCGGATGAAACCACGCAGGGCGAGCGCATTCATGAACATTACCTGGGTTGGAGGTCGGGTTCGGCCAGTGCCACCGCGGGGCTGGCATGCAGCCGCCGCACCATCTGGGTGTAGGCCACGCCCAGACCGGCGATCGACCAGTACACCACGGGGATGAAGGTGATGCTGCTGACGGTGAAGATGATCACCAGAATGCCGATCAGCGTTGCCAGCAACACGCGGCCGAGCTGTCGTCGTTCGTCGTCCTTGTCCGGGAAGCTGCGCATCGCCTTGCGGATACCGTGCAGCACCACGGCAAAGAACGCCACGAACAGGCCAAGCCCGACCAGCCCCACGCGCAGTGCCAGGTTGATGTAGGTGTTGACGATGTCGATGATGCCTTCACCCTGGATCATCGCCTGCATTTCCGGGGTGTTGCGGAAGTCGAACGAGCCGAACAGCGGATTGCGCTGGATGACGATCCACGAGTTGTCCATCAGCCGCTCGCGGTAGGTGATGTTTTCCTTTTCGATATTGCCGATGTAGGGCAGCAGGTCCAGCACCTTGTCACCGCCCGGCACCACCGTCAGCAACGGCAGCGTCAGCATGCCGGCCGCCCCCAGCAGCGCCAGGCGCCTGACCGCACCTTTGCCCAGCGCGATGAACACCACCACGATGACCACTGCGCCAATCCACGGCCCACGGGACAACGGCGCGAACAGGCCGGCCGCCAGCAGCAGGGCGCCCATGGCCCTGTGCAAGGGCCGCTGCACGTAACCCTGCACGAACAGGAACAGGCCAATCGCCACGCTCATCACATAGCCCAGTGCAATCGCCTGGCCGGTGGTGACACTGGCGCGCAGGGCGCCGCCACGGCTCAGGTAGCCGGACATGCTCCAAGGCACGCCCATGGCGTCGACCAAGGCGCTGTACAGCAACCAGTGGCGCACGTATTCGGCAACCGCGATCAGGGCCATGACGAAGGAGGTGAGCACGAACGCCAGCATCGCGTCCTTGAAGTCGCTGAGCTGGCGCAGGCCACGGCTCGCCACGTAGTACGGCAGGAATACGTCGACATACAGGTACAGGGCCTGGCGCAAGGTATCGGTCAGGGTGGTCTCGCGCAGGTACAGCACGCTCATCAGCACCAGCCCGGCGGCCAGCAGCCGGTCGGCCCAGGTGCGCCCAAAGCGCACGCTGTCGGGGTGCCGGCGTAGCTCCAGCGCAGCCGGCAGCAGCACGCACAGCGTCAGCAGGCGAATGTGGTTCAGGTCGACCAGGTAATTGACAACGCCGAACCCCGGCACTTGCACCGAGGCCGGCGGGATCAGGAACAACAGCATGTAGAACAGCGCCATGGGGTTGTGCTCGCGGCGCCGTGCCAGCAACAGGATGGCCGCACCCGCGCCCAGGTACAGCCAGAAGCTGTGCGAGACGAACGCCAGCACGGTCAGCAGGAACCACAAATTGCGCCGGCGCTTGTAATCGCTGAGCGGAATCAGGTCGGTGGCCGGCCGCCGCGCCAACAGGAAGACCACGCTCGCCAGAAACAGAATGACGATCAACGCACGAAAATGTTCAGGCATCGGCTATGTGCACCTTTCCTTCGGTGGGCAAACGGCGGCTGCCCTGTCGCGGAACTACACTGTCTTCGGGCGAGTGGCAACGCCGGCCGGGCTCCCAAGACGCCGCCAGGCAGTGAGGCGCTGAGTTCCGTGCCAGGGCACTAGCATCGTGGCTAATTGAAACTATAGTGACTTTTAGCCAATCAGTCAGAGAATGAATTCATGCCGTCGATTGATGTGTCAGCCTCCGCGAGCCTGCGCAAGCGGGCCATGCGGGCCGGGTCGTGGAACCTGGTCTCGCAGGTGGCTTCACAGGTCATGCGCCTTGGCGGCAACCTCATCATGGCGCGGCTGTTGCTGCCGGAAATGTTCGGCGTCATGGTCATCGCCACCACCGTTTCGGTCCTCCTGCATCTGCTGTCCGATGTTGGCCTGCGCCAGAACATCATCCAGAGCCACCGTGGCGACGACCCGGACTTTCTCAATACGGCGTGGACCGTGCAGATCATCCGCGGCTTCGTGCTGTTCGCCCTGACGCTGCTGCTGGCCCTGGCGGCCTGGGTGGCGCAGTACCAGCAGTTGTGGCCGGCAGACTCCACCTATGCCGCCCCTGTGCTGCCGATGGTGCTGGCGGTTACCGGCCTGTCGGCGCTGATATGGGGCTTCCAATCCACCAAGATCGATGTTGCGGTGCGTACCTTCCAGCAGAAGCGCGTGGTGCTGGTCGACCTGGCCTCGCAACTGGCCGGGCTGGTGGTGATGCTGGTACTGGGCGTGCTGACCCACTCGATCTGGGCCCTGGTCATCGCGGGCCTGGTCTCGGCGGTGGCCTGGACTGTGCTGGGCCACACCGCGCTGGAGGGCCCGCGCAACCACTTGCGCTGGGACCGTACGGCACTCACCGAATTGATCGTGTTCGGCCGCTGGATCCTGTTGTCGTCGATGGTTGGGGTACTGGCCATGTACGGTGACCGTATCTGGTTTGGCGCCAGCATGTCGGCGGCGCAATTGGGGGTGTACTCCATTGCCGTGCTCATCCTTGGCGCGGTTCAGACGGCGCTGATGAAGATCGTCGGCGCCGTGGCGCTGCCAGCGTTCAGCGAGGCGGCCAGGGCCGACGACAAAGCGCGGCTGAAGACCCTGTATTACCGCTTCCGTTTGCTGGTCGACCTGCTGGTGCTGTTCATTTGCGGGGGCTTCCTCACAGCCAGCCCACTGCTGATTGGCTGGATGTACGATGACCGCTACCAGGAAGCTGGCCAAATGCTGGCGATTCTTTCGCTGTCCTTCATCGTATTGCGCTATACCTTGGCTCATCAGGTATGGATTGCGTTGGGCCTCACCAAGTACCAGGCCATGGACAACATCATCCGCCTGGTTTCGCTGTGGGGGCTCCTGCCGCTGTTGCTGGCGCTGGGAGGTGTGCAATGGGCGATCTGGGGGGTGGCCCTGCACACGGTGCCGACGCTGGTACTGGTTGTTCATGTCAATCGCAAGCTGGGCATCTTCAGCCTCAAACGTGAGCTGGTGGTGCTACCGATGCTGCTGGTGGGGGCGCTGTGCGGGGCGTTGCTCACGGCCTTCTTCAACTGGCTGTAGGGCTGCGTGCTGGGTGTAACTTTCATGGGGACAGGTCACAGGATCATGGGGAAGCTCACTTTTTGTACTGCGCAGTTGGGTCGTAGAGGCTTTCTCCAGAGTTGCGTGCTGCTGGGCGTGGGCAGCGCGGCGTTCGGCGCCACGGCGGTGTTTGCTGGCAAACCGGTTGAAAAGCCAGGGTTCGTGGTGATCAACGGCTGGGTACTGCCGTCCGGCTATTTTCGGAACCAGCCAGCATGATCCAGGACTATGAGCAGCAGAAGACGCTGCGCGACAACTACGATTTCTGCATCATCGGGGCTGGCCCTGCGGGGATCACCCTTGGCCTGCGCCTGGCGGCAGCCGGCTGGAACGTGTTGCTGGCCGAAGGTGGGGGGCGTGAGTACGCCCCGCATTCGCAAGCCCTGTACGCTTGCCCCTCGACCGGCCTGGAGCTGTATGCCGAGGAAACCCGCCTGCGTTACCTGGGCGGCACGTCCAACCATTGGGCCGGCCGGTGTCGGCCCTTCACGGCTTCCGACTTCGCTGTGGCCCCACCGGGTGAGTTGCCGGGTTGGCCGATTGCCTATGCGGAGATCGAGCCCTACCTGCCGGTGGCCATGGATATCGTCGACCTGCCCGCCGGGGCAGATTTTCGGGCACTGAACACCGCGCTCGAGGGTGGCGACTTCGAAGCTGACCGTTTCCTGCTCAGCACCCCGACCCGCTTTGCCCAGAAATACGCCACGGCGCTGGAGCAGACCAAGGGCCTGGACCTGTTCATCAATTGCAACTGCGTGGACCTGGAATTCGACCAGGCATCCGGCCACCTGGCGGCGGTGGTGCTGTCGGACTACCAGCGCAATCGCCAGCGGTTGGTGGCCCGCAACTTCATCCTGGCCACGGGGGCCATCGAGAATGCCCGACAGTTGCTGAACAGCCAGTCCCTGGTGGCTGCGGGGGTGGTCAACAAGGAAGGCCTGGTTGGCGCGTGCTTCATGGAGCACCTGAACATCGAGATGGGCACCTTCATCCTCAAGTCCGGGCAAGACCCGGAGCCGCGCCAGTACTACACCACCGATGCCTTCCTCGCCGAATACCAGGCCGGCAAAGGCAACGTCACCACAGCCTTGTTGGCCGATGTGCAAACCTATGGCCGCACTGCCGAGGTCAAGCATTTTCTCGAGAACCTGGCCTGCGACATGGGGATTTCCAGCAAGATCGAGTTCGTGGCCAAGTTCAGCTGCCCCGGTGACGGCGTGATCAGTACCATGATCGAGCAGTTCCCCAACCTGCACAGCCGCATTTCGCTGCTCGACGAGCACGACGCGCTGGGGGTGCCGAAGGTCAGCGTGAACTGGGTGCTCAGTGCCGATGACCGCCACACCATCAAGTGCATCGGTACCGAGCTGGCCAAGCAGTTCGCTGACACGGGCCTGGGCTTCGTCAAACTCAACGAGTTTGTCTATGACACCTCGATACCGCTGAAAATGGCGCCCCATGCCCACCACATGGGCACCACGCGCATGGCCGCGTCAGCGCAAACGGGCGTCGTGGACGGCAACTGCCGGGTATTCGGCACGCAAAACCTGTATGTCGCCGGCAGCAGTATTTTTGCCAAGGGCGGCGCCTCCAACCCGACCATGCCGCTGTTGCAGTTCGCCGTGCGGCTGGCCGACCACCTTGACGCGAAGATGAGGACGGAAAGCGGCGCCGCCGCGTGAACAATGTTGTACACAGGTTGAGTGCGTAGTGGTCAGCATCTAGAAGAACGAGACCGCATCGCCTCAGGGCATTCGAGCCGTATTGATCGCGAGGCCAGGAAGGATGATGGGATGGATACGCAAGGCAGTGGCACATTACGCACATGCAACCGGGCGCGGAGGCACGTTCTACCGCCGGTTCTGCAGGCCGTCGGGGCTGGAGTGGGGCGCCTACCTCAAACGCTGGGGCAACTTTCACTCGGTAGGCGACAATTTCTTCGTCAATGCCGGCTGCAAGTTCCTCGACCCGTCACTGGTGCGTATCGGCAACAGCGTGGGGTTGTCCGACTGCACGTTGATCGGCCACGACGGGGTGGTCTTGCTGATCGAACACCGGTTTGGCAAACACCTTGATTCGGTCGGTTTCATCGACATCAAGGACAACTGCTTCATCGGCCACGGTGCGATCATCATGCCGCGGGTGACCATCGGCCCCGAGTCCATCGTCGCGGCAGGGGCGGTGGTCACCAAGGACGTGCCACCGGGCACCGTCTACGGCGGCAACCCGGCCGTGTTCATCTGCACCACCGAGGCGCTGGTCAAACGAGTCGAGGCACGCTGCGAAGCCTACCCGTGGATCGACCTGATCAAACAGCGCGACGGCGCCTACGACCCCACGGTTGAGCCGCAACTGATGGCGCAGAGGCGCCAGTACTTCTTCGGGGATGGCAATAATGGCTAGCAAACCGGTCGACGTGATGGTGGTCAATTTCAACACCGCCGGGTTGCTGCAGCCAATGTTCGATGCCTTGCGCCGCGCAGGCAGCGAACACCTGGCCAGTTACCTGGTGGTGGACAATGCCTCCGTCGACGACTCGCTGCAGCGTATGGCCGAGGTATGCCCAGAGGCAGTGTTGCTCAGCAACAAGCACAACGTAGGTTTTGGCCGTGCCAACAACCAGTTGCTGGCCCACCTGCAAGGCAAGTATGCATTGTTGCTGAACACCGATGCGTTCGTGGCTGCCGATTCCCTGCAAAAAACCCTCGACTACATGGATGCCCACCCGGACTGCGGTGTGCTGGGGGTACGCCTCGAAGGCCGTGAGGGTGACCTGCAACCCAGCTGCCGCTATTTTCCCACGCCGCTGAACGTCTTCGTCGGGCGTACCGGCCTGGGGCGCCTGTTCCCTGGGCTGAAAATGGTCGACGACATGGACTGGGACCACGCTTCGGTCCGCGAATGCGACTGGTTGCCCGGGTGCTTCTACCTGGTACGCCGCGAAGTGCTGGACCAGGTAGGCCTGTTCGATCCGCGCTACTTTCTTTATTACGAGGAAGTCGACCACTGCAAGCGGGTCAAGCAGGCCGGCTGGAAAGTGGTGTTCTACCCACATACCACGGTGGTCCACATAGGGGGTGAAAGCTCCAAGTCAGTCACCGAGCTGGAAGCTGCCAGCCGGCAGATTTCCGCCTACCAGATCGAGAGCGAGCTGCTGTATTTTCGCAAGCACCATGGCTTGGCCGGGCTGGCGTTGCATATGCTGCTGGTGACCGTGGGCGACCTGGTGCTGGCACTCAAAGCGCTGTTGAAACGACGCGGCCGGGGCGCGATACAGGCCTGCTGGCGTCATTGCCGGGCGACCTGGTCACTGCTGTTGCAGACCCGTTACGCCAGCCAACCGACAAGGTAGCTACCGTCATGTTCGAGAATATTCGCGCCGACCTGCGGGCCCATGGTGGCGACTGGGGCGCCCAGGGCTTCTGGGTATTGCTGGTGTACCGCTTCGGCCGCTGGCGCTACGGCGTGCGCCCGGCGCTGCTGCGCAAGCTGTGCTCACTGGTGTACAAGGTGTTGTTCAAGTTCGTGCAGATCATCACCGGGGTGGAACTGCCCTGCGAGGCGGTGATCGGCCGCAATTTCGTCATCGACCATTTCGGTGGCATCGTGGTCAGCGGCTACGCCCGGTTCGGCGACGACTGTCGCATCCGCAATGGCGTGGTAGTGGGCCTGAAAAATGTCGACGAGCCCATCGCCCCGGTGTTCGGCCACAACGTCGATATAGGTACGGGCGCCAAGATACTGGGCAGCATTCGCATCGGCAACAACGTGATCATTGGTGCCAATGCCGTGGTGCTGGTGGATGTGCCAGATAACTCCCTGGCTGTCGGCGTACCGGCAGTCATCAAGGCCCGGCACCTGGTCGCCCCGGCGGCGGTCGAGTGAGGCCCTTGGCGATGCAGACCGGCGTGGTGGTCATTGGCCGCAACGAGGGCCAGCGTTTGGAGCGCTGCCTGCGCTCGTTGGCCCATGGGGCTGACAAGGTCGTGTATGTCGACTCGGGCTCCAGCGACGGTTCGCAACAACTGGCCGCTGCCTTGGGCGTCGAGGTGCTGGCGCTGGACATGGGCACCCCGTTCACCGCGGCAAGGGCGCGTAACGAAGGTTTTGCCGTGTTGCAGCGGTTGCTGCCCGCCATGCACTGGGTGCAGTTCGTCGATGGCGACTGCGAAGTGGATGCCTGCTGGCTGGCCACCGCCCAGGCGTTTCTGGCCGCACACCCCGCGGTGGCGGTGGTGTGTGGCCGGCGCCGCGAACGCTTCGCGCAGCGCTCGGTGTACAACCTGTTGTGCGACCTGGAATGGGACACCCCGATCGGCGAGGCCAAGGCCTGCGGCGGTGACGCGTTGATGCGGGTAGACGCTTTCGTCGCCGTGAGCGGTTTTCGCCCTGACCTGATCGCCGGGGAAGAGCCGGAGCTGTGCGTGCGCTTGCGCGCCAAGGGCTGGAAAATCTGGCGCCTGGATGCCGAGATGACCTTGCACGACGCCGACATGACCCGGTTCAGCCAATGGTGGCGGCGCAGCCTGCGTGCCGGGCATGCCTACGCCGAGGGCGCCTATCTGCACGGGCAGCCTCCCGAGCGGCACTGGTTGCGCGAGTCGCGCCGGGCCTGGGTGTGGGGCCTGGGCATTCCCGTGTTGATCGTGCTGGCCTGCCTGCTGGTGGGCGGCTGGGGCTTGGGGTTGTTGTTGATCTACCCGTTGCAGGCCATGCGCCTGGCGCAGCGGGGCAACAGGTCGCCGCGCGAAAACTGGCTGCAGGCCGTGTTTCTGGTACTGGGCAAGTTCCCCGAAATGCTCGGCCAGCTGAAGTTTCTGCGCCACCGCCTGGCGGCTGGCAAAGCGGCTTTGATCGAGTACAAGTGAGAGAGGCCCATGATGCTCGGCACCCTCGTGAAAAGCGTGTTTACCCTGCAACCCGGTTACTCGTTGCGGGCATTGCACAACAAGTACAAGTTGAGCCTGCAGATGGCCAGGCATTGGCCGCAGCTGGACACCTTCATGCAGCGCCTGACCGCGGCGCTGGGCCAGCCGGGGTTGCAGCGGCTGGGCGTTGACTGCATCGGTGTCGTGCAATGGCCCTATATCAGCCAGCGCTGGGAGGCGCCGCAGCGCCTCGATGCAGTGGCCTCGCACTTCGAGCTGGTGGCCCGGCATTTTCCTGGGCTGTTGCTGTTGGGCCGGGACGACAGCCTTGCCCTGTGTGACCTGGGTAGCTATTCGCCGGGCTGCTGCCTGGTGCTCGACCGGCCGATCTGGTTCAAGCGCGAAGGCGAGCTGGTGCTCAACCTGTTCCAGGGTGACCTGCGTGTGGCATCCCTGGCGTTCACCCTGTGCCAGGGGCCGGCCGGCATCGGTTTGTACATCGGCGCAGTGCAGGGTATCCATAAAGGCATCGACAGCGACACCTCGCTGGCCATCTACCGCGACCTGACCAAAGACTTCGAGGGGTTGCGCCCGCGCAGCTTGCTGCTGGAGGCGTTGAAGTGCCTGGCCAGAACGTTGGGGGTTGCCCGGTTGTATGCCGTGAACGATGCCAGCCGGCATCACCGCCACGCTTATTTTGGCCGTGACAAGGGCCAGGAGCTGGCGGCCAACTACGACGCTATCTGGCAGGAGCATGGTGCCAGCGCTTCGGAGCATGCCGATTTCTACAGCCTGCCACTGGCGCCGGCGCAGCGTGCCGAGGCCGACATTCCGGCAAAGAAACGGGCGATGTATCGCCGTCGCCAGGCATTGCTCGACGATGTATTCACCCGCTTGCAAGCAGCTTTGCCAAGCAATGGTGCCAACCTTGGACTACAAGGAACACAGGGGGATGCATTTGCTGTGAGTGCATCGGCAGTAGGCAGGCCGCCGGTAGTCGACAGCCTGAAGTAAAGGTTGCCTGGGGCGGTTGGTCATCAAGCGGGTTTGGATCTGGGTTCATATGCGCATTGCTTATTTCATCAATCAGTACCCGAAGGTCAGCCACAGTTTTATCCGCCGCGAGATCCTGGCGCTGGAGCGCCAAGGGGTAGAGGTGCAGCGCCTGGCACTGCGTGGTTGGGACGCCGAGGTGCAGGATGCCGAGGACGTGGTCGAGCGGGGCAAGACCCGCTACGTGCTGCAAGGCGGGCTGAAACAGCTGTTGCGGCCCATGTGGCAGGTATTGCGCGCGCAGCCGCGGCGCTTTGGCCGGGCGCTGTGGCTGGCACTGCGGCTTGGCCGCCGGGCGGACCGCGCCTGGCCCTATCACCTGGTGTATCTGGCCGAAGCCTGCCAGGTGCTGCAGTGGCTGCAGGCAGGGCAGGCGCAGCACGTGCACGCGCACTTTGGCACCAACTCTACCGAAGTGGTCATGCTGGCCAACATGCTGGGCGGGCCGGCCTACAGTTTCACCGTGCACGGCCCCGAAGAGTTCGACAAGCCACAGTTCCTGCACCTGGGGGAAAAGGTCCGGCGCGCCGCTTTTGTCGCGGCGGTCAGCTCGTATGGGCGCAGCCAGCTGCTGCGCTGGGTGGCCCACGAGCACTGGGCCAAGGTCAAGGTGGTGCATTGTGGGCTGGAGCGCGCGTTCCATGCGGTGCCTGCGGTAGAGGCGCCCGCGGCGCCACGCCTGGTGTGCGTTGGGCGCCTGTGTGAGCAGAAGGGCCAGTTGTTGCTGCTGGAGGCCGCGCGCCGGCTGGCCGCCCAGTCGCAGGCTTTTGAGCTGGTGCTGGCCGGTGACGGTGAAATGCGCGAGCAGATCGAGGCCTTGATTGCCCGCCACGGCCTGCAGCAGCACGTACGCATTACTGGCTGGATCAGCAGTGCACAGGTGCGCGACGAGATCCTCGCTGCCCGCGCTCTGGTATTGCCCAGCTTTGCCGAGGGCCTGCCGGTGGTGATCATGGAGGCCATGGCCTTGCGCCGCCCGGTGCTGACCACGTTTGTTGCCGGGATCCCGGAGCTGGTCAGGCCCGGCGAGAATGGCTGGCTGTTCCCCGCAGGCGCGGTGGACGAGCTGGCAGCGGCCATGGCCGAGTGCCTGGCGCAACCTGCCGAGGTGTTGCAGCGCATGGGCCAGGCGGCCTACGAACGGGTACTGCAACGGCACGACATCGACACCGAGGCGGCCAGGCTGGCCGGCTACTTCAAGGCATTCGCATGATAAGTGTATTAGCGTGGTTGCTGGGCCTGCTGACGGTCATCGTCCTGGTGCCGGTGTTGGTGTTTTCGCTGCAGGTATTGCTGGCTTGCCTGCCCGCACGCAGGCCGCCACCCTGCACCACGGCGCGGCCAACGCTTGCGGTGCTGGTGCCGGCGCACAACGAGGCCTCGATCATCCAGGCCAGCCTGGCGAGCATCGTGCCGCAACTGCTCGACGGTGACCGCTTGCTGGTAGTGGCCGACAACTGTTCCGACACCACGGCGCAGCTGGCCCGCGAAGCGGGGGCCGAAGTGGTGGAGCGGTATGACGCCCAGTTGCGCGGCAAAGGCTATGCCCTGGACTTCGGCGTGCGCCATCTGGCGCGCCTGCCCCCTGAGGTGGTGATCGTGGTGGATGCCGATTGCCAGGTCGGCGAGGGCGCCATCGATATCCTGGCTCGGCGTTGCCGTGAAACGGCGCGCCCGGTGCAGGCGCTGTACCTGATGCGGGCACCCGCAGGTGCCGGGCTGAAAGTGCAGGTCGCCGAATTTGCCTGGCGCGTGAAGAACCTGGTTCGTCCGCGTGGCTGGGCGCGGTTGGGCTTGCCTTGCCAGTTGATGGGCGCCGGCATGGCCTTCGGCTGGCACGACCTGCGCCAGGTCAACCTCGCCAATGGCCATCTGGTCGAGGATGTGAAACTCGGGCTCGATCTTTGCCAACAAGGCAAGCCACCGCTGTTCTGCCCCGAAGCCTTGGTGACCAGCCAGTTCCCGCTCAGCCCGCAAGGCCTCAACAGCCAGCGTACGCGCTGGGAGCACGGCCACCTGGGGTTGATGCTGACCGATGGGCCGAAGCGGGCGCTGGCTGCCATCACCCAGCGCAATGGTGCCCTCGCGGCGATGACCCTGGACCTGGTGGTATCACCCTTGGCCTTGCTGGTGTTGGCGCTGCTGGGGTTCAACCTGCTGACCTGGCTGGTTTACCTGGTAACCGGGCTGGCGGCACCTGCAGGGTTCGCCCTGCTGGGGCTGGGGTTGCTCGGCGTGGCGGTGGTGGTGGCCTGGGCGCGCTTCTGTCGGGAGCTGATCCCGTTCTCGGTGTTGCTGTACGCACCGTTCTACGCAGCCAGGAAAATCCCCCTCTACCTGGGCTTTCTGATCAAGCGCCAGGTCGAATGGGTGCGCTCTAAACGGGATGACGACTGATGAGCCAGCGGCAATGGCAGCAACGCTGGGGGCGCCTGGTCGGGCAGCTGCACGTGGTCGCCGACGAAAACGCCGTGCAGCGCCTGCTCGAGCACCTGGCAACCCCGAGCAAAGCGACGGTGCTGGGGTTCGTCAATGCCCACGCAATGAACCTGGTGGTGCGCGACGGGGCTTATTGCCAGGCACTGTCGGCAGCCGATGTGTTGCTGCGCGATGGCTCCGGCATGGCGATCTTTTACCGCCGCCTGGGCCTGGAGCCTGGCCTGAACATGAACGGTACCGATTTCATTCCCAGGCTGCTGGCGGCCTACCGGGGGCGCAAGGTGGCCTTCTGGGGCACGCGGCAACCCTACCTGCGCCAGGCGGTGCAGCACTGCGCCGACACCTTCGGCGTGGCGCCGGTGTCGGTTCACGATGGCTTTGCCACTGTCGATACCTACTTGCAACTGGCGCGCGAGCATCAACCCGAACTGATCGTGCTGGGCATGGGCATGCCCAAGCAGGAAGCGGTCGCCGCACAGTTGGCCGGCATCAGCGGCCCCTGCCTGATCGTGTGTGGTGGGGCGATCCTGGACTTTCTCGGCGGCAAGGTCAGCCGCGCCCCCGGCTGGCTGCGGGCGGTTGGCGGCGAGTGGTTGTATCGGCTGTGCCGTGAGCCCAGGCGCCTGTTCATGCGCTACGTGGTGGGCAACCCGCTGTTTCTGCTGCGCACCTTGCTGTATCGGCGGGCGAGCGCTGCGGCCAGGCGCACGCTGTGAATCGGCCAAAAGCTGTGGCAGCACGTATTCCGGGCCCGCCTGCGGCAGCTGGCTGCTACAGTGATATCAATGGTTTGGACGCTGCGCGCTTCGCCGCGTGCGGCGCTGCATGGCTGTGATTCAAGACTGGTTGTTGGCTGTAAGGCACTTGCCACGCTCCAATTGATGAGGTCTGAAATGGTTTTCGAACCCAGAAGCAGTCGTTCCTTACTCCAGCGCCGAAGCAGTGTCAGCAACGCCATCCAGGCCGGCCTCGACGGCATTGCCGTGACGGGTATCGCCTGGTACCTGATCTATGACCAGTTCGGCTACATCACCTCCGATTACGTGATCATGCTGCTGTTGCTGATCGGCGCACTGGCGGTCATCTATGATCATTACGCAATCTACCGGACCAACGTCGGGCTTTCGATCAAGGCCTTTCGCCTGTTCAAGGCCTGGTCGGCCACGTTCTGCTTTCTGGTGGTCATGGCATTCCTGACCAAGCAGAGCGAAACCTACTCCCGGCTGCTGGTTGGCCAGCTGTTCGTCATCGGTTACTTCGCCCAGCTGTTCCTGCACTTCGCCGTGCGTGAGCTGCAGAAGCGTTTCACCGCACATGCACGCCTGGACAATGCCCTGATCATTGGCAATGGTGACCTGGCCAACTTCCTTTACCAGAAAATCAGCAGCAACCCGTGGTTTGGTGAGCGGGTGCTGGGGTGTGTACTGGTCGACAAGGTTGAACCACAAGCAGGCGAGGGCGCCGAGGGCAAACAGCGCCTGCCGGTGCTCGGGCATATTGCCGAGCTTGACGAACTGGTCGCCCGCCACGGCATCCGCACGGTCTACCTGGTGACCCCGCTGGGCGGCTCGGAAGTGATCAACGACGTGTACTTCAAGCTGCTCGACAAGTGCATCGCGGTGAACTGGGTACCGGATATCTTCTCGTTGCGCCTGATCAACCACAGCGTGCGGGAAATTGCCGGCATTCCGGTACTGACCTTGTCGGAAACCCCGCTCACAGGCATGAGCCTGTTCCTGAAAAACCTCGAGGACCGGGTGCTGGCCGCGCTGATCCTGCTGTGTGCGTCGCCGGTATTGCTGGCCGTTGCCCTGGCCATCAAGCTCGACAGCCGCGGCCCGGTGTTTTTCCGCCAGGAGCGTACCGGCTGGACGGGTGAGGCGTTTCGTATCTGGAAATTCAGAAGCATGCATGTGCACCAGCCCGAAGGCGGTGTGGTGCAGCAAGCCCAGAAGAACGACCCGCGGTTGACCCGGGTTGGGGCCTTCATCCGCCGTACCAGCCTCGATGAACTGCCGCAGCTGTTCAATGTGCTGACCGGCGAAATGTCGCTGGTCGGGCCACGGCCGCATGCCTTGCAGCACGACACCTTGTATTCCCAGGACATCGTGGATTACTTCGCTCGCCACAACATCAAGCCGGGCATGACCGGCCTGGCCCAGGTGCGCGGGTTCCGTGGCGAGACCAAGGACATCGAACAGATGATCCAGCGGGTGGACTCCGACATCGAGTACATCAACAACTGGTCGTTGTGGCTGGATTTCGTGATTCTGGTACGCACGTTGAATGCGTTCACAGGTAAACAGGCCTATTGATTGTCATGCCACAGGTGCAGAACAGGCCTCATGCTGTGTTCAACGGGTGCAGTTCGCGGAACCCTCGTGCTTCTTCCACCAGCCAGTCATGTACCGCCCGCGCGCCCGGCTGGGTCAACCCGCCGGGCGGGTAATGCACCACGTAGCGTTTGTGGTTGGCGATCGGTACGCCAAACGGCACGATCAGCGCGCCGCGCTCCAGTTCATCGTTGAGTAGCGTGCGCCGGGCAATGGCCACACCGATACCGGCAATCGCTGCTTCGATGGTCAGGTGGTTGCGGTTGAAGGTGTGCCCGCGGCGTACGTCCAACCCAGTGGCGCCGATCCCGTCCAGGTAGAACTCCCATTCGGCATATTCCGAACTGCCACGCCAGGCGGTGATGTCATGCAGCAGCGGGTAGTGCACCAGGTCGGCCGGCCCGTGCAGCGGGGGGCGCCCACGCAGCAGTGAGGGCGCGCATACGGGAAAGATCTGCTCGTCCAGCAGCGGCGTGGAGAGCATGCCCGGGTAGCTGCCATCGTTGAGGTCGATGGCCAGGTCGAAGTCGCCCGGGGTCAAGGCCTGGGCACTGTCTTCGGCCACCAGGCGCAGTTCGATGTCCGGGTAGCGCTGCTGGAAACGTGGCAAGCGCGGCGTCAGCCACTTGGCCAGGAACGAGGGGATGGAGCGCACCCGCAACGTGCCACGAATCTCGCCGGCATCCAGGCGTAGCAGCTCTGCCTCGATGCTGCCGTAGGCGTCGGTCACGGTCTGCGCCAGTCGCTGGCCTTCGGCGCTCAGTTCCACGCCCCGTGCCCGGCGCAGAAACAGCCGGTAACCCAGGCGCTCTTCCAGCTGGCGCATCTGTTGGCTGACCGCCCCGGGGGTGATGTGCAGTTCCTCTGCACAGCGGGTAAAGGACAGGTGCCTGGCCGCGCAGGCAAAAACGTGCAGCCAAACAAACATCTGGCCGTTGAGTTGGCGTCGCATCGTTTAGTACTGCTAAAGCCTTGCTTAGGAAGTTTCGTTGGTCATTTCAATCGCACAGCGTCAGTATCGCGCAAAATCGCAGCAGCGCCCAATTTCTCCAGATACCCGTGCACTGGCTACCTATCAGCGCATGGTCAGGCATTAGTATGGCTATCAGTGTTTTCGACCTTTTCAAAATCGGCATCGGCCCGTCCAGCTCCCACACCGTCGGCCCGATGCGCGCGGCTGCGACCTTTGCCCAGGCCCTGCGCGAGCAGGGCTTGCTGGGGCGGGTGACGCGCGTTGAAGTGCGCCTGTATGGCTCGCTGTCGGCGACCGGCGTTGGTCATGCCACCGACCGTGCCTGCCTGTTGGGCTTGATGGGGCAATGGCCAGACCGTATCGACCCGGCCACCATCGAATCGCGCATCGGTCAGGTGCTGCAGGAACACTGCCTGATGCTGGACGGCAGCCACCCCGTGGCGTTCGAGTATGGGCAAGACATGCTGCTGCTCGACGAAAATTTGCCGTACCACCCCAACGCCATGCGCGTAGAAGCCATGCACGGGCAGGATAGCCTGTTGTGCCAGACCTATTATTCGGTAGGCGGTGGGTTCATCGTCGAACAGGCCGAAGTCGATGCGCCGAAAACTGCAGAGAACGCCGCCGTGCTGCCCTACGAGTTCGGCAGTGGTGCCCAGTTGCTGAAGCTGTGCCAGGCCCACGGCTTGAGTGTGGCGCAACTGATGTTGGCCAACGAGTGCGCCTGGCGCCCGGAAGCCGAGGTGCGCGACGGCCTGCTGCGCATTTGGGCCGCGATGCGCGAGTGCGTGGACAACGGCCTGCGCAACGAGGGCATTCTGCCCGGCGGTTTGCACGTCAAACGCCGTGCGGCGCGGCTGCACCGTAGCTTGCAGGAACTGGGCAAGCCTAATGTGATCGGGTCGACGCTCGGCGCCATGGAGTGGGTCAACCTGTACGCCCTGGCGGTCAACGAAGAGAACGCCGCTGGCGGGCGCATGGTCACTGCACCTACCAACGGTGCAGCCGGTATCATCCCGGCGGTACTGCACTACTACATGAAGTTCAACCCTGGTGCCTGCGACGCGGATGTCGTGGACTTCCTGCTTGCCGCGGCTGCGGTTGGCATCCTGTGCAAAAAGAACGCCTCCATTTCCGGCGCCGAGGTCGGCTGCCAGGGGGAGGTCGGGTCTGCCTGCTCGATGGCGGCCGCCGGCCTGGCCCAGGTGCTGGGCGCGACACCGGCGCAACTGGAAAACGCTGCCGAAATTGCCCTGGAACACAACCTTGGGCTGACCTGCGACCCGGTCGGTGGCCTGGTGCAAGTGCCGTGCATCGAACGCAATGCCATCGCTGCCGTGAAAGCGATCAATGCGGTGCAAATGGCACTGCGGGGCGATGGCGAGCATTTCATTTCGCTCGACCGGGTAATCCGCACCTTGCGTGATACCGGGGCGGACATGCATGCCAATTACAAGGAAACCTCGCGCGGCGGCCTGGCGGTTGCATTCGTCGAATGTTGAGCTAATGCGGGGGGTAGGGGGCTGCTTTGCAGTTCATCGCCGTTCAAGCCCAGCTCCCGTAGGGATCGTATGAGGGCTGACGCGTGTTTGACACAAGATGTGCAGCGCCTGGGAGATCGAGCGCCGCCCGCGCGGCGCATCGCGAGCTGCGCTCGCTCCTACGTTTGTTTCGGGCCAATTATGCCTGTGGGATTTGCGCGCGAACGCCTTGGCGCATGCCTCAATGTCGCGCCGTACAAACAAGGCGGTCGCGCGCACCTGGCACAGGGGTTACTGGCCCGAAACAAGCGTAGGAGCGAGCGCAGCTCGCGATGCGCCGCGCGGGCGGCGCTCGATCTCCCAGGCGATGCATATCTTTTGCCAAATAACACCCACACATTGCTAGCCCAACACCTCACGTAACCGGTACCACAACATCCCCAGCGCCAGCAGTGGCGAGCGCAGTGCCTTGCCACCGGGGAAGGTCAGATGCGGCACTGCACTGAACACATCCAGGCCGTGGCTGTGGCCCAGGGCGATGCTTTCCGCCAGCAGCTTGGCTGTCCAGTGAGTCACGTTCAGCCCGTGCCCGGAATAGCCCTGGGCGTAATACACGTTGGGGTGTTGGCTCAAGCGCCCGACCTGGGGAAAGCGGTTGGCGGTGATGCCGATCATGCCACCCCACTGGTAGTCGATGCGCACATCGGCCAGCTGCGGGAATACCTTCAGCACCTTCGGCCGCATATAGCCGGCGATGTCCTTGGGGTCGCGGCCGGAATAGTGGCAGGCGCCGCCGAACAACAGGCGGCGATCCGCGGTGAGGCGGTAGTAATCCAGGCCGACTTTCTGGTCGCACAGTGCCATGTTCTGCGGGATCAAGCGGCTCGCCAGTGTTTCGGGCAGCGGTTCGGTGGCCACCACGTAACTGCCGGCTGGCAGCACCTTGCCACTCAGCCGCGGTTCCAGGTCGTCCAGGTGGGCGTTGCAGCCCAGCACCAGGCGGCCCGCGCGCACGCTGCCGTGGGCGGTATGCACGGTAACGCTGGGCCCATGCTCGATACGCAGCACCGGGCTTTGCTCGAAAATGCGCACGCCCAGGGTATGGGCGGCGCGGGCCTCGCCCTGAACCAGGTCGAGCGGGTGCAGGTGCCCTGAACCCATGTCCACCAGGCCGCCGGCGTACCGGTCGCTGGCGACGATCTCATGCAGCTGCCCGCTTGCGACCAGGCGTGTTTCGTGGCGGTAACCTAGCGCTGCCAGGTCTTGCAGTTCATCCTTGAAGGCGTCGAACTGCGCGGGCGTGTTGGCCAGTTCGCAAAAGCCCCAGCGCAGGTCACAGGCAATGCTGTAGCGGGCGATGCGCGCGGCGACCAGCGCCACCGAGTCGATGCCGGCCTGCTTGAGGTAGCGCACGCCATCCTGGCCGACATGCCGGGCAAAACCGCTGACATCATGGCCGATGCCGCGAATCAGCTGGCCGCCGTTGCGGCCACTGGCACCCCAGCCGATGCACCGCCCCTCCAGCAGCACCACCGACAAACCACGCTCGGCCAGCTCCAGCGCCGTATTGACCCCGGTCAGCCCACCCCCGACCACACACACATCAGCGCTCAGGTCAGCGTCGAGGCTGGGGTAGGGGGCCGCATCGCGCGCAGTGGCTGCATAGTACGAAGCGGTGTGTTGGGTATTGAATGACATAGAGAGTCTCGGCTCAGCGGTTGGACTTGATCTTGCTCCAGGAGCGGGTCATGACGCGCATGATCTTCGGGCTGGGGGTACTGGAAATGTACAGCTTGTCCAGTACCTCCTGCGGGGGGTAGATCTCGGGGTTGTCCACCAGCGCGGCATCCATGTAGGCCTTGGCGTCCGGGTTGGCGTTGGCATAGCCGACCGTGGCGCTGACCTTGGCGATCACCTTGGGGTCGAGCAGGTAGTTGATGAAGGCCAGCGCCTGCTCCGGGTTGTTCGCATCCTTCGGAATGGCCAGCAGGTCGAACCACAGGTTGCTGCCTTCCTTGGGAATGCTGTAGGCGACCTTCACGCCGTTCTTCGCTTCCACGGCGCGGTTGGCCGCCTGGAACACGTCACCGGAATAACCGAACGCCACGCAGATATTCCCGTTGGCAAGGTCGGAAACATACTTGGATGAGTGGAAATAGGTGATGTACGGGCGCAGCTCAAGCAAGCGCGCCTCGGCCTTGGCGTAGTCGGCCGGCTTTTCGCTACGCGGGTCCATGCCCAGGTAGTTGAGCACGGCGGGGAACAGTTCATCGGGCGAGTCCATGAAGGCCACGCCGCACTGCTTGAGCTTTTTCAGGTTCTCGGGCTCGAACAGCACCGCCCAGGAATCGATGCGGTCTACGCCCAATGCAGCCTTGACCTTTTCCACGTTATAGCCGATGCCATTGGTGCCCCACAGGTAGGGCACCGCATACTGGTTGCCCGGGTCGTTCTGCTCAAGCTGCTTGAGCAGCTTGGGGTCCAGGTGCTTCCAGTTCGGCAGTTTGCTGCGGTCCAGCGGCAAGAATGCACCGGCCTGGGCCTGGCGGGCCAGAAAATGGTTGGAGGGCACTACCACGTCGTAGCCGGTGCGCCCCGCCAGCAGCTTGCCTTCAAGGGTTTCGTTGGAGTCGAACACGTCATAAACCACCTTGATGCCGCTGCTGGCCTGGAAGTCGGCCAGGGTGGTGTCACCGATGTAGTCGGTCCAGTTGTACACGCTTACAGTGGGTGTGGCGTGGCTGGTGGTGGCGAACAGCAGGGTGAATGCCGCGGGGATCAGGGCTTGCAGATGACGCATGGGAACACCTCGTTGGTTTTGTTCTACGAGTTCAGGTGTGGTGGGGGCTGCACAGCCCCCAGGGCGGCTCAGACGCTCAGCATCAGGAACTCGCGCTCCCACGAGCTGATCACGCGCTTGTAGTTCTCGTGCTCGGCCCGTTTGACCGCCACGTAACCCTGCACGAACTGCTTGCCCAGGTACTGCTGCACGGTCTCGCAGTCTTCCATGTGCTGCAGCGCATCTTCGATGGTGATGGGCAGGCGCAGGTTGCGCCGCTCGTAGGCGCGGCCCTGCACCGGGGCGCTCGGGTCGATCTGCTCGACCATGCCCAGGTAGCCGCACAGCAGGCTGGCAGCGATCGCCAGGTAAGGGTTGGCATCCGCGCCGGGCAGGCGGTTTTCCACGCGCATCGCTTCCGGGCTGGAGGTGGGGACGCGCAAACCGGCGGTGCGGTTTTCTTCACCCCACTCGACGTTGACCGGTGCCGAGGTGTCCGGCAGGAAGCGGC
Organism: Pseudomonas sp. BJP69; assembly: GCF_007633355.1. NCBI lineage: Bacteria > Pseudomonadati > Pseudomonadota > Gammaproteobacteria > Pseudomonadales > Pseudomonadaceae > Pseudomonas > Pseudomonas sp. BJP69. The sequence continues at coordinate 2,481,494 of NZ_CP041933.1, forward strand.
GGAACGAATTGACGTTGGGGGCGAACATCGGCAGCAGCTTGGGGATGTACTTCTGCAACCCACCAATGTGGTGCAGGAACAACGGGCTCATGCTGCCGTCGTCGTTGGCGAAGATCGGCTTGCCGGTGGCGATGTCGACCACGCTCTGGTGCAGGTGCATGGCACTGCCCGGCTCGTCGGTGATCGGCTTGGCCATGAACGTCGCAGCCACGTTGTGCTTGAGCGCAGCCTCACGCATGGTGCGCTTGAACACGGTGATCTGGTCGGCCAGGTCCAGCGCGTCGCCGTGGCGGAAGTTGATCTCCATCTGCGCCGGGCCGTCTTCGTGGATCAGCGTGTCCAGGTCCAGGCCCTGGATTTCACACCAGTCATACACGTCCTCGAACAGCGGGTCGAATTCGTTGGCGGCATCGATCGAGAACGACTGCCGGCCGCTTTCGGCCCGGCCGGAACGCCCCAGTGGCACTTGCAGCGGCAGGTCCGGGTCTTCGCAGCGCTTGGTCAGGTAGAACTCCATCTCTGGCGCGACAATGGGTTGCCAGCCCTTGTCAGCGTAAAGCTTGAGCACTTTCTTCAGCACGTTGCGCGGTGACAGCTCGATGGGGTTGCCTTGCTTGTCGAAGGTATCGTGGATCACGATCGCGGTAGGTTCGATGGCCCACGGGATCTGGTACACAGCGCTCGGGTCGGGGCGGCAGACCATGTCGATGTCAGCCGCATCGAGCAGGTTGTAATAGATATCGTCGTCAACGTAGTCGCCGGTGACCGTTTGCAGCAGCACGCTCTCGGGCAAGCGCATGCCACGTTCGTGAAGGAACTTGGCGGTCGGTGCGATCTTGCCGCGGGCGATGCCGGTCAGGTCGCTGATCACGCATTCTACTTCGGTGATCCGGTGTTCTTTCAGCCAGGTGGAGAGCTGATCGAAGGGGGCGTTCATACAGACCTCTTGGTTGGTTTTTTTATGTGGGAGCCGCTGCACCCGCCAAAGCCGTTGCACAGCTTCAAGGGCATCGCGCTTCCCAGGTGACACGCTGGAGGCTATCTTGGGCTCGGCAGCCCATCGCCATCTATCCACTTTCTTCGGCATTCAATGCACCAAAAGAGTGCAATCAGGACAAAGCGTGACAACGCCCAACGCCTTGCAGGTACAAGCTTTCCACACCTCGGATGTGTCCGAGCAGGTTCGCATCACCCCCGGTTGGCAGCAGCAGTACCGGCAGATGTCGCCGGGCCATTTCAGCGGCCAGTTGCGCTGCCTGGGGCTTGACGGCGTGCAAGTCTACGAAGAACGCCTCAACACCCGGGTCGAGCAATTCTTCCGGGCGCCGAGCGGGTCGCTGGCGTTCTGCTTCGACCAGAGCGAAAACAGCCTTTACCTGCTCAACGAGCAGAGCCGCAACATCTGGATCACGCCAGAGAATTACCAGGAAGTCGCCGTCGTGTTCGACCAGGCGTTTCTCGCCAGCCACGGCCTGGACCCCCGCAGGCTTGACGGTTTGTTCATGGTGCCGCTGGGCAGTGGCCAGAATGCGTTGTTCGGCAGTTGGCTCAGTGCCACCCTGACCCGCCTGGGCGAGGCTGGGTGCCCGTTGCAGGGGCAGGCGTTGGCGGAGCAGTTGCTGGAGGACTGCCTGTTCATCCTCGACAATGCCTGCCAGCGCTTGCAGGGCATGGCCATGGGCCGGCGGGACGAGGAGCGGGCGATCATGCACCGGGTCAGCGAGTGGGCGGCTGACTGCCCGGAAGAAACCTTGAACCTGGTGGAACTGGCGGCGGTGGCGGGCGTGTCGCTGCGCCAGTTGCAGCAGGCCTTCAAGGCCTACACCGGCATGCCGCCCGCGCACTGGTTGCGGTTGCGCCGGCTCAACGGGGCGCGGCGCGATCTGTTGCGGGGCGGTGGCGTGACCGTGGCAGAAGTGGCGATGCGTTGGTCGTTCTGGCATTTGGGAAGGTTTTCAGAGAGTTACCGGCAATTGTTCAAGGAATTTCCGAGCGAGACACTCAAGCGCGTCAAGCGCTGAACCGCCGGCCCGCAAGTCCAGCAGCCGGCGCCGAAAATTGCTATCGTGCCAGCCTGTTTCGACCCGAGGTGCCGATGTTCTACCTGCCTTTGCCCAGTGACCAGGCTGACAGCCTCGCCAGTGTTCCCTTCACCGACTTCTTCAGCAGCGCCAGCCTGCTCCAGGCCGCTGCGGTGTTGTTCGTGCAAAACCTGCCTCGCCAGCCGGCGACTGCCTCGGCCGATGCTCAGGAACGCCGGTTTGCCGAGATCGTGCGGATCGCCAACGACGTTGAACGTGCCGCGCCTGGGCGCTTCCAGGGGCAGGTGGCGCAGCACTTCGACCGTGAAGCCTTCGCCATGGGCCTGGGCATGCTGGGCGAAAACGGCATTGCGCTGCTCAGTGGCGAAGTGGCGTACAGCGCAGATGAATTGCAGGACGACGAGGGGCAGTGGAATTTCCAGTTCGCCGACCGCTATCGCCAGCGCGCCACGCCGCTGCACCCCGTGCACCTGCCGGCCCTGGCCAGCGACCTGATGCTCAGCGACCAGCAGAACCGGCTGTTGCGTGAATTTCTGGGGGGTATCGACGAATCGGTCGCCGTGCAGGGCTTTGCCGGTACCGGCAAGACCTTTCTGATCCACCAGTTCGCCCGGTTGCTGGAGCCGCAGCGCACCTTGTTGCTGGCCTTGACCGAGGGCCAGTTGCGTGCGCTGCAGGCGCGGGTCAAGGATGCCGCAGCCTACACCGCGCTGACCTTCGGTCAGTTGGCCGACGAGCTGTTGAACCGCGACCTGACCAGCAACGGCTGGCGCCTGCGCGACCCTTACCGCACCAAGCGCTCGTGGCGCCCGCAAGAGGCGCAGGTGGTGCGCTGGCTGGCCATACCCGACATTGGCCCGCTTGCCGCACGCGACGTGGTTACCTTGTGCATCCGCGCGGTGCGGGCGTTTTGCCACAGTGCCGACGCGCAGGTGCAGTTGCACCATGTGCCCTGGGCCGGGCCGGGCACATCGCCGCTGGACCAGGAAGTGTTGCTGGAAAAGGCACGGCTGTACTGGCAGGAGCTGATTCGCCCGTCAGCGCGGGAAATCCAGTTGCCGGTACGTGACTACCACCGGGTCAAGCTGCTGGCGCTGACCGGCCTGGTGATTGACAGCGGCTACACCCACGTCATCGTCGACGAGGCGCACGAGTTGTCGGCACCGATGCTTGCCGTACTTGACCGCAGCCCGCAAGCGGTCATCGCCCTCGGTGACGAACTGCAGAACCTGAACGGCCTCAGTGCGCACCATGGCAGCTTCATCCGCCAGCGCTGCATCGACCACTCGCTGCGCGCAGGGCCGGCGATGGACAACGTGCTCAACCCGCTGATACAGGCGCACCCGGCATCGATCCAGGCGGCCTTCAGTGGGAGCGCCGAGCACTACACCCGGGTCAGCTTCTTCGATGCGGTCACGGTGCCGGAACAGCCCACCGCGTTGATCGTCGATGACGAGTGGGGGCTGTTTGGCTGGTTCCAGCGCCTGACGCACCAGGGCGTGCCGTTCGTGCTGCTGCAGAGCGCGCGCAAGGACTTCGAACTGTTCGTGGAGGATTGCATCGAGCTGTACCGCCATGGCACCCGGCCTCGTCACCCGATGCTGTTCCGCTATGCCAGCTGGCAGGCGCTGGAGCAGGACAAGGGTGAGGACAAGGCATTCGTCGCGGTGGCCAACCTGCTGCGCAAGGGCTACACCCCGCAGCACTTTGCCCAGGCCAAGAGCCGTTACCGCTGGACCAAGGCGCCAAAGCTGTTCCTCGGGCGGGTAAGGGATGTGAAGAACATGGAGTTTGCCCGGGTGATGGTGTCGCCCGAGCTGATGGTCACGCCGCAGGTGGCCGGTAACCGCAATGAACGGGCGCGCCTGCTGGCAGGTTTGTATACCGCCTGTTCACGGGCGCGGCATGAGCTGATCGTGCCGGGGGGGATGCTGGACTGGGTCAAGGACCAGGTGCGCGATTGAGGTTGGCAGAGGCTGCAATGCAGCCCCTGCTTCACTGGACTCAGTTACGGTCCAGCCACACGGTCTGGGCATTGGTGAACTCCCGCACACCAAAGTGCGACAGCTCGCGCCCGAAGCCGCTTTTCTTCACGCCGCCGAACGCCACGCGGGGGTCGGATGCGCAGTAACCATTGATGAACACGCCACCGGTATCCAGCGCGGCAGTCATGCGCTCGGCCAGCGCATAGTCGGCGGTGTAAATGGTCGCCGCCAGGCCGAACTCGCTGTCGTTGGCCAGCTCCACGGCATGCTCGGCGTCACGGGCCGTGATGATCGCCGCCACCGGGCCGAACAGCTCTTGCTTGAATGCTGTCATGTCCGGGGTCACATTGGCGAACACGGTCGGGGCATAGAAGTTGGCAACGCCTTCGACCTTGTGGCCGCCCAGCAGCAGGGTGGCACCCTCGGCCAGCGTCGCCTGTACCTGGCCATCCAGCTCGTCGCGCAGGTCGTAGCGGGCCATGGGGCCGATGTAGGTGTCTTCCTGCAGCGGGTTGCCCATGTTCAGCTGCCGGGTTGCCTCGACGAACTTGCGGGTGAACGCGTCGGCAATGCTTGCTTCCACGATCATGCGCTTGGCCGCTGCGCAGACCTGGCCGGTGTTCTGGTAGCGACCGATGACGGCTGCCTGGACGGCGGCGTCCAGGTCGGCGTCAGCCAGGACGATGAACGGGTCGGAACCGCCGAGTTCGAGCACGCATTTTTTCAGTGCGGCACCGGCCTGGGCACCGATCGCCATGCCGGCACGCACGCTACCGGTCAGGGTCACCGCGGCAATGCGCGGGTCGTTGATGGCGCGGGTGACACCCTCCGGGGTCACGTTCAACACTTCGAAAACGCCTTGCGGCAGGCCGGCATCCTTGAACAGTTCGCCCAGCAGGTAGGCGCTGCCCATTACGTTCGGCGCGTGCTTGAGCACGTAGGTATTGCCGGCCAGGATCGCCGGCACGGCGCCGCGCAGTACCTGCCAGACCGGGAAGTTCCAAGGCATCACCGCCAGGATCGGGCCCAGCGGGCGGTATTCGATGCGGGCCTTTTCGACCTGGGTAGGCTCGGCGGCCAGCATCGCGGGGCCATGCTCGGCATACCAGCGGCACAGGCCAACGCACTTGGCGACTTCGCCGCGGGCCTGGGCGATGGGCTTGCCGATTTCACGGCAGATCATCTGCGCGAAGGCCTCGGCCTTGGCTTCAAGGGTACTGGCCAAGGCGAGCAGGTACTCGCTGCGCTGACCCAGCGACACTTGGCGCCACTGGCGGTAGCCGGCCTTGGCACGCTGCAGCGCCGCTTCCAGTGCGGCGTCGGTGTCGAACGGGTAGGCGCCGATCTGCTCGCCGGTGTACGGGTCGAGGGAGATGGCGTGGGTCAGGCTGCTGATCGCACTCATGGCAGGGCACTCTCGTCGTTATTGAACAGTGGAGCCAGACTAGTGGGCTATGGCTTTAATGAAAACTGAATAATAATGAGCGAAACATTCACGTTTGGAGAAAGGCTGTGGACCTGGTGCAACTGGAGATCTTCAAGGCCGTGGCAGAGCAGGGCAGCATCAGCGCCGCCGCGCAGCATATCCATCGGGTGCCTTCCAACCTGACCACGCGCATCAAGCAGCTGGAAGAAGACCTGGGTGTGGAACTGTTCATCCGCGAGAAAAGCCGCTTGCGCCTGTCACCCGCGGGTTGGAACTTCCTGGAATACACCCGGCGCATTCTCGACCTGGTGCACGAGGCCCGCCTGACCGTGGCCGGTGAAGACCCGCAGGGCACCTTCGCCCTGGGCTCGCTGGAAAGCACCGCAGCCGTGCGCATCCCGGCCTTGCTGGCGGCCTACAACCAGCGCTACCCCAAGGTGGACCTGGACCTGTCCACCGGCCCTTCAGGGACCATGCTCGAGGGGGTGTTGTCTGGCCGGCTGGTGGCTGCGTTCGTCGATGGCCCGGTGTTGCACCCCACGCTGGAGGGCATACCGGTGTTCGAGGAAGAGATGATGGTCATCGCACCGCTCAATCATGCCCCGGTGACCCGCGCCCAGGACGTCAACGGCGAAAACATCTACGCGTTCCGGGCCAACTGTTCGTACCGGCATCACTTCGAAAACTGGTTCGTCCAGGACCAGGCGGTTCCCGGCAAGATCCATGAAATGGAGTCGTACCACGGCATGCTCGCCTGCGTCAGTGCCGGGGCCGGCCTGGCCATGCTGCCGCGCAGCATGCTCGACAACATGCCGGGCTGCAGCACGGTCAGTGCCTGGCCCATGTCGGAAGACTTCCGCTTCCTGAAAACCTGGCTGGTGTGGCGCCGTGGCACGGTATCACGCAGCTTGAGCATGTTCGTGAAACTGCTTGAAGAAAAGAACGCAAACCAATGATTTACAAATACTAGTCTACGTCTAGTCCGCACGTCTGTACGGCGCTCGCGCTGTGGTAGCGCCTCACACCGCAACGGTGTATGAGCAATAATGGCAATTTACTTCCAACTTTCTGATTATCGGACAATAATCAGAAAAGTATTTCCTCGTGTGACCGGTCGGGATGAACCGGTCACCAATTAATCGAGGGGCTACAGCCCCCGCTTGCCGTGTAGACCATCAGGAGAGTCGTAGATGAAAACCCGTCTCGCAGCATCGCTGGCCGTTGCCGCGCTGGCACTTGCCGGCGCTGGCACGGCCCAGGCCGCGCAGGTGTCCGGCGCCGTGGGCGTTACCAGCCAGGGCGACATGACCTACCGCATTGGTATGTCGTTCGACTGGGACAAGAAGTGGCTGCAAAGCGACATCGGCTATGTCAGCGGTTACTGGGACGCCGGCTACACCTACTGGGAGGGCGGCGACGCCAGTGGCGCCCATTCGCTGTCGTTCAGCCCGGTGTTCACCTATGAATTCAGCGGTTTCACCTACACCCCGTACATCGAAGCGGGCATCGGCCTGGCTGCGTTCTCCAAGACCGATGTAGGCGACCAGCGCCTGGGTTCTTCGTTCAACTTCGAGGACCGTATCGGCCTAGGCCTGAAACTGCCAGGGGAGCAGAAGGTCGGGCTGCGTGCGATCCATTATTCCAACGCCGGGATCAAGCAGCCCAACGACGGCATCGAGTCGTATTCGCTGTTCTACAGCAAAGGTTTCTGACAGGTAGGGCTGCTTATGCAGCCCCAGCCGTTCAGAAGGTGTACGCGACGCCAGCCTGTACCGTGCGAGGCGCACCCGGGTAGGCATACAGGTTGAATGCGCCTTCGTCATACGCCTTGTTGAACAGGTTCTTCACATCCAGGTTCAGGCGTATATGGTCGTTGACCTGGTAGAAGGTCAGCAGATCAACCACCGTGTATTGCTCCATGGTGTAGGTGGTCGCCTCGGTCTGGCCGTTGCGGTCATCCACGTATTTCACCCCAAGCCCCAAGCCAAGCCCCTTGGCGACACCGTCCTGGAACTCATAGGTGTTGAGCAGGCTGAAACTGTTGCGCGGGATATTGGCCAGTCGCGTGCCGGTTGGCAGGCGGTTGTCCTTGGTCACTTCGGCATCCACATAGGCGTAGCCGCCAATGACGCGCCACTCGGGGGTGACATTGCCAGCAACGTTGATATCCAGGCCCCGGCTGCGCACTTCGCCGGCCGCCACGCTGTAGTTCGGGTCCACCGGGTCGCGGGTCAACACGTTTTCCTTGACGATGTGGTAGACCGCTGCGTCGACACTCAGCTGGCGGTCGAGCGCTTCCCATTTCACGCCCAGTTCGTAGGACTTGCCCTTTTCCGGGTCGAAGCCCCCGCCGCTGGCCGGGGTTCCCGTGTTGGGTTTGAAAGAGCGCGCGGTGTTGGCGTAGACGGCGACCGTGTCGGTGAGGTCATACACCAGGCCAATCCGGGGCGTAGCACCGTTTTCGCCTTTGCTGAAATCACCGGCATTGTCCAGCTTGTTGTCGTAGTCATGCTCGAAGCGCTCGAAGCGTACCCCTGCCAAAGCCTTCAATCGCTCGGTCAGGGCCACTTGGTCCTGGATGAAGAAGGCCCAGGTCTGCAGATTTTCCTTGTCCCAGGTCGTGGTGCGGGTCAGCGCCGGCCGTGGCTGGCCAAGCACCGGGTCGTAGATGTCGATGGGGTAGGTGCCCGCCACCGCAGAGGACCGCTGGATGATCGAGTTGTAGTCATAGTTCTCGTACTCCACCCCTGTCAGCAAGGTGTGGCTGAAGCCGCCGGTGTCGAAGTAGCCGGTCAGGTTCAGCTGCCAGTCGCGATCGGTCCACTCCAGCTTGCGGTAGTTGAAGTTACGCTCCAGCGTTCGCCCATCCAGCGGCGCGCCGTTGGCTTCGACCGCATTGCCCTTGAGTGAGCCATCGAGGAACTGGAACCCGCCCGCCAGCGTCCAGTTGTCATTGAGCAGGTGCTCGAAACGCACCTGCGCCATGTTGTTGTCGTTGTGCAGCAGGTTATCGCTGCCTTTTTCCCAGATATAGGTGTCGCGCGAGGCGCTGCCACGCTGGGTGGCGTAGCGGGTCAGGCCGCGGTCCAGCGGGTGGTTGTTGCGCATGAAGTCGCCTTCGAACACGACCTTGGTCGTGTCGTTGACCTGCCAGCTGAGCACTGGCGCCACGTCATAACGCTCGCTTTGCACATCATCACGGAAACTGTCGCCGCCCTCGCCAAGCAGGTTCAGGCGGTAGGCCAGCGAGCCGTCCTGGTTCAGCGGGCCGGCGGCGTCGAGGGTAGCGCGGTGCATGCCCTGGTCGTCGAACTGGCTGCCCAGGGTGACCTTGGGTTCTGGTAGCGGCTGCTTGCTGACCATGTTGAAGGTGCCGCCGGGGTCGCCACGGCCGTACAGGCTGCTGGCCGGGCCGCGGATCACCTCCAGCCGCTCGACGGTATTGGCGTCTGGAGCGTTGGGGTAACCACGGTTGATCGGGAAACCGTTACGGTAGAACTCGCCGGTGGTAAAGCCGCGCACGGTGAAGGTGGTAAGGCCCTGGCCACCGAAGTTGTTGGCCCGGCCGACGCCACCGGCATAGTCCAGGCCGTCTTGCAGGCGCGTGGCACCGGTGTCTTGCAGCACCGCCTTGGGCACCACGCTGACCGACTGCGGTGTTTCGTGCAGCGCGGTGTCGGTGCGGGTGGCACTGGCGGAACGGTTGGCCTTGTAGCCGAGCACTGGGCCATCAGCCCGTTCGCTGTCGGCTGTGCCAGTGATGCTCAGGGCCTGAAGTTCGATCTGGGCAGGGTCGCTGAGCGGTTCGGGCTCGGCGAGGGCCATTGGGGAGACAGCATGAAGCACACAAAGCGAAACGAACGTGCGACGCATCGACTGGACGATCCTGAAGTAGGGCGCTAGAGAAGGGGGACGAAAAGAATTAAGGCTACTACGAATCATTACCAGATGCATTAACTTTAAAGCCCCTGCAACTCCCTGGGATTCATGGATGAAGCAGCATCGGCCAGGCACGTTGCGCACGCGGCTGGTGCAATACAGGTTGTCAGGTATCATGCCGATCTTCATAACTGTCACGAGGCCTGTTCCCAATGTCCCTGAGTGCCCCACAGATTGGTGAGTTGCGTACATTCGCCGAGCAACTGGCCGACGCCGCTGCACAGGCGATCAAGCCGTACTTCCGTGCCAGCCTGGACGTCGAGGACAAGGGGGGGCGCCTGTACGACCCGGTGACGGTGGCCGACAAGGCGGCCGAGGATGCGATGCGCGCGTTGATCCAGGCGCGTTACCCGGACCACGGCATTCTTGGCGAAGAGGCCGGGGTGGCGGTGGGCAGCAGCCCGCTGACCTGGGTGCTCGACCCCATCGACGGCACCCGTGCCTTTATCACCGGCCTGCCATTGTGGGGAACGTTGATTGCGCTGAACGACGGTACCCGCCCGGTACTGGGGGTGATGAACCAGCCCTTTACCGGCGAGCGTTTCATTGGCACGCCCGAGGGGGCCTGGCGCAACGCTACACCCTTGCGTACCCGCGCCTGCGCCGACCTGGCTACGGCCACGCTGATGTGCACCACCCCCGACATGTTCGACACAGCCGAGCGCAAGGCCGCGTTCGAGGCGGTAGCCGGGCAGGCGCGGCTGATGCGCTACGGCGGCGATTGCTATGCCTACTGCATGCTGGCGTCGGGGTTCGTCGATGTGATCGTGGAGGCCAGCTTGCAACCCTATGACGTACAGGCGCTGATGCCGATCATCGAAGGGGCGGGTGGGGTGATCAGCGCCTGGGATGGCAGTTCGGCGCAGCACGGCGGCTGTGTAGTGGCCTGTGGCGACCCGGCGCTGCACGCGCAGATGGTGGAGAAGCTGCGCCACGCCATGTGAGGGTACGCCGCCGGGCCTGCGGCGGCCTTTACACTGCACTTTTTGCCATTTCCGCGCTCTATGCTTGGCCAGGCCACATCAATCCCCGATGCGGCCGCCGAATATCGACCCGGTGCCGATGGTTGCAAGCTACCCTCATCTGATTCCCCGCGTGCTGCTGGCAGGCGTGCTCACCTGCCTGTGTGCCTGCACCCAGGAACAGGGCCGCGACATGCTCGACCAGTTTGCTGACGGCAAGCCCAGCGAACTGTTCCAGACCAGTGTCGACCGCCTGGCCACGTTGTCGATGCGCGACAACCTGCAAAGCCTGTACCTGCTGATGAACAAGCTGTACCTGCGCAACCCCAACCAGTTGAAGCTGTCGGGGTACGTCGACGCCGCCACTGCCGAGCGGCAGATCCGCAAGGCTATCGAACACCGCCAGCCGCTGGCGCAGCTGGGCAACCGTCGCGACCTGGCAGCCTTGAGTTACGCGTTGAGCCCGGAGTTTCGCGGTGACCGCGTCGGCGCCTTCATCTATGCCATCGGCAGCATGCTGATCACCGCTCACGGCGGGCGCACCGAGTTCTACATGACCGACACGATCGACCCGCTGTTCATCAACAACGCCGCGCGCAATATCGAAAAGGCCACCTGGATGTTGAGCCAGCGGCAAGATGCCAATGGCGTGTTGCTGCTGTTTTCCAACGAGATTTCCGAAGAGGGCAGCAACCTGAGTTTCGCCGTGGAGTTCGGGAAGATCGTGGCGCGCCTGGATTTGCTGGCAGAGTTGCTGGATGAGCGGTATCGGCGGATCGGGCTGAACTATGCACAGAGCCTGCTGCTGATGAACTTCCTGCCTGTACAGTGACTTTGGCTGTTGCATTGGCCCTGGTAGGAGCGGCCAGTAACGCTTTCAGAGCAGCGCCTGGATCGCTTGCCGATAACGCGGCCCGGCCAGGCTCATGCTGTTGTTGTGGCTGGCCCCCGGTACCAGCAGCAGGGTCTTGGGCTGCCGGGCCGCCTCGTACAGCTGCTGGCTGAAACGCGCTGGCACGAAGCGGTCATCCAGCCCGTGCACCAGCAGCACGGGCAAGCCGATGTCCTGGATCTTGCCCAGCGAGTCGAACTTCTGCGACAGCAACCAACGCACCGGCAATGACGTATTGGCTACCGCAGCGGCGACATCGCCCAACGAGGTGAATGTCGATTCCAGTATCAACCCACGCGCCGGGGGCGCGGCACCGCCCTGGCGTGCTTCGGCTGCCAGCGCGCGGGCCAGTTCGACGGCCACCGCACCGCCCAGCGAATGGCCGAAGATCAGCCGTTTGCCCGCGTCGGGTTGCAACTGAGCGAAGCGCTCCCAGGCGATGCGCGCGTCCTCATAGACAGTGGCCTCGGAGGGCAGCCCGCCGCGGCTCTGGCCAAAGCCGCGGTAGTCCACGGCCAGCACCGAGTAGCCCATGGCATGCAACTGCTCGATGCGGAACAACTGCCCGGTCAGGTTCCAGCGCACCCCATGCAGGTAGAGGATGGCCGGCCACCACCAGGCGTGCAGGCTCTGATTGGCAGCGAAACTGCGCGGCCGCAGGTCAAGCTCCTGCACACCGCTGGGCAGGCCACGGAACCAGCTGGCCTGCCCAGGTTCAATGCGGAACACCAGTTCGCGCTCTTTGTGCTGAAGCACCGCGCAACTGCTGGGCAGGCCGATCACCAGCAAGGTGGCACACAACCAGGTCAGCCAGCGGCGGCGTAGGTGGGAGAGGAAAAGGGTGGGCATGTGGGCTTTTTAACAGATGCCGGGGCGTGCGTGTGAGGAAAGTGCCTCAATGGTGGGCTGGACTGGTTGCAAGCTGTTACCGCAGTGAGCGGGTGGGCAGTGCCGGCCGTTGCGCGCCTGTGAAACAGCGGCTCAGCTGCTGCCCAGTGATTCCAGCAACGGCTGGAACTCTTCGAGCAACCAGTCGCGCAAGTGCAGGCAACTGGGCTCATGTTCCTTGTCTTCGTTGAAGGCCAGGAAGTGGAAGGTGTCCTTGAGCACCAACTCCTCTTGCACCGGGCGCACCAGCAGCCCCTGGGCCACCAGTTGTGCCACCAGGTGGTGCCAGCCCAGCGCTACGCCCTGGTTGCCAAGGGCCAGTTGCACCAGCAGGTTGTAGTCGTTGGCGTTGAAGAAGTGCGGTGCGGTATTGGCGCGGCTTTTCAGGTCAACGTCGTGGAAGGCCAGCCAGACGTTCCAGTCGACATGTTCGGCCACCTGCGAACGCCCATAAGGGCTGAGGTTGAGCAGGGTGCCATCGCGCAAGCCTTGCAGCGTCTGCACTTCGGGGTGCCGGGCCAGGTACTGTGGGGTGCACACCGGGTAGATCACGTCATGGTTGAGCGGGTGCGAGCTGTAGCCAGCCTGCACCTTGCCCAGCTTGGTGATGTAGATGTCAGGGCGCACACCCGGCTCCATCGACAGGAAGTTCTGCGTGGTGACCCGATTGATTACCCGCCATGCCAAGGAATGGGTTGCCGCCCACCGTCAGCAGTTTGACCAGTGGCTGCAAGCCTCGCGTGATGCAGCGGCCCAGGCCGGTCAGTAACCTGATCCATCAGCGTTGGCTTTTTCGCGGGCTCGCCCGCTCCCACAGGTCCGCCACAGGTTCTGAACACTGTGCAATGCCTGTGGGAGCGGGCAAGCCCGCGAAGCGGCCAATGCGATTCTCGCTGTTGAGTTAATAGCCATGAGCCACTTCGAAAGCATCCTCAAGAACACCAACCTGGCCCATCTGGAGCCCGGCTTTCGCACTTCATTGCCAATGCCCTGCCAGCGGGTGGCCTTCGTTCTGCGTGAACACTTCTCGATGATGGCCTTCACCGCTGCAATGGACAGCCTGGTGACCGCCAACCTGATGAGCGCCACGCCGTTGTTCCAGGTCGAGGTGGTGGGCGAGGGGCCGCAGGTGATGAGCGACCTGGGCATTGCCTTGCCGGTCAACACCCAGCTAAGCGATTTACAGGTGCAAGGCCTGGGTTGCCTGCTGGTGTGCGGCGGTTTACGCGTGCGCCTGCAAGCTGCCCCCCAGTTGCGTGCCAAACTGCGCCTTTCACCCTGATGGCCGGGCGATGATGAACGAGCTCTACCCCAAGGTGCGGATCAGCCGCCAGGCCCATGTGCTGGACCGCAGGCGCATGAGCTGCGCAGGTACCTGCAGCGCGCTGGACATGATGCTGGCCATGCTTGAGCAGGCGGGTGGGGTGCCGTTGCGGCGGGCCGTGGAACAGATGCTGGCGTGCGACCGTTCGCGGGTGGCAAATGACACTGCGGCCGGCGTGGCGGACATTGACCCTGGCATGCCTCACGGCGTGCGCCTGGCGCTGGAGCTGATGCATGCCAATATCGAAGACCCGATCGGTATCGACGAGATCGCTGAACATGCGGGGTTGTCCCGCCGGCACCTGGAACGCTTGTTCCACCGCCATGTGCAGGCCACGCCGCCACGGTATTACCTGGAACTGCGCCTGACCCATGCGCGGCAGCTGTTGCAACACACCAACAAGTCGTTGACCGAAGTGGCGGTGGCCAGCGGGTTTGTCAGCTTCCCGCATTTCTACCGGCGCTTTCGTGAGTTGTTCGCCATTGCACCGCGGCAGTACCGGGCACGCAGCCAGGGCTGGGCAGGGCGGCAGGATGTGGCGGTCCACTGAGTCAGAACGCTGCGAAAATTCACCGGCCCTATCGCCGGCAAGCCAGCTCCCACGGGGATTGCATCAGGGCTGACAGTTGGTTGCCACAAGATATGCAGCGCCTGTTAGAGCGAGCGCCGCCCGCGCGGCGCAATCGCGAGCTGCGCTCGCTCCTACGTTTGTTTCGGGCCAGTAACGCCTGTGACAGGCGCGCGCGGCCGCCTTGTTTGTACGGCGCGATATTGAGGCATGCACCAAGGCGTTCGCGCGCGAATCCCACAGGAATAATTGGCCCGAAACAAACGTAGGAGCGAGCGCAGCTCGCGATTGCGCCGCGCGGGCGGCGCTCGCTCTAACAGGCGCTGCCATACCTTGTGGCAAACACCTGTCAGCCCTAAGGCGATCCCTGTGGGAGCTGGCTTGCCGGCGATAGGGCCAGACCTGCAAAATGACTTCGATTACCGAACACCAACCAAACTTGGCGTGTCCGCTATCCGCCCACCCAATCCCAACGCTGCATTGCCCAACCCCCGCCTTTTTGCTTAAGTGTGCTCATCCACCGGCTGTCGCCTGCCCCCGCTACCTGCAACCGGCCCGATAGAATGACCGTGACGACCGCAACCACAGCCCCACAAGGCCGTAGGAAGCGGCGACCAGAACAATAACGATGCCGAGTGCCTTGCCTATGGAAAACCGCCTGCTGAGCGAGCGCAGTAGCGTGTTTCACCACGCCGACCCTTATGCTGTGTCCGATTAGTCGGTCGCCACCCGGGGCGTGAACCGGGTGCCATATGGTGCGGCCAAGGGTGGGGTCAATGCGCTGACTGCTTGCCTGGCCTTCGAAACCGCTGGCCGTGGCATCCGCGTCAACGCCACCGCGCCGGGTGGCACCGAAGCGCCGCCGCGGCGGGTGCCGCGCAACACCGCCGAGCAAACCGAGCAGGAGAGGCGCTGGTACCAGCAAATTGTCGACCAGACCCTCGACAGCAGCCTGATGCACCGCTACGGCAGCATCGACGAACAGGTCGGGGCAATTCTGTTCCTGGCCAGCGATGAAGCGTCATACATCACCGGCGTGACCCTGCCGGTAGGGGGCGGCGACCTTGGCTGAACCGCCCGGTCTTGCGGCGTTGCATCTGGCAACAAGGCGGGGAATTGCCTAGCGACCCTGGTTGAGGGTAGTTTCCCGTCACCACCTGCCAGGAATGCTCCCTTGGACTCGATTACCCAAGCTGTACTCGGCGCCGCCCTGCAGGGTGCCGTGCTGGGCCGCCTGCAAGGGCGCCGCGCGCTGTTGTATGGCGCGGCGCTGGGCACGCTGCCAGACCTCGACGTGATCATCCGCTACGCCGACCCGGTGTCGCAGATGACTTACCACCGCGGCTTCTCCCACTCGCTGTTCGTGCTCACTGGGCTGGCCTTGCTGCTGGCCTGGCTGGTCAACAAGTGCTGGCCCGACAAAGGCTATACCTTGAACAGGCTGTTCCTGGCGTTCTGGCTGGTGCTGATCACCCACCCATTGCTCGATGCCTTCACGGTCTATGGCACCCAGTTGTTCTGGCCTCTGCCAGTCACACCGCAAAGCTGGGCTGCGGTATTCATCATTGACCCGGTGTATACCCTGCCCCTGGTGGCCGTCGTTATCTACGCGGCCGTGCGCGGAGTGACTGCCAGGGCCACGCGGCTGCTGACCCTTGCACTGGTGTTCAGCACGGCGTACCTCGGCTTCGGCCTTGCCGGGCGCATGGCCGCCGAGCAGCGCTTCCAGGCCGCACTGGACCAGCAAGGTGTCGTCACCACTGAACTGCGGGCCGTGCCCATTGCCTTCAACAGCCTGGTCTGGCGAGTGTTGGCGAAAACGCCCGGGGGTGACTATTACGAGGGCATCAGCAGCGCCTTCGACCGGCAGGCGCCAGAAATGCAGCGCTTGCCGCGCAACACGCAGTTGGCGCAGGTGTTGGCCACCGATGAGCTGTATCAGCGTTTGCGCTGGTTCACCGATGACTGGTTGCGTTACGACCAGGTCGGCGACGTGCTGGTGGTAACGGACTTGCGCATGGGTATCCCGGGCAACTACAGCTTCCGTTTCCGCATGGCGCACCGGGACAGCCAGGGGCAGTGGGTGGTCGATGTGCCAACGGCTTTCCAAACCGGGCCCGGGTCGATGTTCAACAGGCGCGACCTGGTGCTGATCTGGCGGCGTGTCTTGGAGCAGCAACCACCGCTGCCGTTGGCCCTGTGGACCGAGCGCTACCTGGGCCTCAGCCCTGCCGAACGCGAGCGCTGAGGGTTGCGCTCGGCGGGGCTGGACCTGGTCAAATGGACCGCCATGGCGACCATGGTCGCCGATCACCTGCGCTTTCTATGGCCCACAGCCGATGGCCTGTTCGTGGTGGGCAGGCTGGCGTTCCCGTTGTTTTGCCTGGCCATTGCAGTGAATGTGCAGCGGGCCAGGGCTGGGT
This sequence comes from Pseudomonas sp. BJP69, assembly GCF_007633355.1. Lineage (NCBI taxonomy): Bacteria > Pseudomonadati > Pseudomonadota > Gammaproteobacteria > Pseudomonadales > Pseudomonadaceae > Pseudomonas > Pseudomonas sp. BJP69. Next base: position 2,497,943 of record NZ_CP041933.1, read on the forward strand.
CTTTCAATAGCATGGGCAATGTGCGCTACCTGGGGCTGATGCTGCTGTTCGCGGTGCTGTCGGAACCTGCATATCGCTGGCTGGACGGCGGCTCGCAGACATTGAACGTGATGCCGACGCTGGTATTGGGGTTGCTGGTGGCCTGGGGTGTGCATTACCCGTTGCTGTCGCTGCGTTTGCTGGGTTTGGCGGCCGGGCTGGCAGGTTTTTTGTTCAGTGGGCAGTTGATGTATGGAGTGCCCGGGGTATTGCTGCCAGGCGCCTGCCTGATGGCGCGCCGGCAGGGCGGCGCGGCCTGGGTGTTCCCTTGCCTGCTGGCCATGGGCGGCAACCTGACCAACAGCTGGTTGCAGGCGCATTTGCTGGCACCGATCACCCTGCTCACACTGCTGAGCGCGGCCTCGGCGCTTGCGCTTGGCTCAGCGCTGTTGCGCCATGATGATTGGCGGGTGCCGGCAGTGGGGCGCTGGGGCTATCTGTTTTATCCAGTGCATCTGCTGGTAATAAAGGTGCTGTCCTGAGCCTGTGATCGGAGGGCGGGCCTACCCAAGCCCCTTCAGCCGATCAGCGTCAGGGCCTGTTGCAGGGTCAACGGCTGTTTCATACGCTGCGACAGCGCCGCCATGGCGTCGGAATACCCCCTGGCAATCACTGCCTCGACCTGCTCGTTCACACACTGCAGGGCAATGAAGTCACCTGTTTCCGGCTCGCCGACGAACTCGATGCGGTTCCAGTCCCGTGCGTGCCCCAGCACCTCGAAGGTAACCCCGTGCTGGTAGGTCCAGAAGAACGGCACGTCGGCGTAGCGGCGTTGCTCGCCGAGCATGTTGGCCGCTGCGATCACCCCCTGTTGCTGCGCCAGGCGCCAGTGCTCGATGCGCACCGGGCGCCCGGCAAGCGGGAATGTGGCGATGTCCCCTGCCGCCCACAGGCCGGGGGCAGCACGCATGTCGGCGTCGACCCTCACCGATTTGTCTTCCCCAAGGGGCACCCCGTGCAGAAACGCCGTCGCGGGGCTGACGCCGGTTCCCAGCACGACCAAGGCTGTTTGCAGGCGCTCGCCGTTGGCCAGTACCACGGCCTCGACCTGCCCCTGGCCTTCGATCAGCTTGACCTCGGTGGGGCCGTGAAAAGTCACCCCTTGAGCCTCATGCAGCGTGCGCAGGCAACGGCCAATGCGTTCACCCAGCTGTCGAGCCAGGGGGATCTCGTGGCGGGCTACCACATGCACCCGCGCGCCGTACGCCTGCAGGGCCGAAGCGGCCTCCAGGCCGATGAAGCCGTCGCCCACAATGACCACCGGCTGGCCGGGCTCGGCCGCATCGAGCACGCGCTCAGCATCGTCGCGGGAACGCAGGGTGAACACCCCAGGCAGATCGATCCCGGCCAGTTGCGGGCGCACGGGCTTACCGCCGGTGGCAAGCAGGCAAGCGTCATACGCGATCGACTGGCCGTCAGCCAAGGTGATTTGGCGGTGCTGGCTGTCAACGCTGCGCACCTTGCCATGCTTGCGCTCCAGTTGGCCTTGGCGCAAGGCATCGGCGTCGAGCAAGGCGGGTACTTCGTCGGGCGGCATCTGCCCGGCGATCACGAATTTGCTCAGCGAGGTCCGGTCATAGGCGGGCTGACGCTCCTGGTCTATCCACACCAGCCGGCCGGCAAAACCTTGCCTGAGCAGGGCGGCCACCGCAGCGCTGCCCGCGGCCCCGGCACCCACCACCACAAAGCAGCGGGCATCGCTGTGCCTGGGCGGCTCGACGGCAGCCAGGGGCTGGTCATCTACCCACACCTGATCGCCCTTGAGCCACACCTGGTAGCGGCGCAGGTCGGCAAGTGCCGGCGGTTCGCAGACTGCGCCGTCGTCGACGGCAAACGCGGCTTTGTGCCACGGGCAGACCAGTAGCCCGGCGCACACCACTCCCTCGTCGAGCGGCGCGCCGGCGTGCGGGCAATTGGCCTGGTAGGCGTGTACCTGCTGGCCTTGGCGGACGAGGATGATCTCTTCGCTGCCGGCCTGAACGCGCAACGGGCGGTGCTCGTCGAGTTGTGCCAGGCAAGCCACGGCGTACTGGGTCATGGGGGTTCTCCAAAGGGGGCCTTTGGAACCATTTGACGCCTGAGGTGGGCAGGGGATGCGTTGGGCTGACGACCGGTGTTCCGGTGGTAACGGGCCAGGCCCGCTGCCACTAGAACACCCCCGTTGCATCACTATGCTGGCGTGGTCTGGCAGCGGGCTGGCTCGCCGCTGGACTCAATTGGCCCGGGCAGCACTCAGTGCACCGGCCCTGGTCACGCGCAGCGCCACCAGGCTACCGAGCACGATCAGTGCCGCCAACGAATACAGGGCGGCATCGGTGGACCCGGTCTGGTCTTTGATGAACCCCACCAGGTACGGGCTGAGGAAGCCGGCCATCTGGCCGACCGAGTTGATGATCGCCAGGCCGGCCACGGCGGCACTGGCGCTGAGCAGCGCCGTGGGCATCGGCCAGAACATCGGCAGACCGGTGAGCGCGCCCATGGTGGCGATGGACAGGCCAAGGATGGCAATGGCCGGGTTGGCGGCGAAGTTGACTGCGATCAGCAAGCCCATGGCGCCCATGAGCATCGGCACCACCAGATGCCAGCGGCGTTCGTTGCGCAAGTCGGCCGAGCGCCCGCACAGAATCATGAAGACCCCGGCCAGCAGATACGGAATGGCGCTCAGCCAGCCGATCAGCAGCGGGTTGTCGAAGCCCATGCCCTTGATGATCGACGGCAACCAGAAGTTGATGGCGTAGACACCGCTCTGGATACAGAAATAAACGAAACCAAAGGTCCAGATCAGCGGGTTGGTCAGTACCGCTAGTACACTGTCGCCGGTAGTGGCGGGCTTGCTGGCAGCGTCGGCCGCCAGGTCTGCGGCGATCAGCTGGCGTTCGCCCGCGCTCAACCAGGCAGCCTTCTGGTAACCGTCACTGAGCAGGAACACTGCCAGAATGCCCAGGGCCACGGTGGGCAGGCCCTGGATCAGGAACATCCATTGCCAGCCGGCCAGGCCATGCTGGCCGGCGGCGAAATGTTCGAGGATCCAGCCGGAGAACGGCCCGCCCAGCAGACCCGAAACCGGGATAGCCGACATGAACAAGGCCATGATGCGCCCGCGTCTGGCTGCCGGGAACCAGCGCGAAAGGTACAACACCACGCCCGGGAAGAAGCCGGCTTCGGCCGCCCCAGTGAGCAGGCGCAAGGTATAGAACTCGGTCGGGGTGGTGACGAACAGCAGGCAAGTGGACAAACTGCCCCAGGCGATCATCATCAGCGCGATCCAGCGCCGAGGGCCGAAGCGGTTGAGCGCCAGGTTGCTGGGCAGGCCGCACAATACATAGCCGATGAAGAAGATGCCGGCGCCAAGGCCGTACACGGTTTCGCTGAACTTCAGCGCGTCGAGCATCTGCAGCTTGGCAAAGCCGACGTTGACGCGGTCCAGGTAATTGAACAGGTAGCAGATGAAAATGAACGGAATCAGCCGCAGGGTGACGCGCCGGTACAGCGCGTTGCGGGTGGTGTCCGTGCCTTGGTCAGGGGCTGGGCTGTGTGCCATGATCGGATTCTCTGTTGTTATGGTTATCGCCGCGTCGCCTGTGCCGGCGCTCGCCCTGACGAGTCTCGGGGACTGCGGCGTGCCTGTCTTTGTGCTTTTGCACAGTGCTGGGCGCGGGCTGCTGTGCCCGAGCCCAAAAGCCTAACACCCTAAGGACCGTGCAATGTTCGAACTCGACCATGACCTGGCACAGGATATCGTTGACCGGGCGATGGCCATTCTGCCGTGCAACGTCAATGTCATGGACAGCCAGGGGTTGATCCTGGGCAGCGGCGAGCCGGAGCGCATCAACACCCGCCATGAAGGCGCCCAGTTGGTACTTGCCAACGGCCGGATCGTCGAATTGGACACTGACGCGGCCAAATGCCTGAAAGGCGTGCAGCCTGGGGTCAACCTGCCGTTGATGCTCGACGGCAGGTTGATGGGCGTGCTGGGCCTGACCGGCGACCCGCAGCACGTGCGAACCTACGGTGAACTGGTGCGCATGACCGCCGAAATGCTGCTGGCCCAGCGCCATTTGCAGGCCGACCAGCAGTGGCGGCGGCAGCGCTGTGACGACCTGCTGGCGTTGCTGCTTGGCGGCAGCGGTGATTCCCCGCGGTTGCTCGACGAAGCCCGGCAACTGGGCCTGAAGCCACAGCTGCCGCGTGTGCCGTGCTTGTTCGAACTGGCCTCGGGGCCGGCCGCCGAGGCACTGGCAGCGTGGTTGATCAGCCGTTACCCCGACAGCTGGTGCGTCAGCCCGGCGCGGCAGTCGTTGCTGTGGTGCCGCCCGGCGGGTGTCGCACTGGATGAGCCGCGCCTGCTGGAACGCCTGCAACGGCATGGCTGGGAAGTGGAACGGCTAGCCCTGGGCAGCGCCGCGCAGAGCCTGGAGCAGTTGCGCCGGGGTTACCGTCGGGTGCGTGACTTGCTGGCTTATGGCCGTGAGGTATTGCCTGGCGAACGCCTACTCAGCCTGCAGCGCTACCGGCTGCCGGCGCTGCTGTGGCGCCACCGCAATGATGACGCACTGGATGAACTGCTGGAACCGTTGCAGCGCATACGCGTCAAGGACAGCAGCGGCCAGCTGCTGACTACGCTGCGGGCATGGTGTGCCCATGACGGCCAGAGCCAGGCCTGTGCCGATGCCTTGGGCATCCACCGCAACAGCCTGCGCTACCGGCTGGAGCGCATTGCCGAGTTGGGCGAGGTCGACCCGCTGCGGATGGAAGGCATGCTGAGCTTGTACCTGGGGTTGCAGCTGTTGCCTGCAAACTGAAGCATTTCTCTGTTGCGGCCCTATCGCCGGCACAGGCCAAAGGCATCCGCCCAAACAACCCACCCAGGGTTTTGTGCATTTGACCGAGGCCGCCTGGGCGCACAGCTGTCAGCATGCCGCCATCAGGACAGGAGAATCCCCATGAAGATCGTCATTGCCCCCGACTCGTTCAAGGACAGCCTCGATGCTGCCGGGGTTGCGCGCGCCATCGCCGCCGGCTTGCGTGAGGGTTGCCCGGGTGTGCAGGTGGTCGAATGCCCGATGGCCGATGGTGGCGAAGGCACCATGGACGCGATCCTTGCCGCCAGCGACGGCGAGCTGCGCCGCCAGACCGTGCGCGGCCCGCTGGGGCAGAGCGTGGAAGCCGGCTGGGGCTGGTTGCCGCACAGCCGCACGGCAATCATCGAAATGGCCCAGGCCAGTGGCCTGCAGCTGGTCCCAACCGGGCAGCGCGATGCCTGCCGCAGCAGCACCTGGGGTACCGGCGAGCTGATTGCCGCCGCGTTGGCTGCCGGCGCACAGCGCGTGGTACTGGCCATTGGCGGCAGTGCCACCAACGACGCCGGTAGCGGCATGTTGCGTGCGTTGGGCCTGCGCCTGCTGGATGCCAATGGGCAAACGCTGGAAGAAGGCGGCCTTGCCCTGGCCAAGCTGGCCCGTGTTGACGCGAGCGACCTCGACCCGCGGCTGGCCGAGGTGCAATTCGAGGTCGCTGCCGACGTCGACAACCCGCTGTGCGGGGCCAACGGTGCATCGGCGATCTTCGGCCCGCAGAAGGGCGCCAACCCGCAGCAGGTGCAGGCGCTGGACCAGGCGCTGGGGCATTTTGCCGACCAGTGTGCGCAGTTGCTGGGTGAGGATGTGCGTGACTACCCAGGTTGTGGCGCCGCCGGTGGCATGGGTTTCGCCGCGCGGGCATTCATGGGCGCGCAGTTCCGCCCCGGGGTAGAGGTGGTGGCGGAACTGGCCGGGCTCGATGCTCTGGTCCAAGGTGCTGATCTGGTGGTGACGGGCGAGGGGCGCTTCGATGCACAGACCTTGCGCGGCAAGACGCCAATGGGCGTGGCCCGGGTCGCCAAGCGCCACGGGGTACCGGTGGTGGTACTGGCCGGAACCTTGGGTGAGGGCTACCAGCAGTTGTATGCGCACGGCGTGGATGCGGCCTTTGCCCTGAGCAGTGGGCCAATGAGCCTGGAGCAGGCGTGTGCCGATGCCGTTGAGCTGCTGCAGGCGCGGGCCTGTGACATCGCCCGCCTGTGGCGCTGCGCAGCCGTCAGGGGATGAGTACCTGCTCATGGCCGGCCGGTAGGGCGGCCAGTTCGCCGAAGCGTTGTGCCGCATCGATGTAGCGCAGCGCCGACTTGGCGTCTTTCCAGCCCACATAGCTCATCAACGCTTTCAACTCCCAACCATTGGCGGTGGCCCAGGTGGCGAAACCGCGCCGCAGCGAGTGGCCGGTGTACAAGGCTGCCGGAACCCCGGCGCGTGCCAGCATGCGCCTTAGCAGCCCCACCAGGCTGTTGCTGTTGAGCGCGCTGTCGCCCAGGTTGCCCCAACGGTCGAGCTTGCGAAACACAGGCCCGTGGGCAATGCCGGCAACCTCCAGCCATTGCAGGTAGGCCGTGACCGGGCACAGGGCCTTGAGCGCGGGGGTGCGGTGCTGCACCCCCAGCGCTTCGCGGTCACCCTTGCTGCGTGGCAGGAACAGGGTGATGCCGACACCCGCTTCGGCCTGGACATGCTCGACGCGCAGGCGCGCCAGCTCATCGCCACGAAAACCCCGCCAAAAGCCCAGCAACAGCAGCGCGCTATCGCGCCGTGCGCGGCGCAAGGCGGCCAGGTCGTGATTCTCACGGGCCTGGCGGGCTTCCTCTTCAAAACAGGCGACCGCCGTTTGCAGGTGCTGCAGCAGCAGCGGGGCAGCCTGCTTGGGTGGGGCCGGGTGCAAGCTACGAATGCCGCGCAGCACCTGGCGCACCAGGGGGGCCTTGGTGGGGTCGGGAAAGCCCTGGGCAACGTGCCATTGACTAAGCGCGGCCAGCCGTTGGCGCAGCGTGCTCACGGCATGCTGGTCGGCATGCTCGGCCAGGTAGCGGGCGATGCTCTCGGCGGTGGCCGGCAGAAAACCGCCCCAGTGGCTTTCGAAGTGTTCGACGGCAGCCTGATAGCTACGCCGAGTGTTGTCGCGGGTGGCGGCGCGCAGGTAGCGTTCGATATCGGTCATGGTGCAAGCGGCGGTGGAGGACGGCTACACGATAAACCTAAATCACCCGGCTGTCCCGGGTGTGATCCGGCGCGCTGTACAGCAGCGGCACGCTACGGTATACCTGAGCGCGACCAAGGGGAGCCCGGCAACGGGCTGAGAAACCGCTGAGCATCGCAGCGCGGTGACCCTTCGAACCTGATCCGGATCATGCCGGCGAAGGGATGGGCTCGATACGTGTCGTTACCTGCCTTTTTGCCGGCCTCACATGCGAGGCTCGTCCATGTCCAGTGCCAAGGTCTCGCTGCCATCCCCCCACAAGGACAGCACCATGACCGAACGCTTCAGCCAGACCCTGCGCCGCCATAGCCACCCGACCTGGTCGGCCGCCGTTGGCCACCGTTTCGTGACCCAACTGTGCGACGGCAGCCTGCCGGCGCCGGTCATGATCGACTACCTGGTGCAGGACCACCGCTTTCTCGACAGCTTCCTGACCTTGCTCGGTGCCGCCATCGCCACTGCCGATACCTTCGAGGCCCGGCTGCGCTTCGGCCGCTTTGCCGGCATGATCTGCAGCGAGGAGAACACCTATTTCCTGCGCGCGTTCGAGGCGCTGGATGTCAGCCCGGCGCAACGGCGCGAACCCGCCGATACCGCACCCACCGCCGGTTTCAAGGCGATCATGCGCGAAGCGGCCGCCACCCGCTCCTACGCGGCGGCGCTGGCGGTGCTCAACGTTGCCGAGGGCCTGTATCTGGACTGGGCGCTTAAAGCGCCAAAGCCCTTGCCGGAGAACTTTGTCCATGCCGAATGGATCACGCTGCATGACAATCCGGCCTTCCAGGACTTCGTTGCCTTCCTGCAGGCTGAACTGGACCGGGTAGGCCCGCAGGCGGCGGCGCTGGCCAGTGACTTCTACCAACGCACCGTGGCACTGGAGCTGGCCTTCTTCGATGCCATCTACCCGGAGGGCCAGTGAGCATGGATATCTTCGAGCGCCTGAAAACCGCCGCCAACCGCCCCTGGGCCCGCTATGTCACGCACGACTTCGTGCAGCAGATGGGCGCGGGCACGTTGAGCGAGCAAGCGTTTCGTACCTACCTGGTGCAGGACTACCTGTTCCTGGTCCAGTTTGCCCGGGCCTGGGCGCTGGCTGCCTACAAAAGCCGACGCCCGGCGGACATTCGTGCCGCACAGACCACGCTGGCGGCCATTCTCGATGAAACCGAGCTGCACCTGCGGCTATGCGCGCGCTGGGGGTTGAGCCAGGCCGACATTGAAGCGGCGCCAGAGCATCAGGCCACCGTGGCCTACACCCGTTACGTGCTGGACTGCGGCGCTGCCGGGGACCTGCTGGAGCTGCAGGTGGCACTGGCCCCCTGCGTGGTCGGCTATGCCGAAATCGGCCGCGCCCTGGCCGAGCAGATTGGCGACTTGAGCGGCCACCCATACCGCGAGTGGATTGGCGAGTACGCGGGTACAGCCTACCAGGGGGTGGCTGCGGCAGCTCGCCGGCACCTCGACGAGCTGGCAGCACGCAGCATGACCGAGCAGCGTTTTGCCGAACTGGCAGCCATTTTCGCCCAGGCCTCCAGCCTGGAAGCGGATTTCTGGCAGATGGGGCTGGACGGGGCGGCATAACGTTGCGTGCGGTGTCGGGCTGAGTGGTTACTACTCAGCCCGGAACCGCTTTGGTGCATGAATGCCTCAAAAGAAGTCGTGCCGCACACTTTCACCGGGGTAAAACCCGGCTTTACTGGTCACTGTGCACATGCACCAATGGGCTGCATGCCCGGTTTTTTTCGCTGTTTGACGGCCGCAAAAAGCGGCCCGCATCTTGCTCCAGCTGCTCCCAACTACAACCTGGAGCCCCGTGCAATGAGCTCACCCAGCGAATTTCCACTCAGCGAAGCGCCGCCATCAGCCCGCAAGGGCCTGCTGCCGATCACCATGGTCTTGTTCAGTTTCACCTTCTTCACCGGCACCATGTTTGCCGGCGGCAAACTGGGCATGGCGTTCAGTTTCGCCGACATGCTATGGGTCGCCACCCTCGGTAACAGCTTGCTTGCGCTGTATGCCGCCGCGTTGGCCTTCATCGCCTCGCGTAGCGGCCTGAACACGGTGTTGATGGGGCGTTTCTGTTTCGGGGAGGCAGGCAGCCGGCTGTCCGACTTCCTGCTGGGCTTCGCCGAACTGGGCTGGTACGCCTGGGGCACCGCCACGGTGGCGATCGTGCTGGTCAAGCTGCTTGGCCTGGCAGAGGGTTTCAGCCTGCCGTTGATGGTGCTGTTCGGCCTGGGCTTCAGCATCACCGCCATCCTCGGTTTCAAGGGGCTGGATGTGCTGGCCCGGGTTTCGGTGCCACTGATGTTCGTGCTGCTGTTGGTGTCGATGTACATTGCCACCCGCGATGCCGGCGGGTTCGCCGGCCTGGCGGCGGTAGTACCGCATGAGACCATGACGTTTTCGGCGGCAGTGACCATGGTGTTCGGTACCTTTGCCAGCGGCGCTACCCAGGCGACCAACTGGACACGCCTGTCGCGCAGCGGGCGGGTAGCGGTGAGCGCCAGTGTGGTCGCGTTCCTGCTGGGCAACGGCCTGATGGTGGTGGCAGGCGCCTGGTGCGCCATGGTCTACCAGCAGGCCGATATCGTCGAAGTGATGATGCTGCAGGGCTTGTCCTTTGCCGCAGTGGTCATGCTGTGCCTGAACCTGTGGACCATCCAGGGGCCGACCATCTACAACGTTTCGGCTGCCGCGTGCCACCTGCTGCGCAGCGAACGGCGGCGCACGGCGACCCTGTTGGCGGCCGCTGTGGGTATCGTGCTGGCCATGGGTGGCATGTACGAGATGCTGATCCCGTTCCTGGTGCTGCTGGGTTCGATCATTCCGCCGGTGGGTGGCGTGATCATGGCCGATTTCTGGTACCGCCACCGTGGTAAATACCCGGCGCTGGGCACTGCAACGCTGCCCCGTTACAACCTGGTCGGGCTGTTGGCCTACGCCGTTGGCGCCGTACTGGCCTACGCTTCGCCGTGGGTGGCACCGCTGGTGGGTATCGGCGCCTCGGCGCTGTGCTACATCGTCGTGCTCGAGCTGGGCGGGCGCCGCGCAGCGGCCCAGGCGGGCGTCGAACCGTGAGCCTGGCGCTGGAAGAAATCCTGCAGCTGCCCGGCCTGCACGAGATGAGCGTGCGCGCCGGGGCGCGCAACCTGCAACGGCGGGTACGCTGGCCTTATGTGGCAGAAAACGAAGGTATCGCCGAATGGGTGATGGGCGGCGAGCTGGTGTTCGTCACCGGCATCAACCACCCACGGGGTGAGGCCAACCTGCTTGCGCTGGTCGAAGACGGCGACGCCGTCGGCATTGCCGGGCTGGTAATCCTCACCGGCGGCAGTTTCATCCAGCACATTGCGCCTGCAGTGATTGCCCGTGCCGAGCAGCTGGGTTTGCCACTGATCGAACAGCCTTACGCCCTGAAAATGGTGGTGGTCACCCACTTGATCGGTACTGCGCTGGTGCAGATGACCCAGGTTCGCCGCTCGCGCAACGACATCCTCGGCCAACTGCTCAGTGGCGATTACCCAAGCCTGGCGATTGCCCGGCAGCGCGCTGCGCACCTGCAATTGGCGCTGGATGAGCCGCGCCGGCTGCTGGCCTTGCGCCTGGCCGGGGTCGATGAGCTGTTCGAGCGGTTGGGGCTGACGCTCGGCGAGCGGCGCTGGCAGCACACCCGCCAGGCCCTGGAGGACCAACTGCAAGCCTGGTGCCGGCAGCAGCCGGGCAGCGTCACGGCGCACCTGCCCGGTGACCTGTTCGTGGTGTTGCTGGCCGACACCCAAGACCTGCCGGAACGATTGGCCGGGTTGTACCGGCAATTGCAAGGGGTGGCCGGCGAGTTGAGCCTGTACATGGGGCTTTCCAGCCTTGCCGAAGACTGTGCACACTACCGCCAGGCCTTGAATGAAGCGCGCCAGGCACTGGATGTGGCCCGGCACCTGCGCCCGGCCAGTGGTTACTGCAATTTCAGTGAGCTAGGCGTGCTGCGCTTGCTACAGGGCATCGTCGACCGCTCGCTGATCGACGATTTCGTCAGCCGTACCCTTGGCCCGCTGCTGGTACCAGGGCGTAAGCAAGCCACTGCATTGGTCCACACCCTCGACGCCTTGCTCATGGAAAATGGCAACAGCCTCAAAGCCGCCCAGCGCCTGGGCCTGCACCGTAACACTGTCAATCAGCGCATACAGCGCATCGAACAACTGAGCGGGCAGTCGATCGACGACCCGCTTTTTCGCATGAATGCTTCGGTCGCCATGTTGGTATGGCGCATGAGCGAAGCCCACGGCAAGGAGTAACCGCATGAACATCATCAACGCCCGGCTGCGCGGCAAACCCGGCTTGTTCCGCATTGAACTTGCTGGCGAGCGCATCAGCGCAATCGTGCCGCAGGCAAACGTGGTGGCGCAGGCGCCCGGCGACCTGGACGCTGCACAGAACCTGGTGGTAGCGCCCTTTGTCGAGCCGCACATCCACCTTGACGCCACGCTGACGGCCGGTGAGCCGAGGTGGAACATGAGCGGTACGCTGTTTGAGGGCATCGAGTGCTGGGCCGAGCGCAAGCAGTTCACCACCCACGATGACATCAAGGCCCGCGCGAAGAAAACCATTGGCATGCTGGTGGACCACGGTATCCAGCATGTGCGCACGCATGTCGATGTCACCGACCCGACGCTTACCGCGCTCAAGGCCATGGTCGAGGTACGCGACGAAGTACGCGGGCTGGTCGACCTGCAGATCGTTGCGTTTCCGCAGGAGGGCATCGAGTCGTATGCCAACGGCAGGGCATTGATGACCGAAGCGGTGGCCATTGGTGCCGACGTGGTGGGGGGCATTCCGCATTTCGAGAACACCCGCGACCAGGGCGTGTCGTCGATAAAATTCCTGATGGACCTGGCCGAGCGCAGCGGCTGCCTGGTAGACGTGCACTGCGACGAAACCGACGACCCGCAGTCACGTTTTCTTGAAGTTCTGGCCGAGGAAGCCCGGGTGCGTGGCATGGGCGCCCGGGTCACCGCCAGCCATACCGTGGCGATGGGTTCGTATGACAACGCTTACTGCTACAAGCTGTTCCGGCTGTTGAAGCTGTCGGGCATCAACTTCGTGTCTTGCCCAACCGAAAGCATCCACTTGCAAGGGCGCTTCGACAACTACCCCAAGCGCCGTGGGGTTACCCGGGTAGCCGAAATCGACCGCGCCGGCATGAACGTGTGCTTTGGCCAGGACTCCATCGTGGACCCGTGGTACCCGCTGGGCAACGGCAACATCCTGCGCATTCTCGAAGCCGGGCTGCACATCTGCCACATGCTCGGCTACGAAGACTTGCAGCGTTGCCTGGACCTGATCACGGACAACAGCGCCCGCACCCTGAACCTTGGCGAGCACTATGGCATCGAGGTGGGGCGCCCAGCCAACCTGTTGCTGCTGTCGGCACCCGATGACTACGAGATGGTGCGCAGCCAGGGGCATGCGCTGGTCTCGGTGCGCCATGGCAAGGTGCTGATGCAGCGCACGCCAGCCCAGGTGCAGCGCCTGCTCTGAGCGGTTCAGGTTGGGGCCCGGCGCTATGCCGGGCCCTGGCGTCAGCTGTCACCCGACCGCTTCGAGGAACTTGTCCAGGACAATGTTGCGGCCACACAGGACCACCGCAACCCGCTTGCCTTGGTACTGCCTGGCCAGTTTCTGCATGCCGGCGACGGCAACTGCCGCAGCGCCTTCGATGATCCAGCGCTCGTGGCGGGCGATGTCGCGCATGGCTGCACGGATTTCGTCCTCGCTGACCAGCACCGTCCCGGTGACCAGCGCCTGGCACAGCGGGAAGCTGACAGCACCTGGCTCGATGCCACCGGCGGTGCCGTCGGAAAGGGTTTCGCGCGCCTCGACTTCGATGATCTTACCCGCCTGTAGCGAGCGCGCCAGTGCGGGGTCATTTTCGGGCCAGCAACCAATGATCTCGGTGCCCGGCTTGAGCACGCGCAGGGCGGCGCCGATACCGGCAATCAGCCCGCCGCCGCCCACCGCGACGAATACCGCGTCCAGGTCGGGTGCCTGCTCGAACAACTCCATTGCGAGGGTGCCTTGGCCTGCGATGACCTGCAGGTCGTTGTACGGCGACACGAACGGCACACCCTGCAGCCGCGCTTGCCTGGCGGCCTCCAGTTCTGCACCCAATGGGTCGCTGGGCAGGCAGATGACTTCGGCGCCCAAGGCACGCATCGCTGCCAGCTTGTAGGCCGACGCTGAAGCGGCGCTGTACACCGTCACCGGCACCCCAGCCGCGTTGCCGGCCATTGCCAAGGCCTGTCCGTGGTTGCCCGAAGACGCGGCGATCACCCCGGCAGCCCGCTGTTCGGTTGGCAGCAGGCGGATCTTGTTGCTGGCGCCGCGAAACTTGAACGAACCGGTGTGCTGCAGGTGTTCGCATTTAAGCAGCACATCGCAACCGGTCTGCTCCGAGAGGCGGGCGCTGCGGGTCAGCGGCGTCACACTGACGGCAGGGCGCAGTGCCGCATGGGCATCCTTTATGGACCGAAAAAGCCCATCCAACTGGGTGGCATCGATAATGGGCGCAAGAGCGGGAGTGGCTGCCATGCTGTAAACCTGCATAGATATGGAATATACGTCTACCGTAGACGTTTATTCTATTCGACACAAGCAGGCGTGCACATGCGTCGCCGTGCTCATCCCGGCAAGCCAGCGATAGTGGGTTTAAAGGGCCTTGAGCTCTTTCAGGTACTTGTACACGGTCGCGCGCCCCATGCTCAGTACGTTGGCCACATACTCCACGCCACTGCGGCCTTGAAACGCGCCCTCGGCATGCAGCGCCTGCACCAGGCTGCGCTTGTCCTTCATGCGCAACGTTTGCAGTGACAGGTTGCGCGCCTGCAGCCAGCCATGCAGGAAGGTGTTGATGCGTTCCTGCCAGTCATTGCGGAACAACGCGTCCGGTTGCGGCACCACACGGCTCATCTGGAAAAACGCATCCAGCGCAACACGGGCCTGCTCCAGTACCGACACGTTCAGGTTGATGCACATCAGGTGCTCGGCTTCGCCCTGGGCATTGCGCAACACGGTGCTGATCGAACGGACCTTCTGGCCGTTCCAGTTGAGTTTCTCGTAAGGGCCAAGGTTCGTGCCCTGGAGCAAGTCGCCCAGTTCATGATCGATCGCCGAGTCGTCACCCAAGGCGCGTTGGGAGAAGTTGTTGGCGATGTGCACCACCGTCTGGCTGCGCAGGTCGTGGACGATGACTTCCGCGTGCGGGTACAGCAACAGGGCGATGCTGTCGGCAATTGCCTTGTAGTTATCCAGGGTCATTTGTTTCGGGTGCTTTTCGCAGGGGCAGGAACCGGACGTACATGGTGGCGGCAAAGCGCCTGGGACACAAGGCGGGTGGTTGCAGAGTCTCGTACCGCTGCCAGCACTACCAAACGCACAAATTCACCCCTCACATGCGATAAGCCGTGATTATTCCATGTGAGAAAACCTTTGCTGACCAAGGCAATCATTGGCAGAATCAGTACGTAATTACATGCTACATAACACATTACGAAATCGTAGGAGCACTCATGGCCCGGGGCGGCATAAACAAGGTGGTGGTGCAGCAGGCACGCCAGGCGCTGATCGCCCGGGGCGAAAACCCCAGCATCGATGCCATTCGTATCGAACTGGGCAATACCGGCTCGAAGACCACCATTCACCGCTACCTCAAGGAGCTGAACGGCCAGCAGCCGGTTGCCGCGGAAGGTGGCGTTGCATTGAGTGAGGTGCTGGCCCGCATGGTTGGGCAATTGGCGACCCAGTTGCAGGACGAGGCCGATCTGACCATCGAGCAGGCCGAAAGCACGTTTACCCAGCAGCGTGAACAGCTGGAGGCGCAGCTCGAAAGCGCCCAGCAAGCCCTGGCCGCAGCGCATCAGCAGCACCAGATCGATGCCGCAGCACTGGCCGCCGAGTCCGAGCGGCTGCTGTCCACGCAAAGCACGTTGCAGGCCGAACAGCTACGCAGTGCGAGCCTCAACCAGTCGCTGGGCGAACTGCAGCTGCGCCTGGCAGACAAGGACGAGCAGATCCAGTCACTGGAAGACAAGCACCGCCATGCCCGCGACGCCCTTGAGCATTACCGCAGCGCCAGCCGTGAGCAGCGCGAGCAGGAACAACGCCGGCACGAGGCGCAATTGCAGCAGTTGCAGGTGGAAGTGCGCCAATTGCAGCAGGGCATGATCGTCAAGCAGGACGAACTGACCCGCCTGCACCGCGATAACGAGCGCTTGCTCGGTGAGCACCGCCAAGTGGCCAGCGAATGCCGGGCGCAGGGGGAATTGCTGGAGCAACGTGATGCGCAGATCCAAGGTTTGCGCACGATCCTGGCGCAGGCGCAGGGCGCCAGTGAGGAAATGCGCCGGCAACTGGAGACCCAGGCACAGAGCCTGGAACAACGGCGCGAGCTGTGTACCGAGCAAGCACGGCAGCTGAAACACTTCGAGGAACAACTGCGCGAGCGTGACGAGGCGTTGGCGCAGTGCCGGGCGCGGGTGGCCGAAGCAGCAGGTTAATCAAACTTTTTCGTGGCAGCGCTTTCTTCCCTAAACACCTCAAGGAGATAGCGCCATGCCTGATAAACAACCACCGCACAAACAGGGGCCGCACTCGTCGGAGCAGGCGGACAAGCAGAGTGACCTGGGTTTCGACCCGGATTCGCCGGACCTCGACGATCCGCAGGTTGACCCGCAGGGCCCCGCCAAACCACCCAGGGATGTGGAGAAGAAATAGGGAATGCCCGCCAGCTGAGCGAAATGGGCTGGCGGGTTTACCGAGGGATTTGCCCGGCCTGTGACGCCAGGCGGCGCAAATCCCCGGTTTGCCAGCGCTTAGCCCTCGGCCCGCCTGGCGGCGTCCACACCGGCCGCCGACAGCTTGATGGGGTACTGGACGCTGATTTGGTGGTCGCTGCTGACCACCACGCTGCCATCATGAATCAGGCCGTCGTCCTGCAGGGTCTTGAGCATGCCTGCAACGGCCTTCTCGCCACGATAGTTGTCCAGCACCTCCTTCCCCAGCCCCTGTGGGTGAGCATGCAGCAGACGGGTAAGTACTTCGCTTTTCAGTGCATCGTTACTCATGTCGAACCTCACGTTCACTTAGCGTGTTTGGCCTGTAGTGCCTTGGCGTGCTCCAGGTGCTGTTCCAGCTTGGGCAGGGTTTCGCTGGCGAAGGCCTTCAGCTCAGCCTTGTCGGAGGACGCAGCTTCTTTCTTGAACAGCTCGACCGCTTTCTCGTGCGCATCGACCTGGTTGTTGAGGTAAGACTTGTCGAACGACTCGTCACGCCATTCCAGGATCATCTTCTTGACCTTGTCGGTCATCGCCGCGTCGTCGGGTACCGAAATATCCAGTTTACGGGCGATGTCGCCGAGCTTCTGGTTGGCCTGGGTATGGTCGGTGACCATTTGCTGGGCGAAGCTCTTGATCTCTGCGTTCTGGCTTTTCTCCTGGGCCAGGTTGCCGGTAACCACTTCGGCGATGCCGGACTCGACCGCTGCATCGACGAAATCATTGGAGCTGGCTGCCAGCGTGTGGGCCGATACCAGACCCAGCACCATCGATAACCCGACACGCTTGATGAAAAGACTGCTCATGCTTCACTCCTTAAACCTTGGCGCGACTTCAGTGTCGCGTACGGTTGAGGGGCGGGGCAGGGCAAAGGTTTAATCTTTTTCATCACCGGCAGCGAACCCGGTGGCGCTCAATCCACGGCCAGCACCTGTTGCTGAAGTTGCCAACGCACTGAACTCACGCCCTTTTCCAGGCTGACCCGGCTGACCAGGCGCTCCAACTGCGCCGGTGCTTGGGCGGTGCCCAACAGCTCTGCACGCACCTCAAGCCTGGCCGGGTTGTCCAGGTCGGCACTTTGCAGCGACTGCAGGCGTAGCTGCGGCTCGGCCAGGCTGTGCAGCATCAGGCTGCGCACCTGGATCTCGTCCTCGGCGCGGCAGACGATGCGCACTTCGAAATGCTGTTCGTGCTCGCTGGCGGGCACCACGCCCTGGCGGTCAAGGCGTTGGGCGATGTCGCGCAGCAGGATATTCGCGCACAGCACCACCAGGCTACCCAGCGCGGCCTCCAGCAACAGCCCCAGGCTGCACAAGACACCGACCGCTGCCGTGCACCACAGGGTGGCGGCGGTATTCAGGCCGCGCACATTGAAGCCATCGCGCATGATCACCCCGCCGCCGAGAAAACCAATGCCCGAGACCACATAAGCGGCAACGCGTGAGGCATCGGCAGCGGCCATGCCGGGCACTGCCTGGGTCATCAGCACGAACAGGCAGGCCCCGGTACTGACCAGTGCATTGGTGCGCAGCCCGGTCAGGCGCTGGCGCAACTGGCGTTCGGCGCCGATCAGCGCCCCTAGCAGCAGCGCGACACTGACGCGCAGCAGAAAAACATTCCAATCCATAGCTCACCTCTTCCACGGGCACACGCCCGCATGAGCGCCTTCACTGGGCGCGGTTGAAAAACCAGAAAGATGCGCAGGACCACGGGGGGAGGGAGGTGAAGCGGGGTTACAAGAAACCACCGTCTTGCCAGGCTGGCCAGACAGTGCAGGACACTGCCGGGCTAGCGCGCCACGTGGGCCTGTCGCAAGCGACTGGGGCTACTGTCCAAAGCGGGTCTCCTGTTGGGCTAAATTGCGCCGCGGACCATACGCCCCGCGGCAAAGCCGGTCAAGGGTGCAAAGATGACAATGGCTTAATCGGCACATGCCCTGCGGCAGCGCCTGCCACATGGAAAAAAAAACCATCAGCCGGTAACCTTGCGCCACCCTATGCGATCACCCGGACCGTTCCATGCTGCTCAATCTGACCGTGCTGTTCGGCACCCTGGTGGCCATGGAGGGCGTAGGCACGCTGGCCCACAAGTACATCATGCATGGCTGGGGCTGGTGCTTGCACCGCTCGCACCATGAGCCACAGCTAGGCATGCTCGAAACCAATGACCTCTACCTGCTGGCGTTGGCGCTGATAGCCGCCGCCCTGATCGCCCTGGGCAAGGGCGGCCATGCGCCGCTGCAGTGGGTGGGCGGTGGCGTGGCGGGCTATGGCGTACTTTATGTACTGGCCCATGATGGTTTCTTTCATCGGCACTGGCCGCGCCGGCCACGGCCGGTCAACCGCTACCTCAAACGCCTGTACCGGGCGCACCGGCTGCACCATGCAGTGAAGGGGCGCACCGGGGGTGTGTCGTTCGGTTTTTTCTACGCGCCGCCGTTGAAGGTGTTGAAACAGCAACTGCGGGGCAAGCGCAACCGGCGCTGACTGCCTGGCCGTTACCCGGCGGTGCCGCGTTCAGGCTGCCCCACGGCGTGCCCACGGCTCACCCACCAGCCGAAACCGGCGGCGGTGAAGAACATGATCAGGCTGTACAGCGCTGCCGGCACTGCCATGGTCGGGTTGTTCAGCAGCGACGGGCTGAGGGCCAGGGCAATCGCCAACGTGCCGTTATGTATGCCGATTTCCATGCCGATGGCGATGGCCTGGCGCTTGGGGATGTTGAGCAGGCGCGGTACCCAGTACCCCACCGCCAGGCTCAAGATGTTGAACAGCAGCGCCGCCAGGCCCACGACCGGTGCGTACTCGACCACCGTCTGCCAGTCCTTGGCCAGCGCCAGGACAATGGTGAATGCCAGAAACAATGCCGCCACCAGCTTCATCGGCTTTTGCATGCCCGCGGCAAACGCGGGGGCAAAGCGGCGAATCAGCATACCCAGCGCCACCGGCAGCAGAACAATGGCGAACACCTGCATGACCTTGGCGAACTGCAGCGGTATGGCCTGGTCCGACGCCATGAACCAGCTCAACGACAGGTTGACCAGCAGCGGCATGGTGAGAATCGCGATCAATGAGTTGACCGCTGTGAGGGTGATATTCAACGCCACATCGCCATGTGCCAGGTGGCTGAACAGGTTCGCCGTGGTGCCGCCCGGCGAAGCGGCCAGCAACATCAACCCCACCGCCAGCGCCGACTCCAGGCCAAAACCGTTGGCGATCAGGAAGCACACCAGCGGTAACAGCAGAATCTGGCAGGCCAGGCCCACCACCACGGGCTTCGGATATTTCACCACCCGTGCGAAGTCGGCCAAGGTCAACGACAGGCCAAGGCCCAGCATGATGATGCCCAAGGCCAGGGGCAGAACGGCGGTGAGCAGGGGCGAGGCGGTCATCGGTAGTCTCTCGGGCGAAGGATCCGAAGCAGTCTAGGTGGGCCGGGGTGGATAGGTAATTGCAAAGAGCCAGCTCTTGGTAACCATTTGTTACCAGAGACATCCCTCATCGGCGCTGTATGGCGCGTTGCAGCAAGCCCGCAGGCGCAGTAGCATGCCGCCTTTTTCGAGGATTAGCCTGTCATGCCGTTCCAGCAAGGTCTGCTTGCCACCCCGGTGCCGGCCCACGCCCGCCACCTGTTCTTCACCCTGCAATCGCCCGAGGCGTTGCCTGCCGCCCTCGATGCCTTGCTACCGCAGGTCGATGGCGTGCAGGTGATTCTGGGCGTAGGCGCGCCCATGGCCAAAGCCCTGGGGCGTGAAGTACCTGGCCTGCGTCCTTTCCCGCTGCTGGATGCGGCGGTAGAGAACCCCAGCACCCAGCATGCGTTGTGGCTGTGGCTGCGTGGCAATGAGCGGGGCGACCTGCTGCTGCGGGCCCAGGCACTGGAGCAGGCGTTGGCGCCGGCCCTGCGCCTGGCCGACAGCGTTGACGGTTTCCTGCACCGGGGTGGGCTGGACCTGACCGGCTACGAAGACGGCACTGAGAACCCGGTGGACGAGGATGCGGTGCAGGCAGCGATCGCTGCCGATGGTTCCAGCTTTGCTGCGTTTCAGCTGTGGAAGCACGACCTGGCGTACTTCAAGTCGCTGCCCCAGGCCGACCAGGACAACATCATGGGCCGCCGCCTCAGTGACAACGAAGAACTCGACGACGCGCCCGAGTCGGCACACGTCAAGCGTACTGCCCAGGAAAGCTTCGAGCCCGAGGCCTTCATGGTGCGCCGCTCGGTATCCTGGGCCGATCAGCGCGGCGCCGGCCTGGCCTTCGTTGCCCTGGGCCGCAGCTTCGATGCCTTCGAAGTGCAACTGCGGCGCATGAGTGGCCTGGAGGACGGCATCATTGACGGCCTGTACCGCTTCAGCCGGCCCCTGAGCGGCGGCTACTACTGGTGCCCGCCAATCAGCGCCACCGGTGTCGACCTGAGCCCGCTGCTGCAGGCCAGGTAAAAACATCCGGACACAGAAACGCCCACGCGCGCCGGGTAGAGCGACTAGCCTTGGAAGTTTCCCTGGCATGACGGGAGCTTTTCCATGTATGCACGTCGTGATGTCCTACGCGTGGGTGCTACGTTAGGCCTATTGGCCAGCGCCCCTTGGTTGCACGCGGCCACGCCGGCAGGCATGTTGACCCGCGCCGTACCGTCCAGCGGTGAAGCGCTGCCGGTCATTGGCGCCGGGACTTCGGGCAGTTTCGAGGTTGAAGCCGGTTCGGCTGCCTACCAGCAACTGCGGGCAGTGCTCAAGGCCTTTTTCGACGGTGGCGGGCGGGTGATCGACACCTCGCCCAATTACGGTGGCGCCGACAGCATTCTTGGCCAATTGCTGGAGGAGGGGGGTTGGCATTCACGCTGCTTCATTGCCACCAAGATTGCCGCCGACAGCCGCGCAGAAGCCCAAGCGCAATGGGCTGACAGCCTGAAGCGGCTGCGTACCGACAAGGTCGACCTGTTGCAGGTGCACAACCTGCGTGACTGGCGAACCCAACTGCCCTACGCGCGCGAACTCAAGCAGCAGGGCAAAACCCGCTATGTCGGGATCACCCATTACCTGAACAGTGGCCACGCCGAGGTCGCCGAGCTGGTGCGCAGCGAGGCGCTGGATTTCATCCAGATCAATTACTCGGTCAGTGCCCCCCAGGCGGCCCGTGAATTGCTGCCGTTGTGCCAGGAGCGGGGTGTAGCGGTGCTGATCAACCGCGCGTTCGACGATGGGCGCCTGTTCACCCGCGTCAAAGACCAGCCGTTGCCCGGCTGGGCCGCTGAAGCGGGCATCGGCAGCTGGGCGCAGCTGTTTCTCAAGTTCGCCATCAGCCACCCGGCGGTGACGACGGTAATTCCCGCCACCGGTCGGCCAGATCGCCAGCTCGACCAGCTGAAGGCTGGCCAGGGCCCACTGCTTACCCAGGCGCAGCAACAGGCGCTGATCAGGCAATTCACCTGAGCGTATGACTGCCTGGCGGCGGCGCCTGGATCAAGGGCTGAACATACAGCCCGGCGAAGGCCCGGCGGTTATCGCCGGCCTGCTGCTGTTCTATTGCCTGTTTACCGGTTACTTCATGCTGCGCCCTGTGCGCGAAACCATGGGCGTTGCCGGTGGCGTTGACAACCTGCAGTGGTTGTTCACCGGAACCTTCATCGCCAGCCTGGCATGCCTGCCGGTGTTCGGCTGGCTGGCCAGTGGCGTGCAACGCCGGTTCATCCTGCCTTGTACCTATGGTTTTTTTGTCAGCAACCTGCTGCTGTTCGCTGTGTTGTTTACCCGCACACCAGACAACCTGTGGGCGGCGAGGGCGTTCTACATCTGGCTTTCGGTGTTCAACCTGCTGACCATCTCGCTGGCCTGGAGCGTGCTCGCCGACCTGTTTTCTACGGCCCAAGGCAAGCGCCTGTTCGGCCTGTTGGCCGCCGGGGCCAGCCTGGGTGGCCTCAGCGGGCCGATCCTGGGCACGCTACTGGTGGCGCCGCTGGGCCATGCCGGGTTGCTGCTGCTGGCGGCGGTATTCCTGCTCGGCAGCATTGGGGCAAGCCTGTTTCTGCAGCGCTGGCGACAGCGCCATCCGTTGCCAGCGTATGCCGAGCGTGGTGCAGCAAGGCCGCTGGGCGGCAACCCACTGGCCGGTGCCACTGCGGTACTGCGCTCGCCTTATCTGTTGGGCATTGCGCTGTTCGTGGTGTTACTGGCAAGTGTCAGTACCTTCCTGTACTTCGAGCAGGCGCGCATCGTCAGCCAGACTTTCACCGACCCCACCCGGCAAACCCAGGTGTTCGGCTTGATCGACAGCGTTGTGCAAGCCTTGGCCATCCTCACGCAAGTCTTCCTCACCGGGCGGCTGGCACGTCGCCTGGGGGTAGGCATATTGCTGATGGCCGTGCCGCTGGTGATGGCAGTGGGCTTCTTGTGGCTGGCGCTGGCCCCGGTGTTCGCGGTGTTCGTAATGGTCATGGTGGTGCGCCGTGCAGGGGAGTATGCGCTGGTACGACCGGGGCGCGAGATGCTGTTCACCGTGTTGCCGGCCGAGGACAAGTACAAGGCCAAGAACTTCATCGACACCGTGGTGTACCGGGGTGGCGACGCCCTCAGTGGCTGGCTCAAGCGTGCCCTGGACGTGATGGGCGAACACCCGCAACTGGCCATGCTGATTGGGGCGGTACTGGCCGTGGCCTGGGCGGCCACCGGCGGTTGGCTTGGCCGCCGTCAGGCCCATATGGATAACCCGCCGCGCGACTGAAAGGTGCGCCAAATAAGCACTTGCCGCTTATTTAATGCCACCGGTCCGAAGCCTGCCAATTGAAACGAATCCCGACCCGAGCCTGTACTCCGAATTCATGTACGGCGCTGAAGCCGTGCATCCCGAAATCATATGAGGTTTCAGACCATGGCCACTAAAGACAATAGCCGTACCGGCAACCAACAAGGCAGCCAGGGCGGTAACAAGAACTCGGGCAACTTCGCCAATGACCGCGAAAAAGCCTCCGAGGCAGGCCGCAAGGGTGGGCAGCATTCCAGCGGCGGCCAAACCAGTGAATCGGGCCGCAAAGGCGGCCGCTCGTAAACGAGACCCTGCAGTGCCGGGGAACCGGCACTGCCATCGAGTAGCCCTGGAGGTCGTTATGCAATGGTTACCTGTGGCGGCCCTGTCGGGCGCCCTGTTGCTGGTTGGCGGCTGTTTCGACCGAGACAATGGCCACCCCGGCAAAGACAACGCCGACACCACCAAGCCGTCCCTGCAAATGCAACAACCCAGTGAAAAGCCCGCCCCCCAACCTGCGCCAGATCCTGAACCGATGCCAGGTCAGAAACCCAGCCAATAAACGCGCATGAGGAAAACGGCATGACGGTCATGACACGCAAGACCGCCGCGACAGTTCCGGCCTCACTGGCCACAACCAGCCTGCAACAGCGTTACGAAGCCTTGCTGGCAGGCACTCATAACGCTGGCGCGCAATGGTTGAATGAGCAACTGGAGCGTGCCCGGCACTTGCCGGATGACCTGCCAGCCGACCCTGTGGAGCTTGAAGCCTGGAGCGCGCGCCACGCCGGGCAAGTAGCTCAAGGTTTTGCCGCCTACTTGGCACAACGCCAAGAAGGTGGGCCACGCCGCTATTTTGCCACGCGCGCGCAAGCGCTATGGTTCCTGCAACAGGTGGCACCGACCAAGGCGGTGGATGGTGCGTGGTTGCACAGTACGTTGCGGCATTGGGCAGACCCGCGCTACCACGGGTTGATCCGGACCTACCTGGAAGAATTGGGCAGCGGTGATGTGCGCTGCAACCATGTGGCGATCTATCAGCGGCTGATGAGCCGCCTGGGTTGCCTGGAGCCGTTGCACCTTGAAGACGAACGCTATTTGCAGGGGGCACTGCAGCTGGCGCTGGGCCGCTACGGTGAGGACTTCCTCCCTGAGCTGATCGGTTACAACCTCGGCTACGAACAACCACCGCTGCATTTGCTGATTACTACCTATGAACTCGCCGAATTGGGCATCGACGGCCAGTATTTCCAATTGCATGTCACGATCGACAACGCCGCCAGCGGTCACGCCCACCTGTCAATCCAGGCCTTGCGCCAACTCAGCCCGCGCAGTGACCCCTCCGGGTTCTACCAGCGAGTACGGCACGGCTACCGCCTGAATGACCTTGGCGTGGATACACCCACCCTGGTCAGCCTTTTCGACCTAGAAGCGGAATTGGTGCAGGCCTTGGAACAGAAGCGCCAGTTTGGCCAGTTCATGCATTCAGACCGGTGCCGGCTGCAGGGGCGCACCATCAACCAATGGCTGGCAGAACCTGGCGCCATGCCGCACTTTCTGCAGGCGCTGCAGGCGCAGGGCTGGATTCGCCGCGGTGAAGAACCCGCGCAAAGCCGCTGGTGGGCACTCGTGGATGGGCCATCAGCACCGATGTACGGTGTGTTCACCGCCTATGAAAAGCAGTTGTGGCACGACTGGATCGCAGCAGGTTGGCAGTCGCGCGTTCGTCGCGTGCTCCCCGGAAGCTGGCAGTTGCCGGCATCCCCGGAAGGTGACGCTGTGAATGTCGACGCGCACGATATTGAAGCGCTCATCGAACGTATGGCTGGTAATCGTCACGCGACGCCTGACGGGCTGCAGGCGACCCGCGCCTATCTGCAGGCTACGGGGATGATCCAGGAGCAAGCGCGCTGATGGTGCCGGACCCGCAAGTACTTGCCAGTGACGATGCGCTGGTGGAATTGGGCCAGCGCCTGCGTGCCGCTGGTTACCGTTTCACCTGCGTGACACCGGCCACACACGCTCGCGTCATGGCCCGCTGCGCCGGCGAGCAGGCACGCACCCTGCGCGATGTGTTCGGCTGGAGTCAGGCGTTCAGCCCCGGGCTGGTAACCGCGGATCTAATGGCCCTGCTGCAGCGCGCGGAGGGCTTGACTGCGGCACCTCAACAGTCGTTTCGCAGCGCGGTGCGCTGGTCCACCCTGGATGACCTGTTACTGGTGCATTCTGCCTACCCGACCGAGGCCGCGGACGCGGTGTTCTTCGGCCCAGACAGCTACCGCTTCGCCCAGGTCATCCATGACCACCTGCGACACACCCCCAACCGGGTTGAGCATGCCGTAGACATTGGCTGTGGAACCGGCATTGGCGCCTTGCTGATCGCGCGGGCGGCGCACCATGCGCAGGTTTCTGCGGTGGATATCAACCCGCTTGCCCTGCGCTACACCGCCGTGAATGCAGCGTTGGCTGACGTCAGCAATATTTCGGTGAAGCACAGTGACCTGCTGGACGATGTGCCCGGCAACTTCGACCTGATCGTTGCCAACCCGCCCTACATGCTCGATGTGGGCGAGCGGACCTACCGGCATGGCGGTGGCGCCCTGGGGGCCGCGTTGTCGTTGCGGATTGTCGAGCAGGCTCGTGAGCGGCTGACCCCGGGCGGCTCGTTGCTGTTGTATACCGGTGTGGCGATTGTGGACGGCCATGATCCCTTGCTCGAGGCTGTTCGCCTGCGTCTGGCCGGCCCCACGTGCTCTTGGGTGTATCGGGAAATCGACCCTGATGTGTTCGGGGAGCAACTGGCTGAGCCGGGTTATGAAGCCGTGGAGCGGATAGCCGCCGTAGCCCTGACGGTTACCCGCCTGTAGAAGTGTCACGGCGCACTTGCAATTGGCCGGGGTTGCCCGACAATGGCGCGCCCCTTGCCGCCACACGGACCACCCGCACCATGATGCTGACCACGCAATTCCCCGATATCTCCCTGGATGACACTTTGTTCGTTTTCGCCCTTGAAGCCGAAGCGGGCGAGGTGTTCCGCGAAATGAACACCGTGTTCACCGGTATCGGCAAGGTCAATGCCGCTATCGCCCTGACCAAGGCTATCGCTGTGCGCCGCCCCAGGCTGATCGTCAACCTGGGTTCTGCTGGCAGCCAGCGCCACGGTAAAGGCGTTGTCGTGTGCTGCAACCGTTTCGTGCAGCGCGACATGGACGTGACGCCGTTGGGTTTCGCCCGTTACGAGACGCCACTGGCGAATACCCCGGTGCTACTCGAACACGGTGCGGCCATACCCGGCCTGGCGCTGGAAACCTGCGGCAGTGGCGACAGCTTCGAAACCAACCACAGCGATGCGCTTTACGACGTGGTCGACATGGAAGCCTATGTGCTGGCCTTGATCGCCCGCAGCGAAGGTATTCCGTTTGTGTGCCTGAAGTACATCTCCGATGACGCGGGCAGCGAGGCTGCCGGTGATTGGGCCGTACAGGTTCACCTGGCGGCCGAAGCGTTCAAGCGTGTGCTGTTCAACGCGGTCTGATTGCCGGCCATTGGTGGCCGTGGGGCAATGCCATTAAACCTTCGCCACCCGGTGCAGTCACTGTTGGTATCGGCAGCCAACTTTGGAGCAGTGTCATGGCTCGGGCAATCTGGAAAGGCGCTATCAGCTTCGGGCTCGTGCATATCCCCGTGGCCCTCAACACTGCGGTGCGCACCGAACGGGTGGACTTCGACTGGTTGGACAAGCGCAGCATGGAGCCTGTGGGCTACAAGCGGGTGAACAAGGTCACCGGCAAGGAAATCGACAAGGACAACATCGTCAAAGGCGTGGAGTATGAAAAGGGCCGCTATGTGGTGATCAGCGAGGAGGAAATCCGCAAGGCTCGCCCTGAAGCCACCCAGACGATCGATATCTTCTCCTTTGTCGAAGCTGGCGAAATACCCCTGCAGCACTTCGATACCCCGTATTACCTCACCCCCGACCGGCGCGGCGGCAAAGTCTATGCATTGCTGCGCGAGACGCTGGAAAAAACCGGCAAGGTGGCGCTGGCCACGGTGGTGCTGCACACCCGCCAGCACCTGGCGCTGCTGCGCCCTCTGGATGACGCGCTGGTGATGATCACTTTGCGCTGGCCCGAGGAGGTGCGCGGGCTGGAGACCCTGGAGCTGGACAGCAGTGTGACCGATACCAAGGTCGACAAGCGTGAACTGGACATGGCCAAGCGCCTGGTCGAAGACATGAGCGGGCCGTGGAAGCCCGAGGACTACCATGACGCCTTCCGCCAGACCATTCTGGACCTGGTGGAAGAAAAGGCCAGCAAAGGCAAGATCGCTACAGTCGAGAAAGGCAAGGCCGCCAGCGCCGAGAAAGGTGCTGATATCCTCGACCTTACCGAGCTGCTGAAACGCAGCCTCGGCGGCAAGAAGCCGGCGAAGAAGCCGCGCAAGGCCTCCTGAGCGAAGCCCCGCAAGCGCTTCGATCAAACCAGAGCCTGCAGACCCGCCAGGTAATCGCCAAAGCCTTCCCGGGCGCGGCTGTCGCGGCGGCTGCTGGTGGCCACGCTGTGCCTGGCCGTCCAGACGATCTGCGCGCCACTGGCTTGCAGGTCGCTGACCAGTTGCACGTCTTCATGGGCGGCCAAGGGCTGGAAGCCGCCGACTCGCGCATAGGCGTCGGCGCACACGCCCAGGTTGGCGCCATGAATGTGCCGGTGCCCCTCGCGCTGCTCGTAACGGCTTTGGTAGAGCTGGCGCAGGGCTGCCGTCTGCCACGGCTGCCAGTATTCGACGTGTACCGTGCCACAGACAACCTCGGCACTGCAGGCCAGCTGCGACAACAACCAGTGCCCCGGTACCCGGCTGTCGGCATCGGTACAGGCCAGCCACCGCGCACCACGGTCGACCATGTGCGCCGCGCCCACCCGCCGGGCCATGCCCACACTGCCAGCCTCCACCTCCAGCACCTGCACACCAAAACGCCGCGCCACGGCGGCGCTGCCATCGCTGCAGCGGTCGAGCACGACCAGCACCTCGACCCGATGGCCAGCCTGCTGTGCCTGCACGGCGGCGATCAGCACCGCACGCAGGCAACGGCCGAGGCGGCGGGCTTCGTTATGGGCCGGAATCACGACGGCGATCATGGGCAAGTCTCGTCTAGGTCGACCACACTGGGCTGGGCTGACCAGTACTCGAGCACGAAGTCCGCTTCATCATGCTGGAACTGCTTGTAGAGGGGCAGGTGGCGGGCCAGCATGCGATGCACTTCACGCCCATCCTGCGGGCAACCGACAATGGGGTGCTTCCAGTGGCATGCCAGCAGGCCGCCGTCGTAAGACAGGCTGGCGACCGCTTGTTCGATTACTTGCAGCCAGTCGGTGGGGTCCAGGTAGTAGCCCACCTCGCTCAGCACGATCAGGTCGAAGCGCCCACCAGGCCAGTCTGCCGGGAGCCGCGCAAGTTCCACAGACGCATTGTGCATTTGAGCCAAGCGTTCGCGGGCCAGCCCCACGGCGGTGGGATCGAGGTCCTGGCATAGCAGTTCCCCGCTGCGTTCGGCCAGCAGTGCGCTTAGCTCGCCATTGGCGCAGGCTGGTTCGAATACCCGCTGGTAGCATTGACGGGGCAGGCTGGCCATGACCAGCTCGCGCTTGCGCTTCTCGTACCAACGGGTGCGAAAAGCCCACGGGTCTTCATTGGTCGCATACAAGTCGGCGAAATACTGTGGGTCGAGGCTCATGACAACTCCAGTCAAAGGAACACCAGTTCGAAAGGTTGCAGCAGGCAATCCAGCAGGTTTGCCGGTAGCACCGGCGGCCGCTCACCGTCTGCCTGCAACTGGCTGGCATGGGCGGCGAGGGCCTTGCGCTTGCGCGCCAACCGGGCTTCATCCAGCTGCAGGCGGTGGGCACGGGGCCAGGGCAGGCGAGGGTCGTCGGGTTGCGCCCAGTGCCAGGCCCAGACCGGGACCTCGGCCAGTTGCACTTGCCGCGCCAATGCCGCGTGGGCGGCGGCGCGCCCGACGGCCTCGTGGTCGCAATGACCGTCATTGCGCCAGGTAGCCATCAACAGGTCGTCCGGGCGCAACAATTGAGTCAGATGGCTGACGAGGAACGCTTCCTCTCGCGGCAATTGGCCGTCCTTGAGGTTGAGCCGGCGCCAGTCCACGCGGTTCGGGTCCAGGTCAAGCTGCTGCAATGCCAGGCGACTTTCCTGGGGGCGTTGGCGACGCAGGCGATGCTCGCTCCACTGGGTTGAGCCAGGGTGGCTGCCTTCACCATCGGTTGCGGAAATCAGCACCAGGTCGGCTTCACGGCCTTTGAAGCTGCTCAGCAGGCCGCCTGCCATGAGGATTTCATCATCCGGGTGGGGCGCAATCATCACCAGGCGGCGCCCAGGCGGGCAGAGCCGGGCGGGGTCGAGCCATGTGGCCCGGGCGAGGTGGGCGGCCTGCTGCCAGTCGGCCCAAGGGGTGCCGCTGCTGGCCTGGATCAAGTTCTCACTCATAGCTGCCACGCTCCTGCCGGCACCTGCGCCAGCTGTTGGCCCAGCGCTGCCAGGTCACGCTCCGCGTGGCTCTGGCGCAGATACACCGGCAAATCGGCGCTCAAACGGGCGAAGTGGCTGTTGCGGCAGAACGGTGTGGCACCCAAGGCCCGCCCGACATGGCTGATGACCTGGTCCACGGCCTGCTCGACCTGGGCGCGGGTGCGCCGCACTTCAAAACTGGCATCTGCACCCGGCTGCCGGTCGATCCAGGCGGCGCATTCACGCAGCGCCGCACGCGCACCATACAAAGCGGCGTCCACCGCCCCGAGGTGGGCATCGGCATGCGGGTCGGGCCGCGGCTTGCGGCAATACTCGCGCAGGTAGTCGGCCAGGGCCTCGGCCGCACCATACCAGCACGCGGCGATACCGCCGCCGCCGTGCCAGAAACCAGGGCGCGCCAGGTACTGGCCAGGTTTGCCGATCAGCGTTGCCGGGGTGTTGTCGAAGGTAACCTCGACGCTGGCCGTGGTAGCCATGCCCACGGCTTGCCAATGCTCGATGTTCAGCCCCTGGTCAGGCTGCGACAGTTCGATGGCGACCAACTGCTGCTGACCCTGCTCATCCCAGGCCGTGAGCAATGCCCGGTCGATCTGCAACGCCCCGGAACACCAGGCTTTGGTGCCTTGCAAACGTACCCTGTCGCCGTCGCGGGAGGTTATGACCGCGCGGGCATCAGGTGGCTCGGCGGCCCACACGCCCCAAATGCCCTCTGCCACGTGATGTGCAGCTGCGCACTCCGCCAGAATCGCCAAAGCATCGGTGTGCCCTTCATACAGCTTGGCCAGGGCCAGGTCGCAACCCGCCACGCGGGCCAACGTCTGCCAACGGCGCAAGGTATTGCCCTGGCCTGGCAACGGCAGCAGGTCCAGGTGGTCGGCCTGCAGCGCCTGCATCAGCTGAGGCAACTGAGTGTCGAGGTTGAGGGGCTGTTGACGATCACCAAATGTACGCAGTAGGCGGTCGAAATGGGTCAGGTTGAAGTCCTGGACGATGCTCATGGGCGGGTCTCCTGATGCGTGGCCACTAGGCAAGCCCCAGCTGTTTGCGCATGCGCGCCGTAATAGACTGGCGGACCCTGCCCAGGTCCGCCCACGGGTCGTCGACCTCTGCCAGGCGCGCGGGCAGGTTGGCGATGTTCCATTGGTTGGCGGCTTTGAGCGCGGTCAGTTCCTCACGCCAGATGGGCACCGACACCGGCATGCCTTCCCGTGCACGCAGGGAATAGGCACACGCGGTTGTTGCCCCCCTGGCGTTGCGCAGATAGTCGATGAAGATGCGCCCGATGCGGTTCTTGGGCCCTGAAACAGCGCTGAGGCGGTCCGGAAACAGCTTGGCCAGGTACTCGACGATGGCATGGCTGAAGGCTTTGACCTCGTCCCAACCCGCGCGGCGGGTCAGCGGTACCACCAGGTGCATGCCCTTGCCGCCGCTGGTCTTGATGAACACTTTCAGGCCAAGCTCGTCGAGCAGGGTGAGGGTGAGTTGAGTGGCTTCCAGCATGGCCTTCCAGGGCAGCGCGGGGTCAGGGTCGAGGTCGAGCACGAAGCGGTCGGGCTTGTCGAAGTCCTTGTCAGTGGCATTCCAGCTGTGCAGCTCGAGCATGTTCATCTGCACCGCGCCCAGCAGGGTATCGGCGCGGTTGATGACCATGGCCGCCTGGCCGGCCTGGGCCTTGTCGTATTCGAGCACATTGGGCAGGTGCAGCTGGCTGGCGTTCTTCTGGAAGAAAAGCTCACCGGCCAGGCCATCGGGTGCGCGCACCAATGCCACCGGGCGGTGCTGGATCTGGGGTAGCAACCACTGGCTGACGGCGGCGTAATACTCGGCCACATCGCGCTTGGTCACGCCCGTGGTAGCGTCGATCACCCGGTCAGGGTGGGTAAGGTGCAGGTCCTCTGAAAGCGGCGCTGCTTTGCCGCGTTTGCGGCGGGGCGTTGTGTTGGTGGACATGGGGCGTTCCAGGTCGATGGCGGTGGCGGGCTTGTCATCGCGCAGGCCATGGAAGACCGAATGGCGCACAATGCCGTCCCGGGTCATCTGGGCATACGCCACTTCAGCCAGCAGCTGCGGCTTCAGCCAGTGCACACCGCGGGCTTCTGCGCCGCTGGGCGGGCGGGTCACGGCGGGCTTGGCAATTTCCAGTGGCTGCAGGCGCGTATGGATGCTGGCCAGGGTGGCAGCCGTGAAGCCGGTACCGACCTTGCCGGCATAGCGCAGCTCGCCATTGTCCGGGTCGTGCAGGGCCAGCAGCAGGGCCCCGAAGCCGCTGCGGCTGCCTTTGGGGTCGGTGTAGCCAACCAGCACGAACTCCTGGCGGCGCTTGCATTTGAGCTTGATCCAGTCCCCGCTGCGGCGGCCGCTGTAGGGGCTGCCCGCACGTTTACCGATCAGCCCTTCGAGTTCCAGGCGGCAGGCGCTGGCCAGCAAGGCGTCGACCGGTTCGTCGAAGTCGGCGGAATACTTGAGTACGTCTGACGGGGCGTGATCGAGGAGGGTTTTCAGCGTTTCGCGGCGATCCTGTAGCGGTGCCTGCCGCAGGTCCTGGCCACCCAGAAAGGGCAGGTCGAACACGTAGTAAGTGATGTGCTCGTCCTGCTCGGTGTCGAAGGCGTTCTGTAACGCCTGGAAGTCCGCTGCGCCATTTTCGTCAGCCACTACCATTTCGCCATCCAGCCAGGCCGAATCGATACCCAGCGCGCGCAGTGCCGCGAGCTGGCGGGGCATCTTGCTGCTCCAGTCATGGCCGTTGCGGGTGAATAGCCGCACATCGTCGCCGTCGATACGAGCCAGGATGCGATAGCCATCGAACTTGACCTCATAGCGCCAGTCGCCCTGGGGCGGCGTGTCCACCAAGGTGGCCAGCTGTGGCTGCAACTGGTTCGGCAATGCGGCTTGGCGAACCTTACCGGGGCGCTTGCGGGTAGCCCGCGGCTTGGCGGCGGCTTGCTTGGCTGCCGGCTTGCGGGGGATCAGGGTGCGGTCACTGAGCACACTGTCGGGCTGCGCGTTGACGATGCTGTACTCGGCTTCGCTACGGGCCTGGGCATCGTGGGATTTGACCAGCATCCATTGTTCTTTCTTGCCCGCCAGGTGGGTGCGGAACAGGTGCCACACCCCCGACAGTTTTTCGCCTTGCAAACGAAACTTGAGCTTGCCCTTGGCATAGCCCTGATGGGCGTCGCCCTCCGGCTCCCAGATGCCGCGATCCCAGACGATGACATCGCCAGCCCCGTAGTGGCCTTCAGGGATGTGGCCCTCGAAATCGGCATAGTCCAGCGGGTGGTCCTCGACATGCACGGCCAGGCGGCGCACGTTCGGGTCCAGCGACGGGCCTTTGGGGATCGCCCAGCTCTTCAACGTACCGCCCAACTCCAGGCGGAAATCGTAATGCAGGTGGCTGGCGTCGTGTTTCTGAATGCAGAACTGCAGCGCATGGGCTTTTTTGCCACGGCTGCGTTTGCCACTGGGCTCGGGCGTTGCGTTGAAGTCGCGCTTGCGCGCGTATTCCTGCAGGGGCTTGGCCATGTCCGGCTCCGGGCAAATCGCACTCTGTAGAGGTGGGAGGCGCCGGGCAGGCAGGGAGTTCAAAAAACTCTGAATCTTCGGCCACCGGATGCAGTCGACCGAATGCAGCCAACTGACGGAGAACGTACATGGCCCGAACAGAAGATCCTAAGCCCTACACCCCAACCGAGATCGACGACACCGAGGACCGCATGGGCAGCGTGCACGAACTGGACTTCGATGAGCGCCTGGACGAACGCCAGGGGCGGGTAGGGGACGAGCGCCCGGCGAGCGAGATGGAGCGCGAATTCCCACCAGAGCGTGTTGCCGAAAGCGGCATGACGGGTGGCGAAGCGCTGAGCGACAGCCTGCATGAAGACAACGTCACCTACGACGACCTGAGCCCGGATACGCTGCTGGATGAAACCGGCGCCCGTGACCCGCACGAGCCCGGCGGCGGCGACGGCCCGGCTGATATGGACCTGCGCGAAGTGGATGCCGACGAAATCGGTGGCGGCTTTGGGCTGGATGAAGCCGAACTGGCACGTTCCGCACCGCTTGACGGGGAACCCTGGACCGATGATGTGATCGATGACGAGGAGAGCAGATCATGAACCAGCAACGTTGTGCCTGTACCGACTGTTCCTGCACCGTGGATGCCAATGCCTTGCAGCGTGACGGCAAGGCCTATTGCTGTGAGGCCTGTGCCAACGGCCATAGCCATGGCGAGGGCTGCAGGATGCAAGCCTGCCATTGCAGCGAAAAACCGGATGAAAATGCCGTAGACAATGCGCTGGATGAGACCTTCCCGGCGAGCGACCCGATTTCCCCTTAAGGTCGCCTTGTTGGCGCGGCACCAGGCCGCGCCGACGTTAAGCGCGCGTGACCCTGACCATCAGGTTTGCACCGAATTGTCACGCTGGCGCATGGCCTTCGCGCGCTTCTCAAGCACCAGATAAGTCACGATCGCAACCACCAACGGTATCAGGTAGTACAGGGTGCGATAGCCCAACAGCGCAGCTACCAGCGTGCCCTGCGCCATCTGCCCGTGCAGCAGGGCGAGGAACACCGCTTCCAGCACACCCAGGCCCGCCGGGATATGTGCAACCACGCCTGCCACGCAACTGATCAACAGGATCCCGAGGATCGCGGGGTAGAAGGCGTCGCCCGGCAGCAACCAGTAAATCAGCAGCGCCATCAATGCCCAGTTGCTGGCCCCCAGCGCTACCTGGCAGAGCGCAAGGCGCAGGGTTGGCAAAGTGACTTCGTGCTCGCGCCAGCGCCACGTGCGCTTCTTGGCCAGGCCACAGGCCAGCAGGTACGCCGCGGTAATCGCCAGCAACAGCACGCCGATCAGGCGCAGCCCTGTGGTGCCCACCGCCCAGTTGCCCGGCAGTTCGACCAGACCCAGGGCGAACACACTGCCGGCCAGCAGCATGTAGCCCATCCAGTTGGTGAGCAGGCCCAGCGTGAGAATGCGCGTGATGGTGGCGGTATCGAGCCCCAGGCGCCCATACAGGCGGTAGCGCAAGGCAACCCCGCCGACCCAGGTGGTGAAGTTGAGGTTGAACGCGTAGCACACGAAGGCGACCGGCAGCACTTGCCGGGCGGGCAGCTGATGACCGGTGTAGGCGCGGGCCAGCAAGTCGTAGCTGGCGAACGTCAGGTAACTGCACACCGCAATTGCCAGGCCGACCACCAGCGTTCCAGGCTTGTAGGCGAGCAGCGACTGGCGCACTTCGTTCCAGTCCAGGTTGCGCGCCAATTGGTAAAGCAGCACAGGGATCAGGATCAGGAACGCCACCGTCAATACGCGCTTGGCCCAGGTTTGCCAGGTTGTCCGTGCCATCAGGTATTGCCCTCGTGCAGGTCGCCGGCCGGGGCCTCGACGTCTGGCTGCAGCGAGCGCAGCCGTTGGCGGTGTGCCGGCAACCAGCCGGCGATGCGCGGGAAATGGCGCGCCGCATGGAAGCAGGCGAAGATCAGCGGTGCCCGCCACCAGTAGCCACGGATCATGCGTTCCAGGGTCACCGGCTTGCACTGCTCGTGCGCAAGTGACTGCAGGTGTTCGCCGAGCAGCTGGTTGAAAGCGCGGTCGCGGATGAACAGGTTGGCTTCCAGGTTCAGCGACAGGCTCAGCGGGTCGAGGTTGCTGGAACCCACGGTCGCCCACTCGTCGTCCACCAGCGCCACTTTGCCGTGCAAGGGCCGCTTGCAGTATTCGTGAATGACTACGCCATCACGCAGCAGGTAGTTGTACAGCAACCGCGACAGTGCACGGACCCAGCGCATGTCTGGCTGCCCCTGCAGGATCAGGTGCACAGCCACCCCGCGCCGGGCAGCGTTGCGCAACTCGCGCAGCAGCCGGTAGCCGGGGAAGAAGTAGGCATTGGCCACCACGATACGTTCTTTGGCACCGCGAAACGCCTGCAGGTACTGGCTTTCGATGGCTGTCCTGCGCACGCCATTGTCACGCTCTACCAGCACGGCGGTGGTGGACCCGGCGGGCTCGGTCAACGGCCGCACGGCGCTTGGTTCCTGCAGCACCGGCGACATCAGGCGCTTGCTGGCGGCATGCACCTGTGCCACCACTGGGCCGGTTACCTCGACGGCATAGTCCTGCTTGGCCATGGGGCCGAAGTCGCCCAGGTGATCGGCGCTGTAGTTGATGCCGCCAATGAAGGCCCGCTCGCCATCGATGACCACGATCTTGCGGTGCAGGCGCCGGAACAGGTTGGTACGCATGCCCACCAGGCGCGGCTGCGGGTCGAAGGCGTGGAAACTCACGCCGGCATCTGTCATGGCCGCGATGAACGGCGCTGGCAGGTCGCCGGTACCATAGCCGTCCACCACCACTTCGACACGCACGCCGCGGCGGGCCGCGTCGATCAGCGTCTGCTGCAGTTGCCGGCCGACCTTGTCGTCGAAAATGATGAAGGTTTCCAGCAGGATCTCTTCCTGGGCACGGGCCATGGCCTCGAACACACAGGGGTAATACTGCTCGCCGTTGATCAGCAACTTTACGTTGTTGCCCTCTACCCAAGGTCTGTTCACAGGTGAATCTCCGCGGCCAATGGTGCGTGGTCGGAAAGGTGCGACCACGGGTAATTCGACAGTACTTGGGCAGCGCTCGGCATGGCGTTGCGCAGGTAGATGCGGTCAAGGCGCAGCAGCGGCAGACGCGCCGGGAAGCTGCGTGCCGGGGTGCCGAAGCGCTCGCCGAAGGCCTCTACCAGGTGCTCGCCCAACACGGCATCTGCCTTCAGGCGCCAGTCGTTAAAATCGCCGGCGACGATGACCGGCGCTTGCGGCGGCAGGCTGGCCAGCAGGTCGAGCAAGAGTTGGATCTGGCTTTGCCGATGGGCTTCGCGCAGGCCCAGGTGCACACAAATGGCGTGCACCTGGTCGTGCCCTGGCACCTCGAGTTGGCAATGCAGCAGGCCGCGTTGTTCCTTGCCTTGCACCGACACATCGAGGTTGTTGAAGCGCTGGATGGGAAATTTCGACAGCAAGGCGTTGCCGTGGTCACCCTGCGGGTACACGGCATTGCGCCCGTAAGCGAACTGGGGCCACATGCTGTCGGCAAGGAATTCATATTGCGGGGTATCAGGCCAGGCCGGGTGGCGCAAGGCATGCTGCTGATGGCTGCCATGCACTTCCTGCAGGAACACCAGGTCTGCGCCGGTGGAACGGACCGCTTCACGCAGCTCAGGCAGGATGAAGCGGCGATTGAAGAAGGTGAACCCCTTGTGCACGTTCAGCGTGAGTACGTTCAAGCGGCGCACGGCGGTGGACTGATCGGTGCTGCGCGGCAAAGCAGTCATGGGTTCGTTCACAAGGCCACCTCCGGCACCACGCCCGGTTCGGTCATCAGTTCGTGGTCCAGCGACAGCTTCTGCAGCAAACGGCGGGCGTCGTAGGGCGCATGGACCTTCTGGTCATTGTCGAAATAACAGTACACGTCACGCGCCGCACGCCGAGGTGGCGGCCCCGGCACGATCAGGCGCGCGTCGTCTGCCTGGCTGCCTTGGCTCCAGTGCAGGATGCGCTGTTTCCAGCGGCGTAACGCGCGCGCGGTATAGCCGCTGCTATAGAGCTCCACATCGCCGTGCAGGCGCATGTACACGAAGTCTGCGGTCACATCCTCGGCATGCGGCCACTTGCCGGCACTGTCCGCAACCACCAGCGCAACCCGGTGCTTGCGCAGCAGCTTGATGAACGCCTCGCAAAGAAAGCTCTCGTGGCGGACCTCTACCGCGTGGCGCAAACGCACATTACCGGTGATTGCAAGGCCGCCACTGTCCCGCAGCCGTTCGGCACAGCCCTGGGCGCATGCGCGCGCGGCTTTGCGGTCACGTGGCAGCAACTGCAAGAACCGGGCAAAACGCTCTTCGTCAAACTTCATGTTCGGTGGGAACTGCCACAGGAACGGCCCCAGCTTGTCGCCTAGCAGTAGCGGGCCAGAGGCGAAGAAGTTGGCCACTGGCTCCTCAACCTCCTTCAGGCGCCGCACATGGGTGATGTACCGTGGCCCCTTGACCGCGAAAACGAAGCCATCCGGCGTTTCATCACGCCAGCGCAGGTAGCGCTCTGGGGTTTGCAAGCTGTAGAACGAGCCGTTTATCTCGATGCTGTTCACGGCCCGCGAGGCGAACGCCAGTTCATCGTCCTGGCGCAGGCCCTTGGGGTAGAAGTCCTTGCGCCAGGGGCCATAGCGCCACCCGGAAATGCCGATGCGGATATCGCTCACGCCGTCGTCCTCATCACCGGTTCCTTGTTCGGTTACTGTGGTATTGCGACTGGCGCAGAGGGCCAAGGGTTCACCGCTTGTGATCAACGGGAACGGCCACTGACAGGTTGAACTTTGCCCGCGCAGACGATTCCACCGGATAAGCGCCCCAGGCGCGCGAGCCCAGGAATTGACCTGCCAACCCTGGAGGCAAGCATGGCCAGACACATCATTCATTTCACCGGGCCGATCAATTCGTCGACCTGTGGCAACCTGATCAATACCTGCTCAAAGGCATTGCAGCAGGGCGCCGAGGTGCTGCAACTGAACATCGCTACCATGGGCGGCGAGTGCAGCTACGGCTTTACCTTGTATAACTTCCTGCGGGCGCTGCCGGTGCAGGTGCATACGCACAACCTGGGCACCGTCGAGTCCATGGGTAATATCCTGTTCCTGGCCGGGGAGTGGCGCACGGCATGCAGCTACAGCAAGTTCCTGTTCCACCCGTTCCACTGGACCTTGCACGGCTCGGTCGACCATTCACGCATGGCCGAATATGCGATGAGCCTGGATTACGACCTGCAGCTGTACGCGCAGATTGTGGCCGAGCGCACAGAAGGTGCGCCCGAGGTGCTGGACGTGCCGCGCTACCTGATGGCGTACCCGCGAATTCTGGGGCCGCAGGAGGCACTGCAAAGCGGCGTGATCCATGCCATCGACGAGATGCCGATCACGCTGGACATGAACCAGTGGAGCGTGCACGCCTGAGGTTCATGTTGGCCCACCATCAGTAAGGCACCGTGCCGCTCAAGGTTTCGATGGCCTCCACCAGTTCGTCGTAGCCGACCGGCTTGTTCAGGTGCCGGTCGAAGCCGGACTGGCGTGACTTGTGCTGGTCTGCGCTGGCACCGTAGCCGGTGAGGGCAATGGCCGGGGTGTGGCGCAGATGGGCGTGGCTGCGCAGCGCCTTGATCAAGGCATGGCCATCCATCACCGGCATGCCGATGTCGGAGAGGATGATGTCGAACGCCTCACCGGAGGCCACCTCCAGCGCCTCGCGGGGGCGGCTGAAGGCGCGCACGCTGGCGTTTTCCATTTCCAGCAGCTCTTGCATGATCTCCAATACCTCTACCGAGTCATCCACCAGCAACACGCGCACGCCGTGCAGCCGGCCCTCCCGGGAATGCTCTGCAGGGTTGGCGCAAGGCGGCGACTGCACGTTGCACAGGGGCAGGCAAACGGAGAAGGTGCAGCCCAAGCCCAAGCCGGCCGAACTGGCCTGCACGGTGCCGCCCTGTGCTTCGACCAACTGGCGTACCAACGAAAGGCCGATGCCCAGGCCTTCACGGTTCTGATTGGCCAGTTGGGGAGCCTGGCTGAACAGGTCGAAGATATGCTCCAGGCTGTCGGGGCTCAAGCCTACGCCCTGGTCAATCACCTGCAGGCGTGCCTGTTGATCGTCACGACTCAACACCAGGCGTATCTCACTGCCTGCCGGGCTGAATTTCAGGGCATTGTTCAGCAGGTTCCAGATGATCTGCTCCAGGCGCGTGACATCGCCTTCGATCGTCACTGGCAAGCCGTCGGCAGGCAGCTCCAGGCGCACCAGACAGGGGTGTTGCTCACCCACCACCACAGCGTGAATGCCGCGCAGGATGGCGCCAAGGTCTACCGGCTCGGTCTTGAGCTTGAGCTTGCCGGTACGGATGCGTGCCACATCCAGCAGGTCATCAATGATCCTGGCCTGGCTGCCAACCGCCTCGCAGATGGTGGCAACGGCCTTGCTGGCGTTGCCGAT
This sequence comes from Pseudomonas sp. BJP69, assembly GCF_007633355.1. Taxonomy (NCBI): domain Bacteria; kingdom Pseudomonadati; phylum Pseudomonadota; class Gammaproteobacteria; order Pseudomonadales; family Pseudomonadaceae; genus Pseudomonas; species Pseudomonas sp. BJP69. Next base: position 2,537,189 of record NZ_CP041933.1, read on the forward strand.
CTGCTTGATCGAGGGCAGGCGGCGGAGCATTTCCGCATTCAGCTGAATCAGGTTCAGTGGGTGCTTCAGTTCATGCGACATGATGGCGAAGAACTCGTCTTTCATGTGGCTGGTGGTTTGCGATTCCGCCAGCTGCTTGCTCAAGCGTTCTTCGCCCAGGCGCACATGCTCTTCGGCAGCGTGGCTGCTGCTGATGTCGATGAAGGTCAGGACGGTGCCGTCGATTTTCTGCTCGCTGGAGCGGTAGGGCAGCAGGCGTGCCAGGTACCAGTGGTCGCGCTGGCCGCCAACTTCCCGCTCGATAACGGCCTCACCCTGGGCCACGGCGCGGGCATCATCAGCCATGGCCGGGTAGTCCAGGCGGTGCGTGATGTCGAGCAATGAGCGGCCGGTATCGACCGGTAAAATGTTGAACAGGTCGGCGGCACGCGGCGTGAACCAGCGGATATGCAGGTTGCGGTCGACGAACACGGTGGCGATTTCGGTGCAGGCGATCAGGTTGCTCAGGTAGTCGTTGACCTTGTCGGTCTCTTCCACCTTGTTCTTCAACTCGTAGTTGACGGTAAGCAACTCTTCGTTGATGGACTGCAGCTCTTCCTTGCTGGTTTCCAGCTCTTCGCTGGCCGAACGCAGCTCTTCGTTGATTGCCTGCATTTCTTCGTTGGAGGCCGTGAGTTCCTCGCTGGATACCTGCGACTGCTCGATGGTTTCCTGCAGCTGCAGGCGGGTACGCTGGAGTTCACGCTCCAGGTTATGCAGGACCATGCTGTCGGTCTGGCGGATGACGCCCGGCAGTGGCAGGGAAGGGTCGGGCGCCCGCTGCTCGAACACCACCAGCAGGCAATCGCCGTTGTGCACGTCGTCCTTGTAAGGCTGCACGGTGATTTCCACCTGCAACGGCTGCAGGCCATCGCCCAGGTCGACCGGCCGGGAGGTGACCGCTTCGGTGCCTTGGCGCGCCTGGAACAGCGTACTGCGCAGCGCCAGGCGCAGGCTCGGCAGCACCAGGCCGAGCAGATTGCGGCTGGGCTCGCCGCCGCCCAGTTGCAGGAAGCGCCCGACACCTCCGCTCATGTGCAGGATATTGCCGTCCACATCCGCGATCAGGCTGGCTGGCATGCGCATGGCCAGCGCGCGGTGGTGCAGCTCGGCATAGGAGGGCTTGCGCCCGGGCTTGACCTTGGCCAACGGGTCCAATGGCAGGCTGGCGCCAGTACTGCCCGGCACCTGCCGCTCGGCGCGGCGCCCGGCATTGCTGACGTCACGGGCGCGGAAGATACGGTTACGCTTGTCCACCGGCGCGAACAGTTCACCCACCACGTCGGCTGACTCGGACGAGCCCAGGAACAGATGGCCGCCAGGGCGCAAGGCAAAGTGGAACATCAACAGGATGTCGCGTTGCACTTCGCGGTCGAGGTAGATCAGCAGGTTGCGGCAGACAATGAGGTCAATTTGCGAAAAGGGTGGGTCCGACAGCAGGTTGTGGCGCGCGAACAACACTTTTTCGCGCACTTCCTTGCGCACCCGGTAATGCTGGTCTTCCTTGACGAAGAACTGGCGCAGCCGGCTGGGCGGCACATCGGTCACGATCGCTTCGGAGTACAAGCCGGTACGGGCGATGCCAATGGCACGCTCATCGAGGTCGGTGGCAAACACCTGGACCTTGCGGTTGCGCTGCTCCAGCGCAAGTTGCTCACAGATCAGCATGGCCAGGCTGTAGGCCTCTTCGCCGGTGGAGCAGCCGGCCGACCAGACGCGGATCTCGTCATGGCCGTCGACGGGGTCATGCTCGCTGGCCAGTTGCGGCAGCACGTGCCGCTCCAGGGCCTCGAAGGCTTCGCGGTCGCGGAAGAAATTGGTCACGCCGATCAGCATGTCTGCCAGCAACGCCGTGGACTCGGCCGGGTTCTGCTCGAGGTAGTGCAAGTAGCCGGCGAGGTTGCTTTGCCCGGTCACGTGCAGGCGGCGTTCAATGCGCCGCAGCACGGTGGCGCGCTTGTAGTGCTGGAAATCGTGCCCCGTGTTGCTGCGCAACTGCAGGAGGATCTCCTCCAGCAGCGGCTCGCTGGCCTGGGCGTCGCCTACGCGGGTGCCCAGCGCCGGGGGCAGGGTGTCATCGTCGATTTCCGGCAACCTGACCTGGCGAGCGTTACGCCACAGCTCCAGCAGCTTTTGTGGCATCTCGGCCACGGGCAGCACCAGGTCGACCATGCCGGTTTCGATGGCAGCCCGGGGCATGCTGTCGTACTGGGCATCGTCCGGGGTCTGAACCAGGGTCACGCCGCCTTGCTCCTTGATCCGCGACAGCCCCACGGCACCGTCGGCGCCGGTGCCCGACAACACCACGCAGAATGCATGGTCCTTGTGCACGTCGGCCAGGTCGCGGAAGAACAGGTCAATGGCCACGTGGTCGCCACGGCGGCGATTGGCGGGGGACACGCGCAGGTAGCCGTCATTGGTCGAGAGGCGATTGGCCGGGGAGATGACATACACATGGTTGCGCTCGATCGGCACCGGCTCGGTGACTTGGCGCACGGGCATCTGCGTGGTGGCCTGGATGATCCGGTCGGCCACGCTCTGATGATCCGGCGACAAGTGCAGCACCACCACGAACGCCATGCCGCAGTCGCTTGGCATATGCCGAAACAGCGTGCAGATGGCCTCCAGGCCACCCGCGGAGGCACCGATGCCCACCACCGGAAAGTCCAAGTGGCTTGGGCTGAGTGCAGGGTTTTGCGGCGCGGCGGGTTGCTTGGGCGAGGACTTCATCGACGGAGCCTTGTACAAGAGCCTTACGGGCGGTGCGTGACTGTGCAGTCACACCCGGATAGTGGGGCGATTATAGGCCGCTGCCCTGCAGTTGTGACTGCTGCATGCGCGATAAAGTGCGACCGGCCTGCAAACGGGGCGCAAATAGTTGGCCTGCACGTGTTTCGGGCCACCGGTCAGCTGCCGTCAAAACGTGTGAGCCAAGCGGGCAATTGCAGGTTCGGAATCTGAACATGGCAACCTTGTGTGTGCACTGTATGAACGCACAGGTTGTGCGACCGCCTATTCATCGCAAGGAGAAACCACATGGCTCAAGATCAGGAAGGTACCCGCCAGCGCGGCGGAACCAAAGAAACCAATCCGGGCAATTTCGCCAACGACCGTGAGCGGGCATCGCGCGCTGGGCACAAAGGCGGCCAGGCTTCGGGCGGCAACTTCGCCAATGATCGCCAGCGGGCATCGGAAGCCGGACGCAAAGGTGGCCGGAACAGCCACGGCAGCCGCAGCGAGTGAAGGTACTGCGCGAGCGGTAGTGTGCCTGTAGGCGTCCACCGCTCGGGCGCCGCTGGTGCCTGTCGATCGATATTTTTTTGAATCTTCTGCTGCTGCCCCGATCAATCAGGGTGTCATCCATGGAGAAGAGGAGGCCCCTGCGATGCCTGCCCCACAGCTGTTCATCATCGATTACCAACTGCATGGTCAGCCGCGCAGTTTCATCATTCGCCTGGACCGCCTGGACAATGCCGAAGCCTGGCATTGGGCAAGTTGCGATGCGGGCATTGGGATCATCCCCAAATTCGGGCGGGAAAAGATCAGGAAGGTCAGCCGCCCGATGGCTGAACGGTATGGGATTACTGCGGTGAGCTGGCGCCTGTCAGGGAGCAAACCAAATCAGTCGGTAGGCGACCCTGCGGCTATTGTCTAGCGGTAGCGCTCGGGCTGCTGCGGTCCCCTCCGCCCGCAGATGGCCTCAGTTCCGAATACCGATTTGCTGAGAAATGAGCGGAGCGGCCCGCAGCCGCTCCCCTCGCATTCTTCTCACAACTTTCGCGTTACAGCACCTTGTCGAGTGTGATCGGGAACTCCCTAACGCGTTTGCCGGTTGCGTGGTAGATGGCGTTCGCCACTGCGGCAGCCACGCCGACCACGCCGATTTCGCCCACACCCTTGGACCCCAGCTCATTGACGACATCGTCGTGCTCTTCAACAAAGATCACGTCGATATCACCACAGTCCGCGTTCACCGGGATGTGGTACTCCGCAAGGTTGTGATTGACGATGCGACCCAGGCCATGGTCGGTCAAGGCCTCTTCGTGCAGTGCCATGCCGATACCCCATACCACGCCGCCCAGGATCTGGCTGCGGGCCGTTTTCGGGTTGACCACGCGGCCCGCCGCCACGGCGCTGACCACTCGGGTGACCTTGATCATGCCAAGGTCTTCGTCGACCTGAACTTCGACGAACACCGCCGAGTGGGTAGCCGTGGAAAACGGTTGGCGCCTTGCACCAGGCTCAGCGTCGATTTGCACTTCGAACTGCGCGCCGGGGGCACTGGCGACGATATCTGCCAAGGCCACGCGAACACTACCCGCGTGCAGATAACCATCCGCGAAGACGATGTCCTCCCGCGCTGTGCTCGCCACCTGCGGATGCACCTTGCGCGCATGCTCCAGCACCTTGGTACGCAACACCTGGCAAGCCTGGCGCACGGCCGAGCCTACCGACGATACCGTGAACGACCCGCCCTGCAGGGGCGCGGTGGGCAGGGACGAGTCACCGAGCACGAAGGTGACATCCTCCACGCTGACGCCCGCAGCGTCGGCTGCAATTTGGGTCATGACGGTGTAGGTGCCGGTGCCGATATCGGTGGTGGCGCTGCTCACAGTGAGGTGGCCTTGGGCATCCAGGCGCGCTTTCGCGCTGGCCTTCATTTGCATAGCCTCCCAGACGCCGCCCGCCATTCCCCAACCGACCAATTGGTTGCCAGTGCGCATGCTGCGCGGTTGCGGGTTGCGGTGCTGCCAACCGAAACGCTCACTGCCTTGCTGGTAGCACGCCAGCAGTTCTTTGCTGGAGTAGGGCTTGCCCTCGTTGCCGTTGTTGGCGGCAAAATTACGCCGGCGCAGCTCTACCGGGTCGATATCAGCGGCACAGGCAAGCTCATCCATCGCGCACTCAAGCGCGACCACGCCTGAACCGGCCCCAGGGGCACGCATGTCAAGTGGCGTGTACACATCCAGCGAGGCCAGGCGGTAGTTGAGTTCAACGTTGTCGCACTGGTAGAGCATGCCGCTCCATTCCACCAGGTGCTCGGTGAAGTCTTCGAAGCGCGAGGTCTGCCCCAGCCCATCGTGACCGACAGCCAGCAAGCGCCCATCTGCATCTGCCCCCAGGCGCAAACGCTGCTCGGTGCGGGGCCGGTAGCCGAACGTGAACATTTGCTGGCGCGTGAGGGTGACGCGCACAGAGCGCTGAAGATGCAGCGCCGCCATCACTGCCAGGGGCAGCTGGTACTGCGGGCGCAGGCCCGAGCCGAAGGCACCGCCGACGAAGGCTGCGTGCACACGGATCTGGGCCTTCGGCAGGCCGAACACCTTGTGCAGGTAGTCCTGGCAGTTCTGCGTGCCTTGGGTCTTGTCATGAATTTCCAGGCTGCCGTCGGGCTTGTAGTGCACGGTGGAGGCGTGGGGCTCCATCGGGTTGTGGTGCTCGTTGGCAGTCAGGTAGGTGGCATCGACCTGCACGGGTGCCCCAGCGAAACTGCCAGCGAAGTCGCCACGCGGGGCCGGTGTTTCTGCCGGCGCCACATGCGACGCCTTGGTAGCGCCCAGGTCTGTCTCGTGAGGTTCCTCGGCGTATTCGATCCGGATCAATGAGCCTGCATACCGGGCCACCTCCAGGGTGTGCGCCACCACCAGCGCCAGGGGTTGCCCGCTATACAGCACTCGATCGTTGAACAGGGGCCGAAAGGGCGCGCCCTCAGCTGCATCGGCGTCGCTGTAGTCATCGTCATAACTGGAAATATGCGGACGATGCCCATGGTCGAGCACCGCGACAACGCCGGGTACGCCCAGCGCCTCGGTAGCGTCGATGCGCAGTACACGGCCGCGGGCGATGGTACTGGACACCACGCTGCTATGGAGCAGGCCGTCTTTTGGGTATTCGCCCGCATAGCGTGCCTGGCCGGTGACTTTAGCCACGCCATCCACGCGATCCAGAGGGGTACCGACTACCGATTTGTTGTTGACCATGGTCATGCCCCCCCACCAGCGGCACGGTGCGCCGCGTCAGTCAATGCACGCACGATTGCACGCTGCGCCAGTATTACTTTGAAACCGTTGTGGCTCAGCGGCTGTGCGCCCTGAAGCAGCGCCTGTGCGGCGTTATCGAACAGCGCCTCGGAAGGCACCTGGCCAACCAGCAGGCTTTCCACCGCCGGGTCGCGCCATGGTTTGTGCGCTACACCGCCCAGCGCCAGGCGGGCGTGCTGAATCACATCGCCATCCAAGCGCAAGGCCGCAGCGACCGACACCAGCGCAAACGCGTAGGAGGCTCGGTCTCGAATTTTCAGGTAGCGGTAATGCTGTTCGAACAGCGGTGGCGGCAGCTCTACGGCCGTTACCAGTTCATCGGCTGCCAGCTGGTTATCACGCTCCGGATTGTTCTCCGGCAGGCGATGGAAATCTGCGAACGGGATCTGGCGTTTACCAGCCGGTCCCTCTACGTGCACCACGGCTTCGAGTGCTGCCAGTGCTACGCACATGTCGGACGGATGAGTGGCCACACAGGCCTCACTGGCGCCAAGAATGGCGTGTATGCGGTTGCGGCCGCTACGAGCAGGGCATCCGCTGCCGGGTTCACGTTTGTTGCAGGGGGTGCCGGTATCGTAGAAGTAGTAACAGCGTGTGCGCTGGAGCAAGTTGCCGCCGGTACTGGCCATGTTTCTCAACTGCGGTGAAGCGCCCGCCAGGATAGCCTGTGACAGCAACGGGTATTGTTGCTCGATCATCGGGTGCCAGGCCAGGTCGGCATTGCTGACCAGGGCACCGATCATGACGCCACCGTTGGCAGTGGGGTGCAGCCCATCCAGCGCCAAGCCTGAGATATCGATCAGGCGCTCGGGGCGGACCACATTTTCCTTCATCAGGTCGACCAGGTTGGTGCCCCCGGCGATAAAGCGCGCGCTGTCGCCAGCCAGGCTCACGGCTTCGCTGACTGACGCAGGCTTGTGGTAACTGAAGGGCATCATGGCTTCGCCCCCCGTTGTGGTTGATCCGGGTGTGCCATCAGCGGCTGGGCTTCTTCGATCGCGGCGACGATGTTGCCATAGGCACCACAGCGGCAAAGGTTGCCGCTCATCTGCTCGCGAATGGCCTCACGGCAGTCGGCACGTCCTTCACGCACAAGCCCGACGGCAGAGCAGATCTGCCCAGGTGTGCAGTACCCGCACTGAAACGCATCGTGGGTGATGAAAGCCCGTTGCATAGGGTGCAGCACGTCGCCGCTGGCCAGCCCCTCGATTGTCACCAAGTCTGCGCCGTCGCACATGATGGCCAGGGTCAGGCAAGCATTGACGCGCTTGCCGTCGCGCAACACCGTGCAGGCGCCACATTGGCCGTGGTCGCAGCCTTTTTTGGTACCTACCAGGTCCAGCTGTTCACGCAACAGGTCGAGCAGGGTGGTCCACGGGTGGACTGCCAGTGTTCGTGGCTGACCATTGATGGTCAGGCAGATGGGGTGTTCTGCAGCCCCATTGGAAAAGAGCGCGCTCATGGAAGGTCCTCACGGTCAGGGTTCACGCAGTTGGCTGCGTCTTTGTTGTGCGACCCGGGCGGTTGCAGAAACGTTCCACCGGCTTGCCAGGCGTGGAAAGGTGGCTGCGGGCATGGCGTGACGGCGTGTAGGCATTATGGTGGTGAGGCGCGGGACTGAGAGCGAAGCTCAGGGCTACTGGCCGGTAGCCGAGAAGGGATGAGCGGGCGAGGGCACGAACCGTGGCTGACGTAAGCTGAGAGCTGACGGAAAAGCCGGTGATAGAATTGACTGGCATGATTTACTGACACTGTTTCATGCCGTCCCTGAAGCTACACGGCGTCGGGTTGGTCTTGACCGTCATGTTGATCAGATCGAATCGAACCGCAATGTCTTCACTAAAGCACGGTACCGGTACGAGAAAGATGCTGGGCAATTTTACTGCACGGGGTTGGTCGGTGTGCTGCAGGATGTGATTCCGCGTGTCGTTGAGTACCACAAGGAATGTGGCTCAACAGATCCGTTCATTGAGAATTTCGAGATGCATGGTGATGGACTAACCATCATGGTTTGAGGGAGTGTGCTAAGGGGTGGGCAGTCCTCCCAGGTGGCGAGCATCGCCTGCAGCGGCTCCAAGACCACCGCGGTTTTCTTCCGCACGGATACGCCTTGGCGCGCCTGGGCCTTGCGTGCCTCGCGAAGAAGCGTCTTCACTGCAGGAGCATCACTTGGGTTATCCAATTGTTCATGCGAGAGATGTACTGAGCCGAGCGCAGGTCTTTGTCGGGCGTTCAGGCAGCACAGCGGCTTGCAATTGCCTCCCGGCCGGATGCTCGAACGACAAGTCGCCGCGCACGGTGCAGTCCTCGACAATGCTTCCTGCGTCCAGCACCACAACCCGCTGGCAGAAGTAGCGCACCAGGCTCAGGTCGTGGGTGATCAGCACGAAGGCGGTCCCCTTGTCGCGACGCAGCGCTTGGAGCCGTTGTAACAGTTGTAGTTGCAGCACACGATCCAGATTCGAAAGCGCTTCGTCGAGTACCACCAGCTTTGGCGAGATCGCCAGTGCTCGGGCGATGTTGGCACGTTGCAACTGACCACCGCTGAGCTGTTGCGGCAGGGTCGCGGCATGCTCGGCGCCCAGCCCCATCTGCTCCAGCAGCTCCACTACCCGTGCGTGGCGGGCTGTCTCATTTAAGGTGCTCAGGTGACGCAGGGGCTCGGCGATGCTCCAGCCGATGCTGCGCTGCGGGTTGAATGCGCCCGGCGCGTCCTGGAACACCAACTGCACGGCACGCTGGAAGGCCCGTGCCTGTTCGCCGCGCAGCTGATTGACCGGCTGTCCCGCGAAGGTCACCAGGCCTTGGCTAGGGGTTTCCAGCCCGAGCAGCAGGCGGGCGAGGGTACTTTTGCCACTGCCGCTACTGCCCAGCAAACCAAGTGATTCGCCCGCATGCAGCTGCAGGTCGATGCCGTCGAGTACTTGGAGCCAGGCGCGTTTGTGCAGCAGCCCGCCGGTGCGGTAGCGATGACTCAGATCGTGGGCGTGCAGCAGGCTCATAGAGGGCTCCCGCAGAGGGCCTGGTGGGCTTCGAGAAGGGTTCGAGCGGTGCCGCTGGCCGGACGCTCGAACAGATCGTGCACGGGCTGGCGTTCGACGATGCGGCCAGCGTCCATAACGGCCACCTGATCGGCGCAGCGGGCGACCACGCCCATGTCGTGGGTGACCAGCAGCACCCCCAGTCCATGCCGTTCGACCAGCGCCATCAGGATATCGAGAAAACGTGCCTGGCTTACGGCGTCAAGGTCGCTGGTGGGCTCGTCGGCCAGCAGGAACGGGGTTTCGGCCATCAGCGCCAGTGCGATCATCATGCGTTGCAGCATGCCGCCGCTGAGCTGAAAGGCGAACGATTGCAAGACCCGAGCATGATCCGTCAGCCCCACGGCCCTTAGGCTGTCGGTCATGCGCTCGCGGGCGGCGGCGCCGGTGGTGCCGTGCAGGCGCAGCGTCTCCAGTCCATGGCTGGCCATGTTGCGTACTGGGTTGAAGGCACTGCGCGGGTTTTGCAGCACCAGGCTGGCCAAGCGGCCTCGTGCCTGGGCGGCGCTTACCGGCTGGCCGTCGAGCAGCATTTGGCCCTGCGTGCGCACAACGCCGGCCGGCAACAGGTCGAGCATGCCCAGGCAACTCAGTGACTTGCCCGAACCACTGGCCCCGACCAGGGCGCAGACTTCGCCGCGACGCAGTTGCAGGTCCACGCCTTGCACCAGCAGGCCGGCCTGGGCCTCGATATGCAAGTCACGGACTTCGAGGGTCGATGGGGTCATCTAGTGGTGCTCCCGGGATGGGTCGAGGCGGTCGCGCAGGGCATCGCCCAGCAGGTTGAAGGCCATCACCGAGAAGAAGATCATCAGCCCCGGCAACAGCAGCAGTTGTGGGTGGGTCCAGATGAACTCCTTGGCGTCGTTGATCATCACGCCCCATTCGGCGGTCGGTGGCGACACCCCCAGGCCCAGGAAGGACAGGCCCGAGACATGCAGCATCATGTGCCCGATGTCCATGGTCGCCAGCACCAGCAGCGGGCCAGCGATATTGGGCAGCACATGCTGGCGCAGGCGGGTCCAGCGCGAAGCGCCGGCCAGCCGTGCGGCGAGCACGTATTCGCGCCCGCGCTGGGCGATCACCAGGCCGCGCACCATGCGTGCGTACCAGGCCCAATGTGACAGGGCGATGGCGACGACCACATTGGTCAGGCCGGTGCCGAGCAAGGTGACGAAGAAGAACGCCAGCACCAGGGTCGGGAAGGTCATGAACATGTCGCACAGGCGCATCAGCCACAGGTCTATCCGCCCGCCGACGAAACCCGCTACGCCGCCCACGGCCAGCCCGAGGGCCAGGACCAGTGCCAGGGTCAGCATCACGCTGCCCAGCGACAGGCGGGTGCCGACGATCAGGCGCGAGAGCAGGTCGCGGCCCAGGTGGTCGGTGCCCAGCCAATGGCTGGCGTCCGGTGGCATCAGGCGCTGGCTGAGTTCGACCAGGTCGGGATCGTGTGGCGCCAGCCACTGGCCGAGCACGGCCAGTACCACCAGCAGGCCGACCAGCACCGAACCCAGAACCAGGCCAGCATGACCGGCCAATGCCGGTCGACGAATTACCGAGAGCGTGCTCATGCGCTTGCGCCCTCCAGCCGGCTGCGCGGGTCGAGCCAGGCGTAGCACACGTCCACCACCAGGTTGCAAACCATCAGCAAGCCGGTCAGAAGCAGGGTGAAGCACTGCATCACCGGGAAATCGCGGTTGAGCACCGCCGAGACGGCAAAGCGGCCCACGCCGGGCCAGGCGAAGATGGTCTCGATCACCAGCGCACCCCCGATCAGCTCGCCGACGTGCATGCCGGTGGCGGTGACGAAGGGCAGCCAGGCGTTGCGCAGCACATGGTCGCGCCAGACCTGACGCTCGGGCAGGCCGCGGGCGCGGGCATAGGTGACATGCCGCTGGCCGCTGGCTTCGAGCAGGCTGGCGCGCAGCAGGCGGGCGTTGATCGACATCGACATCAGCGCAATGGCCAGCACCGGCATGATCAAGTGCCCGGCCGTGCCGCGCCCGAGTGGCGGCAGCCAGCCCAGCCACAGCGAGAACAGCGCGATCAGCAAGAATGCCAGCCAGAAGTTGGGCATCGACACGCCAAGGAAGGTCACCGCGCGCACCGCATGGTCGGGCCAGCGGCCCTGCCAGCGTGCCCCTAGCAGCCCCAGCGGAATCGCCAGCAGCAGTGTGCAAGCCAGGGCCAGGCCGCCGAGTTGCAAGGTGGCGGGCAGGTAGTACAGCAGGTCATCGAGCACCGGCCGCCCGGTGAGGTAGGAGATCCCGAAGTCCAGGTGCAGCGCGTTCCACAGCCAGCTCAGGTATTGCGCGTACAGGGGCCGGTCCAGCCCCAGGGTGTGGCGCACTTCGGCGATGGCCGCATCGGTCGGCGGGATGTGCGACAGGCGCAGGTAATCCAGCGCCGGGTCCGTGCTGCCCAGGTGCAACAGCACGAACACCAGCAGCGACACGCCGAACATCACCGGTACCAGCAACACCAGGCGCATCAAGATGTAGCGCAGCATGTCAGGGCTCCTGCCTGGGTGTCATGGCCTCGAACGGCACGTCGAACAGGGTGCTGCCGAACTGCACGTGCGCCACCGAGTCACGCCGCACGCTGATGGCGGTGAGGTGCGAGATCGGCAGGTACACCGCCTGTTCGTGCAGGGTGGTGAGGATGAAACGGTACTGCTCGGCGCGTTGTCGCTCGTCGGTGCTGGCCAGCACCTGGCCGATGCGTTGGTCGAGCTCGTCCTTGATCGCCAGGCCGCGCTGGGCCATGTAGTCGGCATGCCCGGCATAGCGCATCGAGCTGACGAACGAATGCGGATCGTAAGGAGCGCCCCAGGTATCGGCGAAGATCATGCCGAAATCACCGTCGCGCTGGCGGCGAACCAAGCCACCTTCTTCCACGGCGCGCAGTTCGATGTGGATACCGACCTTGGCCAGCTCGCCTTGCAGCACTTCGGCCAGGCTTTTCTGCAGGGCGCTGGTGCCGAGAAACACCAGTTCGATTGTAAGTGGCTCGCCGCCCTTGCTGCGCACGGACGCGCCGGGGGCCAGTGTCCAGCCTGCGGCCTCCAATTCCTGCATCGCCTGAGCGGGGTCGTACGGGTAGGGTTTCAGACCGATGTCTGCGTACGGCATGTTGCAGGCGAACAGTGTGTCGGCCTTGGGCTCCAGGCCGTAAAGGATCTTGTCGATGATTGCCTGCTTGTCCACCGCCTCGTTGATCGCCTGGCGCACCGCCAGGTCGCGGGTGGCACCACGGCCAGTGTTCATGGCCAGCGTGCGCGTAGCCAGTGGCGCCGACAGTGCCGTGGCATAGCCCTGGTCGCGCAGGCGCACGAAGGTGCCTGCGGTGATCTCGCCTGCGGCGCCCTGGATCAGATCCACTTCACCAGCCTGTAGCGCCAGCGCACGGCTGTTGGGGTCGGGGATGACCTTGACCATGACTTCGCCGTAGGCCGGCTTCGGCCCCCAGTACAGCGGATTGCGCACGAAGCGGTCGAACTCGCCCAGACGAGACTCGGCACGTACCCAGGGCCCGGTACCGACGGGCTGCCCAGGCTTGGCAGCAGGCGCGCCGAAGCGCAGCGGGCGAACCTGGGCCAGCTCCATCAGGGTGGGGTAGTAAGGGTGCTTGAGCACCAGGCGCAAGGTCAGCCGATCAGGGGCCTCTACGTGGTCGAGGGTGCTGACCAATTCCATCCAGCGGTGGCGTTGGCGGTTAGCCAGGACCGCATCTAGGTTTGCCTTGGCGGCCGCAGCATCGAACACAGTGCCATCGCTGAAGCGCACCCCGTCGCGCAGGGTGAAGGTGTAGGTCTTGCCGTCCTCAGACACCTTCCAACCGGTCGCCAGCCACGGCTCGACAGTACCGGCGTGGGTGTAGCGCACCAGCGGTTCATACACCATCGCCTGGGCGTACATCTGATTCGGCGAGTAGCCGCGCGGGTCGAGTGGGCCCGCGTTGACGGGCCAGGAGTACACCAGTGTCGGGTTTGGCGCCTGGATGTCGGCGGCTTGAGCGAAGGTGCTCGCCGCGAGCCAGAAGATGCCCCACAGGGCGGGCTTTCGTTTGCCAGGCTGCTGCTTCACACTGCGTCCCCCACTTCAACGGAGGCCGTAGGCTAAAGAAGGGTGGGTATGATGTCTATCTAAAATCATCTTACTGGAAGTTACAAAATGCAACGGATCACCATCACGCTGGACGAAGAGCTGCTGGATCTCATCGACCGGCGGGTGGAGACGCAGGGCTATCAAGGGCGCTCGGAGGCCATTCGCGATCTGCTGCGCAGCGGCCTGCGTGAAGCCGAGGCGTTACCCGACGAAGCCCCGTGCGTGGCGGTGGTCAGCTATCTGTACGACCACGCCAGCCGCGAATTGCCTAAGCGCCTCAACCAGACCCTGCATGCCCACCATGAACTGACGCGCTCGACATTGCACGTGCACCTGGATGCCGGCCGTTGCCTGGAAGTTTCGGTGCTGCAAGGGCCGAGTGGGGCACTTGAGCGCCTGTCCCGACAATTGACGGTGGAGCGTGGAGTCGAGCATGGGCATGTGCATGTCCTTCCCGCGCCACGGCATGGGGAAGGTGAGTGAGCCCGTCCCTTGGGTTGCCGCCTGCGCTTGACGTAGCGGCACTTTGATGTTCCCCTGCGCGCCTGTTTCAGGTGCCCCTTGCCGTCGAGCCTGGGGTGAAACGGGAAGCCGGTTCGTCATCGCGTGATGATCAGTCCGGCGCTGCCCCCGCAACGGTATGCGAGCGAAGCATTCAAAAGACCACTGTGCCCTGGCATGGGAAGGTGAATGCTTCATGACCCTCGCGAGCCCGGAGACCGGCCTGAAGCATGTATAGGCAACCCGCGGTGGGCGGGCGCAGGCCGGTTTGCGTAGGCGCACGCCTGCGTTTCCCTGTGCGTTTATCCCTCCGGGCTTCTTCCATTCCTGCTTCAAGTGGAACGACATGTCCCGACTTTCGCTGTTCAGTCCTTTGCCCGCTTCTGTGCTGCGTGCCAGCCTGGCGCCCTGCCTGTTGCTGTGCGTTTCGGCCCAGGCCGCCGAAACCGATCAAGCCCTGGCCTTGCCGGCCACCGATGTGACCGGTGTCGCAGTGGTGAACCCTCAGCCAGACCTGCATACGCCGACCACCAGCGGCTCGCGCCTGAATCTCACTGCTTTGGAGACGCCTGCCAGTGTCACCAGCATCAGCTCGGCGCAAATCCTCGAGCGCAACAATGTCAGCGTCCAGGACGCGGTGACCCGCTCCCCCGGTATCACCTTCATCGGCACACCCGGCAACGGCGGCACGGCCCTGTCGGCGCGGGGCTTTACCGGGCACAGTTCGACCATGCAGTTGTATGACGGCACCCGCCTGTATGTCGGTGCGGGCACGGTCACCTTCCCGGTAGACACCTGGTCGGTCGAGCGTATCGATATCCTGCGTGGCCCGGCGTCGGTGCTGTACGGCGAAGGCGCCACCGGCGCGGTGGTAAACGTTGTGCCAAAAAAGCCGTTCGAGGGTGAGATCCGTAACCATTTTCGCCTGGGTTACGGCTCTGATGATCGTCGCCAGATGGCCCTGGACAGCGGTGGTTCGCTGAGCGATACCCTCAGCTACCGGCTGAATTTGAACAAACTGGCCAGCAACGGCTGGGTCGACCGTGGCGATTCGCAGAGCCTCGCCCTCAGTGGCTCGCTGCGTTGGCAACCGAACGACGACCTGAGCGTCACCCTCAGCCATGACTACGCCGACCAGGACCCGCAGCAGTATTTCGGCACGCCGCTGGTGAACGGGCATTTCCGTGAGTCGCTGCGCGACCACAACTACAACGTCGACAATGCCGAAGTGCACTACAACGACCAGTCCACGCGGTTGGTCACCGATTGGCAGATCAACGACAACCTCAGCGCCAGCAACCAGCTGTACTTCCTCAAGGTCCAGCGCCGCTGGAGCAATGCCGAAAGCTACACCTGGCAACCGGGTGACCAGATCCTGCGCAGCAACTTCATCAGCATCAAGCAGACCGAGGAGCAGATCGGCGACCGCCAGACCTTCACCCTGCAGCACTCGCTGTTTGGCCTGGACAGCCAGACGGTGGTCGGTGCCGATTACAACTCCATCCGTTTCGTGCGCAAGCACGACTTCGGCAACACCCTGAGCGACACCGTGCCGCTGTCCGGTTCCGGGGGTGGCGAGTACATCAGCAACGACCCGTTCCGCAGCCGCGAAGCCAACCAGGCCCGGCAGTTCTCGCTGTTTGCCGAAAACCGCACACAGTTGACCGAACGCCTGTCGCTGATCACAGGCGTGCGCCGCGACCAGGTGCACCTGAACCGCAAGGACTTGCTCGCCGACACCCGCAGTGATCGCAGCCTGTCGGGAGACAACTGGCGGGCGGGGCTTGTTTTCGCCCTGACCGAGGACCTGTCGGTCTACGGCCAGTACGCCACTAGCACCGAGGGCGTGAGCAACCTGCTGACCCTCAACGCCGCCCAGCAGCAATGGGACCTGAGCACGGCCAAGCAGACCGAGGTCGGCATCAAGCAGATGCTGCCCGAAGGGCGAGGGGAGTGGACGCTGGCGGCGTACCACATCGTCAAGAAGAAGTTGCTGAGCACCGACCCACTGAACCCTACTTTGCAACAGCAGGTAGGCCAGCAGTCATCGGATGGCCTCGAGGCGACCCTGGAACTGCGCCTGCCGTACGACCTGCAACTGTCAGCGAACGCGGCCTGGGTACGGGCCAGGTACGACGAGTTCGCCAGTGCCGGCAACGACTATTCCGGTAACCGGCCGATCAACGTGCCGCGGCGCACGGCCAATCTGTGGCTCAGCAAGGACTTCGGCGAGCGCTTCAGCGCAGGCGCCGGGGCCCGTTACGTCGACAGCCGCTATGCGGACAACGCCAACACCGTCAAGGTGCCAGGCTACACCGTGGTCGATACCAACTTCGACTGGCACGTACAAGCGGACCTGACCTTGGGCCTGCAGTTGAACAACCTGTTCGACCGCCTGTACGCCACCAGCACCGACAACAATGGCCGGCAGTGGTACCTGGGCGAGCCACGTTCGTTCTTCGTCACGGCGGACTACAGCTTCTGACACTGTTGCACCGGCCAGCCGGCCGGTGCCTTGCTGAGGTGGCACGGCATGACAACGCTGAATATCGAAGCCCTGGACTGGACGTTGAAGGCGCCGGGGCGCCAGCCAAGGACGCTGCTGCAAGGCGTGGACCTGCGGGTTGGCGCCGGTGAGTTCGTCGGCCTCATCGGCCCTAATGGCAGCGGCAAGAGCAGCCTGCTGCGCTGTGCCTATCGGGCCAGCGAGCCCAGCGCCGGACGTGTGCGGGTTGGCCAGGATGACATCTGGCAACGCCCGGCGCGCTGGTGCGCGCAACGCATCGCCGTGGTGCTGCAAGAGTTTCCCGAGGCATTCGGCTTGAGCGTCGGCGATGTCGCCAGCCTGGGCCTGGCGCCACACAAAGGCCTGTTCGACGGTGACAGCGCCGCGGACGTGCAGCGAGTCAACCAGGCGCTCGCCCAGGTCGGGCTTGGTGCCCACGCCGATCAGCCTTTCGCCACGCTGTCCGGTGGCGAGAAGCAGCGGGTTTTGCTGGCGCGGGCCCTGGTGCAGGCACCCGGGCTGCTGATCCTCGATGAGCCGACCAACCACCTCGACCCGCGCTATCAGCTGGAGCTGTTGCAGCACCTGCGCGGGCTGGAATTGAGCATCATCGCCAGCTTTCATGACCTGAACCTGGCCGCAGCTTTCTGCGATCGGCTGTATGTCATCGACGAAGGCCGCATCGTCGCCAGCGGCACGCCCAACCAAGTGCTGACCCGAGCTCTGCTCAAGCAGGTGTTCGGCGTCGATGCCCTGGTCGACCCGCACCCGCTGCATGCCTACCCGCGAATTACCTGGATCACCCAACCATGAACCTGCGCTACCTGACCTGGCTGCTGGCTGCCGTGATTGCATTGCCGGCCACGGCCAGTGACTATCCCTTGAGCGTGCGCAGTTGCGCGCGCGATGTGACCTTCGCGCAAGCCCCGCAACGGGTGGTGGTGCACGATGTGAACATGACCGCCATGCTGCTGCACCTGGGCTTGCGCGAGCGAATCGTCGGCTATACCGGTTTTACCCGCAACAAGTACCGCGATCCGTGGATCGACCAGGCGCTCGACGGCGTGCCGCAGTTGGCCAGCCGCTACCCTTCGATTGAGACCTTGCTGGCGGCCGACACGCAGCTGTTCTTCGCCGGCTGGAACTACGGCATGCACGTGGGCGGGCCGGTCACGCCGGTGACGCTCGCGCCGTTTGGCATTGCCGTGTACGAACTGAGCGAATCGTGCTCTTGGGTCATGCCGCAGCCGCGTGCCAGTGTTGGGGATGTGTACCGCGACCTGGACAACCTGGGGCGCATCTTCTCGGTCGAGCCAAGGGCGCAGGCACTGGAGGCACAGATGCGCGAGCGCATCGCGACGGTGCGCGCGGCCGTGGCGCACAAAAGCCAGCGGCCAAGGGTGTTTCTCTACGACAGCGGTGAAGACCGGCCGACCACCTCGGGCCGCCTGGGTATGCCCCAGGCGTTGATCGATGCGGCCGGGGGCAACAACGTGATGGAGGATGTCAACGCCAGCTGGACTCAGGTGAACTGGGAGAGTGTGGTGGAGCGCGACCCGCAAGTGATCATGATCGTCGATTATGGCCCGCAAAGTTGGCAGGCCAAACGCGATTTCCTGCTGCGCCAGCCGGCGCTCAAGGATGTGCAGGCCATCCGTGATCAACGCTTTGTGGTACTCAGCTACCTGCAGGTGACGCCGTCGGTGGAGAATGCGCAGGCCATCGAAGTGCTCGCCGAGGCGCTGCACCCACAGTCGCCGCCGGTGGCCCAGCCTTGATCGGCAGGGGCGGGCTGGCGGGGCATCGCGGACTCAATGCAATCCTGCTGACGCTGTTGTTGCTGTCGTGCCTTTGTGCCCTGGCCTTCGGCCCGGCGTCGGTGCCGCTGGCCCATGTGGCAGGCATCGTCGGCCAGAAGCTGGGCTTGAACCTTGACGGGGACTGGACCCATAGCCAGGCGCAGATCGTCTGGGTGATCCGCGCGCCCCGGGTGGTCCTGGGGGCGTTGGTGGGGGCTGGCCTGGCCCTGGTCGGCACCGCGCTGCAAGCGGTCACCCGAAACCCGTTGGCCGACCCGCACCTGCTCGGTGTCAGCTCCGGGGCGGCGTTGGGAGCGGTGCTGGTGATGCTCTACCTAGGCGAGTTCATCGGGGTCTTCAGCCTGCCGCTTGCTGCATTCGTGGGGGCCTCAGGCAGCATGCTGCTGGTGATCGCGGTGGCCCGGCGCGGCGCAGGCATGGAAAGCGACCGCCTGTTGCTGGCCGGAGTAGCGGTGTCGTTCGTGCTGATGGCGCTGGTCAATCTGCTGCTGTACACCGGCGATCAGCATGCGGCGGCCTCGGTGGTATTCTGGATGCTTGGCGGCCTGGGGGCGGCACGCTGGAACCTGATCTGGCTGCCGGCGCTGTGCGTGCTGGCCGGGCTGCTGGCATTGCGCTTGCTCGGGCGTGGCCTGAACGCCTTGATGAGCGGCGAGCAGACGGCGCTGAGCCTGGGCTTCAGCGGCAAGCGCCTGCGCCTGCAGGTGTTCGTCTGCACCTCGCTGCTGACCGGCGTGCTGGTGTCGCTCAGCGGAGCCATTGGCTTCGTCGGGCTGATGGTGCCCCACATGGCCCGTGCGCTGGTGGGCGCCGAGAATCGCCGACTGATCCCGGTCAGCGCATTGCTTGGGGCGATTTTCCTGGTCTGGGTGGATGTGGCGGCGCGCACTGTCATCGCGCCGCAAGACCTGCCGATCGGCATCGCCACGGCGGCACTTGGCGGGTTGTTCTTTATCCTGCTGCTCAAGCGCTAGTTGGCTGGTGAACTGAATCAGGTCTTGCCCTTGAGCTATCATCGACTAACCGTGTTTGACGCTTAAGGACCTGACCCATGCCTGCACATTTTGCAAGAACGATACTCACGACCGTAGCGCTGCTTGCCTCGGTCGCGACTGTCACACCCGCCTTTGCTCACGCCCATCTGAAGAGCGAAACACCTGCCGCGGACAGCACCGTTAAGGCGCCTACAGAGTTGCGATTGGTGTTCTCGGAAGGTGTCGAAGAAAAGTTCACCAAGGTCGAGATCACAACCGGTGGTGCGGCCGTTTCGGTGAAAAGCATCGCGACCGATCCGAGTGATAAAAAGACCCTCATCGTCACACCGGAGCAACCTCTGGCCGCCGGCCAGTACGAGGTTCAATGGCATGCCGTCTCGGTCGATACCCACAAGAGCGAAGGTCACTACGCGTTTACGGTAGGCAACTGAGTGCATGGACAGCGCGATAATCGTTTGCCGGTTCGTTCACTTTTCTATCGTGCTGATGATGTTCGGGGCCAGTTTGCTCAGGCCCCTGTTGCTGGGCTCCAACACAGGGGCCGTGGCGTATATGTCCCTGGATCAAGCACTCGACCGAGCGCTGCGGTTGCTCGCGCTGTTGTCACTGGTCAGTGGGCTTGGATGGTTGATGGTCACAGCGGCCAGCATGGCTGATTCCTGGCAGGCCGCAGTTGATGTGCAGGCTGTATTGCAGGTATTGCGCAGTACTTTTTTTGGCCGGGTCTGGGCGGCGCACCTGATCGTCAGCCTGGTACTGTTTGTATGCCTGTGTCTCAATCCCCGCCCGCCATTCAACTTGCGAGTCATTCTGAGCGGGTTTGTGCTCGCATCTCTGGCACCGGTTGGTCACGTCGCCATGTTTGACGGTATCAGTGGGCAGCTCCTGATCGTCAACCAAGTCATCCACCTTCTCTGTGTTGGCGCATGGCTTGGAGGGCTGACGCTGCTCCTGATGGTGTTGATGCAGCGTGCTCCACAGGACGCTCGCCAAGTGCTGCACAGATTCAGCACGATCGGTTACTGCCTGGTCGCCAGCATCATCCTCACCGGCCTGATAAACGTCCGGGTCCTTAGTGGCGCCTACTGGCCGACCCCGCTATTCAGCGGCTTCGCGCTCATTTTGTTGATCAAGGCTAGCCTGGTGATGGCGATGCTGTTGCTGGCACTCTTCAATCGACTGAATGCTCGATCAGGCCGTATTCACGTACTGCGCACCAGCATCCTGGTTGAATGGTTCTGTGGGGTGGCGGCAGTCGCAGCGGTCTCACTGCTGGGGACACTCCCACCCACCCCGCTCAACTGATGCAAGTGATCGTTATAACGCCGCTTTGGCGTAACAGACCACTCACCAGGCAGAACGCAGATCCCTTTTAGAAATCGAAGGTCACCCCGGCATACAGGGCCCGACCGTCACCCGGCGAATGCAGCGAGGCGTCGGCGCCATCGGGGTCGTACCAGACGTACTCGTAGTAGCGGTTGGTCAGGTTCTTCAGTTGCAGGTCGACGCTCATGGTTTCGCTGAGCTTGTAGGTCGCGCCCAGGTTCATCAGTACGTAGCCGCCGTACGTGCCCTGGGTATTTTCACGCTCCAGGTAGTAGTTGGTCTGGCCGTTCGCCCAGGCGCTCAGTTGCAGGGCAGGGGTGGCCTGGTAGCTGATGCCGGTGTTCCACAGGTGGTGCGGCACGTGGTCGATTTCCTTGCCTTTGCTGTCGGGCAATGCGCTGCTGGGTTCAAGGATCTTCGAGTATTGCCAGGAGTACGACATCCACATCTCGGTGCGCTCGTTCGGGTGCAGGTTGACCTGCAGGTCGTAGCCCCAGCGCCGGGTTTCACCGACGTTGTCCGATTCGCCGCTGGGGTCGTTGAGGCGGCGGCTGACTTCACCGGTGGCGTCCTGGCGCCAGTAGGCCACGCGGCCATCGATCCAGCTGGCAGGTGTGAACTTGACGCCGGTTTCCCAGCCGTCGTTGATCGACGGGTCAAGGTCTTCGTTGCGCGGCGGCACCTTGTAGGCCGCCGCACCGGTACCGACCTGGAAGGTGCGCCCCCAGTTGGCGTAGACGCTGGCGAAGCGCCAAGGCGAGTAGACCACGCTGAGCTTGGGCTGCTTGATCAGCCCATAGTCGTTGATGTCGTAGTCCTGCCCGGTCATCTTGTTGGTGAAGTCGCCACTGATCTTGTCCACCCGGTAGGCCGGCACGATCTTCAGTGATTCGAACGGCTCGATCTCAGCCTGCACGTAGGCACCGACCGTGTTGAAGTCGAAGTCCTGGTCGCGGGTCTGGGCCTGGGCCTGACGCACCCGTTCCAGCGTGCGATAGCGCTCGCTGCGGTTCTGCTGCTTTTGCACATCGCTGCCGCCTTCCAGGGCGAAGGCGTGCAGCCAGTCCACCTGGGGCCGCCAGGTCAGCGAGGTGATGGCGCCATACTGGTCTTCGTAGGTGTCGCGCTCCTGCTGTGAGCTGGTGCGCCAGTACTGGGTCCAGCGGCGGTCGTCGAAGGTGTTGAGGTAGGTCTTGGCCGACCAGGACAAGTTGTCGGTCAAGTCCGTGTCGAAGTGCACGCTGACCTGGTTCATCCGCCGTGTACCTTTGTCCGTGGCGTTGTAGGCGTTGCTCATGCGCGGGTGATGGCGGGCATCGTCTTCGGTCAGGTAGCCGGCCTCCTGGGCTTCGGACTCGTAGTGGCGGGCGATCAGGCCAAGGCGGTAGCTGCCATCGTCAGGGGTGTAGAACCACTTGCCGCCGAAGCTGTAGCGCTCGGTGTCGGCATGGTCGCGATAGCCGTCGACCTGTTGGCGACCGAAGAAATAGTTCTGCGTCCAGTTGCTGGTCTCGATGCCCTTGGCCAGTTGCACTTCGCGGGTGTTGAAGCTGCCGTAGCGCACGCGCGCCTTGTTGTAGTTGCCACCGGTGCGGGTGTTGATGTTGACGTTGCCGGCGATGTTGTTCAGGCCGTAGCGTGGGTCGCTGGTGCCACGCACCACTTCGATGCTGTCGATGTCCATGGGGAACACCGAGTCGATGAAGGGCATGTTGCCGTCGTTGGTGTTGCTGGGGATGCCATCGATCAGCAACTTCACCGCGTTCACTTCGCCTTCGCCATTGAAACCGCGAAACGACAGTTTGCCCGAGGTGGTGCCCTGGTTGAACTCGGTCAGCATCACCCCTGGCGCGCGGCTGAACAGTTGCCAACTGTAGGTCACGGGCATTTTTTCAAGGATATCACCCCCCAGGATGTCCACCGAGCTGAGCACGCTGCTGGTGGCCAGCGGGCCGCTTTCGGTGCCGGTTACGGTGACTGCACCGAGGGTGAGGGTGGAGTTTTCAGCGGGCAGTGTTTCGGCAACGGCCAATGACAGGGGGCTGAGGCTGAACAAAGCGAGCACGGGCAGGACAGCGCGTGCGGTGCAACGGAACGCAGGCATGGAAGATTTCCTGGCTAGACAGTCGGGCAGGGCAACGCACCGCAGGTCACGGGGCAGCCGTTGGCAATCAGCGACGGGTCAGGCCAGGGGAGAGGCGCGGGGGTTCAGCTTTGGCCACTGCTCGCGTGGCAGTGGCAACCTGTGGCTGTCACCGAGCAGGAGTGCATCGGGCCAGAAGCGGGGGAACAGGTGACGATAATAGTCGCTGGCCAGCAAGGCATGCCCGGCGTGTCCGCAACAGCAGTCGCCCGCCTGGTTTTTCGTTGCCGGCTGCTCGTCAAGTTGCGGCAACTCGGCCTTGAGTTGGGCCAGCAGTGACTTGGGCAGGCTCTGCGCACCGTGCAGGCTGCAGAAGCTACCGAGGATCAGTGACTGCCTATCGATGCGGGGTGTTTGCAAGGCACGGTCGAGCGGCATCGCCAGCAGGTTGAACAGCACGGCGAAGCAGGCCAGCAGATAGAAGTGTGCGCGAGCACGTGCAGCCATGAAACCCCCGAACGAATGAGGCGTGCATTAAGCCGCATCCGTTGCGGGCTGTAAAAGTTCACGTGTGCGCCCTTTTGTCGCAGCTGCGCCCGTCAGGGGGCTCAATGAGTGCGCATGCCGGCAGCCAGCATGAACAATCGGATCAGCCAGGCGAACAGGCCCAAAGCCGCGACACTGCCTGCCCAGATCAGCAGCAGCCAGGTAAGTCGGCGCCACATCGGTTGCTTCACACTGGGTGTCATCACGTTGTGCTCCTAGTGATAGCCGTCTTCATGAGTCGCCTTGCCGCGGAACACGTAATAGCTCCAGAACGTGTAGCCGAGGATGATAGGCAGGATGAACAGTGTGCCTACCAGCATGAAGCCTTGGCTCTGGGGCGGCGCTGCGGCTTCCCAGATGCTGATCGACGGCGGGATGATGTTTGGCCACAGGCTGATGCCCAGGCCGCTGTAGCCCAGGAAGATCAGTGCCAGGGTCAGCAAGAACGGCGTGTAGTGCGCGTTGCGCGCCACGGCACGTAGCAGCCCGTAGAACGTTACCAACACCAAGATCGGCACCGGCATGAACCAGAGCAGGTTGGGCATGCTGAACCAGCGGGCAGCGATTTGTGGGTAGGCCAGCGGTGTCCACAGGCTGACCACGGCGATCACTACCAGCAGTACCAGCGCCAGAGGCCTGGCAACGTCGTGCATGCGCTGCTGCAGCGCCCCTTCGGTCTTCATCACCAGCCAGGTGCAACCGAGCAGGGTGTAGGCGACTACCAGGCCTAGTCCGCAGAACAGGCTGAATGGCGTGAGCCAGTCGAGCGCGCCTCCAGCGTATTTGCGCTCGACCACCTTGATGCCTTCGATAAAGGCGCCCAGGGCAACCCCCTGGGAAAAGGTCGCGACCAGCGAGCCCCAGATGAAGGCCTTGTCCCAGAGGTGGCGCTTAGCGGGTTTGGCCTTGAAACGGAACTCGAAGGCCACGCCCCGGAAGATCAGGCCGATCAGCATCAGGATCAGCGGCAGGTAAAGCGCCTCCAGCACCACCGCGTAGGCCAGCGGAAAAGCGCCGAACAGCGCTGCACCGCCGAGGATCAGCCAGGTTTCGTTGCCGTCCCATACCGGGGCGACGGTGTTCATCATCACATCCCGGTCACGCGCGTCCTTGACGAAGGGGAAGAGCATGCCGATCCCCAGGTCGAATCCATCCATCACCACATACATCATCACGCCGAAGATGATGATCACCGCCCAGATCAGTGGAAGGTCGATGCCCATTTTAGTTCACCTCTGCCTGGTAATCGTCGGCGGCGGACAGCGGCCGTGCCGGAGTATGTTGCTGGCCTGGACCGCCTGGGGTGTGTTGGTCGCCCTCGCCAGGTTTTGGTCCTTTGCGCACGAGGCGCATCATGTAGCCGAGACCGGTGCCGAACAGGGCGAAGTACACCACCACGAACGCGACCAAGGTAATGCTGAGCTGGGTGGCGTCATGGTTCGACACACCATCGGCAGTGCGCTGCAAGCCGTACACCACCCACGGCTGGCGGCCGATTTCGGTAGTGAACCAGCCGGCGAGAATGGCGATCAGTCCCGACGGCCCCATCCACAATGTCAGGTACAGGAACGGGCGCGATGTGTAGAGCGTGCCGCGCTTGCGCAGCCACAGGCTCCACAGGCCGACGAGGATCATCAGCAAGCCGAGGCCGACCATGACCCGGAACGACCAGAACACAATGGTCGAGTTGGGCCGATCCTCAGGCGGGAACTCCTTCATCGCCGGTACCTGCTTGTCCAAACTGTGGGTCAGGATCAGGCTGCCGAGGGCGGGGATCTCGATCTTGAAGCGGGTGGTTTCGGCCTTCATGTCGGGGATTCCGAACAGGATCAGCGGGGTCGGTTCACCCGGTTTGTTCTCCCAGTGGCCTTCGATCGCCGCAATTTTCACCGGTTGGTGCTTGAGGGTGTTAAGCCCATGGAAGTCGCCGATGACCGCCTGCACCGGCGCTACGATCAGGGCCATCCACATGGCCATCGACAGCATATTGCGGATAGCTGGGTTGTCACGCCCGCGCAGCAGGTGCCAGGCCGCCGAAGCGCCGACGAAGAATGCCGTGGCAACGAATGCGGCAGTGGCCATGTGCATCAGCCGGTAGGGGAATGAGGGGTTGAAGATGACTGCCAGCCAGTCCACCGGAATCACCCGGCCATCGACAATTTCATAGCCTTGGGGTGTCTGCATCCAGCTGTTGGAGGCGAGAATCCAGAAGGTCGAGACCAGCGTGCCGAGCGCGACCATCACCGTGGAGAAGAAGTGCAGGCCACGGCCGACGCGGTTCCAGCCAAACAGCATAACCCCCAGGAAGCCTGCCTCCAGGAAGAACGCGGTGAGCACTTCATAGGTCAGCAACGGGCCAGTAACGGCACCGGCAAAATCGGAGAACCTGCTCCAGTTGGTGCCGAACTGATAAGCCATGACCAGACCGGACACCACGCCCATGCCGAAATTGACGGCGAAGATTTTCGACCAGAAATGGTAGAGGTCGCGGTAGACCTGCTGGTCCGTTCGCAGCCACAGGCCTTCGAGCACGGCCAGGTAACTGGCAAGGCCGATGGTGATGGCGGGGAACAGGATATGGAAGGAAACGGTGAAGGCGAACTGGATTCGAGCCAGGTCTAGCGCCTCGAGCACGCTCATGATGAAGGAGCCTCACAGGGTGGCGCACCTTGGCGCCGTTTTCGGGAAGCAGAGCCCGGGTCCTGGCCGGCTCAGCGTTGCTGTCTGGGAAAAATTGCACTGGCCATTGCGATGGCGGCGCCACTTTAAGGACGGTGGCGGGTACGACCAACTGCGACAATCTGTCACTGAGGGGCACCCGCGCGGGTGAATCGAGGCCAGTTAAGTGGGGTGTGACGGCTTGTCGCAGAGAGGACAGGCCGAGGTTGGTGCTTCTGCGGGGCCGGTTTCGATGCTAAAGTTGCCGCCCATGAACTGCCTGCCTTCACACCGTCCCCTCATTGCCTGGGCACTGTACTTCTGTGTCCTGTTCAATGTACTTGGCTGTGGCCTTGCCCATGGGCAGGCATTGGGATTGGCGCTGAATGGATTCGGCGGTGCGTTCTGCAGCCTCGGGGGCGATACGGGCCTGCTGAAAGCCAAGCAGGACAACGCCTTGGCGGGCGACCTGAGCATCCCCTTCAGTTGCCCGATCGGGGCGGCGGCCTTTCTAACGCTGGTTTTCCTGATTGCCGTCGCCTGGCTGCTGGCCAGCCGTGAGCGCCGGCCATTACCGCGCGAAATCCGCAGCCAGGCGCCGCCGCGTTATTGCTGGCCCTCGTCCAACCCTCGCGCTTCACCTCTCTGACGCTACCGGCGCCTTGGCGCCCTGGCGGGCCTCTGCCTGCCCTAAGCACACCGGACCGGCAGTGCATGCCTTGCATGTAACTCCTGGCTGGTTTGACCGTCGTTGGAGAGAGCCCCTCATGACCTGTCGAATCTCCACGCCCGCGCTACCTGGCGAGGCGTGAACATGCGCCGTTGCGGCCTGCGCGCACGTACCTGGGACAACCTCTGGGTCGCCGCGCTGCTAGCGATGCTGCTCAAGGTGCTGGCATTGCCGATGGCCAGCACCCTGGGCGACCTGAGCCTGCAGCAATTGCTGGCGGGCAGCTACTGCTCGTCGGGCGGCGTACAGCCGGCGATTCCGGACAAGGATGGCAACCTAAGCCCGAAAACGGCCGACCCCGGACATTGCTGCTGCGCCCAGGGCGGCCCGGCACCCACGCCTGCTGCATTGGTCCTTGCAGGCTTTGTCTTGCCTGCGCTGCCTGTCGACCGCCAACCGGCTGTTGCGCTGCGTTCGCCCCGGCACCGCTGGCCGTCGATCAACCCCCGTGCCTCCCCGACGGCGATCGCCTGACCTGTAAGGACCCAGGCCGCACCCGCGCAAGGCGGGGTGTCGGCCTGCCGATGGCTAGCCGTACCCAGGAGCACACGATGTCTCGTACCCTGACCGCTTCAGCGTTGCTGGAGCCTTCCACTCGTCCGTCGCGCAGCGGCGACTTTCTGTTGCCGTTTCCCGACTACCCCTGCAATGCCCGCAGCTTCGTCAACCTTGATGCACGCCTGCTGCCTTACTGGCACACGCTGTTCGATGTCTGCCCAGGGCTGCTCAAGCTTGATCCGCCAGAAGGCCTGGAGTTGTTCCGACGATTCATGACCTGGGCATACCGGCACCATCCGGCGCTGGACTGGACCTACTACATCAGCGTTTGCCGTTGGTTACTGAACTCTCCTTACCAGGCACGGGTGACGGAGGAGCATATCGAAGCCTTCATGGTGGCTGCAGCGGCGCTGTGGGTGGCAACTGACGTGTCTCAGGCCCGTGGCCTGGTGCTGGCCTGGCAACCGATGGGCGAACGGGTGGTGGAGTGGAAAACCGGCGTGCGCCCGGCGCTGCCAGCGCCCCAGGCCGATGAAGACTTGCCGCCACCCCCGTGGGAATTTTCCTGGAGCCCGTTGAGCGCCAAGGGCGCGAGCAGCTTCCGGCGTTGGTTGCCGGTGCCCGGCTAAGCCAGGCCAGGACCTGGGCGGCAATACGCCGCCCGTTTCCCACTTCACTGAATACCTAGCGAGATACTGACGATGGACGTACTCCAAGCCATGCGCGCGTTCAGTTGCGTGGTTCAGGCCGGCAGCCTGACCGGCGCGGCCGAATGCCTGGACACCACGACTGCCAGCGTTTCCCGGATGCTCTCCAACTTGGAAGCGCACTTGCATATTCGTTTGCTCAAGCGCACCACCCGCCGCATCGCCCTGACCGAAGCCGGCAATCGTTACCTGAAACGCTGCCGTGTGATCCTCGAACTGGTGGATACGGCGGAGCGCGAGATACACCGCACGCTGGATTTGCCCGCCAACGGGCTGTCTCGCACGGGAGCAGGCTCAGCACTGCAAATGGGTGCTTGCTAGTCCGGCAAGTCGTCGCCGCTGGCCAGCGGACGTACCGGTGCATCGACCTTGACCGAGGTTTCGTTGCCGTTTTCATCGACAACGGTCAGGGTCAGCGGCACCGTGGCGCCTTCCTTGATCTGCTCTTTGGGGTTGATCAGCATGATGTGGTAGCCGTGGGTGTCGAGTATCACTGGCTGGCCGGCGGGCAACTCAAGGCTCGCCAATGGCTTCATGGTCATGACACCGTCCTTCATGGACATCTCGTGCAGTTCCGTCTTGGCGGCCACGGGAGAGTTGACCCGAACGAGTTTGACGTCCTCGTTGGCGGTAAGGCGCATGAAAGCACCCGTAGCAGGCTGGTTGGGCACCGTGGCCCTGACCCAGGGGTCTTCAACCTTGACTTCGACCTGGGCCAGGGCGGTGCTGGCGAAGCTCGTCAATAACACGCCCAACAGCAATCCATTGGCTTTGCGCAAGCCTTTGAACATGAAAGGTTTCATTGGCAGCTCCTTGTTTGATTGGTCGCGGCAGCCTTCGTTGTCGAGGCTGCCTGGCCATTTAGCATAGTCGCTGCTGTATCGGGCGGCGGCCGGGGCAATGCCGGTACGCTGCGGTGCGACAGGCTGCCGCAGTTTTCCCTGCGCCACTGCTGGGCGCCCGTGGAGCCAATGCTTACCACTCACTGCGACGGGCTGTCGCAGTGGGGAGCGCCGCAGGCAACGCCTAGCATGGGCAGAGCCTGCTTTGCCGTTGTCCCATCCACGCTGCACGGCAGGCAACCCACAGCGGCCCTTCTTCGGATGAGTTGCTTTTTTTTCAGGCTGGGAGAGCCGTCATGGACCACGAACTGCTGAAAATCGTCTGGTGGTTATTGATTGGCGTGATGCTGATCGGTTTTGTGCTGGGCGAAAGTCTGGACATGGGCGCACGGGTGCTGGTGCCGTGGCTATCGGGGCAAGGTGCCGAACCGCTGCAGTCGTCTGCGGCCGCGCCTCAGCCTATCAACCTGCTGTGGTTGCTGGCCCTGGGATCCACGCTTGCGCTGGTCTGGCCATCGCTCGGTGGCCTGGCCTGCCTGATGACAGGCTTGGTGAGCCTGCTGATACTGCTGCGCCGATCTGCCTGGCAAGCCGCCCGACCGCGCCAAACCTGCAGAGTGCTGGCAATCGGCCTGCTGCCGGCAGCTCTGTTGGGGGGCATGCTGGGCAACTTGCTCCTTGGGTTGCCATTCAGTCGCTGTGGTCAGGCGGGTATGCAGTTTCACGGCTCTTTGGCCGGTCTCTTCAGTCCGTTCGCCTTGCTTTCAGGTGTCGTGAGCCTGGCGATGGTCTGCCAGTGTGGCGCTACCTGGGTGATGCAGCGTGGTGGCCACTCCCTGTATCAGCCAGCAAGCCGGGTTGCAGGCGTTGCGGGCGTGATGTTCCTGGCCAGTTTCATCGTGGCTGCGATAGGGCTGGCAGCGAACGCGCGCGGTTACAGCTTGTGGGCCGTGGAGCGTCCGGCCACCTTGTGCGGGCCTGGCGCGTTCGTGGTGCTGGCCAACAATCCAGGTTGGCTGGCCAATTTTCAGGCCTGGCCTGCAGCCGGCCTGGCACCAGTGCTGGCCTTGTCTGGCACGCTCATGAGCCTGTTCGCCTGCACCCATGCCCGGCCTCGCATGGCGCTGTTGGGCAGTGGCCTGACAGTAGGTGCAACGCTGTG
Organism: Pseudomonas sp. BJP69; assembly: GCF_007633355.1. Lineage (NCBI taxonomy): Bacteria > Pseudomonadati > Pseudomonadota > Gammaproteobacteria > Pseudomonadales > Pseudomonadaceae > Pseudomonas > Pseudomonas sp. BJP69. The sequence goes on from NZ_CP041933.1 coordinate 2,566,793, forward strand.
CAGCGTAGGGCTGGCGTTGTTCCCCTTCATCTTGCCTTCCAGCGTGCAACCGTCTGCCAGCATGACCCTATGGAGCGCGGCCAGTGACGACAGAACCTTGGGTACACTGCTGATTCTCGCCAGTGTACTGCTCCCGATGTTGCTGGCGTATACCCTGGCTGCCAGCCTCAAGGGCTCGCACCTGCTGATCGAGTCCCGGCCGCTTGGTCTTGGCTTCAAAGCGAGTTGAGAAACGACAGCAGCGCCATGCGCCTGCCTTGATCCATGGCAATCACGGCATCGCGTGAGTCACGTGCTTCACCGTCATGCCACAAAATGGCCTCCAGCACATCCCGAGCCCGGCCATCGTGCAGGAACTGGGTATGCCCGCTGACCCTTGCTGTCAGCCCCAGCCCCCAAAGTGGCGGCGTACGCCATTGGCGGCCGTTGGCGCGAAATTCCTCACGGTGGTCGGCCAGCCCTTCGCCCATGTCGTGCAGCAACAGGTCGGTGTACGGAAAGATGTGTTGCTGACTCAACTCTGGCAAAGCGTGCTCACCCGTGACGTAGGAGGGCCGATGGCAGGCAGCACAGCCTGCCGCATGGAACACGGCTTTGCCCTCCAGCACCCGCGGTGTGTCGCTATCACGGCGGGCCGGTACACCCAGGGTACGGGTATAGAACAGTACCTGTTCACGAACCCTGTCGCTGACCTCCGGCGCGCCGCCCTGGGGGGGCTTGCGGCAGGCTGACTGCCGTTCGGTGCAGTCATCGCTCGGCAGCAGGCTGCTGGTCAGGCCCATATCACCGGCGAAGGCGTGGGCGTTTTGCTGATCGAGCGTAGGCTGACCGGCTTTCCAGCCGAAGCGCCCCATGCGGGTCTGCTGGCGCAGTTCGTCCCACACCTGGTTGAGCTGCCCATGCACCAGGCCACCTTCGCGAGCCTGGCGGGCTGCGTTCTGCTCCAGGTCGCTGTCGCGTATCGCTTCGAGCAAGCCCAGGCCGATCATGGGTGGCGCCACCCGTAACGACATCTGCGTCTGTGGGTGCAATGGGCCGTAACCCACCTGGCCAATGGTGAACACTGGCTGACGCAAGGTGATTTGCTCGCCGTCGGCAAGGGTGACGACCCGAGCCTGGTAATGCAGTTTCACCCGGCCCTCGGGAGCATGGCCGTCGATGGCAGCATCCTGCAACTGGCCACCGTAGGTCGGCTCGGGAATGATGCCAAGGCGCTCGATCAGCGCTGCCTGATCGGGAGGCGCTGATATGGACAGGCGCACCAGCGAAGACAGGGCTGGCGCATCGCTGCCTTCGGCCGGCGGGAAACCACGGCCATCCTTGATATGGCAGCTTTGGCAGGAGTCGGTGTTGAACAAAGGCCCCAATCCGATCCGACCACCTTGCTTGCCGTCGGCGCGGGCTGCATGCCAGTTGCCACGGAAGAAAGCATTACCGACAAAGAAGTCCATGCGCCTGGACGGACTGAGGTTCGCCGCGGGCATCGAGAAGGCATCCTTGTCGAACCGTTGGACGGTGGTGGCGCCTCCGGCGAGGTGCTCGCCAGGTTCCGGTCGGGCGTTCGGGTCGCCACAGCCAGCCAGCAAGCCGGCCAGTGTTGCCGTGAGCAGGTAGAGGTTGCGCATGTGTCTACTCGCGATGATGCAGGATTGAGTGCGATGGCTGCGCACTGGAAGACGGTGCGGCAGACTAGCAAGAGGGGCTTGGTTTGCCTGGTGCGACAAGCTGCCGCGGGCCTGCGCGACCTTGTCGAATGAGCCTGGTTGCCTGTAGGGTGTGGCACAGTGCCGCAGTGAGGGTACGGTGCATGTCCAACAAGGAGTGAGCAATGCAGCGACGTGAAATACTCAAGACCGTTGCCGGCGCGGTGGCGGTGGCCATGGTGGCGCCGGCGTTGGCCGCGACTGAAGGCCACGAACACCACCATGATCATGGCGGCGGCAAGCCGTTTGCAGGCGTGATCGACACTAGCAGTGATTGCCTGAAAACCGGGGAGGCCTGCCTGGCGCATTGCCTGGTGCTGTTGGGGCAGGGTGACAAGGAAATGGCGGGCTGTGCCCAGTCAGTCAATGAGCTGCTGGCGACCTGTACAGCCTTGATGAAGCTGGCCGTGCAAGGTTCCAGCTTCACACCCGCCATGGCCAGGATGGCGGCCGATGTGTGTGCCAGTTGTGAAAACGAATGCCGCAAGCACGCAGACCAGCACGCTGAATGCAAGGCATGCGCAGATGCCTGTGCCGATTGCTTGAAGGCCTGCAAGGCAATCACTGCCTGACCATTGCCTGCAGCATTTCCTCGAAAGGGTGCCGCTGTGACACACAAGCCGGGCTTGAAAAGCCCCGGCCTGTTCATTAGTGATTTCCGTGGGCAGCGTCCTTGTCGACCTTGACCACGCCCTGGAACAGCGCGAATTGCTTGACCCGCTCGGTTGGCTGTTCACTTTCGGCCTGGCGCACGGCCTGGCTCAGCCGGTCCGCGTCCTGATCGCCGAGCCCCGCGCTGCGCAGGGTAGCTGGGTCGAGCAACGAATCGCCGGCGCACAACACCACCCGCCAGCCATGAGGTCCCTTGCGCAGCAGCGCGCGGCCGCCGCGCTGGTCCTGCAGCCAGCCGGCCACCGCATGGTCGCCTTCGACAGTCACCGGGCCGACGTCCAGCGGTGCGTCGGGGCGTTCGAAGTTGTGCTGCATCAGTTGCTGGATGCTCTGTTGCTCGCTGGCGGTGTCGGCCATGGCCAGCAGCGGACTGCAGGCCAGCAGCAAGGCAAGGATCGGTGCTTTCATCTGCGTTTTCCTTTATGAGGCTGCCGACGACTGTCGGCAGCGACCGGTGAGGGCTCAGAAGCTCATCTTCACACCCAACTGCGCCGAAGTGCCGGGCATCGGGTAGTTGGTACGGTAGGCGTAGTCGCGGTCGAACAGGTTCTCCACGGCGACGAACACTTCGCCAACCTTACCCAGCGCCGGCACGGCATAGCCCACGCGCATGTTGACCACGGTGAAGCTGTCGACCTTGGAGAAGTTGCTGGCGCCGGCGGTGCGCTCTTCGGCCAGTACGTACATGTCCTTCTGGTACTGCGCGTCTGCCGACAGGCGCCAGCGGCCGATCTCGTAGGTGCTGCCCAACGATAGCGACTTCTGCGGCGCATAGGGCAGGGTCTTGAGCGACGGGTCGAGCCAGGTGAAACCGACGAAGCTGCTCCAGTTGCTGGTCCAGCGCTGCTGCCAGGTGGCTTCGGCGCCCTTGACGTTGTAGTCGCCCAGGTTGATGTAGGAGGGGCTCGACACGGTCGGCGGGAAGGCGAACAGGTAGCGGTCCTGCAGCTTGTCCTTGAACACCGCCAGGTCGAGGGTGGCGCTGTCGATCGGGTTGAAGCGCACGCCCAGCTCCTGATGGTCGAGCTTTTCGGGCTTGAGGTCTTTCCAGGTTTCGCCAAGCGCCGGGATCAGGCTCGACATCACCGAGGCCTCCAGGCCCGGATAGTTGATGCCGCGCGAGGCATTGGCGCGGAACTCGACATTGTCCGACGACAGCAGCAGCCCGGCGTGGGGTGCGGTGGCGCTTTCGAAGACGTTGTGTTCGTAGGTGCGCACGCCCGCCGATGGTGTCAGGGTCCAGCGGTCGTTGAGGGCGAAGGCATGGCTGACGGCGATATGCGGTGAGGTCACGCGCAGCGTAGGGGCGTCGAACTTCGCCTGCGGCGCTGGGGCAATGCGCTTGAAGTGCACTTCACCCTTGCTTTCGTCGACGTCCAGGCCCAAGGCCACTTCGCCGCCTTGCCAAGGGCGCAGTTGCTCTTCCCAGCGAATGCCCTGAAGGGTGAAGTCGCTGATGGTGTCGCCGTCCAGGCCGGTCTGGTCAAGGGCGGAACCACGGCCCTCGTTATGGTAGAGCTTGAGGCTGCCATTACCCCAATCATGCTCGTGGGCCACAGACAGCGAGGTCAGGGTGCCACGGGTGTTGAATTCGCCGTTCTTGGTCTCTGGCAGGCCTTTCTGGCCGGGATCGGAGACCTGGTTGTTGGCGTGCAGCACCAGCAAGCCGGTGCTCCAGTTGTCGTTCAGGCGGTAGCCCAGGCGTGCCATACCGTTATTCAGGCGGCCGTCGCCATCGCTGCGGTCGCCGTCCGAGTGGGCGGCGCCTTGGGCCAGCAGGTAGTCGAAGTTTCCCTCGCGGCCGATCAGGCTGGCCTGTTCGGTGGCGGTACGGAAGCTGCCACCGGTCAGTTGCAGTTCGCCGTGGTGGTTGTCGCCTTGTTCCGCCACCTTGGGTGTGAGATCGATGGCGGCGAAGGTGTTGCCGAACTTCTGCGGCTGCGGGCCCTTGTACACGCTGATGCTTTGCATGGCATTGATCGGCAGCAGGTCCAGCAGCGGGTGGCCCCACACCCCCATGTAGAACGGCACACCGTCGATGTAGGTCTTGATCTCGCTGCCCGGGCGGCTAGCACCCATACCGCGGATGTACACGGCGCCACCTTCGGCGCCGCCGAACGAACCGACCGGGTTGAAGCGCGATACGACCACGCCAGGGGTGCGGCGCAGGGCGGAGGACAGGTCAAGGGCGTTGAGGTCGCGAATCTGCGCCTGGCCGACCACGGTGGTCAGGCTGCCGAAGATGTCAACGTTGTTCTGGTCGATGACCGAAGTGCCGACCACCGTGGTTTCGGGCAGCTCCACGCTGTCGGTCTGGGCCAGTGCGGTACCACTGGAAAAGGCAAGTGCGGCGGCGCAGCAAAGCGTCTTGTTCTTCATGCTCTGGGTGTTCCTGTTGCGATAAGTCGAGGCGGGCCAGCCCCGCGCGCATGGCGGCATCCCCAGGTGCATAGAGCCAAGGGCGTGGGGCGGGTCAGGGACAACGGATCAGGCCAGAGCAGGCGAGGCGCGGGGGTTGGCTGCGGGCCACAGGCGCCGGGGCCAGGCTGCCGGGGCAGCGGGCAGGCGGTCATCGAGCGCAGCGTGTGCGAACGGCAGGTCTGGCAGCAGGGGCGTGAACGCCAGGCCCGCGTGGCTGCACAGTGGACAATCGAGCGTGGTATTGGAGGCCAGGTTCTCGCCTAGCCATTGTTCGAAACCGATGGGGCCAGGCGGCGCACCAGCGTGGCCGCAGAAGGCGCTGCCGGCGCCATTGAGCGCCAAACCGGTGGCCTGACCGTGGCCGATGCCACAGTGCAGCACGGCGAACAGCACGCTGGCGTAGAGTATCCAGGCAAAGGCGTGGCGACGTCCTGCTGCTCGGTGCATATCCTTTGCTCGATGGCCGCTACGGTTGAATGGGCGAAGCGCGAGTCTAGCAACGCTGCTCGATTGCGCAGGGTGCGACAGTCTGCCACGCCCTGCCGAGGTGACTATTGTTTCGTCACCGCCTGGCAATGGGTGTGGCGGATTGTCGCAGAAGAGTCTAGAGAGCCTTGTGCGGATTGCCAGGCCAGAATGGCAGTCGGTATCCGCCCACCTCCAACGCCACGGATCCGGTGCATGAACCACCCCCCGACACGACGCGCTTTCATTGCCTGGGCCTTGTACTTCAGTGTGCTGTTCAACGTGTTCTCCTGTGGCTTGGGCCATGGGCAGATGCTCGGGTTGGCGCTCAACGGCATCGGCGGGCAGTTCTGCTCGCTCGGCAGCGACACCTCGGCGCTGGCCGCCAAGGACCTTTCGGCCTTGCCCGACAGTGGGCTGGCAACGCCGTTCAGCTGCCCGCTCTGCGCGGCGGGCTTCATCCACCTAGTGTTCCTGGTTGCACTGGCCTGGCTGCTGTCGAACATCGACCGGCGCGCTTTCGCCCGCGCGCCCCTCGGGCATGCGCCGCCTCGCTATTGCTGGCCGTCCTCCAATCCTCGCGCCTCTCCCCGCTGAACCTCACTGCGCCGCACGGACCTGTGGCCGTGTGCGCGTCTGCGGCCCATGGCAAAGGGTACAGGGCCGAAGAGGTGGCTTGCGGGCTTAACGCGCAAGCCGTTAGCCAGCGGAGCGGGTGGCGGGCCAGCAAGGTCGCACGTCGCTTCATGGAGGAGTGCCGGCGATGGACGCTACCTTGCAAGTGGCGAATGAAACGCGTGGCATACGCTAGCGTCGAGCTGTGCCGCGTTGCCCCGGATGCCCCGTTGCAGCGCCTGCGCGCCGTGCCGGCGAGCGCGCCACGAACACTGGCCATCGAGGACGACCTGCTGCTGTTGCGCCTCGATGCCAGCCACTCGGGCACCGGCGTGCAGCGCACCTGCGAACTGCTCGGCGGGCCGCTGCTGTGCCTGACGTTCCTGGAGCAGGGCCATGTGCAGTACGCCGACCGCAAAGGCCGCTGTTGGCGTTTCGAGGCGGGGCAGAGCATCGCCCAGTTGCTGCACGCGCCACCGCAGGCCAGTCGCTTTCAGTTCGGCAGGGGCGCTTGTGGTCTGCACCTGCTCGTCGGTGAACACACCTTGCGCCGTTACTTGGGTGAGCAGCAGGCCTGGCGCCTGCTGCATTGCCAGGGCGAGGCGCCGCTGCTGCAGCATGCTACCAGCCGTGATGCGTGTAGCCACGTCCAGGCCCTGGCCACGCGCCTGGCGCAGGGGCACTGCGCGCCACTGGACACCCACTTGCATGTGCTGAACCTGTTGAGCCATCCCCTGCGCCAGCTGGCCGTGTCGTCGCAGGCCACGCTGCTGTTGCCTGCTGCTCAGGTCAAGCGCCTGGAGCAAGCCCGGCAACTGTTGCACGACGAACTCGACCAGCCCCTGACCGTTGCGTTGCTGTGTCGCCGTGTCGGCCTCAGTGCGGCGAAGCTCAAGCAGGGCTTTCATGCGCTGTTCGACACCACGCCTTATCGCATGCTGCTGGCACTGCGTATGCAGCGTGCGTACATCTTGCTCCAAGAGGGCTGCCAGGTCGCCCAGGTGGCTTATCGGGTTGGCTACAGCCACCCCAGCAATTTCAGCGCGGCCTTCAGTGGCTATTTCGGCTTTGCGCCCAAGGAGGTCGGCAAGCGCGGCGCCGTGCCGACGTAATCCATACGTATCAGAACGCAATTCATATGAATCCAAGCCGCCAACGGTTGGGCGCGCCAGGTGGGCTGGCGAACAATGGGCAGGCCCTAAGCCAAGGAGCTTCATGATGATACTTCCCGCACTGGTTGATGCCTGCGCCCAACTGAGCAGCGAAGAGATTTCCCGCTACAGCCGCCACCTTTTGATTCCCGACGTCGGGCTCGACGGCCAGCGCCGACTCAAGAGCAGCAAGGTGCTGGTCATCGGCGCCGGCGGGCTTGGCTCGCCGACTTTGCTGTACCTGGCGGCCGCTGGCGTCGGCACGCTCGGTATCGTCGATTTCGACGTGGTCGAGGCGTCCAACCTCCAACGCCAGGTGATCCACCGCCAGTCCACCCTGGGCCAGGCCAAGAGCGACAGCGCCGCCCAGGCCATCGACGACCTCAACCCCTTCGTCAACGTGCGCCGACACACCCTGCGCCTGGAACCGGAGAATGCCTTGGCGTTGTTCGCCGAGTACGACCTGATCCTCGACGGCACCGATAACTTCGCCACCCGTTATCTGGTCAACGACGCCTGCGTGCTGGCCGGCAAACCCTATGTCTGGGGTTCGATCTTCCGTTTCGAGGGCCAGGTCTCGGTGTTCTGGGAACAGGCGCCGGGCGGCGCGGGCCTCAATTACCGCGACCTTTACCCTGAACCGCCACCACCGGAGTTGGCACCGTCCTGCTCGGAAGGTGGGGTGCTGGGCATCCTCTGCGCGTCGATCGGCTCGATCATGGCCACCGAGGCGATCAAGCTGATCACTGGCATCGGCGACACGCTCCTGGGCCGCCTGATGGTCTATGACGCTCTGGACATGAGTTACCGCCAGATCCGCCTGCGCCGCGCACCGGACCGGCGGGCCATTACCCGACTGGAGGACTACCAGGCCTTCTGCGGCGGTGTACCGCAAGCCCCGGTGACGGTGCCACAGGTCAGTGCCATGGAACTGAGCCGGCTGATGCGCGAAGACCCGGCCGTGGTCCTGATCGATGTGCGTGAACAGACCGAATGGGACATCGCACACATCCAGGGCGCACGCCTGATGCCCAAGACCGACCAGTTGGCCGGGCAGCTCAAGGCCCTTTACGCCAGCGATACGCCCCTGGTCGTGCATTGCAAGTCCGGCGCCCGTTCCCGGGCGGTAGTCCTGCAATTGCAGGCACTGGATTTTACCCAGGTGCAGAACCTGCAAGGCGGCATCCTGGCCTGGATCGATGACGTCGAACCCGATCTGCCGCGGTACTGAAAGGAAGGAGCCTCCCATGCTGATCATTTCCAGGGCGTTGCTCGATGCCGCCATGGCCCATGCACAACAGCAACATCCCCTCGAAGCCTGTGGCGTGATGCCCGGCCGGCAAGGCACTGACCGGCCTTCGCGCTGGGTGCCCATGGTCAACCATGCCGGGTCGCAGACCTTCTTCCAGTTCGAGCCACGCGAGCAGTTGCGGGTGTGGCGCGAAATGGACGCGCAGCAAGAAGAGCCGGTGGTGATCTATCACTCACACACGGCCAGCGATGCCTACCCGAGCCGGGCCGACATCGACTTCGCCAACGAGCCGCACGCGCACTACCTGATCCTGTCCACCGCCAGCGGTTGCGAATACCCGGTGCGCAGTTACCGCATCGCCAATGGCCGGGTGATCGAAGAGAGCCTGCGCATCGTCGACAGCGACACCCGCGCGGCCTGAGCCGCGCCGTCTTCTTCCTTATTAAATCGGCCATTGGCCGAGGAGTAGGCCATGCCGGTTATTGTCAGTGTTCCGACCCTGTTGCGCAGCTACACCCAGGAAAGCAAACGCGTGGAAGTGCAAGGCACGACGGTGCGCGAGGTCGTCGACGACCTCGAACGGCGCTACCCGGGCATTCGCTCACGGCTGATGGATGCGCAGCAACTGCACCGCTTCGTCAACCTGTACCTCAACGACGAGGACATCCGCTTCCTCGACAACCTGGACACCGTCGTGGCCGACCGCGATGAGCTCACCATCCTGCCCGCTGTCGCGGGTGGTGCACGATGAATCAAGCGGCGCCGCTGCACGGCTGTCGCCTGCTCGGTGCGTTCGCCGATGAGCATGATCCGTTGCAGCGAGCCCTGGCGATGCAGGCAAGGGCGCTGGGGATTGCCGTCGAGTCTGTATCCGACGCAGGACGCGAACAGTTCTATTGCCTGCAAGGCCAGGGGCTGGCCCCCACGCATTGCCGACTCACCGGCTGGGACGACGAAGCGCCTCGGGCCATCAGCGAATTCACCCTCCAGGCTGCCTGCGGACTGATGGCGGTGCACGGCCGGGCCAGTGGGCAGGCCCAGGCCATCGACCTCGACTATCTCGCTCATGTGGTCGCGAGCCTGGCATTGACCGGGTTGATGGCGACGGCGTTGGCGCGTCTGCGCGGTGGCCAGGTAACGGACTGCAGCGTGTCGCTGCCAGGCGCCGGTCTGCAGTGCATCAGCCAGTACCTGGCTGGAGCAACGGCCGAGGAGGGTGCCGAGCGATTGCCTGCGGGGTGCTCGTCTGCCCGCTTGCGGCCACCCTTTGTCAGTGCCGATGGCGTGGTTTTCGAGCTGGAAACCCTGGACGCCGGCCCGTGGCTGGCATTCTGGGACGGCCTGGGCGTTGCCCGGGCCGACAGCAGCAAAGGTTGGCAGGGCTTCCTGCTGCGCTATGCCCGCGCCATTGCACCGATGCCAGAGACTTTGTGTAGGACGCTGGCGAACCTGCCGTACGCGCAGGTCGTCGAGCACTGCACGGCGGTGGGAATGGCCGTCACGCCAGTCCATCAACCCGGCCAGCGCAATACCCTGACGCCAGTCGGTGATACGCCTTGGGCGTTCAAGCTGCATCCGGTGGCGGTGCTGCCGCGTCCATGCAACCAGGCGCTGCCATTGAGCGGCTTGCGCGTCATCGAGTCGTGCCGGCGTATTCAGGGGCCGTTGGCTGGCCACTTGCTGGCGATGCTCGGGGCACAGGTAACCCGCCTGGAAATGCCCGGCGGCGATCCGCTGCGTGGCATGGCGCCGCTGGCGCAGGGCTGTTCGGTACGTTTCGATGCGCTCAACGGCCTGAAGGCAGTGGTCGAACTGGACCTGAAGTCGGCCAGCGAGCGTGAGCAACTGCGTCGGAACATCGCCGAGGTGGATGTGTTCCTGCACAACTGGGCCCCTGGCAAGGCCGAGGAGCTCGCGCTCGATCAAGCGGACCTGGCGCAGGTCAATCCCGCGTTGACCTATGCCTACGCCGGTGGTTGGGGCAATGCCCAGGTGCCCGTCGGGCTACCGGGCACCGACTTCACCGTGCAGGCCTGGTCGGGCATCGCCCACCTGATCGGCCAGGGCGAGGGCAACCCTGGCGGCTCGCTGTTCACCGTACTGGATGTATTCGGCGGGGTGATCGCCGCCCAGGGCATCGTCGCCGCGCTGCTGGCCCGCCATCTGCACGGCCATGCCGGGCGCGTGGACAGCTCTTTGCTCGGAGCCGCCGATCTGCTGTGCCGCTCGCGGATGACGCGTATACGCCCACTAAGCGCGGGCGTGTTCCGCTGCCAGGACGCCAGCCTGGCGATTGACTGCTGCGCCCCTGAGCACCTTGAAACCCTCGCACGCTTGTTCGACTTCCCCATGCCGTGCGCGTGGCAGACCCTGCGCGAGCCGTTGGCGCTGCAACTGGCCCGGCAGCCGGCCGCCCACTGGCAGGCGCGGTTGCTGGCCGCAGGTGTGCCCGTGGCGATCGTCCGCCAGGACCTTGCTGAACTTCAACAAGACCCACGCTTGGCGCCTTGGCTGGCGCCTGGCCGTTATACCCGCGTGCTTTCCCCATGGAGGTTCACATGAACGAATCCGGCATCATCGATCTGGTCCCCGTCACTGCCAGGCAGGCCTGGCGCGAGGCCGGCTGGTACGCCGACCGGCCATTGTTCGAGTTGTTCGAGGCGCACGTGATGGCCGCGCCCGAGAAACCGGCAGTACTGACCCTGGACGGGCAGGTGAGTTACCGCCAGCTCCACGACCAGGCCCTCCGCCTGGCCCGTGGTCTGCGTGAGCGTGGCGTGGTGGCGGGTGATGTGGTCGCCTATCAACTCGGCAACGGCTGGCAGTGCTGCGCCATCGACCTGGCCGCTGCCGTGCTGGGCGCGGTGGTCGCGCCGTTTCCACCGGGGCGCGGGCGGCTGGATATCGAAGCCTTACTAAAGCGCTGCTGTGCACGGGCGGTGATCGTCGCGCCTTGCCAGGGCGAGGTCGACCTGTGTGCAGTGGTGGAATCGCTGCGCCCTACCTTGCTGGGCTTGCGCGTGCTGGTGGTCGACGGCGACCAGCGTCAGGGCTGGTCGACCTTGAGCGGGTTGCTGGCGTCGGAACCACTGACGGCGGCCGAGCGCCCCCAGGTATGCCCCGACAGCCCAGCGCGCTTGCTGGTGTCTTCCGGCACTGAGTCCGAACCAAAGCTGGTGGCCTATTCGCATAATGCGCTGGTCGGTGGACGCGGGCGCTTCCTGCAACGCCTGCATCCAGAGGGGCAGGCTTTACGCGGGCTGTATCTGGTGCCACTGGGCTCGGCGTTCGGTTCCACCGCCACGGCCGGGTGCCTGGCCTGGCTGGGCGGCTCGTTGGCGGTGCTGGCGCACTTTGAAGTGGCAGATGCCATCAGCGCCATCGAGCAGCTGCGCCCGACTCACGTCTTCGCAGTGCCGACCATGTTGCAGCGGATCGCCGCCGAGCCGGCACTGGCCCACGCCGACCGCCGTAGTTTGGTGGCGCTGGTCAGTGGCGGAGCACTGATCGACGGGCAGAGCATCCGCCGCTGTGTCGAGGCGTTCGGCTGCGCACTGGTGAGCCTGTATGGCTCGGCCGACGGGGTCAACTGCCACAACCTGCCGGATGACCCGCTGGATGTAGTGTTGAACAGCGTTGGCAAGCCCAACCCCAGCGTCTGCCAGATCAAGATCGTCGATGACGATGGCCACGAACTGCCTGCGGGCGAAGTCGGCGAGATCAAGGCCCGCGGCCCCTTGAGCCCGATGCAGTATGTCAACGCGCCCGAGCTCGATCAGCGCTATCGCGATGCACAGGGTTGGGTGTGTACCGGCGACCTGGGGCTGATCGATGGGGAAGGACACCTGGTGCTGGCCGGGCGCAAAAAGGACGTGATTATTCGCGGCGGCGCCAATATCAGCCCGGCACAGATCGAGCGGCTGGTCACCGCGCATCCGGACGTTGTCAGTGCCGCCTGCGTGGCGGTGGCCGATGCCGAACTGGGCCAGCGCGTGTGCATCTGCCTGACCCTGCGCGAGGGCGCCCGGCGTTTTGCCCTGAAACACCTGACCGACTACCTGGGCGACCGGGGCCTGGAGAAGAACAAATGGCCGGAGTATCTGCGCTTCTACCGCGAATTGCCCCTGAGCCCCGCCGGCAAGGTGGACAAGAAAGCGTTGGCCACCGACCTGGCGTTCCTGCAACGCACCCTGAACATTGCCTGCTGAGGAGCGCGCATGCTTGAGCATGATCAACTTCATCCCGTGGCCCGGCGCATTCGCCGGTTCGTGGACCAGCGGCTGTTACCGCTGGAGCCATGCCTGGACGCAGGCGATGCCAGGGCCGAGGACTGCCTGGCGCAACTGCAGCAGGCGGCTCGCGATGCCGGCTTGTGGGGGCAGGCCAACGGCCTGGCGCCAGGCCGGCTGCTCGACTACCTGCCCTTGGCCGAGCAGGAAGGCAGGTCTGAATACGGGCCGGCCGTGTTCGGCGCCGAAGCCGTGCTGGACGGTTACATGCTACGTCACGGCAACCCACGTCTGCAGCGCGAGGTGCTTGCGCCCGTGCTGGCAGGGGAGGCGCTTGCCAGCTACGGCATGTCCGAGCCAAACAGCATCGGTTCGATACCCGCGTCGCTGACCACCCGCGCCCGTTGGTGCGGTGACCACTGGCAACTGGACGGCGAGAAGTGGTTCATCTGCCGCGCCGAGCAGGCGGCTTTCATCACCGTGGTGGCGCGTACCGCCGAAGGGCCGGTGGAGCGAGCGCTGAGCCTGTTCGTGGTGCCTGCCAGTACACCGGGGGTGGAGGTTGGTGAGCGGATGAAGGTGCTGGGGCGCTATCAGGGGCAAGCGCCGGTACGCCTGAACGCGGTCCGGCTCGCAGAGGATCAGGTGCTCGGCCAGGTGGGCCAGGGATTTGCGCTGATCCAGGAGCGCCTTGCCCTGGGGCGGCTGCTGCGTGCGGCGCACTGGCTGGGCATGGCCCAGCGCTGCTACGACCTGATGGGGGCGCGCATCGTCTCGCCCCGTGGCGCCTTGGCGCGACTGGCGGACAAGCAACTGGTGCGCCTGCGCATGGTCGAGGCGTACCAGGCCATCCATGCCGCGCGGTCGTTGCTGCACGATGCCGCGACCCGGTTTGACCAGGGCCAGAGCAATGACGTGGAGGCCAACCTGGCCAAGCTGGCTGCTTCGCGGGCCTTGAGCCTGAACGTCGATTCGGCGATCCAGATCCACGGCGCCGAAGGCTTGACCGACGGTACGCCACTCTCGGGGATTTACCGGCACGCCCGCGCCACCCACTTCATGGATGGCACCGACGATGCGCTGGTCAGTGCCCTGGGGCGACAGCTGATCGGCGCCTATCAAGAAGGAGGCGGGGTGAATTTTGCCGCGCCTTCTTCGTCTCCCATGAACTGGACAGGTTCAGTGGACGAGGACGGCCCCCATGCAGACTGATCACGTGCTGACCAGCCAGCCTTCCACCTGGCTGTTGCGCAGCTTGCTGGGCGCGGCCATGGCGCTGCCCATGCTGGTGTTCTATGCCATCGGCGCGCTGGGGCCTTTCCTGGTTGCTGACCTGCAGGTACCCGAACACTGGCTGGGTTACCTGACCATGAGCGCTTTTGGCCTGGCTGCGTTGCTGTCGTTAGGCGCCGGGGCCATCGTCGAACGGCTGGGCGGGCGTCGGGCGCTGGGGCTGTTGTTCGGCTGCTGCGCCGTGGCCTACACCTTGGCTGGCGTATTGCCGGGGTTTCTCGGGCTGGTGCTGGCGCTGGCCGTGTGTGGCGTGGCCCAGGCCTTGGCCAACCCTGCCACCAACCTGCTGATCGCTGAACAGTTTCCCGTGGCCGAGCGGGCCGCGACCGTGGGTTTCAAACAGGCCGGCGTGCAAGTGTCGGCGCTGTTCGCGGGGCTACTCTTGCCGCTGTTGGCCCAGTACCTGGGCTGGCGGGTAGCGCTGGTGCTGTTCGCGCCGTTGGCGTTGCTGCTGGGCTGGACGGTCTTGCGTCATCTACCGAGCTTACCGGCCAGTGCTCGCGGTGCCTCGACCCCCCTGCGCCGGCCCTCGACCGGGCTGGCGCTGTTGATGGCCGTGCAGTGCAGCGTGGCCATCGCCCTGTCATCGTTCGTGACCTACCTCGGCGTGTTCGCCCGTGCCCAGGAGGTGCCGGCGGTGCTGGCGGGTTCGTTGGTGGCGGTGTTCGGCGTGATGGGCATCGTCGCGCGTGTGTTGCTGACACCCCTGGCGGCGCGGATGCGCGACGAGAGCCTGATGCTGGGTGCGCTGTGCACGTTGGCGGCGCTGGCGGTATTCAGCCTGAGCCGGGCCACGCCGCAAGCCTGGATCTGGCTCTGGGTCGGTAGCATCGGCATGGGGTTGACGGCGGTGGCGACCAACGCGGTGGCCATGAGCATGGTCCTGCGTGATCGTGCATTCGGCGTGCCGGCGGCTTCGGCGAGCCTGCTGTCGGTAGGGTTCTTTGCGGGCTTCGCGCTGGGGCCGCCGATGTTCGGCGCATTGCTGCGGGCCCGGGGCTACGGCCTGGTTTTGGACACGATGATCGTGGCGTTGTTGTTGGGGATGCTGCTGTGCCTGTGGCTAAGGGCCTGGCGCCGGGCGGAGCGCCGGTAGGGGTGTTACCCGTGCGGTGCCGGGCACGGCACGGGTGGCCGCATCACTTGGACATGTAGTCGATCACTGCCTGGTAATCCTCGGCGGTGCAGTCCATGCACAGGCCTCGCGGTGGCATGGCGTTGAAGCCTTCGGTGACATGCTTGACCAGTACGTCGTTGCCCTTGGCCAGGCGAGGCTTCCAGGCGTCTTGGTCGCCCTTTTTCGGCGCCATGGGCAGTTGGCCGTTGTGGCACATCTGGCAGGCGCGGTTGAACACCGCCTCTGGCTCCTGGGCCGCCTGGGCCACGCTGGCGAGTGCCAGGCAGGTAAGCATTGCCAATGTTTTTTTCATGACCGACCTCTCAGGTTTTTTATTCGAAGCCGGAGTCTATGTAAGTGTCGGTAGCTGTCAGGTGCGACAGTTTGACTCAGGCCTGGCGCATCGACTGTGGCGGCGGCATCGCTATCAATGGTGCGGCAGGATGCCGCAGGTCGAGGGTGGTCGAGTGCCGTGCTAATTTGAAATTGGCCCGGTGTTTTGCTCTTGGCAGGGTTTTCACCGGGCCGAAAAAAGGCCGGGGCTGGTCACCAGCCCCGGCTTGGTTCTTGCCTCGGTTCATGGTCTTCAGAGCAGGATGTAATCACTGAACTGGCGAATACCCGCGTGCTCGCCCTTGACCAGATGTACATAGCGTCCCGCCACCAAGTCGACCGGCAGGCAATCGTCGACGTCGAGCACAGCGTCGGTATGCGGCTTGAGCCAATCAGATGCCATGCGTTGCTTGCCCAAGCGCTTGGCCTCGGCCTTGTCGGTAGCCGCTACCAGCAGGTACCGATGCGCTTCACCGAATACCTGCCGTTCATAGCCGCCCAGGTTCAGGAAGAACAGGCGCATGGCGTCAGGGCCCGGAGCCATCTGGCTCAGTTCGACGCGATAGCCATCGACCCCGGCGACTTCCAGCCAGGAGTCGATGTGCAGGCCTTCGGCGCTGCCGAACCAGGCTTCGCGCAACTGGGGATGGAGTTGTTCCAGCGTGTCCGCTTGGGCGAAGACCACATCGTGGACTTCGATACGAGCTCGAGGGTGGCGACCGCCGAGCATGACGATGTAGAGCATGATCAACCCTTCAGGGCAGCAAAAAGCGCTGCAGTGTGAACACTGCAGCGCTGTTCGCCAAGCACGCAATCAGCGTAACGGTTACTTGAAAACCCTGAGCAGACGTCGCCATCCCAGTACGACTCCACTGAGCGCGATTACCAGGCCACCAATGCTCATGGCGATGAGCAGGCTTTCGCGCAGCAGCGGCCTGGTCAGCAGGGGTTGCCAATCCCAGCTGTGCAGCAGGTTGAACAACCAGCGCCCGACCCGTTGCGTGCGGTCGGAGCTGGCCACCACCTCGCCGCTGGCCGGGTCCAGATATACCCACGTGCTCGCCGGGTCGGCGAAGCGCAGGCCAAGCACTGGCAAAGGGCGTGCCTGGAAACCGTCTTTTAACCACCTGATTGTGGCGTTGGTGCATCAACGGAGCACTGAAGACTCAGACGCTCAGGCATGCATTGCTTTAATCAACCTTACAGATCATCCATTGGAGGGCATCTCGGCTCTGGCATTTGCTGGACTGCTTCGGGACGACGATCTTGCCATCACCTGGGTGGCAGCTCAGTTGGCGATGCGGATGGCGATTCGGCGCCGCTCTGTTTGGTCGCCGGACAGTGGTCACGATCATACGACAGACCAGATCAGTCGCGAGCAGTCTTTGCAGATGGCTTTGACATTCGATATAGCGCAGCAGCCAAGTCAGTTCCCAGCCGTACCAAAGGCCTGGGAGCAGTTGACGATGCACTTGGAGGAGGGGAGTGAAGAGGTTTTGCGGGACCCTGATCCGTTCTTCGATTAGCGCTTTGCCGCAAGCATTTTCAAGTTTTTCCCTGTCGAACGGTGGTGTGCTTCAGATCAATATCGGCCTCTTTGGCAATCAGCGCTTGCTAGCCTCGTGGAATGGACAGCCTCGCGATTGATGCCACCTAAGGCTACGGGCAGGAAGCGCCATCCAGAAGAACACGGTTGGTACAACTCGCTTGGGCATCTGTGTGCTCGATCAGCACCCAACGTTGACGAGCAATGGTTCACCGATGTTTGCCAAGAGCCATTTCTGGTGCCGGAGCGCAATGCACTGCACATGCTGAGCCGCATTGCTCAGTCCTTGACTGTTCGTCATGTTATCGACGCCGAATGCATTCCTCCAAGCACGCTTTCGCAGTTGGAGTTGTGTGCTGAAAGACTCATCAACGATAGGGCATTCTCCGGGCACAATGACGGCTCGGTGCATGACAACGCATTGTCCCGTCTGATCTCTGCCTAGCTTTTCGTAGAGATAACAGGGGCTCCAGGCGCCAAGCGATTTGCAAATGGCGACTGGTCAGAAATCGCGATAATCATGCCCCTGATTTCCCGCATCATGAACTCCGTCGGCTGGTCATCGTTCGTGATGGGCAAATTCCTCACCCTCTGCGAACGGGCTGCAGATGCTTATCCACTGGATGCGTTCATCCATCAAGTAGGCACTGCAATGGAATCCCTACAATTGGCACAGGGGAGCTGGGCGAGCACCACGCATCCAGCGCGCATTGCAGTCGTAGTACAGCGTCTAGCGGACAGGCGTTATCCTCTCGCTCAGGAACAATCACTCGGCCTGCTCCGGATACTCGATGCATTAATAGATCTGGGCGACCGCCCCAGTTCTGCATTGGAACAGAGCGAAGCGTTCAGGGAGGTGCGGAAAACGTGCCAGCCCTAGATTGAAGGGGGAGAATGAGTGCATTTGGGGAAAGGCTGGCTTATAACTCCACTAAATAGTCATTTAGTGTAGTTATTCCTGAAACGAATATTCTAAGGGCAGGGTAGCTCATCTGCTGAACCAGGGAAAGCTCAATTCCTGGGCCGCTGCTCTTGGAGAATCTTGATGCAACCGCATCTCACACCCTGGATGGTTGAAAGCGCGTACCGCTATTGCGAGGCTGCAAAGCACCTGCTTACCGGTCACGACATGATGGCAATTGCCCAAATAAATGCAGCAATTGGCATGGAAACTCTGCTTAAAAGCTTTGTTGCCGTGCCCGATGGCCACCATGGCCAGGTCAATGAAACGTATGACCTGGAGCCCACGCTCATTAGAGATGCACACCGTGAGCTGCAGCGTTGTGACGCTCAAGAGAAAATGACCGTACCCTCAACCCCGTCTAGTTCAAGGTTTTCAGCGTTCTCATCATCTGAAGGTGATCATTAACAGGGCTTCTATAGAGCATATGATCATCTTCAGGCGTGACATTGCTTGAGGCCAAGAAAAATAACACTTGCAGCGATTTTGCGCGTGCGCTCAAAGATGATCATTTCGTAACCCCATGAAAATACTGAATGGTTTTCCGCGCTAACGAGGGTTTGCCGGTAGCAAACAATCACTTTCACTTGAGCTTAAATCAGTCTTTTTTAACCCTCATCAATATTCAAGGAGCTCCTCGGGCGTTGCGTGCGACCTAAAACTTCGGCTGGATTACTTGATTTTTTTTCATGCAATATCACCTGCGCATTAGTCGTGCTCGTGTTTATAGGTAATATAGTAAAAATTGTTTTATTTTGCATATATTGACAGATTGATTTTTTTTGTTATGAAAGAGCCACTTAGATAGTGGCCTGAAATTTGCTTGGCTTTTAATGGGGGGACTCGCTGTCAATATTCAATAATTATTTTAAGAAGAGTCGCTTTCCGTCGGGCTTTGACGTTGTTGATTCGTTGGTTTAACTTCAGCGTGCATTGAATTGCTGGAGTTGAAAATGAAAAGACCGGTAAAAGAAGGTTGCCTGGTAACACATGACGAGAAAACTTTCCGAGTGGTAGGGATCTCTCCAGACGGTTCTGTCACACTTCAAAATCTGGAGCTGAACAATTCTTTTAGTGTTCCTTTCACTGAGGTCGCGTTGTTAGAGGTCGATAACGAACGCAAGAACTACATTGACGAGCGTCGACTGGCTTGGCTTGAGCAATCAAAAAGCAACCCTAAAGAGATGCAAGTTGCAATGAGGCGCGCAGAGGGCATTGAGAGATATCGCTCAGGCAAACTCGCGCGCGCTGCATTGCTGCTTGAAATCGAGGTTTCCGAAGCAACACTAACACGTCTGCTCAGAAGGTATGACCCAGAGTTGGGTGCGGTCTCGCTGATGAGAAGTGTGCGAGGTAGGAAAGCGGCTACTCGGATGTTGAGCGATCTTCATGAACAGATCATCGACGACGGGATCGCGCGGTATCTCAAGCAAACAAAAAAACTCAGCACTTTTTCAGAGCTGTATGAGTATATTGAGTCGAAATGTGAGGTGTCCGGGCTTAAACCACCGAGCGCCAATACGCTCAAGAAGAGACTTGATGCATTTGGTGAACGCGCTGCCTACTCGTTGCGTCATGGTCGAGAGCAGATGCTGCAGAAGTTTGTCATGAAGCCAGGCTCTGTTGATGTCGAAACCATTTTGTCGATGGTGCAAATTGATCATACAAGAGTGGACGTAATAATTACAGATGCCAAGGGCCTTCCCCTAATGCGACCTTGGTTGACTGTGGTTATTGACCTTAAAAGCCGCATAGTTCTTGGGTATTACTTGGCGCTGCATGCGCCGAGCGCAGTGAGTGTTGCGATGGCACTACTTTCTGCTTGTTATCCAAAGACAGAGCAACCATTAATGATGGGTGGTGGGCAAGGCACCATGCATCGCTATTGGGGCACGCCAGCAGCAGTAGGTGCTGATAACGCTGCAGAGTTTACTTCAGACGCTTTCGAAGCAACTTTGAATTACTACAGAATCGATTTGCTTCTTAGACCTATTGGCAAAAAGCATTACGGTGGGCATGTCGAGAGGTTAATCGGTACCTTGATGGGCAAAGCACACATGCTGCCGGGAACGACGTATTCAAATGTGCTGACTAAAGCGGAATATGACTCTGCCAAAGAGTCGGCTCTAACCTACAAGCAGCTATGTAGATGGTTTGCTGATCAAGTGGCTATCTATCATGGTCGAGCTCACGAGGGGCTGCGACGCAAGACTCCATCCGAGGTGTGGGATGAGGAGATGGCCAAGCTTGGCCAAAATTATGTACCTCCGGTGCCGGGTGATTTTCGAACTTTTTTGCTGGATTTTTTCCCGTCTATCTCAAGAACCGTCCAGACCAAGGGCGTAGAATTCAATGGCGAGTTCTATGTTTCATTAGTGGTTCGCAAACTGGTCGGACAGAGACTCGTTTTTAAGTATAACCCGCTTAATCTCGGCAAAATCTGGCTGCGATTGGATGGGAAATACTATGATATCCCATACGCCGATGTAACCAAAGAGCCTATCTCAATGAGCGAGTACGTGGCTCGCACTAAGTCTGGTAGGCGTCGGCGCGGTGAGCTTGCATCTCCTGACCTCCATAAGCTAAGGCTTCAGTCTCTTGACGATGTTGATAACGCCGTCAAGGAAACCAAAAGAATCCGGCAGAGTAATGCGAAGAAATCCCAGATTTCTCAATCAATGCAGTCGATTGAGAAAGATTTGCCCGCTGACACTGATTTGAAGCCGCTTGCCTCTGATCAAACTCGCAAAAAGCTTGACTGGAAAGGGTGATGTATCACCCCTGCCGTTGACTTGATTAACCACTAGGCGACGCCTTCCATGATGATGAATGGAGTCGCCTTGTTTTGTAATAATAAAAACGATTGAAAGGGGTGAGTAATGCCGTACGAGCACTTGGAGGAAAGTCGACGCTTTGCAATGGAACTATCTGACCGAGACCGCATGGACTTCATGCGAAAGGATGTTGTTATTTCTACTGAGCACCTGAGAAATGTTCAGACGATAGCTTATAATATGATTCACATCCCAAGGGGATGCATGGAAGCACCTTGTCTTATAGTGACTGCGAGCAGCAACTATGGAAAGTCCACGATCTGCAATGCAGTGAGAGGGTTGGATCAGGAATGGTGCCGTAAAATCCGCTATGTAAATTTTGTGCGCGACACAAAAAATACAAGGGTACGCCCCCGTCCCGGCGAGAAATTGATGGGCGCATTGGGCCTTGATCCTGGTAAAGCTGGCGTTGACATCAAAATCATCACGGATTATTGCTTGGCAAATGATGTCAGAGCTATTTTCATGGATGAGTTTCAGGATTCCGTACTGCAATTGTCCAACCAAGAACAATTGGCATTTTTGTCAATGCTTCGAGGCATGTGTGGCCCTCCGCTTTACATGAGCTTTTTTGTTTTTGGCGTGTCCGAGGCACTTAATGCTCTCAGCTTTGACCCTCAGTACGAACGGCGCTTTGAAAAGTACGAGGTGACCAGGTGGCAGCAGAGCGACTCGGAATATCTGAATTTTCTCGACACTTGGGAAAGCATCATGCCGCTGGCATTTCCGTCGCGCTTATCTTCTGCTGAACTGAATACCGATATCTATTTGAAAACGGAAGGTGTTATCGGTCGAATATGCGACCTGCTTAAGGCCGCGGGAGCTTATGCTATATCGTCCGGCACAGAGAAGATCACAATGGAAATTCTCAAGCAGGCGGGAAAATCTAAGTGGCTTCAAGAGCTTCCGGCTGAATGAGTTGAGATGAAAATCCTTAAGTGCCAACTTCAGATGCAGGCGAAGAAGCAGGTCATCAGCGCTCTCCACCTGAATGACCTGGTTTTTTTGCAAGGTAAACCACTTTGCGGAAAAAGCACATTGCTATCGTTCCTGTTCTCGCGGATTGATAGCGCTCGAAAAATATGGCCGATAGTCATTCGCTCTTCCCACGCGCATCTATGTGGCTCACTAAAGCAATCACTCGTAAGCGCGCTAGGGCTACCACATTGGATTGCCAACGATTCACCTGGAGCACTGCTAAACCTCCTGCGTGAAATTAACAGCAGTGGGCTATCTGTGGTGTTAGTGATTGACGATATTGATACTTTTGTGAGCGGGCCTAGATCAAAGCATCCTGAACTTTGTGAATTTATTCTTTTTTTGAGGAATGAAATAAAGTTCCTTAAAGTGGTAGTGGCTTTAACAAACTTTAACAGCGTCGCGACCCTGGCTAGGGACTTCCGATTCAGCCGGAATTGCGTTTTAGAGTTGCGGTGCTGGTCAAGCGGAAGTGAATTTCAACAATTTGTGGTCTATGTGGCAAGGGCTTGTAACATTGAGAGACGCCAAGTGATCGGGGAGGATTTCTTGACATTTCTCCATTGCTCTACATGTGGTGCTACCGGATCTGTAATACAGACAATGAAAGTTTTGGCAATGAGTGGCGTCTTGACCAAAGGTCAAGTTGCAACTCCCAGGCATATTTCACACCTTTGGAGATTTTAAATGTTGAATATTCATAGCGGCATTGGGCATCCTAAAATTGTTACAGGTGAAACCATTCTGTCATGGGTATGCCGGGGGCTTTCCTTGGAGCAGCTAGAGAATCCGCACCTATTTCGCATGGCCATTCAGAGGTACTCTACCCCAGGCTCTCTTGAAGTTGGTTTGATTTCTGAATGGCCGCAAACCTATGACTCTGATGTGGAGTTTGATGAGTCCAGTGAACTGATCTCTGTGCTCCAAGACACCTACGATGAGTGCACTACCTTTATTGGAGGTTACTTTCGCAGTAGTGGGTTGCCATTAACAAATTTGCACTACAGAAACCTATCCTGTGAGGACTGTCTTGCTCACAGCTTTTTCTCATTTCGTTTCCCTGTCTGGAAGAAAGACTGGTGTTATCTCACATCTGCATATTGCCCTGAACACCAGAGGTTACTTACATGTCCACCAACGCTCCCGCCAATCGAAAGCCGTATGTGGGATTGCTATCTGCACAATTTGTGGCGAGGGCGTAGTCCAGCGAAGCCTGAGGAAAGACGATTGGCGTTGTTGGCTGGAAAGGCTCAAGCTTGGATACAAAAACGTGTCGCAACTCATCCGTTGGAGTCTGACGTACTCCATAGTTTATATGGACTTCTCCTAAGTAGGCGTACGCTCCATGCAGTTGAAGGAGTAGCAGCATCTGGTTTTGGTCATCCACCAAGATCTCCATATCGCTGGTGTCTGAATGTGCAAGACCGACTGGATTTCGGAATGCACTCTGCCAACGGGGTTCAGCGAGGGGGTGCAATGCTGTTAATGGGGTGGCTCTTAGGCCTCTATCCAGCCAAGGATATCAATAATGCCATTCATGGAAATCGCATGGTGCGGCGTTCATTGCCCAAAAATCCACGCATGCTTGGTTCTTTAGCTGCACGAGTCTGCACAAGTAGGGAAGAGGGTGAGTTGATAGCCCACCAGCTGAAAGCCCTCAGAAAGTATGAGACCGAGAATATCGCCGAGTTTATGGATGGGCTCAACGCTGTGTTGTTGTCCTTAAGATGACTGCTTGGCGAGCAGCAGGCTTTTCCACCGACATCTGAACCACACCACTTACGTATGCTTAGCCCGTCAAGGCTATAAAGCTTGTACTCTTTTCCAGATCCTGCCGACAGTAGACTGATGCACTCCCACTTCATCTGCAGTCTCTTTTCGGCTCAACCCTCGATCGCGGCAAGCCAGAATAGCCTCTACTGTGTCCGGAGGCGTCCTCCGACCGGGCTTGGTCTTTACAAGTGATCCTTCCTGAAATTCTCCAGGCCATCTTGCTATCACACCTAATTCCGCCAGTCGCTGGGCGTCCAGTCGGAGGTGCAGGAGCAACTCACTGTGAGATTGGCCTCGATCAAGGCTCGCTGCGACGGTGAGGAGGGTGAGGGCATCGACCTGAAGCACTGAGGCCAATGCTTCCAGCGTATCGAGGGTTACGCCGCTTTTGGCGGTTTCGAGGTTGTACACGTGCTTGGGGTCAACCAGACCCTGGAAGTCATCCTTGCTGAGGCCGCGCGAAGTCCTCACGAGCCGAAGGACTGCGGCTAATGACTCTCTCAGTGGCATGACGGCTCCTCAAAGCTGAGGATAGAGCCACATTGATTAAATTCAATCCATGGAATATATTCCCTGTTCTGCACGGGGCGCCTGATTGGTCGAGCGAGGCGGAGCCGGACGTTTGATCTCGAGCTCAGTGCTCATCGCCAATTTATGGAAAACCTTTACGACAGGCTCACACGGCCCTGTATGCACCGATCGACTAGGGTTAAGGCTCTCGGGGACACGGGTTCGCAGCAGTGCCATGTGTGCCGTGCACGTTCACCTCTGATACGGATTAGTCGGAGCCGCCACGCAGGGCCGCGGTAGGGCAACAACCCGAAATTTTCAATGCGTCGCCCAAGCGATGGCTTCACCGAGATGATCGATGTTCAGAACAGACGACAATGATATGGCAGGCCTCCCAGGGATGTTTGGTGAGGGGCTTGCTCATTGGCATGCCGTGACGCGAATGCTCCGAAAGCACTGGTTCCATCTCTCGGTTGTGATGGTCGCGCAGGGCAAGGGTCATGAGTTTGAGCTCATGGTCAATGACGAGCTGAAATTGCAGCAAGTCCTCCAGGCTCAGGACGAGGCGGTTTACGTCAAAGAGATCCAGGTTGTCACCCCAGCGAACATGAATGGTAGCGGTGCATGGCGGATGGAGAAGGTGAAGAGCCTGGCGATCGGAGATGACCAGGCTCGTGATGCCGTTTGTGTAGTCACGGTTGATAGTGGAGCTGTTTATCACGACTCGTATCGTTCGAATCTAGATGTGGCGTCGCTCACCAACATGCGGGTTTTGTACGATTCCCTGAGCGCGAAAAGGAGCTTGCAATGAGCGAAGGTAAGCTCGAAGGCTCAGTCGACAGCGAGCTCCTACTAGATAACCATGTCCCGGCTGCCGGCCTTGAGCTCTCTGTTGAAGCTGCTCGTGCTCTGGTTGTCGAGCGTTTCCCACGTAGGTCGTACTGCATCGTCGAGAACTGGACGCTGTTCGAGCCTGACCTAACCGAGGAAGAGCTTGCCAAGGTCAACGCCGTAGGCCTGTTGCCTCTGATCGTTTTTGCCCATTGCGTTGTTGACGACAGTGAAGGGCGTTTCCCACCTGGTGGCTGGGTTCGGTCGACGATGTGTGCCTCATTCGTGGATGGGGTTTTCGCTGCAACGAGGAACACTGTCTACGTGCTGCTAGGCCCCGGACGTCGTCAGAAGGCCAGCCTCAAAACCATCTTCTCTTTCTTTTAAGAATCGCGTCGCTGCTTCCAAAGCTGAGGCCTTTAGCGGCCTACCCGCCGGCGCTTCATGTTGTAAGGATACTCAATGACCACCTCCATCAATCTCGACTTTCTCAGCAAGCGGCACACTGACTTCGATTTGAGGCGAATCGCCCGGGCGATGGAGCAAGGGTTCGATGAGCCTGTTACCGCCTACCTAACAGATGCTTTCATCATGTCTCGAGTCGGAGGAGGTGTGATGTTTGGGTTTGAAGGTGACGACCCTGCAGGCCGTTATGCTGATGGTCGTGTCGTTCAGACGGCAAAGGTCAATCGGGTTGAGAAGGAAGGGCGGTTTTGGGTGCTGACCACGGTGGAAGGTAGCCGCTATGTGATGGCTGCGTTTCGCCGAGAAGGCGGTCGAAACTCACTTCGGGATTTCCTGCAGATGGCCAAGGCGTAAAGCCCTTCGAGCGAGGTGATATTCATGACGTTGGCAGTTCGGCTTCCTGGGGCAGCGCCGGTGACTCTTACGTAGATTCAGTCGAAATTCGGGGTGGGCTACATGGTAGGGTGAGTGTTGCCTCCCAGCTTTCATTGGGCACCGAGGCTTGCGACACTCCAGGCAAACAGGTTTTTGGCAAGTGGTTGTGTACGTTGTGTCCGGGGATTTCTGGGCGTGCCGCATCCGCGGACGGCTGTCGTGAACCGAGCCACATTGTGTCTCGGCCCTGCGGGCTTCCATCCTCACGCTCTTCGGCCGTGCCGGCCTGCGAGCTCTGCTTGCATGGAGCTTTGCTCAGCAGTGAGTACTTAGCGAAGGCCTAAGGTTTCCCTTCTGAACGCCCCCAAGCTCGCCACCCAGTTGCGAAAGATCGTGTGAAGGTTGTTGGCGAGGTCGCGGCAACACTCTGGCGTAAAGACTGAGCCCAAGTCATCCTCGGTTTTCACATACGTGCCATTTCGAGCCGTTTGCGATCTAGAAGCGTCAGCGAACCAGCCGGCCGGTTGGCCTTTTTGAGTAGACATAACGCCTCCCGCGATGAGGTTGAACAGAGTGCTCTTGCCTGCTCCGTTGGGCCCAATGATGCCGAGCGCCTCGCCCTGCCCGAGGCAGAGGTCGACGCCTTCGGTTACCTTGAATGAACCATAGCTCTTATGCACATTTTCCAGTGCGAGTAGCTGCTCCATCACAACCTCCTCACCGGTAAACAATCTGCTGCATTTCGCCGCCAACGGGAATAACGGCAGCACTGGCGTTGCTGGTGATGACCAGATCGAACTTGCCGCTGCCCTGCATGCGCCACTGACCGCCAACCAGAGGCGTCTTCGCTACGTTCTTGCTCGGGCTGTCGCTCCAGTTCACCGGCCCCACCACGGTATTCAGGCGTGTCTTGCGCAGCGCGTCTCGAACCGCTTCAGGATTACCGACTTCCTCAGTTCGTTTGAGGATGTCGACGGCCAGCTCGAAGAGCGCGTGAACGAAGCCCAGCGGTTGCGTCCATTGCTTGCCGGTGGCCTGGGTGAACTCGTTGGCCAACTGGCTCGATGATGCACCCGTGAGGGAGGAGCTGAACGGATGATTGGGGCTCCACCAGACCTCGGTCGAGAGGTTGTGCCCTGATTTGCCGAGTGTCTCGACTGCGCTCGGGAACAACAGCGCTTTACCGACCGAGACGATCTTGGGCTCGAAGTTCTGCTGGCGCGCCTGCGTCCAGAAGGTCGTGAGGTCGGGCGGGATGACCACCCCTGTGACGATTTCGGTGTTGGCCTTCTTGAATGCCGACAGCTGCGCCGAGAAGTCATCGGTGGTCGTCTCGGATGTGGAAGACACCAGCATCAGGTCAACCTTGTCAGACAGAATCAGCTCGCTGGCAACTTCCGCTGCCCGGTTCGGGTTCGATTGGCTGTCCTTGACCACGACCTCGAACTTGTAGGTCTTGCCGCCAATGCCAATGGTGTTGCTCATCACGCGCTGCAGCGATTGGAGGATGTACTGGTCAGCTGCAGCGAAGGGGGCGAGCGGCCCTGTTTGCGGGCTGACGTAGCCAATCTTGATGGTACGCTCAGCCGCCAGCAGTGGCCCGAAGGGCATGGTGGCGAGTGCAGCGGTACCCGCCACGATGCCAGTGGCGCGCAGGAAGTTGCGCCGCGTTACCGGTAAACCACCGACGAGGTTTTTTATTGTTGTCGTCTCGCATGGTCAGCTCCGACGTTGGGGTGAAGGCCAGGTCTGGCCGCCCACCTGAACCAGGTCAGGTGGCGGACAGGGTTTAGAAGAAGACGGTGGCGTCGAACGACAGCACCAGTTGTGCATCCCGATTTCCATCGCCGAAAGCATCTCGCCCAGGCCCAGAGTGGATGTCGTAACGCGCCTCGGGGCGCAGGCGCAGGTTCGGCGTCGGCAGCCAGGAAAGGTTGGTGGTGACCGCGTAGAAGCTGCCCCAGCTGGGGTCAGGGATATCGGTGCGCGAGTCGATATTGGCCATTACCACATGTACCGGCGCATCGGTGTAGAACCACTCTGCGCGGTTGTTCCAGCTCAGGTTCTCGCTCAACTGATGGTGGAAGTTGAAGTTGGCGCCGTACCAGGTGGCATCGGTTTTGTTGGCAAAGCCCGCGAGCGCACCGTTCTTTTGCTTGCCGTACGAGGTCTCAACAGCAATTCGATTGGTCGGATCGAGCTGGTGCGATACGGTCAGGTAGGTCTCGTAGCGCTGGGCTGTGTCGTCTTTATTGCCAGCGGGCATGGGCGAGCCACAGGCGCAGTTGGCGAAGCTGTCGCCCGCGCCGTTGCCGTAGATGTTCTCCCAGTCCACCCAGGTGCCGAAGTCGGCAGACCGCCAGCGGACGTTGGCGATGACATGCGGGTCGTGGTTCTCGCTCTGCAGGTTGTTCCATCCCTGAACGACGCCGACCTCAAAACCGAGCATACTATCGCCCGGTGCCGACGGCCGCTTGAAGGAGTACAGGGCACCGGCATGCTTGGCTGGCCCATGCATGAAGGAATAGGTGTGGCTGTAGAAGTCTGTGGCGCTGGGGATGGCAGCGGGAAGCCAATCTCATTCTCCAGCGGGGTATGAAAGATGCCAAGCATCAAGTCCGAGCCACTGAGCACAGGGAAGTAGAACTCCAGGTAGGCCTGAGCGATGGTGAACGCCTCGTCCTCGGGCTTGTTGTTCCGGTTGACCCCGAGGTCTTCATCCCAGCCGCAGGTCTTGAAGTAACGGGCGTCTTTGCCATAGACCGTCGTGACGTTGAAACCCTAGTCGGCTTCCTGCGGCATTGGGCCGGAACGGGCCGATGCGCCCTTGGACGTTGCTGACGGGGGAGCGCTGGATTCCTAAGGCCAACTGGTTGAGGTTGAAGCCTTTATCCGTGTTGAAAAAAGCCTGCTTGCTGACGTCGTCGGTGGAGTTGTTGTTGTAGATCAGGCCTGCTTGTGCCCAACCGTAAACCTTGACGCCATAGTCCTCCTTCAACTGTTTCCCCAGTGCGGCACTACCGACCAGGCTGCCCAAAGGATCTTCTGCTGCGAGCGCACCCGCAGAGCAAAGGACTCCGATTGTCAAAATGGGGGCGAGACGAAGCGCTGCATTCTTAAACCCATGTGTGGACATACCTGCTTCCTTTTATTTTTATTTCGGGCGAGGCTGCTGAGTGTTGGCGCTCACCGACTCAATTGACGGGAGGCTTGGAGGTGAGGTTACGCGCCGCTAGATCCGCGAACAATTATGTTTTGAGCGACCTGAGTGTTTGCGTTTTTCGACTAATCCGGGTCGCCTTGAGGCCTTTGCTTGACATGGTTCGTGAGCGTTGCCATTTCTGGGGGAAGGTGCGTCCAGGCGCCCAGTAAGGGCTTATTTGCTTAACCCCTCAATTTGTTGATAATCCTGCCGACACCTTTGTCGAGTTCACAAGGCATTCAAGAGATGCCACCGTCGAGTAATGTGTGACGTCGACGTCAACTAAAAAGCTCATTCAGCCCAAGGAAGAATGAATTGATCCGTAAGATTTTGCTGGCCGCTTTTACTTTGGTAGCTATACAGCAAGCCGTGGCAAAAGGCGAAGAAGAAATGGCATCTTTTGTCAGTTTTCTCACGGAGCCTGCGGCTTGGCGCTCACTCGGTACGCTCGACCCAGGTGTTGAGCAGGGTGTCCCGCACGACGTCTATCGCAACAGCGCTGTGATTGCAGCCACCATAGCTAAGCAGGGTGTGAATGTGCCGTATACACGCCTGGCGACCGATCCCCAGCAAGCTCGTGAGATGTTTAAAAGCTATCTAACCAGTGTGATAGGTGATAAAAACTTTAAGGCTGATGAGAAGTCCTGCGGAATTGGTGTCGCACATTTGTACAGCGGTATATTGGCGCAGTACCTGCGTAGCCGTGGGCCGAAATGGGTTAACCCAGGACTGTCTGACCAAGCTGCCATAGAAGCGGCGTCCACTGCAGCAGGGCTAATCCTTCCTGCCAGGCAGGCACTCGCCACATTGTGTGACACGTGGCGGTACAGGGAGGTTGCTAGGGCTTATGATGCGTTCTTGAAGCGGATTGACGGAGAAATGCCGTATCTCCTCAATCAAGGTCTGCCTATCAGCAAGGTTAGGGACGATAAAATTCTCGCTGAGAAAGCGGCCTCCGATCAGCTTGTGGTTGCAGGTGAGCGGTCGTTGGAGCGTCGAAATAACATGCTCACCGAGCTGTCTTCGATAGGGCTAAAAATTGCCGATCCCTATGCGGCTTGCATGGATTACAAGAGCGATCCAACGGCGCTTCAAAAAAATCAGTGTATGTCGAATGCCCTGAATGCTGAACAAATCCGCCATACAACCAGCTTCAAAGCGTCGCTGGCCGGCGTGTCAAAATCGCGTACTCAAGAAATTGTGAGTAAGCATGAAAGTTTTAACAGTCAGTATTACGGTATCTGCAACAAGGCCCAAGCTGCCGGCAAGTCACCTGATGAGTCGGAACAGCAAAGCTCGGAAATATTTTATCGGTGCGCATTCGTGCAGCTCAGAAAGAATGAGGCCGAGCGCGCGCGAACGCCCATTAAGACTGACGTTCAATTGGGGGCTGACCTGTACACTCAGTCACAAACCCTGCGGGTGGCGAATGAGCTAACGGATGAGTCGAGAACCATGTATCTCAGCCTCCTTCAACAATCCAGTGAGCTGGGCAACATGGACGCCAAGTTGGCGTTGGCAACCGCCAATGCAGCGGATCTGAGCGATATTAAATCGCTGGATATGGCTGAAAGATTGCTGAATCAGGTTGAGCAAGCCAGAGGCACCTCGACTGAAACTGTTGAACTGCGGAACAAGATCTCCGGCCCACTCCAGGAGTACCGGTTTGCCCATAGCCCCGCTCAGCTTCGAAAAACCCATCATGCTTCGATGGCCTCCGGCAGTGATGATGCTGAGAGAGCGGCATTGGCCATGGACGATATGTCGCGCGCTGGGGGCATGTGTGACAATCTGGTTGTTCAGGCTTACGGTTACGCAGCTAACAAGAATATGGACGAGAATATCCGCGTTATTATCATTACCGACAAGCTAATAGGCGCTGCTGCTAAAATTGGTTGCATACGCTGATCTCTGATTAAACGTCGTGTCGGGAAGGGGCGGAAAGGCCCTTTCCCGTGGTGTGCGAACGGGGCTTAATCCATCCTGAAGTAGTGTTGGCTACTGCTGCACTCTTGGATTTATAATTTTTCTATAAGCAGCAATATTTTTTTTGATGCAAAACCGTGGGCGAATGAAAATAGTCCTGTCTCGTCCAAGCACCGCGTGTAGGATGCATGCAAATGTATCGATTGTTGTCGCCAAAATATCGCCCCCCCCCCCCCCAGAAAACACTCTGCGCTATTGAAGTGATGGTGGGCAATCGCTCAATCTCAAGCAGCCAACAACAACGCTAACAGGAGTAACGTAATGGCTGTCTATGTGGTGACATGGAATCTCAATCAAGAGCGTAGCAATTATGACCAAGCGCGACGCGCATTCATTGCTCATCTTGAACGATATGATAATTGCAAGGAACCGGGGGTGGAGTCGGTGCGCTGGATCAGTAGCACAGGCAGTGCAGCTCAAATTTCTGAAGATTTGCGAACTAAGGATTCTCCGATCAAGTCAGCACAAGTCATCTGACCTGTGCTGAAATAGCCCTCCGTCCAACTGCCCTCTACAAGCCCTCCATCCCATGAGTCAGATGAGCTTCTCCGATTCCGAGTACGCCGGTAAGCGCAAGCAAACCCGTCGCGAGCGTTTCCTGGCCGAGATGGAGCAGGTGGTGCCGTGGAGCGGTTTGGTGGCATTGATCGAGCCGCATTACCCAAAGGTTGGCGGTGGTCGCAAGCCGTATCCACTGGAAACCATGCTGCGCATTCACCTGCTGCAGAACTGATTCTCGTTGAGCGACCCAGCCATGGAAGAGGGTAGGGCTCACCGCGCAGGCGAAGCTGATCTCTCATGTTCAATTCGGCTGAGGTGAAGTACGCGAAAGGCGTTCTAGCCTCACTGTCGTGAGGTCAGGTCGCGATTGTTGATTCCCCGATTTTCCCCTATTCTCTCAAGCTCAAAATAGGGGGCGGTGAAATGCCTGAAGACATAATGACCCTGAAGGAAGTGGCCGGGTACCTGAAGCTGGCGGAGAAGACAGCCTATCGTCTGGCCGCCAAAGGGAAAATCCCTGGCTTCAAGGTCGGGGGAAGCTGGCGGTTTCGAAAAAACGCTATAGAAGACTGGATCGACCAGCAAACGACCAAAAATCGCACTTGAACTAGGGTGGACAAGCT
Organism: Pseudomonas sp. BJP69; assembly: GCF_007633355.1. NCBI lineage: Bacteria > Pseudomonadati > Pseudomonadota > Gammaproteobacteria > Pseudomonadales > Pseudomonadaceae > Pseudomonas > Pseudomonas sp. BJP69. Next base: position 2,598,629 of record NZ_CP041933.1, read on the forward strand.
TTGTTACTGGACAACAGAAATAACGGTCATGTTGGGAACACGCTGCGCGATCACCTTACCGCAGGATCGAAGCTATCCGTGCTTTCAGGCCTATTCACCATCTATGGCTTCTCGGCGCTCAAAAAGGAGCTTTCCCGCATCGATGGGGCAAGGCTACTACTGTCTGACTGGGAAGGCTCGCCGCTTCAGGCGCTCATCGGGTCGGATGCTGACCTGCGCCTTGTGAACCAGCTTGATCAGAAACGCATCGCCAGAGAGTGCGCTAAATGGCTCGCCAGCAAGGCCGATGTGCGGTCAGCCAATGCGGCCCAGAACATGTTTCTTGTCGAAAACGGTAGTCAGGGGAGTTTTGCCATCCACGGCAGTTCTGCCTTCACTCCTGCAGGTCTGGGTGAAGTTCAGGTTGACACCCCGCTGATGAATACCGGTATCAACGAGCCGGAAACGACCAAGCAGCTTCTGTCCTGGTTTAACTCTGTCTGGTCGGACGCCCCTAAAGCGCGCGACATCAAGGATGAGCTCCTTGAGAAGCTGGAGTTCATCGCCGCCGACCAGCCGGGCGACTTCATTTACTTCCTGACGCTCTACAACATTTTCAAAGACTTCCTCGATGACATCGATGAAGACAGCATCATCAAGACCAAGACCGGATTCAAGGACACCCTTGTCTGGAACAAGCTTTACAAGTTTCAGAAGGACGGCGTACTGGGGGCTATCGACAAGCTCGAAAAGCACAATGGCTGCATCATCGCCGACAGTGTCGGTTTGGGCAAAACCTTTGAGGCGCTGGCCGTCATCAAGTACTACGAGCTGCGTAATGACCGTGTGCTGGTGCTATGCCCGAAAAAGCTCCGGGACAACTGGACGATCTACACCATTAACGACAAGCGCAACCTGCTGGCCCAGGATCGCTTCAACTATGACGTCCTGAACCATACCGACCTGTCGCGCACGAAAGGCAGCTCCGGCGAGATCAATCTCGAAACCCTGAACTGGGGAAATTACGACCTTGTCGTCATCGACGAGTCGCACAACTTCCGCAACAACAACCCCACCAAAGGCACCAAAAACCGCTATAGCCGCCTGATGGAGGACATCATCCAGTCAGGTGTGAAGACCAGGGTGCTGATGCTCTCCGCCACGCCGGTAAACAACCGCATGAACGACCTGAAGAATCAGGTCGCCTTCATCACCGAGGGGCGTGATGACGCCTTCAGCGATGTCGGCATTAAAAATGTGGAAAGCACACTGCGCCTGGCTCAGAAGCAGTTCAACCAGTGGGTCAAGCAACCGCCTGAAAGCCGTAGCGTCGAGTCCTTGCTGGATACGATGAGCTTTGACTATTTCAAGCTGCTCGATATCGTCACCATCGCGCGCTCCCGCAAGCATATTCAGAAATACTACGGCACGGCAGATATCGGCCAGTTCCCCGTGCGATTGCCACCGCAGAACATCTATGCGGACATCGATGCCACCCACGAATTTCCGCCGCTCAAGGAAGTGAACAAGACAATCCGCAGGCTGTCGCTCGCAGGCTACTCGCCGATGAAGTTCGTTCGGACTGACAAGAAGGATGAGTACGCGCGGCGCTATGACAACGCTGTGGGCGATGGCAAGGGCGTGTTCAAGCAGGTCGACCGGGAAGAGAGCCTGATCCACCTGATGCGGGTGAACCTGCTCAAGCGCATGGAGAGCTCGATCAGCTCGTTCACGCTCACCTCCCAAAAACTGCTGGCGCAGGTGGTAGCGCTGCTGCAGAAAATCGACGCCCATGAAAGCGGCGACATCGAAGCACTGAATATCGAGGATATTCACGACTTTGAAATGGACTCGCCGGAACTTGAGCCCTTCATGATCGGCAATAAAACCCGCGTCCTGCTCCAGGACATGGATCTCATCCGGTTCCGGCAGGAGCTGGAGGCGGACAGGATCTTCCTGACCACTATCGTCGAATCCGCGCAAACCGTGGGTGCGCCACGCGATGCAAAGCTCGAAAGGCTTAAAGAGGTCATTGCCCAAAAAGTCCGAGAGCCCCTTAATCCGGGAAACAAGAAGGTCATCGTCTTCACGGCCTTTGCCGATACCGCGAAGTACCTCTATACCCATCTTGTCGATTGGGCGCGGGACGAACTAGGTATCCACAGTGCCCTCATCACGGGGGGCGGCACCAACAAGACGACCCTTGCCGGAGCAGGCTCGGATCTGAACAACCTCCTGACAGCTTTCTCCCCTGTGTCTAAGGAGCGCGGAAAGATTGATCCCGACGCGAAGGCTGAGATTGACCTGCTGATTGCCACTGATTGCATCAGCGAGGGTCAAAACCTTCAGGATTGCGACACGCTCATCAACTACGACATTCACTGGAACCCGGTCAGGATCATCCAGCGCTTTGGTCGCGTTGATCGCTTGGGCTCGAAAAATACCAGAATCCAACTCATCAACTTCTGGCCGAATATGGAGCTGGACGAATACATCAATCTGGAAGCACGGGTGGCAGGCCGCATGATGCTTCTGGATGTCTCGGCCACGGGCGAGGAAAACGTCATCGACGCCAACGCCCAGGAAATGAACGACCTGGAATATCGACGCAGGCAGCTTCAGCAACTCAAAGATGCCGTGGTCGATCTGGAAGACATGGCGGGTGGCGTCTCCATCACCGACTTAACCCTGAACGACTTCCGCATGGATCTTTCGGGCTACATGAAGAAGGGGTTGCACCAGCTGGCGCAGGCTCCCCACGGCCTCTATGCGGCAGTCACCATTGATGCCGATCTCAAAGCTGACGGCCTCAAGCCCGGCGTCATCTTCTGCTTGAAGAGCATCAGGGATGGTCATCGCGCCGTCCAGGTGGACGAGAACTATCCGCTTGCGCCGTTCTTCCTGGTCTATGTCACGGACGAAGCCGTCGTCGAGCTCAACTTCACGCAAAGCAAGAAGGTACTCGACCTTCTGAAGAAACACGGTCTCTCGGCGACAGCTGTTGATGAGGAGGCGGCCGGGCAGGTAAACGACCGTACAAGGAATGGTTCCGACATGGCGCACTACCAGCAGCTAATCGCCGTCGCGGTGGATAGCATTGCAGGCAAGAGCGAAGAAAAGGGCGTACAAAGCCTCTTCACGAAAGGCGGTACGGTGCTGACCGCGATCAGCAGCCAGGGCATTGAGGACTTTGCTGTTGTAACCTACCTCATCATCACGGACGCTCCGTAAGGCAAGCACACGCTATGACGCCAGGTACTCTGGAAGCCTTCATCGACCATCTTTCAATTCCCAGGTCTTGTGAATTGAACAAGCCTGTTTTCAAGAAGCTCTTTCTTGAAAACGGGGTGCTGGACATCGCCGATAAAACGGCCCTGAAGGACGACGTTGATAAGATCCGTTGGCTCTACACCCTGAAAGCCGCCACGATCAATATCGCGGCCTATGTTGATAGCGAACGCGACTTCTCTGAAATCGCGATGCTTCAGGTCGATCTGACTTCGGCCAAGCGGCTGAAGCGGATCGCGAACTTCATGCAGCGGTCGATCCCATATCCGCTCATTCTGCTGTTCACGCAAGGCAACCAGATTTGTCTCAGCGTGTCCGACAAGCGCATCAACCAGGCGGACAAGGAAAAATGGGTGGTCGAAGACCCCCTTTACACGGATTGGATCGACCTGGCCGCGCCAACAGCGGCACAGGCAGGATTTTTGGAAGACTGTCATATCAACAGTTTTTCCTTCGCCAATTTCCTTAGTTTCTATAAAAGCCTGACCGAACGTGTCATAGCTATTAACTGTGCCGCCCATAGCGGACGCTATGAACGAGACGTGACCGACAATATAGAAAATAAACCCAATGAGAGCCGTCTTGAGCGGCTCCGTGAGCTTGAAAAGCTCAACCTGCAAAAGACAGAGATCGCCAACAAGCTGAAAAAAGAGAAGCAGATGGGGCGGCAGGTTGAGCTGAATACCAAGATCAAACAGATCAATGACGTAATTGAAAAAATTAGAGAGAGCATCTGATGAGTAAGGCCGCTATGGAATTAGTTACCCTACAGGACGGTGAGACTGCAAACATCGTCAGTGAAAATATTGAGCAGCTCAAAAGCTTGTTTCCTGAGGCCTTCGGAGAAGGTGGTGTAAATTTTGATACGCTGCGGCAGCTTCTGGGTGACGCCGGAGCCGTTGATGAGAGTGAAGAAAAGTACGGCCTGAACTGGCATGGAAAGAAGAAAGCACGTCAGATAGCGCTAACGCCATCGACGGGAACTCTGCTGCCTTGCCCGGAAGAGAGTATCGATTGGAATACGACAAAAAATATCTTTGTTGAAGGCGATAACCTTGAAGTGTTGAAGCTCTTGCAAAAGAGCTACGCTGGAAAGGTCAAAATGATATTCATTGATCCGCCATACAATACCGGAAATGAATTCATTTATCCGGACAAATATCAGGATAATTTAGATACGTATCTGCAATACACTGGGCAAAAGAGTAGTGAGGGTTTGAAGCTGTCCAGTAATACTGAGGGCTCTGGTCGATTCCATACGAACTGGCTCAATATGATGTATCCAAGGCTAAAGTTGGCGAAGTCATTGTTGAGGAATGATGGTGCAATATTTATATCTATTGATGATAATGAAGCGCCGAGACTGAGAATGCTTTGTGATGAAATTTTCGGTGAGGAAAATTTCATCACAAATATCATATGGCAGCATAGTGTCCAGCCGAAAGGATATTCTGGAATATTTTCTGTGCATCATAACCATATTTTGATGTATAGAAAATCTGAAGATTTCGAGCTCATGTCGCTTGAGAGAACAGATGAGGACAATAAAGCCTACTCCAATCCAGATAATGATCCCAAGGGTGACTGGCGGACAGGCGACGTCAGGAATGCACTGTATCGAAAAAACCTGAAATACCCAATTACAACTCCGTCAGGGAAAGTAATTAATCCGCCTGATAACGGGTGGCGGTGGAGTAAGGAGACCCTTGGTAGCAAAATTGATACTGGGGAAATATTTTTCAGTGAAGATGAAACAAGGATTATCAGGAAAATATACCTTGCTGATCTTGACGGGCGTACACCAGAAACAATTTGGTTCGCAAAAGACTCTGGGACTACAAGGTCTGGTGTAAAAGAGTTAAAGGTCACGTTCGATGGCGAGGTTCCATTTGATACAGTCAAACCTACAGAGCTGATAAAGCGAATGATGAAGGTGTCTGGTGTCAATGCCGATGATATTGTTCTAGATTTTTTTGCAGGGTCTGGAAGTACCGGCGCAGCTGTTCTTGATCTTGAACAGCCTAGATTCATACTGGTGCAGTTGCCAGAAGCTATCGACGAGAGCAAGCCTCATGGAATTACAGCTCGAAAGCTGGGTTTGCTAAACATATCTGATGTTACGAAGGAAAGGCTAAGACGGTGCACTGCTGGTAAGACTCATCCAAATTCCGGGTTTAAAGTCTTTAAACTTGCTAACTCCAATATTCGGGCATGGAGTCCAGACCGTAATGACCTTGAGCAGACTCTGCTGTCTCATCAGGAACATTTGATTGATGGGCGTACTGAGCAAGATGTTCTCTACGAGCTTCTAGTTAAGCGCGGTATCGATTTGGCTGTTCCTGTCAAAAGTCGGCTTGTATCCGGGAAAGAAATTTTTAGTATCGGCTACGGCGTGCTGTTCGCGTGTCTTGATCACTCAATAACCGGGGCGGATGTTGAAAATGTTGCACAAGGGATTCTCAAGTGGCATGGAGAATTGAACCCGATCTCGGATACACATGTTTTCTTCCGTGACAGCGCATTCAGCGATGACATTGCGAAGACAAATATGGCCGCCATTCTAGAACAAAATGGCATTTCTCACGTGCGCAGCTTGTAAGGAGTTTCTCTGATGAAGCTGCATTTTGAAGACAATCTTGAATACCAGATGGCGGCGATTGCGTCTGTTATCGGACTTTTTAAAGGTCAAGAAGTCTCGCGATCTGAATTCACTGTGACCCACCGTCCAGATGCGGGGCCGCAGGCCTCGCTTGGTCTGGCGGAAAGCGAGCTCGGTGTTGGCAACCGTCTGCAACTGCTCGATGATGATATTCTCGATAATTTGCATACTATCCAACTCGATAACGGATTGCGTCCTGCTGGTGATCTCACGAGCGGTGATTTTACCGTCGAAATGGAAACCGGCACAGGGAAAACCTATGTCTATCTGCGCACGATATTTGAGCTGAATAAGAACTACGGCTTTACCAAGTTTGTGATTGTGGTGCCTTCAGTAGCGATTAAAGAAGGTACTTATAAGACTCTCCAAATTACGAGTGAGCATTTTGAAGGTTTGTATCCAAAGGCCAAGGGTTACGAGTACTTTCTGTACGATTCCTCCAAGCTTGGGCAAGTCCGCAATTTCGCCACCAGCTCGAACGTCCAGATCATGGTGACGACGGTAGGGGCTATTAACAAGAAAGACGTTAACAACCTCTATAAAGAAAATGAGAGCACGGGCGGTGAGCGCCCCATTGACCTGATCAAGGCCACCAGTCCGATCATCATCGTGGACGAGCCGCAAAGCGTGGATGGCGGTCTGCAAGGGCAGGGCAAGAAGGCACTGGATGCCATGAACCCGCTCTGCACCCTGCGTTACTCAGCAACGCACGTCGATAAACACCACATGGTTTATCGTCTTGACGCTGTCGATGCTTATGATCGCGGCCTGGTGAAGCAAATTGAAGTGGCCTCGCTTCAGATCGAGGGCGCTAACAATAAGCCTTATGTCAGACTTGAATCCACGCACAACCGTAAAGGCTCGATTACGGCAAAGGTCGAGATCGACGTGCAGCGCGGCAAAAAAATCAGCCGCGAGATCCTCACCGTTGAAGATGGCGACGATCTGGAGCAGATCGCTAACCGCGCCATTTACGAAAACATGCAGATCGGCACGATCACCTGTGGCAAAAACAACGAGTCCGTTCAGATCAAGGGGCCGGGGCTTGACGAAACCCTGACTCCTGGTGAGGCCATTGGCGGTGTCAACCCGGATGAGATCAAGCGGTTGATGATCCGCCGCACAATCAAAGAGCACCTCGACAAAGAGCTGACCTTTGCCGCCAACAAGCAGCCTATCAAGGTGTTGAGCCTGTTCTTCATCGATAGCGTCGAGCACTACCGTCAGTACGACGAAGACGGCAATGCGGTCAAAGGCAAATATGCCAAGATGTTTGAAGAGGAATATACCAAGCTCGCGAAGTCTGAAAAGTATCGAAGCCTCTTCAACGAAATCGACCTGGAGACAAATGCCGCCGAAGTCCACAACGGTTATTTCTCCATCGACAAGAAGGCAAGGCTTGTCGAGACAGCGGAAAACACGCAAGCCGGTCGCGACAACTCCGAGCGCGCCTATAACCTGATTATGCAGGAGAAGGAAAAGCTGCTGAGCTTTAGCACCAAGCTCAAATTCATCTTCTCCCACTCAGCCCTGAAAGAGGGCTGGGACAACCCGAACGTTTTCCAGATTTGCGCCCTGCGTGAAATGGGGACTGAGCGGGAGCGTCGCCAGACCATCGGGCGGGGCTTGCGCCTCTGCGTCAACCAGGAAGGGCAGCGCCTGCGTGGCTCTGACATCAACACGCTCACCGTGATCGCCACCGAGAGCTATGAAGAGTTTGCTGAAAACCTTCAGAAGGAGATTGAAGAAGATACCGGCATCCGCTTTGGCATCGTAGAGTCTCACCAGTTCGCGACGGTGCTGATCGTCAACGATAAAGGCGAAGCAGCGCCGCTTGGTGTAGAGCAGTCTGACAAAATCCGGAAATTCCTAAAGAGCGAAGATTTTGTTGATGCCAAAGGCAAGATCCAGGACAGCCTTCGATCGGCTCTGAAAGACGGCAGCTTCAAGCTGCCGGACGATATTAAAGCCGAGCTTGGGTGCAAGGCGGATGAAGCTGAAGAAGACATCCTGCGCATTTTGAAGAAGCTCGCGGGCAAGCTCGATATCAAGAATGCGGACGACCGCAGAACCATCCGTACCCGCGAGGCCGTTCTTCAGAGTGAGGAGTTCAAGGCGCTCTGGGAGCGTATCAAGTACAAGACGACCTACCGGGTCGATTTCAACAATGACAAGCTCATTGCTGATTGTGCCAAAGCCATTCTGGATTGCCCACCCATCCTCAAAACCAGGGCGCAATTCCGGAAAGCTGACATTGCGATAGGCAAAGGCGGCGTGACAACCAAGGAAACTGGCGCCTCTCAATTCACGACGATCCATGAGAATGACATTGAGCTTCCTGACATCATCACGGATTTGCAGGACAAGACGCAACTGACCCGCAGCAGCATCGTCAAAATCCTCACCGAGAGCCGCCGCCTGCAGGACTTCGCCCGCAACCCGCAGCAGTTCATCGACTTTGCTTCAGAGGCCATCAACCGCACCAAACGTCTGGCGCTGGTCGATGGCATTAAGTACAGCAAAATTGGTGACGAGCACTTCTATGCACAGGAGCTTTTCCAGCAGGAGGAGCTGAAGGGCTATTTGAAAAATACCCTCGAAACGCAAAAGTCTGTCTATACGCATGTCGTCTATGACTCGGCGGGCGTAGAGAGAAACTTTGCCGTACAGCTGGAAAGCAACGAAGACGTGAAAGTCTATGCGAAGCTGCCGTCCTGGTTCAAAATTCCAACGCCGCTGGGCACCTATAACCCGGACTGGGCGGTGGTCGTCGATGACGAAGGCAAGGAAAGACTGTACTTCGTCGTGGAAACCAAAGGCAGCACCTGGTGGGGCGATCTGCGCCACGTCGAGGGTGCCAAAATCCTCTGTGGTGAAAAGCATTTTGAGGAAGTCGTCAATGACGCCAACCCAGCACGGTACATACGTGCAGTCGATGTCAATGGCATGATGGCGCATATCAATCAGGACTGACATCCAGGAACGGTTTAAAGTCGTTTATGTCTGGTAGTTCAATCGGAATGCTCCGATTGGCCTGCCAGGTCTTTCCAGATGGTTACCTAAAATATCTCGGACGGTAACGCCATGTATGAATCGCCTTTTCAGACACATGCCGATTTATTGATCAACGGGCGGGATGCCTCCGCACAGTATTTGCAATCCTTCGTTCTGTCGATGCATGACAGCAACAATTACAAATTTTCTGCCAAAGAGCTTTCCAGCCTCAGTGATGCCCATTTTAATATTTTTATCGAGCTTGCGAAGAATTTCAGGGAGGAGGGGCGAGATAGTGATCCGTTCAAAAATGTATGCCGGGAGATGATCGCGCGACGCCCTGACTACACGCAGGAGCCTTCCGATTTTTACATGTTTCCAGAGCCTGAGTTCGTTTTTGTTCCCGATCAAACCGACCTTGCCACACATCTGCACCCGCTTTTCAGTATTGATCTGAGTACGGTTAATCGGGAGTGGTCTGGTTACGCGCATATGCTGTGTCCGCTTGAACCGGGCGAAGATCGTCTGGTCGGTTATGCTACCGAGCATACGGACTATCATTCCGCCTTGCTGCAAACAAACTGGATCGGATTCAAAATCGAAGACGGTCGTTACCGCCTGATGGGTGATCCTCGTTATTTCTTCCTTCATGCAGAAAATGCAGACCTTTCAGACCCCTATCCGTATGCTCGATCCGAGTTGATTGAATGCTACAAGGACTGCAGTTCCTCTTTTGTGGTTGTTCGTGACGGCTACCGCAAGACAGGATATCTTTATGACCCTTACTGGCTTCATCCCGGAAGGGGCGTGGAAGGCCGGGATCGGTATCCCTTTGTAGAACAAATCGGCGGCGATGTGGATCTCTGGCTGGTAGGGATGCGTGGCATGCCGCTGTACTATGCTGAGGAGTGTAACGGAATTACGCCCGTGTATCCCAAGGGCCCCTCCGGGCACCCGTTCTATCATGTTGCAACGGTGTCTTCGGGCTCTTATCAAGTAGGTGGCCCGGAAAAAGTCATCATGTTTTATGAGCCCGTCGAGAAGCTGGTGCTGTTTACCTTCTATTCGGAACCGCCCTACAAGCCGTCATACGAATAACCTCCGAGTAAGTAGGCGATTGTCCAATCGTCGGTATATTATCCGGAAGCGATGTAAGCACCGCTTTCGCTATCTGATGGCGGCTAAATTTTTAAATCTTTAAGGAGCACCAGCAGGTGGATCAGCAGCTCCGTGGGATACGGTGGCTCGCCACCCTTGGCAGCGCAGAGCATCGGTGCTTCCTGGGACGATACGAACAAATTCTTTCGGTCGCGGAAAGGGTGTTTGGGGATCGCAACAAAGCGCAATGTTGGCTTGTAAGGCCGGTGATTGGACTGGGCCACCAGGCACCTTGCACTGAGTGCGATCCATGAACCCCACCTGCCCAGCACTTGGTTAGCGGGTTACCGTGGCATCTCTGGCAAGCAATTCCACGGCAGCAGGGCTTCGTAGTCTGCTATCGATGAGGCGTGAGGCAGCCGCTCAAGTACATGGCGCAGCCATGTATAGGGTTCCTGGCCGTTGACCTTGGCGGTCTCGAGCAGGCTGTAGAGCTGCGCACTGGCCGTGGCGCCCTTAGGCGTGTCACTGAAGAGCCACGCCTTACGCCCAATGACAAACGGCTTTATCGCACGCTCCGCAAGATTGTTGTCGATCGGCAAATGGCCGGCCTCGACGTAGCGCTCCAACCGGCTCCAGTTATTCGCCAGATAGTGCACTGCCTTTCCCAACACACTTTGCGGTGTGACTTGGGGCTGCGTTTTATCCAGCCAGCTTTTCAACTGGCCGAGGATCGGCAAGCTTCTTTCCTGACGACCGATAAACCGCTCTTCATTGCTGGCATCCTTGAGTTCGCGTTCGATGACATACAGCTTAAAGCCTACTCAGCCGTGTGCAGCTAACGCTGCCGAACGTGCGATCGCCCGTCGCCCGTCGGGCCTTCACCTTTCCAACAGATAAACTATCCGCACCAAAACAAAGATAGCAGACGGGGAATACGGTAGGTTTCGAGCTGGAAATACCACTCGATAGCTGATTGTCCGTAGTTCAATACCGGCATAGTCAGTGACACATCAGCTTTTCAGCAAGAAATCCAGGATGCGCTTGGAATAATCACGCGCTATCGAGCGCTTCCAGCCGGCCAAGGGCATCAGTAAGCCGCGTAGATGATCTCTGAATTCAGGGTGCGCAAGCTGCTCAATAGAGTGGCCATTCGCCACGCAGCCAAAATGGTCGCGTCAAGCCAACATGGGCGAGCGCCAAGTATGTCTCTGACAATGACTCAAGCTAGGCAACATCACCGTCGGTACTTCAATAGTTGCTTGAGACGGGCGGCAAGCAATTCCACAGGAGTCGCTGCGCGGAGCTGCAAGGGCGCAGCACCGCAGGTCGGACACTGGTCGAGCCAGTCCCCTGGAAATAGTACATCGCTCAGCGGAATAACCGTATGGCTCCAGCTGCATGAGCTGCAGTAGTGGGTATAGGGTCGCATAGGCACAGGCATGAAAGTCACCCCAGGATGGAATACCTGCCGGCGTGACAGGGAGGCGCGACATAATTACGTCGGCCCTCCTTGCCACCCAGGCACGCACCTACTTCAGTCGCTCCATTGCATCAGACAGTACTTTGTCAGCCTGCAGCGAATCTTTCTGGATCGCGGACAATGCTGTCTCAGATGCACGTAATGCGTTGCGACTCTTTTGAGCAGCCATGACTCGCCCGACACAGTGCAGGGTGTCGTTATAGCCTTGTTCAATCCAGGACGGGATTTTTTCGGCATCGAACCCCAATAGGTCGCGCGCACCACCAAGCGGGCCGGTGGCGCGGTTAAGACTTTGCCCCGGACGGATTTCAAGGATGGTGGCGCCAGGAAAACGTTGCCGGCTCCATAACGAGCCATCACTTAAATGGGTAACGATCACCAGGTTGCAGCCAGCCTCGAGCAATGGAGTAATCGGTGTATTCCCCTGCATGGTCTGCCAGCCACCCTGACCTCCGTCCGAGTAACGTTGCCCCTCAATACGACGTGGTGCAAACAACAATGGGATGGCTGCCGAGGCCAACAACACGTCCTTGCGAACCTTCTCGTCAAGGGACTGGATGTGCAGAAACTCGGAATCCGGCGTATCAGTAAGCCCAAACTCAGCACTCAGCGCCCGCGCCATGTCCCGTAGTCCACCACCGCTTCGATATGAGGATACGTATAACGGCAGACCTCGTTCGAGATCTTTGCTGACCAGAAACTCATCCATCAGTGCCTTCAATGGTTGATCATCGAGAACACCTGCGTCAGCCCCATCGAGCCAGCTCGGCAACGCCAAATCCAGCCGTTGAGCAATACCTTGTACCGCGTGCAGAACGCCCAGGGCGATACCCGCTCCCTGCACGCGCAAGCCCGCAGCCACAAGGAGAGTCAGATAACCTGGCACTTTCATGCTCAACGGTGAGTCCATGGCCAGGCGCCCCCACAGCCGCTCCAAGCGTTCGATGGCCACATCCAGCGAAGGGGCCGAGGCCAAAACACCACCGTTCAGGGCTCCAATACTCGCCCCCGATACGGCGTCGATCTGCGTTCCCAGCTCGCTCAAAGCCTTGAGCACGCCTACCTGGTAGGCGCCCTTAGCGCCGCCACCCGATAACACCAGGCCAACTTTCATCGCTTCGGTCATGACGAAACCTCCATGAACAGCTCACTGATCATGCCTTCAGTCATGCGCTGAGCTGAGCCTAACCGAGGCAAATGCAGGGGCAACTCGTCAGGTGTCTGCGATACTGCATACGAGAACGGTGCCAAATACGGATCAGCCCAGTCGCCGAGGTAACTAACCGCTTGTTCACCATCAAGCCAGGCAGTGTTGGCTGCCGGTCTAGCTAGCCAGCGCTCACGGGTGGCAATACGTTCGCCCGGGGTAAGCCTGGCATCTTGGTTCAACTGGATGATGGCCAGGTTGGCCAGGCGCTCCAGTTGCTGCTGACGTTCATGTCCCGACACAGTCTGGCAGTAATTGCCAAACGCTCCCCAGCGCAGCTCTTCCAAGGCGGCATAGCAGCGGCCAGAGAAACTCAGGCCATTGAAGCGCCCCGCCCCCCACTTGCTGAACACACCATCGAGGTGTAGGTGGGCCTGCTGCAGGATATCGATGCGAGCGACCTGCTGCTCCAATGCATAACAGCGCTCATCCAGTCGCTGTGAAAGCTCGTTGAGTGCTTGCCGAGTGGTTACTGAATAGTCAATGAGATGCGCCATATCGTGCTTCATCCCATTCACCCGGGACTGAATCTGGACAATCGCATGATTACTACGCGCCAAGGACTCAGAGAGGTCTTGCAACCAAATCAGCGAACCTTCAATGCCGTCGGTCAGGCTGGCGTTGATCTCGGCCTGATGACGAGTCCCCTGCCCAGTAAACCCATCATATAACCGCGAGAAAAAACCGGTTCGCGTAGCCATGTGACGCTGACGCTCGCGGGCCACATCGATGCCATTGGCAAAATCCACGACGAACTTTTCCGGCAGGCAGGTCATTAGTTGGCAAACTTCAGCATTCGGCGGTATGGCATTTGACTCACTCATGCCATGACCTCACTTTCTTGCGGTTGAACGTCTCGCTTGAGCGCCGCGCTGTCCTGCTGAAGCCCCGGCACCTGACGCTTGAATTCGGCCAGGCGCTCAGCGAGTGCCTTCTGCTGTTCCTGGCTGGTTTGTTTGTCACGAATGCTTTGTGCCAGGTCACTGCGCAGCGACTCCACGGCCAGCTTGAGCTCATCGAAGAACTGCTTGACGCTTTCTTCCAGGGGCTTCTCGATCGTCTCAAGCATCGCAGTAGCCAACGCGGCGAACAGCGTATCAATGGTTTTGTCGATAGAGCCCTTGACCTTGTCGATGTCCACTTCGTAGTAACCAACCGTCGTAGAATAAGTCTCCCAACCCCAGTCGTCGGTATCGAACACTTCGCACAAGCGCCCCCACAAGCTGGTGGTGCGACGACGCTTGGTTACTGCACGCTGCTTGCTTTCGATGACGCCACGCAATAATTCGCCACGGCCTTCGCGCATAGACAGTGCGGGTGTATAGGGCATCTTGATTTCGATCGAAAAGCCACAGCCGTTGAGCCGTTGATTAAGCTCACCGATGATGGAGCTGGCTTGAGTCGAGATATCCTGCTCGAAGGTGATACGAAAATCCTTGAGGATTTGATCAGAGTCTTTGATCAGGCGCGACTCATTTGAGTCGATGATTTGCTGAACACCCTCTTCAATATCCTTGACAACTTTTTCTGCGTCCTCTCGAGAGTTCAGGCTGATGATCGGATTATCTTCATCGAACTCTCGACCAAATTTGCTACCCGATTTACGTGATGCTTGCTTTGTTTGACCAGCAGTCTGCCTCTTGAGTGCATCCCATACCCCCAAGAACCCACGTAATGACCCCATAGAGCTAGCGATTGCAGTCTCGATAGACTGTTGCTCTTCTGTTTTCTTCGCGGCGATGAAACCTTCAGAAATCTCATCGTTGATGTCGCTGCGAATCGCGTCAAACGCGCGCTCCATCCTCACCTTGATATTTTTGAGAGCCTTTTTCGTGTCGGCATGGGTTTGACGTTCAAGGTCACTGATTCGCTCAATATCACTGAGCAAAGAGTTGATTTGCCCGACCAACTCTTCTGCGCTCTTTCCCAGCGCCACCTCGCGAACGTCCAGAAAATTATTCAGCTTGCTGGAAATGTCCACCAGCTTGGCGGCGGCCGAGGAAATCGCCAGCATCGCCGCCTGGCTGTGGGCTTTGCGGATAACGTTGTCCAGCGGCTCGGAGAATTTCGACGCTTTCCACAACAGGTCGGCGGTCTTCCTTACCGTGCCTGGATCTTCAATTTGCATCTCCCACATCGCGCCGAAAGCAGCTTTCCCAAAGTCTTCGACCCAAGCGTTGATTTCGCCGTTGATCGGCGGAAGACAGCCGTTTATATCCAGTTCACGCTTGGCCCGGTTGGCCAGATCGCCCAGCTTCGACGACACTGGGAAAACCTGCGAAACGTCCAGGCGCCCCTTGAGCAAGGACTCGGCAACCAGGTTTTGGGTTTGCTCAGCATTGTCACTGTTGCGATCTTTTTCATCGAACTTGTTGACCAGGGCAAACATGCGTCCTTGCGCAACGTCGGCAATTTCCTCAAGCGCTTCGCGCACCTGATGGTCAGCATCTGACTTGAGCTGGGTAAAGTCGAGAACAGCCAATACTGCCGAGGCATTTTTCAATTGCTCATGCAGCATATGACGCAAATGAACCTGGCCGGCCTCATTCGGGCCGGGAGTATCGAGCAGTGTGAGACTGCCCACGCTGCCCGGCAGATGCGCCAGGTGTGCGAACTCCACGTCGATAACCGGAATGTCATCGATGCTGGCATAGCAGTCGAACGGGAACTCAACCTCTAGTGCTTGAGACAGTCGAACTAGGTCGTTCAGGCTCCTGAGGAACCAAAAGATGGCTTCCGGGCCTTCATGACGATGCTCGAAGGGTTGCTTGCTGAGGATAAATTGCAGCAGCGCCGTCATGTCTTTATCGTGCGCGTTGGCCGCCAGAATTTCTTTACCACCCGATTTGGAAATAACCTTCCGCAGCTTGTCCACCAGCGCATTGATCGGGCCATTGTTTTCCAACAACAGAACGGGCTCTTTGACACCTGGCGTATGGCGAATCCGCGTTGGCAACGCCGTCATGGGGCGGTTGCGATTGGGTAGCACTTCAGTGCCAACGATGGCATTGATGGTCGTGGACTTACCGGCCTTCATGGTACCGACAACAGCCAGTACCATTTCCAGGCGCTCCAGCTTGCTCATCTCGCCACTGAGCATTTTCAAATCTTTGTCGATACTGGCTGACGAGAAGGTCTGGTGCTCCTCGGCGTGCTCTTCGACAACAACACCTTTCGCATCCTTCATGCGCTGCAGCAGGTCGATCTCCACTTGCAGCAATCGAAGGGATTCATCGCGAAACAGTTCAATGGTGCTTTCGTGCATTTCATCTCCTTGAAGGAAGCTATCCTAGCTTTCCATCATTCTTTCCGTCATGTCGTCATCGTCAGCACAGCAAACGTGTTGACGTCTTGTGTTGGTTATGTTGGAAACCGAACAAAGATCCGAATAGTGGCATATAGCCAGAAAAACTGCACTCAGGGAAATCCTGAAGAAGATCCGCCGAGTCTGATGGGATATGCCGATGCTGATGCCCGAATTTCCCGATGAAGCAGATGACCTTCTCTGACGCCCAGTACGTAGGCCGGCAAGGCAACCAGACCTTTGTTGAAATACACGCTGGAGAAGACCTTCCTTATAGTCTCGCCACGACATGCCGTCCACGCCCACCGCAGCATCGCGGCGCAGGGCATAAAAGCTCTGCGCCAATAACTGTGGTGTGATGCGGTGCAACAATGGCGTGAACTGCATGCCCTCGTTCCTTCTGGCTGCTTCACGTACACCTTCAAGTCCCATCGACTCGTAACTGATCCGGCTCTGTGTCCGGGGCGCGGGAGGTCTGTCGGTGTTTCCCTTGGCTACGTCCCTTTCCTCTACTATCTCCGCAGTGCCAGGCCCTTTGTTCAATGGCTTCTCAGGTACTACGGACGTATCCGACTTCTCAGCGGCGTGGGCAGCAGGGTTACGGCTTTTGGCCTTTCCTGCTCCGCCCGGTGCTCGCGCACCGGACACAGCTGAGATCTCCCAGTTTCTGTGCAAAGGACTTTGCCCCATCTCAGACATAAAGACGCGGTACAAGACGGAGTGTCTGCCCTTGTTGATTTGCCGGCTTAATATGGGCAGATTGACATCATGTACGTGGCTACATCGGCCATGCTTGGGAAAAATCAAATGCTTACAGTGCTGTCACTCATGGATGAGCGCTCACGGCCCAAGGGGTCGCGAGACCCTTTGGGGATTGAGGCAATCTGGAGCTATATCGGGCGTAAGGTGGTCGGCAACCTTACCACTGTCACGAGCAACCTCGATAACTTCATGGTCAGTTTGCTATGCTGTGCACAGGCAAACGCTTCAACAGATCAACTCGAACAGATCCAAACGAAATTTCTGCGTGCTGAACAGCTAGCGGCATATCTGCGCCTTGCTGTTGGGAATGAAAACTTTCTGGGCATCACTCGGGCAAAGGCCAATTTCAAGAACGGCCAACTGTCTCTTGGCAAGGCTGAGTCGGCACAGATCCTGAGCAACCAGCTGAGTTACGGCCTATGGGGGTTGTACTCGACAGCCATGCAGGTAGCAGGTCTGATCTCGGGGGCAGAGCGACGGTTGACTGACCAGGGGCGGGCACTCGTAACCGAGATGGTTCTGTGCTTGGGTGAAGATCAATGGAACGCCTTCAATTCCCTTGCTCAACATAGTCAACTCAGCGTGTCTGATCTCGATGTCCTTGCTACTGCGTTTCATCGCATGCTTCGAGACAGACAACTGCGCCGCACGGTGGTGCAGGCACTGCTCAACTGGCAATCAGCAAAACCATTGCAGATGGAGCTGTACAGCAGAGCAACGGATTACCTCAGCCATTTCAATGGCGAGATCAGTGTTCCGGTTTTCTGTAGGTGGCTGAGCGACTCCTCGAAAACGAGTGGTGATCTGCGAGAAACAATCCTTCAGATTCAGTCCCTAGAGCCAATGCTTGTGCTTGCGGGCACACTCATGGACTGGTTACAGGGCCAGAAAGGCTCTGACCGTGCGGCTCTACTGGATATTCTTCAGCCACGCCTGGATGAAGGCTTGGGGTTCACTAATGTCTGGCAGGCAGTAGCAAAGCTTCCGCATCGAGCATTCCTGATGCGGCTTTTCGAGGCAGCTAACGCGCCTGATGCTGATGCCCTGATCAACTGCGTGTTGGAGCAAAACAAGCTAGTCATGCAGCAGCGGGGCGGAGCTGCGTGGCTTGAATGGCAGGGTGATGTCTTGAGAGTGCGCGTCGCCAATGATCGTGCATCTATCCCGGCATCCCTAAGTACGTACTGCCAAGGTACGTGGCGGAATACCTATTTCATTGGCTCGTTTCTACAGATTGCCAGGCAGGCCGTGCAATGAAGGCCATGACCATAAGTGAAGCTTTCCGCGCAACCATTGGCGAGCGGGAGGTCATGCAGGCATTCTTCAGCACGTACAGCTTTGAGCCAGATTTTTTTGAGCTCGAAGTCCTACCCCTACTATTGGGAAGTCCAGCCCTTTCCAGCAACGAAACTATCCGTTACTACCAGTTGCAGAGCCTGATGCGCAAACACACTGGGCGCTTGGCAGTTGTGTACGACCTGGACGTATTTGATCCCCAGCTGGCGCCTCGACTTGAGGTTGACTACTTGCCGATGCGAGTAGGAGGTGCCTGCCAACATGCCAAACTCATGGTGCTTGTCGTTCGTGAACGCAAATCCGAGCAACTGAGCATCGTTTTAGGGGCTGGCTCTTTCAATCTGACCAAGGCGGGCTGGTGGGAAAATCTTGAGGTCGGCCATTGGGTCGAACTGAGCCAAGGCTTTGCCCCCAGCAACATCCATAAGCCATTGCTGGATGCGCTGCATTTCTTCCAGGCTCAGACACCTGCGCCTGTGCTGGAGGCCATCCTTGATGTGGCGCGATCCTTCGAGTCCACTGCTGCCGACCCCAGCTGTGCTTTCTACTTCTCAAGTAGTGGCGAAGGGCGAACTCAATTCGACGCATTCATCATCGAGCAGACCAACGCTGATGCGCCGCTAGAAGTGATCAGTCCGTTCTTTGCTGCCGAAGGTGACAATCAGGTCATCATAAACCTACTCAAGCGCCACCCATCAACCACTGTGCTGTTACCACTAGATGAGCATGGTCAGGCTTTGGTTGATCGAGAGTCGGTTTACGAGGCTTTATCCAACGAGACGATCAGTTGGGGGCGCTGGACTGAATCCATTCGCAAGAATCACCTCGACCCTAAAGCCGGTCACCGAAAGCTCCATGCCAAAATCTACCAGTCTCTGGGGAGCGATCCTTGGGCATTCGTGGGCTCAGTTAACCTGAGTTTCAAAGCCTTTCGCCAAAATGTGGAAGCCGGCTTCTTACTTCGTGGGCATGCAACAAAGTGCTTGCTCGCGCCACTTCAGGCACCACCAGACAAGTTTAAGGTAGAGCCTGAGGCCCAAAGTCAGAGCAACCTTAGCAGCGAGGAAATGCCAGCCATCCATGCGCTGTTTGACTGGCAGAGCGAAACCCTTCATCTGACGACCGCTAAACCGGGCTCGCTCACATTACTCAGCAGTGCATTGGACGTATTACTCGACGTACGGCTCAATGCCCAGGAAGACCAAGCTATTCCAGCCTCACAGCTGAAGCAGCACCTTCAAGGATCATCACTGATCCAGGCGCGCTGGCACTCGGATGGAAAGCATGCCATCGGCACGATATTGATCTCGCAACGTAATCTCTTCTGTAGGCCGACTCATCTGCCCCCTCTGGACTTGCAGGCACTGCTCAGGATTTTCATAGGCATGCATGAGGCGCGTCGCCTGGAGCTATTTGGTGACTTGGCTGTCCGGCTGCTTCATGCCAGTCAAGAGGAGGGCCTTAAGGATGAGTTTCTACCTGAGCTCACGTCTGAGGGATCCTATGAGAGCTTCTTCTCCGAATTTTCCCAGGTTAACGGGGCATTTTGGGAGCTCGCAGGCCGCTTACAAAAAGCTGAGCAGGGCGGTGACACACAGACCTTGACGTACTACCTGCGCGGCCAACAACCTGATTCCTTAAGGAAGTTGCTTGAGACCATTACTAAGCCCCCCGGCAAACAGTCTCCATCGTTGATCGTACGTTACCTGACGTTACTGAGCGTTTCTGATCTACTGAAGCGCTTTAACAAGCATGCGGATGCGTCATTGCTCGAAGATGCAGAAACAGCACTCCTGACCTTGGAGCAGGGAGAGCTTCTGCCTCAGCTCGACGAAGAAAAGGGCGAACAATTTTTACGCTGGTTTAAAGCCAAGTTTTTTGAGCCTGTTGCGACGATGACGCGCCCAAGCAGGGAAGGGGATTGCTTTGCAAAGGATTAACCAAGCCACGGCTGCGAGCCTGATTGATTTTTCTGCTGGCAAGCAAGAACTAGAGCAACTTGCAGTGCAGCAGCTTGAAGGGACTGTCGCCCTGCATAATCGACTGGCAGATCACCGGGTAGCCTACCTTGCTGATGAGGTCGGCATGGGTAAAACATATATCGCCCTGGGAGTAGCTGCGTTGATGAGGCGCTTTAACCCCTCATTACGCGTGCTTTACCTATTGCCCAAGAACAATGTACGCGACAAATGGGTCAAGGACTACAGGAGCTTCGTCGAGTACAACTATGTCCCACGTGACCTTTCGGTAAAGGGGCTCGGCAACCAACCCGTTGCACCTTATCTAGTATGCCTTGGTTTACCGGAGCTGATTCAGGCCGTTGCTACCAGCAGTAACCGTGACTACTTCATCTGTACGTCAGCATTCAGTTTTGCGCTGGGCAATACCGTCGCTGACCTAAGAGCATCATTGAGTCAGTTCGCTCGACTGCTGCC
The DNA here is from genome assembly GCF_007633355.1 of Pseudomonas sp. BJP69. NCBI lineage: Bacteria > Pseudomonadati > Pseudomonadota > Gammaproteobacteria > Pseudomonadales > Pseudomonadaceae > Pseudomonas > Pseudomonas sp. BJP69. The sequence goes on from NZ_CP041933.1 coordinate 2,619,134, forward strand.
ACAACACATGGAGGCAGCCAACAAGCTGCGGGCTGAACTCCACGATGGGTTATCGGGATCTGAGTTTTCAAAGCTGAAGAACAAAGTGAAAGCTGCTTGGGCAAAGGCCTTAAACGACATCCTTCCACGCTTCGATCTTGTCGTAGTCGATGAAGCACACAACCTGAAGAAGGGGCGAGACACCAGTGACCGCAACCAGTTGCTAGCCATGCTTCTGGGTGCTGACTCAGAACACACCAATCGCGTTGGGCGGTTGCTATTGCTGTCGGCTACACCGTTCGACCGGCAACTGAATCACCTACACAATCAACTGAACCTTTTCGGCCTTTCCCGTGAAGCAGCTTTACCCTCCGGCAACGACTGTACCTCTGACTCGGCCCAAGCAGCATTGGGGAGGCTAATCGTCCGCCGACTCAATGCCATTGAGTTAGGTGGCAAGATCCACACCCGCAACATGTACCGCCAAGAGCATCGAACTGGTACGTCTGCTGAAGTACAGATGACCATTGAGCAGCACCTTTTTGCTGCCCTGATGCAGAAGAAGGTCAGTGAGTACTTGCAGGAGAACTGCGCAGGACGCTTTGAGCTTGGCATGCTGGCCTCGTTCGAAAGCTACCTGCCAGGCGAAAAAAACAAAGCCATTGAGTTCGATGGCCAGGATGACCAGCCGATTGAAGGCAATAAACGTGATGCTCAAGATCGTCATGTGGTTGAAAGCCTGATCGACGATTTCAATCAGGAGTTCAAGACCACCCCACCACACCCCAAGATGGACTGGGTGGCAGATAAGACGCATGAGCTTAGCTTCGGGAAGGGCAAGAAGCAGCTGATATTCGTACGTCGGGTCAGGAGTGTTTCTGAGCTCAAGTTCAAGCTGGAACGTGCTTATGATGCATGGCTGGGGGACTACATACGAAGTGACTCTGCTGTCGCCCACTGGTTTGACAAGTACAGCGCCCAGGTTCGTGATCGAAACCAGGCATTAACTGATGAGGTTGGCGAGGACGGGGAGGCCAGGGCTAGTAGCGAGAATTTCTTCACCTGGTTCTACAGGGGTAAAAATGCCGAGCTGGAGCTAGGTGCAGAGCAACTGATGCAATTGCCATTCAACTTCAGGAATGCCTTGGCGCAGAACAGCTACATGTTCGAGCCAAACTGGGCCACGCTGGAAGGCATGCCAAGCGTGGCTGACTGCCAAATTCAATGGCAGGAATGGATTCACAGCAATGGAAAGACAAAGCCCACACCGCAGCTGCGTTTCCGTTTAGCGCAGTATGCCTATCTCAAGACGGTTCAAGCGCAAGGCGGGGTTCAGGCCAAAATTGCAGCTGGACGCATTCTGTCGACCGCATTTGAAGGCTTCAAAGCAGAGGTTGACCTGGCAGACTTGACCGCTCTCCATGCTGAACTGGAGCGCAAAACATTCTGGGACGTAACGCACTCTTTATCGGAGCTGGCCAGCATAGCGCCTGCCTGGAGTAATGAGACTTTCCAGCTATTAGCAACCCAGGATGAGCTGGTCGCAGAACGTGCCGTACGCCGGATTCTGACGCATACCGAGTTATTGGCTGTGGCGTGTCGAGTCGACCATCCATTCATTGATCTCTACTCATTGCGCAGCGCACGCAGAGGGGACACCGAGACGGATGCCGACAGCAATTTGATCACCGGCTTTGTCGAGCTACTCATGAAACAACGTAGCTCCGGTGCAGGCTTCAGCTCCTTTCAAATCCTGTATGACCTTGCTTGTAACTTAGACCTGCTCATCAAGCTCAACTTTGCCGATGCGTACCATACCTCGGCAGACAAGCTGACCCGCTACCTAACAGCCCAGCTCAATCCGTTGTCACCAGTCAGCGGGGCTACAGGTGAGAACAGCACCAACCGCTCACCCTTGGCCCGAAAATTCAGAATGCCTGGCTACCCACGCGTTTTGATCTCAACGGATGTCTTTCAGGAAGGAGAGGATCTCCACACCTTCTGCGACAGCATCCAGCACTACGGTATCTCAGCCAGCCCAATAGCCTTGGAGCAAAAGGTAGGTCGGGTTGACCGCATTGCATCCATGGCACATCGACGCATGGGGAGTGCCGGTGAGCTATATGGACAGCACTTCATCCAGGTGGGCTATCCCCATATTCGAGAGAGCCTTGAGTTTTTCCAGGTGCGGCAGGCCGCAGCTAACTTGAATGCCTTTCAGCGCTCACTCCATAGGCTTGGGGATGGCAGCGCGACCATCCAGCAAAGCATTGACATGCGCGAACAACTGGCTAAGTCGAGCGCCATTGAACCCCAAATCACCGAGCCGCTTGAGAGCCTTTTTAAGATCAGTACGGAGGATCTAATTGGTGAGGACTTCCGCTCTTTGCTCCAAACAGAACAGGGTGGGGTGGTTCGCCGGTTAGCTCATGTCCGCAGTCAGGTCGAGCACTGCCTGAGCCAGTTGCTTGACGATTCGACCACGCCAGTACGTCTGCAAGAGACAACCAATGGGTGGGGTTGGGATGGCAATGGGGCGGCGCCTGTTGCTTTCCAAGTGCGCAGCGCCAAGGGGCTAGCCAGGCTTCTGATATCGGCAACATCCCTTGCAGCTATTGATTGCTCGTACAGCGAATTGCACGCGTCCAGTCGAGTGAACTGGCTACGTGAATTGCAAAAAGCCCCGCTGGTTCGTTTGCAATGGGACAGCTATGACTCTGCCACTGGGGCGGCGAAGCTCAAACGCAACACAGAGGTCTATGCGGGCGGTGAAGAGGTGCTGATCAGCATCGAAGTGGATGACATCTACCAGCGAGTATTGGGGGCTGTAGCTGAAAATGACTCTCCCAGTCAACAATGGGATGGGATTCGGCAAAAGGTCAAAGCACTTTGCAAGGTAAATGGTCGAGTCAGCATCTACGAAGAGGCCGATAGCCGTCTTTTGTTTACTTTCCATCACGAAGGCCGAAAGCAGCCGGTCGACTGGTGCCTGAGCGGCTCGCATGTGGTTTTCTCTTCAGTCGTGCTCGATAAGCATAAAACCTTGGCACTCGCACAGGTGGATAAATCCATCGCAGGCTGCCCTCTGATAACACACACGCTGAGGCGTAATCTGGCGTTCGATTTGGTGGATTTTCACATTGATGAGCATGGCCAGTTGGCAGTGAGGGCATGTCATCCGATAGCCCATCTGAATAACGAGGAGCTTGAATTTATCGCTTGCTCTGTAGCTTCCGAGGCGGATCGTTTGGAACAGATCCTGTTGGGGTTAGTTGGCAGTGACTGAAGCAGTTAGTCAGTCTAGGGCAGTGATGGCTTCAAAACCTTGGTAGCTTATGGGTACTAACACGCGAGGCGGGCAGCATGAGCCGTGTGCTGGGAAACTCGCATGCACGGTTCTTAGGGGGTTGGACGCGGGTAACCGCGTCTGACTACCCGACAATCAGATCAGGCCATGGGCGCTTGGACGTTCCAACTGGTTGTTTGCCGGGTCGCTTCGCAGCGGTAAACGGGCGGCGGCGATCATGAGTTTGATCCAATCGGCGCGTATGAATGGGCATGATCCGTATGCTTATTTGAAGGATGTTCTCACGCGGCTGCCGACACAGCGGGCGAGTAAAATCGACCAGTTGCTGCTGCATAACTGGCAGCCGCCTAAACTGGGTTAAGACACTAACCTAAGGACATAGAATGCTCATTGTCTTCAGCGGCCTTCCAGGTACCGGAAAAACGACTATCGCAAGTGACCTTGCCACCAGAACAGGTGCCGTGTATCTGCGGATCGATACGATTGAGCAAGCTATTCGAGACTCCGGTGCTCTTGCACAAGACGTAGGGCGGAGCGGTTACATGGTCGCCAATGAGCTTGCTCTGAGCAATCTTCGTTTTGGCAGCACGGTCATAGTTGACTGTGTTAACCCAGTAATCGAAAGCCGAAAGGCTTGGAGCGATATCGCCACACGCTCTGGTGCTCCATTAGTGAATATCCAAGTGCTCTGCTCTGATAAGCATGAACATCAGCGCCGGGTAGAAACCAGAAAGATTGATATTCCTGGGCTGACTCCACCAACCTGGCAGTCTGTACTGGATCATGAATACGAGGCGTGGGAGTAAGCGTCCGGCGAACTCACCTTGCGTAAGTCAGGCCGGCACCCACTGATGCGGCAGCAACTGTCCGATCTCACTGGCCCGTTGGGTCGGCAGCCGCGTCAGCACATCTTTGAGATAGGCATACGGATCATGCCCATTCATGCGCGCCGACTGGATCAAACTCATGATTGCCGCAGCCCGCTTACCGCTGCGCAGGGATCCCGCAAATAACCAGTTCGAGCGCCCGAGTGCCCATGGCCGTATCTGGTTTTCGACCTGGTTGTTGTCGATGGGCACAGCCCCATCATCCAGGTAGCGGGTCAGCGCTACCCAGCGTTTCAGGCTGTAATCGAGGGCTTTGGCCGTGGCTGATCCGTTGGGCACCAAGTCGCGCTGGGCCAACATCCAGTCATGCAGTGTTTTGAGGATCGGCACCGCCAATTCTTGTCGTATTCGCCAGCGCTCTTCATCACTCATGTCCCGCGCCTGACGTTCGACCTCGTACAAGCCGCTGATCGAGTGCAGGGCCTGTTCAGCCAGCTGACTTTTGTTCGCCACGTGCAAATCAAAGAACTTGCGCCGGGCGTGGGCCATGCAGCCGATTTCAGTGATGCCTTGTTCGAAACCGGCTTTGTAGCCAGCGAAGTCGTCGCAGACCAACTTGCCGTTCCAGTCACCCAGGAAGTTGCGCGCATGTTCGCCAGCACGGCTTGGGCTGAAGTCGTAAACCACCGCGTTGAGCCCTGAAAACGGCGTCGTGCTGTACGCCCAGACATAGGCCCGGTGGGTTTTCTTCTCGCCTGGCGCAAGCATTTGCACCGGTGTCTCATCAGCGTGGATCACGCCCTGGTTCAGCACGGCTTCACGCAGTGCATCGACCAGTGGCTGAAGCCGCACGCCGGTTTGTCCGACCCACTGCGCCAGGGTCGAGCGAGCAATTGCCAGCCCGGCACGGCCAAAGATTTTCTCCTGCCGGTACAGCGGCAAGTGATCGGCAAACTTGGCCACCATCACGTGGGCCAACAAACCTGTGGTCGGGATACCTTTGTCGATAACCTGGGCTGGCACCGGGGCCTGGATCAGGGTTTCGCACTGGCGACAGGCCCATTTGCCCCGCACATGTTGCTCGACGGTAAACACGCCCGGCGTGTAATCCAGCTTCTCGCTGACGTCTTCGCCGATGCGTTGAAGTTGGCAGCCACAGACGCACTGGGTGTTTTCGGGTTCGTGACGAATCACCGTGCGTGGAAACTGCGGCGGCAAAGGCGCACGTTTCGGGGATTGTCGTGGTTCGGCCTGTGGCGCATCTGGGAGAAGCTGTTTTAGCTCGGCCTCGATAGCTTCAAGGTCTGTGTCGAGCAGGTCATCCAGCAAGCTGCTTTGCGCCGGGCTGATTTGCTCGCTGCGCTTGGCAAACTTGTGCCGTTTGAGCAGGGCGATTTCGAACTTGAACTGTTCGATGAGGATTTCATCGTTCTGAATCTTCCTGCTCATCGCCTCGACCTGGGATTGCAATTGCAACGCCTGTGCCGCCAAGGCACGAAGCTGTTCCGGGGTCATCTGGTCGAGGTTGGGCGAGAAAGTCATGCCGCCGATTGTGCCAGAGCAGGCGCGGGGCGACGACAAGTAGACCGGCCAAATGGCCGGCGTTTACAGCATGCTAATCACACCGCCTGCACCGACGCGCTGCCACGGCAGGCCCAGCACCAACGCCTGGAGTTGTTCGCTGTCGAGTTCGACCTCGCAGCCGTGGCGAATGCCGGGCCAGTGGAACTTGCCTTGGTTCAGTCGACGCGCTGCCAGCCAGACACCGACGCCATCGTGCACCAGCACTTTCATCCGGTTAGCCTGGCGATTGGCGAACAGATAAGCGCAGTGCGGCTTCGCCGCACCGAACACCGCAATCACCCGAGCTAATGCTGTCTCGGTGCCAGCGCGCATGTCCATCGGCTCGGTGGCCAGCCAGATGGCATCGATGCGGATCATTGAGCGAAAGCCCGAATAAATTGCGCACAACCCTCGGGATCCGAGGCTGGCCATTTCACCGTGATCACTTGCCCGGCCACGGGCAACTCGATGATCACTGACGCTTCGACTGGCCGTTTAGGTGCGGCTTTTAGCGGGACGAAAGCTGGTAGTGAAGCCGCTGCGGGCTGATCTCGATAGAGCGGCAGCCATTTGCGGATGACGTTGGCATTGATGCCGTGGTTGATGGCGACACTGGACACGGTTGCGCCAGGTTGCAGGCATTCCTGAACGACCTGGGCTTTGAACGGTTTCGGATAAGAGCTTCGTTGGCGCATAGAAATCCTGGCGATAAGGGTGATCGCGTCCGCTTAAAAATACGCGGACACCATCGCCCTTAATGCTGGAGTTCGGAAGGTGAGTTCGCCGGACGCTTACGCGTGGGAAAGCGCTCCGTTTAATATAGACACAGCCCTGACGTCTCCGGAACAGGCGGTGGCGATGATCACCGAACGATTTTTATCCAAGGCGTAGCGCCAGCTAAAGTCGCAAGGTGTGATTAGCAAACGCTTACAGTTGGCCGAACAGGCACTGCACTCAATTGGCGGTTTGTACGAGGTCAAATGCCAAGCGCGGCACATGCCGCCTTGCCGATGCCCTGAGTGGAATCGGAGAACTGGTGGTAAGCGCTTGATTCTGAGGGAGGCGCGGAGGGAAGACCGTTGGGTTTGGGGCTGATTGAGTAGTTGACTGAATTCTCCCCGCGTTCGCGGAGGGGCTTGACGTCTCAGGCACTGGCGTAGATACCAGGGACGCTGCAGGAAGCCTGCCCCCCAGAGATACCTGGGCCCCGTTGGACTCCCTCCAGGGCCTCTCTGTTGGTGGTGCAGGGATACGCCGCTCAGTAATGTCCAAGAGCTCTTAGCCCCGCACTAACCTTATCCTGCTTGGGTTCTACCGTAGTCGATGAAGGAGTCTTGATTTCGAGTCCGTGCGCATCTTTGACCCTCTGCACGGTGGACTTGGCGCAATTCACCTCTTTTGCGGTGCGTCGAATAGTCTTACCGCTATTAAGGCACTCCAGAATCCTCTGGTGTAAAAGCTTATTTGGCTGCCTGCCTTTGTACTTACCTAGCGCTTTGGCCCGTGCAATTCCCAGGGCTATTCGCTCTAGCTTCTCTTGCCTCCTGCTGTTCGCCACTGCCACCACTATTTCCCGATACAGGGCTGCACACATATCTCGCACCTCAATACCGGCAACCGCGACCGCTTGCTCTGCCGCCTCCTGAATCTCTCTGGGGAACTCCTCGATCTGATTATCAACCATCTTCACGACCTCGCTTGCTCCGGTGTGTAGTTTCTGTAGCGTTATCTCAGCCATCCGAGCGCTCAATGGGCGCCAAGCAGCTAGATACTTATAGAGTGTAGGCAACAGGAGGCTTGGCCATCCCATCCGCCATCAATTTCTTTGTAGTCGCTACTACTACCGGGTTTAGCGCCGTGCGGCCCTTGTACTGTATCCGTCCGGCCAACACATCTTCCTGCCGCAACCGCGGAAGGCGATGGTGTCCACCTAATTTTAGTGGACACCATTTCTGGCCCATCATGCCTTGATACTGGGGCTGCCTTGGCAAAGAGTTGGCCCTGGAAACGCCATTTCCATCCTCTAAGCCAAGTCATGCCCCATCCGGCAGTGCAATTGTCCGATCAGTCTGTCGTCCTGTTTACGCTGATCTGGCAAGATCGGCGGCATGACTTCGATCCCCGACCTCGACCAACTGAACCCGAACAACTGCGCGCTCTGGCGGCGCAGTTGCTACAACGTGTCTCGGCGCTCGACGAGCAAGTCGAGACGATGGGCAAGACCGTTCAGGTCATGGACAAGAAGATCCATCACGACAAAACGCTGATCGAAAAACTCAGCCACGAGATCGCCCAGCTCAAGCGCTTCAAGTTCGCCAAGCGTAGCGAGCAAATGAGCCCTGAGCAGGCCAGCTTGCTCGATGACCTTATCGATACCGATATCGCCGCCATCGAAGCGGAACTGGAGTCGCTGCGGGTCACTCCGGCACCCGGCCAAGAAAAGCAGAAGCCTAAACGTCGTGCCTTACCGCCCGAGTTTCCCCGCACGCTGATTCATCATGAACCGGACAATACCGATTGCACTTGTGGCTGCGCACTCAAACGTATCGGTGAAGATGTCAGCGAGAAGCTTGATTACACACCGGGCGTATTCACCGTGGAGCGCCATATTCGTGGCAAGTGGGTCTGCGACAGTTGCGAAACGCTGATCCAGACCCCGGTGCCGGCGCAGGTGATCGACAAGGGCATCCCGACTGCTGGTTTGTTGGCCCACGTCATGATTGCGAAGTTCGCCGACCATCGTGTGTCACGAACACATGCGCGCCGCAAGTTCTTTGACTTGCATGCGGCGAACAAGAGTCAGTTGGCCGAGCAGGCGCTTCTAACGATTGGTGCGCTCTACGAGGTCGAACGGCAGGCCAAGGACATGCGCGAAGAAGACCGCCGGCGAATACGTCAGCGGGATGCGGTTCCCATCGCTGAAAAACTGCATGACTGGATGCTGACCCAGCGCGAGCTGGTGCCCGAAGGCTCGGCCATCGCTAAGGCTCTCGATTACAGCCTGAAACGCTGGGTAGCGCTGACGCGCTACCTGGACGACGGTGCCTTGCCCATCGACAACAACCACGTCGAGGTGCGACACGAAGTCGCTTACAGAAGTTGTTCCCCTTGGAGGGAACCACCCGTGTCACCGGGTGAATCTAGAAGGCTGAATCAAGAGCGCCTTCGACAATGGAACGAGGCACCGCAGGTGCGGGGTACTAATCGTGAGAGGCGTACCCTTCTGGCAGCCATAGCCGGACAAGTGCTAGATAGTCGGTATGGTGAACACATGTGAATCTGCGCAACGATCGTTAAGTTGAACGAGCGGAAATGGCTTACACGCTCGAACCAAAACGGTAATGGGGGTGGGAATTGCGTCTTTCGACTACGCACTCGTGACCCACATGCCTCCCGGTCGATAGCAGGCACCTAACCCGACGCACTTCAGTAGGCGGAACGTGGAAATCCCGTATCGCTCCCGTCAGGGAAAGCCGTTTGTAAAAACTGCCCATGGCGGTGCGGGCGAAGGAACGAGGAAAAAGCGAACGCCGTCCTGTAATGGGTTGGATAGAGGTTGAAATATCACTTCACGCGAAAGCGGGCAGACGTCCTCATGGTCTCTCTTCACACGAGAGTAGGTAGAACCCTTTCAACGGAAGGAGAGCAAATGAACGCAGCAGCATTGGCGTGTGCACCTTCCGGCACGTCGTGGGACTGCATCGATTGGATCGCCGTACAACGTCGTGTCAGAGGGCTGCAAGCGCGTATTGTGAAGGCTGTACAAGATGGCAGACATAACAAGGTGAAAGCCCTGCAATGGCTGCTGACTCACTCGTTCAGCGGCAAGGCATTTGCCGTGAAACGGGTGTCTGAAAACAAAGGCAAAAATACCCCCGGCGTGGACAAGGTTACTAGGAATACGCCTAGGGCCAAGCTCGGCGCGATAGAGTCGTTGACGCGGCGAGGTTACTCGTCGCTCCCGCTTCGGAGAGTCCTCATTCCGAAGAAAAACGGCAAGACTAGACCTCTCGGAATTCCCGCGATGAAATGCCGGGCCATGCAGGCGCTTCATTTACTGGCTCTGGAACCAATAGCGGAAACCACCGCCGATCCGAACTCTTATGGATTCAGGCCAGAACGTTCAACTGCGGATGCCGCCGCACAGTGTTTTGGTGTGCTGTCACGAAAAGCAAACGCGGAGTGGGTGTTAGAGGGCGACATTGAAGGCTGTTTCGACAATATCAGCCATGACTGGTTGATCGCCAACATCCCCATGGATAAGGCGATTTTGCAGAAATGGCTCCGGGCTGGTCATGTCTACCAAAAACAGCTATTCCCCAGCCACGCCGGAACCCCGCAGGGAGGCATCATATCCCCGGTGTTGGCGAACATGACGCTGGATGGGTTGGAAGCGATGCTGGCGAAGAGATTTCCCAACGCGAAGTGGACAGCCCGAAAAATGCGCGTGGTGCGTTATGCAGATGATTTCATTATCACTGGTTGTTCGAAAGAATGGCTGGAGAATGAAGTCAGGCCCGCCGTGGTTGAATTTCTGGCGGAGCGCGGTCTCGTTCTCTCTCCGGAAAAAACCAAGATAACGCACATAGGGGACGGGTTCGACTTCCTCGGATGGAACTTGCGTAAGTACAACGGCAAGCTCCTGATCAAGCCGTCCAAGGCGAACATCGGGGCTCTCCTTGCCAAGCTGCGAGAGTTGATCAAGACCAACAAAACGATACGACAGGCTAACTTGATAGGTTTGCTCAACCCGGTTCTACGGGGCTGGGCGAACTATCACAGTCATGTCGTCGCCAAGAAGGTCTTCAACCAGGTGGACAGCGCAGTGTGGGAAATGCTTTGGCGATGGGCGGTACGTCGCCACCCTCGCAAGACACGTCGATGGGTGAAGGATCGGTATTTCAAAGTACAAGGGGCGCGCCGTTGGGTGTTCTCGTGTACTGAAAAATCCGCCGATGGTCGGAAGCGTCAGTACACGCTAGTAGACGCCTCAGACACACCGATTGTGCGACATATCAAGATTAAGGCCTCTGCCAACCCTCACGACCCTGTGTGGGATGAGTACTTCGAGTCCCGCTGGGGCAAGAAGATGCTCACTTCCGTTAAAGGTCGAGCCAAGCTGTATCGGGTATGGGTGCAACAGGGCGGCAGGTGCTGCGCCTGCTTCAAGCCGGTGACCAAAGACACGCCGTGGCACAGTCGCCATATTGTGAAGCTAGGTCATGGCGGGACGAGCGCTGCGGCTAATCTTGAGATTTACCACCTGCGTTGCCCACGAGATGTGCAATTTGCCAATGTCGACGATGTATAACCGGGTGCCCAATGGCGCCTTAGCAGAGGCTTGAGCCGTGTGCTGGGAAACTCGCATGCACGGTTCTTAGGGGGTTGGACGCGGGTAACCGCGTCTGACTACCCGACAACCAAATACGACCGTGGGCACTTGGACGTGCCAATTGGTTGTTTGCTGGGTCACTGCGCAGTGGCAAGCGCGCGGCGGCGATCATGAGCTTGATCCAGTCGGCGCGCATGAGTGGGCATGATCCGTATGCCTATCTCAAGGACGTGCTGAAGCGCCTGCCGACGCAGCGGGCTAGCGAGATCGAGGCCTTATTGCCGCATCAGTGGACGCCTGCTTAACGAGCGCAAGGTGTGTTCGCGGTTCGCTTACTTCTTTAAGTCCCGCTGGTAGTGAAAACCGAGGTGTAGGCCGTTTTGACGCGAGTAACCGCTGTGTCTTGGTACATAGAGTATTTTTCTTTACGGAACCACGCAGAGTAAAACTGAGCGTCCTTGACGAAATTCATCTCATTGAGGCAAAACTCTTCGAAGCTTAGGCTTGGATTGCCTTCCAGAAATTCTTCATACATGTTGATGTACAAGTCATCAAACCAGGTCGGCTCGAGAATCTGCAGCAGATCCGCATCACGAAGGATGGCCTGGTATTCATTCAAAGGCTCACGTTTGAACGGGTATTGGGTGCTCTGCAAGGTTTCCAGTAGAAATGGGACATCCAGGGCTACCGATCGATCGCCTTTGCTCAAGATGCCAGCATCCATCAGGAAGCGATGGGCGATCATAATCGAGCGCGACACATTCACAATGTCTGGTTCTTTTACACCGGTGTGCCCGATGTCGTGGAACGCTGCGGCAAGGATCGTCGAGTTGACCTCCTTTTGCTGAGCCTCGGAAAGGCCAAGCAGATCGGCCCTCAAAAAATAGCGCAAGCCTTGAATGACGCCATCGACCACGCAGCAGGTGTGATACCAGTCATGGTAAGGACGCCTGAGGCTGTTTTCCTCGAAGCACTGATGGATGCGGTCGAACAGACCCTGCGAGTCGACGCCATTGAGCTTTACCATCTCGGAGAATGCTTGCCTGGTGGTGACATGCTTCAAGATGCGGCTGGCTTCAGGATCAGGGCAGATGAGTTTGTAGCCGAGCTGCTTTTTGACTCCTGTAATGAGTTGCATGTCCATGTCGTGTTCCTTTGAGGATGAGCACCAAGAGTTGGCTATTCCAGGTGAGGGCTAAGCTTGATCGAAAGGATTTCATAACGGATCTGCTTGCCTCGCATGGGAAGCTCAACCTCGTCACCTACGGTCTTGTGAAGCAGCCGCTCTCCGACCGGAGAGAGATAAGAGACGATCCCTTTATGAGGATCTCCTTCCTCGTAACCCAAGATGGAGTGCGTGCGCGTCTGGCCGTCCTCCGATTCCATCTGGACTTCCACGCCGGGTAGAACCTCGTGAAAATCTTGGTTCTGGATGTGCTCGGAATCATTGATCAGGCGGGCAGAGCGAATGACGTTTTCCAGCTCCGCAATTTTGTTCGGTAGCTCGTAGGTTACCTTGGTGCGCAGCTGCATGAACTCAGGGTTTTCCCTAAGATCATTATCCAGGCTTGCTGAATGACCCATGGCGCGGGTGGATTTCTCCAAGTCATCGACCAGATCCTTCTGCCTGTTGGCTAGGTTCAACAAGCCCTTGCGGGTAACGTAGTAAGCGGTAGACATGTCTTAATTCAACCAAGGTAGACGGGAGGCCGCGATCTTCAGCGCATCTTGCAGGTCGTTGGTGCTGTTGTCGACAATGCAGAGGTGCTCGGCCAGGCGTTGGAACTCGGTGAGGAAGCGATTGCGGATGCTGTTGTCATCCAGAACCTTGTCTAGATCGCTTTTGCCACGAACAGTGATTCGATCCTGGCGAACAGACTCGTCGATGTTGATGAAGATGGTGGCGTCCGGTTCATGGATGTCGTAACCCATGCCTTTGTACACCAGATCAACGTCCATGCCGGCGACGCGGTGAGAAACTACGGTGTCGATCAGGTAGCGAACGCAGTAAACGTTGTGGGTCTTGAGCTTCTCTTTGATTCGCTCAGAGGCGTAGGCGACTGCCGCCAAGTAGAACAGGAAGTGGGCAGACTGCGAGCGGTCTCTCACTTCACTGTCGAACAGCTCTCGGGTTTCGCCGAAGGGGCCATCTGGGGTCTTGAAAAGAAAGCCCTTGGGGTCGAGCTTGCAAAGCTGTTCCGCCAGGCTCGAGGTGCCGGAGCCGTCAAGTCCAGTGATGACGACGAGTTTTCCAACCATGCTTAAACTCCTGTTGTGTGACCAGGGATCACGGGGAAGCTGAGTGCATCCCGAATAGTGATCCGCTCGATAGTTTCAGTTTTCAGGAAGAACCGTTCCTTGGATTGCCCCGCTTCGGTGGCTGTCATCGCCAGATCCAGTCGCTCGACCAGGATCGAAGGGGTGTCCTTGTAGGTGTTGCGTTCGCCACGTGCGCTGCTTGTCGAAGATGCTCCAAGCACCGGCGCAACCGCCAGGCGCCAAGCCTCGCCCTCTTCGGCAAGCTCACCGGTGAGGCCGAAGGCGCGTTCATGGTTTGGGGTCAACGGCAAGTCAGGCCGTGAGGCGATAGCTTTGTATTCGTGATATGCACGCCCCAGATTACAGATGTGCCCGGTGTCCACGCTGAGGTCTTTGTCAAAGAAGGCCGTGGACGGATAGTTGGCGAGCTGCAGGACGCGCACGTAGCTTTTGAGCACCTCGACAACCTGCTCACGGATGTATGCCGCTGCGCGTGGGTCGCGACAGGTCAGCTCATTGGCCTGCTCATAGAGTGCTGTGATGATGTGCTCTACATCAGCCCAGGTCACATTCTGCCCTGTGGACTTCGCCTGAATAAGCAGGTTCAGCAGGTACCGCTCACCGTCGATATAGCCTGCCCCTGGGCGCCCATCGGTTTTAGGGTAGAAGTACTTGGCAGTAACCCCGTCGGGCCGGCGCTCCGCATCAACAGCGAAATATTCACCGTCTTCGTTCTGCAGCCGGTGAAGCAGGGCGTCGCGACACTGAATCGATGGTGGTAGCGAGTTAGCCAAAGACAGGTTGGTTATCAGCGCCAGCATGTCATCCTGAATGACCTGCTCGTGGCCGTAGATCAACCAGCAAGGCTCGCCTGGTTGCGAGAGCTCGGTACCGTGGCTTTTTGCATCGGTAATGCTGGCGAAGTCGAGGGCATGATGTGGTGACTTCTGTACAACCAGGTAGGGCCCTGCACGAAGTACACGACGCCCCTGAATCTCAGATACTTCGACTTCTGCTCGCACCACCAGCGGACGGAAGCGCAATTCTACGCAGGCACCTTTGCGCCCCTTACGCTTGGAGAGGAACGTGCTGCGGTAGGTGTCGAGCATAACCGCGATGTCTTGCTCGAAGTCGTCGCGTGATGCTGCTCCCACACGCTCGGCAGCTTGTGTCCAACCGTAGGTGTACGGCGAGAAGGACAGACGTAGGCCCGCGATGCCTGACATGAGGTTGCTGCTGATGCGTTCGTGCATCGCCTGGATCGTTGGATTGAGTCGGCTGTAGCCTACCGTTGCGATACGTACCTGTGCGCCAAGGTCTTCATGGAGCCACTGCACAAGATCGTCCAGGTGCGGGTAGGCGGCAGGATCGTTGTCCAGGTAGCAGTAGATAACGCCAGGGCGATCATTGCGCTTGTTTCCGATCAACCCGTGTTTGGGCATAACGAATCCCGGCGTGAACAGGCCGGCGCCGTCGAGAGGTTTTGCGCACACTTCGCCCTCTTCACGAGCCCAGGCGAGGGCTACCGTCTTCATGGCGGCCACGAGGTTGGCCAGATCACGGCGACTCATGTTCCACAGCGTCGTGCCGGCGCTTTGACTACAAAAGCTGCAGCGATTGAGACAACCAATCTGTGTCTGGAAATGTCGCATGTTCTGCAGCGATTCACGGGGAAGCGCCAGCAGCTGATCTACAAGCTCTTGTCGGCGATGTTGGTCTTCAGCCGACACGTTGAGCAAGGTTCCTTCGCTTTGCAGGACAGCCAGGGGCGGTACAATGCGATCCAGACCAGATTCCAAAGGGTCGAAAGGCCTACAAACGGCGGATTCGGCGGTTACACAAACATCGCCCATGGCTTCTAAATTCCTTTGAAGAGGTTGAATGCTCATAATGACTATTAGTATCATATGGCTATGAGTGAAGCCATGTCAAACAACCCTCTCGAAATTCTGGATTCCATTCGCAACGGCGCCGTGGTGCGCCAGCGCCTGCAATGGATTGAGGATCGCCTGTGGTGGGTTGGTGAGCTAAACCGCTCTGACCTCGTTCTTAGATTCGGAATTTCTCCGCCTCAAGCGACGAACGATTTCTCGCTCTACCAGAAACTCGCCCCCGAAAATCTCAGGTATGACCCAAGGAAAAAGCTTTACGTGGCCGGTGACGGGTTCGTGCCGATGTTCCCTAAGGATCACGAGCTGTGGCTGAAGGGAAACGCCACAGAAGACTCGACCCTCAAGAGCGTTGACATGGTCGGTATAACCTCGCTCAAGCGTGGGATAGATCCGGCATTGGTACGAAGCATCTCCATGGCTGCGAGGAACCACATCCCGCTACGCATCGTGTACCAGTCAATGAAGGCGTCAAATCCAGAAGAGCGTGTGGTTAGCCCTCATGCCATTGTTGAGACTGAAGTGCGTTGGCATGTCCGGGCCTGGGATGAAAAGCGCCAGGCGTTTTTGGATTTGGTGCCTTCGCGGATCATCAAGGTCAGTCCAGAGCCGACTTCGACCTGGGTGCCGCAGGAGCTCGATGAAGAGTGGAACCGGACGGTAGAGATCATCCTCGTCCCTTCAGCAAAGCTTTCTGAAAGCCAGCGCCGTATTGCGGAGGGTGATTACCACATGACCAATGGCAGAAGGGTGCTGCAGGTGCGCGCGTGCATGGCGTACTACCAGCTCTCAGCGATGTACTTGGTCGACGCGGTGCGTTACCACGAAGGGCAGCCTGAAGAACGTGATTTTGGAATCGCAGTGGAAAACTGGAAAGCGCTCCAACCGTTGGTAATGGAGATGAACTAATGGCGTTGACTTGGTCGGACTTGGCGATGATTCAAGAGCGGATGACGGACTCAGCGAAGATTCCATCAGCCTCCATTTTGGGATCAGCGCCAGCCTCGATATGGATTGCTTCTGGGCTCGCGAAAATCTCTGCAGCTTATGGTGCATCTCTGATTGAGCAATCTGTTGGAGCTCCAAGTCAGTTGATGTCAGCCATGGACTACTGCCGGAAGCCGCTTCTTCGATCACTCCCGGTACTGATCTCAATGAAGGGGCGGCATGAGGATGCCGTTAGTGTGGCTCAATCCATCGTGAATCGAGGCTCGCCAGCTTCTGCCCTGATCACAGGCGATGTCCAGGGGCCTGCTGCGCAGCTGCTAAACGCCGGTGTTCAGACATCGTGCATGGTCTCAGCAAGCTATCCGGCTCGAGATAGCCGTTTTGTGAATTGCGGCTCGATCTTCATGCTTTCGGCGTTGGCCTACCAGCTGAATAGGCAGGCCTTTGGCGATGATGTGATTGGCGCGGTCGACAAAGACGATTTGGCGCACGCGTTCTCACGAGCGGCGGAAGGCTCCCATGCAATTTCCCAGGGCATCGCCTCGACGGAATGCTGGGATCGCAAACAGCTCATCATCCTTGGGCAGGGCCTCGGTTCTGAGCTGACATTGCCATGGCAATCGATCTTCGCAGAGGCCGGGATCCTGACCTCCACATGCCTGGATCTCAAGGACTACACCCACGGCGATCACCTTGCTGCCGTACGATCTAACAATGCCATCTACCTGGTAATTCAACAGCCAGGTACTGAAGACATGGTGCAGATTTTTAGATCTAGATTTGGCACGAGGTTTCCGGTGTTGGTAGCACGACTGGAATCATCAGGGCCGACGAGGTTTTGGGAGAGTTTATTCTACTGCTGCAACGTGGCTGATGCGCTGACTGACCTACTTGGTTATGGTGATGAGCGCCCACCCAAGGATCCAACTGTCCATAGCTGGAGGGGGTGGGGGCGTCTGTGTTGAGGGGATGTTTCTAAGGAGCGGCGTTTTTCAAGGTAGTTGTCGCGTCGACCATCCAACTATGCCGCTTCTTTCGCGTACTGCTGCTCCCGATCAGGGTTCAGCAGTACGGTACCTATCGGCTCCCAGTTTCGTGTAGGCCCTGACCATCGCCCTGGGCTAGCCTGCCGGGCCTGCATATACAGCTCATGCCGCTGAGCGAGAATCTGTTGATCCTGGCCTCGGTGCCGTTCTGCCGGCGTGACGAAATGGATCCGGCTATGCCGATGCTCGTGGTTGTACCAGCGTATGAAGTCGCGTACCCAGGCCCTCGCCCGCATCCAGGCTGGCAAATCCCGTCTGTGGCCATTGCGGGCAGTATTTCAGTGTCCTGAACAGCGCCTCCGAGTACGGATTGTCGTTGCTCACCCGCGGTCGACCACTCGATGGCGTGATGCCCAGGTCGTACATTTTGCTCAGCAAGGTCGTCGATTTCATCGGTGCACCGTTGTCCGAGTGCAATACCAGCGGTTCGCGCAAGCATTGCTCGCTGATCACGCTGCGTTGCAACAGCGCCGCAGCCTTTGCGCCATCTTCATCCTCGTGGACTTCCCAGCCGACGCCTTTGCGGCTGTAGATGTCCTCGATCAGGTACAGGTAGTAATGCTTTCCCCGCACCGGCGACGGTAGGTACGTGATGTCCCACGACCACACCTGATTCGGCGCGTGCGCCGCATGGGTGGTTGGAGTGGCATGACGACCAGGTCGCTGGCTGCGGCCTCGACGCTGTTGTTGCCCTGCCGCGCGCAGCACCCGATAAAACGTCGAAGCGGGCCATTTGCCGATCGACAACAACCTGGCAGAGCGGGCAATAAAGCCGTTTGTCATCGGGCGCAAGGCTTGGCTGTTCAGTGACACGCCCCAGGGAGCCACGGCCAGCGCGCAGATCTACAGCCTGGTCGAAACCGCTAAGGTCAACGGCCAGGAACCCTATACATGGCTGCGCCACGTACTTGAGCGACTGCCACATGCGTCGTCAGTAGCAGACTACGAAGCGCTGCTGCCGTGGAACTGCTCGCCGGAGATGCCACGGTAAACCTGGCCCCCATCTGGTGGTAGGTGGGGTTCATGGATCGTATACCTTCCTTTTCTCTTCCTCGCTTCCTGTTGCGAGTGCTCGTTCGACGTCCTCCTGAAGACCGGTGATATCTACAGCGGTCAGTCCTAGTTCGGAGAGTCGAGCCTGAAGAGCCTGCCAGTTGCCAGTTTCGATGACAGCTGCTGACGTCTGACTGAAATCAGAGCTCGCGTTCCCGTGCGCACCAGGTACCAATAACGGCGTTTATGTTTAATCGGGGGCCCCGAAACGACCTCCGCGACGCCCAGTCATGCGGTTTATGGCCACCATGTCCCATAGGACTGGGTGACCAGCCTGGGCGGCTGTGGCATGCTGCGTAGTACGACACCGGCCCGAGGTTTTCGACACCATGCGCGATGACCGCACCGCTCGCCTCCAGCAGCTGCTGAGCCGGGAGCCGGCCTTTCCAGGGCAGCGCCCTGGGCTGCTGGGCTGGCTGGGCCAGTTGCTCGATGCCCACCCCGGCGCCGATGGCTACGACCAGGTCGAGCGCCTGCTGCAGTTCTTTCGCAATCTCACTTGCGCTCTTGCCTTCAGCTTTCATGGCTTTGATCTGTGCCGCTCGATCCATCGTTTTTTGCTGACGATTCTGCTCATATTGAGCACGCTCCAGAACACCTGAAGCACGGCGTTTTTCACGTTGACGGACAGTGTCGCGCTCGGTAGCCAACGCCGGTGTAATGATCGTACGCAGCTGCTGTTGCTCGGCGTCTGTAATGCCGAAGATGTCGATCAGCGTCTGGTTTTTTGGCGTGTACAGCGCAGGCCATGCGCGACCGCCAAACTCAATCGTTTGTCCGGAAGCGTAAGCCAGAGCTCTGTTGCGCAGCGTGCCCATTTCGTCGATCGAGAACTTCCAGGATGGATCAAGCTGCTTGGCCAGCTCCTTTGCTTCAAAATGAAAAGTCGCAGGGTTTACTGCGCCGGATAGGATTTAAAAGTGTTCCAACTCGCCCTGCGGATTCCGCGACCATCCGGCCACTTATTCCATGAACATCCCGCCGTTGATTTCAATCGGCATGAGACTGCGATAGATTCCGTTTCAGGTTTGATTGCGGGCTCTCGTCATTCGTGTATCAAGCGCGACGTCCCTCAGCATCCTGTTGAACATTTTTTATCCTTGGGGTGAGCTACGCTAAAGGCCTGAGACCTCATTCGCCTTAAATAATTACAACTTTGATGTAGGAGAGTGGATATGGAAAATTTGGTGGTTCTCATCATATCGCCATTGCTGACCTTCATCGTGGCCTGGGTGATCGCCAGTTGGCGTGCCCAGCGCAACAACCAGCAGCTCCAGATTGAGCTGGAAGTGACACAGGCCGATCTGACGCGAGTTCAGGCAGAGTTGGCGGAACATCAGGCCACACTTGGCAGCCTGTCTGGAGAGAAAGCAGCACTGGATATTGCTTACGCACGATTGGAAACTGAACGGGATAGCGGTAAGGCACGGATTGACCGTCTTGAGGGTGATATTGTCACCCAGCAAGCTGAGATAGATCGCTTGCGACAATCCGAACAAGCGGCCAAAGAGACAAGTTCGAAAGCACAAGAAGCGGCCGTCAAGCTGCAAGACCAGTTAGCCAGTAATAGTACCGCCTTCAAAGAGCGCCTCGAAGAGAAGGATCAACGCATTTCAGGGCTGGATCAAAAGCAAGTCGCCGCAGAGTTGCAACAAACTAACACAGCGAAGCTGCTGTCCGAAAGTCGAGAGGCACTGAAGAAAGCCCAGACCCAGCTGGAAGAGAAACAGGTTGTTCAAGAGCGTTTTGAACGTGATTGGTTTGCCCAGAAAGCCGAACTCGAGACCCTGCGTCAGACAGAAAAGCAGGCTCGTGAGGTCGGAGCTACGGCACAGGAAGCCGCGAACAAGTTGAAAGAGCAAATTGTAGCTTACAGTACGACCTCCAAGGAGCGTATCGAAGAGAAGGATCAGCGCATCACGCAGCTTGATGAAAAGCTGGCAACCGCCGATGCGGCGCAAAAGCATACCGCTGCTCAACTGGCTGAGATCCGCGAGACACTAAAAAAGGCGCAGACGCAACTGGAAGAAAAGCAGGAGGCGTTAACCAACTACAAAACGTGGTGGGAGCAGTCCAAGATCGAATTGAAGACCACACAAGACCGATATGCGGAACTGGACAACTCCCATGGTCAACTTAAAATTTCCTTGGCTGAAAAGCAGCAACACTTTGACGCGCAGTTGAAGCTGCTGCAGGAGAATCGGGAGGAATTAACCAAGGAGTTCGAACGCCTCGCCAATGAGGTTCTGGAGCGCAAAGGCAAGGCGTTTAAAGAGCTGAACCAGGAGAGCATTACCAACTTGCTCAACCCACTTCATACTGAAATGAAAGGCTTTAAGGCGAAGGTGGAGGACATTCATGCTAAAGATGCGGAGCAGCGCATCGAGCTCAGAACCGAGCTGAAGAACCTACAAACGCTCAACAAGGAAATCACCGACCAAGCCGATAAGCTGACTACCGCCCTGCAAGGCCAGAAGAAGGTGCAGGGAAACTGGGGTGAGCTGATGCTGGAGAACGTACTGGACAATTCAGGCCTGCGACTCGGTATCGACTACAAACGGGAAGTCAGTTTCACCACTGAAGAGGGCCGACAACGTCCCGATGCGATCGTCTACCTGCCACAAAAACAGCATCTGATCATCGATGCCAAGACGTCGTTAATGTCCTACACCCAGTATGTAAACGCCGATAACGATTTGGAGCGCGTTCAAGCGTTGGAGGCCCATACGAAGGCGGTGAGTGACCGGGTCAATGAGTTGGCCGATCGAGATTATTTCAAGCTGCCTGGCCTGAACTCACCCGAGGTGGTGATTATGTTTATTCCGATCGAGTCCGCCTACGTCGAAGCCCTTAAGTACGACGAAACCCTGTTCCAGCGGGCTATCGAACGTAACGTGCTGGTCGCCACGCCCACCACGCTGTTGACCAGTCTTAACATCGTCCGCCAGCTGTGGCGCTTCGAAGATCAGAACAAGCACACAGCTGAACTGGCCAACCGAGCTGAGAAGTTTTACAACAAGCTCAATGGCTTCCTGACCAGCATGCAGGGGGTAGGCAACCAATTGAACAGAGCTCGTGAAAGTTACGACAAGGCCTTCGGTCAGTTGTACATCGGAAAAGGGAACCTGATCAAACAAGCTGCTGAGTTTAAAGACCTGGGTGTGTCTGTCCAGAAAGAGCTGCCGGCCGATCTTGTCGAACGTGCAAACTTAGAGCTAAGCAGTGCCGTCGCAGAACTCGAAGAGATTGAAGCAACAGTATTGATGGCCTCATCATGACTCTATCCGACCTAATAGCTCACACACCAGGATAAGGTGATAGGCATAGGAATGATCCAGTTTAAAAAATCGATGGTGGCCGCCTCCAAGCCAAGGTGAGCAGGCCTTCATTGGTTTTTGCATTACAGGCAAGGGCGCACTTCCCAGAATGCGGATAAAGGACGGTTGCTAGTTGCGGTTACGCGTGGTGGCTAAGTGGCCTATCCTACCTCTGGTGGCTGACGTCATTTAGGTACCAATATTTCCGTAGGGTGCCGTCCGATTATTCAATCAGCGGGCCCTGATCACCTCCGCCGCTCTCCCGCTCCAATCTGGGAGAGTTGCAATACCATTGCCAACGGAAGGAGTCTGCTCAATGTTCTTGGGAAGTCGCGAACAAATTTTGTCGGCAATCAAAAATCTCATTCAGGCCCCCGATGCCGATTACGGCGTGGCAGTCGCTTTCTGGGGTAATGGCTCAGAAGCTCTGATACCCCGCCAAGGAGCCGGCAGGCTGATTTGCAATCTGAGTCACCCTGGAACCAACCCTTATGCTGTAGAACGCATAATGGCGCAGCCTGGCATCCGCATGAGGCAATCTAGCCGACTGCATGCCAAGGTAGTTGTTTCCAATGCGGGCGCTATCGTGGGGTCAGCCAACTTCTCTGATGCTGCTCTCGGGTTCGAGGGGCAGGCATTGGGCTGGACTGAAGCCGGGGTGTTGCTCGACCCTGAGCGCGATGAGTACAAGCAAGTCTTGGACTGGTTCCGGAGCACTTGGGAAAAAGCGGCTGAGGTAGCAGAAACTGATTTGGCAACTGCCAAGGAAAACTGGAAAGCTAGAGGCCTGCCTGAGGCGCCCGTACCTCTTCCTAGTGTGAGCACAAGCGAGTCGAAGCCGGAAGTCACAATTCCCGAGCCGAGCGACCGAGCGCCTGAGCTATACGAGGAAGACATTTTTGAGAAGAAGCCTTTTTTGCGCACCTCCGCTAACCAGATGAGGATGGTCTCCGACACCCTTCAAGGCCTGTTCGATGAGTCTGTGCTAGGGATTGAGTGTGGATCCAGAGACACGAAACCAAAGGACAAGGAGCGATATGCTTCAGCTCATGCGGCCCACATCCTATGGACAGCGAGTGGACAGATCTCTTCTACAAACATCGCGGGAATCTCAGTTTTCAGAAATCCTGAGGACGTCGCCGCGCGATCCAGGGAGATGGGTACCTTCGACCTCGTGCTCTCATTCATAGAGCGGCTCGCGCATGACACCACGCTTCCAGTAAAACCATCGATCAGGTACTGGGCCAAGATTGCTCATAAACAGATAAGGCCACAGTAGCGGCTGGTAGCTCTGCCTGAAAACGGGGGAGGTGAAGAGGCTGTTAGCGCTGAAGCGATTTTATCCCAGATTGCTGATTTAGCTGACCCATGTGCAATTCTGAAATCCCGAGCACGGCCATAACTTACTGGCATTCGAATGGGCCAATGATTTTCGGCAGCTCTGATCAATGTCGCATCAGCGCCAACAAAGTCGTTCCTTCGTGCGACTCCCGGGTGCGCATCTGGCGGTGGGGCGGCCTCTACAGAGAAACACTAGATCAGTCATCCAGGTGCTGCGCCAGAGAGTTCACCAACTCCAGTGGAGTCCGGCTGTCGATCACCTTATAGATCAGATCCCGCTTACCGGGCGGTAGTTTCTTCACCACGCTTTTCGCAGAGGCCCTAATCGTCGAGCCTCAGGCTTGCGTTGCCCTCGGACGTCGAATCGCGTGCCGGTTTGCTATACCCAACAGATGACGCGCGTTTGCTGACAAATGCAGCCCAGGAGGGTATGGAACGCGTGTATCAGGAAGGCTTTCGTTACAGCAAAGCCGAGGTGCTGCTACTTGACCTCAGTAAGCGGAACGAGATCACCGGTGACCTATTCGCTGCTGCCCAGACCGCGACGAGCGAAAAGCTCATGGGAGTGCTTGATGCTGTGAATGGACGATGGGGTAGGGGGACGATGCGTTTGTCGAGCGTCCCGGTCGACCCGTAGTGGGGCATGCGACGGGAGATGATGAGTCAGAGCTTTACCACACGGATTGATGAATTATGGACGGTGTACTGTAAATGAAGACGCGATTGCTAGATTGGACAGAGCCGAAACGAGCACAGAAAAAAGCGGCTACTGAAGACCAGAGCCGCTGTACTGCTGAGCAGTAAGCTGGGCAAGCCCAGCAAGAGAGAGGGGGGGGAATTGCCGCCCCACCCCAGGCGGTGACTAAGATCTACAGCAGGGGGAACCCCCTCCTTCCGATTAAAAGCGCTCCAGCGCCTGGAGCTTCGCCAGCTTGTCCAAGATCTTGGATTTGGCGCTGTCCAACACTATCGGATTGGTTTGAGTCGACAGCTCATCTCGGGGTTTTCTGCCGACGAAATAGCTGATGCGCTCTGCATTAGCGCCAGATGGGTGAGGGAGCCCATCAAGAATTTGTTCGGCTTTCAGCAGGCCTTTGGCCTGCAAATGCTGGAAGACCTCCGCCACCTTCGGCCCGAGCGGTACTTACAAACATTGCGGGCCCAAGACTCTGATCTCTTCCGCCAAGTGGGTTTCAACCTGGCGCCGCAAGCTGGAGCGACTGAGCATGGCTGGGCTGCCGCTGTAGTTCAGACCGTCTACAAAAACTGGATAGCGCAACGCCGAGGTGTAGTGCACCAGATGACGGTGCGTATCGAAGAGTCGAGCGCAGCTGTCGATGTCAAGCAGCGTGTGAACACCTATATGATCAAGCATGTTTTCGCATAGGCCCAGCAAAGCTGGCGGTTGCCTTGGCAGCTTCTCTGGCCTGCTCGATGGAGGCACCTTGCCCCTTCTGCTTTACCAGGCGGCGGATCACTGTGGGGGGCGATTTAACCTAATCGCCAATTACGCGTAGAGCGATGAGCGGGCTTAGGTGTTGTCTTTCTTTTCTTGCGCCCTCCTGAAGGCAAGGGCCATCGTCGTCTTGCCAGGAGGTGGCGGGGGGAGGCGGTTTGGCTGACGGCTGAGGGTGCTCGGGCGTTTGCTCGACTGCGCCGCGACGGTGGAATGGGCGCCGCTGGTTTGGGCTTTCTTCGCCTGAATCCGCTGACTCAGGTCACTTCGCGCATCCGCTAGCAGCAGGAAGGCGCTGAGGGTGATCGGCACCCCATGGGGCAGAAGGATCGACAGCTGCTGGCTGGTGTCGGGGTTGGCTTTAACCATGGCCAGGCTTTTCTCGGAAAATGCCTGAGTGTGTAAATGGTGTTCGACTAGCCGCTGGATGTAGAGGCAAATACGCTGGTGATCCAGGATTCCCGTGATCTTGAGAAAGTCCTTGTCGATGCCGATGATCGACTTGATAGCGAACGGCTGCCAGCCTGAACGTTGCCAAGCATAGCTGGCCGCTTCGGTGCTGGCGTTCGGGGCAGCATCGAGTTTTTCGGGGCGACTGGTGTTGTCTGTAGGCGGGTGGACGTCTTTGTCGATGCCAATGCTCGACTTGATACCGGAAGCCTGCCAGCCGGAAGGTTGCCGAGCATAGCTGGCCGCGCCGTTGCTGGCGCTCGGGGCAGAAGCGAGTTGTCCGGGGCGGCTGGCGTTGTCTGTACACGGGTGCTTGGGCCAAGCTCGTCGAAGAAGACCCGGCCACCACTGGGCGATTGGTAAAAAAATACCGCCGTGCCGCACACGGGGCAGCTGGCATTGGGATTGACGTAGCTGTCGTATGTGCTCGTCAGCGCACGTGGCCACCAGTTTTGCGTAGCGGGCATGAAATTGAAAAAGGGTGAACGCCCTGAATACCCCGAATGCCCCGAATGCCCCGAATGCCCCGAGTGTCCTTCCCCGCCCCAGCCGCAGGTACAATTTTTGGGGTGATTCCATGCGTTGCACATAAACACCTCGTTGTGGTCGTGGTGGCTAAACGCCTTATCTTTCAGTACGTCTCAGCGTAGCAGCCCGTTGCGTGTTATTTGGTGTTCAGATCCGATAGGTGATGGGGGGAGATGACGCTCACTCAGAAAATCCGGAACGCTGTGGCTCACCTGATCTCGATCCGTGAGCACCAGGCCTATAGCTCGAAGGCTTACCTACATCAACAAGGCTGTGCGATGTGATCACTGCCCACCAGACCCCGAGCCTGCCTAGATCGGAGCCCCAATCCGCGCACAGATCCTGGCCCCAGTACCCTGGCAGGACATTCAGGGCCTACTTGCCTGAGTAGGCCTGATCGTGAAGGAACACGATAGCTGAGGCCGTCAGGTTCATCGCATACCTAGCGATATGCTCAGGCACTACCTTCGCGTTTTCTCCTGCGCCATGGGCTGAGCTCAGCTTGTTGCGAAGCGTGCCCACAACCATCAGCGGTGTCTCCCAAAAGCCCTCCATCTGTGTCTGAGCCATGATGGTTCTCAAAAGCTTTGCAGTGCTATCGCCCTCGCTGTAGCCGAAACGCTTCTGGCCGCAGATCACTTTCATGACGCTCTCATAACTGGTGTTGCACTTGGTGACACAGTCACCGAATTTCCGATGCCTGTAGTCTTCAAGCGCGGCCATGAACTCGGTGTTGGCATAGCGAAATGCGGGTTGCCGGAGCAACTGAAGTGCCGGCTCAATTGCCGTTTCATGGATCACCTGACTGTCTTTGAGGATCACCTTCGATTCCTCAAGAAGCCTTATTGTCTGGCTACTGCGGAAATCTTCGCCCTGCCAAGGCTCCCAGACCTGTTTGGTGACAAAGGCAGGTCATCGATGCTTAAGAACTCGTTCAATCGAGTCACGACGTCCACTTGCCGCCCGCCCAGGCACATATGTGCGTCTGCCTGCAGGATGTACTCCACTGCATCGAGAAAGTGGGCATCGCTGCACGTGGTTAGGAACTGCAGGGTATCTTCATGTGGAGATAATCCCTGCCGTTGACTCAATGAGACCCGGCCTACCAAGTAGGTCAATTTTCCATGGAGATGCTCAAGGGTTACAAATAGACCCCCGCCACCCGCATCACGTAGCAGCATGAGCGTCCGTTGCCTGAAGCCTGGGGTCAGCGGCTTTCTGACTGCTGCCTGGTTTTCCTTCCTGCGGGAAAAAATGTTGAAAATATTCCCTATCACATCATCTTCCTGCTGCTAGTTATCTAAGGAACGTATTTCTCGCCCGGTAGCCGTGCCTCCCAGGCAATTAGTCAACGGGTGCAGCACCATCCATCGACCGCCGTTACGCGATCGACTGAACTCCCCGTCCACCTAGCACTTATCACTGCGGTCACTTCACGATAAGCGTCTCTTTTCCTGTCTCAGGGTCACGAGACCACTTAATGTCGCAAGGGTCATCATTCCCAACCTGGCGAAATAACGAAATCACCTCATCGATACTGATGAAGTACAGGCATTTATCCTTGTCGAGATCTGAGCTGAAGAATGCCCCATCCAGTCCGCGCCCCTCAGACATACATGGCGCGAAAACGAAGCTATGAATGATCCGCCCGCAAACAAACATAACGTCTCGCCCCTCCTGACTGGCCTTGGAGAGGTCGTAGAGCTCATCTAGGCGGTGGTTGTTACGCCATGTCACGCGCTTCAGGTTTGGATGCTTATGAAGTGCGATAGAACGGTGGCGGGTCTTGTCGGTGATCTTGACAGGGGCCTCTAGGAGCTTCCTGACGGAATAGAAGCCAATAAAGATGTCGCGTTCCACCTGGGCAAGTTCTTCATCAGACAGGGCACTGGCCGTTTTGAGGTGCTCAAGACGATCTGCCATCTTTAGCAGCGGTTGTTTCCAGTACCAGCTCTGCCAGATCATCTTGTGAGCCTCTGAAGTCACTTCGATTTCTTGATCAAATAGCTGCTGACCGAGGCGCACAGGCCAACTACGAGCTCTGCGTCTTCGAAAGACGGCTCACGCCCTTCCTGGATGTGCCGCCCGAACTCCGAGGCATACGCCCAGGTTTTGATGACAGCCTGATCCAATGGCGCTGGAATCAGTGTTCGGGAATCATTCATGATCTTCCCGAGGGTCGCTTGTTGGTCGCCAGTGACCTGCCGAGCGACGCACTCCAGCGACGCCATGGCATGCTGTATCGCCCCCGTCGGGTCTGGAGACGGTCGGCGTGAAAGATCAGCAATCGCCTGGTGCAATTCCTTGCTGGCCGTGACGTGCCCATGTTGATGCTCAGTTTCTTTCGCCGAGGTCAAAACCTGTTCAAAGGATTCAGAGCCACGGATTTCGATGCGACCATCCAGCAGCTTCCACCCTATGCCGTGCTCAATGAAGAACTCGTTCAGCTCAGTAGTGAAGTGCTCGTACACGCCAGAGTCATAGTTACGGTTGCCGAGGTAATCATCGAGCCGCTCAATGACGTCATACACCTTGAACCACTTGCACTGCTCAAGCCGCTGAACGTTTTCCTCGTGGATATTGGGCCTCTCACTCCAGTTCTGCTTGTCGGGCAAGACCTTCAATGTCTGGCAGATGATTTGGCGCAGATCTGATGGCTTGAGACCACATTCGTAGCTCAATTGAATCAGATACTCCTGCAGCGCTTGCGGTGCGTCTTCCCGGACAGTGATTTCGGCTTTATCGACCTGCGAGAAACCGTTACGCCGTGAAAATGAGTCTTTCATCCTTATCCTCCGCCTCACCTAGTCCGCTGGCAAATCGCCATAGCGATCTGGCTCGATAATGCCTGACATTCCGGGCTTGGGATAGGTAACGGGAATCTATGCTTGACCTGGCCTGAAGACTACGCACTCAACCGCAGCGGTCGATTCAAGCCACGACCTTTGAGGGGCGGCCTCAGTTCTTGCCCGAGCTACCAGTGAAGGGTGTCGTCAATTTCGCCACGGTCATCCACGACTGGCAGCTATCGATCAGACGCCGTCGTTCAGCGCGGTTACAAAAGGAGGGACGATTTAGTTGTCCATTCAGTTGGCCTTACTGCGATACCAGACGACAGTATGCTCATCACCAGCTTGGGATTTTCGTATTTCGAACTGCTGCGATTCGTGCAGGACATGCCTCCAACTGCTGCAACCGTAGCGCTTGGGTGTCTGCTCTGAATCAGTACTACCAATCCAGCGGATGGCTGCATTCAGTCGAGTCCAGCCATCTTCGGCAAGCTTGGTTTCTGCTTCCCGTAAACAGCGGCCTATCCCACTGTCAGGCCAACTGACTGAACCATCCGCGTGGATGCCGTCGAGCACATCTGAAAATGCTTGGCTCTGTACAATCGAAGCCATTTCAGTTCGTGCCTTATCCATGGCTTTGGCCCAGCATTGCAGATTGAGGTAATGCCGATTGATAGCCTCGTAGCTTTCCTCCAGAAAGCCATCCGCTGCCTGGCAGCCTGATTCAGACCAGAGATCGAAACGCTCAAGAAAGTGGTGAACCAGTTCATTGCGCAAGTCGACCAACTCCTTGAGGGTGGCCTTCGTTGCCTCATAGTACTCGGCTGGCATTTCCATCTGGCATCGATAGCTGAACCAGGTCTGCACATTGGCATCGCTTTCCGTCTGTGATTTTTCCTCATTTGGAAGCGACGAGGTCAGAAAGCTTTCGATCAGCATCCCGACCAACGTGCCCATGGTCTTCTTCTGGGTGTGTGTGATCTTCTGCTCCCGGATGGTCTGCAACTGATCTGCAGGGCCACTCAACTCACCATGCGCGACCATGGCTTTCAGCTGCCGTTCGTATTGTTGCAAGCGCAACAGGCAGCGTCCGAGCTTGCGCTGCACGATATGCTGAAGCTCAGATACATCATCAGAGGGGATGGTAGTGATTTCACTCATGAATAATGCTCAGGCATTGTGGTAGAGCAGGAGTGACTCACTGCAATAGACTTGCCCTGCGAGGATAGCTGGCAATGCGTAAACCGGACGCTGTCCAAGCTCAGTGTAGGTTGAACATTTTCAACAGAATCGGTGGATAGCTGCATCGTCGTGCTCCGATCTTAGGGGAAGAAGAACGAAGTGTAGGTGCCAATCACGCATGCCACCCAAAGGCCTCATGCAGGCAGGATTGCAAACGATTGGCCATGGCTGAAAATGGTGGAGCAACATTCGTTACCCTGGATGAGCTTCTCGACGGATGAAGGCTATACCGAGGCAAACAAAACAGCCCTTGATGGTATAGGATGTCAGTCTGTTTCCTACTAATCGTATTGAGGATTACCTATGTCTCGTCTGGCAGAGTTCCGTCAACTTGAGCAGCAATTGGCTGCCCAGCTGGCTGAGCTGGAAGCATTGAAGGGTAGCTCTGAGCTGCAGCAAGAAATCGCTTTTGAGACCAAACTGCGTGACCTGCTGGCCGAGTACGGCTTCAATCTGCGTCACGTCATCAACGTCCTGGATCCGCAAGCAAACCGTCGTGCCTCTGCTCCTGCAGCAGTTGAAAAGGCCCCGCGCCGCGCCCGCCAAGTGAAGCAGTACAAGAACCCGCATAACGGCGAAATCATTGAGACCAAAGGCGGCAATCACAAGCTGCTGAAGGAATGGAAAGCCCAGTACGGCGCCGATGTAGTGGAAGGCTGGCTCGCCCAGTGACGCGCTCCACCGGTAGTTTGCTAAAGCCCCCTAATGAGGGCTTTCTCAATGGGCGTGATGCACCGCGATACCGCGAAGGGCTAGAGGGAGAGTTTCCAGGAAGCACCTGTCGCCAGCTTGTTCTACTTGTGACACGGCAATGAAAGCCTTCAGTTAGTCGGATAGTTCATCGCTGATCCTGCATCATTCTTGAAGGGTGATGGTTGGCTGCAGCGCCGCTACAGGATGTTGAAGCGATACTGCAATGACATTGGGCGAATCTATTTGGTGTTGATGTCATCGCTGTAATGTGTGGCTGAAATTTTTCGAATCGAATCTCCTCAGGACTAATGTGTCCCTTCAAATTCGTAATGAGAAGGTCGGTGGGCGATTCCTCTTACCGGCATAAATGAAGTCAAGGCATCGCAGCGATGCGGCCTTTTTCATTGGTCTGGGGGCGGGGGTTACGTTTCAGGCGAAACGGCGATGATTTCGACTAACTCAATCTTGCCAGCGCAAACTCGGCGGTTCGCTTGTCTACACTGCCCTTAACAATAGGAGCCAGCCCCATGAAAATCGAACAGCGGGAAACCGCGCCCGTGCTAGCCGCCTACCGTTCTCCCAACTTCAACGATCATGCAGAACGGCGCCCGCTCTTGCGTTTCCATGTGGTGCTCGACAATGGGGAGCCCGCGTGCGGCATGGCGGGCGGCTTGTATGGGGAGATTTGGGTAGCAGCCTACCGTCCGGAGCCGGCCGAGCTGGTGCCCGTGGGTGTGCGCTGCCAGAGATCAGGCTGCAAGGAGCGATGGCCGGCACCCATGGCAGAGGCCAAGGGAAACGAATGATAGCGGTCATGGGGTTGATGTCCTTGTGGACGGAGCACCTGACGAAGCCGTGGCATTTTCGAGAGGGGCGTTCTGGTCGTGAAGAGGGATTTGAGCAAAATGCTACTTCCGGATCATCCCATAAAGAGCATCCAGCATTGCCTGTTCTGATTGCGATCAGGCACCGCTTGCATTTGCACTTTTCCAGATATCATTTCGACTCCCAATCAGTCTCAGCACTGTATCGGCTAGCTTCAAGGGGCCCGTTTACGGCCTTACGCTCGCCGCTACTAAATCCGAGATTCCTTGCCGCACCGCATCAATGTTGTCATCAAGGGTTGCCAAGGCTCCGTTTACATTCCCAACCACGCTGTTGGTTCCTCTATCACCAACCCATTTGGCTAGCTCTTCGACTGCGGCGCGCAACGCGTCCTGGTTGTGGCTAAGGCGTTCAAGCACTTCAGCGGCTGTCCGTAGCTCTTTCATGATTAGCGTGTCCTTGTGAGGTGTGCAGCAGACGTTGTATCACGGCTTCCTATCTATAGCAGGGTGAGATAACCGGGGTTGGGTGGCATGCCCAGACTCCCTGTCAATTGAACAACTCTTTACCAGCTTCCTCCGCATCTGCTTAGCCCCGGTAGATATCGCTGCAGAAGCCGGCTGTTCTGTGGTGGGTGGAGCGCTTAAGGAGCGCACGTCAAGGCAGGTGACCAGCCTAAAATGCCATGTACGGTTCACGAGCGAACGTTGGGCCTCCTTCGACTTCTGCCTCTCGCCACCCTTTCATCGATATACCATACCAGCTTAGACTTAGGTGGCTGTGGCAATAGGCTATCTATCGAGAATCTAGCGTACCTATACGGTTCTGGACTCAATTACCAACGCTGAAAATCTAAGGAAGGAAGAATCATGAAGGAAGTCGTTGCTGCGTTAATGCTCGCATCAGGCTTCATGCCTGCGGCTCAGGCGAATGAAAACTTTGACCTGCAATGCACGCTCGATAGTGGGGATGTAATGACCCTCAGTCATGTCAATGATACTGCATACATTGAATTTTTAGCGCCAGATGACGACCCTGATGAAGGTGGAAGCGTGATAAAGCTGAACGCTCCTGCTGGAGGGGTGCAGATTTTTCTGAATCGCAGTCCTCAGGGGGTGGAGTCTTTCGTTCTACGCGGAACCGATGAAGATATCGAAGGGGCTGTTGCGGTCGGGTACGAAAAGGATACTGGGAAACAGAAGGCCTACTTTACTCAGATGAATTCTCTCGGCACGGAGACGGGACATTATGACTGCAAGTCGGAAACCATTAGAGCCTCAAACGTCCTAACGTCAGCAGGGCTCGTAGGTCTGAGCGTCCCTTCACCCGATATGCAAGGAGCTCCTTCAGTTGCAGCGTCTCAGTCAAAGACAGCTCCCGTGAAGGTGGATGTCGGCGATTATCTTTTCCAGTATGGCACTGTCAGGACTCCCTATCGCACCGTGAATATCGTGGGCGTCTCGGAGGGATTGGTAATCAACAGTGTTGTAGTAAACCGTAATCAGTGCTCTGAGTCGATGGGCAATCCGAAGAAACCGATTAGCTTGCCCTTTGGGAAAACGATCACTTACAAGTACAACATTGAATATCGCCGTTGTGATGTCGTAGAGGTTGCGATTAATACGAACCAAGGTGAGTGGGTGTGGCATCCTCAATAGCGCCTCTACGGTACCTACTGAAACTGAAGCCCAGTTAGGCTGTGAATGAAGTAATTCATTTCAGCCCTGCTTGATGGGGAATTGACAAGACGTCCAGACTGCACAAGATCTAAGGAGTGATTTGGTTTCTCGGTGATGTTCACGGGGCTTTGATCATGTGATCCGGCTGGTGACGCTCCATCCTCCCGAGGCTATGGTCTTCCTCGGTGACCTCGAGTGCAGTTTGCCCTTGGACATGATCCTGCGACCGATTCTTGACATCACTGAGGTATGGTTCATCCACGGTAACCATGGCACTGACAGGCTGGCCTACTGGCATAACCTTCATGGCAACAGTCTCGCTGAGCGCAGCTTGCATGGCCGGGTTATAGAGATTGCTGGTCATCGCATGGCGGCTCGGGGGCACATTTGAAGCTCAAGTTTGGCTACCCGGTAGCCCTGCTACGGCATTCAGAATTACCAGGAGTTCCTCAGGCGCCAGGCTCTCAGGCCGTAGTATGCAGACATCATCTCGACGAAAAAGCAGCGCGCCCTTTCAGCGATCTACCCAAACGATTACTTCTCGAATGGCCAAGACTGGGGTTCGAAGCTTATGGCGTTGCGTTCAGGTCATCATGGCCGTGAATGAGCAGGCCATCAACTGAGGCCTGGGTCGTACAGGGTGATGTTAATCAACGGCACTACGCGGTAACCCGTGCTCATCCCTCCAGCTTCCTGATGAGGCCGCCAAACTGTTGAGCCGGCTCAACATACCGAAGCGCCGATTTCATGTCGCTCCACCCGACGTATTCCATCAGAGTCTTGATATCCCAGCCTGAGCTTGCTGCCCACGTGGCAAATCCGCGCCTGATCGAATGGGCGCTATAGATTTGGGATGGGAGGCCGCATCGCGCCAAAGTGTCGCGAAGGAGTGGGATCAGGCTATGAGCAGCAAGCGGTCGATCACTGATGTTTCCCCAGCGATCAATTCCACGAAACACACCACCGCGGGTGAGGCCAGCAGCCTCGATCCAGTTGAGGTAGGCCTCTACAGGGCACAGCTTACTCAGCGATGGCGTTTTGTACTCACGACCGATGTTCTGCCGGTCTCCTTTGCTTGATCCGAGATAGAACCTGATGCCGACATAGCGCTCGGCATGCGTGTTTTCGATCGTCAGCCTAGACAGCTCATCTCCGCGAAAGCCCCTCCAGAAACCGATAGTGAGAAGGGCGATATCCCTAGTTGCTTTCATGGCGGCGCCCATGTTTCCAGCGGCTCTCGCCTGGACAATCTCTCCTTCGAGATGGGCTACAGCCTTTTCGAGATGCAGCAACGCTAGTGGGGCTGCCTGCTTCTGCTGAGTCGGGTGTAGTGCCCGGATGCCTTTCAGCAACTGCCTGACCTTGGGGGCTTTCGTGGGGTCGGGGAATCCATTGCTTTGGTGCCAGTTCGCGAGCGCAGCCAGGCGCTGTTTGAGCGTGCTGAGCGCCAGCTGGTCAGCGTACTCAGCGATGTACCGCACTACTGACTCTGTAGTGGTGGGCAGGTATCCACCCCAGGTTACTTCGAAATGGGTGAGGGCAGCCGCATAGCTCTTCGAGGTGTTCTCCCGAACGCTTGCCTCCAGGTACCGATCTGCCTTGCTGACCACGCTCATTCCTCGTTTCGAGCCTCAAGTGGCTCTGCTGTCCCGTTTGTACCGTCTTTCAGGCCATTTTACCCTCGTTCGCAGGCTTGGCAAGCCATAACTCTTGATTATGTCTTGCCAGAAAATTGCCATTTCTATTCGATTTTACGTGCTAAAATGGCACGTAATTACATGAAACGTAAAACAGTACGAAATCGTAGGAGCTGAAATGGCTAGAGGTGGCATTAACCTGGTACTGGTACGCAAAGCGCGCGACGCTCTGCTTTCCAGAGGGCAAAACCCTAGCATTGACGCAATTCGCATCGAATTGGGAAATACCGGATCTAAGACGACAATTCAGCGATATTTGAAGGAAATCGAGTCGCATCACCCGCGCCCTTCTGCTTCCCCATCGCGCCTAAGTGATGAACTTACGGAACTGGTCGGCAAGATGCTCGAGCGACTGCTGGAGGAGGGAAATGAAGCGCTAGCGCATGAGCGGGCTGCATTCGAGCTTGAGCGGAAAACCATGAAGGCCGAGAGCAGTACACTTCAAGGTCACCTGGAACAGGCCCAGCGGGAGATCATCAAGCTGCGGTCAGCACTGCAGACTCAGGACGAGGAACTCAAGACCGCTCACTCCAGCCTTCAAGCCGAGATCACTCGTAACGCCTGGATCAGCCAGAGCTGTAGCGACCTTGAGGTTCGACTCCAAGAGAGGGACGCCCAAATTCAATCCCTCGAGGAAAAGCATAAGCATGCCAGGGAAGCGCTTGAGCACTACCGTGTATCGGTGAAAGAGCAGCGCGACCAAGATTTGAACCGTCACGAATCCCAGATCTACCAGATGCAACAAGAGGTAACCCTTCTCCAGCAGACGCTCATGGTTAAGCAGGAGGAAGCCACCCGCATGATCCGCGACAACGAACGCTTGATCGCCGAGAACCGCCAGCATGCCAAGGAAGCTAACCAGCATCGCGATGCTATCGAACATCTGAGGGGCGACCTGGGCATCGCGAATGCAGCGACTGCGCGCGCGGAAGGCGCGAAAGAGCTGCTCTCCCAGCAACTGGAAGCTAAGACTAAGGAGGCTGTAGACGCTCAGTCCGAGGCCGCGACAGGGAAACTGCGGGAAGCTGAGTTGATCCAGCAGCTTGCCAGTGCACAAGCCGACCTCGAAAGGATGGGCGACAAATCCTAGGAGAGGAGGCCACGGGCATTCGCATCGTCCTGCCCGTCCTCGCTAAGAAGCCGCGCTGTTAAGACTGCAGCCTGGAGATCAAGATGACTCGAGGCAAACGACTTCATCAGGAGCGAGCGGGGAAGGGCCCAATCCCATTTCTCTCGGATCATGTTTTCGACGTTTTCCAATATGGACTCTACATCTGAGATGTCCATTTGGCCGACCATGCGCAACGCTCTCAACGTATCCTCCCCACTGAATGCTACTTCCAGGAAGAGCCCGGTGTTTTCACACTGAATGCCCACATGCCTGAGCAACAAGGCCAGCGCATCGTTGGTATAGTCCCCTCGCCAGGTCGCAACGTGGCTTACGCTGGCAGAGCCAACAATCGCCGCGGCACTCAAGCCGAGGGCACGGAAGTTACTCCGAGCTTCCTCCAGTAGGGCTTGAGCGTGTTTGTCCAGGAAGGGACAAGGGGTGGTGTCCATCAGTACGTTTCGCATTTCAAGCCTGACGCGATCATCCACCTGCGCGCCTAGCCCATCAAACTGAGGGGGCTCGCCGCCCCGCGCCGGCGTGACCACGATCACCTTCGCTTCAAGATCGACGTCCTGAACCTGCCAGCGTCGGCCACCGAAAATGATACGTTGCCCCTTGGTCAGGGGTTTGCTGACGGGCAGCGAGCCAAGTGGTTTGCCATCCCGGAGCAAACGAAACTCTTCATCGCTCGTGAAGGCGGTGTAGAACTCATAGTGGTTGATCAACCGCTCCCCGAGTTCGCCTGGCAGCAGAAGTCCTGAGCTGTCCTGGACGATCAATTCTTTCTCACCCATACCTTTGAGCAAAGACAGGAAATCGGGCTTGGTGACGCTAGCAAAACTGCCACTTGCTATGAGATTTCCCCATAATTGCGCCGCCGAGGCACCGCCGAGCTGAGCAATCGACGACAAGCACTGCTGCACCAGTGTCGAGGCGTGTAGGCCTTCCGACCGTGGCGGTTCAAACCACCCATTGATCAGCAAGCGGATCATGGCGACCGTTTGGACAAGGCCCTCACGTAACTGATCGGAGAGATCAGACTGATCCGTTAAGGGGCGCTCGCGGCAGTACGCCCTCAGCATCGCGGGCTCACCAGGTCGACGCCCTGAGCGGCCAAGCCTTTGCCTCAGGCTCGCCACGGAGGGTGGACAGCCGATCTGTGCGACCGTCCTGATGTTGCCAATGTCTATACCCAGCTCCAGGGTCGTAGTGCATACGGCTGAAGCTGGAGGATCTCCCGCTTTCAACGCCCGTTCGGCATCCTGGCGCAGTTCCTTGGACAAGCTACCGTGGTGCGGCCAGAACTCGTTTGGAACTCCATCGTTCTCGCACAGTGATCGCAGACGGTCGGCAAACCATTCAACCTCTTGGCGCCTGTTGGGGAAGATCAGATTGTTGTGCCCCCTCAACACCTTGTACAGGTGGCCAGCAATTGCCACTTTGGTACCAGAGGTATCCTCCTGCTCGGCGTCTTCATCTGTTGACGCTTTCCCGGGGTATTCTGCCACCACCTGTTGCATCGGCTGTTCGATGTAGCCGCGTACTTGCACCTGGAGCTCCTGGCCAGAGGATTTCGACTCGATGACGGTAATGTCATCGGGGCGAACTGGCCTCAGGAATTTTCGGGCCAGCGACATCTCCCCAAGCGTCGCGGATAGCCCTACACGAGGCAGGGCCCTACCTACGACGATCTCAACCCGTTGCATGAGCGATTGCAGTTGTTTACCGCGCTCACTGCCAATGAAGGCATGGAGCTCATCGACGACGATGTAGCGCAGGTTCTGAAAAGCTCCAGGCAAACTCGAGCCTCTGTTCACGAACAGCGCCTCGAGCGACTCCGGAGTGATCAGCAAGATGCCTTCGGGCGATTTCAGGAACCGTTGTTTCTTACTTGCTGCCACATCACCATGCCAAGCAACGACGGGCAGCCCTAGCCGCTCGCACAGCCGACTGAGTCTGTCCCACTGGTCGTTGATCAGTGCCTTGAGCGGGCTGATATACAGCACCGCGCCGGCGGGTTCGCTGTCGTTGAGCAGGTTGGTCAGGATGGGGAGGAATGCAGCCTCTGTTTTACCCGCGGCGGTAGACGCTGCAATGATTACGTCGCGATCAGCACCCACCAAGGCCGGTACCGCCCACTCTTGGGCATCACGTAACGACGTCCACCCCTGTGACCAGATCCATTGCTGAACCTCGGGGTGTAGACGTTCGAACGAAGAGGAGTCAGAGCTTGAAGCTGGCGAGCTCATCGTCGGCCTCGACTTCAAGATCTTGCTGCCCACCCTCATCCCTAGACAGCTCCACGGCGCCCAGCAAAGTTCGCCAATCTGCTGTAGGGTTTTGCTCGATGACCGCGAGCAGGTTGATGAAAGCGGTAATGGTCGTGCGTGGTGTCCGGAAATATGCCTCGCCCAAGCGCTGGTTGCAGTGCGCCATGAACGCGGGGATGGCTTCGTCCGGCAGCAAGAACTTCTCAGGTACGCCGAAGGCATAGACATTGCGTAGCTTCTGCAGCAGCACGTAGAAGTCTTCAGGGGTCAGGCTGCTGAGCCGAATGACAGGCCCAGAAAGGTCGACCAGCCCAGACTTCGCAAAGCTGTTTTCCGCGAGGCGCGACTGCAGGGCAGGGTAGCTGTAGAGCCCGCGACGAGTGTCCATCAGAAACTCTGGTGTGCCGCCCAGGACAAAGCCCAGGCCTTCAGCCGAGCCCTGCAACGAATCGTTGAGGATGCGCAGGATTTGTTCGTAGTTGGCGTTCCGGGCCTGGGTATTTGCCAGTTTGTATAGGTTGACTAACTCATCCAGGCACACCATCAGTCCGCCGAAGCCAGCGAGGCGCACGAACCGTGACAGCAATTTCAATTGATCGTAAACGGAGGCATCGTCGACGATCGTACGCACGCCTAGTGCAGCGCGGGCGTCGGTCTTGGTGGAAAATTCCCCGCGCAGCCACCGGATGACATCAGCCTTAAGCTGCTCATTCCCTTCCTCGAAACCGCGGCAGTAGGCGGCAATGACGTCGGCGAAGTCATAGCCGTTGACCATCTCGGTGAGCTCCGACAGGTACTCACGAATGACAACCTCGCCCTCGACACCTTTGACCTTGGCTTCCGTTTTAGCCTGGGAGATGAATTTCTCGACGATACCCTGGAGCGCGCCGCCATCGGGTTTGGTACGCGTGGCCATGTTTTTGGCCAGCTCGGAGTAAAGGGAGCGCGCCTGGCCACCGGAAGCATGAAGACGACGGTCAGGGTTCAAATCGGCGTGCATGGTGACGAGCTTGCGCTCCATGGCGATGCCGCGCACCAGGTTGAGGAAGAAGGTTTTACCCGCACCGTACTCGCCAACGACGACGCGGAATGCGGAACCGCCATCTGCGAGACGATCCACATCCTTGAGCAGCGAGTCGAGCTCACCCGCCCGACCTACCTGGATCAGGTGCTGCCCAACACGGGGCACTACGCCTGCGCGCAGCGATTGAATGACCGCGTCGCGATCCTTGGCTCGTATCTTACTCATAGGGCTAATTCATCCAGAATGTCGGGGTTGATCTCTATGGGGTCGTCGCCTTCAGTCACGGGCATGTCGAACAGCTCAAACGCTGTGTCGTTGATCCGTTCAAGAGCGCCATCCAACATCAGTTCCATATCACTGGCTGCGTCTTCCAGATCAGCGCGGCTCCATTCAGTCCTAGAAACCAACAAACGGAGGAACGCAGAATGCTCAACGTCCAAACCATGTACGGTAGCAAGCTGTTCGGCGGTACTGCCTTCCTGTTCTTGGGGGGCTTCTTGTCCCGAGGCATTAGGTGTTTCAGCAGGCGATTCTTCATTGAAGACGCTGGCCAGAAGCGCCGACACCTCTGCTGTTTCTTGTTGCAGACGAGCGACCTTGTCCATGTCCAGGGCAAAGCCTGTACTACTGCTTTCTGAAGACGGTGCTATAGTGGCCGACGCGGCAGTTGCAGTCATTGCCTCCACGACCTGGGAAGGGCGAACGGCTGCACTATGGAGGTCGCTGTAGACGAACTGCGGATCGAGAGCGAGCGATTTGTACACGCGCTCAAGCAGCTTCACCTCCTGCGGTGTCACCTCACCATCTGCTTGCGCCAGGTGGGCCAGGAAACTGGCAATTCTTCGTTTGGCCTCAAGGGGCAGCGGCTCAAGTTTCTTCTTGAGGCTTGCCAGCGTGGGCGGCTGCTTCAATTGAATCTGGAGATGCGCCTTCAAGCGTTTGCGATGCGCGACGCAGAGGTGATCCCATGAGTCAATGTGGCCTGACAGCAGATTCACCTCCTCAAGCGAGGTGTCACCGTCTGCCGCAGCTACTGCACTGGCCAGATCTAAGGTCACTGCTGCAGCGCTGTAAGCATCTGTAGAGCGAAGAGTGCCTTCGTCAGAGTCCGCGGCGAACAGCGCGATGGTGTCTTCTGCCTTGGGCGTACGGCTGCCAGAAAGGACATCGGGCTCCAATCCAATTCGCTTGCTTTCCAAGGCCCGGGCGAGTGCGACGACTTTGTCGCGGGAGAGCGCGCCGGCTGATTTGAATCGGCCTGCCAGCTCACCGAAACTCATGCAGATGGTTTCGCCCCCGACGCGTTGCTCCAACTGTTCAAGTTCTGCTTTTGCTTCAGCGGGCCAGAGTTCTGTTGGCAACTGCAGGATGGCTTCCAGGCTATTTTCCGCGTCCGGATTGCGCCCCAGATACCGACTGAACGCGTCGAGTACGACGGTGCATTCCTCGACAATGACCTGCAGCTTGTTGCGCGTTCCTGAGGTTGCCGCAACATCGGGAAGGTCACCTACGGCCACTGCCGGAACGCTCAATCCAGCAGAAGCAGGGCGATAGGCAATCTTCAGCTTGGTCTTGTTCTGAGGAAGCACAATTCCGTTGGGGTAGCGTTTTGCGAATTCGTTTTTGAAGAGCTCTGCGAATTGCTCCGGACACCGGGTCACGGGTGTACGCCTGGAAATGTTGGGTTCTGCAAGCGCCCAGGCCAATGCCCAGCTCGGGTTGAGCGGATACTTGTCCACAGCCATCTGACCCAGCGCAACGCGCAGTGACATCGGCAGCTCATAACCGTCTGTGGAAGTGGCGGCGGGCTCACTCATGTAGCTTTGAGGTTGAACAGAACCTGTGTCGATATGGGCGAGGAAGCGAGTAGCGTAGCTGCGGAAAGAATTGTTGTCGCCGTAAAGACCAAG
This sequence comes from Pseudomonas sp. BJP69, assembly GCF_007633355.1. NCBI lineage: Bacteria > Pseudomonadati > Pseudomonadota > Gammaproteobacteria > Pseudomonadales > Pseudomonadaceae > Pseudomonas > Pseudomonas sp. BJP69. The sequence goes on from NZ_CP041933.1 coordinate 2,659,669, forward strand.
CAAGCGCTCGACCTCAGCCTTGATGGCTGGGATCTCTGCCTTGGCCTGAGGGTCAGTCGGTGCATCGACCAGCGCGCGGCGTTCAAGCCCGTAGAAAAACAGGAACACATAACCTGCATCGGCAGGCTGGCGGCGACCGCCTGCCAACCATTGCAGATACGCTCGCCGCGCCTCAGGCGTGATGCTTCGGTAGCTTGGCCAATAGGGCATCTGCCGCTCGGTGAGGTTCATAGGTGAGCGTGCGACTCGAAGCGTAGCATCGATCAAGGACGGTTCAGTTTGGCCGAATTGTGTCGCTCGTTCGGTGATGTAGAGCATTCCGCCTGGGATGGCCAGCCCAGCCACGTTGATGGACTCACCTTCAGCAAGCCAACGAACCCCCGTGGGCTTAGCACTTGGCTTTGGGATGGCGTAGCTCTGACTATCGCTGGACGAGCCGATTTGGACGGTATGGAAATCTCGCTCGCGGGTATTCGTGCTGAACTGGACGGTTACTGTGGGGGAGGTTGCTTGTCGAGAAGACGCAGCGTTCTCCGCGGCAATATCGTCTTCAGGAACGTAGGGCTTTGCCTGGGTGGTGCGCCTGACCACCCATACCAACACGCCTATGCCCAGGATCACCCCAAGGGCGATCCATACCTGTTTTGGAATCTGTGCCAAGAGGGCAACGACGAACAACAAGGCGTACAGAGCGATCGACCCGCCGCCGCCCCCTTTGAGCTTCCGTGGCATATGAGTGTTCCGTACAGTTGGTAATAGCCAAGTGACATTCTTGCGGATTTTTCGAGGGCGGCCAAGCTGAACAGACGAAGGGATTGCTCGAAAAATTCTGGTCTGGGTCGCCAGTAGAGTTGGTCTACGAGACTCAGGCAGAGCATTCTGCTATCGCGGCTTAGGAAACTACGACGCTGGTCTTCTTACGACACCAACTCTACGGGCATCTTAGGCAAATGAGTTTCTCTGTGCTTCAACGTAGGGGTGGTCAACCGCGATCTTCTTCCCGAGGTGCATAGGGCCCGGCAACCGGATGTACCAGTCCCAAAGCGGCGCATGACGGCATAGAAGACCGATGCCTTCCGCCACAACGGCTTCACTCTGGAAAGCGCCGGGCTGGAGGACAACCAGTTCAGTCACGCCTAGATGATGCCACGGCTTATCCAGCCCTTCATCTGCACTGTATCGATTGGCATTGCGATGAGAGGGTTCTTTGTTGTAATGCCTGGATGGCGAAACAAAGTAGTGAACGCGGTGGTCGTCCTCTGCGCTGTAGAGCCCGATGTGATTGCCGATATGCGCCGGAGTAGCTGGCGATTTCGAATGGTTGCCGGTCACCAGCGCGCTGTTCTCATCGCAACGTACCCTGACGACGGCCGCATCAGTTGGTATCGGAGGAAGATCCCCGGCAGGAGCGTCCTGCAGCGCTTTGTAGATTCGAGCTAGCCCCTTGTCGAGGCATACAATCAACGGTTGCTCCAGAGCACGTCTTGGCGCAAGGAAAGCTTGATCGACCAGGCGCATGACCTCCTGCTCGCTGAAAAGCTTCCTGGTGCTATGGATGAGGGCAGCGGCATCGCCATACGGATACCAACGGCCAACCGAGCCATCCCCATTGCTTCCCCAGAAAACCTCCGCTCTCTGACTGCGGGTTTCAATGCGTGTGATGACCGGCAGATGAACATACCCGCCTTCCTCTGATATGCGTTCCAGATACACAGACAGGATCATGGTATTCGGGGCCAACCGCGGTGCTTCCGGAAGCGGCATTGGAATAAGCCCATGCAGCCGAATGCACTCGATCAATGCGTTCAGCGCCGGATGATCTGCATCGAGCTTCCCCCGACGCACTCGTCTGACGGGAGGATGGAAGATGAACTGGGTTCGAACGCCGTGGCGAGCGAACAGATCACGCAATTTGTGCTTGGAATCGCTCAACTTGTTCCTCGCCAGTTCTGGCGTGGTTTCGACGATGACCACTTGCGCCGAAGTACGCTGTATTTCAGGAAGCACCTCTGATTTGAACCACGCTTCCATATTGGCATCGCTCTGACAAGGCTGGAGTAGGTACGTTGCGGTCTCCGGCACCGAGAGGCGTTTGAGTTCAAAAGATGGGGCTTCAAGCCGCTTGAACAGCTTGGCCTGAGTCGCAAGATCCTGAGTGGCCACATGAAGACGCATGACAAGGTCAGCAGAAGCGGCAAGCACCATGACCGGTAGGGCTGGCAAAGTCGATTCACCGACTGACCGTTTTTGCCGGAAACCGGAAATCACCCTTTGCGCCAGCATCGGCTCGGTACCAGGTACGCATTCGGTGAGATGAAAACTGGCTTCATCAAAGAACAGTGGGCCGGCGCCAGCCCCAATCGCGGCGTTAGACGGAGTAGTCGCAAAAATGGGACGGATGCAGCTATCTGGGGGAATGTCTCCCTCAACGATGGCGGGCAGCGGATCATACCCAAGGTAACCTAGGATGCGGCTGGTGGGGTGCACGTAATGGGTCACCCACTTTCCATCAACGGCTGGGGGCGTTTTGACTCTACAGCAGACGATCCCGTTATTCGAATTCACCCAGGCATGTAGCTTCTTCCCCACCCAATTAGGCATCACTCGGTTGATATGCACCCTCAGGTCGAGGTAGGGCTTTTGATGTCCGGGGAGCAGGGACAGCTTCAGGTCGAGCACATGGTGGGCGATCTCTCCCTGCTCGGCCGCCAATATGGGAGTATCCCATGTCAGAAGCGTCATCCCGTCTCTGTTGTGTCGATAGTCCGCTGTCTCAAACAGTTTCACCGGTGCGCCTGGCTGGGTCTTCATGAGCTTGGCAGCCATGCGCTGCCCCACGAGCCATGGTACGACAGCGTAGGCACCGCCCTTGGTAGCACTTGGCGTGAATAACGTCTCGGCCTCCAGCGGAATCAGCTCTTTGACCACTAGGCGTTTGGCGATACCAGGAAGGCTATGGCTGTAGGACTTCAGCACTTCCTCCCCCCAAATCTCCAGTGCTTCGTTGAGTATGGAGAGGGGGATCTCATTGAGCATGAGCAACGCTGCAGCATCAGCCCGGGGCGACGGCCTGGCGTTGGCCTTCACCGGCCCCCTGGAAATCACGGCAAGCAGTTCTTGCAAGCCTCGAGTCGGAAGATTCCTCTCCTTAAATGGGGCTACCGCTTCGATCGCTCGCCAGGCGTCATAGAACTCTGGATCAACCACGGACTGGTAGACATGCCCCAACTGAGCAGGGTCGAACCGGAACAGATTAGTGCGAAGGTGCTTTGTGCTCATTGACGCATGCTCCCCTTATCGAATGTATTGCTCCATTGCACCGGCCATGCCGGCATGCTCCCGGCAGAAGTCATCCCATTCCCCATCTTTCTTCATATGCTGGATGCTAGCCCTCAGCAAATCAGCCCAGGACGTTTTGCCATCGACAAACGCTGCATCACCAAAATAGCAAGTGATGGGCGTTTCACCACGGCGCCCCCTACCTGCCAGCTGCGCCAGGTCGACCAAGATGTTCATGATCGTGAAGTGGCGGATGTTCTCCGGCTGGCTGGAAAAATTGGGCAAGGCGTACCGAATCGCATTGAGATTACGGTAAGCCAGTGACCTGGACGCAGCCATCGCCTCGCCGGGTGTTCTGTAGACGCCGAGGCTTTTACTGTTGTCATACGTAACATGCCCCAAGGTGTCAGCTGGATTGTCGGAGGGCGGAAGCGGTCGAACACACACAATGATGGCGCCGATAGCGGAGCGACCGTTGGGGTGGACAATGTTATGGCCACGCGCTATCGGTGACAGCGAACTCACTAGGAAGCGCTTCGCCTGATGCTCTCCGGTCAACAGCCCAGGCAGGTCATGATGGAACATGGCGCAATCTGCCGGCATTTCCGTTGGGCGGGCGGCAGCACTTTTGCCTCGAACCCATAGCACCTGTTCACCCAGACACCCCAAATCCTCTGATGGCGCTAGTTTGCTAAATGCATGACGCAGCGCTATCGCAAGCACCTCGGCATCTGAATCGCTGTTGGTTATCAGGACGAAACGGCCCCGGGTAGGATCCGCCTTCAATTGGGCCTGCAGCATTGGCGGCAAACACAAGGCAAGTTCTTCGGCCAGTTCTCTCACCTTGCGCTTTCGTGCCCTGGGTAGGCTTCCAGAAATCTGAGCTGTCGTTGCCAGGTTGCAGAAAGAAATCTGTCCCGAGGCATCCGGAACATCAATGAGGTCGTTCGCAGGCAGGTCATAACGGCTCGCACCTGGAAAGTGCGCGGTGGCCGAAAGCCCAATGAAAACGCGCTGTGCGTTTGAAAAAGCCAGGGAGGTGAGGTTGGGTAGAAACTGCAAAGTGGCGTGCGGGTCGCCCTTCAGCGTTTCCACATGCAGGGTCGCAGGGCCATGATCCCCAACCTGGTATTTGAATCCGCAGATGGGATGCTGGAGTGGCCCGTTACGAACAAGTGTTACTGTGGGAGTTCCCTCCAAAGCATTCTCCACCTCACGGGCGTCAGGGATGTCAGCCCAAATCAAATCCCGCATGTAGCGGTGGAGTATGGCTATCTGCTCCTGGATAAGGCCCAAAGCTCCGCGCAGGATCAGCGCCGCCTTCATATCTCCTGATTTGGTTCCCGCTTTCCGAATGTGTCCTGCATCAGAAAGCCGTTTGAGGATATTGGTCAGTTGGCGGATTATATCTGCTGGCGCTCGGGCTTCCTTGATGCCCCAATAGGTCAAATTGTCGTGCAGGTCATGCAGCTCTTTCGGCACTGACCGATCATTCAGGTGGTACAAGGCTTCAAGCATGTCATGGTCGACCTGGAGCGTATGCTGCAACATCTTGTCCTCGGACTGAGGCCATCGCATGCCATGGCTAGGCCATCGAAAATGCTTTTCATCGCACAGGTCGAGTATTTCATCCGGTGTTTGCGCAGTGAAAGTCAGCGCCCACTTCAAGACGTTGAACTTGCTCTGCTTCATGCCCTGGATTCCGGGACGGCTGTCGACCTCCGTCCGCAGGCGAGCAAGCGCCGTGTCGTGTCGTTTTCCTCCCAGTTCCAGGGTTGTGGTGCAATTCTTGATCGTACGGCTGAGCAGCCCATCAATCTCATCCACTAGGAAAATCGATTTAGTGCGAAGCAAAAGCTCCAAGTAGCTGCGCCTTGAACCAAAACGGTCGCTGTCCTCAAGCGGGATACTGGTCGAGGCCGCGAGCAGGGCGTCGTGATTCACCACCACGATGTCAGCTTTCAGCGCGCCGGCAAGCATCGAGGTCTTCCCACATTTGAAGAGGAATGGGCAGTGCGCGATTTTTGAAATGCGCTTATTGCCCTGGCCTATCGATTCCACTAATCGAAGTCCAAAACACGGCTCCCTAGAGGAGGGGATCGGTACTCCATCACTGGCATGCCCCTGTAGCAGGCAAATATGCTCATACGGTGGAGATTGGCCACCTGCATCGAATTGCCGCGCGGCAATCTCAGCCAGGCGACGTTCGCCGTGCAGAGGAGCCACTGTCAGGTGTGGGGCGATGATACTGAGCGAGTCTCTCAACTCGGCGGTCAATCCCTCCACTTCCAGCAGCCCGGGCACCACGAGCACGACGGATTCACCTCGGCAAGCAGCATCGATGGCCATCATGACCACCAACACGGTTTTGCCCGAGCCGGTAGGTGCATTAACCCGATAAAAAATTCCCGCTGCTGCCTCCACGCTGCGCTCGCGCCGCAAGATGTTCTGCAAGCTTTTCAGATGGCTCCCATGTAAGAGAGGCGAAGCGTCCAGTTGCTCAGCGATAGCCTTGAGCGCCGCGTAACTCCAGTGAGCCTCATGAGCTTCCGGCCGGACGGGAATCGGCAGTGTTTGATCAGGCGGGGGTAACGCTGGAAGATCACTTTCATCAAACGAATAGTATTGGTAGCGCTCGCCAAATTTAGCTCGCACGTCAAAACCCCTGTCGACAGGAATTTGCTTGCGAGTAGGGGGCTGGTGCCGGCGAACAATTTGTAGGTAATCCTGGATCAGATCCCCCGCGTCCAAGACTTGAGCCAGCCGGTAGCGATGGTCAAATGTGAGCCTGACCAAGTCTGGATCGTCGACAAGAATGAAGTAGCTGTGAGGCTGCAGCATCACACTCTGGGCGGTGTACAGAAAGACCCGTGGCTCCGTAATTTCCGGATGTATAAAGCGCAGCGCAACGGCCAAGGACGCCTGCTCCTCCCTCGTTAGAGCATGAAGTCCTCCCCAATGAGCCAATTGGCCAGAAGCCAGCGCCGCAGCATCTCCAATGGTGGGAGTATTGCCCACATCTCGGCAAGCGATGGCCAAAAAGAGAATGCAGCCGGCCTCGACACGATCACGCTCGGCGCTTGAGTTCATTGAGGCAACTGCTGTAGGTATGAATGTATGGCCCCAAACGCTCTCTCAGTGCAGGCAGAGATCGAACCTGGTAGTCGGGAATCACAATCCAGCGATTTGGCCCACGGCTGGCAGGCTGCAGGTGTGCTTCAAGGGCTTCGGGGTAGCGCCACACCTTGGCGTCCAAATCCAGGGGCATACCACCTACGTCGATGCGCACGTCCGCCTCATCGACATCCGGCCACAGCGTTGGAAGAAAGCCCATCACGCGCAGGCCTTTAGCGAGCTGAATCTCCAGCAATCCGGGTAGCAAAGTGAACTTCCAGTAGGCATCTTGCAGTACCAAGGTCTCATCGTTGACCACCTGGCCCTTCAGGCTATTGCCATCCAACCGGTTGATGACCTGGCGGCGATGCAGGTCGAAGATGCTTCCAGCGTGCTCGCACCACTGCGAGGGGCACGCTATGTGGGACTGAGTGATCGTCATTGGCCAGTGGCACGAAGGGCACAGGTACATCTTGCCGGCAAGCACCTCATGGCGTTCCGGTGGCCTGTAGAGGTCTTCCACGGAAAGGTCGAGAGGCTGAAACAACACGCGAAGCGGGTGGCGGGTTGTCTTGCCATTCAATACCAGGAACTCCCGGAAGCTTCGGTACAGCTCATCACCCTCAGGGATTGCCTTGCAAATGTCCCTCACGCGACGAATCAGATGCTGGGTCTGCTCGTACTGCTCCCGGGTATTAAACTCCAACAACAGCTCTGTGCAGGTTCGGGTGGGGGTATTAGAGGGTGCTAGAAGCACGCCAGTGAGCTTCCCGCGGATCTCATCCGGCAGCCATGCCTCTAGAGGGCGACGGAAATTGACTTCCAGCTCTTGTGCCGTCATCACAATATGGTCTGGGTGCAATCGGTGGAGGTGGGCGCTGGCCTGCCTGAGCAGCTCAAATCCCTCAACACGATTGCGCGCGCACTTTGACGCTGCATCGGCAAGCCTCCACAGGAGATTTCTCCGGTATGCTTCTCTGTCCAAGGGATGGTGCTCCTGTAATCCCAAGAGTCGCTAGCCCCCCGCTAATCGCCTTGCAGAGGCCTTTGTACCCGCGACGATTGAGGCCTGTCGTTCAATACTGGCTCATTCATTCGTTTTTGCCAGTATTGACTGACCATGCGGCGTGATAACAGTAGCCCGCCAGATCGCCCCTGCTGAGTCAGTGCTCCAGGATTTCACTCATGACTCATGAGCAGGGCTTCCTCCAGCGCAACGGCTAGCGCTTCAGCGCCGCACATCAGCATAATGACTCCCGCATCTGCAGAGCGAGCATGCTGCAGTGGAGCTGGCCATTATCCGATCGTTCAATGGCTACAGCTTTATCGGCCTGAGATAATCCCAAAGCAGATACCAATTCGTTTTCCTCGCAGGGGAGGGTGTCGTCGACAGCCGATAGTCCCATTTCGACGCGAGGATGCTTGGTGGCCTTAGCGTTTATTTTTCCATATGGCACGGCATGGGTAGATATGGATATTGGCTTCGTAGATTTAGACATCCTAGTCACAAAAATTCGAAATCCCGCTTCCAAGCGTTACTTTCTCGATGCTATCAAAGCCTACAAAGCCGGAGCCCTAAGGGGATCACTCACTTCACTTTGGGTTGCATTAGCCTACGATTTGATCGCCAAGTATCGTGAGATCAGCGCTCAAGGAGATGCAGCTGCTGCTCAATTCATCAAGCAATGGGACGCTGCCACTGCAGCTGACAATATTCCTAAATTATTGACGCTGGAAGGTGAAATTCTTGACCATGCGACGGACACGACGCAGGTTCTTGACCCTATTGCCAAGCGTCATTTACACCGTCTGCGACTAGATAGACACCTGTGCGCACATCCTGCTTTCTCAGCCGAAGCTGAGCTTTTTGAACCATCACCAGAGCTGGTGAGGCTTCACCTTGTCAATGTCATCGATTGCGTACTGTCGCGTGAGCCGCGCCAAGGAAAAGCGATCTATGACATTTACAGCCTGGATGTCCAGTCAGCTGGGTTTCCGACATACCCTGACCAGATCCATGAATATGTGGATCAGCGGTATTTGAAGCGCATCAAGACACAGAATTTGCAAAATTTTGGCACAGTTTTGGGCAAATCATTATTGAAAGGGACTCCCCCTGAGTGGGAGACGCACCAGCAAAAAATTGCCCATACCTTAATGGCTCTGCGCAATAGGGCTCCTGACGCTTGGCCTGATATTTGTACAGCAATCCTGAGGCTCATTGACAACGCTGAGCCTGCATCACGACCTCGTGCAATCTCCCTGCTGGCGGTGTTCCCTGCGTTCTGGTCACAACTGGAGCCTGCAACCCAAACCGCGCTCGTTGAAACTGCCGCGAACTTTGATCCTACGAACGCGCCTGATTATCGGACTCTCGCTGGCGTTTCAGTACCTGCCTTGCGAGAAGGCTTGCTGAACGTTATCCAAGACATGAGTGACGCTCATCTTGAGCAGGTGATCAGCGTATCGCCGATTCCAGAACTGTGGGATCGGGCTGTCTCGAGCTACGGCGAATCAGGAAGTTTCAGGGGGTCAGAGATCCGCTTCCGCAGTCTGCTTGCACCATTCTCCGGAAGGCTCACCAGCCCACAGCTTGACCTTCTCCTGGCTACGCTCATGAGCAACAGCCAATGCTGGAATGCTGCCGCCACTGAGGGCCTTCTGCTGGGGCTGCTTCGGGACGCTGAACCACATGACTTACCAAGTAATCAAGCTAAGGACAGTTTTTTCCAGGAAGCTGTCCGGAAGAGCGCTTACTCCCAATTTACGAATGTTTTCAGCTTTTTCATCAGCCACGGCTGGATTCGGCCGCAACCAGAGGTCGATGACGACCCTGAGTAGCCGTTAGTAAGCAGATTGAGTGTCCCGCCATCCTGGCGCGCGTAGAGAGATAACCGTTCATCGGCAAAACCTATATGTTAGGTTAAGCATATATTGAAAGCACTACATATTGGGCTAGGTTGTGTTTGAGAGCCTACATATGGTGTTTTGCCATGAATGAAGCCCATATCGAGAAAGCAGCGACCGATCTGCTCATGCAGATTTACCGTGATCGCCGGTTCCTGTGGCAGATCAAGATATTCCGTCGATGATGATGCTCAGCCCCGGATCGCTGCCATGGTCTGCGGCTACGACTACCATGAGCATCTAGGTGTGACCTGGGTCGTAAAGCGTACGGCCGTATTGAGCCAATCCAATGCCAAGGTTGCCCAGCGCCATACCCAGGATCTGATTGTCCTCCAAGGCGTTGCGCCATTCCCCAAGCGCCTCGATCCATCGCCCACACGCCTTGAGCGTATTGCCTAGGTTGCAGTAGATTCGGGAGCGAAGCATTGGTGCCAGCTCTTTAAAGCCTGAGTGATGTAATGAGGCGCGCAGGAAATAAAGCTGTTTGAGCAGAGCAGGGTGGTCAAGGGTATCGTCCTTCCATGACTGCACCACCAGCTTCCTGAGCGCGGCCCATGCATTGGAACATGAGTAGTAAACGAGGCATCCGTTCTCCGGTTCGACGCGCGAAGCCACAACCTCCGCTAGCTCTGTCGCATGCCGCAGACGCCTTCATCGCCGCCATCCACTGCAGCATCGATCAATGAGTCATAAAGGCGCCGAAGACGAGGAGCGTCGCCTGGGCTGCAGAGCTGTTCATTCAATGCCTTCAGAAGGTGAGAGCGGTCGTCGGCGTGGGGTTCATAACCCTGCTCAGAAAAACGGCTGGCGAAATCGTCCATAGGCAATCACTGCGATGAGGAGCTGATGATCTTAGCTGCCTTAGCCGACCGTCTAAGTCAAAACCCTGTCGCTCTCTCATGGCCGGCTACGAGGCACTCAACAGTTTTTCAAGCTGCGCATGCTCCCAAGTGCTCAATAACTCTACAGGGTCAGTGCTGTACGACTGCGACGAATTGAAAACGTACGCGCGGCCATCAGGGCTGTAGCAGCTGTCGCAGTAATCGAGGGCGTCGCAATCGTTGTAGAACGTGAGCACCCAGCCATCGGCCTCGACAGTCATCAAGCCACAGTAGATTTCAGCCCACGACTGCTGGCCAATGCGGCGCATCGTGCGAACCCCTAGGGCAACGTCTCGCAGGATTTGATAGGCCTCGCGAGCTGTTAGTGGTTTTGCTGCCAAACGGGAATACCTGTGCACATTGGGGCTTTCGGCCTGTTCGCGCCCGGCCTGGGCCGACAGCATGGTAAATGAAACTTGGCGTCTTGGGCGGGTTACGCGGCCATCAATTAGGGCTGAACTGATACCCGCGACGGCTACACGACCAGGCGGGTATGCCGAATGACCAAGCCCCCGGTAGGAACCGGTCGAATCGTCTAGCCCCAGTGGATTTTTCATGGCATATAGCTAGCACATCCAGGGAGGGATGGTGTCGGCCAGGTTGACGCTCAGCAACCCTCTCCCTGCCACTGAATCAGGTGAGGGCAGCGCTGTGCATCTTTCGGCTTTGAAAATCGAAAACTTCCGCCAGTTCGGCCAAGGCGGTCATGCGTTGAACATCCAGTTCAACGAAGGGGTGACTGCCCTCGTAGGTGAAAACGATGCGGGCAAAACCGCAGTCATCGATGCGATTCGCTACGTACTGCAGACACGTGATGCTGAGTATCTGAGGCTTCAGATCGAGGACTTTCACATCGCCAGCGATGGCACCCAGGCGGAAGCCATCACTCTCAGGTGTACGCTGGAAGGACTGAGCTCCGCGGAACTCGGCGCTTTCGCTGAGTACGTGACCTACAAGGATGGTGTTGGGAGGCTCTACGTTCACTGGTCGGCTCGCCGCATCGTTGCCTCTGCCTCGACTCGTAAATGGGTCGACATCTCGATTCGTTCGGGTGAAAACGGAGAAGGCCCGTCCTTGGACGTGGGTGTACGGCAACTACTGGCCACCGCGTACCTAAAACCGCTGCGCGACGCAGAACGAGAGATGTCGCCGGGCAGAAACTCCCGCCTGTCTCAAGTACTCAGTAGTTTCCCGAATATTGACGCCGGCAGCGCCTTTGATCCTGCGGCGCTTCCAGCTGACCTTGCTGACGCTGAGGCCCTCAGTATTGCAGGTATGGGCGACTATCTTCGCCATCTGGTGAACAGCCACGGCGCCATCGTCTCCGCGCAGAAGGAAATCAACGACACCTACCTGCGTCCGCTCTCCCTTGCTGGCCAGCCACTGACAAGTCGCATTGGTTTCGGGGAGGCGGGAACGGATCCCGCCAAACTCAAACAGATCCTGGAGCGTTTGGAGCTGGGGCTGTTGGATCACGCCACAGGTCAAGCCCGCGGCGTTTATGGGCTGGGCTCGAACAACGTGCTGTTCATGGCCTGTGAGCTACTGCTGCTCGGTAAGGAGCCCGACGGACTTCCGTTGCTCCTCATCGAAGAGCCAGAAGCGCACCTACATCCTCAGCGCCAGCTCCAGTTGATGGAGTTTCTTGAGGCTGCGGCTCAGCCAGCTACAGGCTTGAGGCAGGTTCAAGTCATATTGACCACGCACAGCCCCAACCTGAGTTCGAAAATTCCGTTGCAGAACCTGGTTCTGATGCAGCGGCAGCAGGCGTTCTCCCTTGCAGAAGAGCAAACCTGCCTTGCTCCTGACGACTATCGCTTCCTCAGCCGCTTCCTAGACGCGACCAAAGCGGGTCTGTTCTTCGCCAAGGGATTGCTGGTCGTAGAAGGCGATGCCGAAGCCATTCTGTTGCCGTCGCTCGCTCGGCGACTTGGCAAAGATCTCACCAAGCATGGCGTATCGATCATCAACGTGGGCGGTGTTGGTTTGCGGCGCTACTCGAAAATCCTGCAGCGAAAAGACACCTCCAAGGGCGAGATATCCGTGCCTACAGCCTGCATTACGGACATGGACGTGATGCCGGACTGTGCCCCCGAGATTTTGAGTCTAAAGGGAGTAAAAGGGGCTGCATGGCCAGACAAAGCCGATCGACGCTGGCGCGCGATGAAAGACTTCGGTGCCACACCGCTTGACCTTGAAAAAGGACTCAAGGATCACCGCGACAAGCGAGCAGAAAGTGACGGGCAATGTGTGCGCACATTCGTTGCGGATCACTGGACGCTTGAGTACGACCTGGCGTTCAAGGGGCTTTCGAAGGAAGTCCACCATGCCGCATACCTGGCCATCAATGAGGAAAAGATCGACGAAGGCAAGGAGACCAAGGTCACGCTGCTGAAGAAGGCGCGAACAGCTTTCGACAAGATCCAGACGACCTATGCCACCGAGGATGCAAGGTGTTCCGCGATCTACAAACTGTTCAAAAGAGCTTCTAAAGCGATCGCAGCCCAGCACCTGATCGATTTGATCGACCAGCGGTTTGAAAACAAAACCCTGGACGCCACGACGCTGCGTGGGCTGCTGCCCACTTATGTTGTCCACGCGATCGAGTACGCAACCGGAGGTGCCGCACTGACCACAACCTCCAGCCCGGCTCACACTCTCGTGGTGTCGGCAGCACCGGCAGGCTCAGCTGATCCGCTGGAAGAGGTCGCCGAATGACGCTTAGCCAACTGGTTGCCCCCATCACTGATGCCGATGTGGATTGGGTCATCAAGCTCATGGGGCTGGAAACGCTGGACGAGCCTCGTCGTGATTTCTTGAAATCCATGGATACCATCGATGTAGCGGCTTGCCCGGGGAGCGGCAAAACGACCCTGGTCGTGGCGAAATTGGCCATCCTGGCTCGCCATTGGAAGAGCCGTATGCAGGGTATCTGCGTGCTTTCACACACCAACGCGGCCAGGGAAGAGATCGAGAAACGCCTCGGCGGTACGGAAGTAGGTCAACGGCTGCTGCGCTTCCCTCACTATATCGACACCATCCATGGTTTCGCCGGACGATTCTTGGCTTCACCATGGCTGCGCTCGAAAGGGATTGCACTGCAGGCCATTGACGATGACCTCACGCATAAGGCACGCCGAAGAAAGCTGACGGATAGCGAGCATTTTGGTGCTAAGACGGCCTTTGAGATGAAGCACAAAAGCCTCCACAGCTTGCGAGTCCGGTCTGCTGATTTCGATCATCCACTGGGGGATGAAGAAATCGGTTTTGCGCCACACACCGCCACCTACAAAAGTGTGGTGAAATCGCTGAGCGGCGCTGCCAAGGCAGGTTATTTCTGCTTCGATGAAGTGTTCGTGCTGGGCCACGCCTTACTCGACCAAGAGCCAGCTGTGGGCGGCGCATTGCGTCTGCGCTTCCCGTGCGTGTTGATCGATGAGATGCAGGACACCCAACCTGACCAGGCGGGCATACTGCAACGGGTTTTCCCCCACGATGACCCAGATGTTCGCGTCATCCGCGTTGGCGACCCAAACCAGGAAATCTTCGAGAAGAAGACACCACAGTCGGATCCGTTCCCTGACCCAAAGCGTCAGTTGGAGATCGCCAGCAGCTTCCGCTTTGATCAGGCCATTGCGTCGATTGCCAACCCGTTTGCCTATGTCCCGATCACAGATGGCTTGAAAGGGCTGCGGGCTGAAGGCGAACCCAGCACCATCCCGAACACGATCATCGTCTTTCCGGACAAGGATGCAACCGGAGTGCTGGACGAATTCGGCAAGCTGGTGCTGAAACATCTACCGGAAGATATCCGCGAGAAGGGTGTGTTCGCCGTCGGCGCCGTGCATCGGCTTGAGAACTTCAAGCCCAACCAGTACCCGAAAGCCTTGGAGCATTATTGGCCATCCTATCGGTCTGACACGACCAAGACGTCGTTCAAGCCCCGCACGTTTGCCGAGGGCGCACATATCGCGCGCCGCTATGCGATGAAGGAGCCCACGGCCAATTCAGCCGTTGAGCTTCTGGCCTCGTGTCTGATCAACCTCGGTGAGTTGGCTTTCCCTCGTAGCCTAGTTCAGATACGAGGTCGGCACCAAGCCGCTGTACATGAGAAATTCACGACCAAGCCCGAAGCCTTCGCTCGGTACCGCGAGTGTCTCCAGCAGATGCTGTTTGTGCCGTCCGAAATCACTCAGCAGGACTGGGTCAAGGTCATCGCACCGAAACTCATGGCGCTGGCTGCCGCGCTCTATGATTCTGAGGGTGTGGCAGCTGAAATCCTGGGCCGCCAATACCTTGCTTATGAGCCGGCTCCGGTTGCCACCGAAGCCGGAGAAACAGGGGGATCCCTTGTAAACACCTACCGTTTCCAGGATGTCTCCGCCGGCGTCGATATCCGGATGTCATCCATTCACTCGGAAAAGGGCAAGACACACGCAGCGACGATAATCTTGGAGACCTTTAGGGGCAGCCACTTCATCCAGAAACTCATGCCATATCTAGAGGGCAAAAAAGCAGCTGCCAAGAGGCCTCAGGAAACAGCGAAGAAGGACATGATGCTGATGTACGTGGGGATGACCCGTCCGTCGCACATGCTGTGCTTGGCCATACGCCAGAGTTCATTGGGGGAGGGTGCTGCAGGGGAAAAGCGAAGGGTGGCGCTTGAAAAAGCTGGCTGGTCGATTCTGGAGCTTGCAGCGTCAGCGCCTGCCCCTTAGTCGTCCACCGCCACTATGCAGACAGCAAAACCAAATTCTTCGCCATGAATGAACAACAGCAAGGATGCCGCAACAATGAAACCTGAGATGTCTGAGTTTTCCTACGGCTTCGCTTTCACCAACGAGCTGATCACAGCGCCTGGCGCTCATGTTGTGGCTGCCCCCGAGTTTCCTTCACTGCAGAAGGAGGGAAAACCGGGTGGTGGCTACGACGTCAAGATTCCTTTCGGATCGCCACTGTTTCTGCAGTTCAAGCTGAGCCATCGCTTGGAGCGCACGAACTGCAAGGAATACAACCTGATGGGGGGCGCCTACTACCGTTGGCACCTCCATGCGTTAAGGCATTCCGCGCAGCATGATTTGTTACTGGAACTGGAAAGCACGGGCAACGAAGTCTATTACGTGGCCCCTGCGTTCCATCTAAGCGCCGAGCTCAACACGCATTACCTGTCGAAGCAGATCGTCGACAACTCGTTAGGGTTCCGCCCCAATGATATAGGCGTGCTGCCTGATGATGATGAGCACTACGTCGTGTTCAATAGCCACCCTGTGGCCTACCGATGTTCGGATGACCCATCGCAAGTCAAAACCCACATGATGAGTGATCTTCTAGGTACCTCCCGGGATCAACGAGCCACCCGGGATCTGGATGAGGGCGGGATTCGCCAACTTGGTCAGTTGATCGTCGATGCGCTTCGTAAAAGCAGAAGCCGGCGCCTCATCGGGCACAAGTCGGTCAATCCAGATGAGGTCGCGCGGGCAATCGATGGCCAGCCTACGCTTCGTACGCTTGCATTTATTTCGCGCACAGTTCTGGATTCCGAACTGCTCATCGTCAGAAATGAGCCAACGGCGAAGCGCATCCTTCGCAAGCGAGGGTAGGTTGGTAATGCGTCGTTTGGGCCCTGGACTCCAGCTGCGGTCTTGAAGGACTCCCCACGACCGAGCAAATGTTGAGTACTGGGGGAGCCTCGTACGCATTCGGCTGGGCAACCCACTGCCTACCCATGTACACCGTGCAGTTGACGCGATGAAACGTTATCACCAGGCTCAGGCAAATGGTGTAACGGGTACTGAGCTGGAGCGCCTGCCACATGAACTGATGAGGCGGCGCGCAGCATGTGCAGGGCGAACGCATTGCCGCTCCAGCCCTTGCAGTTGCGGCAATCCTCATATGATGATGGCGCTTTGAAATCGCGTAAAATCTCGTACCTTGGTCAATGCAAGGTCTCGTTGTGCGAAGGACAGCATGAGAAAAATTACGAAAAAGCAAGTGGTCGGCGCCAGTGCAGCAGTGGTAGTTGTTGTGCTGACGAATAAATACCTGTCTCACGTAGAGGAACGAAATCGGTACGCCTATAACGCTTCCGTAGTTGCGAAGCTACCAGTACTGCCGTTCGAATCCAAGGAGCTTAGCGTCCAGGAAAAAGCTGAGGCGATGGATATCTACGATCCACAAAATCGCATTCTGGTCACTGCTGGTCTGGCGAAAAAGTACCAAAGATTTGAATTCGAGAAGGAGTACAAGACTTTCCTGGAGTCTGGACAGGAAAAGCCAAAGGATAAATTTGAAGCCAACCGGCGCTCAACTGAGAATCGTGTGGCTGCAGAGGAGGCTTTCACTCGCTACCAGATGAAGTTCGCGAAAGCTCCACCAAAGCTCATGACAGGAAACACGTCGATCCGTTTCGGAGACTATGACTTCGATAATCACTCGTTTCTCGTCAGCGATATCGGTAGAACCAGCGGGCCTTTTCCTGCTGCCATGTTTAGAAACGTTGGCAATCCAGGCTTAGTGCGTGGCCCTGGCACCAGCAGCTTTGAGCGTCTGGCCTCGGCGACAAGGGCCTATAGCGTCTCCAGCCGCACCTGGCGCGTGAGTGAGGACATCGCCAAGGACATAGACACTGAACGCTTCGAGGTCTATGCCAAGAGCTATTTTGAGACTATGTACTCGACCTCGGAGGGAGATGGCTTGATGCTCTACTGCATTCAGATGGATCTGTTCGCCGACCCAGCGATGACGATTCCCTTGGGATCTCAGGGGTGCAATAGCCTTAATGTGACGATGAACTGATTTCCCACAATCTCCCAGCAAGCTCTTTCTAACCCTTTCAATCAATAGGCGAGGGCAGGTATTCTGGGAGTGTATCGGCGTTGGAGGAGTTCCGCTTGCCATGGGCTGAAGTGCGGACTGATCGCCGGCGCCGCGCCCCAATTCGGGGGTAGGCCAATCGCTGCTTCGGGCTCGAAGAGGCCGGCTGGATCGTTGCTAGGCCTTCTATATTCTGTTTGTATAACGGGCCTTACGAATGTGGCTTGGAGGTGGCTAGGGAACCACGGGCAATTCACTCATCCGACACGGATGGCTCAACGGAGTAGCTCAGACAATCGAGTTGGATGAGGTAGCCGACAAAGGAGTACACATGTACTCCTTACGACAGCTTCTGACAAAATCCCCCCAGCGCCTGCTTGGGACTGACTACCGCCAGGCTGGGCTTGAAAGGTGTTCCGCAAAGAAATCAGAAAGGGCCTGAACTTTTCTCGGCCGTGCACGTGCTGATGGCGTTACGAAATACAGACCGCCTTGCGTCATGCGCCACTCAGGCAGTATGTGCTGTAGACGTCCATCGGCTAGGTATTCGGCGACGATGAACTCCGGAAGCTCAGCTATCGCAATCCCCGCCAGCAAAGGCTCGACCAATGCATCGGAGTTGGTGACACGTAGCGGGCCGCGCGGTGTTACATCCTGCTCGCCGCCATCACCGTGGGTGAAGCGCCATACCTGACTGCGCGCTCGATAGGCGTAGCTCATGCACGCATGAGCAACCAAATCACGTGGATGACTTGGATGGCCATGCCGAGCCAGGTACGACGGGGCTGCTACCAAGTACTGGGTTACTGAACAAATCCGTCGGGCAACCAGTGAGGAATCGGGGAGGGCAGCGATCCGCAATGCGGCATCGAAACCATCAGCTACCAGGTCGACTGTTGAATCCGATAGGTGTAGATCCAGCTCAAGTCCTGGGTAACGCTCCAGTAACTCGGGAAGCAACGGCGCGACCCAACGCAAGCCGAACGACATTGGTACGGCTAAACGCACCAATCCCCGCGGCTGCACAGATAGCTCCTGAGCTTCGCTTTCCATTTCCTCAGCCTGGCGATACAACGCACTCGCTTGATCAACCATGCGCTGGCCAAACTCGGTCATAGAGAGTTGGCGTGATGTCCGGTTAAACAGACGACCGCCAAGGCGCTCCTCTAAGCGTGCAACCGCCCGGGACACCGTAGGTACCGACACACCCATGGCCCTGGCGGCCGCCGCGTAAGAGCCCTCTTCAGCCACTTTGGCGAACATAGCCAGTCCTTCAAAATCCGGAATCCTTGGCATTTCAAATCTGCAATGATGTCTTTCAAATGATTCTATTTTGAAAAAAGTCTGCGGTCGATACGCTTCTCCCACACCGATCACAACCTCAACGGGAGAAACATCATGAGCAAAAAACTTGAAGGCAAAATCGCACTGGTTACTGGCGGCACTACCGGCATCGGCCTGGCCACTGCTAAACGCTTTGCTGAAGAGGGCGCCCACGTTTACATCACCGGCCGCCGCCAGGCTGAATTGGACAAAGCGGTGGAGCTGGTGGGCAATGCCACCGGTATTGCCGTTGACTCCACGAAGCTCGAACAGCTGGATGCCCTGTACGCCCGCATCAATCAGAACCATGGGCGGCTCGACGTGTTGCTCGCCAACGCCGGCGGTGGTTCCATGCTGCCTTTGGGCGAGATCACCGAGGCCCACTACGACGATACCTTTGACCGTAACGTGAAGGGCGTGCTGTTCACTGTTCAGAAAGCGCTGCCACTGCTGGCGCATAACGCATCGATCATTCTTACGGGTTCTACCGCTGGAAGCTCGGGTACCGCAGCGTTCAGCGTGTACTCAGCATCGAAGGCCGCTGTCCGCGCCTTTGCTCGTAGTTGGATTCTGGATCTCATGGATCGCGCAGTAAGGGTCAACACCCTCAGTCCGGGCGCGACTCGCACTCCCGGCCTGGTCGACTTGGCTGGCCCAGATGCAGAACAACAGCAAGGTCTGCTCGACTACTTGGCTTCGCAAGTACCATTGGGGCGAGTCGGAGAGCCCATCGAGATTGCCAACGCCGCAGTGTTCCTCGCAAGCGATGACTCAAGCTTCGTAAACGGAGCTGAACTGTTCGTAGACGGGGGGCAGGCACAGATTTGACGCTGATGATCTGCGAGAGGAAGGGGGATCGCCCCCCTTCCTTGCCGCACTCAATCTCGAGCTTAGCGTTTCAGTCCGCGGCGCAGCATGTCAGCTTTGACCTTTTCGTCGATCAGCTCGTGGGGAGGGTTTTCTGCCACGAGGTGCTTCTGATCAAAAATGTCCGGGAAAAATTCTTTGGCCAATTCAACTGGCACGGCTGCACTTGAGTGCCAATACCTAAGCCATGCGATCAGTTCTTGGGCATCGCTGAGAAGGTAGAGCGGTTGAGGGTTGCGCGTACGAAACGCCTCTATCCGAGACCTACCAAACCCAGTCCTCGCCTCACGGACTTCATCGCCTCGCTCATCCCATCCAATCCAGTAAGAATCGAAACCTACATCGTCATCATCATCGGCGACCATTCGGACATGGCTAGCCTGCGGATGTGGAAGCCGAGCAGCACAGATTTTTCGCATGATCGCGTCATGGATGTGAGCGGCTGTGTCTGCTGGTGCTTTTTCGAGGTTTGTTTTGAAATGATGATAGTGGGCGAATCCTAGCAGCTTCGCTTTGAACTCAAGGGTTTGGGCGTGAGTGAGGTGCTGTGGGACATCGGCAACCTCCATTGATTTGAAGGCGCTGAGAATGAATTCGGTGGTAAACATGGTCGCATGACTCCACTGTCATGGCCTTGATAGCGCATACGCACTTCGCTGAACATGCTGCTTGCTGAGCCGGCCACAGGGAGTTATGTGGTAACCGAAGAACCGAGATTTCCCACGCAGCAGGGAGGTTCACGGCAAACCCTGCAGATTAAACTAGCAAAGTGTCCTTCACCCATGCAAGCCCTCTAGGCCGATGCTCAATGCTTCCCAAGCTGAGCATGAGTTGAATGTCAGCGTCTAAGACCTAGCTCAGAACAAGCTGAAGCTAACGAGCTAACCTTGGCAGGACAAAAGTTGGAGAACCTGCTTGGAGACGGCTAGATGCACAAGACAGTTTCTTTCCCGGCCCAAGAGCTTTTCGAGAAGGTTTGGTCGACACCTGTCCTGACGCTCGCACGAGAAATAGGTGTCTCAGACGTTGCGCTGGGTAAAGCCTGCAGAAAGGCGGGTATCGCTGTCCCTCGCCGCGGCCATTGGGCAAAACCAGCAACGAAACGACCGAAAAAACCTGCTCCACCAACCTCTAACGAGCTGGTGTCATTTCGTGTGCTAGACCGCACCTTGTTCCCTGAAAAACTGGCGTCCGTAACCGAGGAAATACCTCCGCCACCCAAAGTCACGATCCCTGACAGTCTTGTCGATCCACATCCACTCGTAGACCGCTGGCGGAAGACGGCACAGAAAGCCAAAGCGATTGAAGGAAGGCTGGCGCTCCAGCAAGACAACGTGCTCAACACCAGGATCTCACCAGCACTCATCGATCGCGCCGCGATCCTCCTGAACACGCTGATCAAGCACACCGAGACCAATGGCTGTAGGTGGGCCGTATTCAAACAGCAGACGACGGTTACCTTCGACGGAGAAACGGTCTACGTAACACTGCGAGAAAGGTTGCTGAAGCAAGAGCTGCCACCGCCGCCACCAGACCCAAAGCCGAAAAAAGTCTGGACTCTAGACCTCTCACGCATGGGGATGCCTAGGTATGAGTTTCTCTCTACTGGAGAGCTCACCTTGATTCTCAGGGAAAGCCCAGACTACGGGCCGCAGAAAACATTTTCCGACGCGAAAACAGGAAGAATTGAGGACAAAATCCACCTCTTCATCCCGGGCTTAGAGGCTCTCACCAAGAGAATCAAGGTATCTCGCGAAGAATGGGAAGAGAAAAGGCGCCGCGACGAGGAGGAGGAAGTCATCCGCAAGGCTCACGCGATCAAGTCGGAGCAACAACGGCGCCTGCGAAAGCGCTTGGTGCGCAACCTCGAGCACTGGGAAAAAGCCAAAAGGCTGCGGTCTTTTGTCGACGCGGTGGTCAGAGACTGCCAGGCAGAAGCTGACCAGGTCGAAGCATGGGCGGAATGGGCGCGCCAGCAAGCCGCGCTCTTAGACCCGTCAACATCGCCCGCCACCATTTCTCTCGACTGCCAGATTGAAAGCTATTTCACTGGATACAGGATTGCGAAAGATGAGGACGATTGGTGGGAACGCTAGAAGGCGGTTAGTCCAACCTATACGCTCTAGCGCTAGTTCCAGAAAGCCGCTGCCCAGCAGGTGGATGCCATCCTGTCGCGATCGCCCATCTTCCCAATCTGGCGACAACGGCATTTCACGCTTCAGACTGTGATTGAATGGTAGGCGACTGCTTAACTGAGCAGCATCTACCTGGAGCTATGAATGGATGTGCTGAATGCGATGCAAGTGTTCGTGAGTGTTGTGGAGACGGGTAGTTTTACCAACGCTGCACAGTCACTTCACATGCACCGGCCATCGGTGTCAAAGACAATCCAGCTCCTTGAGCAGCGACTTGATGGACGACTGCTCAACAGGTCTACACGCAGTCTCAGCATGACCCCAGAAGGTGAGGCGTTTTACCATCGGTGTAAGGCCATCCTCGACAATGTCGGCCAGGCGATGGCTTCGCTGAGTGATCGTCCAGAGCGATTGATCGGGAAGCTGCGGGTTGACTTGCCGGTGTCGGTGGGCCACCTGCTCATCATTCCGTCACTGATGGAGTTCCAGCAACGCTATCCTGGGATCGAGTTGACGCTGGGTACCAGTGATAAGCCAATCGACCTCATCAGCGAAGGCGTTGATTGCGTCGTGAGGCTTGGCGCCTTGGAAGATTCCAGCTTGATCGCCAGTGGGATTGGCTATCTACCTATGGTGACGTGCGCCTCTCCAGCGTATCTGGCGCGACATGGGGTACCCGAGCAAATAGGTGATCTGAGCAAACACCTTGCGGTCAACTACTTCTCCGGCAGCAATCCTCGCACGCTGGAATGGTTGTTTGTTGACGGTGAAGAAATCCACACCGTTCGGGTCAAGTCAGCAATCAACGTGAATGACACTCAAGGCTTCGTCGCATCAGCCTTGGCGGGGTTCGGCCTGATCCAAGGCCCTGCGCTCAATGTTCAGGCTCATCTTGATTCCGGCGCGCTGGTGCGGGTAATGCAGCACTGTCCAGTACCTTCAAAGCGTGTCTCGATCCTGTACCCCCACCGCGAGCTGATGCCTCCAGCGGTCGATGCCTTCGTAGTATGGCTGCGGTCGCTAATGGCTGAAAAGGGCTTGAACCAGCCTTGATTGGTAATTTCAGGGATACCAGTCTGTAACTCGTGCGTGTCTTTTTCTCCGGCTTGCAGCTCAGTAATTTTGCCCTTTGAGCATTCGCAAGAGGAACAAAGACATGTCTAAGGTTGTTCGATTCCACCGTCTTGGCGGCCCTGAGGTTCTTCAGATTGATGAGCTTGATGTCAGGGCTCCAGGCCCAGGTGAGGTGAAGATCAAGGTCAAGGCGCTTGGGCTCAATCGCGCGGAAGCGATGTACCGCTCCGGCCAGTATACCTTTACTCCCGACATGCCCGCGGCCCTGGGCTATGAGGCAGCAGGCACGATTGAATCGGTCGGAGAGGGCGTGAGCGAGTTTGCCGTCGGTGATGAAGTGAATGTAATCCCGGCCTTCTCATTTGCGGATTACGGCATGTACGGCGAAACCGTTGTCGCGCCGGCGCATGCCTTGGTGAAGCAGCCAGCAGGGCTGTCTTCAGTAGAAGCTGCTGCTACCTGGATGAAGTACGTCACCGCTTATGGCGCGTTGGTGGATATCGGCCAGCTACAGAAAGGTGAGATTGTGCTGATCAGGGCTGCATCGAGCAGTGTGGGGCTGGCAGCTATTCAGATCGCCAATTCCCTTGGCGCCATTCCGGTAGCTTTGACCCGTACCTCGGAGAAGCGCCAGGCTCTTGTGGACGCAGGGGCAGTGCACGTGATCGCAACCGCTGAAGAGGATCTGGTCGCCGCTGTAGCTCGCATCACAGACGGGAAGGGTGCACGCATGGCCTTTGACCCCGTGGGTGGCCCTGAGGTGGGAAACATCCTGCGATCACTGTCTTTCCTAGGGATTTTCTTCCAGTACGGCGCACTAGAGACGTCTGACATCAGCGTGCCAGTGATGGAGCTGCTCGGCAAAGACTTGACCATCCGCGGTTACCAGCTTTTCGAGGTTACCCAGGATGAGGCTCGGCTGAACAGGGCCAAGGCGTTCATCACCGAGGGCCTGGAGAACGGCAGCTTGCGTCCAATTGTCGGCAAGGTGTTCAAGTTCGACGAGATCGTAGAAGCACACCGGTACATGGAGTCAAACAGCCAGGTAGGCAAGATTGTTGTAGAGCTCTGAATTGATCATGGCCCGGGCGAATGCAATGTCTGCCCGGACATAGCAGAAGCGGCTCGTGTATGTAGGTAGTCAGCGGTGGATGTGCGTCGCTGGACAGGTGTCCTATCGGTAACTCCGCCACTAGACACGCGACGCCGTAGTAGGATTGCGGAAACCCGTCGACGACCACACGCCGTTTGAGCACCTAGAGTACGAAAGGTGACCCTGCATGAAACCATCCGACGCCATCCAAGGGAAAACCAAGGAGATTAAGCAAGCTGTCGAGTCCTACGGTTTCGTGGACGTCCGGATATTCGGCTCCGTTTGCCGCGGTGAAGACAGGGAGGGCAGCGACCTCGACCTCCTTGTGACCATACCAGCTGAGCGGGCAGGGAAGATCTCTCTCTTCGACATCTTGGATCTTGAATCGAAGTTGGAGGAAATGCTGGGGGTACCGGTTGATATGAACGTGGCGAACAACATACCTGACCACCTCAAACGCGAGGTGGAGCGCTCAGCCATTCTCCTATGATCGGGCGATGCGGCCCGCTCCGTGGGGTGTCGGAAGCTTTCTATTCGAAGAATTTGATTATTTTTCGTCCCCCCCTTGAAATCAATTTTTAAAACCGGAGCTTTCTAGTTTGTAGTCAAAAGCAAAGCAGCGGTGTCCCAGCCACCGCGCATTGGGCATGCACCACACCTGCTAACAGGTTTTCGGTTTTGCCTTTTAGATTTTCGCTGTTGAGCGAAGCCGATTTTTTGGGCTGATTTTCTCTAGGAAAGTCAGAGATCAGTTCGCTCCGCTCCCCGAGCAATACTGGTCGTTTTTTGCGGGCCTGTAAGGCCCCGGCTTTGTTTTGCCCCCAAAAAACATGTGAATAACCTTATTTTTTAAAGGTTATTTGTGCACTCACCAAGGTGGATTGCTTGGCCTCTGCCATAGGGTATAGTACCGTCGCTCAGAGGCTACTGCCCGGTAGCGTCGATTCGTTTCAGCCATTGGCACCCTGAATGACACGTGAAAAATCTGCGAAAGAGCAGAGCCCACCACTCGATGCTTTTGAACTCAAAATGGCTCGTGAGCGCCCAACTTTTTTGAATCAAGAAGTGCTTGATGCCATTGCCCGAGAGCATGCTGGCGACCTGATCAGAATCGCCAACGGCTTTGGATGACGAGACATTGTTGGTGCCCATTCAGCTGCCTAAGTGACAAACATACCTGCGATGATCCGAGCATCTAGCAAGGCATGATGAGGGAGGTCTGACCCGTCGTTCAGCGGCTCGAGGGTGAGCGCGTTGGTGGGCGCCGGATACACGTTTTGCGGCCACTTACCTTCGTTGTACGCAAGTTCGCAGAACAGCTCCCAGTCGTACTCTGGGGCATCAGTCAGTACCGTGATCACGCAGTCGAATGAGCGCAAAAACGCAATCAGCCCCTCTCGGGCAACGAGAATGGGACAGGATGACCTGGGCATGCAGTCGACCTGGCATCCACTTTCAAACCCAAGGTGAATCAGCCGAAAGCGCTCTCGACCAGTTCTTGCATAACAGAGGCAGGCCCCTGCAAAAATACTTCTTGGCCACTGACCTCAAACCGTACCGGATTGACATGCACAACCCTCGCACCTGCCCCTAGAGCACGTAAGGGCAGCTCCGCAGCTGGGAACACGACACCTGATGTTCCAATCGAGAAGAACAGATCACAGTTACCTGCCGCGGTAAGGCCAGCACTCCAGGCCGACTCTGGAAGCATCTCTCCGAACCAGACCACTCCAGGCCTGATGTACCCATTACATTCAGCGCACCGCGGTGGCTCAAGACGGCAACCATCCACGGGTAATTCATTAGATGGAAGGGACGTCACGTGCGCATGGCCGCAGTCAATGCACCTGGGGGCGCGAAGGCTGCCATGAAGGTGGATCACGTCTTGACTACCAGCGCGTTCATGCAGGTCATCCACGTTCTGGGTCACGACTGTCGGCTTAGGAACGTGCTGAGCGAGTTCTGCTATCGCGAGATGAGCTGCATTCGGCTGCGCTTGGAGCACTTTCAACCTACGCCACTCATACCAACCCCAGCACAGCCCAGGATCCGCACGGAACGCTTCGGCTGTCGCTAATTGAGCAGGGTCGAATCGAGACCAGAGACCGGTCAATGCATCTCTGAATGTTGGGATCCCACTCTCGGCGGATACGCCGGCACCGGTGAAAACGACAACGTGCCTTGCCTCCTGCAACAGCTCAGCGATGGTAGTGAGAGGCATTGAGATGTCCTGGAAATTCGTTCCCTTGAGGTTACCCGAGCCTACCTGTTTGGTCATAGTGCGATGCTGAGGGATCGAGCAGCAGTGTTTGTGTAAGTCGTATAAGTGTCCAGAAAACCAAGCTGGCGCTAAGGCGCAGGTAAGACCGTGTAGGAGCGGTTCACATCAAAAATAACTGTATGTTTATACAGTTAACCTATCAGCAACGGAGAAACGCATACCGATTGAGCAGATTTTGCATCGCTGGCGCTGGTAGAAGGGCACGGAACCGGACATTCCGTCAAAGCCCTATAATTTCTCGTAAGCCCCAAACCACGGGTCTTCCAGGCTAACTATGCTGCCTTTTCTGGACAGTTATGAGACGGCAGCGAGCTATGAGTATCAAATCTACCGGTAGGGAAAATAAAACTGTATGCATATACAGCCCCTCCGCGCTAGGACAAGTCATTGTGTCCGATGGGGTAGGCGCGTCGTTTTCCAAAATGCTAGGGTGAAGCTCGCAAGACGCCATTCACCCCATTGCGAGGCACCAATGAAAAGGACAGGAAGTCGGCAGCGCGCAAGGGAAAGCATCGCCAGAATGATCGCAAAGATCCAGAAACTCGAGGCAGCCCGTCACTCAGGACAACCTGGAATCATTGAACGACTGAAGGGTATGTTTGGAGTCGCGCTCAGGGCACAGCAGGGTGTCGAGTCGAACCGGCAAGTACAGTAGGGCAGATGACTTTGCCGAGCATGGCTTACGTACCAATTTTCTAGGGAAGAACTGTCCGAGTTCTTGAGCGGCCTGCTGGCGATGAGGCAAGAATCAGCCCCCTTGATCAATCGCTGGCGCCTGTAGCCTTGTCGCGACTGAATGATCCACGAAACTACTCGACCTGAATCTGGTACGGGTACCGCGTGCAAGCGGAGCGCGCAAGGCGTGAGGATCGAAGCCCGGAGGGCCAAGACGAAAGCGAAGCGGCCGGCTTGGTTCACGAGAGCCGACCCAACGGGCACGCCCTGGAAAGCCCTAAATGCCTACTCGTCGAGCTCCAACCGACATACTGGTTTCCCACGCCGGGTCAAAATCAACGTATGACCTTTCTCTGCGAGCTTGAGCACTCGACGAAAACGTCGACGCGCCCGGCTGATGCTCATCACGTACTCCATAAAACCCTCTTAACCTAACAATCGTCGAAGAAGCCCTTCGACCTGCGTGTTTTCATACCTGGCACATAGCTCGTCGAGCTTGGCGCCCCGACGCTCACCAGTCGCAAGGCTCAGCCCATGCAGAGCTTTAAACAGCCGTTGCTGCTCCTCAACACCTTCGCGAACGTCTTGCCACATTGAATTGACCAGTTTCACCACCGACTCCAACTCAGCAGCCAGAACCTGTGTCTCGATGAGCTTGTTACTGTTCACTGTCGTCTTGAGAGTCACTTTACGCTGCTCAAGCTCTTGGAGCTGCTCGCTCAAGCATTCGGCCTAGCCAATCGACGTGGCAATTCCAGCGATGAAGGCTTTGTCTTCCTGGACGCTGTAGATAGCCAGCGAACCGTCGGCGCCACCGGTAACATCGGGGTGGTGGATTTGATAGACATCAGAGAGATGCTCCCCCCTGACCATCCCATGTAAACCGACCCGGTGGAGGCGCTTAAGCAATATCCCCAAGCTCAAGCCGCAGGCATCCAGCCACGCTCTTCACTTTCGTTGCACATACTAGAAGGTAGATAATGATCGCAATAATCTCTCCAGCGTACTCGGTGAAGGTGGTTTTCCCTCAATGCTTAAATGGCTTTCCTCAATTAGTCGCGATTTTCGCATTCACCTTGACTGGCCGCGTTTCGAGGAATTAGAGCGCTACCGCTATGTCACGGAGGCCTACGATCAATTCCCTACACAAGTGATGGAGGCGGATCTAGCCGAGCGACTGAAGCGCGTTCAAGATGAGGCGGCTGCAAAGTTCAATGCTGATCGTGATCGGCTGGAAGGTGCGGTCGCAGCACTGCAACCCAAAGTCACTGATGCCAAGCGTCTGGTGAGCCTTTTTCAGCGCGACTATCGCGCTGAACTCGAGGCCCTGTACGCAGAAAAAGATCGGCTACGCGGTGAAATGCAACTGACAAGGGAAAAGAAATCATCCGAGTACGACAGCATCGAGGAGTTGCACGAGGAGAAAAAAGATCTGTATAAAAAACGTCACGAGCTTCAGGACGAAATTAACAGCTGGTATGCGCAAGCTAACCGGAGTCGGGTTTTGCTGGGGAAAAAAAATCGAGAGATTCCAAAATACTCGATCTTCGGGATTAGCCAAAATTCATTGCAAAGCGCCAAGAACGACCGGGATGTCGTAATCAAGAAGATCAAGCGGGTGAAAGAGGAAATCGACGAGGCCAACAGTGATATCTATGCCTTGAATAAGGCACTAGAGCAAATGGGTGAGAAATTTGGCCAGACCAAGCAGCGCATCGTAGATACCAAGCGGGATCGGACTGAATTTTTCGATCTGAGAGAGTCAGGTAAGACCTTAAAGGCCCTGAAAAGTGACCAGGACGATTTGGCCTGTGAGCTTGCCAGGTTGCGCACCTCTGCGGTCTCACTCGAAGAAGAGCGGACATATTTCATCCGAGATGCCGAAAACGGGTATGGTGTGCAGGCGCTTCGCACCGAACTGAATAATCGGATTGAAACTCGTGTTGCCCACCTCAGAGCATACGATCTACCCGAACAACAGATGCAGCGTAAGCTGCGACACCGAGAGCAGTGGCTGCGGGAGCACTCGAAGTAGCACTCAAATTCCAAGGTGAGTTACCCCGGCGTTCCCAGAGACGCGATGACTGCTTATAACCGTTAGCTGCCTTTTGCAAAGGACAGCAATGGGTCGATAGCAACCATTCGCGACTGATCGCTATCGACCCGTGCAGTCATTCGCGAGAGATAGCAATCGAGCAGAAGCGGACGTACAGAATGTGGCCGATTGTTGATGGTTGCCATTGGCTGGCTGGAAGATGTCGCGACTAGATCGAGCTGCTGAGGTTCGGTGTAATGCACAGGCTCAAATCCACTGAGCCAGCGGCGATTTATCCTGTTTCAGCTGCTCCCAAGCGCTGAATGGAATATCCTTGCGACACGCAATCAACCTCGAAGCAGTGAATTGAACGATGGGTTTTGAACAACTAGCTGGGCTACGTGACCGCCTGCGTGCTGAAAATGAGCAGGCAAAGGCCGATAGCACTACACACCTTAAACGCAAATCCGCCCCGCAGGCCAAGCCTCGTGTGCAGGATCCGGCGGTGGAAGCGATCTGGCCACTGCAGAAGCATTTTCCATTGGCGTTCCCTGTCAATCCGGCCCCCAAGGTTCCGCTCAAAGAGGGCATTCTCAAAGATGCCGAACAACACCTGGAGCTGCTCGGGATAACCCGCGAGCAGCTCAAGCTTGCCATCTCTACCTGGTGCAGAGGAGCTCGATATTGGGCAAGCATGGTGGAGAATGCGCCGCGCTTGGACTTGAGTGGACAGGCAGCCGGCATCGTGACTGCTGCCCAGGCGATGTACGCGAAGCAGCAGGCTTTGCGGCAACGCAGCCAAGACCGACGAAATCGTGCGAAGTCAAAAGCACCTGTCCCTGCACCCGTTGCCGATGCCGTCGTGGAACAGACTACAGATTGAATGCAGTCGCACCTTGCATAGTGTCGCCACTGGCAAGGCGCGTGAGTAACTGTTGACCTGCGCGCTCGATGGGCGCGCAATCTGCTGGGGCGGACTATCTATATTGGGTCGAAAGCAGTCTCAGGATTTCGAGTCGGTGCCTCGGATTGGCTTTAGCACTATCGATCCATCGACCAGCTCGATGCTCAAAGAGTCACCAAGACCGACGTCCATTGGCGCAAGGATGGCCGGCGGGAGATCGATGATGACGTCCCTGCTGCCGTCGCCTGGATCCTGGCAGATCACAGTCGTTTGCAATGAATCACTCATCAGGCGTTAGCTCCAGTCTCGACAGAAGTAATTACGCGATATCCTACGCCGCAAGTGCGCTACTGGTAGTTGTCGGCCAGTAGCGGTTACTGTGGACTCGGGTCTTCGCGGCACCAGTAAACTGGATGATGTTCAGCAACTGCCCCCTCTTTTGATTTATGGCTCATAAAGGCACCCACCAAGTGGATCAGTCCAGACCAGATCCCCAGTAGCGGGTCGTCTCATAATGTTGTCAAGCTTGGCATCGACGTTACCTTCATGGCGCTCCGCAAACTCAGCCGACTTAGCGAGAGTTATCAAAACTCCTGCTAAATCTGGATACTCGTCAGCTAAGGCCCAGCATTGTTCAGAAAGCGCGCAATTGGCAGGTAAATCATCATTTTCGTCGAGCAACCCCGACAATATGCCGGCAAGTAAAGGTTCACTGGTCTCATCTACGCTCGTCAACCTCTCCACTTGGGCCAGCCAATAGAACTCACTAGCGCTTCCTGGGAGTGAAGAGTCAGAGGGGCCGACTGCGCCGTAATCGTGAATGATCTCGACAACATTACGGTTGCCTTCAGCCGACTGCTGGGCGAGAAAGTTGTGTCCGCATCCTTCGAGAGTAAGGCGATAAAGTCTGTCGCCACGCTCAAACAACATGCTGCTAGAGCCTTGACAAAGGAAAGTTGCTTCTTTCAGCGGCTCTTTTGTGAGGATTTCCTGAAAATGAACACCCTCAAACGCTGGTTCATCGGTCATGCGTACTCCCCAACCTGATTTTTTCAATGGGATATAGCTGAGTAAGAATGAGCACGAGAGCCCATTAGAAGTAATGCCAGTTGGACTAACCTGGCTTATGACCTCCGGCTTGGATGAATTGTTAAATACCGACTCCTGATGCTTCGATCGCCGCTTTTGAGAGGAGGCCAAGGTTGCTTCTGAGGTGAGCTTTTTCCCCTAGCCAATTAGGAATCAAAGCGCCTTGGGCAGCAAAATGCTCAACATGAACCACTGTGATTCTTCCGTCCGTGTAGGCAACTGAGTTGATCATTTTCCAAGCGCCAGGGCGAGCGCGGCGAAATAGATCGTAAGCGGACGCGACATAGTTCAGGCCCGTGCCCAAGCCAAACATGACAATGAGCCGAGTCTCTTCCGGCAGGTCACGGAGAAAGGTAGTTGTGCAGTTAGTCGCGACCGATGTGCCGAACGGGGTACCAATGAACTTGTCCAGCATGCCGCCACCTGATCCTTTCCAAGACGCAGACTTATGGTCATAGCGCTCTACAGTGCAACGAATGAGTGAAGCGAAATGAAAGCGCCCGGACTTATCCGCGATAAGACGATCTACATGTTTCTTCAGCATATCGGACTCGTCGGTGGGGATGAGCCCGACGTGAGCCAGAATTTTGCCCACGTTGAGGCGATTGCCCTTGTACGCAATCTCGTCGTGAGGTTTAGAGGCGAGTGCTCCAGTCTGAGTTGGGCCCTTGGAAAAGCCAAGTACAACAACCTCGGGCTTAGTGCTACCCCATGCCAGAGGGTTTGCTGTAATTCGCCAATCTCCCTCCGCGCGCTTAGATACATCGAATTGTGGCGCAATATCACTATAGCAACGCGAGCAGGAGACTCTGCCGTGACTCGGTAAGCAACTCATCAATCCTCCTAGTACAGCCAAAGTCTGAAGTAGCCGAGAGCCTATAGGACGGACTCCATAAGCACCTAACTACTACGAGGCAGATGCTCGTTGCGGTTGACGTTAACAATTTGCCATCACAGAGTCCACCGTCCGCTCCTGGCCGTTAGCTGCCTTCCGCGAATGGGTCGTTAGAGGTCATTCGTGATCTTGCCACCGTCAGCTTTTCCGGGCTGCGTTGACCAAGTGATGAAAAAGCGCTTAACTGTACAAACATACAGTATAGGCATTTTCTTCATGGTCACGATTCTCGGCCCCCTCGAACCCAGCGGAGCGAAGCTTCCGCTTTTTTCCTTCCATGTCCCTGCGGGCTTTCCATCCCCCGCAGCCGACCACTTGGAAAAGCGCATCTCGCTTGATGAGTTGCTCGACGTCCGGGCTCCGCACATTTATCTGGTGCGTGTAGAGGGCGACTCGATGATCGGTGCCGGCATCTACCCTGGCGACCTCGTGATTGTGGATCGCTCCATCGAGGCGGAGCCAGGCCACATTGTCATCGCCGCAGTGAACTGCGAACCGCTCTGCAAACGCCTGGCTCGAGATGGCAGCCAGGTGGTGCTCAAGTCCGAGAACCCGCGCTACCCATCTCGTTACCTTCTCGAAGGGGAAGAGCTGCAGGTGTGGGGTGTGGTGACCTACAGCGTGCGAAGCCATGACAAAGCCTGAGCGGGTCTTTGCCCTCATCGACTGCAACAGCTTCTACGCGAGCTGTGAGCGTGTGTTCCGCTTCGACCTTCGTTCCAAGCCTGTTGTCGTGCTCAGCAACAACGATGGTTGCGTGATCGCCAGGTCGGCAGACGCGAAGCCCTGGATCAAAATGGGCGAGCCGTATTTCCAGATCAAGGACAAGCTCTGTAAGCACGGCATCGTCGCATGCTCGTCGAACTACGAGCTATATGGCGACATGAGTGAGCGGGTAATGACCGTCATTGAGTCCATGGTGCCGGCGGCAGAGGTCTACAGCATCGACGAGGCGTTCGCCGAGCTCACGGGCATGCCCGGCGATCTCGAGCGCTTGGGCCGGCAGATCCGAGCTGAAGTTTATCGGCGCACAGGCATCCCGGTAGGTGTTGGCATTGCCTCTACGAAGACCCTGGCCAAGCTGGCAAACCACGCTGCCAAGAAATGGCAGAACCACACCGGTGGAGTGGTCGACCTACGCGATGAGGTGAAGCGGAACTGGGTGCTCAAGAAATGCGATGCAGGAGATGTTTGGGGCATTGGCCGTCGTCTCTCCGCTCACTTGGCGGCTATGGATATCCGTACTGCGTGGGAGCTTGCACATGCCGACGCCTGGTCGCTCAGAAAGCAGTTCAGCGTTGTGCTGGAGAAGACTGTACGCGAGCTTGGTGGTACCACCTGCCTGGAGCTAGACGAGCCCGATCCCCCCAAGAAAGAAATTTGCTGCAGTCGTATGTTCGGTACCCGGCTCACTGAGCTGGCCCCTATCAAGGAGGCAATGGCGACCTACACGTCTAGGGCTGCCGAGAAGCTTCGTGCGCAGCAGTCGCTCTGCAAGCGTCTACGCGTGAGCATCCGCACCGGCATGTTCAATCCCGATGAGGCGAAGTATGCCAACGGCGTTCTTGTCGAACTGCCGTACCCAACGGATGACACGCGCTTGCTGACAAAGGCTGCGCAGGAGGGGGTAGAGAGGGTTTACCGGGAGGGCTACCGCTACAGCAAGGCTGAAGTCCTTCTGCTCGACCTCAGCCAGCGTAACGAGATCACAGGTGATCTGTTTGCGGTTGCACAGCCAGTCGCCAGTGAGAGGCTTATGGGCGTGCTTGACGCGGTGAATGGCCGGTGGGGTAGGGGAACGATGCGGTTGGCGAGTGTGCCAGTCGATCCTAGCTGGGGCATGCGCCGGGAGATGATGAGTCAAGGCTTCTCAACGCGTATCGACGAGCTCTGGACGGTTTACCGTAAATGAAGCGTTCTCCCAAGTACGAAGCGCGAATGATCAGTGGGAGTGACCACTGGGAAAGCAGCGCCGCTGTATTGGTAAGCTGGATACTGAGAAATTCCAAGCGTGATGTAGCTTCGTCTCCCGTCTATTGACGAGCCAAAGATCAAGTCAGGTGGTCGGAGTGACAAGGATCGTTTCGAAGTCCTGCAGCGCTTGCTGGAAGTCAGAAACGGCAAAAGACACAGGTTGGAAGCCTGTCATCCATCTCGTTTGCGCTCCTACCTCAAGCCCGCCCGAGACACTCATCCCGAACCGTGCCCAGGTGACGACGCCATCGGCTACGACCTGCTCAACCATGAGCACCGTGCAGTCGAAATCCATGTCGTCCGAGCAAACCAGTAGTGACACAAGTGTCGAGGTGCCGTCTTCACCTGGAATGAATCGGCGCTTCGCTAGCTTTTCTTCATCCTCATCGAGCAGCCAAATCAGCGACAGCCCAAGCGTTGCCGCCTGTTCGTAATCCAAGTGCTGGGCGACCCACTGCTCCACGCCTATGCCATCGACCATCAACCAGGCGCAAGCACTTCGAGAAAACGTGGCCTGATAGCGACCGGCCTTGATGGAGTGGAGCATAGGAGGAAATTCCTTACACAAAGTCGGATCGCTGATCGGAAGACTGGGCCAAGTGGCTAAAGTATCGCCCCATATTGCTCGTGGGTACTATGGGAGCCAGTAGTGACCATGCGAGCAATTTACGAAGGTCGTGGGTTGGCGCTGGAGCTCACGTCAGTGTGGCTGGAGTAGCCTGAGTTCATTGATACAAAAGGTTCAGTAGGTAGCGGCAGCCTTCGTCCTGGTCAGCGATGTAGCTCACTGACCTATCGACCGCAAATTCAAGCACATCACCAGGCTGCATCGAATATCTGTCGTCACCGTACAGCACCTCTAGCGCTCCCTCGAGCAACCAAACTCGCTGATGGTAGGGATTGCTGTGCCATTGAGGGTAATCGACTCGAGTAGCCGGTGGCAGGTCGATTTCGATGAGCTCGCTACTGCTAGAATCCTTCCGTTCCGCGACCTGCCTGTGGATGTAGCCGCTTTGGCTGTCCTGCCAGGTTGGCTGGTCTGCCTGACGTCGCAGAATTGAGTAAGGAAGCGCAGTTTCCTCTGTGAGTAGCTCGGTCAGCGAAACCCCTAAGCCCGCTGCCAGTCGACCCAGAACTGCAGCTGTTGGACTGCTTTCAAGTCGTTCGATTTTCGAGATCATGGCCTTGCTCACGCCTGCCTTCTCGCCAAGCTCGGCCAAGCTCAGGCGCTGTTCCTGACGGAGCGATGAGAGCTGTTTTGCGATGATCTGATCAATCGTCTTCATGTCTTCTCTTTTGCGGAAATCACCTATACGATACGAATCGTATCATATAGTGGATTACTGGAGAGCATATGAACAACCTGGTGCGTTGTACCGAAGAGCGGCATTCAGCCGCGATACTGGAGATTTTCAACCACGCGATTTTGACCTCCACGGCCCTGTACGATTACAAGCATAGGACTGCCGAATCCATGATCGGGTGGTTTGAGGTAAAGCGACGGAACGACTTCCCGGTGGTTGGCGTTGAAGACGATGCCGGGAAGCTTCTCGGTTTCGCCAGTTATGGGACGTTCCGCGCCTGGCCCGCCTCCAAATACAGCGTCGAGCACTCGGTCTACATCCACCATGAATCCCGTGGCAAAGGGCTAGGGAAGCTTCTAATGCAGAAACTCATAGACGAGGCTATCGCACGTGACGTTCACACGATGATAGGAGGGATCGATACCACCAACCGAGGCAGCATCATACTGCATGAACGGCTCGGCTTCGTTGAGGCTGGGGTGATCAAGCAGGCTGCTTTCAAGTTCGGTCAGTGGCTGGATCTGGGTTTTTACCAAAGGATCTTGGAAACACCAGCTTCACCAACCGAGGACTAAATCCTGGCTTCAAGACATGTGATGAACTGCTAGCAATTAGCAACCTTGACCAGGTTGACCCAGTAGGCCGAGCCGGTTGCCAGAATCGAGTCGTTGAAGTCAAATTCAGGCGTGTGAATGTTGGCAGCGTACCCATCATCTCGGCCATTCCCGATCAAAATGTAGGCCCCTGGCACCTCATGAAGCATGAAGGAAAAATCCTCGCCTGCGGTCAGTGGCTTAAGTTCAGTGTTCACACGCCCCTCGCCAACAGTTAGGCCTGCCGCGCTGACAGCCAGCTCGGTTTGGACTGCTGCATTGATCACGGGCGGATATCGCCGCAGGTATTCGAATTCGACTTCGCACCCGTTCGCTGCTGCACATGCCTGAGAGATCTCGGTCATACGTCTCTCAAGCAGGTCACGGGTTTCTGGCAAAAAGCTTCGAGCAGTACCTCGGACAACAACCGACGATGGAATCACGTTCGCTGAGTTGTAGTGGCCGCCGTGCACGTATCCGACGCTGAGCACGGCAGAGTCGGATGGAGCCACATTGCGAGAGATGATCGACTGGATGCCGGTGATGAAGTTCGCTCCTGCGAGCGTTGCATCGGTGGCCAGGTGCGGCATAGAGCCATGGCCACCTGAACCTGAGAAGGTAACCGTCCATGTGTCGCTGGCAGCCATTATGGGGCCTGGGCAGATCGCAAAGTCGCCAGCAGCAATGCCAGGCATGTTATGCATGCCGAACACCATATCGCAGGGGAAAAGCTTGAATAGGCCTTCTTCTATCATCACTCGTCCGCCCCCCTGGCCCTCCTCGGCAGGTTGGAAGATGAAATGGATGATGCCTGGAAAATCTCGATTTAGAGAAAAGTAGCGTGCCGCCCCTAGGAGCATTGCAGTGTGGCCATCATGCCCGCACGCATGCATTTTCCCTTCGTGAATTGATTTGTGGTCACGCAGGGAGTGCTCCTCGATGTTGAGTGCATCGAGATCGGCACGCAGGCCGATGGTGATTCCTGGCGAGCGTCCAACGAGCGTTCCAACGACCCCGGTTTTTGCCAGTCCACGGTGAATCTCCAAGCCCCACTGAGTGAGCCGGTCGGCGATCAGCTGTGAGGTGCGATGTTCTTCGAAAGCGGTTTCGGGATGTTTGTGGATGTCGCGCCTGATAGCGATGAGCTCTTGTTGAAACTCTTTAATGTCGGCAAGCACGTGGTTCATGAGTTTGTTCCTGGATCGATTTAGCGGTGCCCGGCGAGCGCCTCTGACCTGTTACCAGGCTGGATAGGCGCCTGCCGGGTGCGCTTTTAAGCGTCAGGCGATTGCTGCTACTACGGACATCTCAACGAGCAGGCTTGGCTTGAACATAGCCGCCTCAACACAGGCTCGCGCAGGAGCCTGACCTTCCGCGACCCACTCTTCCCAAACCTCGTTCATGGCAGCGAAGTCGGTGGTGATGTCGTTCAGATAGATAGTCACTGTGAGGATTTTCGACTTGTGACTACCGGCCTCCTCAAGAAGCCTGTCAATGTTCGCCAGGGTCTCGGCAGTTTGAGTGCGAATGTCGGCATCGTGGTTGTTCGCCAACTGGCCTGCGAGATAGACGATGCCATTGTGAATAACGGTGTTGCTCAGGCGCTTATTAGAGTGCAGTCGCTGGATTGCCATGATTATGGGCTTCCTTTTGGTTGGAGTAACGGGAGATATCAAGGCCTTTGGCGCTGATCTTTGGCTTTTTTCCTGCCATCAAATCGGCCAGCAATCGACCTGAGCCGCAAGACATCGTCCAGCCTAGAGTCCCGTGGCCGGTATTGAGGAACAGGTTGCGGTATTTTGTTTTACCTACAATCGGAGTACCGTCAGGCGTTGCTGGGCGTAGCCCTGTCCAAAACGTAGCTTTGGTGAGATCCCCACCTTTTGGATAAAGGTCGCCTACAACAAGCTCAAGCGTGTCTCGGCGGCGAGCGTTCAGTGACAGATCGAAGCCCGCTATTTCAGCCATGCCACCAACACGGATTCGATCATCGAAGCGTGTGATAGCGACCTTGTAGGTTTCATCAAGAATGGTTGATGAGGGGGCCATACTTGCATCGGTGATGGGAATCGTAAGGGAGTATCCCTTCAGCGGGTAGATAGGTGCTTGGATGCCCAGCGGCTTTAACATATGGGGGCTGTAACTTCCCAGCGCCAGCACATATTGGTCGGCTACTTCGAGTTTTCCGTCGATCCATACGCCGGAAATAGTATCTCCAGAGCATTCGAGGCGGTCAATATTACATCCAAAACGAAACTCCACGCCAAGCTCTTCGGCCATCTTTGCCAACTTCCGCGTGAACATTTGGCAGTCACCGGTCTGATCATTTGGCAAGCGAAGAGCCCCTGCTAGCTTATCGCGAACACTTGCGAGCGCCGGCTCAGCTTTAGCAATTCCGTCGCGATCAAGTAACTCGAAAGGCACGCCTGACTGTTTCAGGATAGCTATGTCCTTAGCAGCATTATCTACTTGAGCTTGAGTGCGGAACAGTTGCGTAGTTCCGAGTTGGCGAGCCTCGTAAGATATACCAGTCTCAGCCCTGAGTTCATCCAGGCAGTCTCGGCTATATTCGGAAATTCGAACCATCCGTTCTTTGTTGACTGCATAGCTTGCCGGATTACAGTTACGCAACATCTGGATCATCCAACGATACTGATCCAGGCTAGACGTTGGCTTGATCGCTAAAGGTGCGTGTTGCTGAAGCATCCATCTAATGGCCTTCAATGGCACTCCAGGGGCTGCCCAAGGTGAGGCATACCCCGGAGAAACCTGCCCTGCGTTTGCGAAGCTTGTTTCCATCGCGGGGCCGTCTTGGCGATCTACCACGACGACTTCAAACCCTTCTCGAGCGAGGTAGTAGGCACTGACAGTTCCGACGACGCCGCTACCAAGTATCAGTACACGCATTCCAGGCACCTCGTAATTTAAAATTCTTTGTTCTTCTCGCAGTGCGCGATGCGGCCAGTGTAACCAGATGCCAAAAGTGAATTTCGCTGAATAAATAACGTAGCTCAGCTAAAACGCTTAGAATCACTGAAAATCACAAGCAATCTTTCGGATGTATTTTGCCGCCCCCAGTGGATTATGTTGCCGGCAACTATATGATTGATGAAATACTGCGTTATGACGCGAAAGAGAGGGCAATAACGTTTAATCCCTGCGCGCCTTGAGCTTTTTCCGTTGGTAAACTGCGCTTTACCGCACAGCTTTGATTAAGGGCAAGAGATAGCGAAGACACTGTTATCAGGGCCAGATGCCAAGAGGTGAGATAAGAATAAAAAGGAAGGGTGGAGCGCTGCTGCTTATATCGACGTAGCCGGTCGGCTTGCCCGGAGGAATGGAGCTTCGCAACAGCCTGGGTGCTGATTAGCACCCAGGCTCTATACCATCTGCCTATTAGGTTATTTTGCCCCAGGTATTCCATCCCCGCGAATCGAGCAACCTTTAGTCTCGATCACAAAGAACAACGCAATAATCCCAAGTGCTGATGCAACCATGATGTAGTAGGCAGGTGCGTCAGGTGAACCGAGGAATTTAATAAATTGATCGCATACCAGTGGTGTTGTTCCGCCAAAAATAGATGCCGAAATGTTGTAAACGATGGCCAGCGCCGCATACCGGATTTGGGTTGGAAACATTGCCGGGAACATAGCGGAAATGGTGGCAAGCTGAGGGACAAAAAACGCTCCTAGCACTGCAAATCCTATCATTGACCCCGTCAGCCCTGTAGACATGAGCTTGAACATTGGAATCGCTAAAATGAAAAGACCTATAAGCGAGAAGAACCACATTTTTTTGAAGCCGACCACATCTGAGATTCGCCCCGCAAATGGTATGAACATCATCATGGCCAACATTCCAACCAGAGGCGCAAGCAATGACATGTTCTCGCTCGCCCCAACTTCCTTGTGCATGTAGGTCGGCATGTATGCCAGCAGGATATAATAAGTTATGTTCAGTGCTGCTACCAAAACCCCTAGCGACAATGCTGCCTTTTTGTATTTCCCAAAAATTTCAGCAATAGAAGTCTTCGGTCGAACAGGCTCGCTTGCCATCTTCTTTTCGAGCTCTAGAAACACAGGGGTGTCTTCGATCCTGGTGCGCAAATAGACCGCGATGACGCCCAGAGGAGCTGCGATCAGGAATGGAACGCGCCACCCCCACTCGTACATGGCGGCATCTCCAATGACGACCGATACGCTCAAGGTCACCAAAGCGCCGAGTGAAAAACCTGCGAGGGAGCCAAACTCCAGGAAGCTACCGTAAAAACCTCGCCGCTTGTCAGGCGCGTATTCCGCTAGAAAAGTAGCTGCTCCACCGTACTCACCGCCAGTTGAGAAACCTTGGATGAGCCTCAGCGCGATAAGCGCTACAGGTGCTATCCAGCCTACCGATTGATAAGTAGGCAGGATGCCAATAATAAATGTTGCTACAGACATCATTAGGACAGTCATGGCCAGCACACGCTTGCGGCCAATTCGGTCACCTAGCGGCCCCCAAAACATACCGCCAAGTGGTCGAATGAGGAACGAGATAGCGAATGTTGCCAGGCCGAAGTAAAGGGCTTCAGATTGAGAGCCAGGAAACAAGGCGGCTGAGATGAAGGTGAGCCCGTAAGCATAGATTCCGTAATCGAACCATTCCGTCGCGTTGCCTAATGCAGCTGCGACCACGGCTTTGCGAGGCATGCTCATGTTCAAGCTTTTTATTGTGCTCGAAGAAATGGTTGAAGCTGGATGCGTACTAATAGACATAATTTACCACTTTTCTTAGGTAAGACGAACTGGCTAGTCAGGCTTGAATGCACATGGCCAAATGACCAACTGCTGATCTGCGCTTTATCGCGAAGCCGATTTTTGATTTCGATAATAGTTGGCAGTTATGCAAGAAGTCGCTGTAGGGCATGTTGTCACCTTTTTTTGTTATCTGTCTTTTAGCGCTTGAGCAGGAGGTCTACGCCACCAGCCCAGTCTGGGGTATTACTTCTATTCAGCGTCGTCCTTGATAAGTTTCAGGCGTTAGGCACAGGTTGACTCGCTCCCTGGGGAACAATCAACTTTCAACCTCTTCAAGGCTGCGTGCTTATTTTGTAAAACAAAGGAGTGGCTGGAGTGATGGTGCTTTAAGGCACCATCACATTGTCGCTGAAGATAGCCGTGGCACTATAACTCCAGCGACTTGCAAACTTTTCGTCAGTCCTTGACGAAAAGCTTGCGAGGAGTCGAGCAGAACGTCTCGACCCCAGTATCAGTGATCAGGATGCTCTCGGTAATCTCGAGCCCCCAATCATCCATCCATAGGCCAGGCATGAAGTGGAAGGTCATACCAGGTTTGAGCACGCTGTTGTCGCTCGGGCGCAGGCTCATGGTGCGCTCGCCCCAATCTGGTGGATAGCTGATACCGATTGGGTAACCGCAACGGCTGTCCTTGTGGATATCGAACTTCTCAAGCACGCCGAAGAAGGCACGTGCGATATCACCAGTGGTGTTGCCAGGCTTGGCGGCCTCGAGGCCGGCAGCGATACCTTCGACGACTGCTTTCTCGCCGTCGATGAAATGCTGCGGTGGCTTGCCCAGGTAAACAGTTCGGGACAGCGGGCAGTGATAGCGCTTGTAGCAGCCGGCGATTTCGAAGAAGGTGCCGGCGCCGACCTTGAATGGAGAGTCATCCCAGGTCAGGTGTGGGGCGCTAGCGTCTGCTCCGGTAGGAAGCAGCGGCACGATGGCCGGGTAGTCCCCGCCATAGCCATCGACACCGAGAATGCCACTGGCATAGATGTCAGCAACCAGCTCGTTCTTCCGCATGCCGGGCTCAATGCGTTCCA
The DNA here is from genome assembly GCF_007633355.1 of Pseudomonas sp. BJP69. NCBI lineage: Bacteria > Pseudomonadati > Pseudomonadota > Gammaproteobacteria > Pseudomonadales > Pseudomonadaceae > Pseudomonas > Pseudomonas sp. BJP69. The sequence goes on from NZ_CP041933.1 coordinate 2,700,729, forward strand.
AGATGCGGTCATGCATCTTTTCGACGATTCGAGCAGCCACACGCATGTAGGAAATTTCTTGCTGGGACTTCACCGCACGCTGCCAGTTTACGAGCGCGTTCGCGTTGACGAACTTGGCCTTGGGCAGATGCTGCTGCAGTGCCAGGTATGCAGCAGCGCTGAAGTAGTAGTTGTCCAGCTCAACGCCGATAGTGAGCGAATCCCAGCCACGCGCCTGGATCACCTCTTTGCAGAGGTAGTCCATTGGGTGCCGTTCAGTCGACTGAACGTAGATATCGGGGTAGCCGACAATGTTGTCTTGCTTCATGAAGACAGTACGTCGAGCGCCGTTAGCGTCTTGGTTGCGGCCATACCAAACAGGCTCACCTTCCATGGCCAGCAGTACGCACTGGTGGACGTAGAACGACCAACCGTCGTAGCCGGTCAGCCAAGCCATGTTCGAAGGGTCAGTAACCAGCAGCAGCTCAATGTTCCTAGCCTGCATTTCTGCACGGACTTTGGCGATACGCTGGGCGTACTCCTCCCGTGTAAACGGAAGGTTCACAACAATTTCAGACATGATCGATCCCTCATGATTGGGGTATGGTTTTATTGTGTTGCCTGGTGATTCAGTTGTTGTAGAGCAAGCCTTTGCCTGTGCTGATTGCTCTGGAAAAAGCCAGGTTCGCAATCGCTGTGTCCTGAACGCCTGTGCCGGTGAGATCGCAAAGAGTTACGTCGGTTGGAGTCAACCTTCCGACGCGATCTCCAAGGATCACCTGACCCAGTTCGGCGTACACACGAAGGTCTTGTGCAACACCAGCGTTGATCGCGTGATGGAGTTCTCCAAGTGTTGCCGTCTGGCTGACTCGATCCGCAACGTAGTGATCGACTGCTGCTACTACCTCAGGAGCAACCTCGTTTTTGTGTTCAGTGTCTGCCCCCATAGCCGTGATATGGAGACCGGGCCGCAAGTGCCTGCGATGTAAAATTGGTTGATTGCTTGGCGTGCAGGTGACTGCAATGTCAGCGCTCGACATTGCTTCATCGACCGACTCTGCGGCAGTGGCTTCCAGGCCGTAGAGGCTCGATAGCTGCAAGGCCAGTTGCTGCGCTTTTGCGGAACTCCTAGCCCATACCCGAACTCGCTTGATATCCCGCACAAGAAGGAGCGCTTTGAGTTGAAGCTCGGCCTGTTCTCCTGCACCAAGAAGGGCAACCTCTTCACTGTCCTGGCGGGCGAGCCAACGTGCAGCCACAGCCCCAGCAGCTGCTGTCCTAACGGCAGTGAGGTATCCGTTGTCGAGTAGGAGCGCCTGGAGAAGTCCAGTGCGTCCAGAGAGCAGCATCATCATGCCGTTCAGACTTGGTAGGCCTAGACCAGGATTGTTGAAGAAGCCTGGACTGACCTTGATAGCGAAATTCTCAAGGTCTGGCAGGTAAGCGGTTTTGACGTCCACCTCGCCATTGTGCTCGGAGATGTCTAACCGGAGGATTGGCGGCATGACCACTTTGCCTCTGGCCAGCGATGCAAATGCGTTTTCCACTACATCGATACTGTCTGTATCGAGCGTTACGCACTCACGGATTTCGCGTTGGTTAAGCAGAAGGACTTCGCTCACATGGCACCTCTTTAAGCACGTGCTGGGCGGCGGTCGCGCACAGCTTCCAGGATGATGCGTTGGTGTTGAGCCATGTCGACATTCCCACCGCTCACGACGATCACGATTGGCCCTTGAGCTTCAACCTGCCTGGTAAGCAGAGCTGCGATACCTACCGCTCCCGCTCCCTCAATGACGAGCCGTTCTTCTAAGTAGGCATGGAGCATCGCATCCGCGATTGAGTCTTCATTGAGCAAAATCACTCGGTCGATGAATCGACGGGTGAGTTCAAATGTGTATTGGTTTCGCAGACCAATTCCGCCACCGAGCGAGTCGGCCAGCGTGGCTACTTCCTCAACATTCACGGGCTTTCCAGCCTCGAGGCTCTGTGCCATTGCTGCGCCAAGCCTCATGCTCACACCATGGGTTTTCACCTGAGGAAGTAGTGCTTTGAGCGCCAAGGACACGCCGGAGAAAAGTCCTCCACCCGAAAGCGGTATGAGTACCTGCGAAACGGAAGGGAGTTGCTCAGCGATCTCCAGACCCAAAGTGGCTTGGCCTGCAATTACGTCCTGGTGATCGAAAGGAGGGATGAAGGTAAGGCCCTCTTCTTGAGCAAGACGGGCAGCTTCGAACTGAGCATCGTCTTGAGAGTTACCAACCACCTGCACGGCGGCGCCCAGCGCACGAATCGCAGCCACCTTGTTGGATGGGACAAGCCTTGAAAGGCACACGGTAGCGCGAACGCCGGCGGCAGCTGCGGCATAGGAAAGGGCACGACCATGATTGCCCGTTGAAGCGGTTACTACTCCCAGAGCACGCTGTTGAGAGGTAAGGCCCGCAATCGCGTTCGTGGCCCCTCTCAGCTTGAAGCTACCAGTCGCCTGGTGGCATTCCAGCTTGAGGTACACGGGCACTTTCATGAAGTCGGAGAGGCTTGGAGAGAGCTCCATTCGCGTTTCGCGCACCAGGTGCTTAATGCGATCCCGGGCGATGAGGGCCTCTCGAACTGTCACTGCCGGCATGGTAGACCACCGAACGATTGTTTTTTTAGAGTCTACGAGCCGCTGATTGTCATAATGAATGTACTAGGGCAATCCGGTGGCGTTTTTTCAGATTTGTGTCAAACGGTCAGAAGTCATGGACTCCTGGGTATTGTTCAAAAGTCATCCGCATGGTTTTCAGGGCCTGGGATAGCTCGCTTTCACTCGTTTCAGCGCCGATGCAAAGCCGGATGCCGCGTGCTGGGGTCACCCCCCGAACGGTGAACGGCTCCGGTGACGTAACCGCAATATGCTGTTGTCGTAGTGCGCGCACCAGGCTGGAAACATCCCAATGTGCTGGCACATTCAGCCAAGCGTTTAACGAATGAGGGCGATGGCAATAGAGGTAGCGCCCCATCTCGTCTGCTACCAGCTTCTGGCGTGTCTCTAGGAGCCTTCGCTGCAATTGGATCAATGTGTCGGCCCTCCCATCCATAATCCACCGTGCGGCAACCTCGGCAAGCATGGGGGCTGCCATCCAGCTCGTCACGCGAAGGATGCTTTCTGTTCGCAGCGCCAGTCGTTTAGGTACTTTGAGGAACCCGATTCGTAGCCCAGTCAGAACTGACTTCGTCATGCTGGTGCAGTAAAACGAGAGCTCGGGGGCATATGAGCTGATTGGAGGGCCTTCGTATTGGTTAAGCAGGGGGCCGTAGACGTCATCCTCAATAATGTGGACACCGAAGCGACGAGCGATGGAGGCTATCTCTTTCCTGCGGCTATTGGGCATCAACGCGCTGGTCGGGTTATTAAGGTTCGGCGTGCATACCAGGGCCGTAACGCGCTCGTTGCTGCAGATGTCCTCAAAGTGCTCGGGATCAATCCCGTCACGATCAGTGTCTAGGCCTTTCAGATTGAAGCCGAGGACTTGAGAGTTCCCAATGACACCGTGATCGGTCATGCCTTCACAGAGCACCAGGTCATCAGGGCCTGCAAGGGAGGCCAGCGCCAGGAATAGCCCGTGGGCCGCCCCATTTGTGATCAACACATCTTCTCGAGCCAGCCCTGGCAAGCCAAGACGCCCAAGCCAATGACAGGCGGCATCACGATGAGCATCGAAGCCCGCTACAGGTCGGCACAGTCGGATCCAGCTTTGATCGACCTCATTAGCAAGCTCGGCGCATGTTTCTCGCCAGTACCTGTCATGCTCTGGGGTGTGAATGATTCGGGCGGTGGATAGATCGACGAGTGCGCGCTCGGGAGCATCGAGAATGTAGCTTGCTACACGGTCACTCATTCGCCGAGAAACGAAACTCCCGCGACCCACTTCGCACCTTACTAGCCCTTGGCGCTCGAGTTCCTTGTAGGCGTTTGTCACGGTTTGGACACTGATCCCCAAGGCATCGGCAACCTGCCGTTGAGGTGGCAGGCGCTGATCATCCGCCAGCTTATGCTGCTCGATGTCCGAGCTGATCGCTTGGACAAGAATCTTGTACTTGGACTCGCCGCCACGGGCGTGCTCAACCGCTTCCCGCCATTTTTCCATCATCGCTATGCTTGCTCCTAAGCCACGGCCTACAGCATGGACGTTACAACATGTTGAGATCAATTGTCCTAGTGCAATGCTCGTCACGGAAAGCCTTTTGTATGCTCATCTCACGCTTCCGAGGAAGGCTTGGGTCTTCTTCAAGCTACCGCTATCAATTCCAAAAATAGCGGCGCTGCAGCGTGATCTTCTATCTGCCCAAAACTCCGCGCCACGCGGGCCAATTACAATAGAGGGAGATTTTTGATGAACTTGGTCACTTCGCTTTCCGCAGTCGCTCAACGCCTGACCCTGGCGTGTGCCATTGCGAGCATCGCCGTATCCGCACACGCAGCTACAACCCTCGACTCTCTCAAAGAGCAGGGCAGTGTTCGGATTGGCTATGCCAACGAAACGCCTTTCGCCTATACCGGAACCGATGGAAAAGTCACGGGCGAGTCGCCTGAAATCGCCACCGCGATTTTCAAGCAGTTGGGGATCAAGGACGTCAATGGTGTACTCACCGAATGGGGATCGCTGATTCCTGGCCTGCGAGCTGGTCGTTTCGATGCTATCGCAGCCGGCATGTACATCACTCCAGCCCGCTGCAAGCAGGTCTTGTTCACCGACCCTCACTACCAGCTCCCTGACGCGCTCCTGGTGCCGAAAGGCAATCCCAAGGAGCTGTTCAGCTACGAAGATGTCGCAAAGAACCCAGAAGTGAAGCTGGCCATTATGGCGGGCACCGTGGAGCTCCAGTACGCCCGTGACTCTGGCGTGAAAGACGAACAAATCCTCCAGGTTCCAGATACCACGGCTCAGCTGCAGGCAGTTCGTGCCAAGCGGGCAGATGCTGCTGTAGGCACACAGCTCACGATGAAAGGGCTCGCGGCCAAAGGCGGTGATTCGGTAGAGGCCATGACCGACTTCAAAGATGACCCTTCCCATATCGGCTACGGTGCCTTGGCCTTCAGACCGGAAGACAAGGAGCTTCGTGACCAGGTCAATGCCCAGCTCAAGAAATGGCTCGGTAGTGAAGAACACCTGAAAACAGTGGCGCCATTCGGATTCGACAAGAGCAACCTCACTACGAAAACAGCTGCGGAGCTCTGCGGGCAGTAACACTGCATCCAAATCGGCGCGTCAAACCCACTGCCGCGCCTTTGGCTGATTTAACGTGAGGTAGAGTCAAATGGCAGATTTACTACCACTTATGCTCCAGGGCGCATGGGTTACCCTGCAGATCACCTTCTTCGGATCTCTCCTGGCCATCGTTGCAGCGACCCTGGCGGCACTCGGCAAAATGTCGACATGGAGACCGCTCCGCTGGTTTTGCGTCGTCTACATTGAGATCTTTCGGGGTACGTCGCTGCTCGTTCAATTGTTCTGGCTCTTCTTCGTCCTTCCGCTTCCTCCATTCAATCTCGAGCTGAGCCCCTACACCGTCGCAATCGTTGGCCTTGGGCTACATATTGGCGCTTATGGTGCAGAGATAATGCGCGGCGCGATTAATTCGGTAGCTAAAGGTCAATATGAAGCTTGCACAGCACTTAACTTTGGCCCATTCACACGCTTTCGTCGCATCATTTTGCCGCAAGCCCTGCTCGCAGCGATGGGGCCTGGAACTAATCTGCTGATCGAGCTGTTGAAAAACACATCCCTTGTTTCCCTTATAACGCTTGCAGATTTGAGCTTCAGGGCGCGCCAACTCGATCAGGCTACATTCGAGACTCTCAAGGTCTTCGCCCTAGCGCTGCTCATGTACTTCGTAATGGCCCAAGCGATTAACTTGGCAATGCGGCGTTTAGAGCGACATCTGGCCCGTGGTCGTGTCCAAGGGAGCCTGTGATGAATTTCTTCGACTGGAACTATGCAATACAGCTCTTGCCCGAATTGTTCCGGGCAGCTCTTAACACAATCGGCGTCACGTTGCTGGGCTTTGCAATCGCTATCGTTCTTGGACTGTTCCTCGCCATTGGCAGACGCAGCGCAAGAATATGGATCTCTTGGCCAATAGGTGGGGTGATCGAATTTATCCGCAGTACACCTTTACTGATCCAAGTTTATTTTCTTTATTACGTTCTGCCTAACTACGGCGTTAGCCTGACAGCAATGCAAGTAGGCGTGCTAGGCATTGGTCTACACTACGCCTGCTATCTGGCAGAGGTATATCGAAGCGGCCTTGATGCGGTTCCGCGAGGCCAATGGGAAGCAGTGACAGCACTCAACATGAGTCCTTCGCTTGCCTATCGAAACATCATTTTACCCCAAGCTCTCCGTCCGATTTTGCCACCGGTTGGCAACTACCTGGTTGCGATGCTGAAAGATACACCTGTGCTTTCAGCTATCACTGTCGTTGAGATCATGCAGCAAGCAAAGAACATCGGCTCTGAGACGTTCCGATATCTTGAGCCCATCACCATGGTAGGCGTGTTCTTCCTTGTTCTGAGTATTGTTCTGGCTTATTTGGTACGCCGCGTTGAAGCGCGCTTGGAGCAAAAATAATGACCACCTCTCCAGTTTCCAACATTCAGATAGCTCCAAGCGAAATTTTGACAGGTGTCAGTTCAGGCGCCATTTCGTCCCCGGCCATCGGCAAGCCCATGGTTAGCTTCCGCAGCGTAACTAAGCGATATGGCAACTTCACTGTTTTGGACGGCCTGGAACTGGATGTTTCGGCAGGCGAAAAAGTCGCCATCATTGGCCCCAGCGGATCAGGTAAATCGACGTTGCTCCGAGTGCTGATGACCCTTGAGGGAATCGATGAGGGGAGCATTCTGGTCGAAGGCGAGTCGCTGACTCACATGCAAGGAAGGAATGGAAAGCTGGTTCCAGCCGACGCGAAGCACGTGCGTGCTGTCCGGGGCAAAATAGGAATGGTATTCCAAGGGTTCAACCTCTTTCCCCACCGTACTGCGCTGCAAAATGTCACTGAGGCCCCCGTCCATGTCCTGGGTGTAAAACCAGCCGAAGCCAGGGATCGCGCCGTGCAGTTGCTGGAAATGGTTGGACTGGGTGCCAAGCTCGATCATTACCCTTCGCAACTGTCTGGTGGCCAGCAGCAGCGGGTCGCGATAGCACGGGCCCTAGCCATGAGACCAAAGGTCATGCTTTTCGACGAGGTCACCTCGGCGCTCGACCCGGAACTCTGCGGTGAAGTCCTTAACGTCATCCGTCGACTTGGAAGCGAGCATAAGCTGACCATGCTTATGGTTACTCACCAAATGGGCTTTGCTCGGGAGTTTGCGGATCGCGTTTGCTTCTTCTACAAGGGTCGAATTCATGAACAAGGTGCTCCAGGCCAACTGTTCGAGACCCCCCAGGAAGAGCGTACCCGCAGTTTTCTGAGCGCCGTTAGAGAGGCAAATTAAGGATTTCTGCTAGCTCTTCAGGAGTAGCCCTCCTGATGAGCCAAGAGGTGCTAAGCATCATCAATTGGAAGTGTGAATCCGGCCTTTACCCGATCCATCACGACCATTGTTTTGAAACTCTTGATGTCATTGTTTTCGTAGAAGAACCTTCGGGTGAAGTTCTCGTAGTCCTCCATATCCTTTGAGGTTACGAGGAGTACAAAGTCAGCATCACCCGTGACATAGGATCCGCTCATGACCTCAGGAGTATTTTTAATGGCCTGCTTGAACTTATCGATAATGTCTGAGCGCTCTCGTTCCAAAGTGACCAGCACCAGCATGGTGACATGCCTTCCAACCGCTTTAGGGTTGATGATGGAGATGTCGCTCTCGATGACCCCTTCACTGCGCAGGCGCTTAAGCCTGCGCTGGCAGGCCGTGGAAGATAAACCGACCAAATCACCAAGCTCTTCAGAGGTGAGCCTATTGTTGACTTGCAAGGCACTTAAAATTCGTAAGTCAATCCTATCAAGCTCCATGAGTTTCTCACCCCTACTAATACTTGATGAAAATGTGTCAGTTGCGTTAGCTGAGTGTACATCAGATACGTCAGCCAACAAAGCTAAATGCCAATGCTAGTAGTGCACCACCCCTACGCACTGGTTACACCTGTTGGGTCGAGTCATAGCCGCTGCGCTGAGCCTTAGCCTACTTGAACGACAAACAAATAAGGAATATGCAATGAAACCTAGTCCCATCAAGCCAACTATCGATTTCGACCAACAAGGGGTGTCGCACGGGTTCTTGAAGCTGCCTTACTCACGTGATGACTCTGCGTGGGGTGCGATCATGATTCCTATCACCGTCATGAAAAACGGGATCGGCCCGACTGTGCTCCTCACTGGCGGCAATCATGGAGACGAGTATGAAGGCCCGATTGCACTCACCAAGCTGGCCAATCAACTGGACATCGAAACAGTCAGAGGGCGAATCATTATTTTGCCCTTCATGAACTATCCTGCTTTTAAAAACGCCTCCAGAACCTCTCCGATTGATCGCGGGAATCTGAATCGTACCTTCCCAGGTAAGGCTGACGGGACAGTTACGGAAAAAATTGCTGATTATATCCAGCGACACTTGTTGCCATTGGCGGATTACGTCCTTGATATCCACTCTGGCGGCAAGACTCTGGACTTCATTCCATTTGCCGCTGTTCATATTCTGCCGGACAAGCTGCAACAGCAGAAAGGCGAACGGGCAATGGATGCTTTCGCGGCTCCCTACAGCATGAAAATGCTGGAAATCGATAGCGTGGGCATGTTTGATACGGCTGTCGAAGAAGCCGGTAAAATCTTTGTGACTACCGAGCTTGGTGGTGGGGGTACAGCCAGCTCCACCACTATTAAAATTGCAGAGCGCGGGGTACGAAATTTCCTGGTTCATGCAGGGGCGGTCATGGGTGATCTTGATATTGCACAGGACAGCATCTTCTTGGATATGCCTGACGACAATTGCTTCATTGCAAGCGAGCATGCCGGGCTCATTGAATACTGCTTCAATCTGGGCGATCAGGTCTCCAAAGGCGATGTGATTGCTCGAGTGTACGACGTCACAAGAACAGGTGTGGCACCTACCGAATACAAGGCCCAACGTGACGGCCTTCTTGCCTGCCGTCACTTCCCGGGGCTTGTGCAGTGCGGTGACACAATCGCAGTTCTGGCTGAGAAAATCTCTTAAACATCTGCCCCTTCAACAAGGCTGCCAAGTGCAGCCTTTTTTGTTTTTCTACACCTAATTGGTTTTGTTCCAATCATTTCTTATGCACCTACAGACCTGAAATCGCATCTCTGATAAATGACGCAGGAAAGCTGCGCAACTGTGAAAACATCACAGTATTACTGCGCACACGGGCTGGATTACTCATATTTCCAGCGTCAAGCCAGACATAGAATGATCCTCATCGAACATCAGCTTTATCTCTTCGAGGCATATAAAAATGAAAGATCTTGCGCCCTCCGCCCTCAATAAGCTTCGTCGAAATGACCTGCTTGAAACTCGGGCTTACATTGATGGGCGCTGGGTTACTGGCGAGGGCTCGCTCGACGTCACTGATCCAGCTAATGACCAGGTGATCGCGCAGGTAGCCCATTGCGACGAGTCCTGGGTAGATCTGGCCGTCGAAGCCGCTTCGCGTGCCTTCGATGGTTGGCGGAACACCTTGCCGACACAGCGTGGTGCAGTCCTTCGTAAATGGGCAGCACTGATGCGTGAGAACCAAGAAGATTTGGCGGTCATCATGACCTGCGAGCAAGGTAAGCCGCTCAGCGAATCACGCGGAGAGATCAATTACGGCGCGAACTTTGTCGAGTGGTTTGCGGCAGAAGGTGAGCGTTGCTACGGCGAGACAATTCCAAGTCATCTCCCGAACAGCCAGTTGGTCACTAAGCTGCAGCCGATTGGTGTAACCGTGGCCATCACGCCCTGGAACTTCCCCAGCGCCATGATCACCCGCAAGGCTGCTGCTGCACTGGCGGCTGGATGCCCGATGATCGTCAAGCCGGCGCCTGAAACTCCGCTGTCTGCCCTGGCTCTCGCCCGGTTGGCTGAAGAAGCTGGTATTCCTGGTGGTGTGTTCCAGGTGCTGACCGGGGATGCACCGAAGATGTCGGCTCGTCTCTTGGCCGCCTCCGCAGTCCGTGCGTTCAGTTTCACCGGTTCCACAGAGGTTGGTCGGATTCTGCTGCGTCAGTCTGCGGATACGGTCAAGAAAGTATCCCTTGAACTGGGTGGCCATGCTCCGTTCATTGTCTTCGATGATGCCTCGATTGCTGAGGCTGTCGAAGGCTGCATTGGCGCCAAGTTCGCAACCTCAGGTCAAGATTGCCTGGGCGCGAATCGCATCTATGTGCATCGCAACATCTACGGTCAATTCGTAGAGGAATTCACCAAGGCCACCGAGAAGTTACGCGTTGGCCATGGCCTTGAAGAGGGCGTCGATATCGGCCCAATGACTAGGGTAACGGTTGCCAACAAGTGCCGAGAGCAGATTTCGAATGCTCTCTCGCTGGGTGCAAAACTCACCTGCGGCGGTATCGACAATCACTTGGGTAGCAGCTTCGTCCTTCCGACTGTTCTGGCTGACGTCACGGACAAAATGGACATCGCTTTCGAAGAGACCTTCGGCCCCGTGGCGGCAATCCTGCCCTTCGATTCCGAAGATGAAGTAGTGACCAGGGCCAACAACACCGAGTTCGGCCTCGCTGCCTACGTGTACACCAACGACCTTCGTCGTGCCTGCCGAGTATCTGACCGACTCGAGTACGGCATGGTCGCACTCAACACTCCGAAGTTCACCGGCGCACCAATCCCGTTTGGCGGCTGGAAGCAATCGGGCTTGGGCCGTGAAGGCTCGAAGCACGGTTTGGCTGAGTACATGGAACTGAAATACGTCTGCATCGGCGGTCTGTAAAAATCACAAGAGGATTGAAAAATGGATAAGCAAAAGCAAGATTTGATCTCCCAACAAGATCGCGGTGCAGTGCTCCACCCGTTCACCCAGCTGAAAGACTTTGCCTCTGGCAAGGCAGGTGATCCAACAATCATCGAAACCGCGAAAGGGATCACTATCACTGACGCGACTGGGCGTGAGTACATCGATGGCTTCGCTGGCCTGTACTGCATGAACGTCGGCTATGGCCGTACCGAAGTCGCCGAGGCGATCTCCAAGCAAGCCCACAAGCTGGCGTACTACCACACCTATGCTGCGCACACCACGGAAGAGCTCGCTCGCCTGTCTGACCGCCTGGTGAAGATGGCTCCGGGCAAAATGAGCAAGGTCTTCTACGGCATGTCCGGTTCGGATGCCAACGAGACCCAAGCCAAACTGGTCTGGTACTACAACAACCTGCGCGGTAAGCCGAACAAGAAGAAGATCATTGCTCGTGAGCGCGGCTACCACGGTTGCTCCGTAGTTTCTGGTTCCATGACCGGCATGTCGTTCTACCATGACCACATGGATCTGCCGATTGCAGGCATCCTGCGTACTGGTGCTCCTCACTACTACTGGGGCGCCGAGCCAGGTGAGACTGAGCTGGAATTCTCTGCCCGCCGTGCACGTGAACTCGAAGAGCTCATCCTGCGTGAAGGCCCAGACACCATCGGCGCATTCATTGCTGAGCCTGTGCTCGGAACCGGTGGTATTACCCCTCCGCCAGAAGGCTACTGGGCTGCTGTTCAGCCTGTATTGAAAAAGTACGACATCCTGCTGATCGCTGACGAAGTGATCACCGGCTTTGGCCGTACTGGTGCCATGTTCGGCTGCGACAAGTACGGTATCGAGCCTGATCTGATCACCGTAGCTAAAGGCCTGACTTCTGCCTACGCACCGCTGTCGGCTTCGATTGTTGGTGAGAAGGTGTACAAGGTGATGGAGGAAGGCGCTGATCGCGTTGGTGCCTTCTCCCACGGCTACACCTACTCGGGCCACCCTATCGGTGTCGCGGCAGCAAACGCTGTGCTCGACATCGTCGAGGGTGAGAACATTCCAGCGCACGTCGACAAGGTTGGCCAGTATTTCCAAAAGTCGATGCAGGAGACCTTCTCCTCGCTGCCAATCGTCGGCGAAGTGCGTGGTGTGGGCATGATGGCCGCCATTGAGTTCGTAGCGGATCCGGCCACCAAGAAGCGTTTCGACCCAGCCCTCAAGGTTGGTGCACGGATCTCGAAAGCAGCCCGTGATCGCAACTTGATCGCTCGTGCTATGCCTCACGGTGAAATCCTGGGCTTTGCTCCTCCTCTTGTCACGACCGAACAGGAAGTGGATCGCATCATCAGCATCGCACACGAAGCTGTGCTGAGCGTCCTTGATGAGCTGAAGGTCTGAGCCATCAACGTTGGCAATGATGCCAGCTGAATTACCCCCTTCGTTTTAAGCCCGCCTTTAGGCGGGCTTTTTTTGTAGTGCTATCACAATCAAAGCCAAGACGCTGTCATCAGTTCACAAGGACGTACTTTCGGGTCAGATACTGTCCAAGGCCCGGAAAGTAAAAGCCCGCGCCGGAGACCGGTGCGGGCTTATTCATCTCATCGTGGACTCAAACGAGAGCGCTAGGATGACCGAGCTGGCTCCGATCAAAGAAGCAGTGGCTACCTATACGTCCAGGGCTGCCGAGAAGCTTCGTGCCCAGCAGTCACTCTGCAAGCGGCTACGGGTGAGTATCCGCACGGGCCAGTTCAACCCAAATGAGGCCAAGTATGCCAACGGAATCCTCGTCGACCTGCCATACGCTACGGACGACACGCGTTTGCTGACAAAGGCTGCATAGGAGGGGGTAGAGCTGGTTTACCGGGAGGGCTTCCGCTACAGCAAGGAGAGGTATTGCTGCTCGACCTGAGTCAGCGGAACGAGATCACCGGTGACCTTTTTGCAGTTGCCCAGCCGGTAGCGAGTACAAAACTCATGGGCGTGCTTGATGCGTTGAGTGCTAGGTGGGGTAGGGGACAATGCGGTTGGCGAGCGTACATGTCGATCCCAGCTGGATGCGCCGGGAGATGATGAGCCAGAGCTTTACCACGCGAGTTGATGAGCTCTGGACGGTGTACTGCAAATAGAGCGGGGTATGAGCAAGGCCAAAGCTTCCAGCTCCCCTAGCCCTGAACGACCTTATCGGTTGTCTTCAGTTACGTACGGACGGAAACCGAGTCCAAAGAAGCTATCAAGGAGGAACGCTTCCCGGAATTCGATTCCGGGTGTAAGGCGAAGAATCTCGTAGACATCTCGCTTATCGGCCTCAGGCATACGCGCGCCGAAGATGATGGCGGAGACGGGGGCTGGAGCTTGATAAAGCTTCCCGCCAACATCCATGATTGCTCGCCATTCCTTCTCGTAGCTCCATTGCTTGGCCTTGGTGAACAGGCAGGCCTCCAGAAAAGCCTCCGTGGCGCCGGCATGCAGGTTCTTCACGGACAGTGACGGGTATACATCGGTGTACTTCACCGGTCTGGCCATGGTCGTCAGCGGGGAGGTCTCATCGATTTTGTACTCGATGCAGAAGCCCTTGTGGTTCTCGGCGTAGTGAGACCACATCAGAATTTCATCGGGTGCCTCGCTGAGGCAGAACACACCAATGTTCTGCATGAGCGAGCCGAGTCCGTCGCGAAGCCGCTCATAGGCAAGCTCGTCCTCCTCGCTCGGCACCTTAAGTGAGTCCTCCACCTCAGCATTTTGTGTGGCTTTTTCGACCGCGTGGGCTACGGACTCTGCCAGCTTGCTGCGGTCGAGGTTGATGGCGCAGTCAAACGGATCATTGAAGGAGACCGGGGTGGACAGCCAGACTTTGTTGTCGGCCAAGGACTGCAGTGAATCGCCCCTGGTTTCCTAGACACTCTCCAAGCTCAGGAAATAGCGTTTCTCATACTCTACTGGAGACAGCTGCATAGCACTGCTGTGTCGACGTTTTGGGTTTGCGTCGCCAAACGGCCATCAGCATCGCGTCGATAGCAAGGTCGCTGCACATCCTTGGCTTCATTGACCAACCAATTACTTGGCGTGAGAAGAGATCCAGCACTACCGCCAGATAAAGCCATCCTTCATAGGTGCGGATGTAAGTGATATCGGTCACCCAGACCTTGTTCGGCTCGCTGACCTTGAACTGCCGGGCAAGGTGGTTGGGCGAGGCCACGGTTGGTTTTCCGCCATAAAACCCAGGACGACGGCGATAACCCGTTTGCGAACGCAACCCCTCTGCTTGCATCAAACGACCGACTCGATTTCGCCCGCATGTCTCTCCCAGCTCACGCAGGTCACCATGAATTTTGCGATAGCCGTACACACCTCCGCTTTCGAGCCAAGCATGTTTGATCAAACCAAGCAGACGATGATCTTCTTTTGCTCGGGCAGATTGAGGCTCCGCCAACCAAGCGTAGTAGCCGCTGGGATGCACCTTGAGGGTTTGGCAAAGACGCCGCACCGGGTAATCCGTCGAGTGCTTCTTGATGAAGGCGTACTTCAGCCGCACTCCTTGGCAAAGTACGCGGCGGCCTTCTTTAAGATGTCTCGCTCTTCCGTCACGCGCTTGAGTTCAGCGCGCAGCTTGCGCAGTTCAGCCTGCTGATCATTGTCTTGCTGACGCTGCTCTTGGGGCTTGCTGTAGACCTTGATCCAGGCGTAAAGGCTGTGCACGGACATGCCCAGGCGCTGGGCGACCTCAGCGACAGGCTTGCCTTTCTCGGTCACTTGCTTGACCGCTTCGATCTTGAATTCTTCAGGGTAACGCTGACGACTCATGGCACCTCCTATTTGGGCCTCATTATGAGGCTTGGAGGTGTCTACGAAACCAGGGGCGATTCAAGCCTGATTTCCACGCCGCGCTCAGCACGGCGTGCTGTGGATGACCGTCATCAGAAGGACAAGTCTGGCCGCAACGGTCGCAAACTACGCTGACCGCAACGGCTGCGAGGGTCGACTCTTTGATCATCATTGGCTCTCCCCTAAGTCTGAGGCTTGTTGCACTGCTCGGGTGCGTCCATGAACAGGTGGGGTTTCCCGTACCTAGTGATGATGAATGAGTGCCCTTTGACTACGAGCGCGGCGATGCCAGCAAGCTGAAAAACACCTTCTTCGTCAGGGAGGAACTCATCGGCAAGCTCACCACCTTTCCGGGTAGAAAAGAGGTGCTGATCTCATGGCTATTTCTCTCCTGGGGGTAACAAGAAATGAAGACCATGACGCTGGAGTGGTCAAGGAAGCGAGAGGAAAATTCTAAGAAATATCAATTTAAATCAGTATGTTAAGAGCATGCCCTTAAAATGGGAGTGCCCAATTTTAAGGGCGATTTCTTAGAGAGCAATCGCCCAGGTCGAACTCCTGAAGCTGATATGCTGACATGGATGCGAGGCAAGCAGAGCGCGCAGGCGCGAGGATGAAAGCCCGAAGGGCCGAGACGCCGAAAGGTGGCTCGGTTCACGCCAGCCGGCCCGCGAGGGCGCGCCCGGGCAAGACAAATTCTGATGGAGGCACTTATGAGTCGAGACGCGAAGGACACCGTGTACTGCAGCATACAAATGCCCATGGCCCAAGGCCGAGAGCTCTTGGAACTAATTGCAAAGCTCCGCGCTTCCGCTGCTCACCCATCTCTCGAGTCGGTCTTGAAGGAAGCCGAGGGCGAGCTGGAGATGTCCATCGAATTCGTCGAGCGGATGCTTGCCGATGAAGGCGGGCTCGGTCGCAAGCCTCACTAAGAAATGAAGCCATGGCCAGTGATGATTCGCTCCACTTCCTTGAAAACCGCCGTCGGAGAGCATTATGGATATTGGCTCACCTAGACCCTGGTGATCCAAGAGCACTATGCGTTTTGAGGGTGTTGGATGAGATAGATCAGCAGGAGCGACCTTCACTCGGGTCACTGCGAATTCTCAGCGTTGAAGAGATCTCCAATCAGGTGACTGCTGAGCCCCATCCGATTGGGACATCCATCGTGCGGGACGACGCTATACCGGAGCCGTGGCGTGAGCGCTTCTTGTGTGCAAGCTACGGTTCAACCCGTGTAGCTGAGGGCGGCTATCTGCACGACTGGCTGAAGTTCCTTTCAAAGTGGCAACAGGAAATGACCCACCTTGAGCGTCACAGAGCGGCTCGGGATCGAAAGGGCTAGCGCACTTTGCGTAGATTTACGCACTTCATGAGCAAGCGGAGCGCGCAGCCAGGATGGCGGAGGTGTGAGGATGGAAGCCCACCGGGCCGAGCCCTGTTGGGCTCGATTTACGACAGCCGTCCCCGGTAGGGGCACGCTCAATTATCGTTGCTGGTCATTGATCAGCATCCTTCGCGAACACCCTTTCCCAATCTCGCCTCACAAGGTCAGCACAAGCACGTGGAGCTCCACCAAAACACCGGTTAGATACCCGATGCATTTCTGCCTCGGTTTGAAACCTGATGGGTGCGCCTTGCTCATTAACAAGAACTCCGTTGGCGCCGATAATAAGGGCATGGCCGGCTACGATGTCGTGGGCGGAAACAGGGTATAGCGAAACACCGCACACCCCATTCCCAGCTGCTACCCGAGCTAACCTGTACGCGATTGACGGCATGGGATACCCCCCCCGGCGAGCAGAGCTCTCGATTAATGCTGGACTTACGGAATGCTGCAGTGCTTACCATCACAAGGCTGCCTTCAGCGAGATCTTTACGGGAGAGATCGACTCGAATCGGTGGGCGGCATTCGTTGCCATGGATGAGCTTCTCGGCGGGCAAGCGCTATGTGGAGGCAAACAAAATAGCCATTGATAGTTTAGTATGTCAGTCTGTTTCCTACTAATCGCATCAAGGATTACCTATGTCTCGCCTAGCTGAGTTCCGTCAACTCGAGCAACAACTCGCCGCCCAACTAGCTGAGCTCGAAGCGCTCAAGGGCAGCTCTGAGCTGCAGAAAGAAATCGAGTTTGAGACCAAACTGCGTGACCTGCTCGCCGAATACGGCTTCAATCTGCGTCACGTCATCAACGTGCTGGATCCGCAGGCGAGCCGACGTGCTGCTCCGGCCATTACTGAAAAGGCTCCGCGCCGCGCCCGCCAAGTAAAGCAGTACAAGAACCCGCATAACGGGGAGATCATTGAAACCAAAGGCGGCAATCATAAGCTGCTGAAAGAATGGAAAGCCGAGTACGGTAGCGACACTGTCGAGACCTGGTCGTCTCGCTAATTCCTTGATAACCGACTTCAGTGCAATGCTCATAGTTGCAGAGGTTGGATTGAAGCTGGATACGTAAAGGCCCCGGTGACCTAAGCCTTCCGGGGCCCTATCTACAGCCGAGCTACTCAGTGGTTTTGGAGGTACTCTGCGAGGGAATCCATGTCCTCCTCTTCTTCCTCGTCATAGACAGACTCACCGTTATGTTCCGGGCATTCCCCACGGTGATTAATGTCGGCTGCGCGGTAGATGTAGTCTTCCCCACAGAACCTGCAGAATGCGTAGTCTTCTTCATACCTGGACGCGCAGTCCTGGCAGACCCAACCATCAGGTTCCCGTTCCTCGTAACCAAGGGGGGTGATGTCAATCGATTTTTCGTTGCAGCACTCGCATGCCGGCGCCAAGCCCGCATAGATGACTCGGCCAACACGTTCGAGGTCGAGACGCTGCAGTGGATTTGGCTTCATGCGGGGGACGCATTCGACAAGCTTCTGGATACCCGTTTCGTTGTAGTTGAGCAGGTCAACGTCGGTCGAGTCGAAGAACGAATCGCTTTTGAGGGCGATCTTGCTGTTGTAGCCGAGGTAATGAGAAACCGCAGCATGGGCATGGGCTGGCCGAATGTCTTCTCCACGAGCACGGTAATACTCACGTAAAAACTCGACTGCAGCGTCAATTACATCAGGGTTTTTTTTGTCAGACATGGCGTAGCTTCCTAAGTCAGGCAGCCGACAGATTGCTCGATGGAGCATGACGAGTATTTAAGCGTGCTGTCAGCCTGAATAGGGAAGTGCCATATTAGGTGGCGTAGCTGCACAACGTGTAAAAATACCGTTTTAGCTTACTCGCAAGCAGGTGAGGTACAGACTTAGTTTAGACCTAGGCACTTCGTCTGGTCAAGCTACAGCGCTGCGTCTCGCGTCGACGGGTATCGGCCAGGCACGAACCTGCTGGCAATGCTTCGAGCCAGTAAGGCGCGAGTGTTGTTGCTCGACCTGAACCATCCGAACGAAATAACGGGTGACCTGTTCGTAGCCTCGCCGCGAGCAAAAAGCTCATGGGCGTAATTGATGCGGTGAATGGATGATGGGTAGGGTGACGATGCGTCTGGCGAGCGTCCCGGTCGACTCGTCATGGGATATGCGCCGGGAAATGATGAGCCAAAGCCTCACTACACGGGTAGATGAGCTATGGATGATGTTCTGTAATTGATCACGCGATTGCTCGATTGATGCAGCGCGAAGCGAACACAGAAAAAAGCGGCTAATGAACTCCAGAGCCGCTGTACTGCTGAGCAGTAAACTGGGCAAGCCCAGCAAGAGAGGGGGTGGAATTGCCGCCCCACCCCTAGGGATGCTCCGATCAACTTGTCGTGCAGCCGCGGCAAGTTGCAATTTTCCAGGCACCTACAGCGTCATTGGACGAAAAGTGACCGAAAAATCATGTACGGAGAGCTTTTTCGACCGGTTCTCCGTGTTAAACGCGAACCTCACCCATACCCATGAGCTGTTTTCGAACCCTCCACAGGTTTGCCAGGGCGAACAGCGTGGTCAACTGAGCAGTGTTTTTCATCAGCCCACGAAAACGTATTTTCACGTAACCAAACTGCCGCTTGATCACGCGAAACGGATGCTCGACCTTGGCCCGTGTCTGAGCCTTGCAGAACTCGATCTTGCGCTTGGCTTTGTACAGTACGCTGCGCTGGTTCAGCTTGGAATAGGTGCTGCGACGCGCTGCAATCTGCCAGATCACCCCCCGATTTTCATGCTCTTCGCGCCTTTCGACACCGGTGTAACCGGCATCTGCATACACGGCGTTTTCTTCGCCATGCAGCAGTTCAGCCACCTGCGTGACATCGGCCACATTGGCAGCGGTGCCATGGACGTGATGCACCAGGCCGGACTCGACATCGGCACCGATGTGCGCCTTCATCCCGAAGAAATACTGACCGCCTTTCTTGGTCTGGTGCATCTCGGGATCACGCTTGCCTTCTTTATTTTTGGTCGAGCTGGGGGCATGAATAATGGTGGCATCGACGATGGTGCCTTGGCGCAGCGACAGGCCTTTTTCCTGCAGATAACCATTGATGACCGCAAGGATTGCCGGTGCGAGCTGATGCTTCTCCAGCAAGTGCCGGAAGTTCATGATCGTGGTGTCTTCGGGGATTGGCGCGCTCAGCGTCAGGCGTGCGAACTGGCGCATGGGCGTGATTTCGTAGAGCGCTTCCTCCATGGCCGGGTCGCTCAGGGAGAACCAGTTCTGCAACAGATGGATGCGCAGCATGGTTTCCAGAGGATAGGGTTTTCTACCGCCGCCGGCCTTGGGGTAGAACGGTTCGATCAGCTCCAGCAGGCCTGCCCAGGGCACCACTTGATCCATTTCGGCGAGGAAGCGCTCTCGGCGGGTTTGCTTGCGCTTGCCGGCGTACTCAAAGTCGGAAAAGCTCATCTGGCTCATGGGCGGCTCGGATCAGGTGTTGCGGGGATTCTCGCATAACTGAAGACTTGTTCGGAGATTCCCTAGGCCTCATCGAGACCTTGAGCAATATAACGTATGAGATCTAGCGCGGACATTTACTATCAGCAATGCTATAGATGATGGTGGCTCCATCGATGTCAAATCCAGTGTGCAATCTGGCACTGTATTCAGAGTCTCGCTTCCAACCTCATAGCTCACGCGATCCCTGTTCCGGTGGGAGCGACAGCATTTAGCGCCACCGGTCTGCCTCTACAATCAACACGATGAACGTACTGACGTTGGATTCACCTGAACAGAGTAGGGCGCTTTTCCGTCGCCCCTGACTTTGGGAGTTCAACATGAAAGCCATCGTGTACAACGGCCCACGTGACGTCGCGGTCAAGGATGTTTCTGACGCAAAAATCGAGAAGCCCACCGACGTACTGGTGCGTATCACCACGACCAACATCTGCGGTTCTGACCTGCACATGTACGAAGGCCGCACGTCTTTCGAGACAGGTCGAGTTTTTGGCCATGAAAACCTCGGCGAAGTGATTGAGGTGGGCGCCGGAGTCGACCGGGTCAAAATTGGTGATCGCGTCTGCCTGCCATTCAACATCGGCTGCGGGTTCTGTGAGAACTGCGAAAAAGGGCTCACGGGATTCTGCCTGACAGCCAATCCCGGTTCTGCCGGCGCCGCTTACGGCTTTGCTGAGATGGGGCCCTACCAAGGCGGTCAGGCGGAACTGCTCCGCGTTCCGTATGCGGATTTCAACTGCCTGGTGCTGCCTGAGGACGCCCAGGAACGAGAAGATGACTACGTCATGCTCTCGGATATTTTCCCTACTGGTTGGCATGCAACTGAGCTGGCCGGACTGCTTCCTGGTGAGAGCATTGCGATTTACGGCGCAGGGCCTGTTGGCCTGATGGCGGCGCATTCGGCAATCATCAAAGGCGCGTCCCAGGTTTTCGTCATCGACAACCAGCCGGATCGCCTACAGCTTGCCGCGCAGCTTGGGGCAACTCCCATCAACGCAGTCGAGCAAAGAGCAGTGGAAGAGATCATGAACCTTACCCACGGCAAAGGCACCGACCGGGGCTGTGAGTGCGTCGGTTACCAGTGCTGCGACAAGCATGGCCATGAAGCGAACTACCTCACCATGAACAACTTGGTCGCTTCAACCAAGGCCACTGGCGGCATCGGCGTGGTTGGGGTGTTTGTGCCAGAAGATCCTGGAGCGAAAAACGAACTGGCGAAGGAGGGCAAGATGGCCTTCGACTTCGGTGCGTTCTGGTTCAAGGGCCAACAGATCCGGACAGGTCAGGCGAATGTAAAGGCCTACAATCGCCGCCTGGCAGAGCTTATCCATCATGGGCGCGCCAAGCCCTCGCATATCATTTCCCATCGTTTGAAATTGGCCGAAGGCCCAGATGCCTACAAGCACTTCGATGCGCGGGATGATGGCTGGACGAAAGTGGTGCTCAAGCCTGCTGCGTGATCCGCTCTCACTGCTTCCAGGGACGGAAGCTTGGTGAGAAGGGCAACCTGCATGTTTTAAAGCAACCCTTCACCGGCTTGTCAGGGCGTTATCACCCGGCAATTTCCAGTTGCGTGTTCTTCCGCCACCCTCGCAGATTCATCGCGCAGAGGCAGAACTGTAAGATGATCAGAGCCCAGGCTTGTGCTTGCCAGCCCCACACAGCCCACAGCACGTTGCTTGCGATGAAACAGCAGAATCCAATCTTTCTTCTACCCGGACGGCGCGAACCGATGCACCAGGCTGCCAGCACGGTCATCACCATGGCAGGCCATTCAAGTAACCCAATCCAATATTCCATGAAACCTTCCAAATGATGATGGGTATCTGAAGCTAATCACCTGCCAGCTTCCAGAGAGCTGGCAGGTGATGGCTCCACTAAGCGGCTCGGCGCTCGCCCTTGAGCATCTTTTTCTGCATTTCCATGGTTTGCCCAAGCTCCTCGAGGATATCCTTGCTGAGCAGCTTCTTCGCGGTGGGGAAGAGCTCGCCTTCTTCTTCCTCGATGTGATGCTCCAACAGCTCTTTCATGACCTTGACTCTCCCGGCGAATTCGACGGTGCCGGTTTCGGTATGCAGCAGGTCGGGTAGGACGAGGGAGTCAACAGTCCGGTGTTCTTCCTTGGCCTCGTAGTACATTTTCGCTTCTTCCTTGCCACCCGCTTCCTTGATGGCCGGATATAGAATTTCTTCTTCGAGCGCGGTGTGAATCTGCAGCTCCTGCTCGATCCTGTGGAGTAGATCGGCCCGTTTTTTCACTGCTCGCTCGGTGGTGGTCGACAGCTCTTCGAGCAGCTTCTTTACCAACTTGTGGTCTTGAATCAGTAAGTCGATAGCGTTCATGGCGTTACCTCATCACGGATTGGATGTAAGAACTTGCCTCTGGTTGAGTAGCCGCTAAGCGAGACGGTTCAACGCAGATGATGGCTGGCGTCATCGTTCAGGATGGCAACCTCCAATAGCCATTGCGGCTTTGAGGGCTGCCAGGTGAGTCAAGCCCTGAGGAAGGTTGCCCAGATACTGTCCAGTCTGCGGATCGATCATCTCCGAGTAGATGCCTACCCCGTGTGATAGCCCTTGCAAAGCATCTGCATAGGCGGCTACGGCATGTTCTTGCTGGCCGAGGATTGCCGAGGCTTCGATCAACCAGAATGTGCAGGCCAGGAAGCAACCTTCCTCTTCCTGTGCATCGGTGTAGCGATAATGGAAAGCGCCCGCCCCCAGATCATGGTCAATGGCTTGCAGTGTGCTGCGCATACGTTGTTTGCTGGGGTAACCGAACCTGACCGCCAGTGCCAGTGAGGCGTCCAGCCGGTCGCTGTCTGGATAGAACAGGTAGGCTTGGCGCTCCTCGCTCCAGCAGTGCGCCTCGATCCATGCCTGGATGCGCTGGCGCTCGCGATCCCAGCGTTCCCGGCAGGTGGTGGGAAGGTGGCCGCCATCTGCCAGTTCGATGGCCCGGCTCAAGGCTTGCCAGCAACTGATCTTGGACATCGTGTAGTGCTGCTTTTCCGGCAACTCCCAGATACCGGCGTCCTGCTGACGTCAACAGTCGGCGCACTGGTCGGCAAGGCCTGAGAGGAGCATGGCGCTCGGGGAATCAAGAATGTTGCCGCTGTCGATGAAGCAACGGGCGGTTTCGAAAATGTCGCCGAACACGCCATGCTGCAGCTGGTCGCGCGCGTCGTTGCCAACGACTGGAGGCGAGTTTTTGTAACCAGGGAGATCAACCTGGCGCACGCAATCACCAATGGCCCCGTCCAAGGTATAAAACACCCGTGGCCCATGTTCACTCAGGCGGCGCAGCAACCAGGTGAAGGCAGCCTTGGCTTCCGGCTGTGCGCCGATGCCCAGAAACGCTTCGATGGTGTAGCTGGCGTCGCGTATCCAGGCGAAGCGGTAATCGTAGTTTTTGCTGCCACCAATCCGCTCGGGAAGGGATGAGGTCGCTGCCGCCATGATCGAGCCACTTGGAGAGGACAACAGAAGCTTGAGGGCCAGCGCATTACGGACTACATGGTTTTGGTACGGGCCGTCGTAGACCAGCCCCTTCGACCATTGGCACCACTCACTGTGCGAGCCGTCGATGCGTTCATCGATCAAGGCCAATGGGGGCACCACCAGGGGCTCATCTCGTCCTGCGATGATTGCGACCACTGAGCGTTGTCCTGCTGCAAGGCTAAGGACAGCACGCACGCCCATGTCATCCTTGCGTTCGATGTGCACCTGATGGTCGTGCAGGAACATGCCGAGTATTCGGCCCGCATGAAAAACGCAGGCATTGTCATTCGGCGCCACGTAGGGGCTTACCGTGTCGGCTTGGGTTCCGAAGTCGATGGCTAACTCGAAATCGACCGTACCCTCGACACATTCGAGGCGCCTGGCAAGTTCGGCCCAAGGTAAACGCCCAGCGGGGCCACTGTTCAAGGACTCGGTCAGCCGCGCACGACCCTCGTGGGTGATGAAGAGTGTCTCGAGGACGTTGCTGCCTGGCAGGTAGCGCCGCTCAGCAACGAACGGCTCGTTGGGGGTAATGGAAAAGTAGCCTCCTGTTTGCGGAGCCAGCAGCTTGTCGAACAGGGGAGGTGAATCCATGTGCGGCACACACCACCAGTCGATGGAACCGTCCAGACCAATCAGTGCCACGGAACGCCCATCCCCGAGTGCACCATACTGCTCCAGGGGCAACCAGCCACCCTCATCTCGCTCAGGTGCACCCTGTTGAGCTTCTACCGGTTCTCTTTCCATCGGTGTGCCTTCGAGATCATGTGTTCTGATTCCGACATGGCTATCTGGCGTCTGGTTCGTCTTATGTGAGCGTTGCGCAAATAGAGGGAATTTAGGATTGGCATGAATATCTCATGTAAAGCGGGACACAAGGGAGCTTTGTGCCCTCGCATTACCCTGCAAGGAACAAGAACAAAAGGGGGCTTACATGAGTTGTCTGATTTGCGCTGGGCAAGCTGAGTCCGTCGAATGCACCGGTGGATGGGAAGAGCGACGCTGTTCTAAATGCGGCTGTTACCGAATGTCCCAAGCGCTCATTCTGGTGATGATGGAAGAGGGTCAGATTTTTGATACCGAGCGGATGCGGGCCTGGCTGGTATCCCGGCGCGAACTGATGCCCATCCCTACCATCGACCATAGCCAGGCGATATTTGCACTCTAAAAGGCCTGAGAGGTGGAGCTCCGTGCCTTATTCGGCAGGAATGATCGAAATCTTTCCATTGCGTTCGACGATAGCGAACTTTACCTGCTCAATGTTCTCGATGCCTTGGCTGTCCCGCGCTGACTCAAGGATATCGTCCTCCGTGAGTCGTGCGCGACGCATGCGGTGATGCAGGAAGCGCCCATTTTCAACAACCAGGGTAGCGTGCCCATCCAGAAACCTGGCCAAGGACTTGGAGTTGAGCTTCGCGAGTGAAAGGCCGACGTCCAAAACGATCAGCGTGGCAATTACCAGCATGGCATTGGTGAATGAA
The DNA here is from genome assembly GCF_007633355.1 of Pseudomonas sp. BJP69. Classification (NCBI taxonomy): domain Bacteria; kingdom Pseudomonadati; phylum Pseudomonadota; class Gammaproteobacteria; order Pseudomonadales; family Pseudomonadaceae; genus Pseudomonas; species Pseudomonas sp. BJP69. The sequence continues at coordinate 2,725,330 of NZ_CP041933.1, forward strand.
AAATCCTCGCCCAGAAGTGCCTGCTGGGTGGCTTCCCCAATGATCAGCAACAAGACGAAGTCAAAGGTCGTCAGGTCGGCCAGTGAGCGCCGTCCGGCTACGCGAAACAGCAGCATAAGTGCGACGTACATCCCGGCTGCGCGGAGGATCGAATCCATGACGCACTCCTAGGGGTAAAGGAATGTGGAGAAGTGAACGGCGCTTTCAGGGCCAGCCCTGACGCTGCCCTCTAGAGTGCCTACGTGCTCATTTCGAAGGGTCAAGTACAAGGTGGCGACCCCATCTTGCTTAGTACCCAATTGGAACAGCATGGCCTGGCCATGCGACATCGACTGTTGTGGCTCCGGTTGCAACGTCTCGATACTGGCGTCACGGAGCAATGATCCCTCGAGTTGCACCTCCACCGGCTGACCAGGGATACCCTGAACGGTGATGAAAAGGCTGTCCGTCGTGCCGCTTCGGCTGAGGCGCTGGTACTCAACCCGTACCCGTCCATTCGGGCTCACCACCTCCGCATCGCTCAATGGGCCATTACCGAACAGGCCTGCCAAGGCAAGCAATACGATGGCCACGAGCACGTACCACCCCACGCGCTCGAAGCGCCAAACACGCTGCTGCATCGGCATGTCTTCTTTAACAGGATGACGCCTGGATAGCAGTTCATCTTCCGACATGATCACCCCCTCAGGCGCGCTCACCGCGTAGCCAGCGCTGGTGATAGTGGGAAAGCCGGGTCAACCCGAACAGGGCACCTTGGCGCATGACTTCAGGCCGCTCGCCGAAGAAGCGTTGAGTGCGCGTGAAAACGGCAATTGGCTCGCCGGCGAAGGCCCACGCAAAGCACATCGTCCCCGGTGGTATCCCGGATTCGGGCGCCGGCCCGGCTATACCGGTGGTGGCGATCACCACATTCGCATCGCTGTCCCTCAAGGCGCCCAAGGCCATTTCCCAAGCTACTGCTTCGCTGGTCAGGCCGTATCGTTCGATGGTTTCGGCGCTGACCCCCAGCAGCCGCTTCTTGGCGCTGGGTGAGTAGACGACATAGCCGCTTTCCAGCACCTTTCCGGTACCCGGTACCGCCGCCAACAACGCCACAAGGCAGCCTGCAGTGCACGATTCTGCTGTGCTCAAAATCAGTTTGTTGTTTTTGAGATAGCCGAGGGCGGACAGTACAGGGTCGTTTTCCATTCCAGAATCGACTCGCTTGTTTTGCGGTGGACGCGAGCCTGGGGTAATTGGTTCATCGCCCGTGTTGCCCGCCCATCTCCTGAAGTGTCACTGACCTGAACTTTGCCCCGTAGATTGGCTTCCCTTGTTCAAAGGCAATGGGAGGAGAGCAACATGAAGAAAGTGAGCGTCAGCCAAAAAGAAGGTGCGCAGACAAGGCCGCATGGGGAAGAGGAGCGAGATAACGATGCTCATCGTCCGGATGGATCCACCGGCACATCACATGACTCGACAGCGCAAAAAACGGCCCGTGATCACGATCAGCACAAACGCTGAAACTGCCACGCAAAAAGAGAGTCAGGCTCGCCAGCACGGCGAGCCTCTTTTCACTAGAGGATCGGTTTGCCGCCAGTCACTGCGTAACGTGAGCCACTGATGTAACTGGCTTCGTCGGAGCCCAGCAGCACGTAGATCGGAGCGACCTCCACCGGTTGTCCGGGACGACCCAATGGTGTTTTGGAACCAAAGTGTGTAACCGCTTCCTCTGGCATGGTGGAAGGAATTAGAGGCGTCCAGATAGGCCCTGGCGCAACGCTGTTGACCCGAATACCTTTCTTGCCTAGCAACTGAGCCAGGCCAGCAGTGAAGTTGGCAATGGCCCCCTTGGTCGTGGCATAAGCCAGCAGGCTGGGGGATGGATCGTCGGAATTGACCGAGCTCGTATTGATAATCGAACTGCCCTTGGGCATGGAAGGCAGGGCCGCCTGGCAAATACGGAAGATGGCGGTGATGTTGGTATCGAAAGTCTTCACCCATTCGTCATCGTCGATTTCCTCCAGGGTTTCGTGGGACATCTGGAACGCCGCGTTGTTGACCAGGATGTCGATACGCCCGAACTGGCTAACGGTCTTTTCGACGATGTCGTAGCAGTGCTGTTTCTGCGCCAGGTCTCCGGGCAACAGCAGGCATTGACGGCCTGCGGACTCAACCCAGCGCGCGGTTTCTTGCGCGTCTTCATGCTCATTCAGATAAGCGATGGCGACGTCGGCGCCTTCACGGGCATAGGCAATCGCCACTGCCCGCCCGATGCCGCTGTCTGCTCCGGTGATGAGTGCAACCTTGCCTTCGAGGCGATTGTGGCCGGTATACGACTGCTCACCACAATCCGGGTAGGGCTCCATCTTGCGCTGTGAGCCAGGGACATTTTGAGGCTGCGAAGGGAAGGGCGGGGTAGGGAAGTCTCGCATGGTAGAAGCTCCTGCAGTTGAGAACGTTCATACCGGTTCGAAAGGCCCTGCCTCCTCGTGTTGGTTTCAATCTGCGGTTGGTACGACGAGCGGTGCGGGATATCAATCCAATTGAATTCCATGCCCCATCGCCTGTTCTACCGGACTCAGCTCCAGTCTCATCTCTTCGCTCGGAGCCCAATATCCGGAGTAGCGAGTGCCTCGAATCATTACCCCAACGACCCCTGAGCACGAGATCAGCGAGCACAATGCCAGGATGTTTGGCTCTCCTAAGGAGCGTCTGGATTTTTACCGGCGTGAGATCCAGTACGAAACCAGCATCCTGGCCAACCGCACGGATGCCTACCTGGCGGCTCAGTCATTCCTGGTCATCGCCTTCGTTTCCTCCATGGGGAACCTCAATCAAGGATGGGGCGAGATGTTCACACTGATCGTGCCCGCTTTCCTCGCCTTGCTCGGGGTACTGAGCTCGCTCAACGCCTGGCCTGGCATTCGGGCGGCCTACAACATCATCGATCACTGGCAGCTCAAACAGAGCCACCTACTGCGCAGCGAGCCGTTGATGGGGTTGGCTTACGACGAGCCGCCGCTTTTCTGTGAGGCGGAAACCTCGCGTGCAGGGCATCGAAAGTCATTGCTGTTCTCGCTACGGACGCCGTGGATCTTTCTGGTGTTCTGGGTGTTACTGGGTAGCTACTCGGTTTACATCCAGCTGGCCTGAACACGTCTGCGTGCGAACATGGGGGTAACATTTTGAAGACTGAGGCATTACTGACCGAGCTCCTCAACGCCCGAGGGCCGGGCGGACAAGAAGATGAAGTACGGGCCATTTGTCTGCGCGAGCTGCGCCTATTCTGTGATGACACGCACATCGACCCTGCTGGCAATGTGGTGGGGGTAATTCGTGGGGGCCGCGCTGGTAGCCCAGAGGCAGCCATACGCGTTATGGCCCATCTCGATGAGATCGCGATGATCGTCAAAAATGTGCTGGAGAACGGCACCCTGGAGGTGCTCGCTCTAGGGGGGGCGCAACCGATAAGCTTCGGCGTGTGCCCTGTCGATATCCTGGGCGATGAACACATCCTGCCGGGTGTTTTGTCCTACGGTTCAATGCACAACAGCGGTCGTACTTCGAATGGAAGAGACGTGTTGGCAGGAAATGTTCAGTGGAAAGATGTCTATATCGTCACGCGCAAGAGCAAGTCAGAGCTCCAGAAGCTTGGCGTTCGGCCTGGTACTCGAGTCGTGCTGAGTCAGCACTGGCGTAAGCCCTTCAAGGTACATGACTGTATTGCCGCTCACTTCCTCGACGACCGAGCTCCGCTGAGCGCTGTCATTCTCTGTGCGAAGCTACTGAGTGAACGGCGAGAGAAACTGAAGCAAGACGTTTGGTTCGTGCTTACGACGCTGGAGGAAGAGTCGAATGCCGGCGCCATGTACGCAGCTTCCCGGCTGCCCGGCGACACCACAATCGCTGTCGAGGTCGGCCCTGTACTTGAGGAATATGGCACGGAGCTTTCGGCCAATCCGATCATCAATACCGGCGACCAGAAGGGATACTACAGCCGCACCGTGGTGCAGGGCCTGATCGCCGCTGGCCTAAAGGCCGGTTTTAAGCCCCAGTCGGCATTGCTCGTCGATTTTGCATCCGATGCAAGCGCGGTGATGAGCGCCGGGATCGATGCCCGGGCTGGTTGCATTGCGATACCCACCGAGAATACCCATGGCTTCGAAATGGTGCTTCTGGAGGGGATTACGGCCTGCGCTGAGACCTTGTTCGAATTTCTTACAGGTAGTCAGGACACATAGCCCCGGCGCGTCGACTATGCGCAGTGGCTTACCACCTGCCATTTCGATGGAATTATTTCTTCCTTGGTTTGCTCAATAACGCATGACTAGGGAGGGAATTCTGGTGATCGGACAGCAACTCTATGTAATTGAGTACGAGCTTCACAGTGAGCCTCGGACATTCATTATCCGTCTGGAGAAAATGGACAACGGCGCCGCATGGCACTGGGCCAGCTGTGATGCCGGCGTGGGCATCATTCCGCGTTTCAGTCAGCAGAACATCAAACTGGTCAGTCGCCCGATGGCTGAGCGGTATGGCATTGCCAAGGTGAAGTGGAGGCTGGCTGGAGAGGGCCCCGAATTCGTTCCGCAACCTATCGATGTCGGCAAATTCTCAGGTGCTACCTAAGGGGCCTGAGACCGGTATTCCATCAACGTGCCTGGAGGTGTTGCCATGCAGCCTAAAACCGAAGGCTCTGAAGAAAAAGGCCCAAGCGACGTGCCTTTCATTAACGATCCGGAAAAGCCCACGTCGCCGCCACTGAATGACGCTGATGCCACGGATGCGGCTGAGCCTGAAGAAGACCTTCAGGACGATGGCCAATCCCTTTAGAGAGGAGAACCAGCTGATGGATAGTTATCACCTCAGCCCGACTTCGGATGGCTGGGAATTGAAGAAAGTCGGTGCTGAGCGAGCCTCAAAACGAGCCGCCACGAAGCAGGAGCTTGTCAGTGTCCTTGCAGATGTCTTCGAGGATAAGACGGCGTCCGTGAAGATCCACAAAGCGGACGGCACTCTCGAGGAGGAACGCACCTATCCACGTTCAGCTGACCCGCGCCGTAGCAAAGGTTGAAGACTATAACTGCCTGTGACCTCGACATTGAGGTCACGGATGCCCTTGGCGTGTTCAGATGGTTGTTGGCCAGCTTTCTCATGGGGAAGCGCATCCGCGCCACCGTAGCAGTGCAGGCGTACCGGACGCTTGTCGATCAGCAGGGCCTGGATACGCCGATTAAGCTTGCCCAGACTTCTCATTCCACGCTGGTCAAACTCCTCGGCCAGGCCGGCTATGCGCGCTACGATGAATCCACTGCCCGACGACTGCATGATCTTGGCAACAAGGTAGAAGTGGAACTGGTTGCCCAACTTGAGGCACTGCAGGAGGGGTCAGATGCTGAGGGATTTAAGCGCTGGCTACTGAGTTTAGAGGGCGTAGGCCCAAAGACCGTGGAGATTTTCATGCGTGAAGGCTTGTCCCATTTGACGAAGTTGTAAGGCCATTGAGTTTGGTGGCCTTTAGCCCCCATCGACGCATGTCCGGAAGAGTGAAACACTCGACCATTGGATTACGTACTGGAGAGGGTGATGAAGCTCGACATTGAGGGTTTGTCGCTGTCAGGGAAGACAGTAGTTGTCGTAGAGGATGATCCAACGCTTCAAGCCCTTCTGGTGGAAATCCTGATCGAGTTGGGCGCCACCTGCGATGCGTTCGATAACTCAGAAGATGCTTTGATTCACTTGATGGGACTCAAGAGCGACTGCTCGTTGATCGTTGTCGATCACGGTGTTCCGGGAAGCATCAAAGGTATGGAATTCATCTCCATGGCACACGAAAGGTGGCCTGGGCTACCCGCCATTCTGACCTCGGGCTATCAGCTGGATGCTTCTCAGGTCACACCACCTGTTACCTACCTCTTCAAGCCGTGGTCGATAGAGGAGCTCGCTCAAGCTATTGACCAAGCGCTTCCCCCTGCAGACGTACCTTCAACTCTTCTGCTGGGCCACCAACAAGGTCTCTAGCGCTGTAGGTTATCCCGAGCCACATCGTCCGTCTGATGCTCAGCAGGCGCCTGATGTTGGGGATCACATTCGCTGCCCATCGCCTGATATTGCTTGCGAAGTTTATGGATTTCCCGGTTATCGAGCGCTTCGAGATCCAATACCGACTGCTCCGCAGATTTCGTAGCGCGAATCAGTTCGTCGAGCTTCACGTGGATGATGTCGTTATCCCGGTTCTGGGTGTTCTGGATCAGGAAAACCATCAGAAATGTGATGATGGTGGTCGACGTGTTGACGATAAGTTGCCAGGTATCATTGTAGTGAAACCAGGGCCCAGAGGCCGCCCAAATGGCAATCAACACCACGGCGATCAAGAAGGTGCTCGGCTTACCGGCGTGGTTGGCGAGCCATTGGCAGAACTGGGCGAATTTCATGACGTAATCTCCACTGCGATCTATAGGGTTTGACCGCAGTGGAGCGCTGAAATCTTTTTTTACATTTCACCGAGGTATTGGGTGAGCCCACCAAGCGCAGCGGAACGACGTGGCCTGCCGGAAAGTCAAAAAAATACTCGAAAACTTTCCCAAGGCTTCTGCACAGATGACCTTCATCGTCTGGTTCGCCATGCTGGGCGCAGTCTTGCTGCTGCTCGCACTCTCATCCTCCTACCTACGCTGGATCCCTGTGACCTCGTCTGTAGTGTGCCTTGCCCTGGGCATAGTCCTGGGGACATCGGGGCTGGGTTTTCTTCAACTGGACGTGAGCAAGTCGAGCGAGTGGATGGAGCACCTCACAGAAGTCGCGGTGTTGTTTTCGCTGTTCTTCAGTGGTTTGAAATTGCGCCTGCCCTTGCACAACCGCCGTTGGTGCAGCGCCTTTTTTCTAGCCGGGCCGGTGATGTTGCTCTGCATCGGTGGGGTAACGCTGGTGCTGCACTACGGCCTGAACTTGGGGTGGGGCGTCTCGCTACTGATCGGAGCGATCCTCGCACCCACTGACCCCGTGCTCGCAACCCTGGTGCAGGTGGTTGATGCCCGGGACGATGATCTTGTCCGTTTCAGCTTGTCGGGTGAGGCAGGGCTCAACGACGGCGTGGCGTTTCCCTTCGTCATGCTTGGACTGTTCCTGCAACAGGACAATGGCCAGACTTGGTTCAGTGACTGGTTGCTCAAGGACATGCTGTGGGCAGTAACCGCAGGTCTAGTGCTTGGCTACTGGATGGGGCGCGGCCTGGGCAAGCTCACGCTGTTCTTGCGTCTGCGCAACGACGACAGCACCGTCTCGCCCAATGACTATCTGGCCCTTGCCCTGATTGCGTTGGCATACGTGAGCGCCGAGTCGATACAGGCTTATGGGTTCCTCGCGGTGTTCGCTGCGGGACTTGGTTTACGTCAGGCGGAGGTGCAGACCGCCAATAGCCCTGAAGCGCCGGCTGCTGAACATTTGGTACAGCCTGTGGTAGGTCACCAGCACGTGGCACCGGAGCTAGCAGTCAAAGGCGATCTGAAAGGGCTCGACGACTCGCAGGTAGCAGCGGGGATCATGTTGGGTGACATGTTGGCGTTCGGTAGCCTGATCGAACGGGCAATGGAAGTATTTCTGGTGACCCTGCTCGGGGTAGTGCTCATTGAGCATTGGGACTGGCGGGCAGTGCTTGTTGCCGGTGCTTTGTTTTTTGTCATTCGCCCCATCAGCATCCTGCTGTTCCCGGCTCGAGGAATGCTGGATATCCGCCAGCGTGGACTTTTAGGGTGGTTTGGCATCCGAGGTATCGGCAGCTTCTACTACCTGTTCTATGCCCTCAATCATGGGCTGCTTCCCACCTTGGCCGCGCAAAGCATCAACCTGGTGCTGTCCGTGGTGGCGTTGAGCATTCTGCTGCATGGGTTGAGCGTTCAACCGCTGCTAGCCAAATACGAAGCATGGAAGGGATAGGCAGTGTTCTTTGGATCAGGTTTCAACTTGCGGCGGGAGCGTTACTAATTTGTTGATCAGCGAGGCGAGATCAGAAATCTCCCAAGGTTTGGGGAGAAATGCTGTCCGAGCAGGCAGCAAACCGGTGTCGATTATTGCGTCGCCCGAAGTCAGAATCACTGGCAGGGTAGGCCATCGACGCCAAATCTCGTGTGCAAGGCCTAAACCGTCCATGCTTCCAGGCATATGGATATCGGTCATCACCAAGCTAGGGACTTCCTTATTGCAAAGGTAATGCAACGCCTCGTCAGCATTTGCGCAGCACGTCATAGCAACGGCGTAGAGTGACGAGAGGCTCTCGGCAGTTAGGTCTCTTAGGAGGTCGTCGTCTTCCACAATGAGGATGGTTTTCGGCATGTAGGGTTTGCTCGCGGGTCATATGCATTAGGGCTCTGGGCCTCTACGCCGTTGCTACTGGGCGATGAGTGGTGCGCTAGGCGCCGTCATGGATTAGCGGCTATGGTAGGAAAGCGGTAAGCGAACCGCCTGTACGCCCTGAAAGGATTCTGGGCGTTTCCCGTTAATCCGGAAGGGAAGACTATGCAGCAGCTACCAGTGGACGAAACAATCCGAGCGGCCTTGAAAAAGACTCATACGCGCTTGCACCGCCAACATGAGCTCGTGGTCGAGTTTGGCGTAATGTCCCTGAAGGCTGCGGACTTGGATCTGTTGCTGACCCGTGCATGTGAAGTAGTCGCTGAAGGAATGTGCACTCGTTTTTCCAAGGTGCTCCAGCCAGCAGAGGACGGGGAAGGGTTTGTTCTGACCCATGGCGTTGGCTGGGATGCTTCTGACATCGGGCGGGCAACCGTGGGCGGCGATGTGGCTAGTCCCGCAGGCTATGCATTGGCCACCTATAGGCCCGTACTCTCGAATCATTTGGGTATGGAAAATCGCTTTCGAACGCCGGAACTGCTCAAAAAATATGGAATCGAGCGGGCCATCAATGTCCCGATCCGGGGTGTGCTCAGCCCGTTTGGTGTACTGGAAGCCGACAGCAGCAACGGGGACGATTTCGTAGAGAGCGATCTGGTATTTCTGGAAGGCATCTCGAACGTCATTTCCATGGCTGTCGAAAGAATATCTGCAGGCGTGGATGTTCCAGTTCCCGACCCTTATTCCGAGACCATTCTGAACGCAAGCCCTGACTGGGTGGATATCCTGGCCCCGAGCGGCGAGATCGAGTTCATGAATGAAGCCGGGCTGAAATTCCTGGATACCCAACTGACCAGTGTTAAAGGTCAGCGATGGTATGACTTGTGGCCTGAGGAGTCGCGATCACTTGTTTGGGAGGCGGTAGCTAAAGTTAGCGCTGGCGAAACCATGAGGTTCGAATCGTACTGCCCAATCGCTCCCGATGAACCCAAATGGTGGGACGTGACTGTGGCGCCAATCATGGGCACGGATGGTCAGGTCGAACGGATCATAGCGGTATCACGGGATATCACTGAACGGCACCAGTACGAAGCTCAGCTGCTCTCTCTCATTGAGGCGCAGAACAGCAGGCAAAATCGAAGCGACCTTTATCTCGAAGAAATCCATCATCGCGTCAAAAATAGCCTCCACCTTGTAAACACCCTGCTGTTACTTCAAGCCAATCTCACGCCAGATGCGGCTGTTAAGTTGCAGCTCGAAACTGCCGCAGGGCGAGTGGTGACCATTGCCAGTGTTCACGAGAGACTATACCAGGCCGCCGAAGACCAAGAAGTACGCGCTCGCGATTACCTAAGTGCCCTGTTGGGTGATCTGGGCAAGGCTTTGGCCGACCGGCAAATTCTGTTGGAGGCTGACGACTTCGTCCTGCCACCTGAAAGAATGGCTCCCTTGGGGTTAGTGATCTCTGAGTTGATCACCAACTCCCTTAAGTACGGCAAAGGATCCATAGAAGTGATCGTCAAGCATGCCGGCGATCATGCTCAGCTCACCGTCAGGGATGAGGGCGACGGCTTTCCTGATAATTATCCTAAGCCGACAGGTACGGGGCTTGGCATGCGATTGGTCAAAAGCTATTCCGGCTACGGTAGCGCGGCAGTGGTGGTTGATCGGCAGGATAGTAAAAGTTGTATCCATGTACGCTTCAAACTCTAGGCGCGCCTGCGCACACCGATGGCACTTAGCCAAATGCGTATAGTCGTAATCAGGCTGATTCGAGACCTGGAATCATCATTGGAGGAGTAGGGGATGCGTAACTGGGGATGGCTGATGACTGCGGTAGGCTACGCTGGGCTTTCAGGAATGTTAGCCATAATCGGCGCTGCGGTTTCAGGGTTTCATAACCTCACTAGCCAGATGCTAGGGGTGAGCCTATTGCTAGCGGCAGCGTCATTGGCGCTGGTGCTTGTTGGTGGTCGTCTTCGAGCGAGAAGCAAACCCTTGTTGCCCATTTCGCTGTCTCCTTAAGACCGCTTTCATTTTCTCAAAAAGTGGCCAGAGTGCCAGGCACCCCGGCCAGCCTCATTTCAAGTTACCGGTTTTCGCTACCGCGCCCGCCGCCGTGGCTGTTTTGACCGCCTTTACGGCCTGCCTCTGAGGCGCGCTCACGGTCGTTGGCAAAATTGCCGCCTGAACTCTGCCCGCCTTTGCGACCTGCCTCCGACGCTTTCTCGCGATCATTGGCAAAATTGCCAGGATTGTTCTGAGCAGTACCACCTTGATGGCCACGATTGGTTTGGTTGTTAGCCATGATCTTTCACCTCATGTCGTCACACAGGAAAGTCTGTGTTCAACTCGGACGTCGGGGCGTGGGGTGTTTACTCCGTGGGTTCTTGCCGAGGCCGACGGGTTGCGCGAAAGAACTGGTGCAGGCGTGTGTGGCGTCCTTAAGCTTTGTTCGCGAACGTTTGGGAAGGATCAAGCTCGCATCCCGTCTGCAGACGCCGAATTTTCAGCCTCCGCCGGCGTGGTTAAGCTGAGCGCAGAGCAGTTCCTGGAGCTGGGTTATTGGCCACGGCTTAGGAAGGAACCGGGCACCTGGCGGCAACACTCTCCCTGCAAATTCGTAGTATCCGCTCATGACAATGATGCGCGTCTGAGGTTTTTGCTGGCTTGCCATCCAGGCAAGATCGACCCCATTGAGTGAACCAGGCGTTTGCACATCCGTTATCAGCAGCGTCCAATTTTGCTTCCTCAACGCCTCATTGCCGTCATCGGCAGTCGCCACCGCTGTCACCATGGCCCCCCATTCTTCCAGGTACAGGGTCAAAAGCTCTCGAATCATGGGTTCGTCCTCAACGATGAGAACAGTTGGGCGAATTATCTTCGCAGCGGAAAGCAGCTCTTTCATATGGGTACTCGGACATGCGGCTGCAGGAAGGGAGGGACATCCAGGTCTGCTTGCTTTCTTCCAGCAAGACGTAGCAGCGCGCCATCACTACGACATCGCCAGCGTTCAAGAAATTCACTCCAACTTGAGTCAGTGCCGTCCATACCCATCCGTGAGCGGAACCATAACGGGGCGACCTTCTGGACACATCGACGCCGCTGACACCGCTTTACTGAACCTCTGGAATCTTCGTGACTCAACCCTCCATCAGCGTGTGAGGCCTCCTGATGCGAACGTTCGAGAAAAACCTCTCTGCCGCCCAATTGCTGAAGCTCAACTGTCTGGCAGACTGGTACCGCGTGCTGAAAAGCAGGGCCTTCCGAATGGATTCGCCAGACGAATATCATGACGAATTGCTTCGCCAGGCCGATGAGATGGATCGTCGAGGGATTATCTGCTGGCAGGAATGGCGCGATCTTCGTCTGGAGGCTGACGCTGCTTACTTGAGAGCGGTAGCAGGGGAGGACTATCGCCCGGTTAATCCCACGAGCTCGTCAGCAAAGTAGGGATCGAACGTGATCTCGCAATGAAACCATGCTCATTCTCGGTACGCAGACCTCCTCTAGCTATCCCTGCGTCGTGAATGTGTGAGTGTAAAACCTACAAGGATTCCCAGCGCCGCTGCGCCGATCAGCAGCGGCGTTTTGTCTTTCGGCTTTCTCCAGCCTCCGTCGATACCCCTCCGGCCACTTGGAGGATCAAAGAGGTTGCCTGATGATGCTTCGGCTATGGGGCTGCGATTTATCCCCCAGCGCGTCAGCCTTCCTGACAACAGAGGCAGGCCTGGTATCAGGTAGCTGGCCAAATGCGCGAGGCGCGCCGCAGCGCCAACCGTGGTGTGAGCACGAGGCAAGATTGCGCAGGCCACCATAGCCTTTGCCACCATCTCGGGATCGTATACGGGGCCTGGCGGTGTCAGCGTATGTCCGGTGTAGTTGCCACCGTCTCGGAAGCCAGGTGTGTCCATGACTGCTGGATAGATATCGCAGACATGGATGTTGGGATATTCAGTCAGCTCGCCTCGCAATGCCTCGGTCAGTCCACGTAAGCCGAATTTGCTCGCCGAATAAGCGGCGGCGTAGGGCTGGGCCACCCAGCTGCCCAGCGACAGCGTGTTGATCAGAATGCCGCTGCCCTGTGCCTTGAAGAAGGGAAGGGCGACGTAGGCACCTAGCAGGTAACCGATCAGGTCAGTCTGGATGACCTGCTCGTGCGCCTCCAACGGCGTTTCTTCGAAATTGCCGACCGCGCCGACCCCGGCATTGTTGACCCAGATATCGATCCGTCCATGTCCAAAGTCTGCGGCCTGAACGGCAAGCGCTTGAACTTGGTCGCTGTGGGTAACGTCGGTCGTGATCGCTATGGCATCCGTACCGCAATCGGTGCATTCATCCAGCACGTCGAACAACGCCTCTTCATCGCGTGCGGCGAGTACCAGGCGAGCACCTTTGCACGCAAAGGCATGCGCGGCGGCTCGGCCTATGCCGCTGGATGCGCCGGTGATGACCACGACCTTGCCGCGCAGAGGCCCTTTGAGCGGAGCGCCACGGACAGGCGCTTCTCGTTGCGCACCCGAGGCGCTGAGGTCAAGGGGGGCAACGGTTTCGCTGGCCTCGATCCGCGAGAGCTCAAGAGAGGTGCCATCGATCAGGGTCAACGTCAGCCCTTCCACCGTGCCTGCCTCCCGGTTTGGAAATACGGGCTCACCTTCGGCATCCAGGCTGTCGTAGATGAAGCGCGTACCTTCGAGCCAGCCCACGGCGGTGAGAAGTTCAGGGCCGAGATAATACTTCCCGTCTTGAAAGAAGCCTGGAAACTGATGAGCGCGCTCCACGTTTTCCACGCGATAGCGTTCGCCTGATTTCATGCCTGTCGCTTGATCGATCATGTTGAAACCCCTGTAAGTGGAGCTCGGAGATGTCAGCCTTTGCTGTGCTCGTCGGAAGTGGGCCCGGTACCTCGCTTGATACCGCGCGGGCCAGCAACGCCCCAGATACCCAGGCCAACCAGCGGTAGCGCGACGATCAGCAGGGCCCAGGCCGCTTTCACTGCATCTGACTTGTCGCTTCTGAATACGCTGACGATGGCCCATAGATCGATGAGCAAGAGGATTGCCGCCACGGCAATCCAGAAGTAGCTGGCGAGACCGTTCATGTGCTTGCCTCCTTACACGTAGTCAGGGCCCAAGGTGCCTGCTGCCGCGCCTGGCACGAGGATGACCTTGCGGCAGTTGTCCTGCTTCTGATCGAACATCTTGTAGCCCATGGCCGCTTCTTCGAGGGCCAGGCGGTGGGTGACGATCAGCTCTGGTTGCAGGCGACCTGCTTCGATGTGTTCAAGACGTTCAGGCAAGTATTTCTGCACATGGGTCTGGCCCATTTTGAAGGTGAGCCCCTTGTCGAAGGCATCGCCGAACATGAAGGCGTGGATGAAGCCGGCGTACACACCTGGAACGCTGACAATCCCACCGCGTCGCACCGCAGCAATGCTCTGGCGCAGCGCCTTGCCACTGCTGCCTTCGATCTTCAGCGCCGTCATCACCGTTTCGGCAGTGCTGCCTTTCGCCTCGAAACCGACCGCATCGATCACCGCATCGACGCCGCGCATGCCTGGCGTCTGGCGGATGATGCTGTCGGCGGGATCGTCGTCTTGCTCGAAGTTGATCGGTATGACCCCGTAGGCCTCTCGTGCGTAGGCCAGGCGATAATCGTTGTCGTCGACCATGAAGATGGTCTGAGCGCCGAGCATTCGCGCACAGGCGGCGCTCAGCAAGCCCACCGGCCCGGCGCCGTAGATCGCCACCGATGACCCTTGGCCTATTTCGGCATTGATGACCGCCTGCCAAGCGGTCGGCAGGATGTCCGAGAGGAACAGCACCTTGTCGTCGGCCAGCGCGGTGGGCACTTTGAACGGGCCGACGTTGCCCTTGGGCACCCTGACGTAGTCCGCTTGGCCGCCAGGGATACCGCCATAGAGATGGCTGTATCCGAACAAAGCGGCGCCCGGTGGAATGCCCTTCTTGTTGATGATCGAGCCACGACCTGTGTTGGTGGTTTCGCAGGCAGCGAACAGATCGTGCTGACAGAAGAAGCAGCTGCCGCAAGCGATCACAAAGGGAATCACCACGCGGTCGCCGATCTGGAGATTAGTGACTGCATTCCCGGTGTCCTCGACGATGCCCATGAACTCATGGCCGAAGATATCGCCGGCTTCGGTTTCTGGGATTTTGCCTCGGTAGAGATGCAAGTCGGAGCCGCAAATGGCTGTGGCGGTGACCCTGAGGATGATGTCGTCTTCTTGCTCGATGATGGGATCTGGAACGTTATCGACCCTGACGTCGTGTGCTCCGTGGTAGGTCAGTGCTCTCATAAGGTCAGCTCCTGCAGGCGTTTTTCCGTGATAGGTATGCAGGGGAAGCCATGACAGATGGCAAAGTTCAGCCGAACAAGTCCGGTGGTACTTAAAACTCATTCGCGACGCCCACATTTCAAGCTGAACATTCCTGACCACACCGGTATCAGAACGATCTGAGCCCGTGCCACAAGAGCCAGGCCGATTAAACGAGGGGCGTGGCGATGGACGACACGATGTTGGCATACATGGTGTTCGCTGCCTCACATCCTGAGGCGCTTTCGCAGGTACAAGTGCTTACAGAAGCGGAGGCATTGGAGGCTGGCGAAGCACTCCCAGATCTGCGTGAAACCATGGCCGTACAGATCCTCAGTGCTGAAGCCAAGGCTCAGCGTAAAACCCTGGCCACGCTCGTTGAGGTGATTTTGGGCAAGGCCGTCATCGAGCCCGATGCGCCATCCACTAACCATGTCTCCAGCCTTGAGAAATACAACCGGATGCGAGATTTCGACGCGTCACCGGAGCCGTCTGGAAATCGTAAGCAGTCGAGCAGGAAGATTCAGGCCTTACAATTCTGCGTCCAGAAGCATGACGCCACACGGCTGCATTACGACTTCCGCTCGGAGCTCGATGGCACGTTGAAGAGTTGGGCGACCGTTACCGGCTGTCCGAAAAGCGTCGTTGTCGGAAATTGGCGCTCGCGTTGATGGGCTGCTCCGCTAAGGTCAGGTGATGTCTAAATGATACTAAAGTCATAGGATGGCTGACATGCGAATACGTGGTGATGTTTTCTGGAAGTGGGCTGACCCTGTGCTTCCCCATCGTAGCCATGATGAGACACTGGACAACGGAACGGTTATTGACGTACAGACGAGATTGTCGCGAACCGGGGCTACCCAGGTTTTTATCGGCGTCTATGCGGCCACTGGGATGCCACTCCACGAAGAAGCATTTGATGCTAGGCCAGGAGAATCGATGACCCGTGCACTGGCCTGGGGTGTAGGACGGGCCAGAAGGATTGCCAGTGATCCGCGCAGTAAAGTTGTTAATTATTAGCTCTGAAGACGTTGCCACACCTTTTCGTGGAAATAAAAGGCAACGGTATTACAAGCCGGCTCAATGATCGCAATCAGTCCGCCCGTCAATACAGAGCCGGTGAGTAGGTAGGCGACGGTAAAGGCTATCGAGAAGTGTAAGACGCTAAAGCTCAACGTCTTCCATAGCGGCCCTTTAAGGCGGGAATGGCAGCAGTTGATATCGGAAAAGTCTTTCATATCGATTGGAGGCCCAACGGAAAGTAATGAGCCGTATCAACGCGATACGGCCTTTTCGAAATCAGCGTTTCGCTTCAACATCCGGAGTTGCAGAACGAGAAAGGAAGGCTTGTGTGATTTCTGGCAAATGCTCACCCAGCCATTTCGCCATGGCGATCTCTTCTTTCAGGATCGAACGGCACGCATCTGCCGTCAGCTCGTCGCCCGCGAATGTAGCCGCTTCTACGAGCACCGTGTAGGAAGCGATCTCTACATTCTCGAACACGTAGCCAGCCATGGCGCCCTTGACCACTTCGTCGCTCATCGCCATGCCGCCAACAGCTTGGCCAAACGCCATGAGTTTGCCGGCCATGTCTTTCAGTTTCGATGTGCTTCCGCCAAGGCGCTCGATGCACTCCACTAGCCGACGCTGCTGTCCTTCGGTTTCTGCAATGTGCTGAACAATTCGCTCGCGAAGTTTGGGATAGTGCTCAAGTCGCTCTGCTTGCCCCTTCAGCATTGTCTCAGCTTGCTGTTCCATTGCGTGAGCATCACGCAGCCAATCCAGTAAGTTCTCGGTTGGAGTCGCCATGGTCAAATATCCTTTGTGAGGGAATTATTGGGAAACCGTCCTTTAGGAACTGTTCGTTTCAGACGATGAATGGTGTTGCGCACTAACTATTGGAGTCTATTTATTTTTATTTGCATGGAAAATCACTTTGAACTATTTCTGCGTGGCCGCCCGTCCTGAATGTTGAGCGTTGGTTAGCACGATGTAAGACGGAGCTCACTCCCAGCCATAGACGACGTTCACAAATAATTATGGGCGTTCGACTAGCCGCGAGGAGATAGCCATGTTTATCCATAACAAGCGCTTGCAATATACCGTGCGAGTAGCGCAGCCCAATCCAGGTCTGGCGAACCTGTTGCTCGAACAATTCGGTGGTGCTCAAGGTGAACTGGCGGCTGCTAGCCGTTATTTCACTCAAGCGTTGGCGGAAGACGATCCGGGGCGTAAAGACCTGCTCATGGACATCGCGACCGAGGAGCTCAGTCACCTGGAGATCGTCGGCTCCATCATCGTCATGCTCAACAAAGGGGCCAAAGGTCGCCTTGCAGAGGGCGTAGAAGAGGAGGGTGAGTTGTATCGAGCGATCAATGGTGCGGGCAACGACTCCCATATCACCAGCATCTTGTACGGTGCCGGCGCTCCGCTCACCAATTCGGCTGGCGTCCCTTGGAGCGCTGCCTATGTCGATACCATAGGCGAGCCAACAGCAGATTTTCGTTCGAACATCGCCGCTGAAGCGCGGGCCAAGATCGTCTACGAGCGTCTGATGAACGTGACTGATGACCCAGGCGTGAAAGAGGCGCTGGGCTTCCTCATGACGCGAGAGATCGCCCATCAGCTTTCCTTTGAGAAGGCGCTTCACGCCATTCAGCCGAACTTCCCCCAAGGCAAGCTCCCCGGCATGCCGGAGTTCACCAACAAGTATTTCAACATGTCCGGTGAGCCCAATGTGCGCGGCCCTTGGAACGAGGGCAGCGAGTGGGAGTACGTGGAAAATCCATCCGCAGCTGTTGATGGGGGAGATGGCACCGCTTCGGTGACGCTGACTCCTGCCGAGGCTGAAACGGTCGAGGCGATGAAGCTTCGGACGATGTCCGATCCAACCACCAACCCGGTCACCGGAGCGGATCTTGGCTCCGGCTTGATCAATGGCAAAGACTGAGCTGCCGGAGGCTTCATGAACACTCTGCGCAAGAAAGCCTCGCCACATCGCCTGGTTGGCGTTGAGCACCTCATGAGTCAAGCGTTGGCCGAATTTGAAGCTGAGTCCCGCTTGGCCTGTCGAGCTCTCCGTGTACGCATGGCCGTAATGACCTTCGGAGTCGGCTCGCTTCTACCGAACGACCTTCCCGGCGATGCGCCGGAAGTCGAGCGGCCAGAAACTTTTCTGAGTAACACCCTGCACTGATCACTACCGTCTAGGAGATAACCAATGGCTGCACGGAAAACTGTTGAAGACCTGTTTATCCACGAACTGTCTGACGTGTATAGCGCAGAAAAGCAGATCACCAAGGCGCTGCCTCGGTTGGCCAGGGCCGCCACCAATCCATTGTTGGCCGACGCCTTCACGTCCCACCTGGCCGAAACCCAGGGTCAGATCGAGCGCATCGACCAACTGGTGGAGTCGGCAGGCTTGAAGCTCAAGCGGATGAAGTGCGTTGCGATGGAAGGGCTGGTCGAGGAGAGCAAGGAGCTACTCGATGAAATCGAAAAAGGCGCGGTGCTCGATGCAGCGTTGATCGGGGCTTGCCAGAAGGTGGAGCACTACGAGATCGCCAGCTACGGAACGCTGATCGCCATGGCCAAGCACCTGGGAATGAAGGAAGCAGTGTCATTGCTGGGCGATACCTTGGCCGAGGAAAAAGCAGCGGACGATAAGCTTTCTGCAATTGCTGAAGAAGGTGGCAACCAGGCGGCAACACTCGAAAAATGATGGCTGATGCCCGGTGCAGGATGCGCCGGGCTTGTACAGCGCTATCCATCCACCCAATTGGTGCATTCTCGACAACACTGTGTCAGGCGCTACGCTTCTGTGCAGTCTAGCGACGACGGTGCCTTGAAGTTGACGAACATCGCAGAGAGTCCACAATTTTGGGATCTGCATTAGCCGGCTTCAATGGCCCGCGACAAATTCAGCGACCTCGTCGTATTTCTAGCAGTGGCGCAGGAAAGACATTTTACCCGTGCGGCGGCCAAGCTTCGTGTTACACAGTCAGCGGTTAGTTACTCAGTGCGTCAACTGGAGTCCCGTCTGGGGGACAACTTGTTCAAAGGACGTTCTGATGCGGCTGCCGACGCAGCGGGCCAGTGAAGTCGGGCGCTTGCTACCGCATCAGTGGAGGCCTGACGCTGCTTCATAGGCGGAGCTGAGCGAGCACATCCTCTGATGACATGACTTGGGCATATTCAGTGCCCAGTATGGCCAAGGCCAGCTCATAAACGGTTAAGGCGTCCCAACACGTTCCTTGCGGCCCGGTTACGGGTACAGCAGTCGTGGCATCCGCAGGAAGAATAATTTCGTACCCAAGCGCTTTCCCGGCCCGGATAGTGGCATCCATGCTGTTGTGAACCACAACGCCCGTCAAAACAATGCGTTTTACTTGCATATTTTTGAGAATGGCATCCAATTGGGTTCCTATGAATGCGCAGTTCTCATGCTTGATAATGACAATCTCGCCCTCTACCGGTGCCACTTCTTTCTTGATCCCATTCCAAGGGCCATGAACGTAATAGCTGGAGGTGGGATTTTCTTCATCATGCTTCACATGAAGGACAGGCCAGCCACTGGATCGCCAGTGCCGAAGAAGGCGTTGGATAACTGACAAATAGCCAGGGTGGCTTTTACCATTCCAAACAGGTTGATCGATAGCATCCTGAACATCGAGGATAATCAGGGGGATGCTAGGCGTATCCTTCATGCGTGGTCGTCTCCTTACGATGGAGGCTTAGTGTGCTGCAACGTATTCCCGTCAACAAGCAGCGCAGGCGCGCTAGGGTGCCGGTGCTGCAACGAGGCCACTAAGGACGGGCTGCTACCTGTCAGTGGATTCCGACCCAGCTCACGCAAGGTGCGTTGGGCGGACGCCTACTTTTTTCACCCCTTGGCTCAAGCTGAACCTCGGATTACTGGTTTCACCGCGCTTTGAAGCCCTTATACTGTCCGTTTGCCAACGGTCAAGGAGAGACTATGACGCCGACTATTTTCAAAGGTGATTGTTCTGCAAAATTTGCAGTGCTTTGCGTAGAAGGGCGGGTCTGATGCGCGTTGGAAGAATCATGGCGATGGTTGGAACCACGCTTTCGTTGATGACAGGGCCGGTAATGGCATCAGCAGGCCTATCGTCCCAGCCAGCAGAGCATTCCAGCCTGCAGCGAATTTCTGTGCAGGTTGAAGGTTCCGGCAAGGACGTCGTATTGATCCCAGGCCTGGCATCGTCTCGAAAGGTATGGGATGACCTAGTCCCCAAATTAAGGCAAAG
Organism: Pseudomonas sp. BJP69; assembly: GCF_007633355.1. NCBI lineage: Bacteria > Pseudomonadati > Pseudomonadota > Gammaproteobacteria > Pseudomonadales > Pseudomonadaceae > Pseudomonas > Pseudomonas sp. BJP69. The sequence continues at coordinate 2,745,262 of NZ_CP041933.1, forward strand.
CTATCGCCTTCACCTGGTTGAGCTGGCAGGTTTCGCCGGGTCGCCTGCCGTATCCGAAACCAAGGGGAAAGTCATTGCTCCTGCGGTCGAAGAGATCGCTGACTACATCCACTCTCAGCGGATCCAAGCACCGGTGATCATCGGTCACTCTCTGGGAGGAGAGGCAGCTTTGATGCTTGGAGCTCGCCATCCCGATCAGGTGGGCCGATTGCTGATCGTTGATGCGCTTCCCTTTTACAGCTTGTTAGTCGACCCTTCGGCCACCACCGAAACTGCTACAGCGCCTGCTGCTGTGATGCGTGATTCGCTAATGGCTGCATCTGCTGAGCAAAACGAAGCCATGCAAACTGCATCCATCGCTCGGCTTGTTAAAAATGAAGCGTTTAGGCCAGGTTTGGTCGCTGACAGTATCCGCTCGGATCGCAGAACGGTGGCCGATGCTGTCTATGAATTGATGGTCACCGATTTGCGACCTGAACTCAGCCGCATCACCGTGCCGGTGGAGGTCGTGTACGCATATGACCCAATGTATGGCGTGCCTTCATCCAGCGTGGATGCGATGTTCCATCAGGCCTATACCTCAGCACGCGACATCCGGTTAAAGCGCATTGACGGCAGTTTTCACTTCGTAATGCTTGACCAGCCGGAGAAGTTTGCCCGCACCGCTCTGACATTTCTCAGCAAGTGAATCCCATTTGGCCTAACCCGCGATTAGCTGTTGCGCTTGGGTCGATATGTAGGCTGTAACCGAAAAAAATGATGTACGAGTCAACTCAAGGAACTCGAATGAAGGGACAAAGGAAGGTCGGGGGGTTGCAGGTACTGCTCTCAATGCTGGGTATCGCTTTGGGCGCTGCCTTACATGGCTGGGGGATAGTCGGATTTTGGGGGATGATCACCATCATGATGATCCCGAACGTCGTTTTCATGGTCATGCAGGTATACGCGGAACGCTACAAGCAGGATATCGCACGATGAAAATTGTTCCGACTTGACCCCGCAAGCGGAGCGCGAAGCCCATGGAGGGGCGTAGGCGTGAGGATGGAAGCCCGGTAGGGCCGTGACCCTGGCTGCGCCAGGGCGCGGTACACGACAGCCGTTCCCCCGCAAGGGGGACACGCCCGAGGCCCCATCCACGCAGAGCTGATGCAGGCGGCTATTGGCTGGATCGGCTATTTGTAGTGGATGGTGTAGCTGTTGAAGAGCGATGTACATGGGCACCGGTTGGATCGGTGATTTGAATGACATTACCGTGCTGCCAGCCATCCGCCTGAGGATCAGCATCAGGAATACGAATGTCAGCCCGCTCAGCTTTGTTTTTTGCAGCATCCACACCCAGGCGCCGATTGCGCTGTTCGACCATCGCCGGGTCAGTCTGGCCATCTGCGGTAAAACCCATCATCAACTGCGGCACACCTACAGGTAGCGCTTTGTCTTGATCGGTGTGCCAGGTGTGCCATGTCTTCCCATAGGTATGCGCCAGGCGCTCCATCAGAGCATGCTCAGCAGGAGAAGGAATGCCTGGAGCGATCAGCTGCCCAGAGGAGACCTCGTAACCATGGCTGTGCCACATCGCCTTCTCTTTGGGTGGCAACCTGGCAAAAAGCTTCTCGTCGATGATGTACTCGACGCCCATGATATTCGAGCTCTTGGTATTGCCGTCGAATATCACACACTGAATGACATCCTCGTTGACGATGGAGCAGTAGTGATGCGCTTCCATCTGCACGTCCGGATGCCCGTTGTAGAAGTGAAAGCCATCCAGGTAGGCATTGATGGCCTCAATGGGCGGCTTGGACTGCAGCGTCGCGGCGCCGGCTTCCAGCAACTGGGTTTTCGCCGACTCTGGCCGACCTGGAGTTTCTACAGGAGACTTAGTTTCGTGAGCAGAGCAAGCCCACAGAAGAGTGCAGGCGAGGGGAAGGGTTATCGTTTGAAATAGCTGTCGCATGAGAAAGGCTCTGGCTGGTGTCCTTAGTGGACAGCCTTGATCGATGAAGCAGACAGCCAAACGGACGAATGGCCCGAGTCGATGAAGAATTGCGGGCAAAAGAAAGCCCGCTGCTAGACGGGCAAGGGAGCTTCTATCACACGTAGGGATAGCTAACGTTCCCACATAGCATGTGAAAAGGACGTGAATAGTATCGGGCGAGGGCTCTCGCGTACCGCTTGCGTAAACCCAAACTGTGTAAGCCTAAACCAGGCCTTGTGGGATGCTGGGCAAGCCCTGCTCAATTTCGGCCAACCTTGACTCCCATCGCAGGCGCATTTCGTCCGCACTGCCTATGCAGCCAGGCATTTTCCGAATACTGTATGCCTATACAGCAATAGAGAATACCGCCATGACAGGCACCAATCTGCCGGTAATGTCGATCCAAGAGTGGCGGCAGCTGCTCAACGACACCGAGGCCCTGCTCCTTGCACCTAAGAAACATCACAGAGAGCTTCTGCACCAAGCATATGCATTACGTGATATGCATGCCGTGGACTCAGGAACCCTGGCCGATATGTTGGAGCTCGTGGACGAAGCACTGATGTACGCCCACTCCGTCCAAGCTGATCAGCATTGGTAGGCTAAAAACCCGCCCGGGTGGGACGGCGTCGTGTGGGAGAGCAAGGGCGAAAATGTGGTCTAGCGGTTGCGTAAGGTATCCAGTGCAGGTGACCAGACGTTATGTCCGCAGCGTTCACAGACGACTGAATCCTGAGGCTCATGGAAGACTGGGAAGCCGCAGCTGACGCAGCAATGTAGGCCAGCGTTCGGCGGCGCTAGGTACTCTGGACGATGTTCGACTGGCAGCACTGATAACCCTGGCCGGGTGTCATCTGGCCCATAGAAATACAAACTAAGATCGCCATCAGTTTCCAATAGGCCCAGTCGAACCTGGCCGAGATGCTCCACGCCTTGTTGGCGCAGCTCCATGAAGAGCTCGTTCGACGAGATGTTCAAATTTCGCAGGGAATGGATCTCGTACATGCCGTCCTTTACGACGGTGATGGGTAATCCATCGATCCAGGCCTCGCATGTTCTGCTGCGTCTCATCATGTAGACGGTTCCACGATAGAGCAGCAAAAGCGTGAGGAAAACCAATGCGACCGGGAGGAGGGGTACATCTTCGTAAAAGGTAACATCGCCTGCGGCTGAGCCCAAGGTGAGGATCACCACGAGCTCGAAACGGGACAGCTGCCTGATTCCGCGTCGACCACTGAATTTGAGAAAGAAGAACACGGCTAGAAACGCCGCTGAAACGCGAAGAGCGACCTCAAAGAGGAAGGTCAGCGGAAACTCGCCAATGAGCATCCTTTGTAGATCAAATGAAACCATTCGCTGCACCCCACCAGTTGCAATCTCCCGTTACAGACTGACCCGAAATTATCGATCTTGGTTCATGCGGCGGTGTCGGCGAGGCAAGCATTTATGCTCCCCGGGAGGTACGCAGTTATTTCATGGCGCCGGCAGGCTCTACTATTCGCATTGCTGATTCAGGCGCGTGTACTTGAACGCCACTGCTTAGAAATTGAACAAGAATGGCAGTGCATACTCAAAATTTAAGTAGGGCGAGCTGAAAATGGTTTACAGTAACCGACTAATTTCATCCGGTATTTGAGGAAGCACTTATGTCCCGTCTTGCAGAATTCCGTAAGCTCGAGCAAACATTGGCCGCACAACTGGCCGAACTGGAAGCGATGAAAGGCTCCGCCGAGCTGCAATCGGAGATCGAATTTGAGACCAAACTGCGCGATCTTTTGAGCAAATACGGGTACAGCCTGCGTGACATCATCAACATCCTGGATCCCCAGGCTAGCCGTCGCGCCGCCGCTCCTGCTGTTGCAGAGAAAGCCCCACGTCGTGCCCGCCAGGTAAAGCAGTACAAGAATCCGCACAACGGCGAAATCATCAAGACCAAGGGCGGCAATCACAAGCTGCTCAAGGAATGGAAAGCCGAGTACGGCTCTGATGTGGTGGAAGGCTGGCTCGCCCAGTAACACGCTCCACCGATGGATTGCTAAAGCCCCCTTACGGGGGCTTTTTCTTTGGTGATGCTGTCAGGTAATTCATCAGGGCGAGCTATCGCCACCCACAGCGAAAACGTACCTCGTACCAGCGACTGATCTGTGACCATCGGCGACGCATTTCGTCCGCAGTACCTATGCAGCCAGGCATTTCCCGAATACTGTATGCCCATACAGCAATAGAGAATACTGCCATGACAGGCACCAATCTGCCCGTAATGTCGATCCAAGAGTGGCGGCAGCTGCTCAACGACACCCAGGCACTGCTCCAATCGCCGAAGAAACATCACCGGGAGCTTGTGCATCACGCATATGCGCTACGTGATACGCATGCCGTAGACTCAGGAACCTTGGCTGATATGTTGGAACTCGCCGACGAAGCATTGATGTACGCCCACTCCGTCCAGGCTGATCAGCAGTGGTAGGCTAAACACACTCCTTGATGGCATCGCGTCGTGTGGGATCGCTATGGCGAAAGGGATAGATCGTGAAAAGAGATCTGAGCAAGGTACTCATGCCTGACCACCCGCTGTACACCGAGGCTGTGGAAGCACTCAAGCTGTACCACCAAGCCCAGGCTGAAGGGGTAGTTGGAGCGCGGAGCTGGAGCGGCTTAAGCTGATGGCCGAGCATCGCTTCCGGGCGGTCACCGACTACCAGTTGCACGCCCTAGGCGGGCCCACAGAGAAAGGTCATTAACAGATGGCCCGCATCAGGCCGATACCCTGCATGCAAGGGGTGGAAATTTGCCATGTACGTGACCAGCCACTTGCAATCGTTACGACCAATCGCCCACATGGCTAAGAGGCGCAAGCAGTAATTCACGATTGACTGCTAACGACCCAAAGCTGCCCTTCGTGGGCGGCAGCTAACGGCCAGTAGCAGTCGTTGGTGAGATGGTTTCTCCCCCCGCTACGACAGCTTCATGTCGTGGGCATATTCATAACTCCATAGCCCCTTCTTGCATTATTTTAAAGGCGAACCCTAGACAATGTTTTGAAGCCCGGATAACGTGAATGGCTCATTGACATCTTGGATTAAAATCAATGGCCGGACGCCCACCTGAAGTAGATCACGTCAAAACTACTTTTTTTAAAGAGATTCAAGCGGCAGAAGACCTAGTTACTAAGATCAGGCAGTTCAAGGGTGGAACAACCCCGCAGGTGCGGCAGGAATACATCCTAAGTATATTCGACAAATAGTGGAGCTTGCCTTTATGGGGGGGGTCGCCTCTTGGGAGGAGTTCCTTGAGATGGTACTGGTTCGCTACGTTGCAGGTGCGAAGACTGGAGCAGGCTATCAGCCCACACCGAAACATGGGAGGGCTCTGAACCTCGAACATGCATATCAAGTACTATCAAATAACGCCAAGTTCAATCCTAGAAAGGATTACTTAAAGGTGACTGACCCAAGCTGGGTCACTAATCAAGCTGATTTCCTTTTCAATTCGCACGGGTTCGGTGATGTAAAATCAAAATCAGTGCTTTAGGGGCATGCCTCATCTATAAGAAATCGGGTGGCACATTCATCCGAAAAATGCCGTGCAGATTTTAAAAATACTGCCTTATACTTTCTTCAACCAGCCAATGGACGCTTGAAGCAGGGCTACGGAGCAGGTGATCTTTTAGAAACCCCAGTAGCCCGTCACTTCGGTCAGCACTCGATTCAGGCACAGCACTCACACTTTTCTGCTTTTGTGGAACTATATAAATCTCTCGCCAACAAAATTGTTCCATAGTTGGAATGCGCATTTTGGGCAAGTAGTCCAATTTTCTGAGGGCTGCATGAGCTTCTATAATTGCGGAGATCTGGCCCTGCCACATTGTAGGCAGGGCCCAGGATCCTATAAGAGGGCCTACGAGCACTCTTAACTATGCCAGTTTCAGCGGGTCGGCGCTTGAGCCGTCTGCAAGCGTAAAGACACCTTAGAGTCTCCGCTTCTGGCCGACTCCTACCTGTCGGCAGAGGCTGATATCGCACCAAAGCTGACGATGGCGATAGGCGGATATCGGCCTATCTTCAGCGCAAGTCTTGCTTCTGGCTGAGCCAGGTGTCGAAAAATGACTGCCGCCATCGGCTAATGCCCACACGTCATACACGATCCATAACTGCTCATGACGTTTCCAGGGCAATCTCCAACATACTCTTTTGTGCAGTCAGTTCTTTCTACTTCGTACTCATCATCACATACCGGACAATAAAGAATATTGCAGGTGGCCTGAGGCGTAGTAAGTCGGGCAAGCTTTGGCTCATAATCCCCATAGTCACGGCTTGCTTCATCGTGGCAGTGGGGGCAATAATACGCCCTTTTTTTCTTGTCGATCTTGAAGTATTCTTTAACTTGTGCTGGCTGCAGTGACTCAATAACGTAAAACAGCTCCAAACAGGCTTCGTTTGTAATAAATTCGCTGCTGCCCAGCTCTGTAGATGGCGAATTTTTTAATGCATCAAATCTTAGCCGTGCCCAGGAGTCATTAGGGAATAGGGTTTTATGCATAAACAATAGCGTGCTCAGGACATCATTGAATGTGACCTCCAATGACTTACTTACAGAATGCATTATCGTGTTGCGTTTTTCTCTCAGGTTATTGAAGGCATCCACAAATTCTCCTTCAAATGGCGTATCTGAAAAAGTATCGTGCACCTTAATTAAGTCTTGCGCATCAATTGTTCGGAAAATGCTGAAATCTAGCGAGCCACTGTATGGTGATGGCCATTTTGATGGTGAGTCAGAGATTAGTATGTACGGAGAAATGGCGCATATCCGACCTTTTATTGCTAACTCAACGCCTTGTTGAGTAATCGTAAGCGCCGTTGTTAGGTGTCTTTGAGAAAGGCTCCAGTATTCTTCGGAAACCTCAGAAGGATCAATTCCATATTGTTCCGCCTCATTCAAGCTGACTAGAAGCTTCGCAACAATATCCCAGGCAAACGACAGCAGCTCCTTGCCTGTTTTAAAAAAATCCTCGGATGTTGGAGTATTTAAAATCATTAAAATACCTTGAGTGTCAATTTTATGCAGCAATCCACATCAATATAGGGCCAAAGCGCAAGCCGGGGAAAGGTTTTCGATGTGGATCGTGGCCGAGTCCTCATAAGCGGAAGCTGTAGATGACCATTTCGATTGACCGCTATTGGCCAAATCATGACTTCGATGAAGGGCCGCTATGGGTCGTTAGTTGCCAATCGTGGCTGGCTGCTTTCGCCCACAGTCATACTTGCGACTGGTCAGTTGGAGTGCAAGCGGCTGGTTACGTCGAATGCAAACGAGTTTTCACAGGGTGTAAATGCGCAAGGAGCACCTGACTATCCAGCGGCTCATCATGATGTGAACATTCCGGCAATGATCCTGGCATCGAGAAGAGCGTGGTGAGGTAGCTTTGCCCCATCGTTTGTCGGAGCCAATGTGGTCGCATCTGTCGGACGATTTCGGACATTTTGAGGCCAGCGACCAGCGTCGTAAGCGAGCTCGCAAAACAGCTCCCAATCGTACTCGGGGGCATCGGTAACGATCTCGAGTTCAACCTCGAAGGATGCTAAGAAGGTGAGCAGCGCTGCCCTAGCCTCAATGATCGGCACGGCATACTCACCACCCCAGAGCTGTGGCAGCACGATCTCTTTCACGAACTCGCTGCAGTCCTCTTCTCGCCAAGCGTCCATCACTTCCACGTAGAATTCCGTGCCATCCTGGCCAACAAGAGCCAGAGAGATCAGCTTCGCCTGTGCGGTGAGCTGAGTGAATTCGCAGTCCAGAAAGAGCCTCACATTTGAATCTCCGTCATGCCTAGAAATCGCCTAACCCTCGCACAGGAAGGCCTGCTATGGGAAATTGCCCTGAACCACTTCGGCCCTGAGCAACTGCTTCAGATTGTCGTTGAGCTGTGGGGTGCCCTCGAGTTTCCGCAGCGAACGGCTGTGGATCATTTGTCCACGGCTACGTTGAGCACTCATGTACTGAATATCTTGAATATTGCCCAGACCAGAGTAGGCGCGTTCGTCCCCCTTCGTCAGGCGGTATCAGGGACGGTGACTCTGTACTCACGCCACGCCAGTGAACTGGCTGATGGACTTTTGGCCCGACTGCCGGTAACGAAGCTCACGAGAGAGCTGAGGGGAGATCGCCTCGATGATGACATGGGCATGTAAGCTGATGTTGGTAACGGAGGGGGGGGGGCGAGACGTGCTGATTAATTGCCAAATGCGCGGCCTGGAAATCGCGTGGCAGCAAGCGTTGACTTTGCGCACCTGGCTGCCGGGCACTGTTTCCGCGACCTTGAGAGATTCGTTATGACCTGGAAGGCCGAGATGGAGTACCTGGATATACCCCGTGCCATCCGGCAGGATGGACGCTGAAAATGAAGAGGACGATCCTGGGAATGGCAGAGGCCGGAGAGCCCCTCTTACAGCAAGCCCTCGAAGCCATCCGAGCCCACCAGAAGGCCGTTGATGAAGGACGACCAGCTGATGAGGTGGCTCGCCTCCGCTTGGAGGCTGACCACCTGTACCAGACCGTCATCGACTATCAATTGCTCAAGGCCGGCAGTCTGGGTCAGACACAGCACTGATTTGCGAAATGGCAAGCGGAGCGCGCAGGCCCACGATGGGCCAGAGGCGAGAAGATGGAAGCCCGATAGGGCCGGAACCTGGCGAAGCCAGGGTGCGGTTCACGACAGCTGTCCCCGCAGGGGCGAGCCTTAAGCGTTACACCTTGACTTAAAGGCGGAGCGCTTTTTCCGCATGCCTTATGGCTATACGGACGATCAATCCGCGAAGGCGAGCTCTGCTTGCATGCAGTTCGACTCATGACCGCTCCTGGCTCTACGGGGCACGTGACGCATTTGGTGACCAATCTCTGGGATCACTCGAAGGCCGGGCAAGCCATCCTTCCGCTGCAAATCTTCGATCTCTAACTGCAGCTTGGAGATCAGCTCAGAAGGAGGCTTACCGGTATCCTCGCTGAGTGTCAGGGTGAGGAGGGTAATTGGACTAAGCTCCAGGCGTCGGCTCACCTGATCGAGCTTGTCGAGCGTGATGCTTGATTTACCCAGCTCAAGCTTTGACAGGTAGGTGCGGCTTGTCGTGTCAGCAAAGTCCCGCTGGGTGATATTACGCTTGCTGCGCAGTGCGCGTAGTACGCTGGCGAAGGAGGCTTTGAGCGTCATGCTTCAGTCTCGGCTTTGGATATTTCGATAGGTGGCTACGTTTTCAGCTTCCAGCCTACCACGGCTGGAAAAGAGCGCTCTCATGCGTATACCTTTGAATGACGCCGCCACTGCTCGCTTAAGGGCCGCTACTCGAGGACAAAATGTGAACGTAGGCGATTTGATTGAAGAGCTCCGCAAGTATGATCCCGACCTACCAGTTTTGATTCCGCGATCTGACTGTTCAGCGTTAGAGGACGCTATCGCGTGTTACCAGGATGTTGTGCGCGAAGGGCAAATCATGGGCTACGAGTCGCTGAGCTGGTTACCTGGGGAAGCCGATGATCCTGCCGCCGATAAGCGTCAAGTCGTGGTCATCGACTCCAGTCTGCCTATCCCTGCGTGAGCGAAATGACAATGAAGCGGAAGGATCTCAGCAAAGTGTTGATGCCGGACGATCCGATGTACACCGAGGCCGTCGAGGCTTTGAAGCGGTACCATAAGGCTCAATCCGGGGGCGTCACTGGTGTGGAGTTGGAGCGCTTACGGATGATTGCCGAGCAACAGTTCCAAGCGGTGACAGACTATCAGCTGGGTGCGCTCGGAGGGACGGCCCCACGAAATCATTAAGGGGCGGTGTATTACCGCGGCAAGACGTAATGAGGCATTGATGCCTTAGCTGTGTCTCCTTTAGCAGAACAATCATCCCTAAGGATGCTGGCGCTTCTCGGTGGGCTGGGTGGAACACATAAATCGGAGACATGGATGATGGTGCAGTCAACCTCAAACCCGGAAGCTTGGGTCGACATGGAGGCTGCGACGCTCTCAGCTCGTTTCAGCAAGTACTGATAAGTGATGTTAGGCCACGACTGATCGGACTGGACGGCCGCTGACCAGACTATAAGCCGCTGTCAGAACATGACCGCTGCAGTCTTTGGCAGAGGCGGTAGCAAGGCTCAAGGCGCGCACGACACATGGAGTTGCGTCGTGCAGGCTGGCGCTCAAAGAGTTCGCGCTGCGTTTGTAGGTAGAACCCACCGATCACAGCTACGTTTCAGGTAGGATAACAGAGCCTCTGCAGCCCAAGTCGGGTCTGCAACTGACCTGCTTGAGACTAGCTATGACGCGGCCCCTGGACGCCTTCATCGACCTTGACCGTACTTTTTCCAAGATCCCATTCGATTCAGACGCTTCAGACGATGTAGATCTGAGCAGTCGGCTTAGCAGGAGCGGAGAACTTCGCTGGGCAGACTTGCTTCAACATCAACGAGTCATACTGCTCTCTGAGGCGGGATCGGGCAAAACCGCTGAAATCCGGAACGTCACCCGCCAGCTCCGTAGCCTGGGAAAAACGGCCTTTTTCCTGCGGATCGAAAACGTCTACCCGGATATGGAAGACGCAATCGAAGAAGGCAGCTTCGAGGAATTCGAAAGCTGGTTAGACTCCGGTGCGGAAGGCTGGCTGTTCATGGATTCAGTAGACGAGGCTCGGTTAAAAGATCCTAGAGACTTTGAGAAAGCGATCCGCAAAATCGGCCGCTTGACGCAACGCCTTGGCGCCAAGGCGCACCTACTCATTACCGGGCGCAGCACAGCGTGGCGCGCCAGGACAGATCTAGCGATCTGTGAGTCGACGTTTGCCTTTGCGCCCATAGCTAAGCAAGCGCCTGCTAGTACTGCTGACGTACCTGAAGATGAAGCGCACACGGTTCCAACAGAGACAGAGTCAGGTGGGTCGTTCCTTGTAGTGACGCTGGATGATATTCATGGAGAGCAGGTCGACCGGTTCCTCGCGGCCACCGGTGTCACAGATGGTGAAAGCTTCCGCGCTGAACTTGACCGGAGGGATGCGTGGTCGTTGACGACGCGCCCACTGGATTTCCTGGAGCTCGTCGGCTATTGGCACGCTCATCTCCGTATAGGTTCTCGCCTTGAGCTGATGAGAAGCAGCATCGACCGTCGCCTAGAAGAGCATGACCAAAATCGCGCTGAGATCAAACCTATCGCCCCAGAGAGACTCCGCGAAGGTGTCTGCCTCATAGCCGCCGCGACAACACTGGGTCAGATGTCTGCTGTCCGCGTACCGGATGGCGATGCCAATAAAAAGGGCATCCCGGTTCGTTCTGTCCTCAAGGATTGGAATGACGCAGACGCAGGGACACTGCTAAGCCGGCCGATTTTCGAGCCTGGCATATATGGAACGGTTCGTTTTCACCATCGCACAGTCCGAGAATACCTAACGGCTGAGTGGCTTCACGAGCTGATCCGCGGTTCGGCCTCTCGTGTCAAGATCGAGAATCTTTTCTTCCGCACTCAATACGGACTGCAGGTAATTAATCCCTCGCTGCGTCCAGTCCTGCCTTGGCTGGCGCTTTTGGATGATCGCATTTGTGCACGGTTGGAGGAGGTTGCTCCAGAGGTATTCTTCGAGGGTGGTGATCCAGGCCAGCTCCCATTAACGACTCGCCGGAACGTGTTGCGTAAAACTTGCGAGCACTTGGCGCAGCCGGCCCATAGCTGGTCGATGACTGACTATTCTGCTGTACAGCGATTCGCTCACCATGACCTCACCGGAGATATAAAAGACCTGCTGGCGCTCTACAGCACAAACGACGATATTACCTGGTTCCTGCTACGCATGGTTTGGCAAGGGGAGGTGGTGGGAGCGCTCGCAGAAGCTAAGCAATTCGCTCTCACTGCACAACACAAGCACACACGTTTGGCAGCAATACGTGCCGTCATCGATTTGGGCACGCCCCAGGACGTCGATGACCTACGCCAAGGGTTGTTGGCCTGTGACGAGGAGGTCAATCGAGAGTGGTTGGCTGAGCTTGTACATGTAGAAGCCTTGCCGCCGGACGAAGAATCAATTCGCTGGCTACTTGCAGCGATCGAGCGAGCCGCGAAGAAGGAACGCTATAGCGGTAGGGACAGCCTGGCGATTAACCTTTCGAACTTGGCAGTAGATTTGCCGCTGGAGTATCTCCCTACCCTTATCTTTGGACTTGGAGCACTTCTGGCCAAGCCGCCTACCAAAGATCACGGTTTCATCGCCATCTCGAAAAGGTACATCTGGCTTGCCGAAATTGCTGGTCAATGTGTGCTCCGGCTGATCCATGAGCGCGATCCGTTCGCGCTCGATGAAGCCGCCCTAGCAATCTTGAGCAAGCTCGCTCTAGCTCATGTCTACGATGAGAGGGACATTCGTGAGCTAGGCGAGAACCTCAGAGCAGCCGTGCCCACTTGGCCTGAACTCGACTACAAACTCTTCTGGTATGACGTTGAGATTGCCCGAAAGGGGCGTGTGCATCGCAACGAAGCCGTAATCAACGTATGGCAACTGATCGGATTCCGGCCATTTTGGACGTTGAACAGGGAGAATTTCAGCCTCGCCTGCGCCCAGATTGTTAGCCTCGCCGATTTTCAAGATCGTCACATGGCGATGAGTATGGGCGTTGAAATCTACAAGCAGCATGGCAGGCCGGCTGAGTGGGAGATTCAGCTTCGAAAGGCCACTGAATGTGACTCCGAGCTCAGCGACAAGCTGGAACTCATGTTGAATCCTCCGGCGCGTCAGGTCGAGGCATGGGAGATACAGCAAGCCCAGTGGAAAGAAGAAGCGGCTCAGCGCGAGTATGAAGAAGCGAATCGACGTCGCGAGTGGCGTGAGGGTCTTGCCGCCGATGTCGCGCACATCAACAGTCCCGAGCCGGGTGTGATGACTCGCTGTCAAGCCTATCTACTCGAGGAGATGCGTGATGGTACGTCATCCTCAAGCACATGGAGCAGCGGCAACTGGCAGTCACTCGCTCTCGAGTTCGGAATGCCGGTCGCTCAAGCGTTTCGTGTAGGGGCGATTAATTTCTGGAGGGGCTATTGCCCACGGCTTCCATCTGAAGGCGCGCCGGCGAATACGACTCCATACCAGGTGATTTTTGGGTTGACGGGGCTTGCTATAGAAGCCAAGGAAGAGTCGTCCAGTTTCCTCCAAATGTCTTGCAGGGATGCTGAGTATGCCGTTCGTTATGCACTCCTTGAATTGAATGGCTTCCCAGAGTGGCTCCCTACGTTGTTCAAGCACTGGCCGCAATCTGTTCTAGAAATCGTAGAACGAGAGATCTGTTACGAGCTGAGTCAGCCATGCTCGGATTCAGGTGGCAACCATGGCAACCATGTCCTACGCAGGCTGCGCTACGGTGGTGAATGGCTGTATGAAGCACTATCAGCCCCGCTCTTGACTCGGCTGGCTCAACCTGTGAAAACCCTGGAATCCCTTCAACTCGTCATGAGCGTCGTAGTGGAGTTCCCCATCAGTGATCAGGCACTGGCTGAGCTCGCCAGCGAGCGTGCTATCGCAGAGAGCGATCTGGATATCGCGCCGTCTTGGTTTGCACTGTGGATTGGATCGAAACCCGCTGAAGGTATCCCGGCACTGGCGGCTCGTCTCGACTCGCTGCCTTCAGATGACGCCAAAGCTCAATTTGCGATGCTCTGCCTAATTGGCATTGTTGGTGGCCACAATGCACACCGTTGCCGGCAAAACTACAAGACAGTAGGGCACGCCAAAGCGCTGTATCTGCTCGTTAACGAGTACGTACGTATCGCGGATGACATCCAGCGTGCAGGAACAGGCGTCTACTCGCCAGGCCTGAGGGACGACGCCCAGAATGCACGTGATGGATTACTTGCCTTCATTCGAGAAACGCCTGGTAAGGAAGCATTTCTAGCTTTAGAGGAAATTGCTCAAGCGCATCCTTCAGAGAGCCTTCGCCCCTGGAGTGCTTTCTACGCGCAGCAGAAAGCCACGGCAGACTCTCAAACGCCGCCTTGGCCACCAGAGAAAGTCATCGATTTCCATAACTCGTTGGAAAGCAGTCCTACCACTCACCGAGAGCTTTGGAATCTCGCTATCGATCGCTTACTGGATTTGAAGCACGTGCTGGAAGAGAGTGACTCAAGCTGGGCAGAGCTTCTGTTGCCTTCAAGTCAAGAAACCTCGGTTCGCAAATACATTGGTGACTGGTGTAGAGAGCGCGCTGCAGGCCGCTACAGCGTAGTCCAGGAGGAGCAGCTCGCGGACGACAAGCGACCTGACTACAGGTTCCTGAACACCCAGTTCGATGCTCCCGTACCGGTCGAACTGAAGCTCTCGCAGAACTGGAGCGGGCCGCAACATTTCGAGCGCCTTGAGAATCAGTTATGCGGGGATTACCTTCGCGATGACAGGTCGAGCTGCGGAATCTTTTTGCTTGTCAGCCGAGATGATCAAACCAAATGGGAAACCCCAAAGGGTGATCGAGTCGGGTTTGACGGCTTGGTAGCAGCCTTGCAGGAACACTGGTTGAGTATCGCCTCTAGATATCCTGGCGCTGAGGACATAAAGGTCATCGGCATCGACCTTACCAAGCGGGGAGGACAGGCAGCAGCCAAAGCCATCAAGGCCAATCAGGTGGAAGCCGGCCTGAGCGAGGAGGGGTGAAACCTTGGCCGATGTCGTAGAAGGCGAGCGTCAACTACGGCGGTTGCTTTGGGCTCTCTCCGCATTCCAGTCTGGCGATCCCAAAGCGATAGTTCTCCTCCAGGAAATGCACGCAGTTGAGCAAGATTTGGATGATGTCGCTCTTTCCTGCAAGCATCTTCTCGACCAGGTCACTACGTCTGCTCACACCTCAGGCCGTAGGATCGTAGATGAGTTGACCATTCCATCACCATGGCGCGAGCGATTCGCCCAAGCGAGCGTCGGCTCAACACGGTTAGCCGCAGGCCCATACCTGCATGACCTGGAAAAATTCGTTGATGAGTGGGAGAAGGAGATGAGGCATCTCGAGACCCATCGGCAAGCTCTCCACAGGGACTGAGCTAAGTTTGATTCCGCAGGCATGGTGGGTTAGCTTGAAGCCGTACCCATGGATCCACTGGTGACGAGCATGCAAACATACATTGAAGAAGACTGGATCTAGCCGGAAGAGGGCGCCCTTACACTGTCATGTCAGGGCATCTGCGGAGGCAAGCGGAGCGCGCAGGCCTCCGGCCGGAGGCGTGAGGATGGAAGCCCAGCGGGCCGCGACGCCGGCGGAAGCCGGTGGCGCGGTTTACGACAGCCGACCCCAGGGGGGGCACGCTAATCATTTAATCAAGCAGATGCCCGCTGATCTTCAGTATGTGGAGTTCCACCGAAGGCTCGAAGATCGTAAACCTTACGTAACGCAGCCTCATCACCAGAATGCACCCGGGCTTGAGCAAAAGGCATCGCCAAGAAACGCTTACGCTCCTTGTCACCGACCTCCGCCCAATACCGCACACACCCATCCGCATCGGGCACGCCAAACCTGCCAAGCAGATAGCCTTCCAGGGCTGTGAGCCTCTGCTGGCCATCTAGCAAAACCTCGCTGTTCAGCGCATAGGCGCCACCATCAGCAAACTCATACCAACCGTTCACCAGGTAAGACCCAAGATCTGAACCCATCCAGATTGAAGTGATAAACCGAACCTGCTGCTCCTCAGTCCAAACTGAAGGCCGTTGCCAGGGAGCCAGGGGATGTCCCATGGCAAACCGAGTCGCCCACGGATACTTGGCACGAGCCCGTGCGGGATCAACTGAGTAGGCCTCCAGGTTGGACGCGAGCATGTCGATCTGAAACATCTGTAGCGATGCGTCCAATTGCTTCTTGGGCATTTGAATACTGCCCGACTCATCGGCGCCGCTGAGTCGCTGAAATACTGCGTTTGATAGGGCCATTTAATGTCTTTAACTGAAGTAGAGGGATGTGCAGACCACGGGGCATTTCTTTTCAAACATTTCCGCGGCCTGAATCGATGACGGGAAGATAACACAACAGGGGAGGGGCGTGATATCTGCACATATGTACAGCTACGAAAAAATCATATACAGCATAGGCACCTCTGAAAGGGCACGAAAAATTTCTCAATACAACTCAAGTTCTCAGAAAATCATCCGTTTATGGTGATAGACCCACTGTCTAAACTGAGGATTTAATGAGTTTGAATATCAATACCGCGCCAGCCACTCAGAGATTTCAACGTCAAATTCGCTGCTGGCGCGAAAGTGATTCTAATAATCACTGGGAGTGTACGATCACGGGCGTGGGCGAGGGCGGTGTAAGGCTCCAGTTTGACTCTCATGGCCTTGAATTCAGCTTAGCAGTCGCCTATGAGTTGGCTTTCTACCTTGCCGAAGCGATCGCCATCGTGGAGCAGTCCAGTGCAGAGCCGACTACGGCAGTGGTCAGAGAAGATGAGCCACTACTGAAGCGGGAATACAGACTGTTCCTGGACTGGCATTTGAACGCAACCGGTGAGATCCCCTTCAGTAAAGCTAGCACCGCACTCATGCCGTTTCCCGAGGGCTATGCAGGAGTCTCTATCCAGACAGTCAGACCTGGTGGTGTTGAAATGGAGTTCGAATGCTCTAGCTATTCATTTTCGAAAGATGACGCAGCCTGGATTATGGAGAAACTGCTTGAGGCAAGCGGGCAAACGCTTGAAATTTACGAACGCCACTGTCTCTTTGAAACGCTGAAGCGCCAAGGCTACAAAATCCGCGGCTGACAATCCGAGGTGCAATCATGAGCGCTGGACGCCTTGTCCTAGCGCTCAGGTACTCGATGGCAAGCGGAGCGCGCAGGCCTCCGGCCGGAGGCGTGAGCATGGAATCCCAGCGGGCAGGGACGCCGGCGCTAGCCGGTGGCGCTGTTTACGACAGCCGTCCCCATCGGGGCACGCCATCTCAGATCAACGCAGGGCAGGGGATCTTGATCAAAAGTTCGTGACCAAGATCGAGTCAATCACCGGGCGGTACCTCTTTAACCTTTCTATTGGCTGGATCTACGAGATACTTCAAGGCCTCACGACTCTCTAAAACCTGGTCGCGAATCTCCTCGAGATCAATCGACATACCGCCGCGGTCAGTCGTTCTGAGGGTCTTGAGGCTGTTAACAGCCTCGATGAATTGACGCTCACGTGTTATCTCGGCTTCTGACCTACGATCAGGAAAAAATAAAGTCCAGAGCTTGGAGAATACACCCATATCTCAGCGAGCTCGGTATTTGGGGTGCCACGCATAATACCGAGCGAATACGTTATCACTCGTGGATCCGCGAACCATCAGGCGAAAGTGATCAAATGGCAAAAATTCTGCCAAACGCATCAACGAAGTCTCACGCAGCCACAGCAGAGAAGCATTTCGAAAAGGAGAGTCATCCGGAACCTCAACGCCCAGATTTTCCAGATTCATCACTACCTGATTGCAAATGGATTTGAAAATGAGGTTCGCATGCCTACTGCTAATACCACCGCGGCCGCTCTGAGTAGAAATTAGTGGTGTCGGATCGAGGCCAAGGGGTGTCATATGCGTTCCCAGATAAGTTCGAAACCGCGCAACCCATCGCTCAACATATTCTGATGGTATCATAACATGCTTCAATGCAGGAAAATGCGGAACATCCAGCCTGTAGGTGCCATCATCTTTCCTGCACAAAGACTTCATAAGAATGACCTTGCCGAACTGTTCAATCTCGCTTGGCTGCAATTGCAGATAATAAACTGTAATAATCATGAATAGCTTTCGCTCAAAACCTGGATCCGCTTCAGCCATTGCCTCAGCCACTGCAACGAACTCCCGCCACTCAGATGCATTAAAGCACCTTTTCCCTTCATGTACGGCGTACAAAGGTGCATATTGTCTTGACCGGTGAAGCTCATGTGCTGGGTTTTTATCAAGAACGTCTTCTCCGGCTAGGTGCAAGTAGAATTGGTTGATCACTGTCATTACTCCAGCAAGTATCGACGAGCCCGTAATTTTTACTTGGTCGCCCTCAATCTGCGACGTGCTCAGGCTCGGCCTAAAGGGTCTCCAAGCCGGATTCACAACCATGGCCCTAGAGCTTCGTTTAGCCGAGGCGCGCATTAGACGCTTTTCGGGGCTTTGTGCAATCCAATGATCTGGTGGGCACAAACAAAAATCCATAAAGCAACGAATATCAATTTCATCAAGCTCCGTTACTGGTTTCTCTACGACCAGCAAACACCACAACAACAACCTCTCAGCCGCTGCACGATAAACGGTATACCGGGTAGCTACCGCATTGGCCTGTAGGAAACTCTTAACCCAAGCATAGCTTTCTAAAGGCCGTGCTTCGGCTGCGCAGGCCTGAAGCTGAGAGAGAACATATGGAGACTCATATTCTAGGCTCTCGGCATCCAATTGCAGGATTTCTTCAATCCCGAAGAAACAAGGGAATGGAATGTTGTTCATTTTCTCTTCCTTGGAAAGTTATCACAGGAATCAGCCGCGATCCTTCATACCAAGCTTCTTTATGGAGTAAGCGCGCTGATCATCCTGACTGCTGTAATAGACATTCTGAGTAGTCGAAAGGCTGCTGTGTCGGAGATCGGCTTGCAAATCCTTGGGATCACGGAAAGGCGCATCGAATGTTGCTGCGGTATGGCGCAACCAATGCGTAGAAGCCACACGCAGATTTTGGATCTCACCTTCATGACGACCCTCTGTGACCATACGGCTAATCGCAGTATCAAAGACTGCGCGCATGATGATACGAACCATCCTAGTCGACAGGCCGGCTTTTCCGTCAAGCGTCATCAACAGTGGAGTGGTTTCGTTAGGAAAGGGTAGGGGGTTTAACCCCAAAAACTGCCTGTACCGTTTAAGGTAGCATTCGACATAGTCCGTCCGGACTGCGATTTTTCCGATTTTATTACCCTTGCCAACCGCGTGAAACCACCAATTTCCGTCGTGATCTAAGCGAAAATCCCCCATAGAAGGCTCCCAATTATCTCTCCCGCAGATATCGGAAACCCGGAGGTACATAGAAAACAAGGTGGAAGCGATGAACAGAGTGCGCTCATGCCGCACTGGATCCGAATCCGCCATGACTTCAGCGGCCTCGAGCACGTATTCCCATTGCAAGGGAGTAAGCGCGCGTGTCGTCTTTACTTGGGCAGAGCGACCCTTGAATTTGGATTTCTGCTTGATTGCTCGAAATGGATTTACGACAGCACATATCCCTTCATCGATGGCGTATTCAAAGAAGCTGTTACAGACCGAGAACACTTGGGCGATGCTGCCGGCTGTCAGGTTGTAATAGCCACCCTTGGTGGTTGTAGCGAAGGGACGCCAGGCAGGGTTCGGGATCAAAGATCCGCCGTCGACCGCATGCCCGCGAAGGTAGCGATTTCTTACTACTTGACCAACCCAGACCTCCGGGGGATTCATACAGAACTCTAGGAAAGCCTCGGCGTCCGAACGTCGTAACTCAAGCAGCGGACGCTGACAAATCAGCAGCGACCATAACAAAAGCCGCTCCGCATGAGTACGATACGAGTTGAATGTTGCTTCATTGCTTGTGTAGGACTGCAGAAAGCCTCGTACTGCGCCATAGCCTGCCTGGGCATCTGCTTGGGCAGGGAATTCGCTCAGATACCGATGAACCGTGAGTGCGACCTCATCATCAGTCTCAGTGGAAGATTCGATAAACCACCGGTGGGTACTGAACAATGGCAACAGTGCAAATGGAGCTGTCTTCATGTCACTGACCATTTCCGGTTCTGGCACTTATCGGAAATGGAAGGCTTACGCTCCTCTTTAACGCTCCAGCCAACTGTCCACAGCGAACCATATAAAGCCTCATGAAAAAACAATACAGATGCTTAAGTAAACATAACTCAACGCAGTTCACAACCCCTTCACTCGAAACACGGGAGAATATTTGCACCGGAGTCGATAGATAATTATTGATATATTGACGGACAGCTCGCGATTTAGCGATGGAATTAGGGCCTCCCATCCCTGGCACCATCCGTCAGATCCGCTGGCAGGGCTCTTGAAATCAAGCCGAGCACATGCTCATATAATGAAGCTTCTTCGAAGCTTCACTCCCAAGCCACTTTCTCAAACATACCCCCTCCGTCCTAGATCATTAAACGACAATTGAAATGATCACTTTTAAAAACATAACCGCCTTCCCGGCTGCGAGCAGGGCCTACACGGATCAGCCGCAGCTTTCCGGAAGTGTTTAAAAATGATCATTTACTCGACCCCCCCTCAGCAACCTAATTTGCAGCACAACACTCGATAGTGTCGCGATCATTTTAAAGTTAAAAATGATCAGCAACCGACGACTGAAGCCGCAACCCATCAGGGGATGGCACATGCGCGTGTGATAATTTAAAAATGATGATCACTTAGCGGAGTAGGTCGGAGTGCAACCACAAGCACTTTCATGATTACTCAACTAAATGAATATTTAGTTGAGTAATTATTGGATTTGTCCTTGAAACCTCCTACAAAGGCGAGGGCTTCACTGCTCAGGAGGCACCTCCGAAACTGGAGAATAGCTGCGAGATTGCCCCGAGATGCACCTCCTGTAAAGCAATCCTGGCGCGCACCAACTCTATACCTTTCGGCTCATTCATCAGTGAGCGATAAACGAGGTCGTATTTGGTCTCCTGTAAGCAGTCTCGGAGACCTAGCAAGCAGGCGTAACACTGTATGCCGCGAATAAGTGTAAAAATGATGATCATTTTTTACTGATACGGACTGACTTCAATTAGACCTCATTCGGCTCCTCCTGCGCGAACGCCTGACCCGAATGGGCGTTGTCGCCCTGTACGCGCTATTTTCTGGACGGTATTGCGCTTAGGGTGGCGCTGGTAGGTGTGTTACCTCAGTGGCAAGCGGTGTGGGCACTTCTGGTCTGGAGCCTTGTTAGGGTGTCGATCATTTTTAAGATCCGATCATTTTCTGATGGAAGACCGGCACGCCCAGTGAAAATCCGCATGCTGTGTCTAGACTTGGCCACTTCTCATCATTTAGGCACACAATGATCAAAATACCTCCCGCAATTCTGAGCGATGGGCTTGCAAAGCATGAACTTAACCAATTGATAAATATGGAAAATCTGCTGGCGCACATCGTCAATCGACATGGTCAAAATTTCCTGAGCGTCACAAGCGTATTGGCAAGGTTGCAGCTGATCGGAATCGAGCTGACAAGCACGATCTGCTCACGCTTTTTTACGCGGTGCCTGCTGATATCCGTTCGCGACTTCGATTCGACCAGGAGGAAGAATGGATCAAGCGTTATCGGAACGTTTTCACAAGCGCTCGCTATCCGTACGAAGCAAGCTCGCCGGGCGGATATGACGACACGCTAGTCTACATTTTGGGCCAGATGATTGAGCGCGTTGTGATGTGGTACCGCGAGCAAGGCTGCCGCGATTTGTTCATCGTTTGCTATGGAATGACGCCGGCTGATTTCCAGCCCAAAGCGGGAAAGGAGCCTGAGCCATCGTGAGCCTGGCTTCAAATCTGTCCACCCTCGGCCCCGGCAGCTCCATACGAAGGTGCGCATAATGCATATTATGTTAAATTTGATGCTGCGTCATAAGCGTTTATTTGTCTGTCCACTTCCACCAATCCCCGGTCGGAATTCCAAGTGCGCCAATCGCTAATTGATGAGACACGTGCGCTGCTTTGGCCGAATCCCTTGCTCTGCGCGGCTTCCAAGGCGTGTAGTGCCGCTATAGCGCCCCTGAGATGTAAATTAATCATGAGACCCAGAATGAGTCGATTCATGACACGCAGCCCGCTAAATTCAAGGCCTGCAGTGGATTAGCCCTGCTTCCGGGAATTGCGTTCTTGAGGTAAATCAATGATGAGACTAGCTGCATCTCATGGAGCACGGTCTCTACGCGTTTCGTCCAGCAAATTCGGGGTAATGGGCGCTATGTAACGTATCTATGAGACATTCCTGAGCAACCTTAGATGTAAGGAATTCGAGATACAATCCCGGATTTGCCCTTCTTTTTATTGGTATTGTTTTACTGCCGCAAACCTAGTTCCGGACTGACGCAGCCCGCACAACTGCTGGTTTAGACCCTGGTTACAGGTATGTCTTGGCGGAAAAACAGCTTCGCTCGTTTCGGTTGCAGCCTAAAAGGCTTCGACGCTATTTGATGAGTCATTCCTGGTGCAGCCTTTCCATGGGGTTGCCTAAGCCCTTGAAAACAAACGGTTCGAACAAATGTTAAATATTTACGAGACATTAGGCTCGCTCGTGGAAAATCGTTTTATTCCGAGAAATTCACAGGCTCTCGTCGAGCCTTTGGCCATGCCGAAAAGCTTGTCAATATATGTGTATTATTTGATCTTAGTTACTGCGCGCAGGTGCGCGCGATAGTTCACTTTAATATTCCTGTCAATGACGAGGCGTGATCGATTGTTTGTCGGATTGCAGTTGCGCTTATGAAAATCAGCCGCTACCATCAGAACTTCATTCATGTCAAAAACACAATAGGAGAGAAAGGATGCGAAATTTGACCCCGCAACTTCCAGTTACTCCCAAAACTGGAAGTTTGTGATCCGCCTTAAATCGATCGGTAAGCCATCAAATGCCTAACCTGCCAAAACCGATCTTTGAATCTTACGAGAGCTTCATCGATCAAGACTTCAGCTTGTGCGAACCCACAATGGCCTGCGTACACGCTTACATAGAGAGTTTTGAGCCGTCAGTCGAAGCTCCCCAAGGCTACCTGATAGCTCGGAACTTCCTTCGCGCCTATTCTGGGAATAGCTTGACCTTCACATCCTATCGCACGCACGTGGAGCGGTTACTCCTGTGGGCGTTGATAGTCAAGGGTAAACCGCTACGTGAGCTTAAGCGCCGCGACGCCGAGGACTACCTTCAGTTTTGCCGAAACCCGCCGGTGGATTGGATTGGGCCGGTCGTGCGCGGACGCTTCGTCAGCGATGACCATTCGGAATCTACCTGGGGCGAGCCAACGATGCCTAATGCCAAATGGCGACCCTTCAGCATGAAGAAATCCAAGGCCATGAAGCACGCTGATGGCGAACCAGACGACCCGGTTGATCTGCAGTACACGGCCTCTCAGGGCACCATCAACCAGGTGTATTCCATCAGCACTCGCTTTTTCGAATATCTCGTAGAAGAAGGCGCAGTGGCTGGCAATCCCTTCAGATTGATCAAGAAAAAGGGCGCGAACGCTGGTACGCCTCAAGATGAGGGAGCACACAGAGCATTGACTCCACTTCAATGGGACTACGTGATAGAAACCGCTGAAAAGATGGCCCTTGCAGATCCAGAGCGTCATGAAAGAACGCTCTTCATTCTCGCGACGCTTTTTGCCATGTACCTGCGAGTGTCAGATGTTGTGGGCCGCCCGAATTGGACGCCTGTCATGGGAAATTTTCGACAAGACGCTGAAGGCAACTGGTGGTATCACGTCGTTGGCAAGGGCAACAAGGTCGGCAAGATTGCGATGCGCGATGAGTACATCGAGCAATATTTGAAGCGCTACCGCCGGTTCCTAGGATTGCCTTTGCTCCCGCAATGGGACGAGAAGACGCCACTGCTGTCCACGTTGCGAGGGCGCTCTGGTCTATCCGGTCGACAGGTACGCGCCCTCCTCCAAGCTGTGTTCGATAACGCAGTGAACAGTATGCGGGACGAGGGGCGTCAGCCTCATGAAATGCATAGCTTGAAAGCTGCATCTGCACACTGGCTTCGCCACACCTCTGCTACGTTCGATGCTCCGCTTCGTAGTGCAAAAGATCTTCAGCTCGACCTACGACATAGCAATTTGAGCACTACTCAAAACGTTTATTACCACTCTCATGATCAAGAACGGAGCAAATCTGTTAAAAGGGTGAGAATGCGTGATCGGGGGTAGATTTTTTTGCTAGTTAAAACATTAAAAAGTTGATGGCACCCACTACCATGGAAAGCAAAATTTTATGAGTTTCAATTCAGATGACTACACCATAAATATCAGTGAACCGATATGTTCAGTGTATGTCATGTTACTGAGGAGAGTCATTTCGAGCGAAAATTTCGAAAGGCCTCTGGAGGGCACTATTAACGAGGAAATTTATAGCTGTTTTTATGAGGGACTAGCAGCTAATCGACTTGAGCTAAGGGGGCACTACTATGACCTCGGTGGCTGGTTGCTACTAATGGCGGCAGGGCATTTATATCCAGATGAGCCAGAGGAACCCTTCGAAGAGGGAGAGTGGGAAGCTTTATCAGCAAACGAAAAGGCGCTGTTTTGTGAAAATGCAGAACGCCTATCGCCACCGTTAGCTAGTGCCTGGGATGAGTTGCATTCCAAATGGCTCCTGCACAACCCCTAGTCCACTAGTGGCGGTTGTACGATCTTCTTCCCCGGCTGACCTCCTTGATTTGGGGGCTTTGATCTCCAAGCGAGGTTTTTTATTAAAGCGCCCATCCCGTATTTTCGGGAGGGCGGAAACACAGTGTCAGGCACTTACTTCCTTCAATCATCGTCAAGTATTATGTGCCGTGCGACCCTGTACTCACCAAGATGCGTGCTCAAAAACACTTCCAAGTCGTTCAGGAACATGCGAAGACTCCCTTCCTAGCATTTGAGATCGTCCAGTGAGCAGGAGGTAGCTATGGAAAGCGCTTGCTTTCACTCTACCTCGGCACCATATAGACCATGTAGATGGTGCGAGTAGGCCAAAGCCTCATCATTGATGTCAATACGCCACTCTGATGTATCGGCGTCATTCGAGCGATGACAGCCACGATCGATGACTTGGCAATATCTGGGAGCGAGAATTGAACGACAGGCGTCAATCCTAACGGCTAAATGGCTGCCCGATGAGATCCGCGGGGGAGGTCACTGGCGTGCTTCAAGCTTCAGATTGATCGCTACTGCAGAACTCATTGCTTTTTCGAACAGTCCTCCAGAGGCTCACACATGTCGATCACGATCACTTTTTCAGCAGTGGATGCGTCAGCACCCTTTAAGAAAACGTACTCATCGAGCTGGTCATAACCGGCAACCCGCCCTTGGCAAACTAGGTCGTCATAGCACGCGACAACGTCCTCCAGGCCCGTATCCGAGCGTGTCATCAGCACTTTCATTTCAGGATCGAACGCTTGTAGTAACTGAATCAACTCACCGACCTTCATGCACTCACCCCGCTCGGCGACGATCACCTGACGCAACTGGTTACCCCCTACCCTACAAGCTCAGGATAGAAGGCTTCGGGATGATGCAGCCGGTCTCTTCGAGCCCGAAACGCCGATGGCTATGACCAAGTAGCTTGCCGCACCGTGCAGACACCAAGCCTTAGCAGATGACCGAGCCGTCGATGGCCATGATGGATCTGAACGCTACGCCATGAGCCTCAAAACCAAGCTTCGGCCAGTCAGACCTGTAATCTAGGCAATCATGATGATGTCCATGCACGACCATTTTTGCGCCCATTGCCTGGGCCAGTTCATCGATCTCCGAATAGCCGTGAGGGTGGCAACTGGGAGCCTCGTGACAGACTAGGATGTCCGTCTTCTCCATAGCCAGCGAGAAGTAGTCGTTCGGGTAGATTGCAGAAAGCGCGTGCTGCTTCTTCGTCGCTACGATGTCTTCGTGCTGAGGTCTGAGCGCCAGGCGTTCGAGGAAGTCCCCATAGTTCTGGATGCCGGTATCAGAGCTACCTGGTAGCCAGACTTGCGACTCGAAGGTGCCACCCAGCCCCGCTATACGATGGCCAGCAATCTCCACTACCCGGCCATGCAGGCTGCGATCAGCGAGGCTGTTGCCTTGCAAATTGTGCCAATAGGCTGGACGATCGCTGTCATGGTTGCCGTGAATGAACGAGATCTCAGTGATGTCGAGGATCGGGCGCAGGATCATGTCCAGGGGTAAGCTGCATTCGAGGTCACCCAGGAAGACCACTGCCTCGGGGCGATGGAGCTTCACCAACCTGATGACATGATCAAAGCGCCCATGTACGTCGCCCAGAAACCAAATCACTCGTTTACCCCACGCATTCCTACGTCACCACGGTGAAATAGACTGAATGATGTCGGTGATTTGCCTCCTGCAGCGGAGAAGTAAATAGCCACTGATGACAACAGCCTCTGGGAATGTAATGTAAGTCACAACGGGGTTTACAAACCTGTCGTCGATGCCGAGTACGAGCAGAATTGCGAGGCTCAGGATCGCGCACGCTACAAAAACGAGCACCAGCACAGTGAAAGCCAAGATCACCACATGGATCAACTCCATCAACGTCCTGAACACTAGGTGTTGCTCCTTAAAATGCGTCATGCACCGTAGACAATTTTGACCAGCACATTGGGTCGCAGGATTTTACAGCGACACGTAACCCCTGTGGGAAAGGACGAGTTCGATTGAGCTTCACGCAGGGTCGCGCAGAGTGGCGTACCAGTCAGCATAGGGCGTGTCGATTGCCTTCATGCGGTTGTAGTCCGGGCTGCCGTCGTCCCACCAGACAGGGCCTCTCTCACCTAAGGCCACTTTAGCTGCGTTGACCTTTACTCGTGCATTGCGAAGCTGCTCCGCATCATTCGAAGCCTTCGCTTCTTTCACGGCTCGCCGTGCCTGCATCAGATAATGCACGAGGTGCTGACGCTCTTCATCAGACAGCGCGGGATTGCTACAGCGCCAGAGCTGGCCTTTGACTACGAAATAGCGACCGTCTGGTGTGGTTGGATGCATATTGCGAATCTCACGGCTAATACATCACAGACAAGCAACACACGCTAGGGACTGCAGGATTTTCCCTTCTGTGAGAGCGCACTCAAGTCGCACGAACCAAGGCGCCCGGCCTTCAGCATTCTGTCTAGGGGTCTGTCTAATAATTGGCTGTAGAACAAAAGAGTACATTTGTACTCCGCAGGAAATTCAGCCTATCAGTCAAACCTCCCCGAGCTACCGTTCGAGCGCGGGTGTGATTCCTGGGTCTCTTCTGCACGGATCAGAAGCCGCTCCCACTGATCGTTGCTCAAGGTTCCACAATCTAGGGCTGCTGCGATGTAGCCAGTAGCAAGGCCATACCGGAACGTGACTTCGTCTACACCCTTGGCTAAGCCGATGGCTTTGATACGTAGGAGAGCCCGTTCAATGATGCGGGCTTCATCCAAGCTTTCGTCGATTGAAGCCGTTACGTCGCTCCTCTATGAGAAAGGTAATATCCTTGATCGGATGAGCGAAGGAAGATGCGTATGACTCTAGACGACTGCGGTGGCACTTCCCCAGGCGCGCTGACGGCCCGGGAACTCTGCCAGGTGTTGCGAGAGGTGGTGTTCGAGCGACGGACAATGACCAAGGTCGGTAGCCAGTCTTGGGAACAGTCATACGCCTGTCATTTCGAAGTCGACGTAGAGGGATGGCGAATCACGATCTACAACGACTGTGATGGGGTGGACTACTGCGAGCGGTGTGTGAGTCCGGAGGGGGACTGCTGGGAGTTCGATCCTGGTAATCGGACAGATCCGGTTGCTCTTCTATCTACATGGGAGCATCAGACCCAAGAGCGGATGTTGAAAGCCTTGTAGAGCGTTGAGGGCGTGCCCTACCGGGCCAGGCTGTCGTGAACCGAGCCATCGCCTTGCGACATCTCGGCCCCTCGGGCCTCCATCCGCCACGCCGGAGCGCTCCGCCCGCGATCCCTATCTTGATGACCGCTCCATAATCACTCGAGACCGCTAGAACGGTCTGCCCTTCCAAGCGGCGCCACTGGGTCAAGTGGTATGGCGTTTATCAGCTAATGGCTGGTCTCGGATGGGACGCCAAATGCTTGCAGCTGATAGTCAGTAACGGCCTGAAACCTATGCTCAGCCAAAAGCCGCAGGCGCTCGAGCTCCGCCCCGTCGACACCGTCGGCTTGTGCCTGGTGATACCGTTCCATAGCCTCCACGGCATCGTTGTACATCTGATGATTAGGAGGCAAAACGCTGTTGAGATCCTTCACCATATTGGAGTTTCCAAGGGACTTTATCATCAGCTGAATCATAGCCTCGAATACATCAGCGCCTGCGGTATCGGCTTCGGGCTCTACCGTGTAGGTGAGATCTCATTGAGGGCAGCCCCGAAATCAGCCTCCCTACGGATGAGCGGCCTGGCGATGGCACACATCAATCTAATGTACCGACTCACCCAAGGTACCAGCTTTGTGCAGTTGGTAGTCGACCACGGTCTGGAACAAGTGATCGGCCTCGATGCGAAGGCGCTCAATCTCAGCTTCGGATCGGCCCTGGGCCGCCGCCTCGTTGTACGCTCTGATAGCCTCCAGCGCTTGCTTCAGTAGTGGCTCCCCTGCTTCCGCCATGCCCAGCAGTGTTCTCTTCATTCCCGGGCCTTTAGCTTGCTAGTCAGTAGAGCCTATTACGGTACACCCCACTTCTCCAAAGGTCAGGCTCGCACTGAAAGCGCAATGATGCTCAACCCTGTCGTGCCCCTTAGCCCCTCCGGGGATAGGCGATGTAGCAGAATCCCGTGTACCCTGTAGGCCGCAAGAGAGCACAAGATTGCTCCACTCGTTAGACAGCGAAAACAGTAAGGACAGGGGCAATCATGAGCCAGGTGAACGAAATTGATCGCGGTGCGTATCATCCATGAGTGAACTCCCTAAGCAAGTAGCTCCGCATGACCTGCCATTGTGCCCAGATCGCCTGATTGCCGCTATTGAAGCAGTACGCGGGTCGGGCTTTGCCCTCCAGTTGCTGCGCGAGCACCTGCGCCTCCGTGCCTCAGCTAAGCTGGTCTTCTCCGAGTACGCCGACTGCTATTTTCTGCAGCTAGACGACGTCGATCGCTATCAAAACTCAAGAGTTGGAATGCTCGATGCCATGTCGACGATGCCTTTTCGCTCGAGCGAGATTTTCAGGCAAGAGATTTCGACCTGGACACCTGCGGATCTCGCTCGAGTCGTGGACACTCACGGCCTGAAAGCATTGGCCGAACTCGGCCTAGTTTTTCCAGCAGCCTGAGTTTTGCTCTCACGATGAGGCAGCCTCTGAGCGCAACAAGGCTTCTCTACCTGATACCCTCAGGGTCGATTCAACCCGTACCTTTCAGAGAGTGATACCAGGCAGCGTACGGGGTATGGATTGCTTTGTAGCGGTTGTAGTCCGGAGTACCGTCTCTCCACCAGACCGGGCCCCTCTCCCCTAGTGCCACTTTCGCCAAGTCCACCGCTGCTCGAGTGGCATCAAGTCGTGCACCTAGTGCTGACGCTCCTCATCAGGCAGCACGGGGTTGCTGCAGCGCCAGAGCTGACCTTTGGACTACGAAGTAGCGACCGTCTGGTGTTGTTGGATGCATAGCGCAGATTCCATGGGCTGATACCTTACTGACAACCAAGTCCCACCAGACGTTGTATGAGGATCTTTGCCGAGCGGTAAGCCCGGTCGGAGAAGCAGCAACCAGCCCGCTTCGCGGAAAGCGCGACCCTTTTGACCGCGCCTTGCCTAAAGTGTGGTGGGCGCGATCGATGATCAGACTAAAAGTTTCTTTCTACTATCCTTCCGCATCACCGTTCTGCTTGGTACTCCACCTCCAACACAAACGATCATCCTTATCCATAACAAACAATCCAGACCAGATGGCAAACCAAAACTGGACGGTTACTAGGGGGGCTGACCCCATCAACCATCCAAATCCTTGTAGCAGTGCTTGCATTAGTGACTTGCGATATGGGGAGGTCGTGCGTGGAGTATATACTCTAACCCTCGGAAGGCCGAACCCCCAACGCCAGTAGGTGCTCAGCTCATGCTTCGCAAACTTTATTGAATTACAATTCCACCAATATCCCCAGCGGTACGACCAATCATCACTCAATAACCAGCTGTGTGTGAGATAGGATCGTACTGAGTCAAATGCCCTCAACTTTTCACCTGAACTAAGTTTCACCTCGCACTGGAGAAACCTGAAGTCTTCCACTGTGAAGCTAATGCAATCACCTGGAGAGTCTACATATTGCATCATGGGAATGTTTGTAAGATTGCAAATCATCGGTGTGTCGTCAACGTTGCAAAGAGATATTCGTTGCTGATACTTAATCCCCAGGCCTCGAGCTTCGAAGAAGAGCTCCACTCCTGCCACAGTCTCCCCCGTTGCACGTAGCGCAAGCTTCCCCACGCGTGATTCAGGATAGGTTGGCTGTGCCAAATTGACTGAGTATTCTAAGTGTTCACCTAAAGCGTCCCAATGCGAGCCCAATCTGTGGTTTGAGCTCCATCGCTCGTGGGATCTAGCATACGTCTCATATAGCAGCCCCCTGGTCACTCGTTCCCAAACCCAAGAAGCAACTTTTGAAACAAAATTAAAGGGGATTGGTATATCCAAACTAACTCCTAAGCCTTTGGCAATGCAGTAGATATTCCGCTGAAGGAACCCAACAGTACCGGCACTTCAACCCATTCGGGTTATTGACTAGATTGGAGACCTTCATCCGTCAACGATCACGGCCAGTCTGGTCTGGCTTCGTCATAACGCTCGTTACGCCGAGTAGTACTAATGTTCTGGTGGTGATCTTAGCGAGAAGAACTGGATGTATCAACAGTATCTGTATATATCAACAGTATCTAGGCGGATCGGTAGTTCCCCCTCAGAGCAAGACCAAGCTGGCCGCATGGCCTTCGAGACGATCGGATGTGCCAGGAGAGCTGGTATGAATTTAGACGACTACGGTGACACTCTCCCAAGCGCGCTGACGGCCCGCGAAGTGTGCCAGGTGCTGCGAGAGGTCGTGCTCGGACGCCGGACTATGATCAAGATTGGCACCCAGTCCTGGGAGCAGCTGTACACCTGTCATTTCGAAGTCGATGTAGAGGGATGGCGGATCACGATCTACTAACGACTGTGATGAACTGGATTACTGCTAGCGGTGCGTGAGCCCGGAGGGGAAGCGCTGGGATTTCGATCTAGGTGATTGTACTGATCCGGTTACTCTGCTAGCAACGTGGGAACATCAGACCCTGGATCGGATGTTGAAAGCCCTGTAGAGCGATGAGGGCGTGCCCTACCAGACCCGGCTGTCGTGAATCGAGCCCTCGTCGTACGCCGACGTCTCGACCCTTCGGGCTTCCATCCGTCACGCCGACGCGCTTCGCTTGCAATCCCTCATTTGGTGATCTCTCGGGGACGGCTCGACACCGCTTAGACTGCTTTCCCTTCCCATCCCTACCACTCCTCCGTCACCTTTGAGATACAAGGAAAATCCAATAGCCAAATAGGGCACACGCGTCGCTTGGTTTCTGTGCCCCTTACCGCCGCATCAGTCGCGCTGTTCGATCACGC
This sequence comes from Pseudomonas sp. BJP69, assembly GCF_007633355.1. Classification (NCBI taxonomy): domain Bacteria; kingdom Pseudomonadati; phylum Pseudomonadota; class Gammaproteobacteria; order Pseudomonadales; family Pseudomonadaceae; genus Pseudomonas; species Pseudomonas sp. BJP69. The sequence continues at coordinate 2,776,544 of NZ_CP041933.1, forward strand.
GGCGACCTCCGCCTCATTATTTGCCTTCACTCGATTTACTTCCCAAGGCAAGGCAGGCTGGGAGCGGATTTTTTTGTACTTGCCTTTGGCAAACATGTAGGTCTGCAGCTCCTTGAAACGCCGGTTTTTCCCGACCATCTCATAGGTGATCAAGAATGCTATCAGCGGCTTGCTTGCAGTCTGCCAGTGCTCGCAGATCTGATCTGTCGTCATCTTGAGATCGGCAACCCTGCTGTAGCCAATGAAGGTCTGGAAAACGGCGCCATCGCTCTTTTGAAGCAGCTTGGAAAACTCATTGATATCGGTGTGGGCTCGCTTCCACTCCCACTCCACAAACGAAAGCGTGTCAGTGTCGCTGTAGCGAATTACCGCATCTGTACGCCCCCCTTGCTCAAACAGGGCTCGAGCGCCGAGCAGGGTGGCACACTGCCGCACGACTAGGCCCAGATGGATCGTCCAGTCGGCACGTCCCGCTATAGCATGCGCCTCAGATACCGGGAAGTCTCGGTACCAGAGACAATTAAACAACGTGATGAAATCCCGTTCGACTCGCTTCATGTGCTTCCTTATTGACTCAGACAACTCAGCACTTTTTCGGCTGAGCTCATCCAAAATTGAGTGACCCGGCAGCCACTTAACACGGCGCATCGCATGAGCATGAGCGGATTAGAGTACTGGCCCAGATCCTGGCGATTGGGCAGGGACGCTCCGGGCCTTGATTTCACCTGCTCCAAAAACGACGAAGCCCGCACTAGGCGGGCTTTCGTTCGTCGATTTCAGTTGGGGTTATCAAGCCCCAATGTTAGCTGCAACTGACCCTTCAGATGCGCCACACGACACTCAAGGTTGGGCTTCTTGTTGCGCCACATCAGTAACCCTCTCAGGTTGAGCAACCAGTCGAGGCAGCCTCTATAGCAAACCCGCCTAACTCGTCGCCGCTGACTCCTTCTCGCTGAGCAGTGCACCCTTGCCCTCATTGGCCAGCACTGACTACCGTCAGGATGGTCAGTGCTAAGGCATTCAGAGCTTGTGATGCCACATATCATTGGAGAATACGAATCCTTCATTGCTAGCCTTGAGCAGAAACGCATCAATACAGCTAAATATTTTAGCTACTCCACCCACGCCTGCAAAACTGCTCGGGTTAGGCGCCGGCACATCGTAACCAAGCTTCCTAAGTACTACCAACGAAACAAGTGCCGAGTTCACCGTATTACTTACCAGCGACTTAATCGTTTCCTCATAATCGGAAATGATTTCATTGATAATTCGTTTTACCTGAGAGAAATCCAAAGTAATTTCACGCTCAGTCTCTTTCAGGAAACAGCTCACGGAAGGCGCGGCTGGATGAGTAAGGTCACAAAGCACTCTATAGAGATCCTTTGCGCCGGCAGCACCACTTTTCTCGATAGCATCAATATACTCAGAATTCAGCTTATTGGTATGCTCCGGCAAAGTTTCAGAACGTTTGGCTTGCCAGTGTGCATAGCTGTAATGTATCAGCTTATCTTCCAACAGCTGTAGAATTACACTTGGGGCAGTGTTATTCCCTTGCAGTCTCAGATAGATGAAAGGGAACAGATTATAAAGATGCTCGGTCATGACAGCTGCAGCGTCATGGGTATCAGCTGTCGCCTCCAGCAAGCCTCGCAAGGATGCGGAGAAGCCGAGTAAGTTCCTGTTTTCCAGCTCTGAAACCGAAGAAGCCAACCAGCCATTAGTTCTTGCCAGGGAAGCAATACTCGTGATATGGCATCGCTCAAGAACTCCCAAAAGATAAACCTTACAGTAGTCATCAGCTTGAGCATCACTTATTTTCTCCCCCTTCGCCCCAACCGCTTCCAGATCAGGGCTAAAAAAATGCGCAAAATAAGTCATCCCACTGGACTCACGCTTTAGCTCCTCGATCTGCGCTGAATACACCCTAACAAGGGTGTGCAATATTGTCTCATTGGCCACCTCACTGGAACTCATCACTTATCTTCCTTAATTTAAGAAATATTATTCACCAGCCAGCATCAGCATCAGCACTGACTTGACGCCTACACAGAAGTCGCGCATGGCCAGGCGACGCAGATCAAAAAATTTATTTTAAGTGCGAAACATAGACTTCAGTGGAATTACCACACTGAGACGGCTTCACCGAAACATAATAACCCTTGTACCGCTTGAGAAGATGTTGCTCCAGGTCTTGCATGACGCTATAAAACTTCGCCGGCTTATCACCATCCCTAGGGATACTCATATCAACGACAAAATCGCTACGCGCTGCGGCTTCACGATTTACTTCTTTGCAGACTTTTTCAAAAATGCGCTCTACGTCACCAATATAATATGTTCAATCACCCCGATAGACCTTGAAGTAGAATCGTCAATTTCATGCCTGTGAGTGACTTCACACACCCTCACATCATCATGCGAAACGCGCAGCGATTAGGGAAATACTGAGACTACGGCGTTTTGTCGCAGACGCTTAGGTAAGCACAGCGGCTGCAACCCTTTCCTCTGTTATGGGATCGATCACCTGCAACGAAGCGTGCGGCCATTTTGTAGACCGTCGTCCAATCCAAGCCCCGGGAGGCGCCATCAGTGATGCTTCTGTCGGTGATCAGCGAATGGATCGTGGCGCTGCGAATACCCAGGTGGTTCAGGCTCACCATCATGGGCTTGAGTTGCTTCATTGTTCCTGACTGACCCTCATGCGCCCGGAGCCAGTGCAGCTCACTTCCTGCCGACAGCATCCACGGCAGCTCGATCTGCAACCCACCGACCTCAGCGACAAACCCTTCCACCAAGTCTCCTCTAATCGACTTTACCAGTGCGAGGCCGCGTTTTGCCGCAATGACAGCGTCCTGGTAGAGCTGGGGGTCGTCGGCCTTCGGAGGTAGCAGTCGCGTTTTCCAGGCCGACTGGAACGCAGATTGAGCTACAGCACCGTTCTTCACGAACTCATAGAGCATGTCTGTAACCGCCCAGCGCGCTCGGATTGAAACATCAATCTCCTGCTCGGCAGTCAGGGTTAACTCATGCCGGTAGTGGTACTGCAACGGACAGTTGACGTAAGTCTGGAACGCTTCGTAGCTGACGCACGGCACTGGTAGACCAGTGCCAGCAGCCAGGGGAGCAGATGGTATGACCCTCTCACGAATACCTTTCAGGATCCGCAGCCTTTTCTTTCCTGCGATGTTCAGCGGTGGCGGCCTGGTAGTATCTGCCAACTGATAGAGGTAGCCGTACACACCTCCGCTTTCCAGCCAAGCATGTTTGATCAAGCCAAGCAGACGGTGATCTTCTTTTGCTCGGGCAGATTGAGGCTCGGCCAGCCAGGCGTAGTAGCCGCTGGGATGCACCTTGAGGGTTTGGCAAAGGCACCGCACCGGGTAATCAGTCGAGTGCTTCTTGATGAAGGCGTACTTCAGCCGCACTCCTTGGCAAAGTACGCGGCGGCCATTTTTAAGATGTCTCGCTCTTCAGTCACGCGCTTGAGTTCAGCGCGAAGCTGACGCAGCTCGGCTTGCTGATCATCGTCCTGCTGACGCTGCTCCTGGGGTTTGCTGTAGAGCTTGATCCAGGCGTAGAGGCTGTGAACGGACATGCCCAGGCGCTGGGCAACATCGGCGACAGGCTTGCCTTTCTCGGTCACTTGCTTGACCGCTTCGATCTTGAATTCTTCGGGGTAACGCTGACGACTCATGGCACCTCCTATTTGGGCCTCATTATGAGGCTTGGAGGTGTCTACGAAACCAGGGGCGATTCAAGCATGGCTTTCGACCAAAGTTGGGTAGACGCAGGGCGACGAATCGCTCTAGTCATGCAAGCTTACAAATATCTTGCAAATGCCAGTAGTTTCTCGACGAGTAGCCAGGAAGATGGCTAGCGGAGATGTTCAACGTGTAGTAGCTTTGAGCCATTATTCTGCACACTAATCACTGGCAGCCCGCCTCTCTGTGGCCTCGGTAATCGACCTGGCGCCTGCGTTAGAGTTGTCTACCACTTCCCTTTCTGATATGGAAATCAAATGCCGAATCTGATTGCAGCCTTTGAAGTCAATAACACACTGATTGAGCAGTTCTCAGCTGAAGGCACCGGGTTTCCTGATCAGACCATGCTGAACCCTCAGACGGGGAAACCAGACGTCTCAGTGCTCGAAAAAATGATAGGCATTAGCCGTGCCATCCGCCGACTGGAGTCAAAATTAAAGCCTGGCTCTCGCTTGAGCGATTTTCAGAAGACGTCCTCAGGTCGCTTCAAGCTGCTGCTGAACGACCTCCACAACCTTCATTTGATGTCGCTCAAGAAAATGAAGAGGGTGACTGGTGTGCGCAGCTGGGAAAGCGTCATATTCAGCACGTTTGACCCAACATGGCTTGACCCCACAGGTGCGGTGACGCAACGTTTCAACGCACTTTCCCAAGAGGATCAAGAGGCGCTTGAGACCATGCTCTCCAAGCGGCTCGATTGGGTGGAATCGGCCAAAAGCCTGGAAAGCGAAAAACGTGATTACCTCAAGCGCCGAGAATACTTCAAACCTTTGGCCGGATTGGTAGGCGTACTGCTGGATCAGCTGGAGGAGTGGGAGTCCCTGGGCGATAGCGAGAAACAGCAGCTAGCTGAGGCCGCCTATGCTGCCGCCACGCCATTTGGCAACGAGCTGCTAGGGGTATTCGTGACACGCCAGCCGGGCCTAATGAAGCACTACTCCGTCATGCTGGACATTGAGCGCATAGCGAGGACGTCTGATCAAGTGGATGAGCCCGCCACAGAGGCCACCCCTGAGCCGCTGGCTTCTTCTGAAACGCCTACCAAGCCGCTTAGTCTCTTCGACCTCTACAGCGAACTTTTTCAGCTCGCTCAACAAGCGAAAGACGATGCCGGCAACCTGCAGTATGCCGAACAGATTGAGATGCTGATCACGTCGAATCTACCTCGGCTGAAGCAGGAGTACTTTCTCAGCGAGGAAGCGGTTCGCAAAATTCTCACCGAATGCGTCGACGTCCTGACAGGCATCGGGCGCGATCTGTCCTTGCAGATTTTCGATGATGAAGAGTTTCTCATAGCGTTCAAAACGGCCTGGTTGGAATACTTCAATGAGCGCTTGCAAGAAGAGGTTCCTGAAACGCTCCTTGGCGATTTGACCGAGAAGCGGGAAGCCGAGTCGCTGAGCGTCAAGAGCCGGCTCGTGGAAGCAGTGGCGCTTCGCAGCCAAATCGACAGTAAGCTAGTCGACCTCGGCGAGAAGCTGAGCGTTGCCAATTTCCGTGAAAAGACTGAGCTGCGCAACAGTATCACCGCTACTGAGGAATCACGCGTAAGGAGCAACAAAGAGCTTCAAGAGGTGGAACATGAAGGCTGCCAGCTGCTGCTGCCACCCGGTTACCACATTGATACCCTTGCCACTGACGGCCATGAAGCCCTCCTGACTGTCACGACCTATCATCCTTCCGCGAAGGCGGCGATCCAGGCGTGGTCAAGGCCGACTTCCCCCCATGAAGGAATTGTTCAACACCCCGTAGGTCATGGCACTGAGGCGAGCCTTGAACAGGATGAAGTATCGACCGGTGAGGTCGAAGCCGTTGCTGACGTGATGGAGGGTGAATATTCAGACACTCCACCCTACCTGCCTGAGGAATCGCAACCGACTAACCACGTAGAGCTCGACAGCCCCGCTGAACCTGAACCCATTGAAGAATCTGCTGCGGATTACAACCTCGCCCCTGAAATCGACGCATCACTTGAGCCTGAGCTCACTGCTGTTACAGAGGTTGAAGATCAGCAATCTGACGTAGTAGTCGGCACCATGAACGACGACTCAATCCAGGTTGAGCAGTCAGACACGCCCCCTGCTGAATCGGCAGATGAAGAGGTCAACGTCTCTGAATTCTTGAACTCCCCTGAGAAAGCCCGCGAAAGACTGGAGCAATGCCAACAGACGATTGATGTCCTGCCGGCTATCGCAGTAGAAAACATTGCTCTGCTCTGGATCAAGCAGGGTCAACTTCCGCTGGCGAGCAAGACGCTAGAGGTGGCCGGGCGAATAGGTCACGCAGGAGATTTGCTGTCGCTTCCACTGGTTCAGGCAGCCTATCAGGGCATGCACGTGTGGCGCGGCGATTCTGCAACCGTCACCCGGGTTCAGCAAAGCATGAACCAGCTTTCCTCAGAAATTATCGAGAGCTGGATGGATCGACGCCGGGGTGGACGTGTCGCGCCCTACCTGGTGTTCGCCGCCACGCTGCAGCCGACATTGTTCTGCGGCACGATGACCAACGCACCGCGCTTGCTGTCTTCCGTCCTCCACTACTTCGACGGCGCGACCGCGAAGCTGATCGAGGAAGTGGTGAACTTCGCCAGCCACAATACACGTCTCGACCTGGACACGTTGCGTGAGCAACCTACGAGCCATGACAAAGAGGCGCGCAGCAAGCTGGCGGGGCGTCTGGTGGAATGGCATGACCGTATTCTGAACAAGCAGACTGGCTGGGCTCCTGCGCGCAAGGCAATGAAAGAGTGCCTGGCACGCGATGACTTCGAGCTGACCTACCAAAGCATCACCCGAGACGACGCCAGTCGAGTAGATGAAGTGCGGGCGTTTGCTGACTTCTATCGTGAGAAGGAAGAGCAAAATCGCCTCATGTCATCTGAGATTCACAAGGTAATGAACGAGAGCAATTCCGTCCCGCAGATCGAAGGTAACGCTCGGAATTGGTTCCTGCGATCCATGGATGAAATCGTGGGGATTGCCGACCTCTGGGTAGAAGGTCACAGCCTACAAGGTCGACGCAGCAGTGAGGTGAGCAAATTCGCCCCGCGCCTCCTCACAATGCTCAGTGCAGCCGCCAACCACCTGACAGAGCGCGCTGCTCGCACAGCAGAGCTGGAACATCACGCCGGCTTGAAAATCGCCATCAGTACACTTGATCGCATCACCAAAGTGGCGGAGCGGCACGACGATACCGTGTGGGATATTTCGCGAGTCAATGGCTGGCTTCAATGGCCAACAGAGTGGCTGGCAATATCAAAGGATGAGGACGAGCAGCACCAACTTGCCGCCTTAACAAGCTTGCTCGAAAACGGAATCGACAGCCTGACGCTCGCTGAGCAGGCATTGGAGCGCAAAAATTTCCGGCACGCCCTGCTCCTGACCCTGAACCATCAGGACGAAAACAAAGGGCCAGTGACAGACAACATCAAGGCGATCAAGCGCTTGTTCTCTGAAGAGGTCTATCAGTGCAACAGTCGCAGCGTGGAAATGCGCGGCTTGCTGGATGACGCCAACATCGCCTCCCTGATTGATGATGAGCGTCATTACCAACTCACTGGTGAACTCGAACACCTCCAAGATCAGCTGAAGAATCTTCGGATGCTGGACGACCTGAGCGAGATCCACGCCAGCCTTGATGAGCTGCAATCCAGCATCGTTGCCAAGTTCAGCTCCAAAAGGGAAGAGCTTGAGCGATCGCTGGAAACTTTGACCAAGCAAGCGATAGTCGACCGAGGCGTCGATTGGGTACCTGCTGCTTGGTTAGCTCAGATCCGCTCGGCATTGAGCACACACGACACTACCGTGGCAGAAGAGATGCTTGGCCATCTCAAGTATTCATTGGAATCGGGATCCGCCTTGGAGATCGATACCGAAAGTGGAACTGAGCTGCTAAAGCGCTTCCTGACACTCGAACCCAAGCTGCACACTGTGCTCGCTGATAGCCGAAACAAGCGAGAAGTCGTTCGCCACCTCGCCAGCGAGCACATTGACGGGCTGTCCTTGGAGTCGCTGCCTTCCTACTTCAAGTCAGCCTTGGAGGATCTGGTCGGCCTGCGCCGTCGCGTCAAAGCGCTGGACAAGTCGACGTATGAAGAGCTGGTGAGGATCTTCTACGCCATTGGTTTGGAAGCTATTCATCCTGCATTTACCAGCGACACACCACGACGCACTGGATTTACGTCTCACGGCAGGATCTCCCACCTGACCATGACCGTCAAACCCCGCGACACTGGACGCGGAATCGTGTTCTTCAACCAGAAGTCAGAAGCGCAATCCGTCAACATCCTGCTTGCAACCACGGACTGGACGATTGAAGAGCTTCGAACGCTGGTCACAGAGCAAACCCACTTCCTGTATGACCGCACGATACTCCTCTCCGGACGCGAGCTTTCCAACGAGGAGCGCAATGGGCTGGCAAAATTCTCCAAGCAGCAGAAGCATACCTTGCTGCATGTCGACCCAGTTCTCCTCGCCATGCTCGCCGGCCTTGGAGTACCGGATCAATTCCGTCTGAAGACCTTCTTGCAGTTGAGTTTGCCGTGGACATTCAGTAACCCGTACACGGGAAACCAGATGCAACCTGCGCCACCAGAAATGCGTTACGGTCGGCAGAGCGATATCAAGTCGCTCATCACCATGCGCAACGGGGCGGCCATGATCTTTGGTGGCCGCCAACTGGGTAAGACCACCCTTCTGAACGAGACGCAACGTTGCTTCCACAACCCGGAGCAACATCGCCACGCATTCTTGCACCAAATGGATGGCAACCTCGACCGCGCCAACCTGTCCGGCGATGAGCTGGACAAGCATCGCAAGCATGTCTGGGGCAAGATCTATGGCGACGCCGTTACAAGCGGGTTGATCAAGGCTTCGTATGGGCTTGACACAGCGGGCATGGTGACTGCGCTGTCGGACTATTTCCGCAAGGATAACCCCGACTCTCTGATGGTGTGCCTTGACGAAATCGACCCCATCCTTGGTCTTGATGCCGCCAACGGATTCCGGATTTTCCGCGAACTGAGTGGCCTGGTTAACAACAGCAATGGCCGCTTCAAAGTTGTGATCGCAGGCCTTGAGAACGTTCGCCGGTTCGCGGATGCCCCGAACTATCCGCTGCATCAACTCGGCAGTGCGATCCAGGTCTCGATCATGAGCCCGGCTGAAGCCTTGCAACTGATCCGCGAGCCCCTTGGCCACCTGGGGTACGAGTTTGACTCCCCCTTGTTGATGAACCGGATCCTAGTTGAAACAAACCGCCACCCCGGGTTGATTCACATCATGTGTCATGAGCTGATCCAGACGCTCAGTGCTCGACACGACCGACGGGTTGGCTCCACCACCATCACTGCGGACGACATTGAGCAGATTCGCAAGGATCCGCTCATCCGTCAGCTGATTTGCGACCGCTTCGACATCACCCTTAACCTTGACCTTCGGTACAAGCTGATCGCCTACAGCCTGATCGCACAGAGCACGAGCAGCTTCTCGCCGAGCCGGGCAAAATCGATCGTGGAAGAGTGGGCTCCTCAATTGTTCGAGCCCATGACCGAAGCACAGTTTGAGGCATTCCTGGATGAGCTTTGCGGCCTGGGTGTTCTGCAGCACATGCGGCGCGCAGAAGGTGGCAAGGAATACGCCCTGCGTAACGCCAACATCATGAACCTCGTGGGTGGGCCTCAGAAGATTGCAGATAAGCTCTTCGCAGCCGTCGACGCGATTCACGAAAACGACCCCCTTTCTGCCCACGCGTATCCAGAAAACGCCACCCGTCCCTCTCCGCTCACTCTGCGCGATGAGAAGCTGCTCATCAGTGAGGATGCACGAGAGAGGCCACTGGCCGGAGCGATCGAGGCACGCTCCTCGAACTACTCGGTAGGCGTCATCACAGGCTCTGAGGCCCTGGGCTTGAACCCGCAGTGGATGGAAGAGTCGTTGCTGGCGATCGGCGAGGAAGAACCCGCCATCAACAACAATAACTATGGTCGTTATCATGCCTTCCAGAAAAAGGACACGGAGCTGGGGTCGCCCAGCGACTTCAAGAAGCTCTTGCATGAGGGCGTGCTAAACGTCCAGTCCGCTCACAAGCACATCATGCTGTTTGTGGAGCTGACGGGTGATCGCCCGCTGACCAATACGCTCGATTTGCTCGATGTTGCACATGAGGCAAGGCTGCACAGCAATGCCAAGCGCAATCGAGTACGGCTCGTGTTTCTGATGACACCCCGCGCACTCTGGCAATGGGAGTCGCAACCAGAGCTGACCGCCGGACGAGACTCACAACAGCCTTTCATCGCGCTGGACGTGTGGAAGACAACGGCCCTGGCGCACCTGCTCAACAAGCTAGAGCTTGAGAACACCTCCACCTCCGTGGCGACCCTGGAAAAATACAGCCAGGGCTGGTACTTCTCGCTGGACAAATTGTTGACGGCCAAGCAAAAAAAACCGGACGTAGTGCGGATCAGCTCGTTCGGACAGGCCTACAACTCCTTGCTCAATGCCAAGCCCAAGAGCATGGAAGAGTTTCTGCACAAGGCGGGGGTCTATGCAGTCGAGTGGGCCAAGCCTGTCCTGAGCGGTCTGTGCGAAGAGGAGCGTTTCGACGAAGACGACCTTGAACTTCAACTCATGGAGTCCTACGAGCACGTCAACCCGCAGCAAGCACGTCACTGGCTATCGCGCCTGCGCTTGATCGTGCCCTGCAAAAGTAGCTCGAAAAAGAGTCTCTATTGTGTTCCAGAGAGCATCAAAGCTGCGCTTCTCATCAAATCCCCGCAGGAAGCCAGGGCCTGATCATGTCCGAACCAATCGCAAGCCAAGAAGGCTGGGTTCACGCCATGAAAGATGCCTGGGGCTCTGTCCCAGCCAGTGACCTGCTCAACCCCGATTCCAACTATTGGGGCGTCATTCATCTCGGCGCACCAGATCGCGCCGAATGCGCAAGTTTCGCCATGGCTGGCAGAGCACTCAAGTATGGCCGCTCCATGGCAATCGCCCTCCCGGTATTGGGCGGTGAAGCGCTCACCCGACTGATGGTGTACCTCCATCGCATCCGTATGGACGCCTTACAAGGCGGTATTCGCTCGCCCTGGCTCAATCCCGAGAATATGGAGCAATCGCCAGACGTCGTGTTCATCTCACGTCCTCGTGCCGGTTTCCACGACATTTCTCGGGTTGCCGAGTTGCGTGCGCGCGTTTTGAGATCCTCGGATCTCAAGCGCACCAAGGCATCTACGTCTCAAACCCTCGTCGTAGATGGCTCGTCCGGGGTGATGGATCTGACCGAGGTAATAGGCAAAGGCAGCAAACCGTTTGTCTTCGTCATTGACGGTACCCGAGGAGGCAATGACAACGCTGCTGCTGTGGACAGTGCGCTGGAGGAGAGCTTCCCGCAGATTCCCCGAATCACCCTGCTGTCCCTGGGGGACAGTGAGTCCTTGGAAAAAATGCGTGCGAATGGCTCGCGCAGCCACTTGTGGCTCATGAGGTTAGGCGACAAGCATTTGCTTTACCCTATTGCCGAACCTGGATGCCATTTTGCGTTGACGGTGATTCAGGACGCTAGAGCCAACGCAGAGCTGGGACAGATTGCTGATCGTTTCTTTGGGGTTAGGCGAGAACTTGAACGGCAAGACTCTGTGCTGAAAGAGCGCCTGGCTGTGATCGGCAAAGTCTTCCGCTGCTTCAACGAGTTGCCCGTCCCCCTGCGTTATCTGGAAACCACTTTGCAAGCGTCAACACGCCCGGGCCTTTATCCCATTCGCTGCCTGGAAAGATGGCTGGAGATCGCCGGGCAAGGGAGCACCCTCTTCGCCCAATCCGATGTGAGTTCACGCAACCTCATTACCCAGATGTCAGGCGTGCATCAACTCTTTCTGGAATCCACCACGGGCAAGGCGGCGTGGTTGCTGAAGCATCTGCAGGCTTCGTACGCTGAGCAGCGGGCCACATTGGTATTGTGCGGTAGCTCACATGAGGTAAGCGCCCTGCAGGACTGGCTTGATATCGAGCTGGATGAGGGATGGAGTGGGACGATCCAGATCAGTGCCATGGATGGCGTTAGGGCTTACCGGCAGTACGCAGGCCCCGTTGCGGACGTAATCATCACAGGGATGCTGTGGCCTAGTCGGCAGCACTGGCTTGCCACGCCCTGTCAGCGGCTGATCATCCCCGCCTATGAATACGAGAAACCTTACCTGCAGCGCATGCTTCAGCTTTGGTGGATCAAGCACGGGGCTGAGAGCTGCAGACACGGCGACAAGCTCACACAGTGGCAATTAGGCTGGAGTGATCGTCGATGCGAAGATCTCGAAACCCAATCACAGCCACCGGCACTTGAGCCAATCTACTCCCCTGATTGCAGTCAATACCCGCCTCGCGTACGCCACGTGGCGATACCACTCGAGATGGAGTACGAGAACTGGTTCGACTTGTTGGTAGAACAACCCGCAGAGCCCAAGGCCTCTGTGCAGGGTGGAGAGGCATTGGCTCCAGACCTGGTGTGGATATCCGTGGAGGGGGCAGATGCAGAAATCCCCTGGAACAAGACTCGCCCGGTGCTTGTGCTGCGGGAAGAGGAAATCCACCCCACTCAGCCAGATGATCTGGCCGAAGGGGATCAGATCATTCTGCTCAAACACACGGACGAGCGAATCGCCACCCAGGAAACGCTTTTCGAAATGGTGGCTGTATCGGAAGGTTTGCAGCAGTTTCTTCGTGCCGCAGGCCGTTGGAAGACAATGGTCGATAGCGTATGCGCTCGCATGTCGGTCTCGCAGGTTCAAGTCCATCTACGAAAGGAAGGCGTTACGGTAGGCGATGCCACCGTAGCCAGTTGGTTCCGACACAAGGTTTACGGCCCACGTCATCGTACGGCGGTCACAGTCTTTGCCCGACTCTCCGGCACCAAACAACCTGATAAGGCGTCGGTGTACGTGAGCAATGGCATCGAGCAGTTACGTGTCGCTCACCAAAAAATTGGCAAAGAGCTTCGCAAGGCAATTCTGGAGCGCGGCAAGGGCGCAACCACCGTTGAAATCGGGCAGTTGAAGGTCGATGGCACTGCCTTTGACGACATGATCGAAATTGCCACGGTGTCGTCCATACGCCTGCCCACCGCTCAGGTTGTCGCGTCAAAAGATGAGGGGCTGATCTACATTGCAAACGACATTGTTAAAGCCCATCCGGGACGCATCTGCTTGACCAAGCCAGCAGTCAAATCCATGCGCGACTCGGTCTACCGGAATCACACAAGGTTTAGAAAGTGCTTGTCGCTGATGGCTACGCAGCTTTACGACCACTACAACGACAGAGCAATCCGGCTTAACGATGTGCTGAAAAACTTCAAGCAGGAGCTCATCGATTTCAAACCGACGATGTCCCCCGTAACGATGGGAATGTATGCGGACGATCGCAGGTACAAAGGAAAGCCCGCCGACATGAACAAGCATTTTTGCCTGGGCAATGCTCGTGACCCGGTACGCACCCTGCGCATTCATTTTGAATGGGATGCTGATGAAAAGCTGCTCGTGATTCATCACGCCGGTAAACACCTGGAAACCACTCAATCTTAAGGATGAGCGATGGATCTCACTTATCGGCAGAAGATGGGCTTGACGGCAGCTTTTCTGCAAGAGATGCGCCTGCGACTTAGCGATAAAAACGTGGACGTATTACCGCCTGACGGCAAGCTGTATGACGGCATCGAGCCAAGTCGCCTGAGTCTGGTGGGCTGCCTAGGCCCAGCGCCTGACCCTAACTATACCGGGCCGCAGCCACCTAACTCGATTGGCATCGTGTTGCTGGTCTCACCGGATTCAGAAGGGGCTATCAAATGTGAGCTGGGCGGCCAATTCGACGTCGTCCATCGCTACATTCCTGACCTGCGAAGCATGGAGGAAAACCTCGTCCTGGAGGAAGGCTCACCCAAGAAAGGTCAGAGCCTGGCCGTTGCGTTCAAGCGTTACACCGTCAGTTTCACATCGATCACCCTGGAACTGGATCCGGCGAGACCCAACGAATGGGTCTCAGCTAAAGCTGACCTATCGGCCACGCTTGCCGATGAACAACAGCGATGGTTGAGCGACCCAAGAGTCATGCGCCGTTGCCGCACGAACGTCAACGGCAAGGCGCGCTTCAATTTCGACTGGAGCGAGACAGCCCTGGTTGACCAGTTGGGCCTGAACCGTACGGTTCATGAGCAAATCATCAGCGACCGAACCGCGATCCTGAACTATGGGGTCAACCTCAGAGGTCGCCTTCGCCCTACCCCTTCAGCATTTGGAACCAGTGCCGCCGGTAGTTTCTTGCTGGAAGTTTTCTTGGAGAATCAGACGACCACCGAGCATGCCCAGGCATTTGGGGTTGATTCCCCCTACCTCCTGGATGCCCGCTTAGTGCTGAAGCTCATCGCCGGTCAAAGTCACAAGGTTCCACATCGTCTGCAGCCCGAGGAGTACAGATACCGGGATGATGATGGCCTTCCCGGCTATGGGATCAGTTGTGCAGTGCTTGAAGTCGACAAGAACCAATTCATGACAGATGGGATGCCCACGTTTGCTCAGCCTCGCGTTGAAGCGCCATCGCCTGCTGACATGAAAATGGAATATGCCCCCAGCTATGAATTGCTTGCGAAAGACCCCCTGCTGCTGTGCGACAGTTTTCTAAAAGCTCAGGAGCGGTACCTGGGCGAGTGGGCGCAGCGTATCAGTGCGCTGGAGTCGGCTGGCCTGATGGCTGACCGGGATGTTGCATTGGCAGACCGTGAAGCTTTCCGTCAGGAAACAGCACGGATAAGCGATGGCGTTGACCTTCTGCGTCAACATGACGACCTACGCCAATGCTTCCAGTGGATGAACGAAGCGATGGCTGCTGCTATCAAGATCCAAGGCAAGAAGTTTACCGGTTGGCACCTGTTCCAGCTGGGATTCATTCTGACACAGGTTCGATCCGTCTACGAACGCCACGCGCCTCTGGATGACCTTAGAGGGAGCATGGAAACGGCAGACGTGCTCTGGTTCGCCACCGGCGGCGGCAAGACTGAGGCGTATTTGGGCATCATCAGCATGGCCCTGCTCTACAGTCGACTGAAAGGACGCGACCACGGGACAACGGCTTGGCTCCGTTTCCCCTTGCGTATGCTGTCGGTGCAGCAGTTCCAACGCCTCTCTTATGTATTGGCCCAGACCAACAAGATCCGTCATCGCGAACGGCTCGGTGGCTGGCCGCTCACCGTTGGCTATTACACAGGGGAAGGCACACCCAATCGCATCAGCAGCACGTATGGGGAAGACGTATACAAAGGCTTTTTGCCGTCGCTGAGTGATGAGCGCCTCAAGTCGTATCAGTTCATCTCCGACTGCCCATATTGCGGCACCGCCGGATCGATCGGCATCGTCACGGATATGGCTCGTGCCCGCATAAAGCATGTATGCAACAACACTGAGTGCTGGTCTAACTGCGAAGCCGACCCTGGCGAGCATGGGGAGGGGATCAAGGGCGAAATCGGAATCTACGTCTCAGACGAAGAATGCTATCGCTATCTCCCATCTGTGCTGGTTGGCACCGTCGACAAGCTGGCCGTGATCGGCCACAACCATCGCTTCGTCAATTTCTTTGGTGGAGCCCGCTACTTCTGCACAGAGCATGGGTTCTCTCAAAAGTCCAAATGCGAGCACCGCCGCATCGGCAAGCAAAGTGACAAATGGGAAGCGGTCGAGTGCGGCAATAATACCCGTACGAGCACCCTCAGAGTGGTGCCGCTCGGCCTCATGAAAGACCCAGGCTTCTCATTTCTGGTGCAAGACGAACTCCACTTGCTGCGGGAGTCGTTAGGTAATTTCGATGCTCATTACGAGACACTGCTGAACGCGCTGCAGATCAGCCATGGTGGTCGTGCGCCTAAAGTGCTTTCGGCAACCGCAACGATCAAGGACTTCGAAGACCACATTCATCACCTGTACCTGCGCAACGCAATTCGATTTCCAGCACCTGGCGTGAACCAGGGAGAGTCGTTCTACGCCCGCAAAGCGAAGGATGCCGAAACAGGTTCAGCGCTGATTCGCCGATGGTTTACGGGCATTCTCCCAATCGGTCGCAGCAGAATCGCCATGAAGGCGGTCGCGGAGGCAAGCTCCCGCTTTCTGGATCAGGTAGATGACTGGCGAAACAAGCTAGCCAACGCGGATGGACAACTTCTCCAAGCCATAGGCATTGGCAGTGACCAAGCGCTGGACGCCCTGCACTACATCGAAAAAAACTTGAACACTGACTTGGTGTACGCCAACAGCAAACGAAGCATCAGCGAAATCCAGCGCTACATGGAGGAACTCAATTCTCGTACTGATACCGAGCGTAAAGCCCGTTTACTGGATGGGGAGACACGCCTGGACATGATCCTCGACGCCATCCGCCATGTCGAAAGCAAAGACGCAGACGACACCTGCCGGCACAT
Source organism: Pseudomonas sp. BJP69 (assembly GCF_007633355.1). Taxonomy (NCBI): domain Bacteria; kingdom Pseudomonadati; phylum Pseudomonadota; class Gammaproteobacteria; order Pseudomonadales; family Pseudomonadaceae; genus Pseudomonas; species Pseudomonas sp. BJP69. Next base: position 2,792,755 of record NZ_CP041933.1, read on the forward strand.
CATCGCCACAAGCGTTGTATCTCACGGTGTCGACATCGCGGAATTGAATTTCATGATTGTCGCCGGTTGGCCGAAATCGACAGCGGAATACATTCAGGCGTCTGCACGAAGTGGCCGAGTTCACCCAGGCATCGTGCTTTGCGTGCTGTCGTCACATCAGCTCTTTGAGTCCGGCGTTTTCATGAACTTCGGCGACTACCACACGTTCCTTGATCGACTCGTGGACTCGGTGCCGATCAACCGATTTGCCCCGAACATCATCGATCGCACGCTCCCCGGGATTCTGTCTGCGGTGATTCTGAACTGGGCGCCTCAACAGCCATGGGGTGCTGAAGTGAACCATCAGGTAACCCACCTGGTTGCACTCTTGCGCAGTGAGCTTGGCAAGACGGCAGCTGAGCAGATCAAGACAGTGGTGGTCAACGCTCTGCGCATTCCGGCTGCCTTGAACAGCAAATTCGATTCACGGGTCATTGCAGGTTTCAACGCCGCCCTGATCGCTCGCGTAGACAACGCTCTCTATGAACTGGCGCGCTGGCCCGGGAGTAAGAATGATCAGAAGCTGAGCGATGCTCTGGGCGATATTTTCGGGTTTGCTCCGTTTCGCTCATTCCGAGACATCGAAAACCAGATTCTGATAAAGCCGGTCGACCCTGCGGCAGACCAAGTATTCATGGCTCTGGCCAGGTGAGGGAATAGCAATGGATAAGGAGTACGTCAGCCGAAGCCGGCTCTTCAGGGAAGCCTTCCTGCCGGGTGCCTACACGCGGCTTCGAAATCAGGCTTACGGTCGTGTGATGGGGGTCATCAACAGCGGATCAGCCCTGGACGGGGTCGACAAAGAACAGTTGCGTGAGGCTGTCTTGAACTTCGTCATCGACTGGGAGCAGGCGGGTGGCTCAATCGACCCCACATTTATGACTGCTGCCGAAAAAAAACGTCTGGAGATTCAGTCCCCATCTGAAATTTCGGTCTCACCTGCTCCTCTGATCCTGACGTGCAGAAAATGCAAAGTGCTGGACTTTTACGATTCGCGAGAACCCGAAGACCGAACACTGGCGAAGATGCAGGCTCGGATCAAGGCGCGCAACGGCAGAAGCTTTATTGCATGCAAGCGCCCAGGTTGCTCAGGAGAAATGATCCAGGTTCCGTACGTGTCTGTTCATCGGTGCGGCCTGGCCAAGCCCATTCACATTCATCCTGCCGCGCGCCGCACGCCCAATATCGGCTACCGCGACGGTGGCTCGTTCTTCCACTCCTCGTTCTTTGACGTGGAGTCGGGTAACAAGCTTTCAGGGTCAACTCAAGACAAGTGCCCGGCCTGCAGTGATCAGTACCAGGATGAAATTCAAAAACGTGGTACACCGCTCACGAGCGGAGAGTCCTTTTACGCACAGAGCACCCAATACATTGCACTGAGCGAGGAGCTTGGAAAGCTGATTGCAAGTCTCTTGCAGAGCTTGCAAGGCGGCGCTGAAGGGCCTGAAGGGGTTGCCCAAGACGTATCCGAAGGGATCACGCTTGCGCTACTGAAAAGGATGTCGGGACGTGAGCTGCAGCAGAAACTGGAGCTGCTCCTGTCTGCGAATGTGGGTGATGCCGAAGAGCAGGCAGCACTGCGTGCTGAGCTAGAGAGAAAGCGGCTTAGCATCGCCAAATATGAACAGCGGGCCGCAGATGATGACTTCTTGGCTGAACTGCTCAATTCGACTCGCAAGCAGGCCGCCATCATCGAGTCGCAGCTCGCGGCGTCGTCAGGATGCTTCAGTGCCGCTCGCACATTCATCTCAGACCCCGGCAGGATCATTGACCTTGTCACCAACAGGCGCACCCTGGAGGCCGTATTCCTGCCTCATGATGTACAAGGTCGAACCATCACTCAGGAGATCGCCGAGACCAGCGACAGCGTGCAAAGGGATCTACTGGCAACACAGTGGCAGAGCGTCCAGGAGCGATACGGCATCGACTCGGTCACCCACATCCCAGACTTGCGTGTGGTCTTGGCCACGTTGGGCTACACACGCGAGAAAAGCTCGCCATCGGTAAACCCCGGTACCCCACCCGTGATGCTCAACGCATTTGCTGATCGTGTCGACGAGGCCATGAAAGGCAAGACCTCAATCTATGCAATGTCTGCAAAGACCGAAGCATTATGGGTACGGTTGGATCCTCGCAAGGTGCTACGTTGGTGCGTCGACTCTGCTTATTTGGAGTCACCTGGCGAAGAGGTCTTTGCTGACAAAGTACGCAGCCATGCCCTCCTCCTCAGCCATTACCACGTTTTGTCCATGCTCCCTGGCAAGGCGGCTAGGGAAATTCCAGCTCGGAATCCTGAAGAAGGCGCCCCTTTCAATCTGCTACACACCATCAGCCATGCGCTCATGCTGACCGCGCGCCGTCATACTGGGTACGACTCCAAAAGCATCCAGGAGTACCTGATCCCTATGGATCTGTCGGTAATCCTGTACGTGTCTTCTGTTCAGAATTACACCGCTGGTGGGCTCCTGACACTATTCCAGCACTACCTGCAGACATGGTTTGACGACGCCAGCATGTTCACCTTCAACTGCGCATTCGATCCCGTGTGCACGGATGCAGGCAACTCCTGCAGTGGGTGCGTTCAGATTGAAATCGGTTGCGAGACATTCAACCAAGGCCTCTCCCGTGCCTACATTCACGGAGGCCCAGTGAATCGCGAGGGCTCGATGCTGATTCAAAAAGGCTTCTGGGAAAGGTGAACGCAACGGTGGGATTTTTCAGAACCAACGCAGCAGATTGCCTGCACCTAGAGGCTTCAGTTGAAGGGACAGCGATTCTCTACGCCGCTGCTCGCCAGCGCTTGCCCGTCGTATGCGCCTGGGGCGTGGCCAAGCTTAAGTCCATGCGCAGCGTCGCAGCCTTTAGATGGCCATTGGCCTTCAATTTTTGGATCGTCGAGTCGATACCTTCAGCGTGGACGGAGAATCACATTGGTCATTAATCAGTGCGAAGCTCTGTTTCGCTCTAAACACCACTACATACAGGATGTAGCATGAGCAACGACGCAACGGATCACAACCAACGCTTCCTGGAAGCCCTCCAACAATTGGATCTGACAGAAGCGCTAAGCGCGGTGAAGCACATTGACACTCATGATGTGACTTGGGCTTTCGCACTACAGCTCGCTTTTGCGGGAGATAAAAGCACTTCCTTCCAGATCCACGGTAACCGTACGAAACGCGACAAATTTTATACCGCGCTGCTACAGGCTCCGGAGCTGGCAGAGCACGCAGAAGCGTTGACTTACGCCAACGAAGTGCTCGAAGAAATCGCAAAGATCGAACGATGCTTCGATCAAATTCGTGATTCCCTACCGCAATGTGCAATTTCAGAACACTCGAAGGAAATACAGTTCTGGAGCCACATTGAGCGAGCCTCTGCACAACTTAAAGACCTCCAGGCGTCTGCCACACTGGCGCTTGAGGAGACGCTCAAACACCCCATCACTTCGATCCCCGAGATGATGATCATCAAAGGGCCAGAGGGTCAAGACGTCAATGTTGACGCTGCGCTTTCGACAATCATCACCAGCCTGACGCTTACGCTCAAAATGCTTGCGCATCAACACCGCTGGTATGTGAACGAGAAAGTGATTGGCCCTGAGCGCGTCGTCGTCACGGACGAGCATACCTTCAAGGCCGGCTCAGTCGAGATGTACGCTCAATCGTGGAGCTCTCTAGAGGACATCGCACATCGAACGTTATCGTTTGGGGGCGAAATCAAAACCATGGAGGAGGCAGGAGTTCCTGAGGGCGCCTTCCCCGACAGCTTTTACACCAAGTTCACGGAACGATTAGTCTTCCACCGTGAGCCGTCGCTGGAGGAAAAGCTGGACTTCCTGGCCAACCGCAGGATGCACGCTTGGTTGTACAACAGCACCGCAACCTTGATGCTCGGCACTAATCTTCACAAAGCAGTCATGCGTGAAGGTGAGAAGATTCCACGCTTGTCGGACTACCGCTTCATCTCGATAGAGGAAGCCATCACCTTGACAGCGCTGTTGGAGTATCTGTCTTTCGACATCATCTCCGACAAGACGTTGTACCACGGCTTGACCATGCGCGAGTGGTTACGAGGATACGCCTCCCTGCACCTGATCATTGGTTTGAAAGCAGAAGAAACGCCTCTGGCTACGTACGGACTGGCTGAGCTGGAACAGCATTTCCGCGATTACGACATCCCAGAATCCCGCATTCCGACATTGATTGATCATCTCACGTTCGGTCGAAACAGCCGGGATCTCTACGACTCTCCACTGATCCGTTACCAGGGTGACAAATTTGTAGTGCTGACAGAGGCATTCAAAGCTTCGAACCTGCCTACTGTAATCCTCTCTCGCTTGTCCTCACTGGAGACGCAGTTCGACCAGAAAGGCAAGGGCTTCGAGAAGAAAGTCGTCGAATTCCTGAAGGGATGCGGTCATAACTGCAAAACCACCGATTTCAGCTACGAAGGTGCGCCTTACGAATATGACGCCCTGCTGCTGCTGGATGACACGCTATTCCTGATTGAATGCAAAAACAGGACGTTGTCAGGGAACCATGCAGTCTCGGCTCGCCGGTACGCCAACTTCGTAGGCGATACTGTAGAACAGATTAAGCGATTGGAGGCGGGGCTTAACGCTCGCCCTGACGTAGTGCAGTCCTTGTTTGGACGCAAACTGGCTGATCTGACCATTGTCCCTGTCATCCTGAACTCGCTCACCTATTCGAGCCCGGCTCTGAACGGTGTGTACAACACTGACTACTCGGCATTCAGCAAATTCTTCAAAGATAAAGCCATCACGGCCTCGGCTTATCAAGATGGGAAGCGTATAGAGAAAAAAGTCCTCCATCAGCTCTGGGAGGGTGAACGACCTACCGCTGCAGAGTTCGTAAAATACCTCTCTCAACCACCGCAGCTCACTAACCTGGCGCGACATTTTACCTACAACAAGTACACGCACCCCACCTCTGAGCACTCGGTCTTCATCTCCGGCATCTTGGATATCAACGAGGCAGCGTATCAGCAAAGCAAGGTGGCAGAGATCGACCCCGCCTAGCACGCTTGACCTGGTGGCCTAGCCACCAGTTTTCCCTTCACTGGATTGATGTGCAATCTGAGAACGGCACACGTGTGATGCCTCGCCAACGCAATCAAACAGAGGATCGCAGTCGCGCCTCTGAAACTGTGAAGCGTCCTGGTAAAGCGCAGTGCTTGAGCTGGTACAAACACCCTGCGGGCGATTCCATGTGAAGCGACATCAGAGGCAAAAAAAAAGCCCGCGAAGGAGGCGGGCCGGGAGATACGTAAATGAGCCAGGTCAGATTAAGACCTGAGATGTGAAAATAGCGTGATGTGCGCACCACCCCCAGGCTCCCACTCAGTATCCTGCCAGCGTAGGGTTGCACAGCGCTGGCAATGAATGCGAAAGCAGACCGAAAGTTTCCATCCACACTAAGTGGACTGAACACCTAGGCATTTACACGAATTGTGAAAATAACAGCAATACTGTTTGTTAACCCTGATAAAAACAGAGTTCCTGTTCCCGAAACGTGTAATTTATCCACTTTAAGTGGAACTCTACACATTGAGTGTATTTTTAACGCTTTGTAAAAAACCTTAACACACAGAACGCAGCCCTTTAGTTACGGGGCCTGCAGCGATTTTCGCATAAATTGCTTGCCCAACAGCATTTTCTCGATAGAGTATTCTCGACACGATACAGATCCATTGGCTGGCCAGAAGGCAGGCCTCGCTGCGCACTTTTGAAAATCAGTTAAGGAGCCCGCTAGTGGGAGAGTGGTCGAAGAGTATTGGGGAGCACGGGGAAGACATCGTCTTTTCGTTCTTGAAATTGATCGGGTGGAAAGCAGCGATCAGGGGGATTGATGTGGGGTGCATACGACCCGCTGCTCACCAGACATCCAGCTCCGAACGTTCTTCCCACGGCATTGACTACGTCTACACGGGCCGCTCTCCTCTGGAGGATGGCGTGCTGAAGCACCTGTGCATTTCCTCGAAGTTCTCGACCCACGCCTACCCTAGCTCGCCAACGAGCACGTTTAAGAGTCACTTCACTGACCTGGCCATGGCTGTCGAATGCTTCAAGCGCTCGCCCCAGAAAAAGCAGCTCAACGCTGGGCATACAGGGATCACCGCAGAGGTGGTCTCAGGCGTGCTGTTCTGGATCAACGACAAGGATGCAAAAGACCACGACGTGGTGGCCGAGGTCGCTAACTGCAAAGGGATCGATGCATTCAACTACGGCACGATTTACGTGGTAGACAACCGACGCGCCAGTTTCCTTTTCGAAGCTATCTCCTATGTGCGCACCACCTTCGGTGCGGCGAATGTGAAATTCCTGTACCCCTCCACCGGCAAAAATGTCGATCCTTCACAACGCGTGGCGACTGGAGACGTCCTGCCTGCCGAGTACCTCACGAGTGGGATCATTCCTTTCTTCATCGATCACGACGGGAAGAAGAAACTCGCCGTGTGCAGTGATGACGAGTTCAGCGAACATAACCTGCGCAGGCTGATCGGCTACCTAAGCTCCGTCGCTATGGATTTTCCCCAGCAAGTCTTGATCGCATTCCCGGATTACACATTCAGCCAACACAGTAGGCAGGCCGCTGTGGCCAAGGCATCAATCGCCGATAAGCGCTTTGCCGATCTGGTGGAAGTGGTTAGCTATCGCTCAGACTTCAGGAGCATCTCGTAATGCGTATGGAAAGCGAAAACGCGATCCTGCCTCAGGGTGAGAGCCTCAGGGCCTATCTTGTCCAGCCGTTCGTGTCCAAAGGCGACCTGAAGAACCTGCTGCGCTTACGCGGCGTCTTCACCTCGCAGCAGGACAAGGAACAAACCATCCCTGCCCTGACCTTGTCACTGATCAAACCCACAGAGTTTGTGGAGCTGCAGCAGCTGTATACGGCAAAGGAAGATAACCCCAAGACCACGACGCAGATCATTGAATGGGCCGGCACCGAAACGCTGATCAGCAGCATTCCTGAAGACATCAACATCAACAGAATCCTCGATCTGGATTTCGAGAACTTCAAAGTGCTCAATGCACCGAATTTCTACCCAGTGCCAGGTAGCTTGGACGCGATCCGCATGGATTTTGAGATCGAACGCCTCGACCGCTCGAAAAGCTGGGCAGACTCGCGCAAGCGGTTTACGGCGTCCATCGAAATTCAGAAAAACACCTCCAAGGACGAGCTGATCGTGATCAGCACCCACACGGCCCCCGAAACCAAGCAGACGAACCGGGCTGTCACGCAACACTTGATCAAACACTTCAAGGCTCAAGGACAGATCACAGAGAAGGCCAAGGTGCGCCAGATTCGCTTCTGCGACTTCACCAACGTCAATCGATTTGACTACCTGTTGGGGCTGACCCGGTACAGCAAGTACGCCACGGTGTCCTTCGAGGAAGTGGTCGATATTGGACTTGTGCCGGACGAAGAGCACACGCTGCCTGAAGCGCTCGAATGGATGCAGGAGCGGATTCGCGGCCTGGATCTACGAGGCACTAGCCTTGAGGACTCGGAGTTTCTGAGCAACCCCAAGTACCGCCCTTGCCTGCTCATCCACCGCCTGGATGCCAGGTTCAGGTTCAGCCTTTCCGGCATGGACGGCCACTGTGTCATCTCGCTAGGTTTCACTGATTTTAACAACGGCCAAAACCGAGACAGCGAGATCGAGTTGCGCATCAAGAAAATCGATTTTGATGAGCCTCGGCGAGGGATGGACAAGAATGAAGCAAAGCTGACGATCCTGAGAGAACTCGAATTCGAGAAGATCGATACGTTCAAGAAGCTCGCCAAGCTCGATGATGCGGCTTAGTTTTACGCATTGGAGCAGGATGCTATTGTGCTGATGCTCAGTCTCTGACCGAATATGTTTGGGCCTGTCCCGTGACAACGGACGCCAAGAGCGTCGCTTACTCGGCGAAGCTGCTTAGCAAGCAGAGCGCGCAGGCGTGAGGATGATAGCCCGCAGGGCCGAGACTAGGTAAACCTAGGATCGGTTCACGGTAAGCGTCCGGCCAACTCACCTTCCGAACTCCAGCTTTAAGGGCGATGGTGTCCGCGTATTTTTAAGCGGACGCGATCACCTTTATCGCCAGGATTTCCATGCGCCAACGAAGCTCTTATCCGAAACCGTTCAAAGCCCAGGTCGTTCAGGAATGCCTGCAACCTGGGGCTGCTGCTCGAGCAGTTCCTCGCGCGAAAAGAAAGCGAAGCAGTCGTCGACGGTCTCATCTGAGTGATTCATTACGCTTGTCACCATCAAGAGTACAAATGTTCTCAGGCCGAGCTTAGCGAGCTATACTGTACGCATCAACAGTATTTCGACGGAATGGAGCACACCCACCCGGCGCCTAGCCCAGCTAGTAGCGCAGCTTTCGAGGTGGATAGCGGTTGCAGTGTCGAGGTCACTGAGGAAAGTCATACGGAGGAGCCGTACATGTCACTGAAGTCATCATTCGCCATCGTCCTTCGGGCGCTTCGCTGTAAGCGGAACCTGTCGCAGCGTGACTTTGGTGATACGAGTCGGACTTTCCTCTCCAAATTGGAAAGCGCTCGATCAAGCCTCACGTTGGACAAGCTCGAACAGGTGAGCCAGCGTCTTGAGTTGAGCCCCTTGACGTTGCTGACTTTCACTTTGAGCCAGGAGTCCGGCAAATCCGTAGTCGAACTCATCGATGACCTCCGCTCGGAGATTGAAGGCCTAGAGTGCGATGGGGGTATACCGGGTTTGGAGCAGACCACCCATTGCACAACTGCTCGTAAGCCTCGCAAACACCAGGCGTCGCTAGCCCTCTAAACCCAGCTCTGCTTTCAAGCTTCCTGAACTACAGACAGCATTCGAGCAGCCGCTCGTTGGAAGTGACATGAGCTCAATCGAGCTCGGGCTTCGATGGTGATGAGATCGTGGGCCACGGTTCATCACCGCTCCAGGTTTCTTCCAGAATGGTTCTGAACACACCACTGAGCCCAGGGTGCTTACCCGTTGCTTGGAGCTCTTGAACGAGCGCCTGCAGATCCCTGGCCTCTTGGGCGGTCAGAATCAAGTCGCAATAGTGCAGCCCTTCTGTAGCTTTTGTGAGTTGAGCCTTATGGTCGTCGTGCATGAAAAACCTCTAATGTGCTCAGGCGTCGGCCCGTTTGCCTGCAACGCTGAAGAGCGCGCAACCCGATCTACGACTAAGCAAGCAGCTAGGCGCGGCTCGGCGCGGGCAGCCTACCTCTGTTTCGGCATAGCCTCTGTAGAGCATTCCACACGATCCCATCTCAAAAAAAATTGGGACGGCTCTGAACTTGAGTACAAAAGCAAAGCTAGCCGGCCTGAAGGCCGGAGGAAGCGACTACTTTAGCGAAGCTCCCAAGCCATAGTCAGTCATCAAGACCCGAGGACAGGATAACTGGTCAAAAAGTAGACAGGAATTCTAGATGGCAACTGAAGGCCAGCGATGGAAGCGGTAGGAGAGGTGCCGGATACGGTGAGGGAGCCCTAGCACCCTGCATTTTGTTGATTACAAAATATATACTCCGTCTCGCAAAAAAAATTTCAAGGGGGTGTTTTGAAATTATTTTTCGTGAGCCCCTTTTCTAATCCCCTGTAATCCACGCAAAAATGCCTGCTCTGATGGGCGAACCAGCTCTAGCCGCACACGATCAGGCATCGCTGATATCCCGCTTTGGCGGGCTCAAAAGGCTCTGAACTGATGGCGGTTTCGAAACCAGCATCGAGTCAGTACGTCCATCCGCTTGAAGAGCATGGAGCCATTGATCGTCTGGAGCCTCTTCTCTCCGCCCTACCGAAAGCAGACTCGCGATCCTGCATAGCCAGCGGGGCTACGCATTTGGTGCCGTTACTGATGGGCTCAGCAGATAAGACCTCGTTCTCAAGCCATAAAAAAACCTCCGAAAGCGGAGGTTTCTTCAGTCCTTACGACTTACTTAGAGAGCCAGGTTTCTACTTCATCAGAACCGTATTCATATTTCCAGGATTTCAACTTCGAGTGGTTGCCGCCTTTGGTCTCAATAACTTCGCCCGTGTGGGGGTTCTTATATTGCTTGACCTGGCGAGCGCGACGCGGAGCTTTTTCAACCACTGCAGGCGCAGCACGGCGACCAGATTGCGGATCCAGGAGGTTGATGATGTCACGGAGGCTGAAACCGTACTTGGCCAGCAACTCGCGCAGCTTGGTCTCAAACTCGATTTCTTTCTGAAGCTCGCTGCTGCCCTTCATAGTTTCCAGTTCAGCCAACTGGGCTGCCAATTTTTGCTCAAGCTGACGAAATTCGGCCAATCGCGACATGTGCATCACTCCGTAATGTGTAGTTGCTCTTAAGAGAATCCTAACGCAGGTTAAGTTCAAACCCAAATGAAAATCAGGGCCACCAGTCATCGGCTTTCTTACTGCTGCTCCAGTAGCCGTATTCTGAGCTCGGCAAGTCCACGGATAGGTCAATAACTTTTCGGATATCTACTTTTAATGGATCAAGCAGCTCTACTTGTTGTGTAGCCCAGCTAACCCACATTGCCATTGCCATTTGAGTTGCTTCGTCCCGAGGCGAGGCTTCAATTGTCGCCTGGATGAATGCTCGCAGCCGCTGAGCGCGCTCCCAGCTTTCTAGATTTTTCGTCAAATTCTGACGCAGCTTGTCCAACCGACGCTGCTGGTCAATTCTCTCTGTGCGCACTCGCTCCTCCTCTGCCCGCCGACGGCGACTAGCTTCATCGGATGATCGTTGGGCTTTCACGGAAGCGGCAATACGAACAAAGCCCGTAAGGATCTGACCAAGCTTCGATTCGAGCTTCCCTGTTTTGCTGTCCGTCCAAGTTTTTTGAATCAGTACTTCGGATCGCGCATCGACGATGAGGGAGTATACGCCAGTGGGCTCCCACCCAAAGCGAGCGGCCCTCATCGCGGCAAAGTCAGGCTCCCATCGCTGCCCAGGCTTGATAGGTTTGGAAGCAGGCGGTGGAATATCGAAGCGTTTTATGCGCTCCTGGATCGTGATCAGTAGCTCTTCCCCGTCGACTCGCACAAAACTACCTTTACTACCTACACCCCAGGTGTAGCCCAGCGACTCACTGGCTTTGATCAAGGTGTCATAGAGAAGCGCGCAGCGATCCATCTCATTTCGGGAGATGTGCGAGTTCAATACCTTTGTTTTGTCGAATACCAGTGCATTATTGAGCTCTTTGGCCTTCCTCGCTGCACTTAGCCATTTTTTTACCAACGGATGAGGGTCAGATAACTCCGTGGGCACGATCAAGATTTTAGGGTCTTTGATAACATTTTCAGGCCTCAGCCTGGCAGCCTTCTCGACATTCAGAACGTGAAAAGTGACAAGCGTGGTAGAGGCTGGAGGCTTTGGACGACGCGGGCGTTTCGGGGCTGGCTTGGCCCAGTGCCCCCGGGTAGGCAACGTGATCCCCGCTTTGCGGCAGGCCTTCGACAAGCCCACATCCGAGACACCTATTTCCTTTGCGATGATGAGAACAGGTCGCTCCCACACCATTTCAAATAGCTGTTGAGGTGTGAATGTCTTTTCAACGTACATTACTCACCCTTTGTGGCATTCAAAGCGTTGTACCAATCAGCGTATGGCGAAAGGTCTACTCGACATCGATTGTAGTCAGGGCTGCCGTCGTCCCACCAAACGGGCCCCCGCTCGCCCAGACCCACTTTGGCAGCATTCACTCGCGCACGCGCAGATTTCAGCATGCTCGAATCGTCAGCGCGCTTGGCCTTTTTGACATCTCGTCGAGCATCCATCAGGGCATACACAAGGCGTTGCCGCTCGCATTCACTCAATGAAGGATTCGTGCAGCGCCAGAGACGACCTTTGACAACGAAATAGCGTCCGTCTGGTGTCGTTGGATTCATAGCGCAGATCTCGTGAGCGATACATCAAGGACACCAGAGATGACTCAAAGGCTGCATGCCAGAAGAAGACGGATCGCCACATTGCCTGAACTGTCGTTCGTGGAGGCAGCGCAACCAGCCAGCTGGATGCACGAGGGGAGCAAGACAGCTATCAATAGCGCTATGGAGCACATTTGTACTCCAACCACCACCCTACCCCGCGTGTTTTCCGGAGCACCTTTGACACAGGTTATTATCGATAGCTGTTCACTCAGAGACACAGGCAGCGTATGACTGAACAAAACCGGCACGACGTACCATCAGCCGCTTTGACGGCGCGGGACGTCTGCCAAGTGTTGCGAGAGGCGGTGTTCGGGCGCCGAAAAATGACCAAGATTGGCAGCCAGTCCTGGGAGCAGGCGTACGCCTGCCATTTCGAAGTGGATATAGAGGGATGGCGGATCACGATCTACAACGACTGTGATGAGCTGGACTATTGCGAGCGGTGCGTTAGCCCGGATGGGCAGCGCTGGGATTTCGATCCTGGTGACCGGACAGATCCGGTTGCCCTGTTATCGACATGGGAGCATCAGAGCCTGGAGCGCATGTTGAAAGCCTTGTAGAGCGTTTATGGCGTGCCCTACCGGGCCCGGCTGTCGTGAACCGAGCCATCGCCTTGCGACGTCTCGGCCCTTCGGGCTTCCATCCGTCACGCTGGTGCGCTCCGCCCACGACTTCTCACTTTACTTCTCCTTCCAAATGACTCCATGCCGCTAGAACGACTTGGCCTTCCAAGCGGCCCCCCTTGACCAAGTGTGGCGTTAAGTGGCCATTACTAGTGACTAGTCTCGGATGGGCCGCCAAGTGCGCGCAGCTGATAATCAGTAACGGCCTGAAACCTATGCTCTGCCAACAGCCGCAGGCGCTCGAGCTCCGCCCCGCTGACACCGTCGGCTTGCGCCTGGTGATAACGTTTCATAGCCTCCACGGCATCGGTGTACATCGGATGATCAGGAAGCAGGACGCTATTGGGATCCTTCATCATCGTGGTATTTCCTAGGGCCTATACGATTACATGAATCATAGCCTCGAATACGTCAGCTTCTGCGGTACCAGCTTCGCACTCCATGGAGGCTGAGGAGCGCACTGCAATCCGCATGGCTGCGAATCAGCGGCCTTCCGATGCCACATCTCAACTCAATGTACCGACTGACCTAACGTACCGACTGCGTGCAGGTGATAGCCGGCCACGGTCAGGTGATAGGCCTCAACGTAAAGGCGCTCGGACTTTGTGCCGGGTCGGCCTAGGGCGATCGCTTCACTGTAGACACGGATCGCCCCGAGCGCTTGCTTCACTTAGCCATTCCGGCAGAGCGTTTCCGTAAAAGTCACGATGTGGCTGGGTGGAAGCTGGGTGCAAGACACGCATCAATGAGTTGAGCAGTCTCGATCAGTCGCTGGCTCAAAGCTGGGAGAAGCGTCACTGCGACGATAGATCTTCGTTGAGCGAGTTCAAGGACGATATGAAGAACGGCATCGGAGTGCCGCATGATTTCTATCAAATGTAGCCCACTAGGCCCGTTGGCTCCAGAGATCCAATTTTTGGTCGTTCTTTCACTCGCGTTAGTCCAATTTCGCAGGGTCTTAATAGCTCTGTGTGAAGTGCCAAGCTCGTTCAGCAGCGCTGACGCCAACGCATGGGCGTACACGTCAGAGCTTATTGGAAAAGAATTGCCCATTTTCGCGATCATTTTTCCACCTCCCAAATTTATTATTTGATATGCGCCGATAGGCATACAGCAGTCTTGCCTAGGGTAATAGGTATGCCACAAACCAACTGATAGGCCTGCCAAATGCGACCGAGCACATCATTTAGCGCAGAAACCACTAACAGGGCGGCAGCTTATGTCAGGATGTCGACTGAGCATCAGCAGTACTCCACAGAAAATCAGCTGGACGCTATCAACATTTACGCGCAGACCCACAATCTCAATGTTGTAAAAATCTATACGGATGCAGGGAAAAGTGGACTCAGTCTAGATGGGCGCGAGGCTCTTCAACGTCTGCTTGCGGATGTAGAATATAGAAACTGCGACTTCGCCACCGTGCTCGTCTATGACGTCAGTCGGTGGGGGCGCTTTCAAGACCCAGACGTCAGCGCAAGTTATGAAGTACGCTGCCGGCAAGCAGGCGTTAGAGTAGAATATTGTGCTGAACAATTTGTAAATGACGGCTCCCCCGTGTCCAGCATCATAAAAAGCATGAAAAGAATGATGGCTGGCGAATACAGCCGCGAACTTTCTGTGAAGGTATTTGCCGGCCAGTCACGTTTGATTCAGCTAGGGTATAGGCAGGGCGGCACTGCAGGTTACGGCCTACGACGCCACCTCATAGACCAAGCTGGCAGACCTAAGGCAACGCTTTCCTGCAAAGAATACAAAAGTCTTCAAACCGACAGGGTAGTTCTAGCGCCTGGGCCAGACGCTGAGCGAGAAGTAGTGCTAGAGATATATAACTCATTTATTAAAAAGGCTCTGACAGAAAAAGAAATTGCCGATTCACTAAACAGGCGCGGGCTACTTACTGACCTAAACAGGCCATGGACGCGCGGTGTTGTACATCAAATTCTTGTGAATGAAAAATATATCGGCAACAACGTTTGGAACCATACATCAGCAAAACTAAAGATGCCTCGCATCGCCAACCCCGCGACTGAATGGATAAGAGCCGACGCAGCATTTCCAGCAATTGTTGACCGCTCGCTATTTATTGCTGCCCAGGCAATAATTCAGGCTCGTACTCGCTTATGGTCAAACGAAGAAATGCTGACGAGTCTAAAAGACTTATTTCAAGAGCGAGGGTGTCTCTCAGGCCTTATCATTGACGAACAGGAGGACATACCATCAAGCAGCTGTTACCGAAAGCGGTTTGGCAGTCTGATTGACAGCTATCGTCTCATCGGATATGAGCCGGCTAGGGACTATAGTTTCATTGAAGCCAATCGTCATCTACGAGAACGTTATCCTGAGATACTCACTGATACGCAGCAGAAAATTGAGGCTGTAGGAGGACGAATATCCATAGATCCGAGCACTCAACTAGTACTTGTTAATGATGAGTTTACAATTTCCATTGTACTCTGCCGTTGCCAGCAAATAGGAGCGGATCGTCGACGCTGGCAAGTAAGATTCGACTTCAGCCTTTTCCCCGACATCACTGTCGCCGTACGCATGCTCCCAGGGGAAGAAGAAGTTCTTGATTACTATCTGTTTCCTATGATTGATCTGGTAGCGCCTAATTTGCGGCTCGGCGACGCAAACCCCCGAGAACTGGAATTGTATCGCTTCGAAAGTTTGGAAATCTTGTCCACGCTGAGCAAGCGATTCCACCTGACGAGCGCCGCGTAATGAACGCGCCTCAGGAAGCTCCGCTGACACTACATGTCGCCCGAGCTTCGTCTATTGAACAAATCCCCTTAGAGCTCATCAAGGTTATTAACCCAAGGCAGCGCAATAAGAAAGTTTTCGCCAGATTAGTTGAAAACATAGCAAATCTAGGATTAAAAAGACCTATAACTGTAGCCCGCACTAACGCAGGCTTCGACCTAGTGTGTGGTCAAGGTAGATTTGAAGCCTTTAAGGTGTTAGGAGAGAGAAAAATCCCTTGCGTGGTGATAACCGCTAGTGAAGTGGACAGATATCTGATCAGTCTAGTAGAAAATCTCGCGCGGCGAAAGCACTCGAACCGCGACCTGCTAGAAGCAATAAATTCGTTACATGATCGCGGATACACCACCAAACAAATATCACAGAAGACGTGCCTAGACTATAACTATGTTGGCGGAATACTAATTTTACTAAGACAAGGTGAAGAGCGATTAATCAGCGCTGTAGAAAAAGGCTGGCTACCAATTAAAATTGCTATAACAGTCGCACGCTCAGATGATACTGTAACTCAAGCAGCCATGCTCGAGGCATATGAAAATGGGTTGCTGAAGGGCGAGCAATTAATGAAAGTCCGCCGCTTAATCGACAATCGTCGCGCTGGCGGGAAATGCTTCAAACATCAGAAAATACCTGTAAAGATCACTACCTCCCGCCAGCTTCTTAATGCGTATCAATCTGAGGTACGCAGACAAAGATTGATGGTAAAGAAAGCGGACATCGGCGAACAACGCCTATTATTTATCGTCACAGCATTAAGAAAACTTCTCTCTGATGAGTATTTTTGCTCCCTATTGAAGAGTGAAGGCATTGAGGACATGCCACAGGTTTTAGCGGATCGCGTCAAGGGAGAAATATGAACGAAGTTAAAAGCGCGTTTGATAGCAGGTTATTAACTTTGGAAACATCTCAATTGCTGCCATCACGAATTATCCCAGCATCAACTCTCTGCTCGCCTAAGTATTTAACGATACTAGCATCCGTACGAGAGCTTGGAATCATTGAGCCAATAGCTATACATCATGAGCCGATTGACTTGAATGAGCGACCATCGAGATATTTAGTACTTGACGGACACCTGCGACTAGCAGCGTTAAAACAGCTAAGCGCTCGACATGCACTTTGTATGCTTTCGACCGATGACGAGGGATTCACGTATAACAGACAAATAAGTCGACTAACTCCCATTCAAGAAAGCAAGATGATAACTCAGGCTATCGAGAGAGGAGTTTCTGCCGAGCGAATCGCTGAAGTCCTCAATATTAGCCTTGACCGGATCCAGCTGAGGCAAAACCTACTAAAAGGAATAGCGAAAGAGGCCATCGAACTATTAAAAACAAGAATGGTTAGTCAGCCGGTCTTCCATGCACTTAGAAAAATGAAGCCAATGCGGCAGATCGAAGCTGCAGAAATGATGATTTCTGCAAACTGCTATACCGGACGTTACGCGCAGATGGTATTGACCGCAACAAGACCTGAGGACTTATTGGAGACTAAGACCTCAGTCGAAGGTGTATCGCCTGAAAATATCGTGAAAATGGAAAGAGAAATGGAGAGACTTTACCATGATTACCGGCTTGTTGAGGATACTTTGGGAGAAACCATGTTGGTTCTGGTTGTAGCAAAAGGCTATTTGACTAGAATTTTACGCAACGACTCAATTTCGGCGTATTTGCAACGTTTCGAGCCTGACTTAGCTCGAGAACTAATGGGAATTATGGATGCAGTCACAGCAGATGCGAGAAATCTAGAGCGGGAGTAAGGGCCCTACAGTTCAGCTTCTTGACCTTTGAAGGATTGAAGACAGCCGAGAAAGCCGTACTGCTACGATTCAGTGGCCTATGGCCCCATGTCTCTCTAATGTACCGACTCACCTAGCGTACCGGCTTTGTACAGTTGATAATCGACCACGGTCTGGTACAGGTGATCCGCTGCAACGCGAAGGCGCTCGATCTCGGCTTCGGGTCTGCCCTGGGCCATTGCCTGGTTGTAGGCTCTGATGGCCTCCAGCGCTTGCTTCAGAAGAGGCTCACCTGCTTCCGCAATTCCCAGTAGTGTTCGCTTCATTTGGTTGCCTCTGCGTCGTTAATCATTCAATGTCGCGCTCTATAGTATGACTCTTAGCCCCTTCGGGGATATGCGATGTGACGCAGCCGCATGTACCCTATTTCTGACCGCTTCGCGCTCAAAGATTGGAACAGCGTTATTTACAGTAAACAGTCCAGAGCTCATCAACTCGAGTGGTAAAGCTCTGACTCATCATCTCCCGGCGCATACCCCAGCTTGGATCGACCGGCACGCTTGCCAGCCGCATCGTCCCCCTACCCCACCTAGCATTCACCGCATCGAGCACGCCCATCAACTTCTCGCTCGCCACAGGCTGAGCAGCCGCGAACAGGTCACCGGTAATCTCGTTTGGCTGGCTGAGGTCGAGGAGCAGCACCTCCGCCTTGCTGTAACGGAAACCTTCACGGAAAACCCGCTCCACGCCCTCCTGCGCAGCTTTTGTCAGCAAACGCGTATCGTCCGTTGGATATGGCAGCTCGACCAGGATGCCGTTGGCGTATTTGGCCTCATCCGGATTAAACATGCCCGTGCGGATGCTCACTCGAAGCCGTTTGCAGAGCGACTGCTGGGCCCGCAGCTTCTCGGCAGCTCTGGACGTGTAAGTTGCAACCGCCTCTTTGATTGGAGCCAGCTCGGTCAGTCGGGTACCGAACATACGACTGCAGCAGATCTCCTTTTTGGGTGGGTCAGGCTCGTCCAGCTCAAGGCAACTGGTGCCGCCAAGCTCACGCACAGTCTTCTCCAGAACCACGCTGAACTGTTTGCGAAGTGACCAGGCATCAGCGTGGGCAAGCTCCCATGCGGTTCGAATAGCCATTGCCGCCAAGTGAGCGGACAGACGACGGCCAATGCCCCAGACATCACTCGCGTCACATTTCTTGAGCACCCAGTTTCGCTTTACTTCATCGCGCAGGTCGACGACACCACCGGTATGGCTCTGCCATTTCTTTGCGGCATAATTTGCCAGCTTGGCCAGGGTCTTGGTTGAGGCAATACCAACGCCGACCGGGATACCTGTCCGCCGATAAACCTCGGAACGGATCTGTCGGCCCAGGCGCTCAAGGTCGCCGGGCATACCCGTGAGCTCAGCGAAGGCTTCGTCGATGCTATACACCTCTACGGCGGGCACCATGGACTCGATGACCGTCATCACCCGCTCGCTCATATCACCGTAGAGCTCGTAGTTCGACGAGCACGCAACGATGCCATGCTTGCGAAGTTTGTCTTTAATCTGGAAATACGGTTCACCCATCTTCACGTACGGCTTCGAGCATGAGGATCTTGCTATCACGCAGCCATCATTGTTGCTGAGCACGACGACAGGCTTGGTGCGGAGGTCGAGACGAAATACACGCTCACAGCTCGCGTAGAAGCTGTTGCAGTCAATGAGGGCGAAGACCCGCTCAGGCTTTGTCATGGCTTCGCACGCTGTAGGTCACCACACCCCAAACCTGCAACTCCTCTCCTTCGAGCAGGTACCGCGATGGATAACGTAAATTTTCGGATTTGAGCACCACCTGACTGCCATCTCGGGCCAGGCGTTTACACAGGGGTTCGCAGTTCACAGCCGCAATGACAATGTGGCCAGGTTCAGCCTCGATGGAGCGATCCACGATCACGAGGTCGCCAGGGAAGATGCCGGCGCCGATCATGCTGTCACCCTCCACCCGTACTAGGTAGATATGCGGGGCTCGCACGTCGAGCAGCTCATCAAGCGAGATCCGCTTTTCCAGATGGTCGGCTGCAGGTGATGGAAAGCCCGCTGGGACATGGAAGGAAAAAAGCGGAAGCTTTGCTCCGCTTGGTTCTAGAGGGCCGAGAATGGTGATCATGACGAAATGCCTATACTGTATATTTGTACAGTTAAGCGTTTTGTCTGCATTTGGTCAACGTCGCCTCATCAGCTCATGCAGGCACCTCGGCCTTGTGATTACGTATTTTTCACACCTGATACGAGACACTCCGACTATCCCTACGTGTGATAGACCTTGCCCGCCTAGCAGCGGGCTTTCTTTTGCCCGCAATTCTTCACGACTCGGCCATTTCGTCCGTTGGGCTGGCCGCTTCGTCGGCCAAGGCTGTCCTCTAAGGACAACAGCCAGAGCCTTTCTCATGCGACAGCTATTCCAATTGATAACTCTTCCCCTCGCCTGCACTCTGCTGTGGGCCTGCTCCGCTCCCGAAACGAAGTCTCCTGTGGAGACACCAGGCCGGCCAGAGTCGGCAAAAACACAGTTGCTGGAAGCCGGCGCCGCGACGCTGCAGTCCAAGCCGCCCATTGAGGCCATCAACGCCTACCTGGATGGCTTCCATTTCTACAACGGTCATCCTGACGTGCAGATGGAAGCGCACCACTACTGCTCCATCCTGAATGAGGATGTCATCCAGTGCGTGATCTTCAATGGAAACACGAAGGGCGCAAAGATCATGGGCCTCGAGTACATCATCGACGAGAAGCTTTTCGCCGGATTACCACCCAAGGAGAAGGCGATTTGGCACAGCCATGGCTATGAGGTCTCCTCTGGGCAGCTGATCGCTCCAGGCATCCCAGCACCTGCTGAGCATGCTCTGATGGAGCGCCTGGCGCATACTTATGGGAAGACATGGCACACCTGGCACACCGACCAAGACAAAGCGCTGCCTGTGGGTGTGCCGCAGTTGATGATGGGCTTTACCGCAGATGGGCAGGCTGACAAGGTGATGGTCGAACAGCGCAATCGGCGCTTGGGTGTGGATGCTGCTAAAACCAAAGCTGAGCGGGCTGACATTCGTATTCCTGATGTAGATCCACAGGCGGATGGCTGGCAGCACGGTAATGTCATTCAAATTACCGATCCAACCGGTGATCATGTGCATCGCCCTGCTAGATCGACCCCGGTGAAAGCCAACAGCCGTTCCAGCCAATAGCACTTGAGGCCAAGGCATGTAGCTATGCCTTGGGCGTGCCCCTCTGGGGACGGCTGTCGTAAACCGCACCCTGGCATAGCCAGGTTACGGCCCTATCGGGCTTCCATCCTCACGCCTCTGGCCCATCCGTGGGCCGGCGCGCTCCGCTTGCAGCAAAGTCCTCTAGTCGCATTGAGGTTGGCAGTACAGGGCCGCTCCCGCCCTTTGCAGCCGTTCGACGTGTCTACGGAACCAGAGGCGAGTCATAAAGCCATAAGCTTCTTGCGGTTGGGGCGCGATTCAAGGCTAAAACCTCTCGTAAAGCCATGGCTCCAAGTCTATTCGCGTTTTCTCGAATTGCCGAATAGCACCCGCCTTGCGCAACGTCATACCGACTTCGTCCAATCCATTTAGCAAGCAGTGTTTTCGGAACGGGTCGACATCAAACGGAACGCGGCTGCCTTGGTCGTCTAGGATCTCTTGTTTTTCAAGGTCAATGCTGAGTTGATAACCTGGTAGGTACTCCACTGCGACGAATAAATTTTCGACGGTAGCCTCGTCCAGCGCGATTGGTAGAATTCCGTTTTTGAAGCAGTTCCCATAAAAAATCTCAGCAAAACTCGGTGCTATGATCGCCCTAATCCCCCAGTCATGCAAAGCCCAAGGCGCATGCTCCCGACTAGAACCACAACCAAAATTGCCCCGAGTCAACAAAATTCCAGCACCTTCAAAGCGTGGCTGATTCAGTGGAAAGCTCAAGTTGAGTGGCCTCTTTGAGCAGTCCTGATAGGGTTCTCCATGATCAAGATAACGCCACTCATCAAAAAGATGCTGGCCAAAACCACTGCGTTCGATAATCATCAGGAATTGCTTTGGCAGAATAGCGTCAGTATCCACATTGGCGCGATCCAACGGAACAACCTTACTTTTTAGGAAAGTGAATGGTTGCATAGTGGCTTATACCTCTCCAATATCGACAAAGTGACCGGCGATTGCTGCAGCAGCTGCCATTGCTGGACTAACAAGATGAGTCCGACCACCGGGCCCCTGTCGCCCTTCAAAGTTCCGATTTGAGGTCGATGCACAACGCTCCCCAGCGGTCAGCCTGTCCTCGTTCATACCCAGGCACATAGAGCATCCGGCGTCCCGCCACTCAAAGCCGGCATCGATGAAAATACGATCAAGCTTTTCCGACTCAGCCTGTTTTTTGATTAAACCGGAGCCTGGAACGACTAGCGCCTGTTTAATATTTTTGGCTACCTTTTTTCCTGCTACAACAGACGCCGCTAGACGAAGATCCTCGATTCGAGAGTTCGTGCACGACCCAATGAAAACCTTATCCAGAAAGATGTCTTTGATTGCCGTAGCCGGCTCCAAATCCATGTACTTCAAGGCGCGCTCAATACTTTGTCGTTTGACAGGATCAGGTTCTTCCTGCGGGGATGGCACATGTCCGTCGATGTCCACGACCATTTCAGGAGAGGTTCCCCAGGTGACGTGAGGTCTGATAGAGCTCGCATCCATGCGGACTTCTGCGTCGAACACCGCCCCGGCATCACTGCAAAGAGTACGCCAATAGCGTTCGGCGTCATTCCACCGCTGCCCTGTCGGTGCCATCGGCTTTCCTCGGATGTAAGCAGCTGTCGTATCGTCGAATGCCACCATGGCACAACGCGCGCCTGCCTCGATTGCCAAGTTGCACAGTGTCATGCGTGCTTCCATCGTCATGCGCTCGACCGTGGAACCTGCAAACTCAATGGCATACCCCGTCGCTCCGGCGGTACCTATTCTCCCGATTAGTGCTAATGCGAGATCCTTCGAGGTTATGTAGGAATTAAGCACGCCCTCGATGGTAATACGCATGCTTTTGAGCTTTCTCATCGAAAGGCATTGAGTGGCCAGAACGTGCTCAATTTCCGACGTACCAATTCCAAAGGCGAGTGCAGCAAATGCACCATGGGTCGTTGTGTGAGAGTCGCCGCACACGATCGACATCCCAGGAAGGGTAACCCCTTGCTCAGGGCCTATCACATGGAGAATCCCTTGACGATGATCGTCCATACCGAAAAGCGTGAGGTTGAATTCTTCGCAGTTTCGCTCAAGTGCCTGAACTTGACGACGAGCAATATCGTCCGTAATGCCTTTAGGCCGATCCTTGGTCGGAACGTTATGATCAGCAGTGGCCAACACAGAATCTACACGCCATGGGCTCAGCCCATTCATTCGCAGTGCATCGAACGCCTGTGGACTTGTAACTTCATTGATCAGCTGCAAGTCAATATATAACAGAGTTTGGCCGTCATCTGTATCAAGAACCGCATGACGACGCCAGAGTTTCTCAAAGAGGGTAATCGGGTTCATTGCACTTCTCTTATTAAAGGTTAGCGAATCCGGCTCGGCCTTTGACCCTGCATTGTGGGGGAGCCAAAACAGAGCCGGATACGCGAACGCGGGGAGCACTAATGGGCGAAGGCGCCTATATAAACACCATACCGATAAGTGCCTATGCACATTTGATGCTACAGAACGTTAGAGCCTCTGACTGGCAAGTGCTCGTGACAAAGCGCTCTGAGCCTCTACTCAATTTTTCCGAGAACTGGATTTAAAGGCTAAACCTAGCAATGGCAACTTTAAGAAGTCATCATTTTTTATCCAAAGTCCTCAAGCTCTCAGGCAAGGCCCAGATCAATAGCGCTGCTGCAATCAGACAGGTAGTACCGATCAAATAAAGCGCCGGCGTCGTGCTTCCGGTAACGTCTTTAATGAAGCCAACCATAACAGGGCTGACAATACCGCCTACCTGCCCCATCGTGTTGATGAGCGCAATCCCCGCAGCAGCTCCGGCCCCTGCCCCAGCAAGCAGTTTTGGAGGGAGTGACCAGAAAGTTGGAATGGAGGCGATAATGCCTGCGCCCAAGAGTGCTAGCGATACGGTGAGATAAAGCACGTGCGCCTCAAAAATACCGGCGCTGAAGAAGCCAATCGACCCGATGATTACCAAGCCGCATACGAATTTTCTCCGTTCGCCCGTAGCGTCAGACAGACGACCAACGAGCACCATGCTGATAGCACCACATACGTAAGGCACAGCGGTCAACAATCCAATGGTTGTGGCACTTTCGATGCCAGCACTACGAATGAGCTGCGGAGCCCAGAAATTCAGCCCATAAGATGCTACTTGGATAAGGAAGTAAATAAATGCCAGCATCATGAATCCCGGGAGGCGCAGCGCCGTCAGCAAAGACCCTTCGTGCTTGTTCATTTCATGGCTCGCAATCCGGCTGGCCAGGTAGGACTTCTCATCCGAGCTCAACCAGCTGGCGTCACTGATACGGTCTTTCAACGTGAATAGAACGACCAGGCCCAGTCCGATGCAAGGAAGTCCCCCCAACAGGAACAACCAGTGCCAGCCACGCATCTCGAAAAGCCCATCCATATGGCCCAGCACCAAGCCGGAAACGGGGGCTCCAATGAGACCGGCGAATGCCGACGCCAAGAACAGCATGGATGTGATACGGCCTCGGTAGTGTTGCGGGAACCAAAGCGTCAGGTAGTAAAGCACCCCTGGTGCAAAGCCCGCCTCCATGGCACCGATCAGGAAGCGCAAGAGGTAAAATTGCCACTCTGCTGTCACGAAGACCATGAGCGCGGTAGCAAGGCCCCAGGACATCATGATCCGGGCGATCCACCGCCTGGCTCCGACCTTATACAACATCATGTTACTCGGCACTTCAAACAACACATAACCTACAACAAACAGGCCAGCGCCGAGCCCGTACGCAGTGTCGCTGAGGCTGAGATCCGCCTGCAGTTGAAACTTCGCGAAGCTGATGTTGATTCGGTCAAAAAACGCGAAGAGATAGCAAATCATGATCAGCGGCATCAGGCGCCATGCCACTTTCGATATGAGTTTCTTTTCATCGATGGAAGTGGCGGCAATGCCGTCGCCAGGCGCGGAAACGGAAATAGACATTTAGGTTTCTCCAGGTGAGCTTTCTTAAGGGAAGCTCTAATTGTTTTTGTTTTCTGGCTCGCGACGTTTGTCGCTTTGTCAGGTATCAGCCACTACCGAGCGGTAAAGGATGAAGGTCACAATTTCGGCCGGCTTTCGCCACTTGCCCCGGCATCTCATGCCCCAGTAAGGAAGGCAGCGAGCGAGACAACGTGAGCAAATGCGGAAGATCTATTCCTGTGTCGATCCCGACCTCTTCGCACAGATTGACCAAGTCTTCCGTGCAGATGTTGCCTGAGGCCCCAGGCGCGAAAGGACAGCCACCCAACCCACCCAGCGAAGCATCAAATCGGCGAGCTCCAGCCTCGTATGCAGCCAATACATTACTCAGGCCGAGACCTCGGGTATTGTGAAAGTGCAAGGTCAGCTGCGAGGCAGGAAGCTGGGTCAGCACGCGTTTCACGAGATGGTAGACTTGGCGCGGATTCGCCATCCCCGTTGTATCCGCCAGGGTGACACCTTGCATCCCGAGCTCTTGATACGCATCAATCAAACGGATGACGACATCTTCATCAATGCGGCCCTCGAATGGGCAACCAAATGTCGTTGCCACAGTGCCGTTCAAGCTGACGGAGCTGCCACGGACGAGCGAAACCACCTCGTTGAATGCAACGAGTGATTGCTCTCGGGTCATACGCATATTGGCTTTATTGTGGCTTTGGCTAGCTGACAACACCAAGTTCAACTCGTCAGCTTTGGAATCCAAGGCCCGCTGGGCACCTTTCAGGTTCGGTACAAGCGCCACATAAACCACGCCCGGCTGACGTTCAATTCCCTGGAACACCGCTTCGCCATCGCGCAGAGCAGGAATTGCCTTGGGCGATACGAATGACCCAGCCTCAATTCGGCTGAAGCCAGCCAAGGACAGCTCGTTAATGAGCTTGATCTTATCTGACGTCTCGACCCAGACCGGTTCGATCTGCAGACCGTCACGAGGCGACACCTCTTGGACGATGAGGCGTTGAGAGTAGTCTGTGATCATTGCACTACCCCCTCATCCTTCAGACGTTTGATCATCTCATCAGGCAACCCCAGATCACCGAGAACAGACTGCGTATGCTGCCCAAGGCTTGGCCCCTGCCAATTAACACGGCCTGGAGTGTCGGACAGTTTTGGTACGATCCCCGGCATTTTCACCGTAGCTCCGCCAGGAAGCTCCGCATTCAAAATCATGTCGCGCGCCTGGTAGTGCGGGTCAGCCACGATATCTGCTACGGAGTAGATGCGGCCTGCAGGAACCTCTGCCTTTTCCAAGGCTTCAAGTACGGTATCGATCGGCAGCTTAGAGCTCCACTGGGTGATTGCCTCATCCAGAAGCTCGCACTGAGCGGCTCGACCATCGTTGTGCTCAAGCGCTGGGTCATTCGCCAGATCTGGTCGACCAATCGTAGTCATCAAGCGCTTGTAAATCGGATCACTGTTGCCTGCGATGACCACATACCCATTGTCCGCCGTCGGGTAAGTGTTGGATGGCGCGATGCCTGGCAATGCACCACCGCTGCGTTCACGAACATGGCCAAGCATGTCGTATTCGGGCACCAAGCTCTCCATCACGTTAAAAACGCTCTCCGCGAGGGACACATCAACTACCTGTCCGTCACCTTGACCCGTCTTGACGCGCAATACCGACATGAGCGCACCAATTACGGCGTGCATGGAGGCCAAAGAGTCACCCAAGCTTACTCCGACCCGAGCTGGTGGAATGCCGGGAGTACCAGTGGTATAGCGGATACCTCCCATGGCTTCACCGATGGCGCCAAAGCCGGGACGATCTCGGTAGGGGCCCGATTGACCGTAACCTGAGATGCGCACCAGCGTCAGTTTTGGATTCAACGCGTGGAGCACATCCCAACCGAGCCCCAATTTCTCCAGCGCGCCAGGGCGCAGGTTCTCAATGAGAACATCAGCGCTCTCAGCCAGCTGCTTAACGATGTCAATGCCAAACGCTGACTTCAGGTTCAATGCAATCGACTTTTTGTTCCTGGATTGCAGGTACCACCACAGCGACGTCCCTTCGTGTAGTTTTCGCCATTTACGAAGAGGGTCTCCCTGCCCCAAGGATTCGATCTTGATAACTTCGGCGCCGAATTCGGCCATCATGCGGGCAGCAAACGGTGCCGCAATGAGCGTACCGATCTCGATCACCCGAAGTCCGTTGAGAGCAGTCATGGTGCAACCTCTGTTTCTTGGAATTTGAACCAAGACTAGGGGTTCACCTTAGATAAACTCCAACGGTTTATCGGAAAGAGGCGTTCGCGTTTCGCGAACAAGCGAGGTTAGCGAGGCTGTTGCAGATGGTCGAACAGCAGCTGGCTGACCGGCGATAGTGCTT
This sequence comes from Pseudomonas sp. BJP69, assembly GCF_007633355.1. Lineage (NCBI taxonomy): Bacteria > Pseudomonadati > Pseudomonadota > Gammaproteobacteria > Pseudomonadales > Pseudomonadaceae > Pseudomonas > Pseudomonas sp. BJP69. The sequence goes on from NZ_CP041933.1 coordinate 2,819,403, forward strand.
CGCCCTCACGCACCAATAGAACCAATGTTCGATCTGACCACTCGTCGCTGAGTTTTACGGCTGTCAACCCCAACCCTCGTCCGAAAAGCTCGAACGCCTTGTGTGGCAAAATACCTATGCCCATGTCTGCCTGAACCATGCGACACACTGCGTCGAAGCCAGGGACATGAATACGTAAACGAAGGGGTTGCCCCAAGGCTTTTGCCGCAGCATGTATTCGATTATTGATCGAGCTGGCTGAATGCAGCCCTATGTGGTCATACATGAGCGTTTCAACGAATGCGACCTGATCACGCTCTGCGAGGGGGTGATCGTTGCGTGTCACCACCACCAGTTGATCGTGACGATATGGCACCTTGTGTAGACCGTGGGTCTCGCTGTCCATCGAGCAGATACCCAGGTCAGCGACTCCGTCGATGATCCCCTGCACCACGCCGTCACTCGGACGCTCCTCCAAATCCACCTTAACCTGGGAGTGGCTAAGCACGAAATCATGGAGATCCTCCGGCAGGAACTGGATAATTGCCGACAGGTTCGCGAGCATCCGCACGTAGCCTCTGAGCCCTTGCAGGTGCTCGCCCACCTCGATCCCGACTTTTTCCACTTCAGTCAGAATCCGTCGAGCGTGGTGTAAAAGCGTCTCACCAGCAGCAGTAAGATCCATACCTTTGGCTGTGCGGGAGTAAAGCGGAACACCCAGTGCCTCCTCCAGCTCCATCAAACGCTTACTAGCGGCCGATACCGCAATAGCCTCCCTCGCAGATGCACGCGTCAGCGTGCCTTCTTCGTGTACAGCTACGAAGAGCTGTAAGGTGATCAAGTCTAAACGCCGGATCAGCTGCTTATGAAGCATCGGGTTCCCCACACAGGATTGCCAAAACGCCGTCCTTAATTTCACCAATTGGCACATAAGGTGGCGGCCTAGTTCGCTATGGTAGCGTTTCTAAACTGTTACTGAGGACGATAGCTCGCGAGGGCGAAATGGCGGATAGCTTTGCGTTGAGCTCCCGATGCTGTTCACCCCATACATAACCCCTCAAAATGGGCCGTTTTTCCAGGTCGATGACAGACAACACATTCTGAGCCTGGCTATGATTCGCTTGTCAGGCAGATTTTGTGAGCTGGCTGATCTCGCGGTCGAACAGCCAGCAAGCTCCACAAGTAGCCGTCTGTGTTTTCTGTTTGTCCATCTGCTGCCACCCGACTACGGCGACGCTTCAAGGCACTTTGCTTAGGGCGGTGTCGGTTTTCGAGCCTGCGCTTGACCTGTACGTAACCCAGCCATCCTGATCTGCTTGAATAGGCGAAGACTCAATCTGAATTCTCTGCAGCTCTACAACATTGGCGGTCTCGGCCCAAGCCGACATGGAACCGAGCATCAACACCAGCGACAAGGGCGCAGCCGCTGGCAACATCGAGCCAGCCATGGTCGCTTTCATTAGGTGCCCCTCAGCCCGCCGCCAGGTCGCCGTGATCTTGTTCACCCTGCTTCCAGTACCCAGCAGCATGAACGCGCCCCAACTCAAATGAACGCTCGCGTAAAAGGCGGGTTCGCAACAAGCGAATAATCGAAGCTTCCCCGGCCAACCAGGCATCACCCGAACGAGTAGGTAGCGGGCTGTAACGAAGCACCTCCGCGAGGGTTTCCTCTGGCTGACCGCTTTCGCCTTGTCGCGAGATCCACCGCACATAGGTGTTTTCGCTTACCGTCAGTGGCTGTTGCTCGTCCGCGTTCGGGATCTCGATGAAGACATGTGTAACCAGGTCTTCTGGAAGCGTTTCTAGGATTGCCGCGATGCCAGGCAATGCGGCTTCATCGCCGGCCAGCAGCAGCCAGGCGCGCTCGGATGCTGGGTTCAAGACCGAAAATGCGCGCCTGGTTTGCCACCTGTCCTGACTGCTGGCCGAAGTCCAGGAGATTAATCGCGACGACAAGAGCTACCAGCGATGCGTCACCGGCAACCAGCACAGTCACAGCGCATAGCATCAGGGAGCCAAGAGAAATCAGGTTCACCCAGCCACTGCCCCACCGGTCAGCTAAACGACCAGCAAAGGGGGCCAACAACGCCCCGGGCGCCCCCCCCACAAGCCGAAGAGGCCTGCAGCGGCTGTACCAAGACCGAATGCTGGCGAGGCGAGATGGAACGCTAATGTGGCCCAGATAGCCGAGAAGCCGGCGAATGTGCAGAAGCTCAACGCCATAGAAAGCCTTCTCGGTACACGCACTCCAGCTATCTTCAAATTCTCATTCTGAAAGAGGGGTTCTGATCCCCATCTATCAGCTTGAGAACGCTGATGGCATTATGCTCACACTGCGTTGCCCAAAGGTTTCATCACGCGCACTCGATTGGCCCATAGGACGCCATCGGGATACGCCACACCTTCAAGGATCGTGTTGATGTCCAACGAAAACGCCCCGCCAACCGTCACCCCTTCTGAAGATGCCGTAGTACCCTCGCCCGCTGCTGACAAACCTGTGGAGCTAGATGCCAACCGTAAGGGCCTTCAGGCCTATCTGGCACCAGGGGCTTCTGATTGGGCGCCGTTGAATGAACAAGCCCACTTCGTCCTCAAGGGCGCTCCACTATCTGATCCAGGGAGGATCGTCTCCAACCGCACAGCTCTGTCGGACATGCTCGCTGCGGCATTGCAAGTTCCCAATCTGGGCTTCTTGGCAGGAAGTGGAACGTCTTTAGGGGCTCCAGGTGGGCCGAGCATGTGGGATCTGTGGAAGCGCTCGATGTGTACGCCTGGCTCAGGGGATCCTACCGAAGCGGCAGCACGCGTGATGGATGTGGTGCACTACAAAGAAACCATCAATCCAAACATCGAGCATTTCCTTTCACAGTGCGACGCCTATCTCGCCTTCAACAAAGACGCGACCGTCGAAGAATTCGTCAGCGAGGTCAAAGCAGTCATCCTGGACGCATGCTCTGCATTCCTGAGGGCCCCTACCGCCGATATTTCGGCATACAGGCAGTTGCTGCAGAAGCTGGCGAGACGACGAGTCCGAGATCCTCGCCTGAAGGTCTTCACCACAAACTATGACATGTGCTTCGAGACAGCAGCCTCTGACCTCGGCATGATGGCCATCGATGGTTTCTCCTACACCCGTAGGCGGCGGTTCGATGGCAAGCATTTTAGCTACGACATCGTCAGGCGAGAGGCGGAAGGTCATGAGTTCGCCGAAGGTGTGTTCCAGCTACTGAAGTTGCATGGATCAGTCAGCTGGAGCAGAGAGGAAAAGGACATCTACGAAGACACTGCGCCTACTCCTGGGAACGCGTGCCTCATCTACCCTGCCAAAGGCAAATACCAGCAGGCATTCCTGCAGCCTCACTTGGAGCTTCTGTCGCGCTACTTGGAGTTTTTGCGTCAGCCCAACAGCTGCCTCATCGTGGCGGGCTTCGGCTTCAACGATGATCACCTCTCCGAGCCAATCTTTTCAGCGATCCAATCCAACCCGAGCCTGAAACTCATACTCTGCGATTTCCAATGCATCACGCACCTGCATAATCGGGGGCATCATGGCTCAAGCGACTATTGGGGCAGATTCCATGACCTCGCCAAGCGTGGTCTGGACATCCACTTCATCAGTGGCTCGTTCAGCGATCTGGTCAGCCACATTCCGCACCTGAGAACAGCCTCTCCCGCAGAGCAGTTGGCGAATGCCGTCAGACGCCTGGGGGGTCACAACGCATGAGTGCTCTCGACGGAATTCTTGCTAGCAATCTCAAAATTGGCGTGGTTTCGAGTGTGAGCGCTCACCTGGTAAAGACCAACCTGGCACATGCGGGCAACGTGAGCGGCCAATACTTGGGACACAACCGGTACGGCAAAGGTGAAGTGGGCGAGCTGGTGCTCATTGAAGGCCAGCAAGCCGTGCTGCTCGGGCGCATAACCGAGGTGACACTGCCTGACAGGGATCGCTCGGAGATTTCCCAAGACTTTGCAGGCAGCCGCCAAATCGATGCAATCGGCTTCATACGGCTGCTCGGCTCCGTAAACCCGCAATCCTTGCGAGTCACGGCGGGAGTGAGCTCATACCCACGGCTTGGCGACCGGGTCTATTCCGCCCCAGGAGAGTTTATCTCCCAGATTCCATTGCTGACTTCAACGGGGGTCGATGGTGCGCCACCTGAGGTGGCGTTGAACCTTGGTCACGTTGCCGGGGATGGCGGATTTCCAATTGCTGTCACTCCTGAGAAAATTTTCGGAAGGCATTGCGCAATCCTAGGCTCCACAGGCGGCGGCAAGAGCTGGACGACATCCAAGCTAATCGAGGAGTGTCGCCGCTTCTCAGCGAAAGTAGTGCTGATCGATGCCACGGGTGAGTACCGTTCGCTCGTTGGGGATGACACGGTTCATTGCCATCTTGGCAGCCCTCTCCATCTGGCTGGAGGCTCTGTAGAAGTCGCCATTCCGCCGACGAGCTTCACCGAGTCCGACTTCATAGCCCTCTTCCAACCATCAGGTAAAACCCAAGGCCCTAAACTGAGGGAGGCGATCAAAAGCCTCCGACTCGTACATCTCGCACCTGACCTGTTCCCAAGGCACATCGTCTTTAAGATAGACCAATCAAAAGAGGTCTACCGTGAGGCCATGAACAGAGGAAACAACGCAAGCCTAGTAGGAAATCCAACCACGCCATTTAACCCTCGCAAGTTGGTATCTCAGTTAGTGCAGGAGTGCTGTTACCCGACCGCTTTCAATGATTCTGAGCGTTTTGGGGGGGCGAGTAACGAGATCTCACACTGCTCATCCCTGATGACCCGCATCCTCGGCGTGATGGAGTCGCCGTCGCTGGGCTGCGTCTTCAGTCCCGCTGCCGACCTTCCCAGTTTCGTAGATCAACTGGACAGCTTCATTCGCAGCGACAGGAAGCTGTTCAGGGTCTGCTTGAGCTCAATTGGATACGAGTTCAACGCCCGTGAGGTGGTGGCCAACGTTATCGGAAGACTTCTACTGCAGCGAGCCCGGGCTGAACTGGCCTAATGATTTTGGACATCTTCATCGGGCGCTATGATGGCGCCCAATTGGAGGCAAAATCAGTGCGTAAATCTTACTCAAGAGAATACAAAGTCCAAGCTGCCGAAATGGTGCTGGACGGTGGCCAGTCAGTCCCCGAAGTCTGCGCGGCCCTTGGGCTTGGGCCTACGGCGTTGCGTCGTTGGGTTGAGCAGGTGCGTGAAGAGCGAGCCGGCAAGGTTCCAGCTGGAGCCAAAGCGATCACTCCCGAGCAGCAACGAATTGAAGAACTCGAAGCGCTGGTTCGGCAAAAAGATCGGGATATCGAAATCCTAAAAAAGGCCAGTGCTCTTCTGCTTCGGGACTCCAAAGATCGTTCTCGCTGATCAACGAGCTGAGTGAGCAATACCCTGTTATCGACTGCTGCCGCGTGCTTGGGGTCAAGCGCAGCAGCTTCTACGCGTGGCGCAAACGCCAAGGGCGTGAAAACCCGGCCAGGGATGCTCTGCGTCTGCTTGCGGTTAAGCACTTCAACGCGTCACGAAGTGCCTCTGGCTCGCGAACGCTGGTGCAGGAATTGCGGCGTGAGGGCCATGAAGTCGGGCGATTCAAGGTGCGCGCGTTGATGCGAGAAGCTGGCCTGAAATGCAAGCAGCGCAGGCCGCACCGGTATCGGTCATCGGGCGCGGAAGCACTGATCGCGGAGAATCAGCTGAAGCGTAATTTCAAAGTTTCGACAATCAATGAGGTTTGGTGTGGCGATGTGACTTACATTCAGGTTGGCAGGCGCTGGTTGTACCTGGCCGCCGTGATTGATCTTTATGCCCGCCGAGTAGTGGGTTGGGCGTTCTCGATGATTGCAGATGCCAATTTGGCTTGTAACGCCTTGCGCATGGCAGCTGAGTCGCGAGGTAGGCCAGCGGGTGTAATGTTTCATTCAGACCAGGGCTGTCAGTACGCCAGCCATAAATTCAGAGCCACGCTCGATGAGTACAACTTGAACCAGAGCATGAGCCATCGAGGCCAATGCTGGGATAACGCTGCCATGGAGCGGTTCTTCGGAGCGTTGAAGTCAGAGTGGATGCCCGCAGGGGGCTACGAGACCGAAGCGCAGGCACGAGTAGATATCCAGGCTTATCTGATGCGCTACAACCTCAAGCGTCTCCACAGCTACAACGGCTATGAAACGCCGGTAGCCATGGAGGAAAAGCTCAAGATAGCGGTATGAACCTTAACCGGTGTCCAAAATTACTTGACCAGTTCAGGGCTGAGGTTTTCAGGACAAGGCCGCTAATCACTATCCTCGACGAGGCTCATAATTTCCTCGGCAAAACCGTCGGTAACGAGGATGACCTACAGAATCTGGATGCCTTTGAACTGATCGCGAAGGAGGGTCGAAAATACGGGCTGAACATTTGCCTGGCGACCCAGCGACCACGCGACATAACCGAAGGCGTGCTCAGTCAGATGGGTACCCTGCTCGTTCACCGGCTTACTAACGACCGTGACCGCGAAGTCGTTGAACGAGCCTGCGGTGAGATCGATCGCTCTGCTGCTGCATTCCTGCCAAACCTGAAACAGGGTGAGGTAGCGATGGTGGGTGTGGATTTCCCGATCCCGGTTACGATACAGATAGCGAAACCAACCCAGCCACCCAAGTCTGATGGCCCCAGCTTCCAAAGCACTTGGGGGAAGCCAAGCTAGTCTACTACCCAGTGGCGCCCTTCTATCGTTGAAGCGCGCCACTTGCGGTCGCTGCAGGCTGGCGAAAATTATGCATCAGCAATAATTATTGCTTTTCCATAATTCGACCTAAACCGTGGGCTTACGGTCAGCAAGGCTCTCCACCACCCTCCTTGGCAGATTTAGTAACGCGTCCGAAGGCGTCATCACCCAAAATAGCGTCGCCTTCCTCATCGAACATCACAGCAAGCCACCGCACCCGCTTCATCTCAGCTACTTGCGAGAAAAAGCAGCTCTCGCACAGGTGAAGCTCATACTCCTCGCCGCAATGCGCTGAGCCTTTGCCCCATGACGCATGCATCGTTCCGTACTGGGGCTCACCTTCGCCATCTCGCGTAGACATACCGCAGACATCGCATAGCACGTCGGTGGCCATGGCTTGTTCATCTGCTTGCGTGACCTTCATACCACACCTCCGCAAACTGCCAGCATGTGTCTAGCCAGACCTCACAACTCTATGCTCAGCTTCCAGCGGATAGATGCGAGGAGCCTGCCCATGACGGGCCAGTGACAGGCGATTGAGTGTACGCATGATAACCTTGCCTCAAGTTAAATCTTTGGAGCATCCCGCTTGAGCACGCTAGCTGCGCCCGGTTATTACGAGACACTCCTTCACGCTCCTACCTTCTCCAGTGACCCTACCGGCAAACGCCAAGCCGAGCGTTGGAAACGCCTGGTGGATGACATCCACAGATCCACAACAGAGCAAGACCTGCGCGAGGCCCGAGGGAAGGCGGAGGGTTACATCATCGGCCTAATGGAATGTGGTCATCTACCACCAGATGGCGAACGCGACTACGTGATCCTTAGCTCGATTCATCGTCGTCAGGATTTTTTGCGTACACTTCTCGCGACGCTCACCTGATCCGTATATTCGACCTTTCAGGCGCCCGTAAAGGCGCCTGGCTCGCGCTCCGAAGATGCGTGAGGTTGGTCAGCGGTTGCGATCAGTGCTCGAAGACTCTTCCGGCCCGCTCCGCGCTTGAATGAAGTCAGTACGAAATTCCCCGCCTTTGTATCTACCACCCAGAAGCGCCCTACTCTATTCAACGAGAAGATCGGCGGGGTCGTAAGCAAATATGCCCCTGTGCGCTTTTCAATAAGCCCTGGAACAATTTGACCAACCACGACCCCGACTGCGCAATCGTTCGAAATTTCAACGTCGCTCAGATAGGCAGTGATCGGCACAGGATACTGCTGACCCATCGCTTGTATGATGCGCGTGAGCTGAAAAATCGATGGTTCTTCACCTGGGTACCTCATGATCTCATCTGTCATGTGTTCTTGCGCTCCTGCGCCCAATTCAACATCCCTCTGACGGCTTTCGCTCCTAGAGGCGCTTAGATTTCAATGATGAAGTCCGGCACAAAGCCGGTCTTTTCACCGGGATACCCTTTCGGGTTCGAAACGAGCCGACATCCCGCAACGACCGTGTCGACCGCGTAATGGGTATGGCCGAAGATCCAGGTAGCAGCTTGCGAAACTAGGTCATGCCATTGGTTGAAATACGCAGCACCCAGATGACCTTCGTGCCCATTACCAGCTACTTCCTGGATCGGGCAGTGGTGAGTGATCACTACGGTTTTCCCCCAAAAATCCTTAGCGAGTTCGGTAGCGAGAAAATCGCGGGCGTTAATGTTCCGAGCAATGAGATCGACGGGGCGAAGCTTCCTGAACCCCTCCCCGCTCCGGATAACCCTGAAGTCATTCATCCACTCCCAACACTCGTACATCGCAGCTTTGTAATCGCCGGTTGAGGTGAAGTCTGTCCAGGCGGTGGTAACCAGGAATCGGGTATCACCAATGACCAAGCATTCGTTTTCGAGGACATGCACATGCTCCTTCGCAGCCAGCTTCATCTTGGCGAGCGTCCGATCCAGGTGGCCACCTTTGTAGTACTCGTGATTACCGGGGACGTAGATGACTGGGCAGTTGAAAGTCTGGTTTGCCCAAGTCACGCCCTGACTGCGCACTGAAATATCTCCAGCGAGTACCACCAAATCCGCATCGACCTGGGGAGGCTCAAAGCCCCTGAATTCCAAATGCAGATCTGAGTAGATCAATACTCTCATCAGCTCTCTCACTCCCGAGCAGCATTGAAAGGATCGCTTCTCCAAGGCTTCACCGAAGGGAAGCCGGGCTATCTCCGGTAGCTCTAGGGACGCAGCGAGAAAACCGTATCGAGGCTTGCCTGCTTCTTGCAGCCATAACCTAGCAGGAGGTAAACGGTGCTTCTGGTTTCGAACATGCATACGCGGGCATGCGAAATACCGAAGCTGCTCCGAACCCAGTGCCCAGGCGGAAAACGGTTTCGACTGTCTCGCACGACTTCATGCGAAAAGAGTACTTTCGTAAGCAGCCCATCAGACACGATCTTCGACAGCTCATCTTCAGGCCCGAGCATCTCAGCAACCACCCACCGCTTGACCAAGCAGTAAGGCTTACCGGGGAAGGTCTGCTGGGCCAGGCAAACGAGCTCTTCCGGATCTCTAAACCAACCTGCAAGCCTCTCCCCATCGCCGTAGAGAAACTGGAAGGCCTCTTCAATCAAAATTGGCATGCCCAATCCCCAGAAAGAGGCTCACGTACGGGCACTGGTGTAGACCCGCCCATCCTCTGTCAGAAATTCGTAGACCGGCTTCACTTCGGTACCGGGAACAATCCGAATCTCAGCGAGAACGTCCATGACATATCTGCCCTGATTGTTCATTGAAGGCGGCGTGATCAGTTGAACCTTATCTATCATCAAGAGAATGCCCTTCTCAGCCCCTTGGATCAGCTGGAGCGTTGAAACATCTGCGACATGGCGCGTAACCGGCCCGATTCGACCGTCCTGAAGACCCACTCCCTCGATCAGAAACGAATATTCACAAAGGCTGACGTCCACAGACCCCCAAAGCAGCCGAGTGCTTTCTGGTGCGTTGAACTGCCCTTGAAGCTCATTTTCGTAAGTTACAAACACTAGCGTCACCTTTTTCTACCACCCTCACCTTAGGGAGGATGAAGCATGAACCACCGATCTTCGTGATCTTCATGACGCACGCTACTTGCCAATTCAGGTGAATTGTCCAACCTAAGCGAGGAGTTCCGGAGCAGCTCTAGCCGTCTCTACCGCTTGGTAGGTACTGCTCGAGATGCGTAACCCGCGCGCCAATGCGTCATAGTCGGCAATATAAGGCATGGCACGGGATTGATCAATGTGGCTGTATTCTCGGTTTTGGGGATACACAATGCTCACGAGGCAAGCCCTCGCAGCGGTACTACGCACAATCCGGGCTCATCACGATCTAGCCAGGGAGGCGGTGTCGCATGTGGAATCCCGTACCCTTCGCAACCTGGAAAGCGCTCAAACGGGGGTAACCCTGGATACCCTGAGCAAGGTAGCGGCTGGACTCAACATACATCCTCTGAACATTCAGATTTTGGCTACCTGCCTCGATGAAGGCGTGTCTACCGCCGAATTAATGGCCAAGCTCTCAGCTGAGCTGAAGCTTTTGGACGACGCGGGTGTAACAGCGCGGATACCTAGCGAGATCGTCGATGGTGAGCTTGCTCCGAAGAAGCCTGGCAAGCGCCACTCTCCAGACACCATTGCTGCCATAGGAGCGCTTAAAGCTGCAGGAAAGTCCCAGAAAGAGGTCTATGAGAACCTAGGGCTGTCTCGCTCAACCGTAGGGCGAATCTGGAAGACCCTTCCTTGAGGTGGCGCTTCAGAACTCTCATCTGGGCTGCAACGCAATTCATTCTGCAGGATGATCCGCTGAGAATACTCAAATAGTCATCTTACCAGTCGAGAAAATTCATTGCGGTGCCATGATTCCACCTATTACTGGGTTCCACTGCTGCACGTTTCCCACCTCTGAGATGCTACCTCTGCTTGCCTTATGCCAGCATCTATCTACAGGCACGCTTTGCGCATCCCCTCGCAAGGTTGCACACACGTAACGTCAAAAGGAAGATTTGGGTATAACGCTTGAATCAAATTTATCAACACCGCGAGACGAAGCGTTGAAATTATGAATCTAAACGTCCACAATCTACAGGCAGCGCATCAACTAAGAAATAGACTAACTGAAAGACTCACCAAGACACCTATTTATAGAAGCATTCAGGATGCGCTGCAATATTAGAACTGTAATGCAATATGGATTTTCAATATCCGCAACAACATCAGCACCCCAATCATAAAATAAACAAAATAGTGAGACCCTATACGCTTCAACCTTATAAGGCCTATCATAACTACCTAAAGCGCGAAGCGGGAGATCCTCCTGCACATTTTTAGCATTAGGCTTTGAGCAGGGAAGCAAAATCCCTGAAAACAGACCTTGAACTTTGCAACTAACGCGCTTTAAACCGCAACCAGGCAAAGAGCACATAAGTTTTAACCTTGCCCGCTCGATCATGTTTATTGGTGGATAACCAAAGCATGCAGACCAACTTATAACCCTAAAGCTTCCCGACTCAACCATTAAGCAAACTACAACCTTTGAGCTCACGAAACCATCAGAGGACAACACGTAGTAATCGGGGCGTAAAAAGATCGGAAAAATGTAGTTAAACATACTTCCGCCCCAGCAAATGACTTTCAGAAAGCTCGCTTGTACCATAGCGCTCTAAATCCATCTTAAACCATTGCTTTAGACTCGAATTACGGTCGATACGCTCCCAAATTTTATCTGGAGAATAAATAAAATGATAATTATAATCTAATGCCTCCCCTGCCTCCTGAGAGGTTACCAACCCCATTAACAACCCCACAAGATAAATGGCTCGAGCCCTTGCAAAGGTGGATACCCTGTAGATCTCAAAAAAATAGTTAACATAAAAATTCCTACCATACTTCGGAAAACACTCAGATCCTCTCCAGCTTGAGATTTGATGAGCAATGTAAGAATAATGAAAGTCAGGCATTAACAGAGCGCGCATCAATGAAATTAGAAATTTATCAAAACGATCCCTGTCATCTACGCTTATCATCGACCTTCGCAGTAACAGCGTTGACTGGCAACGCGCACCTAAAGCCAGCAAAGCAGAATCTTTTTCACTAACAACATTATGGCGCTCTCTGAAGCTATCTGCATGCCAATGACTCTCGAACACCTTTCGTCCGAAGTCGTATTTCAAAGCTACGCTTTCAGGAGCATCTCTGAGTAAAGTGTTATGAATACTACAATATGGCGCATACAATAACCTCCACTCAAGCCTCCAAGCAAACTCCTTAACATTAATAAGCCCCTCCGCGATGCATTCATAGCAATAAGATTTTCGAAATTTTGCCGGAACTATAGCCGCTTTTCCGATAGAATCGCAGTCATCGCAATCTGGAATTGTCACGCCACTATCGGCAAATCTCCGAGCCATTTCATGCTCATTGGGAAAATCCTGATCACACTTACCATCACTGCAACTCACCACCAACTTCAGATCAAGCGCTTGACCATTGCTTTGCGCGAACCTATACATATAAGAAGAAAGGCTTTCACCCTTCAGCCTTTCAACCGTACAAATATGACTCGACCTCATACATTAAATTTTCCTGGCTTGCGAAGCTGCGGCTATCAAAGCTTGCCCCAAATAGAATTTTTGCTGCATAAGTATATTCAAGGTAAGCCATCACCTTATCTATCTCAAACTCCAGTTCAGCGCACGCTTTTAAAGCCTGATCAGGGTAGCCAAAATCCAGTGCAAAGTTAGCATTACACCAATCCCAAAACTGATTGATCAGTTGCACACATTCATCCCTGAATAGTGCACGCTCTAACCTTATTTCCGAGATATCGACACAGTGCTTAGCAATCTGAGTCAGCAACTGTCTAGACCTAGTCGAAATGATCAAATTCAGTTTAATCTCGGCAGTTTGCAATTTGCTAATCTCATCTGCCAGCTTTGAGTACCCTTGTGCCGAGCCACTTAAACAATCTAGATCATCAATCAATAGGTGCTTCTTTCCCGTCAACCTCAGATATTGTGCTAACACTAAGGGAAAACGCTTGAACTTCATATCAGGGGGCGTAAGTCCGTACTCTGCACAGATATGATCGACTAAACGAGAATCACTGCCTTCGATTTTTGCTGAAATCTTAACCCCATCGAACGCCGGGTGCAGTATAAGTCTTCGAAACATCATCGTTACGCCGCTTCCAGAAGGGCCTGTAACAGCAGCAATCTGACCACTTTTGTCAGACATCAGAAAATTGACGAGCCTATCTGATGTGTCTATCCATGATTGGGATCTGTACTGGAAACCATGTCGACTAGCAAGTACGATGCGGGCCAACTCAAAATTTTTCTCGCACCTAATCATCGCTTTCACTTTCATCATCTTCATTGAGACGAAGGGAAAATGTGAAATTCTCCATAACCTCCTCAATGTTATCAATATGATACTGAGTGATTCGCTCACTTTTATCCAGAATAGCCACCATTGCGGCAGACTGTATTATTTTTACAATATTGTCGGTCAAGCCTTGGCTTTTCTCAAAGATCTTTAGATAAAGCTGCTGATCCTTAAGGTTCGTTTGATTTTTAAGCGGGAGCATATTAATATAAGTGGCAACAAAACTTCTGTATTCCGGGCCATTAACCCACGCAGCGAGAGACCTAACCGCATATCGCCTTTCAAGTTGCGTATCCTGCCTTAAAACCCTGGCAGCAGCAGGAACACCGAAAGCAAATACCGAAAGGCCGTAGATATCACTTGAAAGGTTTTTGAGCAATGATAGATTCTGTCTTTGCTGCGCAGCGGTCAAAGTCAAAGCATCATGTACCTCATCAATGACTATCCCTCTGATTTTGTTGAATTTTATTTGATTCTGCATTTCAGGAGTTAGGTTATCACCCGCCCGAGCTCTCCTGCCAACCTTCAAACCCATCTCTACCAAAATCAGATCTCGCAAATTATAGTTATTTGCATTTTGATGCATGGTGACAAACAACATCTTGTTTTCGGCATAAACATCTCTCTTCCTAAGCTCATGAATCAGCGCTGTTTTCCCCGTCCCCCCCGGAGCAACACATAGCATGCATGGTGCGTTAATGCGCCCCTCCATTTTCATAGCAAAGTGTATGGAGTCAATGATGCGCTCTGCACTTGGGTGTCGAACCCAAAGATCACGTGCACATGCTAGCATTCGCTCTTGATCACTAAGATTAAAAAGTTTGTGTATGGACTGATGAACATGGTTGAAATCCAATTTAATTGCACTCACAAAATAGCCTTGTGCTAGAGCCAATTTAATCAACTCTATCAAACCACCCTATTGCCTCTAGCACGCAGCGAAGAACTTTAAATTTAAGGCGAACTTGTCTCGTAAATCAATGGCATATCGAATTCATCACTTGCTTCCGATACAGCATTCATACCACCTGTAAAGCTAAATACATTATTTTTATAGGCACTTACTGGCATCCCTTTACTTTCGCTGCGTCTCGTGATCGGCACACCAGGCTTAGCGGAATCAGGACTCTTAGATCTTTTAATCTGTTCTTTTCTGTAGTCTTCTTTTCCCTTCTGTCGTTTCCTAATTTGTTTCTCCGACCGGGTTGCTTTCTGCTCTTTGGCAGATGTTTTGTGGAATTCACCTAAAGCTCTTGCACCATCAGGGCTCATGGTGCCATCTCGATCTCCCCGTTGCTGCCTCTGCCACCTATACATTTCGAAATCACTGCTTTTGTTGAACCTATTTCTTTTGCAGTTAACCTTCTTCCATTCCCCTTCTATTTTTACAAGAATATAGCTGAGGTCATACGGATCATACTTCACGTCAAGCTCCTCTGAAACTAACCCTTTAAGAAGGGGGCCAGAATAAAACCGACGGAACATCTCGATGCCTTCAGGTGCCACTTTTTTCTTTTTTGGTACTTCGGGGTAGAATGTGTACTTGAAGGTATTGTGCTCGTTCTCTGGCAACTCACGCGAATGAAAGCTTCCCGAAAAATCGGATTCCCAAGCTTCTCTAGGTGATCTTCCCAGACTCGAATGTTTAGTCTCATGATACGCTTTGATTCGATAAACCATTGCTTGACGAAGCCCGGACAGTGTAAAGCAAGCCTTTGCCTCGCTATTCATCTTCTTTCGCTGCAGCGTGTTAGAACCAGTAGCACCAGGCAATTGATGCACAGTGTGTAGCATCTGCTTTCCGATAAGACTTTCGATGTGCCCACCTTCATGCTTTCGCCCAATAGCGCGATGCAATACGGTAATATCGAATGACTTAGCATTCAGTACGAACACATCTGACACAAATTCCTTTGCATTATCTGAGTGAATGACTTCTGGCTTGCCGTACATCGGCCACAAATCCTCTGGCAAGCCCCACCCTTTTAGCAAGTCATTCTTAGGGAGAACTATCGTCTCCATCAGCATAGCCACGGACACAGCACTGGGCGGAAGCAAACTTATGTAAAATCCTAATATCGCCCTGGTGTGCAAACAGATTGCCAGGCTTATATATGGCCTACCAAGAACCTGGGTTCGATCATCTTCATCTACAACCAGCAAATCCATCGGGGTGTGATCGATTTGCACCCACTCAAGGGCTCGAACAGTTTTCTTGTAACCATCCCGCAGGTCAAGCTTCTGCTTGGCAACATCTTCGCCGTTTTTAAGCTTGAAGATGAGAGTTGAGTCTTGAGAGCGAATCCATCGCTTTACCAGGTGATAGGAGGGGCGTGGCATTTTTCGGACATCTGCCTCTGTTTGACATGCAGCCCACACGCCTGCGAATGTTCGCGTTGAAGGGAAATGCTTTTTAAACATCTCTTCAATGAGACTCAAAGTGTCACTGCGCCCGCGCAAACTTCCAAATTTTCGACCGCTCTTTTCTTTAACTAAGGCTTTGTAATTTACAGCTCCCCTGCACTTCGCTAAAAGTCGCTGAAAATGAGATCTACTTACTTGAAGGATATCTATCGCTCGCTGGCGCTCAAGCCTTCCCCCGAGACAATCCATGATTACTTCATATCTCTTCCTTGCCTCGTAATGTCTTTCGAGAGTTTTAGGGCCACTTCTGATGTCGAGCATGATCTCATTGCTGTCGCCACCATTCTTCTCATCATTCATTAATATTTACTCTAACTTTCACCACGGCAGATGTAGTTACACGAATACTGCCTATAGTAAGGTCGCGATTGATTTTTAAAGAGCGGGCTTCTTCGACCGAGGCCGTGAAACTCTTTCTAGTTAAACTTCCAGTAAGCTCGCAGGTCAAGCCCTCCTCGCAGAAGGCCGGCGAGTCAAAGGCATAACACAACAATATATATATTGACAAATTGCGCCTCTTGGCTGAATATCCTAGAGATTCCAAAAGCGCCCCAACGTCATATAGGCAGCGGCGTGCAGCAGATGTAGTAGCGAAGTATCGATAATAATATCGCGATCAATAGATCAAGTGGTAACTTGAAAATCAAACATGATTTTTGATGGCTATTTAGAAAACATAGCCAGCATCAATCGAAAATACTCATATAACAACTTTGGATTTACTTTACCTTGCCCGCGCCCACAAACATATAGCATATATTGTTAGGATCTCTGCGAGGCCTCGCCTCGCTACAGCCCAGCAACTATGCGGGTTTGGAGATTTTTTCCTTTAACACCCGTGCCGTGTCAATTTATTGCTTTATTCTGGCGCGCAAAAGCGAGACATTCCCTTGTAGCGTCATAAATCAACAATGAGACATGACGTGAAAATGTTCACTTCTTTAGGAGACATTGCTGTAAAATGTCTCATCAATATGATCAGGCTGGTGGTTTGCCCAGCAAAAACGGCGCGTCAGCCGTGTCTCACGATTTAGCGACTGGCGCACCAAGAAACCCCGTTCGACGTAAAATCAGTCGTTTGCGATGGCATCCTCATACCGCTCCTCAGGCTGTCCTTTCATAAAACCCCGTTTCTTCATTTCCACTCTCAGATTGGCCTAGGCCTCTATGACCTCATGCCTCGACACCAGCAAAGCGCTGTGCGTCCAGAGCTTGCACCGCCGAAAACCCTCCACTTCTCTTAAAACTCATGTTGTGTACAAAGTTCTTCATCGCGTCTGATGGGTCAATCGCCTCAAGGTTCAGGCCGTCGACTGTGGCCCGAGAGAAGGCAACGCTGAGAATCGGTTGATCCTCCATGCTTTGGTTGAGAGCTTGCCGCTCTTGAGCAGGGACTTGATTTCGGACGGGATGACGTGTGAACCGTGGATGGCCAGCTTCGCTTCCAGAAATCCGCCCTCATGGACGACCATCTGGATAGATGAGCCTAGGTGGGAGATTTCCTCAAAAGATTCGAAAGCCTTTATAGCATCGAGCTTCGCTTGGCGGTCACCATCCAGGATACGCAGAGCAATATCGCGCTCCTCCGCCCAATCGTCGTGTGCAGTCTTCCACTCATCAAGCTCTGCCTGGAACAGTTTTTCATCTTCGGCCGCGGCGACGCCGATTCTCCCCAAAAGCGCTTCGCGCTGGCGATGCTCAAGCTTGAAAAGCTGTGTCCAAAAGTTAGGGCGATAGGTAGCAGATGCATGAAGTGCGGCTTGCTCGAGCACTCCGCTCTTCAAGGGTTGCCGGGGCTCTGGCGTTGAGAGGATCTTCTTCCATTGCACCGGCTCAGCGCATTCCTTGTGCATGGAAAGTAGGAGATCGATGTGATTTTCATAGACCTCTACCTCGTACGTTGCTTGCTCTAGAGCCTCCATCTTGTCGAACTCTTTTTGCCGCTTCTCGAGTTCACGCTGCCGACGATGAGCGTTGCGCTCAGCTCGTCTGGCTGATGCCTGCAGCGATATTACAGTCCCTTTCCAACCCATCACGATGCTGCATACCGAATGCGTGATGGCACATTAGCATATGCCGTCGAACAGTCGGCACTGCCCGGGCGTAAAAATTTGGAAATTTAAAGGGATCCAAAACACTTGCGAACACCAGCGGAGCGCATTATGTTGTGTCTTGCGGCAAGGAAAACCACCATATGATGTGTGCACACCTTTCTGCGCGGCTCGCGATTTACTGAAAACCTCTTGTATCTCACATTGCTGGATGAAGGAGATTCCGTATGACAGATCGTCGCCCTCTCAACCCCAACGTGAACGTTCCAAAGCCTGGCGGTGGTGAACAACCACGGTCTCGCAACAAGGACGGTCAAGTCCGCGATAAACGGAGCGATGCTGGCAAACCGCGCGGCAAATGACGGTTTACAGGTCAGCATACGATCTCGCTGCTGACCTGTTCTGCCGCTGCAAATTAGCCTTCGTGTGTACACAGGCGCGGCACAATTCGAAGCAACAGTGCTACACCCTGAATCGATAAGGGGCGCTGGTAATGCGCCCTATCGAGTATCACTCTGCGATCCGCTTTATCGCTTTTTCGATACGCTGACGGCCCGCGTGGGCAAGCTTACCGACCCCGGCTTCTTTGGCTACTGCGTAAACCAGCCCCTCTCCTACGTGACCATGCTTGGTCATTTCATCTACTAAGGCACCTAGTTCGGGCAAGCAGATTTCAGCGAGTGGGCGAATGGCATCGTCATCCCCCGGCCTACGAAAGACTATGTTCATATCCGAGTCGAGATGAGTCGGCCAGAAGAATGTTCCTGCCTGCTCCTCTTCGTGAGATCGGAATCGTGCCCGCGCTATTTGATCGACGCGATCACGAATGCGCGAGCCTGTTCTGACCCAGCCATGAGCACGCGCGATACGCCGTGCAAGCGCCATATCGAGCACAGGCCCCTCCTCTGCCACCACATGGGCAATCATCTGTTCCAAGGTAGCCGTGTAGCTCGCTTCGAAGAATTTGTCTGGATCAACAGCTTCAACAGCCTCGGAAGGGTCTGCTTCCTTGTAAACCAGGTGCTCTACTGGCACATAAGGCATCACGGTATCTTCTGCGGCTTGAGCCGCGGCAGCTCTGGCGTATTTCAACTCTGGCATTGCGCCAGACGGATCATTGGCTCCGGCAGCTGAAGTCGAAGCTACATCAGCAACCTGATCCACAACCTCAATGACTTCAGCCATAGCAGCATCGACTTTTAGGCGCTCAGCCTCATGGGCAGCATCGATGACCGCCTGCTTGGCCCTCGATTCGGCAAGCAGTTCGGTGAGACGTTGATGCACCTTTTCTGCGGTTCCCACGGCATCAACCCACCAGTCGGTCGACCAGATCCTGACGATCTCCCAGCCAAGTCCACGCAGCACAAACTCACGCAGCTTGTCGCGATCACGCGCAGTCGCACTGCGGTGATAGGTAGCCCCATCGCACTCGACACCGGCTAGGAAGCGCCCTGGAGCATCAGGGTGCACAACCCCCAGGTCTACTCGGAAGGAAGAGACACCAATCTGGGTATGGATCTGCCAACCCTTCTTGGCCAAGGCAGCAGCGACTGCCTCTTCAAATGGGCTATCGAATCCACCCACACTACCGAAATTGGCTTCAGCCAAGGCCTGCGGCCCACGTTCAGCAAACTCGAGGAAATGCTTCAGGTCACGCACCCCGGAGGCTTGCGTCCGAGCA
Organism: Pseudomonas sp. BJP69; assembly: GCF_007633355.1. Classification (NCBI taxonomy): domain Bacteria; kingdom Pseudomonadati; phylum Pseudomonadota; class Gammaproteobacteria; order Pseudomonadales; family Pseudomonadaceae; genus Pseudomonas; species Pseudomonas sp. BJP69. The sequence continues at coordinate 2,838,610 of NZ_CP041933.1, forward strand.
AGGTCAATGTGCTCTGGGCGGAGGGTCGAGAACAGCACCAGTTCTTGGCGAGCACGCGTAATTGCAACGTTCAGTCGGCGCTCGCCACCCGGACGGTTCATCGGGCCGAAGTTCATAGACATCACACCGGCAGCGTCTTTCCCGTAGGTGGTCGAGAAATAGATGATGTCCCGCTCGTCGCCCTGGACACTTTCCAGGTTCTTCACGAACACAGGCTCGAGCTCAGACTCAGCGAAGTACGAGTCGAGCGACGGATCCCTCCGGCATGCCTCATCGAGCATGTCCATGATGAGCTTCTGCTGCTCACCGTTGAACGTGACCACTCCCACAGTACGACGGCTCTCACGGAAGGCCGGCGACTGAAGGCGAGCAACAAGGTCAGCAACTAAGGCTCTTGCTTCAATCAGGTTGGTACGTGAGCCGCCCTTGTCGTAAACACCAGCAACTGGACACAGCCTCACAGCCTTATCAGCCGTGAATGGCGAAGGGAACGTCACCAGCTTCGAGCCGTAGTAACGCTGGTTCGAGAACGCGATCAGGCTCTCGTGGCGACTACGGTAGTGCCAGTTCAGATTGCGCATCGGCAGGTTCGCGCTGATGCATTCATCCAGGATGCTTTCGAGATCCGCCTCAACATCTTCGTCATCGGCCGTGGACTCAGCCCGATCGAAAAACGAGGTCGGCGGGAGCTGTTTCGGGTCGCCCACCATCACAACCTGCTTCCCTCGCGCCATCGCACCAATCGCATCCCAGACGGGGATCTGGGAGGCCTCGTCGAAAATGACGAGGTCAAACGGGGTCGAAGCCGGCGGCAGGTACTGAGCGATCGAAAGCGGGCTCATCAGCAAGCACGGGGTGAGTTTCGTGAGCGCCTCTGGTGCCCGAGTCATCAACTCACGCAATGGAATATGCTTGGTTTTCTTGCCCATCTCATGACGCAGCAAGCCCCACTCAGAAGAGCGGCTCACGCTGTCTTGACTTGGCAGGTCAGCACACAGCCGAGCACGGAGCCAGTCCTTCGTCAGCTCGGTGAACTTGTCATCCAGCGTTCGGAAATCGCGAATACGCTGTTCATGCTCAACGCTGACAAATGTCCGAATCACTTCCTCGTTATCGACAGTGGTATTCAGCCACCAGCGAGCGTAATTCACCTCGAAGACGCGGCGGACTTTTCCGGTGGTGATCGCTCCGCTTTCCATAGCCTGGACAATTGGGGCGAGGCCAACGGCGAAGGCCTCATCGCGCACCTTCCTCCAGGCACACCATGCCTTGAGTCTCGCCTCAGAAGAAACTACGGTCTCGCAATTTTTCTTGAGGTCATTCAACGAAAGGTGTGAGGTCTCATCAGCACCGGCCTCGGTGAAGTGACCGATCGAAGACAGATGCGATGAACGCTCCTGCAACAACGCAAGCTTTTCACGCAGGCCAACGCCGGCGAGAGCTATCGCACCTTCAGGCTCTAGCAGAGCGTTGCCATCGCCCAAGAGCGTTTGAAGGGGAGCCTTGTAAGCTGCAATCTGCTCCGGGTTTAGCGCGAGCTTCGCAACAGCAGTTGCTACCTGCCCTTGGAACGCCACAGCCTGACGTGCAATCTCAAGCTTGGTCTTCAGGTCACTCCAGACCGGTACCAGCTCTCGCAGGTCAGCCAGGTCGGACAGATCACGTTCAACCGCTGCCCGCTGCTTCAACAGGTCGAAGTCACCTTTCAGCAACGCTCCACAGCGGCCCTCTTGCACTTCGGGGTGATCATCAACAAGGCGACCGCGCTCTTCGATATCCCGACGCTCAGCCTGGAAGCGCAGTGCTGCAGTCAGGAGGTCAATGTTGGTGCCCTTCCCGCACCAAAGCTGCTGAGTGCTCGAGCCAAGGTCGGACAAGGCAGCCATATCGCTATCAAGGCGAGTCAGCGTCCGAAGCCGCCGGAGCTCTTCCTTCAATGCATCTCCCAACTGACCTTGCTCGACCAACTGGAGTCCATCATCAATCCAGTCCAAGTCTGCTTGCTGGAGCCGAATGGCCTCTTGAAGCTTGATCGACGTCGAAAGTCGCTCTGCCACAGACTTTGAACCTTGCCAAACGGCAACGCACTCATGCCCGGGCTCAAGCTCATCAATAGCACGGCGCACGGCGCGGATTTCTGCCCAGGTGGCCAGATCTTTACCGTGATCAGCCTCGCCAGCAGTGGTTTGAGTCGGGGCTAGTAAACCCGAGACACGACGCTTTCCGAACCAGGATTTTGGCCAGAACGATTCATCAGCCTCCTTCCACTCACGCAGCAACAGATCGATGTCGAGCGATTCGATCGTATCGCCATAGGTCGCACTTAGCTGCTGCTTGAGCTCTACTATTTGGCCAAGCAGTGCCACCGCCTGAGCAAGCACATCAGTGACACTTTCCGGCCAGGCCGGGCTGAGCTCACCGAATATGGTGCGACGTTGCTGCAGCAGTTCAATACCCTGCTTCGCATCCGCCACAACGCGAGAAGGCCAGAGCGACGAAAGCTTAGCGTTGAGCTCTCGGTGTTGTTCAACCCACGCACAGCCGTCGCTCAGGCGTTGAGAAATGGAGCGGGCATCAGGCCGCAACGCAAAGCGCCAATCTTGTCCTGCTGCCGCGGGTAATGCCTGGGAAAGAACTGACAGCCCCTCCAGTACACTCGGGGTGTATTCCGAAGCTGGAAGCCCAGCTAATTCAACGAAGCGATCAGCCGCACGCTGCACATCCAGCACAGCAGGCAACACATCACGAGCCGCCTGCACGAACTGTTGTTGCCAATGAGGTGACCATTCCGCTTGGCCAACTGCGGACAACGCATTACCAGCAAGCTGGCTGTAGCCCACAGCCTGCGCGTTCACTTCGAGGCGATCGCCCAATTCACGAAGCTCAAGCATGGCATTCTGGTCATGCGTGTCAGGTGACGCCCAACCAACAGGAGCAACAGCTTCATCGCCACCCGAAGTGACGGTGCCAATCGCATCGTAAATGGTGTAACCGTTGCGATGGCGCCGGTGCAGTCGTTCGACGTAAATGTTCAGGCTGTCGCGCAGCGTTGCGAGACGCTGAGCCTCAACCTTCCATGCAGCGGAATCGACCTGCCCTTTGGCCTCCCAAGCGGACTGCAGCTGGGCCAGCACATCAGTTTTCCGAGCCTTGCTTGAGTGCAACTCGAGGCAGAACTCACCCAGGCCAATCTCACGCAGGCGACGGTACACGACATCCAGCGCGGCGATTTTTTCCGAGACGAACAGCACGCGACGCCCTTGGGCAATCGACTGGGCGATCATGTTGGAAATCGTCTGGCTCTTGCCGGTACCGGGCGGGCCAATGAGCACGAAGTCTTTGCCCTTGGCTGCTGCCATGACTGCCGACAGCTGCGAAGAGTCAGACGGTAATGGACAGAAGACATCGGTCGGGCCGTAATCACGATCCAGCGACTCTGCCTCTGGGAATGGTGTGTCCGAAACGAACGAATCGCGCGGGGTGTCCAAGAGGTGCTGAACCACTGGGCTCTGCCGCAGGTGCTCGGCGTTCTCGGCCAAGTCCTTCCACATGAGGTATTTGGCAAACGAGAACATCGACAGCACGACGTCTTCGCTCAACTCCCAACCTGGTATGTCCTTGATGGCATGGCCGACCTTGTTCCAGATGCCGGCGATATCAAGACCAGAATCGTCCCGAGGCAATTCGTGCTCCAGCGACCCCAAGCCCAACTCGAAATCCTGCCGAAGCATCTCGATAAGGGTTGGGTTGAAGCGAGGCTCATCATCGTGAAGCACCATGGTAAATCCGGAGCGAGCGCTCTTGCGCTCCAGCGTGACCGGAACCAAAACCAATGGCGCTTTGTACTTTTGTCCTGCCCTGTCCTCGCGTGTCCAACTCAGGAAGCCAATGGCCAGGAAGAGCGTATTTGAGCCGCCTTCCTGAAGGGCTGTGCGGGCACCTCGGTACAGTTCGGTGAGTCGAACATCCATCTCATTAGATGTCAGCGCAACGAACACCTCTCTGCGCTTAAGGGCATCCTCGGCATGCCGGCGACGAACATCCTCACGCTCACGTTGCTCATACAGAGCGCGCTCCCGCGGATCAGCACCATCCATAAGGTCTGGGCGGGTGAGCAGCTTCAGCGACTGACCACTGGCCAATACGTCCTCGAGGGCTCCTGGATCTGGGGACTCCAGCTTGAGCGCCCGCTTCCCCGTCTTGAAGTTCAAGAGGTTGTTTCGAAGCGAGAGATCAAGGAGTTTGCGCTGCCACCGGCCAAGCCGGTCTGCTGGGTCGAGCTTGGAAAGGTCTTCGACCATTACCTCGTGGATCTCATCAGGGATTCCAGCCCCGTCCTCGACCAGGAGCGTCGGAGAAGCCACCGGAACCTCCTCAGCAATCCGTGCGATCTGAGCCTCAGCACTTGCGAGCGGCTTGATCCGTTGCAGTCGAGCCCGGCGAATGTCGAGCAGCATTTCAAATTCGCTTTCCGGGTCTTCGGCAATCTGCTTCTCACCTCTCTCGACTGCGTAAGAGAAGGTTGGGACAGGATTCTGCGTACTGAGCGTCGTTTCAAATAGAACCAGTTCCCGCAGCTTCACCCGCTTGCGTACCGCCGTCACATCATCGACAAGGGCAGTAGTGAACTCCTCGGGCTTCATCCACAGTCCCGCGAAGGCGTGACCGCGGGTGAAAACGATGACCGGGTTGAGCCCGATCTGCTCCAGGGCAGCGCAGAACAGCAGGGTAAGATCCATGCAGGTAGCCAAGCCAGTATCGGCAATCTGGCTTGGACTCCGCACCTTTTGACCTGACTGTTCAAAACTTGCCGGCGGCAATGCGTAGTCCAGCTTCATCCTTGCAACGGCGCTCCAGACCGCAGACGCCAGCTGCCAAGCACGCTTGGCGCCCCCGTCATACCCGTCCAGTGACGATGACAGCTCACTTTGACGAAGCAATTCAGCCGTCTGCTTCAGCAGACGCTCGACAGCCGGATCATTTGGCTGAACGAAGGCGGCCGTCATGTCCGGAATATGCCGCAAACCACCCCACTGATTACGGGGCAGAAGGTCTACGACTTGCTCAAGACGGGCGACCTGCTTTCTGCCACTCTCGGCTTCTTTGTCATCGGCCTCGAGCACGAAAGAAAAAGTCGATAGCTCTGCTTCGGTCAGGCGGCTAAGTAACGGGCCGTCAAGCACCAAATCAAGCCCTGGAATGATTCGGAAGCTGTCTGCCGCAACCTCATCGATCCGCCAGACCTTGGCCTTGAACACTTCAGGTTCCGAGGTCAACGTCAGGGTCGCATTGACGAAGCGGTCTTCTGTCTCGTTCGAGATGCGAAGCTCGCGAATCACGGGAATGGCGTTCTGGAAGTCGGCAAGGTTTAGCTTCGCCACCAAGGTGGCCAGGATCTTCACTTCTTTAGGAGGGATTTGGTCTTGGTGCGTGAGGGGCTGAACGATGTCGTCCATGCGCAACCTTCCTTGTCGTTATGCCCAAGGGAGTGCCGGAATTGGCCGGCCAGAGGGCTCCTCTTGAGCTAATGGCGGGATGATAGCGCTTCCAGTAACAGTCGTAATGAGCCTTTGGTCGCGCCTAGACGATCGCTAACCATTGAAAGGTTTCAGCAATGAACAAAATGGCCCTACCAGTGTGCCGTAGCGCTTACCTGAAGCTGATATCTCGCCTTGCTCAAATCTGCCTCAGCCTGCCGAAGCTCGTTCTTGATACTTGTCCACATCAACACCAGCGTGGCGATCTTCTCGCGGGAGGCCGTCAGCTCTTCCCCCATCAGCGCCAGCTCGCTCTCGAGCAACAGGCACTGCTGCTCGAGCAGCTCCTCTCGGGAAAAAAGGCAAAGCGGTCGTCGGCGGCTTGTTCTGGGGTTGTCATAACGGTCGTCGCTGCTGAGGATACAAATGTTCTCCTGACGAGCTTAGCTGTATATACTGTATGCATCAACAGTGCATCGACGTGAGCGCGACCTCTGCGTCCCGGTTTCGAATCTGTAAATGCAGAAAATCGACTCGAGTGGATGCAGGTTGCCAGCTAAAGCGGAGGAGCCGTACATGTCCCTAAAGTCATCATTCGCCATTGTGCTTCGCGCGCTTCGCAGCAAGCGAAACATCTCGCAGCGTGATTTCGGTGATACTAGCCGCACGTTCCTTTCCAAGCTGGAGGGTGCTCGAGCAAGCATCACGTTGGACAAGCTCGAGCAGGTGAGTCAACGCCTGGAGTTGAGCCCATTGACCATATTGACCCTCACCATAAGCGAGCAGACTGGTAGGCCTCCAGTGGATCTCATTAACAGCCTGCGCTGCGAAATCGAGCACCTGCAAGGTGATGGAGGTGTAACTGGGCTGGACGTTCCTTTCGATGGCCACTCAAGTTCTAGACTTCAGCCTTCCCTCGCTGCGAGGGCGAAGCAAAATGAGATCCGCTCCCCTGCCCTATAGCTGCGCGACAGTTCGTCTTTGCGGTGGATTACTCGGATGATTCAGGGCAGACAATCAGAGCAATCAGCTCCGGAACCAACGCGCGCGCATCCTGCTCGTACCCTTCACTCCACCGGTGCGACCAATCTAGAGGGAATCCTTCCTCTTCCCACTCGGCCAAGGCAAGTGCATTGAGGATCTCCATCTCAAACCAGAGGGCCTGCTGTAGTGGTCTACTAACCCCGGACACCCATTTAGGCGAGAATGCTCGCCACAGAGAGGTGTCCGATGACCAAGCAACGCCGTACCTTTACCCCTGAGTTCAAGCGCGAAGCTGCCTGCCTGGTGCTCGATCAAGGCTACAGCCATGCCGAAGCGGCCCGTTCGCTCGGCTTGGTCGAGTCGGCACTGCGCCAATGGGTTAATCAGCTTCAGCAGGAGCGCGGCGGCGTTACGCCGGCCAGCAAAGCGTTGACGCCAGAGCAGCAAAAAATCCAAGAGTTGGAAGCCCGGATCACGCGCCTTGAACGCGAGAAATCGATACTAAAAAAGGCTACCGCGCTCTTGATGTCGGAAGATCTCGAGCGTACGCGCTGATCCGCCAGCTCAGCGATCATGAGCCCGTTGATTGTTTGTGCGAAGTGTTTGAAGTCACTCGCTCAAGTTACTACGCACATCGTCACAGAAGGCGAACTCCGGACGTTGAACGACTGCGGTTGCGCAGTCGAGTGAATGAGTTGTTCACGCGAGGTCGAGGTGCGCCCGGCAGCCGTACCATCATGGCAATGATGCAAGAAGAAGGTGAGCAAATCGGGCGGTTCAAGGTACGCAGCCTGATGCGTGAGCTGGCGTTGATCAGCAAGCAGCCAGGATCACATGCGTACAAAAAGGCCACAGTGGAGCGGCCAGATATTCCGAATACCTTGAACCGAGCGTTTGATGTCGAAGCGCCAAATCAGGTCTGGTGTGGAGACATAACTTACGTCTGGGCTCAAGGCAAATGGCACTATCTCGCAGTTGTACTGGATCTCTACGCACGCAGAGTGGTGGGCTGGGCCTTATCAGAGAAGCCGGATGCAGACTTAGTCGTCAAAGCGCTGGACGTAGCTTACGAACAGCGTGGAAAGCCTCAAGGACTACTGTTCCACTCCGACCAGGGATCGCAATATGGCAGCCGTCAGTTCCGCCAGAGACTGTGGCGCTACCGCATGCGCCAGAGCATGAGCCGCCGAGGCAACTGTTGGGATAATGCACCGATGGAGCGAGTCTTCCGCAGCTTGAAATCAGAGTGGATACCGACCACGGGCTACCTGACCGGGCAGCAAGCTCAACGAGACATTGGCCAATACCTAATGGGCCACTACAACTGGATCCGGCCTCATCAGTTCAACGATGGACTAGCTCCAGCGAAAGCAGAAGAAAAACTCAAAACCGTGTCCGGGATGAGTTGACCACTACACTGATGGCGGAGGTTGAGCGAAACAGAGCCGGAGCGGCAGCAGAGATACTGCCTGCGTTACAGACTGCTAAGTAGACGTAGAGCTGGGTGAGATCGAAGTGGTACATGCAAGTTCCGGATAAACAGGAAGATGAACACTGATTTTCCCGCTTTTTAGGATGATGTTCAAAGGCTAAGTTACTAGTACATCACTGACGAGGATTACTGAAATGCCTGGTATCACCCTAACCCTACCTGGTGCGCCTGATGCTGCCTTAGCGTCCCGACTCAGCCACGAGTTGACTGAACTGACTGCACGCGTTCTGGACAAGCAGCCATCACAAACGATGGTGATCGTTGGGTTCGTTGATCCTAGTTTTTGGTTTATCGACAGTAAATCGCTTGAGAGCTTGGGGCGAAATAGCTTTCGCCTGGAGATCACGATTACCGACGAGACGACCACAGTGGCGCAAAAACGGCGCTATCAGCGTGAGTCGTATGATTTGCTCTCAGAGCGCATTGGGAATGTGCACCCTCATTCGAACGTCCACATCATAGACGTGCGTGCTACGGCCTATGGCTATGGCGGCGTGCCGCAAGCGGAGAAACTATGGGGATGAAAAAAGATAATCCTCCGCCCAGCTTACCTTGCGTAAGCTAGGCCGGCACCCACTGATGCGGCAGCAATCGCCCGATCTCACTCGCCCGCTGTGATGGCAGGCGCGTGAGAACACCCTTCAGATACGCATACGGATTACGGCGTTACCAAACACCTATTTGATAGCTCGCAACGTTGCTGAAAGTGGTATGCGGACGGTTGCGAATGGCCGCTATGGGTCAATAGCAGCTATCCAGGGCAAGCCATATAACCTGTGGATCCAGCCACTTCAACAGGAATTAAATCAGATCGGCCGGTATTCAACCGTCAGATGGTTGATTTCGTGAACCGGTTTTAGCCGTTCGCGAATGGTGTCAGCGTTCGCAGTTGCATCCCCAAGGACGCTTACGATAGCTGCATGGGCTTGTGGTCCAACTCGCCAGACATGCAAGTCCGTGATAGTGACATCCCCCTGTCTCTCAACCAGCTCGCGGATCTCCAAGGCGACGTGTTCATCTGTCTTATCCAGCAGTACTGCTGCGGAGGCCCCCATCAAGGTCCATGCCCAGCGCGCAATAACAATGGCGCCGACAATCCCCATGACCGGGTCCAGCCACACCCATCCGAGATACTGGCCGGCAAGCAATGCAGCAATAGCCAGAACGGAAGTCAGCGCGTCGGCAATGACGTGGACGTAGGCCGATTTCAGGTTGTTGTCGTTACCGTGGTGGGCGTAGGCATGGCTGTGATCGTGATCGTGATCGTGATCGTGATCGTGCCCATGACTATGCCCGTGACCTAGCAGCAGGGCACTGACAATGTTGACGATCAAACCGGCAATCGCGATGAGCGTCGCGGGGCCGAACTGAACTTCTGTTGGCTGCGTGAGGCGCATGACAGACTCAACGCCCATTCCCACTGAGACCATTCCGAGAATCAGCGCCGAGGCGAATCCGCCCAAATCTCCAACCTTACCGGTACCGAAACTGTAGCGCTGGCTGGATGCGTGGCGTTTTGCGTATACATAAGCTGCCGCTGTGATGCCCAATGCGCCGGCATGAGTTGCCATGTGAAAGCCATCAGCCAGTAACGCCATCGAGCCCGTGATATAGCCAGCAGTGATCTCACCAACCATCATCACAACGGTCAGCGCCACAACCCAGAGCGTACGTTTGGCATTTTCGTCATGTGCCGAGCCAAGGAACACATGATCGTGAGCGTAATTTATGTTCGTGCTAGACATTAGCTTGATCCTGGATGCGTTCACTTGGAGTAACGGCGAATCGCTTCAAGAAGCTCCTGAACGCCTTTGTTACGCTCTTCTTCGCTGAGAGCAGGATTCGCGACATGCTCCCGCGCGTGGTCTTCGATGATTTCATCCATCAAGCCATTGATAGCTCCACGAGTAGCGGCGACAAGGTGCAGTGTTTTCGCGCAATCGAGGTCCGACTCCAATGCCCGCTCAACGGCTTGGATTTGTCCGGCGATACGTTTCACACGTTTGAGCAGATCGTCTTTGTTCGCTGCAATGTGACTCATGGGATACCCCCCCTACCTATACGCCCTGCATGATAGATATACCCCCTATACGTATGCAAGGGTTAGCGGTTGGAAGGCTTACCTACACGTCCTTGGGGGTGTAGTGACTTCATTTTCGAGGGTAAATCGAGGGGTTTGAAGAGCCCTTCTCGCCGATGACTACCCCCTTGCGACAGTCATTCGCGACTGGCTACTACCGACACAAAGCTGCCCCCCACCAAAAGCGGATGGCTATGGCACGATCAGGTTCCTCCCGCAGTAGTTATAGAACTCGGTAGCGCGGCTTCAGAACACAAAGCTATGCACTAGCTCGCTCTCCATCCACTCCAAAAACCTTCTCACGCGAGGGAAGTTCGAGCAACGCGCGCTGCGCCATTCGGCCATGCGCTGGCTGCGCTTGCGAATCAGCGTTCGGATATCGTCGGTCTGTCTGCCGACTTGTCGAAGTACACCGACCTTCATATTTTCGCCAAGGCCCACCCAGATCGCTTCTATCAGATGGGTATGGCTGAACAGTTGCTCATGAGCGCTGCTGCAGGTATGGCGCGTGAAGGCTGCGTACCATTCGCAACGACTTACGCTGTTTTCGCTTCACGGCGGGCGTATGACTTCATCTGCATGGCGATCGCCGAAGAAAACCTCAACGTGAAAATCGTCTGCGGGTTGCCAGGCCTGACCACCGGTTATGGGCCAAGCCACCAGGCGACCGACGACCTGGCGATCTTCCGCGCCATGCCGAACCTGATGATTGTCGATCCCTGCGATGCCCTGGAAATCGAACAAGCAGTGCCTGCCATTGCCGAACACCAGGGACCGGTGTACATGCGCCTGCTGCGTGGCAACGTGCCGCTGGTGCTGGACGAGTACGGCTACAAGTTCGAGATTGGCAAGGCCAAGACGCTGCGTACGGGCAGAAACGTGCTGATTATCTCAACCGGTTTGATGACCATGCGCTCGCTGGAAGCGGCAGCACAGTTGCAAAAGGACGGCGTTGACGTGGCCGTGCTGCACGTACCGACGATCAAGCCCTTGGATGAACACACCATTCTCAGCGAGGCCCGCAAATCCGGGCGTTTGGTGGTGACCGCCGAGAACCACTCGATCATCGGCGGTCTTGGCGAAGCGGTCGCAGGTTTGCTGCTGCGCAACGGAGTGACACCCACCTTCCGTCAAATTGCCCTGCCGGATGCTTTCCTGGATGCCGGCGCGTTGCCAACGTTGCATGATCGATACGGTATCTCTACAGAGGCGGTTTGCGCCCAGATTAAACGCTGGATGTGACGACACAAGGGAGGGCAACCCAGCCCTCCTGTTTTTTTCCATCTAAAACGTGCCATCCAGTAAGTTGCCCGGATCAGTTCGTTTGTCTTGCTGACTAAGTTGATTGCCCCGCCCAGCGATAACGCCGAACGATTGAAGGCTTAAGCGCCGTAACGCATTTCGGCGTGAGCGACACCGCCCATGTCCAGCGCGGCTTCCTGCACCACCAACCCCCTCGGTCAGAGCGACTGCTCATACATATAGCCGAATGGAAGTTCGTCATAACGCCTACTGTTCGCTAGACAACAGCGCATCAACAAAAAGTAGGATCATCGTATTAAAAAAATACCCGAGTTGGGCAGGCGGCTGCGCATTTACGCAGTTGCGTTAGTTGGTATGTCTCTTGCTTGTGATTATCACGTAGTTCGTCGACAGCGTTTCATCACGCTATTGCTCTACGAAAAAATCATCACGGAACAGCTGTTCCCGTTTCATTCAATAGCCAGGAGTAAATCAATGGCCAATACCCAAACAGCGAGCGCACTGGATGTGCTCTGGCGCCAGGCGCCGGGGGGCGATTTGCTCGAGCTGGGTCGGGTCTATCGCGGCCCTTTGGCACTGTCGAGGCTGCACACCACACCCCGGCGCATTCTGAGCCGACGGGAAGCGGCGCTGCTGGGGGCTTTCGCTCTGGTGCTGCACGGCGCGGTGATTTACTGAGTCAACAGTTCATCCACACCGCCGCTTGCGCTGGTGCCGCCGGAAATTCCGCCCATGACTATCGAGTTCGCCCAGCCGGCGCCACCTGTTGTGGAGCCTGCGCCCCCACCGCCCGAGCCCATTGCTCAGCCTGTGGTCGAGCCGCCACCGCCAGTGGAGGATGAGCTGGCGATCAAGCCGCCGCCCAAGCCGGCCCCCAAGCCCAAGCCTTTGGTCAAACCCGTGCCCAAGCCAGTGGCCAAGCCGCTTCCTCAACCCGTTTTGTATTTTTTTATTACTTCATGGAAATGTAACTATTCAGGCACAGTCCGCTATACAAGGACATGGCCTGCGCCCGTCCCGACTTTTTATTCATAGCTATGCATTGACAGGAATGACCATGCACCTGCTGACGCTCCCCCCTTCTCCATCTCTGGCAACCTCGATTCGCGCCACCGCGCAGGTTTTTGAAGACCCTAAATCCAAAGCCCTGCTCAAGCACCTGCAACAGGTCGCGCCCAGCGAAGCCAGTGTTCTGATCATCGGCGAAACCGGAACCGGCAAGGAGCTGGTAGCGCGCCATATCCACAACTTGAGCGCACGCAAGGGGCAGCCCTTCGTGGCCGTCAACTGCGGTGCCTTTTCCGAATCACTGGTCGAGGCTGAACTGTTCGGTCATGAAAAAGGCGCCTTCACCGGCGCGCTCAGCTCCAAGGCCGGCTGGTTCGAAGAGGCCAACGGCGGTACGTTGTTTCTCGATGAGATCGGCGACTTGCCGATGTCGATCCAGGTCAAGCTGCTGCGCGTGCTACAGGAGCGCGAGGTGGTGCGCCTTGGCTCGCGCAAGAGCATCCCGATCAACGTGCGGGTGCTGGCCGCCACCAACGTGCAACTGGAAAAGGCCATCAACGCCGGGCATTTTCGCGAAGATCTCTTCTACCGGCTCAACGTGGTCAACCTGGAGCTGAGCCCGTTGCGCGAGCGGCCAGGTGACATCATCCCGCTGGTGCGACACTTTATCGACAGCTACAGCCGTCGCCTGAACTACGGCAATATCATGCTCAGCGCCGACGCCGAGCGCGAGCTGATCCAGTACAGCTGGCCAGGCAATATCCGGGAACTGGAGAACGTCATCCATCACACCTTGCTGATATGCAAGGATAGTGTGATCCACAGCGATGACCTGCGCCTGTCCAACCTGCGCATTGACCGGCACGCAGAACCGCATGGTACTGATCAGTCCGCACTGGGGTTGCTGGAGTACGCCATGCAGCAATTGTTCGAAGAACAGGTGGGAAACCTGCACGAGCAGGTCCAGCGCACACTGTTGGGCGCAGCGTACCGTTTCTGCCATCACAACCAGGTACACACCGCCGAGCTGTTGGGCCTGAGCCGTAATGTCACCCGCACGCTGCTAATTAACCTGGGTGAGCTGAAGGTCAACAAGCGTCGCCCTGCCCAAGCGCAAGCCGGTGAGCGCGTGCTGCACCTGTCGATCTAAGCACCACGCGAGCACCAGCAGCGGTGCTCGCAGAGCCTGTACTCAAACCGCCTCGCCAAGTATCGATGCGCTGAGTGCACCACAGGTACAGCGCCAGCAGCAGTCAGCCGAGCTTGAACAACACGCCGCAGCCAGTCTGGAACCAGCGTTTTTTTCCATGTAGCCCAGCGAGCGATAGGCGGCCGGCGGCCGGGCAGCGTCTGGGTTGGCAGCAAGACCATCTACACCTTCGATGACGACTGGCCAACAAGCGGACTGTAGCGGCGCCTACGTGGCGGTGGAAATGCGCTATTGAACAGGTTCACCCTGAACAGCGAACAGTGCCCACGGACTGATGCCTGTCAGTTAAGCGTTACTGGGGCTGCTTTGCAGCCCTTCGCGGGCACGCCCGCTCCTACAGGTTTGGCGCTGAAATCCAGAAATGCGCGATCCCCTGTGGGAGCGGGCGCGCCCGCGAAGGGGCGCAAAGCGGCCCCAAATTATTTGACTGACTGGCGTTAGCCCACGGGCCCCGTTTTTGATGTTGTTTATGCGGGAAAGCGGAAGGAGGATCCGTAGGCCGACGCTGGCAGGCGGTCAGATCTGTCAGCCCTCAATCTGGAACGCAAGCTTCCGCTCTGAGCACCGGTTCGGTAAAGACCTCTCTTTTGCAGCGCCGGCACCACCAGCTCCACGAAATCTTCTAATGTGCCAGGGCTCGTCAACGGGTTGAGCATGTAGCCACTCGTACCCGATATCCGGGCATGCGCCTCGATTCTGTCTGCCACCTGCTCCGCAGTACCTACCAGGATCAGATCGGTGCCCCGTGTCACGTTTGCAAAGCGCTTTCTGACATCTCCGGCGGTTAAAGGCTTGCCGCTTGCGTCGGGTCGCATCATGTAGGAAGTAAGGCCCTCGGTATGAGTCGACAACGCATCGCTGTCCGCATAGCGGCTCAGGTCGATGCCTGTGTCACCGGCATAGCTGACCAGTTGTGCTTCCAGGTGATAATTGCGCTGAAGCTCTTCGTACTTGCGCTGGGCTGCGATCTCGGTTTTTGCCGTCACGATGCGCAGCACTGTCAGCGACTTTACGTCATCGCGAGCACGGCCACGTGCCTCAGCCATCGTCCAGATCTCTTCCAGCCCTTGACGGATTTCGTGCGGGTTCGACTTGGCTATGAAGATCAGTTCGGCATGCTTGGCCGCAAACTCCCGCCCTCTCCCAGACCAACCCGCCTGAACCAGCAGTGGCGTTCGCTGTGGAGACGGGGCGCACAGATGAGGTCCCGCCACTTGGTAGCGCGGCCCTACATGGTCGATGGGCCTGACCCGCCCAGCTTGGGCATACACCTGACGCGCTTTGTCGGCGACCACTGCATCGTCGGCCCAACTCCCTTCCCAAAGCTTGTAGGCCACGTCCATGAACTCCTCGGCACGTTCGTAACGATCGCCATGCTTGATCATTTCTTCCAAGCCGAAGTTACGTGCGGCGCTGGGCAAGTAGGACGTCACGATATTCCATCCAATCCTGCCGTTGGTCATGTGATCGAGGGTACTGAAACGCCGGGCATGGGCAAATGGGTGCTCGTAAGTCGTGGACACGGTAGCGCCAAACGCCAGGTGCTGCGTGATTGCTGCCAAGCCCGGGATGATCATCAGCGGGTCGTTTGCAGGAGCTTCGATAGCCCACTTGACGGCTGCTCCTGCATGACCTGCGAAAACATCATAGAAACCCAGAACATCCGCGAAGAACAGCATGTCAAGGTTGGCCTGGTCAGCGATGCGTGCCTGGTTGGCCCAGAATTCGAAGGTGTTGGCTGCCAAGCGTTCATCTGCCGGGTGCGTCCACAAGCTCGGCGCCCCACCGCAACCGACACTCGCTTGTTCGTAGAGCGCAAACATAAGGGGTATGGGTTCAGACATCACTGTTCCTGTCATCATTGGTTTACCGATCAACCTCTCGCTGATCCTGAAAGCCTTCATGGCGGTAACGCCTGAGTCGGTGCCGAACAATCTCCAGCCCGTTGGCCTGAAGGCATGACGTGAATGGGAGTGGCCAGCATCTGAGCAGGCAATCAAATCCTGCGGCGAGCGTGATCATCCGCTTGCAACGAAGTGGAAGATTCGGTTACTCAGATCGCCCGAGACATTCAGATTGAGCAGCTGCTTGAACCGTGCTTTTCCAGATATCGCTGGTGATCCTCGTGCGCGAGCTCAAAGTTACCCAATGGAAGGATGACGGTGACCACCGGCTTGTCGAAGTAGCCCCAGGCTTCCAGGCGCTGTTTGGCCGCCAGTGCCAACGTTGCTTGGCGCGCAGAGTGATAAAACACCGCAGAGCGGTATTTGACCCCGACATGCGTACCTTGGCGGTCGCTGGACGTCGGGTCGTGCAATTTCCAGAAATGCTCGATCATCTGATCAAAGGAGACGATCTTAGGATTGAAGTCTATCTGTACAACTTCTATAGCCTCAGGCTCTGCCGCGGTTGCTTGCGCATAACCCACCCGGCTATCCAGCACGCCTGGCAACGCCCTGAAGGCTGCTTCGGCACCCCAAAAGCACCCGCTTGCGAAGGTTGCCTGCTCGATTTCGAACGTTTCATCTCCATCTGTCATGCTTCAATCTCTTCGCTGCTGGGTATCAAGTGCAGGTGCAGGTGCTCGATATGTTCAGGGCCAATGCCGCAGCAACCGCCAATGATGGTGGCGCCCGCGGCAATCCAAGATCTGGCCCATTCCAGATAGGGCGCCGGGCCCAGATCGCCACGCACCTCCAGTAAGGTGTTGTTGGCCTCAGCCTCAGCGCTGACAGGTGGGAACGCGTTAGCGTAAACCCCTAGTTCAATGCGCTGGTCAAGCTGCACAATGACGTTTCGAGCCTCAGCCAGCGCGTGCGCCATGACTTCCGGCTGGCTGCAATTGAACAGCACCGCTCTAGCACCTACCTCGACAGCCACCTTGACCGCCTCAATGACCGGCTCCTGAGAACGCAACCTTGGCGGTGCTCCAGCCTCATCGACGAGCGTGAACGACACCCATAGAGGCCCGGGCTCTGCAACAAGCGCTTCAGCCACTGCACGAACCTCAGCGATCGAGCTTTGGGTTTCAGCAAGCCAGACATCGACGTGTGCCTTCAAGCCGGCGATAAGCTCCCTGTGGATGCCGACTGAACGATGATGATCGAAGAGGTCGGGCCGATAGGAACCCAGCGCAGGTGGTAACGAGCCCGCAACGGTCACATGTTCACGACTGCTCGAAGCGGCCTGTCGAGCCAGCTGCCCGGCACTGGCGGCCAGCGATCGTCCTTCTCGCTCAAAGCGCTCATCACCGATATGAAACGGCACCACCGCGTAGCTGTTTGTGGTAATGATCCGAGCACCGGCCTCAATGAATGCCGTATGTGCCTTCAGCACGAAACCGGGCGCTTCGATCAGGGCTAGCGCAGACCATTCAGGCTGACGGAATGGCGCCCCGATACGCTTCAACTCTCTACCCATGCCGCCGTCAAGCAAGCGCAAAATCGGTGTGCTCATTGCGCTTTACTCACCACCGGGGTTGCCGCTGCCAACCATTGATCAACCGTGGCGCCATTGGCTTCGATCCAAGCCCTGGCGGCCTCGTCAGCCGGTATTTTTTCCCTTTCTATTTTCAGTATCAGCTCATTGAGCTGCGCAGGCTCAATAGCGACATTGCGCAAAAACTCAGCGATTTTCGGCGCACGCCTCTGTAAAGCTGAAGACGCTAGGATATGGACCTTGGCATTAGGGAACGCGCAGGTTATCTGGCTCTTGTTCAACCAATCCGGGTCCACCGTTGGGCTTACGAACTTCCAGCAGCCGTCGGCCTTGTACAGCGGGTCATCCTTTTTGTTGTCCTGAGCGTAGCCATCAAATGCCGGCTCTTCGAGACGGCGCAGATCAAAGGCCGAGAAAATCCAGTCCGGGGTATAGGCATAAAAGACCACCCCACGTTGCGCTTTATAGGCAGCGGCCAGTTTTGCGTAGGTCACCGAAGCTTCGGTCGACACAGACTCGAACTTGTCGGCAAACCCATAATCCTTGGCTTTGATCTGCCCAATGTAGGTCGACTCCCAACCTGCCGGCCCTACGAGCAATTGCGCCTTGCCGCCGCCCAAGGGCTCGAAAAGCTTCGCCACTTCTGGCTTTTTGAGATCGTAAATGGATGTGATCCCGTATTTGTCCTGCAGATACCCAGGGATGTAAAACCCTTGTTCGCCAGCATAGGGATGTGTGTTCGGTACCAGTGAGCGGGTCCCACCTGTGACGTACTTGGCCCACGCCGCAGACTGATTGGGCAGCCAGATGTCGGTCAGCACATCGACGGTGCCGTCACCTTTCGCTGCCGCGCTGAAGAGTACCGGAACATCACCCGCCAGATACGACACATCGCCATCCAGCCGGTTTTGAATAAGCTCCCCGAGAATATGTTGAATGGCGATGGCACCTGTCCAGTTCTGCTCGCCGATGACGATTTTTTCTTTGGCAAGTACCGATGTCGGAAGGATCAGGGCGGCCAACACTGCCACGCGCCCTAGCTTACGCAAGAGGTGTGTCTTCACATTAAGTCTCACTGTTATCAGGTATGCAGATGAGCTTGCTTGCGCAAGCTGGATTGAATGATTCGGTCCGGTACAAGCGCGCATAACACAATCGCCACACCCGCCAGAACGCCCTCGCCCCCCTTGATATTGCGCAGAGCGGTCATCACGTCGTAACCCAGCCCGCCTGCACCGATCAGCGCAGCCACGACAACCATTGACAGGCTCATCACCAGTGTCTGGTTGATGCCAAGCAACAATGAGCGACGAGCCAGCGGCAACTGCACCTTCAGCAGGGTTTGCCAAGGGCTCGCACCATGAGCCTTGGCAGCCTCGACAGCATCTTTGGGGACTTCCTGGATACCCAGCGACGTCAGGCGAATCATAGGCGCCAAGGCAAATATCACCGTAGCGATCACGGCAGGTGTCTTACCCACAGAGAAGAACGCAACGGCGGGTATCAAATAGACAAAGGTAGGCAGGGTCTGCATGACATCCAGCAGTGGTGTGACCACGCGCCTTACGACTGGACGCCTCGCCAGCAGGATGCCCATCGGGACACCTACTACCAAGGCAATCAGTACCGATGAACCAACCAGTGCCAGCGTGGCAATGGTTCGCTCCCAAAACCCGAACACCCCAATGTAGAGCAGCGCTGCGCCACTGGTGATCACCAGCCCCAAGCTCGCTGAACGCCACGCCAGAAGCATCAGCGCCAGAGCAGGAACGGGCCATGGCAACCAGGAAAGTACGTTCTCAATGCCTTCGATCACTGTCCGCACCGCAACGATGATGCCGACGAATGCACTCTCGAATGTCAGTTGCGACCAGCTGATGAATTGATCGATGCCTTGGGCCACTAGCAGCAGGGCTTGGCGGTTGGCAGGGAACTCTAGCAAAGGGCCAGAGGCATCAGGCGTGCCCATGCGCCAAATCACCAGTGCTTGACAAGCCACCAGCACAACCAGTGGCAGCGCCCAACCCGCTCCGCTTCGCCGCGTGGACCGAGTACCTAGCCAACCCGCCGTGAAGCGGCTGAGCGCCACAACGGCGACTGCTGCCAGAATCGCCAGCCATGATGAAGTGGCAATGCCCTGCACCAGGACCGCCAGAGCCGCAAGCTCAGTGGCGAAAGTTAGCCAGAACCCTCCACCCAGGCCTTGCACAGCCATGGCAGCGGGGCCCAGCAGCAGAGCCTGCCAAGGGCGCAACCCAGGGCTGTAATGCGGCACTGACGGCACATTCTGTTGCGTCTCGGTGGCTAGGGCTTCGACGTGTCGCGAAGGTCCGGATCGAGCGGTGCAGTCCTGGAAGAAATCCGCTACCCCCGCATCAGCCGGGTGCTCAAGCACATCACGAGGCGTGCCCAGTTGCACTAGCCGGCCTCGGCGCAGCACCGCAATGCGGTCGGCGAGACGAATAGCTTCCCCCGGGTCGTGGGTAACCAACAAGGTGGTGATACCCCGCTCACGCGCCAGCCCCAGGAAATGGTTCTGGAGATCGCGGCGGATAGTCGGATCCAAGGCACTGAATGGCTCATCCATCAGCAGGATGTCCGGTTGTATCACCAGTGCCCTTGCGAACCCGATCCGTTGCTGCATGCCGCCTGACAGCTCATGAGGATAATGCTCGGCCCATGCTTGCAAACCTACCGCATGCAGTTGCGCCATTGCTGCTGCATGGCGACTTGACTCAGGCTCACCACGCAACTCAAGGGGCAACGCGACGTTATCCAGCACGGTACGGTGAGGCAACAGGCCAAAATGCTGGAACACCATACCGATGCGGCGCGACCTCAAATCGCGCAGGGCCTTGGTGCCCAGGTCGCTAATGACCTGTCCGTCGATCAGGACCTCACCACTCGAGGGCTCGATTAGCCGGTTGACATGCCGCAGCAATGTGGACTTCCCGCTTCCAGATGTCCCCATCAAGCACAGAACTTCGCCGCGCAGGACTTTCAAGCTGAAGTTACTCACCGCCGGCAGCGCCGACGCATTTTTGCGGTGATAGGCCTTGGTCAGGTTGCGCAATTCAAGCACGACCTCGCGCTCACCCGCATATCCGTTGCGCGATGCCGAAGCTGCATGAGATGAGTCGGTTGCCACAGTGGCCGAAGAAGTTTGCATGAGTGTCACGGGAGCTCCGGGCGAGCAACCCCAGGATGCGAGCCACCGGCTCGCCCCAGAGTAGAAAAGTTGACTGGGCGACAGGCCGGGAACAAAACACGGTTAGCCTGACGCCGGGAGGAGCCGCACGCGAGGTACAGCAAGCTCCTGTGGCATAAAGCTAATCGATCTTAAAAACTACCAACAAATATCTTTTTGGAATTAGCTTAAACTCTCGATCTGTTTACCGACCGCGCTGTGGTCCATAGGTGCTCTGACGCTCACACGATGTCCTCAATGCGCCGCTTCCACCACCATTTTCTAACCACCCCGGCACACTATGATTTCAAGGTGCTCTGAACGGCTCGAATCGCCCCTAGTGCCACTACGAAATCTTCCGACTTCACGCGTTCGACAGTACAAGCCTCCCAGAGGGGTGCAATGGCATGGGCTTCGGCTGCCTGCAAAGCACCCTCCCAGTACCCTTCGAGTCTCAAGGTTCCACCGCCCACTGCCAGACGCGAGGGGTTGAGCAAATTGATGATAGTGGCAATGCCAAGACCCAGGGCCTGGCCGCCGGCCCTGACTGTATCCATGGCGACAGGGTCTGCAGCCTCTACCAAACGTGCGAGCTTATCGCCACTGATGCCAAGCCGGTTGGCCATAGCGCCACCGGCGGCTACCTCATCCAGCCGCCTGACTGAACCACCAACACGCAGCGGCAGGTAACCAAGCTCGCCAGCCCAGCCATTGGCACCCCGCAACGCCCGTCCGTGCGTCATGAAGGCAGCACCAATGGCCGTGCCGGCCATGATGACGCCGCCCGTGAACTCAGCGCTGGCATCCTGCATTTCTTCCAGCAGGGCGGCCTCTACATCATTGATGACAACTATCCGGCACCCAAGTGCTTCGAGTGCAAGCGCCGGACGCCAGCCGGTCAGGCCAGGCAGCACGTCGCAACTAACGACTATGCCATCGCAACCGACCAGCCCCGGTACCGCAATCCCGATAAGAGCCGGGCGTAGCCCCAAATCTTCGATGAAGGCGCGGAGCTGGGCGGCAAAATCGTCAGGCGTATAGCCGGGCCCGGTTTCACAACGTCGTGAATAGGCTCCGCATACCAGCAGGAGCTTGGTTCCCCCCAGGTCGGCGCCAATGATGATCTCATTTCCTTCGGGGGCACTGTGCATTGGTATACCTTGGCTATGAATGAAACGGAATGCGAATTCTTCAGGGCCCGAGTCTGGGTGGTTCACGCATGCCACGCAATTAGTCGTTTGCGACCCGAATCACGCCTTTGCCGCTGAACGTGCGTTGTTGCAGCCCGGTGAGGTGATCTGGAAGACGCTCGAACGAGGCTACGCTGTAACTTTCAGGCGTCCACTGCGCCCGCCCCATTGAGGTAAGCATGCCCTCGCCCGCGTCCACTAGCGCTTGCCAGGCACGATCATCACCGAACGTATGCAATGCCGCGAGAGCGACCTCGTGCAGCGAAATGGTCCGGGTGAACGGTGGTATGGGCGAGGCGTGGAGCCGGTCTTGAACACATACCAGATGGCCGTTGGCTTTGAGCGCGGGTTCGAGTCGCGCAGCATGTTCAGCGTTCACGGTGTCTATAACAGCATCGAACACCATGGGGCCGCTCCAGGCCTGATCCAGTGGACCCTCCATGCACTCTGCCACCCCTAGATCCGCCAGGCGTTGTGCATGTCGTCGGTGGCTCAGTGAAGTGACCTTCAACCCGCGCCGCACCGCTATCTGAATCAGGTGGTTGGCAACGGAGCCGCCCGCCCCGCTCACCAGCAAAGTCCGACATGATTGCGGCAGCTTTTCCAGCGCCAGCCAAGCGGTCAAGCCTGGGCAAGGGAGACTGGCTGCATGCTCCCAGCTAACCATGGCTGGTACACGAAGCACTGCGCTGGCTCTCACCGGGGTATATTCTGCAAAACTGCCGTGCCGACCAAGGCTTTGATGGTAAGCGACGCGCTGGCCGACCCAGGAAGTGCAGACGTTGTCGCCTACAGCAACCACGACCCCCGCACCATCGACCCCGGGTACGTGCCCGGGCTGCCAGTTGACCAGTTGCCCACCCAAGACTTTCCAGTCCACAGGATTGAGGCCGATCACGACGTTGCGGATAAGAACATCGTCCGCTTCCGGTTTGGGAATCTGAGTTTCAGTGAGCAACAGATCAGCCGGGTCAGCACTGCCCTGCCAGGTAAACGCGCGGTGAGTTGTTGGCAAAATCATGATTGGTATGCGCCTGCAGAATAGGTGAGCTCATAGCTGTGGCTGTAGATCTCCAGGATATTGCCGAAGGGATCCTCCATGTAAACCATGCGCAATGGCTTCTCACCTGGAAAGTACTCACGTACCGGCATTCGCTGCTTGCCACCTGCAGCCACGATCCTGGCGGCCAAGCCCTCGACATCCGGGTCTTGCACGCAAAAATGAAAGACACCGGTTTTCCAGTATTCAAAGTTGTCGTCAGGGCGCTGGGCGTTGCGGAATTCAAATATCTCGACGCCAATACGATCGCCCGTAGACAGATGGGCGATGCGGAACGATCCCCATCCGGCACCAAAGACGTCCGTACACATCATGCCAATCGCGCTGTCATCTTCAGCGATGGTGGTCGGCGGCATGATCAGGTACCACCCAAGCACCTCTGTGTAAAATTTGACAGCGCCATCCAGGTCGGTGACCGAGAGGCCTATATGGGAGAAATTACGGGGGTAAACGGACATGACGGACAGTCTCCAGAAAGGTTGGTCCCTACCCTACGCCCGGTCATATATAATGAAAACCGTGCCCACATTATGGTTACGATAAGACTTCATGATGGTTAATCCGCAGTGGCTCCGATCCTTTGCAGTGCTGGCCGAACTTGGGAATTTCACTCGCACTGCAGAACATCTGAATTTGACCCAGGCCGCAGTGAGCCAGCACATCCAGAGCCTGGAAAAGCACTACGGCAGCCTCTTCATTCGCCACCACCGGCATGTTGAGCTGACCCCTGCCGGGAGTGCCGTGTTGGACTACTTCAGAGAAATGGAACGAGCTGGCCGTGCACTCGATGCCCGCCTTAGTTCAGAAGACCAAGACGTAGGCGATATCAGCCTGGTGTCCCCCGGCAGTATAGGGCTGGCCTTGTATCCGCTCCTGCTGGATTATCAAGAAAACCATCCTGGCCTCATTATCCGCCACAGGTTCGCCCCCGACGCGGAGGTGCTCGATGCAGTACTGACCAATCGCTTTGAAATGGGAATCGTGACTCACAAGCCAGACAACATGAGGATCACAGCGCAGCGGTTTGGCGAGGAACCCCTGGAGTTGATATTGCCCACCACTACACCTTATGTTGGCTTCGAAACGCTTTCAGAACTCGGCTTCATCGACCACCCCGATGGGGTCGGAATGGCAACACGCCTGCTTAGCCGGAGATATCCAGACGCCGCCGGCATCCAAGCAATCAAGAAACGCGGCTTCAGTAATCAGGTGAGCCTCATTCTGGAGCCGGTTTCACGAGGTTTGGGCTTTACTGTGCTGCCAAGGTTCGCCAGGCGCGCCTTCCATGCACAGAATGCTTTGCAGGTGGTGGAGTGTGGGAACGCAGTTGTGGACACGCTCTGGCTCATTTACCGATCAGAGTGGCCGCTTTCGTCGAGAGCCAGGCGTGTCATTGATCAGATGCAGCAAAACCTGTATCTAGCCGTTGACCGCACGTGACCTTCACCATGGGATTGGCGTGCTGGGCGATGTTACCTCGACCAGCCCACCCCACCCGCGCTGTTGAGCGCCATGCAAGCCTTCAAACCTTGACCGGCGCTCTGGTTTTCCAGAGTGACAGCAGCACGCCGCCAATCAGCAGGCCAATTGTAACGCTTAAAGAAATTTCAGCAGGCACCTTGCCAACGATATCGTGCAGGAATATTTTCGCGCCTAGGAAAACCAGTACCAGGGCCAAGGCGTATTTGAGATAGGCGAAGCGGCTTATCATCGCAGCCAATGCAAAATACAGTGCGCGCAAACCGAGTATCGCGAAAATGTTCGACGTATAGACAATGAAGGGGTCCTGCGTGATGGCAAAGATCGCTGGCACACTGTCAACCGCGAACACCAAGTCGGCGCACTCAATCAGAATCAACGCGAGAAACAGCGGCGTCACCCATATTACCCGCCTGCCGGAGCCATCAGGTATACGGACCAGGAAATGCTGACCGTGCAACTCGTCAGTCACGCGTAGATGACTGCGCAGATACTTGACGAAGCGATTGTTTTCCAAGTCGGGCTCATGGTCCAGTCGAGCGAACAGCATTTTCACACCCGTGAATACCAGGAAGGCGCCGAAGCAGTAAAGAATCCAACTGAACTGTGTAACCAGCGCCGCGCCCAGGCCTATCATGATGGCCCTCAATACAATGACACCCATGATCCCCCAGAACAGCACTCGGTGCTGAAATTCTCTGGGAATGGCAAGAAAACTGAAAATGAGGGCAATAACGAACACGTTGTCCATGGACAACGACTTCTCGATCAGAAAGCCAGTCACATAGTCCATGCTTGCGTCGCTGCCTTTCTGGAAATAGACCCAGACTGCAAATAGCAGGCCCATGCTGATGTAGCCAGCTGACAGGAGCAGGCTTTCCTTGACACCGATTTCTCGATTCCCACGATGGAGAACCCCTAGGTCAAGCGCCAGCAGCGTCAACACGACAGCGAAGAATGAAAGCCACAGCCAGAGATCAGTGCCAAGCACGTCTTGGGAGAGATACGTATTAAGGGCAGACATGAGCCCCTCCTATATAGTCGTAGTTTAACAACTATGACTCCGACATGGCGGCTACTTACCGTCAGAGGGGCCCGGCGTCACACCATCAGATTTTATCCAGCGCAAAAATGTTGCAAGGGGGAAAATTTTGCTATTTGTTTCTTCTGTGACTTCAGTTTCCGAACGCCATGACAATGGCACTCAATACCAGACACAAGCTCGCCACGACCGTCAAACGTACCCGCATAGGCATATACCAGCCGGGCATGAAGTTGGCCAGTTTACGGTCTTGCCAAAAGTGCACGGTAAATCCTGAAGCCAGTACCCAACAGCCCCATGACACCGGTAACAACATGGCAACCCAGCCGATAAGGGCTGGCATGACACTCCACACAAGCCGCTGTTGTCGCTCAGTAGCAGGCAAGGCTGGCAACGTCATCGCGAAACCCCAATGCAGGGCCCCGACAAAACTCAGTATCACGGCCCCATAGCCAACCAACGCTTCAGCCAGGTTATCTCGATACTCACCGCCAAAACAAACCAGCAGTGCCAGACCCAGAAATGGAAGCAAGCCACCGTAGCCCAGGATCGTAAAGCGGCTCGGAGATAACGTATCGAACACTGAACCCATGGGTGCGCCCTCCTCCACGACTCAAAACCAAACTTCAGGTGTGTCGGCCAATCAGCGTGAGGAATTCATGCCGCGTCGTTGGCGAGTCTCTGAATTCGCCTAGCATGACCGAGGAAATCATCACCGAGTTCTGCTTTTCCACACCACGCATCATCATGCACATGTGCTTGGCTTCGATGACCACCCCAACCCCTGCCGCATCGGTCACTTCCTGCATGGCACAGGCAATCTGCCTAGTCAGGTTTTCCTGGATCTGCAAACGGCGGGCAAACATGTCCACCAAGCGCGCTACTTTGGAAAGCCCTAGTACTCGCCCTGTTGGCAGGTACGCGACATGTGCCTTCCCAATAAACGGCAACATGTGGTGCTCGCATAACGAGTACAGTTCAATGTCGCGAACGACAACCATCTCGTCATTCTGGCTTTCGAACAGCGCCCCGTTGACGATCTCACCCAAGCTCTGGGTATAGCCATTGCATAGGTATTGCATCGCTTTGGCAGCACGCTGAGGCGTATCCAGGAGCCCTTCGCGCTGCGGGTTTTCACCCACGCCAACAAGGATTTCACGATAGTGTTCGGCTAGCGAATGTGACATTTGGAGGCCTCACCTTTGCAACGTTGCCCGCCATCGGGATGGGGTAACCAGGCCAGACTTGGCCTCAAGCGACAGAACAATTTGTAAAGAACCGAAAGCACTGGACGCAACGGGCGCCACGCCAAGGGTGCTGCCCAAAAACCCAAACCGGCAGCACGCCAGGCCCACAGGGTCGCGTCCAAGCCGGTGACCCACTGCCCGTTCGCGAACCTTGCGTGCAAACAGGACCGTAGTTCCTCAATCGTCAGGCCCAGCGGTGTGGGATCGAACTCATCGCTGTCGATATCAACCAGGATGAGCTTTGCTGCCGTGCAACGCCTGCGCAGAAATGCGACCTCCCTGGCACACAATGGGCAGGCCCCGTCAAAGTAAAGCGTCAGAGGCCACTCGCAATACATGTACAAAACCTCATTCATGTACAGTTTTTTGTACAAGTTAGCTGAAGCAATAAAATACGCAATAGGCAAGGTGGTTGCGACGGCCGCAGAATGCCCTAACTCAGACACCCTTCGAGCGCCAGCGCATTTCCAAGCGCAGCACCCGAAGCCGTGTTGTCGAAGACGCACCATGTAGCCGCACCGGCAGCGTGGCTGCGCCGCAGCCGTGCAGCCAGCTGTTGCAGGTATTGTTGGGAATACTCGCTGCGGTAGATGCGCGGTTCGCCGTGCAGGCGCCAGTAGACCAAGCCTGGCCAGCCCGCGGGTTGTGCGTCGGCGCCAAAACGCGAAGGGCTCGCCGCCACTTGAGCGATATGCAAGTCGACCAGCATCGACTGCGCCGCTTGCCAACTGGCGTGCCTGGGTTCGACCGCCACCGGCCCGGCATGGCGCTGGCGCAGGCGTTCAAAGAAACGCCGGTCCCGGCCATCATCATGGGCCAGCGATGGCGGTAATTGTACGAGCAGGCAGCCAAGGCGGTCACCCAGGTGTTGGCATTGCCCAAGAAACGTATCAAGCGCTGCCTCAAAGCGTTCCAGTTGCAACTCGTGGGTGATGTGCTTGGGTAGCTTCACCGCAAAGCGGAAATCCGCTGGTACAGCGCAAGCCCAACGGGCATAGGTCGCCGGCAGGTGCGGCCGGTAGAACGAGCTGTTGATCTCGACGGCACCCAACCGCGCGGCGTAGCGCTGCAGGTGGCTGCCCTGCTGCGGGAACGCCTCGGCATACTGGCGCGGCAAGCTCCAGCCCGCGCATCCCACGTGGATCATCATGGCACTCCATGGATCGCCGTTGCTGTAATGGAGTCGCCAGGTGCACTTGTCGTTCCATGGACACTACCCTCGGCGCGCTGGCTCACCTAGCGATGACTCAGCATGCCGCCGTGCGGTTTTTGAAATCCGATCGACCTATGGCGCCGTCAGGGCATCCCATGAAAAGACCGTCATATCAATCCAGTCACCCAGGAGACCCACTGCTCATGAATGACCGCCTGATAGCCCTGTTCACCGAGACTAACTTGTTCGGCATCTCCATACTCAATTGGCTGCTGGCCATGGTGGTGGCCATCGCGACTTTCCTGGTCGCCCGCGCCGCCATCAGCTTCCTGCTGCACCGCATCCGGCGCTGGGCCGAACACGACGGCGTGCTCAGCCATGTGCTGGCCAAGGTGCTGGCCGGCACCAGCAATTCCCTGCTACTGCTCGCGTCCTTGCTGGTAGGCCTGAGCATGCTCGACCTGCCCGAGCGCTGGCTGACACGGGTCAGCAGCCTGTGGTTCGTGGTCGCCGCCCTCCAAATCGGGCTGTGGGCCAACCGCGCCATCGGCCTGGGGCTGGATCGCTACTTCGCGGGTCAACGCACCGATGGTCTTACCCAGGCCAGCGCACTGGCCACCCTGTCGGCGTGGGGGGCGCGGGTGCTGCTGTGGTCGGTGGTGGTACTGGCGATGCTGTCCAACCTGGGCGTCAACATCACTGCGTTTGTCGCCAGCCTCGGCGTCGGCGGTATCGCCGTGGCGCTGGCCGTGCAGAACATACTCGGCGACCTGTTCGCCTCCCTGTCAATCGCCGTGGACAAACCCTTCGAGGTCGGCGACTTCATCGTCATTGGCCCGTTGGCGGGCACCGTTGAACATGTGGGCTTGAAAACCACACGCATCCGCAGCCTGGGTGGCGAGCAGATCGTCATGGCCAACGCCAGCATGATCAGCAGCACGATCCAGAACTACAAACGCCTGCAGGAACGCCGCATTGTGTTTGAGTTTGGCCTGTCCTACGACTCGCCCACCGAGGCAGTGAAAAAAGCCCCTGGCATCGTTGAGGAGGCTATCAAGGCGCAATCGCAGGTGCGCTTCGACCGTGCTCATTTGCGTGGTTTTGGCAAGGAAGCGTTGGAGTTCGAGTGCGTATACATCGTCCAGGACCCAGGCTACAACCTGTACATGGACATCCAGCAGGCGATCAACTTCCACCTGCTCGACCGCTTCTCCAAAGTGGGCGCCAAGTTCGCGGTACCGGTGCGGGCGATCAAGGTCACCGCATTGCCGCAAGAAGCCAACTTGTCGGTGCCAGCGCGCGAGGGCCTGGGCATCAGGGGCGCGTGAGCGCCCACCCCATTCGCCCCCCGTTGCGTGCGCGGGGTCCCAGCCGCCCCTTGAATCGCTTCGAACTTAGAGGCTCCCCAGTACTCGTAGCGTTTAGACACACTTAATGGCAAGGCGAGGTCGACATGAAGATGATCCATGGCACATCACATTTTCGGCCCTACACCTCTGCAGCGGGCGGCTGGGGGTCGGCCCACTCCGTGCTGAATATCCTTTGGCGCGAGCAGGCACTGATCAAAGGCACAACCGCCCTGCTCAAGCTGAACAAGCCCAAGGGTTTCGCCTGCGTGAGCTGTGCCTGGGCCAAGCCAGGCGATCCTCATGCCCTGGAATTTTGCGAGAATGGTGCCAAGGCCACGGCATGGGAATTGACGTCACGACGCACCTCGCCCGATTTCTTCAGGGCCCACTCCTTGACCGAGTTGCGCGGCTGGTCGGACTTCGAGCTGGAGCAGCATGGCCGGTTAACCCACCCAATGCGTTACGACAAGCACACTGATCGCTACCAGGTCGTGACCTGGGAGCAAGCCTATGAAGCCATCGGCGCGCAGTTGCGCGCGCTTAGCCCCGACGACGTCGTTTTTTATGCATCAGGGCGCGCATCACTGGAAACATCGTTCATCTACCAGTTGTTCGCCCGTGCTTATGGCACGAACAATCTTCCCGACAGTTCCAACATGTGCCACGAAAGCACCTCGGTTGGCCTGCAGGAAAGCATCGGGGTCCCGGTTGGCACGGTCTCACTGGCCGATTTCGAGCATACCGACTGCATTCTGTTCTTCGGGCAGAACGTAGGCAGCAACAGCCCGCGCATGCTTCACCCGCTTCAGGAGGTGCGCAAGCGCAATGTCCCGATCATCACCTTCAACCCGATCCGGGAACGTGGTCTGGAGCGTTTTGTAAACCCCCAGTCCCCCACTGAAATGCTCGGTCCGCAATCCACAGTCATCAGCACTCAATACCACCAAGTGGCCATCGGCGGTGACACCGCTGCCGTCATGGGGGTGGCCAAGGCGCTTCTGGAAATGGAGGAAAGGGCCAAAAGCAACGGCGAGCCGCCGGTGCTCGATCACGATTTTCTCGCACAACATACGGACGGCCTGGCCCAGTTCATGGAGCGTGTGCAGCAATACACATGGGCTGAACTGGAGCGACGGTCCGGCCTGAGCCGAAGCGCGATGGAGGCCACGGCCACCGTTTATGCGCGCAGCGAGAAAGTGATAATAGTCTATGGCATGGGCATGACCCAGCACCGGCACGGGGTGGCCAACGTGCAGATGCTGGTGAATCTGCTATTGCTGCGCGGGAATATCGGCAAACCAGGGGCTGGTATCTGCCCGGTCAGAGGGCACTCGAACGTACAGGGCCAACGCACGGTAGGCATTACCGAGGACCCTGCGAAAGTACCAGGGGAGAAGATCGAGTCGCTGTTCGGCTTCAAGATTCCGGAGCACAAGGGTCTGGCGACGGTCGACACCTGCGAGGGCGTTCTCAATGGCAGTGTGAAGGGGTTCATCGGGCTTGGCGGTAACTTTCTGCGGGCCGTGCCCGATACCAGCCGGGTGGAACCCGCCTGGGCCCAGCTCAGCCTCAGTGTACAGATCGCGACCAAGCTCAATCGCACCCACCTGGTCCCTGGTGAAAGCACCTGGCTGCTGCCCTGCCTGGGCAGGATCGAGATCGACCGGCAGCTTGGCGTCGAACAAACCTACACCACTGAAGACAGCACCGGCTGCATCCGCGCCTGGCGCGGCCACGCCGAACCCGCAGGAGAGCAGCTGCGCTCGGAGTTGGCGATCATCGCAGAGTTGGCCCTGGCGACGCTGGGCGACACGGTCGCCATTCCCTGGGCACACTGGAAGCACGACTATGCCCTGGTTCGTGAAGCCATCAGCAAGGTTTATCCAAGTATTTTCCATGACTTCGAGACGCGGATGTGGGAGCCCGGCGGGTTCCATCGCCCGCTGGGCGTGGCACAGCGGCAATGGGCTACGCCTTCAGGGAAGGCGCAGTTCATTACCCCAGGCACGCTGGATGAAGACGACGACGTGCTGACGGGCGAAGCCGGCCGTGATGTCCTGCAACTGATGACGTTGCGCAGCAATGACCAGTTCAACACCACCGTGTACGGTTACGACGATCGCTTCAGGGGCGTAAAGGGCACGCGCAAAGTGGTGTTCCTCAACCGCAACGATATCGTGCGCCTGGGCTTCGTGCCGGGGGGCTGGGTTCGCTTGCGTACAGCTGTGGAACCGACAGTTCGCCGCGAGGCAGGCCCTTTTCAGATTATCGCCTATGACATACCGGTGGGCTGCGCCGCCGCTTACTACCCCGAGGCCAATGCGCTCGTGCCCTTGTGGCACTATGCCAAGCGAAGCAAAGTGCCCGCCGCGAAATCGGTGCCTGTCGTGCTCTTGCATGCTCCGCCCGATGCTGAAGATCTGGCACACGCCGTACCCGCAACAGATCAGGTCGTGTAGCACGCTTGAAACCGGCCCCCAGTAGCCAGGGGGCGGGCTGAAACGATGGTCATCCGTGACCCGCTGCTGCTCACAGCGCTTGGCCATCGTCCTCGATGTCTTCTTCAGCCTCAGCGGCATCCGTGGCATCAGCGTCATTCAAAGGCGGTGAACTCGGCTTTTCCGGATCGTTGATGAACGGCACGCCACTCGGTCCGTGCTCTTCATGACCTTTGGTTTCAGGTTGCATGGCAAAGCCTCCAGGCAATTGGGGTTAGCTGTAGGTGGCATGCCACTTACAGCGCTCTGTTACTCATGCGTGTGAGGGGGGAAATGCGGGGAAAATTCAACTGAGAAGCCCGCCGGCCGAATACCACGCCCAGAAACGAGCTTGACCATGCCTCAACCAGCAAGCTGACTGCCACGACCGTTATCAAAGGACAATGTACTGGTTCCGGCTGCGTACCCCGGCATGCGGCCCCTCCACAAGGTGCACGAAACGCCCGCCCACCTGGTCGATGGGCAGGCAGTCATCGACATCCAGCACTGCATCGTTGTGTGCTTGCGACCAGTGCGCCATGGCCTGTTTCTTGCCTTTAGCCATGGCCTCCCGTTTGTCCCTGGCGACCACCAGCAGATAGTCGTGCGCCTCGCCAAAGGCCTGGGCGTCGTACCCGCCCAGGTTGATGAAGTAGAGCCGAAGGGATTCAGGCGACGGCGCCAGCGAGCTGAGCTCGACGCGCCAGTTGTCAACCCCATCGACGGCCATCCAGGCATCGACGTGCACGCCTTTGGGGCTGCCAAACCAACCGTCCCGTAGTTGCGGGTATGCCTGCTCCAGCGTATCCGCGGCCGCAAACACAATGTCGTGAACCTCAATCTTTGCCTGGGGGTGTTTGCCCCCAAGCAGCACCACGAAAAGCATCTAGTCGTCCACCTTGGTAAAAGTTCACCGAGCGCCGGCAGGTGCCAGGCTCCGTATCAGATCGGTTCGGCGCTGAACGCTGGCAAGGTTCGCGGCCCTGGCGGCGCGGTGAAAGGCCTTCACGGCTGCGCCACCAGCCGGTCGTACCAGGCAGCATAAGGGGTGTTGGTAGCCTTGTAGCGGTTGTAATCAGGGCTACCGTCATCCCACCACACCGGCCCACGCTCGCCTAATGCAACCTTGGCATCATTGACCGCTGCCCTGGCCCGCTTCAAAGCGGCTGCATCGTCGCAGGCTTTTGCCTGCTTCACGGCCCGCCGCGCCTCCATCAACGCGCCCACCAGGTGCTGGCGCGCTTCGTCTGCAAGCGCAGGGTTGCTGCAGCGCCAGAGCTGGCCGTTGACGACGAAATAGCGCCCGTCCGGCGTGCGTGGGTATTTGGCGCCGGTCTGCGACCGGCTCATTTACCCGCCCGCAAAAAATCAGCCCACTTGCGCACCAGGTAATTATGCTCATCCATCACCGAGTTCCAGACCCTGATACGGCCCACACGCTCGGCGTAGGCGCCCCCTTCGCGTAGCTGCCCAGGCTCGATCAGCGGTTCGCCATCACTGCCCAGCAACTGCTCGCGGGCTGGCTTGCCCTCGTACCAGTAATCCCACTCTGCAGCCGACAGGTGATCGCGCGCGCGCAGTGGATTGGAAATGTAGAACCCTTGCCGGGCCATCATCGCGCCTGGCCAACCAGCCAACCACCAGTTCAGGTAGGCATAGGCCGCATCTTTCACCCCACCCTCAACGGCACGGGACAACGACAGGCCACCAAACCAGCCACGGTAACCCTCCCTGGGCACGGCCTGGCGGTACTGAATGCCTTCGCGGTGCAGCTGCATCAAGGCAGGCGACCAGACACTCTCGATGTGCACCTTGGGGCCCAGCATCAGCTTGCCTGCGTCGCGGTCATCAGACCAGAACGCGGCGAAATGGCCTTGGCGCTGAAGCTTGATGAGCACTGCCGCAAGCTGGTCGATCTCGTCCAGGCGCAGGTTCGCGATCACATCGAACGTGGCCAACCCCTTGGCCTGCACCGCCAATGCCGCGTCCAGCGCCCCGATGGCTGCATCGCTCTGCAACGCCACATGCCCACACCAGTTGGGGTCAACCAACCAGGACCAGCTCTCGTTCTCGATACCGAACCCCTGCGGCAGAAGGTCCGGCCTGTAGGCAAAGCTGTCCGCGTTGTGGGTCAGCGGCAGCATGCTGATCCAGTCTGTCGGGCGGTTGGCCAGGGTCCGGTCATGCTGAACATACAGCCGGTCGCAGGGCAGGCTGCCGCCGGCCAGCTCATCCCCAGCGTGCAGCCGGCCCCGCTTGGGCAGGTCGTTGATCTCGTCCCACAAGGCGACCCGGCGGATGTCGATAGGCTGGATGGCGCCGGCCGGCCAGACAAAATCCATGCTATGGAACCATTGGTCGTACAGGTCATAGCGTTCAGGGTGCATCAACGCAATGCGTTGAACCGTCTGCACGTCGTGGATCTGGTACTCGATGCGAATGCCCAGTTCTTTTTCCGCGCGCAAGCGAATGGGCTCCAGCAGCGTGACCGATGTGCCCAATACCCGCAACGTGACCGGGCCACTCATGCCGCACGCCCCAGGCGCTGCAAAAAAGCCTGGAAAGAGCGGCGCAGCAGCTGGGTATCCAGATCGCGCACGATGATCACCAGGCGCGAGCGCCGCGCCTGCCCTGGCCACTGGCGAAGATGCACAGGCGGGTGCAGGCAGTGCTGTACGCCGTGAATGACGATAGGTTGTTCAGCATCGATCACATTCAAGATCCCTTTGACCCGCAGAATTCGGTCTCCGTGGCATCTTAGCAGCATCGACAACCAAACCCCGAAGGCAAGCCAATCCAACGGTGTGTCGTACTCCAGTGCACACACCTGGGCGCCGCCGTGGTGCGGCTGCCGGGTGGGCGCAAACAGCAGCCACCTGGCGACCTCCTCATCGGGCTCCAGGCTTCTCAGCCCCTCGCCCAGAAGCTGCTCATCGCCCTGCACGACCGTGCTCGCCAACGCGATCGATGCCGTCGGGTTGAGGGCTTGCAAGTGTGCCAGCAACGGGTCGAGCACCGCAGCGCTTACCAGGTCTGCCTTGCTCACCAGCAGCCGATCGGCAGCCGTGACCTGGCCCAGCCACTCGGGGTGAATCCGCTCCTGAAGCATGGCGTGCTGGGCGTCGACCACCGTCACCATCAGGCCCACGTGATAGCGGCCGCGCAGTTGAGGGTCTCGCTGCAGCGTGGCAAGAATGGGCGCGGGGTCGGCCAGGCCTGTGGTTTCCAGGAGCACGCGGCGAAAAGCCGGAACCTCCCCGCGCGCACGCTTGCCGTGCAGCTCGATCAGCGCTTGCTTCAGATCTCCCCTTACCGAACAGCAGACACACCCACTCGGCAGCAACACCGTGTCGGGGGCAACTTCCTGCACCAGCACGTCATCGATCCCCACCTCCCCATACTCGTTGATGAGCACCGCCGTATCGCCCATGTCGGCATTGGCCAGCACCCGCTTGAGCAAGGTGGTTTTGCCACTGCCCAGAAAACCCGTCAGCACATTGATCTGAAGGCTCATGCCGACGCCTCCAGGTGATCGAGGATTCGCGGATCCAGGGGGTCAAGGGTGCGCCCCAGTATGCTTTCGGCGGTCTGCCAGAGCTGATCCAGGCCCGCGGCAACACCTTGCTTGCCGGTAGGGCCTTGCACCAGATACGACGCACCCTGCACGTCACTGACCTTGAGCCTGAAGGGTGCTACCACCTGATTGATCGCGGCGATGCGCCGCAAGCGCTCGCGGCGGCCTGGAAGGCTCGTGTCCAGCGGGTCGCTCCAGTGGGCGTCCTCACCGATCAGGCCGCAAAGTCCACACATGGCTCACCTCAAGGCATTACATCGCCGGAATTGGGGTTAAGGGTTTGCCCGACGAACAGGTTGCCGCCAGGCTCGCTCGCCAACAGCACGGCGATCGGTGCCACTTCTTCAGCCTTGCCGAAGCGGCCCAACGGCAGCTCCTTGGCCTTGGCAACCTTCCACGCCTGGCTGATCCCCTCCACCAGCGGGGTTTCAATCGGCCCTGGCGCCACGCAGTTGACCAGTACGTTGTCCTTGCTCACCTCCAGTGCCAGCGACTTGCTGAAACCGATCACGCCGGCTTTGGCTGCCGCATAGTGCGCCAGTTGTGCACCGCCCTTGATCCCTAGCTGGGAGGCGATGTTGATGATGCGCCCCCACTGCTGCTCCAGCATGTACGGCAGCGCGCGCTGGCTTGCGACGAACACGCTGGTCAGGTCCACCCGCAGCATTTCATCCCACATTTCCTGGGTCAGGTCCACACAGGGAGCCTGGGTCAGCATGCCGGCATTGTTGACCAGCACATCGATGCCCCCCAGCGCTGCCACGCAGGCATCTACACCGGCTTGCGCACCCTCCCGGCTACCCACATCAGCGACAGATTCGATCACCTGCGCGCCGCGGTCGCGGCATTGGTTCGCGACCACCGCCAGGCGCTGGGGGTCGCGGTCACACAACACGAGCAGCGCGCCCGCATCGGCGTAGGCATGGGCGATGGCCGCGCCGATGCCACTCCCCGCGCCGGTGATGACGGCGCGGCGGTTCTGCAATGGTTTCATGCTTGTTCTCCTCGCGGCCGCAAGGCGAGCTTGCGGCGCAGCAATTTCCTATTCAGGCCAGCGCACCGTAAGGCCGCCATCGATCACGATGCTCTGGCCGGTGATGTAGCTCGACGCAGGGCCGGTCAGGAAGCAGACCAGGTCGGCAACCTCGCTGGCGCGCCCTACGCGCCCCAACGGGATCGCCTTGCCCGCCTTGGCCAGGCCGTTGGCGCCCAGCGAATTTTTGCTGTCCAGCGATTGCGGGGTTTCGATCAGGCCGGGAATGATGGTGTTGCAACGGATGCCCCTGGGGGCAAATTCCACCGCCAGAGAGCGGCACAACCCGGGCACCCCAGCCTTGGCCGCTGCGTAATGCGCGTGGTCCTGCCAGCCATACACGCCACCGGCAATCGACGAAATGGCCACCAGTGCGCCGCCTTCCCCGGCAACTCCTGGTTATTTGACTGAAAGAGGTTCGACATGCCGGGCGGCAAGCATGATCAAGCCCGACAGGAAGCAAGGCAGCGCGCCGAACCAGAGCGCCGCGCTGTGCCATTCACCGCCAGTGGACAAAACGCTGGTAATCCCCAGCCCGGCGACGATGGCGCCGATCGGCCCCATGGCATGCACGATGGCGCCGGCCAATTCGGTCACCCAGCCAACCGTGAACCAGGTAGCCGATGAAGCCCACCAGGTTGGACAACACCAGGATCCACAAGGAGTTCTCGAACGACAGCTTGTGAACACTCACGATCACCGACGTGCCCAGCACGCTGAACACCTGGATAGCCGACCAGTTCAGCAGGATCGCCAGGCTCAAGAACCTGACGCGCCGGGCTATCTGCAAAGGCTGGCTGAGGCGTCGGCGGGCCTGCACCCTCCCCGCGTTAAAAAGCGTACCGGGTGCTGAACATGACATTGCGTGGCTCACCGTAGTAGCCGGTGAAGAAGGTCGGGTCCAGGGCGCTGAAATACTGCTTGTCGAACACGTTGTTGACGTTGACAGAAGCGCTCAGCTGCCGGGTTATGTCATAACGCGCCATCACGTTTAACACGGCATACTGCTCCTGCGTCGCCTTGCCCTGGCTCGTCGTCACGCTCATGCCACTTTGCCAGTTCAGGCCCCCGCCGATGGTCAATGGGTTCAGGTCCCCTTGAAGACGGTAGGTCGTCCAGAGCTTTATCAGGTTAGCCGGTGCTTCGGTTCTGATGCGCTCATGGTCGGCATCCCTGGTAACGCTATGGCTGTAGCTTGCGCTGACATTCCAGTCCGGTAGCACTTCGCCAAAGATTTCCATGTCGATACCGCGCGTTTTCGCGCCGGCCACCGCGCGGTAGGCCGACTCGCGCACCGTGCCTTCCACGGTTTCGCCCGTGGGAACCCCCAGGTTGTCCTGTTTTATTTCATAAAGGGCAATGGCCGTGTTGACGCGGCCGTCGAAGAACTCGCTTTTCAGGCCAACTTCGTAGTTGTCCCCTTCCCTCGGCTCCAGGTTCCTGCCGTTTTGCTCTCGTAGGGCTTGAGGCTTGTAGATCGTCGTGTAGCTGGCGTACACCGAATGAATGTCATTGAGGTCATACACCACCCCGGCATAAGGCGTTATGAAGCCGCTTTCACGGCTTTCGGCAGTGCTGGACGAACGCGTGTAAGGCGGGTTGTAGATGGCTTTCTTCTTGTAGCTGTAGTCACCGACACGGGCACCGACAATCAGCGACAGATCGTCCGCCGGCTTGAAGCGTGCCACCATGTACGCCGCATCCTGGCGAATCGTGGTGTCGTCGTTCATCAGTTTACCGACCGATGTCGGCCGCTCGGTGTCGTTGTCCCAGCTATGGATATTGGCCGGGCGCATCTCCAGGTCGTCATCGTCCGGGTCGCTGTAGTCCTTAAACTGCGAAGCGCTCAGGCCCAATACCAGTTCATGCTCGCGGCCCAGGAACTGGAACGGCCCCTGGGCCATGGCGTCGAGACCCAATTGGCGCTGGGAGCCATAGCCATCTCCCCCGTAAAGGTAGGCGCCCTCACCTGTTTCACGGTCAGGTGCCCCACCACTGAGCGAAGCCAGCGAATAGTCCCGGGTGCTGTACATGTTGTTCACCGCCACCTTCAGTTTCCAGTCGTTGGCCAGGCCGTGCTCGAGGGTCGCGAAGGTATTGAGCGTGTTCTGCTGGCGATAGCTCCAGCGCGCCCCGGCGTTGATGGAGCGTGGGAAGTCAGTCTGCCCGCCGTCGCTGTAGAACAACGGGAAGCTGGCGAAGGATACGCCACGCGGGTCATTCTTCTGGTAGTCGAAACCGACCGTCAGCAGCGTACTGTCGGTGAGGTCAGCTTCCAGAATGCCGTAATACGTTTGCTTCGCCTGCTGGTAGTGGTCGATGAAGCTGTTGCCCTGCTGGTAAGCCATGACAGCGCGGCCGCGCAAGCGCGCATCGGTGGTCAGCGGGCCAGACACATCCACTTCGGTGCGATACGTGTCCCACGAGCCTGCGCCGGCGCTGACCGAGCCCTGGAACCCGGCGGTTGGCCGCTTGCGGACCAGGTTGACACTGCCAGAGGGGTCGCCGGCACCGGTCATCAAACCGGTGGCGCCCCTGACGATTTCGACCCGGTCATAGACCGAGGTATCGATCAGGCTCTGCGGGCTTGCGCTGGTTTGCACGATCAAGGTGGTCGGGATGCCATCGAACTGGTAACTGTCCAGGGCATACCCACGCGAATAGATGTTCACGCGTTCACTGTCGATGTTCTGCACGGAAAGGCCTGGCGTCTGTTTCAGCACATCGCTTAGTGTGGTGAGTTGCTGGTCTTCCATGCGCTGGCGTGTCATCACGCTGACCGTTTGCGGGGTCTCGCGCAATGACAAGGCAAGCTTGGTGGCGGCGTTGGTGGCACCCGTGGTGTAGGCGCCGGTCCCTTCCGTGATGGCGCCCAGGCCTGCTGCATCGATGGTGGTAGCGCCCAGCTGCAGGGCCCCGCCGGGTTCCATGCTGGCGAGTACGAACCGTTTTTCGCCAGCCTGCACAATGCGCAACCCGCTGCCCTGAAGCACGTGGGCGAAACCTTGCTCCACCTCGTAGCTACCGTGCAGCCCTGGCGAGCTCAAGCCCGCTGTTTGTTCCGAGCTGAAGGTGATCATCACGCCACTGGCGGCAGCGAGCTGACTCAAGGCGGCAGCCAACGTGCCAGCGGGGATGTCATAGTCGATCGGTTTGGCCCAGGCAGGCGTCACCGCCAATACGGCGCCAGCAAAGCACAGGGCCCGTGCTGTGGGTTGGCCGCAAAGGCCAGAAAAGAGGGGGCGTACTTGCATGAAAGGTTTCCTGTCAGCGTTGGCAATGGGTGCGTCTGATGCGCACATGCAGGTAGAGCCGAAACAGGAATGAAAATCTGTTACCCCTCTATGCAGAAAAATTCACCGTCATGCCGCCTGGCGTTCCAGCCTTACCCAGTAACGGGTCAGGCGGCGGACCCGAACCGGCAGTGAGGCCTCCAGGTTGGCCAGCGCGCCCTCGGTATCGTCGAGCAGAAAAGTACCGGAGAGCCGCAGGCCGGCGATATCAGGCGAGCAGCTCAGCACACCGTGGCGATAGCGGGAGAGCTCGGCCAGTACCGCATCCAGGCGCCAGTCCACGGCAACCAGCATGCCGCGCGCCCACGCAGAGCCCTGTTCTGGCGCTGGCTGCAGGGGGCCTATGGTGGTTGCGCTGAAGCTCACGGCCTGCCCCGCTTCGGCGCGCAGTGCCTGGCCGAGGCCCAGTTGCGGCCTGACCCGCACGGCATGCGCTTGCACGGCAACCCGGGTAGTGCCATCGTCCTGACGCACCGTGAATCGGGTGCCGAGCGCCTCGACACGCCCCTGCGCAGTCTGCACGCTAAGGGCGCGAGCATCTTTTGCGGTATCGACCAGAATGGCACCTTGGCGCAACACGATCAGCCGTTGCTGGGCATCGAACAGCACATCCACCCGCGTGGCGGTATCCAGCACCAGTACACTGCCATCGGCCAGCGTCAGCCGCTGCCGTTGGCCGACGCCCGTGCTGTAGTCGGCGGCGAAGGGCGAAGCCCGGTAGCCTGCCCAGCCGGTTGCACCGACCCCAAGCAGCACAACCAGCTGTTTGAGTACCGCCCTTCTATGCTGGCGTGCCTGCTCGATGGTGGTGGAGACCACGCCAGCGGGTGCCAGGCTCAAACGTTGTTGCAACCGCTCTACACGCTGCCAGG
The DNA here is from genome assembly GCF_007633355.1 of Pseudomonas sp. BJP69. Taxonomy (NCBI): domain Bacteria; kingdom Pseudomonadati; phylum Pseudomonadota; class Gammaproteobacteria; order Pseudomonadales; family Pseudomonadaceae; genus Pseudomonas; species Pseudomonas sp. BJP69. The sequence continues at coordinate 2,878,518 of NZ_CP041933.1, forward strand.
CTTGTGCATGCACGGGGTCGGCATCCAGCCAGGCCTGCCATTGCGCGCGGGTGGCCTGGGTGGCGCTGCTGTCATTGAGGCGAACATGCCATTCAACCGCCTGGGCCAGTACCTGGTTCATTCGCCGTCCATCAACAGGCAGTGCATCAGGCCCTTGGCCAGGTGCTTGCGCACGGTGCTGACCGACACATTGAAACGCTCGGCGGTCTTCTCATACGTCAGCCCATCCAGTTGCACAGCAAGGAATATTTGCCGTGTACGCAGCCCCAGGCCGTCGAGCATGCGGTCTATGGCCAGCAGGCTTTCCAGAATGATTGCCCGGGTTTCGGCACAGGGCGCATGAACGTCCGGCCTGGACGCCAATGCTTGCAGGTACGCCTGCTCCAGGCTGCGGCGGCGATACAGGTCGATGACCAACCCGCGCGCGATGGTCGCCAGGTAATGACGCGGTTGCTGCAGCGAATGGGCAGTGCGCGCGACCATTACGCGTACGAACGTGTCCTGGGCAAGATCGGCAGCATCCGCCGAATTACTCAAACGTTGGCGCAACCAGCCACGTAGCCAACCGTTGTGATCCTGATACAGCCTGTGCAGGTGTTGATGGTGCGTCGTTTCCGTGACCGATCCGGACATCTTGTTACCCACGCGAAAACGAGAATAGGAATTCATCGCGATTGTAATGGGCTTGTATCTCGCTGGGAAGCTGTGCACCACCGCTAGCGGGTAGTTCACTTGAGTGTGAGTAACACCCAATGGGGCTGCTGCGCAGCCAATCGCCGGCAAGCCAGCTCCCACGGGGATCGCATCAGGGCTGACAGGTGTTTGCCACAAGGTATGCAGCGCCTGTTAGAGCGAGCGCCGCCCGCGCGGCGCATCGCGAGCTGCGCTCGCTCCTACGTTTGTTTCGGGCCAATTATTCCTGTGGGATTTGCGCGCGAACGCCTTGGCGCATGCCTCAAAATCGCGTCGTACGAACAAGGCGGCCGCGCGCATCTGACACAGGGGTTACTGGCCCGAAACAAACGTAGGAGCGAGCGCAGCTCGCGATGCGCCGCGCGGGCGGCGCTCGATCTCACAGGCGCTGAAGGTGCTGCGGCTACCCTTGCCAGAAACCATAGAATCTCCCACAGGACCATGCAATGCTCGAGGGCTGTGCTGTTCCTGTGGGAGCTGGCATGCCGGCGACGGGGCACAGAACGCCCCCACTTGATCAGTTGTGCGCGGTACGAGTTAGCGGGCGACCCAACTTTCGACTTCATCAGCGCCGTATTGCTGCTTCCACTCTTTCAACTGGCGGTGATTGCCGCCTTTGGTCTCGATAACTTCGCCAGAGTGCGGGTTCTTGTATTGCTTGACCTGTCGGGCACGACGCGGTGCTTTCGCTGTGGCCGCAGGGGCTGACTGACGGTTGGCCTGCGGATCGAGCAAATTGATGATGTCCCGCAGGCTGTATCCATATTCGGCGAGCAGGTCGCGTAGTTTTGTCTCAAACTCGATTTCTTTTTGCAGCTCGGACGAGCCTTTGAGCGCTTCAAGTTCAGCCAATTGCTGGGCCAGTTTTTGTTCAAGCTGACGAAACTCTGCCAGACGCGACATGTACTTACTCCGAAATGGGTGGGGTGCTAGTTAGAGAATCCTAACGCGGTTCAAGTTCAAACCCAAATGACAATGAGCTCCAGCCCTGCGCAAGTTCTGTAATGGCGCCAGACACGACGGCGATCATTAGCGCATGCGACAAAATAGCGCGTCACGGAACTTGAACTGCCCGTCACCGATACGGCTTAATGCGCGCGACGTTTTCATGGGTGATTCATGCTTTCAAGAGCGCGTGCGCATCTCTGTCTGTTCGCCTGCTTCGCCGTGCTGTTCAACCTGCTGGCGATGCCGCTCGACCGTGCCTTGCAAACACCCCGCGTCGACAGCCAATCCCTGATTCTCGGTAGCTTTTGCAGCCTGCACGGTGCACAGAGCCTGCCCAAGTCACTGCTGGCCCAGCTCAAGGCCGAGTTGCCACAACTCGATGAACAGCCGGACACGAAACACCAGGCGGGCGACTGCTGCTGTGGCCATGCCGGGCATAGCCTGCTGGCCAGCGACTACTATCGCCACCTGTTCCCGCGGTTCTGGCCCGATGCGCTTCTGCTCGGTGACAGCCACAGGTTGCCACTGCCGCGTGAGCAGTGGCCAAAGCTCAACCCCCGCGCCTCTCCCCTGGCCTGACCCGTCGCTGATTGCCAACAGCTGCCCCGTGACCTGCGGTGCGCAGCCCTGCCCGACTGTCTAGCCAGGAAACTTTCCATGCCTGCGTTCCGTTGTACCGCACGTGCTGCCTTGCCCGTGCTCGCTTTGTTCAGCCTCAGCCCCCTGACACTGGCCGTGGCCGAAACACTGCCTGCTGAAAACTCCACCCTCACCCTTGGCGCGGTCAACGTGACCAGTACCGAAAGCGGCCCGCTGGCCACCAGCAGCGTGCTCAGCTCGGTGGACATCCTGGGCGGAGACATCCTCGAGAAAATGCCGGCGGCCTACAGTTGGGAGCTGTTCAGGCGCGCGCCCGGGGTGTTGCTGACCGAATTCAACCAGGGCACCACCTCGGGTAAGCTGTCGTTTCGCGGCTTCAATGGCGAAGGCGAAGTGAACGCCGTGAAGTTGCTGATCGATGGCATCCCCAGCAACACCAACGACGGCAACATGCCCTTCATCGACTCGGTGTTTCCCATGGACATCGACAGCATCGAGGTGGTGCGTGGTACCAGCGATCCACGCTACGGCCTCAACAACATCGCCGGTAACGTCAATATCCACACCCGCACCGGGGGCAACTACAACAAGGCCCGCCTGCGCTACGGCAGCTTCAATACGCGTGAGGTGCAACTGGCCAAGGGCATCGAGACCAGCAATTGGACGCAGAACTACTTCTTCGCTCGCCAGCAGGTTGATGGCTACCGTGACCATGCCGATACCGAGCGCTACAGCTTCGGCGGCAAATGGTTCTATACCCCCGACGATGGCAGCTACCGCCTTGGTCTGATTGCCCGTCACTACGAGTCAGAAGCTCAGGAGGCGGGCTACCTGACCGAGGATGACGCCCGCCATCATCCGCGCATGAGCAATGACTACAACGCCACGGACAAGGGGACGCGGCGGATGAACCAAGTCAGCGTGCACTTCGATACCGACCTGGCCGACACCTTGTCGTGGTCAGCCAAGACCTACCTCAATACCTTCGACGATCGTCGCTGGACTCAATACTGGCGTACCAGTTCGCAACAGGAACGAGACACCTACGAAGACCAGTACGGTGCCATTACCTCGTTGACCTGGCGGCCACAGGTGGACTGGCTGCACGCCTTCGCGCTGGAAGGTGGCAGCGATGTGCAAAAGCAACAGAACCGCAGCGAGCGCTATCGCACCGTGGAGCGTGTACGCCAGGCGCAGACACGCGACCAGGACTTCGCCTTCAACACGGTCGGTGCCTACGTGCAGGCGGAGATCGAGCCGTTCCCATCGTTGAAGATCGTGCCGGCCTACCGGGTGGACAAGATCAGCGGTGACTTCACCAACAAGATGACCGGGCAGGACTACGACATCAACGACTATGGGCTGATCAAGCAGCCCAAGCTGAGCATTGTCTATTCGCCATGGAAGTTTGCCAGCGTCTACGCCAACTGGGGCCGCACCTTCCAGGTCGGGACCGGCGCCGCAGCCTACAAGGTGCCGCCGCGCAATGAGGACCTGGCCCCTTCGATCAACGAAGGCTGGGAAACCGGCGTCAAGTTCACCCCGGCCAGCTGGGTCGATGGCCGCGTGGCGTACTGGCGTCAGGACGCCTCTGGCGAAGTGAGCCGTCGCCTGAACGACCCCAGCGGGGAGTCGGACAATGTTGGTGAGACACGGCGCTGGGGCTACGACCTGCAGGTCAACCTGCACCCGAGCGAACGCACCGAGATGTGGATGTCGTACTCATGGCAATATTCGAAGATCCTCGAGCCGAGTAGCGCCCTGCCTGGCAGCAAAGGCAAAGAGATCGACCATGTGCCGCACCACCTGTGGAATACCGGCATCAACTACCAGGCCACGCCTGCCCTGCAACTGAGCGCCTGGGCAAACGGCCAGACCCACTACTACCTGGAGCGCGAGAACACCCAAGGCACCTACGGTGGCTATGTGTTGCTGAACCTGGGGGCAACCTACCAGGTCAGTGCGTCGATGAGCGTGGACCTGCAGCTGAAAAACCTGACCAACCGCTATTACGAGTACGCCTGGTACGACCCGGATGGGGCGCACGCTTCGCTGCACGCCCCTGGTGACGGGCGCGCACTCTATGCCGGTGTGACGTTCGACTTCTGATGGCGAAGCGGGCTGGCCACGCTGGCGCCGAGCAGGCGAGCAGACGCTCGCCTGTGGCACGGCCAGCCTGTTACAGGCTCATGTTCAACGACACGAATGCCGAACGGCCTGGGGCGGGCGAGAACATGGGCTGGTCGTTGCCGCCCCAGAAGAAGTTGTCGTACCAGACATATTCATATTCGCGGCCCAGCAAGTTCTTCACCTGCAGATCCACGCTGGTGGACGGGGTGATCCGGTAACTCACGCTGGCATCCACGACCACGAAGCCACCGTACTTGCCCTGCTCGTTGAGCTCATCGATGTAGTAGCTACCCTGTGCCCGCCCCTGCGCGCCGAACTTCCAGTCGTCATTGTAGCGGTACTCGACGCCCACATTGCTGATGTAGCGAGGGGTGGAAAACACTTCTTTTCCTGACAGCGACTGGCCGTTGGCAGCCAGGCCCTTGACCACTTTCGCCTCCTGAACCGCGTGGGACGCCCAGACCGTCCACTGTTCATCCAGCTGTGCGCTGATCTGCATGTCCACGCCGCGGCGGCGGGTTTCGCCGAGCCCCACCGTGGTACCGGTGCTGGGCATGTTCGCGACTTCATCGGTCGCATCCTGCTGCCACAGCGCAAGCCGCGCCTGGGCACCCGGGAACGGCTGGAATTTCACCCCAACCTCCTTGCCCGTGTTGATGGACGGGTCGTACGAGGCTTGCCCGGGCAGCAGGTAAGCCGGTTCCGCCGATCCGGTGAGCACCTGGAAGGTGCGCCCCCAATTGGCGTAAACGTCGATTTCGGGGGTGAGGCTGTAGATCACGCTGAGTTTCGGTTGGCGGATCCAGCCATAGTCCTGCAGGGATGCCTTGGCGCCGCCGAGCACCTCGGTGTTGCCGGAGAATTTATCCACCCGCATGGCAGGGATGATCTTCAGCGCATCGGTAGGCTGAATGACCGCCTGCACGTACCCGCCGATATTGCGCAGGGTGTAAGCGTCGTCATTTTGCACGCGCGCCGGCGGCGCGTCGAAGTCGGTTGGCACACCGTAGTTGTAGCGCAGACGACGGTACAGGTTGTCCTGCTCTTCGTAGTTGATGCCGCCATCGAGCGTCAGCAACTCGTTGGCGCGCCAGGTAAGGTTGCTGAGCATGCCGCGCTGCTGCTCGTCCCACTGGCGTCGCTGGCGAGGTGCGTTGCCAGGCCGGTAATCGGTGAAGGTGACAGTGCGGTCATCGTTGTAGCTGTTGTAGTACAGCTTGCTGCTCAAGCTAAGGTCATCGGCCAGCTGCCAGTCACTGTGCACGCTCACCTGCTTCATGTCGCGGTCGTCACCATCATTGCCGTTCTTGGCAGGTGACTGGGTACGGCTGGCGTGCAGTTGGTCACGGGTGAGGAAGCCCGGCTCCTGGGCTTGGTGATGATAAAGCCGGGCAATCAGCCCGACACGGAAGGTCTGGTCATCGTTGTTGACAAACCATTTGCCGCCCAACGCATATTTGTTCGAGTTGCTGTGGTCGCGGTAGCCGTTGCTGTCCTGCTTGGCGAGCATGTAGTTCTGGGCGAAGTTGCCCTCCTCGTGGCCGACTGCCAACTGCACTTCACGGGTATCGAAGCTGCCGTAGGTCACCCGGCTATCGACATAGTTGCCGCCCTGGCGTGTGGCAAAGTTGATGTTGCCACCGATATTGTGCAGCCCATAACGCGGGTCGTTGGTACCGCGCACCACCTCGATGTATTCGATGTCCAACGGGAAAATCATGTCGATGAAGCGCTGGTTGCCGCTGTTGACGTTGCTTGGCACGCCATCGATCAACGTCTTGATGCCGTTGATGTAGCCCTCGCCGTTGAACGCACGGAAACTGACCTTGCCAGACTCTGCACCTTGGCCGGTTTCGGTCAACTGGATGCCTGGCATCTGCCCCAACAGCTGCCAGCTGTTCATCACGTTCTTGTCGCGCACCTGGTCGCTGCCAAGAACGTCGACCGAGGTCAGCACGTTTTCGGTGCTCAAGGCTACGCCAGCGGTCTGGGTGATGTTCACGTCACCGAGCGTGATGGTCGAGGTGCCGGTCTGTCCGGCGACAAGGTCAGGTGTGAACATTGCCGTGAAAATGGCAAACGATGCTTGGGGGAATCGCATGGAGAGTCCTGAGTCGGGCGTGGGTTGTTGTGTGGCAGACAAATGCGCGGCAAGGCCAAAGGCCAGTCCCGCGATGATTTATGTTATACCATAACCTTTCGCGCCACTAGCGTTGACTGCTGTCCACATACCCCCACCCGGTATCGCGTGAGCCCATTCCAGCAGAAGCTACCCGGTTCGAGCGGATTCGAGCTTGGGCAGCAGCATGAGGCCCCACCCATACATCCCACCCAGCGGGATCACAAGGTCGGCACCTTTTTTTGACTCATTTTTCACAAGCGATGGGCGATCGTTGAGCCATCCCTACGTGTGATAGCAGTTCCCATTGGCCCGTCTAGCAGCGGGCTATCTTTTGCCCGCGATTCAGGCCAGCGCCGGCAGTAACCCGTGCCAGCCCACCGTTGCTGGTGTATCAGAACTCGGTAATCACGGTCACACCCGCTGTATCGAAGCGGTCCATGTTCATCAACGCGTCGATGGACTGCGCCAGGTTGATGGTCTTGCCCACCAACTTTTCAGGGGCCAGCTTGCCCGAACCGATCATCTCCATCATGGCATCGTAGCGATGCGCTTGCATGCCATGGCTGCCGTAGATCTCCAGCTCATGGGCAATCACCTTGCTCATGGGGATCGCAGGCTGGGCGTGGTCTGCCAGCATCAGCCCGACTTGTACATGCCGGCCGCGACGGCGCAGGTTGTTGATGGAGTTGAAGCACGTGGTCGGGTGGCCCAATGCGTCCAGCGACACATGTGCGCCGCCCCGGGTGATTTCCATCACCGCCTCCGTCACGTCCGCTACCTGACTGGCGTTGATGGTGGCCACGGCGCCCAGTGCCCGCGCCAGTGCCAGCTTGTCATCCGCGATATCGATTGCAACCACGTTGGCACCGATGGCCTGGGCGATCATCACCGCCGAAAGGCCCACGCCACCGCAGCCATGTACCGCGACCCACTGGCCTGCGCCGACCCTGCCCTGGTCCACCACCGCGCGGAATGAAGTGACGAAGCGGCAACCCAGGCTGGCTGCAGTCGCATAGTCCATGGTTTCCGGCAGGGCCACCAGGTTCAGGTCAGCCTGATGGATACCCACGTATTCAGCGAAAGACCCCCAGTGGGTAAAGCCGGGCTGGAACTGGGTGTAGCACACCTGCTGATTGCCACTGTGGCACTGCGCACAGGCGCCACAGCCGCCTACGAACGGAACGGTTACCCGGTCACCCACCTTCCACTGGGTCACATCGCCGCCTACGGCGGCGACCACGCCTGCCAGCTCATGGCCTGGAACGTGGGGCAGCTGTATGTCCGGATCGTGGCCTTTCCAACCATGCCAGTCGCTTCGGCACACGCCTGTGCCTTTGACTTCAATCACCACACCATGCCGCTCCGGGCTTGGATCGGCGATATTCATCAAGCGCGGTGGCTGAGAAAAGGCTTCGTAGACGACAGCTTTCATGACGTTTACCCCTGCTGAAAACGGTTGGATGAGTCGTGCTTCCGGCAGCGCCCGAGCAGCGCTTTTCGGCGGCTATCAGTATGAAGAAAACGGCTGAAATTACCTTTCAGAGTTCGGTTGACATGGGTGCGCAAGTGAAATAAACCTTCAGAAAGCTCATTGATTGTGAAGGATTGGCGCATGGCCGACGCACTGGACAAAGTAGACATTGCAATAGCGGACAGGCTGCAACGTGACGGCAGGCTGTCGAACGTCAAGCTGGCCGAGCAGTTGTGCCTGAGTGAGGCATCATGCTGGAGGAAACAGAAGCGGCTGGAAGCGAGCGGCGTGATAGAGGGCTACCAGGCCATACTCAACCGCAAGAAGCTGGGTTTGGGGGTGATGGCGTTCGTGCAGATTTCCTGCACCGACCACAGCGAAGAGGCGACCGCGAAGTTCGAAAAGATCATCGCGGCGGCTCCGCAGGTGCTGAGCTGCCACAACACCACGGGCGAAGCCGACTTCCTGCTTCAAGTTGTCGCCCAGGACCTGGACAGCTATAGCCGCTTCATCGACAAGGTGCTGCGCAAGTTGCCCGGCGTGGCGAGTATCAGGTCCAACCTGTCGTTGCGCGAGATGAAAACAACCAACCAGTTCCCCGTGGCCGAACTCCTGAGCCTTTGATCAGGCCCTTGGGGTACTGGACGGCAACTCGCCGAAGCGCCGGCGGTACTGCTCGCTGAATGCCTTGTTGATACGGTCTTCCAGTGAATCGATCATCACCAGCCCGCCCCCGCCGGAGTAAACCCCTTTTGGCGTGTGGATGGTCGCGCTGCCTTGTAGCTGGGTGCTGACCAGCAAAAACGAGGTGGGCGTCTGGTCAGACCGGCACGCCAAAGCGCAAACTGGCCACCTGCAATTCACCGACAGCGCGGCGCTGCAGCTGCATGGCAAGCGCACCATCGCGGTTGTCCACGGCGAGCCGGTTCGCGCTGTAATTGGCTGCAAGCACGTCCGACGCCTGCCGCGCATCGCAAGCCTCGACCTGGTCTGCGGTAAAGCTCAACGCGGCTTGTGTATAGGTACGCAGCAACGAAACCGCATGGGCAACGCCGTTGCAAGAGGCCATGGTTGTCACAGCGCGCCACTCTTATTGTTGTTGTGAGTGCTCACGTGTAAGCAATCAGCCGGGGGGAGTCAATGCCGGCCATCGCGAGACCCGCCTACAACGCTGCGGTGACGCGCCCCTTTGGCTTCCTTGCTGACGGCTGTTCAATCCTCGCGAATATGCCGCTCCTGGCGTTCCTGACGCTCTTTCGCTTCGATGCACAGCGTGGCTGTCGGGCGCAGCAGCAAGCGCCTGAGACCAATGGGTTCGCCAGTGTCCTTGCACCAACCGTACTCACCCCGGGCAATGCGCTCCAAAGCCTCGTCGATCTTGTCCAGCAGCTTTTTCTCCCGCTCCAGCAAGCGCAGTTGCCAGTGCCGTTGCTCTTCCACGGTGCCCAGGTCGGAGGGGTCGCTGCTGGGTTCGAACTGCTGCATCAACTCGAACTCACGGGAAATTCGCGCTTGCAGCTCAGTCCGCTGTACCAGCAGCAGATCACGGAAAAAGGCCAGCTGTGCAGCGTCCATATAGGCCGCTTCTGGCATGCGGAGCAATTGGTCTTCGGTCATTGCAGTCGTTCTCACGTGGAGGGTTGCGTTTCAGCGCCGCTGGCCATTGAACGCCAGCGGTAAGCCTTGGCAGTGCGCGTTCAAGCTGTGCTCATGCCAGGCCAACTGCCCGGACACGATCGTGGTCGTGACCCGATGGCGCAGGCAGTGGTGCTGCAAAGGTGTCCACTGGCAGCGGGCAAGGACCGGGTCGAGGCCAACCGGCCTGGGTGCGTCGAGGCGTTCGACCAGGGCCAGGTCGGCCCAGTAGCCTTCGCGCAGGTAGCCACGTGCCTCTATCGCGAACAGGTCGGCGACCGCATGGCTGGTTTTACGCACCAGCTGGGTGATCGGCAGCAGCCCCTGCTCGACCAGCTCGAACAGCGCTGGCAGTGCATGCTGCACCAACGGCAACCCGGAAGGTGCCAAGCCGTAAGGCTGTTGTTTTTCTGCCAGCGTATGGGGGGCATGATCGGTGCCGATCACATCGATGCGGTCCTCCAGCAAGGCCTGGCGCAGCGCGTCACGGTCGGCAGTGGTCTTGATCGCCGGGTTGCACTTGATGAGATTGCCCAGGCTTGCGTAGTCGCGGTCATCGAACAGCAGGTGGTGGACGCACACCTCAGCGGTGATCAGCTTGTGGGCCGACGGGCCAGGCTCGAACAGCCGCAACTCCCTGGCAGTGGTCAGGTGCAGCACATGCAGACGGGTAGCGAAACGGTTTGCCAGCTCGACCGCCAGGCTGGACGAGCGCCAGCAAGCGTCTGCATCGCGTATCAGCGGGTGCATCGCTGGCGTGATACCTGCGCCGAACTGCGCACGGTAGCGGGCTTCGTTGGCAATGATCGAAGGGGTATGCTCGCAATGCGCCAGCAACACCGTCGGTACACAGGCAAAAAGCCGCTCGAGCACCCTGGGGTCATCAACCAGCATGTCGCCGGTGGAGGCCCCCATGAATACCTTCACCCCGGCAATTTGCCGGGGATCCAGACGGGCAACGGTCTCCAGGTTGTCCTTGCTCACCCCAAAATGGAAACCGTAGTTGGCAACCGATGAGCTGGCAGCGCGGGCCTTCTTGTCGTCAAGGGCCGCCAGCGTCAAGGTGGCCGGCCTGGTGTTGGGCATGTCCATGAAACTGGTGATACCACCGGCCACGGCAGCACGTGACTCACTGGCCATGCAGCCTTTGTGTGTGGCGCCGGGTTCGCGAAAGTGCACTTGGTCGTCGATCATGCCAGGCACCAGCCAGCGGCCTTGGGCATCGATCTCCACAGGGGCATTCATGCCCTCGATGCTGGCCGCGATCTTGTCGATTCGGCCGCGGGCAATGAAGACATCGGCCTCGAACACCTTGCCCTCGTTCACCAGGCGGGCATTTCTGATCAGGATACGGCTCATGAACGCGCGTCCCCGTGGCTGACACTGGCTGGCTGCTTGAACCGGAACGACATGACCCATCACTCACTGCTAAAATGTTATGTTATAACACTGTATACCAGTGGGTATTTCCCCGTCACCCTCTTCTTGCATTACAGGTAATCCGCATGCGCGCTTCTCACACTTCTGCCGCCGAACCCTACGCCGACACTGAACTGGCCTGCCTGGCGGGGGCCAAGGCTGCGCTCTATCGCTGGGCAGCGACGGTCGCCACGCGTGACGTCGACCAGGTGCTGGCGCTTTATGCACCAGATGCGATCCTGGTGCCGACCCTGTCGAACCAGGTACGGGACTGCGACGACAGCCGTCGCAACTACTTCGACAACTTCCTGGCCAATGATGGGCTGGTGTGTGACATCCAGGTATTCAAGAAACGGGTAAGCCGCAAGCTCGGCACCGTGGTGGTCGGTGGGCTCTATACGTTCGTCTATCGCCAAGCTGGTGTTCAGCGGGTGGTGCCCGCGCGTTTCCTGTTCACCTTTGAACGGATCGACGACCAGTGGCTGATCACCGGGCACCACTCGTCGATCGAGGCCTGAGGGTGGTGCCAGCAGGCGGCCGAGGTTCGCATCCGCCGCGAGCACGAGATGCGGCTACCGCCGAGGGTGGCTCGGCGGGCCTTACACCTGCCGCAGCACTGCGTATATTTCAGCCACGATCTGGCAGCTGGCCTGCTCGACCGTGCCTTCATTGCGGCACAGCACCCAGCCCTGTTCGGCAACCGCACGTTCGAACGCCTCGGTGCAGGCTACCTGTTCATCCAGGGTGTGGATGACGGTACTGCGCAGCCCGCGGGTGCGCGCAGCCGCCCGGGCCCAGGAGGTTTCGGCGGCGGTGACCACGCCCACGTGCAGGTCCGGCACCTGCACGCCGCGCTCAAGGTTCAACTGCAGGATCTGCGCAAACGGCACGTTGCGGCGGAAGGCTGCGTCCGACGGGTACCAGCGATCGATCAGGATGATGCTGCCGGCCGGTTGCCGGGGCAGCACGTTTCGGGAAATCCAGGCACGGCTGTCGGCAAAGCGTTGGCAAACCTCATGCTCCAGCGCCTGGCAAGGGTTGCGGGCAAGCCTGTTGACCAAGGCCATGGTATCGCCGCGGTAGGGATCGTTGTTTCTCTCGCACAGGCGGACCACCTTGTGCCCGCCCAGCCTGAGGGCTTGCGTAACGGCCTCCAGCAAGGTGGTCTTGCCGGTGCCTTTAGGGCCATCGAGAGAGACAAAAAGCGGACGGTTCATCGTTCAAAACCCCTAAGCGCAAGCGCGGGATGAGAGCATTGATCACACCCCGCTTCAAGCGCTTGCGCTCAAGGAGTACATTTGTACCCCACCCGGGACAGGCGGCCCATTCGCTAGCGCGCGGGTGCCGCCCCCGTCAGGCGTTTTACCCACGCCGATGGCACGCAACAGTATGTAACACCGCGAGCACCCCTGCGGGTCACCAACTCGGATGCACTGGTGGCGCCGTTGCTGGCAGGTGTCGCGCTTGCCGAACTGCCAGAGTTCATTGCGGCGCACTACCTGGCCGATGGCCGCCTGGAACGGGTATTGCCGGCATGGAGCATGACCCAGGGCGGCCTGTATTTCGTCACCCCTTCGGCGCGGAGTCGGCCACGCAAGGTACAGGCATTGGCCGATTTCTTTGTCGAGCGGTTGTCTGCTGCCGCCTGGCGGGGCCCTCGGGCTGAGGGCTGAGCGCAGCTATCTGCGGGTGTAATGATTGGGGCCACCCTGCGGGCAGCCCCAAAGCGTCAGCTGGAGACTCAGGGCCGCATTGCGCTGGCCCTTACACGGCGCCAGGACGCGCCCACCGAGGTGGGCTGCCCAGGCTCAGACCGCCAGCGCGCGCTCACGCAGCTCGCTGTTGAGGATGCGGTCGTTTTCGCTGTAGTCGACCGGGCAGTCGATCACGTGCACGCCTGGGGTCTTGATGCAGTGCTCCAGCAGCGGCAGCAGGCCGTCGGCGCTTTCCACGCGGTGGCCATTGGCGCCGTAGGCTTCGGCATACTTGACGAAGTCCGGGTTGCCGTAGTCCAGGCCGAAATCGGTGAAGCCCATGTTGGCCTGCTTCCAGCGGATCATGCCGTAGCCATCGTCACGCAGGATCACCACGGTGATGTGCATGCCCAGGCGCACAGCGGTTTCCAGTTCCTGGCTGTTCATCATGAAGCCGCCGTCACCGCACACCGAAATAACCGGGCGATCCGGGTAGACCAGGTGTGCAGCCATGGCCGATGGCAAGCCGGCGCCCATGGTCGCCAGCGCGTTGTCCAGCAGCACGGTGTTCGGCTTGTGCGCCTTGTAGTTACGCGCGAACCAGATCTTGTAGATGCCGTTGTCCAGGGCCACGATGCCTTCGGACGGCAGCACGCGACGAATATCGGCCACCAGGCGCTGTGGGTAGACCGGGAAGCGGTCGTCGTCGGCGCCTTCGGCGATCTGCGCTTCGTTGGCTTCACGAATTGCCATGAGGCGGGTGAAGTCCCAGTGCGAAGTGTCGCCCAGGCCTTCAGCGATCTGCCACACGGCGTTGGCGATGTCGCCGATCACTTCAACCTGCGGGAAGTACACGGCATCGACTTCGGCGGAGCGGAAGTTGATATGGATGACTTCGGTGCCGCCACGCACCATGAAGAACGGCGGCTTCTCGATCACATCGTGGCCGATGTTGACGATCAGGTCCGCCGCTTCGATCGCACGGTGCACGAAATCGCCGGACGACAGCGCAGCGTTACCCAGGAAGCGCGGGCTGCGCTCGTCAACCACACCCTTGCCCAGCTGGGTGGTAACGAATGGGATACCGGTATTATCGACCAGTTGCTTGAGGACCTTGGCGGTCATCTTGCGGTTGGCGCCGGCGCCGATCACCAGGATAGGGCTACGTGCGGTGCGCAATTTCTCGATGGCAGCTTCGATGGCCACGTGCTCGGCCAGCGGGCGGCGGTGCAGGCTGCGCGGGATCGGCAGCGCGTCGGTCTGCTCGGCGGCGATGTCTTCCGGCAATTCCAGGTGCACGGCACCCGGCTTTTCTTCTTCAGCCAGGCGGAAGGCTTCACGCATGCGCGAAGGGATGTTGTCGGCCGAAGCGAACTGGTGGGTGTACTTGGTGATGGGGTCCATCATGCCGCACACGTCGATGATCTGGAAGCGGCCCTGCTTGGACTTCTTGATCGGCTTCTGGCCGGTGATCATCATCATCGGCATGCCGCCCAGGTAGGCATAGGCGCTGGCCGTTACCAGGTTGGTGGCACCCGGGCCGAGGGTCGACAGGCTGACGCCGGTCTTGCCGGTCAGGCGACCGTAGGTAGCCGCCATGAAGCCTGCAGACTGCTCGTGACGGGTCAATACCAGTTTGATCTTCGACTTGCGCAGGGATTCGAGCAGGTCGAGGTTTTCCTCACCAGGAATGCCGAATACATACTCGACACCTTCGTTTTCCAGACATTGCACAACGACATCGGCGGCCTTGGCCATTTAGGGTACTACCTCAAAATCTTTGGGGGATTGCAGCGAGATCGGCTGCGTGACTGAGATGTTGCAGGATGTCTCAGTGCCGCGCATCGTAGGCCCTCTGGTTAATAATAATAAATATATTGTTATGATGCGTGGCATCACAGTTCGTTATGAATGCAATGACTACGAAAGGTCGTACGCCCCAATGAACCTCAAGGCACTGCGTTGCTGCGTCGAAATCGTCCGCCAAGGCAGCTTCACCAAAGCAGCGCAACACCTGCACATAGCCCAGCCTGCGTTGAGCATGGCGGTTACCCGGCTGGAGGAAGAGCTGGGCGTGACCCTGTTCAACCGCACCACCCGCAAGGTGCTGCTCACGGCCGAGGGCGAGCAGTTCCTGCCACGCATAGCCTCTGCCCTGCGCGAAATGGATGTGGCCCGGCAGGAGCTGCGCGACATGGCGGACCTAAAGCGCGGCGAAGTGCGCCTGGGTATCCCGCCAATGTTCGGCCTGCACTATGTGCCAGGCTTGATGAACGCGTTCCGTCAGTCGTACCCCGGTATCGCCATGACCGTGTTCGAGGGCAGCGCCGCCGACATCGGCCAGCGCCTCGAACAACGGGAAATCGACCTGGCGTTGCTGGAATCGCGGCGCGTACCTCAGGACAAGGAGTCGATCCTGCTGGGCAGCGACGAGATGCTGGCGTGCATGCACCCCGACCACCCTTATGCCGGCAAGGCATTTCTCACCGCCGAAGACCTGCGCAATACCGACATGGTGGTATTCGACCGGACGTTCGTGCAGCGCCACCTGCTGGACGCATTTTTCGCCGAACACGGCATTACCTACCAAGTGGCCCTGCAGAGCAATTTCGTCTCGCTGGTGGTGCAGGCAGCACTGGACAACATGGGCGTGGCCACCCTGCTGCGCTCGGTGCAGCAGCGTACACCGGGCATTGTCGGCGTACCCTTCCGCCCGGCACAGCAGATGAGCTTCAGGTTGTGCTGGCGTTCAGGGGAATACCTGTCGCTGGCCAGCAAACGCTTCATCGATTTCGCCGCACAAACGCATTATCTGGAGCGCTGATCGGCGCCTGGCTCCTGGTTTGAGCGGCGGCGCTGCCTCGACGTTGCGCCCACCGATTGACTATCATCCCGCCTTGAACGTTTCAGCATGTTTCAACATAGGCCCAACAAGGGATTCAGATGTCAGTCCAGCAACTCCCCCCGCCGCCCAGCAAAAGCGCCGTCGCCAAGATGGAAGCCGCCATGGCGCTGGGCAGCTTCGCCATCGGTACCGGTGAATTTTCCATCATGGGCCTGATGCCCGACATTGCCAGCAACCTGCAGTTGAGCGAACCGCAAGTGGGCCACGCCATCAGTGCCTATGCGCTGGGGGTCATGGTCGGTGCGCCGACCCTGGCGATTCTGGGCGCCAAACTGCTGCGCAAGCACATGCTGCTGCTGTTGATGCTGCTGTATGCGCTGGGCAACCTGGCCACCGCCCTCGCCCCTTCCTTCAGCGGCCTGGTGGCTTTCCGCTTCATCAGCGGCCTGCCCCACGGTGCTTATTTCGGCATCGCCGCGGTGGTGGCCTCGAGCATGGTTGCCAAGGACCAGCGTGCCGGGGCCGTGGCCCGGGTGATGCTGGGCCTGACCCTGGCCATGCTGCTAGGCAACCCCGTAGCCACCTTCCTCGGCCAGTACTTTGGCTGGCGCTCGGCGTTCGTGCTGGTCGGCGTGATCGCCCTGTGCACCATTGCCCTGGTCTGGCGCTTTGTGCCCCAGCCGCACGATGAGGTGCGCAGCGACCCACGCAAGGAACTGCGCGCCTTTGCCCTGCCGCAAGTGTGGATGGCACTGGGCATCGCGGCCATTGGCTTTGCCGGCATGTTCTGTGTATTCAGCTACCTGGCGCCGACCATGCTGCAGGTGACCCAGGTCGCGCCGCAGTGGATTCCGTTTGGCCTGGCGGCCTTCGGTGTGGGCGGTATCGTTGGCAACATTGCAGGCGGCAAGCTGTTCGACCGGTTGCAGTTCCGTGCGGTGGGGTGGGTGTTGGTATGGTCGATCGCCGTGCTGCTGTTCTTTACCGTTGCCGCGCAGGCGCTCTGGAGCCTGCTGCTGGGCATCGGCCTGGTGGGCACCATGATCGCCCTGGCGGCACCGTTGCAGATCCGCTTGATGGACATTGCCCATGAAGCGCCAAGCCTGGCCGCAGCGTCGAACCATGCCGCGTTCAACCTGGCCAATGCGCTGGGGCCCTGGCTGGGCGGTATGGCGATTACCGCCGGCATGGGCTGGACCAGCACCGGCTACATCGGCGCGGCTACCGCGCTGGTCGGGCTGGGCATCTACCTGCTCGCCCGGCGGATGCGTGGCGGGCATTGACCCGGCAGCGGTGCTGGGCAGGGGCAGGTTCAGCGTCACACGGCGCTCGATGAACCTCCCCCCATTGCTGAACTCACTACCATCAGCACCAGCCGCAGGCTGGGTTCATCCCTTCCCCTTCCAAGGTGATCACGATGCAATACGTAAAGCTGGGTAGCACCGGCCTGGATATTTCCAGGCTGTGCCTGGGTTGCATGACGTTCGGCGATCCGGATGCCGGCACCCACCCCTGGACCTTGGGCGAAGAGGCCAGCCGGCCGATCATTCGCCATGCCGTCGAGCAAGGCATCAACTTCTTCGACACTGCCAACAGCTACTCTGCCGGCACGTCGGAAGTGATCGTCGGCAAACTGCTGAAGGCCTTCACGCGCCGTGAAGAAACAGTCATCGCCACCAAGGTGTTCTACCCACCGAACATGGGGCAAGGCACCCACCGGCCCAATGAACAGGGCTTGTCCCGCAAAGCGATCATGGCCAGCATCGACGCCAGCCTCACGCGCCTGGGCACCGACTATGTGGACCTGTACCAGATTCACCGCTGGGACTACCACACGCCCATCGAGGAAACCATGGAAGCCCTGCACGACGTGGTCAAGGCTGGCAAGGCGCGCTACATCGGCGCTTCGTCGATGTACGCCTGGCAGTTCGCCAAGGCTCAGCAGGTGGCGGCCAGCAACGGCTGGAGCCGCTTCGTTTCGATGCAGAACCACCTCAACCTGCTGTACCGCGAAGAAGAACGCGAGATGATCCCGCTGTGCCTGGACCAAGGCGTGGGCTTGTTGCCCTGGAGCCCGATGGCCCGCGGCCGCCTCACGCGCCCCAACGGCCAGCAGACCGACCGCACCCGTAGCGACCTGTCCGGGCAGTCGTTCTATAAAGATACCGAGGTCGAGGATGGCCGGGTCATCGATGTCGTCGAGCAGATTGCCGGCGAACGGGGGGTGCCAATGGCCCAGGTCGCGCTGGCATGGGTGTTGGGCAAAAACGGCGTAAGCGCACCGATCGTCGGCGCCTCCAAACCCGCCCATCTGGATGATGCGCTGGCAGCGCTGTCGGTGCAGCTCAGTGCCGATGAAGTGGCACGGCTGCAGGCGCCGTATATCCCGCACGCGGTGGCAGGCTTCAAGTAGCGTGGGCCTTTGCCAGCTCGCCGGGTATGCCCGGCGTGCTGGCCAATGACGATGAAAGTATTACAATGCGCGTCCTCGCATTTGAATATTTTCTCTCATGAAATCACTGCTTTATGCCGTAACTCTACTATTTTCCTTTAGCTTGCCCGCGTGGGCCACACCCCCTGCCACCTTCACCGAGGCCAAGGTCGTGGCCAAGCAGAAGGTGTACCTGGACCAAGCCAGCAGTGCCATGGGCGACCTGTATTGCGGCTGCAAATGGACCTGGGTCGGCAAGTCCGGTGGGCGGGTCGATGCGGCGTCGTGCGGCTATCAGACGCGCAAGCAGCAAAATCGCGCCGAGCGCACCGAATGGGAACACATCGTGCCGGCCTATACCTTCGGCAACCAGCGCCAATGCTGGAAGAACGGTGGGCGCGAGCATTGTGTGGACAGCGACCCCGTGTTCCGCGCCATGGAGGCCGACCTGTTCAACCTGTACCCGGCCGTGGGTGAGGTCAATGGCGACCGCAGCAACTTCAACTACGGCATGGTCAGCGGCAACGCCGGCGAATACGGCCAGTGCACCACCAAGGTGGATTTCGCCCAGCGCGCCGCCGAGCCCCGTGACGAAGTCAAAGGCCTGGTGGCCCGCACCACGTTCTACATGTACGACCGCTATCGCCTGAACATGTCGCGCCAGCAGCAACAAGTGCTGATGGCCTGGGACAAGCAGTACCCGGTGTCAGCGTGGGAAAAGGAGCGCGACCGCCGCATCGCCGCGATCATGGGGCATGCCAACCCTTTCGTCAGCGGCCAGCGCAAGTGGACGGCTGATTACAAACCCAGCGGGGTTGGCGTGGCGCAATCGGCGCCCGCCCAGGCACCAGGCAAGCCGGGCCAGGCCAATGCCGGGGCGCCGGGTTCGGTGCTGGGCAACCGCAACAGCCACGTCTACCACCTGGCAGTGGGCTGCCCCGGCTACACCCAGGTAGCGGCCAAGAACCAGGTCAGTTTCGCCAATGAAGGTGAGGCGCAGGCGGCAGGTTACCGCAAGGCCGGTAACTGCCGCTGACGGCGCGCGGGCGCGCCACAGCGCTGCTTTCTATCAGCCGTTGACCAGGTTCGCAGGCCGCTCGCCCGCCAGCGCGCTGAGCAGGTTGTCCACTGCACAGCGCGCCATGGCCTGGCGGGTTTCCTGGGTTGCAGAGCCGATGTGCGGGGTTGCTACCACGTTGTCCAACTGCAGCAGTGGCGAGTCGATCGGCAACGGCTCCTGCACGAACACATCCAGCCCTGCACCACGGATACGCCTGGCGCGCAACGCGTCGATCAGCGCAGCCTCGTCCACCACCCGCCCGCGGGAAATGTTCACCAGAATCGCCTCGGGCTTCATCAACCCCAGCTCACGCGCACCGATCAGCCCTTCAGTACTGGCACTGAGCGGTACCGTCAGGCAGACGAAGTCCGCTTGCTGCAACAGCGCGTCCAGGCTGCACTGGCGCGCAGCGTGGCGTGCTTCCACGTCGGGCTTGGCGCGCTGGCTGTGGTACAGCACGCGCATGCCAAAGCCTGCGGCAGCACGCCGGGCCAACGCTTCGCCAATGCGGCCCATGCCGACGATGCCCAGCGTCTTGCCATGCACATCACAGCCAAAATGCGCCGGCCCCAGGTTGGCCTGCCACTGGCCGTCACGCACCCAGTTGGCCAGCTCCACCACGCGCCTGGCGGTCGCCAGGATCAGGGCGAAACCGGTGTCCGCCGTGGTTTCGGTCAGCACGTCCGGGGTATTGGTCAGCATCACGCCACGGCGGCTGAGCTGCGCAACGTCGTAGTTGTCCACCCCGACCGAAACGCTGGACACAACCTCCAGCTGCGGCGCCAAATCGAGCAGGCTGGCGTCCAGGCGCAGGCTGGCGCCCAGCAAACCGTGCGCCCCTGGCAAGGCATCGCGCAGGCGCGCCAGGCCATCGGGCTGGGCAATGTCCACCCAGGTCACGTCCACCTGGGCGTGCAGGCGCGCCATCAGGTCATCGGAAAGGCGCTTGTACAAGACGATTCGTTTTTTCATTGCAGTCATTCCTAAGGGTTCAGCGCCAGGCGCGTGCCATTGCGTTTGGCCCGGCCGGAGGTCTGGGAAGTATTGAGGGCGGCCGTCAGCGCCACGGCAGTCAGCAGCGCACCGCACATGAACAGGTACGAGGCGCCAGGCCCACCCGTGGCGCCATTGAGGTAGCCCACCAGCCAGGAGCCGCCGAAAGAGCCCAGCGCCCCCATGCTGTTGATCAGCGCCATGGCACCCCCGGCGACATTGGCCGGCAGTATCTCGGGCACGATGGCGAAGAACGGGCCATAGGGCGCGTACATGCAGGCGCCAGCGACCACCAGCAGCGCGTACGACCACCAGAAGTGATCGGTGCCCAGGGCATAAGAGCCATAGAACGCCACGGCAGCGATCAGCAGCGGCGGCCACACGAAGCGCTTGCGCTTTTGCACGCGGTCAGAGGCCCAGGACACGCCCACCATGGCCACTACCGCCGCCAGGTAGGGCACCGAGGCCAGCCAGCCGGCCTGCACAATGTCGACGTTGGCCGCCTGCTTGAGGATCGACGGCAACCACAGCACGAAGCCGTACACGCCAATGCTCCAGCAGAAGTACTGCAGCGCCAGGATGATCACCTGCGGTGAGCGGAATGCCTCGCGGTAGTTCTTGACCGGCTTGATGCCCTGCTGCTCGGCTGCCAGCGCCTGTTGCAGGTCTGCTTTTTCCTGGGCGCTCAGCCAGCTGACCTGGGCTGGGCGGTCATCCACCAGGCGCCACCAGAAGAACGCCCAGATCACCGCCGGCAGGCCCTCGATGATGAACATCCAGCGCCAGTCGTAATGCTTGATCAGGTAACCCGACACCACCGACATCCACAGGATGGTGACCGGGTTGCCCAGCATCAGGAAGGTGTTGGCGCGGGAGCGCTCGGCACGGGTGAACCAGTGGCACAAGTACACCAGCATGGCGGGCATCACTGCGGCCTCGACCACGCCCAGCAGGAAGCGGATGCCGATCAGCATGTAGACATTGCTGACCATCCCGGTAAGCGTGGCCAAACCGCCCCAGAGGATCAGGCAGACGAATATCAGCTTCTTCACGCTGCGTTTTTCAGCGTAGATGGCCCCAGGTACCTGGAAGAAGAAGTAGCCAAGGAAGAACAACGCCCCCAGCAAGGACGACAGCACGGGCGTGATGTGCAGGTCTTCGGCCATGCCCGAGGCGGCGGCGAAGCCGTAGTTGGCGCGGTCCAGATAAGCCAGGCTGTAGGTGAAGAACACGATCGGGATGATGTACCACCAGCGACGCGGTGCCAGTTTTTGGCTTTGCATGGTCTGTGACTCCTGAGCTTGTTGTTTTTGTGGCAACAGGTGATTCCGGTTAAAGCATTCAGGCACTTCTGCGCAGGTCGTAGGCCTCCAGTTCGTGACGCAGCGGCAGCCCTTCCATGTCGCCGCGCGATTGCACGGCGCGGCTGCCGCACCAGTTGCCTCGCGCCACCGCCTCTCCCACTGGGCGCCCCTCGAGCAGTGCGCTGAGCACGCCCACGGCGAACGCATCACCGGCGCCGACGGTGTCCACGACTCGGCTGACGACTACAGGGGCGACCTGGCCCTCGCCGTTGCCACTGCGCCAGTAGGCCCCGGCGTCGCCCAGCTTGATCACCACCAGTTCCACGCCTTGGTCGAGGTAGAACGCTGCGATATCGGCGGGGCTGTGCTGGCCCGTCAGCAGGCGGCCCTCTTCCAGGCCAGGCAAGACCCAGTCGGCTTTGCTCGCCAGGGCATTGATTTCGCGCACCATGCTGGCCTGGTCCGGCCATAGCGAGGGCCGCAGGTTGGGGTCGAACGAGATGCTGCGCCCGGCTGCACGCATGGCGTCGAGGAGCCCGTGCGACAGTGCCCGGCAGCTTTCCGACAGCGCCGGCGGGATGCCCGTGGCATGCAGGTGGCGCGCTTGCAGCAAGCCAGGTTGCAGCAGCGCAGGCGACAGCCGGCTGGCTGCCGACCCCCGGCGGAAGTATTCGACCGCGGGATCGCTGCCATCATCGCAACGGGCCTTGAGCTGGAAGCCGGTGGCGCAGTGGCCATCCACTTCCACCGCCGAACAGTCCAGGCCTTCACGGCGCAGGCTGTCGAGCACGAAGCGCCCCAGCGAGTCGTCACCTACCCGGCTCAGCCAACGCACCTTGAAGCCCAGCCGTGCAAGGCCGATGGCCACGTTACTGTCCGCGCCGGCGATACGCTTGCCGAACTGCCCGACACTGGCCAGGTCGCCGCAGTGCTCGGCGACGAACATGGCCATGGTTTCGCCAAAGCACAGCACGTCATGCTCATGCATGGGCCACCTCCTGGTCAGCACCCAGCCGCGACAGGCTGTGCACCTGGGCCCGGGTCAGGGCCAACAGGTCGTCGCCGGCCAGGGGGTACTCGACGGCGCGTACCACCCCAGGGGCGAATTCGGCCAATTGCTCGGCCCAGGCCCGCAGGTCTGATGCTTGCGGCGGCACGGCGACCAGGCGGCCGTCGGCACGGCGCTGTACGCCCTTACAATGCACATAGTGCACCCACCGGCCAAGTTGCCGGGCAGCGTGCAACGCCACCTCGCCCTGCCAGTGCCAATTACCGATATCGAACGTCATGCCCAGGTTCAGGCCGCATGCATCGGCCTGCTCGAAGAAGCGCTGCAGGGGCTCGATTCTGCCGCCTTGCGGGGTCTGGTCGTTTTCCACCAACAGCAACGGCCCCTGCGCTGGCAGCAGCGCCGCCAAGGCCGAAAGGTCGCAGTGTTCATCGAAATGGCCTAGGGACACTTTCAGCGCC
Source organism: Pseudomonas sp. BJP69 (assembly GCF_007633355.1). Lineage (NCBI taxonomy): Bacteria > Pseudomonadati > Pseudomonadota > Gammaproteobacteria > Pseudomonadales > Pseudomonadaceae > Pseudomonas > Pseudomonas sp. BJP69. The sequence continues at coordinate 2,901,333 of NZ_CP041933.1, forward strand.
ACCGCGCCCAACGCCCGCGCGGTGTCCAGTTTGTGCACCAGCGAAGGGTCGGGCACGCCCTGCGCCGTCCACAGCTCCAGAGGGGTCGAATACAGGCACTCCATGCCCAACCCGGCAATCACGGCACCCAGTGCCGCGGCATCGGGTGCACTGACGAACAATTCTTCACGCAACTCCACCCGGCTGACGCCTGCGGCGGCCAAAAGGTCGAGAAACTGCTCCTGGCCACGTTGCCGGACAAAGTCGGCGCCATAGCTGGAGAGGCTGATGGAAACGGGGTTCGGGTACATTGTTTTTATCCTTTTGAAACCGGTTTCATTTTTATACGGCAGCGTCAGGCACAAGGCCTGCCGCTGCTTACTGGGGTCGGGTCGAGCCGCGGATGACCAGGGTGGCCTTGAATTCGATGCGTCGTGCCGCTGCGCCATCGCCGCGAAGCCGGCCGAGCAGGCTTTCGAAGGCTGCTACGCCGATGCGTTCGGTAGGCTGGGCCAATGCCGTGATGCCAGTGCCGACCAGGGGGTACCAGTCCAGATCGTCGAGTGCGACCAAGCCGACATCGGCAAACAGGTTGCACCCGGCGTCATGCAGGCCCCTGGTCACGGCCAGGGTGGCAACACCGTTGCAGGTAAAAATGGCTTGCGGGCCATGACCGCGGTCAGCCAGGAACGCGGCCAACCGCCCTGCCAGGCCAGCGCCGGTTTCCAGCACCTGCTGACGCATGCCTGGGCGGCGGCTGACCGAGGCCCCGAACGCCTGCACCCGCTCCAGGCGCGAGCTGGTGCCATCGAGCGGCTCGCTGACCGCCAGGATATCCCGGTAGCCGCGTGCCTGCAGGTGGTCCAGGGCCTGCTCGACGGCGTCGGCATTGTCCAGGCCGACCAGGTCGGCGTTCAGTTCAGGGAGTTGACGGTCGACCAGCACCATGGGCAGGTCGCGCTGGAGGTTGAGCAGTTCGCCAGGGTGGTGCCCCAGCGTGTTCACGATCAGGCCTTCGACGTTGTAGCTCTGCAGGGCGACCAGGTGGTGGCGCTCCTGGTCGTCGTCACGGTTGGTGTTGCACACCACCAGGCTGTAGCCATGCTGGCGGCAGGCGGTTTCCACGCCATGCATCACGGCTACGGAATAGGGGTTGAGAATATCGGCAACCAGCATGCCGATCAGGCGCGTCTGCCCGCGCTTGAGGCCACGGGCCATCTGGTTAGGGCGGTAGCCAAGGCGTTCGATGACCTCGGCCAGGCGCTTGGCGGTGGCGTCGGCCAGCAACTGGCGATCGCCACCGATGTAGCGTGAGACGGTGGCTTTGGAAACGCCAGCGACTCGCGCGACTTCGCTGATGGTGACCCGTTCGCGGGCATGGGCAGGCGCGTCGGTCATGGGTGTCCTTATGATTATTAGGTGGACGATGAAACCGGTTTCAATACACCAAAACTTGGTGCTTTCGTCAATATGCCGTTGGTCGGCCGAAGCGAGCGGGCTGGCCAGCCGGGCAAGGCCAGGTTCGGCGACACAATGCCTTCGCCGAACCTGAGGCAACCCCTCTCAGCGCAATGCCTTCACATCCCCGGCGGTAACCGCCCCCGCCTGGTTACCCCAGCTGGTCCTGATGAAGTTCACCACCTCGGCAACTTCCTGGTCGCTCAGCCGCCAGCCAAACGCTGGCATGGTGAAGTTCGACGGTGCGGTGTGCGTCGCCGGCACCGTGCCGCCTGCCAGCACCACATGGATCAGCGAGGTGGCGTCCGCCGTCTGCACCACCGGGTTGCCGGCCAGGGCCGGGAACACACGGGTGTAGCCCTGGCCATCGGTTCGGTGGCAAGCGGCACAGTTGTCGATGTACACCGCGGCGCCAGGCTTGCTGTCGTCACCGCGCCACAGGGCATCGGCCACCTGCTTGTCGTAGACATGCGGCTGGTCGTTCGGGTCGCTGGGCGGCAGGGTCTTCAGGTAACGGGCAATTGCCGTCAGGTCGGCATCGGTCATGTATTGCATGCTGTGCTCGACCACGTCGCTCATGCCGCCGAACACCGCACTGCGGTCACTGCGCCCGGTCTTGAGAAACTGCACCAGCTCGGCTTCGCTCCAACTGCCCAGGCCGTCCTTGTGATCGCCGCGCAGGTTCTTGGCGATCCAGCCCTCCAATGGCGCGCTGCCGGCAAGGAACTGCTTGCCCTCGGCCGGGCTCAGCGCCTTTTCCTGCATGGTCAGCGCCCGCGGGGTGTGGCAGGCACCGCAATGCCCCAGGCCTTCGACCAGGTACGCGCCACGGTCGACCACCGGGTCAGCCGCTGCCGAGGCTTGCCAGGGCGTTGCCGCAGGCGCGAACATGCCACGCCAGATGGCCAACGGCCAACGCATGCTCAGCGGCCAGGGAATATCGGTAGCCTGGTTGGGCTGCTCCACCGGCTCGACGCCCTTCATGAAATAGGCGTACAGCGCCTGCATGTCCTGCTCGGTGATCCGCGCGTACGAAGGGTATGGCATGGCCGGGTACAGGGTGCTGCCGTCCTTGCCGATGCCTTTGCGTACAGCCTGGTCGAAGTCTTCGAAGCTGTAATGGCCAATGCCACTGGCGGACGGGGTGATATTGGTGGAGTACACCGTGCCGATAGGTGTTTGCATCGGTAGGCCACCGGCGAAGGGCTTGCCCCCCTTGGCGGTGTGGCAGGCCACACAGTCACCGGCGCGGGCCAGGTATTCACCCTGGCGCACCTGCGCATCCTCAGCGGCAACGGCCTGGCCAGCCACGCCGGCGCCCAGTAGCAGGGTTGCGATCAACATTGTCTTCATGCTCATCGCTCCTCAAGCCTGGACCAGCGGGCCGGGGTTTTTCAGGTACTGCTCACGAATGGCCCGAGCCGACCAGTAGGTCAGCGCCGCCACCAGCCCGGTGGGGTTGTAACCCAGCCCCTGGGGGAATGCAGATGCCCCCGGAACGAACACATTGTGTACATCCCAGCACTGCAGGTAACGGTTGAGCGCGCTGGTTGTCGGGTCGGTGCCCATTATCGCGCCGCCGTTCAGGTGGGTGGTCTGGTAGCTGGCGGTGTTGAAGTGGTCCTTGACCTTCTTGCCCAGCACGGCAATGGCCTTGGGGTTCATCGCCTGGGCAATCTTGCTCAGCTTGTCGACCATGAACTGGTTCATCTTGATGTCGTTTTCCTGCCAGTCGAAGGTCATGCGCAGCAGTGGCTGGCCGTAGGCGTCCCGGTAGGTCGGGTCCAGGTCCAGGTAATTGCCACGGTAGGACTGGTGGGCGCCGTGGGCGTCCATCGACACCTGATGGGTGTAATAGTCGGCCGTGGCCTTCTTCCAGGCGCTGCCCCAGGCCGGGGTGCCAGGCGGGTTGGCAGTACCGGCGATGGGCCGGCTGCCAGCCTGGTTCACCCACATTGGCGAGCCACCGACGAAGCCATGCGGGCCATGGTCGAAGTTGTCGGCGTTGAAGTCATCGATGGCAATGCCATTGCCACCGGCGCCGATGAAGTTGTTGGTGTAGGTGTCCTTGTCGAAGAACGCCTTGACCGTGCCCATGTTCTGGTAGGCAAAGTTGCGCCCGACCACACCCTCGTTGCTCACCGGGTCGTAGGGTTTGCCGATACCGGAAAGCAGCATCAAGCGCACGTTGTTGAACTGGAACGCCGCCAGGATCACCAGGTCGGCCGGCTGCTCCACCTCGCGCCCCTGGGCGTCGATGTAGGTCACGCCGGTAGCCTTGCGCTTGCTGTCGTCCAGGTTCACCCGCAGCACATGGGCGTTGGCCCGCAACTCGAAATTCGGCACTTGGCGCAGCGCTGGCAGAATATTCACATTCGGCGATGCCTTGGAATACATGTAGCACACGTAGCCGCTGCAGAAACCACAGAAGTTGCACGGCCCCATCTGCGCGCCGTAGGGGTTGGTGTAAGGCCCTGACGTGTTGGCCGAAGGCAGGTTGTAGGGCTTGTAGCCCAGGCTGCTGGCGGCCTTTTCGAACAGCCTGGCCGACACCACGTTCTTCTGCGCCGGCAGCGGGAACGGGTTGGAACGGTCGGGTGCATAAGGGTTGCCACCCCGCCCCTCACCTACCAGCTGGCCCTTGACCGTCCAGGCCTGGCCAGAGGTGCCGAACACTTTCTCGGCAAAGTCGAAATACGGTTCCAGCTCTTCGTAGCTGACGCCGAAGTCCTGGATCGTCATGCCCTCGGGGATGAACTTGCGCCCGTAGCGCTCCTCGTAATGGCTGCGCAGGCGCAACTCGACCGGGTCTACCCGGAAATGCACACCCGACCAGTGCAAGCCTGCCCCACCCACGCCCTTGCCAGGCAGGAAGGCGCCCAGTTGGCGGTTGGGCAGTGCCACGTCGTTCACGCTATGGCGAATGGTGACGGTTTCTTTCGACACGTCGACGAACAGCTTCTTGCGCACGCTGTAGGTGAGCTCGTCGATTACCTGCGGGTAGCTACCCTCCGGGTAGGTGTCCTGCATCGGCCCGCGCTCCAGGGCCACCACCTGCAGGCCGGCTTCGGTCAACTCCTTGGCCATGATCGCACCCGACCAGCCAAAACCGACAATGACGGCATCCACCTTTTTCAAAACAGTCGCCATGCCTCAGGCCCTCTCGCCGCGGATCGATACAGCCGGGAACGGGTACGGCTCGTTGCGCTCCACCCAGTCCATGAAGTCGGCGCGCGCGCCCGGGAAGCCGATCTGGGTCCAGCCGACCATGCCCTTGTTGCCGCCATGAATCGGGTCACAGAAGAACCCCTCACGGGTGTTCTGCACCAGCAGGCTGAAGAATACCGTGGCCGGTACTGCCTCGAATGCCAGCTCACCCGCCTCGACCTTGCCGAGTATCCGGTCCTGGGTAGCGCTGTCTTGGGCAGCGAACACTTGCCCACTGTTGGCCTTGCACCAGCCATCCACTGCGGCGATGCCCAGGCGGTAGATCTGCTGCGGGTTCAACTGCAGTTGATAGCCCAGTTCGGGTGGGGCGTCGGCGTTGAACGGGCCTTGCATGTACCACTGAGCCCCGGTCGCGTAGGGGGTATTCATCTGCCGGTCTATGAACTCGGCGGCCCCGGCTTCAAGCGCACCGGGCCCGAGGGCATCGGCAGGGATGATGCGCGCTACGGCGGCCTGCACGAAGGCCCATTCCTCGGCACTGAAGAAGGTTGGCTGGTACGTGCCCGCCGGTGGCGCTGCCGGCACCTTCGGTTCCTGCTGCGGCGCGGCCAGCAGCTGGCTGGCACCTGCCCCGAGCCCGGTGCTGGCGACGGTCACCACGGGGATCAAGGTCAAGGTCTTGCGCAGAAAGTCCCTGCGCGGGTTGTCGGGAGCATGCTCGGGCATGGTGAATCCTCATCGGCTGCGGGCGGCCTTATAAGCGCCATCTGGTGTTGTGCGGGCGGGTCTTGTTGGGCCTTCAAAAAGACAGCCGAGTAATCTAGCGCGTTCAGAAATCTTTTGAAACCGGTTTCAATCTTGACATTGCGACCACGGGTATTGAGCCGCGCATAGGCCTGGGCGACGAAGCCCAGTACAATGGGCCTACCCCATTCGATAACCAGGCCATGATTCAGTCCGACCTCGACCTGTTCGGCCCTCAGCCACAACGCCTGGCAAGCGAAACCGTGCTGTTGCCCAGGTTTGCCTTGGGCGATGTCGAACCACTGCTCGACGCGTTGCGCCCGGTACTGCGTGCCGCACCGTTTCGGCACATGCACACGCCCGGCGGGCTGCGCATGGCGGTGGCGCTGAGCAATTGCGGCACACTTGGCTGGGTCAGTGATGCACAGGGTTACCGCTACAGCCGTTCGGACCCGCTGACCGGCCAGCCCTGGCCTGCCTTGCCGCCGATATTGCTCACCCTGGCCAACCGCGCTGCCGCCATGGCCGGTTTCGACGGTTTCACCCCGGACGCCTGCCTGATCAACCACTACCTGCCGGGCACACGTTTGAGCCTGCACCAGGACCGTGACGAGCACGATTTCGGCCAACCGATCGTTTCACTGTCGCTGGGCCTGCCGGCGGTGTTCCTGTTCGGCGGGTTGCAGCGGGCCGACAAAACCCAGCGCATAGCCCTCAGCCACGGCGATGTGCTGGTGTGGGGCGGCGAAGACCGCCTGCGCTTTCATGGCGTACTGCCGATCAAGCCCGGCGTGCACCCGCGCATGGGCGAGCGGCGCATCAACCTCACCTTGCGCAAGGCGGGCGGCTAGGCTTTGTCGGGCCTGTGCCACACAGGCATGAAACAGGTTGAACGACTGGCCACCCCAGGGTTCAGAGCATAATTACAGTGCTGCCCGCCAGGAGTCCGTCATGCCTTGCCAGACCTGCCGCCCTTGCCGTAATCAACGAGTCGAATCCCTATGAGGATGCCCGGCCGTGCACCCAATGCCTCACTGCAACTGGACTACGTTCGCGATACCCTGTTCGGGCCGGTTGCGCAGTCCGTGGAATGCCAGTGCCAACTTGCGCCCTTGAATCTGCAGGGCCGCGCGGCCCTGCGTGTACACATCTGCCCACCGCTCCCGCACAAGGTCGAGCGTGCCCATAGCGTGGCGTTCATGTGGGACGGTCGCAGCTACCATGGGGTCGTTCGCGACAAGGGCAAGTGTGGCGATGGCGGGTTGAACCTGCTGGTGGAACTGCAGTAGGCGATCTACGGCTGGCGGCTGCGCGCAGCCCTTCCCCCGCCAGCCAAGGGCTGGGCGGGGTTCGCGCACTCGCATCAGGCGATGGACTTGAGCGGTGCAGGCGGGCGGTCACGCAGGGTATGCAATTGCTCCACCAGGTTCAGCACATCGCGGCAGCTGTTGAGGCTGCGCAATGGCACCCCGCTGAGGGTGCAGCACTCATCGAGGCTCTGGCCCTGACCGAGCCGGATGGTCAGGTTGGCACCATCGGTACAGCTGATTTCACAGCGATCTGGCAGGCAAGCATGCTCGATCAACTGCCGCAGCTCGAGCATGGAAACTCCTATCAACGACATGGTACGACCCTCTCGGTGGGATGGCCTGTTGTGAGGAAGTACGCCCTCGTGGGGCTGGGTGCCAATTGATAATGCGCATGCCGCGGCGGGCGTCCATGCCCCGGGGCAATGATGATGCGGGGAATCCTCTAGCACCTTAGTGGAAGATCGCCTGCCGGGATCGGGTGTTCGGTCGCAGCAACGAACTTCACGACGAATGGTTGCGCAGGGCTTCCGTGGGGGCCGGCACCGGCGCCCCGCGCCCTTCTACTGCTGCAACTGGCCAAACCGCCCGGCATGGAAGTCGTCGAACGACTCGGCAATCTCCGCCTGGCTGTTCATCACGAACGGGCCGTAACCCACGATCGGCTCGTCGATCGGCTCACCGCTCAGCAGCAACACGCTGGCACCTTCGAGCGCTTCGACCCGTACATCCGCGTGCTCGCGGTCGAACAGCACCAGGCTGGACGGCCCGGCTTCGCGCTCACCATTGACCCGCACGCGGCCGCGCAATACCACCAGCGCCGCGTTGCGCCCGGCGGCCACCGGCAACGCCAAGGCAGCGCCATTGTTCAGGCGCAGGTCCCAGACGTCCATGGCCGTGAAAGTGCGCGCCGGCCCCAGGTGACCGTGGTAATGCCCGGCGATCACCCGCACACTGCCGGCCCCGTCATCCAGCGCTACCACCGGGATATCGCTGGCCAGCAGCGTCTGGTAGCCCGCCGCCGCACGTTTGTCGCGAGCGGGCAGGTTGACCCACAGCTGCACCATCTCCAGCATGCCGCCCCGCTCGGCAAAGGCTGGCGAATGGAATTCTTCATGGATGATGCCGTTGGCGGCGGTCATCCATTGCACATCGCCCGGCCCGATCAGGCCGCCGGCACCCGTGGAATCGCGGTGCTCCAGCTCGCCCTGGTAGACAATGGTCACTGTCTCGAAACCACGGTGCGGGTGCTGGCCAACGCCGCGCCGGGCCTGGGTTGGGGTGAACGCATGCGGGCCGGCATAGTCCAGCAGCAGGAACGGGCTGATATGGCTGGCCAGGTGGTCATAGGTGAACAGGCTGCGGACCGGGAAGCCATCACCCACCCAATGGGCGTGGGGGCTGTGGTGGATACCCAGAATGGTTTTCATGAGAAGGCTCCTGTTTCGGTTTGGATCACCTTATCAATGATGACAATCTGCCGGTAGAGGGCTTTAACGGCCCACATCGTTCCACCTACAGAACAATCACCGCTGCAAGAAAGCCAGCACCTGCTCGGCTGCCATCGCCGGGTCTTCCTGCATGAAGCAGTGCCCACCGGCGACCTCCTGCGCACTGATGCTGGCATTCAGCGACACCAAGCGCTGCACCGAGCGTGGCACGAACGGATAGGTGTGCTTGCCATAGATCACGTGGGTCGGGGTATTGATTGCACACAGGCTGGCCCACATGCGCTTGGGGAACGAGCTGAAGATTTCCACTTCGCGGCTGGGTCGGCACTTGAGCACCACGGCCTCGCCGCAATCGCCGATGGCATGCTCGACATACGCCTGCAACGCCGCATCGGCCCAGCCTTTGAAGATGCCCCGGCCCTGCAGCGAAGCCAGCGCCGCTGTGCGATCAGGCCAATGGCTGCGGCGGCTGGCGGCTTTGCGCGCCAAGGCATGACGCTGGTGCAGGCCAACCAGCGCCGCGGCGCCCATCACGCCGAGCATTCGGCGGCTGAACAACACCGGATCGAGCAGCACAGCACGGCCGAACAACTGCGGGTCACTGGCCAACATCAGCCCGGTCAACACGCCGCCGAAGCTGTGTCCCACGGCAAACCGGGCCACCTCGCCGTATTCGCCACGGCCCGCTTCGAAGGCCTCCACGGCCAGCGCCGCCGTACGGTTCCAACCCAGAAACGCCCCGCCATGGTCACTGTCACCGTGCCCTTGCACATCACATAGCCACAGGTCGAAGTGTTCACCCAGGCGCATCAGCAACGGCTGGTAGGCCAAACAGCAAAAACCGTTGCCATGCAAGAAATGCAGCAGTGGCTTGCCGCTGGCCGGGGTTCGCCAACCACGCAAGGTGAAGCCTTCGGCGCATTCATGGGACCAGGGAATCAACTGCATGGGTTTACGGCACTCGCAATGCTAGGGAAACACCGATTCTACAAATAGCAGCGGGTACAGTGAAATCACCAGCAGCAGGGCCATCAGGACATTGAACAGCATCAGCCAGCGCGGGTTCTGCAGCAGGTTGCGCAAGGCGCTGCCGAACATCACCCACACGCCCACGCTCGGCAGGTTGACCAACGCGAACACTGCGGCAATGACCATTACATTGGTCACGTAGCCTTGCGCCGGGGTGTAGGTGGTAATGGCCCCCACTGCCATTACCCAGGCCTTGGGGTTGACCCATTGGAATGCGGCTGCGCCCCAGAAGCCCAGCGGCTTGCGCGCGCCAGGCGAGGCAGCATCCACAGGCCCGGAAGTGGCAATTTTCCAGGCCAGGTACAGCAAGTAGGCCGCGCCTGTGTAGCGCAATACCGTGTACAGCGGCGGCCAGGCCTTGAAGACTTCACCCAGGCCCAGGCCGACCGCCAGCACCATGACCATGAAACCGCAACTGATACCCAGGGCATGGGGTACCGAGCGGCGCACGCCGAAGTTCACGCCCGAGGCCAGCAGCATGGTGTTGTTTGGACCTGGCGTGATCGAAGATACAAAGGCGAACAGCACGAAGGCGCTCAGCAGGTCGACAGAGGCAAGCATGGCGGGCATTCCACTTTCATTGAGGGTGCTGCCACACTACCGGAGTCGTCCTCCTCGGCGACCAATACAGTTAAAACAAATTATGCAGATACACTTCACTGTACTGCCATCCTGGATCAAGGAAGCCGTCTCATGAGCCTTTCCATTCGCCCTGCCGCGCCTGCCGATGCCGCGCAGATCCTCAACTTCATCACCGAGCTGGCCGAGTACGAGCGCGCGCGCCACGAGGTGGTCGCGACCCTGGCCGATATCGAGCACAGCCTGTTCGGTGCAGGCAGTACCGTGCACAGCCTGATCTGCGAACGCGATGGCCAGGCGATCGGCTTTGCCGTGTATTTCTACAGCTATTCCACCTGGCTGGGGCGCAACGGCATCTACCTGGAAGACCTGTACATCACCCCCGAACAGCGCGGTGACGGGGCTGGCCGCCAGTTGCTGCAGCACATCGCCCGCGAGGCGGTGGCCAACAACTGTGGGCGCCTGGAGTGGAGCGTGCTGGACTGGAACGAGCCGGCAATCGGCTTTTATCAGAAGCTGGGCGCCGAGGCCCAGGATGAGTGGGTACGCTACCGCCTGGACGGGGACAAGCTGGCGGCATTCGCGCGGGGCTAACGGTTGCTCCACCCGGCCCAGGCACATGCGCAGCCCACCGGGTAATTGACGCCAGGGCCGCCCCATGCTCTCCTTACGCCTCACGTTCAGGTGCCCCTTCATGGGGTGAAACGGGAAACCGGTGCGTCGCAGGCCCTGACCAGGGCCCGACAATGCCGGTGCTGCCCCCGCAACGGTAAGCGAGCGAAGCGTCTGTACCACTGTGCCATGTAGTGCGGCATGGGAAGGTGACGCTTGCCAGGAGCCCTGCTCCTCCTCGCAAGCCCGGAGACCGGCCTGGCGTTCATGAACAACCCGCGGTGGGCGGGCGCTGTTGCATTCCCCTGGGTAACCGCGCCCGGGGCTGCCGCGCCTGCCCATTGCCCACAAAAAGCAGAGGAACGCGTCATGCCCGTCGCCAGCACCAAGCCACACAGCCTTGCCACCCCCGCTACCCTCAGCCAGCGCGTCATCATTGCCGTCGGTGCCAGCTTGCTGGGCCTGTGCCTGGTCTACTTCGCCGGGTTCTCGCACATCGAGGCGGTGCATAACGCCGCCCACGACACCCGCCACAGCGCCGCCTTCCCCTGCCACTGAGTACGCCCCCATGATCATGCGCATTGCCCGCACTGCGGGTTTCAGCGGGCTGCTCGCCGCCCTGCTGCTGACCTTGCTGCAAAGCTTCTGGGTGGCCCCGCTGATTCTTCAGGCGGAAACCTACGAGTCCTCGGCACCTGCCGCGCACCATGAGCATGGCAGTGAAGTGCCTGCCCATGAACACAGCGCCGAGGCCTGGTCGCCGGAAGATGGCTGGCAACGGGTGCTCGCCACCACGGGCGGCAACCTGGTGGTTGCCGTCGGCTTCGCCCTTGTTCTCGCCGCGCTGTACAGCTTGCGCGCGCCCACCCGCGCCAGTACCGGTGCCTTGTGGGGGCTGGCCGGGTTCGCCGTGTTCTGCCTGGCCCCGACCTTGGGCTTGCCGCCCGAACTGCCAGGCACCGCTGCAGCAGACCTGGGGCAACGCCAGGCCTGGTGGGTCGGCACCGCCAGCGCCACCGCGCTCGGCCTGGCCTTGTTGGTGTTCGCCCGCCACGGGCTGCTGAAAGTGCTGGGCGCGGTGCTGCTGGTAATTCCGCATGTGCTCGGCGCCCCGCAGCCCGAGGTTCACCAAAGCCTGGCCCCGCAGGCCCTGGAAACCCAGTTCAAGCTGGCCTCGTGGCTGACCAATGCGGCGTTCTGGCTGGCCTTGGGCCTGCTCAGCGCCTGGTTGTTCCGCCGTTCCAGCCAGGCCTGATGGGCACTTTCTATGCCGGTTTTGGCTGCCGCCGGGGTTGCCCGGCGGCCACCCTGCACACCCTGTTGTGCCAGGCCCTGGCCAACCACGGCCTGGCACTGGCAGACCTGCGCGGCATCGCCAGCATCAGCCTGAAGGCTGACGAGCCGGGTTTGCAGCAGCTGGCCGAGCACCTGGGTGTGCCATTGGTGCTGTACCATAGCCAGCAACTGCACGCTTACCAGCCACTGCTCAGCCACCGCTCCGCCGCCGCCCATGCCCACACCGGGTGTTGGGGCGTGGCCGAGAGCACCGCACTGGCCCTGGCCGATCGGCAACAAGGCAGCCCACGGCTGTTGCTCAAGCGCCAGGTGCTCGGCCCGGCGACACTCGCCCTGGCCTGCTGAACGCGCCATACCCTTTTTTTGCAAGGACATTGCATGACCGTCTACTTCATCGGCGCCGGCCCCGGCGACCCCGAACTGATCACGGTCAAGGGCCAGCGGCTGATCCGCCAATGCCCGGTGATCATCTACGCAGGCTCGCTGGTGCCGGCTGCCGTGCTCGAAGGCCACCAGGCCAGTACCGTGATCAACAGCGCCGAACTGCACCTGGAGCAGATCATCGCAGCCATGCGCACCGCCCACGAACACGGCCAGGATGTCGCCCGCGTACACAGCGGCGACCCCAGCCTGTACGGCGCCATCGGCGAGCAGATCCGCCACCTCAAGGCACTGGGTATCGACTACCAGATCATCCCCGGGGTCACTGCCACGGCCGCCAGCGCTGCCCTGCTCGGCTGTGAACTGACCCTGCCGCAAGTGGCGCAGACCGTGATTCTGACCCGCTACGGCGACAGTTCGCCAATGCCACCCGGGGAACAGCTGGCCGACCTGGCCCGCCACGGCAGCACCCTGGCGATTCACCTGGGGGTCAAGCACCTGCCACGGATCGTTGAAGCGCTGCTGCCCCACTACGGCACCGAGTGCCCGGTGGCCGTGGTGCACCGCGCCACCTGGCCAGACCAGGACTGGGTGCGCGGCACGCTGGGCAACATCGTCGAGCGCAGCGCCGCCAAGCACTTCCGGCGCACGGCACTGATTCTGGTAGGCCATGTACTGGGGGATGCGCCGTTCGCCGAATCCGCCTTGTACCGTGCCGGTCACGCCCACCTGTATCGGCTTGGCGACTGAGCACGCCCAGGCTTGCCCCTGCACAGGGTCGAAACCCCACTGGCTGCGCCTGAGCGCCCTTTCCTGTCTGACATCACCATTGTGGCAGTGGTGATGTTTTTCCACTACTTGTAGGAATTTTCGACAAGTAGTCCGGAAACTTTCAACACTTCTATACTCGGGATTACCAAACGTCAGGTTTGGCCGTATGGTGCTGCGCTTCCGATTAACCCGCTTGCAAACGTATTCCTGAGTGTTCCAGGAAGCGGACCACATCCTGACAGGAGTTTTCCCCATGACAACCGTGCTGATCGTCGACGACCACCCTATCGTGCGGTTGTCGTTGCGCCTACTGCTCGAGCGTGAGCGCTTCCATGTCGTCGGCGAAGTCGGCAATGGCAGCGAGGTGGCGCAGGTGGCCCGTGAACTGCGCCCGGACGTGGTGGTGCTGGATATCGGCCTGCCTGGCCTGGACGGCATGGAGGTCATCAAGCGCCTTCAGTGCCTGGAGCCAACCCCCAAGATCATGGTGCTCACTGGCCAGGCCACCGACTTGTACGTGCGCCGTTGCCTGGATGCCGGTATCGGCGCGTTCGTCACCAAGGAAGAAGACCACGAGGCCCTGCTGTTCGCCCTCAAGGCGTTGGTGAAGGGCTATTCGACGTTTCCGCAGATGTCGGTCAACAGCAACTCCCTGGAGAGCGAACCGGTGCGCCTGGCCAGCCTTTCCAACCGTGAGATGGAAGTGCTGCGGCGCCTGGCACGCGGCGAGAACAACAAGAACATTGGAACCTGCATGAACCTGAGCGCCAAGACCATCAGCACCTACCGGGGCCGCATCATGGAAAAACTCAAGACCGAATCGCTGGTCGAGATGGTCGACCTGGCCAAGCGCAATAGCGTCTACTGAGCGGCTGGCGAGCATGAAGTTCCTGCTGGCGAGCGCCTTCATGATCATCAGCCTGGCCAATGCCAGCGGGTTGCAGGCCAGCAGCGAACCCCGGCAGTTGTTGGCGCGCTCGGTCAGTGCTGCCGCGCCGCTGGCGCTCTCGGCCGAAGACCGCCAGTGGCTGCAGCAGCACCGGCAACTGGTACTGGGCAGTTCGCGGCCGGACTACCCGCCCTTCGAGATCAATGTCAGCCCCCGTGACTACGAAGGCCTGAGCGCCGATTACGCCGGCCTGATCGGCGAGCAGCTTGGCATTGGCATCGAAGTGCGCCGTTTTGCCAGCCGCCACGAAGCCATCACTGCCCTGCATGAGGGGCGCATCGACCTGCTGGGCAGCTCCAACGCCTTCGAGGCAGCAGACGCCCACCTCAGCCTGAGCTCACCCTATGCCGACGACCTGCCGGTGGTCGTGACCCGGGAGGGGCGCAGCCTGAAGGCCACGCCCGACCTGGCCGGCCTGCGCCTGGCCATGGTTGATCACTACCTGCCCGCCAATACCGTACGCAGCCTGTACCCCAAGGCGCAACTGAGCCTGTACCGCTCCACCCTGGCCGGGCTGGCCGCTGTCGAACTGGGCGAGGCCGACGCCTACCTGGGCGACGCCATCAGTACCGACTTCATGATCGGCAAAAGCTTCCAGGGCACGTTGAAGATCGACCACTTTTCCCCGGCCGCCCCCGAAGCGTTCGCGTTCGCCCTGTCCAGCGACAACCTGCACTTGCGCCAGCTGGTCGACAAGGCACTGGCCCGCATCAGTGAAAGCGAACGGCTGAACATCCTGCGCCGCTGGAGCGGTGGCAATACCAGCCTGTTGTTGCAGCGCCACCTGACGGCCCTCAGTGCCGAAGAGGAAACCTGGATCGCCGAGCACCCCGTGGTCAACGTGCTGATCAACACATCACTGGCGCCCTTGACCTTCAACGACGCCCAGGACAACGCCAACGGCATCACCCTGGATCTGCTCAAGCAGATCGGCTTGCGCACTGGGTTGCAGTTCAAGACCGTTGAAAGCACATCGGCCTACCACATGGTCGAGCGGCTGAACCAAGGTGATGCGCTGATGATCGGCGCCTTGGGCTACGGCGCAGACCGCGCCAGGCAACTGCGCTACACCCGGCCTTACCTGGTCAGCCCAAGGGTGTTGGTCACCCGCAGCGACACCACCGCACCCGCCCCTTTGAAGGCCCTGGACGGCCAGCGTATCGCGGTGGTCAAAGGCTCGCCGCAACGCGCCTTGCTGCAGCAACGCTACCCGCAGGCCCGCCTGGTCGAGGTGGACAACCCGCTGGGCCTGATGGAGGCCGTGGCCAATGGCCGTGCCGACGTCGCCCTGAGCAACCACATCAATGCGGCGTACTACATCAGCCATGTATTCAAGGACCGCCTGCGCATTGCCAGTGTGCTCGATGAAGACCCGGCCCTGGCCGCCTTCGCCGTGGCCGCCGACCAGCCCCAGCTCCAGGCCATTCTCGACAAGGCACTGCTGAGCATTCCGCCTGAAGAACTGGCGCAGCTGATCAACCGCTGGCGCACCAGCTCACTGGTCAGCGACAGCCCGTGGCGCGACTACCGCACCCTCGCCCTGCAAGTGCTGGTGCTGTCGGCGCTGCTGCTGGCCGGCGTGGTGTTCTGGAACAGCTACCTGCGCAAGCTGATCAACCAGCGCACCGAGGCTCAACACGCCCTGCAGGACCAGCTCGCGCTGAGCCGCGGGCTGCTGGAGCAATTGCGCCAGGCCAAGGACGACGCTGAACAGGCCAGCCAGACCAAAAGCACGTTCCTGGCCACCATGAGCCATGAAATCCGCACCCCGATGAATGCCGTGATCGGGTTGCTGGAACTTGCGCTGGAGGACTGCCGTAGCGGCCGCAGCGATATCCATACGCTGCAGACGGCCCATGATTCAGCGCTTGGCCTGCTGGAACTGATTGGCGACATTCTCGATATTTCCCGGATCGAGTCCGGGCACATCACCCTGCAACCCGTGCCCACGGACCTGCGCGAACTGGTGCGCGCCACCTTGCGCGTGTTCGAAGGCAACGCCCGGGCCAAGGGCCTGCACCTGCACGGCGAAGTGCCCGCTGAACCGGCCTGGGTGCTGGCGGACCCGCTGCGGCTCAAGCAAATCCTGTCGAACCTGATCAGCAACGCCATCAAGTTCACCGACCGTGGCGAGGTGCAGGCCAACCTGCTTCTGCCGGTTATCGCCGGCCATGACATGTTGCCGGTGGAGCTGGATGTGCGCGACACCGGCATCGGTATCAGCCCTGCCGACCAGGCCCGCCTGTTCAATGCCTTTGTCCAGGCCGACGGCCCCAGGGCCCGCCAGGGCGCAGGCTTGGGCCTGGTCATCAGCCGCACGCTTGCCGAGCTGATGGGCGGCACGCTGAAGCTGCAAAGCGTCGAAGGCGTCGGCACCCGGGTGCAAGTGAACCTGCAGCTGCCCACCTGCGCGCCCCCGGCAGCCGTGCCCGAGGACCCGGCCCAACTGGAAAACAGCGACGGCCCTTTGAATGTGCTGATCGTCGACGACTACCCTGCCAACCTGCTATTGCTGGAACGGCAATTGCACACCCTTGGGCACCAGGTGAGCCTGGCGCAGAACGGTGAAGTCGCCTGGGGCCGCTGGCAAGCGGGGCGCTTCGATGTGGTGATCACCGATTGCAGCATGCCGGTCATGGATGGCCATGAACTCACCCGGCGCATTCGCCAGTTCGAGGCCGAGCGCAGCCTGCCCAGGTGCCGGATTCTGGGCATCACCGCCAATGCCCAGGCCGAGGAACGTACCCGCTGCCTGGCCAGCGGGATGGACGTTTGCCTGTTCAAGCCGATAGGTTTGCGAACCCTCAAAGCCCACCTGCCCCAGGCCCGCCCACCTGCGCCAACAGCGCGCGCGGGCGGCTTGAACCTGGATGAGCTACGCCACCTGACTCAGGACGACGCGCAGCTCACCAGGCATTTGCTCGAGCAACTGTCGATCAGCGTTGGTGAAGACCTGGCGGCCCTGCATGCGCTGGCGGCGGACGCGCCAAAAGAGGCGCTGCGTGCCTTGGCCCACCGCATCAAGGGCGGTGCCAAGATGATCAGGGTACGCACCGTGGTCCAGGATTGCGAAGCGATCGAAGCGGCCCAGGCGCAAGGCTCGCCGACCGACGAGCCGCGCGCACGGCTGCAAGCCAGCCTGCAGGCCCTGCTGGACGATATGCGTGCTGCGCTCAATGCAATTGCAGCGTCGAACTGATCTGGCTGATGGCATCGACCACGTGCCTTGAGCCTTGCTGAATCTCCATGATCACCGTGCCGGCTTCATTGGCCAGCGCCACGCCATGGCCGGTGCGGTTCAGGCTTGACTGCATGCTGGCCACAGCCAGCAGCGACAGGTCGTGGTTCTGCCGCACCACATCGACGATTTCCAGGGTAGCCTTGCTGGTGCGCGCGGCCAGGTTGCGCACCTCGTCGGCGACCACGGCAAAACCGCGCCCGTGTTCGCCGGCACGGGCGGCTTCGATGGCCGCATTCAGCGCCAGCAAGTTGGTCTGGTCGGCGATACCACGAATGGTCAGCACAATCTGCCCGATCACATCCGACTGTTTGCTCACCGCATCGATGCTGCGCGCTGCGTCGTTGAGCTCCACGGAAATCTGCTCGATCACCTGCACGGTCTGCTGTACCACTTCGGTGCCTTTGCGCGCGCAGGCATCGGTCTGCACCGAACTGGCATGGGCCGCATCGGCGGCACTTTGCTGGGTACAGACCTGGTCGGTGATGTCGCTGGCGAACTTGACCACCTTGTACAGGCGGCCCTTGCTGTCGAAAATCGGGTTGTAGGAGGCTTCCAGGTACACCGTCTGGCCTTGCTTGTTCACCCGCTCGAAGCGGTGCGAGTGGTATTCGCCACGGTTCAGCGAGGCCCAGAACTGGCGGTACTCGGCCGACTCACGCTCGTGCGGCAGGCAGAACAGGCCATGGTGGCGGCCTACCACCTCGTCGAGCCGGTAACCCATGGTGTCCAGGAAGTTCTGGTTGGCCTTGATCACCCGCCCTTGCGGGGTGAACTCGATCACTGCCATGGCGCGGCTGATCGCCTTCAGCAGGCTTTCGCTTTCATGCTCAAGGGCGACGCGCTGACTGATGTCGGACGCCACCTTGATCACGCTGCTGACCTGGCGCTGGGCATCCAGCACGGGCATGTAGCTGGCCTCCAGCCAGACTTCACGGCCGGCCTTGTCGACGCGCTCGAATGTGCCGCTGATGGCCTTGCCCTGGCCGAGCTCATGCCACAGTTGCTGGTACTCGGCGCTCTGGGCATAGCCCGGCTCACAGAACAGCCGGTGGTGCTTGCCGCGCAGCTCTTCAGCGCTGTAACCCATGGCCTGGCAGAAGCGGTCGTTGGCGTCGAGAATGGTGCCATCCGGGGCGAATTCGACCATTGCCATGGAGCGACTGATGGCAGCCAGTTTGGCCTGTGCGTCGGCCAATGCCTGATGGCTGCGCTGGATCTCGACCAAATCGGATTTGCGATGGAAATCGAACATGACGCCGGGCCTCCTTTATGCGCGGTTTCATGAGCATAGATGGCCGTATGCGCGGTGCAAGCACAGTGCCATCGCTTTGTGATTACTCCATTTCTGTTACGCCGGCATGTCGCCAGGGCGTGGTCAACGCCATTGCACAGGGGAGCGAATCAGGTACTTTCCCGCACCATCAGCTCAAAACCCAGGTCCTGTTGGGCACTGGCCACCCGTTTGCCGTCCAGCAACGCGAGCAAGGCCTGGGCCGCGCCCCGACCGACGGCAGCCCGCGGGGTACGGATAGACGTGAGGCGCGGCACCATGTGCGCCGAAGCCGGCAGGTCGTTGAAGCCCACCATGGCCACCTGGCGAGGCACCTCCACACCTTGGCGCAACGCCTGCAAGACAGCGCCCTGGGCCAGGTCGTCGTTGCAGAAGAAGATGCCGTCCACATCCGGGGCCTGCTGCATCAGGCGGCTGAACAGTGTGCTGCCCAAGGCAATCGAAGAAGGCTCCGGGGCCAACACTTCCAGTTCCGCAGCGTGCAGGCCCGCCTCGGCCAGGGCCTGGCGGAAGCCCTCGGCCCGCTGCATCACCCGCGGGTCGAGTTGCGCGGCTATGAATGCCAGGCGCTTGCGCCCGCGCTCGATCAGGTGCCGCGCGGCAGCCCGCCCCGCCTGCTCCTGGGAAAACCCGACCGATACTGCCCCCGGCTCGCCCTTGAGCTCCATCATGTGCACGCAGGGTACACCGCTGGCGGCCAGCATCTGGCGGGCCGCATCGCTGCGCTCGAACCCGGTCAGCAACATGCCGCAGGGCTGATAGGCCAGGTAATTGCGGATCAGGTTCTCTTCTTCGGCCAGGTCATAGTGATAGTTGCCGATCAGCACCTCGAGCCCACGCGGGCGCATGACGTCGTGGATGGCCTCCAGGGTATCGATGAACAGCTGGTTGGACAGCGACGGGATCAGCACCACGACAGACTGGCTGCGCGCCGAGGCCAACGCCCGGGCCGCAGGGTTGGCCACGTAGCCCAGGCTGGCGGCGGCAGCCATGACCTTTGCGGCCAGCTCTGGGGCAACCGTGCTCACGCCGCGCAGCGCGCGCGAAGCGGTGATCGGGGAAACCCCGGAAAGCCTGGCCACTTCAGCCAGGGTAGGACGACCTGTGGTACGGGAGCCGGTGCGGGACATGGATGTTGTAATTTTACTACTTGCAAGGATGGGGAACGGCCACTAAGGTAGCGCTGTCTCAGGATGCAGGCAATGTAATCTTTGGTAGCTGCCGCTACACGCGTGCTGCCAGGCGTCCATACTGCGTAAGGACAAGACCAATAACACCGGGGAGGTGGCTGTTCGTCAGCGACGAGACAGCGCTACCTCACCCCGCAGGAGGTACTGATGAATTCTCCCCTGTCCGCCATCGTGGTGATGGGCGTGGCCGGTTGCGGCAAAAGCTGCATCGGTGCTGCCATCGCTGCCCGAAGCGGCGGTCGCCTGATCGAAGGCGACGCTTTCCACCCTGCCGAAAACATCCGCAAGATGAGCGCGGGCATCCCCCTGGACGACGCCGACCGCGCCGGCTGGCTGGTGCGCCTGGGCGAAGAGTTGCAAACCATCAGCCAGGCCGGCGAACGCCCGATCCTGACCTGCTCGGCGCTCAAACGCCGCTACCGCGAAACCCTGCGCCAGGCCATGCCTGGGCTGGTGTTCGTTTTCCTCGAACTGTCGGCTGCCGAAGCCGAAAAGCGCGTGCTGGCACGCCCTGGGCATTTCATGCCGGCCAGTCTGATCGACAGCCAGTTCGCAGCCTTGGAATCGCCCCGTGGCGAGCCCCTGACCCTGGCCCTGGACGCTACCCAGCCCATCGAAGCCCTGGCCGAAGCGGTAGACCGCTGGCTAAAGCGCTGCGGTGAGCAGGGCCTGGCGCAGACCGCCTGACCCAGCGGTTTACCGGCTCACCAAAGACAGCGCTACCCGACCCCGCGAAAGCGCGGAAAGTTCCCAAAACGCTACGCCAAAACAACGATAAGACCGAGGCCTTGAAACCATGTTCGGACTGGCTACTGATACCTTCCTGTTGCTCGACGCGCTCGTGACGATCGTCGGGCTGATCCTGCTGATCACCCACTTCAAGGTTCACCCCTTCGTCGCCCTCACCCTGGCGGCTGGCTTTCTGGGCCTGACCTCCGGCATGCCGGTGGCCAAGGTCATGAAGTCGTTCCAGGACGGCTTTGGCGGTGTGCTGGGCTTTGTCGGCATCGTGCTCGCCCTGGGCACCATGCTTGGCAAACTGATGGCCGACTCCGGCGGCGCCGACCAGATCGCGCAAACCCTGATTCGCGCCTTCGGCAAGAAGAACGTGCACTGGGCCATGATGTTCGCCGCTTTCCTGGTGGGCATTCCGCTGTTCTTCGAAATCGGCTTCGTGCTGCTGATTCCACTGGTGTTCATCGTGGCCCGGCGCTCCGGGGTTTCGCTGGTGAAAATCGGCATTCCATTGCTGGCCGGCCTGTCGGTCGTGCATGGCCTGGTACCGCCGCACCCGGGCCCGTTGCTGGCGATCGGCATCTTCCACGCCGACATCGGCAAGACCATTTTCTACGGCCTGATCGTGGCGCTGCCTACCGCCATCATCGCCGGCCCGCTGTTCGGTAACTTCATCTCCCGCTACATTCCCGGCAACCCGTCGCAGGAGCTGATGGACCAGATCGCCAAGGAGTCCGACCAGGGCAACCTGCCGAGCTTCAGCATCACCCTGATCACCGTGCTGCTGCCGGTGGCCTTGATGCTGCTGAAAACCTTCGCCGACGTGGTGCTGCCTGCCGAGCACATCGTGCGCCAGTGGATGGACCTGATCGGCCACCCGATCACCGCCCTGCTCGCTGCCTTGCTGCTGGCCTTCTACACCTTTGGCTCGGCCCGCGGTTTCAACCGCCAGCAAATCATGAAAATGCTCGACCAGAGCCTGGCGCCAACCGCTGCGATCGTGCTGATCGTCGGTGCCGGCGGCGGTTTCAAGCAGATGCTGGTGGACACCGGGGTGGGCAATGTGATCGGGCAAATGGCCGTGCAAGCGGAAATTTCGCCGATCCTGCTGGCCTGGCTGGTAGCGGCGGTGATCCGTATCGCCACCGGTTCGGCCACCGTCGCGACCATCACCGGCGCGGGTATCGTGGCACCGGTGATCGACCTGGTACCGGGGGTGAACCGTGAGTTGCTGGTGCTGGCCACCGGCGCCGGGTCGCTGATCCTGTCGCATGTGAACGACGCCGGCTTCTGGCTGGTGAAGCAGTACTTCAACATGACCGTGGCCGAAACCTTCAAGACCTGGAGCATGATGGAGACGATTCTTTCCATCGTCGGCATCATCTTCATCATGTTGTTGTCGATGGTGGTGTAACCGCTGATCGGAACAATGAGCGCAACAATGGCACGTTAGCGCCACGGGTGGGGCCGAAAAGGAGTACGCCCCACCCGACGCAATGGAGACTGCCATGAACCGCTCAAGCGTGCTGCTGATTGCCCTGCTCGCCTCGCCACTGGCGCTTGCCGCCGGCACTGGCCCGACCTACCCCGACGACCCGCACAACAACGCGCCGCAGCCCGGCGTGGACAGCACCCTCAACCCGATCGAAAAACCCATGCCGCGGGATACCGACCCGCGCATCAAGGGCAATGACCCGGACAGCCCGCCCGCCCAGCAGAACGACAGTCGTGACTTGCCAGGCATGGACGGCACGGGGTCCGAAGGGACCGGTGGTGCCGACGCAGGCGGCGCTGGCAGCAGCCAACGCTAAGCCCGTGGCAGCGGGCCCTGGCACCGGCTTCGGGTGCAGGCCCGCACCCTCGATTCACCACCCGCTGATCCCGACCTATCATTCAGCGTGATAATAGATTTCGGCCCGTTCGATTCGTGCCTCTCGCGCAAGACACTCACACTCCGCCCATCACTAATACATTGGCGGAGTTCTCCATGGAACAATCACTCAAACCCTTGCGCTTCCCCCTCGCAGCCCTGGCTGTGGTGGTGATCAGCGCTTGCGGCCGAACCCCCGACGCCGTGCAGGCTCCCGCCGCGCCGAAAGTCACCGTGGCCAAGGTGATCGAGCAACCGATCAATGAATGGGACGAGTTCACCGGCCGCCTCGAAGCCCCGGAAACCGTCGAGGTGCGCCCGCGGGTGTCCGGCCAGATCGACCAGGTCGCCTTCACCGAGGGCGCCCAGGTCAAGAAAGGCGACCTGCTGTTCCAGATCGACCCACGCCCGTTCCAGGCAGAAGTCCGCCGCCTCGAAGCCCAGTTGCAACAAGCCAAGGCCACCGCCATCCGCAGCGCCAATGAAGCCCGCCGTGGTGAGCGCCTGCGCGACAGCAACGCCATTTCCGCCGAGCTGGCCGAATCGCGCAGCAGCGCCGCTGCCGAAGCCCGGGCCGGGGTCGACGCCATCCAGGCTCAACTGGACCTCGCCCGCCTGAACCTCAGCTTTACCCGGGTTACCGCGCCGATCAGCGGCCGGGTCAGCCGCGCCGCGTTCACGGCCGGCAACATCGTCAGCGCCGACGTGACCCCGCTGACCAGCGTGGTCTCCACCGACAAGGTCTACGCCTACTTCGACGCCGACGAGCGCGTGTACCTCAAGTACACCCAGCTGGCGCGCGAGGGCCAACGCGGCCAGAGCACCCCGGTGTACCTCGGCCTGACCAACGAAACCGGCACCCCTCACCTGGGCCAGATGAACTTCGTCGACAACCAGGTCAACCCGCGCACGGGCACCATCCGTGGCCGCGCCGTGTTCGACAACCGCGACGGCCAGTTCACCCCGGGCCTGTATGCCCGGCTGAAGCTGGTGGGCAGCGCCCAGTACGACGCCGTACTGATCAACGACGAGGCCGTGGGCACCGACCTTGGCAAGAAGTTCGTGCTGGTCATGGACAAGGACAACAAGGCCGCCTACCGCGCTGTGGAACTGGGGCCAAAACTTGAAGGCCTGCGCATCGTGCGCAGCGGCCTGGGCAAGGACGAGCGCATCGTGGTCAAGGGCCTGCAGCGCGTACGCCCGGGTTCGCCGGTAACGCCGCAGGAAACCCAGATGGCCAGCGAGCAGACCCTGGCCGCCCTCGCCCAACAGCGCCAGGCCCTGGAGGCCAGCAACCCGGCGCCCAAAGTGGCGGGCAACAACGTGAAAAACGCCAGCGCCCAGGCGCCACGCGGTTAAGGGACCAGACCGATGAACTTCTCCAAATTCTTCATAACCCGGCCGATCTTCGCCGCCGTGCTGTCGCTGGTGCTGCTGATTGCCGGCTCGATCTCGCTGTTCCAGTTACCCATCAGCGAATACCCCGAGGTAGTGCCGCCAACCGTGGTGGTACGCGCCAACTTCCCGGGTGCCAACCCGAAAGTCATCGGCGAAACCGTGGCTGCGCCGCTGGAGCAAGCCATTACCGGTGTGGAGAACATGCTGTACATGTCTTCCCAGTCCACCGCTGACGGCAAACTGACGCTGACCATCACCTTCGCCTTGGGCACCGACCTGGACAACGCCCAGGTGCAGGTGCAGAACCGCGTCACCCGCACCCAGCCCAAGCTGCCGGAAGAAGTAACCCGCATCGGTATCACCGTCGACAAGGCCTCGCCCGACCTGACCATGGTCGTGCACCTGACCTCGCCGGACAACCGCTACGACATGCTCTACCTGTCCAACTACGCCATCCTCAATATCAAGGACGAGTTGGCACGCCTTGGCGGCGTGGGTGATGTGCAGCTGTTCGGCATGGGCGACTACTCGCTGCGCGTCTGGCTCGACCCGAACAAAACTGCTTCGCGCAACCTCACCGCCAGTGACGTGGTCGCAGCCATTCGCGAACAGAACCGCCAGGTCGCCGCCGGCCAGTTGGGCGCCCCGCCCGCCCCGGGTTCGACCAGTTTCCAGCTGTCGATCAACACCCAGGGCCGCCTGGTCAACGAGGAAGAGTTCGAGAACATCATCATCCGCGCCGGCGCCGACGGCGAAATCACCCGGCTGAAAGACATCGCCCGGGTCGAGCTCGGCTCCAGCCAATATGCCCTGCGCTCGTTGCTGAACAACCAGCCGGCAGTGGCACTGCCGATCTTCCAGCGCCCAGGCTCGAACGCCATCGAGATCTCCGACGAAGTACGGGCAAAAATGGCCGAGCTGAAGAAGGACTTCCCCGAAGGCATGGACTACAGCATCGTCTATGACCCGACCGTGTTCGTGCGCGGCTCCATCGAGGCGGTGGTGCACACCCTGTTCGAAGCGCTGGTGCTGGTGGTGCTGGTGGTCATTCTGTTCCTGCAAACCTGGCGCGCCTCGATCATCCCGTTGCTGGCGGTGCCGGTATCGCTGATCGGCACCTTTGCGGTCATGCACCTGTTCGGCTTCTCGCTCAACGCCCTGTCATTGTTCGGCCTGGTGCTGGCCATCGGTATCGTGGTGGACGACGCCATCGTGGTGGTGGAAAACGTCGAGCGCAATATCGGCTTGGGCCTCAAACCCCTGGAGGCGACGCAGAAGGCCATGGCCGAAGTGACCGGGCCGATCATCGCCACCGCCTTGGTCCTGTGTGCGGTGTTCGTGCCTGCTGCCTTCATTTCCGGCCTGACCGGGCAGTTCTACAAGCAGTTCGCGCTGACCATCGCCATTTCCACGGTGATCTCGGCATTCAACTCGCTGACCCTGTCACCGGCGTTGGCTGCCGTACTGCTCAAGGAACACCATGCGCCCAAGGACCGTTTCTCGCGGTTACTGGAAAAACTCCTGGGCAGCTGGCTGTTCGCCCCGTTCAACCGCTTTTTCGACCGTGCCTCGCACCGCTACGTGGGCGGCGTGCGCCGGGTCATTCGCTCCAGCGGCATCGCCCTGTTCGTGTACGCCGGCCTGATGGGCCTGACCTACCTGGGTTTCTCGTCTACCCCCACCGGCTTCGTACCGGCCCAGGACAAGCAATACCTGGTGGCCTTCGCCCAGTTGCCCGACGCCGCCAGCCTCGACCGCACCGAGGCGGTGATCAAGCGCATGAGCGAAATCGCCCTCAAGCAACCTGGCGTGGCCGACTCGGTCGCCTTCCCTGGCCTGTCGATCAACGGCTTCACCAACAGCCCGAACAGCGGCATCGTGTTCACCCCACTCAAGCCGTTTGACGAGCGCAAGGACCCAAGCCAGTCGGCTGCCGCCATCGCTGCCGCGCTCAATGCCCAGTTCGCCGACATTCAGGACGCCTACATCGCGATCTTCCCGCCACCGCCGGTACAAGGCCTGGGCACCATCGGCGGCTTCCGCCTGCAGATCGAAGACCGCGGCAACCTGGGCTACGAAGCGCTGTACAAGGAAACCCAGAACATCATTGCCAAAAGCCACGAGGTGCCGGAGCTGACGGGCCTGTTCACCAGCTACCAGGTCAACGTGCCGCAGGTCGATGCCGCCATCGACCGGGAAAAGGCCAAGACCCATGGCGTGGCGATCAGCGACATCTTCGACACCCTGCAGGTCTACCTGGGCTCGCTGTACACCAACGACTTCAACCGCTTTGGCCGCACTTACCAGGTCAACGTCCAGGCTGAGCAGCAGTTCCGCCTCGATGCCGAGCAAATCGGCCAATTGAAGGTGCGCAACAACCTGGGCGAGATGATACCGCTGGCGACCTTCCTCAAGGTCAGCGATACCTCCGGGCCGGACCGTGTGATGCACTACAACGGTTTCATCACCGCTGAAATCAACGGTGCCGCAGCGCCCGGCTACAGCTCTGGCCAGGCCGAGGCGGCCATCGAAAAACTGCTGAAAGCGGAACTGCCCAACGGCATGACCTTCGAGTGGACCGACCTGACCTATCAGCAGATCCTGTCGGGCAATACCGCGCTGTTCGTCTTCCCGCTGTGCGTGCTGCTGGCCTTCCTGGTACTGGCTGCCCAGTACGAAAGCTGGAGCCTGCCGCTGGCAGTGATCCTGATCGTGCCGATGACCCTGCTGTCGGCGATCACCGGTGTGATCGTATCGGGTGGCGACAACAACATCTTCACCCAGATCGGGCTGATCGTGCTGGTGGGCCTGGCGTGCAAGAACGCGATCCTGATCGTCGAGTTCGCCAAGGACGAACAAGCCAAGGGCCTCGACCCGCTGGCTGCCGTGCTGGAAGCGTGCCGCCTGCGGCTGCGGCCGATCCTGATGACCTCCATCGCCTTCATCATGGGTGTGGTGCCGCTGGTCTTCAGCTCGGGTGCAGGCTCGGAAATGCGCCATGCCATGGGTGTGGCGGTGTTCTCCGGGATGATCGGCGTGACCGTATTCGGCTTGTTCCTCACCCCGGTGTTCTTCTTCCTGATCCGCCGTTTCGTCGAGCGTCGCCAGGCCCCCAAGGCCGAACGCGTGCAAGTGCTGGAGAACCACGCATGAACCTGCTCAAACCCCTGACGCCAAGCCTGCTGGCCCTGGCCCTGGCCGCCTGCGCGGTCGGCCCGGACTACCAGGCCCCCGCCACCGCACCTGCCCCGCTGGGCGCTGATGCGCAGGCCAAGGCCTATGACCGCAGCCACTTTGAAAGCTTGTGGTGGAAGCAGTTCGACGACCCGGTACTGAACCAGCTGGTGCAGGCTTCGTTGACCGGCAACCGGGATCTGCGCGTGGCCTTCGCCCGCCTGAAGTCGGCCCGCTCGATCCGTGAAGACGCCGAGAACGACCCGTTCCCGGTGGTCACCAGCCGTGCCAGCAGCGATATCGGCAAAGGCCAGGTTCCTGGCCAGACCGAGCAACGGGTGAACAGCGAACGCTATGACCTGGGCCTGGACATGGCCTGGGAGCTGGACCTGTTCGGCCGCATCCAGCGCCAGATCGAAGCCAGTGAAGCGCAGGAAGCGGCCGCTGCCGCCGACCTGCAGCAGTTGCAGGTCAGCCTGATCGCCGAACTGGTCGATGCCTATGGGCAATTACGCGGTGCACAGCTGCGCGAGAAGATTGCCCTGGCCAACCTCAAGACCCAGCAGCAATCGCGCAGCATCACCGAAACCCTGCGCGACGCCGGGGTCGGCAACGACCTCGACGTGGTACGCGCCGATGCCCGCCTGGCCGGGGTCGAAGCGACCGTGCCGCAACTGCAGGCCGAACAGGCGCGGGCGCGGCACCGCATCGCCACCCTCCTCGGCCAGCGCCCCGACGCCCTCAGCGTAGACTTGTCGCCCAAGGCGCTGCCGGCCATCGCCAAGGCGCTGCCGGTGGGCGACCCCGGCGAACTGCTGCGCCGCCGCCCTGACATTCGCAGCGCCGAACGCCAGCTGGCAGCCGCCACGGCCAACGTCGGCGTCGCCACCGCCGACCTGTTCCCGCGTGTCAGCCTCAGCGGCTTCCTGGGCTTTACCGCCGCGCGCGGGTCGCAGCTCGGCTCATCGGCGGCCAACGCCTGGGCCTTGGGCCCCAGCATTACCTGGGCGGCGTTCGACCTGGGCAGCGTGCGGGCCCGCCTGCGCGGGGCCAAGGCCGACGCCGAAGGCGCCATGGCCAATTACGAGCAACAGGTGTTGCTGGCACTGGAAGAGTCGGCCAACGCCTTCAGCGACTACGCCAAGACCCAACAACGGTTGCTGTCGTTGATGCGCCAGAGCGAAGCCAGCCGCAAGGCGGCGCAACTGGCCTCGATTCGCTATCGCGAGGGGACCGTGGACTACCTGGTACTGCTCGATGCCGAACGCGAACGGTTGAGTGCCGAAGATGCGCAAGCGCAAGGCGAGGTCGAGCTGTACCGCGGCATCGTTTCGATCTACAAAGCCCTGGGTGGCGGCTGGCAACCGCAGACCGTGGCCAGCGCGCACTGACCCCAGGCACGACCATGGCCTGTGGCGCTACACCGCTGCAGGCCGTTAGCGCAGTATGGCGTGGTCATGGTCGATGTCGGGCACAGGCACCTGCCCGCGTTGCACGACCAGCCACTCGCGCATGCGCTCGGTGTCGAAGATCTGCCCCTCTTCCATCATCAACAGGATCAGCGACTGGGACATTCGGTAACACCCGCATTGGGCACAGCGCCGCTCCTCCCATCCAAGGGTGCATTCGACGGAATCCGCGTGCCCTGCGCAAATCAGACAACTCATGTTAGCCCCCTTTCTTGTTCTTCCGTGGAGGTGATGGAGGTAGTGCAGTAGGTGGAGACTGGACTCCCGACTAACATGGGATATTCATGCCAACTCGAAAATTCCGTACCTTTAGTCTGGAAAGTTGCGAGCAAGATCACAGGGCCAACCGCCCGCGCTCGACCGCATACACAAGCTTTCCTTCCCGTTGCCTACTCCCGACACCCCAGCATCATGAGCGGTTCTAAATCATTAGTGATTTATCTTCAATATCATTCATGTAGGGACCCTGCCTAGAATACGGCCTGAACACGGACATCACGTCGCTCGCGCCATGGCAATAGTTGCCTGCTTGCACTACCCAACGGCACGAGCCAGGCATCAGGACACCGTACAACATGGCTTACGCACCGCAATTCACTGTGCAGCGCATCGCTTTCGACGAGCACTACCAGCCCGGCGAAAACACCCGCATCACCACCAATTTCGCCAACCTGGCGCGGGGGGAAAACCGCCAGGAAAACCTGCGCAACACCTTGCAGATGATCGACAACCGCTTCAACGCCCTGGCGCACTGGGACAATGCCTATGCAGACCGTTACAGCGTAGAGCTGGATATCATTTCGGTGGAACTGCACCTGCACAGTGAACAGCGCAGCAGCGGCCTGCCGCTGATCGAGCTGTTGCAGACCCATATCGTCGACCACACCACCAACCGCCGCATCGATGGCATGGTCGGTAACAACTTTTCCTCGTACGTGCGGGACTACGACTTCAGTGTGTTGTTGCTGGAACACAACAAGGGTCGGCCAAGCTTCAGCACGCCGGACAACTTTGGCGAACTGCATGGCAAGCTGTTCAAGTGCTTCATCAACTCGGCCACCTACAAGGCGCACTTCGACAAGCCGCCGGTCATCTGCCTGAGTGTGTCGAGCAGCAGGGTTTACCACCGCACTGAAAACCAGCACCCGGTGCTGGGCGTGGAGTATCACCAGAACGACCACTCGCTGACCGACGAATACTTCAGCAGGATGGGGCTCAAGGTGCGCTACTTCATGCCGCCCGGCAGCGTGGCGCCATTGGCTTTCTACTTTGCCGGTGACCTGTTGGCCGACTACAGCAACCTGGAGCTGATCAGCACCATCAGCACCATGGAAACCTTTCAGAAGATCTACCGCCCCGAGATCTACAACGCCAATGCGGCAGCCGCAATGGCCTACCAACCGAGCCTGCAGCACCAGGACTATTCGCTTACACGCATTGTCTACGACCGCGAAGAGCGCAGCCGCCTGGCGCTCGAACAAGGCAGGTTTGCCGAGGAGCGCTTCGTCAAACCGTACCAGACCACCCTGGAGCAATGGTCCGCTCAATACGCCGGCTGATCACCTCAACGCACAAGGTAACCGCTGATGAACACGCTACTTCCCACCTCCACTGCCGGCAGTTTGCCCAAGCCTACCTGGCTGGCGGAGCCTGAAACACTCTGGTCACCCTGGAAATTGCAGGGCGCGCAGCTGGCCGAAGGCAAACAGGACGCCTTGCGCCTGGCCTTGCAGGAACAGCAGCACGCGGGCATCGTTATCGTCAGTGACGGCGAACAGACCCGCCAACATTTCGTGACCACGTTCATCGAACACTTGAGCGGGGTCGATTTCCAGCAACGCCAGACCGTGCGCATTCGCGATCGCTACGACGCCAGCGTGCCCTCGGTGGTGGGTGCTGTCGCGCGACAGGCACCGGTGTTCGTCGACGATGCCAGGTTCCTCCGCCAGCAAACTGCCCAGCCAATAAAGTGGGCGCTGCCGGGCCCAATGACCATGATCGACACGCTGTATGACAGCCATTACAAAAGCCGGGAAAAACTGGCCTGGGAATTTGCCAGGCTACTCAACCAGGAAGCACTGGAACTGGAAGCGGCGGGCGTCGATATCATCCAGTTCGACGAACCGGCGTTCAATGTGTTCTTCGATGAGGTCAACGACTGGGGCGTGGCCGCCCTGGAGCGCGCCGTTCAAGGGCTCAAGTGCGAAACCGCGGTGCACATCTGCTATGGCTACGGGATCAAGGCCAACACCGATTGGAAACAGACCCTGGGGGCGCAATGGCGGCAATATGAACAGGTGTTCCCGACGTTGCAGCAGTCGAGCATCGATATCATTTCGCTGGAGTGCCACAACGCCCATGTGCCGATGGAACTGCTTGAGCTGATTCGGGGCAAGAAGGTCATGGTCGGTGCCATCGATGTCGCCAACCCTGCCATCGAAACACCCGAAGCCGTGGCCGACACCCTGCGCAAGGCGTTGCAGTTCGTCGACGCCGACAAGCTCTACCCCTGCACCAACTGCGGCATGGCCCCACTGCCACGCGCGGTCGCCAGCGGCAAGCTCAAGGCGTTGAGCGCCGGGGCTGCCATCGTTCGCCAGGAACTGACCGCCAACGCGGGTTGAGGTGTTGAACCGCCTGCCTGGCCTGGCCGGCATTGCGGTACGCACCAACTCGGTTCAAAAAACGCGGCTGCACACCAGGCGCCCTGTTTTGATGCACGCCGGCCGGTCAGCCGGCCGCCACCTCACCCCGCCTGGACCAGGCGCCGCCCAGCAAAACCGCTGCCCACCGCCCATTCCC
The DNA here is from genome assembly GCF_007633355.1 of Pseudomonas sp. BJP69. Classification (NCBI taxonomy): domain Bacteria; kingdom Pseudomonadati; phylum Pseudomonadota; class Gammaproteobacteria; order Pseudomonadales; family Pseudomonadaceae; genus Pseudomonas; species Pseudomonas sp. BJP69. The sequence goes on from NZ_CP041933.1 coordinate 2,932,227, forward strand.
TGGCCTGCCCGGCACTGCACCGGGTTTTCGGCACTTTCATTGCAATGCTGGTTGGTGAACGGAATGCACCCGCAACCCAACGCGACCGAGGCTGACGACACCCCCACTTACCAGCAAGGCAGCACCCTGAAAGACGCAGATGAACGGCAATGAAGCTGCCGGTAACGGCGGCAAGGAGTGGGTATGTCCCGGGCTTTTTTCAATGAAATGTACGACGCGAACGGCAGCTGCCGCCCGCACTACCAGGAGTTCGCCCGCTGGCTGGCGAACACCCCGCTGGAGCTGCTGGAGCAGCGCCGGCGCGAGGCCGACCTGCTGTTCCACCGCGCCGGTATCACTTTTACCTTGTATGGCGACAAACAGGACACCGAGCGGCTGATCCCCTTCGATATCATCCCGCGCAGCATCCGCGCCAGCGAGTGGCGTACGGTCGAGCGCGGCTGTATCCAGCGCGTGCAGGCCCTGAACCTGTTTTTGGAAGACATCTACCACGACCAGCGCATCCTCAAGGCCGGGATCATCCCGCCAGAGCAGGTCCTGGCCAACGAGGGTTATCAGATCGCCATGCAGGGCCTGGACCTGCACCGGGGCCTGTATGCGCACATCGCCGGCGTGGACCTGGTGCGCGATGGCGATGGCAGCTATTTCGTGCTGGAAGACAACCTGCGCACCCCCAGTGGTGTCAGCTACATGCTCGAAGACCGCAAGATGATGATGCGCCTGTTCCCCGAGCTGTTCGCCGCCCAGCGCATCGCGCCCATCGACCACTACCCCAACCTGCTGCTGGACACGCTCAAGAGCGCCAGCCCGCTGGATAACCCCACTGCTGTGCTGCTTACCCCAGGGCGCTTCAACAGTGCCTATTTCGAGCATGCCTTCCTGGCCCGCGAAATGGGCATCGAGCTGGTCGAAGGCGCGGATCTGTTCGTGCGCGACGAGCATGTGTACATGCGCACGACCGCCGGCCCGCAACGGGTCGATGTGATTTACCGCAGGCTGGACGACGACTACCTCGACCCCCTCTCGTTCAACCCCGACTCGATGCTGGGCGTGCCCGGGCTGATTTCGGTGTACCGCGCCGGCAACGTAGTGCTGGCCAACGCGGTGGGCACCGGCGTAGCCGACGACAAGTCGATCTACCCCTATGTCGCCGACATGATCCGCTTTTACCTGGGCGAGGAGCCGATCCTCAACAACGTACCGACGTGGCAGTGCCGCAAGCCGGCCGACCTGTCCCATGTACTGGCCAACCTGCCCGAACTGGTGGTCAAGGAAACCCAGGGCTCCGGCGGCTACGGCATGCTGGTCGGGCCCGCCGCCACTGCCGCGCAGATCGAGGACTTCCGCGCCCGCATCAAAGCGCGTCCACATGCCTATATCGCGCAACCGACCTTGTGCCTGTCCACCTGCCCGACCTTCGTCGACAGCGGCATCGCGCCGCGGCATATCGACCTGCGCCCGTTCGTACTGTCGGGCAGCGAAACCCGCCTGGTGCCAGGCGGCCTGACCCGCGTGGCGCTGAAGGAAGGCTCGCTGGTGGTCAACTCGTCACAAGGTGGCGGTACCAAAGACACCTGGGTGGTGGAGGACTGAACCATGCTTTCGCGAACTGCTTCTGATCTGTACTGGATGTCCCGCTACCTGGAACGTGCGGAAAACCTGGCGCGCATGCTCGAGGTCAGCTACTCGCTGTCACTGATGCCGCAGGCGGGGCGCAGCGACGGCCATGCCGAACTGGCCATGTCACTGTTGGCCTCGGGCACGCTCGACGACTACATCCGTCGCCACGCCGAGCTCGACACCGAGCGCATGCTGCATTTCTTCGCCCTCGATGCCACCAACCCCGGCAGCATCTACTGCTGCCTGCAGGCGGCCAGAACCAACGCCCATGCAGTGCGCGGGCGGATAACGGCGGACATGTGGGAGAACATCAACGCCACCTGGATCGAAATGCGCAACATTGCCAGCAACGGGCTGGGCCGCTACGGCATCAGCCAGTTCTGTGACTGGGTCAAGGAGCGCTCGCACCTGTTCCGCGGCGCCACCTCCGGTACCATCATGCGCAACGATGCCTACAGCTTCATTCGCCTGGGCACCTTCCTGGAACGGGCCGACAACACCCTGCGGCTGCTCGATGCGCGCTATGAAATGTTCGGCGAGGCCTCCGACGAGGTCAGCGACGACTCGGCCAGGGGTTTCTACCAGTGGAGTGCCTTGCTGCGCGCCCTGACCTCCTACGAAGCCTTCAATCAAATCTACCGCGCCGCGCCCAGTGCCGGGCCGGTTTCCGAATTGCTGTTGCTGCGCGTCGACGTGCCGCGCTCGCTGCATGCCTGTATCGAGGAGCTGGACCAGATCCTGGCCGGCCTGCCTGGCAGTACCGGGCGAGCGGCCCAGCGGCTGGCCGCCGAGCTCAACGCGCGGCTGCGCTATACCGCCATCGACGAAATCCTCGACGCCGGGCTGCATCCCTGGCTCAGCGATTTCATCGGCCGCGTCAACCAACTGGGCCAGGCGGTCCATCACTCCTACCTGGAGGTTGTATGAAACTGTCCATCCGCCACGACACCACCTACAGCTACGCCAGTGATGTGTCCAACAGCATCCAGTTCCTGCGCCTTACCCCGCGCAGCAGCGAACGCCAGCGCATCGTCGAATGGCAACTGGACCTGCCTTGCAAGGTGAAGAGCCAGATCGACCCGTACGGCAACATCCTGCATGTGCTGACGCTGGACAAACCCCATGGGCACCTGGCCCTTACTGCCAGCGGCCAGGTCGAAATCGACCCGGCCTGCGAACAGGAGGCAGCCTGCCAGTCACCCCTGCCGTTCTTGCGTGGCAGCCACCTGACCCTGGCCGATGACGCGCTGGTGGCCTTCGCCGCCCGGCAATGCGGCACGCACCGTGACCGCGCCGCATTGATCGACCTGATGCAGGGGCTGGCCGAGCGCATGCCCTACAGCCCAGGGTCGACCTCCGTCGGCACTACGGCCAGCGAAGCGTTCAATGCCGGTGCGGGCGTGTGCCAGGACCATACCCATGCCTTCCTGGCCTGCGCCCGTAGCCTGGGGGTGCCGGCCCGCTATGTTTCCGGCTACCTGTGCACCGAGGATGAACAGCACCTGGCCAGCCATGCATGGGCCGAAGCCTGGGTCGACGACGCCTGGTACAGCTTCGACATCACCAACCGCCTGACCCGGCCCGAGCGGCACCTGAAGCTGGCCGTGGGCCTGGACTACCTCGACGCCTGCCCGGTCAGGGGCGTGCGCCGCGGGGGTGGCACCGAGTCCATGCAAGCCAGTGTTCACGTGCATCGCCAGTGACGCCTGGCCCTCAAGCCAGCCTTGCTGCGCGCCTGCAGCAAGGCCACTACCTCTGCCACACAAGGGAACTTGCATGACTTACTGTGTCGCCATGCACCTGCAAGACGGGCTGGTTTTCATCAGCGACTCACGCACCAATGCCGGTATCGACCAGATCTCCACCTTTGCCAAGTTGTTCGTCTTCAGCGTACCCGGTGAGCGCCTGATCGTGCTGCAGACGGCGGGCAACCTGGCAACCTCGCAGTCAGTGGTCAACCTGCTGCAGCAACGCAGCCAGGGCAGCGGCCCGCACCTGCTGAATGTCGCCACGCTCTACGATGCCACCGTGCTGGTGGCCGATACCCTGCGCGAGGTGGTGTGCCGCGACCGCAGCAAGCTGACGGCCGGTATCGACCTGAGCAGCTCGTTCATCGTCGGTGGCCAGATTGCGGGCGGGCCGATGGCGATCTACAACGTCTATGCCCAAGGCAACTTTTTCCAGGCCACGCGCGACACGCCTTTCCTGCAGTTGGGGGAAAGCAAATACGGGCGGCCCATACTCGACCGCAACCTGGAGTACCGCACCCCGCTGGATGAGGCGTTGCGCTGTGGCCTGATCTCGTTCGACTCCACCATCCGCAGCAACCTGTCGGTAGGCATGCCGCTGGACTTGCTGGTGTACCGAGCCGATGCCCTGGAGGCACCGCAGCCCATCCGCATCGCCAGCGACGATGCCTATTACCAGCAGATTCGCCGGCAGTGGGGCGAAGGCCTGAAAACCTTGCTGGCCGAGCTGCCGGCGCCGCCGTATGGCTGATGGGGGAATGGCCGGGAAATCCCGGCCAGCAGGCCCGGCCTTTTCGTGGATCAGCCCGCCCCCTCAAAGGGCGGTGCCGCCCCCCAATACGCCTCATGCCCCTCAGCCCAGCAACTGGCTCAATACCGCACGCAACTTGCCTGGTTTCACCGGTTTGTTCAGCAACGGTGCGCCAAGCTTGCGCAACGAGCGCCGGCACTGGTCACTGCGGTCGGCCGTGATGATGACCGCGGGTATGGCGCTGGCGTAATGTTCGCGCAACTGCCGCACCACCTCACAGCCCACCACGCCGTGATCCAGATGAAAGTCAGCCAGGATCAGCTCCGGGGCGCGCCCTTCAAGCGCCTGCAAGGCACCCTGCTGATCGGTGGCGGTGACCACTTCGCAGCCCCACTGCCCCAGCAACGCGCCCATGCTTTCGAGAATGCTCACTTCGTTGTCCAGCACCAGCAGGCGACGGCCCGGCAGCGGGTTGCCGGCAGTGGGCTGGGGCAGCGTGGGCTGCAGGAGCGGCGGCAGCGCCTGGCCAAGCGGTACCTCGATGCTGAACACCGAGCCACGCCCCGGCCACGAACGCACTTCGATCCGGTAGCCGAGAATCTTGGCGATCCGCTCGACAATGGCCAACCCCAGGCCTACACCCTTGCGGTCCGCTGCGCGGCCAACGTCCAGCTGGTTGAACTCCAGGAATATGGCTTGCAAACGGTCCTGGGCGATGCCGCGCCCGCTGTCCCATACCTCCAGGCGCAAGTGTTCGCCGCGGCGCCTTGCCCCCAACAGAACGCGGCCCTCGTCGGTGTAGCGGCAGGCATTGCTGAGGAAGTTGCGCAGAATGCGCGTCAGCAAGCGCAGATCCGTGCTGACGGCATAATCGGCAACCCTGGCGTGAAATTTCAGGCCCGCGGCATCGGCCACCGAGCGGAATTCTGAAATCAAAGGCGCAAACAGCTCATCCAGGCGATAAACCGCCACATCGGGCCTGACCGCAGCCTGGTCGAGCCGCGAGATATCCAGCAAATCGGTCAGCAGGTCTTCGGCGCCCTCCAGCGCCTGGTGGGTACGCTCCACCAGCACATGTTCGGCATCTGGCAGCGGCCGCTCACGCAAGGTGGAGATCAACAGGCGCGCGGCGTTCAGCGGTTGCAGCAGGTCATGGCTGGCAGCGGCCAGGTACTTGTCCTTGCTGCGGTTGGCGGCTTCGGCAGCATCGCGCGCCTCGATCAGCTCATCGGTACGTGCAGCAACCCGTTGCTCCAGTTCGTCATTGAGCTGTTGCAGGCGCTGCTGGGCCTGCTTGCGCTCGGTGATATCGGCCACGAAGCCTTCAACCAGGCCTTCGTGACCGGGCTTGAGCAGCAGGTTCATCAGCACGTCGAGGTGGCTGCCATCCTTGCGCCGCAGCCGGGTTTCATAGCCATGCAGGCTGTGCTCCCGGGCGAGAATCGCGGTAATCGCCTGCAGCTCTTGCGCACCGCCATCGAACAGGTGGGTCGCCAGGTCGGTCAGGGAAAACAGCACTTGCTGTGGGTCGTCATAGCCGAGCATACGGGCCAATGCCGGGTTGGCAGCACGCATGCCGTCCTGCAGGCTGGCCTGGAAAATGCCGTGCACGGCGTTCTCGAACAGCCATTTGTAGCGGTTGCGCTCGGCTTCCAGTTCATCCAGCCGGGCAGACAATTCCGGGTAGTGGCTTTTACGCGCCGAGTGGTCGCCCAGGCCTAGCAGCCCTGCCAGCGCCCGCTGCTGCTCGTCAGAGGGCCTCGCCATAGACCACCTCGACATCTCGCTGGCTCGACGCGCGCGGGTTGGTGAGGATGCACGGGTCATCCATCGCATGTTGCGACAGGAACGGAATATCGGCCGTGCGCACCCCGTGCAGGCCCAAGGTTTCATGGAAGCCGATGGCGTGCTTCAGGGCAATCAGGTGTTCCACCAGGCGGCCGCAGATCTGCCGGTGGTTGAGGCCGCGGCAGTCGATGCCGAAGACCTCGGCAATGACCTTGAAGCGCTCGGGCGCCGAACTGTAGTTGAACGCCACCACGTGCTCGACCAGCACCGCATTGCACAGGCCATGAGGCAGGTCGAGGAAACCGCCGAGGCTGTGCGACATGGCATGCACCGCGCCCAGGATCGCGTTGGAGAACGCCAGCCCCGCCTGCATGCTGCCGAGCATGATCTTCTCGCGCAGGGCAATGTCGCCGGGGTTGGCGATCATTTCCACCAGGTTGCCGTTGATCAGGCGCATGGCTTCCAGCGCATGGGGGTCGGTCAGCGGGCCATGACCGGTAGACACGAACGCCTCGATGGCATGCACCAGCGCGTCGATGCCGGTACAAGCCGACAGGAACGGGTCCATGCTCAACGTGGTTTGCGGGTCGATCAGCGACACGTCGGGCACCACCGCCTTGCTGACGATGGAGAACTTCATGCGCTCCTGCTGGTTGGAGATGATCACGAACTGCGACACATCGGCCGAGGTACCGGCGGTGGTCGGGATCAGGATCAACGGCGGGCTGGGCACGCGAATCATGTCCACGCCCTCGAACTCGAGGATGCTGCGCCCGTGGGCGACCACGATCCCAATGGCCTTGCCGCAATCCATCGGGCTGCCACCACCGACCGCGACGATCACATCGCAGTGATTCTGCCGGTAGATCTCGGCGCCGAGCATCACCTCCTCGACCCGGGGGTTGGGCGAAACGGCCGTGTACAGGCAATAGTCGATACCCTGCGCCTGCAGGCTGGCCTCGACGTCGGCCACCCAGCCAGCGGCAATCACCCCAGGGTCGCTGACCACCAGGACCTTGCGCGCACCAAAGGTCTTGGCGTAGTTGGCCACATTATGTCGGCAGCCGGCACCAAAGATGATTTCAGGCGAAACGAACTTGCGAAGGGGGCTGAAACTCTGGCTCATCGTAAAGCCTGTTCTTATTGTTCTGGAAGATAACCGCCAGCGTAAAGCATCCCGCGGCGAAAGCAACCAGACCAAAGCGGCACAGGCATCATTCGATCCACGCCTTGGCGCGGGCCACCTCAAGAAACGCCAGTACGTCCTCGCCAAGGCCGGGAACCCCGGGAAAACGCTGTGCCAGCTGGTCGATGATCGCTGCCGTACTGCGCTGGCCGTCCAGCAACTCCAGCACCCAGCCGGCACTGGCGTTGAGCTCGATGACGCCCCCGGGGTACAGCAGCACATGGCATGCCTGCAACGGGTCCCAGCGTAGCCGCAAGCCCTTGGCCAGGGCCAGTGTCTGCTGGCGGTCGATCAGTTTCACGGCAGGCACCGGGCGTGGGGATCCGGCCACCTTGACGGTGGCCGGGCAGGCATCAGCGGTTGGCGAAGTACATCGTCACTTCAAAGCCAATGCGCAGGTCGGTGTAGGCGGGTTTGGTCCACATGGGGCATGTCCTCTTCTTGTGCCGGGCGATTCCGGTAGAGGCATTAATGCATGGGCGGTGGTGAGGGCGAATGCTACTTTGGAACGAGTTTGCCGGGTGCATTGGTAGCAACGGGGTTGCCACACATTGCCATCAGGCCAGCCAGGGCGCCTGGGCAGGCGGCCTGGCATTCGCTGCACCGCTACAGCAATGAGGGTGGCTGCGCAGCCTGGCCGCGACAACAGGCCGCTGCGCCAACCGCGCAGGTTCATCAGGGGGTCAGAAGAAGCCCAACGGGTTGATGTCGTAGCTCACCAGCAGGTTCTTGGTCTGCTGGTAATGGTCGAGCATCATCTTGTGCGTCTCTCGGCCCACACCCGACTTCTTGTAGCCACCGAATGCCGCATGCGCGGGGTACAGGTGGTAGCAGTTGGTCCATACCCGGCCGGCCTTGATGCCGCGGCCCATGCGGTAGGCACGGTTGATGTCGCGGGTCCACAGGCCGGCCCCCAGGCCGAACTCGCTGTCGTTGGCAATCGCCAGGGCCTCGGCTTCGTCCTTGAAGGTGGTCACCCCCACCACCGGGCCGAAGATCTCTTCCTGGAACACGCGCATCCGGTTGTGGCCCTTGAGCAGGGTCGGCTGAATGTAATAGCCGCTGGCCAGGTCACCCTGCAGGCGCTCGGCAGCACCGCCAGTGAGCAATTCGGCACCCTCCTCCCGGGCAATCTGCAGGTACGAGAGGATCTTGTCGTACTGCTGCTCCGACGCCTGGGCGCCAACCATGGTTTCGGTGTCCAGCGGGTTGCCACGGCTGATCTTGGCGACCTTCTTCATCACCTCGGCCATGAACGGTTCGTAGATCGACTCCTGGATCAGCGCACGCGACGGGCAGGTGCACACCTCGCCCTGGTTGAAGAACGCCAACACCAGGCCCTCGGCGGCTTTCTCGATGAACGCCGGCTCCGCCTGCATGATGTCTTCGAAGAAGATGTTCGGCGACTTGCCACCCAGTTCGACGGTAGACGGGATGATATTCTCGGCCGCGCACTTCATGATGTGCGAGCCCACCGGGGTCGACCCGGTGAAGGCGATCTTGGCAATACGCTTGCTGGTGGCCAGCGCCTCTCCAGCCTCACGGCCATAGCCCTGGACGATGTTCAGCACCCCGGCCGGCAGCAGGTCGGCGATCAGCTCGGCAAAAATGGTGATCGACAGCGGCGTCTGCTCGGCCGGTTTCAGCACCACGCAGTTACCCGCCGCCAACGCCGGGGCGAGTTTCCAGGCGGCCATCAGCAACGGGAAGTTCCACGGGATGATCTGCCCGACCACACCCAGGGGTTCGTGCAGGTGATACGCCACGGTGGTTTCGTTGATTTCCGCCGCGCCACCTTCCTGGGCACGAATGCAGCCCGCAAAATAACGGAAGTGGTCCGCGGCCAGCGGCACGTCGGCATTCAGGGTTTCGCGTACGGCCTTGCCGTTGTCCCAGCTTTCGGTAACCGCCAGCACTTCGAGGTTCTGTTCGATCCGGTCGGCGATTTTCAGCAGCGCCAGGGCCCGCTCCTGCACCGAGGTCTTGCCCCACGCGTCAGCCGCGGCATGGGCAGCGTCCAGGGCGCGCTCGATATCCTGTGCGCTAGAACGTGGGAATTCGGCGATCGGTTGGCCATTGACCGGCGAGCTGTTGGTGAAGTACTGGCCAGCCAAGGGCGCCACGAACTCGCCATTGATGAAGTTGCCATAGCGCGGTTTGAAGGAAACGACGGCGCCTGGGGTTCCGGGTTGTGCGTAGATCATGCTGAGCCTCTGCAGGTCAATGCCTGTCCCACGACAGGCGATATGCCGATGGTAAAAAGCCCCGCCTGCCAGGCGAATGCATCGTTGGCAGCGGGGCTCTCGTCATTTGGTAGTAGGGGTCAGGGTTTGGCGCTGGCGGTCTGCTGCAACTGCTTGGGCAACTTGAAGGTCCAGAGCATCCCGCCCTGGTTGAAGTCCTTGACCCGCTTGGCCACTTCGCCGCCCCACAGCGGCACCGCGCCGCCCCAGCCGGACACCACCGATACGTACTGCTCGCCGTCCATTTCCCAAGTCACCGGCGAACCGAGCACGCCTGAGCCGGTCTGGAACTCCCAGACCTTGTCGCCGGTCTTGGCGTTGAACGCCTGCAGGAAGCCTTCCGGGGTACCGGTGAACACCAGGTTGCCCTTGGTGGTCAGTACCCCACCCCACAGCGGTGCATAGTTCTTGTGGCGCCACACTTCCTTGCCGCTGACCGGGTCGATGGCACGTAGCACACCGATGTAGTCTTCGTTGAGCGGCTTGATGGTGAAGCCGGCGCCCAGGAACGCCGCCCCTTTCTTGTAGGCAATGCCCTCGTTCCAGATGTCCATGCCCCACTCGTTGGACGGCACGTAGAACAGCCCGGTGTCCTGGTTATAGGCCATCGGCATCCAGTTTTTCGCACCGAGGAACGCCGGGGCAACGAACACCGAGCTGCCCTTGGCTTCGCTGCCCGGTGCACCCGGGCGGCTGGCCTCGTTGTAGATCGGCCGGCCGTTCTTGTCCAGGCCAGTGGCCCAGGTGATTTTGTCGACGAAGGGGAAGCCGCGGATGAACTTGCCGTTGGTGCGGTCCAGCACGTAGAAGAAGCCGTTGCGGTCGGCAGTGGCAGCGGCCTTGACCTCTTTGCCGCCGTCCTTGTAGTTGAACGAGATCAGCTCGTTGACGCCATCAAAGTCCCAACCGTCGTGTGGCGTGCTCTGGAAATGCCATTTGATCGTGCCATCGTCCGGGTTCAGTGCCAGGCGCGATGAGGAATACAGGTTGTCCCCTGGGCGCAGGTGGGAGTTCCACGGTGCCGGGTTGCCGGTGCCGAACAGGATCAGGTTGGTTTCCGGGTCGTAGTAGCCGCCCAGCCACGGCGCTGCACCGCCGGTCTTCCACAGGTCGCCCGGCCAGGTCTTGCCGGCTTCGCCACCGGAAATACCGTTTTCGATGGCCTTGCCGTCCTTGTACACATACCCCATGTGGCCTTCCACGGTGGGGCGCATCCACAGCAGCTCACCGTTTTCCGGGTTGTAGGCCTGGATCTTGCCCACCACACCGAACTCGCCGCCAGCCACGCCGGTAATCAGCTTGCCGTTGACGATCATTGGCGCGGCGCTGATCGAATAGCCTTCCTTGTGGTCGGCCACCTTCTTGCTCCACACCACATTGCCGGTGTCCTTGTTCAGCGCCACCAGCTTGGCGTCGAGGGTGCCGAAGAACACCAGGTTGCCGTACAACGCCACGCCCCGGTTGATCACGTCGCAGCATGGGCGGATGTCATCGGGCAGGCGCGCATCGTACTGCCACAGTTTCTTGCCGGTTCGCGCGTCCACGGCGAATACCCGCGAGTAGGAGCCGGTCAGGTACATCACCCCATCCTTGATCAGCGGCTGCGCCTGTTGGCCGCGCTGCTTCTCACCGCCGAAGGAAAACGCCCAGACCGGGCGCAGTTCCTTCACGTTGTTGGTGTTGAGCATGTCCAGCGGGCTGTAACGCTGGCCCTGCACGCCCAGGCCATTGGTCACGATCTGCTGGGAGTTCTTCGGGTCCTGGAGGATATCTTCAGTGCTGACGGCGGCGTGGGCAGCGCCGGCCAGCAACATGGCGCTGAGCACCAGGCTCACGGCGAACGCGGGACGACGTGGGGATCGGGTCATGTCGGCTACCTTTGGTTTTTTTGTTGTGCCCGGGAAATTTTCCCGGTGTGCCGGGAATTCTTGGTCCCGGGGTGTTTGCCAACAATTGCTCGCAGTGTGGAGATTTCTAGTTCCTTGGTAGCAGCTGCCTTTTAAACGAAAGGGGCGCAAAGCGGCCCCTGGGTTGGTGTCAGCGGAAATTGCCGGCGCTGCTGCGCCGCCCTCTCGCGGCGCATGGCCGCTCCCACGCCGTAGCGTCTGGCTCAGGGCGTACTATCTACCCGCCGAAGTTGCTGGCGTTCGTACCGCGGGTATAGGTGGCTGACACTGCGAATAAGTTCGTAGCGCGTCAGGCTCAGGCCGGCGAAGCGTTCGGGTATCGGGCTGCGGATCATTTCGGCCATATCGTCGCCACGGGCGGCGCCGTCGCGCAGCAGGTTGTCCAGCCAGGTGAGGTAGTCGCGCATCTGCAAGAACGGTTGCGCATCACTGGCCAGCGGCCCGTGGCCGGCTACCAGCTGCTTCCAGGGCAGCGCCTGCAAGGTGTCGAGGTCGTGCAGCCACACATCGAGGCCCGGGCTGTTGGGGGTGGTCAGGGCACGCTGATAAAACAGCAGGTCGCCGGCAAACAGCACCCCGGTCGTTTCATCGAGGATCGCCAGGTCCGCACCGGTATGCCCGCGTAGCCCGAGCAGGCGCAGGCGGTGCCCGCCCACCTCGCGCACACCCGGCTCCACGACCCGGGTCGGCAGCACCACCTCGGTGCCTCGCATCCAGTCACCAACCAGGCGGTACATGTTTTCCGCCATGGCATCGCCTTGCTCGCGCAACAACGCAGCGGTGCCGGCCAGGGCACCGATGGGCACGTCGGTGAACGCCTGGTTGCCCAGCACATGGTCCGGGTGATGATGGGTCAGCAGCACTTCCAGCACCGGCTTGTCGGTCACCGTGGCAATCGCCTGGCGCAAGGCCTCGCCATAGCGTCTGGACGGCCCGCTGTCGATCACCACCACCCCCTCGTCGGTCACGATGAAGGCCGTGTTGACCACGTTGCCGCCATTGGCCTTGGCGAAATTGTCGGTACTGCCCTCCAGCAGCCAGGTACCCTCGGCAATCTGCCGGGGGGCGAGCCGGTAATCCAGGTTGGCCTGGGCCGGAAGGCCCAGGCACAACAGCAACAGCAGGATCCAACGCATGGCAGGCGCCTCGGTTCAGGGGTGGATGGCGACCGCGCTCAAGGCACTGCCGCCTCGAACTGGTTACCGCTGTTGTCCTGCAACAACAGCCGGGTCGGCCCGGGGCCCTGGATATCGAAACTCAGGTTCGGGTTCTCGCTGACCGCCGGGTACAGCGTCAGGCTGGCCAGGCGCTGGCCATCGGCGCCTTGCAACTCGGCATGGTTGAGGTAGAACTCGGGAATGCCACTGACCAGGCCGTTGTCCATCGGGTGCGCCACCTGCAGGCGCAGGCGGCTGCTGTCGCCACGCGGGTAGCGGCCCCCCAGCACCTCGCCGAGGTGCTCTTCCCAGCCGGGCTGGGTGCGCACCACGCTGGGGGCGGTACAACCACCGCCGGCAGCATCGATCAGGGTCGAGCCCACGTGCCACAGGCCGTCGCGCGTGAGCACCGCCGCGCGAAGTGGTGTGGCCTGCTCGATACGGATACGCAGCGATAACCACGGCAGTACCCGTTCGCCGGGCTGGAAGTCGACAATGCGCGGCAGCGGGTTGAGTTCGGCCCAGGCAATGATGCGCACCACCTCGCCAGTGAACGCGCGGGCATCGATTTCCAACGGCACCTGGCGTGCGTCCTCGGCAAAAGGTGGAGCCAGCAGCTTGACCCGCTCATCGAAGACGAACGCTGCCTGGTCGAGCAGTTGCTTGTGGTAGAAGTCCCACATCACCGAGGGCACCGGGTCCTGGTTGGCACGCGGCTCGCTGGCCAGGGCCTGACTTGCCCAAGGTAGCCAGCAGGCCAACAGCAAGGTTGCTTTGAGGTTCATGATCCGCTCCCATTTACCGGGCTGCCGAGCCCAGGCTACTGGTACATGTCCGGCACCTGGTAACGCAGCCCGTACTGGGCATAGATCGCCTGCATGCGCCCCTCCCGTATCAACACCTCTAGCGCCTCCTCGACCGCATAGGCCAACTGCCGGTTGCTTTCATGCACGGCCATGCCGATGTCCCAGGCCTGCTTGCCCAGGTTGGGGTACGCATTTTCCGCCAACGCCAGCTGTGGGTTCGCGGCCTCATGCAGTTGCCAGTCGACCTCGCCGCGCATGGCCATCACCGCGTCTACCTCACCGGCCTGCATGGCGGCGAAGGCTTGCTGCACGCCGGGGTAATGGTGGGTCTTGGCGCTGAGCATGCCGTTGAGCACCGAGGTCAGGTAGAACGACGGCACGCTGTCGACCTCTACCCCAATCGGGTGCTGCTGGAATACCGCGACACTGGCCACCGAAGGCAACCGGCGGCGGTCATAGGCCACCTGCCAACGTTCTTGCTGATACGGGCCGAACATCACCACCTGGGCGTTTTCCAGCTCGCCCAGCTCGTTGCGCCTCTGCGCATAATCGTGGTCGTAGGGCACCCGCAGCATCAGGTCTGCCAATTGCTGATGACGCAGCGGGCTGCCGCGCCAGATGTAGTCCCGCAGGTCGTCGTCGAGCTTTTCCCCAGGCGGCGCCCAGATCAGTTTCAGGCGCACGCCCATCGCCTCGGCCAGTGCCTGCGCCAGGTCCACATCCACGCCCCGCGGCTGGCCGTGGTCCTGGAAACTGTAAGGCGCAAAGTCCTTGTACACCGCTACTTTGAGCTCCCCGGCGGCGATGATCGTGTCGTAGTTGCGCACTTGCGCCTGGGCCGCCGCACAGCACAGCAACAGGGCACTGAACAGCACCGCCATCAGGCGCATGGCCGTTACTCCTCGACGTGCACGCTGTCCAGGTATGTGCGCACCGCCCACAAGGCCTCCTGGCTCAGGTAGTCGGCCATTTTCGGCATGTACACGCGGCCGTCGCGCACCGCGCCATGGCGCACACGCTCGACGAACCATTCATCGCCGGCGTCGCCGGCATCGAGCAGCCGCAGGTCCGGGGCAATGCCGCCAGACTTGGCTTCCAGGCCATGGCAGGCCGCGCAGTTCTGGTTATAGGCCGAGGCGCCGATCTCGACTGCCTTGTCGTGTTCCGGCGAGCTACGGTAAGGGTTGACCGCCGCCCAGCCGTCTGCGTCCAGGCTCACCCCAGCGTCCTTGACTGGGGTCAGCCCCTTGGTCTCTACCGCCTGTGGGACTACATTGCCATGGGCCCAGGCCGTACCGGTCATTACCGCGCCGGCCAACAAGCCTGCAGCAAGCCACACATTGCGTTTTGTTGTCATTGTTATGCCCTCACCATTGCACGCAAAGCCTCAACCACAGAGGCCGTGTCGCCATCTTAAAAACACCCGGCATACGGCCGAATGCTGCTTTGGTGGTCGCGCCTTCCTCCCTTGGTAGTAGGGCTTGTGGCGAACGGCCAAATGAGGTGCCGACCGGGAACTCTTCCCGGCAATGGCGGGATTTTTTCCGTATCCGTAGAGCGCACCGGCGGCCCACCCTGTGCAGGCCAAAACCTCCACTGGGAACTGCAACCATGACAATAAGATCGCTACCCGCCCTTTCCCCTCTGGCCTTGAGCGTGCGCGTGCTGCTGATGGCCGGTAGCCTGGCCTTGGGCAGCGTGGCAACAGCGGCCACCCCCCCTGCGGCACCTGCCACCAAGAACGTCACCTGGGAAGACATCGCCAACGACCACCTCACCACCAACGACGTGCTGCAGTACGGCATGGGCACCAATGCCCAGCGCTGGAGCCCGTTGGCTCAGGTCAACGACAAGAACGTGTTCAAGCTCACCCCGGCGTGGTCCTACTCGTTCGGCGACGAGAAGCAGCGCGGCCAGGAATCGCAGGCCATCGTCAGCGACGGTGTGGTCTATGTGACAGGGTCGTACTCACGGGTATTTGCCCTCGATGCCAAGACCGGTAAACGCCTGTGGACCTACAACCACCGCCTGCCCGACAACATTCGCCCCTGCTGCGACGTGGTCAACCGGGGCGCTGCCATCTACGGTGACAAGATCTACTTCGGCACCCTCGACGCGCGGGTCGTGGCCCTGGACAAACACACCGGCAAAGTGGTCTGGAACAAGAAGTTCGGCGACCACAGTGCCGGCTACACCATGACCGGCGCGCCGGTGCTGATCAAGGACAAGACCAGTGGCAAGGTCCTGCTGATCCACGGCAGCTCGGGGGATGAATTCGGCGTGGTCGGGCAGCTGTTCGCACGCGACCCGGACACCGGGGAAGAAGTGTGGATGCGGCCTTTCGTCGAGGGCCACATGGGCCGCCTGAATGGCAAGGACAGCACCCCGACCGGCGACGTCAAGGCACCGTCCTGGCCAGATGACCCCACCACCGAAACCGGCAAGGTCGAAGCCTGGAGCCATGGTGGCGGCGCCCCTTGGCAAAGCGCCAGCTTCGATCCGGAAACCAATACCATCATCGTCGGGGCGGGCAACCCGGGGCCTTGGAACACCTGGGCGCGTACCTCGAAAGACGGCAACCCGCACGACTACGACAGCCTGTATACCTCCGGCCAGGTCGGTGTAGACCCGAGCACCGGCGAGGTCAAGTGGTTCTACCAGCACACCCCCAACGACGCCTGGGACTTCTCCGGCAACAACGAACTGGTGCTGTTCGACTACAAAGGCAAGGACGGCAAGGTGGTCAAGGCCACCGGCCACGCCGACCGCAACGGCTTCTTCTATGTGGTCGACCGCAACAATGGCAAGTTGCAGAACGCCTTCCCCTTCGTCGACAACATCACCTGGGCCAGCCATATCGACCTGAAGACCGGGCGCCCGGTGGAAAACCCCGGCCAGCGCCCGGCCAAGCCGCTGCCGGGTGAAACCAAAGGCAAGCCAGTCGAGGTTTCACCGCCATTCCTCGGCGGCAAGAACTGGAACCCCATGGCCTACAGCCAGGACACCGGCCTGTTCTACATCCCCGGCAACCAGTGGAAGGAGGAATACTGGACCGAGGAAGTGAACTACAAGAAAGGCTCGGCCTACCTCGGCATGGGCTTCCGCATCAAGCGCATGTACGACGATCACGTCGGCACCCTGCGCGCCATGGACCCGACCACGGGCAAACTGGTGTGGGAACACAAAGAGCACCTGCCACTGTGGGCAGGCGTGCTGGCAACCAAGGGCAACCTGGTGTTCACCGGCACCGGCGATGGTTTCTTCAAGGCCTTCGACGCCAAGACGGGCAAGGAGCTGTGGAAGTTCCAGACCGGCAGCGGCATCGTATCCCCGCCCATCACCTGGGAGCAGGATGGCGAGCAGTACATCGGCGTGACGGTCGGCTACGGCGGTGCGGTGCCGCTGTGGGGTGGCGACATGGCCGAACTGACCAAGCCCGTTGCCCAGGGTGGCTCGTTCTGGGTGTTCAAGATCCCGAGCTGGGACAACAAGACCGCCCAGCGGTGATCGCCTGAGGTGGCGTATACCCGGGGCCGCGTTGCGGCCCCTTCACCTGGTGCTTACACCCACGAGAGCCATTCGCCATGAACTACCTGCCCATTGCCCTGTTGTTGGCGCTCTCGCCTGCCCTGGCCGCACATGCCGAAGACGCTGGCGACGATGCCCCACTGACCATCAACGGCTGCGTCATCGCCGAAGCCAGCCAGTGCCCGGGTGCCGACCTGCGCGGCGCCAACCTGGCTAACCAGGACCTGCGCAAGATGAACCTGGCCGGCGCCGACTTGCGCGACGCCGACCTGCGCCACGCCCAACTGGACCTGGCCAACCTGGAAAAAGCCCGCCTGCAAGGCGCCAACCTGACCCGCGCCAGCCTGCAGCAGAGCAACCTGCGCCTGGCCGACCTGAGCAATAGCCACCTGGTGGCCATTCAGGGCTGGGGCTTGTTCGCCCAAGGCGCGCAGTTCGAGAACGCCGACCTCAGCGCGGCCTATCTGCAGTTCGCCCGGTTGTCCGGGGCCAAGTTGCACAAAGCCAACCTGCAGGCTGCGGACCTCGAAATGGCCTGGCTCAGCAAGGCCGATCTGCAGGAGGCCAGGCTGACCGATGCCAACCTGCAGGAGGCCAAGTTCGGCCAAAGCAACCTGGCGCGCGCCGACCTGCGCGGGGCACGGCAGCATTACGGGAATTTTCAGGAGGCCAACATGGAGGGATGCACAGGCTGCCCCGAAACCTGGGACAAATGACTGTTTGCCCCTGGCTGTAGGAGCGGCCTTGTGTCGCGATGGGCTGCAAAGCAGCCCCGGCAATTTGTGCACCATGCTGAAACCCTGGGGCTGCTTTGCAGCCCATCGCGACACAAGGCCGCTCCTACAGGCAGCCCATCGCGACACAAGGCCTACCCCGCTACCCGCACCAGCCCCAAGTCAATCCCCAGGTGCACCAGCTCGGCATGCGAGCTGACCTGCAGCTTGCTCTTGAGCAAGGTCAAATGGTTGGACACGGTCTTGGCACTGATGCACAACTGCTCGGCAATCAACCGCGCCGGGGTGCCCTTGGCAAGCATGACGAAAATCTCCAGCTCGCGCTGGGTCATGCGCTGCAGGCGCGGGTCGCTTTCATTGTGCGGGGTGGTGCAGGCCAATTGCGTGGCCAGCGGCTGTTCAATGTAGGCATGCCCGGCCAATACACGCTGCACCGCCTCGATCAGCACCTCGGGCGCCGAATTCTTGGTCAGGTAGCCCGACGCCCCGGCCTCCAGCGCCTGCCGCACCAGGGGCAACTCGTCGTGCATGCTGAAGAACAGCACCCGCAGCTGGGGCAGGCGCTGACGCAGCCGGCGGGTGGCTTCCAGGCCGCTGATGCCCGGCAGGCCGAAGTCCATGACCACCAGGTTGGGCACCTGCTCGTGCACCAGGGCCAGCGCCTCTTCGCCACTGGCCGCTTCGCGCACCTGGATGTCTGGCAATACCGCCCGCAGCAGGCTGGCATAGCCTTGGCGGACCACAGCATGGTCGTCGACCAGTACGATATTCATCACACCTCCTTGGGGATGTTCAGCGCCAACGCCCAACCGCCACCCGGGCGGCTGAAAATGCGTAATTCACCCCCCAGGCTGCGCGCGCGTTCGGCCATCGAGTGCAGGCCAACCCCAGGCCGGCGCGGTTGGCGCGCGCCGCACCCGTTGTCGCGCACGAACAAGCGCAACCCCTTGGCGCTGCGCTGCAGGCGCACCCGCACCTGGCTGGCGCCGGCATGCCGGGCGACATTGGTCAACGCCTCCTGCAGCAGCCGGTACAAGTGCGTCCTGCTCGGCGCGGGCAAGTCTGGCAAATGCTCGCCAACCCGCAGCCGGCAATCGATGCCCTGCCTGGCCTGCCACTGGCTCACCAGCAGGCCAATGGCCTGCGCCAGCGGCATGTGTTGCAGCGCCACCGGATACAGGTCTTGTACCAGGGCACGAAACCCTTGCTGCAAATGTTCGCAATTGAGTTCCAGTTGCTGTGTGGTCTGCTTGACCACAGCGGGCTGGTCGGCTGCCATGCGCAGCAGGCAGCCCTGGGCGCGGATACCGGCCAGGTATTGCCCAAGGTCATCGTGCAGGGCCTGCGCCAGCCGGGTACGCTCCTGCTCCTGCACCGCCAGCAGGGCCTGGGTCAGTTGCGTATTGTCGGCCCGCGCCTGCTCCAGGTTCGCCACCATCGCGTTGAAGTGCGCAGCCAACTGGCGTGCCTCCGGCAGGTTGGCCTCGCGCAAACGCACGGCCAGGTGCCCCGCCGACACCTGCCGCAGCGCCCCCAGCAATTCAGCCAGCAGCCCCATGGCCCGCCCGACCGCCCAACGGATGGTCACCAGGCTCAATACCAGCGCCAGGCCGCACAAGCTCAGCAATTGCACCAGCGACTCCCAGACTTCGTCGATTTCATCGCGGGCATCCACGGCAATCAGCACCCGCCGGCCGTCGCTCAGTGTCAGTAAACGGCCACCTGGGTGGTGTTGACCGAACAGCTGGCGGCCCAGCCAGGCATCCACACCGGCATCCCCCGGCAACAGGGCGGCGTCGCCAGCTGCCAGCCAATGCACCCGCACATGGCGCAGGTTCTGGGTCAGGCCCGGCTGCAAACTGGCCGGGTCACGCTCGGCAGTCTCGGCAAGGTAGGTCACCACGGCTTCGGCAGACTGCAGCTCACGCTCCACGTCGGCCACAGCCTGGTGCAGCAGCACCCCGGCACAGGCTACCGTCACCAGGGCGAAGCAGCCGGTGACCCAAAGGTTGATGCGCCACAGCGCAGACAAGTTGAACAGGCGCATGGGAGCTCTCTTCAGGGGTGCCGAGGCCCATCGTAAAACCGTAGGTGGCGCGGGAAATTACTACCTTGGTACCGGCCGGGCGCTACTTTCTGCATATTTCCCGCGCCCGGCGGGGTTCCTATGCTGGCGCCATCTGCCGTGGAGTGTGTCATGCGCCAGCCTGCCCACCTTGCCTTGTTCTGCCTGCTGGCCCTGATCGCCGTGTTGTCCGCGCCCCATGCGTCGGCCGCTGCGGGCCAGGCCGACGCCCTATTGCACGTGGGCATCGGCTATTTGGGCTACCGGCCCGACCCGGGCCCGCTGCTGTCCAATATCATCCCCGAACCGGCCGACGCTGGCCTGCAAGGCGCCGAGCTGGCGATCGTCGACAGCAACAGCACCGGCCGTTTTCTCAAGCAACAGTTCCAGCTGACCCGCGCCAACGTGGACAGCCCCGAGGCGCTGTTGCAGGCGGCCCAAGCACAACATGACCAAGGCCTGCGCCTGTTCGTGGTCAACGCCCCGGCCACCAGCCTGCGCGCGCTGGCCGCGGCGCTGCCCGACAGCCTGCTGTTCAATGCCGGCAGCCCCGACGACAGCCTGCGCAGCAGCCAGTGCCTGGGTAACGTGCTGCACAGCCTGCCGGGCCGGGCAATGCTCGCCGATGCGCTGGTGCAGTTCCTGGTGCTGCGCAAATGGCAACGCGCGCTGCTGGTGGTCGGCCAGACCGCAGATGACCAGGCCTACGCCGCCGCCCTGCGCCGCTCGACTAAACGCTTCGGCGTGCAGCTGGTCGCGGAAAAAGCCTGGACCTTCGACAACGACCAGCGCCGCAGCGCCCAGGCCGACATGCCGCTGTTCACGCAAACCGCCGAGTACGACGTGGTGCTGGTGGCCGACGAACGCGGTGACTTTGGCGAATACCTGCCCTACCAGACCTGGTACCCGCGGCCAGTGGCGGGCACCCAGGGGTTGACCCCCACCGGTTGGCACAAGACCGTGGAAACCTTCGGCGCGGCGCAACTGCAAAAACGTTTCGAGGCCCAGGCCGGGCGCTGGATGAACGACCGTGACTTCGCCGCCTGGATGGCCGTGCGCAGCATTGCCAGCGCGGTCAGCAAACTGCGCCAGGACGACCCACGGGCGCTGCAACAGCTGCTGCTCAGCGAGCAACTGCCCCTGGACGGTTTCAAGGGCCGCAAGCTCAGCTACCGGCCCTGGAACGGCGAGCTGCGCCAACCGATTGCGCTGGTACAGCCTCGCGCACTGGTCAGCACGTCGCCACAAGATGGCTTCCTGCACCCCTTCAACGAAATGGACAGCCTGGGCTACGACAAGCCCGAAGTGACCTGCACGTACCCCTGAGCCGACAACCACAACAATAAGGAATACGCCATGCGCCGCCCTCTGCTTTCCCGCGCCCTGCTCTACCCCAGCCTGCTGACGGGCGCCCTGGCGCTGGCCTGCGGGCATGCGCTGGCCGCCACTGCCTGGGTGTCCAACGAAAAGGACAACAGCCTCAGCCTGATCGACCTGCAGACCCTGGAGGTCACCGAAACCCTTGCGGTCGGGCAACGCCCTCGGGGGCTGCTGCTGTCGCATGACAACAAGCTGCTGTACATCTGCGCCAGCGATTCCGACCGGGTACAGGTGATGGACGTGGCCACCCGCAAGATCATCAAGGAACTGCCCTCTGGCAAGGACCCCGAGCAGTTCGCCCTGCACCCCAACGACCGCTGGCTGTACGTTTCCAACGAAGACGATGCGCTGGTGACCGTGATCGACACCGTGACCGACCAGGTACTGGGGCAGATCGATGTCGGTATCGAACCTGAAGGCATGGCCGTCAGCCCCGATGGCAAATGGGCGGTCAACACCAGCGAAACCACCAACATGTTGCATTGGATCGACACCAGCACCCAGACCCTGGCCGACAGCACCCTGGTCGACCAGCGCCCGCGCTTCGTCGAATTCAGCCAGGACGGTTCCAGGCTGTGGGCCTCGGCGGAAATCGGCGGCACGGTGACTGTCCTTGAAGTTGCCACGCGCCAGGTGCTGAAAACCCTGAACTTCCAGATCAAGGGCGTGCACCCGGACAAGGTCCAGCCGGTGGGCATCAAGCTCAGCGCGGACGGCAAGTATGCCTTCGTCGCCCTGGGCCCGGCCAACCATGTGGCGGTGATCGATGCCAAGACCTACGAGGTGCTCGATTACCTGCTGGTCGGGCGGCGGGTCTGGCAGTTGGCGTTCTCCCCCGACCAGCGCCGCTTGCTGGCCACCAACGGGGTCAGCGGCGATGTATCGGTAATCGATACGCAGAACCTCAAGGTGCTCAAATCGGTGAAAGTCGGGCGCTACCCCTGGGGCGTGGTGGTCACCCCATGAACGCCCTCGAGGTGGCCGATGTGAGCTTCGCCTACGGCCAGCGCGAGGCGCTGCGGCAGGTCGGTTTCAGCCTGGCACCGGGCCGTTTTGCCGCGTTGCTGGGCCCCAATGGCGCCGGCAAGTCGACCCTGATCGCCCTGCTGACCCGCCTGTACGACCTGCAGCACGGCGATATCCGGGTGTGCGGCTGCTCGTTGCGCGACACCCCGCGCCCGGCGCTGCGGCAGATGGGCGTGGTGTTCCAGCAGAGCACCCTGGATCTGGACCTGAGCGTGGAGCAGAACCTGCGCTACCACGCCGCCCTGCATGGCCTGTCACGGCGCCAGGGCAACCAGCGGGTAGAGGCCGAGCTGGCGCGCCAGGGCCTGGGCGAGCGCCGCCACCACAGCGTGCGCGAGCTGAATATCGGCCACCGCCGACGGGTGGAAATCGCCCGTGCGCTGCTGCACGAGCCACGCCTGCTGCTGCTCGACGAGGCCAGCGTCGGCCTCGACCCGGCCAGCCGCCTGGCACTCAACCAGCACGTGCGGCAGCTGTGCCGCCAGCAGCAGTTGAGTGTGCTGTGGACCACCCACCTGCTGGACGAAGTGCAGCCTAGCGACGACCTGCTGATTCTCCATCAAGGGCGCCTGGTGGCCAGCGGTACCGCCGATGCCCTGAGCCTGCAGCACGGCGGCGACCTGGACCATGCCTTTGCCCACCTGACCCGGCAGCCTTCAGGAGCCCACACCCGATGAACGCCTACTGGCAGTGTTTCAACGGCATCATGCTGCGCGAATGGCTGCGCTTCGTATTGCAGCGCACGCGCCTGCTCAGTGCCCTGGTGCGCCCGTTGCTGTGGTTGCTGGTGTTCGCCGCCGGCTTTCGGGCAGCGCTGGGCATCGCCATCATCGAGCCGTACGACACCTACATCCCCTACGAGGTGTACATCATCCCGGGGCTGGCCTGCATGATCCTGCTGTTCAACGGCATGCAAGGGTCCTTGTCGATGGTCTATGACCGGGAAATGGGCAGCATGCGCGTGCTGCTGACCAGCCCCCTGCCGCGGCCGTTCCTGTTGGCCAGCAAGTTGCTGGCGACCTCGCTCATTTCCCTGCTGCAGGTGTACGCGTTCCTCGCCATCGCCTGGGTGTACGGTGTGCAACCGCCGGCGGCGGGGTTGCTGCTGGCACTGCCGGCGCTGCTGCTGGTGGCGTTCATGCTCAGTGCCCTGGGGCTGCTGCTGTCGAACGCCATCCGCCAGCTGGAGAACTTTGCCGGGGTGATGAATTTCGTGATCTTCCCACTGTTTTTCCTGTCTTCGGCGCTGTACCCACTGTGGAAGATGCGCGAAGCCAGCGAGTGGCTGTACTGGCTGTGCGCGGTGAACCCGTTCACCCATGCCGTGGAGCTGGTGCGGTTTGCCTTGTACCAGCGCCTGAACCTGTTGGCGCTGGCGGTGTGCCTGGGCTTGACGGTGCTGTTCACGCTGCTGGCGATTGCCACCTTCAACCCCCAGCACGCAGCGTTGCGCAAGCCGCGATGATCCTGTGGCCTGACGCGGCCAAAGCTGACGGGCGGCGCTAAGCCATCTACTACTTTAGTACTGCATTTACTGTCTATCGTCGCATTCACAAAGCACCGCTACTGGCATGTAATGGGTTCATAACAAAAAGGAAGAACCCCATGCCATGTGCCCTGCCCCGGCTGCCACGCCCCTTGCTGGCGGCACTTTCAATGAGCCTGACGCTGGGCACCGCCCAGGCCGACACGGCGCCGCTGTTCTCTGCCGACGGTTACCGCATCACCCTTTACCGCAGCCCGACCCCAGCGCAGGTCGACGGCGGCCAGGTGGTAGACACCGCCACATTGCAACGCCTGCTCAGCCAGCAGCCGCGGCCGGTACTGATCGACGTGTACCGCCGCCAGTGGCTGCAGGGCCGCTTCATCGAAGACGAGCCGCACGCCAACCTTCCCGGCAGCCTGTGGCTGGCCAACACCGGCGATGGCGAGCTGAGCCCGGCCTGGCAGGCGTACTTTGCGCACAACCTGCAAAGCGCCACCGCCGGGCACCCCGACCAGCCTGTGGTGTTCTACTGCCGCGCCGATTGCTGGCTGAGCTGGAACGCGGTAAAACGCGCTAAAGCCCTGGGTTACCACAACCTGTACTGGTACCGCGACGGCGTTGACGCGTGGCAGCAGGCCAACCTGCCGCTGCAGCCGGCGCAACCGGTGCCTTTGCCCTGATCTGTTCAACTGCCACTGCGTGCCCTGCTCCATCCAATAAAAACAAGGTGAAAAGGCCATGTACAAAATTCTGATTGCCGACGATCACCCCCTGTTTCGCGAAGCCATCCACAACGTCATCAGCGATGGGTTCCAAGGCAGCGAGGTCATGGAAACCGCCGACCTGGACAGCGCCCTGGCGCTGACCCAGGCGCATGACGACCTCGACCTGATCCTGCTCGACCTGAACATGCCCGGCATGCACGGCCTCAACGGCCTGATCACCCTGCGCAACGAAGCACCGACCACGCCGGTGGTGATCGTGTCGGCCGAACAGGAGAAACAGATCGTGCTGCAGGCCATCACCTACGGCGCGGTGGGTTTCATCACCAAGTCCTCGCCGCGCGCACAGATGATCGAGGCGATCGAGCAGATCCTCAACGGTAATGTCTACCTGCCGCCCGACATCATCCGCGCGCAGAAAAGCAGCACCGGCCGGCGCCAGAACGATGCGCCGAGCTTCCCGCCGGAAATGCTCCAGGCCTTGACCCGCAAGCAGTTGCTGGTACTGGAACGCATGACCAAGGGGGAATCGAACAAGCAGATTGCCTACACCCTGGATATCGCCGAGACCACGGTCAAGGCGCATGTGTCGGCGATCTTGCGCAAGCTCAATGTGCACAACCGCGTGCAGGCCATTCTCAGTGCGGGCGATATCGACTTCGCCGACTACCTGCGGCGCTGACCGTCTCCAGCTTCATGGGGGCCGCGTTGCAGCCCCCATAGCACACCCGGCCCTAGCCTTGGGTGCCCAGCAAATGGCTCATTGCAGTCTTCAATTTCAACGGCCGCACCGGCTTGTGCATCAGGGTATGGCCCAGCTCACGGATCTGCTGCTTGAGGTCGTTGCTGTAGTTGGCCGTGATCATCAGCGCCGGTAGCGGCTGGGTGCGGCGGGCATTGATCCGCGCCACCGCGTCGAGGCCGTTGCAGTCATTGTCCAGGTGGTAGTCGGCAATCAGCAGGTTGGCCTCGGCGTGGTAATTGTCTACCTGGCGCGCGAGGTCTTCCTCCGACAGCGCGGTGATCACCTTGCACCCCCAGCCTTCGAGCAGCGTGCGCATGCCGGCACAAATGGCCGCATCGTTGTCCAGCACCCAGACTTGCGCCCCACGCAGGCGTTCGAACATCGGCTCGCACAGAGGCTGGCTCGGCTGCGCCTTGGGCGCAACGGTGCTCAACGGGACCTCGACGGCAAACACCGATCCCTTGCCCAGCCATGACCGCACGCGGATGCGATGGCCCAGGATACCGGCGATCTTCTCCACGATCGCCAGGCCCAGGCCCAGCCCGCGATCCTGCTCAGGGCGCTGCACATCACCGCGCCGGAACTCCTGGAACATTTCCTCCAGGTGTTCTTCGGCGATGCCGATGCCGCTGTCCCACACCTCGATCCGCAGGCCGCCACGCAGGCGCCGGCAACCCAGCACCACCCGCCCGCTGCGGGTGTAACGGATGGCATTGCTGAGCAGGTTGCGCAGAATGCGCGCCAACAGCTGGATATCACTGCGCACCACCGCCGAACACCCCACAAAATGCAGGGCCAGGCCCTCGCTACGCGCGACCTGGGCATATTCGGCCGCCAGGTTGTCCAGCAGCTCGCTGAGCGCGAAAGGCGCGATATCGGCCTTGATCACGCCCGCATCAAGTTTGGAAATGTCGACCAGGGTGCCCAGCAGGCTCTCCACATCCTCCAGCGAGTTGCTGACATTGCGGACCAACTGGGCACTGTGCTGCGGTTCGCGGCTTTCCAGCAACGCGCTGGTGAACAGCCGCGCCGCATTCAGCGGTTGCAGCAAATCATGGCTGACCGCAGCCAGAAACTTGGTTTTCGACAGGTTGGCCTGTTCGGCCTCGCGCTTGGCTTCGCGCAGCCGCGCTTGCGCCTGGCTGCGCTCTTCAATTTCCTGCAGCAACTGGTCGTTGAGGCTGGTCAGCTCCGCCGTGCGCTCACGCACCCGCTGCTCCAGGTGCTGATAGGCCTGGTGCAATGCCTGCGCGGTATTGCGCCGCTCGGTGATATCGCGGATCAACACGAAGATACCCACCACCTCGCCGCTGGCCAGGCGGTTGGGGACATAGGAGCGCAGCATGTAGCGCTCCTGGCCCTTGATGTTGGTTTCGGCAAACTCGAAGGTCACGCTCTCGCCCGCCAATGCCCGCGTCACATAGGCCTCGAGGCGTTGGTAGTGCTGTTCGCTGTGGGCCTCGCGCAGGCTTTGCCCCAGCATCACGCCACGCGGCCAGCAGTACCATTCCTCATACACCTTGTTGGTGAATTCATAGACCAGGTCGGCATTGAGGTAGGCGATCAACGCCGGAACGTTGTCGGTGATCAGGCGAATCTGGTGCTGGTGCGCGGTCTCGGCCCGCTGCCGGGCCTCGCTGAGCAGGTGGTTCACCGCCTTCAACTCGGCCATGGCCTGGCTCAGCGCATCGGTGCGCTCGCGCACCTGCTCGGCCAGCACCACCGAATGCTGAAACGCCGCGTACGGGTCGTTGCCGCGGGTGACCCCGGACTCGACACGTTCGATCAGCGCACCATTGATGCGCTGCAGCTTATGGTTCTGCTGCTGCAGCCGGGCCACCTCGGCCTGCAGGTCAGCGACCGACAGGAGGCCGGTTGCGGGCAATGGCGACGCCGGTGAAGGTCTGGTTGATATGCATGCCATTGAACTGTTCTCCGTAGGTGTTGAACCCGATCACCCGTTGCTCGCGCAGAAACGCCCCCACCAGTTCCAGGCTGTGTTGCCCCTCCAGTTCCAGACGCCGCAGGAAGCAGTCGCAACCAATGGTCAACAACAGCGGGCCCAGGCGCTGGTGCAGGCCGTCGAACAGCTCATGCAGGTTCGGCAGCAACGGCCCTGGGGTCATGGCCGTGAGCACGATGCCGTTCTCCACGGCACAGTAGAAACTCAGGCTCAAGTCATCGTGCACACGCTGGACGGCGCGCATGTAGTACTGGTCGTGAATGCGCACGGCCAACGGGTGCGCGGCGAACACCCGGTAATCGAGCGCCGCCACCGGCACACCGATGAGCCGGGCATATTCCTCGGCAGCGGGTTCGGCATTCAGCTCGAATACACGGCGCTGGCCGCTGTCGGCGCCAGTGACCACCAGTTTTTCCTGGCGCGGCTGGATGTGATGGGTGGTGAACACTTCGAAGTCGAGCCAGGTGTTGACCAGCACCACCACCGCTGCGCCGCTGTGGAAGGCGCCGCCGTGGTAGACATGCGTGCGGTTGAGGTAGTTGTCGTCGCCGGCCGAACCGCCGAAGTGCGGGATGTCCCCCAACGCCGCGCTGAGGGCAGCGAGGACCATTTCCTCCCGGCTGGACAGCCCGTCGAGCAGGGTCAGGGCGAAGCTGTGGCCCTTGATCGGCGCCAACGAATTGCTGCGGCAGGTGCCGACCAGGCGCTCGACCATCTGTTGCGCATCGATGAGGCTGAAGTGCTCCATTTCGTCGATCAGCCCGGTGGCGATGGAAAAGTGCCGGTGATCGAAGCCCAGCGCGGTCACGCAGTTGCGGCCGTACCCCTGAGGGGTGATTTCGCCGGCACTGGTGCACCCCACCAGGCGGATGCCGCCAAACCCCTGTTCCAACGCCTGGGCCAGTTCCTGCAGGTTGTATTCGGCGGAACAGAAAAACAGCACCAGGCCCAGGTGGGGGTGCAGGAGCTGTCGCGCCAGGTCCTGGGCGGCCAACCGGGCATCGGTGGCCTGGGACATGGCGCTGAGCACACCGTCGTTGAGGGCCTGTTGCATCAAAGTCTCCGGCGCAGGGCGGCTGAAGGTGCAGTGTACGAAGCCGGGTACGTGGGGCGAATGCTACTTGGGTAGCGGGTGGGCGGTTCCAAGGGTGTAAGTGCCAGCTTCACCTGCGCCTGCCTTGCCGCCCCGTGCTTACCAGGTCAGCACCGCGCCCACAGCCAAGGTATCGGTGTCTTCATTCTGCGCACTGCCCTCATGCCCATCGATGGAGAACTGGTTGTACTCGGCCACCAGCTTGAGGTTGTCGTTGACGTCGTGGAACAACGCTACGCCACGGGTCTTGTAGTCGGCACCGCTGCCCACCGCACCGTTGCCATCGTCCTTGGTCTTGCCATACGACAGCGCCACGCGGTTTTTGCCGAACTTGTAGGAGCCTTGTAACAGGTAGCCGTCGCTGTCCACATTACGCAACACCGGCTCGCCCGCGTTATTGGTGAAGAACGGGTTGATGCCCTTGGCCTGGAACCCAGAGCCGGTCAATGACCAGCCGCCCAGCTTCGCCTGCACCCCATAGCCGACCCCCTTGGAGGTGACGGACTTGACCGTCGAGTCGGTGTTGTCCGAGGTCTGGTAGCTACCGTTGACCCAGCTGTAGATCTGCGCCCCCGCCAGGTCGAACTGGTAGGTGATTTCGCTCTCGGTGCGTGGGTTTTCCTGGTAGGCCTTGCCGGTCGGGCTGCTGTCGTTGGTATCCACAGGGTCCATGATGCCGACCGCCACGCGCAGGCCGTCCATCACCGGCGTGCGGTAGGTGATCTGCGAGGTGGGAAACGGATAGGGATAACCGCTGCCGATGTTGCCGAACGACACCCCGCCGCCATCCACCAGGCCCAGCGTGTCACTGACCTGGCCATAACCGGCCAGCAGCTCGTCCAACAGGATGTTGGAGCGCGCGAACAGGCCAAAGTCCTTGCCGATCAGCACTTCGCCCCACTCAGGGTTGGCCACCGTGCCGTAGAACTGGCGCACGTCGATGGCGGTATCGGTGCCGTTGGTTTCGCTGTCGTTGATGGTGACCCAGAACGACGCCCGCGCGCCGAGTTTCAGGTCGTCTACCTGCTTGCCCATGTTGAAACCGATGTAGTTGGGCAAAAAGCCCATCTTCACCCGCGACTGGCGCCGGTCGAACTGCTCGCCCTCGCGGTCGACCTTGCTGTTGACATAGAAGGCGTTGATGTAGCCATCGGTAGAGAATGTCGTCTGGTCCTTGTCGTACAGCATGATCTCGGCTTCGGCGGCACCACTCAGGCCCAAGGCGGAAACACTGGCGAAGGCAGCAGCGAGAAAACGAGGCGGCAGGTGCTTTTTGTTGTTGTGCATGGCGCGCTCCAAACGGGGGACAGGATGTCGGAGGCGATTATCAGAAGCCGGCAGGCCACCCGGAACGCTGCTTTGGCGTGGGTTGGCGGGTGCTTTGGGGCGGAGGGTGTGGCGCGGTGATTTGGTCTTGGGACCTGCTGGGGTCGGGGGGCAAGACTTAGGGTGTAGGCAGGCGTGGCAGGCGGGTATCAATACGCCTGAATGAACCGGGGCCGCCTTGCGGCCCATCGCCGGCAAGCCAGCTCCCACAGGGATCGCCTTAGGGCTGACAGGTGTTTGCCACAAGGTATGGCAGCGCCTGTTAGAGCGAGCGCCGCCCGCGCGGCGCAATCGCGAGCTGCGCTCGCTCCTACGTTTGTTTCGGGCCAATTATTCCTGTGGGATTCGCGCGCGAACGCCTTGGTGCATGCCTCAATATCGCGCCGTACAAACAAGGCGGCCGCGCGCGCCTGTCACAGGCGTTACTGGCCCGAAACAAACGTAGGAGCGAGCGCAGCTCGCGATTGCGCCGCGCGGGCGGCGCTCGATCTCACAGGCGCTTCGTAGCGGTGCGGCTGCTGCCGGGCCAGGCGGGCCTGCACGTCCACCGCTGCGGCCTTGACCTTCTGCGCCCAGTGCTGGTCCTGCGGGCACACCACCACAACGCGGAAACCATGGTCCACGCCTTCCAGCCGCACGCCTTCGGAGTCATCCACATGCAGGTCGATATCGAAGGCCGAAGGCAGTTTGGACGGGGAATGCGCCAGCCCATTCCGCGCCAGTATGTGCTGGTGGCGGTCACTGTTGACCACCCCGTCCACATGAATGCCGTACAGCAGCAACCAACGGCGGATGTACGCTGGGGTGCGCCCGGACGAGGTATAGATCCAGATGCTGCAGCCCTGGCGGCGCAGGTCGCGAATCAGCTCGCGGGTACCGCTGCGCAGGGGCTCACCGAGCCAGCGGTGGACGAAGCCCGGCAACCTGCTGTGCTCGGCGGCCGCGTGCTCAGGCTGGCAGGCCAGGGTGTCGTCGATATCGAACGAAATGCGCACCTGGCCACGCTTGAGCTTGCGCTCGATGGCCTGCCGCCCGCGCTCTATCAGGGTGAACGGTTGCATCAGCGCCCCCCCGCGCAAACAGGCACCGCGGTGGCGCCCAGGAAGAACTTGCCGGGCGCAGGCGCCTTGGCCTCGAGGAACGAGGCGTACTTTTTCTTGATCTTGGGCAGTTCGTACAAAGCCTTGACACCGTGTTTGGCGGAATTACGTATGACCGAGGACGGGTTGAAGTAGCCCTCGGCGTTGTCCAGCGACAGCACGAATGGCGGCAGCCCGGCACGCATCAGCAGGTAGCTGACGATGAGCGAGCCGGTGCGGTTGTTACCTTCGATGAACAGCTGTGGCTTGCTGAGGATACGTACGTACACACCGGCTGCCCGCTTCCAGATCGAATCGCTGCGGTAGGCGCAATACCAGTTATGCAAGTCCTTGATGCCACCTTCCACATTGTTGAAAAAATGCGCTTCGGTCGCCGCCAGGTGCGCCGCGAACTCCACGCGCCGGGCCGGGTCACGGCCACACAGCACCGTGGCATTGATTTCCAGCATCAGGTTCAGCTGTTGCAGGTCGAACAGGTCTATTCCGCGAGCGACATAGTCGTCAATCAGCGCGTAGCCTTCAACCACATTCAGCAGCACCTCGTCGGTGAACGGGTCCCGCGGTTCGGTGAAGTGTTGGCTCAGCTCGGCAAAACGGCCCTGCACCTCGCGCAGAGCGCGCTCTACCGCAGACAGATCTAATCGACGCATCGGTTGCATTGGAAATCCTGGGTAACACTTTAACCAAAGGTTGTGCGGGCGGTGCTGCCACCTCCCTGGTTGCAGCACCGCCCCCTTGTGCAGCGATGGGTCAGCTGAACTTGCCGCTGATATAGTCACTGGTCAGTTGTTCACGCGGGTTCTGGAAGATCTGCGCGGTCGGCCCCATCTCGACCAGGTAGCCGGTACGGGTCCCCTGGGAAATGTCCACCGAGAAGAACGCCGTGGTGTCGGCAACGCGAATCGCCTGCTGCATGTTGTGGGTCACCAGGGCGATGGTGTAGTCCTTCTTCAGCTCGACCATCAGCTCTTCCACGCGGCGGGTGGCAATGGGGTCAAGTGCCGAGCACGGCTCGTCCAGCAGCAGCACTTCCGGCTCGGTAGCGATGGCCCGGGCGATACACAGGCGCTGCTGCTGGCCGCCGGACAACGACAGGCCGCTGACCTTGAGCTTGTCCTTCACTTCGTCCCACAGCGCAGCGCCTTGCAGGGCGTGTTTCACGCGCTCGCCCAGGTCCCCTTTGTAGCGGTTCAGGCGCAGGCCAAAGGCAACGTTGTCGAAAATGCTCATGGAAAACGGGTTGGGCTGCTGGAACACCATGCCGATATAGCGGCGCACCACTACCGGGTCTACGCCCTTGCCATACACATCCTGGCCCAGGAAGTGCACGTGGCCCTCGAAGCGGAAGCCTTTCACCAGGTCGTTCATGCGGTTCAGGCTACGCAGCACGGTGCTCTTGCCGCAGCCGGACGGCCCGATGAAGCCGGTAATCTCGTTCTTGCGGATCGGCACGTGGCTGTCGCGCACGGCCATGAAGTTGCCGTAGAAAATCTTGTCCAGCTTGCAGTCCATGACGATGGGGGTGGCTTCGCTGGCCACGGGAGCGGCACGTTGTGCGGTGGATACGTTCAAGATGGATGCTCCCTGTTCTCAATACTTGGGCTTGCCGAATACACGGCTAAGGATGTTGATGACCAGCACGATCATGACCAGCACCAGCGAGGCCGCCCAGGCGAGCTCCAGCTGGTTGTCGAACGGCATGCCGGAGAAGTTATAGATCAGCACTGCCAGCGAGGCAGTGGGGTTCATCACCGCCAGGTCGCCGTTGTGGTAGATCCAGTAGTTGCTGAACAGCGCGGTGAACAGCAAGGGCGCGGTTTCACCTGCGGCACGGGCCACGGCCAGCATCACGCCGGTGAGAATGGCCGGCAAGCCGGTGGGCAGCACGATCTTGCAGATGACCTGGGCACGGGTGCAGCCCATGCCGTAGGCAGCGTCCTTCATGATCTTGGGTACCATCTTCATCGCCTCTTCGGCGGTCAGTACCACGATGGGCAGCATCAGCACCGCCAGTGCCACCCCGCCTGCCGGTGCCGAATAGGTGCCGGTAGTCATCACCACCAGGGCGTAGGCAAACACACCGGCCAGGATCGATGGCAGGCCGGTGAGCATCTTGGCGGCAAACCTTGCAGCGTTGGCCAGCTTGCTGTCCGGGCCCAGCTCGGCAAGGAACACCGCGGCCAGGATACCCACCGGCACCGCGATGGCGGCAGCGATGCCGACCATGACGAAGGTACCGGCCATGGCGTTGCCGAAGCCGCCGCCCATCTCGAACCCCGTCGGCGGCAGTTCGGTGAACACTTCCAGGTTCAGGCGGGCACCGCCGCGGGTGATCAGCATGTACAGCACGGAAATCAGCGGCACACTGGCCAGCAACGCGGCCAACCAGGCCAGGATGGTCAACACCAGGCTGCGCAAGGCGCGGCCTTCGAGCCGGCGCTGCAGGCTGGGCAGCGCGGCGGCAGGGGTTGTCAGGTTGGTCATTGTTTATTCCCCCGCTGAGCGTAGAGCATGATCATCGAGCCAAGCACGTTCACCAGCAGGGTGATGAACATCAGTACCAGTGCCGCATACATCAGCACTTCGATCTCGTTCGGGCCGGCTTCCGGGAAGTTCAGCGCCAGCAGCGCCGCCAGGGTATTGGCCGGGGCGAACAAGGACACGGAAATGGTGTTGGCATTGCCCACCAGCATGGCCAGCGCCATGGTTTCGCCCAGTGCCCGGCCAAGGCCCAGCACCAGCGAGCCAAAGATACCGGTGGCCGCAGAGGGCACCATCACTTTCAGGATGGCTTCCCAGTGCGTGGTGCCCATGCCGTAGGCGGCCTGCTTGGTTTTCATCGGCACGCTGGTGAGCGCGTCTTGCGAAACGGCCGCAATGGTCGGCAGGATCATGATCGCCAGGACCAGTGCGGCCGGCAGCAGGCCGGGCCCGCTGAGGGAGGTGCCAAAAAACGGAATCCAGCCCAGCTCGCTGTTCAACCAGGTGGTCAGGGGGCGAATGGCCGGGATGACCACATAGATGCCCCACAGGCCATAGACCACGCTGGGGATGGCGGCGAGCAGCTCGACGATGGTGCGGAACACCGCGGCAAGCCTGGCCGGAAGGAAATCCTGGGTGAGGAAAATGGCCATGCTGACGCCGAAGAAACCGGCAATCAACAGGGCGATGAAGGCGCTGTAGAGCGTACCCCAGATCGCGGGCAGAATACCGTACTTGCCTTGGTTGACATCCCAGACACTGCCCAGGAGCACGTCGAAACCGTGCTTTTCAATGCCTGGCAGTGCCTTGCGGCCCACTTCGTAGACCAGCGCGAAAACCAGCGCCAGTACCAGCACCACCCCGATACGGGCAAGCGCACGGAAGGTGCGGTCGACCAGAAAGTCTTTCGTAGACGGTGGCTGGCACGCGGAATCGGGATTATCCGGTATGGCAAAAGGTGTGTTCATGGCGTATTCCGGGACAAGGGACAAACACCCCCGGCATGGCTTCATGCCGCTGCCGGGAGCGCCTGGGTGTTACTGGATGTTTGCAGACGCTTTGCGCACCTGGTCGACAACCGATGGCGGCAGCGGGATGTAGCCCATCGAGTCGGCAATCTTCTGGCCCTGGGTGAGGCCGTACTCGACCATCTCACGCATGGCCTTGGCCTTTGCCGGGTTGCCGTTGTCCTTGCGGAAGATCATCCAGGTGTAGGAGGTGATCGGGTAGGACTTGGCGCCTTCCGGGTCGGGCAGGTTGGCGACCAGGTTTTCCGGCAGTTTCACCGCTGCCAGGGCCTGGGCACCGCTTTCGGCATTCGGCACCACGTACTGGCCAGCCTTGTTTTCCAGGGCAGCGAAGTCCACCTTGGCCAGCTTGGCGAAGCCGTACTCGATGTAGCCAATGGCACCTGGGGTCTGGCGAACGGTAGCGGTCACCCCGTCGTTCTTCGGCGATTTGATGAACTTGTCGGTCGCTGGCCAGTTGACCGTGTTGCCCTCACCCAAGGTGCTCTTGAAGTCGGCGTTGATGGCCGACAGGTGCTTGGTGAACACGGCGTTGGTGCCACTGGAGTCGGCACGTACCACCACGGTGATGGGCAGGTCAGGCAGCTTCATTTGCGGGTTGGCCGCGGCGATTTTCGGGTCGTTCCACTGGGTGATCTTGCCGAGGAAGATGTTCGAGTAAACATCGCGCGGCAACTTCAGGCCCTTGGGGTTGCCGGGCAGGTTGTAAGCCAGGACGATTTCGCCGGCGGTCATCGGCAGCAACTGGACGCCCTCGGCAACCTTGGCGATGTCGGCTTCGCTCATGGCCGAGTCGCTGGCGGCGAAGTCGACGGTCTTGTTCAGGAAGTCCTGAACGCCCGCGCCACTCCCCTTGGATTGGTAATCAACGGTAACGCCCGCTGTGTTCTTGCTGAAATCCTTGAACCAGGTCAGGTAGATCGGTGCCGGGAAGCTGGCGCCGGAACCGGTCAGGCGTACGTTTTCAGCAGCAAATGCAGCGGAAGTGGCGCAAAGCGAAACGGCAACGGCGAGTGCAGCAGACTTCATCAGGCGAATCATCGAAAAGCGCTCCTTGTGATGGCCGGCACACTTTGCATCAGCTGTGTTACAGCTTTGTGACCATTGAAAGGCAGGCCGTTGGTTGATCCTGATTCGGACAGGTGTTTGCCACAAGGTATGCAGCGCCTGTGCGATCGAGCGCCGCCCGCGCGGCGCATCGCGAGCTGCGCTCGCTCCTACGTTTGTTTCGGGCCAGTGAGGCCTGTGAGAGGCGCGCGCGACCGCCTGGTTCATACGACGCGATATTGAGGCATGCGCCAAAGGGTTCGCGCGCAAATCCCCCAGGCATAATTGGCCCGAAAAAAACGTAGGAGCGAGCGCAGCTCGCGATGCGCCGCGCGGGCGGCGCTCGATCTCACAGGCGCTGAAGATACTGCGGCTACCCTTGCCCGAAACCAGAGAATCTCCCACAGGGGCTGTTGTCGTCGATGCGCCCCCGCGGTGCCGCTCGTCCAGTGACCGGCACTCTCTGGCGGGGAGCGTTTCAACCGTTCAGGTACAACTGCAGGAGTGAACACCATGCCACGCGGCGACAAAGGCAAGTACACCGAAAAACAGAAGCGCAAGGCCGAGCACATCGAGCACGCCTATGAGGATAAAGGCCTGGCCAAAGAGGAAGCCGAAGCGCGCGCCTGGGCCACGGTCAACAAGCAATCCGGCGGCGGTGAAAAGCAAGGCGGTTCGGGGAACAGCACCTCTGCCAGCGAGCAGAAAACCGCCCGCGCCGATTCGGCCAGGCGGGCAGCACACACCCGCCACGGGCACGCGCGCGCATCCAGCAGCTCACTGGAAAGCCAGACAAAGGAAAGCCTGCTGAAGGAAGCCCGCAGCAAAGCCATAAAAGGCCGCTCCAGCATGACCAAGGCCGAACTGGTCGCCGCCCTGCGCAAGCACGGCTGATCGCTACCCTCACCCCTTGGTGAAAGCCCACCGTACGTGACTAGACCATGCCGGCGATCTCCGCAGCGTCGGCATCCGGGCAGCGGTTGCGACAGTCACACTCGAATTCCGCCTGGGCTCGGGTGGCAAAGTTCAGGCTCAAACGCACCTTGTCTTGCGTATCGTAGAGGTCGTAACCCTCGCCCAATGCAGCGGGAAAGCCAAGCCGCCGAGGCTGAACCTCTTTTTTCAGCGGCACTGCGGGAACCACAACGAACCGTGTTTGCATGATCATCCCTCTGCGGCCGTGATTTAGTATTAGTACCGCTAGGTGAAAGCATCAAGAAGACTCATGCAATATTTTGGGTCAGCGGTCTGCACGCCGAGGCGTCATTCGCCAGCAATCGCTCTGCACCCGGCGTTTCATCGATGGCACTGATGTTCACTATCACGCCGTTCGCCTGTCGGCCACCCACACCCACCCCTATAATCCCCGGCCAATCCCCCCTCCCGCGCCTGCTACAGGCGTCATCCCTCCTTGGAAGTCAACACCATGCCAAGTGCCAGCCAGGCCCCACGGGGCCGTCCTGAACATAATCAACAGAGTGTGACCCAGCAGTGGCTGGCGATCCTCTCGGTCGCCATTGGCGCCTTCGCCCTGGTCACCAGCGAATTTCTGCCAGTGGGCGTTCTCAACGATGTCGCCAGCGACCTGGGTATCAGTGCAGGCTTCGCCGGCCTGATGGTCACCCTGCCCGGCATCATGGCCGCGCTGGCCGCCCCGGCCATTTCCGTGGGCGTTGGCGCGCTGGACCGGCGCTACCTGCTGATCGGCCTGACGCTGATCATGATCATCGCCAACAGCATCGTCGCCTATGCGGGCGACTTCAGCCTGCTACTGCTCGGCCGGGTGCTGCTGGGTGTCAGCATCGGCGGCTTCTGGGCCACTGCCATCGCCCTCAGCGGGCGCCTGGCCCCTGAGGGCGTTGGCGTGGCCAAGGCCAACTCGATCATCATGGCCGGGGTGACCCTGGCGACGGTGGTGGGCGTGCCGGTAGGCACCTGGCTAAGTGGCCTGCTGGGCTGGCGAATGACCTTCCTGGTGACTGCATTGGTGGGCGTGCCTGTGCTCCTGGCGCAGGTGTTGCTGCTGCCGCGGCTGTTGCCCGAAAAAGCCATTGGTGTGCGCGACCTGCCGGCGCTGTTCATCAACCCGCAAGCGCGTGTTGGCCTGATCGCCGTGCTGTTGATTGGCCTGGCGCATTTTGCCGCCTACACCTATGTAGCGCCGTTCTTCAAACAGAACGCCGGCTTCGACGGCCCGACCATCGGCTCATTGTTGCTGCTGTATGGCGTGGCCGGGTTCATGGGCAATATCTTCGCCGGCTTCGCCGCCAACCGCAGTGTGCGCCATTCGCTGATGCTGGTGGCACTGCTGATCGCCGCCAGCACAGCGCTGTTTCCGTACTTCGCCACCGGCCTGACCGGCGCGGCGATGCTGATTGCGCTGTGGGGGTTCGCCTTCGGCGCGTTCCCGGCCTGCGCCAATATATGGATGTTCGTGGTCGCGCCCAAGGATGTCGAGCGGGGCATGCCGCTGTTCGTGGCCTTGTTCCAGGTGATCATTGCCGTAGGCTCGTTCTTTGGCGGCCAAGTGGTGGACCACATGGGCACCGCAGTGCTCTTGAGCCTGGCCACGGCACTGGTGGGCTGTGGCTTCGTCACCGTGCTGGTGCTGGGGCGCAACGTCAGTAACGGTTTGGCCCAGCAACCCGCGTAAATGGCCGAGCGGGGTTGGCGGCCCTTGCCCCCCCGCATCGGCAAGTTGTCCTCCGTTCAGCTGAACAACCGGGCCAGGCACGCCAGCTTCTTCTTGTAAGAGCGGCGTGCCTCCAGTGCCTGCTCCAGGCTGACTTTCAGAAAGCGTGCCTGCTGATTCGGCTGCATCTGCCCGATAAGGTCGAGGTCGGCGCTGATCACCGTGCCAATCATGGCGTAGCCACCGCCCGATACGGCATCCCGGTGCAGGATGATCGGCTCCAGCCCGGCCGGTACCTGGATCGAGCCGATGGGGTAGCAGCTGTCGACGATGTTGGAAGGGTCCGAACCAGCACCGAACGGTTGCTCCCGTGGCTGGAAACTCAAGGCACTGCCGCCTTTGTAGCGGTAACCGATGCGATCCGCCTCGGAGCCTACCGTCCAGGCTTCGGTGAAGAAGCTTTGCGCAGCAGCTTCGGTCAGCCGGTGAAAATACAACCCCGGCACCACCCGCAGCACCACTTCGCCGCCCAGGGCCTGGCGCAGTGCCATCGGCAGGCTTGCGCCGGCGCGGCCGGTGCCGGTGGGCGTACCGACCGGCAACAGGTCACCGGCCAACAACTTGCGCCCCTGGAAGCCACCCAAGGCCCCAAGCGCGTAGGTCGATCGGCTACCCAGCACCTCGGCCACATCAATACCCCCCGCCACTGCCAGGTAGGCCCGCGCCCCCGCCGTCGGGAAGCTGAAACGCAGCACCTGCCCGGCGCGCACGGCAAATGCCGTGTCGGGCCGCTGCTCGCGGCCATCGAGCAAGGCGGGCATCTGTGCACCACACACTGCCACCAGCGCATCTGCCTGGAACTCAAGTTCAGGGCCGACCAGCGCACATTCCAGGCCGGCAGCGCCCGGCGGGTTGCCCACCAGGTAATTGGCTGCGCTCAGGGCATACTGGTCGAGCGCGCCAGATGGCGGAATGCCCAGGTGGTAATAGCCTTCGCGGCCCAGGTCCTGCACGGAGGTCGCCAGGCCCGGTTTGAGTACCTTGATCATGCCAGCACCTCCTGCAGCGATTTGGGGTAGCCGACCGGGTCGGCAAGGAATGCGTCCAGGGAAAACACCACCGGGCGAATGCGCAGGTCGAAACGGCCCTCCTCCACCTCAGCCACTGCCTGGTCATACGCGCGGCGGTCGATGGGTTTGAATTGCACGATGTCACCTGGGCGGAAGAACACCATGTGCTCCTTCAGGTAGCTCAAGGTCTGTTGCGGGTCGTAGATCGGTGCCGGGGTGACGCCGAACATCTGGTAACCGCCCGCGCCGCGCACCGAATAGATGCAACCGAAACAACCGCCATGGCCCAGGGTCAGGCGGGGCGTGTCGGTACGCGGCCGCAGGTACTTGGGCACTTGCAATTGCCGCTGGCGCTCGACCATCTGGAACATGAACGGCAGGCCAGCGACGAAGCCGACCATGGAAACGAACCACGGTGCACCGCTGTGCGCGGCAATGAACGCGTCGACATCGGCCAGGCCATTGATGCGGGCCGCGTACTCCAGGTCGGTGCTGGCCGGGTCCTGGTGGCGGTCACGGAAGCGCATCAAGGTTTCGTGGGTCCAGGGGTCGTTGTACAGCACCGGAATCTCGATGATGCGGGTATGCAACGAACGCTCGGCCACCGCCTGCGCTTCGGCGCCGCGCACCGCTGCCAGCAGGGCATCGGGGGCGATGCGGTCGGGGTCGAAACGCACCTGGAACGACGCATTGGCCAGGCACACATCCAGCACGCCGTCCAGCGCCAGGCGCTGTACCGCACGGGTGACGGCCATACCTTTGAAGAAGGCTTCCAGCGACATGCTCTCGCTGACCTCGGCAAACAGGTGCTCGTCGGCGCCGAAGCTGTAGCGGATAGGCGTTGTAGCAAGCGATTCGGCCATGACTGTTCCTTTTCTTGAAATCTTTATAGAAAGGCAGGCGAAAACAACATGATCAGGCTCCGGCCTGTGGCTGCCGGATGCCAGCGTCAGCGCGGTGCACGCACCACGATGCCAGCCTGGTCCAGCGCCTTGCGCGTGGCCTCGACCAGGTCGAGGGCGCCCGGCGTATCACTGTGCAGGCAAATGGAATCGAACTCGATGGCCAGGTCCTGGCCCTCGACGGTGCGCACCACACCTTGCCGGCAAGCCCGCAGTACACGCTCGGCGACTGCCAAAGGCTGGTAGCCCCTTACGTTACGGGTGAACACGATCGAGCCGCTCAGGTCGTACTCGCGGTCGGCATAGAACTCGCGCACCACCGGCTGGCCAAGCTCCTGGGCAATGCGGCAGATCACCGAGCCGGGCATGCAGAACAGCAATAACTGCGGTTCGATCAGCCGCAGGTTTTCCACCAGCAAGCGTGCAGCTTGCTCGTCACGGGCCAGGTGCATGTAAAGCGCCCCGTGGGGTTTGATGTGCTGCAGGCTCACGCCCTGGGCCCGGGCGATTTCACGCAGCGCCCCGAGCTGGTAAAGCATGTCGTCGACCAGTTCCTGCGCCGATGCGTTGATGTGCCGGCGACCGAAACCGACCAGGTCGCGGAACCCCGGGTGTGCCCCCACGGCAACCCCCAGGGCCTTGGCCCGCTCCACCGTACGGCGCATGGTGCCGGGGTCGCCGGCATGAAAACCGGTGGCGATATTGGCGCTGCTGATGTAACCCATCAGCTCGTTATCCACGCCGTCGCCAATGGTCCACGGGCCAAAGCCCTCGCCCATGTCCGAGTTGAAATCCACTGCTTGCATGACCGTATCTCCCTGGCGCTTGTGGCTGCATGCAAGCCACGTTAGATTCTCCCCTACCCCTTGGGAAGATCTATAAACAGAATGGGTGTCTTCGGAAAAACAGATACCCCGGGAGCCTGCCGTGTCACTTACCTTGCGCCAGGTGCGCTACTTTGTCGCCACTGCCGAAATCGGCCAGATCTCCCAGGCCGCCATCCACCTCAATATTTCCCAGTCGGCGGTCACCACGGCAATCAAAGAGCTGGAGGCCATGCTCGGCGTGCTGCTGTTCCAGCGCTCCGCCCAGGGCATGAACCTGACCGAAGCCGGCCGGCACTTCCTCAACCGCGCCTACGTCATCCTGCGCAGCGTCGACGATGCGCTGAACAGCCCGTTGCCGGACATACGCGCCAGCGGCCTGTTGCGCCTGGCAGCCAGCTACACGGTAATCGGCTACTTCCTGCCGCACCACTTGCAGCGCCTGGAGCACTGGCACCCCGACGTGACCCTGGAACTTTACGAACAGGAGCGCAGTGCCATCGAGCAAGGGCTGCTGGAGGGGCGCTTCGACATGGCGGTGGTGCTGACCGCCAACCTGACCCACCCGGCTATCGTTTCAGAAACGCTGTTCAACTCCGAGCGCCGCCTATGGCTGCCCGCGCACCACCCCCTGTGCGAACGCTCGGCCGTGAGCCTGGCCGATGTCGCCACAGAGCCGTTCATTTTGTTGACCGTGGACGAAGCCGAGCAAAGCGCCATGCGCTATTGGCAGCAGGCCGGGCAACGGCCCAGCGTGCGCGTGCGCACCAGTTCGGTGGAGGCGGTGCGCAGCATGGTCGCCAATGGCAGTGGCGTAGCGATCTTGTCAGACCTGGTGCACCGGCCATGGTCGCTGGAGGGCAAGCGCATCGAAACAGTCACCATCAGCGACCCGGTAGCGCCCATGAGCGTGGGGCTGGCCTGGCACCGCGAGCGGGCGTTCAGCCCGGCGATGCAGGCTTTGCGCAATTACTTCCACGGCGCCTTCCTGGCACCGCAGCAGTGGGCTGCACGGCGCTGAGCACGCTGTGCCAGGCATTTCGTGCAGGCCCTGGCTCCCAGCCGAACGATCCGACCGCTCTGCCGTCATAACCTGAGCCGGTGCCGACACGCAAAGAGGACGCGAAATGACCCAGCCCGACCCTGCATACGTGAAATGGCTCGAAGCGCGCGCCATGCTCAAGGCTTCCCAGGAGCGCGCCAGCCTGTACTCAGGCCAGTCGCGCCTGTGG
Organism: Pseudomonas sp. BJP69; assembly: GCF_007633355.1. Taxonomy (NCBI): domain Bacteria; kingdom Pseudomonadati; phylum Pseudomonadota; class Gammaproteobacteria; order Pseudomonadales; family Pseudomonadaceae; genus Pseudomonas; species Pseudomonas sp. BJP69. The sequence continues at coordinate 2,973,817 of NZ_CP041933.1, forward strand.
CAACAACCCTACGCCGAGGCACAGCCCCGCCGGGCCACGGAAATCGCCTCGGTCTGGCTGACCGTTTACCCCGATGCCATCATCGCCCCAGAGGGCTGCTCGGTGCTCGGTGCCCTGGCCCATGAAGCCTTGTGGAAGCGCCTGTCGGAAATCGGCATTCAAGGCCTGCACACCGGGCCGATCAAGCTGTCTGGCGGTATTCGCGACCGCGAGCTCACACCTAGCGTAGACGGCAACTTCGACCGCATCAGCTTCGATATCGACCCGCTCTATGGCAGCGAGCCGGAGTTGATCCAGATGAGCCGCATGGCCGCCGCGCACAATGCGGTGACCATCGACGACCTGATCCCCTCGCACACCGGCAAGGGCGCCGACTTCCGCCTGGCGGAAATGGCCTACGGCGCCTACCCGGGGCTGTACCACATGGTGGAGATACGCGAGGAAGACTGGCACTTGCTGCCCGAGGTGCCACCCGGACGTGACTCGGCCAACCTGCTGCCCGCACAGTGCGACGAGCTCAAGGCACGCCATCACATCGTCGGGCAGTTGCAGCGAGTGATTTTCTTCGAGCCGGGGGTCAAGGAAACCGACTGGAGCGCCACCCCACCGGTCACCGGTGTCGACGGCAAGACCCGGCGTTGGGTCTACCTGCACTACTTCAAAGATGGCCAACCGTCGCTGAACTGGCTGGACCCCACCTTTGCCGCCCAGCAGATGATCATCGGCGACGCCCTGCATGCCCTGGATTGCCTGGGTGCACGTGGCCTGCGCCTGGATGCCAACGGTTTTCTCGGGGTGGAAACCCGTGCCAGTGGCACCGCCTGGTCGGAAAGCCACCCGCTGTCGCTGGTCGGCAACCAATTGATCGGTGGCATGATCCGCAAGGCCGGCGGCTTCAGTTTCCAGGAACTGAACCTGACCCTCGATGACATTGCGCAAATGTCCAAGGGCGGTGCCGACCTGTCCTACGACTTCGTCACCCGGCCCGCCTACCAACATGCCTTGCTGACCGGCGACACCGAGTTCCTGCGCCTGATGCTCAAGGAAATGCACGCCTTCGGCATCGACCCGGCCTCACTGATCCATGCCCTGCAGAACCACGACGAACTGACCGTGGAGCTGGTGCACTTCTGGACCCTGCATGCCCATGACATGTACCTGTACAAGGGCCAGACATTACCCGGCAACATCCTGCGCGAGCACATCCGCGAAGAAATCTACGAACGCCTGTCGGGCGAGCATGCGCCCTACAACCTACGCTTCGTCACCAATGGCATCGCCTGCACCACCGCCAGCCTCATCACTGCGGCACTGGGCATCCGCGACCTCGACCAAATAGGCCCGGCGGACATCGAGCAGATCCAGAAACTGCACCTGCTGCTGGTCATGTACAACGCCATGCAGCCAGGTGTGGTGGCGCTGTCGGGCTGGGACATGGTCGGCGCCCTGCCCTTGCCAGGCGAAGCCGTGGCCGAGCGCATGCTCGACGGCGATACCCGCTGGATTCACCGCGGCGGCTACGACCTGGCCGGGCTCGACCCGCAAGCGGACACGTCAGTGCGCGGCATGCCGCGGGCGCGGGCGCTGTATGGCAGCCTCGACAGCCAACTGGACAACCCTGACTCTTTCGCCTGCAAGGTGAAAAAACTGCTCGCGGTGCGCCAGGCCTACGGCATTGCCACCAGCCGCCAGGTGCTGGTGCCGGAGGTCAGCAGCCCTGGGTTGCTGGTCATGGTGCATGAGCTACCGGCGGGGCGCGGCATCCAGATCAGTGCGTTGAACTTCAGCCAGGAGGTGATCGCCGAGGAGCTACTGCTAACGGGCTTCACGCCAGGGCCGGTGGTGGACATGATCAACGAAACGGTAGAAGGCGACCTGACTGAGGATGGCCGTTTGCTGGTGAACCTGGACCCGTACGAAGCGCTGTGCCTGCGCATCGTCAACAGCACCGGGCATGTGTGAGCCGGCCAGCGCCCTGCGTGTGCCCGGCCGCATGCCTGGGCAGCACCAGGGCGCTGGCGCCTTGCTTTTGAGGCCGTACAGGCATAGCGTTCGGGTGTTTTCTTTTCGCGCCCAGGAGCAACACCATGTACACCGGCATCGTCCAGGCCGTCCGCCCACTGCTTGATGTGACCAGCTACCCGGGCCACAACCAGTTCACCATCGATCTCACCCCGGAACTGCTCGATGAGTTGAAGATCGGCGCCAGCGTTAGCGTCGAGGGCACGTGCTTGTCTGTCACCGAGATCGACGGCAGCCACGTCAGGTTCGATGCAATGACGGCCACCCTGGAACGCACCAACCTGCGCAATTTCAAGGCCGGCCAAGGGGTCAACATCGAGCGTTCGGCGAAGATGAACGCCGAAGTCGGCGGCCACCTCATGGCTGGCCACATTGCCACGACCGCAGAAATAGTCGAACTGTCGATCGAGCAGACCGGCGCCTTCATCCGTTTCCGCATGCCGCCGCCATGGGGCAAGTACGTGTTCCCGCGGGGCTTCATCGGGGTCAACGGCTGCAGCCTGACCGTGGCCGACGTGGAAGACAACCTGGTCACCATCAACCTGATCCCGGAAACCCTGCGCCAGACCACGTTCGCCAGCTACGCTGCCGGCGATTTGCTGAACATCGAGGTCGATCACCAGACCATGGTGCTGGTGGATGTGGTCGAGCGCACCATCAAAGGCACCCTGGCCCGCGAAAACCTGTTGCCCTGAGGCCTGCCCGTGCTACCCCATCCCCTTACTACCCGTACGGCCAGGCGCTTGCGCCTGCAGGTGCTGCGTGGCCGTGTCGGCCTTGGCCTGGTGGCCGGGCTGTCGGTGCTGGCAGGCATGACCGACGCCATTGGCCTGCTGGCCCTGGGCGACTTCGTATCGTTCATGAGCGGTAATACCACGCGCCTGGCGGTGGCGATCAGCCAGGCTGACCTGGCCCTGGTGCTGCGCCTGAGCGGCGCTTTGCTGGGCTTTGTCGCGGGTAACACATTGGGGGTAGTGCTGGCGCGCGGCTTCCGTCGCCGGGCCTGGCCCGTGCTGGTGGTCGTGGCGGCGTTGCTGGCCTGCGCTGCAGCGTGGCCACTGGCGGCCACCTTCCCGGCATTGCTGGCCGCGACCCTGGCCATGGGCATGATCAACGCAGTCGTCGAGCAAGTGAACGGCCTGCCAATCGGCCTGACCTACGTCACCGGTGCACTGTCACGCTTCGGCCGCGGCCTTGGGCGCTGGTTGCTGGGCGAGCGGCGCCACGGCTGGCGGGTGCAACTGGTGCCGTGGGCAGGGATGCTGCTGGGCGCCGCGCTGGGCGCCTGGCTGCAACACCACCTGGGCCTGCAGGCACTGGCCGGCAGTTGCGTGCTGGCGTGCCTGCTGGCCCTGGTGTCGCGGTTCATTCCCCGTGCCTGGCAGCGTGGCTACATGCCGCGCTGATCAATCGATGCGCGGGTGCTGCTGGACCAACAACTTGCGCTTGGCCTCGAGCTCGGCGATCTGCTCGTCGATGTCCTCGATCTTCTGCTCGATGTTGTCGTGGTGTTCCTGCAGCAGCTCGCGCGCCTCGTCGATGTCCGATGCCGCCGGTGCGGCACCGCGCAGCGGTTTATTGGCGGTTTCCTTCATGGTCAGGCCGGTCACCAGGCCCACCGCGGCGATCACCATCAGGTAGTAGGCGGGCATGTACAGGTTGCCGCTGCTTTCCACCAGCCAGGCGGCGATGGTGGGGGTCAGGCCGGCGATCAGCACGGAAATGTTGAAGGCACTGGCCAGTGCGCTGTAGCGGATGTGAGTGGGGAACATCGCCGGCAACGTCGACGCCATCACACCGATGAAGAAGTTCAGCAGCACGGCAATGATCAGCAGCCCCGAGAAGATCAACCCCAGCACACCGCTGTTGATCAGCATGAACGCCGGAATGGCCAGGGCGAACAGCCCGATACTGCCGACCACGATAAACGGGCGACGGCCGAACTTGTCGCTCAGCAGGCCGATAATGGGCTGCACGAACAGCATGCCGACCATGATCGCGATGATGATCAGTACGCCATGGTCCTCGCTGTAGTGCAGGTTGTGCGAGAGGTAGCTGGGCATGTAGGTCAACAGCATGTAGTAGGTGACGTTGGTGGCGATCACCACGCCAATGCAGGTCACCAGGCTACGCCAGTGCTTGGTCGCCACTTCCTTGAACGACACCTTGGGCCCCGACGCCAGGCCCTCGCGGTCACCCTGCTCCATCTTGTCGACGTGCTGCTGGAACGCGGGGGTTTCCTCCAGGGCGTTACGCAGGTAGAGGCCGATGATGCCCAGCGGCAATGCCAGGAAGAACGGCAGGCGCCAGCCCCACTCAAGGAACCTTTCTTCACCAAGCACCGTGGAAATCAGCACCACTACCCCGGCGCCCAGCACGAAGCCGGCGATCGAGCCGAAGTCCAGCCAGCTGCCAAGGAAGCCGCGCTTGCGGTCAGGCGCATACTCGGCCACGAAGATCGACGCGCCGGTGTACTCGCCGCCCACCGAGAAGCCCTGGGCCATTTTCGCCAGCAACAGCAGTATCGGCGCCCATATGCCGATACTGGCATAGGACGGTATCAAGCCAATGGCAAAGGTGCTGAGGGACATGATGACGATGGTGGCGGCAAGGATTTTCTGCCGGCCGAACTTGTCGCCGAGGGCGCCGAAGAACAGCCCGCCCAGGGGGCGAATGAGGAATGGCACCGAAAAGGTGGCCAACGCCGCGATCATTTGCACACTGGGGTCGGCGTTGGGGAAGAACACCTTGCCCAATGCATAGGCGACGAAGCCATAGACCCCGAAGTCGAACCACTCCATGGCGTTACCCAGTGCAGCGGCGGTGATCGCCTTCTTCATCTTGGCATCGTCGACGATCGTGATGTCCTTGAGGCCAATAGGTTTGACGCTTTTCCTGCGAGATTTCATGCCTGTATCCCTGTCGATCAATGCTCTATGGCATCTGATACAACGGGACACAAAATAATTCAGCGCTTAATGAATTTTTGTAGGGAATTGCGCTGGGGGCGGGTAAGCCCGCCCCCAGGCCAGGGGAGCTGCTTTGCTGCTCAAATGCCTTCGCGGGCCAGGTCCATGGCGAAGTAGGTCAGGATCAGGTCGGCACCGGCGCGCTTGATAGCGCCAATGCTTTCGCGCACCACGCGGCCTTCGTCGATGGCACCGGCAAGGCCACCGAACTTGATCATCGCGTACTCACCGCTGACCTGGTACGCCGCCAGCGGCAGGCGCGAGGCCGCACGAATGTCGGCGATCACGTCAAGGTAGGCACCGGCCGGCTTGACCATCAGCACGTCTGCACCTTCCTGCTCGTCAAGCAGCGATTCACGCACGGCCTCGCGGCGGTTCATCGGGTTCATCTGGTAGCTCTTGCGGTCACCTTTGAGCGCCGTGCCGCCTGCTTCGCGGAACGGGCCGTACAGCGACGAGGCGAACTTGGTCGAATAGGCCATGATCGCAGTGTCGTGGAAGCCTGCACCGTCCAGCGCGCTACGAATGGCCTGGACCTGGCCGTCCATCGCCGCCGAAGGTGCGATGAAGTCGGCACCGGCAGCGGCAGCGATCACCGCCTGCTTGCCCAGGTTGACCAAGGTGGCGTCGTTGTCCACGCCGTGGTCATGCAGTACGCCGCAGTGCCCGTGGCTGGTGTATTCGCAGAAACAGGTATCGGACATCACCACCATTTCCGGCACGGTGTCCTTGCAGATACGCGACATGCGCGCCACCAGGCCGTTTTCGTTCCAGGTGTCGCTGCCAACGGCATCCAGGTGGTGAGACACACCGAAGGTCATCACCGATTTGATACCGGCGCGGGCATAGCGCTCGATTTCCTGGGCCAGCCGCTTCTCAGGGATGCGGTTCACGCCGGGCATGCTGCTGATGGGCACGAAGTCGTCGATGCCTTCTTCCACGAAGATCGGCAGGATCAGGTCTTCAAGGCGGAATTCGGTTTCCTGGAATACGGTGCGCAGGGACTCGTTCTGGCGCAGGCGGCGAGGACGAACGGAGGGGAATTGGTTGGACATGACTGCTCCAGGGAATTTGAACGGCGTATACCTTATGCCTGTCAGGGGCCAGTGAAAAGGCCGGATGACGAGATATTGTCCTGCATCAAAGGTAATGGCCGCGCAGGGCACTGGCTGAGCCGGTGGCGCCCGCTTCGGTGGGGAACCTGCGAAGCGGGCTGCACCGGCAGCACATCATTGCAGCCAGGGCGGTGTCGGCTCCTCGGCCTTGGCCGGGCCGTTTTCCGCCTCGGCACGCGCTGCCCGGCGCCGGGCCTCGTCCAAGCGGGCGGCGTCGATTTCCCGCATTACCCCGCCAACGTCGGCCTCATGCTCGTCGTCCTGGAATACCCCGGTCAACACGGAATCGGGCAGCAACTTGCCAGCCTCGTACAACGCCCACATTTCCTGGGCATAGCGCGTGCTCTTCAGCTCTGGGGCAAAGCGCCCGAAGTAGTGGGCCATGTTGTCCACGTCACGCTGCAGCATGCTGAATGCGTGGTTGTTGGCGGCGGCGTCCACTGCCTGCGGCAGGTCGATGATCACCGGCCCGTCCGGGCCGAGCAGCACATTGAATTCGGACAGGTCGCCATGGACCAGCCCGGCACACAGCATCAGCACGATCTGGCGAATGACGAAGGCATGGAACACCCGCGCCTCCTCGGCCTCCAGGTGCACGTCGTTGAGCCGGGGTGCGGCATCGCCATCGGCGTCGGTCACCAGCTCCATCAGCAACACGCCGTCCTGGAAGTCATAGGGCTTGGGCACCCGGACCCCGGCGCCGGCCAGGCGGAACAGTGCCGCCACTTCGGCGTTCTGCCAGGCGTCCTCGGCCTCTTTGCGGCCGTACTTGCTGCCCTTGGCCATGGCCCGGGCCTGGCGGCTATTGCGCACCTTGCGGCCTTCCTGGTATTCAGCGGCCTGGCGGAAACTGCGCTTGTTGGCTTCTTTATAGACCTTGGCGCAGCGCACCTGGCTACCGCAACGCACCACGTACACGGCGGCTTCCTTGCCACTCATCAACGGCCGCAGTACTTCGTCGACGAGGCCGTCTTCGATCAGGGGTTCGATTCTTTTGGGTGTCTTCATCAGGCTGCGTTCGGGGTCCTGGCTGTGTTGACGGACATCCTCTCACAGCCTGCTGCGACATGCTCGTCTGTCTTCACAATGGGTGAAGCCAGGCGGGTTGTGGCAAGATGAATTTTTCTTAAATCGCCGGTTGTCTATTCTTTGGCACAATCGAGTCTCCATTAGATGCCCAGGAACCAGCATGCCTCGCGTACTGACCATCGAAGACGACGCCGTCACCGGCCAGGAAATCGTCGCCGAACTTACCAGCCATGGCCTTGAGGTGGAGTGGGCCGACAATGGTCGTGAAGGCCTGGCCAAGGCCATTGCCGGCGGTTACGACCTGATCACCCTGGACCGCATGCTGCCCGAGGTCGATGGCCTGACCATCGTCACGACCCTGCGCAACCTCAAGATCGCCACGCCGATCCTGATGATCAGCGCCCTCTCCGACGTCGATGAGCGGGTGCGCGGCCTGCGCGCCGGCGGTGACGACTACCTGACCAAGCCGTTCGCCTCCGACGAAATGGCCGCCCGGGTCGAAGTGCTGCTGCGCCGCAACAGCGTGCCGATGACCCAGACCCGCTTGCAGGTCGCCGACCTGCAACTGGACCTGATCAGCCACGAAGCGCGCCGCGGCGACAACACCCTCAACCTGCTGCCGACCGAGTACAAACTGCTGGAGTACCTGATGCGCCACAGCGGCCAGGTCATTACGCGGATGATGATTTTCGAGGAAGTGTGGGGCTACCACTTCGACCCGGGTACCAACCTGATCGACGTGCATATCGGCCGCCTGCGCAAGAAAATCGACTCACCCGGCCAGTCGCCGCTGATCCGTACGGTGCGGGGCTCCGGCTATGCCATTGCTGAACCCGTCTAAAGGCTGGAGTTCGTCCACCAGCCGCCTGCTGGCACTGTACAGTTTTCTGTTCGTAGCCTGGAGCAGCATCCTCATGGGGGTGCTGTACTTCGAGGTTTCCAGCTACCTGAACAAGCTCACCCGCCATTCCATGCTGCAGCGTCAGCACCTGTTCGCGCACATGAGCGGCAAGCAGCTGGACGACGCCCTGATTGCCAGCCAGGCTTTCGAGGAACGCAGCTTCGATGCCTATGGCCTGTTCGATGCACAACTCAACCCGCTGGGCGGCAGTGTTCGTGCCCTGCCCCCTGGGCTGCGGCTGGACGGCAAGATCCATGAGCTGAAGCGTTGCCTGGACGCCGATGATCCGCGCATGCCCCGCGACAGCTGCGATGCCGTGGCCATCAAGGTGCAGGATGGGCGCTGGCTGGTGCTGTTCCGCGATAACGGCTCATTGTTCGTCGTCACACGGATCATTCTCGATGCCCTGCTCTGGGGTATCTCCTTCACCCTGATCCCCGGCTTCGCCGGCTGGTACCTGCTGCGCCGCCGCCCCCTGAAACGCATCCGGGCCATTCAGGCCCAGGCCGAGCTGATTGTCGCCGGCGACCTCACGCACCGCCTACCGCTGTCGGCCCGGCGCGACGAACTGGACATGCTGGCCGCCATCGTCAATGCCATGCTTGACCGCATCGAGCGGCTGATGCACGAGGTCAAGGGCGTGTGCGACAACATTGCCCACGACCTGCGCACCCCACTGACCCGCCTGCGCGCCCAGCTGTACCGCATACGCCAGCAAAGCGACAACGATTCCGCGCAAGCCGAGGCACTGGACCAGGCCATCGGCGAAACCGACACCCTGATGGCGCGTTTTCGTGGGTTGTTGCGCATCAGCGAACTGGAAGACCGCCAACGCCGGGCCGGCTTCGTGCAGCTTGACCCGCATGATTTGCTGGTAGAGCTGCACGACTTCTACCTGCCGTTGGCCGAAGATGGCGGCATTCACCTGGAGCTGCACCAACCTGGGCACTTGCCGGCACTGCACGGCGACCGCGAGCTGTTGTTCGAGGCGCTGGCCAACCTGGTAGGTAACGCGATCAAGTTCACCCCGGAAGGTGGGCAGGTGCGCGTGGCCGCCACCCAGGACGACACCGGCGTGCATGTGGCCATCGAAGACAGCGGGCCGGGTATTCCGGCAGAAGAACGCACGGCGGTACTGAAGCGGTTCTACCGCAGTGATGAAGGCCACCGCCACGCCGGGTTCGGCCTGGGGCTATCAATCGTTGCGGCGATCGTCGACCTGCATGGGTTCGGCCTGGAAATTGGCGAGAGCCCTTTGGGTGGGGCCAAGCTGGTACTGCATTGCCCATTGGCCGGGCTGGCCAAATAACCATCGGGGCTGCTTTGCAGGCCATCGCGACACAAGGCCACGCTGTAGGAGCAACTGTCTTTCTCAAAAATGTGAAAAGCCTGCGCGATTCACCTGTGGGAGCGGGCAAGCCCGCGAAGCAGGCGACGCGGTCTCTGGCACCGGCTTTGCCGGTGTTCGCGGGCATGCCCGCTCCCACAGGGCCTGCGTTGGCTTGGAGTTGCCGCCGTACTTGCAGGAGCAACTGTCTTTCTCAAAATTTGAAAAGCCTGCGCGATTCACCTGTGGGAGCGGGCAAGCCCGCGAAGCAGGCGACGCGGTGCCTGGCACCGGCTGCGCCGGTGTTCGCGGGCATGCCCGCTCCCACAGGGGTCTGCGCTGGCTTGGAGTTGCCGCCGTACTTGCAGGAGCAACTGTCTTTCTCAAAATTTGAAAAGCCTGCGCGATTCACCTGTGGGAGCGGGCAAGCCCGCGAAGCAGGCGACGCGGGATCTGGCACCGGCTGCGCCGGTGTTCGCGGGCATGCCCGCCCCCACAGGGGTCTGCGCTGGCTTGGAGTTGCCGCCGTACTTGCAGGAGCAACTGTCTTTCTCAAAATTTGAAAAGCCTGCGCTATTCACCTGTGGGAGCGGGCAAGCCCGCGAAGCAGGCGACGCGGGATCTGGCACCGGCTGCGCCGGTGTTCGCGGGCATGCCCGCTCCCACAGGGCCTGCGCTGGCTTGGAGTTGCCGCCGTACTTGCAGGAGCAACTGTCTTTCTCAAAATTTGAAAAGCCTGCGCGATTCACCTGTGGGAGCGGGCAAGCCCGCGAAGCAGGCGACGCGGTGCCTGGCACCGGCTGCGCCGGTGTTCGCGGGCATGCCCGCTCCCACAGGGGTCTGCGCTGGCTTGGAGTTGCCGCCGTACTTGCAGGAGCAACTGTCTTTCTCCAAATTTGAAAAGCCGACGCAGTAACCTGTGGGAGCGGGCATGCCCGCGAACACCGGCGCAGCCGGTGCCATGCAGCGCGCTGGTTTCTTCGCGGGCACGCCCGCTCCCACAAGAACCGTGTAATCTTCGAGTCCTGCATTGCGGCCTTGTGTCGCGATGGGCCGCAAAGCGGCCCCAGTTGCACCGATCAGTCAGCCAGACGCCAGGTAGTGGCACCCTTGCTGTCTTCCAACACCACGCCCATGGCGGTCAGCTGGTCGCGAATGCGGTCGGACTCGGCCCAGTTCTTGTCTGCCCGCGCCTGCAGGCGCGCCTGGATCAAGCCCTCGACCTCGGCCGCATCGACCTTGCCTTCGGCGCCCGCGCGCAGGAAGTCATCGGCGTCCAGCTGCAGCACACCCAGCACATCACCCAGCTCCCGGAGGCGACCGGCCAGGCCGGCAGCAGCGTCTACATCGCTGTCGCGCAGGCGGTTGATCTCACGCACCAGGTCGAACAGCACAGCGCAGGCCTCGGGCGTGCCAAAGTCGTCATTCATCGCCACGCTGAAGCGCTCGACAAAGGCCTCGCCGCCCTTGGCTGACACGCGCGGCAGGCCGCGCAAGGCATGGTAGAAGCGCTCCAGAGCGCCCTTGGCGTCGCGCAAGCTGTCTTCCGAGTAGTTGATGGCACTGCGGTAGTGGCTGGCCACCAGCAGGTAGCGAACCACCTCCGGGTGGTACTTCTCGAGCACATCACGGATGGTGAAGAAGTTGTTCAACGACTTCGACATCTTCTCGCCATTGATACGGATCATGCCGCAGTGCATCCAGGCGTTGGCGTACTGCTTGCCGGTGGCCGCCTCGCTCTGGGCAATCTCGTTCTCGTGGTGCGGGAATTCCAGGTCGCTGCCGCCACCATGAATGTCGAAGCTCTCACCCAGGCAGCAGGTGGACATCACCGAGCACTCGATGTGCCAGCCCGGACGGCCCGGGCCCCATGGCGACTCCCAGCTTGGCTCGCCCGGCTTGACGCCCTTCCACAGCACGAAATCGAGCGGGTCTTGCTTGGCCTCGTCGACCTCGATGCGGGCGCCGATGCGCAGGTCTTCGATCTTCTTGCGCGACAGCTTGCCGTAGCCCACGAACTTGCCGACGCGGTAGTACACGTCGCCATTGCCCGGCGCGTAGGCATACCCCTTGTCGATCAGGGTCTGGATCATCGCGTGCATGCCGGCGATATGGTCGGTGGCACGCGGTTCCTGGTCTGGCGGCAGGATGTTCAGGCGGCGCTCGTCTTCGTGCATCGCGTCGATCATGCGCGCCGTGAGGGCGTCGAAGCTTTCGCCGTTCTCGTTGGCCCGGTTGATGATCTTGTCATCGATGTCGGTGATATTGCGCACGTAGGTCAGCTCGTAACCGCTCTTGCGCAGCCAGCGGGTGACCAGGTCGAACGCCACCATGCTGCGGCCGTGGCCCAGGTGGCAGTAGTCGTACACGGTCATGCCGCAAACGTACATGCGCACCTTGTTGCCATCCAACGGCTTGAAGGTTTCCTTGGCTTTGGTCAGGGTGTTGTAGATGGTTAGCACGGCGGTTCCTCAGCTGCCCCAGGAGTCACGCAGGGTGACGGTGCGGTTGAACACCGGACGGCCCGGCTGGCTGTCTTTCAGGTCGGCGCAGAAGTAGCCTTCGCGCTCGAACTGGAAGCGGTCCTCGGGCTGCGCCTGGGCCAACGACGGCTCGGCACGGCAACCGCTGAGCACTTGCAGCGAGTCGGGGTTGATGTTGTCGAGGAAGCTGCCGCCCTCTTCGGTCTTTTCCGGGTTGGCCGAGCGGAACAGGCGATCATACAGGCGCACTTCGCACTCGACGCTGCCTTCGGCCGGCACCCAGTGGATCACGCCTTTGACCTTGCGGCCTTCCGGGTTCTTGCCCAGGGTGTCCGGGTCGTACGAGCAATGCAGTTCGACGATGTTGCCGTCGGCGTCCTTGATGGCTTCGTCGGCACGGATCACGTAGCTTCCCCGCAGGCGCACCTCACCGGCTGGCTCGAGGCGCTTGTAGCCCTTGGGCGGAGTTTCCATGAAGTCGTCGCGGTCGATGTACAGCTCGCGGGAGAACGGCAGCACACGCACGCCCATGTCTTCCTTCGGGTGGCGTGGCAGCTCCAGTTGCTCGACCTGGCCCTGCGGGTAGTTGGTAATGACCACCTTCAGCGGGCGCAGCACGCACATGGCGCGCGGTGCGGTGCGGTCCAGGTCGTCACGGATGCTGAACTCGAGCATCGACATGTCGACCACGCCATCGGACCGGTTGGTGCCGATCATTTCGCAGAAGTTGCGGATCGAGGCCGGGGTGTAGCCACGGCGGCGGAAGCCGGACAAGGTCGACATGCGCGGGTCGTCCCAGGCGTCGACGTGCTTTTCGTCCACCAACTGCTTGAGCTTGCGCTTGGAGGTGATGGTGTAGTTGAGGTTCAGCCGGCTGAACTCGTACTGGCGCGGGTGTGCCGGCACGGGCAGGTTATCGAGGAACCAGTCGTACAGCGGGCGGTGGCCTTCGAATTCCAGGGTGCAAATCGAGTGGGTGATGCCCTCGATGGCGTCCGACTGGCCATGGGTGAAATCGTAGTTGGGGTAGATGCACCACTTGTCACCGGTCTGGTGGTGGTGGGCATGGCGGATGCGGTACAGGATCGGGTCGCGCAGGTTCATGTTCGGCGAGGCCATGTCGATCTTGGCCCGCAGCACGCGCTCGCCGTCCTGGAATTCACCGGCTTTCATACGGGCGAACAGGTCGAGGTTTTCTTCCACGCTGCGGTCGCGGAACGGGCTGTTCTTGCCTGGCTCCTTGAGGTTGCCGCGGTATTCCTTGGCCTGCTCGGGGGTGAGGTCGCAGACATAGGCCTTGCCCCGCTTGATCAGCTCGACCGCCCAGTCGTGCAACTGGTCGAAGTAGTCGGAGGCATAGCGCACATCACCGGCCCAGTCGAAACCCAGCCATTTCACGTCGCGCTGGATGGCGTCGATGTACTCCTGGTCTTCCTTGGCCGGGTTGGTGTCGTCGAAACGCAAGTGACAGGCGCCACCGAATTCCTTGGCCAGGCCAAAGTTGACGCAGATCGACTTGGCGTGACCGATGTGCAGGTAGCCATTGGGCTCCGGCGGGAAGCGGGTGACGATGCTGCTGTGCTTGCCCGAATCCAGGTCGGCCTGGATGATCGGCCGCAGGAAGTTCGCAGGGACAGCGGGGGCGCCTTTGGCAGCGGCGTTGGGCGCGTTGTCGGCAGTGGGCTTGCTCATAGGATCCTTGAATGCACGTGTCCGGCCTGGGTAGGCCGATTGAATCAAAGGGCCTATCATAGCCGAAGCAGTCAAGCTGCCGACAGTCGGGCCCGGATAAACTGGCGTGATTTATCACGGCTTTTTGCCGCGGCGTGGCAAAATGGCCAATGCGCGCCATGTGTCGCGAGCGCCTGAGCCTGCGTCAGGTGTAAGCACGCGCCCTGCGCGCCCTCATTCCCGTATGCCTTGAAAGAGCGAATTTCAGCATGTCCAAAGTCAAACTGAGCACCAACCACGGCGATATCGTCCTGCAACTGAACGCCGAAAAAGCTCCGCAAACTGTTGAGAACTTCGTTCAATACGTCAAAGACGGCCATTTCGACAACACCGTGTTCCACCGTGTGATCAAAGGTTTCATGATCCAGGGCGGTGGCTTCGAGCCTGGCATGAGCCAGAAGAAAACCCGCGCCAGCATCCAGAACGAAGCTGACAACGGCCTGAAGAACACCAAGTACAGCATCGCCATGGCCCGTACCATGGAGCCGCACTCTGCCTCGGCCCAGTTCTTCATCAACGCTGCCGACAACGACTTCCTCAACCACAGCGGCAAGAACGTGCAGGGCTGGGGCTACGCGGTGTTCGGTGAAGTGATCGAAGGCCGTGAAGTGGTCGATGCCATCGAGAAAGTCGCCACCGGTTCCAAAGCCGGCCACCAGGACGTGCCGAAAGACGACGTGGTCATCGAGAAAGCCGAGATCATTGAGTGATTCTGCTGATCTCTGATCTGCACCTGCAAGAAGAACGCCCGGACATTACCCGGGCGTTTCTTGATCTGCTCGATGGCCGCGCGCGCCACGCCCAGGCGCTGTACATTCTTGGCGATTTCTTCGAGGCCTGGGTAGGCGACGATGCCATGACGCCGTTCCAGCAGTCGATCTGCCGTGCCCTGCGGCAGCTGGGCGACAGCGGCACGGCCATCTACCTGATGCATGGCAACCGTGACTTCCTGCTTGGCCAGCGCTTCTGCGAGGCGGCCGGCTGCACGTTGCTCGACGACCCCTGCGTGATCGAGCTGGGCGGTGAGCAGGTATTGCTGATGCACGGCGACACCTTGTGCACCCGCGACGTGGGCTACATGAAAATGCGCCGCCTGCTGCGCAACCCACTGAGCCTGTGGGTTCTGCGCCACCTGCCGCTGTCGGCTCGCTACAGACTGGCACGCAAGCTGCGCAGCGAAAGCCGCACCCAGGGGCGGATGAAATCCACTGAAATCGTCGACGTCACGCCAGAGGAAGTGCCCAAGGTAATGGCGGCGCATGGCGTGCGTACCCTGGTGCATGGCCATACCCATCGGCCAGCGATTCACAAGCTGGTCGTGGACGGCCAACCGGCCCGGCGCATCGTGCTGGGCGACTGGGACCGCCGGGGCTGGGCCTTGCAGGTTGACGAGCAAGGGTTTCAGCTGGCGCCGTTCGACTTTTCCTGAAGGCAACGTCGCCGGCAAGCCGGCCCCCAATTCCCACCAGGCCTTCAATACGGTGGGAGCTTGTGGGCGCTGGCTCGCCGGCGATCGGGCCAAACGCCCTTAGTGCTGTGCCACTGCGCCCTTGTCGGCTTCACTGATCACCACTTCGCGGTACTGCGGGTCAGCCTTGATCTGCGCCTCGGTAAAGGGAATTACCGCCAGCTGCTTGGCCGCAAAGGCCTTGGTCTGGTCACTGGCGTGTGCCGATGCCGCCTCGCTGGACTGCGAAAACGCCAGTAACCCGCGGGCCTCTGGCCCCTTGTCGGTGAAACTGACCAGTTGCAGATAGCTGGTACCACTGACCACCAGGCGCTTGCCCTGCCCGTGCGGCACACTGTACATCGCGTTGTACACCCCCAAGGCCTGCGGGCCGCCCGGCACCGGCGTGCCATCGAGTGCCTGCTGCACCTGCCCCCACTTCACCTGTGGCGCCATACCGCTCTCGGCCACCTGCTGCAGTGAGGCCAGTGCCGCCTCGTGCACCCGCTTGCGCACGGCCGCCTGCTCCACGGCCAGCCCGCGCGGGGTGTGTTGCGGGTCGGCCGGGTCGAACGCAACCCGCCAGCTGTCCGGGTGCTCAGCCAAGGCGGTGAGCAGGTTGTGGAAATGCACCAGGCCCACGCCGCTCTCGAGGTCGGCCTTGCCATCCCAGTTCGCCAGGCTGGTGCATAGGGCCTGCACGTCTGTACTGGCGCCCTGGCACCATTGCAGCAAGTCGGGCAGCACCAGGCTGGCCAGGTAGACTTCGTCGTCGGTGACCATACGCTGCAGGTCATCGACGCCCAACCGCGCTTTGCCCTGCAAGCGCTGCAGGGCAAAGCGGCCGCGCATGCCCAACGGCTGGTCACTGCGGCTGACCAGCGGCGAAAACCCGGTCAGGGGCTGCGCCGGGTTAGCCAGCCAGGCCGGGTCGTTGGAGTTTTGCACGTAATCGTCGCGCTCGAGGCTTGGCAGCAGCCTTGCCGGGAAAATACCCGGTTGTGCCGCCTGCGCATCGACCTTCCACTGGCAGGCGCTGCGTGAGCCGTCCAGCACCACCAGGCTGCCCGGCGCTTGCGGATTGCTGCAAGTGTCGAGCATCTGCTGGTCCACATAAGGCACCACTGACTGGTTCAGGTACAAGGCCCTGCCCGCCTGGTCCACCGCAATGGTGTTGACCCACGGGATACCCTGCAATTGCTCGACCGAGCCGCGCAGGGCCGCCAGGCTTTCAGCGCGGTTGATCTGGTTCCACTGCTGCAGCACGCGGGTATTGTCCAGGTTGGCGTCACGCAGGCTGTAGGCCGCATGCGTGTCCCAGTCCAGGCGGCCAGGCCATTGCACCAACGGACCGAACTGCGAGCTGTACACCTCACGCTGTACCTGGCTCAGTCGCCCATCCTCACCTTTGACTGCCACGCTGACGGTTTGCCGGGCCAGCGGCAATGACTTGCCGTCGAGCAGGTAACGGGTCGGGTCCTTGGGATCGAGCTGCAGGCGATAGAGGGTGAAGTGCGTGGAGGTATCGACGGTATGGGTCCACGCCAGGTGCTGGTTGAAACCGATATTGATCAGCGGCAGGCCTGGCAGCGCCGCGCCCATGACATTCAGCTGGCCGGGGATGGTCAAGTGCATCTGGTAGAAGCGCATGCCACCCATCCACGGGAAATGCGGGTTGGCCAGCAACAGGCCATGGCCATTGGCCGAGCGCTGGGCACCCACCGCCACGGCATTGCTGCCACGCTCCGTGGCAAACCGCGCCTGCCGGGCCAGGGCGGTGGCATAGCCAGCGGCCGCGAGCTGGCTGCCGGCCCCTGGCGGTTGCGCCCCCGCCAGTGCCTCCACGAACTGCCCAACCCCGCCTTCGGCCAGCAAGCGGCGGGTCAGCTTGACCAGGTCCTGGCTGCTGATCGGCCGCACCCACTCACCCGTTCCGCACTCGGCAGGCAAGCCCTGGCGGCGGCGCTCGGCCAGCGCGCGGTTGTAGCCACTGGCATAACCGGCCAGCAGTGCCTGTACCGGCGCCGGCTGCGCCTGGAGGAACGCGTCGACAGCGGCCTGGCTGTTGAGCCAGGTGAAGAACAGGTCGCTGCTGAGGTTGTCGCGTTGCTCCAAGGTCTTGCCCGTGGCGCCGAAGTGCCGGGAGCGCTCGCCATTGACGGTCAACACTTCGTTGGCCAGCAGGCACAAGTTGTCCTGGGCATAGGCATAGCCGACACCGTAGCCCAGGCCGCGCTCGTCCCTGGCCACGATGTGCGGCACGCCGAAGCTGGTGCGGCGGATCTGGGCGCTGGCGTCGGCTGCAGCAGGTTGCGCCAGCGCAGTGGCGCTCCAGGCCACCAGGGCGGCCGCCAGGCTGGTGCAGGTCATGGGACGGGACAGTGAAAACACGGGCATTCCTCGGGTTCGCGGGTTATCCCGTTCAGACGAATGGCCAGATGAAAATTTTACGTTTTACAGGGCGATGGAACGTCTTGATGAAAAACAGCCATTTTTTTAACGCGTGCGTTGCAGTTTTTGCGATCTCATTCGTCCTAGTAAGTGAGGCAACCACATTTCGGGTTCGTCCACGAAAAGGAGCATTCACATGTACAACCCGCAACCCTCATTACTGGCTGGGCGCGCCCCAGGCAAGGCGCCCAAGGGACAGGACGCATTTGCTGACGAGCGCACCGGCAACGAGCAGATCCGCGAATTGCTGCGCACCTTCGGCCTGCGCACCAGCCTGATCCGCCTGAAGGTGATCGACGCCCTGCACGCCGCCGACCGCAATGGCCGCAGCATTGGCGTGCGTGGCGTGCACGCGCAACTGGAGCAACTGGATATTCCGCTGTCGTTCCTCAGCGTGCGCGAAGTGCTCAAGCGCCTGTGCAGCGAGGGGGTGATCCAGCTGGGCAGCGACAAGTGCTACAGCCTTGCCCCCCAGGCGCGCGCCATACTGGAACAAGCGCCCGCGCGCTGAGTGCCTGGCCGGCCAGGCTTGGCCGGCCCGCGCAGGTCAAGGCTTGACCTTGCGCCGCAGGATGCCATTGATCACCACCACCACCACGGCAATGGCGATGGCCAGCATCTGGAACGTCTGTTCACTGATAGTGCCCTGCTTCTGCAGGTGGGACAGGCCCAGCATCAGGCCCAGTACGACCAGTATGATCAGAAGTGAATATTTGAGGCGCTGCACGTGTGTCATCGAAGGTTCCTTGCAACATCAGGGGCAAATGGCTCGCAATGAGCCGCGGCAATGATACAACGGGCACCGGCCCCGGCGCTGCATTTCCTGCTGGGTCAGGCGGTGACAGCCTGAAAGCATGAAACCTCCAAGCACCCATGCCGGAGGCACCGTGTACAAACCCTTGCTCCTCACTTCGCTGTTTTTTTCCCCCGTCTACGTTCACGCCCTGGATACCCAGCAGGTACCCGCCGAGCACCTGCTGGAGCTGGGCCGCGAGCTGGCGACCCACGCCGGCACCAGCCAGTGGCAGCAACTGTGGCAACGGGTACGCCAGGCCGGCTACCTGGGCGGGGACAACAGGCCGCTGAACTTCACCGTGCCCACCACCCGCCTCCCCCACCTGGCCCGGGAAACCCTGGCCCAGGCCGACCAGGTGCAAGCCGTACGCCAGACCCAGGCCCTGTACCGGCGCAGCTTTGACGGGCAGGTGATCGGCCAGCGCGATGGGCAGCCCCTGTACACCCTGTGCCTGCTGGTGGATTGGCGAACGTTGCCTGCAAGCATGCGAACGGCGCCCCAAGCCTACCTGCACAGCGCCAGCTTGCTGAGCAGTTTTCCCTGCGACTAAGGGTTCAGCACCCTTTCGTTGAGAACGGCAGTGAGCGAGCGGGAAATCACCCTATGCAGCCTACCAGCAACGCCATTTCCTACATGCGCGGATATTGCTGCCTGCAAAACCTGTTCACCGAAGCTACAGCCGCCAACCCATATGCCGCCTAGCGACACGCCTCGGCTGTCGCACAGAATTTGCTCACACCCTCCGACATAACGCCACGGGTGATCGGGTCGCATATCCCCTTATCCCGAAGGAGCGCCACATGCAAACGCCAGACTTGAGCCAGATCGATATCAGCCAATTGCCCCACTCGTTGCAGGCACTGATCACCTGCATCGGCATCGACAACGCCTACCAGCTGACCTGCGCGTTCGGCGGCAGGCCCAAATACATCCCCAAGCACCGCGAGCGCACCAAGCTCGCCGACGTCCTCCCGCCCGAAGCGCTCGATGCGCTGATCAAGCGCTTTGCCGGGGTAGCCCTGGAGATCCCCAAGGCGGACCACTTCCTGCGCCAACTGCGTAACCAGCAAATCCAGAAAGAAAGCGCCAATGGCCTGTCCCGCAGCCTGCTGGCCAACAAGTACGGCCTGAGCCTGCGCCAAATCGGCAACATCCGCCGCCAGGAGGCGTGCGCCCGCTGAACCCCTGCCGCCCAGAGCATCCTCGGCGGCTCCAACCCACTAGAAAGAGCATCCCACTATGTCGATAGACAACAGCCTCATTGGCTCGGTCATCAATGCCCTGCCCATGGATCGCATGATCGCCGGCCCCCTGCAAGCCATGGTCCAGGCGCAGGTTACCGCGAGTAAATCGTACGCCGACTTCCTGATGCAGGTCTGCATCCAGAACGGCAAGGCCGTGGCCATCCAGTTCGACTATGACGAAACCATCGTCGACGAACAGGGCGAATACAAAGGTGTGGTCAGCAAGACCATGAAGGTGCCGCTGCTGGCGGCCATTACCCACCCGAACATTACCATTGAGGAGGGTAATGTCGAGTTCGAGCTGGTCATCAACCAGATGTCGGAGGACGTGACCAGCAAGGACATGAACGCCACCGCCAGCGGCTCGATCGGCTGGGGGCCGTTCAAGCTCAACGTCAGGGGCAGCGTCAGCCACAAATCCACGCAAACCCGCAAGACCGATACCCGCGCCCGCTATGCATTCAATACCACACTCAAACGCCAGGAGCCGCCGGAAGCGGTCATGCGCTTGATCGAGTTCCTCACCGACGCTGCGACCAAACCTACGGTGGTCAAAAACGCCGCCCTGGAAAGCCCCGACCAGATCTCGCAGCGCGATACCCTCAAGAACCCGGCAGCCGACACACCGGGGCTCAAGGTGGAAAACGACAAAGCACCCGGCGCTGCAAACAAACCCACGGACAAAGCTGACAAAAAAGGTTGAACCAGACCTTGATGTTTTTCGCTCACTTCCGCCTGGCCCCTTGATCAGCAACAAGGGGCCATTCTGGCCTGAGGAACCCACGCAATGGACAAGGCCCCCGCGCCCATGACTTCAATCGACCTGCGCGAGATCACTCGCGGCCTGCAAGAAGCCGCCAGTGCCACCAACAGCCTGATCGCGCAGCAGTACATCAACCTGTTCGACCAGTTCTTCGAGTGTGACAGCGAAGCGTTGGGCGCCCCCATGAAAGCCAAGATGGTGGAAGTGGCCATGGACGGCCAGCACATCATGCGTGTACCGCTGTTCGCCCTGGTGTCGCCCAAAGGCCTGGCGCTGGAGCGCATGCAGGTTGACCTGTCGGTGCGTGTCAAAGGCACCGAGGCACAGCCGGCATTACTGCCTACCAGCGAGAACAAGGCTGCCAGCTTCAAGGTCACCATCGGTGGCCAGGGTCGCCAGGGCGACAGCCGAGACCCTGACGAAGTGCAGATCCGCATGCAGTTCCAGGCCAGTGAGCCGCCTGAAGCGCTGAACCGGCTGATCGAGGAGTACACCAGCCTGATCACCCCGGTACGCGCCCCCACCCCGCCACCCTCACCCGACAGTAATGAGTTCATCGACGCGGCCACCGTCCGTTGACGGCGCCGCCGCGTTCAACCTAGAAGTCGCGCTTGTAGAAGATATCCAGGGAGCTGGCCAAACCGCTGGCCGCCTCCAGGTAGACCTTCTTGCTCAACTTGTAACGCAAAGCGATGGTGTTCGCTGGCTCGAACACCCCTACCCCGTAACGAAGGCTCAGCTTCTCGGTGAGGTTGCCACTGGCGACCACGCTGGTGGTATTGCCCGAGCCTTCGGTATCCAGCTGGAAGTCGTCGATGCCCAGGCTGGAGGCCAGGCTACCGGTGATACCGGCGCTGCCTGCCAGGCCAAGGCCCAGTGCCGCTTCGGCGAGCATGTTGTTGTCCTCGCCGGAGGTGCCCAATGGCCGCCCCAGCACCAGATAGGACAAGGCCTGCTCCTGGCTCATGGCCGGCTCCGAAAACACCTGGCTGGTCGGCTGTTCGGCACTGCCACTCAAGCGAATACCGGCAATCACATCGTCTACCTTGCGGATGGCTTCGATGTCCAGGTAAGGCTGGTCGATCGGCCCGGCGAACAGCAGGCGCGCGCGGCGGATGGTCAGGCGCTGGCCGTAGGCGCGGTAGCGACCGTCTGCCAGGCTCAACTCACCGCGGGTGTCGAGGTTGTCACCGATGTGCACATGGCCAAGCAGGTTGGCGGTAAGGCCAAAGCCGGTGAACGACAGCTTGTCCTGGCCCACTTCGACGTCAATGTCCATGGCCATCGCCATGGGTGGCTTGCCCTCCTCGGTCTGGCGGCCAACGATGACCGTATCGTCCGAGACCTTGACGGTAGAAGGCGGTAATTCGCGCACAGTGATCTTGCCTTTGGGCACCAGTACTTTGCCGGTGACCGCCAGTTTGTCGTCGATCAGGCGCAAGGTCAGGTCCGGGGCGACCTCCAGCGTGGCGTAGGGCTCCACCGTGATCGGCAGTTGCTGGCCTTGCAAGCGCACGTCCATGCCCAGCGCCTGGCCCCAGGTGAGGTTGCCGCTCAACTGCCCGCGCCCTGCTTCGCCACTGCGCCAATTGCCTTCCAGGCGCACCTGCTCACCGGCGATCTGCGCCTGCACAGACAGTGCCTGCAGGCTGGCTGGCAGCTCCGCGCCGCTGACTTCGCCGCCACTGAGCGCCAGGTTGCCGTTGACCTGCGGTGCCAGCAAGGTACCCGAGAGCTGGCCGCTGCCGTTGAGCTGGCCGGCCAACCGCTCGACCATCGGCACGAAGGGCCGGGCCACCGAGAGGTCCAGGCCCGACAGGCGGAAATCACCCGACAGCGGCTTGTTCTTGCCCAGCGGGTCGAGCCGGGTGTTGACGTTCAGCTCACCCAGCCGCTCGCCACGGAACACCAGGCGCGTGTCGATACGCCGCGGTGCCAGGGTACTGTCCAGGCGTAGGGCCTGATACGGGAAGTCGATCCAGCGGCCTTTGTCGCGCACGCGCAGGGTGCCGCCACTGGCATCGACCACCACGCTACCCTTGGGGCCACTGGCCGGTATATCCAGGCTGATGTCGGCGTTGAGCAGCCCCTGCCAGGCGAAGTCCTTGGGCAGCCACTGCGCCAGGCTGCCCAGCGGGAACTGCTTGAGGTGGTAGCGCAAGCGTGGCTCCGGCGCCAGGCGTTGGTCATCGCCACACAGGCTGGCCTGGCCAGAGCGCCAGCAGTGGGCACCGAAATCGAGCTGGCCGTTGGCCAGCCGCTGCAACCGCGCCGGGGCCTGCAACTGCCAGTCCTGGCCACCGGCCTGGACTCGCCCGCTGGCCAGTCGCCCGCGCCAGTCGCCCTTGCTCAACTGGCCATCCAGCCCCAGGTCAAGCTTGAGCTGCGGGCCGTCCAGGGCCAGGTTCAGAGCCTGCTGGCGAATGTCACCCTTGCCGCTGGCCTGCAACGTGCCCAGTGCCGTGTCACCCAGGTGAATGCCGGTGGCCTTGAGCTCGACCACCCCACGCTGGGCGCTGTCGAGTTTGGCATCCAGGTTCAGTTGTTGCAGGCGGTTCTCAGCCTGCGCCAGGCGCTGGCCCTGCAACGTCAGGGTGCCTTGCGGCGCCTGCAGCGTGCCGGCGACATCCACGCGCCCCTTGACCTGGCCTTGCAGCCGGGGCCACAGCTGGCCCAGGCGGGGCAAGTCGAGGTCGATGCGCCCGGCCAGGCGCTGCTGCAGGCTGCCACTGCCATTGATACGGTTGTCCCCCAGCTGGATCGCCAGCGCACCCAGTGTCCAGCGCTGCCCGGCCCCTTGTGCCTCGGCCTTGAACACAGCCGGCTGGCCGCGCAAGCGCCCCTTGAGGTCAAGCTGGGCATCCAGGCTCAGCACGTCATCCTTCAGCTCGCCTTTGGTACGCAATGGCCCCGCCAGGGTGCCAGGCAGCTCGGCCAACCAGTAGGCCGGGTCGAGTGCAGACAGTTGCAAGTCGACATCCCACGCCAGGGTATCGGCAAAGCGCACTGCAACACTGCCGGCAGCCTTGCCCTGGCCGGCGGTGAGCGCCAGTTGTGGCAGCCTGACCTGATCCAGGTCGCCTTCGAAAGGGCTGGCCAGGGTGAACGCCCCCGCCGGGCCGTCAAGATCACCGGCGAAGGTCCCCTGATACTTGCCATCACGGTAATGCACACGGGTATTGAAGCGCTTGAGGGTAACCTGTGGCGGCGTTTCCAGCGGATACAGGCGCAGCCAGGGAAAATCCTGCCAGTCCAGCTGAGCATCGGCGGTCAGGCCTTGCTGCCAGTCTGCCGTGGCTTGCAGCTTGACGCGCTGGGTGTCGCTGGCGGTAAGGTCGAGGGCATCGAGCCTGGCCCCCTTGCTGTCGACCAGGCCGGACAACGCCAGGGCGATCGGCGTTTGTTCTGCGGGCAGGTTGGCGGTACCCGACAGCTGGTAGCCCTTGAGCAGGTCGCCCTTGGCTGCCAGGTCGAGCTGGTTCAACTGCAAGGTGTCAGGCAAGGAAGCAGTCGGCTTGAACGCTTCGGAACGGATCTGCAGCGTCGCAGGCAGGTGCTCGGCCAGGGCCTGCAGCGTGCCGCTCAACGTGGCGTCCAGGTAGCCGCTGCTGGCTCCCGTGAGGTTCAAGGTCTTTTGCAGTTCACCCTCGGCGTTCAGCGCCAGCTGCCAGGGCTTGCCCCCTACAGCCGGCAGCTGCAGTTGCGCCTGCAGCGTTGTCGGCCAGTCGCCTTCGGGCTGGATATGGCCTTGCAGGTTCAGCAGCAGGTCGTCGCGCTGCAGGTGCAGGCTGTCGATCTGCATCCCGCCGCGGGTCCAGTGCGCTGCAAGCTGCACGTCGCCCAGCAGGTCACTGCCGTCCAGGCGCAGCTGCCCGACCTTCACCTCGCCCAGTTCGATGGCCACCGGCAGGCGCAGTGCCGGCAATTGCAGGGGGCCGCTGTCGGCCGGCTCGGTGCTAGGGGCAAAGGCCATGTCGATGCGCTGTGCCTGCAAGCGGTCGATGCACAAGGTGGCGCGCAGCAGGCAGGCAGGCGACCAGGCCAACTGCGGGGCCTGCAGCTCGACCTTGCTGCCGGCGTCGGCCCAGCTTACCCGGCTTGCTTGCCAGCTGCCCCCCAGGCGGCCCTGGAAGTCGGTGACCTGCAAACCGGGAACCTTGCCCAGCGCCCAGCGGCTGCCGGCCTCGGTACCCAGCAGCAAGCCGAGGGCCAGGCCCAGGCCCGCCAGCAATCCAGCCAGGCCCAGCAGGGTATATCTGATTACGCGTTTCACAACTCGGGCCCCATGGAAAAGTGCAGGCGAATGCCACCGTCGTCATCCAGCGCCTTGGCCAGGTCCAGGCGCAGCGGCCCCACCGGCGACACCCAGCGCACACCAAAACCGACCCCGGTTTTCAGGCTGGGCAATTCCAGGTCGTTGAACGAGTTGCCTTGGTCGACGAATGTGGCAAGCCGCCACTTCTCGGTCAGCGAGTACTGGTACTCGACACTGCCGGCCACCAGGTAACGCCCGCCAATACGGTCACCGTCGCTGTTTTCGGGCGACAGGGTCTGGTAGTCGTAACCGCGCACGCTCTGGTCGCCGCCGGCGAAGAAGCGCAGCGACGGCGGGATATTGTTCTTGAAACCGTTGGTTGCGCTGCCGCCGAACTGCACGCGGCCAAGCAAGCGGTGGTTGTGGCCCAGGGTGGTCAGGCCCTTGAGCAGCACGTTGCCGTGCAGCAGGTTGGTGTCCGACACCAGCCCTTGCTTGGCCACCTGCACATCGAATTGCAGGCGGTAGCCATTGTGCGGGTCGATGCGGTTGTCACTGCGCAGGAACGAGTAGCTAACGCCGGGCATCAGCAGATTACTCAACCCGCTGTCGTCGCCCAGGCGGTACTCTTCGCGTTGGTATTTCAGAGAGATCACCCGTTGCCAACCGCTGGGCAGCTTGCTGTGCCACTCGGGGCCCACCGTCAGCAGCTTGCTGAGGGTGTCGGTACCGGCAAGCTCTTCATTCTGATAGCCGCCGGCAAAGCGCAATTTGTCGGTCAACGGCGGATCGAGGGGAATGTCGTACCACAATCCCACGTTCTGCCGCGGCGCCGACAGCTCGGTTTCCCAGCCATAGCTGTGGCCTTGGGGGTTGACCCAGTGGCGGGTCCAGTTGGCCTTGCCGCGCGGCCCGACGTCGGTGGAGTAACCCAGGCCCAGCCCCATGGTGCGGGGTTTGCGGGTTTCCAGGCGCACGTCCACCGGTATGTCTTCACCCACCGCGGCGGTGGGCGCCGCATCCACCCGTACCCCTTCGAAATAACCGCTCGACTGCAGGTCGTTGTTCAGTTCGGCGATCAGCTCCGAGTCGTACGGGGTACCTGGCTTGAACGGCACCATGCGCTGCAGCAGGTCTTCGTCCAGCGGCGTGTCGCCGCCAAAGGTGACTGCGCCAAGGCGGTAGCGCGGGCCACTCTGGTAGACCAGTTCGATATCGGCCACCCCGGCCTGCGGGTCCACCGCCAGGCGCTGGCGGCTGAAGCGCCCGCTGAAGAAGCCGTAACGCGACGCCTGGTTCTGGATCAGGCGCTTGGCATCCTCGTAGGTACCGTGGTTGAGCTGTTCACCCGGGCGCAGCGCCCGGCTGTCGGGTACCCGAAAGGCCTTCATGTCACTGGCCGGGCCCTCGATGCGCACCGTGACGTTGCGCAGCCGAATCGGCTCGCCCGGGTTGATGCTGAGGATCAACTGCGGGGAATGGTCGGCATCGCTGGCAGGCTTGACCTCGCTGTCGATCTGCGCCTGATAGTAGCCAAGTGCCTGCGCGGCTTTGCGCGCCTGCTCCTCTGCACCACGACTGAAGCGCAACAGTGCTTCTTCATCGCGGTCACCCAGTGAGCCTATATAGCCTTCGACATTGGCCTTGAGCGCCTTGTTGGCCGGTTTCACCTGCACCAGCAACTCGCTCTGGCCCCATGCTGCAAAACTGGCGGCCCAGATAACCAAGCCCCAGGTCAATCTTCCTGAATACGTCATGCGGCGAATGCTACCAGACCCGAACGCTCAAGGGAGCCGCCTTGCGGCCTGTTCAGGCCAAAGCGGATGTCGAAGCCACCGGGTTGGGGTGAAAGAATACCCGTTCCCGGATCGGCCCTATGGCCACCTCACCAATTTCCTCGTAACCCTGGCGCTGGTAAAACGCCAGATAGTGCTCATTGCCCGTGTCCAGCACCACGCCTTGGGTGCCGGGGTCTTCGGCGCACCAGTCATGCACAGCTTGTAACAATTGTTCGCCGTACTGCTTGCCTTGAAACTGCGGGTGCACCCCCAGCAGTGGCAGCACATGCACCTGATCACTGGGCAGGCAGGTCGACAAAGCGGCCTGGTAGTCCATGTAGCGCCGCGTGCAGCGCAGGCCGGTGCCGAGCATCATGCGCAGGCGCCAGGCCCAACTGTCCGCCACACCCAAGCGGCGCAGCGGCGGCACGATCAGGGCCACGGCCACCAGGCGATCGTCCACCAGCAAGCCGATCGCAGGCAGTTGCAGGTAGAAGTGCTGGCGTACCCATTCACGCACCATCACCCGCAGGCGCCGTTCATAGCCTGGGCGCTGGGCTTCGAAGATATAGGCAAAAGTGGGTTCGTGCCGGTAGGCGTTGTACAGCAGGGAACGTACCTCGCGGCTGTAACCATCATCGAGCAGGCAGACACGGGCCGGAGCGGCTGTGGTTTCGGGCATTGCGGGCAGACCTCCTGGAATGGGCGTTCAGAGCCTTGGAGGTTGCGCTCCGCGCTTCGTTCCACCCTTACAGCACGTTAGCAGCAGGCCTCCTGCCCCGCCACGCTGGTGATCGCCGGCGATGTCCGCTAGCATCGCGCCTTTTACCGGGATTGTCTTTCCATGAAGATCGTCTGTTTCAACATCAACGGCCTGCGAGCCCGCCCGCACCAGCTGGCAGCGCTGATCGAAAAGCACCAACCAGACGTGATCGGCCTGCAGGAAACCAAGGTCAGCGACGAGCAGTTCCCGTTGGCCGACGTACAGGCGCTGGGTTACCACGTGCACTACCACGGGCAGAAGGGCCACTACGGCGTCGCCCTGCTCTCGCGCCAGGCGCCGCTCAGCCTGCACAAAGGCTTTGCCGGCGATGAAGAAGACGCCCAGCGCCGCTTCATCTGGGGCACCTTCGCCGACGCCCAGGGCAACCCGATCACCATCATGAACGGCTACTTCCCCCAAGGCGAAAGCCGCGACCACCCCACCAAGTTTCCGGCCAAGCAGCGCTTCTACAGCGACCTGCAGGTACTGCTGGAAAGCCAGTTCCGCAACGACCAGCCAGTGCTGGTGATGGGCGACATGAACATCTCGCCGCAGGACTGCGACATCGGCATTGGCCCGGACAATGCCAAGCGCTGGCTGAAGACCGGCAAGTGCAGTTTCCTGCCGGAAGAGCGCGAATGGATGGAGCGCTTGAAAGGCTGGGGCCTGGTAGACAGTTTCCGCCACCTGTACCCGGACGTGAACGACCGCTTCAGCTGGTTCGACTACCGCAGCCGCGGCTTTGAAGACGAGCCCAAGCGCGGCCTGCGCATCGACCTGATCATGGCCTCGCACGCGCTGGTGCCGCGGATCAAGGCAGCAGGCGTGGATTATGAACTGCGCGGGATGGAAAAGCCGTCCGATCATGCACCGATCTGGCTTGAGTTGAGCTGACCGTGTGAGCGCAACATGTCTGCCGGGGCGGCTCGATCGCGACACAAGGGCGCGCCGGCAAAGCCTGGGTTACAAGCCCAGGCGCAGCACCTCGCCTACCCCCGCCCCACGCACATCGTCCGCCGCGCTGACCAAGGCAAAGTTGTACGCCCCATGCGACCAGTACCGCGCCTCCAGCTGGCCATCGACCCGTTGCCCGTTCGGCATGCGCCGAAAGCCTTCGCTGGGTGAACGCATGAACAGGCTGATACGCTGGCCCTTGCCGTCCTCGAACACCAACAAGGCTGCGGGCCCTTGCTCGTTGCTGAGCAACCGCGCCCCCACCGGCCTGAAGCCATAGCCCGCCAGGTCTGGCAACTGCCCGACACGGTTGAAGTGCCGGCCCAGCCAATCGCGCAACTGGGCCGGGTCGCTGGCCTGAATATCCAGCGCCTGGCTGGCGGCGAACAACTTGTGCGCCTGCACGGCATCGGCCATCGGCAGCTCGGCATTGGCCAGGGTGGCATCGCGGGCCTGCCAGCCGCCCAAGCCCCCTACACCCAGGGCCAGCACCATGGCCGCTGCCGCGGCCCAGCGCCGCTGCCGGCGTTGGCGCAGTTGCCGCCGCAGCTGGCCCAGCTCAAGCGCGGGGGCACCGGCTGGCTCGCCAAGCCCGGCCAGCGCCGTGCGCAGCCGCCGGGCATCGGCGCGCCAGCCTTCCACACGTGCCGCCGCCTGCGGGTTGGCCGCCAGCCAGGCCTGCACCTCGGCGCGCCGCGCCGGCTCCAGGCGCTCGTCGACGTAAGCGTGCAGTTCATCTTCGGTGGGGATAAGGCGCGTCATTTCAATCTCCGCAAGGCCGGTGGCTGGGGTGAGCCTTCGGTCAGTTCACGCAAGGCATTGCGCGCCCGCGACAGGCGCGACATTACCGTGCCGATAGGAATGCCCAAGGCCTGGGCGGCCTCCTTGTAGCTCAGGCCCTCGACGCTGACCAGCAGCAGCAAGGCACGCTGCTCGGCACTCAGCCGGGAAAACGCTTGCAAGTCGGCCTGGGCCAGGATGATCGCTTCAAGGTTGTCACCAACGGGTTCGTCATCGCGCTCGGCACGGCCGAACCAGGACAGCCAACGCGCATGCAGGCGCTCACGGCGTTTACCGTCCAGGTACAAGCGATAAAGGATGGTGAACAGCCAGGCACGCAGCGCCTGCGCGTCGCGTTGCTGGTCTCGTCGGCTCAGCGCGCGCTCGACGGTAGCCTGCACCAGGTCGTCGGCGCTGCCCGGTTCACGGGTCAGCCATACGGCAAAGCGGCGCAAGCGGGCGAGCAGTTCGCGCCACTGCTGGTTGTCCAGGTCGTGCATGGTCAGGTCCGGCCTATGGGGCAGTCAGTGTAAGGGGCAGACGCGTGCAGGCCTATTTTATTCCCCCATGGGAATAAATAGCGCGCTACCCCGTCGTACTGGCACCTTCACTGAACCGGACGCACACCATGAACTCACCTTTGCACGGCCCGGCCAAGGCCCTGCGCCTGGCCGCCATCGGCGCCGTGATGCTGGCCGCAGGTGCCGGCTTCGCGTATGCCGCTGGCTGGCTGGGCCAACCGCAGTTGACCCCGCAACGCATCATCGACACCTTCGAAGCCCAAGCCGGGCACTACCCCGGCTACCGCAAGAACCACGCCAAAGGGCTGTGCGTCAGTGGTTACTTCCAGCCCAGCGGCCAGGCAGCCAGCCTGTCCACGGCACGCGCATTCAGCCAGCCACGGGTGCCGGTCATCGGCCGTTTCGCCATCGGCGGGGCCAACCCGTTCGCCCCGGACACCAGCATACCGGTCCGCAGCCTGGCAATTGAGTTGAGCACCGATGACGGCCAGGTCTGGCGCACCGGCATGAACAACCCGCCGGTGCTTGCCGTCAGCAACCCCCAAGGGTTCTACGAGCAGGTGCTGGCCAGCGCACCGGTCAAGGCCACCGGCAAACCCGACCCGGCCAAGCTGCAGGCGTTCTTCGCCGCACACCCGGAAAGCGCAGCGTTTCGTCAATGGGCGACCAGTTACAAACCCAGTGACAGCTTCGCCAGCACGCAGTACCACAGCATCAATGCCTTCCGCCTGATCGACGCAGCCGGCGCGGCCCACCCGGTACGCTGGCAGCTGGAGCCACAGGCGCCGTTCGCCGCGTTGCCTGGGCAGGTCGACGACAAGTTGTTCCTCCAGCACGATTTGCAGCAGCGCCTGGCCCAAGGCCCGTTGCGCTGGACCCTGCGCCTGGTGCTGGCGGAACCGGGCGATGCGGTGGATGACCCGGCCCGCCCCTGGCCTGCCGAGCGGAGCAGCGTAGACGCCGGCACCTTGGTGCTGGAGCAGGTCGATGGGCCCGAACAAGGGGCCTGCCGCGACATCAACTTCGACCCCCTGATCCTGCCGCAAGGTATCGAAGCCTCCAACGACCCGATCCTCGCCGCCCGTTCCGCCGCCTATTCGGAATCTTTCAACCGCCGCAGCCGTGAATCGCTCGGCACCGGAGCCCGCCCATGAAGCCCGAAGCCTTCCACCCCCTTGCCCGCGCGCTGCATTGGTTGATGGCCGTGCTGATCCTGGCCATGCTGTTCATCGGCGTGACCATGGTTGCCGACCTGTCGTTGCGCCACCCTGTACTGATCAGCCTGCACAAGGCCACCGGCCTGGCGTTGCTGGTGCTGGTCGTGCTGCGTATTGGCGTGCGCCTGGCCGTACCCCACCCGCCGCTGCCTGCAGACCTGCCAACCGTGCAGCGCTGGGCTGCCGGCGCATCGCACCTGGCGCTTTATGGCCTGATGCTGGCGATGCCGCTGCTGGGCTGGGCCATGCTGTCTGCCGGCGACTACCCGCGCCCGCTGGGCCTGCCCGCGATCGCGCCGCACAACCTGCAGCTGTATGCCGTGCTGCGCCAGGCCCATGGTTGGGCGGGCTACTTGCTGTTCGCCACCGTATTGGTGCATGTCGGTGCGGCGCTGATGCATGCCTGGGTGCGCCGCGACGGCGTGTTGCGTAGCATGTGGCCTGGCCCCCTGCGCCGCAATCAATGACCTGAGGCAGCCCAGGGCGGTCGACCTCCATCAATGACCGGCTGTCAACGGCCCTACTGCCCTGGAAACCCCATGACCCTCGCAAAGGATCCTGCAACGCTCAGCCCAGCCAGCACCCTCGATCTACGCCCGCTGCTGCTGGTCAACATGGCCTGTACGATGTCGATGATGGCCTTCGTCGCCTTGATCGGCCCGATCGCCCGCCAGTTGGGCATGGCCACCTGGCAAGCCGGCGCCGCCATTACCGTGGCCGGCGTGGTCTGGGTATTGCTGGCCCGCCCTTGGGGCCGCGCAGCTGACCGCCTTGGCCGTCGGCGCGTATTGCTGCTGGGTAGCGCGGGTTTCACCTTGGCCTACTGGCTGTTGTGCCTGTTTGTAGAAGGTGCACTGCGCTGGATGCCAGGTGCAACAATGGGCTTCATCGGCCTGATGGTCGCCCGCGGTTGCATCGGTGCCTTCTATGCCGCCATTCCGGTCGGCTGCAACGCCCTGATCGCCGACCATGTCGGGCCGCAGCAGCGGGCACGTGCCATGGCTTCACTGGGGGCGGCCAATGCCGTGGGCCTGGTGGTCGGCCCAGCCCTGGCAGCGCTGCTGGCGCGGCATAGCCTGAGCCTGCCGTTTCTGGTCATGTCGCTGCTCCCTGCCAGTGCCTTCGTGGTGCTGCTGTTGGCCCTGAAGCCACAGGCGCTTGCACACAGCCACGCGCCCACCCCGGTCAGGCTCAACGACCCCCGCCTGCGCCGGCCGTTGCTGGTGGCATTCAGCGCCATGCTGAGTGTGACCGTGTCGCAGATCACCGTCGGCTTCTTCGCCCTTGACCGCCTGCACCTGGGGCCAGCCCAGGCCGCCCAGGCTGCCGGCATTGCCCTCACCACCGTGGGTGTGGCGCTGATGCTGGCCCAGGTCCTGCTGCGCCAGCTGCAGTGGCCACCGCTGAAGATGATCCGGGTCGGTGCCACGGTTTCGGCGCTGGGCTTTGCCAGCGGCGCGCTGGCGACCACGGCCCCTTGGCTATGGGCCTGCTACTTTGTGGCGGCGGCGGGCATGGGTTTTGTATTCCCGGCGTTTTCGGCCCTGGCCGCCAATGCCATGCAGGCCGGCGAGCAAGGCGCCACGGCCGGCTCCATAGGTGCAGCCCAGGGCATGGGCGCGGTCATCGGCCCGCTGGCCGGGACCTTGGTCTATGCCGTGGACCCGCGCTTGCCATTCCTGGCCGTGGCAACGCTGTTGTTGCTGGTCGGGCTGTGGCCAATCCCGCGTGAACAAAGGCGTTGAGAAGCACAGCGCGCAACGCGGCAGAGTATGTTTTAATGCGCATCGCTCGTTATTTTAAACACCTCTGATTACAAGGCGGCTATGGACACGGGGACGCGACTCAAACTGGTGCGGGAACGCAACAACCTCTCCCAACGGGAATTGGCCCGCCGTAGCGGGCTGACCAACTCGACGATCTCGCAGATCGAACAGAACCGCGTGAGCCCTTCGGTCAGCTCCTTGAAAAAGCTCCTCGAAGGCATTCCCATGAGCCTGGCGGAGTTTTTCAGCTTCGACGAGCCAGTACGTGAAGAGCGCTATGTGTTCCGCGGCGGCGAACAGCCAGACCTGGGCCGTAACGGCCTGCGCATGCTGTTGGTCGGTGCCAGTGTCGAAGGCCGGCAGATGCGCATGTTGCGTGAGCTGTACGCGCCGGGCGCAGACTCCGGCGAACCGATCGTGCATGCCGAAGGCGAAGAATGCGGGCTGGTCACGCGGGGGACTGTGGAGCTGTGGGTCGACGGCCAGGTCAGCGTGCTCAACTCGGGTGATGGCTACTACATCCCCACCACGCTGCCGCACAGCTTCAAGAACATCGGCCCGGACGAGGCCGAGATCATCAGCGCCAATACCCCGGCGAACTTCTGACGGCATGAACAGCCGGGTGGTCTATCAACGCCTGCGTGACGCAGCGCTCGGTATCCATACCCTGTCGATAGCCCAGCGCCATGACCACGCCCTGGTGGACGTGATCATCGACGGCTGGCAACTGACCCTCGCGCTGGACAGCGAGGGCCTTGCCCAGTGCATCCACTGCACGGCCCCGTGCGGGGCGCAGGCCGGGCTCGATGCCTGGCAACGGTATGGCAGCAACCCCTGCGATCTGCTCAGCCAGTGGGAACGCACTCAGCTGGAAAGGCTGCTCGCCCCCTGCTGCAGCGCTGCCTCGACGAAGTCCAGGCGGTCCTGACCGAAGAACATGTCTTCGCCGACAAAGCACGTCGGCGCACCAAATACCCCCCGCTGCACCGCTACCTCGGTCGCCTGCCGCAGTGCTGCCTTGATTTCGTCATCTGCTGCCAGTGCGTGAAACGCGTGTGGGTCAAAGCCGCCTTCAGCCAGGGTGGCGTCCAGTACCGCCACATCGCTCAGGTTGCGCTGCTGGGCAAACAAACCCTTGAACAACACCGCCAGCAGCCCCTCGAGACGCTCCGGCGCGCGTAACTGCGTACCCATGACGCCTCGCATCAAGTGCAGCGTATTGACCGGAAAACCCGGTGGCAGCCCAAACGGCACCCCGTAGCGGGCGGCAAAGCGCGCCAGGTCGTTGAGCATATAGCGCCCTTTGGCGGGGATCATCGCTGGCGAAGCGTTGCCCGTGGCCTGGAATACGCCGCCCAGGAGCATTGGCCGGTAGTGCAGCGTTGCCCCGTGGCAGGCGCATAGCGCCGGCAGCTGGGTCCAGGCCAGGTAACTGGCTGGGCTACCCAGGTCAAAGTAGAAATCGACGTGCTTGTGCATGGTCATGTCCTTGCAGGGAAAAGGGTTTACCAGCCTTCCATCCAGGGCCGCAGGTCCAGCTCGAAGGTCCACGCGTCGCGGGGCTGGGCGTGCAGGAACCAATAGCTGTCGGCGATGTGTGCAGGGTTCAGGATGCCACCCTCACCCTTGAGGGCGTAGCGCTCGGGGAAGCTGTCGCGAATGAAGGCAGTGTCGATGGCCCCGTCCACCACCACATGGGCGACATGAATATTGCGCGGCCCCAACTCGCGGGCCATGCTCTGGGCCAATGCGCGCAAGCCATGCTTGGCGCCGGCGAAGGCGGCAAAACCGGCCGCGCCACGGGTTGCGGCGGTGGCGCCAGTGAACAGCAGCGTGCCGCGCTCGCGCCGGACCATGCGCCGCGCTACCGCCTGGGCAGTCAGAAAGCCGGCGAAGCAAGCCATTTCCCAGATCTTGAAATACTTGCGTGGGGTTTCGTCCAGAATGCTGCATGGCACATTGGCGCCAATGTTGAACACAAAGGCTTCGATCGGGCCGATATCGCGCTCGATGGTTTCGACCAGTTCCGCCACGTCGTCTTCCTTGCGCGCATCGGAGCCGAACCCGTAGGCCTGGCCACCGGCAGCGCGTATTTCTTCCAGCAACGGCTGCAGCTTGTCAGCCTGGCGCCGGGTGACACAGGCGATATAGCCCTCGCGGGCAAAACGCTTGGCAATCTCGCCGCCGGTGGCATCCCCCGCACCAATCACCAGCACGACTTTTTGTTGTTCCGACATGCCTGCACCCATTGGTAAATGATCGTTTAGTAAACGAACGCTATGCTACGATGCCGGCTTTCGTCAAGCCGTCTTGCAGAGGCACGCCCATGCGCTACCCAAACGAACACAAGCAGCAAACCCGTGAACGCTTGCTCGCCAGCAGCGGTGCGCTGGCCAAGCGTGGGGGCTTTGCCAGCACGGGCGTTGCCGGCTTGATGAAAGCCATTGGCCTGACCGGGGGGGCGTTCTACAACCACTTTCCGTCCAAGGATGACCTGTTCACCGAGGTGGTCCGGCAGGAACTCTGCAACAGCCCACTCGCCCGGCTGGCCAACCAAGGTGCCAGCCGCGAGCGCCTGGCCCGCTGCCTGCAGCAATACCTTAGCCTGGCGCACCTGCACAACGCCGAGCAGGGTTGCCCGTTGCCGCCGCTAGGGGTGGAGATAGCCCGCGCTGACACGCCTGTGCGGGAAGTGGCCGAGCACTGGTTACTGCAGCTGCACCAGGCCTGGAGCGCCACCCTGGAGGATGAGCAGTTGGCCTGGGTATTGATCAGTCAGTGCGTGGGCGCGCTGCTGGTTGGCCGCATGCTGGTCAGCGAAAGCGTGCAAGGCCAGGTGCTTGGCGCCAGCCGCGCGTTTGTCGAACGCGCGCTGGAGGGCGACTGATCACGGGTTGGCTGGGGGTTGGCGGGGGCCCGCCGCAGCACGTTCAGCGCCTGCCAGAGCCTCTGGCAAACCTTGCTCACGGCTGGCATAACGCTGCGCCAGCACCGCGCACACCATCAACTGGATCTGGTGGAACAGCATCAGCGGCAGGATCATCGCGCCAATGCCACTGCCCACGAACAGCACCTGCGCCATGGGTACGCCGGTGGCCAGGCTTTTCTTCGAGCCGGCGAACAGGATGGTGATACGGTCCTCGAGGTCGAAGCCCAGCGCCTTGCCCAACAAGCGGGTAGCGAACAACACCACCGCCAGCAGAATGCCGCATACCGCGAACAACCCGGCCAGGTGCTGCGACGAAACCGTGTGCCACAGGCCGGTCACCACTGCCTCGCTGAAGGCGGTATACACCACCAGCAGAATCGACCCCTGGTCGACCACCTTGAGCCAGCGGGCATTGCGCTTGACCCAGGCGCCAATCCAGCGCCGCGCGATCTGCCCGGCCACGAATGGCACCAGCAGTTGCAAGGTGATCTTGAGGACCGCATCCAGGCCGGAGCCAGTATCGCCACTGGCGCCCAGCAACATCACCACCAGCAATGGGGTGAGGAAGATACCCAGCAGGCTGGACGCCGCCGCACTGCAGATGGCCGCCGGCACGTTGCCGCGGGCCAGCGAAGTGAAGGCAATGGCCGACTGCACGGTTGCGGGCAAGGCGCACAAGTACAGCACACCCAGGTACAGCTCAGTGCCTACAAGTGGCACGAACAGCGGCTTAAACGCCAACCCCAGCAGCGGGAACAGCACGAACGTGCAGGAGAACACCAGCAGGTGCAGGCGCCAATGCCCGGCGCCTGCGATGATCGCCTCACGCGACAGCTTGGCACCGTGCAGGAAGAACAGCAGGCCGATGGCAAGGTTGGTCAGCCAGCCGAAGTACACCGCGCCGTCGCCCGAACAAGGCAATACGGTGGCAATGCAGACCACCCCGAGCAAGGCCAGGGTGAAATTGTCGAACAGCATGCGCAAATACTTCATCACGGCTCCCGTCTTGTCATTGTGCAAGGGCAGACGATAATGTTTCCGGCTTTTCAGCGCTAACGCCGGAACCCCCTGGGGTATCGCTCAACGGACACCATGCACACAAGGAACCGCCCATGCCGCGCTTGCGCAAGGCTTTGATTGCCACCACCATCACGCTTGCCTTGGGCCATACCACCGCCCAGGCTCACGACCCGTTGCAGGCCAAGGTCGACCAGGTCGTCCGCCCGCTGATGCAGGAGCAAGGCATCAGCGGCATGGCGGTGGCCATTTATGCCCACGGCCATGCGCACTATTTCAGTTACGGCGTGGCCAGCAAGGCCGACAACGTGCCGGTAAGCCGCGACACGCTGTTCGAAATCGGCTCGTTGAGCAAGACCTATACCGCCACCTTGGCCGCGCTGGCCAGCGCGCAGGACAAGCTGGACCTGTCGGCGCCGGCCAAGCGTTACCACCCGGCGTTGGCAGGCGCCCCTATTGGCGAGGCGTCCGTTCGCGACCTCGGTGCCTACAGCGCGGACTGCCTACCGCTGCAGTTCCCGGATGACGTCCAGACGCCGCAGCAGGTCGTCGATTTCTTCCGGCACTGGCAACCACGCGCCAAACCCGGCACCCAGCGCTGCTACTCCAACCCTAGCCTGGGCCTGTTCGGCGACCTGGCCGCCCGCGCACAACAGCAATCGTTTTCGACACTGATGAGCGAAGGGCTGTTGGCACCGATGGGCCTGCGCGCCACCTATCTGCAGGTGCCCGCCAGCGCCCAGGGCCTGTACGCACAAGGTTACGATGCCGCCGACAAGCCGGTACGCGTCGGCCCCGGCCCCTATGCCGACGAAGCCTACGGGATCAAGACCAGCGCCCGCGACCTGCTGCGCTACGTGCGCCTGCACCTGCAACCGCAGGGCCTGCCACCAACGCTGCAGCAAGCCTTGAGCATTACCCGCCAAGGCTACTTTCAGGTCGGCGCCATGACCCAGGGCCTGGGTTGGGAGCGCTACCCCTACCCGGTCGCACTGGACACGCTGGTCGATGGCAACAGCCCAAGGCTGATCCGTGAACCACAGCCAGTCACGCGCTTGCAGCCAGCCCAGCCGGCGCTGCCTGCGGCCTGGTACAACAAGACCGGCTCCACCAATGGCTTTGGTGCCTACGCTGCGTTCGTGCCCGCCGAACAGCTGGCGGTGGTGTTGCTGGCCAACCGCAATTACCCCAATGAGGCCCGGGTCCGTGCCGCCTTTGCGATCCTTTCCGGCCTGTAGAAAGGCTGCGGATTGTCGAACAAATCGACACTATGTAGTGAAAAAAAATATTCACTACAAAATGGTTGACGCCGTTCATCGCCCTTGTGCATGATGAAGCCGTCCCCCTGATCGGGGGCGGTGGCAAGGGTATTCCAGACGGTCTGCGCGGTAACGCGGGCCGTTCGTGGAGCGGGAAACTGTCCAAAAGGCAGCGTGAGAAAGCCCCTGTTGCGATGCTGCTGTAGCAGCGTTGGTAGTGCGCTACACCGTGGTAGCGCCAACTGTGAAAATCACCTACGAATGGGTAATGGGGGCTTTATGATGAACTTGAACAACAATCCGACCATCGACCAATTGGCCCAGCTGTTCGCCGGCCGCAAAGACAGCCTCGACGACCACCTGCTGTGGGTCAGCCAAACCGGTGAAGTGCGCCTCGATCGCCTGCCACCGAATACCGTCGAAGCTGAATTTGAAGAGCACCTGCCCAGCATGCGTGCCCGCTTCAAGGTCTACCGTCGTGGCCAAGGCTACGTTGGCAAGAAGGCCGCCGCCGACACCGAGTTCGTTGGCCGTGTGCTGCAGACCCTGCAACAGGAGTGGCCCGCTGCCCGTGAGCAGCAGGCAGTCAAGGTGATCGAACCGCTCAATTGAGGTTGCCACCGTTAGCAAAGCCCGGCCTGAACAGGCCGGGCTTTTTTCATGCCTGGCGCCGCTGGCGGCGGGCTGGCGGCAACGGCAATGCCCCTGTCGCCATGGCCCTGGCGCGGTCGACACCCCAAACCATGGCACGGGTCATGGTCTCGCCCGGCCGCGCGGGGTAATACTCCTCCACCAGCGCCCGCCCATCCCCGGCATACAACCCCAGGAACAATTGCGTTGCGCCCAGGCGCGACAAGCGCACCTGCACGTCCAGTGTGGTGCCATCGCTGAGCGCTTCGTCGTGGCTGCGGCTGTGTAGTTGGGCGTCCGCCCAGTGCCAATAAGTCTCTTCCCTGACGCGCATGAGCATCCAGTCCTCCGTTGCTCGAATGTGGCGTCAGCAAAGCACAGGCTTGGCGATCCGGCGAGTGTTACCCAATCATTTCATGAGGCGGGTCAACGAATGGCCATAAAAAGTCCGCCGTCGGGCAGCGCGGGGTTACTTCTTCAGCGGCACCCGTGGCATGAAGCGGCCCTTTTTGCTGCGCTGCAGATGGGCAGGCTGAAGCTGCTCGGAATCATCCAGGGTCATGTGGGCGAACCCCAGCCGGAATGCCGCCTGGCCGCAACGCACCTGGCTGTTGATCGGAAACGCATCGTTAAGGTCTTCGAAAAAAGATTCGCTCATGCCCTGTCTCCCTTCAGCGGTAACGCGCCGGCAACCAGAAAAGCTGCCAAGTGACGCGGCCTGTAAAAGTGAGACTAGCCGGTCATTTACAGACCAGTCGGGCAAAACCCAGGCAGCCGACCAGTGGCAAACCGGGCTTCAGCGCAGGCGCACTGCGGTGCCGGTGACAAACACGACGACCATGCCG
The DNA here is from genome assembly GCF_007633355.1 of Pseudomonas sp. BJP69. Taxonomy (NCBI): domain Bacteria; kingdom Pseudomonadati; phylum Pseudomonadota; class Gammaproteobacteria; order Pseudomonadales; family Pseudomonadaceae; genus Pseudomonas; species Pseudomonas sp. BJP69. Next base: position 3,012,809 of record NZ_CP041933.1, read on the forward strand.
CCTTGTACCGAAGGCATGCTGATCTCGTAATCCACACCGACTACCGCGTCGGCTCGCAACTGCTGGGCGCGCGCCTTCAGCTCTTCGGTGGCCTGCTCGCGGGCCTCGCGCAGTGCGCTTTCCAGGGTCTGCGAGCGACCACCCAGCACGTCGCGAACACGGGTAAAGAAATCGCGGACGAAATTGATGCCCTGGACCGATTCGGCGCTGACCACGCCGAGGTATTCGGCAATCGGGCGACCTTCAAGTTGACTGGTAGTGGAAATGATCATGCAAACGCTCCGTTGGCCTGGTCTCGAACAATGAGGCCGAGTCTAACAGAGCCGCACCTGAGCAACCGGCAATGGGGCCTTACCACCCGGTCAACGCTTCAGCCGTCACCACGCCCCCCCCACTACCCTCCTGTCAGGCGCTGGCCGCACGCAAGCGCTGGCAGATCCGCGCGCCGAATACGTTCACCAGCAGCCCGGCCATCACCAACACGGCGCCCCAGCCCTGAATTGCGGTCAGCCGTTCGCCCAGCAGCAATGCCGACGAACTCAAGCCGATCACCGGCACCAGCAGCGAAAAAGGCGCGACCTTACCGGCCGGGTGGCGGGACAACAGCTTGCTCCACAGGCTGTAGCCGATCATGGTGGCGACAAAAGCCAGGTATGCCAGCGCCAGCACCGAGCTGAGGCTGATGTTGGCAAGCGCATGGCCAATACGCTCTGGGCCTTCCAGCCACCAGGACAACGCCAGGAACGGCAACGGCGGGATCAACCCACCCCAGATCACCAGCGCCACCAGGTCAACCGAGCCAAAGCGCCGGGTAATGATGTTGCCCAGCCCCCACATGGCCCCGCCACACAATGTCAGCAGCAGCGCCACCATCGGCACGTGGCCACCGTCTTCGCTGCCGATCAGGGCCAGGCCACTGGCCGCCACCAGTAGCCCCAGCACACTGGCCAGGCGCAGCCGTTCACCGAGGAACAGCGCGGCGAAGCCGAGCGTGAAGAATGCCTGCGATTGCAGAATCAGCGAAGCCAGCCCTGGTGGCATGCCGCTGTACATGGCCTGGAAGAGAAAGGCGAACTGGCCCAGAGAAATGGTTGCGCCGTAGGCGATGAGCCAGCGCCAGGGCAATTTGGGGCGCCTGACCAGCAACACCGCGGGAAACGCCACCAGCAAAAAGCGCAGTGCCCCCAACAGCATCGGCGGCAAGCCGTCGAGGCCAACCTTGATGACTACAAAGTTGACTCCCCAGGCAACAATCACCACCAGGGCGATGAGCAGGTCCTTGAGCGGCACGGCAGCTTCCTTCTTCAGGCGTTCTAGACATATTTCGTTACAGCATAAGGCTATAACTCTGAAGAGGACCAGCACAGTTGTGGCCTAGGCTGGCGCAACAGTCCGACTGTTGCGTCAACCTGTAACGTTGATGCATAACGCAGAAAACCCGCGAACACTGCGTATTCGCGGGTTTCCAGTGCCCTTGAGCAGGGCACGATCAGCAGCGCGGACTTGCCGGCACCTGACCCTTGCAAGCCTTATCGCTGTGCATCAAGCCGCTGCAAACAGCTCATTGGCGATCTGCGCTTGCGCGGCGTCAAGCGCCTGTGTACGTTGCTCCGGGCCGTAGGCCAAGCCGTGAGCGCGCACGATTTCCAGGTCGGTGACACCAATGAAGCCCAGGAACACCTTGAGGAAGTCTTCATGCCCAGCACCCGTTGGCTGGCCAGCGTGCAGACCACCCGCGGTGGAAACCAGCACTACCTTCTTGTTACCGCAAAGCCCCTCGGGGCCCGCCTCGGTGTAGCGGAAGGTCTTGCCGGCCACGGCAACGCGGTCGATCCAGGCCTTGAGCTGGGTCGGCACGCTGAAGTTGTACATCGGTGCGCCTATCACCACGGCATCGGCGGCCAGGAATTCCTCCAGGGTCTCGGCACTGAGCTTGGCCTCGAATGCCTGGGCGGCGTCGCGTACGTCTTCCGGGGTGCCAGCGGCTACCAGCGTGGCAGCAGAGAAGTGTGCAATGGCATCGGCAGCCAGGTCGCGGTACACCACTTCAACGCTCGGGTCTGCGGCTTTCCAGGCTTCGACCACCTCGCGGCTCAACTGGCGGGATGCGGAATTGTCACCCAGGATGCTCGAATCGATGTGCAACAGTTTCATGGGACTCTCCTGTGAATGAAGACCGCATCTCTTGGCGATCACGATGGGCAGAATCCTACCGGAGTGATTAATGACTGATAAGCCGCAGAAAATGCGTTAGTTTGTCTCATGAGTGGAACAATGAGACCTGTTCATGCAAGACCTCAATGACCTTTTCTATTTCGCCCGCGTAGTGGAAGCCGGCGGTTTTGCTGCAGCGGGGCGCCAGCTGGGCATTCCCAAGTCACGCTTGTCCCGGCGCATCGCCGAGCTCGAAGAGCGCCTGGGCACCCGCCTGCTGCAGCGCACCACCCGGCAGTTGAAACTCACCGCAGTGGGCGAGCGCTATCTGCATCACTGCCAGGCCATGCTGCTGGAGGCCCAAGCTGCCGATGAAACGGTGGCCAGCATGAGCAGCGAACCACGCGGGCGCTTGCGTGTGTCCTGCCCCGTGGCGCTGGCCCACGCGTTTCTGCCGCAGGTGATCAGCCGCTTTCTCGAGCAGTACCCGCTGGTGCAGTTGGACATGGTACTGCTCAACCGCCGGGTGGACCTGATTTCCGAAGGTATCGACGTTGCCCTGCGCGTGCGCGACCTGGGCGATGAAGACCCGGCCTTGGTCACCCGCCGCCTGCGCCAGGCGCAAATGCAGCTGGTTGCCGCCCCGGGCTTCGCCGACCACATCCGCGACCCTGCCGAACTGGCGACGTTGCCGGTACTGGGCGCCGCCGAGGCAGACCGGCTGGTGCACTTTCGCCTGCTGGGCCCCAACGGCAAGCAACAGGACCTGGCCCTGGAGCCACGCCTGGCGATCGACGATTTCGTAGTACGTAATGCCGCTGTACGGGCTGGCCTGGGCTTTACTGCATTACCCAGCATGTTTTGCGAGGCGGAGCTAGAACGCGGCGAGCTGGTACGCCTGCTGCCTGAATGGTCGCTGCCAGGTGGCTACCTGCAGGCGGTGTACCCGCACCGGCGCGGCCTGTTGCCGGCTGTGCGGGTGTGGATCGACCACCTGGCAGCTTCGTTCGAGGCGTGTGGGGAGCGATACGTATGAACGCGAACATGAGCGAAGCCGAAGTAGCGGCATTCTGCCTGGAGCTGCCGGGTGCCCAGGAAGACTACAAGTGGGGCGGTATCCGGGTGTTCTCGGTGGCCGGCAACAAGATGTTCGCGGTACTCGACCTGGCCGGCGCAGGGCTGTCGTTCAAGGTGGCCGACGATTTGTTTCTCGGCTATTGCGACCGCCCTGGAGTGCGACCTGCGCCTTACCTGGCCCGGGCACGCTGGATCAGCATGGCGCCGCCCTACCCCATGGGCCGGGACGAATTGCGTGACTTGCTGCAGCGTTCGCACCAGCTGGTGGTGCGACGGTTGCCGAAGCGGTTACAGGTGGGTTTGCTGCTGTAATACCGCCTGCCCCCCCCCGCTTCGGTACCGCACTTCACCCTAAAGGCAGAAAGCGCCCATCGAAAAACAGCCAGTCGGCCCAGAACACCTGGTGCAACAGCACAATCGCCCAGAACAGCAGCTGGTACGAAAACTTGCGTGTCTTATGCCGGAACAGCTGCTGCGCCAGCAACGCACCCGGCCAGCCACCCAGCAGCTCGCTGGCATGCAGCACTTTCTCGGGCGTGCGCCAGGCCTGCTGACGTGCCTGGTGTTTGTCCTGCCAGTACAGCATGACGCTGACCAGGCTCATCGCCGGGTACAGCGCCAATGGCCACCAGGCCTGGTCGAGCCAGGCCATGCGAGCCGCGCCCAGCCCTGGCAGCACGCACAACACGGCCAGCACCAGCAGTTTCAGGCGCAGGTTGCGTACCCCGTCCAGCGGCGCGGCACGCCGTAGCTCAGCCATGAACCGAGGTCCAGTTGACCCAGCCGAACTGCCAGGTCGCCAGGATGAACAGGCCGAACACGATGCGATACCAGGCAAACGCGGCATAGCTGTGGTTGGCAATGAACTTGAGCAGCGCACGCACGGCGATCATGGCGAAAATGAACGACGTGACGAAACCGATGGCGAACACCGGCAAGTCATCCGGTTGGAACAGGTGGCGGTACTTGTAGCCCGAATACACGGCCGCGCCGATCATGGTCGGCATGGCGAGAAAGAACGAGAACTCGGTGGCCGCTTTGCGCGACAGACCGAACAGCAGCCCGCCGATGATGGTCGAGCCCGAACGCGATGTGCCGGGGATCATCGCCAGGCACTGCACGAAGCCTATTTTCAGCGCATGGCTCCAACGCATGTCGTCGACATGGTCAACTTCTACCCGATGCGTGCGCCGCTCGGCCCACAACATGATCACCCCACCCACCACCAGCGCTGCCGCCACGGTGACCGGGTTGAACAGGTACTCGTGGATCAGGTCGGCGAACAGTACGCCCAGTACGACCGCAGGCAGGAATGCCAAAAACAGGTTACCGGTAAAGCGCCGTGCCTTGGGTTGGCTGCGCAAGCCGAAAACCACTTCGCAGATCCTGCTGCGAAACTCCCACATCACGGCCAGGATCGCAGCCAGCTGGATGATGATGTTGAAAGCCATGGCCCGTTCACCGCCAAAACCGATCACGTCGGCGACGATGATCTGGTGGCCGGTACTGGAAATCGGCAGAAACTCCGTCAGCCCCTCTACTACGCCCAAGATGATTGCCTGGAAGGCAGTCCAAAAATCCATCATTCCCCCGGTGGAGCGCTGCTCGCAGCAGGCTCCTTGTTCTTGATCTATTGACGATTGCCGCACGCGGACCGGCTTTTTACAGCGACTGTTGGGACCAGCGCCAGTGGAAAAGTTCACGGCGGCTAAAGGTTTCATCTTGCGCGGCCGAAATCCTGTCAGAGCACCTTTGCAAATCCGTTACGCAACCTTCTGCAGACTGTGACAAAGATAGCACTTAGCCATTAGTCGAGTGGGGCATGGCTGCAAACCGTGCTTGGATGCAGCTGAATAAAAAGAACAATGGGGGAGCGGCTGGATGAACACTTTGAGATCAATGTCGATCAGCCAACGCCTGTGGCTGATCCTGGTGGTGGCGGTGGCCATGCTGGTGGTGCTGGGGCTGCTGATGCTGCGCCAGATCCACGGCGACCTGTACCAGGCCAAGGCCGAAAAGACCCGCCATGTGGTGGAAACCGCTGCAGGGGTACTGGCCTATTACCAAGGGCTGGAGGCAGCCGGCACGCTCAGCCGTGAAGCCGCCCAGCAGCAAGCGCTGCAAGTTGTCCGGGGGCTGCGCTACGACCACGACGATTATTTCTGGATCAACGACTTGGGGCCGAAGATGATCATGCATCCGACCAACCCCAAGCTCGACGGCCAGGACCTGTCAGCCATCCGCGACCCCGACGGCTTTGCCGTGTTCAATGAGATGGTCGCCCTGGCGCGCCAGCACGACGCGGGCCCGGTCAACTACCGCTGGCCCAAGCCCGGGGCGAGCGAGCCGGTGGCCAAGACCTCCTACATACAGCTGTTCAAACCATGGGGCTGGATCATCGGGTCGGGCGTGTACGTCGATGACGTGCAGGCCGAATTCGCCCGCCAGTTGCGCGATGCCTCGCTGGTTGGCCTGGGCATTGCCCTGCTGATGGCGCTGGTGGTGATGCTGATCGCCCGCAGCATTGCCCGCCCCCTTCAGGAAGCGGTGCAGGCCATGGGCAATATCGCCAGTGGCGAAAGTGACCTGACCCGGCGCCTGGACACCCATGGTCGCGACGAAATCACCCGCCTTGTTCAACACTTCAACCGCTTCAATGGCAAGCTGCAGGGCGTGGTCGGCCAATTGCAAGGGGCCGCCCATGCGCTGGCCCAGTCGGCCGGGCATGTGGGTGACAATGCCGGGGCCGCCGAGCAGCGCAGTGCCCAGCAGTCGCTGCAGATGGACCAGGTGGCTACCGCCGTGAACGAAGTGACCTACGCCGTGCAGGACGTGGCCAAGACGGCCGAACAGGCTGCCGGGGAAATGCACAGCGCCCAACTGCAGGTCACACAGGGCCAGCAAGCCATCCACGGCAGCCTGGCGCAGATCGACCGGCTGTCGCTGACCATCGACCAGGCTGTGCAAGTGATCCGCGACCTGGCCGGGCACAGCACGCGCATCGGCGGCGTGCTCGACGTGATCCGTTCGATTGCCGAGCAAACCAACCTGCTGGCGCTGAACGCCGCCATCGAGGCGGCCCGGGCCGGGGAGCAAGGCCGCGGCTTTGCCGTGGTCGCCGACGAGGTGCGCCTGCTGGCACAGCGCACCGCGCAGTCCACGGCCGAGATCCATACCATGATCGAGCACCTGCAAAGCCAGTCGGACGCCGCTGTGCGGGCAATCGACACCAGCAGCGAGGCCTCGCGCCAGACCGTCGAACAGGCCCGCGAGGCCGGCGCCAGCCTGGACGCCATCAACCAGGCGCTGAACAACCTCACCGCCTTGAATGCGTCCATTGCCAGTGCCACCCTGCAGCAGGCGCATGTGGTCGAAGAGATCAACCGCAACGTACTGGACACTGCTGGGCTGTCCCAGCAAACCGCCGATGCGGCGCGCCAGTCCAGCGATGCGGGGGTGGCCTTGGGCCAGTTGAGCGAAGAACTGGAGCAGTTACTGCGCCAGTTCCGCGTGTAGTACGGGCTGCCGGCGGGCGCGGCTACACCTTCGCCCGCCGAACAGCTACAATCGCGCCCCTTCCCCGCAGCCTCCAAGGATCGCCGATGTCCGGCCTTGAACTCATCGCCGCCGTCCTCGGCGTCATCGCTGTCTGGCTCACGGTCAAGCAGAACGCCTGGTGCTGGCCGATCGGCCTGGTCATGGTGCTGATCTATGGCTGGCTGTTCTATGAGGTGAAGCTGTATTCGGGCATGTTGCTGCAACTGGCCTACGCCCTCCTGCAACTGTACGGCTGGTGGCAATGGCAACGCCCCGACCGCGCTGAAGACGCCCGCCAGGTCTCGCGCTTGCAAGGCCCGGCGCTATTTGCCGGCCTGGCCGTCGGGGTGCTGCTTAGTGCCGCCCTGGGCGCGGCCATGGCCCACTGGACCGACGCCGCCATGCCGTGGCTGGACGCGACCCTGACCGGCTTCAGCCTGGTGGCACAACTGTGGATGGCGCAAAAGCGCCTGCAATGCTGGGCCCTCTGGGTTGTGGTCGACACCCTGTATGTCGGCCTGTACCTGCACCAGCAGCTGTATTTCACGGCAGGCTTGTTCGCCGTTTTGACCCTCATAGCCGTACGCGGCTGGCTGGAATGGCGGCGAGACCCGGCATTGGTGCAGCCATGAGCACGGTGCAGGCGACGAAAGTACTGGTGCTGTGCGGCCCCGAGTCCAGCGGCAAAAGCTGGCTCAGCGGGGTGATCCAGGCGCATTTTGGCGGTTTGGTGGTGGCCGAATACGTGCGTCACTTCATCGAGCAGGAGCGCCGGGATACCTGCTACGCCGATATCCCCAGCATTGCCCGTGGCCAACTGGCATGGGAAGACCAGGCCCGCGAGCAGGCGCCCCCCTTGCTGATCCTCGACACCCACCTGCTCAGCAACATGCTCTGGAGCCATGCCCTGTTCGGCGACTGCCCGGCCTGGCTGGAACAGGCCCTGCTCGCCCGGCATTACGACCTGCATCTTTTGCTAAGCCCACAAGGCGTGGAATGGGTCGCCGACGGCCAGCGCAGCCAGCCGGACGTGCGCGATCGGCAACGCTTTTTCGAAGACAGCCGGGCCTGGTTGCAGCAGCATGGCCAGCCCCACCAGATAATTGAAGGGAGTTGGCCACAGCGCCAGTTGTTGGCCCTGGAAGCGGTGGCTAGGCTCCTTGATAGCGATAAGCCAGCCTACCCTGCCGAGTGTTAAGCCACTGACACAGCCCCCTGCGGTACAACCCCCGAAACCAGGCGGCTGCTCCCACTAGCAGGGTGAGTGTCAAGCGGGTGAAACACCGCTGCGAAATCTCCCTTCAGGCGACGCCACAGCAGGCCCGCCCGGCCATGCCGGTGTGCAACTGTTTCACGGCTGACACACCACACCCCACCTGCGTCTTAGCTGTCATCGCCAAGCGCCTGATTTTCATACCAATTCAAAAAGCGGCACACCTTCTGCTCTGTCCTTCGCATCGCTGATCAGGCCCAGCGCTCAAAGAAGGAAGTGCCGTCGTGAGGAAAACAGCCAACCACCTTTATCACGCCTTGCTGATGGGCTGCGTACTGGGGTCACTGAGCCTGACGGCGCAGGCCGACAAGGGGATCATCACCATCACCCGCGACGTGCAGGTGCGCAACGCAACCGTTCCCCCCCTGCGGCCCGATCCCAATCCGACCACGGTCAACGCCAACCCCTCTGCCTATGTGCTCAAGCAGACCAACGAGCTGAGCGACGGCGACTTCGCCGCCATCAGCAGCGGCGCTGGCATCAGCAACATGATCACCCAGCAGACCAACAACCTGGGCGGCAACCTCGGCAACCAGAACCAGTTGCCCAACCTGGCCGGCGGCCGCGGTACCGGTGGTTCCGGTAACGGCATCGCCAACATGGTCAACTCCAGCGTGCAACGTGGCCTGGCGCCGCTGCAAATCCTGACCGGCGGGGGCAAGTGAGATGAAGTACATGCTGCTGATGCTGGCTGCGGTGTGCAGTGCGCCCGCCTTCGCCCAGTCCCCCGTTCCGGTCATCAACAACGCTGACATCGACAGTTCCGGCAGCCGCTACCAAGGCAACCTCAGCGTCAACCAGGCCGCCGGGGACCAGCAGCAGCAGGCCAATGCCCGCGCCATCGCCGTTGGCCCCGAGGCCAACGCCAGTACCCAGATCCGCCAACAGCTCAACACCCCCGCCGACCCGAGGATGGACGCCCGCGCGACCATTCAGGGCAACGCTTTCAGTAACGGCAGCGGCGCCCTGGGGGTGAACCAGAGTGCAGGCGCCAACACCCAGCAAGCCAATGCCATGCGCATCAGCATTGGCGCACAACCGCAAAGCATCGACGACAGCGTCCTCATGCAACAGAACGTGACGCTGCTCAACAACTCCGGAGCAACGGATATCCCAGCCGGCTATCGCCAGGTCACCACCAGTGACCAGGCCTTCACCGGTAGCCGTGGGGTGATCCAGTTGAACCAGAGTGCCGGGGTGGGAAACCGCATGGCCAACACCTTGAGCATCCGGGTCGCGGACTGACCCTTTCAGTTAAGAACGACACTTAACCTACTAGAGTACGGAGAATCACCATGAAACCCTCGATGGCAATCAAGCCTCTGGTTTTCGCAATTGCTGCGGTCATGGCTGTTGCTGTACAAGCTGGGCAAAACGACCGGCGCGGTGACTACCATAATGGCAACAACAATGGCCAGCACACGCCTCCTGCCACCAAGATCCCGGTGTATGCAACCGCCAATGCCTGGGACACTCAAACCAGTACCAACAACCGCATCACCAACCAAGGCACCATCAACGAAGCCGAGATGAGCGACTCGGGCACCGGCTCCAGCGGCAACGTCGGCATCAACGTCGCGGCCGGTAACGGCAACCAGCAGGACAACGCTGCAGCCATCGCCAACGCCGGCTCCGAATCGAGCCTGGACAACAGCTTCGTGTTCGGCATGGCCAACGCCACGGCCGACGTGGTGCAAACCAGCCGCAGCAACCGGGTAGACAACTACTCGACGCAATCGTCGGCGCTGATGAGCGGCTCGGCCAGCGGGGCTGAAGGCAACATCGGCATCAACGTGGCCGGTGGCGACCTCAACCAGCAGAAAAACACCATGGCCATCGCCAACACCGGCGCCCCATTGGGCAACGCCACGGCGACCGCCTCCGCCAACCAGTCCGGCCCAGGCCTGACGGTGAACAACAGCGCCGACCGCACCTACCGGGTAGACACGCTGACCTTCACCACTTCGGCCAGCGGCTCGAGCTCGCGTGACGGCACCTTCAACTCGAGCGATGACCGCAGCGCGTCGTCGAGCTTCAGCGTGGCCGGCTCGCAAAGCGCCAGCAACAGCGGCTCCAGCGGCTGGAACTCCAGTGGTTCGAGCAGCGCCAACGCCAGTGGCTCCAACAGTGCCAGCGCCAGCGGTTCCAACAGCTGGGGCATGAACGGTTCGGCCAGCGGTTCCAACAGCTCGTCCAGCAGTGCCAGCCTGAACGCCAGCCTGGCTGCAGCAGCCGACGCGACCCGCACGGTCACCACCGACGACGGCCGCCGCGAACGCTCGCGCACCAGCAGCTTCGATGGTTCGCTGAACGCCTCGCTGAACGCCTCGATCGACAAGTCGCACGAAAGTGCCTATGACTCGTCCTTCGAGAAGGCATTCGACTCGAACTACGACAAGTCGCACCAGTCCTCCTACGACAAGTCGCGCGATTCTTCGTACACCAAGTCTCATGAGTCCTCGTACGAAAATGCTTCCGCCTCTGACTTCTCCAAGTCTGGCGAGCAATCGCATCAGTCCTCCAACGACGTCGCCAAGAGCTACAGCGAAAGCAGTGCTTACGACTTGAGCAATACCGTGTCCTTCCAAGTGCTGACCCCGACCGGCTGGGCCAACCCTGTTACCAACACTGCAACCCTTAGCGGTTCGGTCAACGGTGGCAGCGGCAACCTGGGCGTGAACGTGGCCGCCGGTGTAGGCAACCAGCAGAGCAACTCGCTGGCCATCTCCAACACCTCGTTCTAACGCTGCAATCAAGGCCCCCTTCGGGGGGCCTTTCTTCAACAGAACAAGAAGGCATCCGATCATGCGCATTATCGCCTTGGCGTTTTTACTGTGCCTGGCCAGCGTGAGCGAAGCTGCACAAATGCCGCTGGCGGTATTGCCGGGCGGCGCCGTGGTGTTCAAACCCCTGCAAAGCGTGCGCGAGCGCAAGTTCGCCGACCTGGTGCAACAGAAAACCGACTTCAGCTGCGGTGCTGCTGCCCTGGCGACCATCCTGCGCCAGGCCTACTGGCTGGATGTGGACGAACACCAGATCATCGAAGGCATGCTGGCCCACGCCGACCAGGACCTGGTGCGCACCCAGGGCTTTTCGATGCTCGACATGAAGCGCTACGTGGAAAGCCTGGGCATGCGTGCCCGCGGCTACCGTGTAGCGCCCGATACCCTGCACAGCGTGCGCATTCCGGTGGTGGTGTTGATGGATGTGCGTGGCTACAAGCACTTCGTGGTCATGCAGAAAGTCGACAAGGGCTGGGTGTATGTCGGTGACCCAGTGCTGGGCCACAGGCGCTACAAGGTAGACGACTTCCTCAAGGGCTGGAACGGCATCATCTTCGCCGTGATCGGCCAGGGTTATGACAAGAACAATGTCTTGCTCGACCCGCCTCTGCCGCTGACCGCCAAGGGTCGAGTGAACAACTTCACCCCGGTGCAGGACGCAGAGCTGCTGGACTTTGGCTTCATCAAAAGCGACTTCTTCTAACGATACGTCCAATGATAAGGAGCATGACGCTCCCGGGAGCCCGCCATGAACAACCCCTTCCTGCTGGCATTGGCCTGCCTGGCTGCCAGCCTGCCGGTTCATGCAGAAACGTTCAAACCCATCGAACTGAAGGACCAGGAACTGGCAACTTTGCGTGGTCGCTACGTGATGCCGGGGCGCATCGTGAGCTTCGGCATCGTCATGAGCAGCACCTGGCAAAATGCCAAAGGCGACGTGATTGGCGCCAGCAGCAGCCTGCAGGTGCAAGCGTCGACAATCAAGCCACAATTCTACGTGTCGACGATCAATGAAAAAGGCACCGGCAGCGCGGCTGGGGCGGCCGCTGCGCCCGGGACCGGCAGCGTGACCGGCGGTGCCGGGCTGGCCACCAGCGAGGGCGTCACCCAGGTAGTGCGCGCCGCCGGTGATAACAACGGCGCATACAACAACGTCGACATCAACGTCACCAAGGCCAACCAGGCACCGGTGGTGCAACAGCAGGGCCAGGCGCTGGCCGCAGGCCAGACCCTGAACGCAGAAAACGGCGCCGGTTCGCTGAGCGTCTCGGCCAGCGGCGTGGGCGTGCAGCTGAACATCAACGCCAGCAACAACCAGGGCAGCAGCATGCAACGCCTGGCCCAGGGCGGCCTGATGCAGAACACCACGCTGCTGGGCAACGGCAACCTGGTCAGCAATGTCACCTCCCTCAACGTGGTCATGCGCGAGAGCATGCCGACAGCGGCTTCGCTCAATGGCAGCCTCGATCAGCTCAAAGGCCTTCGCACTTTCGGATACTGATCTACGCTCAGTCTCATCAAAAGTAGTTGGAAGGGACGGCAACTCCATGCACCGATCTTTTACGCTCAAGGCTTTTGTTTGTCTGACTACCCTGGCTCCGGCCACATTGCTGTATGCCGCTGCCGACCCGCAGGTCGAGGCACTGAAGCAGGAACTGACCGAACTCAAGCGCCGGTATGAGGCCCAACAGCAAGCGTTGATGGTGCTGGAACAACGCGTGCGCCAGGTTGAAGAAGCCCCGGCGGCGGCCCCACCCAAACGCCTGGTCAAGTCGCCTGCCGAAGGCGTGAAGGGTGGCCAGACGGTAGCGTCCGGCGCCCCTGGCACCACCGGCAGTTCCTATGGCCAGGCCCTGGCTGCCGACTCGGAGCCGGCGCAGAGCGTGTCCAACCTGTATGACGAGGCCAGCGGCTTCTTCGGTGGCGGCAAGTTCAGCTTCGAGACCGGCCTGACCTATACCCACTACGACACCCGTGCACTGACCCTCAACGGGTTCCTGGCGCTGGACTCGATTTTCCTGGGCAGCATCAACCTCGACCGCATCAAGGCCGACAACTGGACCTTGGACATGACCGCGCGCTACAACCTGGCGCAACGTTGGCAGTTCGACATCAACGTGCCGGTGGTGTACCGCGAATCCACCTACTCGTCCGGCGGTGCCGGCGGCTCGGGCGCGGCCACCTCCGATGCCACCGTCACGCGTGACCCGGAAATCGGCGATATCAACGTTGGCGTGGCCTACAAGTTCCTTGACGAAGACGAAACCTGGCCGGATGCCGTGGCCACCCTGCGGGTCAAGGCGCCGACCGGCAAGGACCCTTATGGCATCAAGCTGCGCGAGGTGGACGGCAACAACAACCTGGCGGTACCGGACAGCCTGCCGACGGGCAACGGCGTGTGGTCGATCACCCCAGGCATCTCGCTGGTCAAGACCTTTGACCCGGCCGTGCTGTTCGGCAGCCTGTCCTACACCTACAACATGCAGGACTCGTTCAGCGACATCAGCCCGCAGGTCAACAGCAAGGTTCCGGGCGACGTCAAGCTTGGCGACTCCTGGCAAATCGGCGGGGGCATCGCGTTCGCGCTCAACGAGAAGATGAGCATGTCGTTCTCGGTGTCGGACCAGTTTGCCCGCAAGAGCAAGATCAAACCGGATGGCGGTGACTGGCAGTCGATTTCCAACAGTGACTACAACGCCGCCAACTTCAACATCGGCCTGACCTTCGCCGCCAGCAACAACCTGACCATCGTGCCCAACTTGTCCATCGGACTGACCGACGACGCCCCGGACTTTTCCTTCAGCCTGAAATTCCCCTACTACTTCTGACCTATGCCATCAGCCGGGCCCGCGACTACGGGCCCGACTTTTGGTAACCACCCTTGTAGCGCCCGCCTTCCCGCCCGCCCGCCTGTTATCATTCAGCACAGTTTCATGACGATTCAATGGCAAAAGGGAAGTTTTTGTGAAGAACCTGTCCGACCACCCACAGGCCCGGCTTGCCGCTCTGGCAGGCCTGCTGTTGGTGATCCCACTGGGTGCGCGCGCCATGCTGGGTTGGTCCAACCCACTGGGCTACCTGTCAGACCTCGCCCTTGGCAGCCTGCTGCTGTTACTGCTGCAGCGCCGCCCGTGGTGGCTGGCGCTGCCGGTGTTGCTGGCCTGGGCGGCCCTGTGGGTCGCCTCGGCCGAACTGGTCAGCGCGGTGGGCCGTTTGCCAACCAGCGCCGACCTGGCCTACCTGGCCGACCCGCAGTTCATGGAAAACTCCACCGGCGGCGGCCTGGCCCATGCCTGGCTGCCCTGGCTGATGGGTGGCGGCCTGCTGGCCTGGCTGGTGCTTGCCTGGCGCAGCCGTGCACAGCGCGGCCGGGCACTGCCGCGCAAGGCCTGGGCCATCCCGGTCGTGCTGTTCGGCGCCCATTGGGGCAGCCAGCAACTGGCACCTTCTGATGCCGACCAGTGGCGGCAATACAACCTGGGCCATCAGTTGCTGTCTGCCGGGGTGGGCCAGGTACAGCGCCAGGCCGATGAGTGGCTGGGCACTTCCCAGCCCTTCACCCCCCTGCCTAGCATTGGCCTGACACAATCCGACCTGCACGGGCAACGACTGCTGGACGGCCCGGGCCGTGCGCGCAATTTGCTGGTGATCACCCTGGAAGGCATCCCCGGCGCTTACCTGCGGCCCAACCGTCAGGCGTTGAACAGCCCCTTCGACGAAGAGCTCATGCCCAAGCTCAGCAGGTGGGCCGAGCGCGGCATGAATACCCCGGACTACGTACTGCACACCCACCAGACCATTCGTGGGCTGTACGCCATGCTGTGTGGCGACTACGACAAGCTGGCCAACGGCACCCCCAAGGGCGTTGAGCTGCTGACCCAGAACGAACGGAACCAGGCCTGCCTGCCGGCGCAGTTGCGCCAGGCCGGGTTCACCACCCATTACCTCCAAGGTGCGGGCCTGCGCTTCATGGCCAAGGACCGCATCATGCCGCATGTCGGTTTCGAGGCTGTACATGGCCTGGAGTGGTTTGCCAACAAGAACTACCTGGACTTCCCCTGGGGCAAGGATGACCGCTCATTCTTCGAGGGCGCCTTGAGCTACGTGGGCCATTTGCAGCAGCAGGACAAACCCTGGATGCTCACGTTGCTGACCGTCGGTACCCACCAGCCCTATTCCGCGCCGGCCGAGTACCTCGAACGGTTCGACACGCCGAAACAGGCGGCAGTGGCCTACCTGGACGACGCGGTTGCGGCGTTCCTCGACAGCCTCGAACACCAGGGGGTACTCAAGGACACGCTGGTGGTGCTGACCTCCGACGAGTCGCATGGCATCGACGGTGTGCGCCTGGCGTCCTCCTGGGGCTTCAACCTGACCCTGGCCCCGGAGCAGGCCCAATTGCCACGGCTCAAGCAAGGGACTTATGGCCACATCGACCTTGCCGCTTCACTGCTCGACTACTTCTCGCTGCCGATCCCCATGGCCCTGGGCGGTCGCTCGCTGTACCGCGACTACGACACCGGCCGCGAAATGATCGCCTACACCAACGGCATGCTGCGCTACCACAATGGCCAAGGGGTGTTTACCGAGTGCGATTTTCAACAACGGTGCCGGCGCTACGCCAGTGAGGGCTTCATCGCCGGGCAGGCCCGCTACCTTGGCAGCGGCGACAACCTGCTCGGGCAGCAGATCGGTGCCCTGGCCGGCGTGCTCGACCAGTCGCTGCTGCAGACGCCGCTGAACCTGCGCTACCAGTTTGGCGGCCCTGCGCCGATCAGGCTGCGCAAGCACATTCAGGATGATTGGGCCGACAACCTGATCGGTGCCCAGTACCTGGAAATGCCAGGGGGCTCGCGTACCCGGGTACGCATCAAGGTCCGCTCGCTGGACCCGAGGCACGTGGCCTATATCCAGCTCAAGGCCAAGCAACTGGAACAGGACGTACCGCTGGGCCTGCCTGCCGAGGTGCAAGTCACCACCGATCAGCCACTGGAGATGGACTTCCGCTTCGACAACCCGACCGATCGCAAGGCGTTTTCCTTCCACTTGCTGGGTTATGGCGGCGGCCAGGTGGAAGTCAGCGACTTCAGCGTGATAACCGCGCTGCCTGGCGATGAAGAGGCAGCCGAGGAACTGGGTGACGAGCCTATCGCCCATTCTGGCTGAACAGGCGACAGCTCTGCGGTGCGTGGCACCGCCTACGCGGGTGTGCGCGGCGGTTTAACCGCGCACACCCAGCATTCCGCGTTCGACAATGAAATCGATCACTGCCTGCAGCCCCTCACCTTTCTTCAGGTTGCTGAAGGTCCATGGGCGCTGTGGGCGCATGCGCTGGGTATCGCGCTCCATCACCTCCAGCGAAGCCCCCACATAAGGTGCCAGGTCTGTCTTGTTGATCACCAGAAAGTCGGACTTGGTGATGCCCGGGCCACCCTTGCGCGGAATCTTCTCGCCCTCGGCTACGTCGATCACGTAGATGGTCAGGTCGGCCAGCTCCGGGCTGAATGTGGCGCTGAGGTTGTCACCGCCACTTTCCACGAAAATGACTTCGAGGTTGCCGAACTTGCGCGCCAGCGCCTCGACCGCCGCCAGGTTCATGGAGGCGTCTTCGCGAATCGCCGTGTGCGGGCAGCCGCCGGTTTCCACCCCGACGATGCGCTCCGGCTCCAGCGCGCCGGCTTCGGTGAGGATGCGCTGGTCTTCCTTGGTGTAGATGTCGTTGGTGACCACGGCAATCTGGTAGTGATCGCGCATGGCTTTGCACAGGGCTTCGAGCAGTGCGGTCTTGCCGGAGCCGACCGGGCCGCCGACACCGACGCGCAGGGGTTGTTGATAGCTATGCATGCAGGCAGTCCTCAAGAACGGAACAAACGGGTGTATTGGGTTTCGTGACGCGATGAGGCAATGGCCAGCAACGGCAGGCCACCCCCGAGCTGGTCGTCGCCCAGGGTCAGGGCCTGGTCGATGGCTGCGGGCAAATCGGTGGCCAGGTCACGCAGCAGGGTCTGGGCCGCCTGCTGGCCGAACGGCACCAACTTGACACCGGCCATGACCGCGCCCTCCAGCCAGGCAAAGCCATGCCCCAGGGCCAGTTGGCGCAAGGGGATGGCCCAGTGCACAGCCAACCAGGCCATGCCGCCCAACTGGGTCAGCTCGAGGCTGGTACGCCACGCCGGCGCCTGGCCCAGCTGCCAGCCGTCGAGTAGCCGTGCCAGGGCCGCCCCGCGCTGCTGTTCTTCCAGGCGCAGCTCGGCGGTTTCACGGTTGGCCAGCAAAAAGCGGCTCCAATGAGCGAAGGCCTGCGCATCCTCGGCCTGGCAGGCCTGGTACAAGCGGGCGAGCACCGGCCAGTCCAGGCCGACCAGGGTGTCGTGCAACTGCTCACGCTGCCACGCAGTGAACCCGTGCACATCCCTTACCCAGCCCGCCTCCACGGCCCACTCCAGGCCCTGTGAATAGGTGAAGCCACCTACCGGCAGGCCTGGGCTGGCCAGTTGCAGCAGGCGCAGCAACGCCAGATCGCTGTTCATCAGCCGGCCAGTACCAGCGCGGCGCCGGCCAGCAGGCCACCGCCGAAAGCTTTTTGCAGGCCAGCATGGCGGCGCAGCAGGCAACCGACCGCAAAGCCGGCGGCCAGCAACAGCCCGCTGACCGTGACAAAGCCGGCGCTGAACTGCCAGAACGCGCTTGGCGTGGCCTCGACGCCATGCGCCCAGCCATGGAACAGCGCGAACACCGGCATCGCCAAGGCCAGCAGCTGTTGCCGGCCAGGCAGCAGCACGGCACCTGCGGCCACCAGCAGCGACACAGCGATCAGCGTTTCCATGCCCAGCACGTCCCCGAACAGATGCCCACATACCGCCCCGCCGAACATCGCGGCCAGGGTCGCCAGTGGCAAGGTCAGGTTGCGCCGGGTCAGCGCCGCCAGTACGCCGGTGCCCAGCAGCATCAGCAGGTGGTCGAGCCCGGTCAGCGGGTGCAGAAGGCCGTCATGCAAAGGGTTGCTGTCATGCCCGGGGTGGGCGAAAGCCGGCACGGCCAGCATCAGCAGAAACAGGGCGAAAGTCTTTTTCATCGGTTGCTCCAGGGCAGTTCAGGAATGGGCAGGCAAGCGCACGAACGGGTGATCGTGGCCGTGAGCGTGGCTGTGGCTGTGTGGCGCACTTTGGTAGGCACCCGCTTCGGGCTCGAACGGGGCCTGCTCGGCCTCGACAGTCAGGCCCAGGCCACGCAGCATCTCGTCCAGCACATGGTCGTGCTGGAAGCGCAACAGGCCGGGCTCGATCTGCAGCGGGACATGGCGGTTGCCCAGGTGGTAGGCCGCGCGCGCCAGCAGGTGCGGGTCGGCACAGCGCACGGTGGACACCGCCTCGGGCGCTGCCAGCACGCGGATCAGCTGGGTGCCCTCGGCATCGGCCAACAGCTCGCCGCCACGCAGCAGGTGGCCACGCTCCAGCATCAGGCCGGCTTCCCGACCATCGTCCAGCGTCACCCGCAGGCGGCTCTTGATGCGGCTGTCCACATCGAGGGTGACGGTACCCGTGACAGCACGTGCGCCGGGTTCGGTAATCCGCTGGGTCAAGACAATCATCGGTGCTCCTTCAGAACAGGAAATAGCGCTGGGCCAGCGGCAGTTCACTGGCCGGTTCGCAGACCAGCAGCTCGCCATCGGCACGCACCTGGTAGGTTTGCGCGTCGACCTCGATCAGCGGTTGCAGGGTGTTGTGGACCATGTCCGGCTTGCGCACCCGGCGGCACCCGTCCACCACGCCGATCAGGCTGCGCAGGTTCAATTGCTCGACCAGGCCACGGTCCATGGCGGCCTTGGGCAGGAAGGTCATGCGCGTGGCATGGCGGGCTGCGCCCAACGCGCCGAACATCGGGCGGTAATGCACCGGCTGGGGCGTAGGGATGGACCCGTTGATATCGCCCATGGGCGCGGTGACGATCATGCCGCCCTTCAGTACCAAGGCGGGCTTGACCGCGAAAAATGCCGGCGACCACAGCACCAGGTCTGCCAGCTTGCCCACTTCGACCGAGCCCACCTCGTGGCCGATGCCATGGGTGAGCGCCGGGTTGATGGTGTATTTGGCGATGTAGCGCTTGACCCGGAAGTTGTCGCTGTAGTGGGTATCCGGTGCCAGTGGGCCACGGCGCAGCTTCATCTGGTGCGCCACTTGCCAGGTGCGCAGCACCACCTCGCCCACCCGGCCCATGGCCTGGGAGTCGGACGAGGTCATGGCGAAAGCGCCCATGTCGTGGAGGATGTCTTCGGCAGCGATGGTTTCACGGCGGATGCGCGACTCGGCAAACGCCACGTCCTCGGCAATGCTTGGGTCCAGGTGGTGGCAGACCATGAGCATGTCCAGGTGCTCGTCCACCGTGTTGATGGTGTACGGCAGTGTCGGGTTGGTCGAGGACGGCAGCACGTTGGCCTGCCCGGCCGCACGGATGATGTCGGGGGCATGGCCGCCACCGGCACCTTCGGTGTGGAAGGTGTGGATGGTGCGGTCACCGATCGCCGCCAGCGTGTCTTCGATACAGCCCGATTCGTTGAGTGTGTCGGTATGGATCGCCACCTGGATATCCATTTCTTCGGCTACGCCCAGGCAACAGTCGATGGCCGCCGGTGTCGAGCCCCAGTCCTCGTGCAGCTTGAGCCCGACCGCCCCGGCAGCGATCTGCTCGCGCAACGCTTCAGGGCGCGAGGCGTTGCCCTTGCCCAGCAAACCGATGTTGATCGGCAGGCTGTCGGCAGCCTGCAGCATGCGCGCCAGGTACCACGGGCCCGGGGTGCAGGTGGTGGCGTTGGTTCCGGTAGCCGGGCCAGTGCCGCCACCGATGAAGGTGGTTACACCGCTGTTGAGCGCCTCGTCCACCTGCTGCGGGCAGATGAAATGGATGTGCGAGTCGACCCCCCCGGCTGTGACGATCTTGCCCTCGGCGGCGATCACTTCGGTCCCTGGCCCTACGGGTATGTTGACGCCTGGTTGCACGTCGGGGTTGCCGGCCTTGCCGATCACGGCAATACGCCCGTGCTTGATGCCGATATCGGCCTTGACGATACCCCAGTGGTCGATGATCAACGCGTTGGTCAACACCAGGTCCATGGCCTCGGCGGCCAGCATCTGGCCCTGCCCCATGCCATCGCGGATGACCTTGCCGCCGCCGAACTTCACTTCTTCGCCGTAAACGGTGTAGTCCTTCTCTACTTCGACCCACAATGCCGTGTCGGCCAAGCGCACACGGTCACCCACGGTAGGGCCGAACATGTCGGCATAGGCCTGGCGGGAAATTCGGCTCATGCCCTGCCCTCCAGTGCGCCCATGACCTTGCCCTGAAAGCCGTAGACTTCGCGCTTGCCAGCGTAGGCCACCAGTTGCACGGTACGGGCCTGGCCCGGCTCGAAGCGCACGGCAGTGCCGGCCGGGATATCCAGGCGAAAGCCCAGGGTTGGCCCGCGCTCGAACACCAGCGCCTCGTTGACTTCGTAGAAGTGGTAATGCGAGCCGACCTGCACCGGGCGGTCGCCATGGTTGGCTACGCTGACACTGACCGTGGCGCGGCCACTGTTCAATTCGATGTCGCCAGCGGCGACCTGGATTTCACCTGGGATCATGCGGCGTTCCTCGGCAGGTTCAGACGATCGGGTCATGCACGGTCACCAACTTGGTGCCATCCGGAAAGGTCGCTTCGACCTGTACGTCGTGAAGCATCTCGGCGATGCCAGGCATGACCTGGTCACGGCTCAACACCTCGCGGCCCATGCTCATCAGCTCAGCGACGGTGCGCCCATCACGGGCCCCTTCCAGCACGGCGGCGCTGATCAGCGCTACGGCCTCCGGGTAGTTGAGTTTCAGGCCACGGGCCAGGCGCCGTTCTGCCAACAAGGCGGCAGTGAACAGCAGCAGTTTGTCTTTCTCTCTTGGGGTCAGCTCCATGGCGCTCTCTCAGGTGGCCCAGATACGTGGCGGGCAGGCAGGCAGGCCGAGAACGGCCGGGCGCAGCACATGCCACAGGCGTTGCAGGGTGCGTTGCAATTGTTGGTTGTCATGGTCGAGCAGGCGGATCACCAGCAGCGAACCGAGCAGCGTCGCGCCGGCAGGGGTGCCCAGCTCATCGAGCATGGGCCTTACCTGCTCCAGCAATGCCTGATCGGCCGGCGCGGCACAGAAGGTGGCTAGCAGTGGGTGGCCACCGAGCTTGCCCAGCTGGCCGCCTTCGATACGCAGGCGCTCATGCAGGCCCGTTTCGCCGGCCAGGGTGATGTGCAACAGGCTGTCGAGGGCACCCTGGTCGAACCGTTCGAGCATCACCGGGCGGCCCAGGCACAGCGTTTCCCAGGCCAGCAACCGGGCGCCGGGCTCAAGGGTGAAGTGGCTGGCGAGCCTGGCACGGGCACCGGAGAAGAAAATGCTGTCTTGGGGCAACCATTCCAGGGTGCTGCCAGCGGCCAGGTGGAAGCGCTGGGTCAGCCGTGCGGTCGGGCCGATGCTGCGGTAAAACTTGCTGGCACCGGGCATGGTCAGCAGGGCGTGGCTGCCAGCTTCCAGCTGAATGTCGAGCTCCAGGCGATCGCCGGCAACGATGCCACCCGGCGGGTGCAGTACATACACATGGCAGGGTGCACCTTCCGGATAGAACGGGCGCTGCACCAAAAGAGGTCCGAAATGTTTCCATGCACCAAGGCGGGTCGTGCCCGCACGCTGGACAAAGCGCAATTGCAGGTGGGCGCTCCAGCCTGCATCGTCTTGGTGGTGTTCGATCTGCTCCGCGAGCGACATCCTGCGGCCCCTGAAATTCGTGGCCTGCTGGCCGGTAAGAGGGTCAGCGGCGGGCGCCGGTTAGTGCGCACGGCCTGACCACTCGATCAAATTCGCAGGCTGGATATAGCAGGTTGCGGGCCAACTCCGCAGGTGAAGGCAGATGAATTATTTTTACCGCTCGCTCCGCCATCGGGCACCGCCGCGGGGGCCGCACAAAGCGGGGGCGTGCCCAGGCCCTGTTTCGGTGCTGGCGAAGCCTACGCTGGTCGGCGCTCAGTAGTCGAAACGGTCTACCGCACGTCGGCGTTCGTTGTCGTCACGCCGGTCGTAGATGGCCGTGGTCTGGATATTGGCATGGTGTGCCAGCTTTTGCGCAATCGACAGGTCGTGCTCCTCGATCACCCGGGTGATGAACGCGCGGCGGAAGTCGTGCGGCATGATCTTGACCCCCACCTGCGCCCCGCGCTGGCGGGCGATGTAGTAGATGGCATGCTTGGTGATACGCGCCCGGGTGATGTGGTTGCCGCGGCGGATGCGGTTGAACAGGAACGGGTCGTCTTCGACACCGGCCGGCAGGGCCTGGCGACGCAGGTCGAGCCACGCCTGCAGCTTCTCGAACGCCCAGGGCGGCGCGTACTTGATCAACTGGTGGTTGCCCTTGCCCACCACTTGCAGGCTGCGCGCGGCGAAATCAACCTGGGCAAGGTCGATGTCGACCGATTCCGACTTGCGCATGCCTGTGCCATACAGCAAGGCAATGATCGCCGCATCGCGCACCCCTTGCGGCCGCGGGTCGGCAGCGCACACGTCCATCAGTTCGCGAATCAGGCTACGCCGCAGGTTGCGCCCGGGCGGCAGGCGGGTGCCGGTTGCCGGCTTGACCTCGCGGATGCGTAGCAACTGCTCGTGGTCGATCAGGCCCTGGCGCCAGGCCTCGTTCATCACCCCACGGATGGCGTTGACGTACAGCGAAGAGCTGTTAGGCGCGTAACCATCGGCCCGCAGGGCGGCCACCAGAGCGATCACATGGCCGGGCTCGAGCCGATGCCAGGGAACGTCGACGATATTGCAGTCGACGAACCCCAAGCGGTCGGCGGCGTCCTGAAGGATGTAGCGCATGGTTTGCTGGCTGGATGGGGCCAGGCGGGCCATGTACTGCAGCAGCGGATTTTTCGAGAGGTCGGACAAAACGTGAATCCTGTAGCGGGGCGTTGGCCGGCAGCACAGCGGGCCGACGCTGGAGCAGATCAAAACGGCATGCCAGCGAGTCTGCATGACAAACTAACGGTCGGGCCATTCTGGCCCAAGACAGTGCCATCATCTTGATATACAAGGACTTTGTATCAGGCATGGAGGTGATCTTACC
The DNA here is from genome assembly GCF_007633355.1 of Pseudomonas sp. BJP69. NCBI lineage: Bacteria > Pseudomonadati > Pseudomonadota > Gammaproteobacteria > Pseudomonadales > Pseudomonadaceae > Pseudomonas > Pseudomonas sp. BJP69. The sequence goes on from NZ_CP041933.1 coordinate 3,035,765, forward strand.
CCAATCGAGCCCCCTAAACGACCTTGGGCCTGCCTGCGCAGTGCCAGGTGCTCAACGCAGCGGTCAGGTACACTGCTCGCCTTGCGGCCACCAGCCCGGGAACATCTGCTGCACCCTCGGCTCGGCGAAACGCTCATCGATCAATACCAGTACGCCACGGTCCTGGTCCCCCCGGATCACCCTCCCCGCTGCCTGGATCACTTTGGTCACCCCAGGGTAGAGATAGGCATAATCGAAACCCGCGCCAAATTGCCGACCCAGGCGCTGCTTGAACTGCTCGTTGACCGGGTTGACCTGGGGCAGCCCGAGCGTGGCGACGAAGGCGCCGATCAGGCGGGTGCCCGGCAAGTCCACCCCTTCACCGAACGCACCACCCAGCACGGCAAAGCCGATGCCTTGGCCGTCGGCGACAAAGCGGTCGAGGAACGCCTGCCGCGCCGCTTCGTCCATGCCCGGGGCCTGGGCCCACAATGGGATCTGCGCGTGGCGCTCGGCCAGCAGCCCGGCGACCTGCTGCAGGTACTCGAAACTGCTGAAGAACGCCAGGTAATTACCCGGCTGGCGCTCATACTGATGGGCAATCAACTCTACGATCGGCGCCAGCGAAGCCTGGCGCTGCTGGTACCGGGTAGACACCTGGCTGGCAATGCGCACCTGCAGTTGTTCGGCACGAAACGGCGCTGCCACTTCCAGCCACGCCGTATCGGCCGGCATGCCCAGCAGGTCGCTGTAGAACTGCCGCGGGCTCAGCGTGGCAGAGAACAGGGTGACGCTGCGCGCTGCGCGCATGCGCGGTGCCAGCAGCCGTGCCGGGGTGACATTGCGCAGGCACAAGGTCGCCAGCCGGCGCTTGCGCGGCCCTTGGCGCTGGCTGATATCGAACAGGAAATGCTCGTCGAACAGTTCGGCTACCCGGCTGAACTGCAAGGCCTGGTAGAAGAACTGCAGCACCTGCGGGTCGATGTGCGTGGGCGCCTGGTTCATCTGCTCCTGGATCAGCCCGATACACTGCTGCAGGGCGCGCAAAAGGTCATGCGGCAGCGCTTCGCTGGCCTGGTACGGTGCCCGTTGCTCTTTGTACAGGGCGTTCCACTGGCGGTTCAGGCGGTCCAGCGCACTGCCCAGCCCATGGGGTTTGCTTTGGCGCAACGCCAGCAACTGCCCCTGATCGAGGCTGGCGCTGTACATGCCCCGCCCGCGCTCGACCAGGTTGTGAGCCTCGTCAACCAGAACCGCGACCCGCCACTGGTTGAGCTGTGTCAGCCCGAACAGCAAGGCGTGGGCGTCGAAGTAATAGTTGTAATCGGCAACCAGAACGTCGGCCCAGCGGGCCATCTCCTGGCCCAGGTAGTAAGGGCACACCTGATGCGCCAAGGCCACTTCGCGCAGCTGGGTACGGTCCAGCATCGGCACGGCCGCGGCGGCCGTGCGCGCGGCCGGCAAGCGGTCGTAGAAGCCGGCCGCCAGCGGGCAGGACTCGCCATGGCAGGCTTTGTCCGGGTACTCGCAGGCTTTGTCGCGGGCGATCAGTTCCAGGGTGCGTAACCCAGGCTGGGTATCGCCCGTGGTGATCTGGCGCATGGCATCCAGGGCCAGCGCCCGGCCCGGGGTCTTGGCCGTGAGGAAGAACAGTTTGTCCAGTTGCTGGGGCACCATGGCTTTGAGCAACGGAAACAAGGTACCCAGGGTCTTGCCGATGCCGGTGCTGGCCTGGGCCATCAGGCAACGGCCAGTGCTCACCGCCTTGTACAGGGTTTCTGCCAGTTGCCGTTGGCCTTGGCGGAACGCTGGGTAGGGAAAGCGCAGCGCCTGAAGGCCGTGGTCACGTTCGGAAAGGCGCTGCTGCTGGAACTGGGCCCAGCCCAGAAAGCGCTGGCACTGGACCTGGAAGAATGCCTGCAACTCAGCGGCCGTGCAGTGCTCACTGAACAGGGTCTGGCTATCGCTGTCGACGTCCAGGTACACCAAAGCCACCTCGATGCTCGCCAGTTGCCGGGCCTGGCACATCAGCCAGCCGTACACCTTGGCCTGCGCCCAGTGCAGTTGGCGGTGGTTGGCCGGTTGCCGGGCCAGGTCGCCACGGTGGGTCTTGATCTCTTCCAGCCGGTTGCAGGCAGGGTCGTAACCGTCAGCACGCCCCCGCACCCGAAGGCCTTCGAACTGGCCCTCCAGGGTAATTTCCGACTCGTAGCCGGCCGCACGCCGGGCCACTACCCGCTGGTGGCCCTCGATGCCCTCCTGGGCGGTGGGCGACGGCGTGAAGCGCAGGTCGAGGTCGCCGACCTTGGCACTGAACTCGCACAAGGCACGCACCGCCACGCTGTAGCTCAAGCGGCGTCACTCCAGCGCACATGGCAGACCGCGACGGGCAGGCCGTGCTCCTGGCAGAACGCCAGCCAGCGCAACTGGTTGTCCTGCAGGCGGTCACCGGGGCCTTTGACCTCGACCATGCGATAACGCCCCTGCTCGGGCCAGAACTGGATAAGGTCGGGCATGCCCGCACGGTTGCTGCGAATGTCCTGCAGCAGGCGCACGAAGCAGTGCTTCAACTGCGCAGCCGGCAGGCAGGCCAGGGCCTGCTGCAGCAGCGCCTCGCTGAGCATCGACCAGAACACGAACGGTGACTGCAGCCCGTGTTTGGCTGCATAGCAATCCAGGATCGCCTGGTGGTGGCTACCATCGTCGAGCCGCGCCAGGCATTGCTCGAACAGAGCACTACGGCGCTGCTGGAGGTCGCTGTCGTGCAGGTCCTGCGGCGCGGCCTGGAACGGGTTGAAGAACGCGCCAGGCACAGGGGCGAAGATCGCCTCCCAGCACAGCAGGCCAAACAGGCTGTTGAACAGCGTGTTCTCCACATAGTGGGCTTGCCCGCCCTCGGCGGCCAGGTGCTGGCGCACGGCCTCTTCAACGCCTAGCGCGGCGTGCTCACGGGGCAATTCCAGTTCGATCAGTGCCAGCGACGCCACGCGCTGGCGGCGCTGTGGCGGGCCACCGAGCTTGCGGGCCAGGCGTGGCAGCATACGCTCCAGCGCCTGGACCTCCAGTGCATTGGCCGGTGCCGCTGCCAGTTGCAACGCCAGGGCATGGGCCTGCGGCCAACGTTCGCTGCGCTCCAGCACCCGCACCTGGCGAATACGCGCCTGGGCATGGCTGCACTGCGCATAAACCGCCATGGCCTGGTCCCAGTCACCCAGGCGCTCGCATTGCTGGCCCAGGGCGAACTGCAACCGCGCACGGCGCCGGGCCAGCCAAGGGTTGTCGCAGTGCAGGTGCTGTATTGCCGTGATTACCGACTGAGGGTGTTCGCCCTGCTCCAGGCGCTCGGCACACTCATGCAGCACCATGGCCAGGTCGATATCGGCGCGTTGCTGCAGGGCACGCGAATCGGCGCTGAAGGGCACCTGCTCGTAGCGCAGCAGCCCCAGGTCGGCAAGCACGAACTCTGACCAGTCCTGGTAGAGGTTGCCGAAGAACAGCAGCCGCATGCGGTCGCAGAGCGGTTGCAGGCACCACCGCAAGATGCGCAACTCACTGCCCGGGTACCACTCGGCCAAAGACCGGGCGGCCAGTTGCAGCGGCTGCAGCTGGGCCAGCAAGTCATGCTTGGCGGCACGCGGGCGGCTCAATTGGGCGGCGAAACAGCACGCCAGTTCGTCTTTGCGCAGCAAGGCGAACAGTTGCTCCAAGTGCAGTTGCTCGGGCTCGCGGACCCAGCCCAGGGCCTTGAGTGGCTGCAGGGCCAGTTCGGTGTCGCCTATTTCCTCATAGACGAGGCGGTCGCTGCGAAACAGTTCGCCCTTGCGCATTACCATGCGCACCATCAAGGCCTGGGCTGGCGCGCTAAGTTGGCCGAAGGCATGGATGAACGCCAGTTCCTGTTCATCGAGCAGGTCCTGGTAGCGCTGTTCGACCCACAGCAGTACCTGGCGGAAGTTGTGCAGGTAATAGAACGGGTCGTCGACGGAGTGGGCAATCACGGACTGGGTCAGGTAGCGGGAACAAGGCACTGGTTATACATACAGACCCAGGGGCCTGGCAAGTGCCGTGGGTCAGCTCGCCTCTGCAAGAACGGCCGCGAACGCGCCCTTGGGCATGCAGTGCCCTATGATTCAGGGGGGAACCGCCGCACCCGCCTGCGGCGAAGTTCCAGGGCCTGGGCCAGGCGCTGCACGGCTTGTTGCAGGTCGCCTGGGCAGTCGCCCAGCCACATCAGCGCCAGGTGCTGCCGGTAGCGGCCGTGCAAGCTGAACTGTTCCCCCGGCAATGCATGCAATGCGCAACCTGCCAAGGCCGTGGCAATGGCATCCCAGGCCAGCGGCTGCTCGAAGCGCACCCACAGCATGCGCCCGCCTTGCGGGGGCTCCAGCACCACCCGCTGGGCAAACTGCGCGGTCAGCGCGCAGGCGAGGTTTTGCGTGCGCTGCTGCAGGTTGCTGCGCAACGCCACCAGTTGCGCTTCGATATCGCCCTTGGCCAACAGGTGGGCCAGCGCCAGCAGCCGCAGCGGCGCAAGGCGGAACGCCCGCTCGCAGAACGCCTTGGCCAGGGCGGTATCCAGGCTCAGTACGTAGGCATACGGCGCTTCGGGCCCTACTGCAGCCTCGAACGCCCCCATGATCATCAACCTGCGCGGATCGACCCAATCGCGCAGGCGGGTCGCGGGTGGGCCGCTGTAGCAAAGCTCGCTGTCCAGGTCGTTCTCCAGCAGCCATACGCTGTGCTGGCTCAACAGCAGGCCAAGCTGCTGCTGATAATGCAGGGAGACCAGCCGCCCTTGCGGCAGGCCAAGGCAGGACGGCATCACCAGCAGACGGACCGGCTCGCAGCCCAACAGCCTGGCCACGGCCTGCAGGTCCGGGTTGCCACGTGGATCGGGTGGCACCTCCAACACCCGCATGCCAGCGCGCGCCAAAGCACGCAGCACGTGCCCGCAACAGGGCGACTGTACCAGCACCGTGGTGCCGCTTTGCAGGGCCAGCGCTGCAAGCAGCGTTTCCAGCAACGCCGGAACATCCGGGGCCACCTGAACGTCATCGGCCCGCCAGTACTGGCGCGAGCAACGGGTGTATCGCTCCGCCAGCGCGTCGCGCAGGCGCGCACTGCCCTGCACTTCCCAAGGGCCAGCGCCGCGCTCGCGCTGGCGGGCCAGGCGCCGCTCGTGGGTGAACAAGGCGCGCTCCAGCAACGGTTGTGCGAGCTGGGGCGCCTGCCGGGGCATGCCACCTTGCTGCAGGTCAGCCAGGCGAACGAAATAGCCCGAGCGTGGCAGGCAGTGCACACGACCCTCCTCCTCCAGCAGGCTGTAGGCGCTCTGCACCGTTGCCAGCGATACCCGCAGCCGCCGCGACAGCTCACGCAAGGACGGCAGCCGGTTCGGACCACCAGCCGTCGCCTGGCCAATCAACGCTTCCAGGTAGCGGTAGACCCGCCGATAAGCGAACTCGCCGGCCGCTGTTCGCGCCATCAAGGTTGCCTCGCGGGGCTGTGCCGCCGTTCAGCGGCGTGGCGCGGTAACAGCCGCAAGTGCGCGTCGCGGCGCGCCAACGCACTGAGCAGGCGCCACGCAGGCAGCGGCATCTTACCGCCGTAGACTGCCCGCAGTTGCGCCAGTGATAGCCCACTGGTGTTCACCAGCCAGGCTTTGACCGCCGCAGGGCAAGGTTTGCCTTGCATGGCCCGGTGCAGGTAAGGCAACGCCACCAGCATGTCGGCATGGCGAGCGCGCAGAAAACGCTCGAGGTTCTTGCCCTGCCTGGCGAACGGCTTGCAGAGCAGGCATTCCAGTTGGGCCTGGCTGAGGCCATAGGCCTTGCCAAACTGCAGCACAGGTTCGTCGGCAGGCTTGCTGTCGCCCGGCACCCCCGCCAGCCTCAAGGGCGGCCGGGTGGCTTGAGGCTCCAGGCTGCGGGCCCGCAGTTCCTGCAACTGGGCCAAGGCCAATGGGTCGACGAACGCGGCCAACGGCGAGCAGGCCGTCTCGGCCGCCGCGAAGTGCCAGCCCAGCATGGCATCCAACTGCTGCCCGCCCAGCAACGGCGGCAGCAGGTCATCAATGGCTATCAAACGCACCGGCCCCCCCTTGAGCGCAGCCCCCGCAGGCTGATCCGCCGGGTTGCCGGGCGCCAGCCCCGTGGCCCCATGCAAGCGCGCCAGGCCCTCGGCCAGCGTCGACAGGCAATGGTGGGCCAGGTAAGGGCCACGTTGCCCCGCCAGGCGCTGGCTACGCAGCGCCCACGCCAGGTAGCGGCGGCGCTGCCCTGCGGGCAAGGCGGTGACCATTGCGTCGGCGGGCGCCTGAGCCTGCAGCGCGAAGCTTACGGCCGCCGCCAGTTCCAGGTGCAGGCGGCTACCCAGCAACGCTTCTGGCCTGGCATCGATCAGGTGGCCAAACATCAGCAGCGCTTCCCTGGTCGGCAACCAGCGCTCGGACGCCACACGGGGGCGGCAACTGAACGGCACCACTTCGCGCCCCTCGATCATTTGCAGTTGCACCCGCGGGTCATCCTGCATGAACAGCGCACTGAAGCCTCGATCGAGCCCTTGCAGCGTAGGGCTGCCGGCCACCGGCAAGCTCACCACCAGCACGCGCAGTTGAAAAGTAACCGGTGCACGCATGGCGATGCTCAGCTGCGCAGCACGCAACATCGCCAGCAGCCGCGCACCCTGGCGGTCACTGCCTTGCAATACCTGCAGGCGAAAGGTGCCGATATATTCAGGCCCGCCTGCGGCTACCAATAAACGTTGTATCAACAACTGCAAAGAGGCCCGTTGCGCCTGTGACATATGGGCGAGCAAGCGTTCGAGTACTTGCTGGTAGATATAATGCATTGCCTGGTCGTGAATAGCAGTCACGGATCACCTCACCACTTCAAGTCGCCGGCGCACGCCCAAGCAAGTTGTTCAGGCTTACACTGCGCCAGGCTTTTACAGAAGAAACTTCCTACAATTGAATAAAGTGACGTGAGCCTTCACTGTCGCCAGGCCATGGAGAAGAATTCACCCCTGCAATGCTCTGATTCAGGCCTAGCCGTACGCATCCCTTACTCCTTGCACAAAGTATCATTGCGCCATTATCGAGTGATGCGAAGCGAATTGAAGATACAGATCACGGTAAAAAAACCATTCAGCAAAGCGCCAAATTCACCTTGACCCTCTAACCACGCACATGCAACCGCAAATGATTGGCGGCATGTTTCCATTGGCATTTAATTAATGAATTATATGTAGTCCGCTTCGTCTTTTATTGTAGGAATATTCCCACTTCAACGATGACGTTACTTTATTCCGCGCACAAAAAACCCGGGGCTGGCCCGGGTTCACGGTGAACTGCAGTGGTCAATGCTGCGCCATATCCAACACCACGCGCCCACCGCAGGGGCACTGGTCCATGTAGCGATGCGCCTCCACCACCTGCTCGAACGGGTACACCTTGATGATCTGCGGGGTCAGCAACTGGTCGGCGGTGAACTGGTTGATGTCACGCAAGGCACGCTGCAGCGCCACCTGGTCCTGGCTGATACCCAGTTCCGGCTTGCCAGTGAAGTTACCGATGCAGTGCACGTAGAACTGGATGTTCTTCTGGAAGGCCGCGCAGGCTGGGAACGGCGTCTGGTTGCCGCCTTGCAGGCCATACAGTACCAGGCTGCCCCGCGGTGCCAGCACATCGCCCAGCAACGACATCTGCGGCCCGCCCATGCCGTCCAGAACCATGTCCACGCCGCGCCCATCGGTGTACTTGCCGACCTGCATCAACAGGTCCTGCTCTTCGGTGACGATCACCTTGTCGGCGCCCAGGCCCAGCAGGTAGTCACGCTGCTCGGCATCCTTGGTGGCGGCGAACACTTTAAGCCCCAGCGCCTTGCCCAACTGCACGAAAGCGGGGCCGGCGCAGTGGCTGGCGTCGGTAACCAGGGCAGTCTGCCCGGCCTTGGCCCGTGCCAGGTCCACGTAGGCGAAATAGGCAATCAGCAGCGGCGTATAGTGCACGCTGGCCTCGATCGGGGTAAGCACCTGCGGATAGCGTGTGATCGCGGTCCGTGGCAGCACGATGACATCCCCGTATACCGGGTGGTCATTGGCGCTGGTAGCGGGAAAACTGGCGACCCGGTCACCCACGGTAATGTCTTCGATCCCTTCACCGACCGCCGTCACCACACCGGCCATCTCATGGCCGATACCGGCCGGCAGGCGTGCCTGCGAGGGCGCCAGGTTCTGCCGCCAGAGCACGTCATACCAGCTGACGCCAACCGCCTCGACGCGAATTTGCACTTCGTCGGCAGCGGGAGACGGTTCGGCCTGCTCCTCGCAACGGAGCACATCGGCAGCGCCGAACTTGTGGAAACGGATCATGCGGGACATCGCAAACCTCGCCTTTGTGAACCTCTAATTACCACTGACTCTATCCGGGCTTTTGCTGTTAGACCACCAGTGGTCATTAATAGTCGACATGCCTGTCATCGATTGGGCACCTGACATTCCCTGCAATTGGCTCCCGTAAAGCCGTGCAGGGTAACAGCCTTTGGCCTTAAGATTCACCCCTGCCCCCCTTCAGGCGAAGCGCACCGATGAATCGAAACGACCTGCGTCGTGTAGACCTCAACTTGCTGATTGTGTTCGAAACGCTGATGCACGAGCGCAGCGTGACCCGTGCAGCGGAAAAACTGTTCCTCGGCCAGCCGGCCATCAGCGCGGCCTTGTCGCGCCTGCGCAACCTGTTCGACGACCCGTTGTTCGTACGCACTGGCCGCAGCATGGAGCCCTCGGCACGGGCTCACGAGATCTTCGCGCTGCTGTCGCCCGCGCTGGATTCGATTTCCACCGCGGTCAGCCGCGCAGCCGAATTCGACCCTGCCACCAGCAATGCCGTATTCCGCATCGGCCTGTCGGACGACGCCGAGTTCGCCCTGCTGCCGCAACTGCTCAAGCGCATTCGCGCCGAGGCCCCTGGCATCGTGCTGGTGGTGCGCCGGGTGAACTACCTGCTGATGCCGACCCTGCTGGCCTCAGGGGAAATCTCGGTGGGCGTCAGCTACACCAGCGAACTGCCCGCCAACGCCAAGCGCAAGGTGCTGCGCCGCAGCGCGCCGAAACTGCTGCGCGCCGACAGCGTGCCTGGCAGCATCACCCTGGACGACTTCTGCGCGCGGCCACATGCATTGGTGTCGTTTGCCGGGGACTTGTCTGGCTTTATCGACGAGGCGCTTGACGAGCTGGGTCGCAAGCGCCATGTCGTGCTGGCGGTACCGCAATTCAACGGGTTGGGGAGCTTGCTGGCGGGGACCGATATCGTGGCGACGGTACCGGACTACACCGCCGATGCGCTGACGGCTGCCGGCGGGTTGCGGGCGGAGGACTTGCCGATACCGGTACGTAGTTTCGAGCTGCACATGGCCTGGCGTGGCGCGCAGGATAACGACCCGGCGGAGCGCTGGCTGCGGTCACGGATACAGATGTTCTTCGGCGACCCTGACAGTCTTTAGGGGCTTCGCGCATGCTCGTTAGCTGATCATTTCTGCGTTTTCTAGCCTCGAACAACCATTTACTTCCAGCAAATTGCTACATTTCGGGCATATTTGAGGGCATACTTTGGATGGTTCGAAAAGGATGCCCCCAACCGAAGATGCTCAGCACCCCCGGCACAAAAAACTCCCAAGTATTTGGCTCGCAGGGAAAGCTTGGCAAATAGCGAAGAGGACTGAAGAATGGTCTCATCGATCACGGAAGGTCACCGAGGCTGAATTTGGTGATTCACAACTCATCCTGGCCGGGAGCATCAGCGGATTTGCCAGTGGTGCCAGACACACCCCGCACCTGGCTGCCTGGCGAGCCCGCCTACCTCTCACTACGGCAATTGGTTCGCAAACCATATTCTTGGCAAGTAGAGGGTCGGAATGTCTACGTGTGTGAGAATCCGAACATAGTAACCATCGTCGCCGACCGTCTAGGTGCCCAAAGTGCTCCATCGGTCTGCACTGATGGCATGCCCGCCGCTGCGCAGCGAATTCTACTCGACCAGTTGGCCGCCGCCGGCGCACACCGGCACTACCATGGCGACTACGACTGGCCAGGGATCGCCATCGGCAATCACGTCATGCGTAATTGGCAAGCAGTCCCTTGGCGATTCGGCTGCAGAGATTACTTCGAAGCGGTGATGGTAGCGCCGACGCAACCGCGCGATTTGGCCCTCAACGGAGTCGAGGCTCTATGGGACAGCGCGCTGCACATAGCTATGGACACCCAAGGGCTCGCAATTCCAGAGGAAGCGGTTGCCAGCAACCTCTTGGACGATCTGAGCAATGGAGAAAATAATCCGCCCGAGCATCAACAGAGCATCTAATGCCAGGCGGCAAACTGGAGTTCCAGCAGCGCACGATGATGCCCCTTTCGGTCGAGAAATGAGCCCCACCCGATACCGGTTAATGTCCTAAGAGGTGGTGTAAATCGTCCTCCCCTGCTACTGAGCGCCCTTCCCCCACCTATGCTTCATCAGCAAAGAATCAATATTGACCAGGTAAGGATTATTCCTTACCATCCAGTCAATACATCCGGGAGAATGCTCATGCCTGCCATCCACGAAATCGCCACGCTGACCTCGAAGGGACAGGTCACACTGCCCAAATCCGTCCGCCAGCTACTGGGCATTGACACCGGTGGCAAGATTGCATTCGACGTACGCGGCGGTGAAATCGTGGTCAGCCGCGTAGAAACCACCCACGAAGACCCTGCCATCGGTGCATTCCTGGGTTTGCTGGAAGCTGATATTCGAAACGGCCGCAACCTCTCCACTCTGCCGGAAGACTTGGCGCAAACCATGCTCGCCAACGCAAACCACTGCGTAAACCTGGACGAAGATATCGATGGTGAGGTCGCGATCTGATGCTGCAACATGGCTGGACACTGTTGTTCCATGAAGGTGTGACGTTACAGCTACGCAAATTGCAAGAAGCCGCCGCCCGGGCCGAGCAGAACGACCCGCAAGGTTTTGAGAGCAACGCCAACGTCAAGCTGTTTCGGGCGCTGAGCCATCTGATCATGGAGGCTGTGCCTACCGATCCGGGCCGTGATGAGTTCCGACAAGGCAATACGCTGGGCACCGCCTACCGACATTGGCGCCGTGCAAAAATCGGCAGGCGCTTTCGGCTGTTCTTTCGCTACGACTCAAGCTCCAAGGTCATCGTCTATGCATGGGTCAACGACGAAAATACCTTACGGTCTGCAGGCAGCAAATCTGATCCCTACGCCGTATTTGAGAAGATGCTGGGCCGCGGCAACCCGCCTGATGACTGGGATGCGCTGACTGCTGCGACGCGTAGCGACTGGGACGAGCCCAAAGCATAATTGCGCGAGTGGGTGAGGGATTGCACCTTTGAAACCGATCCCTCCTTGTTACGTCCACTGCAACCCACTCGTAGCTGCTGTTGAAAGGGGTACATCTGCGGGTACAAATCCAATTTCCCATTCATAACCATTGGATTTATATAAATGTCCAAATGTTTTTTGGGGATCCCAATAGTTTGGGAATGGCTTCCACAGAGATCCAGAAATTACAATAAATTCATTAGCTTAACTTAAACTCAAGCCCAATGCCGCCCGTCGTATTCCGCCCATTTCCAACGCGTCTGCGGGTTTTTGGGTACTTTTTCTGTTTCGAAAAAAAGTACCCGCACATCACGACTTCCCTCCCTACGCCCGGACTGCGGCGAAAACTCAGCGATGCTTTCCTGCGCGCCATTGCCGAACCCGGCAAGTACGCTGATGGCGGGGGCGCTGTCGACTGGCCACTAGGTACCACAGAACAAAAAACGATTGCAGCCCGGAACAAAGATGGGGATGTCTACCTGGCCGTAGCTTTGAACGAGTCACCTTACCAGCAAGCCATCCAGTAACAAACTCAACGCCACTCCACCCTCGGCCAGGCGTGCCTGGCCCTCTTCGGCCTCGGCGATCCAAAACGCAGCCTCGGCCAGGCTGCCGTAGATCAGTGACGCCAGGGCATGCGGGTTGACAGGCACGACAATGCCCTGCTCTATCAGATTGGCGATCAGGTGTTGCAGCGAGTCCACGCAATGGCGTTGCGCATCCGGCGACGCACCGCCCAGCACCGCCCGGGCGTCACGCAGGACGATGCGCTGGATCGGTGGTTCGACGGCCATTTCGAGGTAGGCGTGGCAGCGCCGGCAGAAACCCTCCCAGGCATCTTCGGCGCTGTCGGTGATCGCTCGCAAGCGTGCGTCCATTTCAGCGTCGAGTTCCGCCACCACGGCCGCCAGCAAGCCTTGCTTGTCGCCAAAGTGGTGATAGAGCGCCCCCCGCGTGAGCTGAACCTGGGCAGTCAGGTCATCCATCGAGGTCTGCGCATAGCCGCGCTCGCCGAACAGCTGGCGCGCGGTGGCCAGCAAGGTGGCACGGGTTGCTTCCATTTCGGCACGGGTACGGCGAGCCATCCGGCGGTTTCCTTGTTCTGCGGCATGACGGGAGCATCGTCGTCGATGCGATCCCGGCATTCTCACGGCCTGCTGGCGCCGTGACAAGCGCGCCAGCACCGCGGGCTCAACGTGCGAGCAGCTCGCTGATCGCGCGCTCGATCCCCTGGGTATCGGCATCGTTCAGGCCCTCACCGGCCACATGGCCCCAGTCGGACTCAAGCACGCGCAGCTCGGCACGGGCGATGCCGCGAGCCTCCTGCTCGGCATCCAGCACCGGGAAATACAGGTCGCTGGACGACGGCATGATCACCGTGTCGGCCTTGATCGCCGCCAGTGCCTGGTCGATGTTGCCGCGATAGCGCGGGTTGGCACTGATGTCCGCATGCTGCCCCATCCACAGCTGGGCGAGCAGGTCGTTGGCATCACGCTTAAGGAACCAGCCCTCCCAGAAGTCGATCAGGAAGTCCTCGAGCGAGGCATAACCCAGCACCCGCTGGTCCAGGCGTTCACGGTAGAACGCCTGGGAGAAGCCCCAGCCGGCATAGATACGCGCCGCGACCCGCAGGCCACGGTGCGGCGGCTGGTCATAGAAGCCCTGGTCGAAGGCCGGGTGTAGTTCGATCGCGGCCCGCACGCTGTCGAAGAATACCTGGAAGTGCCGCGACGTCCGTGCAGCGCTCTGGAAGGTGAACAGCCGTTGGACCTGGTCAGGATAGGCCGCCGCCCACTCGAACGCCTGGGAACCGCCCAGCGACCAACCGATGGCCAGGCGGATCTTGCCGATGCCGAAGCGTTCGCTCAGCAAGCGCTGCTGCTGGATCACGTTGTCATGCACGGTGATGCGCGGGAAGCGATTGCCGTTGTGCGGCGCCGGCGTGTTGCTGGGGGAACTGGACACACCATTGCCGAACGCGTCAGGCACGACAATGAAGTACTTGTTCGGGTCCAGAGCCCGGCCTTCGCCGATCAGCCACGCGGTGTCGTCATGGGTGGCGGCGAACGACGTCGGGTAGACGATGACATTGTCCTTTGCGGCATTGAGTTCACCGTAGGTCTGGTAGGCCAGCCTGGCTTGGCGCAGGCACCGGCCGGACTGCAGCTGGATGTCACCCAGTTCGAAAATTTCTGCGTTCATGAATCGCGCTCCCTCGGCCAGGCCGAGTGCAAGGGTCGAATGGGGCCGACTGCCGGCCCCGGTTATCGGTCAGGGCAGGCGGTAGGCGATGACGTAGTCGCCACGCGCCTTGCCGGGGCCTTGGGCGCCGCCAGCGGTCACCACCACATACTGGCGCCCGCTGCGGTTGCCTTGGTAGCTGATCGGGGTAGCCTGGCTCCCGACGGGCAGTCGGCCCTTCCACAGCACATGACCGGTGCGGCTGTCCATGGCCCGCAGGTAGTGGTCCATGGAGCCTGAGAAGAACACCAGCCCTCCCTGGGTGACCAGCGGCCCGCCCATGGTGGGCATGCCGATGGGCATCGCCAGCCCCGGCAGCCCTCCAGGCAGCGGCGTATCCTCGGTGCTGCCCATGGGCACCTGCCAAGCGATCTGCCCTGAGTTCAGGTCGATCGCGGTCAGGGTCCCGTAGGGCGGGGCGATGCAAGGCACGCCCAACGGCGAGGTGAACATGCCGTGGATGACGCCATAGGGTGCGCCGCGCTGCTCGGCATAGTTGCCCGATGCGCCGGTGGGGTTGTAGCCGGCCGCCAGGGCCTTCTCGTGTTCGATGAACTGTGCCCAGTGGGCGATGCGGATGTCATTGACCAGCAACAGGCCAGAGGCTTCGTCGACCGCGCCACCGCCCCAGTTGATGCCGCCGTAGTAGCCGGGGTACATCAGGCTCTTGCGGGTGCTCAGCGGGGTAAAGTCACCGACGTAGTGCATCCGCTTGAACTGGATACGGCAGTACAACTGGTCGAGGGCGGTAATGCCCCACATGCGTTGTTCGGTCAGGGGCGCATATCCCAGCGACACACTGGAGTACGGCTGTTGTGGCGCCGGCCGCTGGCCAGCGGGCGCGCCCTCGGCACTGACCGTGCGCGACTCGACCGGGAAGACCGGCCGGCCATCGCGCCGGTCGAGCACGAAGACCTGGCCGGTCTTGGTCGGCACGATGACAACGGGGGTGGTATCGCCATTGCCGGTGGGCAAGTCGTGGAGGATGGGCTGAGCGGCCACGTCGTAGTCGTGCAGGTCATGATTAACCGTCCTGAAGTGCCAGCGGTCGATCCCGGTGCGCACGTCGATAGCGACCACCGAGGCATTGTAGGTTTCGGCCGCCAGGGAACGGTCCGCGCCCCAGAAGTCAGGGATCTGGTTACCCGTAGGCACGTAGATCAGGCCGAGCGCCGGGTCGTAGGACGCAGTCCCCCAGAAGTTGGGCGTCTCATCCGGGTAGACTTGCCCCGCCGGCAGCGGTTTCCCGCGCTTCGGTGCGGCGGGGTCCCAGGCCCAGACCAGCTTGCCTGTGCGCACATCCCAGCCGCGCACCACACCTGAAGGTTCACCACGAGCGGCCCAGTCCTGCATACGTGCGCCGGTGACGATCACGTCGCCTGCCACCAGGGGTGCCGATGTCGGGTAATAGGAAGCCTTGGCCCGTTCGCTCAGCCCCGTGAGCAGGTTGACCTGGCCATTCTCGCCAAACCCAGGGCACACCGCGCCGCTGTGTGCGTCCAGCGTGATCAAGCGGGCGTCGAGGGTGGTCAGCACGATGCGCGTGCGGCACAGGGCCTCGCTTTTTTCCACCTCGCCGGCGGGCGCTTGCCAGGACGCCAGGCCACGGCAACGCTGCCATTCCTTCGACTGGGCCTGGGGGTCGTAGGCCCATTTCTGCTCACCGCTCTCGGCGTCGACCGCTACCACCTTGCTGTAGGGCGTGCAGACATACAGCAGCTCGCCGAGCTTGATCGGCGTACCCTGGAACGCGGCCTCGCCAACGGGCAGGTCACCGGTGCGGTATTGCCAGGCCACTTCCAGGCCGGCGACGTTCGAGGTATCGATCTCGCTCAGCGCGGAATAGCGGCTGCCACGCGTGTTCTGGCCGTATTGTGGCCAGTCGGGGTCGCCCGCCTCAAGGGAGGGTTCGCCCGGCGCCGCCTGCGCCACTTCCACGCCAGGCAGCGCAGCGCTCCCCGGATGCGGCTGGAAAGCGCCCAGCCCACCGACCAGCAGCACACCGAGCAACACCGGCAGCAGCCGGTTGCGCACGGCGCGCGCCCCAGCCAAGCCTGCGGTGTCGCGAAGTTGCGGGTAACAGGCGGTGACGATGCACGCCACCACCAGGAACATCGCCACCCGCGGCACCCATTGCCAGTAATCGAGGCCTACTTCCCACCAGGCCCATGCCACGCTTACGGCCAGCAGCGCCAGGCTGACACCCAGCGCGTAGCGGCGCTGCCGCCACAGCCCCAGGGCGACGGCGCCCAGCATCAGCCCAGCCAAGGCATAGAACCCGCTGCCGCCCAGCATCAGCAACCATACGCCGCCAACCAGCAGCGTCACGCCGATCAGCGCCACGCCGCCCGACAGTGTGCGGGTGAACATCCGTGTACCCCTCATGCCCTCTCCCCAATTCTGTAAAGACCTTCCAGGCGCGAGCACGCCTCTCCTGCGACGGGAGACGTGCACGTACATGGTGTGGAACGCCCGGGCGTGACGCCGCCCGGGCCGTGCGTCATTTTGCGCCGTTGGCCTGGGCGGCCAGCGCTTCGGGCTTGTGCCCGCCCATGCCCAGCGCCAGCAGCAACCCCAGTGCGGCCAGGCCGGCCGCCAGCCACAGGTTGGTGGTCAGGCCCAGGCCATCGACGGTCTGCCCGCCTGCCCAGGACCCCAGCGAAATGCCGACGTTGAATACGCCGACGTACAGTGCCGTGGCAATTTCCACCGCGGCGGGCGCCGCCTTCATCATCCAGGTCATCAGACCCACCGACACCCCGCCGTAGGCAAGCCCCCAGGCCAACAGCACCAGGCTGCCACCGAACTGATTGGCACCGATGCCGAGAAACAGCAGCGGGGTCAGCAGCAGCCCGACGGCGATGGCTACCAGGGTGAGCGTGGTGCGTCGCGCAGCGATGATGCCGGCCAGGAAATTGCCGATGATGCCGGCGATGCCATAGGCGAACAGCAAGGCGCCGATCCACTGCGGGTCGAAACCGGATACCGAGAGCAGTAATGGGCGCACGAACGTGAACGCCATGAAGTGCCCGGCCACCAGCAACAGGGTCAGTGCCAAGCCCGCCTGAAGCTTGCGATTGCCCGGTTGCTCGGCGAACTGGCGCAGTGTCACCGAGCCGTGCACCGGCAATGACGGGATGACCGCTAGGTGAATCAGCAACACCAGGGCACTGAGTATCGCCATGCTGCCGAACGCCCAACGCCAGCCGGCGAAGTCACCGATCAGCGCCCCCAGCGGCACGCCCAGCACCGAGGCGGCCGCCACCCCACCGAAAATGATCGAAGTGGCCAGGCCGATCGATTGCCCAGGTACCAGGCGTGCGGCCAGGCCGCCGGCAATGGCCCAGATCTCGCCCATGCAGAACCCGACCAGCACCCGCGCGGCCAACATCCAGGCCATGCTCGACGCCAACGCCGAGGCGACATTGGCGACCACCAGCAAGCCCAGCAGGCCGCAGAGAATCCAGCGGCGGTCCAGATTGCCCGCGGCCATCACCACCAGCGGTGCGAAGAAGGCCGCCAGCAAGGCTGGCAAGGTGATCATCAGGCCAGCGGTGCCCGTCGTGGTACCCAGCGTTTCGGCGATGGTGGTCAGCAGGCCGACCGGCAGCATTTCAGTGGTGACCACGGAGAACGTGGCGAGCCCGACGGCCGCGACCGCCAGCCAGGGGTGGCGGACGTTCGGTGCACTGGCGGTGTTTGCAGATGCGCTCATGATTGCAGATCCCTTGAATGAAAATCAGGCGTCGCCGATGACACGAGGCCCGGTGGCGCCCACGGATGATTCGAACTTCCCTGCGACAAGGCGTAGGTGCCCTGCCGGCATCATACATACGGAATGTATGTAAAAAGACACTACCACGCCTCCCAGGCCCCTACAACCGCCCACCCGTCGAGCGTTGCTTAGCCGGCGCGCGGTCGCGTCGACGCCGCGTGGTCGATGGTCAGCAGCACGTACAGCGTCTCGCCCTGCACGGCCCAGCTACCGTGAAACACATGGCCATCGAAAAACCTTTCGCCCAGGCGCTGCGAACGCAGCGCCAGCTCGAAACGCCCTTGGTCGTCCCAGTCGGTCAATTGCGCTTCGTCCATTTCCAGCTCCACGTGGCAAAGCGGAAATACTGCCTTGTAGAAGGCTTCCTTGGCACTGAAGCACAGGTAGAAGAACCGCAGCGCCTCGTCACCCCGCATCCGCTGGAAACGCTCGCGTTCCTCCGGGTGCATGGCATGCTCGGCCATCTCGGACAATTCCGGGTAGCCGACCATGTCCTCGATATCGATGCCCAGGCCAAGACACAGCCCGGCATCGGCCACGCACGCCAGCGCCAGCTTCCGGGTGTGCGATATCGACCCCACGGTGCCCAGCGGAAAACGCGCGTAACGATAAGGCCGGGCAATCGGCAACCAACCCTGCTCATGGCCCAGCGCCCCCAGCGCCGCCGCCGCACACACCCTGCCACCGGCGAACTCGCGCCGACGGGGCGCCAGTGCCGGGCCCAGCCAGCGAGCGTCATGCAACACCGCGTCACACGGCGTGCGGTAGCCCTCCAGGTCCAGGGCGAACAGCGCCAGCCCCGCCGGGGGCGGCCCCCGGAATGGCCAGACCGGCTGCGCCTCACGCATCACAACAGCTTCCTCTGCTCGGTCATGCGCAATCGGGCGTGGTAGTAGCCCGGCGCGCCATAGGTGACATTGGCCGCGGCCCCTGTGCCGCCACCATGGATATCGGTGAACACTGCGCACTGGCTGATGTAGAAGTTCTTGCAGAAGTTGATCGACAGCAGCGCCCCCATCTCCTGCGAAACCTGGCGCAGCGCATGCTCCACCCCGGCATCGACGGTATACAGGCCAAGGCCCAATGCGCCATGGTGCTGACCAATGACGCGCAGTTCCGCAAGCAGGGCCCGCAGGTCAGGCGGCTGGACCAGGAACGACACCGGCCCGCGGATTTCCCGGCCATAGTGTTCGACGCTGCTGGCAAAGCCCTGGCGCACGGCAATCAGTGAAGGCGTGACGATGCAGGCGTGTGGGTAATCGGGGTCCTGTACAGCTTCGGCGCGGCGCAGCACACGGGCGAAACGGGCGCCTTCACAGGTGCGGATCTCGGCCAGGCTCTGCGCGTCCAGCAATGCCCCGAGCAGCTCGCGGGCACTGGGGAAGCGCGCCAGCACCTGCTCCACCCGCTCGACCAGGTCACGTTCGAACTGCGCCACCGACACCACGCCGTCCGCCAGGCGTATGCCTTCAGGCAGCACGTACAAGGTCTGTGGCGAGGTGCACAGCTGCGCCGAAAACGAGCACAAGCCAAAGGCCAGATTCTCGAGCATGCCGTCGTAGTCGTGGGTCGAATGCAGGAACACCGGCGTCTGGGCGCTTTGCTGGGTCATCACCCGCGCCTGCCAGGCATGCTGGCGCAGCCAGCTGCCGAACTCCGCCGCGCCCATGTAGTCGATCAGTCGCACGTCGGGGTGCAGCGCCGCCTGCCGATAGGCGGCCGGGTCGTCGCTGTGGAACAGGTTGACGATGTCATGGGGCACACCGACCTGCGCACAGGCCGCCTTCAGTGCCTTGACCGTCAGGGCCATCGGCAACACCGCCTGGTCATGGCCGACGACCACCACCGGGCAACCCGCCGCGAGCGAAGCGAACAACCCGGGATAAGCGCCCCAGGTCGGCACCACCCGTCCGGCGTAGACCAGCGACAGGCCCACCGGCATGGTCGCGAACTGGCGTGACAGGCGTTGGCTGGCGCCCTGCCCCACCACCAGCTCTGCCTCGAACCCGCCACTCAGTTCGCGAGCCGCCGCCAGCACCTGGGCCACCGACTCCAGCGCACGTGCCTGGGCGTGCACCGCATTGGCGTGAAACCCCATGAACAGGCCATGCCCACTGGTGTGCATGCCGACATGGGCAAACAGGAAGGTATCCTCGTGCAGGCGGGTGATGACCTCGCACAGCAAGGCACAACGCAGGCCGATATCGAGCTGCTGCCACTTGCGCTTGGCCGCCTCGGCCCGGCACGCCAGCAGCGGGAATGCTTCGACCCGGTAGCGGATACCCAGCTCGAAGCCGTAGGGCGAGCGTTCGCCACCTGCCCAGCGCGGGTCCACGTCGGCCGGCACCTGCGGGGTGACGTGGAACGGCGCGTCGAGCAGGCGCCTGAAACGGCTCTCGCCTTGCTCTATCTGTGCACTGTCGTAGTCGCCCAGCTCATCGGAAAACGGGCTGAACGGCTGCCGTGTGCGCACGGCCTCGATGGCCGCCTCCAGCAGTGGCCCATGATGCGCCAGCCAGGCCTTGAGCTTGCGCGCGTTCATGCGGCGCCGTCCGTTTCCACGGCAATGGCAAAGGCTTCGCGGCCCGGCATCTGCGCACTGAACAAGGCATCCAGCTCGCGTGCGCCCTGGGTGCGCGCCATGCGCACGAACTCGGCGGCGTCCGCACCGACGCAGTAGTGCGTGTCAGGCGCCGCGCAGCTCAAGACCTCGAGGATGACCTGGGCGAAATCTTCCTCGCTTGTGGTCGCCTGGCTTGCCAGCGCCTCGCTGGCTTCGAGAAACGCACCGAACGACGGCCCGTAGATGCTTCGAAACGGACACTGACCCGGATGAAGCATTTCGCCGAATTAGCGGGCTGGGCAAGCTTGGGTGAGGAATTGTTCGAGGCAGGGTTTAGTGTCGAACAGGAAGCGCCTTAGGGTCTGTACGCAATCCCGAGAAACCTATCATATCCTTGGAAGTGGTGTAACTCATCCTGCGGCGCTATTGAGCGTCCTCCCCGCCTGCCATCGTTGCGTTCCTGGGTTTGCTGGAGGCTGATATCCGAAGCGGACGCAACCTCACTACCCTGTCGGAAGGCTTGGCGCAAACCATGCTCGCCAACGCAAATCGCTCCGTTAACCTGGACGAAGATATCGACGGTGAGGTCGCGATCTGATGCTACGACATGGCTGGACACTGTTGTTCCATGAAGGTGTGACTTTACAGCTACGCAAATTGCAAGAAGCCGCCGCCCGAGCCGAGCAGAACGACCCGCAAGGTTTTGAGAGCAACGCCAACGTGAAGCTGTTTCGGGCATTGAGCCATCTGATCATGGAGGCTGTACCGGCCGACCCGGGCCGTGATGAGTTCCGCCAAGGCAACACGCTGGGCACTGCCTAACGGCATTGGCGCCGAGCAAAAATCGGCAGGCGCTTTCCGCTGTTCTTTAGCTACGACTCAAGATCCAAGGTCATCGTCTATGCACGGGTCAACGACGAAAATACCCTACGGAGATCCCGATAGCTTGTGACTGACTTCCACTGAGATCCATAAGTCTCTGCAGCGAGCCGCAATCTGCAAGAGCACCAGCCTTGTGTCAGGCTCCGCCCACTTCTCCTCGGCGGTATAGCCCAACCTGGCATGACCGAGCTTCAAGGCCGATAATACGCAGCCTGGTCTTTACCTTGAGGGCGCCGGACTTACCCCCTACTCCGCCGCAACAACGAATGCGGCGCTTCTCCAAAAGCCTTCCGAAACGCATGACTGAAATGCGAGAAATCGGAGAACCCGAATTCCAGCGCGGCCTGGGAAACACTTCTTACCTGGCCGCGTTCGATCGCTGCGCGGCTGGCGTTGAGCCGTTCCTTCCAGATTTCGGCGACCGGGGATTTCTGGTGCCGGGCAAACGCCCGGGTGACCGTGCGCGTCGATACGTGGTGGGCCACGGCAATCGACTCGATCGACAGTTCCGGTTCGGTCAGGTGCCGCTGGATGTAGTTCATGATCCGCCCGTAAAGGTCCAGCTCTTGATGGGTGGTCTTGAGGTCCTGCAGCTCCAGGCTGAGTACCAGCAAGTCGATGATGGTACTGGAGTAGCGCCGGGAGATGCTTTCGTTCTGCAGCAACGCGGCGGAACTGGCGGCCTGGCCGATCATCTGCCGTAGCGGAATCACTCCGGGGCGGGACTCGTCCAGCACCCGCGCGGTGAGGTCGGCGATGCCTGGCAGGCGCTGCGAGAGCAGCGGTCGGGGGATGCGGATCAGGTGGTTTTCGGTACCACCCAGGCTGAAGCGGAACGGTTGGGTTGCGTCGTAAAGAAACACACTGCCGGTCGTCAGGCTGGCCTTGCGCGTGTGTTGTTCGATTTCGCCGTAACCGTCGAGGGTGAAACCCAGCCAGATATCTTCGGCTGGGTCGCCGCGCAGGTGTTGCTCGGAACGCACCCAGTGGTGCAGTGGCGAAGACAGGGTGGTGATGTCCAGGGGGCCAATTCCGTGGACCTGTAGCGCACCCTCGAAATTGCTCTGCAACGAGGGTTTGCTGTCCGCCGACAGGCAATGCCGGCAGACCACTTCCCGCCAGTAGTCGAAGCGACGGGCTGGCGAAACGGTAAGGGTGGAATAGTGATTGGTCTCAGCCATGATGGCGCTCACCTTGATGCTACTACTTGAGGAACGAAGCACTGTTACCGAGGTTGCGACAGGCAATATCCACGCCAGCGCGACTCACTGGCGCGGGCCGTGGCCAACCCGGCCTGCGGTGTGAATGCCGCGGCGGCGTCCATCGCAAAAGCACCTCTTGGGTCTGCCCATTCCGGGGCAAAAACCCTTTTTATCCCTGTGCATTGCACCATCGCGGTTCGTGTCCTGGCGGGTATTTTCGCGCTGTCTTTACCAACCAAACGGTTGTCCTGACCAACAAAGCGACGCTGTTGTGGCGTGCCTAACGTTGACCTCACGGCATTTCCAGCAACCTGCGCCGATGAGGTAAAGCCCATGCGAGTTCAACAACAACGAATGGTCGACGAGTTCAGGTGGCTGCATATGCGCGACCTGGCGCCCGAAGAGTTTTTGTCGTGGCTGATCGAGTGGGGAACGTGCGCGTTGCGTGCCCGTGGTAATGCCGAGCGTGTGTCCGAAGCCAAAATAACAAGGAGCCTGTGATGGAGTCCGCAATCGACAAACACCTCAAGTGCCCGCGCACCTTGTCGCGCCGGGTGCCTGACGATTACCAGCCGCCGTTCCCGATGTGGGTCGGTCGCGCTGACGCGCAGTTGACCCAGGTGGTGATGGCCTACCTGGGTGTGCAGTATCACGGCGATGGCCAGCGCGAGCGGGCCTTGCAGGCGCTGCGCGAGATCGTCGCCAGCTTCAGCTTGGCCGACGGCCCGCTGACCCACGACCTGACGCACCATGTCGATAGCAGCGGCTACGACAACCTGATGGTGGTGGGCTACTGGAAAGACGCCAGGGCGTATTGCCGCTGGATGCGCTCGGCCGAGGTGGATGGCTGGTGGAGTTCGCCGCAACGCTTGAGCGATGGCCTGGGTTACTACCGCGAGATCAGTGCGCCGCGGGCCGAGCAGTTCGAGACCTTGTATGCATTCCAGAGCGATCTGCCCGGGGTCGGGGCGGTCATGGGCAGCATCAGCGGCGAGATCGAGGAGCACGGTTACTGGGGCTCGATGCGCGACCGCTTCCCGGTGTCGCAAACCGACTGGATGAACCCGGACGGCGAGCTGCGGGTGGTGTCCGGCGACCCGGTCAAGGGCGGGCGGGTGGTGGTGGTCGGCCACGACAATATCGCCTTGATTCGCTCGGGCCAGGACTGGGCCGCGGCTGAACAGGCCGAGCGCTCGCTGTACCTGGACGAGATCCTGCCGACCTTGCAGGACGGCATGGATTTCCTGCGCGATAACGGCCAGGCGT
The DNA here is from genome assembly GCF_007633355.1 of Pseudomonas sp. BJP69. Taxonomy (NCBI): domain Bacteria; kingdom Pseudomonadati; phylum Pseudomonadota; class Gammaproteobacteria; order Pseudomonadales; family Pseudomonadaceae; genus Pseudomonas; species Pseudomonas sp. BJP69. The sequence continues at coordinate 3,059,052 of NZ_CP041933.1, forward strand.
TGGGCTGCTACAGCAACCGCTTCGTGCGCAATATCGATGCGGACGGCAACCTGCTCGACAAGAGCTACAACATCGGTCACTGGCGCTCGGTGGAAAAACTCGAACGCTGGGCGGAATCCCATCCGACCCATCTGCGTATCTTCGTCACCTTCTTCCGGGTGGCCGCGGGGCTGCAGAAGTTGCGGCTCTACCACGAAGTGTCGGTGTCGGATGCGAGCAGCCAGGTGTTCGAATACATCAACTGCCACCCGCACACCGGCATGTTGCGCGACGCCCAAGCAAGCGCCAACTAACCAACGAACTCCACGTTTAGCCCTGCACCTGTCGTTGTTACGACAGCGGGGCTCTTTTTGCCCGCGTTTTACCACCAAGAAGGACTTGGGTCATGAAACAACTCCGTTACCTGATGCTTGCGGCGGCCGTGCCGTGCCTGTCTGCGCAGGCAGTTGAAGTTTCGCCGGGGGATTATGAAGTGCTGCCGGCGGATAAAACCATCGGTGTAGTCTATTACCAGCATTCCACTACCGACAGTGCCTACGCCCAGGGCCACAAGGTCAGCTCCGACTTCAACCTGACCTCCAATGTCGGCATCCTGCGTTTGCTGCACGTCTTTAAATTGACCGACCGGCTGACCATCGAGCCGCAGTTCCTGCTGCCGTTCGGCCATGTTTCCAGCGGCGGTGACGCCTCGGCCCTGGGCAGCGCCAGCGGCATCGGCGACCTCATTCTCACCGCGCCGCTCAAGTACCGCCTCAACGAGGCCAACGACACGGTCGGCGCCACGGTCTACCTGGTCGCACCTACCGGCAACTACGACCGCAAGGACGCGCTGAACCTGGGCGAGAACCGCTGGAAAGTGGATCTTCAGGCCGCGTACATCAAGCACTTCGGCGAGAAGTGGGCGCTCGACCTGGTGGGCGATGCGATCTGGTATGGCGACAACGACGACTTCGGCGCCAACTCGGTACGCCGCGAACAGGAGACGTCCTACGCCGCGCAACTGATGGGGCGCTACATCATCGACCCGGGTACGTCCTTGGCAGTCGGTTTTGGCCACACCTGGGGTGGGGAAAACCGGATAGACGGCACCTCCCAGGATGACCGCGGCAAAACCACCAACTTCCGCCTAACCGCCACCAAGTTCTTTACCACCCAGGACCAGTTGCAGATGCAGCTGGGGCGTGACCTCGCGGTAGAAAACGGGCCGAAGGAAAACTTCCGACTGAACCTCAGGTACGTCCGGGTCTTTTAACCGCCTGCACATTCCCAGCTGAAACGGAGCATTCGAACATGACTGAGCCAAACGCTTCCACCGAGCGACAACCTTCGCTGTATACCCGCCTGGGTGGCTACGACGCCATTTACCAGTTCGCCGGCGCGGTATTGCGCAAGACCATGGCCCACCCGGCGATCGGCCATATCTGGGCGCATATGTCCGAGTCGACCTTCCAGAAGGAACACATCAACTTCGTCGATTTCCTCGCGCAACACTGGGGCGGCAGCGCCAAATACCGCGGGCGGGACATGGTCACCGCACATCGCGGCATGGGGCTGACCGAGGTGCACTGGCAAGCCACGCTGGATTGCCTGGAGGAGTGCTACAACGACTACAACCTGGCGCCGGAGCTGCGCAAGGAGGTCAACGATTTCCTGGTCAAGTTCAAGCCCGCCGTGATCGGCAGCCCGTCCTACCGCGACGTGGTGCTGGCCAACCCGACGATGGACCCGGCCAAGGGCATGAATAGCGTCGGCGTGGTCTGGCCCGCACGCGGCGATGCGGCCGGGCAGGCCGGGGTGCCCAAGCTGGAGCAGTAGGCCTGCGACCTGGCGCAACGCAGTCCTGCTCAACACAGCGACTGTCCTGCTCAACCAAGTCGGCTCCCCGCGCTGGCGCTAGGTTAGTACCAGGCCCAACCGCGGCGAGCCCACGAACCGCTAATTGCCGGCCCCTTGGCCCGGCACCGGAAAGGAAAAAGGACACCCCATGGCCATCACCCGCCCGACGCTCGAACAACTGCAGGCGCTCGCCAGCCGCCTGCACATGCAACTGACGCCCGAGCAAGCCAGCGAGTACCTGGCGCTAATGCAGGGCAGCCTCGACGCCTACGACCTGGTCGATGAGCTGCCGGACTTCACGCCGCTGGTGCGCTACGAGCGCACGGCGGGTTATCGCCCTTCCAGCGTGGAAAACCCGCTGAACGCTTGGTACTACCGCACCGAGGTGATGGGCGCCAGCAGCGGCAAACTGCTCGGCAGGACGGTCGCGCTCAAGGACAACATCTCGCTGGCAGGCGTGCCGATGATGAACGGCGCCTCGCCACTGGCCGGTTTCGTGCCATCGTTCGACGCCACCGTGGTGACGCGCCTGCTCGACGCAGGGGTAACGATTCTCGGCAAAGCCACCTGCGAACACTATTGCCTGTCTGGCGCCAGCCACACCTCCGATCCGGCGCCCGTGCACAACCCGTTGCGCCCCGGCTTCAGTACCGGCGGCTCGTCGTCGGGCAGCGCGGCGCTGGTCGCGGCGGGCGAAGTTGACCTGGCGGTGGGCGGTGACCAGGGCGGGTCGGTGCGTATTCCTGCGGCCTGGTGTGGCATCTACGGCATGAAGCCGACCTTCGGGCTGGTGCCCTATACCGGGGTAATGGCCATCGAGGCCACCTTCGACCATGTCGGCCCGATGACCCGCAGCGTGCGCGACAACGCACTGATGCTCGAAGTGATGGCCGGTACCGACGGGCTTGACCCGCGCCAGGGCGCGCCGGAGGCCGATAGCTACAGCGACTACCTTGGGCGCGGTGTCGGCGGGCTGCGTATCGGCATCCTCCAGGAAGGTTTCCAGCTCGCCAACCTTGATCCGCGGGTGGCCGAAACGGTCCGCGGCGCCATCGCCCGGCTCGAGGCGTTGGGCGCGGTGGTCGAGGAGGTGTCGGTGCCCGAGCACACGCTGGCGGGCACGTTGTGGAACCCGATCGGCTGCGAAGGCCTGACCATGCAGATGATGCACGGCAACGGCGCGGGCTTTAACTGGAAGGGCCTGTACGACGTCGGCCTGCTCGACAAGCAGGCCGGCTGGCGGACCCAGGCCGACGCCCTGTCGCCTTCGCTCAAGCTGTGCATGCTGGTTGGCCAGTTCGGCCTGGAGCACTACCACGGCCGTTACTACGCCAAGGCCCAGAACCTCGCGCGCTTTGCCCGTGCCGGCTACGACAAGGCACTGCAGCGCTACGACCTGCTGGTGATGCCGACCGTGCCCATCGTCGCCCAGCCGCTGCCCGCGCCGGATTGCTCGATCACCGAGAATGTCTCGCGGGCACTGGAGATGCTCGGCAACACCGCCGCACAGGACATCACCGGCCACCCGGCCATGTCCATCCCCTGTGGCCTGGTCGACGGCCTGCCGGTCGGGCTGATGCTGGTCGGCAAGCATTACGCCGAAGGCACGATCTACCGGGCCGCGGCAGCCTTCGAAAACGCAGTGGACTGGCGCACGCTGTAGGGGCTGCGCCCCTGCAAAAACAACCAAAACAGCAATAACCACCGATAACCGTGTCGAACGAGAGGAGTAATCCCATGACGGCAACCTCAACCCCTGGCGAGCGGGCGCGGGCACTGTTTGCAGTGCTCAAGAACAAGGACCTCATTCCCGAGGGCTACATCGAACAGCTCACCGAACTCATGGAACATGGCTGGAGCCCGGAAAACGGCGCGCGCATCGTCGCCAGGGCCTGGGTCGACCCGCAGTTCCGCGAACTGCTGCTCAAGGACGGTACCGCCGCCTGCGCCCAGTTCGGTTTCACCGGCCCGCAAGGCGAATACATCGTCGCCCTGGAAGACACCCCGCAGGTCAAGAACGTGATCGTCTGCAGCCTGTGCTCCTGCACCAACTGGCCGGTGCTGGGCCTGCCGCCGGAGTGGTACAAGGGCTTCGAGTTCCGTGCGCGGCTGGTCCGGGAGGGGCGTACGGTACTGCGCGAGCTGGGCACCGAGTTGCCCGACGACGTGCTGGTGAAGGTCTGGGACACCAGCGCCGAAAGCCGTTACCTGGTGCTGCCGCAACGGCCCGCGGGCTCGGAGGACATGAGCGAAGAGCAGTTGCGGCAACTGGTCACCAAGGACGTGCTTATCGGTGTCGCCGTGCCCCGGGTTGGCTGAGCCGGTCCACCCACTTCATTCACCTTCCGGAGTATTCAATATGGATGGCTTCCACGATCTCGGCGGTTTCCAGGGCTTTGGCAAAGTGCCCCATCGCATCAACAGCCTGAGCTACAAGCAGGTATTCAAGCAGGACTGGGAACACCTGGCCTACAGCCTGATGTTCATCGGCGCCGATCACATGAAGAAGTTCAGCGTCGACGAAATACGTCACGCGGTCGAACGCATTGATGTGCGCCAGCATGTCGGTACCGAGTACTACGAGCGTTATGTGATCGCCACCGCCACGTTGCTGGTCGAGACCGGCGTCATCACCCAGGCCGAACTGGATGAGGCGCTGGGCTCGCACTTCAAGCTGGCCAACCCCGCCCACGCGAAAGGGCGCGCGGCGATCACCGGGCGAGCGCCTTTCGAAGTGGGCGACCGGGTCATCGTGCGCGATGAATACGTGGCCGGGCATGTGCGCATGCCGGGGTATGTGCGCGGCAAGCAAGGCGTGGTGCTGCACCGCACCACCGAACAGTGGCCGTTCCCGGATGCGATCGGGCATGGCGACCAGAGCGCTGCGCACCAACCGACCTACCATGTCGAGTTTCGCGTGCGCGACCTGTGGGGCGATGCCGCAGACGATGGGCGGGTGGTGGTAGACCTGTTCGAAAGCTACCTGGACAAGGTCGAAGGTTCGGGAGCGGCGCGCCCATGAGCAATAGCGCCCAGGCGGGCCGACTGCCGGTGACGGTCCTTTCGGGCTTCCTCGGCGCAGGCAAGACGACTTTGCTCAACCATATCCTGCGCAACCGCCAGGACCTGAAGGTGGCGGTTATCGTCAACGACATGAGCGAGGTCAACATCGATGCCTCCGAGGTGCAGCGCGAGGTTGCGCTGCACCGTGGCGAGGATGAATTGATCGAGATGAGCAACGGCTGTATCTGTTGCACCCTGCGCGCCGACCTGCTCGAGCAGATCAGCGCGCTGGCGCGCCAGCAGCGCTTCGATTACCTGTTGATCGAGTCCACCGGGATTTCCGAGCCGATGCCGGTCGCCGAGACCTTTGCCTTTCTCGACACCAACGGCTTCAGCCTTAGCGAGCTGGCGCGCCTGGATACCCTGGTGACGGTGGTCGATGCCAGCCAGTTCATGGCCTTGCTCGACTCGGCCGAAACCGTCGCCCGTGCCGACGCCACGACCGATACCCCCAGGCGCCCACTGGCCGATCTGCTGATCGAGCAGGTCGAGTACGCCAATGTGATCCTGGTCAACAAGTGCGACCTGGTCGATGAGGCCGGCTACCAGGCGTTGCGGGCGATTCTGGCCGGACTCAATCCGGGGGCGCAGATCCTGCCAATGGTCTCCGGCAACGTAGCGCTGTCGAGCATCCTTGGCACCGGGCTGTTCGATCTGCCCAGCTTTGCCGCAGCGCCCGGCTGGATGAAACGGATGGACGCGCACGATACGCCGGTAGCCGAGTCGGACACCTATGGCGTGGTCTCGTGGGTGTATCGCGAGCGCGCCCCGTTCCATCCGCAACGCTTGCTCGAGTTTCTTGCCCGTCCCTGGCGCAACGGTCGGTTGCTGCGCAGCAAAGGCTATTTCTGGCTCGCCAGTCGCCACCGCGAAACCGCACTGCTGGTACACAGCGGCAAGCAATTCCAGTGGGATTACGTGGGGCATTGGTGGCGTTTCATCGACCCGTCGCAATGGCCGCAAGACAAATATCGCCTGCAGGGCATCACGGCCAAGTGGGACAGCATCGTCGGTGATTGCCGCCAGGAACTGGTGTTCATCGGCCAGGACCTGGACATCCAGGCGCTGCAACGCGAGCTCGACCACTGCCTGTTGAGCCCACAGGAAATCGCCAGTGGCCCGTCGGCCTGGCCAGCGTTGCCCGGGGCGGCCGACTTCGACAGCCAGGCCTTGTCGATCCGGCAGGCGCAGGCACCGTCGGCTGATGCCGCCATACAACCGGAGGTGTCGCATGCTGTTGTTTAATCGCACCAGCCGCTGGGTGTTGGCCCAGCTGGCCGACCGCCTGGAGCAGCCCGACCAGCCGAGCGCGCCGTTGTCTTCGGCCAATCCGCTGTTGCGGCGGATCCTGGCAGGCGTGGAGCGCGTGCTGCAGGAGCGACGGGAACTCAAGGAACAGGCTCGCGCGCTTGCTTCGCAGGTCAGCCAGCTGGAGCAGCGCCTGGCTGAGCGCGAGGCACTCGTGCAGCAACTGGAGGCGCGCTGGACACTGGTCACCCAGGGCGCGGATGAGTTGTTCTGGCAACTGCAGCCAACGATCGCCGCCACCCCGACGCCGGACTGTGCCATGCAGTGGACAGGCTCGGCCTCGCTACAGGCACCACGCCTGGCCCGGTTGGGACAGTGGAGTGAGCAACTGCACCCTGCCGACCGGCAACCCCATATGCAAGCACTGGCCCGGCACCTGGCCGATCGCAGCGGGCGCACGCCGTTTGCGCTGGACGTGCGGATGAAACTCGCGACCGGCGGTAACTATCGCTGGTGCCGGTTCAGCGGCAGTTCGCAGCGCGACGCCCACGGTGTCGCAGTGGCCACGGCGGGCACCCTGCGCGACATCCACGAGCAGTACCTGCGTATCCAGGAATTGGAGCTGGCCGCCGAACGTTTCGATATTTCCCGCGAGATGCTTCACGACGGCCTATCGGATATCGAAGTGGTGGCGGGCGATCCGGCCAACCCGGGCAACACCATCTGGTGGTCGTCGCAGATGCGCAGGCTGCTGGGCTGCAGCACCGTCGAAGAGTTTCCCAATACCCTGGAAAGCTGGACCTCACGCCTGCATCCCGACGACAGCGCGCGCGCCATTGCAGCCTTCGTCGCCCACGTGGAAGACCACAGCGGCAATACCCCGTTCGATGTGGAATATCGGCTCAAGCACCAGAGCGGCAACTACCGCTGGTTCCGCGGCCGCGGGCAAACCCGCCGGGGTCAGGACGGGGCACCGCTGCGGGTAGTCGGGGCTATCACCGATATCCATGCCCGCCATGAGGAAAGCACCATTCGCGAGGCCCAGGCGCAACAGCACCAGGTGATGCAGGAGACCCTCGCCAAGCTTACCCATATCGTCGCCACCATCCAGGGTATCGCCAGCCAGACCAACCTGCTGGCCTTGAACGCCGCCATCGAGGCAGCGCGGGCAGGTGAAGCCGGACGCGGTTTTGCTGTGGTCGCCGACGAGGTGCGCAAGCTGGCCACGCGCACCAGCCAAGCCACTCAGCAAGCGGCGCAGATGATCGACAACTAACCGAGCGCGATGGACCAATAACGGTGCTTCGTGATCGCTCTACAGCCTCGCGTTGCATCTGTAGCAAAGTATCGACGCAGGGAGGAAAAATACTGGGTAGGCGATTTACCCAGCGCTTTCTTGAACATCGTGATAAAAGCGTTTACAGAGTCATAGCCCAGAATGCCCGCCACACGCTGCACGGCTACCCCTTCCGCCAATTGACTCAGTGCGATCATCAAATGCAACTGTTGGCGCCAGCGCCCGAAGCTCAGCCCGGTCGTGCTCTCTACCAGCCTTGCCAGCGTTCGTTCGCTGGTTGCAAGCCTAGTGGCCCCCTCGCGCAAAGTGGTTCGGTCACCGGGCTCTGCAAAGAGCGTATCTGCGATCTGTTTGATCTTGGGGTTGTCTGATATTGGCAGGTGGGCTCAACGAACAGAAAGCAGGTACGGGCGTTTTCGGTTACGCGGCAACTGTGCGACGTGCCGCCGGGGATCCATACGGCGTGCTGGGGAGGTACAAGCCAGAGTGGCTACTTCTACCTGGGGGACGGCGTGAGCATCAGCCGGCACAGAGCCCCACAAACACTTCCCCATTTGAGCAACCTCCACCGCAGTGAAGCAGTGAAAACGTTGCTATGGATATTTGCCTGCGTTGAGTTGCCCTTCGACTGCGATCCAATGCGAACTGATTATCTGGGTCCGGTTAATGGCTGAACTTCAATACAAGCATCCATACATCGCTTGCACAGTTCTCACTACCTGGGCGATCACACAGCCCTAGGGGTTGCGCTGTCGCGCAGAAATCCCAATTCGTAAGCGCCTCGCGGGTTGTATGGGAGCGGGCGTGTCGAGGCGTCGAACCGCCGCGAAGAATCCAACGCGGTAGCTGGCACCGGCTACGCCGGTATTCGCGGCGGTTCGACGCCTCGACATGCCCGCTCCCACAAGCCCCCGCTAAATCAATAAGTTGTGGGTTGTTATGTGAGAGGCGCCGAATCAGCCGCGTAGAGACCACCCATGAAGACCCTGCCATCAGTGCATTCCTGGGTTTGCTGGAGGCTGATATCCGAAGCGGACCCAACCTCACCACCCTACAGGAAGACATGGCGCAAACCATGCTCGCCAACGCAAACCACTCCGTAAACCTGGACGAAGATATCGACGGTGAGGTCGCGCTCTGATGGTGCGACATAGCTGGACACTGTTATTGCATGACGGTGTGACTTTACAGCTACGCAAATTGCAAGAAGCCGCCGCCCAGGCCGAGCAGAACGACCCGCAAGGATTTGAGAGCAACCCTAACGATTATTCCGGATCAAAGCGTGCCGGGGTGGGGATTTGCCAGGCGGGCTTTCTGTCATCTTGACTGTCGAAAGCGCGACGCGCCGCGCGAAATTCCTCAGCGTTTTCGACAACCCACATCCAAACGGGGGACATCCGTACCAACAGTTCCATCCCCAGCGGCGTCAGCTCATATTCGACGCGCGGCGGAATGTCCCCGAACTCCCGTCGAAGCAGTAATCCATCCCGTTGCATGGCGCGGAGCGTTTTGGTCAGCATTCGCTGGGTCACCCCGGTCATCTGCCTTTTTATCTCGGCGTGGCGCATCGAGCCGTACACACCCAAGGCATGCAGGATGCCCAATGACCATCGGCTACCTGCGTGAGCGAGGACTTCCCGCCTGACGCCATCATCCTCTTCTCGGAGCGTTTGGCAGATAGCTTCTGCCTGGCTCAGAGCATCCTGATTAGCCATTTATTCCTCCCAGGTATCACACGTGTGCCTTCTTACGAGTACGGCTTGGCCATGCCAGCATTCGCTCATGGTACAGGCCTTACACCTCAGGAGAAATCATGATCGAAACAACCCCGCTATCCCCTCAATCCATTCTGGTTCTCGGCGCCGGTGAACTGGGTCTCCCGGTGTTGCGCAACCTCGCGCGAGTGGCCAAACGCGCACCCGGCTCCCAAATTAGCGTTCTTCTCCGGGGCTCGACCATCAACACCCAGGTGCCGGAGAAAAAGGCCGAAATAGACGAGCTTCGGGGGCTGGGCATTCAGATGGTCACTGCGGATCTGGTAAACGATTCAATTGAACACCTAGCAGGCGTGTTCGCCGGGTTCGATACCGTCATAGGCTGTGCCGGCATGGTCGCGGGTCGGGAAACCCCCATGAAGTTGGCAACAACAGCGCTGAGGTCGGGCGTGAAGCGCTACTTCCCGTGGCAGTTTGGTGTGGATTTCGAAGTGATCGGTCGGGGCAGCCCCCAGGATCTTTTCGATGCTCAACTCGACGTACGCGAGGCGCTTCGCGCGCAAGATAAAACTGAATGGGTAATTATCTCGACGGGCATGTTCACCAGCTTCCTTTTCGAGCCCGTGTTTGAAGTCGTCGATTTCGACAATGACACCGTTAACGCTCTCGGCGGTCTCGAGAACAGCGTGACGCTGACTACCCCAGACGACATCGGCGCTCTCACGGCGGAAATCGTCTTCTTCGAACCTCGCTTGCGCAACGAGATTGTCTATCTTGCAGGCGACACGGTTTCGTATGGGCAAGTCGCGCACATCCTCGAGCACGCGCTGGGTCGTCCTTTCAAAACCAACGTGTGGACTGTCCCGCACCTGATGGACGAATTGAGAAAAGACCCTACTCATCACATCAAAAAGTACCGTGCTGTATTCGCTCAAGGCAGAGGGGTGGCTTGGCCAAAAGCGGTAACCTTCAACGAACAGCAGGGGATTCCAGTAACCACCGCAGAGCAGTGGGCTCGGGCGAATCTTGCGAGCAAGTGAGCGCGACGACAGAAGCTGGCTTGCGAGAAACGCCTCGGCTCGACAGGGGATGCTGAACGACGAAAAGCCCAAGCCTATCCACACAGCACATCCGATCCCTGCGCCGTATTTGAGTAGGCCAGCCTGCGAAAACACGCCATACTCACGGCTTTACAACTCAGCCATGTGTGGGCAATGTCCGAACCCAGCCGTCCAGTCCATTCCCTCTTTCGTCATTCACGCTGGCGAGAATGGCGTCAGCGGCTGGCGTTCTGGATCGGGGCGCTGCTGGTAGGGCTGGTTGCACTGGCTTTTGCTTGGCTGGCCGACGAGGCCTTCGCCTCGTTCAAGCGCTTGGTGGTCCGGGCACCCTGGGCTCCCCTGCTGATAACCCCAGTGGGTTTCGCCCTGCTGGCCTATCTGACGCAACGCTGGTTTGAGAATGCCAAAGGCAGTGGTATTCCCCAAGTCATCGCTGCCCTGGAAATACCCTCTCGACGGCTGCGAGCCCGGTTACTCTCGCTCCCTGTGGCTGCCGCACGCATGAGCCTGACTTTGGGCGCGCTGCTGGTCGGAGGCTCGGTTGGCCGCGAAGGCCCCACCGTGCACATCGGCGCGGCTGTGCTCTATACCTTTGGCCGGCGCCTGGGCCTGCATGGCCGACGAACAATCGCAGGCCTGGTGCTCGCCGGCGGCGCAGCAGGTATCGCAGCGGCCTTCAATACCCCATTGGCAGGCATTGTGTTTGCCATCGAGGAATTGAGCCGCACGTTCGAGCAACGATTTAGCGGGCTGGTGCTCACTGCGGTACTGATCGGCGGCGCCGTCACCCTCGGCTTGATGGGGCATTACGCCTATTTTGGCGAAATCAGCGGTCGTGTGCCGACGGGCTGGGGCTGGAGCGTCGTACCGGCTTGTGCAGTGTTGGGTGGGCTGCTGGGTGGCTTTTACGCCAAGCTTGTGCTGCCAACCGACAAGGGATTGCTAGGCCGCCTATGTGCGGCACGCGGGCGTTACCCCGTGCGTTTCGCTGCGTTCTGTGGGCTGTTGCTGGCCACTTTGGGGCTCGTGTCTGGCAATCATGTATTTGGCACTGGGTACGAAGAAACACGCGCTTTGCTTGAAGGCCAGCCCATCACGGACTCAAGCTTTCTGCTGTGGAAGTTCTTGGCCAATGTCGTTTCCTACCTCTCCGGTATTCCTGGCGGTCTGTTTTCGCCCTCGCTCAGCATAGGTGCGGCATTTGCGCCCGTGTTGGGTTTGATCCCCAGTGTCGACCCGCAAGCATGCGCACTGCTCGGCATGGGTGCCTACCTGGCGGGTGTCACGCGCTCACCACTCACTGCCTCGGTCATCGTGCTTGAACTAACGCACAGCCCGGACCTGGCCATTCCCATGCTGGCAGCGACACTGATGGCGGCCGCCATCTCTGGCTGGGTATCGCCCGTCTCGCTCTATCATGCTCTGGCCAGGCAGATCATCGACAAGCTGCAGGTTCCGGCGCCGGCCGTTTCCAAACCTGGCGCTCGCGAGCAGTGAATAATCCTGCTTTTCCCGCCTGATGACACGCGCCTGGGACTCGAGCATCCGGGCCGAAAAATTGGTGTTGGCCAAGGTCCTGACCAGCGGATGCACCCAAGTGCATGTTCGTACCGTCGCGCATTGTGCCGACAGTGTTCGCCTGGAGCATCATGCCCGCCTTGCAAAGCACCTACCCTCCCCCGGTCAACGGTGTAAACCCGCCACCCCGCCACCCGATCCCATGGAAGCCCTGGACATGCTTACCCACTTCAGACCTGCCGAGGCCTCGGACGCGCCCGATATCGCGCGCTTCTTTCAACTGACATCAGAAGGCATGGCCGATTACATATGGAGCAAGCTGGCCGCGCCGGGAGAAGCATTGCTGAGTGTGGGCGCGGCTCGCTATGCCAGGGAACAGGGCGATTTTTCATACAGGAATTGCCTGATGGCCACCTGCGAAGGTCGCGTCATCGGCATGATGCACAGCTATGCACTGCATGCGGCCCCTGACCGGCAGGTCGAGACAGACCCGGTACTCGCGCCTTACGCCGACATGGAAATACCCGACACCCTGTACATCTCCAGCCTGGCCCTGGATGAGGCCTGGCGCAGCCAGGGCCTGGGCGTGCAGTTCCTTCGCCACGCCCAGCAACGCGCCGAGGACCTCGGCTTGCAGGGCCTGTGCCTGATCGACTACGCGGAAAACCACGGTGCACGGCGCTTCTACGAACGCCATGGCTTCAAGATCGTGAAAACCTGCCAGATCGTGCCGCACCCGATGCTCGCCGTCACCGGCGAAGCCTATTTGATGTATCGCCCTAACCCCCAACCCGCACGAGAAATAACCATGACCCAGAAACTGACCGTGTTCCGCGAAATGGATATCCAACCGGTGCGCGACCTGCCCTTCTTCGAAGAGGTGGTGGAAGGCGACCCGCACACGCTGACGTCCAAGTACTACCACGATGAACAGCAAGGTCGTATTTCCGGCGAATGGGAGGCCAGTACCGGAGCGTGGCGTATCGACTACAAAGTCTGGGAATTCTGCCATGTGTTGAGCGGGCGCTGCGTGATCGAGCTCGACGGCTGTGCGCCGGCCACCCTCGCCGCTGGCGACACGTTCATCATCGAGCCCGGCGCCAAAGGCAAGTGGACTGTTCTGGAGGACATGAAAAAGAACTTCGTGATCCTCGTTCCCGCGAACTAGTCGGCGCAGGCGCGTGGGCGCGCCTGTCAATTCAGCGGCGTGACGCTTCCACGGCGCTGAATACCAGCATGCCCACGAGCATGGCCGCCACGAACAGCCAGGCTTGCCAGTAGCCGCCAACCAGCAGCACCAGTGCCGGGCCCGGGCAGATGCCAGCGATCCCCCAGCCGACCCCAAACATGAGGCTGCCGCCCACCAGCCGCCGGTCGATGTCGCGCCGCGTCGGCAACTGCATCCGGCCACCCAGCAACGCCACGCTGTGCCGCCGCGCCCAGGTCATGGGCAGCAAAACGATGCCGATGGCGCCAACCATGACCAGCGCCAGCGAGGCATCCCAGCGCCCGGCCAGGTCGAGAAACCCGAGCACTTTCGCGGGGTTTGCCATGCCGGATAGCAACAACCCCAGGCCGAACAACACGCCAGCCAGAAAACCACTGAGCCGCTGCATGTCAGTTACCTGCCAGCACATGACGAAGGATATAGACGGTGGCAAACCCGGCCACCATGAAACTCAGCGTTGCTACTGCCGAGCGCGGCGACAATCGGGAAAGGCCACACACACCATGGCCGCTGGTGCAGCCTGCAGCGTAACGGGTGCCGAGGCCGACCAGCAGCCCGGCGACCACCAGCCACCCGGGCGAAACCGTAAAGTGCGCAGACGGCAGGGCTGTAAACAGTTGCCACAGCAACGGCGCGGCGAGGATGCCGAGCAGGAATGACGCTTTCTCGCCACGCCCCTCTCCGCCACGTTGCAGCAACGACCCGAGCAGGCCGCTGATACCCGCGATACGCCCATTGGCCACGGCAAACAGCGCAGCAGCCAGGCCAATCAAGGCGCCACCTGCCAGCGCCGTCCAAGGGGTGAAATCGTTCATGCACAACGCCTCGAAAAATGCCACGTAAGGGAAACACCGACGTCGACATTATGGCATTGCTGGCAGGCAGCCTCCATTGACGGTCGCGAACAGTGCCTGTGCCAACGCACCGCAGGTGCTGTCGTGCAGCCCATCACAACTGCCAAGTCAACCTTGAGAACGCTCGGGCGAGATCACCAGCACACTGGACGACAAGCGGTGCAGTACCCGTTCGGCCGTACTGCCAATGAACCAGCCAATACCGCGGTGGTGATAGCTGCCCATCACCAGCACGTCGGTGTCATGGTTGTCCATGAACAGGGCCAGCGCCTTGGCCGGGTCACCGATGCGCATATGGCGGTGCTCGGCCGCTATGCCGTTGCGCTCGGCCAGCGCCTGGAAGGCATCGCTCTGGGCTTCATGAAGTGTGTGCGCCAAGTTGGAGTCGAACAGGAAGGCGTGTTCCCGACTACCGTCGGCGTCCAGGTACATCGAGCCCAGGTCGTAGGCATAGAGCAACTCGATTTGCGCATTGCACTGCAAGGCCAGTTTCAGCGCCTCGCTGATGATCTGGTCATTGAAACCCTCGATCTGATCCTCTGGCCTGGACAAGTCCACCGCCGCCAGGATGGTGCGGGGCCATGCTCGGCAGACTTGACGTTTGTCAACTGACGCGCTCACGACAACGGCATTCATCCCAACGCGGGTATTTGACGCAGATCAACCGGTTGCCGGACGCCAGGCACAACCTGACCCCATCGCAACGCCCTCACCCGTCAGGCAAGGTATCGTCAACCTGCGCGGCAGCCTGGTGGAAACACTCGACATGCCGGCTCTGCTGGCCCTGGAGAAAGGCGAGCCTGCCAATGGAAGACTGCAAGCCCTGACCGTGCCATGCTAGATACGCTGATGGCAGTAGCGCCGCTGCTGCGCAATCGATAGAGGTTCACTAGCATGGACGACCCACTCGCCAAACTCGACCACTACATCGAAACCCTCGGCCCCATCGCCGATGCCCTCGAGCAGCAGGTTGGCCCCTGCCCCGGTACGCGCCCAGCGCTGATCGCGTGGCTGATGGAATGGAAGGGCAGCCACCCGGCACACAGTAAAATCGAGGGTGATCCGCCCTGCTTGCCTGCCAGCCTGAAAGCGGCCTACCGCCAATGGGCGAAACTGCAGGCCAGCGAATAAAGGTAATCAGCCCGCTTAGCGATTGCCGCAGGCCGCTGCGCACGGAGCATTGCGAGGTTACCTGCGGTCGCACGCTGCTGGCGACCGATGGCGACCTCAGCCAGTATCTGTACCCTGCCGAGGTCACCCGCCCGGGCTTGTCAGTACTGCCCGCCGAACACCGGCCCGAATACAGCTCGCCGCCTGCGGCCGGGCTATACAGCTGCGTAGGCTGGGGATTTGCGACCTACCATGAGGCTGAAGATACGCGCTGCTGCGAACGTTGTGGCCATGGCGTCTGGTCGCCGGCCCTGGACACCTTGCGCAGTCGATAAAGCAGGCTGCCAACGCCGGCAAGGCTAGAGCTTGAAGCGGACATGAATACAGCTCTTGCTGGCCTGCCGGTCAATGGTCACCGCGGCGCTACCATACCCGGAATAGCTTTTGACCAAGCGCATACCCAAGCCGGTGCCCGTCGGCTTGGGGTAGTTGTCCGGGAAGCCATCACCTTCATCGCGAACGGTGAGCAGTGCATGGTCGCCTGCATGCTTGACCAGCACCTCAATGGTGCCTTTGCCGTACTTGAGCGCATTGGTGATCAGCTCGGAGATGACCAGGCCCAGGGGCGCCATACGTTCAGGCGGCAGCACGAAATCATCTGCCTCCAGAACGATCTTGCGGTCTGCCAAGGCCTTGCCCAAATCGCCGAGCAATGCATTCAGATATTCTTCAGCATGCACGCCTTGGTCTTCAGCGGTCTGGTACAGCCGCTCGTGAACACTGGCAATGGTGACTACCCGGCCAGCCGCGGTTTCAAGCTGCAGCTTGACCGCCGCGTCGGCTGCCAGGTTTGCCTGCAGCAGCAGCAGTGTGTTCACCAGGTGCAAACTGTTCTTGACCCGATGATGAATCTCCTCCAGATAGAGGTCGCTGCGGTCTTGCCTGGTGTTCTGCGCCTCGATCAGGGACAGCAGTTGGGCCTCGTACTGATGCCGTGCGGTGATGTCGCGCGAAACGGCGATCACTCGCTCAACCTGGCCATTCACGCCCATGATCGGCGCCACCGTCACATCCCACCATTTCGGCTCAGTAGCCGATAACGGGCAATACGCTTCGAACCGAATGGTCTCGCCAGCGCCGACTTTACACAGCGCCTCCCACACAATCGACCTCGATTCCTCTGGCCACAGCTCATGCCAGCGCTGGCCTGTGACTTCGGCAGCGCTGGTGTTCATGAAGGTCAGGCCAGCTTCGTTCATGAATTCGATGTGCCCGTCGGCAGACATGATCTCCACCCAGTCAGGGCTGGCATTGAGGATCGTCTCGGAATAGGGGTCGGGGTGAGGCGCCTCGACCCCTGCGGCAATCCGTTCGGCAGCCAGTGAAATGACGGTAGCGATCCCTTCCAGGAACACCAGGTCGCTTTCCACGAAATCCTCACCCTTGCTGCTGTCGGCCTCAAGCACGCCGAATGGGCCGAGTACACCGCGAATCGGTACATTGATCGCGCGCTCGATACCGTATTTTTTCAGCAGCTCAGGGGTGCGGAACCTATTTTCCATGCCCAGATGGTTCGACAGTACCGGCCTGTAGGTGGCCAGCGCATACCCTGCCGGGCTGGCTTCATCTGCACCCACGGTAGCCCTGCCGATGTCTGCAGCATCCCAGCCAACCCCATGGGACAGGACGAAACCGTCGCCGTCCAATTCAGGCTGGAGCACCTTGGCGTAGCGCGTATTCATGCCCTCGGCAACCACTTCACAGGCGCGCGTCAGCAGCAGGTCGAGTTCTGTGACCTGCAACGACACCACGCCAAACTCGACAACCAGCTCATGTTGTCGGTGAAGGCGTGCATGGGTTCGATTCAAGGCTGCACGGATCGTTTCGTCCGTAGGTAGCTGCTGCATAGGGTTCCCTTTGTAGTGTGCAGGAACGCGTCCAGCCTCCATACGCGGCGAAGGCGGTTCGCTTACCGCCCTCCTACAATAGCCGCTAATCGATGTACGCGCGCCAGTGCTCGCCCCGCTGCGCCAGCGTAGGGCTGGACTTCAATGGTCACTTTACGCGGTAAATTCAGGGGGCGGTGCATATTATGACGAGGCGTGCAGCAGCGCTGTGCCTGTTCAGCCGGTGGGTGGCGCCCCCTGCAGCGTTGCTACAGCTCATACGGGGTGGCCATGGGCCGCGTAGCACGCTGGCTCAAACCTTCTACTGCGGTAACCCGGGCAATTTCAATACCATTGCGCACGATGACAACCACCGTGCCATAGATGACTTGTTCGAGGATGTACTCAAGGCTGGTCTGGGCTTCGGACAGGTCATATTTGACGTGGTGCACGATGGCGTTCCTTTTGGGAGGTTCGATTGGGGTGAGATTCACCCCGCAGGCAAGCGGCCCGTGTAAGGCCACATGCTGGTCAATATGATGTTGCGCCCGCCGGGGAATGTGCTGCCTAAAAACGCCACCGCCGAAAAGATTTTCGATTGTTTATTCTGATTCTCCAGAATTTGCACATTATCTATTCATGTAAGTGAATGCCTGATCACTTCACAGCCCCATCAGGGCAAGCGCAAACCGGGGCCGGGTCGCGAGGCCCTCAATGCATTTTCACGCCTGCAGAGAAAGTCTTGCTTCATGCAGGCTGTTTTTCCAATCAATTGAAATGCTTAGCCTGCACCCACTTTCCCAGCCTCTGGATACAACCCATGAAAGCCGTCGTCTATACCCAACCCGGTTTGCCCATTCAGGACCCACAGTCGCTCTACGACACAGAATTGCCCGCGCCCCAGGCGGGTGCCAGGGATCTACTGGTCGAGGTCAAGGCCATTGCGGTAAACCCGGTCGATACGAAAATACGGGCAAGCCGTGGCGGCCAACAGCCACAGGTGCTTGGCTGGGACGCTGTCGGGGTTGTGCGCGAGGTGGGCCCTGAAGTGACGTTGTTCAGGCCCGGCGACGAAGTGTTCTACGCCGGCGCCATCGACCGCCCGGGCAGCTACAGCGAGCTGCATGTTGTTGACGAGCGTATCGTCGGGCACAAGCCCCGTAGTTTGAATAACGCTGATGCTGCGGCGTTGCCGTTGACCTCCATCACCGCCTGGGAGTTGCTGTTCGACCGCCTGGGCATTGCAGAGCAGGCTGGCCAAGGGCAAAGCCTGCTGGTGGTCGGCGCTGCCGGCGGGGTGGGTTCCATCCTGATCCAGCTTGCCAGCAAGCTTACCCAATTGACGGTGATCGGTACCGCCTCCAGGGCTGAAAGCCAACAGTGGATCGAGGAACTGGGTGCGGATCATGTCATCGACCACACCCGGCCGATCGCCGCTCAGCTTGCAGCGCATGAACTCGAGTGCGTGGATTATGTGATCAGCCTGACGCACACCGATACCTACCTGGGCCAATTGGTAGAAGTGCTTCGCCCACAAGGCAAGCTGGCGCTGATCGACGATCCGGCGCAGCTGGATGTCGTGCCCCTCAAACGCAAGTCACTGTCGCTGCATTGGGAGCTCATGTTCACCCGCTCGCTGTACCAGACCGACGACATGATCAAGCAACATCATCTGCTCGAACGTGTCTCCAGCCTGGTCGACAAGGGCGTGCTGCGGACAACCCTGGGCGAGCACTTCGGTGCAATCAATGCCGAGAACCTCCGGCGTGCGCACGCCGTCATCGAGAGCGGCAGGGCCCGGGGCAAGATCGTGCTGGAAAGCTTCTGACCGGAGCGCGAAGCAATCGCGCCTTGGTTCACGAGCAGGGGTGGCACCGCTCGTCGCTTCCTCGGCGCATTGGAACCAACGCGCAGGTACCAGCCTCCTCGAACGGGTATGAGCATTCTCAACTGCAGGAGCTTTTACCATGCGCGACTACCCTACCCCGCCGTTCCCGTCTCAACCGCAGAGCGTTCCTGGTACGCAGCGCAAGATGGAGCCATACCCGGATTGCGGCGAGCAGTCCTATACCGGCCATGGCCGGCTTGCAGGCAAGATCGCCCTGATTACAGGGGCCGACAGTGGCATCGGCCGGGCGGTGGCCATCGCTTATGCCCGGGAAGGTGCAGATGTTGCCATCAGCTACCTCGACGAGCATGAGGATGCGCAGGAAACCGCACGCTGGGTCGAGGCGGCAGGCCGCCAATGCCTGCTGCTGCCTGGTGACCTGGCGCACAAGCAACACTGCCAGGCCATCGTGGCCAAGACCGTCGAGCGGTTTGGCCGCATCGATGTCCTGGTGAACAATGCCGCGTTCCAGATGGCCCACGAAACCCTGGAGGAAATTGACGATGATGAATGGGTGAAAACCTTCGATATCAACATCACCGCCATTTTCCGCATTTGCAAGGCGGCGTTGCCTTCCATGCCCAAGGGCAGCTCGATCATCAATACCAGTTCGGTGAACTCCGACGACCCCTCCCCCAGCTTGCTGCCGTATGCGGCGACCAAAGGTGCCATCGCCAACTTCACGGCCGGCCTGGCGCAGTTGCTGGGCAAAAAGGGCATTCGCGTGAACAGCGTAGCCCCGGGGCCCATCTGGACCCCGTTGATTCCGGCGACCATGCCCGATGAGGCGGTCCGGAACTTCGGCTCCGGCTACCCCATGGGGCGCCCTGGGCAACCCGTCGAGGTTGCGCCGATCTACGTGCTGCTGGCATCTGACGAAGCCAGCTACATCAGCGGGTCGCGCTATGCCGTGACAGGTGGTAAACCGATTCTTTGAGGGCAGAGCCGCCCTGCCAACCCCGGCATTATCCTTCGGGCTGCGCGCCCAGCATGGCATGTACCCTGGCCACCAGTTCGTCTACGGCGAAAGGCTTGGTCAGTAAAGCCGATGGGTCGCGCAGAAGCTCGTGCTCGAACAATGCCGGGTTGGTGAAACCCGTCATGAAGATAACGGGCAGCGCCTTGCGAATCTGGCGGCTGGACGACGCCATCTGAAGACCGTCAATGCCGCCAGGCAGCCCGACATCCGTTACCAGCAAATCGATGCGTGTGTCGGAAGACAACAGCTGCAAGCCCGCCTGGCTATCCGCCGCCTCGATGACCGTACACCCCAAACCGCCGAGCACATCACTGACGAACAGGCGCACGGAGGGTTCATCGTCAACGACCAGTACAGTACGGTCAGACCATCGGCCACACAGGCCATGCTCGAGTGCTGCACGGCCCGCCAACTGCGGCTGGCCCCTCTCTGCCGGCAGGGACAATTCAACCCGCGTCCCTACCCCCTCCTCAGAACTGATCCTTACCTGGCCACCCGATTGCTTGGCAAAACCGTAGACCATCGACAAGCCCAGCCCAGTGCCTTCGCCTATCGACTTGGTGGTGAAGAACGGCTCGCACGCCTTGGCGAGCGTATCTGCACACATGCCCATGCCGTTGTCGTTGACGCTGATGGTCAGGTACTCGCCTGGCTGCAGTTCGGCATCCAGCCCAGGGCCTGCCTCCAAGGTATGGTTGGCCGTGGCGATCGTGATCGTGCCAGGCTTCTGCGCCAGGGCATCGCGGGCATTGATGCAAAGGTTCAACAGGGAGTTTTCGACCTGTACCGGGTCAACCAGGCACGTGGCCAACTGCGCGTTCAGATTGACCTTGAGGGCAATCGACGGTCCGACCGTGCGGCTGATAAGGTCCTTCAAACCCTCGACCAGCTCATTGACATCGGTGCGCACGGGCAGCAACGGCTGCCGACGGGAAAACGCCAGTAACCGGTGGGTCAACGCTGCGGCCTTCTGCGCTGCCCGGTGCGCGACTTCGAGGTAGCGCTCAACGTCTGCAGTGCGCCCAGCCTTGCCGCGCATCCGGGCAAGGTCAAGGCTGCCAATGATGCCTGCCAGCAGGTTGTTGAAATCGTGGGCGATGCCACCAGTGAGCTGACCGATGGCTTCCATTTTTTGCGCCTGGCGCAGTGCCTCCTGCGCCGCCTCACGCTCGGCAACCGCTTCGCAGACCCGCTTTTCCAGCGTGCGGTTCAGCTCCAGCAGTTCAGCTTCCGCCTGCTTGCGCCCGGAAACGTCAATCGATGAGCCGATCAGGCCGATGATCTGCCCGGCTTCATCGACCAGCGGGGCCTTGACTGATAACCAAGTGGTTGCCGAGCCATCGGGCATGTCGACCCGCTCTTCAACCTGCACGGTCTTGCCGCTGCCCATCACCAGCCGATCCGTTTCCATCACCTGGCGCGCCTGGTCCTTGTCTTCCAGGAACTCCAGGTCGGTCTTGCCCAGGTAGAATTCGGGCGGTTTGCCAATCAGCTGCGTCGCGCCGTGGTTGGCAATCAGCATCCTGCCGTCGAGATCCTTGGCGTAGACCACGCCCGGCACGGCGGCCGTGAATGTGCGCAACAGCGCCGAGACCCGATCGCGTTCCGCTTCGGCGGCCCTGCGCGCTTCGATGTCCATGAGCACACCCGGGAACCGCACGGCTCGCCCGCTATGGTCCAGCTCGGCATGGCCGTTGGCTTCGATCCAGTGGTAGACACCCTCCTCGTTACGCACGCGGTATTCACAGCGAAACGCTCCGCCGTTGGCCACTGCCCGCTGGATATCCTGATGCACCCGCTCACGGTCATCGGGGTAAATCGCCGAAAACGCTTCAGCCAAGGGGATGCCGGCCTGACACTGCTGCGCAGGAATGCCGAACGAACGGGAGAAACGCTCGTCTGCAGTGACCCGATCGTTGGGAATATCCCAGACCCAAGTACCGACGATAGCGGCTGCCTCCAGCACAAGTCGCAATTTTTCCGAGGAATCATCTGCAATAGAGAGTAATTCAGAACGGGTATTCAATGCCGACGGTGCGGCAACCCCCTCTTTATTCATGATTCACCTCTGTGGGAGCGTCATAATCCTGGCAATGTCGGCAGCCGCTGCTCACCGACATGTGACGCTGGTACAGGTCACGGACCAGGCTGTAGACGAAGGTGTACAGAGCCTATGACCCTAGCGCAAGTGTTGGACCACAAGCAGGTGCAAACAATTCAATAACTTGCAAGGGCTTGCTCAGTCGTGCAGCCGCTGGCCGCGGCTCAGGTGACGCCGGTAGGCCCATCCAGCACCTGCCTGACCCGCCGTGCCAGGTCATGGGGCTGGCAAGGCTTGGATATCACCTCGAACTCCGAGCCGCCGATGTCGGTGCGCTCGATCGAATTTTCAGCATAGCCAGTCGTGAGCAATACCTTGATCTGCGGTTGCAGCCTGCGCACCTCCCGGGCAAGCATGACGCCGTTCATGCCGCCTGGCATGATCAGGTCGGTGAACAACAGGTCGTAGCGCTCGCCAGCCTGGATAAGCTTCAACGCTTCCCGCGCATTGAGCACCATGTCGGCTGCGTAGCCGTAGTCCTCGAGCACCATTTTTGCCAGCTCTGCCACATCCGGCCGGTCTTCCACGATGAGGATACGCTCTGAGCCCCCACTGCGTTCGGCGGTCTTCACGGCGGGCTGCTGGACGACCTTGGCGTCGTCGACGGGGAAGTACAGGCGCAGGGTCGTGCCTTCCCCCTCTTCGGTGTAGATGCGCGCAGCACCCCCGGATTGCCTGGCGAAGCCGTAGACCATCGACAGGCCCAGCCCCGAGCCCTTGCCCTCTTCCTTGGTGGTGAAAAACGGGTCCATGACGCGGTCACGGATGCTGGCCGGCATGCCTATACCATTGTCGGTCACGGACAGGCTGACATAGTTGCCGGGCAAAAGGCCGTCGAAGGAATGGTTGATGTCGGTGACCAGCACATTGCGGGTTTCAATGAACACGTGCGGGCGCTTGCGCCCTATCAGCGCGTCGCGCGCGTTCATGAAGATATTGAGCAGTGCCACTTCGGCCTGCGTGGGGTCGATGCGGCAATTGCGCAGGTCGGCCTCGAAGTCGAACTCCACCAGAACATCGGCGCCGAAGGTCCGCTCCATCATGGGCCGCAGGTCCTCGACCAGGTGGTTGAGGTTGAGCACGCGCCCATGCAGTTTCTGCTTGCGGGCGAAGGCCAGCAACTGCTTGGTCAGCGTGCTGGCGCGCTCCACCGCCGTCTGCGCGTGCCCCACACTGCGGCGGATGCGATTGAGGTCGACCTGAGTCTTGTCAGCCTCATTGGCGATCAGCCCCAGGTACCCACCCATCACCTGCAACAGGTTGTTGAAATCGTGGGCGATGCCGCCGGTAAGTTGGCCCAGCGCCTCCATTTTCTGGGCCTGGCGCAAGGCGTCCTCGGCATCGCGACGGCGACTGACGTCCAGTTGCGAGGCAAAGTGATAAATCAGGTCGCCGCGCTCATTGAAGATCGGCGAGATGAACAGCGCGTTCCAGAAGCTGGAGCCATCCTTGCGGTAATTGAGAATTTCCGTGGCGATATCCACACGCTGTTCGATGCTCTCACGCAAGGTTGCGA
Organism: Pseudomonas sp. BJP69; assembly: GCF_007633355.1. Classification (NCBI taxonomy): domain Bacteria; kingdom Pseudomonadati; phylum Pseudomonadota; class Gammaproteobacteria; order Pseudomonadales; family Pseudomonadaceae; genus Pseudomonas; species Pseudomonas sp. BJP69. The sequence goes on from NZ_CP041933.1 coordinate 3,082,352, forward strand.
CCACCTCGGTATCGGTTTCCGGGCCTTGCAGGAACCGGCAATTGCGCCCGAGGATCTCTGCCAGCTCATAGCCGGTCATGTCGAGGAACGCCCGGTTGGCGAAAATGATGGGGTTATCGTCACGGTTGGGATCGGTGACGATCATGGGCATCCGCGTGGTTTCCACGGCCGCGAAGAACATGTCGTGGGGCAGCTCGGAAATATCCCCTCAAGCCTGGTTACTGACGCGGGCCTTTTTACTGCTCACGGAAAACTCCTCGATCATTACCGATGCAGGTCCAATCTGGACAACGACAGCGGGCAGATTGCTCAATGCAGACAGCAGCGCTGCCGGGCCTGCGCTGCCGGCGCATGTGGCCCACCGAATTTGCCAATAAATTGCCGTTTCTGAACATTGCCGACTTGCCGAGTTCCCCGGCATGGACCATCTTGAAAGCAGCCACCGCAGGAGTCGTATCCATGAGAGCACTGACTTACCACGGGCCACAGGACGTTCGCGTCGACAATGTTCCGGATCCCATCCTCGAGCAAGACGACGACGTCATCTTGCGAGTCACCGCCACAGCCATTTGCGGTTCTGACTTGCACCTGTACCACGGCAGGATTCCGGAGACCGAAGCTGGCGACATTTTCGGCCACGAATTCATGGGCATCGTCGAAGAAACCGGGCGCGGGGTTACCCACTTGCAGGTCGGTGACCGCGTGGTGATCCCGTTCGTGATCGCCTGTGGTAGCTGCTTCTTCTGCCAGCTCGACCAGTTCGCCGCCTGCGAAACCACCAACCGAGGCCGCGGCGCCATCGTCAACAAGAAAAGCATCCCACCCGGCGCCGCCCTGTTCGGTTACAGCCACCTCTACGGTGGCGTGCCCGGCGGCCAGGCCGAGTATGTGCGCGTGCCGAAGGCCAATGTCGGCCCGTTCAAGGTGCCGACGGCACTGTCCGACGACAAGGTGTTGTTCCTCTCCGATATCCTGCCCACCGCCTGGCAGGCGGTTACCAACGCCCAGGTGGGCCAGGGTTCGACGCTGGCGATCTACGGTGCCGGGCCGGTCGGGCTGCTGAGTGCCGCCTGTGCGCGGATGCTGGGCGCCCAGACCATCTTCATGGTCGATGCCAACCAGCACCGCCTGGCCTTCGCCCACGACACCTATGGCGTAGTGCCGATCAATATCGAGGACGACGACGACCCGGCCGACAGCATCATCCGCCTCACCCCGGGTATGCGTGGGGTAGATGCCGTGATTGACGCGGTGGGTTTCGAAGCCAAAGGCAGTACCGCCGAAGCGGTGTTGACCGCACTGAAGATCGAGGGCAGTAACGGCAAGGCGCTGCGCCAGAGCATTGCCGCTGTACGCCGCGGGGGCATCGTCAGTGTGCCGGGGGTATACGCCGGGTACGTACACGGGTTCATGTTCGGCGATGCCTTCGACAAAGGCCTGACCTTCAAGATGGGCCAGACCCATGTGCAGAAGTTCCTGCCCGAACTGCTCACCTGTATCGAGAACGGGCGCCTGCAACCCGAACTCATCGTGACCCATCGCATGGCCCTGGAGGAGGCGGCCTTCGCCTACAAGATGTTCGATCAGAAGAGCCACGACTGCCGCAAGGTCATACTGGTTCCAGGTGCTGCGCCAAGTAACCTGGCCGCGAGCGTTGGCACAGGGTTACCACGCCATCGTTGAGGCGAGGTCTGCTACCGGCGGCGTTGCTCAGGCCAGCTGGATGAACACCGCATAGGCACCCAGGATCAGCCAGAACACCAGGAATATCCACGGTGTACGCAGCGAGAACAACAGCGACTTACGGTGCCCGGCCTGTGATGTTTCCGTCTCACTGAACAGAGGCGACTCGTCATAGGCCAGGCCCATCAACGGCTCGCTGCGCAGCAAATGGCTCTGTTTGAGTTGCCAGTGCTCGATGATGCGATAGGCCGCGCGGATACCGGGCCAGGCATTGAGCGAGCTGAGTATGCCAAGCAGGGCCAGAAACGGCGGCACCATCAGGGTGAACATTTCGCCCCAGCTCTGGTTGAGGTTACCCATCGATGACACGAACGCGATGACCAGAAATGACTGTGCGGCCAGGTAGGCGTCGGTGCGGTTGGCAAGAATACTGGTCTCATACTGGATTTCACCGCGATAGAAATCCAGCCGCTCCTTGGGTGAGCCGAACATATGGGCGTTGTGCGCGCTGACCTCATGCTCCGGCGTGGTGGGGGTTATGATGCGCGGCACAGGTCGGCTCCTGATGGGTGAGATCTAATGAACCCTGGCGGTTGCAAGCACGCCCAGCCTCAGGCGCCGTGCTCACCCTTCTCGCGCGCTTCCTTCTGGGCGGTGGAGTCATGCGAAGTGCCCCCGGAGCCATCCGGGCGCTGGGCATCGTTGTCGCGCTCCTGTTCGCCGGTGGTTTCGGCCTGCTCGGTGGCTTTGTCCTTCTCTGACGCTGTCATGGTGCTTATCCTCTGCTGTGTGGTGGTAATGAGGGCCGGTAACATGAATCTGTAGCCCCCGACGAAGTTAAGCGAGTCTTGCCAAAGCAGGATCAACGGCAGGCGGCGTGCAGGCGGTATCAGCTTTTGCCCGGCCCGCCATTCGAGAACTTCTTCACATCAATGGGCTGGGCAACGAACTCCGGGCCATCCCCCGAGGCGCGCCAGCGCACATTCCCGATGCCATAGCGCTCAGCCATGGGGCGGCTGACCTTCTTGATCGTGTGCTGGCCAAAGCGGGGAATGATTCCTACGCCTGCATCACAGCTCGCCCAGTGCCAGGCCTCGGCGTTGTCCATACGCCCCAGGCGGATAATGAAGGTGCGGAATTCACCGTGAAGCTCATACTCGATCACATACAACTGCTGCCCTGCCATTGGACTCTCCTCCATCGATTCAGGTTAATGGAGTGAACCGACGCTAGAAAATTCAGAAATTTTTGACCACTTGGTCATTCCCCTGCTCAGTATGCCGGTTCGCTGATCAACCGCATTGAACCTTGCCGCTTGCCGCTGGCTCAACACTTCGCGACCGTGACCTTTTTCCCGCCTATGAGGGGTACCACATGAACGCAATCGAACTGTTGATCCAGGACCACCAGTTGGTGAAGAAACTGCTCGAAGAACTGTCCTCGACTACCGAGCGCGCGGTAAAGAAGCGTGCCGAGCTGCTTGCACGGATCAAGCAGGAAGTCGACATCCACACGGCCCTGGAAGAAGAGATCCTGTACCCGGCGATCAAGCAGGCCGGTGGCAAGGAAGAGGCCAAGATGTATTACGAGGCCAAAGAGGAACACCGCACTGTCGACTCGCTGGTCATCCCGGACTTGCTGCACACCGAAACCGGCACTGTAGAGTTCGCCGGCAGGGTCAAAGTGATGAAGGAGCTGCTCGAACACCATATTGAGGAGGAAGAAAGCGAGCTGTTCCCCACTGCCCGGAAGCTGTTGGGCAAGCAGGAGCTGGAGGAAATGGGGCTGGCCATGGAGGCGCAGAAGAAATTGCTCAAGGAAGAGCAGCGAGCGGCCTGACCTTGGCCTGCGCGCCCTCCCCGGGCGCGCAGCCACCGGCTTTATTCAGTAGGCGATTCAGTGTTGATCATCAGTGCCGCCTCTGCCAGCGCAAAGGCCCGGCGCTGCTCACGCCGACGGGCAAACGCACGCGCAGGCAACGGCTCCAGGCGTTGTGGCTGGCCAGTCAGCAAGGCGCGCTCGATTGCCGCCACTACCCGCACGTCGCGCCAGCCTTCCTCACCGTCAGGTTCCGGCATCTCGTTGCGCAGAATGCAGTCGGAGAAATAAGCGGTCTCCCCGGCAAACTGGTCGACAATCGGGTTGACGTGCACACGCGTTTCGCCACCGATCGTGGCACGGTAACTGATAGCGACCCCTTCCCCGTAGCCGAAGCAAGGCGAAGCTTCGATCTCGCCTTCTGTACCCAACAGCTGGAAGCGTTCGGTGTCTGGCAACGTGTAGCTGACGGTGAACTGCGCCAGCCGCTCTTCGGGAAAGCGCAGGCTCACAGTGACCGTGTCCCAGGTTTGCAGGGTGCTGCCCGGGGAGTGGACCCCCGCCGCGCTGACCTCGATCGGTTCGGCATTGAACAACTGGCGGACCATGTTCAGCGGATAAGGGCCCATGTCGGGCACCGGCCCGGCAGCAAAACCGTTCTGTGCCCGGTGGTTGCCAGGTTTAACCCGTTGGGTGAAGGTCGAGGTAAACAACCGCGGGTCGCCGAAATGGCCTGCATGCACACGCTCGATCATGTCCAGCGTGCCAGGCTCGCAGTGCAAGCGGTAGGCGATCATCAGCTTTGCCCCCAAGCGGTTCGCCGCCTCGATCATCGCTTTGCAATCCGCCTCGCTGGTGCCCATCGGCTTTTCCAGCAGCACGTGGATACCGGCCTCCAGTGCGGGGATCACAAACTCGCGATGGCGGAAATTAGGTGTAGCAACATACACCGCGTCCACCTCACCGGCGCTTAACAGCGTCGCATACTCCTCGTAGGCATAGGCTTTGAGCCTATATTGGGCGGCCAGGTGAGCAGCCTTCTGCGCATCGCCGGTGACCAGTGCGGTGATTACCGAGTTGTCGGTCTGGCCGATGCCGGGCATGAACGCGCCTTGGGAAATCGAACCACCGGCCACTACGCCATAGCGGATCTTGCCTGCTGCGGTAGGCATTGAGCTGTTCCTTTTCATCGGGATGGTTGAGCGCTTGAGCCATCAATTCGGGCGAGCCGATGGGTGGAGAAAATCCAGATATCGGCCTGCCCCAGGGCTGGATACGTGGTCCTGATCAGAACCGTGACGTGCGTTTGATCATTCGCGCAGCTTTCCATCGACCTGCGCCAACTGCCGCTTGATGGCCTCGGTTTCTGCTTCCTGCTCTTTGATGGACGTGGGCGTAATCACCTTGTCAACCGCTTCGGTCTTGGGGTCGGGTTTCTCGAGCACAGGCCCAGGCACCTGCTCGCCACGTTGTGCCTCTTCCGAGGAAACGGGGCGTGGAACCTTGTCGCCGGTCTTGCCATCGGTGTGTTTCATGAGTTTCTCCTCAGCTACGTCAGGTGTATTCAGAAGAGCATGCAGGCTGGCAAAAGTTTGATTTGCCTTCCCTCAAGGCCAAGCGCCGGCGTTGCCGAATGGTCAGTTCGTGTACCCATGGGCAGATTGAATGGAACGGTCAACGCGGCCACACCGCCTAACGCCGTACCCACTCACCCACAGGAGAACCACCATGATCGACCCTTCTCATCCCGACCCCTATGTTGACGAGATACCCCACAACCCCGGCGAGCCGGTACCCGAACCCGAGCCACCGAGGCAGGCGCCCGATTGGCCGGAAGACCAGGTTCCGCCTGAGGAACAGTCCGACGGTTGAATCCAGCGTTGCGCCATCCGTCGGCAGCAACGCACGGGAGGTGCGCTGACCAGGACCAAATAAAGGTGATCAACCTCGATGGAGACTCACCATGAAGACTCACAAGCCCCACACGCTGTTTTTGGCGCTATGCCTTGGAGCCAGTGCGCCGCTGGCCCTGGCCGCCACCGACATGAATAACCAGCGTGCCCCTGCTACCCACACGGATGACAGCGGCCACATGAACGGCAACGGCGGCGCTACCGGGTCCGGCACACCAAGCGATGGCATGGGTACCGGCGCCGGCGGTACCGACAGCAATGACACGGATAAAACAGGTGGAGATGGCACCACCCAGGGCTCGGGTAGTGGCGGGACAGGGAACGGCACCGGAATGGGTCAGGGTGGCGGATCTGGCACAGGTGGCAGCGGCGGGAATGGCGCCGGTGGTTGAGCCAGCCAGCCGTAGCGCGGTATGTGCCCACTCGGGTGGCCCGCGCGCACTCACTTGAAACTTTACCGCCAGCTGCTCAGTCCAGACCCCTATCGATCACGCCTAGGGGGAACATGATGAGCAGCACAGTAGGTGACTTTCTGGTGGAGCGTCTGCACCAATGGGGTGTGCGGCGTATTTTTGGCTACCCTGGCGACGGTATCAACGGGGTGTTCGGTGCCTTGCGGCGGGCTGAGGGCAAGATCCAGTTCGTGCAGGCACGGCATGAGGAAATGGCCGCATTCATGGCCAGTGCACACGCCAAGTTCACCGGTGAACTTGGCGTGTGCATCGCAACTTCCGGCCCAGGCGCTTCGCACCTGCTGACGGGCTTGTATGACGCGCGCATGGATCACCAGCCGGTTCTGGCGATTGTCGGCCAGCAGGCGCGCGCCGCGCTCGGCGGGCACTATCAGCAGGAGCTCGACCTGGTGTCGATGTTCAAGGACGTTGCCGGGGCCTTCGTGCAGCAGGCGTCAACGCCAGCGCAAGTGCGGCACCTGCTTGACCGCGCGGTACGCACTGCCGTCGGCGAGCGCCGGGTTACCGCTGTCATTCTCCCCAACGACTTGCAGGACCTGCCCTATGAGGACCCACCGCGTGCCCACGGCACCGTGCACTCCGGCGTTGGCTACAGCAAACCCAAGGTAGTGCCCTTCGCAGCCGACCTGCAACGCGCCGCCGAGGTTCTGAACGCGGGGCGCAAGGTGGCGATACTGGTGGGGGCAGGCGCGCTGCAGGCCAGCGAACAGGTGATGGCGGTGGCTGAAGCACTGGGTGCTGGCGTGGCCAAGGCGCTGTTGGGCAAGGCGGTATTGCCCGACGACCTGCCGTGGGTGACCGGGGCGATAGGCCTGCTAGGCACCGAGCCCAGTGCGCACCTGATGAACGAATGCGACACTTTGCTGATGATCGGTTCCGGCTTCCCCTACGCCGAATTCATGCCCAAGGAAGGCCAGGCCCGTGGCGTGCAGATCGACCTGCAGCCGGACATGCTCAGCTTGCGCTACCCGATGGAAGTCAACTTGGTGGGGGATGCCAGCGAAACACTGCAGGCCCTGCTGCCGCTACTGGAGCACAAGACCGATCGGCGCTGGCGGGCCAAGGTCGAAGGCTGGCGCGGCAAGTGGGACAAGACCTTGGCCAAGCGGGCCATGGCCAAGGCAGACCCCATCAACCCGCAGCGGGTCGTGCACGAACTCTCCCCGCGCCTGCCCGACCATGCCATTGTCACCAGCGACTCGGGTTCCTGCGCCAACTGGTATGCCCGCGACCTCATGGTGCGCCAAGGCATGCAGTGTTCGTTGTCAGGGGGCCTGGCGAGCATGGGCGCGGCGGTACCTTATGCCATCGCCGCCAAGTTCGCCCACCCGCAGCGTGGCGTGGTCGCGCTGGTAGGTGACGGCGCGATGCAGATGAGCAACCTGGCCGAGCTGATTACCGTTGCCAAGTACTGGCAGCAATGGGACAACCCCCAGTGGATCTGCGCGGTGTTCAACAACGAAGACCTCAACCAGGTCACCTGGGAACAACGGGTCATGGAAGGCGACCCGAAGTTCGAGGCTTCACAGTCAATTCCGGATGTGCCTTATCACCTGTTCGCCATCTCCATCGGCCTGCAGGGTATCTACGTGGAGCGGGAGGCGGATATCGCCGACGCGTGGGAGCGGGCGCTGGCGGCTGACCGGCCTGTGCTGATCGAGTTCAAGACCGACCCGAATGTGCCTCCCCTGCCCCCACACATCAAGTTGGAGCAGGCCAAGAACTTCGCCAGCAGCCTGCTCAAGGGCGACCCTGACCAGGCCGGGGTCATCGTGCAGGCGGCCAAACAGGTGCTCAGCTCGGTGCTGCCGGGCAAGAAGTAACGCACCACGTGACTGCGCTACCGGAATGGGCCTCGGCTGTTCCGGTAGCCACCGAGGCAGAGCGCTTTGCCCGTTGCCTCAGTTGCGGCGGCGGCCGCCCAATTCGACCCACACAGGGGCGTGATCGCTGGCCTTGGCCTCATTGCGCACCCAGGCATCTACCCCCGCCCCTTTCAGGTAAGGGGAGAGCTCGCGGTTGAGCAGCAGGTGGTCGATGCGCAGCCCGGCGTTACGCGCCCAGTGGTTGCGGAAGTAATCCCAGAAGGTGTACACGCGCTCGTCCGGGTACAGGTGGCGAACGGCATCCGTCCAACCTTGCGTCAGCAGATGCTCGAAACAGGCACGGGACTCTGGCTGCAACAAGGCATCCTTGAGCCAGGAACGTGTGTCGTAAATGTCCAGGTCCGTGGGCACCACGTTGAAATCACCCGCCAGGAGCGCTGGGTGCCCATTGGCATAGAGCGTTCGCGCATGCTGGATCAGGCATTCGAACCAGCGCAACTTGTAATCGAATTTCGGCCCAGGCTGCGGATTACCGTTGGGCAGATACAAGCACCCGACCAGCACCCCATGCGCCGCTGCTTCCAGGTAACGGCTCTGGGTGTCGTCCTCCATGCCTGGCAGGCCACGGCGTACCTCCAGCGGCTCGCTGTCACGCGCCAGAATGGCCACGCCGTTCCAGGCGGGCTGGCCCTGATAAACACAGCCGTAACCTGCCGCTTCAATTTCCTGGCGCGGAAACTTGTTATCGGCGGCCTTCAACTCCTGCAGGCAGGCGATGTCGGGCCGTTCGCGCTTCAACCACTCCAGCAACGCAGGCAAGCGACTGCTGATGCCATTGATGTTGAACGTGGCGATGCGGAGGTTTTTCATGCGTCAGGGTCATTCACGTGGGCCTGAACTGCGTCTTCCAGCGCTCGCACATGGGCTTCGTCGGCCAGTGCCTTGAGCGCCAGCCAGTCGTCCCAGTCGAGTGTGCCATCGTCGCGCAGTGCCTCGGCGGTGCGCAGCAGTTCATGGTGGTAGGCGTCTGGCGATTCGCTGCGGTAACTGACGTCGTCGTACTGCGCGTACCACGCTGCCAGCTCGGGAATGCTGCGTTCGATACTCATGGCGCTGCCCTCGCTCACTCATTAAGGGTGAGAGCACCTCGAGCGCGCGATGTTCAGTCCGGGTGCATCGGCGGTCGAGCGCGGCCGGTCACTGCGCAACAGAACGGCGCAGGAACCGGCCCCAAAAAAAACCCGTGCTCCAGGCACGGGCCGCTCAGTGAGCAACACCCGCTCTGGATCAGTTATCCAGTTCGTCCTTGACGACCTTGCCGTCGCGCGGATCGACCTTGAACTCGTACTGCTTGCCATCGGCTTTGATGCCCTCACCTTCCCAATGGCCGTCATCGGCCTCGATCTTGGTGATTTGCGTGTAGCCAGCGCCCTTCAGCGTCGCTTCCGCCTGGTCTTTGCTCACCTTCCAGTCAGCACCAGGCTGGTCCGCCCACGCCGCCGTACTGCCTAGCGCGGTCGCCAGCGCCAGGCCAGTGAACAGTCGAGTCATCGTCTTCATCGCCAACATCCTTTTTCATGAAAGTTAGCGGTACGACTGGCGGCCGCACCTCAGCGTTCAGTTTTGTTTCGGGGGCATGGATGCGATGTCATCAGCCAGCACCGCCGGTGAATAGCGTTGGAACTTCGCGGCGGGACGATGGCCTCCTTCTCAGGCCTATCGAAAACGGAGAATCACGATGTACGACAAACTGAATGGCAAACGCGTGGCATTCCTGGTGACTGACGGTTTTGAACAGGTCGAGTTGACCGGCCCACGTGAAGCCCTGGAACAAAAAGGCGCGGTGGTCGATATCCTGAGCGAAAAGGACGGCACGGTACGCGGCTGGAACCATGACAAACCGGCTGACGAGTTTACCGTGGATGCCACCTTCGACAGCGCGCAGGTGGACCTGTACGACGCCATTGTGTTGCCGGGCGGGGTGCAGAACTCCGATACCATCCGCCTGATCGAGGGCGCGCAAGCGCTGGTGAAAAGCCACGCTGCGGCAAACAAGCCACTGGCAGTGATCTGCCACGGGGCCTGGCTGCTGATATCGGCGGGCCTGGTAAAGGGCAAGCGGATGACCAGCTACCAGACCTTGCAGGACGATATTCGCAACGCCGGGGGCGAGTGGGTGGATGAGAAGGTGGTGGTAGACGGCCACCTGATCAGCAGCCGCAAGCCGGACGATATCCCGGCCTTCAACGATCAGTTGATCAAAGCACTGAGCGAATGAACCGCGTCAGCCAAGGCAGGCTGAGGTCGCGTTGATGCTGTGAGTTTTGCGCACCCGGTCATGCAGCGGGTGCTCAAAGCTCCAACCGGCCTGCCAGCAAGGCACTCAGCACCCCGGCAAGGTCATCGCCCTGTTCATCCAGCAGCCGCAAGGGTATGCCTTGCAAGATCGATTGTGACCCGGCGAGGTCCGCACCGACCAACGCCAGCGGGCACGCGACATCCATCTGCAAGGCGCGCAGCTGGCGGGCCAGTGTTGCGCTCACCGAGCCCTGTACGGCAATCACCAACGCTGCAGGCTGCACGGCGGCGCAGACCAGCGCCAGCTCTTCCAGTGGCTGATCACAGCCAAGCACGTCAATGCGCTGTTGCTCGCTGCTCAGCAACAGACCGGTGCACAGCAACTGCGTTTCAGCATGCCCTTCAGTGCCCGCCATTATCACGCGCGGCGCATTGGCCTGGTTCATCTGCAGGCGCATCAGTAGGCGCGCACGCAAGAAATTATCGAAGAACACCCATTGGCTGCGTTGGCCGAAGGCTCGCCCGGCGGCCAGTTGCTGCCAGACCGGCATCAGCACTTCGCGCAGCACCGTCGCCTTGGGCAACAACGTGAACAGCTGGCCATGCAGCGCATCCAGCGCTTGGGCATCGAACGCCTGGGTAGCACGCAGCAGCGCTGCGCGCCATTGGGCAAAGGCCGAATCCGACTGCACGGCGGCTTTCGGCTGGGCGGCGAGGCGCTCACCGACCTTGCTGATCGGCAGCCCATGGTTGGTCCAGTGCAGAATGTCGCGGATACGCTGCACGTCCTCGGCCGTGTACAGCCGGTGACCACCGTCGGTGCGCTGCGGGCGGAGCAAGCCATGGCGCCGCTCCCAGGCGCGCAGGGTCACCGGGTTGATGCCCGTCAGGGTGACCACATCGCGCATGGGCAGCAGGTCGGCTTGAGTAGTATCAGTCATTGCACGGGTCGTCCGGGAAGTGCCCCATTCTAAACCGATACACACCTTCTGCGCAGTGCCGAACTGGGTCATCATGCAGCAAACTGCGCGCGAAGCCCTGCACAGAGGCTACGCTGCGCTTACTGAACATGACATTTGCGTAGGTAGCGCTACATGATCACTGCAAAACTCCTGCAACTGATGGTCGAGCAATCCAACGACGGCATCGTCGTAGCCGAGCAGGAAGGCGAAGACAGCATCCTCATCTATGCCAACACAGCTTTCGAGCAACTGACGGGCTACCAGGCCAAGGACATCCTATACCAGGACTGCCGCTTCTTGCAGGGCGCCGACCATGACCAGGAAGCCGTACAGCGCATCCGCGAGGCGATTCGTGACGGCAAGCCGTGCCGGGAAGTCCTGCGCAACTACCGCAAGGATGGCAGCCCGTTCTGGAACGAATTGTCCATCAGCCCAGTGTTCAACCAGGCGGATCAACTAACCTACTACATCGGCATTCAGCACGATGTTTCCCGGCAGGTAGAGGCCGAGGCGCGGATCAAGGCGCTGGAAGCCGAGGTCGCTGAACTGCGGCAGCAGTTGGCGCAACGCGAAAGCTGAAATAGCTATACAAAAACTTTGACTTGTACAATTTTTGTCGTAGGCTTCGAGTATACCTGTACAACAATCGGGTGTTGTACAGGATTGTCCGGAGCCGAGCATGTCCGCTTACCTGCAGCAGTTCGCCGAACGCTTTGCCCACCTTGACGTGGACAGCCTCGATTCACTGAACACCCTGTACAGCGAAGACGTTGTCTTCCGCGACCCCCTGCATCAAATTCACGGGCTCGACGCCCTGCAGGCCTATTTCGCCCAGTTGTACGCCAATGCCCGCGATATCCGCTATGCCTTCGCCGCGGCGGACGAGGTGCTACCTGGCCAGGGTTACCTGCGCTGGACCCTCGAGTTTCGTCACCCACGGCTGGCACGGGGCGAACCGATAACGGTGCAAGGCTGCAGTTTTCTGCAGTGGCGTGACCGCGTCCATTTTCACCAGGATTTCTTCGACGCCGGCGCCCTGTTGTATGAGCACGTTCCACTGATGGGCGGGGCCATTCGCTGGCTCAAAGGCAGGCTGGCATGAGCCGCTGCTGGTTGACAGGCGCTAGCAGCGGCCTTGGCGCAGCCCTTGCGCAAGCGCTGCTGGAACAAGGGCACCAGGTCGCGTTGGGTGGCCGTCGCAGCCAGGCACTGCTGCCGTTGGCCGAGCGGTATCCGGGGCAGGTGCTGTTGGCCGAGGGCGACATTGCCGACGCTGCACAAGTGGCACAGATGGCCGCCCGCATCGAGCAAGCCTGGGGTGGGCTGGACATGGCGGTCTTCAATGCAGGCACTTGTGAATACCTGGAGCCCGGCCACTTCGACCCGGCGCTTGTCGAACGCGTGGTACGCACCAACCTGCTGGGCGTGAGCAACTGCCTGGCCGCCGCCCTGCCCTTGCTGCGGGCAGGCGTGCGCCCGCACCTGGTGGTGGTCGGCAGTTCGGTAACCTGGCTGGCCTTGCCCCGTGCCGGAGCCTACGGGGCGTCCAAGGCAGCCGTGCGTTACCTGGTGGAGTCGCAGCGGATCGACTTGGCACGCGAGGGTATCGACGTGACGTTGGTCAGCCCGGGCTTTGTCGATACGCCGTTGACCCGCCGCAACGACTTCCCCATGCCGCAACTGTGGTCTGCCGAGCGCGCGGCACAACATATTGCCAAGCGCTTGCCCCGGCGCCCGCTTGAAATCAACTTCCCAAGCCTTTTCACCTGGGGCCTGCGTGTGCTCGGGGCCCTGCCCCCGCGTCTGCGCCTGGCCCTGGGCCTGCGCTTGGCCCGCCACGAACAGGACTGACCCATGCGCATCGCCATTATTGGAAGCGGCATTGCCGGCCTCACCTGTGCCTACCTGCTCTCCCGTCGCCACGCGGTCACGGTGTTCGAAGCCGCGAGCTGGGTCGGCGGCCACACCCACACCGTGGACGTGGACTGGGCAGGCGAGCGCTATGCCATCGATACTGGCTTCATCGTGTTCAACGACTGGACCTACCCGAACTTCATTCGTTTGCTCGAGCAACTGGATGTGGGCTCACAACCCACGCAGATGAGCTTCTCCGTAAACGACCCACTCAGCGGCCTGGAATACAACGGTCATAGCCTCGACACCCTGTTCGCACAACGCAGCAACCTGCTGTCACCGGGTTTCTGGGGGATGCTGCGCGAAATCCTGCGCTTCAACCGGCAGGCTATCGCCGACCTGGATGCAGGGCGCATAGACGATCACACCACGCTGGGCAGCTATCTTCAGGCGCAAGGCTACGGGCAACGTTTTGTCGATCACTACGTGGTGCCCATGGGCTCGGCGATCTGGTCGATGTCCCGGGCCGACATGCTGGCTTTTCCGTTGCAGTTCTTCGTGCGCTTTTGCCGCAACCACGGCCTGCTGTCGGTCAATAAGCGGCCGCAATGGCGGGTGATAGAAGGTGGTTCACGCAGCTATATCGGCCCGCTGAGCCGGCGGTTTGCCGAACAGGTACGGCTTGACTGCAAGGTTCACCGGGTCGACCGAGACCAGGATGGGGTGACCCTGCACAGCGCTGCCGGCACCGAGCGCTTCGACAAAGTGGTATTCGCCTGTCACAGCGACCAGGCCCTTGCCCTGCTGCAGGCACCGAGTACACAGGAGCAGGCAGTACTGGGCGCCATCGGCTACGCCGACAATGATGTGGTGCTGCACACCGACACCCGCCTGCTGCCCCGCCGGCGCAAAGCCTGGGCCAGTTGGAACTACCGCCTGGCCGGCGACGGTCAGGCACCGGCCGCGCTGACCTACAACATGAATATCCTGCAAGGCCTGCAGGCGCCGGTGACGTTCTGCGTGAGCCTGAACCAGACCGCCCTGGTCGACCCCGCCCAGATCATCGCCCGCTTCAGTTACGCCCACCCGCAATACAGCCTGGCGGCGCTGGCCGCACAGGCCCGGCATGCGCAGCTGCAAGGCGGTCAACACAGCTATTTCTGCGGGGCCTACTGGGGCAACGGCTTTCACGAGGACGGCGTCACCAGCGCGCTGCAGGTGGCCAGCCATTTTGGGGAACAGCTATGAACAGCGGTCTGTGCCTGGGCTGGCTCAGCCACCGGCGCCTGAGCCCGCGGCCGCACACCTTCCGCTACCAAGTCGGCATGTTCTACCTGGACCTGGACGAGCAAGCCTGGCTGATGACCCTGTCGCGCTGGCTACGGCGCTCGCGCCTGGCGCCGCTGAGCTTCCGTGAAACCGATTACCTGCCGGCCTTTACCGGCCAAGGGCAATCGCTGGCCGGCGCCGCGCGGCGGTTGGTGGGCCGGGCCACGGGCCAGGTGCCGGAAGGACCGGTACGCCTGCTGACCCAGCTGCGTTGCTGGGGACTGGCGTTCAACCCGGTGAGTTTCTACTTCTGCCACGACCGCGATGGGCACCTGGCGGCAATCCTGCTGGAAGTACGCAACACCCCTTGGCGAGAGCGCTTCCACTATGTGCTGCCCGTACAGGGCGGGCTGGCGCAGCCGTTCGCGGTGAACAAGGCCTTTCACGTGTCGCCGTTCATGCCGCTGGACATGGACTACCGCTTGCGCTTCCACCTCGACGAGAGCCGGGTGCGCATCCACATGGAAAACTGGCAAAGCGGCCACAAGGTCTTCGAAGCCGACCTGGCACTACGGCGCCAACCCTTGGACCGCCCCGCCTTGCACCGCTACATCCTGGCCTTCCCCTGGATGAGCCTGCGCACCCTGACGGGCATCTACTGGCAAGCCCTGCGCCTGTTCTGCAAGCGCACGCCTATTCACGACCACACCGCCAGCCAGGCTGACCTGGCACTTGGCCAACCTTGCGAGGACTCCGATCATGTCGAATCCCACCCTGAGCGTTAGCAAGTCAGCAGGCATCGCCCCTTGGTTGGGCGCGCTGGCGCGCAACGCTGTGCTGGCACAGCTGGGCAAGTTGCGCCATGGCCACCTGCGTGTGCTCTGCCATGGGCAACAATGGGCCTTCGGTGATGCCGCCAGTGCCCTGCAGGCGGAGGTGGAAATTCTCGATGATGCTGCCTGGAACCTGCTGGCGAGCAATGGTTCGATCGGTGCCGGTGAGGGTTATATCCATGGTTACTGGCGCAGCCCGGACCTGGCCCTGGTCACGCGGTTGTTCGTCGCCAACCTTGAGGTGCTCGACGCCCTGGAAGGGGGCCTGGCGCGGTTGGGCCGGCCCGCCCTGCGCCTGCTGCACCGGCTCAACCGCAACAGCAAGCGCGGTGCGCGACGCAACATACTGGCCCACTATGACTTGGGCAACGCACTGTTCGAACAGCTGCTGGACCCGACCATGATGTACTCGGCTGCCCAGTTCGAGCACCCCGACCAACCCCTTGAACAGGCCCAGCTTCGCAAGCTGCAACGCATCTGCGAAAAGCTTGAACTGGGCCCGGAAGACCACCTGCTGGAGATCGGCACTGGCTGGGGCAGCCTTGCCATCCATGCGGCCAGCCATCATGGTTGCCGGGTCACCACCACCACCCTGTCACAGGCCCAGTACAGCCATACCCTGCAACGGGTCAAAGACCTGGGGCTGGAGCGGCAGATCACGGTGCTGCAGGAGGACTATCGCGACCTGCGCGGGACATTCGACAAACTGGTGTCGATCGAGATGATCGAGGCTGTAGGCCACCGCTACCTGCCCACGTACTTCCGCCAGTGTGGAGCGTTGCTCAAGCCCGATGGCCTGATGCTGATCCAGGCGATCACCATTCGCGACCAGCGCTATGCTCAGGCACGGCGCTCGGTGGACTTCATCCAGCGCTATATTTTCCCCGGCGGCGCCCTGCCCTCGCTCAGCGTGCTGGTCGATACGGCCAGCCGCCAGACCGCGCTGAACCTGGTTCACATGGAGGATTTCGGTGTCGACTATGCCCTGACGCTGCGGCACTGGCACGACAACCTGAAGCAGTCGCGCGCCGCGCTCGCGGCGTTGGGTTATGACGAGACGTTCCAGCGCCTGTGGGAGTTTTATCTGTGCTACTGCCAGGGCGGCTTCGAAGAGCGTGCCATTGGCGTGGCGCAGCTGTTGTGGGCGGCGCCGAACGCGCGTCGCGCGCCACTGCCTGTACCAGCGTGATGGTTACCCGCGGCCAGATTGCCAATGCGCTGTGGCTGCAATTGGGCTGGTGGTTGTGCATATGGGGTGCCAGCACACCTGGGGTGCTGGTGCTGTTACCTGTGGGCCTGGCGCTACACCTGTGGACATGCACACAGCCGCGGGCAGAAGCGTGGGCGCTGTTACGCGTAACCCTGGTTGGCTGCCTGCTGGACAGCCTGCTTGGCAGTTTTGGCGTATTTGATTTTCATGCCTGGCCGTTACCCTTGTGGCTGGCATCGATGTGGTTGGTGCTGGCCAGCGGTTTGCGCCACAGCCTGGCCTGGGCTGGTCGGCCGTTTTTGCGCGGTGCCGTGGTCGGCGCGGTTGCCGGCCCCCTGGCATATCTGGGCGGCGCCAGGCTGGCCGATGTCGCGCTGCCCCTGGGGCCTTTGGCAACCACCCTGGTTCTAGTGCCGATCTGGGCCTTGGCCCTGCCCTTGCTGGTGCGCCTGGCCGCGTGGCGCTGATCGGCGACAGCGCTCGGAACAATAGCGCACCTCGTCCCAGCAACGCGCCCAGCGCTTGCGCCAGGTGAATGGCCGGCCACACACCACGCACACCTTGCTTGGCAGGTTTTGCTTCTTCACAGCGGCCTGCCTGCATCCAGCTCGGCGAGCAACTGCTCGCCACGTTGCCACACACCATCACGGCGCGCGGCAGCCATGCGGTCGAGGTTGCGGTAGACCATTGCCAGGCGCGGGTTGGCTGACAGGCGTTGACGGTGGCGGATAAGAAAATGCCAGTACAGCGCATTGAACGGGCAGGCATCGGCTTCCACCACCTTGTCTACCCGATAGCTGCAGGCCTTGCAGTGGTCGGACATCCGCTGGATGTAACGCCCACTGGCGCAATACGGTTTGGAGCCCAGGTAGCCACCGTCGGCATGCATCACCATGCCAAGCGTGTTGGGCAGTTCGACCCAGTCGAACGCGTCGATGTAAACCGCCAGGTACCATTCACAGATGGCGGCAGGCGCGATGCCTGCCAACAGCGCAAAGTTGCCGGTCACCATCAGCCGCTGCACGTGGTGCGCATACCCAAGCCGCAGCGTTTGCCCTATCGCTTGCGCCATGCAGCGCATGCGGGTGTTGCCGGTCCAGTAGAACTCGGGCAAGGCGCGGGCGTTGCCGAAGTGGTTCAATGTGGCGTAGTCGGGCATGCGCAGCCAATACACACCGCGGACATATTCACGCCAACCGATCAGTTGGCGGATGAAGCCTTCGGCGGCGTTGAGCGGCACCCTGCCTTCGCGCCAAGCCTGTTGCACGTCTTCGCACAACTGCCGCACATCGAGCAAGCCTATGTTCAGGGCCGCGCTGATGCGTGAATGGAAAAGATACGGCTCACCTTCGGCCATGGCGTCCTGGTAGTCACCGAATGCCGCCAGACCGAAGTCGAGAAAATGCTGCCACAGCTCACCCGCCTGCTGCTGGGTGACGGGGTACTCGAACCCGTCTATCTCGCCATAATGGTCGCCGAAGCGCTGGCGTACCAGCGCCATCACCGCCAGGGTAATGGCATCGGGCGTGAAGCGCGCCGCGAACGGAGCGCCCAGGTTGCGAGGCAGTGGTTTACGGTTTTCACTGTCGAAGTTCCAGGCGCCCCCGGCAGGGCTGCCGTCGGGCTCCAGCAGCAGGCCGCACCGCTTGCGCATACCGCGATAGAAATGCTCCATGCGCAACTGCCGGCGACCCTCTGCCCAGCGCGCGAACGCCTCACGCGAGCACAGAAAGCGGGTGTCGCGGTGCCATGTCAAGGGCAGCCCGGACTCGCGCAACCCGTGCTCGAGCCTCCACTCGCCACATTCGGTGAGGTCGATCTGCGCCGCGCCAAGCCGTTCGCGCCAGCGGCGCAGCTCACCGACGATGGTGCCGCTGTTGTCGCTGTCATCGATCGGTACGTAGTGCACTTGCCAGCCGCGCTCGCGCAGCGCCTGGGCAAAGTGGCGCATGGCGCTGAAAACGAGCACGATCTTTTGCGGGTGATGGGGCACATAGCGCGCCTCGCCCTCCACCTCTGCCATCAGGATAGCGTCGTGGGCAGGGTCCAGTGCCTTGAGGCTTGGCAGCTCCAGCGATAACTGGTCACCCAGCACCAGGCCCAGGCGCACGGGGCGGCCTACCACTGGCTGGCCAGGGTAATCGGCACGCGCAACGGTGCAATGGGGCCGTCACGTTGCCCGCACATCTCATCATGCACCGATTGCTGCACCAGCACGCATGGCACCTCCGCCATGTCAGCCAGCAAGTCGCGCAGTTCGGTAGTGGAGCGCAGGCGCACAGGCTGCCCCTGCGCATCGCTCAAGGTAACCGGGCCGGTTGCGGTAATTGCACGCAAAACGTAGAAACCACCTTCCAGCGACAGCACTTCAAGCTCTTCGATTTCGCCAGCATCCACGTGCTGGGCCAATGCATTCAGGTTCATGGCGTAGCCTCCGGCAGGCGGCGGAAGAACAGCGTGATCTGGCCGATCTCCACACCTAGTTTGCTCATGCTCGAGCGGTTGATCAGCGTGTCGTCATCCATCAGGTACATCCAGTCGTCCAGGTCCACCTCCCAGTGCTTGCCGTCCACCGCCAAGTCCAGCCGGTAGCGCCAGCGCAGCGCATTGCCCGCCACTTCGCCACGGGCCTCGCCGATCACGTCGCCGGCCGTGCCCCGCCAGCGCCCAGGCCCGTCCGGCACCAAGGTCCAAGTGCGCTGTTGGCGCGTGCCGTCGCTGTACACGAAGTGCTCGTCGAGAATCAGCCGCTCACCTTCCCGGCGGCTGTCGATGCGCACATGAAACCGCTTGACCACCTCGCCGGAACGCTTCTGGAACATGCCCCAGGCCTGAACCGGCCGGGAGAAGAACGCCGCCAGGTCGAGCTTGGGTTGCTCACCGGCATAATGCTCGACCCCCACGTTGCCGCAACTGCCCAACAGCAGGCAGCCAACCAGTAACAGCGCTTTGCCAACGTTCATGTCACGGCTCTCCATCGGTGCCGGCCAGCCCGAGCAAGCGCTGCCGTAATTGTGGGTCCCTGGCATTCGGGCCGAGCCAGATGGCGAAGAATGCCCGGGCAAAGACAGGGTCGGTGATTTCGCGGCTGAGTTTGCCGTCAACGTAAAAACGGCAGCCTTGGCCCGGCAGGTAAACACCTGTTATGCGCATGCCAGGGCGTACGTCGACGAATGCCTGTTGCAGCAGCGCGGTCAGTTGCGCGCTGCGTTGCGCCGTCATGCTGCCCCCGTCGAGCCTGCGCATTTCTGCAAGGCTGGCTTCGACCAAAGTGTCTCTGGACAGCGAGCGGTGGTAACGCAGCTCCAGCGCGAACGGCTCATCCCAGCGCTGCACGGGGCCGGCCGCCCACAGCTGCGCACTGTACAAACGCAGGCCCCACCAGCTGAAATCGCCTTCACCCAGCCGTTGTGCGGCCGGCACATCCGAGCGCCAGTCCGCCACAGCCGCCGTGGCCAGAGCGGTCAGCAACAGACACAGGGATGTGAATCGGGCTGGGACTGCCATGCTGGCCTCGGCTGCCATGACCAATATTGTACAAACATAGCACCTTGTACAGGTTTGTCACCCTCAATGTACAGCTTTTTGCATCAGTTAAAAGGCAGCCGCAGGGTTGCTGCCAAGCCCCCGCTCGGTCGGTTCTCAAGGTGAACATGCCCGCCCAGGCGGT
Organism: Pseudomonas sp. BJP69; assembly: GCF_007633355.1. Taxonomy (NCBI): domain Bacteria; kingdom Pseudomonadati; phylum Pseudomonadota; class Gammaproteobacteria; order Pseudomonadales; family Pseudomonadaceae; genus Pseudomonas; species Pseudomonas sp. BJP69. The sequence continues at coordinate 3,102,161 of NZ_CP041933.1, forward strand.
CAATGATGGTGGCGACAATGGACAGCCCCAGCCCGGCACCGTTGGGGCTGTTACGGCTGTAGAAGCGCTCGAACACGCGCGCTATGTCAGCCGGCTCGATACCTGGCCCTTCATCCTCCACGATCAGCTCGAAACGGTTTTCCAGGCGCCTGAGCAGTACGCTGATGCGCCCTCCCGGGGGCGAGTGCTCGACGGCGTTGGAAACCAGGTTCTGGAACGCGATGGTCAACGCACCGGCGTCGATGCCCAGGTGGTGATCACCCTCACCAATATCCAGCGATGGCTCCAGGCCGCGGTCGAGTATCCAGGGAGTCAGCTCGGCCATGGTGTCGGTGACCACCTCACCCAGGTCGACCTTGACCGCGGCGTGCTGGCCCAGGCGCGGCTCGACACGGGCCAGGGTCAGCAACTGGTTGACCACCCGGGTCAGCCGGTCCACACCGCCAATCAGAAAGCCCAGCGCCTTGCGCCGTTCGGCCTCGCTCGCGGCCTCGAGTGCGTTCTGGGCATGCAGGCGCAACACCGCCAGCGGCGTGCGCATCTCATGGGCCGCGTCGGCAATGAAGCGGTGTTCGCGCCGCAACATGTCTTCGATCTGCGCCAGCAGGCGGTTGATGGCCGCTTGCATGGGTTCCAGCTCCGAGGGCAATGGCGCCAGGCGCAAGGGTTCGAGTGAATCGGCGTGGCGTGCGCGAATGACCGTGGCCATGTTCTGCAAGGGGCGCAGCCCCCAGCCGATCGCGACCCAGACCAGCAACACCAGGGCCAGGCTGCCGAGCAGGAAGGGGAACAAGGTATGGCGCACGATCCGGTCGATCAGGTCGTAGCGCACATCATCACGTTCACCCACCCAGATGACCCAGTGCTTTTCCGGCACCGGTAACACGAAGCCGCGCCATTGCCGGTCACCACTGGAAAAGTCGTAAAACCCAGGTTCGGACGGCGGCAGCGACAGCTGCGGGGCACTGGGTGTATGCACCAGCAATACGCCCCCCTCACCCCATACCTGGAATGCCAGCTTGCTTTCGTAGGGGTGGCCAACCCGATGGTGGCCGGCCTGGGCCAAGGCGTCGTTGAACGCCTGGTACATGGCCTCGCGCGAGCCGCCCTGGACCGGCAGGCTCATGACCCCCTGCAGCAGGCGGGCATTCTGCGCCAGGTGGGCGTCGTACACTTCGTTGATCTCATGGCGACTGTCATGATAGTTGTACAGTGTCAGCAGGCCGGTCCCCAGCAGCAACAGCAGCATGACCCGCCACAACGTCCTTCGCCGCAACGAGGTCATGCCTTGCCCTCGACCAGGTAGCCAATGCCCCGCACCGTGCGGATCAGGCCGTTGTTGAGCTTTTTGCGCAGGTGGTAGATGTGCACTTCCAGGGTATTGCTCTCGGGCTCTTCATCCCAGCCATACAGCAGCTGGGTCAGGCGTTCGCGGGTGAACACCTTGCCCGGCTGCGCCAGCAATTCATGCAGCAAGCGGTACTCCTTGGGGGTCAGTATCACTTCCAGCCCTTGGTAATGTACCTGCTGGGTAGCGGGGTCGAGCATGACCCCGGCATGCTCGATCAATACCTTGGCACGCCCGGCGCTGCGCCTGAGCAATGCCCGCAAGCGGGCCTTCAGCTCGTTGAGGTCGAACGGCTTGATCAGGTAGTCGTCAGCGCCAGCATCCAGCCCGGCGATGCGATCATCCAGGGCGTCCCGCGCGGTGAGGATCAGTACCGGCAAGCTATTGCCAGCGCCTCTCACGCGCCGCAGTACCTCGATGCCATCCAGGCGCGGCAAGCCCAGGTCCAGGATGGCCAGGTCGAATGTTTCATGCAGCAGCGCGTGCACGCCATTCTGGCCGTCGCGCAACCAGTCGAGCGTATAACCCTCCTGGCGCAAGCCATCGCAGATCCCCTCCCCCAGTGCGGTATCGTCCTCAACCAGCAGTAGCCGCATGTTCAGTCCTGTTTGTCCTTGATTGCCTTGAGTAAAGCCGCGATATCCGCCCGCCGGCCTTGGTCCGCCAGCTCACGCCCCGGCCGCGGCGGCGCCTGCATGGCCTTGTGCAAGGCAGCAGTGGCTTCAGCGTAGCGCTTTTGCCGGTACAAGTGGTCGGCCCAGAAATAGTTGCTGTCGATGCCGTTGGGGTTGATCTTCAGGGCTTCGCGCAACAGCTGGTCCGCCTTGTCGCCGTCACCGAACCCTATCGGCCAGCCCGGCACCTGGTCGTAAAGCGTGCCAAGGCTGGTATAGGCCGAGCCCTGCAGGGCATCAGGGTCCAGCTTCATGGCCTGCTCCAGGCTGGCCTTGGCTGACTTGACCTTGCCCAGCGCACCGAGCCCACCCACGGCGCCAGCCCAGCTGCTGTTGATGATGCCTTCCCAGATCAGCGGCTCGGGGGTGCCGGGGTGCTGCCTGACGAATGCCGCCGCCTCACCGGACAACTTCTCGAAAGCATCGGCACGCTGGGCCTTGGGCGTCTGATACTGGATTTGTGCCCAACGCTGTTGCAGCGCGCTGAGCTGCTGGTTTCCGGCTGGGTCCAGTGCCCAGGTGAACGGGGTGAACGCCAGCAGGCTGACGAAGGCCAGTCGCTTCATTTGCTCGACTCCTTGATATGGCCGCCAATGTAGCGGCGAATGACAGGCAATTGCTTGCGCAGGGCACGGTCGACCACCCCTGGCAACATGCCGTTGATGCGTACGAAGAGCTTTTCCGGCCACCCCAGGTACAGCTCGCTGCGCTCCGACTGGACGGCTACGAGCACGGCGCGGGCGACATCGGCCGGGTCGTCCATGCCGACCTTCAGCGCCTGGTTGAGCGCGGTGGCGGCGCTGCTGTTCATGGTGGTGCGGGTGGCACGCGGGGCGGCATACAGCACATTCACCGAGGTATCGGCCAACTCACGGCGCAACGCCTCGGAAAAACCGCGCAGGGCGAACTTGCTGGCACAGTAGGTGGCGTAGCCGGGGTAGCCGATCGAGCCGTAAGTGGAACCGACATTCACCACCAGCGCCTTGGGTTGCTCGCGCAGCAGGGGCAGGCAGGCACGGGTCAGCTGCAGGGGCGCCTTGATGTTGATGTCGAGCAATTCATCCAGCGCGTACTCGTCCAACTGGTCCAGCAAGGCAAAACGGTTTACACCGGCGGCATTGATCAGCACATTGACCCCGCCCATTTCACGGGCGCGGCTGACCACCTGTTCACGCCCGGTCGGCGTACGCAGGTCGGCCGTTTGCCAACGCAGGCGCTCAGGGTAGCGGTTCATCAGCCCCGCCAGCTTGCCCATGTGCCGGCTTACCGCCAGGACCCGGGCACCGGCTGCACACAATTGCTCGGCCAGTTCCAGGCCGATGCCGCCACTGGCCCCGGTCAGCACCACCACCGACTCATGCAAGCGCATGCTGCACCTCGGCATGCTCAGTGCGTGGCAAACCTTCGAACATGGCGGTATACAGCTGGTACACCACCTTGGCGGCGTGCAGCACCGCCTGCTGGTCGGCCACGTCGTCCAGCCGGTCCATCAGGCTTTTGTAGGTGACCATGTGGTCCTGGTCCAGCGCGCCGTGGGAACTGAGGTAGCTGAAGGCCTGGTTGGGCAACCCGAGGGTGCTCTGGATCGCCCCGGCAGCATGGGTGGCCAGGGCGATGCTGGTGCCCTCCAGCACGTTGACCATGCCGAACAACCCCACCGGGTTGCCCCGTGCGATAAGGTCGTACAGATAGGCAACCATCAACTCGATGGGCAAGGCAGGCCGGCCGTCGCGTACCGCCTCCCAGTCACCGCCACAGGCCTTGATATCGTTGAGGATCCACTGCTCGTGGCCGTACTCCTCCTGGATGTACTCGCACACCGCGCCGCGCAACCACTCCAGCCGCGCCGGCAGCCGCGCGCCGCACGCCATCATCAGCGGTACGGTATGGCGCACGTGGTAATAGGCCTGGGTGAGGAAGGCGATGTAGCTGGCCCGGCTGACCTGGCCGGCCAGCGCCTCGCGAATGACCGGCACGGCGAACAAAGCCTGACGTTCGTAGCTGGTTTGCAGCTGCAGGGTGTCGAAAAATGACATGGTAGACCTCATGAAGGAATGTCGGACAACAAAGATTGATAACGCTGCAGGATCGCCTCACGGCGTGGGCGGCCATTGGCGGTCAGGGTGTGCTCGGCGACCGAGAATGGCGCTGGCAAACGCCGCCAGGCATGCACCCTGGCGTAGTCGGGCAAACTGGCATTACTGTGCTGCACGGCCTGCTCGATAGCCGCGTCCGTGGTGCCCGGGTCGAGCGGCCAGAGCAAGGCCACGTTGCGCGGCATGCCCTCGCCATGAACGAACGCCTGGGCGATCACACCGCTCTGGGTCAGCTCGGCTTCTACCCATTCAGGGTTGACGTTGCGCCCGAAGCTGGTGATGAACTGGTGTTTCTTGCGCCCGTTCAGGTGCAGGTAGCCTTCATCATCGAAAAAGCCCAGGTCGCCGGTAGCCCACCACGCGGTTTGGCTGGGCGTGTCGCCCAGATAGCCAAGCAGCAGGGTCCCGGCAACCAGCACCTCACCGTCTTCGGCGATACGCACCTGCACATGCGGCAATGGCCGGCCGACACTGCCCGGGCGCACCGCACCGGGGCGGTTCAGCGCCACCACAGAGGCACATTCCGACAGCCCGTAACCCTCGAATACCGGCAAGCCTACGGCCTCGGCCCGCGCCAGCAGGCTGGGCGCCACACGGGCGCCACCCACCGCAACGAAACGCAGCATGCCAACCCCCATCAGCCCGCGCTCGATTGCCGTGACCAGCCCCAGCAGCAGTTGCGGAACCAGAATCAGGCTTTGTGCGCCGCTCAAGGCGATGGCCCCGAGCAGCCGCTTGAAATCGACTTGGCTGGCCCCCCCCATGCCCAGCTGGGCCTGTGGGTACAGCATGACACTGGCGCCTGCCAGCAAGGCGGCGTAAACGCCCAGGTTCTCCAGCAACACGCCCAGCGGAAGCACAGCGAGGTAGCGCCGAGGCTGCGTAGGGCGGCTGGCCTGTTCCAGTTCGTGTGCGACCCGCAACATGGCCTGCGCGCTCAGGCACACGCCTTTGGGGTTGCCGGTACTGCCAGAGGTGTAGGTGACCTTGGCGGTGCCTTCAGGCAGGGCCACCGCAGGCAGCGCTGGCCGCGACCAGAAGCCGTGCTGGTCGACGAAACCCAGCCGCCCGAGCAAGCTCTCCCAGGCGGGCGGGCCGAGCACCAGGCTGGCGCCGCTCTGTTGCAGGCAGTGCTCCAACTGGGTTGGGCTGAAGAAGGTGGGCACCGTCACGCAGGCGCGCCCCGAGACCAACGCGGCCAGGTCCCACAACAGCAGTTCGGGACCGTTATCCAGCCCCAGCACCAGCACACCGGCCTGACGCTGGCGCAGGGCCTCGGCACGCTGTAGCACCTCGGCAAGCAGCTGCTTGTAGGTGTAGCGTGCACTGGCCCCTTCCAGCGCGGGCGCGTCACCATGGGCCAGCAATGCCTGCCAGAAACGTTCAAGTTCAAGCGGCATGGCCGGTCTCCTCGTCCAGCACCGGAAAGCCCAGGCGGCGAAACACACCAGCGCTACGCAGCAAGTCGAAGCCTTGGCCGATTTCGCCCGCGTACACCTGCGGATGCTGCGCGTAATAGCTGCCCCATTGCGCAACGGGCTCGTCCAGGCGTGCCGGGTCGGCCTGCGCCAGCACGGTAGGTGCCAGGCCCAGGCGCTGGAAACTGTTGATCAAGGTGGAGGCACCGGTGAACGCCACCCACTTCAACCCACGGGTAGCAAGCAGCCAGGTCACGGCGGTGATCATGATGCGTGCGCTGCCAGCGCTCAGCGACGCCAGGTTGCCGACCTCGACCATGCACTCGCGGGCAACGGGCAGGCTGGTCAGGCGCGAAACCGCGGTTTCCAGGGGCACGTCCAGGTAACGCTCGAGAAACAGCGGCCCACTGCTGGCCGGGCGCAGACCCGCCGCCGCGATCAAGTGCCCGTGGCTATCACGCAAGGCCAGCAACTCGGGCAGGTAATGGTGTACATCGGCGTGGTGAACTTCAGCGAAACAGCGATGAATGAACTGCTCGAGCGCCTCCCGGTCAGGGTCGTCCGGCAGGTGCAGGGACAAACAGCCGTGATGCGCTGCATGGGTGCCTATCGGCAATGGGAGCAGGTGGCTCCAAAGGGTATGGGTCATGGGACTCCCCCCTGATTAATGGGTTGGGCGAAGTATCAGTGACGAATCTGAAGGGAATCTGAAGCCGGCTGAACAAACGCCCGGAAACCGAACGGTCGATAGCCAAGCCGTTGCTTTTATCTACCGCCTGGCCCAAGCTCAGCCCTTCTTGCCGCCATGGACCCCCCGATGCCCAGACGCAACCGCTACCTGATCGCCGTGCTGCTGTTGATCCTGGTATCGGCCCTGTTCGGGTACCTGTGGCGCGATACTCCGCCAGCCCAGCCGGCCTTGCCGGCGCATAGCTATGCCAAGGCCCTGCGCCAGGCCCACGACGGTCGGCCTGGCGCGGCCAGGGTGCTTTATCAGCAGTTGCAACGCACCGACTTGCCCGCCATCCGGCGCGCAGCCCTGTACGCCGAGCTGCCCAACTACCCTTCGCCACTGGCCTTGAAAATCGCCCGGCAAGACCTGGAACACGCCGAGCCACTGGTGCGCCGTGCCGCCATCGCAGGTATCCGCCGGCTGCTGCCTGCGGCGCAGCGCAGCCTTGTGCTTGGCCCGCTGCTGGACGATGACGACCAAAGTGTGCGCTTCGCTGCCGTGGACGCCTTGCTTGGCCTTTCCCCGGATGACATAGGCCTGTATTTCGGCCCGCTGCAGGCGGCCCTGGAGCAATACCAGCAAGCGCTGGCGCAACAACCCGAGGAAGCAGACGCGCAAGTGCACCTGGCGCGCTTGTATATGCACGAAAATGACTACACCCAAGCTGCGGTAGCCCTGCAACGTGCATTGACCGTCGCCCCAGGCAACCTCGATGCGCTGGCCACCCAGGTGCGCCTGCTGGAACGTCAAGGCCAGCACGATGCCTCACGCCAGGTGCTCGGCAAGGCATTGGCCCTGAGCCCGGACTCGGCCTTCCTGCAATACCAGCTGGGGCGCTGGCTGATCCGCCACCAGCAACGTGAGTACGCCTTGCTGGCACTGTCCCGCGCGGTTGAACTGGACCCGGACAACGTCGATTACCGCTATACCCTGGCGGTGACCCTGCATGCGCTGGAGCAAGTTGATGCGGCGCAGAAGCAGCTGGAAACCGTGCTCAGCCAGCAACCGGCCAACCGTCGCGCGCGGGTGTTGCTGATCCAGTACTGGAAAGAATCCGGCCAACTTCAGAACGTGCAGGTGCTGCTGGCCGAGCTGGAGCAGCAAAACCCGGATGACCCCGCCCTGCAGCAAGGCCTCTAGGCCTGCCTGAAACCTGTTGAACCCTGAGCCTGTGCCCAGGGTCCAGTGGTTATCAGGCCACTCTGCAGGAGAATTGCCTTGGCCAGTTCGTTGGCGCTGGATGAACGTGCGTTGATCCTCGCCCCACCGCCGTTGGCGGCGCAAACCTCGCACCTGCTGTCGGCGGCCGGCATCGATTGCCTGTGTGCCACCGACTTGGGGCACCTGCATGCGCGCCTGGCAGAAGGCGCCGGCCTGGCGATCATCGCCGAGCAGGTGTTCAACGCAGGCCCTAGTGCCCTGCTGCAGGCCTTTATCGACCAGCAACCGCACTGGTCGGATCTGCCCATCGTGCTGGTGACCCAGGGTGCATGGTCGGCCAGCCGCGTGCACAATCACCCGGTCGGCAACCTTACCCTGCTGGTGCCCCCTTTCGGCGACGACCAACTGCTGCACATGACCCAGTCCGCGCTGCGCCACAGGCGTCGGCAATACCTGACCCGCGACCAGCTCAAAAACCTGCAGCAGCGGCTGGATAACGGGCTCGCCCAGCCTGATGAGCCGACGGAGCGCTACGCCCAGGCCCGCTTCCAGGCGCGCAAGATGGAAGCTATCGGCCAACTCGCTGGCGGCGTGGCCCACGATTTCAACAACCTGCTCACCAGTATTGGCGGCAGTTTCGAGCTGATCGACCGGCGCCTCAAGCAAGGCCGCGCCGACGGCCTGGACAGTGTATTGCGCCTGGGCCGCGAAGCAGTGTCACGCGCCGCCCGCCTGACCCACCGTCTACTGGCCTTCTCATGCAGGCAGTCGTTGCACAGCCGATGCGTCAACCTGCACACCCTGTTGCAGACCAAGCAGCTGAAGGCTCAACTCAAGCCTGGGATAAAGCTGCAGGTGAGCATCGCCAAAGGCCTGTGGAACGCGGAAGCTGACGACCAGCAATTGCGCGAGGCCCTCGACAATCTGATCCTCAATGCCTGTGAAGCCATGCCCAGCGGTGGCCTGCTGCGAATCGAGGCAACCAACCATCCTATCTACAGCAGCCCCATGGCCGACGGCCCCCTGACCGCTGGCGATTACCTGCGCCTGAGCGTGATCGATGACGGCCAGGGCATGGCGCCAAGCACACTGGAGCACGCATTCGAACCCTTCTTCAGCACCAAAGCGACCAGCCAAGGCATCGGCCTGGGCTTGTCGATGGTGTACGGGTTCAGCAAGCAATCCCATGGCCATGTCACCCTGCACAGCCAAATTGGCAAGGGCACGCGGGTAGACCTGTACCTGCCGCGTCACATCGACCAGGCACCCTCGCCCGCCCAACCGCTGGTACCTGCGCAAGCGACACACGGCTACCGGGTGCTGTTGGTCGAGGACGACCTGCATGTTCGCGAACTGCTGTGCCAGGCCCTGCGTGACAATGGCTTCACGTGCCTGAGTGCGGCCAACGCCGAGGAGGGGCTTGAGGTGCTACGCGCCTCGCAACCCATCGACCTGCTGATCAGCGACGTAGGTTTACCCGGCATGAACGGTCGGCAACTGGCGGAGATTGCACGTAGCTTGCGCCCCCGGTTACCGGTGCTGTTCATTACCGGCTATGCGGAAACCGCGATGGCGCGCGAGGGATTTCTGGGGTGCGATATGCACCTGATCTGCAAGCCATTCGAACTGCGACAGCTGCAGGAACAGGTGGCCGTGATCCTTGGCCAACCCTGAGGGGCTCACTGTTCAAGCATGCGCAACGCCTGGTCTGCCAGGTCTGCCAGCGAAAACGGCTTGTTCATCAACGCAGTGCCAGGCTGTTCGAGCAACTGGGGCTCCACCGGTTGCCCCGCATAGCCTGTGATGAACAGGATGTTCTGCTGTGGCAGTTGCATGCGCATGGCCTTGGCCACCTGGCGCCCGCTGAAGCCGCCCGGCAAACCGATATCGGTGATCACCAGGTCGAACGGACCGTCATGGCGAAACCGCTCCAATGCGGTATTGGCGTCGCTTGCGTCAACCACCTGGAAACCGCGCTCAACCAGGTATTCACGCATCACCGCGCGCAGATTGAGTTCGTCATCCACCAGCAGCAGCCGCTCACCCTGGGCCATGCGTTGCGTCCTTTGCACCGGTTTGCACTCATCAGGAAGCGGCTCGAACGTTCTGGGGAACAACATCGACACCTTGGTCCCCTGGTTCGGCGCAGACTCGATCCACGCATAGCCCCCCGACTGGCCGACAAAACCGTAGACCATCGACAGCCCCAGGCCGGAGCCACGGCCGATGGGCTTGGTGGTGAAAAAAGGCTCGAACGCCTTGGCGATTTCCGCAGCCGCCATGCCGTGGCCATCGTCCTCAACATGCAAGGCCACATAGTCACCCGGCGGCAGCCCGTTCTCGTCCGGGAACGCCGCGATCAAGCGTTCGTTGACGCTGCGGATCGTGACGTTGCCCCGCTCCAGGCACGCCTCGCGGGCGTTGGTACACAGGTTGATCAATGCATTTTCGAGCTGGGTGACATCCAGGTTGACCACCCACGGGGCGACGTCCAGTTGCCAGTGCAAGCACAACTCCGGACCCAAGGTCCTGCGCAACAACGGCTCGCACAGGCGCAACTGCCGGTTGAAATCCAGCGGCTTTGGCGCCAAGGGTTGGTGGCGGGAAAAGGCCAGCAAACGGTGGGTCAGCTCCATGGCCCGCATCACCGAATCGCGGGCAACATCCACATAAGCACCGATCCGCTCCGGGCGCCCCTCCTGGAGGCGGCGCTGGAGCAGCTCAAGGCTACCGCCGATACCAGAAAGCAGGTTATTCAACTCATGGCCCATGCCCCCGGCCAGTTGCCCCACGACTTCCATCCGTTCAGTGTTGCGCATCAGCGCTTCGGACTGGCGCGCCGCCTCTTCGCGGTCCTCGCTGATATCCTGGCCGACTACGGTGAGCAAGCGCCCATCGAAGCGCGCGCTCCAGCGGAAGGTATGGTAATGCCCATCGCGGTGCCGCAAGCGGGTCTCGATCGGGTCTGCGCTGCTGGCTTGCAGTAACGCCGACACCACCACCTGCACCTCGGTCCGATCTGCCGGGTGCACCAGTTCCAGTACCGACACCCCCTGGATCTGCTGTTCGTCCCAACCCAGAACCCGGTGCCAGGCGGGGTTGGCGGCATGCACCTTCAGCTCCGGGGTTACCCTCATCATCGCATCGCGTGACATCTGCCAGATCTGCTCGCGCTCCAGCACATGCCGCTCGATCTGCTGCTCGAAGCCTTGCGCCTGCTCGCGCCAATGCCGGTGTGCCTCGACGCTGGCAGTGGTCTCGATCACCGTGTGCAGAAAGCCCGCGACATTGCCTTGCTCATCGTGCAGGGGCGCGTAACCGAATGCGCACCAGAGGGGCTCGCCGCATGGGTCACTGCCGATGCGCAAGGGAGGGTCCTCGACAAAGCTCGACTGCCCTTCCAGGGCCTTGAAAACCCACGGCCCCACTGTCGGCCAGATTTCGCGCCACAGTGTATCGAACGCCTGGCCGAGCCCATCCGCAGCGCCGCCGCGCAATGCATGGTAGGCATCATTGTGCACCACCGTCAGGTCTGGCCCCCAGACCACGGCACAGGGGAACGGCGACAGGTGCATCATATCCACCGCGATGCGCAACGAAGCCGGCCAGCGCGGCAGCGGCCCTAGCGAGGTGCGGCTCCAGTCCAGCTGCACGATCCGGTCGTCAACCGGCCTGCGGGCTGCGGCAGCAGGCGGGTGAAGGCGGATCTGTGGCTCAAGGCCAAGTGATGATTTTTTGGCGACCAATGTCATGGCTCCAGCATGGCCAAGGGGACTGCGGGTAATGCTATTGAAGTTAGCACAGCACGTTCGGCCCACCATGGCGGAGTTCAAGGTGCTGGCCCGGCCGGCAGGCCGATAGGGCTTACGCAGGTTTGCGCAATTACTGTCACGCGCGCTTTCTTCGGCCTACAGCCGAACGACCATCGAAGACCTAGGCTTTGGGCTCGGCTGTTCAACTGGAACAGCGTTGCAGCGGAGCGCAATAGGTCTATGTCGTACATCGTCAACGCCGGGCGTAGCATGCTGGAGTTGCTGTTGCTCATCGTGGTGGGGCTGGTACCCGTGGTATCCGGGTTGCTGGTGATGATCCTGCAACTGCAAACGAAACTTGCGGAGAATGCGGCTGTTTCCGTGAAGGAAGCGGTTTACAGTGTCGATCAGGCATTCAACCGCATGCAGGAAACCGCGTTGCGTTCACTGCCGCTGGCCGGGCAGCCTTGTGCCAGCGCCCTGAACACCTTGCAGGATCATGTCACCAGCCTGTCCATGCTCAGGTCCCTCACGCTGGTAGAGGGCGAGCAGGCCTATTGCAGTACCACGCCGGACCCGCTGGAGGATTTGACCGCATTTGCCACGTCTGGCCGCCAGGTGGAGATTTCCTATGGGCTCGCCGACACCCGCCGCAAACTGCTGGTGAACCTGTATACGGCCGACAATAGTCAGGGTGTCATTGTCACGGCGTATGCCTCGCAGCTTCGCAGCGAGCTGGACGCTTTCCAGGACGGGTTGACGCTGCTGCTGGAATTCGACGACCGCTACCTGTGGAGTGGCGGCGACAGCCGCGCCGGCGCCCGCCCCTCGCAGGACGAGTTTTCGACCAGCATGCTTTCGCAGAAATACGGCTACCGGGTCGTAGGCGGCTATGCCGAAAGTTTCACCGCGCGGGAGATTCGCCAGTCGATGCGCCAGACCCTGCCCTCCTTGCTACTGGTGGGGGTTCTGACCGCCTCGGTGGTTTTCCTGGCGCTGATGAAAGGGCGCGCGAACAGGCGTAGCCGCGCCGCCGAAGGGACATGACGGCGGCGCCACTACCAGCGTGTCAGTCGGTGCTCAGCACGCCGCGACGCACCTGGTCACGCTCGATGGATTCGAACAGGGCCTTGAAGTTGCCTTCACCAAACCCGTCGTCGCCTTTACGCTGGATGAACTCGAAGAACACCGGCCCGAGCAGGGTTTCCGAGAAGATCTGCAGCAGCAGGCGCTTGTCTTCCGGCTGCGAGGCACCATCGAGCAGGATACCCCGCGCCTGCAACTGATCGACCGGCTCACCATGGCCGGGCAGGCGCTCTTCGAGCATTTCGTAATAGGTTTGTGGCGGCGCCGTCATGAAGCGCATGCCGAACCCCTTCAGCGCGTCCCAGGTCTTGAGCAGGTCATCGGTCAGGAAGGCAACGTGCTGGATGCCCTCACCGTTGAACTGCATCAGGAACTCCTCGATCTGCCCGGCGCCCTTGGACGACTCTTCGTTGAGCGGAATGCGGATCATGCCATCCGGGGCGGTCATCGCCTTGGAGGTCAGGCCGGTGTACTCACCCTTGATGTCGAAGTAGCGGATTTCACGGAAGTTGAACAGCTTCTCGTAGAAGCCCGCCCAGTAGGCCATGCGCCCACGGTAAACGTTGTGGGTGAGGTGGTCGATGACCTTGAGGCCGGCACCGACCGGGTGGCGGTCGACACCCTCGATGAAGTTGAAGTCGATGTCGTAGATCGAGCTGCCTTCCTCGAAACGGTCGATCAGGTACAGCGGCGCACCGCCAATGCCCTTGATCGCCGGCAGGCGCAGTTCCATCGGGCCAGTTTCGATTTCTACCGGCTGCGCGCCCAGCTCCAGCGCACGGGCATAGGCCTCATGGGCATTGCGCACACGGAAGGCCATGCCACATACCGATGGGCCATGCTCCGCGGCAAAATACGACGCGAGGCTTTTGGGTTCGTTGTTCAGAATCAGGTTGATGCCACCCTGCCGATACAGGTGCACATTCTTGGAGCGGTGGGTCGCGACCTTGGTGAAGCCCAGCATCTGGAATACCGGCTCCAGTACGCCAGGGGCCGGGGCCGCCAGTTCGATGAATTCGAAGCCCATCAGGCCCATTGGATTTTCGAAGATATCAGCCATGTTCGTGTCCTCATCTGCAGCTAAAAATTAATGATTGCGTGGGATGCGGAACAGAAATGGCGGGGCACACGGGATACCTCGCACGCTGCGGGCGAGGAAGTCACCAATGATCAGCTTGAACCCATGGTATGTCATATGGACCCATTCTCGGCGGGCTTGATCCTTCGGCACTGAAGGACCTTATTGTTTTATTCGTAAACCGATTCTACATTGCGTAAATGCCTTTGTCGCGTTTTTGTTAAGGCCCCTGCCCGACTAACGGCTATGCTCTGTTAACCCTTCAGCGTAGCCTTTCAACGTAGCCACCCAGCATGCCCCTTACAGCCAAACGCCGCAGCGTCTTCAGCTGGCGCACCCTGTTACCGCTGGTGGTCGGTATGGTGCCGGTAGTGAGCGGCCTGGCGATCATGCACTGGCAGATCGAACGGGAAATGAAGGCCAGCAGCCACACCACCACGCAGCAGGTGCTCGGCCATATCGAACATATCCTCGACAACCTGTCGAGCGCCGCCGACAGCTTGCTGGCGCACACCGATGTCCCCTGCGAGCAAGCCCAGTTGCTGCTACGCACCCAGGTCACGCGCAACGCCTTCGTGCGCTCCACCAACCTGTTCAGGCACAACAGCATTTATTGCACGTCGCTGTTCGGCGCATTCGATGAGCCAGTCAACCCCGCCGACTATGTCGATGGCAAACTGTGGCTGATGGATGGCAACTCGGTCACCCCCGGTCACCCACTGTTGGTGTACAGGGCCAGCCAAGGGGACCACGGTGCGATCAGCACGGTCGACGGCGATCACCTGCTGACGGCGCTGCGCCTGATAGGCGCCGACGAAGCGCTGTACATCCGCGTCGGCGACGCCTGGATGGGCAAGGACGGCATCGTGCACCATGGCCAGCCGCCGGTCGCTGATCACGCCAATGTGCAGCTGGCCTCCACGCGTTATCCGCTGAGCGTACAGGGCGGGTACAGCGCCGCCGAGCAAAGCCGGCTGTGGCGCAGCCATTACCCTGCCCTGCTCGGCATGCTGCTGGTGCTGGGCGTGATCGCCGGCCTGGTAAGCCACTGGCAGGTGCGCCGCGCCAACTCACCCCGCGCCGAGCTGAGGCGGGCGCTGGAGGCCGACGAATTCCTGCCGTACTTCCAGCCGGTGGTGCGCAAGGGTGATTACCGTTGGGCCGGCGTCGAAGTGTTGATGCGCTGGAACCACCCTCAAGAGGGGCTGGTACGCCCAGACCTGTTCATCCCCTACGCAGAGCACAGCGGGCAGATCGTGGCCATGACCCAGGCACTGATGATGCACACTGCGCAAGCCCTGGCGCCCTATGCAACGCTGCTGGAGGACGGCTTCCACGTCGGCATCAACATCACGGCCGACCACTGCCGCGACCTGACTTTGCTGGAGGACTGCCGCACGTTCCTGCAGCACTTTCCCCCAGGCCGGGTAGTGCTGACCCTGGAGCTGACCGAGCGCAAGCTCATCGAACCCACGCCCGTGGCGCTCGAGCTGTTCGAAAAGCTCGATGCCATGGGGGTGAAGATCGCACTGGACGACTTTGGTACCGGCCAGTCCAGCCTCAACTACCTGCTTCAGTTCAAGGTCGATTACCTGAAGATCGACCAGCGCTTCGTGGCCATGATCGGTGCCGATGCGCTGTCGGTGCATATCCTGGAAACCATCATCGAATTGTCAGCCAAACTGGGCCTGGGCATTGTCGCCGAAGGCGTGGAAACCGAAACGCAGCGCGATTACCTGGCTAGCCATGGCGTGGACTATCAGCAAGGCTACCTGTTCGCCAGGCCCATGCCTGCACAGCAGTTTCTCGAAGCGCTGGCCACCCGCCCCGGCGCCTCGCGGTTGCCGCAAGCCGCGCCCCCTGAGATCATTGGCGGCTGACCTAACCGCTCCACTCCTGTATTCGAGGCATTCGTGTCAAAAGGCATTGTTTCATCCGTCGTGGCGTCCTGCATGTTCGCCGTGATGTACTTCTATACCTCGTTGCTCAGGCCACTCGATGGCGAAGAGATATTCGGCTGGCGCACGCTGCTGACCTTGCCCTGCCTGACCTTGTTCATGGTGGTTTCGAAAGACTGGAAACGCGTCGGCCAATTGCTGGGGCGCGTGCGCCGCACGCCGATGCTACTGCTCGGCATGCTCGGCACTTCGTGGCTGATGGGGGTGCAATTGTGGCTGTTCCTGTGGGCGCCCCTGCACGGGCGCAGCCTGGAAGTGTCGATGGGCTACTTCCTGCTGCCACTGGCCATGGTCCTGACCGGGCGGCTGGTGTACGGCGAGCGCCTGTCACGCCTGCAGGCAGTAGCCGTGGCCTGCGCCGCACTGGGTGTGGGCCACGAACTCTACCAGCATGGCAGTTTCGCCTGGGAAACCCTGGTGGTGGTGACCGGCTACCCCGTCTACTTCGTACTGCGCCGGCGCTGCGGCACCGACCACCTCGGTGGCCTATGGTGCGACATGTGCCTGCTGCTGCCCTGGGCGCTGTATTTCGTGATGCAGGGGCCGCTTTCCAGCGCTGACCTACAGGCGCACCCAGGGTTGTATGCGCTGATTCCGCTGCTGGGGGCGATCAGCGCCTGCGCCCTGATCGCCTACGTGCTGGCCAGCCGCTTGTTGCCGTTCAGCCTGTTCGGCCTGCTCAGCTACGTCGAGCCCGTACTGCTGGTGGGCGTGGCGTTGCTGCTGGGCGAAACCATCGGCCCAGACCAGTGGTTGACATACCTGCCGATCTGGGCCGCCGTGCTGGTGCTGGTGCTCGAAGGCTTCAAGCACCTGCTGCGTCAGCGTCGCCGTTCGGTGTAAGGCGCACCTGCCTTACCCGCCGTTCTTCGATCGCCTCCACGGTCAGCGTCCAGCCATTCCAGCGCAACTGATCACCCACCATTGGCAGGCGGTCGAGCAGGCTCATCACCAGCCCGGCGAGGGTCTGATAGTCCTCGGTGGCCCGGGCGCTGAAGCCGGTACGCGCCTGCACCTGGCTGAGGTTCAAGGCACCACTGACCACGAAACCCTCACCTTCCTGCACGATGCCAGGGCCGTCAACCTCGCTGGCATCCGGCAGTTCGCCAGCAATCGACTCCAGGATGTCGGTCATGGTCAGCAGGCCGGTGAAGTCACCGAACTCGTTGACCACGAAGGCAATGTGCGTGGACTGGGCGCGCATCTGCTCCAGGGCGTTGAGGATACTGAAGCTTTCCAGCAGGTTCAGCGGTACCCGGGCCATGCCTTCCAGGTCGGGCTGGTTACCCGACAGCACCTCCTTGAGCAGCTCTTTCTTGTGCACGAAGCCCAAAGGCTCGTCGATTCGGCCGCCGCGTATCAGCGGCAGGCGCGAATACGGCGAGTTGGCCAGGGCCTGGGCAATGGCCTCGGGCGGCTGCGCCAGGTCAATCACGTCGACCTCGGTACGCGCGGTCATCACCGTGCGAATCGGCCGCTCGGCCAGGTTCAGCACGCCGCTGATCATCACCCGCTCACGGCGGTCGAACAGCACCTGTTCTTCGCCACCCTCGACCAAGTCGGCGATTTCCTCACCCACCTCGTCAGCTTCGACGCGGCGGCCGCCCAGCAGGCGCAGCACGGCATGCGCAGTGCGCTCACGCAGCGGCTTGTGCTGCTGCAGGCTGCGCTTGCGCCGGGCACGCGCCAGCTGGTTGAACAGCTCGATCAGGATCGAGAAGCCAATGGCCGCGTACAGATAGCCTTTGGGTATGTGGAAGCCCAGGCCTTCGGCGGTCAGGCTGAAACCGATCATCATCAGGAAGCCCAGGCACAGCATGATGACCGTGGGGTGGGCGTTGACGAAGCGGGTCAGCGGCTTGCTGGCAACGATCATGATGCCGATCGAGAAAATCACCGCGATCATCATCACCGACAGGTGCTCGACCATACCCACCGCAGTGATCACGGCGTCCAGCGAGAACACCGCATCCAGCACCACGATTTGCGCGACGATTGGCCAGAACGCAGCATGACGCAAGGTGCCGCTGGCTTGGGTCACATGCCCTTCCAGGCGTTCATGCAACTCCATGGTGGCCTTGAACAACAGGAACACACCACCGAACAGCATGATCAGGTCACGGCCAGAGAAGCTCTTGCCGAACACCTCGAACAGCGGTGCCGTGAGGGTGACCATCCAGGAAATGCTGGCCAGCAGGCCCAGACGCATGATCAGCGCCAGGCTCAGACCAATGACCCGGGCACGGTCGCGTTGATGCGGGGGCAGCTTGTCCGCCAGGATGGCGATGAACACCAGGTTGTCGATACCCAGCACCAGCTCGAGGACGATAAGCGTCAACAGGCCTAGCCAGGCCGTAGGATCGGCTAGCCATTCCATTAGCGGGTACTCACGAGGGCAGCGTCACGAGGACGGGGAAGGTTTGGCCAGGACGGCCACGAACTGGGGGGCTCCGCGAAGGTGCTCATATAGACCTTGATAACAATTAGGGAGAATGATGCTACAAGGACATCAGGATTGTCTGACAGCGTAAAACTATTACAAAACCTGTAACAGGCCGGCGGGCGGAATGAGGCCGGCCGCTGGGCGCGCATTTCGACGGGTCGCCTGGTGCGGGTACTTTTGTTCAATACACCCCACCCCGTGACCGGCCAGCATAGCCGCCTCACAACAAAATGGATCTCCTTCATGAGCTTGTCCCTCTCCATGGCCGCCTTCGCACTGGCGGCCTCCATCTCCCCCGGCCCGGTCAACATCGTCGCGCTTGGCAGCGGTGCCCGTCATGGCCTGCGGGCCAGCCTGGGCCATGTGACCGGCGCCACGCTGGGCTTCTGTGTGTTGCTGGTGCTGGTCGGCCTGGGCCTGCACCAACTGCTGGTGCGCTGGCCGGTGCTGGGGCTGCTGTTGCACTGGGGCGGTGTGGCGTTTCTGCTGTACATGGCATGGAAACTGGCCAGTGACAGCGGCGAGCTGGGCAGCACGCACCCCGAGCAGGCACCGTCGGCCTGGCACGGCGCCGCCATGCAGTGGCTCAACCCCAAGGCCTGGTTGGCAGCGGTGGCCGGGGTTGGCGCCTACACGGGCGGCGAGCAGCAGCTGCTGTGGCTGTTCACCTGGATCTACGGGCCTATCTGTTTCGTTTCGGTAGCGTGCTGGGCCTGGGCCGGCAGCGTTATCCGCCAGTACCTGGGCAACCCGCGGCATATGCGCCTGCTCAACCGAGGGTTGGCCGTGCTGCTGGTCGGAAGTGCGCTTTACCTGGTGATCTGAGACCGACCCGGCCCCGCCTTTGGCGGCAGACGCTGGCCTATGCAGGCGTGCGCGCGCGGGTGCCAGCATTGCGGTAATGCCCCGGTGTTGCCGCCAGGTGCTGCTTGAAGGCGCGCTGCAGGTGCGCCTGGTCGGCGAAACCGGCTGCTTGTGCCACCTCGGCGATAGCCCGCCCTTGGCGCAGCTGCGCCCGCGCCAGTTGCACGCGCTGGTCGAGCAGATAGCCGTGGGGGGTCAGCCCGAAATGCTGGCCAAACGCCCGGATCAGGTAGGAACGCGAAAGGCCACAGGCAGCACAGATATCCTCAAGCCGCAGTGCATCGCAGCGATGGGCACGGATGAACGCGGCTGCGGCCTCCAGCCGTGGGTTACGCACTTCGGC
The DNA here is from genome assembly GCF_007633355.1 of Pseudomonas sp. BJP69. Taxonomy (NCBI): domain Bacteria; kingdom Pseudomonadati; phylum Pseudomonadota; class Gammaproteobacteria; order Pseudomonadales; family Pseudomonadaceae; genus Pseudomonas; species Pseudomonas sp. BJP69. The sequence continues at coordinate 3,121,115 of NZ_CP041933.1, forward strand.
GGCCTGCGCACTGCCCTGCAGCAGGGCGGGCAATTCGCGGAACAGCGTGGCCAGGCGCGCCTCGCGGTCCGGCACACTGGCATCGAACAGCTCGGCAAAAGCCTGCAACAGCCGCTGGTACAGCACGGCAGAGGTGCTGAGTGTCTGCACCGGCAAGGTGAACCCCAGCGCCTGCAGCCACGGCCAGTCGACGAACAGCATCAGATAGGACCACGGCTCCCCTGCAATCGGGTTGCAGGTATGCACGACGCCAGGGTTCATCAGGACGGTAGTGCCCGCCGCAACCTCATGGCGCTGATCGCCATTGAGGTAGGTGCTACGCCCACCGGTGATCACCCCAATGGAAAAGCTTTCATGAGAATGCGCGGCGTAGCACACCTGGCGCCCGTCGCCTACCTTGCGGGCCTCGACAAAGGGTAGCGCAGGGTCGCGCCAGAACCGTGATACCTCGATCATTGCCATCCCCAGTTGCCGTGTGCCTGGATACTACACAGTTATTGCGGGAACAGGTCCAGAGTGCGTTCCACTTCACCGATATCGACCCTGAACCCGTCGCCCTCCGGCAGACCGACCACGAAGCCGAAGTGCTGCTGATCACGGTCGGTCAGGTACTTGTAGTAGCTGACGAAGCGGTTCGGCGGCTGCAGCGTCAGCAGGCAGCCGCCGGGCTGCAGCACATTCACGCCATGCACCAGTTGGCTGCCCTCCACGCCAATCACCACCTTGGCCCCGGCGCAGGCGGCGATGATGCTCGGCACATCCGACTTGAGCGGGTTGACGATGCGAAAACCCCGAGTAACCCGCAGGTGCTCGGCAAGCGCCAGCTCGTTGCGCAGCAGGCGCAGGTCACCATCACCGCCGCGCAGCAGGAACACACCCGGGTGCGGCGCATGGGCGACATGCGCCAACAGCTTGTCGCCCATGGCACGGTAGCGGGCATGCCGGCTGCGGTTGTTGCTCTGATCGTCGAACAGCACCAGCTCCCGGAAAAACGCACTGCGCAGGCGCAGCGGCTGCATGTCCAACCAGTCTTCGTAGGCCGGTGCCTGGGTGAACAAGGGGTACCTGGCCGACGGTGCCGTGGTCACCGGCACGCCCTCGTTGCAGGCCAGCGCATACGTGGGGCAATCCTCCATCAGCCAGGTGCCGAACCATGAATTGCCATTCTGCGTGCAGTAGATGGCAGCGCGGTCGATTTCATGGTCCACCGCAATGCGCGGAAAGGTGTTCGGCTTCTGCGACAGCCAGTGGCTGGCCTTACCCTTGTACAACGCCCCGTCGACCAGCCATACATCCTTGATCAGGTAGCCACGGGTCGGCCCTTGCAGCGCACTGATGCCACCCTCCATGGTGCGCGCCGGGTGCACGTAGGGGTAGAACCGCTTGCCTTCCCATCCGGTGACCCGCTCCAACTGCCCCGGCAGGTAAATGGCCGGTGGCGACACCGTGGTCTCGCCCGGGGCGATGTCCCAACTTTTGCTGGCAAGGCTCTTGACGTCGATTGGCGGGGTTCTGCCCAACCGTTTGCGGGCGATGTAACGGTAGGCAGCCAGGGTCCAGCTGCGTGGCGCAGCGGCCGGCGAAGCATTGAACTGCGAGATATCGCTTGTCATGAAGCGTCCCCCTTGATGGCGAGGTTCAGCGCATGGCGCAATAGGATGACTCAACGCATCCATGCGCCCCTTCAACTGCACATGACGCGCTGCATGATGGGGGGTGACTGCTGGTTGGCGTAGCGGTTGCGCAGGGCTTGCACGAAGGTTTCGCCAGTGGCGTTGTCGCCGTAGAGGTAGATCTTGTGCAGGCCGCCGAACACCATCTCATGGTAACGGCTGGCAACTTCGTCATCGCTGGGGCCTGCTGGCAGGCCCAGGTGCAGGGTCAGTTTGTCGCCTTCCATTGCAAACATGGGCGTGTCCCACAGAAACTTCGCCGTACCGGTCTTTGGCAGCCGCACGAACAGGTAAGCATGGTTGCCCAACGAATCGATGTCGCCCCCACGCCGCCGCTTCCACTTCAGCAAGCCGTCGTCCGGGCGCGCCAGGCACAGGCCGATGTCGTAATAATCGAAGCCGTGTTCCAGCGCCCATTCCAGGGCCATGAAGGTGGTGATCGAGTTCACTTCGCGCAACTTCCTGGCGTCTGAAAACACCGCTTCGCAATAGCCGAAGCGCAAGGTGCTCCAGTAACGCTTGCCATCGCGCACCACCTCGCAACCGAGGTGGCAGCCGATAACCTCATCGCCGCAGGTAATCAGGTCGAGCCGCCCGACACTCTGGGCAATGCGGAACACTTCGTCGGTGGGAAACTGCGCCGCATGGATGCCCTGCCTGGCAGTCGCGTACGGCCGCAACAGCTCACGGTCGGCCATGGCAATTTCGTCATCGGCAAGTGCCTGACGCATCTGGTAAAGCGGGCGGTTCTTGCGAATGCTGCGCCGCAGTTCACTGTCGTAGCGCGCGGTGATGTCTTCCAGGGGGCGCCCCAGTGGCACCACGGCGCTCAGATAGTGCGGCACCAACAGCGCGCCAGTAGTGGGCATTTCGCTGATCAGCACCACATGGTCGGCAGGTGCGCTGGCACTGGCGCTTTCCACGATCGCCGCACTGCCCTGCCCCTTGCCGCCAATCAGCAGCTTGGCCATTTCCCGTTGGTGCTTGCGGCCGATGTAAAGGATCTCGTAAGGGCTTTCCTGTTGCAGCCGAAACCTGGCAACTTCCCAGCGCCACAAACAGGCGCGCGCCATTACCTCACGCACTTGGCTGCCCAACTGTCTGATTTCGTAACGGGTGGAGGGCGATATGAATTTTCGCGCCGCTGCGGTCAAGGTCGCTTTCATTTCTTCTTCCACGTCCTTTGAAGTGCCAGGGTGTATCAGAACAAGACAGATAAACAGCGGAAAAACATCTAACGCATTGATATTCAGAGGTTAGGCCGCACATTAACTTCACATTCAGTAACAATTTAAGGTGGGCGAAATCACTTTGGCAAGTGGCACTTGGCTGGTATTTGTCTGAATTATTCTGGCGTCAAATTTCCTGCCGCCACTGCGTTTAGTTGCAACAGATTGCTATAAGCGTGCCGACATCACGAGAAGCGGTTACCACTTCGCTATTGATAACTGGCGTTTGATGCCTTCTTTGCATAAAGAGGTGCATCATCATGATAGGCAACAATCCACACCACGCCCTGCTCGCGGCACAACTGCCGCATTGGGCACGCTGTGCCAGCCCCGGGCAATGGGGCGCTTTACAGGCCAGTCAAAATGCCCCTGGCAGTTGCAGGACTGGTTCGACAATGCCGCACCAGACCTGCGCGAGGCGGTTTGCGCCAGCCAGAACCAGTTGCTGCATGCGCAAGCGGCCTTGGCAAAGGCGCTTAAAGGGCTCAAGCAGATCAGTGAGTTTGCCGAACCACTGCTAAAAGGCCGCCTGGCAGAACATGGGCTGGACACGCCCTTGCTCCATACCCAACTACTGCGGGTCGAGCATGATTGGCATTGGCTGGGGCTGCGTCATCTTTACAGCCATCGTCGCGATAGCCTGCTGCAGGCTGCCCTGCAGAACTTCGCCGATGATGAAACCTTCACACCCGAAAGTGCCATTGCCCTGGGGCTTCCCCAACCTCAGGCGCCTGATGCTGTCGGATTGCCGCTTCGACCGTGTACCGCGCCTGCCCCAGCCGTGGCAATTGCACTGGCTGGACCTGGACAGCAACCGCATTACCTGGGATGCCAATGCCCAGCGAACACTGGACCGCTACACGCGGCTGGTGCAACTGGACCTGTCGGACAACCCGCTGATCAGCGCACCGGACCTGCGCAATCTTGCGCAACTGAAAACCTTGTTCCTGTCCGGTTGCAGCCTCGTCGAACTGCCGCAAGGCCTGGACCAGATCAGCGAACCGTTCGTGCTGGACCTGGCTTCCAACCAGTTCCAGCACCTGCCTGCAAACTTCGCGGTCACCCGGCCTGTCGCCGATGCCTTGCGCCTTGAAAGCGAGTGGCTGGGCACGCCCGTGCGGGCTCAGATCGACGCCTACAACGCCGCGCACCAGGTCGACCTGCTGGTCAGCGAAAGCGACTACCTGGATTTCTTCGACGAAACAGGCCCCGACGAAGCGGCGCTGTGGCAGCGCCTGCCGCTGCCGTACCGCCGTGACCTCAGAGCGTTGCTGGACATGGAGCCATTCCAGTCTCAACCGCAGCATGCACGCGTGGAGTTCTGGCGACGGCTGGCCGTGCTCGACGCCGATCCGGCGCTGCGCCAGCAAGGCCTGATGCGCCCGGCCCAGGCACTGTTCACCCTGGCGCTCTGAGCAATCCGCAGCGCCTGGTCGAACTGCCAGGCGCTGCGCTCACGGGTGTACCACACTGGTGTTTTTACCGGCGCCGGTGCATGCTCAGTGCTGAAGCGATTCACCTGGCTTGAAATCCGCCCTGTAACGTGAGGTGCAGTAACCATGGACCGTCTGCTCGATTCACTCTTCCCCACCGCTGATAGCATCCCGGAAACCTGGCGCCTGGGGGGCCCACTGGAACAACGCGAATACCTGGTCAACGGGCAACTGCGACGCTGGGAAGGCCCCCTGGCCACGGTGCGCAGCCCCGTGTGGCTCAAGCAGGGTGACGAGGAACAGCAGGTCATACTGGGCAGCGCACCCTTGCTCGATGCCGATACCGCCCTCACCGCCCTCGATGCCGCCGTGCAGGCCTACGACAAGGGCCGTGGCGCCTGGCCGAACATGCGGGTGGCCGAGCGTATCCAGCACGTGGAGACCTTCCTCGCCCGTATGCGCGAACAGCGCCAGGCGGTGGTCAAGTTGCTGATGTGGGAGATCGGCAAGAACCTCAAGGACTCGGAAAAGGAATTCGACCGTACCTGCGACTACATCGTCGATACCATCAACGCCCTCAAAGACCTCGACCGCCGCTCCAGCCGCTTCGAACTGGAACAAGGCACGCTGGGCCAGATCCGCCGGGCCCCGCTTGGCGTGGCGCTGTGCATGGGCCCCTACAACTACCCGCTGAACGAAACCTTCACCACGTTGATCCCGGCGCTGATCATGGGTAACACCGTGGTGTTCAAACCGGCCAAGTTCGGCGTGCTGCTGATCCGCCCACTGCTCGAAGCGTTCCGCGACAGCTTCCCGCCTGGGGTGATCAACGTCATCTACGGGCGCGGCCGCGAAACGGTCAGCGCACTGATGGCCAGTGGCAAGGTCGACGTGTTCGCCTTCATCGGCACGCACAAGGCTGCCAGCGACCTGAAAAAACTGCACCCACGCCCGCACCGCCTGCGCGCGGCCCTGGGCCTGGATGCCAAGAACCCGGGCATCGTGCTGCCGCAGGTCGACCTCGACAACGCGGTCGAAGAAGCGGTGACCGGTGCGCTGTCATTCAACGGCCAGCGCTGCACGGCACTGAAGATCCTGTTTGTGCACGAGGACGTGGTCGAGGCCTTCCTCGACATGTTCCAGCGCAAGCTGGCCGCGCTCAAGCCCGGCATGCCGTGGGAACCTGGGGTGGCCCTGACACCCCTGCCCGAACCCGGCAAGGTCGACTACCTCGATGGCCTGGTCGCCGATGCCAGGGCCAAGGGCGCCCAGGTACTCAACGAAGGCGGCGGCCACAGCCGCGGCTCGTTCTTCTTCCCGGCGCTGTTGTACCCGGTCAACCACAGCATGCGGGTGTACCACGAAGAACAGTTCGGCCCGCTGGTACCGGTGGTGCCCTACCGCGACCTGCAAACGGTGATCGACTATGTGCTGGACTCTGACTACGGCCAGCAACTGAGCCTGTTCGGCAACGACCCGCAGACCATCGGCAGCCTGGTCGATATATTCGCCAACCAGGTCGGGCGCATCAACATCAACGCGCAATGCCAGCGTGGCCCTGACACCTACCCGTTCAACGGCCGCAAGAACAGCGCCGAAGGCACGTTGTCGGTGGATGATGCCTTGCGGGTATTCTCGATCCGTACCTTGGTCGCCACACGCTTCCAGGACGCCAACAAGGAACTGATCAGCGACATCATTCGCAATCGCCAGTCCAGTTTCCTGACCACGGACTACATCTTCTGACCGCTCGCTTTTGCGCCTGCATGACCGATTCCCGGCAACAGGGCACCGCACCGGTGCCCATTGCCCAGGAGCATCGACTCGGCGGTAACCGAGCGGCCAGTTGAAAGCGGCAGCGCTTTGCTTGAAGCTTGAGGCTCGTAGCTTGGAGCTGCTTCATGCGAATCATCGACAAAACCGCGACCCAGGTGCGCAGCCTGACCCCCGCCGAAGAAGAGCTGCTGGTCGGCTTTGCCACCGGCACCCTGGGCGGCCCGCGCCTGCTGCAGGCCAACCAGCTGCTGATGAACGTGCGCAATGCCAACCAGTGGCTGGCCTGCGATTGCCGTAACGACGCCTTGCCGGTGCTCAATGTCACGCTCAATGGCAACACCGGCACGTTGTTCCTGAAGAACAACCCGGGGACCGCCGAGCATGCGCCCGGTTGCCCCTTCAGCAAAGACGAGCGCGAAGCCGCCGAGCGCGAAAACGACCCCGCGCCACCCGCCGCCTGGCTGCCACCCGACACGCCCCTGCGCCTGATTGGCGACTTCCGTGCCGGCGGCCCTGGCGAGGGTGGCGAAGGCAGCGAGCGACGCGCACAGCAGCGCCTGCTGGCGCTGTTGCTGACCTGGATTGAGACCAGTGGCCTGAACCTGTATGCCACGCACCTGAAGAAGGACCTGACCGGGCAGTTTGCCGAACTGCGCAGCGTGGCAAGCCGCTACCCGCTGCTGGAGCGGGTGCCGGCCAGCAACTACCTGGAAACCCGCCTGGACATGAAGCACATGATGATGCTCAAGGCGCGGTTGCGCGAAGCCAAGGTGTTCGGCAACCACCGCCGGCACGGCCTGTTGCTTGACTGCGTCGATAAGATCAAGGGTCGCAAGCTGTTCAACAACCGCAACGAAGACGGGTTCGATTTCCAGGGGCATCACTTGTACTGGGGCGGCAGCCGCACCAGCGGACCGCTGCTGGCACTGATGCTGTACTCGCCGACCAGTGCCGGCAGCCACTACTACGAGCTGATCCATGTGGCCAGCGTACCCGTGCTGTCCCGCGCCCACCTGTTCCCCGTGTACCGCGACGAGGAGCGCGAGCCGCTCAAGGCGTTGGTGTCGCTGGTCGACTGGATGGCCAGCAAGGGTGTGAAAGTGCAGATGCGCCGGCCGGTGATCGGCGGCGCGCTGGCAGACGAGTTGGTGATGACCTCGGATCAGGACCGGGTATTGTCGATATCGCTCCTGGAGCAACCGCTGGGCCCCGAGCCGGACGCGGAGAACTTCAAGCGCTACGCCGATTTCAAGAGCCCGGAAACCTTCCGCAAGTTCGTTGCCGGGTTCTTCATGCGCGAACGCTGAACATCGCCTGTTGTTCGCACCCATTGGCGCCATGGGCCAGCCTGCACTAGCGTTGTGCTACCAGCCAGGCAAAACGTTCATGCGGAGCCCCAACCCATCATGCCGGACCTGCGCCCGAACCCGACGCTGTGCCTGCAGTACCGTGCCGAGCAGCCTATTCACCAAGCCTTCCTGCAACAGGCTGAGCGTTGTCCCGAAGCCCCTGCAATCATCACCGCGCACAGGCTTTGCACATACGCCCAGCTGGCGCAGATCAGCCAAGGTATCGCTGCGTATTTGCTGGAAAAAACCGTCAATAGCGACGACCGTGTGCTGATTGTTGCCGAGCGGGGCGCGGCACTGGTCTACGCCATGCTTGGCTGCCTGCGCGCCGGGCGGGCGTTCAGCGTGGCCGATGCGGCGTACCCTGCCGCCCGCCTGCAGCAGCTCGCCAGCAGCTTGGCACCTCGGGTAGTCCTGCGCTGTGGCCAGGCACACGTCGAAGCCGCAGACGCCTGTGTGGTAACTGTGCCTCAGGACCCGGTCGAGGCACTGCATGCGTTTGACCGGCCAACGGCGCAACTGCCCGCGGTCAGCGCAGGGCAACCGGCCTACATCACCTTCACCTCGGGCAGCACCGGCGAGCCCAAGGCGATCGTTACCCATCACGCGCCGCTGGTGCACTTCATCGACTGGCATGTGCACCAGCACGGGCTGACCCAGGCGGATACGTTCTCGCTACTGTCCGGCCTCGGCCACGACCCGGTTTACCGCGATGTGTTCACGCCACTGTCGCTGGGCGCCAGCATTGCCTGCCCGGCCCAGGCCAGCCTTACCGACCCTGCACAGCTGGCCAGCTGGATTGCGTTGCACCGCGTCAGCGTCGTTCACCTCACCCCACCGCTGGGCAAGCTGATCGAGACCGGCGCGCAGCTGCAGGGCCAGCTGTTCAGGCAACTGCGTTACCTGTTCTGGGGCGGCGATGCACTCAGCCCGGCGCTGTACCAGCAAATGCGTGCCGTGGCGCCGAATGCCGTCAACGTAAATTTCTATGGCACCACCGAAACCCCGCAAGCCATGGCGTACCACACGCTCGACCCGACCGCGGAACAGGCCCGGGTGCCCCTGGGCAAAGGCATCGCCGATGCGCAACTGCTGGTCGTGAACGCGGCCGGGCAACTGGTGGGCGAAGGTGAAACCGGCGAAATCCTGATCCGCAGCCCCTATCTGTCCCTTGGCTATTGGGGCGACCCGGCGCTGACCGAAGCCAGGTTCATCACCAACCCGTTCACCGGGCTGGCCAGCGACCGCTGCTACCGCACTGGCGACCTGGGCACTTACCTGGCCGATGGCAGTGCCTGTTTCCTCGGCCGGGCTGACGGCCAGGTGAAAGTGCGGGGGCACCGCGTGGAACTGGCGGAGATAGAAAACACCATCAGCCGCCTGCCTGCCGTCCGGCAGTGCGTAGTACTGGCCAACCATGACCACCCATTGCCCCGCCTGATTGCCTACTGCGTGTTGCATCAGCCCGGCAGCGCCGACGACCTGCGCCTGGCTATCGCCCGCCAATTGCCGGACTACATGGTGCCGGCACTGTTCATCTTCGTGCAGGCCATACCGCTCACCCCGAACGGCAAGGTCGACAAACGCGCCCTGCCCGCCCCGGTTCAAGCGCCGACCAGCCAACCCTCGTCAGCGCTGGCCGAGAAGCTGTGCAGCGAGTGGGCACGAATACTGCGGGTGCCGCGCCTGGACCCACGCTTGAGCTTTGTCGAGCTGGGCGGTGACTCGCTTTCATTCGTACAGGCCTCGAGGGTGCTCGAGCGGTTGATCGGCCACCTGCCAGACCGTTGGGAAAGCCTGCCGGTCAACCGGCTGGCCGAGCTCAGCGCACCGCATGAAGGCGGGTGGCGGGTCATGGAAATGCCGGTGTTCGTGCGTATGCTCGCCATCATCCTGATCGTGGTCGGCCACCTCAGCGGCATGACCCCTTGGCCCATCGTGGGCGAAACGTCGGTACTGTTCCTGGTCTCTGGCATCAGCCTGGCGCGTTTCCAGCTCAAGGCCATTGAAACCCGGGGGGATGCACGCACACTGCTGCCGTCCCTGGCCGCCATCGTGGTGCCGACCGTGCTGTATACCGCGCTGCTGCAACTGGTGTTCGACCGGGTGCACTGGCAATCGCTGCTGTTGGTGTCCAACTGGTTTGCGACCGGCGAGGTTGGCCTGTTCAACTACTGGTATATCGAAGTGCTGGTGCAGATGATCGTGATCATTGGCCTGGTGCTGTCGAGCAAGCGGGTACGCCAGGCCGTCAACGCCGCCCCGTTCCGCTGGCTGATCCTGGCTGCCTGTACGCTGGTAGCGGTGGATGTGTTACTCGACCGCTGGGTGTTCGACGCCAGTGGCCTGCTGCACCGGGTGCCGCAACACTTCCTGGCGGTGATGGTGCTGGGCATGGCCGTGCACCATGCCGATACCCCCGCCCGCAAAGCGGTGGCCAGCGCGGTAGCGGTGCTGGTGGTCGCAGAACTGGACCTGATGGCGGTGGCCGGTATTGGCTGGCAGGCCGTCACCCTCTATGTCGATATTGCCTTGCCGGCGATGCTGGCGCTGATCTGGCTGCGCGCAGTCCCCGTACCGGCCTGGCTGGCACGTGCGGGTGCGGTGATTGCTTCGGCCACCCTGTTCATCTACCTGACGCACTTCCAGTTCCAGTCGGTGGCGGACCGTATCGCCCCCTACCTGCTGTTCGAGGTTGCCTTGGCCATCGCCGGGGGCGTGGCCGTGAGTGTCGCGTGGAATACGAGCACGCGCTGGCTGCTCAGCCGCTGGCGGGCTGGCCGAAAAACGCGCGGGGATGATGACGGGGTGCAACGCGTGACCTAGCCCGCCAGTTCAGCCAGGACTTCAGCCGACGTGGTGACCTGGCGGAAGTGGTGCTGCCATAGCTCGATGCCAAGCTTGCCGGAACGGTCCAGCGAGGAGCCGACCGTCATGTCGGTGACCAGTGTAGGCATCAGCCCAGCATCGAACAGGGCAAAGCCGGCGGCCAGCACACAGGTTTCGGTCTGCAGGCCACACACCAGCACGCGCTCCACGCCCATTTGCCGGATGTACGCGATCGCTTCGGCGCTTTGCCCGTAACCATGCTTGACGAACACCTGGTCAGCCTCCACCAGGCTTTCGTCCTCTGCCGCCGGGTGCCAGCCGAGCTGGCGGGCAAACGGCGTGACCCGCTCGTCGTGCAATTCGACCGAGGCTACGGTAGGAATATTGGCTGACAACCGCCGCAGCCCATCGACCAGCCACTCTGGTGGGCTGAAGGTGGACTGGACATCGACGATTAACAACACCTGGCGCATGGGCGAATTCCGGCACGGGCAAAAGCGCGGAGTATACCGCGCCTGCACGGCCGCGGTGGCTGCCCACGCCTGGCTGGCGCTCAGGCACGGCCAAACCACCCTGCAGAGGCTTGCCCCCGGTCACATCCGGCGCTGTTTCAGCTATGATCGGGCATCCCGCCGAGGACGCCGTGAACCATGCCCGTAGACCTGCACGCGTTGTACCCCAGGCTGATCCACCTGATGCTCGACACGGTCTTCGTGGTCGACCGGGACAACCAGATCATCTTTGTCAGCGATGCCTGCGAAGCGCTGCTGGGCTACCGGGCATGCGAGCTGGTCGGTACCGCAATTACCGACTACATGCACCCCGAAGACCTGGCAACCACTCGCGCTTCGATCCTGCGGGTCATGAATGGCCAACCGCATTACGACTTCCACAACCGTTACATCCGCAAGGACGGTGGCGTGGTGCATATACTCTGGGCAGCCTGCTGGTCAGATGAGGCTCAGGCCCGCATCGGCGTAGCGCGTGACATTACCGCCCAGCACCAGGCCGAAGCCGAGCTGCGCTTTCTGGCGCATCACGACCCGCTGACCCGGCTGGCCAACCGGGCCATGTTCAACCAACGGCTGGACGCCGCCCTGGCCAGCGCCCGGCGCCATGACCGCCCATTGGCATTGCTGTTTATCGATATCAACGATTTCAAGCAGATCAACGATAACCACGGCCATAGCGTGGGCGACCGGGTACTGTGCACACTGGCCCGGCGCCTGGAAAGTTGCGTAGCGGGCAGCGCGACGGTGGCGCGGATGGGCGGTGACGAGTTCACCGTGCTGTTGCCCGATTGCCCGTCAGCCGAGGTCGTGGCCGCACAGGTGCAGCATATCCTGGCCGTCATGGCCGAGCCGCTGGATGCCGAGTTGGCCGGGCTCCAGGCACCTTCCTGCAGCATCGGCATCGCGCGCTTCCCCGAAGACGGCGCCGATGCCGACATGCTGCTGCGCCATGCTGACGGCCACATGTACCGGGTCAAACGGCAACGCACCGCGGCAGGCTGAACACAGATGAACAGGCGCGACCCTGAAGACGCTTTGCTCGTCAGCTGGCAGCACAATGCCCAGGCCTGGATTGACGCGGTACGCAGCGGCGCCATCGAGAGCCGCCGCGAGGTGACTGACGCCGCCATCCTACTGGCGATATTAGGCCGCCAGCCCAGCCGCGTACTCGACGTTGGCTGCGGAGAAGGCTGGTTGCTGCGCGCGCTGCATGCCCGGGGTATCGAGGCGGTGGGTGTCGATGGTGATCCGGCGCTGGTGGCGGCTGCGCGGGCTGAAGGCGCCGCGCAGGTGCACGTGGCCAGTTATGCGCAGCTGGCTGCTGCACAGGTGCAGGTGGGCAAGGACTATGACCTGGTCTGCGCCAACTTCGCCTTGCTGCACCAGGACATCATCCCGTTGCTGGCCGCGATGGGTGAGTTGCTGGTGCCGGGTGGTGCACTGGTGATGCAGACCCTGCACCCCTGGAGCGTCGCTGAGGGCGACTATCAGGACGGCTGGCGTGAGGAATCGTTTGCCGGGTTCGCCGGGCACTGGCAGGCGATGCCATGGTATTTCCGCACCCTTGGCAGTTGGCTGAACGCGCTGGAGATGGCCGGGTTGCGCCTGGTTGGCCTGCAGGAACCGCAGCACCCGCAACGCGCGGTGCCGCAGTCGCTGCTCCTGGTAGCCGAGCGCCGTTGAAACTGGCGCGGCCTGGTGTCGCCATGGGGCGCATGACGCCCCAGGCTCCAGGCCACCGTGTAGTCAGAGCACCGGCTTGCGCACCGCGCCGCTCCGCGCTTTGGCCATGGCCGCCAGGCGCACCGCGACGTTAGCCGCACCGTAGCCGCTATAACCCCCCTTGCGCTGGATGATCTCGAAGAAAAAGCGCTCTTCGAAGGGCTCTGTGTACACATGGAACAGCTCGCCACCCTGGGCGTCGCGGTCATAAAGCACGTTGTAGTAAGCCAACTCGCTGAGGAACTCGTCGTCGAAATCGAAGCGGGCCGCCAGGTCGTCATAGTAGTTCAGCGGAATTTCCAGCAACGGCACACCGGCCAGCTTGGCGCGCGCCACTTCGCTGAAGATGTCGTCGCAATCGAAGGCAATATGGTGCACCCCGGAACCGCGGTAGCTGGACAGCGCATGGGCAATGGCGGTGTTGCGGTTTTCCGAAATGTTCAACGGCAGGCGCAAGGTGCCGCACTGGCTGCGCAGGGCGCGGCTCTTGACCAGACCGTACGGGTCGGGCAGCACCACCTCGTCGTCGGCGGCGAAATCGAACAGGCTCTTGTAGAACAACACCCAGCTGTCCAGCGACTCGGCTGGCAGCGCCAGGGCCATGTGGTCGATGCGGCGCAGGCCACCGGTGGCGGTCACGCTCGGGTCCAGGCTGAAGTCGGTGTCATACAGGGTATGCCCGGCGGTGCCCTGCTCTACCAGGTACAACAGGCTGCCATCGGGTGCGCGTACCGCTGGCACCTCGCACTCGTTGGGGCCGACCAGGCCGCGGAACGGCTGGCCACGGTAGGCAGTGGCACGCTTGAGCGCAGCCTGCTGGTCCTTGACCCGCAGCGCTGTGGCGCACAATGACGGGCCATGGGCTTCGAAGAAGTTGTGGCCAAAGGAGTAAGGCTCTGCGTTCAGCACGATGTTGATATCGCCCTGGCGCAGCAGTTGCACTTCCTTGCTGCGGTGCTTGCCCGCTTCGGCAAAGCCCAGCCGTTTCAGCCAACTGCCCAGGCGCGCGCCAACGGCCTCGTCGACCGCAAATTCCAGGAACTCGACGCCGTCATAGCCACTGGCCGCGGGCGGGGTGAACAGTACCCCAGGCTCGATCGGGGTATTTTCCTGTTCCAGGCGCAGCCGGGTTTGCTCTTCCAGGTACAACAACGAGCGCAGGCCGTCGGCGGCATTCTGCCGGGTGGGCGCTGCACGGAACCCGTCATTGAAGATTTCCAGCGACAGCGGGCCACGGTAGCCGGTGGCCAGGATCGGCGCGAGGAAGCCGGCCATGTCCATTTCGCCTTGCCCCGGGAAGCAGCGGAAGTGGCGGCTCCACTCCAGCACGTCCATCGCCAGGATCGGTGCGTCAGCCATCTGTACGAAGAAAATCTTGTCGCCAGGGATGTCGCGGATCGCGCGCGGGTCGCCCTTCAGCGACAAGGTATGGAAACTGTCGAGGATCACCCCGAGGGCCGGGTGGTCAGCCTGGCGCACCAGGTTCCAGACCTGCTGGTAGGTGTTGACGTGGCGGCCCCAGGCCAGCGCTTCGTAACCGATACGCAGGCCACGCTTGCCAGCATGTTCGGCAAGCAGCCGCAGGTCGTCGACCAGCACCTGTTCATCGCCCAGGGCATCGGCCTGGACGTTGCTGCACACCAGCACCAGGTCAGTACCCAGCTCCTGCATCAGGTCGAACTTGCGCTCGGCGCGGTCCAGGTTTTTCTGCAGGCGGTCGCGGCGGCAGCCTTCGAAATCACGAAACGGCTGGAACAAGGTAATGGCAATACCCAGGTCGGCGCACATCTGCCGCACCTGGCGGGGGCTGCCGGCATAGTAGAGCAAGTCATTTTCGAAGATCTCGACGCCGTCGAAACCGGCGGCGGCGATGGCTTCGAGCTTTTCCGGCAGGGTGCCGCTCAAGGACACGGTAGCGATCGAACGCTGCATGGCGGGAGTTCCTTGTTGTTTGGAAGGTATACAGTGCCAGACAGGCAGAAAGACCTGTCACAGTTTATGGCACGATCGATTATTCGCAGGTAGAGTCGCTGCTTCAATCTCTTTGTACGGAATGGTTAGTTTTGCGTTCGATTATCGCACAAAACCCGTTTTAGCGAATTGCCAGTCAACTGGCCCATGGTCAACATGATCCACAGACGCAGGCACACCGACCGCTGCCTCCTGCCTTGGCAAACACCCCTGGCGGAACCTGCGCAAACAACAATAACAACGGAGACAACGATGGCTCACTCCAGCTCGCAAGCAAAAAAAGCGACCGCCAGTGGATGGATAGGCTCGGCACTCGAGTACTACGACTTTTTCATCTATGCCCAGGCCGCTGCACTGATTTTCCCGCAGATCTTCTTCCCCAATACCGACCCGAAAATGGCCATCATCGCTTCGCTGGCCACCTATGGCGTGGGTTACCTGGCCCGCCCAGTGGGCGCCTTCGTTCTGGGCCACTGGGGTGATACCCGTGGCCGCAAGAACGTGTTGCTGCTGTGCATGTTCCTGATGGGCCTGTCGACCATGGCCGTGGGCCTGCTGCCCACCTACCACGACATCGGCTTCCTGGCACCGGCCTTGCTGGTAGTGCTGCGCCTGATCCAGGGCTTCGCCGTAGCCGGGGAAATCTCCGGCGCCAGTTCGATGATCATGGAGCACGCGCCCTTCGGCAGAAGGGGCTACTACGCCAGCTTCACCCTGCAGGGTGTACAGGCGGGCCAGGTCATGGCAGCGGCGGTCTTCCTGCCACTGGCGTACTTCATGCCCAGCGAGGCCTTCAATGACTGGGGCTGGCGCATTCCCTTCCTGATGAGCGCCATCGTGCTGATCGCCGGTTTCATCATCCGCAAGGAAGTGCATGAAACCCCGGCATTTGTGAAGGAAGAGAAACAGGACAAAGTGGCCAAGTCGCCGATCAGCGAAGCGTTCCGCCACAGCTGGAAGCACATGGTGCTGGTGATGTTCATGGCCCTGATGAACGTGATTCCGGTAGTCGCCACCATCTTCGGTGCGGCCTACGCGGTGCAGCCGGCCTATGGCATCGGCTTCGACAAGAGCGTCTACCTGTGGATCCCCGTGGTCGGCAACATCGTCGCGGTACTGGTGATTCCGTTCGTCGGCAACCTGTCGGACAAGATCGGCCGCCGTCCGACCATGATTGCCGGCTGCCTGGGCTCGGGCTTGCTGGCGTTCGTCTACCTGTATGCGATCAGCATTCAGAACGTGCCACTGGCATTCATCACCTCGATCGTCATGTGGGGCATGGTCTACCAGGGTTACAACGCGGTATTCCCAAGCTTCTACCCTGAGTTGTTCCAAACCCGCTACCGCGTTTCGGCCATGGCCATTGCGCAGAACATCGGCACCATGCTGACCGCCATGTTGCCGGCGCTGTTCGCCCTGGTTGCGCCACCCGGCTCGGACAACATCCCGCTGGTGATCGGTGGGCTGGCGTTCTTCATCACTTGCGTGTGTGCCCTGGCGGCCTACATTGCCCCGGAAACCCATCGCCTGGCGATGGAAGACCTGGGTAACCCGCAGGCCAAGCCGATGGAAAAGGAAGCCTATGAAGCCAGCCGCAAAGGCAGCGTCCAGGCGGTAAGCCACTGACAGGCGCGGGGCCGCAAAGCGGCCCCAGCCATTTCAGCCCTGAACCACGCCCTGCAAGCGCGCCCACAGCCGCTCCACATCGCCCCGCTCGGTCGGCAAGGCGCCGATCGACACCCGTACCATCCAGCGGCCATCCAGCGTCGCCGGGGTCACGTAGGCATCGCCGCTGGCGTTGAGCCGCTGCGCCCAAGCCTGGGTGTACGTGTCCAACGCCTCGCCCTCCAGCCCCTGCGGCCGATGACGAATGCACAAGGTCTGCAACTGCACGGGCGCCAACAGCTCCCAACCTTGCGCAGCGCTGACCTGCCCTGCCAGCCAGCGGGCATTGTCCAGGTCGCGTCGCAGCCGCGCCTGCAACGCTTCCACGCCCTCGCTGCGCAACATGAACCACAGTTTCAACGCGCGGAACCGGCGCCCCAGCGGGATGCCCCAGTCGCGCAGGTTCTTCACCTCGCCATCCACTGCCGACTGCAGGTAGCTGGGGTTGGTGCTCATCACTCGGATCAGGTGCTGCGGGTCACGCACGTAATAGATCGAGCAGTCGAACGCCACGCCCAGCCACTTGTGCGCGTTGACCACCACAGAGTCGGCCAGCTCGATGCCGTCCCACATCCAGCGGCATTCCGGCAGGATCATCGCCGAACCGGCCATGGCCGAGTCGACGTGCAGCCACAGGCCATGGGCCTGGGCAATTTCGCCGATCGGGCGCAGCGGGTCCAGCGCTGTGGTGGTGGTGGTGCCGGTGGTGGCCACGACGGCGCAGGGCTGGTTGCCGGCAGCCAGGTCCTGCTCGATGGCCGCCTGCAAGGCCTGCGGGCGCAGCGCGTAGTGTTCGTCGGTGGGGATCAGGCGAATGTTGTCACGCCCGAAGCCGGCCAGCAGCGCGGCCTTGTCCACCGAGCTGTGGGCGTGGGCACTGACATACACGATCAATGGCTTGGCTTCGGCCTGCAGGCCACCCCGCACCAAAGCGTAATCGGTGGCGCGTTCGCGCGCGCTGATCAACGCCACCAGGGTGCTGGTCGAGGCGGTGTCCTGGATGACCCCGCTCCATTGGCTGGACAAACCCAGCAACTGGCGCAGCCAGTCGAGGGTGGTTTCTTCCAGTTCGCTCAAGGCCGGGCTGGACTGCCATGACAGGCCAAGCACACCCAGGCCGGTACTGAGGAAGTCACCCAGTACCGAGGACAAGGTGCCATTGGAGGGGAAGTAGCCATAGAAGTCAGGGTGCTGCCAGTGGGACAGGCCAGGCATGAGCAGTGCGTTGACGTCGTCGAGAATGGCCTCGAAGGGTTCACCTTGCTGGGGGGCTTGCCCTGGCAAGGCGGCCTTGAGGTAACCGGGTTCGACCTGGGCCATGACCGGGCGCTCGCCCACGGTCTGGCGGTAGTCGGCGATCAGGTCGATCAACTGGTGGCCGTATTGGCGGAATTGTTCGGGGGTCACGCGGGCTCTCCTTTGGGTCATCCGTAGCCTGTTATGGCCCTATCGCAGGCAAGCCAGCGCCCACAGAACAGGACGCTGGCTTGGACAGGGCCAGCGCAGGCAACACAATGCCCCCAGTCTAGGCGCCTATGCCCAGACGAATAACCCCATGTCACGCATAGTTGCTATGGCAAACGCGCATGCCCACCCTGCACGCCGAACTGCGACTGGCGCCACAACTCGAATACCCGGTTGCGTAACCAGCGGTGCTCGGCCGAGGCCTGCAAACGCTGGTGCCACACCACCCAGTAGCGCTGGCTATGGTCGATAAAGCCCAGCGGCCGCCAAGCCAGGCCATGCAAGCGGCTCAGTTGCCGGGCGATGTGCTCGGGGACGGTCGCCACGGCCTGGCTGCCGGCAACCACCTTGACCGTGGCACAGAAGAACGGCACCTCCAGGCTGACCCGCCGCTGCAGGCCCTGGGCGCGCAGGTGGCGGTCGATGAAGCTGTCCTTGTCGCCGCCACCGGAAATCCGCACGTGCTTGTGCGCCAGGTAGTCCGCCTGGCTGAGGGTGGCTTGCGCCGTCAGCGGATGGTCGCGGCGCATCAGGCACACCGCGCGGTCCTCACCCAGCAGGCGCCCGTGCAGGTTGGGTGGCGACTCGTCGAACAGCGTGGTCGCCAGGTCGATCTCGCCGCTGGCCAGCAAGGCGTACTGGCCGGCCTGCCAGGTGCGGTATTCCAGGGAAACCCCAGGCGCTTCCTGTTCCAGCGCAGCCACCAGCAACGGCAGCATGTGTTCGGCCACGTAGTCCGAGGCAGCCAGGCAGAAGCGCCGTTCGCAGCGGGCCGGGTCGAAGACTGCAGGCTGACGCAGGGCCTGCAGCTCTTCAAGCACTTGCCGCAGGGGCTCGACCAGGGTTTCGGCGTGTTCGCTGAGCACGTAGCCACGGCCTTGGCGGACCAGCAAGGGGTCGCCGAACGCTTCGCGCAGCAGGGCCAGCTGGCGGCTCAGGGCCGGCTGGCTGACGCCGAGGCGCTCGGCAGCGTGGCTGAGGTTCTTCAGCTGCAGCAGGTGGTCGAGGGTGCGCAGGTGGGCGAGGCTGAGGGAGGCGAAGGTGGGGTTCATCGGGTTCGGCTCCGGACCGCTGCGAGGGCTTCGCCCTCGTTTCGCGATACAAGGCCGCGCCTACAGAAGCGGTCTTGCGACGCGATGGGCCGCAAAGCGGCCCCAATTGCACAGATCAGTCGGTCAGACCAACATAAACATTCTGCACATCATCGTTCTCGTCGATCGCTTCGAGGAACGCTTCAACCTCAGCCAGCGCTTCGGCGCTCAGGCTGGCCGCGCTCACCGGGTTTTTCGGGGTATAGCCGATTTTCGCCGAGGTCACGGTGAAGCCATGCTCGGGCAGGGCCTTCTGCACCGCGTCCAGGTCGGTAGTGTCGGTAATGAACAGGGTCGAGCCCTCTTCTTCACCTTCTTCGAAGTCCTGGGCACCGGCTTCGATCGCGGCCATTTCCGGGTCGGCATCGCCTTCGGGGGTGGCTTCGATCAGGCCGACATGGTTGAAGTCCCAGGTCACCGAACCGCTTGCGCCCAGCTGGCCCTTGCGGAACAGCACGCGGATCTGCGCAACGGTGCGGTTGACGTTGTCGGTGAGGCACTCGACGATCAGCGGCACCTGGTGCGGGGCAAACCCTTCGTAGCTGACGGCATGGTACTGCACGGCCTCGCCGTCCAGGCCAGCGCCTTTCTTGATGGCGCGTTCCAGGGTTTCACGGGTCATCGAGGCTTTCTTGGCCTGGACGATGGCCAGACGCAGGCGCGGGTTCATGTCCGGGTCGGCGCCAGATTTGGCCGCAATCTGAATTTCCTTGGCCAGCTTGCCCATGATCTTGCCCTTGGCATTGGCAGCTGTTTCTCTATGCTTGGCTTTCCACTGTGCGCCCATGTCGACTCTCTTTGTTTCAGCGGCCGGTTCAGGAAGCGACCGGCCAAAAGTGGGTGCAGTTTATACGCCCTCGCGCATGGGTTCGACAAGAAATCTCATCAGCCTCGATCCGCTTGCCTGCCGCCCTGGCAGCCGCCTGGCACTGAACTGCCCCTAGCGGGTAGCGATCACGAACAGCCTCGGGAACGGCAAAAGCACCTTGCCATCGGTGGCCGGCGGATAGTCGCGCTGCATGGCCTGCAGGTACATCTGCAGGAAATCACCCTGCGCCCGCTCATCGAGCCTGGCCAGGTAAGGGCGCAAAGCCGAACCTTTGAACCACTCCACCACCGCCTCGGCGCCGCCCACCAGCGGGTGGTGATAGGTGGTGCGCCACACATCGACCCGCGCGCACAGCGGGCTGAGCAGGTCGTAGTAAAAGGCCGCCCCGTGCCGGGGTGGCAGTTGCAGGTCGGCGAACTTCGCGGCCCACGGGCCCTGGCTGGCAATCTCGCGCAATTGCCGGTGGGCCGGCTCATCGAGGTTGTCCGGGGTCTGCACCGCCAGGCTGGCGCCTTCGCTCAACTGGCGCACCAGGTGCGGGTACAGCTTGGCATGCTCGGGCACCCACTGCAGCGAGGCATTGGCAAGGATCAGGTCCTGCGGCTCCGGGGCCGACCAGCCGCTGATGTCGGCAACCACCGTGCGCACCCGGGGGATGCACAGGCGTTTGCGTTCCCGGGCCTTGGCGATCATGTCCGGGTCGCTGTCCAGCGCCATTACCTGGGCATCGGGGTAACGTTGCAGCAGTACCTCGGTGGAGTTGCCAGGGCCGCAACCCAGGTCGGTGGCGTGGCGTACCGGGCGTGACGGCACGGCGGCCAGCAGGTCGCGCACGGCGCGGGTACGTTCGTCTTCGAACAGCGAATACTGGGTGGCGGACCAGGCCATGTGCAGCTCCTCCAGGCGGGTGATAAGTGGAGCATACGCCATGTGGCGGCCGGCGCGTTCGTTGCGGCACACGCAATGAACTGTCTGGCTGGGTGCAGGGTCATCTGCTGTATGCGCAGCCACCTGAAAACCTATATCGCCATTGCCATCCTGGCCCTGATCGCGGCCGCCGCCCTGCTCGGCTCACCGTGGATGAACCAGGGCTTTCACTTGCCCGCCGAAAAAACCCAGGCCCAACAACGCGAAACGGCCGGGTCCCCACGGGAGCCGGCCGTTTCCAAGCGCGAGTGACGCTTAGTGCTGCTTGCTGCCAGAGCGGATCTGGTGCACCACACCCATGGCCACCACGATGGCCGCCGCCACACCGGTGGAGATCACCAGGATCTGGTAGTCAGGCATGAAGGCCATGGTGACCAGTGCCGCCACGATGAAGGCGATGACCAGGTAGGTCAGCCAAGGGAACAACCACATCTTCAGGCGCACTTCCTTGCCCTCGGCGATCAGCTTGCGGCGCATGCGCAGCTGCGAGAAAGCGATCACCAGGTACACCAGCAGGGCAATCATGCCAGTGGTGTTCATCAGGGTTTCCAGCACGTCTTTGGGGCGCAGGGTCTCGCTGAAGTTGATCAGCGCGCAGACCACGGCCACCGCGCACGAACCCATGATCGCGTACACCGGTACACCGGTGCCGGCGCGGGTGATCTTGAAGAACGACGGTGCATCGCCCCGCTGGGCCAGCGAGAACAGCATGCGCGAAGCGGTGTAATGGCCAGAGATCAGGCAGCTGCTGACCGAGGTCAGTACCACGAAGTTCATCAGCAGTTCGGCGTACGGCACGCCCAGCAGCTCCAGGGTACGGCGGTAGGCGCCGTAGCCGGAAACCCCCAGGTGCGGGTCGTTCCACGGTACCAGGCAGACGATCAGGAAGATCGAACCGACGTAGAACAGGCACACCCGCCACACCACCGAGTTGGTCGCCTTGACGATCTGTGCGGCCGGGTCTTTGGCTTCGGAAGCGGCAATGGTGACGATTTCTGCGCCGAGGAAGGCGAACATCACCCCCAGCAAGGCGCCAATGACCGTGGTAATGCCGTTGGGCATGAACCCTTCGGCGGTGAGGTGGCTGATGCCGCGCACTTCACCGAATTGCCAGACGTTGGTTACCGCAGCGGTACACACGATCAGGAAGCAGACGATCGCGATCACCTTGATCAGGGCGAACCAGAACTCGAACTCACCGTAGTGCTTGACGTTGAAGAAGTTGACGGTGATCAGCAACAGGGTCGTGGCCAGCACGAACACGTTGACGCTCACATCCGGGAAGAACCCATGGAGGATCTTACCGGCTACGTAAGCTTCCCAGGCCATCAGAATGACCCAGTACCACCAGTACAGCCAGCCAATGGTGAAGCCGGCCCAGCGGCCGATGGCGCGGTCGGCGTAAGTGGAGAACGAGCCGGTATCAGGCGAGGAAGTCGCCATTTCACCGAGCATGCGCATGATCAGCACCACCAGGATGCCGCCTGCCAGATAGGCCAGGACAGCGGCTGGGCCGGCGCTGTGGATCACGCTGCCGGAACCGACGAACAAGGCGCCGCCAATAACCCCGGCGATCGACATCATCGTCAGGTGGCGCGACTTCAGCGAGGCACTGAGCTTGCTCTCGTGCCCGCTTTTCGCGGTGGTGGTAGTGGATGTTGCGTCCATCAGTTGTGTACCCCGTGCTTCTTTTTATCCAAGGAAAACCGTGAAACCCCGATGGCTGGCGGTTTCACCTGTACATCAGTGCTAATGCGGGCAGGATGGTGTGCGCGAACACACGCAGGCCTTCCATGGCGGCCTGCTGACGCGCCCCAGGGCTGGCGCCTGGCGCGAACTGAACATGCTATTGGTGGCGATATCTGACACCTAATGTAAAAATGTCCGACGCAGAGAGCCATGCACAGTGGCATCAAACTCGCACTGCACTGTACAGGTCGCCTATGCAGTACACCCTGCAATTGCCTGGCGATACGCACCCTGAAGGCCCCGAATGCTCGAACTACATCCAGACTCCTCGACCCCGTTGGTGAACCAGATCATCGACGCGCTGCGCGAGCTGATCGATAACCAGACCCTCAAGCCTGGCGCCAAGGTGCCCTCGATTCGCGCCTTTGCCGCGAGCTACTCGGTGAGTACCTTCACCGTGGTCGAGGCATACGATCGCCTGGTGGCCCAGGGCTTGCTGGTGAGCCGGGGCAATGCAGGTTTTTTCGTCAACCGCGCGGCAGCCGAGCTGCTGGATCAGCACAACGCCGAGGCCGACACCAGTCGACCAACGTTCAACTCCGAGTGGTACCTGCAACAGATCTTCGAGATCCGTCAGTTGCCCTACAAACCCGGATGTGGCTGGCTGCCCAACGACTGGATGTACGAAGAGGGCCTGCGCCGTGGCCTGCGCCAGGTGGCTGGCAGCCCGCTGGAACTGTCGGGGTATGGCGACCCCATGGGCCTGCCGGAGCTGCGTGCACTGACCGCGCAGAACCTGCAGCAGGAATTGTCGATAGTGGCCAACCCGGCACAGCTGATGCTGACCCACGGCGCCAGCCAGGCGCTGGACCTGGCCGCACGCACGCTGGTCCGGCCGGGGGACGTGGTACTGGTGGACGACCCGGGCTACCCGAACCTGATGAGCATCTTGCGTACCCAGGGCGCGACGCTGGTCGGCGTCCCGCGTACCCCGGCGGGCTACGACCTGAACCAGTTGGAGCAGTTGCTCGCCCATCACCGCCCGACGGCGTTCTTCACCCAGCCGCATTTGCACAGCCCGACCTGCTCGCGCACCCCGCTGCCGCAGCTGCACCGGCTGTTGCAGCTGGCCAGCCAGCACGGCTTCCGCCTGGTCGAGAACAACCTGTACGCCGACATGGTCGCCGAGCCGCAGCCCTGCCTGGCCAGCCTCGACCACCTGCAGCAGGTGGTGTACGTAGGCAGCTACTCAAAGAGCATTTCGCCCAATGTGCGCGTCGGCTACATGCTGGCCAACCCCGAGCTGATGCAGAAGCTGCTGCAGCTGAAAATGCGTTCGGGCCTAACCACATCGCAGGTGATGGAGCGTGTGGTCTATGCCGCGGTCATCGACGGCCGCTGGCGCAAGCACCTCAAGCGTCTGCGCCAGCGCCTGGCGGAGGCGCATCAGGAAGTTGGCCGGCATCTGCATCGATTGGGCTTCGAATTGTTCATCGAATCCGACGAAGGCATGTACATCTGGACCCGCCATCCGGCGCTCCCGGACAGCGCGGCATTGCTGGACGACGCGCTGGAGAAAGGCATCATGCTCGGGCCTGGGCAGTTGTTCATGGTCGATGCCAAAGCCACCGGCTGGATGCGCTTCAACGTGGCGTTCAGCACCGACCCGGCGATGTGGGAGTTGCTGGAGAAAGTGTTGGTCAAGCATGTGCGTCGGGCTGGGCTTTAAGCCATACCGGTCGTGTGAACTTGAGATCGAGCGCCGCCCGCGCGGCGCATCGCGAGCTGCGCTCGCTCCTACGTTTGTTTCGGGCCAATTATTCCTGTGGGGTTTGCGCGCGAACCATTTGGCGCATGCCTCAATATCGCGCCGTACAAACATGGCGGTCGCGCGCGCCTCTCCCAGACCTCACTGGCCCGAAACAAACGTAGGAGCGAGCGCAGCTCGCGATGCGCCGCGCGGGCGGCGCTCGATCTAACAGGCACTGCATATCTTGTGGGAACCACCTGTCAGCCCTGATGCGATCCCTGTGGGGTTCATCCCCGAAATAAACAGCCTGGTAGCACTCACCGCCAATCCGCTTTGTCAGCAAAAAACGCCCGAGCATTCGCCTCCAGGCTCTGCAGATGGTACCCGCCCTCCTGAACGATCAGGCATGGCAAGCGCAATGCGCGGATACGCTCGCCCAACACGGCAAAGCCCTCGGTCGTCACCGCCACCTTGCTCTGGGGGTCCAGCTCATAAATGTCGAAGCCCAGCGACAACACCAACACTTGCGCACCAAAATCCTTCACCGCAGCCAGTGCCGTGTCCAGCCGGCTCAGGAAGTCCGCTTCGCTGGCGCCGTGGGGCATCGGCAGGTTCAGGTTGTACCCCTCCCCCTCACCACGGCCGCGCTCGTCCTCGAACCCGGCCACGCCTGGGTAGAAGTTGGTCGGGTCGCCGTGCACCGACACATACAGCACATCGCGCCGGTCGTAGAAGATTTCCTGGATGCCTTGCCCGTGGTGCATGTCGGTGTCGAGCACCGCCACCCGGCTGTAGCGGCCGCGCAAGGCCTGGGCAGCGACGGCAGCGTTGTTGATGTAACAGAAGCCACCCGCCGCATCGAACCGCGCATGGTGCCCCGGAGGCCGGCACAGCGCGTAAGCCGCGGGCTCACCCTCGGCAATGGCCTTGGCGCCAGCGACCGCGCTCTGCGCGGACCAGTAGGCCGAATGCCAGGTACGCTCGCCTACCGGACAACTGCCATCGGCCAGGTAGCGCGCGGCCTGGGCGAGAATGCCACGCAAGGCGTTGGGCTCACGCACGAAGATATTGGACATGACCTCGTCGCCCCAGTCCTCGGGCACTTCCTTCCAGCGCGCATGGGCTTCTTCGAGAAAGGCCAGGTAGGCCTCGCCATGCACCGCCGCCAGCGGCTGCAGGCCAGCATCCTCTGGCTGGCGGATGTCGAAGCCAAGGTCCTTGGCAGCCTGCAACAGGCGCTGGGCGCGCTCGGGCACTTCCTGGGGGGTGCGCATGGCGCCACGCGAGTAGTAGCTGCGCGGGTGATGCAGCAATTGTTCAGGGTGGAAGTAGCAACGCATCAGGCTTCTCCTGGTTCGACACGGCCGGCGCGGGCCAGCACGGCATTGAGCAATACATCGGCACCCTGGCGGGCATCGTCGGGCAGCACATCCTCGGCTTCGTTGTGGCTGAGGCCGCCGATGCAGGGAATGAACACCATCGCCGTCGGGCAATAGCGGGCCAACAGGATGGCATCGTGCCCAGCGCCACTGACGATCGACTGCTGCGCATAACCCAGGGCATCCACCGCTTGCTGAACAGCGGCCACACAGTCCACGTCAAACGGCGTGGCCGGGCTGACCCAGTGCCGCTCGATGCGCACCTGCAAACCGCGCTGGCGGGCGATGGCCTGCAGCGCCAGGGTCAGGTCGCGTTCCATGGCCTCGATGGTTTCATCGCGGTGGTGGCGCAGGTCCACCGTGAATTGCAATACACCGGGAATGGTGTTGCGTGACGACTTGGCGATGGTCAGCTCGCCGACAGTGGTCAGCGCCTCGGGGGCATAGTCTGCCGCCAGCCGCTCGAGCGCCTGAATCATCTGCGCCGCACCGTACAAGGCGTCCTTGCGCAACGGCATCGGCGTGGTGCCGGCGTGCGCGGCCATGCCTTCGACGGTCACATCCAGCCAACGAATAGCCTGACCGCCGCTGACCACACCAATGGCCTTGGCGTTATCTTCAAGGATCGGGCCTTGCTCGATATGCGCTTCAAAATAGGCATCCACCGGCCCGCCCAGCGGCCGCTGGCCAGCGTAACCGGTACGCTGCAACGCGTCGGCGACGCTGATGCCTTGCGCATCGCGTATGGCCAAGGCTTGCTCCAGCGCCAGGGTGCCGGTGAACACGGCCGAACCGAACATCGCCGGGGTAAACCGGGCGCCTTCCTCGTTGGTCCACACCGCGAGCTCCAGCGGCTTGCGGGTGCTGATGCCCAACTCGTCGAGGCGGCGCACCACCTCCAGCCCCGCCAGCACGCCGTAGACACCGTCGAAACGGCCGCCCTCCGGCTGGGTATCCAGGTGGCTGCCGATCATCACCGGGGCGGCATCGGGGTCGGTGCCAGGGCGGCGCGCGAACAGGTTGCCAATGGCATCCACGCTCAGCGTCAGGCCCGCTTCGCGGCACCAGTGGCTGAACAGCTCACGGCCAGCCTTGTCTTCGTCGCTGAGGGCCAGGCGGCAGCTGCCACCGCGTGCGGTGGCGCCGATTTCGGCCATGGCCATCAAGCTCGCCCAGAGGCGTTCGCCATTGCTTTTCAACATGTGCAGGTACTCCAGAATGAATTGGTTCGCTCAGGCCAGCTCAAGCTGCTGGCTGCGCGCGTACTGGCGCGCCAGGGCAAGCACGCAGACCAGCGAAAGGGTGGCGATCAGCGTGTAGAACACTGCCATCGGCCACCACTGCCCTGTGAAATGGTAGGCCAGCCAGGTGCCGATCAACGGGGTCAGGCCCCCGGCGATGGCGCCACACACCTGGTAGGCCAGGGAAATGGCGGTATAGCGCACACGGGTGTCGAACATGCCGCTGACGTAGCCTGCGATGACCGCGTAGAACGAGGCCATGCAGGCAGCGGCCAAGGCGATGCCGAGCACGATCAACGGGCCTTGGCCCGAGCTGACCAGGGTGAACATGGGGTAAGGCGAGGCCATGGCCAGCACGGCCACCAAGGCCAGGAAGCGAGTGGCGCCGAGCTTTTCCGACAGCCAGGCAGCCAAGGGCTGTACGCAAAACTGGATGATCGCCACGAAGAACAGGCACTCCAGGATCAGCGAGCGCTCCAGGTGCAGCTGCTGGGTGGTGTAGCTGATCATGAAGGTATTGGTGAAGTAGACCCCGGCAATGCCCAGGGTGTTGGCACCGATGCACAGCAACAGCGGGCGCCAGGCGCTGCGCAGCACCTCGAAGACCGGGGCCTGCTCCTTGCGCCGGGCCGTTTCTGCCTGCTCGCGGCTGGCGATGAACTCGGGCGACTCGTTCACCC
The DNA here is from genome assembly GCF_007633355.1 of Pseudomonas sp. BJP69. Lineage (NCBI taxonomy): Bacteria > Pseudomonadati > Pseudomonadota > Gammaproteobacteria > Pseudomonadales > Pseudomonadaceae > Pseudomonas > Pseudomonas sp. BJP69. The sequence continues at coordinate 3,148,324 of NZ_CP041933.1, forward strand.
CCAGGCGAATGGCCAGGCCGACCAACAGCAGCAAGGCGCTGGCCAGGAACGGCACGCGCCAACCCCAGCTCATCAGGTCTTCTTCCGGAAGGCGGGTGACCGCGCCAAAAGCCAGCAGTGACAGAATCAGGCCCGCCGGGCTGCCGAGTTGGGCGAACGAGGCGAAGAAGTTGCGCCGCCCTTTAGGGGCATGCTCGCCGGCCATCAGCACGGCCCCGCCCCACTCGCCGCCCACCGCAATGCCCTGGACGATGCGCAGCAGCACCAGCAGCACCGGCGCGCTGGCGCCGATTTGCGCATAGGTCGGCAACAGGCCGATGCACACCGTGACGATGCCCATCATCAGCAAGGTGATGACCAGCGATTTTTTGCGGCCGATACGGTCGCCCACATGGCCGAAGACGATTCCGCCCAGCGGCCGGGCGAAGAAGCCCACGGCGAAGGTACCAAACGCTGCCATGGTGCTGAACAGGCTGTCATCGGAGGGGAAGAACACGGCACCGAACACCAGGGCCGCGGCGGTGGCATAGATGTAAAAGTCGTACCATTCGATCATGGTACCGATGAAAGCGGCGGCAGCGGCACGGCGTGGCTGGGCGCAAGTGGCGGGCTTCATGGGGGCTCCTTTGCTTGTTGTTCTGGCAGGAGTGACGGGAATTCACGGTCGCGCTCTGGCGGCGCTTGGCTTGCGGGCCTCGATGCCTGTGATTTATCGGGCCAGGGCTATGATTAGTCAATTTTCTATTTATTATTCCAACTATTAACCCTGCTTATCATAGAGCCTTGCCATGTCTGACCGCCTGCTCAACGACCGCCTCGACTGGAACCTCCTGCGTACCTTCCGCGTCATTGGCCAGGAACTGTCCATCAGCCGCGCCGCTGCCCGCCTGCATCTCACCCAGCCGGCAGTCAGCCAGGCCTTGAAGCGCCTGGAAGAACAGCTTGGCCGCCAACTCATCGCCCGCCGTGGGCCGCGTTTCGTGCTGACCGAAATGGGCGAACAGCTGTTCCAGCTGGCCGGCGAGGTGTACGGGCAGATGTCGCAGATCGGCAGCCTGCTGGCGCAGCCCACCGACGAACTGGTGGGCAAGGTGCGCTTGCTGATGATCAGCCGCATCGTCAGCGACCGCTTCGACGACTTCCTGGCCGACTTCCATCGCCAGCACCCACGGGTGGACCTGGAAATCGACGTGATGCGCAGCTCCGACATCGTCGCAGCCTTGCAAGAGAAAACTGCCAGCGCAGGCTTGAGCTTGAACCGGCGCGCCCAGCCCAGGCTGGAGCAACGGCTGTTCCTGCGCCAGCGTTACGCGTTTTTCTGTGGCAAGCACCATGCACTGTTCGGCCAGGCTGAGGGCGACTTGCAGCGGGAGAACTTCGTCAGCTTCACCAGTGACCAGATTGGCGGCATGTTGTCGCCACTGACCATTTTCCGCGACCAGCAGGGCTTTGCCGGGCGCATCGTGGCCTCGTCACCCAGCCTTGAGGAAGTGCGCCGCCTGGTAATTGCCGGGTTTGGCATCGGCTGCCTGCCCGAGCACGTGGTAGCGCCGGATGTTGCAGCTGGGCTGCTGTGGAAGCTGCACCCGCAGGAGGGCATTGCCGATGTGGACATTCACCTGTTGTGGAACCGGGAGCAGCGCTTCAGCCGGGCCGAACAGGTGTTCATCGAGGGGCTGCAACAGCGCCTTGACTGACCTGCAGCGCCACTACCGGCGCTGCCAAGCGCGCATCGCGCCGGTGGCCTTGGCCGCCTTGTAGTGCAACTTGGATCCGATCAGGGGAAAGGGTATGCTGATACATAGCTAAATGCCATCACCCAGGCCGGCGCGATGCCTGCCTTCAAGGACGAACCCTTTGCCCAGCCACCCTACCCGCCATACCATTGCCCGCCAGTGGCAATTGCTCAAGCTGCTGCCAGGGCGCCACCCGGGCGTGAGCTCCACCCAGTTGCAACGTGCCCTGAGCGGCGTGGGCCACACCACCAGCAAGCGTACCGTAGAGCGCGACCTGGTCGAACTGGCCGCCCTGTTCCCGCTGCAATGCAACAGTAAGGGCATGCCCTATGGCTGGTACTGGCAACCGGGCCTGAGCCTGGAGCAAGCGCACCAGTTGCAACCCGACGCGCTATGCCCGGCGGCCCAGGTGGAGCTGCGCGCCTGGGTCGATGACGCCCTTGCCCGGCGCCTGGAGCAGGCGCCGCTGTCGGCCGACATGCAACTGACCGCGCAAGCCGACGGTGGCGCTGTGCTGGTGGCCACGGTAGACGACAACCGGGCGCTGATGAGCTGGCTACTGTCCCAGGCCGGCGCTATCCGCGTGCAGGCCCCCAAAGCGCTGCGCCTGGCCATGCTGGCGCAATTGCGCCAGAGCCTGGCCCTGCACGAAACGGTTGGTTGAAACCGTTGGCGGGCGCTACTGGCGCAGCCGCTCCAGCGCCTGCAGCACGAACGCGGTAGCGCGCTCCACCTGCCCTTCCCGGCAGGCGATACCCAACTGCCGCCACAGCCCGGGCCGCAGCGGCCGGTGGGCAATGCGCTGATCAAGCTCGGCGGCCTCCCCCTCTTGCGGCAGCAACGTCGCGCCATACCCGGCACCGACCAGCTTCTTGATGGCATCGTTGTAGTTCAGCTCGATACGCGGCTCCGGGTGCAACCCCGCCGCCGCAAACCACTCGTTTGTCACCCGCGACAGCTGGGTAGTGCTGTCATTCAGGATCAGCGCCCGTTGCGCCAGCCACGCCGGCGCGATCTTGGCCGGGGGCTGCCAGTCGGCCGGGACGTAGGCCAGGATCGGGTCGCGCCGCCAGGGTGTTACGGCCAGCCCCTTGACCGCCACCTGCGGCAACGCCACCAGCGCGACATCCAGCGTGCCCTCGCGCAAACGCGCCAGCGACGCTTGCGAAGTGAGCACCTGCACTTGCACATCGATCCCCGGATGCTCCACCCGCAAGGCGGCCAACGCCTGTGGCAGCAGGTGGGCGATGGCCCCGGTCGAGGCCCCCAGGCGTACCCGGCCGCTAAGGCCCTGCACCTGGCGGCGAACTTCGTCCAACGCCAGGTCCGCGTCGGCCAGCAAGCGGCGGGCGCGGGCCAGCAGCGTTTCACCGATGGCCGTGGGCCGTACCTGGCCGCGGGTACGGTTGAGTAACGGGGCGCCGACGCGCGCCTCCAGCTCGGCCACGTGCAGGCTGATGGTGGGCGGCGCCAGGTTGAGCTGGCGAGCCGCCTCGGCAAATGAACCCAGGTCGCTGATGACCACCAGCGTACGCAGGCGGTCGAGGCTGATTTCGCGCATGGTCGCTGCGGCTTCCTCACAAAACAAAGACTGACGGCTGAATGCCAAGGCAGCTTTCAGGGGCAGGTTCACCGCCAAAAGGCCAGCACATCGTTCAGAGAATCTGAATGCGGTGGTCATGATATTCAAATTTTCTTTATAAACGCCACCCGCGAACATAGGCCATCCCCTCCCCAACCCGGACCCCGACCATGCATACCCCTGTTGTCTTCATCGACGGCGACCAAGGCACCACCGGCCTGCAGATCCACGCTCGCCTGCAAGGCCGCAGCGACTTGCGCCTGCTGACCCTGCCCGAAGCCGAACGCAAAGACCCTCAACGGCGTGGCGAGGCGATCAACAGCGCCGACATCGCCCTGCTGTGCCTGCCCGATGCCGCCGCGCGCGAAGCGGTGGCCGCCATCCACAACCCGCAGGTGCGGGTGATCGACGCCAGCTCGGCACACCGCACCAGCCCAGGCTGGGTGTATGGCCTGCCCGAACTGGACCCGCACCAAGCCGAACGCATTGCCCAAAGCAAGCGCGTCAGCAACCCCGGCTGCTACCCCACGGGCGCCATCGCGTTGCTGCGCCCGCTGGTCAAGGCCGGCCTGCTGCCTGCCGATTACCCGCTGAACATCCACGCCATTTCCGGCTACTCCGGCGGCGGCCGCGCGGCGGTAGAACGGCATGAACAGCCCGCTGCCGACAAAGCTCCGGCCTTGCAGCTGTACGGCCTGGACCTGGCGCACAAGCATGTGCCCGAGATCCAGCAGCACGCCGGGCTCTCGGCACGGCCCCTGTTCATGCCTGGCTACGGCGCCTACCGCCAGGGCATCGTTTTGAGCATCCCGCTGCAATTACGCCTGCTGCCCGGGCAGGTCACCGCCGAACAGCTGCAAGCCTGCCTGGAACAGCACTATCAGGGGGCTCGCCATGTTCAGGTAATGCCCCTGCACCAACAAGGTGGCGCGGCCAACCTCGACCCTGAAGCCTTGAACGACAGCAACGACCTGCGCCTGGCGCTGTACGCCAACCCTGAACACGGCCAGGTGCTGCTCACCGCCATCTTCGACAACCTGGGCAAAGGCGCGTCGGGCGCGGCGGTGCAAAACCTGGACTTGATGCTCGGCGCACTACAGGCACGCGGCTGATGGGTCAAAACCGGTTAGACTGTACAGCCCGCGCCCTCCCGGTGCGGGCTGTACAGTCCAACCGCCGGAGCCTGCCCCCCGATGTTCATCCTGAGCCGCCTTGACAGCGTGCCGCCCGAGTCTTTCCAGAACCAGATCCGCGAGCTGGTGATTCACAACGTCGGTGAATTGAGCAGTGTCGCGATCAGTGCAGACAACCCGCTGTACCCGCTGTACCAGTACGGCGTCGGCATGGAGGTGCACCAGTACCTGCAAGCCCTGGACGGCACTCGCGGGCTGGCCGTGGCGCTGACCCTGGCACTGGATGCCGAAGCGCCTGACCAGTTGTTGGGCTTTGCCTTGTCGCTACCCGCCGAGGACGATGAGCAGGCCTGTGCCCTGGCATTCATGGCCGTACGCGCCAGCCATCGGCGCCAGGGCATCGCCCGGGCGCTGCTGGGCGACCTGCAGGCGCGCCATGCCTGCGTCGAGCTGAACGCCTTCGCCAACCAGGTACCGTGGTTCGAAGCCATGGGTATGCAGGTGGTGGCCGCCAAGGGTCCGCAGGTGCTGATGAGCAGCACCGGCCAGGCCAGCGGAGCACTGATCGGCCGCCTGGACATCGCCCCCATCTACCAGACCGCCGAGGTGCTGCAGATTCATACCTACCTGCTCAACCAGCAAGGCGAAGATGCGATGATCGAAGCGGAGCAGATGCGCGACGAGCGGCTGGACGCGCTGACCGCACAGGCGCAGGAGTGTGTGCGCCAGCGCCAGCACGTGCACTGATCGCACCGTCAAGCACAACGCTCAGGGCCGCACCGCTCAAGCTCGGCGCGGCCCGGCGGCTCAGCCATGCACCCAGCGCCGGTGCAGCCCGCGCGCCAGGGCATCGAGCAGAAAGCCCAGCACACCGATCAACAGCACCATGGCCATCAGCTCGGAGTACGCCAGGCGGTCGCGGGTATCGAGAATGAAATAGCCCAGCCCTGCACTGACCCCCAGCATTTCGCAGGGCACCAGCACGATCCACAGGATCCCGATGGCCAGGCGCACACCCGTCAGCACGTGGCCAATCACCCCCGGCACGATCACCTTGCACAAGGTTTCCCAGCGCGTGGCACTCAGGCTGCGGCTCAACTGCAGCCAGCGCGGGTCCAGTTGCCGCACCCCGGCGGCGGTGTTGAGCAGGATCGGCCACAACGCGGCGAACGCCAGCAAAAAGTAGATCGGCTGGTCACCCACGCCCATCAGCATCACCACCACCGGCATCCACGACAACGGCGAGATCATGCGCAGGAACTGGAATGCCGGCGTGGTCGCCGCCTCCAGGTGCCGGTAGCTACCTACCAGCAACCCCAACGGCACACCAATCAGCAACGCCAGCAACAAACCCACCAGGATGCGCTTGAGGCTGACCCAGATATGCCCGTAGACCTCGCCCTGCCCCAACAGCTCGACCAGGCTGGCCAACGTGGCCTGCGGTGCAAACCGGGCCGACAGGCCATCGGCCTGGCCGAACACGGCGACCCCGGCCCACCACAGTGCCAGCAAGCCCAGCAAGCCGGCCAGGCCAAGCCCGGCATGTACCACGTGCGTACGCATCAGACGGCGAACTCCTCGCTGCGCTCGTAGTTGTCGGCTATGCCGAACACCGACGGCCCGCCCACGGCGGCAATGGCGTTACGCACGAAGCGGTCATCCACCAGGTCGCGGGCAGTCTGCGCCGGGTCCAGGCCGGCGAGGAACGCGTGGTCACCTTCGATCAGGGTGTGCTGCAAGCGCTGGACCAGTGCTTCGGTGTAGCTCGGGAACGGGTAAGGCTGGAAATCGATGCGCTTTTCGTCCCACTGCTGGTGGCGAATAGCGCCGCTGGCGATGTAGCCGGCACGGTCCTCGGCCGCCGGGGCAAGGACCTTGGCCAGCACCGCCGGGTCATGGGGCGTGTACTTGTTGGCGCCAGCACGCGACAGCAAGGCTGCTGCTTCGGCGCGGTGGTCGCGGGTCCAGTGCTGGGCCTTGACGATGGCATTGACCACCTTCTGCGACCACTCGGGGCGGTTGTCGAGGTCGTGTTCGTGCATGAACACCACGCAGCAGGCATGGTTGCGCCAGACATCGCCCGTGAAGCGCTGCACGCGGCCAACCTTGAGGTTCTCGGCCAGGGCGTTGAACGGCTCGGCGACGATGTAACCGGCTATGCGCTTGCTGGCCAGGGCCGGTGGCATGTCGGAGGGCGGCAACACCAGCAGGTTCACTTCATTGTCTGCCAATGCCGCATTGGCCGGCTTCGACACCGGTGTCAGGCCGTTGTCGTTGAGCATCTGCTGCAGCACGACGTTATGGATCGAGTACCAGAAGGGTATGGCCACGGTCTTGCCACCCAACTGCTTCATGTCTGTGATGTCGGGGGCGACGGTCAGGCCCGAACCGCCCACGTGGTTCCACGCCACCACCTTGGCCGGCACCTTGCTGGCATAGCGCGCCCACACGGTCATCGGCGACAGCAGGTGAATCACGTTCACCTGGCCAGAGATGAACGCCTCGATCACCTGTGCCCAACTGCGCAGCAATACCGGGCGTTCGGCCTTGATACCCTCGGCTTCGAACAGGCCGTTGTTGTGCGCCACCAGCAAGGGCGTTGCGTCGGTGATCGGCAGGTAGCCGATACGTACCGGCGCGTCCGGCTCGGCAGCGGCGCGGGCCTGCAGGCTCGACAGCAACGGCAGTGCACCGGCGGCGGTGAGCATGGCGCCCAGCTTGAGAAAATCACGTCGTGAAGACGAGGAACAGCAGTCATCCATGCACATGGGCAGCCTCCGAGGCCTGGGGGATTGGGGTGGGTTCGACCGTGCGGCTTGCTCGCCGGAGCGTCTTGAGAATTTCAATGCGCAGGGCGCCCAGTTCTTCTACCCGCTGCGTGCGCGGCTGCGGCAGGCCGATGTGCCACTGGCCGAGGATGTGCGCTGGATGGTCGCCCAGCAGCAGCACACGGTCGGACAGCAACAGGGCTTCGTCGATATCGTGGGTGATCAGCACCGCCGCCGTGTTGTGGGTGGCGATCAATTGCAGCAGCAATTGCTGCATGTCGGCACGGGTGACTTCATCCAGCGCGCCGAACGGTTCGTCGAGCAACAGCACTTCGGGCTGCCGTGCCAGGCAACGGGCCAGCGCGGTCCGCTGGGCCATGCCGCCAGACAGCTGCGCCGGGTAGTGGCTGCGGGCGTGGCCCAGGCCCACGGCGGCGATAGCGTGGTCGATACGTGCACGGCGTTCGGCAGCCGCCAGCTTGGGCTGGCGGGCGAAGTCCAGGCCGAAGGCGACGTTTTTCTCCAGGCTCAGCCAAGGCAGCAGGCTGGGGTCCTGGAAGGCTACCGCCAGGCGCGGGTGTGGGCCCTGCAGCGGCTGGCCATGCAGCCGCACGCTGCCACCACCCGGCTGCTGCAGGCCGGCCAATACCCGCAACAGGCTGGACTTGCCAACACCGCTGGGGCCCAGAATGCTCACCACCTCGCCGCGCCCCAGCTGCAGGTCGAACTGCGCCAGCACTTGCTGCCAGCCGCCCTCGCCCGGGTAGCCCAGGCTGATGTCACGGGCTTCGAGCAACATTGCACTCATGCCCCGGCTGCCTGGCGGTGCAGCTCGGCCCGCAGCTGCACCAGGCTGGGCGTGACGATCGGCACGAACGCTGATTCGCGCCAGCGGCGGGCAAAACCTTCGCCATACTCGCTGAGGTAGGCTTTGCCACCACTGGCCTGCAATTCCAGTTGCACCGCGTCGGCGGCGCTTTCGGCCAGGGTGATGCGCAGCTTGAACAAGGCCGCCGGTTGTTGCAGGAAGCGGCCATCGAGCAAACCTTGCTTGAGCTCGCTGACGGTATTCTCCAGGCGCTCGCTGAGCACCTGGCGGGCTTCGTCCAGGAATGAGGCACGCCCCTGCAGGTGGGCCTGCACTTCGTCCAGTGCCCGGCGCGCCAGGCCAATGGCCATGCCGCACTGCAACGCCAGGAAGGCCGGGCGGACCTGCGGCAGGAAAGCGCGGGCATTGTCGTGCAGCAACCAGTCACGTGCCAGCGGCACCTGGTGGAAGGCCAAGGCAGCGGTGTTGCTCGACTGCAAGCCCATCAGTTGCAAGTCGTCAGAACGTTGCAGGCCTTGGGCATCCGAAGGAATGGCCAGTACGAACGGAGCACCGCCCGCGTCGTCCTCGATGGCCGCCGCTACCACGAACCCACTCTTGCGCAGGTTGGTCACCCAGTGCAGGCGGCCCTCCAGGTGCCAGCCATCGCCCGCCGGGCGGCCGCGCACTTGCAGGGCTTCGATGCCAGAGAGGAACTTCATGGCATTGGACAGGCCGGTGGCACCGGCCAGCTCGCCGGCCAACAGCTGTGGCAGCAAGCGCGCGCGCAGCGGCTGGTTGGGGCTTTGCAACAGGTACTCGATAAAGGCGCGCTGGCCCCAACACACGAAAGCGGCAGCCAGCGAGCGGCTGGCAATGGCAGCGATGGCCTCGACGGCGTCGGTCACCTGCCCGCCCGTACCGCCCAGGGCAGGGTCGACGCCCACGCGCAGCAGTTGCGATTCGGCGATTTGCGCCAGCACGTGCTGCGGCTCGCACAGGCCCCGATCTATGGCCTCGGCATTGGCATCCAGCCACTGTCGAAATGCACAATCCTGCATGGTCTTGCTCCTTTGAGAACGCCGGGCCGCCTGGCGGCCCCTTTGCGGCACATGGCCGCTCCTACAACTACCGCTGTACCGCCGCTAGCAGAGGCAGATCATGCAGTGGGCTGCCAGCGGTACTTGCCAAGCTCGTCATTGAGCGGCGTTTGGGCGAACACATTAGCAAAGTTGCACAGGGTTGCGAGGCTCACGCCAAGAATCACTTCCAGCGCATTGCCTTCGCTGAAGCCGGCATCCCGGAATGCCTGGTACGTGGCCTGGCTCACATTGCCGCGGGTCGCGATCACTTCGCGGGCGAAGGCGGCCAAGGCTTCGTAACGGGCATTGGGCAGCTCGCCGCGGGCCCGCAGGGCATCGACCACCTCCTGCGGCAGCTTGGCCTTGTTCAACGCCACGGCGGTGTGCCCCGCCACACAGAAATCACAGCCATGTTGGGTGGCGGCAATCAGTTGCACCACTTCGCGGTCGGCCAGGCTCAGGTCGGACTTGCCATTCAATGCCGAAACGGTCACGTAGGTTTCCAGTGCCGCTGGCGCGTTGGCCAGCACCCCGAGCAGGTTGGGGATGAAGCCCGAATTCTTCTGCGCGTTCTCAAGGAACGGGCGCGCTGCTTCCGGGGCGCTTTCCAGGGTGTGTAAGGTAATGCGCGAGGACATGGAGTGGTCTCCCTGATGGATGTCACTACAGTCTGGTGGTTATAAGAAGTACCCTCCATATTCATCAGTCGCCTTTCCTTGCTCCTGAGTCTTTGCATTAGATGATTTCGTCCGCCGCGCTCGTCGATTGGTTATTAGAAGGTCTGGAGCTGGATGCCAGCCTGTTTCATGTCGGCCGCTACTGTGGCGGCTGGCACGCCAGCACCCAGGGTATGGGCCGTGCCAGCTTCCACTTGGTGGTGCAGGGCGATTGCTGGCTGCACCTCGACGGCCAGGCGCAGCCGGTGTGCCTGAGAAAAGGCGACGCCGTATTCCTGTTGCGCGACCTGGGTTATCGCCTGTCCAGCGACCAGGACGCGGCAGGCGCCTGTGCGCAACCGCGTCAAACCATGCAGGCGCTGGACGGCGACGCCAGCGATGGGGTCGGCCTGGTCTGTGGCTTCTTCCGTTTCCAGTCGGGTTTGTCTTCGCTGATTGTCGAGGGCCTGGCCGACTGGATCCTGCTGCGTGCCGAAGACCCCGCCGGGAGCGCGGCGGGGGCGTTGTTCGGGCTGATCCTGGACGAATGCCAACGCCAAACCGGGCCTTCGCAAACCTTTCTGGAGCGCCTGACGCACTTGCTCTTTCTGTATGCACTGCGCCAGCAAGTGGATGCCGGGCAGCCCCTGGGCGGGCTGATCGCGCTTGCTCGGCAGCCGGCGTTCGCCGGGTTGCTCGAGCAACTGATCGAGCAACCCGGCAAAGCCTGGACACTGGAGAGCATGGCGGCCTGCACCGGGTTGTCGCGCTCGGCTTTCTTCAAACGCTTCAGCGAGCTGGCCGGGCAGTCGCCAGGCCAAGTGCTGCTGGCGTTGCGCATGCGCCATGCTTGCCGGTTGCTGCAGGCGGGCAACACGGTGGAGCAAGTGGGTGCACAGGTGGGGTACCAATCGGTGGCCGCTTTTACCCGGGCCTTCGCCAAGGCAGTGGGCATACAGCCAGGGGCCTACCGGCGGGGCCACGAAGGGCGTTAAGCAGCTCTACTGCGCCGAAAGCCGACTTGCGAGGCGCCACGTTGAAGCTGACTTCCCGGATAAAACTGACAATTTTCCTTGGTTTTATCAGCAGATCCCGTAACTTGAATGTCTGTTCAAGGATGATGGCCATATGGCATCATCGCATCCAAAAACAGTAAAGAGGGTGAGACCTACAAACGACTTTGCGGTGCATCCCGAGCCTGGCGCCACTGCGTTTACACCGGTAGCCGCCTGCGTTCTCGAGGCCTGCACGCCACCATCAAGGAGTACTTCATGCAGTTAAGGAATTTGAAGATCGGCATTCGCGCAGCAAGCGCATTCACCCTGTTGGGCGTTCTGGTGCTGGTGATGGGCCTGATCGCACTTTACGAAACCCGGCAGATGGACAGCGCTACGGACGAGATCCGGGTGACCTGGATGCCGGCAGTGGTAGCCCTCAGTGGAATCAGCACCGACCTGGGCCGCGCCCGCGCCCTTACGTTACGTGCCGCGCTCGACGACAACAGCGATGATCGCAAGCGCAACCTGCAGATGCTGGACAGCATCAACATCGAGCTTTCCAAGGGCTTGAAGCATTACGCTGGCATGGTGGCTGCCACCGATGACCAAAACCTGTTCAACGCTTTCATGACTGCCCATCAGCAGTATTCCGACGTACAGGGGCGTGTGCTGCAGGGGCTCACCAGCGGGCGGATGGACGACGCCAGGCAACTGATCAGCGGGCCGCTGACCCAAAGCGCCGATAGCATGATGCAGGCCATGACCGCGCTGATTGCCTACAACGGCACAAGTGCCGAGCAAGCCTCGCAGCGCAGCAGCGATGTGGCTGACGAAGCGTTCCAGGCGCTGATAGGCGCGCTGTTGGTGATTGTTCTGGCGCTTGCCGCCATCGCCACCCTGCTCACCCGCAGTATCGTGCGGCCGTTGGCCGAGGCCGTGGCCGTGGCTGAACGCGTGGCCACCGGCGACCTGACTCGCGAAATCCAGGTGGTGGGCCGCGACGAGCCGGCCTTGCTACTGCGCGCGTTGAGCCGCATGCAGACCAGCCTGCGCGACACCATTCGGCAGATAGCCGCCTCGTCCGACCAACTGGCCTCGGCGTCCGAAGAGCTGCACACCGTCACCGAAGACACCAGCCGCGGCTTGCACCAGCAAAGTGCCGAAATCGACCAGGCGGCAACGGCCGTCAACCAGATGACCGCGGCGGTCGAAGAAGTGGCCAACAATGCGGTGAGCACCGCAGACGCCTCCAGAGGTGCCGACCAGACTACCCGCGATGGCCGCGACCGGGTCAACCAGGCGCTGGCCTCCATCCAGCACCTGGTGGCGGACGTGACCGGCACTTCCAGCGAAATCGAACAGCTGGCCAGCAATGCCAACGAGATCAGCCGGGTGCTGGATGTGATCGGTGCAATTGCCGGGCAGACCAACCTGCTGGCGCTCAACGCCGCCATCGAAGCCGCCCGCGCCGGTGAGGCAGGCCGTGGCTTTGCGGTGGTGGCGGACGAAGTTCGTGCCCTCGCCCACCGTACCCAGCAGTCGACGGCCGAAATCGAGCAGATGATTGCCGGGATCCAGAACGGCACCGAGCGCGCGGTGACCGCGATGCACAGCAGCCAGGGGCGTGCCACGGGCACGCTGGAAGTGGCCGAGGGCGCCGGGCAGGCGCTGGAGGTGATTGCCGAAGCGATGGCCTCGATCAACCAGCGTAACCTGGTGATAGCCAGTGCCTCGGAACAACAGGCGCAGGTGGCCCGTGAGGTGGACCGCAACCTGGTGAATATCCGTGACCTGGCCATGCAGACCTCGGCGGGGGCCAACCAGACCAGTGCGGCAGCGCAGGACCTGTCGCGCCTTGCCGTGGACCTGAATGGCATGGTGGCACAGTTCAAGGTCTGATCTGAGATAGCCGGGGCCGCATCGCGGCCCATCGCAGGCAAGCCAGCTCCCACAGGGATCGCCTTAGGGCTGACAGGTTTTTGCCACAAGGTATGGCAGCGCCTGTTAGAGCGAGCGCCGCCCGCGCGGCGCAATCGCGAGCTGCGCTCGCTCCTACGTTTGTTTCGGGCCAGTAACGCCTGTGACAGGCGCGCGCGGCCGCCTTGTTTGTACGGCGCGATATCGAGGCATGCACCAAGGCGTTCGCGCGCGAACCCCACAGGAATAATTGGCCCGAAACAAACGTAGGAGCGAGCGCAGCTCGCGATTGCGCCGCGCGGGCGGCGCTCGATCTCACAGGCACTGCATATCTTGTGACAAACACCTATCAGCCCTGATGCGTCCCCTGTGGGAGCTGGCTTGCCTGCGATGGGCTGCGAAGCAGCCCCTGTTGCAGCCACACGTGACTATCAGTCGTTCACACTCAAAACCCGCCCCGCCTTCTCGCCAGCCTTGCTGCGCGTGGCCAGGCAGTAGTACAGCGGCACCGTCACCAGCAAGCCGAACAGCCAGGACAAGTCGGCGCCTTCGACCAGGTTGGAGTACGGCCCGACATACAACGAGGTATTGGCAAACGGCAGCTGCACCAGGATGCCGCAGGCATAGGCAACGATTGCATGGTGATTGAAGCGGCCATAGATGCCGCCGTCGGCACTGAAGATCGAGGCGATGTCGTACTGGCCCTTCTTGATCAGGTAGAAGTCGATCAGGTTGATCGAGGCCCACGGCACCAGCACCAACAGCAGCGCCAGGATCAGGCCGATGAACTGGCCGATGAAATCTGCCGAGGCGTTCAGCGCGACCATACCGCAGCCCAGCAGTATGACCGAGGCCAGGATCACCCGAACCTTCACGCTGGGGGTCCACTGGGCAACGAAGGTCTGGATTGCAGTCACGATCGACAACACCGCGCCATACAGGTTGAGGGCGTTGTGGCTGATGATGTTGAGCAGGAACAGCACCATCAGGATCGGCCCCAGCCAGCCGGTGGCCTGCTTCACCGCGTCCATCGCATCGGTGCCTTGCGGCACGCACAGCACCGCCACCGCACCAAAGCTGAAGCACAAGATGGTGCCCAGGGTAGCGCCGAAATAAGTCGCCCAGAACGGCTTGGCAATGCCGACTTCACGCGGCAGGTAGCGTGAGTAGTCGGAGGTATACGGCGAGAAGCTGATCTGCCAGATCACACCCAGCGAGACGGTGGCGATGAAGCCCGACAGGTTGAAGGCGCCGCGGCTGAAGAAATCGGCAGGCAGGTCCTGGATGAACATCATGATGAAGCCGGCCAGCAGTGCCGAGCCCATCACCCAGGTGCCGATACGGTTGAGGATGTGGATGAAACGGTAGCCGACCACGCCGATGGCGGTGGCGCTCAAGGCGCCGATCACGATCGCCCCTGGCATCGGCACGCTCGGGCTGATGCCGTGGATGGTCTTGCCGGCCAACACGATGTTGGAAATGAAGAAGCCAACATAGATCAACGCCGTGAAGAACACGATCAGCAAGGCGCCATAGCGGCCGAACTGGCCACGGCTCTGCACCATCTGCGGAATGCCCAGCTGCGGTCCCTGCGCAGAGGCCAAGGCGATGACCACGCCCCCGACAAGATGGCCCAGCACGATGGCCACCAGCCCCCACAACAGGTTCAGGTGGAACACCTGTACCACCATGGCACCGGTGACGATCGGCAGTGGCGCAATGTTGGTGCTGAACCAGAGGGTGAACAGGTCGCGCGCCTTCCCATGGCGCTCGGCAGGTGGCACATAATCGACCGTGTGATTCTCGACAAACTGGTGTTGCGACGACGGTTGGGACATGGTTTTCAGCTCGAAAGGTCGTTTTTATCGTTGTAAGGAAACCGCATCTAGGCGGCCTCTCAGCTGCGGACCATATTATGGTATTCCAGACTTTTGACAACACTGATCCGCACGAAAAAGCGGCCTCTGTTCTGCTTGAAAAACCCCTTCGACAAACCACCACACCGAGCAAAGCCCCGTATTCCGTGGCTTTTCGCCGCTCATCGTGAAAATGTGCGGCTGAAAATTCTGCTTGCAAAATAGGTATTACGGTATACCATCAGACACATCAACGATAAAAACCGCGGACCACCGCAGCCTTTTAGAGGTAAACCCGATGATCGACGCAACCGTCTACAAGAACGTCCTGGGCTCCTTCCCGTCCGGCGTTACCGTCATCACCACCCTGGACGACGACGGCTCGGTCGTCGGCCTGACCGCCAGCGCATTTTCCTCCCTGTCGATGGAGCCGCCGCTGGTGCTGTTCTGCCCCAACTACAGCTCCGACTCCTACCCGGTACTGATCAAGCAGAAGCGCTTCGCCATTCACCTGCTCTCGGGTGAGCAGCAGGCACACGCCTATGCGTTCGCCAAGAAAGGCAAAGACAAGGCCAACGGTATCGAGTGGACCCTCAGCGAGCTGGGCAACCCGATCCTGGCCGGCGCCACGGCGGTCATCGAGTGCGAGCTGTGGCGCGAATACGAAGGTGGCGACCACGCCATCATGGTCGGCAAGGTGCACAACCTGATCGTTCCAGCCCAGGCGCCGCGGCCGATGGTGTACTGCCGCGGCAAGATGGCCAGCCTGCCGGCCTTGGCCTGAAGCCCATTGTGAATCGAGACAGCTGGCGCCCCCCCTGCCTGGCGCCAGCCCCTTTCAAGCGTTGAGGAAAGCCCCATGAAATTTTCGTTGTTCGTACACATGGAACGTTGGGATGAACAGGTCAGCCACCGCCAGTTGTTCGAAGACCTGACCGAACTGACCCTGATGGCCGAAGACGGCGGTTTCAGCACCGTGTGGATCGGCGAACACCACGCCATGGAATACACCATTTCGCCAAGCCCGATGCCATTGCTGGCGTACCTGGCGGCACGCACCGAAAAGATCCGCCTGGGTGCCGGCACCATCATCGCGCCGTTCTGGAACCCGATTCGCGTGGCAGGTGAATGTGCCCTGCTCGACGTGATCAGCAACGGCCGCATGGAAGTGGGCCTGGCCCGTGGCGCGTACCAGTTCGAATTCGACCGCATGGCCGGTGGCATGCCGGCCACCGACGGCGGCAAGGCCCTGCGCGAGATGGTGCCGGTGGTGCGCAAGCTCTGGGAAGGTGACTATGCCCATGACGGCGAAGTCTACAAATTCCCCACTTCCACCAGCGTACCGAAGCCGTTCAACGCTACGCCGCCCATGTGGATCGCCGCCCGCGACCCGGACTCGCACAACTTTGCCGTGGCCAACGGCTGCAACGTCATGGTCACGCCGCTGATGAAGGGCGACGAGGAAGTACTCGACCTGAAGAACAAGTTCCAGGCCGCCCTGGACAACAACCCCGACGTACCGCGCCCGCAATTGATGGTGCTGCGCCACACCCACGTGCACAGCCCGGCCGAGCCGGACGGCTGGAAGGTCGGGGCCCAGGCCATTTCACGCTTCTACCGCACCTTCGATGCCTGGTTCGGCAACAAGACCACCCCGGTCAACGGCTTCCTGGAGCCAAGCCCGGAGTCCAAGTTTGCCGAAGTGCCGGCGTTCCAGCTGGAGAACATCCGCAAGAACACCATGATCGGCACCCCGGAAGAGATCATCGCGCGCATCCGCTATTACCAGGAGCTGGGTGTCGACGAGTTCAGCTTCTGGTGCGACAACAGCCTGCCCCACGCCGAGAAGAAGAAGTCCCTCGAACTGTTCATCAAGGAAGTGGTACCGGCGTTCGCCTGAATTCCCATTGCCTGAAACATTGCGGGACACAGCCCGCTCCCGTAGGCCCATGCGGCTTGCGCGAGCGGGCTTTTTTAGCGGCAAGCTGCAAGCTGCAAGCTGCAAGCAAAAGCAGATCTGCTTTCGACTTTCGACTTTCGACTTGCAGCTTACGACTTGCAGCCTCCCGTCCCCCCGCAAGAGAAATTTCCACCCCCCTCTTGCACAACAAATATTATGGTATACCATCAGACAACAAGAGCTGATAACCCTCACCAGGAGCCACCCATGAGTTTCGAAATCCGCAAGATCGTCACCTACTCCGAAGAGACCCGCATCGAAGGCGGCAAGGCCACCGACAAGCCGGTGACCATGGTCGGCCTGGCCGTGGTGATCAAGAACCCATGGGCCGGTCGCGGTTTCGTTGAAGATCTGAAGCCGGAAATCCGCGCCAACTGCTCGGAGCTGGGCGCGCTGATGGTCGAGCGCCTGACTGCCGCCATTGGTGGGGCCGACAAGATCGAGGCCTACGGCAAGGCCGCCGTGGTGGGTGCCGATGGCGAAATCGAGCATGCCTCGGCGGTGATCCACACCCTGCGCTTTGGCAACCACTACCGCGAAGCGGTACAGGCCAAGAGCTACCTGAGCTTCACCAACAAACGTGGTGGCCCAGGCACCTCGATCCAGATCCCGATGATGCAGAAAGACGACGAGGGCCTGCGCTCGCACTACATCACCCTGGAGATGCAGATCGAAGACGCACCGCGTGCCGATGAAATCGTCGTGGTGCTGGGCGCTGCCGACGGCGGCCGCCTGCACCCGCGCATCGGCAACCGCTACATCGACCTGGAAGAACTGGCTGCCGAAAAAGCCAGCGCTCAATAACAACAACCAAGACGGGCCGGGGCGTGGCGTGCTTACCCGCCGCGCCCGACCTTCAAGGAGCGCCCTCCATGATTCAGCCTGTCGCTGAACGCACACCTGCCGGCACCAGCTACCTGTCCGTCGGCCAAGGCCAACCCGTGGTACTGATCCACGGCGTGGGCCTGAACAAGGAAATGTGGGGCGGTCAGTTCGTTGGCCTGGCCAACGACTACCGCGTCATCGCCTATGACATGCTCGGCCACGGGCAAAGCCGCGTGCCGGCTGCCGATACGCCGCTGGAAAGCTATGCCGACCAGCTCGCCGAACTGCTTGACCACCTGCAAATCGCCCAGGCCACGGTGATCGGCTTTTCCATGGGCGGCCTGGTTGCCCGGGCCTTTGCCCTCAACTACCCGCAGCGCCTGGCGGCACTGGTGGTTCTCAACAGTGTGTTCAACCGCAGCCCCGAGCAGAGCGCCGGCGTTATCGCCCGCGCAGCCCAGGCCGCAGAACTGGGCCCCGACGCCAACGTCGACGCCGCCCTCGAACGCTGGTTCAGCCGTGAATACAAGGCCGCCAACCCGGCCCAGGTCGCCGCTATCCGCCAGGTCCTGGCGAGCAATGACCCGCAGGGCTACCACACCACTTATTCGCTGTTCGCCACCCAGGACATGTACCGCGCCAGCGACCTGGGCAGCATCCAGGTGCCGACACTGATCGCCACCGGCGAGCTCGACTCGGGCTCCACACCGGCCATGACCCGCCAGCTCGCGGCGCGCATCCCAGGTGCGCACAGTGTGGTGCTGGCCGAGCAACGGCATATGATGGCGGTGGAAGCACCGCGTGAAGTCAACAAGATGCTGCTGGACTTCCTCGCGCAAGCCCGCACCCTTACCGAATCCGCCAAGGGGATTGTTGCATGACCCTCGTTCGTTTCCAGATGTGCATCGACGGCCAATGGCGCGATGCCCAGAGCGGCAAGACCTTCGACAGCCTCAACCCGGCCACCGCCCAGGCCTGGGCACAGTTGCCCGATGCCGACGAGGCCGATGTGGAGCTGGCCGTGCAGGCCGCCCAGCGTGCCTTCGACAGCAAGCAGTGGCGCAGCATCACGGCCACCGCGCGCGGCAAGCTGCTGCGTCGCCTGGGTGACCTGATTGCCGAGAACAAAGAGCACCTGGCGCAGCTGGAGAGCCGTGACAACGGCAAGCTGATTCGCGAAACCCGCGGCCAGGTCGGTTACCTGCCCGAGTTCTTCCACTACACCGCCGGCCTGGCCGACAAGCTCGAAGGTGGCACCCTGCCGCTGGACAAGCCCGACCTGTTCGCCTACACCGTGCACGAGCCGATCGGCGTGGTCGCCGGCATCATCCCGTGGAACAGCCCGCTGTACCTTACCGCGATCAAACTGGCCCCGGCCCTGGCGGCCGGCAACACCATCGTGCTCAAGCCGTCCGAGCACGCTTCGGCGACCATCCTGGAGCTGGCCCGCCTGGCCCTGGAAGCCGGCTTCCCGCCGGGTGTCGTCAACGTGGTCACCGGTTACGGTCCAAGCACCGGCGCGGCGCTGACCCGCCACCCGCTGGTGCGCAAGATCGCCTTCACCGGCGGTGCAGCCACTGCCCGCCACGTGGTGCGCAGCAGTGCCGAGAACTTCGCCAAGCTGTCGCTGGAGCTGGGCGGCAAATCGCCGAACATCATCTTCGCCGATGCCGACCTGGACAGCGCCATCAACGGCGCCGTGGCCGGCATCTATGCCGCCTCAGGGCAAAGCTGCGTCGCCGGATCGCGCCTGCTGGTGCAGGACGAGATTTTCGACGAGTTCGTCGAGCGCCTGATTGCCCGCGCCAAGCGCATCCGCATCGGCAACCCGCAGGACGATGCCAGCGAAATGGGCCCGATGGCGACCGCTCAGCAGTTGGCCGTGGTCGAAGGCCTGGTCGCTGCGGCCAAGGCTGAAGGCGCCAAGCTGCACATGGGTGGCAAGCGGGCCGAGGTCGAAGGCGAAGGCTGGTTCTACGAACCGACCCTGTTCGAGTGCGACAGCAACTCGATGACCATCATGCAGGAAGAAGTGTTCGGCCCGGTCGCGGCGGTCATCCGCTTCAAGACCGAGGAGCAGGCGCTGGAAATCGCCAACGACTCGCAGTTCGGCCTGGCGGCCGGTATCTGGACCCGCGACTTGGGCCGCGCCCACCGCCTGGCCCGTGACGTGCGCTCGGGCATCATCTGGGTCAACACCTACCGCGCCGTGTCGGCCATGGCCCCGATCGGCGGTTTCAAGAACAGCGGCTACGGCCGTGAGAGTGGCATCGATTCGGTGCTGGCCTATACCGAGCTGAAGACCGTGTGGATCAACCTGTCCACCGCGCCCATGCCCGACCCGTTTGTGATGCGCTAAGAGGTAGCACGAGATGATGGAACCTGGCATCTACAAAGACGTGATGGGCTCCTTCCCGTCCGGCGTCACGGTTGTCACCACCCTTGACGCCGACGGTGGCATCGTCGGCATCACCGCCAGTGCCTTCAGCGCCCTGTCGATCGACCCGGCGCTGGTGCTGTTCTGCCCCAACTACGCCTCTGACACCTACCCGATCCTGCGCGACAGCAAGCAGTTCGCGATCCACCTGCTGTCGGCCGAGCAAACCGCCGAGGCCTATGCGTTTGCCGGCAAGGGCAAGGACAAGGCCAAGGGCATCGAGTGGCACCTGAGCGAGCTGGGCAACCCGCTGCTGGCGAAGGCCACGGCGATCATCGAGTGCGAACTGTGGCGCGAGTATGACGGCGGGGACCATGCGATCATCGTGGGTGCGGTGAAGAACCTGGTGCTGCCCGAGCAGCCGGTCACGCCGATGGTGTACCACAAGGGCAAGCTGGGCGCCCTGCCGCCTTTGGGCTGATAGACCTTTAAGCCGGTGTTGGCTTCTTCGCGGGCTTGCCCGCTCCCACAGGGGCGGCGCAGTTCCCGAGACCTGCGCATTACCTGTGGGAGCGGGCAAGCCCGCGAACAAGCCACCGCCGATGTCCCTGTTTCATTCCGGAGCACTGCGCATGAGCAATGATAAGTACGAGAAAGGCCTGCAAATCCGCACCCAGGTACTGGGCGAAGACTACGTCAACCGCTCGATCCAGAACGCCGACGACTTCACCAAGCCGTTGCAGGAACTGGTCACCGAATACTGCTGGGGCCACGTCTGGGGCCGTGAAGGCCTCTCGCTCAAAGAGCGCAGCATGATAAACTTGGCCATGATTTCCGCGCTCAACCGGCCCCACGAGCTCAAGCTGCACATTCGCGGCGCATTGCGTAATGGCCTGAGCCGTGAACAGATTCGCGAGATCCTGCTCCAGGTCGGCATTTATTGCGGCGTGCCCGCGGCGGTGGACAGCTTCCGCCTGGCCCGCGAAGCGTTCGCTGAAGCCGATGCGGAGCCAACCCGTTAACACCGGGCTGTTCGAACCCACGCAAGGAGCACCCAAGGTTCGTGGTGCTATTGCGGTTGCGGCCGGGCAGCCTCTTTAAGAGCGCACTTGATGAAACGCCAGCCACTCGACGACAGCTTCAAGGTCAACCGCAACCCCGTTACCCTGCGCGAAATCGTGCTAGACAAGCTGCGCGCGGCGATCATGAACTTCCACCTGCTGCCTGGCGACCGCCTGGTCGAACGCGACCTCTGCGACCGCCTTGGGGTCAGCCGTACCTCGGTACGCGAAGCGCTGCGTCACCTGGAATCCGAAGGCCTGGTGGAATTCGCCGACGCCAAGGGCCCACGGGTGGCCATCATCACCCTGGAAGACGCCCGCGACATCTACGAGCTGCGTTGCGTACTCGAAGGCCTGATCGTGCAGTTGTTCACCCTCAACGCCAAGGCCAAGGACATCCGTGCCCTGGAACGCGCGCTGGAGGTCAACCGCGAAGCCTTGGAAGAAGGCGAGTTGCAGCAGGTGCTGGACTCGGTTCAAGGCTTCTACGACGTGCTGCTGGAAGGCTCCGGCAACCAGGTGGCGGCGCAGCAGTTGCGCCAGTTGCAGGCACGCATCAGCTACCTGCGCGCCACCTCGGTGTCGCAGGAAAACCGCCGCGGCGCCAGCAACCGCGAGATGGAAAAGATGGTCGAGGCAATCAAGGGTGGCGACCCGCTGGTTGCCCACCAGGCCTCGGTCGACCATGTGCGTGCGGCTGCCAAGGTAGCCCTGGATTACCTGCGCCAGAAGCAGGAAGACCACGTCAAGGTGCGCGACATCGTCGAGCCCCTGGCGCTGAAGGATCCACGTATTTAACGCCACCCACAGGCCGCTGATCATGCCCAACGCCCCGCGCTACTGCCCGCACTGTACCAAGGAACTGGCCCGGGGCGTTCCTGCAGGTGACACCCACGAACGCCTGCATTGTGGCGGCTGCGGCTACATCCACTACATCAACCCGAAGGTCATCGCCGGCTGCATCATCGAGCGTGACGGCAAGTACCTGCTGTGCCAGCGTGCCATCCCGCCACGCCCCGGCACTTGGACCTTGCCGGCGGGCTTCATGGAGGCTGGCGAGACCACCGAGCAGGCGGCGCTGCGCGAGGTGTGGGAAGAAAGCGGCGTGCGGGCCGACATCATTTCGCCGTACTCGATTTTCAGCGTGCCGAAAATCAGCGAGGTCTACATCATCTTCCGCGCCATCGTGACCGAAGAAACCGGGCAATACGGGTCGGAAACGCTGGCGTACAAGTTCTTCGCACCGGATGAGATCCCTTGGGATCAGATCTACTACCCGGCGATCCGGCAGATTCTCGAACGTTACATCCTGGAGCGGCAGGCTGGGGTGTATGGCATGTACATGGGCAATGACGACACCGGCAAGGTGCACTTCATGCGTTAGCCGGTGCTGGCCCTGTGCTCCAAAAATGCCCGGGTCGCACCAACAAAGCTCACCCATCACCGCGCACATAACGCGCAACCCCTCTACCCCAAGCCCCTCAGCCAACTGGCACCCTCCTTGCTACCGTCATCCGCTTAAGCTTTTGTCAGCCTTAGGTTTTTTAAGGCTTATAGGTACATATTTACTAATTTCCCGTTCCCCCAGCGGCCCGCATCATCGCTCCAACAAGAACGCGTTGCCCATCGCCGGCACGCACCCGGGCAGTTGCCAATGACCTACCTTGCCTTGGAGTCAGTCATGACCAGTGCAGCCAATTCGGCACCCCTCATAGAAAAACACACGATCGGCTATGTGCCACCGCAAGACCGCCATGGAAAGGTAAGGGATCTGTTCACGCTGTGGTTCGGCGGCAACATTGCGCCGCTGCCCATCGTCACCGGCGCGTTGGGCGTGCAGCTGTTTCACCTGAACCTGGTATGGGGCATCGTCGCCATCCTGGTGGGCCACCTGCTAGGTGGCGTGCTGATGGCCCTGCACTCGGCCCAGGGCCCGCAAATGGGCATCCCGCAGATGATCCAGAGCCGTGCCCAGTTCGGTACCTTGGGCGCGCTGCTGGTAGTAGTGATTGCCGGGGTCATGTACATCGGCTTCTTCGCCTCCAACATCGTGCTCGCCGGCAAGTCTTTGCACGGTGTGGTCGACGCCGTACCGGTGCCGGTCGGCATCGTCATCGGCGCGCTGGGTTCGGGCATCATCGGCATCATCGGCTACCGCTTCATCCACGTCCTCAACCGCATCGGCACCTGGGTGCTGGGTATCGGCATCGTGGTCGGCTTCGGCTATATCTTTACCCATGTGCAGAGCGACGACTTCCTCAGCCGCGGCAGCTTCAACCTGGCCGGCTGGCTGGCCACCGTGTCGCTGGCGGCGCTGTGGCAGATCGCCTTTGCGCCCTACGTGTCGGACTACTCACGCTACCTGCCGGCAGACGTGAAAGTCAGCTCGACCTTCTGGGCCACCTACCTGGGCTCGGCCCTGGGTTCGAGCCTGTCGTTCATCTTCGGCGCCGTGGCGGTGCTGGCCATTCCGGCCGGCATGGACACCATGGATGCGGTCAAACTGGCCACCGGGACCCTCGGCCCCGTCATGCTGGTGCTGTTCCTGCTCAGCGTCATCAGCCACAACGCCCTCAACCTGTATGGCGCGGTGCTGTCGATCATCACCCTGGTGCAAACCTTCGCCTACCGCTGGATCCCTACCGCCAAGAGCCGCGCGGTACTGTCGCTGATCGTGCTGTCGGCGTGCTGCGTGGTCGCCGTGTTCGCTTCGGCGGACTTCATTGGCCACTTCGTCGACATGGTGCTGGTGTTGCTGGTGGTGCTGGTGCCGTGGACGGCGATCAACCTCATCGACTTCTATGCCATCCACAAGGGCGACTACGACATCCAGTCGATCTTCCAGGTCGATGGCGGTATCTATGGCCGTTACAACCCGCAGGCTCTGCTCGCTTATGCGGTGGGTATCGTGGTGCAGATCCCGTTCATGAACACGCCGCTGTACGTGGGGCCGATTTCCGAGCACATCAACGGCGCCGACCTGTCGTGGCTGGTAGGGCTGGCGGTGACTTCGCCGCTGTACTGGTGGCTGGCCAGCCGTGACAGTGCTTACCGGCGCCGGCAGCTGAGTGCCAAGCTGGCCATGGGGCACTGAGTTTGCTGCGCCGGCAAATCCCAGCAGATGGTTGTGCACCATCGCTGGGAGCTCCGATGCCGGAAGCTGACCCATACATGACCGAGCACCGCAGGTGGGGCGCTCGGTCGCAGCGCCCCCTGCCCCTCAAGCAGAACTCTACCCTCCCTCCGGCAACAGGCTGCGATCAAACATGAACACCCGCCCACCCAGCGGCGTGTGCTGATACAACTGTTGCGGCCGGCCCAGCCTGGGCTGGTTCTTCTCCCCGGTGTCCTTCACCCACCCCAGCTCACGCAAGCGCTCCAGGCGTTTACGCAGCGAGGTGCTGTTCACCGTCTGCCCCAGGCATGCCTGAACCGCCCCCAGGGCATCGAGCACGGTGAATTTCTCCGCCAGCAGGTACAGCGGCAGGCTGCTGTACACGGTCTTTGCCGCCAGCCGCTCGCGGGCCCGCTCCACCAGCAACGTGTGGTCGAAAGGCAAGAGCACCTTGCGCGCCAACACACTGTCCAGGTCGAAAAACGCCAACTGCTCACCCAAGGCTGCCTGCCCAGGGCCGATCAAGGCGAGGTAATAGGTGCTCAGCGACCAGCCCCGCGGATCGCGAAACGCATTGCCCTCGGTACCCACCTGCTCCATGTAGCACGGCACCAGCCGGGTTTTTTCGCGTAACGCGCGCTCGGCCGCGGCCTCCAGGCTGATGTCAGGGGTTCGACCATTGACGATCACCCCCGGCAACGCCCACTGGCCGGCGTGCGGTTCGCGCTCACGGCGGTGCAACAACACTTGCAGATGCTGCGCATCGGGGGCCAGGCGCAGGGTCACGATATCGACACTGGCCAGGACTTCAACTGTACTCACCGGGTTGCTCCTCGTTCACTGGCCTAATAATCCACCAGAGACACTAAGTAAATCAACAAGCAAATCCATAGGGATATACGCTTGACAGACTTAGATCACCAGGTAGATTATGTAGCCAGTCCAGCAAGGAGAACTGCCATGAAAATCGCCAGTTTCGATGTCGATGCGCAGAACGGCTTCACCGGCAACGCGCCGCAGGAACTCCCGGTTCCCGAAGGCCATGAAATTGCGGTTGACCTCAACACCATGGCCCTGCGCGCCGACCTGCGCCTGGGCAGCAAAGATGCCCACCCGGCCAATGCCGCCTGGGTTGTCGCCGACCCGGCGCACATGCTGCAGCCCCTGCAAATGGCCAACGCCGACCTGACCTGGGTCAGCCACTGCGTCCCCGGCACCCCAGGGTTCGAGCTGCTGCCTGGCCTGCCGGCGCCCATCGATTACGACTACTTCGTGTGGAAGGGTGTCGAACCCGACCTGCACCCCTACGGCGCCTGCTATCACGACCTCGCCGAACGCCGTTCCACAGGGGTCATCGAATACCTCAAGGTGCAGCAGGTCGGCGCGGTGATCGTCGGCGGCCTGGCCCTGGACTACTGCGTCAAGACCACCGCCCGGCAACTGCGCCAGGCCGGCTTCGAGGTGCTGCTGTACCTGCCGGCCTGCCGTGCGCTGACTCAGGCAGGCGCTATCGAGGCGTGCGGCGCCTTGGCCGCCGAAGGGGTCATCCTCTGCGGCGACGAAGCCGCGCTCGACCACCAGCTTGCCCTGATCAAGGAACAACGCCCATGAGCGAAAGTGTTTTCGGCCCACGCATCATCCAGAACCTGCTGGACACCGACTTCTACAAGATCACCATGATGCAGGCAGTGCTGCACAACTACCCCAACGCCGAGGTGGAATGGGAGTTTCGTTGCCGCAACGACGAAGACTTGTCTCCCTACCTGGCTGAAATCCGCTACCAGGTAGAACAACTGGCCGAGGTCACGGTGACCCACGACCAGTTGGCCTATCTGGAGAAAATCCCCTTCCTCAAACCGGATTTCATTCGCTTTCTAAGCCTGTTCCGTTTCAACCTGCGCTATGTACAGGTGGGCCTGGACGCCGCCGGGCAACTGGCAGTGCGCGTACGCGGGCCTTGGTTGCATGTGATTCTCTACGAGATCCCGCTGCTGGCGATCATCAGCGAGGTGCGCAACCGCTACCGCTACCGTGACGTGGTGATCGAACAGGTCGGCGAGCGCCTGTACCAGAAGCTCGACTGGCTGAAGGCCGAGGCCAGTGCCGAAGAGCTGGCCGGTTTCCAGTTGGCGGACTTCGGCACGCGCCGGCGCTTCTCCTACCGGGTGCAGGAAGAAGTCGTGCATATCCTCAAGCATGATTTCCCGGGGCGCTTCGTTGGCACCAGCAACGTGCACCTGGCGCGTGAGTTCGAGCTCAAGCCGCTGGGCACCATGGCCCACGAATGGTTTATGGCACACCAGCAGTTGGGCCCGCGCCTGGTCGACAGCCAGGCCGCCGCACTGGAGTGCTGGGTCAGGGAGTACCGAGGGCTGCTCGGCATAGCGTTGACCGACTGCATCACCATGGATGCCTTCCTCGGCGATTTCGATCTGTATTTCGCCAAGCTATTCGATGGCTTGCGGCACGACTCTGGCGATCCACTGGCGTGGGCGGAAAAAGCCATTGCCCATTATGAGCGGCTGGGGATCGACCCAAAGAGCAAGACCCTGATCTTCTCCGATGGGCTGGATTTTGCCAAGGCGCTGGGGCTGTACCGGGCGTTGCATGAACGGATCAATGTGAGCTTCGGCATTGGTACCCAGTTGACGTGCGATATCCCGGGGGTAGCGCCGATGAACATGGTTATCAAGATGACCGCGTGCAATGGGGCGCCGGTGGCGAAAATTTCCGATAGCCCTGGCAAGACCCAGTGCCGGGACGAGAATTTCGTGGCCTATATGAAACACGTTTTCAAGGTGAATTGATGGCGGCTGTGCCGGCTTCATCGCGGGTTAGCTTGCGCCCACTAGGCCGGCACCGTCACGCCACCTGTGGCATGGCCATGCACAACGCCAGAAACCGCGCCGCCGCCCGCGAGGGCGTAGCGGCGTGCGGCATCAATATGGAAAAACGACGCACCAATGCCTGGGAATGCACCTGCAAGCGTTGCAAAGCACCGTCCTCGTGGCGTATGGACATGGCTGAAACAAAGC
This sequence comes from Pseudomonas sp. BJP69, assembly GCF_007633355.1. NCBI lineage: Bacteria > Pseudomonadati > Pseudomonadota > Gammaproteobacteria > Pseudomonadales > Pseudomonadaceae > Pseudomonas > Pseudomonas sp. BJP69. Next base: position 3,175,233 of record NZ_CP041933.1, read on the forward strand.
CGATGCCCATGCCGGCACGCACTGCTTCCTTGACCCCCTCCACACCGGCGATTTCCAGCGCCACACGCATGGCTACGCCATCACGGGCGAATGCCCGCTCAACGACCTGCCGCACCCCCGAGCCGCTTTCACGCAACACCAACGGATAGGCCCCCAGCGCCGCCAATGGCTGCTTGTGCGTACCTGCCAGGGGGTGCCCGCGCGGCACGATCGCCACGATTTCGTCCTCGTGCCACGGCGTGGTGTGCGTGCCCAGGGGCAACTCATGGCCGGGCGGCCCCTCGATCAGGGCGATATCAACGCTGTCCAGTGCCGCCACGATCTCCGCCGTGTTGCCATGCGAGGTCGTCACCAGCACGTCCGGGTACTGCCGATGAAAATCGGCAATCAGGTAAGGCAACAGGTAACTGGCGGGCGTAGTGCTGGCGCCAATGCGCAAGGTGCCGCGCTCCAACCCGCGCATGGCCTCGCGCAGGGCTTGGGCCTGGCGGAAGGTATCGCGCAGGCGCTCGGCGTGTGCGAGCAGTTGCTCGCCAGCCGCTGTCAGGCGCACGCCACGACCGGCCCGTTGGTAGAGGGGTTCGCCGAACGCCTCCTGCAGCAGCTTGAGCTGCCCGGAAACCGCAGGCTGCGACAGGTGCAGGGCCTGGGCCGCATGGCTGATGTTGCCATGCTCGGCAACGGTGGCGAATGTTATCAGCTGTTCTGGGGTCATGAACCCAAAAATATCAGTAAAGCGGATATTTGCCATCCCAAATTACGATTTTTTATAAGCTTATAACCGGATTAACGTAGGCCTCGTCGAATCATTGCCCGGAGGACTCAAATGGCCACGGTACCGTCCCATCCTGCCTACACCCCTACCCTTTCTACCAAAGGGCGGCTCAATGGCATCCTGTTCGTCGCGCTGTTCGCGCTGGCTGTCACGCAACTGGCGGCCATACCCGCCATCGCCAGGCTTGGCATCAGCCCGCTGATTGTCGGCATCGTCGCCGGTGCGCTGTATGGCAACGCGCTGCGTGACGGCGTGCCGGCAAGCTGGGCCGGGGGTATCAATTTTTCCGCTCGCGGCTTGTTACGCATTGCCGTGGCGTTCTTCGGCCTGCGGGTGAGCCTGCAGGAAATTGCCGAGGTAGGCTGGTCGGGGCTAATCGTCTCGCTGCTGGTGGTTGGCAGCACATTGCTGATCGGCCTGTGGTGCGGCATGAAAGTCTTCAAGCTCGACCGCGACACCGCGCTGCTGACGGCCGCCGGTAGCGCCATCTGCGGGGCAGCCGCCGTGCTGGCATTCGAATCGGCGCTGCGCAGCGCCCCGCACAAGAGCGCCATGGCGGTGGGCAGTGTGGTGCTGTTCGGCACCTTGTTGATGTTCGTCTACCCCTTGGCGATCAACGCTGGCTGGCTGCACCTGGACACCTTGGGTGCCGGCCTGCTGCTGGGCGGCACCATCCACGAAGTGGCCCAGGTGGTCGGCGCCGCCAGCAACGTCAGCCCGGAAGTCACCCACATCGCGACCATCGTCAAGATGACCCGGGTCATGCTGCTGGTACCCGTGCTGCTGGTGGTCGGCCTGTGGATCAGCCGTTCGCGCCAGGCTGGCCAGGGCAAAGGCAACGGCCGCATCGCCATGCCCTGGTTCGCCTTCGGCTTCCTCGGCCTGGTGCTGGTGAACTCGCTGCAGGTGCTGCCCGGCAGCGTGACCCAGGCGCTCAACGGCCTGGACACCTTCGCCCTGACCATGGCGATGACCGCGCTGGGCATGGAGACGCGCTTGAGCCAGATTCGTCAGGCCGGGCCACGGGCGCTGGCGACCGGGGCGCTGCTCAACCTGTGGCTGGTTGGCGGCGGCCTGGCAATCACCCTCGGGGTGCAGAAGTTGTTGAGCTGATCGGCAACCGGGCGGCGAAGCAGGCGTAGCGCTGCAAAGGTTTTTCACCGCCCCCCTCGTGGCCGCCCACATTTCTCGGTATGGTGTTGTCCAAGAAGGATGTTTTACCCGCACAGGAAAGACTTAGATGCCTCAACGCCATGTCATCAATGCATCCGTCAGCCCCAAAGGCAGCCTGGAGACGCTGTCACAACGTGAAGTGCAGCAACTGAGTGAAGTCGGTACCGGTAGCCTTTACACCTTGTTCCGCCAGTGCGCCCTGGCCATCCTCAACACCGGCGCCCATGTCGACAACGCCAAGACCATCCTCGAGGCTTACCGGGACTTCGAGGTGCGTATCCACCAACAGGACCGTGGCGTGCGCCTGGAGCTGCAGAATGCCCCGGCCGACGCCTTTGTCGATGGCGAGATGATCGCCAGCACCCGCGAAATGCTGTTCAGCGCCCTGCGCGACATTGTCTACACCGAAAGCGAACTGGCCAGCCAGCGCATCGACCTGGAAAGCTCCCAGGGCATCACTGATTACGTGTTCCACCTGCTGCGCAACGCCCGCACCCTGCGCCCGGGTGTGGAGCCGAAGATGGTGGTGTGTTGGGGCGGCCACTCGATCAGCAGCGAGGAATACCAGTACACCAAGAAGGTCGGGCACGAACTGGGGCTGCGCAAGCTGGACGTGTGCACCGGTTGCGGCCCGGGCGTGATGAAGGGCCCGATGAAGGGCGCGACCATTGCCCATGCCAAGCAGCGCATGCATGGCAGCCGCTACCTGGGCCTGACAGAGCCGGGCATCATCGCTGCCGAGGCGCCCAACCCGATTGTCAACGAACTGGTGATCCTGCCGGACATCGAGAAGCGTCTGGAAGCCTTCGTGCGTGTCGGCCACGGCATCATCATCTTCCCCGGTGGCGCCGGTACGGCAGAGGAATTCCTCTACCTGCTGGGTATCCTCATGCACCCGGACAACCACGACCTGCCGTTCCCGGTGGTGCTCACCGGCCCACGCAGTGCCGAACCCTACCTGCAGCAGTTGCATGCCTTTGTCGGTGCCACGCTGGGCGAGGCGGCACACCGCTTGTACGAGATCATCATCGACGACCCGGCAGAAGTTGCCCGGCACATGGTCGACGGGCTCAAGGCGGTTAAGCAGTTCCGCCGCGAGCGCAACGACGCCTTCCACTTCAACTGGTTGCTGAAGATTGAGGAGAGCTTCCAGCGCCCCTTCGACCCTACGCATCAGGCCATGGCAGAACTGGACCTGCGCCGCGATCTGCCACCGCACGAACTGGCGGCCAACCTGCGCCGGGCGTTTTCCGGCATCGTGGCCGGCAACGTCAAGGACAAGGGTATCCGCCTGATCGAGGAGCACGGCCCTTATCAGATTCGTGGCGACAGCGCTGTGCTCGATCCGCTGGGGCGGTTGCTGCAGGCGTTCGTCGACCAGCACCGGATGAAGTTGCCGGGCGGGGCGGCGTATGTACCGTGCTATCAGGTCGTGACCTGACAGCGCCTTGCGCTAATGCGCGTCAGTCATGCAACTTGGGGCCGCGTTGCGGCCCATCGCCGGCAAGCCAGCCACAGGGATCGCATCAGGGCTGGCAGGTGTTTGTCAGAAGATATGCAGCGCCTGTTAGAGCGAGCGCCGCCCGCGCGGCGCATCGCGAGCTGCGCTCGCTCCTACGTTTGTTTCGGGCCAATTATTCCTGTGGGATTTGCGCGCGAACGCCTTGGTGCATGCCTCAATATCGCGCCGTACAAACAAGGCGGCCGCGCGCGCCTGTCACAGGCGTTACTGGCCCGAAACAAACGTAGGAGCGAGCGCAGCTCGCGATTGCGCCGCGCGGGCGGCGCTCGATCTCACAGGCGCTGAAGATGCTCCGGCTACCCTTGCCAGAAACCATAGAATCTCCCACAGGGATCGTATCAGGGCTGACCAAGGCTGAAGCCTCACTGGCCAACCCCCACCATCGACCGCTCGACAAAACGAATACTGTCCCGCCCACCCCGCTTGGACTGATACAACGCCACATCACCCTGCTCGATCAGTGCCGCCAGACTCGCCGGCGGCTGGTCGAACAGGTTGGCGCCAATACTGAGCGTTACCGCCTCCGGCGTCGGCGCCGTCTTGCCCGCATACAGCTGGAACTGTTCCCGCAAGATCCCACCCAGGTCCAATACCCGCTCATTGCTGGTGCCACTGAGCAATATGACAAACTCGTCCCCGCCCAAACGCGCCGCCAGCGAGCGCTCCGGCAGCACCGTACGGATCATCTCGCTCAGGGCGACCAGCAACCGATCCCCGGCAATATGCCCATGCAGGTCATTGACCAGCTTGAAATTGTCGATATCGATCAGCAGCAATGCACCAGGCTGGGTTGGGCTGACGTCCTTGAAAAAAGGGGCTGCCCGCACTTCCAGGGCCCGCCGGTTGTACAGCGCGGTCAGCGGGTCGCGTGCCGCCAACCGGGCAATCCGCTCCTCGCGTCGGTAACGCACGGTGCCAGTCATCGACAAGGCAATCAGCATGATCGCCATCGCCCCCTCCACCAGCGAAACCTGAATGATCAGCCCGCCAAACGTGGCCAGGTCGATCAAGGTACCCGGTGCAATCGCAATGATTGCCTTGACCACGTAGAACACACCATGGAGCAACAGCACGTAGCGCAGCTGCACCGCGCCAACGCTCAACGACTTGCCATGCGGCCGCAACAGGAAGCTCGCCTTGAGGGTCAGCGCCGCTACCAGCAACGAGTTGACCATCAACATCACCTTCGACCACTGCGGCCCCACGGGCAACAGCAGCAGGGCGAACCAGACCAGCACGATGACCAGCCAGGCCCGTGACAAACGCTCCTGGGTAAAGCGCAGCACACCCCACAAGAAGAACCCATGGGCCACTACCAGCAAGCCATTGGCGAACCAGATGCCGATGAACAGCAAACCGATCCCGCGCAACAAGGCCAGCATGCAACCGACCGTGATGGTGGCGAAGCCTGCGCTCCAGAACAGTAGCGAGGACTCGCGAACACTGCGCCATTCAATTGCCAAATACAGGGCAGCCGCCGCTGCCAGGGCAACCGAAATGGTCAGCATCGTAGGTGGATCTAGCGCCATATACGCTTTGGCCTATCTGGTTAATAAGGAAAAGGGCGCGATTGTATGCGCTTGTGATGACTTTTCAGAGGGGCCCTGGTCGGGAGCCCGTAAATCATAGCTCAACCGCAGGAACGCCTGCGGCAGCACCGATATCATATTGATATCATCGCAGACTGAATAGCTGACCTGACGATCAGTCAGCTTCCCTTCATGAAGCCCTCGGTCAGGCCCAGGCAGCCATTTCCTTGCGCCAGATCGTTGCGCTACCGCGCCGTGCTTCAGCCGGTGTCACAACACCCGCTTGATCAACGGTTCCAGGCGGCTGTAGCGCAAACGCCGCAGGAACCGGCGCACTTCCTTGGGGTGTTCGGCCTTCACCCCCAGGGCCTCCAGCGAATCGATCGGCGGCGCGAAATGGCGCAACCCGTCGAGCTCCGCTTCACGCGGCGCCAACCATTGCCCATGCGGGTCGTCGATCAGCAAGCCGTTCTCCAGGTCCAGGTTGAACCCCCGCGGGTTCAGGTTGTTGCCGGTCAGCAGCGAATAACGCTGATCGACCCACACCCCCTTGGCATGGAACGTATGCCCCGGGTCGTTCCAGATGCGCACTTGTAGCTGCCCGCCGGCTATCGCCGCCTGGCGGCGCCGAACGAAGGCGCGCAAGGTGTCCTCGTACAGGTAAGGCAGCGCGCCACTGGCGCTGAACGGTTCGCCTGGGGGGATATAGAAGTCGTTCGCTGTGCGGTCGCCGACAATCAACTCAACCCGCACCCCACGCGCCAACGCCTGGTCAAGCTCGCGCATCACGACACGTGGCGGGTTGAAATACGGCGTACTGATGATGATCTGCGCCTGCGCCGCCGCCAGTAATGCGCACACGGCCCGGTTCAACCGGTTGCCTCGGCCCACGCCCAGCAGCGGTATGACCCGCAGGCCCTGCCCTGGCTCAGGGGCCGGGGCCTGATAGGCCATGCGCCGCAACCGCGCGCGCAAGCGCCGGATGTCACCGCGCAGGCTACGGGTAGAAGGTGGCGCCGGCAGATCGAGACGCGGCGTGGCGGCCGGATGCAGCAGGCGCTGCACCAGGTCGGCCATGGCGTCCGCCAGTGCCGGTGACTGGAACAGGTGATAGCGGTCCAGGCGGTAGCGATCGAAACGGTGCAGGTACACGTTGTTCAGGCTGGCACCGGTATAGATCACACAGTCGTCGATGATGCTGCCCTTGAGGTGCAACACCCCAAACAGCTCGCGGGTCTGCACCGGCACCCCATGGATGGCGATCTCCAGCCCGTGCAACTGGCGCTGGGCCTGGTACCAGGCCGCATTGCCCGGTTGATGCCCGGCCCCCAGCAGCCCGCGGCGGGCGCGGAACCAGTCGACCACGACGGTGATTTGCAGGCCTGGGCGCGCGGCCTTGGCCTTGTACAAGGCGTCCAGTACTTCCTGGCCTGCCTCGTCTTCCTGCAGGTACAGGGCCACAATGACAATGCGCCGGGTGGCCATGCCGATACGCTCGAGCAGGCAGGCACGGTAGGCCTTGGCATCGGGCAGCACCTGAATCGACTCAGGTGCGATAGCGTAGCCTGGCAGGCTTGCCAGCAAGGTTTCGGGGTTCACTGACAATCACCTTCTCTATGCGATCACTGTCGGCCCTGCCAACGGGCATGGCCATTCCTGGCCGCTGCGCCCTGGGTGTAAGATCGACCCGGCAACGACCTATAACAACAAGCACCACGCGAGGCCCTGTTTTTCACTGCCCCTGATAAACCACGGCTCAGCTTGCACAGGTACAGCGCAATGGTCCACCCCGTTTCTGCAAACCCGCCGCTTTCAAGTGTAAAGCGTTGTTCGGTCAAGACCTTCGGCTTTCTGATTTTGCCCAATTTCACCACGATCGGCCTGGCATCGGCCGTCGAAACCCTGCGCATGGCCAACCTGGCCGCACATCAAACCTTGTTTCGCAGTGTGTTGATTGCGGCGGATGAGGCACCGGTCGTGGCCAGCAACGGCATGCGCGTACTGCCCGACTACAGCATCGCCAACGCCCCTGCCCTGGACACGCTGCTGGTGGTAGGCGCCAACCCGATCGACCGTGGCCGCGGCAACCGCCCGCTGATCGAATGGCTGCGCCACCTGGCACGGCAACACCTGCCCCTGGGCGGTATCTGCACCGGCAGTTACCTGCTGGCCAGGGCCGAGCTGCTCACCGGCTACCGCTGTACCATCCACTGGGAAGACCTGCCAACCCTGCAAGCGCATTTTCCCGGCATTGTCATCTCCAGCCAGCTGTTCGAACTGGACCGCGACCGTTATACCTGCTCGGGCGGGGTGGCGGCGATGGACATGATGCTGCAACTGGTAGCCCGCGAGCCCGGTGGCCAGGCTATCGCCGCCAAGGCCGCCGAACTGCTGCTGTGTGATCGCGTGCGTGGCGAGCGCGACCGCCAACGGGTGCCGTTGCGCACCCTGCTCGGCAGTGCCCAGCCCAAACTCAGCCAGGTGGTGGCGATCATGGAGGCCAACCTCGAGGAACCGCTGACCCTCGAAGAGCTGGCCAGCCTCAACGAGGTGACCGTGCGCCAGCTCGAAAGGCTGTTCCACAAATACCTGCAACGCACCCCCAGCCAGTACTACCTGGAACTGCGCCTGTCACACGCACGGGAGCTGCTGCTGCGCAGCGATGTGCAGGTGCGCGAAGTGGCGCTGGCGTGCGGGTTCAGTTCGCCAGCGCATTTTTCCAAGAGCTACAGCCGATTCTTCGGCTTGTCACCACTGGGCGAGCGGCGGCAGGCCTCGTTGCACTGACCGGGGTCATGGGCTAGGTCAGGTTCGCCCCCTTTGCGCGATGTGGGGGCCAGGTGATTCAATCTTCCAGCGCAGCGTGGGCTGTTTCCCGGCACATCAGCATGGCCACCAGCGCCACCAGTGCCGCTGCCAGCAAGTAACCCGCCGGCGCCAGTTTGCTGCCGGTCAACTGGATCAGCCAAGTGGCAATGAACGGTGCAGTGCCGCCAAAAAGCGCATTGGCCGCATTGAAGCTCAAAGCAAAACCGCTGAAGCGCACCCGCGTGGGAAACAGCTCTGCCAGCAGGCACGGCAAGGTCCCGTCGTTCATCGCCAGCATCGCACCGAACAGAATTTGTATCGCCAGGATCACCAGCAGCGGCTGCCCGTCCAGCAGTCTGAACAGCGGCACTGTCAGGCCAAGGAACAACAGCGATGCCACCACCAGCATGGTTTTGCGTCCAAACAGGTCAGACAGCCGCCCCATCAGGAAAACCAGGCCGATATAGGTGGCCAGCGACACCGTCGACGCAATGAATGAATCCCGCTCGCTCATGCCCATTTCAGTGGACAGATAGGTCGGCATGTAGCTGAGCAGCAAATAGAACGCCACCGCGTTCAGGCACGTAACCCCCATGCCGATAGCCAGGCTGCGGCGATGCTGGCCGAGCAGTTCGCGCAAGGGCGCCGGAGCCATGCCGGCCTTGTTTTCCAGGCGCTGCTCCATTTCCAGGAACTTGGGCGTGTCCTGCAAGCTGATGCGGATATAGCGCCCCACCAGGCCAAATGGCGCCGCCAGCAGGAACGGCAGGCGCCAGCCCCAGGTGTGCAAGGCTTCACTGCTGAGCCCTTCATGCAACAGCGCGACGAACGCTGCCCCAAACAACAGGCCCGCCGCGGTACTGGCCGGCACAATGCTGGTGTACAAGCCACGCCGGCCCGGCGGCGCGTACTCGGCCAGGAACGCTGCTGCACCGGCATACTCACCCGAAGCGGAAAACCCCTGCACCAGGCGAATCAACAACAGCAGCGCCGGCGCCCATAGACCGATCTGGGCGTAACCGGGTAGCAAGCCGATGCAGAAGGTGGACAGCGACATGATCAGGATCGACCACGACAGCGCCGTGCGCCGGCCATACCGGTCGCCGAAATGGCCCCAGACGATGCCGCCCAATGGGCGTACCAGAAATGAAAGGGCGAACACTGCAAAGGTTGCCAACAGGCTGGTGGCCTTGTCGGCCTGCGGGAAGAAGGTGGCGGCGATGATGGTGGCCAGGTAGCCATAGGCTGCGTAGTCGAACCATTCGACGAAGTTACCCATGAAACTGGCCCGGGCAGCCCTGCACAGGGCTTGGCGTTCGGCGCTGTGCGAAACGCCAGCGACGGCGGATGGGTCAAGGGTGGTGCTGGACATGACGGGTACCCCATGGTTGTTCTAATTGGAGGCAGGGTGTGGTGGTCATACGGGATATTGTTGTTGTGTGTAGTGGCCTTGGCGCCGACTCACCGGCGCCCACAGGGCGCTGGCGTGCCGGCGCCAAAGCCGGCATCAGTCTTATTTGCGAATGATGTTGTGCTCCGGCCCATACGGGAACCGGGTGATGTTTTCGGCACCGCTGTCGTTGACGATCAGGATGTCATGCTCGCGATAGCCACCGGCCCCAGGCCGCCCTTCGGGCAGCATGATCATCGGCTCGATCGACACTACCATCCCCGGCTCCAGCACTGTGTCGATGTCTTCACGCAGTTCAAGCCCGGCCTCGCGGCCGTAGTAATGGCTCAAGGTGCCGAATGAGTGGCCATAGCCGAAGGTGCGGTATTGCAGCAGGTCATGGCGCAGGAAAATGTCATTCAGTTCACGGGCAATGTCGCTGCAGCGCATGCCTGGGCGCACCAGTTTCAGTCCGGCTTCGTGCACCTCGACGTTGGCCTGCCATAACCGCAGGTGCGCCTCCGGGCAGTGGTCGAGGAACAGCGTACGCTCCAGTGCGGTGTAGTAGCCGGCGATCATCGGGAAGCAGTTGAGGCTCAGGATCTCCCCCTTGCCGACCCGGCGGCTGGTGACCGGGTTGTGTGCACCGTCGGTGTTGAGCCCGGACTGGAACCAGGTCCAGGTGTCCATCAGTTCGGCATCCGGGAAGCGTCGGGCAATTTCGCGCACCATCGCCTGGGTCGCATGCAGCGCCACCTCGTACTCTGGCACCTGGTCACGCAGTGCCTCCACCACCGCAGCCCCGCCGATATCGGCTACCTGTGCACCGTGGCGGATCAGCGCCTGTTCCTCGGCCGACTTGATCATGCGCATGCGCATGCAGGGCGCGCCAATATCCACCAGTTCGGCTTTCGGATAGCAGGCCGCGAACTTGGCGTGGTTCTGCAGGTTGAGGTGGTCGTACTCCACCCCGATGCGCGAGGCCAGGGGCAACGCCTGCTGGATCGCGACGAAGTAGTTGTCACGTTGCCAGTCGGTGTAGACGATGTTGTCGGTACCTACCGTACGCCGCCACGGTTGCCCGCCATCGATATTGGCGCTGACCGAGACGACCTTGTCCTGGGTAACGACCAGCGCATAGGGGCGGCCGAACGAGCAATAGAGGAAGTCGCTGTAGTAGTTGACGTTGTGGTACGAGGTGAAAATGGCCGCTTCGATGTCGTGTTCCGCCATGTACGCCCGCAGCCGGGCGTGGCGGGCGGCATATTCCTGGGCAGAAAAGGTCGGCTGCACCTTGTTGCCGTTGCGGATTTTCAGGGTCTTGGGCATTTGCATGGTCGGGTTTCCTTGTCGTTGTGAGCACGCTGTTCAGGCCGGCCGCCTGAGAAGCATTGCAACAGAACCGACAAGGGCACTTTTGTATCTATCCGACCTGGAATTGGCGGGATCGCCAATGGCAAAGGGGGCTGCCCAGCAGCCCCCGCAGGTTCCTCACTTCAGGTCAAAACGGTCCAGTTCCATGACCTTCTCCCAGGCGGCAACGAAATCGCGCGCGAACTTAGCGCCGCCATCACTGCTGCCGTACACCTCGCTCAACGCCCGCAATTGCGCATGCGACCCAAACACCAGGTCGACGCGGCTCGCGCTCCATTTCACCTGCCCGCTCTTGCGGTCGCGGCCTTCGAACGCTTCGTTGTCTGCCGAAGTCGGCTTCCACTCCACGCCCATGTCCAGCAGGTTGCGGAAGAAATCGTTGCTCAGGGTGCCAACCTTGTCGGTGAACACGCCCTGTTGACTCCCCGCATGGTTGGCACCCAACACGCGCAGCCCGCCGATCAGTACGGTCATTTCCGGCGCGGTCAAGGTCAACAGCTGCGCCTTGTCCAGCAACAACTTCTCGGCTTTGACGCTGTAGCGGCCCTTGCTGAAATTTCGGAAACCATCCGCCAGCGGCTCCAGCACGGCGAACGATTCCACGTCGGTCTGTGCCTGCGTAGCATCGGCACGGCCCGGGTGAAACGCCACGCTCAGGTCATGACCGGCGTCCTTGGCGGCCTTCTCCACGGCAGCGGCACCGGCCAGCACGATCAAGTCGGCCAGGGAAATGTGCTTGCCGCTGGCAGCGAACTCGGCCTGGATGTGCTCAAGCGCGGCAACGACCTTGCCGGTGCCCTGGTTGGCCACCCAGTCTTTTTGCGGTGCCAGGCGCAGGCGACCACCGTTGGCACCGCCGCGCTTGTCAGAGCCCCGGAAGGTCGATGCTGCAGCCCAGGCCGTGGCCACCAGCTCGCCCACGCTCAGGCCCGTGGCCAGCACCTTGGCCTTGAGCGCGGAAATGTCCTGCTCGCCCACCAGCGGGTGGTCGACTGGCGGGATCGGGTCTTGCCACAGCAGCTCTTCATTGGGCATTTCCGGGCCCAAGTAGCGCGCCAGCGGGCCCATGTCGCGGTGGATCAGCTTGTACCAGGCGCGGGCGAAAGCATCTGCCAGTTGCTCAGGGTTGTCCTTGAAGCGCTTGGCGATAGGCCCATAGACCGGGTCGAAGCGCAGCGCCAGGTCGGACGTGAGCATCGACGGCGCGTGGCGTTTGGCCGGGTCGTGGGCATCCGGTACGGTGCCCGCGCCTTTGCCTTCTTTCGGTGTCCACTGGTGGGCACCAGCGGGGCTTTTGGTCAGCTCCCACTCGAAGTCGAACAGGTTGTTCAGGTACTCGTTGCTCCACTTCGTCGGCGTCGAAGTCCAGGTCACTTCAAGGCCGCTGGTGATGGTGTCGCCGCCCTTGCCGGTACCCAACCTGTTGGCCCAGCCCAGGCCCTGCAGTTCCAGCCCAGCGGCTTCCGGCTCGGGGCCGACATTGTCGGCCGGGCCGGCACCGTGGGTCTTGCCGAAGGCATGGCCGCCGGCGATCAGCGCCACGGTTTCTTCATCGTTCATGGCCATGCGGCCAAAGGTTTCACGGATGTCCCTGCCCGAGGCGACCGGGTCGGGGTTGCCCTCCGGCCCTTCCGGGTTCACGTAGATCAGGCCCATCTGCACGGCCGCCAGCGGGTTCTCTAGGTTACGCTCGCCACCGAGGTCTCGGCTTTGTTCCTGCGGGTGCTTGGCGGGCTCTGCCACCAGGTCCCCTTGCCCTGGCGGCTGGGCTTTGACCTGCTCCTTGCCATAGCGGGTATCGCCACCCAGCCAGACCTTTTCCGAGCCCCAGTAGACATCTTCGTCCGGCTCCCACACATCGGCGCGGCCGCCAGAGAAGCCGAAGGTCTTGAAGCCCATCGACTCCAGCGCCACATTGCCCGTGAGCACGATCAGGTCGGCCCAGGAAATCTTGTTGCCATACTTTTGCTTGATCGGCCACAGCAGGCGCCGGGCCTTGTCCAGGCTGACGTTGTCTGGCCAGCTGTTGAGCGGTGCGAATCGTTGCTGGCCAGAGCCTGCGCCACCGCGACCATCGGCAATGCGGTAGGTGCCGGCGCTGTGCCAGGCCATGCGGATGAACAGCGGGCCGTAGTGGCCGAAATCGGCCGGCCACCAGTCCTGCGAATCGGTCATCAACGCGGTCAGGTCTTGCTTCAGGGCCTGGAAATCCAAGCTTTTGAAGGCCTTGGCATAGTCGAAGTCCGGGTCCATCGGGTCAGACTTGGACGAGTGCTGGTGCAGGATTCTGAGGTTGAGCTGGTCAGGCCACCAGTCACGGTTGGTGGTGCCGCCACCTGCGGTTTGATGGAACGGGCATTTCGATTCATTCGACATCTGCGGGTACCTTTAGGTCGATTATCCAGATTTCCGGTCTGTGCCAGATGTTCGCTCAGCCGAGCAGGCGCGCGTGCCATGCCTGATCAGGTGTAAACGGGGGCTCGCGAAGCTGTCACAACGGGTGGGTGCGGTCTTGCACAGGCGTGCTGCCCCCACCGGTGCGCGGAATTCGCGGGGCCAGGAGAAAGACTAGCCGAGCCTGAGCGCAGGTCTAATAGAGGGGCTGTTTGGCCGCGATAGGTTGGCTCTTTCAGCGCCGCAGCTTCAGACCAGGCCGCCGGCACATCCATACAAGGCACGACGCGGCGGCCCATGCTTCAATACAGCGCAAAACCCTTAGCTCCGGAACCCAAGCCTCATGAACCGCAACGACCTGCGCCGCGTCGACATGAACCTGCTGGTGCTGTTCGAAGCCTTGATGATCGAACGCAACCTCACCCGCGTCGGTGAAAAGCTGTTCATCACCCAGTCCACCGTCAGCGCCGCCCTCGCCCGCCTGCGCGAACTGTTCGACGACCCCCTGCTGATCCGCAGCGGGCGCGCCATGGAGCCCACGCCACGGGCGATGCAGATCTTCGCGGAGCTGGGCCCGGCCATGGATGTGATTTCCGCGGCCATCAGCCGCGCCCGCGAGTTCGACCCGGCCAGCAGTTGCAACGTCTTCCGCCTGGGGCTGTCGGACGATGCCGAGTTCGGCCTGTTTCCGGCCTTGCTGCAGGCCCTGCGTGAAGAAGCGCCGGACATCAGCGTGGTGGTCCGGCGGGCCAACTTTCTGTTGATGCCGGGCTTGCTGGCCAGCGGCGAGATCTCGGTGGGGGTAAGTTACACCACCGACCTGCCGGCAACCGCCAAGCGCCGCAAGCTGCGCGATATCGGCGTGCGGGTGCTGCGCGCCGACGATCGGCCGGGGCCGCTGACACTCGACGAATACTGTGCCCGGCCGCATGTGATGGTATCGTTTTCCGGTGACATGAGCGGCAACATCGACCTCGACCTGGCGCGGATCGGTCGATCCCGCAAAGTGGTGCTGGCCGTGCCGCAGTTCGGCAGCCTGCGCACCCTGCTGCGCAACACCGAACTGATCGCCACGGTACCTGACTACGCTGCCTGTGCACTGGTCGAAGACAGTTGTCTACGCGCCGACCCTGCACCGTTCGAGATCACCGAGGCCGAGCTGTCGATGGTCTGGAGTGGCGCCCAGGACAACGACCCGGCCGAGCGCTGGCTGCGCGAGCGCATCATGCAGTTCATGGCCAGCCAGCCTTGACGATGGCCAGGCTTACTTGCCCCGCTGCATCCACGCCGCCCCCAGGCCGCTGAGGCAGATCACCGCGATACCCACCAGGCTCAAGGTATCCGGTACCTGGCTGTACACCACCAAGCCAAGCAAGCCGGCGAACACGATCTGGCAATAGCTGAACGGTGCCAGCAACGCGGGTGCCGCATGGCGGAATGCCTGGGTCAGCAACAGGTGCGCGGTCATGCCGAAACCGCCCAGCGCCAACATCAGCAAGGCATGGTCCCAGCGCGGCACTTGCCAGAAGAACGGCACCAGCGCACTCATCGCCAGCGTATTGCACAGCCCCGCATAGAAGTTGCTGGTGGTGGGGCTGTCATGCGCGGCCAGAATACGCGTCAGCAACTGATAGAAGCAGAAGCCCAACGCCGAGCCGAACGGGTACAGAATCGCCGGGGTAAACATGGCCCCACCCGGGTGCACCACCACCAGCACGCCGATGAAACCCAGCACCACCGCCACCCACTGCGCCACGGTAACCCGCTCTTTGAGCAATGGCGCCGACAGTGCGGTGACCAGCACCGGGGCCAGGAAGTTGACCGCCGTTGCCTCGGCCAGAGGCAGGTACTGCAAGCCCGTGGTGAACAGCAGGCTGGTGCTCAGCAGGCTCAGGGCACGCAGGGTCTGCAACAGCGGGCGGCGGGTACGCAGGACGTTCAGGCCGGCCTTGGGCAGGAAAATGCCGGCCATCAGCAGGGTATGCACCACATAGCGCGCCCATACCACCATCACGATCGGGTACAGGCCGCCGAGGAATTTGGACAAGGCATCGTGGCTGGCGAACAGGAACGTCGCAACCACCACCAGGGCGATGCCACGCAAGGGTTTGTTGACGCCGGACAACGGTGTACTGGAACTCATGGCTCTCTCGATGACGACGCCGCCATAGGCCGCGCCAGGGGGATGACCGCGCAGGCGGAGCCTGGCGGATGCAACAGCTGGGATTCTAGAAGAGATGCCGCAACATAAGGAAGTTCATTTGCCCCAGGCCGGGGCCGAACGCATTTTCCGTTCGCTGATCGACCACTTTGCGCGCCGCGCGCATGGCCCGTGCCGCAGTGATCATCGACCATGGAGCCTCACCCGGCACACTGTACAAGGAATCGACATGCAAAGGCTCACAACCTGTAACGGCCTGAAACTGCCTGCCCTGGGCCTGGGCACCTGGCCAATGACCGGCAGCGCGTGCACCCAGGCCGTGCGCCAGGCACTGGAGTTAGGGTACCGGCACATCGACACCGCCACCGCCTACGAGAACGAAGCCGCCGTCGGCCAGGCCCTGCGCGACAGCGACGTCCCGCGCGAGCAGGTCCACCTGACCACCAAAGTCTGGTGGGACCGGCTGCAACCCAAGGCCATGCGCGCGTCGCTGGAAGCCAGCCTGCGGGCACTGGGTACCGAGCAGGTGGACCTGTTCCATATTCACTGGCCCGGCCAGCATGAAGACCTGGCCCGCAGTATCGAGACCTTGGTGGCCCTGCGTGAAGAAGGCAAGGCACGCCACATTGGTGTGGCCAACTTCCCCTTGGGCTTGCTACGCGAGGTCGTGGAACAGCACGGGGCGCCGTTGTCGGCGATCCAGGTGGAGTACCACGTGCTGCTCGGCCAGCAGCCGCTGCTCGATTACGCCCGTAGCCATGATCTGCTGCTCACCGCCTATACCCCGCTGGCCCGCGGCCAGGCGGCGGCGCACCCGGTGATCCAGGCGATTGCCGGCAAGCACGGCGTACTGCCCAGCCAGGTGGCGCTCAAATGGTTACTGGACCAGGACGGTGTGGCGGCGATCCCCAAGGCCAGCAGCCGCGAAAACCAGTTGGCCAACCTGGCGGCGCTGAACGTGCAACTGGATGACGAGGACCGCGCTGCGATTGCCGAACTACCGAAAGACCAGCGAGTGGTCAGCCCGCCCTTTGCCCCGGACTGGAATAGCTGACCGGGGGCCGCGCCGGTGGCGCTCAGTGCCGGGCGCCACTCACCAGGTAATTGAGCAATGCGGGCTCGTCTGCCAGGTCAATGGCCCGCACTGGGCGGTGCCGTCAATCCTGCTCGGCAAACGCCTGCCCGGCATCCCAGCCACCGCCTAGCGCGGCCACCAGTTGCACACTGGCCACCAGGCGCCCTTGCAGCAGGTTCAGCACACTGCGCTCGTTACTCAGCGCCGTGGCCTGCACGTTGACAACGTCCAGGTAACCGATCAAGCCTGCGCGGTACTGGTTTTCGGTCAGGCGCAGCGACTCACGGGCGGCATCCAGCGCCTCCTGGCGCACCACCGCTTCATCACCGTAGACCTTCAACTGCACCAGCAGGTTTTCCACTTCCTTGAAGCTGTCCAGCACGGTCTGCCGGTACTGCGCCACGGTCTGGTCATAAACTGCCACGGTGCGGTCAACCTCGGCGCTGCGCTTGCCGGCGTCGAACAGGGTCAGCGCCAGTTGCGGCCCCACCGACCAGTAGCGGTTGGGCAATTCGATCCAGTTGTTGAAACTGCTGCTGGAATACCCCCCATTCATGCTCAGGCTGAGGTCCGGGAAGTACGCCGCCCGCGCCACGCCGATATTGGCGTTGGCAGCCATTACATTGCGCTCGGCCGCAGCAATGTCTGGCCGACGCTCGAGCAATTGCGAAGGCAGTGACACCGGAATGCGCGGCAGCGCGGGGATAGCCTTGCTGTCGGCCAGGTTGAAGTCGGCCGGAGGCTTGCCCAGCAACACCGCAATGGCGTTCTCGAACTGCGCACGCTGCCAGATCAGGTCGATCAGGTCAGCCTGGGTGCTTTTCAGCTGGGTGCGCGCCTGGGCAACCGCATCGGGGCCGGCAACGCCGGCGCGGTACTGGTTTTCATTCATCCGCAACGAACGCTGGTAAGCGGCCACGGTCGCCTCGAGCAAGCGCTTCTGCTCGTCGAGCACCCGCAGTTGCAGGTAGTTCTGCACCAGTTCCGACTGCTGGCTCAAGCGGATCGAGGCGAGGTCGGCGAGGCTGGCTTGGGCACTGGCCTGGTTGGCACTCAGGGTTTCCCGCAACTTGCCCCACAGGTCGATTTCCCAGCTCACGCCCAACTGCGCATTGTAGGTGTCGCGTATGCCGCTGCTGTTGTTGGACAGGCTGGAGCTGGAGCTGCCAGTACCCTGCGCCGAGCGGTTCTTGCTGGCGCTAAGGTCAAGGCTGGGGAACAGCGACGCACGGCTGCTGCGCACCAGCGCCTGGGCCTGGCGGTACTGGGCTTCGGACTGCGCCACGGTCTGGTTGCTGCGGTTCAATTCCTCGACCAGCGCATTGAGCCCGGCGTCGCCATAGATTTCCCACCAGGCGCCACGGGCGATGGCATCGGACGGTGTGGCCTGGGTCCAGCCCTCGGCGTGTTTGAACTGCGCCGCCGTGCTGTCCAGCGCCGGGCGCTGGTAGTCCGGGCTCAGGGTGCAGGCACTGAGCATGGCCACGCACAACCCGGCGCTGAGCAGGCGCGAGCCACGCCCGCGGGTCAACGCCTGCAGGCCACGATGCAGTGGGGAGTGGGCAAATGTCATAGCGGGGTTTCCATGGCGGCGTCGGTGCGCACACCGCGCCAACGGTTGAAGCGGTGGCGCAGGCGGTCGAGGTACAGATAGACCACCGGCGTCGTGTAAAGGGTCAGGATCTGGCTGAACACCAGGCCACCGATGATGGTCAGGCCCAGCGGCTGGCGCATTTCGGCGCCTTCGGCCTGGCTCAGCAGCAGCGGCAAGGCACCGAGGATGGCCGCCAAGGTGGTCATCAGGATGGGCCGCAGGCGCAGCAGGCACGCGCGGCGAATCGACTCCTCCGGAGACAGCCCCTGATGACGCTCAAGCTGCAGGGCCAGGTCGATCATCAGGATGGCGTTCTTCTTCACCACGCCAATCAGCAGGAACAACCCCAGCAGCGAAATCAGGCTGAACTCGCCACCGGTCAGGTACAGCGCCAGCAAGGCACCGACGCCGGCCGACGGCAACGTGGAGAGAATGGTCAGCGGGTGAATGTAGCTTTCATACAGAATACCCAGCACCAGGTACACCAGCAGCAATGCACCCAGGATCATGAACGGCTGGCCCTGCTGGGTCTTGGCAAAGGCATCGGCGCTGCCGCCGAGCTTGGCGATCACCCCCTCCGGCAGGCCCAGGGTCGCCACTGCCCGCTCTACCGCGGCCAGGGCCTGGTCGGGGCTATAGCCTTCGGCAATGTCGAAGGCGATGTCTTCGGCAGCGAACTGGCCTTCGTGGCTGACCCTGTCGTTGGCCAGGGTATTTTCGTAGTGGGCGATGGTCGACAACGGCACCCGGGCACCGTCCGCGGTGATCACCTGCACTTGTTCGAGGGTGCTGGGGTCCCAGGCGTATTTCGGGTTGATTTCCAGCACCACCTGGTACTGGTTGAGGCTGTCGTAGATGGTGGAAATCTGGCGCTGGCTGTAGGCGTTGTTCAGCACCGTGGTGACCATGTCCATGTCGATCCCCAGCCGCTTGGCCTGGTCGCGGTCCACCACCAGCGTCACCTGCTGGGTGCCACCCCCATCGCGGGCGTCGATGGCAGTCAGCTGCGGCAGCGCGCGCAGCGCCGCGACCACCTTCGGGAACCACTCGCGCAACGCCGCCAGGTCGCCGCTTTGCAGGGTGTACAGGTACTGCGACGAGGTCTGGTCACGCCCGCCACCCCCCAATTGCAGGTCCTGGTCGGCCATCAGGAACAGCCGCCCACCCGGCACCTTGGGCATCTCTTTGCGCAGGCGCTCGATCACTTTTTGCGCGTCCAGCTTGCGCTCGCTGATCGGCTTCAGGCGCACCAGTATCATGGCGTTGTTGGTACCGCTGTTGCCGCCGATGAAGCCGGCAACGCTCTGCACCGCAGGGTCGGCGAGCAAGGCGCGACGGTAGGTTTCCATCTTCGGCTGCATCACGCTGAACGACAGGCCATCGTCACCGCGGATAAAGCCCATCAGTTGGCCGGTGTCCTGCTGGGGCATCAGCGTCTTGGGCACCACCACGTACAACGCGATATTCAGGCCAATGGTCGCCAGCAGACTGAACAGGGTCAGGCGCTTGTGGCGCAGGGCCCAACCCAGGCTGCGGTCATAGGCGTCGACCATGCGCAGGTGGAGCTTGTCGCTCCAGCGTTGCAGGCGCGTCTGCTCGGCGTTGTGCGGCCTGAGCCAGCGCGCGCAGAGCATCGGCGTAAGGGTCAACGACACCACCAGCGACACGATGATGGCCGCCGCCAAAGTGATGGAAAATTCCTGGAACAGGTTGCGCACGATGCCGCCCATGAACAGGATGGAAACGAACACCGCCACCAGCGAGACGTTCATCGACAGCAAGGTGAAGCCGACTTCCTTGGCACCCAGGAAGGCCGCCTTCATGGGTGGCTGGCCGTCTTCGATGTGCCGGGAAATGTTCTCCAGCACCACGATGGCATCGTCCACCACCAGGCCGGTGGCAAGGATCAGCGCCATCAATGACAGGTTGTTGAGCGAAAAACCACACAGGTACATGACAGCGAAAGTACCCACCAGCGATACCGGCACCGCCAGGCTGGGGATCAACGAGGCGCGCAGGCTGCCGAGGAACAGGTAGACCACCAGGATCACCAGCACCACCGCGATCAGCAGGGTGTGCTCGGCCTCCTTGAGGCTGGCATTGATGACCGGCGACCGGTCCATGGCCACGTTCAGTTGCACGCTGGCGGGCAGCAGCGACTGCAGGGCCGGCAGCTGCGCCTTGATCTGCCCGACCGTCTCGATGATGTTGGCGCCAGCCTGGCGGTTGACCACCAGCAGCACTGCCGACTGGTCATTGAAGAAGCCACTGTTGTAGCGGTTTTCGACCCCGTCGGTAATCGCAGCCACGTCGGACAGACGCAGAATGGTCCCGTTCTGCTGGCGAATGACGATGGGCTCGTAGTCCTTGGCCTTCTCCAACTGGTCATTGGCGCGCACCTGCCAGTTGCGCTCGGCGTCTTCGACAAAGCCCATGGGCCGGCGCTGGTTGGCGTTGGCCACCGCGGTGCGCACTTCATCCAGTGACAGGCCGTACTGGTTGAGCAATTGCGGTTCGACGGCAATGCGCACCGCCGGCAACGAACTACCGCCGATCTGCACCTCCCCTACCCCGGACACCTGGGCCAGGCTCTGCGCCAGAATGGTGTCGGCCAGGTCGTACAGCTGCCCCTTCTGCAACACGTCCGAGGTCAGCGAAAGCACCATGACCGGCGCCTGCGATGGATTGATCTTCTTGTAGGTAGGCATGCTGCGCATGCCGCTGGGCAGCAGGTTGCGGGTGGCATTGATGGCCGCCTGCACTTCACGCGCCGCACCGTCGATATCACGGCCTATCTCGAAACCGATGATCACCCGCGTCGAGCCCTGGTTGGAGCTGCTGGTCAGGGTGGTCACGCCGGCGATGCTGCCCAGCTTGCGCTCCAGTGGCGTGGCCACGGTAGAGGCCATGACCTCGGGGCTGGCACCGGCCAGGTTGGCCGACACCACGATCACCGGGAAATCCATTTCCGGCAGTGGCGCAACCGGCAGCAGCTTGAAGCTGACCCCACCCAGCAGCATGATCGCCAGGCTCAGAAGCATCGTCGCCACCGGGCGACGAATGAACGGCCCCGACAGATTCATGCTTCGGCCTGCTTCGCGCTATCGGCCGGGCGCCAGCGGCGCGCCAGGCGGTCGAAGTACAGGTAGATGACCGGCGTGGTGAACAACGTCAGCACCTGGCTGACCAGCAAGCCACCGACCATCACCAGGCCCAGCGGCTGTCGCAGCTCGGCGCCGGAGCCTGTGGCCAGCATCAGTGGCACGGCCCCGAACAGCGCCGCCAGGGTGGTCATCAGGATTGGCCGGAAGCGCAACAGCGCCGCCTGGTAGATGGCGTCCCGGGGGCTCATGCCTTGATGCCGTTCGGCTTCGAGGGCGAAGTCGATCATCATGATCGCGTTCTTCTTGACGATACCGATCAGCAGGATGATGCCGATGATCGCGATCATGCCCAGGTCGTTGCCGCTGATGAGCAAGGCCAGCAAGGCACCGACGGCCGCCGACGGCAGCGTCGAGAGGATGGTCACCGGGTGGATGTAGCTCTCGTACAGCACGCCCAGCACGATGTACATGGTGACCACCGCTGCCAGAATCAGCAGCAAGGTGCTCGAAAGCGAGGCCTGGAAGGCCTCCGCCGCCCCCTGGAAGCGGGTTTGCACCCCCAGCGGCATGCCGATGTCCTGCTGTACCTGCTCGATCACCTGCACCGCTTCACCCAGTGACGCGCCATGGGCCAGGTTGAAAGACAGGGTCACGGCCGGGAACTGGCCAATGTGCGAGATCGCCAACTGGGCCTGGCGCTGCTCGATGCGCGCCAATGCCGACAGGCGTACCTGGCCGCCATCGGCAGCCTTGACGTGGACCGACTCCAGCGCCTGCGGGCCGATGACCGCGGCATCTTTGGCCTGCAGCACCACACGGTACTGGCTGGCCTGGGTGTAGATGGTCGAGATCTGCCGCTGGCCAAACGCGTCGTACAAGGCGTTGGTGACCTGCGACACGGTGATGCCCAAACGGCTGGCCATGTCGCGGTCGATGACCAGGTACACCTGCAGGCCTTTATCCTGCAGGTCACTGGCCACATCGGCCAGCTCGGGGCGCTGCTGCAGCGCCTGCACCAGTGTGCCGCTCCATTGCGCCAACAGGTCGGCATCGGGCGACGACAGGCTGAACTGGTATTGGGTGCGGCTGACGCGGTCTTCGATGCTCAGGTCCTGCACCGGTTGCATGAACAGGCGAATACCCACCAGGCGGTCGACTTGCGGCTGCAGCCGGCTGATCACTTCGCTGGCCGTGACGTCGCGTTCGCCGTGGGGCTTGAGGTTGATCAGCAAGCGGCCGCTGTTGAGCGTGGCGTTGTCACCATCGACACCAATATAGGACGACAGGCTTTGTACGGCCGGGTCCTGCAGGATCACCTTGCTCAAGGCCTGCTGGCGCTCGCTCATGGCGGCGAACGAAGTGGACTGCGGCGCTTCGGAGATGCCCTGAATGACCCCGGTGTCCTGCACCGGGAAGAAGCCCTTGGGCACCACCATGTAGAGGAACACCGTCAACACCAGGCTTGCCACCGCCACCAGCAAGGTCAGCGGCTGGTGCCTGAGCACCCATTGCAGGGCACTGCCGTAGTGTTTGATCAGCCAGTCGATCCAGGCGCCACTGGCACGGTAGAACCGGCCCTGCTCTTCTTCCTTGGGTTCACGTTTGAGCAGGCGCGCGCACATCATTGGCGTCAGGGTCAGCGACACCACCAGGGAAATCAGGATGGCCACCGCCAGGGTGATGGCGAACTCGCGGAACAGGCGGCCGACCACGTCGGCCATGAACAGCAGCGGGATCAGTACCGCAATCAGCGAGAACGTCAGCGATATCAGGGTGAAGCCAATTTGCCGGGCGCCCTTGAGCGCGGCCTGCATGGGCGTTTCGCCCTCTTCGATATGGCGGGAAATGTTCTCCAGCATGACGATGGCGTCGTCGACCACGAAGCCGGTGGCGATGGTCAGCGCCATCAGCGTGAGGTTGTTGACCGAGAAGCCGGCCAGGTACATCACGCCGAAGGTGCCGATCAGCGACAGCGGTACCGCGATGGACGGAATGAGGGTGGCGCTGGCCCGGCGCAGGAAGACGAACGTGACCATGACCACCAGCACGATGGCGATCAGCAGTTCGTGCTGGACATCCTTGACCGCGGCACGAATGGTCTGGGTGCGATCGGTGAGCACCGACACATCCAGGCCCGCAGGCAGGTTGTCGGTGATCGACGGCAGCAGCGCCTTGATGCGGTCTACCACTTCGATCACGTTGGCACCCGGCTGGCGCTGGATGTTCAGCAGTACCGCATGGTTTTCGTTGGCCCAGGCTGCCAGGCGCTCGTTCTCGGCACCGTCGACGATTTCGGCCACGTCCTTCAGGCGCAGCGGCGCACCGTTGTTATAGGCCAGGATCAGGTTGGCGTATTCCTCGGGGGAGCGCAGCTGGTCGTTGGCGTCGAGCATCGACACGCGGGTGGGCCCGTCGAAGTTGCCCTTGGGCTGGTTGACGTTGGACGCGCCGATCAGCGTGCGGACATCTTCAAGGTTCAGGCCATTGGCCGCCAAGGCATCGACATTGACCTTGATCCGCACCGCCTGGCGCTGGCCCCCGGCGATGCTCACCATGCCCACGCCGCTGATCTGCGCAAGCTTCTGCGCCACCCGGGTATCGACCAGGTCGTTGAGCTTGGGCAGCGGCATGGTCTTGCTGGAAATGGCCAAGGTCAGTACCGGCGTGTCGGCCGGGTTGACCTTGTTGTACACCGGCGGCGCCGGCAGGTCGCTGGGCAGCAGGTTGCTGGCGGCGTTGATCGCGGCCTGTACCTGCTGCTCGGCAACGTCCATGTTCATGTCCAGGTTGAAACGCAGGGTGAGCACCGATGCGCCGCCGGAGCTGGTCGAGGCCATTTGCTCAAGCCCGGGCATCTGGCCGAACTGGCGCTCCAGCGGCGCGGTCACCGCGCTGGTCATGACCTCCGGGCTGGCGCCGGGGTACAGGGTCATGACGCGGATGGTCGGGTAGTCCACCTGCGGCAAGGCAGAAACCGGCAGCAGCTTGTAGGCGATCAGGCCGGCCAGCACGATGGCCAGCATGCTCAGCGTGGTGGCGACCGGCCGCAGGATGAACAGGCGCGAGAGGTTCATGCGCCCGCCTTGCCTGCTGCGGCACCAGGCTGCGCTTGCCCTGGCTGGCCCTCACCGGCATCTGCCGACCCTTTGGCATCCTGGCCCTGCAGTTTCTGGCCTGGGGTCGTCGGCACCTGCGAGCTGTTTTCGACCACCTCGACCTTGGTGCCCTCGCGCAGGCGGTCAGTACCTTCCAGTACCAGGCGGTCGCCGGCCTTCAGGCCATCGAGGATGACGCTGTGCTCGCCATCACTGGCACCGACCTTGAGCTTGCGTACATTGACCGTGCTCTGGTCGTTGACGACGTAGGCGAACGTGCCGTCGTTACCGAACTGAATGGCTGCCGCCGGGGCCATGACCACCTGCTTGAGGGTGTCGGCCAGCAGACGCACGTTGACGAACTGGTTGGGGAACAGGGCCAGGTCCTTGTTCTCGAAGCGGCCCTTGAATTTCAGGGTGCCGGTGGTGGTGTCGATCTGGTTGTCGATACTGGCCAGTACCCCCTTGGACTGCAGCTTGCTGTCACTGCGGTCCCAGGCCTCGACCGGCAGGCTGGCGCCGCTGCGGTAACGCTGCAGCACGGTGTCCAGTTCGGTTTCCGGCAAGGTGAAGGCAACGCTGATGGGCTCGGTCTGGGTGATGACCACCAGGGCATTGGTGTCGTTGGCCGCTACCAGGTTCCCCAGATCGAGCTGGCGCAGGCCCACCCGGCCGTTGATCGGGGCGCGGATCTGGGTGAACTCCAGGTTCAGCCGGGCATCGTTGACTTGCGCCTGGTTGGTCTTGACCAGGCCCTGAAACTGCGCCACCTGGGCCTCGGCCGTGTCGAGGGTCTGCTTGGCGATACTGTCTTCGGCGTACAAGCCTTTGTAGCGGGCCAGGTCGACCTGGGCGTTCTTCAACTGCGCCTGGTTCTGTGCCAGCGTGCCTTCGGCCTGCTGCAGCGCGATCCGGTAGGTGCGCGGGTCGATTTCGGCGAGCAGGTCGCCGGCCTTGACCTGCTGGCCTTCCTTGAAGTGGATTTTGACCAGCTCGCCTGCCACGCGGCTGCGCACGTTGACGGTGTTGGTCGCAGTCACTGTACCCAGCGCCTTGTAATACAGCGGGAAGTCACCCACGGTCACGGGTTCGACGCGCACAGGCACCGGATCGGTTGAACCACCGAAGCCCGGGCGGCCGCCCATGCCCATGCCTTTGCCACCACGCCCGCCGCTGGCGTCCTTATGCCCAGGCGTTGCTGCAGGCCACAGCCACCAGGCCAGCGCAGCCACCAGCAGCAGGATCAGCAGGCCGAGCAGCCAGCGACGAGGGGAACGGGAATTGGACGCTTGCATGGGTTGAACGAACCTTGTTCGGAATGACGGCTTGGGGAGGGTGAACGATAAGCACTGGCATCGTTTTAGCAAAGGGCCTTTACCAGAGGTTTACCTTTGGCTGACGTTGCCAAGATGCGGAATTTTAAATGAAAACGGCCCGGAACGTGTTCCAGGCCGTTACAGGGTGTTGCTTGGAGCGCGCTGAGGGCTGCGGGGCTCCACAGAACGAGCGCCGCCCGCGCGGCGCATCGCGAGCTGCGCTCGCTCCTACGTTTGTTTCGGGCCAGTATTGCCTGGGCCAGGCGCGCGCGACCGCCTTGTTCGCACGGCGCTATATCGAGCCATGCCCCAAGGCGTTCGCGCGCAAATCACACAGGCATAATTGGCGCGAAACAAACGTAGGAGCGAGCGCAGCTCGCGATGCGCCGCGCGGGCGGCGCTCGATCTCACAAGCGCTAAAGATGCCACGGCGAGCACTGACAACCCTGCAGAGCAGAGCTGCACTCTTTCCTACAGGGCTATCACAACATCAAAGCGCTCCGCGACAGGCGCGCTGCTTACTTCAGTACCGCCAGTGCAGCCTCGTAGTCCGGTTCTTCAGCGATTTCGCCGACCAGCTCGCTGTGCAGCACTTTATCGTTCTCGTCCAGCACCACCACGGCGCGGGCGGCCAGGCCAGCCAGCGGGCCATCGGCGATGGCCACGCCGTAGTTTTCGAGGAACTCGCGGCCACGCAGGGTCGACAGGTTCTTCACGTTCTCCAGGCCCTCGGCGCCGCAGAAACGTGCCTGCGCAAACGGCAGGTCGGCGGAGATGCACAGCACCACGGTGTTGGCTACATCGTTGGCCTGGGCGTTGAACTTGCGCACCGAAGTGGCACAGGTTGGGGTGTCGACGCTCGGGAAGATGTTCAGCACCTTGCGCTTGCCGGCGTAGTCTTTCAGCGACTTGTCAGCCAGGCCTTCACCCACCAGGGAAAAAGCCGGAGCCTGGGCGCCGGCCTGTGGCAGGTTGCCGTTGACCTGAACCGGGTTGCCTTTGAGAGTCACTTGAGCCATGACGAAATCCTTATGCGGGGTTTGAAAAGGACACCGAGTTAAGCATGAAGGCGGCCGAGTGCCTATGGGGGCGGGTGAATTTGTTCTATTCCCGGATAATGTTTGTGAACAAACTTCCGGCTTTCTCGCCGCTTGCCGGGTGAGTTTAACGCGCAAAAAAACCCGGGCGGCGCCAGCCAACCCGGGCTTGTTTCATAGTCAGCCGTGACTCAACCCAGCAGGCCGTACACCACCGAAGTCAGCGCAACCAGACCAACCACCACCACGAATACGTTGGACGCCGCGCCGCTGTACTTGCGCATGGACGGTACACGGCGAATGGCGTACATCGGCATCAGGAACAGCAGCACCGCAAGGATCGGGCCGCCGAGCGATTCGATCATGCCGAGGATGCTCGGGTTGAGGGTGGCGACGACCCAGCACACTACCAGCATCAACCCTGCAACCACCCGGTCCAGGGCCTTGGCGCCCGGGCGTGCGCCGGTCTTGGCGATAATGCCCTTGAGGCCTTCACTGGCACCGATGTAGTGGCCGAGGAACGACTTGGCGATGGCTACGAAGGCAATCAGCGGCGCGGCGAACGCGATGGTCGGGTTGCTGAAGTGGTTGGCCAGGTACGACAGGATCGATAGGTTCTGCGCCTTGGCTTCAGCCAGCTGCGCGCTGCTCAGGGTCAGCACGCAACTGAACACGAAGAACAGCACCATCACCACCATCAACAGGTGGGCACGGCGCAGAATCTGCCCGCTGCGCTCATCGGCGTGGTCGCCGTAGCGGCGTTTCTGGTCCACGGCGAAGGCCGAAATGATCGGCGAGTGGTTGAAGGAAAACACCATCACCGGAATGGCCAGCCACAAGGTGTGCAGGAAGGCCGAGGCCGGTGGCACCTGGGTGGCGCTATCGAGGATACCGCCAGTCCAGTGCGGCACCAGATACAGGCCCAGCAGCGCCAGGGCAACGATGAACGGGTATACCAGCAGGCTCATGACCTTGACCGTGGCCTGCTCGCCGCAGCGCACGATGGCCAGCAGGCCAAGAATCAGCACGAACGACAGCATGGCCCGTGGCGGTGGCTGCAGGTGCAACTGGTGCTCGATGAAGCTGGACACGGTGTTGGTCAGCGCCACGCTGTAGATCAGCAGGATCGGGAAGATGGCGAAGAAGTACAGCACGGTGATCGAGGTGCCCGCAGTGCTGCCGAAATGCTCCTTGACCACCTCGGTGATATCACCACCGGTGCGCCCGGAAAGCACGAAACGGGTCAACCCACGGTGGGCGAAATAGGTCATCGGGAATGCCAGCACGGCCAGGACCAGCAGCGGCCAGAAGCCGCCAAGGCCGGCGTTGATCGGCAGGAAAAGGGTGCCAGCACCGATGGCGGTGCCGAACAGGCCCAGCATCCAGGTGGTGTCGTGCCGCGCCCAGTTACCGAGGGTGGCGGGGGTCGATTCTGCAAAGCGTTGTTCAACGCTTGGGGCCTGCTCATTCATTCCGGGTGAAGCTCCACTCGCAAGACTGCAACAGGCTGAGAATGGCGAAACAGTGCGTTCGCCCAACTCAACCGGAAAAGAGGGGCGCGATTGTGCACGGAAAGGTTGCACTTGCGAAGCCCTTTTCCGAGGGGCGGTTGCACTTGTCTTTACAAGTGGCAGGCATCGCGGGTGTTGCGCGGTGGATGCAGGAGCTGCCTTGCAGCGCGAACGGGGTGCTCAGCACCCCGATGCAGGGTTACTTCTGCACGGCAGCAAACGCCTCGGCTACCCGTTGAAGGTTGGCTGGGCGCAGGCCGGACATGCACACGCGGCCGCTATCGATCAGGTACACGCCAAATTCGTCGCGCAGGCGGCGGACCTGCTCGACGCTGAAGCCGGTGTAGCTGAACATGCCACGCTGTCGCAGGAAGAACTGGAAGTCCTGGCCTGGAAGCAGCACGGCCAGGGCATCGACCAGCGCCTGGCGCATATCCAGAATGCGCTTGCGCATCACTTCGACTTCCTCGGCCCACTGGGCATTCAGGCCGGCATCGCCGAGCACCCCAGCCACCAGTTGGGCACCGAAGTTGGGCGGGCTGGAATAGTTGCGGCGCACGGTGGCCTTGAGCTGGCCCAGCACGCTCTGTGCGGTGGCCGCGTCGTCGCACACCACTGACAAGCCACCGACCCGCTCGCCATACAGCGAGAAGATTTTCGAGAACGAGTTGCTGACCAGGCACGGTACGCCGGCACGGGCCATTTCGCGGATGGCGTAGGCGTCTTCGACCAGGCCCTCGGCAAAGCCCTGGTAGGCGATGTCGAGGAACGGGATCAACTGGCGGGCCTTGACCACTTCGACCACCTGCTGCCACTGGTTCTGGGCCAGGTCGGCACCGGTCGGGTTATGGCAGCACGGGTGCAGCAGGACCACGCTATTGGCCGGCAGCGCTTGCAGGGTGGCCAGCATGCCGTCGAAGTCGACGCCGCGGGTGGCCTGATCGAAGTACGGGTAGGTGTGCACCTTGAAACCGGCACCCTCGAAGATGGCACGGTGGTTGTCCCAGGTCGGGTTGCTGACCCAGACTTCCGACTGCGGGAAGTAGCGCTTGAGGAAGTCGGCGCCGACCTTCAACGCCCCAGAGCCACCTACGGTCTGCACCGTGGCCACGCGCCCACCCGTCACGGCCGGGTGATCGGCGCCGAACAGCAGCGCCTGAATCGCCTGACGGTAGCTGGCCAGGCCTTCCATAGGCAGGTACAGGGACGCTTCATGGTCCTGGCCGGCGATGCGCTTTTCCACCGCATCCACCGCCGCCAATTGCGGCACCACGCCGGCCTCATCGTAATACAGGCCGATGCTCAGGTTGACCTTGTCGGCGCGCGGGTCGGCCTTGAAAGTTTCCATCAACGAGAGGATCGGGTCGCCGGCATAGGCATCGACATGTTTGAACACAGCGTGCAGCTCCTTGGATCAGGACAGTACGAAAAGTCAGCCCTGAGCATACCCGCACATACGGCTCAGGAACATCCACTAATGTGCAAGGTTGTCTATGCAACATTGCATGGCCAGGGTTTTATGCTGGCAGTGATGGCCTAATCGCCGGCAAGCCAGCCACAGGGATCGCATCAGGGCTGGCAGGTGTTTGTCAGAAGATATGCAGCGCCTGTTAGAGCGAGCGCCGCCCGCGCGGCGCATCGCGAGCTGCGCTCGCTCCTACGTTTGTTTCGGGCCAATTATTCCTGTGGGATTCGCGCGCGAACGCCTTGGTGCATGCCTCAATATCGCGCCGTACAAACAAGGCGGCCGCGCGCGCCTGTCACAGGCGTTACTGGCCCGAAACAAACGTAGGAGCGAGCGCAGCTCGCGATTGCGCCGCGCGGGCGGCGCTCGATCTCACTGGCGTTGAAGATGCTACGGCTACCCTTGCCAGGAACCATAGAATCTCCCACAGGGATCGCATCAGGGCTGACAGGTGTTTGCCACAAGGTATGCAGCGCCTGTTAGAGCGAGCGCCGCCCGCGCGGCGCATCGCGAGCTGCGCTCGCTCCTACGTTTGTTTCGGGCCAATTATTCCTGTGGGATTTGCGCGCGAACGCCTTGGCGCATGCCTCAAAATCGCGTCGTACGAACAAGGCGGCCGCGCGCATCTGGCACAGGGGTTACTGGCCCGAAACAAACGTAGGAGCGAGCGCAGCTCGCGATGCGCCGCGCGGGCGGCGCTCGATCTCACAGGCACTGAAGATGCAGCGGCTACCCTTGCCAGGAACCATGGAATCTCCCACAGGGATCGCATCAGGGCTGGCAGGTGTTTGCCACAAGGTATGGCAGCGCCTGTTAGAGCGAGCGCCGCCCGCGCGGCGCAATCGCGAGCTGCGCTCGCTCCTACGTTTGTTTCGGGCCAATTATTCCTGTGGGATTTGCGCGCGAACGCCTTGGTGCATGCCTCAATATCGCGCCGTACAAACAAGGCGGCCGCGCGCGCCTGTCACAGGCGTTACTGGCCCGAAACAAACGTAGGAGCGAGCGCAGCTCGCGATTGCGCCGCGCGGGCGGCGCTCGATCTCACTGGCGTTGAAGATGCTACGGCTACCCTTGCCACAAACCCTAGAATCTCCCACTGCGGGAGCTGGCCTGCCGGCGATTAGGCCGGATCAACCAAGCAACGCTTTCAGGTCTTGCAATTCCTGCTCGGTCAGCGCCACCCCCTCCTCGTCTGCCACCTCGCGCTCGCGGTAACGCCGTTCACCCGGCATGCGCGTCAACCCTGCCGCCTGCATCTGCTCCACCAGATCGCGGCTGCGCTGGGCAAAACGCTCGCCCTCGGCCTTGCTCGGGTCGATGACGATGATCAGTTGCCCGGTCCATGGCGTTTTCGCCCCCGGGTGCTCCGCCCAGTCGAATTCCCAGGAGAAGTGCCCGCCTGTCAGCGCCGCCGCCAGCAATTCGACCATCATCGACAGCGCCGAACCCTTGTGCCCGCCAAATGGCAGCAAGGCACCGCCCTCGAGAATCGCCTTGGGCTCGGTGGTTGGTTCGCCATTGGCATCGACACCCATGCCTTCGGGAAGCGGCTGGCCGGCACGCGCGGCAATCTGAACGTCGCCGTGGGCCATGGCGCTGGTGGCCATGTCGAAGACGATCGGGTCATGCCCGGCGCAGGGTGCTGCAAAGGCGATAGGGTTGGTGCCGAACAGAGGCTTGCGGGCCCCATGCGGCACCACGCAGGTCATGCTGTTGACCACGCTGAGGGCCACCAGGCCCTCTTCAGCGAACGGCTCCACGTCTGGCCACAAGGCGGCGAAATGGTGCGAGTTGTGGATCGCCAGCACGGCAATGCCGGCGTTGCGCGCCTTGGCCACCAACAGGTCGCGGGCCGCCGCCAGTGCGGGCTGGGCGAACCCGCCAGCGGCATCGACGCTGACATAGCCGGCGGCAAGGTCACTGACCTTGGCCACGGCCCGCCCATCGACCCAGCCGCTGTTCAGCGTGGACACGTACCCCGGCATGCGGAACACCCCATGGCTATGGGCACCATCGCGCTGGGCGCTCGCACAATTGTGGGCCAGCACCCTGGCCACGCTGTCGCTGCAGCCATGGCGCTGGAAGATAGCCTGCAGCAGGCCTTGCAGCTCGGTAAACGGCACGCGCACGACGGTGCCGGTGGACGGTGCGGACATCTGAAGCTCCTTGTTGATTTTGGAGTGGCTACAGCGTTGCAACGGCAAAACTTTCCCGCGAGTGACAGCTATCTGTCAAATGTTGACTTAGTGGCAGAAAACATTCATTTTCTTCCCAAGCCTTACCTTCTGGAGCCCCAGCATGAGCCAACCGATCAAGCAACGCCTGGAAGCCAGCCTCGACGGGGCCGCAGCGTCAGGCCGCAAGATCGCCACCTACATGCTCGCCAACCTGCACGAACTGCCGTTCCAGACCTCGGCCAGCATCGCCGCCAAGCTGGGCGTCAGCGAATCCAGTGTCGGGCGGTTTTGCCGCTCCCTGGGTTATGCCCACCTCAAGGCACTTAAGCAAGACCTGCAGAGCGACCTGGGCGATGGCCCGTGGCTGGTGGGCGACCGCTTGCACGATTACCGCCAGCGCCAGGACGCCACCGACAACGGCGGCAGCCTGGAACTGGAAATGGCCGCCCTGGTGCGCGTGCATGAGTACCGCCAAGGCCCGGCCTGGCACAACGTGGCCCAACGCCTGGCGAGCAAGCGCCGGGTCTTTGTTGCAGGTTTTCAGACCGAGCGCGGCCTGGCCATGTGCATGGGCCACTTGCTGCAATACCTGCGCGATGGGGTGCAACTGGTCGACCTCAGTGCCGGGCACTTTGCCGACGTGCTGCTCGGTAACGCCGCAGACAGCGCCCTGGTGGTGTTCGAGGCGCGCCGTTATTCCCGCCATGCCCTGTTGCTGTGTCAAAAGGCGCGCGAGGCGGGCATTGCGGTCACCTTGGTGACCGACACTTTCTGTGACTGGGCCGATGCCAACGCCGACGAGGTGTTCCGCATACCCACCGAATTCAATCTGTTCTGGGAATCCACCTCGGCCATGCTGTCGTGGGTACACCTGATGGTCAACGAGGTCTGCAAGAAACTCGGGCCGGATGTTGAAAAGCGCTTGGAAGCAACTGCCGCTCTACATAACGAGTTCGTCGGCTACACCACGTGGTCGGCGGGCAAACAACAATAGCAAGAGTGCAATGAGGTGCGAGATGAACAAGTCCATGGCCTTGCTGGGTGCGTGCGCCCTGCTGCTGGCGGGTGCTGCCAGTGCCGAAACCCTGCGCTTCGCCACCGAGGGTGCCTACCCGCCGTTCAACTATGTCGACGCCGATAACCAGTTGCATGGCTTCGACGTCGACATTACCCATGCCCTGTGCGAACAGATGAAGGTCGAGTGCACGCTGGTGGCTCAGGACTGGGAAGGCATCATCCCGGCGCTGATGGCGCGCAAGTACGACGCTGTGGTGGCCTCGATGATCGACACCGAGGAACGGCGCAAGAAAATTGCCTTCACCGACCATTACTACCGTACCCCGTTGACCGTGGCCGTGGCCAAGGACAGCAAGATCACCGATGCCCAAACCCACTTCGACGGCTACACGGTTGGCGCCCAGTCGTCGTCTACCCAGGCCATTTATGCCGAGGACGTTTACGCCAAGGCCGGCGCTGACGTGAAGCTGTACCCGACCATGGACGAAGCCAACGCGGACCTGGCCGCCGGCCGCCTCGACGGGGTGATTGCCGACAAATTTCCGCTTCAGGAATGGATCAGCAAGAACGGCGGTGACTGCTGCAAGATTCTGGGTGATGTAGCCAACACCAAGGCCGATGCCGCCATTGCCGTGCGCAAGGATGATGAAGCCTTGCGCCAACGCCTGAACACCGCGTTGCAACAGATCGTGGCCAACGGCACCTATCAGAAGATCGCCAGCAAGTACTTTGCATTCGATATCTACAACTGATCTTCAAGCCCTCATTGCCTGACCGGCCCCTGTCGCCGGCAAGCCAGCTCCCACAGGTTGCCCACGGACCTGAAGAACAGCGGTTTACCTGTGCGAGCTGGCTTGCCGGCGATGAGGCCGGTGAGGTCAACACAAGGTGTTCGTCATGCTCGATCAATTGTCCTTGCTGTCCTTGGCCAGCGGTGGCTGGGGCCAGGCGCTGCTGGCCGGCGCGCTGGTCACTGTGTCACTGGCCCTGGCCTGCCTGCCCATCGGCCTGCCGCTGGGCCTGGTAGTCGCCCTGGCGGCCCGCTCGCGCAAACGCCTGCCACGGGCCTGGGCCACCACGTTTTCCACCGTGTTCCGCGGCTTGCCCGAGCTGCTGACACTGCTGATCATTTATTACGGCTGCCAGATCGCCGCGCAGAAGGTCCTTGCCGCCCTGGGCTATGAAGGTGAGTTCCTGATCAATACCTTCGTGGCCGCCATGATCGCGTTCAGCCTGGTGTTTGCCGCATTTTCCAGCGAGATCTGGCTGGCCGCTTTCAAGACCTTGCCCAAAGGCCAGTGGGAGGCCTGTTCGGCCTTGGGGCTGAGCAAACGCACCGGGTTCTTCAAGGTGCTGCTGCCGCAGTTGACCCGCATTGCCCTGCCCGGCTTGTCCAACAACTGGCTGTCGTTGCTCAAGGACACCTCGCTGGTGTCGACCATCTCGCTGGTCGACCTGATGCGCCAGACCAACCTGGCCGTCAGCGTGACCAAAGAGCCCATGTTCTTCTATGGCGTGGCGTGCCTGGGCTACTTGCTGTTCGCGGCATTGTCCGGGCGCGTGTTCGCCTACATCGAGCGGCGGAGCAACCGCCACCTGCAAGGAGCGCGCGCATGAGCCTCGACCAATTGCTGGCGCTGGTGCTCGACCCTGACCTGCTGGAGCGTTACGGCCCGCGCTTTGTCGACGGCCTGCTGGTCACTGCCAAGCTGGTCGCCATTTCCTTCAGCCTGGGCGCGCTGCTGGGCCTGCTGCTGGCGCTGGCGCGCCTGTCGCACAACCTGCTGTTGCAACGCCTGGCGGCAGGTTATGTGTACTTCTTCCGCGGCTCGCCATTGCTGGCCCAGTTGTTCCTGCTGTACTACGGCCTGGGCTCGTTCAAGAGCTTCTGGCAGGGAGTGGGCCTGTGGTGGTTCTTCCGCGAGGCGTGGTTCTGCACCTTGCTGGCGTTCACCTTGAACACCGCCGCCTACCAGGCCGAGATCTTCCGCGGCAGCCTGATGGCCGTCGCCCCGGGCCAGTATGAGGCGGCGCGGGCCTTGAACCTGAAGCGCTCGACGACCTTCTTCAAGGTGATCCTGCCGCAGTCGCTGCTGGTTGCCATCGGCCCGCTGGGCAACGAATTGATCCTGATGATCAAAGCCAGCGCCATTGCCTCGCTGGTGACCATCTACGACCTGATGGGCGTGACCAAACTGGCCTTTTCGCGCAGCTTCGACTTCCAGATCTACCTGTGGGCCGCAGTGCTCTACCTGGTGATCGTCGAGGTGGTGCGGCGCCTGCTGAAACACCTGGAAGCCCGCCTGGGCCGCCACCTGAACTGACCGAAGGATACGTTCCATGCATTGCCAGACCTTAGTCCTGGGCGCCGGCATCGTCGGCGTCAGCACCGCCCTGCACTTGCAAGCCCGCGGGCGCCAGGTGGTACTGCTCGACCGCGACGAACCGGGCAGCGGTACCAGCCACGGCAACGCCGGGCTGATCGAGCGCTCCAGCGTCATCCCCTATGCCTTCCCACGGCAACTGGGCGCCCTGCTGCGCTATGGCCTGAACCGCCAGCCCGACGTTCGCTACAGCCTGGCGCATCTGCCCAAGGCGGCACCGTGGCTGTGGCGCTACTGGCGCCAGTCCGCCCCCGGGCGCCTGGCAGGTGCCGCCGCCGATATGCTGCCATTGGTGCAGCGCTGCGTGGAGGAACACGACGTGCTGATCGCAGCTGCCGGCCTGCAAGGGCTGGTGCAGGCCAAAGGCTGGATCGAGGTGTTCCGCGATCCGACGCTGTTCAGCCAGGCCAAGGCCGATGCCAAAGGCCTGAGCCGTTACGGCCTGCAGTTCGAAATACTGGAATGCGGCCAGTTGCAGGCCCGCGAACACCAGCTGGATGCCACCGTGGTCGGCGGTATCCACTGGCTTGACCCAAAAACCGTCATCAACCCCGGCGCACTCACCCGTGGTTATGCAGCCTTGTTCCAGCAACGCGGCGGGCAGTTCCTGCATGGCGATGCGCGCAGCCTGCGTCAGCACCACGGCAAGTGGCAGGTCGACAGCCGCCGTGGCCCGATCACTGCCGACGAGGTTGTCGCCTGCCTGGGCCCCCAGTCGGCCGACCTGTTCAGGGGCCTGGGCTACCAGATACCGCTGGCGATCAAGCGCGGCTATCACATGCACTACGGCACCCGTGGCGGCGCGCAACTGGAGCACGCGATCTGCGACACCCAGGGCGGTTATGTGCTGGCACCGATGGCGCGCGGCGTGCGCTTGACCACCGGTATCGAGTTCGATGCCTCCAATGCGCCCGCCAACCAGATCCAGCTGGACCGTTGCGAAGCCTTGGCGCGCAAGCTGTTCCCCGCGCTGGGCGAGCGCCTGGACGACGCACCGTGGCTGGGGCGGCGCCCGTGCCTGCCCGACATGCGCCCGGTCATTGGCCCGGCGCCACGCCACCCGGGGCTGTGGTTCAACTTTGGTCACGCCCACCATGGCCTCACCCTTGGCCCGGTCAGCGGCCGCCTGCTGGCCGAACTGGTGACAGGGGAACGCCCCTTCACCGACCCCGCGCCTTACAGCGCAACCCGTTTCGACTGACCCCCGCGGGAGCACAACACGATGACCGCACTCTTGAGCCATGCCACCGCAACCCCTGAAACCGACCCGCGCCCGGTGCTGATCCGCATCGAAGGCTTGAACAAGCACTACGGGGCGTTCCATGTCTTGCGCGACATCGACCTGCAGGTACGCGAAGGCGAACGTATCGTCCTGTGCGGGCCTTCCGGCTCGGGCAAGTCGACGCTGATCCGCTGCATCAACCGCCTGGAAATCGCCCAGCAGGGCGCTATCGAGGTCGCCGGCGTCGACCTTGCGACCAACACCCGGGAGGCGGCGCAGGTACGCAGCGACATTGGCATGGTGTTCCAGCACTTCAACCTGTTCCCGCACATGAGCGTGCTCGACAACTGCCTGCTCGCCCCCACGAGCGTGCGTGGGCTATCGCGCAAGGATGCCGAGGAGCGGGCGCGCATGTACCTGACCAAAGTGGGCATCGCAAGCCAAGCGCACAAGTACCCCAGCCAGTTGTCCGGCGGGCAGCAGCAGCGCGTGGCAATTGCCCGCGCGCTGTGCATGAAACCGCGGATCATGCTGTTCGACGAGCCTACGTCGGCACTGGACCCTGAAATGGTCGCTGAAGTGCTGGATGTGCTGGTGCAACTGGCCGGCACGGGGATGACCATGCTTTGCGTCACCCACGAAATGGGCTTTGCCCGGCAGGTGGCCGAGCGGGTGCTGTTCCTGGAGGGTGGGCAGATCATCGAGGACAGCCCGCCGCAGGTGTTCTTCAACCACCCGCGCACCGAGCGGGCCAAGGGGTTCCTGGCGCAGATCCTGCACTGAGTGCAGACCTGTCACTGAACTTGTAGGAGCGGCCTTGTGTCGCGAAAGGGCTGCACAGCAGCCCCGGCAATGTATGCACCAGTGCTGAAATCCGGGGGCCGCTATGCGGCCCTTTCGCGACACAAGGCCGCTCCCACAACGACCGCGTTGGCTTCAAGCCACCTATTTCATTGCACGGCTGCAAAGACCCGACTGCGTCGTTAAATATTATTGACCGAACCTCCCGCCAAACCCACGCCGCCACAGGCCCGCATCGGTTCAACCCACCCAAAACCGGCGCATTTCCCGCCTTGCAGCCCCTTTCAGTCGTTTGACATATCGAACGGCTCTGGCAAGCTATCTACAGGCCCCGACCGGCATCGTCAGCTCGACGAGCCGGCAGTGCTCGGGGCTCCAGGCGCCACTCAGAGCCCCGCGCCGTGCGCCTGCACAACAACGACAGGTCGAACCTGTCCCAAGGTGACATATGTCCAACAGCAACATTGGCAACAAGCAACCTTCCCTGCGCAAACCCGTCGTCCTGATGACCATGGGCAGCCAAGAGCGCAAAGGCCATGACTACCAGGTCATGACCCACAAATACATCACCCCGCTGGTCGAGTTCGCCGATTGTGTCCCGGTGCTGGTGCCCACCTGCTGCGGCATTGACGACCTCGAGACCTATCTGGACATGGCCGACGGCGTTTACCTGACCGGCGCTGGCAGCAACATCGACCCGGCGTTGTACGGCCAGGAAAACCAGACCCCAGGCAAAGGCCAGGACCAGAACCGCGACCTGTTCGACATTCCGCTGGTCAAGGCGGCGATCAAGCGTGGCCTGCCCATCTTCGGCATCTGCCGGGGCATGCAGGAAATCAACGTGGCGCTGGGTGGCGACATCTACCAGAAGGTGTACGCCGAACCGGGTTTCAATGACCACCGGGAAAACCCGGAAGACCCGGTCGAAGTGCAGTACGCCCAGGTTCACAGCGTAAAGATCAAGCCAGGCAGCTGGCTGCGCGACACTTTGGGTTGCGACGAAATCCGCGTCAACTCGCTGCACGGCCAGGGCCTGCACACGCTCGGCGCCGGCATCGAGGCCATCGCGCATGCGGAAGACGGCCTGGTCGAGGCCATTCATGCGCCAAGCATTTCGCCGTTCCTGTTCGCCGTGCAATGGCACCCAGAATGGCAAGCTGCGCAGAACCCCGACTCGATCAAGATCTTCCAGGCGTTCGGTGACGCGTGCCGCGCCCAGGTTCGCAAGGCGCAGGTCAAGCGCGCTGCCTGACCTACAGTTTCCCCTGCTTTGATCGCGGGGCGGCGCAAGGCCGCCCCCGCCTCCCCCGGTCACCCTCTGCTGGTCCCAGAATATCTGCCGTGGAATCGGGCGGCGGGTTTGTGCCTGTCTTTGCGATCGTTTTTTTTCTTTGGTCTTGAGAGATACGATGACTACCGGGTGGTAGTCGTCGGTTTTTCAGCGCCTGTGAGATCGAGCGCCGCCCGCGCGGCGCATCGCGAGCTGCGCTCGATCTGCAACCCACCACACATATCGAGGCGGGCACCCCGACGCGTACACCCTCGCGGAAAACAAAATTCCAAGAAAGCACTGGTCATCCCTGAGGTTGTACGATAACTTACCTCCAACGTAAAACAACACCTCCACCCAAGCGCCACAGGATGCCAACAACAATGAACCCACAAGAACTCAAATCCATCCTCTCCCACGGCCTGCTGTCTTTCCCGGTCACCGACTTCAACGCCCAGGGCGACTTCAACCCGGCGGGCTACATCAAGCGCCTGGAGTGGCTGGCCCCCTATGGCGCCAGTGCCCTGTTCGCCGCCGGTGGTACGGGTGAGTTCTTCTCCCTGGCTGCCAGCGAATACAGCCAGGTCATCAAGACCGCAGTCGATACCTGCGCCACTTCGGTACCGATCCTCGCCGGCGTGGGTGGCTCCACCCGCCAGGCCATCGAATATGCGCAAGAAGCCGAGCGCCTGGGCGCCAAGGGCCTGCTGCTGCTGCCGCACTACCTGACCGAAGCCAGCCAGGACGGTGTTGCCGCCCACGTGGAAGCCGTGTGCAAGTCGGTGAAGATCGGCGTGGTGGTGTACAACCGCAATGTCTGCCGCCTCAACGCCAACCTGCTGGAAAAACTGGCCGAACGCTGCCCTAACCTGATCGGCTACAAGGACGGCCTGGGTGATATCGAGCTGATGGTGTCGATCCGCCGCCGCCTGGGTGATCGCTTCAGCTACCTGGGTGGCCTGCCAACCGCCGAAGTGTATGCTGCTGCCTACAAGGCCCTTGGCGTGCCGGTCTACTCCTCGGCAGTGTTCAACTTTGTGCCGAAGACAGCGATGGACTTCTACAACGCCATCGCCCGCGACGACCACGCTGCCGTGGCCAAGCTGATCGATGATTTCTTCCTGCCCTACCTGGACATCCGCAACCGCAAGGCTGGCTACGCCGTGAGCATCGTCAAGGCCGGCGCCAAGCTGGCCGGTTACGACGCAGGCCCGGTGCGTACCCCGCTGACCGACCTCACCGCCGAAGAGTACGAAATGCTCGCCGCGCTGATGGACAAGATGGGCCCGCAGTAAGCGCTGCCTGCGGCCTGCCATATGCCGCGCCCGGAGTGGGCCTGCCCCGCTCCGGTTACCATTCGTGAGCCCGCACAAAAATAACTAGTGGGAGTACAACCAGCATGCAAGCGACTAAAAAGACGCATGTGCGCTACCTGATCCTGTTCATGCTGTTCCTGGTGACCACGATCAACTATGCCGACCGCGCGACCATTGCAATCGCAGGCTCCAGCCTGCAGAAAGACCTCGGCATTGACGCCGTAACCCTCGGTTATATCTTCTCCGCCTTCGGATGGGCTTACGTGGCTGGCCAGATTCCGGGTGGCTGGCTGCTCGACCGCTTCGGTTCCAAGAACGTCTACGCCTTCAGCATCTTCACCTGGTCGCTGTTCACCCTGTTGCAGGGCTTTGTCGGCGGCCTTCCGGTTGCCTGGGCAGTCGTGACCCTGTTCACCTTGCGCTTCCTCGTCGGCTTTGCCGAAGCCCCGTCGTTCCCGGGTAACGCCCGTATCGTCGCGGCCTGGTTCCCGACCCAGGAACGCGGTACCGCCTCGGCCATCTTCAACTCCGCGCAGTACTTCGCCACCGCCCTGTTCGCACCGATTATGGGTTGGATCGTGTTCAGCTTCGGCTGGGAGCACGTGTTCGTGGTGATGGGGGCGCTGGGCATCATCTTCTCGATGGTGTGGCTGAAGACCATCTACAACCCGCGCCAGCATCCACGCATCAGCCCGGCCGAGCTCGAACACATCGAGCAGAACGGCGGCCTGGTCGACATGGACCACAAGCGCGGCAACGATGGCCCGAAATGGGGTTACATCAAGCAGCTGCTGACCAGCCGCATGCTGCTGGGCGTGTACCTGGGCCAGTATTGCATCAACGCCATCACCTATTTCTTCCTGACCTGGTTCCCGGTGTACCTGGTGCAGGAACGCGGCATGACCATCCTCAAGGCCGGCTTCATCGCCTCGCTGCCGGCGGTATGCGGCTTTATCGGCGGTGTGCTGGGTGGGGTGATCTCGGACTGGCTGCTGCGCCGTGGCAACTCGTTGACCTTCTCGCGCAAGCTGCCGATCGTCTGCGGCCTGATGTTGTCGACCACCATGGTGTTCTGCAACTACGTAGACGCCGAGTGGATGGTCGTCGGTTTCATGACCCTGGCTTTCTTTGGCAAAGGCATCGGCGCGCTGGGCTGGGCGGTAGTGGCAGACACCTCGCCGAAGCAGATCGCCGGCCTGTCGGGCGGCCTGTTCAACACCTTCGGCAACATCGCCTCGATCACTACGCCTATCGTCATCGGCTACATCATCAGCGCCACGGGTTCGTTCAAGTGGGCCCTGGTCTACGTAGGCGCCAACGCCCTGGTAGCGGTGTTCAGCTACCTGGTGATCGTTGGCCCGATCAAGCGTATCGAACTGCGCGACGACGCGCCGAGGCCACAGGCTGAGCCTGCTGCCAACGGCGAACTGGCCAGCTCGCGCCATTGAGTGACACGCCCGCCCCGGCTCTTTCGGTGCGGGCGGATGTACAAAAAAAGCCTGAGAACCTGACAAGTAGGGCCCAAACATGCAGTTGATCGAACATTCCGACTCGCCCCGCTACGTGCGCCTGCACGACGATGACAACGTCGTGGTCGTGGTCAATGACGGCGGCCTGGGCGAAGGTGCCCGTTTTGCCGACGGCCTGACCCTGGTCGAGGGCGTACCGCAAAGCCACAAGGTTGCCACCGTGACCATCGCCAAGGGCGAGCCGGTGCGCCGCTACGGGCAAATCATCGGTTATGCGCTGGAAGACCTGCGCCAGGGCAGCTGGGTACAGGAAAGCCAGCTGGCCATGCCCGCTGCCCCGGAACTGGACAGCCTGCCACGCTGCGATGCCGTGCCACAGCCGCTGCCGCCACTGGAAGGTTTCACCTTCGAAGGCTACCGCAACGCCGACGGCACGGTCGGCACGCGCAATATCCTTGGCATCACCACCACCGTGCAGTGCGTGACCGGCGTGCTGGAGCACGCGGTCAAGCGCATCCGCAGCGAACTGCTGCCCAAATACCCCAACGTCGATGACGTGGTAGCCATCACCCACAGCTACGGCTGCGGCGTGGCCATCAACGCCCGCGACGCCTATATCCCGATCCGCACCGTGCGCAACCTGGCGCGCAACCCCAACCTGGGCGGCGAAGCGCTGGTCATCAGCCTGGGCTGCGAAAAGCTGCAGGCCGGCCAGGTGATGCACGACAACGACCCGTCGGTAGATCTCAGCGACCCGTGGCTGTACCGCCTGCAGGACGCCAGCCTGGGCTTTGTGGAAATGATCGAGCAGATCATGGCGCTGGCCGAAACCCGCCTGAAGAAACTCGACCAGCGTCGACGCGAAAGCGTACCGGCCAGCGAGCTGATCCTCGGCATGCAGTGCGGTGGCAGCGACGCCTTTTCGGGCATTACCGCCAACCCGGCGCTGGGTTATGCCGCCGACCTGCTGGTACGTGCCGGTGCCACCGTGCTGTTCTCGGAAGTGACCGAGGTTCGCGACGCCATCTACATGCTGACTTCGCGCGCGCAAAACCAGGCGGTGGCCGACGCGCTGGTCAGCGAAATGGACTGGTATGACCGCTACCTGCAGCAAGGCGCCGCCGACCGCAGCGCCAATACCACACCGGGCAACAAGAAAGGCGGCCTGTCGAACATCGTCGAAAAGTCGCTGGGTTCGATCGTCAAGTCCGGCAGCGGGGCCATCCAGGGCGTGCTTGGCCCAGGCGAGCGGGTCAAGGGCAAGGGGCTGATCTTTTGCGCCACCCCGGCCAGCGACTTTGTCTGTGGCACCCTGCAACTGGCCGCAGGCATGAACCTTCATGTCTTCACCACGGGCCGCGGCACGCCGTATGGCCTGGCCATGGCGCCCGTGGTCAAGGTGTGCACCCGCAGCGAGCTGGCGCAGCGCTGGCCCGACTTGATCGACATCGACGCCGGACGCATCGCCAGCGGCCGCGCGACCATCGAGGAATTGGGCTGGGAGCTGTTCCACTACTACCTCGACGTCGCCAGTGGCCGCAAGCAGACCTGGGCCGAGCAGCACCGCTTGCACAACGACATCACCCTGTTCAATCCGGCGCCAATTACCTGATGCCCTGGGCAGGCTCGCCCAGCACTCTTCATTCAGCCACCCTCACAGGAGCACCCCATGCCTGAAATCCTCGGCCACAACTTCATCGCCGGCCAGCGCAGCGCCGCTGGCGCACAGCGCCTGCAGAGCCTGGACGCCAGCACTGGCGAAGCCCTGCCGTACAACTTTGCCCAGGCTACCGAGGGCGAAGTCGACCAAGCCGCCAAAGCCGCGGCCGCCGCTTTCGCCGAATTCCGCCAACTAGCCCCGGCGCGCCGCGCCGAATTTCTGGATGCCATCGCTGCCGAACTGGACGAGCTGGACGATGCCTTCATCGCTATCGTCTGCCGCGAAACCGCACTGCCCGCCGCACGTATCCAGGGTGAGCGCGGCCGTACCAGCGGCCAAATGCGCCTGTTCGCCCAGGTGTTGCGCCGTGGCGACTACCTTGGCGCACGCATCGACCTCGCTCTGCCCGAACGCCAGCCACTGCCACGCGTGGACCTGCGCCAGATGCGCATTGGCGTTGGCCCGGTCGCGGTGTTCGGCGCCAGTAACTTCCCGCTGGCGTTCTCCACCGCAGGTGGCGACACCGCCGCGGCGCTGGCCGCCGGCTGCCCGGTGGTGTTCAAGGCGCACAGCGGCCACATGGCAACCGCCGACCTGGTCGGCTGCGCCATCACCCGGGCAGCCGAGCGTACCGGCATGCCCAATGGGGTGTTCAACATGGTGTTCGGTGGCGGCGTGGGCGAGTGGCTGGTCAAGCACCCGGCCATCCAGGCCGTGGGTTTCACCGGTTCGCTGAAAGGCGGCGACGCCCTGTGCCGCATGGCCGCAGAGCGCCCCCGGCCGATTCCGGTGTTCGCCGAGATGTCCAGCATCAACCCGGTGATCATCCTGCCGGGCGCCCTGGCCAAGCGTGGCGACGCCATCGCCCGTGAGCTGGCCGGTTCGGTGTGCCTGGGCGCAGGGCAGTTCTGCACCAACCCGGGCCTGGTCATCGGGCTGCAATCGCCACCGTACAGCCAGCTGTTGGCTGAGCTGGGTCAGCACCTGGGCCAGCAG
The DNA here is from genome assembly GCF_007633355.1 of Pseudomonas sp. BJP69. Classification (NCBI taxonomy): domain Bacteria; kingdom Pseudomonadati; phylum Pseudomonadota; class Gammaproteobacteria; order Pseudomonadales; family Pseudomonadaceae; genus Pseudomonas; species Pseudomonas sp. BJP69. The sequence goes on from NZ_CP041933.1 coordinate 3,218,868, forward strand.
GCCGGCCAGGTCATGCTCAACGCCGGCGGCCTGCGCAGTTATGTCGCTGGCCTGGAGCACCTGCACGCCCATGCCGGTATCGAGCACCTGGCCGGCCAGGCACAGCACGGCAGCCAGGCCCACGCCCAGCTGTTCAAGGCCGATGCCCGGTTGCTGGTCGAGTCCGACCCATTGCTGCAGGAGGAAGTGTTCGGCCCCACCACCGTGGCCGTGGAAGTTCAGGATAACGACCAGTTGCGCGCTGCCGTGCTTGGCCTGCGCGGCCAGCTGACCGCCACACTGATCGGCGAGCCTGAGGACTTTGAAGCCTTTGCCTGGCTGGTACCACTGCTGGAAGAGAAAGTCGGGCGGATTCTGCTCAATGGTTACCCGACAGGTGTCGAGGTATGCGACGCCATGGTCCACGGCGGGCCGTACCCGGCAACTTCCGACGCCCGCGGAACCTCGGTCGGCACCCTGGCTATCGACCGCTTCCTGCGCCCCGTGTGCTACCAGAACTATCCGCAGGCGCTGTTGCCCGAGGCCCTGCGTGACAGCAACCCGCTGGGGCTGCGGCGGTTGGTGAATGGGCAGTGGCGCGACGGGGCGATCTGACGCCCCTTTGCGGCACGGGCCTCAGGCCCCTTGCGCCTCAGCCTCTTCATGCACCTGACGCAAACGCTCACGGCTATTGCTCAGGTGCATGCGCATGGCCATTTTGGCCCCTTCGCTGTCTCGCCGTGCAATGGCTTCATAGATGGCTTCATGCTCATGGCGCAGCCGGCTCATGTAATGGGCCTGGTCATCACGCGCCAACCGCGCTGAATTCAACCGGGTCCGGGGGATGATGCTGGTGCCCAGGTGGTTGAGGATGTCGGCGAAGTAATGGTTGCCACTGGCCTGGGCAATGCGCAGGTGAAACTGGAAGTCGGCCGACACCGCATCGGTGGCGTGGGCCGCCCCCTCGTTCAGCTCATCCAGCGCCGCGCGCATGCCGGCCAGCTCGTCATCGCTGCGGCGTTGTGCGGCAAGCCCTGCCGATTCGATCTCCAGCGCAATGCGCAACTCCAGCACCGCCAGCACCTCACGCAGGGTAACGACGGTAGCCGGGTCGATCCGGAAGCCCCCGGTCGCCGGCGCATCCAGCACGAACGTACCGATGCCGTGGCGGGTTTCCACCTGCCCGGCGGCTTGCAGCCGCGAAATGGCCTCACGCACCACCGTGCGGCTGACGCCCTCTTCAACCATGATCTGCGATTCGGTCGGCAGCTTGTCGCCGCGCTTGAGCTGGCCGCTGCGAATACGCTCGGTCAGCACCGTAACCAGTTCCTGGGCCAGACTGCGTGGCTTGCGCCGGGTCCTTGCCTGTACCTGCTGCTCTGTCATCGCCCTGTGTTTCACCTTGAAAGACAGCGCTTATCATAGCGCAAGCAGTTGTACGATCACATATGCCGCGTGCGGATTTCATTGCCTGCCTGGGGCTGCACCTACCCGACAACACCTGGAAGTGCTGGCACAGAGCCTGCGCTGCAAGATACTGTGCGTTTCCACCTCACGCATCCATGGAAGGAACTGCCCGTATGAAAACCTATGACCGCCTTTTGCTCGGCTGCGGCTTACTGATCCCGTTGTGGCTGTTGGGCGGGGTCTGGCTCACTGCACTGGCGTACCCCGGCTACGACCATTTCCAACAAGCCATGAGCCAGCTCGGCGCGGTTGGCTCGCCCGTGCAGCGCTGGTCGCCATGGGTCAACAATTATCCTCTCGCGGTCTTGTTCATCTTGTTTGCCTTGGGCCTGGCGCGGCGCTGGCACGGCTCGAAGGTAGCGTTGTCGAGTGCAGCTCTGGTATTGGTGCACGGCCTCGGTAGCCTGGGCACAGGCTGGTTCGCTTGCGACCCAGGCTGCGCTCCGGCGCAACCTTCCAGCTCACAGCTGCTGCACAACCTGTCGGGGTTGCTGATGTTCCTTTCACTGACCCTGGCGAGCGCCCTGTGGGCGTGGCTCGGGACGCGTCTGGCCGGCAGCCAGGCCGTCGCGCTGCTGTCCGCCACCAGCCTGATACTGGCCATCGTCACCATCGCACTCATGGCCCAGGCGGCACAAACCGGGCAGCTGTTCGGCCTGTACCAGCGCCTCAACTACGGGGTGTCGGTACTGTGGATCGCCTGCCTTGCCTGGGCTAGCCTGCGCAACCCGGCTGCTGGATCATTGCACAGGCCCGCCCGCTGACGGCAATTTGCTGGCCCCCTACCTTTGCAAGTGAGGGCAAACTTCGTTCCCCTTCAATTGCTTAGGACAGCAATATGCGAGTACTTCTAGCTACGATGGCCGGCTGCCTGCTCGCCACATTCGCTTTCGGCGCCCAGGCCAGGGCGCTCAGCCAGAATGATCGCCACACCTGCCAGTGGGGTGCGCAAATAGCCGGTGAAGCCCAGCAGGCCAAGCTTGCCGGGGTCACCCTGTACGCTACGCGCAAGAAGCTTCAGGTGCGAAAGTTCGCCAAACCGTGGATGCGCATGACCGCCTTCGGCATTACTGAACAAACCTATAACAGCCGCTCCAGGCTCAAGCCTGCGGCAATCCGGCAGACCTATTACGAGCAGTGCGTGCACCATGCAGTTGCGAAGAGATAGGTGTTTTGTTTCAAGCGGTTATGGATTAAAGCTAAAGCATTTCATGCGCCGTACTTGTGAGAGATTCTATGGTTCCTGGCAAGGGTAGCCGGAGCATCTTCAGCGCCTGTGAGATCGAGCGCCGCCCGCGCGGCGCAATCGCGAGCTGCGCTCGCTCCTACGTTTGTTTAGGGCCAGTAACGCCTGTGACAGGCGCGCGCGGCCGCCTTGTTTGTACGGCGCGATATTGAGGCATGCACCAAGGGGTTCGCGCGCGAATCCCATAGGAATAATTGGCCCGAAACAAACGTAGGAGCGAGCGCAGCTCGCGATTGCGCCGCGCGGGCGGCGCTCGATCTCACAGGCGCTGCCATACCTTGTGGCAAACACCTGTCAGCCCTAAGGCGATCCCTGTGGGAGCTGGCTTGCCGGCGATGGGCCGCAACGCGGCCCCCGCCTTTCGCGATGAGTGGCCGCACGCGAAGCCGGCCACCTTCACCGATTGCGCGTAACCCGCCACACGGTATTGGCCAGGTCATCCGCAATGATCAAAGCACCGCGTGGGTCCACCGTCACCCCCACCGGGCGACCGCGGGTCTTGCCATCTTCACCCCGGAAACCCGTCGCGAAGTCAATCGGCTCCCCAGCTGGTTTGCCATTGCTGAACGGCACGAAGATGACCTTGTAGCCCACCGGGTTCGGCCGGTTCCAACTGCCGTGCTCGCCCACGAATACCCCGTCGGCAAAACCCTCCCCCATGGCCGGGATGGAGAAGTCAACACCCAGTGCCGCCACGTGCGAGCCCAGGCTGTAGTCGGGTTTGATCGCCGCGGCGACCTTTTCCGGGGCCTGCGGCCTTACCCGCTCATCGACGTTCTGCCCCCAGTAGCTGTAGGGCCAGCCGTAGAAGCCGCCGTCACGCACCGAGGTGAGGTAGTCAGGCACCAAATCAGGCCCCAACTCATCGCGCTCGTTGACCACTGTCCACAACTGCCCGGTCTGCGGCTCAATGGTCAGTGCGGTGGGGTTGCGCAGGCCTGTGGCGTAAGGCCGGTGCGCGCCGGTTTCGGCATCCACCTGCCAGACCATGGCGCGGTCGATCTCCACTTCCAGGCCGCGCTCGGTGATATTGCTGTTCGAGCCGATGCCCACATACAGGTAGCGCCCATCGGGGCTGATCGTCAGCGCCTTGGTCCAGTGGTGGTTGATCTGCGATGGCAGGTCGGTGACCTTGGTCGGCGGGCCGTCGGCCTTGGTCTGGCCTTCGGTGTAGTTGAAGCGCACCAGGGCGTCCTGGTTGGCCACGTACAACTTGCCGTCGGCAAAAGCCAGGCCATACGGCGCGTTGAGGTTTTCCGCGAATACCGTCTGCACCTCGTACTTGCCGTCGCCGTCGGCATCGCGCAGCAAGGTCAGGCGGTTACCGCCTTTGACTTGGGTGTTGCCCTTGGCCTTGATCTGGCTGGCAATCACATCCTTGGGCTTGAGCTTGGCCGCGCTGCCGCCCCTGCCTTCGGCCACCAGGATGTCGCCATTGGGCAATACCAGGCTCTGGCGCGGGATCTTCAGGTCGGTGGCAATGGCCGTGACACTGTAGCCTTCGGGAACGGTCGGTTTCTGCTCACCCCAGGCCACCGGCTGAGCGATCTTCATGCTCGGCAACAAGCCACGTTGTGGCTCGGGCAAGCGCGGGTCCGGGCCATGGGCCTGCGTAGGCTCGCCATCGCCACCACAGGCACTCAACAGCAGCGCCACACTCAATACACTCAACGCGTGCAAGGGCTTCATGCTTCACCTCCAGAACGCAGGTTGCTCAGGCCGGTCCAGGCTGCGGCCAACGCCAGTACGCTCACGACCGCCGACAGCACCAGCCCTGCCGGCATCACCGCCCAGGCGTCCTTGGCATGCTCGAAGGCATTGATCAGGCCAAGCACCCAGGTCACCAGCAGCAGCACGAAATACAGCGTCGGGCGCCCACCTTTGCGCTCAGCGCGGATCAGGTTGGCCAAGGCAAACAGCAGCGCCAGCCCGCAGAACAGCAAAGCCCCGGCGATCAGCCAGGCGGCGAAGTTGCTCCACTGGATCTGGTAGCTGTTGTAGTAGGCGATATCGCTCAGCAGCGCGCCCAGGAACAACGGCACACTGCCGGCCAACAACAGGGCGTGCAGCGGGCTGGGGGTGCGCCGGTAAAGGGTGTGGTCGGATGTGGTCACGGTGCCTCCTTTTCATTCAGTGACCCAGGCTGATGGGGGGTGCCATCAGCCGTGCGCAGGGTGCGCCTAGCAAAGGAGCCCTGCGCATCGCCGATAGTTCACCGCTTCGCTGCAATGAAACATCTTGTAAGAACCGATCCCCTGCGTGCACACCATTGGGCTCAAGCAACCAGCAGGGCCTCAGCAGATGCCATAACAGTCAAAGCATTCAGACATTCATTTATTGAAGTTGTTGAAGGCGCCGCTGTAGGAAGTTACTGACAACCCAACTTAGAACTGAACTTTCGTACAACCCAACAACGAACAATGCCCTGCAAAAATCTCAAATTATTTCCCCACTTGCGTTGCTCTGACCGGCGCGCTAACACTGGTGCCATCACGCACTGGAGGAAGCCCCATGTCTCATCTTGCCCAGTTCCGCGCCCTCGAATGGCTACTCGCCAACAAGAAAGACGAACTTCAGTTCATCAAGGTTGACCCCCAGCTTCGCCGCGAGCTGGAATTCGAAAGCAAACTGCACGACCTGCTGGCCGAATATCAATTCGGTTTAAGGCAGGTGCTGAGCATCATGGCACCTGAGCAGCGCCACACGTTCGACCTGTTCACCCGGCAACCCCACGCACTGGTTTCACCGACCGGTTTCCGGGCGCGGCTCAGCAAGTTTTATCAAAACCCCTATACCGGTGAAGTTGTCGAAGCCAAGAGCACTTTGCACAAGACCTTGCGCCAGTGGATCAGGCAGTACAGCCGCGCCGAAGTGGAAAGATGGGTAATACCAGGTGCCCTGCTACCACGCAGCCTGCGCGAATAACCAGCGCCGGCTCAGCGCTCGCCCTGACGCCTCGCCAGCACTCGCAAGCGTTCGGTAACCGAACATTAGACCGCCTCTTGAATTGACGCTGCCGCCCGCACTGCTCACCATGCAGCGGCCTTGCGTGCACCCTTGCCTGGGAAATGGTCACGCACCCGCAGCACCGCAGTTGAATACAATTTCAAGAAACGAGCCGTCATGAACAACTCCAAGACTCACCCCGCCGCGCTCCGGATGCCCCAGGGTTCGATCGGCGACAAGCTTCGCGCCGCCTTCGGCGTTGGCAAGACCCGCTGGGGCATGCTGGCCCTGGTGTTCTTCGCCACCACCCTCAACTACATCGACCGCGCCGCCCTTGGCATCATGCAGCCTGTCTTGGCCAAGGAAATGAGCTGGACGGCGATGGACTACGCCAACATCAACTTCTGGTTCCAGGTCGGTTACGCCATCGGCTTTCTGTTGCAAGGCCGGCTGATCGACAAGGTCGGCGTCAAACGGGCCTTTTTCTTTGCCGTGCTGCTCTGGAGCCTGGCCACCGGCGCCCATGGCCTGGCCACCTCGGCTGCCGGTTTCATGGTTTGCCGCTTTATCCTTGGCCTGACCGAAGCCGCCAACTACCCGGCTTGCGTGAAAACCGTGCGCCTGTGGTTTCCGGCCGGCGAGCGGGCTATCGCCACCGGTTTGTTCAACGCCGGTACCAATGTCGGCGCCATGGTAACCCCAGCGCTGCTGCCACTGATTCTGGCCGTGTGGGGCTGGCAGGCCGCATTCATCGCCATGGGCTGCCTGGGCCTGGTGTGGGTAGCGCTATGGCTGCTCAAGTACTACAACCCTGAAGACCACCCGACAGTGCGGCAGAGCGAGGTGCAGTACATCCAGCAAGCTGTCGAGCCCGAGCCGACCCGGGTGCCGTTCAGCCGCATACTGCGCCTGCGCGGGACCTGGGCGTTCGCGATGGCCTATGCGATCACCGCACCGGTGTTCTGGTTCTACCTGTACTGGTTGCCGCCCTTCCTCAACCAACAGTACAGCCTGGGCATCAATGTGACCCAGATGGGTATCCCACTGATCATCATCTGGCTGACGGCAGATTTTGGCAGCATCGGCGGTGGCATTCTGTCGTCATGGTTGATCGGCCGCGGCGTGCGCGCCACGACGGCGCGGTTGCTGTCCATGCTGGTCTTCGCCTGCACCATGGTCAGCGTGGTGTTGGCTGCCAACGCCAGCGGCCTCTGGGTCGCGGTGGCGGCCATTTCGCTGGCGGTGGGGGCGCACCAGGCCTGGACGGCGAACATCTGGAGCCTGGTGATGGACTACACGCCCAAGCACCTGGTGAGTACCGTGTTCGGCTTCGGCAGCATGTGCGCAGCCATTGGCGGGATGTTCATGACGCAGATCGTCGGCAGCGTGCTGACGGCTACCCACAATAACTATGCCGTGCTGTTCACCATGATCCCGGCCATGTACTTCCTGGCGCTGGTATGGATGTACTTCATGGCGCCGCGCCAGGTCGAAAGCGCCTGAGGCGCTGCTCAGTTACCTCTACGGGGCCCTTGCGGGCCCTTTTTTTGCGCCACCGGTCAACGAAGGCGCCGCGCCGCACTGGCCACTGTCAGACCTTGGCCAATACCGCCCTGGCGTGGGCCAGCGCCATGCGCGCACGCTGTTCGCCGCTGATCCCTTGTTCCAGCAACTGCCGGGTAGGTATTTCCAGGCTCAGCGGGAGGGTGGCCGGTAGCGCGCGCAGCAGCCCGACCAGATCGGCATCGCCATCACCCGGGAAGCGCCGTTCGTTACGCGCCTGGCGCAGGATTTCGTCCATGTCGGCCGGCACTGGCCCCGCCACGTCGCACAATTGGGCATAGCGCATGCGCTGCGGTGCCAACTGCGCCAGGTCGCTCAGCGCAGAGCCGGAGCGGTTGAAATGGAACGCGTCCACCAGCACGCAACCATTGGCCTGATCGGCGTTGGCTACCACGCGCATGGCCTGGCGCAAGTCACGTACGTCGGTCCAGGGCATGAACTCCAGGTGCGGGTGGATGCCATGGACCGCCGCCAGTTCGCACAACGCGGCAAAGCGCTCGGTGAGCCGTGCTTCGTCCGGGTCGTTGCCGGCCACCAGCAGTTCGGTGCCCCCCAGCTCGGCACCCACCGCCAGGATGGCTTCGAAATCCGCCACGCAGGTGTCCGGCTTAAGGCGCAGGATCTCCAGGTCCAGCACCTTGATGCCGGTATCGCGCAGGCGTGCCTGGGTCTGCCTGCGCAGATCGGCATCGGCCACCAGCGGGTAGTGCTGTTCCTGCTCGGTGGCCGGCACCAGGCGCAGGCCGACATGGCTGTAGCCAGCGCGGGCAGCAGCCTCGACCATGTCTGGCGGGGACAGTTCGAGTACCGTCAGGGCCGCGAGGGAAAATATTCGATCAGTCATTCGTCGTCACCAGAAAGAGGGTATCAGGCAATGTGCTCGGGCGCACAGGCGCGGCCGCTGGCGGCAGCCTGGCGGATCGCTTCGATCAGTGCCAGGGTGCGGCCAGCGTCGGCGGCATCGACCAAAGGCGGCTGTTCACCGCGGGCGACCCGCACGAAGTGCTGCAACTGCAGGGTCAATGCTTCACCGGCGAGTATGCTGTGCTGGTGCTGCAACAACGGTGTGTGCCACCCCGAACCCGGCTCGGCGTAGTGCCAGTGCTTGAGCTGAGGAATGCTCAGCGAGCCCTGGGTGCCGGCCAGCAGATAACACGGCTGGCCATCCTGGCGCGGGTAGACCGGGCTTTCACCCGAGTCGAGCTCCCAGCTCCAGGGCGCCGCTACGGCGTCCGAGCCGGTCAGGCTACCCAAGGCGCCATTGGCGAACTGCAACAGCACGGCGGCACTGTCTTCGTTGGCGAACCCCCGCACGTCGTTGCGGGTGAAGGCCTGCACCTGTACCACCTCGCCGCACAAGTAGCGCAGCAGGTCGAGGTCATGGATCAGGTTGGTCAGCAAAAAACCCGCCCCCGGCTCGCGGCGCCAGGCGGTGTCGAAGTAGCTGTCGGGCTTTTGCAACTGCCACAGTGCGGTGACATTGATCAGCCGGCCCAACTTGCCTTCGCTGATCACCTGGTGCGCCTTGGCGATCAATGGATTGTGCCGACGATGGTGGCCGACCAATACCGGTACCTTGCAGCGCCGTGACGCCTCGACCAGCGCCCGCACCTCCTGCAGTTGCACGCCCACCGGTTTTTCCACCAGTACCGGCACGCCGGCTTCGACGCAATCCAGCGCAGTGGCCACGTGCTGGTTGTTCGGGTTGGCGATGATCACCGCTTCGGGCTGCACGCGTTGCAGCATCTGCCGATGGTCGGCAAAGTACGGCACGCCACAGTCGACGGCGAAGGCTTCGGCCTGCGGGCCGGGGTCGGCCACCGCGCACAACTGGGCCTGGGGTACATTGCGCAAGTGCTGGTAATGCTGGCGGCCCATGATGCCAGCGCCGACCAGGGCGATACGAAGGGGTGCGTTCAACAGCCTGTCCTCTTGTCATTGTTGTGGTGCGAATATGAAACAGCGTTCCACAATTCACCCTCAGCAATTTAGAACCAGGTTCAACTTTTCAGAAGAGCCTGCTGAACAGACTGTGCGGTAATCGACCGGAATATCCCTCAGGCAAACAGTTCGCTGGCGTGGCTGGCGGCAGACAGTTCCTCGGTGGCCGCCAGCAATAGAGGGGCCAGCTCGGCCAAACGGCTTGGCGCCAGGCGTGCACTGGGCCCCGCAATGCTCAGCACGCCAGTCACCTCGCCGCTTTGCGGGCGCCGTACCACCGCAGCCAGCGCCGAGGTGCCCACCGCCGAGGTTTGCTCGACCCAGGCATAACCCCGCTCGCGGGCGCGGTGCAGGTAGGCGAGCAACTCATCGGTGGTGCGCGGCGCATTCGGGCCGAACTGGCCCGGGTCGGCGATGCCTTGGCGCAGCACCATCTGCAGCGCCTGCTCATCGTCCAGGCTGGCCAGCCAGGCGTGCCCGGAAGCGGTGTAGAACAGCGGCGCGTCGCGCCCCATGTCCGGGTCGTAACGCAACCCGGAGCGCGCGCCCTGGGACTTGGCGATCCAGGTCTGCCGCCCCCCATCGATGACACCAAGGCGCACCAGCTCACCGCTGTCCTGGGCCAGGCGGTCGAGAATCGGCTGAATGACATCGGCACCACTGCTGGCCAGGTAACGGAAGCCTTGGGCGACCAGCTTGGCCGACAGCTGATAGCGGCTGTTGTCACGGTTCTGCCGTACGTAGCCCAGCCGCATCAGCTCGGCCAGCATGCGGTGCGCGGCGCTTTTAGGGATATCCAGGCGCTCGGCCAGGGTTTGCAATGCCAGGCCCTGGGGCTCACCGGCAAGGCTCTCAACAAGATTGAAGGCGCGTTCGATCTGACTACCAGCCATGACACAGGTCCTTGCTACGTTTTGCGAATTCTAGAAGATGATTCCACATTGCCGACAGGGTACACATGCCAGCTCCTGCCAATTGTTCGATTATCGCCCGCTTGTTGCGCGGGCGGTCAGCCCTGCCCTTGCGGATCGACACGGGCCAAATAAGAATATAGAACCACGTTCCAATAACAATACAGGATTTGTGCGATGCCCCCTGCCCCCTTCGAAACCGAATGCGATGTACTGGTGATAGGTTCAGGCGCCGCCGGGCTGGCCGCCGCTGTAACAGCTGCCTGGCATGGGCAAAAGGTGATTCTGGTAGAAAAGGAGCCAGTGCTGGGCGGCGCCACGGCCTGGTCCGGTGGCTGGGCATGGGTCCCGCGCAACCCGTTGGCGCGCCGCGCCGGCATCGATGAAGACATCGAGCAGCCACGGACCTACCTGCGCAATGAGCTGGGTGCCCATTACGATGCCGAACGGGTGGACGCTTTCCTTGAAGCCTGCCCGCACATGGTGGCGTTTTTCGAGAAGCATACGGCGCTGCAGTTTGCCGACGGCAATGCGATACCGGACATGCACGGCCACACCTCTGGCGCCGCCGAAGGTGGGCATCAGGTGATTGCCGCACCGTACGATGCCCGCGAGGTGGGTGCACTGCTGCCACGCCTGCGCCAGACCCTGCGCGAAACCTCGTTCATGGGCATGCCGATCATGGCCGGCGCCGACCTTGCCGCGTTCCTCAACATGACCCGTTCGCCCAAGGCCTTGCTGCACGTGTGCAAGCGCTTCGGCCGGCACCTGTACCACCTGGCGCGCCATGGCCGGGCCATGCACCTGGTCAACGGCGTGGCACTGGTAGCGCGGCTGGCCAAGTCGGCGCAGGACCTGGGCGTGCAGCTGCAGGTGTCGGCGCCGGCCAAGCATTTGCTAGTCGAAGCGGGCCAGGTGTGCGGCGCGCTGGTGACGACCCCGCAGGGCGAGCAGCGTATCCGCGCCAAGGCAGTGGTACTGGCAGCGGGCGGCTTCCCTCACGACGCTGCCCGGCGCCGGCAGCTGTTCCCCCGCGACGCCAGCGGCCACGACACCCTGGCCCTGCCGCCAAAGGGCTGCTCTGGCGATGGCCTGCGCCTGGGCGAGGCAGCAGGTGGCGTGGTGGCCACCGACCTGCAGTCACCGGTGGCCTGGGCGCCGGTTTCGCAGGTGCCGCATGGCGATGGCACTGTCGGCCATTTCCCGCACATCATCGAACGGGGCAAACCGGGCATCATCGGGGTGCTGGCCAACGGCAAGCGCTTCGTCAATGAAGCGCACGGTTACTATGACTATGTGGCAGCCATGGTCGCGGCAGTGCCAGCAGACCAGGAGGTGTGTTCGTGGCTTGTGTGTGACCACCGTTTCCTGCGCCGTTATGGCCTGGGCCATGCCCGCCCGGCGCCACTGCCGGTGTGGCCGCATGTGCGCAGTGGCTACCTGAAACGTGGCGCCACACTCGAAGCGTTGGCGGTTGCCTGCGGCATCGATGCGGCCGGGTTGCGCGCCACCGTCGAGGCCTTCAACAGCCCTGCACGCCACGGCCAGGACCCGGCCTTCGGCCGCGGCTCCACCGCATTCAACCGCAAGCAGGGCGACCCGCAACACCCAGGCCCCAACCCGTGTGTGGCGCCGATCGAACAGGGCCCGTTCTACGCGGTGAAGGTGAAGCCGGGTTGCTTTGGCACCTTTGCCGGGTTGCGCACCGATGGCCAGGCACGGGTACTGGATGCCAGCGGCCAACCGATCACCGGGCTGTACGCGGCAGGTACCGACATGGCCAGTGTGTTCGGTGGCTGGTACCCGTCTGGCGGCATCAACCTGGGGCCCGCGTTGACCTTCGGCTACGTGGCCGGGCGGCATATTGCCGGGGTGCAGGCGTATGAGTGAGCGGCCGGCGGCAGGTCGTGCTTGCCGCCGGCCCGGGTTCAGCCGCGCAGCTGGTACCAGGTGGTCTTGAGCTGCGTGTACTTGTCGAACGCATGCAGCGACAGGTCGCGGCCAAACCCCGACTGTTTGCCGCCACCGAAAGGCACCGTGACATCCAGTGCATCGACCGTGTTCACCGACACGGTACCGACTTTCAGCGCCCGTGCCACGCGGTGCACCTGGTTGAAGTCGTCGCTCCACACCGAAGCCGCCAGGCCATAGATGCTGTCATTGGCCAGGCGCACCGCCTCCTCTTCACTGTCGAAGGCACTCACTGCCAGTACCGGCCCGAACACTTCTTCTTGCGCCAGGCTCATGCTGGCATCGACCTCGGCGAAGATGGTCGGCTCGATGTAGTTGTCCGAACCGCCGATATGCAACCGCCGACCGCCACACACCAGCCGCGCGCCCTCTTGCCGCGCGCGGTCGATGGCGGCCTGGATACGCGCTGCCTGGCCGGCATCGACAATCGCCCCGGCGCGGCTGGCCGGGTCCAGCGGGTTGCCAGGCTGCCATTGCCGGGCCTTGGCCTGCAGGCGCTCGATGAACTCATCGTGGATGGAACGCTGCACATACAGCCGCGAGTTGGCGGAACAGACCTCACCCTGATTGAAGAAAATACCAAAGGCCGCCTTTTCCGCAGCCAGGTCCAGGTCCTGGCAGTGCTCGAACACCAGGTTGGGGCTCTTGCCACCGCACTCCAGCCATACCTGCTTGAGGTTGGACTGCGCCGCGTATTGCATGAAGTACTTGCCCACCTGGGTGGAGCCTGTGAACACCAGGCAATCCACGTCTGGGTGCAGGCCCAGGGCCTGCCCGGCCTGCTCGCCCAGGCCCGGCACCACGTTCAGCACGCCTTCGGGCAAACCGGCTTGCAGGGCCAGTTCAGCCAGGCGCAAGGCCGAGAACGGCGACTGTTCGGCCGGCTTGAGCACCACGCTGTTGCCCGCGGCCAAGGCCGGGGCCAGCTTCCAGGCGGCCATGTCCAGCGGGAAGTTCCACGGCACCACCGCCGCCACCACGCCCAGGGCCTCACGGGTGATGGTGGCCAATGCATTGGCGGCGGTCGGCGCCACCTGGTCATAGAGCTTGTCCAGCGCCTCGCCGTACCAGGCAAATACCTGCGACGACCCGGGCACGTCGATGTTGTAGGCGTCCATGACCGGTTTGCCCATGTTCAGCGAGTCCAGCAATGCCAGCTCTTCGCGGTGGGCCATGATCAGTTCGGCCAGGCGCTGCAGCACTTGCTTGCGCTGCCCGGGGGCCATGCGTGCCCACGGGCCCTGCTCGAAGGCCTGCCGTGCGCTGGCCACGGCCAGGTCGACGTCGGCCTGGGCGCAGGCGGCGACCTGCGCCAGCACCTGGTTGGTGGCGGGATTGATGGCGGCAAAGGTCGCGCCACTTTGGGCCTTCACGGCTTTGCCAGCGATCAGGGCGCTGGCCGGCAAGTAGAGGTCCGCCGCGCGTTGTTGCCAGAATTCGAGGGTGTACATTTGTACTCCTTTCAAGCGGTTGTGCTGACGGACTGTCAGAGCTTGCCAACCAGGCGCGCCGTGCGGTCAACGGCGATGCGGGTTTTCTCCACCAGCTCATCCAGCTCGCTGTGGTTGGCGATCAAGGCCGGCGCCATGATCATCCGCCCCAGGGTGGAGCGAATGATCACCCCCTCCTCGAAGCCGAAGGTCCGGCACTGCCAGGCCAGGTCGTTTTCATTGGCAAAGCGCTTGCGGGTAGGCTTGTGCTCTGCCAGTTGCAGCGCCGCCACCAGGCCTGCGCCCTGCACCTGGCCAATCAGCGGGTGGTCGGCAAACACCTCACGCAGGATGCGCTGCAGGTAGGGGCCGGTGTCGTCCTTCACCTGGCGCACGATGCCTTCGTCACGCAGGGCTTTCAGGTTGGCGATGGCCACCGCCGCTGCCACCGGGTGGCCGGAATAGGTCAGGCCGTGGGCGAACACCCCGCCCCGCTCCACCAGGGCTTCGGCTATGCGCTTGCTCAGCACCAGCCCGCCCATGGGCACGTAGCCGCTGGTCAGGCCTTTGGCTATGGACAGGGTATCGGGCTGGAAGCCGAAGTATTCGTGGGCAAACCATTCGCCGGTACGACCAAAGCCACCAATCACCTCGTCGGCACACAGCAGCACATCGTACTGGCGGCAGATGCGCTGGATTTCCGGCCAGTAGCTTTCGGGCGGGAAGATCATGCCGCCTGCGCCCTGGAACGGCTCGGCAATGAAGCCAGCAACGTTTTCGGCGCCCAGCTCCAGGATTTTTTCTTCCAGCTGCAAGGCACAGCGGCGGCCGAACTCGGCCGGGCTCAGCTCACCGCCTTCGGCGTACCAGTAAGGCTCGTCGATGTGCGCCACATCCGGGATCAGCCCGCCCATTTCGTGCATGAACTTCATGCCACCCAGCGCCGTGGCCGCCAGGGTCGAGCCGTGGTAGCCGTTCCAGCGGCCGATCATGATCGTCTTGCTTGGCTGGCCGACCACCTGCCAGTAGCGGCGCACGGTGCGGATCAACACCTCGTTGGCCTCGGAGCCGGAGTTGGTGTAGATCGCGTGGCTGTAGTGCCCGGGCAGCAGGCTGAACAGCAACTCCGAAAGCTCGATCACCGCCGGGTGGGTGGTGTGGAAGAACATGTTGTAGTACGCCAGCTGGTCCATCTGCCTGGCGGCAGCGGCGGTCAGGTCGCGGCGGCCGTAACCGAGCTGGGTGCACCACAGCCCGGACATGCCATCCAGGTATCGCTTGCCCTCGCTGTCCCACAGGTGCAGGCGCTCGCCACCGACGATCACCCGCGGCCCTTCGGCGTTCAGCGCCTTCTGGTCAAGGAAGGCATGGATGTGGTGCGCGGCGTCGGCTGCCTGGTAGTCACGGGTCTGGCGTTGCGGGGCGAAAGGCGCATTCATTGTTGGTTTTCCTTTGCGGTGGGGTGCACGGCAGCGGCGCTCAGCGCCGCTTGCCCATATAGCTTTCCAGCGGGTCCTTGCCCAGCACGCCCTGGGCATTGGCCAGCGCGTCGATGAACAGGGAAAACAGCTCGGACTGGGTGCCGATATCGAGCTTGGCGTAGACGTTCTTGCGGTGCGACTTGATGGTGTCTTCCGACACGCCCAGGCGCTCGGCCAGCGACTTGGTCGAATGGCCGCGCAAGATCAGCTGGGCAATGCGGCATTCGCGCTCGGTCAGCAACGAGCTGCCGAAGTTGTTCAGCGCAGCGTGAATACGCTGCTCAAGGATGTTCTCGAAGCGCCCGGCACGGCTGTCGACGCCGGCGAAATGCTTGCCGAGTAGCGCCAGCACCCAGGGCGTGATGTGCCCGAACAGCGCCCGGGTTTGCGGGTCGAGCTTGTCGGTGAAGGCCAGCGACACGGCCAGGCTCTGGCCGGGGGCCAGCTGCAGGATGTAGTTGAGTTCGTCTGCCAGGTGCGAGTGGCGGTAGAACGACTGGTAGTACTCGCTGACCTCAAAATGGTCGGGGGCCACCTCGAACAGGCCGTAGCAGCCAGACCCCAGCTGCTCCACGCAAGCACCGTAGAACGGGTCGAGCAGGTAGAAACCCGACAGGTAGCGGCTGACGTTGCCCTCGGGCTGCCAGGGCGCCTTGTCGTCCTGCTCGAACAGCGCGCAGGGCATGCCGTAGTGCGGGTACAGGTACACCGTGGTGGCCTGGATCGGCCGGATCACGCCCAGTGCTGCAAACAGGTTGGCGGCAAAGCCAGGCCGGCCGATTGCCTCGGTGACCTTGGCCTGGTGCTCGAACCACTGTTCTGAAAGCAATTGGATAGTCACAGTCGGCCTGCCATATGGAGTAAGGCACCGCCGCCAGTGCGGTGCGTGGTTGGGCAGATACTCCCATGGCAGGGGAACCTGCGGAATCACCCTTTGGGGTGAGCCGGCTGGCCGCTGCCTGGGCTCACCCCAAAGGGTGATTCCGGGTGCTGGCGGGGTGTGGGAGCATCAACCCGCCCCAGCGCTGCGAGCCTTGCGCTCGACCTCCTTGCACGACACCCCCGGTAACGAGCCTGCTCGCCTACCGCGGTGGCCTGCATCCCTTTCCAGGAGTTAGCAATGCATACAACAACAAGTACAGCTCACCCCACCACCCCGCCCGCCACCACCCCGCCCGCCACCGCGCAACTTGCCGCCAGCAGCGGGCGTTTGCGCCAGTCCATGAGCATGACCGCCCTGGTGCTGTTCGGCCTGGCATACATGGTGCCGCTGGCGGTCTTCACCACCTATGGGCTGGTCACCCAGATGACCAAGGGGCACCTGCCCACTGCCTACCTGCTGACCCTCGCCGCCATGCTGCTCACCGCCTACAGCTACGGCCGCATGGTCCAGGCCCACCCCTACTCCGGCTCGGTCTACACCTATACCCGCAAGGCCTTTGGCAGCCACATCGGTTTCATCACCGGCTGGACCCTGCTGCTCGACTACATTTTCCTGCCACTGCTGAGCTACCTGCTGATCGGCATCTACATGTCGGAATACTTCCCGGCCATTCATGCCTGGGTGTGGGTGGCGGGGTCCATCGCGCTGGTCACCTTCCTCAACCTGATCGGCATCGAGTCGATCACCCGGGTCAACTGGATCCTGGTGGTGACGCAACTGGTGTTCATCGTGGTTTTCGTCGGCCTGGCCGTGCTCAGGCTGAGCGGCCAGGCCGAACCCGTTTCGCTGCTGGCGCCGTTCCACCACGACGGTTTCAGCGTGCCGTTGGTGATGACCGGCGCGGCCGTACTGTGCCTGTCATTCCTGGGCTTCGATGCGGTCTCGACCATGGCCGAGGAAACCAGCAACCCGACCTACCGTATTCCGCTGGCGATCCTTGCTGTGTCCCTGATCGGCGGCTTGCTGTTCCTGGTGGTGTCGTACTGCGCACAACTGGTCTTCCCCGATTGGGGCAGCTTTGCCGACCCGGACTCGGCCTCGGTGGACGTCATGCGCCGGGTAGGCGGCGAACTGCTGGTCAGCGCATTCACCGCCACTTACGTGGCCGGCTGCTTCGCCTCGGCCATGGTGTCGCAAGCCAGCGTGTCACGGGTGCTGTTCGCGATGGGCCGAGACGGCGTGCTGCCGCGGGCGTTTGGCCAGCTCGCAACGAAAAAGCGCGTACCGGCCACCGCCATCCTGGTGGTCAGCCTGCTGTCGCTGATTGCCCTGGTCATTACCCTCGACACCGTGGCCAATATGATCAGTTTCGGCGCACTGTTCGCCTTTTCGGCGGTGAACCTGGCGGTGGTCAAGCACTACCTCATCGACCGCAAGCTGCGCGGTGCCGGTAATGTGGTGCTGTACGGCGCCATACCGGGGCTGGGTTTTCTCAGCACGCTGTGGCTGTGGAGTAGCCTGACCAGCCTGTCGTTCAGCATTGGCCTGTGCTGGATGGGCATGGGCCTGCTGGTACTGCTGGGGCTTACCCGGGCGTTTCGGGTCACGTTGCCGGCCAGGCCAGGCGAAACTCATTGATGAAATCCACGTGCGAGGCTTCAATAGGCACACCCGAACCGGGAACCCAGTTCATCAAAGAAGCCACCCATGTACTCTTCCGAACGCCTCAAAGGCATTGACGTTTTCGTCGCCGTCGCTGACTTGGGCAGTTTCACGGCAGCTGCCGAGCGGCTCAACCTGACCAGCTCGGCCATCAGCAAGAGCGTGGCCCGGCTGGAGGCCCGCCTGGGCGCACGGCTGTTCAACCGCACCACGCGCAGCCTGTCGCTGAGTGAGGCGGGCGTGGTGTTCTATCGCACTTGCACCTCGGTCCTGGCCGACCTGGAAGAAGTCGAGCACACCCTGGCGGCCAGCGATGACCAACCCCATGGCAAAGTGCGGATCGAACTGCCCGCCTCTTACGGTCGCCTGCATGTGCTGCCGCTGATCCTCGACTTCATCCGCCTGCACCCGTTGCTGCAGCCGCATGTGTCGTTCTCCGACCGTTTCGTCGACCCGGTGCACGAGGGCATCGATATCGTGGTGCGCATCGGTGGCCCAGATGCCTGGCCGGCGGCGCTGGGCCACCAATACTTCGGTGCCCAGCGCCTGATGTTCTGTGCCGCGCCTGGCTACCTGGAAAAGCATGGCGTGCCGCAACACGAGCGCGACCTGGAGCACCACCACTGCGTGGGTTATGGCCACACCGACGGCCTTGTCAGCCCGTGGTATTTCAAAGGCCGCCACCCGGGCGAAATGGAGCGGCGTACCGTGCAGCCGCGCATTGCCGTGGGCGATGGCGAAGGCGAAGTGGCAGCGGTGCTGGCCGGCCATGGCATCGGCCAGCTACCCACCTGGCTGACCCAGCAGTACCTCGACCAGGGGCGCCTGGTCGAAGTATTGCCGGCGCTGGCCACCGACGGCTTGCCAATGAACCTGGTGTGGCTGAAAAGCCGCGAAGGGCTACCCAAGGTTCGCGCCTTGCTCGACTACCTGCTACCGCGCCTGGCGCCTCACGGCAGCCGGGCCTGCGCACCGGGCTGAGGCGCGAGCCGGCCCACCACGGGCACCAACGCCAGCGCCAGCAAGGCGATGCCAGCCGCCACGTAGCCCACGTAGCCGACCCCCAGGTGGGAGATGGTCATGCCACCCAGCACGGCCCCCAGGCCGATACCGGCGTTGGCCGCCGACACATTGGTGGTACCCGCCAGGGCTTGGGCATGGGTGACCGAACTCATCACCCGCACCTGGCTCACCGGGTACAGTGCCGTGTTGGCAACGCCCCACAGCCCCAGCGCCAGGCAGAACAGCACGGCCCCCTGGGCCAGCGGCACCAGCGCCGCCATGCCAATGGCCAACAGCACCAGGAACAGCGCGCTGGCCCTGAGCGGTGAGCGGTCCACGGCCCGTCCGCCGATCCAGTTGCCGAGCAAGCCGACCGCGCCAAAGCCCATCAGCCACCAGCCGGTATGCGCCGGGGCCACGCCCGCTACCCGCTGCAGCAGGTCGGCCAGGTAGGTGTAGCCCGTGAACATGGCCGTGAACACCACCACCGACAGCAGCACATTGGCCAGGAAAAAACGCTCTTTGAAAATGCGCGCCTGCTGCATGAAGTCGACTTTCGCCGTGCGCGCCACGTGCGGCATCCATACCCACATCGCCAGCGCCATCAGCAGCGACAACGCAGCCAGGATCCAGAATGCACCGCGCCACCCCACCGCCGTTGCTGCCACGGTCCCCAACGGGATACCCAGCAACATCGCCGCCGAGATACCCAGGTAGACCTTGGCAATGGCCTGCCCGGCCCTGTCGCGCCCAGCCAGGTGGCCGGCGGTTTCACTGGCGGTGCCCCAAAACACCGGCAGCGCCAGTGCCGGTATCACCCTGGCGACGGCCAGCACCCAGAAACTGCCGGAGGCAGCAGCCAGCGCATTGGCTGCGGCGAAGACCAGCAAAATGCCGATGAACAGGCGCTTGCGGTCCAGGTGCGCCAACGCCGCCGTCAATAGCGGGCCGGCCAGCATCACGGTGAATGCGAACAGGGTGACCAACTGCCCCGCCAGCGATATGGAAATACCCAGGTCCTGGCTAAGCGCGGGCAACAAGCCAACGATCAGAAATTCGGTGGTCACGATCAAAAAGGCTGAAAACGCCAGAATGGCAATGCTGATTGCAGCGTGCCGGCTGGGGGTGGCGACCCCAGGGCTTGGTTCGAAAGCGGACATCAAGACAGGCTCCAGAAATAAGGTCACCAGTCTATTGGTAAACTTAATTCGTATTTCTGGTGTTATTTCACTAATCGGATGACTAGATTTCATCAATCGAGCGTTGATGTATACAACTTTCAGGATTCCTGATTACATACGCGTTCGCCTACGACCTCGGTAATCGCCCAGGCGTATTGCGACGGGCTTAAGCCATGTCATTTACCGCTACCAAGAAAACCCTTCTCGTCAAAAACGCCCAATTGCTGGTCACCATGGACAGCGAACGCCGCGAAATCAAAAACGGCGGCCTGTACATCGAAGACAACCTGATCAAGCAAGTGGGCCCCAGCGATAGCCTGCCGCAGCACGCCGACGTGGTGCTGGACATGGCCGGCAAGGTGGTCATCCCGGGCCTGGTCAACACCCACCACCATATGTACCAGAGCCTGACCCGCGTGGTGCCGGCGGCTCAGGACGGTGAGCTGTTCAACTGGCTGACCAACCTGTACCCGATCTGGGCTCGGCTGACCCCGGAAATGATCGCGGTGTCGACCCAGACCGCCATGGCCGAGCTGATGCTGTCCGGCTGTACCACCTCCAGCGACCACCTGTACATCTACCCCAACGGCTGCAAGCTCGACGACAGCATTCATGCCGCCAGCGAGATCGGCATGCGCTTCCATGCCGCGCGCGGCAGCATGAGCGTAGGGCAAAGCCAGGGCGGCCTGCCGCCAGATGCAGTGGTCGAGAAGGAAGCCGACATTCTCAAGGAGTCGCAGCGCCTGATCGAGGACTACCACGATGCCAGTCACGGGTCGATGCGCCGTATCGTCGTGGCGCCCTGCTCGCCGTTCTCGGTCAGCCGCGACCTGATGCGCGAAGCTGCGGTGTTGGCGCGCCAGTATGGCGTTTCGCTGCACACCCACCTCGCCGAGAACGTCAACGACATCGCCTACAGCCGTGAAAAATTCGGCATGACGCCCGCCGAGTATGCCGAAGACCTCGGCTGGGTCGGCCACGACGTCTGGCACGCCCACTGCGTACAGCTCGACCAGCATGGCATCGAGCTGTTCGCCCGTACCGGTACCGGGGTTGCCCACTGCCCTTGCTCGAACATGCGCCTGGCCTCCGGCATCGCCCCGGTGCGCAAGATGCGTGACCACGGCGTTGCGGTTGGCCTGGGCGTCGACGGTTCGGCCTCCAATGACGGCGCCAGCATGATCGGCGAAGTGCGCCAGGCCCTGCTGCTGCAGCGGGTTGGCTTCGGCCCCGACGCCATGACCGCCCGTGAAGCGCTGGAAATCGCGACCCTGGGCGGCGCCAAAGTGCTCAACCGCAACGACATCGGCGCCCTGGCACCGGGCATGGTCGCCGACTTCGTCGCGTTCGACCTCGGCCATGTGGCTTACGCCGGCGGCCACCACGACCCGTTGGCCGCGCTGGTGTTCTGCACCCCGACCCAGGTCCACACCAGCGTCATCAATGGCCGCGTGGTGGTCAAGGACGGCCAGTTGGCCACGGTCGACCTGCCGCGGGTGCTGGAACGCCACAACCAGCTGGCCCTGCAATTGGTCAGCGGCGCCTGAACGCGACGGCAAGCCAGCCGTTTGCGCTGCACCCGCGTGCTGTGGGCTCGCCGGCGATGGGCTGCAACGCAGCCCGTTGCCTCAGTTGCGCAACACCTGGTCGCCGGCATTGGCCGGCAAACGCAGGGCGTCCAGCAGGGCCACACCGGCAATCAGTGCAAGGCCAAGCAACGCCCAGTGGAAGTCGGCAACGGTCAACCCGCTCTCGCCGCCACGCAGCTGCATGGCCACGCGCAACAGCAGCGCTACCACCGCCACCCCCAACGCCATGGCCAGCTGGAAGCACATGCTGAACAGCGTCGATGCTTCGGCCATCTGCTGCTGCGGCACATCGGCAAACCCCACCGCGTTGTAGGTGGTGAACTGCATCGACCGTGACAGCCCGCCCATGAACAGCACCAGCGCCATCCAGTACCACGCCATGCCCTGCTGCAACCCCAGGCAGGCCAGGATGCAGGCCACGCCGACCAGGCCGTTGCCCAGCAACACGCGGCGAAAACCAAAGCGCCGCAACAACCCGCTGGTGAAGGGCTTCATCGCCAGGTTGCCGGCAAAGATCGCCAGCACCAAAAGGCCGGCGTCCAACGGTGGCAGGCCGAAGCCGACCTGCAACAGCAAAGGGATCAGAAACGGTAACGCGCTGATCGACAGGCGGAACAGGGTGCCGCCCACGATGCTGACCCTGAAGGTTCGGATGGCCAGGGTGTGCAGGGGCAACAGGGGGGCCGGGTGGCGCCGACCGTGACGGATGGCCAACCCGGTCAGCACAGCCCCAAGCACTACCAGTGCCAGCCCTGCCCCCAGGCTGTCGCCGGCCAGTGACCCGAGCAGCTCCAGGCCCACCAGCCAGGCCGCACAGGCCGAGCCCAACCAGACGAAGCCCAGCGTGTCGAAGCGGCGCGGCGCCTCGCAGCGGGTGTCGGGTATCAACAGCCAGGCGGCGGCAAGGGCCAGCAAACCGAGGGGAATGTTCAGGTAGAAGATCCACGGCCACGACCCGTGCGTGACGATCAGGCCACCGAGCGGCGGGCCCAGTACCGGTGCCACAAGGCCCGGCCAGGTGATGACCGCGAGCTGCTTCACCAGGTCTTTTTTCTCGGTGGTGCGCAACACCACCAACCGCCCCACCGGAACCATCAGGGCGCCGCCGATGCCCTGCAACACCCGTGCAGCCACGAAGGTTTCCAGGCTGGCGGCCAGCCCACACAGCAACGAAGCGGCAGTGAACAAGGCGATAGCCCCGGCGAACACCTGGCGCGGGCCTAAGCGCTCGGCGAGCCAGCCACTGAGCGGGATGAACACCGCCACGGCCAGCAGGTAGGCACTGATACCGATGTTCAGGCTGACCGCGCTCTGGCCGAAGTCGCTGGCCATTTGCGGCAGCGCGGTGGCAATGACGGTGGCGTCCAGGTTCTCCATGAAGAACGTGATGGCCACCAGCAAGGCAATGCAGGTGGTCTGGCGCGAGCGCTGGGCGGCTGCCGTGTGGGCCAGGGTGCCAGGGCGTTGCGTTGGCTGCCCGGTCATGGGCAACCGAGCCGCCGTTCGTGGGCGCGGTTCTGCACGGGCACGTTGGCAACCATAGGCCTACTCCAGCGGGATGGTCAGGCGATCGATCACGGCACCGGTTTCGGGGCGCACCCCGCGCCACCAGGCAAACGCCTCTGCCGCCTGCTCGACCAGCATGCCCACACCATCGGCCAGGCGCGCCACACCTTGGTCACGGGCCAGGCGCAGGAATGGCGTGAGGCCTTTGCCGTAAGCCAGCTCGTAGGCCAGCCGGGCCTCGGCCAGGGCCCCGGCCGGCAGCGGTGGCAACTCACCGACCAGGCTGGCAGAGGTGGCGTTGACCACGATATCGAAAGCCTGCCCCGGCAGTTCTTCGTACCGGCTGATTCGCAGCCGCGGGTGATTCAGCTCATTGCGCAGCGCCACCGCCTTGGCCATGTCGCGGTTGGCGATCACCACCTCGGCAGGGCCGGCGTGCAGGAACGGCAGCAGCGCCCCACGCACCGCGCCACCCGCCCCCAGTACCAGCACACGACGCGCATGCAGCGGCTCCCCGAGGTTGACCTCGATATCGCGCAGCAGGCCAATACCATCGAAGTTCTCTGCCACGATGCCGCCGTTCTCGAACTTCAGGGCGTTGGCTGCCCGGGCCAGTTGCGCTCGTTCGCTGCAGCGCTCGGCCAGTTCAAAGGCGCGCAGCTTGAACGGTGCCGTGATGTTCATGCCCAGCCCACCCTCACCGCGGAACGCCAGCACCTGGGCCTCGAAGCCCTCCAGCGCCCCCTCGATTGCGCCATATTCCAGCTGCTGGCCACAGGCTTGGGCGAACAGCCCGTGGATCAGCGGAGACTTGGTGTGGTTGATCGGTCGGCCGATCACTGCATAGCGGTCGCTCATCGTGCCTCTCCATGGGTGAACAGCACCCCGTCTGCCTGCATGGCGGTGATTTCTTCGGCGCTGAAGCCAAGCCCGGCGGCGACTTCGGCGTTGTGCTGGCCCAGGTCCGGTGCCACCTGGTGGATGGTGGTGTCGCAGTCGGAAAAACGGAACGGCAGGTTGGGCAGGCGCAGCGTGCCATAGCGCGGGTGATGCTGTTCGACGACCATGTTGCGCACCTGAATCTGCGGGTCGGCCAGCACCTCGTCGATGCGCTGTACCTTGGCGCTGGGCACGTCGATGGCATCGAGCAAGGCCAGGATAGCCGCCACTGGCCGCGCGCCCACCCAATCGCGCACCACCGCCAGAATTGCCTCGCGGTGGGCATTGCGGCCATTCACGCTGTGGTAGCGGCTGTCGCTGGCAAAACCTGCCGGGCCACCATTGGCTTCAAGCATGGCGGCAAAGCGCCGCCAGGCGTCATCGACCTGGGCAGCGATCACCAGGTCGCCGTCGGCGGCACGGAACACCCCATACAACGTCGAGGTGGGCATGTCATGGCCGGTCTGCTCGGGCAGTACGGTGCCGTTGGACAGCGTGAAGCACTGCACCGCGTACTCATGCATCGACACCAGCGTGTCGTACAAGGCCATGTCGATGTGCTGGCCACGGCCACTGCTGACGCGCCCCAGCAAGGCGGCATTGATGGCTGCCACGGCGTGGATGCCGGTGTACATGTCGCCCAGCGAAATGCGTAGCAACGGCGGTGCTTCGCCCGGTACGCCAACCATCTGCATGATCCCGCTCTTGGCCTCGGCAATCAGCCCGAAGCCGGCACGGTGTGCATCCGGCCCCGTGTGGCCATAGGCGGAAATCGAGCAGTACACCAACCGCGGGTTGCGCGCCGCCAGCTCGGCATAGCCCAACCCCAGCTTGTCCAGCGCGCCCGGCCGGTAGTTTTCGATGAACACGTCGGCCGAATCGGTCAGGCGCTGCATGAAGGCCTTGCCCCGTGGGTCCTTCATGTTGACGCTGACGCCCTGCTTGCCCATGTTCAGTTGCAGGAAGTAACCGCTTTGCTGGTCATCCAGGGTGAACGCGTGCTGGCGACCGGCGTCGCCGCTGCCTGGCCGTTCAACCTTGATCACCTCGGCGCCCAGCGCCGCCAGGCAACGCCCTACATAAGGCCCGGCAAGAAAATGGCTGTAGTCGATGACGCGGATACCCGCCAATGGCAACGCCTGGCTCATGCTGCCCCCTTGCACGGCACCATCAGCCGGTGCTCGCCGCGTTGCACGACCTGGCCGTGCTGGTTGATCAGCTCCGACGGCAGGACCACGATGCCCCAACCCGGGCGGCTTTTACTCAGGCGCATCGCGCCAACGCGCATGCGCACATGCAGCACATCGTCGACCTTGATCGGCAACACGAAGTCCCAGGTCCAGCCCAGTGACATGCCCGGCACGAAGCGGTAATCGCATTGGGTCTTCAAGCCATCGGCGATCGACAGGCCGAACAGGCCGTGGGCAACCAGGCAGCCAAAGTGGCTGGCATTGGCATACGCCTCATCGACATGCACCGGGGTATGGTCACCGGTCAGGTCGGCATAGGCCAGGATGCGTTCGCGGGTGACGGTGTAGCTCGGGCTGATGCATTCATCGCCCTCGCGGGCGTCGTCCCAGTACTTTTCAGTCACGCTCATGGCTGCACCTGCGCACGTGGGTTGATAGCCAGTGCCTGGGCGACCGTCGCCTTGGGCAATGCCTGGATGAACTCCACGGCCAGGCCGTCGGGCAAGCGCAGCCAGTTGCGGCCCTGCGGCATTGCACTGACGCCGAAACGCTGTGCTGCCGCCAGCACCGCCTCCAGGTCTTCGCACATGATCCCCAGGTGCGCCATGCGCCCTTCAGGCCCTGCAAAGTCGGGCTGGTGGATGAACTGCAGGCCGCCGAGGGTCCAATACTGGGTCGGCTGCTCGGGGTCACCCTGCGACTCGCGCAGGGTCATGCCGCACACCTCGCTGAAAAAGCGGATATGCCAGTTGATGTCACGCACCCAGAAGGCGACGTGTTCGAGGTAGGCTTTCGGCTGGCTCATGGGTTGTCCTTGTTCTGCTGGTCGGCCATCGCGCGTTCGATGCCTTTGATACACGCCACCAGGGTGGCGTTGACGGGGGTGGCGACGCCGTGGCGCTGGCCCCAGCGCACGACGGAACCGTTGATGAAGTCAATTTCAGTGATCGAGCCTTTTTCCAGGCTCTGCAGCATCGAGGTGCGAAAGCTCGCCGGCAGGCCTTCGGCGGCCAGTTGCCAGGCTGCCTCGGGGCTGGTCAGGTTCAGGCGGATACCGGCGCGCTCGGCCACCGCGATCGCTTCGGCAACGGCCGCCTTGGCGGTGCTCGCCAGCAGCGGCTCGCTGTACAGCTGGCCATAGCTGAGCCTGGTGATGGCGCTGAGCGCACCGGTGGCGACGTTGACCAGCAGCTTGTCCCACATGGTGCCGAGGATGTTGTCGCTGACCGTGGTGGCCAGGCCGGCACCGTTGAATACCTCGGCGATAGCCTGCACGCGGGCGCTGCGCTGGCCGTCCAGTTCACCGATGTAGGTCTGCTTGCCGGCCACCCCGGCGCGGATCGCCCCCGGGGCCAGCAGCACGCCGCCGACATAGGTCTTGCCAGCCAGTACCCGCTCGCGCCCGACCGCCTGCGCCAGGATATCTTCGTGCCCCAGGCCGTTCTGCAGTGACAGCAGCAGCGTTTGCGGGCCCAGAAGCGCCGTGGCCCCGGCGATCGCCTCGGCGGTGTGGAACGACTTCACCAGGACCACCACCAGGTCGGCCACCCCCACCTCATCGGCGCACGTCGCCGCATGCACGCGGACCTGGCGCTGGCCGCGTTCATCCTGCACCTGCAGGCCGTGCTGGTTGATGGCCTCGACATGCGCACGGCCTCGGTTGAGCAGCCAGGTTTCATGCCCGGCTTCGCTCAATGCCGCGCCGATGGCGCAGCCCAGGGCGCCGGCGCCCAGAATGCAGATTTTCAAATCGCTGACCTCCGTGGTTTGCGATCACCTTATGCAGCCGCGCTTATTAGCGCTATACAATGCAGCAAATAGCCCCATTGAGATTCGCAATAATGACCACTGCCCCGGTACTGCCCGAACCCAAGCTGCTGCAACTGTTCGATGTGCTCTACCACTGCCGTAGCGTTACCCGCGCCGCTGAACAGATGGGGCAGAGCCAGCCGACCATCAGCATCTGGCTGGGCCGCCTGCGCGAACAACTGAACGACCCGCTGTTCGTGCGCACCCCTGGGGGCATGGCGCCTACCCCGCGCGCCGACCAGTTGATCGGGCCGTGCCGCGAAGTCCTCGAATCACTGCGCCGGCTCGCGGCCTGGGAACCGCAGTTCCAACCCGCTACCGCACAACGGCGCTTTCGCCTGTGTGTGAGCGATGCCAGCCACATCACCTTGCTGCCCAGCATCCTCAACCACGTGCGCAGCCACGCGCCCGGCATTCGCCTGGAGGCGGTACGCATCGATGGCAACAGCGAAAGCGCGCTGGGGTCGGGTGAAGCTGACCTGGCGATCGGCTTCGTACCGTGGCTGGGCGGTGGCATGTACCAGCAAGTGCTGTTCGACCAGGACTGGGTGTGCCTGAGCGCGCGCGGGCACCCGCGCCTGGCCGGCGGCCTGAGCATGGCCTGCTACCACGCCGAAGGCCATGTGCAGATCAGCGCCGGGACCGGCCAGAAGCTGCTGGAAACGGCACTGGCGCGGGCCGGCATCGAGCGCCGCATCGTGCTGGAGCTACCCGCGTTCCTGGGCCTGGGCATGATCCTCGGGAGCACCGACCTGATCGCCACCCTGCCCCGCCATATCGGCCAGACGTTGGCCGACATGCATGATTTGCAGGTGCACGACTGCCCGTTCGCGGTCGAGGGTTTCACGGTCAAGCAGCACTGGCACGCCCGCTACCACCAGGACGGGGGTAACCGCTGGTTGCGCGCAGTGGTCCATGGGCTGTTCGCCCGCGACGGCTCAGCCGGCTCGCGCAAGGGCTCCAGCCGGGCAGGCGCCTGACACCGCGCAACGCTTCCTGAAACCGCGCAACGCTTGCTGCTGGCCGGGGTGGCAAGCATGATGGGCGCATTACGTTCATGCCACGGATATGCCGATGACCGCAGCCCCCCCCTCTGTTTCGCAGCCAGGCCGCTGCCAACGCTTGAAAGCGGCCAGCAGCCGCGACCATGACAGCGTCGATCAGCTGGTCATGGCGGCACGGCCGTTTGAGAGCCGCGAGCGCTACGGCCGGTTCCTGCAGGTGCAGCATGGTTTTCATGGCAGCTTGCTGGCGTTGTATCAGGACCCGCAGCTCAACCGGCAACTACCGGGGCTGTCGGCTTTGTCACGGTTTGCCGCGGTGCAGGCCGACCTGCTGGACCTGGGCCTGCCCGCGCCACCGCCACCACCTTCGGTGTGCGCCAGCCCGGCGCAGGCGTTGGGCTGGCTGTATTGCAGCGAGGGGTCGAACCTGGGGGCTGCGTTTCTGTTCAAGTACACCCAACGCCTGGGCCTGGGTGAAGACCAGGGCGCCAGCCACCTGGCCCCGCACCCTGATGGCCGTGCGCTGCATTGGCGTGAGTTTGTGGCCCGTGTGGACGCCCTGGCGCTGGATGAACAGCAAGAGGCCGAGGCGATCACCGGCGCAATCGCTGCGTTCGAGCATTACCGCAGCCACCTGCGCGCAGTGTTTGCCGAACGCTGATCCGGTTTGGGCCGCGCGGGTTGCTTGCCGCATAATTGTACAAGTTATTGCTGCAGCGAACTTTTTCCTGGTTGCTGGTCTATGAGGGTGGCACAGAACGGTCACGGCAGGCGAAGCAGCTTGCCTCACCGCTGGCCTGATAGCTCAATTGTGATCAGAGGTGGGCTTCGCTCATGAAAATACAAGTCGCCAGGTGGATGCTGTTCGGTCTGTTCTCGCTTGCAGCAGCGGGCACGGCTTCGGCCCTGCCACTGAAACCGGCCGTTCAGCCAGCGTTGCCTGCGGCCAGCAACCCTTGGTCGAGCGTGGCCAATGCCGCCGCTGTTCAGCCGGCGCCCCTGCTGGCCCATGATGACCACCGCTGGCACGACCACAGGGGCGACTGGCGCCGCGAGCAGTGGCGTCGCGAGCAGGCCCGGCGCGACTGGGAGCGGCGACGTGACTGGGAACGCCGCCGGGATTGGGAGCGCCGCCATGAGCGGGCGATGCACCAACGCCACTATGACGAACACCGGCACTACCGCCGCTGAAGCCGACACACCGGCTGCTGGCGCTTCAGTCAGCCTGGGGTGGGGCCGCCTCCACCCCTTCTGTTTCCAGCTTCAAACGGTCAGCCTTGCAGATGTACCTGGGCTTGCGCGGCGCGAGTTTGGCGCTGGCTTTCTTCTGGTGCGCCTGCAACAGCTGCTTGATCTTCTTACGACGGTTCATGGTCCACACGGCCTTTGAGTACGGTTTAGCTGCCGCCATCATACCCGTGCAAGCAACCCGCTGCGCACGGCTGCTGCGCAGCGGGCTACGACCAAGGCCCGATGGCTGCTCGCCTTGACGTTATTTTCACAGTCCACAGATTAGCGTCACGCCCTTTCCGGCCACGCACACAGTTGCGGGCTACCAAGGTACGACGAGGCACACGTGTCACACACCACTTCCCCTTCCCGCGTGGACTGGGCCGGCCTGGGCTGGCTCTTGCTGTTCTTCTGGTATTTCTCTGGCATCACCCAGGCATTGCTGCTGTTCAGTGGCACTACCGGTTTCTCGGGTTTCCGTGATGCGTTTTTCCTCAGTAGCCTGTGGCTGGCCCCAGTGCTGCTGCTGCCCCGCCTTACCCGCGCCACTGCGGCGCTCATCGGCCTGCTGCTGTGGGCTGCTTCGCTGGTTGGCCTGAGCTATTTCGGCATTTATCGCCAGGAGTTCTCGCAGAGCGTCATCTTCGTGATGTTCGAGTCCAACACCGCCGAGGCCGGTGAGTACTTCAGCCAGTACTTCAGTGCCTGGCTGGGCCTGGCGTTGCTGCTGTACACCGTGGGGGCAGTATTGCTGTGGCGCCGCGTGCGCCCGGTCTACCTGCCGCTGCGCAGCCGCCTACCAGTGGTGGTGCTGTTGCTGGCAGCCAACCTGGTGCTGCCGTTCTACAAGCAAATGGTCACCCAGGAGCGCAATTTTGCCGATGCGCTGGAGAAGGTACAGCAGCGCATGGAACCTGCTGTGCCTTGGCAATTGCTGGTCGGCTACCGCCAGTACCGCCAGCAACTGGACAACATGCAGGCGCTACTGGCGCAGAATGCTGCCCTGCCGCCCCTGCAGAACCTGCGTGACCACAGCGGTTCGGCACCGCGCACGCTGGTTCTGGTGCTGGGTGAATCGACCACCCGCGAGCACATGCACCTGTATGGCTACAACCGTGACACCACCCCCAACCTCGACGCGCTGGCTGCCAATGAAAAAGGGCTGACCGTATTCCGCGATGTGGTGTCACCCCGCCCCTACACCATCGAAGTGATGCAGCAGATTCTGACCTTCGGCGATGAGCAGGCCCCGGACCGGTTCCTCACCGACCCCTCGCTGATCAACCTGATGAAACAGGCAGGCTACAAGACCTTCTGGATCACCAACCAGCAAACCATGACCAAGCGCAACACCATGCTCACCACCTTCTCGCAGCAGACGGACGTGCCGGTGTACCTGAACAACCAGCGCAACCAGAATGCCAGCCAGTACGATGACGTGGTGCTCGCGCCGTTCGAGAAGGCCCTGCAAGACCCGGCCCCCAACAAGTTCATCATCGTGCACCTGCTGGGCACCCACATGGACTACCGCTACCGCTACCCGGACGCCTATGCCCACTTCACCGACAAGCAGGGCGCACCGAGTGCGCTGACCGATGACCAGGTGCAAACCTACAATTTCTACGACAACGCAGTGCGCTACAACGACTTCGTGGTGTCGAGCCTGATCAAGCGCTACGCTGCCGGCAGCCCGAATGGCTTCCTGGTCTACCTGTCCGACCATGGTGAGGACGTATACAGTTCTGGCAACCACGACCGGCTGGGGCGCAACGAAAGCGCGCCGACCCGGCCGATGTACACCATTCCGTTCCTGGTGTGGACCTCACCCAGCTGGCAGGCCCAGCACCCGCGGGACCTGCAGGCGATGGCCAAGCGCCCGTACAGCAGCTCGCACCTGATCCATACGCTGTCGGACCTTGCCGGTTTGAGCTACGACGGCTTCGAGCCGGCCAAGAGCCTGGTGAGCGCGCAGTTCCTGGCCGCGCCGCGCTGGATCGGCGACCCCTACCGCAAAGACGGCTTGCACCCGTTCGATCAGCTGCCTGGGGGCAAGGCCGCGGGCGAGCAGCAGACGGCCAGCCGCGAGGTTCAACAGTAAGGCAGGCGCCTGGGCGCTGCGGCGCAGCGCCTAACGCTGCGCTGCGCTGCGGGCCAGCAGCGCGTAACCCAGGCCCAGCACGCCCAGCGCCAGTACCACCAGCAGCCCCATGAGCTCGCGGCTGTAGCGGGCCACGGTTGCCGGGAAGCCGATCACTTCGTGATACACCTGCACATTGGCTGCGCCGTCGGCATGGGTAATGCTGACGCCGCCCTGGCGGATCTGGGAATAATCGGCGTCGAAATACACCCACACCTTGCACCGGCTACCCGGCTCGATGACAGGGATGTCGACTTGCGCGGTAGCCTGCTCCAGCAGTGTGTCGTTGCCAGCAGCATCGCGCACCTGCACCAGGCCCTTGCCTGGCAGGCGCACTTTGACCTGGCGCACCGGCGCATCGCCACTGTTGTGCAGCTCGATGAGCAAGCCGGTACGGTGGTCCACCAACCCCGCCTCGAACGGTTTGGCGAACAGCTGGGCGTACGGCAACTGAGCCAGTTCGACCAGGCGCTCGACCTGATCGTGGCTCAACTGCCCCTGGCTGATGCTGTTGATACGCCCCTGCAACTGCTCATACTTGAGCTGGTCGCTGGCTTTGCTGATGCGCTCGCTGAACTGGCCAGGATAGGTGAGGTAGGCATACGTCAGTGACGCTTCCAGCCGCGGGTTGCCCCTGAACAACGCGTAGGCGGCCGACAGGACCATCAGGCCAACCAGCACCGCGACCAGGAGCTTCCCCACCTTGTCCCAACTCAATGCGAACCTCCTTTTGAGGTGATGCAGACGATTCAAATCGCCCAAGGGTGCCAAGTTCATGGCCCCCAGGCAACCCTGTCTACTCGATGCCCTCCTTCTCGCGCGCCTGGCGCATCTGCAGCAGCTGGCCATCGACCAGTGCCTTGGCCATGCCCGCCAGGTAGAACGTGGCCTTGATCATCACCTTGCGGTCACTTGGCCGGTCGATGGCCTTGCGCGTGATTTCAGTAATGCAGCCCATGATCGCCGAGGCTTCCGTTAGCGCGGTTCGTATCGGCAACTGCGGCCGCATGTGCACCAGTTCGGCATCGGGGTGGCCGAAACGGCTGGCCGCCGCCACCACATTGAGCGTGTTGTTGTCTTCGGGGGTGTCGTTTTCCATGTTCATTCCTCGGGGGGGTGAGCGTGCCGAGACTAGGCGGCGGCCTGGGCCACCACAATGACTTGGGCCTGGAACGGCTCATTTTCGGAAATGCCCTACAAAGTTACCGTGCAGAACCCCCTTGCACCCTGCCCCTTGACCGAGACCGGGCAGTGGCGGACGATCAACCACCCCCCATTCAGGACGAACATCATGCTACGGATATTGGGCAGAGCTTCTTCCATCAACGTGCGAAAAGTCCTGTGGGCCTGTGCCGAATTCGAGGTCGCTTTCGAACGCGAAGACTGGGGTACGGGCTTCAAGGCCACCGACACCGCGCAATTCCTGGCGCTGAACCCCAACGCCATGGTTCCGGTGATCCAGGATGGCGACTTCACCCTGTGGGAGTCCAACAGCATCATCCGCTACCTGGCCAACCGCTATGGCGCCACCGCGTTCTACCCCGGCGAAGCACAGGCACGGGCCAGGATCGACCAGTGGATAGATTGGCAGGCGTCAGACTTGAACCGCGCCTGGAGCTACGCCTTCATGTCGCTGGTCAGGCATTCGCCCGCCCACCAGGACCCTGTGGCGCTGGCGGCGAGTTGCGCGGACTGGGCGCGTTACATGCACATCCTCGACCGGCAACTGGCCGCTACCGGCGCCTACGTGGCCGGTGCCCAGTTCACCCTGGCCGATATTCCTATCGGCCTGTCGGTCAACCGCTGGTTCGAAACGCCGTTCGAGCACCCACACCTACCGGCTGTGCGCGACTACTACGAGCGCCTGAGCGAGCGCCCGGCTTACCACCTGCATGGCCGTAACGGCACCCCGTAAAGCCCCCGGCGCGGTCAGCCTGGCACATTGCACTGTGCCATGGCCGCCGCCCGGCCACGCCAGGCAAACAGCAGCACCAGCACCAGGCCCAGCGCCGCCAGCGCCGCCCCTGCCAGGGCAATCGCCGCGTAGCCCAACCCCACATTGATCACCGCGCCGCCGAGCGCCGCGCCGATCGCATTCCCCAGGTTGAATGCACCGATGTTCACCGCCGAGGCCAGGTTGGGGGCATCCTTGGCCGCTTCCATCACGCGCATCTGCAGCGGTGGCACCAAGGCGAAGCTGGCCGCGCCCCAGACCAGGATCGCCAGTGCCGTGGGCAGTGGCCAGTCCAGCACCAGCGGGAACACCAGCAGCACGGCAATCAGCACCGCCAACGACAGGATCAAGGTGCGCTCGACCGAGCGGTCCGCTGCCTTGCCGCCCCACACGTTGCCCAAGGTCAGGCCGACACCGAACAGCACCAGCATGGCGGTGACGAAGGTGGTGGACGCGCCAGCTTCGTTCTGCAGGATCGGCGCAATGTAGGTGAACACCGTGAACATGGCGCTGGAGCCCACCACGGTCAACAACAGCGCCGCCAGCACCGGGCCCCGCACGAGCACGCGGATTTCGGCCATGGCCCCGTCGCCTTTGGGCGAAGGTACGTTCGGCAGTGCATACCACAGCGTGGTCATCGCGATCAGGCCAAGCCCGGCGATGCCCCAGAACGCCGTGCGCCAGCCCAGCATTTCACCAAACCAGGTGGCCAGCGGCACCCCGCCGATGGTGGCCAGTGTAAGGCCCATGAACATCGCTGCCACCGCCCCGGCGCGCTTCTCGGGCGTTACCACGCTGGCGGCGACGATCGAGCCGATGCCAAAGAACGCGCCGTGGTTCAGTGACGTGACCACGCGGGCAACCAGCAGACTGGCGTAGTCACTGGCCAGTGCCGACATCAGGTTGCCCAGGGTGAAGATCGCCATCAGGCCGATCAACAGGTAACGCCGCGGGATCCTTACCGTGGCCAGGGTCATCAGCGGTGCGCCGATCAGCACACCGAGGGCATAGGCACTGACCAACAGCCCGGCAGCAGGTATGGAAACGCCAAGGTCAGTGGCGATACTGGGCAACATGCCCATGGGGGCAAACTCGGTGACACCGATGCCGAAGGCACCGATGGCAAGTGCGACCAGAGGTGGATTGATACGCATGGCAAAAACTCCTTGGCTATGCGGCAAATGCTACGATCTGCTTCCCTGGCACACTAGACAGCCTTTTTGCCAATCACCTTTGCTTACGAGGCACAAATGGACTTCAGCGGTAGATCCGGTGAAATGGCGGTTTTCGCCAAGGTGGCGGACGCGGGCAGCCTGTCTGCCGCCGCCCGCGCCTTGAACCTGACCCCTTCGGCGGTCAGCCGCATTCTCGCCCGCACCGAGCAGCGCCTGGGCACCCGCCTGCTGCTGCGCACCACCCGGGCCCTGACCTTGACCCCCGAGGGCGAGGCATACCTGCGCGGCGCGCGGCGGGTGCTGGCCGACCTGCAGGAAGTCGAGGATGCGATCGCCGACCAGGGCGTGCCGCGCGGGCGCTTGCGCATCAGCGCCGCGCAAGGGCATGCCCGCTTGACCGTGGTGCCGCTGCTGGCGGCGTTCAGCGCGCGTTACCCGCAGGTACTGGTCGACCTGACCATCAGCGACGAGGTGGCCGACATTCACGCCGGCCAGGCCGACGTTGCGCTGCGCTTTGGTCACCTGCCCGACAGCTCGCTCAGCGCCCGCCCAATTGGCGAAACCGGCCAGGTGGTCGTGGCCTCGCCCGAGTACCTGGCGCGCTGCGGTACGCCGCTGGTGCCTGAAGACCTGGCCGGCCACAACTGCCTGCACTTCAACTTTCGCCGGGCCGTAGCAGACTGGCCGTTCCGCCGCGACGGCGAGGTCTTTGCGTTGAAGGTGCGGGGCAACATCGAATGCAGCAGCGGTGAAGCGCTGGCACAGCTGGCCAGGCTGGGGGCAGGCGTGGCTCGCATCGGCACCTTCACGGTGGCCGATGACCTGGCCAGCGGGCGCCTGCTACCGCTGCTGGAAGCCTACAACCCTGACGACCGCGAGCCGATCCATGCCGTGTTCGTGGGCGGGCCGTCGATGCCGGCGCGGGTGCGGGTGTTCGTGGATTTTCTGGTGGAGCAGCTATCACCCACCTTGTAGGCACTTGAACGCAGGTCAGGTTGGGGTATCGTGGGTCCCCCATAGTACTGCCAGGGCTCGACCACCATGCGCATTGTCATCCCCGACGACTATCAGGACGTGATCCGTACCCTCGACTGCTTCAGTCGCCTGCACGGGCACGATGTCCACGTACTGCATGCCCCCCAGCCAGCGACGCTCGAGCAATTGGCGGCACGCTTTGCCGACGCTGACGCGCTGGTACTGACCCGCGAACGCACCCGCATCGACGCCGCCCTGCTCGATCGCCTGCCAAGCCTCAAGCTGATCAGCCAGACCGGCAAGGTCTCCAGCCACCTCGACCTGGCCGCCTGTACCGCCCGTGGCATCGTGGTGACCGAGGGCCGGGGCTCGCCAGTCGCCCCAGCGGAGCTGGCCTGGGCGCTGATACTCAATGCCCGCCGCCAACTGGTGCCGGCCATCGATGCCTTCCGCCAAGGCCACTGGCAAGTCAACCTGGGGCAGGCCCTGGCTGGCCAGGTGCTGGGTATCTGGGGCTACGGCAAGATCGGCCAACGCCTGGCCCGCTATGCGCAGGCGTTCGACATGCCGGTGCTGGTGTGGGGCAGCGACAGCAGCCGGGCCGCCGCCGCGGCGGATGGCCACCGGGCCGCGGCGTCACGCGAGGCGTTTTTTGCCGAAGCGGATGTTGTCAGCATTAACCTGCGCCTGTCCGAGCAAACCCGGCACCGGGTAACGTTGGACGACCTGACACGCATGAAGGAGGACGCCCTGCTGGTGAACGTGAGCCGCGCGGAACTGATTGCGCCAGGGGCGTTGCTGCAAGCACTGGATACAGGCCGGCCAGGTTACGCGGCGGTGGATGTGTACGAGCAGGAGCCGGTGCTCGACCCCGGCCACCCCCTGCTGCGCCACCCGCGTGTGCTGGCCACGCCCCACCTGGGGTATGTGGAAAAGACCGGCTACGAGCTGTATTTCGGTGATGCCTTTGACAATGTGCTGGCGTTTTTCGGGGGGGCGCCGCAGAACGTGGCCAACCCGCAGGTGCTGGCGGCAGGGAACTGAGTGTTTGCCAGCAGATATGCAGCGCCTGTGAGATCGAGCGCCGCCCGCGCGGCGCAATCGCGAGCTGCGCTCGCTCCTACGTTTGTTTCGGGCCAGTAACGCCTGTGATAGGCGCGCGCGGCCGCCTTGTTTGTACGGCGCGATATTGAGGCATGCACCAAGGCGTTCGCGCGCGAATCCCACAGGAATAATTGGCCCGAAACAAACGTAGGAGCGAGCGCAGCTCGCGATGCGCCGCGCGGGCGGCGCTCGATCTCACAGGCGCTGCATATCTTGTGACAAACACCTATCAGCCCTGATGCGCCCCCTGTGTGTGGCTTGCCTGCGATGGGCCGCAAAGCGGCCCCCTGCACTACAGGCAGGCCTACGGCGCGGCGTTCTGCGCCGCAGCAGGCAGAACTGCGCGTTTACGCTGCCCCAGCAACGCGCGCGCTGCCAACGCGGCCACCACCAGGCCGGGTGAGGCCGCCAGCAGCAAGCCCCCTACCCCCGCCCCCGCCGCCAGGATTTGCCCGGCAGCCAATGGCCCGGCCATCGAGCCCAGCCGGCCCACGGCCACAGACGCACCAACGCCTGTGGCGCGCACGTGGGTGGGGTACAGCGTGGGTGCCAAGGCATACAGCACCAGTTGCCCACCAATGGCGCAATAACCGGCGGTAAAGCCCGCCACCAGCATCAGCGCAAAACTGCTCGACAGCCCCAGCCCAGCCAGCGAGGCCAGCATCCCGGCGTAGGCGATGAACACCGCACGCCCGGCATGCCCGCGGTCCATCATGCGCCCGGTCAGGAACGAGCCTGCTGCGCCGCCAAGGTTGAACAGGATCTGCACCGCACCCGCCTGCGGCCGGCTGTAACCCTGGCCCATCAACAACGACGGCAACCAGTTCAGGAGCATGTACAGCACAGTCAGGGTGAAGAAGCACGCCAGCCAGAGCAGCAGCGTGCGGCTGACCTGCCCCGGCCCGAACAGCTGGGTCAGCAACCCCGCATCACCCGCGCTGGCAGCAGGCCGGGCGCGAAACGCCTGGGACTCTTTCAGCCACAGCATCAGCACCAGGGCAATCATGATCGGCGCAATACCGCCCACGTAGAACACCACTCGCCAGTCTTCACCCAACCCGGCCATGCCGATCACCGAAGCGATCGCCCCACCCAGCGGCACGCCGCAGTAGGTCACACTCACCGCCGTACTGCGCAGGTGCTCCGGCGCCGCCTCGCTGGCCAGGGCGATCAGGATGGGCAGCGCTGCACCAAGCCCCAACCCTGTCACCAGCCGTGCGATCAACAGCGTGCTGTAGCTGTCGGCATGCGCAGTGCCAAGCGAAAACCCACCGAACAGCAATACCGCGACGATCAACACCGCTTTTCGGCCCAGCCTGTCGGCCAGCCAGCCGCCAATGAACGCGCCCGGCAACAGCCCGAGCAACCCGGCGCTGAATACCCAGCCGAGCATCGCCGAAGTCAGCGCGAATTCCTTGGCCATGTGCGGTGCGGCGACGCCGGTGGCCTGAAGGTCCAGGCCCTCAAGCAACGCCACCAAAAAACACAGGCCGATGGTGAGCACCGGCTTGCTTGCAGCTTTGGATGAATGACTCATGTGTGGCCCCTGTTGTTGTTATGGGTCGTGAAGTCAAAGCCTGAATGTGGCACGCAAGGAAACGATCGAAGAATCTTCGCCGCCCGCCTCCTTGATGCCAGCGCCAACGTCGTAGTACTTGAGGTCCAGGTCCAGCGTGAGATTGGGTGTGGCCAACCAACGGGCGTTGGCCCGGTAGATGGTGCCGACATGGCGCCCGGTTCCTCGGGTGTTGGCCAGCATGCTCATGCCCGGCATGTACACCCCGTCCTCTTCGCGTTGCTTCCACACCGCCAGCACGGCCGGCTCGAAACGCACCGTGCGCGACGGCGAAAAACCGAACGTGGGCCCGACCACGATCAAGTTGCTCAAGGTGGTCAGGCTGGCTTCGCCATACACGCCGTTGCGCGGGAACAGCGGGTCGAAGGTACCGACCTTGCCATCGCCAGGCTCGCCATCGCCGCTGGCAGCATCGACGCGCAGCCCCAGGCGCGGTTGCCAGGGGTGGGCGAAGGTATAGCCACTGTCACTCGACAGCGCCCAGGCGCGGATCGATGCGCCGCCCAGGTGGCCCCGCTGGCCAGCCAGGTTCCAGCTCCAGTCAAGCGCTTGATAGCGGCCGAACAGGCGAGTGCCGAAGGTGTAGCGCTGCTCGTCGCCGACCTCGCCAGCCAGGCTGCGCGCGTCGGTCTGCAGGCCAAAGCCGAACAGGTCCATGTTCCAGCTGGGGGTCAGCGGCAACGTGCCGTACAGCCCATAGAACTTCACCGCGTTGTTGCTGCCGTCATCCCAGCTGTCCGCACCGGTTTTCAGTGGCCTGACGGCGAAGGCATCGAGCTTGTAGCCGCGCTTGAGGTTGAGGCTGGCGCGCACGCCATCGAAGCTCAGGCGCAGGTTCGGCGCGTCTCGGTAGGTGACGAAGACCTGATCGCCGTAGGCCATTTCCTGACGACCGACGCGGGTGGTGTACCGGCCTGCGGCAAAGTCATGATTGAAGTCGATGAACGCCTGACGGATTTCGTTGCGGCCTTCGTCGTTGGGCGAATACAGGTCCTTGCCGAAGGCGCGGGTGTTTTCCACCTGCAAGAACGTGCGCAGCCTGTCATCGAACAGGTGCAGGTCCGCATGCGCCTGCAAGCGTTGCAGCAGGTAGGAGTCGTCTTTCAGGCCCCGCAAACCGAAGAAGGGTTGGTCCAATGCATCGGCACGGTAGCGGGCCTCCGCGCCGAGCTGCAGCCAGGCGGACTCGGACAACCGGTGGTAGCGCAGCCCATCGAACGGGTCGCTGGCCTTGGCGGGGTCATCGAGGAAGCGGTAGTCCTCGACCCAGCGCGGCGCGCCGGGCCGGCCTGGCCGGCTCTCTTCCAGCGGGTTCGCAGCATACGTGTACTGGCATAGCGAAAGCAGCACAACGGGCACCCATGCCCGGTTCAACGGCTTGGTCATCAGAAGTTTCCTTTACTTGTTTTTATAAATTTGGATAACTCTGTTAACTATTATTTTTGTTAACCATATTGCCGTCAATGGTTAAATGGCCCCGACAAGGTGCCTGCGCGCATAAGCGTTCGCTGATCGAACGCTTATGCGCCAACCGCCTGCGCAAACCCGGCCCCGGCCGCTAATATCGACGCTGCGTGGTGTCTAACCTGCGGGTAAGCACCGCCCTTTACCTACCAAAACAACAAGAGCACCCCAATGAACTGCCTAAAATCCCTTGCTGCGCTCGGCCTGCTGATGCTCGGCATCAGCCAAGCCATGGCCGCCCCTATCGTTAAACAACCAAACATTCTGCTCATCGTGGCTGACGACCTCGGGTTCTCTGACCTGTCAGCACTGGGCAGCGAAATTCAGACCCCCAACCTGGACAGCCTGCTGGCCGACGGCCGCCTGATGCTGGACTTTCATGCCGCGCCCAGTTGCTCCCCGACCCGGGCGATGCTGATGTCCGGCAACGACCCACACCTGGCCGGGTTGGGCATGATGGCCGAGGCACGCAAGCGCCTGCCGCCTGGCACTGAAGTGCGCCCCGGCTACGAGGGTGTGCTGGCAGGCAATGTCGCCACCCTCGCCGAGCTGCTGCACGATGCCGGCTACCGGACCTTCATTTCCGGCAAATGGCATTTGGGCATGCAACCTGCGCAACAGCCGCAGAACCGCGGGTTCGACCAGGCCTACGTGCTGCTCGAAGGCGGCGCCGCGCACTTCAAGCAAGCCAACATGGATTTGCAGCCGAACTACAGCGCAACCTTCCTGCACAACGGTGAACCCATCGCGCTGCCCACCGACTTCTACTCCAGCACCTGGTTCACCGACCGCCTCATTGACGCGATTGACCAGCCCAACCCTGGCAACAAACCGTTCTTCGCCTTCGCCGCCTATACCGCGCCGCATTGGCCGCTGCAGGCACCGGACCAGTACCTGGCGCAATACCGCGGCCGCTATGACCAGGGCTACGAGGCCATCGCCAAACAGCGCCTGGAGCGCCAGCGCAAGGCCGGCCTGGTACCGGCCGACTTCCCGCTGGACGCACAACTGGAAGGGGTGCCGAGCTGGGCATCGCTCAGCGCCGAGCAGCAACGCCAATCGGCGCGCACCATGGAGGTCTACGCCGCCATGGTCAGCGCCCTGGATGCCGAGGTGGGCAGGTTGGTAGCGCACCTGAGGCAGCGGGGCGAACTGGAAAATACGCTGATCCTGTTCATGTCCGACAATGGCCCGGAGAACGCTTCACGGGTGGACCCGACGTGGATCAGCCAGCACTTCGACAACCGCCTGGACAACTACGGCCGACGCGACTCGTTCCTGATGATCGGCTCGGCCTGGGCCCAGGTCAGCGCCTTGCCCAGCCGCCGCTACAAGATGACCACCTACCAGGGCGGCATCCGCGTGCCGGCCTTTGTCTACTACCCGGCCACGATCAAAGCGGGGCGCAGCGAAGCGCTGGCCAGCGTTCGCGACATCATGCCCACCCTGTTGCAACTGGCCGGTGCGCCGATGCCCGGCATCAAGTACCGCGACCGCGATATCGTGCCGCCGCAGGGCAGTTCGGCACTGGACTACCTGCAAGGCGACGACACGCTCATCCATGCCGGTGACGAAGCCCTGGGCTGGGAAATCAACGGCAGTGCTTCGCTGCGCAAGGGCCCGATGAAGCTGCTGTGGGATGCCACCGACGGCAAACCGGCGTGGCACCTGTACGACCTGCGCAAAGACCCAGGTGAGCACCACGACATCGCCGCTGCGCACCCCGAGCAAGTGGCACAGATGCTGCGCGACTGGAAGGCCTACGCCCAGCGCAGCAATATCGTGATCGATGCCGAAGGCCGCCCCGCCAGCCCTGCCAGAGTGGCGAGCCCGGCGGTGGCCAGCAAGCAATGATCGGGCGTGCAGCCGGCTGCGCACTGCTCGCCGCCGGTTTGCTCGCCATTGGCTACAGCGCCTGGCCGCAAGCGGCGGCCCCGGCGCTGCTGTGTGATGGCTATGGCGGTGTACCCACCCCCCGTGAAGGCCCCTGGCGGGACGGCATGGTGCAGCTGCCCGGCGGCAAGTTCAGTTTCGGCTCGGACCGCTACTACGACGAGGAGGGCCCCGCCCACCTGGCGCAAGTGTCGGCGTTCTGGATCGATGTACACCCGGTCACCAATGCCCAGTTCGCGCGCTTTGTCGCGGCGACCGGCTACCTCACCCATGCCGAGCGGGGGATCGACAAGGCCGACGACCCCAGCCTGCCCCAGCACCTGCGCGTGCCGGGGGCAATGGTGTTCAAGCAAGGGCCGGATGTGCTGCGCCCGGGTTGGCAGTTCGTGCCCGGGGCCAGCTGGCGCCACCCGCAAGGCCCGGGCAGCGACTTGCAAGGGCTGGATAACCACCCGGTGGTGCAAGTGGCACTGGAGGATGCACAGGCCTATGCGCGCTGGGCCGGGCGCAGGCTGCCCAGCGAGGCGCAGCTGGAATATGCAATGCGCGGCGGCCTGCAGGATGCCGACTTCAGTTGGGGCATGACCGAACTGCCCAAGAGCAAAGCCATGGCCAATACCTGGCAGGGCCAATTCCCGTACCACAACGCCGCCACCGACGGTTTCACCGGCACTTCGCCGGTGGGCTGTTTCCCGGCCAACGGCTTTGGCCTGTTCGATGCCGGGGGCAATGTCTGGGAGTTGACCCGCACGGGTTACCGCCCTGGCCATGCGCCGCAGCGCGACGCTGGCCTGGACCCGCCCGGGCCAAGCCTGGACGACAGCCACGACCCCGCTGACCCCGGCGTGAAAGTGGCAGTGATCAAGGGCGGTTCGCACCTGTGTTCGGCAGACCGCTGCCTGCGCTACCGGCCTTCGGCGCGGCAACCTCAGCCGGTGTTCATGGCCACTTCACACGTGGGTTTCAGAACGGTGCGGTAATGCTGGGCAACGGGGCAGCGGCCGCCGCCACGGCCGCTACCTGGCGGTCGAAATCGAGCATCAGGTAGTTGCAGAAAAAGCCGATGCTTTCCTGCTTTTGCAGGCGCAGTGGCGCGCCCACCGGCAGGGCCTGCAGGCAACGCTCGGTGCGCGCCCAGGCAAACGCCTGCAACGCCGTGGCACACAGTTGCAGGAAGTCGCCGGCCGCGCGGTATGGGTACTCGGGGTCAGCGGCCGCCTTGGCCATGACCTCGGCAAGTAGCCCTTGCAGCACCGCACATACCTTCTGCAGAACCGCAGCCGCCATGCCGGTGCCGGCTTCTTTACGCAGTTCGCCCAGCAGCAGTGCCATGCCCGCCCCGCCGTCACCCAGCACCTTGCGCAGCAGCAGGTCGTTGGCCTGCACCTCGTTGGTGCCTTCGTAGATCATGGCGATGCGGCTGTCGCGCAGCGTTTGCTCGATACTGAACTCGCAGGTGTAGCCATAACCGCCGAACACCTGCAGGGCCTTGCTGGCCAGGGTGAAACCTTGCTCGGTGAAGGCAGCCTTGATGACCGGTGTCAGCAGCGCCGCCAGCGTCGACGCCTTGGCCCGTTGCCCGGGGTCAGTGGCTGCTGCGGCCACATCCAGCCAGTGCGCCGCCCAGTAGCCCAGTGCGCGCATACCTTCGCTGCGCACCCGCAGCTCAAGCAGCACCCGGCGCATGGCGGGGTGCAAGTGAATGGGGTCGGCTTGGCCCTTGGGCTGCCCGGGCGCATTCATCTGCCTACGCG
Organism: Pseudomonas sp. BJP69; assembly: GCF_007633355.1. Lineage (NCBI taxonomy): Bacteria > Pseudomonadati > Pseudomonadota > Gammaproteobacteria > Pseudomonadales > Pseudomonadaceae > Pseudomonas > Pseudomonas sp. BJP69. The sequence continues at coordinate 3,261,830 of NZ_CP041933.1, forward strand.
CCATGGCGTATTCCCGGGCACATTGCCAGGCGGCTTCGGCGTGCGCCAGCCCTTGCAAGCCAACGTGCAGCCGGGCCGAATTCATCATCACGAACATCGCCGCCAGGCCGCCGTGCGCCTGCCCCACCAACCAGCCACTGGCCGCCTCGAAGCGCAATGCACAGGTGGCGCTCCCGCGGATACCCAGCTTGTGCTCCAGGCCTTCGCACTGCACCGCATTACGCTGACCGTCTTCCAGCCATTTGGGGACCAGCAGCAGCGACAGACCGCGGCTGCCGGCCGGCGCGCCCGGCAGCCGCGCCAGCACCAGGTGCATGATCTGGCGGGTCAGGTCGTGGTCGCCGCCGGAGATGAACAGCTTGTTGCCCGTGATGGCATAACGGCCGTCGCCCAACGGCTCGGCGCGGCAGCGCAACAGGCCCAGGTCGCTGCCGGCCTGGGGCTCGGTCAGGCACATGGTGGGCAGGATCTCGCCACTGACGATACCGGGCAGGTAGCGTGCCTGCAGTTGTTCGCTGGCATGCGCCTGCAGGCATTGGTACGCGCCATGGGCGATACCGGTGTACATGGCCCAGGCATGGTTGCTGGCGAAGAGCATTTCCTGCAGCGCAGCGTCGAGCACCAGCGGCAAACCTTGGCCGCCGAACTGCGGGGTACAGGCCAATGCCGGCCATCCTGCCTCGACATAAGCCTGGTAGGCCGCCGGGAAACCGTGCGGGGTCCGCACCTGCCCCGCCTCCATACGGCAACCCTGGCGATCACCTGTGGCGTTCAGCGGCACCAGCACCTGCTCAGTGAAGCGGGCGGCTTGTTCCAGCACCTGCCACGCCAGGTCCAGGTCCAGGTCGGCATGAGGCGGCATTGCCTGCCAGGCCTTGTCAGCCTGGAGCCAATGTTGCAGCACGAATTGCATGTCCAGCAGGGGGGCCTTCCAGGCCATGGAACACCTCTTGTTCAGGCAGTGAAACGGGGGTTTTCGATGAGCAGCGCCATGCCTTGGCCGCCGCCAATGCACGCAGCAGCCACCCCATAGCGCAGGTGGCCCTGCTGCAGTTGCCGGGCCAGTGTGTGCACCAGCCGCAACCCGGTGGCGGCCAGCGGGTGCCCGAGGGCAATGGCGCCGCCGTGAACGTTGAGCTTTGCCACATCGAGCTGTAGCGCCTGGGCCACCGCCACCACCTGCGCGGCTTGAGCTTCGTTGATTTCGAAGCGGTCTATCTGGTCTGCGCGCAGGCCGCTGTGGCGCAGTAGCAGCTCGATGGCCGGCACCGGCCCGATACCCATGGTGTGCGGCGATACGCCCACCGCCGTGGCCATCAACAGTTTCGCCAGGGGCGGTCGCGTGCAACTGGCGTAGGGCGCCACCACTGCCGCCGCCGCCCCATCGGCCACCGCGCAACTGTTGCCTGCGGTTTGTACCCCACCAGGGTGCACGGTACGCAGCCGCGCCAGCGCTGCAGCATCGGTGGGCCGTGGGTGGCTGTCGCGGCTGACTTCGGCGAGCCCGCGTGGCAGTTCGATACCGCGTGGCTGGTAGCCATCGGCGAAGAAGCTTTCGCTGCTGATGCTGACGATTTCCTCAGCGAACCAACCGGCCTGCTGGGCCTGTAACGCGCGCTGATGGCTGCGCAAGGCCCAGGCATCCACGGTTTCCCGCGCCAGGCCATGCTCACGGGCCAGGTTGTCTGCGGTGCCGATCATGTCCACATCGGCCGCCGGGTCGTACAACGCCTCCCAGAGGAAGTCCTTGAACCCGACCGGCGCCCCCAGGCGGAAGCCGCCCCGGTGTTCATAGGCCGCGATCGGGTTGCGTGACATGGATTCGGCACCTACGCACAACACCTGCGGCGCCCCGCTTCGCAGTTGCTCGGCAGCCTGGCGCAACAGCTCGAGCCCCGTGCCACAGATGCGCTGTACCGCCAAGGCCGGCACTGCCAGCGGCACGCCACAGTAAAGGCCGACATGCCTTGGCAGGAAATAGGCATCGAAGCTGGCCTGGGCCATGCTGCCGGCCAGCACACTGCCCACGGCCTGCGGATCGCTACCGGCACGCGCCAGCACCGCCCGCCCGGCCTTGATGGCCAGGTCGATGGGTGAAACGGTTGCCAGCGCACCCCCAAGGTCAACCCAAGGGGTGCGCACCATATCGACGATGGCAACGTCGTCGAACACGGTGCACAGCCCGCCGCTCATGGCCGCGCCTGTGCGTGCAACTGGCCCGGGGCTTCGCGCCGATACAGCGCCTCGACCAGGGCAGCGCGCCGCTGCAACACCGCACGTTGGTTGATCGAGCCCTTGTCGGTGATTTCGCCCGCGTCGATCGAGGGTGGCTCTGCAAGCAAGGCCAACCATTCGATGCGGCTGGCGTTGCCTTGGGCGTCCCGGTTCAGGTGCGTCAGCCAGTTGGCAAACCACCGGCGCACCGCGTCGCTGCCCAGGACCTGGGCGTCGCTGGCCTCTGCCCCAAGCCCCGCCAATTGCCGGCACTCGGGTAGCCGCGGGAACACCAGCATGCCCAGGCACTCGCGATCGGGCGCCGCGACCACGACGTCCTGCACATAGGGCGAGCCTTCCAGCACCGCACGGTTGCGCAGTGGCCCGACACTGACAAATACACCCGACGACAGCTTGAAGTCCTCGGCGATGCGGCCGTCGAACATCAGGCCCTGCTCCGGCTGTTGCGGATCCGCGAGTTTCAGGGCATCGCCCGAGCAGTAGAAGCCCTCCTCGTCGAACACCTCGGCAGTTTGCTGCGGCGAGCGCCAGTAGCCCGGCATGATATGCGGGCCGCGAAAACGCGCTTCGAGCTTGTCGGCCTGGGGCACCAGCTTCACCTCACAACCCGGTGCCGGCAAGCCGACGTAGCCGGCCATCGACAGCGGCCCAGTGGTAAAGGTGCAGGACGGCGCCGCCTCGGTCATGCCCAAGCCCGCCATCATGCGGATACGCTCGCCGCAGTGCTGCTCGGCGATACGGTCCAGGCGGTCCCAAACGCTTTGCGAAAGCCCCGCTGCGGCAAAGAAGAACAGCTTCATGCGGGCGAAGAACACCTCGCGCAGCTGGGCGTCCTGCTCCAGCGCCTTGGCCAGCTCTTCCCAGCCCCTGGGTACGGTGAGATAGGCCGTGGGCGAAATCTCGCGCAGGTTGCGCAAGGTTTCCGCGAAGCCTTGCGGGGTCGGCTTGCCGGCGTCCAGATAGAAACTGCCGCCGTTGTACAGGACGATGCCCAGGTTGTGGCTGCCGCCGAAGGTGTGGTTCCAGGGCAGCCAATCGACCAGCACCGGCGGCTCTTCGGCAAACACCGGGAAGGTCTGCAGCAGCATCTGCTGGTTGGCGCAGAGCATGCGCTGGGTGGTGATCACCGCCTTGGGCAGCTTGGTGGAACCCGAGGTGAACAGGAACTTGGCAATGGTATCGGGCCCGGTGGCGGCGAACGCAGCGTCTGCCGGCGCCAGGTCACAGGGCTGCAGCAGGCTGGCGAAACTGAAATGGCGGCGGCGTGGCGGCTGGCCTTGCACGCTGACCACCGGCACCGATTCATCCAGCACGGCATCGAAGGCACGCTGGAACGGCTGGCTGTCGGTGGCGAACACCAGGCCAGGGGTCAGCACCTCGCAAACGTGGCGCAGCTTGGCGAAGTCCTGCGACAGCAGTGCGTAGGCAGGCGACACCGGGCAGTAAGGAATGCCGGCATACATGGCCCCCAGGGCAAGCTGCAGGTGCTCGATGTCATTGCCGGAAAACAGTACCAGCGGCCGTTCGGCGCCAAGGCCGAACCCCAGCAAGTGGGCAGCGATGGTACGTACCTGTTCGAGCATCTGCGCATAGCTGACTTCACGCCAGCCACCGCTGGGCTCGCGCGCGGCGATGAAGGTGGTGTGCGGGCGCACGCGCGCCCAGTGCAGCAGGCGGTCGAGCAGGCGCGCCGGCAAAGGCGCCAACGGCTCCAGCGCCAGCATGCGCAGCACACCGTCGGTTTCACTGACCTGCACTTGTGGGTGCCCAATGGACACCTGCCGGTAGCGCGGCGGTTGGCCAGGGTCGCATGACCGCAGGCGGGGTTGGGTATTCACGCAGGTTGCTCCTTGTTCTTGTTGTACAGGCTGCCGCCGCCGGGCATTGCCCGGGGCGGCCCGTTGCGTGTTGCTCAGATGGGGTAATGCCGGGGGCCCTGTTGCAGGGTGACCCAGCGCAACTGGGTGAACTGGTCGATGGCCGTGCGGCTGCCGAAGCTGCCATAGCCGCTGGCCTTCACCCCGCCGAAGGGCATTTGCGCTTCATCGTGCACGGTCGGCCCGTTGATGTGGCAGATACCCGATTCCACGCGCTGGGCCAGGGCCAGCGCCCGGCTGGTGTCCCGGCTGAAAATGGCTGACGACAGGCCAAACTCCGAATCGTTGGCCAGTTGCAGCAAGGCCTCGTCACCTTCGGCGCGCAGCACTACAGCCACCGGCCCGAACGACTCTTCGCGGTACAGGCGCATGCTGCTGTCGACATGGTCGAGCAGGGTCGGCTGCAGGATGCTGCCGTCCAGCTGGCCGCCGCAGACCAGGCGAGCGCCCTTGGCCACGGCATCGTCGATCAGCGCCTTGATGCGTTCGCCCGCCGCACTGCTGACCAGCGAGCCGAGCACCGAGTCGCTGGCCTGGGGGTCGCCGGCACGAAGCCCGCTGACCTTGACTGCCAACTTGTCGACAAAGGTATCGGCGATGCGGCTATCGGCCAGCAAGCGCTCGGTGGACATGCAGATCTGGCCCTGGTTGAAGTAGGCGCCAAAGGCCGCCGCTTCGACCGCGGCGTCCAGGTCGGCGTCGTGCAGCACCAGCAACGGCGCCTTGCCGCCCAACTCCAGCAAGGCCGGTTTCAGGTGGCGTGCGGCCAACTCGCCGACGATGCGCCCCACCTGGGTGGAGCCGGTAAAATTCACCCGCCGCACAGCGGGGTTGGCAATCAGGCGTTCGACCACCGCTGGCGCATCCTCCGGGGCGTTGCTGATGACGTTGACCACGCCATCGCCCAGCCCCGCATCCTGAAGCACCTGGCCGATCAACCGGTGCACGGCCGGGCTCTGCTCCGACGCCTTCAGCACCACGGTATTGCCGCACGCCAGGGGCATGGCGATGGCGCGCGTGGCCAGAATGACCGGGGCATTCCAGGGCGCGATACCCAGCACCACCCCGCACGGTGCGCGCAAGGCCATGGCGAAACTGCCAGGCACATCCGAAGGGATCACCTCGCCGGTGACCTGCGTGGTCATGGCGGCGGCTTCACGCAGCATGTTGGCCGCCAGCTTCACATTGAAGCCGTACCAGTTGGCCATCGCCCCGGTTTCACCGGCCGCAGCGATGAACTCGCCGGCGCGCGCCTGCAGCAGGTCTGCGCCGGCCAGCAGGCGGCCACGTCGCTCACTGGGCGCCAGTGCTGCCCACGCCGGGAACGCCGCGCTGGCGGCTGCCACGGCAGCATCGGCATCGGCCAGCGAAGCCGCGGCCACCTGCGATACCACTTCACCACTGACCGGGTTGCGTCGCTCGAAGGTTCGTCCATCGCTGGCGGGGCACGACCGCCCGCCAATCAGCAAAGGCACCTGCAACATGCTCATTCCTCTTGTTGTATTCATGGGCACTATTCGCGGGCTGCCGCCAGGGGCGGCGCGGCCCGCTGGCATTCAACGCTTGTAAGCCTGCAAGCCTGGCTTGATGCTCTTGTCGTCGAGGAACTGCTTCATGCCCTGCTCGCGCCCCCCTTCGGTGTCCAGCAGGCGGGACTGGTCGAGCTTGGCGTACAGGTAGTCTTCGTTCTGCTCCCAGGTCAGTTCGCGGCAACGCTTGAAGCCGTTCTTGGCGGCACGCAGCACCACCGGGTTTTTCTCCAGCAGGTTCAGCGCCAGTTCGCGGGTGGTTTCGCGCAGTTGCGCCAACGGCACGCTTTCGTTCACCAGGCCCATTTCGGCCGCCTTTGCCCCACCGAAGGTCTTGCCGGTCATGATGTAGTACAGCGACTGACGGTGGCCCACGGTGTCGGCCATGGCCTTGCTGACCAGGTTGCCGGGTGGGATGCCCCAGTTGATTTCCGACAGGCCGAACGTGGCTTCGTCGGCACAGATGGCCAGGTCGCAGGCCACCAGCGGGCTGAAACCGCCGCCGAAACACCAGCCGTTGACCATGGCAATGGTCGGTTTGGCGTACATGCGCAGCAGCTTCCACTGCCACTGCGATGCATCGCGGCGGATTTTTTCCTGAAGGATTTCCGGCCCGGCGTCCACCTCGCGGAAGTACTCCTTGAGGTCCATGCCGGCCGTCCACGACTCCCCGGCACCGGTCAGGACCAGTACGCCAGCCTCGGCGTCCTGCTCCAGGGTTTCCAGCACGTCGATCATTTCCCGGTTCAGGGTGGGGCTCATGGCGTTGCGTTTTTCTGGCCGATTGAGGGTGACCCAGGCAATGCCCGACTCCAGCTCGACTTTCACGGTAGCCCAACGGCCTGCGTATTTGCTCATGGTTCTGCACTCTTGTTGTTCGGGGTGATGCCTTCAAGCTAAGGGAGCAAATTAGTTATGTCAATTAACTATTATAAAAATTATCTTTTGCAGCACCTCAGCCCCCGCTCTTTTTCACCAGCCCTCCTCTAGCCGGATCCTGCCAAGGCAGGCAAACTAGGTAACTTTCTTACCCATGCCCCAGGAGCCATTCACCCGATGGGAAGGTCTGCCCGCACTACCGATACCGCTGCCACCGCCGTTTCCGGGGCGGATGTCGTGCTTGAAGACTTGATCGGTTATGCCCTTCGCCGTGCCCAGTTGAAGCTGTTTCAGAACTTTATCGGTCGGCTGGCTGCCCATGATCTGCGCCCGGCGCAATTTTCGGCACTGGCGGTGATCGAGCAGAACCCAGGGCTGATGCAGGCGGACTTGGCCCGCTCGCTGGCCATCGAGCCACCCCAGGTGGTACCGCTGTTGAACAAGCTGGAAGAACGCGCCCTGGCCGTACGGGTGCGCTGCAAACCGGACAAGCGCTCGTACGGGATTTTTCTCAGCAAAGCCGGTGAAGTACTGCTCAAGGAGTTGAAGCAGATCGCCAGCGACAGCGACCGGGAAGCGACCGCGGCACTGAATGACGAGGAGCGCGAGCAATTACTGCGCTTGTTGACCAAGATCTACCAGGCGTAAAACCTGTGAGCCGCGCTACCGCGGTGCTGCTGCCGGTAGTGCATGATCTGCAATGACCCGGTGTACTCATTGGGAGTACACCGCAGTGCCGAGGGCGCCCCATTGCACCTGATCCCTGGATTGACCGGGCAAGCCAACGCCCTGATAGGCGGCGCCAGCCAAGGCATCGGCCTGGCACTGTGCCAGGCCTTGCTGGCCCGCGACGATATCGACCTGGTGTGGGCGGTATCGCGCAGTGCCAGCCGTAGCAGCGCATTGCTTGCGCTGACGGCCGCACACGACCAACGCCTGAGGCTGGTGGATTGCGATGCACGCGACGAGGCGGCCCTTGCTGCGCTGGCCTGCACGGTCAGCGCTGGCTGCAAGCACCTGCACCTGGTGGTGAGCACGCTGGGCATTCTGCACCAGCAAGGCGCCAAGGCGGAAAAATCCCTGGCCCAGCTGGACCTGGCCGGGTTGCAGGCCAGCTTCGTAACCAATGCCTTCGCCCCTATTCTGCTGCTCAAGCACCTGCTACCCCTGCTGCGCCAGCAGCCGGCCACCTTTGCCGCGTTGTCGGCGCGGGTGGGCTCGATCGGCGACAACCGCCTGGGCGGCTGGTACAGCTACCGCGCGAGCAAGGCGGCGCTGAACCAGCTGTTGCACACGGCAAGTATCGAGCTGCAACGCCTGAACCCGGCGGCTACGGTATTGGCGCTGCACCCAGGCACCACCGATACCGCGCTGTCGCGGCCGTTCCAAAGCAATGTGCCGCCGGGCAAGTTGTTCGAGCCGGCGTTTGCCGCTCAGTGCGTGATCGACCAGGTAAGCCGGACAGGCCCAGCCGACAGTGGCAGCTTCTGGGGGTGGGACGGCCAGCGGATCCCGTGGTGAGCCGCTTCGCGCCGCAGGCCCGGCCCGCGCGGCATGACTTTGCAGGCACGCCACAGCCTTGACCCCGGCCCTTGCGCCGCCGCATGCTCGCAGGCTTGCCCCCACGCACAAGGAACGATTGCATGCTGCAGCCCCTGGCCACCCACACCGAGCTGGGCCTGGGCCCATTCGCGCAATGACGCTGTTGTACCTGAAGCTGATCGTCACCCCTTTGCTGATGTGGGCCATTTCCCTGGCGTCGCGCCGATGGGGCGGCCTGCTGGGCGGGCTGTTGTCCGGCATGCCCATTACCTCGGCACTGGTCATGACCTTCCTGTGCCTGGAACAGGGCAGCACCTTTGCTGTAGCTGCAGTGCCTGGCGCACTGGGCGGCCTGGTGGCGGTGCAGGCGACGTACTGCTGCTTCATGTGGAGCACCCGCCGGGCAGCGCTGGTACCCGCCGTGCTGCTGGCGTTGCTGGCGTACGGCCTGGTGGCTTACGCATTTACCCACTGGGGCAACCTGCACCTGTCGGTGGCCGTAGCGCTGGTTCTGATCGGGGTGCTGATACGCGCCAGTGGCCGCGAGCCCAGCCCGGACATGCTGGCCCGCCCCAAGCACCGATACTGGGAAATACCGCTGCGCATGGTGGCGGCGACCAGCCTGCTGATGCTGACCACAAGCCTGGCCGACTGGCTGGGCCCGGCAACCAGCGGCATGCTGGCACCGATACCGGTAATCGCATGGCCGCTGGTCGTGTTTGCCTACGTCCAGAATGGCCGGCCCGGGATGGCCGCGATGGTGCGGGGCAATGCGATTGGCGCGGTGGGGGTGATCGCGTTCTACCTGGTATTGGCAGCACTGCTGCAAGCCTGGGGCGCCGCGGCTGCCATCGGCGTGGCAATCGCCAGTGCCGTGGTGCTGACCCTAGGGCTGGCCGCCGCATTACGGCGGCGCTGACGTTCAGCCTGCCACGCCAAAGGGTGCCGGGCTCACCCGTTGGCCTTCGTCACGCCACGTCGATTTGGGTCAGCCCCATTACCTTAGCCTGGGCCAAGATTTCGTCCGGGCTGGCATCAGCGGGCGGCATCAGCAAACTGTTCTCGCCGTCGCCGAAGTGCAGCACCATCAGGTGCAGCGCTGCCTGGTGCAGGGCAAGCTCGGGCTGTTCGAGCTCGAAGGTGTGGGTGCAAGGCTGGCCATTGAGTTGATAGCGGACCGTGTAGGCGTACATAAGAACCTCTTGATTGAACAAGGACTCAATACCTGACCGGTCGGGCAGAAAATAATTCAGGTAAATAGCGGCCGCCTGGCCCATTGGGCCAAACGACCACCAGGTTGGCACTGCCCTGCGCTTACTCGGCGCCCGGCGGAATGCCGTCCTTGTTCTTGTCTTTCAACCGGGCCTTCTCTTCTTCCGTGGAATGGGCTGGCACTTGGGTTTGCTGGTCTTTCTGCTGCTCGGCCATGGGCGTGTCCTCTTCGATGGTGGCTGAACGATTACCTGCACTCGTCACGGTTGCTGGCGCTGCATCGTTTTGCGGTGCAAGGCGATGAATGGCGCCTCGGCAGGGTCGATGCGGTCCATTTCGGCCGCGATCCGGTGCCAGTAGGGATACTGGGGCGCGATCTGCGTGGCCTGTTCCATCTGTTCCAGGTCTTCTGGCAAGAGCACCAGCTCGGTCGCCTGCAAGTTGTCATGCAGCTGCTCGAAGCTGCGCCCCGCCGTGATCACGCTGGTGATGCCGGGGCGGTCCTTGAGCCAGGCCAGGCATACCCGTGCCGGCGAGCAGCCATGGCGCTGGCCGATGGTGATCAAGGCTTCGATGATGTCATAGGCCCGCTCGCGATCATGCACGTAGGGTTCTGGCCAGTCATTGCCCTGGCGGGTGCCCTTGGGGGTCTGCTGCCCGCGCCGCACCTTGCCGGTCAGCAACCCCTCGCCCAGGGGCCCCCACACCAAGGTTGCAACCCCTTGGTCGATGGCCATGGGCAGCAATTCGTACTCGGCTTCGCGCGCCTCCGGGGTGTAGTAGATTTGCTGCGATACCGGCTGCTGCCAGCCATTCACGCGCGCGCAGCCGAGGGTTTTCATCATTTGCCAGGCGGTGTAGTTGGACGTGCCGAAGTAGCGGATCTTCCCGCTCTGCACCAGGTGGTCCAAGGCCGCCAGGGTTTCCTCCACCGGCGTCACGCCATCCCAGTTGTGTACCTGGTACAGGTCGATATGGTCGGTACCCAGGCGCTTGAGGCTGGCCTCGCAGGCGCGAATCAAGTGGTAACGCGACGCCCCGCTGTCGTTGGGGTTGTCGCCCATCGGGCTGCGCGCCTTGGTCGCAAGGATGATCGACTGGCGCCGCTGGGCCAGCGCCTGGCCAACGATTTCTTCGGCAAGGCCGTGCGAGTACAAGTCGGCCGTGTCCACCAGATTGACGCCGGCATCGAAGGCCATGTCGAACATGCGCCGTGCCTGGTCGACATCCACGCTACCGGTTTTTTCGAATGCGCCACGCCCGCCGAACGGGACCGTGCCAACCACCAGCTCCGAAACCAGCAGGCCAGTGTTGCCGAGTGCGCGGTATTTCATGGGCTACCTCCATTGCATAAGACATGCAATACCGACGGCCCATGGCGCTGAAACGTTCAATCAGGTTGGCCGAACCCGGCTGGGGCAAGCGACCACGCGCCAGGCCAGCCTGGTATTCAGAACACCGACCAGCCAATGCGTGCGCTCAGCAACTCCAGCGCGGCCATGCCGGCCAGCGAGTTGCCCGCCGCGTTCAGCTCCGGCGACCACACGCATACGCTGAACTGCCCCGGTACGATGGCGACGATGCCGCCGCCCACGCCACTCTTGCCCGGCAACCCTACCCGGTAGGCGAAGTTGCCTGCCTCGTCATACAGGCCACTGGTGGCCATGATCGAGTTCACCTGCTGGGTCTGGCGACGGCTGAGAATTTGCTGACCGCTGTGCTTGCAAAAGCCGTCGTTGGCCAGAAAGCAGAATGCCCGCGCCAGGTCCAGGCAATTCATGCGCAGTGCGCAGTAGCTGAAGTAACTGCGCAGCACCGTTTCCACCTCGTTGTGGAAGTTGCCAAACGACTGCATCAGGTAAGCCATGGCCGCATTGCGCGCGCGGAACTGATACTCCGAATCGGCGACGCGGGTGTCGATCTGGATGTGCGGGTTACCGGACAGGCGCCGGACGAAATCGCGCATCGACAAGGTTGGCGCAGCGAAGCGCGACTGGTTGATGTCGCAGATGACCAAGGCCCCTGCGTTGATGAACGGGTTGCGCGGGCGCCCGCGCTCGAACTCCAGCTGCACCAGCGAGTTGAATGGCTGGCCGGACGGCTCATGGCCAAGCCGCTCCCAGATCGCTTCACCCGAATGGCCTATCGCCTGAACCAGGCTGAACACCTTGGAAATGCTCTGCACCGAGAACGGTTCCAGGGCGTCGCCTGCACAGTAGTGACTGCCATCGTTGCTGTAGACGGCGATGCCCAGTTGCTGGGCCGGCACGTCGGCCAGCGCAGGAATGTAATCGGCAACTTTGCCCGTGCCGATCAAGGGGCGTACTTGTTCAAGGATCTCGTTCAACAGCGTTTGCATGGCGGGCCCTGGTTCAGTCCCCCTCGACGACGGCGGGGGTCGCATTCTTGACGCCGAGTGCGTGAAGGAAATCACACATTTGGCAACAAACTCCCCCGTCGGCGCCGTGCGGCCTGCAAGGCCTGGGCCGCCGCCATGCCCAAGCCTGCGTCAGATCAATGCCTCACGGCTGTGCTGGCCGTCGACCAAGCGCTGCAGCCCCAGCGGGTTGGTATTTTTCAGCGCATCGGGCAGCAGCGCATCGGGGTAGTCCTGGAAGCACACCGGGCGCAGGAAGCGGTCGATGGCCAAGGTGCCGACCGAGGTGCCGCGGGCATCGGAGGTAGCCGGGTAGGGCCCACCATGCACCATCGCTTCGCACACTTCGACACCGGTGGGGTAACCGTTGAGCAGCAGGCGCCCTGCCTTGCGCTGCAGCAGCGGCACCAGCGTGGCGAACTGCTGGAGGTCTTGCGGCTCGGCGATCAGGGTGGCGGTGAGCTGCCCGTGCAACGCTTGCACGGCGCGGCGCAGCTCGGCTTCGTCGGCGACTTCGACCAGCACCGTGGCAGGCCCGAACACTTCTTCCTGCAGCAGTTCGTCACCGTTCAACAGCAGGCTCGCATCGGCCTGGAACAGCTGCGCCCGGGCCTGGTCGCCAACCTGCTCGGCACCGGCCAGGTGGCGCACGCCTGGGTGCTGGTGCAGGCGCTGCACGCCACTGGCATAGCTGCGCAAGGTGCCGGTATTGAGCATGGTTTGCGCGGGCTGGTCGGCCAGTTGCGCAGCCAGCGTTGCAGTGAAGGCGGTGAATGCCTCACCGGCAATGCCAATGACCAGCCCGGGGTTGGTGCAGAACTGCCCACAGCCCAGCACCACCGAAGCCGCCAGCGCCTCGGCCACCTGCCCGCCGCGCGCGCGCAACGCCGCGGGCAAGACCAGCACGGGGTTGATGCTGCTCATTTCGGCGAACACCGGAATCGGCTGGGGGCGTGCTGCCGCCAGGTCACACAGGGCACGCCCGCCCTTTAGCGAACCGGTAAACCCCACCGCCTGGATGGCCGGGTGGCGCACCAACGCTTCACCCACACCGCTACCGTAGACCATGTTGAACACCCCGGCAGGCATGCCGGTGGCCTGCGCCGCCCGCTCGATAGCCTCGCCCACCTGCGCGGCCGTGGCCATATGGCCGCTGTGCGCCTTGACCACCACCGGGCAGCCAGCGGCCAGCGCTGCTGCGGTGTCGCCGCCGGCAGTGGAGAACGCCAGGGGGAAGTTGCTGGCACCGAACACGGCTACCGGCCCTACGCCGGTGCGGTACTGGCGCAGGTCCGGGCGTGGCAGTGGCTGCCGGTGTGGCTGGGCGCGGTCGATGCGCGCCGCCAGGTAATCGCCGCGGCGCAGTACCTTGGCGAACAGGCGCAGCTGATTGCTGGTTCGGCCGCGCTCGCCCTGGATGCGCGCAGCAGGCAACGCCGTTTCGCGGCACACCGTGGCGATGAAGCTATCGCCCAACGCGTCCAGCTGGTCGGCAATGGCATCGAGAAACTGCGCGCGACGCTCGGGCGCCATGCCGTTGTATTCGACGAATGCCGCTTCGGCGGCCTCGGCAGCGGCGGCCACCTCGCCAGGGGTGGCCTGGGTGAAGACCCCCGGCAAGGCTTCGCCGGTGCGCGCATCGAGGCTTTGCAGGTGAACGCTGCCAGCAGCGCTGCGCTGGCCGCCAATGAAATTGCTTGCAGACATGGTTGACTCCTGTAACAAGAAAGAAGGCCTGGCCCTCACAGGCTTTTCACCAGCCCCGGGCGAACCTGCCCGGGCGCTGCGGCAATGCCGTTGCGCAGCGGCTGGCCAAAGGCGTCGAGGCTGATTTCGAAGGTATCGCCCGGTCGGGCCTGCACGCCGTCGGCGAACGACAGTGTGGCGGTGCCGAAATAGTGCACATGCACATCGCCAGGGCGCAGGAACTGGCTGTATTTGAAGTGGTGGTACTCCAGGTTCTCGAAGCTGTGGCACATGTTCTGCTCGCCGGACAGGAACGGCTTGCTCCACAGCACCTGGCCATCGCGCAGAATGCGGCTGGTGCCTTCGAGGTGCGCTGGCAACGCCCCCAGGCGAAGCTCCGGGCCGAAACTGCAGGCGCGCAGCTTGGAATGCGCCAGGTACAGGTAGTTGCGCCGCTCCAGCACATGGTCGGAAAACTCGTTGCCCAAGGCGTAGCCAAGACGGTACGGGGTATTGCCCGGGCCGATCAGGTACAGCCCGACCAGCTCAGGCTCCTCGCCGGCGTCTTCGGCAAAGGCCGGCAGCGGCAGGTCGGCGCCGGGGCGCACCACGATCGCGCCGTCGCCCTTGTAGAACCACTCCGGCTGCGCCCCCTCCTCACCCGCTGGCGGCCGCCCGCCCGCCAGGCCCCACTGGAACATGCGCATGCTATCGGTCAAGGTACCTTCGGCCTGTTGCTGGTGCATTTTGTCGCGGGTGGCGGCGCTGCCCAGGTGGGTCAGGCCGGTGCCGGTGACCAGGCAGTGCGCCGGGTCCGGGTGGTCCAAAGGTGGCAGCACACGGCCCTGGGCCAGCAAGGCCAGGTAGTCGTGCCGCTCACCCAGCCCAGCGGCCCGGACTTCACTGGCCAGATCGCGGCCGGCGGCAATGGCCTGCAAGGCCAGCTCACGGGTGCTGCTGGCGCCACGCACTTCAAGGGCGTACTCGCCTTCCACCACGCCCACATGGCGCGCGCCGGCGGCGCTTTCGAATTGAATCAGTCGCATGGTTGATGTGCTCGCTTGTCGGTTGCAAAGTTCAGCGGGCGCCTTCGGCGGCCCGCGTGGAAGCCAGGCGTTGGCGACGCTCCAGGCGGTTGTAGACGACGCCGGTGAGCAGCACGCCGAACAGCATCACCAGGGCAAGGAAATACAGCCCCGAAGACAACTGCCCGGTGTGTTCCTTGAGCGCGCCGATACCGAACGGCCCCAGGTAGCCGCCAAGGTTGCCGATCGAGTTGATCAGGGCGATGCCTGCGGCTGCGCTGGCACCTGAAAAGAACCGCCCAGGCAGCGTCCAGAAGATGGCCGTGCAGGAAAACAGGGCAAATGCCACCACGCACAGCGCGGCCAACTGCAGCACCGGCACCGTCAGCCAGGCACTGAGGAACAGGCCTATGGCGCCCAGCGCACACAGCAGGCCCAGGTGCCCGTAGCGGTCGTTGAGGCGGTCAGAGCTGCGGGGCATGATCAACAGGCCGATGATGCCGAACAGGTACGGCACCGCCGAAACGAAACCCGTGACCAGATCGCTGCCGCCAAACTGGTGGATCAGCGTTGGCAGCCACAAGCCGAGGCCGTAGATGCTCAAGGTGACCGGCAGGTAGAACAGCGCCAGCAACAGTACGCGGCCGTCCTTGAGCGCATGCAGCGGGTTGCCATGGCGGGTCTGGCCAAAATCACGCAGGTCGTTGGCCAGTTGCTCCTGCAGCCAACTGCGTTGTGCCTCGCTGAGCCAGCGCACCTGGGCAGGCCCGTCCGGCAGCAGGCGCAAGGTAGGCCAGGCGAGCAGCACCGCCGGGGTGCCGATGCAGATGAACAGCCACTGCCAGCCATGCAGGCCGTAGATGCCCTCCAGCCCCAGCAGCGCGCCGGAAAGCGGCCCGGTGATCAGCATGGCCAGGGGCTGCGAGAGGATGAAAAAGCCCAGGATCTTGCCGCGATGCCGCACCGGGTACCACTGGGTTATGTAGTACAGCACCCCCGGAAAGAAGCCCGCCTCGGCGGCGCCGAGCAAGAAGCGCATCACGTAGAAGCCATTGGGCCCGGTCACGAAGGCCATGCCGATGGTGATTGCACCCCACGTCACCAGGATGCGGGCGAACCAGCGCCGCGCGCCAAAGCGGTCGAGCAGCAGGTTGCTCGGCACTTCGAACAGAAAATAGCCGATGAAGAACAGCCCGGCACCCAGGCCATAGGCCGCGTCACCCAGGCCGATGTCGGCGCCCATGTGCAGCTTGGCAAAGCCCACCGCCGAACGATCGACGTAGGCCACCAGGTAAAGCAGAACCAGAAAAGGGATGAGTTTCAGTGTGATCAGGCGGACAAGCCGCTGCTCCTGAATCATGGCGATGTCTCCAATTGTTCTTGTAATGAGCACAGCACCCGGCCGGGGCTTTTTGGCAGACCGCTAACCTGGCGACAGGATCATATAGTAATACTATTTGGAACAACAAGCCTTCACATGCGCGATTTAACGCAGTACAGTTAGGAAATAAACGACAAATAGTAATACTAATAAGGTCTCCCGATATGTCTGACGCCAAACGCCCCCTGCGCTCTGCCCAATGGTTCGGAACCGCCGACAAGAACGGCTTCATGTACCGCAGCTGGATGAAGAACCAGGGCATTCCGGACCATGAATTCCAGGGCAAGCCGATCATCGGCATCTGCAACACCTGGTCGGAGTTGACGCCGTGTAACGCGCATTTCCGCAAAATTGCCGAGCATGTGAAAAAAGGCGTGCTGGAGGCTGGCGGCTTCCCGGTGGAGTTCCCGGTGTTTTCCAGCGGCGAGTCCAACCTGCGCCCCACCGCCATGCTCACCCGCAACCTGGCGAGCATGGATGTGGAGGAAGCGATCCGCGGCAACCCGGTGGACGCCGTGGTGCTGCTGACAGGCTGCGACAAGACCACCCCGGCGCTGCTGATGGGCGCTGCCAGCTGCGACGTGCCGGCGATCGTGGTGACCGGCGGGCCGATGCTCAACGGCAAGCACAAGGGCAAGGACATTGGCGCCGGCACCATCGTCTGGCAGATGCACGAGGCCTACAAGGCCGGCCAGATCGACCTCAACGAGTTCCTTTCCGCCGAAGCTGGCATGTCGCGCTCGGCGGGCACCTGCAACACCATGGGCACCGCCTCGACCATGGCCTGCATGGCCGAAGCGCTGGGCACCTCCCTGCCCCACAATGCCGCCATCCCGGCAGTGGATGCCCGCCGCTATGTCCTTGCCCACCTTTCCGGCATGCGCATTGTCGATATGGTTCGCGAAGACCTGCGCCTGTCGAAAATCCTCACCCGCGAAGCCTTCGAGAACGCGATTCGCGTCAACGCCGCCATCGGCGGCTCGACCAACGCCGTTATCCACCTGAAGGCGATTGCCGGGCGCATTGGGGTAGACCTGCAACTGGAAGACTGGACCCGCGTTGGCCGCGGGACACCGACCTTGGTCGACCTGCAGCCATCGGGCCGCTTCCTGATGGAAGAGTTCTATTACGCCGGTGGCTTGCCCGCGGTCATCCGCCGCCTGGGCGAACATGGCCTGCTGCCCAACCCCAGCGCGCTGACGGCCAACGGCAACAGCCTGTGGGCCAACTGCCAGGCCGCGCCGTTATATGACGAAGCAGTGATACGCCCGCTGGCCAACCCACTGGTGGCCGATGGCGGTATCTGCATCTTGCGTGGCAACCTGGCGCCCAAGGGCGCGGTGCTCAAACCGTCAGCCGCCACCCCGGCGCTGATGCAGCACCGTGGCCGCGCCGTGGTGTTTGAAAACTTCGAAGACTACAAGGCCCGCATCAACGACCCTGAACTGGATGTAGACGCCAATTCGGTACTGGTGATGAAGTACTGCGGGCCCAAGGGCTACCCGGGCATGGCCGAAGTCGGCAACATGGGCCTGCCGGCGAAGTTGCTGGCCCAGGGCGTAACCGACATGGTGCGTATTTCGGACGCACGCATGAGCGGCACTGCCTACGGCACCGTGGTACTCCATGTGGCGCCCGAGGCCGCAGCAGGCGGGCCATTGGCCGCAGTGCGGGAAGGTGACTGGATCGAACTGGACTGCAAGGAGGGCCGGCTGCACCTGGATATCAGCGCCGAGGAACTTGCCGGCCGGCTTGCCGACCTGCAAGCCCCGCCGCAGTTGATCACTGGCGGGTATGCCAAGCTGTACCTGGACCATGTGATGCAGGCCGATGAAGGCTGCGATTTCGACTTCCTGGTGGGCTGCCGAGGGGCAGCGGTGCCCAAGCACTCCCACTGACCAGCCGCACCCCGCAATGAAGGAGCGGGCTCAGCCGCGAACACCGGCGAAGCCCGTTCCACCCACCACGCTGTTTCCCGCCGAACCAAGCCAAACTGCTGCGACCTCGCCAAAAGGCCGCCGCCCATTCACTGATGTTATGATGCTCCCCCGCTTGTAGGACCACCCGCGCCCCCCATGAACTACCGCCAGCCCTCCACGCGCAAGAGCATGCACACCACTCTGGTACAGGACCTCGGCCTGCAGATCGTCTCTGGCCAACTCGCGCCTGGGCAGAAGCTGCCCAATGAGGCCAGCCTGTGCGAAAGCTACGCGATCAGCCGGCCCGTGTTCCGCGAAGCGATGCGTGCGCTGACTGCCAAAGGCCTGGTCGAAGCCCGCCCCCGGGTCGGTACCCTGGTGCGGCCGCGCCATGACTGGCACATGCTTGACCCAGACGTGCTGCACTGGCTGATGCAGGCCACGCCGCAGAAGGACTTTTTCAATACCTTGTCCAGCGTACGCTGGGTCATCGAGCCCGCTGCCGCCGCGCTGGCCGCCACCAACGCTACGGCCGAAGATGTGCAGTCGATCAGCGAAGCGTATCAACGCATGGAAGCCGCGCGGACCCATGAAGAGCGGCTGCAACCGGACCTGGACTTCCACGCACGCATCGCCGACGCCACCCACAATGACCTGCTGGCCTACCTGTGCAACATGTTGTCCATGGCCCTGCGCGAATCAGTGCGCTATTCCAACCAGCGGCCAAACTTCGACCAGCTCGCCCTGCCCCGGCACAAGGCCATTTTGACCGCCATCCAGAATGGCGACGCACTCGGTGCACGCCATGCCTCGCTGGTACAGCTTGAGGATGCCCGCGTGGCGCTGAGCAAAGTATTGGGGCAGGACCCG
This sequence comes from Pseudomonas sp. BJP69, assembly GCF_007633355.1. NCBI lineage: Bacteria > Pseudomonadati > Pseudomonadota > Gammaproteobacteria > Pseudomonadales > Pseudomonadaceae > Pseudomonas > Pseudomonas sp. BJP69. The sequence continues at coordinate 3,280,362 of NZ_CP041933.1, forward strand.
ACCAGCTAAGGCAGAAGGCCGTCGGGTGCTTATTGCAGGGCGGCCTTGGGGGGCACGGCAGACACCCCTGTTTCGGCTATCTGCCGCGCACGCATGCTGCCCCAGGCCAAGGCACGAACCAATGAACGCTTCGGCCAGCAGTCGTAGGCCTCTTCGTGCAATGCCATCCCGGAACGGGCATACACCCCCAGGAACATCTGCGTGGTCCCGCTGCGCGAAAGCCTGACCTGTACATCGATCCGGCTGCCGTCTGCCAGGGTTTCTTCATGGCTGCGATGGTTCAGCGCAGGGTCGACCCACGCCCAATACACGTTACCCCTCATCCGCATAGCGCCTCCAGCGATCGAAATTGGCTGTACCCCAAGCCGTGCGGCTTACCCTACTTTGGGATTAAGCCGATATAACTGGATCGACCGCCGGGCGTGCGTGTGTGCTGCAATTATTTATCAGCCGCATTTGCTATGATCTACCGTCAACCGGCCTGGGTGCGCTGCGTGCACGCTCAGCCCTGGCAACCTGCTGGATGCCAATGATGAGCAAGATGTGAGAAAGATGAGACCAGGCGCGATGCCGCTGCGCTGAAGTAACTAAGCGGTCAACGCAGGCAGTTGGCTTGATAGCAGCTCAGCGGCCCTAGCATTGAGAATGGCTGGGCTCAGCTTGTCTCTGAGCACCCATTTGCAGGCCACGATCTCATTGCGAGCCACGGGTTTTTCCTGATCATCGACATGCGTAGTGAACACATGGTGAATGGTTGACCCCAGCTGAAGGGTGCACAGGTGAAAGAGACCGTGGCCTTCAATGGACGTTTCCTCTTGCAGCTCCCGCGCAGCCGCTGCAACAGGCGACTCGCCCGGTTCGATAGCGCCGCCGGGGAAGTTCCACTTCCCGCTTTTTTTTCGTACCAGCAAGATCCTGCCGCTGCGCAGGCAGAGGACCGTTGCCCTGTCTTTGATCTTGGCTCCGCGCGCCTTCTTGTCCCGCATACACACACTCAGCTCGTCAGTAGGTCCATGTCCGTATCGTTGCAGCCAATAGAGACTTGCTTGCTGAAGACTCACTTCGGTGACGACTCGTTCACCCTGAACGGCACAAATCACAGGCTGAGCACGTTATTTTCACCTCATTTTCACGCCTGCAGAGGGACAATCTAGCCATCCCCATGTGAAACACCTCTAGCCCGACTAGCAGCGGGCTTTCTTTTGCCTCCAAGAAATAGAAGTCGCGGGCCTTGCTGGCATGGCGTGCCCTGAGGTGATCCAGAAGCGTCAGAAACGAACGAGGTATGATCACTAACCTTGTACGTGCAAGCGACGAATAGAGCTGATGCACAATGGCTGGCCATTGCAGAGGAGACAGCATCATGAGGCCATGGATCGGGATCATCATCGCAGCGGTGATAAGCGGATGTGGAACCGTGCGTACGGTATCGAATGAGTCAAAGGCAGTGGGCGATCTGGCTGAGTGGAACTCCTATTGCCCAGCCATTCCACGGATGTATAGCGGTGTAGCCTACCAATTTTGCAATTTGACTGGCCCTGAGAGAACTGGAGCCCATTCAGATCCGTACCAGATTCTGGTCGATATGGCGATGTCGGGCATTGCGGACACCGTTATGCTGCCCTACACCAGTTACCAGCAATACAAACTCGGCAACATGGTTGTGCCTAGCATAAACCCACAAATGCCCCAGGCACCGGCTCAAACCAGCCTTGCGCAGGAGTGAGCGGTGCACTAGGCGAACGGCCGTAGTACAACACTGCGGCAATCTCGACGCTGGATAGATCAGGATCTGCCGCGGATGGCCTCGAGGCGATCCCGACCAGCCTGTGTGATGGCGTTCTCCCCTTCATCGCTGATGCGATACCGGCCAGACGCCATCTTGGCGATTGTGAACTGGACCAGACCGCTTTCGGATAGGGCTTCGCCCGCTTCGAAGCTCATCGCCTGTTCCAGGTCGAAGATTTTGATTTCTCCGATTTTGTAGCGGGCGAAGGCTACCAGAGCGTTATCCAATGCTTGTTGGCTGATCTTTCGAGCGACTTCCATTCGACCTCCCAGGTCATGAGAGTCCCGGTCCGTGGGATTGGCGACAACGCACCGGGGGGGGTTGTTGAAGGCGGACCGTACTATGCAACCAGGGAAGTCGCTACTGGCTTTCCATCCATGCTGGATGGGTGGGCAGGTCATGGAGCACAACGGGCTGTCAAAGCAATACATCGGCTTTTGTGCCGAACGAATGCCTGTAGCCCCGGCAGAACGCCCCCCACTCTTCGCCATCCCAGCCTGACCGACGCTTGACCTGCCGCAAGTCATGGCGGGCGGCCTGTTTGGCGCTGAAGCGCTTTCTGGCCTTTTCCAGGTCTAGCAAGGCGACAGCCACGCCTGGCGCCCTGAAATCGACGAAGACATGTTTCAGATACAAGCAACCGTGCTGCCACTTTCCAAGATTCAGCTTGCCAAGTGCTCGGCCATAGGCTTCAAGAATTTCGAGATAGCGATGATGCCCTAGCGTTTTTTCCAGCTGCCGGGCACGGAAGTCTTCGAGCGACACATAGCCCTCCAGCGCCGCCGTGACCATCACGGCATGCCACTCTCCCTGGTGTTTATGAATATGGCTGTACACAAGCTCGGGCGTACCAACCCCCAGCGCTGTGGCAGCACGCACAGCCTTTGCCTCGCGTGCAACGGTCGGATGGCCGAAAGGGTAACGCAGGCTTCGATAGACATGCCCGACCTGCTGCTTTTTATAGAACGTCAGCCCGCCCAGTTCCACCCGCAACACACCGCTCTCACCTCCCCTGCGGACATTAGGCGGCTCTACCCACACGCCCGGAGCGTTGAGAACATCTGCCAGCAGTAACTCGCCAAGCTTCACATCGGTCGGATTTGCAGTCACGGAACACCTTCACGCTTGGCGCCAATTTGGCTGAAATATCTTGAAAACAACAGTGAAAGTATATGGAAATCGAAGGGAAATCAGGGTGGCAGAACTGACACAACACCTATCCATTCGGCCAACACTTACGAGCTGCGGCTGGAGAGCTCGTGGCCTGTGCAGCATGCGCTTGCTTGCGAGCGATGAAGCCAGACCAGGCCCTGCAGGTTCGATCGCGGCCAAATCACATCGTTCAGGTGGCGTGCCTATCCGATCCGCCTCGCATCGCGGCGCACGGCTTGCGGGGGCACACCAAAACCTCGGATAAATACCTCACGCATGTGTCGACGATCCCTGAACCCGGTTTCCCTTGCGACCGTGTCCAGGCTGTGGCGACTCTGTTCGATCATTAGCCGAGCGGCCTCCAGCCGTAGGCTTTCCACCGCTTTTGCAGGGGACTGCCCGGTTTCGGCGGTGAACACCCGGGTGAATTGCCTTGGGCTCAGGTGCGCAACCTCTGCGAGCTCTTCAACACTCAACGCCTTGTTCAAATGCTTGCTTGCATAGTCCAGAGCGCTTTGAATGCGATCAGACTTGGGCGCCAGGGCAAGCAACTCAGAGTGCTGGGATTGCCCCCCCGACCGGCGCTGGTGCATGACGAGCCTATGAGCTACCGACTTGGCAACCTCCGCCCCCAAATCCTTCTCCACCATCCCGATTGCCATGTCCAGACCTGCGGTCATTCCCGCAGAGGTCCAGACAGGGCCGTCCACAATGAAGATCCGATCCTCTTCCACCTCAATGCTCGGGTGCATGCTTTGAAGCGCTTTGGCATAGGCCCAGTGGGTAGTCGCGCGCCGGTTATCGAGCACACCTGCTTGAGCCAGGACGAAAGCGCCGGTGCAGATGCCCGCGATGCGCCTGGCGCTCTGGGCAAACCCCTGCACGCTCGACAGCACCTGGGCAGAGGGTGGCGTAAGCGGCGTGAGTGTCCCAGTGATCATCCAGCTATCTGCAAGCCCTGGGGCATCCAATGCCAGCGTGTCGATGTGCATGCCCAGGGAGGACCGAATGATCCCGCCCGATACCGAATAGTTCTGGATCCGGTACACAGGCTCGCCCGCGACCAGGTTCGCGAACTCAAAAACCGCCTGGGTGGCCAGTGACATGACCTGAAATCCGTCTGTGACCAAGTAGCCGATTCGATGCATGACCCTGCTCCATTAGCAATGTCCTAAAACATGACTATAAGCGTCATTTAAGACAAATCTGTTTTTTTGCATCATGGCTCCACACCCAACCCACGGAGCTGGACCATGACCCAGGAATACAAAGGCACCGCCCTGATCACAGGCGCATCCACCGGCATCGGCGCCATTTTTGCAGACCGCCTGGCCCAACGTGGCTATGACCTGGTACTGGTCGCCCGCAATCGTGACCGCCTGAACGCGCTTGCCAGCCGCATCACCAACCAGACTCAGCAGAGCGTTGAAGTCTTCCCCGCTGACCTGGCCAACCCAGCGGACCTGACGCGAGTTGAACGCAAATTGCGCGAAGACGCCAGCATCAACCTGTTGGTCAACAACGCCGGCATCGGCACACACACCCGTTTGCTGGACAGCGACGTCGAGCGCATGGCCGAGATGATCAGCCTCAACGTTACTGCACTCACTCGGCTGACTTACGCCACAGTTCCAGGCTTCATCGCTCGCCAACAGGGCGCGATCATCAATATTTCATCGATCGTCAGCCTGGCACCGGAAATGCTCAATGGCGTGTATGGCGCAAGCAAAGCGTACGTCACGGCCTTCACACAGTCACTGCACAAAGAGCTGGCAGACCAGGGCATCAAGGTTCAGGCGGTGTTGCCAGGCGCTACGGCTACCGACTTCTGGGAGATCGGGGGCTGCCCGTCGAGAACCTTGATCCCAACATCGTGATGTCGGCAAGCGACCTGGTAAGTGGCGCCCTTCAAGACTTCGACAACGGTGTGCTGATCTCCATCCCGGCCATGCAGGACATACAGCATTTCGAGCGGTACGAAAGCAGCCGCACGGCGCTGTTCGGACACCTCTCCAACAATAAACTCGCCCCGCGTTACGGCGTTTGATCAATCCATTGAAAGGAAACAAATCATGAAAACCAGCGCCAACACCCTCTTCATTACTGGCGGTACCTCGGGCATCGGCCGCGCGCTGGCCGAAGCGTTCCACCAGCGTGGAAACAAGGTCATCATCGCGGGCCGACGCCAATCGTTGCTGGATGAAATCGCCAGCTCCCATCCCGGCATCGACACCGTTCAGCTGGATATCAATGACCCCCAGCAAATCAAGGATGTGGCACAGGAGGTTATCCGTCGCCATCCCTCGCTGAACGTCATCATCAACAATGCCGGCATCATGCCTTTCGACTACCCAGGCTCCGGCGATCTTGACGATGAGCAGGCTGTACGGCTGCTGCAGACCAACCTGTTGGGCCCGGTGCGTGTTAGCGCCGCGTTTGTCGAACACCTCAAGCGCCAGCCTGATGCCTTCATCATCAACAACAGCTCGGTGCTGGCCTATCTGCCACTGGCGGCGACAGCCCTCTACTCGGCAACCAAAGCCGCGATTCACTCCTACTCGCTGTCGCAACGTTTTGCCCTGCGCGCTACCAGCGTCAAGGTGCTGGAAATAGCACCGCCGTGGGTCGACACCGATCTGATCCACAAAAGTGGTGATGAACGCGCCATGCCGCTGGACGACTTTATCCAGGAAACCCTGGAAAAACTGGAGACAGCAACAACCGAAGTACTGGTTGACCGCGTCGTGCCACTGCGCGCCAACCAAGGGCCAAACGAGCACGAACTGATCAACCAGTTCAACCAGGCGCTGGCCGACAACCCTATCCCTGTGGCCTGAACAGGCACGCATTGGACAACCTGGAAGGAAGCAAAATCATGACCCGAATTGCTGCTTTGCCCCTTGACCAAACGCCAGCCGCTGCGCGCACTGCCCTTCAGGGCATTGAAAAAGGCTTGGGTTTCCTCCCCAACGCTTTCGCTACCCTGGCTCACTCGCCAGCAGCCTTGGCAGGCTATCTCGCGCTGTCACAAGCGCTGAGCAGGAACAGCCTCACACCGGCCGAACGTGAAGTGGCGGCACTGGCGGCTTCTGAAGTTAATGGATGCGACTATTGCGTCGCGGCTCACAGCTTCTTCGGTGGGAAGACCGGACTGAGCGCTGATGACCTGCTGGCAGCGCGGGCCGGCACGCTGAATGCAGTCGCTGCACTGGCTCGGGCTACAACGCTCAGCCGCGGCCAAGTGAGTGACGAGCAGCTCTCGAACGCACGGGAAGCAGGGTTGGACGATGCAAAAATCGTCGACGTGATCGCGCAGGTCTCGCTGCTGACGTTGACGAACTACCTGAACAACTTGGCGCAAACAGACATCGACTTTCCACCGAAAGCGACCTGATCTGCCCCCTTACTCAAGCGACCTCTGCGCCCCCGCCTGAGGCGATCAGCCACTGCACCAAGGCTGGTTGCCTTACGCGCCCTCCCCCTCAGACACCGCCATGAAGCACGCACGCTCTACTGTAGGAGCGGCCTTGCGTCGCGACCGGACCGCAAAGCGGTCCCCGGCTCACCAGCCCCGTTCAGCAATGCCAAACTCAAGAAAAAAATAAGCACTCCTGACAAAATTTCCCCGTTCGCCTGCCAGCAATACTTCACCAAGCCAATCTTGCCGAAGGTTCACGGCTTTATCAGCGGCTCAATGCCGATCCATTTCTTCACCGGGTGATAACACAACTGCAGTGGCGGAATCGCCACTGTGCGCCCCTGCACCTGCAAACTGCCCAGGTGAATGGTCCACTTGGAATCAGCCTTCAGCTTGTCCGTCTGGAAGATCACATACGCCGAGCCGTAGCGGTTGTTGTTGGTGAGCTTGGGAATCATCCGGTGCACTTCATCGCTGTTGATGTCGTACGGGGACGGCCTGGCAGCCCGCTCATTCACTGAGGGATAGTCGTGGATATCGTTGAGGCCCACGTACACCTCGGGCCGCGCATTCAGACGCGAGCCGTCTTCGAAAATGATGTAGGCCTGGCGGCTGTCGTACAGCACCGGAATCGGCGATTCACCACGTTTTGAGTCGGTGGACGGGCGCTGGCGGTCCTTGTTGTAGGCGATCATCTGCACGAAGAATTCTGGGCGCGGGTATTCCTCGCCTGGGTACTGCACGTGCAGGCCTTGCTCGTAACGCTTTTCACCCCATTGTTCTTCGGTTCTGGCCTGGGCCGCGGCGCGCCGGTCGCGCTCAGCTACCTGCAGGCGGTAATCTGACAGTTCGGTTCGGGCCTCGGCCGTCTCGCCCTGGGCGACCACCACGCGGTACTGCTGTCCGCCAGCGACCAGCACCAGCGCGATCAACCACCAGCACCAGGCAGGCACAGCGGCCAGCCAGTTCATGCCAGCGCTCCGCCGAGCTCTACCCAGCGCTCGAGCAACTTGTCCAGGCGGTGCGGGTTTTGCCCATAGCTGTTGCCCGGAAAGCTGGCCCAAATGTTCGAGCACTTGGCGATCGCCTCCTGGATGCGGTCGGCTTTGACATCGTCGAGGGCGCGGCGCTCCCTGATCTGCTGCAGCGCTACCCGGTCCTGGTTTTCCGGAGCGAATCCGCCGGACAGCCTCAGGCTCACGCGGTAAGCGTCCCAGTAGCGCTCGAGCAACTGATACCGTCCGGCGGCCGTGCTGGTGACCGGCTTGCCGTTTATGGGAAAAGTCAGCTTGCGGCGCGGGTGATCGGCATAGCCTTGAAACAGCCCACCGCCGTACACCACGTTGTAGCCATCATCACTGCCTTTGACGGTAGAGGTGCTTTCTGAAAAGGCGATCAGATCCAGAAACCGGAGCACATTCGCGCCTCCGGCCTGGGATTCGGTGAGTCTGGCCATGGTTCTCCAAGCAAAAAGAAACCCGCACTTGGCGGGCATGAATGTGTCTTTTAGGCTGCTAAATCGTCAAATGTGCATTGACTTATGTGCGAGGCAGGATATGAAAAAAGGATTGTTGGTACTTGGGTTTGGGATCTGTTTGCTAGGCGGTTGCTCTCATTTCTCCAATAGCACTTATGGGAGCCCTACCCACGCACACAATATCGCGTGCGATGACACCCCGCCGAATCAACCTGGTTGTTACAACCGCCAGTACCAAGAAGGCATTCTCAACAAGCTGGTTGATTCCTTTAGCGAAGGACGTTGATGCCTGCTGTATAGTTGATCTTGCGGCCGGCACACCCTGGGTTCGCTTCGATCAGGGTCCACGACTTGAAGCACCCTTTCGGCAGACGCCTGAAAGCAGCTGGTGTAACAGAGGAAGATCGGAAGTCGCTACTTGGTCACAAGAACGGAAGCGTGACCAGTCACTATTCTGGCGCGGAGCTGGGGCAGTTGATAGAGGCGGCAAACAAAGTTTCAGCGACGGACTCGCGTGGGCCGGTACTGACCATTTTGAAGAGGAGGCAGGCGTAAAAACCTGAGAAGTCACGCAAAAGTCACGCACATGAAAAAGGCCACTCCTTTCGGAAATGGCCTAAGTCATTGAAATATATGGTCGGGACGGAGTGATTCGAACACTCGACCCCTTGCACCCCATAAAGGTAAATTATCTACCAACGTAATCCAAAGAAATCCAAAAATTGCCTTATAACCCCTTTAAAATGGGGCCTCCAACAGGTTCCACTGTCCAATCGATTGCTATACCATCCAATCAAAGCCTACGAGAAACGGTGACCATACGGTGACCAAGCTAGGAATACGATGGCAACGATAACTGACAAGCAAATGGCTGCTAAGCCTGCAAAACCAACCTGGTTGATTGAAGATGCTCCTCGTGGATGCGGTCGCTTCATGGCAAGGCTCAGGCCAAACGGTGAGCGACACTTCTACTTCCGCTATACGAACTCAAGCAGCGAGCGCGTCTTTCTTCCGCTGGGCGTCTATGACCCTGCCGGAATAGACGGCCTGACCCTAAAAGAAGCCAGAGCTAAAGCAGGTGAACTTTCACGCCTCTATCAAGGAGGCGTTCGTGATCTGCGCGAACACTTCCAGGCAGAAGAAGAAGCGAGGACAGCCGCAAGAGAAGCGGAGCAAAAGCGCCTTGCTGCCGAGAAGGCTGCATTTGAGGCGGCTGAAGCCAAGCAAGCGGCAAGAAAAACAGTTCAAGACCTCTTTGACCACTGGGCCAAGGTTGATCTGATAAACCGAAAAGATGGCGGAGATGAGGTACGTCGGATGTTCAAAAAGGACGTCCTCCCCCTGCTTGGGACATTGCCACTTGAAGAAGTCCGCAAAGGCCACATCACCGAAGTAACTGACGCATTGTTGGCCCGAGGCGTGAACCGCATGGCTAAGTTGATTTTCAGCCTGATGCGCCAAATGTTTCGATTTGCCGTAGATCGAGATCTGCTTGAGCATGATCCCACCGCAAGCATCCGGAAAGCCAAGATCGGCGGGAAAGATGTCGAGCGGGACAGAGTACTCAGCGATGAAGAAATATCTTCGCTTGCGAAGCTTTTGCCAGACGCAGGCCTTCTCGTTTCAACTGAGGCCGCTATATGGATTGCCTTATCCACATGCTGCCGAATAGGCGAACTCATGAATGCTCGCTGGGAAAATGTCGATCTAAAAGCAGGGATATGGCTTATTCCTGCTGAAGATAGCAAGAATGGGAAGGCTCACACAGTAACGCTATCCAATTTTTCAAGATATCAATTCGAAAGAATAAAAGCAATTTCAGGTAAATGCCAATGGTGCTATCCAAACACCAAAAAGACAGGACCTGTCTGCTCCAAAACAGTCACCAAGCAACTTGGTGATAGGCAACGGAAACCAGATCAAGCCACAATGAGCAACCGAAGCGCCAACTCTCACGCTCTTCTACTAAAAGGAGGCAAGTGGACACCTCATGACCTGAGACGGACAGGAGCTACGATCATGACAGCTTTAGGCGTTTTGCCGGAGGTAGCCGAGAGATGCCTTAATCACACGGAGGAAAACAAAGTAAAAAGAACTTACCAAAGACATAGCTACTCAAAAGAGATGTCAGAAGCCTGGAACTTACTTGGCGCGCACCTGCAAAAAATAACGGAACAGTAAATAAACACCAAACATCTTAGATGCTACGTTATTTTATCAAAGTCCGCGCAGCCTTATTTTCGATAATAAAATCGAGAATGAATTGACGCAAACCATCTAGATCAAAGGCATCACCAAGCCCCGACTTTGAAATCCCAACCAAAACATCATCCGCTATAATTCGTGAAATTTCATAATTTTGACTCTGTCTGCTTTTGAATTTTCTAACCTCAAGCACACTCAAAATAACAGACTCAACAATTTTAATATCACTTTGTTTTAGACGACCACGCCTAGGTGCACCCCCACCTTTAATGGCGCGAGACCTTATTTCAGGCGAGACCCCAGAATAGATTTGCTCAAGATAATCTATAAACTTCTCAGCACGCAGACACTCAGCAGAATAATCATCATTCATTCCTTCACGCAAACAGCGATATGCACTAGCCATGCTAAAGCGAACAACATGAATAAGATCTTTCTCACGACGAGAGCTTCTACCAGGTCTTTCCGCTCTCGCACACAACTCATTCAGATATAAATCAAAATTATCAATTTCATCTATTTCGCTTTCTGCCACACCAAGCATTGACTGCATAAATTCCGAATACATACCAACGCCATCAAAGTACCTAGGATACCTATCCAGCACGGCACGCGCCCGATGGCAGAGCGCATCAAATCGCCCATAAGACTCTATATGAGATTCATTAATTTCATCTTCAGCCAATCTACGCCTTTGCTCATGAACCCAGTTATTTAAAATACTTAAGGAACTACATTCACCCATGTGAAGATCATCATCATCCAATTTAGCCACTTCATCCCAAGCCTCTCGTATAGAAACCCACTTGAAACCTGCAGCATCTATGTCGCCACCTACATATTTCATCAAAAAATTAACAAGGGTTCCACTCTTAACAAATATCAAGTGGAGCGGTATAAGAATAAATTCAGCATTAATACAGAAATCATCAACCAACCTAGAGCGCACCAACTTTGTCGGCGCGCAACCAGGACTCAGCTCCCATCTCAAGAATAACCCCTCAGAATAGTTAATTTCTTTAGGCAGTAAAACTTCAAAAGAGTCATTAGTAATCAATACACCGTAATGAGCAGCTTTCGGCACAGCAAGCCTCATAAGCCTATCTCCACAATTTCACAATAAGCCTAGCACTCCCCTTCCCCAGGCCGTACAAGACAAACGCCTGAGAGGCACACAGCTTCATCATCCGTGCCACCCAAGTCTATGCCATCACGCCTGCTCGCTTTCTGCATCCCCGAAAGAGGAAGCGCTAAAAGCCAGCGATAGCTGCGATAGCAGTCGCAGCTATCGCTGGCTTTTGATACCTCCCCCGACCGAAAACACAAACGGACTACCACAAACCCTTAGTCATTTCAAGGCCAGTGCTTGCAGGTAAAAAATTACCGCTAAGTACAAGCGGTGTAAGCCCATGGGCACAGGAATAGCATCGCCTCACCAACTCGGAGGCAATCAAATGACCAACACCCGCGAATCAGAGGCGAAGAATTTCGAAGGGGATCCAACCGTTCTATTTCGAGTCGAGCACTTCGCCAATGCACACAAATCACTATCCAAACTACGGAAAAAGGAGACGAACGCACATACAGAAAAAACATCCTCCCCCCAAATCATTCGGCTTAGTCAGCTAACGCAGATGCTATCGATTTCTCGATCCTGCGTTTATGACTGGCTGAATCCAAAGTCACCCAGGCACGACCCATCCTTTCCGAAACAAGTTCGGCTCTCAGGGCGCAAAAGTGGCGGCGCAGTAGGTTGGCGATTGGAATCAGTTATCGCATGGCTAAACAATCGCGAGCAACCAGATATCTAAACATCACCATAGAAACTTTGAATACAAGCCAAAGAGAGAAAATAAAATGAATCAAAACATCACCAATGAAACAATCCTTACTGCACTCAATGAGTTCCCCTTGCTTAAAGATATGCTTATTGAGGTAGCCGAAGCAACACAAGCACCATTGGAGTTGGTGTTAGCCTCAGCGCTTTCAACTATTTCGCTCTTATGCCAACCACTGATTGATGTAGAGCGACCAGGAAAAATGATCGGGCCGGTCTCTCTAATGGTCATCAGCATTGCACAATCCGGAGAAAGAAAGTCAACAGTTGAAAGCATGTTTATGGGTGCCGTCCGGGTATTTATAATAAATGCGATTAAAGCACATGAAAAAGAGTTACTTGTATGGCGAATCAAATCAGAAGCCTGGGAAGCAAGAAAGCGCAAAATCATTAAAGAGATGAGCGATCATCCTGAGACCGACCCAGCGTACAAACATTTTGAAAATGAATTAATTCTCCATCACGAACTGAAACCCGAACGGCCGCGCGCATTCAATCCAATCTATGAAGACGCCACTACCGCAGCTCTTCTCAAGGGAATGCGTCTTGACTGCCCTTGGGCAGCATTGATGTCAAGTGAAGGAATTTCTGCCTTAAAGGGAGTATTTAATGATTTCGGGAAAATTAATGCGCTATGGACAGGTAGCACCATTGATGTAGCAAGGGCAACCGTAGAAGGATGCTCACTAAATGATGCCCGTCTAACCATAGGAATTATGATTCAACCACAAATACTAAAGGAATATCTTGAGGGGAAGGGAGATCGCGCTCGATCTGTAGGCTTACTATCTCGCGCCTTAGTCTTTAACCCAGAGTCGACTCAAGGAAAGCGATTCATTAACAAACGACCAATAAACAAAGAAGTCATTGCGCGCTACCAGTCACGAGCAAACCAACTTCTTGAAAAAAGTATTCAACGACTTCGTAACATCACAGAAGAGAAGGAAATCATCAAGTTCTCTTCAAGCGCCGCCGAATACTGGACAGAATCATATAACAATATCGAATACGAACTACAAAAAGGTGGCAAGTATGAACGATCAAAAGATCACGCATCCAAGCTTAGCGAGAACATCGCCAGAGTTGCTGCTCTCTTGCACTACTTTGAACTTGGCAATGGCATTATTTCATTAGCAGAGCTCAAGTCAGCAGAGAAAATCGTACTTGAGTGCTCAAAAACATTCCGAAACGAGTTCACCTTCATGCCTAACATCATCAGCGATGCAGAAACCCTACACGCCTGGCTACAATCAAACTGCAAACATTCACCACTATTTAACTGGGTCGAAAAAAATACAGTCCTGTACAAAGGCCCAGGGAAATTCCGAACAATTTCGAAGTTAAACCCACTCCTCGACTGCCTTGAGGCCCAAGGAAAAATTACTGTTGACTACACTAAAAAACCTGTACGAATTATACTAAAACTCAACAGCTAGTGAACCAACTTCAAAACCGGCCTTGCGCCGGTTTATTTATTTTTCTTGATTCGAATTTATCACAACAACACATAACCGCATTGACATAACCACCAAAAAGGAACTCCCCACATGTCATTGCAGTGCCCTCGCTGTCACTCCCCCAAAGTCGCTTCCTTCCATCACGCCATGAAAGCCGGCGCGGCCATCGGAGCTGTCGGTGGCCTCGCACGTGGCGTCAGCGCTGCCTTGGCAGGCGGCAAGGCCGGCGCAGCGCTCGGCGTAATCGCCGGTCCTGTCGGTATCACTCTCGGCTCGGTATCCGGCGCCATTCTCGGTGGCCTGGCCGGAAGCGTCGGTGGCTGTGCGATTGGCGCGCAGCTCGGCGAGTCGCTGGACCGCCATGTCCTGGCTCACAACCTCTGTCTGCTCTGCGGTCACCGCTTCAACCTGCCGGCCTAATCCGGCCACCGCTCTCCTCTTCTTAATCCATCACTGACTGCCGGTGCTGCGCCATGCGCAGCGCTTTATGCCGGCCTGTACCCAAAGGAAATTCGTCATGGCTCATCAAATCGAACAAATGGCCTACGTTGGTGCTACTCCGTGGCACGGCCTGGGCAACAACCTGCCGCAGAAACAGCCCATCGAAGTCTGGCAACGCGAAGCCGGCATGGACTGGCAGATACTGGAAAGCCCCGTGCACTTTAAGTCGGACGCCATCGGCCACCTGGGCACCATCCACTCATTCCCCGAACAAAAGGTGCTCTACCGCTCGGACACCAAGGCACCGCTGTCAGTGGTCTCGCAGCGCTATCACACCGTGCAGCCTCGGGAAGTGCTCGAATTTTATCGTGACCTGACCGAGGTCTCCGGCTACGAGCTGGAAACCGCTGGAGTGCTCAAGGGCGGTCGCAAATTCTGGGCGCTGGCACGCACCGGCCAGGGCGCTGCACTCAAGGGTAACGACCAGGTGAATGGCTACCTGCTGTTGGCCACTTCCTGCGACGGCACTCTGGCCACCACGGCAACGCCCACCACCATCAGAGTGGTCTGCAACAACACGCTGACCATCGCCCTTGACGGCACCAGCCGTGCGATCAAGGTACCGCACAGCACCCGCTTCGATGGCGACCTGGTGAAGAAGCAGCTCGGTATCGCCGTCTCGCAATGGGATGACTTTATGTACCGCATGCGCCACTTGGCGGAACGCAAGGTGCAGTGGCATGAGGCACTGGGCTTCTTTATGAACGTGATGTGTGAGACCAGCCCGACCGGTCCGCTTCCTGAACAGCTGCCGAACGAGCGCGCTCTGCGCAAAGTGCAGGAGCTGTACGAAGGCCGTGGCCGTGGCAGCCAGTTGGAATCGGCACGCGGCACGGCTTGGGGCCTGCTCAATGCCGTGACCGAGTTCGTCGATCACGAGCGCCGGGCACGTAGCACCGAGTACCGCCTCGACTCCGCCTGGTTCGGCCAGGGTGCCCAGATCAAGCAACGCGCCTTGGATACAGTCCTGCAATTAGTCGCCTGACCTTTTACCCACCCCATAACGCCCAACCCGCTTCGTTGCAGGTCGGGCGTTTCTATTTCTGCAAGGTGAACGCTATGAAAGCCACTTCATTGAATCGCAGCAACAGCAACTCCCGCCCGGCTCTGCGCCTGGTCAGCACCAAGGAACTGCCACGCGAAGACTGGCTGCAGATCCGCAAGCAAGGCATCGGCAGTTCGGATGCGGCTGCGGCCGTGGGGCTGAACCCCTATAAGTCACAGCTGGAGCTGTGGCTGGAAAAGACCGGGCGCGATGCTGGCATGCCCAAGGCTGATCCTCAGGATGAGGAAAGCCCGATGTACTGGGGCAACGTGCTGGAGCCCATCGTGGCCTGGCACTACAGCAAGCGCACTAAGAACAAGGTACGGCGCATCAACGCCGTGCTGCAGCATCCTGATCCGGAGTTGCCCTGGATGCTGGCCAACATCGACCGCGAGGTGATCGGGGCCGACGATGTGCAGATCCTCGAATGCAAGACAGCCGGCATAAACGGGGCACGCCTCTGGAAAGAAGGCGTGCCTGAGTATGTGCAGCTGCAGGTGATGCACCAGCTCGCAGTCACCGGCAAGCAGGCGGCAGACGTGGCTGTGCTGCTGGGTGGCCAGACTTTGGAGATCCATCGCATCGAGCGGGATGAGCAGATGATCGCTCGGCTGATCGAGCTGGAGCGAAAGTTCTGGCAGTACGTGGAGACCGATACACCGCCACCGGCTGATGGCACTGCTTCCGCTGAGTTGGCGCTGCGCTGCCTCTATCCGGAGGACAACGGCCAGGTCGTCGACTTCAGTAGCCAGGCAGGGCTGGCCGCAGCCTTCATTGAACTGAAGGCTGTTCGTCAGTCGATTGCCGACAAGGAAAAACGCGAGGCTGAGCTAAAGCAGATGCTGCAGCAGGCCATGGGCGATGCTAGCCGGGCGGAGTTCGCCAACGGTTACATCACCTGGCGCAAGGCCAAAGACAGTGTCGGCTTCGACGTCGCGCAACTGCTCAAAGAAAAGCCGCACCTGCAGGCCAAGTACCCACTGCTGAAAACGGGTGCACGGCGCTTCCTGGTCGGCTGAAACCCAACTACTCAATCCATTTCCTCCCCTTGGCCAGTCCATGCAGTTCGCGCTGCGTGGCTGGCCTTTTTTCGTTTGCAGGAGAACCATCATGCTCAAAGGTCTGGCAATCACCCCGCCCGTACTCGGACGGATTTCCATCGGTAAAGTCATCGAGAAGAACGGCAAGCGCCTACCGGAGAAAGATGACCAGTTCACTATCACGTCCCAGGTGCAAGGCAAGGATGGCTGGCTGCTGCACCCGCTCAATGACGAACTGCGTCAGGGCAAGGACGACAAGCTGCGCAGCATTCCGGTACGCCTGCTGTTCAACGAGCCGGAGCTGAATTTCCGAGCCGACTACACGCTGTTCGACCGGCAATCGGGGCGCCCGGTTTGCGTCGGTAATGGCGAGACCTGCAAGCGGGTCACCCAGGATGGCATGCAGTCACTGCCCTGCCCCTCGCCAGACGCTTGCCCACTGGCCAAGGGCGGCGCGTGCAAACCCTTTGGACGACTGAACGTGGTCATTGGCGACGAGGATCCGCTCGGCAGCTTCGTTTTCCGCACCACCGGCTTCAACAGCATCCGCACCCTCGCCGCTCGCCTGCATTACTTCCAGGCCATCTCGGGCAACCGCCTGGCCTGCCTGCCGTTGGAGCTGCGTCTACGCGGGAAGTCGACGCGACAAAGCCATGGCACGCCGATCTTCTACGCCGATCTGACGGTAAGAGGCGGCATGGACATGGCTGAAGCACTGGTGACAGCCAGCGAACTCGATTCGCGGCGGCAAGCTGCCGGCTTCAATCAGGCAGCGTTGGATGAGGCTGCACGACGCGGCTTCGGCAACGGTGCGTTCGAAGACAGCGAGGAAGATGCCAGCGCGATCGTTGAAGAGTTCTACCCCGAGGGTGAAGCCCCTGCTGCAGCAACAATTTCGCAACTCAACCCCACCAAACCCAGCCTGGCTGAAAAGCTTGAGGCACAAACTGCGCGTCAAAACTCACCAACTGATCAAGACCAAGGAGGCCGTCATGCGCCTGCACAAGCTGAAAGCCAGTGACACGACCGGCACCTACCTGGTCGAGTCGCCGGTTACGGAAAGCGACATCTTGCTGATGGCCAAACAACTGGCCAGTCTGCGTCTACGCAAGGGACGTGCCCTGACGTCGCCTAAGGAGGTGTTCAGTCACCTGCAGGCGCTGCTGGCTGATTATGAGCACGAGGTGTTCGCACTGCTCATGCTCGACAGCCGGCACCGGGTGATCGCATTTGAGGAGCTGTTCAGGGGGACTCTCGATGGAGCCAGCGTGTATCCCAGGGAGGTCGTGAAGCTCGCCCTGGAGCACAACGCAGCCGCCCTGATCCTGGTGCATAACCACCCTTCGGGTGACCCTGAGCCCAGCATGGCGGATCGCAACCTCACCACGAAACTGCAGGACGCACTGAATCTGGTCGGAGTCAGAACGCTCGATCACGTTGTGGTAGGCCAGGAGGATTGTGTGTCGTTGGCTGAGCGCGGCTACCTGTAAGGAGGTGCCAATGAAACTGCTGCTACGGACTGTTGCCTCGGCATTCATGTTTGCCGGGATCTTGGCCGGTTGTCTGGCGATATTGCTGCTGGTGATTCTGATGGTGCGCTTTCCACCATTGCTGATTGCCGTGGTGTTGGCGTGCTGGATCTACCGGAAACAGAAAGTAAGAATGAACCCTTGAACAGTGAGCCAGCGTGGGTAGTCGAAAGACTGCCTGCAATGGCTCTCACTTTTTCTTTTGCCTTGGCAGCTAACGCTCACATGAAGCAGCAGGTGGGTCAACACAGGCTTGAGGCGCTTGGTCAAACAGCGATCCTTGCTGGTTCTCCATCGTTACATCCACGCCTCACAAAGCGTCTCGGCCTGCATCAGCACCAGCTGGGCTGCTTCCTCCTGCTGATCCGGTGGGTACTTGTACTTACGCAGGATGCGCTTAACCAAAAGACGTAACTTGGCACGAACGCTGTCGCGGTTGCTCCAGTCCACGGTCACGTTCTGGCGCAGACTTTGGGTAAGCTCATGAGCGATCTTCGCCAGGGTCTCATCACCCAGCTCGCGTACTGATGATTCGTTGTTGGCCAAGGCATCGTAGAAGGCCAGTTCGTCGTCATTGAGCCCCAGCTGATCACCGCGCTTGCTCGCTGCAGCAAATTTCTTGGCCATCTCGATCAGCTCTTCGATGACTTGAGCCGTTTCGATAGAGCGGTTCTGATAGCGCTTGATCACGCTATCGAGCAGTTCGGAGAACTTCTTCTCCTGGGCCAGGTTGCTGGCGAACTTGCTCTTGATCTCGCCTTCCAGCAGCCGTTCCAGCAGCTCCACGGCAAGGTTCTTCTCCGGCAGGTTGCGCACCTCAGCGAGGAATTCGTCATCGAGCAGGCCGATGTTGGGCTTGTCCAGGCCAACCGCCTCGAACACATCCACCACCTCACCGGAAACCACTGCATTGCCGATGATCTGGCGGATCGCAAGCTCTCGTTCTTCATCCGTTTTCTTTTTTGCGCTGATGTCGCGCTTGGTCAGCAACACCTTGATCGCCTGCAGGAAGGCAACTTCCTCACGCACCGCCTTGGCCTCGTCCAGCGTGCAGCACAGGGTGAAGGCCTTGCTCATGGCCAGTGCGTTGTCAGCAAAGCGCTTCTTGCCATCCTCCAGCCCCAGCACATGGTTGGCCGCACCGGCCAGCAGCTTGTGCCCGCCAGTCAAGAAGTCGCTGTAATCGAAGCCATGCAGCAGGCTGCGCAGCACATCGAGTTTTTCCTCCAGCACGGCATAGGCCTCATAGGCATCGACCGTAGGTCGCCCCCGGCCCTTGCTGGCGGTGTACTCCTTGAGCGCTGCCTTCAGCTCGTTGGCGATGCCGATGTAATCCACCACCAGGCCGCCCTGCTTGTCCTTGAACACGCGGTTCACCCGGGCGATGGCCTGCATCAGGTTGTGGCCCTTCATGGGTTTGTCGACATAGAGGGTATGCACGCAGGGCGCATCGAAGCCGGTCAGCCACATGTCCCGTACGATGACCAGCTGCAGCGGGTCTTTCGGGTCTTTGAAGCGCTTTTCCAGGCGCTTCTTCACCTGGCTCGGATAAATGTGTGGACGCAGCAGCGCCTTGTCCGAAGCACTGCCGGTCATGACGATCTTCACCGCGCCCTTCTCCGGGTCCTCGTCATGCCACTCCGGGCGCAGCGCGATGATCGCGTCGTACAGGTGCACGCAAATCTCGCGGCTCATCGCCACCACCATGGCCTTGCCACTTTGCGCCTGGTTACGTTCCTCGAAGTGCGCAACCAGATCAGCCGCCACGCTCTGAATCCGTGGTTCAGCGCCCACCACTTTCTCCAGCGCGGCCCAGCGCGATTTCAGGCGCGACTGCTGATCCTCTTCCTCATCCTCGGCCAGCTCATCGACTTCCTCGTCGATATGCGCCAGCTCCGTATCCTTGAGCGACAACTTGGCCAAGCGTGACTCGTAGTAGATGGCCACGGTGGCGCCATCTTCCTTGGCCTGCTGCATGTCGTAGACGTGGATGTAGTCGCCGAACACCGCACGGGTATCGCGGTCCTCGCTGGACACGGGCGTGCCGGTAAAAGCCACGAAGGTGGCATTGGGCAAGGCATCGCGCAGGTGCTGGGCATAGCCCACCTGATAGCGGGCACTGGCCTCGGCCACCTTAAGGTCCGGCACTTTCAGCGAAGCACTGAAGCCATATTGGGTGCGGTGCGCCTCGTCGGCCACCACCACGATGTTCGAGCGCTCCGAAAGCACCGGGAAAGTGTCTTCATCCTCGCCCGGCATGAACTTCTGGATGGTGGCGAAAACAATGCCGCCACTGGGGCGATTGGCCAGTTTCTCGCGCAAATCACCACGCGTGGTCACCTGCACCGGCTGCTCACGCAGCAAATCCTGAGACAGCGAGAAAACGCCGAACAGCTGGCCGTCCAGGTCATTGCGGTCGGTGATCACCACAATGGTAGGGTTTTCCATCGCCGCTTCCTGCATCACCCGCGCAGCGAAGCAGGTCATGGTGATGCTCTTACCCGATCCCTGGGTATGCCAGACCACCCCGCCCTTGTGCGTGCCGCCTGGGCGCGAGGCGCTGACCACCTGCTGGATGGCCGCTCGCACGGCATGGAACTGGTGATAGCCGGCAATCTTCTTCACCAGCCGGCCGTCATCCTCAAACAACACGAAATAGCGCAGGTAATCCAACAGCATCGCCGGCTGCAGCACACCACGCACCAGCGTCTCCAACTCGTTGAACTCACCCAGCGGATCGACCGTTACACCATCGATGGTGCGCCAGCGGGCAAAGCGCTCGATATCCGCCGACAGCGAGCCCATACGCGCCTCGCTGCCATCGCTGATCACCAGAATCTCGTTGTAGTGGAAAACGTCCGGGATCTGTTCCTTATAGGTTTGGATCTGATCAAACGCTTTCACCAGATCCGCATTCACATCCGCCGGGTTCTTCAACTCCAGCAGCACCAGCGGCAGGCCGTTTACGAACAGAATGATGTCCGGCCGGCGCGTGTGCTTCGGCCCCTGAATGCTGAACTGATTGATCGCCAACCACTCGTTACCGCGCACATCCGCCCAGTCGATCAGGCGTACGAAGTCACCGCGTGTTTCGCCGTCCTTCTGGTACTGCACCGGCACACCGCTGACCAGTAGGCGATGGAACAGACGATTGGCCGAAAGCTGCACCGGCACACCCAGCTCCAGCACCTGGCGCAGCGCATCTTCGCGCGCAGCCAACGGCACCTGTGGGTTGAGCCGCGCGATGGCCGTGCGCAGGCGCATGGTCAAGAGCACGTCGCGATAGCTCTCGCGCTCGGGGTTATCGCCGTCGTGGGCGATATCCGGGCCATACAGATGCGTGTACCCCACATCACTGAGCCAGCCGAGGGTTTCCTGCTCCAGCTGATCTTCAGTCATTGTTCAATCTCATCCTTGCGCCCTTAACAGTTCCCCAAACTCAGATACCTGAAGCTCAGATGCCCCATGCAGCATATCCCGCGCCAACGCGCGTCGCTTCTGTAGCAGCTCATCCAGCGTCGCCTCAAATGTAGGCATCCCGTCATCACGCACAGTCGGGTAATAGACGTACACGTCCTTCTCCTGACCAATCCGGTAAGCGCGATCAGTTGCCTGATCCTCTTTGGCCGGATTCCAGCAGCGAGTGAAATGGATAACGTGGTTGGCTGCCTGCACGTTCACACCAAATCCAACTGCAACAGTGGAGAGGATTATCACCGAGAAACCAGGCTGCTCTTGAAAACGGTCGATCAGTCGCTGCCGGCTATGCGCACTCTGGCTGCTGGTGCTGGTATCACCATTGATTACAGTGGGTTTGAAGCCGAAGCGTTGCTGAATTGCATGCTGCAATTCACGTTGGATGTCCCGCAACTCGGTGAAAAGGATGACCTTATCGCCGCTGCCCGAACGCGCAATGTTATCCAGCGTGCTTAAGAGCCATTGAAGTTTCGGCGAGTGCTCCCTCAAGCGTGGATCAGGCTGCACGCTGAACGGGTGCGCGCACACCAACTTGAGCCTGTGCAATAGGCCAAGCATGCCGCTCTCCCGCTGCTCCAATTGCTCCTGCATCTGCTGCTTCTGTGTGTACTGGGCCACCTCGGACAAATAGAGATTGCGCTGCAATGTGTGCATCAGCAGCTTGCGGCACCCCTGGTCCTCGATTTTGGCCGGGAGATCCTTCGCCACATCCTGCTTGGTACGCCGTAAAGTCTGAGGTTCGATAAGTCTACGCAGGCGCTCAAGCGCCGCCGTGTCCCGCTCCATGCCGGCCTCGATGGGGCGTTGATACTCCCGTCCGAACTGATTCAGCCCCCCCAGGAAGCCCGGTTGGATAAAGTCGAACAGACACCACAAATCAATCAGCGTGTTCTCCACCGGCGTTCCCGTGCAGGCGATACGGAATCGCGAGGGGATAGCTTTCGCCGCTTGCGTGATCAGCGCCGCCGGGTTCTTGATCTTCTGCGCCTCGTCGCAGATCACGATAGCCCACTGCTGCCGTGCCAAGGAGAGTTCCTGATCACGCAAGGTTTCATAGGTGGTAAGCACGATACGAGCATCGCCCATCCAACCCGGCCGAAGAAGATTTTTTATCCCCTTGGCCTGCAGATCCCCGGGAATCTCGTCCTTCTTGAACTTCACAGCGCTGAGCGCGCCGCCATAAAGCTTCAGTACCGGCAATGCATCCGCATAGAAGAAGCGCTGCAGCTCACGCTCCCAGTTATCCAACAGGGAAACGGGGGCAACAATCAGGACCGGTTTACCCTGAGGATTCTGCTCCAAATACCAAACAACGAAGGTCAGCAGTTGAATGGTCTTACCCAAGCCCATGTCATCGGCAAGCAAGCAACCCGCGACATGATCGGGTGATAAGCCAAACAGGTGCTGCATCCACGCCACACCTTTCATTTGATGATCGCGCAGTTGAACTTCGGGGCGAAGCAGTTCTGGAATATCCGCGTTGGCATGCCGCCCCGCCAGCAGAGCCGCCTCACGGCGCTGGGCATAGGTCGCTTCCTCAATGTTGTGCTCGATATGCAGCACCGCACGACCAGCTACGGGCTCAGTCACAACAGGTGGTTTTGGCTCGACCGGATTAAGCTTCTTCGACCAGGCTTCATAAAGCTGCTCCGCGACCTGGAAAGGTAGGGGGGTTTCAGTACCCGGTAGACATACCTGTTCATCACCCGCCATACGCGCCTGGTCGATGCGGTGCTCAAACTCTTCAAAATCTTCGCGGCTGGCAGGATCCCACTGGCTGAGCAGTTCGCTATCCACCCCAAGCTCTTTCACATCCGTCGGCAACCAGTTTTCCGTTGCCTCTTTCACCAAAAATGGGGATGTAATGCGCTCCGCCTCACCAATGCCGACGACGCGATCACCATACGAGGCCAAATCCAGCACCGCCTCGAATGTCTGTCCGGCCTCCTGGCGCTGCCAGTGGCGCAAAAGCTCATTGACCCCTGCCAATTGCGCGAGATCGAAGTCACTCAGCTCCAGCTCATAGCCCTGCCAGAATCCCGCGGGCATACCAGCTGCCAACTTCACCTGCAGCTCATTCACGAATGGTGCGAACTCATGGGCAAAATCGAAGCGCAGCTCAATTTCGGGTAGCGGCTTGGACGAGATAGGCTCAAGGAACAGACTAATCGACTGAATATGTTTGCCGTCTTCGCCTAGACAAGGTTCCAGGCGAAAACGATGGAAGTAGATGCCCGCGTCAGCCAGCTGCTCCTCATACTCGTCCGCATCAACAACCTTCTCGGCCGCATCCCCGATCACGCTGTAGGGGTTGCGCACCAGTGACAGCGCTTCATCACCGGCTACCCGCCGCCCCGGTAACGCGCGAACAGATTCAAGCACCGCCTTTACATCCGGCTCAATCAGCACGTGCGTCACCGTTCCATCGGCACCCGGCACCCTGTACTTATCCTGCACCTGCTTGTAACCATCGAAACTGGCCAACCAATTGTCAGGCTGCCCATCAAACGCGACATCCAACTCGATAATCGGCGTACCGGCGACAACTGCCTTACGCGGCTTCAGCTTCAAGTGCTCAGGCTTGACCACCACAGTTTTGTCGAGGAACCCGTCCAATCCCGCACCAGCGCGCTTGGCCAACTTACGGATATTGGCCCAGCCGATCTGGTTGGCGACTTCTCCCGGAGCCTGCTGCTGAGTGGCATGCAAATCTCGAATGGCCTTTAACAGCTCCCAGACCGCTCGCGGAAGCAGCTCAGTGGTGCTGGCGTAGCGCACCACGGCGCCAGAACGCTCGAAAGTAATCGGGTTACCCGTCCGCGGGTTACGCCAGGACTGGATAAACACCTTGAAATCCGGATCCGATAAGCCACCGGTACTGGCCAACTGTGGCTGTAGGTCGGAAATCGCGGGCAAGCCAAGTAAGGGAAGGCTACTAGCGTGCTCCGAATCATCCAAAAGCTGGTAGATCGACTCCCAAGGCAACAACCAGCGATCACTCAGCTGGCTGGCATAGTCCTCTTCAAAGAGCTGGTCCAGGTAGGCAGCGACGGGCCAGCTTGCATCGTCGCCGGCCAGACTCAAGGCATAACAAAGACCTTGCTCTTCGATCTGGTAAGCACCAGGCGCTGCCCCCTTGGCGGGCTGAGAACGATCCTTCCCGGGAAAAAATCGGCCGAGCATCAAAGCCTCCAGAACATGAGTGCATTGTTTTTCACAGCCTTGAAGCCGAGGCGCAGCAGCGCTGTTTTGGCAGCCGCATCATCCCTGGCAAGCAAAACCTGGTAGACCCCGCTAGTCGAGCGGTGGTCGAACGTCTTATAGGGCACACTGCCCAACATCGACTTAACCTGCACGTCCAGCGAATCACCCGCAACAGATGCAGACGCAGCACTTGGGGCGGCGGGCTTGTCTTCGGAAACGCGGGGGTGCGTATATGAAGCGGGACACTGCGCGACAATTCCCAACGCTCGGAGCTCGTCATCAAACTTATCCAGCCACCCTTCGACCACATTGGGTCGCCGCGGGGCTGGAGAGTGGGACATACGCTTCAGCGCCCGTCCTTGCTGCTTCAGCTCAGTTGCCAGCCCCAGCACCTGTTTGTCCGGATTGAATGGAGCGGCATCGGCACGATAGACGTAGCACGCATTGCCGGTACCGGAGAACTCGACAAAAAAGTAGTTGCCGATCTGCATCACCACCGCGTTGTTGTGGCTCGGCCCGCCGGTAAGCTGACTCAAGCGCCCTTTGTTTTTCTCGCGGAAGGCCACGAAATCACTACCCCGGTCATGCCACGCATCACCACCCATCACAATCCGCGTATAACTCATCTGATTGGCAAAGCGCAGCCAGTAGAACAAACGCGACTGATCGACCTCCGCCTCGCCCTTGAGCAAGGTGAAGAAGTGCTCCAGATCTTCCTTGGCGAACCAGGCCACCACCATGGCGCAGACAGGCTGCTCCACATATTGCAACCAGGCATTCTGCTTGGAACGCATCTGCGGGCTACCCCAGTGCTCCAACGCAGCTT
The DNA here is from genome assembly GCF_007633355.1 of Pseudomonas sp. BJP69. NCBI lineage: Bacteria > Pseudomonadati > Pseudomonadota > Gammaproteobacteria > Pseudomonadales > Pseudomonadaceae > Pseudomonas > Pseudomonas sp. BJP69. The sequence goes on from NZ_CP041933.1 coordinate 3,305,319, forward strand.
GCTTGAGTAGCGAGGACGACTGCTCGCGATATCGCGAACGGTGATAACGAGTCAGGCAGGCACTCAGCACCTGATTGAGATAGCGCGTATTCAGCTGCCCCAGAGCTACCAACTCCGGCAGGCGCTTTAGGAAGGTTTCGTCATCCAGCAGGAAAATGCGCGAAAGCAGAACCGCAAAAATCCGCTGCCACAACCAACTGCTATCCGGCACCTGGGCAATGGCCTGCAGAGAGGAAAGGTCACGCGCCCTGCCCTCGAATATCTCCCCCGCCAGACGAGTTCCAGCCTGAGCGCCGAACAGTTCGCGATGCTCAGCTACAATGCGCATCCACTCTTTCTCGCGACCAATACGCTGCCTGACAGCATCAAAGCCGCGATCAATATCGTCACGCAGCACCCGCCAGTTCGCGTTGTCATCGGGTTTGTGCTCATCGTAGGCAAAGTAGCTGAAACACAGCGCCAGCCAGTCGCGGCGGCTAAGTGACCGCTGCTCGATACGGCCAGCCACTTCCCGATGAACACGGTCAAACAGCTGATCGTCCTCCAACACCGGAACACTGACCTCATCGTCATCGGCCAACCCGGCAAAAACCAGGCGCCACTCCGATGAAGTTAGCGCCTGCTCGCGCTTGAACTTGCCAAGTGCCAGCAAGCGTTTCTCACGGGGCGGTGCCAGGGCTTTTTCGACCTGATCAAAGCGCCGAGAAAGCTCTGTGCTGGCGCGCTTCAGCGCCACCAAGCCACTGAGCCCAACATCGCCGCTGCGCTCATTCTGGCGCTGCAAGCCGGAAGCGATGGCCGCCGACAGAGACGACAGAGCCCGGCTCATCTAGCGCATCTCCAACTGGCATTTTTCGTTTGCCGCGTAGGCAAACTCAAGCGCCGGCTCCTGGCCTTCATGCTCCTGGTCCTTGAGCCCGAAGAACTGCATGCGAAGCTCCACCCGCCGACTCTCCTCCTTGCTTTCCTTGGCATTGTTGAACGACACACCGCCAGCCAGGAACATGGAGCGAATCTGCTGTTGACGCTCAGCTGAAAGCCCTTTCTGCACCGGGCTGCGGCTATCGAGCAGACTGCACATCACCCACTCCGAGCGCTGCAGGGAGAGGTGCAGGTTGTACAGGTAAGAGCCGTCCGTATCGGTGAAGCCCTCGATCACCACCTGCTTGAGCCACTTGCGCCCCTCTTCGCTGTCAGCAGCATCCAAGATCAACGGCACAACATCCTGCAGGGCCTGTTGCCCCTGGCTGTTGAGGAAGTATTGATTGTGGCCAAAGCGCCCAGCCTCACCGAAGCTAATGCGGTTATCCCGGCAGTCCACCACGATGGTGGAGTTAAGATCTCCGGCCCTCAGTTTTAGGTCCTGGCAGAGCTTAGCGATGTCCTTGCCACGCTGTTTCTCACCTTGTTCAGCCTGCTGAATGCGCTGCGTCACCGAGCTCAGCGAGGCCACCATCACCACCAGGAACAAGATCATCATCGCCGTCATCAGGTCGGCGAATGATATCCAGAAAGGCTTCTCGCCTTCGTCACGCGCCCGCGCGGGAGCGGCTGATTTGCCGAACATGCTCTACCCCCCCTCAGCGGCGCTGAACGCTCTCCATGATGTCACTGAAGTCTTCCAGGCTTTCCTTGACCCCTTCGACACCACCGGCCAGGCTGGTCATCGCCTTGTGCAGCTCGGCATCCAGGCTACCCAGCGTCTGCCGCAGGCTACGATCTACCCCCTCGCTAAACTCGTTGAAGCCCTTGCCCAGCACGGCGCTGATCTGCTCCAGGTAGTCGTTCACTTCACGGTTAAGCGCCTGCAGCCGCTCGCCTTGCTGCTTCAGATCCTGCAGGTACTGACTGCGCCCAGCGGACTCACTCTGAGTAGTGGCGACCACACCTTGAATGACCGCAAGCGTCTGACTCAGTGCTTCACGGTTATTGCGATAGTCAGCCACAACACTGGTCAGCTCGCGGGAAGCGCCAACCAGATCGCCGCTAGTGCCCTGCAGGGCACCCAGCACGCCCGCAGTCGCCTCGCCGGCTTTACTCACGCTCTGCCCGGCGCTGTCGAAGCGCTCGGCTGCCAGGCGCATCTTCTCGGCACCTTGTTGCATGCTCTGCAGGTGCTGCTCGGTTTGCGCTCCCAGCAGTTTGAGGCTTTCCTGCATCGCGCCTTGCTGATCGGCGACGGCATCCAGCAGGGTTTTCACCTGTTCTTCCAGCCCGCCAACCATCTCGCGCGTACCACGGTGCAGTTCGACCTGGGCGACCTTACTGGCCTGATCCATCTGCGTGCGGTTGTGCTCTAGCTGCTTGAACAAGCCACCCAACCGCTCGCCCAACACTTCCACCGAGCCGGCGATCTTGGCCATGGTCTCCTGCTGGCCCTGGCCCATGCTCTGCTGCATGGATTCGACAAAGGCCTGCAGATTCGCCGCCATGGCCTGCTGACGCGCTTCGCTGTCGGCGAACAGCTTCTCCAGCTGCTTGGCCATCCGCTCGCCAGCACCCTCGCCTTCGCTGCCGATACGCGCGATGGAGGTCTGCAGGTTGGCCAGCATCTCGTTCATCCCGGCTTGCATGCTGTTTTGCCCGGCCTGCATATCGGCCAGCAGCTGCGCGATTATCTTGGCGCTGTTCTGAGATGAAGCCTCGCTGGCCGAGCGCATGTCGCCGACCAGTTCATTGAAGCCCTGCTGCATGGACTGCATGGCCGCTACCGACTGCCCCAGCATCTCGTGCAAGCCATTGAACTGCTGACCAAAGGTACTTTCCAGCTTGCTCATAAAGGCTGCTAGCACATCGGTGAGCAGGCTCTGCACCTGGCTGCTCTGGTCGCCGCTGGCGGTATTCACCGCTCCAGCGATGGCCTCCAGGGGAGACTTGAGGCTGTTTTCAAGGGCACCGCCAATCTGCTCGGCCAGCACCTGACCAGAGTCGCGGTAACTTGCCGAAAGGGTATCAGCCAACTTGAGATTCTCACGCACCTGGGTATCCACAAGGTTCTGCAGCATCTCACGCAGGTCGGTGACCAGGCTGTCCTTGAGCTGACGGGTCTGAATCGAACTTTCGTTGCTCGACCTCACCAGCTCCGCCAAGTACTCCTCGCCCACACCACTGTCGAACAGCCCATCGATACTCTCAGTCAGGGTTTCCAGATGCTTGTAGCAGCGGCCTAGGCGCCACTTTTCGGTCAGAGTCACGCCAATAGAAGCGAAGATCGAGAAGAAGGAGCCGAGGAAGGCAAATAGCACGTCTTTGAGCAACTGATCGACGCTGGAGCTGACCTGCTCGGGCGTGCTGGGGTCGAAGTGCTGCAGGCCCAGCATCAAGCCGAAGAAAGTGCCGACAATCCCGATCCCCGTCAGGATGCCCGGCAAGTGCTTGTAAAACTCTGTACCCAGCGGCGTCTCCACCACCGTTTGCGCGGTGAAGAAATGTCCCGCACCCGCCGTGGCACGGGAGCACAACAAGCGCTGCTCACCCTCGCGCACCTCGAACTGGTCATGCAGCGTCTCGGCATACTCCTGCCAGGCATGCCCCAGCGTATGCTCCTGGAACAGCTGCTCCAGCTCGCTACGGCGCTTGGCTGGCTGCAGCTCCTTGATTGCCCGCACCTGCCGCGTGAGCTTCTTCAAGCGGCGGCTCAATGCAAACGACCGCAGGAAGTAACGCAGCAAGTACCAAAGGCACAGCACCGTCACCAGACTAAATACGAACACGGGAGCAATCAGCTGCTCGGGTGTTGCCTTATCCCAAAGGTCCAACCACTTCGAATAGTCCATAGCCCTAGCCTTGCTTGTTTTCCAGCGGCCTCTGCGGGCCTTTTTCTTAATTCAGGTGATTCAAACAGCCATTAACTGACTGCGCTCCGCAACGACCCCACTTTCCTGTCGCACAGGTACTCCAACGGACTCAGCGTCCCGCAAATGGTCGCTATCTAACTCGAAGGGCAACACCCATAACTGCATGCCCTTGCCGTAATCAAACATCGGCAGCGCTTTCTGAAGACCAGACCAATACGGATAAATCAGTACCAGCCTCGGCACCTCGTCGCCTCTTCGGTATTTATGCCCATAGGCAAACAGCTGATAGAAATCGCTCTGACTCAGGTCGTAGTTCTTCTCAGGTTTACCGGCATCGATGCGCTTCCACTTGGTATCAAGAATCCAACGCTGCTCTGGCGTGTCGATCAGCAAGTCCGGTTTCAGGCAGAACATCTTTCCGCTGTCATGCGCGCACAGGTGGTGCTGGCTGGCTTGTGAGGTCAGATTCGCACCGTGCAGCAAGCGTTGCCGCAACCAGCCCTCCACATAGCACTCAAATAGCTTTTCCATTGGGAACAGCAGGCTCATCCCTCGCCACTCGCCACTCACGGCTATCGGCATCTGCTGATTGAGGATCAGCTCGCACCAGGGCTTGATCGCCTGATAATGCGCCATCAGCCGGTCGCGGCTCCAGGCGCGCAGATCCTGGCTCACCTGACGACTGGCGGGCACCTCGGCCAGCATTGAGCGCAGCTCATTGGCCAGGCGCCAGTTGCCGGCATCCTGCGTGCTTTTTGCCACCAGCTCCAACGCCAGCTTGAGCAAGCGGTTTTCCGCACGATCAGGTAAGAACACATCGTGGCGAATCTGGAAGTGATGCTGCCGTCCCGGCGGCTGGCGCATCTGCGCCACCACATTGAGCTGGCCGCGCAGAAATCGCTGCTCTTCCTCGATACGCTGATAGTCGAAGCGCACGCCACGCTTCACCAGCAAATCCAGCTCAGTCAAGAACTGCCCCATTACCCACTCGCTGAGAGGCGCATCGAACAGCTCCAAGCTGGCCACCGAGGCCTCACGGGGCTTGAGCTGCAGAGCCTGCTGGATCAGCTTACGCAGCAACTGGCGACTTTTGAGCAGGCAATCGTCCTGCTCATGGTGCTTGGGCAGAATCTCCAGGCGCGTGCCACAGGGCGTCTCCACCACCCCTACGTAAGAGTCCCACTTCAACGCATGCCGCCCGTCCACCTGCAGCAGCGTGGCGCCGTTACGGCTGAAGCTGGCGCTCAGCTCACATAGCCAGTCGAACGCGCTCTGCGATAGCTGAGCCACATCCAACGTGGGCTCAACCTCGGCCGTAGTCAGGCGAGCGTACTCGCGGATGGTGACGGTTGCTTTCACGCCCTGCCCTGGCTTAGCTGATCGATCAGGTGGCGCCCCAGGCTTCTAGTATTCAGAGGGTTGCCGCTGCTGTTCTGCTGGCTAACGCCAAGCTGTTCAGCCAACTGGCGCAAAATGGGCTTGGCCGGCTGCAGCAAGGTATCCGCACGCCACACCTCAACGGAGCCGCTGGCCAGTTCTCGCAAGGTGAACTCACCCTGCACCGCTTCGCGCGTTACCACCCGCTCAGCAGTCACCCGTGAGGCATCGAGAATGCCGATATAGGCCTCCATTCGCTCGAACGCCTCATCATTAAGCGTCCAGTAGCTAGCCGCCAAGCCTTGCCCCACGTCCCGGCCAAACAGTGCTTCAGCGAAGCTGGTTCGCTCCTGAATGAACTGATCGTTTGGCGCCTTGCGCTGGTCATTCAGAACCCAGGCGATGCGCTGCCAGTCCTCGAAGAAATACTCCTGCAGCAAAGGCAGAATCTGGTTGCGGAAGATCAGCTCCAGCCGAGCCTGGGAGCCATCCTTTTTCAACGGCATAAAGTAGGCATGGCCCAAGCAGTGATCCCGATCCAGCAGCACCTCGATGCGCTGGTTCATCACCCGCAGCAGCTGACCAATGTTCAGCCCGACCACCTCAACATCATCCAGCAGCTCAGGCCGCGGCGGCATCTCGCGGAACACGAAGCGCCGGCGCAGAGCAATATCCAAACCGGCCAACGAACGGTCGGCAGTGTTCATGGTGCCGATCAGGTAAACATTCTTCGGCACGCTGAACGGCTTCTTTGAATAGGGCAACTTCACGCTCAGCGCCTCATCGGCACCCTCGCGCTTGGACTCCTCGATCAGCGTGATCAACTCACCGAAGATGCGGGAAACATTGCCCCGGTTAATCTCATCGATAATCAGCACATAGGGCTCACTGTCTGCGCCCGCCACCGTCACCGACTCAACCGGTTTCACGCCCTGCTGCTGCAGGTATGACAGCAGATCAGCCCAGGTGAAGCGGCTCATCGCATACACGGTTTTCAGCGTGAATTGGCGCTCGTCATTGAGCGGCAGAATGGACAGATTGATATCCCGATACAGCCAGCGCACCGAGCGCACATGCTGATAGTCACCGAGCACTCCGGCCGGCACCTGCGCCTCATAACGGTAGTCGCCGGTCACCACGCCAATCGAGCCGATCTGCTCGGCCGAGTGGATGCACAGCAGAATGTCACCCACCACCATCTGCTCGGCGAAGTAACTGAGCGTGCCTTTATCGCCACCGCCGAGCGACTGGTAGTACGCATTCTGCTCATAGTCTCCACGCAGATCGCCTGTTTTACCCCAGCCAATACGCGCCTCACCGTTGGCCAGGCAATAGTTCTTGGTTGGCGATGCACCAGTGCCGGCAATGGAAATCTTCCAGATGGCAGGATTGGCCCGCACCCCCAGCTCAGATGCTGGGCGCGTGCGGGCATCATCACAAAGGCGCTTGAACACACCCGACTCAACGGAATACCTGACCTGCCCGGTTTCTGTGTCGGAGTCCGCCCGCAGCCCTTCGACAAAGTCCTCGTAGCTGAAGGTCTGGTGGAAGGTCACAAAGCGCACCCGCTCGGCGGTCACGAAACGGTCGAACTCCGCCTTCAGACGCTTGCGCGTCTCCGGGTCATTGCCACTGCTCTGCGCCAGGAACTCGGGCGCCAGAATGGCCAGCGCCTGGTCGATGGTGTGGTAGGTTTTGCCGGTGCCCGGTGGGCCGAACAGAATCTGGTTCAGGGCAGTGGCGCTCTTTTTCATACTGGAAGACCTCTGCTCGCACTGCTTGTTTTGGCCCTTTAGCGCTTCCCGCTCCAACTCAGCGGCAAACTCCAGCACGTCCTTTTCACCCCGTCTGGCCATCAGTTGCTGCTGTAACTCACGGACACCACCAGTAGCGCCCGCGCCCAAAATGCGCTTCAACTGCTTCTGATTGAAGAACGGCAAGACCAAGGGCTGTGAACGATTCTGGTAAAGGAAGGCCACCTTCCAAACCAATGACCCCGGCGCGTTTTTGAGCCCACTCATCAGGCCAAGATCCCCCTGCTGCACGGCATCTATAGCCGTCAGCAGTTCGGCCTTGAGGTTATCCAAGGCTTGTTGCGCACTGTCGCCGAGGATCCTGTACCAGAGGTATTGGCCATCGCTCTGCATATCAGAGCCTGGGTCGTTCCTGGGATTGGCCCCGCGCAAACGCACCCCGGCACTCATCAAGCCCTCTTTGAAATCCCCGAGCTTGTTCGTATGGTCGCGCATCCAGCTGTAGAAGGTGTCGTCACCCTCGCTGCCGTAATACTGCTCCAGCGTCAACTCGCGCAGCTTTGACACCGGCCAGCGCGCCAGAAACTTATCCCATTGCTGGCGCCCTTCCTGCGGATCAATGCTCGGCTCTGATGTGCGATAGCGGTTATAGGCCAGCCATTGCTTGAGGCCGCTCTGCACATTGCCGCTGTTGCTGGCTCCAATGGCAGCATGCTCGCCCTTGGGGCCATACAGCAGATAGAGGCGCTCCAGTTCGTCGAGATCGTCGATGGCAAACACATCGCGACCACAATGATTGGAAACGGTATTCACCCCAGTGAGGTAGTTGCTGGCGGTATTTTTGGACTTGCCCGAGGCAACCATCCAGTCCTTGAACAATTGACCGACGTTCTCGCTCACAGGGCTTTCTCCAGCAGGGTTTCTGCTTCCGGCAGGCGCAGCTGGCCGGAGATCAGGCGGGGTAAGAGGGTGTCGCGGAGTTGGGTGAGGGTTTGGGCTTGGCGTTCGTTTTCGATTAAGCGCTCAAACAGCGGCTCGGCGATATTTGCAAACGCGTCCAGCACGTCAGCTGTTGGCACCAACGCAGGGATTGGACGGAAAGCCTTTTTGCTGATTTCCATAAAGGTCGAACCATTGGCGCGACCTTTTATTCCTTCCATGTTTTGACGACACCAGAACAGCATATACACAGGTGAAAGTTCACCGCCTGGAGGAATGGCGATATAGCCCTGATTAACTGCAACCGGCATCTGGGCGATGGCTAGATAGCCAATTGGAGCACGGGAAGACAGCAACAAAGTACCCGCAGGTAACAATCCCGAGCTGACCTTGGCTAACCCTAAAGACGAAAGCTGGCGTTCTGTCCGAAGCAATACAGGGGATTGCAGGCCTGACAGGTCTTTAGGTGTTGTCCAGCAATGCTCGGCTGGCTCCCAGTAGCTTGGTTCTTTGGTATCAGGCGTCCCCCCGCCCAAACAATCCACAGCATCGCCAACTGGCTTAACCTTCCACCCCTTCGGCACCAAGCCCAGTTCGGACTCTTCGAAACTATCGGGGAACAGGGCGGCGGTGGTGGCGTCCATGGCCGCTTTCGGCATCCTGCCTTCAGCGGCACTCATACTTCCCTGTATAGCGCCTTCCGGCTGGCCTTGCGCTTCGGCTCCTGCCTCCGCTCCAGGCCTGGGCAAGTCGGATGCCTGCGGCATCCTTGGTTGCCCGCTGCGCTCGCCATCCTGGCGTGCTCGCCCTTCGGCCTTGGCGCGCACGGGGTCGAAATCGACGAACCAGGATTTGAACAGCGCCTGGGCGATGGCTTCCAGGGTGGCGTTGGTTTCGCGCAGCAGGGTGATGCGGTCGTCGAATGACTTTAAAATCTCAGAAATGCGTACTTGAACTTCTCTGGGAGGAAAAGAAATCTCCAGCCGCCCAATCATCTCGTTATTCAGACTGGCTCTAGTCGACATTGTCGACATTGCCGAGACTGCCTGCCTAAATACAGGGCTGCGGAGGTAATACCCCACATACTCCGGCAACAACTCACTGCTTGGCTTGGGACGGAGACGCTTACAAAACCCGTTGAAGGTTGCGTCTTTATAGCTTCGCAGAGCTACGCAACTCATTCCGAGTTCATGCATCGTTTCGCTTGTCCGGGTCAGGAAAACATCCCCCCTCAAGATGGAGCAGCCCTCTCTCTCTTTTTCTGTGGCTTGAACAAAATCACCCAAGTGCTCAGGTGTGAAGTAATTGTAAAAAACATCCTTGAACGTCAGAAACGGATAGCCCGAGCCAAAATCCTTTGCTGGTTTAGATAACCCGGATCGAACCTCATAATGGTCGAGCAAACTTGCAGTTCGCCACTCAGAGCTCATACCCCAGCCCCCCCAGCTTCTGCCGGATCAACTGATCGAGTTCCGCGCCCTTCTGCATCTGCTCGCCAAGCTGTTGGGTCAGCCGCTGCATCTTCTCGGCAAAGGCTTCATCGTCGTCCTCTACTTCCTCGGCACCCACATAGCGACCCGGCGTCAGCACATGGCCATGCTCGGCGATCTCATTGAGGGTTACGCTGCGGCAGTAGCCGGGGATATCGGCGTACTCGGCTTTGGCATCCTGCGTCGCCCTACCTCCTGCATCCCTGCAGTCGTCGCCAACCAGCCCGCCTTCGGTTAGCGGCTCGCCACGCCAAGCCGCTACGGTTTGCGCGATGCGCTCGATATCGGCGTCGGTCAGCTCGATCTGCACACGGCTAACGCTGGTGCCCAGCTTGCGCGCATCGATAAACAGCACCTGGCCGCTGCGATCACAGCCGGCGGTGCTCAGGGCATGGCGCTTGTCCTTGGCGAGGAACCACAGGCAGGCGGGAATCTGCGTGTTGAAGAACAGCTGGCCGGGCAAGGCGACCATCACTTCCACCACATCGGCCTCGACCATGGCCTTGCGGATATCGCCTTCGCTGTTCTGGCTGGAACTCATCGAGCCGTTGGCCAGCACGATACCGGCTCGGCCATTAGGCTTGAGGTGGTAGAGCATATGTTGCAGCCAGGCGTAGTTGGCGTTGCCTTGCGGCGGAGTGCCATACACCCAGCGCGGGTCGCCTTCCAGGCTGCCGTGCCACCAATCGCTGATATTGAACGGCGGGTTGGCGAGTACGAAGTCGGCGCGCAGATCACTGTGCTGGTTGCGGACAAAGGTATCCGCCGGCTCTTTGCCCAGGTTGAAGTCAATGCCGCGAATGGCCAGGTTCATCGCCGCCAGGCGCCAGGTGGTGGGGTTAGCTTCCTGGCCGTAGATGGACACATCGCCCAGCTTGCCGCCATGGGCCTCGATGAACTTCTCCGACTGCACAAACATGCCGCCCGAACCGCAGCAGGGGTCGTAGACCTTGCCATGGTGCGGGTTGAGCACCGCCACCAGGGTTTTCACGATGCTGGCCGGCGTATAGAACTGCCCGCCCCTGCGCCCTTCGGCGCTGGCGAACTGGCCGAGGAAATATTCGTAAACCTGGCCGAGCAGATCGCGCGCCTTGCCGATGTCCTCGCCAAAACCGATGGTGGAGATCAGGTCCACCAGCTCACCCAGCTTGCCATCCGGCAACTGGACGCGAGCAAATCGCTTGTCGAGGATGTTCTTCAGCTTGGAATTTTCCGCCTCGATGGCGGCCAGGGCCTCGTCGATGCGCTTGCCGATATCCACCTGCTTGGCGGCGGCACGGATCGACTCCCAGCGCGCCACTTCCGGCACCCAGAACACGTTGACCTCGCGGTAGTAGTCGCGGTCTTCCAGCTCGGCGTTCAGTGCTTCGGGGTCACTGCCGTCAAGGGCGTGAGCGCCTAGGTAGTAGTCGTCGTTCTCGTCGGTGAGCCTTCGCTCCAGCTCGGCGCGGCGGCCGGCGAAGCTGTCGGAGATGTACTTGAGGAAGATCAGCCCGAGCACGATGTGTTTGTACTCGGCGGCGTCCATATTGGCGCGCAGTTTGTCGGCGGTGGCCCAGAGGGTTTTCTTCATGTCCTCGATGCCGGTGGCGGGCTGTACCTTGGCCGCCCGGCCCTTGCTGACGGCAGCTGAGGGCTGGACAACATATTCGCCCGGCTCCTCCTCACGCACAGCCGGATCTAAACGCTCGCGCGCCTTGCTTAGCACTTGCTCAGCCAGGCTGCTGGCAACCGGTTGCGCCCGCAGCACCGAACCACCGCGACCACGGCCTTTTTGCAGCACGCCCTGTTCGATCAGCCCATCCCGCGCCGCCCAGAAGGCCTCTTCACTCAGCTGCGGGACCTGGCTTTTCAGGCGCTCCAATAGCGACTGATTGCCAATGCTCGATCCATCGGCAGGTACGGCGGCCAGCAGGGCCTGCTGCAATTCATTCATTCACAACTCTCCACAGCCGCCCGCCGCAGCGCGGGCCAGCCCAATTCAGACACGGGTGGCAACGAAACAACGGAAACCGGAGGGAAGCTGAGCGCCACACGGCGAATGCCGATGCGCATATGCAGAGCCATCCCTGGGATACCGCGACCTGCCATTTGCGATGGCTGTCACCTTATCCACTGACCGGGCCGGGGTAAAGCCGGAGCCCCGGCTTTTTGCCGGATCGGTCAGTTCGTGCCAACGCTCAGTGTCGCGTCAGGCTGATGCGCTCTCGGCGAGCCACTACGCAGCCTTCTTCCAAGCGGTTATGCACGCCTGGAATGCTCAGCCGATGCCCGGTGGGCATATAGCCGGCCGCATCTTCAAAGGGGTGAAGATTGACCGACTCCATCAACTGCTCAATGCCCTCGTACCAAGACAGGGCCACTAGCCCGGCGCCCTCGACTGCACCAGGGGAGCACTCGCGCAAACACTCCAGCACACCCATGCTGGCAATCACGCTTTCCTGACGAGTCATGTAGCACGGCGCAAGCAACTCCAGCCCCTCCCCATCGACCGTCAATTCAGCACAGACAGCCATGATCAGCGACTCACTCATCCCACACTCCATCGTTATCCAGGTCCCTATCAATGCCGTCAGCTGACTCGTCCCAGAGCCCGTCGTTGTCGAGGTCACGATCAATCCCGCCGGCGTCATGGTCCCAACTGCCATCATTGTCGACATCCCGATCAATCCCGCCGGCGCCATGATCCCAAGTGCCGTCGTTGTCCAGATCACGATCGATGCCACCCTTGTCGTAATCCCACGTGCCGTCGTTATCGACATCCCGGTCGATGCCGCCGCGGTTGTAATCCCAGAGTCCGTCGTTATCCAGGTCTCGGTCCTGAGCCTGGGCACTGACCAGCAAGAACACCGCCAATCCAGCGGCCAGCCATTGCAGGGCATCACTTTGCGTTCTGCGACTCATGCTTGCTCCCTATCAGAACCCGGGATAGCGCGCCCAGATGCGTTCATCCTCAGCCACATTTGAGCTGTAATCCCCGCAATAGGTACGCGGTACCCACTCGATGTCATGCGCCAGTTGCTCGATCACCTCGCGCAACTCCAACGACTCCAGCCAGCGCTCAGGAATGGCATCAGGCCCCAACTGGATACCCAGCAGGTTGCCGGCAATCAGACCCGTGCTGTCGCTGTCGCCGGTGTGATTGACCGCCCAGCAGATACCCTCCTCCAGGCTGCTAGCCATCAAGGCACACCACAGACCAATGCCGAGTGCTTCTTCGGCCACCCAACCGCCACCCATCACGGCAATCCCTTCGGGCGTAGGCGCGATACCGGCCTCACTCTGGCGCAGGGCGTACTCGACCATCTCACGGGTTTCCGCCATGCCCGGTTTCTGGCCATGTTCGGCCAGGCTCTGGCGGATGGCGTCTTTCAGGTCGCAACCTTGCTCGAAGATCCGCTGCAGAATGTCGGCAAACAGGCCCGCTGCCAGATAGCCACTGGGATGGGCATGAGTCAGGTGTGCGTTTTCGACCGCAAACTCGAAGGCCTGCGGGAAGAACGCATGCGGTGCTACACGCATCACGCCACCACAGCCCTTGCTGTCATTGCTGGCCTTGTCGCCAAACGCCTGGCTGGCGGCCAGCGCACTCATGCAGGTCATGCCCGGCGCGCGGCTCGACCATAGGTCTTTCACACCGATTAGCCAGCCATCCTGCGTGACCTCAGCCTTTGGTTTGCCGCCCTGGGTGATGTACCAGCGCAGCAGCGCATGATGAATGACCGAAGGCGGATGGCAGATACCACGTGAATTGTGCCGAACCCAGGCCCGCAACAGGCCTTCGGCGGTAAAGAGCATCATCTGGGTATCGTCGGTGACGGCGCCCAGCTTGCCGAATGCAGGGGCAAAATCCCGAATACCCCGCTCACCGAACTTCTGCCGGATGCTCGGCCAATCCATGAACTCCACCGCCGCGCCCAAAGCATCGCCAGCCGCACCGGCCAGCAGGCAACCGAGAATTCGATCCAGTTGATTCATCTTCACGCCCCTCCAATCAGGAACCGCACATCCAACTTATGTACTGGACTAGCTACAGCCCCGGACTAAATGACATCGGCCTGCTTGTCTCCGGCTATCAAGATATGTAGTTTTGAGCGACGTATCTACGGTGTTTGCCTGTACAGGTAAAGTTTTCGAGCAGATGGAGAGGCTATGAAGCGTAAGCAGGAAATCACGTCGGTTCGCTGGGATCTGGCGCTGCGCTACCGTTTGATCGAGACGGTGGCCTGGTGGGAGGGCCGGTTAACCACGGGCCATCTGATGCAGAGCTTCGGCATCAGCCGCCAGCAGGCGTCGAAGGACATCAATTCGTACATTGCCGAGTACGCGCCGAAGAACCTGGAATATGACAAGCATTTGAAGGGGTATGTACCGAGCCGCCACTTCAAGCCGCTGTTCATTGATGACAGTGCCAGTGCCTACCTGCACCTGCTTAACCAAAATCATGACCGCGCGCCACACATTGAAGGCCTGGCCCTGGCCTACGCACACACTGAAGTGCTGCGGGTGCCAGATCGCAGTGTGCAACCCGAGGTGCTCCGCCCTCTGCTGCGTGCCTGCCGCGAAGGGCTGCGTCTGGAGTGTGAGTACGTGTCCTTTAATACCCCGGATGGCGAAACGCGCCTGATCGCGCCGCATACGCTGATCTACACCGGCATGCGCTGGCATGTGCGCGCCTATTGCGAGCGCAATGCCGACTACCGCGACTTTGTGCTGAGTCGCTTTCGCGGCGTTCCCGACCTAATGGATGGCCGCTCTACACACGGGCGGGATGCCGATAGCGGCTGGAACACTCCGGTGCAGGTGATCATCGCACCGGACTCACGCCTCAAGCCCGAGCAGCAAGCCATCATCGAGACCGACTACGGCATGCACCAAGGACAGCTGGTAGTCGAGACGCGGGGCGCGCTGGTGCAGTACGTGCTGCAGCGCTATCAGATTGATCCAACCAAGGTGCATGCCAAAGCGACGGCGCAGCAGATTGTGGTGGTGAACCTGGATGAGTTGCAGGAGTGGTTGTATCACTGAGGCTTGGTTTCAGGTTTCGTGTAACGACTCAGATAGTGGCGATTCAAGACCTTATACCCCTGCCTCACCTTCTGGCTCACCGAGTAGCAGCAAGATTGGCTGGGCACTGTCGTGAATTTTCATATCAAGCCAGCTAGTCGTAAGACCGGGATTGCACCTCTCAACCGCATCAAGCAGCCCGGCATACATACCTAACGTGAGATGCTCGCCACCAAAGAGGTTGGCGTACAGGGTGCGAAATTTCAGCGCCTTTAATGCCGCCTCCGGCACCTCCCAAGGCTCTGCACAGCGAATGAATGCGCACTGCAATTGGCGTGAGCTGGCCTCGCTTAGGACAGCCAGGAAATTTTCCAAGCCATTAGCCAGCAAACCCTCGTCTAGCAGGGACGCCCTGAGAAAGGGCATCACAGTCTCAAACCACGAGTCAGATGACAGCTCTGCGGGAGCACCTTCTGCACGGGTAGACCTGGCAGTACTTCTGTCAGGTATTACCAGCAGCGACGATTCTGATAGACCTGCCACAATCGGCTAACTACTGGCGACTATCGGCCATCAGCGGACGCAGGGAGGACTTTCCGCAACCGGCCGTTCGATGCGGCACCGATGGCCTTCGCGCAGGGGTAGTGAATCCGCCAGGATTGACTTGCGCTGCCCTACCTCTCACTAGTGAGGGGCGGCAGCGCATCAAGCGGTGAGCGCACTCCGGCACCGCCAACTTTCAGCACATGCGTGTAAATCATCGTCGTAGAGACGTCGGAATGGCCGAGCAGATCCTGCACGGTTCGAATGTCGTAACCGCTGCGGAGCAAGGCCGTCGCGAACGAGTGGCGGAGGGTGTGCGGTGTGGCGGGCTTCGTGATGCCTGCTTGTTCTACGGCACGTTTGAAGGCGCGCTGAAAGGTCTGGTCATACATGTGATGGCGACGCACGACACCGCTCCGTGGATCGGTCGAATGCGTGTGCTGCGCAAAAACCCAGAACCACGGCCAGGAATGCCCGGCGCGCGGATACTTCCGCTCAAGGGCGTCGGGAAGCGCAACGCCGCTGCGGCCCTCGGCCTGGTCCTTCAGCCACCATGCCCGTGCACGCGACAGCTGCTCGCGCAGGCTGGGTGCCAAGCTCTCGGGTAACATCAAGGCCCGATCCTTGGAGCCCTTGCCCTCCCGCACGATGATCGTGCCGTGATCGAAATCCAGATCCTTGACCCGCAGTTGCAAACCCTCACTGATCCGCATGCCCGTTCCATACAGAAGCTGGGCGAACAAACGATGCTCGCCTTCCAGAAAACCGAGGATGCGAACCACTTCATCCGGGGTCAGCACCACCGGCAAGCGCCGCGACGGCCGAGGTCTTCCGATCTCCTGAAGCCAGGGCAGATCCGTGCACAGCACCTTGCCGTAGAAGAACAGCAAGGCCGCCAATGCCTGACGATGCGTGGAGACCGAAACCTTGCGCTCGTTCGCCAGCCAGGACAGAAATGCCTCGACTTCGCTGCTGCCCAAGGTTGCCGGGTGACGCACACCGTGGAAACGGATGAAGGCACGAACCCAGTGGACATAAGCCTGTTCGGTTCGTAAGCTGTAATGCAAGTAGCGTATGCGCTCACGCAACTGGTCCAGAACCTTGACCGAACGCAGCGGTGGTAACGGCGCAGTGGCGGTTTTCATGGCTTGTTATGACTGTTTTTTTGTACAGTCTATGCCTCGGGCATCCAAGCAGCAAGCGCGTTACGCCGTGGGTCGATGTTTGATGTTATGGAGCAGCAACGATGTTACGCAGCAGGGCAGTCGCCCTAAAACAAAGTTAGGCAGCACAGAGCGACCATTTCATGTCCGCGAGCACCCCCCCCATAACTCTTCGCCTCATGACCGAGCGCGACCTGCCGATGCTCCATGATTGGCTCAACCGGCCGCACATCGTTGAGTGGTGGGGTGGTGACGAAGAGCGACCGACTCTTGATGAAGTGCTGGAACACTACCTGCCCAGAGCGATGGCGGAAGAGTCCGTAACACCGTACATCGCAATGCTGGG
This sequence comes from Pseudomonas sp. BJP69, assembly GCF_007633355.1. NCBI lineage: Bacteria > Pseudomonadati > Pseudomonadota > Gammaproteobacteria > Pseudomonadales > Pseudomonadaceae > Pseudomonas > Pseudomonas sp. BJP69. Next base: position 3,321,735 of record NZ_CP041933.1, read on the forward strand.
CGAGGAACCGATCGGCTATGCTCAGTCGTACGTCGCGCTCGGAAGCGGTGATGGCTGGTGGGAAGATGAAACTGATCCAGGAGTGCGAGGAATAGACCAGTCTCTGGCTGACCCGACACAGTTGAACAAAGGCCTAGGAACAAGGCTTGTCCGCGCTCTCGTTGAACTACTGTTCTCGGACCCCACCGTGACGAAGATTCAGACCGACCCGACTCCGAACAACCATCGAGCCATACGCTGCTATGAGAAGGCAGGATTCGTGCGGGAGAAGATCATCACCACGCCTGACGGGCCGGCGGTTTACATGGTTCAAACACGACAAGCCTTCGAGAGAAAGCGCGGTGTTGCCTAACAACTCATTCAAGCCGACGCCGCTTCGCGGCGCGGCTTAATTCAGGTGTTGGGCGCACAATAAGGCTCCTCGCAGAGTTGCTTGAAAGTTGTTACGATTCAAATTCAATCATGAGATAGTCGGCAGATGAGCATTTCCAAGAACGCAGACAAGTAAGCCGCAGCAACCTTCATTTTTCGGTTGTTGCGGCGTTCTCAAGAATCCTTTTGCTCTACGGGAGCGCCGCCAAATCCTTTGTTCAAGGAGATGGTTTCGTGCGCTCAAAAAATTTTAGTTGGCGGTACTCCCTTGCCGCCACGGTGTTGTTGTTATCACCGTTCGATTTATTGGCATCACTCGGCATGGACATGTACTTGCCGGCAGTGCCGTTTATGCCAAACGCGCTTGGTACGACAGCGAGCACAATTCAGCTTACGCTGACAACGTACTTGGTCATGATTGGTGCCGGTCAGCTCTTGTTTGGACCGCTATCGGACCGACTGGGGCGCCGCCCCGTTCTACTGGGAGGTGGCCTCGCCTACGTTGTGGCGTCAATGGGCCTCGCTCTTACGTCATCGGCTGAAGTCTTTCTGGGGCTTCGGATTCTTCAGGCTTGTGGTGCCTCGGCGTGCCTTGTTTCCACGTTTGCAACAGTACGTGACATTTACGCAGGTCGCGAGGAAAGTAATGTCATTTACGGCATACTCGGATCCATGCTGGCCATGGTCCCGGCGGTAGGCCCATTGCTCGGAGCGCTCGTCGACATGTGGCTTGGGTGGCGGGCTATCTTTGCGTTTCTAGGTTTGGGCATGATCGCTGCATCTGCAGCAGCGTGGCGATTCTGGCCTGAAACCCGGGTGCAACGAGTTGCGGGCTTGCAATGGTCGCAGCTGCTACTCCCCGTTAAGTGCCTGAACTTCTGGTTGTACACGTTGTGTTACGCCGCTGGAATGGGTAGCTTCTTCGTCTTTTTCTCCATTGCGCCCGGACTAATGATGGGCAGGCAAGGTGTGTCTCAGCTTGGCTTCAGCCTGCTGTTCGCCACAGTGGCAATTGCCATGGTGTTTACAGCTCGTTTTATGGGGCGTGTAATACCCAAGTGGGGCAGCCCAAGCGTCTTGCGAATGGGAATGGGATGCCTGATAGCTGGAGCAGTATTGCTTGCCATCACCGAAATATGGGCTTCGCAGTCCGTGTTAGGCTTTATTTCTCCAATGTGGCTAGTGGGTATTGGTGTCGCCACAGCGGTATCTGTGGCGCCCAATGGCGCTCTTCGAGGATTCGACCATGTTGCTGGAACGGTCACGGCAGTCTACTTCTGCTTGGGCGGTGTACTGCTAGGAAGCATCGGAACGTTGATCATTTCGCTGTTGCCGCGCAACACGGCTTGGCCGGTTGTCGTGTACTGTTTGACCCTTGCAACAGTCGTGCTCGGTCTGTCTTGTGTTTCCCGAGCGGAGGGCTCTCGCGGCCAGGGGGAGCATGATGTGGTCGCGCTACAAAGTGCGGAAAGTACGTCAAATCCCAATCGTTGAGAGAATGTGGCAAGCTATCGCCCAACAAATCGCTGCAGCCGACCCAAAACCGCTACGCGGTTTCGGTCGGCTGAGCTCAGGCGTTAGATGCACTAAGCACATAATTGCTCACAGCCAAACTATCAGGTCAAGTCTGCTTTTATTATTTTTAAGCGTGCATAATAAGCCCTACACAAATTGGGAGATATATCATGAAAGGCTGGCTTTTTCTTGTTATCGCAATAGTTGGCGAAGTAATCGCAACATCCGCATTAAAATCTAGCGAGGGCTTTACTAAGCTTGCCCCTTCCGCCGTTGTCATAATCGGTTATGGCATCGCATTTTATTTTCTTTCTCTGGTTCTGAAATCCATCCCTGTCGGTGTTGCTTATGCAGTCTGGTCGGGACTCGGCGTCGTCATAATTACAGCCATTGCCTGGTTGCTTCATGGGCAAAAGCTTGATGCGTGGGGCTTTGTAGGTATGGGGCTCATAATTGCTGCCTTTTTGCTCGCCCGATCCCCATCGTGGAAGTCGCTGCGGAGGCCGACGCCATGGTGACGGTGTTCGGCATTCTGAATCTCACCGAGGACTCCTTCTTCGATGAGAGCCGGCGGCTAGACCCCGCCGGCGCTGTCACCGCGGCGATCGAAATGCTGCGAGTCGGATCAGACGTCGTGGATGTCGGACCGGCCGCCAGCCATCCGGACGCGAGGCCTGTATCGCCGGCCGATGAGATCAGACGTATTGCGCCGCTCTTAGACGCCCTGTCCGATCAGATGCACCGTGTTTCAATCGACAGCTTCCAACCGGAAACCCAGCGCTATGCGCTCAAGCGCGGCGTGGGCTACCTGAACGATATCCAAGGATTTCCTGACCCTGCGCTCTATCCCGATATTGCTGAGGCGGACTGCAGGCTGGTGGTTATGCACTCAGCGCAGCGGGATGGCATCGCCACCCGCACCGGTCACCTTCGACCCGAAGACGCGCTCGACGAGATTGTGCGGTTCTTCGAGGCGCGGGTTTCCGCCTTGCGACGGAGCGGGGTCGCTGCCGACCGGCTCATCCTCGATCCGGGGATGGGATTTTTCTTGAGCCCCGCACCGGAAACATCGCTGCACGTGCTGTCGAACCTTCAAAAGCTGAAGTCGGCGTTGGGGCTTCCGCTATTGGTCTCGGTGTCGCGGAAATCCTTCTTGGGCGCCACCGTTGGCCTTCCTGTAAAGGATCTGGGTCCAGCGAGCCTTGCGGCGGAACTTCACGCGATCGGCAATGGCGCTGACTACGTCCGCACCCACGCGCCTGGAGATCTGCGAAGCGCAATCACCTTCTCGGAAACCCTCGCGAAATTTCGCAGTCGCGACGCCAGAGACCGAGGGTTAGATCATGCCTAGCATTCACCTTCCGGCCGCCCGCTAGCGGACCCTGGTCAGGTTCCGCGAAGGTGGGCGCAGACATGCTGGGCTCGTCAGGATCAAACTGCACTATGAGGCGGCGGTTCATACCGCGCCAGGGGAGCGAATGGACAGCGAGGAGCCTCCGAACGTTCGGGTCGCCTGCTCGGGTGATATCGACGAGGTTGTGCGGCTGATGCACGACGCTGCGGCGTGGATGTCCGCCAAGGGAACGCCCGCCTGGGACGTCGCGCGGATCGACCGGACATTCGCGGAGACCTTCGTCCTGAGATCCGAGCTCCTAGTCGCGAGTTGCAGCGACGGCATCGTCGGCTGTTGCACCTTGTCGGCCGAGGATCCCGAGTTCTGGCCCGACGCCCTCAAGGGGGAGGCCGCATATCTGCACAAGCTCGCGGTGCGACGGACACATGCGGGCCGGGGTGTCAGCTCCGCGCTGATCGAGGCTTGCCGCCATGCCGCGCGAACGCAGGGGTGCGCCAAGCTGCGGCTCGACTGCCACCCGAACCTGCGTGGCCTATACGAGCGGCTCGGATTCACCCACGTCGACACTTTCAATCCCGGCTGGGATCCAACCTTCATCGCAGAACGCCTAGAACTCGAAATCTAACGTCCGTTCGGGCATCGAGGTCCATGTCGGGGTGGGACGGGCCCGTGGCTTCAAGATCACTTGCAGTCCGACCGCGATGTCTTGGTTGCGCGAGAGGTTGTCGATATCTGGCCATGCTGAGTGTGCGATGGTTGATCGCTTCCTCGCCGCTCTCCACGGCGACGATGGCCGCCGCCATCAGCAAGTGCGCCAGTTCCCCTATGGTGCCCTCGCTGCGTGTGAGCAGGTAGCGAGCCATGTCCAGCGTGGCAATTGGGGAAGGCCGGCGCAGCGGGAGCGAAGCGGCGAAGCTGGCCAGCAGTGAGCAGCAATCGTCGTTGGCCTCCCATACCGGCAGCATCATCGGCTCGAAGCGATTTTCCAACTGGTCATCGGAGCGGATGGCTAGGTAGGCGTCGCGCGTGCCTACCCCAACCAACGGGATGCGCAGTTCGTTGCCGAGGAAGCGCAGCAGGTTGAGGAATTCCCGGCGGTTGACGCTGTTGCCGGCCAGCACGTTGTGCAGCTCGTCGATCACCAGCATGCGCACGCCGACCTTGCGCAGCAGTGCCAGAGCCAGTTGCTCCATTTCCGGCAACCGTGGGCGTGGGCGCAGCGGCGCGCCCATCGCGGCGAGCAGCGCGACGTAGAAGCGGATCACGGACGGCTCGGACGGCATCTGCACGACCAACACCGGGATGTGCTCCTGGTCGGCGTCGGAGCTGGCCGGGTGGGTGCGGCGGAACTTCTCGACGATCATCGACTTGCCATTGTTGGTCGGGCCAACCAGCAGCAGGTTGGGCATGCGTTGCTTGTTTGGCCACGCATAAAGGGCTTCCAGCCGGTTCAGCGCCTCGACTGCGCGCGGATAGCCGATCCAGCGGTCGGCGCGAAGGCGCTGGATGCGCTCGTCCGCCGGAAGACGGGCCAAGCCCTGGGCCGCCGGCAGCAGGTGGGACAGGTCGATGATGGGATATTCGTCCACGGCTACCACTCCTCAATCTGGTCGAACGGTTTGGCGGGTGGCAAGTTGTCTGCCTGCGGGTCGGCAATATCCGTATCCGGCGGAACGGGCTTGTCCGGCCGAGCTGATGTCTTGAGGTGCTGGCGGCGATCCGCGTCACGCCGCGCCTTGCGTGTGGCCTTCTGCGCGCTGGTCACAATCTCACGCATCTGGCCGATCATGCGGAACAGCGCCGACTCATCCACCTGTTCGCGCCCTTGCTGCCGCAGTTTCGCCAGCGCCTGCCGTTGTTCCCAGAGGGTGACAGCCGGATGCGACAAGGTACGGTAGGGAATTTCCAGGTAATGCTGTCCCTCCGGTTCCAGGACCCAGATACGGCTGATGTCGCGCGGATCGCGCCGGATCAGAAAGGACGGCCAGCGTTCACGCCGCGCAATCCACGGCTTGAGCGCATCGGCGTAGTAGTGGATGTGGTCGATGACAAAGCCGGTGCGGGTCAGCGTGCGCCGGAGGATCGGCAGAAAATCGACCAGGAACGAAGTAGCGCGTGTGACGACGGCCGGTACGCCGACACGCGCCACGGCCTCGGCCCAGCGCGCGGCCGGCGGTTGGAGCAGGCCGTTGTGCACCGAACCGTGGTAGGTGCCGACCGCCAATGTGAGCCAGCGCTCTAGCTCGCGCAGCGTCAGGGCGGCCTTGTTTTCGGAATCGTAGTCGCCGCGCTGGTCAGGGTTGGAGAAGGTCGTTCCCGGCAGTTCGTCGTGAATCATCTGCATCGCCGTGCCGATGATCCGTTCCACGATGCCGCCATAGTGCGGCTGTCCCAGCGGGCGATAGTCCAGCCGGATGCCATGCTGCTCGCAACCCCGGCGCAGGGCCTCGCTCTTGAACTCGGCCGCGTTGTCTAGGTAGAGCAGCAAGGGCTTGCCGCTCATCTGCCAATCCATTTCCACGTTCAGTCCTTCCAGCCAAGGGCGCTTGTCGCAGGCGACATGCACGAGGCACAGGCCAACCGAAACGGCAGACGGCGCTTCCAGCGTGACGACCATGCCGAGCACGCAGCGGGTGAACACGTCGATGGCGAGGGTCAGGTACGGGCGGCCAATAGGTTGCCGGTCGCGGTCATCGACCACGATCAGGTCGATGACCGTATGGTCTATCTGCACCTGCTCCAGCGGCGCGGTCACGGCAGGAGGCTCGCCGCCCACACCTTGTAGGTCACGAGCGGCATCCTGGCCTTCCCGCCGGCGGATGACCTTGCGCGGGTCAAGGCTAGCGATCCGTAAGGCCACGGTATTGCGCGCCGGCACTCGCAGTTTTTGAGCCTTGCACACCTGAGTGACTTCGCGGTGAAAGGCCGCTAGGCTGCGCTTCTGCTTGGTCAGGAACCGCTTTTGCAGTAGCTCGTGGATGACGCGCTCGACCGGTTCCGGCAAGCGCCCCTTACCTTTACCTCCACCGGACTGGCCGGGCACCAGATCCGTCACGAGGCCGCTGCCTTGCCGGGCACGCCGGATCAGAACGTATACCTGGCGCCGAGACAAGCCCAGCGCCTGAGCCGCCATATCGGCCGCTTCGTGCCCGACCGTCTCCGACTGCGCCAACGGACTGATGATCTCCGCACGACGGCGCGCACGCTCCCAAGCCTCATCAGGCAGAGTGGCCACGCCTTGTTCTGGAATCCGTGGGGTGTCCGTCGCCATGCTCACCTCGCTTTGGTGCACACGAGTATTGAGCATAGTCGAGATTGGTGCAGATCACTTCTGATATTGAACTGTCAGGAGCTGGCTGCACAACAGCCATTACGCCCAATCAACTGGTGCAGTCGTCTTCTGAAAATGACACTTTCCTGACATCCGGTTAGGGTATAGCTCAGGCTGACATCCAAGCAGGACGCCCTACTCAGGGTTGACTCGCAGTAATTACCCTCTTCCTGTAGACTGTCGCGGCCATTGAGTTACCAAAGACACTCGATAAGACCTCATGCTTACCCTGCAAAACATGATCTGGCTGCCTACGCCGCCATAGCGCTTCGCCCCCCGCATCATCTGTGACTGCTTGCTCTGCCAGCGGTCGCGCTCTGCTGTGCTTTCGGTTTCAACACCCGCCACAGCCCCCCTACATCCGACAATTTGACCTCATATCGACCAGTTGCACATGGCCTGCGCCATGCTGCGCTGCGTGATCCATTGCCTTGGGAATTCTGATGCTCCACTCGTTAAAACAAACCTGGTTATCCAACATCCGTGGCGACATCCTCGCCGGTATTGTGGTCGCACTGGCCCTCATCCCTGAAGCCATCGCTTTCTCGATCATTGCCGGGGTTGACCCCAAGGTCGGCCTGTACGCCTCTTTCTGTATCGCCGTGGTGATCGCCTTTGTCGGTGGCCGACCCGGAATGATCTCGGCCGCAACCGGGGCCATGGCACTGCTGATGGTGACCCTGGTCAAGAATCATGGTCTCGAATACCTGCTGGCCGCCACGCTGCTATGTGGTGTTTTACAGATCGCTGCTGGGTACCTGAAGCTCGGCTCACTGATGCGCTTCGTCTCGCGCTCGGTGGTGACCGGCTTCGTCAATGCCCTGGCGATCCTGATCTTCATGGCTCAGCTACCCGAGTTAACCAACGTCACCTGGCACGTCTACGCCATGACAGCCGCAGGCCTCGGCATCATCTATCTGTTCCCCTACGTCCCCAAGATCGGCAAGCTCATCCCATCGCCGCTGGTGTGCATCATCGTGCTGACCGCCGTCGCCATGTCGGTTGGGCTAGATATCCGCACGGTCGGCGATATGGGCCAACTGCCCGATACGCTGCCAATCTTCCTCTGGCCTGACGTGCCGCTGACGTTCGAGACGTTGGCCATCATCTTCCCTTACTCGGCAGCACTGGCCGTGGTCGGTCTGCTGGAGTCGATGATGACCGCGACCATTGTTGACGACCTGACCGACACCCCCAGCGACAAGAACCGCGAGTGCAAGGGCCAGGGCGTGGCCAACATTGCTTCGGGTCTGCTCGGCGGTATGGCCGGCTGCGCGACGATTGGTCAGTCGATCATCAACGTGAAATCCGGTGGTCGTTCGCGCCTGTCGTCCCTTGCCGCAGGCGTATTCCTGCTGCTGATGGTGGTGTTCCTCGGCGACTGGTTGAAGCAGATCCCGATGGCGGCGCTGGTGGCAGTGATGATCATGGTGTCCATCGGCACCTTCAGTTGGGATTCGCTGCGCAACCTGAAGAAGCATCCGCTGTCGACCAACATTGTCATGGTCGTCACCGTGGTGGTCGTGGTCGCCACCCATAACCTGGCCTTCGGCGTGCTGGCCGGCGTGCTGCTGGCCGCGATGTTCTTCGCCAACAAGGTTGGCCATTACATGGCGATCAGCTCTTCGCTGGACGAAGCCGGCGAGCATCGTAGCTATAACGTCACCGGCCAGGTGTTCTTCAGCTCAGCAGACAAGTTCGTCGCGGCCTTCGACTTCAAAGAAGCCCTGAACAAGGTAACCATCGACCTGAATCGCGCCCACTTCTGGGATATCACCGCCGTTGCCGCTTTGGACAAAGTGGTCATCAAGTTCCGCCGCGAAGGCACCGAAGTCGAAGTGCTGGGCCTCAACGAAGCAAGCGCCACTATCGTGGATCGCTTCGGCGTTCACGATAAACCCGACGCCATTGATCAACTCATGGGCCACTGAGAAGGAGAACAACAATGAACCACATAATCGCCTGTATCGACGGTTCCGCCTCGGCCCCAGCCGTGTGCGACTATGCGGCCTGGGCCAGTCTGAGCCTGGAAGCCCCGTTGACCTTCCTGCATGTGCTGGATCAGCGCCAGTACCCGGTTGCACCGGATCTGAGTGGCAATATCGGCCTTGGCAGCCGCGAGCACCTACTCGATGAGCTTGCTTCCCTGGATGAACAGCGCGGCAAGTTGGCCCTGGAGCAGGGGCGGATCATGTTAGCGGCCGCGAAAGAGCGGGCCATGAAGGATGGTGTGGCCGCACCGGAGTCCAAGCAACGTCATGGCGATCTGCTGGAGAGCCTGCAAGAGCTGGAAAGCGAAACGCGCCTACTGGTCATCGGTCGCCAGGGCGAGTCTAGTGGAGGCCTGAGTCAGCATGTCGGAAGCCAGCTGGAAAGCGTGATTCGTGTCATGCACCGGCCGATCCTGGTCACCCCGACCAGCTTTCAGAAGCCCCAGAGCGCAATGCTGGCCTTCGATGGCAGTGCTACTACCCGCAAGGGTGTGGAGATGCTGGCAGCCAGCCCCCTGCTGAAGGGACTACCGATCCACCTGGTCATGGTCGGGCCCGTGAACGACGAGTCGTCGGCGCAGCTGGACTGGGCGCAAAAAGTGCTGCTCAACGCCGGGTTCACTGTTCGTGCCGAGACCCTGAGCGGTGAGATAGAGCCTACCCTGCACGCCTATCAGAAAGAGCATGGCATTGATCTGCTGGTGATGGGGGCCTATGGCCATTCCCGTATCCGGCAGTTCCTGGTCGGAAGCACCACGACCAGCATGCTCCGCACCACCACCAGTCCGCTGTTACTGCTGCGCTAATGGCCATGGACGACGCCCTCGATCTTGCCCATTTCAAGACCCTGCTGGAACAGCGGGCTGCCGAGCTGGATCGATTGCTGGAAGACGCTGAGTCTCGCTCGCAATCGGTAGAGCTGGATCAAGGCAAGGTAGGGCGTTTGTCGAGGATGGATGCACTCCAGCAGCAAGCAATGAACGATGCCATCCGCAGTCGGGCGCAGCATGAACGCGTCCGCCTCCAGCTGGCCCTCAAGCGTTGGCACGAGGGTGAGTATGGCTGGTGTAACCAATGCGGCGAGTTGATCGCCTCAGGCCGCTTGGAATTCGATCCGGCCACGCCACTGTGCATCACCTGTGCCAGCCGCGTCGAGTCGGGTTGAAACCACCGCGCGGCGCGCTGCATCTCCCAATTAACGAGGTCTCTGATGTATTCGATGGCTAAACACTGGCTGGGCCGAACACGGAAAGCAAGTGCTTGGATGTGGGTGCTGTTGTGCCTTGCCCTGCTCGCCGTATTCCAAGTCCGCACCCATCACCTTGATGATCGTTTGTACTTCTGGATCAAGACCCACTGGCACACCGATGATTGGCAGGAGCGCTCTGTGTGGCTGCCTGACTATCGGGTTGAGCTGGATGCTAAGCCGGTTCCAGGTGTGGACAACAATCTTTCGGGCCTGACCTTCGACCCTGACCTAAACCTGCTGTGGGCGGTCACCAACGGCCCAAACGAACTATTGGCCCTCAGTCGTGACGGTGATGTGGAAAGACGTTACAGCCTGGATGGCTTCCACGATGTGGAGGCGGTGTCCTATGCCGGCAACGGCCAGCTGGTAATCGCCGAAGAGCGCCGGCAGAGCCTGGTTGTCGTGGATGTCCCCATCGCTGAAGACGGTAAACTTTCTCCTGATCGACCATTGAGCCGAGACCAGTATCCAGCTCTGACCCTGGCGCTTGGCAAGGAGGACAACAAAGGCCTTGAAGGGCTCGCCTACGACCTGAAAGGCGACCGCCTGTTTGTGACCAAGGAGCGTGACCCCCGCCAATTGCTGGAAGTGGGCGGCCTTCGTGCCAGCCTGGCAGGAGGTTTTTCCCTGCACGTCCGCGACCTGTCCAGCTTGGTAAAGGACAAGGTGTTTGCGACTGACTTATCTTCGGTCGTCTTCGACCAACAGAGTGGCCATCTGATTCTGCTCAGTGACGAGTCGAAACTGCTGATTGAAATGACCGACGAGGGCAAAGTGGTGAGTTTCCGCTCCCTGGCGAGAGGGTTTGCTGGTTTGCTGAAGGGCATACCCCAGGCCGAAGGCGTAACCATCGACGATGAAGGGTATTTGTACGTGGTCAGCGAGCCGAACCTGTTCTATCGCTTTAGCCGCGAGACAGATTAACCGGTCAACAAGCTACAGTCGGGCGTGGTCGGGACGCTTGCACTGTTAGCGTACGATTTTTTCCGAATTCTGCGGGCTCCCCAACTACGACGCGACCCCGCTAGACCGCTGGTATCAGCGACACACCGGCGGGGTGTTGCTGCCGGTAGAGCTACAGGAGATCAAGCGTGAGAGCGGCAACAAGGGGGGCAAGGGCTATGACTCAGCAGCGTATTAAACCGGCCTATGCCAAATTCGATCCCGCTCATGTGTTTGACGGGCTTTTCGTCCCCACGAAGGGGAAGAAGCGCGGGCGACTGTATGTGCCGCCGCGCCGCTTCGGCGATAGTGAAATCAGCTTTCAAGGGTTCGAGCAGCTTGGAGCTGATGACCAATCAATCTTGCTTGCAGTAAGCGCCCAGCTTGGCATTGACGGCTTGATGATCGAGGCAAAACCACCCGGCGAAATAGGCCAGCAATTGCGCCTTGCTTTGGACTTTGACAACGATGATGGAAGGCCGCTGAAAACCAAGAAAACCAGTTTGCGCAGCCTGCTGATTGATGCTGGATATGACGACCCAGAAAGCGGGGCGGCACTTGCCAGAATCAAGGAAAGCCTGAACCGAATGGGTAACGCGCAGATACGGGAAATCAATCACGCTACCGGCTGGGATTACCGCTGCAATCTCCTTTCGAGTCGGTTCAATCACAAGACTGGGGAAATCTTTGTTGCCGTCAATCCGCGCCTGACCGGGGCGGTTTTTCGAGAGCAACACGTCAAGGTTTCGCTTTTCGAGCGCAACGAGCTGGAGAGTGAAGCCGCCAAGCTGCTGCACTGTTGGCTGTGCTCAAACATCCGGCTTGGCCGTTCGCTTGGCAATGGCAACGGGGCGCACATCGACACGCTAGCGCCCCACGTATGGGGCAAGGCGGCGTGGGAAGAAGCATCAACGAAGGTTCGATCAGTCAGGCGGGGTCAACTACGCGATGCTTTAGACGAAATCTCAGACCGCACACGCGGACTGCAAGGCGGTATGGGATGGGCCATCGACCAGACCAGCAGCGGGCTTGTGCTGGTAAGTCGTCCCAAGGAACTGCCGTTCCTTGAGGGTGAGCACGACATGCGCCCCAGCGAATACCACGACCTCATGAGCCAGCCGCCAATGCAAGAACCAGATTTGTTCGACCCGCAGGACTGGACGCCGGACTGAGCCGCACCTGGTGAACTACTCGCTGCTAAAGCGGTCGAGCTTCCAAACTAACCTAAGCGGCCAGCTTTTCTTTTTTGACGCTTCGTTGAGCACTGCTGGTTGAGCTTTTGGCTCGGCCAGTCTTACGATTGCCTCCACGTCCACTATCCGACTGAGTTCGCAGAACCCCATCGCCAGATAACACCGTTCCAGTGTCCAAAATTAAGTTAATTGCCCGCTTCTTGATAACCAGTGATGCATTGTGATCTGCATTGTCAGTATTTCCACAATTACCGCAAACAAACAGGGCTTGTGTTTTGCGATTGTCGGGATGAGTGTGACCGCATTTTGCGCACTCCTGACTGGTTGTTGGTGCGGGTATTTTAAATACCGCTTTGCTGGATGAATAAGCCTTGTAGTAGGTGTAAGTCTCGATCACATGCCAGCCCACATTAAGAATAGACTTATTCAGTCCTGCTTTCTGCTTGGCTTTATTTGATATGAATCGACCTTGTTCATCCTGTTTTGCTTTCGGCCTTCTCGTCATCCTTGCGGTTCGTAACGCCTCAAACACAATGATTTTGGCGCTGCTATCAACCAATAACCGACTGGTCTTATGCGCAAAATCATTTCGTATGTTAGCCTTTTTAGCATGATGAACCGCAATTCGATGCTTGGTCTTGGCTCTGCGGTTAGAGCCTTTTTGCTGCCTTGCCAGTTTGCGCTGCAATCGCTTGATATAGCGGTCTGCTTTGCTCATGTTCTTTTTCTGGCTATGGGTGAAATCATAGGTTTGTTCGCCAGCACAAACGGGGATCGCCACGCCTCGGTCAACACCCATGGTGTGCTCTTCCAGATATTCTCTGGTCGCCCCTTGCAGAAAAGCTAAGTGCTCTTCATTGGTACTTAGTTTGCGATCAGGCTGTCCTTGCTGGGGTCGTTTGCGGGAGGGGGCGGAATCCTACGCTAAGGCTTTGGCCAGCGATATTCTCCGGTGAGATTGATGTGTTCCCATCCGAGCGGCGAAACATGGGCCAAGAGATCGGGCGATAGCAGCTTTCCATCGCGTTTCTGGTTTGCAACGACCTCGCCGAGCTTCATGGTGTTCCAGAAGATGATGATGGCGGCGAGCAGATTCATGCCGGCGATGCGGTAATGCTGGCCTTCGGCGGAACGGTCGCGGATTTCACCGCGGCGGTGGAAGCTGATTGCCCGCTTCAGCGCATGATGAGCTTCGCCTTTGTTGAGCCCGATCTGGGCACGCCGTTGGAGTTCGGCATCCAGAATCCAGTCGATCATGAACAGGGTGCGCTCGACGCGACCGACTTCCCGCAGGGCTGTCGCGAGCTCGTTCTGCCGCGGATAGGAGGCGAGTTTCCGCAGAATCTGGCTTGGCGCGACGGTCCCGGCAGCAATGGTGGCGGCGATGCGCAGGATGTCGGGCCAATTGCGCTCGATCATGGCTTGGTTGACCTTTCCGCCGATCAACGCTCGCAGGTGCGCCGGGGCGGCCGACGGATTGAACGCGTAGAGCCGTTTGGATGGCAGGTCGCGGATGCGCGGAGCGAACCGGTAGCCGAGAATGGCACATGCGGCAAAGACGTGATCGGTGAAGCCGCCCGTGTCGGTGAACTGCTCGCGGATATGGCGTCCAGCATCGTTCATCAGCAGGCCATCGAGGATGTAAGGCGCTTCGCTTGCCGTTGCAGGAATCACCTGGGTTGCGAACGGCGCATATTGGTCGGAGACGTGGCTATAGGCTTTCAGGCCCGGGGTATTGCCATATTTCGCGTTGACCAGGTTCATGGCCTCACCTTGCTCTGTAGCGACGAAGAACTGTCCGTCGCTCGAAGCCGACGTGCCCATGCCCCAGAACCGGGCCATGGGTAACGCTGCCTGTGCCTCGACCACCATGGCCAGCGCCCGGTCATAGGCTTCGCCCTCGACATGCCACCGTCCAATGCGGATCAATTCCCAGAAGGTGTGGGTGTTTGTCGCATCCGCCATTTTGCGCAAGCCGAGGTTGATCCCTTCCGCCAAGATAACGTTCATTAGCCCGATCCGGTCAGCGCAGGGTGCTCCTGTGCGCAGATGGGTGAACGCTTCGGTGAAGCCGGTCGCCGCATCCACCTCCAGCAGGAGATCGGTGATGCGCGTGGGCGGGATCTGCTTGTAGAGATCGAGCACCAGATCTTCGGCGCCTGTCGGCGCGGCGGCTTCGAGTTTCTCGATATGCAGAACGCCGTTTTCAATCGACCCGCCCGGGATCGTGCCTGCGCGAGCGGCACGGCCAAGCTCGCGCAACCGCATGTCGAGGCGAGCTTGCCGGTCTGCCAGCCATTCCTCCGGCCGCAATGGCACAGCGAGACGACCGCCTTCCGCGATGGATTGTGCCGGAACGAGTGCGTGTTTCAGATCGCCATAGCGCCGGGACCTAGTAAGCCAGACATCTCCGGAGCGGAACGCATCGCGCAGATGGAACAGCACCGCGATCTCCCATAGGCGAGCGTCGCCAGCCCTCTGGGCCCGAAGGTGGCGATGCCATTTCGAGCTGGGCCGCAAGAAGCTGGTCATCGCGGCATCGTTCAAACCGGTACGAAGGGCCGTCACCGCTTCCAGAAGCGGCAGTGCAACGGGCGCAGCTCGCAGATCGAGCAGGCGCAACATGCGTGGAGCGTATCGGCGGAAGCGGTGATAACCGTCGAGCACATGATTGAGCGGATCGTCGGCCATGGTGGCGGTCAGCCTGGTTGCCATTGCAACAAGGGTTTTTAAGCCGTCCCACCCTGACCCACTCGCGATGACATCGCCCAGCGGCTGGCCATCATCCTGTGCATCGACCAGGGCGCCCCCGATCTCGGCGAAGGATTTCAGGGTGTCACGCACCACCCCCGCTTCGTCTGCGACCTTTGCATGGCAAATACGCTCCGAAGCACGGTAGAGACGGCCGACGATCCGGTCGTGGGTTTCGACCACTGCGTCGGCCAACATCGCCTGCCATTCCGAGACGCAAACAGCCAAGATCGCAAGCCGCCTGTCCTCCGGGAGATCGCGCATGCCGTCGGCATAATACCGTTCACCCTGCCTGCGCAGACGAGTCACCCGATGGGCAGGAACGCCGGCAAGCAGATCCTCGGGGAGATCGATGCGTTGCAGATATTCGAGCCGGTCGAGCAGCCGGTTGGCCGACGAAGAGTTCGAGCCAGGCTCGAACTGGCGCAGCCACACAAAACGGGTCACCCGATCATCAGCCGTCTCCTCGAGCAATGCCAGCAACTGTTCTCGGATCGACATAGGCAGCCGACTGGCGATCCTCGTCTCGATGCGTCGCTCGGCATCGACGAGAGCCGCGGCACAAAGCCGCTCGATCGTGGATGTCGCGGGAAGGACAGTGCGGGTGCGTCGGCACTCGGCTACGAAGCGACGGGCGATATCCTCGTTCGACACCGCCATCTCGGCTTCTCGGAACAACCATTCCTTCAGCTCGCTCGCACCACGTCCGGAGAAGGTGCGGAAGCCGTAGAGCCCCCGTAACTCGGCAAGATGCTCGTGCCGTGTTTCCTCGCGGGCAGCATAGTCTACGAGATCGTCGGCACCCAGGCCAAGCTGCGCTCCGATAAATTCGATGACCTCTGCAGGGATCAGTTCGCCTGGAGCCAGCACCCGGCCGGGATAGCGCAGGACACACAATTGCAGGGCGAAGCCGAACCTGTTGTGAGCGCGCCGACGCAGCCTGATATGCCCAAGGTCTTCATCACTCAGCGTATAGTGCTTGAGCAAATCCGTCTGTGAAGTCGGCAAGCGCAACAGCGCGTCTTTCTGCCGATCGGTTAGAGTGACGCGACGCGGCATACATGTTCCTTTTTCAAAATCTGATAGCGTTCAAGACGCTTTGTTTATGAAGCTGGTTGAGATACATTTCCAGAGGTCAATGCAATCGTGGCCGAAGCGCCGCCTCAAACCAACGTTTGTGATACATGCTGATCGGATATGCCCGCGTCTCCAAAGCCGATGGCTCGCAGTCTCTCGACCTGCAGCACGACGCCTTGCGCGCCGCAGGTGTCGAACGGGACAATATCTATGATGATCTTGCTTCCGGCGGTCGTGATGATCGCCCTGGCTTGACTGCCTGCCTCAAGTCATTGCGTGACGGCGATGTGCTGGTGGTCTGGAAGCTCGATCGCCTCGGACGATCGCTTGCCCATCTGGTCAACACGGTGAAGGAGCTGTCAGACCGCAAGATCGGCCTGCGGGTTCTGACTGGAAAGGGCGCTCAGATCGACACCACGACTGCGTCCGGTCGCATGGTGTTCGGAATCTTCGCCACCTTGGCCGAGTTCGAGCGGGATCTGATCCGAGAGCGCACCATGGCGGGTCTCGCCTCCGCGAGAGCGCGCGGTCGCAAGGGCGGACGAAAATTCGCGCTCACCAAAGCTCAGGTGCGTCTCGCGCAAGCCGCCATGGCCCAGCGCGATACTTCAGTTTCCGATCTCTGCAAGGAACTCGGCATCGAGCGCGTCACTCTCTACCGATATGTCGGTCCCAAAGGCGAGCTCAGAGACCATGGAAAGCATGTTCTCGGACTTACGTAGCAACTCGTTTCTTTTCGCAGGTTGAGCCACCTCCGCGCTTCATCAGAAAACTGAAGGAACCTCCATTGAATCGAACTAATATTTTTTTTGGTGAATCGCATTCTGACTGGTTGCCTGTCAGAGGCGGAGAATCTGGTGATTTTGTTTTTCGACGTGGTGACGGGCATGCCTTCGCGAAAATCGCACCTGCTTCCCGCCGCGGTGAGCTCGCTGGAGAGCGTGACCGCCTCATTTGGCTCAAAGGTCGAGGTGTGGCTTGCCCCGAGGTGATCAACTGGCAGGAGGAACAGGAGGGTGCATGCTTGGTGATAACGGCAATTCCGGGAGTACCGGCGGCTGATCTGTCTGGAGCGGATTTGCTCAAAGCGTGGCCGTCAATGGGGCAGCAACTTGGCGCTGTTCACAGCCTATCGGTTGATCAATGTCCGTTTGAGCGCAGGCTGTCGCGAATGTTCGGACGCGCCGTTGATGTGGTGTCCCGCAATGCCGTCAATCCCGACTTCTTACCGGACGAGGACAAGAGTACGCCGCAGCTCGATCTTTTGGCTCGTGTCGAACGAGAGCTACCGGTGCGGCTCGACCAAGAGCGCACCGATATGGTTGTTTGCCATGGTGATCCCTGCATGCCGAACTTCATGGTGGACCCTAAAACTCTTCAATGCACGGGTCTGATCGACCTTGGGCGGCTCGGAACAGCAGATCGCTATGCCGATTTGGCACTCATGATTGCTAACGCCGAAGAGAACTGGGCAGCGCCAGATGAAGCAGAGCGCGCCTTCGCTGTCCTATTCAATGTATTGGGGATCGAA
Organism: Pseudomonas sp. BJP69; assembly: GCF_007633355.1. Taxonomy (NCBI): domain Bacteria; kingdom Pseudomonadati; phylum Pseudomonadota; class Gammaproteobacteria; order Pseudomonadales; family Pseudomonadaceae; genus Pseudomonas; species Pseudomonas sp. BJP69. Next base: position 3,339,041 of record NZ_CP041933.1, read on the forward strand.
GCCCCCGACCGCGAACGCCTTGCCTTCTATCTGCGATTGGACCCTCTGACTTGGGGTTGATGTTCATGCCGCCTGTTTTTCCTGCTCATTGGCACGTTTCGCAACCTGTTCTCATTGCGGACACCTTTTCCAGCCTCGTTTGGAAAGTTTCATTGCCAGACGGGACTCCTGCAATCGTCAAGGGATTGAAACCTATAGAAGACATTGCTGATGAACTGCGCGGGGCCGACTATCTGGTATGGCGCAATGGGAGGGGAGCAGTCCGGTTGCTCGGTCGTGAGAACAATCTGATGTTGCTCGAATATGCCGGGGAGCGAATGCTCTCTCACATCGTTGCCGAGCACGGCGACTACCAGGCGACCGAAATTGCAGCGGAACTAATGGCGAAGCTGTATGCCGCATCTGAGGAACCCCTGCCTTCTGCCCTTCTCCCGATCCGGGATCGCTTTGCAGCTTTGTTTCAGCGGGCGCGCGATGATCAAAACGCAGGTTGTCAAACTGACTACGTCCACGCGGCGATTATAGCCGATCAAATGATGAGCAATGCCTCGGAACTGCGTGGGCTACATGGCGATCTGCATCATGAAAACATCATGTTCTCCAGTCGCGGCTGGCTGGTGATAGATCCCGTCGGTCTGGTCGGTGAAGTGGGCTTTGGCGCCGCCAATATGTTCTACGATCCGGCTGACAGAGACGACCTTTGTCTCGATCCTAGACGCATTGCACAGATGGCGGACGCATTCTCTCGTGCGCTGGACGTCGATCCGCGTCGCCTGCTCGACCAGGCGTACGCTTATGGGTGCCTTTCCGCAGCTTGGAACGCGGATGGAGAAGAGGAGCAACGCGATCTAGCTATCGCGGCCGCGATCAAGCAGGTGCGACAGACGTCATACTAGATATCAAGCGACTTCTCCTATCCCCTGGGAACACATCAATCTTACCGGAGAATATCGTTGGCCAAAGCCTTAGCGTAGGATTTCGCCCTCTCCCGCAAACGACCCCAGGGATGTTCAGGGTATGCCGTCTGCTGAGAGAAAGCCTCAGCGGCTCGGTACATCGTTTGCCAGAGTTCAGCTCCTGTGCCTTCCAGCAGCGTGGCGGTGGGTGAGGACGTTACCGGCAACTCCATGGCGTTCAGTGTGTCTCGATCCTGAAGACGCGCTTGCGCCAGTTGCATGGCGAGATGCGCGGTTTTTTCCGTTGTAATCAGTTCCTTTGCCCGTGCTATGGCACGATCATTCACCCAGCGCTGGACTTCCTCGGCTCGACGCTGCGCCTGGTCCAAGCGTGTCGCCAAACGTTCCAAGGCCAGCGCCTGCGGCACAGGATCGCTTTCCAGTAATGTCCGCTTCAGAAACTCCAGTCGCCGGAGTTCATCGTCACCGACCGTCCCTAATCGAGCAAGCACGGCGCGGTCCGAGTCCCCAGCTAATTTGGCGATGTAGCGGCCGACTTCGGTGTCACCCTTCAGCGGTTCGAATTGCCGGGTATCCAGAGCCAAGGCATTGCGTTCGGTCCCAATCCGTGCCTGTAAATCACGCTGAAGTAGGACCAGGCGCGTCAGATGAGTGAGTCCGTAGGGCTGAAATGCAGGGGTCCCTTCCGCGTCGATGTAGTCATTGGCACAGGCCGCGTCGTAGACCGAGACCGAACTCAAATGCAAATGGGCCGGCCCGTTCTGGACCCAACGTGCGGTTTCCGGAGTGCCATCCACCAAAATGGCGAAATCTGCTGATGGCAGTCTAGCTGGGGTTGCCGCCCCAAAAGCGTCGGGCAGGACCTCCACCCGATGCCGAGCGTTGCAGGCATTCTTGAAGACGCGGGCGTAGCCGGATTTGCCGGCGCCGTTATGACCAAAGAAAATGGTCATGCCCTCCGGTGCGAGGTCAAAGGCACGACCGGACGGGAAGCCGTTTACCTGGTCTAGCCCCGAGACACCCACCAACCGCACGGTTGCGCCACTTCCGGCGCCTGGTACGTCGTCCAGCGTGAATGGCCGTGCTCCCCCCGTGGTTGCGTCTTCCCGTTCTTGCTCGCGAACCATTCGCAGAATGGTCTCGATGTCATCTTGGGTTAGTTCGGCCCGGGCAAATATCCGGCGCAGTGCTTCCTGCTGCCAGGGTCTGAGTCCGCCGGCCCACCCAATAATCTCGTCCAACAATGGCATATCCGTCTCCTTTCCAGATCCGCCGATTAAAGGCCGCGCCCAGTTGGATGGCAAGTGGCCAGCGCCTTCGAGGTGCTTCGCCGTGTTCCGTTTGCCTGCCTTCCTGACCGCCACCCTAGTGGCTTGTCCGGTCGTGACGCTACACGGGCAGAATTTCTGCATGCTGGCCAGTATCAAGCCGCTCTAAAGTCCGCTACCGGAAAGCGCTGTTTAGCGGTGAGAGACGGGGAAAGTGCGGAAGCTACTACCGACGCAAGCGATGTGGTGAGCAGTCCTCAGGTATGTGCGAAATTGCACTCCTCTTGACCACCAATTTGGGTTGGCGTTGACCACGGATTGCGTTCAACTTGACCAGGGCGTGTCACTGTCACGACCGTCAGAGAACGGCCAAAAACGGACACCGCCAACCCGTTGGAAAAAAACTGAGCGTTGCTTTCCGTTAAGTTTGGTAGTTGCAAGCCCCGTTCAGGAAGAATTGCTCGATCAACGCCGCCATACCTGCGCGTGCGATACGGCCGCGGCGCTCGGCGTCTACCAGGCCGAAGATCAAGGAGGAGAAGATTTCGGTAAGCGCCGGGGCACCGATATCGATACGGAATACGCCCAGTTTTTGCCCGCGTAGAAAGAACTCGTCCAGCGTTTCTGAGTAAGGCAGCCATCGGCAGCCGCCTGCATCTAAATCAAACGTGTCCGGGCGCCACTGAAATGAGAGGAAAACCAACAACTCCCTGTGAGTCAAATGGCCTTCGATCAGGCGATGCAATGCGTCCAAGGGCGCCGACTCAAGATCGGTATCGGCAATGACCCGATAAATAACCACCGAACCATGATCCAGAAGCATCTCGATCAGGTTGTCGCGGGTGCCGCAAAACCTGTTTAGCGTCGCCTTGCTGACTCCCGCTGCCTGGGCTATTTCTTTGAACGTGGCTCGCGGGTGGTCAACGATGGCGATCGCCAGGGCCTTCAGCAATTTCTCATCGGCAGCAGTTAAATCCATCGGTCACTCTTTATCTATCGCAGGCAGATGCGGGTATTTTGCCTAGAACACTCATTTTTCTCAAAGAGGATACTAGCTTTGTTCACACCAAAATCAAATGAGTCAATATTGACTCATTTGATTTTGGTGTGGATCATGCGCGGCTTCGACTACGTACTGGCTTCGTGCTTGGGTGAGATATGAACAAATTTCGCGAGTGGATCACTTTTTCCGTGATCTCCTGTTTGGTCGCCGTGACCCTGGTTGGCTGCGACAAGCCCGAAGAGCAAGGGGAGGAGGCGCCGGCGCGTGAAGTCGATGTGCTCAGCGTGCAGACCGAGCCCTTCACCGTGGTTGCCGAGCTACCAGGACGCATCGAGCCGGTGCGTGTCGCCGAGGTGCGCGCGCGGGTGGCGGGGATCGTGCTCAAGCGCACCTTTGAGGAAGGGGCCGACGTGAAGGCCGGCGACGTGCTGTTCCAGATCGACCCTGCGCCGTTCAAAGCGGCCCTGTCGCGGGCGCAGGGTGAACTGGCCCGCGCCGAGGCGCAGTTGTTCCAGGCCCAGGCGATGGTTCGCCGATACGAGCCGCTGGTGAAGATCAACGCCGTCAGCCAGCAGGATTTCGACAACGCCAAGGCCGCTCTGCAGAGTGCCCAGGCCGACAAGCGATCGGCCCAGGCCAATGTCGAAACCGCCCGCCTGGACCTGGGCTATGCCGAGGTTCGCGCACCCATTGCCGGACGCATCGGCCGAGCCCAGGTCACCGAAGGGGCGCTGGTAGGCCAGGGTGAGGCGACTCTGCTAGCGCGTATCCAGCAACTTGATCCGGTGTACGCCGACTTCACCCAGCCGGCTGCCGACGCCCTGCGCCTGCGCGCGGCCATCGCCGAGGGCAAGGTTGCCGGCGCTAGCGACCAGCCGTTGTCGCTGCGCGTCGATGGTACCGATATCGAGAGCAAGGGCACGCTGCTGTTCACTGATATCTCGGTGGATCGCAGCACCGGGCAAATCGCCCTGCGAGGGCAGTTCGACAACCCCGAGGGCGTGTTGCTGCCGGGTATGTACGTGCGTGTGCGCACGCCGCAGGGGCTCAACCAGAACGCCATCCTGGTGCCGCAACGTGCCGTGCAGCGTTCGGCTGACGGTCAGGCCAGCGTGATGCTGCTGGGGCAGGGCGATACCGTCGAGGCGCGCCAGGTCACCACCGGTGCCATGCAGGGCTCGCGCTGGCAGATCAGCGAGGGCCTGCAGGTCGGCGACAAGGTGATCACCAGCTCGCTGGCGGCTATCCGTCCGGGCGCCAAGGTCATCCCCCGCGAGCAAGATGCCGCCGAAGCCGCTCCACAGTCCCAGGCGCAGTAAGCCGGAGAACCTCTCATGTCCCTGTTTTTCATCCGGCGCCCCAATTTCGCCTGGGTAGTCGCCCTGTTCATCTCGCTGGGTGGCCTGCTGGCCATCCCGTTCCTGCCGGTGGCGCAGTACCCCAACGTGGCGCCGCCGCAGATCACCGTGACCGCCACCTATCCCGGCGCTTCGGCGCAGGTGCTCACCGACTCGGTGACCAGCGTCATCGAGGAAGAACTCAACGGCGCCAAGAACCTGCTGTACTTCGAGTCCACCAGCAACGCCAACGGCATCGCCGAGATCACCGTCACCTTCCAGCCAGGGACCGACCCCGAACTGGCCCAGGTTGACGTGCAGAACCGTCTGAAGAAGGCCGAGGCACGTATGCCGCAGGCCGTGCTGACCCTCGGCATCCAGACCGAGCAGGCCACCGCCGGCTTCCTGCTGATCTATGCGCTGAGCTACACCGATGGCGACAAGGACGCCAACGTCACGGCGCTGGCCGATTACGCCGCGCGCAACATCAACAACGAAATCCGTCGCGTGAACGGCGTCGGCAAGCTGCAGTTCTTCGCCTCCGAGGCGGCCATGCGCGTGTGGATCGATCCGCAGAAGCTGGTCGGCTACGGCCTGTCCATCGATGACGTGAACAACGCGATCCGCGCGCAGAACGTGCAGGTGCCGGCCGGTGCCTTCGGCAGCACGCCGGGTTCCAGCGAGCAGGAGCTGACGGCGACCCTGGCGGTCAAGGGCACCCTGGACAACCCGCAGGAATTCGCCGCCATCGTGCTGCGTGCCAACCAGGACGGCTCGCGCCTGACCCTGGGCGACGTGGCACGCATCGAGGTCGGCAGCCAGGACTACAACTTCGGCTCGCGCCAGGACGGCAAGCCCGCCGTTGCCGCCGCCGTGCAGCTGTCGCCCGGTGCCAACGCGATCCAGACCGCCGAGGCGGTCAAGCAGCGTCTGACCGAGCTGTCGGCCAACTTCCCGGACAACGTCGAGTTCTCCGTGCCGTACGACACCTCGCGCTTCGTCGACGTGGCCATCGACAAGGTCATCATGACCCTCATCGAGGCCATGGTGCTGGTGTTCCTGGTGATGTTCCTGTTCCTGCAGAACGTGCGCTACACCCTGATCCCGTCCATCGTCGTGCCGGTGTGTCTGCTTGGTACCCTGACCTTCATGTACCTGCTGGGCTTCTCGGTGAACATGATGACCATGTTCGGCATGGTGCTGGCCATCGGCATCTTGGTGGACGACGCCATCGTGGTGGTGGAGAACGTCGAGCGGATCATGGCCGAGGAAGGCCTGGCGCCGGTGCCGGCGACCATCAAGGCGATGGGGCAGGTGTCCGGGGCGATCATCGGTATCACCCTGGTGCTGTCGGCGGTGTTCCTGCCGCTGGCCTTCATGGCCGGCTCGGTGGGGGTGATCTACCAGCAGTTCTCGCTGTCGCTGGCGGTGTCGATCCTGTTCTCGGGCTTTCTTGCGCTGACCTTCACCCCGGCGCTGTGTGCCACGCTGCTCAAACCGATCCCCGAGGGCCATCACGAGAAGACCGGTTTCTTCGGCTGGTTCAACCGCAAGTTCACCGCCCTGACCGGCCGCTACACCAAACTCAACGGCAAGCTGGTGCCGCGCGCCGGGCGGGTGATGTTCATCTACCTGGGCGTGGTGGTGCTGATGGGTTTCTTCTACCTGCGCCTGCCGGAATCCTTCGTGCCGGTGGAAGACCAGGGCTACATGATCGTCGACATCCAGTTGCCGCCAGGCGCTACCCGTGAGCGCACCTCGGCCACGGGTGAGGAGCTGGAAGAGTTTCTGATGGCCCGCGAGGCCGTGCAGACGTCCTTTCTGGTCCTCGGCTTCAGCTTCTCCGGCATGGGTGAGAACGCGGCCATTGCCTTCCCGCTGCTCAAGGACTGGTCCGAGCGAGATTCTTCGCAGTCGCCGGAAGCCGAGTCGGCTGCGGTCAACCAGCACTTCGCCAACCTCGATGACGGCGCGATCATGGCGGTGCCGCCACCGCCGGTCGAAGGCCTGGGCAACTCGGGTGGTTTCGCCCTGCGCCTGCAGGACCGCGCCGGCCTTGGCCGCGATGCCCTGTTGGCAGCGCGCGATGAAGTGCTGGGCAAGGTCAACGGCAATCCGAAGTTCCTCTACGCCATGATGGAAGGTCTGGCCGAGGCGCCGCAGCTGCGCCTGGTGATCGACCGTGAGCAGGCCCGCACGCTGGGTGTCAGCTTCGAAGCGATCAGCAGCGCGCTGTCCACTGCGTTCGGCTCGTCGGTGATCAACGACTTCGCCAACGCCGGCCGCCAGCAGCGCGTGGTGGTACAGGCCGAACAGGCCGAGCGCATGACGCCGGAAAGCGTCCTGCGCCTGCATGTGCCCAACGACAGCGGCAGCCTGGTACCGCTGAGTGCTTTCGTCACCACGAGCTGGGAGGAAGGCCCGGTGCAGGTCGCGCGTTACAACGGTTACCCGTCGATCCGCATTGCCGGTGACGCCGCGCCCGGCGTGAGCACTGGCGAGGCGATGCTCGAACTGGAGCGCATCGCTGCCGAGCTGCCCGAAGGTATCGGCTACGAGTGGACCGGGCTTTCGTATCAGGAGCGGGTCGCCAGCGGCCAGGCGACGATGCTGTTCGCGCTGGCCATCACCGTGGTGTTCCTGCTGCTGGTGGCGCTCTACGAGAGCTGGGCGATCCCGCTGACGGTGATGCTGATCGTGCCGGTCGGCGCACTCGGCGCGGTACTGGCGGTGACTGCCATCGGCCTGCCCAACGACGTGTACTTCAAGGTCGGCCTGATCACCGTGATCGGCCTGGCGGCGAAGAACGCCATTCTCATCGTCGAGTTCGCCAAGGACCTGTGGGAAGACGGCTACTCGCTGCGCGATGCCGCTGTCGAAGCCGCGCGCCTGCGTTTCCGCCCGATCATCATGACCTCCATGGCGTTCATGCTCGGCGTGGTGCCGCTGGCCATCGCCACTGGCGCCGGCGCTGCGAGCCAGCGCGCACTGGGCACCGGGGTGCTGGGCGGGATGCTCAGCGCGACCATGCTCGGGGTGATCTTCGTGCCGATCTTCTTCGTCTGGGTGCTGTCGCTGCTGCGCACCAAACCTCAGCAAACCGACAACCATCCCCTGCATAAAGCGGAGTAATGCGATGACCTCTCACTTCATGCTCCGTCGCGCTCTGCTGCCCCTGGCCATCGCCGCCCTGGCGGGGTGTTCGCTGGCCCCGACCTACGAGCGCCCGCAGGCACCGGTCGCGTCGCACTGGCAAGCCGCCGACGCGGAGGGCGCCCGTGCCCAGGCGCTGGACTGGCAGACCTTCATCGTCGATGCCGACTTGCGCCGCGCGGTGGATACGGCGCTGAGCAACAACCGCAGCCTGCGCCAGGCGCTGCTGGATATCGAAGCTGCGCGTGCCCAGTACCGCATCCAGCGTGCTGATCGCCTGCCTTCGATCAACGCCAATGCCAGCGGCAACCGCCAGCGCCTGCCTGCCGATCTGTCGCAGACCGGGCGCTCGGAAGTGACCAGCAACTATCAGGTCGGCCTCGGCCTCGCGGAGTACGAAGTCGACCTGTTCGGCCGCGTGCGCAACCTCTCCGAGGCCGCGCTGGAGACCTACCTGGCGACCGAGGAGGCGACCCGTGCCACGCAGATCAGCCTGGTTGCCGAGGTCATCCAGGCCTACCTGACCCGCGATGGTGCGCTACGCCGCATGGCCCTGGTCGAACAAACCCTGGACAGCCGCATGGCCTCGCTGGAGCTGGTCAGCCAGCGCCGTGCAGCGGGGGCCGCCACCGCCCTGGATTACCAGGAAGCGGTCGGCCTTGCCGAACAGGCTAGGGCCGAGCGCGAGAGCACCGAACGCCAGTTACGCCAGGCGGACAACGCCCTGGTCCTGTTGCTCGGCACGCCAGATGCCGCTCGCCTGCTGCCCGCGACGCCCCGCGACGACCTGATGGTGCTGCAGGACATCGCCCCCGGCACCAGCTCGGAACTGATCGAACGGCGCCCGGACATTCTCGCCAGCGAGCACCGCCTCAAGGCGCGCAATGCCGATATCGGTGCAGCTCGCGCCGCGTTCTTTCCCCGGATCAGCCTGACCGGTTCGGTGGGCAGCTCCAGTGCCGAGTTGTCCGGATTGTTCGATGGCGGCTCGCGGGCCTGGAGCTTTGCCCCGACGCTGTCGCTGCCGATCTTCGCCGGTGGCCGCAACCGCGCCAACCTGGACCTCGCCGAAGTGCGCCAGGACGCGGCGGTGGCCGACTACGAAGGCACCATCCAGACCGCCTTCCGCGAAGTGGCCGATGCCCTGGCCGCCACCGACACCCTGCGCCGCGAGGAGGCTGCCCGCCAGGCTCTGGCCGGTTCCAGCGAGGCTGCGATGGCCCTGGCTAAGGCGCGTTACGAGGGCGGCGTGGACGACTACCTGCGTTATCTTGACGCCCAGCGCAGCACCTTTAGCAACCAGACCACACTAATTCAAATCAGCACGGAACGGCAGATTGCGCTGGTTGACCTGTTCAGGTCTCTGGGCGGTGGCTGGGGCCAAACTGAACCGATGGCCGGGATCGGCGCTGAGTGAGCAAAGCCAGGAGTCCTGCATCCGAAGACCGGACTCTGGCTCCATCACCGGTGAGCTACTGGTCATCGACGGGGCAATCGTCTGATCGAGAATAAGACTGTCTGACGACTGGCAGGCCTATGGATTATTGGTGGCAGCAGCTAACGGCTCTATAAAGAGCTGCAAAAAATCACTGTAACGCATGATTGACTGACTGCTTCTGGCCGGTTTCTGCCTGTTGCGTCTCTGCTGCCCACTGGCCAAGTCGGATGCACGCGGTGGTCAGTACCAATGCAATTGACTGGTCAAATGGGTGCAATTGCGCAGGTATGGACTTCAAGCCCCAATTTCCTGGAAAAGAGGTTCTTTCTATGGACATCCGACATCAGAGATTGAGTAGCGGAATGTCTGAGCTGAAGTCATGTCCATGGCTGTTCTTCTTTCCTTTACATCGACGAGGCCTTTGCCGATATGACCGGTCTACCCGAACCGCTGGAGTCGATAGGCCGTCAGGTACAAGCAGAGATCAGGCAGAAGACCGGCATACCCGTTGGAATTGGTATCGCCACCACCAAGACACTGGCCAAGCTCGCCAATAACGCCGCGAAGCGCTGGCAGAAGCAAACTGGTGGCGTCGTTGACATCCGCGATCCGGTTCGGCGCGACAAGCTGCTCAAGGCCATGCCTGTCGAGGAAGTCTGGGGCGTTGGTCCCCGAATGCGTGCTCACTTGGAAGGCATGCAAATCAAGACAGCTTGGGACTTGGCACAGATGGATGCCTGGACACTACGCAAGCGATTCAATGTCGTGGTCGAGAAAACTGTGCGCGAACTGCGCGGTGTAGCGTGCCTGGAGATCGAGAACGAAATCGAACCCAAGCAAGAGATCTGTAGTAGCCGCTCATTCGGCAAGCGCCTGCGAGAGTTAGCGCCTATCCAAGAGGCCGTCACCAGCTATGCGACGCGCGCTGCTGAAAAGCTCCGCAAGCAGGAGTCGCTCTGCAGACAGGTGCGGGTCAGTCTGCGCACCGGGATGTTCAACCCAACCGAGGCTAAATACGCCAACGGCGTCCTCTGCCAACTGCCCTACCCAACCGACGACAGCCGACTGATCATCAAGGCCGTCCAGGCTGGATTGCAGCAGGTCTTCAGAGAGGGTTTCAGCTATGCCAAGGCTCAGGTGATGCTGTTGGATCTGTGTCGCAAGAATGAGTACACGCCGGATCTGTTCGCCCCCGAGCAGCCCGTGAAAACCGAGAGACTGATGAGCACTCTGGACGCGATCAACAATCGTTGGGGGCGAGGTACCCTGCAGCCTGGACGCATCGCTAAGCCAGTCGAGTGGGCTATGCGAAGAGAATTGCTCTCCCCCGCATACACCACTCGCTGGTCTGAGCTGATGGTTGCGAAGGCCAAGTAGCCTTGCCATTCACTTATCCGCGACGAGCACGGCTCAGAGTCCCCTTACGCAGGCAGCGTGCTCCCGCAGGCTTCAAGCGCAGGTGCTGATCGTCCTTGACTAGGTATTTCATGGCGTAGTGCGTATGGGGCCGTCTCGACTGATCGTCCCTCTGGATCTGGCCAATGCCTAGCTTGTCGCCGTACTGATCCTTGTCGTGATTGCAGCTATGGGCATAGCCCTGACGGCGAGTGACCTCCTCCCATAGCTCACTGATCTCAATCGCCTTACAGACATCCCGGCACACTATGTTGCCATTGAAGAAGTAGGCTGCATGGATGTGGTAACCCCTACTGTCATTTCGATCCCCCTGCTCCACGGCGTAGATGTAGCCGATAAGGTGCTTGAAGATCGGATGGCGGTGGTGCTTGGTAATCAGGGCATCCAAGTGATCGAACACTTGCTCGATACGCAGCCTGGCTTGAGCCTCAGACCAGTAGTACAGGTTCAGCCTGATGATCGTCGTACGCGAGTATCGACTCATCATCGCATCCGTGTACTCGGTAATGTCCCTATCCTGCTGCTTGGCTAACCCCTGTCGGTCCCACTTCCTACGCCGATACCACTGCTCTCGTGTCAGCTCACGGATCCGTTCTGTGAGTACGTTCATGCTCTGCTCATGGCTGAGCCAGTACGTACCCGTCTCGCTCATGCAGACAGGGCCATTGGGTGAACGCTGAAGGCCAATGTCGTCACAGGCCTCCCGGAACGCTAACAGGTGTTCGCTGTAGTCGTATGGCACTCGGTCATCGAACAGGTTGTACATCTGCTGGACGTTGGTGAAGTACCGGGAGAGTCTGGTCTGCTCGACCTGCTCATAGCCTGACCGTTTGTGCGTAATCCGGAATGCGGGTGTATCGCTGCGCTCGATAGCCTGGACGAGTGATTCGATCTGCAGGGCTATGTCGGATTGTGAGAGGTGGGTGTTGTGCTTGCGGTTGGTCATGGTTCAGTACCTGATTGGTTGATGGTGCATATCAGGTAAGTGGTTTTTTTCTTTTTACTGGTCTTCTTTCCCTCTGGTGTAGTCAGTGGTGATGGGTAGTGATGGTTAGTAAGAGTTGGTAGTTAATAGCTATTAGCTATATCAATAGATGCAGCCATGCCTACCTCCGCTCCTCCCGATCAGGCCAGGCAACGGGGAGCAACATTGCTTGGCCTGTCGAGAGAAATTCTGGATTGAGCTTTGGGAGAGTTAGCTGAGTGGTGCACCGGCTTAGCAGAGCCGCAAGATGGCCTAAGCGGTGACGAGGCTGACGTGAAAAAATCAGATTAGGGCTAACGGTGACCCAACGGTGACCAAAACGCAGAATTCTGGACGGCAGCTGAAAACCATCAGGCATAAAAAAATCCAGTCACCGTTAAGTGACTGGATTTTCTAGGGTTTTTTGGTCGGGACGGAGTGATTCGAACACTCGACCCCTTGCACCCCATGCAAGTGCGCTACCGGGCTGCGCTACGCCCCGACTGGGCTTGAAGCATGTTCTCAATACTGCCGAGAACGTTGAAGAATGTACCCTAACCCTCTGATAAATGAAAGCTTTTTCTCAAAAAATTTTTCACTCACCCGAAAAGCCACAGCTCACTTCTTCAACACCACCAGCACATCCTCCAATTCGACAATCATCTGCCGGATCAGCTGCTTGTACTGGCTCGAATCATCTTTAGCCTCATCACTGGAGAGCCGCAACCGCGCCCCGCCAATGGTGAACCCCTGCTCATACAGCAGCGCGCGAATCTGCCGGATCATCAGCACGTCTTGCCGCTGATAATACCGCCGGTTCCCCCGCCGCTTCACAGGGTTGAGCTGGTCAAACTCCTGCTCCCAATACCGCAGCACGTGTGGCTTTACGGCACACAACTCGCTCACTTCGCCAATGGTGAAGTAGCGTTTGCCCGGTATGGGGGGCAGTTCGTCGTTATGGCTTGGTTCCAGCATAGGCCTCAACCCGGGCCTTCAACTTCTGCCCTGGACGAAAGGTGACGACGCGCCGTGCGGTGATCGGAATTTCTTCCCCTGTCTTGGGGTTGCGGCCCGGCCGCTGGCGTTTGTCGCGAAGGTCGAAGTTGCCGAAACCAGACAGCTTGACCTGCTCGTTCTCTTCAAGTGCGTGCCGAATTTCTTCGAAAAACAGCTCGACCAGCTCCTTGGCCTCACGCTTGTTAAGCCCCAGCTCCTCGTACAGCCTTTCGGCCATCTCAGCTTTCGTCAGAGCACCCATGCCGTTATTTCCTTAACGTGGTGTTCAACCTTTGTTCGAGCGAGGTGAGGATGTTTTGCAGGGTAGTGTTCACCTCATCGTCGTTAAGAGTGCGCGATGGATGCTGCCAGGTCAAGCCGACGGCCAGGCTTTTTCTATCAGGATCAATACCTTTACCCTGGTAGACATCAAACAGCCTGAGGTCTGTGAGCCATTCGCCTGCATTGTCACGAATTAATTCAAGCACCGCGCTGGCTGCTACGTCACGGCCGGCGATCAAGGCCAGGTCACGACGGGTTTCCGGGAACTTGGACAGTTCGCTGAATTTCGGCAGGCGGCCTTCGACCACGTCGCCCAGCACCAGCTCGAACAGGAACACCGGGCGGTCCAGGTCCAGGGCTTTGGCCAGCTCTGGGTGGATGGCGCCGAGGTAACCGACCAGTTTGCCGTCGCGCTCGATGGCGGCGGTCTGGCCTGGGTGCAGGGCTGGGTGCTTGCCGGCGCTGAAGGTGAAGTCGCTCAGGGCACCGGAATAACCCAGCAAGGCTTCCACGTCGGCTTTAACGTCGAAGAAATCGACGCCGTCGCGGCCGTTGGCCCAGCCTTCTGGCAGGCGGCTGCCGGTGACCACGCCAGCGATCATGGGCTGCTGTTGCAGGTCACCCAGCTGGCCGACGAAACGCAGGCCGCTTTCGAACAGGCGCACGCGGTCTTGCTGGCGGTTCAGGTTGTGCTGCAGGGCTTTGACCAGGCCCGGCCACAGCGAGGCACGCATGGCGGCCATGTCGCTGGAAATGGGGTTGGCCAGCAGCAGCGGCTCTACGCCCGGGCTGAACAGTTCGAACAGTTTCGGGTCGATGAAGCTGTAGGTGATGGCTTCCTGGTAACCGCGGGCAACCAGCAGGCGGCGCAGGGTCGGTAGGTCACCGCGGGTTTCCGGCTTGCCCTGTGGCGCCAGGCGCGCTTGCGGGTAGCGGACCGGCAGGTTGTTGTAGCCGTACAGGCGGGCCAGTTCTTCGATCAGGTCCACTTCCAGGCTGATGTCGAAGCGGTGGCTTGGCACGGTGACGGTCCACTCCCCTTCGGCTGCCTTGCTGGTGGTCAGTTCCAGGGCGTTGAGCAGTTGCTCGACCTGGGCTGGGTCCATTTCCATGCCAAGCATCTGGGTGATGCGTTCGGCGCGCAGGGTAACCGGGGCCACCTGCGGCAGGTGCTGCTCGCTGACGGCTTCGACGACCGGGCCGGCTTCGCCGCCGACAATGTCCAGCAGCAGCTGGGTGGCGCGTTCCATGGCTTCGCGGGCCAGGTGCGAGTCGACGCCGCGCTCGTAGCGGTGCGAGGCATCGGTGTGCAGGCCGTAGGAACGGGCTTTACCGGCAACCGAAATCGGCTCGAAGAAGGCACTTTCCAGGAACAGGTCGCGGGTTGTTTCGGTGTTTACACCGCTGTGCTCCCCCCCCATGACGCCGGCGATGGCCAAGGCACGGGTGTGGTCGGCGATCACCAGGGTGTCGGCGCGCAGGGCCACTTCCTGGCCGTCGAGCAGAACGAGCTTTTCGCCCTCTTCGGCCATGCGTACGCGAATACCGCCGTTGATTTCTGCCAGGTCGAAGGCGTGCATCGGCTGGCCGAGTTCGAGCATCACGTAGTTGGTGACGTCTACGGCGGCGTCGATGCTGCGCACGTCGCTGCGGCGCAGGCGCTCGACCATCCACAACGGGGTTGGCTTGCTCAGGTCGACGTTACGGATAACGCGGCCCAGGTAGCGCGGGCATGCAGCCGGGGCGCTGACTTCAACCGGGCGCACTTCGTCGTGGGCCGGTGGTACGGCCGGCACTACCGGGCGGGTCACCGGGGTGTCGTACAGGGCGCTGACGTCACGCGCCAGGCCGGCGATGGACAGGCAGTCACCGCGGTTCGGCGTAAGGCCGATTTCGATGCTGGCGTCGTCCAGGCTCAGGTAGGTACGAATGTTCTCGCCTACCGGGGCATCGGCTGCCAGTTCCAGCAGGCCGTCGTTTTCTTCGCTGATTTCCAGCTCGGCAGCCGAGCACAGCATGCCGAAGGACTCGACGCCACGCAGCTTGGCCTTCTTGATCTTGAAGTCGCCAGACAGCTCGGCGCCGATCATGGCGAATGGCACCTTGATGCCTGGGCGGGCGTTAGGGGCGCCGCACACGACCTGGAAGGTTTCCTGGCCGTTGGTTACCTGGCACACGCGCAGCTTGTCGGCGTCCGGGTGTTGTTCGGTGGCCAGGATCTCGCCTACCACGATGCCGCTGAACTGGCCGGCAGCGGGGGTAACGCTGTCGACTTCAAGGCCGGCCATGGACAGGCGGGCAACCAGTTCGTCACGAGAGACTTGCGGGTTTACCCAACCGCGCAGCCACTGTTCACTGAATTTCATGCTGTTCTCCTGAAAGTTGCGTCGATTGGGCCTAGCGGAATTGCGCCAGGAACCGCAGGTCGTTGTCGAAGAACAGACGCAAATCGTTGACGCCATAGCGCAGCATGGCCAGGCGCTCGGCCCCCATGCCAAAGGCGAAGCCCTGGAACTCTTCCGGGTCGATGCCAGACATGCGCAGCACGTTCGGGTGCACCATGCCGCAACCCATCACTTCCAGCCAGCCGGTTTGCTTGCACACCCGGCAGCCGTTGCCGGAGCACATCACGCACTGGATATCGACTTCGGCGGACGGCTCGGTGAAGGGGAAGAACGATGGGCGGAAACGCACCGCCAGTTCTTTCTCGAAGAACACGCGCAGGAACTCTTCGATGGTGCCCTTGAGGTCGGCGAAGTTGATATCGCGGTCGATCAGCAGGCCTTCGACCTGGTGGAACATCGGCGAGTGGGTGATATCCGAGTCGCAGCGGTAAACGCGGCCCGGGCAGACAATGCGGATGGGCGGCTGGGTGGACTCCATGGTCCGCACCTGCACCGGCGAGGTGTGGGTACGCAGCAGCATGTTGGCATTGAAGTAGAAGGTGTCGTGCATCGCCCGCGCCGGGTGGTGGCCGGGGATGTTGAGCGCTTCGAAGTTGTGGTAGTCGTCTTCCACCTCAGGGCCTTCGGCAATGCCGTAGCCAATGTGGGTGAAGAACTGCTCGATGCGCTCGAGGGTACGGGTGATCGGGTGCAGGCCACCGGTGGCCTGGCCACGGCCTGGCAGGGTGACGTCAATGCATTCGGCAGCCAGGCGAGCGCTGAGCTCGGCTTCTTCAAAGGCAGCCTTGCGGGCATTGAGTACAACGGTAACGCGCTCTTTGGCGTCGTTGATCAGCGCGCCGACTTTCGGCCGCTCTTCGGCTGGCAGGTTGCCCAGGGTCTTCATCACCTGGGTCAGCTCGCCTTTCTTGCCGAGATAGTTAACCCGGATCTGTTCCAGGGTAGTGATGTCTTCAGCGCGCTCCACGGCCTCTAGGGCTTGGGAGACCAGCGCATCCAGGTTTTCCATGTACAGACTCCAGATACGAAAATAGGGGAAGAGCTTTGAAGGCTCTTCCCCTATCGATGACGTTCAATGCCCGGCGCCGCGAGCGCCGCCGGGTGATTGTCGCGGGTACTTAAGCCAGAACGGCTTTAGCTTTCTCGACAATCGCAGCAAACGCCGCTTTTTCGTTCACTGCCAGATCGGCCAGAACCTTACGGTCGATTTCGATCGAAGCCTTTTTCAGGCCAGCAATCAGACGGCTGTAGGACAGACCGTTGGTGCGGGCACCGGCGTTGATACGAGCGATCCACAGTGCGCGGAACTGACGCTTCTTCTGGCGACGGTCGCGGTAGGCGTATTGGCCAGCCTTGATGACCGCTTGCTTGGCTACACGGAATACGCGCGAACGTGCACCGTAGTAACCTTTAGCCAGCTTCAGAATTTTTTTGTGACGCTTACGAGCGATAACGCCGCGCTTAACACGAGCCATGAGTAACTTCCTCTATCTTAACCAGAATTAACGTACGCGCAGCATGCGCTCGACTTTCGCCACGTCGGACGGGTGCAGCAAGCTGGCACCGCGCAGTTGACGCTTACGCTTGGTCGACATTTTGGTCAGGATGTGGCTCTTGAAAGCGTGCTTGTGCTTGAAGCCCGAAGCAGTCTTCAGGAAGCGCTTCGCAGCACCGCTCTTGGTTTTCATTTTTGGCATGTTGGAACTCCGCATTCGATAAAATTACACATAATCATCAGGCCTGCCGTGCCCGGGAGATTATTTCTTTTTCTTGGGGGCGATGACCATCATAAGCTGGCGTCCTTCCATCTTAGGATGCTGCTCAACGGTGCCGTATTCGGCGAGGTCGGCTTCGACCCGCTTCAACAGCTCCATGCCCAGCTCCTGGTGGGCCATCTCACGGCCGCGGAATCTCAGAGAGATCTTGGCCTTGTCCCCATCGGTAAGGAAACGTACCAGGTTGCGTAGTTTTACCTGGTAATCCCCATCCTCCGTCCCTGGACGAAACTTGATTTCTTTGATCTGGATCTGTTTCTGGTTTTTCTTGGCTTCGTTAGCCTGCTTCTTCTTCTCGAAGAGGTGCTTGCCGTAGTCCATCACCTTGCAGACAGGTGGTACTGCGTCTGCAGAGATTTCTACCAGGTCCAGCTTCGCTTCATCAGCGATACGCAGCGCTTCATCAATCGAGACGATGCCAACTTGCTCGCCGTCTGCGCCAATTAACCGAACCTCGCGGGCCGAGATATTCTCGTTGATCGGGGCCTTCGGTACAGCACGCTTATCGTTTCTCATTTCACGCTTAATAGTCATTACTCCGATTCTTGGCGACCACGCCGGGAAACCGCTTGATTCAGCAGCTCAACGAACTGGGCGACGGGCATGGAGCCCAGGTCAGCACCTTCGCGAGTGCGCACAGCGACGGTTTGCGTTTCGACTTCGCGGTCCCCTATAACCAAAAGGTACGGGACCTTGAGCAAAGTATGCTCGCGGATTTTAAAGCCGATCTTCTCATTTCTCAAGTCCGACTTGGCACGGAAACCGCTACCGTTCAGAGATTTCTCCACCTGAAGGGCGAAATCGGCCTGTTTGTCGGTGATGTTCATGATCACCGCCTGGGTCGGTGCGAGCCAGGCCGGGAACACGCCAGCGTAGTGCTCGATCAGCATGCCGATGAAGCGCTCGAACGAGCCGAGGATGGCACGGTGCAGCATTACCGGGCGCACGCGGCTGTTGTCTTCGGCGATATAGCTGGCATCCAGGCGCTCTGGCAGGTTCGGATCGTACTGCAGGGTACCGCACTGCCAGTTACGGCCAAGGCAGTCACGCAGGGTGAACTCGATCTTCGGACCGTAGAAGGCACCTTCG
The DNA here is from genome assembly GCF_007633355.1 of Pseudomonas sp. BJP69. Taxonomy (NCBI): domain Bacteria; kingdom Pseudomonadati; phylum Pseudomonadota; class Gammaproteobacteria; order Pseudomonadales; family Pseudomonadaceae; genus Pseudomonas; species Pseudomonas sp. BJP69. Next base: position 3,357,084 of record NZ_CP041933.1, read on the forward strand.
CCTGGCTGGTATTCCCACTCCAGGCCGGATTCGTTGAGGGCGTCGGCCAGTGCACCTTCGGCACGGTCCCACAGCTCTTCGGAACCGACACGCTTGGCCGGGCGGGTGGACAGCTTCATGGCAATGTCGCTGAAGCCGAAGTCCTTGTACACGTCCAGGGTCAGCTTGATGAAGTCGGCTGCTTCTTTCTTCACCTGCTCTTCGGTGCAGAAGATGTGTGCGTCGTCCTGTACGAAGCCACGTACGCGCATGATGCCGTGCAGGGCGCCGGATGGCTCGTTACGGTGGCAGGCACCGAACTCGGCCAGGCGCAGCGGCAGGTCGCGGTAGCTTTTCAGGCCCTGGTTGAACACCTGCACGTGGCACGGGCAGTTCATCGGTTTTACCGCGTAGTCGCGGCTTTCCGACGAGGTGGTGAACATGTTCTCGGCGTAGTTGGACCAGTGGCCGGAACGCTCCCACAGAATACGGTCGACAACCTGCGGGGTCTTGATTTCCTGGTAGCCGTTTTCGCGCTGCACGCCACGCATGTACTGCTCGAGCACCTGGTAGACGGTCCAGCCGTTGGCGTGCCAGAACACCATGCCCGGGGCTTCTTCCTGCAGGTGGAACAGGTCGAGCTGCTTGCCGATCTTGCGGTGGTCGCGTTTTTCGGCTTCTTCGATGCGCTGGATGTAGGCTGCCAGCTGCTTCTTGTCCGCCCAGGCGGTGCCGTACACGCGCTGCAACTGCTCGTTCTTGGCATCGCCACGCCAGTAGGCGCCGGACAGCTTGGTCAGCTTGAAAGCCTTGAGGAAGCGGGTGTTGGGCACGTGCGGGCCACGGCACATGTCGACGTATTCTTCGTGGTAGTACAGGCCCATGGCCTGTTCGTCCGGCATGTCTTCGACCAGGCGCAGCTTGTAGTCTTCACCACGGGCGGTGAAAACATCGATGACTTCGGCGCGCGGGGTGACCTTCTTGACCACGTCGTAGTCTTTGTCGATCAGCTCCATCATGCGCTTTTCGATGGCGGCCAGGTCTTCAGGGGTGAAGGGGCGCTCGTAGGCGATGTCGTAATAGAAGCCTTCGTCGATCACCGGGCCGATCACCATCTTGGCGGTCGGGTACAGCTGCTTCACCGCGTGGCCAACCAGGTGGGCGCACGAGTGGCGGATGATCTCCAGTCCCTCTGCATCTTTAGGGGTGATGATCTGCAGGGTGGCGTCGTGGCTGATCAGGTCGCAGGCGTCGACCAGCTTGCCGTCGACCTTACCGGCCACGGTGGCCTTGGCGAGGCCTGCACCAATGGATGCGGCGACATCGGCTACGGATACGGCGTGATCAAACGAACGCTGACTGCCATCGGGAAGAGTAATAACGGGCATGGCGCCTCCTCTCCTAGTGGTGACCCCTACCAAAGGTCACGTGGGTTGGGATGAGCCAGTACAAGATCCGACCTGCCTTCCTGCAAAGGAAGCCTGCCTCACAGTGGCAGAAGCCTTTCGGCTTGCGAGGGACGAACCAGAGTGACTGGAAAGAAAAATGGCTGCGCCAGGCAAAGGCGCGAACACAAGCCGAGCATGCTAGCACGCGGGTTGCACCGCAGGCAGAAATATTTGGAAATTACAGGGTCGGGGTGAACTAACCCGGAAAAAGCCCTATCAGACTTTGGGAAGCAACCTACTCTTGATGAGACCTTAACCCAAGGAGTAACTGGTTATGCGAGTTCCGTCTCTTCTGGCCCTGGCGGCCACTGCTGCCCTGCTGCTGCCGGTAGCCGCGAACGCTGGCAACTTCCCACCGGGGAAAGAGGCCGGCTACATGGCCCAGTGCACGCAGGTGGCCAGCGGCCAGGGCGTTGATGCTGCAACTGCGAAGAAACACTGCGACTGTGGCGCCCAAGCCATCAAGAAGAACTTCACCGATGCCGAAATTGCTGACCTGGACAGCAAGGATGGCGTGGACGCCAAGCTGATGCAGAAAGCGCAAACGGTTGTGAAACAGGCCTGCGCACCAAAGGGCTGAAACCTTAAAGCCAAAGTCGGCTGGTAAATCTTTGAGCTGGATCAATATCCGGCGAAGGTAAAAGGCGCTAGATGCGCAGAAATGGACTATGATACGTCCCGTGCTCCGTAGCCTCGGCCGCATTGCACCACCGAAAAAACTAAATGTTCTGGAGATTCACCCATGTCCAATCGCCAACAAGGCACCGTCAAATGGTTCAATGATGAGAAAGGCTACGGCTTCATCACCCCAGCAGGCGGCGGCGACGACCTGTTCGTTCACTTCAAAGCCATCGAATCTGACGGCTTCAAGAGCCTGAAAGAAGGCCAGACTGTTTCCTTCGTCGCCGAGCGCGGCCAGAAAGGCATGCAGGCTGCACAGGTTCGTCCGGAGTAATTCGGATAGCTGTAAAAAAACCCGCCCTTGTGGCGGGTTTTTTTTGGGCGCGCCCCAGGGGCCGGGGGTAGCTGAATCAACCGCAGTTGACGCGGTTGACCACACCCTGCTCATTGACGTTAAGGTTCAGGCGCTCGGACCGGTACTCCAGGGTTACCACGTCGTGCGGCTTGAGAATACGCGCTATTTGCGAACCACTGGCCTTGCGCGCCTGCTCCAGCAACTCGGCACTGGCCTGCTTGCCCATGGCAAAGTCTGCGCCGCTGGCATCGCAGCGGCCGTCGTTGCCGGCCGGCGCAGCCGGTGCAGCCCCACCGGCATTACCACCAGCATCGCCACCAGTGCTGCAACCAGCCAGGACAGCAGCCATCGCCAGGGTTGCCAGGTAAGCACGGGTACGGAACATGAAGCCTCCTAAATCGGTATGGGAATGTCTGATCCGACAGTTCCGCTCATCATTTGTTGCAAAACCGGCCAAGTCTGCCTGAACTCGATCAGCGAGGGGGAAAAGCAATCGTGACCGGATTTTGCACAACCCGCTGCGTTTGCCATATGCTTAGCGCGCACGGTCACTGGCGCAAAGCCATGATTTGCTGCAAGAAGTGGAGTGCATCCCGCCTCCATCGAACACCAGGGTCAGGTGTTCACCCCTTCGTTCCGGGCCCCTAGCGAGAGCTTTTCATGAGCAGCCACACCATCGATGCCGATATCAAGGTCAAGTGGGCCGAGGGCCAGAGTGCGTACAGCCCTGGCACACCAGAGGAGTTGCTGTTGATCGGCATCGACCTGCTGGTGCGCGACCGCGGCCCCGAAGCAGCACGCAGCTTCATCGAGCAGGTGCTGGAGCGCTACGCCCCGCACGCAGCTATTGCAGCCGCGCCAACCGGGCGCTAAGCAGGTCGAACAGGCCTTGGGCGTCACCCTGCTCCACCCACAGCACATTGGCCGGCTGCTTGAGCACGCCGTACCAGTCAGCGACGGTCTGACCAAAGGTCGGGCCTTCGCGGCTGTCGATGCTCAGGTGAATGCGCCGGCCGCTGAACAGTTCGGGCTTGAGCAAGTAGGCAATGACGCTGGCGTCATGCACCGGACCGCCGGGCATGCCGTACAACGCCATGTCGTGCTTGATGTACACGTTGAGAATGTCCACCACCCGCTTGCTGGCTTGTGTATTCACCGCGGCCAACTGCTGCAGCCGGGCGTCGCTGGTCAGCAGCTTGTGGGTGACGTCCAGCGGTAGATAGGTCAATTGCACCCCGCTGGCCAGAACCACCTGGGCTGCATGGGGGTCGGCGTAGAGGTTGAATTCTGCCGCCGGGGTGATGTTGCCGCCGTTGAAGTGGGCGCCGCCCATGACCACCACCTCCTTGATGCCCTTGGCAATCTCCGGGCGCTGGATCAGCGCCAGGGCCAGGTTGGTCTGTGGGCCGAGCATGGCCACGGTGATGCTGTGCGGCTTGGCGGCCGCCAAGGTGTCTACCAGGTACTGCACGGCGTTGCCGGCGGCCAGCGGGGCCTTCGGCTCATGCACTTGAACGCCGGCCAGGCCTTCTTCGCCGTGCACTTCTGCGGCATAGACAGGGGCGCGCACCAGCGGGCGGCCGGCCCCCGCGTAAACCGGGATGTCTTCGCGGCCAGCCCATTCGCGCGCCAGGCGCGCGTTGCGGGAGGTTTTATCCAGGCGCACATTGCCGGCCACGGTGGTGATGGCGCGAACATTGAGTTCTTCTGGCGAGGCCAGGGCCAGGAACAAGGCGACCACGTCGTCAGCACCGGGGTCGGTGTCGATGATCAGGTCGATGGGGGCAGCCTGCAAGCTGGTGGCAGTGAGCATGAAAGCGAGTCCTTGAAGCCAGGGCTTGAGCATGGAATGGCACTCCTGTTGCCTTTGGTGAATAACGGCCGACGCGCCGGGTGGCACCGGCGGCTGGTCAACGGCTCAGAACGTGACGCCGGAAACCAGCGCGATATTGCTGTAGGGCTGGCACTCACCGGTACGCACCACCGCCCGGGCACTGCGCGACAGCACCTTGAATGCTTCATGGCTAAGCCATTCGCGCTTGCCCAGCTTGCCCTTCAGGCGCTCGAGCTCGACCAGCGCTGGCGGCACCACTTTCTGCATTTCCTCGGCCAGCACATGCCGCTCCACCTGAAGCTCGCTCAGCACGGCCCGCAACACACTGGCGAAGTCCGGCAAGCCAGGGGTGATCGCCAGGTCGATCATTTCCACGCCTGGCGGCACCGGCAGGCCGGCATCGCCGATCACCAGGATATCGCCATGGCCCATGCCGGCGATGGTGCGCGAAAGGGCAACGTTCAGCAGCGGGGTTTTCTTCATGGCACCAGCTCCGCCAGGTAAGGGATTGATGGCTGCGCGCCAGCGCGTGTCACCGACAGCGCCGCAGCACGCTGGCCGAAGGCGATGGCCTCGCCCTCCTCCAAACCACGCACCAGGCCCGCAGCGAAGCCGCCAATGAAGGTGTCGCCAGCAGCAGTGGTGTCCAGCGGCTGCACCACCGGTGCGGGGTAATGCTGGTGCCCCTCGGGCGTTACCAGCAACGCCCCTTGCGCGCCCAGCGTGACGATCACCTTGCCCGCCCCCGCCTGCAGCAAGCGCTCTGCGGCAAGCTGCGCGCTCGCCTGGTCGGTCACCGCAATGCCGGTCAGCGCTTCGGCCTCGCTTTCATTGGGGGTAAGGTAATCGATGAACGCAAACCATTGCGCAGGCAGCGGGCCGGTGGCAGGCGCCGGGTTGAGGATCACCTGCTTGCCCAGATCGTGCGCCCGCTTCAGCGTCCAGGCCACTGTCTCGACCGGCACCTCCAACTGGCAGATGACCACCTGCGCAGCCTGCAACAACGCCTCGAAGTGCTGCACCGACTGCGGCGTCAGCAGGCCATTGCCGCCGGGGATGACGACAATGCAATTCTGGCTGGCGGCATCCACGGTGATCAGGGCTACACCGCTGGACACGCCCGGGCAGGTACTGACGCCCTGGCAGTCAATGCCTTCTGCGGACAATGCCTGGTGCAACTGGCGGCCATAATCGTCATCGCCGACATTGCCAATCATCGCCACGCTGGCGCCCAGGCGCGCAGCCGCTACGGCCTGGTTGGCCCCCTTGCCGCCCGGCACCGTGAAAAAACGCTCACCGGGCAGGGTTTCGCCGGCGCGAGGCAAGCGCTGGGCGCGGACCACCAGGTCCATGTTGAGGCTGCCGACCACCACAACCTTGGCATTCATGACAGTTCCTTAGCGTTAGCGGTAATCGTTGAACAGGTCCGGGCGCGGCCCGGTGGATTCGCGCAAGACAATGCGCGGGGCGACGATGCGCTGCTCCGCCACGCCTTGCCGGGGTGTGCCGATGCGCGCCAGCAACAGCGAGGCAGCGCTCTCGCCTAGTTCGCGGATCGACTGGCCCACGGTGGTCAACGGCGGGTACACGTAGCGGCTGAGCTCGATGTCGTCGAAGCCGATCACCGACAATTCGCCGGGCACGTTGATATTGCGTTCGGCGGCAGCGCGCAGCACGCCGAAACCGATCATGTCGTTGCCCGCAAAAATGGCCGTAGGTCGCCGCCCCTGCAACACTTGCGCAGCGGCGGCATGGCCGCCCGGGCTGGTGAAGTCGCAGTGCAGCACACGGTCACTGTGCACCGGCGCCTGCGCCTCGGCCATGGCCCGATGAAAGCCGCGCAGGCGCAGCTGGGTTACCCCGGTATCGGCGGGGCCGCCGATATAGGCGATGTCGCGGTGCCCCAGGGCCAGCAGGTGCTGGGTCGCCAAGTAAGCGCCGTGCTCATGGTCAATGCGCACCAGGTCAGCGTCCACCCCTTCCAGCTCGCGGTCGACGATCACCATGGGCGTACGTACGCCGGCCAGGCTCTGCAGCAGGTCGCTGTCCTCGCCCACCGACGCCACCACCAGCCCGTCAATACGCTTTTCCAGCAACACGCGCAGGTAACTGCGCTGCTTTTGCGGGTTGTCATCGGAGTTGCACAGAATCACGCAATAGCCGTTACGCTCACAGGCATCCTCGATGCCCCGCGCCAGCTCGGCAAAGTAAGGGTTCACGCTGCTGGGCACCAGCAGGCCGATGGTCGCCGTGCTACGAGCCTTCAACGAACGCGCCACGGCACTGGGCACGTAGTCGAGTTCGACAATCGCGGCCTCCACTTTCTGCCGCACCTGCTCGCTGACCGGTCGGGTCTTGTTCAATACATGGGACACCGTGGTGTAGGAAATACCCGCCAATGCCGCGACATCTTTGATGGTTGCCATGTTGTCAGTTCCGCCGGCCTGCACGCCGGCTACGGTAAGTGTCGAGCACCACGGCAATGACGATCACCGCCCCGGTGATGATGCGCTTGGTCGGTTCGCTGGCACCGATCTGCGCCAGCCCCGCGGCCAGCACGGAAATGATCAGCACGCCGAAGAAGGTGCTGATGACCGAGCCACGCCCGCCCATCAGGCTGGTGCCGCCGATCACCACGGCGGCAATGACCTGCAGTTCCAGGCCAGAGCCGGCATTCGGGTCGGCCGCTTCCAACCGGGAAATCTGGAACAGCGCAGCCAGCCCGGCCAGCAGGCCCATCAGCGCGAACACCAGCACTTTGTAGGGCCGTGGGTCGATACCTGCCAGGCGCACGGCCTCTTCATTGGTGCCGATGCCGATCAGGTAGCGGCCGAACACCGTGCGGGTCAGTACCAGGTGGGCCAGCACGATCACCAGCAAGCCGATGATGAACGCTGGCGAGATGCCAAACGCGACCGGGTCGGAGAACCAGGCATAGGCATCGCCGATATAGGCGGTGCGCGAGTCGGTGAACTGGTAGGCCAGGCCACGGGCCATTTCCAGCACGCCGAGCGAGACGATGAACGACGGGATGCGCCAGGCCACGGTCACGCTGCCAGTGATGCTACCGGCCAGCGCAGCCACGGCCATGCCCAGCAGCGCGGCGGGTAGCACGCCCCAGCCCCAACCGAGCATCGCCACGCTCACCGTAGACGCGGCCAGGGCCAGCACCGACCCCACCGACAGGTCGATACCGCCGATGATCAGCACGAAGGTCATGCCGACCGCCAGTACCATCAGGTCCGGGATCTGGTTGGCCAATGTGCTGAAAGTGTTGTACGACCAGAAGTGGCTGCTGAGGAACGAGAACAGCACGATCATCGCCAGCAAGGCGCCGGCCAGGCCCAGGTAGGTACCCAGGCCATAATAGGAACCGTTGCGGCGCACGGCGGCGCCTTGGCTGTCGAGCGGTGTGGTTTTCATACGTCCATCCTGGGGGCTGCCTCATGCAGCAGAGCGTCACGTTTCTGATAACCGGCAAAGGCTGCCGCCAACAGTTGATCCTGCGTCCAGTGCTCACGGTCGAAGGTGTCGATCAGGCGGCCGGCAGACAGCACGGCGATGCGGTCGCAGATCAACATCAACTCGCGCAGGTCGCTGGACACCACCACCAGGGCCTTGCCTTGGCGTGCCAGCTCGGCCAGCAGGCCGTAAATGTCGAACTTGGCACCGACATCGATGCCCCGGGTGGGCTCGTCGAACAGCAGCACCTGGCAGTTGCGCTCCAGCCAACGGCCGATCACGACCTTCTGCTGGTTGCCACCCGACAGCTCGCCCACCACCTGGTGCGCACCGGCGCTGCGAATACGCATGGCCTGGATCTGGCGCTCGGCCAAAGCCCTTTCCGCCTCGCCGTCGAGCACGCCGGCCCGTGACACGGCGCCAAGGTTGCCCAAGGCAATGTTGGCGCTGATCGACTGGCTCAGCAGCAGGCCCTCGCCTTTGCGGTCTTCGGTGATCAAGGCTATGCCTGCGCGCACGGCCGCCTTGGGCGAATCGATGGTCACCGGCTGCGGTGGCTGGCCCAATGCGATGCTGCCGCTGTCAGCACGGTCGGCGCCGTAGATCAGGCGCAACAACTCGGTGCGGCCCGCGCCGATCAGGCCGGAGATGCCGAATATCTCCCCCGCCCTGACCTCGAAAGATACCTCGCGCACCTTGTCGCTGCGGGTAAGCCGCTCGACCTTGAGCAAGGGTGCGCCAAGCTGCCGCCGGCCCAGGTCGATGTGTTCGCCCAGTTCGCGGCCCACCATGAGGTTGACCAGTTCGGCGCTGCTGTAGCGCTGGATGGGCTCGTCACACACCTGCCTGCCGTCGCGCAGTACGACGATCCGCTGGGCCACGCGCTGCAGTTCTTCCAAGCGGTGCGAGATGTAGACGATGGCCACCCCGCGCGCGCGCAGGCGGTCGATCTGGGTAAATAACAGTTCCACCTCACGCGCGGTCAGCATCGCGGTGGGTTCGTCGAAGATCAGCACGTGGCAGTCGCCGATCAGGTTACGGGCGATTTCGACCATTTGCTGGTGGCCGATACCCAGTTCGCCGACTGGGGTATCCGGGTCGATGGCATCGAGCCCGACCCTGGCCATGGCCGCCGTGGCCAACTGGCGCAGGCGTTTGTGGTTGATCCAGCCAAAGCGGCTGGGCAGGTTGTCGAGAAACAGGTTTTCCGCCACGGTCAAGGTTGGCAGCAGGTTCAGTTCCTGCATGACCATGCGCACGCCAAGGCGCTCGGCCTCGCTGCGGCTGGCGGGGGCGTAGGCCTGGCCGCGGTAGGTCATGTGCCCGGTGGTGGGGGTTTCCAGGCCGCTGATCAACTTGGACAGCGTGCTCTTACCCGCACCGTTTTCGCCGGTCAGGGCCAGCACTTCGCCGGCACGCAGATTCAGGCTGACCTCGCCCAGCACCGGCTGGGCGTAGGTCTTGCCAAGGCCGCTGGCAGCGAGCACCACTTCATTGGCCGATGCAGGCATGGCCGGTTCTCCTGGCAGGGTCGGGGCTACTTGGTAACGAGCTTGACTGGGGTCTGGATGACGTTGTCGGCATCCACGTCAGGCTTTTCGCCTTTGACCATTTTCAATGCTGCCTGAATACCGAATACGGCTTGCTGGCTGGCGGCCTGGTCAAGGGTGGCGAGCACGCGGCCATCGGCCAGCATGGGCTTGATGGCGTTGATATTGTCATAGCCGACCACTTGCACCTGGCCCGCCTTGCCGGCGGCACGCACAGCCGAAACCGCACCCAGCGCCATGCTGTCGTTACCGGCCAGCAGCGCCTTCAGGTCGGGGTATTCGTTGAGCATGGAAGCGGCGACGGCGTTGCCTTTGTCGATCTCCCAGTTACCGCTTTGGACCGAGACGATGTTCATTTTGGCGGCTTCCATGGCGTCCTTGAAGCCTGCGGTGCGCTGCTGGGCGTTGGTGGTGGTTGGCACCCCTTCGATGATGCCCACCTGGTCACCGGCCTTGAGCTTCTGTTGGGCCAGGTACTCGCCCACCATACGCGCGCCTTTGCGGTTGTCAGGGCCGACGAAGGGCACGCTGATGCCTTTGCTCTTGAGCAGGTCGGGGTCCAGGCGGTTATCGATGTTGATCACCACCACGCCTTTGTCCATGGCTTTCTTCACCGCTGATACCAGCGCCTTGGAATCGGCCGGCGCGATCACCAGCGCCTTGGCGCCGGCGTTGACCATTTGCTCGACGATGCGGATCTGTTCGCCAGTGTCGGTTTCGTTCTTGATGCCGTTGGCAATCAAATCAAACTCAGCGGCGTGGCTTTTCTGGTAGTCCTTGGCACCGTCTTCCATGGTGCGGAAGAACTCGTTGGCCAGCGATTTCATGACCAGGGCGACCTTGGGCTTGTCTTCGGCGTGGGCGGCAGAAAACGGCAAGGCAAGGGAGAGTGAGGAAACGACAGCGAGGGCGAGCAGACGACCGGGGAACGGCAGCTTCATGGACGATGACTCCGAATCTTGTTTTTTTATCGGATCGCAAACGTTTGCGGTACGTAACTATGGAAACAGTACCAGGGTTTGTCAAATCCGTTTTTCAGGTCAGCGGCCGAAACCGTTGGCGCTGATTATCCAGAATCTTTCCGCAAAACCGAACACCTTTTCCTACGCCTGTTCGGATTCTCGAATGGAACACTACCCCCGCAACGCCCCCCCTGGGTCGCGCCGGGCTGCGCTGCACCTGCGCCAACCTGCGCTGCGGCCGTGGTTTCGGGGCTGCTGCGCACAGCACTGCAACACATGGCGGTGCCTGCACCACTGCGCGCGCAAGCTGGTATGAAAGATGCCTTGCAAGCTGCGCGATTCAAAAACCATCTCATTTGGAAGAGAGCACAAGAACGATGAATGCCGCACTGAAAACCTTTGCCCCCAGCGCCCTCGCCCTGCTGCTGGTCCTGCCCACCGCCGCCTCGGCCAAGGAAGCCGAAACCCGGCAGAAACTGGCCAACGTGGTCATCCTCGCCACCGGTGGCACCATCGCCGGCGCTGGCGCCAGCGCCGCCAACAGCGCCACCTACCAAGCTGCCAAGCTGGGGGTGGACAAGCTGATCGCCGGCGTGCCGGAGCTCGCCGACATCGCTAATGTGCGCGGCGAGCAGGTGATGCAGATCGCCTCGGAAAGCATCAGCAACGATGACCTGCTCAAGCTGGCCAAACGCGTCGCCGAACTGGCCGACAGCAAGGATGTGGACGGTATCGTCATCACCCACGGTACCGACACCCTGGAAGAAACCGCCTACTTCCTCAACCTGGTCGAGAAGACCGACAAGCCAATCGTGGTAGTCGGCTCGATGCGCCCGGGCACCGCCATGTCCGCCGACGGCATGCTCAACCTCTACAACGCAGTGGCCGTGGCCGGCGACCAGCAGTCGCGAGGCAAGGGCGTGCTGGTGACCATGAACGACGAGATCCAGTCTGGCCGTGACGTAAGCAAGGCCGTCAACATCAAGACTGAAGCGTTCAAGAGCGCCTGGGGGCCAATGGGCATGGTCGTGGAAGGCAAGTCGTACTGGTTCCGCCTGCCGGCCAAGCGTCACACGGTCAACTCCGAGTTCGACATCAAACAGATCAGCAGCCTGCCACAGGTGGACATTGCCTATGGCTATGGCAACGTGACCGACACCGCCTACAAAGCGTTGGCGCAACATGGCGCCAAGGCGCTGATCCACGCCGGTACCGGCAATGGCTCGGTGTCTTCACGGGTAGTGCCGGCGCTGCAGGAACTGCGCAAGGAGGGTGTGCAGATCATTCGCTCGTCGCACGTCAACCAGGGTGGCCTCGTGCTGCGTAACGCCGAACAGCCAGATGACAAGAACGACTGGGTGGTGGCACACGACCTGAACCCCCAGAAGGCGCGGATTCTGGCCATGGTGGCGATGACCAAGACCCAGGACAGCAAGGAGCTGCAGCGGATCTTCTGGGAGTACTGATACCCCAGCAACCTCAGCAGCCACAGGCTGCTGAGGCCCGCTTCACGGTTGCCTAAAGGGCCATGACCATTTCGTGCCAGGCCATGCCGCCGTGGTCGGAGGGCGAAGGCCGCACGTACTGGTAGCCCATCTTGCGGTACAGCTCGACATGCTGGTCCTTGCACATCAGGTGAATGGTCTGCTTGCCTTGCGCCTTGGTCCGCGCAATGAATTCATCCATCAGCCGCTTGGCGTAGCCTTTGCCCTGGTGCGCAGGGTCCACCACCACCGACATGATCACCACATTGGCTGCCTGCGGGTCATGCCCGACCAACTCTTTGAACGCCTCGTCAGCCATCACCACGGCATGGGCACAGCCGCTGTTGATGAATCCCACGATGCCGCCCTGCTCTTCGAGCAACAGGAAGCCCTGTGGATACTGGCTGATACGGGTGCGGATCTTTTCCAGGGTGGCCGCCTCGTCGCCCTCGTAGGCACTCACCTCAATCTGGTAGCAGCGCTCGGCGTCGGTCATGACGGGCTGGCGGAATTGCAGGTTGCTCATGGGCAGGCTCCGGGTAACAAAATGGCAAGCCGGCCATTCTAAACCGCTGGCTGGCATGCGCGCAGCCGTTGCAAGGCACTTTGGCCACAGCGCTCTGCCACCGCGAAGCAGTACGGCTCAACCGTACAGGTAGTCGATATCCTTGTAGGCCAGCGGCGGCACCTGGCCCATCAGGAAGTCACGCAGCTTGTGCATCTGCCGCGCCTTGGGGCTGGCCTTGAGCCAGGTCATGTAGTACCCGTCGCCGGTGGCCACGGCATGCTTGAATGGCGTAACCAGGCGCCCGGCCGCCAGGTCGGCACTGGCCAGTACCAGGTCGACGACCGAAATGCCCAGGCCCTGCTGGGCAGCCGAAATGCCCTGGTCCAGCGTGTCGAATACCTGCCCCTGGTCGATACTGATGTGCAGCGCGTCCATCCGCGCCAACCAGCGCCGCCAGTCGCGCCGGTCGGGGGAAGGGTGCAGGAACTCGCACTGCGGCAGGTCGCTGAGGGCTGGCTGCGCTTGCGCCATGTAATCGGGGTGGCATACCGGTATCAGCCACTCGTCGAACAGCTTGAAGCTGTCGATGTCGGCAGGGAAGCGCCCGCTGGCCAGAAGAATGGCGCAGTCGTAAGGCTCGGAATAGAAGTCGACGCTGTCGATGTCCATCCACACGCTCGACAGCTGCACACTGCAGTGGTCTTCGTGCTTCTTGAACGCATCCAGCGCCCGCAACAGCCAGCGTACGGTCAGCGTGGAAGGCGCCTTCAGGCGCAAGCCATAACGGTCCTGGCGCAACAACGCGCAGGCATTTTCGATGATCTTGAAGCCCACTTTCAGTTCCTGGGCCAGCACACGGCCATGCTCGGTCAGGCTCAGCTTGGGCCCACGGCGCTCGAACAGGTCGCAACCAAACATGGCTTCGAGGGTCTTGATGTGGTGGCTGACCGCACCCTGGGTCAAGGCAAGCTCTTCGGCCGCACGGGTGAAGGAGCCATAGCGTGACGCCACCTCGAAGGCACGCAATGCGTGCAGGGCCTGGATGCGTTCCGACATGGCGATATCCCGAGCATGAGTGAGACTAATAGTAGGTCATAGTTCCACGCGTTTTACAACGTGAAGTGCGTCTCGGAAAATGCAGGTAAAAAACAAATATAACCAAGATCCTGCCTGCATATGACTGGAACGTTCATTTAAATTCACGCCTGGGGAAATCATGTTTACGGGATATGGAAATTGCTATCGCCTGGATGCGCTAGAGCTCGCCGCTGAACATGGTCATGACATGCAACACTGGACGTACACCACCGTAGAACAATTTCGCACCATTCTCGCCAACCCCGAATTTCCGTGCCTGTTCGGCCGCAAGGCGGTAAACGGCGAAACCTGTTACATCCTGTTCGCACGCGCCGAGCAACTGGCGGATGATATCGCACAGGGCCTGGCCGATTATGTGCGCCTCATCGCACCTATCACACCCCGGCAGCGCATCGGCAGCCCACTGGTGGTGTTTCTGCAGACGGCAGCCGACAGCAGCCTGAGCGAACAGCAGGCGCTGGCCTGGAAGGTGCTGCGCGGGGTGCATGCGCGCGACCCCCACCCCTGGCCACAGGGCATACCGACCGACCCCGCCGATACCGGCTGGTCGTTCTGCTACGCCGGCATGCCGCTGTTCATCAACATGAACTTCCCCGGCCACCAGCGCATGAAAAGCCGCAACCTGGGCCAGCACATCACCTTCGTCATCAACCCCCGGGAAAACTTCGACGAAGTGGCCGACACCAGCAGCGAAAGCGGCCGGCGCATCCGCGCGCGCATCCGCGAGCGGGTACACCACTACAACGATGGCGTCGTGCCCGACACCCTTGGCGCTTTTGGCGATGCCGACAACTACGAATGGAAGCAGTACCAGCTGCAGGAGGCAGGTTCGCTGAACCCGTCGCGCTGCCCGTTTCATACCCACACCGCACACCAGCCGACACCCGACATACTGATCGAGAACTGACCGTGAATACCGCACTCACCGCCACTTATGCCCTCACCGTCCTGCTGCTGATCGCCACGCCCGGCCCAGTGGTGGCACTGATCGTCAACACTGCGGCCGCTTCGGGCTCGCGCAAGGCCATGTTCACCGCCGTCGGCACCAACTGGGCGTCCCTGGTGCTGATTGGCGCAGCCGCCTGGATCATCCTCACCAGCGCGGCCATCGACAAGACCTGGCTCAACATCATGAGCCTGCTGGGCTGCCTGTTCATCGGCCACATTGCCGTGGGTACCCTGCGCGAGGCGCTGCAGGCGCCGGCTGCTGCGGCCTCGAACGAGGCCCCGAACGAGGCGGCCAAGCCCGGCCGTGGCGGGCTGCTGCAAGGGTTCATGGTGGGCATTTCCAACCCGAAGGACATCATCTTCTTCATCGCCTTCTTCCCGCAGTTCATCCAGATCACCGAGTCGTTCGGCAAAAGCATGGTGGTCCTGTCGCTGCTCTGGGTGGCCATCGACTTCGCTGTGCTCAGCCTGTACATCTTCGCCATCGGCAAGATCGCCTCGCAGCGTAGCAACCGGGTCATCAGCCTGGCGTCCGGAGTGGCGCTGCTGCTGATCGCCGCAGGCGGCCTGCTGTACAACCTGAAAGAACTGGCGGCCTGAAACTGCTGTGCACCCTACGGCGCCATTGAAGGAGCATTCATGAACCCCACCCACACCAGCCCGCCTCCTTCGCCGCTACCACAGGACTACCAGCGCTTTCTGCTGCGCGGCAGCCGCCGCGCGCCACACACCATGCATGTGCACGAAACCAGCTACCGCTCCGGCACCATCAACACCGATGCCCTGGGCCTGCGCTACAGCCATTGCGCCGGCAAGCGCTTTTCTGCGGGCGAGCGCGGCGGCGCTTCACGCATCAACTTGCTGGTGGGTGGCTCGACAGCCCTGGGCATCGGCGCCAGCTCCGACGAGCACACCGTGGCCTCGCACCTGTCGATGCTCACCGGCGAAGTCTGGCTGAGCCTGGCCGGTTGCGGGCTCAATGCCAGCCAGGAGCTGCTGTTGTTCCTGACCCACCAGCATCGCCTGGGCCAGCTCGGCCACGTGGTCGTGCTCAGCGGCCTGAACAGCCTGGCCCACGAAGCCCTGTGCGAAGTGCTTGCCAGCCCCGCAGCGGCCCATGGCAAGGCTTACCAAGACTTTCTCAACAGCTTCAGCGAAGGCCTGCAGCCTGCCACCGCCGCCCGCCGGCAATCGTTGTGGCGGCGCATTGGTCAAGCCTTGGCGCCGCCGCCGCCAGCCGAAGCCGTGGGCAGTTGGCCGCTATCCGCCCCGGAGAAGCGCCTGGCCCGCGCCGCCGACACCATTGGCCGCACGCTGCGGCAGTGGGACCGGTTGCTGGCCGACAGCCATGCGACCCTGACCTTCATCCTGCAACCGTTGCTGCCCTGGTGCCGGGAAACCCTGCCTGCCGGTGAACAGGCCATGTTGGCGGCACTGGAGCAGCAGCCGGGCAACTTCGACCGGCTGCTCGACGGCGCGTTCGACAGCCAACTGCACTCGGCGTTTTTTCGCCGCATCAAGAGCCAGGCCGATCCGGTCCCCTGCTACGACATGAACGGCATGCTCAGCAGCTCGCCCGTGTTCGGGGCAGATTTGTTCATCGATCGCCTGCACCTGAACGACCTGGGCAACAATGCCTTGGCCAAGGTGATCACCGCCAAGCTGGGCCTGGCCCAGGAAAAACACGCCCAACGTAATGTCACCCCTATCAGACTCGTCTGACATTTGCACAGCGGCCTTTCGGCCAGGCCCCTTGGCTGGCTAGAATACGTGGTCGTTCCGATTTCCCCGAGGCGCAATGCTTGACCGCCATGACCGTCGAAACCGTGCACTCTCACCTGGCCGCCCATGGGGTTCACCTGTGAGCCTGGCCATGCGCCTGCCCGCGCTGCTGGTTGCGTTACTGCCGCTGGCTGCCCAGGCGCTGGAGGTTAATATCGACCCGCATGCCGACCTGCTCTACCGCCAGGCGTTGCCATTGCTGGAACAGGCCGACAATCAGGAAGAAGGCAGCAGCACCCTGCGCACGTCGCTGGGCGCCGACCCGGAGCTCAGCCGCCAGGGGCAGGCAATGGCTCACACCTTGCCTACAGCGGTGGCCCTGTTGAAAAAGTCGGTCGAGCTGGGCCACCCGGTCGCCCAGTACCGGTTGGCCCTGTACTACATGACCTACCTTCCCGCGGCGCAGATCCCTGAAGCTGCCTGCCCGTTGCTCGAAGCCAGCCTAAAGCAGGGCTTTGCCGCACCCGCACCGGCCATCGCCACCTGGTGCCAGCCCTACAATGCCAGTAGCGATTACCGCACAGCCCTGGAGGCCATCCCCAGCATGGCCACCGTGTACGCCCCCTATTACCCGCAGCCTGCCACCCAGCTGGCCTGCCGACGCAACCAGCCACAAGGCCTGGAAATGCTGTGGGGCCGCCAGCGTGACTACCAGGCCGAGGTGTACCGCCTGCTCAGCGAACTGGACCCACAGCACCGGTTGAGCCTGCTGCAGAAGGCGGTCGACATCAATGGCTGCGTGACAGCGCAGCAACACCTGACCCGACACCCCTAGCCGGTGCCCGGGGGCATTACGGGCGCCCATGCCAAAAGCGCTGTCGACCAGCAAGATCGTTCAAGCCAACCCCCTGCCCGTCTGGCATGCTGGCCTGCCCTGTAAACGCATTGCAGACACCATGCCCACCATTGCTCGCCAAGCCTTTCTCCACGGCGCCATCGCCATCCTGCCGCTGTCCCTTGCCGTCGCCCCTTGGGGCCTGCTCGCCGGGTCGATGGCCATCGAGGCCAACCTAAGCCCTTGGCAGGGCCAAGGGCTGTCGGCCATCGTCTTTGCCGGCGCCGCGCAACTGGTGGCCATCGGCATGCTCAAGGGCGGCGCGAACCTGGCATCGATACTGCTGACCACTTTGCTGTTGACCTCACAGCACCTGCTGTATGGCCTGTCGATGCGCCCAGTGCTGTCCAACCAGCCGCTGCGCTGGCGGCTGGGCCTGGGCTTTCTGTTGACCGACGAATTCTTCGCCCTGACCAGCCAGTACGACCAGCAGCAGTTCAACCGCTGGTACGCGTTAGGGGTGGGCCTGACCTTCTACGTTGCCTGGAACCTGTTCACCCTGGCCGGCATCCTGCTGGGCCAGAGCATTCCACACCTGGACCAGTACGGGCTGGACTTTTCCATCGTCGCCACCTTCGTGGCCTTGATCGCGCCACTGGTGCGCAACCTCGCCACGCTGGCGTGCGTAGCCGTGTCGCTGTTCTGCTCGGTATTGTTCAGCTACTGGCACTGGGAGACCGCCCTGGTCGCCGCCGGGCTGCTGGGCATGAGCGCCGGTTTCATCTGCCAGAAATTTGCCGGAGCACGCACATGACCTGGGTGCTGATTTTTGCCATGGGCGCCATCGTGTTTCTCAATCGCTACGCGTTTCTGGAACCGCGCCTGCCCTTACGGCTTAGCTCCAACGCGCGGCAATTTCTGGGCTTTGCCGTGCCGGGCATGCTCACGGCTATCTGCGGCCCCATCATTTTCCTGCCCGAGCACCAGCTCGAACTGAGCCTGCTCAACCCCTACCTGCTGGGCTCACTGGCGGCCATCACCTTGGTGCTGTTGACCCGCAGCGTAGTGCTGAGCATGCTGGTGAGCATGTTGATCTTCTTCCTGTTGCGCAGTTGGCTGGCATGAGCGGGGCACTGCGCGAGCAGACACACCTTTGGCAGGCGCCAGCGCTGGGTGACGTCGAGATGCTGCACGCGCGTTACGTTCAGCAGCGCTTTGCCCCGCATGTCCACGAGGGTTATGTGTTCACCGTGATCGAGTCCGGGGCCCAGCGTTTCTGGCACCGCGGCAGCGAGCACCTGGCCCCGGTCGGCAGCATGGTGTTGATCAATCCGGACGAACTGCACACCGGCGCCACCGCTCACGAAGCAGGTTGGCGCTATCGCGGTTTCTACCCCGATCATGAACGGGTCACAGGGGTGCTCGAGGAACTGGAGCTGGGGCGTCACGGCATGCCCAGCTTCAAGGCCAGCGTGATCCAAGACCCTGCGCTGGCCGTTGCATTCAGCCAACTGCACCAGTTGTCAGAAGCCGGTGCCAGCGCCCTGCAGCAGCAAACCGCCTGGCGCCAGGCGGTGCTGGCGCTGGTGCAGCGCCATGGGCAATGCGCGGCGCCTTCGGCCCCGGGCCAAGAGCCCCTGGCAGTGGCCCGCGCGCGCGAACTGCTGGAAAGCCGGCTGGCCGACCCGCCTTCGCTGGAGGCGCTGGCAGCGGCGGTCAACCTGTCGCCATTTCACTTCGCCCGGGTGTTTCGCCAGGCTACCGGCCTGCCGCCGCATGCCTGGCTCAAACAGCGGCGCCTGGCCCGTGCACGGGAAATGCTGAAAAGCGGCCTGGTAGCGTCGCAGGTCGCGTTCGACTTGGGCTTTGCCGACCAGAGCCACCTGAGCCGGCAGTTCAAGCAGGCCTACGGCGTGCCGCCGGGCGTTTATCGCAGCGCCTGGAGGTCAGGCTGAGCTGTGGCACCTCGCCACAGGCAGGCCGCCTAGCCACTGCTACACTAACAGGGCTGAACGGAGGATCCTGCCATGTCCCAAAGAGAGCTCACCACCCTACTGTCGCTGATGAACCAGCGCCAGGCCTGCCTGAGTAGCGCGTGCAAGGAGATTGCCGACTGGATCGACCGGCAGGGCGATGTGCCCGCCGCAGGCAAGATTCGCGCGAGTTTACGGGCGCTGGAAGCCGACGAGGCGCAAGTCCGCAAGACCTTGACCTCGCTGACCCTCGACCGGCCACTGCCCAAGTTTCGCAGTTGACCGGCGCGCCAAGGCTGCCTTGCTGGAACCTGTCAGTGCTGCATGTGCATGTGGTCGTGGCCGCCGCCCGCCTCGGCGGTGAGCGCGCGCACTTCAGCCTGCACTTCCAAGGTTTCCTTGGCGCCTGTGGCGTCTTCGATGGTCAGGCTCAGCGGTACTTTTTCGCCTTCCTTGACCTGGCCGTTCAGGCCCATCAGCATCACATGCAGCCCATTCGGGTCCAGCGTAACGGCTTTGCCCGCGGGTAGCTCGACAGCCTTCACCTCACGCATGCCCATCACATCGCCGTTCATGGTCATTTCGTGTACCTGAACGGTCTTGGCAACTGGCGACGCCACGCTCACCAGCTTGCTGTCGCTGCTGGCGGTCAGGGTCATGAATGCGCCGGTGGACTGCTGGTGCGGCACGCTGGCACGCACCCAGGCTTCACTCACGGTGGTCTGGGCCAGGGCCGGCAGTGCCAGCCCGGCAAGGGCCAGGGCAGCCAAGCCGCGTTTGATCGGTTGCATCAACATTCAGCAGATCTCCATCAGGGTGACCAGGTCTTCGGCGCATTCCTTGGCTGTCAGGGAATGGCCCAGGCTCAGGCGCAGGGTGCCACGTGTATCGTAGACGTAGCTGGTGGACGAATGAGAAATGGTGTAGGTGTCCCCGGCCGGGACTTTCTCGTAGAACACCTTGAATTCCTTGGCTACTGCGGCAATTTCTTCGGGGGTGCCGGTCAGTGCGATGAACGTGGGGTCAAAGGCCTTGACGTAGGCATCGAGCACCTCGGGGGTGTCGCGCTCCGGGTCCAGGGTGATGAACACCACCTGGAACAGGTCGCGGTCGCGGCCGCGCAGCGTCTTGCGTATCTGCGCCGCACGCGCCAGCGTGGTCGGGCAGATCGCCGGGCACTGGGTGAAACCGAAGAAAATCATGGGCATGCTGCCGTAGAAGCTCGACAGGGTACGCACGTTGCCTTGCGGGTCCTTGAGGCTGAACTTGCGCCCGAGGATCTCGTTGCTCATGTTCTTGCCGTACTTGAACTCGAGCCCCCGCGCCGGGCTGCAGCCCGCCAGCAGGCCGAGCCCGAGAACGCCCATGCCGGCGACGACTGCCCGCCGGCTATATAGATCATTCATGAAACCATCCTTTACAGGGAAGGTGCCGGCCCTCGGGACGGGCCGGTCGAAAAAACCGGGGCATTCTGGCATGACACCCAGAGGGGTTCTACCCGACTTGGGCAGGTAAGGCCTGCAGCCCTTGAAATACGGGCTGCGGCCTGTTGTCGCAGGGCTTGAAAACGTAACACTTTATTGCTAAGTGTGCGGACTTTAGCGGCCTGTTCAGGCGCGGCCTCGTGTCGCGATCGGGCTGCAACGCAGCCAGAGCAAGCATGAGCCAAGGCAACGGTGCTGCTGCAGCCCAGCAGCTGCCGGAAGGCTTAGTAGTAGGCGTTTTCTTTCTGGCTGTGGTCAGTCACGTCACGCACGCCCTTCAGCTCCGGGATACGCTCGAGCAGGGTGCGCTCGATGCCTTCTTTCAAAGTTACGTCAGCCTGGCCGCACCCTTGGCAACCACCGCCAAACTGCAGCACAGCAATGCCGTCGTCCACTACATCTACCAGGCTGACCTGGCCGCCATGGCTGGCCAGACCAGGGTTGATCTCGGTCTGCAGGTAGTAGTTGATACGCTCGTTGATCGGGCTGTCTTCATTGACCATCGGCACCTTGGCGTTCGGCGCCTTGATGGTCAGCTGGCCACCCATGCGGTCGGTGGCGTAATCGACCAGGGCATCTTCCAGGAACGGCACGCTGACCGCATCCAGGTAAGCGGTAAAGCTCTTGAGGCCAACGGCGGTGTCGTCAGGCTTCTCTTCGCCCGGCTTGCAGTAGGCGATGCAGGTTTCGGCGTACTGGGTGCCCGGCTGGGTGATGAAAATACGAATGCCGATGCCAGGCGTGTTCTGCTTGGAGAGCAGATCGGCCAGGTAGTCATGGGCGGCGTCGGTAATGGTTATAGCGCTCATGTAGGTTCCTCACAGACTTGCCGCCAAGTGTACGCCAACCGGCGCATCGAACAAAGTCCTAGTATTTGACTCGGGAAAGCGCATAGGCCGGCTCGCCCCCTCGCGGCGCCGCCAGCCACGCCTGCATGCGCCGGTACAGGCCACGTTCCAGCCAGCAATAGCTGAACCACGACATTAGTCCAATGGACGGCACGCACACGGCGAATACCCAGTAAGGATTCAACTGCAGCCGCTGGCTGGCGAACCAGCCGGCATACAGCACCAGCACATGGATCAGGTACACGGAATACGAGCAGTCGCCCAGCGCCTTGAGCAGCCGGTTGCCTTTGAACATCGGTTCCAGGGCGATGAAGGCCAGCACGATCATTGCGCTCGGCACGCCCCAATGCAGCAAACGCTGCGATGCATCGAGGTGATAGATGGCCAGGCCTGCCGCCCCCAGCAACAGCAACGCCAGCACCCGGCCCTGGCGGATCAGCCCATGGCGGTACAAGACCCCAAGGCCGATGCCGAGCAGGAACTCATAGATGATGTCGTTGTTGTAAAAGCGGCTGAGCAAGCCAAACCGCCCCAGCACCTCGCTGACCAGCAGCAAGGCGCCAGCCACCAGCAACAGGTGGTGCCGTTTGCGCACAAGGAAAGCCAGGCCGAACAGTAGGTAGAAGAACATTTCGAAGTTCAGCGTCCAGCCCACGTTCAAGGTGGGATACAGGCCATAACCGCCGGGGTTCTCCGCCGGGATGAACAGCAGCGACAGCAGCAGGTGATGCCAACTGAACACCTGGTGCGGCATCCATTGGCTAAACGCCAGCAACAGCAAGGCCATCAGGGCCGTATAGAACCAGTAGGCGGGAACGATGCGCAGCACCCGGTTGAGCAGAAACTGGCGCGGCTCGACCGGCTTGTCGCAGGTCGACAGGTAGATGACCAGCCCACTGATCACGAAGAAGATGTCCACGCCCACGGCGCCCCGGTCAGTGAGCAATTGGCCGACGGGGCCCGTGGCATGGAAATCGAAGAAGATCTGCATGAAATGGTGGCAGACCACCACCCAAGCGGCGAACGCCCGCAATGCCTGAAGCGAATACAACATGAAAGAACCTGCGCTTTTCGGTGCATTGAGGCCCGTATCGGCTGCGTGAGCACCGATACAGGCCACCTAACCCTTTCCGACCGCAGGTGTATCGGAAAGGTCAGCCAAACCGATCAGAGGTTTTCGTAGCGGTTCATGTCCAGCACCCCGGCCTCGAGCGGCTCGGTTTCCTTGATGAAGCTGTTCAGGTCATGGAAGTAGCGCCAGAACTCTGGGTGGCTGCGGCGCACGCCCCAGCGCATGACAATGCGTTCGAACTTCGCCGCATCGTCCTTCGCGTACTCCATGTCCTCGACGAATTCCGGCACATCCTTGGTCGGGATGTTGAACATGAAGTTGGGGTAACTGCTGAGCACACCGGGGTACAGGGTCAGGGTGTCCAGGCCAGGCTGGTAGCGATAGGCCTCGCCAAGCAGGAAGGCCACGTTGCTGTGCGCGCGGTTGCGTAGCAGGCTGTACACCTGGCGCTGGCCGCCCTGCCCTTCGATGCGCAACATCGTCGCCTCGGGCAGCTGGTTGATCACCTTCAGCCCGGCCGCCGGGCGCGAGACCAGGCGGCTTAGCGACTGCTCGGCATTGCGGAACTCTTCGCTCATTTGCGGCCGCGAGCAGAAGGCGCCCTGGCAGCGGTTGATCGGGTCGGGCGCGGCATTCAGGCTGCCGGTGCGCTGCAACAGCTTGAGGCCGAAGTCGCGCGTGGGGTTGCGCGGGTCAAGCTTGATACCGCTCGGCGTGTCACTGTCGATGTCCTCGTAGTCCAGCCACATCTTGACCTTGCCGCTGTTCTGGTACCAGTCGCCAAGAATCGCCTTGCGCTGGTCTGCCGGCATCAGGCGCAGGAAATTGACCTCGGCACCGTTGCGGATCAGGTCGAAGTACAGGCGCGTCTGCAACTGGTGGGACACGTTGCCATACACATCGAAATTGACTGCCAGCTGGTAATAGGTGCGTTCGAGCAGCGGGTAGTCGAACAGCCAGACGGTAAGGGGCACGTCGCCGACCAGGCCCTTGGTGACCGAGGCGCTGTCGAAATGACGGAATATGCTCAGCAAGGCATTGTCGTTACCGGCCCACAGCGTCGCCCAGCCTGGGGCCGGCAGCTCGGCATAGGCTTCCCGGCGCAGCTTTTCATACGCGTTGCGCTTGTCGCGGTACGCGTGCCACAGGCTCAGCACACTGCCCACGTCGTCGTTCTGGCCTGGCATGGCCAGCAACGGCGTGGCTTCGCCGCGGTAGTGCGCATCGGTGATGTAGCGGTCGTGCGCGGGCTCCTGGAACAACGCCCAGAAGTTGTCGCGAATCACGTCGGTGGCGATCTGCCCCCGGCAGACAGGCCCGCGGATGAAGGTGCGCACGAAGTACTCGGCGTTATCCAGCATGAACTGGTAGCGCGCCACCGCCGGGATGGCCTCGAAGGTTTCGAACGGGTTGGCGCGGTGGCGTGGGCCATAGCCGGGCAGCGCGCTGGCATGCCAGTCACCGGCATAGAACAGCTGCTTCACCCGCTTGAGCTTTTGCGGCCCCATTGGGTAGGTGATGTGCGTCTTGTGCACGATCACGCCCTGCACCGGGATCAACCGGTAGTAGAAGTCGGTACCGGGCGGGTCGTTGGGCCGCCGCGTGGCGATGATGTCTGCTGGCTGGCCGCTTGGCGTACGCGAGCGCACCCACTGGAAGAAATGGCCCTGCTCACCCCCTGTAAAATAGATATGCGCCAGGAAAAGGTGCTCGTACAGCCAGCGGCCAACCAGTGCTTCGGTGGAGCCCGGGCGGTTGAGCAGTTCCTCCCATTCGGCGATTTGCCGGGCTTCGGCAGCGCTGGGTTGGATCGGCTGGTATTCGACCGGCGCGCCGGCGGCCAGCCAACGGCGCATGGTGTCGTATTCCTGGTCCGTCAACCCGGTCACGGCCAGCGGCATGCCTTCCCTGGGATGGGCGCCGGCGTAGGCATCGAACTCATGGGGCAAGGGGCACATGTTGTTGCGGTTCAGGCCCAGGACGATCTCGTCAGGCACCTTGGCATTGGGCGTGAGTGGCGTCTTGTGCCCCAGTTCGAGCATGCGCGCCATCAGCGCGGCCTGGCTGCCCTGGTTGTCGAGCACCGAGTAGAAGCCTTTCTTGCGCCACTCGCTCTCGCTGTGGGCGTCGTAGAACAGCCGCGTGGTGGGCACTGCCTGGCTGCGTTCGCCCTGGTACACCGGAACCTTGCTGGCCCCGCGTACTGCGCCTTCGGGGCTTTCCAGCTTCAGTTGGCAGGCGGCATCGTTGCAGGCGTGGCAGGCCACGCATTTCTCGGTGAAAATGGGTTGAATGTCCCGGGTGTAGGATATGGCCGGGCTCGACTGGGGAGCTTGCCCAAGCACCGCGCCACTGAGGAGCAGGGCGAAAGCGCCGGCAAGGATACGTTGCACCATGTGCGGAAAGTCCTGGTTCTTGAAGCCATCACGATTTGTTGCCTGGTCGTCCTTGGCCACCGTTTTTCACCGGCTAGGCCAACATGAGCAGAATTCATGGAAATGGGCGATGCACCTAAAAACCGCGCAGCTTTGTTATGATTCGGCCCCTTCTGATATTCGCCCGACCAGGTAGTTCCTATGTCCGACCGCAGCGCTCGTCTCCAAGCACTCCAGAACGCCCTCAAAGAGCGCATCCTGATCCTCGACGGCGGCATGGGCACTATGATCCAAAGCTACCGGTTCGAGGAACACGACTATCGTGGCACGCGTTTCGCCGATTGGCCAAGCGATGTCAAGGGTAACAACGATTTGTTGCTGCTCAGCCGCCCAGACGTGATCGCTGCCATCGAGAAAGCCTACCTGGATGCGGGCGCGGATATTCTCGAAACCAACACCTTCAATGCCACGCAAATCTCCCAGGCCGACTACGGCATGGAATCGCTGGTTTACGAGCTGAACGTCGAAGGTGCGCGCATTGCCCGCCAGGTGGCCGATGCCAAGACGCTGGAAACCCCCGACAAGCCGCGCTTCGTTGCTGGCGTGCTCGGCCCTACCAGCCGCACCTGCTCGATTTCACCGGACGTCAACGACCCTGGCTACCGCAACGTCACCTTCGACGAGCTGGTGGTCAACTATGTGGAGGCCACCCGTGGCCTGATCGAAGGCGGCGCCGACCTGATCCTGATCGAGACCATCTTCGACACCCTCAACGCCAAGGCGGCGATCTTCGCCGTGCAACAGGTGTTCGAGGAAGACAGCATCGAACTGCCGATCATGATCTCCGGCACCATTACCGATGCCTCCGGGCGCACCCTGTCGGGCCAGACCACCGAAGCGTTCTGGAACTCGGTACGCCACGCCAAGCCGATTTCCGTGGGCCTGAACTGCGCCCTGGGCGCCAAGGACCTGCGCCCGTACCTGGAAGAACTGTCGACCAAGGCCGACACCCATGTCTCGGCACACCCCAACGCCGGCCTGCCCAACGCCTTCGGTGAATACGACGAAAGCCCTGCCGAAATGGCCGCGGTGGTCGAGGAGTTCGCCGCCAGCGGGTTCCTCAACATCATCGGCGGTTGCTGCGGTACCACCCCAGGCCACATCCAGGCGATTGCCGAAGCGGTCGCCAAATACCCGCCACGCGAGATTCCGGAAATCGCCAAGGCCTGCCGCCTGTCGGGCCTGGAGCCGTTCACCATCGACCGCCAGTCGCTGTTCGTGAACGTTGGCGAGCGTACCAACATCACCGGCTCCGCCAAGTTCGCCCGGCTTATCCGTGAAGAGAACTACACCGAAGCCCTGGAAGTCGCCCTGCAGCAGGTCGAAGCCGGCGCCCAGGTGATCGACATCAACATGGACGAAGGGATGCTCGACTCCCAGGCCGCCATGGTCCGCTTCCTCAACCTGATCGCTGGCGAACCGGACATCTCGCGCGTGCCGATCATGATCGACTCGTCGAAGTGGGAAGTGATCGAGGCGGGCCTGAAGTGCATCCAGGGCAAGGGCATCGTCAACTCCATTTCCATGAAAGAAGGCGTGGAGCAGTTCAAGCACCATGCCCGCCTGTGCAAACGCTACGGCGCCGCCGTGGTGGTCATGGCCTTCGACGAAGTGGGCCAGGCCGACACGGCTGCGCGCAAGAAGGAAATCTGCCAGCGCAGTTACGACATCCTGGTCAACGAAGTGGGCTTCCCGCCGGAAGACATCATCTTCGACCCGAATATCTTCGCCGTCGCCACCGGTATCGAAGAGCACAACAACTACGCCGTCGATTTCATCGAAGCCTGTGCCTACATTCGCGACCACCTGCCGCATGCGCTGAGCTCGGGCGGTGTGTCCAACGTGTCGTTCTCGTTCCGTGGCAACAACCCGGTGCGTGAGGCGATCCACTCGGTGTTCCTCTACCACGCGATCCAGAACGGCCTGACCATGGGTATCGTCAACGCCGGCCAGCTGGAAATCTACGACGAAATTCCCGCTGCGCTGCGCGAAAAGGTCGAGGACGTGGTGCTCAACCGCACCCCGCACGGTACCGACGCCCTGCTGGCAATCGCCGAAGACTACCGCGGCGGCGGCGCCACCAAGGAGGTGGAAAACGAAGAGTGGCGCTCGCTGCCGGTGGAAAAACGCCTGGAGCACGCGCTGGTCAAGGGCATTACCGCATTCATCGTCGAGGACACCGAAGCGTGCCGCCAGCAGTGCGCACGCCCGATCGAAGTGATCGAAGGCCCGCTGATGAACGGCATGAACGTGGTCGGGGACCTGTTCGGCGCGGGCAAGATGTTCCTGCCCCAGGTGGTCAAGTCGGCCCGGGTGATGAAGCAGGCAGTGGCGCACCTGATCCCCTTCATCGAGGCCGAGAAAGGTGACAAGCCCGAAGCCAAAGGCAAGATCCTGATGGCCACGGTGAAAGGCGACGTGCACGACATCGGCAAGAACATCGTTGGCGTGGTGCTGGGCTGCAACGGTTACGATATCGTCGACCTTGGCGTGATGGTGCCGGCCGAGAAAATTCTGCAAACCGCTCGCGACGAAAAGTGCGACATCATCGGCCTCTCCGGCCTGATCACGCCGTCGCTGGACGAGATGGTCCACGTTGCCCGCGAAATGCAGCGCCAGGGCTTCACGCTGCCGCTGATGATCGGGGGCGCCACGACGTCCAAGGCGCATACCGCCGTCAAGATCGAACCGAAGTACAGCAACGATGCCGTGGTCTACGTCACCGACGCCTCGCGCGCGGTTGGCGTGGCTACCCAGCTGCTGTCCAGGGAGCTCAAGCCAGGTTTCATCGAGCGGACCCGCCAGGAGTACGTGGAAGTACGCGAACGCACCGCCAACCGCAGTGCCCGTACCGAGCGCCTGAGCTACGCCCAGGCCATCGCCGCCAAGCCGCAATACGATTGGGCCGGCTACCAGCCAGCGGTACCCTCCTTCACCGGCGTGAAGGTGCTGGAAGACATCGATCTGCGCACCTTGGCCGAATACATCGACTGGACACCGTTCTTCATTTCCTGGGACCTGGCCGGCAAGTTCCCGCGCATCCTCACCGACGAGGTGGTCGGCGAAGCGGCCACGGCGCTGTACAACGATGCCCGCGAAATGCTCGACAAGCTGATCGACGAAAAGCTGATCAGTGCCCGGGCGGTGTTCGGCTTCTGGCCGGCCAACCAGGTCGCCGATGACGATATCGAAGTCTACGGTGCAGATGGCCAGACCTTGGCCACCCTGCACCACCTGCGCCAGCAAACCATCAAGCCGGACGGCAAGGCCAACTGGTCGCTGGCCGACTTCGTCGCGCCCAAAGGCAGCGGCGTGACCGATTACGTGGGGGGCTTCATCACCACGGCCGGCATTGGTGCCGAGGAAGTGGCCAAGGCGTATCAGGACAAAGGCGACGACTACAGCTCGATCATGGTCAAGGCCCTGGCCGACCGCCTGGCCGAAGCCTGTGCCGAATGGCTGCACGAACAGGTGCGCAAGGAACACTGGGGTTATGCCCGCGACGAGCAACTGGACAACGAAGCGCTGATCAAGGAGCAGTACCGCGGCATCCGCCCGGCACCGGGCTACCCGGCCTGCCCGGACCATACCGAAAAAGAGACCCTGTTCCGCCTGCTCGATGGCACGGCCATTGGCGAAACCGGGCCAAGCGGCGTGTTCCTCACCGAGCACTTCGCGATGTTCCCGGCCGCGGCGGTCAGTGGCTGGTACTTCGCCCACCCGCAGGCGCAGTACTTTGCCGTGGGCAAGGTCGACAAGGACCAGATCGAGTGTTACAGCGCGCGTAAAGGCCAGGATGTCAGCGTCAGCGAGCGCTGGCTGGCCCCTAACCTGGGTTACGACAGCTGAGTCTGCCGGGGCCGCCTTGCGGCCCTTCGCGACACCCGGTTGCGGCTGCCCGGGCCCGGTTGCTTCGGCAGGCGCGGGCTCGGGTCGCGAACGGGTTGCACGGTAGCGGCAAACCCCACCTACACTGTCCCTGATTGCCTCTGATTATTCAGGAGCCACCATGGACGATTCCAGCCAAGGCAAACCGCCGACCTTCTGGCAGATGCTGCACAGCATCCTCGCCGCCGCCTTCGGCGTGCAAAGCGGCAAGAACCGCGCCCGCGACTTCACCCATGGCAAGGCAAGCCATTTCATCGTCATGGGCACACTGTTCACCTTGGTGTTCATTGCCGTGCTGATTGGCCTGGTGCAACTGGCGCTACACCTTACCGCGCGTTAATCACGGGGCCGCAAAGCACAACACCTGCGCAATGGCTGCCGCAGGCGCCGTGGCTGCATCACGGTCGGAAGGTTCAAGTCACTGGTGGCTGACCCAGTAAACGGCGGTGACGACCACCAGCACGATCAGGCAGAGGATCGCCCAGGCATCGACACTGCTGTCAGCTTTGCGGACCTTGGTTGAGTTTCCCATTGCATTGCCTCTTGTAGTGGTTATGGGAATGCACTTCACAACCAGCAGTTAAGACGAGCAATGCCCTTCTCTCAAGCAGGGTCTTTCAATATTCGACCGGCGACGTCAAAAACGGGTATTGGTAACTGGCAGGCCGCCCTTCGGCGCTGTAACGCTGAAAATCCACGCCATAGTCGTCCCGCTCCAGCAGTTTCAGCCAACGCCTGGCCTTGGCCGGGTCAATCACCTGCATGACCGGCGCCGTGTGTACACGCAAGCCATCACGGTTCAGCGCCAGCCCCTGGGCATCATCGTGCAGCATCACCATGGCCCAGCCACCGAGGGTGAAATGCCCACCCAACAGCACGCTCAGGC
Organism: Pseudomonas sp. BJP69; assembly: GCF_007633355.1. Classification (NCBI taxonomy): domain Bacteria; kingdom Pseudomonadati; phylum Pseudomonadota; class Gammaproteobacteria; order Pseudomonadales; family Pseudomonadaceae; genus Pseudomonas; species Pseudomonas sp. BJP69. The sequence continues at coordinate 3,386,476 of NZ_CP041933.1, forward strand.
GGCCGTCGATGCGCGCACGCAGCGCCTCGGGCGAGCTGTTCACAGCACCGAACAGCACGTCACGCCCCGGCGTATGGCCGGCTTCCTGGAAAGCTTGCATGGCGCCGAAGGCCATTTCGTCATTGGCCGACCACACCAGGCCGATGTTCGGGTAACGCTGCAGCAGCAGCTGCGCCTGCTCGTAGGCCCGCTGTCGGCTCCAGCCGCCATACACCACCTGACGCAGGCGCACCTGGGGGAAATCGGCCAGCGCCCTGCGCATACCCTGCTCGCGCAGTTGCGAGGCCGGCGTGGTCTTGACGCCGACAAACGCCAGCAACTCTACCGGGCCATGGCCACGTGGCAATCGCGCGACCATCTGATGCAACATCTCGAAACCCGCCTGTTCGTCATTGCTGGTCAGTGTGCCCAGTGGCGCGGCAAACTTGTCGGGCTGGGCCAGGATGCTGCGCTCCTGGCTGGCCGTGAGGCCATTGTTCACCAGCAGCAGCTTCACCCCAGTGCCGCGCGAAAGGCGCAGGATTTCCGGCGCCACGTATTGCTCGTTGACCACTATCAGGTAATCGGGCCGCTGCGGCGCGGTGAGTATCGCCCTTGCCTGGGTCAACGCCTGGTCGGCACTGCGCTCGGTGTATTGCACGCGCAGGGTCATGCCCAGCTCCTGGGCGGCGGCCTGCATGAACCGGCTGTAGCTGTTCCAGAACGTCTCACTGGACAGCCCCGGGTTGAGGAACACCACCGAAGCCGGTTGTGCGCTCGCCGCCAGCGGCAAGGCAAGACAAATGCTTTGGCACAACGCCTTCAACATGGGCTGGCATCCCTGTAACGCAAACCGCGGATTATACCCGCCGCGCCGGTATACTGGGCACAAATGGCAGTCAGTCTCACATAGTCCATTTGGTTCTTTTCATATGCAAAAACATCACTTTAGCGCATAAACGCAACCTGCTATCGTTCCCCGGCTCCGTACCGGAGTGCGCGGCCGTGCGCGCGAATAGCTGCATGCCTGAGACAGGACTTTTATGTACGTATACGACGAGTACGATCAGCGGATCATCGAGGACCGCGTCAAGCAGTTCCGTGATCAGACCCGCCGCTACCTGGCCGGTGAGCTGAGCGAAGAAGAATTCCGCCCTCTGCGCCTGCAGAACGGCCTATACATCCAACGTTTCGCGCCGATGCTGCGTGTCGCCGTGCCGTACGGCCAGCTGAACGCCACCCAGGTTCGCACCCTGGCCAAGATCGCCCGCGACTACGACAAGGGCTACGCCCACATTTCCACCCGGCAGAACGTGCAGTACAACTGGCCGGCGCTGGAAGATGTTCCAGACATCCTTGCCGAGCTGGCCAAAGTGCAGATGCACGCGATCCAGACCAGCGGCAACTGCCTGCGCAACACCACCACCGACCAGTTCGCCGGGGTTGCTGCAGACGAGGTCATCGACCCACGGCCATGGTGCGAAATTGTGCGCCAGTGGACCACCTTCCACCCGGAATTCGCCTTCCTGCCGCGCAAGTTCAAAATTGCCATCAATGGCTCGCAGGAAGACCGTGCCGCCATCGAAGTGCACGATATCGGCCTGGAGCCGGTGCGCAATGCGGCCGGTGAGCTGGGCTTCCGCGTATTGGTAGGCGGCGGCCTGGGGCGTACCCCGGTGGTCGGCTCGTTCATCAACGAATTCCTGCCGTGGCAAGACCTGATCAGCTACCTCGACGCCATCCTGCGCGTGTACAACCGTTACGGTCGCCGTGACAACAAGTACAAGGCGCGGATCAAGATCCTGGTCAAGGCCCTGACCCCGGAAGTGTTCGCCGAAAAGGTCGAGGCCGAAATGGTCCACCTGCGTGGCGGCAGCACTACCCTGACCGAAGCCGAAGTGCAGCGGGTATCGCGCCACTTCGTCGACCCCGAATACCTGGCCCTGGACAACGTCGACTTCGCCGCCCAGGACGCCGAGTACCCTGGCTTCGCCCGCTGGCGCTCGCGCAACACCCGCGCTCACAAGCGGCCGGGTTACGTGGCCGTTACCCTGTCGCTCAAACCCACCGGCGTGGCCCCGGGTGACCTGACCGACAAGCAGCTGGACGCGGTGGCCGACCTGGCCGAGCGCTACAGCTTCGGCTTCCTGCGTACTTCGCACGAGCAGAACATCATCCTGGCCGATGTCGAGCAGCGCCAACTGCACGCGCTGTGGCTGGAATTGCGCGAAAGCGGCTTCGCCACCCCGAACATCGGCCTGCTGACCGACATCATCTGCTGCCCGGGCGGTGATTACTGCTCGCTGGCCAATGCCAAGTCGATCCCGATTGCCGAGTCCATCCAGCGCCGCTTCGACGACCTGGACTACCTGTTCGACATCGGCGAAATCGACCTGAACATTTCCGGCTGCATGAACGCCTGCGGCCACCACCACGTGGGCCACATCGGCATCCTCGGCGTGGACAAGAAAGGTGAGGAGTTCTACCAGGTGTCGCTGGGCGGCAACGCTGCACGCGGCGCAAGCCTGGGCAAGATCCTCGGCCCGTCCTTCGCCCAGGATGACATGGCCGATGTGATCGAAAAGCTGATCGCGGTGTACGTCGAGCAACGTACCGAGGAAGAGCGTTTCATCGACACCTACCAGCGTATCGGTATCGACCCCTTCAAGGAACGCGTCTATGCAGCGAATCATTAAGAACAATCAGATCGTCGACGAAACCTGGCACCTGCTGCCCAAGGAAACGTCTTTCGACGAGCTGACCAACTGCGACGACTACATCGTTCCGCTGCAGATGTGGCGTGACCATGCCCATGTGCTCAAGGCCCGCGACGGCGGCCTTGGCGTGTGGCTGGACAGCGACCAGGAAGCCGAAGAAATCGGTGAAGACGTGCAGTACTTCCAGGTCATCGCCTTGAACTTCCCCGCCTTCACCGACGGGCGCAGCTACTCCAACGCGCGCCTGCTGCGTGACCGCTACGGCTTCAAGGGCGAGCTGCGTGCCATTGGTGACGTACTGCGCGACCAATTGTTCTACATGGCCCGTTGCGGTTTCGATGCATTCGCCATCCGTGCCGACAAGGACCCGGAAGACGCATTGCAGGGCCTCAAGGACTTCTCGGTGACCTACCAGGCCGCTACCGACGAGCCGCTGCCGCTGTTCCGTCGCCGCTGATTGCCACCTGCAACACCACGGCCCGCCGCAATGGCGGGCCGTTTCATTTGTACCCGCCGGTACCGCTCAACCCTGCCCCAGCTTCCTCCCAGCCCACCCACGCCTGCGCCCTTTTTTGCCTGGGGATCAAATGTCCTTGGTCGAACCCCGCCTTAATCAAATCGCATCAAACTTGCACACTGCTCCACACTCAAACAACGGACGGGGCTGCCCCCCTGGCTGAATTCCAGCCCCTTCCCTCACCTAGCAGGAGCCACCTCATGAGCATTCCATCTTTTGGTCTCGGTACTTTTCGCCTCACAGGCCAGACGGTCATCGACTCGGTCAAGGCCGCCCTCAAGCTGGGCTACCGGGCCATCGACACCGCGCAGGTCTACAAGAACGAAGCAGAGGTCGGCCAGGCCATCGCCGAGAGCGGTGTACCACGCGGTGAGTTGTTCATTACCACCAAGATCTGGGTCGACAACTATGCCCATGACAAGCTGCAAGACAGCTTGAAGGAAAGCCTGAAAAAACTGCGCACCGACTACGTGGACCTGTTGCTCATCCACTGGCCAGCCCCGGGCAACGGCGTTGACCTGCCCGCCTACATGGCCGCCTTGGCCGAGGTCAAGAAAGCGGGCCTGACCCGCCAGATCGGGGTGTCGAACTTCAATATCGCGTTGACCGAGCAAGCCATCGAGGTGGTGGGCAAAGGCGAAATCGCCACCAACCAGATCGAGCTCAGCCCGTACTTGCAGAACAGCAAGCTGGCTGCCTATCTCGAGGCGCAAGGCATCACTATCACGTCCTACATGACCTTGGCCTACGGCAAGGTGCTGAAGGACCCGGTGCTGACCGAGATCGCCACCAAGCACAAGGCCACCGTGGCCCAGGTTGCCCTGGCCTGGGCACTGCAACTGGGCTACGCGGTGATCCCCTCGTCGACCAAGCGCGAGAACCTGGCCAGCAACCTGTTGGCCCGTAGCCTGAAGCTGGATGACCAGGACATGGCACGCATCGCCACGCTGGAACGCAATGGCCGTGAAGTCAGCCCGCCGGGCCTTGCCCCTGATTGGGACTGAGACACTCTGCAGGGGGGGCATGGGACCGAGCGCCACTTTGCACGGCCAAGCCGTGTACAGTACGCCTACAACAATGCCCACAAAGGAGCCCGGCCCATGAGCGTAACGCTGTCCCCCCTGCACATCGACTGCGATTTCGATTCTGGCAATATCCAGGTACTGGATGCCAGCAACCCGGCGCAGGTGCGCCTGGCCATCCGCCCGGACACCCACAGCGACCATTACCAGTGGTTCCACTTCAGGGTCAGCGGGCTGACGCCGGGCCAGGTCCACCGCTTCAGCCTCGACAACGCCTCTGGCGCTTCGTACAAGCATGCCTGGAGCGGCTACAACGCCGTTGCCAGTTACGACCAGCAACGCTGGTTCCGGGTACCCAGCCAGTTCGATGGCAGCGCGCTTTCGTTCGAGCTCAAGGCTGAGCAGCCGCAGGTCTGGTTCGCCTACTTCGAACCTTACCCGCGCGCTCGCCATAACCAGTTGATCGAGCGGGCCCGGCAACTGCCCGGTGTCGAATTGCTGGCCAGCGGCCGCAGCGTGCAAGGCCGGGACATTCCCCTGCTACGGGCGGGTGATGGTGCCGAGGGCAAGCGCAAGCTATGGCTGATCGCCCAGCAACACCCCGGCGAGCACATGGCCGAATGGTTCATGGAGGGCGTGATAGACCGCCTGCAGGCTAACGACACGGTGATCCAGCAACTGCTGGGCAAAGCCGATCTGTACCTGATCCCCAACATGAACCCCGACGGCGCCTTCCTTGGCCATCTGCGCACCAACTTCAAAGGCAAGGACCTCAACCGTGCCTGGCAGGACGCCAGTGTCGAACTCACCCCGGAAGTGTTCTTCGCCCAGGCGCAGATGAAGCAATATGGTGTGGACGCCTTCATCGACGTGCACGGTGATGAAGAAATCCCCCATGTATTCACGGCGGCGTGCGAGGGCAACCCAGGCTACACACCCAGGCTGGCAAAGCTTGAGGCGCAGTTCCGCAGCACCCTGTGCAGCCTTACCCGCGACTTCCAGACGGTACATGGCTACACCCGCGACGAGCCTGGCCAGGCGAACACCACCCTGGCCTGCAATGCGGTGGGCATGGCGTACGACTGCCTGTCGCTGACCCTGGAAATGCCATTCAAGGACCATGATGATGCGCCCAACGCCGCCACCGGCTGGTCGGGCGCGCGCTCCAAGGCACTGGCCGGCGCCGTGCTGGAGACGCTGGCAGGCATGCTTGGCGACTTGCGCTGACCCCGCGGCTGGCGCACACCTTCAAAACTGCACATCCAGGATCACACTGTCGGCATAGCTGGCCGCGGGCGGCGTGGCCTGGTCGGTGTAGACCTTGGCGTTGTAGTTGAACATCTGGCTGCCGGTGCCGGTACCGGCACCGGGGTTCACATCCGCATCAGTGCTCGCGCGGCGTGCCGCACCAACCGCGCCCCACCGCACCGTACCGGCACCCTTGAAAATGTCGTATGCCAGGTAATTGCTGGTGGTAGATTTCATGCGCCGCCTGCCATTGGCCACGTTCTGCCCGTCGTCCAGGCCAACCGTGTAGTTGCTGCCCTTGGTGCACGACACACTCAGGCTCTGGCTGACCGTGGCGAACCCTGCCACCACCGGGGCACTGCCGAAGTTGATGTTGGGCGTGGTGATCTGGCAATCGTTGGTCACTGTCAGGCTCACGGTCAGGGTTTTGCTGCCTGAACCGATGTCGCGCCCAAGGCAGGCGCCGAGCAAGCCAACGCCCGAACAGTAGTCCCAGCTCCAGGCAATGGTCAGGGTTTCCTGGTACAGGCCAGCGGCGACATTGCTGCCCACCTGGGTGCGCATGTACAGCGGCACCGATTTGGGGGTGGTGCCGCCGAGCAAACCCAACAGGTCGAGAATGCCGGTACGGGCGAAGTCATAGGCCACGCCGCGGGCAATCGGGTAATTGGTGGTGTTGTCGCCGTACACCGTGTAAGGAATCACATCCCCCGTCGGGCCTACCAGGCCGCTGCTGGGCGACGTGATAGTGAGATAGAAATGGTCGCTGTTGCTCAGCACGCTCAGCAGCGACCCTGTGCACTGCAACCCCGAGTTCAGGGTCGAGGCGTTCTGTGCCGTGGTGCGCACCTGCGTGGAATTGAGGCTGCCGAACGCGGCCGGCAGGGTCGCCACCGATGAGCACAACCCCCAGGCGGCCCCCATGGGCAACCACAGCAAGCTTGCCAGCAGGCCCCGCTGCCAGGCCGTCATCGGCACACCAACGGCCCAAGCAACGGGATCGAACCTTGCGCTTCGGGGAAGTCGAACTCGACCTGGCAGCGCCCGCCCCCCTCCAGCGCGACCTGCAGGCGGTTGCGTGGCGACAGGTTCTCCAGGTACACCAGCCCGTCCCAACCGACCACAGCCTGGCTGCCCGATTGCTCGTGGGTCACCCGGCTGCCCAGTTTCAGCGGCTGCTGGCTGGCATCAACCAGCTCGATGCTCGCCGCCAGTACCCGTTTCAGCGGGAACTCCAGCAGGTAGCCACTCCCGCGGCGCACGGCCACACGCTGCTCCACATTCGGCGCCAGCACATCGGGCGGCAGGTCCATGGGGTCGATCTCGTACTTGCCGTGGTAGTAACCACTGCTGTACGGCACCAGCAGGTGGCCGCCGGCGTCGGTACGGCCGACCTCCTGGTTTTCATAGCGCACCGGTACATCGGCATAGCCGTCGGTACTGACCACGACGAAAGCGTCGTCGATCCGGTTGGCGGCGAACAGCCCATCCATCCATACCAGCGAACCACTGGCATCGGCCCAGCGGGTCGTTGCGCCGCTGCTGCCATATACGCCGGCCTGTAGCTGTACCGACTGCAAGCGCCAGGTCACATCGGCCTGGCGATAGGCATCGCGGTCGCTACCCTGGGCATAGCCGAGGTTATAGCCCACGCCGCTGCCTACCGGCACGGCGCGCCCGTAATTGACCCGCTGCAGGGTTTCACCGGTGTTGCTGCGTTCCAGGCCTAGCGCCAGCGTGCCATGGGTGTCGAACGGAATCACCAGTTGCGCCTGCACGGCCCACTGCCCGCCAGCGATTTCGCGGTTGGCCGACAGGTACACACTGCTGCTGCCTGACAACGGCCTGCTGTAGCTCAGGTTGATCAGCCGGGTACGCGTGCCGTCTGCAGCGCGCACGTCGAAGTAGCCGGCACCGACGTTGCCGTACCTGTCAAGGTTGAGGCTGAGGCTGACCTGCTCGCTGCGTGTGCTTGCCTGTATGTCCGGGGTGTCGACCCGGCTTAGGTCGGCATAGTCGGCACGGCGTTGCAGGCGCTGGTAGCTGAAACCGAAGCGCTGGCTGTTGTATTGGTAACCCAGCGCGACCTGCTGCCCCTGATCGCCGTCGAAACGGCTCTGCGCGAGCGCGGCATTGAGCACACCGAAGTTGCCCAGCCGCAGGTTGCCACCCAGGCCACCCAGCATCAGCGAGGCAGCGGTTTCAAGGTGGGTTTCCACGGTGAACGTGTCGCTTACCCCATGGCGCAGGCTGGCGCTGGCCGCCCCCGCGCCGTAGGCAAAGTCCCGCACACCGTAGTCACGCCTCAGGCTCCCGGCCGCTATCGAATAGTCTGACAGGCCTTTTTGCAACAGGCTGCTGGTGACGTAGAACGGCAAGGTGGTGGAAACCTGCCGGCCCAGGGCGTCGGTGGTGACCACCACCGCTTCGCCGGCACCGTTGATGAACGGCACGTTGGTCAGCGTGTAGGGGCCTGGCTGCAATTCGTTGGAACTGGCCTTGTAGCCGTTGATGAACAGGTCGAGCGAGGTCGGTACCGCGGCTTCGCCGGCAAACGCCGGCAAGGGGTAAGTGACCAGGTCCGGCCGCGCGGCGAAGTCGCGCGACAGTTGCACGCCGCCCACCCGTACCGAACGGGTCCAGGGCAGTGACCCGGTAACGAAATCGCCGGCCTCGTAGGTCAACAGGCGCTGCTCGTCGGTGAAGCGCCAGGTGGTGTCGTAGCGCAGGAAGCCCCGCCTTGCCGGGTCGGCCTGCGCGCCATTGAACGATTGGCGCCATTGCCCGGTGCTGGCGAAGGTGCCCCAGCCATCGAACACGCGCAGTTCGTTCCAGGCCGCCAGGTAGGTGCCGCCGTCATCGGTGTCGTTCAGGTACAGGTCGTAGTTGAACAACGCGCCGAAGCTGCTCCGCGCATCGCTGGGCGGGTACAGGTTACGATCGCCGACCTGTTGCTCGGGCAACCAGGCCGGCGGCACTTGCAGCAACAGCCGCAGGTTCCGGCTGTCGTAATCGGCGTGCAGCCCGCTCACCGCGTCGAGGGCGACCTCGCCCTGCGGGTCGCCGGGCAGTGTCACACCCGCCGCGCGCAACACGGCGCTGTCCAGGTACAACTGGCCGGCCCGCTGCTGCACCGGCACCAGCTCAGCCTTGGGCATGCGGTTCACCATCAGGTCGAGGAACAGCGTGGCGTCGGCGATGGCGGACAGCTCCGTGGGCGGCGGCGGCAGGTCGTCGGCCAGCGCCAGCGCTGGGCCAAGCACGGCCAACTGCAGGCACCCGCGGCGCAAACTCAGCGCTAGCCATTTCACACACGGTATCCAACCATTGCCGGGTCCTCCTTGGCCCCTGCGCTGCATTCTGGTGCTGGTTCACTGCCCCTGGGGTAGGGTGCCGGCCGTGGCCTGGCCGTTGACCCGGCCTTGCAGCACACTGCCTGTATTGAGCGCCACGGGTGCCGGCCAACGCATACTCGCACCCGGCAGCACATAGCCCAGCAAACCTTCGGCCAGCGCCTTGCGTTGGCCGCCCTGCTGCAGCACCACGTCGGTCAGCCGTGCATGCACCGGGCCGGTATTGCGCAGTTCCACATAAGGCTTGCCCTGCACCGTGACAGGCCGCCAGCTCAACTGGGGCTTGCCCATGCTGGCGGCGGTGCGCCCGCCCTCGGGGTCCGCCTTGCCCCACAGCCCTTCGCCGTAGACGAACAGCGGTACGGAATAGCGCATCTGCAGCCGAATGGCGGCCGTGGTGCCGGGGCCGGCCTTGTCGAGCGGGATGGCCGGCGGAATTTCGTCGATGATGATGCGATAGGCCTTTTCCTGGCCGGCAGGTGAAGGGCCGGTGCGGGTCAGGCGGATCAATTGCTTCTGTCCAGGGGGAATATTGGCCACCGGGGGGCTGCCGATGATCTCGCGCTGGGCCTGGAACTGCTCCTGGTAACGCCCTTGGTGCCAGGCAAACACCCGCACCTGCAAGTTGGCAGCCTCGGTACCGCGGTTCTCCAGCCACAGTGCGCCGGCCTTCTGGTCGGCCTCCAGCACCGGGTCGATCGGCCAGATCAACACCGAGGTGGCTGCACCAGCCGGCAGGCTTGCCAACCACCACAACCCGATCAGCCCTTGCGCCCACTTCGCGCCTACTGCCATCAAGCTCTCCTTAGCACTGGTCATTGGCGCCGCTGGCGTTCACCAGGTCACCATCACTTGCACAACATCGGTATAAGTCCCTGCCGGCAGCTTGCCGGTCAGCTGAACCCGCCCATACACCGGCAGCTTGATCGCCGTGGCGTCGCTGTAGCTCACGGTGGCGCTCTGCCCTATGCCCAACGGCTGGCTGTAGGCGGCATCCCGGTACAACTGGTAGGCCAGGACCTGGCTGCCGCTGGTGTTCTTCAGATAGCGCGTGCCGCTGGTACTGTTCTGGCCTCCGCCCAGGCTCATGCTCACCGCCACACCCGGGGTGCACTGGAAGGTCACCGTGGTGCCGCCCAGCGAGGTACTGAGCACGCTGGTGGACAACGCCGACTGGGTGCCATAGTTCAGCACCCCATACTGGCTGACACCGCCCACCACCAGGCAACCGGCAGCGACCTGCGCCGCGACCGTGAAGGTGCTGGTAGTGGCCGCATCCAGTGGCGCCGCCAGTAGCGCACCAAGGCCAGCCAGGCCCACCGTCAGCCAATGGCGCATGGCTCAGAACGACAACTCGACGGCTACCGTGTCGGTGTACACCCCAGCTGGCAACCCGGCCTTGCCACGCGCCTGGCCGTACAGGTTGACGGTTTGCGCCACACCGGTACTGGTTGGCAGGGTGATGGTGCCATCGATGGCCAACACGGTGGTGCGCCCGGAGTCGGTATAGAAGTCGTAGGGCACGAAATTCCCCGCGCCATCAGCCAGTGCACGGGTGCCGCCGGTCGATTGACCATCATGCGACCCTGCACGCACGCGAATCGCCGGCACCGTGCCCGCTGAGCACAGAATGCTCAGCGCGCCACCGCTACCCAGCACCTGTGCGTTGGCCGTGGTGAACAAGGCATCCTGGGTGCCGAAATCCAGCGAGCCGAAGTTCAACCCCGAGGTGCCTGAACTGCCATTCACCTGGCAGGCCGCCGTCAAGGTCAGCGTCGAGTTGATGGTCCCGGTCACCGTGGCGGCCTGGGCCTGCGTGGCCAGGGCCAAACCCAGGCCGGCGAGGATGCAGCATGAAAGGTTCGTTCGCATCGGAGTCTCCTTGCGTGGTTACCAGTCCAGGGTCACCCGGAGGGTGTCGCGGTACAGCCCGGCTGGCAGCGCACGCGGTTGCGCCACCACCACGCCGTAGATGGGGATCGGTATCTGTTGCGTGCTGCTGATGACGAAGGCCCGTGCCTGGCCGATGCCGTAACGGCTGTTACCGCCCGGGTCCACTGCCAGCTGATAGGGAATCAGCTGGCTGCCGTTGCTGAGGCGACGAATGCCGTCGTCGCCATGCATGCCACCATTGATGCGCACGTTGAATGCACGCACTTCGGGGGTGCAACTGATTTGCAGGCTGCCCTCGCCGCCCGCTTCATCCACCCGGCTACGCAGCGGCTGGTCCCAGTTCGGGCCCCGCTCGCCGAAGTCCAGCAAGCCCGGGTTGGCCAGGGTCGCCGGTTGCGCTTCGTTGCTGCTGATCTGGCAGGCGGCGCTGATCACCAGCCGCGCCTGAATGAAGCCAGTGGCGCTGCCATGCGCTGCACCGCCTGGTACCAGTAAAGGCCCCAGGGTCAACAGCAGGATCGAGGTGCGGTTCATGGCTGCGCGTCCTTGTGCATGGCAGCATCCTCACCAAGTGACCGTGACTTTCAACAGGTCGGCGTACAGGCCGGCTTTCGGCACCCAGGCCAGCGTGTCGATTCGCGCATACAGCGGCAATTCGGCCGAGCCGCTATCGGGCACCCGGGCCGCCTGCGCAACGTTCACTGGCAGTGGCTCGCGCCAGGCCGCGTCGCGATAGAGCCGATAAGGAATAGGCCGGCCCGGGGCGTCGTCGCTGGCCAGGAAACGCACGTCGCCAGTGCCGCCGTGCTGGCCGCCGTCGACCTGTACTTGATAAGGCGTGTCGGGGTTGCACTCTAGGCGCGGCGGGCGCTGGCTCAGCAACACCCCGGCCAGCGGTGCCGCCGGGCCATCCAGCCGCGGCGCAGCACCCAGGTCGATTCGCCCAGCAGCCTGCGCGCCCGCGTCGCGGGCCTGGGTAACCAGCATGCAGCCGCGCTGCACCAGCACCCGCACCTCCACCAGGAATTCTGCCGCTGCCCCAGCGTTGCTCAGTAACAGGCCAAACAACCCGGCCAGTAAGCGCTCCTTCACCTTGTTGTCCTTATCGCTCTATGCTCAGTTGAGCCTAGCAGCGAGGCACGGCGCCAAAAGCTGCAACCGACCGTTTTTTGGTATTAGCAACAAAGCGATAGCGTTCGATGAAAAAAAACCTGCAAGGGGCAGAACCCATCGTGACTCACAGACCTCAAATGGCCAGAAGCCGGCGAATGGGCCGATATTCTGATAAGGTGTACCTCCATCATCCTGCCTCAAACTCGTGCGGCAAGCATGGACCGACAAGACAGGAGCTTTCAATTGATGACTGCAGATAGCACGCTCGCCCAAGCCGTGGAGCGTTGCGCTCAGGAACCGATCCAGGTGCCCGGCAGCGTCCAGCCCCACGGTTTCCTGGTGGTCGTCGACGAAGCCGACTTGCGGGTACTCCAGGCCAGTGAAAACGTCGAACAGTGGCTGGGCAAGCCGGCCAGGGAGCTTATCGGTTGCCATTTCGCCGAGCTGGTCAGTGGCGGGTTCGACTTGCGCATGCACCTTTCGCGGTTACCCGAAGACGAAGTATTCCCCTTTCACATTGGTGATGTGCACCTGTGCGAAGGGGCACCGCACACCGCCGCCTTGCACCTGCTGGCCCACCGTCACGATCAGGTGCTGATCGCCGAATTCGAACCACCGCGGCTGCCGTCCGACCTCATCGGGCAAGGCGATTACTACCCGCTGGTGCGCAACTTCGTCAGCACCCTGCACCTGGCCGGCAGCCTTGAAGAGCTGCTGCAGCAAACGGTGGCTCAACTCAAGCGCATCACCGGTTTTGGCCGGGTCAAGGCTTACCGCTTCGATGCAGAAGGCAATGGCCAGGTTCTGGCAGAGGTCGCCGACCCGGGCTACCCCAGCTACCTGGGGTTGTGCTTTCCGGCCTCGGACATCCCGCGCCAGGCGCGCGAACTCTACCGGGTCAACCGTATCCGCGTGATCGAGGACGCCAACTACCAGCCTTCGCCGCTGCTGCCGGCAGCCAACCCGCGTACCGGCAAGGCGCTGGACATGAGCTTTGCGACACTGCGCAGCGTTTCACCGGTGCACCTGCAGTACATGCGCAACATGGGCACCCTGGCGTCGATGTCATTGTCGATCGTGGCCGATGGCAAGTTGTGGGGGCTGATCTCTTGCCACCATCAGCAGCCCAGGCCTGTAGACCTGCGTACGCGCACCGCCTGCGAGCTGCTGGCCAGCGTGCTGTCGTTGCAGGTCGAGTCCCGCGAGTCGCACGCCAGCACCAGCAAGGTACTGGAGTTGCGCCAGCACATTGTCCGCATGATTTCGTCCATGGCCGACCATGACAGCGTCAGCGATGGCCTGCGCGACGTGCCCGACGTCCTGTTGACCTTTGCCGACGCCCAGGGCGCCGCGGTGATCTCGGCAGAGCGCTGCGACCTGTTCGGCCAGACGCCGCCCACCGCCCAGGTCACGGCGCTGGTGCACTGGCTGAGCCAGCGTGGCGACGAACATGTATTTTGCACCGACAACGTGCGCCGCGACATCGACGAGTTGCCCGAGCTGGCAGACCATGCCGGTGGCGTGCTGGCCGTTGCGATTTCGCAGATCCATTCGCACTACCTACTGTGGTTCCGCCCCGAACAGGTACGCACGGTGAATTGGGCAGGCCAGCCGACCAAGCAGGTGGGGCCACAGGGCAACCTCGACCCGCGGCACAGTTTCGAGCGCTGGCAGGAGCGACTGCATGGCTACTGCGCACCTTGGGAGCCACTGGTGGTCGAGGGCGTGCAGGATCTGCGCACGGCGGTGCTGGGCATTGTGCTGCGCAAGGCCGAGGAGTTGGCACAGCTGGCCGGTGAACTGCGCCGCTCGAACAAGGAACTCGAGGCGTTTTCGTACAGCGTTTCCCACGATCTGCGCGCGCCGCTGCGGCACATTGCCGGCTATACCGAGCTGCTCGGCGAAATCGAGGGCGCAGGGTTGAGCGAGCGTGGCCAGCGCTTCCTGCAGCACATCGGTGAAGCCGCCAATTTCGCCGGCAGCCTGGTGGACAACTTGCTCAACTTCTCGCAAATGGGCCGCTCTGCCCTGCGCATGTCCGATGTCGACCTGAACGCCCTGGTCGAGGCTATCCGCAGCGAACTGGCGCCCGATTACCAAGGCCGCGAGATCATCTGGGACATTGCACCACTGCCGAAGGTGATCGGGGACCCGGCATTCATCAACCTGGCATTGCACAACCTGATCGCCAATGCCATCAAGTACACCCGCGGTCGTGAGCCCGCGCGCATTTCGATCAGCGCCGAGCAACATCCGGAAGAAACCGAAATCTGTATCCGCGATAACGGCGTGGGCTTCGACATGGCCTACGCCAACAAGCTTTTCGGGGTATTCCAGCGCCTGCACCGCATGGAAGAGTTCGAAGGCACAGGGATTGGCCTGGCAAGCGTACGCCGTATCATCGAGCGCCATGATGGCCGTGTCTGGGCCGAGGGCCAGATCGACCATGGCGCCAGTTTCCACTTTTCTCTACCGCGCCAACCCGCGACTACCCGAGGCACCTGAACAATCATGCTCAAACCCATCCTGCTGGTCGAAGACAATCCACGAGACCTGGAGCTGACGCTTTTGGCTCTGGAGCGTAGCCAGTTGGCCAACGAGGTCATCGTCCTGCGCGACGGTGCCGAGGCGCTGGACTACCTGTTGCGCCGCAACGCCTATGCCGATCGTGATGACGGCAACCCTGCTGTAATGCTGCTGGACCTGAAGCTACCCAAAGTCGACGGCCTGGAGGTGCTCAAGGAAGTGCGCGCCACTGCCGAGCTACGTAGCATCCCCACGGTCATGCTGACCTCGTCCCGCGAAGAGCCCGACCTGCTGCGCGCCTACGAGCTAGGGGTCAACGCGTATGTGGTCAAACCCGTGGAATTCAAGGAATTCGTCGCCGCCATTTCCGACCTGGGAATCTTCTGGGCCGTACTGAATGAACCACCACCTGGCTCGCTGCGGCTGAACCGTCGCGGTAGCAATTGAGGCCGCCGCAACGATGCCGCAAACGCCGTTGAAACTACTGATGGTCGAAGACAGCTCGATGGACGCCGAGCTGACCTTGATGCGCCTGGAGCGCAGCGGGCTGCATGTGCAATCGCATCTGGTATTCGACCATACGGGGGTCGAGCATGCCCTGAAGCAGGACCACTACGATCTGATCCTTTGCGACTGCGTGCTGCCGGGCTCGTCCGGCACCGAGGTGCTGGCCATCGCCCAGCGCCTGGCTGCCGACACCCCGTTCATATTTCTATCCGGGATCTACGGCGAAGAGCACGCCGTGGAAATGATCCGCCTGGGTGCTACCGACTATGTGCTGAAGAAGAACCTGCAGCTACTGCCCAAGGCGGTACGCCGGGCAATGACCGAAGTGCAGGAGCGCCAGCGCCGGCGCCGCGCCGAGGAGGCGCTGGTCGATGTCGAGGCGCGGGCGCGCATCGCCATCGACGCCGCGGGCATGGGCACCTGGGACCTGCGCCCGCAAGATGGCCTGTTGATATGCGACGAGCGCTGCAAGACCCTGTTCGGTCTGCCCGCCAGCGCCGACATGACCATGCAGGTATTCTACGACGGCATCTACCCAGACGACCTGGCGCTGGTGCGCGATGCCGTCGAATACGCCATGCTGCCCGAAAGTGGTGGCCAGTACCGGGTGGAATTTCGCACTGCCCAACCCAGTGGCCAGGAGCCGCGCTGGTTGCTCAGCAGTGGCCAGAGCCAGTTCGTGAACGGTCAGTGCGTGCGCTTTTCCGGCGTGCTGCAAGACATCAACACCCAGCGCCTGGCCACCCAGGCACTGCGCCAGCTCAACGAGATGCTGGGCGAGCGGGTGGAACGCCGTACCCGTGAACGCGACCGCGCCTGGGAGCTGTCACAGGATCTGCTGGCAGTGCTGAACAAGGACCTGACCCCGGTGGCGCTGAACCCCGCCTGGGAAGCCAGCCTGGGCTTTTCCCGCGAGCGCCTGAGCCAGTCGTCGCTGTTGCACCTGTTGCCCGACAGCGATCAGGAACTGCTGTTGACCGAACTGGCCGCGCTCGCGCACGGCCGTACCAGCGTGCGTTTCGTTGGCCGCATCCTTCACGCCAGTGGCCAGCAACGCTGGCTGTCGTGGGTCGTGGTGCCCGAAGACACCCTGCTTTACGTGGTCGCCCGGGACATCACCAGCGAGCGCGAAACCGCGTTGGGCCTGGCCGAAGCCAATGCTCGCCTGCGCGAGCAGATCGATGAGCGCGAGCGCATCGAGGCCGCCTTGCAGCAGATGCAGCGCCTGGAAGCGGTCGGCCAGCTGACTGCCGGCGTGGCGCACGACTTCAACAACCTGCTGACCGTGATCCTCACCGGTGCCAGTTTCCTTGAGCGCGACCTGACCCGGGGCGACCTGGACAAAGCCCGGTCGCGCCTCAAGCATGTTCGCGAAGCGGGTGAGCGCGGTGCCAAGTTGACCTCGCAATTGCTCGCCTTCTCCCGTCGCCAGCGCCTGGAACCGGTACCGCTGAACCTCAACCGCACCCTGGCGGGCCTTGAGGAACTGTTACGCCGCACCTTGGGCGGCAACATCTCGGTGCGCCTGGACCTGGACCCAAGCTTGTGGCAGGCGCTGACCGATCCGACCCAGACTGAAATGATCATCCTCAACCTGGCCATCAATGCCCGCGATGCCATGCCCGATGGCGGCCAGTTGATCCTGGCGACCCACAACACCTGCATCGACACCGCCCCACAGCGCCCGGAAGACCCAGAGCGGGGCGAATACGTGATGCTGAGCATTCGCGACACCGGGTGCGGCATGAGCGAAGAGGTGGTGGCCAAGGTGTTCGAGCCGTTCTTTACCACCAAGGATATCGGCAAGGGTTCAGGGCTTGGGCTGGCCCAGGTCTTTGGTTTCGCCAAACAGTCCGGTGGTGGTGTGCGCATCGACACCAAGCCAGGGCGTGGTACCGAGGTGGCGGTATACCTGCCAGCAGTGAAAGACCGCGCGGTCAGTGAACCGGCAGCTGCCGTGCTCAGCCTTTCGATCAACGATAGCGGCCGTAACCGGACCGTACTGCTGGTGGACGATGACCACCTGGTACGTGACATGCTCGGCGATGTACTGCGCCAGTACGGCTACCAGGTGCGCCAGGCGCACAGCGGCGAACAGGCACTGGCGTTGCTGGATGACGAGATCGACTTGCTGCTGACCGATTTCGCCATGCCGGAATTCAACGGTGGGCAACTGGCATTAGCGGCCCGCGAGCGGCGCCCGCACCTGCCGGTGGTGTTTCTTACTGGCTATGCGGAGTTGCAAGGGTTGGAATTGCCGGGCAGCCTGGTGATGCAGAAACCGGTGCAAGCCGATGAACTGGCGCGGGTGCTCAACGAGATGCTGGGCGGCCTGGCAGTGCGCCAGGGCTGACCAATGGCTGGGCCGCTTTGCGGCCCTGGGCCAACGCAACGCTGCGGCCACAGTGGGTGTGGCATTTCGCACGCGCAGAAACGACAAAACCCGACGCTCATCAGAATAAGCACCGGGCAAGTTACGTTTGGAACTGGGAAATGGCAGGGGCGGCTGGATTCGAACCAACGCATGGCAGGATCAAAACCTGCTGCCTTACCGCTTGGCGACGCCCCTGTATCGGATGCAGCGTGAGCTGCTCTGACAATTCCAAGTGAGTGACAACTGCGTGTTGTCTTGGAATGCGCGGCACTTTAACAACAAAGTTTCGGTCTGTGAACCCCCTGATGAAAAAAAATTGCCAAAAAACAGCGGCTTAGTCATTTCTGCCGCCGCCGCCTACCATCCGTCGTTTTCTTCTCGCTTCGCTTCAACACATTCGCGTTCCTCCCTTCAAATCAGATAACCCATCTGCATTGACCAAGGAGGAACCCATGCCTGTCTCTCACGACCTTTACCAGGACCTGCACTACCCACGCGAGATCGTTCAGCAACGTCGCCAGGCCGACAAGGCACTGGATCGCTTGCTGGATGAGTACGTCGATATCGACAACCAGGTACTGGCCGCCGAGGCCATCTCGGCAGGCAATTTCGTCGACGAGGACCTGCGCCACCTGAAAGAGCGCCGCCTGGCGGTGAAGTACATGATCGAGCGCCAGCTGGAACGCAAGGCATAGCCCAGCGGGCAGCCGTGGCGGCGACACCTATCGCGAGAAGTGATGATTGCCGCGCAATTTCTCTATTGGTCAAAATCGCCGCCCTCGGGCAAGCTGCACACTGCCCCGTCAATGCCCAAGGAGCTGTGCTTTTGCCTGCCTGGATCCCTACCCCGCTGCGCCAACTTGGCCAACGCCTGCGCGGCGCTGCCGCGCATCAGAGCGAACTGCTCGCCTGGTTCGAAGACAAGGCGCACAGCCGTGGTTATCAGCTCAGCGATGGCCAGCGCCGGGTGATCCACTGCATGGCCAGGCAATTGGCACAATTGGAGCAAGGCCAGCCGCGTAGCCTGTACCTGTACGGCTCGGTCGGCCGGGGCAAAAGCTGGCTGCTCGACGGCTTCTATCAGGCCGTACCGGTCGAAGCCAAGAAGCGCCTGCACTTTCATGATTTTTTTGCCCGCCTGCACCAAGGCATGCATCGCCACCGGGCGCTGGACGACGCACTGGGCGCGACCCTGGACGAGCTGATAGGCGATTGCCGGGTGCTGTGTTTCGATGAATTCCATGTACATGACATTGGCGATGCCATGCTGCTCACCCGGCTGTTCAATGCCTTGTTCAGCCGCGGGGTGTTTTTGCTGGTGACGTCCAACTACGCGCCTGAGGGGCTGCTGCCCAACCCCCTGTACCATGAGCGTTTCCTGCCGGTGATCCGCCTGATCAACAGCTCGATGGAGGTCCTGGAAGTCGGTGGCGATACCGACTTTCGCAGCCTGCCGGCCAACCGCGAGCAGCAGCGGTTCACCCAGGGGCATTATGTATGGCCCGGCACTGCGGCACAGCGCCAGGCGTTGCAGGTACCCGCGCCACGGCCAGTGCAGCTGAACGTGAACAAGCGCCCACTGCGGGCCCTGGCGGTGGATGGCCGGCGCGTGGTGCTCGGCTTCGACGACCTGTGCGAAAAAGCCACGGCGGTGATCGACTACCTGGTGCTGGCCGAGCAGTTCGACGAATGGGTCATCGATGGGCTGGATGACCTGGCGGACTGCTCACTGGCGGCGCAACAACGTTTCGTCAACCTGGTGGATGTGCTGTACGACCAGGACAGACAGGTGACGGTGATCGGCAAACGACCACTGGAAGAAAGCCTGGGTGGGCCGCTTGCCGACCTGATGCGCACCCGCAGCCGCCTGGGGCAGCTGCAGGTGGTCGGGCCGCAGGGCTAAACCGCCCTGGGCAAGTCAGCCAGCAGCGCCTCGATCTCTCCCAGCACTGCCGGGTCGTCCAAGGTCGAAGGCGGGACGTAGTCCTGCCCATCTGCAATCTTGCGCAACACCGCCCGCAGGATCTTCCCGGACCGGGTCTTGGGCAGGCGCTTCACCAGCCGCACTCGGTTGAAGCACGCCAACGGGCCTATTTCCTCGCGCACGCAGCGCACCAGGTCGACCAGCAACTGCGCCTCGGTAATGCCCTCGCCGTCCTTGAGCACCACCAGCGCCAACGGCACCTGGCCCTTTATTTCGTCATGCACGCCAATCACCGCGCACTCGGCCACTGCCGGGTGGCGCGCCACCAGGTCTTCCATTTCCCCCGTGGAAAGCCGATGCCCGGATACGTTGATCACATCATCGGTGCGCCCCATGATGTAAACGAAGCCATCATCGTCCAGGTAGCCGCCATCGCCCGTGTGGTAGTAGCCAGGGTAGCTGTGCAGATAGGCCTGCAGGTAACGTGCGTGGTCGCCCCACAGCGTCTGGCTGCAACCGGGCGGCAATGGCAGGGCGATCACGATCGAGCCCTGCTGGTGGGGGCCAAGCAGGCGCCCTTCGTCGTCCAGCACACGCACGTGATAGCCGGGCACGGCGCGGTTGCTCGAACCCGGCCGTGCCGCGCTGCCCTCCAGCCCCACGCAGGGCGCAGTGACTGGCCAGCCGGTCTCGGTCTGCCACCAATGATCGTGCACAGGCTTGCCACTCACCTGCTCCAGCCATTGATGGGTGCTCGAGTCGAGCTTTTCACCCGCCAGGAACACATGGCGCAGCGAGCTGAGGTCATGGTTGCGCACCCGCTCGCCCTGCGGGTCCTCCTTGCGAATGGCACGCATGGCCGTGGGCGCACAGAACAGCGCATTGACCCGATACTGCTCGACCACCCGCCAGTAGGCAGCGGCGTCTGGCGTGCGAATCGGCTTGCCCTCGTAGAATATCGTGGTGCAGCCGCTCATCAACGGCCCGTAGACGATCAGCGAGTGCCCCACCACCCAGCCCACATCGGAAATGCCCCACCACACATCACCGGCTTGCATGCCGTAGATATGGCGCATGGCGTAACACAGTGCCACTGCGTTGCCGCCGTTTTCGCGGACGATGCCCTTGGGTTTGCCCGTGGTGCCCGAGGTGTACATGATGTACAGCGGGTCACCGGCATCCAGCGCTACCGGCTCAACCGGCTTGGCAGTCTGCACCGCTACCTGCCAATCCAGGTCGCGCCCTGGCAGCAGATCGGCCTTCACCTGCGGCCGCTGCAGCACCAGCACTGAGCGCGGCTGGTGCCTGGCCAGTTGCAGCGCACGGTCGACCAGTGGCTTGTAGGGGATCACCTTGTCAAACTCCAGCCCGCAGGAAGCCGTCAGCAGCAGCGCCGGCCGCGCGTCATCGATGCGCAGGGCCAGCTCGTTGGCGGCGAAGCCACCGAACACCACCGAGTGCACCGCACCAATCCGCGCACAGGCCAGCATGGCCATGGCCGCCTGCGGCACCATGGGCATGTAGATGATCACGCCGTCGCCTTTGTTAACGCCCAGCTCGCGCAGCAAGCCGGCCAGGCGCGCCACCTCGTCGCGTAACTGCAGGTAGGTGTAGGTTTGCTGCACGCCAGTCACCGGCGAATCGTAGATCAGCGCCAATTGCTCGCCGCGGCCCTGCTCGATCTGGTGATCGAGGGCCAGGTAGCAGCTATTGAGCCGGCCATCGGCGAACCAGTGGTGGGTGCCATCGGCGTTCTCTTGCAAGACCTGGGCAGGTTTTTGATACCAGGCCAGGTGAGCGGCCTGTTCCGCCCAGAAAGCGGCAGGGTCGGAGATGGACTGGGCGTAGCTGTGCTGGTAGCTCATATCGAAAGGAACCCGATTTTGTTGTTATTGAAGGGCGAACCTGAAGTATGGCCTGCACCGCCCGCCTCGCCAGGCGACTAAAGTCACAACCGACCTGCAAATTTGCATAACGCGCCAATGCGCCCTATTTCGGTGCAAAACCCCTAGAATAGGCCCCCCTCAAGCCACCGAGCAGCCCATGGATATCGAACAGGCCCGTACCTTTCTGGAGATCGTGCGTTGCGGCAGCCTGGTCGCTGCCGCCGAGCGCCTGTTCGTTTCGCAAACGGCGATCACCGCCCGGGTGCAGCGCCTTGAACAGCAGCTGGGTTGCCAGTTGTTCGTGCGCAGCCGCAGTGGCGCCAGCTTGACCTGCGATGGCGAAGCTTTCGTCAGTTATGCCAACCAGTTGGTGCAGACCTGGGAGGCGGCGCGCCGTGACCTGCCGCTGCCCGAGGGCTGCCAGCAGGTGCTGCATGTAGGCGGTGAAGTGAGCCTGGGCAACCCGATGATGCTCGATTGGGTCAGCGCCCTGCATCGCGAACTGCCCAGCCACGCGATCCGCAGCGAGGTCAGCGACGGCGAGGCGCTGCTGCGCAAGGTCCAGATGGGCCTGCTGGACGCTGCGCTGGTCTACCAGCCAACCTATGGCCCGGGTTTGCAGGTCGAGCAGTTGATGGAAGAAAAGCTGATCCGCGTGCGCCGGGTCGATCGGCCCGAGCCGTATATCTACATCGACTGGGGCCAGGCCTTCCGCCGCCAGCATGACGCCGCCTTGCCCGACTGCGCGCGCCCGGCGCTGAGCTTCAACCTCGGACCACTGGCGCTGCAGTTCATTCTCGACCAAGGCGGTAGCGGCTACTTCCGCACACGGGTGGTTCAAGCCTACCTCGACAGCGGGGTTTTCGAGCGAGTCCCGCACGCGCCTGAATTCACCTACCCAACCTATCTGGTCTACCCGCGCAAACGCGACAGCGAAGCCCTGCAGCAGGCGTTCAGCGTGCTGCGCCGGCTGGTGGCCGCCGGCGCAAGCGACTGGTCACAACGCTGGGACCCTGTTCTCTGAAACCTGTTGGGCCTTGCTGAGCAACTGGCGCTTGAGGCCGGCAATCAGGTCGGTCTGGGTGATCACCCCCACCAGGCGCCCATCGTCGAGCACCGGCAGGCAATGCAGGCCTTGTTCGCACAGCAGCGGCAGCAGGCGCTCCAGCGGGTGCTGGCTGCTGACGCTGACCACTGGCTGCATCATCACCTGGGCCAGGCGCACGGGCGGGCGGCCGAACAGTCCGCGCCAGGTGAAGCGGCCACGTTGCATGGCCGGGCCAACCAGATCGCTGAGGCTGACAATGCCCACCAGTTTGCCGTGCTGCAGCACCGGCAGTGTTTTCAGATGATGGCTGGCCAGCATGGCCCAGGCCTGCTCTAACGTCGTGTCGGGGCTGGCGAATTGCACATCGCGAGACATCACTGACGCCGCGGTGATGCCGCCCAGGCTGCGCTGCAAGGCATGCTGCTCGGTGGCCAGGATAATGCGCTCCAGTTCGTCCCGGGTGACGTCCACGAACTCGCCCAGCTCTTCGAGGGCATGGTCCAGGTCTTCGCTGCGCACGCCAACGCGCTCGGTAGGCAGCGGGTCATGGGTATGGTGCAGGTCCTTGCGGATTACCGCGCCCTTGGGGTAGCGCACGCCCGTCAGGCGGTTGTAGAGCACTGCCACCGTTACCAGGATCAGTGCATTGAGCAACACCGGTTGCAACAGGTGGTCGCCCAAGGCGGTCAGGCCTGGGTCGGCCAGTACCGCACTCACGGCCACCCCGCCACCCGGCGGGTGCAGGCAGCGCAGCAGGCACATGACCAGGATCGAGATCCCCAGCGCCACGGCGGCCACCCACAACTCGGGGCCGAACCCCTGGCGCATGGCCAGGCCAACAGCGCTTGCCAGGGCGTAACTGCCCAGCACTGGCCAAGGCTGAGCCAACGGGCCGGAGTGCACCGCGAACACCAGCACCGCCGACGCGGCCAACGGGCCGAGCAAGTGCAGAGCAATGCCCGGGCCGTAGGCCATGCTGGTCAGCCAGCCGGCGAGGAACAAGCCAAGCAGTGCGCCAATACCGGCACGCAACCATTCTTTGGGGGGGATATTCAGGGCGGGCGGCAATAGCCGCAGCAGACGACTTTCGGAACGCGAGGCAGGCATTTGAACTATCGGGGTCGTGTTTTTTTCGGTTTGAAAAGAAAGCCCAGGGCAGCTGCCTGGGCCTGGTATTGCGCAGGCAATATCACAAGGGGCTCCGTCCGTGGAGAAATGGAAACCACGCGGTTTCGTGAAGGCATTGTGCCGGCCGCGGCGCGATTGGGCCAATTCAAAAAAATGCGCCTGTACTGCAATTTTTTTGCAGTGCCTATCGGCAAAGCAGGCCGCCGCAGCCGCAGGCGCGGCTCGGGACCACTAGGCCTTGCGCGGCAGGTTCAGGCTCACCCGCAGCCCGCCCAACGGGCTTTGCTGCAACGCCAGCTGCCCTCCCCAGGCCTCCACGATGTCACGCACGATGCCCAAGCCCAGGCCGTGCCCGTCCACCTGCTCGTCCAGCCGCGACCCGCGCCCCAGCACCTGCTGGCGCTGCCCCTCGGGGATGCCTGGCCCATCATCATCGACCCACAGCCGATACCCTTCGGCATCCGCCTCGGCCCCCAGGCGCACTTCGCTGTCAGCCCATTTGCAGGCGTTGTCCAGCAGGTTGCCCAGCAGCTCCAGAACGTCTTCACGGTCCCATGGCAGTGACAGCCCAGGCGGCACATCACTGGCCAGCAGCAAACCTTCGCCATGGATCATGCCCAGGGTTTCGAGCAGGCCGGGCAACTCGGCATCGCAATCGAACTGCGCGCCTGGCAGGGCGTCGCCGGCCAGGCGCGCCCGGTTCAACTCACGGGCCAGGCGTTGCTGGATCTGCTCCAGTTGCTCACGCATCTGCGCGCTGACTTGCGGCAAATCCTTGAGGCGCTCGCTCGACGCCAGGCTGAGCAGCACCGCCAGCGGTGTTTTCAGCGCATGGCCAAGGTTGCCCAGGGCATTGCGTGAACGGCGCAGGCTGTCTTCGGTGTGGCTGAGCAAATGGTTGATCTGCCCCACCAACGGGGCCAGCTCGCTGGGGACTTCGGCATCCAGTTGCGAACGCTGCCCCTGCTGCAGCTGGGCGATCTGCTGGCGTGCCCGCTCCAGCGGCCGCAACGAGCGGGTGACGGTGATGCGCTGCAGCACCAGCACCAGGATCAACGCCACCAGGCCCATGCCCAGGCCGATCTGTTGCAGGCGCCGGAACCCCTGGCGTACCGGGGAATAGTCCTGGGCCACGCTGATGGAAATATCCTGCCCCAGGCGCCGGTAGTCGGCACGCAGTGCCAACAGGTGCTGCCCTTCCGGCCGCAGCTCATGGCTGTCGGAAAGCCCTGGGGCCGCCGGTTTGGGCATATCCAGGTCCCACAACGAGCGAGAACGCCAGGTGCCCTGGTCGAAGTCGATGCGGAAGTAGTAGCCGGAAAACGGCCGCTGATAAGCCGACGAGATACGCCGCTCGTCCAGCTGCAGGCCGGACGGCCCCCGCACCAGGGCCACCAGCAGGTTCTCGCTTTCCTTGCGCAGGCCGTTTTCCAGGTAGCGTTGCAGGCCGGCTTCGAACAACCACAGGGTCAGTTGTGCCAGCACCACGCCCACCACCACCAGCACAGCGACCAGGCCCAGGCTCAAGCGCGCCTGGATCGACTTCACTCGGCGCTCCCGGCGTAGATGTAACCTTGCCCACGGCGGGTTTCGATCACGCTGCGCCCCAGCTTGCGGCGCAAGTGATTGACGTGCACCTCCAATACATTGGAGTCACGCTCTGTTTCACCGTCGTACAGGTGTTCGGCCAAGTGGCTTTTGGACAGGATCTGCTGCGGGTGCAGCATGAAGTAGCGCAGCAAGCGAAACTCCGCAGCGGTCAGCTGGATATCTACACCGTCGCGGCTCACGCATTGGCGGCCTTCATCCAGGTGCAAGCCGGCCGCTTCCAGCCTGGGCTGGTTGGCCAGGCCGCGGGCACGGCGCAACAGCGCCTGTATGCGCAACTGCAACTCCTCGGGGTGAAACGGCTTGCTCAGGTAGTCATCGGCCCCTGCCTTCAACCCTTCGATACGCTCGGCCCAGGAGCCGCGCGCGGTCAGGATCAGCACCGGCGTGGCCAACGCAGCGGCACGCCACTGGGCGAGTACCTCCAGGCCCGGCATGCCCGGCAAGCCGAGGTCGAGGATGATCAGGTCATAAGGCTCGCTCTGGCCCTGGTACACCGCGTCACGGCCATCGGCCAGCCAGTCCACGGCATAGCCCTGGCGTTGCAAGCCGGCAATCAGCTCATCGGCCAGCGGTACGTTGTCCTCGACAAGCAACAGGCGCATTCAGTCGTCTTCCTCATCTTTGAGCAGGGCGCCGGTGCTGGCGTCAAGCTTGATTTCGCGAACCACGCCAGCAGGTGTCAGCAGCTCGACCTCATATTCGTAGCGATCATCGTCCTCTTCCAGTTCGGCTTCCAGCAAACGCGCCCCGGGGTAACGCCCCAGGGCGGTTTCCAGCAACTGTTCGAGTGGCAGGATGACGCCCTTTTGCCGCAGCTTAAGGGCTTCATCCTGATCGAGGTCGCGGGCGGCTGCCAGCGAGCACACGGCCAGCAGCGCCAGCGCCAGGTAGCGCGCTGGCCGTGGTAAGCGACGCATCAGTTGTCTCGCTCGTCCTTCACCACTTCACCGGTCTTGGCGTCCAGTGCCACGTCCCATTCCACGTTCTGGGTATCGCGCAGCTCGACTTTGTAGATGTAACGGCCGTACTCGTCTTCCAGCTCGGAATCGGTAACGGTGGCGCCGGGGTGCTTGGCGACGGCAGTGGCCTTGAGTTCATCCAGCGACTTGATGGTCTTGGCGTTTACCAGTTTGACCACTTCGTCGGGCTGCACATCCTTGGCGAAAGCGGCATTGGCGCCCAGGGCAAGGGCGGCGGCGGTGAACAGGGCAGTCAAGGTTTTCATCGTGCTTCTCTCCTGAGAGCTGTACAAGTTGTCTACGGGGTTAAGATTACCCGGCGGTCCTTAATTCAACCTGAAAGCAACGGGCGGCATGATAGCGCAGCCTGCGGGGCCGTGTGATGTTCCACCGAGCCGTTGCATCAGCACGCAGTATTCGCTTCACCGAACCTTATAATCACCGGCTCGATACCCAGGAGATCCGTCATGAGCGCCATCCACATCAAATACCCTGCGCTCACGTTCAAGGCGGGCCAACGTGCCCTGCAGCACATCCGCGAGCGCGGGCTACAGGCGGCCGATGTAGGTGTGCTGCCAGGCGCAGCGGGCGGGCCGAAGCCACTCGGCATCCAAGGCCTGGACCTGGCCCTGTTCGGTGAGTGGCTACCGTCGGCACCCCGCCAACGCGCACTGATCGGCGCCTCGATCGGCGCCTGGCGCTTCGCCAGTGCCTGCCTGCAAGACCCGGTGGCCGGCATCCGCCGGCTTGGCGAACTGTATACCGAGCAAGACTTCGCCAAAGGGGTTACACCGGCAGAAATCAGCCGCAGTTGCGCAACAATGCTCGATGACCTGCTGCAGGGCCGCGACGCCCAGTTGCTGGCCAACCCGCACTATCGCCTGAACATCCTGGTGGTGAAAAGCCATGGTCAGCTCGCCCACGACCAGCGTGCCCGCCTGGGCCTCGGCCTGGGCTCGGTGGTCGCCAGCAATCTATTGGGCCGGGCACGCCTGGCGCGCCACTTCGAGCGCATCATCCTGCATGACGGGCGTAGCGCGCCGCCGCTCGATGCCTTGACCGACTTCCCTTCGCGCTGCCTGCCGCTGGACCTGGCCAACCTGCGCCAGGCCCTGCTCGCCTCGGGCTCGATCCCGATGGTCATGCAGGGAGTGAAGGATATTCCTGGGGCGGGCGCCGGTACTTACCGCGACGGCGGCTTGCTCGATTACCACCTCGACCTGCCTTACCACGGCGACGACCTGGTGCTGTACCCGCACTTCACCGACAAGGTCATACCCGGCTGGTTCGACAAGGCGCTGCCCTGGCGCAAGGGCGATGCCAGGCGGCTGCAGAACGTGTTGCTGATGACGCCCTCGCCGCACTATCTGGCCGCCCTGCCCTTCGGCAAGTTGCCAGACCGCAACGACTTC
Source organism: Pseudomonas sp. BJP69 (assembly GCF_007633355.1). Lineage (NCBI taxonomy): Bacteria > Pseudomonadati > Pseudomonadota > Gammaproteobacteria > Pseudomonadales > Pseudomonadaceae > Pseudomonas > Pseudomonas sp. BJP69. The sequence goes on from NZ_CP041933.1 coordinate 3,413,693, forward strand.
AAGCGTTTCATGGGCGATGCCGCGGGGCGCAAACGCTATTGGTACAAGGCCATTGCCGAAAGCCAGCGGCTGGGCGACGAATTGCTGGAACTGGTCGCCACCGGGCGGCTGCATGAACGCCTGCAAGCCTTGTAGCGGTCATGCTGTTAAACTGCGCGCATTATTGATTCACTCAGAGTTCTGACAGCGTGGAAATCTTCAAGGAATTTACATTCGAATCGGCCCACCGGCTGCCCCACGTGCCTGCCGGGCACAAATGCGGCCGCCTGCACGGCCACTCGTTCAAGGTCGGCCTGCACCTGACCGGCCCGCTGGACCCGCACACCGGCTGGATCCGTGACTTCGCCGAGGTGAAGGCCATTTTCAAGCCGATCTACGAGCAGCTCGACCACAATTACCTGAACGACATTCCCGGCCTGGAAAACCCCACCAGCGAGGTAATCGCCAAGTGGATCTGGGATCAGGTCAAGCCGCTGCTGCCGGAGCTGTCCAAAGTCCGCATCCACGAGACCTGCACCAGCGGGTGCGAATACTACGGCGACTGAAACACCGCCAAGGTCAGGCGGCCCCTATGCTCAGCACCTGCAGGTGCAGGTAGCCTGCTTCACCTTGCACCTCGCTGAGGTAGGGAAAGCCATCCTCGACCAGCCGCCTGACCGTCTTGCCATGCAGGCTGACCAGGCTCACGTCGCTGACCGCATCGCCTTCGGCAAGCTGCGCTGGCGCCAGGCCATCGAGGCGCCAGAGCATGGTACCGGCGGCCAGGGCGTCATGGCCAACGGCCTGCGCGGCCGAGTACAGGGCCAGATAGCCGTTGCGGCTGACATCCAGGCGGTGACCGCGCCGCCGCCAGTGCGGATGGCTGTCTTCGTCCCCCACGCCGCGGATCTCGAAGTCGTACTCACCATCGGTCTCGTAGCAGCCGAACCAGAACAGCGTGCGAAATTTGCGCCGTGAGATCACATACGCCGGTGCCACCGTGTCGGTGTAATGGTCTTCGCCGGCGTGCAGCCAGCCACCACTGGTAAAGGGCGAATCGCCATTACCTGTGTCACCGATGGGCACGCCTTGAACCTGCCCTTGCGTACTCAGGCGTGGCTGCCAGTACAGCCTGGCAATGAAGCTTTTCTGAGGTTGGAATTGGTAGTGGGACATGCCGTCGAGCCCTCTTCACTGGCGGAAAAGGGAGACAGTAGTGAGTGCTGTTGCCCGCTTGCAGCCGGAACCCGCTCCCAGGCCATGCAAACAAGGCGTGAACGCGGCGAAGGCGCTGATGCCAGCGCTTAGCCCAGCGAGCTGTCGAGAAACGCAGGAGCGATGTAACGCTGGTAGTGCGCTTCGGACAAAAGGAAGAATTCGCGGTCGATGGCATCGCGCAACTGCGGCAGTTCCCAATCGCGGAATTCCGGCAGCAGTACCATGCCGTAGGCTTCCAGATCACGGATCATCCGCGCACCGCGGGCGATCAGCTGGTACGCCCAGCAATATTCCGACTGCTGGTCGACGAAGCGGATGGAGCGCTGCTCCAGTTGCTGGCGCAACAGGCTTTTGTCGAACACCTCGAGCTTGGCCATCATGACCTGCACCAGCAACTGCTCAAGGCGCAGCCACACGGCGCGCTTTTGCGCGTCATCGTAGCCGTTCCAGTGGATCACTTCGTGGTGGAAGCGCTTGCAGCCGCGGCAAACCGTGTCCCCATACACCGTGGAGCACAGGCCGACGCAAGGGGTCTTGATGGAGTTGTTGGACATGAAAAACAACAGCATGGCGGTGGAACACGCGCCCATGTTAGCCCTTTGTCTAACCAGGGTCACTCGTTAAAGTGATGTTCTGCGCCTTACCTTCGGGCTTTTTTTGCCGTAGAATCATCCCGCCTTTTCACAGGCAACAATGTCCGTAGGAAGCTGTTTTCAAAGCGTCACGAGCACAGTTGATCCGGTAGAACGGCGTTGGCCCGGGCCATGCATCCCTCGCATGCCCGCGCCAGCCCTCATCAGCACCCCGTTCTGCAGGCGTAAAACTTTGAAAGCAGCTTCCGTAAGGATTCTTTGCGGCCCTGGCCGGGCGGCTCAAAAAGCCGTGGCGGCGCATGGGTGCATTGAATGCTGGATGAGCGTCCCGGACCCCCTTTAGGGACCACTGATGAGGGAAATAACTGTGCTTGAAGCCTACCGCAAACACATCGAAGAGCGCGCCGCCCTGGGCATCGTGCCCCAGCCGCTGAACGCCGAACAAACCGCAGGCCTGGTCGAGCTGCTGAAAAACCCGCCGGCCGGCGAAGAAGCCTTCCTCGTAGAACTGATCACCCACCGTGTACCGCCAGGGGTCGACGAAGCTGCCTATGTCAAGGCGGCTTTCCTCTCTGCTGTCGCCAAGGGCGAAACCCAATCGCCACTGATCGACCGCAAGCACGCCACCGAACTGCTGGGCACCATGCAGGGCGGCTACAACATCGAAACGCTGGTCGCGCTGCTGGATGACGCCGAACTGGGCGCCGTCGCGGCCGAACAGCTCAAGCACACCTTGCTGATGTTCGATGCCTTCCACGATGTGGCCGAAAAAGCCAAGGCTGGCAACGCCAACGCCAAGGCCGTGCTGGAGTCCTGGGCTGCCGGCGAGTGGTTCACCTCGCGCCCGGCCATCGCCGACAAGTACACCCTGAGCGTGTTCAAGGTGCCTGGCGAGACCAACACCGACGACCTGTCCCCTGCACCCGATGCCTGGTCGCGCCCTGACATCCCGCTGCACGCCCTGGCCATGCTGAAAATGGCCCGTGACGGCATCGAGCCGCAGCAGCCGGGTTCGGTAGGCCCACTCGCCCAGATCGAAGCGGTCAAGGCCCAAGGCTACCCGGTTGCCTATGTCGGTGACGTGGTCGGTACCGGTTCCTCGCGTAAATCCGCCACCAACTCGGTGCTGTGGTTCTTCGGCGACGACATCCCGTACGTGCCGAACAAGCGCGCCGGTGGTTTCTGCTTCGGCACCAAGATCGCCCCGATCTTCTACAACACCATGGAAGACGCCGGCGCCCTGCCGATCGAGTTCGACTGCACCAACCTGGCCATGGGCGACGTCATCGACGTCTACCCGTTCAAAGGTGAAGTGCGCCGCCATGGCAGCGACGAGCTGGTCACCACCTTCGCCCTGAAAACCGAAGTGCTGCTGGATGAAGTGCGCGCTGGCGGCCGTATCCCGCTGATCGTCGGCCGTGGCCTGACCGAAAAAGCCCGTGCCGAACTGGGCCAAGGCCCATCCGGGCTGTTCAAGAAGCCGGAGCAGCCAGCCGACAGCGGCAAGGGCTTCACCCTGGCGCAGAAAATGGTCGGCCGTGCGTGTGGCCTGCCTGAAGGCCAGGGCGTGCGCCCAGGTGCCTACTGCGAACCGAAGATGACCACCGTCGGCTCCCAGGACACCACCGGCCCGATGACCCGTGACGAGCTGAAAGACCTGGCTTGCCTGGGCTTCTCCGCTGACCTGGTGATGCAGTCGTTCTGCCACACCGCGGCTTATCCGAAGCCGATCGACGTCACCACCCACCACACCCTGCCAGACTTCATCCGCACCCGTGGCGGCGTGTCGCTGCGCCCAGGCGACGGCATCATCCACAGCTGGCTGAACCGCATGCTGATGCCCGACACCGTGGGTACTGGCGGCGACTCGCACACCCGCTTCCCGATCGGCATCTCGTTCCCGGCCGGTTCCGGCCTGGTTGCGTTCGCTGCGGCCACCGGCGTCATGCCGCTGGACATGCCAGAGTCGATCCTGGTGCGCTTCAAGGGCAAGCTGCAGCCTGGCATCACCCTGCGTGACCTGGTCCATGCCATCCCTTACTACGCCATCAAGCAAGGCCTGCTGACCGTCGAGAAAAAAGGCAAGAAAAACGCCTTCTCCGGCCGCATCCTGGAAATCGAAGGCCTGGACGAACTGACTGTCGAACAAGCCTTCGAGCTGTCCGACGCTTCGGCCGAGCGCTCTGCTGCCGGCTGCACCATCAAGCTGCCAGAAAAGGCCATCGCCGAGTACCTGAAGTCCAACATCACCCTGCTGCGCTGGATGATCGGCGAAGGTTACGGCGACGCCCGTACCCTCGAGCGCCGCGCCCAGGCCATGGAAGCCTGGCTGGCCAAGCCTGAGCTGCTGTCGGCCGACGCCGATGCCGAGTACGCCGAAATCATCGAGATCGACCTGGCCGACGTCAAAGAGCCTGTGCTCTGCGCGCCGAACGACCCAGACGACGCGCGCCTGCTGTCCTCGGTTCAGGGCGAGAAAATCGACGAAGTGTTCATCGGTTCGTGCATGACCAACATCGGCCACTTCCGCGCTGCCGGCAAGCTGCTGGAGAAGGTCAAGGGCGGTATTCCGACCCGTCTGTGGCTGGCCCCGCCAACCAAGATGGACGCACACCAGCTGACCGAAGAAGGCTACTACGGCATCTACGGCAAGGCCGGTGCACGCATGGAAATGCCAGGCTGCTCGCTGTGCATGGGTAACCAGGCACGTGTGCAGACCGGTTCGACCGTGGTCTCCACCTCGACCCGTAACTTCCCGAACCGCCTGGGCGACGCCACCAACGTGTACCTGGCGTCGGCCGAGCTGGCTGCCGTGGCTTCGATCATCGGCAAGCTGCCGACCGTCGAAGAGTACATGCAGTACGCCAAAGACATCGACAGCATGGCTGCCGACGTCTACCGCTACCTGAGCTTCGACCAGATCGCCGAGTTCCGCGAAGCGGCTGCCAACGCCAAGATCCCGGTGGTACAGGCGTAAGCTGAGCGGCAAGTTGTAAGCTGCAAGCCACAAGAAGAAGCCCTGGCAGAAATGCCGGGGCTTTTTTGTTCCTCGCCGGCCCTATCGCTGGCAAGCCAGCTCCCACAGGGATCGCCTTAGGGCTGACAGGTGTTTGCCACAAGGTATGGCAGCGCCTGTTAGAGCGAGCGCCGCCCGCGCGGCGCAATCGCGAGCTGCGCTCGCTCCTACGTTTGTTTCGGGCCAGTAACGCCTGTGACAGGCGCGCGCGGCCGCCTTGTTTGTACGGCGCGATATTGAGGCATGCGCCAAGGCGTTCGCGCGCAAATCCGACAGGAATAACTGGCCCGAAACAAACGTAGGAGCGAGCGCAGCTCGCGATTGCGCCGCGCGGGCGGCGCTCGATCTCACAGGCGCTGAAGATGCTCCGGCTACCCTTGCCAGAAACCATAGAATCTCCCACAGGGTGGCGCACCAGGGTTGTCAGGTGCTCGCCACTGCATCTTCAGCGCGTGTGACATCTTGTGGCAAACACCTGTCAGCCCTGGTGCGCTCCCTGTGGGAGCTGGCTTGCCAGCGATAGGGCCGCGCAGCGGCCCCGCTTGAGGCCGAGCGAAAGGGGTAAGTTAGAAGCTGTCGCCAGGCACGCGAACCCAGCCCTCCATCAGCACGCGAGCACTGCGGCTCATGATTGCCTTGGTCACTGTCCACTCGCCGTTTACCTGGCGGGCTTCGGCGCCGACCCGCAGCGTGCCCGAGGGATGGCCGAAACGCACGGCGCTGCGCTCGCCCCCGCCCGCCGCCAGGTTGACCAGCGTACCGGGAATGGCCGCCGCCGTACCGATCGCCACCGCCGCGGTGCCCATCATGGCATGGTGCAGTTTGCCCATCGACAAGGCCCGTACCAACAGGTCGATCTCGCTTGCCATTACCGCCTTGCCACTGGACGCCGTGTACGTGCTGGGTGGTGCGACGAAGGCCACTTTCGGTGTGTGCTGACGCCCGGCAGCCTGGTCGACATGGTCGATCAGGCCCATACGCACGGCGCCATGGGCACGGATGGCCTCGAAGCGCAGCAGCGCTTGCGGGTCACCGTTGATGGCGTCCTGCAGCTCCGTGCCGGTGTAGCCGATATCGGCAGCATTGATGAAAATGGTCGGGATGCCGGCATTGATCAAGGTGGCCTTGAAGGTGCCGACACCCGGCACCTCAAGGTCGTCGACCAGGTTGCCGGTCGGGAACATGGCACCGCCGGCGCCGTCCTCGTCCGCAGCCGGGTCAAGGAACTCCAACTGCACTTCCGCTGCCGGGAACGTTACACCATCCAGCTCGAAGTCACCGGTTTCCTGCACCTCGCCTTCAGTGACCGGCACGTGGGCAATGATGGTCTTGCCGATGTTCGCCTGCCAGATACGCACGGTGGCCACGCCGTTGGGTGGAATGCGCGCGCTGTCGACCAGGCCGCTACTGATGGCGAACGACCCGACCGCGGCAGAGAGGTTGCCGCAGTTGCCGCTCCAGTCGACAAAGGCCTTGTCGATGCTGACCTGGCCGAACAGGTAATCGACATCATGGCCCGGCTTGATGCTGGGCGACAGGATGACGGTCTTGCTGGTGCTGGAGGTCGCGCCGCCCATGCCGTCGATCTGCTTGCCGTAAGGGTCGGGGCTGCCGATGACCCGCAGCAATAGCGCGTCGCGGGCAGGGCCTGGGACCTGCGCCGGCTCGGGCAGGTCTTGCAGGCGGAAGAACACGCCTTTGCTGGTGCCACCACGGATGTAGGTGGCGGGTATTCTTGTTTGCGGTACGTGAGCCATTGCTTTGCTGTCCTGTCTGATGGGCATGAGACCCTCGGGATTGCTTTGCAGCCCATCGCCGGCAAGCCAGCTCCCACAGGGACCGTGCTGCCATCGAGATTGCGCGACTCCTGTGGGAGCTGGCTCGCCGGCGATGGGCCGCAACGCGGCCCCTGCTCTTAGGGTTAGGCGGTAGCTTCGAGGAAGTCCTGGGCGAAGCGTTGCAGCACCCCGCCCGCTTCGTAGATCGACACTTCCTCGGCCGTGTCCAGGCGGCAGGTCACCGGCACATCGATGCGCTCGCCGCTGGCCCGGGTAATCACCAGGGTCAGCGTAGCGCGCGGCGTACGCGCACCCAGCACGTCATAGGTTTCGCTACCGTCCAGCCCCAAGGTCTTGCGGTCGGTGCCGGGTTTGAACTCCAGCGGCAGCACGCCCATGCCTACCAGGTTGGTGCGGTGAATGCGCTCGAAACCTTCTGCGACAATGGCCTCGACACCGGCCAGGCGCACGCCCTTGGCCGCCCAGTCACGCGATGAGCCCTGGCCATAGTCGGCACCGGCCACGATAATCAGCGGCTGCTTGCGCTGCATGTAGGTCTCGATCGCCTCCCACATGCGGGTCACCCTGCCTTCCGGTTCGATTCGCGCCAGCGAGCCTTGCTTCACGCTGCCGTCTGCGTTGCGCACCATCTCGTTGAACAGCTTGGGGTTGGCAAAGGTCGCGCGCTGGGCGGTCAGGTGGTCACCGCGGTGGGTGGCGTAAGAGTTGAAGTCTTCTTCTGGCAGGCCCATTTTCGCCAGGTACTCGCCCGCAGCACTGTCGAGCATGATCGCGTTGGATGGCGACAGGTGGTCGGTGGTGATGTTGTCCGGCAGCACCGCCAGCGGCCGCATGCCACGCAGGGTCCGCTCACCGGCCAAGGCGCCTTCCCAGTACGGCGGCCGGCGAATATAGGTGCTCATTGGCCGCCATTCATACAACGGTGCCACTTTCGGCCCGCGGTCTTCCTCGATGGCGAACATCGGGATGTACACCTTGCGGAATTGCTCCGGCTTGACCGCCGCACGCACCACGGCGTCGATCTCTTCGTCACTGGGCCAGATGTCCTTGAGGCGGATTTCCTGGCCATCGACCACGCCCAACACGTCCTTCTCGATGTCGAAGCGAATGGTGCCCGCAATCGCATAGGCGACCACCAAGGGTGGCGAGGCCAGGAAGGCTTGCTTGGCATACGGGTGGATACGCCCGTCGAAGTTGCGGTTGCCCGACAGCACGGCGGTGGCGTACAGGTCACGGTCGATGATTTCCTGCTGGATCACCGGGTCGAGGGCGCCAGACATGCCGTTGCAGGTCGTACAGGCGAAGGCGACGATGCCAAAGCCCAGTTGCTCCAGTTCTTTCTCCAGGCCAGCCTCTTCCAGGTACAGCTGCACCGCCTTGGAGCCCGGGGCCAGCGATGACTTGACCCACGGCTTGCGGGTGAGGCCCAGCCTGTTGGCGTTGCGTGCAATCAGGCCTGCGGCGATCACGTTGCGCGGGTTGCTGGTGTTGGTACAGCTGGTGATGGCGGCAATGATCACCGCACCATCAGGCATCTGCCCTGGCACTTGCTGCCAGCTACCGGCAATGCCTTTGGCCGCCAGCTCGCTGGTGGCCACGCGGGCATGCGGGTTGGACGGGCCGGCCATGTTGCGTACCACGCTCGACAAGTCGAAGCTCAGGGTACGCTCGTATACCGCGCCGGCCAGGCTGTCGGCCCAGAGGCCGGCGACCTTGGCATAGGTTTCCACCCGTTTGACCTGCTGTTCTTCACGGCCGGTCAGGCGCAGGTAATCGATGGTCTGCTGGTCGATGGCGAACATGGCCGCCGTGGCGCCGTACTCCGGGGCCATGTTGGAGATGGTCGCGCGGTCCCCCAGGGTCAGGGCGCGCGCACCTTCACCGTGGAACTCCAGGTAGGCGCCGACCACTTTCTGCTTGCGCAGGAACTCGGTCAGGGCCAGCACCAGGTCGGTGGCGGTGAGGTTCGGCGCCAGCTTGCCGGTCAACTCGACGCCGACGATTTCCGGCAGGCGCATCCACGATGCTCGGCCAAGCATCACGTTTTCCGCTTCCAGGCCACCCACGCCAATGGCGATCACGCCCAGGGCATCGACGTGCGGGGTGTGGCTGTCAGTGCCCACACAGGTATCCGGGTAGGCGATGCCATGTTCGCAGTGCACCACCGGCGACATCTTCTCCAGGTTGATCTGGTGCATGATGCCGTTACCCGGCTGGATCACGTCGACATTCTTGAACGCTTTCTTGGTCCAGTTGATGAAGTGGAAGCGGTCTTCGTTACGTCGGTCTTCGATGGCGCGGTTCTTGTCGAACGCTTGCGGGTCATAACCGCCGCACTCGACAGCCAGCGAGTGGTCGACGATCAGTTGTACCGGCACCACCGGGTTGACCTGGGCCGGGTCGCCGCCCTTGTCGGCGATGGCGTCACGCAGGCCGGCGAGGTCGACCAGCGCGGTCTGGCCGAGGATGTCATGGCACACCACGCGCGCCGGGAACCACGGGAAATCGAGGTCGCGCTTGCGCTCGATCAGTTGGCTCAGCGAGGCGTCGAGGGTGGCCGGGTCGCAGCGACGCACCAGGTTTTCGGCGAGAACGCGCGAGGTGTACGGCAGGCCGTCGTAGGCGCCGGGCTTGATCGCCTCGACGGCCGCGCGCGCATCGAAGTAGTCCAGGTCGGTGCCTGGCAGGGGCTTGCGGTATGCAGTGTTCATATCGTTATCAGGCTCGGTCACGGTACTCGGTATACAGATCTCGCCAATGGGGGCGCTGCGCAGTCCCTGTGGGAGCGGCCTTGTGCCGCGATTGGGCTGCGCAGCAGCCCTGGCGATCCATGCCTCAGCGCTGCTCGATCGGCACGAACTGGCGCTGCTCGACGCCGACATACTCGGCGCTCGGGCGGATGATGCGGTTGTTGGCGCGCTGCTCGAACACGTGCGCCGCCCAGCCAGTCAGGCGCGAACAGACGAAGATCGGGGTGAACAGCTTGGTCGGAATACCCATGAAGTGGTAAGCCGAGGCATGGTAGAAGTCGGCATTGGGGAACAGGCGTTTCTGTTCCCACATGGTCTTGTCGATGGCTTCGGAAACCGGGTACAGCACCTTGTCGCCCACCTCATCGGCCAATTGCTTCGCCCAGCCCTTGATCACCTCGTTGCGCGGGTCGGACTCTTTGTAGATGGCATGCCCGAAGCCCATGATCTTGTCTTTGCGCTCGAGCATGCGCAGCAGCTCGGCAGTGGCTTCCTGCGGGCTCTGGAAGCGCTCTATCAGCTCCATGGCCGCCTCGTTGGCACCCCCGTGCAGCGGGCCGCGCAACGTGCCGATGGCTGCGGTAACGCAGGAATACAGGTCGGACAGGGTCGAAGCGCACACCCGGGCCGTGAAGGTCGAGGCGTTGAACTCGTGCTCGGCGTAGAGGATCAGCGACACGTTCATGACCTTGACGTGCAGCTCGCTGGGCTTCTTGCCGTGCAGCAGGTGGAGGAAGTGGCCGCCCAGGGTGTCTTCGTCGCTGCTGCAGTCGATGCGCACGCCATGGTGGGTGAAGCGGTACCAGTAGCACATCACCGCCGGGAACAGGGCCAACAGCCGGTCGGTCTTGTCGCGCTGGGCTTCAAAGGTGAGCTCGGGCTCGAGGGTACCGAGCACCGAACAACCGGTGCGCATCACGTCCATGGGGTGGGCGTCGCGGGGAATGCGCTCGAGCACTTCCTTGAGTGCCGGTGGCAGGTCACGCATGCCCTTGAGCTTGTGTTTGTAGTCGGCCAATTCAGCCTGGGAGGGCAGCTCGCCGTACAGCAGCAGGTAGGCGACCTCTTCGAATTCGGCACCAGCGGCCAGGTCACGCACATCGTAACCGCGATAGGTCAGACCGGCACCGGCCTGGCCCACGGTGGACAGTGCAGTCTGGCCGGCGACCTGGCCACGCAGGCCCGCGCCACTGAGTACTTTTGCTTCGGCCATGGTGTTTCTCCTTTCTTGAACTTGTTATGGAAATCTGGCTGGCTAATCGGGCTTGCCTGTACCCGCCCTTTCGCGGGCAACCCCGCTGCCATGCGGGGCTGGTGTTGTCACTGGCTCAGCCCTTCTTCTGGGCAAACAACGCGTCGAGGCTCTGCTCGAAGGCGTGGTAGCCAATGGCATCGTAAAGCTCCATGCGCGTCTGCATGGTGTCGATCACGTTCTTCTGCGTGCCGTCGCGGCGCAGCGCGGTGTACACATTCTCGGCTGCCTTGTTCATGGCGCGGAACGCCGACAGCGGGTACAGCACCAGCGAAACATCGACCGCAGCCAGCTCTTCGGTGGTGTACAGCGGAGTGGCGCCAAACTCGGTGATGTTGGCCAGGATGGGTGCCTTCACCCGGTCAGCGAAGGTCTTGTACATCTGCAGCTCGGTGATCGCTTCCGGGAAGATCATGTCGGCACCCGCCTCGATGCACGCTGCGGCACGGTCCAGGGCAGCGTTCAAGCCTTCGACGGCCAAGGCGTCGGTACGCGCCATGATCACGAAGCTGTCGTCGCTGCGGGCGTCGACGGCTGCCTTGATACGGTCGACCATTTCCTGCTGGCTGACGATTTCCTTGTTCGGCCGGTGGCCGCAACGCTTGGCCCCGACCTGATCCTCGATATGGATCGCCGCCGCACCGAACTTGCTCATCGAGCGCACGGTGCGCGCCACGTTGAAAGCCGAGGCACCGAAGCCTGTATCGACATCCACCAGCAGCGGCAGGTCGCACACATCGGTGATACGGCGCACGTCGGTGAGCACATCGTCCAGGCCAGTGATGCCCAGGTCCGGCAGGCCCAGGGAGCCTGCTGCCACGCCGCCACCGGACAGGTAGATGGCCTTGAAACCGGCGCGCTTGGCCAGCAAGGCATGGTTGGCATTGATGGCGCCAACCACCTGCAGGGGGTGTTCAGCGGCGACGGCATCGCGAAAACGCTGACCGGGTGTGCTGTTCACAGTCATTTCTCACCTCGTGGGTTATTGTTGTGGGCGTCCAGATAGTGACGCTCGATATTGCGCTTGGACGCACCGATGTGACGGCGCATCAGAAGTTCGGCCAGTTCGCCGTCACGTTCGGCGATGGCATCGAGAATGCGATGGTGTTCGGCAAAGGCCTGGCGTGGCCGGTTGGGCGTGGCCGAGAACTGGATACGGTACATGCGCACCAGCTGGTACAGCTCGCCACACAGCATCTTGACCAACGTCTGGTTACCGCTGCCCTGGATGATGCGGTAATGGAAGTCGTAGTCGCCCTCCTGCTGGTAGTAACCCAGGCCAGCCTGGAACGCGGCATCCCGCTCATGGGTATCGAGCACCCGGCGCAGCTCGTCGATATCGGCCTGGCTCATGCGTTCAGCGGCCAGGCGGCAGGCCATGCCTTCCAGGGACTCACGAATCTCGTACAGCTCGATCAGTTCGGCATGGTTGAGCGATACCACCCGTGCGCCTACATGGGGCACCCGCACCAGCAGGCGCTGGCCTTCCAGGCGGTGGATGGCCTCGCGCAGCGGCCCGCGGCTGATGCCATAGGTGCGTGCCAGCTCTGGCTCGGAGATCTTGCTGCCAGGGGCAATTTCCCCTTTGACGATGGCCGCCTGAATACGCCGGAAGACGTTTTCCGACAAGGTTTCCGATTCGTCTGCCAGCATCGGGCCAGGGGTGGAAAGGTCTTGCATATTGTCGACACCTTGGGAAATCTCTTCGCCAGAAGTTAACCACCGAAGCCAATCAAGTCAAAGACAAATTCAATATTGTCGACAATCGTCTAAGAACGAACTTAGGCAAGCCAAGCGCTGTCAGATCGCGCACCGCTGGCGTCAATACGTCGTCGTGATAGAATGCCGCGCCTCCGATGGGGTATGGATAGCCTGTCTGTCATGCAGTCATGCTTGTTGACAGATGAACGAGGAAGCTTGCGCAGTAGTTGCCAGTCACCTTGACCTGAACCTTGCCTAGAACCTTGCACTGCATCGCGCCAGGATTATGAGACTCACACCCGTTTTATTGCTGCTTTGCCTCACCCTGCTGCCGGCCATTGGCCAGGCGGCCGGCAAGACCGTGTACGGTCTCAATGAATACGCACGCCTGGGCGACCTGGACCTGGAAGTGGCGGCCAAACTCGACACCGGCGCCAAAACTGCCTCGCTCAGCGCCCGCGACATCAAGCGCTTCAAGCGCAACGGCGAAAGCTGGGTGCGCTTCTACCTGGCCATCGATGCCGCCCACTCGCACCCGATCGAACGGCCCCTGGCCCGCGTCAGCAAAATCAAGCGCCGAGCGGGCGACTATGATGCTGAATCGGGCAAGGCCTACACCGCCCGCCCGGTCATCGAACTCGAAATCTGCATGGGCCAGGCCCTGCGCACCATCGAAGTCAACCTCACCGACCGCAGCGCCTTCCAGTTCCCGCTGCTGATCGGCTCCGAGGCGCTCAAGCACTTCGACGCGCTGGTCGACCCAAGCCTTAAATACGCGGCCGGCAAACCTGCCTGTGCCACCGACGCTCCCAAAGCAGAGTAATCCCGATGCGCTCTCTTACCCTCCATCTGAAAGTCCTGATCACCGTACTGGTGTTGTTGGGCGTGGCAGTCACGGCTTATCAGATCTTCTTCCTCGGCATACCGGTGACCGAGGATGAAACCGACGACCTGTGGAACATCGACGCCAAGGTCGAGTTCGTGGCCAGCACCAAGGACCCGGTCAAGGTGCAGATGTTCGTGCCGCCACTGAACCGCGACTACGTCAGCCTCAACGAGAGCTTCATCTCCAACAACTACGGGGTCAGCGTCAACCGTGCCGATGGCAACCGCAAGGTCACCTGGTCGGCCCGTCGCGCCAGCGGCAACCAGACGCTGTACTACCGCCTGGTGCTGACCAAGCGCTACAGCAACGAAAAAACCGCGGTAAAAGGCCCGACCTTCCGTGACAGCCTGGCCATCGACGGCCCCGAAAAAATCGCCGCCGAGGCGCTGATGGCGCCTATCCGCCAGCATTCGGCCGACGTCGAGACGTTCGTCAGCGAAACCATCAAGCGGGTCAACAACCTCAACGATGACAACGTCAAACTGCTGCTGGCCGGCGATACCTCACCGATGAAAAAGGCCCAGGTGATCGACCTGCTGCTGTCGATTGCCCACGTACCGATGGAAAAGGTGCACACCATCCGCCTGGTGGCCGACACCCCGCAAACCCCCGAGCTGTGGCTGCGCAGCTACAACGGCAACGACTGGCTGTACTTCAACCCGGACACGGGCGAACAGGGCCTGCCCAGCGACCGACTGCTGTGGTGGACCGGTGACGACAACCTGATTACCGTCGATGGCGGCAAGAAGGCCAACGTCACGTTCAGCATGAACAACAGTGAAATGAACGCCATTCGCCTGGCCAAGCTGACTGACGAGAACACCGACGCCGACTTCCTCGAATATTCGCTGTACGGCCTGCCCCTGCAAACCCAGCAGACCTTCATGATCATGGTCATGATCCCGATTGGTGTGCTGGTGATCCTGGTGCTGCGCAACCTGATCGGTATCCAGACCCTGGGTACCTTCACCCCGGTGCTGATCGCCCTGGCCTTCCGCGAAACCCAGCTGGGCTTCGGTATCGTGTTGTTCACGGTCATCACGGCATTGGGCCTGTCACTGCGTTCGTACCTGGAGCACCTGAAACTGCAGATGCTGCCGCGCCTGTCCGTGGTGCTGACCTTCGTCGTGGTGCTGATTGCGGCGATCAGCCTGTTCAGCCACAAGCTGGGCCTTGAGCGCGGGCTGTCGGTAGCCCTGTTCCCGATGGTGATCCTGACCATGACCATCGAACGCCTGTCGATCACCTGGGAAGAGCGTGGCGGCGGCCATGCCATGAAAGTGGCCATCGGCACCCTGTTTGCCGCATCACTGGCCCACCTGCTGATGATGGTGCCAGAGCTGGTGTACTTCGTGTTCACCTTCCCGGCCGTGCTGCTGATCCTGGTCGGCTTCATGCTGGCGATGGGCCGTTATCGCGGCTACCGTCTGACCGAGCTGATGCGCTTCAAGGCATTCGTGAAAAAGGCAGACGTGTGATGTTTGGCCTGATCAAGACGTGGAAAGCCCTGGAGGCCCGGGGCATCATGGGCATCAACCGGCGTAACGCAGACTATGTGCTGAAGTACAACAAGCGCAGCCTGTACCCGATTGTCGACGACAAGATCATCACCAAGGAGCGCGCCCTCGCGGCAGGTATCCACGTGCCGGAAATGTACGGTGTCATCGAGACCGAGAAGCAGATCGACAAGCTTCACGAGATCATCGGCGGCCGCAACGACTTCGTCATCAAGCCGGCCCAAGGGGCCGGCGGTGACGGCATCCTGGTGATCGCCGACCGCTTCGAGGACCGCTACCGCACCGTTTCCGGCAAGATCATGAGCCACGAGGAAATCGAGCACCAGGTCTCGAGCATCCTCACCGGCCTGTACTCGCTGGGCGGGCACCGTGACCGGGCGCTGATCGAATACCGGGTCACACCTGACCAGATCTTCAAGAGCATCAGCTATGAAGGCGTGCCCGACATCCGCATCATCGTGCTGATGGGCTACCCGGTCATGGCCATGCTGCGCCTGCCCACCCGGCAGTCCGGCGGCAAGGCCAACCTGCACCAGGGCGCCATCGGCGTAGGGGTCGACCTGGCTACCGGCGTGACCCTGCGCGGCACCTGGCTGAACAACATCATCAGCAAGCACCCAGACACCACCAACGCGGTGGACGGCGTGCAACTGCCGAACTGGGACGGCTTCATGAAGCTGGCCGCCGGGTGCTACGAGCTTTGCGGGCTGGGCTATATCGGCGTGGACATGGTCCTGGACCAGGACAAAGGCCCGCTGATTCTGGAGCTCAACGCCCGCCCAGGGCTGAACATCCAGATCGCCAACGACTGCGGGTTGACCCAGCGCACCCATGCCATCGAAGCGCACATCGAAGCGCTGGCCAAGGACGGCCTGACGGAGGACGTCGAGCAGCGGGTGAAGGTGTCGCAGGGCTTGTTCGGGCACGTACACCCAGGCTGACATCGCCGGGGCGGCTGCCACATCTCCTGGGGCAGCCGCCTTGCGTCGCGACCAGCCCCAGGCGCCAAACACAGGGTTGAATGTCGCGCCCAGTGCTAGGCGCTGCTCCCGCACAGGTCTACAATCGCCCTCCTCGCTTTTACATCGCCGTCCATACTGATGCCGACCTGTACGCTCCACCCCCTGCCCTACCAACCCGACCCAGCCGCCTATTTCGCCCGCCTGCGCCAGGCGCCCGGTGCCATCCTGCTCGACAGCGCCCGCCCTGGTGCCGAGCGCGGGCGTTTCGATCTGCTCAGTGCCTGGCCGCTGCAACAACTGCAAGCCGAACCCGCAGAGGATGGCCGCGCCTTTCTCGCCCGCCTGCGCGAGGGCCTGGCGCGCCTGGGCAGCGCCGATTTGCCCAGCGGCGTAGAACTGCCTTTCGCCGGCGGCCTGATCGGCTACCTGAGCTATGACTTCGGCCGCCGCCTTGAACACCTGCCAAGCAACGCCGTGGATGACCTCGGGCTGCCCGACGCGCAACTGGGCCTGTATGCCTGGGCGCTGGTCAGCGACCACCAGTGCGGCACCAGCCAGCTGGTGTTTCACCCAAGCCTGGCGCAACACGAGCGCGAACGCCTGATCAGCTTCTTCGCCGGCAGCGAGCACACGCCCGATGGCGACTTTCAGCTGCTCGCACCCATGGCCGGCGACTTGCAGCCTGCGCAGTACCAGGCCGCCTTCGACCAGGTGCAGCGCTATATCCAGGCCGGTGACTGCTACCAGATCAACCTCACCCAGCGCTTTCGCGCGCCGTGCAAGGGCGACCCGTGGCAGGCCTACAAGGCACTGCGCCAGGCCTGCCCGACGCCCTTTTCGGGCTATCAGCAGTTGGCCGACGGCAGCGCCCTGCTCAGCTTTTCACCCGAGCGCTTCATTCGCGTCAGCCAACGCCAGGTTGAAACCCGCCCGATCAAGGGCACGCGCCCACGCGCCAGCGACCCGAGCGAAGACCGGCGCAATGCCGAGGCGCTGTTGCACAGCCCCAAGGACCGCTCGGAAAACCTGATGATCGTCGACCTGCTGCGCAATGACCTGGGGCGTACCTGCGAGGTGGGCTCGGTAAAGGTACCGGAACTGTTCAGCCTGGAGAGCTACCCCAACGTGCACCACCTGGTCAGTAGCATTACCGGCCGTTTGGCCAGCGGCAAGGACGCCCTGGACCTGATCGCCGACAGTTTCCCTGGCGGCTCGATTACCGGCGCGCCGAAGATCCGCGCCATGCAGATCATCGACGAGCTGGAGCCCACGCGGCGGGCACTGTACTGCGGCTCCCTGCTGTATGTGGACGTGCGTGGCGAAATGGACAGCTCGATCGCCATTCGCAGCCTGCTGGTCAAGGATGGCCAGGTCAGTTGCTGGGGTGGCGGCGCAGTGGTGGCCGATTCCGAGTGGCAGGCCGAGTACGAAGAGTCGATTGCCAAGGTGCGGGTATTGCTGCAGACACTGCAAGGCCTGTGAGCGCCAGCCCGTCCAGACCCTGTTTTTTTGTTACCATCACCCCCACTACGAGCGCACAGCGCCACAGCCAAGATGGAAACCGCCTGATGAGCCAACCCTTCGACGTCGCCGCCCTGGCCGCGACCTATGCCAACAAATCCCCGCAAGACATCCTCAAGCTTGCCTTCGAGCACTTCGGCGACGACCTGTGGGTTTCCTTCAGCGGCGCCGAGGACGTGGTGCTGGTCGACATGGCCTGGAAGCTTAACAAGCAGGTCAAGGTATTCAGCCTCGACACAGGCCGCCTGCACCCGGAAACGTACCGGTTCATCGACCAGGTGCGCGAGCAGTATGGTCTGCCGATCGAAATCCTCAGCCCGGACCGCGCCCAGCTTGACCCATTCGTCAAGGAAAAGGGCCTGTTCAGTTTCTACAAGGACGGCCATGGCGAGTGCTGCGGCATTCGCAAGATCGAGCCATTGCGGCGCAAGCTGGCAACCGTCAGCGCCTGGGCCACTGGCCAGCGCCGTGACCAGAGCCCTGGCACTCGCAGCCAGGTGGCAGCGCTGGAAATCGACAGCGCCTTCTCCACGCCCGAGCGCACGCTGTACAAGTTCAACCCGCTGGCGCAGATGAGCAGCGCAGAAGTGTGGGGTTATATCCGCATGCTGGAGCTGCCGTACAACAGCCTGCATGAACGTGGCTTCATCAGCATCGGCTGCGAGCCCTGCACGCGCCCGGTGCTGCCGAACCAGCATGAACGTGAAGGGCGTTGGTGGTGGGAAGAGTCCACCCAGAAGGAGTGCGGGTTGCACGCTGGCAACCTGATCAGCAAGGCTTGAAACCCTAACGCCGCTGTCGAACCGGGGGCGCAAAGCCCCCGCTGTTCTCGTTTCAGTGCACGGGCAGCTCGACCCCTTCGAACAGGGCTTCGAGCTCCTGCTTGTTGTGGCACTGGATTGCCTTGGCCATCACTTCGCGGGTCAGGTGCGGCGCGAACTTCTCGATGAAGTCACACATGAAGCCGCGCAGGAAGGTACCACGGCGGAACCCGATCTTGGTGATGCTGGCCTCGAACAGCTCGCTGGCATCGAGTGCCACCAGGTCGCTGTCGAGCTTAGCGTCCACTGCCATGCCGGCAACGATGCCCACGCCCAGCCCCAGGCGCACATAGGTCTTGATCACGTCGGCGTCGGCGGCAGTGAACACTACCTTCGGCGTAAGGCCGCGGTGGTTGAAGGCCTCATCCAGCTTGGAGCGCCCGGTGAAACCGAACACATAGGTCACGATCGGGTATTCGGCTACGGCCTCCAACGTCAGCTTGGGCAGCTTGGCCAGTGGGTGACCTTGCGGCACGACCACGCAACGGTTCCACTTGTAGCAAGGCATCATGACCAGGTCGCCGAACAACTCCAGTGCCTCGGTGGCAATGGCAAAGTCGACCGTACCGTCTGCGGCCATTTCGGCAATCTGCATCGGCGAGCCCTGGTGCATGTGCAGCGACACTTCCGGGTATTGCTTGATGAAGCTGCTGATCACCGGCGGCAACGCGTAGCGCGCCTGGGTATGGGTGGTGGCGATGGACAGCGTGCCCTTTTTCTCGTTGGAGAACTCCTGGGCGATCTGCTTGATGCTCTCGACCTTGCGCAGGATTTCGCCCGCGGTATTGATGATGCGCTCACCGGCCGGGGTAACGCGGGTCAGGTGTTTGCCACTGCGCGCGAATACTTCAACACCCAACTCGTCTTCCAGCAGGCGGATCTGCTTGCTGATACCCGGCTGGGAGGTATACAGGCTCTGCGCCGTCGCGGAGACATTGAGGTCATGATGCGCCACTTCCCAGATGTAGCGCAGTTGTTGAAGCTTCATAGATTTCCCTCGGTTCAGCGATGAGTCAGCGGCAGCAAGCAGCGACGATATATAACTATATTAGTGGTTCCGGAAATAAATCTAGAACAATTTTGTTACATGCTGAGGATATGCCCTACAGCCGCGCTCACGTTTTCCTACGCCCCAAATGCTGCGCCAACGGCACCATGTACACCGGGACCGGCGACAGTTGCAGCAGCCGCACCGCCGTGCGGCCGATTGGCACATCCACCCCGGCACCGGCACTGTGGCTACCAAAAATCAGCAGGTCGACACTGAGCCGTTGCGCCTGATCCAGAATGACCTGCGCCGGATCGCCCTGGCGAACCCGTACGGCCTTGATGACGGCAAGGTCGGCCTCCTCGCCCAGCTCATCGCGAAAGTTCTCCAGCACGCGCTGCTCTATATTGGCCATTACCGTATTCACCCCCTGGCTGTGCAACTGGTCGAGCGTTTGCTCGTCGAGGTAGCTTTGCAGGAGAGATTCAGCGAACTGGCCCATGGGCTCGACCGCATGGATCACGTACAACTCAGCCCCGAATGTCCGCGCCAGCGCCAGCGCATGTTGCATGACAAACGGGGCATAGACACCGAGGTCGGTGGCGTACAGCATGGAGCGGATCATTCGACCTCCTGGACTGCCGCTGCGGCAGATCAAGCTTCAGCTTAGCAGCGCGGCAGAGGCACGCTTCGCCGTCCGGCGCGCTGCACGGGTGAGCTGTATCGGGGCGGGAATACCCCCTCGAAACGCTCAGACCCGGCCTTGGTGCTGGTCGATGAACAACAGCGCCTGGTAGAGCATTTCCATGCGCGGCAAGCGGCAGCCAGCCGCCCGCGCCTGCGCCAGCGGCTCGGCATAAATGGCCTGCAACTCCAATGGGCGCTTGTGTGCATGGTCGTGGTACATGCTGGGCCAGTAATCAGGCATGCGCTCGGTGACCTGGAACAGGTGTTGGGCGTAGCCTTCCGACAGCACATGGCCGCATGCTGCGGCACCCTGCACAACTTCTGCCATCAGCGCCAGGACCAGTTCACGGCTGGCGGCGTTGCCCATCAATGCAGTGGTGCTGGCACCCAGCAATACCGAGAGCCCGTTGTAAGGCACGTTCCACACCAGTTTCTGCCAGCGCGCCAGCGCCAGGTTCGGCATGGCGTGCGAGTCGATGCCCGCCGCCTGGAACAAGCCTGTGCCCTCACTGACCAGCGCCGTACCACCATCGCTGGCAGGCCCGCTGTGGTACCCCAGGTTCACGGTACCCAAGGCCTGATGCCGGATCACCCCTGGCCCCTGCCGGTTGACACAGATGAAGCACAGTCCGCCCAGCAGGTGCATGTCGCTGCGCAGTGCCGGGCGCAACTGCTCCTCGACCCCCAGGCCGTTCTGCAACAGCACCACCTTGGCACCCGGTGCGGCAGCCTGCACGATCAACGGGGCCAACTGGTCGTTGCTGGTCGCCTTGGCCCCGATCAACAACCAGTCACAGGGCGGCATATCGGCGGCCCTGGCATAGGCTTGCACCTTCATGTGCAGCGTGCCGTGCTCGGCACTGTCCAGGCTCAGGCCATGCTCACATACCGCCGGGTACTCGCTACGCAGCAGAAAATGCACATCGAAACCGGCCTTGGCCAGCATCAACCCATAGAAGCCGCCAATGGCGCCACTGCCAATGATGCCAATACGTAGTGCGCGCGAATGCATGCCAATCTCCAGCTAACAGGTAGGCGTTCTTTTTACACCGGTTGGGCAACGCTGGGCAGGCCATTCGCGCTTCAACCCTTGGTACAGGTAAAAACCCCACAATGACTGGGCTCAGCCCATTGTCCCGCCCCTTGTAACGCGCTAAGGTTCGGCTCCCCGTTGCGATTATTCTTGCTGCTGGGCCGCACGGGGATTGTTGGCGGCCGGCACCCGTGACCTGACGAGTAACACGATGGCTGATTTACCGATCGATGACTTGAACGTTGCCTCCAACGAGACCCTGATCACCCCTGATCAGCTCAAGAAGGAAATCCCCCTCAGCGCCAAGGCCCTGCAGACCGTGACTGCCGGCCGTGAAGTGGTGCGCAATATTCTCGACGGCAAGGACCATCGCCTGTTCGTCGTGGTCGGCCCTTGCTCCATCCACGATATCAAGGCCGCTCACGAATATGCCGAGCGCCTGAAAGTACTGGCCGCAGAGGTGTCCGACACCCTGTACCTGGTCATGCGCGTGTACTTTGAAAAGCCGCGCACCACGGTCGGTTGGAAAGGCCTGATCAACGACCCGTACCTGGATGACTCGTTCAAGATCCAGGACGGCCTGCACATCGGCCGCAAGCTGCTGCTGGATTTGGCGGAAATGGGCCTGCCGACCGCGACCGAGGCGCTGGACCCTATCTCCCCGCAATACCTGCAGGACCTGATCAGCTGGTCGGCTATCGGCGCCCGTACCACCGAATCGCAAACCCACCGCGAGATGGCCTCGGGGCTGTCATCGGCGGTAGGTTTCAAGAACGGCACCGATGGCGGCCTGACCGTCGCCATCAACGCCTTGCAGTCGGTGTCCAAGCCACATCGCTTCCTGGGTATCAACCAGGAAGGCGGCGTGTCGATCGTCACCACCAAGGGCAACCCATACGGCCACGTAGTACTGCGCGGCGGTAACGGCAAACCCAACTACGATTCGGTCAGCGTTGCGCTGTGCGAGCAAGACCTTGCCAAGGCCAAGATCAAGGCAAACATCATGGTCGATTGCAGCCACGCCAACTCCAACAAGGACCCGGCCCTGCAACCACTGGTGATGGAGAACGTCGCCAACCAGATTCTCGAAGGCAACCAGTCGATCATCGGCCTGATGGTCGAAAGCCACCTGAACTGGGGCTGCCAGTCGATTCCGAAGAACCTGGAAGACCTGCAATACGGCGTGTCGGTTACCGATGCCTGCATCGACTGGTCGGCAACCGAAAAAACGCTGCGCAGCATGCGTGCCAAGCTCAAAGATGTATTGCCGCAGCGCAAGCGTGGCTGATTGACGCCCTACTGAGCGGGCTCACCATGGCCCGCTCTCATGGCCTGGCTCAGGCTTTGGTGGAGTGCCGCTGCTGGCGCTCCATGTAGCGCTCAACGTATGAACACGACGGTATCACCGTGTAGCCCATCTGCTCGGCATAAGCCAGAGCCTGCTCGGTCAGCGCGGCAGCGATGCCACGGCCGCGCAGGGCGTTAGGCACGAAGGTGCGATAGATATCCAGCGTTTGCTTGCCCAGGTCCATGTACGTCAGGTAGGCACGATGACCGTCCACGGTGGTCTCGAACTGATGACCGGCCTGGTCATGGTGGATGGTCAACGATTCGCTCATCACTACTCCTCGCAGGTCTTTCAGGTAGACCCTTCCCTTAACCGATGGTGGTTTAATCCGGCACAGAATGCTCTACGCCACCTGTTGCCCATACGACCACTGGACGTTTGCAATCGTTCGAGTCTTCTGGCGCTCACAAGATAGTAGGCGCGGCATGCGGATTTACTCAAGGTTTCGACAGTTAAAAAGGGCTTGGCGCTACCCTCTTCACTTAATGCCGTTGCCCCTGCAGCCGCCGGATGCTCTAGGCTTTAAGACGCCGAAAGACCGTGCAAGTCACCCTTAGTTCAACAAAAAAGTTCCTGTACTACACTTGCTTGCGGGCACAGCAGGTTGTTGATCACGCCCAGCTCGCACAGCGTGCCGGGGCCACGTCAAGCAACATTTTTTTTGCAGTTCTTGCGCTCAGTCAGTTTACTTACTACAAGTAATGAGTACTATGTACGCCGGCCAGTTTCTCTTTTCCGAGAGATGGCTATTTAATAGAAAGTCCTTGAAGGGGAACACGATGAACAACGTTCTGAAATTCTCTGCTCTGGCTCTGGCCGCAGTTCTGGCTACCGGTTGCAGCAGCGTCTCCAAAGAAACTGAAGCTCGTCTGACTGCGACTGAAGACGCAGCTGCTCGCGCTCAAGCCCGTGCCGATGAAGCCTACCGTAAGGCTGACGACGCACTGGCAGCCGCTCAGAAGGCTCAGCAGACCGCTGACGAAGCCAACGAGCGCGCTCTGCGTATGCTGGACAAAGCCAGCCGCAAGTAATAATCCTTACGGATTGTTAAGAAGCCGACCCACTTGTGGGTCGGCTTTTTTTTGCCTGCTCTTTGCCGGGCGTTGCGACTGTAACGAAAAGGCCCGCACAAAGGCGGGCCTCCCTGTACCGCCACTACCTTACTGCAGTTCTGGGGGAATGCTGGAAACCACCGGTGTGCCTGCCTGGTTTTCCACCGGTACGGCAATTTCTACCGGCATGCCATCTTCTGCAGCCACCACATCACGCACCATGTCCCAGTTCATGCGCAGGTTGTTGGCCAGGTCTTCGCGCTTGAGCAAGGCATTGATGACAGCGGTATGCTTGTCGACTACCGACGGATTGCCTTGGTCATCCAGCGGGGTGTGTGCCTCGAGGTACACCTTTCCGCCACTGATACCAAACTTGTAAGGCTCGTTGATGATGCGCACCGGCGTACCCACCGGCACCAGCTTGGACAGTTCCAACACGTTGTTGTTGAGCATGCGGAAGCAACCGTGGCTGGTGCGCATGCCGATACCGAACTTCTTGTTCGAACCGTGGATCAGGTAGCCCGGCACGCCCAAGGTGAACTTGAACGGCCCCAGTGGGTTGTCCGGGCCTGCCGGCACCACCGCAGGCAGGATATCGCCGTCTGCCGCGTGCTCTTTGCGGATGGATGCGGGCGGGGTCCAGGTCGGGTTCGGCGTCTTGGCGATGATCTTGGTGTTGGCGATCGGCGAACCCCAGCCTTCACGACCGATACCGAGCGGGAAGGTGTACACCACGTTTTGACCTTTCGGGTAGTAGTACAACCGGTACTCGGCCAGGTTGATGACCACGCCTTCGCGCGGGCCCGGTGGCAGGATGTAGCGGGTGGGCAGGATGATCTCGGTGCCGGCGCCCGGCAACCACGGGTCCACACCCGGGTTGGCAGCGATCATTTCCAGGTAGCCGAGGTCGTTGGCGGTGCCGATATCGGCGAAGGTGTCCTCGTACTTGGCCTTGATCACATGCACCTGGCCGACGATGTCTTCACCAGGAGGTGGCAGTGGCAGCTCCAGCGCAGCAGCGGGGCCTGCTACCAGCAGGGCGGCCAGGGACAGGCTACGGGTGACGGCAGGAAAGCGCGGCAACATCCGGTAAATCCTTCGAAAGGTGGGTCAAGAGGATCGATTGTACACCTGCACTGGTGCCAGCGGGAGGCATTGCTGAGCGGCAAGCGTTTCAGATGATGAAAGGTGCGAGTCGTTCAGCTGCCGTGCAGCTCAGGCCACACCGGGCGCATGCCCCGCCGCTGGGCATCGAGGATGGCCCGGCACAGCTCGCACAGGCGGCCATCGCGATAGATCGAGCGCGGCACCCCCGACCAGCGCGGTTGCGCGGGCAGCAGCCCACCGCACAAGGTACGGTCTACCGGCACACCCAACTCGAGCTGCCGGGCCACCAGGTGCACGCGGACCTCCTGGCAGGCAAACAGGTCAAGCTGCTCATCGGGCTCGATCAATTGGTAGGCGTACAGGGACCAGGCGGGGCGCGGCATCGGTGGCACTCGAAACGGGGGGCGCAACATTAGCCGAAAGCTGCCCCCGTTTAAAGCATCACAGCAAGGGTTTTATCGCCGGCCAGGCATTTTCCAGCAAGCGCTGCTGGGCACCCTGGGCCGGATGAATGCCATCAGCCTGCATCAACTCTGGCACACCCCCTACCCCTTCAAGGAAAAACGGCACCAGCGGGACCTTTTTGTCCGCCGCCAACTGCTCATACACGTTAGCAAACGCACGGGTGTAGCGCACACCGTAATTGGGCGGCAGGCGCATGCCCAGCAGCACCACTTTGGCGCCAGCCTGCCGCGAGCGCTCGATCATCGAAGCAAGATTTTGTTGCAATTGCGCAGGCGGCTGCCCGCGCAGGCCATCGTTGCCGCCCAGCTCCAGTACCACCAGGCTGGGCTTATGCGCTGCAAGCAGCGCGGGCAAGCGCGCCTGGCCACCCGCACTGGTGTCGCCACTGATCGACGCGTTGACCACCTTGGCGTCGAAACCTTCCTTCTCCAGCCGGGTCTGCAACAGAGAGACCCACCCCTGGCGGCTATCCAGGCCAAAACCGGCGCTGATACTATCGCCAACCACCAGCAACGTTCCCGCCGCCGCGCTCTGGGCCAGGCAATACAGGGCCAGACCGGCACTCAGCCACCTTATTCGCATCGGATTCTCCATGGGCCCCAGCATTCTCGTTGCGCAGAACCTTAGCAAAGTGGTCCCCAGTGCGGAAGGTGACCTCGCCATCCTGCACGCCCTGTCCCTCGACCTGGCCCGGGGTGACAGCCTGGCCATCGTCGGCGCTTCGGGCTCGGGCAAGTCGACGCTGCTTGGCCTGCTCGCCGGCCTGGACCAACCCAGCGCTGGCAAGGTGATACTTGCCGGGCACGACCTCGGGCCGCTGGATGAAGACCAGCGCGCCCGGGTGCGCGCCGAACACGTCGGCTTCGTGTTCCAGTCGTTCCAACTGCTGGACAGCCTCAACGCCCTGGAGAATGTCATGCTGCCGCTGGAGCTTGACGGGCGCAGCGATGCCCGCGAACAAGCACGCACCTTGCTTGAACGGGTCGGCCTTGGCGCGCGCCTCAGCCACACGCCACGCCAGCTGTCCGGGGGCGAGCAACAACGGGTGGCCATCGCCCGCGCCTTCGCCGCGCACCCTGCCGTGTTGTTCGCCGATGAACCCACCGGCAACCTGGACAGCCACACCGGCGAGCGTATCAGCGACCTGCTGTTCGAGCTGAACCAGGAGCGTGGCACCACGCTGGTGCTGGTTACCCATGACGAACGCCTGGCCCGCCGCTGCCGCCGCCAGATCCGGCTGGACGCAGGCCGCCTGGTGGCAGCGGTGGAGGCCTGATGAAACACATGCCGCTGTCCCGCCTGTGCGGCCTGGCCCTACGCCAGTTGCTCCGCGACCTTCGTGCCAGCGAAGTGCGGGTGTTGTTCTTCGCCCTGCTGGTAGCGGTGGCAGCCAGCACCGCCATCGGCTATTTCGGTGCCCGCCTGAACGGCGCCATGCAACTGCGCGCCAGCGAATTCCTTGGCGCCGACCTGGTGTTGCAAGGCAGCGCCCCGGCCCGCGAACAACAACTCGCGGCCGGCCAGGCACTGGGCTTGCGCCACGCTCAGGTGGTCGAGTTCACCAGTGTGGTCGGCGGCGATAGCGGTATCCAGCTGTCCAGCGTGAAAGCGGCCGACAGCGCCTACCCCCTGCGTGGGCAGCTGCGCAGCGCCGCGGCCCCATATGGTGCTGAACGCCCGGGTGGCGGGCCGGCGCCCGGTGAAGCATGGGTGGAACCGCGCCTGTTGGCGGCCTTGGGGCTGTCGATAGGCGACAGCATCGACGTCGGCATGAAAACCCTGCGCATGAGCCGGGTACTGACCTATGAGCCGGACCGCGCCAACAACTTCTACAGCCTCACGCCGCGGGTGATGATCAACCTGGCCGACCTGCAGGCGACCGGGGTGATCCAGCCCGGCAGCCGGGTTACCTACCGCGACCTGTGGCGTGGCGATAGCGAAGCACTGGCGCAGTACCGCCAGGCAATTGAGAAAAGCCTGGCCGCCAACCAGCGCCTGCGCGATACCCGCGATGGCAACCAGCAGATCGGCGGCGCCCTGGGCAAGGCAGAACGCTACCTGAACATGGCCAGCCTGGTGGCAGTGTTGCTGGCCGGCGTGGCCGTAGCCTTGTCGGCCAGCCGCTACGCTGCACGGCGCCTGGACGCCAGTGCCCTGCTGCGTTGCCTGGGCCTGTCGCGCCGGCAGGCCCTTGGCCTGTACTGCCTGCAACTGGCCATGCTCGGCGTAGTAGCGGCGCTGGCCGGCGCGCTGCTGGGCTGGCTTGCCCAGCTGGGCCTGTTCCGCGTACTGCACGGCCTGCTTCCCAGCGTGGTCCCAGCCGGGGGCGTACTACCGGCCCTGGCCGGCATCGCCACAGGGCTGGTAGCACTGGCCGGCTTTGCCCTGCCACCGATCGCGGCGCTGGGCCAGGTGCCGCCATTGCGCGTACTGCGCCGCGACCTGTTGCCGATACCGCCCAGCAGTTGGCTGGTTTACGGTGCAGCCCTGTTCGCGCTAGGCCTGATCATGTGGCGGCTAAGCCTGGACCTGCTGCTGACCTTCGCCCTGCTGGCTGGCGGCCTGGTTGCTGCGCTGTTGCTCGGTGGCCTGCTGCTGCTCGGCTTGCGCAGCCTGCGCCGCTTGCTGGTCGGCGCCCCGCTGACCTGGCGCCTGGGGTTGGGCCAGTTGCTGCGCCACCCCATGGCCGCCGCTGGCCAGGCGTTGGCGTTCGGCCTGATCCTGCTGGCCATGGCCCTGGTCGCCCTGCTGCGGGCAGAATTGCTCGACACCTGGCAGGCCCAGCTACCCAAGGATGCGCCCAACTATTTCGCCCTGAATATCCTGCCAGACGACCGCGAGCCGTTCGCTCAGCACCTGCAGCAGGTCAACGCCGTCGCGGCCCCGCTGTACCCGGTGACACCGGGGCGGCTGGTGCAGATCAACCAACAACCGGTGCAGCAGATCGTCAGCAAGGATTCGGCAGGCGAGCGCGCCGTGCAGCGCGACCTCAGCCTGACCTGGGCCGCCGAACTGCCCGAAGGCAATGCATTGACAGCCGGGAGCTGGTGGCAAGCATTGCCCGGCGAACACGACACCCCCGGGGTATCGGTGGAGGCAGAGCTTGCCAAGAGCCTGAAGCTTCAGACTGGCGACCTGCTGACGTTCGATATCGGCGGCCAACAGCGCCAAGCCAGGGTCAGCAGCTTGCGCAGTGTGCATTGGGACAGCTTCCAGCCCAACTTCTACATGATCTTCCAACCCGGCACCCTGCAAGGTCTGCCAACCACCTACCTGACCAGCTTCTATCTGGCCCCGGGGCACGACCTGGACGTGGTGACCCTGTCACGTGCGTTCCCGGCAGTGACCATCCTGCAGGTCGATGCCCTGCTCGCCCAACTGCGCAGCATCCTCGCCCAGGTGACCCTGGCCGTGGAATATGTGCTGCTGTTCGTGCTGGCGGCAGGGCTGGCGGTACTGTTCGCCGGTTTGCAGGCAACGCTGGATGAGCGCATTCGCCAAGGCGCCCTGCTGCGTGCACTGGGCGCGCCCAGGCCGCTGCTGGTCAGGGCACGGCGGATCGAGTTCGGCCTGCTCGGGGCAGCCAGCGGGTTGTTGGCGGCCGTGGGTTGCGAACTGATCACCCTGGTGCTTTACCGCTATGCCTTCAACCTGCAGTGGGGGCCGCACCCCTGGTTGCTGTTGCTGCCATTGACAGGGGCTTTGCTGGTAGGCGGCGCGGGGGTGATAGGCACGCGGCGGGCGCTCAATGCCAGCCCTTTGGCGGTACTGCGGGACACTTGAGGCTGCATGTGCCGGCCCGGCGTCCGGGCCGGCACATGCAGCCGCAATTTACTGGCCGTAGCTGATGCTGTTCACATACCACGTGGCGTCACCGGTAGGTGTGTGTACCAGCACCTCGTCACCCTCCTGCTTCTTCAGCAAGGCGCGGGCCATGGGTGAGTCGATCGAGATGTAGTCATTGCGGCCGTAGATTTCGTCATAACCCACGATGCGAAACTTCATGGTCTCGCCGTCGTCGTTCTCGATCTCGACCCAGGCACCGAAAAACACCTTGCCTTCCTGCTCGGGCGAATAGGCCACCACCTTCACGTCCTCAAGACGCTTGCGCAAATACCGCACCCGGCGGTCGATCTCGCGCAGCAGCTTCTTGTTGTACTGGTAGTCGGCATTCTCGCTACGGTCCCCCAGCGACGCCGCCCAGGCGACCTTCTGGGTGATCTCGGGGCGATAGACCCGCCACAGGTGGTCCAGCTCTTTCTTCAGCGCCGCGTGGCCTTCGCTGGTGATGATGTTGGTGCTCAACAGGCGCTCCTCAGCGGCGGGTGATCAGGCCCTGGCGCGCGATACGGGTGAGGTGGCCGATGACCTCGGCAGCGTCCTGCGGGCCGGGCGACTGAATGACCGCAAGGTCGAAACGGTCCTGCCCATACTGCGCAAGATTGCAGGCGTCATCGGCGAACTGGATCAGGAATGCGCGTGCCTGGCCCTTGCGCCGGGACAGGCCTTCGAGGTGACGCAAAAGAGTGGGCTGATGCTGGCCGCCGAGCAGGATGCGCGGCGTGCGGGATGCCTGGTGTGCAGGCAGAGGGCTCAAACAGACACTGGTACGTGGGCAACTCATGGTGCTTCTCTCCGCCTCGCGAATCCCGCTGGGCAGCGGTGGGAGGCGTCACCGAACCAGCGCTTTAGCGGTATTTCGGACGAGCCGCACAAGGGGCTTTCCTGCGCCCCGCAAGTAGCTGTTTAAATCGGCGCAGGCGGTATGCTAGAGCGATGAGCTTCAAGTTGCAAGCGACAAGCCGCAAGCAGAAGCAGGCCGAGGAAAGGCCCGCCCTTGCTTGCGGCTTGTCGCTCACAGCTTGCAACGGGTCAGCGGGCGATCAGGCGGTCCAGCGAGAAGCGCCCGGCACCTTCGATCATCACGGCAACGGTACCGGCGAGCAGCGCCAGGGCAAACTCGTAGCCGTTGTTGGACATGAACAAGCCATTGCCAATGTGCACCGAGAAAATCGCCACTATCAGGGTCACGCTCAGTGCCAGTGCCGCCGGGCGCGCCAGCAGCCCCAGCACCAGGGCCAACCCGCCGAAGAACTCGGCACTACCGGACAACAGGGCCATCAGATAACCCGGCGCCAGGCCGATGCTTTCCATCCACTGGCCGGTGCCTTCCAGGCCATAGCCGCCAAACATGCCGAACAGCTTTTGCGCACCGTGCGCCATGAAGATGATGCCGACCAGTATGCGGATAATGCTCAGGCCAGCGCCGGCACGGGTGGAAAACAGGGTATTGAGCGTGTTGTTGTTCATGGCGAAGCGTCCTTGAGGCGATGCAGTTATGTTGAGATGGACGCCATCTTAATCAGTTTATAAGATATTAAAATCGCAAAAAACCCAGCATTACTATCTAACAAATCGATACTTCATCGCTTGGCTACACGTTCAAGCGCTGCACGTTCGCGGTTGAATGCCAGGTAGTACTTGTTGACACTGTTGACGAAATTCACCGGCCCCATGCCCACCTGCTCCATGGCGATACGCTCGGTCTGGAAGAACCATTGGTTGCCATTGAGCCCGCGTCGGCGAGCTTCGGCGCGCATGGCTTGAACACGTTCGGGGCCAAGGTTGTAGGCAGCAAGCACGAACGCCATGCGCTCGCGCTCGTTGATTTTGGGGCTGGCGAAAAACGTGCGGCGGATCAGCGCCAGGTAGCGCGCGCTGGCCAGCACGTTGCCGTCTACCGTGGCCGTGTTGCTCACCCCCACACGCTGGGCTGCTGCCGGGGTGATCTGCATCAGCCCATGGGCGCCACCGCTGCCGCGTGCGGCCGGGTTCAGTGTCGACTCCTTGAACGCCAGCGCCGCCAGGTTCAGCCAGTCAATCTGTTGCGCCTGCCCATGCTTCTGCAACACGGCCCGCAGCGCTGCCAGACGCCGGCGGTCCTTGCTGGCCAACGGGTTGTGCACCCGATACTGGCGGCGGTAAATCCGCTCGAACGCGGCATCCTGGTTGTCTGGCGCCCGGTAACCCTTGAGGAAGCGATCGACTGCAGCGAGCAGCTGCGGCGCATCACGCCCGACATACCAGCGCATGGCCTGCGGCGGCCCCAGCCGCACACCGCTGTGCAGGCGCAGGCGCGGCATCACCCGCGCCCAACGCCGGGCAATAGGCTGCTCCACCACGGTCAGGTGGTAGATGCCGGCCTGGACCATCTCCAGCACATCTTCCACGGCCAATGTCGAGTCGACCCACTCCACTTTGATCGGCGGCCGCTTGCGCAGGGCCAATTGCTGGTTGGCCTGCTGGATGAATGGGCCCGCCGCGCTGGCACTGGTCAATGCCACGGTTCGCCCCGACAACTGCTCGAGCTTGCTGAAGCTGCGCTCGCCTTTGCGCCCGACCAGTGTCAGCGGCACCTGATCGAGTAGCGGTGCGCTGCTGCTGACACCGCGCACAGTGCCTGGGTCCAGCAGCTCGCCCGGTGCAGCAAGGTCGCCCTCGCCACGCGCCAGGGCGCCGAGCAATTGCTCCTTGGCCCGCGGTATGAGCTGCAGCTCGATCTGTTGATCGTCGTCGCTGCGCGCGTTGAGGAAGTGTTCCAGGGCCCGCAGGCGGTAATACTCGATGCCGACCGGTTCGCCCTTGACCTCGCCCGAGCTATTACGGCTTTGGTTGACCAGCACCCGCAGCACCTTGCTGCTGCGGATCTGCTGCAAGTCGCGAACCTTGGCAGGCGCAGGGTTATGTTGCGGCCCTTGAGTTTGCGCAAGGGCCGCCCCGGACAAGACCAGCCCGAGCGCCAACAGGAAAGTGAGCCAGAATCGCATGCGCAAAAAGATCCATTCGGGGGCGGCACCCAGGGTCGCACGCCAAGTGATAAATGACGGCAAAAGACCCCGGCCACAGCATGAAGTTCTTGGTTTTGTTCAGAAAAACCCGGTTTTTGCTATGCTGGCCGCTCCGCGGCACGAGATACCACCATGCAACTGATCGATATCGGCGTCAACCTGACCAACAGCAGCTTCCACGACCAGCAGGCGGCCGTCGTCGAGCGCGCCATCGAAGCGGGGGTGACCCAGATGGTGCTGACGGGCACCAGCCTGGCAGTCAGCGAACAGGCACTGGAGCTGTGCCAGCAACTGGACGCCAGTGGCGCGCACCTGTTTGCCACTGCCGGCGTGCACCCCCACGATGCCAAGGCATGGGAGGCCGGTAGCGAAGGCCGGCTGCGCCAACTGCTAAGCGAGGCACGGGTACGTGCTGTGGGCGAATGCGGCCTGGACTTCAACCGTGATTTCTCCCCTCGCCCCGTGCAAGAAAAAGCCCTGGAAGCCCAGTTGGCGCTGGCCGTTGAGCTACGCCTGCCGGTGTTCCTGCATGAGCGCGATGCCAGCGAGCGCTTGCTGGCCATTCTCAAGGATTACCGCGACCACCTGAGCGCGGCGGTCGTGCATTGTTTCACTGGGGAGCGTGAGGCGCTGTTCGCCTACCTCGACATGGACCTGCACATCGGTATCACCGGCTGGATCTGCGACGAGCGCCGGGGGACGCACCTGCACGCGCTGGTGGGCAACATTGCCGAAGGCCGGCTGATGCTGGAAAGCGATGCCCCCTATCTGCTGCCCCGCACCCTGCGCCCCAAACCCAAGAACGGCCGCAATGAGCCGGCCTTCTTGCCGCAAGTACTGCATGAAGTGGCCTTGCACCGGGGTGAATCGGTCGAACATACGGCAGCGCACACCACGGCCACGGCACGGGCGTTCTTCCAGATCTGAGCTGACGGGGCCGGTTGAGGCAGGAGAACAACACCGTTGTTTTTTCTTGATACACATCAACAACGGCTCTGGCACGAGCCGGCACAATGATGGCACCTTGCCAATATTGTTTCCGCTCAACTCAGAGAAGACCTGCCCATGGGTGCCTGGCTTAGCAATGTTTCCTTGAAGTACAAATTCTGGGCCGTCAACGCGGTGGCCTTTGTCACGACCTTGCTGCTGGTGGTGTATGCCGTGCACCTGGAGCAACGCGCCCGCGCCGAGGTGGCCCAGGTACAGGCGGTGCAGCAAGCCGAGCTGCTGGCTGCCTGGCCAAGCCAGCAGCCAATACCGCGCCAGGCCAATGTGATCAGCTGGTCAGCCGGGCAAACGCCCACCTTTGCCGGTGAACCGCTCGAGCCCCTGCGCGACGGCCAGGGCTGGGTGGACCTGCCAAGTGCCTGGGTGCTGGGCGACAACCCGGTGCGCGGCGCACAGGTCGTGCACAGCGGCAATCAGTACATGGCGGTAGTGGCTCCGTCGCCCAGCCTGCGCCAGGTGTTCTTCGAACGCTTCAGCAATTACGCGGTGTGTGTCCTGATTCTGATGCTGGCCATGCTCGCTGCCTCGCAACTGCTCATCCGTTTTCTGCTCAGCCAGCTCAATACCCTCAAGGATGTGATGCTGCACGTGGAAAAAACCGGCGACCTGGCAGCCCGTGTGCCACTGGCCTGTGGTGACGAGGTCGGCCAGATGGCCGGTGCCTTCAATGCCATGCAGGCCACTTACCACCGCGTCGTCAGCACCGTCGCCCACACTGCCGCGCAGCTGGACTCGGGCGCTGCGCGCCTGGCCGCCAGCATGAACGATGTGCGCCACGGCATGCTTGGCCAGCAAAGCGAGACCGACCAGGCGGCCACCGCCATCAACCAAATGTCGGCAACCGTGCACCACATCGCCCAGCATGCCGGCGCTACCCGTGACCTGTCCCAAACCGCCGACACCCTGGCCGGCAGCGGCAAAGAGGTGGTAAGCCGGGTCCAGGATTCGATTTCCGGGCTGTCCAGCGGTGTTCAGCAAACCGCCGAGATGATTCGCCAGTTGGCCGATGACAGCCAGAAAATCAACGGGGTCGTCAATGTGATTCACAGCATCGCCGAACAAACCAACCTGCTTGCGCTCAACGCCGCCATCGAAGCCGCACGCGCCGGCGACCTGGGCCGCGGGTTCGCCGTGGTCGCCGATGAGGTGCGCAACCTGGCCAAGCGCGTGCAAACCTCCACTGACGAAATCACCACAATGGTCTCGGCACTGCAGTCGGGTACCCGCGATGCAGTGGAGTTCATGCAGGAAAGCTCGTACAAGGCCGATGATTGCGTGCGCCAGGCTCAGGAAGCCGGTGAAGCCCTGGCCGAGATCACCGGTGCCGTGGCGCAGATGCGCGAGAGCAACACGCAGATTGCCGTGGCAGCCGAGCAACAAAGCCAGGTGGCCGAGGAAATGAACCGCGCGGTGGTGAGCATTCGTGATGTCACCGAGCAGACCGTGCAACAGACGGTGGGCTCGGCCACCACCAGTAGCGAGCTGGCGACCTTGGCTGGGGCGCTCAACAAGGCCATCGGCCAGCTCAAGCTATAGCCACCATAGCCAGCCTCGATTGGCCCCCCTGCGCGGGCAGCACTAAGCTTTGGGCATTGGATGAGGAGATGCCCATGAGTAAACGTCTGCCCAACTTGCCCGCCTGGCAATGGCGCGGCTACCACCATAACCACCGTCACCCGACAAACCTGGTGCTGCACCTGATTGCCGTCCCGTTGTTCATCCTGGGCGCGCTGCTGGTACTGTCGGGCCTATTCGGGCTCGACCTGAGCCAGATCGCGGTGGGTATCATAGCCTTGATTGCCGGCTTGGGCCTGCAGCGCCAGGGGCACCGCCTGGAAGCCCAGCAACCTGAGCCGTTCGCTAACCGCCAGGATGCCGTGCAGCGCCTGTTGACGGAGCAGTTCATCACCTTCCCGCGTTTTGTTTTCAGTGGCGCCTGGCTGAAGGCATGGCGGGAGCGCCACAAGCACCGACGCTGAGCCGATGGTCCGGTGCCGGCTTGTCAGGCGAACACGGTGACAGTCTGCCGGCTCAGCGCCAGCAATTCACCTTGGGCGGTCCACAGTGCTGCTGCCGCATGGCCGTAGCCATCCCGGGCATATTCGGTTTCAACGCAATAGCGGCACCAGTCCTGGGTAGACACCGTGACCACAGGCTGAATGAACTCGATCGTCCAGGTCAGCGTGCTGCCAGCTGCGGGTTGCTTCAGGAACGGCATCAGGCTCGGCGGCCACGCATCGACCAAGGCAAGCAGGTGCGCCTCGTTGGCGCGTTCGTCGGCGACATCGCGCAAGCGCACCCAACCGCCCATCTTCCTCGACTGATTACCACTGAATGGCAGCCCGCCCACGGCCCAGCGCAAGGCCACATGGCGCATGAATTCCGGCGTGACCCCCTTGATATAGGGCAGCTCCGGAGCCGCCTCTTCGAGCGCCTTCATTTCCGTAGCCGGTAACGCCGGTACCTGCACGACCGAAGGCCGCCCTGCCCCGAAGCTGCCTTGCACCAGCGTCACCACCTGGCCTGCCTGTACCGCGCGGCCAAGCAAGGTGCTGACCGCCTTGCCCTCGCGCAGCACCTCCACCTCGAAGCGGATAGGTACGTCTGCCGCTGCAGGGGCCACGAAGGTGATGGCCAGGGAGCGCGCTGGGCGGTTGTCACACAGCTTGAGGCGCATCGCCTCGTACACAAGGGCCGCCATGAGGCCGCCAAATGCCGCTCGGCCTTGCGCCCAGGTCGGCGGAATGCTGACTGCGTCGGGGTTGGCCCGCACGGCGTCGAGCAGTTGATTGAAATTCATGGACCGGCTCCTGCCTGCGGCGAAAAGGGTGTGCCCATCCTAGCCAGCTAACGCGGGGCGAACAGCCCCTATTTCGGTCATTTCCCGGGCTGGCGCCGTGCAATGGCCTTGGCCAGCGCGGCCAAGGTCACATCGGCTCGTTGCTCGGCCTCCTGCAACTGCTGCTGCCAAACGGCTTGGCAAGGTGCCAGGTCGGCGTGGTCGCGCGCCTGTAGCAGCCACTGCAAGCGATCGTGCCAGTCGCCCAGGTCGGCCTGGGCTTTTTTCAGCAGACGCTGCAGTTTCTGGCTGGCATGCTGGAATTGCGGGTAGGCCTCGTCGCCATAGCGCGCACGCTTGATCAACAAACGTAGCCGGTGACGGTCGTGGTTGGGGTCCTGCAAGGCGTGCTGCAGTTTGTGCCACTGCTTGACCAAGCGCTTGTCGACGCGTTTGCCCAATGCCTTGGCCAAGCCTTCGCGGCCCGCTGCGCGCAGGAACAGTGGAAAGGCATCTGCAATCGCCAGCACCCGGGCCAACTGCTGGCTGCGGGCAACGCTGGCGTATGCACTACCGCGGCCTTGCATGCGGCGTTGCCCAGCTTCGGTGTAACCGCTAGCGATCAGTTGCGCAGCCAATACTTCCTGGTCACGCAAGGGCGTGGTCAGGGCCCCCAGCGCGCTTGCAGCGGCCTCCAGCTGCTCCACCCCTGGCAGCCCCCTCAGTGGCCGCAGCAGGCTGCGTAGCCGCCGTACGGCAATACGCAGGTCATGCAGGGCCTCGCTGTCGGTATCGGCAGCCAGGCGTTCGCGACACGCCAGCAGGCGCACCTGCAAGGCCAGTATCTGGGCAACGACGGAGTCAAGCATGGCAGACATGGAACGCTCCTCGATCAACGCCCGGCGCGGGACTCACGAATGTAGAAGCGCGCCTTCTCGGCTTTGCGCGTGCAGCTTTCATAACCTTCGAACTGCTGCTGGGTTTTAGCACCAGTGAGTAACGACAAAGCCTTGGAATAACTCACGGCGCCGGCAAAGCCTTCGGCCTTGGCCAGGTCAAGCTCCTTCCAGGCGGCATCCAGCTGGGTCGCACAACTTTCTCGGTAGGCCGTCTTGCCTGCGCAGCCGGCAAGGGCCAGAGCAATCAGGGGAAGGCAGATCCAGGCTTTCATCGGTGATACCTCAAGGAAAAAAACGGTGGCATTTCGACGCCCCGGCAGTTCAAAAGTGCCCTGCCCGGCCGGCTTTGCCAAAGCGGTTTTACTACAGTAGCTGCACACAATCTACATTGAAGCAGAGGCAACGATGGGTGCATTGTAGGGGCATGATGGCACTGGCCGGGGAAAGTTGATGAGTAAACGCGTGGCACTGGTACTGGGTTCGGGCGGGGCTCGAGGGTATGCGCACATAGGCGTGATCGAGGAAATCGAGCGCCGGGGTTACGATATCGCCTGCATCGCTGGCTGCTCCATGGGTGCAGTCATCGGTGGCATCTATGCCGCCGGCAAGCTGGACGAGTACCGCAACTGGATCGAGAGCCTCGATTATCTGGATGTGCTGCGCCTGGTGGATGTCAGCTTTCGCCTAGGCGCCATTCGCGGTGACAAGGTATTCGGGCAGATCCGCAAGATCGTCGGCGAGATCAATATCGAGCAACTGCGCATCCCCTACACGGCGGTTGCCGCCGACCTGACCAACCAGCAGGAGATATGGTTTCAGGAGGGCTGCCTGCACCAGGCCATGCGCGCCTCGGCGGCCATCCCCAGCCTGTTTACGCCGGTAATGCAGGGCAACCGCATGCTGGTTGATGGCGGTATCCTGAACCCACTGCCGATCGTGCCGGTGGTGTCCAGCCATTGCGACCTGATCATCGCGGTCAACCTCAACGCCACCAACCAGAAGCAGTACCAGCTGCCCGTGATCGAACGCCCGGCAGCGTTCAAGACGCGCTTCGATGCCTTGCTCAGTTCATTGGGCGCACACTTGCCCTTCCGGCGCAAACCGGCCGAAGAATTGATCCGCATCGAACAGGAAATCGTCGCTGAAGGGCTCGCACAGCCCAACCCATGGCAAAGCGAAGCCGCCAGCCCGGGCACACAGCAGCCGGCGGCTGCGCCAGAGCGCGAAGGCGCGCCGAAGTCGGCTACCGGTTCGTTCATCATCGACAACGTGGGCCCAGCCTCGCTGCTGGACTTGATCAACCAGAGTTTCGAGGTCATGCAGACCTCATTGGCGCAGTACAAGATCGCCGGCTATCCGCCGGATGTGCTGATCAACGTGCCGAAACGGGTATGCCGGTTCTTCGAATTCTACAAGGCGCCCGAGCTGATTGCCCTGGGGCGCGAGATCGCGCGGGACACGCTGGATAATCATGAAGGGGTGAAGCGCTAGGCCGGAGCAGGCAGCAGAAACAGAACGGGCCGCACTAGGCGGCCCGTTCGTCATGCAGCGATCACGTCAGTAACGGGTGATGTCGGCATTGGCTTCCAGCTGCTTGCGGTAGGCCGCGAAGTCTTGCTGGCCGGCACGCGAGGCGAGGTAGCGGCGAATCTGCTGCTTCTCTTCGTCGGTGGCGGTAGTGCCTTCGTTGACGCCCTTGAGCTGCAGCACCACCAGGCTACCGTCACGCAGCACGACGCTGCCATACACCGGCTTGTCCTTGGCTTGCGGTTTCGCCAGGCGGAACAGCGCCTGCAGCTCCTCAGGATCGATGCCTTCCTCACCGCGGGTCACGGCTTCGTGGGTTTTCCAGCCCTGGCCCTCATGCACACTGCCAGCAGCAATGGAACCGTCGCGCAGGCCGGCGATCAGCTTGTCCGCCTTGGCCTTGAGTTCGGCCGTGGCCTTCTCCTTGGCCAGGTGCTGGCGGATATTCTGGGCCACTGCCTCCAGCGGCAGTTGCTCAGGCTTGCGGTGCTCCTTGACGCGCAGTACCACGGTGGTTTCCGGGTCGAGCTCGATGGCGGTACTGTTGGCCCCCTCGTCGAGTACTTCTTCGGAAAACGCAGCCTGCACCACCGAACGGTTGGCAGTAATGCCTTCGCCGCCTTCGCGACCGAATGGTGCAGAGGTGTGGACCTTGAGGTTCAGGTCCTGGGCCGGCTGGGCCAGGTCGGAAGCCTCATAGGCAGCATCCTGCAGCTGCTTGCTGGCATCCACGTAACGCTGCTCGACCAGCGGGGTCTTCAGGTCACGGGTAAGCTTGTCCTTCAGGCTGGCGAAGCTCGGCACCTCTGGCGCCTGTACGCCCAACAGCTTGATCAGGTGGTAACCGAACTGGGTACGCACCGGCGCCGATACCTGGCCATCCTGCAGCTTGTACAGCGCCTCTTCGAAGGCCGGGTCATACACACCCGGGCCGGCGAAACCAAGGTCACCACCGTTGCCGGCCGAACCCGGGTCCTGGGAGAACTCCTTGGCCAGGGTGGCAAAGTTCTCACCCTTGGCCAGGCGCTGCTCGATCTCTTCAGCACGGGCCTTGGCCTGTGCGTCGCTGACCTTGTCGTTCACTTCGATCAGGATGTGCGCCGCGTGGCGTTGCTCGGCGAGGTTGGCGATTTCTTTCTCGTACTGGGCCTTGAGCTCTTCGTCGGTCACCTTGACCTGGTCGAAGTAGGCAGACTTTTTCAGCTCGATGTAGTCGATCACCACCTGGTCAGGCGACATGAACTCCTTGGCGTGCTGGTCGTAGTGCGCCTTGACCTCGGCGTCGCTGACCTTGACCGCGGCCGGGTCGGCCTTGAAGGTCAGGGAGGCGAAGTCGCGGGTCTGCTTCTCGAGGCGGGCGAAGGCATCGACTTGCTGGTCGGTGACGAAGCTGCTGCCGGCCAGGCCGGTGCGCAACTGGCCGATGAGCATTTCCTCGGCCAGCATGTCGCGGAACTGCATGCGGCCATAACCCATCTGGCGAATGACCTGGTCGAAGCGGTCGGCGCTGAATTTACCGTCTACCTGGAACTCCGGCGTTTGCAGGATCACCTGATCCAGCGCGGCATCGGAGAAGGCGAACTTGGCGTCCTCAGCCCCCTGCAGCAAGAGCTTGCGGCTGATCAGGCCCTTGAGGGCCTCTTCACGCAGCAGTTTTTCATCCAGCAGCGCTGGGTCGAAGTCCTTGCCCAACTGTTGCATCAGCTGGCGGCGCTGCATGTCGGCCGCCTGGCTCAGCTCGTTCTGGCTGATGGTCTGGCCGTTTACCTTGGCGGCGTCCTGGCTATGTGTGGCGGCCTGAAAAATGGCTTCGAAACCGGTCAACGCCATCAATACGACGATTAGGCCGATGATGGACTTGGCAATCCAACCTTGTGAATTGTCCCTGATATTTTGCAGCATGCGTCCCCCAGAAACGGCTGTACCACTGCGTCGACAACCGCGGAGCGTGGGTAGAATCCTGATAAAAGAAAGGCGCATCCGAGGATGCGCCTTTGCTTAGCAAACGTGTCAGGCGGGAACGTTTGCGCCCCGCCATCAGCGTGCTCGGACCAGGCCTGGCCGGGTCCGGCTGAAGACGACTTAGTTGACGGCGTCTTTCAGGCCTTTGCCTGCCTTGAAACCTGGAACCTTGGCGGCTGCAATCTTGATCGCCTTGCCGGTTTGTGGGTTACGGCCAGTGCGCTCGGCGCGCTCTTTGACCGTGAAGGTTCCGAAGCCAACCAGAACGACGTCGTCGCCTGCTTTCAGGGCACCGGTTACGGAGTCGATCACAGCGTCCAGAGCCTTACCTGCAGCAGCTTTGGAAATGTCAGCCGATACGGCGATAGCGTCAATCAGTTCCGACTTGTTCACTCTAAGTCCCCTTATTTCTCTATTGAGTTTGTTTCTAAGTATGTAATGGAAAGCTTACGAAACGTACGTTGGGAGGCTTGTTGACAATAACGAGCCGCTTTATAGCAAGGCCTCGAAAAAACTGTCAAGGAAAGCCTCCCAGCCAAAAACCACTAATGCGTGCTGATTCTTTCCTTGGCATCGCTGTCGCGCTTCTCTTCTTTCGCGACGATCTCGGGAGCCACATCTGGCAAGGGCTCCGGGGCGTATTGCAGCGCAATTTGCAGGACTTCGTCAATCCATTTGACGGGTTTGATCTGCAGATCCTGTTTGATATTTTCCGGAATTTCCTTCAGATCGCGAACGTTCTCCTCCGGAATGATGACCGTCTTGATACCGCCCCGGTGTGCTGCCAGCAGTTTTTCCTTCAACCCGCCAATTGCCAGCACCTGGCCACGCAAGGTGATTTCACCCGTCATGGCGACATCAGCGCGCACCGGGATCTGCGTAAGGGCCGAGACCAACGCCGTGCACATGCCGATACCGGCACTCGGGCCGTCTTTCGGTGTGGCCCCTTCGGGCATGTGGATGTGCACGTCGTGCTTCTCGTGGAAGCCGGCGGCTATACCCAGGCTGTGGGCGCGGCTGCGCACCACGGTTTGCGCGGCAGTGATCGATTCGACCATGACATCGCCCAGCGAGCCCGTCTTGATCAGTTGGCCCTTGCCCGGGATAACCACGGCTTCGATGGTCAGCAACTCGCCGCCCACCTGGGTCCAGGCCAGGCCGGTAACCTGGCCGATCTGGTCTTGCTGCTCGGCCAGGCCGTAGCGGAACTTGCGCACGCCCAGCAGGTGCTCCAGCTGCTCGCTGGCCACCTTGACCTTGACCTGCTTCTGCCCGGTATGTTCCTTGACCACTTTACGGCAAACCTTGGCGATCTGCCGCTCCAGGCCACGCACACCGGCCTCACGGGTGTAGAAGCGGATGATGTCGCGAATCGCCGAGACATCGACCTCCAACTCGTCTTTCTTCAAGCCGTTGGCCTTGACCTGCTTGGGCACCAGGTACTTGATGGCGATGTTGATCTTCTCGTCCTCGGTGTACCCCGGCAGGCGGATGATTTCCATGCGGTCCAGCAGCGCCGGTGGAATGTTCATCGAGTTCGAGGTGCACAGGAACATGACGTCCGAGAGGTCGTAGTCAACCTCCAGGTAGTGGTCATTGAAGTTGTGGTTCTGCTCCGGGTCGAGCACTTCGAGCAACGCCGAGGCAGGGTCGCCACGCATGTCGCTGCCCATCTTGTCGATTTCATCGAGCAGGAACAGCGGGTTGCGTACACCCACCTTGGTCATCTTCTGGATCAGGCGGCCCGGCATCGAACCAATGTAGGTACGACGGTGACCACGGATCTCGGCTTCGTCACGCACCCCGCCCAGTGCCATGCGCACGAACTTGCGGTTGGTGGCGGTGGCGATCGATTCGGCGAGCGAGGTCTTGCCGACGCCGGGTGGGCCTACCAGGCACAGCACAGGACCGCGGATTTTCTTCACCCGCTTCTGTACGGCGAGGTACTCGAGGATGCGCTCCTTGACCTCTTCCAGGCCATAATGGTCGGCATCAAGGATTTCCTCGGCCTTGGCCAGGTCCAGGCGGACTTTGCTCTGGGCCTTCCACGGCACCTGCACCAGCCAGTCGAGGTACGAGCGCACCACGGTGGCTTCGGCCGACATGGGCGACATCTGCTTGAGCTTGTTGAGCTCAGCCTGGGCCTTGGTCAAGGCATCCTTGGGCAGGCCGGCAGCTTCGATGCGCTTTTTCAGCTCTTCGACTTCGTTGTGGCCTTCGTCACCATCGCCGAGCTCTTTC
The DNA here is from genome assembly GCF_007633355.1 of Pseudomonas sp. BJP69. Lineage (NCBI taxonomy): Bacteria > Pseudomonadati > Pseudomonadota > Gammaproteobacteria > Pseudomonadales > Pseudomonadaceae > Pseudomonas > Pseudomonas sp. BJP69. Next base: position 3,455,652 of record NZ_CP041933.1, read on the forward strand.
TGAATGGCCTTCATCTGCTCATTCAGGTAGTACTCGCGCTGGCTGCGCTCCATCTGCTTCTTGACCCGACCGCGAATGCGCTTTTCCACCTGCAACAGGTCGATTTCGGCATCCAGCAGTGCCAGCACGTGCTCCACGCGGGCGGTGAGGTCGACAATTTCGAGGATTTCCTGCTTCTGCTCGATCTTCAGGGCCATGTGCGCAGCCATGGTATCGACCAGCCGCCCTGGCTCTTCGATGCTGTTCAGCGACGACAGCACTTCGGCAGGGACTTTTTTACCCAGTTGCACATACTGCTCGAACTGCGACAGTAGCGTGCGCACGAAAACTTCCGACTCGCGCTCGGCGGAGTCGGTTTCGTCGATCAGCGAAACTTCGGCACGGATGTGCCCTTCCACTTCGGTGAAGCGCTCGACGGCGCCACGCTGTTCGCCTTCGACCAGCACCTTGACGGTGCCATCAGGCAGCTTCAACAGTTGCAGCACGGTGGCAACAGTACCGACACGGTACAAGGCGTCTTCGCCAGGGTCATCATCGGCTGGGTTTTTCTGGGCCAGCAGGAGGATCTGCTTTTCGCCCGTCATCGCAGCCTCAAGGGCTTCGATGGACTTTTCACGCCCCACAAACAGCGGGATAACCATGTGCGGGTATACAACGACATCGCGCAATGGCAAAAGAGGCAAGTCGAGGGTGGTCTTCATGATTTCGCCTCTACAGCGGCCTTGTGGCCGGAAACCGGTGGAAATGATGCTTGGACCTAATGTGGGGGCAGGCTTGGGAAATTACAAGCATTAGCACAGGAAAAGCATGAAGGGGCCCGTAGGCCCCTTCATGCTTGCAACCACAAACTGGCCTTTGCCTGTATCAGGCGTCTGGCGCAGCCTTGGCTTGCGGCTCAGTGTTCTCGTAGATCATCAGCGGCTGCGAAGTGCCGTCGATGACGCTCTCGTCGATCACCACCTTGCTGACATCCTTCTGCGAAGGAATCTCGTACATGGTGTCGAGCAGCACGCCTTCGAGAATAGAACGCAGGCCACGGGCGCCGGTTTTGCGCTCCAAAGCCCTGCGTGCCACGGCCTTGAGCGCATCGCTGCGGAACTCCAGGTCGACGCTTTCCATCTCGAACAGCTTGGCATACTGCTTGGTGAGGGCGTTCTTCGGCTCGGTGAGGATCTGCACCAATGCAGCCTCGTCCAACTCGTCCAAGGTAGCCAGAACCGGCAGGCGGCCGACGAACTCCGGAATCAGGCCAAACTTGACCAGATCGTCCGGCTCGACCTCACGCAGGGACTCGCCAACCTTCTTGCCCTCTTCCTTGCTACGCACTTCAGCGCCGAAACCAATGCCACCTTTGGTGGAACGGTTCTGGATGACCTTTTCAAGGCCCGAGAACGCGCCACCGCAGATGAACAGGATGTTGCGGGTGTCAACCTGCAGGAACTCCTGTTGCGGGTGCTTGCGCCCCCCTTGCGGCGGTACCGAGGCCACGGTGCCTTCGATCAGCTTCAACAGCGCCTGCTGCACGCCCTCGCCCGAGACGTCACGGGTGATGGACGGGTTGTCCGACTTGCGCGAGATCTTGTCGATTTCGTCGATGTAGACAATGCCCATCTGGGCCTTTTCCACGTCGTAGTCGCACTTCTGCAACAGCTTCTGAATGATGTTCTCGACGTCTTCACCCACATAACCGGCCTCGGTCAGGGTGGTGGCGTCGGCAATGGTGAACGGTACGTTCAACAGGCGTGCCAGGGTTTCGGCGAGCAGGGTCTTGCCCGAGCCAGTAGGCCCGATGAGCAGGATGTTGCTCTTGCCCAGTTCGACTTCGTCACCCTTCTTGTCACGCTGGTTAAGGCGCTTGTAGTGGTTGTACACCGCTACAGCCAGCACCTTTTTCGCGCGCTCCTGACCAATGACGTACTGGTCCAGGATGCCGCTGATTTCTTTCGGCGAAGGCAATTTGTGCGCGCTGCTCTCGGCCTGGGCTTCCTGCACCTCCTCACGGATGATGTCATTGCACAGGTCGACGCACTCGTCGCAGATAAATACCGAGGGCCCGGCAATCAATTTGCGCACTTCGTGCTGGCTTTTGCCGCAGAAGGAGCAATAGAGCAATTTGCCGCTGTCCTCGCCGTTACGGGTGTCAGTCATTCGATCGATCCAATCCGGTAGGCTTGCAACACAAGATGAAGGCAATTGCGGGCTTTTTCAAGTCCGCAGGTGGGCGCTTTGCGCACCCACCTGCTCTGACCCCCCGGTTCAGGAGGCCAGTTGCCGCTTGTCGTAGACCGAGTCGATCAGGCCATACTCGGCTGCGCGCGAGGCGCTCATGAAGTTGTCACGTTCGGTGTCACGCTTGATGGTCTCCAGATCCTGGCCGGTGTGGTAGGCCAGCAACTCGTTCAGGCGCGCCTTGATATTGAGGATTTCCTGGGCATGGATCTCGATATCGGTCGCCTGGCCCTGGAAGCCGCCCAGCGGCTGGTGAATCATCACGCGCGAGTTCGGCAGGCAGTGACGCTTGCCCTTGGCACCTGCGGCCAGCAGGAAGGCGCCCATGCTGCAGGCCTGACCGATGCAGATGGTCGAGACGTCCGGCTTGATGAACTGCATGGTGTCGTAGATCGACATGCCCGCGGTGACGGAGCCGCCCGGGGAGTTGATGTAGAGATGGATATCCTTGTCCGGGTTTTCCGCTTCGAGGAACAGCATCTGCGCTACGACCAGGTTGGCCATGTAGTCTTCAACCGGGCCAACCAGGAAAATCACTCGCTCCTTCAACAGGCGCGAATAGATGTCGTACGCACGCTCGCCACGGGCGGACTGCTCGATAACCATCGGGACCAGGCCGCCTGCGGCCTGGATGTCAGAGCTCTGCTGAATATAAGAATTGCGGGACATGTCCTGCGCTCACTCCCAAATAGTCATGGCTTGATAACGCACAAGCCAGCTCGAAGGCTGGCTTGTGGGGTTTTCCTACGAGAGAAAACGTATTACTCAGCTTCGGCAGGTGCCTGGGCTGGTTTTACGGCATCTTCGTACGAGACCGACTTGTCGGTCACAGTAGCTTTCTGCAGAACAGTATCTACAACTTGTTCTTCCAGCACAACCGAACGCACTTCGTTCATTTGCTGGTCGTTCTTGTAGTACCAAGCGATGACCTGCTCAGGCTCCTGGTAAGCCGAAGCCATTTCTTCGATCATCTCGCGAACCTTGGCATCGTCCGGCTTGAGCTCGAACTGCTTGACCACTTCGGCGACGATCAGGCCCAGCACTACGCGGCGCTTGGCTTGTTCTTCGAACAGCTCGGCAGGCAGCTGGTCAGGCTTGATGTTGCCACCGAACTGCTGAACAGCCTGGACGCGCAGACGGTTGACTTCATTTTCCAGCAGGGCCTTCGGCGCTTCGATCGGGTTGGCGGCCAGCAGACCGTCCATGACCTGGTTCTTCACCTTGGTCTTGATTGCCTGGCGCAGCTCACGCTCCATGTTCTTGCGAACTTCGGCGCGGAAGCCTTCCAGGGTCGATTCCTTGATACCGAACTGGGCGAAGAACTCTTCGTTCAGCTCAGGCAGCACAGGGGCCGAAACGCTGTTGACGGTGATGGTGAACTCGGCGGCTTTGCCGGCCAGGTCCAGGTTCTGGTAGTCCTCTGGGAAGGTCACGTTGACAACGCGCTCTTCGCCAGCCTTGGCGCCCACCAGACCGTCTTCGAAGCCCGGGATCATGCGGCCGGAACCCAGTACCAGCTGGGTGCCTTTGGCAGAGCCACCGGCGAACGCTTCACCGTCGACCTTGCCAACGAAATCGATGTTGACCTGATCGTCGTTCTGCGCGGCGCGCTCGACAGCCTCGAAGCGAGTGTTCTGCTTGCGCAGCACTTCCAGCATGTTGTCCAGGTCCGCGTCGGCCACTTCGGCGCTCAGGCGCTCGACGTTGATCGACTCCAGGCCGGAAACAGTGAACTCCGGGAACACTTCGAAGATGGCGACGAACTCCAGGTCCTTGCCTTTTTCGAACGACTTGGGTTCAACGGATGGGGCACCAGCAGGGTTCAGCTTCTGCTCAACGATGGCCTCATAGAAGGAAGCCTGGACCAGATCACCGAACGCCTCCTGGCGTGCATCGGCTTCGAAGCGCTGACGGATCACGCTCATTGGCACCTTGCCTGGGCGGAAGCCGGCAACCTTGGCGCGCTTGGCAGTCTGTTGCAGACGCTTGTTGACTTCGTTCTCGACGCGCTCGGCCGGAACGGCGATGGTCATGCGGCGCTCGAGAGCGGAAGTGTTTTCAACAGAAACTTGCATGGATATTCCTCGTTGCACAGACGTTAGCCGGCGTTAGCCCGACTCCAGAATCAAGGGCAAGCATTCTAGTGAGTCGCGCGGCAGAAGTCACCCCACACGGGACGACGGGAAACCACGCCGGTCGATTAGCTTTCAAGGCCCGCACGGCGTGCCGCCGGGCCTCCTTCATCAAGAGCGGCACCCTGCCCATGGCGCAGTGCAGCCGTAATAACTTGTCAAACAACTGCCAGTGGCGAATTCGCTGCCTTTATTCAGGGTCGATTTCGTTGAACTGACAGTATTCTTCCCACTCCAGACCCAGCGCCTCGGCGACCTCGCGGTGCGTTTCAAGGCGCATGGCCCGCAACTGTTCCGGGCTTTCGGCGATCAGTTGCAGCGCCAGCTCCCAGGGCTGCAGCCCCTGCTCCTGGGCCGCATCTTCGAACGCCCACTCGATTTGCTGGGCCTGCTCGCGCGCATCCAGCTCGCGAATCTCCTCGAGCAGCTGCGGGTTGGCGTCGGCAAATCGCTGCAGCGCCAAGGCCTGACGGGCTTCTTTTGCAATCATCGGGCTGTTCCTCTGCCGGCCAACGGGGCCGGCGCTTCAACCGGCTGAAATCTAACAGCTTTTATTGGGCTGCCACCAGAGCATTGCAAGGGGGGAATCACGAAGATTTTGTGCTGAACCGTGCAGTGCCCGCATGACGGAGCAATGAAAACAAAAAAGGCGCCTGATCTCACGACCAAGGCGCCTCTTTAAAATATGGGGTGGACGATGGGAATCGAACCCACGACAACTGGAATCACAATCCAGCGCTCTACCAACTGAGCTACGCCCACCATAGTGCGGTGTTACAGTACAACCTTACAAAAACATGGTGCGGACGAAGAGACTCGAACTCTTACAGCTTGCGCCGCTGGAACCTAAATCCAGTGTGTCTACCAATTTCACCACGTCCGCGTAACGCTTAAAACAAAGGCGCCAGATGCTATCGAGGCGCCTTCGAAAATATGGGGTGGACGATGGGAATCGAACCCACGACAACTGGAATCACAATCCAGCGCTCTACCAACTGAGCTACGCCCACCATATTGCATTACAGCCAACTTGCTTGCCAAAGCTGCCTAATGGCGCACCCGGCAGGACTCGAACCTGCGACCATCCGCTTAGAAGGCGGATGCTCTATCCAGCTGAGCTACGGGCGCTTAAGCTTCAAGCCTAACCGAACAAGTATTTAACAGCTAACTGCCAAACGACCCATTCTGCCCGACTTAGCCAACCAGTGCTAGGCTGTGCCCGACAAGTGCGGCGAATCTTATAGGCGACCCCGAAAGTCGTCAACACCTTTTTCAAAAAAATTTAAATTATTTAAGGGCTTAGGGGATTTGCCCGACCACCCGCCTTTGCCCTTCGCCCATGTCGTGCGAGAATGCGCGCTCTTTATTGTTTCCTTCTCGATGGTTAATCACGCGTCTATGACTGCACACCTAATCGATGGCAAGGCAATCGCCGCCAGCCTGCGCCAGCAGATCGCTCAACGTGTCGTGGAGCGTCGCCAGCAAGGCCTGCGTACGCCGGGCCTGGCGGTGATCCTGGTCGGCACCGACCCCGCCTCCCAAGTCTATGTCTCGCACAAGCGCAAGGACTGCGAAGAGGTCGGCTTCATTTCGCAGGCTTTCGACCTGCCCGCCGAGACCACGCAAGAAGCCCTGACCGAGCTGATCGACCGTCTTAACGACGACCCGGCCGTCGACGGCATTCTGCTGCAGTTGCCGCTGCCGGCGCACCTGGAGGCGTCGCTGCTGCTTGAGCGCATTCGCCCTGACAAGGACGTGGACGGCTTCCACCCGTACAACATCGGCCGCCTGGCCCAGCGTATTCCGCTGCTGCGCCCCTGCACACCAAAAGGCATCATGACCCTGCTGGAAAGCACCGGCCAGGATCTGTACGGCATGAACGCCGTCATCGTCGGCGCTTCCAACATCGTTGGCCGCCCAATGGCCATGGAGCTGCTGCTGGCCGGCTGCACCGTGACTGTCTGCCACCGCTTTACCAAGGACTTGGCCGGCCATGTAGGCCGCGCCGATCTGGTGGTGGTGGCCGCAGGCAAGCCGGGCCTGGTCAAAGGTGAGTGGATCAAGGAAGGCGCCATCGTGATCGACGTGGGCATCAACCGCCAGGCAGATGGCAAGCTGGTCGGCGATGTGGTCTACGAGACTGCCCTGCCCCGCGCCGGCTGGATCACCCCAGTACCGGGCGGGGTTGGGCCAATGACCCGGGCGTGCCTGCTGGAGAACACGCTGTACGCGGCGCAAGAGCTGCACAAGTAAAATTCGCACCTAGCGAAAACGGCACCTCTGGCAGGTGCCGTTTTTTTTGCCCGGCTCGAGGGCCCGGGCTTGATGCAAAGAGAAGAAATGGCGACCGCAAGGCGGGATTGGCAGGTAGCTTGCATTGGCCGTAGGGGGCGGGCCCTGCTCGAATCAGGTTCAAGGGTATCACCGGCACCGGGGGCGTGTTCGCTCACGCGCCCTGCTCAATCATGAACTTCCCGCTGCGCACCGAACTAGAGCGCGGCAGGCCCACTCGCCCCATAACTGGTCAGACCGGTAAGGCCAAAAACCCTTGCAAAGAACGATTTTTCGCGCTTTTATGGCCTGGCGCTGAACAAACCGGTAAGACCACAATAATTAAGTCCTGCGCTCTTTCGCCCCGTGCGGCTACCGAAGCAAGGACACCGATCTGAGACTTCTCCCATGCTCAAATGGTGCTCGCGTTCGATATTCCTGCAAGTCGTGCTTGGCCTTGCCCTCGGCATTGCCTGCGGCCTCAGCTTCCCCGACCTTTCGCTACAACTCAAACCCCTAGGCGACGGCTTCATCAAGCTGATCAAGATGCTCATCGGCCTGATCGTGTTCTGCGTGGTGGTCAGTGGTATCTCGGGCGCCGGCGACCTGAAAAAGGTCGGGCGCATCGGCTTGAAGTCGGTAATCTACTTTGAAGTGCTGACCACCCTGGCGTTGGTGATCGGCCTGGTATTCGCCTTCAGCAGCGGCATCGGCAGCGGCGCCAATATTCACCTGGACCAACTGTCCAGTGCCGATGCCAGCAGCCTGGCCGAGCGCGGTCAACACATCCATGGCGCCGCAGCGTTCTTCATGGACCTGATCCCTACCTCGGTGATCGGCGCCTTCGCCGACAACAACATCCTTCAGGTGCTGCTGTTTTCGGTGCTGTTCGGCAGCGCATTGAACCTGGTGGGCGACTCGGCCGCCGGCATTTCGCGGCTGATCAACGAACTAAGCCATGTGATCTTCCGCATCATGGGCATGATCGTGCGCCTGGCCCCGATCGGTGTATTCGGTGCCATCGCCTTCACCACCAGCAAATACGGCCTGGAATCGCTGCAGCACCTGGGCGGCCTGGTAGCGCTGTTCTACCTGACCTGTGCAGGCTTCGTGCTGATCGTGCTGGGTACCGTGATGCGCCTGTCGGGCCTGAAACTGTTGCCACTGATCAAGTACCTGCGTGAAGAGCTGACCATCGTGCTGGGCACCGCCTCTTCCGACGCCGTTCTGCCGCAGATCATGCGCAAGCTGGAACACCTGGGCATCGGCAGTTCCACGGTGGGGCTGGTGATTCCCACCGGCTACTCGTTCAACCTGGACGGTTTCTCCATCTACCTGACGCTGGCCATCGTGTTCATCGCCAACGCCACCGGCACACCGCTGGAGATGACTGACCTGCTGACCATTCTGCTGGTGTCGCTGGTAACTTCGAAAGGCGCGCACGGCATCCCTGGCTCGGCGCTGGTGATCCTGGCGGCCACGTTGACTGCCGTACCGGCGATTCCGGTTGTCGGCCTGGTGCTGGTACTTGCGGTGGACTGGTTCATGGGCATCGGCCGGGCACTGACCAACCTGATCGGCAACTGTGTAGCCACCGTGGCGATTGCCCGCTGGGAAAAAGACATCGACCTGGAGCGTGCCAACAACGTACTGGCAGGCAAACCCGGCTTTGCCCCGTTGCCACGCAAACAGCCCAATGCCCACCAGCAGGAATTCTGAGCGAACGTGGCCGGCACTGATGCCGGCCCTTCAAGGAGCGAACTGTGATCAGCTCATCGACCGTCGTCAATTCAGTGGTGGAAAAACTCCGCCAGGCCCTGGCCCGCGGCCAGTGGCGCAGCGGCGACATGCTGCCAGGCCAGCGCGAGCTGGCTGAACAACTGGGCATCAGCCGGCCCAGCCTGCGCGAGGCGGTAACCGTGCTGGAAACCCTGGGCCTGGTGCGCGCGCTGCCGGGCAAGGGTGTACTGGTGCTGGAGGCCGAAGCCGCCGCCCTGGAACCGGGGCTGGATACCAGCGCCGCCGCCAGCCTGGCTGACGTACTGGAACTGCGCTACACCCTTGAACCGTTCATCGTCGGCCTGGTGGCACAATCGGCCAACAGCCAGGATGTTGGCCAGTTGCGCCTCACCCTGATGGACATGCGCGAAGCGCTGGAGGCCGATGACAGCGAAGCTGGGGTCAGGGCCTATATCGCTTTCCATGAGGCCCTCTTCGCCCTGACCACCAACCCGATCTTCCAGAGTGTCGTGCAGCAGACCGGCAACGCCCTTAAACAGAGCGCCGACATGCTGCGCAACTCACCGGAGCATCTGGCTGCAAGGCTGAAGGAGAACGAGGCCGTAGTACGCGCCATTCGCGAACGCAACAGTGCCCTGGCCAGTGCCCAGATGCGCCAGCACATCCTGGCCGAGGGCGCGCGCATGGGCATCCCGCTGAACATCCCGGATGAACACCTGCATCCATGACCTGAGGAGAGCGACCATGAACGCCGCCCCCCACTTGCCTGCCCTGCTCGCGGCCGGCGAAACCCGCCTGTCGGCCGAGCAAATCTACCCACGGCTGTTCGACGCCATTCTCGAACAGCGCCTGCCCCCCGGCAGCCTGCTGCCCGAGCAGGCGTTGGGCCAGGCGTTTGGGGTCAGCCGTACCGTGATCCGCCGCGTGCTCGGGCGCCTGTGTGACCAGCAAGTGGTGGTGCAGCGCCCGAGCCACACCGCGCACCTGGCAGCCCCCGACCCCGAGCAGGCGCGGCAGGTGCTCAGTGCCCGGCGGCTGGCGGAGACCACCCTGATCACCCTGGCCGCACAGCGCGCCCGCCCTGCGCAGATACGTCAACTGCGCCAGTTGGTTGAACGTGAGCGCCAGCACCATGAAAGTGGCGAGCGTTGCGCGGCGATCCGCCTGGGTGGCGAGTTCCACCTCAAACTGGCGCAAGTGGCGGCCAATGCACCCCTGGCACGGTTTCTCAACGGCCTGGTGCCGATGACCTCGCTGATCATTGCCCGCTACGAGTCGCCGTGCTGCGAACATTGTGCGTGGGAAGAACACGCGGCGATCATCGATGCCGTGGAGCAAGGCGATGCCGAGGCGGCATTGGGGCTGATGCACACCCACCTCGACCGGCTGGAAGACAAACTCGACCTGGCGTAGCCCGCGCGCAAGGGCCAAGCCCGCTCCTGACGGCCATGCACCGGTCCAGCAGCGGGTGTACCAGGCGGTGGCCTGTAGCGCCCGAGTCAAGCCTTGGCCATGGCCGAGGTCGGTAAGCCGAAGATCCGGTCAAACACCCAGTTGTAGGCGAAGGTGTAGCAAGGGATCAGCACAATGAACGCCATGTCCACCAGCAGTGCCTCTACCAGTGTCATGTCCAGCCACCAGGCAATCAGCGGGATCAGATACACCACCAGGGTCAGCTGAAAGCCGACCGCATGCGCCACCCGTCGCGCCACGCTGCGGCCGCGCTTGGCCTGGCGGCTTTCCCAGCGCTCGAACAACGTGTTGAAAATCAGGTTCCAGAGCATGGCAATGGTTGTGATCATCACCGCCAATGGCCCGGTATGCGACGCCTGGGTCTCTGACAGATAAGCCAGCCCGAGGGTCGACATGCTCAGCCCTATCAGCTCATAGCACGTCACGTACACCAGTTTGCGCTTCAAACCCTGCACCTGCATTTCCCTCCAATACCAATAACGAAGGGCGCGATAATGCTTCACCTCGCTTGACAGCAAAAGTCAGCAGCTGTCAGATCTGCTGACAGGAGGCTGCCATGAACTTTTCCAGCGACAACATCCAGCTGTTTCTTGCCGTGCTCGACCGCGGCTCGTTCTCCGCCGCCGCTCGCGCCCTCAAACGGGTACCGTCGGCGGTCAGCATGGCCATTGGCAATCTGGAAGCGGAGCTGGGATACAGCTTGTTCGAACGCGGGCCCCGCGAAGTTCGGCCCACCGCCCGGGCCTTGGCCCTGGAACCGCACGCCAGGCTGATTGCCGAGCAACTCGGGCTGTTGCAAGTCCATGCCTTGGAGCTCTCACAGGGGCTAGAAAGCAGCCTGACGCTGGCGGTGGTGCCGGACATCGATCACCGCCCGTTGCTGGCGGCTATCGCCGACCTCGGTGTGCGCCACCCATTGCTCGATATCGCTTTGCTCAGCGCCCCGCAGGAAGAGGCCCTGCACTTGCTGGACAGCGGCCGCGCCGATCTTTGCGTGGCCTTCGCTGGCCTGCAGGTGGATGCGCGCCGGGGCTTTCAGCACATCGGTATGGAAGCCTTGGTAGCTACCCTCGCCCCTAGCCACCCGGCGCTGCGTGAAGCACGCATCCACTACCTCGAAGACCTGACCCGGGTGCGCCAGATCCTCGTGCGCAGCCGGGACCTGCCGCTGGCCGATCCACGCCCGCTGATCGGCGCCACGCACTGGTCGACCGACAGCTTCGACCTGGCCCTGCAGATGGTCGAAGCCGGCCTGGGCTGGGGCGACCTGCCGTTGTCTCGGGTAGCCCCACTGCTGGCAACCGGGCGCTTGGTGCGCCTGGCCTTTCGTAATACGCGCAACGAGTTGCAACTGCCGGTGCATATCCTGTGGCGCAAACAACAGCCACTGCAGCAAGCGGCGAGGTTGCTGATAGAGCAACTGGCCAAGGGCTGAGTGCCGTCTGTCGAAAGGTCTGTAAGAAATTACTGTAAGTACTTCAATGTTTTACCCCCCGAGCCGATATCCCGGTCGATAGGCCCCGCAGAACGTCATAAGCGCGCTGCGTCCTCCCCACATTGGCTCAAGGTCTCGAAACATGAACCTGAAATTTCGCCACAAGATCCTGCTCAGTGCCTGCGGCGTCGTGGTCCTGGCATTCGCCCTGTTCACGCTTTATAACGACTACCTGCAACGCAACACTATCCGCCAGAACATAGAAGCCTCGGTGCAGCAGGCCGGGGCCTTGACCGCCAGCAGCGTGCAAAACTGGATGAGCGGCCGCATCCTGGTGCTGGAAAACCTGGCCCAGGATATCGGCCAGCAGGGTGCCGGCGAGACCCTGGCCGGGTTGATCGAGCAACCCTCCTACACCCGCAACTTCCTGTTCACCTACCTCGGTCAGGCCAACGGGGTGTTCACCCAGCGCCCGGACGCCCAGATGCCTGCCGGCTACGACCCACGGCAACGGCCCTGGTATGCAGCGGCGGCCAATGCCGGGCAAACGGTGCTGACGCCACCGTACCAGGGTGCGGTCGGCGGCCTGATGGTCACTATCGCCACCCCGGTGAAAAGCAAGGCCACGGGGGAAATGATCGGTGTGGTTGGCGGTGACCTGACCCTCGATACCCTGGTGGAGATCATCAACTCGGTGGATTTCGGTGGTCTCGGCCACGCCTTCCTCGCCGATGCCAATGGCCAGGTGATCGTCAGCCCGAACAAAGACCAGGTCATGAAAAACCTGAAGGACATCTACCCCGGCAGCGACCTGCGCGTTGCCGCCGGCATGCAGGATGTCACCCTGAACGGTCAGGACCGGATCATTTCGTTCGCGCCGGTCGCCGGGCTGCCTTCGGCCCAGTGGTACATCGGCTTGTCGATCGACAAGGACAAGGCCTACGCCGCACTCAGCCAGTTCCGCACATCGGCCATCATCGCCATGCTGATTGCCGTGGCGGCCATTGCCGGCCTGCTGGGCCTGCTGATTCCACTACTGATGCGCCCGCTGACCACCATGGGCCGCGCCTTGCGCGATATCGCCGAGGGAGAAGGCGACCTGACCCGCCGTCTGGTGGTGCAGAACCAGGACGAATTCGGCGAACTGGCAACGTCGTTCAACCGCTTTGTCGAACGCATTCACGCCTCGATCAGCGAAGTGTCGTCGGCCACCCGCCTGGTGCATGACCTGTCGGAGAAAGTGGTCAGCGCGTCGAATGCGTCGATCAGTGGCTCCGAAGAGCAGAGCATGCGCACCAACAGCGTGGCCGCAGCCATCAACGAGCTGGGCGCCGCGACCCAGGAAATCGCGCGCAACGCCGCAGATGCCTCGCAGCATGCCAGTGGTGCCAGCGAGCAGGCCCACGGTGGCCGGGAAGTGGTGGAAGAAGCGATCAACGCCATGACTGCGCTGTCGCAGCGCATCAGCGAATCGTGCGCACAGATTGAAACGCTCAATGCCAGCACTGATGAAATCGGCAAGATTCTGGACGTGATAAAAGGCATCTCGCAGCAGACCAACTTGCTGGCACTGAACGCTGCGATCGAGGCGGCACGCGCGGGCGAAGCGGGTAGAGGCTTTGCCGTGGTGGCCGACGAGGTGCGCAACCTGGCCCACCGGACCCAGGAATCGGCAGAAGAAATCCACCGCATGATCACCAGCCTGCAAGTCGGTTCCCGCGAAGCGGTGCACACCATGAACACCAGCCAGGTGTCCAGCGAGCAAACCGTGCAAGTGGCCAACCAGGCCGGTGAGCGGCTGGCTAGCGTCACCCAGCGTATTGGCGAGATCGACGGCATGAACCAGTCGGTGGCCACCGCTACCGAAGAGCAGACCGCCGTGGTCGAAAGCCTCAATCTGGACATTACCCAAATCAATGCGCTGAACCAGCAAGGGGTAGAGAACCTTAACGAAACCCTGCGCCACTGCGATCAACTGGCGCAGCAGGCCGGCCGGTTGAAGCAATTGGTGGGGAGTTTCCGGATCTGAGAACCCGGGGGCGCCCAGCGCCCCCATCTTTACGCGGTTATAACCTAATAACGAACAAGTCTATTTGGCTATAAAAAAATCTATATGCTGGCTGCATCCGATAACGGGCAATGTTGGGCGGTCGAGTAGCGTATGGATGTAGGTTCTTTTGGTTTCACCATTGCGGGACTGGTCGTGGGTTTCATCGTCGGCATGACCGGCGTCGGTGGCGGTTCGCTGATGACCCCGATCCTGTTGTGGTTCGGTATCAACCCGGCGACGGCCGTCGGCACCGATCTGCTCTATGCCGCCATCACCAAGGCCAGTGGCGTCTGGGTGCATGCACGTAACAAGAACATCGACTGGAAGATCACCGGCCTGCTCAGCCTCGGCAGCGTGCCTGCGGCCGCATTGACCCTGTGGTTCCTGAGCACCCTGCATACCGACACATCGGCGCTCAATGCCATCATCAAGCAAGGCCTGGCGGTGGTGTTGATCCTCACCGCGCTGGCCATTCTGTTCAAATCGCGGCTGCAGGCTTTCGCCAGCCACCATGCCGGCGATCACTACCACCTCAGCGCAGGTACCCTGAATACCCTCACCGTGCTGACCGGCGTGGTGCTGGGGGTGATGGTGACCCTGACCTCCATCGGCGCCGGCGCCCTGGGTACCGTGGCGTTATTCCTGCTGTACCCGTTTCTGGTCACCCGTCGCCTGGTCGGTACGGAAATCGCCCATGCCGTGCCGCTAACGCTGGTGGCAGGCCTTGGCCATGCCGGCATGGGCAATATGGACTGGTCGTTACTGGGCTACCTGCTGCTGGGTTCTCTGCCGGGCATCTACCTGGGCAGCCACCTCACCGGGCGGATCTCCGACCGCGTGCTGCGTCCGTGCCTGGCCGCCATGCTGTTGTTGATCGGCTACAAGCTGGCGTTCTGAACCTCACCCAGGCGCAGCCGCCACTGCCCGGTATGGCTCAGTTCCAGACGTGACAGCGGCAACACATCGATACGCTGCCCGGCACTCATCGGGCAGCCCAGTACCTGCACCAGCACAGCACGTATGACCTGCGGATGGGTGACCGCCAGCCATTCACCCGGCCTGTCGAAAGCCGCCAGCCAGGCGGCCATCCGCTGGCACAGCGCAGCGAACGACTCCCCGCCATGCACGTTACTGGCTGGCTCCCGTAACCAATCGGCCAACGCTTCTGGCTGCTCGGCCTGCAACTGCTTCAGCGCCATGCCCTGCCAATGCCCGAGGTCGCAATCGGCCAAGGCGGGCTCGACATGCACCGTGCTCGACAACCACGCCGCTGTTTCGCAGGCGCGCCGCTCTGGCGCCGTCAGCAACTGCACCGCTGGCAGGAGAGGCGCCGGCGGTTGCGAAAGCGGCAGGATGCCGTCATCAGCGCAGTGCAGGCGCCCAGTCTTCTGGGCCTGAGTCAGGGCATGGCAAAAAAGGGTCAAACGGGTAGCTTTCATCAAGTGCCTCGGGTGGCGGGCTGGTGCACAGTGTTTGGCATGCTGCGAGGCAGGCATGCTGAACACTATGCCAGCGCAGGCGCCTGCGCCACCAATGACCAACCGCCACGCCCATCCACCTCCAGCCGGTGAGTATGAAAACCTGCCAGGGTGCTTCGGTGCCCGACACTGAGCAACAGTGCACCAGGCATTTCCGAGCGCAGCAGCGCATAAAGGGCATGCTCGAGCCCCTCATCCATCGCTGAGGTGGACTCATCAAGAAACACCACCTGCGGCCGGTTGAACAGAACCCGGGCAAAAGCCAGGCGCTGCTGCTCGCCCACCGACAGAATATGCGCCCAATCGCAGCTGACCTCCAGGCGCTCGGCCAGGTGCCCAAGATTGACCTGGTGCAGTACCTGCTGCATACGCGCCTGATCCTCGGGCTGCCCCACCGCCGGGTAGGCAATGACCGTGCGCAGGTCCCCCAAAGGCAAATAGGGACGCTGCGACAGGAACAGCGCCTGATGGCCCAGTGGGCGCCGCACCTCCCCTTCGGCATAGGGCCACAGGCCGGCCAGGGCGCGTAGCAGGGTAGTCTTGCCGCTGCCTGAAGGCCCCTTGATCAACAGCGCCTGGCCAGCTTGCAGGCTCAGGTTCAGATCAGTGATCAGGGCGTGTCCATCCGGGCGCAGCACTTTCAGGTCGGCAATCTGCAGCGCATGGGCCTGCTCCGCGGTGAGTACCCGCGGCAATACCCTTGCCTGCGCGTTGGCATCGAGAAAACCGGTCAGACGGTCCAGCGTAGCCCGGTACTGCGCGAATGCATCGTACGATTCACGAAAGAACGACAGTGCATCCTGCACCTGCCCAAATGCCTGAGACGTTTGCATGACGTCACCCAGCTTGATTGCCCCGCTGAAGAAGCGCGGTGCCTGCAGAATGAACGGGAACACGACTGCCACCTGGCTGACCCCCAGGTTGAAACCACTGAACTTGAGGTTTCGGAATACCAGCGCCCAGGCATTCACGATCAGTGCCGCGAAGCGCCCCAGCAAGGTGCCCCGCTCAACCTCGGCACCTTGGTAGAAAGCGACATTCTCGGCATTCTCACGCAGGCGCATCAGCGCATAGCGGAAGTTGGCGGTGAGCTTTTCGTTGAGGAAGTTCAGGCGAATCAAAGGCTGGCCCAGGCGGAAGGCGATCCAGGTGGCGACGACCACATACAGGTACACGGCAAACACCATCGCCCTGGGAATTTCAACACCGGCCACGGCCAACGGCGCTGACAACCCCCAGAGGATCCCGGTGAACGCCACCAGGGACACCAGCGCACTGACTGCCCCCAAGGCCAAGGACAGGGAGTTGCTGACGAAGGCGTTTACGTCCAGCTCGATACGCTGGTCGGGGTTGTCGATCGGTTCAGCAAGAAATTGTCCACGGTAGTAAGCATCACCGTGCATCCAGTCACGGGTCAGGCGCTCGGTCAACCATACCCGCCAGGTGATGCTGAAGGCCTGGTTCACATAGAAAGAGCACAGCGAGCGCAGCACATGGATGCTGGCCAGCACGGCGAAGACCCCGAGCAGGTACCAGAATGCCCCTTGGTCCAGCCCCTGCAAAGCGCTGTAAAACCCGTTGTACCAGAACGAGAACAGCACATTGAGGCGTACGGAAAACAACGTCAGCACCAGCAGCAACGCAAACACCAGCAGTGGCCGCCAACTGCGTTTGTAACTGAAATAAGGCCCCGCAAGTTGCCAGAACTGGCTGCCCCAGCGGGTGTAGCGTACGGCCAGAATAGCGGCGGCAGTGAAGCCGACAAAGGTGATGAACGAGGCGATTGCCAGCCAATTCAGGCTCTCTTGCAAGGCCTGGTGCCAGTTCATGTCCATGGTGAATGTCCGTGCTGAGTATTTCCGCGAGCGTAGCACTGCCCTATAACGCTTCAGGCATACATGACGTACATTTCATGAAAGCTGGCTGGCACGGGCTGCGCCCGTGTTCGCGGGCACGCCCGCTCCCACAGTGATGGTGCCGGGGATTATTTTTGGCCCATAAAGACAAAACCCCTACCTGCATGTGCAGATAGGGGTTTTGCGAAATGAATCTTGACGATGACCTACTCTCACATGGGGAAACCCCACACTACCATCGGCGATGCATCGTTTCACTGCTGAGTTCGGGATGGGATCAGGTGGTTCCAATGCTCTATGGTCGTCAAGAAATTCTGTAGCCAGAATGTCCAGATGGACAGCCCAGCGAATTCGGATATGTGATGTTTGTGATGCGTTGCGAACTTTCGGTTCATGTCATCTTCACCACCGCAATCTGCGTCAGCAAATTGCTTGGGTGTTATATGGTCAAGCCTCACGGGCAATTAGTATTGGTTAGCTCAACGCCTCACAGCGCTTACACACCCAACCTATCAACGTCGTAGTCTTCGACGGCCCTTTAGGGGATTCAAGATCCCAGTGAGATCTCATCTTGAGGCAAGTTTCCCGCTTAGATGCTTTCAGCGGTTATCTCTTCCGAACATAGCTACCCGGCAATGCCACTGGCGTGACAACCGGAACACCAGAGGTTCGTCCACTCCGGTCCTCTCGTACTAGGAGCAGCCCCTCTCAAATCTCAAACGTCCACGGCAGATAGGGACCGAACTGTCTCACGACGTTCTAAACCCAGCTCGCGTACCACTTTAAATGGCGAACAGCCATACCCTTGGGACCGGCTTCAGCCCCAGGATGTGATGAGCCGACATCGAGGTGCCAAACACCGCCGTCGATATGAACTCTTGGGCGGTATCAGCCTGTTATCCCCGGAGTACCTTTTATCCGTTGAGCGATGGCCCTTCCATACAGAACCACCGGATCACTAAGACCTACTTTCGTACCTGCTCGACGTGTTTGTCTCGCAGTCAAGCGCGCTTTTGCCTTTATACTCTACGACCGATTTCCGACCGGTCTGAGCGCACCTTCGTACTCCTCCGTTACTCTTTGGGAGGAGACCGCCCCAGTCAAACTACCCACCATACACTGTCCTCGATCCGGATAACGGACCTGAGTTAGAACCTCAAAGTTGCCAGGGTGGTATTTCAAGGATGGCTCCATGAGAACTGGCGTCCCCACTTCAAAGCCTCCCACCTATCCTACACAAGCAAATTCAAAGTCCAGTGCAAAGCTATAGTAAAGGTTCACGGGGTCTTTCCGTCTAGCCGCGGATACACTGCATCTTCACAGCGATTTCAATTTCACTGAGTCTCGGGTGGAGACAGCGCCGCCATCGTTACGCCATTCGTGCAGGTCGGAACTTACCCGACAAGGAATTTCGCTACCTTAGGACCGTTATAGTTACGGCCGCCGTTTACCGGGGCTTCGATCAAGAGCTTCGCTTGCGCTAACCCCATCAATTAACCTTCCGGCACCGGGCAGGCGTCACACCCTATACGTCCACTTTCGTGTTTGCAGAGTGCTGTGTTTTTAATAAACAGTCGCAGCGGCCTGGTATCTTCGACCGGCATGAGCTTACGGAGCAAGTCCTTCACCCTCGCCGGCGCACCTTCTCCCGAAGTTACGGTGCCATTTTGCCTAGTTCCTTCACCCGAGTTCTCTCAAGCGCCTTGGTATTCTCTACCTAACCACCTGTGTCGGTTTGGGGTACGGTTCCCAGTTATCTGAAGCTTAGGAGCTTTTCTTGGAAGCATGGTATCAACCACTTCGTCGCCTAAAGGCAACTCGTCATCAGCTCTCGGCCTTGAAATCCCGGATTTGCCTAAGATTCCAGCCTACCACCTTAAACCTGGACAACCAACGCCAGGCTGGCCTAACCTTCTCCGTCCCTCCATCGCAATAACTGGAAGTACAGGAATATTAACCTGTTTTCCATCGACTACGCTTTTCAGCCTCGCCTTAGGGACCGACTAACCCTGCGTCGATTAACGTTGCGCAGGAAACCTTGGTCTTTCGGCGTGCGAGTTTTTCACTCGCATTGTCGTTACTCATGTCAGCATTCGCACTTCTGATACCTCCAGCAAGCTTCTCAACTCACCTTCACAGGCTTACAGAACGCTCCTCTACCGCATCACCAAAAGATGATACCCGTAGCTTCGGTGCATGGTTTGAGCCCCGTTACATCTTCCGCGCAGGCCGACTCGACTAGTGAGCTATTACGCTTTCTTTAAAGGGTGGCTGCTTCTAAGCCAACCTCCTAGCTGTCTAAGCCTTCCCACATCGTTTCCCACTTAACCATGACTTTGGGACCTTAGCTGACGGTCTGGGTTGTTTCCCTTTTCACGACGGACGTTAGCACCCGCCGTGTGTCTCCCATGCTCGGCACTTGTAGGTATTCGGAGTTTGCATCGGTTTGGTAAGTCGGGATGACCCCCTAGCCGAAACAGTGCTCTACCCCCTACAGTGATACATGAGGCGCTACCTAAATAGCTTTCGAGGAGAACCAGCTATCTCCGAGCTTGATTAGCCTTTCACTCCGATCCACAGGTCATCCGCTAACTTTTCAACGGTAGTCGGTTCGGTCCTCCAGTCAGTGTTACCTAACCTTCAACCTGCCCATGGATAGATCGCCCGGTTTCGGGTCTATACCCAGCGACTAAACGCCCTATTAAGACTCGCTTTCGCTACGCCTCCCCTATTCGGTTAAGCTCGCCACTGAATATAAGTCGCTGACCCATTATACAAAAGGTACGCAGTCACCTAACAAAGTAGGCTCCCACTGCTTGTACGCATACGGTTTCAGGTTCTATTTCACTCCCCTCTCCGGGGTTCTTTTCGCCTTTCCCTCACGGTACTGGTTCACTATCGGTCAGTCAGTAGTATTTAGCCTTGGAGGATGGTCCCCCCATATTCAGACAAAGTTTCTCGTGCTCCGTCCTACTCGATTTCATTGATAAGAGATTTTCGTGTACGGGGCTATCACCCACTATGGCCGCACTTTCCAGAGCGTTCCACTAATCTCAAACCAACTTAAGGGCTGGTCCCCGTTCGCTCGCCACTACTAAGGGAATCTCGGTTGATTTCTTTTCCTCAGGGTACTTAGATGTTTCAGTTCCCCTGGTTCGCCTCTTGCACCTATGTATTCAGTACAAGATACTCAGCTTATGCTGAGTGGGTTCCCCCATTCAGAGATCTCTGGATCACAGTCTGTTTGCCGACTCCCCAAAGCTTATCGCAGGCTACCACGTCTTTCATCGCCTCTGACTGCCAAGGCATCCACCGTATGCGCTTCTTCACTTGACCATATAACCCCAAGCAATCTGGTTATACTGTGAAGACGACATTCGCCGAAAATTCGCATTTCGCTCAGTTAAGAGCAGAACTCAAAAATTTTACCTTAGCCTGATCACGCACCAGTGAAAGTGCATGTCAGTCTATATCTATCACATATCCGAATTTTTAAAGAACGGTCTGACAAAAGTCAGAAATCAACATTCATCAACGAATGTTCATTTCTGAATTCTCATCAGCAAATGAATCAAGCAATTCGTGTGGGAGCTCATCAGCAGGCTGATGTCGTCGATTAAGGAGGTGATCCAGCCGCAGGTTCCCCTACGGCTACCTTGTTACGACTTCACCCCAGTCATGAATCACACCGTGGTAACCGTCCTCCCGAAGGTTAGACTAGCTACTTCTGGTGCAACCCACTCCCATGGTGTGACGGGCGGTGTGTACAAGGCCCGGGAACGTATTCACCGCGACATTCTGATTCGCGATTACTAGCGATTCCGACTTCACGCAGTCGAGTTGCAGACTGCGATCCGGACTACGATCGGTTTTGTGAGATTAGCTCCACCTCGCGGCTTGGCAACCCTCTGTACCGACCATTGTAGCACGTGTGTAGCCCAGGCCGTAAGGGCCATGATGACTTGACGTCATCCCCACCTTCCTCCGGTTTGTCACCGGCAGTCTCCTTAGAGTGCCCACCATAACGTGCTGGTAACTAAGGACAAGGGTTGCGCTCGTTACGGGACTTAACCCAACATCTCACGACACGAGCTGACGACAGCCATGCAGCACCTGTGTCAGAGTTCCCGAAGGCACCAATCCATCTCTGGAAAGTTCTCTGCATGTCAAGGCCTGGTAAGGTTCTTCGCGTTGCTTCGAATTAAACCACATGCTCCACCGCTTGTGCGGGCCCCCGTCAATTCATTTGAGTTTTAACCTTGCGGCCGTACTCCCCAGGCGGTCAACTTAATGCGTTAGCTGCGCCACTAAAATCTCAAGGATTCCAACGGCTAGTTGACATCGTTTACGGCGTGGACTACCAGGGTATCTAATCCTGTTTGCTCCCCACGCTTTCGCACCTCAGTGTCAGTATCAGTCCAGGTGGTCGCCTTCGCCACTGGTGTTCCTTCCTATATCTACGCATTTCACCGCTACACAGGAAATTCCACCACCCTCTACCGTACTCTAGCTTGCCAGTTTTGGATGCAGTTCCCAGGTTGAGCCCGGGGCTTTCACATCCAACTTAACAAACCACCTACGCGCGCTTTACGCCCAGTAATTCCGATTAACGCTTGCACCCTCTGTATTACCGCGGCTGCTGGCACAGAGTTAGCCGGTGCTTATTCTGTCGGTAACGTCAAAACAGCAAGGTATTAACTTACTGCCCTTCCTCCCAACTTAAAGTGCTTTACAATCCGAAGACCTTCTTCACACACGCGGCATGGCTGGATCAGGCTTTCGCCCATTGTCCAATATTCCCCACTGCTGCCTCCCGTAGGAGTCTGGACCGTGTCTCAGTTCCAGTGTGACTGATCATCCTCTCAGACCAGTTACGGATCGTCGCCTTGGTGAGCCATTACCTCACCAACAAGCTAATCCGACCTAGGCTCATCTGATAGCGCAAGGCCCGAAGGGCCCCTGCTTTCTCCCGTAGGACGTATGCGGTATTAGCGTTCCTTTCGAAACGTTGTCCCCCACTACCAGGCAGATTCCTAGGCATTACTCACCCGTCCGCCGCTGAATCAAGGAGCAAGCTCCCGTCATCCGCTCGACTTGCATGTGTTAGGCCTGCCGCCAGCGTTCAATCTGAGCCATGATCAAACTCTTCAGTTCAATACTGCTTGGGTTTTTAAGAAACCCTAAACTTGGCTCAGCAATCTCAAATGACTATGTGATTTCTCGCATGGCCACTTGTGATGCTGATAATCTTTTTGACTATCAGTCCGTACTCACAAGCACCCACACGAATTGCTTGATTCGATTTGTTAAAGAGCGGTTGGCTAAGAGTGTTTCGTCTCAACCGAGGCGCGCATTCTACGCTTTCCTCATTTGCTGTCAAGCGTTTATTTTGAAGTTTTTTGCGAGAAACTCGTTTAGCTTCAAACACTTGACTCAACACAGTGGCTGGCAGTGCCTGCTACCGCGTTGGAATGGTGCGCATTATAGGGCGGCGTTTTTGTAGGTCAACCTTTAATTTCAATAATTTAGGTTTTCCGCAGAATCCCTGCAGCCGAGCAACAGCGTGCTCGCCCTGCACCCTGCCCTGCACGCTAGCCAGCGCTAGAAAACCTCTGCAGGGCACCTTGCCCATCATCCTGCTAATTGCGCACTATATTGCTCACCCCTCCCCCTCCAAGGAATGCCGCCCTTAAATGAACACCCAGCCCCGCAGCCTGGCCGCCACCCTCTTTCCGATAGGCTTGCTGCTGATTGCCATGGCCTCGATCCAGTCAGGCGCTTCCTTGGCCAAGAGCATGTTCCCCATCGTTGGCGCACAAGGCACCACCACCCTGCGGCTGATCTTCGCCAGCATCATCATGCTGCTGATACTGCGCCCCTGGCGGGTTCGCCTGACCGCCAAAACCCTGCGCAACGTCATCATTTATGGCATGGCCCTGGGCGGCATGAATTTCCTCTTTTATATGGCACTGCAAACGGTGCCCATCGGCATTGCCGTGGCCCTTGAGTTCACCGGTCCGCTAGCCGTGGCGCTGCTGTCGTCGCGTCGACCCACCGACTTCCTTTGGATCGCATTGGCCATTGTTGGCTTGCTGCTCTTGCTGCCAGCCGGCCATGGCGGGCAAGCACTTGACCCTGTGGGCGCAGCCTATGCCCTGGGGGCGGGTGTTTGCTGGGCACTGTATATCCTGTTCGGGCAACGCGCCGGCGCCGAGCATGGCATCCAGAGTGCCGCCCTGGGGGTTGTGGTAGCCGCCCTGTTCGTCGCACCTATCGGCATCGCCCATGCCGGCAGCGCACTGCTCACCCCGGCGCTGATTCCCGTAGCGCTCGCCGTTGCAGTGCTGTCCACCGCCCTGCCCTACAGCCTGGAGATGGTTGCCCTGACGCGCATTCCGGCGCGCACTTTCGGCACCCTCATGAGCATCGAGCCTGCATTCGGGGCGCTGTCGGGCCTTTTGTTCCTTGGCGAAGTTCTGACAGTCACCCAATGGCTGGCGATCCTGGCGATCATTGCGGCCTCTGTGGGCACCACGCTGTCGATGCGAAAAGAAACCAGCCCACCCATCGCCGCCGACTGATATGAGAAATATTTTCATTTGAGACCGTATTAATGATTGTCGCGATCGGCCCCGCTGATTAAGCTGTCACAGCATCACGATCTTCACGCGCTCTACTGAAGCGAACATTGGCGCTGAGGAAATTCAGGAAGAACCGAAGCGATAACGACAGGGTCTGACATCGGATTCGCCCTGCATATAAGGACAGGAATGAAACGTATTTTTCTCATCCTGGCCATCTTGGCTATTGCTGGATGTGCCGCCACGGCCAAGACCGAGGTCAAGAAGGGCAAAAAGGGCCTGCATATCAATTGCTCCGGCCTTTCATCCTCGTGGGACAAGTGTTACAGCAAGGCTGCAAGCGCTTGCAGCACCCGCGGTTACCGGGTGGTCGCACGGTCTGGTGACAGCGACGAAGAAGACGGTGACTATTTGTTCGGCATCAACCCAGCGGGCTACACCAGCCGCAGCATGATCGTCATCTGCAAATAGCAGCAAGGGCAGCGCATCGGCTGCCCTTTTTCGCCGCGCTTTACAGCGGCGCGGTGCGCGCTTCGAGCCAGCCAAGCGCCTCCCCTTTCAACAACGGGGCCAAACGCTCGCGCACGTGGGCATGATAGCCATTGAGCCACTCCAGTTCGCATTGGGTCAGTCGTTCGGGCAGGAGGCAGCGGGTGTCGATCGGGCACAGCGTCAAGGTCTCGAAGTTCAGGAAGTCACCGAAGGCGCTCGTGCCTGCTTCGCGGTTGACCACCAGATTCTCGATGCGTACCCCCCATTGCCCAGGCCTGTAGGTGCCCGGCTCGATCGAGCTGATCATGCCCGCCTGCATGGCCGTATGGGGCGCCGGTGCCGCCTGGTAGGCAATCACTTGCGGCCCCTCATGCACATTGAGGAAATAGCCCACCCCGTGCCCGGTCCCATGCCCGTAGTCGACCTGGTCAGCCCAGATCGGCGCGCGCGCAATGGCATCGAGCAGGGGCGACAGGATGCCACGGGGAAACGTGGCCCGCGACAGGGCGATCATGCCCTTGAGCACGCGGGTGCAGTCTTCCTTCTGCGCGTGGCTGGGAACACCCACCGGCACCATGCGAGTGATGTCAGTAGTCCCCCCCAGGTACTGCCCACCCGAATCGATCAGCAACAGCCCGTTGCCTTCGATGCGTGCATGCGACTGCTCGGTGGCGCGGTAATGCGGCATCGCACCATTGGCATTGAAGGCTGCAATGGTCGAAAAGCTCAGCGACACGAAATTCGCCCGCCGTGCACGTGCGGCACTCAATTGCTCGTCCACGGTCAGTTCGGTGACGACCTCTCGACCAAGGTTGGCTTCCAGCCAGGCGAAGAATTCGCACAATGCCGCCCCGTCTTCCTCCATGACCTGACGGATGTAGGGGAGATCAGCGTCACCCTTGCAGGCCTTGCTCAGGGTGGTGGGGTTCAGCCCCTCGACCAGCTCCACACCCACCGGCAAGTTGGCCAACAGGCTGCAGGTGACGCGTGCCGGGTCCAGCAGCAGCCGGCTGCCTGCCGCCACGGCAGCCAGCGCCTGCCCTGCTTCGCTGTAGTCGCGCACTTCGACACCGTCGCTCGCCAGTACCTGGCGCAGGTGCGCATCCACCTTGCCCTGGCCAACGAACAGCATGGCCTGCTGCTGGCTGATCAAGGCGAAGGCCAGAAACACCGGGTTGTATGAGACGTCGCTACCGCGCAGATTGAACAGCCAGGCGATGTCATCGAGGGTGGCAATGAAGTGCCAGTCGGCCCCCTTGGCCTGCATGGCCTGGCGCAACTGCGCGAGCTTTTGCGCCCGGCTCGTCGTGGCGTGCGGCTGCAAATGCTGATAGACCGGATTGCCAGGCAGCGCCGGGCGCCCGTCCCACACCTCGCCCAGCAGGTCCTGGTCGGTCACCAGCCGCGCCCCGCGCGCCTTCAGGCGCTCTGCCAATTGCCGCGCCGAGGCCAATGCCATGACGGCACCGTCGACTGCCACGGTGCCGTTGGGCTCAGCGTGCTCTCCCAGCCACTCCAGCGCGCCAGGCTTGCCCGGCGACAGCTTCATCAGCTCGATGCCACTGCCGGCCAATTCATGCTCGGCCTGTTCCCAGTAGCGGCTATCGACCCATAGCCCGGCAAACGCCGAGGTCACCACCAGTGTACCCACCGAGCCATGAAACCCCGACAGCCACTGGCGCCCTTGCCAATAGCCGGGCAGGTATTCGGAGAGGTGCGGGTCGGCTGAAGGCACCAGCAAGGCATCGATGTGCCTTGCCGCCATGGCCTGGCGCAGACGCATCAGGCGCTGTGGCACGCTGTATTCAAAGGGGGTCTGCACGTTCATGCGCTCTCCTGCGGCTACATCACGGTTGATCCAATAGGCGGATAATGGAGCAGGCGCCAAAGCCCTGCAATCGCCCAGGCGCGAACCGGAACCGTCCTACACAAGGACCGCCGATCAAGTATTGCTGAACTTCCCCAGGGTCACGGCTTCACACACTGTACATTCGCCACACACAGGCAGCAGACCATGCCCAGTGCCTGCCCCGCTAAAACTGCCGTCGTGCTGCTCGACACTCGGGAACATACACCCGAGCATGAGCGGGCCGTGCACCTGAAGCTCGCCGAGGGCCTGGCACGCTTGCTGGGCTGCCCCCATGTGCAGCCCACCCGGCTGCCTGTTGCCACCGACAACTGCTATTGCATCCCGACCGAAACCCTGACCGACACCGAGCAGGCTGCCAGCCTGGGCATTGTCAGTGAGTCCGATCTATTCGGCGGCGTGGTACCCTGCCCCTACATGGCCACCAAAGCCATTTCCCACCCCCTGCCTGCGGGAGCCTCCGGCCCTGAGGGCTGGACCGACGGCTTCGCCCGCCAGGCCGGCGACGCCTTGCTGCGCGGTTTTACGGTGTTCAGCAAACCCGATGCCCGCCATGCTGCAGCCTTGCTGTTGCGCGCTGGCCCTGTGCGGGTCAAGCCAGTACGGGCCAGCGCAGGCCGCGGGCAACAGGTGATCACAGAACTGGATCAGCTGACCCCTTTGCTGAACGGTATGGACGACCAGCAGTTGGCGGTATGGGGACTGGTGCTGGAAGAAGACCTGAGCCAAGTGCAGACCTTCAGCGTTGGTCAGGTCAGGGTGGCCGGCCTCACCTGCAGCTACCATGGCACCCAGCAACTCACCCGTGACCATCAGGGCTGCGAGGTGTACGGGGGATCTGACCTGATCGTAATCCGTGGCGACTATCAGGCCCTGTTGCAACGCCCCCTTGAAGATCACCTGCGGCTGGCCGTGAACCAGGCCATGGCCTACGAACAGGCTGCCGAACGGCATTTTCCGGGCTTTGTAGCGTCGCGGCGCAACTACGATATCGCCCGCGGCACCACGGCCTCCGGCCAGCCATGCAGCGGGGTACTCGAACAATCCTGGCGCCTGGGCGGTGCCAGCAGCGCCGAGCTGCTGGCCCTGCAGGCATTTGCCGACGACCCGCCACTGCAGCAGGTACGTGCGTCCACCCATGAAGTGTTCGGCAGCGCCGACCTGCCCGCGGATGCCACCCTTTTCTACCAAGGAAACGACAGTGAACTCGGACAACTCAGCAAATTTGCGCGGATTCGCGAGCATGGCCATTCAGAGTGAAACCGTCGAACTGCAGGTCGAGAACGACCGCATCGCCGGGACCTTGGTCAGCCCTGGCAGCAAGATGCCAGGTATTCTCTTCGTCCACGGCTGGGGTGGCAGCCAGCAACGTGACCTGGCTCGCGCCCGACACATCACCGGCCTGGGCTGCGTGTGCATGACCTTCGACCTGCGCGGCCATGAAAAAACCCAAAGCCAGCGCCTGACCGTTACCCGTGAGCAGAACCTGCAAGACCTGCTGGTGGCTTACGACCGCCTGATCAGCCACCCGGCGGTCGACAGCAACGCCATCGCCATCATCGGCAGCAGCTATGGCGGCTACCTGGCCACCTTGCTGACCCGCGAACGCCCGGTGAAATGGCTGGCCCTGCGGGTGCCGGCCATGTACTGGGACGAAGAATGGGACAGCCCCAAGCAAGCCCTTGATCGTCAGCGCTTGAACGCCTACCGCCAGCGCCCCCTGGGGCCGGCCGACAACCGCGCCCTGGCCGCCTGCGCCGAGTTCGTCGGTGATGTGCTGCTGGTGGAGTCCGAACAGGACGACTATGTACCGCATAGCACCCTGATGAGCTACCGCTCGGCATTTGTCAGCGCCCACTCCCTGACCCACCGCATGGTCGACGGCGCCGACCACGCGTTATCCAGTGAAGAAAGCCAGAAAGCCTACAGCTCGATGCTGGCGGCATGGATCAGCGAAATGGTCATCGGTGCCCGCCTGGACCGCTACCCACACTACGCACCGTGGTACGCCTGACCCTCCCCTACCTGGCAATGCAGGCCGCCATCGGCGCTGCGCACCAAGCTGCGCAAGGTCTGGTAGGCCGCAAAATTGACACCCCGTGCTTGGTGCCGGCGCAACAGCTCGAGGAAGGGTTCCTCATTGAAATACTCGGCCGCCGCCGACCAGGCCTGGCGTGACTGCCATTGCAGGTACTGCAGCACCCGGCTGCCATCGTCGCTTGCCTGAATGCTGACGCCTTGCAGGCCTTCGCAGCGCGCTGCCAACACTTCGCTGCGCACCACCAGCGCTTGAGCCAACGCCTGCTGGCACGGGCTTGGCACTTCATATTCGATCATCTGGGTGAACCACAGGGCTTGAGGGTTTGCCGACATCGACAGTCACCTGGCTACGGGCGCATGCAGCGCGATGCCGAGCAGGGTAAAACCTCAAGTTAAGTCAAGGTCAAGCGGTTTGTGCACGCGCCGACCTGGGCTTTGAAGTGACCTTGGTGCTCGATGCCTGCGCGACCCTGGCACTGATGTTCGACGGCAAGCAGGTGCCAGCGGCCCAGGTACAGGATGCGACCATGGCAGCGTTGGCCTTCGCCTACGCCAAAGTCGTGAAGACGAGCGAAATGGTGGCCGCACAGGCTTGAGGTGCTCGGGGCGCTTTGCGCCCCATCCCGCCGGCAGATCACTTGCAAACCACCACGGGGCGTCGAACCTGCGGGGCCTCAGATCACCACATTGCGCACAAACCGCACCGGCACAGTGCCATCGTTCCGGTAGGCGTACTGGCAATTGCTGGGGAATACCTGGAACTGCCCCACCTGCAGGCGATGTTCCATCCCCTCGATGATCAGGGTAAGTTGCCCTGCGCACACATAGATCTGCTCACTCCAACCCTCGGCATCGGCCTCGCTTGCATAACGCTCGCCCGGCGCCAGCGTCCACTCCCACAGCTCCACCTCGCGCCGCGCCGCGCTGGTGCCCAGCAAAACCGCCCGGCTCTGGGGGTGCTCGCCCGCCCAGGCCAGCTCTTCGATACGCCCTGGATCACGCAGGTCCGGCGCTTGGATCAACGTACTGAAGGCCACCCCCAACGCCTCGGCGATCAAATCCAGGGTGGTCAGGCTGACGTTCTTTTCCCCCGCCTCGATGGCCACCAGCATGCGCCGGCTAACCCCCGAGCGTTCAGCCAGCACCGCCTGGCTCATACCAGCGGCGTTGCGCAGGCTGCGAACATTGAGGCTGACGTGTTGCAGCACCGAAGCACGGTGCGCGGATTCTTTGTGCACTATATTGCTCACCGTTGTGTATTGCGCAGTATACTGCCCACTTTGCGGCGATTGTGCGCCGCCTGACGCCGAGTGTGCAAGACCATGATCCAGCCCAGCAGCAAGCCAACCCCCACCGTTACTTTTCGCCTGAGCAAGGCAGAAGTCGTGCTGGTGTTCATTACCATGTTGTGGGGCGGCACCTTTTTGCTCGTCCATAACGTGATGAGTGTCAGCGGCCCGATGTTCTTCGTCGGCCTGCGCTTTGCGGCAGCGGCGTTGTTCGTGGGCGTGGTGTCAGCGCGGGCGCTGCCTGGGCTGACCTTCACCGAACTCAAGGCCGGCATGCTGATCGGTGTCACGATCATGCTCGGCTATGGTTTGCAGACCATGGGCCTGCAAACCATCAGCAGCAGCCAGTCGGCGTTCATCACTGCGCTGTATGTGCCGTTCGTGCCCCTGTTGCAGTGGCTGGTACTCGGCCGCCGGCCAGGCCTGATGCCCAGCATCGGCATTTGCCTGGCGTTCGCCGGCCTGATGCTGCTGGCCGGCCCGGAAGGCGGCAGCCTGCATTTCAGTGAAGGCGAAATGGTGACCTTGGTCAGCGCTGTGGCGATCGCCGGCGAGATCATCCTGATCAGCCGCTACGCCGGCCAGGTCGATGTGCGTCGGGTCACCGTTGTCCAGTTGGCGACCGCGTCGGTGTTGGCGTTTTTGATGATCGTCCCGACCCAGGAGCGCATCCCCGACTTTTCCTGGCTGCTGCTGGTCAGCGCTATCGGCCTGGGCGCGATGAGTGCGGTAATCCAGGTGGCGATGAACTGGGCGCAGAAGTCGGTCTCGCCCACCCGGGCAACGCTTATTTATGCTGGTGAGCCGGTGTGGGCTGGTATCGTCGGGCGTATCGCCGGCGAACGGCTCCCCGGCGTAGCGCTGCTGGGCGGCCTGCTGATCGTGATCGCGGTGGTAGTCAGCGAACTCAAGGTACGGCGGCGCAGCGAATGCGCCACAGCGGACGGCGAACAGGTACCGGGTGAGCGGCAGGCAGGCCTATGAAGCAGCCAACTGCAGCTATGCTTTGTAAAAAACTGTTATAAAAAAATCACTTGTCACAGTCTATTTGTAGGATTCTGCGACAGCTTGCGTGTTGGTGATCACCCCCCCGGCACGTATGATCCTTGCAAACTTCTCCAGAATAGGCCGCTATGTCTTTGATAGTGCTATTGCTTCTGCCGTTCGTGGGCAGTTGCCTGGCAGCCGTGCTGCCGCACAACGCACGAAACGCCGAGTCCATCCTTGCCGGGCTCGTAGCCCTGGTCGGTACCGTCCAGGTAGCACTGCTTTACCCTCAGGTCGCCCACGGGGGCGTGATTCGCGAAGAGTTCCTGTGGCTGCCCAGCCTGGGCCTGAACCTGGTGCTGCGCATGGACGGCTTCGCCTGGCTGTTCTCGCTGCTGGTGCTGGGCATCGGCACGCTGGTGTCGCTGTACGCGCGCTACTACATGTCACCCCAAGACCCGGTGCCGCGCTTCTTCGCCTTTTTCCTGGCGTTCATGGGCGCCATGCTGGGCCTGGTGATCTCCGGCAACCTGATCCAGCTGGTGTTCTTCTGGGAGCTCACCAGCCTGTTCTCTTTCCTGCTTATCGGCTACTGGCACCACCGTGCAGACGCCCGCCGCGGCGCCTACATGGCACTGATGGTAACGGGCGCAGGCGGCCTGTGCCTGCTGGTGGGGGCGCTGCTGCTCGGCCATGTGGTCGGCAGCTACGACCTGGACAAGGTCCTGGCTGCCGGCGACACCATCCGCCAGCACGCGCTGTATCCGGTGCTGCTGCCCCTCATCCTGATCGGCGCCCTGAGCAAGAGCGCCCAGTTCCCCTTCCAGTTCTGGCTGCCCCACGCCATGGCTGCGCCAACGCCGGTATCGGCCTACCTGCACTCCGCAACCATGGTCAAGGCCGGGGTATTCCTGCTGGCCCGCCTGTGGCCAGTGCTCTCCGGCAGCGAGGAGTGGTTCTGGATCGTCGGCGGCGCCGGCGCCATCACGCTGTTGCTCGGCGCCTTCGCCGCGATGTTCCAGAATGACCTGAAGGGCCTTCTGGCCTACTCGACCATCAGCCATCTCGGCCTGATTACCCTGCTGCTCGGCCTGAACAGCCCGCTGGCCGCGGTCGCCGCGGTGTTCCACATCCTCAACCATGCCACCTTCAAAGCCTCGCTGTTCATGGCCGCCGGCATCATCGACCACGAAAGCGGCACCCGCGACATCCGCCGCCTCAGTGGCCTGATCCGCCTGGTGCCGTACACCGCCACCCTGGCCATGGTGGCCAGTGCCTCGATGGCTGGCGTGCCCTTGATGAACGGCTTCCTGTCGAAGGAAATGTTCTTCGCTGAAACGGTGTTCATCAGCTCCACCGCCTGGGTCGAAGCCGCCCTGCCGGTAGTCGCCACCCTCGCCGGCACGTTCAGCGTGGCGTATGCGCTGCGCTTCACCGTCGATGTGTTCTTCGGCCCTACGGCCCAGGACCTGCCGCACACCCCGCATGAACCGCCGCGCTGGATGCGTGCACCGGTGGAGTTGCTGGTACTCACCTGCCTGGTCGTGGGTATTTTCCCCGCACAGTCGGTCGGGCCGCTGCTGGCTGCCGCGGCATTGCCGGTGGTCGGCGGCACCCTGCCGGAATACAGCCTGGCGATCTGGCATGGCTGGAATGCGCCGCTGATCATGAGCCTGCTCGCCATGAGCGGCGGTATCGTCTTGTACCTCATGTTGCGCAAGCAACTGCGCCGGGGGCGCTTCCCTTCCCCGCCGGTGATCGAGCGGTTCAACGGCAAGCGCCTGTTCGAATACGGCCAGGTGCAGTTGATGTTGCTTGCCCGGCGCATCGAGCGCCTGCTCACCAGCCGGCGTTTGCAGTCGCAGCTGTTCATGCTGGTGGTCGCCGCATTCCTGGCCGGCCTCACGCCCATGCTCTACAGCGGCCTGAGCTGGGGGGAGCGGCCGAAAATTCCCGGGTCCGGGGTATTCGTGGCGCTGTGGCTGATCGCAATCGCCTGCGCCATCGGCGCTGCCTACCAGGCCAAGTACCATCGCCTGGCAGCCCTGACCATGGTCAGCGTCTGCGGCCTGATGACCTGCATCACCTTCGTCTGGTTCTCCGCACCCGACCTGGCCCTGACCCAGCTGGTGGTGGAAGTGGTCACCACCGTGCTTATCCTGCTCGGCTTGCGCTGGTTGCCTCGGCGTATCGAAGGCGTCTCGCCATCGCCCGGCAGCCTGGAGCGTGCGCGCATACGCCGCTTGCGCGACCTGCTGCTGGCGGTACTGGTTGGTGGCGGCATGGCCTTGTTGTCGTATGCCATGCTGACGCGGCCGACACCCAATGACATTTCCTCGTTCTACCTCAGCCGGGCACTGCCGCAGGGCGGTGGCACCAATGTGGTCAACGTCATGCTGGTCGACTTCCGCGGTTTCGACACCCTCGGTGAAATCACCGTGCTGGTGGCCGTGGCGCTGACCGTGTTCGCCCTGCTGCGGCGCTTCCGCCCACCCAAGGAGAGCATGCAGTTGCCGGCCCAGCAGCGCCAACTGGCGCCTGACGTGGTCACCGACCTGATCAACCCGCGGCATGCCACCGATACCGCACTGGGCTTCATGATGGTGCCAGCGGTGCTGGTGCGCCTGCTGCTGCCCATTGCCCTGCTGGTCTCGATGTACCTGTTCATGCGCGGGCACAACCAGCCAGGGGGCGGTTTTGTCGCTGGCTTGGTAATGTCGGTGGCGTTCATCCTCCAGTACATGGTGGCCGGCACCCAATGGGTCGAGGCGCAGATGAGCCTGCGGCCGCTGCGCTGGATGGGCACCGGCCTGCTTTGCGCAACCCTCACCGGGGGCGGCGCCATGCTGCTCGGCTACCCGTTCCTGACCACCCATACCGCCCACCTGCACTTGCCCTTGCTGGGCGACGTGCACGTGGCCAGTGCACTGTTCTTCGATGTCGGCGTGTACACCGTGGTGGTCGGTTCGACCCTGTTGATCCTCACTGCGCTGGCGCACCAGTCGGTGCGTGCCTACCGCCCGGGTAACCCGGCGAAAACCAACCAAGCAGGAGCCGCCTGATGGAAGAAGTCATTGCAGTCGCCATCGGAGTGCTGGCCGCCTCGGGCGTATGGCTGATCCTGCGCCCGCGTACCTACCAGGTCATCATGGGCCTGTGCCTGCTGTCGTACGGCGTCAACCTGTTCATCTTCAGCATGGGCAGCCTGTTCATTGGCAAAGAGCCAATTATCAAGGACGGCGTGACCCAGGACTTGCTGCATTACACCGACCCGCTGCCGCAAGCCCTGGTGTTGACCGCCATCGTGATCAGCTTTGCCATGACCGCGCTGTTCCTGGTGGTGCTGCTGGCCTCGCGGGGCCTGACCGGGACCGACCACGTCGATGGCCGGGAGCGTGACGAATGAGCGACATGAGTCAACTGATCGTCGCGCCCATCCTGCTACCGTTGGTCACGGCGGCCATGATGCTGCTGCTGGGCGAAAAACACCGCCGCATCAAAGCCCGCCTGAACCTGCTGTCGACCTTCACCGGCCTGGCCATCGCCGTCAGCCTGCTGCTGTGGGTACGCACCCAGGGCCAGGCGGAATCGATCGGCGTGTACCTGCCGGGTAACTGGCCAGCGCCATTCGGTATCGTGCTGGTGCTGGACCACTTGTCTGCGCTGCTGCTGACCCTGACCGGGGTCATCGGCTTCAGTGCCCTGTTGTTTGCCCGCGCCCGCTGGGACAGTGCCGGGGCCAGCTTTCACGCACTGTTCCAGATCCAGCTGATGGGCCTGTACGGCGCGTTCCTCACAGCCGACCTGTTCAACCTGTTCGTGTTCTTCGAAGTGCTGCTGGCCGCTTCCTACGGCCTGTTGCTGCATGGGTCGGGGCGCGCGCGCGTGCGTGCCGGCCTGCACTACATCGCCATCAACCTGTTTGCCTCGTCGCTCTTCCTGATTGGCGCGGCGATGCTGTACGGCGTGACCGGCACCCTGAACATGGCTGACCTGGCCCTGAAGATCCCCCTGGTGCCAGAAGCTGACCGTGGCCTGCTGCACGCCGGTGCAGCCATCCTGGCCATGGCCTTCCTGGTCAAGGCCGGCATCTGGCCGCTCAACTTCTGGTTGGTACCGGCCTATGCATCGGCCAGTGCGCCGGTGGCTGCGCTGTTCGCCATCATGACCAAGGTCGGCCTGTACGCCGTGTTGCGCCTGTGGACGCTGCTGTTCTCCGGCCAGGCCGGCGCTTCGGCCCATTTCGGCGGCCAATGGCTGGTGTACGGTGGCCTGGTGACCCTGGCGGTGGCCGCAGTGTGCATTCTCGCAGCACAGCGCCTGGAACGCATGGCAGCGCTGAGCATCCTGGTTTCGGCCGGCACCCTGCTCGGCGCGGTCGGCTTTGCCCAGCCCGCGCTGACCGGTGCGGCACTGTTCTATCTGGTCAACTCGACCCTGGCACTGTGCGCCCTGTTCCTGCTCGCCGAGCTGGTCGAACGCTCGCGCTCGGCCAACGAAGCACCGCTGGACGAAGAAGAAGATGTGATGCCGCCCCCGCTGGAGTCGCTGCACCCCCCCAAAGGTATCAACCTCGATGACGAGCAGAAGGCGGTGATCGGCCAGATCATCCCTTGGACCATGGCTTTCCTGGGCCTGAGTTTCATCGCCTGCGCCTTGCTGATCATCGGCATGCCGCCCCTCTCGGGCTTCGTCGGCAAGCTCAACCTGATCAGCGCCTTGTTCAACCCAAACGGCCTGGGCGGCC
Organism: Pseudomonas sp. BJP69; assembly: GCF_007633355.1. Lineage (NCBI taxonomy): Bacteria > Pseudomonadati > Pseudomonadota > Gammaproteobacteria > Pseudomonadales > Pseudomonadaceae > Pseudomonas > Pseudomonas sp. BJP69. The sequence goes on from NZ_CP041933.1 coordinate 3,490,319, forward strand.
CCGTCGAGCAGCCCCTGAGTGCCGCCGGCTGGGGGCTGGTAGCGTTGCTGATACTCTCGGGCATGGCCTCGCTGATCGCCTTCGGCCGGGTTGGCATCCAACGCTTCTGGAAGCCCGAAGAGCGCCCGTCACCGGTACTGCGCCGGTTCGAATGCCTGCCGATCGTCATTCTGCTCGGCCTGTGCATCTTCCTCAGCCTCAAGGCCGAGCCATTGCTGCGCTACACCCAGGACACGGCCGCCAGCCTGCAGGCGCCAGATGCCTATATCGATGCCGTAATGGCCGCCCGGCCGATCCCTGGCCCGACTTCGCCCAGCGCCGAGGTGCTGCCATGAGCCGCATGTTCCCCGCCCCGCTCCTCTCGGTCTCGCTGTTCGGCCTGTGGCTGCTGCTCAACCTCTCGGTCAGCCCCGGTAACCTGCTGCTGGGCGCCGCCCTTGGCGTGCTGGCGCCACTGCTGATGGCCCCCTTGCGGCCGCAGCACGCACACGTCAAGCGGCCGCTGGTCGTCGCCCGGCTTATCGGCCGGGTCGGCGTCGATGTCATCATGTCCAACCTGCTGGTTGCCCGCGGCGTGCTGCGGGCCGGCAAGCAGCCGCCACGTTCGGCGTTCGTGCATATACCGCTGGCCCTGCGCGACCCGCACGGCCTGGCGGCACTGGCGATGATTACCACGGTGGTGCCTGGCACAGTCTGGTCGGAACTGGCTCTGGACCGCAGCGTATTGCTGCTGCATGTGTTCGACCTGGACGATGAAGCGGCCTTCGTCCAGCACTTCAAGGACACGTATGAACGCCCACTGATGGAGATTTTCCAATGACAGGCCTGCTCGCCAACGCTGTCCTCGCCAGCCTGTTCATTTTCGCCCTGGCCATGGCCCTGGCGCTGTTCAGGCTGTTCCGTGGCCCGTCTGCCCAGGACCGGGTCCTGGCGCTGGACTACCTGTATATCCTGGCCATGCTGACCATGCTGGTGCTGGGTATCCGTTATGCCAGTGACACCTACTTCGAAGGTGCCCTGTTGATTGCGCTGTTCGGCTTCGTCGGCTCGTTTGCCCTGGCCAAGTTCCTGCTGCGCGGTGAGGTGATCGAATGACTGAAACCTTGGTACTGCCATTCTGGCTGGAACTGATCACGGCGGTGCTGCTGATCACCGGCAGCCTGTTCGCCCTGGTAGGTGCAGTGGGCCTGGTGCGCCTGAAAGACTACTTCCAGCGCATGCACCCACCGGCACTGGCCTCGACCATCGGCGCCTGGTGCGTGGCACTGGCCTCGATCATCTATTTTTCGTGGTTGAAGGACGCGGCGGTGCTGCACGCCTGGCTGATCCCCATTCTGCTGTCGATCACTGTGCCGGTGACCACGTTGCTGCTCGCACGGGCAGCGCTGTTCCGCAAGCGGGTGGCGAAAGAGCCAGTGCCTGAAGAGGTCAGCAGCGGCTGCGACAGTGGCAACTGAAGGTCTGCCGCCTCACACCTGGCTCAGGCGCTGCAACTCGCGGCGCACCATGGCGGCGTAAGGTGGCGGGCCGAGCCTGTACAGCTCTGCCGCCACCCAGTTCAACCAGGCTCCTTGCAATGCATCGCGCCGGGCCAGCATACGCTGCGCCTCGGCTACGGCAGCCGCATGATGCTGCCGATGAAACTCCGCCCGGCTGGCGGGCGCATCATCAGTTACAGTCATTCACTGGCCTTGAAGGTGGTCAGCTCGCCCTTGCGCCATTTGGCAACTTTGCCGGTTACCGCCTTCAGCAACTTGCCCAGGCCTTCCTGTATCTGCTGCTGCGCGGCGAATACCAACATGACCCCTTGGCCTTCGCGAAACACGATGCCCTCGCCTTCCGGCACGGAAACGAAGGCGTAATCACCCACGCCATAGACATTCAACTTGATTTCCCGAAAGCGCATTTCCAACTTGCCGCCTTCGCGGCTGGGCAATACGGCAGCGCGGAAATGGTCGCCAACTTTCAGTTCCAGGCGTTGTTTATCGTCTACCACCAACGCACTTTCTGTGTCGATTTCGGCCATGTACAGGCCTTCGGGATTCTGTTCGGTTACATAAATGAAGCGGCCCTGGAACAGTTGGGCCAATTTACCGCGCAAGTCGCCGAGGGCGAACAACGCATGGGTATCAAGTGTGCTGACTGCCAATGAAGTAATCCTCAACCGGTTACAACCCGCCCTCACCCAAGCTCGGGGAGGCACGGCCCTGTCTTATCGATAGGCGAAAAGAGTAATAAAGCGATATACGAAATGTCTGTGCCCGCCGACGATGCAGCGCGCAGGAAACTTTACTCTGGTTTGCCAGATTCGCCTTCAACCGAAGGCGTTTGGCCCATTCCCGGCACGGGAAACGTGATGCCTGAGATCACTCGCCAGAAAACACGGCCAGGGCGTGAGCCTGCAAGAAGGCAAACCCTGGTGCGCATTACTGTAGGACAAATATGCCCGAAAACACTGAAACCCGTCGAGAGGCAAACAACATTTTCAGGCGGCGAGCCCTTTCTTCAGTTGTTGCTGCCAGGCAGCCTGACACTCCAACGCTTCCTCGCGCGTGGCAAAAGCGGTACCGCGCCGCTCACCGTTGACCAGCACCACCCAGCAGACACGCCTGCCCAGTGCCTGCATTGTGGCGGGCACACTTGAACCGATCATCACGGCCACATCGACTCGGCTATGCATCATTCCCTCCGGAATTTAAGTAGCACCCTAACGATATAGCCATGATACGCCTGCCCCCAAGGATGAAACAGCGCCGCCCGGTACAGCTGTGTTACGCCTGCAGCAACAAAAACGGGGCGACAACAAACGCAAAAAGCCCCAGGGATCGCTCCGTGGGGCTCGGCACTGCGCGAGGGGTTACACCTGGCGCTGGTGGCGGTCGAGCTGCTCGTGGCGCTCTTGGGCTTCGATGCAGTATTTGGTGGTCGGGCTGATCAGCAGACGCTTCAGGCCGATGGGCTCACCGCTGTCGTCGCACCAGCCGAAGCTTTCGTCGGCAATACGGTCCAGGGCCATTTCCAGCTGAGGCAGCAGGCGCTGGTCGCGGTCGATGGCATTCACCAGCCAGCTGCGCTCTTCTTCGACCGAAGCCACGTCGGCTGGGTCCGACGGCGTGTCCAGGCCTTCGATGGTGGTGCGGCTGAGCTCGATGCGTTCATGGGTTTCGACTTTCATCGCCTGCAGCAGCTCAGTGAAGAAGGCGAGCTGGTCGGCGTTCATGTAGTCATCGGCCGACATGGCCAGCAACTGTTCCTTGGTCATCGATTTCTCTATGAAAAAATGTGCATTTGGGCGATTCAGGTGCCGCCGACGCCTCGGCATCGGCAACGGAATTCTTCAAGCGCCAATCGGCACTCTTTTACAGGGGGCGGCAGTCTAAGGCGCCACGTCGCGTGGAGCAACTGCAAAAGGCTGCGAATTTGCTTTCCGGCACCAGAATCCGCTGGTCGGTGTCGGGCTGGCAGCTGGGGCCAGCGCCCAGATGGGTTGCGCGCCGAGCGGGTCGGAGCCGCCCAGGCGCGAACAGTGGTCACCCACTTCAATCAACGGTCGTTGAACTGTGCCTCACGCTTGGCAATGAAAGCGGCCATGCCTTCTTTCTGGTCCTCGGTGGCGAAAGCCGCGTGGAATACACGGCGTTCAAACCGCACACCCTCGCTGAGGGTAACTTCAAACGCCCGGTTGACGCTTTCCTTCACCATCATGCTCACCGGAATCGACTTGCTGGCGATGGTCGCCGCAACTTTCAGTGCCTCCTCCACCAGGTCGGCCTGCGGCACGATCCGCGCCACCAGCCCGGCCCGCTCCGCCTCTTCAGCGCCCATCAGGCGACCGGTCAGGCACAGCTCCATCGCCTTGGCCTTGCCCACCGCCCGTGTCAGGCGCTGCGTGCCGCCCATGCCCGGCAGTACGCCAAGGTTGATTTCCGGTTGGCCGAATTTGGCATTGTCGGCGGCGAGGATGAAATCGCACATCATCGCCAGCTCACAGCCGCCACCCAGGGCAAAGCCGGACACCGCAGCAATGATCGGTTTGCGGCGGTTGGCGATGCGGTCGGCATCGCTGAACAGGTCATCGACGTAGATCTGCGGGTATTGCAGCTCGGCCATTTCCTTGATGTCGGCACCCGCGGCAAACGCTTTCGCCGAGCCGGTCAGCACCACACAGCCGATATTGGCATCGCGCTCCAGCTGATCGAGGGCCTGGTTGATTTCGCCGACGATCTGCGCGTTCAGCGCGTTCAGCGCCTGCGGCCGATTGAGGGTGATCAGGCCGACCTTGCCGTGGATATCCAACAGGATGGTTTCGAATGCCATGCAATCTGCTCCTTCATAGGTTGCGCGCAATGACCATGCGCTGAATGTCGCTGGTGCCTTCGTAAATCTGGCAAACCCGAACGTCGCGGTAAATCCGCTCCAGGGGGAAGTCGCTCAGATAGCCATAACCGCCCAGGGTCTGCAAGGCGTGCGAACAGACCTTTTCGGCCATTTCCGAGGCAAACAGCTTGGCCATCGATGCTTCCACCAGGGCTGGGCGCCCGGCATCGCGTAGCGCAGCGGCGTGCAACACCATCTGCCGGGCCACCGCGATCTGGGTCGCCATATCAGCCAGGCGGAACGCCACCGCCTGGTGCTCGACCAACGCCTTGCCGAAGCTTTGCCGCTCGTTGGCGTAGTCACGCGCCACTTCAAACGCGGCCCGGGCCATGCCCACCGCCTGGGAAGCAATACCGATACGGCCACCTTCAAGGTTGGCCAGGGCGATCTTGTAGCCCTCACCCTCGGCACCCAGCCGGTTGGCCACCGGCACCCGCACATTGTCGAAGACGATCTGGCAGGTGTCGGAAGCGTGCTGGCCGAGCTTGTCCTCTACCCGTGCCACCTGGTAGCCGGGTGAATCGGTGGGCACGATGAAGGCGCTGATGCCGCGCTTGCCGGCATCCGGGTCGGTTACGGCAAACACGATCACTACCCCGGCGTTCTGGCCGGAAGTGATGAATTGCTTACTGCCATTGAGCACGTAATGGTCGCCATCCAGACGGGCGCGGGTCTTCAGGCTGCTGGCGTCAGAACCCGCCTGGGGTTCGGTCAGGGCAAAAGCACCGAGCATCGCGCCGCTGGCCAGCGGCGTCAGGAACTGCGCTTTCTGCTGCTCGCTGCCAAAGTGCAGGATCGGCACGCAGCCCACCGAGTTGTGCACGCTCATGATGGTCGAGCACGCGCCATCACCTGCAGCAACCTCCTCCAGGGCCATGGCATAGGCCACGTAGCCGGTGTCGCTGCCACCCCAGGCTTCCGGCACCAGCATGCCGAACAGGCCCAGCTCGGCCATTTCCTCGATCGCCTCCCTAGGGAAGCGGTGCGCCTTGTCCCACTGTTCTGCAAACGGCTTGAGGCGCTCCTGGGCGAAAGCACGGACCGCGTCGCAAATCTGTTGTTGCTCGTCAGTTACCAGCATGGTTCACCTCAGTACAGGCATTCGACCGCCATGGCCGTGGCTTCGCCACCACCGATGCAGATGGCCGCTATACCCCGGCGCAGGTTGTTCTGGCGCAGGGCCGACAGCAAGGTCACCAGGATGCGTGCCCCGGATGCCCCGATCGGGTGGCCGAGGGCACAGGCGCCACCGTGGATGTTGACCTTGTCATGGGGCAGGTCGAGGTGTTTCATGGCCGCCAGGGTGACCACGGCAAAGGCTTCGTTGACCTCGAACAGGTCGACATCGGCCAGTTTCCAGCCCGTGCGCACAAGCAGCTTGTCGATAGCACCGATGGGCGCAGTGGGGAACAAGGCCGGGGTATCGGCGAAGGCCGAATGCCCGTGAATCACCGCCAAAGGCTTGAGCCCTCGCTTGTCGGCTTGGGAGCGGCGCATCAGCACCAGCGCCGCAGCCCCATCGGAGATCGAGCTGGCGTTGGCCGCGGTCACCGTACCGCCTTCACGGAAGGCCGGCTTGAGCTGCGCAATCTTGTCCAGCCGCGCCTTCGGCGGCTGTTCGTCGTCCTTGATGACGCGCGTTTGCTTACCCTCGGTGACCTCCACCGGAATGATCTCGGCGGCAAAACGACCACTCTTGATCGCGTCCTGGGCGCGGGTCAGCGAGGCGATGGCAAACTGGTCCTGGGCCTCGCGGCTGAAGCCGTTGGCCTGGGCACAGTCTTCAGCAAAGGTGCCCATCAGGCGGCCCTTGTCGTAGGCATCTTCCAGGCCATCCATGAACATGTGGTCGATGATCTTGCCATGGCCCATGCGGTAACCACCGCGGGCCTTGTCCAGCAGGTAGGGGGCGTTGGTCATGCTTTCCATACCACCGGCCACCACCACCTCGGCGGTGCCGGCCAGCAGCAGGTCATGGGCCATGATCGCGGCCTGCATGCCCGAACCGCACATCTTGTTCAGGGTGGTGCAGGTGGTGTGCTTATCCAACCCGGCACCCAGCGCCGCCTGACGCGCCGGGGCCTGGCCCTGGCCGGCCGGCAGGACGCAGCCGAACAGCACCTGCTCGACACTGGCGGCATCGATGCCGGCGCGCTCGACTGCGCCACGGATGGCGGCACTGCCCAGTTGCGGCGCGGTCAGGCTCTTGAGGTCGCCTTGCAGGCCGCCCATGGGCGTGCGCACGGCGCTGACGATCACAATCGGGTCATTGCTGAGGGTCATGGTCATCCTCCTTATTTGGCAGCCATGCGCAGCGCACCGTCGAGGCGGATCACCTCACCGTTGAGCATGCTGTTCTCGATGATGTGCCGCGCCAGCGCGGCATACTCCTGCGGGCGGCCCAGGCGTGGCGGGAACGGCACCCCAGCGGCGAGGGAAGCGCGTACGTCTTCGCTCATGCCGGCCATCATTGGTGTTTCGAAGATGCCCGGGGCGATCGTCATCACGCGGATACCAAAGCGGGCCAGTTCGCGGGCTACCGGCAAGGTCAGGCTGGCAATGGCGCCCTTGGACGCAGCATAGGCCGCCTGGCCGATCTGGCCATCATACGCCGCGATGGAGGCGGTGTTGATGATCACGCCACGCTCGCCATCCTCGCCGGCAACGCCCTCAGCCATGGCGGCGGCAGCCAGGCGCAGCAGGTTGAAGCTGCCGACCAGGTTGACGTTGATCACCTTGGCGAAGCTGGCCAGGCCATGCGGCCCCTGTTTGCCCAGCACTTTCTCGGCGCCTACGATACCGGCGCAGTTGATCAGCCCGTGGAGGCTACCGAACGCATTGACGGTTGCATCGACTGCTGCCTGGGCAGCCTGCTCGTCGCTGATGTCAGCCACCGCGAAACGGGCATGCTCGCCCAGTTCACGCGCCTTGGCCTCAACAGCCTGAGCATTGAGGTCAACCAGCATGACCTTGGCACCCGCCTCCACCAGCACCTGCGCAGTGGCAGCGCCCAGCCCGGATGCCGCGCCGCTGACGATGAAGTGTTTGTTCGCTATTTGCATGGTCGGTTTTCCTTTCAGGCGCTGGCAGGGGTGGCCTGCTGCGCTTGTTGTTTGGCGACTTCCTGATTGCGCAGGATGAAGCGTTGCAGCTTGCCGCTCGGGGTCTTGGGCAGGTCGCTGACGAATTCGATTTCGCGGGGGTAGGCGTGCGCGTACAGGCGCTGACGCACATGCTGACGCAATGCCTCTTCAAGTTCGGGGGTGCCGTGATAGCCGCTTGCCAACACCACGAACGCCTTGATCAACTCGGTGCGCTCCGGATCCGGCTTCCCGATCACTGCAGCCTCGATCACTGCCGGGTGTTCGATCAACGCGCTTTCCACGTCGAAAGGGCCAACACGGTAACCAGAGGTGGTGATCACATCGTCACTGCGCCCGACGAAGCTGATGCTGCCGTTGCGGTTCAACTCGACGGTATCGCCGCTCAGGTAGTACTTGCCGACGAAGGCCTTGGTCGGCAAACCCTGGTAGCCAGCGAACCAGCATAGCGGCGACCGCTCGCGGTCGACCGCGAGAATGCCTGGCTCGCCGGCCGGCAGCTCGCGCCCCTGCTCGTCCAGCACCACGATCCGATGGCCTGGAACGGCGAAGCCGGCCGAGCCCGGGTGCACCGGGTGCTGCAGGCCATGATGGTTGCACAGCACCATGCCCAGTTCGGTCTGCCCGTAGTGGTCGTGGATGGTCACCCCCAATTCGTCGGCAAACCAGCGAATCACTTCCGGGTTCAGCGGCTCACCGGCACTGCTGACAACGCGCAGGCGGCCTTTGATCGGTGCCGCGAAGGCATCGCCGGCCGCGATCAGCAAACGGTAAGCGGTGGGCGACCCGGCCAGGTTGGTGATGCCCAGCGTTTCGATCACCCGCACACAGCTTTCGACACTGAACGGGCCATCGTAGAAGGTGGTGGCATGCCCCAGGGACAGCGGCCCGGTGACGGCGTAGTACAAGCCATAGGCCCAACCGGGGTCGGCCAGGTTCCAGAAGTTGTCTTCGCGGCGCAGGTCGATGGCATCGCGCATGTAGCCCTGGAAGGCGACGATGGCACGCAACGGTACTTCCAGCGGCTTGGCCGGGCCGGTGGTACCGGACGTGAACATCAGCAGGAACGGGTCGTCGCCCGAGCGCATCACAGGCTCGCATTCAGGCGCGGCGCCGGCCAGGCACTGCTGGAAATCCAGTTCGCCACTGCGGGCGTTCACCGTGATGACCGTCGGGCAGGCGTGTACATCGTCCAGCTTGCCCCGGTTGACGCTGTCTGTGACAACGACACGGGCGCGGGACTGTTCAAGACGGTGCTCGATGGCCTTGGGCCCGAAGGCGGTGAACAAGGGCTGGTACACCGCCCCGATACGCCAGGTGGCCAGGATGCTGACCAGCAACTCGGGGGTGCGTGGCAACAGCCCCGCCACCCTGTCGCCCGCCTGCACGCCTTGCGCCTTGAGCACATTGGCGAACCGGGCGGCCAGCATGTGCAATTGCTCGAAGCTGTAGCGGGCAGTCTGGCCATCGCGATCGACATGCAGCAGTGCCACCTTGCCATGGCCTACGTGGCGGTCACAGCACTCGACACACGCGTTAAGGGTTTCGAGGTTGCCGTGCAGTGCCCCAGCTACGGTGTTGCCAAGCTCGAACAGGCGGACAGCCTCAGCGTAATCACGCATCGTCGGACTCCTGGTTTGTTGTTTTTGGAGTTAACCATCGGTCCGACGATGTTCGCGCCGCGCGTCACCCGCGGCAATGGCCAAAGCTGTCAATCTGGGTGACCGGTTTGGCCGTGCGCAGGCAGTGCAATGCGCTCGCGCGCTACCCTGCGGCGGGTCAAGCCCTGTTCAGGCGTTCCCGGGTCAAGCGCAGGGCCAAGGCTTCCAGCGCCTCCTGGCGGTCGCGCATCAGTGTTCGGGCCTGGGCGTCGTAGGCACCACTGCCCAACTGCTGCATACGCTCTTCCAGCGCCTCCATGGCCTGCTCGAATTGCTGCTGGATCAGGGCGAAGTCCTGTGGGTGTTCGGCGCGCAACACCTCAATCCAGAAGTCCCGCTGGCTGATGTAGCGCGTGATGTCTTCACTCGCCTCCCCTGCCAGCACTGCGTTGCAGGCACGCTCCAGGTCGGCTTCAGAGACCACGGCCAACGCACCGAACAGCATGTACCGTGGCTGGCCGATCAGGTTCAAGCGTTCAGCCAGCCCTGTGCGGTAGGCCAGGCTGACCTCGACTTCCTCTTCGGCATGATCGCCGCGCTGCCAACGGCCATCCGCGTAGCGGCTGTTGATGTCCGCCCTGGCCAGTGCCAGTACGGTGTCAAGGCGGTACAGGCGCCGCGCCAGCAACAGCCGCGCATCACGGGTAGCCACAGGCTCACCGCCCTGGGTGGCGTGCAGTACTTGGTACCGGACCTCCAGGTTGCTGAAGCAATTGGCGAGATTGTCGGCGCAGGCACGTGGTTCGTCGGCCAGCGCGAACAAGGCTTCGCGCAGGTCCCGGTCCACCGACAGCGCCTCGACCAGGGTCCACACCCTGGCGCCCAATTGTTCAGGCGCAAGGCGGAACTCGGCACTCTGGGTCATGCCCACCAGCAGTTCGAAGAATGCATCACTGCCAGGTTCACTGCGCAAGGCCTGCCACAGCTCGCGGCCTAGGGCCTGGTCAGCCTCTGCGCGCGTGCCCAGCCATGCGTGCATGGCCTGCTCTTGTGCACCTTCGCCAAGCATGAGCGGGACGGGCACGATTTCAGGTGCATACAGTTGCTCGCGCAACGCAGTGGGCAGCGCGTTGCCTTCCACGTCCACGACTTGCCTCACCGCGGCCGGGGCGTCGAGCAATGCCTGGGGCAGCTCGGCAATCTGGTTGTCGCGCAGATCGGCATACTCCAGGCGCGCGCACCATTGCAGGCCTGAAGGCATGCTGGTCAGCCCGGTACGCCGCAAGCGCAGCCGCTGCAGCCGGCGCAGCCCAGACACATCCAACTGTAGAGCGCCCAGCGGGTTGTCGTTCAGGTCCAGCCGGCGCAAATTGACGCAGCGCAACAACGCAGCCACCTGCCCGGCGCTGGGGCGGATGCGGTTGTTGCGCAGTATCAGCTGGTTCAGCTCGGGCATCCCTTCAAGGCCCTCGGGTAGCTCACGCAAGGCATTGTCGCTCAGGTCGAGCGTGCGCAGGTGCCGGAAGCAGCCCAGGAAACCAGGGGGCAGCGCAGGAACGTGCAAACCTGCCAGTGTCAGTTCTGCCACATGGCCAAAGCTGCTGCCCTGCGGCAGCGTCGGCAACTCCCCTACCGCCATGTCAGCCACGTGCAGCCGCAGGCCGACCGGGTTGTTTTGCGCATCGAACACCCGCTCACCTTCCAGCCGCCAGGCGCGGAGCAATGCAGAGGCCAACCGCCGGCGCGCATGCCGGGCCGGGCCCATGACGCGGAACATCCAGCGCTGCAGCTCTTCGTTCAGGCGCCGGAATTCCTGTTCCTGCAGCAACAGGCTGTCGAAGGGCGAGCCGTCGATCTCTGCCATGATCCCCAGGTAACGCTCGACATCGTCATCACTGAACGACGGGTAAAGCCCACGCAGGCGGTTGCGCAACATCTGCTCGATCGACGATGCGGAAGGTAGCCTGCTGGCGCCGCCGCCGAGCAGGTAACCCAGGCGCCCGTCAGGCAAGCGTCGCATCGAGGCGCCCAGCGCCCGCGCTTCACGCCACCCAAGCAGCTTCAGCAGGTCCGAGGAACGCTCGGGTATCGCGCCTTGCAGGGCCAGGCGCAAGCTGTCGGCAGCAGACCCACCCGTGGTACCCAGGTGCTGGCGAGACGCGCTCGGCAGGCACGCCGCCAGGACCTCGAACAGCCCAGCGGGTTCTGCCACCTCCCGTTCGGCAGGCAGGCCCTGTTCGTCATACAGGGTAAAGGCCCCGTCGCGCCAGACCATGACCAGCGTCTGCTGGCTGCCCGCCTGGGGCAGCAACCGTTCCTGCAAAGGGCCGAACACTGAGCGGTCCCGCAACTCCAGGTTGAGCATGCTTTGCGCGAACCCCTGCCGACGCAGCAGGGCAAACGCCAGCGCGACCGCATCGGGGTGATAGCTGCAGCGCAGGTAGAACGCCTCGCGCGCCCTTGTCAGGCGGGCCAGTTGCAACGAGGCACGGGCCTGTTGCGCCAAGCCCAGGGGGAGCCGGCCGGTGCTTTCCATCTGCGCCCGCATGGCATCGCTGGCGTGGCTCAGCACGTCGAGCGTGTAGGCGTGCGGCAAGCCGGGATAGTCGCGCGTCAGCAGGCTTTGCAAAGTGTCTGCACCGAGGTGGCAACACGAGAAGTACTCGAACATCCCTTCGCGCAGGCTCTGCGCATGCAACGCGATCTGCGCGAGCTGGGCTGGCAGCGTATTCGCGTCGATATCCAGCTCATGCACGCACCACTGCAACAGCTCGGTATCGTTCACGGTGGTATCGAGCTGCTGGAAAAACGTCGCGATCCTGGCATCCACCGCAAACCGCTCGAGGGTGTCGCGCAACTGAACCGGCAGTGGCCGCTCCTCAACCAGCAAACCGCGCAGAAAAGCCTCGTCGACATCGGCCACTTTCAGTATCTGCGTCAATCGCTCTGGGGCAAGTGACTGTGCGGCCGGCCACAATCGCGCCAGCAGACGTGCAGTGCCCTGCCACTCCAATGGCCGTTCGGTCACCAGGCGCCAGGCGCGCTCGCCATTGGTTTGCAAGGCTGGCCCGTAAACATCGGGACCCTCCCGGTGCAACAACCGCCAGGTACCGTTGCGATCCTCGCGCACGCTGTACAATGCCTCATCGCAACGCCACCAATGGCCGCTGCCATCGGTCAACAGACCGTTCTCCAGCGTGGTCAATGGCGCTGCTGGCAGCGCCTGGCGGTAAGGGGCCAGGTCATCGTGCCACAAGCGTGCCTGGCCCGCCTCGTTGGTCACCGGGTGCAGTTGCCCGACAAAGGCGCTGTGCAAGGCATAGGCCCCGCCAAGCACAGCGCCGTTGACCGCCAGCGAGGTGGCCACCTGCATCATGTGCTGCAAGGCCTCGTGCTGATGGCCCTGGCTCCAGTCACTGAAACCTTCGAACACCTGCCCCAGCAGTTGCCTTGCCATGTCGGCCATCAACAGCGTGCCAACCACCGGCACGAACAACCCGGCCAGGTTGAGCAACACCTCGCCGACGCCCTCCAGGGCACGCAACCGCTCAGCCGCAGCATCGCTATCGGCCTGTTCGGTGGGCACCGCCAGGTATCGGGCATCGGCCTTGATGCGCTGAATGTGCCAGGCGGCCATCTGCTCGAAGATGGGCGTCGACGTCGAGAGCCTGCGCGGTTGCAGATCAGGCTCGTCGTCTTGCAGGCGTGTGGCGAGCAACGCCTGGTAGCCGGCACGCTCGCTGAGCGCAATCCGCCGTGCAAACGCGCTGCGGTAATGGGGAGCAGCCATTGCCGCGACCAATGCGCGGTTGGCAGTGGGCCAGTCAGGGTAGTACTGCAGTGGCCGAGCCTGATCATCTGGCAGGTACAACAGCACCCCTTTGAGCAGCAGCAACCTCCCTGTCCCACCGACGGCAATCGACCACGAGTCGAGCAATTCGATGACCAAGGCGCCGTCCACCCGGCAACCCAGCACCAGCAGCCCGCCCACCCGAACATAATGGCTGCCGGGGTTCGTCGGGGTCTCGCCACGACCCAGTTGGCGCAGCATGCGCACTTCATTGATCTTGAGCTGCCCCTTGAGGGTGGCAATTTCTGTAGCCAGCGCCAGTTCAAGGCGCTTGTCCAAGGCCAGGTCGCGTTCGAAGGCCGCGTTCATGATCGCTGCCAGATGCCCCTGGTAGGCCTTGCCGACATCGGCTTCCCGGCAGGCGGCCACGACCGCGTCGATAGTTGCAGGCAGGGCTTGTTCTTCACGCTCGGGCGCAATGGGCGGCCGTACCAGCGCGGTCTGCTCGAAGAACGACTCCCTGGGCTTGAAGTTCTGTAACAGCTTTTCCAGCGCAGGCACCCTGACGAAGTACGATTCGAACTGGCGGATGCCGCCAAGGTCCACACGCAGGCGCCGGCGCTCTTCACGCCAGGTCAGCCGATCGAGCGGTACACCAAGGCCCAGGGCGCCGTTCAGGCGCGCCTCGGCAAACGCCATCAGTGGCTGCAGGTGTTCGGTAGCACTGCTGAGTGTGCGCTGGCTGGCGAGGTGCGCATCCAGTGCAGACTGCAGCGCAGCAAGGCCGACAGGGCTGGCCTTGCTGAGCCAATCAGGCAAGCGGTTGGCAATGAAGCGCTCTACCGGGTGTTGGAGCCAGGGTTTTACAGGTTGCGAGGGCATGTCAGTGTTCCTTGACGGGGATCATGACCCCCGACTGTGCCGCCTTCGCCAGCGGCGATGGCAGCAGGAAACGATCGCCTGCCGCCAACGCCCGGCAGTCACCCCGAAGCGCGCTCAGTCCTGCTGCCCGACCCCATGGGCAGGTCCATCGCCTCGCGGGTCAAACGCAACAGCAACGCTTCGATCGCCGCCTTGCGCTCTTGCGCCAGCCTGTCGAAATCGCGCAGGTAGGCGCCTTCATTGGCCGCCTCCGCGCTCAGCCCCTCCATGCGGCCCCAGAAAGGCGCTTCCACGGCATTGAACGCTGCTGGTTCTTCGCGCCGCAGGTACTCCTGCCAGAAATCACGTTGCGCGATGAAGCGGGGCAACTGCTCGGTAGCCTCCGCTTCACGCACCGTTGCAGCCGCTGCAGCCAGTTGCTGCCGGCTGACCGCGGCGATGGTCTCGAACTGCATCGTTCTCGGCTGCCCTGGCAGGTCCAGCTCTTCAGCCAGGCCGGTGCGATACGCCAGGCTGACCTCGAGTTCATCGACATGCTGCCCTTGCGCCAGGCGCGCCTTTACATCCTCTCGGGCCAGGCGCTCCACCTGTTCCAGACGAAACAGCTGCCTCGCCACACGCAAACGGGTGAGCCGTGCGGCCACGGGTTCAGCCTGTTGCAATGACTGGCGCAGATACAAGCGCACTTCCAAGGCACTGAAACAGCTCGCGACGCTGTCGGCACAGGTTCGCGGGTCGGCAGCCAGGTTGAACAGTTCTTCGCGCAACACCGTGTCGCTCTGCATCGCCTCCAGCATGCGCCACACACGCCGCCCCAGGTCATCGGGAATGACCTGATAATCGCGCGTGTCGGTCAGCTCCGTCAGCAACCGGAAGAACGCATCGCTACCTTCTTCACGCTGAACGCCATCCCACCGGGCCTCACTGAAGCCCCGCTGCGGCGCCGCGACCAATGCCAGCCAACGCTCGCGTGCGGTGTCGATGGCCAGCAAAGGCTCGTCAACGGCAGCCTCCACCGCACCTGCGGCAAGCATGCGCTGCCTGACGGCATTCGACAGCGGGTTACCCGATAATTGCACCGCCAGCCGCAACGCCTCAGGCGCTTCCAGCAGCGGCTCTGGCAGTGCACCGATATGGTTGTCGCGCAAATCCGCGAGCTCCAGCAACCGGCAGCGGTGCAACTGCGCAGGTACCGTCTGCAAGTTGGCGCCGCGCATGTGCAGCTCGCGCAGGCGCCCCAAGGTATCCAACTGCAGCGCAATGGCGCCCAGGGGGTTGTGATTCAGATCGAGGACACGCAGGCGCGTCAGGCTGCCGAGGGTTGCAACACCCGCCGCCGTCATGCGGATCTGGTTGCCAGCCAGGCTGAGGTTGGTCAGGTGCGACAGGTGCCTGAGCTCGGCAGGCACCTCGCTCAGGCGATTGCCACTCATGTTCAACCAGCGCAGTTGGGTGAAACAGCGCAGGAAGCTGGCCGGCACATGCTCCACGGCCAGGTCGCTGAGTATCAGTTCAGCAAGATGGTTGAAATCGGTGCCTACGGGCAGCTCCGGCAGGCTGCGCAAGGGTACGCCCGTCAGGCTCAGGCGCATGCCCTGAGACTCGCCGTGCTGGTCGACGATCCGCTCGCCGATCAGGCGCCAGCTGCGTCGCAGTTCGCCTGCAGCAGACAGCCGCGCCGCCTGGCTGGCACTGTTGCGAGTACCCTCCACCCACCGTGTCAACGCGTCGCTGAACCTGCGGTACTGTTGTTCCTGCAGCAACAGATTGCAGAACGCCGAACCTGGCCGCTCCAGCAGCAGCTCCAGAAAGGTCTCCACTTCCTCTTCATTGAAACCTGGATAGAGGCTTCGAATGCGGGTACGCAACACGCGCTGGCTGAAGTTTCCCGCTGTGCCCCTGCCGCTGAGCACGTAGCCGACCCGGCCATCGGGCAGGCGCCGAACAGGGTTTGGCGGCACGCCAACGTCACTGGCACCCAGTAATTTCAACAGCGCAGCACGCCCCTGCGGTAGCCAGCGTTGCAGGGCCAGGCGCAGTGCACTGTACGCCTGGTCGCCCTGCCAACCCAGGCGTTGCCTGTCTGCCGTGGGCAGGCAGGCCAGCAGCGCTTCGTAGAATTCAAGCGGCCGCTGCGCGCTGGCCTGTAGCTCGGTACCGGCCACGTCATACAGGCGGTAGTGGCCCTCCTGCCGGACCATCACCACGTTGGCGGCGGTTTGTTCCGGCCCAGGCAGTTGCGCCAGCCGACGCCCCGCAAGCGACCCCTCACGCAGCTCCACCTGCGCTGTTGCCGGCCACTTGGCATGCTCGCGCAACAGGCTGAACACCAACTCGTCCAGGCCGGGGTGATGGCTGCCAGCCAGAAACAGCCCTTCACGCATGCGCGTCAGCCTGGCCACCTGCAACAGCTCGCGGGCCTGCTGCGCCACCGCCAACGGCAGGCGCGCCTGGGTGCGCAGTATGACCCGCTGCTCGGTCGAGATATGCCGCAGAACCTCCAACACGTAGGCGTCTGGTAAGCCCGGAAAATCGCGGCGTATGAGCCAGGCCTGGGCGTCTGCCTCCAGATAGCGGCCGCCCAGGTAGTCCAGCAGCCGTGGGCGCAGGCTGGCCGCATGCCGGGTAACCTGCACCACCTGCTCATCCCGCGGCAGGGCTTGCAGGCCGAGGGCGTCCAGGCACCATTGCCACAGCTGACCGTCCGCACTGCCCACCTGGGCGAAGAAACGCTCGATTCTTTCACCTGCAGCAAAGCGCTCCAACGTGTCACGTAACGCGACCGGCATCGGTCGCTTCTCTACCAGCAAACCGCGCAAGTGCTCCTCGGATACGTCGGCAACCCTGAGCACCTGCGCAACCCGCGCCGAGCCCAATGATGATGATGCAGGCCACAGGCGCTGCAACAGCCTCTGGGCGCCTTGCCATTCCAGCGGCCGTTCGCTGGCCAGTTGCCAGGAGGCTTCAGCGTTCCACTCCAGGGCAGGGCCGAAGGCCGTATCATCGGTGACGTCCTGCAAGCGCCAAGGGCCATGCTCACCCTGCGCCCGTACCCGCCAGTAGCTACCGTCGTGGTACCACCAGTGCCGAACCCCATCGCTCAGCAGGCCATTTTCCAGTTCGCGGAGCGTTCCGCTCGGCCGCGCGCTCTGGTAACGCGTCAGGTCGTTCGACCAAAGCCGTTGCTGCCCTGCATCGTTGGTGACGGGCTCCAGGCCATCGACAAAAGTGCTGCGCACGAAGCCACGCGCCACCACCGTGGCGCCGCCGGCAACCGCGGCCGTTACCGCCAGGTTCTCCGCCACCCCCAGCAAATGCTCGATAGCCTCATGCTGATGGCCCAGGCTCCAGTGCCTGGCCCCTTCGTAAACCTCCGACAAGGTCTGCACGACCATGTCGGCAAGCAGCAATGCGCCAACCGTCGGCACGAACAACCCCGCCAGGTTGAGCAGTGCCAGCCCTGCCGACGCCAACGCGTGCTCACGTGCCAGCGTCTGGCTGGAATCGGCATCAGCGGTGGGCACCGCCAGGAATCGCGCATCCTCGCGAATCCGTTGCAACTGCTGTAACGCCAGGCCTTCAAACCGCCCCTGCGGCAAGTTGGCGAAGGTCGGCTCCAGGTCAGGTTCATCATCGGCCAGCCGCTTGGCCAGGGTGGCGACGAACCCTGCCCGCTCATGTAATGCAATGCGTTCCACCAGCGCCGCATACCGAGCGGGATCCTTGAACATCTCGACCAGCTCGAAGTTCACCACACGCCAGGAAACCAAGTGCCGGAAGGCAGCGCGGGCATCGTCCGACAGCACCAGTTGCACACTGCCGGCATACCGCTGGTTGCCGTTGGCAACCTCAACTACCAGTGCCCCGTGCACCGTGCAACCCAGCACCTGCAACGGGCCGCAGCGCACGGTGCGGCCGTTTGAAAGGGCAGTTCTGCGGCCTGCCACTATATCGCGCACTATCTGTACATCCTCTGCTGGCAGAAGCCCGCGGGTGGCGGCTATCTCCAGTTGCAAGGCCAGGGTTCGGCGCAGGCTGGTGGCCAGTGTTTGCTCAAAGGCAGGGGTGAACAACCGGGCCAGGTGTTCCTGGTAGCGTGCGCCCACATCGGTACTGCGGCAGGCCTCTACAATCCGTGCCGCATCATCGAGGGCCACCCGTTCCGGCACGTCGGTAGCGGGGTCTGCGGGGTATACCAGTGCCGTCTCCAGATAAAAGGATTCGCCGCTGGCAAAGTTTTGCATCAACCTCTGCAACGCCGGCACCCTCACGAAGTAGGACTCATCCGTGGGCAATTTTCCTGGCTCGACCTTGAACCTGCGCCGCTGCTCGCGCCATTCCAAGCGGTCAAGATCCAGCAGCGCGCCGCCTTCCCGGTGAAGGCCCTGCGTCAGCAAGCGGCGGGCAAACGCATCGATCGGCTGCAACTGCCGGAGTACAGCCGACATTTCAGCCTGGCTTGTGAGGTAGGCGCTATAGGCATCGCGCAGCGCCATGATTTGTGAGGCGCTGGCCCGCCTCAACCAATCAGGCAGTATCTGGCTGATGAAATCATCCGTCGCGCGTTCGAGCTTGGGGTGCAGGGGTGCCTGTGGCATGAAGGGGTGCTCCTTTGGCTGGAAACCCCCGACGCTGAAGCATTGGCGCTGTGTGCAGCAGACGGAATCAGTTGCCAGCGTGGCGAGCCTGGACCACCGCGCGATATTGCCCCGGGTTGCAGCCAAACCACTTGCGAAAGGCCTTGTAGAACGAACTGGCATCGGCAAAACCCAGCCGTTCGGCAACTTCGCCCATGGTTGGCTCGGCGCCGACCAGCCAGGTGGTGGCAAGCTCGCGCCGCACACTGTCCTTGAGCCCCTGGTAGGTCTGCCCCTCTTCGGCCAGGCGCCTGCGCAGCGTAGAAGCAGACAGGCACAGCGTTTGCGCCAGGTGCTCCAGCGCTGGCCATTGTGCAGGTGCCTGGCGCAGCAGATCGGTACGAATGCGCCGCGCCAGGCTGGACGGGTCACGGTAACGCACCAGGATGTTGGCGGGCGCTTCGGCAAGAAAACGCTGCAATTCCTGCTCGCTGCGCCGCACTGCCAGGCCAAGGCAATCGGCGGGGATGATCATGCGCGTACGCGGGCGGCCGAACTGCAGGCTTTCGGAAAACATCACCCGGTAATCATCACAGAACGGTGGCTCGGCGCAGCGCAGGTCGATCGCCAGGATGGGGATGCGCCGCCCGGCCAGCCAGCAGGCCACGCCATGCACGATCATCCAGAAGGTGAAGTAGGTGAAGGCACGGCGCGGCTCCGCGCGCGGTTCGTTGATAACGATCTCGGCCAGGCCCGGTTGGCGCACCAGGCACGGCTGCAGGTCTTCGAGCATCAGTGCCAGAAAGCCCAGGGCCGTTTCCAGGCCCTGCCCCAGGGTTGGCTGAGCCATGCTCGCACGGCACATGAACGCCAGGCTGCCAGTGCGCAGCCCGCGAGGGTCCATGGCAAAGAACTCGTCATTGCAGCGCCGGGCCAGCAAGCGCCACAGGCGCGCATAGGATTGCGCGGCAACGCGCGCCTCGGGCAGCTCGAGGCAACTGGCATCGATGCCGGCACGCGCCAGCAGGGCGGCATTGGCTTCGCCCGCTGGGCAGGTCTGCATCAGCGCCTCACGCACCAGTTGCATGGAGATCGTATCTTTCGTGCTCATCGGTTGTTCCGGGCCCAGTCACCGGCCATCTTAGGCCGCTGGCGCGAAAACACCAGCCCTTGGGCACACCGCGCAACTGCCATGGCCGGCCGTCACTGCGGCAATTGCACCTGTGGCTTGGCCTCGGCGAAGATCGCCCAGCTGGACATGAACAGCGCCGCGATCAACGGCCCGATAACGAAGCCGTTGAGCCCGAACACCGTCAACCCACCCAATGTGGATACCAGGATCAGGTAGTCCGGCATGCGCGTGTCCTTGCCTACCAGAATCGGCCGGAGCAGGTTATCCACCAGGCCGATCACCAGCACCCCGAACGCGGTCAGGATGATGCCCGGCAATATCGCCCCGGTCAGCAGGAAGTAGACGGCCACGGGTGCCCAGACAATGCCCGCGCCCACCGCCGGCAGCAGCGACAGCAACGCCATCAGCACCCCCCAGACCAAAGCACTGGGAATATCCAGCACCCAGAAAATGAAGCCCCCCAATGCACCTTGGGTCACGGCCACCAGCACGTTGCCCTTGACCGTGGCCCGCACCACGCGGTTGAACTTCAGTTGCAAGCGGCGTTTCTGGTGCTCGGGCAGCGGCACTGCCAGGCGCACACGGCGGGCCACATCGGCGCCTTCACGCAGGAAGAAGAACAGCAGGTACATCATGATGCCAAAGCCGATCAGGAACTCGAACGTACCCTGGCCAAAGCTGAAGGCCTGGCTGGCCAGCACCTGGCTGCCCTGGGTCGCCCACTTGGTGATCTTGTCGCGCAAACCATCGAGGTTGCCCACGCCCAGGTGGTCCAGCCCGTTTTGCGCGAACGCCGGCAGCATGTCCTTGCCCCGTTCGACGTAACCGGCAATGTCCAGCTGCCCGCTTTCGATCCGCTGGTACAGGGTCGCGCCTTCCTGCACCAGCAGCAGGCTGGTGATGATCACCGGCAGCACCGCCACCAGCAGGCAGATCATGGTCGTGGTGATCGCTGCCAGGTTGCGCCGGCGACCAAAACGCATCACCAGGTTGCGCTGCAGCGGGGCAAACAGGATAGCCAGCACAACCGCCCAGAATATCGCGCCGTAGTACGGCAGCAGGATCCACACGAAAGCGATGGTCACCAGCGCCAGGAGTACCGCGAGGGCTTTGTTCTGTAGGGCAGTTTCGTTCATTGCAGGTCCTCGAATGGCGTATGCGATATTAGTTCGCGCCGCTTGGCCAAAAGTGCCGCTACATCCGTTGATATATATCAAAACATGCACCAGCCCCGTGCCTTAGCATCCGCGCCCTTTGCCCCGGTGCGCACCATGACCCTGATCAGCAAGCCCGAACTCCTGGCCCCTGCCGGCACCCTCAAGACCATGCGCTATGCCTTTGCCTATGGCGCCGACGCGGTCTATGCCGGCCAGCCGCGCTACAGCTTGCGGGTGCGCAACAACGAGTTCGACCACACCAACCTGGCACTGGGCATTGCCCAGGCCCACGCGCTGGGCAAGCGCTTCTACGTCGTGGTCAACATCGCCCCGCACAACGCCAAGCTGAAGACATTCCTCAAGGACCTGGCACCGGTGATCGCCATGGCGCCGGACGCGCTAATCATGTCCGACCCCGGTTTGATCATGCTGGTGCGCCAGCATTTTCCGGACATGCCGGTGCACCTGTCGGTACAGGCCAACACGGTAAACTGGGCCAGCGTGCAGTTCTGGCAAGGCATGGGCCTTGGCCGGGTGATCCTGTCACGCGAGTTGTCACTGGAAGAAATCGGCGAAATCCGCCAACAGGTGCCGGGCATGGAGCTGGAAGTGTTCGTGCATGGCGCCCTGTGCATGGCCTACTCCGGCCGCTGCCTGTTGTCGGGTTACCTCAACAAGCGTGATGCCAACCAGGGCACCTGCACCAACGCCTGCCGCTGGAAGTACGATGCCACGCCCGCCACCGAGAACGCCGTGGGCGACATCGTTCGCCAAGTGCAGCCCACCCTGGGCCTGGGCGCCCCTACCGACCAGGTGTTCCTGCTTCAGGAAAGCAACCGCCCCGGTAGCGAAATGCCGGCGTTCGAAGATGAGCACGGTACCTACATCATGAATGCCAAGGACCTGCGCGCCATCCAGCACGTGGAACGCCTGGTCGGCATGGGCGTGCATTCGCTGAAGATCGAGGGCCGCACCAAGTCGCATTTCTACTGCGCCCGCGCCGTGCAGGCGTACCGCCAGGCAATCGATGACGCAGTGGCCGGGCGCCCCTTCGACCGCGCGCTGATGGACAACCTGGAGTCGCTGGCACAACGGGGCTACACCGAAGGTTTTCTGCGCCGCCACGTGCACGACGAGTACCAGAACTACCAGCGTGGCAACTCGGTGTCCGAGCGCCAGCAGTTCGTTGGCGAGCTGACCGGGGTGCGCGTCGACGGCCTGGCCGAGGTCAAGGTGAAGAACCGCTTCAGGGTGGGCGACCACCTCGAGCTGATGACCCCGCGCGGCAACTACCATTTCGACTTGCAGCGCCTGTGCAACGGTCAGCGGCAGGCCATCGAGGTCGCGCCGGGTGATGGCCACGTGGTCTACCTGCCGATTCCGGAACAGGTCGCCCTCGACCACGCGTTGCTGATGCGTGACCTTGCCCCCGAAGCAGCCACCCGCTGAGAATCCTGTACTATGGACCGGTTTGCTCTGAAGGAGTGTTGCGACATGCTGCGTAAACATCTGTTGACCCTGGGCCTGCTGGCCATGAGCGGCCTGGCCCAGGCTGGCGACACCATCGACGTGTACCGCGACCCCAACTGCGGCTGCTGCAAGGCCTGGATCAGCCACCTGCGCGATAACGGTTTCACCGTCAACGACCATGTCGAACCGAACATGAGCGCGGTCAAGCAGCGCCTGGGCGTGGCCCCACGCCTGGCTTCGTGCCATACCGGTGTGATCGACGGCAAGTTCGTCGAAGGCCACGTGCCGGCCGAACAGGTACGCCTGTTGAGCCAGCGCAACGACCTCAAGGGCCTGGCCGTGCCGGGCATGCCGATGGGCTCACCGGGCATGGAAATGGGCGACCACAAGGATGCCTACCAGGTGATCGGGGTGACCCAGGGCGGCCAGGACACCGTGGTCGCCAACTACTGATGCTCGGCCTGTGGGCGCTGTTTTTCAGTGCCTTTGGCGCCGCCACCCTGCTGCCGCTGCAATCGGAAGCCGTGCTGGTCGGGCTGTTGCTGGGCCAGCCCGAGGCCTGGGCCACCCTGCTGCTGGTCGCCACCTTGGGCAACGTGCTCGGTTCGGTGGTGAACTGGCTGTTGGGCCGGGCCATCGAGCACCTGCGCGACAAGCGCTGGTTCCCCTTCAGCACCGCGCAGTTGGCGCGTGCGCAGCAGCGCTACCAGCGCTGGGGCCAATGGTCGCTGCTGCTCAGCTGGATGCCGGTGATTGGCGACCCCTTGACGCTGATTGCCGGGATCATGCGCGAACCGTTCTGGCGCTTCCTGCTGCTGGTGAGCGTGGCCAAAGCAGGGCGCTATGCAGTGCTCACCATGATCACCCTGGGCTGGTTTCACGCTCGGTAACACCTTTCGCACTCTCCTTGGTCCATGGGCTGTTACAGTGCTTTTTTCCTACAAGGTTCTACAGGGAGTTCCCCCATGCTGCGCGCAACAGCTCTGGCCTTGGCGTGCCTGGCCGGCGGTTCGGCCGTCGCTGCCGAATCGCCCACCTTCGGCCCCCAGCTCGAAGGTTTCCGCTACCCGCATCCGCTCCAGCATTTCGACTTCAAGTCCCAGGGCCAGGCCCTGCAGATGGGCTACATGGACGTGCCTGCACAAGGCCAGGCCAACGGCCACAGCGTGGTGTTGATGCACGGCAAGAACTTCTGCGCCGCTACCTGGGAAACCACCATCGAGGCGCTGAGCAAGGCCGGCTACCGAGTGATCGCCGTCGACCAGGTCGGCTTCTGCACGTCCAGCAAACCGGCGCACTATCAGTACAGCTTCCAGCAGCTGGCAGACAATACCCATGCCCTGCTGGAGCGCCTGGGGGTCAAGCGTGCCAGCGTGCTCGGCCACTCAACAGGCGGCATGCTCGCCACCCGCTACGCGCTGATGTACCCGCAACAGGTCGAGCGGCTGGCGATGGTCAACCCGATCGGCCTGGAAGACTGGAAGGCGCTTGGCGTGCCCTACCGTACCGTGGACCAGTGGTATGCCCGCGAGCTGAAGCTCAATGCCGAGGGTGTACGAGAATATGAGCGCAAAACGTATTACGCGGGCCGCTGGAAGCCGGAATACGAGCGCTGGGTGCAGATGCTGGTGGGGCTCAACCAGGGCCCCGGGCATGAAGCGGTGGCGTGGAACTCGGCATTGATCTACGACATGATTTTCACCCAGCCGGTGTACCACGAGTTCAAGGACCTGCAGATGCCCACCTTGCTGTTGATCGGCGACAAGGACAGCACGGCGATCGGCAGTGATATCGCGCCGCCGCAGGTCAAGGCCAGGCTGGGCAAGTACGCCGAACTGGGGCCGCAGGTGACCAAGCTGATCCCCAAGGGTGAGCTGATCACCTTCGAAGGCATGGGGCACGCGCCGCAGATCGAAGAGCCGGTCAGGTTCAACCGCACGCTGATCGAATGGTTGGGGCGCTGAGCGCTGAGCGGCTGTCGGGCTTAGCCCCCTCCAAACCGCTGCAGTTGCATCTCCCGTAGCCGGCTCAGGGTGCGTTGAAAAGGGAACGCCAGGTAACTCTGGGTGTAGAGGGCATCCAGCGGTACGTGCGCTTCCAGGTACAATGCCACCCGGCGGTCATAACACTCGTCGACCAGGGCAATGAACCGGCGGACCGCGTCGTCCTTGGGCGACAAGGCGGGGAGCTGGCGATCGCCCGCCACTACCCGCAGCGCCGCATCCTCGGTGCCACGGGCAATGCGCCCCGCACGCTGTTCACCGCCCAGCGCCGGCACTGCCGATAAAAGAATGGCTGCAAAACGGTCGCACAAAGCCATGAAATCCACGGCTGCCAGGGGTTGCTCGCACAGGTCGGCAAAACGGCACCAGATGGCGTGGTCATTGCGGCGCACCACCTGGACTTGCCGGGTGCCGATCGGCAACGGCCGGTCGGTGCCGCCATCGTCGGGGCCAAGCTGGCGGAACACCTCGCCCAGCCGGCTGGCCT
This sequence comes from Pseudomonas sp. BJP69, assembly GCF_007633355.1. NCBI lineage: Bacteria > Pseudomonadati > Pseudomonadota > Gammaproteobacteria > Pseudomonadales > Pseudomonadaceae > Pseudomonas > Pseudomonas sp. BJP69. Next base: position 3,514,896 of record NZ_CP041933.1, read on the forward strand.
GCCCCGCCTCTACCACCCAGTAGCGCTGCTGCGCTGCGCCGGGGTGCAGGCGGTGATCCTGCCCGCCAGCCACCGGCAGCACCTGCATATGGCGCTGGATTGCGGCGATAGCCGGCAGGAAGCGCTCGCGGTTGAAACCGTCGCGGTACAGTTGCTCGGGTGGCTGATTGGACGTGGCGACAACCACCACGCCCTCGTCGAACAGCACCTGGAACAGCCGGCCAAGAATGATCGCATCGCCAATGTCATTGACGAACAGTTCGTCGAAGCACAACACCCGGATCTGGCCGGCGAGCTCCCGGGCTAGCGCTTGCAATGGGTCGGCAGTGCCGTTCAGCTGGAACAGGCGCTGGTGCACCCAAGCCATGAAATGGTGGAAATGCTGGCGTCGGCTGCGCACGGTCAGGCAGCGATGGAACTGGTCCATCAGCCAGGTCTTGCCACGGCCGACCGGCCCCCATAGGTAGATACCCTGGGCCGGGCGGCCCTGTTCAAGGGCCTGAAAACAGCCCTGCAAGGCGTCAACGGCGCGCGCCTGGGCGGGGTCGGCGACATAGCCCTGGGTAGCCAGGGCTTGCTGGTAAAGGAATTGCGGGGTCATGGCCATGCCGCATTCTACACGGCCAAGGGCGCGCCAGGTTCAGGGCTACTTGCTCAGGCCGACCTTGAGCAGCGCGCCATCCTTGTCATCGGTGAGTACGTACACATACCCATCCGGCCCCACCCGTACATCGCGGATGCGCGCTTTCAGTTCACCGAGCAGGCGCTCTTCATGCACCACCTTGTCACCCTTCAATTGCAAGCGGATCAGTTCCTGCGTGGCCAGCGCACCAATGAACAGGTTGTGGTCCCACGCCTTGAAGGTGGGGCTGTCGTAGAACGCCATCCCGCTGATGCCCGGCGACTTCTCCCAGACATGGTGCGGGTCGACCATACCCTTGACATGCTTGCCCTTGGCCTCGGGAATCGGCAACAGTGAATAATTGATGCCATGGGTGGCGACCGGCCAACCGTAGTTCTTGCCGGCCTCGGGAATATTGATTTCATCACCACCGCGCGGGCCGTGTTCGTGGGTCCACAGCTTGCCAGTCCAGGGGTTGAGCGCAGCACCTTGCTGGTTGCGGTGGCCATACGACCAGATTTCCGGCCGCACATTGTCCCTGCCGACAAACGGGTTGTCCTTGGGCACCTTGCCGTCCGGCCAGATTCGCACCACCTTGCCCTGCAGTTTGTCCAGGTCCTGCGCGGTAGCGCGCTGGTTGTTCTCGCCCAGGGCGATGAACAGGTAGCCATCACGGTCGAACACAAGCCGCGAGCCGAAATGGTTACCCACCGACAGCTTGGGCTGCTGGCGGAAGATCACGTTGAAGTTCTCCAGCCGGGCGCGGTCTTCGGACAATTGCCCGCGGCCGACCGCCGTGCCGGCCTTGCCGTCACTGCCCTCCTCGGCGAAGGACAGGTAGACCGTGCGGTCTTTGGCAAAGTCTGGCGACAACGCCACATCCAGCAGGCCACCCTGGCCCTCGGCCCACACTTTCGGCACGCCATTGATGGGCGGGCCGACCTTGCCCTCGGCGTTGACCAGGCGCAGGTTGCCGGCACGCTCGGTGAGCAGCATGTCCTTGCCACCCGGCAGGAAAGCCAGTGCCCATGGGTTGCGCAGGCCATCGGCCACGGTGCTGACGGTCAGGCTGCCTTCTTCACTGGGAAACTGCTGTTCGGACGCGGCCTGGGCCAGCAGGGGCAGCAGCGCAGCGGCGGTCAGGGTGGCTAGCCAGGGTGCTCGGAGCATGCACAATTCCTTTCAAGTGGGCTTATGGCGCACGCGGGTTGTCGCGCGCTGGCCGGGACGGTTCCAGGTTCGGGGTTTGCTGCTGGCGACGCAGGTTGTCGCCATTGCCGATGCCGCGGTTGTCCAGCGTGGGCACACGCTGTTGCGGCTCGGTAGACGGGCCGCGCACCGGCGGGGTGGCCGGCAGGCTACCTTGGCGGCTGTTGGGGTTGGCGCGCTGAATCGGGCTGTTGTACGGGTTGCGGTAGTCGGCAGCGAGCTGCAACGGTGGCTGCGGAGCCGCGTGCACGGGCAGGCACAAGGCCAGGCCAAGGGCCAGTGTGGGCAATGTCGGACTCATGCTTCACCTCCTGTACGAAAACGCGGCGCCTGCTGGCTTTGATAGCCTGAGGCGCCAGGGGTTCGCGGCCAGATGTGTGAAAGCAGGTGGAGTTGCATCCTGATGTTTCAGCAGGCGCCGTGGGGGCCGCTGGCGGCCCCGCCCTCATTGGCCGGTATCGACCTTGTGCCGCGCGGCATACAGGCACAGCATCTCCATCGCCAGGGTTGCCCCGGCCAGGGCGGTGATGTCGGCATGGTCGTAAGCCGGTGCCACTTCCACCAAGTCCATGCCTACCAGGTTGATGCCGCGCAGCCCGCCGAGAATCTCCAGTGCCTGCACCGTGCTCAAGCCACCACACACCGGCGTGCCGGTGCCAGGCGCGTAGGCCGGGTCCAGGCAGTCGATATCGAAGGTCAGGTACACCGGGCGCTCGCCCACGCGCTGGCGAATCGCCGCAATGACCGCCTCGGTGCCCTGCCGGTGCACCTGCCGGGCGTCCAGGATGGCGAAGCCCTGGCTGTCGTCGTTGGTGGTCCGCAGGCCGATCTGCACCGAGTGGGCGGGGTCGACCAGGCCTTCACGGGCGGCATGCCAGAACATGGTGCCATGATCGATGCGTTTGCCCTCCTCGTCCGGCCAGGTGTCGCTGTGCGCATCGAAATGCACCAGCGCCAGCGGGCCATGGTGGCGGGCATGGGCCTTCAACAGTGGGTAGCTGATGAAATGGTCGCCGCCCAGGGTGAGCATCGCGCAGCCGGCTTGCAGAATGTGTTCGGCATGGGCTTCGATGCTATTGGGTACCGACTGCGGCGTGCCGCTGTCGAAGGCGCAGTCGCCATAGTCGATCACCGCCAGGTGATCGAAGGGGTCGAACGCCCACGGCCAGTGGCGGGCCCACGCCTGCTGCACCGAGGCGGCACGGATGGCCCTGGGGCCGAAGCGTGCGCCGGGCCGGTTGCTGGTGGCGGTATCGAACGGTACGCCGCTGACCACCACATCCACCCCATGCAGGTCGCGGCTGTAGCGGCGGCGAGCAAAACTGGTGATGCCGGCATAGGTACTTTCGGCGGCAGTGCCATACAGGCTGTCGCGGGTAATGGCCTGGTCGTTGTTCAAGGCTTGCTCCACGGTCGGGCTCCTCGGTCTGCAGGGTTATTGGCGGCTGCGAAAGGCAGTCCACAGGCGGTTGCGCTGGCGCAGGTCGGCCAGGGCCATGCTGCGGTCGGCGAACAGCCGCTGACGAACTTCGGCCGGTGGGTAGATATCCGGGTCGGTGCGCACGGCTTCATCCACCAGCGGCGTGGCGGCCTGGTTGGCGTTGGCGAAAAACAGCGTGTTGGTCAACGCCGCCACCGACTCAGGCTTGAGCATGAAGGCGATGAACGCCCGCGCCGCCTCCGGGTGAGGTGCATCCTTGGGGATGGCCAGGTTGTCTTGCCACACCAACGTGCCCTCGCGGGGGATGCGGTAGATCAGCTCGAACGGCTTGCCGGCACGCCGGGCCTGGTCGGCGGCCATGGCGGCATCGCCGTTGTAGGTCAGCGCCAGGCACACGCTGCCGTTGGCCAGGTCGCTGATCTGCCGGCCATTGGCAACGTAGCTGATCGACGGCTGCAATTGGCCCAGCAGCTTCTGTGCAGCTGCCAGGTCGTCCTTGCTCTGGCTGTACGGGTCCTTGCCCAGGTAGTTCAGGGCCACCCCGATCACTTCCTGCGGCGAGTCGGGCATGGCGATACCGCAGTCTTTAAGGCGGCTGGCGTACTCGGGCTTGAACAGCAGGTCGAGGCTGTCCAGCGGTACCTCGCCCAGGCGCTGGCGCACCGCCTGTACGTTCACCCCCAGGCCCAGCGTGCCCCAGGTGTAAGGCACCGCGTAACGGTTGCCGGGGTCGGCCTCGGCGAGCTTGGCCAGCAGGTCGCGGTCGAGGTTGGCATAGCCGGGCATGGCCTGAGCCTGCAACGGCTGCAGGGCATTGGCCTTCAGCGCCCGCGCCAGCACCGTGGCGGACGGCACGACAACGTCGTAACCGCTGCCCCCGGTAAGCAGCTTGGTTTCCAGCACTTCGGTGGTATCGAAGGTGTCGTAGCGGACCTTGTAGCCGGTCTCCTGCTCGAAGCGCTGCAGGGTCTGCGGGGCGACATAGTCGGCCCAGCTGTAAAGGTTCACGACTTTCTCTTCGGCTTGCAGCGGCAAGGCCAGTACCAGCGACAACAGGCACAACGATGAACGCATGACAGACACCTAGGCAAATGGGTGGATGCCGCGAGCATGTCAGCCGGGTTACATTGAAGAAATGGCAAGTTTGCAAAGCTGACATTCACCAGGAGCAATGCAATGCTCGGACAAGTGCATGACCCCGATCTGCACCTGCTGCGGCTGTTCGTCACTGTAGTCGAGGCCGGTGGCTTCAGCGCTGCACAAGGGCTGCTGGGCTTGAGCCAGCCCACCATCAGCCAACGCATGGCCCAGCTGGAAACGCGCCTGGGCTACCGCCTGTGCAGCCGGGGCAAGGGGGGGTTCCGGCTGACCGAGAAAGGCCGGATGCTGTTGGAAGCCACGCGCGCGCTGCTGCTGAACATCGAGCAGTTCCGCCAGCAGGCCAACGGTGTTGCCGGGCGACTGCTGGGCACCGTGCGCATCGGCCTGGCGGAAAACCAGGACAAGCAGGTGAGCCTCAAGCTGGCGGCGGCGATCGCGGCATTTCGCCGCCGCGTGGAGTCGGTGCAACTGGAACTGATCAGTGCGCCACCGGCGGAGCTGGAGCGGTTGTTGCTGGAGCAGCGGCTGGACTACGCCATCAGCTATTTTTCCGGTAAACAGGCAGCGTTCGACTACCAGCCCTTGTTCGAGGAACGGCAGCGGCTGTATTGCGGCAAAGGGCATCCATTGTTCGGCGTGCCGCAGGTGCCGCGCCAGCGTTTGCTGGAGCAGGACCAGGTGCGCCACCCGTACCGTTTCATCGAAGGCGACGAGCCGTTCCAGAGCAGGCACGGCATGGCGGTGGCAGAACAGATCGAGAGCGTGCTGACGTTCATTCTGTCGGGCAGGCACATTGGTTATTTGCCGTGTCACAGCGCCCTGGCGTGGGAGGCCGAAGGGCAGCTGTGGGCGCTGGACCCGGGGCTGGATTTTGTCGTGCCGTTTACCCTGGCCCGGCACCGGGCGCAGGTGGCCGGCGAGGCACAGCAGGCATTCGCCGAAGATGTATTGGCGGCCTTCGCCTGAAAGCCAAGCACGGTGCCTGTAGGAGCGGCCTTGCGTCGCGAAGGGCCGCAAAGCGGCCCCGGCAACCAATACTGAATGCTCAACCCAAAGGGCCCCAGGCACCCCTGCCCTGCGCCCAGGCTCAGTAAGCCAAGCTCCAGGTCAGCGTATAGGTGCGCCCGCGCCCCTGGTAGTCGTACAGGTACGCCGGCCCGTAGGTCGGCGAATAGAACAGCGTCGCGCGCTGCCCCCAGACCGTACTGTATTGCTTGTCCAGCAGGTTCTGGATACCCGCGCTGAAAGTGCCGAAACCGGTGTCCTGGCTGGCCAGCAGGTCGAAGGTGGTGTAGCCGTCGATCTCATGGTCGGCGTCGTCCTTCAGGCTGAAAGCGTGGTTTGCCTGCAGCCGCGCGCTGCGGCCGTCACCCTTCCAGCCAACGAAACCGGTGGCCTTCGACAACGACGCATAGCGGGCATCGCGTTTGATCCAGCCGCCGTCGACCGCCTCTTCCTCGGAGCGGGTCAGGTGCAGCGTGCCGCCCGCTTCCCAACCACTCTGGAAGTGGCGGGTCAATGCCCCTTCAAAGCCGAAGTCACGGCTCTTCTGCTCTTCGACATTGATGGTCAGCGTTTGCGAGTCGACGTTGATGATCTTGTCGGACCAGATGTAGTACAGCGCTGCCTGGGCGTCCCAGTCCAGGTCGGCATAGCGCCAGCCCAGCTCCACCTGACGGCTCTTGATCCCGGCCAGGGGGTTGTCTGCCACGCTCAGGCCCGGCTTGCCGTAGTACTTGGCCGGGTCTGGCAGGTCGAAGCCTTCGCCATAGTTGGCCCACGCCTGATGGCCATTCTTGAAGTCGTAAATGGCGCCGACGTTGAACAGGTTGACCTGGTAATCGTTGCTGCCGCCGGGCACGCCCTTGAAGTCGCTGACATCCACGTCCATCTGCTGGCGCCGGGCGCCGCCAGACAAGGTCAGGTTGTCGGTGGCGCGCCAGTCCAGCTGCCCATACAGCGAAACGCCATCCACCCGATAGCTCGGGTAACGTGCGGCCTTGCTCTCCTTCTCCAGGTCCAGGCCACCGGATTCGGACGAGGTCTGTGCGTTGAAGGTGGTCTGCTCGGCACTGAAGCGCTCGCGGTCCAGGTCCACACCATAGGTCAGCTTGAGCGTGTCCCATTGCTTGGCGAACAACCCCTTGAGGCTGGAAACCTCGAAGTTCTGCTGCGAGGCAGCAAAATACACCCCCCGCGAGCCTGTAGGGGTGGCCCGGTTGTAGTACGGGAACGGGTAGAAGTTGTCGTCTTCCTTGCGGTACGACGCTTGCAGGTAGAAGTCCTGGCCGAGCACGTCGCTGTGGTGGTAGTTGGCGTTGAGCAGCAGGCGCCGGGTGCGCGGCTCCAGGCCGGCTGAATAACCGCTGCGCAGCTCGGCGTCTTCCAGGTCGGAGGGCGCGTTGTAGTTCAGGTTGGGGAAGTAGATACCGGTGCTGCCGTGGTTGCCCGAGTCGTAATACTGGGCCAGCAGGTCAAGGCTTTGCTGCTCGTTCAACTGCATGCCCAAGCTGCCGAGCACATCGACCGTGCGGTTGTACTGCAGGTCGGTCTGGGTGTTGTCGATGAATATCTGCTCGCCGGCCCCGTCGTAGAACGCTTCGTTCTGCTCGCCGGAGATACCCAGGCGGGCATTGACCCGCTCGTTGCCGCCGCTGATCGACTGGGCAAAGCGGGTGGCCAGGTCGTCGCTGTTGTTGAAGCCGCTGCTGGCACCCAACTGGGTCTCGAAACGGGCCGGCCCGGGTTCGCCCTTCTTGGTGACGATGTTGATGATACCGCCGGTGGCGCCCCCGCCGTAGATGGCGCTGGCACCAGACAGCACTTCGACGCGCTCGATATTGAACGGCGAAATGCTGTCGAACTGGCGTGACAGCCCCCGCGAGCTGTTCTGGCTGACCCCGTCGATCATCACCAGCACATTGCGCCCACGCATGTTCTGGCCGTAGTTGGTGCGCCCTTCCGGTGCCAGGTCCAGGCCCGGCACCAGCTTGCCGATGGCTTCCTTCAGGCTGACGCCACTGTCGATCTGTTCGCGCAGTTGCTGTTGGTCGACCACCCACACGGTCCCGGGGATTTCGCTGATTGCCGTACTGGTACGCGAAGCCACACTGACTTCGATCGGCTTGAGGTTGACCGCCTGCGGCGCAGCCTCGGCCTTGCGCAGGGTCACCGTGCGGGCATCGCTGAATTGCCAGCCCATGCCACTACCGGCCAGCAATTGTTGCAGCGCCTGCTCGACACTGTAGCTGCCGCGCAGGGCCGGGCCGGCCAGGCCGGCGACATCGCCGGTGGTGTACAGCAAGTGCAGGCCGGCCTGGTCGGCAAACGAGGTCAGGGCTTGGTCCAGCGGCTGCGCAGGCAGGTCGAGCTGAACCTGCCGGGCCTGCAGCTGGGCGTTTTCGGCGGTGGTCGAAGCAGCCGCCTGCAGCGGGCCGGTCAGCATGGCCAGGGCACTGCAAGACAACAGGGCATGGTGAAGTGAACCGCGGCGGCGGAGCAAAGGCTTGAGCATCAGAGACACGTAGGCGCTTCCTGGCAAGTCGTAAATGAGAATGAGTTGCTGATCAGTCCCACTACGACGATCTGGCTTGCAGGAACTTGCAGTGGCCACTGCAAATTTTTTCTGCGCTGGCCGCTCAATGCACCACGGCCAACCAAGGCAGGTAGGTCACCTTCAGCCCATACCGCTGCTCCAGGGTGCGCAACAGCGCCTGCGGCTCATCCAGGTCGAAGACCCCACTCACCTCCATCGCCGCCAGCTTGCTGTCGGACAGCACGATGCGCCCGTGCCGGTAACGCTCCAGCTCTTGCAGCACCTGCCCCAACGGCTTGCCATTGAAGATCAGCTTGCCGCGCTGCCAGGCCAACTGGGCACCGGCATCCGCCGCTACTGCCAACGGCTGCTCGCCGACCTTGGCCTCGCCACGTGCCAGTACCACGTGCCCATCACGGCGCACGCTGAAGGTGGCCGCACGGCCCTGCACCGCTGCACCGGCCGTGTCCACCACAAACGGCCGGGCATCATCGGCCATTTCGAACAGTGCCTCACCTGCAGCCAGCACCACGCGCCGCTCATGCTCGCTGAATACCACACGCAAGGCGCTGGCACTGTTCAGGGTGACCCGCGTGCCATCGGCCAACGTCACGACCTGCCGCTCACCCACGCCAGTGTGGTAATCGGCCAACAACACCGGCGCCTGCTGCCAGGCGACCAGGGCAGTGACCAGCAATACCCCGCAGGCCGCTACGCCCGCCTGCTGCAGCCACCGGCGGCAATGGCGCAGGGCCTGGCCAATGTACTTGGCCACCATGCTTTCCGACACGCCAAGGCGTTGTGCGACCTGCTTCTGGGTCAGGCCGTCGACGCGGTTCAGCAACAAGGCCTGGCGGGCCTTGCAGGGCAACTGCAACAGCGCCTGATCGAGCAGTTGCAGGCGCTCACGCGCCAGCAACACCGCCTCGGGCGCTGGCGCTGGGCAGGCTAGCTCGCCTGCCCCGTCGCAATCATCGTGGCTGGCCGCGATGCGTTGCTCGCGGCGCAGGGCGTCGATGGCCAGGTTACCCGCCACGCGGAAGATGAAACTGCGCGCGTGCAGCACCGGCAACGCCTGCTCGTCGATGTTCACCAGCTTGAGGTAGGTTTCCTGCGCGACGTCGGCGGCACGCTGGCGGTCGCTCATGCGCCGGGTCAGGAACTGCAGCAAGTCGTCGTAGTGCTCCTGGAAACTCGCCAGCAGGCCCGACACAGGTGAAGTCAGCATGGGTTTGGGAACGACCAGTAAGAGAAGTTATCGGCTGTTAATGAGAAACAGTATCTTTCATCTGACCCAACACTTTCAACGCCGGCGCGCATTTGCCACACTGACGGCTCGTTCACTTAGGCAAGGTCGTACCCATGGTTGCTCGACTGCACCGCTACACCCGCCTGCTCATCGCCCTGTGCCTGACCAGCAGCCTGGCGGCCTGCGCGCTCCTGCAGCCACGCGACCCGCTGAACATCAGCGTGATCGGCATCGAACCGCTCCCGGGGCAGGAGCTGGAGCTGCGCATGGCCGTGAAAATGCGGGTGCAGAACCCCAACGAAGAGGCAATCGACTACAACGGCATCGCCCTCGACCTGGAGGTGAACGGCCAGCCACTGGCGGCCGGGGTCAGTGACCAGCAGGGGCATATTGGCCGCTACGACGAGGCGGTGATCGTGGTGCCGGTGAGCATCACGGCGTTCTCTTTCCTGCGCCAGGCCTACGGGCTGGGCCAGGTGGGTACCCTGCAGGGCCTGCCCTACAAGCTGCGCGGCAAGCTGGCCAGCGGGCCACTGGGCACCGTGCGCTTCACCGACGAGGGCAAGCTGGACCTGCCCAAAGGGACCACCTGGTAAACAGCGGGTGCTCAGCGGTTGGCGCTGGCTGCTGCCATCAGCTTGTTGACTTCGCTGCGGACCATGCTGGCGTATTCGGGCGGCGACATGCCCTCCAGCTCAGCGCGTACCCACTCGGCCCACTTGCCTTTGCGCCGTGGCTTCTCGGCGATCAGCCGGGCGGCTTCGCCCTTGGCCTTGCCCAGGTTGGTCTGCCACATTTCGAACAGCCGGGCCTTCTCTGCCTCGATCTGCGCCCGTTCCTCGAAGCTCATGTTGGCCAGATTGAAACTCATGCATCACCTGCTAGACCGTAAATGGCGGCTATCTTACACCAACGCGCCAACCTCACGCCGACGCAACTTTTCCGGCGCGCAAGTATCCATTGTTCAAACCACCCATCGACGAGGACACTTTCATGGCCCGGAAAAAAGCCACGCTGGCCGACAGCGATCAAATCAAGGACCAGGTCTTCAGTGAGTTGCAGGCGCTGATCGAAGAATCGGAGAAGCTGCTCAACGACAGCGCTGCCCTGGTTGGCGAAGAAGCCGACAGCCTGCGCGCGCAGGTCAGCCTGAAGCTGAAACAGGCACGCCAGGCCGCCGCAAACATGCGTGACAAGGCGCAGCCCATGGTCAACGCCACGCAAGACTACATCGGTGGCCACCCGTGGCAAACCGTGGCCATATCCGCCGGCCTCGGCCTGGTGGTGGGCCTGCTGCTGGGCCGGCGCAACTGACCGAGCGGCCGCGCCGGCGGCACGCTTCAGGCGGTTTGCGCCAGCGGAATCCCGCTGTGGAAGCGCAGCTCCTGGTCGGGTGACTGGATAAGCTCCGCTTCCGCCGCGCGCACCAGTTCAATGCGGCGGGCAATGTCCGCCGCATCCCCATAGTGGTGTGCCAGTTTCAGGTAGCCCTGGTAATGGCGCGCCTCGCTTTTCAGCAGGCCATGGTAGAAACGGCCCAGCTCTTCATCCAGGTGCGGCACCAGCGCGGCAAAGCGCTCGCAGCTGCGCGCTTCGATGAACGCCCCGACCACCAGTGTATCCACCAGCTTGACCGGCTCATGGGCGCGCACCAGCCGGCGCAGCCCTGATGCGTAGCGCCCCGCCGACACCGGCCGCAGCGGTACGCCACGGCGTTTCATCAGGCGCAGCACCTGCTCGTGGTGCACCAGCTCCTCGCGCGCCAGGCGCGACATCATGTTGATCAGGTCAAGGTGGGTGTTGTACTTGGCGATCAGGCTCAGGGCAGTGCTGGCGGCCTTGAATTCGCAGTTCTTGTGGTCGATCAGCAAGGTTTCCTGGTCGGCCAGTGCTGCTTCGATCCAGGCGTCTGGCGTCGGGCAGCCCAGGAAGGCATCGATTTCGGGGGTCAGGGACATGAGCATGCAACCACACGGAACAGGCAGGGCTGGCGATTATACCGGCGGTGGCGGTCGGCGCCAGTGGCTATGCTTGATGTGTATCAAGCACCCGCGCGGGCAGCGGGGACTATAGTCAGGCATTGGTCGCCCCCTTTGACTGGAGTTAACGCCCATGCAAGCCATCCGCAGCATTCTCGTGGTGCTCGACCCCGAACACGCCCACAGCCGGGCACTGACCCGGGCCAAGCTGATTGCAGGTGTCACCGGCGCGCGCCTGCACCTGCTGATGTGCGACAAACGGCATGACCACAGCGCGCTGTTGAGCGTGCTGAGCCGCCAACTGCACGACGACGGTTATGACAATGTCTCCCACGAAGAGGCCTGGCGCGATAACCTGCACGACACCATCATCTACGTGCAGCAGGCCGAAGGCTGTGAGCTGGTAATCAAGGAACATCGCCCCGACAACCCACTGAAAAAGGCCCTGCTCACCCCCGATGACTGGAAACTGCTGCGCCAATGCCCGTGTGCCGTGCTGATGGTCAAGAGCGAGCGGCCGTGGACTGGCGGCAGGATTCTGGCCGCGGTGGACGTTGGCAACCAGGACGAGGATCACCGCCGCCTGCACGCCAGCATCATCGACCATGGCCATGACATCGCCGCGCTGGCCAAGGGCGAGCTGCATGTCATCAGCGCACACCCGTCGCCCATGCTGTCGGCGGCCGACCCGGTCTACCAGTTGAGCGAAACCATCGAGGCACGCTACCGTGAAGCGTGCGAGGCGTTCCAGGCCAAGTACGACATCAGCGAGGAACGCCTGCACGTGGCTGAAGGACCGGCAGATGTGCTTATCCCCCATACCGAGCAGCGGTTGGATGCGGTGGTGACCGTGATCGGTACGGTGTGCCGCACAGGGATTACCGGGGCGTTGATTGGCAATACTGCAGAGGTGGTACTCGATGAGCTGAAGGGCGACGTGCTGGTACTCAAGCTTGAAGAAACCAGCACCAAGCTGGCCGAACGGGTCCGGGGTTGACGCCCCCTGCAGGCGCGCCAAGGGGGCGCGCCTGCACAAGGGCGCAGGTAGCCGTCAGCCCAATGCTTCACGCACCTTCGGGTCCAGCCCCTCCCCGTCGTTGGCTGCAATCCACTCCAGCAGCTGCCTGCGCATGGCCGGCGTCCAGAAGCTTTGCAGATGCTGGCGTACCCCTTGCACGGCCAGCGCTCGGTTAGGCTCGCTGTCGAAATAATGGGCAATCTGGTTGGCCATTTTGACCAGGCTGGCGCTGCTCATTGGCGTACCTCGGCTTTCTCCGCTGTGCGGCGCTCCTGCAGCAGGCGCCGCTGTTCATCACTGAAGTCCTGATAGCGCTGCTGCCATTGCGAAGGCTGGAACACTTTGACCACCTCCACCGCCGTGACCTTGTACTCAGGGCAGTTGGTAGCCCAGTCGGAGTTGTCGGTGGTGATCACGTTGGCCCCCGACTCGGGGAAGTGGAACGTGGTGTACACCACTCCCGCGGCCACCCGCGCACTGACCTTGGCGCGCAGCACCGTCTGCCCGGCACGGCTGCCAATGCCGACCCAGTCGCCGTCCTGGATACCCCGGCTTTCGGCATCGGTGGGGTGGATTTCCAGGCGGTCGGCGTCGTGCCAGGCCACGTTGCCGGTGCGCCGCGTCTGCGCGCCGACGTTGTACTGGCTGAGGATGCGCCCGGTGGTCAGCAACAACGGGTAACGGCTGTTGACCTTTTCGTCAGTCGGCACATAGCCGGTGAGCATGAAGCGGCCCTTGCCCCGCACGAACTGGTCGATGTGCATGGTTGGCGTGCCATCCGGCGCGGCCTCGTTGCAGGGCCATTGCAGGCTGCCATGGCGTTCGATTTCGGCGTAGCTGACCCGGCGGAAGGTCGGGGTCAGGCGGGCGATTTCATCCATGATCTCGGACGGGTGGCGGTAGTGCATCGGGTAGCCCAGGGCGTCGGCCAGGGCGATGGCAGCTTCCCAGTCAGCCTTGCCCGCGAGTGGTTCCATGACCTTGCGCACCCGTGAAATTCGCCGCTCGGCGTTGGTGAAGGTGCCGTCTTTTTCCAGGAACGAACTGCCCGGCAGGAACACGTGGGCGAACTTGGCGGTTTCGTTCAGGAAGATGTCCTGTACCACCACGCACTCCATCGCGAGCAAGGCTGCGGTGACGTGCTGGGTGTTGGGGTCACTTTGGGCAATGTCTTCACCCTGGCAGTACAGCGCCTTGAAGCTGCCGTCCAGCGCTGCCTCGAACATGTTGGGAATACGCAGGCCCGGGTCGGGCTGCAAGGTCACGCCCCAGGCCTGCTCGAACTCTTCACGCACCGCCTGGTTGGAAATATGCCGGTAACCGGGCAACTCATGGGGGAACGAACCCATGTCGCACGAACCCTGCACGTTGTTCTGGCCGCGCAGTGGGTTGACCCCTACCCCTTCACGGCCGATGTTGCCGGTGGCCATGGCCAGGTTGGCGATGGCCATCACCGCGGTGCTGCCCTGGCTGTGCTCGGTCACCCCAAGGCCGTAATAGATGGCCGCATTACCGCCGGTGGCGTACAGCCGGGCGGCGGCGCGGATCTGCTCTGGCGCTACGCCACACACCGGGCCAAGCACTTGCGGGGCGTTCTCGGCACGGCTGACGAAGTCGCGCCAGCGGGCGAAGTCTTCGGTTTCGCAGCGGGCATCGATGAAGCCCTGGTCCAGCAGGCCCTCGGTGACGATTACATGGGCCAAGGCGTTGAGCATGGCCACGTTGGTGCCAGGGCGCAGTTGCAGGTGCAGCTCGGCACGGGCGTGCGGCGCGTCGACCAGGTCGATACGCCGTGGGTCGATCACGATCAGCCGCGCGCCCTGGCGCAGGCGGCGCTTTAGCTGCGAGCCGAACACCGGGTGGGCGTCGGTAGGGTTGGCACCGATCACCAGTATCACGTCGGCCTGCATCACCGAGTCGAAGCTTTGCGTACCTGCCGACTCGCCGAGGGTCTGCTTCAGGCCATAACCGGTCGGTGAATGGCAGACCCGGGCACAGGTGTCGACGTTGTTGTTGCCGAACGCCGTACGCACCAGTTTCTGCACCAGGTACGCTTCTTCGTTGGTGCAGCGGCTGGAGGTAATGCCGCCAATGGAGTCACGCCCATACTTGAGCTGGATACGGCGCAATTCGCTGGCGGCGTAGTTCACCGCCTCGTCCCAGCTGACCTCTTGCCACGGGTCCTCCAGGCGCTTGCGGATCATCGGCTTGGTGATGCGGTCCGGGTGGGTCGCGTAGCCCCAGGCGAAACGCCCTTTGACGCAGGCGTGGCCATGGTTGGCACCACCGTTCTTGTCCGGGACCATGCGCACCAGCTTGTCCCCTTTCATTTCTGCGCGGAACGAGCAACCCACACCGCAGTAGGCACAGGTGGTGACCACCGAACGCTCGGGCTGGCCCAGTTGCACCAGGCTTTTTTCCGTCAGGGTCGCGGTTGGGCAGGCCTGCACACAGGCGCCGCACGACACGCACTCCGAAGCCAGGAAATTGTCCCCGCCGGCCGCCGCCACCCGCGACTCGAAACCACGCCCGGTGATGGTCAGGGCGAAGGTGCCCTGGATGTCCTCGCAGGCGCGCACGCAGCGGCTGCAGACAATGCACTTGCTCGGTTCATAGTCGAAATACGGGTTGGAAACGTCCTTTTTCTCAGCCAGGTGGTTGGCGCCTTCATAGCCATAGCGCACCTCGCGCAGGCCAACCTGGCCGGCCACGGTCTGCAGCTCGCAGTTGCCGTTGGCCGAACAGGTCAGGCAGTCCAGCGGGTGGTCGGAGATGTACAGCTCCATCACGTTGCGGCGCAAGCCGGCCAGGCGCGGGGTTTCGGTGCGCACCACCATGCCTTCGCTGACCGGCGTGGTGCACGATGCCGGGTAGCCGCGCATGCCTTCGATTTCCACCATGCACATGCGGCACGAGCCAAAGGCTTCAAGGCTGTCGGTGGCACACAGTTTGGGGATGCTGGTGCCGAGCATGGCCGCGGCGCGCATCACCGAGGTGCCGGCCGGCACGCTGATGGCTCGGCCATCGATGCTCAGGCTGACCTGCACATCGCTGTCGCGAGCCGGGGTGCCCAGGTCGGTTTGCGGGTCGAAGAAGTTGATCACTGTGCGGCCTCCGTGGTGGTCAGCCCGAAATCGGCGGGGAAGTACTTGAGGGCGCTGGCGACCGGGTAGGCGGTCATGCCACCCATGGCGCACAGCGAACCGTACTGCATGGTGTCGCACAGGTCGCGCAGCAACAGGGCGTGGTCATGGCGCTCGCCCGTTTCGCTGCTGGCGATCAAGCGGTCGACCACCTCCATGCCCCGTGTCGAGCCGATGCGGCACGGGGTGCACTTGCCGCACGATTCCTCGGCGCAGAACTGCAGGGCAAAACGCGCCATGCTGGCCATGTTCAGGGTGTCGTCGGCGACCACCACACCGCCATGGCCGAGCATCGCGCCCATGGCGGCGAAGGCTTCATAGTCCAGCGGCGTGTCGAAGTGGCTGGGTGGCACCCAGGCGCCAAGCGGGCCGCCGACCTGCGCAGCTTTCAGCGGCCGGCCACTGGCCGTGCCGCCCCCGTAGCCCTCTACCAGCTCGCGCAGGGTCAGGCCAAAAGCCCGCTCCACCAGGCCGCCGTGGCGCACATTGCCGGCCAGCTGGAACGGCATGGTCCCCAGTGAGCGGCCCATGCCGAAGTCACGGTAGAACGCCGCGCCCTTGGCCAGGATGATCGGCACCGAGGCCAGGGTGAGCACGTTGTGCACCAGTGTCGGCAAGCCGAACAGGCCTTGCAGCGCGGGCAATGGCGGCTTGGCGCGGACGATGCCGCGCTTGCCCTCGATCGATTCGAGCAGTGCGGTTTCTTCACCACAGATGTAGGCGCCGGCCCCCACCCGTACCTGCAGCTCGAAGGCCCGGCCGCTACCGGCTACGTTGGCCCCCAGGTAACCGGCCGCACGGGCGATGGCAAACGCCTGCTCGAGCACACGGATGGCATCGGGGTATTCCGAGCGCACATAGATGTAGCCCATGTCGGCGCCCACGGCGAGGCCGGCAATGATCATGCCCTCGATCAGCAGGAACGGGTCGCCCTCCATCAGCATACGGTCGGCAAAGGTGCCGGAGTCGCCCTCGTCGGCATTGCACACCACGTACTTCTGGCCTGCGCCAGCGTCCCGCACGGTGCGCCACTTGATACCCGCCGGGAAGGCCGCACCACCGCGGCCGCGCAAGCCGGAGTCCAGCACAGCAGCGACCACTTCGGCGCCGTCCAGCGCTACCGCGGCTTCAAGGCCGGCGAAACCGCCGTGCGCCCGGTAGTCGTCCAGCGACAACGGGCGGGTAATGCCGGCGCGGGCAAACAGCAGCCGTTGCTGGGTCTTGAGGTAGGGGATGGCCTCGACCGGCCCAAGCGCCAGCGGGTGCTCGGCGGGTTCACTGGCCAGGGCATCGAGCAGCGCCGGCACGTCTTGTGCGGTAACCGGGCCAAAGCCGCGGCGGCCTTGCGCACTGTCGCACTCGACCAGCGGCTCCAGCCAGTACAGCCCACGCGAGCTGGTGCGCTGGATCTCCAGCGGCAACTGGCGCCGCTCGGCTTCGCGCTGGAAGGCCTCGGCGACCTGGTCGGCGCCCACGGCTCGGGCGACCGAATCACAGGCAATGAACAGCTTCAGCATGCTGCATCCTCCTGGCAGGCATTGACCAAGGCGCGCAAGCGCTCGGGGGTGAGCCGTGCATGCACCTGGCCGTCGAGTTCCAGCGCGGGTGAGCAGGCGCAGGCGCCCAGGCAATATACCGGGCGCAGGCTGATGGCGCCGTCGGCACTGGTGCCATGGTCGTCGAGTGCCAGCTGTTCACGCAGCTGCGCCGCGAGTGCCTCGGCGCCACGGCTCTGGCACGACTCGGCGCGGCACAGGCGCAAGGTATGGCGTGCCGGCGGCGCAGTGCGGAAATCATGATAGAAACTGATTACCCCACGCACCTCGGCCAGGCTGAGGTTGAGGGCATGGGCCAGTTCGGGAACGGCGGCATCGGGGATGTAGCCCAGGTCATGCTGGATAGCATGCAGCATCGGCAACAGGGCGCCGGGGGTGTCTTTGTCGCGCGCCAGAATGCGCTGGATAACGGGCAGGTGGAGCAATTCATCAGGCATACAGCGGACCTCGGCATCACGGACCCTGCCTGTGTTGTTGTAATGGCAGGTATCCAGCGTGTTCTGCTGCGGCACGCCGGCAACGTCACGGTTGCGCGATGGCGGCGGCCTCCTCGCCGACGGCCGCGCATCTGCGTGCGCTGGTCCGACGGCATCCTGCAAGCATGGCACTTATGCCGCCGAAGGGTTGCGTACGAGCGACCAGGCGCATCCTGAAACCGACGCTGGTCAGCCCTGGCCGTGGGCCTTGAGCTTGAGTTTCTCGGTATCGACGCGGACGAACACCGAGTCCGCCGTCACGGTCAGCACGTCGCCAGCCCAGACTTCACAGATCACCCGGCTTTTGCGCCCTACTTCGCCTTCTACCCGGGCCTTGAGCAGCAATTCGAAGCCCATCGGGGTGGGCTTCAGGTAGGTCAGGTTGAGCGTACCGGTCACGCAGTCGATGCGCGGCAAGCTGCCCGGCGCGCGGCCTTCGTGCCGGTAGTGGTAGGCCATGGCGGTCCAGTTGGAATGGCAATCCACCAGCATCGCCAGCAGGCCGCCGTACACCAGGCCTGGCCAACCGCTGAAGGTGCTGTCCGGGGCATGCCTGCAGACCAGGTGGATACCATCGGCATGCCAATGGCTTTGCAGGTGCAACCCGCTGGGGTGGGAACAACCGCAGCCGTAGCAGGTACCGTCTGGTGCCGCCATGGCCTGGAGGGAAAGGGGCTGGTCGTTCATACGCTTCCTGTGCTGATGAAAAAGGGGGCGCGCAACGCCCCCATTAAAGCAGAAACATCAGGCGGCCTGCGCAACCACGCGGCCACGCCGCTGGGTCAACGACACCAGCAGGATGAACACGGTCACCGCGGCGGTCATCAGTGTTTCGTAGCGGTAGGCATCGCTGAACAGCATGTAGCCCAGCACCATGACAATGGTGCCGATCACCAGCCAGGTTAGGTAAGGGAACAGCCACATTTTCAGCTCCAGCGGGCGCCCTTCGCGTTCAGCGCGCGCCCGCATGCGCAGTTGCGACACGGCGATCACCAGGTACACCAGCAACGCGATGGCACCGGTGGTAGACAACAGGAAGCCAAACACCTTGCCAGGGAACACATAGTTGACCAGGCAACCGGCGAAGCCTGCCAAGGTGGAGAACAGCACGGCCACGGTCGGCACCCCGGAGCCGGAAATGCGCTTGGTCATGCTCAGCGCCTGGCCACGCGCGCCCAGCGAATAGAGCATGCGCGAGGCTGTGTACAGGCCCGAGTTCATGCAGCTGGTCACTGCCACCAGCACCACCAGGTCGACCAGCAGCTTGGCCCCCGGCACGTTCAACACCTCCAGCACCCGCTGGAATGAACCGACCGCCTTCAACGCCGGGTCGTTCCAGGCCACCAGCGACACCACCAGGAAGATCGAGGCCAGGTAGAAGATGGCGATGCGGTAGACCACCAGGTTGGTGGCACGGCGGATCTTGTCTTTCGGGTTGGCGGTTTCGTCAGCGGCGATGGTGACGATTTCGGCACCGAAGAACGAGAAGATGGTAATCAGCACGCCACCCAGTACGGTGCCGAAGCCGTTGGGCATGAAGCCGCCGTGGTCCCACAGGCGGCTGACCCCGGACACCTCGGCCAGCGGCCAGAAACCGAACACCGCCAACCCGCTGACCACGATGAACGCAATGATCGCCACCACCTTGACCAAGGCGAACCAGTACTCGAACGCACCGAAGTTCTTCACGCTGACCAGGTTGGTGCCCGACAGCACCAGCATGATCAGGAAGGCGAACAGCCACGAGGGCACGCCCGGGAAGTAGGCATGCAGGATGTCGGCGCCGGCGATGGCTTCGACCGGAATGATCAGTACCCAGAACCACCAGTACAGCCAGCCGATGGTAAACCCGGCCCACGGGCCGATGGCCTCGCTGGCATAGGTCGAGAACGAGCCGCTGTTGGGGTTGGCGATGGCCATTTCACCCAGCATGCGCATGACCAGCAGCACCAGCAGGCCGGTCATGGCGTAGGAGATGAGGATCGCCGGGCCAGCGGTGGCAATGGCATTGGACGAGCCGATGAACAGGCCGGCGCCGATGATGCCGGCGATGGAAATCATGGACACCTGGCGCGAGGTCAGGCCGTGCTGCAAGGAGCGCTGTTTCTTGTTGTCGTGAGAAGCCATGAAGAACCCTCGAATGGGTCGGCCGCGGCATGGCGGCTGAAGGTCGGAGCAGAATTCTTTTAAATTTCTGATGCGCGTTGTTGTTGTTTTGCAAAGACCAAAAGCGGGTTAACGACCTCCTCTTTACATGACCGGTTGTCATTGTTGATCCAGGTCAGTATTAATCTATAGGCCGGGGTCAACAAACGACCTTTTCGAAACACATGATTCCGTTTTGGAATGAACTCCTTACTTTTTTGCTCGGTATTCGCCCGTCATGTCCAAACGCCTGATGCCCTCGACCACCGCCCTTCAGTGTTTCGAAGCGGCCGCCCGCCATCTCAGCTTCACCCGTGCGGCGCAAGAGCTGCACCTGACCCAGAGCGCCGTCAGCAAGCAGGTGGCGCAGCTTGAAGACATGCTCTCGCACTCGCTGTTCCAGCGTATTCGCCGGCGCCTGCACCTGACCCCGGCCGGCGCCCTGTACCTCACCGAAGTGAACAAGATCCTCACCCAGATCGATATTTCCAGCCGCTACATCCTCAGCTATGGCGACGAAACCGAAGTGCTGCGCATCGCTACCCAGCCCACCTTCGGCGCGCGCTGGCTGGTGCCCAGGCTCAAGGGCTTCGGCGACCGCTACCCGCGTATTCACCTGGACATACGCAACGAGCTGGAGCCGTTCGACCTGGTCCAGGCCAAGGCCGACATCGCCTTTTTCTTCGGCCAGGGCACCTGGCCCGGGGCAACCTGCATCGAATTGTTCAGTGAAGAGGTCGTGCCGGTGTGCAGCCCGCAGCTAGTGGCCAGCCACCCTTTCGACAGTGCCCAGGCGCTGACCGAGCACCGCCTGTTGCAGTGCGTGTCGCGGCCCGAAGCCTGGCATGAGTGGTTCCTGGGGCTGGGCTTGCACAGCCAGAACAGCTACCACGGGCCGCGTTTCGACACCTTCTACCTGTGCATCCGCGCGGCCATCGCCGGTTGTGGCATCGCCCTGATCCCGCGCTACCTGGTGGCCGAGGAATTGAGCGAAGGCAAGCTGGTGGTGGCCTGGGACCACCCGGTGCCGAGCAATGGCCGGCACTTCATCGCGCATGCCGAACATGCCGCCGAAGTGCCCAAGATAAGGGCTTTTGTGCAGTGGATACGGGAGCGCGTAGCTGAGGGGGATTGATTTGAATGGCGAAGTATCGGCCAGATCACGAATCCATGGAATGACCGCAATCGAATAATTCGTTTGCGGAATAACCTGCGAACACGTTTGGATAATAAGAAACTCGAACAAGGTCCGCGTGCACCATGAACCAGGAAAGTATCAGCCAATCGATTGCCATCGTTCACCCAATCACACTTTCCCATGGCCGCAATGCTGAAGTCTGGGACACTGACGGCAAACGTTACATCGACTTTGTCGGCGGTATCGGCGTGCTCAACCTGGGCCACTGCAACCCGGCCGTGGTCGAGGCCATCCAGGCCCAGGCCACCCGCCTCACTCACTATGCCTTCAACGCCGCCCCCCATGGCCCGTACCTGGCGCTGATGGAGCAACTGAGCCAGTTCGTACCGGTCAGCTACCCGCTGGCCGGCATGCTCACCAACAGCGGCGCGGAAGCCGCGGAAAACGCCCTGAAAGTGGCCCGTGGCGCCACCGGTAAACGGGCCATCATCGCCTTCGACGGGGGCTTCCACGGCCGCACCCTGGCTACCCTGAACCTCAACGGCAAGGTCGCCCCGTACAAGCAACGGGTCGGCGAGCTGCCCGGGCCGGTCTACCACCTGCCCTACCCCAGCGCCGACACCGGGGTCACCTGCGAACAGGCACTCAAGGCCATGGACCGCTTGTTCAGCGTCGAGTTGGCCGTGGAAGACGTGGCGGCGTTCATTTTTGAGCCAGTGCAGGGAGAAGGTGGTTTCCTGGCCCTCGACCCGGCCTTCGCCCAGGCCCTGCGCCGCTTCTGCGACCAGCACGGCATCCTGATCATCATCGACGAGATCCAGTCAGGCTTTGGCCGCACCGGCCAGCGCTTCGCCTTCCCGCGCCTGGGGCTCGAGCCCGACCTGCTGTTGCTGGCCAAGAGCATTGCCGGCGGGATGCCCTTGGGTGCAGTGGTCGGGCGCAAGGACCTGATGGGGTCATTACCCAAGGGCGGCCTCGGCGGCACCTACTCGGGCAACCCCATTGCCTGTGCCGCAGCACTGGCCAGCCTGGCGCAGATGACCGACGAGAACGTGGCTACCTGGGGTGAGCGCCAGGAGCAGGCCATCGTCAGCCGCCACCAGCGTTGGACGGCCTCGGGCCTGTACCCGTTCATCGGGCGCCTGACCGGCGTGGGCGCCATGCGCGGGATTGAATTCGTCAATGCAGACGGCAGCCCGGCCCCGGCGCAACTGGCCAAGGTGCTGGACGCGGCGCGCGCCAAAGGCCTGCTGCTGATGCCCAGCGGCAAGGCGCGGCACATCATCCGCCTGCTGGCACCGCTGACCATCGAGGCCGAGGTGCTCGAAGAAGGGCTGGATATCCTCGAGCAGTGCCTGGCGGAGTTGAACTGAGCGTTACAAACCCAGTTCTGCCGGGGTGAGCATGTCGGACTCGAACGCGATCCAGCCGCCTTCGAGTTCGGCATGGCCATTGACGATCGGGCCGTAGTAGGTCAGGCCGTTCTCCAGGGTGACGCAAATGTGCGTGGCATTCTTTTCAGGCGCCGCGAGCGTACCGACGAAATGCACCTTTTTCAGGGTTTCGGTCACCGCCTCCAGGCCAACGCGCATACCGGGGTTTTCCGATGCCTCGGTATCGCCCCCACGGTCCTCGGCGCTGATGGTGACGGTGGCGATGTACGGGTACTGGGTGCTCAAGCGGGGTTACCTCAATGGGTGGGTAGGCGTATGGGCGCGTAGAGTACGGCAGGCGTTGCCTGTTGTCTCTACTGGCCTCATCGCTGGCAAGCCAGCGCCCACAGGCATACAACCCTTGAATACGCTGCAGCCCCTGTAGGAGCGGGTTCACCTGCGAACAGGCCAGCCCTGCAACAGGTGATCTGGCTGCCCCGATCTGTTAGGGTGCCCGCCGATGCACGCCACACCACACGAGGATCCCGAGTGAGCGCCGAAGAACCCCTGATCGCCGACCTGTTCGATGTCGACAAACGTCTGTCCCTCAAGCCGGTGGTGGACTTCAACAGCTACCTGCGCAACGCTTTCGGCGAGGGCCCGTGCCGCTGCCACCGCTGCGTCGAAGGTGCCGACCCCAGCACCTATAGCCACGCGCACACCTTCACCTTCGACGGCCGCCCGTGGCACCGCCGTTTCGCCAGCACCGCCGGCAGCGATGTGGCCCAGGTGCTGAAGAAAGCCTGGCTGTCCTATACCAAGGCCGACCTGAACCTGATCGGCGCGCTGGACCTGGCCACGCTCAAGACCTTCACCGAAGCCGGCCTGCACCCACGCTTGCTGGCTTTGCTACCGGCGTGTGGCCTGGCTCGCGAAGTGGATGGCCAGTGGCTGCTGCAGGCCCAGGCCGACTGACAGCCCGGCGGCACGGCAGGATTCCACGGGTCTGCTAACGTGGTGGAATCCGCCCAGCCGCAGGTAGTCCGCCATGGCCCGCACAACGCCCATCGAGCTGTACCGCAACATCGGCATCGTCGCCCACGTCGACGCCGGCAAGACCACGACTACCGAGCGGATCCTGTTCTACACCGGGGTCAACCACAAGATGGGCGAGGTGCACGATGGCGCCGCGACCATGGACTGGATGGCCCAGGAGCAAGAGCGCGGCATCACCATCACCTCGGCGGCGACCACGGCCTTCTGGCAAGGCTCGACCAAGCAGTTCGCCGACAAGTACCGGTTCAACATCATCGACACCCCCGGCCACGTCGACTTCACCATCGAAGTGGAACGCTCGCTGCGCGTACTCGATGGTGCCGTGGTGGTCTTCAGCGGCGCCGACGGGGTCGAGCCCCAGTCCGAAACGGTCTGGCGCCAGGCCAACAAGTACCATGTGCCGCGCCTGGCCTACATCAACAAGATGGATCGCCAGGGCGCCGACTTCCTGCGGGTGGTCAAACAGATCGACCAGCGCCTGGGCCACCACCCGGTGCCGATCCAGCTGGCCATTGGCAGTGAAGAGCATTTCATCGGCCAGATCGACCTGGTGAAGATGAAAGCTATCTACTGGAACGATGCCGATAACGGCACCAGCTATCGCGAAGAAGAGATACCTGCCGAGCTCAAGGCGCTGGCCGATGAATGGCGCGCGAAGATGGTGGAGGCCGCGGCTGAGGCCGACGACGAACTGACCGAGAAGTTTCTCGAGGGCGAAGAGCTCAGCATCGAAGAAATCAAGGCCGGCCTGCGCAAACGCACCCTGAACAACGAAATCGTACCCACCATCCTCGGCTCCTCGTTCAAGAACAAGGGCGTGCCGCTGATGCTCGATGCGGTGATCGATTACCTGCCTGCCCCGTCGGAAATCCCGGCAATCAAGGGCACCGACCCCGACGACGAAAACAAGCACCTGGAACGCCACGCCGACGACAAGGAGCCGTTCTCGGCCCTGGCCTTCAAGATCGCCACCGACCCGTTCGTCGGCACCCTGACCTTCGCCCGGGTGTACTCCGGGGTGCTCAGCTCCGGCAATGCCGTGCTCAACTCGGTCAAGGGCAAGAAAGAGCGCATCGGCCGCATGGTGCAGATGCACGCCAACCAGCGCGCGGAGATCAAGGACGTATGCGCCGGTGACATCGCTGCCCTCATCGGCATGAAGGACGTGACCACCGGCGACACCCTGTGCGACATGGACAAGCCAATCATCCTGGAACGCATGGACTTCCCCGACCCGGTGATTTCCGTGGCCGTGGAACCGAAAACCAAGGCCGACCAGGAAAAAATGGGCATCGCCCTGGGCAAACTGGCCCAGGAAGACCCGTCATTCCGCGTGCGCACCGACGAAGAAACCGGCCAGACCATCATCTCCGGCATGGGCGAGTTGCACCTGGACATCATCGTCGACCGCATGCGCCGTGAATTCAACGTCGAGGCCAATATCGGCAAGCCGCAGGTGGCCTACCGCGAGAAAATCCGCAACACCTGCGAGATCGAGGGCCGCTTCGTCCGCCAGTCCGGCGGCCGCGGCCAGTACGGTCATTGCTGGATCCGCTTCGCCCCCGGTGACGAAGGCAAGGAAGGCCTGGAGTTCGTCAACGAGATCGTCGGCGGCGTGGTGCCACGCGAATACATCCCGGCTATCCAGAAAGGTATCGAAGAACAGATGAAGAACGGCGTGCTGGCCGGCTACCCGCTGATCAACCTGAAGGCAGCGGTGTATGACGGCTCGTACCACGATGTGGACTCCAACGAGATGGCCTACAAGATCGCAGCGTCGATGGCCACCAAGCAACTGTCGCATAAAGGCGGCGCGGTACTGCTGGAGCCGGTGATGAAGGTGGAGGTGGTCACCCCCGAGGAATACCAGGGCGACATCCTGGGCGACCTGAGCCGGCGCCGGGGCATGATCCAGGACGGCGACGAAACCCCGGCAGGCAAGGTGATCCGCGCCGAGGTGCCGTTGGGCGAAATGTTCGGCTACGCCACCTCGATGCGCTCGATGACCCAGGGCCGGGCCAGCTTCTCGATGGAGTTCACCCGCTATGCCGAGGCCCCAGCCAGCATCGCCGATGGCATCGTCAAGAAGAACCGCGGGGAGTGATTCATTCGCCTGTACCGGCCTCTTCGCGGGCACGCCCGCTCCCACTGGGGCAGCGCCTGCGCCATTCCTGTGGGAGCGGGCGAGCCCGCGAAGAGGCCAGCACAGACAATAACCTTTCTCAGTGCTGCTCCCCTGCCCGCTTCAACAGCTTCTTGCACCGCTCCGACAGATGCACCACGCGCAGGTGCTTGCCCGCCTTGGCATAACGCTCGCGCAAGGTCTGCAGTGCGGCAACCGCCGAGTAATCGACAAAGCTCAGGTGCTGGCAGTCCAGCGTGACCTGGGCCGGGTCGCTGGCGGCATCGAACTGGTCGAGAAATGAAGTGGTCGAGGCGAAGAACAGCGTGCCATGGACCTGATAGTGTTTGCCGCCATCGGCGTCTTCATGGCTGTCGGCGTACAACTCCCGGGCATGCTGCCAGGCAAAGTTCAGCGCCGCGATCACGATGCCGAATAGCACTGCCATGGCCAGGTCGGTAAACACCGTGACCACGGTCACCGCGATGATCGCCAGCACATCGTTGACCGGCACCTTGTGCAACACCCGCAAGGACGCCCAGGCAAAGGTCTGCTGGGCCACCACGAACATCACGCCAACCAGCGCCGCCAGGGGAATACGCTCGATCAAAGGCGACAGGAACAACACGAACAGCAGAATCATCACCCCGGCTACCACACCCGACAGCCGGCCACGGCCATTGGAGCTCAGGTTGATCACCGTTTGCCCGATCATCGCGCAACCCCCCATGCCACCGCACAGGCCCGACACCATGTTCGCGGCGCCCAATGCCACGCACTCGCGGTCCGGGTAGCCGCGGCTTTCGGTGATTTCGTCGGTCAGGTTCAGCGTGAGTAGGGTTTCCAGCAGGCCGACCATGGCCATCAGCACCGCGTAGGGGGCGATGATCTTGAGGGTTTCCAGGTTCCACGGCACATCCGGCAGCGCCAGCCCCGGCAAGCCGCCAGCAATGTGCGCCATGTCACCCAAGGTGCGGGTGGGCAAGCCGAGCAGGTACACCAGCAAGCCAACGCCAAGAATCGCCACCAGTGCCGGCGGTACGGCGCGGGTGAGCTTCGGCAAGAGGTAGACCACCGCCATGGTCAGCGCCACCAGGCCGATCATCAGGTACAAAGGCGTGCCACTGAGCCAGTGCTCACCGTTTTTGAAATGCTCCAGCTGGGCCATTGCAATGACAATGGCCAAGCCGTTGACGAAGCCCAGCATGACCGGGTACGGCACCAGGCGCACCAGCTTGCCCAGGCGCAGCAGGCCGAACAGAATCATCACCACCCCGCCCAGCAGCACCGTTGCCAGCAGGTATTGCGCGCCGTGCTGCACCACCAGCGCCACGATCACCACCGCCATCGAGCCGGCAGCCCCGGAAATCATGCCCGGCCGACCGCCGAACAGTGCGGTCAAGGTGCAAATGATGAACGCACCGTACAGGCCCATCAGCGGGTTGAGGTGGGCCACCAGGGCAAAGGCGATGCACTCGGGCACCAAGGCGAACGAAGTGGTCAGGCCGGCGAGCAGGTCGGCGCGGAGTCGGGTGTGTTTCATGGGCATCCTGTAATTAGCCGGACAACAGCCTGGGGCACCTGTACGGCCTTTAGAGCGGGCAAAAATCGAAGGCGGGATGTTACGGAATTTGTCTGACAGCAGCCACCGCGCAATGTAGCCGAAGGGCTCTCAGGCTCCCTGGCAAGGCCTGTGGAGGGCGATTATCTGCAATTATCTGGCTGACTATAATTTATAGTTTCCTGGATAAAGCCAGGATAAAAGGCAGTTTTTGATGTGCATCCAGCACAGGCAGGACGCCTTTGCCATCATGGCAACCCCACCTGCGGAGATCATGGACATGCCGCTACGCCCCCTATGCGCCGCCCTGCTGCTGGCCGCCAGCCTCACCGCCCAGGCCGCCACCGAGGTATTGCCGCTGCAGCACCGCAGCAGTGCCGAACTGCTGCCTGCCGCACAGGCATTCATCGCCAAAGACGGCACGGTCAGCGCCTTCGAGAACAAGCTGATCGTCAACGCCAGCCCCGAGCGCATCGACGACCTGCGTGCCTTGCTGCAGCAGCTGGATACCGCGCCCAAGCGCCTGCTGATCAGCGTTGACAACAACGACAGCAACTTCCAGGACAACCGGGGCAACGGCCAGGTGATTCGCTACGGCACCAGCAACCGCGACGGTGGCATGCAGCAAGTTCAGGCCAGCGAAGGCCAGCCAGCACTCATCCAGGTTGGCCAGAGCATCCCGGTTACCAGCACCAGCACCGACGGCTACGGGCGCCTCCAGAGCAACACCGAATACCGCAACGTGACCCAAGGTTTCTATGTCACCCCGACTCTGAGCGGAGAAACGGTTCGTCTGCAAATAAGCACAAATAATGACCGCATCAGCCAGGAACGTGCAGATGTAGTAAAAGTGCAAAGTACCGACACAACCATCACTGGCAAGCTCGGCGAGTGGATCACCCTGGCGGGCTACAACCAGCAGAGCCAAGCGGACCGCAGTACGTCAAGCCGCAGTTACAGCACCCAGCGCGGTGAAAACATGACTTTGCGTGTAAAAGTCGACCTTCTCGACTGATCCCAGGCAATTCAAGGCCTCGACCAAAGGCCTTGAAACTGACTGACAAGTCGTATTAGACCAAAGATGTAGTAAGCACAAAAAACCACTACAAAACATTTGACAGGGTGTTTTTCCCAAGGGCATGATGGCCTCGCTCCCGCTAATCAGGGGCCCTGGCAAGGGCCTTCGAGGCGCGCTCCTCCCACCCCCGGAGGCGCCTTGTGTCTATACGGCCCACAAGGCGGTTCGACGGGATTGCGACTGCAACGAAGAAGTTGTCCCGAGGGACGGAAGCGCATCACCGCAGTAATGGCAATCGCGTAGCACCGCAGTTAGGCATCCACGAGCCGACCTGCCGGGGCGCCTCTGCCTGGCCTGCACTCTCCTTCCCCTTCGAGCCTTCGCGTTCGCCGCCGCACACCTGCGAACAGGACAGCCGCCAGGCACCTGATCTGCTCCGAGCATCAGCACAATTAACTCAAGATCGATGCGACGAGGTTTATTTCCATGGCACTGACACGCGAACAGCAAATTGCAGCCCTCGAGAAAGACTGGGCCGAGAACCCGCGCTGGAAAGGCGTGACCCGTACCTACACCGCCGCTGATGTCGTTCGCCTGCGTGGCTCCGTGCAACCCGAGCACACCTTTGCCCGCCAGGGTGCAGAGAAACTGTGGAAGCTGGTCACCGAAGGTGCCCACCCGTCCTTCCGCCCTGAGAAAGACTTCGTCAACTGCATGGGCGCCCTGACTGGCGGCCAGGCAGTCCAGCAGGTAAAAGCCGGCATCCAGGCCATCTACCTGTCCGGCTGGCAGGTTGCCGCCGACAACAACTCGGCCGAGTCCATGTACCCGGACCAGTCGCTGTACCCGGTCGACTCGGTACCGACCGTGGTCAAGCGCATCAACAATGCGTTCCGCCGCGCTGACCAGATCCAGTGGAAAGCGGGTAAGAACCCGGGCGACGAAGGCTACATCGACTACTTCGCGCCGATCGTGGCTGACGCTGAAGCCGGTTTCGGCGGCGTACTGAACGCCTACGAGCTGATGAAGAACATGATCGAAGCAGGCGCCGCCGGCGTGCACTTCGAAGACCAGCTGGCCTCGGTGAAAAAGTGCGGCCACATGGGTGGCAAGGTACTGGTACCGACCCAGGAAGCCGTGCAGAAGCTGGTGGCCGCGCGCCTGGCTGCTGACGTGTCGGGTGTGCCGACCATTATCCTGGCCCGTACCGACGCCAACGCCGCCGACTTGCTGACCAGCGACTGCGACCCGTACGACCAGCCGTTCGTGATTGGCGAGCGCACCCGCGAAGGCTTCTACAAGGTACGCGCCGGCCTCGACCAGGCCATCGCCCGCGGCCTGGCCTACGCGCCGTATGCCGACCTGATCTGGTGCGAGACTGCCAAACCGGACCTGGACGAAGCCCGCCGCTTCGCCGAAGCGATCAAGAAGGAGTACCCGGACCAGATCCTGTCGTACAACTGCTCGCCTTCCTTCAACTGGAAGAAGAACCTGGACGACGCCACCATTGCCAAGTTCCAGCGCGAACTGTCGGCCATGGGCTACAAACACCAGTTCATCACCCTGGCCGGCATCCACAACATGTGGCACGGCATGTTCAACCTGGCGCACGACTACGCCCGCAACGACATGACCGCCTATGTGAAGCTGCAGGAGCAGGAATTCGCTGACGCCAGCAAGGGCTACACCTTCGTGGCGCACCAGCAGGAAGTGGGTACTGGCTACTTCGACGACATGACCACTGTGATTCAGGGTGGGGCTTCGTCGGTGACTGCACTGACGGGTTCGACCGAAGAAGAGCAATTCCACTGATAGTGGCTTGCGGTTGAAAGAAGGCCCGGCGCTTGTAAAAGCGCCGGGCCTTTGTTTTTGCCGGTACCGGCCCTTTCGCGGATGAACCCTGTAGGAGCGGCCTTGTGTCGCGAAAGGGGTGCGTAGCGCCCCCGGGATCTGTGCGCCACCGCAAAATTGCCGGGGCCGCTCTGCGGCCCTTTCGCGACACAAGGCCGCTCCTACAGACGAATCGTGCCTATCAGGGGTGCCTCTGTGCTGCATGCCAGTTCAGCTTGCCGGCTCCCACATCTGTTTCGGGCCAGTCCATCCTGGGCCAGCGCAGGCGACCGCCTAGCACATACGGCGCGGTATCGAGCCATGCGCCAGAGGGGGCGCGCGCAAATCACACAGGCATCATTGGCTCGAAACAGATGTGGGAGCCGGCTTGCCGGCGATGCGCCGCGCGGGCGGCGCTCGGTCTCACAGGCGCTGCATTCCTTTCGCCATACAAATGGCAGCCCTCACGCGACACAACGGCAGCCCCAACAAACCCCATAATCAGGTCTATCTTGAGGCAGCAAACCAGCAAGGACCGCATCAGGGCGGCGAGGTGCCTGCCTTGGTTTTTGCGGTGTTGCGCAGATCGAGCGCCGCCCGCGCGGCGCTTCGCGAGCTGCGCTCGCTCCTACGCTTGTTTCGGGCCAGTTATGCCTGTGGGATTTGCGCGCGAACGCTTTGGCGCACGCCTCGATATGGCGACGTACAAACAAGGCGGTCGCGCGCGCCTGGCACAGGATGGACTGGCCGGAAACAAACGTAGGAGCGGCTTTAGCCGCGATGCGCCGCGCGGGCGGCGCTCGGTCTCACAGGTGCTGCATTCCTTTCGCCATACAAATGGCAGCCCTCACGCGACCCACGCCAGCCCAACAAACCCCACAATCACGTCTATGCTTGTGGCAGCACCGCACCCAGGGCAGCACTGGCCGGCCGCTTCATCAGCCAGTCATGACCCAACCACTAAAGTATTGACCCAGAGCGGTGCAACCGCCGCGCAAAGCTGCTAGAACACGGCCCTTTCGCATTTACAAGTAGGGGGACTCGCCAGATGAACTTTACAAGGCTCAGAACAGCCCAATTAAATGGCATCAGGCCAAATGATATTAATTATCATTACGAAACTTGTAATTCGTTACCACTCGCAAGAAACATAATTAACAAAAGCGCACGCAATGCCCGAATTTCAAGGCTTTCAGCCATTTACGCGCTGCTGTTGCACTAAATCCTACGGATAAATTTGCTACAGAAATTTTACTTGCACCAGGTTTACCCATAAAATCAGCGCGATTGATTCAGCTGCGACATTTGGTCACTGCATGTGCGACACCAGGTCGCCGCTCTACACTTATTTCAGACTGCAGAGCTGGGTCTCTGTATAAGGATTTCTAGCATGTCCGATTCGGCAGGACTCATCGCCCACAACTGGGGCTTTGCCATCTTCCTCCTGGGTGTCGTCGGCCTGTGCGCCTTCATGCTCGGCCTGTCCAGCCTGCTCGGTAGCAAGGCATGGGGCCGCGCCAAGAACGAACCCTTCGAATCCGGCATGCTGCCCGTCGGCAGCGCCCGCCTGCGCCTGTCCGCCAAATTCTATCTGGTCGCGATGCTGTTCGTGATCTTCGATATCGAAGCCCTCTTTCTCTTTGCATGGTCTGTGTCCGTCCGCGAAAGCGGCTGGACCGGGTTCGTCGAAGCACTCGTTTTCATAGCAATTCTGTTGGCAGGTCTTGTCTACCTATGGCGCGTCGGGGCACTTGATTGGGCTCCCGAAGGTCGCCGCAAGCGGCAAGCGAAGCTGAAACAATGAGGCTTTGGCATGCAATACAATCTCACCAGAATCGATCCGGATGCGCCCAACGAGCAGTACCCGGTCGGTGAACGGGAAACCGTCACCGATCAGCTGCTGGAGGACCAGGTCCACAAGAACATCTTCATGGGTAAGCTCGAAGATGTGCTGCGTGGCGCGGTCAACTGGGGTCGCAAGAACTCACTGTGGCCGTACAACTTCGGCCTGTCCTGCTGCTACGTGGAAATGACCACGGCCTTCACCGCACCTCACGACATCGCCCGCTTCGGCGCCGAAGTCATCCGGGCCTCGCCGCGTCAGGCCGACTTCATGGTCATTGCCGGTACCTGCTTCGTGAAAATGGCGCCGATCATCCAGCGCCTGTACGAGCAGATGCTCGAGCCCAAGTGGGTGATCTCCATGGGGTCGTGCGCCAATTCCGGTGGCATGTACGACATCTACTCGGTCGTTCAGGGGGTCGACAAGTTCCTCCCCGTGGACGTCTATGTGCCTGGCTGCCCGCCACGCCCTGAGGCTTTCCTGCAAGGCTTGATGCTGCTGCAGGAGTCGATTGGCCAAGAACGACGCCCGCTTTCCTGGGTTGTTGGTGATCAAGGTATTTACCGTGCCGAGATGCCAGCCCAGAAAGACATGCGTCGCGAGCAGCGCATTGCCGTAACCAACCTGCGCAGCCCCGACGAAGTCTGATCCAGCGACCTGCCGCCCGCTCCCCATGGAGCCGGCGGCCTGGCTTCATTCTTAACGTTGACCCAAAGCGACCGAGACCATGACAGCGGACAACGCTATTTTCATTCCGCCCTACAAGGCTGACGACCAGGATGTGGTCGTCGAACTGCACAACCGTTTTGGCGCCGAAGCATTCGTCGCCCAGGAAACCCGCACCGGCATGCCCGTGCTGTGGGTCAAGCGCGCCCAACTCAAGGAAGTGTTGAGCTTCCTGCGTGGCGTGGCCAAGCCGTACAGCATGCTGTACGACCTGCACGGCGTCGACGAACGCCTGCGTACCCAGCGCCGCGGCCTGCCAGCCGCCGACTTCAGCGTGTTCTACCACCTGCTGTCGATCGAGCGTAACAGCGACGTGATGATCAAGGTGTCGCTCAGCGAAGGCGACCTCAACCTGCCATCGGTGACCAGCATCTGGCCGAACGCCAACTGGTACGAGCGCGAAGTCTGGGACATGTTTGGCATCGACTTTGCCGGCCACCCGCACCTCAGCCGCATCATGATGCCCCCCACCTGGGAAGGCCACCCGCTGCGCAAGGACTACCCGGCCCGTGCCACCGAGTTCGACCCGTACAGCCTGACCCTGGCCAAGCAGCAGCTCGAAGAGGAATCGGCGCGCTTCAACCCCGAAGCCTGGGGCATGAAGCGTCAGGGCGCCAACGAGGACTACATGTTCCTCAACCTCGGCCCCAACCACCCTTCGGCGCACGGTGCATTCCGTATCGTGCTGCAGCTGGACGGTGAAGAGATCGTCGACTGCGTACCGGACATCGGCTACCACCACCGTGGCGCCGAGAAAATGGCCGAGCGCCAGTCCTGGCACAGCTTCATCCCCTACACCGACCGTATCGACTACCTCGGCGGGGTGATGAACAACCTGCCGTACGTGCTCGCGGTGGAGAAGCTGGCCGGCATCCAGGTGCCGCAGAAGGTCGACGTGATCCGCATCATGCTCGCCGAGTTCTTCCGCATCACCAGCCACCTGCTGTTCCTGGGCACCTATATTCAGGACGTGGGTGCCATGACCCCGGTGTTCTTCACCTTCACCGACCGCCAGCGCGCCTACACCGTGATCGAGGCGATCACCGGTTTCCGCCTGCACCCGGCCTGGTACCGTATCGGTGGCGTCGCCCACGACCTGCCGCGCGGCTGGGACAAGCTGGTCAAGGACTTCGTCGAATGGCTGCCCAAGCGCCTCGACGAGTACACCAAGGCGGCCTTGCAGAACAGCATCCTCAAGGGCCGTACCATCGGCGTCGCTGCCTACAACACCAAGGAAGCACTGGCCTGGGGCACCACCGGTGCCGGCCTGCGCGCCACCGGTTGCGACTTCGACCTGCGCAAAGCCCGCCCTTACTCCGGCTACGAGAACTTCGAGTTCGAAGTACCGCTGGCCCACAACGGCGATGCCTACGATCGCTGCATGGTCCGTGTCGAGGAGATGCGCCAGAGTATCCGCATCATCGACCAGTGCCTGCGCAACATGCCGGAAGGCCCGTACAAGGCGGATCACCCGCTGACCACGCCGCCGCCGAAAGAGCGCACCCTGCAGCACATCGAAACCCTGATCACGCACTTCCTGCAAGTCTCGTGGGGCCCGGTGATGCCGGCCAACGAGTCGTTCCAGATGATCGAGGCAACCAAGGGCATCAACAGTTACTACCTGACGAGCGATGGCGGCACCATGAGCTACCGCACCCGGATCCGTACCCCGAGCTACCCGCACCTGCAGCAGATCCCATCGGTGATCAAAGGCAGCATGGTCGCCGACCTCATTGCGTACCTGGGCAGTATCGACTTCGTTATGGCTGACGTGGACCGCTAAGCATGAACAGCACGCTTATCCAGACAGACCGTTTCGCCCTGAGCGAAACCGAGCGCTCGGCCATCGAGCACGAAATGCACCACTACGAGGACCCGCGCGCGGCGTCCATCGAAGCCCTGAAGATCGTTCAGAAGGAACGCGGCTGGGTGCCGGACGGCGCCATTCACGCCATCGGCGAAGTGCTGGGCATTCCGGCCAGCGACGTCGAAGGTGTAGCCACCTTCTACAGCCAGATTTTCCGCCAGCCAGTCGGCCGCCACATCATCCGCGTGTGCGACAGCATGGTCTGCTACATCGGCGGCCACGAATCGGTGGTCAGCCAGATCCAGAGCGAACTGGGCATCGGCCTTGGCCAGACTACCGCAGACGGCCGCTTCACCCTGCTGCCGGTATGCTGCCTGGGCAACTGCGACAAAGCCCCGGCGCTGATGATCGACGACGACACCTTCGGTGACGTGCAGCCGGCTGGCGTTTCCAAACTGCTGGAGGGTTACGTATGACCATTACTTCCTTCGGCCCGGCCAACCGCATCGCGCGCACGGCCGAAACCCACCCGCTGACCTGGCGCCTGCGTGACGACGGCGAACCGGTATGGCTGGCCGAGTATGAATCGAAGAACGGCTACGCCGCCGCGCGCAAGGCGCTGGCAGACATGTCCGCCGACGATATCGTGCAAAGCGTCAAGGACTCCGGCCTCAAGGGCCGTGGTGGCGCCGGCTTCCCCACCGGGGTGAAGTGGGGCCTGATGCCCAAAGACGAATCCATGAACATCCGCTACCTGCTGTGCAACGCGGACGAAATGGAGCCCAACACCTGGAAGGACCGCATGCTGATGGAGCAACAGCCCCATCTGCTGGTGGAGGGCATGCTGATCAGCGCCCGCGCCCTGAAGGCCTACCGCGGCTACATCTTCCTGCGCGGCGAATACACCACCGCCGCGAAGAACCTCAACCGCGCCATCGATGAAGCCAAGGCCGCAGGCCTTTTGGGCAAGAACATCCTGGGCAGCGGTTTCGATTTCGAGCTGTTCGTGCACACCGGTGCCGGGCGCTACATCTGCGGTGAAGAAACCGCGCTGATCAACTCGCTGGAAGGCCGCCGCGCCAACCCGCGCTCCAAACCGCCCTTCCCTGCTGCCGTGGGTGTATGGGGCAAACCGACCTGCGTGAACAACGTCGAAACCCTGTGCAACGTGCCAGCCATCGTCGCCAACGGCAACGACTGGTACAAGTCGCTGGCCCGTGAAGGCAGCGAAGACCACGGCACCAAGCTGATGGGCTTCTCCGGCAAGGTCAAGAACCCGGGCCTGTGGGAGCTGCCGTTCGGCGTTACCGCCCGCGAGCTGTTCGAGGACTACGCCGGTGGCATGCGTGACGGCTTCAAGCTCAAGTGCTGGCAGCCAGGCGGCGCCGGTACCGGCTTCCTGCTGCCCGAGCACCTCGACGCGCAGATGTACGCCGGTGGCATCGCCAAGGTCGGCACCCGCATGGGTACGGGCCTGGCCATGGCGGTAGACGACAGCGTCAACATGGTGTCGCTGCTGCGCAACATGGAAGAGTTCTTCGCCCGCGAGTCGTGTGGCTGGTGCACCCCTTGCCGTGACGGCCTGCCGTGGAGCGTGAAAATGCTGCGCGCACTGGAAAACGGCCAGGGCCGCGCCGAAGACATCGAGACGCTGCTGGGGCTGGTCAACTTCCTCGGCCCAGGCCGTACCTTCTGTGCTCACGCACCGGGTGCCGTCGAGCCATTGGGCAGTGCCATCAAATACTTCCGCTCGGAGTTCGAGGCCGGTGTGGCGCCTGAAAGCGCTGGCACCCTGCGCCCGAACCTGGCGAAGCCGATTGTGGTCGGCGCATAAAAAGATAGAACGCGGGTGGTCCGTGCCACCCGCCAGCCCGTCGGCAGGCCCGAATGACTCGTGGCGTGCCGCAGGCTCACCGATTTCCATTAGCCACGCCCGCTCACGCGGGCCAACGAAGAACTTTGAACAATGGCCACTATCCACGTAGACGGCAAAGCGCTCGAAGTCAACGGTGCTGACAACCTGTTACAGGCGTGTCTGTCACTCGGCCTCGACATCCCTTATTTCTGCTGGCACCCCGCGCTTGGTAGCGTGGGTGCCTGCCGGCAGTGCGCGGTCAAGCAGTACACCGACGAGAACGACACCCGTGGTCGTATCGTTATGTCCTGCATGACCCCTGCTTCCGACGGCACCTGGATCTCCATCGACGATGAAGAGTCCAAGGCGTTCCGCGCCAGCGTCGTCGAATGGCTGATGACCAACCACCCGCACGACTGCCCGGTGTGCGAGGAAGGCGGTCACTGCCACCTGCAGGACATGACGGTAATGACCGGCCACAACGAGCGCCGCTACCGTTTCACCAAGCGTACCCACCAGAACCAGGACCTCGGCCCGTTCATCGCCCATGAGATGAACCGCTGCATCGCCTGCTATCGCTGCGTGCGCTACTACAAGGACTACGCCGGCGGGACCGACCTGGGTGTCTACGGCGCCCACGACAACGTGTACTTCGGTCGCGTCGAAGACGGCGTGCTGGAAAGCGAGTTCTCCGGCAACCTGACCGAAGTCTGCCCAACAGGCGTGTTCACCGACAAGACCCACTCCGAGCGCTACAACCGCAAGTGGGACATGCAGTTTGCCCCGAGCATCTGCCATGGCTGCTCCAGCGGCTGCAACATCAGCCCAGGCGAGCGCTATGGCGAGCTGCGCCGTATCGAAAACCGCTTCAACGGTTCGGTGAACCAGTACTTCCTGTGCGACCGCGGCCGCTTTGGCTACGGTTACGTCAACCGCACGGACCGCCCGCGCCAGCCACAACTGGCCGACGGCACCAAGCTGGGCCTGGACGCCGCCCTGGACAAGGCCGCCGACCTGCTGCGCGGCCGCACCATCGTCGGCATCGGTTCGCCACGTGCCAGCCTCGAAAGCAACTACGGCCTGCGTGAGCTGGTCGGTGCCGAGTACTTCTACTCGGGCATGGAAGCTGGCGAGCTGGCCCGGGTGCGCCTGGCCCTGGACGTGCTGAACAACAGCCCGCTGCCGGTGCCGACCCTGCGCGATATCGAAGACCACGACGCCGTGTTCGTGCTGGGTGAAGACCTGACCCAGACCGCTGCCCGCGTCGCCCTGGCTGTGCGCCAGGCGACCAAGGGCAAGGCCGAGGCCATGGCCGAAGCGATGAAGGTGCAGCCTTGGCTCGACGCTGCCGTGAAGAACATCGGCCAGCACGCGCTGTACCCGCTGTTCATCGCTTCGCTGGCGCAAACCAAGCTGGACGACGTGGCGGAAGAGTGTGTACACGCAGCCCCCGCCGACCTGGCCCGCCTCGGCTTCGCCGTGGCTCACGCCATCGACCCGAGCGCCCCGGCTGTCGAAGGCCTGGACGCCGAAGCCAAAGCCCTGGCCCAGCGCATCGCCGACGCCCTGGTGGCCGCCAAGCGCCCATTGGTGGTAGCGGGCACTTCGCTGGCCGACCCGGCCCTGATCGAAGCCGCCGCCAACATCGCCAAGGCCCTGAAGCTGCGCGAGAAAAACGGCTCCCTGAGCCTGGTGGTGCCAGAGGCCAACAGCATCGGCCTGGCCATGCTCGGTGGCGAGTCGGTGGATGCCGCGCTGGACGCCGTCATCAGCGGCAAAGCCGATGCGATCGTGGTGCTGGAAAACGACCTGTACGCCCGCGTAGCGGCTGCCAAGGTCGACGCAGCCCTGGCGGCCGCCAAAGTGGTGATCGTCGCCGACCACTCGAAAACCCCGACGGTCGACCGCGCCCACCTGGTGTTGCCGGCCGCCTCGTTCGCCGAAGGCGACGGTACCCTGGTCAGCCAGGAAGGCCGTGCCCAGCGCTTCTTCCAGGTGTTCGACCCGCAGTACCTGGACAGCAGCATCCAGATCCACGAAGGCTGGCGCTGGATGCACGCCCTGCGTGCCACCCTGCTGAACAAGCCGGTCGACTGGACGCAACTGGACCACGTCACCAGCGCCTGTGCGGCTGCCGCGCCGCAACTGGCCGGCATCGTCAATGCCGCGCCAAGCGCCGCGTTCCGCATCAAGGGCATGAAGCTGGCCCGCGAGCCGCTGCGCTACTCCGGCCGTACCGCCATGCGCGCCAACATCAGCGTGCACGAGCCACGTACCCCGCAAGACAAGGACACCGCGTTCGCCTTCTCCATGGAAGGCTACTCGGGTTCGGCCGAACCGCGCCAGCAGGTGCCGTTCGCCTGGTCGCCGGGCTGGAACTCGCCGCAAGCCTGGAACAAGTTCCAGGACGAGGTCGGTGGCCACCTGCGTGCTGGTGACCCGGGCGTGCGCCTGATCGAGTCGCAAGGCGACCGCCTGAACTGGTTCAGCGCCATTCCGGGCGCCTTCAACCCGGCCCGTGGCACCTGGACGGCGGTGCCGTTCTTCCACCTGTTCGGCAGTGAAGAAAGCTCCTCGCGCGCCGCCCCGGTGCAACAGCGTATTCCGGCGGCCTACGTGGCCCTGGCCAAGTCCGAGGCCGACCGCCTGGGCGTCAACGAAGGTGCGCTGCTGAGCCTGACCGTTGCCGGTGTGGCCCTGCGCCTGCCGCTGCGTATCAATGAAGAGCTGGGCGCTGGCCTGGTCGCGCTGCCGAAAGGCCTGGCCGGCATTCCGCCTGCCATCTTCGGTGCACCCGTCGAAGGTCTGCAGGAGGCAGCACAATGAGCTGGTTCACCCCCGAAGTGATCGATGTGATCATCCAGGTCGTCAAGGCTATCGTGGTGCTGTTGGCCGTGGTGGTCTGCGGCGCGCTGCTCAGCTTCGTCGAACGCCGCTTGCTGGGCTGGTGGCAGGACCGCTACGGTCCGAACCGTGTCGGCCCGTTCGGCATGTTCCAGATCGCAGCCGACATGCTGAAGATGTTCTTCAAGGAAGACTGGAACCCGCCCTTCGTCGACAAGATGATCTTCACCCTGGCGCCAGTCGTGGCCATGAGCGCCCTGCTGATCGGCTTCTCGATCATCCCGATCACCCCGGGCTGGGGCGTCGCCGACCTGAACATCGGCCTGCTGTTCTTCTTCGCCATGGCCGGCCTGTCGGTCTACGCGGTGCTGTTTGCCGGCTGGTCGTCGAACAACAAGTACGCCCTGTTGGGCAGCTTGCGGGCTTCGGCACAGACCGTGTCGTACGAAGTGTTCCTGGGCCTGGCGCTGATGGGCGTGGTGGTGCAGGTGGGTTCGTTCAACATGCGCGACATCGTCGAGTACCAGGCGCAGAACCTGTGGTTCATCATTCCGCAGTTCTTCGGCTTCTGCACCTTCTTCATCGCTGGCGTGGCCGTGACTCACCGTCACCCGTTCGACCAGCCGGAAGCGGAACAGGAACTGGCCGACGGCTACCACATCGAGTATGCCGGCATGAAGTGGGGCATGTTCTTCGTCGGTGAGTACATCGGCATCATCCTCATCTCGGCGCTGCTGGTAACCCTGTTCTTCGGCGGCTGGCACGGCCCGTTCGGCATCCTGCCGCAACTGCCGTTCCTGTGGTTCGCATTGAAGACCGCGTTCTTCATCATGCTGTTCATCCTGCTGCGCGCCTCGATCCCGCGCCCACGCTATGACCAGGTGATGGACTTCAGCTGGAAGTTCTGCCTGCCGCTGACCCTGATCAATTTGCTGGTGACCGCTGCGCTCGTGCTCTACAACACGCCAGCCGTCGCGGCCCAGTGAGGATTTGACCCATGTTCAAGTATATCGGCGACATCGTTAAAGGCACCGGCACCCAGCTGCGCAGCCTGGCCATGGTGTTCTCCCACGGGTTTCGCAAACGCGACACCCTGCAGTACCCCGAAGAGCCCGTCTACCTGCCGCCGCGCTACCGCGGCCGCATCGTGCTCACCCGCGACCCCGACGGCGAGGAGCGCTGCGTAGCGTGCAACCTCTGCGCGGTGGCCTGCCCGGTCGGCTGCATCTCGCTGCAGAAAGCCGAAACCGAGGACGGCCGCTGGTACCCGGAGTTCTTCCGCATCAACTTCTCGCGCTGCATCTTCTGCGGCCTGTGTGAAGAAGCGTGCCCGACCACCGCGATCCAGCTGACTCCGGATTTCGAAATGGCCGAGTTCAAGCGTCAGGACCTGGTGTACGAGAAAGAAGATCTGCTGATCTCCGGCCCCGGCAAGAACCCTGACTACAACTTCTACCGTGTTGCGGGTATGGCCATCGCTGGCAAGCCGAAAGGCGCTGCACAGAACGAAGCCGAGCCGATCAACGTGAAGAGCTTGCTCCCATAAGGACAGAAAGATGGAATTCGCTTTCTACTTCGCATCCGGGATCGCCGTGGTGTCCACCCTTCGGGTGGTGACCGGCACCAACCCCGTGCACGCCTTGCTTTACCTGATCATTTCGCTGATTTCCGTGGCCATGATCTTCTTCTCCCTGGGTGCACCGTTCGCCGGTGCCCTGGAAGTGATCGCCTACGCCGGCGCCATCATGGTGCTGTTCGTGTTCGTGGTGATGATGCTCAACCTCGGGCCGGCTTCGGTGGCCCAGGAGCGCGGCTGGCTCAAGCCCGGCATCTGGGCCGGGCCGGTCATCCTTGGCGCCCTGCTGCTGGCAGAGCTGCTGTACGTGCTGTTCGTCACCCCGAGCGGCGCCGGCATCAGCGGTACCACCGTGGGCCCGAAAGCCGTGGGGGTCAGCCTGTTCGGCCCCTACCTGCTGGTGGTCGAACTGGCGTCGATGCTGCTGCTGGCGGCAGCTGTGACCGCCTTCCACCTGGGCCGCAACGAGGCGAAGGAGTAAATCATGGGTGCTATCCCTCTCGAACATGGCCTGGCAGTCGCCGGCATCCTGTTCTGCTTAGGTCTGGTTGGCCTGATGGTCCGCCGCAACATCCTCTTCGTGCTCATGAGCCTGGAAGTCATGATGAACGCCTCTGCCCTGGCGTTCGTCGTCGCCGGGGCCCGTTGGGTCCAGCCCGACGGCCAGGTGATGTTCATTCTGGTGATCAGCCTGGCAGCTGCCGAGGCCAGCATTGGCCTGGCCATCCTGCTGCAGCTGTACCGCCGGTTCCACACTCTCGACATCGATGCTGCCAGTGAGATGCGCGGATGAACCTTCTCTTCCTGACTTTCGTCTTTCCCCTCATCGGCTTCCTGCTGCTGTCGTTCTCGCGCGGACGGTTCTCGGAGAACCTGTCCGCGCTGATCGGCGTCGGCTCGGTAGGCCTGTCGGCGGCCACGGCCGCCTACGTCATCTGGCAATTCAACGTCGCCCCACCTGAAGGCGGCGCTTACAGCCAGTTGCTGTGGCAATGGATGTCGGTGGACGGCTTCGCGCCGAACTTCACGCTGTACCTGGACGGCCTGTCGGTCACCATGCTCGGCGTGGTCACCGGTGTCGGCTTCCTGATCCACCTGTTCGCCTCCTGGTACATGCGTGGCGAAGCCGGCTACTCGCGCTTCTTCTCGTACACCAACCTGTTCATCGCCAGCATGCTGTTCCTGATCCTTGGCGATAACCTGCTGTTCATCTACTTCGGCTGGGAAGGCGTGGGCCTGTGCTCGTACCTGTTGATCGGTTTCTACTACAGCAACCGCAACAACGGTAATGCCGCGCTCAAGGCATTCATCGTCACCCGCATCGGCGACGTGTTCATGGCCATCGGCCTGTTCATCCTGTTCGCCCAACTGGGTACCTTGAACGTGCAGGAGCTGCTGGTGCTGGCACCACAGAAATTCCAGGCGGGCGACACCTGGATGGTGCTGGCAACGCTGATGCTGCTGGGTGGTGCGGTGGGTAAATCGGCCCAGTTGCCACTGCAGACCTGGCTGGCGGACGCGATGGCCGGCCCGACCCCGGTTTCGGCACTGATCCACGCCGCGACCATGGTGACTGCGGGCGTGTACCTGATCGCCCGTACCAACGGCCTGTTCCTGCTGGCACCCGACATCCTGCACCTGGTAGGCGTAGTCGGTGGCGTGACCCTGGTACTGGCCGGCTTCGCTGCGCTGGTGCAAACCGACATCAAGCGTATCCTCGCCTACTCGACCATGAGCCAGATCGGCTACATGTTCCTGGCCCTGGGCGTCGGTGCCTGGGACGCGGCGATCTTCCACCTGATGACCCACGCGTTCTTCAAGGCACTGCTGTTCCTGGCCTCCGGTGCGGTGATCGTGGCCTGCCACCACGAGCAGAACATCTTCAAGATGGGCGGCCTGTGGAAGAAACTGCCCCTGGCCTATGCCAGCTTCGTGGTCGGTGGCGCGGCCCTGGCCGCCCTGCCGATCGTGACGGTAGGCTTCTACTCCAAGGACGAGATCCTCTGGGAAGCCTTCGCCAGCGGCAACACCGGCCTGCTGTACGCCGGCCTGGTGGGCGCATTCATGACCTCGCTGTACACCTTCCGCCTGATCTTCATCGCCTTCCACGGCGAAGCCAAGACCGAAGCGCATGCCGGCCACGGCATCAGCCACTGGCTGCCGCTGGGCGTACTGATCGTGCTGTCGACCTTCATCGGTGCCTGGATCACCCCACCGCTGGCCGGCGTGCTGCCTGAAAGCGCCGGCCATGCCGGTGGCGCCGCCAAGCACGCGCTGGAAATCACCTCGGGGTCGATCGCCATTGCCGGTATCCTGCTGGCAGCCCTGCTGTTCCTGGGCAAGCGCAGCTTCGTCAGTGCGGTGGCCAACAGCAGCATCGGCCGCGTGCTTTCGGCCTGGTGGTTCGCTGCCTGGGGCTTCGACTGGATCTACGACAAGCTGTTCGTCAAACCTTACCTGCTGATCAGCCACATGCTGCGCAAGGATCCGGTTGACCGCGGCATTGCCCTCATCCCTCGCCTGGCTCGCGGCGGCCACGTCGCCATGAGCAAGACCGAGACAGGCCAACTGCGCTGGTACACCGCCTCGATCGCCGTTGGCGCAGTGCTGGTACTCGGCGCTGTGGTAGTGGCTGCGGTATGACCATGAACTTTGCGAACCTTGCGACCCTGCAAAAGGAAACGAACCCGTCATGATTTTGCCTTGGCTGATCCTGATCCCCTTCATCGGCGGCTTCCTGTGCTGGCTGGGTGAGCGCTTCGGCGCCACCCTGCCGCGCTGGATCGCGCTGCTGACCATGTCCCTGCTGCTAGGCATCGGCCTGTGGCTGTGGGCTCACGGCGATTACACCCTCGCCCCCGCACCTGGCGCCGAACCGGCCTGGGCCCTGGAATACAAAGTCCAGTGGATCCAGCGCTTCGGCATCAGCATCCACCTGGCCCTCGATGGCCTCTCGCTGCTGATGATCCTGCTTACCGGCCTGCTCGGTGTGCTGTCGGTCCTGTGCTCGTGGAAAGAAATCCAGCGTCACGTCGGCTTCTTCCACCTCAACCTGATGTGGATCCTGGGCGGCGTGGTCGGTGTGTTCCTGGCACTGGACCTGTTCCTGTTCTTCTTCTTCTGGGAAATGATGCTGGTGCCGATGTACTTCCTCATCGCGCTCTGGGGTCACAGCTCGGCAGATGGCAAGAAGACCCGGATCTACGCGGCGACCAAGTTCTTCATCTTCACCCAGGCCAGCGGCCTGATCATGCTGGTGGCGATCCTTGGCCTGGTCCTGGTCAACTACAACACCACCGGCGTGCTCACCTTCAACTACAGCGACCTGCTCAAGGCCCAGTTGCCTGCGGGCGTGGAATACCTGCTGATGCTGGGCTTCTTCATCGCCTTTGCGGTGAAGCTGCCGGTGGTGCCGTTCCACTCCTGGTTGCCTGACGCTCACGCCCAGGCGCCCACTGCAGGTTCCGTGGACCTGGCCGGTATCCTGCTGAAGACTGCGGCCTATGGCCTGCTGCGCTTCGCCCTGCCGCTGTTCCCGAACGCCTCGGCCGAGTTCGCGCCGATTGCCATGACCCTGGGCCTGATCGGCATCTTCTACGGTGCGTTCCTGGCTTTCGCGCAAACCGACATCAAGCGCCTGATCGCCTTCTCCAGCGTCTCGCACATGGGCTTCGTGCTGATCGGTATCTACTCCGGCAGCCAGCAGGCCCTGCAAGGCGCGGTAATCCAGATGCTGGCCCACGGCCTGTCGGCTGCCGCGCTGTTCATCCTGTCGGGCCAGCTGTACGAGCGCCTGCACACCCGTGACATGCGCCAGATGGGCGGCCTGTGGCACCGTATCGCCTACCTGCCCGCCATCAGCCTGTTCTTCGCCGCTGCCTCGCTGGGCCTG
This sequence comes from Pseudomonas sp. BJP69, assembly GCF_007633355.1. NCBI lineage: Bacteria > Pseudomonadati > Pseudomonadota > Gammaproteobacteria > Pseudomonadales > Pseudomonadaceae > Pseudomonas > Pseudomonas sp. BJP69. The sequence goes on from NZ_CP041933.1 coordinate 3,559,011, forward strand.
CCCGGCACCGGCAACTTCGTCGGCGAGTTCCTGATCCTGCTCGGCAGCTTCGTGCATGTACCGTGGATCACCGTGATCGCCACCACCGGCCTGGTATTTGGCTCGGTGTACTCGCTGATCATGATCCACCGCGCCTACTTCGGCCCGGCCAAGAGCGACACCGTACTGGCCGGCATGGACGGTCGCGAGCTGATCATGGTGCTGGGCCTGGCGGTCCTGCTGATCCTGCTGGGCGTGTATCCGCAGCCATTCCTCGACACCTCTGCCGCCACCATGAGTGGTGTGCAGCAGTGGCTCGGCTCCGCTTTCACTCAACTCGCTTCGGCCCGGTAAGAGCGCTATGGAATTCACCACTCAACACTTCATCGCATTGGCGCCGATGCTGATCACCACCATCACCACGGTGGTGGTGATGCTGGCGATCGCCTGGAAGCGCAACCACTCGCAAACCTTCCTGCTGTCCACCGTGGGCCTGAACCTGGCGCTGCTGTCGATCCTGCCGGTGCTGAAGGTGGCACCGTTGGCGGTCACCCCGCTGCTGACCATCGACAAGTTCGCCTGCCTGTACATGGCGATCATCCTGGTGGCCACGCTGGCTTGCGTCACCCTGGCCCACGCCTACCTGGGCGAAGGCTCCAAAGGCTTCCCGGGCAACCGTGAAGAGCTCTACCTGCTGCTGCTGATGTCGGCACTCGGTGGCCTGGTGCTGGTCAGCGCCAACCACCTGGCGGGGCTGTTCATCGGCCTGGAGCTGCTGTCGGTGCCGGTCTACGGCCTGGTGGCCTATGCGTTCTTCAACAAGCGCTCGCTGGAAGCCGGTATCAAGTACATGGTGCTGTCGGCCGCCGGTTCAGCGTTCCTGCTGTTCGGCATGGCCTTGCTGTACGCCGACGCCGGCAGCCTGAGCTTCGACCAGATTGGCAAGGCCCTGGCGGCTACCAGCATGCCAAGCCTGGTGGCCCAACTGGGCCTGGGCATGATGCTGGTCGGCCTGGCCTTCAAGCTGTCGCTGGTACCTTTCCACCTGTGGACCCCGGACGTGTACGAAGGCGCCCCGGCGCCGGTTGCCGCATTCCTCGCAACCGCAAGCAAGGTCGCGGTGTTCGCCGTGGTCGTGCGCCTGTTCATGCTCTCCCCTGCTGCCAGCAGCGGCGTGCTGAGCACCGTACTGGCGGTCATCGCCGTTGCCTCCATCCTGGTCGGTAACCTGCTGGCGCTGACCCAGAGCAACCTCAAGCGCCTGCTTGGTTACTCGTCCATCGCCCACTTCGGTTACCTGCTCATCGCCCTGATCGCCAGCAAGGGCCTGGCCCTGGAAGCCATGGGCGTGTACCTGGTCACCTACGTGATCACCAGCCTGGGCGCCTTCGGGGTCATCACCCTGATGTCCTCGCCCTATGGCGGCCGTGACGCCGATGCCCTGTACGAATACCGCGGCCTGTTCTGGCGCCGCCCGTACCTGACTGCAGTGCTGACCGTGATGATGCTGTCGCTGGCGGGCATCCCGCTGACCGCCGGTTTCATCGGCAAGTTCTACATCATCGCCACCGGTGTCGAGTCGCACCTGTGGTGGCTGGTTGGGGCCCTGGTGATCGGCAGCGCCATCGGCGTGTACTACTACCTGCGTGTCATGGTCACCCTGTACCTGGTCGAGCCGAACCTGCGTCGCCACGACGCACCGCTGAAGTGGGAGCAGCGCACCGGTGGCGTCATGCTGCTGGCCATCGCCATTCTTGCTTTCGTACTGGGTGTGTACCCGCAACCCCTGCTGGAAATGGTCCAGCAAGCCGGCCTGCAACTGATCGGCTGATTGCCCTGCCAATGAAAACACCCCGCTGATGCGGGGTGTTTTTTTATGTGCGTGTTTTAGGTCGCTGAGCATGCCAGCTCATTCACCAGGGCTACCCAGCCCTGCGCCCGGCAGGGCCGCCTTGCGCAAATCACCATTGGCAGAAGGCAGGTAGACTTCCGGGTTGGGCATGCCGCTGGGCGACAGTTCATGGGTCATTTCGAATTCGGCACGTACCGACCAGCCACAGGCCTCGGTTGTGCATTGCAAATAAGCAATGCGCAGGAAAATATGGCGACCTTCACTGGTGCGTATGCGCATCCGGCTGTGGCAGTGCGGGCAGACAAGCTTGTAAGTACTCACGGCAAATACCTGCAAGCACTGTTCAGGTTCAACTTCAGTGAGAATGCTCGCCGGAGTGTGTCAGTATTGGCCACAAAATCGGGACTATTCTTCAGTTTGATGTTTCTCATTGCAGAAATGCTCCTTAAAACGCAGGGCTGTATTCATAACGAGTAGTTTAAGCCCATGGAATATCATTAAACCAGTCATGGATATTTGTTATGAGTACTCACGTACTGGCTGCGGTGCTCACGCGGCTCAAGCTTCTAACCGGCGCGCAGTCCGACGCCGATCTTTCGCGCGCACTGTCGGTGAGCCCGCAGACGCTCAGCAGCTGGAAGGTGCGCGATAGCATTCCCTATTCCCTTTGCATCGAGATCGCCAGGCAACATGCCTGCTCGCTGGACTGGCTTCTGCTCGGCCATGGCGAGCAGGCCCCGGCAAGCCGGGGCCTGACGGGTTGGGAAGCCGATGTGCTCGAGCGCCTGCGCACCTTGTCGCCCAGCGACCGCCAAGCCATCTTGCTGTTCATCGAAGACAAGCAGCGAATCCGGCAACTGGAACAGCAGTTGAGCGAGCTGACGGGCTAACCCCGTTTTCGCCAGCGCTGGATCAGTTCACGCGGGTCGAGGGTGTCGACCAGCACCATGACCTTCAAGCTCACCGGAATGACGATTACCGCTGCCACAAAGCCGGCCATGCCACGTGACAGCAAAGGCACCGACTCCGAAATCAGCGGCTCGAACAAATGACCCACGCCTACGGTGACAAACACCAGCAAGAGTTTCTTGGCCAGTGTCAGCCGCTTGGCGGTGTTGGTGATCAACCGGTCGCGTGCGGCACTGACCAGCAACGCCCCCAGCAGCGCGGCGAACAACACATTGCCATCCACCCCCAGCATCTGCGCCAGGGTTGAACCCAAGTGGTCGCAGAACCATTGTTCAGGCATGTTTCAGCCCTCGTCGCGGTCCAGCCAGGCAAGGCGCGGAACCCAAGGTATGCAGGATCGCGGCTTCGACAAAACGGGTGTAACACACGTGCAAGGCGCGCCCATGGTCATGCCCGGCCACGTCCTCGAGGCGTTGGTAGCCCCGCTCACGCAGCGCCGCTCGCCAGCGGGCGAACTCGCTTGCCGCGGCAATCACGGCACAGCGCGCGGCCACCTCCAGCGCCGCATCACTGACTGGCTGCTGCAGCTTCAGCCGTTCATGCAACCTGCCCAAGTCCACCCGCGGCCAGAACGGGTCGTGGCTATCGGCAATGCGTGGTAGGCGATCGGTACTCATGCGTCACCTCCTCATTGCTCGGCCAGCATGCCGTAACGAATAGCCTTGATCACTGCAGCTACCCGGGTGGGCACATCGAATTTGCGCAGGATGTTGGACACGTGGAAATTCACGGTCGACTCCTTGCACGCCAGGATCTGCCCGATTTCCCAGGAACTCTTGCCATAGGCGCACCACAGCAGCACCTGCTGTTCACGTGGTGTCAGGCGCACCGGGGCGTCCGCCGGAGGGTGCTGCGAATGTCGAGCGTTGTCGGTCATGTTTGAACTCCACGGGTGAGTGAGCACGGCACGCTTGCCGATCTGCGTTCACCTTACGAAGCCCGGGCGGCAGCCTCCATCGCCGCCGCTTGTAAAGAACTTTCGTACAAAAGCGTCTGACGAAAGCAGCGGGAAAATGAGTGCTTTTCTTCGTGCTCCCGGCGGCATTTCGCTCGTCTCAACGCCGTTGTCCATTCGCTTTTCGCCTGGAGTCGTACAATGCGTCGCGTTATGCCCCTGTCATCCTGCCTGGGCCTGCTGGCTGCCATGGGCGCCACCCAGCCCGCCGTGGCGGCACCCTCGGTCGAGCTCGACCAGGTTCTGATCACCGACGAGGAGCAGACCGAACTGACGGCCGCCACCCAGCGCCTGCGCGAAATACCGGGCGCCAGCAACCTGGTGGACATGCAACGGGTCGGCCAAGGCCGGGTGGCCAGCAACCAGGACGTGCTGGCCTACCAGCCCGGTGTGTTCGCACAATCGGCAGGCAACGACGGGATCAAGTTGTCGATCCGCGGCTCAGGCCTCAATCGTGCCCCGGGGGCACATGGCTCTGGCATCTACACGATGTTCGACGGGCTGCCCTTGACCGGCCCGGGGGGTACTCCCTACGAGCTGTTCGAACCCTTGTGGCTAAGCCGCGCCGAGGTGTTGCGCGGCGCCAACGGCTTCGATCAGGGCGCGCTGGCACTGGGTGGCGCGATCAACTACGTCACCCACACCGGCTATGACGCTGCACCGCTGCAGGTGCGCTACGAGGTGGGCAGCCGCGGCTACCAGCATCGGCATATCAGCTCGGGCCAGGTGCTGGGCAACCTCGACTACTACGTCGCGTTGACCGATGCCGAATACGACGGTTACCAGGCTCACAGCAGCGGCAGTGCCAAGGGCGTGGCTGCCAATGTCGGCTACCGCTTCAACCCCAACCTCGAAACGCGCTTCTACCTGCGCTACCGGGAAACCGAGAACGAACTGGCCGGGCGCCTGACCAAGGACCAGATCAAACACCACCCTCGGGCGGCCAACCCGGCCTACCTGGCCCGTGACGATAGCCGCCCGCAACCGGGCAGCACCTGGGTAGGCAACAAGACTACCTTCTACCTCGACGATGACGCGCGGGTGGAAGCCGGCCTGGTCTACCACGACTACCCCATGGACCTGCGCGAAGGGCCGATGCGCCTGAAGGTGGCCTATACCGACGTCAGCGGCACGCTCAACTATTCGCGCCGCGACAGCCTGTACGGCCACGAGAGCAAGACCACCCTCGGCTGGCGCACCACCAAACACCTGCCAAACAGCGGCGCCTCGCAGTTCGCCCGCACTGGCGACGTGTTCGGTGCAAGAACGCGGGACTTCACCTACCAGGGCTCCGATACCGTGCTGCATGCCGGCAATGACCTGGAACTGGTGCCCAACCTGTGGCTGACCACCGGCCTGGCCATGATCTACACCCGGCGTGAAAGCGACGTCACCTACCCTGCCGAGGGCGGCAAAGTGAGCATGCATGACTGGGATTACGCCCCCCGTGTGGGCTTGCGCTACGACCTTCGGCCGGACCTGCAGGTGTATGGCAACCTCAGCCGTTCGGTGGAGCCGCCACACCCCTGGTCGCTGATCTGGAGCGCACCGAGTACTGGCGGCAAACAGATCCAGCCGATCGAAATGCAGAACCAGACTGCAACCACCCTGGAAGTGGGCGCACGTGGCGATTCGGCCATCGGCCGCTGGGACCTGGCCTGGTACTACGCACAGGTGCGACACGAACTGCTCGCCGTGGAAGTGGTGCCGAACTTCACCTCCGAGTTCAATGCCAGCACCACAGTGCACCAAGGTGTGGAAGCCGGCCTCGTCAGCACCTTGTGGGAACGCGCAGGCACGGGCAAGTTGAGCCTGCGCCAGGCCTATACATTCAGTGATTTCCACTACCGCGATGACGAGGCGTTCGGTGACAATCGCCTGCCTGGCATCCCCATGCACTATTACCAGGCCGAGCTGCGCTACGACTGGTCGAACGGTTTCCATGCCGGGGTGAATACCCAGCTGGCATCCAAGGTTCAGGTGGACAACGCCAACAGCTACCACGCTGATGAATATGCCCTGCTCGGCGCGCGTATCGGTTGGGATTCACCCCGCCAGGACTGGCAAACCTGGCTGGACCTGCGCAACCTCACCAACCAGCGTTATGCAGCGACGGTGACGCCCGCCTACAACGATGCCGGTAATGACAATGCGCGCTCCACCCCGGGCGAAGGCTTTAGCGTATACGCCGGGGTTTCCTACAGCTTCCGCTAACGCATGGCGCCCCTTGCAGCAGCGGGCCAGGCCACTGCGGCAAGGGGCATCTCACGAGTGGGTTGGCGGTTCAGACCGACCGGTTCAGCTTCACCCATGAAGCAAACTTGTCGATGAAGGCCTGCAGGAATGGCCGGGTCTTGTCGTTGAGCTTGCCCGACTCGTCGAACAGGTTGGCGGCACCGCCAATGTAGGCTTCGGGCATCTGCATGCACGGCATGTCCAGAAATACCAGCGCCTGGCGCACGGCATGGTTGGCACCAAAGCCGCCGATAGTCCCTGGCGAAACGCTCACCACCGCAGTGGGCTTGCCGCTCCAGGCACTGTGCCCGTAAGGCCGGGAGCCAACGTCAATGGCGTTCTTCAGGCAGCCGGGGACCGAGCGGTTGTATTCAGGGGTGACGAACAGCACGGCATCGCTGCGGCGAATTTCATCCCGAAACCGTTTCCAGGACTCGGGAGCACCCTCGGCCTCGACATCCTCGTTGTACAGCGGCAGATCGCCAATTTCGACGATTTTCAGGGCAAGGCTGGACGATGCCAGCTCCGCAAGTGCGCGGGCGACCTTACGGTTGTAGGACTCCTTGCGCAAGCTACCGACAACAACCGCAACCGAATACACCTGGCTCATGGCAATTTCCTACCTATACGGGTTAAAGGACGTTGTAGTTATAGATGACCGTTTCTCGCCGCTTTGGTTTTTTTTCATCGACGCGAAAACTTCCAGCCCTCCTGCACGGTCTATGACTACAGACATTTCCTACGTATTTCAGAGGTTTCCACCCAAATGGCAGCAGTAATGGTCGGCCAATTCCACGCCCGTGACGCCGAAGGCCGCATCTACCCCGTGCACGAGTTCCAGGAGTCGACCCTGCAACTTGACGGCAGCACACTGGGCGCCCCCATCACCACCTACCGCCTGGCCATCGGCGACAAGGTCAATTACCTGGGTGAAAACCGCTTCGAGCTGGCCCGCAGCGGTGTCGAGCTCATTCGCATTCCGTGAAGCAAGCCGTGGCGCATGGCCGGTGATGGATGACCGGCAGCAGCAAGACAGATAGCCACAATCAGCCGGCAGCTGACTCGGTCAGCAGCTGCCACATCGAAGGCCCGCCTGCCGATTTGGCTATGGCTGCCAACCGCTCGGCATGCGCTTCCAGCTCTTGGGCATTGGCCATGATCACGCGCCCCGGCGCTCGCCCGGTGATCCGGCGGATTTCGCTGCCGCCGCCAGCCTGCCCGTCACCCTCGGCATCCGCCCCATGACCGGCCAGCGACAGGCTGGTCTGGCCACCGGTCATCGCCAGGTAGACGTCGGCCAGCAGTTCCGAGTCGAGCAGTGCGCCGTGCAGCTCGCGGCCCGAGTTGTCGATATCGTAGCGTTTGCACAGCGCATCGAGGCTGTTGCGCTGCCCCGGGTGGCGCGAACGCGCCAGCAGCAAGGTGTCGAGAACGGTGCAGTACTGCGACACGTCCGCGCGATGTTGCTGGCCCAGCAAGGCGAATTCGTTGTTGATGAAGCCTACGTCGAACGCCGCGTTGTGGATGACCAGCGTGGCGCCTTGGATGAACTCGAAGAATTCATCGGCCACATCGGCGAAGCGCGGCTTGCCGACCAGAAACGCGTCGGTGATGCCGTGGACGTTGATCGCCCCCTCGTCACTTTCGCGGTCCGGCTGCAGGTAGACATGGAAATGCCGCCCGGTCAGCCGCCGGCCGATCACCTCGACACAGCCGATTTCGATGATCCGGTGACCTTCGCCAACCGGCATACCCGTGGTCTCGGTATCGAGAATCACGTACCGTTTATCTTGCTGCTGCTCCACGCCGGGTGCTCCAACTTGCATCAGTTACAAAGCGGCGATTGTACCCCAGCTCAACGCTGGGCGCGCACCTCATCGACCCCACGGTTGGCCAACTGGTCGGCCCGTTCGTTGCCGGGGTGGCCGATGTGCCCGCGTACCCACTTCCAGGTGACCTTGTGGCGGTTGACCTGCTCATCGAGCAGTTGCCACAGGTCGGCGTTTTTTACCGGCTCCTTGGCCGCGGTTTTCCAGCCGCGCTTCTTCCAGTTGACCATCCACTCGTTGATGCCCTTCATCACATATTGCGAGTCGGTGGTCAGCACGACTTCGCATTCACGCTTGAGCGACATCAGCCCCTGGATCGCCGCCATCAGTTCCATGCGGTTGTTGGTGGTTTCACGTTCGCCGCCCCACAGTTCCTTCTCGACGCCCTTGTAGATCATCAGCACCCCCCAGCCACCCGGGCCAGGGTTGCCCTTGCAGGCACCATCGGTAAACATTTCGACGCTATCGCTCATGTACCACTCTTGAATTCAGTGCTTGTCAGTTTCAGGGTTGGCTGCCGTGCGGTTGACCTTGGCCAGCGGCAGCGGCAGCAGCTTGCCCATGGGCTCGCGACGCTGCTGACGCAGGGGCCGCAGCCCGACCACCATCTTGCGCGCCACCAGCAGGTAGACCCCACCACCGGCACCTTGCCAGCCGCCGGCCAGCCGCTCCCAGCCTTGCAGGCGCTGCTGCCAGGCCGGTGAGGCAAGCCGCGGACGATAGCACCCGAAGCGGCGTTTCTCCAGCGCGAAGCCCAGCAGGTTGAGCCAGTCGCCAACCCGCGACGGCGAGATGCAGCGCGCCTTGCGCAAGGCGCCATGACTGAAGAAATGGCGCATGCCCCAACTGCTCCACGGGTTGATGCCCACGATCAGCAAATGCCCGCCCGGGCGCACGGCACTGGCTGCCTCGCGCAGCAGGCCATGCGGCGACAGGCAGAAGTCCAGGCCATGCTGCAGCACCACCACGTCGGCAGCATGCTCGCTCAGCGGCCAGGCCTGTTCCTCGCAGACAATTTCAACCCCAGGCAACGGCGCACCAAGGCGCACATTGCGCTGCACCTGGGGTGCCTGGGGCGGTGCTTCGGCGCAGGGCCCGTAATGCACCAGGTAACCGCCAAAAAAGCGCCCCAGCTCTTCCTCCAGCAGTTGGTCTTCTTCCTTGAGCATCAGTTGGCCGAGTGGGCCATTGAACCACTCACGGGCCAGGCTGATCAGCTCGACCCAGTCCGGATCGGCCTGGGCAAAGGCTTGGTCGGTCATTGCGCTCTCCCTCGAAGGTTCTCCCGCCGCGCCATCGCGGCTAAGATGCCTTCATGTGCCACGCTAGGTGAATCGGATCCGCACCATGATACAGATCGATGCTCTTCCCGCTTTCTCCGACAACTACATCTGGTTGTTACAGGATACTGCCAAACGCCGTTGTGCGGTGGTCGACCCCGGCGACGCAGGACCGGTGGAGCGTTGGCTGGCCGCCAACCCCGGCTGGGCGCTGAGCGACATCCTCATTACCCACCACCACACCGACCACGTCGGCGGCGTGGCACGGCTCAAGCAACTGACCGGCGCGCGGGTCTGTGGCCCGGCCAACGAGCAGATTCCCTGCCGTGACCTGGCGCTGGACGAGGGCGCCGAGGTCGAAGTGCTGGGCGTGGTGTTCCAGGTGCTGGCGGTGCCCGGCCACACCCTGGGCCATATCGCTTTCTTCAGTGACCAGCCGTCGGAAACCCCGCTCCTGTTCAGCGGCGATACCCTGTTCGCGGCCGGTTGCGGGCGCATGTTCGAGGGCACGCCCGAGCAGATGCAACCCGCCTTGGCCCGCCTGGCGGCCCTGCCCGCGCACACCCAGGTGTACTGCGCCCACGAATACACGCTTGCCAACCTGCGCTTCGCCAAGGCCGTCGAGCCCGACAACCCGCATGTGCAGCAGCGCTTCGACGAGGTGACCCGGTTGCGCGCCGACCAGCGCATCACATTGCCGTCGACAATTGGCCTGGAGCGCCTGACCAACCCTTTTTTGCGCACCTCTGAAACATTAGTTAAACAAAAAGCAGACGAATGGAAGGGACATTCAAACGCTACGCATGTCGCTGTTTTTGCTGCCTTGAGGTCTTGGAAAGACACCTTCTGATAACCGCAAGATATATCGCAATCTGTGCTCAACGGTTGACCCGGCCCGGAGCGGTTTCTAGAATCGCCGAAATTTTTTGCCCGGATACCTGTCTCAGCCGATGTCTTCCCGTAGCCGCAGAACCTCTCATTCAGTCGCCCTGACGCGCCTGGCCCAAATCAGTGCGCTGGCTCTGGCCGCCACTCTGGTGGGTTGCCAGAGCAACCGTCAGCTCGACGAATCCGATAGCGTTCGCGCGCACAACTACCAGGCGCGGATCAAGCACAAGCCCGCGCCGCTGCTGGTCAAGCCGGCCGAGCAGGCGCCACAGGACGTGTGGGAGCGAATGCGCCAGGGCTTTGCCCTGCAGGACAGCATCGACGTCAACCCGCGCATCGAGCAACAGCGTTTGTGGTTCGCCAGCAACCCCACCTTCATCGAAAGCGCTGGCGAGCGCGGCAGCCTGTACCTGCACTACATCGTCGAGCGCCTCGAGGAGCGTGACATGCCCCTGGAGCTGGCGCTGCTGCCAGCCATCGAAAGCGCCTACAACCCGATGGCGTATTCGCGGGCCAGCGCCGCAGGCATGTGGCAGTTCATGCCGGCAACCGGTCGCCACTTCAACCTGCGCCAGACCAATTTCTATGACGGCCGCCGCGACATTACGGCCTCGACCAATGCTGCGCTGGACTACCTGACCCGCCTGCATGACATGTTCAACGGCGACTGGCTGCTGGCGCTGGCCGCCTACAACGCCGGCGAAGGCACGGTCAGCCGCGCCATCGAGCGCAACGAGAAGCTTGGCCTGCCGACCGACTACTGGAACCTGCCACTGCCGCAGGAAACCCGTGACTACGTACCCAAGTTGCTGGCGCTGTCGCAGGTGGTGTCCACGCCTGAAGCCTATGGCGTCAATCTCACCCCGATCGCCAACGAACCGTACTTCGAAGCAGTGGCGATCAACGAACGCTTGGACCTGACCCGGGTTGCCGCCTTCGCCAACATCGACGAGGACGAGCTGATCCAGCTCAACCCGGCGTTCAAGAAACGCATGACCGTCGATGGCCCGAAACAGCTGCTGGTGCCAACCGCCAAAGCACAGCTGCTCAGTGCCAGCCTGTCCAACCTCAACCCCGAGCAACTGGTCAGCCTGCAACCGCCAAAAGCCGCATTCGCCCGCGCCGTGGCCGAAGCCAAGGCACCGGTGGCCACGCGTAGCTACCGGGTCAAGCGGGGTGACAACCTCGGTGCCATCGCCAAGGCCAACCGCGTATCGATCAAGGACATCAAGCGCTGGAACCGCCTGTCCGGCAACAACCTGCGCGCTGGCCAGGTCCTGGCCCTGCGCGGCGGCAACGCCCCGAGCGCCGCCGGCAATCGCGTAGCGGCGTCGGCGCAGCGCTCTACCCAGTACAAGGTGCGCAAGGGTGACTCGCTGTACCTGGTGGCCAAGCGCTTCAACGTGGAAATGAAGCACCTCAAGCGCTGGAACCCGCGCAGCGGTCATGCCCTCAAGCCCGGGCAGACCCTGACCGTCTACGTCGGGCATTGAAAGTCTCAAGCTGCAAGCAGCAAGAAAAAAGCAATTCGCGTACACCGCCGCTTTTTCTTGCAGCTTGAAGCTTGAAGCTTGCCGCTCTCTTTTTCCCACCCCCCCAAGCTGTTACTGTACGCCGACAAAAGCCCAACGCCTCTGGATCGGATGCCGACTTGATACGTCCCCTCCTGCTGTCAATCAGCCTGGCCTTGAGCTTTCCCGCAGTCGCGATGGTGAGCGAAAGCCACGGATACGCGCAGTTCGGCACGCTCAAGTACCCAGCCACGTTCACCCACTTCGACTGGGTCAACCCGCAAGCGCCCAAAGGCGGCACGTTGCGGGCAATGGCCTTTGGCACCTTCGACACCCTCAACCCCTATACCTTCAAGGGGTCGAGCCCGGTTACCACGCCCAACTTCCAACAGTACGGTATCAGCGAGCTCAACGAGCCGCTGATGGTCGGTACCGGCCAATACGACCCGTCCGGCGACGAGCCCACCTCCAGCTACGGCCTGATTGCCCGCTCGGTGGAGTACAGCGAGGACCGTAGCTGGGTGGTGTTCAACCTGCGCCCGGAAGCCCGCTGGCATGACGGCAAGCCGATCACCTCGGCAGACGTGGCCTTCTCCTACCGCACGTTGCTCAAGGACGGCCACCCGATCTACCGCACCAACCTGCAGGAGGTGCAGCGGGTCGATATCCTCGGCCCGCTGCGCATCCGCTTCGTGTTCAAGCGCGCTGGCAACCCACTGCTCATCCTGCGCCTGGGCGAGATGCCAGTGCTGCCCAAGCACTACTGGCAGCACCGTGACTTCAAGGCCACTACCTTCGAGCCGCCATTGGGCAGTGGCCCGTACCGCATCACCGAGGTGCAGCCGGGGCGCCGGCTGGTGTTCGAGCGCGTCAAGCGTTACTGGGGCAAGGACCTGGCCGTCAACCGAGGCAAGTACAACTTCGATCGCGTGGAGTACGAATTCTACCGTGATGCCACCGTGGCCTTCGAAGCGTTCAAGGCCGGTGAATTCGACATCTATATCGAACACCAGGCGAAGAACTGGGCCAACGGCTACAACTTCCCGGCCGTGCGCCGTGGCGAGGTGATCAAGGCGCAGATCCCGCACCGCATCCCCACGCAAACCCAGGGCCTGTTCATGAACAGCCGCCGGGCGACCTTCAGCGACCCGCGGGTACGCCAGGCACTGGGGCTGATGCTCGACTTCGAGTGGACCAACCGCGCCCTGTTCAGCAACGCCTACCGGCGCTCGACCAGCTACTACCCCAACAGTGAGTTCGCCGCCAGCGGTGTGCCCACCGGCAAGGAATGGCTGCTGCTGGCCCCATTCCGTGACCAGTTACCCGCCAAACTGTTCAGCGAACCGTACCAGGTCAGCCACACCGCCGGCCGTGGCGTCAGCCGCGAAACCTTGCGCCAGGCACTGGCCCTGCTCGCCGAGGCGGGGTGGAAGCTGAACGGCCAGCGCCTGGTCGACAGCAAAGGCCAGCAGTTGCGCATGGAGCTGCTGCTGGTAAACCCCAACCTTGAACGCATCCTGCAACCTTATGTCGAAAATCTGTCCAGCATCGGTATCGATGCGCGCTTGCGCACCGTGGACCGTGCCCAGTACAAACAACGCCTGGACCAGTTCGATTTCGACATGATTCTGATGACCCTCAATCAGACCCTGAGCCCCGGCCTGGAGCAGTGGTTGTACTTCCATTCGAGCCAGGCCGGCACCAAGGGCAGCAAGAACTATGCAGGGGTCAAGGACCCGGTGGTCGACCACCTGCTCGACACCCTGTTGGCCGCACGCACCCGCGACGACCAGGTGGCTGCCGCCCGCGCCCTGGACCGCGTCCTCTCATGGCAGTACTACATGATCCCCAACTGGTACCTGGACAACCATCGCCTGGCCTACCGCAACCGGTTCGCCTTCGTCACCACACCGCCCTATACCCTTGGGCTGAACAGCTGGTGGATAAAGACTTCGGAGAAAGCCCAATGATGCCAACGCACCGCTTGCGCCGGCTGGCTGGCAGCCTGTTGCTCGCCTGCCTGAGCCTTCCCGCCCTGGCCGCACCGCAACATGCGCTCACCCTGTACGACGAGCCGCCCAAATACCCTGCCGACTTCAAGCACTTCGACTACGTGAACCCCGAGGCGCCCAAGGGTGGCACCTTCCGCCAGTCCAGTTTCGGCGGGTTCGACAGCCTCAACCCGTTCATCAACAAGGGCGTGCCGGCCGAAAACATCAGCATCATCTACGACACCCTGATGCGCCAGAGCCAGGACGAACCCTTCACCGAATATGGCCTGGTCGCCGGCAAGATCGAGAAAGCCCCGGACAACAGCTGGGTGCGCTTCTACCTGCGCCCCGAAGCACGTTTCCACGATGGCCACCCCATGCGTGCCGACGACGTGGTGTTTACCTTCAACGCCCTGATCAAGGATGGTGCGCCGCTGTATCGTCAGTACTATGCCGACGTCGCCGAGGTGGTCGCCGAAGACCCGTTGAAAGTGCTGTTCAAGTTCAAGCACCGGAACAACCGTGAACTGCCGCTGATCCTCGGGCAGTTGCCCGTGTTGCCCAAGCACTGGTACGAAAACCGCGACTTCAACCGCGGCAACCTGGAAATTCCGCTGGGCAGCGGCCCGTACAAGGTGGCCGAGGTCAAGGCCGGGCGCTCGGTACGCTACGAGCGGGTCAAGGACTACTGGGCCAAGGACCTGCCGATCAACCGTGGGTTCTACAACTTCGATGTCATGACCTTCGACGCCTACCGTGACACCACCGTAGCCCTGCAAGCACTCAAGGCCGGCGCGTTCGACTATGGCCTGGAAGTCAGCGCGAAAAACTGGGCCACCGCCTACGACGTGCCCGCCGTGCGCGAAGGCAGGCTGATCAAGGAAGAGCTGCCCAACGGCAACCCCACTGGCATGCAGGGCTTCATTTTCAACATCCGCCGGCCGGTATTCCAGGATGTGCGCGTACGCCACGCCTTGAGCCTGCTGCTGGACTATGAATGGACCAACAAGCAACTGTTCAACGGTGCCTACACCCGTACCGGCAGTTACTTCGAAAACTCGGAAATGGCCGCCCGTGGCTTGCCCAGCGCCAGCGAACTGAAGATCCTCGAGCCGCTGCGCGGCAAAGTACCCGACCAGGTGTTCACCGAGGCCTTCCACAACCCGGTCAGCGACGGCAGCGGCATGATCCGCGAGCAGCAGCGCCAGGCCTACAAGCTGCTGCAGGAGGCCGGCTGGAAAATCGTCGACGACAAGATGGTCGATGCCCAGGGCAAACCGGTAAGCATCGAGTTCCTGCTGGCGCAGACCGAGTTCGAACGCATCCTGCTGCCGTTCAAGCGCAACCTGGCTGACCTGGGTATCGAGCTGAACATCCGCCGGGTCGATGTTTCGCAGTACATCACCCGCCTGCGCTCACGCGATTTCGACATGATCGTCGGCGGCTATCCGCAGTCCAACTCGCCCGGCAACGAGCAGCGCGAATTCTGGTCCAGTGCCGCCGCCGACAACCCCGGCAGCCGCAACTTCATCGGCCTGCGCGACCCGGCCATCGACCAGCTGGTCGACCAGCTGATCAATGCCGACTCGCGCCAAAGCCTGATCGACCATTGCCGCGCCCTCGACCGGGTATTGCTGTGGGGCTATTACGTGATCCCCAACTGGCACATCAAGACCTGGCGGGTCGCCTACTGGAACCACATCGGGCACCCGAAGGTGTCGCCCAAGTACGACATCGGCATCGACACCTGGTGGATCAAGCCCGGGGTAAGCCCGGCCGTCAGCGCAGCCCCTGCGGACGAGGCCAACTGAGATGCTGGCCTACATCCTGCGCCGCCTGCTGCTGATCATCCCGACCCTGTTCGGCATCCTCATCATCAACTTCATCATCGTCCAGGCTGCCCCCGGTGGCCCGGTCGAACAGATGATCGCCAAGCTCGAAGGCTTCGAGGGTGCCACCAGCCGCATTGCCGGTGGCGGCGCCGAGGTGTCCGTGGCGGGCTCCAACTACCGTGGCGCCCAAGGCCTGGACCCGGCGCTGATCGCCGAAATCGAGCGCATGTACGGGTTCGACAAATCGCCGCCCGAACGCCTGTGGATCATGATCAAGAACTACGCCCGACTGGATTTCGGCGACAGCTTCTTCCGCGATGCCAAGGTCATCGACCTGATCATCGAAAAGATGCCGGTGTCGATCTCGCTGGGGCTGTGGAGCACCCTGATCATGTACCTGGTGTCGATCCCGCTGGGCATCGCCAAGGCGGTACGCCATGGCAGCCACTTCGACGTGTGGACCAGTTCGGCGATCATCGTCGGCTATGCGATCCCCGCCTTCCTGTTCGCCATTCTGCTGATCGTGCTGTTCGCCGGCGGCAGCTACTTCGACTGGTTCCCGCTGCGCGGCCTCACCTCCAACAACTTCGATGAGCTGAGCACCACCGGCAAGGTGCTGGACTACTTCTGGCACCTGGTGCTGCCAATCACCGCGCTGGTCATCGGCAACTTCGCAACCATGACCCTGCTGACCAAGAACAGCTTCCTCGACGAAATCAACAAACAATACGTGGTGACCGCCAAGGCCAAAGGCCTGAGCCGGCCACGGGTGCTGTATGGCCATGTGTTCCGCAACGCCATGCTGCTGGTGATTGCCGGCTTCCCTTCGGCGTTCATCGGTATCTTCTTCACCGGCTCCCTGCTGATCGAGGTGATCTTCAGCCTCGACGGCCTGGGCCTGATGAGCTTCGAGGCGGCCATCAACCGCGACTACCCGGTGGTCTTCGGCACCCTGTTCATCTTCACCCTGCTGGGGCTGGTGGTGAAACTGATCGGCGACCTGACCTACACCCTGGTCGATCCACGCATCGACTTTGCCAGCCGGGAGCACTGACATGGCCTTGTCCCCCCTCAACCGACGGCGCTTCGAGCGCTTCAAGGCCAACCGCCGTGGCTGGTGGTCGCTGTGGTTGTTCCTGATCCTGTTCGGCCTCAGCCTGGGTGCCGAACTGATCGCCAACGACAAACCGATTGCAGTGCGCTACGACGGCCAGTGGTACTTCCCCGCCTTCAAGCGCTACCCGGAAACCACGTTCGGCGGCGAGTTCCCGCTGGAAGCCAACTACAAGAGCCCCTACATCCGCGAGCTGCTGGCCAAGAAAGACAGCTTCGTGCTGTGGGCGCCGATCCCGTTCAGCTACCAGAGCATCAACTACGACCTGCGTGTTCCGGCCCCGGCACCGCCCTCGGCGGACAACTGGCTAGGCACCGACGACCAAGGCCGCGACGTGCTGGCGCGGGTAATCTACGGCTTCCGCATATCGGTGCTGTTCGCCCTGACCCTGACCGTGGCCAGCTCCATCATCGGCGTCCTCGCGGGGGCCTTGCAGGGGTTTTATGGCGGTTGGGTCGACCTGGCCGGGCAACGCTTTCTGGAAATCTGGTCGGGGCTGCCGGTGCTGTACCTGCTGATCATTCTTGCCAGTTTCGTGCAGCCGAACTTCTGGTGGCTGCTGGGCATCATGCTGCTGTTTTCCTGGATGAGCCTGGTCGACGTGGTGCGCGCCGAGTTCCTGCGCGGCCGCAACCTGGAGTACGTGCGTGCCGCCCGAGCCCTGGGCATGCGCAACGGCGCAATCATGTACCGGCACATCCTGCCCAACGCCATGATCTCGACCATGACCTTCATGCCGTTCATTCTCACCGGCGCCATCGGTACCCTCACGGCCCTGGACTTCCTCGGCTTCGGCCTGCCCGCCGGTTCGCCCTCGCTGGGCGAGCTGGTGGCCCAGGGCAAGTCCAACCTGCAGGCACCCTGGCTGGGCATCAGCGCCTTCGCGGTACTGGCGCTGATGCTGAGCCTGCTGGTATTCATCGGCGAATCCGCCCGCGACGCCTTCGACCCGAGGAAGTGACATGAGTGAACAGAACCTGATCGAAGTGCGCGACCTGGTCGTCGAGTTTGTAACCGGCGACCAGGTCAACCGGGTGGTGGATGGCATCAGTTTCGACATCCGCAAAGGCGAGACGCTGGCGCTGGTCGGTGAAAGCGGCTCGGGCAAGTCGGTGACTGCGCACTCGATCCTGCGCCTGCTGCCCTACCCCTTGGCCCAGCACCCCCGCGGCAGCATCCGCCATGAAGGCAAGGACTTGCTGCAGCAGAACGAAAAAACCCTGCAGCGCATTCGCGGCAACCGCATTGCGATGATATTCCAGGAGCCGATGACGTCGCTGAACCCGCTGCACTGCATCGAAAAGCAGATCAATGAAATCCTTCTGCTGCACAAGGGCCTGACCGGCAAGCAAGCCACTGCGCGCACCCTGGAGCTGCTGGAAATGGTCGGCATCCCGGAGCCGCGCAAACGCCTCAAGGCCCTGCCCCACGAGCTGTCCGGCGGGCAACGCCAGCGGGTGATGATCGCCATGGCCCTGGCCAACGAGCCGGAACTGCTGATTGCCGACGAACCGACCACGGCGCTGGATGTGACCGTGCAGCTGAAGATTCTCGACCTGCTCAAGGAACTGCAGGCACGCCTGGGCATGGCGCTGCTGCTGATCAGCCATGACCTGAACCTGGTGCGGCGCATTGCCCACCGCGTGTGCGTGATGCAGCGCGGGCAGATTGTCGAGCAGGCGGACTGCGCGGCCCTGTTCAGCGCGCCGCAACACCCCTACACGCAGATGCTGATCAATGCCGAGCCCAGCGGGCTGCCGGCGCATAACCCGGTAGGCGCGCCGCTGCTGCAAGTCGATGAGCTCAAGGTCTGGTTCCCGATCAAGAAGGGCCTGCTGCGGCGTACTGTCGACCATGTCAAGGCGGTGAACGGGGTCAACTTCAGTTTGCCGCAGGGGCAAACGCTGGGCATCGTCGGGGAGTCCGGGTCGGGCAAGTCGACATTGGGCCTGGCGATCCTGCGGCTGATTGCCAGCCAGGGGGGTATCCGCTTCCACGGGCAAGACCTGCAGGGGATGAACCAGAAAGCCGTGCGCCCGTTACGGCGCGAGATGCAGGTGGTGTTCCAGGACCCCTTCGGCAGCCTCAGCCCGCGCATGTGCGTGGCAGACATCGTTGGGGAAGGCTTGCGCATTCACGGTATCGGCAATGCCCAGGAGCAGGAAGCAGCCATCATTGCGGCGCTGGAGGAGGTAGGGCTCGACCCGGGCACCCGGCACCGCTACCCGCATGAGTTTTCGGGTGGGCAGCGCCAGCGCATTGCCATCGCCCGGGCGCTGGTGCTCAAGCCGGCGCTGATTCTGCTGGATGAGCCGACCTCGGCACTGGACCGCACGGTGCAGCGCCAGGTGGTCGAGTTGCTGCGTAATCTGCAGCAAAAATACAACCTCACTTACCTGTTCATCAGCCATGACCTGGCGGTGGTCAGGGCACTGAGCCATCAGTTGATGGTGATCAAGCATGGGCAGGTGGTTGAACAGGGGGATGCGCAGGCAATCTTCCATGCACCGCAACATCCGTATACCCGGCAGCTACTGGAGGCGGCGTTTCTGGAGGTGGAGCCTTCGTGAAGCCGCGCCCGGGCAGTTTGCTAGGGTGATGCGAGCCTGGGCGGCGCGTTTCCCGCTGCCTGGCTACAGGTCTTCGCTCACCCGGCCAACGGCCGCCACCACTTGCCTGGCACCGGCCTGAATACCGCCTATGGCCGTACTCGCCTGGGTAACGAAATCCACCGCATTGGCCGCTTCCTGGCGGCTACGCTCCACCTCGCTGACCGCCTGGTTAGCCAGCAGATGATTGTGCGCGACCACCGCATCGATCTCGGCCGTGGCGGTGCTGGTGCGCCCCGCCAGCTTGCGCACTTCATCGGCCACCACGGCGAAGCCCCGCCCCTGGTCGCCGGCGCGCGCAGCTTCGATCGCCGCATTCAGGGCCAACAGGTTGGTCTGCGACGCAATGGCCCCAATGGTCTGCACGATCGTACTGATGACCGTCGACTGCTGGCCCAAGGCAGCAATGGTATCGCCGGCGCAGTGTAATTGGCTCGCCACGTTCTGCATGGCCTGCTGCATGCCCTGCATCACCGTGACACCATCGCTGGCACTGGCGTCCGTGCGCCGGGAAATGTCCAGCGCCATGTTGGCCGCCTGCCTTACCGCCTGTTCACGCTCGACCTGGGCGGTCACCACCGTGGCGAATTTGACCACTTTCACCAGCTTGCCACTGGCATCATGGACCGGGTTGTAGCTGGCCTCCAGCCAGATCTCGCGCCCTTGGCTGTCAATACGCCGGAATCGCCCGGTCACGTACCGGCCAGCATTGAGCGTGCGCCAGAACGCCGTGTACTCGGCACTGGCGGTTTCCTTGGCATCACAGAAAATTCGATGGTGCTGGCCGATCAGTTGCTCCAGGCGGTAGCCCATGGCGGCGAGAAACATCGGGTTGGCAGCTTGCACCCTGCCGTCCAGGCCAAACTGGATCATCGCCGTGGAACGCAGCAAGGCTTCGAGCAACGCCTGGCTTTCCAGCCCAGGCGCGGCCAGCCACTGTTGCAGGGGCATGCCCACGACATCGCCCGGCGCGGCGCCGAGTGCCTGGGCAAAACCCGCGGTGCACTCCGCGATACGGTTCTGCCCGTCCAGGCGCAGCATGGCACCCTGCTCGAGTTCGGCCAGCCGCTGACGCAGTTGCACGAGCTCGGCCTGTTGCGCTGCCAGTGCAGTTTTGAGGTGGCGATTAAACATCAATAAGACCTGCGATGTTATGCATCATGGTGGGAAGTCAGACAACAGACACTTTCTGTTGAGTGTCGTGAAACCACTCCTTGAAAACGGCTGCAGGCATCGGTCTGGCGATGAAATAGCCCTGCGCTTCAACACAGCCCCAGGCGCAGGCCTGGACCAACTGTTCGGCGGTTTCGATCCCTTCGGCGGCCACTTGATAACCGAGTTCGTTGGCCAGCCCTACCACCGACTGCACCAACAATGCTTCACGCGTGCCCGAGGCGGCACGGTGCACCAGCGACCTGTCGAGCTTGACGATGCTGGCGGGGATTTGCGTCAGGTAAACCCAGTTGCTGTAGCCCGTGCCGAAGTCATCGATGGCAATGGCGATGCCTGCCTGGTGCGCACGCAGCAGTTGCTGCAGCACTTCTTCGGGCTGTTCGATCAAGACACTCTCGGTGAATTCGAGCTGTACCCGCTGCGGCTCGATGGCCTGGGCCTGCAAGCTGTGCAGCAGTGCATCCATGAACCCTGCGCTTTCCAGGTCGCGCGCGGTGACGTTGAAGCTGAGACTGAAATCCAGGTCCCGGGTACAGGCCAGCACCCGCAAGGCTGCGCGCATCACCCAAAGGCTGAGGCTGGCCATGAGCGCCGTTTTTTCAGCCAAAGGGATGAACTCCGCCGGGGCGACATCGCCCAGTAGCGGGTGGCGCCAGCGCAGCAAGGCTTCGGCAGAACCGCATCGGCCCGAAGGCAGCTCAATCCGCGGTTGCAGGTGCAGGCTCAGTTCATCGTCGCTCTGCAGCGCCTGGGCCAACGAGGCCAGCAACAGGAACGCACGGCGTTGCGCAGCGTCCACGTCCGGCTCGTACCACCCATGCCGGCCAGGCCTGCGCCGCGCGGTATCCGCTGCCGCGACTGCCCGGCGCATCCACTCCATGCCGTCACGGTCTTCGCACTGCTGCGTGATGGGGGCGATGCCGATACCGGCGTCCAGCAACACCGGAATGTGGTGGCATTGCGCAGGCGCCTGCAGGGCGTCGACAATCCGCTCGCACAAAGGCTGTACGTCGGCTGCGTCTTCCAGCAGCACACCGAAGCGGGTCGGGCTGATCTTGTACAACGACAAGCCGTTATCCAGCTGGCTGGCGATGCGCGCCTTGGCCTGCAGCGTCAGGTCGTGGGCAAAGTTGTAACCCAGGCCGCGGATGATATCGCTGAGGGCCTCGGCGGCCATGATGTCCACCGCCAACAGGGTCAGCGACTTACCCCGCTCCAGGCCCGCCACCACATCACACTCGAGCTTCAGGCGGTTGAACAGGCCGGTGGCCTGGTCGTGAAAATTGTTGCGGCGCATGCCGGCGATGATGTGCATGGCCATTTCGCTGAAGGACGTCAGCATCGACCGTTGCGCCTCATCCAGGGCGGGCCGTGGTGCAGTATCGATGATGCAGAAGCTGCCGATGGCCACCTGGCTGTCTACCAGCAGCGGGGCCCCGCAGTAATAGCGAATGCCAGGCTCACCCGTGACCAGGGGGTTGTCGGCAAAGCGCGGGTCCAGGGCAGCGTCCAGCACTTCCAGTGGCTGTGCCTGGAGAATGGTGTGGGCACAGAATGAAACATCCCGGGGGGTGGCATCAGCGGCCAGCCCGCCCTTGGCCATGAACCATTGCTCGCACTCCCCTACGATCGAAACCAGGCAGATCGGCATGGAAAAGTAGCGGCGGGCCATCTCGACCAGCGCAGTCAGTTCGCTGCTCTG
Organism: Pseudomonas sp. BJP69; assembly: GCF_007633355.1. NCBI lineage: Bacteria > Pseudomonadati > Pseudomonadota > Gammaproteobacteria > Pseudomonadales > Pseudomonadaceae > Pseudomonas > Pseudomonas sp. BJP69. The sequence continues at coordinate 3,580,930 of NZ_CP041933.1, forward strand.
CGGCTGATGCAGTACGCACCATTCGGCGATCTTCGCCAAACGGTCGGGTTCATTGGGCGGAACGGGGGCAACTTTCATGGCATCTCACCTGTCCCACGCGGACCCAAGCATAGAGTAATAGCACTACGCTACATCAATACTTGTACAGAGAGAAATTTTTGTACAACTTTTCGCATTAAATTTCGACAGACGGTGATGCAACATCACCTGCCTAGTAAGAGATCGGCCCACGAAGGAAGTTCACCAACCCCCGGTTTCACGGGCACACACGTACCGTTTCAGTGTGTAACAGCCACTGCACCAGTCATCAGAAAATCTGATGACGATCGTCTTTAGTCATCAGCCAGGTAGGGCATAAAGTCGCTTCGTCCACCCGCCTCAACGGTAGAGCCCATGTCCAGTCACCCCCAAACTGCCTCCCCTGCCCTCCACGCGCTGGTCCAGCGTTCCAGCTTGCCAGGCCCTGTGCTCAGCGCCCCCCAGGCGCAAGGCCTGCTGCAGGCCCACTACGGCCTCACCGGTGAGTTGTCGGCCTTGGGCAGCCAGCAGGACCTGAACCTGCGTGTGGTCGCGCCGCAAGGCAGCTTCGTGCTCAAGGCATGCCATGGCAGCTACGCCCAGGTCGAACTGGAGGCCCAGCATGCGGCCCTCGCCTACCTGTGCGAGCATGGCCTGCCCGTGCCAGGCGTGCGCCCGGCACTCAGTGGCGAAGCCTTGCTGGCCCTGGACGTCGCAGACCAGCCATTGCGGGTACGCCTGCTGGAATACATCGAGGGGCAACCGCTCACGCGCCTTGCCCACCTCCCGGCGCAACTGATGGCCGAACTGGGCGGGCTTTGCGCAAAGCTTGATCGGGCCTTGGCCGGTTTCGACCACCCTGGCCTCGAGCGCACCCTGCAATGGGACCCCAAGCATGCGCAAACGCTGATAGAGCACCTGCTCCCTGTGCTGCACGATGCCGACCAGCGCCGCCGCATCACACAGGCTACCGCGGTCGCTGCCCACCACCTGGCACCCCTGATCGGCAGCCTGCCAAGCCAAGCCGTGCACCTGGACATCACCGACGACAACACCGTGTGGGCGCGCGACGACCAGCGCCAATGGCAATTGCGAGGGCTGATCGACTTCGGCGACCTGCTACGTACCTGGCGCATCGCCGACCTGTCGGTAACCTGTGCGGCGCTGCTGCACCACGCCGAAGGCGACCCGCTGCGGATCCTCCCGGCGATCCGCGCCTACCAGGCCCACAACCCACTCACGGAGGCAGAGCTACGGGCCTTGTGGCCACTGGTGCTGAACCGCGCCGCAGTACTGGTGCTGAGCAGCGCACAGCAGTTGGCGGTGGACCCAGGCAACCAGTACACCCGCGACAATGTCGCCCATGAGTGGGAAATTTTCGACACCGCCACCGCCGTGCCCTTCGCCTTGATGCAGGCAGCGATCCTGCGGGCTGCGGGGTTGCCGGTCGCCACGCCAGACATGAGCGGCTGCGCGCCGCTGCTTCCCGAACTGCAAGGGCAGACGGTGCACCGGCTCGACCTCGGCGTGCTCAGTGCGCACTATGAGGCGGGCAACTGGGAGCAACCTGGCTTCGACCAGCACCTGCTCACCCGGCAACCTGCCCCGGCCTGCACCCTGTACGGGCAGTATCGCCTGTCGCAAACCCATATCGACCGCGCCGCAGAACCGGCCACTTGCGCCCTCGGCGTTGAACTGCATGTGCCACACGCAAGCCTGCTCCAGGCACCGGCGGCCGGCACCTGGCAGCGCCATGGCGATGCTGGCGGTTGCCTGCGTACTGCGCACTGGGCCCTGTGGCTGCAGGGGCTGCAGGATGCACCAGCCGATGGCCAGGCCGTGGCCCAGGGCCAGGCGCTGGGCCGTAGTTGCGGCGTGCTTCGCGTGCAAGTGTGCCTGGGCACCGACACCCAGCCACCGTTCTTCGCCACCCCTTCCCATGCCGATGCCTGGCTGGCCCTGTGCCCTTCCCCCGCGCCGCTGCTGGGCCTGGACTGCGATGCCGAGCCACTGCCCGACCCACAGGCCCTGTTGGCGCGTCGCGACGCCAGCTTCGCGCGCTCGCAGAAACACTACTACGCGCAGCCACCCCACATCGAACGTGGCTGGCGCAACTACCTGTTCGACATGCAAGGCCGCGCTTACCTCGACATGCTCAACAACGTTGCGGTACTGGGCCATGGCCACCCGCGCATGGTCGCCGAGTCGGCGCGGCAGTGGTCGTTGCTCAATACCAACTCGCGCTTTCACTACGCAGCCGTCACCGAGTTCTCCGAGCGTTTGCTGAAGCTGGTACCCGAAGGCTTCGACCGGGTATTCATGGTCAACAGCGGTACCGAAGCCAACGACCTGGCAATACGGCTGGCCTGGGCCTACAGCGGCGGGCGCGACCTGCTCAGCGTGCTGGAGGCCTACCACGGCTGGTCGGTGGCCACCGATGCCATCTCCACGTCGATCGCCGACAACCCGCAGGCGTTGCACACCCGCCCGGACTGGGTGCACCCGGTCGAGGCGCCGAATACCTTCCGCGGCCGCTACCGTGGCGCCGACAGCGCAGCAGACTACCTGCGCGATGTCGACACCAAGCTGGCCGACCTCGATGCCCGTGGCCGACAGCTGGCCGGCATCATCTGCGAACCGGTGTACGGCAATGCCGGTGGCATCGCGCTGCCAGCGGGGTACCTGCGCGAGGCCTATGCCAAGGTCCGGGCCAGGGGCGGCGTGTGCATCGCCGACGAGGTCCAGGTCGGTTACGGCCGCCTGGGTGAATACTTCTGGGGCTTCGAGCAGCAAGGCGTGGTGCCCGACATCATCACCATGGCCAAGGGCATGGGTAACGGCCAGCCGCTGGGGGTGGTCATTACCCGCCGCGACATTGCCGAAGCACTGGAGGCCGAGGGTTATTTCTTCTCGTCTGCCGGTGGCAGCCCGGTCAGTTGCCGCATTGGCATGGCAGTACTGGACGTGATGCAGGAAGAAGGCCTGTGGGACAACGCCCGCGACACCGGGCGCTATTTCAAGGCGCGCCTGCAGGCGCTGGTCGACAAGCACCCGCTGGCCGGCGCCGCGCATGGCTCGGGCTTCTACCTGGGCCTGGAACTGGTGCGTGACCGCGAAACACTGGAGCCCGCGACGCAGGAAACCCAGCTGCTCTGCGACAGGTTGCGGGAATTGGGCATCTTCATGCAACCCACAGGGGATCACCTGAACATTCTCAAGATCAAGCCGCCGATGTGCACCAGCCGGGCCAGCGTGGATTACTTCGTCGACAGCATCGACCGGGTGCTGGGTGAAGGGCTGTAGCGGCTCACCTTCTGCCAGATCGAGCGCCGCGCGAGCGGCGCTTCGCGAATAAACCCCGCGCCCACCCACGGCCCTTTTTCGGGCGAGCACAAGCGCACCAACATGGCGCATGCCCTCCATCGCGCCACAAAAAGGCGCGGCATCAGCACGCAATTAACCACCCCGCTTCATGCTTGTTCACATCCACTCACAAACGCCAACGTTTGCGTCTAGCCCGCATGCTCTCAAATGTGACCAGTGGGTCACCTTTTCTGCCTTTTCTCTCCTACACTCGGTTTTCGGCCCGCGATTTGCTCAATGGAAGAGTGACGAAAATAAGTCGAACTTTACGGAACGCGGGCAGGTCAGGAACTAAGTAGGCCAAACGCAACGGGATCTCCCAGCTTCGGCCACCACCCCTACCCGCTCAAACGCCTTCGGCCGGAACGCCGAGAGCGCGGTGCCTGCGCGCACGACCTTGGGGCATGGAAAGCAGTACGTATTCAGCAAGCAGAGAGAACCAGTACGAAACAACGCCACGGGTGCCAGCACCCGGCAAGCATAGGGACGGAGAGAAGTATGATCAGTGCCGCTGTCGAGCCACACGTAAACACGTTCACCACCGAGAAGCGCGAACCGCTCACCCCGGATTTCGCCACGACAGCCAAGGCACCCGGCGCCCAGCGCCAGCACAACCCCAACAAGCGCAAGATTCTGTTCGTGACCTCGGAAATCGCCGACCTGGTCAAGACAGGCGGCCTGGGTGACGTGTCTGCAGCCCTGCCGCGCGCCCTGGCGCACTTGCACGATGTTCGGGTATTGATCCCGGGCTACCCGCAGGTGGTCGAAAGCGACAACCCGATCCATATCGTCGGCGAACTGGGCGGCCACGCAGCCCTGCCGCCATGCAAGATCGGCCGCATGGACATGCCCGACGGCCTGGTCATCTATGTGCTCATCTGCCCCGAACTGTACCAGCGCGACGGCACCCCCTATGGCGCCAACAACGGTCGCGACTGGCCAGACAACCACATCCGTTTCGCTCGCCTGGGCCTGGCCGCGGCGGAAATCGCAGCCGGCGAAGGCATGATCCACTGGAAGCCCGAAGTGGTGCATGCGCATGACTGGCCGGCCGGCCTGGCGCCAGCCTACATGCACTGGCGCGGCCTCAACACGCCAACCCTGTTCACCATCCACAACCTGGCCTACCAAGGTGTGTACAGCCGTGGGTGCAGCCCCGAACTGGCCATCCCGGAACACGCCATGCAGCAGGAAGGCATGGAGTTCTACGGCAAGCTGTCGTTCCTCAAGGCGGGCCTTGCCTATTCCAGCCACATCACCACGGTCAGCGCCACCTATGCCCGGGAAATCACCACCCCGGAATTCGGCTGCGGCCTGGATGGTTTCCTCGCCAGCAAAGCCCAGCAAGGCCTGCTTGGCGGCATCCCCAACGGTATCGACGAAAGCTGGGACTCGGCCACCGACAAGCACCTGCAGCACAACTTCAGCATCAATGACTGGGAAGGCAAGGCACGCAATACCCACGAAGTACGCCAACTGTTCGGCCTGGACGACTCCGAAGGCCCACTGTTCGCAGTGGTTTCGCGCCTGGTTTACCAGAAAGGCCTGGATTTGACCTTGGCCGTGGCCGACTACATCGTCGAACAAGGCGGGCAGATCGCGATCATCGGCCGTGGCGAGCCTGAGGAAGAACAGGCCATGCGCGAACTGGCGCTGCGCCACCCAGGCCGTATCGGGGTACGCATCGGCTTCAACGAAACCGACGCCCGGCGCATGTTCGCCGGCAGTGATTTCCTGCTGATGCCCTCGCGCTACGAGCCCTGCGGGCTCAGCCAGATGTATGCCCAGCGCTTTGGCTCGCTGCCAGTGGCGCGCAATACCGGCGGCCTGGCCGACACCATCGAGTGCGGGGTCACGGGCTTCCTGTTCAACGAGTCGACCGTCGACAGCTACCGCGAAGCGCTTGGCCGCGCCTTCTACGTTTATGGCAAGAAGGACCTGCTCAACGCCATGCGCTGCCTGTCGATGACCCAACCGTTCAACTGGTGCCAGGCAGTGGAACCCTACGCCCGGCTGTACGAAGACCTGGTCAAGCAAGCACAACTGAGCCACTACTGAGCGAGGGCAGTAAGATGCACAGGCATGGCGCACACTTGCTGGACGCCACGTCGGCGCGCTTCGCCCTCTGGGCACCCGATGCGCGCAGCGTGAGCGTGGAACTGGAGCAGCAGCCGGCTATCGCCCTGCAGCCCGATGAAGACGGTTGGTTCAGCGGCGTGGCGCCCTGCCGGGCCGGCGACCGTTACCACTTTCGAATTGATGATGAACTGCAGGTGGCCGACCCGGCGTCGCGCTACCAGCCTACTGGCGTGCACGGCCCCAGCCAGGTGGTGGATGTGGCCAGCTACCCCTGGCAGCACCCGTGGCTAGGCCGCCCCTGGCACGAGGCGGTCATTCAGGAGCTGCATGTAGGGCTGCTCGATGGCTACCAGGGCGTAGCCCGGCAACTGCCGAAGCTGGCCGCGCTGGGTATCAGCGCAATAGAGCTGATGCCCCTGGGGCAGTTCCCCGGCGAGCGCAACTGGGGCTACGACGGTGTACTGCCCTACGCCCCGCAGCACACCTACGGCAGCCCTGAGCAACTGTGCGCGTTGGTCGACCAGGCCCATGGTGGAAAGCTGATGGTGCTGGTAGACGTGGTGTACAACCACTTCGGCCCCGACGGCAATTACCTGCACCAGTATGCCAGCCCGTTCTTCCGGGAAGACCGGCAGACGCCCTGGGGCGCGGCCATCGACTTTCGCCGCCCGCAGGTGCGCGAATACTTTATCCAGAACGCACTGATGTGGCTGTGCGACTACCGCTGCGACGGCCTGCGCCTGGATGCCGTACATGCCATCGACCAACCCGATTTTCTGGTGGAACTGGCCGAGCGCGTGCGTGCCGCAGTGGAGCCCGGGCGCCACGTGTGGCTGGTGCTGGAGAACGAGCACAACCAGGCCACCCTGTTGCAACAGGGTTTCGACGCGCAGTGGAACGATGACGGCCACAACGCCCTGCATGTGCTGCTCACCGGCGAGACCGAAGGCTATTATGCCGACTACAAGGACCGCCCCATCGACCAGCTGGCACGCTGCCTGGCCGAAGGCTTCGTGTTCCAGGGCCAGGCCAACCGCCACGGAACGCCGCGCGGCGAACCCAGTGCGCATCTGCCACCCAGTGCCTTCGTACTGTTCTTGCAGAACCACGATCAGGTTGGTAACCGCGCACTGGGCGAGCGCCTGACCCGCCTGTGCCCACCGCCGGCGCTGCGCGCTGCCACCACCTTGCTCCTGATGGCACCGATGATCCCCCTGCTGTTCATGGGTGACGAAGAAGGCAGTTGCCAGCCCCTCCTGTTCTTTACCGACTTCCACGACGAACTGGCCGATGCAGTGCGCGAAGGCCGCCGTGGCGAGTTCGCCCATTTCAAGGCCTTCGCTGACCCCGAGCAGCGCGAGCACATCCCCGACCCCAACGCCGAACAGACCTATGCCGCATCGCGCCCTTACAGCAAGCAGGTGCTGGCCGGCTGGCATGGCCTGTATCAGCAGTTGCTCGACCTGCGCCGCCACCATGTGATCCCGCACCTGCCTGGCAGCTGTGCACTGGGCGCCGAGGTGCACGGTGACAAGGCAGTCACCGCACGCTGGCAGCTGGGCAATGGCAACACCTTGCGCATCGACCTGAACCTGGCCGACAGCCCGCAGCCGGTCGAGCTGCCGCCACCGCCCTTGCGGTTGTTCGACAGCGGCGATGCTCGCCACCCCGACAGCCAACTGGCGGCGTACAGCTGCGTGGTCAGCCTGCTTCCCCCTGCCCAGGAGCGCCCATGAGCGAAACCGCCCTGCACCGCTTGGCGAACCGCGTCGGGCTTAGCCGCGACTGGATCGACGCCAATGACCGCCCTCAGCGCGTGAGCGACCACGTGCTGCGCAACCTGCTCGAAAGCCTGGGCCACCCGGCCGGCGACGATGCGGCAATCGCCGCAAGCCTGCAGGCCCTGGAGACCGCTGACGACAGTGAGCACCTACCGCCTTTGTTGACGGCCGACCAGGGCCAGCCGCTGGACCTGTCACGCTATTTCAGCTCGGCCAGCGTCGCCCGTTGCACCCTCGAGGACAGCGCCACGCGTGTGCTGGAACTTGACCGGCAGGCCCGCCTGCCCGGTGAACTGCCTGTCGGCTACCACCAGGTCGAAATCGACAGCCGCCGTTTCACGGTGGCCGTAGCGCCGCCCCGTTGCCATAGCCTTGAAGACAGCCTTGAGCACAGCGCGCAGCAAACACCCGCGCGCTGCTGGGGGCTGGCGGTTCAGCTGTACAGCCTGCGCCGCCCTGGCGACGGCGGTTATGGCGACTGCCTGGCCCTTGAACAACTGGCCCGCTCGGCCGCAGAGCGCGGCGCCGATGCCTTGGCCATCAGCCCGATTCATGCCCTGTCGGCCATCGACCAGGAACATTACAGCCCCTACTCGCCCTCCAGCCGCCTGCTGCTCAATACCTTGTACGCCAGCCCCGCCGCCCTGCTGGGTGAACGGGAAGTGCGCATGGCCATCGAAGCCTGCGGCCTGGAACAACAGCTGGAAGAGCTGCAGCAGCGGCCACTGGTTGACTGGCCACGTGCCGCCAGCGCCCAGCTGCGTGTGCTGGAGGCGCTGTACCAGGGGTTCAGCCAAGGCAGCCACCCGCTGCGCGAGGACTTCGACAGTTTCCGCAAAGCCGCCGGGGAAGCGCTGGAGCATCATTGCCGCTTCGAAGTGCTGCAGGCCCATGCCGTGGAGCATGGCCTGGGCGCCGACTGGCGGCACTGGCCCACGCCCTGGCAAGACCCCTGTCACCCGCAAGTCCAGGCCATCGCCGAGGCCTACCCGGCCAAGGTGGAGTTCCACGCGTTCTGCCAATGGCTCACCGAGCGTGGCCTGCAACGCGCCCACGAGGCCGCCCGCGGCAACGGCATGAGGGTGGGCCTGATCGCCGACCTGGCAGTTGGCGCCGACGGTGCCGGCAGCCAGGCCTGGAGCCGCCAGGACGAATTGCTGTCGGGCCTGAATGTGGGCGCACCGCCCGACATTCTCAACCGGGCCGGACAAAACTGGGGCATTTGCGCCTTTTCGCCCGAAGGCCTCAAGCGCAACGGCTACCGCGCGTTCATCGAAATGTTGCGGGCCAACCTGGCGCATACCGGCGGCCTGCGCATCGACCACGTCATGGGCCTGCGCCGGCTGTGGCTGATACCGCAAGGCGCCGAGCCCAGCGAAGGTGCCTACCTCAACTACCCGCTGGAGGACCTGCTGCGGCTGCTGGCGCTGGAATCGCACCGCCACCAGGCCATCATCCTTGGCGAAGACCTGGGCACGGTGCCCGCCGGCCTGCGCGAAGCCCTGGCCGAGAAAGCCGTGCTGGGCATGCGCGTGCTGCCTTTCGAGCAGCGCCAGCCTGGGCAGTTCACGCCGATACTGGACTGGCCCGACAACGCCCTGGCCACTACCGGTACACACGACCTGGCGCCCCTGGCCGGCTGGCTGAAAAACCGCGATATCGACTGGAGCCACCGCTTGCAACTCATTGACGCTGCCACCGAACTGCACTGGCGACACGACCGCCAGAAACAACACGACGGCCTGCGCCGCACCTTGCAAGCCAACTATGGCGTGCTCAAGGACGATGACGCCGTGATCGATGCCGCCATCCGCTACGTGGGCCATACCCGGGCGCCACTGGTGCTGGTACCGCTGGAAGACCTGTTGGGCTGCGACGAGCAACCCAACCTGCCAGGCACCACCACCGGCCACCCCAACTGGCGCCGGCGCTTCGCCCGCCCGGTGAATGAACTGCTCAATGACGACGATGCCGCGCGGCGCCTGGAGCTGCTTGCCCAAGCCCGCGAACAAGCCTGGGAGCGTGACCGATGAAGCCCTTGAGCGCCACCTTGCGCCTGCAGTTCCACAGTGACTTCACCCTCGACCACGCCGTGCCGCTGGTGCCCTACTTCGCCCAACTGGGCATCAGCCACCTGTATGCCTCACCCATCCTCAAGGCCCGTGCCGGTTCACGCCACGGCTACGACGTGGTCGACCCGACCCAGGTCAACCCCGAGCTGGGCGGCGAGGCGGCGTTGCAGCGCCTGGTCGCGGCCTTGCGCCAGCATGGCATGGGGCTGATCCTCGACACCGTGTCCAACCACATGGCCGTAGGCGGCGCGGACAACCCATGGTGGCAATGCCTGCTGGCCTGGGGCCGGCGTAGCCCGTACGCAGAATTCTTCGACATCCAGTGGCATTCCAGCGATCCGCTGTTGGCCGGGCAATTGCTGTTGCCGTTCCTGGGCAACGACTATGGCGTGTGCTTGAAAAACGGCGAACTCCCGCTGGAGTTCGACAAGGACCGGGGCGTGCTGCAAGTCGCCCACTACCAGCACCGTTTCCCGATTTGCCCGATCGACTACGGCTGGATCCTGGCCCTGAGCCCGGACCCCGCCTTGCAGGCCCTGGCAGAGCATTTCACGGCGCTGGGCGAAGCGGCCACGCCATTGGCTGACGCCCTGCCCCTGCAGGCCGAACTGGCGCGCCTGGTGCAGCAGGGTGCCGACCTCGAATCGGCCCTGGTGGCGTTCGACAGCCGTGCCGAAAGCGGCTTCAAGCGCCTGCACCTGCTGCTGGAGCGCCAGACTTACCGGCTGGCCAGCTGGCGCACCGCCGCCGACGACATCAACTGGCGGCGCTTCTTCGACATCAACGAACTGGGTGGCCTGCGGGTCGAGCGCGCGGTGGTGTTCGAGGCGACCCACGCCAAGCTCTTCGAGCTGATCGAACGCGGCCTGGTGGACGGCCTGCGCATTGACCATATCGACGGCCTGGCCGACCCGCGCGGCTATTGCCGCAAGCTGCGCCGGCGCGTCGACGGCCTGCTGGCCAGTCGGCCGCTGAACGCCGCGGTCGAACACTTCCCGATCTACGTGGAAAAGATTCTCGGCAGCGGCGAACACCTGCACCTCGACTGGCACACCGACGGCACCACTGGCTACGAGTTCATGAACCAGGTATCGCTGCTGCAGCACGACCCGGCCGGCGAAGCACCGCTGACCGAGTTGTGGGCCAACGTCAGCGAGCGCCCGGCCTTTGCTGAAGAAGTGCGCCAGGCGCGCCACCTGGTGCTCAACGCCAGCCTGGCAGGCGACTGCGAGTCGGTAGCCCAGGCGCTGTTGCAGGTCGCCCGCAACGACCTGATGACCCGCGACCTGACCTTGGGCGCCATCCGCCGTGCCTTGCAGGCGCTGGTGGCGCACTATCCGGTCTACCGCACCTACTTCAATGCTTGCGGGCGCCCGGCTGAAGACGAAGTGTTTTTCCAGCAAGCCCTGACCAATGCCCGCCAGGACCTGGCCGAAGCCGACTGGCCGTTGCTCGACCAGCTGGAACAGTGGCTGGGTGGCCAAGGCTGGCGGCAATTGCCGTCGGGGCGCGCGCGCAAGCAGTTGCGCCATGCCTGCGTACGCTTCCAGCAACTGACCGCGCCCAGTGCCGCCAAGGCGGTGGAGGACACGGCCTTCTACCGCAGCGCGCGGCTGCTGTCGCGCAACGATGTGGGCTTCGAGGCCGAGCGCTTCAGTGCCCCGCTGGCGCACTTCCACAACGAAGCGCAACGGCGCCTGCGTGACTTCCCCGACAACCTGCTGGCCACCGCCACCCATGACCACAAGCGTGGCGAAGACACACGCGCCCGCCTGGCTGTGCTCAGCGAGCGTGGGCCGTGGCTGGCCAGCCGCGTGGAGCACTGGCGCGAGCTGGCGGCGCCGCTGCGTGCGCCGCTGGAGGACGGCCTGGCGCCCAGCCCCGGCGACGAGCTGATGCTGTTGCAGACGCTGCTCGGCAGTTGGCCGCTGGACCTTGACCTGCACGACGCCAACGCCTTGCGCCAATACGCCGAACGCGTGCGCCAGTGGCAGCAGAAGGCCCTGCGCGAGGCCAAGCTGCGCAGCAGCTGGAACGCACCGAACGAAGCCTACGAGGCGGCCTGTGCCCGCTACCTGGACGGTTTGCTGCTGGGCAGTGAAAACCAGCAGTTGCGCCAATCGGTGGCCGATGCCGCACAACTGCTCGCCTGCCCCGGCGCCCTCAATGGCCTGGTGCAGGCCCTGCTGCGCATGACCACCCCGGGCGTGCCCGACCTGTACCAGGGCAACGAATACTGGGACCTGAGCCTGGTCGACCCGGACAACCGCCGCGCCGTGGACTACGCTTTGCGGCGTGCCACCCTGGAAAGCGCCACCCCTTTGGCCGAGCTGCTGTCGCACTGGCGCGACGGCCGCCTCAAGCAGGCCTTGGTAGCCCGTGTGCTGGACTGCCGCCAGGCGCACGCCGAGCTGTTCCGCCGCGGTGCCTACCTGCCGCTGACGGTACAGGGCCGGCATGCCGACAAGGTCGTCGCCTTCGCCCGGCTGGGTGAAGGCGAACGCGCCATCGTCGTGGCCCCGCGCCTGGCCAGCAGCCTGCTCGGCAGCGCGCCAACACCGTTGATCCCGGCACAGAACTGGGACGACACCCGGCTGGTTTTACCGTTTGCCGTATCACCTGCCAATTCGACGGGACTTTTCCCATGCGCGGCGGTCAGCTCATCAAGGGAGCTGATGTTGAGCGCCGTGCTGGCGGAGTTTCCGGTCAACCTGTTGATCCAACAATCTTGAGCATCAGGAGCGTTTCGATGAGTGTCGATGAAAAGCGTATTCGCGAATTTGCCTACCAGATCTGGGAGTCAGAAGGTAAACCCGCCGGCCAGGAAGACCGCCACTGGGAAATGGCTCGCAAGCTGGCCGAGGCCGAGGCCCTGGCACCCAAAGCCGCACCGCGCAAGCGGGCCCCTGCCAAACCCAAGCCGGCAGCCGAGCCCAAGCCGCCGGCCGAACCCAAGGTAGCGGCACTGCCGGGGGTTAAACCCGCGGCGGCGAAGAAACCAAGGGCGGTCAAAAAGCCAACTGCCGGTTAAACCGGTTTCGGCCACTTCGCGGCCTGCCCGCTCCCCCATGATCGCCACACGGCTGGCGGTCGTGGTTGCTTCAGGGGACCGGGCGCCACCGATAGGGCACCTGGGCAGCACTGCATCACTTCCATACCTTCCACCACGGCCATTTGAGGATTGCCATGAGCCCCCGTACCCCAAAGAAAACCCGCTCGGTTGCCCCAACCCGCATCCGCGAAGGCCAACCCTTTCCCCTCGGCGCCACCTGGGATGGGCTGGGCGTCAACTTCGCCCTGTTTTCGGCCAATGCCACCAAGGTCGAGCTGTGCCTGTTCGACGCCACCGGCGAGCATGAGCTCGAACGCATCGAGCTGCCCGAATACACGGACGAGATCTACCATGGCTACCTGCCCGATGCGCACCCTGGCCTGGTGTATGGCTACCGCGTCTATGGCCCGTACGAGCCGCAAAACGGTCACCGCTTCAACCCCAACAAACTGCTGATAGACCCTTATGCCAAGCAGCTGGTCGGCGAACTCAAGTGGTCAGAGGCGCTGTTTGGCTACACCATCGGCCACCCCGACGACGACCTGTCGTTCGATGAACGTGACAGCGCCCCCTTCGTGCCCAAGTGCAAGGTGATCGACCCGGCCTTCACCTGGGGCCGTGACGAGCGCGTTCAAGTACCTTGGGAGCGCACCATCCTCTACGAGGCGCACACCCGCGGCATCAGCATGCGCCACCCCGCCGTGCCGGAGGAGCTGCGCGGTACCTTCGCCGGCTTGGCCAACGACGAATTGCTCAAGCACATCAAGGACCTGGGTGTTTCCAGTATCGAGTTGCTGCCGATTCACGCGTTCGTCAACGACCAGCACCTGCTGGACAAGGGCCTGAACAACTACTGGGGCTACAACAGCATCGCCTTTTTCGCGCCGCACCCGCGCTACCTGGCCAGCGGCAAGATCGCCGAGTTCAAGGAGATGGTCGCGCACCTGCACGACGCCGGGCTGGAGGTGATTCTCGATGTGGTCTACAACCACACCGCCGAGGGCAACGAACGCGGCCCGACCCTGTCGATGCGCGGTATCGACAACGCCTCGTACTACCGCCTGATGCCGGATGACAAGCGCTACTACATCAACGACTCCGGCACCGGCAACACCCTCGACCTGAGCCACCCCTGCGTGCTGCAACTGGTCACCGATTCGCTGCGCTACTGGGCTGGCGAAATGCACGTGGACGGCTTCCGCTTCGACCTGGCGACCATCCTTGGCCGGTACCATGACGGCTATAGCGAGCGCCACGGCTTCCTCGTGGCCTGCCGCCAGGACCCGATGCTGAGCCAGGTCAAACTGATTGCCGAGCCGTGGGACTGCGGGCCGGGCGGCTACCAGGTGGGCAACTTCGCCCCCGGCTGGGCCGAATGGAACGACCGCTTCCGTGACACCGTGCGCGCCTTCTGGAAAGGCGATGAAGGCCAGCTGGCCGACTTTGCCGCGCGCATGACGGCCTCGGGCGACATGTTCAACAACCGCGGCCGCCGGCCGTACTCCTCGGTCAACTTCATCACCGCGCACGACGGTTTTACCTTGCGCGACCTGGTGTCGTACAACCACAAGCACAACGAAGACAACGACGAAAACAACCAGGACGGTACCGACAACAACCTTTCGTGGAACTGCGGCGCCGAAGGGCCGACCGAAGACCCGGCCGTGAACGCCCTGCGCATGCGCCAGATGCGCAACTTCTTCGCCACTTTGCTGCTGGCCCAGGGCACGCCGATGATCGTTGCGGGCGACGAGTTCAGCCGCACCCAGCACGGCAACAACAACGCCTACTGCCAGGACAGTGAGATCGGCTGGATCAACTGGGACCTCGACGAGGAAGGCAAAGAGCTGCTGGCCTTCGTCAAGCGCCTGACTCGCCTGCGCCTCACCTACCCGGTACTGCGCCGCTCGAGGTTCCTGGTCGGCGATTACAACGAAGCGATCGGGGTCAAGGACGTGACCTGGCTGGCACCGGATGGCGGCGAGATGACCGTGGAACAGTGGGAAGACCCGCACGGCCGCTGCCTGGGCATGCTGATCGATGGCCGCGCGCAGGTCAGCGGTATTGCCCGGCCCGGTGCCGAGGCAACCGTGCTGCTGATCGTCAACTCGCACCATGATGTGGTGCCGTTCAAGCTGCCGACAGTACCGGATGGCGATCACTGGAACTGCCTGATCGACACTGACCGGCCCGAACTGCGCAAGGGCCAGCACCTGCAGTTCGACAGCACCTTCGAGGTGAAGGGGCGCTCGATGGTGTTAATGGTGTTGCAACGCGAAGACGAGTGAACCGGGCAGGCGCGGTGGGCAGGTGCCCGCCGCGGCCTCTTCAGTGCCTGTGAGATCGAACGCCGCCACTGTCAAAGCGTGGCGCTAGCAATCATTCTTCATAGCGCCCGTGCGGGAAATAGCAAACGCCGCTATAGCCGCACGGTTTTTCTTTTGAATCAGCGCCTTGGTCACCCCCACAAAAGGTGAACGGGCCTTTCACGTTTTCTTGACGCAAGCCCTCCCCTCTCCTTAGCTGAAGATTACCGAGCAGTAAAAATCTCGCGCCGAGCCTCTAGCGCGCGCCTTTGGGCGCGTGTGCCGAAGCGGGCGTGCTGGTTTGGGTCGCCCTCTGTTTTGCCGTACAGCCTGTGACAACAGACCAGGTCCTCAAGCTGTACTTCACAAGAGCAAAGGAGACCCGCCATGAAAACCACTTCGAGCCCCGTGCGCATCGACCGTCTTTTCTACGCGGTTTCCACGTCGCTGCTTCTGGCAACCCCGGTGGAAACGTTCGCGTATGAGTGGTCCCAGCTTTATCCGCCTCTACCCCGCAACGGCACGCAAGCGCCCGAACCGTTCGCAGCGCCCGACCTGCAGCTGATGACCGGCCCCGAGTTGTTCGTACGTGCAACGCCAGCAGGCGATGTGCAACGCGCCGGGAGGGTGGTCGGCCACAACAACCTGCAAAGCAGCTTCAATGGCATGCGCCCGCTGTTGGGCGACAAGCCGCGCAATACCGCGCAACTGAGCGGGGAAAACCAGGGCATGTACTGGAGCATGGCCCACGCGCAGGGCTGGCACCTGGATGCCGTGGCCGTGGGTTCGCGCATCGAGGTGGATGGCGGGGGTGACACCGGCCAACGGCCGGGCGACAGCGGCCACGCGATGACCTTCTCGGTGGAGGGCGGCTATCCGATCCCACTGGCTGGCAGTTGGGTGATCGAACCCCAGGCGCAATTGATGAACCAGCAGTACTTCCCCGGCAGCCAAGGGCAGCACGCAACCCGGCAGGCCTTCGACAGCCAGCCCAGCTGGAGCGGCCGCGTCGGCGCCACATTGTCCGGGCGCTATGAAATGCGCGGCATGCCTCTGGAGCCTTATGTGCGGACCAACGTGTGGTATGACTTCAGCAACCCTGACGAAGTGAAGCTGGAACAGGTCGACAAGATCTCCAGTTCGCGCTTTTCGACAACGGTGGAACTGGGCCTGGGGCTGGTGGCGCGGGTAACGCCCTCGGTGGCCATGTTCGTCAGTGCCGACTACAGCAGCGATGTGGATGGCAATGACCTCAATGGGCTGATTGGCAGCCTTGGGGTGCGCATGCGGTGGTAGCCTGCGCTGGCCCTGGCGCCGGCAAACCAGCGGCAGGGCCAGCACAGCAGGTGCATCAGGCGGGCTTCATCACCAGCACACCCAGCGGGGGCAGGTTCAGGGCCAGCGACTGCGGCTGGCCGTGGCTGGCGATGTCTTCGCTGTGCACCAGCCCAAGGTTGCCGACATTGGAGCCGGCGTACATCTCGGCATCGCTGTTCAACAGCTCCTGCCAGCGCTCGCCGAACGGCACGCCAATGCGGTAACCCTCACGCGGAACCGGGGTGAAGTTGGCGACCACCAGCACGGGTTCGCCACTGCTGCTCCAGCGCAGCCAGGCAAACACGCTGTTCTGCGCATCGTCACCGATCAGCCACTGGAAGCCCTGTGGCTGGCAGTCCTGCTCATGCAACGCAGGCACCTCGCGGTACAGCCGGTTGAGGTCACTCACCAGGCGCTGCACGCCTTGGTGCTCAGGGTACTGCAGCAGGTACCAGTCCAGCTGGCTATCGTGGTTCCACTCCCGCCACTGGCCAAATTCGCAGCCCATGAACAGCAGCTTCTTGCCGGGGTGGGCCCACATGAAGGCCAGGTAAGCGCGCAGGTTGGCGAACTTCTGCCAGCGGTCGCCGGGCATCTTGTCGATCAGCGAGTGCTTGCCGTGTACCACTTCGTCGTGGGAAATGGGCAGGATGAAATGCTCGGAATAGGCATACACCAGGCCAAAGCTCATCTCGTTGTGGTGGTGGGCACGGTGGACCGGGTCGTTCTGGATATAGTGCAGGGTGTCGTGCATCCAGCCCATGTTCCACTTGTAGGCAAAGCCCAGCCCGCCCTGCTCGATCGGCTGGCTGACCCCGGGCCAGGCGGTGGACTCCTCGGCGATGATCAACGCCCCCGGCGCCTCATGGGCCGCCACACCGTTGAGGTGGCGAATGAAGTCGATGGCCTCGAGGTTTTCGCGCCCGCCGTGGCGGTTGGGCACCCACTCGCCGGCCTTGCGCGAATAGTCCCGGTACAGCATCGAGGCCACCGCATCGACGCGCAGCCCGTCGATGTGGAAATGCTTCAACCAATGCAGCGCAGAGGCCATCATGAACCCGCGCACCTCATTGCGGCCCAGGTTGTAGATCAGCGTGTTCCAGTCCTGGTGGTAGCCTTCCAGCGGGTTGTCGTACTCGTACAGGGCCGTGCCGTCGAAGCGCGCCAGGCCATGTTCGTCTGTCGGGAAGTGCGCCGGTACCCAGTCGAGCAATACCCCGATGCCGCCCTGGTGGCAGGCATCGATGAACGCGGCGAAGTCCTCGGCACTGCCGTAGCGCGAGGTGGGGGCGAACATCGACAGTGGCTGGTAGCCCCAGGAACCGCCGAACGGGTGTTCCATGATCGGCAGCAGTTCAATATGGGTGAAGCCCAGCGCCTGCACATACGGCACCAGGCGCTCGGCCAGTTCCCGCCAGTTGTAGTAGCGCCCGACCTCGCCGGCCTCGTCCATTTCGCAGCGCCAGGAGCCGGGGTGCAGCTCATAGATCGACAATGGCGCGTTGTACGCATGGCGCTGCGCCCGTTGCGCCATCCAGTCGTGGTCTTGCCAGGCATGGCCCAGCTCACCCGCTACCTTGGACGCCGTGCTCGGCGGCAATTCGGTGGCGCGGGCCAGGGGGTCGGCCTTCAACGGCAGGATGCCATCCTTGCCGAGCACTTCGAACTTGTAGGTTTCACCCACGCCCAGCCGTGGGATGAACAGCTCCCACACCCCGGCACCATGGCGCAGGCGCATCAGGTGGCGGCGCCCATCCCAGTTGTTGAAGTCGCCCACCACCGATACCCGCCGGGCGTTGGGGGCCCACACCGAAAAGCACACCCCGTCGACGCCCTCGACCTGCACCGGCTGCGCGCCGAAACGCCCGGACAGGTCGCGGTGGTTGCCCTCGGCAAACAGGTGCAGGTCCATGTCGCCCAGTTGCGGACCGAAGCTATACGGGTCCTCGGTCACCTGCTCGCCACCGGCCCAGCCGATCTGCAGCAGGTAAGGCTGTGCTGTATCGAGGTGCGCGGTGAACAAGCCTGGCAGGCTGCCCTGCGCCATTTCGGTGAGGAGGCGCCCGTCTTTGCGGGCAAGAATGCGCACATTCAGGGCGCCGGGGAGGAAGGCGTTGACCACCTGCCCGCCTGCGCCGTCGTCATGGGGGCCGAGTACCGCAAATGGATCGGCGTGTTCGGCGCGGGCCAGGGCATCGAGGTCCCGTTGCCGAAGGCCGCCGTTTTCACGCGTTGTTACGTTCATTCTGACTCTCCCCAGGTACTGATCAGTCCATGCAGGCCATGCAAAGGCACGGCCAGCCAACTCGGCCGATTCTCGGCTTCATAAGTAATTTCGTAGGCGGCCTTTTCCAGGCAGAAAAGCTCCAGTGCAGCGCGCTCGCCTTCCGCCTGCTGCCAGGCGTGGGGCATGGCAGCGGTGGCCAGGCCGTACGCCTCGACAAAGGCATGCCGCGACTGGTGCAGGTACTGCCGGGCCACCCGTTGCCGGGCTTGCCGTGCCGCGTCGGAAAGGTCCACCGTAGACGCGCTGCGCAAGATCATCGCAGCAGCATAGTCCAACGACCGCAATACGCCGCTGACATCTTTGTAGGGGCTGTGTTTGGCCCTGCGTTCTTCCAGGGGTCGGGCCGGCTCACCCTCGAAATCGATCAGGTAGGCATCACCCTGCACCACCAGCACCTGGCCCAGGTGCAAGTCACCGTGCACGCGCATCAGCAAGCCGCCCTCGGCCTGCTCGGCCAACTGGCGAACATGCTCGACCAGGCCGTCACGCTGTTGCTGCAGGTCGTCGACCAGCGCCTGGCTGTCGTGGTCCAGGTGGTCGCGGTGCTGCGCCAGCAGGTCGAGGGCATGGGTCAACTCGGCACTGATCTGGGTCACCCAGCGTTCGCGGTCGTGGGCATCGCTGGGCCGCGGCTGGAAGGCCGGGTCATCGGTGGGTGCTGCCAGCAACACGTGCATCTCGCCCAGGCGCTGGCCGAACAAGGCGGCGAAGGCTGTGAGTTCGGCGAGGGCGTCGGTATGTGCCTCGGTATCCGAACGGGTGGGCTCCATCTGGTCACGGATGGCGCGCTCCAGGGTGTTCTGGGTCCAGGCCCAGGCGTCGCCCTGGTTGCTCAGGTAGCCTTGGGCGATCATCAGCAGGTGCGGGGCTGCCTGCGCATCTACGCGGCTTACCCAGGCCAGCAGTGGTGAAATATTGGCAAAGCCGGCAGCGGTCAGGTAGGCGCTCATTTCAAGCTCCGGGTGAATGCCCGGGTTGACCCGGCGGATCAACTTGAGCACCACGCGGTCGCCGATGACCACCGAGCTGTTGGACTGTTCGGCGCTGAGGTAGCGCACCTCGCTTTCTTCATTAAGCCCCAGGCCGGCCAGTTGCTCGGTGCTGTCGAAACGCAGCTCGCCGTCAGCGTCGCCGCACGCCAGCCGCGTGCTTTCCTGGCACGCACGCAATACGGCGCGGATGAACGGCTCAAGCACGAACGCATCGGTAATCAGACCCACCTGATGGGCCCGGCGCACCCGGGACAACGCCAGTTGCTGTGGCAGCGCACTGTTGATCTGCTCCTCGGGCAGCAGCCCGAACGGCAATTGATAACGGGTGGCCACGCCGTCACTGAGCACTTCGAGCTCGCTGAGTAATACCGGCGTAGTGGCGGTGCCGAAACGCACGCCATAACACAGCCGCACCTGGTCTATGGGCCCTTCCTTGCCCGCGAACCAGCGCCGTTTCGGCAGGTACTGGGGCAGGATGTTGGTTTGCAGGGTGTCGCTGGCAGGCGCCGCCAGCAGTTCTTCCATGCGTTTGCGCAATACCAGCGTAATCAATTCGGGTAACCCCTCGGTGGGCTGGGCGTGCCAGCTGGGCATACGGTCGTGCGAAGCCAGCAGGAACCAGTAAAAGCCATAAGGTGGCAAAGTCAGCAGGAACGGCAGCTGACCGATTGGCGGGAACGCACTGCCGCCGAGCATCTCCACCGGTACTTTGTCGGCGTACTGTGACAATTCCAGTTCTGCCGCCTGGGCGGCGCGGGAAACGTTGGCCACGCACAGGATGACCTCGGTGTTGCCATCGGCATCGGTGTATTCGCGAATGTAGGCCAGGATGCGCCGGTTGCTGGGGCTCAGCGTGCGCAGCGTGCCACGGCCGAAAGCCTTCTGCTGCTTGCGCACCGCCAGCATGCGCCGGGTCCAGTTGAGCAGCGAGTGCGGGTCGTGGCTTTGTGCCTCGACGTTGACCGTCTGGTAGCCATACAACGGGTCCATCACCGGGGGCAGCACCAGGCGCTGTGGGTCGGCGCGGGAAAAACCGCCATTGCGGTCCGGCGACCATTGCATGGGCGTGCGCACGCCATCGCGGTCGCCCAGGTAGATGTTGTCGCCCATGCCCAGCTCGTCACCGTAGTACAGCGTGGGCGTGCCGGGCATCGACAGCAGCAGGCTGGTGAGCAGTTCGATGCGCCGGCGGTCACGCTGCAGCAAGGGCGCCAGGCGCCGACGGATGCCCAGGTTGATGCGCGCGCGGCGGTCTTCTGCGTAGTAGTTCCACAGGTAGTCGCGCTCGCGGTCGGTGACCATTTCCAGGGTCAGCTCGTCGTGGTTGCGCAGAAAGATCGCCCATTGGCAGTTGGCCGGGATCTCCGGGGTCTGGCGCAGGATGTCGGTGATCGGGAAACGGTCCTCCATGGCCAAGGCCATGTACATGCGCGGCATCAGCGGGAAATGAAAGGCCATGTGGCATTCGTCGCCGTCGCCTTCGCCGAAGTACGGGCGGGTGTCCTCCGGCCACTGGTTGGCTTCGGCAAGCAGCATGCGGTCTGGGTAGTTGGCATCGATCTCGGCGCGAATGGCCCTGAGCACCCCGTGGGTTTCAGCGAGGTTTTCGTTGTTGGTGCCATCGCGTTCGATCAGGTAAGGGATGGCGTCCAGGCGCAGCCCGTCCACACCCAGGTCGAGCCAGAAGCGCATCACCCCGATTACCGCCTTGAGCACCTGCGGGTTGTCGAAGTTGAGGTCTGGCTGGTGCGAGTAGAAGCGGTGCCAGAAATACTGGCCTGCCACCGGGTCCCAGGTCCAGTTGGACTTTTCGGTGTCGAGGAAAATGATGCGGGTGCCATCGTACTTCTGGTCGTCATCGGACCATACGTAAAAGTCGCGCGCCTTGCTGCCACGCTTGGCGTGGCGGGCGCGCTGGAACCAAGGGTGCTGGTCGCTGGTGTGGTTGATGACCAGTTCGGTGATAACCCGCAGGCCGCGCTTGTGCGCCTCGGCGATGAAGCGCCGGGCATCGGCCATGCTGCCGTAGTCGGGGTGCACGGCCTTGTACTCGGCGATGTCGTAGCCGTCGTCGCGCCGCGGCGAAGGATAGAACGGCAGCAACCACAGGGTGTTGACGCCCAGCTCGGCGATGTAGTCCAGCTTGCTGATCAGGCCGGCGAAATCACCGATGCCATCGTTGTTCGAGTCGAAGAACGACTTGATGTGCAACTGGTAGATGACAGCGTCCTTGTACCACAGCGGGTCGTCGATGAAGGCTGCCGGGCGGGAACGCTTGGCCATGGGTGACTCCTTGCATGTCTGTGGACCGTGTTGGCTGGCGTTGCGGCTGCCGTGCAGCCTATTTGCCGGCGATGGGCCGCGAGGCGGCCCGGTACCTATGCCCTAACCGGCCTTTTCGATACGCCAGATGCCGAATGGTTGGTGCCAAGGTTCGATGCGCATGAACTGGGTCTTGCCGTACCACGACCAGCGGTGGCCATTCATCAGGTCTTCACCCTGGGTTTGGGCGTTGTCATCGAGCCCCAGCTCCCACAGCGGCAGCTCGAAGTGCGCCTCCTGGGCGTTGTGCGGGTCTAGGCTGATTGCCACGAGGATGTAGTTGTCGCGCTCGGGCGTACGCTTGGCGAAGTACAGGATGTTGTCGTTCCAGCAGTTGAAGAACGCGACGCCGAGGTGGGTTTGCAAGGCCGGGTTCTGCCGGCGGATGCGATTGAGCTGGGCGATTTCGGCAATGATGTTGCCAGGCTGGCTGAAGTCGCGTGGGCGCAGCTGGTATTTCTCCGAGTCCAGGTATTCCTCCTTGCCTGGCAACGCGGCGCTTTCGCACAGTTCGAACCCGGAATACATGCCCCACAACCCTGAACCCATGGTCGCCAATGCTGCACGAATGAGGAAACCGGCACGGCCGGAGGTGTGCAGGAAGAACGGGTTGATGTCGGGGGTATTGACGAAGAAATTGGGGCGGTAGCACTGGCTCCATGGCGGCTGGTTGAGTTGCTCGAAAAATTCGCGCAGCTCTTGCTTGGTGTTGCGCCAGGTGAAGTAGGTGTAGCTTTGCGCATAGCCGACCTTGCCCAGGCGCGCCATCATGGCAGGCTTGGTGAACGCCTCTGCAAGGAAGATGACCTCCGGGTACTGGCTGCGCACATTGGCGATCAGCCATTGCCAGAACGGCAGCGGCTTGGTGTGCGGGTTATCGACGCGGAACGTCTTCACGCCTTCCTCGACCCAGCCCACCACCACATCGCGCAGCGCCAACCAGAGGCTGGGTACTGCTTCGGGGGCATAGAAGTCGACGTTGACGATGTCCTGGTATTTTTTTGGCGGGTTCTCGGCATAGCGGATGGTGCCGTCCGGGCGCCAACTGAACCAGCCCGGGTGCTGCTTGAGCCAGGGGTGGTCCTGGGAGCACTGGATGGCGAAGTCGAGGGCAATTTCCAGGCCGTGCTCGGCAGCAGCAGCCACCAGGCGGCGGAAGTCTTCACGGCTGCCCAACTGCGGGTGAATCGCTTCGTGGCCACCCTCTGCACTGCCGATGGCATACGGGCTGCCCGGGTCACCCGGCTCGGCCGTGAGCGCATTGTTGCGCCCCTTGCGGTGCTGCAGGCCAATAGGGTGAATGGGCGGGAAGTACAGCACGTCGAAGCCCATGTCACGGATCATCGGCAGCCGCTGGTGCACATCGTTGAAGGTGCCATGGCGCTGCGGGTCATCGGTTATCGAGCGTGGAAACAGTTCGTACCAGCTGGCGAACTGCGCAGCCGGGCGGTCCACATCGAGCGGGAATTCGCGGCTGCGGGCCAGGTAGCTGCGGTGCTCGGCCTCGGCCATCAGCCGGGCGGTGCGCGGGTCCAGCAGCAGCGCCACCTGGTCATCACTGCCCACCTCCGCCAGGCGCTGCAGCACGGCCTCAAGCTCGTTGCGCACGGCGCCATCGCACAGGGCAATGCCCTGGCCGAGCATCAGCCGCCCCTCTTCCAGCTCCAGCCTGACCTCGACGCCGGCGTGGTACTTTTTTTCCAGGTCGTGGCAGTACGTGGCGAACGGGTCTATCCAGGCCTGAATGCCGAACAGGTGCGGCCCCAGCTCGGTGGGGGTGAACTCGGCCAGCCACAGGTCGTTGCCCGCCGACTGCATCGGCACCGAGTGCCAGCGCTGGCTGTGCGCCGGGCGCCAGTTGAGCACCACGGCCAGGCGGTCGTGGCCATCGCTGTAGACCTTGGTGCTGACGGCAACCGGTTGACCGCTGATGGCCTTGGCGGCGAAGGTGCCGGCGTCGAGCACCGGCTGGGTGTCCTCGATCACGATGCGTGGGGCCAGCAGCGCCTGGGCCAGGCTGATGGCCTGGTCAGGGTGATCGTTGGCCATTGGCACGCTTTCAAAAAGCTCGTTTCGTGACATCGACCTTGCTCCCTCAGGCTGGTGGCGGTAAGGGTTCAGAGCCGGGCGCGGGCGTGAGGGTTCAAAAAAAACTGAGCGAATCGCAGCTGGCCGAAGTCTAAGCCTGCAGTACCTCTTCAAACCACCCACGCGAGGTCAGGCCATGAACATTCCAACACCACCGGAAACCCCCGATCCGAACATCGACGACCCGAGCTTGCCGCCGCCCGTGCCGGAGCAAGACCCGGACGAGTTGCCGGTCAAGCCAACCGAACCGCCGACGGTGGGCGACCCGCCGAACCAGGAACCACCGGTGAAAGCCTAAGGGTAGACCAGGTTACCGACCTTGCCGCCCGCAAGGTCGGTGCAGGCGGGCAACTGCCGGTGCGGGTAAACCGGGCAGCCTGGTCCGTCAACCCGCGCCATCGGCACCGAGTTCGGCGATGCTGATCTCGCGCATGCGAAACTTCTGCACCTTACCGGTTACCGTCATCGGGTATTCGTCCACGAAACGGATATGCCGCGGCACCTTGTAGTGGGCTATGCGTGCGTTGCACCAGCATTGCAGTTCTTCGGCGGTGGCTGTGTGGCCAGGGTGCAACTTGACCCATGCGACGATCTGCTCGCCATAACGGCTGCACGGAATACCGATCACCTGGGCGTCCGCCACTGCCGGGTGGGTATAGAAGAATTCTTCCAGCTCGCGCGGGTAGATGTTCTCGCCACCGCGAATGATCATGTCCTTGTTGCGCCCCACGATCCGCACGTAGCCGTGTTCGTCCATCACCGCCAGGTCACCCGAGTGCATCCAGCCGGCCGGGTCGATGGCTGCCGCGGTACCCTCGGGGTTGTCCCAGTAGCCGAGCATCACGCTGTAGCCGCGCGTGCACAGTTCGCCGATCTCGCCGCGCGGAACGATACAGCCGTCAGCGTCCACCAGCTTGTTTTCCAGCTGTGGCTGCGTGCGGCCAACGGTGGTAACCCGTAGCTCCAGCTCATCCTCTGGCCCGGTTTGCAGCGAAACCGGGCTGGTTTCGGTCATGCCATAGGCGATTTGCACCTCGGCCATGTGCAACTGGTCGATCACCCGGCGCATCACCTCGATCGGGCAGGTGGCCCCTGCCATGATGCCGCTGCGCAGGCTGGAAAGGTCCACCTGGGCGCGTAGCGGGTGGTCGAGCATGGCGATGAACATGGTAGGCACGCCATAGAGAATGCTGGCACGCTCCTCGGCCACGGCACGCAGGGTGAGTTCGGCATCGAAGGCATCGTTGGGGTAGATCATGGTGCTGCCGTGGGTGATGCAACCCAGGTTGGCCATGACCATGCCAAAGCAGTGGTACAGGGGCACCGGGATCACCATGCGGTCGCGCTCGCCCAGGCCCAGGCTTTCGCCGACCATGAAGCCGTTGTTGAGGATGTTGTAGTGGCTCAGGGTGGCGCCCTTGGGTGCACCGGTAGTGCCGGAGGTGTACTGGATATTCACCGGTTGGTCGAACTGCAGCCCGCTTTGGCGGGCCAGGTAGGCTTCGCTCGAGGTTTGCCCGGCCAGCCCGGCCAGGGCTTGCCATGCCAGGAAACCGGCCGGCGGGTTGGCTGCCAGGCTGATGACCCCGCGCAGCTCGGGTAGGCGCTGGCTGGCCAGTGCGCCCGCGGGGGCGCTCGCCAGCTCTGGCACCAGCGCCTGAACCATGGCGTGATAATCGGAGCCTTTGAAAGCATCGGCGCAGACCAGCCAACGGCACCCGGCCTGGCGCAACACGTATTCCAACTCACCCACCCGGTAGGCCGGGTTGATGTTGACCAGAATCGCCCCGACCTTGGCGCTGGCCAGTTGCAACACGCACCATTCGGCGCAGTTGGGTGACCAGATGCCCAACCGGTCGCCGCAGTTCAGGCCCAGCGCCATCAAGGCGCGGGCACACGCGTCGACCTGTTCGGCTAGTTGCCGCCAGCTGTAGCGCACGCCCTGGTGGCGCGAAACCAGGGCTTGGCCATCGGCGCAACGCGCCACGGTGGCGTCGAAGGCCTGGCCGATGGTCTGGGTCAGCAACGGCTGGTCCTGGCGGCCGCGGGTATAGCTTGGTTGACTCATGGGTGTCCCTTCTTGTGGTTGTTCTGGGCACGGCTGAAGCAAGCGGAGATACTCTGGCGCAGATTTACGTTTACGTAAAGGTGACGATCAGATTGACACCCGGCCTAAGCCAGGTTTACGTTAACGTAAAGGTGATGAACAACGCCGATCCTCAGGCGTGAAGCCGAACCCTGTGGGAGCGGGCGTGCCCGCGAATGCGATCATTCAGGAAATGACGGCCGCCCTGCTGATGCGTTCGCGGGCACGCCCGCTCCCACAGGGTCCGGCGACAGCTCCATGAGCTACGGTGTAACCCATTTCAAGAACAACAAGGTGCCCCAGCATGCATTACCCCACCCTGAACTTCGCCCTGGGCGAAACCATCGACATGCTCCGTGACCAGGTGCGCACCTTCGTCGCCGCCGAGCTGGCCCCGCGTGCCGCGCAAATCGACCATGACAACCTGTTCCCTGCCGATATGTGGCGCAAGTTCGGCGACATGGGCCTGTTGGGCATCACCGTGTCGGAAGAATATGGCGGCGCCGGCCTCGGCTACCTGGCCCACGTGGTGTCCATGGAGGAAATCAGCCGGGCCTCGGCGTCGGTGGCACTGTCGTACGGTGCCCACTCCAACCTGTGCGTCAACCAGATCAACCGCAACGGCAGCCACGCACAGAAACTCAAGTACCTGCCCAAGCTGATCAGCGGCGAGCACATCGGCGCGCTGGCCATGAGCGAGCCCAATGCCGGCTCCGACGTGGTGTCAATGAAGCTGCGCGCAGAAAAGCGCGGCGACCGCTACGTACTCAATGGCAGCAAGACCTGGATCACCAACGGCCCCGACGCCAATACCTACGTGATCTATGCCAAGACCGACCTGGACAAGGGTGCCCACGGCATCACCGCGTTCATCGTCGAGCGCGACTGGCCAGGCTTCAGCCGCAGCAACAAGTTCGACAAGCTGGGCATGCGCGGCTCCAACACCTGCGAGCTGTTCTTCGACAACGTCGAAGTACCGGAAGAAAACATGCTCGGCCAGCTGAACGGCGGCGTACGCGTGTTGATGAGCGGCCTGGACTACGAGCGCGTGGTGTTGTCGGGCGGGCCGACCGGCATCATGCAAAGCTGTATGGACCTGGTGGTGCCGTACATTCACGACCGCAAGCAGTTCGGCCAGAGTATCGGCGAGTTCCAGCTGATCCAGGGCAAGATCGCCGACATGTACACCCAGCTCAATGCCAGCCGCGCCTACCTGTATGCCGTGGCCCAGGCCTGTGACCGTGGCGAGACCACGCGCAAGGACGCTGCCGGGGTCATCCTGTACACCGCCGAGCGTGCTACGCAAATGGCCCTGGAAGCCATCCAGATCCTTGGCGGCAACGGCTATATCAATGAATTCCCGGCTGGCCGCCTGCTGCGCGATGCCAAGCTCTACGAGATCGGTGCCGGCACCAGCGAAATCCGTCGGATGCTGATCGGCCGCGAACTGTTCAACGAGACGCGCTGATCTGCGCCAGGGGTCATGATGATTCTCAAGTCACAGCTCAACACCAAGGCGGCGGATTATGCCCACAGCCATGCCGCCATGGCCGCCCAGGTCCAGGCCCTGCGCGGCCTGCTGGCCCAGGTCGCCCAGGGCGGCGGGCCCAAGGCTCAGGAACGGCACACCTCCCGCGGCAAACTGCTGCCACGCGAGCGCATCGACCGCCTGCTGGACCCGGGCTCGCCGTTCCTCGAGATCGGCCAGCTGGCGGCCCACGAGGTCTACGGCGAGGACGTGCCGGCTGCCGGGGTGATCGCCGGCATCGGCCGCGTAGAGGGCGTGGAATGCATGGTCGTGGCCAACGACGCTACGGTCAAAGGTGGCTCGTACTACCCGCTGACGGTGAAAAAGCACCTGCGTGCGCAGACCATCGCCCAGCAAAACCGCTTGCCGTGCATCTACCTGGTGGACTCGGGCGGTGCCAACCTGCCCCGCCAGGACGAGGTGTTCCCTGACCGCGAGCACTTCGGTCGGATCTTCTTCAACCAGGCCAACATGAGCGCCCAGGGCATCCCGCAGATCGCCGTGGTGATGGGCTCGTGCACTGCCGGTGGGGCCTACGTGCCGGCGATGGCCGACGAAGCGATCATGGTGCGCCAGCAGGCGACCATTTTCCTCGCCGGCCCGCCACTGGTAAAAGCCGCCACGGGCGAAGTGGTCAGTGCCGAGGACCTGGGCGGGGCCGATGTGCACTGCCGTACCAGTGGCGTGGCCGACCATTACGCCGACAACGACGAACACGCCCTGGCCATTGCCCGGCGCTGCGTGGCCAACCTCAACTGGCACAAGCTGGGCAAGCTGCAACGCCTGGCCCCGGTGGCACCGCTGTACGCCGCCGACGAGCTGTATGGCGTGGTGCCCGCCGATGCCAAGCAGCCGTTCGATGTGCGCGAAGTGATCGCCCGGCTGGTCGACGGCTCGCTGTTCGACGAATTCAAGGCGTTGTTCGGTACCACCCTGGTCTGCGGCTTTGCCCACCTGCATGGCTACCCGGTGGCGATCCTGGCCAACAACGGCATCCTGTTCGCCGAAGCGGCGCAAAAAGGCGCGCACTTCATCGAGCTGGCCTGCCAGCGCGGTATCCCGCTGCTGTTCCTGCAGAACATCACCGGGTTCATGGTGGGCAAGAAGTACGAGGAAGGCGGTATCGCCAAGCATGGCGCCAAGCTGGTGACCGCCGTGGCCTGCGCCCAGGTGCCGAAATTCACGGTGATCATCGGCGGCAGCTTCGGTGCCGGCAACTATGGCATGTGCGGCCGTGCCTACGACCCACGCTTTTTGTGGATGTGGCCGAACGCGCGGATCGGTGTGATGGGCGCCGAGCAGGCCGCCGGTGTGCTGGCCCAGGTCAAGCGCGAGCAAAGCGAGCGCAGTGGCCAGCCGTTCAGTGCTGAAGACGAAGCCAGGCTCAAGCAGCCGATTCTCGACCAGTACGAACAGCAGGGCCACCCCTACTACTCCAGTGCCCGGCTATGGGACGACGGCGTCATCGACCCGGCGCAAACCCGCGACATACTGGGCCTGGCACTGTCCGTTGCGCTGAACGCGCCGATCGAAGCGAGCCGCTTCGGCATTTTCCGGATGTGACCCATGAGCGATTTCAGCACCCTCGAAGTGATTCGCGACCCCCGCGGCTTCGCCACCCTGTGGCTTAGCCGCGAGGACAAGAACAACGCGTTCAACGCGCAGATGATCCGCGAGCTGATCGTCGCCATCGATCGGCTGGCCGACGATACCGGCTTGCGCTTCGTACTGTTGCGCGGGCGTGGCCGGCACTTCAGCGCCGGTGCCGACCTGGCCTGGATGCAGCAGTCGGCGCAGCTGGATTTCAACACCAACCTGGATGACGCCCATGAACTGGGCGAACTGATGTACGCCCTGCACCGGCTCAAGGTACCGACCCTGGCCGTGGTCCAAGGTGCGGCGTTTGGCGGGGCACTGGGCCTGATCAGTTGCTGTGACATGGCCATTGGCGCCGAAGACGCCCAGTTGTGCCTGTCGGAAGTGCGCATCGGCCTGGCCCCGGCGGTGATCAGCCCGTTCGTGGTCAAGGCCATCGGCGAGCGTGCCGCGCGCCGCTATGCCCTGACTGCCGAGCGCTTCAGCGGTATACGGGCCCGCGAACTGGGCCTGCTGGCCGAGGTATACCCCGCCACTGAGCTGGACGCACAGGTGGCGCTATGGGTGAACAACTTGCTGCAGAACGCCCCGCTGGCCCTGCGTGCCACCAAAGAGCTGCTGCGTGAAGTGGACGACGGCGAACTCAGCCCGGCGCTGCGCCGCTACTGCGAGAACACCATCGCCCGTATCCGCGTCAGCGCCGAAGGCCAGGAGGGCCTGCGCGCCTTCCTGGAGAAACGCCCACCCGCCTGGCAAACCGCTGAGACCAAGGAGCCGCGCCCATGAGCCGCCCCGCTTTGACCACCCTGCTGGTCGCCAACCGCGGCGAAATCGCCTGCCGGGTGATGCGCACCGCCAAGGCCATGGGCCTGACCACCGTCGCCGTGCATAGCGCCATCGACCGTGACGCGCGGCATAGCCGCGAGGCAGATATCCGCGTGGACCTGGGCGGCACCAAGGCCGCCGACAGCTACCTGCTGGTCGACAAGCTGCTGGCTGCAGCCAAGGCCAGCGGTGCCCAGGCCATTCACCCAGGCTACGGTTTCCTGTCCGAGAACGCAGGCTTCGCCCGCGCCATCGAGCAGGCGGGGCTGATTTTCCTCGGCCCACCGGCCAGCGCCATCGACGCCATGGGCAGCAAGTCGGCGGCCAAGGCGTTGATGGAGGCCGCCGGGGTGCCCCTGGTGCCCGGTTACCACGGCGAAGCCCAGGACCTCGACACCTTCCGCGACGCGGCCAGGCGCATCGGCTACCCGGTGCTGCTCAAAGCCAGCGCTGGCGGTGGGGGCAAGGGCATGAAGGTGGTCGAGGAGGAAAGCCAGCTGGCCGATGCCCTGGCGTCGGCCCAGCGTGAGGCGCAGGCGTCGTTCGGCGATGCACGTATGCTGGTGGAGAAGTACGTGCTCAAGCCGCGCCATGTGGAAATCCAGGTGTTCGCCGACCAGCACGGCCATTGCCTGTACCTCAACGAGCGCGATTGCTCGATCCAGCGCCGCCACCAGAAGGTGGTCGAAGAAGCCCCCGCCCCCGGCCTGTCGGCCGAACTGCGCCGGGCCATGGGCGAGGCAGCGGTACGGGCGGCGCAAGCGATTGGCTATGTCGGTGCCGGTACGGTGGAATTCCTGCTCGACGCCCGTGGCGCGTTCTTCTTCATGGAAATGAATACCCGCCTGCAGGTGGAGCACCCGGTCACCGAGGCCATTACCGGCCTGGATCTGGTGGCCTGGCAAATTCGTGTGGCGTGCGGCGAGGCCCTGCCGATTACCCAGGACCAGGTGCCGCTGATCGGCCATGCCATTGAAGTTCGCCTGTACGCCGAGGACCCGGCCAACGAGTTTCTGCCGGCGACCGGCACGCTGGCGCTGTACCGTGAATCGGCAGCTGGCGAAGGCCGGCGGGTGGACAGTGGCGTGAGCGAAGGCGATGCGGTGTCGCCGTTCTACGACCCGATGCTGGGCAAGCTGATTGCCTGGGGCGACAACCGCGAACAGGCACGCCTGCGCTTGCTGGCGATGCTCGACGAATTCGCCATTGGTGGGGTGAAGACCAACCTCGCGTTTCTGCGGCGCATTCTGGCGCACCCGGCGTTCGCCGCGGCGCAGGTGGATACCGGCTTCATTGCGCGGCACCAGGCCGCGTTGCTGCCGGCACCACAGCCGCTGCCGGTCAGTTTCTGGGAGGCCGCAGCCGAAGCCTGGCGGCAGGGCCTGGCCGGGCAGCAGCGCGAAGATGACCCCGGTTCGCCATGGGCCGAGCGCAGCGGCCTGCGCCTGGGCCTGCCCGCGCGCAGTAGCCTGCACTTGGTCAGTGCTGGCCAGGACCACGCTGTGGGCCTGGAGCACAGTGCGGCGCCCACCTGGCAGTTACTGGGCGAGCAGTTGGTGCATGACCACGACGGCGTGCGTCGCCAGCACCTGGCGATGCGCCGGGGGGCTACGTTGTACTTGCAGTGGGGCGGCGAGATGCATGCTATCGAAGCCTTCGACCCGATCGCCGAGGCCGAGGCCAGCCACGGTCACCAGGGCGGCTTGGGCGCCCCCATGAACGGCAGTATCGTGCGGGTGCTGGTGGCGCCGGGGCAGCGGGTGGAAGCCGGTACCGCGCTGGTGGTGTTGGAGGCCATGAAAATGGAGCACAGCATTCGCGCGCCTCATGATGGCACGGTGAACGCGTTGTTCTGCCAGGAAGGGGATATGGTCAGCGAAGGGACGGTGCTGGTCGAATTGGCGGAGTGAGTTGGCTGGTTTATGTTCGCCACACCCTTTGCAGCGCCTGTGAGACCGAGCGCCGCCCGCGCGGCGCATCGCGAGCTGCGCTCGCTCCTACGTTTGTTTCGGGCCAGTTATGCCTGGGGGATTTGCGCGCGCCCCCTTGGGGCATGGCACGATATCGCGCCGTACGAACAAGGCGGTCGCGCGCGCCTGTCACAGGCCATACTGGCCTGAAACAAACGTAGGAGCGAGCGCAGCTCGCGAGGCGCCGCGCGGGCGGCGCTCGATTTCACAGGCGCCATACTGATCAAGCCCTACGCTCACCAGCCGCACAACCACCCCCAGAAATTCACAACCGGTCGCATGCGCTGGCCCAGGGCAGCCTGGCCCGAAACAGATGTGGGAGCCGGGTTGCCGGCGATGCTTTGCAGCGCCTGCGAGACCGAGCGCCGCCCGCGCGGCGCATCGCGAGCTGCGCTCGCTCCTACGTTTGTTTCGGGCCAGTTATGCCTGGGGGATTTGCGCGCGCCCCCTTGGGGCATGGCACGATACCGCGCCGTACGAACAAGGCGGTCGCGCGCGCCTGTCACAGGCCATACTGGCCTGAAACAAACGTAGGAGCGAGCGCAGCTCGCGATGCGCCGCGCGGGCGGCGCTCGATTTCACAGGCGCCATACTGATCAAGCCCTACGCTCACCAGCCGCACAACAACCCCCAGAAATTCACAACCGGTCGCATGCGCTGGCCCAGGGCAGCCTGGCCCGAAACAGATGTGGGAGCCGGCTTGCCGGCGATGCTTTGCAGCGCCTGCGAGACCGAGCGCCGCCCGCGCGGCGCATCGCGAGCTGCGCTCGCTCCTACGTTTGTTTCGGGCCAGTTATGCCTGGGGGATTTGCGCGCGCCCCCTTGGGGCATGGCACGATACCGCGCCGTACGAACAAGGCGGTCGCGCGCGCCTGTCACAGGCCATACTGGCCTGAAACAAACGTAGGAGCGAGCGCAGCTCGCGATGCGCCGCGCGGGCGGCGCTCGATTTCACAGGCGCCATACTGATCAAGCCCTACGCTCACCAGCCTCACAACAACCTCAAAACACCTTAGAAGGAGCCATGCACCCGCACAACCACCCCCAAGAACTCGCAGCCTTCCTCGCACAACAAGGCCGGGTAATTACTGTTCAATGCCTTGAGATACCGCTGCCCACCCTCCTCGGCCAATTCACGAAAAATCGCCGGTTTACCTGGCTGACGCGCAATCACCAGACGCCCAGGTACAGCTTGCGCCCCAGGGTCCACCAGCATTCGCATGCCCTGCGGCACACTGCGGCCACTGATAGCACTCATCGCATCATTTTCCACCGTCAGCCAGAACGCCTTCCCCTGAGCCAGGTAATCGGTCTGCTCGAACTCAGCAGGCTCCGCGATCTGGGCACCACCTAGCTGATCCCAACTCAACACCGGATAGCGGAAACATACGATGTATTGCATCAGGTCCAGGTCATCATCATCGTCATCCACCTCGTAGGTACCGCGCTCCTCGCCGACCTGGCCCTGAACGCGCAACTGCAAGCTGACGTGGTAATGAGGCATGCCAATCTCGACGAACGTGCGGTTCATCGACTCGATCTTCGGCTGACGCCTTTTGTTCACCCAATGCCCCACGCTGCCTTGAGACACGCCAACGCGCTCGGCAAGCTGCTCTTGGGTAAGCCCTAGCTCCTCCATCCGGTCACGGACGAGGGCAATCCATTTATCCATATTCATCGCTGGCACGATACGGACTGCCTTCTGGCGCTCAATAAACATTCAGTATTATTTCTTGGTGGCAATTCAAATACTCCAGGTATTAGTATCGGCCTGATCCCTTTCCTTACTGGCATTAGCAGGTATCAGGATGAAACTACCGAAAAACGACGAAACAGATCTCGACAGCGAAGCCGCCCGCCGCGCCCTCGACTACTACCTCAACCCCAACCCGCCACGCCCGACGCTGGACAACAAGATCTGGACCCTGCACGAAGGCGTGACCAGCGAGCAGGCCCAGGAACACGCCATCGCCCTGCTGCGCTGCGCTGCCGCCACCGCACAGGAAACCGCCACGCACCAGCACGGCAGCCAGCGCGAGCTGACCTTCGCGCTGATGCACATGATGGACATGGCACGCGCGCTGCTGGAGCACAAGCAACGTGAAGACCGGGGTTTGTAAACGGAAGGGAGAGCACGTGATGGCCGCGTAACGGCAAAGGCCCCGATTGCCGGGACAAGGAAGCGCACCGGTAAAACTTTTTTACCGGAATGATGAAAATTCATTTGACTGGCAAATGATAACGATTATTATTGCACTCAGCTGATCGCGAGATCTGCTGGATAACCTGAAAGCTTAGGTCGCTTTCAGATTATCTCCTCATCAGGCTAATCACGGTTTTTGACCCGGCTTTTTGCCGGGTCTTTTTTTTGGCTCTTCAGGCTAATGAAGATCGTGATGGCGCGCATGGTAGCAAATGTGTTTCAGGGCGTGAACGCTCATTACAAAACTTTGCGCAATCAGCACTTGAGAATCAATCTCGTTTCGCCTACGCTGAACACGCATCACGGAAGATGCCCCCACCCCTTCCCCTTTGTAGCGCAAGGAGCCGGTCATGACCCGTCTGCTGCTGCCCGTCGAACACCCCACCGCGGTCAATGAGCCTGATGCCGACAATGCCCTGCTGCACGCGCTGAAGCGGCTGCCACGCCGGGTGCAGCAAGTGATGCTGCTGAGCCGCCTCGACCAGCTGGACTTCGCCAGCATTGCCACCCGCCTTGACCTGCCACTGGCCACTGTCGAACGCAACATGGACCAGGCCCTGATGGCCGGGCGCCCGCGCCGGGACGTGCTGGCAAGCGTGGCCAGCCAATGGTACGTGCGCTTGCAGAGCCCCCAGGTGACCGCATGCGAGCGCATCGACTTTCGCCGCTGGCTGGACGCAGATGCCGCGAACTTGCAGGCGTTTCACCAAACGGAATTACGCTGGCGCAGCCTGCTGGCGCCGGCGCGCCAGCTTGGCCAGGATGGTTGGTACCGGCAAGGCCGGGCGGCGCTGTCGCTGGGCGGCTGCTCGGTGGCGGTCGGGGCTGGGCTGGCGGCGTTACTGGTGTGGGCATGGTGCAGCTGATGCCCGCTGCCGGTTCACTTCAGGCCCGCCGCCGCAGCCCCTCTGAAGCCTGCCCCCTCAGCCCATTACGCTGCCAATGAAATTCGCCAGCTCCGCCGTACGCGGCGCGGCGAATACATCACGTGGGTGACCGGTTTCGTGAACCTTGCCGTGGTGCATGAACACCAGCTTGTCACCCACTTCCCGGGCAAAGCGCATTTCATGGGTCACCATGATCAAGGTCATGCCTTCCTTCGCCAATTGCCGCACAACGCCGAGCACTTCGTTGACCAGTTCCGGGTCGAGCGCCGAGGTGATCTCGTCGCACAGCAAAACCTTGGGCGACATCGCCAGGGCGCGGGCGATAGCCACCCGTTGCTGCTGCCCGCCAGAAAGGCGGTCCGGGTAGGCGTCGAACTTGTCGCCCAGGCCAACCCTGGCCAGCATTTGCTCAGCCAGTTGGCGGGCCTGGGCCTTGCTCGTCTTCTTCACCACCTGCGGCGCGAGCATGACGTTCTCGCCGACCGTCAGGTGCGGGAACAGGTTGAACTGCTGGAACACCATGCCGACTTTCTGCCGCAGCGTGCGCAGGTCGGCGCGCGCGGCATCCAGGTACTCGCCATCCACTTCGATCACGCCGTCACTGATCGACTCCAGGCCGTTGAGCGTACGCAGAAAGGTACTTTTGCCGGAACCGCTACGGCCGATGATGGCGACCACTTCACCCTCTTCGATGC
Organism: Pseudomonas sp. BJP69; assembly: GCF_007633355.1. Taxonomy (NCBI): domain Bacteria; kingdom Pseudomonadati; phylum Pseudomonadota; class Gammaproteobacteria; order Pseudomonadales; family Pseudomonadaceae; genus Pseudomonas; species Pseudomonas sp. BJP69. The sequence continues at coordinate 3,616,397 of NZ_CP041933.1, forward strand.
TCAGGTCTACGCCCTTGAGCACGTGGTTGTCGCCATAGTACTTGTGCAACGCGGACACTCTAAGCAGGGGCATGCAGCCTCCTTTCCAGGTAACGGGCGCTCAGCGAGAGCGGGTAGCAGAGCATGAAATAACCCACGGCCACCAAGCCGTAGATCAGGAAGGGCTCGAAGGTGGCGTTGGCGAGCATGCCGCCGGTCTTGGTCAGCTCGGTAAAGCCGATGATCGAAGTGACCGCCGTGCCTTTGACCACCTGCACCGAGAAGCCAACGGTAGGTGCCACGGCAATCCGCAGCGCCTGGGGCAGGATCACGTAACGCATCTGCTCCAGCCGGGTCATGGCCAGGCTGCCGGAGGCTTCCCACTGGCCACGTGGAATAGCCTCGACGCAGCCGCGCCAGGTTTCAGCGAGAAAGGCACTGGTGAACAATGTCAAGGCGATGGCCGCCGCCATCCAGGCCGAAATATCGACGCCGAACAGGGCAATGCCGAAAAACACCATGAACAACTGCATCAGCAGTGGCGTGCCCTGAAACAGCTCGATATAGCCCTTGGCGGCCCCGCGCAGCACGAAGTTGTCAGAGAGGCGCCCCAGCAGCACCAGCAGGCCGGCGACGCCACCGCAGATGAACGCCACCAGCGACAGCAGCAGGGTCCACTGCATGCCAACCAGCAAGTTGCGGACGATGTCCCATAAGGTGAACTCCATTCATCGTCTCCCCATCAGAAAGCGCTGCCCGAACCACAGCAGCAGCTGGCGCACCGCAATGGCCATGATCAGGTACAGGCCCGTGGTCAGCAGGTAAGTCTCGAACGCCCGGAAATTGCGCGACTGAATGAAGTTGGCTGCGAACGACAACTCTTCGGTGGCGATTTGCGAACAAACCGCCGAGCCCAGCATGACGATCACGATCTGGCTCGACAGGGCCGGCCAGACTTTGGCCAGCGCCGGTTGCAGGACCACATGGCGAAACGCCTCGGCGCGGCTCATGGCCAGTGCCGCAGCCGCCTCCAGTTGCCCTTTGGGAATGGCCTGGATACCGGCGCGGATGATTTCGGTGGAATAGGCCCCCAGGTTGATCACCATGGCCAGCACCGCGGCTTGCCATTCCGTCAGGCGCACCCCCAACGCGGGCAAGCCAAAGAAGATGAAGAACAGCTGCACGATGAAGGGCGTGTTACGGATCAGTTCCACGTACACGCCGAACAGCACATCGAACGGTTTGAGCCGCCAGGCACGCGCCACAGCGCCAAGTACGCCCAGAGCTACCCCGAACAGGGTGCCCACTGCGGTCAGCTGGAGCGTGAACAACGCCCCCTTGAGCAGCAGGTCGCCTTGGGCCAACACGGGCGCGAAATCGAATTGATAGGCCATCAGTCAGCGAATCCAGGGGCAGTTCAGAGGTCGGCCGGCAAAGGTTGCTTCAACCATTTTTCAGCATTGCGGTTGAGGCTGCCGTCTGCCTTGGCGGCATCGAGGGTGGCATTGACCTTGGCCAGCAAGGCAGGCTCCTGCTTGGCCAGCCCGACGTACACGGGCGAGTCCTTGAGCTTGACCTTCATCACCGGCACCTTGGCCGGGTTCTTCTCGGCGATGACAGCCATCACCACGCTGCCGCTGGCAATCAGTTCAACCTGGCCAGACAGGTACGCTGCGATGGTGGAGTTATTGTCCTCGAACCGCTTGATGACCGCGCCTTTGGGGGCAACCGCTGTCAGTTCCATGTCCTCGATCGAGCCGCGGGTCACACTGATGGTCTTGCCGGCAATGGCACCGATGTCGCTGATCGACGTCTGCTCCGGGCCGAACACGGCCAGGTAGAACGGCGCATAAGGGCGGGAGAAATCGATCACGGCTTCGCGCTCGGCATTCTTGCCCAGGCTGGAGATCACCAGGTCGACCTTGCCCGTGGTGAGGAACGGGATGCGGTTGGTGCTGTTGACGGGCGTGAGGGCCAGCTTGACGCCCAGCTTGTCCGCCAACAACTGCGCCGTGTCGATGTCCAGGCCGCGGGGCTTGAGGTCGGGGCCGACCGAGCCGAACGGTGGAAAGTCCTGAGGCACGGCCACTTTGAGCACACCACGGGCAGTGATGTCGGCCAGGGCGTCGGCCTGGGCCTGGGCAGCGCCCAGTGCGCCACCACACAGCAGCGTCGCCAGCAACAGGGAGCGGATGTTTTTCATGGGAAAGCCTCGGGGTATGCAGAAGGTCGTTAGCGCTGAAACTGCACAGCCCGTGCCAGCATTGGCGCCTGGCCCCGGAAAAGCCCGGGGCATGCGGCTCTTCGCGGTCTTACTGGTCTGAACAGTCAGCCCGCCAGCGATGGCCGTGCCCCGCTTTCGTGCAGCCTGCCCTGCACTTGCGCCAGCACGGAGCGAGGCTTGCCAGACACCCGGTAAAGCCTTTACAAAGCGCAGACCGCTTCCCAACTGGTCTGAACAGATGCTCGACACGCTCCCCCGCGCCGTTCCGGAAATAGCCTTGCAGGCCATTCGCAAGCTGATCGAGGCAGGCGACTATCAACCCGGCGATGCCCTACCCTCGCAACGCGACCTGGCCGAGCAGTTGGGCATCAGCCGTGCGTCACTGCGCGAAGCGCTGTCGTCGTTGAGTGCGCTGGGGCTGGTGAGCGTGCAACCGGGCAAGGGCGTTTTCGTGCAGGCGCCCTCCGCCCCCCCGGCGGCCACGTTCTCATGGCCATACGCCGAACAGGTATCGGCGGTGGACACCTTCCAGTTGCGCTATGCCTTGGAGGGGTTCGCGGCAGGCCTGGCTGCCCTGTACCTGACCGGTGCGGATATCGATGCGCTGGAGGCGAATGTCGAGGCGATGCGCCAGGAGCTGCGTGCCGGCCGTTTCGACGCCGCCGCCCGCCTCGACTACGCCTTCCACCGGCGCCTGCTGGAGGCCAGCGGCAACCTGGCGATGCTGCAGGTGATCACCGCCAGCCAGGACATTTTCCTGGAAAGCCAGAAACTGCCCTTCATTCGCCCCGAGCGGGCCATGGAAACCTGGCAAGAACACCGCAAGATCCTGCGCCAGCTGGCCCGTGGCAACCAGGCCGGTGCACAGCGTGCCATGCAGGAGCATATCCGCAATGCGGCTGCCCGTACCGGTGTGGTATTTGCGGCCTGAAACCCGGCCACTGCCCTATTCCGGGCGGCTGCCCAACTCGCCATTGTGCAGGGCGATCTTGATCGCCTGAGCCGTGGTTGCCACACCCAGCCGCCGCCGCGCCGCACGCAGGTGGTTCTCGACGGTGCGTTCCGACAAGCCAAGGGTTGCAGCTATATCGGCTTGCCGGCTTCCGGCAGCGGTCCAGCGCAGTACTTCCCGCTCCCGCGCCGAAAGTTGCGTGGCACTCGCCGCCAGGGCCACCTGCATCGCCACTTCGGCTACGCCGCAGGTCATCGCCCGGACGTTTCTTTCAACAAGGCGGCCGCGGCCAGCTTGCCAAGGTTGTTGCCCGCAAGCGGGCTGTCGCCGGTGAGCAACTTGCGGTCCTGGTACACCTTGCCAGTAATGTCCTGGTTGATGATCTCTACCCCCAAGGCCCGCAGCTTTTCACCAAACTTCCAGGTCAGGTGCCCCGGCATGTAGCCGATATCCGGGGTTTGCGCATCCAGCGCGTCAGGGAACGCACAGATCTTGTAGCCGCTGAACCTGTAGTTTTCCGCCGTTTTATCCACGCCCGCGGCCAACAGTGCCGCGGGGCCATGGCACAGCGAAATGATGAATTTATCGTGGTCGGCCGCCCACTCCAGCACCTGTTTGACCTCGCTGCTTTCCGGCAAGCCGATCAGCGCACCGTGCCCCCCGGGAATGAACACGCCGATGTAGTCGGAGTCATCACCCAAGCCCTTGACGACCTCTGCCAGCTTCAGCGGCTGCCTGAATGACGCCTGGTACTTGCGGTAAAACGCTTGTACCTCCTGGTCTTCCGAGGGCATGGCCCAGAATTCGAACTTGACCGGGTTGCCCGACACCGTGGCGATATCGAAAGCGAAGCCCGCCTTGTCCATGTGGTACATGGGCAACAAGGTTTCTACCGGGTGGTTGCCTGTCGAGAAGAGGGTGCCATTGGCAGTTTGCAGGTAGCGCTCATCGGCACCGATGACCAGAACCTTCCAGCGGCCACCTTTGTACGCACCAGGGTACTCGGCATCGCTCAGGTCAGAGGTGGGCGAAGTGTATTGGTTCAACGAATACGGTGAGGGGAAAAACGCGCCCACCTCAGCAGGGTCTGGGGTTGGGCGTTTGTCTTCGGCTGCAGTGGTCATCGCGTACTCCTCGATAAAGGTTGACGTCGATGACCATCCTAGGCCCCGCCCCACGTTCCAGCAATGCGGGTTTTCCCTTAATGGCGCGCTACCTCAGGCCGGGTCAGAGCTGAAACCGGCGTACCTGCCCCTGCAGTGAATTGCCCAAACCGGCCAACTCCAGGCTGGCCGTGCTGGTCTGTTCGCTGGCGGTTTGCGCCTGTTCGGTAATGTCGCGTACGTTCAGCACATTACGATTGATTTCTTCGGCGACGGCACCCTGCTGTTCGGCAGCCGCCGCGATTTGCTGGGTCATGCCCTGAATGCCGCCGATGCTGTGGGTGATGTTCTCCAGCGCAATACCTGCATCGCGGGCCAGTTGCACGCTCTCGCCGGTCAGGCCGCGGCTGGTTTCCATGCGCTGCACGGCTTGCAGCGTGCCCGCGCGCAGGGCTGCGATCAGTTGTTCGATGTCTTCGGTTGAGCGCTGGGTGCGCTGCGCCAGGGCACGCACTTCGTCCGCTACCACGGCAAAGCCACGGCCGGCCTCGCCTGCACGCGCGGCCTCGATCGCCGCGTTCAATGCCAGCAGGTTGGTTTGTTCGGCCACCGCCTTGATCACGTCGAGCATACTGCCAATGCGCCCGCTTTCTTCAGCCAGCGTGCTCACCGCTGCGCTGGTCAGCTCCACCTCGGCAGACAGGTTTTCGATGCGCGCAATTGCGCTTTTGACGATGTCGCCGCCACTGACAGCATCCTGCGCCGCCTGGTTGACCGAGCGCGCGGTTTCGACCGCGTTGCGGGCCACATCCTGCACCGAGGTGGTCATTTCGTGCATGGCCGCAGCCACCTGCTCGGTTTCCTGCATCTGCTCGGTAGCGCCTGCCTGCGTCTGCCGGGTAATCGCCGACAGCTCTTCGGTGGCGCTGGCGATCTGCGTCGCCCCATCACCGATATGCCCAACCAGTTGTCGCAAGCTGCCGGTCATGTGCTGCAAGCCATCTTGCAACTCGCCGATTTCGTCTTTGCGCGAGCCCGTGGGGAAGACGCTGAGGTCACCCTCGGCAATGCGCCGCACCCGGGCCAACGCTTCGCGCAGGGGTGGCACGATCTGCCGCGTGATCAACACGGCCGCCAGCCCGCCCAGCAGCAGCGCCAGCACCAGGCAACTGATCAGCGTCCACGCCGCATCACGGGTATCGTCCTGGCGCATCTGCATCTGCTGGTCGTACAGGTCCTGGCTGGTCTGCAGCAATGCATCACCCTGCTTCTGGATGTCCTTGAGCAGGGTGTCGATGCGGGTCAACGCCGCGCGGTGAGTGTCCAGCGAGGCCCGGTAGGCGGTAACGGATTGCGTCAGCTCATTGAGCAGGCTTGCACGCGAGCCCTGCAGAACATCCCCCAGGGTTTGCAACGCGGTCAGTGTCGCGTCAACGGCCTTGGCCGCAGCAGCGTACTGCTTGCCATTGCCACCGTAGGTGTAGCCACGGGTTTCAAAGCGCGCATACAGAAATTGCATCTGCAGGTCGTTGACCGCCTTGTAGAGTGCCTGGTCACGCAAGCCGTTCTGTTCACCCGCCAGTCTGTCGAGCTCATCCAGGCGCTTGAGTGCGCTGTCGCCGCTGCTGCGGCGTACCGCCCGCGACTGCTCGATCTGCTCATAGGCCTGGCCCAAGGATTCAATACCCCGCTGGTAGGTGGCCAGGTATTCCGCCAGCGAGGCAATCCGCCGTGCATTCTCGGCATTGGCAAAAAACCCTTGCAGCTCGACCAGGTGCTGCCCAACTTCGACGATCTTGTCCTGCAAAACCTTGGCAGCCTGGGCGTCGCCTTCACTTTGCAGGTAAGCCGAACGGTCCAGGCGCATCTTGGATATGTCGTCCATCAGCCGGTTGACCGCACTCATGCGGTCCATCCGGTAGGACAAGCTGCTGATGGCGCTCCAGCCTGCGCCAATGCTCAAAACCACCAACAGCAATAGCAGGCCGAAGCCGATCATCAGCTTCTTGGCGACAGTGAGGTGGGTTAGCCAGTTATTCATATCATTGCATCCTTGAACGATGTCGCTGCCAGGTCGCGATGAAATGAATGCGAATGGGCAGCTGGGCGCGCCGCCCAGGCGATAAAGCGGACCGGGCTGGGCTCAGGCGATATTTGAGGCAGCTCGAGAGCGTGACAGGGCCAAATAAATCAATCAAATGCAAATATCGAAGCAATTGTTGCGAATGGGGAATTAATAGCGGCTATTTACAGCGTTTCCCTAGTGCCTGCATCCGATCAGGGCAGGCTTTCACTGCATGGCCTTTTGACGCTATTTTGCTGAGGTGCCGCTTTACGTCAGGCGCTTGAACATCATAGGAATACCGTCATGCGCACCATTTGGTTCTTGTTACTCCCGGGCACACACATTCTGGACCTCGGCGGGCCGCTGCAGATCATGGCCAGCCTGGAAGAGCTGCGGTTGGCGCCGGTCAGCGTCCGTTGCATCGCAGCCAGACACCAGATGAGCAGCTATCAAGGTGTGACCTTGAGCGGCTTGCATCCCCTGCCCGAACAGCTTTCGCCCGAAGATTTGCTGTTCGTGGTCGGCAACAAGCTGTCTACCAGCCCCAGCGACGCTGCGACCTTGGCCGCAACCGCGCAGTGGCTGGCGAACGTGATAGGGCAAACCCCAGACGTGCAACTGTGTTCCATCTGCACCGGCGCGTTCCTGCTGGGCGAAGCCGGGCTGCTGAACGGCCGTGAATGCACCACCCATCACCGCTATGTCGGCTTGCTGCAGGCACGCTACCCAAAAGCCAAGGTGCTGGAAAATCGCCTGTTCGTGGAGGACGACGGTGTGTTCACCTCGGCGGGCGTGTCCAGCGGCACCGACCTGGCCTTGCATATCGTGTCGCTGCACTTCGGCAAAGCCGTGGCCAACCAGGTGGCCCAGGAACTGGTGATCTACCGTCGCCGTGCTGGCGAAGATGTGCAACTGCGCGCGGCCGACCTGGCACGCAACCACATCCACCCGCTGGTACACGCGGCCCAGGACTATATCGACACGCACCTGGGCAGCAGTTTCAGCTTCGAACAACTGGCCAGCCAGTTCAATGTCAGCTACCGGCACCTGGCACGCCTGTTTCGCGAGAACACGGGGCAAACCCTGCAGGACTACCTGCGCGCCCAACGCATCGACCTGGCCCGTGACCTGTTACGCGGCAGCCGCCTGAATGTGGAACAGATCGCCGAACGTTGCGGTTACGGCAGCAGCCATGCCTTTCGCCTGGCCTGGCGGCGGGAAATGCCGCAACCGCCGCTGCAGTTTCGCAGCGTGATCACCCAGGACAACACCTAGTATCAGCGACCACTGACGGTGGGCGTGGCGAAACTGTCTGTGAAAAACGCCACCACAGCCTTGCGCGACGCCTCCCGGGCTGCTGGGTCCGGTGCCGAACGCCCCAAGCCGCCCTGGCCACGGTGCAGGAACGGGTCCTTGTATTCCTGCGCGGCTTCCAGGCCATTGAAGCCATGCTCGGCACCGGGGTAGACCAGCACCTTTGCCCGTGCCTGGTCTTCGGCAGGCAGGCTTGCAACCAGTTTGGTACAAGCCTTGGGGTCATCATCGTACTGGTCCTTTTCACCGACCAGCACCAGCAGGCGGGCCGGCGCCAGGTGCTTCAAGTCATAGCCTGGCACACGGTTGTATCCCCAGCACACGGGATAGAACGCTGCCAAGGCTACGGGGCGCACCCCAGAGGCCTGTTGCAACTCATCGTCGATGGACGCAGACGCGGCGAGCATGGCCTGGGCGCCACCCCATGAAAACCCGAGCACCCCTACCCGCTCGCTATCGACCCCTGGCTGATTGGCCAGGTAAGACAAGGCGCCCGCCAGGTCCGGCAAGGTATCGTGAACCCGGGGCGGCCGCCCCTGTGCGCCGCCAGCCAGCCGGCGCGCGCCCCACATGTCCAGTTCCAGCGTGGCGATGCCGCGGGCATTGAGGTCGGCCGCGTGCAACGGCCCGCGTGAGTCCATCCCCGCCGAGCCGTGCAATATCACCACAGCCGGTGCTGGCCCGGCCTGGTTGGCCGGCATGGACAGCACCGCTGGCACCCTGATCGGTTTCAGTTTGCCGGCAGAAGGCAGGGGCTGGCTGTAGAACGAAACCAGCCGCTTGCTGACGCTGGCCACAGTCTCGCCAGCGTCGGATGCAACCTCAGCCTGGGCCGCTGCCAACGGCAGCGCACACCCCAATAACAGGCTGATGGCCAATTTTTTATACATTTAACGACTCCTGAACGCCCCAACGGGCTTTTATTGCTGCTGTTTCACAAAAAACGGACGCCCGTCTCAGCCGCACATCGCCATCGCTGCCACACCCTCGATGGGCCAGCGGCCAAGCGCCAACGGGTCCAGTACCACCATTGCGATCAGCACACAGCACCCCAAGCCGAACGCCACGGCATAACCGCGCACTTGCCGGGCAGTGCACGCGCCATACACCGCGACCAGGGCGAGCAATTGCATGCCCACGGCAAACACCCCAATGGAGAACCCGGAAGCGAGCAGTTCAGCCATTGGCGACCACACTGCGGGGGCGGCCCTGCGCTGCCTGGACCGTGGGTTGGTAGGCCACGGCATCGAAGGCCTGTTGCAGGTCGGCCTTGATATCGCTCACCCGCTCCAGGCCGACGCACAGCCTGATCAACCCGTCGGAAATGCCGGCGTGGCGCCGTGCTTGCGCATCCAGGCGGCCATGGGTGGTGCTGGCCGGGTGCGTGACCATGCTGCGGGTATCACCAATATTGGTGCAGCGCGCCACGCACTGCAGTTGATCGATCCATTGCCAGGCCGCTGCCTGGCCGCCGAAGATCTCGAAACTCAGCAAGCCGCCATGGCCGTCCTGTTGCCTGCACGCCAAGGCATGCTGAGGGTGTTGCGCCAGGCCGGTGTAATGCACAGCGCTCACCAGGGGTTGTTCGCCAAGCCACTGGGCCAGCTCCAGGGCGCCCTGTTGCACCCGCAGCATGCGGATTTCGAGGGTTTCCAGGCTTTTGAGCAACAACCAGGCATTGAACGGGCTGCAGGAAATACCCAACGTGCGCAACACGCCCCTCAACACCTGCATCAGGCTCTTGGAACCGGTCACTACACCGGCCAGCGCACGCCCCTGGCCGTCCATGTACTTACCCGCCGAATGGATGACCAAGTCCGCACCCAGGCTGTGCGGGCGCTGGAGCACCGGCGTCAACAGGGTGTTGTCCACCACGACCAGCGCATCCTTGGCGTGCGCCAGAAGGCTGATGGCACGGATGTCACCAATTTTCAGCAGCGGGTTGGAGGGGGATTCCAGCACCACCAGGCGGGTCTTGTCGTCGATCGCCTGCTGCCACTGGCCCAGGTCGGTAAGGTCGACGAACCGCGCCTCGATCCCGAACCGCGCCATGTAAACGCTGAAGGCACTGGCGGTGGTACCGAACACATCGCGGCTGCAGACAATGTTGTCACCCTGCTGCAGGAACCCATGGCACAGCGCGGTAAACGCGCCCATCCCGGAAGCGAACGCCACCGCGTCTTCGGCTTGTTCGAGCGCCGCCACGCGGCCTTCGAAGGCTTGCACCGTGGGGTTGGTGAAGCGGCTGTACACATTACCCTGCTGTTGCCCGCTGAAACGTTCTGCAGCCTCTTGCGCCGACGCAAAGGTATAAGCAGACGTCATGGCCAATGGCTCGCAGAAAACATCGGACAAATCGCTGACCCGATTGCTGTGCAGCGCCGAAGTTGCGTCAAAGCCGTCCAGGCCAATCGCAGACGATTGCATGGTGCATCTCCTTGTTTGCATTGAACAATGCGCAGTTGATCGGGGGCTATTCCGCTTCAGCCACTGGCGGGGCCGAGGCTTCTGCGGCCACGCGTGCCGAAACCAGCCACAGGGAAGCCAGTGCAGCCATCACGGTGGCCGTCGCCAGGCCAACCAGGGTCAACTGGTAGCTTTGATGCCGGTCGAAATCCAGGGCGCCGAGCTGTGTGGCCAGCAACGCACCCAGTTGGTGTACGAGGAACAGCAGGCCAAACACCTTGCCTTTGATTTCGGCGCCATACAGGGCAAAGCAGAATGCTGACGTGAGCACCACCGTACCCAGGTAACTGGCACCGAACAGCACCGCAAACAGGTAGGTACCCAGCGGCCCAGGTGTGGTCAGCAGGACGATCACCGCCGCCGTACGCAGCAGGTAGAACATCATCAGCAGAAGCCCTTTGTTGTAGCGGGTAGCCAGCCACCCAGCCATCAGGCCACTGACCAGTTCCAGCACACCCAGCAAGCTCAGGCCGCTGGCCTGTACCGAGCTAGGCAGCCCCTCGCCCTGCCAGAACGACACCAGGTGCACGTCGATGAACGCCATGGTGGCCCCACAGCTGGCGAAGCTGAGGGCCAATACGAAGAACCGCGAATCACGCAACAGAAACGCGACCGAGTGCTTGACCAGCGCCGCCTGCGGGTCGGGCTTGAGCGGAACGGTGCGCGCCACCCAGTACAGCGCCAGGCTCAACGGCACCAGGAAGATCAGGCCGACCCAGGAGAACACCGGCTGCCAGCCCACGCGCTGCTGCAGCATGATCCACAGCGGCGAAAGCACGATGAAGCCGATCGACGTACCATTGGTCACGAAAGCGAAGGCGAAGGCCTTGAAACGCTCTGCGACCAGGCGATCGACCAGAATGCCCATGGGTACGTAGGTCATCGCGGCAAGGGCGAAGGCACCCAGCAGGCCATACAACAGGGTGAACAGCATCAGCTGGCTGCCGACCAAGGTCACCCCCAGCAGCACCACCCCTGCACTTACGCTGCCCAGGGCAACCGTGCTCAGCGGCCCAACCCGGTCGCTCAGCCAACCCACCACCGGCGACACCAGGCCAATGGTCAGCACGAACAAAGAACCTGCCGTGGCCAAGGCTGCACGCCCGCCACCAAAGTGCGTGGCCAGGTCGACGAAGTACACTTGGTACAGCCCTTTCAGGGCGCTGGACAGGAACATCACCACGAAGCCGACTACCAGCACCGAGACGATCAGGGTTGAGCTGAATTTCTGTTTCATGGCCAATCCTCTGCGCGGGGTATTACACCGCTTCGGCCTGGGGAGCCCGGCAATACACCTGGTACATGTTTTCGTACATCGCGTAGAACAGCTGGCAGGTGTGATCTACCGCTTGCAACGCCTCTTGTTGCATCTGGGCCGTGGTGCACAGCTGCGAAACCAGATCCAGGCCTTCGTTGACGTGGCCAACGTCTTCCTTCTGGTGCACGGAGAAGAACAGCAAGTCGTGCTCGGTCAGGCCGTACGCCCGGCCGAGCAGCACGTGACGTGCATCACCGGCAACGGTCTCGAGGTTTTGCCCCTCGCTGGCGATCATCACCGCGGCAGCCCCCACGTGGTAACGCGCCGGGTCACGTACCGCCTGCAGGCGGTAGTCGATTAGCTCCCAGGTGGCCGGCAGCGGTTGCTCGGCATCACGCTCGGCATCGCTGATGCCCAGTGCACGCAAGAAATTCTGCATGAGCACCACATGGTTATCGGTACGCGAGAGCCGCCCGGTCTCCTCCTCGAAGCAGTTGGTGATCAGCGCGCGCTTGTGGGCAGGCAGCGGGCAATGGAAGAACAGGTGCTCGACATAAGTCAGGAAGTACTTGGTGAGTTGGTAACCTTGCAGCGCGACCTTGCGCAGGAGCGGCTTGTTGCCTTCAGGTGAAAGCAGGGCTTCGAAGATCGGGTGAGACAGCGTCAGGTGGTGGTGCAGTTTCTGTTCCAGCTGATCGCGAAAGGCTGCAGTCGACAAGGCCATGGTGGCGTTCCTTGAATGATTGAAAAGGGGCCCTTGGCGGCGATGGCCGCAGGCGAAGGATTGAGGGCGCTTCAGCTCAGGTTGAGTCGCTGGGCCAGGCTTTGTACTGACTGGGCCATGTAGTGGCCGCGGTGCTTCACACCGTTGACCCGCGCGTAGTCGTCGAGCACGCCGTAGGTCTGAAACCCGAAGCGTTGCCATAGGCGGTGGGCACGGGTGCCTTCGCGTACGTCCAGGGTCAGCAGTTCGATACCCTTCGCCTGGCACAGCCGCACGATTTCCGCGAAGGCCCGGGCCACCAGCCCGGAGCCCCGGTAGTCTGGGTGTACCACGCCTTTGCTCAGGTCAGCGATGTGGCGGCAGTTGGGCATGCTGCTACGGGACAGGATGACCAGGCACGCCGGGCCGGCAGGTGCCCGGCCGAGCAAAGCATGGGTATGCCCGCCCTCGATACGCGCCTGCAACGCCGCGGCGAAATCGACACCCTGGTCGACCGACATCGCCTGCTCGTAGCCCAGCACCCCGCCATCCTCAACCGTGCTGTTGATGAGCGTCATGATGTCCAGTGCAACAGTACGGTCAGCCCGTTGTAGCCATTGCAACTGCGCCTCGGTGGAGACTTGTGGCGCCAAGGAGAGGGAGGTGTTCATGGTGAAATCCCGTGTACGTTCAGGCAGGGATTTAACCGTTTAGGTGTAACGTGGAGTAAGCAGGCAATCGGACAGAAAACGGAAAGATAGTGACAACCCTCAACCTGCCCGGGAACCGCGGCGCAGACGCTGTGCTGCACCGCGCCGCCTGCTCGGCGGGCAGGGTCGCGCACCCGCCCGGTGCCGTGGCATTTTTCAAACGATCCCTGCGCCCCTGCGAACCCGCCTTACAGCCGGGCCTCAAGCGGCTGCTGCAGCAACCCACGGGGTAACTGGAAGCCCTTGAACGGTTCCTGGGTAATGGGGTTGAACGCTTTTTCAGCGCTGAGCCGGTAGCGCATCACGCCATCACCGGTGCTGAAGCTCAGGTCCACGCTGGTTGCGGTTCGCCCATTGAGCGAACCGCGGCTGAGCAAGCGGAACATCGACCAGGGGCCGCGGTACTCCAGGCGGCTGCTACTGCCGTTCTGCCTGAGCAGGGTCAGGTTACTGCGCACGTGCCGGCCAAGCGTGTTCGGCCAGATGATGCCGGTGAGCTGCCGCGGGCCATGGGTGTAGGCAATCAGCTGGCCGTCAAGGTCCAGCAGGCTGGTGCGCTGGTTAGCGCTGAGCCCCAGCGGCTCGATGCTGAACTGCACGCTCAAGTTGCCACGCTGGTCGAAGAAGGTTTCACGAATGCGGTTGGCCAGCGCCAACTGCTCGATCACATCGCTGCGGATCAGCGACTGCCCTTGCGGGCCGGCGCGCAGCGCCTCGAGGTTGTCGTGCAGGAATGCCTTCAGGTATTGCTCACTGAAGCGCTGCAACCGCCCCTGCGGCCCGAAGAACGCCTCGAAGTCATCCAGCGATGCATCCGGCGCCCTGGCCACGAAAGGGTAACGCCCGGCAAGGCGCTGCTGGAAGAAGCTGTAGACCTCGGTGTCCCAGCGCCGCTCCAGCTCGCGCAGGGCTTCGATGTGCAGCACCCGGGCGGTTTCATCGGCCACCTTCTTGGCGTGGTGATTGAGCGGTTCAGGCAAACCGGTGGCCACCCGTTGCAGGGTGCTGATCGGGTCTGGGCCGGTCATCGCAAAACGCTGCTGCACCGCTTGCAGGGCGGCCTTGCCCCGGTCTGGGCTGCCCTGCACGGCCTTGGCGTAGTCGTGCACGGCCACCATGGCCGCCAGCACTTCATCGTAGTAGCTTGGTTTGTCTTGCGTTGCATGCAGCATCCCGCTCAGCCCCGCAAAAGCCCGCTGGATGGCCCAGGCCTGCTGGCGCTCGGGCTCGCTGCCCTTGGGCATGAGCGTGTCGCTGGCGCTGCCCGTGTCGAGTACCTCAGCCGATGACAGCGAAGTGTTGTCTTTCACCGTAGCCAGCAGCCGGTGCCACGGCGCCGCGGGCCCGGTCAGCTGCTGCAGGACCATTACGCCGTGTTCGAGGTCGTGAAAATCCGCCACCGAAACGGCATTCAATGCACGTCGCCAGCTGTTTATGTAGTCGGCGCTGTACAGGTTGCGCAGACGCTCGCTCAACACTGCCCGGTCAGCGTCCGAGTACTCCAGCTGGCTGCGCTCACCCAGCGCCCACTGGTCGATCATCGCCATGTCGGCGAAGCTTTGGCTGCGGGGCTCGAAGTACTCCTTGAAACCCTTGGCGGTGTGTATCGGCGCCAGTCGCACATCCTCGCCGCTGCCCCCAGCCGAGCGCTGGTACACCACGTCGAACGCGGGGCCGACCTGCTGACGCAGATCCAGGCCCGTGAGCAGGTGTTCCTGAGCCTGCTGCTTGAGCCCGGCATATACCCGCTCCGGTAACGGCACCTTGCGCAACGCCGCCTGCACCACGGCGATACGCTGGCGGTACTGCGGCAACTCGGTGTCGGCATAGGCCAAGGCATACTTCAGGTGGCGCATGAGGTCGCGCTGCAGCTGCCCTTGGCCAGGAAACTGTTGCTGCCACTGGCGGGCCATCCATGTCTCGACCCACTCAGGCCGCCGGTTCTGGCGGTCTTCCAGCATACGGTAAACCCGCAGGGCAGCCATTTGCCGTTCACTGCCTGGCGCAGCGGCATCCATGGCGTCGATCACGCCACTGGCCAAGGCCGGCAGGAATCGCCTGGAGAGCAAGCTGAGGTAAGCCTCATCGACACGCGGGCCAATGATACGCCCCTGGTAGAGGCCTAGATCGGAAACACCCGGCCAGGCGGCGCGGTAGTCGCCAAACACCGAAACCGCATCGCGGATCTGGTCCAGCGGCTCCAGCAGGTTGCGCCCGGTCGGGTCCAGGCGCTGATCCACTTGGTGGTGGCTGTACTCCCGGCTTTTGGCGAGCACGTTGGCGGCCTTGGCGCCATTGATGTCGAAAAAGCGCTGCCAGCTGGCTACGGCAACACAGAAAGCCAGCATGCCCACACCCGAGCCGACCCATAACAACCGGCGCTTGCTGCGCGCCACCTTGATGTTGTCTCCGGCAAGCCCCGCCTCCTTGTAGATGACACGCCGGAACGCATGCTGGATGAAGTAGGCAAACGCTTTGCCTTGCGCCTTGCCCTCCAGCAACGGAAGCGCTGTGTTGTAGGGCTGGGCTGACTCGCGCACGAAGGCGTTGAGCACGTCCCCTTGCTGAATAACCGAAGACCAGTACACCCCCCGCACCAGGGCGGGTGTGGTGTAACGGTCACTCGCCAGCGTTTCTTTCAGGAAACCCAGCAGTATCGGGCGCAAGCCGATCAACTGGGCATGCAACGAGAACAGCCGCGCGCGCTGCGGCGCACTGGCCAAGGTATCGAGTCGATCCACCACCTGCTCGAACAGCCGATTGAGCAACTGCTGGTAATGATCGCCATACTCCTGCAGCCAGGCATCGAAGGAGCCGACCGTATCCAGCTTGAAGGTGAAGCCCAGCATGTTTTCCCGCAAGTCGACGGGAAGGCCCCCATAGAGCTGGTCGAAGCCGTCCAGCAGATCGAATTTGCTCAGTACCACATACAACGGCAGGCGCGAGCCCAACTGGCTGCTGACTTCGTACAGCCGCGTGCGCAGCCTGTGGGCCAAGGCAACACGCTGCTCGGGCGTACCCTGCAGTAACGCAGGCAGGTCCACGACCAGCACCATGCCATTGAGTGCCCGCTGGCTGCGATTGTGCACCAGCCAACCCAGCAGGTGCTGCCAGAGCCTGGCGGGGGCAGCCGGTGGCACCTGCGGGGCACCTGGCGCCCCGGCGAGCGAGCCTGCCGGCGAGTCCTGCCTGATAAAGGCCCCGGGCGGGTCGATGATCACCGCCTCGTTGCTGACCCACCAGCCTATCGGGAAGGCCAGCGCCTGCGCCTGCGTACCCCGCGCCTGCACCTTGTCGATCCGGGTCAGGGAAAAGCTTTGCTCCGTACGGTCGATGAAACTGGACTTGCCCGCATGCTGGTCACCTATCACCAGGTACCAGGGCAATCGGTACAGGGCACGCCGCCCTCCCGCACTGCCGAGCAATCGCGCCAGCCCTTGGTCCAAGGCGTTTTCCTGGGCCCGAAGCAACGGCAATACGCTGTCCAGCTCTGCGGCCGCCGCCTCGTTGCGCTCTGCCTGAAGGCGCACGTAGCGCCTGCGCAGCACCAACAGCCAGCACAGCAGCGGCACCAGCACGAGCACCAGGCTGGCCAGACTGCGGTGCGCGATGCTGGCAAGCGGATGCTGTTCACGCCATGCCCACTGTGGGCCTAGCCACCAGATGGCGACCAGCATCAGCACGCTGCCCAGCAGAAGCAGCACAGGCATGGCCAGGCCGACTCGAGTCGCCAGGGGCAAAAGCCAACGTTTCAATAGCGTCCATCGTTGATTCATGGCGGGTCCTAGTCCTTGTTCTGATCGGCCAACGCATCAGGCGCGGCATGCTGTTGCAGGCGTTTGAACACCTCCGGCTCCCAGGCACTGGCCATGGTTTGCTGCATGGTTCGGGCAACACTGGCGCACAGGTCCTGAGCCAGCCACGAGACGCCGCGCGCGGCCAGCAGATCGGCCGCGATCACGGTGGTGTGGCAGCGCTCACGCGGCGCGCGAATATCTGCCTGCATGGCCTGGAGCCTGAGCAAAACCGGCTCTACCCCACCGCTTTCCAACTGGCTGACAAGTTCTTCGCGCAGGCCCACGAACTCTTGCGCCGTTTCAGCTTGCGGTTGCTGGCCTGCGCCTTTGAGCCAGGCCATGCACTGGTCGTCCAGAAACGCCGTGCCGTCGCTGAAGCACAACTGCTGCAGGGCAGGGATACGCTGGACGAACCGGGCAGTCGCTGCGCGGATGGCTTCGGCCACCTCAGGCATTGCCAACCGTGTGGCGGTGGTGGCCGCAAGCAAGCTGCCGCGCATCCAGAAGGGGCAAGCCGACACGCTTTTTTCGATCCGCTGCAGCAGCGCCGCGTCGAACACGCTGCCGGCAATGGCCTCTTCATAATCGCCGGCGATCTCCAGCGGCACCGCCATCAGCTCGGTGCGGTGACCTTGCCCCGCCTGAGGCGCGGCCTGGATGTGAGCCCACAAGCCGAAGCGACGCAACTGATACCCCGCTGGGTCGTAGGGGTCCTGCTGGTTGATCAGCTCAGCCATGCTCAGCACCGCCCTTCGTGATTCACGCTCGTTGCCTAGCGACACGCGGGGCATGGGTGTGGCGATGACTTCGGCCAGTGGCGCGGGCTTGATGACGGGCGCCGAAGCCCTGGCCGCAGCAGGCTCGCCTGCGCCACTCGCCCGTTCCGAGTGCTTGCGTAGCAGCCGCGCCATATCATCGAGCATGGCGTCGTCCAGCAGGGCCACGGCTTGCAGCTGTTGCAGCCGCAGCAGCGCCTGTTGCGCCCCGGCCGCATGCGCAGGGCTATAGGTGAAACGGTCCAGGCGCGGCAGGGCTTCGTTCAAGCGGTTGAGCACCAAGCCAACCAGCTTGCGCTTACCCAGGTAACCCTTGGGCCCTGGCTTGGGATAAGCCGTCTCCCAGTAGCGCTCGACCATGCCGGCCAGCAAGGTCAACGTGAGCGCCCAGCGTTCCCAACAAGCACTGCGAAGCCATGCGGCACTCAGGTGTGCCACGATGCGCAGATGCTTGCACTGTTGCCCCAGGTACTGGCGCGACGCTTCCTCGATGTACACCCAATCGATAGTGCCCTCCTGCAGGCCACCCAGCTTGACCATTTCCTGGTCGATGGCCTGGTAGGTCTCATCCTCCACATCGAACAGGCCGGCCGGTGCTTGCGCGTCGATGGCTTTGAGCAACCGGGCGATTTCCTGTGCATTGACCTCGGCTACCAGCGACATGCCTTGCGCACCTCGCCGATAAGCGGGTCAAGCCCCTGAGCGTCGAAGACCAACCCGCCAACGGCAGGGTTTTCGCTGTGAACCTGGATGCGCCGGGCCCCGATCAGCTGCCTGATCTGTTCGATTCCGGGCAGGCCGCGGCCGGCATCGAGCACCTGACCGTTCTCCGTCACCTGCCAGGGCGTCGCGGCGGTGGCGCCACGCTCCCCCTGCAAGCGCACCGTCAGCCGGCTGGCATCCACGGGGTGTGCGGCGATCAGTTGCAACCGCGAGATGTTCTGCAAACAGCTGATTACCAGGTAGGGGTGCGGTGCAGCCGAAGCGATTGCGGGTGCAGAAATCGTCAGCCCCTCGTCTTCACGCGTGAGCCGGAACGTCAAATCGTCGGGATTTCGGCCTGTTTCATAGGCCAGCACCCGACGCACCGTGGGGGAGTCCTGCTCCGGTGCCGACCACTGCGCGGCCACGCGGTGCGCAGGTGTTCCGGCGGATTGATCGAAACAGGCCAGGCGCTCAACGTTGGATACGATGCGCGAGCAATTCTGATCGGCATGCACTGGCAGTGGCATGCAATTGATTATCAGAAAAAGACCTGCGCCAGAGGTATGTTTCGCCAGGCATCGCAATTAAATTCCCTCTCGATAGTACATATGCCCTGTATCAGCTCCGCTGATATTTAAACGCAATCACGGGCACTCCGGCCCGCGAGCGGCAAGAGACTAGCTCATAAAAAATCGCAAATACAAACAAATATTTTTTTACACTTTGACCCTCGACTGAATAACAATTTCAGGCGCAAGGTTTTTACGCAAGAGGCAATGACTACCTCGCTCTTGTTTATATCGTAATCAAGTCTGAAGGAAATTTCCTACAAACTAAATCAGAACTCACGAACAACTATCAGGGACTTCCCACACAAACCAAGGAGAGATTCTGCGATGGCAAAGCCCACAGGATCGGTTGCACCCAAAGAACGAATCAACATCCGATACGTGCCCGCCACAGGTGATGAACAGGCCGAAGTAGAGCTGCCGCACAAGATGCTGGTGATGGGCGATTTCGGCCTGGATGACGCCCGCGCGCTGGAAGACCGAACGGTCATGCGCATCGATAAGCACACCTTCAACAATGTGTTGAATGACGCCAACGTCCGTCTGGCCATGTCGGTGCCCTCCATGCTCACCACGGCTGCCGACGCGGAGCTGGCGGTTCATCTGCAGTTCAGGTCGCTCAATGACTTCGCACCAGACGGTATCGCCCGCCAGGTACCGGAGCTGAGCAAGCTGCTGGAGCTTCGCGAAGCGCTGGTGGCGCTGAAAGGCCCACTGGGCAACGTGCCCGCGTTCCGCAAGCAACTGCAGCACCTGCTGAGCAACGAGCAGGCCCGCAAGCAACTCGCCGAAGAGTTGAACCTGGTGCTTGAGGCGCCAAAAGAAGACTGAGACAACGGAGCGTCCCATGGCAAAATCAACCAGCACTCCCCTCGCCGCTGAACGGTCGGGCGAAACATTGAGCAGCGCCACGTTGCTCGACCAGATCATGGCCGAAACCAAACTGGTGCCCGCACAAGAGGGCTATCAAGTCGCTCGCCAAGGTGTATCGGCCTTTATTGCCGAAATACTCAAAAGCAATGATCCAGATCAACTCATCAACAAACACCGCGTCGACCAGATGATTGCAGAGCTGGACCGGGTGCTCAGCCGGCAGATGGATGCCATCCTCCATCAGCCGGTATTCCAGGAACTTGAATCTTCATGGCGCAGCCTCAAACTGCTGGTCGACCGCACAGACTTCCGCGAGAACATCAAGCTTGAAGTATTGCATGTCAGCAAAGAAGACCTGCTCGATGACTTTGAGAATGCGGCCGATATTACCTGCAGCGGTATGTACAAACACGTTTACACCGCAGGTTATGGGCAATTCGGTGGTGAGCCGGTGGCGGCCATGTTGGGCAACTACCACTTCGGCCCCGCTGCCACAGACATCAAACTGTTGAGTTACATGGCGTCTGTCGGTGCCATGGCGCACGCCCCCTTCCTTGCCGCCCCCGCACCCGATTTCTTCAATTTGAGCAGCTTTGAAGAGCTGCCCAACCTGAAGGAGATCAAAGACATCTTCGCAGGGCCACGGCATGCCAAGTGGCGCGCCTTCCGCGAAAGCGAAGACGCTCGGCACGTTGCGCTGACCGGGCCACGTTTCATGCTCCGCTCGGCCTACCACCCTCAGGAACAGCCGATCAAAACCTTCAACTACGAAGAAAACATCGACGGGCGACACGACAACTACCTGTGGGGCAACTCCGCTTTCCTGCTGGCCAGCTGCATCAACGACAGCTTTGCCCGCTACCGGTGGTGCCCGAACATCATTGGCCCGCAGTCCGGTGGCGCCGTCGAGGACCTGCCCGTGCATCTGTATGAGGCGCTGGGGCAACTGCAAGCGAAAATTCCAACCGAGGTGCTGATATCCGACCGCAAGGAATTCGAGCTGGCCGAAGAAGGCTTCATCGCCTTGACCATGCGCAAGGACAGCGACAACGCCGCGTTCTTCTCGGCCAATTCGGTCCAGAAACCGAAGCAGTTCCCCAAGACGCCGGAAGGCCTGCAGGCCCAAACCAACTACAAGCTGGGCACGCAACTGCCCTATTTGTTCATCGTCAATCGCCTGGCCCATTACATCAAGGTGCTGCAACGCGAGCAGATCGGCAGCTGGAAGGAACGCCGCGATCTTGAGTCCGAGCTGAACAAATGGATCAGGCAGTACGTCGCCGACCAGGAAAACCCTTCGGCCGATGTGCGCAGCCGTCGCCCATTGCGGGCCGCGAAGGTCGTGGTTTCGGACGTTGCCGGGGATCCGGGCTGGTACCAGGTCTCGCTCGCCGTGCGCCCGCACTTCAAATACATGGGCGCAAATTTCGAGATCTCGCTGGTTGGCCGGCTTGATACCGAATGAGTGGTTTTTTCAATCGCTTGGTGACGGACCCGTCTGTTACCCGCACGCCTTCCCGGCAAGAAAACGCTGCCGAAAAGATTGCCGCCATCAAGCGCCACCTGGAAACGCTACTCAATGCACGTCAGGGCTGCTCACAAAGCAGCCCTGAACTGGGCCTGCATGACTTCAACGGGCATGCCACAAGCAGTGGCGACCTGTTGAAGCAAGTGAGTGCCGACATACGCCGCACCATTCAGCGCTTCGAGCCGCGCGTGCACGTGCGCGCGCTCAAGGCCATGCCCGCGTGTCACGCCCCGCTGGAGCTGCATTTCAGGCTGGACTGCCAGGTGCAGGTCAACAACCACCACGAGCAGCTGCAACTGGAGCTGCTGGTCAACGGCCATAGCCGCCATACCCGAGTGAGGTGACCGATGTCACTCAAGGATCGATTCAGCGAAGAGTTGCGTTACCTGCATGAACTGGGCAACGACTTCGCTACCGACAACCCACAACTTGCCC
The DNA here is from genome assembly GCF_007633355.1 of Pseudomonas sp. BJP69. Lineage (NCBI taxonomy): Bacteria > Pseudomonadati > Pseudomonadota > Gammaproteobacteria > Pseudomonadales > Pseudomonadaceae > Pseudomonas > Pseudomonas sp. BJP69. The sequence continues at coordinate 3,637,854 of NZ_CP041933.1, forward strand.
GGCTGCTGGGCAAAGGTGGCAGCGACCCGGACGTCGAACGGCTGATGGAGGCTTTTGCCTTCCTCACCGCCAAGTTGCGCCTCAAGCTGGAGGATGACCTGCCAGAGCTGACGCACCCCATGCTGCAGTTGCTGTGGCCCAATTACCTGCGGCCCCTGCCGAGCGCCACGATCATCCAGTTCACGCCACTCAAGCAAGCGCTCAGCCAATCACACTGCATTCCCAAGGGCTCACCGTTGTTCTCCAGGCCCGTGGATGGCGTGCCTTGTGAATTTCGTACGTGCACGGCCGTGGACATCCACCCGTTCGAGATCGAATCGGTCAGCGCTACCCAGACGCTCGACAGTTCGGTAGCACGCATCGAACTGCGCACCCTGGTCGAGCGCCCCTTGAACACCCTCGGCTGCGACAGCCTGGATTTCCACTTGAGCGGTGATGACAAGACAGCCCGCACGCTCTACCTGTGGCTTGCTCAATACCTCAAGCATGTCGCGGTAACGATCGATGGCCAAGTGCACCGGTTGCCGGCCAGCAGCATCATCTTTCCGGGCTTCAGCGCGAACGAAGGGCTGCTGCCTTATCCGCAGAACGTCTTCGATGGCTATCGGATCCTGCAGGAATACTTCGTTTTCGCGAAGCGCTTCCACTTCTTCAGCGTTAGCGCACTGCAGAAAGTCTGGCCCGATCAAGCGACTCGGCAGGTGGGCATCGAACTTCACTTCACCCGCCAGCTCCCTACCTCGTTGCGTATCGGCATGGCGGATTTGCGCCTGTTCTGCACGCCGGCGGTCAACCTGTTCAGCTACAGCGCCGAACCTATCGACCTCTCCAATCGGCAGGCCCCTGCCGAGCTGACCCCCAGAGGGAAAGAACGGCATGCGTATGAGATTTTCAGTGTCGACAAGGTGGTCAGCACCCGCACCACAACAGCCGGCAGCACCAGCGAACACCTACGCACGTTTCGCCCGTTCGAATCGTTCGCCCATGAGATCGAGCATGCTCAAGGGCGCACGGCGTTGTACTACCGCTACACCCTCGAGGAGTCGTTGCGCGGCGAGGGCGTCACACATCGCATCGCCTTCGTGCGTGCCGATGCCAGCGCTTACACCGGTGAGCTGGAAACGGCGTCCATCGACCTGACCTGCACCAACCGCGATCTGCCCCTGGCGCTGGGCGTTGACGACATCGATGTGATTTCCGAAGCCACGCCGGCGCTGACCACCTACACCAACATCTGCAAACCCACCCGCCCCTACCGACCAGTGCTGGATGGCCAGTTGCAGTGGGCGCTGGTTTCCAACATGTCGCTCAACTACCTGTCGCTGCTGTCTGCCGAGCCGCTGAAGGCGGTGATTCGTGCCTATGACTTCGTGGCCTTGCACGACCTGCAGCAGACACGCACGACCCACAAGCGCCTGGAAGGCATTCGCGATGTTCAGACCGAGCCTCTGGATTGGCTGATCAAGGGCCAGCCCATTCGCGGGCTACGCACACGGCTGAAGCTGGACCAGGCCGCCTTCCTGTGCGAAGGCGACCTGTACCTGTTCGGCTGCGTGCTGGCGCACTTCTTCGCCCTGTACGCCAGCATCAATTCCTTCCATCAACTGGAAGTGATCAACATCACCAACAACGAGCACTACACATGGCCCATCCAGACCGGCAAACAACCGCTGATCTAGCCGACAGGCTGCTCGCCGAGGCACACCAGTACAACTTCTACCAGTTGCTGGAGCGCCTGCACGGCTTGCATGGGGATGACCTGGAACCGCGCTGGCCGGACCAGGCCACCCGGCTGCGCGTGCGGCTGGCCTGTGACCCACGGCTGACGTTTCCGGTTTCCGACGTGTACAAAGCCGAACGCATGCCCGGGGCAGAAGACCGCTACCGCGTGTGCGCCACCTTCATGGGCCTGCATGGCACTGACTCACCCTTGCCTGCCTACTACCTGGAGCAGGTGGCCTACGAGCATGCGCAGGGTATCGGTGTGCGGCCGGCCTTTTTCGACTTCTTCAACCACTACCTGCTCAGCCTGCTGCACCGCGTGTGGCGCAAGTACCGCTACTACATTCGCTTCCAGCCAGGTGCCAGCGATGGCTTCTCCCAGTACATCTTTGCCCTGCTGGGGTTGAATGACAAACAACTGCGCGGCGACACGCCGTTGCCCTGGAGCCGACTGCTCAGCTTCGCCGGTGTCATCGCCAGCCGCAGCCGCGCACCGGGCACCGTCGCGGGCATCATCGCCCACTGCTTCGACCTGAAACAGGTGCACATCAGGGAGTTCGAGACCCGCTCGGTGCCTACGACAACCCGGCAACTGGTAAGCCTTGGCTGCAGCAACGGCGAGCTGGGCACTTCGTTCCTGGTCGGCAGCCGCACGCGAACGCGCAGCAGCAAGTTCACCATCGTGATCAGCGAGCTGGACCAAACCCAACTGCGCGGCTTGCTGCCCAGCGGCATCAACTTCAATCGCCTGCGCGCCTTGATCGACTTCCTGCTGCGCGATGGGTTGGCCTACGACCTGGAATTGCGGCTGCAGCAGAACGCGCTGTCGCCCTTCTGCCTGCACCCGAGCCAGGGCGCCCACCTGGGCTGGACCAGCTTCACCGATGACCGCCATGGCCAGATCAGCCCCGTGGTGCGCTTTCGGGGGCGCTCATGAGCACATTGACCTTGAACATCACCAACCTCGACCAGTTGCAGCACAACGTCACGGCCCGGCACACATTCGATCGCGCAGGCGGCACCATCGGCAGCGTAGGGGCCGCGTGGCTGATCAATGACGGTGCACAGAGCGTGGCACCGATCCACTGCGAGATCCGTTGGCTCGAAGGTAGCTTCTGCGTCATCGACCGCTGCGGGCGCACCTACCTGAACGACAACCTGGGCAGCCTGGGCACGCGCTCAGCCAGACGGCTGCTTGAGGGCGACCGGCTTCGGGTCGGCGCTTATCGGCTGTTGGTCCAGCTGTCGCCAGCGGATGCCCGTTCGCTGGAAGCGTTATTCAACCCCGACTCACGGGTGCTCGACCAATTCATCCTGGATGCACCTGCAGAGCGTTGGCCTGCCCAGCCCGCAACGGCCCCGGTCGCCGAGATTTGCTCGGTATTCGCCCAAGGTATGGGCAACGATCCCTTGGCAGCACTGGACGCGGTGACGCAAGCCACGGCGCAGGACCCGCTGGACCGCCTGGTTGCAGGAGAACACCCATGACGCGTCATTCACTGGTGGCCGGGCTTCTGGCAACCCTGATCGGGCTCTCGGGCTGCACCGCCCTGGGCAAAATGGGCCAAGTGGCGCTGAACCCTTCGATACCCGTCGGGCCGCCCAAAGATCACCCTACCGAAATTGCTTTCAGCATCAACGCCAGCCCGACACTCAACAGCAACCCCAGCAGTGTGGACGTGCTGGCCGAGCAAGAAAGCAGCCTGGCCCCCAGCCCCTACGCAGTCACCTTGAGCGCGGGCGACCCCTACGCCCTGGCCGAGAAGGTCGGCACCCTGTTCGAGTTTCTGCAGGAGCAGTACCCGGCCGCCTCGCCTGTCGAGTTACCAGAGGAGGAGGCCGATCTCCCGCTTCGCTCGCCCTTCGAGCACAGCACACCCGGCCGCTACGAAGACGCGAACATGGTGCTGACCTTACCGCGCAGCACCACGCCGGCCACCGAAGCGGTGGCTACGCCCATGGCTATCAAGATCCTGCAACTGCGCGACGACTCATTGCTGCGCAACAGCCTTTATGAGCTGCTGGACAAAGACCCCGCCAAGGCGCTGCGCAGTACCTATATTCGCGATGACGATTATCTGCTGCACCCTGGGCAGTTCAAGTTCATTCCCTTTACCGCCATCGAGCCCGAGACCCGCTTCGTTGCCGTGATCGCCGATTACCGCAACCAGGACGATGCCACCTGGAACCAGGTACTGCGCATTCCACCGCGGGGCCACCAGATCATCCTGTCGGTGTTGCTCAACGACACGCAGGTTTTGCTCAAGGAGCAAGACTGATGGCGCCTGCAACCCTGCCCTTCTCGCTCACTCACGCTGACACGGAGCGCTCATGAGTTCACGTAATCCCGTCCTGTGGCCTGAAGGCCTGTTCGTCAAACCGCAGCATTTCCAGCAGGCTACCCGCGCCGCTGAAGCAGCCCAGCACCAACGTCTGGCCAGCCTGAACGCGGCCTTCTATGGCTTCAGCGAGCTGCAACTGAACGAGGAATACCTGAGCCTGGGCAAGGTCGCGATCACCCGCGCCCGCGGCATCATGCCGGACGGTACGGTGTTCGACATTCCGGCAGACCTGCCGCCGCCGCCGCCGCTGGAAATCGACGACGACGGCGCAAAGGACAGCGAGGTTTACCTGTGCCTGCCGCTGCGCACCGAGGGCGGTCGAGAGGTGAGTTGGCCCGACAACGCCGCCAATTTCCGCTACAGCGCTCAGCCCCAGGAAATCAAGGACACCCACAGCGCCGATGGCGACCTGGCCCAGGTCGATCTGGCAGTGCCCAACCTGCAACTCAAGCGCAAGGCTGACGACAGCAGCGCCTACACCCGCCTGGCACTGGCACGTATCCTGGAGCGGCGTCCCGATGGCAGCCTGCAACTCGACGAAGGGTTCTACCCGACCAGCGTCTCGGTACGGGCTGTGCCCGCACTGCAGCGTTACCTCGAAGAAATCACCAACACCCTGCGCGAGCGCTCACGCAACCTGGCCAGCCGAATCGGTGCTGCTGGCCAATCCGGCATCGCCGATATCCGCGACTTCAACCTGTTGCAAGCCATGAACCGCTGGTGGCCGTGCTTCCAGCACCTGGCCAGGCAGGGGCAGACACACCCTGAGCAGCTGTACCTGCACATGAGCCAGGCGTGCGGCGAGTTCGTGACCTTCACCGACGAAAGCCGGCTGCCTGCCGAGTACCCCGCCTACCAGCACAGCGCATTGCGTGCGTCATTCAAACCCCTGCAGGACACGTTGCGCCGCGCCCTGGGTACGGTCCTGCAGCCGCGGGCGGTCTCCCTACCGCTGGACGCGCTGGATTACGGGGTAATGACGACGACGCTCGAAGACCGCCGCCTGATCGATAACGCGGACTTCATCCTCGCCGTGGGTGCAGACATGCCGCCGCCGACCTTGCGCCAACTGTTCATGCAGAAGGCCAAGGTCACGTCCCTGGAAACCTTGAATGACCTGGTGCACAAGCAACTGCCCGGTATTGCGCTACAACCGCTGCCGGTGGCGCCGCGCGAGCTGCCCTTCCATGCGGGCTTCAGTTATTTCGGGCTCGACCGCCGCGACCCGGCCTGGGCCTGCATGAACACGGCCAACGGTTTCGGAATTCATATCGCCGGGGAATTCCCCGGGCTCGAGTTGCAGTTCTGGGCAATCAGGAGTGAGTGAAATGCACGCGAACGACCACCCGGGCGATGGCAGCGCACCTGCGAAAGTCGAGCAGCTGCGCTGGATGCTTGAAAACACTTCAGGCACAAAGGGGGCAGGATGCTCGACACCCACGCCAGAACCCGATCCGGCGGGTGAAGGCTACCCAGCCGATCCGGATTTCCAACTGCGGGGCGGCTACAGCAACGTGATGCTGGACGCCGCCGCCCCTTTGCTCGGCTTGGTCATGCGCATCCGCACGCTCGATACACTGCCCAACCTCGAACAGGTGCACCGGCAGGTGCGCAACCAGATCGAAAATATTCAGCAAGAGCTGCGTCAGCATGGCTACGAGGCCACGCAACTTCTGGCCTATTCCTATGGCCTGTGCCTGTTCATCGATGAAGCCGTGATGGAGAGGCCCTGGGGCCAAGCAAGCCTCTGGAGCCAGGAGCCCCTGCTCAGCATCTACCACAGCGAAACCTTTGGCGGCGAAAAGATCTTCACCGTGATCTCGCGCCTGATGCAAGAACCCCAGCGGTACCAGGACGTGCTGGAGTTCATGTACTTCATTCTGTGCCTGGGGCTCAAAGGCAAGTATGGCCTCGCCCCCAAAGGCGACGAAACGCTGAACACCCTCATTCACCAGCTCCACGCAATCATCCGGGAGCTACGTGGGCCTACGCCGACAACGGTCTGCGACCCTTACAGCAACGTTGCCCCGCGCAACTTCCGCATGAACCGGCAATGGCCTTGGTGGAGCCCTCTGGTGCTTTCCGCCCTTGCGATGGCCACGGCCTACGGCATCTACAGCTACCGGCTGCACCTGATCACCCATGAGGTGCTGCAGTCACTCGACAGCATCTTGCAGCAGTAGCCGCCGGCAGTCGGCACGAACGTATTCAACGAATTGACGGGGCATTTGCCCCGTTGAACAAGCCCATCGATTCCGATGGCCACGCAGCCGCTTGTGCGCGTGCTTTTCCACATGGACGCAGGAGAAACTGCCATGCCAACACCCGCTTACATCTCCATTGAAGGTAAGACTCAAGGGAACATCACTAAGGATGCCTTCACCGCCGAATCAGTTGGCAACATCTTCGTTCTGGGGCACGAAGATCAAATGCTGGTACAGGCACTCAAACACAAGATAACCGTGCCCACCGACCCCCAAAGCGGTCAGCCTGCTGGGCAGCGTGTTCACGGGCCCCTGATAATCACGTGTTCTCTTAATAAAGCGGTGCCTCTTATGTACAGCGCACTGTCCACTGGAGAACTGCTACCTAATGTGGAAATCAGCTGGTACCGCACGTCTATTGAGGGCAAGCAAGAACGCTTCTTCAGCACGAAGTTGATCGATGCCGTCATCGTCGACATCGACTTGGAGATGCCCCATGTCCAAAAGCCGGAGAACAAAGACTTCACTCAGTTCGTCAACGTTTCGATGAGCTATCGCGGCATTGAATGGGAGCACATCACTGCCAGCACGGCGGGTTCCGATGACTGGCGTAAACCCATAGAGGCTGTCTGATTCAACGACACCAGCCCGGGCAGGAATACTGCCCGGGCTGCAAAGACCAGGTCAGCGAAACAGGACTTCCCATGCCTCGTCAATCCAACCTCCGTTACAGCCTTCAGCCACTGGTTGGCAATGCCGAATTTGAAGTGGTGTCGTTCGAACTGAAGGAAGCGATCAGCACGCCTTTCACCCTCGAACTGAAATTGATCAGCTTCGAACCGGACATCGATTTCGGCCAGTTGCTGGATAAGCCGATCGTCTTCACGATCTGGGACGGTGAACGACCCGTACGCTACGTACATGGGTTGGTCAGTAGTCTTAGCCAAGGGGAAAGTGGCTTCCATCGCACTTACTACCATGCGTTAGTCGAACCTGTTCTGGCTCGCGCCGGACTGCGTTCTAACTGGCGCATCTTCCAACAAAAAACCGTGCCGCAGATTCTTGAGCTGATGCTCGAGCGTCAAGGCATCGTTCAATACGAGCTTCGCGCGATCAGGGATCACCACGTGCGCGAGTTCTGCGTGCAAGCGGGCGAGACCGACCTTGCCTTCATCGCCCGCCTGGCGGCTGAAGAGGGCTTTGTCTATCGCTTCGAGCACAGTGAAACCCTGCATAAGCTGATCATCACGGATCAGCTGCTATCCCTCGGGCTGATCAGCCATGGGGCGCTCAAGACCGACAACGGTGACGAAAGCTTCTTCGACGGCGAAGACGTTATCGACCCCGACACCGTGCTGTATCAGTCCGACAGTGGCGGCGATCAGGCGAGGCCTTGCCTGCGGCGCTTTTGCTACAGCGAGCACGTCAGAACCTCGCGACAGGTACAGCGCGACTACACCTTCACCAACCCGGCGTATCGCCAGGAACACCGTGCTTCAGGCGCTTTCCTGGAACACCAGTCCAGCGACTACGAGCGCTTCGACTACCCCGGCCGCTACAAGCGCGATGCCGTGGGCAAGCCGTTCACCGAAAACCGGATCACCGCCCTGCGCCATGATGTGCGCATCGCGCAGGTGCAGGGGGATGACGTCAGGCTGCAGCCTGGCCTGAGCTTCACACTCACAGGCCACCCTCGCGACGACCTAAATGTGCATTGGCGCGTGAACAGCGTGGCTCACAAGGGCAGCCAGTTCACCAGCCTCCAGGAAGAAGCAGCCGGCATCGATCAAAGCACACGCTATGAGCAAACCGCCCAACTGGTACCCGGCAGAACCGAGTGGCGCCCCCCTCCGCTGGACAAGCCTCGAGTCGATGGCCCGCACATGGCAACCGTGGTCGGCCCTCCGGGCGAGGAGATCTACTGCGACGAATGGGGCCGGGTCAAGGTCAGCTTCCCCTGGGACCGGGAGAGCAACAACGACGAGTTCAGCTCCTGCTGGGTGCGTGTATCCCAAGGGTGGGCAGGTGGCAGTTGGGGCTCGATGGCCATCCCGCGCATCGGGCAGGACGTGGTCATCCAGTACGTCAACGGCGACCCGGACCAGCCGATGATCACCGGGCGCACCTATTGCGGTAACCAGCTGCCGCCCTACGACCTGCCCGACCACAAAACCCGCATGACCATCAAGAGCCAGACCCACAAGGGTGATGGTTTCAACGAGCTGCGGTTCGAGGACGAGCTGGGTCGACAGGAAGTGTTTATCCATGCGGAGAAGGACCAGAACAACGTCGTCAGACACAACGAAACCACCTTGGTCGGCAATGACCGCAGCGAGCGGGTGGACCATAACGAAACCATCTCCATCGGCGACCACCGCACCGAAGACGTTGGCAAGAACGAAACCATCAGCATTGGCGCCAACCGTAGGGTGACCATCGGTGCCAACAAGACCGAGACCATCGCATTGGCCAAGGCGTTGACCATTGGCGCGGGCTACCAGGTCAGTGTCGGTGCGGCAATGAACACGACAGTTGGTCTTAGCCAAAGCGAGCAGGTAGGCATTCACAAGTCCGTGATCGTTGGCAACCGCTTCAACATCACAGCAGGCGACGAACTCAGCATCACGGTTGGGAAAGCGTCGTTGGTCATGAAGTCCGACGGAACCGTGCTGATCAACGGCAGCAACTTTGACTTCAGTGCCACAGGGTCTGTGCAAATCAACGGCAAGGATGTCGATCTTAACTGAAGGGGTAACCCAGGATGGAATTTCGCAACCTGACGCCGTTTGACGTCATGTGCTTCAGTGCGCTCGCGCCCGACGGTCAGGAACATCCTGTCATAGCCATGAAGGTCGGTTATCGACTTGAACCGTTTGAGGGCTGTCCTGGCAAACTCCGAGCCATCGTCATTGATGACGAACCCGCGCCGCTTTGCATGGCCGATATCTATTATGCAGAGATCGGCAGCAGTTCCGTAGTCGAAGAGAGCGACTTGGCGCCATTCAAGCCACGCTGCGATGTCATCGTCGTCGGCCATGCGCACGCGCCGGCAGGACAACCTGCAACTTCGTGGGAAGCCAGTGTCCGTGTTACTTCGACCCGTCCCAAGCAAGTAATCCCTGATCCACCACCCCCGAAGCGCGCACCGAATGTTTACCTGACCGCCGATGAACTGCAGGCACACCAAGCAGAAGTACTAGAAGCTCGGCGTCGCAACAGGGAACAGCTCACGCCAATCGTGTTACTGGACAAGACGCTGCGCTTCACCGGTCCACGAAAATTTCATCACAACTTCTTCGGCTGGCATCTCACCGACCCAGAGCCTGTCACACGCGTTCCTCTGCGTTGGGAACATGCTTTTGGTGGCGCCAGCCAGTTCGCCAATCCCAAATATGGGCATAACCCCGATGCCCCTGAGTTCCTGCTCAACGAAGTGTGCTTCAGTAATCCGCTGGGCTGTGGCTGGCTGGAGTATCGCCATGAAAAGCTGCACTACGAGCAGAGCGGCGACAAGCTCGCCAGCCTGTCAGCGCCTCAGATCGAACATTTGGACGCCCCCATCGAGCGCCTGTTGCGCTCGCGGCATCCAGCTGGCCCGCTGAATGCCGCTGCTATGGCTGAGGTAGCTGCCTCCTATGGCTGCAGGCCAGCCGGCTTCGGCAGCGTTGGTCGCGCCTGGGCACCGCGCTTGGCACTTGCTGGCACTTATGACGAAAGTTGGGAAGACAATCACTGGCCGGGATTGCCACAGGACTTCGATTTCGGCTACTGGAATGGAGCCCCGGTTGACCAGCAAGTTGCTTTTCCTACACCAGATGCACGCGTTGCCCTGTTCAACTTGATTAATCCATCCCTGAGCCAGGATGGGCACTGTGAAGTCCAGCTTCCAGGCCACCGCCCCTTCGTGCTAATGCGCATGACCAACGGCGGAATACTGCCGCTGCCAATGCTCACCGACACATTGCGCATCGACACCGATGCCATGACTCTGTCGATGACGCACCGCATCAGCCTCTCCAATTCGCTTGATATCCGCGTGCTCGAGGCGCGTTTCGAAACCAATCCCGACGCTCCCATCATTCGGCGCGCCCCACACCGCGGCAGGGAGCACGTCTGATATGGCCGATACCGTAATGGCCCGGCAGCAGACTAAATGGACGGTCATCAGCATCGCGCCAGACGTTTGCAAAACACCGATGGGCAGCAGCGTTCCACCCGTGCCCTATCCGGTCACGGCAGAGCTGAATACAAGCACCGGTGTGGCGAAAAGCGTGCGCGCCAATGGCCATCCGGTGGTTGTCTACAAGCGCAGTTTCACTCCCAAGACCATCGGTGACGCCGCTGGCCAAGCCAAAGGCGTCAAGAGCGGTACCGTCGAAGGCAAATGCCACCCGTTGGAGCACAGTAGTTCCGTGCGTGCGGAAGGGTGTCACTTGGTTCGCCATGGGGACCTGTTCTGGATGAATGGAAGTTGATGCCATGAGTGAGCAGCCCATTCAACTGGACACGCTGCATGTCCAGGTACAGGGAGTATCGCTACGTAAGCTGCCAAACGGCCCAGACAGGATGTTTGTGCAGACTGATGGCGCCGGCAAAGTGCTGGTGGACTTTGCCGATGGGCTCAACGAGTGGGGCAAAGCCCTGGAACTCAACGAGGAACAATACGAAGCGTTGCGTCAAGAGGCGTTTCATAGAGAACTGGCAGACCTACAAGACATACCCACCTACGCTGAGCTCTACCCATACGCAGGTAACGGTGGCGCCATCACGTCGCCCAACGGCAACACGCTGGGGCGCGTAAACGGGGAAACACCCGCGATGGGTAAAGCTGCTGACGACTCAAATGCTGACGTGGAGATCGAGACACCGGAAGAAGGCATAACGGGCGAGCAGATGCTGGACGGCCTTCAGCTGGGGCTGGATATTGTTGGCCTAATTCCAGTGATAGGTGAGTTTGCCGATGTTTCCAACGCGGGCATCAGCCTTTCACGGGGTGATTATGCGGGCGCTGCCTTGGCATTGCTTTCAGCTATTCCGTTCGTGGGTTACCTGGGTACGGCAGGTAAAGTCGGACGATATGGCACGAAAGCGGTCGCGGAAGCGTCGGCCAAGGCCGCCAATGAGATGGCAAACCGAGCCGCTAAGGAAGCCGCTGAGAAGACAGCCAAGGAAGGCTCCGAGCGTGCTATAAAACGCGCAGAAGGCGTGGCATCCAATAGCAAGGATGGTGCAAAAGCAACTGCTACCCGTGCTGCTGAAGATGCCACGTCTCGTATTTCTAACGATACACCGGACGGAAGTTTTTCAATTTCAGATTGGACAGGCTATCCAGCGGGCGTTCCCGTACCGCAAGGGCCATTCAGATTACTGGAGGGTGCGGAGTACAATTCCGCCAGAGAGGCTGCCAATAAGGCCAATAGAGCTCTCCGTCGAGAACAAGGACTTGCAGGTAAACCTGTGGACGTGCATGAAATAAATCCAGTAAAATTTGGTGGAAGTCCAACCGAACCCGCCAATAAAGTTATCCTACCTCGGGATGTTCATCGGCAGCAGGTAACTCCTTGGTGGAATCAATTGCAGAAAGACTTAGGAGACAAACCATGAAATACGACCTAACAGAGGGACAACTCAATGGTCCAGCTGAAATGTCGACCATTGACAATCTATCAAAAAACTTGGCAGCGACACTTCCCGAGAGTTATATTGAATTCCTTAAAGAGCACGATGGTGGCGAGGGATTCATTGGTGACAATTACATAATTTTCTGGAAAGCAGAAGAAGTCGTCGACTTCAATCGCGAATATGAGGTCGAGACGTATGCACCAGGCATATTTTTGTTCGCCTCTAACGGCGGAGGCGAAGGATATGGATTTGACACATTGAATGCAGCACTGCCGATAGTTCGGATTCCATTTATAGGAATGGATCGTCAGTATGCCATCTCGGTAGCGAGTGATCTTCCCGATCTGTTTGCTCAATTGGCGGACTAAAATGATTGACAAGAATAAGCACTCACGGCCTAAAGGCATGGAGCTATTCGAGATTAAACCCGCTATCATTGGTGGTGATCCGATAAGCCCTGAAAACAAAATCTGGTTAACGAGACAGCAGCACTTTGAGGCTGTGCGCTACTGGAATCGAATTATCACTAGCCTGCGTAACAAGCTAGAGTAAAGAAATCCCCCATTCAACTTGTCGCTGCATGACGACAAGTTGATATTCCCCGCGCACTTACATTGTCATTAGGTAAAAAAGTTGACCAAACAGATAATGTGCGGTAGATCCGACTAACTCTGCTCGCTACGGGCGAACGTTACCCATACCCACAAACAAAAGCCAAACGCCTTTCTTCTTGCCGCGATCTGCCCGGGGGGCGCTGGATAGGGCATTCGTTGCTGGATAGCGGCGCATCGATGCCAGATGACAACGGGATAAGTTGTAGGGGATTTCTCCTTAACGTCTTGTGAGCGCGGCGCGGTCATCTATCCGGTGAGTGCGTGTTCCGCATTTTTTGCTGCGTGATGGCTGCGGCAGGCGCTGAATGCGGGCACATCCTCAATCGACGTCAACGAACGTCCAGGAGAGTCAAAGATGACCCGGCCCATCCAAGCACAGGTGCTCGACACCGAACACCGTATCCTCCGCCGCCCCGACGTGGAGCGTAAGGCTGGCTTCAAGCGTGCACACAACTACGCAAGGCGGGGTGGGTAAGACGACCGCCGCTGCCAACCTGGGCGGCTTGGCCGCCGACGCCGGGTTACGGGTGCTGTTGTTGGACTTGAGTGTGCAGCCTACCCTGTCCAGCTACTACACCTTGCCCCATCGGGCACCGGCTGGGTGTTACGAACTGCTGGCCTACAACGAATCCAGCCGCTCGCAACTGATCTGCCGCGCCGCCATCGAGGGCCTGGACCTGGTGGTGTCGAATGACGTGCAAGGCCAGTTGAACACCCTACTTTTGCATGCACCGGATGGCCGCCTGCGGCTGCGTAACCTGCGGTCACTGGTCCGGCCACACTACCACCTGTTGTTATCGATACACAGGGCGCACGCAACGTACTGCTGGAGATGGCGATTCTGGCGTCCGACCTGGTGCTGTCGCCGGTCACGCCGGATATCCTCGCGGCCCGCGGACTGAGCCGGGGCACCCTGCAGTGCTCAGGAACCTGGCGTCCATTAAGGCACGCGCTATGAGCAAACCGCCCAACTTGTTCCCGCCAAAACCCAGTGGTCCCCCCATCCGCTCGAAAAGCCCCGTGTGGACGGCCCGCACATGGCGACCGTCCTCGGGCCGCCTGGTGAGGAGATCTATTGCGATGAATGGGGCCGGGTCATGGTCAGCTTCCCCTAGGACCGGGAAAGCAACAAACAACAAACTCAGCTCTAGCTGGGTGCGGGTATCCCAGGGTTGGGCCGGTGGCAATTGGGGAGCGGTGGCCATCCCGGGTATCGGCCAGGACGTAATCCAGTTCCAGGCAGAAGGGCATAGTCAGCGACCAACGACGCATAAGGCAGGCGCTCAGGTACGTAGTGTAGGCGCATAGAGCTCCTGGCCGTTGACCTTGGCGGCCTTGGGCGCAGCGATGAACAGCCGTGCCCTGCGCCCGATGACAAATGGCTCGATCGCACGCTCCGCACCGTTGTACAGCCAGCGTTTCAATTGGCCCAGAATCATTGGCGCGTGAGCCGTGTCTTCCACAAAGGCAGCCAGTTCACCCGCTTGCAGGAGGAAGCCGCTGGCACCGATCAAAACACTCCGAGGCAAAAACCGCCTCTGCGCGATCTCAGCGTTATGTGCCCTGTTCAACAGTCTGGCGCTTTGCTTGATCGCGGCGGTGGCGCTACAGTTGACCAATTGAGTAGGATTTAACGCTCATACTCGTTTTACGGTTAGTTTCGTCCTGGATACGACACCTCCAGATCACGTCGGGGCTGCCTTGAACGGAGGTGCGATGATTAACCGAACAGCGGCGGACTGGCAGCGCCTGCAAGACCTGCCAGCGCTGCTCGAGCAGCTGCCTACCCTCGTTGCAGAACTGGCGTTCCCCTTCTACAGCTTTACCTACAGCAGCCAGAACCATCAGCTCAGCGCAGGCAACCTTCCGCCACAGGGCACGCAATTGGTCCAGGCAGCACTGGACTTGCGGCCAGACACTCGCCACTACTCGAACATGCCCGTGATGTGGAGCGAAAACGCATTCCAGTCTGCCGCCGGCTCATGGGCGACGGCCTATGCTCTGGGCCTGCGTTACGGCTGGATCCAGCCGCTGCACGACGGTAGCGGCCGCAGCAGCCTGACGCTGCTGCGCCCTCATGTCAGGCTGTCGATCACCGAGCATTACGAAAAAGCCGCGTGGGTCATGTGGCTGGGTGAGCGCCTGCACCTGGCAGCCGCCCGGGAGGCAGGCCTGGCTGAACGCCAACATGGGCCGGCCTTTAACCCAGCTCTACGAAATCGCTGTAATTGAAAATGTACTTGGAATTTCGTGGCTGACAGAAACGAAAAAAGACGCCGAAGCGTCTATTTTCGATGATTTACAGACCTCAATTGAAACCTGTAAATCTATATTTGGAGCGGGAAACGAGACTCGAACTCGCGACCCCGACCTTGGCAAGGTCGTGCTCTACCAACTGAGCTATTCCCGCGTCGTGATGGGTGCCATTCTAGCGGTTTCAAAAACCACGTCAACCCCTTGATTCAAAAAAACTTTTACTTCTGCTCCGAACTTTCGCGCAGGTGCGGCCAGGCCGCCAGCAGATAGTGCGCCATCGACCACAGTGTGAGCCCCGCCGCCACCAACAGCAATGCATAGCCGAGAATCACCCAGAAGGTCACCGCTGGCGGGTTGCCCAGCAGGATCACCAGCGCCAGCATCTGCGCTGCGGTTTTCCACTTGCCCAGGTTGGACACGGCCACGTGCGCCCGCGCGCCCAGCTCGGCCATCCACTCGCGCAGCGCCGAAACCACGATTTCACGGCCGATGATCACCGCCGCCGGCAGGGTGAGCCAGAAATTCGCGTGGGTCTGTACCAGCAGCACCAGGGCCACCGCCACCATCAGCTTGTCGGCCACCGGGTCGAGGAAGGCACCGAAGGGCGTGCTTTGCTGCAGGCGACGCGCCAGGTAGCCGTCCAGCCAGTCGGTGGCAGCGGCAACCGCGAACACGCTGCTGGCGGCCATGTAACTCCACTGGTACGGCATGTAGAACAGTAGAATGAAGCACGGGATGAGCAGGACGCGTAGAACGGTGAGCAAGTTTGGAATATTCATCGGTACGACTGGCCGCAAGTTGAGCCGGCATTCTACTCGCTATGCAGGCTGGCATAAATTGATTCGGCAAGCTTTTTGCTGATGCCGGGCGCTTTGGCAATTTCATCGATACTGGCGCGGTTGAGCTCCTGCAGGCCGCCGAAATGTTTCAGCAGGTCGCGGCGGCGCTTTGGCCCTACCCCGGCAACATCTTCCAGGCTGGACACCCGCCGCGCCTTGCCACGCCGGGCGCGATGGCCGGTGATAGCAAAGCGGTGGGCTTCGTCACGGATCTGCTGGATCAGGTGCAAGGCCGCAGAATCCCCCTTGAGGGTGAATTCGTGGTGCACGTCGTTCAGGTACAGGGTTTCGAAACCGGCCTTGCGCGTGACGCCCTTGGCGACACCCAGCAGGGTCAGTTCGCTGAAACCCAGCTCCTGCATCACATCGCGGGCCATGTTCAGCTGGCCCTTGCCACCGTCCACCAGCAGCACGTCGGGCAGTTTGCCCTCGCCGTCCTTGATACGCCCATAGCGGCGGGTCAGAGCCTGGTGCATGGCGGCGTAATCGTCGCCAGCGGTGATGCCTTCGATATTGAAGCGGCGGTAGTCGGACTTGATCGGCCCCTCGGGGCCGAACACCACGCAGCTGGCTACGGTGGCTTCGCCACTGGAGTGGCTGATGTCGTAGCACTCCAGGCGCTGCGGCACTTCGTCCAGGCCCAGGACCTCAGCCAGGGCCTCGAAGCGGGCCGCCATGTGCTGACGGTTGGCCAGCCGAGCGTTGAGCGCCTGCTCGGCGTTGGTCACGGCCAGTTGCTGCCAGCGGGCACGGGTGCCCCTTACCCGATGGCTGATGGTCAGCTCGCGCCCACGCAACGTGTGCAGGGCCTCGGTAATGGCGGCGAAGTCTTCGTGGACAACGTTGACGATCAACTCGCCTGGCAATTCGCGCTCTGCATTGCCCAGGTAGTACTGGGAAAGAAAAGCGGCCATGACCTCGGCCAGGTCTTCCTCGATGCCCACCTGCGGGAAAAAGTTCTTACTGCCCAGTACCCGCCCACCGCGCACGCTGATCAGGTGCACGCAGGCGCCACCCGGGTTGACGAAGGCAGCGATGACATCGACATCACCTGTGCCACCTTCGATGTACTGCTGGTCCTGCACGCGGCGCAGCAGGCTGATCTGGTCGCGCAGTTCGGCGGCCTTTTCGAAATCGAGGGCCATGGCGGCTTTCTCCATTTCGGCATTCAATTCATTGCCCAACTGCTGGCTGCGCCCTTCCAGAAACATCACCGAATGGCGCACGTCCTCGGCATATTCCTGGGCGCTTACCAAGTCGGTGCACGGCCCTTTGCAGCGCTTGATCTGGTACTGCAGGCAGGGCCGGGTGCGGTTGGCGTAATAGCTGTCTTCGCACTGGCGCACGGAAAAGGCCTTCTGCAACAGGCTGAGGCTTTCACGTATGGCGCCGGCGCTGGGGTATGGGCCGAAGTAACGGCCCTTGGCCTTTTTCGCGCCCCGATGAATACCCAGGCGGGGAAACTCCCCGTCAGACAAGAACACGTAGGGGTACGACTTATCGTCGCGCAGCAGGATGTTGTAAGGCGGCCGCCATTCCTTGATCAGGTTCTGCTCCAGCAGCAACGCCTCGGTTTCATTGGCGGTGATGGTGGTCTCGACCTGGGCGATGCGCGCAACCAGCGCGGCGGTCTTGGGGGCCAGGCCGGTCTTGCGGAAATAGCTGGCCAGGCGCTTTTTCAGGTTCTTGGCCTTGCCCACATACAGCAGGCGGGCGTCGACGTCGAACATCCGATAAACGCCGGGGCGACCACTGCAGGTCGCCAGGAATGCGCTGGCATCAAAAACTTGGGACATGAGGTTTACAGGCTTGCGTCAACCATACCGTGGCGAACGGCCAGCAAGGTCAATTCGACGTCGCTGGTGACCGAGAGTTTTTCAAAGATCCGATAACGGTAAGTATTGACGGTCTTGGGCGAGAGGCACAACTTGTCGGAGATGATCTGCACTTTCTGGCAACCGACGATCATCAGGGCGATCTGGATTTCCCGCTCGGACAAGGCGTCGAAGGGCGAGCCTTGTGGCTGGAACGGCTTGAGCGCCAACTGCTGGGCGATCTGCGGGCTGATGTAGCGCTGGCCGGCAAATGCCAGGCGGATGGCCTGGACCATTTCATCGAGCCCTGCGCCCTTGGTCAGGTAACCGGCAGCGCCGGCCTGCAGCAAGCGCGTGGGGAACGGGTCTTCCTCGCACACGGTGACTGCAACCACTTTGATGTCCGGGTGGCTGCGCAACAGTTTGCGAGTGGCTTCCAGGCCGCCGATGCCGGGCATTTTCACGTCCATCAGCACCACGTCTGGCTTCAGCTCACGGGCCAGCTTGAGCGCCGACTCGCCCGAGTCCCCCTCACCCACCACCTGCAGGCCGTCAATGTCGGCCAACATGCGCGTAATACCGGTTCGTACCAGATCGTGATCATCGACGACTAAGACCCTAATCAAGCACACACCTCATCAGCAGGGCGATTGGATCCCGCCACCTTAACAAAATTTTTCACAGTGGGCCTAACGCATTACTTCCGTCAGAAACGTCCGACGCTCGGCTGTGAGAATCCATACTGTTTACCGGGGTTTAACATGACCCGTCAAGCGCGCGAGCAGGTGGGCAACGCGCCGGCTGATCGTCGATATGGATCCTTGATGCCTACGCCGTTCGCGCTGGACACGCCAGCGCCTGACGATCACTCGATAGCGCGCTGCATACGCACGAAGCAATCGTCTTCGCCCATCTCGATAAACCCATGGCGCTGGTAAAGGCGGCGTGCCGGATTGCTGCGAAACACCATCAGCCTGAGCAGCGGCAACTGCCGCTGCCTGGCCCACAGTGCCAACTGCTCCAGCACCCAACTGCCAACACCGCGCCCGCGGTGCTCGGGGAGCAAATGCAACTCGCGGATGAACAGGGCCTGGCGGTCCTGGCTGAGGCTGCAGTAACCCAGCACCGCGGTGCCATCTGCCACCAGCCACTGCTCGCGCCAGCCCCAGGCCTGGTCGAAGGCGTCTTCCACCCAAAGCAGACCGTATTGGCCGTAATAAGGCAGCATGGCGCGGCGAGTCAGGTCGCGGGCGAAGGTGCAGTGGCTGGTAGTGGCAGGAATCAGTTGCAGGCCCATGTCAATCAACGCTCACGGTCGCGGTTGACGTTGTGCCCGGGGCTGGCCAGCAGGGCAGCCCCGGGCACCGATGCACGGAGGCGATCAGTAGGTTCGCCAGGTTGGCGAGGGGCTGGGTCAGGCCTCAGGCTGCTCGCCAGCAGGCTCGGCGGCAGGGGCGGCAGCTTGTGCCTTGGCCTTCGCCCGGTTACGGCGTTCCTGGCTGCGGTGCCGCGCAGCCTGCTGCTTGGCATGCAGTGCCTGTGCAGCAGTCACAGTACCCGCTGCTTGGCCACTGAGGTCCAGGCGCGGTGCATTTTCCACCATGCTGGCCCAGTACCGGGCGCCGCGGCACCAGGTGGAAATACCCAGCTTCAGCTGTTCACGGGTAAGCCCGAGCAGCTCCAGGTGTTGCTCGGCATCCTTGAAGATGCCTTCTTTGAGCGGCACCTTGGGGGCCGGGTTGACCGGGAAGGCCAGGGGAAAATGCTTCTGCAAAGGCCAGATCGCAGCGACCGCCGGATCCTGTTCGCGCGGCTTCGCCTGCGGGGACGGCTTGCGCTTTGGCTGTTTCGCGCTTTCGGCCTTTACCTGCTGTTTCTCCGCCCGCAGGCGGTCGCGTAGCTCTGCTAGTTGTTCAAAACCCATCGTTCAATTCACTGCTTGTGGTTGATTGCGGGGTGCAAGGATAACCCAAGCAGCCACCCCAGTGTTTGCAGGTCATCTTTCCATCAGCTGAATACCCACAACACCCGCGTTGGTTTGCCGGTCAGGTTGGCATAACGAAAGCTGGCATGTGGCTGCAGTTGGAAACTGTCATTGGCGCGCAGGGTAACGGGCTCACCGCCGTCGAGCCACACGGTCAATTCGCCTTCGAGCACGAAACACCCCTGCTCTGAACTGTCGTCCAGGTACTCCTCGCCACTGCTCGCCCCAGGTTCGAGGTGGCTATCGAGCATGGAGAAGGCGCCACTGATGCTGGGGGATGCCAGCACGTCGGTGATGCCACCGGCCAGGTGCAAGGTGCGGCGCTCGTGCGGGCGGGTAACCCAGCCGAGCTCGCGGGGCTTGGCCAGCTTGTAGAAGTAGGCAGTCGACACACCGAGCTCTTCGCTGATGGCCGTCAGGTCGGCGACGGTCGGGCGCGAAACACCGCGCTCAACCTGGGACAGGAACCCCACCGAGCGGCCGATACGCTGGGCCAGCTCGCCAAGGGTCAGGCCCTTGAACTTACGCAGGTCGCGAATCAGTACTGCCAGGCCTTCGATTTCTTCGTGCACTTTCATAGTTGAATCGCGACGTTCGGACGGAAAAACAATGCCCTGAAAAGTACAGGATTCAACCTGCAAAGCAAAATGCTTCCAGGCCTTGCTGCGTGCCAGCCAGGCAAACCGGGGCCGCTTTGCAGCCCCGCTGATGCCACCTGCCGCTCAGCGAACAGCCTCATACGTGAGGTCGAGGCATTTGCGCGCCTTTGCCACCAGCTCGTCGATCTCGGCAAGGCTGATCACCAAAGGTGGTGCGATGATCATGGTGTCGCCCACCGCGCGCATGATCAGGCCGTTGTCGAAGCAGTGCTGGCGGCAGATCATGCCCACGCCTTTGCCTGGGTAGCGGGTGCGGCTGGCCTTGTCTTTTACCAGCTCGATCGCGCCCAGCATGCCCAGGCCGCGCACCTCACCGACCAATGGGTGGTCGGCCAGCTCACGCAGGCGCTGCTGCAGGTAAGGCGCAGTCTTATCCTGCACCTGCGTGATGATCTGCTCGTCGCGCAGGATGCGCAGGTTCTCCAGCGCCACCGCCGCGGCCACCGGGTGGCCGGAATAGGTAAAGCCGTGGTTGAAATCGCCACCTTCGCTGACGACCCGCGCCACCTCGTCACGCACGATCACACCGCCCATCGGTATGTAGCCCGAAGTCAGGCCCTTGGCGATGGTCATCAGGTCGGGCTCAAGGTCATAGTAGTCAGTACCGAACCACTGCCCGGTGCGGCCAAAGCCGCAGATCACTTCATCGGCCACGAACAGGATGTCGTACTTGGCAAGGATCTGCTTGACCTTCGGCCAGTAAGTGTCCGGCGCAATGATCACGCCCCCGGCACCCTGGATCGGCTCGGCGATGAAGGCTGCGACGTTGTTTTCGCCCACCTCCAGAATCTTGCGCTCCAGTTGCTCGGCGGCCCACACGCCGAAGTCGGCCTCGGTCATGTCGCCGCCTTCGCCGAACCAGTACGGCTGCGGGATATGCACGATATCCGGGATCACCCCGCCCTGCTGGTGCATGCCGCTCATGCCCCCCAGGGCAGCGCCTGCCACGGTAGAGCCGTGGTAGCCGTTGATGCGGCCGATGATCACCTTCTTGTCGGGCTGGCCTTTCAGCGCCCAGTAGTGGCGCACCATGCGCAGCACGGTGTCATTGCCTTCGGAACCGGAGCCGGTGAAGAACACATGGTTCATGCCGGCCGGGGCCAGGTCGGCGATCGCCTTGGCCAGCTCCAGCGCCGGTGGATGCGCGGTCTGGAAGAACAGGTTGTAGTACGGCAGCTGCTTCATCTGCCGGCTGGCGACCTCGGCCAGCTCATCGCGGCCATAGCCGACCGCCACGCACCACAGGCCAGCCATGGCATCGAGGATCTTGTTGCCCTCGCTATCCCACAGGTATACGCCCTTGGCCTGGGTGATGATGCGCGGGCCTTTCTCGGCCAACTGTTTAACATCGCTGAACGGCGCCAGGTGGTGGTCGCGGCTAAGCGCTTGCCAGGCCTGGGTCTGCGAATTCTGTGCACTCATTGTCTTCACTCCGTCAGGTCGCGCAGGCGCGCTGCGCGGTGGGTTGCTTGCGGTTCTGGCGCAGCAGCGAGCGCTGGCGGCATGCCGCGCCAAACGCCTGGAACAGGGTCAGGTACTGCGGGTTGTCCATGACCTGGTACTCGGGGTGCCATTGCACGGCCAGGCTGAAGCCCTGGCCGTTGTCCAGCGAGATCGCCTCCACCAGGCCGTCAGGCGCCAGCGCCTCCACCCTCAGCCCAGGCGCCAGTGCATCGATGCCCTGGCCGTGGATGGAGTTGACCTCGAACACTGCCGGCAAGCCCAGGCGTTCGAGCAAACCACCTGGCTGCACATGCATGGTGTGGCGCGGGCCGTATTGCTTGTCGATCGGCTCGCCCGCGCCTTCGCGGTGGTCCATGAATGCGCCAGCCTCATGCACGTTCTGGTGCAGGGTGCCGCCCAGTGCCACGTTCATTTCCTGAAAACCACGGCAGATGCCCAGCACCGGCACGCCGGCGGCGATCGCCGCGCGCATCAGCGGTAACGTGGTGGCGTCCCGCAGCGGGTCGTGCAGGGTGCCCTCGGCACTGGCCGCGCCGTGGTAGTGAAACGGCTCGATATTGGACGGCGAACCGGTAAAGATCAGCCCGTCCACCACCGCGAGGATGTCGGCGCTGTCGAGCAGCTCGCCCAGGCTGGGTATCACGATGGGCAGGCCGCACGCCGCCTTGGCTGCCGCACGTGCATACTTCTCGGCAATGGTCTGGGTGGCATGCTGCCCGCTCATGGTGGTGCAAGCGGTGATGCCGATCACGGGCACACGTGGCATAGCGTCCTCCGGCAATGGGTATTGCGCGTGGTTTAGGTTGGCAAGGGATGAGGGCGAACCGCAGGCGCTACAGGAACCAGCGATACTCGCGGGCATCGATGTGGCGCATGAAGTCCAGTTGCTCCTGGTACTTGTTTTCGCAGTAGACCATCACGAACTCGCTGCCCAGGCCTTGCTCCAGCACCGGGTGATGACGCATGGCGGCCAGGCCGCTGAGCGGGTCCTTGGGGAAGTCGATGCCGCTCTGGCGGTCGTCATTCAGCGGGGCGATGGGCTCGACGCCCCGCTCCAGGCCGTACTCCATGCCGGTGAGAATGGCCGCCAGCACCAGGTACGGGTTGGCATCTGCGCCTGCCAGGCGGTGCTCGATGCGCAGGTTGCGCGGGTCGGATTCGGGGATGCGAATGCACGCATCACGGTCTTCGAAGCCCCAGCTGGCCTTGCTCGCGGCGTTGACCATGGCACCGTAACGGCGGTAGGCGTTGTGGTTGGAGGCAAAAATCGGCATACAGTGCGGCAGCAGTTCCAGGCACCCCGCCACCGCATGGCGCAGCTTGCGCTGTTCGGCAGCGGCGAGCAGGTTGTTGCCGTCGTTGTCGTACAGGCTGACGTGCACGTGCATGCCGCTGCCTGGCGCATCCAGGTAGGGCTTGCTCATGAAACTGGCGCGGTAGCCGTGCTTCAGCGCAATGCCCCGGGTACTGCGGCAGAACAGTGCCGACCAGTCAGCCGCGGCAAGGGCATCGTCGCTGTGCGAGAAGTTGATTTCGAACTGGCCTGGGCCCAGCTCGGCAGTGATCACGTTCGCCGGCACGCCTTGCTCATTGGCGCCATCGACCATTTCATGCAACACCGAGGAAAAGCGCGAGAGGCGCTCGATGTGCATGTTCGGCTGGTCGTCTGCGTCGCCGCTGGCAGTGTCACGCGGGTAACAGGGCAAGCCGTTGTCCAGCGCGCGATCGAACAGGTAAAACTCCAGCTCGAACGCCACCACCGGGCGTATCCCACGCCTGGCCAGGCGCTGCAGCACGCGGGCCAGCACTTCCCGTGGCTCGAACTCGATCGGCCTGGCGGTGCCGTCGGAGGTGATCAGCATCTGGGCGATCGGTTCTTTTTCCCAGCGCACCGGCTTCAGCGTACCTGGCACCAGCCGCCGTACAGCATCCGGGTCGCCGTCGGCAAAGCAGTAGTCACCTATGGGGTAAAGGCCGCCCTGGGTACCCAGCAGCACGCAGTTCTGCGGCAGCTTCAGCGGTGCCCCAGCTGCAACCTTTTCCAGCATGTCGATGGGGTAGCGCTTGCCGTAGAAATGCCCGGGAATGTCCAGCGCAATCAGGTCGACATAACGTATGGCCGGGTGCTGCGCCCGAAACGCACGCACTTCAAGCAGCAAATCCGCAGAGGGGGCACTCATGTTCTTGTCCTTGTGAGGTGAACCAACTCAAGTGAAGACTCGCCCTTGAATGCCGCCCGCATTTGCAAGGGCTTCAACCTCTGGCACGGCTTCAATAGCCTGGGCGCTCGTGAAATTTTCGTAGATATTTTTCATGAAAAAATACATTAAAAATTTCACGCGTCAAGATCATCTGCGTGCCGCCGGTCTGCGTCTGCGCGACTTGGCCCCTGCCACGCGCAAAAAGCCAGTAGCTTAACTACTGGCTCAGAGAAGCTGGACTGTCTCACTTGCCACCCGAGGGCGCTGCTATGGTGGAAGCACTTACGCAATCAAATGAACGCCAACCTGGGAGGCAGCATGACAGTAGACAAAGTTGCAATCATCACGGCCGGTGGCAGCGGCATGGGTGCCGCCGCAGCCCGGCGCCTGGCCGCGGATGGTTTTAACGTGGGCATCCTTTCTTCATCGGGCAAGGGCGAGGCCCTGGCGGCGGAGCTTGGCGGCATCGGCGTTACCGGTAGCAACCAGTCGGTTGAAGACCTGCAGCGCCTGGTAGACGCTGTGGTCGGCAAATGGGGCCGCATCGATGTGCTGGTCAACAGCGCGGGGCACGGCCCACGTGCGCCCATCCTGGAGATCAGCGACGAGGACTGGCACAAAGGCATGGACACTTACCTGCTCAATGTCATTCGCCCGACACGCCTGGTGACGCCCTATATGCAGCGGCAAAAGGGTGGCGTGATCATCAACATCTCTACCGCCTGGGCATTCGAGCCGAGCGACCTGTTCCCCACTTCCGCGGTGTTCCGCTCGGGGCTGGCGGCCTTCAGCAAGATCTTCGCCGACACCTACGCCGCCGATAACGTGCGCATCAACAACGTGCTGCCCGGCTGGATAGACAGCTTGCCGGCCACAGAGCAACGCCGCGACAGCGTACCGCTCAAGCGTTACGGCACCCCCGAAGAAATTGCCGCCACCATCGCGTTCCTTGCCAGCGAGGGTGCTGCCTACATGACTGGGCAGAACATCAAGGTCGACGGCGGCCTGACGCGTAGCGTGTGAGGCTGCTGACGAGGTAAGCGCGCCTCGTCACTTGCCGGCGATCGATGGGCTTGCCACGCAACGTTGGGCGTCCAAGTAACGCGAGTGCTTCAGCCACGCCTGCTGCGGGTAGTAGGCGAACACGTAGCTGCCGCGTTGCAGCGTGTGGATCAATTGCTCGGCAATCGCCGGGCGCACGGCAGGGCAACCCTGGCTGCGCCCGAGGCGGCCGAGGCTAGGCACCACGCTGGGGTCGGCGTACGCTGCGGCGTGCATGACGATCGCCCGCGCCATGCTGTTGTCATTGAACCCTGGCTCCAGCCCCTGCAGGCGCAACGAGCGCCCATGCTTGCCATTGTAGGCCTGGCCGGTTTGATAAAGGCCGACGGAGGACTGGTAACTGTTCGGCGCGTTGGAAAACGCGTTCGGCAGATCGGCGCCGCTGTTCTTGCCATGGGTGACCCACTCTTCGAACAACAGCTGCCTGGCGCGCAGGTCGAACACCCACAAGCGCTTGTCACGCGAGGCCCTGGAATAATCGATAACGGTCAGCAATTTGTCCCCTCCCCCCTGGCTCGCACAGTGATAGGCGGTAAGCGCCAGGGCCAAGGTCGCCAGACTGGCGGCGGGTGCCAACCGCTGCAGCTCGGCAGCACTGGGCAGCGACTGCGCCTGAGCGCTCTGCCAGGCACCGAGAATGAACAGGCCGGCAATGGCCATCGCAAGCCGCACAGCGCGGCGCACTGAGGTGAACATCGATACGGATCCCTGTTGGAAAACGGGCCTGTGCAGCCGTTGCTTGCAGCCAAATGCGGCTACTGTGTTCGCTTTCAGGCCATTTGCCGATCATTTGCTGACCAATGGCCTGAGTGTATCTGCGTTGTTCACAGCAAGCGCCTCGGCTTGGCGCGCGGGGTAACAAATGCGCACCTGAAATGTGCACAAAATTCCCAACTCAAATACGCGCCCGCTAGGCAATGATCGGCTAGAGACCGGCAACCCGCTGTAATTACCTGCGCCTGACCGATTGGTACGAATCTTGTTTGTATACAAATCCAAAAACAAAAGTACACAACCATCATGGAGTCCCGATGGCGTCGATTTCGCGTTCCGATGTTAGCCAGCTTGATGCACGCCCCACCGCCACGGCCGACCCCGGCCAGGTCACATTGAGCCCGCGCCTGTACAGTGCCGACCTGGCCCCGACCCGTGCCGCCAAGCGCACCTGGGGTCGCTACAGCCTGTTCGCGCTGTGGACCAACGACGTGCACAACATGGCCAACTACTCGTTCGCCATCGGGCTGTTCGCCCTGGGCATGAGCGGGGCGCAGATCCTGGCCGCCTTCGCCCTCGGTGCCTTGGTGATCTACGGCTTGATGAACCTTTCCGGCTACATGGGTCAGAAAACCGGCCTGCCCTACCCGGTCATGTGCCGCATCAGCTTCGGCATCCATGGTGCCCAGATTCCGGCACTGATCCGCGCAGTGATCGCCATTGCCTGGTTCGGCATCCAGACCTACCTGGCTTCGGTGGTGCTGCGTGTACTGCTCACCGCCATCGCCCCAGAACTCAAGGCCTACGACCAGAACAGCATCCTCGGGCTGTCGAGCCTGGGCTGGGTCACCTTCCTCGGCATCTGGTGCGTGCAGGTGGCGATCTTCGCCTACGGTATGGAAATGGTGCGCCGCTTCGAGTCGTTGGCCGGGCCGATCATTCTGGTCGCCTTCGCCAGCCTGGCCGGCTGGATGTACTGGCGCAGCGGCTTGTCGATCGCCTGGTCCAGCGGCAATGCCCCGACCGGTTCGGCCATGTGGCTGAAAGTGCTCGGCGCTGCTGCGCTGTGGGTCTCGCTATACGGCACCATGATTCTCAACTTCTGTGACTTCACGCGCAATTGCCCGGACCGGCGCACCATCAGCGTAGGCAACTTCTGGGGCCTGCCGGTGAACATGCTTGGTTTTGCTCTGATAGCGGTGGTACTGGCCGGTGCGCAGTTCAGCATTGATGGCAAGCTGGTGCAGAGCCCGACCGAAATCGTTGCGGCCATCCCCAACACCGCCGGCCTGGTATTGGCTTGCCTGGCTTTCCTGATCGTGACCGTGGCAGTGAACATCATGGCCAACTTCGTCGCCCCGGCCTACGTGCTGACCAACCTGGCACCCAACCTGCTGAACTTCCGCCGCGCAGGCTTGCTCAGTGCCGCCATTGCGGTCGTGATCCTGCCCTGGCACCTCTACAACAGCCCCTCAGTGATCGTGTACTTCCTCGGTGGCCTGGGCGCCCTGCTCGGCCCGCTGTACGGCATCATCGTCACCGACTACTACCTGGTACGCCGCAGCCGGGTGAACCTGCCGGAGCTGTACAGCGAAAGCAGGCAGGCGGCCTACCACTACAGCGGCGGGGTCAACCTGCGCGCCGTTGCGGCATTCGTGCCGGCGGCACTGATCGCCATCGTGCTGGCGCTGGTCCCAGCCTTCGAGACCTTGTCGCAGTTCTCCTGGTTCTTCGGCGCCGGCCTGGGTGGGCTGATCCACTACGCCCTCGCCAACCGCAACGCCAGCTACCTCGCGGTGAGCGGCGAGAGCATTGCGGTGGATAGCGCGCATCACTGACCGGGGCACGATCAGCCGACTGATGAGGGCCAGTGATGCTGGCCCTTAGCCCGCAGGGCCACCCACGTAACCGCGCCAGACGACACCACCCTACTCCCGGGCTTTGGTTGCCCGCTGCCGGCCGGCCATTTGCAGGCAACTATTTTTTTGTCCCCGTGCATCCAATAGACCCCGTGGTGGGTATTGCTGATGGGTGGACCATGACCGCCCAGCCAAATGACCTGTCAGGAGCATTACCATGAGCCATACCTACTCCGCTTGCCTGCTCGCCTGCAGCCTTGCCCTGGCGCTGCAGACCGCCCACGCGCAAACCGCCGTGCCCACAGCAGTCCAGGTGCCCGAGGGGCATCGCGTTATGCTGGAGACCGTCGGGGTCGGCGAGATCACCTATGAGTGCCGCGACAAAGCCGATGCGGCCGGCCAGACCGAATGGACCTTCGTTGGGCCCAAGGCCGTGCTCAATGACCGTAGCGGCAAACAAGTGGGCGACTACTTTGGTCCTCCCGCCACCTGGCAAGCGAAGGATGGCTCGAAAGTCACCGGCAACCAGTTGGCGCTGGCCCCGGCAGACAAAGGCGCCATTCCTTATCAACTGGTCAAGGCCAACCCGGCCGAAGGTAAAGGCGCCATGCAAGGGGTCAGCTACATCCAGCGCCTGGCCACCCGCGGCGGCGTGGCCCCTACCAGCGACTGCACGGCCCAGAACAAGGGGGCCAGGCAGGTCGTCCAGTACCAGGCCGACTACGTGTTCTGGACAGCCAGGTAACGCGCGCCGGCGCCAACATCCAGCAGCGGATGATCTAAGCTCGATGGCAAGCCCCCGGCTGGATGGCCGGGGTACCTCGCCAGACACAAGGAAGCCGTACACCTTGAATTCGCCTGTCACCCCATTCGACTTCCACCACTGCCTGGAGGCCTGCGCACAGGGTGACCGGCGAGCCCTGCAAGCGCTGTACGATCACGAAGGGCCACGCCTGCTGGGCGTAGCGCGGCGTATCGCGCGTGACAACGCCACGGCCGAAGACATCGTCCACGATGCGTTCATTCGCATCTGGACTGGCGCTGCCAGCTACGACCCCGCGCGCGGCTCGGCCCGCGGCTGGATCTACAGCATCACACGCCATCTGGCATTGAATTCGATACGCGATACCCGGCGCGAAACTGTGTTGGACGATGCCGACATGGCTGCCGTGCCCACCTTGCCGGGCAGGCTGGATGACCTGGCCCTGTGGTCAGGCTCGGCAAAGATTTACCGTTGCCTGGAACAATTGCAGCCCGGCCCGCAGCACTGCATCCTGCATGCTTATGTGGACGGCTGCAGCCACGCCGAAATCGCCACTCTGCTGGGCGCCCCCCTTGGCACCGTCAAGGCTTGGATCAAGCGCAGCCTGAAAGCACTGCGGGAGTGCCTGGAATGAAGCCGGAGACTGACGAAGCGCTGGACACCCTCGCCGGCGAATTCGTATTGGGCACCTTGCCGCCGGAGCAACACACGGCAGTGGCTGAGCGCTTGCGTACCGACTCAGCCCTGCGCGCCGCAGTAGATGCCTGGGAGTCGCGCCTGCTGGAACTGGCCGCGCTGGCCGCGCCGCAGGCACCGAGCCTGCGCCTGTGGGGCCGTATTCAGCGCAGCCTGAACGAGCTGGAGCCCCCGGCAAGCGAGCGGCGAGCCAAGTGGTGGCAACGCCTGGGCCTGTGGCAAGCAACCACGGCCGCCGGGTTGGCGGCCAGTGTAGTGCTGGCGTTCACCTTGCTGACAACGCCCCCACCCGCGACGCAATTCGTGGTGGTGCTGGTGGCACCGAGCAGCCAGGCCCCGGGTTGGGTGGTGCAGACCAGCGACAGCCGCACCATCGAGCTTCTCCCGCTCGGCAAGGATGCGCTCCCTGAAGGCATGGCCTTGCAGTTCTGGACCAAGGGTCCGCAGTGGGGGGCGCCAGTATCACTGGGCCTGGTCAAACCCGGCGAACCCTACAGGGTCCCCTTGCAGAGCCTGCCACCGCTGGAAGCCGACCAGTTGTTCGAGCTGACACTGGAGAAAGCCGGCGGCTCGCCTACCGGCCTACCAACGGGGCCGGTTAAGTTCATAGGCCGGGCGGTGAAAGTGATTTGACCCGTTTGCGTGCCGGCCGGGGAGAAACAGAGACGGGCGTACGCCACAGAAAGCCTGGGAATCATGGGCCGTAGCTAGTCTAATGATGGCCCTTGCTCAATTGCCGTAGCCGGCAGAGCTGGCCGGCCCGGGTAAGCGCAAGTGATGCCCCCAATCAACCGCAGTCTCATGAAAAGGAAGTCGCGCAAATGGAAGTACGTTGCACCTCACTGGAAGAAGTCCGCCAAGGGATCGATGCAATTGACCGCAGCCTGGTTTCGCTTCTCGCCCAACGTGGCCGACTCGTGACGCAAGCGGCCGCCTTCAAGAAGACGACCGATGACGTGCGGGCGCCTGCGCGGGTCGAGCAGGTGATAACGAAGGTTCGCGAAATGGCGGAGCAAACCGGTGCTTCGGCTGAGGTGGTGGAGCAGGTCTACCGGGCGATGATCGCGGCCTTCATCAATGAAGAACTGACCACCCACGCTAAGCTGGCACCTTCGGGGGATTGAAGAGGCATGCAAGGCGGCCGATGATCAGTCACCGGTTCGAGGCCAGAGCACGGCCTGCGCCACGATCACATCGCTGCCATTGAAGGTGACGGCAGGTGAGCCATGTAACTGGTACCCCATTTCCAAGGCCTCGCTGACCCGCCGGCAGAAGGCGGCGTTGTCGGGGCCGGTCAGCACTCGGTAGATGGGCAGATCATTGGGGGGTTGGCTCATCGCTTTCTTCCTTGGTTCACGCGGGGCGCATTGTGGCTGTTGATCCTGCTGGTGAGTCGGTAACCGTTGCGTCGATCATCGGTGCTCTACTGTATGCGGGCCAACAGGGCTTGGCTACCGGTGGATCGCGCCAGCGTTTCAGCCTTCCTGGTCGAGGCGCGTTACCGGCCCCCCCCGATAGCCCTCGCCTCTTTCAACTCGGCGTACCGTCGCTTCGCCCAGGCCATCGCGACGTGTTTGCAGGCGAACACCCGGCTCTCTTGGTAGACTGTCGCCTTGTCGCGATCAGTGCGGGACTGGACGGGGTAGCAGGTGCTGCCATCGACCCTTTTCCACGATTGGTACATGTCGTATGTCGGTTGGTACTTTGTACCAAACGCCTGGGTAAAAACGCCTCAAACCCCGAAACCGGTACAGAACACGTTGAACGAAATGACTGCAACATCAGGCTCCCAGCCACAAACCACGCGCCCTGAGCCGTCACGCCGCTTCAGCGTTGCCCCCATGATGGATCGGGTCGATTAAACGGAGGGGACCAGTATTCTCTGGGCTTGGAGGACGCTTGAAGATTTGCTAAAGCAAAAATTCAGCAAGTTGTGCGGAATAGCCATTGGAATGGTCGTTTCTTAGGCGGGAAATTGGTGGCACTCCGGGCTGGCATTGCCGGTGTTCTTCAAAGTCGGCGGTCATGATCCCGAATGCTGTGGGTCACCACACCCCAAACCTCGAAGTTGTCACCCTCCATGATGTACCTGGACGGGAACTTGGGGTTGTCCGGCACCAACACTACCTGGCGGTCACGGATCATCATCCGCTTGCAGGTGGCATCCCCGTTCAGCGCGGCGATTATGATGCTGCCAGACTTTGGCTCAGCCAGGCGATCGACTATCAGCAGGTCGCCGGTATAGATGCCGGCGCCCTGCATGCTGTCGCCCTCCACCTTGACCAGGTAAACGTTGGGCGCGCGCAGTTGGAGCAGATCGTCGATGGAGACCTGCAGGTGGTCCGTTTCTGAGGGTATGGTTGAAGGCATGGTGGCTGGCCGATAACTGTATATAGATACAGTATTTGGTGACTTGGCCACATGTGGCAAGCACCGGCCGGCGGCCTAATGCAGTGGCGGCAGCTCCTTGCCTCGCGCCTTGGCCACGGCCCTGAGCTGATAGTCGGATACAGCTTGGAAAAGGGACTCGGCCAGCAGGCGCAGCCGCTCGACCTCCTCCGCCGGCGCGCCATAGTCTTGGGCCTGGTGATACTCGCGCATGGCGTCGATGGCCTGCCGAATCAGAGGCTCGCCGGCCTCGACCATGCCGATGAAGGTGCGCTTGTCCATTCCGGTGACCTGCTCATTTGGTCAGGCCATTATAGATGGACTCGCACGCCAGGCCCGCTATTCGGCTTCGCTCAAGCGCTGCTGCGCAGCTGCCCGCCATTCGGTCAGACTCTTCAAGCAATCCCCCGAGCACCACGACGGCAGAGGTTCCTGCCTGGCGCTGCTGGGTAGCGATGGCACCGCAGGTGGCTGCTCGGCCGGCGCGCAGTCGATCGATTTCACCCCGCAGCCCACCAGCAGCAGACTCAGCAGCAGCGGCGCGGCCTTGGGCCAGTTCCAGTTGTTGTCGTGCACTCTCACCCTCCTCGTCCGCCACAGTCTGGCGGCGCTGTTCTTCAGTTCTGGCCTTGGCGGCGACGCGTTGGTCGCGTTCGGACACCTCAAGGCGGTAATCGGCAAGGGCCTTTTCGGACCTGGCTGCCTCCGAGCGGGCATCCGACGCCGCACGCTGCTCTATAACCACCCGGTACTGCTGGCCTCCGGAAACCAGAACCAGAGCGATCAGCCACCAGCACCAGGCCGGCACCGCGCCGAGCCCAGTCACGCCAGCGCCCCGCCGAGCTTCTGCCACTGAGCCAGCAGCGCGCCCAAGGCTTTAGGATTCTGGTCATAGTTGTTGCCCGGAAAACTGGCCCATTCGTTGGCGCACTTGGCTATCGCCTCGCGGATCTTTCCATCCTTGATCAACTGCAGCGCACCACGCTCGCCCAATCGCTTGATGGCTGCCAGGTCCTGGGCCTCTGGCGTGAAGCGCCCCTTGAATCCGTAGCGCTTGACCAGTTCGTCCCACGTACCGGCAAGAAACTGGTAGCGACCTGCAGCACTGCTGGTGATTGGCTTGCCGTTGGAGAGTCGGGTGATCTTCTGGCGAGGGTGATCGACATACCCCTGAAACAGGCCTTTGCCGAACAGGACGTTGTACCCATCGTCGCTACCCTTCACGGCTTGGGTGCCCTCGGCGAAGGCGATAAGGTCTAGAAACCGGAGCACGTTTGGGCCTCCGGCCTGGGATTCGGTGAGTCTGGCCATGTTTTCTCCAGGCGAAAAAAAGCCCGCACTTGGCGGGCTGGGTGGGGAAGCGATGTCAGGCGGCAGGCGCCTCAGGCTCCGGTGCTGGCTCTGCCGGATCTTTCGCAGTGATCGACACCTTAGCGCTGTAATCCTTCAGCACCTGCGCGACACAGACCTGGGCGGCCGGGAACTGGGTCAGGATTTCGCGGGCACGGGCGTCGGCCTCCTCCTGGGTGGCGTAGCGGGTTTTGTTGGCGACTTCGTAGTCATTGCTCAGGTTGATGGCAACAAATGGCATGGGGCTTTCTCCAGATAAAAAGAAGCCCGCGCGCGGCGGGCAATGGTTGTTGTGTAGCTATTAGGTTTTCGGATGTTGCTGTTTGACCCTCTGCAGAGTCGTGTAGAACGGCTCAGCCTTGGGCATCGCCCCTTGATCCATCGCGTGCCAGAGCATGTCCAGCTGGTCCTCGATGGGCGGGTATCCTTCCCGGCGCGCCAGGTCGTAACTTGCATCAGGTGCGTAAGGCTCGAACTCGCCATTGACATACTGGAAGCGGCCTTGCGGGGCCGTCCCCAAGTGAAGCCGGCCACCTTGAGCGTGGTCATTCAGGTGCAGGCGCTGGCAGGTGCCCGTCTGAATGACCACGCCCTGCTGGTCGGTAACAAAATAGGAGACGACTTCATACGGATCGCTCTCTTCTACGATCGAACTGTTCATCGTTTGCATACCACCGCAAGGATCGAGGCGCCGTTGGTGTTGCCGGCATGGTTTGAAGAAAGGGTGTAGGTGTGCGTGCCAGGCCCGGGGTAGTCAATCACCCCACGACTGGCGAGCGTTGATTCCCTGGGACGCTCTACCCACAAAGCCACCCCGTTTCTAGTCATCGTGATGTCCGAAAAATAAGTCTGGGTTAGCGATCCCTGCAGAAACACCGGATAATTTCCGTCAAGCGTTACCGTCACGCTAACTGAATTCGCCGAAGCAAAGGCACCAACGGGTATGGTCACGGCATTTCCGCGGATACGGAGCGTATCCACCTCCGCCTCACCAATTTTGGCCGTCGTGATGGCGCCATTCGCGATCTTGGCGTTACCAATACTCGCATCACGGATGTACGCATCACTGATGAACGTCTGGTTGCCAACCACCGCAAACGGGCTGGAAACTGCATCCCCTGAAGGGTTGAGAATCGCAAACCTGCCGGCCAGGATCGCAAACGTCGATTGAACGGCACCCTTGGAGTTGTCGATGCTCAGGCCAAACCCGGCAATATGGCGGATGCCATTGGCAGTGATCTGAACCTTGACAACTTCCGAGGCGTTCGCCACGCCATTGAGCTGATTGAGCGTCGTGCTGACTCGTTGTACAGACGCCGTCGTCTCCCCCAAGGTCGACTGCGTGGTCTGGATTTGCTCGCTGAGCGCCGAATCGGCGTTGGTCCGTGCCGTGATCTCGTTCTGAATCGCTGCCTGGGCGCTGCCGACCGATGTGTACAACCCGTCGATACGCTGCGCCTCGGCCGTCAGCTTGTCGCCCTGCTGGGTGACCGCCGAGGTCAGCGACTCGACCGCACGGCTCGACGCTGATGGCCCGACCCGGCCTACTGCAATCCAATCAACATCCCACACAGAGTCGAGCGCATTGGCGAAATCGAAACGCAACCGGCCGATGGTACTCTCCACCCAGTCCGTGCCGCCGACAGCCAGGTTGGCCATGTCCCACTCAACAACGGCTGACTGGCCCACAGCGATGTTTGGGTTAGCCGCACTGGCTCGATAGGCAGACAAAATGCCGTGGGCAGTCGTCGAGTAGTAAAGCGTTCCCGTCCAAGACGTAGCTGCGCCACCGCGACGCGTCAATCCTACTCGCACCTTGGTGTATTGAGCACCGGGAATACTCAAGGTGAGTGCCCCGCTACTGGTAAGCAACTGCGGATTGGCGCTGGTCGGCGTCAGGCGCAGCGAGCCTCCAGACACTGCAGTATTCGCATTGACGCCCACCATTCCATCGGCGCCGGCATCGAACTGCCAGTAGGCCCCGGGAGCTGGGTCGAGCCCGGATGCGCCCAGGCCGCTCTGGATAGCACCGACATTGTTGCTCAAGTCGATCAGGCTCGCGGACTGGCTGGTATTCACCCCCTCAGCCGCAGCAACACGGTTGGTAAGGGTTTGCAGCGCGGATGCCTCGGCTTTGGTAGCAACCTGAGTGAGCGCCGACTGAGCCGCGGCCGCAGCATCGGTCGCCGCCTTGTCGGTGACCGCCACCCAGGCGCTGCCGCTCCAACGTTTCGGCGTGTTGGCGTTGTTGGTGGTGTCGATCCACAGGTTCTGGGCTAGGCGATCCGCCACCGCCGGGGCGGCAGACTGGTACAGCACCTTGCCCTTGGCCCCTGCCGAGTCGGCTGCCGCTTGTGCCGCCTGCTGCGCGGTCGTGACGTTTTGGTTGGTCACGGTCAGGCTGTTGTCCATGGCCGTGATCGCCTGACCCTGCGAGGTCAGCTTGCCCTCGGCGTCAGTCACCCGGGAGTTAATGCCCTGCACCACCGAGGCCTCGGCTTTGGTCTGGGCGACCGATAGCGCATTCGCCGCAGCGGCGGCAGCATCGGTAGCCGCCTTGTCCGTGACCGCGACCCAGGCACTACCGCTCCAGCGCTTGGGCGTGTTCGCATTGCTGGTGGTGTCAATCCACAGGTTTTGCGCCAAGCGATCAGCGGCCCCAGGGGTTGCCGCCTGAATGATCACCTTGCCCTTGCCGCCCGCCAGCGTGTTCGCCGCATCTGCGGCCTGCTGAGCGGTGGTCACGTTCTGATTGGTGGCGGTCAGGCTGTTTTCCAGGGTAGTAGTCCGGGCGCTTACACCAGACAAAGTACCGGCCTGCTGCGAGACAACTGAACTCAGCGAGTCCACCGCCTGCGAGGTGGCTGATTGCTGCGCTGCAACTGAGCCGACACTGTTATTAAGGTCAGTCAACTGCCTGGAGGCGCTGGCAAGCTCTTGCTCGTTCTGGCTGACCTTGGTCGTGAGCGCAGAGGTCGCAGCCGCATTAGCGTCCACTTGCGCCTGCTCGGTGGCATCCTCAATGTCGAAGTAATCTACGACAAGCTGACCCCCCGCATCGTTGTACCCACCCATGACCATGGGCGAGAACCACGCAGTTCCCTCTTTCAGACGCTTCGGGTTAGCGATGGTGCCCGCTCCGACCCCACCGCTTTCGCCGCTCGCGGTGAAACCTTTGACATAGACTTCGGCGGTGACCCATTCCTTGGCCGCCAGCTTGCGGTTTGTCATGAGCACATAGTGCGAGGATCCCACGCTATTGCCGCCATGCGTGGCAATGCGAGTAACACCGTCCTCGGCAAAGCAGTCCACGCCGGCATAGGTGCCGGGATCCCCAGTGCCCATCAGGACTTGCTGCACGCGGACGGTGAGCTTGTACAGGCGACTCGGGTCGAACCGAATCTTGCGGGTGGAAGCGCCCCACCAGGTCTTGTTCGCCAAACCGCCATTGAGGATCAGTGCTGCCCCGCGGGTGATGCCGCCGGGCGCTCCAAAGGTAGCAAACGCACCAGCACCGCTGTTGGTCGATACCCACTGGTCTGCCGAGAGGTCCGAAAACACGCTCTGGTAGACCTTCGTCGGCGAGTTGTCCACAGCTCGGCCAATGATGCTACCCAGCGACACCACGTTGTTGCTGGTGGCAGTCAGGTCTCGTCCTTGCTGATCCACCTTGCTGTTCAGCGACTGCACCGCACTGGCATCGGCCTTCTTGGCCACCTCGGCCAGTGCGCTGGCAGCCGCTGCCGCCGCCTCGGTAGCGACCTTATCAGTCACCGCTGCCCAGGCGTTGCCAGTCCAACGCTTTGGCGTGTTGGCGTTGCTCGTGGTGTCGATCCAGAGGTTTTGCACCAAGCGATCTGCCACAGCTGGTTCAGCCGCTTGTACCAGCACCTTGCCTTTGGTGCCCGCCAGGTCCGAAGCGGCCTGCGCGGCCTGCTGGGCCTTTTCAAGATTCTGGTTGGTGGTGGTCAGGCTATTGCCTAGCTGAGTGGTCTGGCTGCTGACCGAGCTCAGCCCCTGCTCGGTCTTCTCCACTCGCCCGGTAAGGGCTGTGGTTGCCATCGCCCCTGCATCGATCTGAGCCTGCTCGGTCGCGTCCTCGATGTCGAACAGGTCGACCACCAGCCTGCCGCCCATACCGTTGTAGCCGGCGATGACCAGAGGCGAGAGCCATGCCACTCCGGTCTTGAGTCGCTTCGGGTCGGTAACGGTGCCTGCCCCAGACCCTCCATCTTCGCCCGCAGCCGAATAACCTTTCACATAGGCTTCGACGGTTACCCACTCCCCTACCGAGAGCTGCCGGCTGTTCATCAGCACGTAATGAGCAGAGCCGATGCCTGTCCCACCGGCAGTCGTCACACGAGTAGCGCCATCCTCGGCGAAGCAGTCCAGGCCCAGATACGTCAGCGGGGCACCGGCACCGGTGGATACCTGCTGAACCCGCGCCGTCAGCTTGTACAGGCGGGATGGATCGAACCGAATCTTGCGGGTCGAGGCGCCCCACCAGGTGGCGTTGCCCGTGCCGCCGCTCAGGATCAATGCAGCGCCCCGAGTGATGCCTGCCGAAGTGCCAAAGCTTGCCACCGCGCCGGCACCGCTGTTGGTCGATACCCACTGGTCTGCCGAGAGGTCCGAAAACACGCTCTGGTAGACCTTCGTCGGCGAGTTGTCTTGGCCGGCCAGCAGTTTCGTGTCGATCCGAGTCAGCGCCTGGCCTTGGGCGGTCTGGTTCTGGCCTTGGGTCTTCACATCATTGCTCAGGGCCTGGACGGTGGCTGCTTCAGCCTTCTTGCTCACGCTGTCGGTCAGCGAGATCAGTGCCTGGCTCTGCGACGTAAGCTGCTGGTCTTGTGCCGCGTCCTTTTGCTCGGTGGCCGTGACGCGGTTAGTAACCTGCTGCAACGACTGAGAACTGGCCTTGCCGTCGATGCTGGTCTGCATCCCATCCATGCGGGTGGCCTGAGACGACAGTTTGCCCTCGGCCTCACTGACCCGGGTGGCCACGTTGTTGACCACGGTTGCATCGGCCTTCAAGGCGACCTGAGACAGCGCCGACTGGGCCGCAGCTGCCGCATCGGTAGCCGCCTTGTCCGTGACCGCCACCCAGGCAGTCCCGTTCCAGCGTTTCGGCGTGTTGGCGTTGCCCGTGGTGTCGATCCAGAGGTTTTGCGCCAAACGGTCAGCAACGGCTGGGGCCGCCGCCTGGATGATTACCTTGCCCTTCCCGCCAGCCAGCGTGTTCGCCGCATCAGCTGCCTGCTGGGCGGTGGCCACGTTCTGGTTGGTGGTGGTGAGGCTCGACTGCAAGCCGCCGATCTGTGTCGCCTGTGCCGTGGTCTTGCCGTCCAGCGTGGATACGTCGGTTTCGACCTTGGATACACGCGAAGCTGTGCCGGCCGCCGTGACGATCGCCTGGCCAACGTCGATCCAATAGGTCGCGTTCGGTGGCGGGGTGTTCTTCGGTACCGCTTTCAGCGCCTGGTACAGCTTGCCGTCAGCACCCAGCACCCCCTGATTGGTGGTGTAGGCCTTGTCCTTGTTGTACGGCAGCGAACCGGCCAGCGCTGAAACGGTATTGATCTGCTGCTGCAGGTCGGTCTTGGCATCAGAGACGCTCTGGTTTACCGCGGTGATCTGCTGCTCCAGGTTGCCTTTGGTAACGGCCAGCGAGTTGTTTACAGCCACGACCGCGTTATTGACCTCGGAGACCTGCTCGCTCAGTTCGCTACGCGCCGACTCTACGCGCTCGTTCACCGACCCAGGGCCATTGCCATCGATAAGGTCGATCTTCTCGGTGAGTTGCTGGCCCAGGTGGCTTTCGAGGATCTCGCCAGCGATCTGCTCAAGAATTGGCCCCGCATCGGCGCTGGCTGCACCGGTCACCAAGTTGCCCTCAACAGGGAAGAACGGTCCAATGTTGCCAGTGCGGTCGACCAGGCGCGCCCAGAAGTAGAAGCGCTGCCCGGCCCGCAAGCCCTGCATCACATACTCGTTCTGTGGGTACGACAGGTCGGCCAGCTTGGTGGCCAGGCCAAGGTCAGTGCCCTCGCTGTACCACAGTTCGGTGCGCTGGGTGTCCTCGGCGCCGGCCGGGAAACCCCACTTGATACCGATGCCGAACAGCAGGCTTTCGGTGTCGAGGAAGGTGACCGCAGGCGGCTGGCCTTCCTTGCCGTTGAGCTGTGTGAGGACAGAGCTTTTCCAGATCGAAGCAATGTCGAAGGCGCTGACCGCACGCACGCGCGCCAGGTAGGCGCCGGCATAGATCCCGACAACATCCACAGAGGTTGTGCCGACACGCTGCAGGCTCACCCAGTTACCGTTGTCCTTGCGCCACTCCACGTCATAGGCGACAGCACCTTCAACGGCCGCCCAGGCGATGGTCATGGTGCTGACCGCGATGCCTTGGTCGATCATGTGGGCGGACGACAGAGTCACGCTGGCCGGTGGCTGCACGGTGGTCACCGGAATGACGCTGATCGGGCGCTCGTCCAGCTTGGCGCCGGTGTCGATGGCCGCGAACTTGCTGGGATTGAACTCGAGAGCGGTGATCTCGTAATCGCCTTCCTGGGTGCGAGTAGTCTTCAGCACCCGGAACAGCTGGACGGCCAGATCGTCGTAATCAATCGCCCACTGCAGTTCTGGCTCCGGCTGCACGCCATATGCAGTGGTCACCGTCACTGCTCGCCCAGCAACCGACTGCACGGTGCGCGCCTGGGCGGTACCGTTCGGCAGGTTCAGGATCAGCCGGTCACCAGCTTTGATCGGCGTGTCACGGTCCAGGGTGATAACGCGGCCAGCTGCCGCCGAGATTCGTCCACCGTTCGGACGACCCGCCACCAATTCGTCAGCTACGGGAATGACGTAGCCAGGCAGGGGAATCCGGCCTTCCATGCCGGTCTTGAAGGTGACGGTGCGATCCTGACTGTTACTCAACAGCGCCCACTTGCCGCGGCGCTGCGCTTCGGAGGCCCGGGTGCAGCCAATCGCCGACAGCTCGATTGGGCGATCGCGGTACCGGCGCTGGAGCGACAGATCGGTCACTGGAATGACGTCGGTGTCGTAGTTGTTGGCCGGGTTGTCGTAGCTGACCAGGGCCCGGCTGTAGTGCGTGTTGCGCTCCGCGCCGCCGTAGACGAAGTCACCGTCGATCACGTTGGCTCGGGTGAACACGTAGTCAATGTCCTGGGCTCGCGGCATATCCGCCTGCATGAACAGCGAACCGTGGGCCCAGTACACCATGCCCCGGTAGATGGCTGCCAAGTCACGCAGCAGTGTCCAGGCCTCGGAGCGGCCCTGCAGGTTCATGTCGCACAGATAGCGCGGCTCTTGCCCCCCCACGCCATCCGGCACCAGCTGGTCGCAGTACTGGGCGATGCGGTACATCTCCCACTTGTCGACCATCCACGACTTGATGCGCTTGCCCAGGCCGAAACGATCCTCGACGCACAGGCCGTAAGTCACGAACGCTGGGTTGTTGGTCCAGGCCTGCTTGAAGGTGCCGTCCCATACGCCTGTGTAGGTACGGCCTACCGGGTCGTAGTTGGTCGGTACCGGCCAACGCTTGGCCTTGCACTTCACGGTGACAGCCGGGATGTTCTGGAACTGCTGGGCGTCAAACTCGATGTACAGCAGCGCGGTGTTCGGGTAGCGCAGCTTCTGGTCGATGATCTCGGTGTAGCCAGCGATGGTCATCGTGTCGGCGATTGTGCCGCTGTTGGCGTTCGGGGTAATCCGGCGCACGCGCAGCATCCAGCCGGAGGACGCCTTGGGCAGGTTCACGCGCACCGAGCGCTGGTAGCCGTTGGTGGTCTTGCCGTCCACGGCGCCGAGGTGTGCCTCGACGTAGGCGCCGCCGTCGGTGGCGATATCGATCGCGTACTCGATGCGGTAGCCGTTGGTGTTGCCGTTGCTGTCCTGCTGCGCCAGGCGCGGCCAAGTCATGCGCACGCGCACGGCCGAGAGTTGGGTGTTGCTCAGGGCGCGGGTGAACGGGTTGTCGCTGCGCAGCTCGACGTTGACGGTGGTTTCGTTCTCAATCGAAGGAATGCCCTGGATGTAGTCCTGCTCGACCGAGCCTGGGCGCCACTCCCACTTCACACCTGGGAAATTCACGTTGCCGCTGGCGTCCATGATCGGCGTATTGTCGAGGTAGATGTCACGGTCGGTTGGCGTACCGTCGAATTCGCCCTCACCCACGGCCAGCAGGATTTTGGCGATGTTCGTCGACTGCAGGCTGTCCGGTGCCTCGACCGGAGTTTTCGGCTTGCTGTCGCCGCCCTTGGCGCCGGTGATTTCCAGATGATCTACAGGCCCCATACTTTCCTCCGGGGGATAAAAAACCGCCCGGAGGCGGTCTATTCGCTGAGTTGGCCCTAGGCCTTGTCTTGCGCCTCAATCGAGGCTGAGATAATCGCTCCGCCCCAGCGTCGATCGCCGATGCAGATCGGGACGGGGTTGCCACTGGCGGTGGTGTTCTTGGCGCTCCCGAAGGCGTAGCTCGGCAGGTTCTCCGGGGCAGCGCTTTGCGACAGCCCAGCAGTTTGCGGGCTGAGCATCTGGATGACGCCACCGGCTACCATTGCCACACCTGCAGGCAGAAGTGCCTGGAATCCAGGAACGGGGATGAAAGAAGCAGCGATCAATATCGCGCCGATCACTGTCTGCAGCACCCCGCCGCGCTTACTGCCAGCAACGACCGGTACAATTTTCACCGCCTTGGCTCCGCCACGATTGAATTCGGTTTCACCAACGTTTTTACCGTTTCGGTAAATCGCGAAGTTCATCCCCAGGCGAGACAGACGATCAACCTCCTCTTTGAAGCCTGGCAACGTGATCGTCAGCGCCTTCAGCAGTTCACGGACGCTGCCTGTATCCAGAAGCCGTCGATGCTGTTTCCCCAGAGCTTTACGCAAGGTTCCTGAGAACTCGATAAGTGTCATTTCTTGGGTCATGCTTTTCTCCAGACGAAAAAAAGCCGCCCAGTGGCGGCTCCTCACTTCAAAAAATGTTCACAGACACTTTTTCACAGACGACATGATTTTTGATCTGCCAATGCTGATGCCAGGCATCCGCTGATAGAGCTTTACCTCGCTGCCGTGAGTAGTTTGCTTAATCTCCAGCAACTCGTTGGTTTGGCCTATCGACTCAGCTGAGGAGATCAGTCGATAGCCCGTCAGAGTCTCATTCATGGTTACGCCAGCCTGGTGCTCTTGCCATTCCGGCAGGACGCAAAGGGCGTATGCCTTTGGTGTTTTCGAGGTCTCCGACACGATCGTCGGAGTACTCTTTAGTAAGTCCCCGGGAGTTGTACACCCCGCCAGCAGTATCAGGGCGACAATGGTAACCACTGAATTCACATTAGTTAGCATGCGACTAAGCCCCTAGCTTCTGGCGGCGCTTCGGGCTTTCAAACAATTGGAGAACCAACTGTTCTCAAAGTCAGTGGCTGCCTTCTGCTTGTACTCAGGAGATCCATAAGCGGGCGAGTCGTAAGCCTGCTCAATCATCAGTGCTCCCAGGTCATTCATGGCTTCGTCAGAAACCTTGGCTTGCATTAATTTCGACATAGCAACGCCATTTTGACGCGATGTCATTACCGAGTTTGCCAGTTTGGATATTCCGTCACAGAACTCTAACGTCTCCTGGGAAGGCCTCGCAGCAAAAGACGCCGTCGACACCAACGACATTGCGAGAATTGACCCGACCGCCAACGAATTACGCATTCCTTATCCCTCCATGTAGGCGAGGGCAATCTAACATCATCGGCGCCAACACCAAAACCCCGCGCAGGCGGGGTTCGGCTTCGATCAGATGTTTACCGCGACAGGCCGTGCGCGACGACCTCCGGCATTTCAGCCTGAAGCTTCTCGGCCATGCGCAGGCTTTCCACTGTGTCAGACGCAAAAAGCCCAGCGCGGGGCTGGGCTTGGGTCACAGGACTGGCGGGTCTTCTGTTAGATAATGTGATGCTGGCTCACTGATCACCAGATCTGCATGCTGATGCACGACCGGTCGAACGCCATGCCCCATCGTTACGAGGTAAAGCTGAGCTCCCTCGCGTCGGGCGAATTTCATGGCAGGGATGAAGTCACTGTCACCAGTTATCAAGACAATAATGTCAACCTGCTTTTTCAGTGTGAGACTGGCAATGTCGAGCCCGATCCGCATGTCCACACCTTTCTGCTGGATGCTGGGCTCCAGGTCAGAAATGGAAAACGTCGTCTCAGCGTTCGCCTTCTTGAGTGCTCGACCATTTATCCTCCACCCCTGGTGGACAAGCTCCCCGAAGCGTAGCGCGACATAAGGACTTTTCTCCAAGCCGGCGTGGAGCGCCTCGTTGTTCTTCGCAACAGAGGTTTTCCCGAAATCGACGGTAGTACCGTCGGGGTGCTCTGCTTGGGTGGTCAATGGCTTGGCGTCGTAGAAATAGACCCGGTGGAGACGATGGTTGATCAGGTGGGGCGATTGAGAGAGCTTCTTGGTGACTAGCTCGATCATTTCGCTGGTGATCGGCGCCTTTTTGACAGGCCAAAGCTTTGGCTTGATAAAACCCGCATCGATCAGAACAGCGTACCTAAGCATCCATTTCCTCCAGGCAAAAAAAAGGCCGCTAAACGGGTGGGGACGAATCCCTCTTATATGTCACCCGTAGAGC
The DNA here is from genome assembly GCF_007633355.1 of Pseudomonas sp. BJP69. Classification (NCBI taxonomy): domain Bacteria; kingdom Pseudomonadati; phylum Pseudomonadota; class Gammaproteobacteria; order Pseudomonadales; family Pseudomonadaceae; genus Pseudomonas; species Pseudomonas sp. BJP69. Next base: position 3,681,064 of record NZ_CP041933.1, read on the forward strand.
AGCCGGTTCTTGGAGCGAACTATAGGCGCACATTGTACGCCCGTCAACACGTACCAAAGCATCCCAACATGTACCAACCGAGCTTAACGGAGGTCAGCTAGCCTCGCGGTTTGCCTCGCTGTCCACCTATCCACCCTGGACGGAAAGCCAGTAACCAGCCAGCTCCCCGCCGTAGTAGCGTTGTGCCTCCAACGACCCGCCCCGGTCCGCTGCGGGACAGCCCATGGACTGGGGAGCCGTAAAGGAAATCATCAAACAAGGAGTTCCAATGCCCCTCAAATCTGCAACTGAAAGCGAAGTGCGTGCACTGGCAGTCGCTCTGAAGTGCTTGGCAGCAAGCTTGAAACAGAACGGCGCCCTTCATTCTGGCCTCTACACAGCCAGACTGCGCTCTCACATCGAAGGCGATTATCCAGCCGCTGACAACAAGGAAATTTTCGATGCTGTGCTCGGGAATTTGATTGACGACCTAGCTAGGATTCCCGCTCCCGACGCTTGATGCTGTCTACGAGGTCGCGTAGGGCCTGGTCCTCATGGGCTCTTTTCGCGGCCTCTTCGTCTGTGTGGTTAGCAAGTGGTTGTCCGTACATTTCTGCTCTCCTTCGAAAATACCGCTTCATTTCGCGTCCCGATGACGCAGCACAAGGCGCTTCCGGTCGAGCCAGGGGCCGCCGAACACGATAATTTCTGATGGTCTGCCGAGCAGGTGGTGGAGCATGAAAGGGCCAGGCCCGAAGACCTCGGCCGATTCCTCCGGCAGCCGAGCGTCAGCGCCGAGGTAAATGCCGGCGTGGTTCGGGTGAGCCGTGCGGCCCACGGCCATGACAATCATGTCGCCGCGCTGCGGCTGGCTGACCTGGTAGAAGCCAGCAGCCTCGAAGGCCTGCTCATACAGGCTTGGACCGTCCGGCTTCTCCCACCACCCCTCCTCCCGCGCGTAGGCCGGAAAATCCAGACCCCACTCTCGCTTGTACCAGTCAGCACAGACCTGCCAGCAGTCCCAGGCTCCGTGCACGAACGGCCGCCCGAGCAGCGGCGCGTGACCTGTTGGCGTGACAGTGCGCACGTCACCCTCTGGCCAGGACAGGATGTACCAGGGCAACCCGGTAGCCTCGCACATGGCCAAGTCACGGGGTGACGGCCTGCTGGTCGCATCTGGATGCGAATGCACGATGCCGATCACCTCGCCCTGGTCTTCAGCTGCCGAGTACTGCTCTGGCGAAATGCGGAACTCTTCGCCAGGATCGGCGGAAGTGTTCTCGCACGGTACGTAGCGCTGCGAGCGACCAACGGTAACGATCAGCCCGCAACACTCCCGCGGGTATTCCGCCGCAGCGTGGACTTGCACGGCGGCCAAGATATGTTTGCGCATGGTCAGGTCCGTGCAATGAGGGAAACAGCCGGGAATCCACCAAAGGGCAGCTGGTTACCCTGGCCGAAGCGAACGGTACAGCCTGAGTCGAGACAGCCGTTGCATTGGTCCTTGGCCGGATCATCCGTGGGGTTGCCGTCCAAGTCGTAATAGGGCCCGGTGTACCCACAGTTCGGGCCGCGGTAGCCGGCAGTCATTGCCCAGTGGCATAGCTGCGTCATCTGCCGGCCGATAGTCTCCCCGCCCACGTCGCCAGGGCTGGCCAGCTCCCAAGAAACCGTCGTGCCGTTCTCCGAGACCTTCTGGTCGATGTACCAGACCTCAATCGCCTCCTCGGTCGGATCGGCCTCGGGGTTGCCTGCCGGGAAATTCACCGCATCCAGATAGCGAGCCATGGTGTGACGCATGGTCAGCTTGAACTCGAGCAGGTTGTCGAAGGCCAGGCACAGAGCGGTGATTCGACCGTTGACGTTGCCCACGGTCAGCATGGGGCGCACGGCCGTACCGTCCGAATTCGCCTCGATGCCGTCGATCTGCATGGGCCAGGCGCCGTATTCGTTGCCTTGCCACCAGATCGACTTGGCCGGAAGCTGGTCGGCGTTCGCGCCGGCGGCGGCCAGCTCCTTGGGGGTGTGAGGAATGGCGTGGCCATGGAAGCGCAGGGTGTCGGCGCCGAAGTCCGAACCGTCGAGCTCGAACAGCAGCACCTCATTGCCGGGCTCCAGTGTCTGGATATCCTTGATCAGTGACATGCTGGTTCCTTATGGATGAAAGGCCCGCTCAAAAGTGGCGGCAACTTTGAAGCGACCGCCACCAACCGGGGTGGGCTTGGGGTCTTTGCAGGTAAACAGGCCTAAATCGCCGAGCGGGGTGGACCACAAGAAAGCTTTGGCACCGCCATGCCGGTCAAAGAACTCCATGATCTTGCGAACCTGGGCCTTCGTGCCGGTAACCGTGATGGGGTAGCTGTCTTCCTTGTTGTTGGGTCCGTCGCCAACGACCTGTCGGTACCCCCCGCCGAAGCGCGACTCGCGGGTTCGGTAGTTGATCTCCGGCGTTTCCCCGCGCTGGGTTGGCCAGCTGAATTTTTCGATGGCCATCAGCGCCTCCCGCTGGTATTGCGATGGCTGACGCCACCTGGACGCCACGAGTCAGCCACCGCTTTCTCGGCAGCCATCTGCATTTGCTTTTGCATGTTCTGCTGGAGCAGCGCTTGATCGAGTTGCATGCCCTCGCTACTCCTGTCCTCCACCACCATGCTAACCGGCGCGGACACGCTGATCGCCGTTCCCCCGCTACCGCCGCCGACCGCCATCACACCCAGCTGACCGCCAGATGTCCTGGTCAGCGGCATGATTGCCTCGTCGCCGGCCTCGCCCATCACGCCAATCTTGCCGCCGGCCATGCCGAATGCCGTGGGCGTGCTGACGATTGTGCTGGTGAAGGCACCGCCATTTGCGAACAGCTGAACGCCATTGCTCCAAGCGCCGCCGTCGGCCTGGCGGGCAGCCGCCCAGGCGTCGATGATCTCCGGGCTGTAGCCGGCCTGGGTAGAGCCAGCGGAAGAAGCTCCGCCCCCGAACCATGCTGATGCCGCACTGACTCCCAAGCTCGCCAAACTGCTGAACAACCCCGAAGCCGCTCGCTGCGTCTCGATTCTCACCATGTCGGCGAGGATCGACTTGGTGAAGTCGGCAAACGAAAACTTGCCCGTCATGGCGAAGTTCACGACCGCATCTTCCATCGAGCTGAAGGCGTTCGTGAACAGGGATCGCGCCTGCCCGGCGACATCCCGGGCCTGCTCCAGGTAGTTCTGGAACGCTGACGACGCACCCTTGCGCCAATCGCCCTGGGCCACCGTCATGGCGTCGTAATTGGCGATGGTGGTTTCCTGCAGGTCTTTCTCGGTCTTGTTGAGTACCGCCAGCTTTTGGTTGTATTCATCAAGGCTCATGCCGCGGGAGCCGTCGCCATACTGGTTGGCCAGGTCCAGGCGTTGCTGGTTGATGCGGTCGGTAATGCCGTTCTCCTGATCCTGCAGACCACGCTGACGATCGCCAAGCCCGAGGCTGTAGGCGGAACGCTGCCCCTGCAGTCTCAGCGCCGTGACCTGCTGGTCAAGGGCATCGGTGTAGGTCTGCACTGCCCTGGCCTGCTTGGCCAGCCGCCCCTGCTCATTGGTCGCCAGCACCGCAAGTTCGGTGTCGGCGTCCTTCTGGGCTTTGACCATGGAAGCGCGGGCGTCGGCGATCTTCTGGTCCAGCTGAATGCGCTGTTGGGCACTGGTGCCGCTTCGCCCTCTGGCCTCTTCCAACGCCTTGATCTCTGCCTCGTAGGCATTCGTGATCTCGGCCTTTTGCTGCTCAAGGATTGCGGCCCGCTGGGCTGCGTACGACTCTTGCGAGATCAGACCGGCCTTCTGTGCTGCGTCCAGCTCCTTCTGGTGATTCTTGTACTCGGCCAGGATGGCATTCAGCGCGTTCTTCTGGTCGTTGAACCCGGAGAGGTCGACTGATGTGGTACGCCCGGCAGGATCCTTGAACTGCTTGGCGATGTCGGCCTGCACCCGGGTGATGTTCTCGGGCTTGAGGCGCTCATCGTTCGGATTGACCTTGCGAATCGCGTCCAGAGACTTGTTGTACTCCTTCAGCGCATCCGCCCGCTTTTCAGCGTTGGTCCTAGCGGACTTCTCCAGGGCGTCGATCTTGCCGATCGCCACAATGGCCGCCTGCTGCCGCTGGGCGTCCAGCTCTTGAGCCCTCGCAATGGCTTGTTGCGTGTCTCGCTGCTGGATGAGAGCTTTGAGCTCAAGGTTGGCGTCGGTCAGCTTCTTCTGCGCTGCGGTGTCGTCAGGATCACCATTCACCGCACTCTGAGCCGCTGCTAGGCGCTGCTGCGTCTCGACGATGCGGCTTGCGATGTCCTGACCGCGACCGATGTTGTTGACCGAGTCCACGGTGGCAGCAACCTCGCCCCGCAGGGCTTTCCAGCCCCGCTCCCAGATCGACAGGTTCTCGGTGACCTCTTTGCTGCGGTTCTTGATGGTATCGACGTAGGTATCGGTGAGCAGCTTGGCGGCGCCGATGGTGTCGCCTTGCTCCTTCAGTGCGACGATCTGCGAGTACGTCGAGGCGGTCAGGAAGTTGTACTGCTCATTGAGGTCCTTGGCAGCAGCAACCGGGTCCTTACCGATCTTAACGAACTCGGCCACGGTCTCCTCGACCGCCTTGCCGGTGGCCGAACGCCACTCCAAAGCAGCCTCTGTGATCTCTACGAAGCTGTCAGAAGCGACCTTCCCACTACCAGCCAGTTGGGTGAGCACCTCTGCCGCGGCACCGGTGGTGCCAACAGTGGCCGCAACCTCGCGCGCCATCCCGGATAGGCGGTCAGACGTAGATCCGGCGGCATTGCCGGTCGTGATCAGCGCCTTCTGGAATTCGACGGCCTCCTCGCTGCCCTTGTAATAGGCGTATCCAAGCACGCCCACAGCTGCAGCCGCGACGGTGAACGGATTCACCAGGCCAAGCACATATCCACCGAGGGCCTTGATGGCCGGCCCGACGCCACCAAACATATCCTTCAGCTGCCCTCCCTGTTGGAGCAGGACGGTGAGCGGCGCCTGGCCGCCCTGCAGGGATACGACGATGTCAGTGAACTGCGCTGGGACCCCGCGCAGCGCGGCGGCGGTTGCCTTGGCCGACATGCCGGTCTTGTTCAGCGCGGTATCGGCACCGCCCAAGGCCGCACGCGCCTGGTCGATCTTCGTCTGGTACTCGCCGAAGGTCTCCGCATCGAGCGCGCCACTAGTGCGGAAGCCCTTCAGCTTCTGCTCCATCTGGTCCAGACGGCCCATTGCCGCGACTGTCGGGTCGATCTTGCCCAGCAGTTCCTCAAGGGCCTGGCCTTCTTCCCGATGCGCGCCTGCGGCTTTCTTCGCCGCCTCCGCCTGGCGCTCCTCCGTTGCGATGAGGGCCTGGGCCCGGCTGTTGATGGAGGCCTGGCGGCTGGCACTGTCCGACAGCACTGCGTTCGCCTGGGCGGTGACCTCGGCGCTCTGCTCGGTCGCCCGGTTCAGCGACTGAACGTACTGGCTGGCCTCCAACGAGGCCTTGGCCACGGCCAGAATCCTGGCCTGCTGCTCGTCGGCGGACTCGGCAGCGCGCCGGCCAGCCTGGACGCCAGCGTCCGTGGCGCTGGTGAGCGCCTCCTGCACCTTGCCCGCCTGCGCGGCCTCGTTCCTGAACGCCCCCATGTTCGCCGCGGCGCTGCTGAAAGCCGTAGAGGCACTGGTGACAGCGCGGCCCACAGTTGCCATCTGCTGTGCCAGCTCGGCCTGCTTGGCGTTGAGCGTCTGCAGTTCCTGCACGATCTGCCGGGTGTCACCCTGCAAGCCGCCCAGAGCAGTCTCCCAGGCACGACCGGTCTTGCTGGCCGACTCCTCGCTGCGCTTGCCAGCATCCGTCAGCTGGTCGAGGTTGTCCTTGGCCTCGACGGCATCACCAGAGTCGATCTGAAGACCGAGGGAGGCAATGGTGGTCATGATCTACTCCATCGATTCGGCCATGACGGCCAAGGCCTCAACCTCCATGACGCGGAGATCGGGGAAAATGTCGGTGAGGTCGCGGCGCTTGATGCCGAGCATCGAGGCAGTTGCGGGTATGGCGGTGTAGTCCAGGCCAGACGGGCCTCCAGAAGCCACCCGCCACTGTGTACCCAGGGCATCGAACAGGCGAAAGGCTGCCCACGCATCTGGCCAGACCTCTACCACTTCCTCCTCGATGTCATCCAGGGTCAGCCCCAGCGCCGCCAATTGCTCAGCGGATGGCCCGCGCTCGTAGCATGCCCGGGCCGCCGCCCTCAGTTTCCCAATCGGGCCGGGTTGTAAGCAGCCTGGAAGGCGTCGATGACGGCCTTTGGCGCCCCCGTGCAGGTACGGACCAACTCGAGGATCGCTTTCTGGCTGAACTTGTCCTCCAAGTCCCATCCTGTGACGATTTCCCCCAGTTGCTCAGCCTGCAGAGCGATCTCGCCGGCGGTCACCTCTTCCCAAGTGGCGTTGTCGGCCTTGGCCTTCTCTGCCCAGGCGTCGCGCGCTTTGTTCCAGCGGTCAAACATGCCGGCCAGCGTCACGCGGTCCATGTAGCGAAACTGGAACGCCACGGGCACCGGATCGCCGCCGATACGCGGCACATGAACCTCGGCGGTGAACGTCGGGTTCTGGGCAATCTTAATCTTCGCCATGAGTGCTCCTTACGCGCCGGCCAGGTAACGGACCGGACGACCCGACAGCGCGATGCTGATGGTTCGGGTCATCAGGTTGTTGCGCTCCATGGTCGGGGTGGTGGTGATGCTCACGTAGCCCGGATAGAGGATCTGGTCGCCGTTGGGCAGCTTGAGGCGGACGACCGTCAGCTCTTTGCTATCACCGTAGGCTTCAACCAGGCCCACGTAAGCAGCGGCTGGCTGATCTTCGACAGTGATCGACAAAGTGATGGGGTTGCGGTTGGTGGGAAACTGGCGATCGTCATCGTCCTCCAGGTAACCAACGGTGAGGTACTGCTGCTCGCCGCCGGAAGAGGTGAAGGCGGTCACCTTCGAGATCTGAGCCCAATTGGTCACAGGGATAACAGAGCCGACACCTGCGCCGGCGGTGTACTTGTCGGCGTTGGTGGTGTTCAGGCCGGCCATCGAGAACTTGTCAGTGGCAACACTGGCTGCGCGGACAGCGCGGTCGTTGACAAGCGACCAACCGGAGCTGACAACCAGGACGTCGCCATTTTTGATGTTGTGGCCCGCAGCGGTGGCCACGGGAGGAGCAGCGTTGGTCAGGGCGGTGAAGGCAACGGCAGCGGCGAGAACGCTGGCGATTTCCAGCACAGAGCCGTTCGGCAGCGGGAAGCGTGCGGCCATGGTGTATTTCCTCTTGAAAGCCCGCCGGGCGGCGGTTGGTTATGCCCCATCGGGCGGTTGGTCCGCGACGCCGCGGTAGGTGAAGCTGGTCGGGACCGTGTAGGTCGCCGACTCAGTGATGGCTGGGCCCTGGTCAACAGGTTCGGTGACCAAGCCCTCGAAGCCTTTGCGGCTGAGTTCCGAGTCCACTTTGAAGAGGTTCGAAAGCTCCCCGACCAGAGTCTCGGCTGTTGCCAGTGGCTGGCCCGCCGGGCAAACGATGCTCACCTGGTAGACGCCGGTGTACTCGTAGGCATCGCTGCCCAGGTAGCGGCAAGTGGTGCCCGCCGGTAGCTGGAAGGCCTGCAGGTAGGTTTCGTCGGGCCCGGCCTCGAAACCCTGCTCGAAGTTCGCGACCCGGATCGGGCGCGCTGTGGCCCAGGCCATCAGCCTGAGCTCGATGGCCTGTCGTACTCTTGCGTGGCTCATGCTCGGTGGGTCCTGATGGCTTCTTCGACGATGCCCTGGAAGTCGGCAACGGTGACTCGCACCATGCCGCCAGGCGCCTGTGAGCTGTGGCCGTACTCCAGAGGGATGGCATACGGCAGGTTGTTGACGATGTAGGCGACCTCACCGGCGGAGAGATCACCGGCAGCCACGAGAAGCCTGTCCAGCGTCTCGCCGGCGCTCTCGATGTCCTCGATCTCGCCTGCGGCTGGAGCACCGGTGGTGAGCTGCCAGTTACTGCGGAAGCGGCCGCCCACGTAGCCCTGGCCAACCCTCCGGACGCCGAACCCGAAGTTCTCGCGCTGCTCGCGCTTGGTCAGGGGCTTTCGCAATCGCAGGCCGCCTTTCAGGTTGCCGCTCTTGGTGTAGTTGGCCTGGTCGGACGTAATGCCGGCGTTGATGGTCGCCGCCTTCGCGTTGTAGGCCGCGATCTGTTCCGCTGCGCTGCCCTGAGCCTCGACGTTCACCTTCCAGAGGTCAGGGTTGCCAACTGGCGACATGGTGACCAACCTGCGGCCAACCATGATCACGACCTCGCGGAAGGTCAGATCCATCGCTTCCTTGGCTGCCTCGGCGAACTGCTCCAGCTGTGCAGCAAAGCTGCCCTCCTGACCGCCATAGCGGGTGGTCATGTGTGAGCCGCGGGGCATGGTCATTTCCTCAGCTGAATGGTCCAGGTGGCCTTGGCCGAGTCCTGCCCGACATCCATCACCCGGTAGCCGCTGATGCGGTCACCAACTGCGGGAATTGCAGGCTCTTCCGTGACCGCGTCGCCATCCTTCATGACCAGCTCGTTCTGCAGAGCCTTGAGGCGCACGTCTGACGACAGGATGCGCGTACCGTCGATCTCCCGGGCCTTGTACTGGCCGAAGACGCCGCGACCTGCATAGTTCAGGGTCGCCGCCGGCGTGCTGCCGCCCTTCTCAGGGTCGTACGCACCGGGCACGGACCGGCTGCCATCGACCACCGCAACCGCGTCAGCCAGGTCCGTATCGAAGGCCAGACCCAGCTCGGCCTGCAACTCACTTCGAAGCCCCATGTCACCCCCTGACGATCTTGACCTGGCCGGTGCCCAGATACCGCGCCAACAGGGCCAAAGCGAAGGATTCGCCCGCACTGATGGCCTTGGACGTACTCGAGTAGGTCTTGCTGCTCGACACGCCGTCAGCATCCACAGACTTGCTCAGTACGCCGGTTTCCTTCGCCTGGTACAGGTTGCCTGATGCCGCCTCCACCGCCACCTCCGCGCCTGCCTGCACGACATCGGCTGGAACCGTGTCGAACTCGGGAAGACCCTGGTTGGTGAGCCAGGTGTTGGCCATCAGCACCGCGCGCGCCTTCTTTTCATCAGGCGCCCAGGTCTGGCCCAGCAGTGCGTCGACCTGCTCGATGCTGATGTAGGTCGTCATTACGCGGCCCCGTCCAGCAGCTTCTGCAGGTCTTCCAGGCTGGCTTCAGGCCCGAACTGGACGCCTTTTTCGGTCAGCGCGACCTGCAGCTTTGCCTTCAGCTCTGCTTCTTCAGCAGCTTTCTTTTCAGCTGCGGACTTGCTGGCCTTGGAGACTTTACCCTCCTTGATCGGCTCGGGATGCTCATAGCCATCCGGCGCGAACTTGGCGTCGATGATCTTGTAGCCCTTGCGGCGCAGGTAAGACTTGCGCTCTGCCGAGACCGGGTGCTGCTCGTAAATGATGCTCTCGCTCATGGCGATCTCCTGAGGAAGGCGCCCCGAAGGGCGCGGTACCGGTTACTTGGTGGCGTCGCCGATGGTCATGACGCCGGCCGAGCCCTTGATGCTGTTCGCCACCAGGTCCCAGTTGGTGCCGGTGGACAGCTCAGAGTTGGTCGGCGACTTGCCGCCGTTGGCGGTGTCCCAGGTGTAGCCCTTGAGGCCCAGGCCGAAGGTGTAGTCGGCCTGCATGGTGGTCTCGATGCGCTCCTTGCCGTTGGAGGTCTCGATGTTGGTGATCAGGTCGGAACCATCCATCACCATGGCCGCGCCATCGGCCAAGCTGAGCACCTTCTGCTTGTTCGGGGTTCCGGCCTCGTAGAGCGCCGGGGCGTCGGTGACGATTACTGCCTTGCCCAGGACGTCGACGACCAGAACACCACCGGCCTGGAACAGCTGCTGGCTGTTGGCCAGGTTCTTGCCGATCAGGGCGTGATACTGGGCGCCGGTCATGACCTGGGCGATCAGGCGGGCCGATGCATCGCCGAACAGGGCGTGCGCGCCGTTGATTGCGATGTAGTCGACGCCTGCGGTTGCCGACACGTCATTGAGCGCGCCTGGCTGGTTGCCGATGGCTGCAACCAGGGCGGCGATGGCGGTGTTCAGCTGGTCCGACATGATCGCTTCGGACAGGTTGCGGCTGATGACCTCCAGCGCCTCCTCAGGGTTCTTCTGCACCCAGGACAACTGAGCAGGCTCCCACAGGATCGGGCCGAAGCCGCCGGCGATCTTCACCGAGTCATACTGCTTTTGCGACAGCGGGGTCGCTGCCTGGTTGCCGTTGGCGGCGTAGCGATCGACGCGACGCTGAGCGCCGTGCAGGCCCGCCCAGAACGATTCCTGCAGGAAGTCACCGTCGATGCCCTGAGTGGTCAGACGGATCGCACCGGCCGAGGCCGCGTTGAACTTGTCGACGTCCTGGGTCAGGGTTTCGATGGTGGCGTGGCGAAGGTACTCGTTGAACACCTTCATGTTCGAAAGGGCCATTGGGCCTCCTTATTCGCTTGCGATCAGGCCCTTCATGGCTTCCAGGCGCTCTGCCTTGGTGCCACCGAAGTTGCCCTTTGTGGTTTTGTTGCCACCACCGCCATTCGGAGCGCCGCCACCATTGGCGCCGGAGCTCTTCAGGATGTGGTCGCGATGGGGGTACTGCGAGACGAGGGTTTCGAGTGCTTCGTTGAAGTCGGCCAGCTCACCCGGGCGGCTGCGGCTGAAGATCTTCTGGCCCTGGGCGTCATACGCGACGACCTTGCCTTCCTCGATCTTGAAGCTGCTGCCGAAGGTGGCTTGGACCATGTCGGCCGGTACCGCCATCTTCTCGGCGATGAACTGCGAGCGGGCGAAGCTTCCGCCGATCTTCTCGGAATACAGCTGCTGCTCGAAGCCCTGCGCCTTGGTGTTGGCTTCATCCAGCTGGGCCTGGAATGCCTTGCTGATCTCGCCTTTCACCTTCTCGATCTCGCCGGCATCCACCAGCTTCTTGGCGTCGAGATTGGCGACGATTTCCAGCGCCTTCTTGGCGGCCGCGGCATCATCGATGCCTTCGAACGCCTTGGCGGTCTTCTCGAAGCCGTCGGCGCGCTCGCGGTGCGACTTAGCTTCGGCATTCAGCCGGGTGATGGTATTGCGGGTGCCCACAGCATCGAAGGCGACCTCTTTGCCATCGTCCTCGACGTAGACAGGCTTGCCATCTTCGATCACGGCGTACTGCTTGCCATCCACTTCAACGGTCTTGAGTTTCATGTCGTCTCTCTGGGCCATCCGGCCAGTTGATGAGCCATCCGGCCCCAGTTGCGCCCCGTCCATCCGAACCGCAGGCAGAAAAAAGCCCCGCACTTGGCAAGGCCTTGAAGATGCGCGCCACGAAATGGCGATGACGTGATTTGTGGCGCGGATCAGAACCCGTGGATTCGCCGAGCCAGGATCGAGGAGTACTCACGCATGCACGACAGCTGCGCGGTCAGCAGCTCATCATCAAGCGCGGTCAATCGCTTGAAGGCTCCCGTCTTTGTGAACGCATCAAGCTTGGCGATCTTGTCGTCGAGCTGGGCCTTTTCGGCAACCACGCGCACTTGATGAGGCTGGAAGCCTTCGACATCGCCGATCGGCAGGTATGCGGCATCAAACTGCTCTTTTGGCGACCAGCTGATGTACCCGGCGTGGCCTGGATGGTTCGGCTTGCCGCCGTCCTGATACTCGACCAGGTAGCCCTCGTCAGCTCCGTCTTCGCCAGTCGGCAGATCCCAGCCCCGATAATCGTTGTAGGCCAGGCGAGTCATTGCCAGGGCGAAGATGAGCTTTGTGCCGATGTAGCGCTGGGTCATTTCGAATCTCTCCAAAGGTCACTGATTTAGGCGGGCTCTGAGCTCTTCAAGCGTCAGAAACTTGCCCTTGTCGTTGTAGAACGTGCTGAGCTTCAGCCCGCCCTCTCGCATCAGCCGGCCACGCTCCGGGCCGAGGATCTCGTCCTGGCGCGCTGCTGACTGCTTGCTCAGCCATTCGGCGTAGGTCATCGACTCCGGCACCTGGCCGTCCATGCTCGCCCGCGTCGCGCCGTCATTGAAGCCAAGAGCCTTGGCGCTCTTGAGCACTGGCACCTTGCTGGAACGGCAGCAGAAGTGGATGCGGCCGGGGCCAGCCAGCCATGGCACCTGGTGCCCGATGGGCTTGTAGGTACCCAGCGTGTACGGCAGCCGGTCACGAATACGGCAGTCGGACGAGGTGTGGTTGTCCAGCGTACTAAGCCACTCAACGTGGCTGATGATGTCGCTGTTGGCCTCATACGCTGCGTCGCTGGCCGTTTCGGCGGTATGGGATACCGCAGACCGCACTACCGCCTCGACGTCGCGCCTGGCCTTCTGGAGGGACCCATCGGCGTAATGCTGCACCTTGGTGCCCATGACTGTGCGGACGATATCCGCAGTGGTGCGCCCCTCGACAACGCCCGAGCGCACAGCGTCGCGCACTGTGGCAGCGCGACTGGACTCGATGCCGGCCATCCACTCCCTCAGCAGGCGCCCCTGAAATGGTCGGGCCTGGGCGATCGCCTTCACCGCGCTGAACGCCGGGGAGACGACCGGGTATGCCTCCTGCACCAGAGCCGGGAGAACGGCCCGCAACGCGCTCTGCTGGAACGCCAGCTCGTAACTGATCAGCCCATCGGTCACCTGGTCCATGGCCAGGCGGATCTCAATGAAGGTTTGCTGGTTGATCCTCAGCACCGCCGACAGGGCGATATCGACAGCCGCAGCCGACAGGTCGGTGCCGAGGTTGTCGATCGCCTCGATCAGCGCAGCCCGCAGGTCGGCATCCTTGCTGTTGAGGATCTTGATGATCGTCATCACCTGGCTGTTGCTCAGCCTGGACAGATCGACCTCATGCCCGATCAGCTCGTTCAGCAGCTTCTGGTTGGCCGTCTTCATCACAGCGTACCGAGGGCCGGGCCCTGGGCGTCAATCTTCGCCCGCTCATCGTCCCAGTCGTATTCGTCGCTGATCACGCCGCGGCGCTGCATCTCGGTGAACAGCGTCTCCTTGGAGATCATGCCGGCATTGGCCATCGAGACCAGCGTCGGCAGAGAAACCTCTGGCATGTAGTCAACGTCGTAGTTGCCACGCATCTCGACTGTGCCGCCGTCGCCGAGGCTGCGGTACTCGGCCATGAACTGCAGCAGCTGCGCCAGGCAGTCGCCAAAATGGTTCGACATCCGCTGCAGGGGTGACATCTCTTGCGCCGCCTCCTCCTCCGCCTGGGTGGCGGTCTTGGTGGCCGTCTTGTCAGGCGTCAGCAGCTTGGCCCCGGCCATGCGCATCTCGTTGATCAGGTCCTGCAGCGCGGTTCGGCCTGACTCGACGGCCTTTCCGGTGTGCTCAACGTATTTGAGGTCACCGTCCTTGGGCAGATCGGTCAGCTGGCCGGTGCCAACCTTGAACTCTGGCGGGATCACCTTCCCCTGGTTGTCGTACTGGGTCTGGATGCCGATGCGCACCAGGATCGGCACACGGATAACGTGGAGGATGTTGTCTTGGTCGCTCTGGCTCTGCCAGTGCTTCACGTTCAGGTGTGCAAGCTCAATCAGCGGCGGCTTGGCCGTCATGAAACCGGTGCGCCCGGTGTAGAAGGTGACCCACGGAATCGCGGTCAGGCTATTGGTGCCTTCCTCGTGCAGCTCCCAGGTACCGCCGGCTGCGGCCTGCTTGCCCCGTACGGCCTTGGCCGACCTGCGATAGGTTCGCCAGGCGCCCGGCTCCAGCACGCGAATCTGCTCGACGCACTTGGCGCCGAACTCGCCATCTTCCTCCTCGACCACCTCGATGTAGCGGACCATGGTCAGCACGCCACCCTTGGAGCGCCAGCCAAGCAACTGCTCAGGCCTCACCATCACCACATAGGGGCGCACACCAGCGGCCTGCTCGTCTGCCTGGGTCTTCAGTTCGCCCGCTGGCGGGTGATCGACGAAGGCATGGCACAGGCCATGGCTCAGCCCCTCGGTGAAGAACCCGACCGCCCAGGAGTTGAGGTCATTGCCGGCGTAGTCGATGTCCTTGGTCATCTCGACAATGGCCTCTGGCACATCGTCGCCTACCTGCAGTGGCTCGGCGAACACTCGGGAGGTCATGTTGCCCACGGTCTCGGAGTACGCCGGCAGCAGGGTCGAAAGGCGCAGGCGCTCTTTGTAGGCCTCGTCGTCTTCGGCTGGGTACTGCGGCAGAAGGGTCTTGCCCGCTGCGCGCATCGCCATCGTCCCGCCCATGAGCGGCGAGATCACGGCCCAGTAGGCGCGCATCGCGTCGACAGCGGGCAGCGTGATGCTCGGGTTATCGCTCATGGTCACATTCTCAGGGATTGGGTCGTGGTCATCGCCACGTTGATCGGGAAGCGCTTGGCGATGAAGTAGCCAGCGGCGTCAACCATGTGGTCGTGACCCTTCTTCGGGTCTTTATCGGGCTCGCCGTGTTTGTCGTAGGTCTGTCGCTCAAGGCACAGGGTGAGCTGCGGGCATTGGTCGATGTTGACCATCAGCCGGCGCTCGCCGTATGCGTTCATGAACATGGCGTTGACCGAGTTAACCCGGTCTTTGACGCTTGGGTTCTGGCAATCCACGATCACCGTGAAGCCAGCCTTGCGCAGCAGGGACAGGTCCGACTCGCTGGCGTTCTTGCTGCTGGTGTTCTGGCCGCTGGCGTCTGGATAGACCGCCACGCCATGCCCAGGGAATCGCGCCTGGATCTTCTCGATCATCTCGGGCGTGTCGCGCACTGAGTGGAACTCATCCAAGGCCAGCGGCAGGCCGTCACGGACCACATACACGACCGCTGCCATCTTCATGACGTTGAAGTCCATGCCGATGTGCAGAGCCTCGCCCGGCTTGATCCGCTCGCTGGTGCGGCAGTCGGTGCGACTGAACGTGTAGTAGACGACCCCGGCATAGTTCTCGAAACTGGCCTCGTACTCTTGCCGGAACGTCCTAGGGTCCATCTTGCGGCGGGCGGCATCCAGCTCCTCGGCCGGGACGTTGCCGCCCTGCAGCGAGGTGTAGAGCCAGCTTTTGTGGTCTGGCTCACCGTCTTTCTGCCCATCGCGGTATGTATCGTAACAGTGGTTGAAGCCCTTGGGCGTGCCGATGCGAAGCGCGTGCCCGCCCTTGCATTTACCGATACCAGGTACGACGTACTCGCACGTCGACAGCATCGGGCGCAGGACTTCTTCCCAGGCCGCCCACTTGCAGTCCGCCCATTCGTCCACCAGCACGAAGAACAGGCCGGAGCCGCGCAGGTCGTCGTAGTTCTCCAGGCCAACACAGCGGATCAGGTGGCCGCTCTTGAGCGTGATCAGCATGTCCGACTCGTTCGGCTTGCACTCTCGCCACTCTCGCGGGATGGCCTGCTTCAGTCGGCGCCAGAACACCCGGCGGGCCTGCTTTTGGGTCGGAGCCGCGTACCAGATCTCATCCTCAACGCTCACGCCCCACTCCGCAGCCAATCGGGCCGCGCGGCGCATCTCTGCCTTGCCGAGGAAGGTCTTGCCGAATCGACGCCCGCAAACTGCATCACGGAAGCGCGCCTGCGGTTGGAAGCCCCACACGTAGATGTTCGCCTGCTTCGGCGTCAGCCTCACCGGCGGGTCATAGGTACGGGGTAGTCGGGACACCTTCGTCTGGCTCCAGCTTGTACTCAGCAACGGCGTGCGGCTGATCCGCCTGGGAGCCCAGGGGTTTGTCGGGTTCTAGCTTGCGGTTGATGTACATGTCGCCGCACTCCTTGGCTGCCTGTTCGTAGAGCTGGGCGGTCAGCGCCAGGTTGCGCATGTTCTCGGCCTTCTCAGCCATCCTCCCCAAACCGCGTAGCCGGAACGCCCGGTTGGCAATGGGAATCTCCGCCGTCTCCTCGCGGAAGCGCTTCCGGGTGTCCTCGAACAAGGTTCGCCACTTGGCCGACAGTCCTCGACCGACGTACTTCGTGGGATCGTAGGTCGCAACCTGCTGACGAGTGACAACGACATCGAATTCCTGCTTTACCGCATCAGCTACCTGAGTAGGCGTGTCAAAGCAGGCAAGGCCTTGCACTATGAAGGCTTTCACCTCGTCTCTGAGTGCAGCCATGGGTTGTCATCCGTAAAGGTCCGGTAAAACTACGCGACCCGACTTAGACAGGTTCCGCAGGCCCTCGAAATGTTGATCTTGGCCACCTCAGGCGGCCGGCTTGCAGCGTCGATCAGCTGCTGTACTTCGTTGCTCGCACCGTAGCGCCTCACCACCCCGACGAACTCCTCGACGTCATGGCCACGCATCTCAAGCTTGGGCATGCCGTCATCGCCGAACGCTGGGGCGCCGTACTTATCGGCCTTTTGAGCGATGTGGTACAGCTCGTGCTCTACCAGGGCGCAGAACTCGGCCTCGCTGCACTGAGCGCAATAGTCGCCGGCCAAGGTGATGAGAAACTCGGGCTCTTCGCCGAACCAGGATCGCATCTGCTGCTCTTGGCGGGCCTTCTGCCATCCACCGGCACGGATCATCAGCTGCTCGGCCTGGCCAAGCACCGACCTGCCCTTCTTCGTGAACGCGGAGGATGCCCACAGCACGCCGATGTTGGCGTCAATCAGGTGAGCATGCTCAGGATTATGGATGCTGCCTGTGTCGGCGAGGATCTCGCGCTGAATCCAATCCCAGACCTCAGGCGCTGGGAGCAGCTCCAGGAACGGAGAGTCGAGCAACTCGACCGACGGCATTGGTCTGCTCATGGGGCACCTGCGGCTTGAAATAGTGGCGTGTAGCCGCTATTGATGTGAACCCACTATCACTCAGGAACTCGAAATGTCGTCCACAATCAACTCAAACGTCAGGGACATGAACAACAGAACCTTTACGCCGGAATCGAAGAGATCCTTTGCCGTTGCCATTGCTATTGAAGTCATAGCGGCAAAAGCAGCTAGCGCTTCTGGCGCTGACCTTGAAGCTGAGTTTAAAAATCTTTCTCAGTATGCCGATAACATTCAAGAGGCCATGAAGGTTAAGTGACTCATCCGTGCCGCACTCACCTGCGGCACGCTTACCCCTCCCCGCCATCCAGCAGCACGTCGATCAGTTTCTGCTCCGCCAGCCGAAACATGGCTAGGGACTGCAGGTCGTCCGCAACCGGGCCGAAGGCGAAGAGATTCACCTGGCCGGATGGGTCGCGCATGGCCATCACGCCGATGCTGCAAACCGGAAGATCGCCGCTATCCAGCTGATCCGCGATCTTGCGCAGGGTCTTGGATGCATCGCGCCAGTTCTCGCGCTGAAACTCGACAACCTTCATTAGACCACCATCTTGTGCGTCTCGGCGTGCGCGTGACCATGCAGCAGGCCTACCAGCAATCCCTGCGGAAGCCCGGCATCCTTGGCAGCATCAATCGCTTTCACTAGGGCGGAATCGAACTCGGCCACCGCATGGACGATATCCATGCTTACCGGCAGCTCGTGGCGAATGCGAGTGACGTTGCTCATACCAGCACCACACGAAAGTGAGAGGCGATCCAAATCAGACCCTCAATGAACGCCCAACCGGCAACGGCGCAACTAAGACCCAGCATGATGAACGCGCCGGTCATATCAGGAAGCTGACCCATCTGACTTTCCTCGTGCTCGCGCCACGAAACGGCGCACGTCTATTTTGTGGCGCGGACTACCGCAGTATCCGATCCAGCCTTGGCGGGATCAGCTTTGCCATGTTGCCCCGTGAGTACACGACGAAGAACATGAACCCGACCATGCAGATGGTCAGCGGGAACTGAGCAAGGGCCAGGAACGATGCGTAGTTGACGGCGATGCGGTAGGCCTCAGCCAGATTCGCACCCGCCAGCATCCCAGCCATCAGGCCTACGAAGCGGCGGTGACGGTCGGTCTTCTTCCGGTACCCCGCGATGATCAGGAAGATCACCAGGTGACAGACGCCACGGGTGGTCAGTAGCACTTCGGGTGCTATCGCCTGGACCCAAGCCAATACCCCATTCATCCAGATAGCTAGCGTTTCTATGATGGTGCTCGCGTCATCCTTCATCTCGCTTACCTCGCAGTAGGCCGGAAGGGATGAAGCGCTCGAAGAATTCTACCCAGGCAGGCTTCTTCCCTCCTTCCGACCACGCTTTGAGTGATCCGAACATGGTAGAGGCCAGTGCAGAGATGACCAAGGCCACGCCAGCAGCAACCACGTTGTAGGGGTAGAGGATCAGTATGCCCAGGCCGGCCAGGTAGCCAGCGATGAACGAGAAAACGGCGTAGAGGATCTTTGACCCCCATTTCAACTCGGCGGTGGAGGCCAGGAAGGCACAGCACCCGCCGATCGCGCCCATGATGATTACGTGGTCAATCGGTATCTGTGTAGCTGACACGACGCCAGCGCCTGTTGCCGCACCGACTATGATCGCGCTTGAAATCCCATCTGCGCTCATAAGCTCTCCCGGTGGGCGGTGTTGATGATCGCCAGCCCTACCATGAGGCCGGTGGAATCCATTCGACTCCCAGGAGCCTCGACATGATTGCAAAGGTGAGCAGCGCAGCGCCTGAGCAGGCGGCGAACTCGAGCATTCGGGTGGCGATCAGCTGGTCTTCCTCGCTGGGCCGTTTGAGGGCCTGGATGAAGATGAAGGTGGCGAAGAAGACGTTGCAGCTGATGTCGCGGTGCATGACGTAGTTGAGCATCGCCAGCCCAAGGGCCAGCAGACTCCAACAGGTTGATCGGGTCACTGAGCCTCCGGGACTCTTGAGGGCCTCTCGGGGCAATAAAAAACCCGGCGCGAGGACCGGGTTCTGTTCGTCAATCCTCAACACACGCAGGAATGACAGGATGAGGGAATAATGTTGCACGGTTGCGCGGTTGTCAAGCCGCTTCTGCCATCAAAATGCCTTCGTCCTCCAAAATCTTGGCAGATGCCGCCAGCGCCTCGACAACCATCTCATCCAGCACCTTCTCGATGGCCTTCTTCCATCGCCAGTAAGTGGTCCGGTTCAGGCCCTGGTTGTCCCATGTGTTGATGTCGTAGAACTCGGCCGGCAGTACGATCATGTCGGTTGAGCGCTTCACGTACTGCTCACGGCGTGCCTGGCCGCCATCCTCGGGCATATCGCCACCCGCCAGGTGCTGCACCACGCCAGCGTGCAGCGAATCGAACTGCGCGCGCTCTCGTGCCGATCTGCTGGCCACCTCGTTGCCCGACGGCGCCTGCACACCTTTGACCGGCGGTATGGCCCAGGCGGTGACAGCCTTGTACCGGAACAGGTTCGGCGCCTGGGTAGCGATCAGGGGCACCAGCTTGCCGATCGCCTCCACCTTCTTGGCCTTGTGGGTCGAGAATCTGGCCGTCAGCGCATTCCAGTGCCGAGGGATGAGCTTGCTGTGCAGGCGGGCGTGCACCCAGCAGTCCACCAGCATCGCCGCATCCTTCCCGGTGATCTCCCCTTTCAGCTTCGAGGCCTGTACCTTCGGTTCGAAGTCGCCGCCACCCACGCCGCTAATGGTCTCTGCCGCAAGTGCACGGACCACTGCCGCCAACACGCTTTGATATTTCATCGTCCTTGCTCCTTCTTGCGGCGATTCGAGATGACCATGCCACGCACAAGCGCGTAGCCGGCGAAGATGACCATGGCCAGGATGAGCAACTGCCCGCTGTCGGTTGGTGTCCAGTTCATGCTGCTGCCCTCTTGAGGTCGCGGAGTTTCTGGCGGTACAGGGCCTTGATGGCCTGCAGGTCCTCGATGGTTGCTTGTCTCATCGCGTCAAGACCTCCTGTGCGGCAGCGCGTGAAGGTCGAGATAATCGTTCCTGGCTTTGATGGCCTGGGCGATATCTCTGAATCTTCCGAGGTGAATTTGCTTTCGTTGCCACTGCACCTTTGCCGCCCACCGCCCTCTGTCCCACGAGATGCCAACATGGCCGCTTGTGTTCTTGTCGGTAAGCCGGCGATTGGCGGCCTGGACGTTGTAATCGGTATACCGGCAATTCTCAGGGCAATACCCTTTGCTCGACTCGATTCGGTCCAGGGTCAACTGATCGGTGTAACCATTCGCCAGGGACCACTCCATGAACGGCTCGAAGCTCATCCACTCATCACAGAGGGTGACGCCGGCGTACTTCTCCACCTCCGAACCCCGAGGCTTGAGGCAGCGGCGCTTCATGTTCGCCCAGGTGACGTGGAGTCGACTGTTGGCGTTGTTGAGGCCGTGCGTGGAGCGCTTACGCCCTCCGCGCTTGTTGGCGCAAGGCGGACAGCACCCAGTCATGGACTTCAAGCGATCCATGCGCGACGAGAACTCGACGCTGCATGTGCAGCACTGGAATACACCCATCGACCGGTTTGCCCCTGAGCGTTGTTCCACAAAGGTCCTGAGCAGAATTACATCGCTACCCATGGCAAACCTCCTTCAACCGTTTTTCGATGCGCCGCACCTTCTTACTGAACACCACCTTGAGCCGCTTCAGATATGGGATGTCGTGACGAGCGATGTCGCTGTTGCACTCCAGCCAATCAACCTTGGCCTGACCGATCTTCTCTATGAGCGCAGGCCTGTAAGCCATGATGTTTCCGCTCAGGAAGTTGTTGCAGGCGCTGCAAGACTTGTTCATGTTCCATAGGTTGAAGCGCAGGTGCGGGGCGGCGCCGACGCTACGGAAGTGCGAGCAATGCCACTGCCCCTGCCACGAAGCGGGCTTGCTGCAGCTGATACACCCCAGGTGAGCGTCCCGCAGGCGCACGTAGCGATTGATCGCTGCCTGAGCCTCTTTGGCGTAGTCGGCTCGGCTCTTCAGCTTCTCCCGTCGCTCCTTGAGGTCTTCCCGGGCCTGCTTGGTGATGGCCTTGGCCGCGACCTTCTGGAGCTTCGGATCTTTGGCCATAGCCAGGGCGCAGGCCGGGCTGCATACCTTCTGCGTTGAGAGCATGGGCTTGAAGCGCTGGCCGCAGCCTGGCGCCCTGCATTTCTTCGGTTTGATCTCCTTGGCGTGCATCACTTCCCTCCCATCAGCAGGCCGATCATGCAGGTGATCACGGCGGCGAAGGGTTCGCCCGTGAGCGCCAATATCAGAGCGATGATCCAGATCATGCCGCCACCTCGCCCACCAGGTCGCCGAAGAAAACACCCTTGGGCGTGAACTCGGCCAGGATGCGTTCGGTGTAGGCCACGCCCTGGGCGCGATTGAACAGGCTGGTCACAGGGAACCCGTCCGGGCCGAACAGCTTGCACTCGCCCATCATCGCCAGCTTCTCCTCGTATGGCAGGTGGCGCATGACCCGGTACCAGGCCTGCTGGAACTCGACGTCTTCGTTGAGCAGGATCTGCACGCCGATGTGCAGCTTGCAGTACCGGCGCACATCCTCGATGTCGCCCATCTCGGTGCTCTTGGCGATGCGGTCGTACATGGCAAACCACAGTGCGTTCTGGTCAAGAGTGCGGTCCTTCCCCGGGCGCATACTGACCACTACGAACTTCTTGTCGCGGAACATACGGGTGAGCATGGTCACGGCCTCGGAGAGCTTGGCCTGAGAGTTGACGGAGATTTTCTCAACCATGGGATGCCTCCTTGGCCATTGCCGCGTCGATTGCTTCTTCCTGATCATCAAGCCAGCGCTGTATGGCGGCCTCGAAGAACACCCCTTTCAGGACAGGAACGCTGTAGCACTGGTCCTCGAGCGCCCGCTGCTCAGCATGGTCACCAGCTGCGCGCATCTCGTCAGACAACTTCAGGAAGTGTGGGAGCTTCAGCTTGCGCAGCGCCTCGTTCTCGGCCTTGAGCTGGTCGCGCTCCCCACTGGTCACCCGCAGGTCCGCCTTCAGCATTCCAAGGCTCACGTCGCCGCCCATGGTCAGGTCTTGATACTCCCGGATGCTCTCGGCCTGGTTGTTGTTCTTGCGCACCAACCGATCGATCTCCGCGAGCAGAGCCAGAACCGTATCTGGGCTGGCAGCTGCGGCGAACTCTGCGTTCTGCGCGCCCTTGCCGTCGGGCGTGTGCCAGGCACTCAGGATCTTCCAGCTACCATCACCGATTACGTGCACGCCGTTGTGGTCGACTTCTACGCGCCGAGCGCCATGGCTTTGAGTGGCAGCCTCTGCCAGTGCCTTCAGCTCGCGCATCTTGTTGGTGTCCATCAGTGCTTCTCCTGCATGGCTTTGCCGATCTCGGCGGCGGCGCGGACGATGGCGCGGCGGGTGGCCTGCTCGATGGTCTGGCCTTTCGAAGTTCTGCCGGCGTGCTCCGTTACTGGCTTTGCGGCGCGGCTGTAAAGGTCATCGACGAACACCTGTGTCCATTCCTCGAACTGCGCAAGACGCAAAGACATTCCCAGCTTCACCGCAAGGCGAAGAGCATCGCCGTCGTCGGTGAGCGGATTCCAGCCGATAGGCATGCTGTCCACGACGAAGATTGGATAACCCTCGCAGTCACTACCACACGGCTGATACCCAACAGCCTTGGCCGCCAGCTCCAGCAATTCACGATCTTCCATGCTCACACCCCCTCCCCGGCCGGCTTCCCGGCGCGCTTGATGTTCAACTGAGCGACTGCGGCGCGTGTCTCCCGCTTGCGCAGGTAGGTTTCGATACGGCGGCGCTGATCTTCCTTGGCACGCTCGCGGTCTTTCTTGGCCTTGGCAGCCTTGAGGATGCAGCGCACCTCGGCGAGCTTTTCACGAGTCTTGGCGCTGGCCTGCGGGCGCACTTCCCCGGTGAGCAGGCCGGCAATGGCCTCGCCGTCTTGGGTGATGGGCGCAATGCGCAGGTCGGCCAGGTACTTGGCACCGGTCTCGTGAGTGATGAGCTGGGCGCGGACGGCGGATTCGATTGCCGTTACCCGGCGCCCGGCGTCGTATCCCAGCGAAACCTCCCACTTGGCCGGCTGGTCCTCGGCCCGGGCAAAGCTCACCAGGCGCTCATAGGCACTCATGAAGGCCATTCGTGCGCCGATCTTGTCGCCAGCCTCAAGAATCGGCTCTGACGCGATCATGGCCTGGCGGATTTCAGTGGTAAGCACGACCGTTTCATGCTCGTCACTGGCTGCCAGGGCGATCGACCACGCCTCATCCTTCCCGGGGCGGGTGTCAGCCGCATGGATGTGCTTGAGGACCATGCCGAGCGAAAGGCGCCCAGCAGGCTCCCTACGGCACGCACGCAGTGCGCCAATGATGACTGCAGGCTCATAGGCCGAAAGGTCCTCAGCGATGAGCTGAGCGCCTCCTGCGCTGATTGCCTGCCCCATTGCCTCGGCAGTTGCGCAGATGGCCACGGCCAATTCGGCTTGTTGGTCAGAGGAAAGCATTGCGCTTACCTCCCTTGCCGTTGCGGATCGCGTCAGCCGCTTCCTGCGCCGCGTTCATGTTCGCCTGGGTCTGCTCCTGCTGGCGGGCAGTGGTGGCGTTCATCTGGCGGTTGGTCACCCACTGGGTGTGGTAGGCCTCGGCCTTGGCCAGCAGGTCGCCCAGGTTGTGGCAGCCGTTGATCAGCTTGGCATCATTGATCCGCAGGTAGAACGCGGCGACATGGTGAGCAACTTCAATCCCAAGGCGGTCAATTAGCTGGCCCATCTGCCCGCCTGCCTTCGCATTCCATACCGGCCAGGTGTGATAGCGCTTGCGGTAGGCCATGGCGTAGTTGGCCCAGGCCTTGAAGGTTTTGCAGGACTGATCCTTCGGGCCTGGCATGTCCGCCGGGATTTCGCAGCGCGGCTCTTCGCCCCCAACAGGGATCAGTGCAACCACTTTTCCGGCAGGCTGGTTCGGCTCGTCCGAACCTTCCTGCGAACACTGACTGGTACCCTGATTGGTATCCTGATTATTGGTATCCTGATTTGTCGGATTTTTTTCCGACCTTGGCTCGGATTTTTTTCCGACCATGCTCGGATTTTTTTCCGAGGTAGATCGGATTTTTTTCCGACCTTTGGTACCAGTCGGTGGGGTCGGATATTTTTCCGACCCATCCAGTTTCTGGTTCCACTCAGTGGCCTTCTCCGTCAGCCGGAACAGGGTGATGCTGGAGGTGCTGGAAAGCTCGATCAGGCCGACCTCCTCCAGGGCTTTCAGCATTCGGTAGGCGGTATCCGGCTTGCCGGTCAGTAGCGGCAGCTCGTCGGTGATCTTGGCCTTGCTCAGGGCAAAGTAGATCCCGTCCGGCGTCTGCATAGGCTTGGCCCAGCTCGGGCAGCCGTAGACGAACGAGAACAGCAGCGCCTGCTGGGAGTTGAGCCCCCATTCCAGAGCTTTCACCTGGTTGATGGTGAGGGTGAACTGCATATCAAATACCCCCTTTGGCTTTTTCGCTGCGGCGCTTTTCGCGGTAGGCGTAAACCTCTTGCAGGCCTTCCTCGATCTTCACCACCTCACGGTCGAAGTAGGCCTGGGCCTCGGTCTCTTCATCCGGCGGCAGTTCGCCAGGGCCACGCAAGCCGTTCCAGATCCACTGCATGCCAGCGTCGGCACCCTGTCCGTGCAGCCACTCGATGACAGCCCCGCGCATGCCGAGCAGGACTCGCCCGAACATCAGGTCCATTTCCTTCACCAGCATGCGCAGGTCTTGGTTCTCGGCCTTTAGGCTCTCCGCATCCTGCAGGCGACGCTCTGCTCTCTTGATGTCGCGCTGAGATGCGCGGATCTGCTTCTGCATCTTTGAGGCGTCTTCGCCCATGCGCTTGGTGCTGCCACGCATGGCGTTGTTGTCGGCCTCAAGCCGCTCAATTTCGGCGAGCAACTCTAGGACTGCGTTGGGGTTTGCAGCGGCAAGGAAGTCCATATCCGTATAAGTGGCGCGACGATGGCCTTTCTTTCTGTCCCACACCTCAACACGATCACCTTTGCCAACCTCAGTGAAGTGTGTGCTCGTCTTCGCCAGCGCCTTCAGTTTCTCTTTGTCGATGCTCATGCTGCCCCCCGCACGGCCTTGTCGTGGGTGTGCAGGCCGTCCCAGTTCTTCTTCATGGGCAACTCGCCGGCCAGGTACAGCTCGTACAGGCGCACTGCGCCCTTGCGCAGCAGGATCGGCGTGTAGCTGATGAACGCCTCGCGACCGTGCGGCGTGATTTCCTTCTGGTGCTCGGTCATGTACTTGTCGCGGGCGTAGGCGCCGACGCGGTAGCGAGTGCTGGACCTGCTCTCGTTGTAGAGCCAGTTTCGACCTTCGAGGAAGTGACCGACCTGCATCACGTTGACCCCATTCAGACCCTTGCAGAACTGGACGTGGCTCATGCCTTCCTTGAAAAGGTTTTCGAGGTGCTCGATCTTTGTGGCCTGGGCCTCGACCTGGACGGTAAGCAGGACGCGGGCTTTCTCCGACTCCAGGGCCATCTGGAGGATTTCCAGCTTGCTGAGGTCGGCGGGCGCGGCCGGCTTGGATTCAAGCGCGGTCATGCGATCGAAAACCTTGGCCTGCAGCTCGTAGCTATACGACATTGCCATCAGGCACGCTTCCCGCTTCGGGAAGGAATAGCCGCGACGAGCGCGCCCATAGCCGTCAGGGAGATCGGCTGAAAAATCAGCCGATGTCGCGCCGAGCACTTCCGGCACCTTGGCCAGGAAGTTCTTGTGCATCAGCCTTGGGTAGCCCTCGCAAGGGAATACCATGCCGGCTGCGTAAGCCTTAGCCTTCCTGTCGTCATTGATGAAGTCGACGAGTTCAAGGCTCGTCATCACCGGCGCCACGAAATCATGGTTCGCATTTTGTGGCGCGGGCCGGATGAGGGCCTGTACACTTGGGGTCTGTGGATGCATAATTGGTCTCACTTTTATGCGTTGCAGAGAGCCGGGGTGCCACCCGGCTTTTTTGTGCCCGGAATTCGGGCTTATCAGGGCCTGATCAGGCCTTGCGCTGGAACGGAAGAACCGCTCCCCTCGCGTTTCGAGGTTTCGTTCGGCTGGCCAGCTCTCGATCAATCAGCTCGGCTGCTAGCGCTTCAGGGGTGATCCCCCGCTTTCGCGCCTCTCGCTCAAGTAAATCCATCGAGCCCGGGTCCAGACCGAATTGTTCGGTCGGCATAGGGCCTCCTCGCGGCCTTCAGGCTGCGGTTTGATCGCCGGTATTCTCCGAAGCCAGGGCAGCCAGCTGCGCTTCCAGCATTTCGCGGCAGAGCACGGCACGCTGGGTGCGGTGATACACAGCCATCGCCTGGATCAGGTTGAATGTGTCCTCGTCGACCCGGACCTTGATCTCGCGGTCATGCAGGTGCTTGGGATTGGCGTACATACGGGCTACTGCTCCTTGCGTGGTGGTGATTTTTAGGCGGCAGTCTTCTGAGACGGGAACGGTCGTTGCTCAACCGCCTCGAATCCGCCATCGGGAAGCTGGAACACGCTGATGTCGCGCTTGGCGATCAGCGCCTTGTGGATTGCCGGGGCTGTCACACGAAGAAGCCTGGCGGCTTCGGACTGCCCTTTTTCAGCAACGAATTTGTCGAGGGGGGTCGCGTTCATGGTCTGGCCTCGGTTGTTCATGAGCCAGATATTAACCATCGGTTGATTCTTTGTCCATACCGATGGTTTCTGCCATTTATTTAACCGTTGGTATATGTTCGCGCCATGACTAAGAAACGAATCCTTCCCCCTGACCGCCTGGCTGAATGCGAGGCGGCGCATGCGCTTTTCCTGGCGCGCAAGAACGAGCTTAAGCTCAGTCAGAAGAAAATCGCGGATGAGGCCGGCATGACTCCGGCGGCGGTAAATCTTTACTTCAAGGGTCTCAACCCGCTGAATGCCAAATTCGCCGCCGTGCTGGCAAGGCTACTGGACGTTCCAGTTGAGAAATTCAGCCCGCGCTTGGCTGATGAGATCCGGTCACTGAGGTCGCTGCCGAGTGGCGACCAGGATCACAAGAAAGGCGCAGCCGAAAAGGTCATGGAGATGCTGAAGCAGCACGCTGGCAAGAAGCTGGACGAGGATGCGCAGCAGAAGATCGCAGCTGCTGTGGCGGATTCCCTAGTGGACGAGCGGCCGAGTAACGTCGTATCGGCTGATTTCTCGGGACTAAAGGTGAAGAAGGACGAGATCTTCATCCCGCAATACGACATACGAGCATCGATGGGGCACGGCCAGGTGCCGCCCGACTACACCGAGGTCATGCGAAATGTGATCGTCAAGGAGTCGGTGTTGCACGAAAAAGGTGTCACCTACACCTCCCAGTCTGCCCTGGCCATGATCTTCGGGTGGGGCCAGAGCATGGAAGGCACGATCAACGATAAAGACCCGCTGATCGTTGATCGTGGCGTGAACGAATTCGTGGGAGACGGTATCTACGTGCTGACATGGCATGGACACCTGTATATCAAGCGCCTGCAGTTCTTCGATGAAGACCATTTCTGGCTGATCTCGGATAACGAGAAGCACAAGGATCAGCAGGCCAGGATCGATGACGTTACAATTCATGCCAAGGTCTTGCTCATCTGGAACGCCAAAAAGGCGTAGCTGGCCGGGAATTTACTGCAGCGTTGAGAGGGATCTTGTGTCATTCATAAAGAAGCTAGTGTTCGTGCTGATCCTCATGGCTGTCGCCGGATATCTTGCGATCATATGGGATGCCCATAAGGGCTTGGTGGAAACAAGTGAAAAACTTGCCAGGCAGCTTGGTGCCGAAATTATTGATGGCCTAGCTGATGCCGGGCCGGACTGTCAGCGATCCGTAAATATTGACTCGATTGTTGTGAAAACCGATTCCCCTTTTTCGAGTTCTGGCACGGCCTCAATTTACATTTCTGGAGCGAATGGCCGAGCTCTTGCGCTTGATTACTCGATTTCTGCGGCAGGCCAGAAGGTCTACCTCAAGCCAAAAAATACCACCTCCAGTCAAGCCCAGATCATGCAATTCGCTTTGAGCGGATGCAGGTAGCCTTTCCGAGCACCAAGATTGAGCCCGCCTTGAGCGGGCTCTTTTGTTTCAGAAAGGTGCCTCTTCCGCTAGCGCCTCAAGCTCATCAATCGGTGCCTCGCGATCTTCATCGCTCTGCATTTCCCACTCGATTTTTATCCCGCCCTCCTCCAAATGCGTGATCTCCAGGCCGTCAGTCTCGCCCAGGATACGCATCATCTCGCCCCACTCGGCGTCACCATCTATGTCCAGTCGATGAATGGCCACCCAGCGCTGCTCCTGCGCTTTTGGATGGTTGATCATGTTGGACATCCTCAAACCAAGCCGCTCTAGCGCGGTCATTCCTTGGCGCTGCTGCGTTGGCGCCGTCTTGTTTTGCTTGGCCATGACACCTCCTTAACGACTGTATATTCATCCAGTAATTCGGATCATAGCGCACGCCTTCGAAAAATAAATTAACCATCGGTATTGACGACAAATCTATACCGATGGTTAACTACATCCATCGAGGCGCTACACAGCCCCTCGGGAGGCCCTCAAGCCTCACCGCTCTTTAACAACCAAGACCGCCGAGCCTGCAGGCATAGCAGGCCGCCATCCCCGCAGGGCTCTGGTGCGATCAGGTGTGCCGCACTAGCGCGGCATCCAAGCGGCGCGCATGCCTCGACAGATGCAGGAAGCGCGATACCGGGTGAGCGACCGGGGCCTGAGAGAAGACAGAACGATTTACTGATGCCGGTTCACTGAGCCGGCATTGGAAATCAACTGGAGATCACCGAAATGACCAACCGTGAAGCGCTCCGCAACGCAAACCACCAGCGCGATCTTGCCCAGGCCGAATCCCGCCGCTGGCAGCTCAAGGCGCAGGTAAGCGGCGACGAGGCCGACTGGGTGCAGCACCGCCTGGCGCAGCAGGACGTCGTTCATTGGGGCTTGCAAGCTCATTACTACAGCAACGCTGCATGACCGGCGATTCACTGAAGCACCTGGGCGACCGGGTGCTTTGGGAATCCACTGGAGGAACACGAAATGCCGAATTGGGTAACCAACAAGGTCAAGGCGCCGCAGGAAGTGATCCAGGCGATGCTCAACGAGGAAGGCCGAATTGATTTC
This sequence comes from Pseudomonas sp. BJP69, assembly GCF_007633355.1. Taxonomy (NCBI): domain Bacteria; kingdom Pseudomonadati; phylum Pseudomonadota; class Gammaproteobacteria; order Pseudomonadales; family Pseudomonadaceae; genus Pseudomonas; species Pseudomonas sp. BJP69. The sequence continues at coordinate 3,709,987 of NZ_CP041933.1, forward strand.
GGCAAGATCATCAAGTTCGAGGGTGAGTTTCCTTGGAATGGCATTGCCTGCGACGCGGAAACTGCCGCTGAGCGAACTCTGAGCTTGCCGCTCGATTCCCATCCCATGATCGGCAGCCTTCAGCAGGCCAACCGGGAACGCACCGATGTGCGAAAACTGAGCGATGAAAGCTTCGAGCAGTTCGTCCAGATGCTGCGCAACCACCGCAAGACAGGCTTCCTGCACAGCATGGACTTCGCCCGTTCCGCGTGGGGCACCAAGTGGAATGCCTGCGAGCCGAGTGTCGACGGTCCCGAGTCTGCAAGCTTTGAAACTGCCTGGTCCTTCCCTGAGCCGATCTTCCTCAAGCTCAGCCAGATGTTCCCAGAGGCCACCATCGAGCTGGCCTATGCCGACGAAGACATCGGCAGCAACTGCGGCACAGTCATCTTCAAGGGCGGCGAAGCAGTATCCCGCGATGAGTCTGCTGACTGGAACAGCATGACCGAGGCAGAGCAGGAAAAGTGGACCAGCTTCGCCTACGAGGTGAAAGGCTGGGAGCGCGATCAGGAAGACGACTGAACAACCAGCGCCCCGTCAGCCTGACGTTAACTGCCCGATGCCCTGCTCCCCATCGCAGGCTGCATCGGTGGCCACTCTGAACGCGAGTTGATCGCCGCGAATTGTGAGCGTGGGTAGCGTCTCGTCGCATGGTGAGGCGTCCCGACACCCGGCTTGCCCCGGAGAGTGGCCACCGATGCATCCCGCATCCCCTTCCCTTCAAATACGACCGCATTAGGCAGGCGCCAGGCCACCTTTCACGGTGGGTTTGGTCACCCGCGCCTGGCGCCTGGCCAATGCGGTTGGCTACCGAGATTCACACGATGAGCAGAGAAACAGGCGGACCTGCCTTCCCCACGCAGATCAACAACAGCGGAATCACGCCGATCAAGGGGTTCAATGGCGAAGAAATCAAGCCGCAAACCTTCAGCGCTTACCCGGGCATGAACCTGCGTGATTACTTCGCCGCCAGGTTCGCAGCTGCTCAGGCCACCGCGACCAGTGCAGACAGCAATTTCATAAACCCTGGCTACGTTGATCCGCGCGATGGTAGGCCGGTCGCACAGAAGATTGCAGAAACCTCCTACGAACTGGCCGACGCCATGCTCGCCGCCCGGGTGAAGCCATGAGCGGCTGGCAGCCGATTGCTTCGGCGCCGCGCGACGGCACTGAAATCATCCTGCGCAAAGGTAGTCGCGTGACCGCTGGAGCCTGGATCAAGTGGGCCAAGTCCGAGTCGCACTTTCACGACACCACTGGCGAGTACGTCGGTGAGGTCGAGATCGATTCCGGCGCCAATTGGCAGTCTTGGGACGGCGGCTTCTGCGAAGGCGATGAGCCAACCCACTGGCAGCCCCTCCCTTCCCCACCCACCGAGTAACCCACCACCTGGAGGCGACCATGGCCGAGCACAGCAAGGAATACCAGAAAGGCTACGACGCCCGCCAAGACGGCGAGCCAATGAATCACAGCAAGTCCAGCGACTGGCAGTGTGGCTGGTGGGCTGCTGAACACGAAATCGGATAACTGGAGGCGACCATGGCTCGCGAGCATGAGCTTTACGCAGACAGCGCCCAGGCGCGCGAGGTCGACCGCCAGATGCGCCTTTTCGGCGACACCAGCTGGGCGGATCACCTTACTTCTGAGCAGGCCAGGGCGAACAACGAGGCCTGGAACACCATGATCCGCGAGCGTGATGAACGCCAGCGGGCTGTAAGCCGCCGTGTGCTGAGCGCGGCACTCGACAAGATGGAAGCCATATGCGGCTCAGGCGCCGCCCGGAGGACAGCATGAACAATTCAACGCGCAACGATGTGATTGGCATGATCGAATCTCGCCTTGAGGCCATGGCTAAGGGTTCGGATTCGCTGAGTGGGCGTGCCCGGCTCGAGGGTGAGATTGAAATCGCCATCGACCTGGCGCACCTCACCGGCGCCATCGACCTCCCTCTGCGCAACCACTTCATCCAGCGCCGTGACCGCATGATCGCTCACGATCACCAGCAGTGGGAGCAGCAAGCCCGGAGGTTCTCATGAGCACTGCACCGGTCAAATCGCTGATTGACGAGCAGCTTGAACAGATCGAGCGTAGCCTGGCCATCATCAGCTTCGGGCTTCCCTTCAACGAAGTGATTGGCCTTCCTCGTGACTTGCCAGTGGCCAGCCTTAAGCGTCAGCTGAGCGCCACCATGAAAGGCCGGCGCATCGCTGTGAGGGTCAGGCCGTGACCCGCCAGCAAGCGCGACGCTGGGCATTCTGGCGCGGCAGCTTCATTACGCTATCCCTGTGCACCGCATGGATGTTGGCCAGCGCCCTAGCCGGCAGCATCACCTCCTGAGGCACCCCATGAACACAACACCCCGCCTGGCCGCCCAGCTCGACTGGATGACGGTCGGCTCGTTCTCGCCTGAGCAATACCAGGGCGATGAGCGCAAAGAGTACGAAGACGAGGCTGCTCGCATAGAGCGGCAGTGGGACAACCAACCGAACTGAGGACACCCCCATGTTCAAGAAAGCCGAACGCAAGCAGGCCAAGCTACGGCTGGCACTTGCTGGGCCATCCGGGTCTGGAAAGACCATGTCAGCGCTGCTCATGGCCAAGGGCCTGGGCGGCCGGATCGCGGTGATCGACACCGAGCACGGCAGCGCGTCGCTGTACGCCGACATCGCCGACTTCGATGTGCTGGAGCTGCACGCGCCCTACTCGCCTGAGCGGTACGCCGAGGCCATCACCGCCGCCGAACAGGCCGGCTACAGCGTACTGATCATCGACAGCTACTCGCACGAGTGGACCGGCTCCGGCGGGTGCCTCGAGTCGAACGAGAAGCTTGCTCACCAGAAGTTCAAGGGCAACACCTGGGCGGCCTGGAACGAAACCACGCCGCGACATCGCAAGCTGACCGACAAGATCCTGACCAGCCCGCTGCACATCATCTGCACCATGCGGAGCAAGACCGAGACGGTCCAGGGTGAAGGCAAGAAGGTGATCAAGCTCGGCATGAAGTCAGAGCAGCGGGACGGCACCGACTACGAGTTCACCGTGGTGCTCGATATCACCCACGACGGCCACGCCGCGATCGCCAGCAAGGACCGGACAAAGCTGTTCGACCAGCCTGAGGTGATCAGCGAGGAAACCGGGCGTCGTTTGCTGGCCTGGCTCAATGACGGCAAGTCGCAGGCCGACCTGCAGGCCACTGCGCTGCAGGATGCCCTATCGAAGATCCCGGTGACCGAGACCATGCAGGAGCTGCAAAGCGTGTACTCGGCAGCGTACCGGATCCTTGAGCAGTCACCCGACCACCTGGCGCAGCTGAATGCCGCCAAAGACAAACGCAAAGCCGAAATCGCGGAGAAAGCAGCATGAGGGGCATCAACAAAGTAATCCTGGTCGGCACCTGCGGCCAGGACCCCGAGGTCCGCTACCTGCCCAACGGCAACGCGGTCACCAACCTCAGTCTGGCGACCAGCGAGGCATGGACAGACAAGCAGACCGGCCAGAAGGTCGAGAAAACCGAATGGCACCGGGTGGTGCTGTTCGGCAAGGTTGCCGAGATCGCCGGCGAGTACCTGCGCAAAGGTTCGCAGTGCTACATCGAGGGCAAGCTCAAGACCCGCGAATGGGAAAAGGACGGCATCAAGCGGTACGCCACAGAGGTGCACGTCGACATCAACGGTACCCTGCAGCTGCTGGGAGGCGGGCCAGAGAATCAGGGTAAAGCCCAGCAGCAGCGCCAGTCTCAGCACCAACAGCGGCACCAGGGCAATCGGCAGGGCCAGCAGGCGCAGCAGCATCGCCAACAGCCGCAGCAGCAGGCCCAAGACTTCGACAGCTTCGACGATGATATTCCGTTCTGAGGGGGAGCCATGACCATCACCAAAGCCATGGCGCTCATCAGCCGACGCCAGGAACTGCAGCGCCACCTCGCTCTGCTCTTCTACCGTAGCAGCCAGTGGAGCAGCGCCCAGCGCAAACGCGGCGCCGCAACCATCGAAAACCTCACTCAGCAGGTAGTTGAGATCGACGACCAACTGGCCTCGGCGCGCGCCGCATGAAGCGAATCAGCACCTTGATCCGCCAGCGCCGGCGGCAAGAACAGTTCCACCTCCCGCCAAGCGGCCTATCGGAGCACCGAAATGCAGAAAGCACCTTCTGGAGTGGTAACCCTGCCGGCCTGGATGAATCGGCCGGTCAAGAAGCTGTACAACACCCGCAGCGGCGGGCAGTACCGGCCTGACGATGTGGCCCTGGCCTTTGCGCTGAGCCTGCGCGTGCACGACAGCGCCGACCACCTTCGCAGGCCGGCCCGGCGCCTGGTCGACAAGGTCTGCCTGGAGCACCAGCCGAACATGAAGCGCCTGGCCCGCGAGCCGGACGACGCCAAGGTGTTCGACGCAGCGCTCAAGATCATCAACCGGGTGTGCGACCTGCTGGAGTACGCCCCGGGCACCCGCTTTGTGCGCAATGGAGGCGATGATGGCTCTGACGTCGAAGCAGCGTGACGATAAGCGCAAGGAGAAAGAAGCCAAGGCCGGCATTGAAGAGCTGCGCATGAAAACCCGATCAGGCACCCGCCAGGCCCTGGCCGATATCATGCAATGGGCCGAGGTCGAGGAAAACGGCGAGGCCATGACCCTGCTCATCCACCGCATCCATGAATTAGGGCCTGAAGCGGCCCGCCACTTCCTGAGTGCGCCGCGCCACGAAATTGTTGTCTCGGATTTTGTGGCGCGACGACTCGACCAGTTCCGCATCGGTCGCGAGCTTCGGGCGCCTGATCTGATGCTGGGCGACGACCCAGACGACACCGGCCTGTTGCTGCTCGGCAACGGCTGACTCGCGCTGCCCACCAGCGCCTTCCCCTATTCAACGATAACGCCTCCCCGGCGAGGATCGCCCATGTCTGCATTTCAGAAAAAGAACCCGCTCGACTTCAAAACCCAGTACGGCCTTGGCTTCGATCCGCAAGACGATGAGATCGTGGTGGACTTCTTCTGCGGTGGCGGCGGAGCCGGTACCGGACTGGAGATGGGCCTGGGTCGGCCGGTCACCGTGGCCAAGAACCACAGCCCGGCGGCCATCAGCATGCACACCGCCAACCACCCGGCGGCGCGCCACTTCACCACCGACGTGTTCGAGGGCGACCCGGACGAAGAATGCCAGGGCCGACCGGTTGGCTGGTTCCACATGAGCCCCGACTGCACCCACCACAGCCAGGCTGCCGGCGGCCAGCCGCGCAAGCGCGAGATCCGCAACCTGTCGTGGATCGGCCTCAAGTGGGGCGGCAAGAAGAAGCCCCGCGTGATCAGCCTGGAAAACGTGAAGCAGATCCTGCAGTGGGGGCCGCTGATCGCCAAGCGCGACAAGGCCACCGGTCGGGTGATGAAGCTGGACGGGACCGTGGCTGCAATTGGCGAGCGCGTTCCGGTGCAGCAGCAGTTCCTCGTGCCAGACCCGAAGCGCCGCGGCATCACCTGGCGTCGTTTCGTGCAGTTGCTTGAAGGTATGGGCTACCAGGTGGAATGGCGCATCATCAAGGCCTGTGATTTCGGCGCGCCGACCAGCCGCGAACGCTTGTTCATGATCGCTCGCTGCGACGGACAGCCCATCGTGTGGCCTGAGCCTACCCACGCCAAGCAACCAGCCAAGGGCCAGAAGAAGTGGCGCACGGCAGCCGACTGCATCGACTGGAGCGTGCCGAGCAAGAGCATCTTCGGTCGCAAGAAGGAACTGGCAGCCGCAACGCTGCGGCGCGTGGCCAAGGGCATGAAGAAGTTCGTGCTGGACAATCCGCAGCCCTTCATCGTGCCGATCGCGAACTGGTCTGGTGAGCTTGCCCAGTCAGCCGCCGAGCCGCTGCGCACGGTCACCTCCTGGCCGCGCGGGGGATCATTCGCCGTGGCCAGCCCTACCCTAGTTCAGACCGGATACGGCGAACGTGCTGGCCAACAGCCGCGTGTGCCAGGCCTGGATCAGCCGTTGGGTACAGTCGTCGCCGGCGGCGTGAAGCATGCACTGTCGAGCGCGGTGATTCTGCCAGCAACCCATCAGGGCACTGTCCGGGTGAACGACCCCGGTGAACCGCTGCCCACGGTTACTGCCGCCAACCGCGGGGAGTTGATGATGGCCAGCCCAGTGATGATCGGGGCAGGTGGGCCGGTGTACGCTGGCAAGCCTGCGCCAGCCGATCAACCTATGGGCACGCTGATGACGCAGAACCATCGCGCCCTGGTCACCGCCTTCATTGAGCAAGCGAATGGCGGGTTCAACACCACGCCAGCCAAGGGCGCGGACGAGCCACTGACCACGGTCACCAACACCGGCAGCCAGCAGCGCCTGGTGACGGCCAGCCTGGCCACGCTCCGGCGCAACTGCGTGGGCCGCCCCGTAGATGACCTGGTGCCGACAATGACCGCCGGCGCCGAACATCACGCCCTGGTCGAGTACAAGCTTTCGCCTGAACATGAGGAAGGCGCCCTGCGCGTCGCCGCATTCCTGATCAGCTACTACGGCACCGAGAATACCAGCGCAGCAGACGCGCCAACGCCGACAGTCACCACTAAAGACCGCCTGGGGCTGGTCACGGTGTTCGTGAAGGGTACGCCGTACGTGATCGTCGACATCTGCCTGCGCATGCTCCAGCCACATGAGCTGTACCGCGCCCAGGGCTTCCCGGCCAGCTACATCATCGACAAAGGCGCAGACGGCAAGACGTTCACCAAGACCGAGCAGGTGCACATGTGCGGCAACAGCGTCAGCCCGCCGCCAATGGCTGCCCTAGCCAGGGCAAACGACCCGTGGCGCACCACCTCATCCCAAGCTGAAGCCGCATGAAGCGAGGCATCCCCATGCCCATAGAAAACCGATCCAGCAGCACAGAGATGGTCAGCGTGCCGCGCGAAGCCGTTGTGCAAGCGGCGGATTTGCTGCAGGAATACAACAAGTGCAGCATTGCCCGTGACCTGCGCGCCATCCTGGCCCAGCCAGCCGAGCAGCACGAGGCCGAACCGGTGGCGCTGCCTGCGCGCAAATCTCAACCTACAGAGCTGAGCGATGTGTTCGTCGATGCCAATAATGAAGGCTGGAACGCCTGCCTCGACGAAATCGCCAAGCTGGGGCCGCTGTATAGCCGGCCGGTGCAGGGTGAGCCGGTGGTGTGGTCGCCAGTGAAACCAAAGGTACCTGGGGCTTATTGGGTTCGTGGTAACGGCCTCGACCAGGAAGCATTGATTCAAGTCATCGATGATGATGGCGATCTGCGTTGCAACCTGCACCAGCGCACCACAGAGACAGACTTTGGTTACGGCTATGCGGTGTCTGATCTAAGCGGTGATTTCGAGTGGCTCGGGCCGCTGCATGGCTCCCCTATGGACCCTGGCAAAAAAGAGCCCAAACTGGGTGACGATTCTTATCTTTTCCAGGGTGAGAAAAACTGGGAGGAACATCTCGACGAGGTGGCTGATCAGCACATCAGGCGCCGCATGGAAATGGCTGAACAGAAGACCGAGCTGTATCGGGAGGTTGAGCGGCTGCGTGAAGAAATTGAACGGCGCCGCGTGCGGGGACAGACCTGCGCAAACAAGGTAGCTACCCTGCGCGAGGAGCTCGATAAAGCATTGGAGTTCGTTGAACGACTTCGCGACGAACGCGAAACGCTGCGCGCCCAGTTGGCCGATCGGGATGCGCTGCTGCGACTCGCCTACCAGTTGCTTGGCCTGAACAACTGGCATGTGAGCTATCGCGAGCTAATGACACAGATCGACGCCGCCTTATCCGCCAGCGCAGAGCATAAGCCCTTCCGCACTCCCGACTGCCCCGAATGTGCTTGCGTACAGGACGGCAACTGCCTGTGCATCCCAAGCAAACCAAGCGCAGAGCCGACCACGGCAAAGCAGGAAACCCGTGACGAAATGCGCATTCGGCACAAGCGCGAGTTCGACGCGCTCGACGGTAGCGGTTTCCATTACCAAGAATGCAGGTGTGGGACACAGGGCAGCTATCCGCTAGAGGTCAAGCACTGCGTATGCGGGAAGGCTTTCGATAGCGCAGAGCCGAGCGCGCCGGTTGACCGAATGGATGTCATACGGAAGAACGCAGAGGACCTTTCATCAAGGCTTAAGAATGCGTGCTGTCAGTCCTGCATGAGCAAACCTTGCGATTGTGCCATTCAAAGCGCGCCGGTTGAGCACGACCATGACGCACTTGTGGCGGCAGTTTGTGTGCTGCGCAGCCAAGGTCTTGGGAATTTGTCAGAAGCTGTGGAGGCGGCCCGCGCCGCCCTGGAGCGCAAGCCGTAACACCCCGCTGTAACCCCTCTCCCCTCTATTCACTGCCGCGATATGGCGGCCAAGGAGCACACGTGCGCATTACCGTGCATATCGAATGGCCTACGGGCGGCGAAGACGTTGAGTTTGAAATGGATGATGACTCAACTCCTGAAGAGATCGCTCAAGAAGCCCAGCAAGCGTTCTTTGATGTCTGCAACTACGGCTACTCGGTCAATGGTGAGCCGGTATGACCCGCCTCGCCCTCTGCCTCCTGCTGCTGGCCACCGGCGCCAGCGCAGACCCACGCGAAACACGAGGCATGCCCTACGTGTTCCAGGTGTTTCACGACGAACAGCGTGCAGTGACGTGCTGGTCCTACTCGGGCGGCCTGAGCTGCATCCCCGACAGCCAGCTGCAGGCCGGCAACCAGCGCCAGCTCTCCCCGCACGAAACCCAACCCGAACCTACACCCGCTATGGCGCCTGGGCGCTGGATTGATGAGAGGTATGAGCTGTGAGCGAGAAATTTGAACGTGAAGAGCGCTACATCGTCTTCAAGGTGAAAGACCTGAGCGAGCACAAGCTCGGCTGGGTGCGCGACGTGATCAGGCTGAACGACATCCCAACTGTGGATGCGGTAGTCGTAGAAGCCGACTGGCCAGAGTATGAGCCGACCTGGTCGGCTATCGAGCGCCGCGTAACCGGCGGGGAGTGGAATGGCGAAGGCCTGCCGCCTGTTGGCACACTGGTTGAAGCATCATTCGCCTGCGAAGACTTCGAAAAATGGCACGACGGGGTTTGCGTTGCCGTAGGTGAAGACCCGGAAGGCCGCGAGGAATTCTGCGTGGTTCAGTGCGGCAAGAAGATTGCCATGTATCGAGACGAGGCCAAGCGTGTTCGCCCTCGTCGCTCGCCTGAGCAGATCGCGGCAGATGAGCGCACTAAAGCCATTCATGAGCTGGTCAAGGTGACCTGCATCAGCCGAGGAGAGGCCGCGAGAATTTACGACGCCGGCTACCGCAAGCAGGTGGCGCCATGATCGCCCTCGCCTACATGGCCTACCTGATCGCAAGGAGGCCGCGATGAGCTGTTACACGCTGTACGACGAAAACCGCAACCCAAGGGGCCATATCTGCGGCGACCTGGGACCGCACTGTTCTGGATGCGGCGATGTCTCGGCGAACTTGTGCGATTACCCGGTTGGCGATGGCAAGACCTGCGATCGCAGCCTGTGCCGACACTGCTCAACCGAAGTTGCCCCTGACGTCCATTACTGCGCGGCCCACCATGCTGAGTGGAAAGCCTTCCGCGACGCCGGCGGCGTGAAGCGCGAGCTCGAAAACGTCGTTCCGTTCAAGGGCGCCTAACCACACCCCCAATTACTCAAGCCCGCCGACATGCGCGGGGGAGGAGCAACCAATGTCTGATTTTCAGACCACGACCGAGCCCGTGGCCCGGAAGCGCCATACCTGCTGCGAATGTCGAGGGCACATCGATCCCGGGCAACGGTACCAGCTGGTGGCTGGGTGCTGGGAGGGCTCGATGGAAAGCTTCAAGACCTGCCTTCCGTGCGTTCAGGCCCGCGACTGGGCGACAGCCCAACCCGAGTGGATGGGCGACGGAGAGCACCTCTACTACTTCGGCATGCTGGAAGAGGACTTGGCCAACCTGGCTCCGGAGCTTGCATCAGGTGACGGCCGCCGCTTCCGATCCTACCGGCTGCAGGTGCAAATCTGCCGCCGCCGTGACGCCGCGCACTCACAGAAAGCAGCCTGACCACCAACCTGCCGCCACCGGCGGCGTGGAGACCATCCATGAACATGATCGACTGCTACGTCACGAAGATCCTCGGCGAGCCGTACCGCAAGTTCGGCCACTGGTGGATATCGGCAGAGTACGAATCGGAAGGACGCCCAGGCAAAACCGAACTCATGTTCCGCACCGAGGAAGCCGCCAGGGCGGCGAAGGTCGGGCATCACTTTCTGGCCTAAGGAGGTCCGCATGAACACCTATTTCCTGCTCATGGCCCAGTACGGTGGCCAGGCAATCATCCCGCTCGAGCGCGTGTGCCTCGACTATTTCAGCCACCTGACCCCGGAGAAGATGAAGGGCAAGGTCGCCCGGGGCGAGATCAACCTGCCGCTCGTCTGCATGGAGAGCAGCCAGAAGTCCGCCCGGGGCGTGCACCTGAACGACCTGGCTGCCTACCTCGACGAGCAGCACCAGAAAGCCAAGACCGAGCACGACAAGCTCATGGGTCGCGGTCTTCGACGCGTCTCGTAATCCGCTTCTGGGCCTCGATCACGGGGCCCGTTATCACCCTCTCGATCCATTCCCATCCTTTATATGGATCGCCATTCCCCCGCAGGTGCGTATAGCGCCTCATCGAGTTCCAATCCCGGTGACCAGAAACAGAGGCCACCTTCGGGATATCCCACCCCATTTCGAAAAGCCGGCTGACGCCATCATGGCGGAGGTCGTGGAAGTGTAGGTCATCCACCTCAAGGAAATTGCAGGCCCTGGTGAATGAGGCGGACACCGACTTCGAGTTGTACGGAAACACCTCGTCTGCCACGCGCGGCATAGACTGCAGAATCCGCCAGGCCTCGTCCGGCAGATGGCACCATACGTCGTTCCCGTACTTCTGGCCCGGGTTCTTCATATCGGTGATCAGCGCCGACTGGTCCTTCTCGTTCAGCGCGTCCCAGCGAATGCGAGTGATCTCCTCCTGGCGACGAGTTGAGAACAGCGCGAACAGCACCACCCGCAGCATGTCGATCTCCTGCTTGCGGCGGTCACGCATCTCTTCGAAGTACTTGAGGATCTTCTCGAGCTCGGCTAGCGTCGGCCGCCGGTTACGCTCACGACTCCGAGTGACCGCTCCCATCTTGCGCAGCACCTTCCGTGCGTCGGGCATGGCGTGCGGGTCGACCTCATACCCCCAGGCCGGCCTGGCAACAGACAGCACGGCACCGAGGTGGGCCAGATCGTTGCCAACGGTCTGCGCCTGAATGCCGTCCTTCTCCATACGCCACATGGCGTAGTCAACCAGCTTCTGGCTGGTCAGTTCGCTGTCGACGACATCGCCCAGCCAGGTTTCCTTGATGGCCAGCAAAGTGGCGCGCTTGGTCTTACCCAGCGGCCGGAGCTTCTCGTACTGGTCCAGATACTTCTCCACCATGTGACGGACGGTTACCCCGCTCCGGTTGGCTTTCTCGATCGCCCCCGGCTCGTGCAGTTCGGCTTCGCGCTTCCTGATCCAGGCCTGGGCCGTAGTCTTCCGATCGAAGGTCTGGCTTTCCTGATAGACTTTCACGCCCTTGCGCATGATCCTGATCTGGGCGTCATAGGTGGTAGACCCGTCTTTCCTTTTGCGGGTAGTGATGGTGCCCATTTTGCTAAATCCTCCGATGCCTTTGCTGAAATTCAGCAACGGGGTTTGGAGAATAAGCAAAAAAGGTGGTAAACGATAGAGAATGAGAGAAACCCGAATGCACCCCGAAACACCAGAAAACGCGGCACGCCCAATGGATACGGTAGTAAGGCGGTTTTCTGTTGCTCCGATGATGGACTGGACAGATCGCCATTGCCGCTTCTTCCTGCGCCTGCTGTCCAAGCAAACCTTGCTCTACACCGAAATGGTCACCACCGGCGCCCTGCTGCACAACGACGCCGACCGTTTCCTGCGGCATGACGTTTCCGAGCATCCGCTGGCCCTGCAGCTGGGCGGCAGCGTGCCTGCCGACCTGGCGGCCTGTGCCCGCCTTGCCGAGCAAGCCGGCTACGACGAGGTCAACCTCAATGTCGGCTGCCCGAGCGACCGGGTGCAGAACAACATGATCGGTGCCTGCCTGATGGCCCACCCGGCGCTGGTGGCTGATTGCGTGAAGGCCATGCGCGATGCGGTAGCCACCCCGGTGACGGTCAAGCACCGCATCGGCATCAATGGGCGCGACAGCTACGCCGAGCTGTGCGACTTCGTTGGCCAAGTGCGCGAAGCGGGCTGCCGCAGCTTTACCGTGCATGCGCGCATCGCGATTCTGGAAGGGCTTTCGCCGAAGGAAAACCGCGAGATCCCACCGCTGCGCTACGACGTGGCAGCGCAATTGAAGGCCGACTTCCCGGACCTCGAGATTGTGCTGAACGGCGGAATCAAAACCCTCGGCGAGTGCCAGGCGCACCTGCAAACCTTCGACGGGGTGATGCTGGGGCGTGAGGCCTATCACAACCCGTACCTGCTGGCGGAGGTGGATCAACAACTGTTCGGCAGCGAAGCTGCCGTGATCAGCCGCAGCGAGGCGTTGGCGCAGCTACGGCCGTACATCGTGGCGCACATGGAAAGTGGTGGCGCGATGCACCATATCACCCGGCACATCCTGGGGCTGGCCCAGGGGTTCAAGGGCGCCCGGCGCTTCCGTCAGCTGCTGTCGGCGGATATTCACAAGGCGGCGCAGCCGCTGGCCGTGTTCGACCAGGCAGTGGAGCTGCTTCAGGGGCGCTGATGCGCTGTGTAGCGACAGCGGGTGCAGATGACGCCAGCACGCGCGGTGGTTTGGTGGTGTGCGGAACCTCGGGGTGGCGCCGGACTCGAATATCATCTTCACACCACCCTTCGTGGCAGGCCCGCGCCTACCGGCCCTTGAGCGGCCGTCGGGGCTCGGGTAATGTCGAGTCATTGCACAGGACAGAGCACGCCCATGACCTCCAAGCTGGAACAACTCAAGCAGTTCACCACCGTGGTCGCCGATACCGGAGACCTGGACGCCATCACCCGCCTGAAACCGGTCGATGCCACCACCAACCCGTCGCTGCTGCTCAAAGCCGCTGCCATCAGCGGTTACGCGGACCTGCTCAAGCAGGTCAAGGCAGATGCCAAGGGCAATGTCGACCTGGCCTGCGACAAGTTTGCCGTGGCCGTTGGCTCGGGCATCCTCAAGGTCATTCCCGGGCGCATCTCCACCGAAGTGGATGCCCGCCTGTCATTCGACGAACCGGCCCTGCTGGCCAAGGCCCGGGCGTTGATCGACCTGTATGAAAAAGCCGGCGTCGGCCGTGACCGCGTGCTGATCAAACTGGCCTCGACCTGGGAAGGCATTCGCGCTGCCGAGAAGCTGGAAAAGGAAGGTATCCAGACCAACCTTACCCTGCTGTTCTCGTTCGCCCAGGCCCAGGCCTGTGCGGATGCCGGGGTGTTCCTGATTTCGCCGTTCGTGGGCCGGATCTACGACTGGTACAAGAAAAGCACTGGCCAGGACTACGTGGGCGCCGAAGACCCGGGTGTGCAATCGGTCACGCGCATCTACAACTACTACAAGGCCAATGGCTACGACACCGTCGTCATGGGTGCCAGCTTCCGCAACATCGGCCAGATCGAACAACTGGCGGGCTGCGATCGCCTGACCATCAGCCCTGACCTGCTCGACCAATTGAGCAGCGACCAGGGTGAGTTGCCGCGCATGCTCAAGCCAGGCAATGCTGGCGAGGCCAAGCAGGTGCTGAACGAAAGCCAGTTCCGCTGGGCAATGAACGAAGATGCCATGGCCACCGAGAAACTGGCCGAGGGCATCCGCCAGTTTGCCCGGGACCAGGAAAAGCTGGAAAAACTGATGGCTGAAAACGCCTGAGTAGTTTCGGCCCCGCCAGGCGGGCGTAAAGTGCCAAGCACCTTGCGCCCCATACCCTTCCCGAGCTGTTGATGACCGCCCCTACACTGCTGCCCCTCGTACTGGCCGGCCCGGTCCTGCGGCGCCTGGAACCCCAGCGCCTCGCTATCTGGCTGGTCGCCACCGAACCGCTGCACGCGCAATTCGTCTGCACCGCCAGCGAGGCCCAGGTCGACTGCCAGGTGGTAGCCGTAGGCAAGCAGGCCTTCATTCACTTGCTGGACATCCATTTCAGCGGCCCGCTGCCCTGCAACCAGCTGCTGGACTATGACCTGCTGATCAATGGCAGGGGCATCGCCGATTGGGCACCTCACCTGCTCTACCCCGGCAACCAGCGCCCCAACCTGGTGTTGCGCGAGCGCCTCGACCACCTGTTGCATGGCTCCTGCCGCAAACCGCACCACCCTGCGGCCGACGGCCTGCTGTGCGCAGACCGCCTGCTGCAGGCTTGCACAACCCCGCAAGACCGCCCCGCCGTGCTGCTGATGACCGGCGACCAGGTGTATGCCGACGACGTGGCCGGGCCGATGCTGCGTGCCATCCACAGCCTGATCGCGCGCTTGGGCCTGTTCGACGAGCAACTTGAAGGTGCGGTGGTCACCGACAGCCAGGCGCTGTACCAGCACCCGGCCAGTTACTATCACCGCGCAGACCTGTTGCCGGCACAGAAGCTCAACGAAACCCTGCGTGAGCGGTTTTTCGGTGGCAAGCGCAAACCGATCTTCTCTTCCAGCAACGCTGACAACCACCTGGTGACCTTCGCCGAAGTCATGGCCATGTACCTGCTGGTGTGGTCACCCGTGCCGTGGCAGCTGGTCGACCTGGCCATGCCAGCCGGGCTCAGCGACCAGCACCAGGCCCGTTACCAGCACGAGCTGCCGCTGGTCCGCGGGTTTGCCGAAAACCTCGGCCAAGTGGCTAGGGCCATGGCCCACCTGCCCTGCCTGATGATCTTCGACGATAGTCCGAACGTAGATGTGCTGGCGGCTTAATCTATACGTAACCCAGAAATGGACAACACTCTGAAAATCCGGTTGTCCGCAAGCGAACCAAGACGCTCACTTACCGCGATATGAGCTTCAGCACTTTTTCTTCCATCGTATGGCATGCTAGTCGGTGCGCATGCCGGCGGCATGCTTCGACTTATTTGGCAGGTCGTCCAGAATTTACGATGCAAGACTGAAATTCGCTTTTACAGCTCACTGGCTTCATCAGGTGCAGAAGAGAAGCCGAAATTATTCTGCCCAAAGACCTCGAGGGGTCCACATGAACAAAACTGAAATCATCGCGTTTTGCCCCATTGCACCGCTGGGTTGCTGGAGCCTCGTCCACCGGTGTTTCGTGGGAAGGTGCCAGCAGGCATTAGCACTAGCTACGCATGTGCTTGGATCTCGAACGCTTGCCCTGCTCTGGCTGTACAAGCCCGCCATCGGACTAGCACATCAAATGCCTTGCAGCATACTGACGACTGGAGCGGGGTATGAACGAGTGAGCCCGCTTTTGGGGCGAATTGAGCATTGTGTATACATTTAACGCCTTGAGCCGTAAGCGTCCGGCAAACTCACCTTCCGAACTCCAATTTTAAGGGCGATGGTGTCCGCGTATTTTTAAGCGGACGCGATCACCCTTATCGCCAGGATTTCCATACGCCAACGAAGCTCTTATCCCAAACCATTCAAAGCTCAGGTCGTTCAGGAGTGCCTGCAACCTGGCGCGACGGTGTCCAGTGTCGCCATCAGCCACGGCATCAATGCCAACGTCATCCGCAAATGGATGCCGCTCTATCGAGATCAGCCCGTAGCTGCTTCACTCTATCGGCTTCCGGTTTCACCGAAATAATCATCCTTTGCGACCAGACCGAAATTATCGATGAGATCTTGGCCATCCTCGCTGAACAGATGTTGAGTTCGCCGCTCCTGCTTGAGGTACGCCAATGTTTGGAAGAAGCAATCCTCACACAGGTGCACCTCATAGCGCTCCCCGTCATGGGCAGTGCCATAGCCCCAGTGTGCTTGTAGCGTGCCGAACTGATGCCCGCCAGTATCGAAGCGGGTTGAGCAACGACATACATCGCACACGACATCAGTTACGGTCTCGACTTCGACTCTTCCGGTTATTTTCATAACTGATTCCTGCAAGCTCCTCTGACTTCTGCGCTCAGCATACAGCCTCATGGCCAGCTGGTACGCACTCAGAGCAAGACGACGGAAGCTCACCCGTGAGGCTAGAGCTGCAAAGGTACCGTTGGCTGGCGAAAACATTGACTTTACTTAAAACTAAATGCAATCTCTGGTGACAAAAAAGCAGCTTGGATCATGGCTAACCTACTGATTATCTACACTCAAGACATCAATGGCGAGCTCTGAAAAGTCGCAGGGCGCGAGAATACTGGATTGATGAATCGCCGAGTCGCGCTAAGCCCGAGCCCGAAAAGCCAGAGACAAATTATGCAGCTACGCCTCGTGCTTCCCCTCTTCCTCGTCACGCCCGCAGTAGGCGCACTCGGCGCTCTCTGCGCAGAGCGCATTAGCTGGCCACTTCCCTGGATGGTTGGATCCATGGTCATGGTCATCATCGTTCGCTGCTCCGGTTGGAACTTGAGAGACGTACCTAACGGTAGAAGAGTTGGCCAATGGTTGATCGCCTCAGTGATCGGTATGCACTTCTCAGCGGCTGTCTTGAGTGAGGTATCAAACCACTTCCTCATGATGCTTATTGCCGCTTTACTCACACTGCTGACAGCACTCATCGGAATCGCGCTGATCAACCGAAGCGGGGTTGATCTACCGACTAGTTTTTTCTCCCTGATGCCAGCCAATTCAGCGGAGATGATCATCCTGGGTGAGCGATATCAGGCGGATCGCGCTCGCGTAGCTGCCGCTCACAGCCTTCGACTCGTTCTGATCGTTCTGGTTATCCCGGCAGCCGTCACCTGGGGGCTTGGTACCGGAACGCGCAGCATGCCGGCCCTTGCAGACTGGTCATGGCTGGCCATCATGCTGCCGACCGGCTTTGCCGTAGCCTGGGGGCGTGCATTCATGGACTCGCATCCCGTCGATTCGCGGTTCGTAAATGCTTCATCACAAGCCGTTCGCCACCTCTTCCAGTTCCGTATATGGGATTTCTCCCAGACCGAGGATCTCCACGATTCTCTGACCTGCAGGCGATAGATGGCCCTGAATGGGAAGGGTATGCGCTATGTCATACACGAAACCCGCCTGACCTCTCTGCGGGTCTATGCTGACCAGGAATTGCCTCTGGTAGAGGTAGAAGGCCTGATGGGCTAGGTCGAGCTTCTCCGTTGGAATCACACCCCGTTCGGGCCAAGCTTCAGACCGCAGAGCGAACCTCTCGCGATTGGCGATCACGGCCAGGATGCAGAACTGCTGATACGTGAGCGTCTCGGCGATTGCGAGTAGGTGATTGGCCTCTGCGGGTTGGAAATCGGGCTTGAAGACCAAGTTGGTGAAGAAGCGGGCGATGTACTCCAGCTTCTTCCGTTCGTGCTCCTGCTTCGCAGCTAGAAGCACACCTTCGAATAGTTCTTCGCCTGGTGAGGGCTGATCGTCTTCTGTTCTCTCGAAGAACCCGTCATTACGAGGACTGTCCCAGAGAAGCCGCTCACGTATCCCGTCGATGGCCAATGCTGCAACGCCCCCGACCTTGTGTTGCTCGCGGGTCGATAGCATACGTTGAGCAATGTCCTCTACGACCATCTCGCAAGCTTTAGCGGCGGCGACTCCGGCCACTGAGCCTGACATCCCGGCCACACTGCCGCCAATGAGTGCGGAGACCACAGTACCTACACTGGCACCTGGGATGCTGGAGCCTTTTTTTCAGCAGGCTGACAGCCTTTCCATCGTTCTCCATTTTTCCCCCTAGCCACGCAAGTTATCCCTTGCAGCGGCATGATTTAAGCTGTGCCATAGCAGCGATGACGCGCTTCAATCTGCATGAAGCCGATACTAACGACATTGGTCCCTCAGCGGCTAAGTACAGAGGACATGGATGTGAAATTCGAGCCGACACAACAAGGCAATCCCCACCAATTTACGATCAACCAGCACGTCTTTCCGAAGGCAAGTATTGCGCGCTTCGCGGGCAATGATGGATGCGTGGAGGTTTTCTCGATACCGCACCGAAAGGTCATAAGGCTCAAGCCTAACAACCGCATTTTCTGTGCGCAGAGGGCCTGGGACCAGAAGACGGAAGCGGCGGTGAGTAGGCGCATTGAGGACAAATTCCAGGCACTGGCTGATGCGATCGAGCGCGGCACAGTGACTACTATCGGGGTTTGGGAAAAGCTCATTGTTGAGCAGTTTTTTTCCCTATGGCGTACGAGACAAAAATTCAGAATCGAGGGCTTGGATGACGTCAGACTTCACGGCATTGAGGGTGAGTCACTGACTAAGGCGCAGGAAGAGGCCATCGAGAGTAAGCATGCTATGTACGTTGCGGACGGTGTCATGAAGGGGAGGCTGCTCGCGAGCATTCACGTTTTTGGCTATGAAAGGACTTTCATCGAGGCAAATAAGTCGATGCAGTGGGGCATCGCTCGTTCTGCGTCGGCTGACTTCCTGGTGCCGGATAGTTTTGAAGACATGATGATCGTGCCGATCTCGCCCAGGTTGGCGATCGTTGCAGACGTGCCTGATTGCGTGCTGAGCAGCGACGAAGTGGCGACCATCAATCAAAGCGCGATCGCCCGTGCAAAAAATTACTACTTTGCTCGACAGCTTTCGGCCACACCTGTCATCCGCCGCTCCTCCAGTTCACAGTTCAGAGGCATTTTCCCTGAGCGCCGTGACTGATCCTCGGCTCCAGGCCAAGTCGCCAAAGCCTCTCATGGAGCAGGACCTACCCAGTGCTGTGTTGGGGGGCAAGTGATTCGAGCCTAGTGTTGTGCGGCCCTTGGCTCGTGGATACCTCAAGGCCTCATAGCGAAGCGTAAAGGGGCCTGAACCGCCGTCGTTCTAGTCATGGCCGGAGTCCTCGGCTTGCTTATCGAGAAACTTCATGTAGTGGCCTTGAAGCCTAGCGCTAAGTGCGGACGTTTCAGCCTCTATCATTTCACCAACAGTGTTAGGAATGGGGCCCAAGATTATGGGCAGGTCTGGCAAAAGGACTTCGAGCGCCTCCAGCGATGCTTTGCAGGCCCTGCCCATCTCGCGCAAGTGGTAGGGCATTATCTGAGCGGCAGAAAGTTGTTTTTTTGTCAGTTGGCCAGGGCGCGCTCCAGTTAGTTTTTTAGCATCCGCCTGAACCCCCTGGCGTCGGTCAGAGCAAACAGTCAGTAGTGCTGCCACGTTACTGTCGGTATGAGCCAAGGCGGCGATCTGTTCTGGTATGAGCACTAGCTCTGGAAGATCTAGGTCTGTGGCAAGGCCTATGATGTACGCATCCATTTGGAGATGGTCTTTAGGACTAGTTTTCTTGTGGTCCAGAAATCCTTGGATGAATTGAGCAGAGAGTTCGGCCTGAGTGGCGAACGATCTCACCTTGCCACCAACAGCGATCGCAACGGCCTCTGCCTCCCGCCGTTCTGCTTTGTTTGCGCGATTTTCAGCTTGGTATGCGATAGCAGCTGCTGCCGCTGAAAATGCAAGGGCGAGCCCCGCGATCGCGTCAGATCGAGTCCATTTGGTTGCCCACTTGAACGACAAGAGCAAGTCCTTCCTTTGCGTAGAAATCGGTACGGTGTAAGCCCAAATTGCCTAGCAACCAAAGAGTTTGGCCGCTAGGAGCAATAGGGGGCCGCTGCGTCTAGTGTCCTTTGGGAACGATGAGAACCTTTACTTCAAAGCCGTCATCTTTACAGTTCAAATCGTTTTCGAGGCTCCAGGGGTTGTTGACCCAGCCCTCCGGGTCGTAGACAAAGCAGAGCAATTTTCGGCAATCGGGGTGCGCTCGATACCGTGCGATGTCTATGATCAACTGCTCGCCGATGTTTCTCGCCTTGAGGCTTTCCCTCGTTTTCTTCACTTCGACGATGATTTGTTCTTCCTTGAGCAGGAAGTCCACTCGCGAGTTGGCGCCACCGTAGCTCGGGGTCCACTCTTCGGGCCGAATGTCGTCGAAATGAACCCTCAGCAGAGCGTGCAGCAGGTCTTGAACGTCGTACTCGTCATTAACGATGAGTGAGTTTCGCTCGGCGTGTCGCGTGCGGAGCTGCTTAACGACCAAATGAAACCGGCTGCAAATGTGCTCAAGGAGTTTGAACCCATCAGCGCTTGAGTCTCCGGCAGTTGCGGCCAGCTCCTGCTTTCTCTGTGCCCAAGGGAACTGTGCGCCGCACCCCTCGCAATTCGTTGGGACGGGTGTGGGATCTCCAAGAGCAAAAAAACCGTCCACGTGGTAGTCGCCTCGAATTTCAGTGCCGCACGATTGGCATTGGTGGATCGTTGCGGCGCCACATTGCGAACAGTGCCGTTGCCTGAATTCGCGGGATCGATGATAGGAGTCGGTGATCTGGTGTCCGTTCAGACAGACTTGTTGGGCATCTTGTTGTCCCACTTGGTTACCTCAATGCTTTGCTCAGTGCGCTCTTAAATTTTCCAGGTTGGGATCTTACCGTGTTGTTCTGGGCAGTGATGACTGCTCCGGAATTCTGACCTGGCCTGCTGAGGGTACAGCGGCGTCTGCTGAACTCATTATGACTTGCCGCTGTAACGGCAGGAAAAGATCTTTGGTCGCGCCGGGCTGGCCATTGCTCGCTGGACCTTGGTCCAGTGGGTCGGACAAACCGGCGTGCAGCTCCAGCCGCTGGTCGATGCACTGCGTCAGCAGTCTCGCTAGGGTGCCGGTGCTGACAAAGAGGCAACCAAGGACGGGCTGCTATCCCGTCAGAGAATTCCGCCCCAGCTCACGCAAAGTGAGTTGGGGTGAACTGGTCAAGTAATTTTGGACACCGGTTAAGGTTCATACCGCTATCTTGAGCTTTTCCTCCATGGCTACCGGCGTTTCATAGCCGTTGTAGCTGTGGAGACGCTTGAGGTTGTAGCGCATCAGATAAGCCTGGATATCTACTCGTGCCTGCGCTTCGGTCTCGTAGCCCCCTGCGGGCATCCACTCTGACTTCAACGCTCCGAAGAACCGCTCCATGGCAGCGTTATCCCAGCATTGGCCTCGATGGCTCATGCTCTGGTTCAAGTTGTACTCATCGAGCGTGGCTCTGAATTTATGGCTGGCGTACTGACAGCCCTGGTCTGAATGAAACATTACACCCGCTGGCCTACCTCGCGACTCAGCTGCCATGCGCAAGGCGTTACAAGCCAAATTGGCATCTGCAATCATCGAGAACGCCCAACCCACTACTCGGCGGGCATAAAGATCAATCACGGCGGCCAGGTACAACCAGCGCCTGCCAACCTGAATGTAAGTCACATCGCCACACCAAACCTCATTGATTGTCGAAACTTTGAAATTACGCTTCAGCTGATTCTCCGCGATCAGTGCTTCCGCGCCCGATGACCGATACCGGTGCGGCCTGCGCTGCTTGCATTTCAGGCCAGCTTCTCGCATCAACGCGCGCACCTTGAATCGCCCGACTTCATGGCCCTCACGCCGCAATTCCTGCACCAGCGTTCGCGAGCCAGAGGCACTTCGTGACGCGTTGAAGTGCTTAACCGCAAGCAGACGCAGAGCATCCCTGGCCGGGTTTTCACGCCCTTGGCGTTTGCGCCACGCGTAGAAGCTGCTGCGCTTGACCCCAAGCACGCGGCAGCAGTCGATAACAGGGTATTGCTCACTCAGCTCGTTGATCAGCGAGAACGATCTTTGGAGTCCCGAAGCAGAAGAGCACTGGCCTTTTTTAGGATTTCGATATCCCGATCTTTTTGCCGAACCAGCGCTTCGAGTTCTTCAATTCGTTGCTGCTCGGGAGTGATCGCTTTGGCTCCAGCTGGAACCTTGCCGGCTCGCTCTTCACGCACCTGCTCAACCCAACGACGCAACGCCGTAGGCCCAAGCCCAAGGGCCGCGCAGACTTCGGGGACTGACTGGCCACCGTCCAGCACCATTTCGGCAGCTTGGACTTTGTATTCTCTTGAGTAAGATTTACGCACTGATTTTGCCTCCAATTGGGCGCCATCATAGCGCCCGATGAAGATGTCCAAAATCATTAGGCCAGTTCAGGGCGGACGCTTACTTTTAGATTGCCTTACAATGGGTTTTTGCCTAGGAAGAGCTAAAAATGAGCGTAGTTACTGTGGATGAAGTACAGAAGGCAATGCCCCGACCACTGACCAAGTACGAGGAATTTTTGGTTGGATTTGCGCCTCCGGGAGCTGATGCCGCTGAGGTGGTCGAACAGCTACTAAAGCGGTCCTATTTGCTGATATTGGAGGAGATTCTCGGTAGAAAACTAGATGCAGGGGAACATGCTCACGCACTGCAATCCTTCGAAGACGGCGTCCCTGTAGGTGTTGTTGCCAAACAACTTGAGCAACGGAAACTAGCAGCAACCCAGAAACCTCCACAATCAACAGCAAGTAAAAGCACGTCAACGCCCTTTGGAAGGCGGTGAATAAGTACGCCCTGCGTGAGAGTGGTAACCGTCTGGTCAACACATCTCCCGCCCCACCCGCTGCAAGTCATGGTGTCCGCCTAATTTACGTGGACACCATTCCTGGCTCATCAGGCGGATTCTTCGAAGTGAACGCTGAACACACACCTACCGATCGCCCAAATAAAGGGCGATGGTGTCCGCGTATTTTTAAGCGGACGCGATCACCCTTAATGCTGGAGTTCGGAAGGTGAGTTCGCCGGCGGCATACCGTCCCACCTCGGCGCGCCAAGGTTTTCCTAGATTTTGAATCCGCACATAAGGCTTTAAGCCCAGTTGTGAGCCGAACACGGCAATCCTACAATTCGAGCTGCAGGAACACCTCAGATGTACGTATGTGATCGCAGGCTGGCCGCGGTCCATTTTGCTGCTAAGGAGATGTACGCGTGAGTTACGAAGCTACCGCTTTCAATGTCATGATCGCGTCACCGGGCGATGTAGCGTCCGAGAGAGCGATAATCCGCGATGTGATCTACGAGTGGAATGCAGTGCACTCCAGTACTCGCAAGATCGTGCTGCTCCCGATCGGCTGGGAAACCCACTCCTCACCGGAAATGGGCGAGCCTGCACAAGCCATCATCAACAAGCAGATCCTATCGAAATGCGACATATTGGTAGGAGTATTTTGGACCCGGATCGGCACCCCTACCGAGCACCACATCAGCGGCACAGTTGAGGAGATTGAGGAGCATATCGCAACCGGAAATCCAACAATGCTCTACTTCTCAAGCCAACCGGTGGCAATGGATACGGTGGACCTGGATCAGGTCAAGCGACTCAAGCAGTTCAAGGATTCGTGCCAAAGCCGCGGCCTGTATCAAGGCTACGATAGCCACAGTGACTTCAAAGAAAAGTTTTATCGTCACCTTCAGCTGAAGGTGAACGAGCATGAGATTTTCAGAAAGTCAGTGCCTAAGGTGGTGACTGAAGAGATTGTGGGATCCCGCACTACGCTCCCGCCGCTTTCAACTGAAGCGAGGATACTGCTCAAGGAAGCGAGCAAAGACTCCCATGGAACAATCATCTATGCCCGCTATATCGGCGGCAGCTCAGTACAAACGAACGGGAAGAATCTGACCCCGTCCGAAGAGCGGCGTGAGATCGCAAAGTGGGAAGCGGCGCTTGAACAACTGCTTTCCGAAGCACTCATCACCGCCCGGGGCCACAAAGGCGAAGTTTTCGAGATCACGAACCTCGGCTATCAGGTTGCCGATATGATTGAGTTGTAGCGTCTTGTAAGCAGAGGCTACAGCCTTGCCGCACGATAGATGGGCTTTCTCGTGTGCTAAGAAAGCCTATTTTGGAATCGTTAAGGACGAGGCTTTACTCGTGATCAGTGCATAACGTCAGCTCGATGACCGTACCCACCCACCACCAAGCGATACCACCAAGCCAATGCATGCCTCCACCTGCTTGGTCTGTAACCGTTCAAGATCTTGCTTCGTCTGCAATGCATCGCCGTCATCAGCGGCACCGGGAGTCACCCCTACGGCAGCCAAGCTATCCAAAAACGAAAATTCAAGGACCACCACGCGCTTCGGCGCATCCGCCAGTTTGACTGCGTGCTGACCATCATTCACTTCGATAGGGGCTGCATGACTGATGCAGGAGAAAGCAATCAACGCGCAGGAAAAAAGAATCCTGAGTGGTGCGGGGGTTCGCATAGTGGTCCCTTTGTGACGTCACTCTGCCAGGCATCGACAGGTTCGGAGCGGATGGGCGCACGCTGACGCATTAGGTCAGCGATGCGCGATTTAAAGCGGAAATACATCGGCACAGAACAAGCGGATCAGACTGTCGGCTCAGGCCGACTCAAAAGCAGCTTCAACAGGCAGCTCAACCGCCTCAAACAACTCAGCAGCAACTTTATGCCGGCGAGCTTGCTCCAGGTGCTTACGCATATGGTCAGCAGCTGCAAGGCGATCACCTTTTTCCAGGCAAGCGAGGATAGCGAGGTGCTCAACTGCCTGTTCTCGACGAGGTGCACGCTTGCTAGCCTGACGGTACTCCACCAAACGGCGAAGCTGGTCGAGGCGCCGAACCGTCTGGACGTGAAATCTGTTGCCGGAAAAGCTGGCAAGCGTCTCGTGGAACTGGGCATTCGATTCGAACAGCTCCTGGGGCGTCATGGTCAGGTAGCCGCCATCTGCAATGAATTGCTGCTGCTTCCTGCAGCGAGCCAAGGCATCCGTATCGACCATGAACGTGGGGGCAAGCAGGCCTGCCGGCTCTATGATCGCTCGGAAGGAATAGCTTTCTTCATAGGCTTCGACCGAGTCGATCATCGGCAGGAACTGCCAGCCTTGGCCGGCACGCTGCTCGATCCAGCCCTCCTGCTGAATGCGGCTCAGCACACCACGCAGCATATAGCGTGAAATGTTGAATAAACGCATCAGGTCGGTTTCAGCAAACTGCTCAGGAATCTGTCCGTTCAGTCGCATCACCGCGATCTGTTGATAGATCGGATCGTCGATGGAGACCGACAAATCCTGGGCAATTTCAGCCAGATCGTCATAGGGCTTGGCCAGGAAAAAACCGCGATTGCGGTCCTGACTCAGCATTCCTCGCTCAGCGAGGTAGTTCAGGGCAATCTTGATAGGAGTCCGTGACGTCTTCAAAGCCTTGGCTAGTCCGAGCTCCGAGACGTGATGCCCTGCAGCCAGTTGTTCTTGGCGAACATAGGCAACGATATCGCGAGCTACACGGGCTTGAAGAGGCGTCAGATTCATATCTTTTCCGAGTTGGGGCATTGGATTGTGGGGGCTCTTCCAATCAGACGAACCCCTCAGCACCTACATTATGCCTTTTGCGGGCTCATTTCCAAATTGGGTTCGGTCTCAACTGTAGCTGGGACCATTGGCTTACGAGTCATAGTCAGTGCAATAACCGCACCAGCCACCAGGAGGATGCCTGCGATCATGAAGGCCCAGTTGTACGAGCCTGTGGCCTGGACAACGTAGCCAGTGACGATCGGAGCCGCCACACCGAAGAGATTGCCGCCAACAACAATGAACGCGACCGCACGACCAACATCCCCGGCACTTGGCAGCAGATCATTGAGCAGGGAGAAATTCAGCGAAGTGGTCGAGGCAATACCTGCCAAGGTCAGCGACGAAATCAAGACCAGCGATGCAGTAGAGTCAGCGAATGGCACCAAAAGGATGCAGCTCGCAATCAGCATCGAGATCGCAATTACGTTGCGGCGCTTACCCGAGCTCACACCCCCGCCACGAGTCAGGTACCAGTCACTAAGTTTGCCCAGGCCGATGCAGAGCACAACAGCCGCAGCATAAGGGATAGCAGTCACCAGACCGCTTTTTTCCAACGTCAAATGACGCTCTTGCTGAAGGTAGCTCGGCAACCAGGTCAGGAAGAGATATTGGGTGTAAACGTTGCAGCCTTGGGTCAGAGCAAGACCCCAGAGGGTCGGAGTCTTCAGCAGGCGCTTAAGACCATACGGAGCGACTGCAGCACCACCCGCTTGGCCACCACCGGAGCGCGAGTCCAGGATGGTTTTACGCTCTTGATTGCTCAGCCACTTCACATCTTCAGGCTTGCCGTAGAAAAGGTACCAAGCCAACAGCCAAACAAAACCGATGCCGCCGGCAATCACGAAGGACCAGCGCCACCCAACACTGGCGACCAGCATCGCAAGAACGATCGAGCAAATCGCTGGCCCAGCGTACGAGCCACTGTTGAAAACAGCGGTGATGGTGCCGCGTTCCTGGCTCGGGATCCACTCACGAATCACCTTAGCCCCGACCGGGTTGCTGACCGATTCACCAGCGCCCATAACAAGCCGCGCAGCCAGCAGCGAAGCGAAGTTCATCGCTGCCCCGGTCAGCGCCGTAGCAGCCGACCACACGAGAATACCGAAACCACCGATGCGCTTGGCGCCGTAGCGGTCGATCAGCACACCTACAGGAATCAGGAAAAGCGCATAACTCCAGATAAATGAGGAAAAGAGGTATCCCATGCCGACTGCACTGAGATTAAATTCCTCGGCGATGGGTTTGGCAGCGATGGACAGGGCAATTCGGTCCATGTAATTGATCATCGCCAGAGAGAACAGAAATACAGCAATCCAGGCTCTACGGTACGGCATGGTTACACCTTTATTTTTCTAGGCGCGGTTGCGCCGGCTACAAGCACCGGCAGCCGACCGCCAGCAGAGCCGACGGCCAGCCACCGACTCACGAAGCTGAGTGATAGAGCGGGAATGCTCCGAACATCACGCCACCTACCAACATGGCCATGCTGACCAGGAGCGCCCACTTCAATGCAAAGCGCTGGTGGTCGCCCAGGTCGACTTTCGCCAACGCCACCAGCAGGTAGAGCGAAGGCACAAGCGGGCTGAGCAAGTGAACCGGTTGCCCCACCACCGAGGCCCGAGCGATTTCCAGAGGCGTAATGCCATAGGTCGCTGCAGTCTGGGCAAGCACCGGCAGGATGCCGAAGTAGAAAGCATCGTTGGACATGAAGAAGGTGAACGGGATGCTGACCAGCGCGGTGAATACCGCTAGGTAAGGCCCGAAGGCATCCGGGATGACTGCCAGCATGCCCTTTGCCATAGCATCGACCATGCCTGTACCGGAAAGAATGCCGGTGAAGATGCCCGCGGCGAAAATCACCGACGTCACGGCCAGAACGTTGCCAGCGTGGGCAGAGATTCGCTCTTTCTGCTGTTCCAGATGTGGATAGTTGAGCATCACCGCAATCGCGAAGCCGACCATGAACAACACCTGGATTGGCACTAGGCCCATCACCAGAAGGCCCATCATCGTGGCGGTGAGCAGCAGGTTTGGCAGGAACATGCGCGGACGACGGTTACGGTCGCATTCTTCATGCGAACCATTACCCAAGGCGATCGCACCGTTGTGGAAATCATGCACTGCAATCACCCCCAAACGTGCACGCTCGCGCCGCCCGAGCACGATCGCAATGAGCAGCAAACACCCACACCCCAGCAACATCGACGGCACCATGGGCAGGAAAATATCCATGGCATCGACATGCAGCGCAGCTGCAGCGCGAGCGGTCGGGCCGCCCCAGGGAGAGATGTTCATGATGCCGTTGGCGATGTTGACCACGCAGGTCAACCCGAGAACGCTCATACCCAAACGCTGATACAGCGGAAGGAATGCAGCGATCACGATCATATAGGTGGTGGAGCTGTCGCCGTCGAGCGACACCAACATGGTCAGGATAGTGGTCCCGACCAGCACCTTGAGGGGGTCGCCTTTGACGATCTTCAGAATGCAGCGCACCAATGAATCGAACAGCCCCGCGTCGATCATGATGCCGAAGTAAAGAATCGAGAAGGTCAGCATGACGCCAGTCGGCGCCAGGGTTTTGATGCCGTCGAGCATCATTGCGCCCAGACCGGCATAGAAGCCACCAATCAGGGCAAACACGATCGGTACCACGATCAGGGCAACCAAGGCGGTAAGCCGCTTGGTCATGATCAGGTACATAAAACAGGTGACCATCGAAAAACCGAGTAGGGTCAGAAACATGTCGCTCTCCTTATTGTTTTGGCGCCGCGAAGCCAGGCTTTAGCGGTACGAACAGGAAGAAGCGAGCTGATGCCGGACGGATTTACGGTGGGTCTGATTGCATTTCATCTTGATTTTCCTCGTTTTTATCTTTGTTCGGGAGTATCTGGCTTGAGGCTGACAGAGATACGAATGGCTTCCATTCAGGCCTAAAAGCGACCACTCGGCGCATGGCCAATGCATTTCTGCTGGAGATAAATTGACTCAAGTTTATACAAAGTGCAATATCACCTCACAAAAAACACGCCTGTGAGGTCCCCGGCATGAGCAAGCACATTGGCCAAACCCTGGCCGTAAACGGTCGCGACTACCGCGTCTGCAACGTATCGGAAGCTGTAAAAGCGATAGGCGGCGACTTTTCCCGCCTGCCAATGAGTCTCCGGATCCTCGCTGAAAACGTCCTGCGTACCGAAGCAGAGCCGAACGAAGCGCTGAAGGTAATTTGCACTCGCTCTAAAAGCAGCGACATCCCTTTCCGCCCCGCTCGTGTAGTTCTTCAGGACTTGCTCGGCACCCCTGCCCTGGTCGACCTAGCCGGGCTGCGTGACGCAGTAGCAAAAGCAGGCGGCGATCCACGCCAAGTAAACCCGGTCACCCCGACTCACCTCGTCGTGGACCACTCGCTGAACGTGGAGCGTTGGGGTGATGCCAGCGCACTGGCCGATAACGAAGCCATCGAGCGCGAGCGCAATGCCGAACGCTTTGCATTCCTGGACTGGTGCAACAAGGCCTTCAACAACCTGTCGATCGTGCCTTCGGGTAACGGCATCCTTCACCAGATCAACTTGGAGCGCCTGACCACCGTCATCGGCACTCGTGAAGTTGAAGGTGATCTGTGGGCCTTCCCTGACACGCTAGTCGGTACTGACAGCCACACCACCATGATCAACGGCATCGGTGTGCTGGGCTGGGGTGTTGGTGGTATCGAGGCAGAAGCTGCAATGCTGGGCAAAGCCCTGATGATGCGGGTTCCAGAGATCGTCGGTGTCCGACTCGAAGGCGTGCCGCCATCCGGCTATATCGCTACCGATATCGCCCTCGCTCTGACCGAAAGTCTTCGCAAAGCCGGCGTGATCGGCAGCGTGCTGGAATTCCATGGCCCAGGCGTTGCAGCCCTGTCCTTGGCGGACCGTGGCACCCTGTCCAACATGGCTCCTGAGTTCGGCGCTACCGCAGCAATGTTCGCGATCGACGATCGCACCCTGCACTACCTGCGACTGAGCGGTCGCGGCGGTGAGATTGCCGAGCTGACCGAGGCTTATGCCAAGCATCAAGGCCTGTGGCATGACAGCCTGGAATCGGTCGAGTACGACCGTGTCGTCACCCTCGACCTGAGCACCGTTGGTCGTGCGATTGCCGGCCCGAAACAACCTCACCAGCGCATCCTGCTGGGTAAAGGCGAAGCAGCAAAAGACATCCCTACCGGCCTGGATAACGGCTCGGTCGTGATTGCCGCCATCACCAGCTGCACCAACACCTCGAACCCTCGTGGCGTGATCGCTGCGGCCCTCGTCGCCCGCAACGCACTCAAGCGCGGCCTGCGTCGTGCTCCGTGGGTCAAGACTTCCTTCGCACCCGGCTCCAAGGTGGTCGCCGACTACCTGGACCGTGCAGGTCTGAACGTGGACCTCGACAACATGGGCTTCAACGTTGTTGGCTACGGCTGCACCACCTGCAACGGCATGTCCGGCCCTCTGCTCAGCAAAGAGATCGAGGACGAAATCCGCACTCGTAAGCTGGAGACCGTTGCCGCTACCTCCGGTAACCGTAACTTCGAAGGTCGCGTACACCCGCTGGCTCGTGAAGTGTTCATCATGTCACCTCCCCTGATCGTGGCGTACGCGATCGCTGGCACCTACCGCATCGACCCGCAAGTGGATGCGCTCGGCACCGACGCCGAAGGCAAGCCGGTTTACCTCAGCGAGCTGTGGCCTTCGGATCAAGAGCTGGACGAGATTGAGAAGAAAGCACTGTCGGCCGACCTGTTCGACAAGGCCTACAGCTCGGTACCTCGCGAAGCGGGCGTCATCGCCTCTGACCTGCGCGCCGGCGTTACCGATCAGTACGCTTGGGACCAGAGCAGCACTTACATCCGCAAGCCGCCGTACTGGAGCGATGAGCTGACTGCTACCGACCCTCAACGCGACCTGAAAGACATGCGCGTTCTGGTGATGCTGTCGGACAACATTACTACTGACCACATCTCGCCGTCGGGCGCCATCCTGCCGGACAGCGACGCAGGTTCGTACCTCAAAGGCCATGGCATTGGTGTTGATGACTTCAACTCCTACGGCACTCGTCGCGGCAACCACGAAGCCGCGCAGCGCGCCACCTTCGCAAGCCCCCGCCTGAAGAACGAGCTGATGACTGACGGCCGCGAAGGCCCTTGGACGCTGCTGCTGCCGGAAAACCGCGTGAGCACCGTGTTCGAAGCCGCCCAAGCCTACGCCGATCGCAAGCAGCCTCTGATCGTAGTGGCAGGCAAGGAGTACGGCAGTGGTTCGTCGCGTGACTGGGCAGCCAAAGGCCCTCGCCTGCTGGGCGTACGCGTTGTCGTGGCCGAGAGCTTCGAGCGCATCCACCGCACCAACCTGGCTGGCCTGGGCATCCTCCCGCTGCAGTTCCCAGAAGGTGTAACTCGCAAGACGCTGGGCCTGACCGGTCACGAGAAGTTCTCGGTGGAAGGCATCAACGACACCTTCGCGCCTGGCGACAAGCTGCAACTCGTCATTGAGCGTGCAGATGGCACCACTGAAAACGTAACCGTCACCAGCCGCCTGGATACCCATGAAGACGTGCGCTACTTCCGCCGCGGCGGCCTGCTGCCGCAGCTGCTGGTGGAGAGCATGGACAAGGCTGCTAAAGCGAAGCAACTGGTAGGAGCAGTGTAATGACTCAAGTTCGAATCCCAGCCGTCTTCATGCGCGGCGGTACCAGCAAAGGCGTCTTTTTCCTTGATCAGGATGTTCCCGCGGCCGGCCCGGAGCGCGATGCACTGATGCTCCGTGTGATCGGTAGCCCGGATCCTTACGGCAAGCAGATCGACGGCATGGGCGCTGCGACCTCCAGCTCCAGCAAGGTTGTCATCATCGGCAAGTCGGATCGCGATGATTGCGATGTCGACTACCTGTTCGGTGCTCCTGCGATCGAAAGCCCGGTTGTGGACTGGTCCGGAAACTGCGGCAACCTGAGCGCAGCTGTCGGTCCTTTCGCCATTCGCCAAGGGCTGGTCGACGCCCCTCGTGATGGCATCGCCACAATCCGTATTTGGCAGGCCAACATCCAAAAACGCATCATCGCCCACGTCCCGATGAAGGATGGCGAGGTCGTTGAAGAAGGTGACTTCGTGCTGGATGGCGTCGCCTTCCCTGCCGCCGAAATCGTCGTAGAGTTCCTTCAGCCTGGCGGTTCGGGCGGCAGCATTCTGCCAACCGGCAATGTCGTGGATGAACTGGATATCCCTGGCTTCCCAGGCTTGCCGGCAACGCTGCTCAACGCAGGCAACCCGACCATCTTCGTCGACGCCCAGCGCGTTGGCCTGACCGGGACCGAGACTCAAGACCAGGTCAACGGCAACGCCGAACTACTGCTGTCGCTGGAAACCATCCGCGCACACTGCACCGTGGCCATGGGTCTGGCGGCTACCGCTGAGGAAGCAACACGCCTTCGCCCTCACACGCCGAAGCTCTGCCTCGTAGCTCCACCGCAAACCTACGGAGCTGCCGGTGGCAAGACAGTCGAAGCCGGTGAGATCGATGTGATCGCTCGCATCCTTTCCATGGGCAAATTGCACCACGCAATCACCGGCACTGGCGCTGTAGCCGTTGCCGTGGCAGCCGCTCTGGAAGGCACGCTGGTCAACCGGATCGTCGGCGATATCGGTGAACGCCAAGTCAACATGGGCCACACCGCTGGCACCGTTGCCGTAGGCGCGCAGACCACCCAAGTCGATGGCAACTGGATTGTGGACAAGGCCGTGATGAGCCGAAGCGCCCGTCGCCTGATGGAAGGCTGGGTGCTCGTACCGTCGAAGTACTGATTGCTCAGCTACCGCCGACCTTCGAAGGTCGGCGGTACTCATCACAACAAAAACAACGATGAGATTTTGCTATGTGCCCATCACCGTTCTCACCCGCCATTTCTCGACGCACGCTGCTCTCCTCTACCTCCATCGTCGCTGCGGCAACCATTCTGGGCCTCGGCGCGGGAGCGGCAGATGCCAAATCAGGACCTGAGAAGAACGCTATGCAGCCTGCCAACTCGAACAAAACCCAAATTGTCTATGTGGGCTCCAGAACCACACGCGAGCGAAACGCCCGCGGTGCAGGCATCACGGTTTATCGACATGACCCGCAAACAGGTCGCTCCGAACTGATTCAAACCGTCGGCGATCTGACCAACCCATCCTTCCTGTGCCTCGACCAAACTCAGAACCTGCTGT
Source organism: Pseudomonas sp. BJP69 (assembly GCF_007633355.1). Classification (NCBI taxonomy): domain Bacteria; kingdom Pseudomonadati; phylum Pseudomonadota; class Gammaproteobacteria; order Pseudomonadales; family Pseudomonadaceae; genus Pseudomonas; species Pseudomonas sp. BJP69. The sequence continues at coordinate 3,742,511 of NZ_CP041933.1, forward strand.
TCTGCGTGCATGGCGACCAGTCTACTGTCAGCTCATTCCAAATCGAGCCAGGCAGCGGAAAGCTCACCAAGGTGAGCTCGGTTAGTTGCGAAGGAAACAACCCCGTTCACCTTACCGTGGACAAGAGCAACAAATTCCTCGCAGTGGCCAACTATGCCACCGGCAGCATTGTCGTTCTGCCGTTCGACAAAACCGGCCACCTGCAACCTGTCATCAGCAAATACGACCTTCCTGGCAACCCGGGCCCGCACAAGATCGAGCAGACCAGCTCCCACCCGCACATGATCCCACGCGATCCATCGGGGCGTTTCCTGGTAGTGCCGGACAAAGGGCTGGATAAGGTTTTCGTGTTCGATTTGAAGCAAGACGGGACCGCACTGAAGCCCGAACTGGCTCATGAAATCAAGGCCCGCGAGGGTGCCGGCCCCCGGCATGTGGTGTTCTCTCCGACCGGCTCCTTCGCATACGTTGTGAACGAACTGGACAGCACGATCACAAGCTATCGCTACAACCAGAACGACGGCTCACTGGTTCCATTCCAAATGGTTCCAGCCCTGCCCCAGGACTTTGTAGGGGACAGTCGCGCCGCAGCATTGGTCATGGCACCGAATGGAGAACATTTGTTCTCCTCCAACCGCGGGCATGACAGCGTCAGCATTTACTCGGTGGATCAGCCTACCGGCAAGATCAACCTGATCGGCAATGTCCCGAGCCAAGGCAAGAAGCCTCGCTTCATGGCGGCCTCTCCAAGTGGACGCTTCCTGTTCGTCGCCAACGAAGACAGCGACAACATCAAGACCTTCTCCATTAGCCCAAATGGCGAATTGGCATTGCTGGAACATCAAATCGAGACCGGCAGCCCGGTCTGCATGATTTTCCGCACCGTCTGAACCTCTTTTTTTCCTGATCCTGGCGTGCCGGGAGGCACGCCTACACCCCCACGTTCCAATTGATGGAGCAGCAAATGCATAACAAAAACAAAATTGGTTGCAAGCTTCTTGCCGTCACTCCTTGCCTGGCCGCAGCTACGGCTTATGGGGATGGCTTTATCGACGACAGCAAGGTCACCTTGCAAACGACGAACTTCTACATTAACCGAGATTTCCGCGACGGTGACGGCCAGTCCAAGCGCGAGGAATGGGCGCATGGTTTCATCCTTGATGCGAAATCCGGATACACACCGGGACCTGTCGGTTTTGGGGTCGATGCTCTGGGCATGCTCGGCGTGAAGCTGGACTCAAGCCCGGACAGAACCGGCACCGGCCTTTTGTCGACCCATGATGATGGTCGCGCAGCTGATGAGTTCAGTCGCCTGGGCCTGACTGGCAAGATGCGCCTGTCCGAGACCGAACTTAAATACGGCACCCTTATCCCAAAACTCCCGACAGTTCAGGCCAACACTGGCCGCCTCCTCCCTCAGACGTTCGAAGGCGGCCTGCTCACCAGCAAAGAATTCGATTCGCTGTCCTTCATCGGTGCGCGCTTCGAGCGCCAAACCGATCGAGACTCGACAGACCGGGTCCCGATCACACTGAACAACAAGAACCGGCGCTTCACAGGCGGTAATGCCGAAGGTGACGCCTTCTGGATGGGTGGTATGGATTACCAGCTCACGAAAGAGCTGCTGCTGACCTATCAGTATGCAGAGCTGGAACAGGTCTACCACCAGCACTTCTTGGGGGCGAACTATTCGATCCCTGTCGGCCCCGGGAAAATCAAAGCAGATCTTCGCTACATGGATAGCGACGATGACGGTCGAGCTTTGGGCGGACGTATCGATAGCAGAGCAATTTCTGGCATGTTCACCTACAGCTTGGGCGGACATGCGCTTGGTCTGGGACTGCAAAAGATGAACGGTTCCACCTCCATGCCCTATCTCGATGGAACCGATCCTTACCTGGTCAACTTCGTACAGCTCAACGACTTCGCCGAGCCCGGTGAACGTTCTTGGCAGCTGCGCTACGACTATAACTTCGCGGCTCTCGGCATTCCTGGCTTGACCTTCATGACCCGCTACCTGCGAGGCGACCAGGCCGACGCAGCGACCATCACCGATGAGGGCCATGAATGGGAGCGCAACACCGAACTGCAGTATGTGGTGCAATCCGGTGCCCTGAAGAACGTATCGGTCCGGTGGCGTAACGCGAGCTATCGATCGAGCTTTGCACGTGGCGCGGATGAAAACCGCCTGATCGTGTCCTACACATTCCCAATTTTCTAACCCAGGAGAAGGTATGAGCCCTATTGCCCAGCAGGTTCTCAAGGACCTGGCGCCCAACGGCATTCTGCGTGCGGCGATCAACTTCGGTAACCCAGTGCTGGCTCAGCCAGGCGCTGATGGAGAACCGCATGGTGTTTCTGTTGCACTTGCTAAATCGCTGGCCGAAGAGCTGGGCGTAGGTCTCGAATTGCGCACATACGACGCGGCCGGGAAGGTATTCGCTGCACTTGAAGAAAACGCGTGGACGTTGGCCTTCCTGGCTATCGAGCCTGTCCGCGCCGCCCAGATCAGCTTCAGTGAACCCTACGTACTTATCGAAGGGACCTATCTGGTAAAGGCCGAGTCGCCCTATTCCAAAATCGAGGACCTGGATCAACCTGGACTTCGGCTTGCGGTAGGCAACGGCGCTGCTTACGACCTGTACCTGTCACGTACGTTGCAGCATGCAGAGCTACACCGAGCTGACACGTCTGCAGGTGCAGTAGACCTATTCATTGACCAAGGCCTGGATGCTGCCGCCGGGGTCAGACAACCGCTGGAACAAATCGCAGCCAAGAATCCGAATTATCGGGTGATGCAGGGAGCCTTCACCGCTATCCGCCAAGCAGTCGCAGTGCCACGCGGCCGTGATGCGGGAGGAGCCTATATACGGGATTTCGTCGAGCGACGACTTGCCGAGGGTTTCGTCCGAGGCGCGTTACTCGCCAGCGGACAAACAGACGTCAGCGCACCTCGCTGAGGTCGATAGCCTGCAGGTGCGTCTCGCCTGCTTCAAACCGTGATAACTGAGGTAATAAGCAAGATGGCCAAGGCCGCCGATGTCGTTGTGCAATGCCTGGAAAACGAAGGTGTCGAGTATGTGTTCGGCATTCCTGGTGAGGAAAACCTCGACCTGCTGGAATCCCTGCGCAAATCGAAGATCAAGCTGGTACTTACCCGCCACGAGCAGTCCGCGGGCTTCATGGCCGCAACCTATGGCCGCCTGACCGGCAAGACCGGCGTCAGCCTGTCGACCCTGGGCCCTGGCGCGACCAACCTGGTGACCGCCAGTGCATACGCCTACCTGGGCGGCATGCCGATGATGATGATCACCGGCCAGAAGCCGATCAAGAAGTCCAAGCAGGGCCGCTTCCAGATCATTGACGTGTGCGGCATGATGGACCCCATCACCAAGTACACCCACCAGTTCGCTTCGGCCGACAACATCCCGGCCCGTATGCGCGAAGCGTTCCGCCTGGCTGAAGAAGAAAAGCCGGGCGCCGTGCATCTGGAACTCCCGGAAGACATCGCCGCCGAGCAGACCGACGCCCTGCCGATCCCGCGCAGCCTGCACCGTCGCCCGCTGGCCGAACACAAGGCCATTGAAGCAGCTATTGAAAAATTGCAGGCAGCACGCAATCCGATTCTGGTGATCGGTGCCGGCGCCAACCGCAAGATGACTGCAAAAGTCCTCAAGCAGCTGATCGACAAGACCGGCATCCCGTTCATCACTACCCAAATGGGTAAAGGCGTGGTCGACGAGCGTCACCCGCGCTTCCTCGGCAACGCGGCGCTGTCGTCCGGTGACTTCGTACACCGAGCAGTAGAAGCGGCCGATCTGATCATCAACATCGGCCACGACGTGATCGAGAAGCCGCCGTTCTTCATGGTCCGTGGCGGCACCGAAGTCATTCACATCAGCTTCCGCTCCGCCGAAGTCGATGCCGTGTACTTCCCGCAGGTCGAAGTGATCGGTGACATCGCCAACGCCGTGTGGCAGATCAGTGAAGCGCTGAACGACACCGCGCACTGGGACTTCGCCCGCCTCATGGCCATCCGTGAAGCCAACGAAGCGCAGATCGCTGAAGGCGCCGACGACAACCGCTTCCCGGTCTACCCGCAGCGCATGGTTGCCGACATCCGTCGCGTACTGCCGTCCGAAGGCATCGTCGCCCTGGACAACGGCATCTACAAGATCTGGTTCGCCCGTAACTACAAGGCGCACAAGCCAAACACCGTGCTGCTGGACAACGCCCTGGCGACCATGGGCGCGGGCCTGCCATCGGCCATGGCCGCGCACCTGGTGCACCCGGACCGCCCGGTGATCTCGGTGTGCGGTGACGGCGGTTTCATGATGAACAGCCAGGAACTGGAAACGGCTGTACGTCTGGGCATGCACATCACCGTTGTGATCCTGCGTGACGATGGCTACGGCATGATCCGCTGGAAGCAGGCCAACATGGGCTTCACCGATTTCGGCCTGGACTACGGCAACCCGGACTTCGTCAAGTATGCCGAAGCCTACGGCGCCAATGGCCACCGCGTGGAAAGCGCCGAAGGCCTGCTGCCGATGCTCGAGCACTGCATCAAGACCCCAGGCGTGCACGTGATCGACTGCCCGGTTGACTACAGCGAGAACGACCGCATCCTAAACACCGAACTGCGGGCACGGGCTTTGGCGATTTAACATTGAGCGCCCTGAGCATGACGCCATCAACCTCAGGGCGTGTTCTAACTTTACGCACCCCCTTCAAACGGAGCCGGGATAGGGGTGACATTGCGGTACCTCGCAATTTCACCCGAATTCGGCTTCCATCGTGCAACTCCATAAAGACCACGGTGCACTCTCCAAGGGGCTCTGACCGCTCCAAGCGGCAGACTCAGGATGAGCGGCACCGCTAATATTGGGGCGGCATCCGTTATGAGCTTCGTGCAGATATACCTAGGTCGATAACTTGAAACCGAGGTGGAGCTCACTCTGACTGATCAGCACGTCACCTGACCAATGAGGGTGGCATAGGGCTGCTGCTATATCGCCACCATTCAAGTGTTATCATAGGAGGTCACAGTCGAGACCAGCTTGCCCCACATTTTGACGAAGGTCGGGAGACCAGGGAATGGAACAAGAATTTTTAATGAGGTTTCTTGAAATTGGCGCTATCGACCTCAAAGGAGATGACACCAAACTCGAAAAGCTTCGATCCACTGCCAAAGACCTGGCCGCCAGCATTCGAAAAGCGCCTTCAAAGACTATCAGCTATACCATGGCGGCGGCCGACCCCAATATCGCGGGCTCCGATCCGACCATAGAAGAGGCGATGGCGTCCCTCCGCAAACAATGGGAGACCGTTGCGAACGCGTTTTCCGCGCGCCCTGTGGGTGTTTTACGTGCTGTCCTTCTGGACGCGATCATGCAAGCAGCTCGCGCAGATGATGCCATTGCTGTTGCCTTCGTGAATACTGCCCGCAATGCGTTGTCTCATACCGAAACCTCCGACGAAGCTGAGATTTGGCGCGAAGCTGTCAGTGAAATCGAGAAGAAGGTCGATGTCCGTGCCGAGGCCGAGTGGGCAACGCCGGAGATGATCACGATAGATCCGTTGCAGTACACGCCGCCTGCTCCTGTGACTGCGGATTACAATGCTCCCACTGTTGATCAGGTCGCGCTGGGAGAGGAAATCCATTCGGCCTCATCGCCGTGGGCACCTAAAAACCCAATTCAGCATGGGCCAAACTACCCTCAGCAGTGGGCTGCTGAATTTGCGCCCCGTATGAGCGTCGCCATCGCAAAAGTGTTGGATGAAATGGCCGAGGAGCTTTCGCCCGTACCGGTCGATCTGTCTGGTCCACTATCTGCGCTGGCGAAGGCGGTCACAATTCACGTTGACAAGGCTCTTTCCAGTTTCAGCGGTGCGACGGCCGGCCTGCAGCGTCGTACCAATCTACTTTGGTGGAAAGAGGCATTGTATTCCCCAAGTGCTCACGCGAGCTACCTTGACCTGCCAACTTTCGAGGCCTCTGCGTTGATGGCGCTTGATCTACACGAGCAGGTACCAACCTATTCTCCAGCGAGCGTCTCGGCATTCCTTCGTGAGGCGATTCGCTGTCTTCCGATCACCAATGATGAGCATGACAACGGCGAGCGTGAGTTCGGCAGCCTTGTAGACGACGCTAGGACTCTCGGATTCATGCAGCCTTTCCGCATGCTGGCGGCTAAGTACACTCCAGAACCAGCAGGGAGAGGTCCGCTGCTGTCGGTGATTGGACATTTCAGAAATGGCGCAATCGATGCCGCGACTTTGCGAACCCTCAGCGGAATTGACGCCTCCACCAAAATGAGCCCCTACGAATGGGGAACGTACTTGTTCCGTGAGCTTCAGAGCGCACGCGCCATGAGTGAAAGCCAAACCAAACGGCCCAAGAAGAACTAGGACGCCTATGGACAGATGCCCTCACCCTCACTGTTTCGCTGATGACAACACAACCTGCACGCTGGGCCACATGCGGCACGACCAATGCCCGGAGTGGATGCGTGGATGTGACAGTGGAGCAACTGCTGCGGCTGATTTCGAACAATTGCTCCTCCCATGGAGCGGTCTAGCGATGGGAGAGTCTGACCTCAACTTCGTCAGCGGTAGGATCAAACCCATCACTGTCGGCATCGTAGGACCTGAAAGCGCAGGTAAGACGACGCTTCTCGGGGCGTTCTATCTGCTGCTGGGACAAGGTGCATTGACTAATGAAACTAATGTATTTAGCAACTCTTACACGCTAGCAGGATGGGAAGCGGTAGCTACATATCTGCGCTGGAAGCCGGGACACCCACCAAGCTTTCCGCCCCATACACCTAGCGGAGCTGCTCGGGCACCCGGCATGCTTCATCTTGCTTTCCGCCGGGAAGACGGTTCGCTACGCGACCTTCTCTTTGCCGATGCACCTGGAGAGTGGTTCCAGAAGTGGGCGATCAACGAGCAGGCTGCAGACGCTGAAGGAGCCCGGTGGATTGCTCGACACGCAGACGTCACGCTACTGATTGCTGACCGTCAGGCTCTTTCTGGACCGAAAATGGGGACCGCTAGAAACGACTTTCAGCTTCTTGCTCAGCGCGCAGTAGCCGAGTCTTGCGGTAGACGCTTGGCACTCGTCTGGACGAAAGGAGATGTCGATGTGGCAGAGGCTATGGAGGCGCAGATCAGAAAGGCCGTCGCATCACACTCACCTGGCGTCCCAGAGTTTACAGTAAGCGTATCAGCTACTGCCCAGGTAGACGCTGCAGAAGGCTTCCGGAAGGTATTTGAATGGATTCTCTGCACCAAGCGCGCAGGGCTTGAGTTACCCATGACAGAAGTCGGTGGTCACGATCCGCTTTTTCGATTTGGTAGGAGATAGCTGGTGGCTGCACAACACACCATCTTGTTAGTCGGCGAGTCAAATGTCGGTAAGACTCACTACGGGGCTCAGTTTTTGAAGCGGCTCATGGTGAAGTCTTGCGAACTTGAAATCACACGCGCTCCAACGAACCTAGAGGCATTCACTGCGGCTCTAAGCTGCCTGACTGAGGGAAAGGCTACCGACCACACCCCGGCGAACATCTATGTCGAAAGTGTCTGGCCCATTACAGACCAAACCGGTCGGTGTGCCGAGCTGGTTTGGCCAGACTATGGCGGCGAGCAGATTCGCAGTCTCGTCACACAACGCCGGATTCCGGACGCCTGGCGCGAGAGAGTGGTAGAGGCCACGGACTGGGTAGTGCTAATTAGGCTGCACTCTCTTCGCTCCGAAGAGGACTTGTTCTCGCGACCGCTGCAGTCGTTCGCATCTGTTGAACCACAGGGCGAAGCGACAGCACACGAGCTCTCAGATCAAGCCAGGACGATAGAGCTACTTCAAATGTTGCTCTACTTGGCGCAGTTTAATTTGGATCGGCCTCTTCGTAAACCGCGCCTGACCATCTTGCTGAGCTGCTGGGATGAGCTTGATACGACAGAAATTCCGAGTGATCTGTTAGCTGATCGGCTGCCGATGTTGTGGTCGTTCGTGCGCAGCAATTGGGTGTCACCTACTGTTTTTGGGCTGTCCGCGCTGGAGCGAGCGCTCAGCAAGACAGATGCGGACCCAGATTACGCAATCCGTGGTCCCGAAGAATTCGGTTATGTAGTGCTACCTAATGGTGTGAGGAACACTGATATAACCCTCCCGATCCAACAGTTGATGGCAGACGCGAGATAGAACCATGCGAGTTGAGCAGGCGATTTATGGCGAGATCCCTGGACGCGGTCATGGACTTAGAACATCGAGTACAGATGCACCGATAGCTGCGGCGATTGCATCAAAGCTCGACTTGCCAGATGTAGTGCCTCCTGGTGTTCAAGCTTGGTCGCCGTTTGTTCGTGGTTTTCCTGTCGACGACTATTACCTCATTGCTCGCACGTTCCTAGATTCGAGCGCGTCGCGCGGTGGCATGGTGCTGACTCATGCGCTAATCGTCAGTTTGGATGACATGTGCAAGGTGGAAAGTCTAGCCGCGCTATTTAACCAGCTGGCAACCTCAATTACAGAATGTCCCTCATCGCCGCTAACGCTTGAGCTTGAGAGTGCCGGAAGCTCCGTGCCGGCTGCTGACTTGATAGGTGCTGCCAACGCTCTGTCAGCTTCTGGCCCCACTCCAGTGGTTCGACTGGGTGTTTACGGATTTGAGCAGCTCCTTGATTCCTTATGGAAAAATCTCTGGCCGGGCCTAAGACGCACCTTCGCGTTCCGACTAAGCTTTGGTCCGAGCGACCTTGTCGAGCAGCCGGCGCCGACCCTTGTATGCACACCTGAACAGCTCCAATCTCGCTGGGTAAAGCACCGAATAGTCAAGCCTGATGACGAATCAGCTAACTCTGAATCCGCCGGTATTCTCTGCGGCCAGCGCGATGTGCAGCCAATTCTCGACCTTGCTGAAGAGCTAGGCCTTGAAGTTCAGTCGCTCAGGGAACTGAGTCGGCTGGAAAGGCTGCAAGCTCTACTGTCTGGCGGAGAAAACTTCGATGAATTGTTGGGCGCGATACGCTTAGCAGATGGGCTGTCAAACCAGCCGACATTGGGTGCAACCATCAAGGACAGACTGATCGGTCGGTTCACAACCATGATTCCAAGGGCTCGCTGCAAGCAGTTGATGCTGTTAAGGAACTTGGCGCTCCCTGGCTTTGCCAGCACGCAACCGTTGTGGTCGGCGGTTGAAATGCTTGTCAGTAACCTCGCATTTGCACGTGAAGACGATAGCGATTTGACGGAGATCATCGCAGCTGCAGATGATAAGGAACTTGCATTGCCGCACTGGTGCGCAGCAGTGAAAAATGGCCTTTCGACTGCAGCTTATCGGGACAACAAAGCCATATTCCACGCACTTTGGAGATGGGCCAAAAATAACCCTAGCGCGTTTGCCGTGACGGTAGAAAACTTTCCAGCTGATGCAACAATTGAACATCATTTTGCGGAGCAAGCCCCCAGAAGGCTTGTTGTTACTTCTACAGACATTCTGCTCTCTTCCCTGCTGAAGAAACACTGGCTGATCGCATACGGCGCAGTGCTAGCAGCAACGCTAACCCCTATTGATGCAACTGGCCAGCAGCTTAAGATAGATAAAGACCTGGCACACAGCGCTGGATTGCGGGCGGTCCTTCGATATGCAAGCCCGCTTGAAATATTGAATTGTGCGCTCGTGCATAAGGATCCACGTGTAGTCGACTTGTGCTCAGAGCAGGCTGCTGTCCATCCTGAGATTCTGTCTCATATCCGCTGCGATGACATTACCGAGCAACGATTGTGGGGTAAAGTGATTGCCAAGACCCCCTCCCATTGGAACGCACCTGACAATGCCATTGGTGCGCGTGACACTGTGTTCGCTCAACTTATCGCAGGACTACCTGTCGACACCGATTTACTTAAGGCTATGGCGAATACACCCTTGGCTGACCTCTGTGCCTTTCCAGAGCGGGAGCGACTCTGGTCACATCTGCCACCTTTTCAGCTTGGACATTACCTCCAAGCAACCGCATGCGGCTGGCTGGAAATCGCGGCGAAAGGCCTCGTGATGAGTACTCCTGAAGCCCCGCTAGAACAAGCAATCATGGCGAGCGCGGATCTGCGATCAATACTTGAAAGGTCTTCGGTGCCCGCTGATGTAGGTCTTGCGATCATTAGTAGCCTCCTGTCCTTTCCCGAAGAGCGATTTATTGCCTGGCTTAACAACATCTTGAAAGACGTTCAACAATTATCTCATGTGGCATCTGAGCGATTGGGAACGCTCGTCGCGTCTCGACATTGGGACCGCGCAGCTAAATATCTATCAGATCGGATTTCCGAACGGCCTGATATCAAGCCAGCGCTCAGATTGTGCGCAGGTTTGCTTAGCTTTTATACGCGCTGGAAGCTCGGCATCACAAAGCTCAGCGTTGACGAGAAGTGGAAGGCTTTCGAAGATGAGGCCCGTGAGCTCTATCCAAGCGGTCCGGATAGTGGAGAACTCTGGTCTCGCGCCGGAGGTAAGAACTCCGAACTGCCCGGACAGTATCAAAATGGATCAACGCGTTGGCACACTACATTGTATTCAGTCCGCTCCGGCGGCCGTCCGACAGCCCGCGATCTTCTTAAGATTATGTCGCAGGACTTCCCGATGAACGAGAAGCTACGCCTATTTATTGGCGATACGGACATTGTTGGTTGGCGTTGAATCTCTCACCTACCCATGGCATGAATTATGAATACAAACGGCTACTCGCAAGGCCATGCCCTACTTATTGGTGTGGCAAACTATCAGCATATTTCCAGACTGCCTAGCGCGATTCTGAACGATGTCAATGACGTCGCCGCTACGCTCTCATCGCCGGACTACTGTGGTTATCATCCTACCAATGTCGTCACCCTCCTAGATGCAAAGGCGACGCGGACAGCGGTACTGGCAGGGCTAGATGAACTGGCCACTCGGGCCGGGCCTGAAGATACCGCCTGCGTGTTCTTCTCCGGTCATGGTGGGATCGTAGGCGCCCCGGGAATTGAGGACACCGTATTGCTCACGGTGGATGGTGATCTCGCTGACATTGAAAACACCTCCATTAGCTCAAGCGAGTTAGCGGCTGCGCTTGCACGAATAAAAGCAAAGCGATTATTAGTCTTGATCGATGCTTGTCATGCGGGAGGCGCTGCGATCTCAAAATACTTGACTGATAACAGCGGCCACGAACTCAAGTCTGGCTACAGCCAGAATACATTTTCGAAGTTGGCAGTAGGTAGCGGGCGCGCATTAATGGCATCATGCCGCGCTGACGAGTTGTCATCTGTATTCGTTAACGCAAGGAACAGCGTGTTCACGACTGCATTACTGGCAGGTCTACGCGGTTCAGCTGACAAGACCGCAAGCGGACTCATAAAGATCTTTGACCTATTTAATTATGTTTCCGAAGAGGTGCCAAAACTAATCCCCGACGAGCAGCATCCGATCTTTAAGGCTGACAATGTCGAAGATAACTTCCCCATCGCACTGAGCAAAGGTGGGAAAAAGTCGGCGAACAATGCTGAATTCGTACCACCGATGAAAGAGCAATCTTCCTGGCCGGCATTAGAGAGGATCTTGATCGAGCTATATCCTTTTGGACCTAGAGATCAAGAAGTATGGAGCCGCGCCGGTGGAGACCTATCACGGCTGCAATTTCATCCCTCAGGTCAGGCTGCATGGCATGCAGCACTTCGCACTCTTAAGCAAGGCGGCGGGGGCAGAGATATCAGCTTTGGCAGCCTACTAAGCACAGCGAAGGAAGATTTTTCAAACCATCCTGGCTTGGCTACACTAGCGGCGCCTTAAACAGGACTTTAAGCTCAGAAAGGTGCCGCTAGAAATTAAAAGAGCGGCACCTGCTGATTTCGCAAGGTTGGTTCGTTGGATCAAACCTTAGCTAACATTAGCCCATTTCGCCCACACAGAGAAACAGGTGTTAGCATTTAGTAATTACTGGCTCCGTGGCGTTCACCCTTCATCAAAGCCACCAAATCAGGACCTATATTGATGGACGATAAAGAAAAATTTAATTTATACGAAAAGGTCTTCTATCAGGAACTCGATCGCAAGGAAAAGCTCTACGCCAGATTGAGCATGCCGCTAGCAATGCTAGTTGCGATAGTTACCTTCCTTTCCTACATGCTCAATAAAGCACCGACCACGGCGGACGGTTTCGCGAGCGTATTTTTCTGGATTTTCTATCTTAGCACATGCCTAATGCTTCTTATCGGTGCTCTATATTTCCGTGCCGCATGGTCATTGAGGGACTCAGATAGAGGCCTTCCCACACTGATGGACCTTGAAACTCACCGCTTGAGCTTACGGAATGATTACGAGAAATATTGGGAAACCCAAGAGGAAGCCGACGCTCACTTCAAAACTGTGGTACTAAGCTATTATATAGAAGGCGCCACGGTGAATGCAGAAAACAACGACAAGCGTGGAATTTATCTCCGCTCGCTTACAAATTATGTGACAGTCGCGCTATTTGCCTCAGTGCTATCATTCCTTCCATTCTACATACATCAGCAGGAGCAAACTATTAATGACCCAAAAGCCACCACCGCCACCTCCACCTCCGATGCGCTATGTAAAGGATCATCAGCCGAGGAAAGAGCCGCCTCCACCGCCGCCGCGGCCCACCCCACCTAATAACTGACTTTGTAGTTTCCCAGTGCCCCCGATTCTCCTCGCTTTGGTCGGGGGCCCTTCCCTTCAGTAGTAATTGCACCGCTCCGTTTGTCAGAGCAAATATTACCTGCCTGCTTAAGTTCTTTTGGCTTAGATCCATATCTAAAGCATCTTGCCATGCATACAGCCGCTTGGCCTAGACCTCATCGTCGGCAAGCCGGCTCGCACAGTAACATCATCAGTTTCCAGGTCTGCGCCACATATGAGGAAACCGAGCTTGCTGGCGATGGGCCGCGAGTCAGCCTTAGATAAAGATGTCTGCAATTGGTCGATAACGGCCAGTCGGAACGACTGCGATCAAACTTGGTTAGCTCACGCTGATTCGTTAGAAGCGATAATCAACGCGCAGGCTAGCACTACGAGGTGCGCCAGGGTAGTTGGAGTTATCGCTGCCCGCCTTGGCAGAGACAAAGTACTCACGGTTGAAAATGTTTTCGACGTTGAGTGTCACATCGTAGCGCTCACTTCGAAACCCACCAGCCAGCTCTGCTGTCGTATATGAACCAAGCGACACTTTGTTGTTCGGTGAGGTAAAGCGCTCACCTTCATACCGTCCTCCACCTGCGACATAAAAACCTCCGCCCAGCTCCTTCTTCAGCCAGACACTCGCGCTGTTCCTGGGGGTCAGCGGGCTCGTGTTTCCTACAATTGATTCGACCGGCGAATCAATCATTTCGCCCTTCAACCACGCATAGCCCGCGTAGGTGGACCAGCCATTGCCAAGATCGCCATTTACGGAAACCTCAATACCACGGGTCCGCTGTGTACCGGCATCTACCGAGAACCGCGTGTCTGCTGGGTCATCCATCAAGATCCCCGTACGCGTCATGTCGAATACCGAAACCGTCGCCGAAAGCCTATCATTTATGTCGAACTTCGCCCCAACCTCTTTGTTGACGGTTTCCTCTGGATCCAGCTCATCGCTATTTCGACGCAGCTCCCCGTTGTCAGCCATCGGCTGGAAGGAGCGGCTGTAAGTCGCATAGAGCGATACCCAGTCCACCGGCTCGTAGACAAGCCCGATGCGCGGGCTGAACGTGTTGTCAGTGCGTTCCAGGTCCATATCAGCTGTGCCGTCATCACTACGCTTTGTTGCCAGGCGATCAAATCGTCCACCAATCATCATCTTCCACTCAGGTGTGATCGTGATGAGATCCTGGAGATACAAGCCTGCAATTGAGATATGCGTATCAGCGTCTGGGTTAGCTGCGGTGCTGCCCGGGATTTCTGGGAAGTCGATAAGCTGCGGATTGAACGCATCGTAAGTGGCGACGTTACGCAGGGTTAAGCCTTTATCCTTTCGATCCTGATAGCCAAGCTCGATTCCATACAGCGCTTCATGACTGAACGGGCCGGTCTCGAACAGATGCTTGAGCTCGTTCTGCCAAAAAACCCCGCTTTCCTCCTTATAGCGCGCAGCTCGGTTCATACTGACCTTGTTCGTCGTCGTATTCACCGTGCCGAATGTTACATACTTCCGGGTCACGTCAGAATCGTATGCCCGCAGAGCACTATGCAGGCTTAGAGAGTCACTCATCGTGTGATCGAGAGTGATCGTTGAGCCCTTCACCGTAGTCTCGACGTAGTTCTGGCCCTTCGCATCACGCGATCCATAATACGTGTCGATATCCGCATCCACTGGATGATCGCCATAGGCAGGGAGGCCGGTGTCAGCCAGGCGTTTGTCATGTAGATAATCAGCCTGCAATGTCAGCGTCGTATCTGGATCAATGTTGAACTGGATTGATGGCGCGAACGCTTGCCGCTCAAGGAAATACCGATCACGGAAACCATCAGAATCTTCTAGGGCGCCCGTGAGCCGGACACGAATGGAGTCGTTATCGTTGGCTCCCCCCAGATCCATTTCCGTACGGCGCTGCCCTTCAGTCGATCCCATTATGCTGAGCTGCTGGATTGGGTTAGCCTCAGGCTTTTTCGTCACTCGGTTGATCAGCCCACCTGACGAACCCCGCCCGTAAAGCACAGAAGAAGGCCCCTTGAGGACCTCGACCCTATCGATATTGGACAGGTCCCGGAAGTAGTAGGCGTCATCACGCATGCCATCCAGGTACATGTCATTCAGCGCCGAAAAGCCTCGAATCACAAACTGATCCCGCTGGCCATCACCTGCATCCTGAGAAACACCAGGGACATTCTTAAGGGCGCCCTGCAACGTCGTAATATTGCGGTCTTTGATCAGCTCTGCCGGCACAACATCGACGGTCTGGGGCACATCCTTGAGTGGGATGTCCGTCTTGGTAGCCGTCACGGCGGTGGTTGAGCGATATGGTTGGCTAGCTTGTTCTGCGGAAATTTCCGTGGAGGGCAACATCACCTCGCCCTGCTCGTTCGCCAGCGCGCCCCCCATTACGGAGCTACCGCACAAGCTGATCACTGCAACAACGGCCGTTCTATTCATTCTCATCTCTCGGGCTGCCTACCGTGCGTACCGAAGGACACAGGCAGCAATGCCCCTTCGACGGGGCGCGAATTTAATGAGAATTGATCTTAATTTCAACAAAATTCAATCAAAGAAAATCAACACGGATCAGGCACCAACAGTATAGAAGACCAGCTCAAAATATAAAATACATATAATTCAATGGCTTATTAGTTATTCACACCATGAAACCTGATCTAAAAATCAGGAGGCAGGAGGCGATTCATGATTCATAACTCCTCTTGAATTGATCTTTTATTATAGTCAACGCATAGCCACCAGCAACCCAATGCACAAGCACAACCGAGCGGACATCAAACCAATCAATGCGCCGAGTAACCCTCGGGGTCGACGCCGCTACGGGTGAGGATGTGGCGGTTCAAACGCGAAAGGCTGCTGGGGTTAAGCGGATATCCCCAAGCCGTTCCCAGCTATCAATCGAGCGAAAAAGCGCAGACCACTCTTTTTTCAACCACACATCACAAGCGGCGACCGGGCACAAGCTTTTGAGGGCAGGAATCTTAACGATACGTCCGCGTTTGCTGCGGTCGGTTTTACTGCTCGGCAGGAACAACTCTTACCCTTCGGACTGGTGTAACTGAATGTGCTCGGCACGAAGCCGGCACAGGACATCGCTGCGAAACGCGCGCCAGTAACCGAGCAGGAAACGCTTCGGCCGGCTGAACCGACTGTGGGTGCAGGGCCTGTCCCGAGCCCCTCCATGCCTAGATCTAGTCGTATAAGGCATGCCAAATCAACAGCCTGCCTACCGAGCCGCCCTTGCTGGTGCTGGACACCCGTACCCGCCGCTGGCGTAGCGAAAGCAACCTGGCCAGGCCATCCGGCCTGCTGGACTGGGAAGCGTTGAGTGAACTGCAGCAGGCGCTGCTCGATCACCCATCGGCAGTCATCGTTTCACCGGCGCCGATTTTCGGCGTGAAACTGATCGAGACGGTGCAGAAGGTCTTCAGCTGGCTGGGCTACCCCTTGCTGGTCGACGCCGAAAACTGGATGGCCCACCGCGGGGCGGCGCAGGTCATCCTCAACATATTCCGCCACTCGCGCACACCCGGGCACTACGTGGTGCTGTCGGGCGATGTGCACTATTCATTCGTTTACGAAGTGCTGATTCGCCACCGCCAACGTAGCCCGCACTTGTGGCAAGTGACCAGCAGCGGCATCAAGAACGAGTTCCCCCGGCGCCTGCTGGACGTGCTGGACCGCCTCAACCGCTGGCTGTACTCGCCGCGCTCGCCGCTTAACTGGTTTACCAAACGCCGGGAAATGGAGGTTTCGCCACGCACGCCCAGCCACAGCAAGGCCGGGGAACGGCTGTGGAACGGCGCGGGGCTGGGGCAGGTGTTTTTTGATCGGCAGGGGCGGCCGGTACGCGTGTATCAGCTGGATGCGGGTGGCGCGCAGGCAACCGAGTTTATCGGGGGCCCGTAGCCAGGCAGCGTGGCCAGCGCGTGGGCCAGGCTCTTGCGAAGTGGCGCCGCTACAACCGCGCACGCCCCTCAAGGCACAGTGCCTAGCTGCGCTCCAGCGCATTCACCAGGTCATGGAACGCTTCGCGGTTGGAGTCATTCAGGCCCATGAGGATCTTGTGCGCCTCCAGCACCTTGGAACGCACCACGTCTTCGTTCTGGTCCTGCGACGGCAGGTCGGTCAGGCACTCGGGGCAGGGAATTGGCCGATCGACGATATTGAACACCTGATCGAAACCCATCGATTGCAGCAGCCGGGAGATGTCCGGATTGGTGGTCACCACCGTCGGCAGCAGGCCTACCTTCTGGCGCGACAGGATCGACAGCTTGGCCAGCAGGCCCAAGGTGGTGCTGTCGATGCTCTCGGTTTCGGTCAGGTCGATGACAATGGCCGAGAAGTTCAGCGCCGTGAAAATCTTCTCGATCGTTGCATCCAGCGCCGAACACAAGGTCAGGCGCACTTCACCGACAAATTTCAGTACAAAGGTACCGCTCTGCTCGGCGAACTGGATTCTACCGGTACTCATTGAAGGTTCCTGCTTAACACCAATAGGGCGATATCATCCGGCATCTCCCCAAGCGTAGCCAATCCAAAACGTTGACGCAGCCCATCCAGGCTACCACCTGCTGCCTTGACGATCTCCGGCAAGGCGGCTTCTTTATCTTTGAGCGTATCACCCGGCAAAAGGTCCAGAATGCCATCGGACATGAGGCTGATGCTGAATTGTGGCGGCAGCTCCACGACCAGGTCCTGGTAGGTGGCCTCGTCAAACAGCCCCACCGGCAGGCCACGGCCTTCCAGGTAGCGGGCGTTGCCTGGGGTGTACAGCACCGGCAGCGGCAAGTGGCCGCCAACGGCGTAGGTCAGCAGGCCTGAATCCTCGTCTATCACGCCACCTACCATGGTCACGTGCTTGCCCAGCTTGCTGTTGATCAGGCCGCGGTTGATGTGGCTGAGCACTTCCGATGGCTTGAACTCACGCATCTTGTTGCGCTTGAGTTCGAACATGAGGCGTGTGGTCATGAATTTCAACAGCACGGTGACAAAGGCCGACGACGCGCCATGCCCGGAAACATCGGCAAGGTAGAAGGCGATACGCCGGTCATCGACGCGGAAGTAGTCGACGAAATCACCCGACAGGTACAGCGACGGGATGATCTGGTGCTCGAAGGCGAACTCGCCGGCAGCCCATGGGCTTTCCGGCAGCATGTTCATCTGTACTTGGCGGCCGGCGGTCTGGTCTTCCTGCAGCAGGTGCAGGCTGGCCTCCAGTTCGCGGTTGGCGGCTTCGAGCTTGTCGCGGTAGCGCTGGTTTTCCAGCACCAGGCGCGAGCGGTCGAGGGCGCGGCGCACCGAGTGTTCCAGTACGGCCAGGTCTTCCAGCGGCTTGATCAGGTAATCCGCAGCCCCAAGGCGCAGTGCTTCCACCGCATCACTCATGACGCCGGCACCGGACACCACGATCACCGGCACCTGCGGCGCACGCTCGCTGACCTGGCGGATCAGTTCGAGCCCGCCCATCTGCGGCATGCGCAGGTCGCAGATCACGAGGTCGGGCTGGTGCTCTTCGAAGACCTGAAGCCCCTGCTGGCCATTACCGGCCTGGAGCACGCTGAAACCACTGTCTTCAAGATACGCGGCGAGGCTCGCACGGACCACGTCGTCGTCATCGATGATCAGCAGCGTTGCACTGGTATTCTGCATGTGGGCGAACGGCGCCGATTTAGGTTGGTGCAGCGGTGTCGGCAAGGCAGACGGCCAGCTACGGGAATTCTTTGTGGTCATACTCTACTTGAGTTGTAGGACAAGAACACCTGCCCGGCAACTGTCGGCAACTGTGGAGCAACCTTGTAAGGCGCAGACGGTACTCCCATCCGCCAGGGGTTTCAAGCATGCGTGGGTCGACCTCATCGCTCTTTACAGGGCAAATCGCCGGGAGTTATAAGAAAGTCGACCAGCGCAACCCGATGGGAAGGATGCAGCATGCCCCACACGCCCTCCAGCCACAGCGAGAAACGCGATTTCATCCGCATGCGCATCGACGCCGAAGTGAGCCTGTTGCACGAAGGCCAGGTCATCGCCGCGCGCTGCCTGGACCTGTCCAGCGGCGGCATGCAGGTGCAGGCGCCAGAGCATTTTCAGGTAGGTCAGCAGCTCGAAGTGCGGATCGACTCCGACCACCCGGCCTTGAAGGGGCTGCACGCCAGCACCGAGGTGGTGTGGATCGCCGACCAGCCAGGCGGGCAGCAGAAGTTCGGCTTGAGGATACTGGCAATGCATTGAAGCGGCGCCCGAAGCCGGCAGGGGCGGCGTAGCCAGGGCGCCCCTGCACAGCATGAACGGTCAGAAGTCGTCTTCGACTTCGCCATCCTTGACCTTGAACTCGCGGTTCTGCAAGTAGGCATTACGAATGAAGATGTACTTGTCGCCTTGGATCAGCTTCTCGGCCGACAACAGACTGGCGCGGGTGTCGATCACGTCCAGGGCGAATATCGAGTTGCGGGTCGGCACGTGGTCTATGTAACGGTAAGGCCTGGTATAGGTATCCGGGTACCTGGCCACGCCATCACGCACGGTGCTCGGGCCTAGCAGCGGGATGACCACGTACGGGCCACTCGGCACGCCCCAGTAGCCCAGGGTTTGGCCGAAGTCTTCGTCGCTGCGCTGCAGGCCCATCTTGGTGCCCACATCGAAGAATCCACCCAGGCCAAAGGTGGTGTTGACGATCAGCCGCGCAGTGTCCACGCCGGCTGCATGGGGCTTGAGCTGAAGGATATTGTTGGCCAGGTTGGTCACATCGCCCAGGTTACGGAAGATGTTGTGGATACCGTCTTCGAGAAACTGCGGGGTAACGGCCTCATAGCCCTTGGCCAATGGCTTGAGGGCATAGGTGTCGACCGTATCGTTGAAACGGAAGATCGGGCGGTTGACCGCTTCCCAGGGATCTTCCTCGGTGGCCGCCTGGGTGGCGGCCACGGGCGCCAGCAGCATGCCGGCACAGACACAGGCCTGGGTGACTCGATCGATCACACTGGCACCGATCCTACGCATAGATGTCTCTCCATCGGGTTTCTCGACCGCCAGCGCACGGGTCGCGTGGCGTTAAGGCGGCAGTATAGAGGCTTACGGGCTGTTAGACAGCTTTACACATCTTTGCTCAATATTTTGTGAACAACTGTTGCACCAGCCCCGCTGTCACAGGGCGGTAACAATCAGCCAATAGCCTGCGGCGTATTTGGGGACGCCGCCATGCACGCTACACCCGCCCTCACCGCTGTGCTGTTCGGCCTGCGCGGTTGCCTGGTACAGAGTGCCAACGGCGCACCCGCACCGGCCCCCGGCGCGCTGGCCATCCTCGCCAACCTGCATCAGCGCTACGTCCCCTGTATCTGGCTGGATGAGATCGCCGACCCGCCGAGCCAGCGCATGGCCCAGGTGCTGCCTGACTGGCTCCCGGGGCTTACGGTGACCGACCCGGGCTTGCCAGCACCCAATGCCTGCTGGCAAGCACTGATGCAGCTGGGCAGCCAACGCCTGGCAGGCTGTGTACTGGTCAGCGGCGACCCGCGGTTGCTGCAGGCGGGGCTCAACGCCGGGCTGTGGACGATCGGCCTGGCTGCCTGCAGCCCACTGTGCGAACCCGGTTCCGCCCAATGGCAAGCGCTACCCCCTGCGGAGCAGGACTTGGCGCGCGGCAAGGCGACCCTGGCGTTGTTCAGCCTGGGCGTGCATTCGGTGATCGACCACCTGGAAGCGCTGGATACCTGCCTGCAGGACATCGCCCGGCGCCGTGCCAAAGGTGAAAAACCCTGATACAGCCATGTTGACGCGGATCATGCAAAGCAGCGGCAGGTGGATTACGCTGAAAGCAGGCCAGAACCTTTGCCGCTTCGCTGAGGTCCATGGCTAGCCAAGCCATTGATGGAGAAAAGCCAATGCCTGCCCGCGAATTGCAAGAGCGCCTGAACACCTTGCGCGAGCAACTGGACCGTAACGTACCGCTTTCGGAAGAAGAGCTGGCCGCACTGCACGAAGAAGCGCGCCAGATCGAGGCACAGCTGAAACTGGAGGAAGCCACCCCGGACAACAACCTGGTGGACGGCGTGAACCTGGCGATCGAGCGCTTCGAGGCCGAACACCCCGACCTTACCGCCACCCTGCGCAGCATTGCCAACTCGTTGCACAGCATGGGGATCTGACACCACGAAGGGGTGCATTGCACCCCTCCTGCGTTACCAGCCCTTACTGGCGAACCAGCCGCTGGTTATCCGGACTGATAGCACCGGTGCTGCGGTACGGGTTGATATCCAGCCCCCCGCGGCGCACATACCGTGCATACACGGTCAGGTGCTCCGGCTGCAGCAAGTGCTTCAAGTCCAGGTAGATGCGCTCCACACACTGCTCGTGGAAGTCGGCATGCTGGCGGAAGCTGATCAGGTAGGTCAGCAAGCTGGCGTGGTCCAGCGCCCTGCCCTTGTACTCGACGACCACGCTGCCCCAGTCCGGCTGCCCGGTAACCGGGCAGTTGGACTTCAGCAAGTGGCTGTGTACGGTTTCTTCAACCACCCGCTCAGGGCTGCAGCGCAACAGCTCTGGCTGCGGCTGTGCGTAGTTGCTGATGGCAACGTCCAACGCATCGATGCACAGGCCGGGCAACGCCACCACCCCCTGGGCCTCGACCTCTGCCAACGTGCGCACCTTCACCCCAACCGGCTTGCCCGCTGCTGCCGACAGGTCCTTCGCCAAGCATGCCTGCAGCTCGTCGAGGGTGGCGAAGACTGTCTGGTTCAGCGAGTTGAGGTACAGCTTGAACGACTTGGACTCGATGATGTTGGGCGAATCGGCCGGAATGGCGAACTCACCAATCGCCACCACGGGCTTGCCAGAAGGCAGCAGCCAGCTCAGCTCAAAGCAGTTCCAGTAATCCACACCGTGCCACGGCAAGGTCTGGGCGGTAACACCCAGCTCGGCCCACTTGGCCGTACGCGGGATCGGGAACAGTTGCTCCGGGGAGTAGGTAGCGACGTATTCGCTGGCTTTGCCCAGCGGGGAGTGTTCGGCAGCGGGATGCATGTAAACTGACCTGGAGGTTCGGAATTGCCCCTAGTCTACCGGTTTTGCACCCCGCCTTGCAGGCCCCGTCACTCGATGGTCAGTGCCCCGACCATACCGGCCTGGTAGTGCCCCGGCACATTACAGGCGAACTCGATAGGCGCCGACTTGCGGAAGGTCCAGGTCAGTTCGGCGCGCTGGCCAGGCATCACCAGCACCGTGTTGCCGCCGCCGTGCGCGTGCCCACCGCCGTGATCGTTCATCTGTTCATGGCCCATCATTTGCCCAGGGTCCATCGCCTGGCCATGGTCCATGCCCTGGTGGTTCATGCCCTCATTGAACAGCTTGCCTTGCATGGCAAGCATTTCCTTCTGGTGTTCGGCGTGCATGGCCTTGTCGCCCAGGTTGAATTCGTGTGGCAGCTTGCCTTCATTCACGAGCACGAAACGTACGGTTTCGCCAGCTTTTACCTGCAGGCGCTTGGGCTCGAAGGCGATGTCCTTGAGTACCACCTCTACAGTGCGGGTGGCCTTGGCCGCCGGGGCTGGCTCGCCGAAGGCAAAGGTGCCGGCCTGGCCGGCTAGGGCCGGCAGGCTGGCCATGGCAAGGGTGGCGGCGAGGAACAGGCGTTTCATGATGACTCCGGGAATACACGACAGGGTGCAGCCACATTAGTCACCGGTGACTGGCAACTGGCTGACAGCAAGATTACAACTTTGTCAGGTTGGGCATGCAGACACACCGTCACGTATCATTTCAGCCGCCCCAGCGGCTTACGCACGGGGCGCGCCGTCTCCACCATCACCGCAAGCCAGCTGAAACCTTGGTGCCTCTATGAAACTGCTGATCGTCGAAGACCAGGCCCGTACCGGCCAGTACTTGCGCCAGGGCCTGAACGAGGCCGGCTTCGCCACCGAACTGGCCAGCGATGGGGAGACCGGCCAGTTCCTGGCCCTGAGCGGCGACCACGACCTGCTGATCCTGGATGTGATGCTGCCCGGTCGCGACGGTTGGCAGATCCTGCAGGCCGTGCGCCAGGCCGGTCGGGATACGCCTGTGCTGTTCCTGACCGCGCGCGATGCCGTCGAGGACCGGGTACATGGCCTGGAGCTGGGCGCAGACGATTACCTGGTCAAACCGTTCGCCTTTTCCGAACTGCTGGCGCGGGTGCGCAGCCTGCTGCGCCGTGGCGCCAGCCCGAGCCAGGACACCACCCTGAGCCTGGCCGACCTGCGCCTGGACCTGATCCGCCGCCGCGCCGAACGCGCAGGCAGCCGTATCGACCTGACCGCCAAGGAATTTTCCCTGCTGGAACTGTTGCTGCGCCGGCAGGGCGAGGTGCTGCCCAAGTCGCTGATTGCCTCACAGGTGTGGGACATGAACTTCGACAGCGACACCAATGTGATCGAAGTGGCAATCCGCCGCCTGCGCCTGAAAATCGACGACCCGCACCCCAACAAGTTGATCCACACCGTGCGCGGCATGGGCTATGTACTCGAAGAGCGGCCAGCGTGATGCGCCGGGTATCCCTCGGTAGCCGCCTGGCGCTGCTGTTCGCCGCGTGCACCGCCGCTGTTTCGCTGGGCGCCGGCCTGTTGTTCAACCGGGCCAGTGAGCAGCACTTCATCGAACTGGATCAACAACTACTCGCCTCACGGCTGTCGCTGCTGCGCACGCAACTGGACGGCATCACTACCGCCGAAGCGCTGAAGGCGCGCCTGCCCGCCCTGCGCGAAGCGCTGAGCCATCAAGCCGACCTGGGCTTGCGCATCAGCGGCGCCGACGGCACGCCCTGGTTCGCCAGCCGCAGCGGCCTGCCGCCGGCAGTGCTGCCGACCGGGCTGGGTACCCAGCATGCCCAAGGGGCGGACTACCGCAGCCTGACCGCGCCCTTGGCGCCGGGCAGCAACGCATCGCCACAACTGGCGTTGTACCTTGATATCACGCACCACCAGCATTTCCTGCAAGGCATGCAGCGCCTGATCTGGCTGACCGTCGGCCTGTCGGCGCTGGCCACCGCGCTGCTGGGCGCCTGGGCGGCCCGCAGCGGTCTGCGGCCGTTGCGGCAAATGGGCCAGGTGGCCGCTGGGGTATCGGCTCGCTCGCTCACCACCCGCCTGCCAGTGGCCCAGATGCCCGTAGAACTGGCCGAACTGGCCAGCACCATGAACGCCATGCTGCAGCGCCTGGACGATGCGTTCCAGCGCCTGTCGGCGTTCTCCGCCGACATCGCCCACGAGCTTCGCACACCGCTGTCCAACCTGCTGACCCACACCCAGGTCACCCTCACCCGCCCGCGCAGCCTGGAAGAATACCGCGAGGCCCTGCATGGCAACCTGGAGGAGCTGCAATGGATGGCACAGATGATCAATGACATGCTGTTCCTCGCCAAGGCCGACCATGGGCTGCTGGTGCCTGGGCAAGCGCCACTGGCACTGCATGAGGAAGTGGATGCGCTGCTGGAATACTACGCACCGCTGGCCGAAGACGGCGACGTGCAGATGCTGCGCGAAGGTGAGGCCATGCTGCACGGCGACCGGCACATGCTGCGCCGGGCCCTGTCCAACCTGCTGGATAACGCCCTGCGCTTTACCCCGGCAGGCGGGCAGATACGGGTGGCCCTGGCAGCGGGGCCCAGCATCAGCGTGGCCAATACCGGCGCGGCCATCGAGCCCGCGGCCCTGCCACGGCTGTTCGACCGCTTCTACCGGGTAGACCCGGCACGGCGTGAAGGCAGTAGCGAGCATGCCGGCCTGGGGCTGGCGATTACCCGGTCGATCGTGCAGGCCCATGGCGGCTGCATTCGCGCGGAGTGCGCGCAGGGGTGGACGCGCTTCGTGATCGAATTCACTGAAGGCCGGTGAAACAGGCTGCCTCGCAGCCCGCTGCGCAAGCCTTCAGCTGTGGCTCAAACCGCCAGGCCAATGGCCGGCTGCACCTGCGAAGCCCGGTAAGCCGGGTAGATGGTTGCCAGGAAGCTCATCACCAGGCCGGCGGTGCAGATCATCAGCACATCGCTCCCCTCCAGCTGCGACGGCAAACTGCTGACGAAGTACACATCCGAGGTGAAGATGTGCTGCCCGCTCACCCGCTCCAGCCAGCCGACGATCTGGCTGACGTTCAGCGCGGCAATCACGCCCAGCACCCCGCCAATCAGGGTGCCGACAATACCGATCAGGCTGCCCTGGACCATGAACGTACCCATGATCTGCGCTGGCGTGGCGCCCAGGGTGCGCAAAATGGCGATGTCCGGGCCTTTGTCGTTCACCACCATCACGAGGGTGGCGATGATGTTGAACGCCGCCACTGCAATGATCATCATCAGCAACAGGCCGATCATGGTCTTTTCCATCTTCATTGCACTGAACAGGCTACCCTGGGTGTGCGACCAGTCATCGGCACGGTAGGCATCGCCCAGCCCGGCGGCGATGGCCTTGGACACCTGCGGCGCGGCGTACAGGTCGTGCAGCTTCAGGCGCACGCCTTGCACCTGGCCCGGCGCCCAGCGCTGCATCTGGCCAGCATCGGCCATATGGATATAGGCCTGCGAGCCATCCAGTTCGGCGCCGACCTTGAAAATGCCGACCACGGTCAGGCGCTGCATGCGCGGGGTGATACCACCCGGCTCCTTGCTGATTTCCGGCACGATCAAGGTCAGCTTGTCGCCGGTATTCAGGCGGAAACGGCGGGCCGTGAGCTCACCGATGACCACGCCGAACTCACCGGGCTGCAGGTCCTGCAAGCGGCCCTGGACGATGTGCTGGCCGACGATGGAGACCTTGCTCTCCTCGGCCGGGTCGATACCGCTCACCTGGATCGGCTGCATCGCGCCCTTGTACGAGAGCATGCCTTCCATTTCGGTAATGGGCGCGGCGGCCATCACTGCCGGGTTCTGCAGCGCCGCATCGGCAACCTTGTGCCAGTCGTCCAGTGGCTGCACCCCGAGGATGGCGGCATGCGGCACCAGGCCCAGGATGCGCGAGCTCATTTCGCGCTGGAAGCCGTTCATCACCGACAGCACCACGATCATCGCCAGCACGCCCAGCGACAGGCCGATCATCGAGGTCATCGAGATGAACGAGATGAAGTGGTTGCGGCGCTTGGCTCGGGTGTAGCGCGCGCCGATGAAAATGGGCAAGGGTCTGAACATGTACGAAATCACCCAATGAAAACAGGAAAACGGGGCAACGCCTGCTGCCCCGTACAGTCGCTCAGATTGCCACCAGGTGGCCGTCGTCGAGCTTCAATACACGGTCCATCTGGCGCGCCAGGCTGAGGTCGTGCGTTACCACCAGGAACGCTGTGCGCGAAGCACTGGACAGCTCCTGCATCAACTCCTGAATGCCCTGGGCAGTATGGTGGTCGAGGTTGCCGGTAGGCTCGTCGAGCATCACCAGGCCAGGGCGGTTGACCAGGGCCCGGGCAATGGCCACACGCTGGCGCTCGCCACCCGACAGCTCGGCCGGCTTGTGGTTGAGGCGGTGGCCCAGGCCTACGCGCTTGAGCAGTGCTTCGGCCCGCTCGCGGGCCTCGGGGATGGGCGTGCGGCCGATCAGCAATGGCATGCACACGTTTTCGATGGCGGTGAATTCCGGCAGCAAGTGGTGAAACTGGTAGACGAAGCCCAGTTCACGGTTGCGCAGCAGGCCGCGGGCACGCTCACCCAGCGCCGACAGCTCTTCGCCCGCCAGCCAGACGCTGCCCTGGGTGGGCCGGTCAAGGCCGCCCAACAGGTTCAGCAAGGTGCTCTTGCCAGAGCCCGAACTGCCGACAATGGCAATGCGCTCACCGGCGTGCAGCTCCAGGTTGAGGCCGGACAGCACCTGTACCGACTCCGGGCCCTCGTCGTAGGACTTGCCCAGGTTGCGGCAACTCAGAACGGCTTTATCACTCATGCGCGACTCACTCATAACGTAGCGCCTCGGCAGGCTGGGTACGGGCCGCACGCCAGGCCGGGTACAAGGTGGCGAAGAAACTCAGGACAAGCGCCGCGCCACAGACCATGTACACGTCCTGGGCCTGGATCTGCGACGGCAGGTAATCGATGAAATACACGTCGGCATTGAGGAACTTGTGCCCGATCAGTTTCTCGATGCCGGCGATGGCCGCACTGACATTCAGTGCGGCAAGAATGCCGACCACGGCGCCGATCAGGGTACCGATCACCCCGATCACCGTGCCCTGGACCATGAAGATGAGCATGATCTGCCCGGGCGTCGCGCCGAGGGTGCGCAAGATGGCGATGTCGCCACGCTTGTCGTTGACCACCATCACCAGCGTGGAAATGATGTTGAACGCGGCCACCGCCACGATCAGCAGCAACAGCAGGCCGATCATGGCTTTTTCCATGCGGATCGCCTGGTACAGGTTGCCGTGGGTACGGGTCCAGTCGCGGCTGTAGAACGCCTGGTCACCCAACTGCTGGGCGATGCTCCAGGCTACCCGCGGCGCCTGGAACAGGTCGTCGAATTTCAGGCGCAGGCCCTGCACCTGGTCGGGCTTCCAGCGGTGCAGGCGCGACAGGTCGCTGATGTTGGTCAAGCCCAGGTAGCCGTCGATCTCGCCCGCGCCAACGTGGAAGGTGCCGACCACGGTGAAGCGCTTCATGCGCGGGAACATGCCGGCCGGGGTCACGCTGACCTCGGGGGCGACGAAGGTGAGCTTGTCGCCGATGGCCACACCCAGCTTGGCCGCCGCCTTGTCACCGATCATGATCCCCCACTCGCCCGGCGCCAACTGGTCCAGGCGCCCCTGCAAGACAAAGTTGTCGATGATCGACACCTCGCGCTCGCGGGCCGGGTCGATGCCATTGAGCAGCACTTTCTGCACCTTGCCATCATGGGTCAGCAGGCCTTGCATCTGGGTGAACGGCGCAACCGCCACCACCTGCGGATTCTGCTTTACTTGTTGGGCAAGGGCCTGCCAATCGGCAATGGGTTGGCCGCTCTCCAGCGTGGCATGCGGGATCATGCCCAGCACGCGGGTACGCATCTCGTGGTCGAAACCGTTCATCACCGACAGCACCACGATCATCACCACCACGCCCAGGGCGAGGCCGATCATCGAGGTCAGGGAAATGAACGAGACGAAGTGATTGCGACGTTTGGCACGGGTATAACGCGTACCGATAAATGCGAAAAGAGGTCTGAACATGTCGGGGCTTGTTCGGATGAAAGGGAACGTCCTTGTGGCGAGGCGCCTACGGCGGCTTTACACTCGGACCACCGCCGCTACCTTGGGTTCGCCATGACGACATTAGACGAAGAAGATCGCCGCGAATACTACCGCATCGACGATCGGATCGCACTTCAAATAAGCCCCCTCAGCGCGGCCGAAGCCCTTGACCCAGATGTATTGCAAGATGATTCCCCACTGTTCAACCTGCTCAGCGAGCTGCACCTGTCAGACTTCGAGGCGCAGCACCTGCTGCGCCAGCTGAGCGACAAGGACCGCACCCTGGCCGCCTTCCTGCGCGCGCAGAACAAACGCCTCGACCTGCTCAGTGCAGTGGTCGCCCAGACCCTGCTCGGCGAAGTGGGGCAACCCCAGCCAGTGGTCATTTCCGAAGGCGGTATCGAATTCACCCAGCACAACCCGCTTGCCCCCGGCACCCGGGTCAAGGTGAAAATGGTGCTGATGCCTCGTGCCCACGGCTTGCTGCTGCGCGGCAAAGTCACCCACTGCGACCAGCGCACCGGGGGCGGTTACGACGTCGGCACCGAGTTCATCGACATGACCGACGCCCAACGGCAACTGCTGGCCCGTTACATCCTGCAGCGCCAACAGCAGCAACGGCGCCAGCAACTGGAACAGAACAGCCCTGCATCCTGAACCTGTTTTCTCTGATCTGAAGGAACGAACGTGACCCTGATCTACGGCCATCGCGGCGCCAAGGGCGAAGCACCCGAAAATACCCTGACCAGCTTCCAGCAATGTCTGGCACACGGCGTGACCCGCTGCGAACTGGACCTGCACCTGTCAGCCGACAACCAGCTGATGGTGATCCACGACGCCACCCTCAAGCGCACCACCGGCCGGCGCGGCAAGGTGGTCGAACACCCGGCCGCCGACCTGGTCAAGGTCGATGCCCGCAAGGGCGGGCCAGGCCACGTGCAGCCCTGCCCGATTCCCACGCTGGAAGAGCTGTTCCAGAAATGCCCGTTCGAGCACTGGCAACTGGAGGTAAAAAGCGCCTCGCGCACGCGCGCTGCCACCACCGTTCTGGCCATCCGCGAGCTGGCCCAGCAGTACAACTTGCTGGACAAGGTCACCATCACCTCCAGCTCGCGCGAAGTACTGGGTGCAGCCCAGGAGCTGGTGCCAGATGTGAAACGTGGGCTGGTGGCGGAGTACGCGTGGCTCGACCCGTTGAAGGTCGCCCAGAACTACGGCTGCGACTTGCTGGCCCTGAACTGGACGCTATGCACCCCCGAACGCCTGCTCAAAGCACAGGCCCAGGGTTTGCACGTGTCGGTGTGGACGGTCAACGAGCCGGCACTGATGCGCCGGCTGGCTGACTTTGGCGTGGACAGCCTGATTACAGACTTTCCCGGTTTGGCCAAGACCACCCTCGGGCAGGGTTGAAATCGGTCTCTCCGACCGGCTCAGGCCACCGGTCGGAGCCGCTCAAAAAAGCCGGTTCAGGCCGTCGTAGGCAGCTACCCGGTAGGCTTCGGCCATGGTCGGGTAGTTGAACGTGGTGTTGACGAAATACTTCAGGTTGTTCTGCTCACCTGGCTGGTTCATGATCGCCTGGCCGATGTGGACAATCTCCGAGGCCTGGTAGCCGAAGCAGTGAACACCCAGGATTTCCAGGGTTTCGCGGTGGAACAGAATCTTCAGCATGCCTTGCGGCTCGCCGGCAATCTGCGCCCGCGCCATGCTCTTGAAGAACGCCTTGCCCACTTCGTACGGCACCTTGGCCTGGGTCAGCTCCTGTTCGTTTTTGCCGATCGAGCTGATTTCCGGAATGGTGTAGATGCCGGTCGGCACGTCATTGACGAAGCGCCAGCTGCCGTTGTCCACGATGCTGCCAGCGGCCGAGCGGCCCTGGTCATGGGCGGCACTGGCCAGGCTTGGCCAGCCGATCACGTCACCGGCGCCGTAGATGTTCGGCACGCTGGTACGGTAGGCCTCGTCGACCTCGATCTGGCCCCGGCTGTTGACCTTGATGCCAATGTTCTCCAGGCCCAGCTTGTCGGTGTTGCCGGTACGGCCGTTGCACCACAGCAAGGCGTCGGCCTTGATCTTCTTGCCCGACTTCAGGTGCAGGATCACACCGTTGTCCAGGCCTTCGACGCGCTCATAATCTTCGTTGTGCCGCACGGTGATGTTGTTGTTGCTGAAGTGGTAGCTCAGCGCCTGGGAAATTTCCGAGTCGAGGAAGCTCAGCAACTGGCCGCGGTTGTCCACCAGCTCTACCAGCACACCCAGGCCACTGAAGATCGAAGCGTATTCGCAACCGATAACGCCGGCGCCGTAAACGATCAGCTTGCGCGGGGTGTGGCTGAGGCTGAGGATGGTATCGCTGTCGTAGACGCGCGGGTGGTGGAAGTCGATGTCGGCCGGGCGGTAGGGGCGTGAACCGGTCGCGATGATGATGTGCTTGGCATTGAGCTTTTCCACCACGCCGTTCGAGCACACCACTTCCACGGTCTGCTCGTCGGCAAAACTGCCGGTACCGACGAACACGTCAACCCGGTTGCGGGCGTAGTAGCCCGTGCGCGAAGCCACTTGCTTGGCGATGACCTTCTCGGCGCTTTTCAGCACGTCCGGGAACGAAAACCAACGCGGCTCGCCAATGGCACGGAACATGGGGTTGGTGTTGAACTGCATGATCTGCCGCACCGAGTGACGCAGTGCCTTGGACGGGATGGTGCCCAGGTGGGTGCAGTTACCACCGACCTGGCGACGGTCATCGACCATCGCAACCTTGCGCCCTGCTTTGGCGGCATTCATTGCCGCGCCTTCACCGGCCGGGCCGGAACCCAGCACCACTACGTCGTAGTTGTAGACAGCCATGCGTACTCCTTCAGAACTGGCCCGCAAGCCACGGTCGCTCGCGGGACGCGATCATGCCGCCGGGGCGCCATGAGAAAATTCGGGTGCAGTCTAATCAAGCGTGAACGCCGCGCACATTAACCCTTGGTCGCGTCGTAGGCCAATTTCGCCCGCACTACATATGCTTTACCGATCCCTGGCGGCAATCATCCCTGCTTGCGCTTTCACTCGCCTTTCACCGCCTGCGCAAACGCGGGCGTAGCTCGGGAGACGCAGCCACCCCCGGCCCGAGTCACCCGAACGGCGGCACGGGCATGCGCACCTGTCTCCGGACACGGGCATCGATAGGGGGTGCCAATAGCGCCGGCCATTGTCCTCGAAATAGTGCCGCTCGTCATCCGAGCCCAAGTGATTTACCGGGCGTACGCACCTGCAAAGGCCGCAGCAACATGAAAAGCAGGCAAAAAAAACGGGAACCCGAAGGTTCCCGTTTCTTCATTGCCTTACCCGCGAATCAGCGTGGGAATGCAGGCGGGTTCACACCGGCCATGTCTTCCATCACGCGAACCACCTGGCAGCTGTAACCGAATTCGTTGTCGTACCACACGTACAGAACAACACGGTTGTCATTGGCGATGGTCGCTTCAGCGTCCACCACACCGGCGTGGCGCGAGCCAACGAAGTCGGTCGAAACCACTTCCTGCGAGGCAACGTAGTCGATCTGCTTGTGCAGCTCCGAGTGCATTGCGGTCTGGCGCAGGTACTCGTTGATTTCGTCGCGAGTAGTGGCCTTTTCCAGGTTCAGGTTGAGGATGGCCATCGAAACGTTCGGCGTAGGTACGCGGATGGCGTTGCCGGTCAGCTTGCCCTTGAGCACTGGCAGTGCCTTGGCAGCAGCGGTGGCGGCACCGGTTTCGGTGATGACCATGTTCAGCGGCGCGGCGCGGCCACGGCGGCTGCCCTTGTGGAAGTTGTCGATCAGGTTCTGGTCGTTGGTGAACGAGTGAACGGTTTCGACGTGGCCGTTGACGATGCCGTACTGGTCGTTGATGGCCTTGAGCACCGGCACGATGGCGTTGGTGGTGCAGGAAGCTGCCGAGATGATCTTGTCATCGGCCGTGATATCGCCGTGGTTGATGCCATGCACGATGTTCTTCAGCGCGCCCTTGCCAGGTGCGGTGAGGATCACGCGGGCAGCGCCTGGGCAGGCCAGGTGCTGGCCCAGGCCGTCGGCATCACGCCATACACCGGTGTTGTCGACGATCAGCGCGTTTTCGATACCGTACTGGGTATAGTCGACTTCGCTTGGGTTCTTGGCGTAGATAACCTGGATCAGGTTGCCGTTGGCAGTGATGGTGTTGTTGGCTTCATCGATGGTGATGGTGCCATCGAACGGGCCATGCACCGAGTCACGGCGCAGCAGGCTGGCACGCTTGACCAGGTCGTTTTCGGCGCCCTTGCGCACAACGATGGCGCGCAGGCGCAGGCCGTCGCCGCCACCGGTCTTCTCGATCAGGATGCGCGCCAGCAGGCGGCCGATGCGGCCGAAGCCGTACAGCACCACGTCAGTGCCTTTGCGTGCCGAAGCGTTCTGCTGGCCAACCACGTCGGCCAGCTCTTCACGGACGAACTGCTCGGCAGTGCGGCCATTGCCTTCCTGCTTGAACTTGTTGGCCAGCTTGCCCAGGTCGACCGAAGCGGCGCCCAGTTTCAGCTCGCTCATGGCTTTGAGCAGGGGGAATGTCTCGTGGACGGACAGTTCGGTTTCGTCGGTTTGGCGATGACGCGCAAAGCGGTGCGCCTTGAGGATCGAGATAACCGAACGGTTGATCAGGCTGCGGCCATAAATCGAGCTCACCACATTGTTGTTGCGGTAGAGCTGACCGATAAGCGGGATCATCGCTTCAGCCAGCGCTTCACGATCGATCCACTCACCAAGACACTGGTCGGGCTTCTGAGTCACGGGAACCTTCCACATGTAGGGACAGAAAAAAGGGGCTACATTATGACGCCCCAACACAGAACCGGCAATGAGCGCCTGTCGCAGTGAGCCAAGCCAGCATTCATGCCCTTTGGAGCCTGACAGCCGGCACCGTCACCGGTACAATCGGTCTCTTTGCCGCAACGCTTGGAGTGCAATCTCCCGTGTCAGTTCTGCGCCTACCGCAAATGTCGGCCACGGCCGGCAAACAAACCTGGGGCAACCTGCCCGGTGCCGCCCTCAGCCTTGCCATCGCCGAGGCCGCCAGCAGCGCTGGCCGCTTCACCCTGTTGTTGACGGCCGACAGCCAGGCCGCCGACCGCCTGGAACAGGAGCTGCGTTTCTTCGCACCCGACCTGCCGGTGCTGCCGTTTCCCGATTGGGAAACCCTGCCCTACGACCTATTCTCGCCGCACCAGGACATCATCTCCCAGCGCATCGCCAGCCTTTACCGCTTGCCTGAGCTGAGCCACGGCATCCTCGTGGTGCCGGTGACCACCGCCCTGCACCGCCTGGCACCCACGCGTTTTCTGCTGGGCAGCAGCCTGGTGCTGGACGTGGGCCAGACCCTCGACGTGGAGCAGATGCGCACGCGGCTGGAAGCCACCGGCTACCGCTGCGTCGACACGGTCTATGAGCATGGCGAGTTCGCCGTGCGCGGTGCACTGATCGACCTGTTCCCCATGGGCAGCAAGCTGCCCTACCGCATCGACCTGTTCGATGACGAGATCGAGACCCTGCGCACCTTCGACCCCGAGACCCAGCGCTCGATAGACAAGGTGGATTCCGTGCGCCTGCTGCCTGCGCGCGAATTCCCCATGCAAAAGGACGAAGTGACCCGCTTCAAGGCACGCTTTCGCGAACGCTTCGACGTCGACTTCCGCCGCAGCGCGATCTTCCAGGACCTGGCCAGCGGCATCATCCCCGCCGGTATCGAGTACTACCTGCCCCTGTTCTTCGAAGAAACCTCCACCCTGTTCGACTACCTGCCGGCGGACACCCAGGTGTTTTCGCTGCCGGGAGTGGAACAGGCCGCCGAACACTTCTGGAACGACGTGCGCGGGCGCTATGAAGACCGCCGTGGCGACCTCAGCCGGCCACTGCTGCCACCGGCCGAGCTGTTCCTGCCGGTCGAAGACTGCTTCGCCCGGCTCAAGCAGTGGCCGCGGGTGGTGGTCAGCAGCGACGACCTGGAACCCGGCGCAGGGCGCGAGCGCTTCCCGGCGCGCGCCCTGCCCAACCTGGCGATCGAGGCCAAGGCCAACCAGCCACTGGCCGAGCTGGCCAGCTTCCTCGACCAGTTCCCCGGCCGCGTGCTGTTCACCGCTGAATCGGCCGGCCGACGCGAGGTATTGCTGGAGCTGCTCGAACGGCTGAAGCTGCGCCCGCACACCGTTGATGGCTGGCACGATTTCATCACCGGTGCCGAGCGTCTGGCCATCACCATCGCCCCACTGGACGAAGGCCTGCTGCTGGACGACCCGGCCATTGCCCTGGTCGCCGAAAGCCCGCTGTTCGGCCAGCGCGTCATGCAGCGCCGGCGCCGTGACAAACGTGGCGAAACCGCCAATGACGCGGTAATCAAGAACCTTACCGAACTGCGCGAAGGCGCACCGGTGGTGCACATTGACCATGGCGTAGGCCGCTACCTGGGCCTGGCCACGCTGGAAATCGACGGCCAGGCTGCAGAGTTCCTGACCCTGGAATATGCCGAAAACGCCAAGCTCTATGTGCCGGTCGCCAACCTGCACCTGATCGCCCGCTACACTGGCAGCGACGACGCCCTGGCACCGCTGCACCGGCTGGGTTCGGAAGCCTGGCAGAAGGCCAAGCGCAAGGCTGCCGAACAAGTCCGCGACGTGGCCGCCGAACTGCTCGACATCTACGCCCGGCGTGCCGCGCGCAAAGGCTACGCCTTCGCCGACCCGTCCGCCGACTACGCCACGTTCAGCGCCGGCTTCCCGTTCGAGGAAACCCCCGACCAGCAGGCCGCCATCGAAGCCGTGCGCGCCGACATGCTCGCGCCCAAGCCGATGGACCGCCTGGTCTGTGGCGACGTGGGCTTCGGCAAAACCGAAGTGGCCATGCGTGCGGCGTTCATTGCCGTGCACAGCGGCCGCCAGGTGGCGGTACTGGTGCCGACCACCCTGCTCGCCCAACAGCACTACAACAGCTTCCGCGACCGCTTCGCCGACTGGCCGGTGACCGTGGAAGTGATGAGCCGCTTCAAGTCCGCCAAGGAAGTCGCCGCCGCCGCCGCAGACCTGGCCCAGGGCAAGATCGACATCCTGATCGGCACCCACAAGCTGCTACAGGACGACGTACGCTTCAAGGACCTGGGCCTGGCAATCATCGACGAAGAGCACCGTTTTGGCGTACGCCAGAAGGAGCAGCTCAAGGCCCTGCGCAGCGAAGTCGACATCCTCACCCTCACCGCCACCCCCATCCCGCGCACGCTCAACATGGCGGTGGCGGGCATGCGCGACCTGTCCATCATCGCCACGCCGCCGGCGCGCCGCCTGTCAGTGCGCACCTTCGTGATGGAGCAGAACAAGAGCACCGTCA
The DNA here is from genome assembly GCF_007633355.1 of Pseudomonas sp. BJP69. Classification (NCBI taxonomy): domain Bacteria; kingdom Pseudomonadati; phylum Pseudomonadota; class Gammaproteobacteria; order Pseudomonadales; family Pseudomonadaceae; genus Pseudomonas; species Pseudomonas sp. BJP69. Next base: position 3,777,747 of record NZ_CP041933.1, read on the forward strand.
AAGAGGCGCTGCTGCGCGAACTGCTGCGCGGCGGCCAGGTGTATTACCTGCACAACGATGTGAAAACCATCGAGAAATGCGCAGCCGACCTCGCCGAACTGGTACCCGAGGCACGCATCGGCATCGGCCATGGGCAAATGCGCGAGCGTGAACTGGAACAGGTGATGAGCGACTTCTACCACAAGCGCTTCAATGTGCTGGTGGCTTCGACCATCATCGAAACCGGTATAGACGTGCCCAGCGCCAACACCATCGTCATCGAACGCGCCGACAAGTTCGGCCTGGCCCAGCTGCACCAGCTGCGCGGCCGGGTTGGCCGCAGCCACCACCAGGCTTACGCCTACCTGCTCACGCCTACCCGGCAGAAGGTCAGCGCCGACGCCGAAAAGCGCCTGGAAGCGATCGCCAACACCCAGGACCTTGGCGCCGGCTTCGTGCTGGCGACCAACGACCTGGAAATCCGCGGGGCCGGCGAGCTGCTGGGCGAAGGCCAGAGCGGGCAGATCCAGGCCGTTGGCTTCACCCTGTACATGGAAATGCTCGAGCGCGCAGTCAAGGCCATTCGCAAAGGCACCCAGCCCAACCTGGAACAGCCACTGGGCGGCGGCCCGGAGATCAACCTGCGCCTGCCTGCGCTGATCCCCGAAGACTACCTGCCCGATGTGCATGCCAGGCTGATCCTGTACAAACGCATTGCCTCGGCGGCTGACGAAGAGGGCCTCAAGGACCTGCAGGTCGAAATGATCGACCGCTTCGGCCTGCTACCGGAACCCACCAAGAACCTCATGCGCCTGACGTCGCTCAAGCTGCAGGCGGAAAAGCTCGGCATCAAGAAAGTCGATGCCGGCCCCAATGGCGGCAAGCTCGAGTTCGAGGCCGAAACCCCGGTAGACCCGCTGACTTTGATCAAACTGATTCAGGGCCAGCCCAAACGCTACAAGTTCGAAGGCGCGACCCAGTTCCGCTTCCTGGTGCCGATGGAGCGCCCGGACGAACGCTTCAACACCCTGGAGGCGCTGTTCGAGCGCCTGACCCCACAGCCTGCCTAAGGAAGATTCATGCGTGCCATCCGTTGCCTGACCCTGCTGCTGGCGCTGTTCGCGCCAGCCGCCTTCGCCGAAGGCCTGTATCAGGTAGAAATGATTCTGGTGCGGCAGAACAGCGTGCCCGCCTTTACCAGCCCGTTCGCACCGGAAGACTGGAGCGGCGGTGCTGCGCGCCTGCACAAAGACGCCGAGCAACGCCCGGCGCTGGAAGACGAAGCCACCCGCCTGGAAGCGACCGCAGACTACACCGTGCTGATGCACAAGGCCTGGCGGCAACAGGTGGGCGACCAACCCAGCCGCATCGCCCTGGGCGAAGGCACCGAGCAATTCGGCCATTTCCCTATCGAAGGCAACCTGAGCATTGCCCAAGCGCGCTTTATCGCGGTAGAGGCCAACTTCTGGGTCAACCAGCTGGATGGCAACGGCAGCGTGCTGCAAAGCGAGCAGTTCAAGCAAAGCAACAGTAACGTCAAAGGTGGGCAGCTGACCTTCCTCGACGGTGGGCACCTGGCGGTACTGCTGAAGATCACGCCACCGGGCACGCCGAAAATGCCGGCCATGGACCCGGAGATGATGGAGCAGTAAGCGCATGAAGCCAGATGCCGTCGAGTTGGTGAATCAATACCCGAACTGGACCCAGTCGTTCAGCAAGGCCACCCTGCAGCGCGCAGAACGCTATGCCGATGAAGGCCGGGTAGAACTGGACGCTATCTATCGCCAGACCATCACCGCCCGGTGCGAAGGCAGCGGCGACAATGTCTACCAGCAAACCATCGAACTGCACATTGCAGGCGGCCGCTGCCACGTCGAGGGTGAGTGCGACTGCCCGGTACGCCAAAACTGCAAGCATTGCGCTGCGGTACTGTTCACCCTCAGCGGCCCCACCATCAGTACCGAGCCTGTGCAAAGCCCGCCGGGTACGCTGTCGGCCGAACTGCAGCACTGGCTCAGTGGCCTGGAGCAGCCGCCGGCCCAGACCGGCGCAGCCGATGACAAACGCGGGCGCATGGTCTGCTACCAGCTGCAACTGACCGATACTGCCGGCTGCACGCTGCTGGTGCGCAAAGGCACACGCAGCGAGGACGGCATCCGCTTCAGCCGGGTGCAGTCGCTTTACGATTTTCTCTACGAGCCGCCGCGCTTCGTCACCGACCAGGACACGCGCATCCTGCGCCTGCTTGCGGCATTGAACCAGGGGGCCGGCCAGGACCGCGGCTACCAACTCAAAGGCCAGGAAGGCGGGGAACTGTTCCAGCGCGCACTGGAAACCGGGCGCATGCTGTTCGACGTCAACATGCCCCTGCTGCACGAAGGCCCGACGCGCCCAGCCGAGTTCCGCTGGGTACGCCAGGGCAATGGCAACTACCGCGGGCTGTGGTACAGCGGTGAGGAACCGCTGCGCTGCGTCATCCCGCTGCTGCCGCTGTACTACTTCGATGTGCAGGCGCAAGAGGTGGGCAAGGTCGAACACACCCTTGACCCGCATGTGGCCGTGCAACTGACCATCGCCCCCGATGTGCCGGAACACCTTGTCGTCCCCCTGAGCCACAAGCTCAATGCCCTGAGCCACAAGGTGCCGACCCCAGCCCCCGTGCGAGAGCAAGTGATCGAGGACATACAGCCACAGGCCCTGCTGGCCCTCGGCAGCCTCGAGTACACCGCCTACGTGCCGAAAACCGGGCGCATGCAACGGCAGATGCAACATCGCGCCGCATTGGCATTCGACTATGACGGCCTGCAAGCCAGCGGTAGCGACGACAAGCCGCTGACCCGCCTTGCAGGCAACACCAGCCAGCGCATCCGCCGCCAGCCCCAGGCTGAACAAGCCCTGCGCAAGGTGCTGCGGGACTTCGGCTTCAGGCCTGCAACCCGGCAGAGCAAGGCATTGCCCGACAGTGCCGGGGAAATGTATCAACTGCCCGACGACGAAGCCTGGCTGCACTTTGCCCGCGAAGGCCTGCCACGCCTGCGCGAAGCCGGCTGGGCCATCGATACCCACCGCGATTTCGCCTTCGACCTGCAAGAGGTGGAAGACTGGTACGCGACCATCGACGAAGCGCCGGGCCATGAATGGTTCGACCTGGAACTGGGCATCGTGGTCGATGGCCAGCGCCACAGCCTGTTGCCGATCGTGCTGCAATTGCTGCGCAGCAGCCCAGAGCTGTTACGCCCCAGCGAACTGGCCCGGCGCAGTGACGACGAGCACCTGCTGATCGACCTGAACCGCGGCCGCCTGGATGCCTCGCCCTTGCGCGTCGCCCTGCCCTATGGCCGTATCAAGGCGGTGATGGGCACCCTGGGCGAGCTGTACCTGCACGAAGCCAGCGTAGGCCCGGCCCTGCGCCTGGACCGCGCCGACGCCGCGCGCCTGAACCAGATCGAAGGCATGCCGCTGCATTGGCAAGGTGGCGAGCATGTGCGCGACCTGGGGCGCCGCCTGCGTGACGCGCGTGACCTGCAGGTCGCACCGCCAGTCGCGCTGCGGGCCAGCCTGCGCGCCTACCAGCAGCAAGGCCTGAACTGGCTGCAGGCCCTGCGCGAAATGGGTACCGGCGGCATTCTGGGCGACGACATGGGCTTGGGCAAGACCCTGCAAGCCTTGGCTCACCTGCTGCTGGAAAAGGAAAGCGGGCGCCTCGTCAGCCCAGCCCTGGTCGTGATGCCGACCAGCCTGATACCCAACTGGCTGGACGAAGCCGCACGCTTCGCCCCCGACCTGCGTGTACTGCCCCTGCACGGGCCAGGGCGCAGCAAGCATTTTGCCAAGCTGGGCGACTACGACCTGGTCCTCACCACCTATGCGCTGCTGCCCCGCGACCTGCAGCACCTGCGCGCGCACGCGTGGCACTTGCTGGTGCTGGACGAGGCACAGAACATCAAAAGCAGTACCAGCAAGGCGGCCCTGGCCGCCTGCGAACTGCAGGCCACCCAGCGTCTGTGCCTGACCGGCACGCCGATGGAAAACAACCTGGGCGAACTGTGGTCGATCTTCCACTTCCTGATGCCCGGCTGGCTGGGTGAACTGAAGCGCTTCAACCAGGACTACCGCACGCCGATCGAGCGCCACGGTGACAGCGAGCGCATGGCCCACCTGGCCAACCGCGTCCGGCCGTTCCTGTTGCGCCGCACCAAGGAGCAGGTGGCCACCGAGCTGCCGGCCAAAACCGAGATGGTGCACTGGGTCGAGCTCAGCGACGCCCAGCGCGACACCTACGAAGCGGTACGCGTGGCCATGGACAAGAAAGTCCGCGATGAAATTGCCCGCAACGGTGCCGCGCGCAGCCAGATCGTGATCCTCGACGCGCTGCTCAAGCTGCGCCAGGTGTGCTGCGACCTGCGCCTGGTAAAAGGCGTGGAGAGCAAGGGTAACCAGGCCGACAAGGGCAAGCTGGGGGCACTGCTGCAAATGCTCGATGAGCTGCTCAGCGAAGGCCGCCGGGTACTGCTGTTTTCGCAGTTCACGTCGATGCTTGCACTGATCGAGCAGGAACTGCAAAAGCGCCAGATCCGCTACAGCCTGCTCACCGGCGATACCCGCGACCGGCGTACGCCGGTGCAGCAGTTCCAGCAGGGTGACAGCGAGGTGTTCCTGATCAGCCTGAAGGCCGGTGGCGTGGGCCTGAACCTGACGGCGGCAGACACGGTGATCCACTTCGACCCCTGGTGGAACCCGGCCAGCGAAAACCAGGCCACCGACCGCGCCTACCGTATAGGCCAGGACAAACCGGTGTTCGTGTTCAAGCTGATTACCCGCGGCACGGTGGAAGAGAAAATACAGGCACTGCAGCAGGAGAAGGCCGCGCTGGCGGCGAGCCTGCTCGATGGCGGCCAGGCTGGGCAGTGGCGGCTGGGGGATGAAGAGATCGATGCCCTGTTTGCACCGTTGCCAGGCAAGCGTGGGCGCTGATGCCCTCGGGTCGGCCGTGAGGGTTGGCTGGCAGTGAGGCCGAGCGCCGCGCGGGCGGCGATCTCACTGGCAACCAGCAACCCGCTCCAGCGGCGACAAGTCAGTCGACCAGCTGCGCCTCTTTCAACGCGCCCAACGCCGCCAGCCAGCGTGGCTGCTGGCGATAGTCGGTACGTGCAAAGCCCTGCCCGCGCATCCGGGCGATACGCGGCGAGGGCCTGACCTGCATGCGCTGCGCTGCGCTCAGTGCCAGCTCTGCCGCCGCGCGGTCATTGCAAACCAGGCCCATGTCGCAGCCGGCAGACAATGCCGCCTCGATACGGCTGGCCGCATCGCCCACCACATGGGCACCGGCCATCGACAGGTCATCACTGAAGATCACCCCGTCAAAGCCCAGCTCGCCACGCAGAATGTCCTGCAGCCAGCGGCGCGAGAAGCCGGCCGGCTGGTCGTCCACCTGCGGGTAGATGACATGCGCCGGCATCACCGCCGCCAATTGCCCGCTCAGGCGGCTGAACGGTACAAGGTCGGCTTGGCGCAGTTGCGCAAGGCTGCGCTCATCGGTGGGAATGGCCACGTGCGAATCGGCCTCGGCCCAGCCATGCCCCGGGAAGTGCTTGCCGCAGGCCGCCATGCCGGCGGCATTCATGCCGCGGATGAACGCCCCGGCCAACTGCGTCGCACGCAGCGGGTCGCCCTCGAAGGCGCGGCTGCCCACCACGGCACTGCGCTGGTGATCAAGGTCAAGCACCGGAGCGAAGCTCAGGTCCAGGCCCACTGCCAGCACTTCGGTCGCCATCAGCCAGCCACACTGCTCGGCCAGGTATTCAGCGTTGTCGTTGTCGGCCAGCGCGCGCATGGCGGGCAGGCGCACAACGCCCTGGCGCAGGCGTTGCACACGGCCGCCCTCCTGGTCCACCGCCAGAATCAGATCGGGGCGTATGGCGCGGATGGATGCGCATAGCTCACGCACCTGGCGCGGGCTGTCGATATTGCGGGCGAAGATGATCAGGCCGGCCACTTCGGGCTGGCGCAGCAGGTGACGGTCTTCGGCGGTCAGCCATTTACCGGCGATGTCCACCATCAGGGAGCCTTGCAGACTGACGGTCATGGGTATTCCTTAATTGAAGACTGAACAGAAGCGGCGCTAGCTTAGCCCAAGCGCCCCGCCGCGCCCAGCCTTCAGGCCTTGGCCGTGGCGGCGCTGCTCTTGGTGCGTGGGCGCAGCTGTGCAGTGGCCATGGCCGGGTCGGTGACGCCACTGTCGGCCCGCATGCCGGCCGCCAGGAACGGCACCATCAGGCGCATGACCTGTTCGATGGACGTATTGATACCGAAGTCGGTTTCGGCGATGGCCCGCAGGGCCTTGATGCCGGACATGCTGAACGCGGCCGCCCCCAGCATGAAGTGCACGCGCCAGAACAGCTCCAGCGGCGGAATACGGGGAGCCGCCTCGTTGACCAACAGCATGTAGCGGCGGAACACCTTGCCGTACATGTCTTCCAGGTAGCGCCGCAAGTGCCCTTGGCTCTGGCTGAAGGCAAGGCCCAGCAGCCGCATGAAGATCGACAGGTCGTTGTTGCTGCGCGGCTGCACGGCCAATGCCTGCTCCACCAGCATTTCCAGCAGCTCTTCCAGGCTTGGCTTGTGCTCGGGCTTGGCCTGGCGGCGTTCCAGTTCACGCTCGAGGCTGGCGCAGAACGGGCCCAGGAAGCGCGAGAACACAGCCTGGATAAGCGCTTTTTTGGAACCGAAGTGATAGTTGACCGCCGCCAGGTTGACCCCGGCCTTGCTGGTAATCAGCCGCAGCGAGGTTTCAGCGAACCCCCTTTCCGCGAACAGCTGCTCGGCAGCATCGAGAATGCGTTCAACGGTTTCCGATTGGGCCATGACTACTCCGACTACTCCGCCAGACAAACAGTTGTTTGAAACATACGTTTCAGCCCTGCATCTGTCAAGGCTCGGTGACCGGGCGGTCGCCGTTGGAAAACAGCGCGCGTCGTGCCTCCGGGAGGGGGCGTTCGACTTTTCTTGCAACGTGTGGCTTGAAGCTTATCCAGTACTGTATATAATCACAGTCACTGTACAAAAAGCCAGAGCGCCCAACATGCTGAAACTGACGCCACGCCAAGCCGAAATTCTCGCGTTCATCAAGCGTTGCCTGGAAGACAACGGTTTCCCGCCCACACGTGCCGAGATCGCTCAGGAACTGGGTTTCAAATCGCCCAACGCTGCCGAAGAACACCTCAAGGCCCTCGCCCGCAAGGGTGCCATCGAAATGACCCCAGGTGCATCCCGCGGCATCCGCATCCCGGGCTTCGAAGCCAAGGCCGAAGAAAGCGGCCTGCCCATCATCGGCCGTGTGGCTGCCGGTGCACCGATCCTTGCCGAGCAGCACATCGAGCAATCGTGCAACATCAACCCCGCGTTCTTCCACCCCCAGGCCGACTATTTACTGCGCGTGCACGGCATGAGCATGAAGGACGTCGGTATCCTGGACGGCGACCTGCTGGCAGTACACACCTGCCGTGAAGCACGCAACGGCCAGATCGTGGTGGCCCGCATCGGCGACGAAGTAACCGTCAAGCGCTTCAAGCGCGAAGGCAGCAAAGTCTGGCTGCTGGCCGAAAACCCCGAATTCGCCCCTATCGAAGTCGACCTGAAAGAACAGGAACTGGTGATCGAGGGCTTGAGCGTCGGCGTCATTCGCCGCTGATCCAGGAGGCGTCATGCAGCAGTTCATTCACGTACCCGAGCAAGCCCAGTTGCCGTTGTTCGAAGCATTCCTTGCCCAACCCGTACTTCCTGGCTTAAAGGCCAGCGAACTGGCACGCAAGCACAGCGACCCCGAGCTTTTCAGCGAACTGTCGCTGCGTGGCGCCCAAGGGCACTGCCAAAACCTGCTGGCACCCGTACTGCGTGAGCTGAGCGAAGAAGACGAAACCCGCTGGCTGACCCTGATCGCGCCGCCGTCGAGCCTGACCCAGGCCTGGCTGCGCGACGCAGGCCTCAACCGTGAACGGATCCTGCTGCTGCAACCCCGTAGCAATCAGAGCCCATTGCAGCTGGCCTGCGAAGCCCTGCGCCTGGGCCTTAGCCACACAGTGGTCAGCTGGCTGGGTAGCGTGAATGCTACTGCCCGCCAGCAACTGCTACGGGCAGCCACTACCGGAAATGCACAAAGCCTGAACATCCGCCTCGGCTGATGTTCAGGCTTTGCCTATTACTTCAAAACGCCAGCCACCTGCTGCACCCTCAGGGTTCAGTGCAGCACCCGCGGCCCTTCATCACGCTCAGCCTCACCTTCCATCAGGCGACCGGCCATCTGCACACCCACGCTGAGCATGGCCTTGGCCACTTCAACATGCTGACCCTGCAGAAATACCTTGGCGTCTTCCGAGAAATCCAAGGTTACCAGTGAGCCTTCATCCTCGGCGCGACGCAGTTCGATGCGGCCATCAGGCAACTCGACAATTTCCAGAAAAGACGTAGACATAAATGGCAGTTCTCCGCGAAAGGCCAGTATTGTATCAGCCGTTGCCGCGATCAGCACTCACTCAACGCGTCGCGAAAACGCCTGACCAGGCCTTTGAGGTTATTGCGCCAGCTTTCCAGCTCGGCGCGGGACAACGCTGGTTGCTCGGGCTCGTCAAGGTTCACGGCTTGGATCAGCGGCTGAGTAACATCGGTTTTTGGCGCTTTCCTGGCGACAGGTGGTCGGAACAAATCGGCATAAGCACTGAGCATTTGCGCCAGCCACGTTTCACGCTGGCGCGCCAGCTCCAGCAGCTCGGCCACCTCGGGGATGGCAATACCGTTCAGGCTGTCGTCGGCCAGCGCCAGCTCCACAGTTGCCACCACCGGCAGGCGGTAGAAAGCACCAATTTCATGGCACATGCCCAGTAGCGCGCCGTACAGGTGAAACAGCGCCGACTCGCGCTCGGCCTGTACCAGGCCCTGGGCATTCATGGCCTGGCTTTGCTCGGCCTTGGCCATGGCCTCGAGGGCGAGGCAGGCAAAGAACAGTTTCTGGTTGGTGCGGGTGTAGGTTTCCTGGGCCATTTCTGTGCCCTCCCTTCAGGCTGCAAGGCAAGTTTCTGCATCATAAATGATTGGGGCCGCTAAGCGGCCCCAATTACAGCACTGAAGGCTCAGCGCTTGTCTTCTACCTTCCACGCGCCACCGTCGTAGAACGCCTTCCAGCCGGTAGGCTTGCCATCAACCTCGGACTGCACGTACTGCTCCTTGGTCTTGCGGCTGTAGCGGATCACTGCAGGGCGGCCGTCCGGGTCCTTCTGCGGCGCATCGCACAGGAAGTGGTACTTCGGGTCGATCTCGTGCTTGTGCGGCACGATTTCCATGACCAGTGGTGCCCGGGTTTCGCGGTTCTTGGGGAACTGGCTGGCCGCCAGGAACAACCCCGAGGCGCCATCGCGCAGCACGTAGGTGTCGTCCACCTTCTCGCACTTGAGCTCAGGCATGTCCACCTTGTCCATCTTCGGTGGCGCTGCCTCACCGCTTTTCAGCAGTTTGCGGGTGTTCTTGCAAGCCGGGTTGGTGCAGCCGAAGAACTTGCCGAACCGGCCGGTCTTCAGTTGCATCTCGCTACCGCACTTGTCGCATTCCAGGCTTGGCCCTTCGTAACCCTTGATGCGGTAGTTGCCTTCTTCGATTTCGTAGCCAGGGCAGTCCGGGTTGTTACCGCAGATGTGCAGCTTGTGCTTCTCATCCAGCAAGTAGGCATCCATCGCCGTGGCGCAGATCGGGCAACGGTGCTTGCCCAACAGCACCCGCGACTCGGACTCGCCCTCGTCGTCCGCAGCGATCTCATCGCCGGGCACCAGGTTGACGGTCGCCTTGCAACGCTCTTTCGGCGGCAGGCTGTAGCCAGAGCAGCCAAGGAATACCCCAGTGGAAGCAGTACGAATCATCATTGGCCGGCCACATTCCTTGCACGGAATGTTGGTCATGGTCGGCTGGTTGGCGCGCATGCCGTCTTCGCTCGACTCGGCCGTCTGCAGCTTCTTGCTGAAGTCGCCATAGAACTCGTCGAGCACGTTCTTCCAGTCACGCTCGCCCTGGGCCACGTCGTCGAGGTTCTCCTCCATGTCGGCGGTAAAGCCGTAGTCCATCAGGTTGGAGAAACTTTCCGACAGGCGCTCGGTGACGATGTCGCCCATTTTCTCGGAGTAGAAGCGGCGGTTGTGCAGGGTCACATAACCCCGGTCCTGGATGGTGGAGATGATCGCCGCGTAGGTCGACGGGCGACCGATGCCGCGCTTTTCCATTTCCTTTACCAGGCTGGCTTCGGTGAAGCGTGCCGGCGGCTTGGTGAAGTGCTGGCTCGGGTCGATCTGCAGCAACTTCAGCGCTTCGCCCTGGACCATTTCCGGCAGTACGTCGTCTTCACCCGGTTTGCTCTGCTGTGGCAGCACACGGGTATAACCGTCGAACTTCAGGATACGGCCCTTGGCGCGCAGCTCGAAATCGCCGGCAGCCACGGTGACACTGGTAGACAGGTACTGCGCCGGCGGCATCTGGCAAGCCAGGAACTGGCGCCAGATCAGCTCGTACAGGCGCTCGGCATCGCGCTCCATGCCACTGAGCTTGGTCGGGTGTGTATTCACGTCCGACGGGCGAATCGCTTCGTGCGCTTCCTGGGCGCCTTCTTTGCTGCCGTAGACCAGCGGTGCATCCGGCAGGTACTGCTTGCCGAACTCACGCTCGATGTAGCTGCGGGCCATGTCCAGGGCATCGGCCGACAGGTTGGTCGAGTCGGTACGCATGTACGTGATGTAGCCAGCTTCGTACAAGCGCTGGGCCATCATCATGGTCTTCTTCACACCGAAGCCCAGGCGGTTGCTGGCGGCCTGCTGCAGGGTGGAGGTAATGAACGGTGCCGACGGCTTGCTGCTGGTCGGGCGGTCTTCGCGCTTGACCACGCTGTAGCTGGAAGCCTTGAGCTTCTCCAGCGCGGCCATGGCCTGGGCTTCGTTCAGCGGCTTGAACGCCTCGCCATTTTCGCGCGCCACTTCGAAACGCACCTTGGCGTTTTTCGCGGTGCCGAGGTCAGCGTGGATTTCCCAGTATTCTTCGGGGATGAACGCGCGAATTTCACGCTCGCGCTCTACCACCAGCTTGACCGCTACCGACTGCACGCGACCGGCAGACAGGCCACGGGCAATCTTGGCCCACAACAGCGGCGACACCATGTAGCCCACCACACGGTCAAGGAAACGCCGAGCCTGCTGGGCGTTGACCCGGTCGATGTCCAGCTCGCCCGGTTGCGAGAAGGCTTCCTGAATCGCCTTCTTGGTAATTTCGTTGAACACCACGCGCTTGTAGCGGGCCTCGTCACCACCGATGGCCTCGCGCAGGTGCCAGGCAATGGCTTCCCCTTCGCGGTCCAAGTCGGTTGCGAGATAGATGGTGTCGGCATCCTTGGCCAGGCGGCGCAGCTCTTCGATCACCTTTTCCTTGCCAGGCAGGATCTCGTACTTGGCTTTCCAGCCGTGGTCGGGGTCGACACCCATGCGCGACACCAGCTGGCGACGGGCCTTTTCCTTGGGTGAAAGTGCCGGGGCCTCACCCGCAGCCTTACCACGCTTGGCGGCCGGCTCTTTGCTTGCGCTGGCCGAACCGCTGGTGGGGAGGTCTCGGATATGGCCGATACTCGACTTCACCACGTACTGGTTGCCCAGGTACTTGTTGATGGTCTTGGCCTTGGCCGGGGATTCCACAATGACCAGCGATTTGCCCATGGATCGGAGTATTCCTGAATCTGAAGATGAAAAACGCGTCAGGTGCCGACACGCGGCACCGCTATATATAGTGGCAAAAGTGTGAGGTCAAGTTCGAACGATCATGCGTGCGAGTTGCCCAGCAACCCGGGCAGCCCCTCTTCGGCCTTGACCAAAGCAAAGCGTGGCACCTGCTCGCCGTCAACCTCGACGGACTCCTGGAACATCGAAAGTGGCCTCACCCAGAAGCTGTAGTCACCATACAGGCACTGGTAGAAAACCATCCACTCTTCGCTCTCGGAGTGCCGCGCAACGCTGAAGACACGGTACTCAGGCCCTTTGTAATGCCGGTAGACGCCTGGCTGTATCTGCATGTTGCACACCCTCCTGAATAAAACCTGAAAAAACAAAACCGGGGCACAAGGCCCCGGTTGCTGTCCAGCGGCGCGATCAGACGCGTTCGAAGACAGTGGTGATACCTTGGCCGAGGCCGACGCACATGGTCGCCACCCCCAGGGTACCGCCATTTTGCTTCATGACATTGAGCAGGGTGCCGGAAATACGTGCCCCAGAGCAACCGAACGGGTGCCCCAAAGCGATGGCGCCGCCGTGCAGGTTAACCTTCTCATCCATCTTGTCGAGCACTTTCAAATCTTTCAGCACTGGCAAGGCCTGCGCAGCGAAGGCTTCGTTGAGCTCGATGAAGTCGATGTCTGCCATGGTCAACCCGGCACGCTTGAGGGCTTTCTGGGTCGATGGCACCGGGCCGTAGCCCATGATCGCCGGATCCACACCTGCCACCGCCATCGAGCGGATTACCGCCAACGGCTGTATACCCAGGTCCATGGCGCGCTGGCCAGACATGACGATCATGCACGACGCGCCGTCGGTGATCTGCGACGAAGTACCGGCCGTAACCGTGCCCCCTTTGGGGTTGAATGCCGGCTTGAGCGACGCCAGGCCTTCGAGGGTGGTTTCCGGGCGAATGGTTTCGTCGTAATCGAACACCTTCAGGAAGCCGTTCTCGTCGTAGCCCTGCATCGGGATGATTTCATCCTTGAACTTGCCTTCGACCGTAGCCTTGTGGGCCAACTGGTGCGAACGCAAGCCAAACAGGTCCTGCTGCTCACGGGTGATGCCATGCATCTTGCCGAGCATTTCTGCAGTGAGGCCCATCATCCCGGAAGCCTTGGCGGCATGCAAGGACAGGTGCGGGTTAGGGTCCACGCCGTGCATCATGCTGACATGGCCCATATGCTCCACGCCGCCGACCACGAACACATCGCCGTTGCCGGTCATGATGGCCTGGGCGGCGGTGTGCAGCGCGCTCATCGACGAGCCGCACAGGCGGCTGACGGTTTGCGCAGCGGAAGTGTGCGGGATCTGCGTCATCAGCGAAGCCATGCGGGCGATGTTCCAGCCCTGCTCCAGGGTCTGGTTGACGCAGCCCCAGATCACGTCCTCGACCTCTTTGGGGTCGACCTTGCCGTTGCGCTCCAACAGCTTGCTGATCAGGTGCGCCGACATGTCTTCGGCGCGGGTGTTGCGGTGCATGCCACCCTTGGAGCGGCCCATCGGCGTGCGACCGAAGTCGACAATCACCACGTCTCTTGGATTCAGGCTCATATCAAATCTCTCGCTCTAGCTCGTTGACCGCTCAGTTGAAGAAGCGCTGGCCATTCTTGGCCATTTCGCGCAGCTTGGCGGTCGGGTGGTACAGCGGCCCCAGGTCGGCATAGCGATCGGCCAGGGCAACGAATTCGGCGACACCGATCGAGTCGATGTAGCGCAGCGCACCACCGCGGAAGGGAGGGAAACCAATGCCGTAGACCAGCCCCATGTCGGCTTCGGCAGCGGTCTCGACGATGCCGTCTTCCAGGCAGCGCACGGTCTCCAGGCACAGCGGCACCATCATCCAGTTGACGATGTCTTCATCGGTGACTTCACGCTGCTCGAACACGATCGGCTTGAGCACGTCGAGCACGGTAGCGTCGAACACTTTCTTCGGCTTGCCACGCTTGTCGGTTTCGTAGGCGTAGAAACCCTTGCCATTCTTCTGCCCCAGGCGGTTGGCCTCGTACAGGGCATCCACCGCCGAGCGGCGCTCGTCCTTCATGCGGTCAGGGAAACCTTCGGCCATCACGTCACGGCCGTGGTGGCCGGTGTCGATGCCTACCACGTCCATCAGGTAGGCCGGGCCCATTGGCCAGCCGAACTTTTCCATGACCTTGTCGATTCGCACGAAGTCGACACCGGCGCTGACCAGCTTGGCAAAGCCGCCGAAGTACGGGAACAGCACGCGGTTGACCAGGAAGCCCGGGCAGTCGTTGACCACGATCGGGTTCTTGCCCATTTTCTTGGCATAGGCCACGGTGGTGGCCACAGCCACTTCACTGGACTTCTCGCCACGGATCACTTCCACCAGCGGCATCATGTGCACCGGGTTGAAGAAGTGCATGCCGACGAAGTTTTCCGGGCGCTTGAGCGCCTTGGCCAGCAGGTTGATGGAGATCGTCGAAGTGTTGGAGGCCAGGATCGCATCGTCCTTGACCTGCCCTTCCACTTCCGCCAGCACCGCCTGTTTGACTTTCGGGTTCTCGACCACGGCCTCGACCACGATGTCGACATTGGCAAAGTCGCCATAGGACAGGGTCGGGCGAATGGCATTGAGCGCCTCGGCCATCTTGGCCGGGGTCAGGCGGCCCTTTTCGACGCGGTTGCCAAGCAGCTTGGAGGCCTCGTTCAAGCCCAGCTGGATGGCTTCCTCGCGGATGTCCTTCATCAGGATCGGGGTGCCCTTGACCGCGGACTGGTAGGCGATGCCGCCACCCATGATACCGGCGCCAAGCACGGCAGCCTGCTTCACGTCGTGGGCGATTTCGTCGTGCGCCTTGGCCTTGCGCTTGAGCTCCTGGTCGTTCAGGAACAGGCCGATCAGGCTCTCGGCAACCGAGGTCTTGGCCAGTTTGGCAAACCCGGCCGCTTCGACTTCCAGCGCCTTGTCGCGGCCGAAGTTGGCGGCCTTCTGAATGCTCTTGATGGCTTCGACCGGGGCCGGGTAGTTCGGCCCGGCCTGCCCGGCAACGAAGCCCTTGGCAGTTTCGAACGCCATCATCTGTTCGATGGCGTTGAGCTTGAGTTTTTCCAGCTTGGGTTGGCGTTTGGCCTTGTAGTCGAGCTCGCCGCTGATGGCGCGCTTGATCAGGTCGATGGCGCCAGCCTGCAGCAGCTCGGGCGCAACCACGGCATCGACGGCGCCGACTTTGAGGGCGTCTTCGGCGCGGTTTTCCTTGCCGGCAGCGATCCACTCGATGGCGTTGTCCGAACCGATCAGGCGCGGCAGGCGCACGGTGCCGCCAAAGCCCGGGTAGATGCCCAGCTTGACTTCCGGCAGGCCGATCTTGGCGCTGCTGGACATGACACGGTAATCGGCGGCAAGGCACATTTCCAGGCCGCCACCCAGGGCGATGCCATTGATGGCCGCGACGGTCGGCACTTCGAGGTCTTCGAAGGCGTTGAAGATGCGGTTGGCTTCCAGGTTGCCGGCGACCAGTTCGGCCTCGGGCAGCTTGAAGTTGTCGACGAACTCGGTGATGTCGGCGCCGACGATGAACACGTCCTTGCCACTGCTGACGATGACGCCCTTGACCGAGGCGTCGGCCTGGATGGCGCCTACGGCCTCGCGCAGCTCGTTCAGGGTCAGGCGGTTGAACTTGTTGACGGACTCACCCTTGAGGTCGAACTTGAGCTCGACGATGCCACTTTCAAGAGCCTTAACCGTGATGGCTTTACCTTCGTAAATCATCAACTGATCTCCACGATATGGAAGCTGAACTGTACACGCCGATCGCTGCAGCGGAAGCAGGCCTAGCTGCCCCGCCCAGGCACACCCGTCAGCGCGCTAGTCGGAAGTATGGCTTGGCGTGGTGACATACAAACGCTCAATTCATACGCCCGTTTGATTTGGGTGTGCACACATTCTCCGAAAAGATCTGCGTTGTCAAATGCTCACGAGCACGAAGAAAACGCGACTTTGCGGTCATTTTGTACCGTGCGCGCAGCAAACCATGATGACAGTGATCACCGGTCATTCATGCCAGCGATCGACCCGCGGGATTGCACAGGCGCTGCACATTTTCGCTTGCGCGCCGACCGGGTATGGCTACACTGCCACTTGCGTGAATGAATACCCGGCCTGCCTGGCCTTTTCTGCGAAAGCAGAACGCAAAGCGGCGACTTGGCACCCCACCCCTTCAGGGGTACGCCAAGCCGCCGCTTTGTCGTTGTAGGAGCGGCATTGTGTCTTGAGAGGGGATTAGACCTGGTCATTCACCGCTCCCACAGGTGAATCGCGCAGGCTTTTCAAATTTTGAGAAAGACAATTGCTCCTAAAGGGATCGTGTTTAGCTGAACTCAGGCGAGGGTTTCGAGGACGTAGGCAACATCCTGCAATACATCCGTATCGCCCCGCTCAGTCCAGTACAACGCGATCATCCGGGCATCGGCCTCTACCTTGTAAACGCTCGCCGGCAAGCGCGCCAGTGCCTCCACGAAGCGCGGGTCTTCGCAGGGTTCGCGGTACTGGTTCCACCACACCCCCGGGCTGACCTGCCAGTAGCTGAAGCTGTTCTGGTGCCCACGGCGGCGCGCCCGGTGGTACTGCGGGCAAGGACTTGGCGGCTCCTTCTCCAGCCAGTGCGGCCACTGTTGCGGCGCCAGCTGCATGGCCAACCCCATACGTCGGGCCTCCAGGCGCAGCTTCATCTGCTCGCTCTGCTTGCGCGAACTGCGCAACCAGGAAAACGGGCTGAGAATCAGCGCAAGGATTGACACCACCAGCAATACCGTCATATCAGTAGATTCCATAAAGCGTTGCAAATGAGCTGGTTAGCCATTTTTCACGGAAGACCCGCCCGAAAGCGACCATACTTCCTTTATCGCGATTGTCAGGAGTACTGCTCATGCCCTACGAACATTTGTTGGTCGCGGTCGACCTGACCGAAGAATGCGACCCGGTAATCAAGCGCGCCATGGCCTTGGCTGCCCCATCGAACGCCAAGGTATCGCTGGTGCATATCGTCGAGCCAATGGCCATGGCGTTTGGCGGCGATGTGCCGATGGACCTGTCGCAACTGCAACAACAGCAGTTCGACCAGGCCAAAGAGCGCATGGACCGGTTGTTCAACAAGTACCCGGACATTAATCGGGGCGACTCGCACCTGACCTACGGCCAACCTCGCCAGGAAATTCACCAGCTTGCCAAGGAACAACACTGCGACCTGATCGTGGTCGGCAGCCATGGCCGCCACGGCCTGGCGTTGCTGTTGGGGTCCACGGCCAATGACGTGCTGCACGGTGCGCCGTGTGACGTGCTGGCGGTACGCTTGCAGAAGAAAGACTGATCCGACCTGGTCCGGCCCTACCGCCGGCAAGCCAGCTCCCACAGAGGCACCATGGATTTCAAGCCTTATGGTGTCCCTGTGGGAGCTGGCTTGCCGGCGATAGGGCCGGACCAGGCTAACAACTATCAGCCTTCCAGCTCAGCCCAGCGCTCCACCAGTACATCCAGCTCACCCTGCAACTTCTCGATCCTGGCCAGCACTGCCGAAGTTTCCGCAATCGGCCGCTGATAGAAGCCCGCCGCATTCACCTCTTCCTGAGCTTCAGCCATGCGCTGCTCCAGCGCGTCGATCTGCCCCGGCAGCATCTCCAGCTCACGCTGCAGCTTGTAGCTGAGCTTTTTCTTCGATGCCTCTTCCACCACCGGCGCAGCAACAGGCGCAGGCTTGGCCTCGACCTTCTCCACCACCGCGCTGTTGAGGGCCGACTTGCCGCCCTTGCTCTCGGTCACGCCCAGCAGCTTCGGCGAGCCGCCCTGGCGAATCCAGTCCTCATAACCCCCTACATACTCGCGCACCTTGCCCTCGCCTTCGAACACCAGGGTGCTGGTGACGACGTTGTCGAGGAAGGCCCGGTCGTGGCTGACGATCAGCACGGTGCCCTTGTAGTTGGACAGCACCTCTTCGAGCAGTTCGAGGGTTTCCACGTCCAGGTCGTTGGTCGGTTCGTCGAGCACCAGCAGGTTGGCCGGCTTGCTGAACAGCTTGGCCAGCAGCAGGCGGGCACGCTCCCCCCCCGACAGCGCCTTGACCGGCGTGCGCGCACGCTGGGGGCTGAACAGGAAGTCGCCCAGGTAACTGAGCACATGGCGGTTCTGCCCATCGATCTCGATGAAGTCACGGCCTTCGGCGAGGTTGTCGATCACCGTCTTTTCCAGCTCGAGCTGGTGGCGCATCTGGTCGAAATAGGCCACTTCCAGCTTGGTACCGCGCTCGACCTTGCCTGAACTGGGCTCCAGGTCACCGAGCATCAACTTCAGCAAGGTGGTCTTGCCGGTACCGTTGGCACCCAGCAGGCCGATACGGTCTTCGCGCTGCAGGACCATGGAGAAGTCCTTGACCAGCATCGGCCCTTCGGGATGATGGAAACTCACGTTTTCCAGCACCATGACCTGCTTGCCGGACTTTTCCGCCGCCTCGATCTGGATATTGGCCTTGCCCTGGCGTTCGCGGCGCTCGCCACGCTCTACCCGCAGGGCCTTCAAGGCACGCACGCGACCTTCGTTGCGGGTACGGCGGGCCTTGATGCCCTGGCGAATCCACACTTCTTCCTGGGCCAGGCGCTTGTCGAACAGCGCGTTGGCGGTTTCTTCGGCGGCCAGTGCGGCCTCCTTGTGCACCAGGAAGCTGGCGTAGTCGCCGTTCCAGTCGATCAGGCCGCCACGGTCCAGTTCAAGGATGCGGGTGGCCAGGTTCTGCAGGAACGACCGGTCGTGGGTAATGAACAGCACCGCGCCGTTGAAGCCGCGCAGGGCCTCTTCGAGCCAGGCAATGGCGCCAATGTCCAGGTGGTTGGTCGGCTCGTCGAGCAGCAGCAGGTCGGGCTCCGACACTAGCGCCTGGGCCAGCAGCACGCGGCGGCGCCAGCCACCGGACAGCTCGGCCAGGGTCTTGTCGGCAGGCAGTTGCAGGCGGCTGAGGGTGCTTTCCACCACCTGCTGCAGGCGCCAGCCGTCGCGGGCTTCCAGTTCGTGCTGAACGTGCATGAGCTTTTCCAGGTCATCGTCGCCCTGGATGTTCATGCTCAGGTGGTGGAACTGCGCCAGCAGTTCACCCACGCCGTCGAGGCCGGCCGCGACCACGTCGAACACCGTGCGCTCATCGGCCACTGGCAGTTCCTGCGGCAGTTCGCCGATCTTCAGGCCCGGCGCACGCCAGATTTCCCCGTCGTCGCCCTTCTGCTCGCCCTTGACCAGGCGCAGCATGCTCGACTTGCCGGTGCCGTTGCGGCCGATGATGCACACCCGCTCGCCACGAGCGATCTGCCAGGACACTTTGTCCAGCAGCGGCATGGCGCCGAATGCGAGGGACACATCGCTGAATTTGAGCAGGGTCATGTTGGTCTCCATAAATCGGGCGCGCATTCTACCTGAGTTGGGCCCCCGACGGCAGCTGCCAGGCCAATCGATGCACGCGTGGCGACATCCGGTCGACGTTAATATGCCGATACAAGCACAGTGCTTTCACCCGCTGCCGGCAAACGGCTAAGCTAAGGCAATAGCTTCCAACAGTGCTGGCTCCGCCGTCACTTCCCCATGGTTCAACTGCCCGGACGTATCATGCGCAGCCGCCTGTTACAAATTGCTTCCTGCCTGCTGCTGACCGCTGCCACCAGCGCGGCACAGGCCACCGACCTCACCCTGCAGCGCCAGTACTACGACGAGGCCAAGCGCGCGCTGGCCAAAGGCGACAAAGGCCCCTACCTTCGCTATGCCCAGGCCCTGAGTGACTACCCGCTGACCCCGTACCTGGCCTACGACGAGCTCACCGCCCGCCTGAAAAGCGCCAGCAACCAGGAAATCGAGGCGTTCCTCGCCAAGCATGGCGACCTGCCCCAGGCCAACTGGATGAAACTGCGCTGGTTGCGCTGGCTGGCCGAACGCGGCGAGTGGGACACCTTCGTCAAGTACTACGACCCCAAGCTCAATTTCACCGAGCTCGATTGCCTCAACGGCCAGTACCAGCTCAGCCATGGCCTGCGTGCCGAAGGCAACGCCACCGCCGAAAAGCTGTGGAACGTGGGCAAGTCGCAACCTGCCGCGTGCGACACACTGTTCGGCATGTGGGCCGCTGAAGGCCAACTGACCGAGAGTAAGCGCTGGCAGCGCATCAAGCTGGCGGCCCAGGCGCGCAATTACAGCCTGGCCAACAGCCTGATCAATGGCCTGACCACCCTCGGCCCGCAAGGCCGGCTGCTGGTCGACGTGGCACAGAAGCCTGAGCTGCTCAACCAGCCATCGCGCTTTGCCCCGGCCAACGAGGCGATGGCCGATGTGGTCAGCCTGGGCCTGCGCCGCCTGGCGCGCCAGGACCCGGAGCGGGCCATGGCGCTGCTGGACGACTACGCCCAGCGCATGCATTTTTCCCGCGACGAAAAGGTGGCCATCGCCCGCGAAATCGGCCTGACCCTGGCCCGCCGCTACGACCCGCGTGCGCTCGACTTGATGACCCGCTACGACCCTGAGCTGCGCGATAACACCGTCAGTGAATGGCGCCTGCGCCTGCTGCTGCGCCTGGGCCGCTGGGAAGACGCCTACGAGCTGACCCGGCGCCTGCCTCAGGACCTGGCCAGCAGCAGCCGCTGGAAGTACTGGCAAGCGCGCAGCCTGGAGCTGGCACAGCCGAACAACCCGCAGATCCCGCTGCTGTACAAGACCGTGGCGCGCGAGCGTGACTTCTATGGTTTCCTCGCCGCCGACCGGGCCAAGACACCGTACCAACTGAACAACAAACCCCTGTTGCTGAGCCCGCAACTGGTGAAAAAAGTACGCAATACACCCGGCATCCAGCGGGCGCTGGAATTCCATGCCCGCGGCCAGATCGTCGAAGGCCGCCGCGAGTGGTACCACGTCAGCCGGCACTTCAACCGCGATGAAATGGTGGCCCAGGCGCGCCTGGGTTATGAATTGCGCTGGTACTTCCCGGCCATCCGCACCATCAGCCAGGCCCAGTACTGGGACGACCTGGACATCCGCTTCCCGATGGCCCACCGCGATACCCTGGTGCGCGAAGCCAATGTGCGCGGCCTGCATTCGAGCTGGGTATTCGCCATTACCCGCCAGGAAAGCGCGTTCATGGAAGACGCACGCTCCCCGGTAGGCGCCAGCGGCCTGATGCAACTGATGCCGGCTACCGCCAAGGAAACGGCCCGCAAATTCAGCATTCCGCTTGCCTCACCGGCACAAGTGCTCAACCCGGACAAGAACATCCAGCTGGGCGCCGCCTACCTGAGCCAGGTGCACAGCCAGTTCAACGGCAACCGGGTCCTGGCCTCGGCAGCCTACAATGCCGGGCCCGGGCGCGTGCGCCAGTGGCTGAGGGGCGCCAAGCACCTGAGTTTCGATGTGTGGGTGGAGTCGATCCCGTTCGACGAAACCCGCCAATACGTGCAGAACGTGCTGTCGTATTCGGTGATCTACGGGCAGAAACTGAATGCACCGCAGCCGCTGGTGGATTGGCATGAGCGGTATTTCGATGACATGTAAGGTTCGCTGAGCCCTTGCCGGCCTGTTCACGGGCAAACCTGTGAACAGGCCGGTGCCAGCACACAGCTATTCCAGGATTTCCACGCCCATCCCGACCTCAAGCCACCCGCTGCCATCCACCGCCAGGTTCTGCCCGAACAGGATATCGCCTTCCTTTTCGCGGAAGGTCCTGAGCGTGGCCATCGGTTCACGGTCTTCACTGCGCTCGCCGGTGGCGGGGTCGATAGTGGTAAAGATGCACCTCACACTCGGTTTGAGCACCCGGAATTCGAGGGTGCCAATGCGGATCCGCTTCCAGCCATCCTCGGCGAAAGGCTCGGCGCCCTGCACCACCAGGTTCGGTCGAAAACGCAGCATCTCCATGGGCCGCCCCACACGGCGGTCAAGCTCGTCCAGCGAGCCCTGACCGATCAGCAACAAGGGGAAACCATCCGGAAAAGCCGCGCGATCGCTGTTGAAGCCATAACCGTTGGGCAAATAACGGGCACGCTGCTCCGGGCAATACACCAGGCGCACAGCCTTGCCCAGCCACTCGCTCAGCCAGGCCGCCGCGCCATCGCCGGCGTCTGGCACGCGCAAGGTATCGCGCCAGATCGTCACGCCACGCAGGCCCTCATCGGCAGGTGGCACTGCCACCCTCAGCGAGGCGCGCCCAGGCGCCTGCAACAGCAGCTGGCCGCAGCCGTCATCGTGCGCCGCGATCTGGCCAAGGCGTGGCCAGGCACGTTGGGTCAGGAAGCGTCCGTTTTCTGCCTCGACCACCATCCAGCGCCGGTCACCCTGCAAGCCCAGCAGCCCCACCGGCGAAGCGCGCAGGCTCTGCGCCTGGCACGACTTCACCGGGTATCGGTACAACTCACTCAGAAACATCCCTGCCGCCTCGCGTCTTGGCAAATGCCAAGCTTATACCGGGCAGGCGTGGCGATCACGCGGTGGCCGTATCCAGCAGCAGGCGCTGCTTGACCACGTCGACCAGGCGATCGGGCTGGAACTTGGAAAGGAAGTTGTCGCAACCCACTTTCTTGACCATGGATTCATTGAAACTGCCCGACAGCGATGTGTGCAGCACCACGTAGAGTTGGCGCAGCCGCGCATCGCCACGAATCTCGGTGGTCAGGCGGTAGCCGTCCATTTCCGGCATTTCGGCGTCGGTGAACACCATCAGCAGCTTTTCACACACGTCCTCGCCGGCATCGGCCCAACCCTTGAGCATGCGCAGTGCCTTCAGGCCATCACTGGCCACATGCAGTTTCATGCCCAACTGGGACAAGGTGTCGCGCAACTGCGCCAGGGCCACACTGGAGTCGTCCACCAGCAGCACCTCGCGGCCTCGCGCCCGTGCCAGGACGGGGTCGGCCAGTTTGTCGCCGGAAACCCGGGCGTTGTAAGGCACGATTTCAGCCAGCACCTTTTCCACGTCGATGACCTCGACCAGTTGCTCATCGACCTTGGTGATGGCAGTCAGGTAATGCTGGCGCCCGGCGCTGGACGGCGGCGGCATGATCGACTCCCAGTTCATGTTGACGATGCGGTCGACCCCTCCTACCAGGAAAGCCTGCACCGAGCGGTTGTATTCGGTGACGATGATGGTGCTGTCGGGCGTGGGTTGCAGCGGGCGCATGCCAATGGCCTGGGACAGGTCGATCACCGGCAACGTCTGCCCACGCAGGTTGACCACACCGCAGACGAACGCATGACGCTGGGGCATCAGGGTGAGCTTGGGCAGTTGCAGCACTTCCTGAACCTTGAACACGTTGATCGCGAACAATTGGCGGCCCGCCAGGCGGAACATCAGGATTTCCAGGCGGTTCTCACCTACCAGTTGCGTGCGTTGGTCTACCGTGTCGAGAATGCCAGCCATTGGAAAGCCCCCAGGCTTGAGTCGAAAAAGGTGAATTGATCTACCCTGTATCGGCGGCTTCCCGCACACCTTGACCCTTGCGGGAAAATGCCGACCCGGCAATTGATATCACTTTACCATCATGCTTTACTGCCGGCACCCCGCTCGAATTCGGCAGCCCGCATCAGGGAAACCCCTAGGGGCAGTCAGGTGAAACCTGATATTCGCGATATCCTTTAGCCATTAATGTGACGCCATTCTCATTGCATGAATGGAGTCAGGCTTTTGCTAGCTATCGTTGCGGCGTGCCCGTCACCTGCGCCTACCCCACGCGCGGGGACCTGATCATGGACACTGCCTTAGCGTTCGATAACGCACTGCAGGGCTTCCTGCTGGATGCCCAGGTACTGCTGACCCAGGCCCAGGAATGCCTGCAGCATCTGGAATTGATCGACAACGATCCAGACGCCTGCCGCTGCCTGGACAGCACCTTGGCCAGCCTCGCCGGGCAGGCCACCCGCCTGGGCGCGCGCGAAGTTGCCCATTACGCCACCGCGCTTCACCAGTTGCTGGCCCCGGCCTGCTACAGCGGCTGCCTGCAGCCAGAGGCATTGCCTGCGATCGAGGCGTGCCTGACCCTGCTGGCCTGGCAACTGGAGTTGCTCGACAGCCGAACCGGGCGGTTGAACCTGGATATCGGCGAGCAACTGGTGCTGCTGGGCGAGCTGGCCAAGGTCGTGCAGCAACCCCTTGCCCCGGCTTGCGCGTCTTGCGATGAAGCAGGCAAAACGTGCGATCACCCGCATGATGTCATGCGCTCCGGCAGCCATGGCAGCCGGTCGTACCGCGCGCATTAACCTGACCAGAAGTGCAACTAACTACATGCACTCAAGCCCTGCGCTGGTCGAACTTGCAAAGTTCGCAAAGTTTCAGGAAGGCCAAGTTGAATCATTACCGCCTTAGTTGCAGCGCGGGTGCGAGCAGCGGGATCCGCGGGTGGCACTTTGCCACCCGGCACCGCCCTGCCAACAGGCGTTTCGGAGCGTCACCCAGCCGCGACCGACACCGTACGAAGTGGTAATATGCGCCCCCACAAACACTTGCAATCACAAAAAAGTTTGCACATCAGGTGCTCGACCAAACAGCGGAAGTACTGCGCCAAAGCCTCTGACCCGCATTGTGCAAGGCCTCTATCAGCAATACTTCAGTGGCTTCCCTATTTATGCTCCCACGCTTGAAATTCCACATGCGTAGCTGCTGCCGCGTTGCCCTGCTGCGCTGGCTGACGGTCGGGCTGTGTGTGGCCTCGCTGGTTACCAACCTGATGCTGTACCTGGCCAACCTGGCTATCCCGGCTGGCCTGCTGCTTTTGCAGTTGGCCGCAACGCTGGCCGCCACCCTGCAGTTGGGATTGGGGGCCAGGTCGATCAGCCTGCGGCCGGCTGAACTGGCCGAGCGCATGCTGAAGGTGCAGGAAGACGAGCGGCAACACCTGAGCCGGGAGTTGCACGACGACATTGGCCAATTGCTGACTGCCGCCAAACTGCAACTGCAGTGGCTGAAACGGCGCATGCCGGCCGAGTTGCAGGGCCACTGCGATGCGCTGCACAGCACCCTGGATGACACCCTGGGCACGGTACGCAACGTGTCGAGCCTGCTCAACCCCAGGCAATTGGCGAGTCTTGGGTTGGAAGCCAGCTTGCGCGCGCACTTGGTCCGCACGCTGGGCAGCAGCAGCGTACACTGGAGCCTGGCGTGCAACCAACGCCTGGGCGGCATTGACGATGCAGTGGCCATGGCAGTGTTCCGCATCACCCAGGAAGCAGTCACCAACATGCTGCGCCATGCCCAGGCACACAACCTGGTTGTGCGCCTGCAACGCACCCCTGCCGGGCTGGCGTTGTCGATTCACGACGATGGCCGCGGCTTCGTTCCCGCCCGGCATCCGGCCGAGGCCGGCCAGCGCGGCCTGGCCGGCATGCAGGAGCGGGTAACGGCCTTGCAGGGCAGCCTGCAGATCACCAGCCAGCCTGGCCAGGGTACACGGATAGAAGCGATGTTCCCGTGGCCACCGCGCACCCAGCAACGCGCCAGGAGTACTGTTGCCCATGACCTGTAGATTGCTGCTGGTCGACGACCACTCGCTGATCCGCGCCGGCGTACGTGCGCTGGTTTGCGACATTCCCGGCTACAGCGTGGTCGGTGAGGCCGACGATGGCAGCCAGTTGCTTGAGCAGGTGCGCGCACTGGCGCCGGACATTGTCCTGCTGGACATTTCCATGCGCTCGACCAGTGGCCTGGACGCCCTGACCCAATTGCGGGCCTGCGGCAGCAACTGCAAGGTGCTGATCCTGTCGATGCACACCGATCCGGACCTGATCATGCGTGCCCTGGAAAGCGGTGCCCACGGTTACCTGCTCAAGGACACCAGTGCCACCGAGCTGGAGCAGGCGCTGGAGGCAGTACGCCACGGCGAGCGCTACCTGAGCCCGGCCATCGCCCACACCGTCATCAACCAGGCGCTGCAGCGCAACAGGCCGGGCGCACAGGGCGGCAGCGACCGGCATAACCTCACGGCGCGCCAGCTGGAGATCCTGCGCCTGATCGTGCGCGGCAAGTCGACCCGGGAAATTGCCACTGGCCTTGGCCTGTCGATCAAGACCGTGGAAACCCACCGCTCGCAAATCATGAAGCGCCTGCAAATTCATGACGTGGCTGGCCTGGTACTGTTTGCCGTGCGCGAAAAGATCATCAGCCTGGACGACTGAGCAGCGGCGACCCGGCAGGCAGGTGCAGGCGCAACGCTGCGGGCCGGGCTTCGAAACGCAAGTTGGTAGTCTGCAAGGGCTCGCCATCGAGGTTGAGGTCCAGGCCCTGGGCGCTCTTGATCTCGACCCAGGGCAACCTGGCACGGACGAACAGGCCATCACCGGCCAGCAGGTCACGCAACGTGCCCAGCATTTCCTGTGGGGCAGGCAACACGGCGATATCGAGCAAGCCATCATCGACTACCGCATCCGGGCACAGCTCCTGCCCGCCTCCCGCCTGGCGGCCATTGCCGATACCCAGTGCCAGCAGGTCCCCTTGCCAGTGGAAATCCGGCCCTTGCAGCTCGACCGAGGCCGCCTGCAGTTCGCTGAAGCGTGTGAGGCCGGTGAACAGATAGGCCGCGGCGCCCAGGACCTTCTTCAGGTCTTCGGACGTATTGGCCGTGACCTGGCTACCGAACCCGCCGGTGGCCATGTTGAGGAACAGCTGGTCGCCGGCCTGGCCCAGGTCTATGGGCTGTGCCGCCACGTTCAACAAGGCCAGCGCAGCGGCAGGCTCCAGCGGAATGCCGGCAGCCTTGGCAAAATCGTTGGCGGTGCCCAACGGCAGCAATACCAGGCTGGCATCGGTCCCGGCCTGCCCCATGGCCTCGGCCACATCGCGCAGGGTCCCGTCGCCGCCACCGGCGACAATGTGGCTGTAACCTGCCGCCAGCGCCTCGGTCACCAGGCGCTGGGCATCGCCCGCCTCCCAGGTGACCCGCACATCCAGCACCCAGCCACTGTCGCGCATGTCGTGCACGGCATCGCGCAGTTCGTCGTTCATCGCCTGCTTGCCGTGCAGGACCAGCATTGCCTTGCGCGCTTGCATAGGCGCATCTCCCTGAGGTTGACCAACCCTATCTCGACCACGGGCACGCGTGGATCGTTGCATGCCGCATTCAAAAACAGCCAGCGGCGTGTCGCGCGTGGCAGGCGGTGTTCCCTGCAGCAGCGCCGGCTCGGCTGCTAGTGAAGATAATGGCATTTTTTCCACAGCCGACAATGCCCGGCTATGCTGAGTCGAGACACTTTTGACAGGTTTTTGACCCTACAAGCGAATGAGCACAGGCGAGTCAGCATTTTGACTGTGAAATGCCCTGGCTTGCCCGCCACGGACGCACCTCCCGGCCCTCTCCTGCAACCGGCCGACAGGTGCGTCTTGCCCTCTGCAGCCGTCAGCGAGGACCACGGTCATGCGTATTCTCTGGACACTGCCTTACCTGCCTTGGCCGACCACCAGTGGCTGCAAGACTCGCCAATACCACCTGATCCGGGCACTGGCCCAGCGCGGCCACCGCATCACCTTGTTGGTGCAATCGAAGATACCCCTCAGCGACGCCGCACGCGAGGCATTGGAACCGTACCTCGAACGGCTGATAGTCCTGCCGCGCAGGCCGCTGCATAGCCCGCTGAACCTGCTGGCATCGCCGATCATCGACTACCCCATGCGGGCAATCATCAATGGCCTTTGCGCAGCGTTGCGGCACCGCTTCGAGCAGTTGCTGGAGGAACCTTGGGACGTGATCCAGATCGAGCACAGCTATAGCTTCCAGCCGTTCGAGAAGGCCCTGCAGGCCCGCGGCCTGCCCTTCATGCTCAGCGAACACAACCTGGAGTCGGTTACCGGCAGCGCCTGCCATGACCGCCTGCCGTTATGGCTACGCCCGCTCAATGCCTTCGACCGCTGGCGCTACCGGCGCTGGGAACAGCGCGTGCTGGGCCAGCCCACCGAGCTGGTAGCCGTCAGCGCTCACGACGCCGAGCTGATCGGGCAGATCAGCAGGCGCCCGGTGAATGTGGTGGTCAATGGCGTGGAATGTGATTTCTACCAGCAGGTGCAACCGGCGCTGCACAGCCAGCGCCTGCTGTTTGTCGGCAATTTTGAATACGGCGCCAACCTGGAAGCCATCGAGTGGGCGCTGGAAGACATCATGCCGCAGGTGTGGCTGAGCAACCCGGCCGTGCGCCTGGCGATTGCCGGGCATGCGATGCCGGCCAGCTGGAAGCTGCACTGGAATGACCCGCGGATCGAATGGCTCGGCTATCGCCCCGATCTGCGTGAACTGCAAAGCCGCTCAGCCCTGTTTTTCGCGCCGCTGCGCTATGCCGGTGGCTCGAAGGTGAAAATCCTTGAAGCAATGGCTGCCGGCTTGCCGGTCATCAGTACCGGCAAGGGCGTTTCCGGCCTGGCGGTGAACAACGGCGAGCATTACCTGGGCAGCGATGACAGTGATCAACTGGCCCTGCTGATCACCCAGTTGCTCAACCAGCCCTGGCGCATGAGCCAGTTGAGCGCGGCCGGGCGCCAGTTCGCCCGCCAGCGCCACGACTGGAGCGTGGCAGCTCAACAACTGGAAACCGTGCACATGCGCCTGACCCAGGCAGCACCGGTGCCAGGGCCGCTGGCCGATGCCTGGCTGGGGCGTTCAGCTAAGTAGTTCGCTGAAGGGAATAAATGGCACGCTGTCACCCGTTTTCGGCGTGCTGCCTTCGCGCACCTCCACCAGCCCGTCGGCCCAGGCTGCGCTGCGCAGCACACCCGAACTCTGGTTCTTGTAGATGCGCACCTGGCCGTCCTTGATGCGCGCACGCAAGTATTCACGGCGGCTACCGGGTTTGGGCCAGTCAAACCCCGCCGGCATGTCGAAGCGCAGCGGCATGACATTGCCCACCCCTTGGCGCCGCAGCAGGTAGGGCCGGGTCAGCAGGCCAAAGGTGACCAGGGTCGAGGCCGGATTACCCGGCAGGCCGATCACCGGCACGCCCTGGTAATGGCCGAAGGTCAGCGGCTTGCCCGGCTTGATCGCCAGCTTCCACAGCGCCAACTCGCCCGCTTCGCGCAGTGCGGCCCCCAGGTAATCGGCCTCGCCCACCGACACGCCGCCAGTGGACAGGATCAGGTCGACGTGGCCCAGCCCGGCCAGGCAGGCGCGGGTCTGCGCCAGGTCATCCGGCAGGATGCCGGCATCGACCACCTCGCACCCCAGGCGCTGCAACCAACTGACCAGTAGCCGACGATTGCTGTTGTAGATTTGGCCGGGCCCCAACGGCAGCCCGGGCTCGACCAGTTCGTCGCCGGTGGACAGCACCGCCACTTTGACTTTGCGTACCACCTGGAGCCGGGCGTGGCCCAGGGTCGCCGCCAGACCCAGTTCGATCGGCCCCAGGCGCGTGCCGGCGTTCATCACCTGCTCGCCCTTGCGGGTTTCCTGGCCCTGCGGGCGAATGTTCTGCCCGGCGTGCAGCGCCTCGACGAAACGTACCTGGCCATCCTCCAGCACCTGGGTATTTTCCTGCATCTCGACGCAATCGGCACCTGCCGGCACCGGGGCGCCGGTAAAGATCCGGGCACAGGTGCCCGGCTGCAGAGGCTGTGGCGCATGGCCGGCGAAGATGCGCTGGCTGACGGGCAACGGCTGGCCCTGCCAGTCGGCCAGGCGCAGGGCGTAGCCGTCCATGGCACTGTTCGGCCAGGGCGGCAGGTCGAGCGAGGCCACCAGGTCGGTCGCCAGTACCCTGCCCTCCGCCTCGGCCAGGGGCAGGTTTTCAGTCTCCTGAATCGGTGCCGCCTCAGCCAATGCCAGCAATTGTTCCAGGGCTTGCTCTACCGGCATCAGCGGCCGTGGCTGACTGACCTCAGCCACGGCTGTCACAGGCCATTGCCTGCTTCAGGTGCGGGACAAAGTTGCACGGCCGATGGCGGGCGTCGAGTTGCTCGGCAAGAATGCCGTCCCAACCGGTGCGCACGGCATTGGTCGAGCCCGGCAGGCAGCACACCAGGGTGCCATTGGCCAGGCCGGCCAAGGCCCGCGACTGCACCGTGGAGGTACCGATATCCGGCACGGAGATCTGCCGGAACAACTCGCCAAAGCCATCGACCTGCTTGTCCAGCAGACAGGCCACCGCCTCCGGCGTGCTGTCGCGGCCGGTAAAGCCAGTGCCGCCGGTAATCAGCACCACCTGCACGCGCTCGTCGGCGATCCAGGTGGCAACCTGTGCGCGGATCTTGTACAGGTCGTCCTTGAGCAATACCCGCTCTGCCAGGTGATGGCCGGCCTCGCTCAACCGGTCGACGAACATCTGGCCAGAGGTATCGGTGTCGGGCGTGCGGGTGTCGCTAACGGTGAGCACCGCGATATTCAGCGGCACAAAGGGAGTATCTGCCTTGGCTTTCATGGGGGTCCGTCACAACAGGATAGGTTGGCCGCAGTTATATCACAGCGCACTTTTACCGGGTTGCGCCCAACAAACTTGCCCTGGATCAACCGCGCAGATTTATCGCTATGATGCACTTGCAGTGAACTTGCACTAAAGTCCTGCGTCATAAATGTCATCTAGCACCATCGCACTTGGAGAACCACGATGATCAAACGGACCCTACCCGCCTTCCTGCTCGCTTTGGGCCTGGGCACCCTTGCCGGCTGCTCCACCCCAACCGTCATCACCCTGAACGATGGCCGAGAAATCCAGGCGACGGATAAACCGTCCTACGACGAAGACTCCGGCTTCTACGAATTCGAGCAGCTGGACGGCAAGCGCACCCGCCTGAACAAGGACCAGATCCGCACCGTGAAAGAGCTGTAACCGCGGCGCGTTTTCAGCAAAGCCCCTTTGCACAGCAGGGGCTTGCGAGCAAAAACACGATGCAGTAGGATTTTGTTCATCGGAGTGTAGCGCAGCCAGGTAGCGCGTCTCGTTCGGGACGAGAAGGCCGCAGGTTCGAATCCTGTCTCTCCGACCAGATCCTCCAGAAGCCCGCTGATGCGGGCTTTTTTGTGCCTGGAAACTGCCACCAACGGTAGCGTTGAAAGCCGATAGCCACCCCTGCACTGCCCCCGTCACCCCTGTGTCAGGCACTGGTGAACTGCAAGGCCGCCAGCCTGGCATACAGCGGGCTTTGCTCGATTAATTGGCGATGAGTGCCCACCGCCACCAAGCGCCCCTGGTCGATGACCGCGATGCGCTCGGCGTGCTGGACCGTGGCCAGCCGATGGGCGATGACCAGCGTGGTACGCCCGGCCATCAGGCGGGGCAGTGCTTCCTGGATCAGGTGTTCGCTTTGCGCGTCGAGGGCGCTGGTGGCTTCGTCCAGCAACAGGATCGGCGCGTCCACCAGTAGCGCCCGGGCAATGGCCAGGCGCTGGCGCTGGCCGCCGGAAAGCCCGATGCCACCCTCCCCCAGCGGTGTCTGGTAACCCTGAGGTAACTGCCGAATAAACTCATCGGCATGGGCGCCGCGGGCTGCGGCTTCGACCTCGGCCTGGCTCGCCTCGGGGCGGCCATAGCGGATATTGGCTTCCACCGTGCCACGGAACAGCGAAGGGTTCTGTGCAACCAGGGCAAACTGCCGTCGCAGCTGGTCAGGGTCGAATTCTGTCAGCGGCTGGCCGTCGAGCAGGATGCGCCCTTGCTGGGGGTCGTAAAACCGCAGCAACAGATCGAACAAGGTCGACTTGCCGGCCCCTGATGGGCCGACCAGGGCCACGGTCTGGCCAGGCTCGATGACCAGGCTCAGGCCAGCTACCGCTGCCACGGTGGGCCGTGACGGGTAGGCGAACACCAGTTCCTGCAACTCGATATGCCCGCGGGCCCTCTGCCCCGGTAGGCCCGAGGCGGCACAGCCCGGCAGGATTGCGCTGCGTGCGGCCAGCAGTTCGGCGATGCGCTCGCCAGCACCGGCGGCGCGCTGCAGTTCGCCGATCACTTCACTGAGGGTGCCGAAGGCGCTGCCGACGATCAGGCTGTAGAACACGAAGGCGGCCAGTTCGCCGGCGGATATGCGCCCGGCGATCACATCCATGCCGCCCACCCACAGCATCACCCCAACCGCCCCCAGCACCAAGACGATCACCAGAGTGATCAGCCAGGCCCGCTGGGCAATGCGCTTGCGCGCCACGGTGAATGCCGCCTCGACCGTGTCGGCAAAAAGTGCGCGGTCATGTGCCTGATGGTTGTAGGCCTGCACAGTCTTGATCTGCCCCAGCGTCTCGGCCACGTAGCTGCCTACATCGGCGACCCGGTCCTGACTCTGCCGCGACAGCCTGCGTACGCGGCGACCAAACAGCAGGATGGGCGCCAACACCAGCGGCAGGGTCACCACCACGATGCTGGTGAGCTTGGGGTTGGTAATGAACAGCAGCACCACACCGCCCAGCACCATCAATGCGTTGCGCAGGAACATCGACAGCGACGAACCGATGACCGATTGCAGCAGCGTGGTGTCTGCTGTCAGCCGCGACTGGATCTCGGCGCTGCGGTTATCCTCGAAAAAGCCGGGGTGCAGGCCGATCAGGTGGTTGAACACCACCCGCCGCATGTCGGCCACGCAGCGCTCGCCAATCCAGGACACCAGGTAGAAACGGCTGAACGTTCCCACCGCCAGGGCCAGTACCAGCAGCAGGAACAGCCCGATGGTCTGGTTGAGCTGGTGCGCGGAACGGGTCATGAAACCCTGGTCGACCAGCAGCCGGATGCCTTGGCCCATCGACAAGGTGATGCCCGCAGTGACCACCAGTGCCAGCAAGGCCAGCAGAACCTGCCGGCGATAGGGGCGAACGAACTGCCAGGCCAGGCGTAATGCCCGGCGTGGTTGCGGGGAAACCGATTCGGACATGGCGACGATCACTATGGCTGGCGAAGGCCCAGACTACCACTCATCAGGGCTGGGGAACGCGGGCAGGTAGCTATAGCCTATCGATCTAACCAGGGTATGGAGCTTTGCCAGCGTTTCTGTTGGACTGGTATTGCCGTGACGAGCCTGTCGTCACAGGCCAGTCACGGTGCAGGACTACCCTGAGTGTTCACCTGATGAGGAGACCATGCATGAGCTTGCAACCTACCAGCGACAACCAGCAGCCCCGGCCGAACCAGCAACCCCAGGTATGCGGTTCGATCATTGATGCCCAGGGGCGCGAAGTACCGATCACCGAGCAGATGATCCAGCAGGCTTGCAAGGCCCTGGAACAGAGCCGGGTCGAGCGCGTACGCAAAGGTTGAGCGGCGAATTTCTTGCAACCCGGCGCCCGCGCCGGGTTTTTATTTGCCTGAGTTCTGCACTGGCCCTATGCGGCCAGGCCCGGCTGAGCACACTCCCCCGGGAGAGTGGCCGTGCAGCGGCCGGCAGGCCGTCAGACCAATACGCCACCCAGCGCACTGACCAGTTGCGCCAACTGCGGCGCCTCGCCACGCAGGCGCACCGCCAGCCCCTCGATTTCGCGTCGCGCTGGGTACTGCTTGCGCAACTGGTCGAACGCGGCACGCTGTTGTTGCGGGTCGTCGCTCAGGCTGCGGCGGAAGTCGGCATCGTCACGGCGCGGGTCGTACACGGCGCGGCACAGGGTGGCCAGGGCCCAGGCCGGGTCGGCGCTGGCATCCAGCTCGATTTGCGCCAGCGGCGGGCGCGGCAGCAGGTCGGCCAGTTGCACCTGCTCATCCACCCCGAGGAAGCGGCACAGGGCCTGGTAGATCTGCGCGGTGCCACGCTGGCGGCCGTCGAGGCTGTAACCGGCAATATGCGGTGACGCCAGGGTACACAGGTCGGCCAGTTGCAGGTCGACTTGCGGCTCGCCTTCCCATACGTCCAGCACGGCATGGATGTCGTCGCGCTGCAGCAGCAGCTCGCGCAGGGCGGCGTTGTCCACCACCGGCCCACGGCTGGCGTTGACCAGCCAGGCACCCGGGCGCAATTGTGCCAATTGCGCCTGGCCCAGCAAGTGCCAGGTGGGGTAGCCGCCGCTACGCTGCAACGGGGTATGCAGGCTGATCACATCACACTGCTGGACAATGGTTTCCAGGCTGACGTAGTCACCGCCTTCAGCGGCCTGGCGCAGCGGGTCGCACACCAGCACCTTCCAGCCCAGCCCGCGCAGCACACGTACCAGCCGCCCCCCGACCTCACCTGCACCGACCACGCCGTACACCCGTTCGGGCAGCGCAACGCCATCCAGTTCGGCCAGGGTCAGCAGGCTGCCCAGCACGTAATCGACCACGCCGCGGGCATTGCAGCCTGGCGCGCTGCTCCAGCGAATGCCGGCTTCGGCAAAATAGTCCAGGTCGAGGTGATCGGTACCGATGGTGCAGGTACCGACGAAGCGTACCCGGCTGCCTTCGAGCAATGTGCGGTCAACCTTGGTCACCGAGCGTACCAGCAGGATATCGGCGTCCTTGACGCTGGCGGCATCGAGGCTTCGGCCGGGGTAGCGGCGAATTTCCCCGAAGCCTTGGAAGAAGGCATCGAGCAGCGGGATGTTTTCGTCGGCAACTATCAGCATGGCGCTCTCCTGTCTGGGGAGCGCAGTGTAGGCGCATCGCCGGGTGGGTTGCACAGGGTTTCAGTCGGCTTTTTTGCGAATCCAGTAAAGGAAGGTGCCGGCGTCTTCCTGCTGCTGCACGAGTTCGTGGCCGAGGAAGTTGCAGAACTTGGGAATGTCGCGGCGGGTGGACGGGTCGGTGGCGATGACCTTGAGCAGGCCGCCGGCGGCCAGGTTGCGTACGTGCTGGTGCAGCATCATCACCGGCTCCGGGCAGTTCAGGCCGGTGGCATCGAGGATGGCGTCGGGGGTGAAATCGGTCATGGGGGGCTCCGAAAATGATCGCTATTGTCGCGCATCACGCGGCGGGGTCCAAGCGCGGCTTTGCAGGCCATACGTCCGGACGGGCGTTGCCAAGGCCCTTTGCGCCCCTACGGCGGGTCAGAGGCTTCGCGCCGCCTACCAACCCCCCCGCAAGGCTTCTGATCTGGCTGTTGATCTTGATCTTGATCTTGATCTTCGCGACTTCAGGAGGCCGAGCGGAGGGCATACGGAGGGAGGTGACGGGCATGGATGCCCGTCAAGCGCTGAGGCCCCAGGGATGGGGCCTGCAGCGCGTACTCCCGGGAGCATGCCCGTAGCGAGGGAACCCCGGAGCGCAGCGCAGGGGCCGGATGACGGGAGCGCAGCGTTTTTTGGTTACTTTTTGTCGCGTTTGACAAAAAGTGACTCGCCGTAAGGGCGAAAAGGTGACTACGCGTCGCTATCGCAGCTGGAGTTATCACGCCACCAAAAACCAGCGCCCAGGATTTCAAGCTCTGCAAAGGTGTGGGCGTTTACACCGCATAGGTATTCGTTCGCGTAGGCGGCGCCGAGTCACCTTTCCGCCCTTACGGCGGGTTACTTTGGTCTTGGCCAAAGTAACCAAAGCCGCCCGCTCCCGTCATCCGGCCCCTCCGCTTCGCTCCGGGGTCCCCTCGCTACGGGCATGCTCCCGGGAGTACGCGCTGCAGGCCCCGTCCCTGGGGCCTCAGCGCTTGACGGGCATCCATGCCCGTCACCTCCCTCCGCATGCCCTTCGCTCAGCCTCCTGAAGTCGCAATCTGCAGCGCCTGTGCTACCGCGCGTTTAGAAGCAAAAGCAAAAAGCAGAAGCAACAGCAGCGCTTTCTTGGGTTTCGCACCATCCAAGCCCCCCCGCACAGCTTTTGATCTGGCTGTTGATCTTGATCTTGATCTTGATCTTGATCTTCGCGACTTCAGGAGGCCGAGCGAAGGGCATGCGGAGGGAGGTGACGGGCATGGATGCCCGTCAAGCGCTGAGGCCCCAGGGATGGGGCCTGCAGCGCGTACTCCCGGGAGCATGCCCGTAGCGAGGGAACCCCGGAGCGCAGCGCAGGGGCCGGATGACGGGAGCGCAGCGTTTTTTGGTTACTTTTTGTCGCGTCTGACAAAAAGTGACTCGCCGTAAGGGCGAAAAGGTGACTATGCGTCGCTATCGCAGCTGGAGTTATCGCGCCACCAAAAACCAGCACCCAGGATTTCAAGCTCTGCAACAACGTGGGCGTTTACACCGCATAGGTATTCGTTCGCGTAGGCGGCGCCGAGTCACCTTTCCGCCCTTACGGCGGGTTACTTTGGTCTTGGCCAAAGTAACCCGCCGTAAGGGCGAAAAGGTGACTATGCGTCGCTATCGCAGCTGGAGTTTTCGCGCTATCAAAACCAGCGCCCAGGATTTCAAGCTCTGCAAAAATGTGGGCGTCGAAACCGCATAGGTATTCGTTCCCATCGGCCCCACCCTCAAGCACCAAGCACCGATTCAACGAGGTTTCAGATCAAGCCGCCGCAAATGGCATGTCACTTCCTCACGGTCGTGATACAGCTGCTTGCACGCGATCGAAACCCGTACCTTACGTGCCTTGAACGTCGCCTCCATGCGCTCGAGCAGCCGCCGTACCTCGGCATAACGCTGCTTCATCGGCAACTTCAGGTTGACCACCGCCTCCCGGCATAGCCCCTCACCCAACCAGGTTTCGATCAGCGAAGTCGTCCGCGCCGGCTTCTCGACGATATCGCAAACCATCCAGTCCACCGGTTGCCTGGGTTGCCAGGTAAAACCATCGGCCATCAGGTGCTGGACCAGGCCGGTATCCATCAGGCTCTCGGCCATCGGCCCATTATCGATAGCCGTCACCAACATGCCACGACGCACCAGCTGGTAAGTCCACCCTCCCGGCGAAGCCCCAAGGTCGACGCCGGTCATATCATCGCCCAAGCGCTGCTCCCACTGCTCACGCGGGATGAAATGGTGCCAGGCCTCTTCCAGCTTGAGGGTCGAACGGCTGGGCGCCTCGCGGGGGAACTTGAGACGCGGGATACCCATGGGCCACAACGCGCTGTTGTTGGCCGCAGCGATACCCGCAAATACCCGCCGGCCACTGATGAAGGTCAGCAGCAAGCGTGGGCGGCTGGCGTCGTCAACCAGGCGCCCGGCCTTTTCCAGGGCCTTGCGCAAAGGCACTTCGAACTTGCGGCAGAACGTCGATAACGCCTTGCCCTCGTTGCTGTCCAGCACTTCCAGCCACAGGCTGCCGAACACCGGAAAACCAGCCAACTGCGCCAGCAGCACACTGATACGGTCACTTTCCGGCAGCTCGACAAACGCACCCCGGGCCCATTGCCGCGGGAAGATCAGCTGATTGAAACGCAGCTCCCCCATCAACCGCTCGGCACCGCCCTCCTCGCTACAGACAAACTCGGCGCTGGCACTTTGCGGCTTGCCTTTGGCATAGCCCGCGACACCCAGGCGGGCGGCATGTTCGCTGATCTCGGCGCACACCTCACCCTCGAAACCGGGCCGGCAATGCATGAACAGGGTATTCATCTCTCACTCCACTACGGCGGGCGCGTCACAGGCGCCGGCAGGGCGGCGATGATAAAGGAAGTTCGGAACCTGCGACACGCCCCGCCGGTCCAGAAAAGGGTCAGGTGGCCTAAACCGGTCTAACCTGACCTTTCAGCCAGGTCCGTGCCGTGCGGGCCGATACATAACGGTGCTACCGGCAAACCGCAATTCAATGCCGGGCACCGGCGCAGAAGGAGTTGGCAATGCCCTCGCTCGATAGCCTGAACACCCTCAAGCCGCTCAAGGTCGGCGACCAGACCTACCACTATTTCAGCCTCACCGAAGCCGCCCGCCAGCTGGGTGACCTGCAACGCCTGCCCATGTCCCTGAAGGTGCTGCTGGAAAACCTGCTGCGCTGGGAAGACGGCAAAACCGTGACCGGCGACGACTTGCGCGCCCTCGCCCAATGGCTGGGCGAGCGGCGCTCCGACCGCGAAATCCAGTACCGCCCCGCACGCGTACTGATGCAAGACTTCACCGGCGTACCGGCAGTGGTCGACCTGGCCGCCATGCGCGCCGCCATGGCCAAGGCCGGCGGCGACCCACAACGCATCAACCCGCTGTCACCGGTCGACCTGGTGATCGACCACTCGGTGATGGTCGACCGCTACGGCACAACGCAAGCCTTCAGCGAGAACGTGGAAATCGAAATGCAGCGCAACGGCGAGCGCTATGCCTTCCTGCGCTGGGGCCAGAACGCCTTCGACAACTTCAGCGTGGTACCGCCGGGCACCGGCATCTGCCACCAGGTCAACCTGGAATACCTGGGCCGCACGGTATGGACCCGTGAAGCCGATGGCCGCACCTATGCCTTCCCCGACACCTTGGTCGGCACCGACTCGCACACCACCATGATCAACGGCCTGGGCGTGCTCGGCTGGGGGGTCGGCGGTATCGAGGCCGAGGCGGCCATGCTCGGCCAGCCCGTATCGATGCTGATCCCGGAAGTGATCGGCTTCAAGCTGACCGGCAAGCTGCGCGAGGGCATCACTGCGACCGACCTGGTGCTGACCGTGACCCAGATGCTGCGCAAGAAAGGCGTGGTCGGCAAGTTCGTCGAGTTCTATGGCGACGGCCTGGCCGAGCTGCCGCTTGCCGACCGCGCCACCCTCGCCAACATGGCCCCGGAGTACGGCGCTACATGCGGGTTTTTCCCGGTCGATGACGTCACCCTGGACTACCTGCGCCTGTCTGGGCGGCCAGAAGCGACCGTGCAACTGGTCGAGCAGTACTGCAAAACCCAAGGCATGTGGCGCTTGCCCGGCCACGAGCCGCTGTTCAGCGACACCCTGGCGCTGGACATGCACGACGTCGAAGCCAGCCTGGCCGGGCCCAAGCGGCCGCAGGACCGGGTCGCACTGGGCCAGGTCAGCCAGGCCTTCGACCACTTCATCGAACTGCAACCCAAGCCGCTGGCCAAGGAAGTCGGCCGCCTGGAAAGTGAAGGGGGTGGCGGCGTGGCCGTTGGCAATGCCGACCAGGCCGGTGAGATCGACTACAGCCACCAAGGCCAGACCCACACCCTGCGCGATGGCGCCGTGGTGATCGCCGCCATCACCTCGTGCACCAATACCTCCAACCCCAGCGTGATGATGGCTGCCGGGCTGGTAGCCAAGAAAGCCCTGGAAAAAGGCCTGCAACGCAAACCCTGGGTGAAAAGCTCGCTGGCACCGGGCTCCAAGGTGGTCACCGACTACTTCCAGGCCGCCGGGCTCACGCCTTACCTCGACGAACTGGGCTTCGATCTGGTTGGCTATGGCTGCACCACCTGCATCGGCAACTCCGGCCCGCTGGATGAAGCCATCGAGAAAGCCATTGCCAGCGCGGACCTCACCGTGGCCTCGGTGCTGTCGGGCAACCGTAATTTCGAAGGGCGCGTGCACCCGCTGGTCAAGACCAACTGGCTGGCTTCGCCGCCCCTGGTCGTGGCCTATGCGCTCGCTGGCAGTGTGCGCGTGGACCTGACGCGTGACCCGCTGGGTACGGGCAAGGACGGCCAACCGGTGTACCTGCGCGATATCTGGCCCAGCCAGCAGGAGATCGCGGCGGCCGTGGCCAAGGTCGACACGGCCATGTTCCACAAGCAATATGCCGAAGTGTTCGCCGGCGATGCCCAGTGGCAGGCCATCGAGGTACCCCAGGCCGCTACCTACGTGTGGCAGGCAGACTCCACCTATATTCAGCACCCTCCCTTCTTCGACGACATCGGCGGGCCGCCACCGGCCATCACCGACATCCGCGGCGCCCGCGTGCTGGCGCTGTTGGGCGACTCGGTGACCACCGACCACATTTCCCCTGCCGGCAACATCAAGGCCGACAGCCCAGCGGGGCGTTACCTGCGCGAAAAAGGTGTGGAGCCACGCGACTTCAACTCCTATGGTTCGCGGCGCGGCAACCATGAAGTGATGATGCGCGGTACGTTCGCCAATATCCGAATCCGCAACGAAATGCTGGCGGGCGAGGAAGGCGGCAACACCTTGCACGTGCCCTCGGGTGAAAAACTGTCGATCTATGACGCGGCCATGCGCTACCAGCAGGAAGGAACCCCGCTGGTGGTGATTGCCGGGCAGGAATACGGCACCGGCTCCAGCCGCGACTGGGCGGCCAAGGGCACCAACCTGCTGGGCGTGAAGGCAGTGCTGGCGGAAAGCTTCGAGCGTATCCACCGCTCCAACTTGGTGGGCATGGGCGTGCTGCCGCTGCAGTTCACGGCCGGGCATGACCGCAAGGCGCTGGGGCTGACCGGCAAGGAGCAGATCGACGTGCTGGGGCTGGACGGCGCACCGATTCACCCCGGCATGCCGCTACAGGTGCGCATCACCCGCGAGGATGGCCAGCAGGAACAGATCGAGGTGCTGTGCCGAATCGATACCGTCAACGAGGTGGAGTACTTCAAGGCAGGCGGGATTCTGCATTATGTGCTGCGCCAGCTGATTGCGGGTTGAGGGCGCAGCCGCACTGGAAAACCTGCGACACCTGCCAATCGAGCGCCGCCCACACGGCGTTCGATTGCTCAGGCACCCTTGCACCAAAATCGAACACCTTTTGTCACGCATGTTAAATAATCTCTCAATAATCCCGGTGGCTTGCCGATACCCATCCAAAGCCCTGCGGACTATCACCCCATGCGTAACAACCAGCCGATTACCCAGAGAGAA
The DNA here is from genome assembly GCF_007633355.1 of Pseudomonas sp. BJP69. NCBI lineage: Bacteria > Pseudomonadati > Pseudomonadota > Gammaproteobacteria > Pseudomonadales > Pseudomonadaceae > Pseudomonas > Pseudomonas sp. BJP69. The sequence continues at coordinate 3,818,005 of NZ_CP041933.1, forward strand.
CGGACTTTCCCTGCCCAGCAGCGGTTGATCTCCACCACCAACGCCAAGGGCGTGATTACCTACTGCAATGATGCCTTCATCGACATCAGTGGGTTCACCCGCGAAGAACTGACCGGTGCGCCGCACAATCTGGTGCGCCACCCCGACGTGCCGCCTGCGGTGTTTGCCCATATGTGGCAAACCCTCAAGCAAGGCCAGCCGTGGATGGGTATCGTCAAGAACCGCTGCAAGTCGGGCGATCACTACTGGGTCAACGCCTACGTCACACCGATTTTCGACAACAACCAGGTGGTCGGCTTCGAGTCTGTGCGGGTCAAACCCACCGCCGAGCAGATCCGCCGCGCCGAGGCGCTGTACCAGCGCATCAACCAGGGCAAGCCGCCGGTACCGCGCCGTGACAAGTGGCTGCCGGTGCTGCAGGACTGGTTGCCGTTCATCCTGATCAGCCAGGCGGGCTTCCTGATTGGCAACTGGCTGGGCCATTCCTGGGGCTTCGCGTTGGCCGCCGCGCTTTCCGTACCGCTTGGGCTGATCGGCCTGAGCTGGCAGCAACGAGGCCTCAAGCGCTTGCTGCGGCTGGCTGAACAGACCACCTCCGACCCGCTGATCGCGCAGATGTACACCGACAGCCGTGGCGTGCAGGCCCGCCTGGAAATGGCCATGCTCAGCCAGGATGCGCGCATGAAAACCTGCCTGACCCGCTTGCAGGACAGCGCCGAGCACCTCAGCGACCAGGCGCGGCAGTCCGACGCCCTGGCGCACAAGAGCTCTTCGGGGCTGGAACGCCAGCGGGTCGAAACCGAACAGGTCGCCGCCGCCGTCAACCAGATGGCTGCGACCACCCAGGAAGTTGCCAACCACGTGCAACGCACAGCCGATGCCACCCAGGAAGCCAACCGCCTGACCAGCCAGGGCCGGCAGATTGCCGGGGAAACCCGCGAGGCCATCGAACGCCTGTCGACAGCAGTGGGCGAAACCGGCCAGACCGTCACGCAACTGGCCAAGGACAGCGACGAAATTGGCGGTGTCGTCGATGTGATCAAGGGCATTGCCGACCAGACCAACCTGCTGGCATTGAATGCCGCCATCGAGGCGGCGCGGGCTGGGGAAATGGGCCGTGGCTTTGCTGTAGTGGCCGACGAAGTGCGCCAGCTGGCTCAACGCACCGCCGAGTCCACCGGGCAGATCCACAGCCTGATCGCCAAGCTGCAGCAAACCGCCAGCACCGCCGTACTGACCATGGAAACCGGCCACCGTCAGGCGCAGGAAGGCGTTGATCGTGTGATGCAGGCTGACGAAGCGCTGGTCGGCATCAGCGAAGCGGTCGCCAACATCACCGACATGGCGACCCAGATTGCCGCCGCGACCGAAGAGCAGACCGCCGTGGCCGATGAGATCAGCCGTAACATCAGCACCATCGCCGAACTGGCCGACCAGACCGCCGAGCAGGCACAGCACTCGGCGCTGTTGAGCGAAGAGCTGACCACTACGGCCGGGAGCCAGTACTCACTTGTGGAGCGCTTCAACCGCTGACCGCAGACCTGCGCGCCGCGAGGGGTTGCACAGCAGCCCCTGGCTGGCAACGCATGCCCAGGCAGGGTTACCAGTCCAGGCTCAAGCGGCTCTCGAAATAGCGCTCTTCGCCGCTCAACGGGTCGGTGAAACGCAGGCTCTGCGCCAGCAGTTTCAATGGCCGCTGGTAATCGTCTGCGGTGTCGAGCAACTGCGGATAGAACGGGTCATTGCTGATGCCCGCGCCCAACGCAGCCATGTGCACCCGCAACTGGTGGGTCTTGCCGGTGACCGGCGACAACCCGTACCGCCACAGCGCTCCACGCTTCTCCAGCACCTCGGCCAGGGTTTCACTGTTGGCCTCGCCCTCTACCTCATGCATGCGGAAAAAGGGCTCGCCATGCACCAGGCGGCTTTTGTGCACCAACGGAAACGCATGTTGCGGCAAAGCGGCCGCGATGGCCTGGTAGCGCTTGTCGATACGTCGCTCGGGGAACAGCCGCTGATAAGCGCTACGCGTATGCGGGTTGGCAGAGAACAGCACGAGCCCGGCGGTATGCCGATCGATGCGATGCAACGGCACCAGGTGAGGGTTATCCAGCCTGCGGATCAGGCGGCGCAGCAAGGTGTGCTCAACGTACTCGCCAGTCGGTGTCACCGGCAGGAAATGCGGCTTGTCCGCCACCACCAGGTGCTCGTCCACGTGCAGCACGTGCTCCTGCACCGGGATCGGTCGCTCGTTCGGCACTTCGCGAAAATAGTGCAAGCGCATGCCCGGTTTGTAAGGCAGTTCGGCAGCCACTGCCTGCCCCTGGGCGTCCAGCACCCGCCCCCTGGCAAAGCGGTCGAGCCACTGGGCACGGTCGATGGCCTTGAAATGGTCACACAGGCAATCGAGCACCGTTGCCCAGTGACCGGGTGGCAGGCACACGGTGCTGGCTTGCTGGCGGGCGGGGTCGAAAGGCGTGGACATGGCAGGGCTCGGAACAGAAACGGCCGCGCATTATCACCCAACCCCGCCCCATCAACCAGCCTGGGCCAGCGCCTCGCTGCGTTCCTTCAACCAGCGCAGCACCTGCACAGGCTCCCAGCGGCCAGGGTCGTAAAGTGCGTAGAGCGCCCCTTGGTACCCGACCACATCGAGCCCACGGTGGTAGCCGGCCCGCTGGAACAAGGCTTCGATCTCGGCAAAGCAGGTATTGAAGTGCACCTTGCCGAAGGGGGTGCGGTCATCGGTCACCAGGCCCTCGAGGCGCAGTTCCAGAACGGCGTCGGCCACCCGCTCCACAGGCATGCGGTTGACGCTGTACTTGAGTTGCTCGACGTTGAGCATGGCTTTACCTCGATACTGTATTTATATACAGCATACGAACATCCTCGCGTCGCAGTCAATGCGCTTCATTGCAGCCCCGCCAGATAGCCGCCGCCCTTGCGGATGGTCAACACCTGGCGCCGCGGGGTGCCCCGCGCCACCGACAGGTGCACCCACTTGTCGAATTCCAGGATGAGTTGATCGAAGGGCACCGTACTTTCGCTGATCCGTTGCACGGTCTCGCGCGGGCTGACCTCGATGACCGTGAAGTCAGCCGCCAGCCCTTGTACATGCTGGCTGTTGGCGGCACCGCCAATCAAGCGGTTGACTTTCTCGCTACGGTAGCCACTGCTGACAATGATGGGCACGCCGAACAGCGCGCGCACCTGCTCCAGGGCACAACACAGCAGTTGCAGGTTGGCCCTGGCTTCAGGTGGCGGGGTGTTGTCGAACCCATCCCTGGCCGCGAGCTGGGAAACGGTCAGTTCAGCGAGGGTGAAATGTGGTGTGATCAACATGGCAAGCGGTTCCGATGATGGCTAGGGGCACCGGCACTGGTGCGCCGGCGCCTGATAATCAGCGCGCATCACCTGCCATGGAGCAGGGTTGTACCTCCCCTGTCGGTGTCATTGCCCCAGGAACGCCACCACCTGCTCGGCATCGAACGGCCAGTGCAACTCGGCACCGTTGTCACAGCGCCGGAGCATCGGAATGACCAGCCCATAGCGTTCGAACAAAGGCTGGCTTTCGGCAACATCGACCAGCTCCACCAGCAGGCCATGATCGACGAAGGGCATCAGCACCGACTCGGCCACTTCACACAGGTGGCAGCCGAGGGTGCCGAACAGTTGGCATTCAGGCAGCATGGGGCGGGTCCCGATGTAGCATGCAGAGAAACCTATTCTAGGACCACCACGGCCATCGTGCACCTTCAATCCTGGCTGGTGGCGCCGATACGGTGCAGCGACAGGTCGGCGCCCTGGAACTCCTGTTCATGGCTCAGGCGCAGGCCATGCACGGCGCGCAGCGCACCATACACGGCAAAACCACCGGCGAGTGCCACCACCACCCCCATCAGGCTCCCCAGCAGCTGGCTGACCAGGCTCACGCCGCCCATGCCGCCCAGTGCCGTCTGGCCGAAGATGCCGCAGGCAACCCCACCCCACACGCCACACAGGCCATGCAACGGCCAAACACCCAGCACGTCGTCGATTTTCCAGCGGTTCTGGGCCGCGGTGAACGTCCACACGAACAGCCCGCCCGCCACCAGGCCGGTAGCCAGCGCACCGATCGGGTGCATCAGGTCTGAGCCGGCGCAAACCGCCACCAACCCGGCCAACGGCCCGTTATGCAGGAAGCCAGGGTCGTTGCGCCCTGCCAGCAACGCCGACAACGTGCCGCCAACCATGGCGAGCAACGAGTTGATCGCCACCAGGCCACTGAGCCCCTCCAAGGTCTGGGCGCTCATCACGTTGAAACCGAACCAGCCAATGATCAGGATCCACGAGCCCAGGGCGAGAAAGGGAATGCTCGAGGGCGCAAAAGCCACCAGCCGACCATCGCGATAGCGACCGCGGCGCGGGCCGAGCAGCAGCACCGCCGCCAGCGCCAGCCAGCCGCCCATGGCATGCACCACCACCGAGCCGGCAAAGTCATGGAACGGCGCGCCAAAGCGGTCCTGCAACCAGGCTTGCAGGCCCAGGTTGCCGTTCCATACCACGCCCTCGAAGAAGGGGTAGACGAATGCCACGATCAGTGCGGTGGCACACAATTGCGGCACGAAACGCGCACGCTCGGCGATGCCCCCGGAAATGATCGCCGGAATGGCTGCAGCGAAGGTCAACAGGAAGAAGCACTTGACCAGCGCGTAGCCATGGTCGGCAGCCAGCGTTGCAGCAGGCTGGAAGAAGTTGACCCCATAGGCGATCCAGTAGCCTATAAAGAAATACACCAGCGCCGAAATGGCGAAGTCGCTGAGGATCTTCGACAAGGCATTGACCTGGTTCTTGTGGCGTACGGTGCCCACTTCGAGAAACGCGAAGCCGGCATGCATGGCCAGCACCAGAATGGCGCCCATGAGAAGGAACAGGGTGTTGGAACCGTGGACCAGGGAGTCCATCGCGCTGTGCATGTTATCCATGAAATAGGCAGACCTGCTGAAAAAGGCACCAGGACAGTTCAAGAACCTGCATCCCTGCACCGAATCGGTGCCAGCCATCACCCTGTTTCAGTTGCGTGGGCGCGACCTGCGTGGTTTTTTCTTGGGTTTGTCGAGGATTGCGTTAAGGTTTATCGATATTCGCCGCGTGGGCGCCCCGAATCGGCGCAAGAACAGCCTGAGGTGCCCCGCAACGTGGCAAACACATAGCAAGGCGCATACCAGCACACGCGGGTGTACGGTCACTTGAACCTTCCGCGCCTGCTATCACTCGAACTACCAACATTCATCGACAGGGAGAGACACATGGCCAGCAATTCGGCAAAGACTGCACAAGAGATATTGATGGCTGACTTCCAGGCTTTGGTGCGCGACACCGAAAAGCTGCTGGCCGACACCGCCAACCTGGCAGGCGACCAGGCCGAGGAGTTGCGCGGGCAGATTCACGAGCGCCTGGCTCAGGCCCGCGAAACCCTGCAGTTGACTCAGGAGTCGGTACGCGACCGCGGCCAGGCTGCGCTGGGCAGCGCCGAGCAGTACGTACAGGAAAACCCATGGCAGGCCATCGGCATCGCTGCCGGCGTCGGCCTGTTGATCGGCCTGCTGGCCAACCGGCGTTAAGGGGTTCCCATGGAGAACGAAGCCAACGGCGCCGGCGCATCGGGCAGGCGCCTGGGCGCAGCCGCGCTGGGGCTGCTGCACAGCCATATCGAGCTGTTCGGTATCGAGCTGCAGGAGCAGAAAGGCCGCACGCTGAGGTTGCTGTTGTTCGCCGGCCTGGCACTGGTGTTCGCCCTGCTGCTGCTCACTGCACTGTCGGGCTTGCTACTGGTGCTGCTGTGGGACAGCTATCGCCTTGCCGGCATCATCGGCCTGTGCGTGTTCTATAGCCTGGCTGCACTGTATTGCGGTGTACGGTTGAAGGCAGCGGTGTTCGACGAGTCATCTCCCTTCAACGCCACCCTCGAAGAACTCGCCAAGGACCGGGAGCGCTTGTTGCCATGAACCTGCCACAACTGCCGAACACACGAAACCCACGCGAGCTGCGCAAGGCGTTGCTGCGCCTGCGCATGGAAATGCACCGCCAGGAGATCCGCCACGAATCCGGGCAACTGCTGGCACCTTTGCAGCGCATGCGCGGCATGGGCAGCTCGCTGCACGACGGCTTGGGCATCAAACACGCGCCGCTGTGGGGCATTGGCGCTGTGGTAGCCCTGGGCTTCATGACCGGCAAGGGCGTGCGCAGCGGCAACCTGGGCAGGCTTGTGCGCCTGGGCACCAGCCTGCTGCCGCTGGTGCGCCTGTACCTGCAAGGTAGCCGTCGCCGCTGAAGGCGGTGCATGGGCGCAGGCTCGACCGCGAATGTGTCGGTGCCGCCACCGGCCATTCGCGGGTAATGCATGCCAGCGGCCAGCGTTGCCCCTGCCACTTGCGCGCAGGCACAGCACACCAGAAGCTATAGCCTTTGACCCCCTGGAGACCGCGCCTTGGACTGGCACACCCTGCTCACCCGCGAACGTCTGGGCAAAGCCCTGTATAGCGCCGAAGAACTCGGGCGCAGCCCCTTCCACAAAGACCACGACCGCATCATTTTCTCGGGCGCCTTTCGCCGCCTGGGGCGCAAGACCCAAGTGCACCCCGTCACCAGTAACGATCACATTCACACGCGCCTGACCCATTCGCTGGAAGTCAGTTGCGTGGGGCGTTCGCTGGGCATGCGCGTGGGTGAAACCCTGCGCGAAAGCTTGCCAGACTGGTGCGCGCCCAGCGACCTGGGGATGATCGTGCAGTCGGCCTGCCTGGCCCACGACATCGGCAACCCGCCATTCGGCCATTCTGGCGAAGACGCCATACGTCACTGGTTCCAGCAGGCGGCCGGGCGCGGGTGGCTGGACGACATGGGTGATGACGAGCGTGCCGACTTCCTCAATTTCGAGGGCAATGCGCAGGGCTTCCGCGTGCTTACGCAACTGGAGTACCACCAGTTCGACGGTGGCACCCGGTTGACCTATGCCACCCTCGGCACCTACCTCAAATACCCCTGGAGCGCCCGCCATGCCGACGCCCTGGGCTACAAGAAGCACAAGTTCGGCAGTTATCAGAGCGAGCTGTGGCTATAGTAAACAGCCAAAAATGACATTTTTTGAAAATCAACAGCCAAAAAGTTATAAGTGCAACTATTTTGGCATGAAAACTAAACTTGATAATCAAAAAAAGAATAAGGAGGGCTTTGCTGAACTTGAGCATACCACCATTGGCGAGAGCCAATCCACCTAAATTCGCTCACCGCCCATACCACTAAACTGTCGAGCCAAATGCATGGCGTAGTTATCAGTCATGCCACTCACGTAGTCCAGAACCTGCATAATCGCGGAGTAGTCCTTTGAAACATTTTCGCAGGCGTTTATAGCAACCAAGTCAAGCCCCATTAAATCGACTACCCGCTTGGTCTTTGAATCAGCGACTCCGCCATTCCTAGCAAAACTCAGAGCAGCCGAACAGCTAACTTGCAACAACGTTGATATCGTGCTGTACGCACCTATTTCAAGTTCAACTTTACGCGGATGTTGGAAAATTTCCTCGCGTGCAAGAATTTTGGCAGCATTTACGCAATCACGCACATTACTGCTACACAGTTCAAATATACCAAGAGCCTTCCCAGCCATAATTTCATCATAATTGCCCATAAAAGCAGCCACCCCTGCATCTACGAATGCAGAGATAACCTTACCGCGAGCCATCGATAACCTACGCCCAACTTTCATTCCCTGCGTTTCTTTGGCCAATTGGTCCCGTTGCTTCTCATCCAGAACAAGGCACAAAATATCAAAAACCTTATCCCATTCGAGGATACCCATCTCCACACCATCCTCCAGATCAAGGATGGCGTAGCAAAAGTCATCTGAAATCTCCATCAAGTTAGCTAATGGATGGCGGCAACGCCAGCCATCACCAAGCTTTAACAACCCCGTCGCATCCGCCACCTCATCGAAAAAACCAAGTTCCGAGCAGTAAACACCATATTTATTTTTAATAGGTCGCAACTGATTAACTGCATCACGTGCCATCCATGGATACTTTATAAAAGCACCCAAAGATGCATAAGTTAGACGCATCCCCCCATCATACGGATGATACTCTGAGGTTGTTAACACCCGGAACCCTTGGGCGTTCCCTTCAAATCTACGGAAGTCAGTAGCTTCATTGAAAGGCAAGTGCTCAATCATCTTCGCACCTACATCATTAGTGAACCAATGACGTATGGCCTCTTCACCTGTGTGTCCAAACGGCGGGTTGCCAATATCGTGAGCAAGACATGCAGTCTGTACGATATCGCCAATGTCCGAAGCTGAATAGAAATCAGAAATTAGTTTTTCCTTCAAAAGCTCCTGCCCAACTCGGACCCCGAGCGTCCTACCTACGCAAGCCACCTCTAAACTATGGGTAAGGCGATTATGTACATGGTCATTGGTCGCCAGAGGATGTACCTGAGTTTTTCTTGCAAGGCGTCTGAACGCACCGGAGAAAATGACTTTATCATGGTCTGAGTGGAAGGGTGAACGACCAAGTTCCGACTTCGGGGGGCGTCCACCTAATCGACTAGTATTCAACAACTTATCCCAACTCATTCTGTCCATAGCACCTCCGGGCGAAGGAACAACACACAAAAAAATCATTAGCCATTGATATCAGCAAAACACAAACTCACAAGACCAATCAGTTACCCAACCTATTAGCAAAACGTCCTACCGCCTCAACCACTTTTTGAGCCCCCTCCTGAATTTCACATATAACATTTCCTGCCTCAGCGGAAAGCTCAAGACCTTGCACTGCATGCATTTTACCCTGCTCTATGATTCGAAGAGCCTCCTCCGCCATTTTTTGGTTTTTAGAAACCACTTCGACAACTTCCTTCGTCGCCTTCGTAGTTCTGGATGCAAGCTGTCTTACCTCATCAGCAACTACAGCAAACCCCCGCCCTTGTTCACCAGCCCTTGCCGCTTCAATCGCCGCATTGAGTGCAAGCAAATTAGTCTGATCAGCAATTCCCCCAATACTTTTTACAATCCCACCAACCAGTTGGGACTGCTGATCCAGTGCACGAATACCCTCTACAGCCGCTTCCATTTGAGCAGCCAGCTCCTGCATTACCCTCACTGTATCCTGAACCACTCCACTACCACGCCGTGCACTTTCATCAGTATTCCTCGAAGTACCATAAGCTATATCGGCCGCCTCAGACACTGCCTGCTCGCGGTTAACTTGCTCAGTAATGACAGTTGCAAACTTAACCACTTTATACAATCTTTTATAAGAGTCCGAAACTGGATTATACGAGGCCTCCAGCCACACAACCCGACCATAACTATCTATACGTTTTAAGCGATCCGCCACAAACTCCCCCCTTCGAAGTCTCTCCCAAAAATCCTCATACCCTTGAGAGGAAGACTCTGCAGACTCACAGAAAATCCTGTGGTGCTTTCCTTTTATTTGCTCCAAGCTGTAACCCATTGCACTTAAAAATCTATCATTTGCAGTTAAAACTATCCCATCAAGATCAAATTCAATAACTGCAGTTGAACGCTGCAAAGCCCCAATCAAATTCTCATGTTCACAGGACTCTGCAATAGTTCGAGTAAGGTCAGTGGCATACACTGAGAGATGAGAAAGCACCCCCATTGAACTTCTAATTGGCTGAATAATCACACGCAACCATGCCTCCTCCCCATTCCCCCTACAAGCTTGAAGAGCACCAACCCAATGACTCCCAGACTGAACCGCATTCTTCATACGATTAAAATGATCTGTACTCCGAGCAAAAGCTGGAACCAAGTCAAAAATTGGCCTCCCAACCAATTTTTCAACCGAATAAATCATTTCACGTAAAAAATTATCATTACCCTCCATAATAACACCTTGAGAATCTAATCGAAGCACTAACATCTCATCGTCAAGACTTTTCCTAACCTGCTCCAACGAAAAAAGCTTCTCACTAACTTCCGCAAGCTTTTCTTTTAAATCCCTAACCTTGAAAAACATACCATCACCCACTCGAAAAATTAAATTATTTATAGAGATTGGAAACCCACTCTTCTAATTCTCTAGGAGCAAGCGGCTTTGAAAGAAAGTAACCTTGAGCAACATGATAACCCTGCTCCTTGAGAACCTTATATTGCCCCGCCTCTTCAACGCCTTCAGCGACGACCTTTAAATGTAAACTATCACCTATCCTAAGCACAGCCTCACTAAGTGCCCTACTTATCTCATCTTTCTCCAAATCAAGAACAAAGCTCTTATCTAGCTTTAGCTCTTGAATCGGAAGCTTCCTAAGATAGCTTAAACTAGAGTAGCCCGTACCAAAATCATCCATCGCCAACTTAATCCCTTTTGAGTTGACATCACCCAACACCTTCATAGTATTAGGATTTGTATCAAGCAAAACACTCTCCGTAAGCTCCAATGTCAAATCGCCGACCTTTAAATCATGCTGCCCTAGAGTCCTCAATATCATCCCACCAAGATCTAAGTTATGAAAATTACTTGGCGACAAATTCACAGAAACGGCAGGTATTTTCAGCCCTTTCCGCCTCCAACTTGCAAGCTGACGACAGGCCTCCCTTACAGCCCAAGCACCTAAATCCCCTATCAGCCCACACTCTTCAGCAAGAGGAATAAATCTCGAAGGAGAAACTTCTCCAAACTTTGAGTGCCGCCACCTAGCCAAAGCTTCAACACCATAGAGCGTCCCATCATCTACATTAACTTGCGGCTGATAGTGCAACCTAAGCTCGCCACCATCTATTGCCAAACGCAATGCACTTTCCAACTCCTGCCTTTCTAGAGCCAATTGATTCAGCTCAGGACTAAAGAAACTAAACCTGCCTCTCCCACTTCCTTTCGCTTGGTACATAGCCATATCAGCACGATGTATCAAAGTACCCATATCATGACCATCTTGAGGATACACACTAACCCCTATACTGGCGGATGGAGACAAAATAACCCCACCAATATTAATCGGCCTTGATATAGACTTTCTTATTTCCTCAACAATCTCAGTGACATGTTCACTACCACAGTTTGGTAGAGCCACAACGAATTCATCTCCAGACAGCCGCCCTACAATATCAGACGCCCGGCGATTAAATAGTAATCTTTCAGCAACGGCCCTAAGCAACTCATCACCAGCCGGATGCCCAAGTGAATCATTAACTTGCTTAAATCGATCCAAATCAATAAACAAGACCGACATTGAGCTTTTTGATCTCCTCGCATCAACCAAAGCATGGTCGGCTTTAGCATGCAATAGACTGCGATTGGGAAGCTCGGTAAGGCTATCATAAAACGCTAACTGCCGTATGTTCTCTCTATCTTCTTCACGCTCTATCGCAAGAGCACAAAGCGGCGAAGCAACCTCCATCATCATTTCATGAAGGCTTGAAGGAACCCTACGCACCGAGTAATAAAAAACAAGTACACCGACAACACTTCCCTTTGTATTCTTGATAGGCGTAGACCAATAACTTTTAATTCCAAACCTCAAAAACTCTTCTGACAGGCCCTCCCATACTGGATCTTGCTCAATATCCTCCGCAACAACAGGCTCACCATAGTAAGCAGCCTTGCTTGAAGAGCCGACACAATGTTTCACTTGCATCCCTTCTAATAGCCTTGCATACTCAACCGGAAGACTGGGGGCCGCCAGCGGATGCATGACCCCATCTTCATCAATCTGTATAACAGCTATCTTTATATCAGGCTCAACAAATTCAATTTCCCTACATACCAGATCCATTACCTCCTCTAGAGGATTCTCCCGCACCATGGCATCCAATATAGTACTTTGAATAACCTCATGTATCTTTGAGCCTGTCACATCAGCAAGCACAGTAACAGTATTAACAAGATCGCCACTCGCACTCAAAATTGGACTAATAGCAATATTTGACCATATACGCTCGCCATCTTTAAGCCGCGTTAACTCTTCAACCTTAAAAGACAAACCAGCCTTTAATCTAGAGTGGACCGCCTGAATTCTTTCATCACTCAAATGCGGCACTATTAGAGCAGCAGGCCTTAACCCTTCAACCTCTTCAGAAGAATAGCCAAAAATACGCTCAAAACCCTTATTTACAAAGACAATTTTCCACTCATGGTCGGTAATAACAATTGCATTATCTGTCTCATTCGCAACCAGTGATAAAAGCTTGGTACGCTGACGCTCTTTACGCCTATCAGTAATATCCTTCACAAATGCAGTATAAACAACCATCCCTTCACTCTCGACACGAGAGATCGACATAGCTCCCCACCGCTGAGAGCTATCCTTTCTATGAATCGGGACCTCTCGCGTAGTACCTACAATTTTATTGATACCCGTCCGGCGATTTTCATTTATATAGTCATCGTGCTTAGACTGCATTCCTAAAGGAACGAGCATCTTAACATTACGACCTAGCACTTCATCTCTGCTATAGCCCCACAGAGCTTCCGCCGCACGATTAAAAAGAACAACATTATTCTCAGCATCAATAACAACAACACCATCTACAGCTTGCTCAAGTGTCTGAGTGAATATTTTTGAAAGATTATGTGTAATAGGCATTTAGATACTACCGACGAGCTACTCAAAAGGCATCTTACCAACGGAGTTCTAGCAGGCTTAGCCCGCATCACCCGCCCCACGAAACACCAATAGCTTAAGGCCATCAATATCAAAAGTCATCAGGTGCTCTCGAACATCTAATCCCGGCCATAAAATCCTGACCATATGAACAGAAAAATACACTTAGCAGCACTTTATCCACTTAAGCATCGAACCCTAAAATACTGAATCTAAAGAACAATTTTTCCGAAAAACACCTATTTGAAGGTACTCCGCCATCAATATAAGAAATGGTTGTTCAATTACCAAAAGCGGGCTGCCACTGCTGGAACAGATCGCCCGCAAGCTCGGCCTGCCACAGCTGGAGCACCAGCGCTGGGCGCGCCACCCGCTGGTGTACCTGATGGAAGCGGCCGATGACATCTGCTACGCGCTGATCGACCTGGAAGACGGCCTGGAGATGGACTTGCTGCAATACGGCGAAGTCGAAGCCTTGTTGCTCGACCTGGTCGGCGACGATCTGCCGGAAACCTATCGCCAACTGGGCCCCGGCGACTCCCGCCGGCGCAAGCTGGCCATCCTGCGTGGCAAGGCCATCGAGCACTTGACCAACGCTGCCGCCCAGGCTTTTGTCGAGCAGCAGCACGCGTTGCTGGCCGGGCAACTGCCAGGCGACCTGGTCGAACACATGCACGGCCCGGCCAAGCGCTGCGTGCTGCAGGCCAAAGACATGGCGCGCAACAAGATCTTCCAGGACAAGCGCAAGACCCTGCACGAAATCGGCGCCTACACCACACTGGAAATCCTGCTCAATACCTTCTGCGGCGCGGCGCTCGAACAACACGGCGGGCGCACACCCTCGTTCAAGAGCCGGCGCGTCATGGACCTGCTCGGCAACAGTGCACCAGACCCACACGGCTCGCTGTACAACGCGTTCCTGCGCATGATCGACTTCATCGCCGGCATGACCGACAGCTACGCCAGCGAAATGGCCAGGGAAATGACCGGGCGCTCGGGCCCGGGCTGAGCCATGGCGGTGCAGACCGGCCAGCGTGCCGGTGCTGCACCTGGGTTACAGGAAACTTCCTACATATACCGAGGGCAAATTAAACAACACGTTTAATTTGCCAACGAAAAGTTACCAAATGCACTTTGACATTGGGTCGCGCACGATTATCTCGTAGCCCGTTTTGCTTTATCTTGTAAGCCATTTCCCATATGGGGCAAACAGCCCTTCCTTGCATGCCCGTTGACTTCCAACTGCGATAAGGTGCCGCCTGTCACCCACAATTGACCGCAGGCAAGTTGAACATGCATTCCATATTTATTGTTGACGATCATCCGGTCATCCGCCTTGCCGTCCGCATGCTGCTGGAAAACCAGAATTACAAGATTGTCGGTGAGTCGGACAATGGCGTGGACGCGATGCAGATGATCCGCGAGAGCCACCCCGACCTGGTCATCCTCGACATCAGCATCCCCAAGCTAGACGGGCTGGAGGTGCTTGCGCGCTTCCAGGCCATGGCGCTGCCCATGAAAGTGCTGGTGCTGACTGCCCAGGCCCCGGCGTTGTTTGCCGTGCGCTGCATGCACTCGGGTGCTGCCGGTTATGTGTGCAAGCAGGAGGACCTCGGTGAACTGCTGAGTGCAATCAAGGCCGTGCTGGCCGGTTATAACTATTTCCCCAGCCAGGCAATAAAGCATGACCAGGTAACCACGAGCGACCTGCAACTTTTCCGCCAGGTAAATGATCGCGAACTGATGGTGCTGCAACTCTTCGCCCAAGGGCGCAGCAACAAGGAAATTGCCAAGGGCATGTTCCTCAGCAGCAAGACCGTGAGTACCTACAAGAAGCGCCTCATGCAAAAGCTGCAGGTCAGTACGTTGGTCGACCTGATCGAGATGGCCAAGCGCAACGCACTGGTCTGAGCATGGTCATGGCCCGCCCTTTCGCCCGCTTGCTGCTCGCGCTGCTGCTGTTCAGCAGCGCGGCAGTGGCCACCCACCACGAAACTGCATCGTACACGCTCCTCCCGCGTTCGTCGGCTATGCCAGCGCCACCGGAACTCAACGCCGAGCAACGGCAATGGCTTGCAGGGCGCCAGGAACTGGTGCTGGGAACATCGGCCCCTGACTACCCGCCGTTCGACATCACCAGTGGCGGCCGTGACTACCAGGGGCTTACCGCCGAATATGCAAACCTGATCGGCACGGCCCTGGAGTTGCCGGTCCGGGTGCTGCGTTTTCCCAGCCGGCAGGCCGCTTTGGAAGCACTCCGGCAAGGCGACATCGACCTGCTGGGCAGCGCCAATGGCTACGAAGCGGCCAGCGACGGCCTGGCCTTGTCGCACCCCTATGCCGTTGACCAGCCGGTGCTGGTCACACGCGAAGACGAAACGCGGGCACTGGACACGGGCCTGGCCGGCATGCGCCTGGGCATGCTCTATCACTACCTGCCCGAGGCAGAACTGCTCAACGCCTACCCCGATGCCGAGCTGCTGACGTTCGAGTCCTCCAGCCAGGCGTTGAATGCCGTAGCGTTCGGCCAGGCCGACGTGTTCATCGGCGACACCATTTCCACCCACTACCAGCTCAACCGCGGCCACCTGCCACGCCTGCGCATGGCCAACTTCGGCAAGCACGAAGCCATCGGCTTCGGCTTTGCCCTGCGCCAGCAGGACACCGTACTGAGGGAACTGGTCGATACCATCCTCGATAGCCAGCCCCCCGCCATGCGTGCCAGTATCTTCAAACGCTGGAGCGCCGGCAGCGACCTGCTGTTGACCGACCGCAACCTGCAATTGAGCGCAACAGAGCAACAATGGCTGCAACAGCACCCCGTGATGCGTGTGGCCATTGACGACACCGCTGCGCCCTTGTCCTACTTCGATGGCTCGGGGCATTTTCGCGGCATCACTGCTGACCTGCTGGAGCTCATTCGCCTGCGCACCGGCTTGCGCTTCGAGGTACAGCGGGCCAGTGGCATTGCCGACATGATCGCCCGCTTGAAGGATGGCCGCGCTGACGTGATCGCCGCCCTGGCCATCGCCGGGTTGGTCGACAAGGACCTGCAGATCAGCCGGCCGTACCTGGAAAGCGCCTATGTTCTGGTTAGCCGCAAGGACAAACCGGCCCCAGGGTCCCTGGAGCAGTTGCAGGGCCACCGCATCGCCTTTACCCGCCACAGCGCCATGCATGCCACGTTGCCGCAGCATTATCCGCACATTGGCTGGGTCGAGAGCGCCAGCGCGTTCTATTCCATGGCGTTGCTCAACAGCGGCGCCGTCGATGCGGTGATCACCACCCTGATCGATGCCAACCACGCCCTGGCCAGCAACCCCGACCTGGTCATCCGCACCTCGGTCGGCGGCGAGCCCGCCAACTACGCCATGGCCACCAACGCGTCTTCACCGGCTTTGGCCTCGATTCTCGACAAGGCCCTGCAGAGCATTTCGCCCGAGGAACTGGGTGTCATCAACAACCGCTGGCGCAGCTTTGGCCCGCACGAAGACAGCAAGAGCCAGAGCTACCGCCGGCTGGCGCTGCAGGTGGTACTGGCCACGGCGGTGCTGCTTCTGCTGGCGTTGCTCTGGAACGCCCGCCTGCGCTTGCAGATCCGTCAGCGCCAGCGCGCCGAAAGGGCGCTGAACGACCAACTGGCATTCATGCGCGCACTGCTCAACGGCACCCCTCACCCCATGTACGTGCGCGACCGCGATGGCCGCCTGCAAAGCTGCAACTACAGCTACCTGGAGGCGGTGCAGGCCCGCTCCGAGCAGGTTATCGGCAAACAGCTGAGCGCCAGCCTGTTCGCCGACGCCGAACAGACCCGGCAGATCCAGGCGGATTACCACAAAGTGATGGCTGCCGGCTCCCCCCTGATCATGGACCGCCCGTTGCGGATCAAGGGCCGGGAGATGACCATCTACCACTGGATCCTGCCCTACCGTGATTCGCTGGGTGAAGTGCAGGGCATCATCGGCGGCTGGATCGACATCAGCGACCGCCGCCAGCTGGTCACGGAACTGCGCCAGGCCAAGCAGCAGGCCGACAATGCCAACCGCGCCAAAAGCACCTTCCTGGCCACTATCAGCCACGAAATCCGCACCCCCATGAATGCCGTCATCGGCATGCTCGAACTGGCGGTCAAACGCGCCGATCAAGGGTGGGTGGACCGCAGCGCGCTGGCCTTGGCGCACCATTCGGCCAAAGACCTGCTGGGCCTGATCGGTGACATTCTCGATATCGTGCGCATCGAATCCGGGCATCTCTCTCTGGCCCCCGAGGTGGTCGACCTGGCAGCGTTGGTCGAGTCGGTGGGGCGCATGTTCGATGGCCAGGCACGGCAAAAAGGCCTGGCGCTGGAAGTGATCATCGAACCGGCCGCACGTTGCCACGCGTTGCTCGACCCCCTGCGTTTCAAGCAAGTGCTGTCCAACCTGGTGAGCAACGCCATCAAGTTCACCGAGCATGGCCAGGTACGCATCTGCGTCAGCCTGCTGGACGAAGCCCCTGGCAGGCCTGCAATGCTGGACCTGGAGGTGCGCGACAGTGGTATCGGCATCCATCCCGACGACCTGGAACGCCTGTTCAACCCGTTCATCCAGGCCAACCCGCACAGCCAGGGTGCCCGCGCGGGCACCGGGCTCGGTCTGGCCATCTGCCGCAACCTGTGCGACATGATGGGGGGCAGCCTGACCATCAAGAGCCTGGAGGATGTCGGCACCCAGGTGCGCCTGAAGATGCCGTTGCAACGGGTCGATGCTGCAGCGCAACCCGCCCAGTTGCCGGAATGCCTGGACGTTCCCGACCCCGGTCTGCGCGTGCTGGTGATCGACGATCACCCGGCCAACCTGGAACTGATGGCGCAGCAGCTCGGTTATCTGGGCCTGCAGCATGCCAGCGCCCGGGATGGCCGGGAAGGCCTGGCCGCCTGGCGCGCCGGTGATTTCGACGTGCTGGTGCTGGACTGCAACATGCCGCACATGAACGGCTATCAGCTGGCAACCGCCGTGCGCACCGAAGAACGCCATGGCCAGCGGCCGCGCTGCACCATCCTGGGTTATACCGCCAACGCCCAGCCAGAGGTCCGTCGCAAGTGCCTGAGCGCCGGCATGGACGACTGCCTGCTCAAGCCCATCAGCCTGAGTACGCTCAGCCAGTGCCTGGCCGGCATTCACCCGCGCCGCCAGCAATGCCCCCCGGGCAGGTTGTACGAACTGGACGGCCTGGCGGCCGTGACCGGGCCAGCACCCGACGACCGCCAGCGTTTTCTGCAAGCGCTACTGCAGAGCCTGCAGGCCGACCTGCTCAGCTTGATGGCGCTGGACCCGCAGCACGACAGCACAGCCATCGCCGACCAGGCCCACAAGGTGCTGAGCGCCGCACGCATGCTCAAGGCACCCGCCCTGATGGCGGCATGCGAAGCGCTGGAAGCCGGCACCCTCCCCCCTGCCCAGCTACGCTTGAAGCGCCAGGCACTGGCACGCCACATGCGCCGGGTGGAGCGCGCCCTGGCCAGGGAGTTGGCGCCACCCGCCGACACTCAGGCAGGCAGCCACGTGTGTTAACTGGTAGACTGCGCGGCGTTATTACCTAAGAGGATTGTTTCATGGCCACAAACCGCTCCCGTCGTCTGCGCAAGAAGCTGTGTGTCGACGAGTTTCAGGAATTGGGCTTCGAGCTGAACCTGGAATTCAAGGAAGATCTGGATGACCAGGCAATCGATGCTTTCCTCGACGCGTTCCTGGCTGAAGCCATGGACGCCAACGGCCTGGATTATGTAGGCGGTGACGATTACGGCCTGGTGTGCTCGGTCAAACGCGGCTCGGTCAGCGAAGAACAACGCGCCGCCGTCGAAGCCTGGCTCAAAGGCCGCAGCGAACTGACCAAGATCGAAGTCAGCCCGTTGCTGGACGCCTGGTACCCGGAAAAGCCGATCAACAAGGCTGAGTAACCCTCAGCCCGGTTCGATCGAAGAAAGGCCACCTCTCGAGGTGGCCTTTTTATTGGCGATGGTTTTCCGTCGAACGTGGCGCATCGTCGCTACGCTTGGGGCATAATGCGGTTTCTTTAGCTCGTGGGGCCATCATCGCTTACAGCCCCAATGTCCTTTTCCCTCGCTGCAGGGTATTTGCTCACCATGATCAAAACGCTTCGTCCCCTCGTACTCGCCGGCCTGCTATTGCCCTTCGCCTTGCCCAGCCAAGCCGCAGCCGTCAACACCACCTTGCCTGCCAAAGTGCAGCAGGCGCTCAAAGCCAACAAACTGCAAGACACCGCACTGTCGCTGGTCATGCTGCCCCTGGATGGCCCCGGTGTTCCCACCGTGTTCAATGCCGACGTGTCGGTAAACCCGGCCTCGACCATGAAACTGGTTACCACCTACGCAGCCCTCGAGCTGCTTGGCCCGACCTTTCAGTGGAAGACCGAGTTCTACACCGACGGCACCCTGAGCAACGGGGTGCTCAACGGCAACCTGTACCTCAAAGGCGGCGGTGACCCCAAGCTGAACATGGAAAAGCTGTGGCTGCTGATGCGTGACCTGCGCGCCAATGGTGTGCGCACCGTCACCGGTGACCTGGTATTGGACCGTAGCCACTTCGTGCAACCCAACCTGCCCCAGTTCAACGACGACGGCGGTGACGAAAACAAGCCGTTCCTGGTCAAGCCCGACTCGCTGCTGGTCAACCTCAAGGCCCTGCGCTTTGTTGCCCGCAACGATGGCGGCAAGGTCACCATTGCGGTGGAGCCACCGATTGCCAGCATCCGCATCGACAACCAGGTCAAGCCTGTGGCCTCGAAACAATGCAGTGGCGATGTGCGCTACAACCCAGTGCCTCAGGCCAACGGCATCAGTGTGACGGTCAGCGGCCAACTGGGTGACGGTTGTAACTCGCAGACTTACCTGGCCCTGCTTGACCACCCGACTTACGCGGCCGGTGCCGTACGTGCCATCTGGAAAGAGCTGGGCGGCACCATCCAGGGCGGCGACCGTGTCGAGAACGTGCCCAAGAGTGCCCGCCTGCTGGCACGTGCCTTCTCCCCAGACCTGGTCGAAGTGATCCGCGACATCAACAAGTACAGCAACAACACCATGGCCCAGCAGTTGTTCCTCAGCCTTGGCGCACAGTTCCGCACCGATGCCGATGGCGACGATGCGCGTGCCGCACAGCGCGTGGTACGCCAGTGGCTGGCGAAAAAAGGCATTACCGCGCCGCACCTGGTGATGGAAAACGGTTCTGGCCTGTCGCGAGCCGAGCGCGTCAGCACCCGGGAAATGGCCGAGATGCTGCAGGCAGCCTGGAAGAGCCCCTACGCTGCCGAATACATGAGTTCGATGCCGCTGGTGGGCATGGATGGCACCATGCGCAAGCGCCTCAAGCGCACCGCCATGGCCGGCGAAGGGCACATCAAGACCGGCACCCTGAACACGGTGCGCGCAATAGCCGGTTTCAGCCGCGACAGCAACGGCCACACCTGGGCGGTGGCGGCGATCCTCAACGACCCGAAACCTTGGGGTGCTTCGCAGGTGCTGGACCAGGTGCTGCTGGACCTGTACCGCCAGCCGAAGCTGGCCGGCAGCACCGCTGCCAATTGATGCATCGAGCGCCGCCCGCGCGGCGCTCGATCTCACAGGCGCTGAAGATGCAGTGGCCAGCACCTGGCAGCGCGGTCAGGCAGACTCCCCCTCTACCCGGTCCCGCCCGGCCTGCTTGGCCGCATAAACCCCGGCATCGGCGCGCAACAGCAACGCGTCGGCGCCCTCTCCCGGCCGCCACCCGGCCACGCCGAAACTCGCGGTGACTTGGCCCACGCCGTCTACCGGGTCGTTGCGCACGCCCTGCCAAAGCTCCAGCGCCAGCACACGCGCCTGCTCGGCATCAGTGCCCGGGCACAGCACCATGAACTCCTCCCCGCCCAGCCTGCAGAACACATCGGTCCGCCGCAAGCGCTGGCCGATGCGCTGGCACAGGCTACGCAGCACCCGGTCACCGACCGCATGGCCGAAACGGTCGTTGATGCGTTTGAAGTGATCAATGTCGAGCATGATCACCGCCAGCGCCTGGCCATCTCGCTGGGCACGCTCCAACTCGTTTTTCAGCCGTTCCTGGAAGTAACGGCGGTTATGGATGCCGGTCAGCGAATCGGTCACCGACAGCCTGCGCAACTCGTGTTCCACACCCTTGAGATCGGAAATATCGGTCAGGTAGCCATGCCACAAGGTACAGCCCTGCTCGCCCACTTCCGGCGTTGCCTCGCCACGCACCCAGCGTAAGCCCGCCCGGGGCAGGCACACGCGGTACTCCTCGCGCCATGGCGTCAGGTGCTCGGCCGAGTAGCGCACCGAACGGCTCACCCGCTCCAGGTCATCAGGGTGAATGCGCTCGTACACTGCGGCGGCATCTTCGCGCAGCTGCTGCAGGTCAAGCTCATAAATGTCGTACAGCCCCTTGCTGGCATAGGGGAAACACGAATGGCCGTTTGCATCCAGCCTGTACTGGTAGATGCCGCCCGGTACTTCGGCACTGAGTTTTTCCAGCAACCGGTCACGCGCAGCCAATGCCTCATGTACCCGACGCCGCTCAGTGACGTCGATGCAGATGGCCAGGTAACCCACCCATAAACCCTGGTCGTCCAGCATGGCGGTCACCAACATGTTGGCTACCAGTTGGCTGCCGTCGGCGCGTACCAAGGTCCACTCACCTGGCTCGGCGCCCTGTTCGTATACGGTTTCGGCAAACAGTGCATGGCCCCCCGCAATGGTGCGGCCAAAGCGCAAACTCAAGGCATGCGCACGCTGGCTCAGCTCCTCGGCCAGCACCAGTTGCTCAAGGCGCAGGCGGCCAATGGCTTCACTGGCCGGGTAACCGAGCATGCTTTCGGCACCGACATTGAAGGTGCTGACCACCCCTTTGAGGTTGGTGGCGATGATCGCAACCTGGGTCGCGGCATCCAGCACGCTGCGCAGCTGGTTGTGGGTGCCACGCAGCGACTGTTCGCTGACCTGCAGCGCTGCGGTGCGCTGTGCAACCAGGGCCAAGGCCCGTTGACGCTGGCTGAACAGGTTGAACAACAGCACGCTCAGCAGCAGGCTCAGCAAACCGCCCAGTGCACCGACTGCCAGCACCGCCGAAGAACGGTTGGCCTGCAGGAATGCCAGGCTGGGGCGGATACTCAGCAGCAGCTGGCGGTCCGCCAGGTGCAACACCTGATCGCTGACCAGCGACAGGGGCGCCACGGGGTTGTTGGAGTCGTACAGAACTTCTGGGCCCTGCCGCCCGGACGGGTCAACCAGGCGCGTTACCAGGTTATCGTCAGGCGCCACTGGCCGGCCATCGCCGATCAGCTCAGGCATGCTCAACAGGGCCAGCACATAACCCGCTGCCACGCCGTGGGGCGTGGCAGCGGCGAATACCGGGGCCACCATCATCAGGCCGCGCACGCCCGGTTCGCTGGCATTCAACTTCAGCGGCTGCGACACCGCCATGCTCCCCGGCACCAGCGCCCGCGCAAGCACTGCCCGGGCCGCATCCTGCGCAGCCAGGTCGAGACCAGATGGCAGCCCCGGCAAGGTGCCTGACGCGCTATACAGCACGGGAAAATACAGGTCGCGCGCGGGGGCGCGGCGCCACTGCCCCTGCGGGTCCTGATCGCGAATCATAAAGCCCGGGCCAGCAAGGGTGCTGGCCTGGCGTTCGAATATGGCGCGCTGCGCAGCCTCTACACGCGGGGCCCAGGCATAGGCCTGGGTACGGTGCAGCAGCGGCCGGGCATAACCGGCAAATTCCCGGGGGGTTATTTCATCGGAATAGCTGAAAAACCAGCGCAGCCCATCCAGGCGCTGCTGCTGTTCGGCAAAACGCTCGGCGATGCGGCCAAAGCGCTCGCCCGCCAGCAACTCGAAGCGCTGGCGCAGCTGCTGGTTGTACAACGACTGCGTGGCCAGGGCCAGGGCGGCCGTCAGCAGGCCGCCGGCCAGCAGCGCAATCAAGGCCATCACCCAGGCGGACATCGCCTCTGCGCGCAGGCCAGGCACCCGCGCAAGCACGCCACACTTTGACATACACACGTCTCGTCACGTCAGCGTCCTGCGGATTATCCAGCCATGAACCAAGTTATAGCTATTGGCCACTACCCGCGCAATGTACCCCGTCGGCTCAGCGCAGCTGCAAGCGCCAGGCGCGGTGGATGCGATTGTTGCGGGCGAAATCCGGGTCCAGGGTCTGGGCCGTTATTTCCTCCACGGCGTAGCGCGCCATCAGGTGTTCGTCCAGCTGGAACTTACGGAAGTTGTTGGAGAAATACAGCACGCCACCGGGCGCCAGGCGGGCCATGGCCAAGTCCAGCAACTGCACGTGGTCACGCTGCACGTCGAACACACCTTCCATCCGCTTGGAGTTGGAGAAGGTTGGCGGGTCGATGAAGATCAGGTCGTAGCTGTCGCGGTTACCCTCCAGCCAGGCCATGACATCACTCTGCTCCAGGCGATTGCGTTCGGAATGGCCATTGAGCGCCAGGTTGCGTCGCGCCCAGTCCAGGTAGGTTTTCGACAGGTCGACGCTGGTGGTGCTGCGCGCCCCACCCTTGGCCGCGTGCACGGTGGCCGTGGCGGTGTAGCAGAACAGGTTGAGGAAGCGCTTGCCGGCTGCTTCGCGCTGAATACGCATGCGCATCGGGCGATGGTCGAGGAACAGGCCGGTGTCGAGGTAATCGGTGAGGTTGACCAACAACTTCACGCCGCCTTCGTTGACTTCCTGGAAACGGCCCTCGGTAGCCTGACGCTCGTACTGGCGGGTACCGCTTTGCCGCTCGCGGCGCTTGAGCACCACGCGCTGCGGGGCAATGCCCAATGCCTGCGGAATGGCCGCCAGGGCATCGAGCAGGCGCGCCTGGGCCTTGTCCGGGTCCACCGAGCGTGGTGCGGCATATTCCTGCACGTGTACCCAGTCGTGGTACAGATCGACTGCCAGGGCATACTCAGGCATGTCGGCATCGTACAGGCGATAGCAGTCGACCTGCTCGCGTCGGGCCCATTTGCCCAGTTGCCTGAGGTTTTTCTGCAGGCGGTTGGCAAACATTTGTGCCCCTTCCGACAGGCGTGCCGGCTCGCTGGTGACGGGCACCTGCTGGCCGACCTCACGGGTGTCGGCCGGTGCCTCGCGGCGCTCACCGGTGACGAACTGGTCAGGCTGCACCTTGAACAACAGCAGCTTGCACGGCAACGCGCCGTTCCAGAACGCGTACTGCTTGTGGCTGCGAATGCCCATGCGCTTGCCCAATTGCGGCGCCCCGGTGAATACCGCAGCCTCCCAACCCATGCACGCCTGGCGCAGACGCTCACCCAGGTTCTGGTAGAGGTACAGCAGGCTGGCTTCGTCGCCCAGGCGCTCACCGTAGGGCGGGTTGCTGATGACCAGGCCTTTCTGGTTCTGGTCCGGGCGCGGCTCGAAGGTGCTGACCTCGCCCTGGTAGATTTTCACCCAGTCACCCAGGCCTGCGCGCTCCACGTTGTTACGGCCCGGCTGAATCAGCCGCGGGTCGGCCTCGTAGCCACGGATCCACAGCGGGGGTTTGGCCAGGCCAGCCTGGGCCCGTGCCTGCGCTTCTTCATGCACCTTGCGCCAGAGCGCCGGCACATGGCCGAGCCAGGCGCTGAAACCCCAGCGTTCACGCTTGAGGTTGGGGGCAATGTCGGCAGCAATCATGGCGGCTTCCACAAGGAACGTACCTACACCGCACATCGGGTCGGCCAGCGCGCCACCTTGCGCGGCAATACGCGGCCAGCCGGAGCGGATCAGCACAGCGGCCGCCAGGTTTTCCTTGAGCGGCGCGGCGCCCTGCTGCAGACGATAGCCACGCTGGTGCAGGCTGTGCCCGGACAGGTCGAGGGACAGGATCGCCTCGCCGCGCTCCAGGCGCAGGTGCACGCGAACGTCAGGATCGATTTTTTCCACCGACGGGCGCAGGCCTTCGCGGTTGCGCAGCTTGTCGACGATAGCATCCTTGACCTTCAACGCACCGAAATGGGTGTTGTCGATGCCCGAGCCATGGCCGCTGAACTCGACCGCCAGGGTGCCATCGGCCGCCAGGTGGTCCGCCCAGTCGACGGCGTGCACGCCGTCGTACAGGTCGTCGGCGTTCTTCATGGAAAAACGCTTGAGCACCAGCAGCACACGGTTGGCCAGACGCGACCAGATGCACAGGCGGTAGGCGGTTTCCATGTCGGCGGCGCCGCGGATGGCCGAGGTGTGCTCACGCACTTCGTCCAGGCCAAGGCTTTTGGCCTCTTCGGCAAGCAGGCCTTCAAGGCCTTTGGGGCAGGTGAGGTAGAGTTCGAAACGGTCCGACATGAATATTCCAGAGCCTTGGGCTATTGACTGACGAGGCGACGCATCGCCCCGCGATGTTTGCCCGCACGCCTTTCCAGCAGGCGTGCAGGTGGCCGGTTGGGCACAACGTGTGCCGCAGCGGGCCGGGCCACCTGACAGATCTGCACTTTGCCGGGTGGCAAAGACAGCTTAGATCATCAGGCAGTACGAAAAATTCTGGCGACGTAGAGCCCTATGTGACCCTTCGTCGCATTTCAAATTATTTCTCTGTTCCTTGAGTGACGCTGGCAAAATGACGTCAATGATCGGCAAACCCCGATCGTAGCGGGCTCAACGCTAAACAAGGTTGAGTCGCATTTCTTTACTTATCCCCACACCCTCACAAACGTTACGTCGTTATGACAAATCGATCATTCACACCGTGACTCGCATTCGATAGAACTGGTCTCAGGCCGCTTCGCAACGAGGCGGCACATTCAGCTCGCGACGCCGGCAGCGAGCGCAAACCGGCAGAAAGACTCTGCCCGGCCTCGGAGAGGCCGACGGGACATTACAGTCAACAAGTGAGGGCAACACCCTATGAGAAGACTTAAGCGTGATCCGTTGGAAAGAGCATATTCACGTGGCTACCAATACGGGGTCACCGGCAAATCCCGCGAACTTTGCCCGTTCAATCTTCCTTCTGTTCGCCAAGCCTGGATCAACGGCTGGCGTGAAGGTCGCGGCGATAACTGGGACGGAATGACTGGCACCGCTGGCATCCATAGACTCAACGAAAATCACGCCGTAGGCTGATCGAGGACACTGAATTCGATTTACATGCACGCCCCAATCGGGCGGCGGGCGTAGGCCCAGGGGCCCCTTCAAGGGGCCCTTTTTAATGGGCTGGCAAAGCGCCAAACTAGCGCGGCATCGCCGCGATCGCATCCACCGCTTCGCGAATCAGTGCCGGCCCCTTGTAAATGAAGCCCGAATAGATCTGCACCAGGCTCGCCCCAGCAGCGATCTTCTCGGCAGCGTGGCGCCCTTCGGTGATGCCACCGGCGGCAATGATCGGCAACTTGCCACCCAGTTCGCCCGCCAGCACCTTGACGATATGGGTACTCTTCTCCAGCACCGGCGCGCCTGACAGGCCACCTGCCTCGCCCCCATACGGCAGCGCTTCGACACCCTCACGGCCCAGCGTGGTGTTGGTGGCAATCACCGCATCCATGCCCGACTCCATCAATGCAGCCGCCACCAGGGCGGTTTCTTCGTCGCTCATGTCCGGGGCGATCTTGATCGCCAGCGGCACGCGCTTGCCATGTTCAGCAGCCAGCTGCTCACGGCGCTCGGCCAAGGCATCGAGCAGTTGCTTGAGCGAATCGCCGAACTGCAGGCTGCGCAGGCCCGGGGTGTTCGGCGAACTGACGTTGACCGTGATATAGCTGGCAGCGGTGTACACCTTGTCCAGGCAGATCAGGTAGTCGTCGACCGCGCGCTCGACCGGGGTGTCGAAGTTCTTGCCGATGTTGATACCCAGCACACCGCTGTAGCGCGACGCACGAACACGACCCAGCAGGTGATCGACCCCCAGGTTGTTGAAGCCCATGCGGTTGATGATGGCGGTGGCTTGCGGCAGGCGGAACAGCCGAGGCTTGGGGTTGCCCGGCTGCGGGCGCGGCGTGACGGTGCCGATTTCGACGAAACCGAAGCCCAACTGGGCAAAGCCGTCGATGGCCGCGCCATTCTTGTCCAGGCCGGCGGCCAGGCCGACCGGGTTGGCGAAGTTCAAGCCCATGACCGAAACCGGCAACGCCGCCGGTTGCTTGCACAGCATGCCGTTTAGGCCAAGACGGCCACCGGCACCGATCAGGTCCAGGGACAGGTCGTGGGAAGTTTCCGGGGAAAGCTTGAACAGCAGCTGGCGGGCCAGGGTATACATGGGCGGGCAAGGCTCAGGGTGAGTGAGGGGGCGATTATAGCCAGCGCGGCGCCGGCATGACAGCACATCGTGGGGCCATGGGGCGAGGTGGTCGCGTAAATGGCACATCGGTTGCACCCCAACTGCCCACAGCCTTATCAGTATGGGCGAGGAACCTTGTGAACACTGCACCCCGAGCAACGCCCCTGGCCTGGGTCAACGGCAGCGACGCGCCGGAGAAACCCAGCCTCAATATCGGTTTCATGGGCCTCACCGACTGCGCCTCGGTCGTGGTCGCCGCCACCCAGGGCTTCGCCCAGCAGCACGGCCTGACCCTCAACCTCAAGCGCCAGGGCTCGTGGGCCGGCCTGCGGGACAAACTGGTCAGTGGCGAACTGGACGCCGCGCACTGCCTGTATGGGCTGGTCTACGCCGTGCACCTGGGCATCGGTGGTGTGCCGGGCAGCGACATGGCCGTGCTCATGGGGCTGAACCAGAACGCCCAGGCCATCAACCTGTCCCCGACCCTGCAACGCAAAGGCGTGACCAACCCTGAGGCACTGGCGCGGCTGGTGCACCAACATGGCCCGCGGCTGACCTTTGCCCAGACCTTCCCCACGGGCACTCACGCCATGTGGCTGTATTACTGGCTGGCCAGCCAGGGCATCCACCCTTTGCGTGACGTCGACAGCGTAGTCGTACCGCCTGCGCAGATGGCCGCACACATCCAGGCCGGGCGCATCGACGGCTTCTGCGTCGGCGAGCCGTGGGCCGCTGACGCGGTAGCCAAAGGCCAGGGCTTCACTCTGGCCACCAGCCAGTCGATCTGGCCCGACCACCCGGAAAAGGTCCTGGCCTGTGCCCGGGCCTTCGCCGAACAATACCCCAACAGCGCGCGCGCATTGATCAAGGCAATCCTCGCTGCCAGCCGGTTCATCGAGCAAAACCCGGACAACCGCCGCAGCGCCGCGCAACTGCTCAGTGGCAGCGCGTACCTGGACACCGCGCTGGCCAGCATCGAGCCACGCCTGCTGGGCCACTATCAGGACGGCCTGGGCAACCACTGGCAAGACCCGCACGCCCTGCGCCTGTTCGACCAGGGCCGAGCCAACTTCCCATACCTGTCCGACGGAATGTGGTTCATGACCCAGTTTCGCCGCTGGGGCCTGCTGCGCGAAGACCCGGATTACCTCCAGGTCGCGGGCCAGGTCCAGCACCTGGCGCTGTACACCGAGGCCGCCCAGAGCCTGGGCGTGGCATGCCCGGCGCACCCCATGCGCAGCAGCCTGCTGATAGACGGTGGCCGCTGGGACGGCAGCGACCCCTACGGCTATGCCCGTAGCTTCAGCCTGCATGCGTTGGGCGAGCTGCCCGACGCCCAGGTTGGCAGGTAAGGGGAACGACCATGCTGCGCATCCTGCTGATCGACGACACCCAGAGCAAACTAGGCCGCCTCAAGGCCGCTTTGACCGAGGCCGGCTTCGACGTCACCGAAGCCCCAGGCCTGACCATCGACCTGCCCGCCTGCGTCGAAACGGTGCGCCCGGACGTGGTGCTGATCGATACCGATTCACCGGACCGCGATGTGATGGAGCATGTGGTGCTGGTCAGCCGTGACCAACCCCGACCGATCGTGCTGTTCACTGACGAACACGACCCCGGGGTGATGCGCCAGGCGATCCAGGCAGGGGTCAGTGCCTATATCGTGGAAGGTATCCATGCGGCGCGGTTGCAGCCGATTCTGGACGTGGCCATGGCTCGCTTCGAAAGCGACCAGGCCCTGCGCGCCCAGTTGCTGGCACGCGACCAGCAACTGGCTGAACGCAAGCGTATCGAGCAAGCCAAGGGCCTGCTGATGAAAATGAAAGACTGCAACGAAGAACAGGCCTACACCCTGATGCGCCGCCAGGCCATGAGCCGCCAACAGAAGCTGATCCAGGTGGCCGAGCAGATCATCGCCATGCACGAGATGCTCGGCTGAGGGGGCAGGTGCACTGCCTGGCCACCCTGCCCAGGCACAGTTGGCCCATCTCTTGCTGAACAAAACGCACCGGTAACCAACGGCGGTTGCCCCACTTAAATTCCGACAAAGACGTCGCTCACCCCTCCACAGCCGTGGAGCGGGTGGCGGCGTCTTTTTCGTTCCGTTGCATGACCGAGTGAGGTGTTCGATGAGTACCAGCTTCTGGAAATCCGGGCATGTGCCCACGCTGTTCGCCGCGTTCCTGTACTTCGACCTCAGCTTCATGGTCTGGTACCTGCTGGGCCCGCTGGCGGTGCAGATTGCCGCCGACCTGCAATTGAGCGCACAACAGCGGGGCTTGATGGTGGCGGTGCCGATCCTGGCCGGGGCCATCCTGCGCTTTGCCATGGGCGTGCTGGTGGACCGCCTGTCGCCCAAGACCGCCGGCCTGATCGGCCAAGTAGTGGTCATCGTCGCGCTGGCCGCTGCCTGGCGCCTGGGCGTGCACAGCTATGAACAGGCACTGCTGCTGGGCGTGTTCCTCGGTTTTGCCGGCGCCTCGTTCGCCGTGTCGCTGCCACTGGCTTCGCAGTGGTACCCGCCACAGCATCAAGGCAAGGCCATGGGCATCGCCGGGGCTGGCAACTCGGGCACGGTGTTCGCGGCCCTGCTCGCCCCGGCACTGGCAGCCGGCTTTGGCTGGAACAATGTCTTCGGCTTTGCACTGCTGCCACTGTCGCTGGCGCTGGTGGTCTTCGCCTTGCTGGCACGTAACGCCCCACAACGGCCCAAGCCCAAAGCCATGGCCGACTACCTCAAGGCACTGGGCGACCGCGACAGCTGGTGGTTCATGTTCTTCTACAGCGTCACGTTCGGTGGTTTCATCGGCCTGGCCAGCGCCCTGCCCGGCTACTTCAGCGATCAGTACGGCCTGAGCCCGGTCACCGCCGGCTACTACACGGCGGCCTGCGTGTTCGCCGGCAGCCTGATGCGCCCGCTCGGTGGCGCCCTGGCCGACCGCTTTGGCGGCATCCGCACGCTGCTGGGCATGTACAGCGTAGCGGCCGTCTGCATTGCTGCCGTCGGCTTCAACCTGCCCTCCGCGGCCGCCGCCCTGGCCCTGTTCGTCAGCGCCATGCTCGGCCTGGGTGCCGGCAATGGCGCAGTGTTCCAACTGGTGCCGCAACGCTTCCGCCAGGAAATCGGCGTGATGACCGGCCTGATCGGCATGGCCGGTGGTATGGGTGGCTTCCTGCTGGCGGCGGGGCTGGGCACCATCAAGCAGCACACTGGCGACTACCAACTGGGGTTGTGGCTGTTCGCAAGCCTGGGCCTGCTGGCCTGGTTCGGCCTGCACGGCGTGAAACAACGCTGGCGCACCACCTGGGGCTCGGCGGCCGTGACCGCTGCGCGGGTCTGAGGCACACCCATGAGCCTGCAACTGAGCTTTGCCCAGGCCAGCGCCACTGGGCCGCGCGCGGAAAACCAGGATGCCTTGCGCCTGGTTACCCCGGCGCCCGAACTGGCCGCCAGCAAAGGCTACCTGTTCGCCCTGGCCGACGGGGTCAGCCAATGTGCCGACGGCGGCCTTGCCGCGCGGGCCAGCCTGCAGGCGCTGGCCCTGGACTACTACGCCACGCCGGCCACCTGGGGCGTGGCCCAGGCCCTCGACCGCCTGCTGCTGGCACAGAACCGCTGGCTGCGCGCCCAAGGGAATGGCCAGCCGTTGCTGACCACCCTCAGCGCACTGGTGCTGCGCGGGCGGCGCTTCACCCTGGCCCACGTAGGCGACTGCCGGGTGTATCGCTGGCACGCCGGCCAGCTGCAGTGCCTGAGCGAAGACCATGTCTGGGACCAGCCCGGCATGCAGCATGTACTCAAACGCGCGCTGGGCCTGGACCAGCATCTGCTGGTGGATTACCTGGAAGGCGAATTGCAGCCGGGTGAATGTTATCTGCTGGTCAGCGACGGTGTGTGGGCCAGCCTGGGCGACCAGCACATCCAGGCGGTGCTGCGCGAGCAACCCGACCTGCAGCTGGCCGTGGACACGTTGGTTGCCAGCGCCCACCTCAACGGTAGCCAGGATAACGCCAGCGCCATGCTGGTGCAGGTCGAACAACCGGGCACGGCGAACCTTGGCGACACCTTGGCCCAACTGCAGCACTGGCCCGTGCCCGAGCCGTTACGGGCAGGCCAGTCGATCGATGGCTGGCAGGTCGAACAACTGCGCGCACACAGCCGTCAATCGTTGTTGTACCGGGTGCGCGATGGCCAAGGCCAGGCGTGGCTGCTCAAGACCTTGCCGCCCGAGCGGCGGCAGGAGCCTGGTGCGGCGCAGGGCCTGCTGCTCGAAGAATGGTTCATGCGCAGGGTCGCCGGCCGGCACTTTCCCGAGCTGCACGCCTGCAGCCAGCGCCAGCAGTTGTACTACGTGATGCGCGAATACCCGGGCCAGAGCCTGGCCGCACTGCTGGCCGAAAATGGCCCACTGCCGTTGGCCCAGTGGCTGGAGCTTGCCCGGCAGTTGCTACAGGCGGTAGGGGTGCTGCACCGGCGCAACCTGCTGCACCGCGACATCAAGCCCGACAACCTGCACCTGGGCGGCGATGGCCAGTTGCGCCTGCTGGACTTCGGCCTGGCGTACTGCCCCGGGCTCTGCGAAGACCCGCAACATGCCTTGCCCGGCACCCCGTCCTACATCGCCCCGGAAGCCTTCGACGGCCAGCCGCCCAGCCCCCGCCAGGACCTGTACGCCGCAGGCGTGACGCTGTATCACCTGCTGACCGGGCACTACCCGTATGGGGAAGTGGAAGCCTTTCAGCGGCCGCGCTTCGGCCAACCGGTCAACCCGGCGCGCTACCGGCCCGACCTGCCGGAGTGGCTGCAGCACAACCTGCAGCAGGCCGTGGCCGCCGACCCGGCGCAGCGCTTCGAAACCGCCGAACAGTGGTTACTGCTGCTCGAACGGGGCGACCGCCAGGAATTGCCCGGCCGCCCGCGGCCATTGCTGGAGCGCGAGCCATTGAAAGTCTGGCGCACCCTGGCCGTGCTGTCGTTACTGATCAACCTGATATTGCTGCTCACCCTGCTCAAGGGCTGAATGCACCTTGCCAATGAGGAAACACGAATGAATGCAAAAGTGTGGCTGGTTGGCGCCGGCCCGGGTGACCCGGAACTGCTCACCCTCAAGGCTGTACGCGCCTTGCAGGAAGCGGCAGTGGTGATGATCGACGACCTGGTCAACCCGGCAGTGCTGGAGCATTGCCCGCAGGCGCGGGTTATTGCAGTGGGCAAGCGTGGCGGCTGCCGCTCGACGCCGCAGGCGTTCATCCAGCGCCTGATGTTGCGCCACGCCCGCCAAGGGCGCTGTGTGGTGCGGCTCAAGGGTGGCGACCCGTGCATTTTCGGCCGCGGCGGCGAGGAGGCCCTGTGGCTGCAGGGGCATGGTATCGAGGTGGAAATTGTCAATGGCATCACCGCAGGCCTGGCAGGCGCCACGCAGTGCGGTATTTCCCTGACCTCGCGGGGCGTCAGCCGCGGGGTAACGCTGGTGACGGCGCATACCCAGGATGACAGCGCACTGAACTGGGCAGCATTGGCCCAGGCTGGCACCACGTTGGTGGTGTACATGGGCGTGGCCCGGCTGGAGCAGGTCCGCCAAGGGTTGCTGGACGGGGGGATGGCACCCGGCATGCCGGTGGCCATGATCGAGAATGCCTCGCTGCCCGAGCAACGCGAGTGCAGGAGCGATGTGCAGGGGATGGTCGAGGATGCGCGTGGGTTCGCCTTGCGTAGCCCGGCGATCCTGGTGATTGGCGAGGTGGTTGGGGCGCAGGTGGCTCAGCAGTGGGTGGCCGCTACCGGCTGACAGCCACGGCCCGCCGGCCGGTAAAACCCAGCCAAAGAAAAACCCGGCCGAGGCCGGGTTTTTCGTGAAGCTTCAAACCAATTACTTGGCCTGGGCTTCTACCTGAGCTTCAACGCGACGGTTGATAGCACGGCCTTCTTCGGTGGCGTTGTCAGCAACCGGACGGGTTTCGCCGTAGCCAACCGAGTCAACACGGCTGGATTCTACGCCGTACTGCTGGGTCAGGACTTGCTTGACAGCGTTGGCACGACGCTCGGACAGCTTCTGGTTGTAAGCGTCTGGACCCACGGAGTCAGTGTGACCTTCAACCACGGTGGTGGTTTGTGGGTACTGCTTCATGAAGTCAGCCAGGTTCTTGATGTCGCCGTAGCTGTTTGGCTTGACGACCGACTTGTCGAAGTCGAACTTCACGTCCAGCTCAACACGAACGACTTCGGCAACAGCCGGGCAGCCGTCGGCGTCAACGGTAACGTTGGCCGGGGTGTCTGGGCACTTGTCGACGTTGTCGCACACGCCGTCGTTGTCGGAGTCGGAGCAAACTTCAGCAACAGGTGCTGGAGCAGGGGCTGCGGTTTGCTTCGGGCTACCGCCGAAGTTCAGACCAACACCAACGCTTGGGGCCCACTCGGTGTCGCCCTGGTCGATGTTGTACTGGGCTTCAACGCCAGCACGGGCGTAGAACATGTCGGTGATGTACCACTTGGCACCGGCGCCAACGTTGGCGAAGGTGGAGTGGTCACGACCGCCACGGCCGGTCTGGCCCAGCGACTGGTGCGAGAAACCAGCGGAAACGTACGGACGGATAGCGTCGTACGGGTTGTTGAAGTGGTAAACGGCGTCCAGGGCGGTGTTCGAGCCCTTGATGTTCTTGCCGTCATCGCCACGAGCGTTGTGCACTTCGTCGTAGCCCAGACGCAGTTCAACGTCGTCGGTCAGGAAGTAACCGATCGAACCGCCGAACAGGTTGCCGTCGTTCTTGAAGTCGCGCTGGCTGTCGAAGAATTCTTTCTTGTAGAAGATTTCAGTCTCGACGGCGCCTTGACCTTGTGCCATAGCGCCAATCGAGGTGGCGGCTACGAGCGAACCAATGGCCAAGCCCAAGGTGTTTTTCAATTTCATCCGTTAAATCCCCATCTGGTGATAGTTAAGCAGTCCCACCATAAACAAGGGGGACAACTCGACGGCAAGTCTAGCAGAACTCGCCGATTCGTTAGAGATATTTGCAGACGACTAAGTTTCATCGAGGCCCGCAAATTTCTCACGAAGCTTGTCTAGCGCACGCTTGTATCGCATCTTCGTCGCGCTCAGGCCCATGTGCATGATGTCGGCGATCTCCTGGAACTCCAGCTCTGCGACAAAACGCAGCACCAGGATCTCGCGGTCGATCGGGTTCACATGCACCAGCCACTTGTCCAGCCCGCCTTTTTCTTCCGGCTTCGGTGCCTTGTCCTCGGACGCCTCTTCAACAGGGTCCAGGCTCAGGGCATCCATCAACCGGCGTTTGCGGCGCTCCTTGCGGTACTGGGTAATGCACTCGTTGTAGGTGATGCTGTAGAGCCAGGTCTTGAACTTGGATTTACCCTCGAAGTTCTTCAGGCCGTACAGCACCTTCAGCATCACTTCCTGACAGACATCGTCCGCGTCACGGTCGTTCCCTAAATAACGTGCACAAACGTTGAACAGGGTCCGCTGGTAGCGCCGCATGAGCTCCTCATAGGCGCGGGTGACGTGGTACAGCTCCTCATGCGAACGCGCCACCAACTCTTCGTCGGTGAGCTCGCGAGGGTCATAACGCATGGGCGGCGTAGGAACTTTATTCAAAACGGATCTGGCCGACAGTCAGGTCAATGTCGCCGCGCGACCCCGTGGGTCGAATTTCGCGGCGGCATACATTAACAGCTTTCACGCGGTTAGCGGCTATTGACTCGCTGTTCCAGCAGCTCGCGGTTGGACAACGACACCAGCTCCCCCCCATCGGTCAGCAGGGTGGTTTTCACCGTGCCGATTTCCTCGATGAGCCCTTCGACCTCTCCAATCCGCACCTGCTGGCCTACCTGGTACAACTCGCGAACATAAATGCCGGCCAGAATCTGCCCGGCAATTTCGCGGCTGCCCAGGCCCATGGCCAGGGCAACCGCCAGACCAACGGTAATCAGGCCGATGACGATCACATGGTTGAGCAGGTCGGTTTTCACCTCCAGCTGGCTGATGGCCACCGAAATGCTGATGATGATGACCAGCCCTTGCGCGATGCGCCCCAGGCCAGCCGAATACTCCAGGCCAATGCCTTCTGCAGCACCGCGCACCAGGCCATTGGCCACCTGTGCCAGCAGCACGCCGGCCAGCAACACCAGGGCCCCGCCGAACACCTTCGGCAAGTACAGGGCAAGCATGTCGAGGGTCGCCGAAACCCGCTCCAGGCCCAGCGATTCAGCGGCGGAAACCAGGAAGATGAGCAGAACGAACCAGTAGACGATCTTGCCGATGAGGGTGGAAATGGGCACTTGTATGCCGACCCGGCCCAGCATTTTGGTCAGGCCGGTACCGGCCATGAGGCGGTCCAGGCCGAATTTGGCCAGCAGTTTGGAGAGCAGTGTATCGAGCAGCTTGGCTACCACGAAACCGAGCAGCACCACGACCAGTGCGCCGAACAGGTTAGGGATGAAGTTCGCCACTTTGGTCCAAAGGGCGGTCATCGCGGTGACCAGGCTCTGGGTCCAGAGATCGAGTTCCATATTCAATCGGCCTTATCTGCTTTGCTGCCAGTGGCAGCGTTGCGGGAAGTGTGTCGACGCACCGGCGCGACATGCGCCGAGCCATTGTTCACGGCGATCAGCAGCGCCTGGCTCCAGCGGCCAAGCAAGCTGAACAGATCACCCGCACCGACCTGGCGG
The DNA here is from genome assembly GCF_007633355.1 of Pseudomonas sp. BJP69. Taxonomy (NCBI): domain Bacteria; kingdom Pseudomonadati; phylum Pseudomonadota; class Gammaproteobacteria; order Pseudomonadales; family Pseudomonadaceae; genus Pseudomonas; species Pseudomonas sp. BJP69. The sequence goes on from NZ_CP041933.1 coordinate 3,853,553, forward strand.
TTGGCGGTTTTCAGCACGCGGCCCAAGCAGGCAGCGTCATCCCGGTCGTCCCGGTCGTTGCCGGAGGGTGACGCCTTGAGCAGGTCGCGCAGGGATTCTTCAAACGGATCGTGCATGTGCACCTCGCGCAGTGTCACCTAGAGACGAGATGGCCCGGCGATGGGTCACACATCCGATTGGCACGAATGTTTCGAATGGTGTGATGTTCGCCTGCAGCCCACCCACGCGTCATACCCACCGCAACCGGCGGAACAACCACCACTGCCCCACCGCCAGCCCCAGCACCACAATGCAGGCGAACAGGAAGCCGTAGGGGTTTTGCGCCCCCGGAATGCCACCGACGTTGATGCCCAGCAACCCGGTGATGAAGCTCATCGGCAGAAAGATGCAGGTGATGATGCCAAAGCGGTACATGGTGCGGTTCATCCGCTCGCTACGGCGACGGTCTTCGCTCTCCAGCACCAGCGCGGCGCGCTCGCGGGTCAGCTCCAGCTCCTCCAGATAGCGGATCAGGCTGTTGTTCAGCTCGTTCCAGTAATCGGCATCGGCATAGGCGAACCAGCTCCACTTGCTGCGTGATAACTGGGCATAGATTTCCCGTTGCGGGGCCAGGAATCGGCGCAACCCGGCGGCCCGCCGACGGATCTGCTGCAGGCTGCCTTGTTCGGGGGTATACCGTTCGTCGGATTCAACCTTTTCTTCTTCCAGGTCGACCAGCTCGGCGAGGTCACTGACCAGGCCCTGCACCTTTTCGGTCAGCAGTTCCCCCATCAGCAGCAGCAGCTCGGATGCGGATGTGGGCCCCCTGCCCTGTTCCAGTAGCTGGAGCACCTCGTCGCTGGCGCGCAGGGGCCGCAAGCGCAGCGAGATGACCCGCTGCGCCTCGGCGAAAATGCGCACCGAGACCATGTCTTCCGGCTCGGCACCCGGGTTCAGGTTGACCCCACGCAAGAACAGCAGCAGCTGTTCATCGGCCATGGGCAGCAAGCGCGGGCGGGTGTTTTCCTCCAGCAGCAGCTCGCAGGCGAACTCGCTGAGGCCGCTTTCATTCAGCAGCCAGGTACGGGTTTGCGGATGGCTGCGGTCCCAGTGCAGCCACAGGCTCTGCTGGGGCTGCAATTGCAGGTCAGCCAGTTCGGTACGGGCAATCGAGCGCGCGCCGCCTTTGCCATCGAGCACCAGGGCATGCACCAGCCCCCACTGCGCGTTGTCTTCCTCGAACATCAAAGCTCCATCAGCGCGTGCGGCGCATCACTCCGGCATTTTCAGCGGGCTTGGCGACACCAGCACGCCATTGTTGTCGGCGTACACATACTCGCCCGGGCGGAACGTCACGCCGGCGAAGGTCACTGCCACGTTGAGGTCGCCGATGCCGCGCTTGTCGGTCTTCATTGGGTGGCTGGCCAGCGCCTGCACGCCGACGTCGGTCTGGATCAATACATCGACGTCGCGTACGCAGCCGTAGATCAACAAGCCTTCCCAGCCGTTCCTGGCAGCCTTTTCGGCAAGCATATCCCCCAGCAATGCGCGACGTAGCGAGCCACCGCCATCGACTACCAGCACCTTGCCTTTGCCGTCGAGTTCGACCTGCTCCTTGACCAGCGAGTTGTCCTCGAAGCACTTGATGGTGACGATCTGGCCGCCAAACGAATCACGGCCACCGAAGTTGCTGAACATCGGTTCCAGCACCTGAACCAGGTCCGGGTAGGCGTCACACAGGTCGGGCGTTACGTAATGCTGCATGGGAAGCTCCTGTCAGTCACAACGAAAGCGGGTATCGGCCAAGGCTACACCGTAGAGCCCATTGCAGTCATCCGGGACTAGGTAGTCATGTGTGGTTTGCCTGTGCCGGCCCTATCGCCGGCAAGCCGGCTCCCACAGGATTGTCACAGGTTCGCAGGCTTGTGCAGTACCTGTAGGAGCGGGCGCGCCCGCGAAGAGGCCAGCACAGGCGACGCAAACTCAGCTGACCGGCACAGGCTCTGCAACCACTGTAGACGCATGCACCGGCAACAGCGGGTTACGCAGCCAGCGCTCTACCAGCGGCCACACCTGCACCTGCGCAGCCTTGCTCACCAGCATGTCGACATGCCCGAAGGCTTCAAAACCTTCTTCACGCCCCAGCCGCAGGAACTGCTTGCGCTCGCCCCCCACCTGCTCGAACAGCTTGCGGCAGGCCCACACCGGGTCCTGGAAGTCACCGGCGCCGGCCACTGCCAACAGCGGCACATCGACCTCAGCCAGCCCTGCCCACCAATCCTGCTTCTTGTCGCCAAAACGCCCGAACAAGCCATGCCAGCGCAGGCTTTCCAGGGCCAGCCCCAGGGGTTCGTCCTCTGGCCCACGCTTGAAGCGCGGCCCGGAAATCTGCCCCCAGCGCTTGAGCAGCCACTTCGCGCCCCAGGCCACTGGCGGGACTTTCAACGGCCAGTACACACGGCTGACCTGTGTGCCGAACAGGGCCACGCTCGCGACCTGGTCGGCGGTCAGAAAACCGCCACCCAAGGCTGCCACCAAGGTTGTTCCACCCAGTGAGTGGCCCACCCAGTGCGGCGCCTGGCCGGCTTTTTCGCGCACGAAGGCGTTGATGGTTGGCAGGTCGTCCCGGGCATAGCCGGCTACGCTATTGTGGCGCCAGGCTGTATTGCGTGGCGACAGGCCGTGGCCACGCATTTCCGGGATCCATACGTCGAAACCGGCCCGAGCCAGATAGGCCCCCAGGCCGATGCCCTTGGGCGAATACCAGAAACGCCGGTTGGAAAAACTGCCATGCAGCAGAATCACCGGCACGCCCTGGGCGTGCTCCTGGTCGGCCAGCCCCAGGCGGGTAACGGCCAATTCCACACTGGGATCAGGGCTGTTGCCGGCCTTGATCCGGTACACGTCTTCACTGAGGTCGCCGCGGCGCTCGGCACTGAGCAAGGCCACGGGAAATAAACGGCTACTGCTTTGCATAAGGTTGCTTGGTGCACAAAAAAGGGCGGGATCCATTGCTGGAACTCGCCCTGGAAAAAACCAGGCGGGGGCACGCCAGACGCCCCCCGCGTTTTATTGCGTCAGGCTGCGCCCTGGCCTTCGGCGAGGAAGAACCAGGTTTCGAGTACCGAGTCGGGGTTCAGCGACACGCTTTCGATGCCCTGCTCCATCAGCCACTTGGCCAGGTCCGGGTGGTCCGAAGGGCCCTGGCCGCAGATGCCGATGTACTTGCCAGCCTTGTTGCACGCGGCAATGGCGTTGGCCAGCAGCTTCTTCACGGCCGGGTTACGCTCGTCGAACAGGTGGGCGATGATGCCCGAGTCACGGTCCAGGCCCAGGGTAAGCTGGGTCAGGTCGTTGGAGCCGATCGAGAAGCCGTCGAAGTACTCCAGGAATTCCTCGGCGAGAATGGCGTTGGACGGCAGCTCGCACATCATGATCACGCGCAGGCCGTTGTCGCCACGGGCCAGGCCGTTCTCGGCCAGCAGGTCGACGACCTGGCTGGCCTCGCCCAGGGTACGCACGAAGGGCACCATGATTTCAACGTTGGTGAGGCCCATCTCGTTGCGCACGCGCTTGAGCGCGCGGCACTCGAGTTCGAAGCAGTCACGGAACGACTCGCTGATGTAGCGCGAGGCACCGCGGAAGCCCAGCATCGGGTTCTCTTCTTCCGGCTCGTACAGCTTGCCGCCGATCAGGTTGGCGTACTCGTTGGACTTGAAGTCCGACAGGCGCACGATGACCTTTTTCGGGTAGAAGGCCGCGGCCAGGGTGCTGATGCCCTCGACCAGTTTCTCGACGTAGAAGCCGACCGGGTCGTTGTAGCCGGCAATGCGCTTGTCGACACTGTCCTTGAGGTCGGCAGGCAGGCCTGCGTAGTTCAGCAGTGCCTTGGGGTGCACGCCGATCATGCGGTTGATGATGAATTCCAGGCGCGCCAGGCCCACGCCTGCGTTGGGCAACTGGGCAAAATCGAAGGCCCGGTCCGGGTTGCCGACGTTCATCATGATCTTGAACGGCAGCTCGGGCATGGCATCGACCGAGTTCTGCTTGACGTCGAAGCCCAGTTCACCCTCGAAGATGAAGCCGGTGTCGCCTTCGGCGCAGGAAACCGTGACGCCCTGGCCGTCTTTGAGCACCTGGGTGGCGTTGCCGCAACCGACCACGGCCGGAATACCCAGCTCACGGGCAATGATCGCCGCGTGGCAGGTACGCCCACCGCGGTTGGTGACAATGGCGCTGGCGCGCTTCATTACCGGTTCCCAGTCCGGGTCGGTCATGTCGGAAACCAGCACGTCGCCTGGCTGCACCTTGTCCATTTCCGATACATCGTGGATCACGCGGACCTTGCCGGCGCCGATGCGCTGGCCGATGGCACGGCCTTCGACCAGTACCGTGCCCTTTTCCTTCAGCAGGTAGCGCTCCATGACATTGGCGCTGGAGCGGCTTTTCACGGTTTCAGGGCGGGCCTGGACAATGTACAGCTTGCCGTCGTCACCGTCCTTGGCCCATTCGATGTCCATCGGGCGCTGGTAGTGCTGCTCGATGATCATCGCCTGCTTGGCCAGTTCGCTGACCTCGGCGTCGCTCAGGCAGAAGCGCGCACGTTCGGCGCGGTCGACTTCCACGGTTTTCACCGAACGGCCGGCCTTGGCTTCGTCGCCATAGACCATCTTGATCGCCTTGCTGCCCAGGTTGCGGCGCAGGATAGCCGGGCGGCCAGCCTGCAGGGTGTTCTTGTGCACGTAGAATTCGTCAGGGTTGACCGCACCCTGTACCACGGTTTCACCCAGGCCATAGGCGCCGGTGATGAACACCACGTCGCGGAAGCCCGATTCGGTATCGAGGGTGAACATGACACCGGCGGTGCCGGTTTCGGAACGAACCATGCGCTGCACACCGGCAGACAGGGCGACCAGTTTGTGATCGAAGCCCTGGTGCACGCGGTAGGCAATGGCACGGTCGTTGAACAGCGAAGCGAACACTTCCTTGGCCGCGCGGATCACGTTGTCCACGCCGCGGATGTTGAGGAACGTTTCCTGCTGGCCGGCGAACGAGGCGTCCGGCAAGTCTTCAGCAGTGGCAGAGGAGCGCACGGCAACGGCCATGTTGTCGTTGCCAGCGGCCATTTCGGCAAACGCCGTACGGATTTCCGAATCCAGACGCGCCGGGAAGTCGGCTTCCATGACCCACTGGCGGATTTGCGCGCCGGTCTTGGTCAGGGCGTTGATGTCATCCACGTCGAGGGCGTCGAGCGCCGCATGGATTCGGTCGTTGAGGCCACTCTGCTCGAGAAAATCGCGGTACGCCTGCGCCGTAGTGGCAAAGCCGCCCGGCACCGATACACCAGCACCGGCAAGGTTGCTGATCATCTCGCCCAGGGATGCGTTCTTGCCCCCCACATGCTCCACATCATGGACGCCGAGCTTATCGAGGGAAACTACGTACTCTACCAAGGTGATCTCTCCACTAACTGTGTTGGAAAAGCTCAAAGGGCGCCCGCCTGTCCGCTATGACTTGGCCGGGCGTTTGTGGCCTGTACCTGGAAAATAGGCTTTGCAAATGTGGCAGAATGTCGACAGCCGCATTCGGCAAACCGAACTTATCATATCCAAGAATCTTCATCAGCTTAAGGCCCAGGTCGCAAATGAAACGAACCGCGTTCTTCATCTCCGATGGCACCGGTATCACAGCCGAAACCTTGGGCCAGAGTCTGCTCGCGCAATTCGAGAGCATCCCGTTCAACAAATTCACCCGGCCGTACATCGATTCGCCCGAGAAGGCGCGGACCATGGTCCAGCAGATCAATGCCGCGGCCGAGCGTGACGGGGTGCGCCCGATCATCTTCGACACCATCGTCAACCAGGACATACGTGAGATCCTGGCCACGTCGAATGGCTTCATGATCGACATCTTTTCGTCGTTTTTATCCCCACTGGAGCAGGAATTGACCGCCCATTCGTCGTATTCAGTGGGTAAGTCCCATTCGATCGGCGGCAATTCCAACTACATGGAACGCATCGAGGCGGTGAACTTCGCCCTGGACAACGACGACGGCGCGCGCACGCACTACTACGACAAGGCCGACCTGATCCTGGTGGGTGTGTCGCGCTGCGGCAAGACCCCAACCTGCCTGTACATGGCCATGCAGTTTGGCATCCGCGCCGCCAACTACCCCCTGACCGAAGACGACATGGAACGCCTGCAGTTGCCGGCAGTGCTGAAAAAGCACCACAACAAGCTGTTCGGCCTGACCATCGACCCTGACCGCCTCACGGCCATCCGCCACGAGCGCAAGCCCAACAGTCGTTACTCAAGCTTTGCCCAGTGCGAGTTCGAGGTGCGCGAGGTGGAGAGTTTGTTCCGCCGGGAGAACATTCCCAACATCAATTCCACGCATTTTTCGGTGGAAGAGATCTCGGCGAAGATCCTGGTGGAGAAAGGCGTGGAGCGGCGGTTCAAGTAGGAAAGCTTCAAGCTTCAAGCTTCAAGCTTCAAGCTTCAAGAAAAAGCGGGGGCTGTGTACGCGATCTAAACGGTGCTAAAGCCAGAAGCTGCAAGCGAAACCAGTGAGCTCCGCTTGCAGCTTGTAGCTTGCAGCTTGCAGCTTAAGAAGGCACCACCGCTGCCTGCCCGCTCATGGCCAGGTCGACCAGCTCGCGGTTGGCCACCGCATACATCGCATAGTCGTTGCCGCTGGCATTGCGCAGGTCATCGAGCATCGCGCGCCAGCGCTCTACCATCACCCGGTGCTGCTCGGCCCACAGCGCCACACGGGCGTCCATGTCTTGCGGCCCGTCGGCCATTTGCAGGACCGAAATGGTGATCGCCCGCTGCTGCAAGTCGATGTCGTCACGGAAGGCCTCGCGGGCCAGCGCCTGCCAGTTGTTTTCCACCGGCAGGTTGCTGATTTCCTGCAGGTACCAGGTCAGGTCCAGCGCGCTGCCCACGGCGAAGAACGCCTTGGCCACCTGCGCCGGCTCATGCCCGGTAACGTCAGCCGCTTCGATGATCGGCAGCAACGTGTACAGGTGGCTGGTACCGGCCACCATGCGCGCCAGCAGTTCCGGCACGCCAGCCTCGACGAAGCCCTGGTAGCGCACCATCCAGCGTTCGCGGGTCGGGCCTTCGAGCAACTCATCCAGCTTGAGCCCGAGTTGCGCGATTTTCGGCCCGAAGTGCGCGGTGTCGCGCCCGGCGTCCTGCTCGTTGCGGCGGCTGCGCAGGAACCAGCGGGTTGCACGGCGGCCCAGGCGCATCAGCTCATCCATCAACGTGAGCTGGACCTCCGCCGGCACCTGGTAGTCGAGGGCCTCGATCTGGCGGAACCAGTGCGGCAGGTGGAAGATGTCGCGCACGATCACGTAAGCCCCGGCCACGTTGGCTGGGCTCATGCCAGTCGACTCCTTCAGGCGCTGGACGAAGGTGATGCCCATATTGTTGACCAGGTCGTTGGCGATCTGGGTGCTGACGATTTCACGCTTCAGGCGGTGGCGGCGCATGGATTCGGCGAACTTGCTGACCAGCGACGGCGGGAAGGCGGTTTCCATGTCGCGCGTCAGGTAGTCGTCGTCGGGCACCTGCGACTTCAGCAACTGCTCCTTGAGGTCGATCTTGCTGTACGAGATCAGCACCGACAGCTCGGCACGGGTAAGGCCATGGCCGGCGGCCAAGCGTTCGGCCAGTTGCTCCTCGGACGGCAGGAACTCGATGGCACGGTCCAGTTTGCCCCGCGCCTCCAGGTCAGCCATCAGGCGCTTGTACTCGGCAATGCGTTCACGGGCGCGGCGGGCGGCCAGCGACAACGCCTGGGTCTGCTTGTAGTTGTTGCCCAGCACCAGGCTGGCGACTTCATCGGTCATGCTGCCGAGCAGCTGGTTACGCTGCTTCTCGGTCATGTCGCCACTCTGCACCACTTCATTGAGCAGGATCTTGATATTGACCTCGTGGTCAGAGCAGTCCACGCCGCCGGCGTTGTCGATGAAGTCGGTGTTGGTCGCCCCGCCGTGCAGGCCGAACTCCACCCGGCCAAGCTGGGTCATGCCCAGGTTGCCACCCTCGCCCACCACCTTGCAGCGCAGCTCGTTGCCGTTGACCCGCAGCGCGTCGTTGGCCTTGTCGCCGACGTCGGCGTGGCTTTCGCTGCTGGCCTTGACGTAGGTGCCGATCCCGCCATTCCACAGCAGATCGACCGGGGCCTTGAGCAACGCGTTCAGCAACTCGGTCGGGGTCAGGCGGTCGGCTTCGATGGCGAAGCGTTCCTTCATCTGCGGGCTGATGGCAATGCTCTTGGCGCTGCGCGGGAAGATGCCACCGCCTTCGGACATGATGCTGGTGTCGTAGTCGGTCCAGGCCGAGCGCGGCAGGTCGAACAGGCGCTTGCGCTCGGCGAAGCTGGAAGCCGGCTCGGGGTTGGGGTCGATGAAGATGTGCAGGTGGTTGAACGCGGCCACCAATTGCAGCTTGTCGGACATCAGCAGGCCGTTGCCGAATACGTCGCCGGCCATGTCCCCCACACCGATGACGGTGATCGGGTCTTCCTGCACGTTGATGCCGCGCTCACGGAAGTGCCGCTGCACGCCGACCCAGGCGCCGCGGGCGGTAATGCCCATTTTCTTGTGGTCGTAGCCGGCCGAACCGCCCGAGGCGAAGGCGTCGCCCAGCCAGAAACCGTAGTCGATGGCAATGCCGTTGGCGATGTCGGAGAAGGTCGCGGTACCCTTGTCGGCCGCCACCACCAGGTACGGGTCGTCATCGTCGTGGCGCACCACGTTGGCCGGCGGCACCACGCCGCCATCCTTGAGGTTATCGGTGATGTCGAGCAGGCCGGAAATGAAGATGCGGTAGCACGCCACGCCTTCGGCCGCGATCTCGTCACGGCTGCCGCCCAGCGGCAGGCGCCGCGGCAGGAAGCCGCCCTTGGCACCCACCGGCACGATCACCGAGTTCTTCACCTGCTGGGCCTTGACCAGGCCGAGCACTTCGGTGCGGAAGTCTTCTTCGCGGTCGGACCAGCGCAAGCCACCACGGGCCACGTTGCCAAAGCGCAGGTGCACGCCCTCGACCCGCGGCGAATAGACGAATATCTCGAACTTGGGCACCGGCTTGGGCAGCTCGGGAATCAGCCGCGGGTTGAACTTGAAGCTGAAATACGACTTGTTCTGGCCGTTGGCGTCCGGTTGGTAGAAGTTGGTGCGCAGGGTGGCCTTGATCAGGTCCAGGTAGCGGCGCAGGATGCGGTCTTCGTTGAGTACCTGCACCTCGTCCAGCGCGGTCAGAATGGCCTGTTCCAGGCGCTGCTGCTTGTCGTCCAGGTCGTCCTGGGTCAGCTTGCGCGCCAGGTAGAAGCGGGTCTTGAACAGCCGGGTCAACTCACGGGCGATGTCAGTGTGGTTGTTCAGGGTGCTGGCGATGTAGCCAAGGTCGAAGCCCAGGCGGATCTGCTTGAGGTAACGGGCGTAGGCACGCAGCAGTGCCACGTCGCGCCAAGGCAGGCCGGCGGTCAGTACCAGGCGGTTGAAGGCATCGTTCTCGGCATCGCCGCGCACGATATGGATGAACGCGTCCTGCAGGGTGTCATTGAGCTGCTGGATATCCAGGCTAAGGCCTTCGCTGTAGGTGAAGGCGAAGTCGTGGATCCAGTACTCACGGCCACTGGCATGGCGCAGCCGGTACGGGAACTCGCCGAGTACGCGCAGGCCGAGGTTTTCCAGAATCGGCAACACATCGGACAGCGCCAGCGGCGTGTCCACGTGGTACAGCTTGCAGTGCAGGATGCGCTCGCCGACCTGGGTCAACGGCTGGTAGAAGCTCATCGCCAAGGGCTTGCTTTCCGACAGGTTGAGCACGTGCTGCAGGTCTACCACCGCCGAGTGGGCGGCGAAACGCTCGCGGTAGCCCGCCGGGAAGCCGGTGGGGAAGTCGGCCAGGATGTTGGTGCCCTGGGCTTCGCCGAAGTTCTCCACGACCAGCGCAGAATAGTCGTCGCGCCACGAGCGGCAGGCCTGCACCACTTCGCGCTCCAGCTGCTGCGGGTCGATGTCGATGCGGTTTTTCGGGTCGACCCGCAGAATCAACTGCACGCGGGCCAGCACCGACTCGGAGAAGAACGTCCAGAACTCGCAGTCGCTGGCCTTCAGGCGCTCCATCAATACCTGCTGGATCTTCTGCCGCACTTCGGTGGAGTAGATTTCCCGCGGCACGTAGGCCAGGCAGTAGCAGAAGCGGCCGTACGGGTCCTTGCGCAGGAACACGCGGATCTTGTTGCGCTCCTGGATCTGCACGATCGCCATGACCGTGGTGAACAGCTCGTCGATCGGCGTCTGGAACAGGTCGTCGCGCGGCAGCACCTCCAGCACCTGGGCCAGCTCCTTGCCCAGGTGAGCCTTGGGATCGAAGCCCGAACGGCGCTCCACTTCCGCGACCTTGCCGCGGATGTACGGTATGGCATGCACGCTTTCGCCGTACACCGACGAGGTGTACAGGCCCATGAAGCGGTGCTCCTTGATGACCTTGCCGTCGGCGTCCAGCTGGCGGATCGAGACGTAGTCCGGGTAGGCCGGGCGGTGCACGCGGCTGGGCAGCGCGGCCTTGGCGAACGACAGCAGCAGCGGCTCGTTGAGGTAAGCCACGGCGTAGTCTTCGATGCGCAGCTCGTCGGCCGTCAGGCCCACACGCAGGCGGCGCGGCAGGCCGAGGAACGACTGTTCGTCGTAGACCATCTGGCCGCCATCGGCGGTGCTGGCAACGGTGAATTCCTCATAGCCGAGGAAGGTGAAGTGGTTGTCCAGCAGCCACTCGAGGAAGGCCTTGACCTCGCCCTTCTCGTTTTGCGCCGGGCCGAACGCGGTTTGCTCCACCTTGGCGAGCACTTCCTGCAGCTTGGCTTTCATCGGCTCGAAGTCGGCAACCGCCACCCGAACCTCAGCCAGCACCTGTTCGATCTCGCGGGTCAACACGGCCAGTTCGGCGGCGTTGGCGCAGCGGTCGATCTCCAGGTACATCAGCGACTCGTGCTGCACCCCCTCGCCCCGGCTGCCCTTGGGCAGCAGCTCCAGCAGCTCGCCGTTGGCGCCCCGGCGCACGCTGAGCACGGTGGTTTGCAGGGTGTGGATGCTATAGCCGCGGCGGTTGAGCTCGGTACGTACCGAGTCGACGAGGAACGGCAGGTCGTGGTGCAGCACCTCGACCACGGTGTGGGTCGACTGCCAGCCGTTGCGTTCGTAATCGGGGTTGTACACGCGTACTTGCGGGGACTCGGGGTCGAAACGCTCGATGATGCGCCAGGCCGACAGGGTGCAGCCGGCCAGGTCGGAAAGCCTGCGCTGGGTGAGTTCGTCCAGAGAGATGATGCCGAAGAACTGATCGGCGAACAGCGCCACTTGTGGCAGGGACTGTTCGCTGATGTGCTGCGCCAGGGCCGCTTGCAGTTGGTGCTGGAAGTCGGCTTTGCTGGCTGCGGTGAAGAACGCCATCTGTGGTACTCCGCTTGGGCTTTGTAATAGTTGAAGCGTCGCTGCGTGCGCCATTTACGGATCAACGATAGCCAACCCGTGGCAAGGCGGACGGTAAAAACCAGAGGTGGAACGTGCGCAGGCACGCCCGGGCTTGGCGAAGCTTAACGACTGATCGGTCATCAAGGCTTGCAGCGCTGCGACAATTTCGGTCAAGGGGCGGTAACTTTACGTTTATGCATGTAGCCAAGACTGTCAGAATTCCCTTCCGTTTCCTTTGATCCGAGCCTGCTCATGCAAATCAACACCGCCCTGCTGTTCGCCACCCCTTGCGATGACGAGGAAGACAACATGGCGACCCTGTGCTGCCACAGCGACAAGGGCCAGATGTTCCTGCTTACCCGCTACCCGGACGAAGACACCGTCGACCTGACCCTGGATGACGAGCCGTCGACGCTGGACGGGCTGAAAGTGACCTTGAGTGCCAAGCGCCTGCTGATCGAAGTGGCCGCCGGTGACCGCGATGCGCTGAAGGGGGATGAGGTGCTGGAAATCAACCTGACCAGCGACCTCAGTGACCTGGATGAGGTGAAGGAAACCCTGGAGAACATCCTGGCCGGCACTGGCACCTTCGTCTGCGAGCTTTAGGGCTTCATACGCCGCGCGTCGCCCCTGCTCATGCCAGCGCTTGTTGCATTGCTTTAGCCTGCGCCCGCAATGCCTCACAAAACGGCTCCACCGCAGCCGAAGCCGGCCGATGATCCGGGCGGATCAGCATCACCTGGTATGGCACCGATACCCGCAACGGCCGGATCGGCAGCCCGCCCTGCGCGGCCTCCAGGCCGCTCAGCGGGTTGATGATGGCAACCCCCAGGCCCTGGCGCACCATGGCGCAGACCGAAGCCGCACTGGTCGTCTCGATCACCGTGCGGCGGTTCACACCCGCCGCGCGAAAGTGCTGGTCCAGTTGCTGGCGGTAGGTGTCCAGGCTGGCCAGGTTGATGAAATCGACTTCGTGAAAATCGCTCAACGCCAGCTCGGCCTTGGCCTGCAACGGGTGGTGTTCGGGCAGCACGCACACCATGTTGGCGCTGAACAGCCGCTCCCCATACGCCCCGCGCGGTATCTGCTCGACCTCGGTCAGGCCCAGGTCGTGCTGCTGGGCCACCAGTGACTCCTCCAGCAACGGCGATTCCTGGGCCAGAATGCTCACACTCACCCCCCGGTGCTGCTGGTGAAAGCGCTGGCAGGCCTTGGGCAGCAGGGTTTGCGAGAACAGCGGCAGGCAGGTGATGGCCAACCGGCCTTGCTCGAAATTGCGAATGGCCTGGGCAAAGCGGTCGATCCGTTCCAGCCCGACATAGGCGCGCTCCACCTCCTCGATCAACAGCAGTGCCTGGGCTGTCGGCACCAGCCGCCCACCTTCGCGCTGGAACAGGTTCAGCCCGCTGACCTGCTCCAGCCGGGCCAGCTCGCGGCTGACGGTGGGCTGCGAAGTGAACAGCAGGCGAGCTGCGGCGGTGACGCTGCCCGCCGCCATGATGGCGCGGAACACTTCGATATGGCGAACGGACAATTTCACGGCAACGCCCTGCGTAATGACAGTGGCTATATCAGATATGAATGGCCGACAGAAAAAAAGCTATTTTTCTGAATTCCTGCTTTATCGCATCCTGCTTTCCTTCCTGGTATCACCTGAGCGAGTAGCGCCAACATGACAACACCCTTCACCCTCCTGGCCGAGGCAGTGCGCCAACATGGCTCGCCGTTGTGGGCCTACGACACCGGCACCATCGCCGAGCGTGTCGAACAGCTGAAGGTGTTCGACACCGTACGCTTCGCCCAGAAAGCCAACCCCAACCTGCACGTGCTGCGCCTGATGCGCGGCCACGGCCTGGTGCTGGACGCCGTGTCGCTGGGCGAGATGGAGCGGGCCTTCGCTGCCGGCGCCAGCGTTCAGGGCGACCCGGCCGGCGTGGTGCTGACCTGCGATGCACTGGACCGGCCTACCCTGGAGCGGGTGGTGGCAGAAAAGATCGAAGTGAACGCCGGCTCCATCGACATGCTGCGCCAACTGGGCGAGCGCTCCCCTGGCCACCGCGTGTGGGTCCGCATCAACCCCGGCTTTGGCCACGGCCATAGCCGCAAGACCAACACCGGCGGTGAAAACAGCAAGCACGGCATCTGGCATGAGCAGCTGGACGAAGCGCTGGGCGTGATCAAGGCACACGGCCTGCACCTGGTCGGCGTGCACATGCACATTGGCTCGGGCGTGGATTACCAGCACCTGGAACAGGTAGCCCGCTCGATGATCGAGCTGGTCGGCCGCCTGGGGGTGGACATCGAGGCGTTTTCCATCGGGGGCGGGCTTTCCACCCCCTACCGCAGCAGCGACAAGCCGGTCGACCTGCAGCGCTACGCCCAGACCTGGGCAGTGGCACGCAAGGAAATCGAAGCGATGCTCGGCCACCCGGTGCGTATGGAGATCGAACCCGGCCGCTTCCTGGTGGCCGAGTGCGGCTACCTGGTGGCCGAGGTGCGGGCGGTGAAACAGGTGGGGCGCAATACCTTCGTGATGATCGACGCCGGCTTCAATGACCTGATGCGCCCGGCCATGTACGGCGCCTACCACGGCATGACCCTGCTCGATGCCAACGGCCAGCCGGTGGAGCGCCCACGCCAGCCAACCGTGGTGGCCGGGCCGCTGTGCGAGTCGGGTGACGTATTCACCCAGGACGACCAGGAACTCACCCCGCAAGACCTGCCGCAAGCACAGGTGGGCGACCTGCTGGTGATCCACGATGCCGGGGCCTATGGCGCATCGATGTCGTCCAACTACAACAGCCGGCCACTGCTGCCAGAGTTCCTGATCGAGAACGGTGCACTGCGGATGATCCGCCGGCGGCAGACCGTGCAGGACCTGCTGGACTTGGAAGCGGGCCTTTAAGCACTCTTCTGCCGGCTAGGCCATACCGCCCATGTAGTGCTCCAGGCGGCCGCGCAGCCAGCGCTCGGCCGGGTCATTGTCGGTAGTGCTCAGCCAGACCATGGCCAGCTCCAGCGCCGTGGCGGCGAACGGCAGTTGCTCGGCCTGCAGGTTGCCCCAGCGCTCCATCCCCTGGGCCGCGTAATCGGGGCAGCAGGCCAGCAGTTCGGTACCGGCCAGGATCGCCGGCAGCGTACTGAATTGCGGCACCGACAACACCACCTGGCGTTCGCGCCCCAACTCCTTGAGCCAGTCATCGACTACACCGTGGGTATTGGCCGTAGGCGAGACCTGAACGTGCGGGCGGGCGCAGAACTCATCCAACGTCAACGCCCTGGTGGATTTGTCGGCGCGCACCACCCTGGCCTGCATGCTGCGCAATACCTTGCGCTTGGCATTGGCCGGCAGGCCCCGGGTCTGGCTGATGCCGACCGTGACGTCACCCGCCGCCAGCAAGTCGGGAATGCGCCAGTAATCCACGTGCTGCACGACCACCACCACGTTCGGCGCCTCGACCCGCAGCGCCCGCAACAACGGCGGCAACAGCCCGGACTCGACGTCATCGGACAAACCGATGCGAAAGGTCATCTTGCTGGAAAGTGGGTCGAAGTCGTGGGTCAGGCTAAGGGCCACAGACATCGCATCCAGGGCCGGGGTGAGGTGCTTGATCACTTCCTGGGCGCGGGCCGATGGCTCCATGCGGTTGCCCACACGGATCAGCAACGGGTCATTGAACATCGCCCGCAACCTCGCCAGCGCAGCGCTGACCGTAGGTTGGGCGACGAACAGCTTTTCTGCGGCGCGGGTAAGGTTGCGCTCCTGCATCAGCGCTTCGAACACCACCATCAGGTTGATATCGGCTTTGCGCAGTTCGTTGCGGTTCATTGGCGCTCCCGGCCCATTGTGGTTGTGCTTGCTCGATTTCAGCACTGACAAGCACCCTGGTCGAGTCAACGTTGGTAGATAACCTGGCAGGGCGGCCCTTGGCGGCGACCCGATTGCCCGACAGCGGACAGTCCGGTTACCCTTCCTTCTCCTCCCCTCACGGCCGCCCCAGCCGTGCTCCGCCCAGGCTCCCACCGCGATGAACCGTAAAGCTGACCCGCCACCGTCCGACTGGGTAATCCGCAGCGACCAGCCGGGCGGCATCGAGCGTATCGAAGCCTGGTTCGGCAGCCACGGTTACGACCCGCATCGCCACGATACCTACTCGGTCGGGCGAACCCTGGCCGGCGTGCAAAGCTTCCATTACAAGGGCTCGCTGCGCCACGGCATACCCGGCAACACCCTGGTGCTGCACCCGGACGAGCTGCATGACGGCATGGCCGGCACCAACGCAGGCTTTCGCTACCGCATGGCTTACGTAGACCCGGCCCTGATCCAGAACATGCTGGGTGGCCAGCCGCTGCCCTTCATCGCTGGCGGGCTGTCCAGCGACCCACGGCTGTACCAGGCCAGCGAGGCACTGGTACAGGCCGTGGACCACCCGTTGGAGCCGCTGGAGCAGCAGGACGCCCTGTACGACCTGGCCATGGCCTTGTTGGCGGTCGGCGGCAAACCACGCGGGCGCAAGCGCCTGGATTACCAAGCCGCCGAGCGGGCCCGGGCTTTCATCATGGCGCACCTGCACCAGAGCATTACCCTGGACATGCTCGAACAGGCCAGCGGCCGCGAGCGCTGGAGCCTGTCGCGTGATTTTCGCACGCTGTACGGCACCAGCCCCTACCGCTTCGTCACCTTGCGCCGCCTCGACTGTTTGCGGCGCATGGTGGTCGACGGCTTCAGCCTGGTCGATGCGGCCCTTGCTGCCGGCTTTCATGACCAGAGCCACATGACCCGGCATTTCACCCGTTGCTATGGGGTGCCGCCCTTGCGTTGGCTGGAGCGCCTGCGCCCCACCCGCTGACTTGCAGGATCGTACAAGATGCGCCTGTTGCAGACCGTTAGGCTGGCCACTCCACTCAACGAGGAATTGTCATGTCTGAAGCCCGTATCCCCTCCCAGCCTGCCAACCTGCTGCACAAAGCCTCGCTGATCGAGCAGCAGTGGAGCCCCAGGGTCGTTGCCGAAATGAACGACTACCAATTCAAGGTGGTGCGCATTGAAGGCGAATTCATCTGGCACGCACACCCGGAAACCGACGAAGCATTTCTGGTGCTGGAGGGTGTTTTGCGCATCGATCTGCCCGATGGCTGTGTGTACGTCAACCCCGGTGAGCTGTACGTCGTGCCGCGCGGTATCGAACACAGGACAGCCGCAGAGGGCGAAGCAAAACTGATGATGATCGAGCCCCGCGGCATTCTGAACACCGGGCATGAGGGCGGCGAGCGCACCGCCGTCAATGATGTCTGGATCTAACAACAGAAGCCGCTTTACTTGTTGTGCGTAGCACTCGCTTGGCAATAATTCACCACGTTCAACTGCCAAACAGCCATTTTGCGTCTTGGTCACCCCTTTTCCATGCCTACCATCGCAACCCGATGAAAATCCACCGCCGTATAATTGGATCCAATATCGAGGATGCCTTGAATGCGAACACTGGAAATGGACTATGGCCACGGCGACCAAGTCGCCAGCCATTGCCACGCTGAAGACCAGCTGATCTATGCCGCCAGCGGGGTAATGCGCGTCAGCAGCGCGGGAGGCGACTGGGTGATCCCCGGCGGGCATGCACTGTGGGTGCCTGCCGGGGTCAGCCACGCCATCCGCATGCAGGGCATGGTGAGCATGCGCACGTTGCTGCTCGACGCCGGCATCGCGTGCTGCCAGGTCATCGTGGTATCCAGCTTGCTGCGGGAACTGATCCTGGCCGCGTCACGCATGCTCGACCGGCGTGACGGCGAGCATGCACGGGCATTGATCCTGAACGAGTTGTCCGCCGCTCGGCGCATCCATGCCTTCGTGCCCACGCCCTCGCACCCGCGCTTGCGTGCTTGGTGCGAGGGCTTTCTCCAGGACCCGGCCCAGGACCTGACGCTGGCGCAGTGTGGCGCGCAGTTGAACCTGAGTGCGCGCAGCGTGGCGCGGCTGTTTCAACGCGAACTGGGCATGTCGTATGGCGAGTGGCGCGCCCGCGCACGGGTAATGCTCAGCCAGCAATGCCTGGCGCAGGGGCAGCCGATTCTCAACGTGGCGCTGGAGCACGGTTACCAAAGTGCAAGCGCGTTCACCGCCATGTTCAAGCGCATCCTCGGCTACGCGCCGAGTGACTGGCAGCACAACCTCACACGCGGTCACTGAACAGCAGGTTGTCCCGCTTGCGCGCAGGCTTGTCCTGCTTGCGACAGCGCCGCTTCCCCATCCCTGGTTAACCTCGCATCACCCTCTTCAAGTGGCCTGTGTGATGCCTTTACTGCACTTTTCTCCCTTCACTGCCCGGCTGGGCGCCACGCTCGCCGTGCTGGGTGCCCTCACGGCGTGCACGCGGCAGCCGGCCCCCGCCGCGCCGCCACCCGTGCTGCAGGCAAACCCGTTGGCAGACCTGCCGGCGGGAGTCAGCCAGCAGCCGTTACCCGCGCGATGGTGGGCGCTGTTCCAGGACCCGCAACTCAACCACTGGGTACAGCTGGCCCTGGCGCATAACCAGGACCTGGCCCAGGCAGACGCCACTGTCCAGGCCATGCTGGCGGGTATCGGTGAATTCGACGCGCGCCGCTGGCCCGCCACTGCAGTGGAGGTTGGCGCAACCTATGGCAAGAGCGCCGATGACCAGACCCTGGCCGAGGCCACTGACAGCCATGCGCCGTCACAATGGCAATTCAGCCCCGGCATCGAGCTGGCCTACCAGGTGGATGTCTGGGGTCAGGTACGTGCGGCCATCGAGCGTGCCCGCGCTCAAGCCGATGCCAGCGCTGCAGCACGGGACTTGGTACGCCTGCAGGTGGTCACCCAGACCAGCCGCGCCTACCTGGCTCAATGCGTGTATGGCGCACGCCTGGCCCAGGCCAGGCAGTCGTTGCAAAGCCTCGAGCGCAGCGTGCAATTGAGTGAACGCCAGCAACAGGCCGGCGTGGCAACGGCGCTCGACAGCGAGCGCCTGCTGGGCTTGCGTGAGCAGGTGCGGGCGCAACTGCCGATGCTCGTTGCCAGGCGGCAAATGGCGCTCTACGAACTGGCCATGCTCAGTGGCCAGGCGGCTGCAGCACCGGTAGGCGACTGCAGCGCCATCCCCACGGTGTCGGTGCCGCTACCGCTTGGAGATGGGTGGCGCCTGCTCGAGCGAAGGCCGGATCTGCGCCAGGCAGAACGGGAACTGCGCGCTGCTGCGCTGGAGACCGAAATCGCCCGGGCGGACCTGTACCCGAAGGTCAGCTTCGGCGCCTCGTTGACCTCCTCCGCCGCTCACCTGGCCGACCTCGGCGACAGCCGCGCGGTGATGTTCGGGATCGGCCCGCTGATTCACTGGCAGTTCCCCAACCTGAAGGCCAATCGCGCGCGCGTTGGCAAGGCCCGAGCATTGCAGCAGGCGCAGGTCGCCCGCTACCAGGGCGTTGCATTGAATGCGCTGAAGGACGTGCGCCAGGCGCTGGCGCGTTACGCCGGTGAGCGGCAGCGCCTGCAGGCACTGGAGGCAGCGCTTGGCCATAGCCAGCGGGGCTTTGCCCTGGCCCAGAACAACTACCGCGCCGGCACGGCTGACGGCCTGGCATTGCTCGACAGCGAACGCGAACTGATCCGCCTGCGCGCCAGCCAGGTCGAGGCCCAAGGGCGCCTGGCGCAGGCACAGGTCAACCTGTTCCGCGCGCTGGGTGGTCGGTGGTAGCGCGCAGCAACAACCCACAGGGACCGCGCTGGGCCGAGAGCCTTTTCAATGATCAGGGAGTCGCTGCCCTGTAACAAACGCCAAGGCCAGCGCGGTCCCTGTGGGAGATTCTATGGTTCCTGGCAAGGGTAGCCGGAGCATCTTCAGCGCCTGTGAGATCGAGCGCCGCCCGCGCGGCGCAATCGCGAGCTGCGCTCGCTCCTACGTTTGTTTCGGGCCAGTAACGCCTGTGACAGGCGCGCGCGGCCGCCTTGTTTGTACGGCGCGATATTGAGGCATGCACCAAGGCGTTCGCGCGTGAATCCCACAGGAATAATTGGCCCGAAACAAACGTAGGAGCGAGCGCAGCTCGCGATCGCGCCGCGCGGGCGGCGCTCGCTCTAACAGGCGCTGCCATAACTTGTGGCAAACACCTCTCAGCCCTAAGGCGATCCCTGTGGGCTTGCCGGCGATGGGCTGCGCAGCAGCCCCAACATCAGAAATGGAAACCGAAAATGAATGCCGCCGTAGAACAGAACGCCCCCGCCGAAGCAGCACAGCAAGCCAGCACCAGACCCCGCCGCCGCCAGGCCTGGATCGCCGGCGGCAGCCTGGCGGCCGTCACGGTGCTGGCCTTCGCCAGCTACTGGCTCACCACCGGCCGCTACCTGCAAACCACCGACGATGCTTATGTCCGTGCCGATTGGGTGGCACTGAGCCCGCGCGTTGCCGGCTATGTTGCCAAGGTGGAAGTGGCGGACGACCAGCCAGTCCAGGCCGGCGATGTACTGGTACGGCTGCAAGACCAGGACTACCGCGCGCGTGTCGAGCAGGCCCAGGCCAGCGTGGCCGAAGCCCAGGCCGCACTGGCCGCCGCACAGGCTGGCCAACAGCTGGCGGCCGAGCGCATCAACCAGCGCCAGCACGCCATCCAGCAGGCTGAAGCGACCGTGCGCAGCGCCACCGCCGAGCGCCAACGCACTGCCCTGGACGTGCAGCGCTACCGCGGCCTGGTACGCGATCAAGCGGCCACCGCGCAGCGCCTGGAAAGCGCCAACGCCCAGGCGGCCCAGGCACAAGCGGCGCTGCAAGGGGCCCAGGCCGCGCTGCGCGAACAACGCGCTCAACTGGCCATGGCCAAGGCCCGCTCTACCCAGGCCGACGCCGAGCTGCAACAGCGCGCAGCCGCCTTGGCCCACGCCCAGGCTCGCCGGCAACTGGCCAGCCAGGACCAGCACGACACCGTGATTCGCGCCCCGCTCGCTGGCATCGTGGGCCAACGCCGCGTGCGTGCTGGCCAGTACGTGGTGCCCGGCCAGCCGCTGCTGGCAGTGGTGCCGGTACAGCAGGCCTACGTGGTCGCCAACTACAAGGAAACCCAACTGGCCCGCATGCGCCCCGGGCAACCCGTGGAAATCCGCGTCGACAGCTTTGCCGGCCAGCCACTGCACGGCCGTGTGGCCAGTTTCTCCCCTGCCTCGGGCAATGTCTTCGCCCTGCTGCCGTCGGACAACGCCACTGGCAACTTCACCAAGATCGTCCAGCGCTTCCCGGTGCGCATCCTGCTCGACCCAGCGCCCGCAGGCCCGCAGCTGCTGCCGGGCATGTCGGTGGTGAGCATCGTCGACACCCGTCCTGCCGAGGTTGCCGATGGCCACTGAGCAACCCGTCACGTTGCGCGCCTGGGTCGCCGTGCTCGGCGGCCTGTTCGGCTGCTTCATGGCCGGCATGAACGTGCATGTCACCAGCGCCGCGCTGCCGGAAATCCGGGGTTCGCTGGGCGCCAGCTTCGAGGAAGGCTCATGGATCTCAACCGCCTACCTGGTGGCGGAAATCGTCATGATCCCGCTGACCGCGTGGCTGGTCGAAGTGTTTTCGCTGCGCCGGGTGATGTGGACCGGCTCGCTGATCTTCCTGCTGGCCTCGGTGGCCTGCTCGTGGGCCCCCAACCTGGAAACGATGATCACCCTGCGCGTAGTGCAGGGCGCGGCCGGCGCGGTGCTGATCCCGCTGTCGTTCCAGTTGATCATTACCGAGCTGCCAGCCAGCAAGATGGCCATGGGCATGGCGCTGTTCAGCCTGGCCAACAGCGTGGCACAGGCGGCCGGGCCGTCGATTGGCGGCTGGCTGACCGACGCCTATTCATGGCGCTGGATCTTCTACCTGCAACTGTTCCCGGGTATCGCCCTGCTGTTCGCCATCGCCTGGTCGATCGACGCCAGGCCGATGCAACTCGCGCTGCTGCGCAAAGGCGACTGGCTGGGCATCGCGGCCATGGTGATCGGCCTGGGTGGCTTGCAGATCGTGCTGGAAGAAGGCGGCAGGCTGGACTGGTTCGGCTCATCGTTCATCGTTGGCATGAGCGCGATCGCCGGAATTGCCCTGGTGGTGTTCGTGATTACCCAACTGCGCGGCCAGCGCGCCTTCATCAATTTGCGCTTGCTGGGGCGTTACAACTTCGGCGTCGCCAGTGTGGCCATGTTCATCTTCGGCGCGGCAACCTTCGGCCTGGTGTTCCTGGTGCCCAACTACCTGTCGCAACTGCAGGGCTTCAGCGCCCAAGACGTGGGTGTAGCACTGATCGCCTATGGCGTGGTGCAGTTGCTGCTGGCGCCCATGATGCCGCGGCTGATGGGCTGGACCAGCGCCAAGTTCATGGTCGCCAGCGGTTTCCTGATCATGGCCCTCGGTTGCTGGCTGGGGGCAAGCCTGAGCGCCGACAGTGCCGACAACGTGATCATCCCGTCCACTGTGGTACGTGGCATCGGCCAGCCGTTCATCATGGTAGCGTTGTCGGTGCTGGCGGTGGCCGGGCTGGACAAGCGTGAAGCCGGGTCGGCGTCGGCCGTGTTCTCGATGCTGCGCAACCTGGGGGGCGCGGTAGGGACGGCCGGGTTGACCCAGCTGGTGGCCACCCGCGAGCGTTTCCACAGCGAACGCATCCACGAGCAGGTCAGCGTGTTCGAGCCGGGCATGCAGGAACGCATCAACCACACGGTGCAGAGCTGGTTGCCGCAGCAGCAACAGGCGCTGGAGGGGTTGGCGGCAACCATTCGCCGCGAAGCGTACCTGATGGCCTACAGCGACGCATTCTACCTGGCGTGCCTGGCCTTGCTCGGGTGCGCCCTGGCAGCGATGATGTTGCGGGCCAGGCAGAACACCTGAAAAGCGTCAGCGGGAACCGTGGGTGCTGGGCTGCACCGCAAGGTGCAGCCTGCTCGCCGACCACCCGGCACACGTCGCTGGTACACTCTCGGCCGACGACAGGTGCGAGACAGAACACAGGTATGAACCCGACGCGCTATGCCACTGTGGCCAAGGACTTGATGGCAGGCATTGCCAATGGCCGGTATCCGGTGGGCAGCCTGCTGCCAACCGAGCACGAGCTGTGCGACCTTTACGGTGTGAGCCGGCACACGGTACGTGCCGCGATCGACCAGTTGCTCGGCCAGGGGCTGGTATCGCGACGCAAGCGCGTCGGCACCCGGGTCGAGGCCAGCAGCCCCCGCGGGGGCTACACGCAGTCGCTGGCCAGCGTCGCCGACCTGGCACAGCTGGCGCCAGATCAGCGCTGGCAGATCCGCGATGTGCAGCACTTCGTTGCCGACCTGGGCCAGGCGGCACGGCTGGGGCTGGTGCCGGGTGAGCACTACTTTTGCCTGTCGAGCATCGCCGTGGCGCAGGCTGCGCCGCCGCTATGCTGCACCCAGGTCTATGCACAGCGGGACTACGGCGAAGTCATCGAACGCGCCCGCGAGCAGCCCGAACAGCCGATTGCCAGGCTGATCGAGCAGCATTACGGCCGCGCGATCGCGGTGATCGACCAGCAAGTACGGGCGGTAGCGCTGACGGCAGAGCTGGCCCACGCGCTGAAGGCGCAGGTGGGTTCGGCGGGGTTGCAGATCATTCGCCACTACCGCGAAGAGAACGGCGACCTGATGGCCGTGGCCGAGACGATCCACCCGCATGACCGTTTTACCCTGGTTACCCAGTTGCGCCGGGATCGCGCAGCGGGGTAAGCCGTTTCACAATTCAAGGCGCCCTTACAGCGCTCAACCCAAGGCAAGGTCGACAGGCATGGCAGCAGACAACACGCGGATGCTTACAGTGGGCGAAGTCGCCAAGCGCAGCGGTGTGGCAGTGTCAGCGCTGCACTTTTATGAAGCCAAGGGGCTGATCGCCAGCGTTCGTACGGCGGGCAACCAGCGCCGCTACCCTTCGCTGGTACTGCGCACCCTGGCGATCATCAAGGTGGCACAGCGCACCGGTATCGCACTGGAGGAAATCCGCCAGGCATTGAGCCGCTATGCGCCCAACAGCAAGCTGACCGCGGCGCAGTGGGGCGAAATGTCGAGCGCCTGGCGCGAAGACCTGAATGCACGCATCCGTACTCTGGAGGCGCTGCGCGACAGCCTCGACAACTGTATTGGCTGCGGCTGCCTGTCACTGCAGGACTGCCCCCTGCGCAACCCCGGGGATGTGCTGGCCAAGGAAGGGAGCGGCGCGCGGATTCTGGAAAAGAAGGCGCGCTAGCCTCGTCCTTTCACGCCACGTGCGATTCCTTGCAGGGGCGTGTGGCTTGAAGGTGATGAGTAGTTGGAACCATTGCCGCCCTTCACCTCCCTAACCCTGTGCTATCAACCCAAAGCCGCTTACAGGAAGGAATATAGCCATCATGAAACGCGAACAGATCGAAGGTGTTGCCGAGAACCTTGCAGGCAAGGCGCAGAGCGCTGTAGGCCGGCTGGTCGAAGACCCGGCGCTGGAAGCCGAAGGCGATGCGCGTCAGGCGGCAGGCCAGGTGACCAAGACCTATGGTGATGCCGTGGACACGGTGACTTCGTTCGTCAAGGAAAAGCCTATCGCCGCACTGGCCATCACCGCCGCCGTCACACTGGTGATTTCTCGCCTGCTGCGCCGTTGACCCAAGGCGCAACAGGCGGTTCAGGGCCGGACATGGCGTCCGGCCCACGCCATTACCGGCTGGCGATATTGTAGGCAAGACAAAGGTGCAATACCTGTGTGAGCGGGCCCGCGAACACCGGCTCAGCCTGTGCCATGCAGCGCGCTGGCTTCTTCGCGGGCTTGCCCGCTCCCACAGGGATCGCATCAGGGCTGGCAGTTGTTGGCCAGAGAGCGCTGAAGAGGCTGGGGCGAGCGACCTGCGGTGTTAGTCATTCTTGCCCAACATGTACTGGTCAAAATGCTTGATATGCTCGTCCAGGTTATCTTCGAGCATCATCCGGTACTGCTCGCAGAAGTATTTCAGGATCTCGTCCCGCGCAGCGCCCAGTTCGGCGCCGCTCTTGAAACTGCGGGCGCTCATCCAGGCGCTGAAGCGCGCGGCACCGAAGGTCAGCGAGGCGCTAACCTTGCCCAGGTCCTCGACCCTGTCGATCTGCTGGTTGGCCAGTTCTATGTGCGCATCGGCACGGTCGTAGAAGGCCTGGTCGGTAGCTTGGGTCATGGCGGTTCACCTGGTTGTGCAAGACGAGCGAAAGGCCAAGCCTTGCATGTCGCGGCGCATACGTGCAAGGCTGAAAAAGGATTACCAAAGTCGAAAAAGGACTCACAGTACCTCATGCTCGGAATCACACGTATCCATCGCTATTTGCGCCCACTGCCTGCAAAACCGACTGCAGCCAGTGGGCGTGACCTCAAGGCCAAACGTGCCGCCCGCCTCACTTCCAGGTTCGCCAACCTGCTGTGTACCCCCCGCTCCATCCCCCCCTACATCTGCGTTACCCCCCAGCGCCCTCCTGTCGACCGCGTGCCCCCTACCTGACTGCCATTGCTGCAGCTCGCACGCCATGCTCGCCTGTTGCAGGCGGGATGTCCGACCCACCGACAAGGGGCAACAACCCATGCTTTTCTTTCACGGCAAACGCATCTTCAGCGCTATCTTCGATATGGATGGCACCCTCTTCGACACCGAACGCCTGCGCTTCAAGACCCTCAAGCAAGCGTCGCTGGAAATCTTCGGCAAACCGCTGGGCGAGCACACACTGCTCGGCTCTCTGGGCCTGAGCGCGAAAAAAGCCGAAGCCTTGGCCAAGGCGCATAACGGCGCAGACTTCCCCTATGCCGCCATCCGCCAGCGCGCCGATGAACTGGAGCTGGAGTACGTGCGCAATCACGGTGTGCCGATCAAGCCCGGCCTGCTGGAGGTGCTGGAGCGCCTGCGCAAGGCCGGCTTGACCATGGCCGTGGCCACCTCCAGCCGCCGCGCCATCGCCGAGGAATACCTGATCAACGCCAATGTGCTGAAGTACTTCGACATCACCGTGTGTGGCGATGAAGTCAGCCAGGGCAAACCCCACCCGGAGATTTTCCTGAAGGCCGCCCGCGCACTCAACTGCCCGCCAGCGCAGTGCTTCATGGTCGAGGATTCGGAAAACGGCATGCTGTCGGCCATGCGTGCCGAGGGCCAGGCGATTCTGATCGAAGACATCAAGCCACCTGCCGCCGACATCAAGGCCGGCGCACTCAAGGCTTACCACAGCATGCCGGAGTTCCTCGCCGACCTGAATGCATGCGTGCCCGAGCTGGGCATGCCCGCGCTCAGCGAGCCCTTCCCGGCGTCGTTGAACCAGTTCCGTGTCGGTATTCATGGCTTTGGCGCCATCGGCGGCGGCTACCTGACCCAGGTGTTTTCCCATTGGGACGGCTACACCCGGCCCTGCGAAATCATCGCCGCTACCCGCTCACGCATGCTGCGCGAGAGCGTGAGTGCCTTCGGCAGCTACAGCGTGCGCTATGGCAGCACCTCGTTCGACCAGACCATCGACAATGTGCGCATGATCGACCTGGACGACGAACAGGCGGTGATCGCCATGTACAACGACGCCGAGATCATCGGCCTGAGCCTGCCTGAACAGGCCATTCGCAACCAAGCCAGGGTAATTGCCCAAGGCCTGCTGCAGCGTTTCGAGCGCCGCGGCCGCGAACTGACGTTGCTGATCGTGCTGAACAAGGTGGGTGGCGGCGCGTTCGTGCGCCGGCATGTGCAAGCCGAGCTGGCGACCTTGTGCCCGCCAGCGATCTGCGAGCAGGTAATGCTCAAGACCCATTTCGCGGAAACGGTAGTCAGCCGCATCGTTTCCAAGCTGAGCAACGATGCGCTGGTGCGGCAATTGCGGATCAAGTCGCAGATGTTTCGCAACAGCCTGGAAGAAGAGCCTGCCGCCCCCCGCAGTGCCTCGGCGCCGCCGGCTGAATACGAGCGATTGCTCGGGCATTTCAGGCCCTTTGCGCAGCCCAGCAGCGCCATGAGCCAACTGCACCTGGTGCTGTTCAACAGCGAAGCCGACATGCCGTTGTATGTCGAGCGCGGCAGCGATCTGCTCGAACGCCTGCGCCAAGTGCACACGGTGCCGGATATTACCGAGATCCAGGTCATCAAGAACCGCCTGTGGAACGGCCCGCACGCGATCATTGCCTGGTACGCCAGCCTGCTGGGCCATGCCTGGGTGGGCCAGGGCATGGGCGACGCCCGCGTCAATGCCCTGGCCGAGCGGCTGATACGCCAGGAAGTGGCGCCCGCCCTGGAAGCGGAGTACCCGCAAATGAGCGAGGTGATCAGCCGGTTCGCCGACGCCTTTCTGGCGCGCTGCAAAACCTCGTTCAAGGACCCGTGCGCCCGCGTCGGCCGCGACCCGCTGCGCAAACTGCAGCGCAATGAACGTATCCTCAGCAGCATCGAGCTGGCCGGCAGGCACGGCATCGACACCCCGGCCCTGGCCTTTGGCGCGGCATTGGCCATTCACCACGCCCTGCGCTGCGACGATGCGAAGAACCTGGACGCCCAGGCGATCAGGCAGGTGTACCTGGACCATGATCACAGCGTCGAGGCTGTGCTGACCTACCAGGGCATCTGCAACGGCAAGCGCTTCCCGGCCTTGAACCCGCTCAGCGACGCGCCGCTGATCAATGCCATTGCCGAGGCCTTCCGGCAATACCAGCACGCGCACCCGGCCCCGCTGCCCGCTTCGCGCTGCATAGGCGCGTAACGCGCGCCTTTTTGCCGCGGCGCCAGCTGCGAACACCGGCCCGGCCGGTGTAAGCGCCTGCGCCGCGCGCTTTGCCAACGCCCCCTCGCGCACCTCCTTGCCGCCCGGCCCGCCACCTCTGGAGCCCCACTGCAGGCTAATTGTGTCATTCCCTGCTTGATAATGACACAAGGTGTCATTATGATCGCCGTGTGTCCTGGCGACCTCCCTGTGTCGCTCAGCAATTCACCGCCCTTTCCTGCAGGTACCGCCTATGACGACCACCATGCACGCCCCCAAGGACCAACTGGTCAAGCACGCCCAGCAGCAGATGCTGACGGCCCTGGCCGACAACACCTACAGTACCCGGCAAAAGCTGGCCCTCACCTGCCGCATCCTGTTCGACGGCGGCCACGACTCGGGGCTGGCCGGGCAGATCACCGCCCGCGCCCAGGAGCCTGGCACCTATTACACCCAGCAACTGGGCCTGGGCTTCGACGAAATCGCCGCCTCCAACCTGCTGGTGGTGGACGAAGACCTGACCGTGCTGCAAGGCCGTGGCATGGCCAACCCGGCCAACCGTTTCCACAGCTGGCTCTACCGCGCCCGGCCTGACGTCAACTGCATCATCCACACCCACCCGCTGCACAGCGCCGCCCTGTCGATGCTGGAGGTACCGCTGGCCATCTCGCACATGGACCTGTGCCCGCTGTTCGACGATTGCGCCTTCCTCAAGGACTGGCCTGGTGTGCCGGTAGGCAATGAAGAAGGCGAAATCATCGCGGCGGCCATCGGCGACAAGCGCGCGATCCTGCTTTCACACCATGGCCTGCTGATCGCTGGCGGCTCGATCGAAGAAGCCTGCGTGCTTGCCCTGCTGTTCGAGCGGGCCGCCAGGATGCAGCTGCTGGCCATGGGGGCCGGTGACATCCGCCCCATCCCCGAAGCCCTGGGCAAGGAAGCCCACGACTGGATCTCCACCCCTAAGCGTCATGGCGCCGCGTTCAGCTATTACGCGCGGCGTGCCTTGCGGGCCCACGGCGACTGCCTGGCCTGACTCGAAGCTGTACTCTTCCCTCAACAACGGCAAAGGTGCCTGGTCATGTCTACACCTGTAATTCGCGGCGTCATCGGCTACACCATCACTCCCTTCTCGGCAGACGGCACACTCGACCTGGAGGCTTTGGGCACGTCCATCGACCAATTGATCAAGCACGGCGTGCACGCCATCGCGCCGCTGGGCAGCACCGGCGAAGGCGCCTACCTGAGCGACAGCGAATGGGAAAGCGTGGTGCGCTTCAGCCAGGCGCGCATCGCCGGGCGCGTACCCAGCGTGGTCAGCGTCTCCGACCTGACCACCGCACGCACCGTGGAGCGTGCGCGCCTGGCGCAGGCATGCGGGGCCACGGCGGTCATGGTGCTGCCCGTTTCGTACTGGAAACTCACCGAAGCCGAAGTGGTGGCCCACTACAAGGCCGTCGGCGCCGCCATCGACATCCCGATCATGCTTTACAACAACCCGGGCACCAGCGGCACCGACCTGTCGGTGGAACTGATCCTGCGCATCCTCGCCGAGGTGCCGAATGTGACCATGGTCAAGGAAAGCACCGGTGACATTCAGCGCATGCACCGCCTGTTCCAGGCCAGCAAGGGCCAGGTGGCGTTCTACAACGGTTGCAACCCGCTGACCCTGGAGGCCCTGGTGGCAGGCGCGAGCGGCTGGTGCACCGCCGCGCCCAACCTGATCCCGGCATTGAACCTGGCATTGTGGGACGCCGTGCAGCAAGGCCAACTGGCCGAAGCCCGCACGCTGTTCTACCGCCAGTACGAACTGCTGGAATACATCACCCGCCGCGGCCTGCCCACCACCATCAAGGCCGGCCTGAAGCTGCTGGGCCAGGATGTCGGCGCGCCCCGCCTGCCGTTGCAGGCGCTGGATGCGCAAGGCAGCGACTATCTGAAAAACCTGCTGACCGAACTGGCTGCCTGACCCTCGACAGCGCAGCCCTTTAAGCGCGGGTTACCCGCGCAACAGGCAACGCGCTGGGTGGCGGGATCGCTGCCGGCGTTTGCATGGCCGCCTTCGGGTGCTGCGCAGCGACACCCGCCAAGCGGGCATTCCATCCCCTTGCCGTGCGCCAGGCGCGCACGCTGTCTACAGGTCCCGACATGCGCTACGTTGCTGCCCCCAAGCTGCTGACCCAGGTTGCCGCCGTACATTTCGTCAGCCATGTGCACATCATGCTGATCCCGGCACTGCTGCCAGTGCTGCCCTCCCTACTGGGGGTCGGTTACGTCGAACTCGGCGTGGCCTTGGCGGTGTTCAATATCGTCTCTGCCCTGGTGCAGGCCCCACTGGGTCACGCCGTCGACCACTTTGGCGCGCGCAAGGTGCTCAAGGCCGGGCTGCTGCTGGGCAGCCTCAGTTTCCTGCTGCTGGCCGCCAGCCCCGGCCATGCGGTGTTGCTGGTGAGCATGGCGCTGGCCGGCCTGGCCAATGGGGTGTACCACCCGGCCGACTATGCGCTGCTGGCCAAGGGTATCGAGCCAGACCGGCTGGGGCGGTCATTCTCCATTCATACCTTCGCCGGCTTCCTGGGCTCGGCGGTAACCCCGGCAATATTCCTCGGTATCGCTGCCGTGTTGGGCACACGGGCAGCCCTGGCGACGGGCGCAGTGTTCGGCGCTGCTGCGCTGCTATTGATATCGCTGCCAGGCAGCGGGGTGTACCGGGTAACGGAGATGGGCAACCCGGGCAATGCCGGCGCGCCGCCGGCAAACGTACGAGTGCGCTTGTTCACCCCCATGATCGGCGTGCTGACAGTGCTGTTCATATTGCTCAACCTGAGCACCAGTGCCATCGAGAAATTCTCCGTTGCCGCACTGGTGCAAGGCCAAGGCCTGACCTTGGCCTGGGCCAATACCGCGCTTACCGCCTTCTTGCTCTGCAGCGCCGCAGGGGTGCTGTGTGGCGGTGCCCTGGCCGACCGTACCCGCCGGCATGGCCTGGTGGCGGCGCTGGCTTTCGCCCTGGCCGCTGTGCTGACCGCCGTGGTGGCCTTGGGTGTGCTGCGCGAATGGGCATTGGTGGTGGTACTGGGCAGCATCGGCCTGCTGACCGGAATGATCGCCCCGTCGCGGGATATGCTGGTAAAAGCGGCCGCGCCCAAGGGTGCCGAAGGCAAGACCTTCGGGCTGGTCTCGACCGGGTTCAACATCGGCGGCGCCGTCGGGCCAGTGGCGTTCGGCTGGATGCTCGACCGGGGGCTGCCAAACGGCATTTTCGTTGCTTCGGTAGCGTTCATGGTGCTGACGGTGATGCTGACCGTGGCGCAGGAGGGGTATATGGCTCGAAAACGCAGGAACGCGCAGCGATGAATGAATGGGGTGGCGAACCCCTGCCACCCCAGACACATTCACCCCACCGGGTTCCCATGCACCACCCGCCCCGCCACCCCTGGCCGGTTGACAAACAACACATCCAGCACGCTGTTACGCAACCCTTTCAGCGCGTTCCAGTTCGCCGAAGCGTGCACATACTTGTCGCGCAATAAGCGCTGCTCTTGCTCGCTCAGCGCCAATTGCCCGGTTTCGCCCAAGGCGAAGCCATGCAATTTTGCGCTGATCACCTGCAATTCAGCAGGCAAACGGTGCTCCGCCTGGCCGCCCAACGGCGCAAACGGCACACCAGCCCGTACCGCCAGCTCGCGCATCACGCTCAGGTAGACACGCGACAGGTGCCCGGCCACCTCCCGCTCGCGGGCTACCGCTGCGTAGACTTGCTTCTCTGCTTCACGCGGGTGGCCGCCAGCGATCGGCTCCTCCCAGGTGATCACCCGTGGCCGGGGTTCCCCCATGTCGGCAAAATCCGTCGCCAGCAGGCCCTGCATCACGGCATGCACGCGGCACTGCCCGGCAGGGGTCGCCACCGGCACGCGCTGGGATTGCGGTTTGCACAACAGCACCTGTTCCCATGTGGTTTCCGGGTAGCCGCCACCGATATTCGAGTGCACACCCGGCAGCACTATGTCGTGGCCACTGCTCACCAGCGGGAAGTTATGCCGCCGCTCATCCCGCGCGACCAGTTGTACCACCTGCCGGGCAATACCCGCCTCCAGGCCCAGGCGCAAGCCACCGTGGCGCTCATCGGCGGGGTCGAAGTCGCCCTGCAACGGCGCGATGATCGCGGCCACCGTGTCGAACAAGCCCATGAAGTTGATCGCGATGTCACACGCCACCGGCAACAATCCCCCGGCACCGTCGTGCAACAGGTTGGCCAGGTGGCGTACCGCCGCCGCGCCACGGCTGAAGCCGAACAAGTCGAACTCCAGGCGTGCCGGCACCCACTGCGGGTGCGCCTGGCACCAACCCTGCAGTTGCCCGGCAATCGCCTGCAACGCCTCGGCCACCCGGGCTTCCACGCCCGTGCGGCCACGCCCGGTGGCAGAGGCATACACCGGGTCGGTTTCACCGGCCAAGGTGCCGATGCCTTCCATGTAGCATTTGAAAAAGACCTGGCGCGCCTCGCCATCGGCCGCTTGCGCCGGGTACAACGCATGCAGCAGGGCTACGTTGCTCAGCGCATTGGCATAACTGCCGCCGTGCCCCGCCAATGCCGTGGCGTTGTGCTGATTGTTACCGGTGCCATCGAAGAACACCCCGAAACGCAGGGTTACCCGTCGAGGGGTCGGCGTACCGCCGTTGCTCGCTACCATCTTCGTGCCTTGTGCTTGACCCAAAAGCACAAGCAGGCGCCAGTACGCCGTCAGGCAACATCAGGCAATCGCCAAGCCTTCGTGAGAGTTTTCCATACCCCAGGCCCGCTGCAGCGATAAATTTACCCCGTGCCATTAGTCGCCGCCCCCCCGGATGGATTAAAGTATCAGCCCTTGCCAGGGCAGCTGCCGTCAGCCGCCTCCGGCCCCCTACCAGGAACCGTCGCCGATGGAACACCGTGAAGCGCTGATCGCGCTGCGCACCTTTCTTTCAACCCAGATCCTAGGCCAGGAGAAACTGGTCGAGCGGCTGTTGATCGTGCTGCTGGCAGACGGCCACATGTTGGTCGAAGGGGCGCCCGGGCTGGCCAAGACCAAGGCCATCAAGGAGTTGGCCGAGGGCATAGAAGCGCAGTTCCACCGCATCCAGTTCACCCCCGACCTGCTTCCGGCCGACATCACCGGCACGGAAATCTACCGCCCGGAAACCGGCAGTTTCGTGTTCCAGCAGGGGCCGATCTTCCATAACCTGGTGCTGGCCGACGAAATCAACCGTGCACCGGCCAAGGTCCAGTCGGCACTGCTCGAGGCCATGGCCGAACGCCAGGTCAGTGTGGGCCGCAGCACCTACGACCTGTCGCCCCTGTTCCTGGTCATGGCCACGCAGAACCCGATCGAGCAGGAAGGCACCTACCCGCTGCCCGAAGCCCAGCTCGACCGCTTCCTGATGCACGTGAAAATCGGCTTCCCGGACGCCGCGGTCGAGCGGCGTATCCTGGCACAGGCCCGCGGCGAAGCGCTGGGCGGCGAAGTGAAACCCGAACGGCGGGTCAGCCAGCAGGCGATCTTTGCCGCGCGCAAGGAAATCCTCAACCTGTACATGGCCGATGCCGTCGAGGAGTACCTGGTGCAGCTGGTCATGGCCACCCGCACCCCGGCCAAATTCGATACCGAGCTGGCCGACTGGATCGCCTACGGCGCCAGCCCGCGCGGTTCCATTTCGCTGGACCGCTGCGCACGTGCCCACGCCTGGCTGGCCGGGCGCGACTTCGTCAGCCCCGAAGACATCCAGGCGGTGCTGTTCGACGTACTGCGCCACCGCATCATCCTCTCCTTCGAAGCCGAGGCCGCGGGGATCGACCAGGACCGCGTGGTCCAGCGCATCCTCGACGTCGTCGCCGTTGCCTGACCCCATGCCCACTGCGCACCTGGCCGAACCCGGCATCCGCATCGGCCTCGCCGAGCTGATCGACATGCGCCACCGCGTGCGCGAAATCCAGCTGTTTTCCAAGCCCGGCCAACGCAGCCCGCTGGTCGGCCTGCACCATTCCAAGCTGCGCGGGCGCGGTGTGGACTTCGACCAGGTGCGCGTGTACCAGGCCGGCGACGACGTGCGCAACATCGACTGGCGGGTGACCGCACGCACCCAGGAGCCCCACACCAAGCTGTTTCACGAAGAACGCGAACGGCCTATCTTCATCCTGGTCGAGCAGAGCCAGCGGCTGTTCTTCGGCTCGGGCCTGATGTTCAAGTCGGTGCTCGCCGCCCAGGCCGCCGCCTTGTTCGGCTGGGCCGCGCTGGCCCATAACGACCGCATCGGCGGCCTGGTGTTCGGCGACAACGAGCACCACGAAATCAAGCCCCGGCGCAGCAAACAGAGCCTGCTGCAGTTGCTCAACCGCATGGCCAAGGTCAACCAGGCACTGCACACCGAGGCGGTTGCCGGGGCCGACAGCCTTGGCCTGGCGCTGCGCCGCGCCCGCGAAGTGCTGCGCCCGGGCAGCCTGGCCATCGTGATCTGCGACGAGCGTTCGCTCAGCGCCCAGGTGGAGCAGCACCTGGCCATGCTGTCCCGGCATTGCGACCTGCTGCTGCTGCCGGTGTCCGACCCACTCGACCATGCCCTGCCGGCCGCTGGCCTGCTGCGTTTTGCCCAACGCAGCGCGCAGTTGGAGCTCGACACCCTCGACGCCAACCTGCGCCAGGCCTACCGCCAGCAGGCCGAAGCCCGCATCGAACGCTGGGAGCTGCTGGCGCAAAAGCTGCGGGTGCTGCTGATGCCGCTGAGCACGCAAAGTGAAATGATCGAGCAATTGCGCGAATACCTGAGCGCACAGCGCCCGCGGAGCGCGTCATGAACCCGCTCGATCAGTTGCAACCGCTGATCGAACCGGCGCCCATCGGCCTGTGGCCGCCGGCACCCGGCTGGTGGGCATTGCTGGTCATCCTGCCAGTGCTGGGCTGGGGCCTGTGGCGGCTGCGGCACTGGCGCCCGCGCAAGCGCCGTGTCGTACGCGCCGAGCAACCGCTGGACCCGGTGCGGGTAGAAGCGCTGGCCGAGCTGGCACGCCTGCCACGCCCCTACGACGGCGCCCCCGCCGGCGCCTGGCTGCAACAGATCAACGCCCTGCTCAAGCGCCTGTGCCGCAGCCACTACCCGGGCGCCAACAGCCATACCCTAAACGGCCGCCAGTGGCTGGCATTTCTCGACAACCGCTGCCCCGCAGCCGGCCTCACACGCTGGATGGTGCTGGTCGAAGGCGCCTATAAACCCGAGTGCAAACTCGACGACAAGGCCATCGCCGGGCTGAGCCAAGCCGTCGAAACCTGGATCCGCAAGCATGTTTGAACTGGCCTGGCCGTGGGTCTTTGCCCTGTTGCCGCTGCCGTGGCTGGCGCGCCTGCTGCTGCCCGCCGCTGACAGCGGCGAACCGGTACTCAAGGTTGGCTTCCTCAACGAACTGGAAGGCCTGGCCGGGCGGCGCGCGCGGCTGAACCTGCCCACCTGGCGCCAGCAAGGGCCATTCGTGGTCATCTGGCTGTTGCTGCTGTGCGCTGCCGCGCGCCCGCAATGGCTCGGTGACCCGGTGCCGGTGGCGGCCAGCGGCCGCGACCTGCTGGTGGCGGTGGACGTGTCCGGGTCGATGGACTTCCCGGACATGCAGTGGAAAAACGAAGACATCAGCCGCCTCGACCTGGTCAAGGCCCTGCTCGGCGATTTCCTGCAGGACCGAGAAGGCGATCGCGTGGGCCTGATCCTGTTCGGCAGCCAGGCCTACCTGCAGGCCCCGCTCACGTTCGACCGGCGTACCGTGCGCACCTTCCTCGACGAAGCGCAAATCGGCATCGCCGGCAAGAACACGGCCATCGGCGACGCCATTGGCCTGGCGGTGAAACGCCTGCGCCAGCGCCCGGCGCAAAGCCGGGTACTGGTGCTGATTACCGACGGTGCCAACAACGGCGGGCAGATCCACCCGCTGACGGCAGCCCGCCTGGCAGCCCAGGAAGGCGTGCGCATCTACACCATCGGCATTGGCGCCAACCCCGACGCCAGTGGCACACCAGGCCTGCTCGGCCTCAACCCGAGCCTGGACCTGGACGAAGCCGCACTCAGGGAAATCGGCGAAATCACCCACGGCGCCTACTTCCGCGCGCATGACGGTGCCGAACTGGATGCTATTGGCGACACCCTCGACCAACTCGAACCGGTGGCCCAGCAACCGACCCAGGCCCGCACCGCCCAAGCCCTGTACGCCTGGCCGTTGGCCCTGGCACTGCTGCTGAGCGTGCTGCTGGTGGTGGCCGTGCAATGGCCCGACAACCTGATGCAGCGCCTGCTGCGCAAGCCGCGCTTCTTGCAGCCACACCCGGAATGGCGCCAACGCCTGAAGCGCTTGCGCTTGAGGAGGCGGCGATGATCGACCTGTGGCCGCAATGGTTGCGCCCGCTGTGGCTGCTGGCCGTGCCCTTGCTTGGCTGGCTGCTGTACAAGCTGTGGCATCGGCGCAAACGCGCCGGGCGCTGGCAGCTGATCCTGCCGCCGGCATTCCACGCTGTGCTGCTGGGCGGCGGCAACGGCAACACCAGCAAACTGCCGTGGGTGGCGCTGGGGTTGGCCTGGCTATTGGTGATCCTGGCCCTGCTCGGGCCCAGTTGGCAGCGGGTGGAAGAAAACCGCCAGCGCCCGGCCGACCCGCTGGTGATATTGCTGGAGCTGACCCCGCAGATGCTCGCCGAGGACAGCCCGCCCAATCGCCTGGAACAGGCCCGGCGCAAAATCCTCGACCTGCTGGAGCACCGCCGCGACAGCCAGACGGCGCTGGTGGTCTATGCCGGCTCCGCACACACCCTGGTGCCGCTGTCCGATGACCTGGCCACCACGCGCAACCTGCTGGAGGCCATCGACCCGTCGATCATGCCCAAGCCCGGCCAGCGCGCCGACCTGGCCGTGCAGAAGGGCCTGGCACTGCTGGCCCAGAGCGGGCTCGGCCAGGGCCGCCTGCTGCTGATCGGGTCGTCGCTCAGCGCCCCGGAGCGCCAGGGCATCGCCCAGGCCCTTGGCCGGCAGGGCCCAAGCCTGCTGATGCTGGGTATCGGTAGCCGTGACGGTGCCCCGGTGCGCCAGGCCAATGGCGAATACCTCAAGGATGACCAAGGCGGCATTCTGGTGCCCCGCCTGGACAACGCCAGCCTCAAGGGTTTCATCAACGGCACCGGCGGGCGCTACCGGCATGCGCGTATCGACGACCTGGACCTGCGCGGCCTGGGCCTGTTCGACCAGCCGCGGGCCGGGCGCAACGACGGCCAGACCCTGCAGCTGGACAGCTGGGCCGACCAAGGCTACTGGTTGCTGATTCCGCTGCTGCTGCTGGCCGCGTGTGCCGGCCGGCGCGGTTGGCTGTTCTGCCTGCCGTTACTGCTGGCCCTGCCCCAGCCCAGCCAGGCTTTCGAGCTCGATGACCTGTGGCTGCGCCCCGACCAGCAAGGCCAACGCCTGCTCGAGCTGAACCGCCCAG
This sequence comes from Pseudomonas sp. BJP69, assembly GCF_007633355.1. Classification (NCBI taxonomy): domain Bacteria; kingdom Pseudomonadati; phylum Pseudomonadota; class Gammaproteobacteria; order Pseudomonadales; family Pseudomonadaceae; genus Pseudomonas; species Pseudomonas sp. BJP69. The sequence goes on from NZ_CP041933.1 coordinate 3,890,208, forward strand.
CCAGCGCGGCTCGGCACTTCCATGACACGCAGTGGCGCGGCCTGGCGCTGTACCAGGCCGGCGACTACGCGGGTGCGGCCGAGGCATTTTCCCAAGGCGACGCGGCCGCCGACCACTACAATCGAGGCAATGCACTGGCCCGTGCCGGTGAGCTGGAAGCGGCCCTGGACGCCTACGAGCAGGCGCTGGAGCGCCAACCCGATCTGCAAGTGGCACTGGACAACCAGGCATTGGTGCAACAGCTGCTGCAACAGCGCCAGGCCAAGGCCGAGGAACAACCGCCCGGTAACGATGCCCAAAGCACGCCCGGCAGCGACACCGAAGGCAACAGCAGTTCGGCCAGCAGCGCCGCCCAGGGCACCCCCAGCGGTGATGAACAAGCCAGCGCCGAGCAGCCTGGCGAAAGCAGCAGCAACAGCCAGGGCGCACCGGGTAACCAGCCGGGTGCCGATGAGGGCGTCATCCAGCCGCCCCAGCGCCCGGTGTCGACCAGCCTCGACGCCGAACAGCGCCAAGCCCTGGAACAATGGCTGCGGGAGATCCCCGATAACCCGGCGGAGCTGCTGCGGCGCAAATTCTGGTACGAACAGCAACTGCAACAGGAAACCCCACGATGAGTCGCTTCGGCGTCTTGCTCCTCTCCCTGCTGTGGGCCACCCTGGCCCAGGCTGAACCCCTGCTGCAGGCCAGCGTCGACCGCACCCGCCTGCAGGCTGGCGAAAGCCTGGAACTGACCCTGGAAAGCCAGGACGTCACCCAGTTCGGCAAGCCCGACCTGCGCGCCCTGGAAGGCGACTTCGAGGTGCGCGGCACGCGCCAGTTGAACAGCCTGCATACCCTCGACGGTGAAACCCGCGCCAGCACCCGCTGGATCATCACCTTGCTGCCGCGGCGCAGCGGCAGCCTGCGTATCCCCGAGCTGCAGCTGGGTCAGTCACGCAGTCAGGCCATCGACCTGCAAGTGCTGCAGGCCGATGCCAGCCGCCAGGACACTTCACAGGTGTTCATCGAGGCCACCCTCGACAGCCCCGACGTCTACGTGCAGGCGCAGGCTGTGCTCACCTTGCGCATCTATCACTCGGTGGCGCTCTATGACGACAGCAGCTTGAGCCCGCTGCAGCTGGAAGGCGCCAAGGTCGAACCGCTCGGCGAATCGCGCACCTATGAAAAGGAAATCAATGGCGTGCGCCACGGCGTGATCGAAACCCGCTATGCCGTGTACCCCCAGCAAAGTGGCACGCTCGAGATCCCGCCACTGACGTTCAGCGCCACCGCCGCAGCCAGCAGCGACGAAACCCCGCAAGCCAATGGCACGGCCCGTGCCGGGCACCAGGTACAGGTCAGCTCGCTGCCGCTGCGGCTGGCGGTACGCCCGATTCCCGCCGCCTGGCCTGCGGGTGTGCCGTGGTTGCCGGCGCGTAGCCTGACACTGGAAGAGCACTGGAACCCCGACCCCGGCAACCAGCAGGTACAGATTGGCGACTCGCTGACGCGCAACATCACCTTGCGCGCCGAAGGCCTTTCCAGCACCCAGTTGCCGCCGTTACCCGCCACCGAGATCACCGGCCTGCGCCGCTACCCCGACCAGCCGCTGCTGCGCAACGAAATCAACGAACGCGGCATGACCGCCAACCGCGAGGAACGCGAAGCACTGGTGCCCACACATGCCGGCACGTTGGCCCTGCCGGCGCTGGAAGTGGCGTGGTGGAACACCCGTGAAGATCACCTGGAGCACAGCAGCCTGCCGGCGCGTACGCTGAACGTGCAAGACAACCCGGCATTGAGTGCCGACAGCCCGGTGGGCGATAACAGCAGCGCCAGCAGCGCGCTGTGGCCTTGGCAATTGGCGACTCTGCTGTTCGCCCTTTCCACCGTACTGGGCTTCGCCCTGTGGTGGCGCGCCCGCTCGCAACCGGCGGTGCTGCGTGCGGCGCAGAACGGGCCGAGCCCGCGCACCTTGCTGGATGACCTCAAGCGCGCTTGCCTGGCGAACGACCCCCAGGCCACCCGCCAGGCGCTGGACGCCTGGGCCCGGCAGCAACCGGAGACCCTGGCCGAGATGGCGGCGCGCTTCGTGCCGTTGTCGGATGCGCTGGATGGGTTGAATGGCGCGTTGTACAGCGAGAGTGGGCAGTATTGGCAGGGTGAGGATTTGTGGCGGGCAATCGGCACGATACCGCCGGCCGAGCAGGTGTTGTTGCCGGCTGGGGAGAACGGCAGCTTGCCGCCGCTTTATCCCAAGTAGCCGGCTGCCTGCCAGGGCCTCTTCGCGGGCATGCCCGCTCCCACAGGTACGACGTATGCCTGAGCGTTACGCGGTACCTGTAGGAGCGGGCGCGCCCGCGAACACCGGCGCAGCCGGTGCCAGCCCTCCCCCCATCCCCCGCCCTGCCCCCCACCCCCCTGCTTGGGTTACCATACCGCCCTCGCGCAACGCCCATCCCCAAAGCCAAGCCCTCTGGCTTGCTCGACTCGACACCACAGGTCATCCATGCGTCTGTTTCATACCTCCGACTGGCACCTGGGCCAAAGCCTGCACGGCCAGGAACGCGATTTCGAACACGCCTGCTTCCTCGACTGGCTGCTCGGCCAGCTTCGCCTGCGCCAGCCGGATGCGCTGCTGATCGCCGGCGATATCTTCGACACGGTCAACCCCCCGGTCAAAGCCCAGGAGCGTCTGTACGACTTCATCGTCCAGGCGCATGAGCAGCAGCCCAAGCTGGACATCGTGATGATCGCCGGCAACCACGATTCCGGCTCGCGCATCGAGCTGCCTGCCGCACTCATGCGCCGCCTGCGCACCCACGCCCTGGGCCGTGTGCACTGGCTGGACGAGGGCCAACTGGATGCCGAGCGGCTGCTGATTCCGCTGACCAATGGCCGTGGCAAGGTCGCAGCCTGGTGCCTGGCGCTGCCGTTCCTGCGGCCGGCCGAAGTCACCGGCCCCCACCTGGGCGACGACTACCTGCAAGGCATCACCCAGGTGCACCAGCAACTGATCGCCGCAGCACTGCAAAAACGCAAGAAAGACCAGGCGCTGATTGCCATCAGCCATGCGCACATGGCCGGGGGCGCAGTGTCGGAAGACTCCGAGCGCAGCCTGATCATCGGCAACGCCGAGGCGCTGCCGGCCAAGCTGTTCGACAAGGCCATCAGCTATGTCGCCCTCGGCCACCTGCACAAACCACAGAAGGTCAACCGCGAAGAACGCATCCGCTACAGCGGCTCACCGATCCCACTGTCGTTCGCCGAAATCAACTACCCGCACCAGGTGCTGGAGGTGGAACTGGACGGCAGCGGCCTGGTCAGCGTCGAGCCGCGCCCGGTACCGCGCGCCGTGGCCCTGCAACGCATCGGCCCGGCACCGCTGGGTGAGCTGTTACAGCAAATGGCAGACCTGCCGGTAATCGACCTGCTGGAAGACCCCAATCGCCAACCCTGGCTGGAGGTGCGGGTCATTCTCGACGAGCCGCAACCGGACCTGCGCCAGCAGATCGAGACCGCGCTGGCGGGCAAGGCAGTGCGGCTGGTGCGCATCAGTGCCGAGTATGCTGGGCGCAACAGTACCGAAGAGGATGACCTGGCCTTTGTCGAACTGGCCCAGATGACCCCGCAAGACCTGTTCAGCCGGGCCTGGGAGCAAACCTACGGCAGCGCTGTCGACGAGCAGGCGCTGGCCGACTTTGCCCTGCTGTTGCAGGACGTGCAGCAGGATGAGGAGCAGCCATGAAGATTCTTGCCATCCGCCTGAAGAACCTGGCATCGCTGGCCGGCCCCGTCGACATCGACTTCACTGCCGAGCCCCTGGCCAGCGCCGGCCTGTTCGCCATTACCGGGCCCACCGGCGCCGGCAAGAGTACCCTGCTCGACGCCCTGTGCCTGGCCCTGTTCGGCACCGTTCCGCGGCTCAATGACATCGGTCGGGAAGCCAAGGTGCCGGATGCCGACGGCGACATCCCCACATCCGACCCGCGCAACCTGCTACGCCGTGGCACCGGCAGCGGCTTTGCCGAAGTCGATTTCGTCGGCGTCGACGGCCGCCGCTACCGTGCCCGCTGGGAATCCAACCGCGCCCGCGACAAGGCCAACGGCAAGTTGCAGCACAGCCGCCAGAGCTTTTACGACCTGGACAGCGAGCAGGTCCTGGCCAGCGGCAAGAACGAATACAAACAGTTGGTCGAAGCCCGCCTGGGCCTGAACTTCGAGCAGTTCACCCGCGCGGTGATGCTGGCCCAGAGCGAGTTTGGCGCGTTTCTCAAGGCCGACGACAGAGAGCGCAGCGAGCTGCTGGAAAAACTGACCAACACCGCCATCTACACCCGCTTGGGCCAGCGCGCGTTCAGCAAGGCCCGCGAGGCCGGTGAGGTGCACAACGACCTGCTCGCGCGCGCCAGCCACCTGCTGCCGATGGATGCCGAAGCCCGCGCCCAGCTCGACCAGCAACTGGAGCAGGCGCAGCAGCACCTGAAGGCTGACCAGGCCGGTGAGCGCCAGCTGGAACAGCAACGCAACTGGCTGCACGAGCAAAACCGGCTGCAAGCCCAGCACGCCGAGGCGGCCCGCGCGCTGCAGGCCGCCGAGCAGGACTGGCAGCAGTTGGCCGAACCGCGCCTGGACCTGCTGCGCCTGGAGCGCCTGGCACCTCAGCGCCACCAGTTCCACCGCCAGCAGGCGCTGAACGCACAACTGGCCCCACTGGCGGCAAGAATTGCGCAGCAGCAACAGCAGCAGGACGAACTCCAGGCACGCGCAAATACCCTGGAGCAAGCACTGAACGCCGCACGCCAGGCGCTCGCCGACAGCCAGGCGCAACACGGCGAGAATGCCCCACGCCTGCGCCAGGCCTTCGCCGCCCAGGACAACCTGGCGCGCCTGGACGAAGCGCTGGCCGCGCAACGCAGCAGCAGCCAACAGGCTGAACAACACGTCGCCGATGGCCAGCAGCAGTTGCAACAGCTGGAGGCCAACCAGCAGCGCAGCCTGCAGCAATTGGCGCAGATCGACAGTGCCCTTGCCGACAGCGAGCACCTGGCAGGCCTGGCCAATGCGTGGCACGCCTACCTGCCGCAACTCAAACAGGTGATGCTGATTGGCGGCCGCCTGGCCAAGGGCCGCGAAGAGCTGCCCGGCCTGCAGGCCCAGGCCAGCCAGGCCAATGTGCAGCTGCAGGCCGAGCGCGATGCCTACGAGCTGCTGTTCCGCGAAGCCAAGGCCGAACCCCAGGCCCTGGCCGAGCAGATCGACCTGCTCGGTGGCATGCTGCAGGACAACCGCAAGCAGCAGCGCGCCGTTGAAGAAATGTCGCGCCTGCACGGCCGCGAACTGGAACTGCGCCAGCAACTGGACAGCGTTCGTGAACGCCAGCAACAGGCCATGCAGCAACGCCAGCAGTTGATCAGCGAAGGCACCGCGGCGAAGGCCGAGCTGGAGGCGGCCGAACAGGCGCTCAACCTCACCCGCCAGTTGCTGGAGCGGCAACGCCTGGCGCGCACCACCAGCGTGGAGGCACTGCGCGACCAATTGCGCGATGGCGAACCTTGCCCAGTCTGCGGCAGTGCCGAACACCCGTTCCACCAGCCTGACGCACTGCTGCACAGCCTGGGCCGGCATGACCAGGCTGAAGAAGCTGCCGCGCAGCGACAGGTCGACACCCTCAACGCCAAGCTGGTCGAGCTGCGCACCCAATTGGGCGTGGTCAACGCCCAGCTCAAGGACTTCCAGCAGCAACAGCAGCAACTGGGCGATCAGTTGCAACCGCTGGTGGCGCAAGTGCAGGCGCACAGCCTGTGGCCGGCCCTGGCCCCGCAGGATGACAAGGCCCGTAGCACCTGGCTGGCCAGCCAGCTGCAGCGCCTGGAGGCGGAAATTGCGCAGGACGAGAAGCGCCAGAGCGCGCTGCTCACGCTGCAACGCGATGCTGCCCGCCTCAACCAGCAACTGCAGGCCGCCCAAGACGCCCAACAGCAGGCCCAGCGCCACCTCGAACAACAGCACCAGGCCCTGGCCAATGACGAGCAGCAGTTGCAGCAAGGCTTGCACGACCTGGCCGGGGTGCTGCCCGAGCAGGCCCTGAAGGCACTCGACGAAGACCCGGCCAATGCTTTCCTGGCCCTGGACCAGCAGATCGCCCAGCGCTTGCAGCAACTGGAACAGCGCAAGGACGAACTGGAAGAACAGCAGGCCCGGCAAACCCAACTCGACAAGCTGCGCGACCAGCACCAGGCCCGCGTGCAAGGCCTGCAGCAGTTGCAGCAACAACTTGCCGCCCTGGACGAGCAGCGCCAGCAGGCCCAGGCCGCCCTCGGCGAACTGCTCGGTGAACACGCCACTGCCGAAGCCTGGCAACAGCACATGGACGCCGCGCTGGACCAAGCCCGCGCCCTGGACGCCGACACCGCCCAGCGCCTGCAGGAACTGCGCACGCAAGCCGTGCAACTGGCCAGCGAGCTGAAGGCCGACGGCCAGCAGCAACAGGCGCTGGTTGCCGAATGCCAGCAGTTGCAGGGCCAGATCGCGCAGTGGCGCAGCCAGCACCCGGAGCTGGATGACGCCGGGCTGGATCGCCTGCTGGCCATGGAGGATGCGCAGGTCACAGCATTGCGCCAGCGCTTGCAAGGCGCGGAAAAAGCCATCGAACAAAGCCGCGTGTTGCTGCAGGAACGCGAACAGCGCCTGCAACAGCACGTGGCCGACATGACCGTGGACACCCCGGCCGAAGCCCTCGAGCAAGCTCTGCTGGAACTGCGCGAGCGCATGGCCAGCCACGAGCAGCAATGCGCCGAACTGCGGGCGCAGCAGGCCGATGACCAGCGTCGCCAGCAGGCGCATCAGGCACTGGCAGCCGAGATTGAGCAAGCCCGCCAGCAGTGGCAGCGCTGGGCCCGCCTGAATGCTCTGATCGGCTCGGCCTCGGGCGATGTGTTCCGCAAGATCGCCCAGGGTTACAACCTTGACCTGCTGTTGCACCATGCCAACAGCCAACTGCGCCAACTGGCCCGCCGCTACCGCCTCAAGCGGGGCGGCAGTGCCCTGGGCCTGTTGGTCCTGGACACCGAAATGGGCGACGAGCTGCGCTCGGTGCACTCGCTGTCCGGCGGCGAAACCTTCCTGGTGTCGCTGGCGTTGGCCCTTGGCCTGGCCTCGATGGCTTCCAGCACCCTGCGCATCGAATCGCTGTTCATCGACGAAGGTTTCGGCAGCCTGGACCCCGAGTCGCTGCAGCTGGCCATGGATGCCCTTGACGGCTTGCAGGCCCAGGGGCGCAAGGTGGCAGTGATTTCCCACGTGCAGGAAATGCACGAGCGCATCCCGGTGCAAATTCAGGTGCGCCGCCAAAGCAATGGCCTGAGCGAAGTGCAGGTGTGCGGGTGATCCTGTACTCGTTCCGTCGCTGCCCCTGGGCCATGCGCGCGCGCCTGGCCCTGCGCTATGCCGGCTGTGAGGTCGAGGTGTGCGAAGTGGCGCTGAAGAACAAGCCGGCAGAACTGCTGGCCTTGTCCCCCAAGGGCACGGTGCCGGTGCTGGACACCGGCAGCCAGGTGCTGGAAGAGAGCCTGGATATCATGCGCTGGGCGCTGGCGCAGAACGACCCGCAGGATTGGCAACTGCGCGCGAATCCCGCGGCGGCGCAGCAGGCGCATGCCCTGATCGCGCGTAATGACAGCACGTTCAAGGCGCAGGTGAACCTGTACAAGTATGCCGAGCGCTACCCGCAGCACCCTCGCGCCTACTACCGCCAGCAGGCCGAGGCCTGGCTGGCGGAGCTCGAAGGGTTGCTGGAGAGCCGGCCGTACCTGTTGGCTGACCAGCCGAGCATCGCCGACGCCGCCTTGCTGCCCCTGATGCGCCAGTTTGCCGGGGTGGAACCGCAGTGGTTCGCCGAGGCCGCTTATCCGCGGCTGCGGAGCTGGCTAGAGGGGTGGTTGGCATCAGACCTGTTCCGCTCGATCATGGCCAGGTAGCTTCACCCGGCTCCCTGTAGGAGCGGCCTTGTGTCGCGAAAGGGTCGCGCAGCGGCCCCGGGTTCTTGCGTTACCGCCGACATTGCCGGGGCCGCGCTGCGGCCCTTTCGCGACACAAGGCCGCTCCTACAAGGCCTGGTGTTGATATCAGTCGATGAACTTCAAGTCCGAGGGTGCGTCCTGGGCCAGGACCTGCACCGTTTCGCCCAGCTTGCCAGTCTTGGCGTCACGGCGCATGACCACGATCTGGTTGCTCTTCTGGTTCGCCACCAGCAGGAAGCGGTTGCTGGGGTCCAGGGCAAACTCGCGGGGGTGGTCGCCTTCCACGGCGCGGCGCTGCACAAACGTCAGCTGGCCGTCGCCCTCAACCGCGAACACCACGATTTCATTCGCTGTACCGCGGTTGCTCACGTACAGGAAGTGCCCGTCGGCCGACAGGTGCAACCCGCCCGCCGCCTTGGCCGTCGACGCCGAGGCTTCGGTCAGTGCCAGGCGCTGGCCCACGCGCAGGTCCGCACCGCTCACATTGAACATCACCACTTCCCCGCTCATTTCCAACGTGAGGTAGGCATGCTGCCCCGTGGCATCGAACAGCAGGTGGCGTGGTCCGCTGCCTGGCGGCAACGCCACCGACGGCGGCGTGGCCGGGCTCAACGGCTGGTCCGGGCTGGCGCCGTCGTAGCGGTAGATGAATACCTTGTCGGCGCCGAGGTCGCTGGCGTACAGATATTGCCCATTGGGTGACGACACCAGTGAATGCACATGCCCCCCCGCCTGGCGCTCGCGGTTGACGCCACTGGGCCGGTGTCGCAGTTGCTGCACGACCGGCTTGAGCTGACCGTCCCTGGCTACCGGCATCACTGCCAGGCTGCCGCCGGGGTCAGGGTTGACCGCGTAGTTGGCCACGAACAGGTAGCGCTGGTCATGGCTGAGGCTGGCGTGGGTTGGCTCGTCGCCTTGGCTGGCCACCTGGTTAAGCGGCTTGATGTCGCCCTTTGCACTGACACTGAAACTGCTGGCATTGCCGCCCGGGGTTTCATTGACAGCGAACAGCAGGCGGCGGTCGGCCGACAGCACCAGCCACGACGGGCTGACACTTTTCACCACTTGCTGCGGGGTAGGGTCGATGTGGCCCCGTTGTTCGTCGAACTGGTAGCGGTAGATACCCTGGCTGGCACCATCGGTATAGCTGCCCACCAGCAGGGTCGCGGCGTGGCTCGGGATAGTCAGGCTCATCAGGCTAGCGGTCAGCAGGGTCGTCCAGGTGCGGTTCATCTTGGTCTTCATCCGGGGCGCGAAAGGCACTCATGCAGACTAGCCGATGCGCGCCGTTGGCATCGTCCAGTTGCCACTCGTCACCCATGGCGGTCGCCGCCGCGACCTGCTCGGGAGTAAACGACCAGCGGCGCAGTTGGCGGCCGTCCATGCACTCGACGCGCAGGCCAGTGGTATCGGCGGTGAACTCGAAGGCGTGCAGGCCGTCGATCAGGAGCATGTCGCAGGACTGCAGGGCGTGGCTGAGGGAGGACATTGGGTTACCTGTCAGGGAAGTGCTGCCAGTATAACCCTGTGACATCCCTGTGGGAGATTCTATGGTTCCTGGCAAGGGTAGCCAGAGCATCTTCAGCGCCTGTGAGATCGAGCGCCGCCCGCGCGGCGCAATCGCGAGCTGCGCTCGCTCTAACAGGCGCTGCCATACCTTGTGGCAAACACCTGTCAGCCCTAAGGCGATCCCTGTGGGAGCTGGCTTGCCGGCGATTGGGCCGCAACGCGGCCCCCTGCCTTCAATGGGCGAAAATCGACCCCCCTTGCTTGCCCACCATTTTCTCCGGCTTGATCAGGAACCGCGCCAGGGCCGGCAGCAGCCACAACGCCCCGAACATGTTCCAGAGCAACATGAAGGTCAGCATCAGGCCCATGTCGGCCTGGAATTTGATCGCCGAGAAGATCCAGGTGCACACACCAATGGCCAGGCACAGCCCGGTGAACAGCACTGCCTTGCCGGTCGAGCGCAGGGTCTGGTAATACGCCTCCTGCAACGGCAACCCGGCGCGCAGGAAACTTTCCAGGCGGCTGTAGATGTAGATGCCGTAGTCAACGCCAATGCCCACGCCCAGCGCCACCACCGGCAAGGTGGCCACCTTCACACCGATGCCCATGTAGGCCATCAGCGCGTTACCCAGCACCGAGGTCAGCACCAGCGGCAGAACGATGCACAGGGTGGCGGCCAACGAGCGGAAGGTGATCAGGCACATTACTGCCACACAGATGTACACCAGGATCAGGATGGTCAGTTCGGCCGACTTGATCACCTCGTTGGTCGCGGCCTCGATCCCGGCATTGCCTGCTGCCAGCAGGAACTGCAGGCCCTCCTTGTTGTGGCTGTCGGCAAACGCCTGGGCTACCGCCGTGACCCGCTCCAGGGTTTCGGCCTTGTGGTCGTTGAGGAACACCAGTACCGGCGCCAGCGAGCAGTCACCGTTGTACAGCCCATCGGCACGGGCGATGGAGTTGTTGAGGATGTCGGGGTTGCGCGACAGGGTTTCCCATTTCAGGCTGCCCTCGTTCATGCCCTTGATCACCTGCTTGGACACAGTGACGAGGGAGATCGCCGACTGGACCCCCGGGGTGTTTTCCATGGTCCACATCAGCTCGTCGATCGGGGTCATGGTCGAGTGGATGGAACACTGCTCGGCCGGCGTCTTGACCATGATCACCAGCACATCGGAACTGGTCGAGTAGTTGCTGATGACGAAGTTGTTGTCCTGGTTGTAGCGCGAGTCGGGGCGCAGTTCCGGCGCGCCCTGGTCGAGGTCGCCGATTTTCAGGTTCTGGCTGTACCACAGCCCCCCGCCGAAGGCGAGCAGCGCCAGCGCCACCGACACCGGCGCCACCCTGGCGCTGGCAAAGTTCGACAGCAGGCGCCAGAACGGGTGTTCGCGGGTGGCGTCCTTCTTGCTGCGTTCGATGGCCTTCTTGCTGATACCGACATAGGAGATGGCGACCGGCAGCAGGATCAGGTTGGTGAACACGATCACCGCCACCCCGATGGACGCGCCGATGGCCAGCTCGCGAATCACCCCGATGTCGATGATCAGCAGGGTGATGAAGCCCACCGCATCGGCCAGGATGGCGATCATGCCCGGCAGGAACAACTGCCGGAACGTTCGCCGTGCAGCGGTGAGCGCATTGTCGGCGTCACTCGACTGCAAGGCGATGCCGTTGATTTTCTGCACCCCGTGGGAAATGCCAATGGCGAAGATCAGGAACGGCACCAGCATCGAGTATGGGTCCAGGCCGAAACCCACCGCGTGCATCAGCCCCAGTTGCCAGACCACCGCCACCAGGGTGGTGATAAGCACGGCGATGGTGCTGCGGATACACCAGGTGAACCAGTACAACAGCACCCAGGTGATCACCAGGGCGACGCCGAAGAACATCGCCACCATCACCAGGCCGTCGATCAGGTCACCGACCTTCTTGGCAAAGCCGACAATGTGCACTTTCACATTGGGGTTCTGCGCCTGGAACTTGTCACGCACCTTCTCTTCCAGCAGGTGCGAGAACTGCTGGTAATCCAGTTTCAGCAGCCGGCTGGGGTCCTGCGGGTCAGGGTAGCTTTCCAGCAGTGGCACATCGATGATACTGGACTTGAAGTTGTTGCCGACCAGCCGCCCGACCTGGCCGGACTTGAGCACATTGTCGCGCAGGGTATCGAGGCTGTCCTGGGAGCCGTTGTAGGTGTTGGGGATCACCTCGCCACCGGAAAAGCCCTCTTCCGTGACCTCGCTCCAGCGCACGCTGGGGCTCCACAGCGACTTCAGCCCGGCACGGTCGACGCCAGGCAGGTAAAACACCTCGTCATGGATCTGGCGCAGGGTCTCCATGTAATCCTTGTCGAAAATGTCACCCTTGACCGCCTCCACCGAGATGCGCACGGTGTTGCCGAGGTTGGCCAGGTCGTTGCGGTGCTCCATCATCTGCTCGATGAACGGGTGCTGCAGCGGGATCATCTTCTCGAAACTGGTGGAGGGGCGAATCTGCGTCGCCTGCCAGAACAGGAAAATACTGATCAGCACGCACAGGGCGATGACCACGGGGCGGTTGTTGAAGATCAGCCGTTCGAGCAGCGTAGGCTTGTCCTGGTGATGCGGATGCATGGTGATGCTCTCCCGGCTGGTCATTGGCGCGGCTCCTCGGCAATGCGATCGGCACCTTGCGCGGTTGCCAGGTGCACACCGCCCTGGCCCACCAGCAGCAGGCCGCCATCGGCCAAACCACTGACGCCGGCCAGGGCGATGCGGTCGCCACGGTTGTACACGCTGAAGGTCTGGCCATCGTCGGTACTGCGCAGCACGCTGCCGCCGTTGCCGACCAGCACCAGGGCGCCATCAGCCAGCAGCGCAGCGCCAGCCAGGCCGAATTCCAGGCTGCCGCGCGCAGCCTCCAGTTCGACCTGCTGCCAACTGTCACCGAAGTCGGCTGAACGGAACAGGTTGCCGCGCAGGCCGTAGGCCAGCAGGGTGCGGGGTGAACGGGTGCCGATCACGCCAAACAGCGAGCCCTCGTAGGGGCCTTGCAGCTTGGCCCAGGTCTGGCCGTTGTCTGCAGAGCGGAACATGCCGCCCTGCTCGCCAACGATGAACAGGCCGGCATCGCGCACCTGGGTGATGCCGTTGAGGTGCAACTGGTCGGGGTTGTCCAGGCGCTCGGCCACGTCCTGCCAGTGCTGGCCGCCGTCAGTGGTTTCCAGGAAGGCCCCGTAGGCGCCCACGGCAAAGCCATGCCGGGCATCCAGGAAGGTGACATCCAGCAACGGCGCTTCACGGGCAAGGTCTTCGAACTGCTTGGTCCAGGTGGCGCCGCCGTCGCTGCTGGTGAGCACCTGGGCGTCATGGCCGACGGCCCAGCCGCGCTTGTCGTCGATGAAGAACACCGCTGTGAGCAACTGCCGGGTAGGTACCCGGGCCTGGGTCCAGGTGTTGCCCTGGTCGTCGGAGAACAGGATATGGCCGCGATCACCGACCACCACCAGGCGCTTGCCGGCGTGGGTGGCGCCGATCAACAGGCTCTGGCTGGCCTTGGCCGATTCGGTGGAGTACTGGTCGGCACTGGCGGCTTGCACGCTGCCGGCCCACGCGCCCAGTGCCAGCGCCAATGCCGCTGCCGCTGCCAATGGCCAGGCGCGGCGCCTGTTGTGTTCCCTCATGACTGTCCCCTTGGTGTTTTTATTCGGCGGGTCAATGCATTGCAGGCACTGCGAAAAGCCTGATCTAGAGGCCTGCAACAGCTTGAAGGGATCGTAGCGGGGATGTTCGCGGGATTACAACGGGCGGGGTGTTATGTTTTGTTGTCGGCCTGAAAAAGCCAAGGCCGCGGTGCGGCCCATCGCGACACAAGGCCGCTCCTACAATCGCACCTCACCCTGTAGGAGCGGCCTTGTGTCGCGATGGGCTGCAAAGCAGCCCGATTGCCCTCAAGCCAGGCTCTTGCTCACCACTTCATACACATCACTGGACAGCTCACCCGAAGCCAGAATCCGTTCGAGCTCGCCCTTCATCAGCGCCTGGCGCGCCTCGTCATACTTGCGCCAGCGGGTCAGCGGCGCCAGCTGACGCGAAGCGATCTGCGGGTTCAGCGCATTCAGTTCGATCACAAGGTCAGCCAGGAAACGGTAGCCAGAACCATCGGCGGCATGGAAGTTGACCAGGTTCTGCCCGGCAAACGCACCGATCAGCGCACGCACCTTGTTGGGGTTCTTCAGGGTGAACGCCGGGTGCTGCATCAACGCCTTGACCCGCGCCAGCCCGCCCGGCAAGGTGCTGGCCGCCTGCACGCTGAACCACTGGTCCATCACCAGCGGGTTGTCCTTGAAGTGCTCGGCGAACGCCTCCAGCGCTTTCGCCCGCTCGGCCTGGAATGGCGAGTTGACCAGCACCGCCAGCGCGGTCAGGCGCTCGGTCATGTTGTCGCAGTGCTCGAACTGCTCCAGGGTCGCTTCCAGCACGTGCGGCTTGCCGCTCAGCATCAGGTACGACAGGGCGATGTTCTGCAGGCTGCGGCGGGCGAAGTGCTCCGCCGAGGCCACATAGGCAGTGCTGCGCGACGCTTCGCGGTGGGCCTGGTAGCGCGCCCACAACGCGTCGAACAGTTGCTCGGCGATCTGCTGGCGGGCGAACTCGCGGGCGGCATGGATGGCGTCCACGTCGGCCACCTGGCTGATTTCGGTGAGGTAGGCCTCACCCGGCAGCGAGAGCATTTCGGCAACCATGGCCGGGTCCAGCGACGGGTTGCCCAGTACCGTGCCCAAGGCCGTGATCAGGCGCTGGTCCAGTTTCAGGGCTTCGCCACGCTGGTGCTGGCCGATCAGTTCCTGCAATACCTGGACCGCCAGCTGCTGGCCCGCTTCCCAGCGGTTGAAACCATCGCTGTCATGTTGCATCAGGAACATCAACTGGTCGCGGTCGTACGGGAAACTGAGCTTGACCGGGGCGCTGAAGCCACGCAGCAGCGACGGCAGCGGCTTGGCCTGGATACCCTGGAAGGTGAAGGTCTGCTCGGCCTCGGTCACCGACAGCACCCGACTGGTGGCTGGTTCGGCCGCCGTGGCGGCGCCTTCACCTGCCAGTTGCAGCGGCAGGTCGTTGCCGGCAGCATCCAGCAGGCCCAACTCCACCGGGATCACGAACGGCAGCTTCTCGGCCTTGTCCGGGGTGGGCGGGCAGCTTTGGCGGAACGTCAGGCTGTAGGTCTGGGCGGCGGCGTCGTACGCTTCGCTGACTTCCAGGCGCGGGGTGCCTGCCTGACTGTACCAGCGCTTGAACTGGGTAAAGTCCACGCCGTTGGCGTCTTCCATGGCCTTGATGAAGTCGTCGGTGGTCACCGCCTGGCCATCGTGGCGCTCGAAATACAGGTCGCTGCCTTTGCGGAAACCATCGGCACCCAGCAAGGTGCGGACCATGCGCACCACTTCGGCGCCCTTCTCGTACACTGTCAGGGTGTAGAAGTTGGAAATCTCGATGAAGCTGTCCGGGCGCACGGGGTGGGCCATGGGGCCGGCATCTTCGGCAAACTGGTGAGTACGCAGGTAGGCCACGTCCTCGATGCGTTTGACCGTGCGCGAGTTCATGTCGGCACTGAACTCGGCATCGCGGAACACCGTGAACCCTTCCTTCAGCGACAGCTGGAACCAGTCGCGGCACGTGACGCGGTTGCCCGACCAGTTGTGGAAATACTCGTGGGCGACCACACCTTCGACACGCTGGTGCGCGGCATCGGTGGCCGTTTCGGCGCGGGCAAGCACACAGCTGGAGTTGAAGATGTTCAGACCCTTGTTTTCCATGGCGCCCATGTTGAAGTCGTTGACGGCAACGATCATGAAGATGTCCAGGTCGTATTCACGGCCGTAGACTTCCTCGTCCCAACGCATCGACTTCTTCAGGCTGACCATGGCGTGGTCGCACTTGTCCAGGTTCTCGGGCTCGACATAGATGCGCAGCAGCACATCACGGCCCGACTGGCGCGTGAAGGTGTCTTCGACGCACCACAGGTCACCGGCCACCAAGGCGAACAGGTAGGCTGGCTTCTTGAACGGGTCTTCCCAGGTGGCCCAGTGGCGGCCGTCCTCGGCCGGCCCGCTGCCGGTGGGGTTACCGTTGGACAGCAGCACCGGGTAGCGATGCTGCTCGGCGATCACCGTGGTGGTGAAACTGCTCATCACGTCCGGGCGGTCGAGGTAGTAGGTGATCTTGCGGAACCCCTCGGCCTCGCACTGGGTGCAGAACATCTTGCCGGATTTGTACAAACCTTCGAGCGCAGTGTTGCTTTCCGGGTGGATCTTCACGCTGGTGTCGAGGGTGAAGTGCTCGGCTTGCGGCTGCACGGTCAGGCTGTCACCGTCCAGCTGGTAATCGGCGGCCTGCAATTCCCGGTCATCCAGCGCGGCACGCAGCAACTCCAGCTGCTGGCCATCGAGCACCAGCGGCGGCAAGCCGGCACCGCGTGCCGGGTTGCGACGCATCACCAGCTGCGCGTGAACCAGGGTGTGGTCCTCGAACAGCTCGAAGGTCAGGTGCGTCTCGTCGATCAGGTACTCGGGCGCCTGGTAATCCTTCAGGTAGATCACTTGCGGTTGTTCGGTGCGCATGTGCAGGTCCTTTTTACTGGAGCACGGCCAACTGGTAGGCCGTGTACTTGCGAATATTGATCACACCGGTGTCGAAGATCAGGTACTGGCCCTTGATGCCCAGCAGCGTGCCTTCGGCGACCGGGTCCTTGTCCAGGTTGAAGCTGACGATCTTTTGCGGGTAGGCCTGGACCGGGTAGTTGATCTGCACCACTTCGGCGTCCGGCAGCGGCTGGATCGCCTGCAGCCCGAAACGCCCCTGCAGCTCGTCCAGGCGCTCGGCGCACGCGTCGAATACCTGCTCACGAATGGCCGCCAGGTCGAGCACCTCGGCATCGCCCTTGAGCAGTGCACGCCAGTTGGTGCGGTCGGGCACCTGGCTGCGCAGCACGTCTTCGACCAGGCCAGACTGCTGACGGGTAGCCACGCGCATGATCGGCAGGGCCTGGCTGGCCCCTTGGTCGAGCCACCGGGTGGGCAGTTGGCTGGCGCGGGTGATGCCGACCTTGATCCCTGACGAGTTGGCCAGGTAGACCACGTGGTCGGTCATGCAGAACTGTTCGCCCCAGGCCGGTTCACGGCAGGTGCCGGCCTCGTAATGGCATTTTTCCGGGGCCATGATGCACACATCGCACTGGGCCAGCCGGGTCATGCACGGGTAGCAGTAACCTTGGCTGAAGCTGGTCTTGGTGCGCTTGCCGCAATGGCTGCAGTGAATGGCGCCAAGGTATTCCAGGCGCAGGCGCTGGCCGATCAGCGGGTTGACCGGCACCTGCGTGTCACCCAGGCGGAAGCTGTACTGCACCACCGGCGCCTGCAGGCTTACCGCCATTTTGCTCAACGAGCCACGAGCGAGTTCGATCAATGTACCGAGTCCGACTTGAACAGAATGTTGGCGATCGGCGCGGACTTCGACGCGCATTCCTGCGGGCCCATGTAACCGGTGCGCTGGTCTTCTGGCAGGTTTTTCATCTCCCAGGCGATCACGGCCTGCAGCGACAGCTCTTTCTGCTCGGCGGTGAGCTTGCGGCCATCCGACCATTTGCCGATTTCCACGGCCAGTTTCAGGCTTTCGTAGATTTCCGGGGTGATGTTTTCAATCATTTGCGCGAAAGTGGACATACAGTCTCCTGATTCAAGCCGACAGTTTACGCCGGGCCAGCGCCCCACCCAAGAGCCCGGTCAGGCATCCGATGAGCAGCCCGCCAACGTGGGCGGCGTTGGCGATCTGGCCAAGGCCGAGGCTGCCGACCACACCGGTCAGGCACACCACCAGCCAGATCAGCATCATCACCAGCACACCCTTGGGCAGGTTGAAGTAACGGTTCGGTGCCAGCCACTGGAACAGCCATACATGCCCCAGCAGGCCGTACAGTACGCCAGACAGCCCGCCGAACAGGCTCGGCCCGCTGGTGTAGTGCTGCGCCAGGTTGGAGACCAGGCTGTACAGCAGGGTCAGGCCCAGCAGCATCCAGGGGCCCTGGCGCAGCTCGATGCGCTTGCCCAGCTCCCAGTACCACAGGCTGTTCATGGCCAGATGCAGCACGCCGAAGTGCAGCAGCATGGGTGATACCAACCGCCACCATTGCCCTTGGTCGAGGGTTTCTGCCAGCGGGGTGAAATACAGGTAGTCGCCCTGCACCCGGAAGTCGAGGAAGGTAAACCAGCTGATGGTGGTGAAGTTGTCGCCCAGGCTGGTCAGGCCGGCGACGATGAAGCACGCCAGCAGGGTGAGCGTGGTGACCTTGCAGGCTCGGGCCTGTTCTGCCAGGGACGGCACTTTCGCAGACACGCCCGCTGCCACCGGCTCGGGGGCAGCCGACAGCTCGGCGTTGCCTTGCGGGTAGCGCTGGTAAAGTTCGCGGACGTCTTCGGCCAGGGTGTCGGGCGCCCAGAGTACCTGCACGTCCCCCTCTTCGCTGACCCGATGCGGCACCTGCAGGCGCTGCAGCATGTGAATGAAGCCGCTGAGGTCGACCGACAGCGGCAGGCGCATCACTTCGATTATGTTCATTGGTTGGCCTGTGGGCGGTCTACGTCGACCCACACGAACTTGTGCGGGTCGATGCGGGTTTCTTCATCCAGCCGGTAGGCCGCCAGCTTGCCGTACAGCACCGCGCTGTAGTCCAGGCAGGCCAGGTTGGGGCGAATCGGCGCGGGGTGGCCGCTGCGCCAGTAGTGGCCGACGAACAGCATCGGCTCGTCTTCGGCATAACGCAGCAAGGCATTTTTCTGGCTGTGGCTGAGCGGCGCATTGGCCACCTCGGCCGGCAGGGCATCAGGCTGGAACACGATGTCGCCGTAGGTTTGCGGGTCTTCCTCCCAGAACTTGGTGCGGAAGAAGGCGCGCGTCAGGCCGTCGCCGCCGGTCAAGGTCAGGCCGTCGGGCAGGCGCATGTCGGTACCGCGCAACAGGCGGTTGCACACGGTGGCGGCGAAGCTGTTGCTCACGGCTGAAGCCTGGATGAAGTGCTCATCGATGCGCCCGTCGGGGTACTGCTGGCGCAGCGGCTCGATCAGTTGCCGGTCCCAGCAGGCGTGTACCAGGCGGAAACGCCCGGCATCGATGAACAACGGCAGTTGGTAGAACCAGTTGACGAAGTCGTGCCAGTCAGCGGGGTGCTGGGCGAACTGGGCCAGGGTTTCGTCGATCAGCCGGGCGTGCCGCGGGGTGTGCTCGCGGACGAAGGCCTTGCCGCTGCCGGGCAGCGCCGGCGTGACCCAGCCCAAGGCGTTGTACTCGTGGTTGCCCATGATGCAGAACGCCTGGCCAGCCTCGACCATGTCGTGGACGATGTGCAGGGCCTCGCGGATGCGTGGCCCACGGTCGACGATGTCGCCGAGGAACAGCGCCTGGCGCCGCGGGTGGCGCCACACGCCGGCCACGCGCTTGTAGCCGAGGGTATCGAGCAGGCGTTCAAGGGTATGCGCACAACCGTGCACGTCGCCGATGATGTCGAAACTGCGCGCCGGGTCGAGCATCAGTCGTCACTGCTCCCCAGGCGGCTGCCCCAACCAAGCTTGGTGCGGCAGACCTCGTAGTAATTGTGGTCGAGCGGGTGGATCAGGCGCAGCTTCTGCGGTTTTTTGCTGACCGTGATGGTGTCGCCGGGGGCGCAGGTGAAGTGGTTCTGGCCATCACAGGAAACCTGCGGGTAGATCTGCAGGTCCTTGGACACCACGATCTTCAGCTCGCTGTTGCCGTCGACCACGATCGGCCGCCCCGACAGGGTGTGCGGGTACATCGGCACGATGACGATGGCGTCCAGCTTGGGGTGCATGATCGGGCCGCCAGCCGACAACGCGTAGGCGGTGGAGCCGGTGGGGGTGGCAACGATCAGGCCGTCGGCCTTCTGGCTGCAGACGAACTGGCCGTCGATATAGATTTCGAACTCGATCATGCGCGTGGACTTGCCTGGGTGCAGCACCACGTCGTTCAGCGCATCGCCCTGGCCAATGGCTTCGTGATGGCGGCGGACCTCGGCCTGCAGCAGGAAGCGGTTTTCCACCAGGTAGTGGCCGTCGAGCACCTCGGCGACCTTCTCTTCCAGCTCGTCGGGGCGGATGTCGGTGAGAAAGCCCAGGTTGCCCCGGTTGATGCCCAGCACCGGAATGTTGTGACGGGCCAGGGCCCGGGCGGCGCCGAGCAGGCTGCCGTCGCCGCCCACCACGATGACCAGGTCGCAGACTTCGCCCAGCAGCTTGCGCGTGGAGGTCTGCAAGCCATGCCCGGGCAGCACTTCGGCAATGGTGTCCTCGAGAATCACGTGCAGGTGGCGGTCGAGGAGGAATTTTTTCAGTCGGCGGATGGTGTCGAGCACCTGCGAGCTACCGAGGCGACCGATGATACCGATATTGCGAAATTGCTCCATGGGGCTCCTGCAAGGCTCTGCGGCGGGTGACGATGCGCCGATTATGGGCGAAACCACCGGGCAGCGGCAAACCGGCTATGCTCGCAGGATGACA
Organism: Pseudomonas sp. BJP69; assembly: GCF_007633355.1. Taxonomy (NCBI): domain Bacteria; kingdom Pseudomonadati; phylum Pseudomonadota; class Gammaproteobacteria; order Pseudomonadales; family Pseudomonadaceae; genus Pseudomonas; species Pseudomonas sp. BJP69. Next base: position 3,910,260 of record NZ_CP041933.1, read on the forward strand.
CCCTTCAGCCAACTCCACGATCTGCCCCGGCAACTGCAGCGCCCGGCCGTACGCGACCTGGCCTGGGCAGTGCTGTCGCCGCCCTTGCTCGCTGGCACGCCCTGCCCTCAGCGCCACCCGCTGGCGGGCAGCCTGTGGGCACAGCAGCCGCACCGCCTGGAGCAGTGGCTGCGGGCGCTGGATAAGGATGACCATCCGCTGCGCGACTGGCTGGCGAAACTGGGCAGCCGGCGCCTGGGGCTTTACTACGAACGCCTGTGGCAATTCGCCCTGCGCCACGCACCGGGCATTGAACTGCTGGCCGCCAACCTGGCCATTCGCGAGGGCGGCCTGACCTTGGGCGAGCTGGATGTACTGCTGCGTGATGCAGACGGGGTCCACCACCTGGAATTGGCGATCAAGCTGTACCTGGGCCCGCCCGGTGGCGGGCACGATACCCAGGCCTGGCTGGGGCCAGGCTGTCATGACCGGCTAGGGGCCAAGCTGGCCCACCTGGCGCAGCACCAGTTGCCGATGTCGCGGGGGGCGCACAGCCAGCAGGCGCTGGCCCGGCTTGGGGCGCAGCAGGTGCAGGCGCATATGTGGCTGGGGGGCTATCTGTTCTATCCGCGGCCTGGGCATGCCGAGGAACCGGAAGGCGCCAACCCGCAGCACCTGCGCGGGCGCTGGGTCAGGCGGCGGGATTGGGCCATGGCGGTTGGCGAGCGCTGGCAACCGCTGCCGCGCAGCGCGTGGCTGGCGCCAGCGCGGGTCGAAGCGGCGCAATGCTGGCAGGCAGAGCAGTTTGCAGCGTGGCTGCATGTGCTGGACCCGCAGGCCCCGGCGCAACTGCTGGTAAGGCTTGAGCAGGAGGCCGATGGCGCCTGGCAGGAAGCCGAACGGGTGTTTCTGGTGGCTGACAATTGGCCGCAGCTACGCAGTGATTGATGCAGGCCTGACGCAGGTCAAGGCTGGTCCGCACAAAAGCCCGTGCAGGCAACACAATTTTCACAGGCCTGGCGCAACTATCTGCTGCCGGTAGCCATTAAAGTGACACCTGAGCGCCAACAAGAGCGCTATTCAAACCTGATGACGAGGACTGATCATGGTTTCATCCACCCCAGCACCGCATTACGCACGCCTGTCCATCGCCCTGCACTGGCTGATGCTAGTGCTGCTGGCCGCTGTCTACGCCCTTATCGAACTGCGTGGCCTGTTCCCCAAGGACAGCGCCGAGCGCAACCTGATGAAAGACCTGCACTTCATGCTTGGCCTCAGTGTCTTCGTGCTGGTCTGGTTGCGCCTGGCGATGCGCCTGAGCCGGCCTACCCCGCCGATCCTGCCCAAGCCGCCCGCCTGGCAGACCGGCCTTGCCCACCTGATGCACCTGGCACTGTACCTGCTGATGATCGGCATGCCGCTGGCCGGCTGGCTGATCCTCAGCGCCGCCGACAAACCGGTACCGTTCTTCGGCCTGGAGCTGCCGCACCTGATCGGCCCGAACCCGGACCAGGCCAAGTTCATCAAGGGCTGGCATGAGCGCGTCGGCAGTTGGGGCTACTGGCTGATCGGCCTGCATGCGCTGGCCGGGCTTTACCACCACTATGTGGTGCGCGACAACACGCTGTTGCGCATGCTGCCCTACAAATAACCACGTCGGCCTTGCAGGCCGCCGGTATGCACGAAGATCATGCGGCTGCCGGGCGCCAACAGCCCGGCGGCGACATGATCGCGCAGGGCCAACAGGGCCTTGCCGGTGTAGAGCGCTTCCAGCGGCACCCCCGTGTGCTGCTCGCAGTCGGCGATGAAGGCCAGCAGTTCGTCGTCGAACCGGGCAAACCCACCTCGGCAGGCCTCGTGTAGCTGGTAGCCATGTGCGCCCGCCAGTGCTGCCACCCCTTGCGCCACACCGTGGTCTGCAGGTACCGCCAAGGCGCCATGCACGGTACGCGCACCCGCCTCGGCCATGGCCAGGCCAGCCACGGTAGTGCCTGTTCCGGCAGCCAACCACCAGCCATCGTAGTCCGGCCAGCCCAGGGCCGAGATCTGCGCCTGCGCCTGCTGCACGATCAGCGCGCAGCCCTGCGCGCCAGCCAGCCCACCGCCGCCTTCGGGAATGCACTGCCAGCCCGGATAGCGCGCTTGCCAAGGTTTCCAGAAGCCGGGCTGGTGGCGTGCGCGGTAGCCGCCATAACCCAGCCAGTGCAGGTGCATGCCCAACGCTTGCAGGTCACGTACGGTGGGCGTGTCCTGGGCATGGCCGCGTAGCAGGCCGGCAGTGGCGAAGCCAAACCGCTTGCCGGCCGCAGCCAGCGCATGCAGGTGGTTGGAGTGGTTGCCACCCAGGCTGATCAGCCCGGGGGCATTGCCTGTGGCGGCCTGCTGCAGGTGGTGGCGGAGCTTGAACCACTTGTTGCCGCTGATCAGCGGATCGATCAGGTCCAGGCGCAGAATGGCAACCTGCACCTGGGCGTGTTGCAACCACGGCAGGTTCAAGCGTTGCAGTGGGGCTTGAGGAAGGTCGAATGCATGCATGGATCGCAGTTTACAGGCAAAGCCCGGGGCAGCGCCCGTGGGCTGCCCCGGGCCGATCTCAGAGCTGCGCCGCCAGCCGCGACCCTTGGTTGATCGCCCGCTTGGCATCCAGCTCGGCCGCCACGTCGGCGCCGCCGATCAAATGCACCGATTGCCCCGCAGCCACCAACCCATCCTGCAGTTCGCGCAGCGGCTCCTGCCCGGCGCAGATCACGACGTTGTCCACGGCCAACACCTGCGGCTCACCGCCCGCCACGCGAATGTGCAAACCGGCATCGTCTATGCCCAGGTACTCGACACTGTTGAGCATCTGCACGCGCTTGTTCTTCAAGCCGGTGCGATGGATCCAGCCGGTGGTCTTGCCCAACCCGTCCCCCACCTTCGATGCCTTGCGCTGCAGCAGGAACACCTGACGCGCCGGCGCATGCGGCTCGGCCTTGATGCCGGCAACGCCGCCGCGTGCCTCAAGCCGGGTATCGATGCCCCACTCCTTCCAGAACGCATCACGGTCCAGGCTGCTGGCCCGCCCTTCCTGCACCAGGTATTCGGATACATCAAAACCGATACCGCCGGCCCCGATCACGGCGACCGCCTTGCCCACCGGCTTGCGCTCAAGCAGTACATCCAGGTAGCTGAGCACCTTGGCATGCTCGACCCCGGGGATGGCCGGGGTACGCGGGGCAATGCCGGTGGCCAGGATGATCTCGTCATAGCCGCCCTGCACCAGCGCCTGCACATCCACGCGGGTATTGAGGTGCAGGTCGACGCCAGTGCTTTGCAACTTGTTGCGGAAGTAGCGCAGCGTTTCGAAGAACTCTTCCTTGCCCGGGACGCGCTTGGCGACATTGAACTGGCCGCCAATTTCGCTGGCAGCGTCGAACAGCGTCACGTGATGCCCGCGCTCGGCGGCAACGGTGGCGGCGGCCAGGCCCGCCGGGCCGGCGCCGACCACGGCAATGCGCTTCGGCGCTGGCGCAGGCAGGTAGTTGAGCTCGGTTTCGTGGCAGGCCCGCGGGTTGACCAGGCAACTGGTCAGCTTGCCGCCGAAGGTGTGGTCCAGGCAGGCCTGGTTGCAACCGATGCAGGTATTGATTTCGTCGGCGCGACCGGCAGCAGCCTTGTTGACGAAATCCGGGTCGGCCAGGAACGGCCGAGCCATCGAAACCATGTCGGCATCCCCTTCGGCCAGCACCGCCTCGGCCACTTCCGGGGTGTTGATGCGGTTGGTGGTAATCAGCGGAATGCTCACCACACCCCGCAGCTTGGCCGTGACCTTGCTGAACGCCGCACGCGGGACCTTGGTGGCGATGGTCGGGATCCGCGCCTCATGCCAGCCGATCCCGGTGTTGATCAGGGTAGCGCCGGCCTGCTCGATGGCCTTGGCCAACTGCTCGATTTCCGCCCAGTCGCTGCCGCCCTCGACCAGGTCAAGCATCGACAGGCGGAAGATGATGATGAAGTTCGGCCCTACTGCCGCGCGTACCCGGCTGACGATTTCCACAGCCAGGCGCATGCGGTTTTCGTAGCTGCCGCCCCAACGGTCGGTGCGCTGGTTGGTGTGGGCGGCGAGAAACTGGTTGATGAAGTAACCTTCCGAACCCATGATTTCGACGCCGTCGTAACCGGCACGCTGGGCCAGCACCGCGCAATTGACGAAGTCGGCGATCTGCTTCTCGATGCCTTGCTCGTCCAGCTCCTTGGGCTTGAACGGGTTGATCGGCGCCTGTATCGCGCTGGGTGCCACCTGCCGTGGGCTATAGGCATAGCGCCCGGCATGCAGGATCTGCAGGCAGATCTTGCCACCGGCGGCGTGCACCGCCTCGGTGACGATGCGGTGCTGGTCGGCCTCCGCCTCGGTGCTGAGTTTGGCCGCGCCGGAATACACCCCGCCTTCATCATTGGGCGCAATACCGCCCGTGACCATCAGGCCAACGCCGCCCCGGGCACGCTCGGCAAAGTAGGCCGCCATGCGCTCGCCCCCCCCGGGACGCTCCTCGAGGCCGGTGTGCATCGAGCCCATCAGGGTGCGGTTGCGCAAGGTGGTGAAGCCAAGGTCCAGCGGGGCAAGCAGGTGCGGGTAACGTTCGGCGGCCATGGAAAGGTCCCAGGTGGCGTGATTCACGGGATGCGGGCGCCTCACCGAATGGCGGGCCTCCGTCGTTTGTCTGTCAGCGACATTAAACAGCCGTTTGAATTGGCTCAATGATCGAAACTGACAAGTTATTGATCCTGGCAAACAGGGCGCTTACCCTAGAGAGCCTTCCTCAGCCAATGTGCCGTTCTGTTTCATGCGAAAACTTCTGGCAAGCGCCCTGGCGCTGGTAGTGATCGCCGCGCTCTGCGGCTACGGTTTCTGGAGCCAGCAGCGCCCGGAAGGCCACTACCTGTCCGACCTGCGCATCGAACTGGCGTTGAACCATGGCGTGCCGGGCGACCGCGGCAACCTGCTGGGTATCGAGCCATTGCTGTTCCCCAGCGACTACCAGAACCTGCAACGCCTGCACCGCAAGCTGGCCGCCTACCTGGAGCAGGCGCGCGCCCAGGGCCTGGTCGGCCCGCGCACCGTGGTCGTGCTGCCGGAACACATCGGTACCTGGCTGTGGGCACGCGGCGAAAAGAACGAGCTGTACCAGGTCACCCAGAGCCGCGAGGCCCAGCAATGGCTGGAACTGAGCAACCCGCTGCGCTACGCGCTGGCCATGGTAGCGGCCGAGGGCGACGACCGGCGTGCCGACGCCCACCTGCGCATGAAGGCCGAGCAGATGGCTGCCGACTATCAACAGCTGTTCGGTGGCCTGGCCAAGGAATTTGGCGTGACCCTGGTGGCCGGCTCCATCGTGCTGCCCGCCCCCTATGTGCAACAAGGCGTGCTGCATGCCGGGCGTGGCGCACTGTTCAACAGCAGCGTGGTGTTCGCCGGTGACGGTTCCCTGCTCGGCCAACCGCAACGCCAGCAATACCCCGACAGTGACATGCGCCGTTATGTGCAGGAGGGCCGCGATTATCCGCTGCAGGTCGTGCAAACCCCCGCCGGGCGCCTGGGCGTGCTGGTGGGCAGTGACAGCTGGTACCCGCAGAACCATCAGCAACTGGCCAGCCAGGGCGTGCAGCTGGTAGCCAACCCGGTGTTTCTCAGCGGCAAAGGCAGCTGGCAAGCCCCCTGGCGTGGCAACCGCCACCAGGCGGCCAGTGCCGGGCTGGCCGTGCAGCGCGGCCAGGTCAGTGAACAAACGGCCTGGCAACGCCTGACCGAGGCGGCCGGGGCCAGGGTCAGCAGCATGAGCGTATTCATGCGGGGGCAGTTCTGGGAACACGGCAGTGACGGCCAAGGCTTCGCCCGCCAGGCCGGTGAGTTGCTGGCAGGCACGCCGAGCCCCGGCGCCCGCCTGCTGAACCTGTGGTTGTAAGGCCATGGCCCGCCCCCGCGTACGCCTGGGCGAGCTGTCGGTCGGCTTTGTTCAGCCGCTGACCGAAGCCCTGCGCGAACTGGGCCACGCCCCCGAACCGCTGCTGCGCCGCTATGGGCTGGAGGCACCGCGCCTGAGCGAAGCCAATGCGCGCCTTTCAATCCCGCGCTACATGCACCTGGGCCATGCGGCCATCGAGCAATGTGGCGAAGCCGCGCTGGGCTTGCACATGGGCCGCCTGAGCCGACTGGCCCAGGCGGGCCTGGCGGGAGTCACTGCGGCCCAGGCGCCTACCGTGGGGGAAGCCGCGCGCACCTTGCTGCGCTTCGAACCGCTGTACGCCGCCAACTACCGCGGCCAGTCCAGCTTTCATGAAGACGCCGAAGGTGCCTGGCTGCGTTTCTACTCCATCAGCCCCTACAACGCCTACAACCGCTTTGTGGTGGACTCGGTGCTGGCAGGCTGGCTGGCTCAACTGGCCGACCTGGCGGGCGTTGCGCTGCAGGCCGAGCGCCTCGAAATCGAATTTGCCGCACCCGCCCACGCCGCGCAGTACCAGGCGCTGTGCAGCACCCCGGTGCAGTTCGCTGCCGACGGTAATCAATTGCGCCTGAGCCGCGCCACCTTGCAGTTGGCCAACCCCAGGCACTGCCCCAGCACCTGGCAGCACCTGCTGCAGTTGTGTGAAGCAGACATGCTGCAGCGCACGCGGGTGCGCAGCCTGGGTGAGCGCATCACCCACCTGCTTGGCCCATTACTCAACGGTGGCCGCGAACCGGACCTGGTCGAGGTAGCCCTGCACTTGCAGTTGCCCACCTGGACACTGCGGCGCAAGCTGGCCGAAGAAGGCACGCGGTTTCGTGACCTGCTCAATGAAACACGACGCGACCTGGCCGAGACCTACATCCGTGATACGGAACTGGCGTTCGGCGAGATTGCTTATTTATTGGGGTTCGCTTCGGCCGAGGCCTTCCAGCGCGCGTTCAAGCGCTGGACGGGCCTTACGCCGGGAGAGTTTCGCCGCAGCCAGCGGCGGGCAGGTCAAAGCTCGGTGGCGTCGTCGGCCGGTTCCGGGGTGTCCAGCTCGTAGGCTTGGGATTCGAGTAGTTCTTCCTGGTATTCATCCATGGTCCTGCTCCCTCTTTACTCATTTCATCTTCGTAGTTATCGCCGTCATGCTAAGCCAGTGGCATGACGCAATGATGACAAGCTTATGATCGGGCAACGCGGCCATCGTTCCAGTGAAAACGCGATGCAACACCGATCGAGTACCACAAGGTCCTTTTTAGGAGAACAGGCGTTCAGGCGCCAGCGGAAATGTTTTCAGGAATTGTCAGCCCAGTCGCAACAGCACTGGCGACGAGCTTGGCACGCTCGCTATCAAGCACCTCATATGCGGCCTGCAGCGTCTGAATCTTGGCCTGGATTTCAGCCATTTTGCCAGTGACCAGCAGTGCTCCCTGCACGCAATCGAGGGTATTGCCGCGCCTGGCAGCCAGTATCTCCCCTATTTCGGCAAGCGTGAAACCGCCCCGCTGGGCAGTTTGCACGAAGTTCAGGTCAGCGACGGCCTGCTCGCTGTAGCTGCGATAATTGTTGGCTTGCCGCTGGGCCACGATCAGCCCGAGCTGCTCGTAATAGCGCAACGCATGGCGGCCGACGCCGCTGCGGCGCTCCAGCTCCCCGATGTTCATGGCACAAAACCCCTTGACCTTAGAGTGCGCTCTACACCCTAACCTGCGCCCATCTTGCAGACAAGGAAACTGACATGAGCGTGGAATGCTTCGTTACCGGCGGCAGTGGTTTTATCGGCCAGCATCTACTGGCGCGCCTCACCGCCACCGGGCACACCGTGCGGGTGCTGATGCGCCACCCGGAAAACCTCGCCCGGCTCCGTGAACAGGTAGGCCGCCTGGGGGGCAAGCCTAAATGCGTACAGGCAGTTGCCGGCGATATCGGCACAGAAGGCCTTGGGCTCAGCGAAGCCGACCGCCAACGCGTGTCGGCTGCCGCAGTGGTGTTCCACCTCGCGGCGCACTTCACTTGGGGGCTGCCCCAGGAACACGCCCGTGCAGTGAATGTGCAAGGTGCGCTGCGGGTCGCGCAGCTGGCGGCTAGCCAGGGCACCCGCCTGCTGATGGTGGGCGGCTACATGCTGCAGAATTTCAGCCACCTGGCCAGCATCGGAGTGGATCACGAGCACCCGGAACAGACCGACTGGCCCGCGGTTTACCGCCGCGTAGGCGGTTATGAGGCGAGCAAGCTGGAAGCGCATTTCGCCGTCATCCGCTACATGCAGGGTGCGGGCGCAGCGTACTCGATCGTTCACCCTGCCACGGTCTGCGGCGACAGTGTGCGCGGGCACATCCTCGACGGGCAGCCGTTGGCAGCGCTGATTAGCGGCCTGGCGTTGGGCCGGTTCAAGGCCATTCCGGGCTCGCCCAACCATTGGCTGCCACTGGTCAGCGTCGACTACCTGGTTACCATGATGGCCTGCGTGGCATTCGACCCTTCAATGGCCAACCGCCAAGTGCTTGCACTCGACCCGCACACCCCTAACCTGCAAGGCTTGCTGGAGGACATCGCCGCCACCCTGCAGGTAAAAGCCCCGCGCCACCATGTGCCGATAGGCGTGCTGAAGTGGTTGTTGGCAATTCCCGGGTTAGCGACCCGCCTGGCAATCAGCCCCGAGTCGCTGAACTTCATCCAGCCGCAGCGCTTCGACCTGAGTTTCAGCGAACAACTGGAACGCAGGTATCAGCTCACTCACCCGAACATCAAACACACATTGGCAAAAACCGTGCGCCACGTCGAACGCAACCTGGGCCACGGCAGCATGCCTGGGGTAAACATACCGACCAACACCTGAACCCACATGGCCGCCCGCAAGCGCCTGCACGTCGCCCCGGCGCGGCCGGCCACTCAGGCTGAGCCGCCAGGGCTGACTGCGGCGCTCAGCCCTTACCAGAGGGCGATGTCGTATGTCAGGTAGATGCGGTTGCTGTCACGCCCGCGGGAGAAGTCGGAGCGGTACACGTAGTTGCGCAGCTTCACCCCAAGGCCCTTGACCGGCCCGGATTGCACCACGTAGGCAAGCTCCATGTCGCGCTCCCACTCGCTCAGCCCGGCGTCAGCCGAGCGCCCGTTATCCCCGCTGAGGTAGCGGGTCATGAAGGTAAGCCCTGGGATGCCCGCCGCAGCGAAGTTGTAGGCATAGCTGGCCATCCAGGTTTTCTCTTCTTCCTCGATGAACTTGCCGATACCCACGTTACTGAACGAGTACACCGTGGCGCCGCTGATGTAGGGCAGCCCGGCCTTGCCGTCGAGCACCTGGTAGCCACCCCCGAATGTGTGCCCGGAATGGGTGTACGACAGTTGCCCGCTGAACATGTCATTGTCGATTTCGCCGCCCCGGGCAGCGCCGCTGTCGCGGCTGTTGAAATAGCGCAAGTCGGTGGTGAGCACGCCGCCGGCCAAAGGCAGGTCGTAGATCAGGCCGGCAAAGTCCTGGCGGTAGAAATGTTCCAGCTGGCCGTGGAAATAGCTCAACTTCAACTGCTTGTTGACGGCGTAGTCGGCACCGGCAAAGTTGAAATCGCCAGACTCGTCACCGCTGTAGCCGTCCAGGTACAGGCCAGTGCTGTCAGAGGAGTCGCGCAGCTTGAAGCGGGTCAGGTGCCCGGCAGTCAGGGTCAGGTTGTCGATGTCGGTGCTGGTCAGCTGGGTGCCCTGGTAGGTTTGCGGCAACAAGCGGGCATCGTTGTAGATCAGCACCGGGGTTTTCGGCAGCAAGGTGCCATGCTTGACCACGGTCTGCCCCAGGCGCGCCTTGGCCGTCACGCCGGCACTGGCAAACTCGTCAGCGGCGCGGCCATCGTCATGCGTCGGCAGCAAACCGGTACCGCTGCGGCCGCGGCCCGAATCGAGCCGCACGCCGAGCAGCCCCATGGCGTCGAGCCCCAGCCCCAGGGGGCCCTGGGTGAAGCCGGACTGATAGTCGAGCAGGAAGCCCTGCGCCCATTCCACCCGCTCGCTCTTGGCGGTGGCAGCGGCGCGCGGGCTCATGCCCTGTTCGTCGCGGAAGTTTTCGTTGAAGTACACATTGCGCAGTTGCAGCTTCAGCTTGCTATCGTCGACGAAACCGGCGGCGCCGGCCACAGGCAGCCAGCCGCACAGCAGGCCACAGGTGGCCCCACGGAAAACAGCTCGGGACATGATTGATACTCTATTGTTGTTTTTGGGTGAGCGGGGCGCCGGTCGGCGCCCGAAGCAGTTCAGACGAAGAAGGACAAGGCACCGGTGGCCAGCGCCAGCGCAGTGATCACCAACGATGTGAGCACCGCCCATTTCACCGTGGCTTTCTGGAAATCACCGATGTCGCGGTCGACCATCCCCACCAACAGCAGGGTCGAGGCCACCAGTGGGCTCATCAGGTGCACCGGCTGGCCCAGCACCGAGGCGCGGGCGATTTCAATCGGGTCGATGCCATAGGCGGTCGCGGCATTGGCCAGGATCGGTACCACGCCAAAGTAGTAGGCGTCGTTCGACAGCACGAAGGTCAATGGCATGCTGGTCAGGGCCACCACCAGTGGGAACCAGTGGCTCCAGGCGGCAGGAATCCAGTCGACCAGGGTCTGCGCCAGGGCGTCGACCATCTTGGTGCCCGAGAAGATACCGGCGAAGATGCCCGCGGCAAATACCAGCAATACCACGGTCATGGCATTGCCCGAATGGGCGAGGATGCGTTCTTTCTGCAGGTCCAGTTGCGGGTAGTTGATCATCAGCGCGGCGACGAACCCGATCATGAAGAGGATCGCCGCGTGCATTACCCCGAAGACCAACGCGGTCATCACGGCGATCACCAGGGCCAGGTTCACATAGGCCAGGCGTGGGCGCTTGTAGGGAGCGTCGCCAAGGATTTCCTTGATGTAGCAATTGCCACCACCCGACTCCAGGGCGGTGTTCCCGATGCGGCGACGCTCGGCACGGCCCAGCAGGAAGGCGGTGAACACCACCCAGGCAGCGCCACCGATCACGGTCGGCAACATCGGGATGAAGTATTCGGTGGCGTCCAGGCCCAACGCGGCGATGGCCCGGGTAGCCGGCCCGCCCCAGGGGCTCATGCCACTCATGATGCTCAGCGACAGCATAGACACCGTGGCCAGGATCATCGGGTTCATGCCGATGCGCTTGTACAACGGCAGCATGGCCGCGCAGGTGATCATGTACGTGGTGGTGCCGTCACCGTCCAGCGCCACCACCAGCGACAGCAGCGCGGTGCCGATGGCGATCTTGACCGGGTCGCCATTGACGCGCTTGAGGATCTTGCGGATCAGCGGGTCGAACAGGCCGGCATCGATCATCAGGCCGAAGAACAGGATGGCGAACAACAACAGTGCGGCTGACGGTGCCACCATTTTCAAGCCATCGAGCATCATCTTGCCCAGGTCGGGGGCAAAGCCACCGATCACTGCGAAGACAATCGGTACGACGGTGAGTGCCACGATGGGTGACAGGCGTTTACTCATGATCAGGTAGGTGAAGGTCACCACCATGATCAGGCCCAGGAGTGCGAGCATGGTTTTTTCTCTTGTTTTTATTGTGTTGCGGCCGCCAGCAGGGCAGACGGCCCCCTACCCCACCCGCACCGTCAGGGTGCTGGGTGGGATTTCAAGTCAGCGAGGACAGATGGAAAAGGTGTTCAGCCGTGGTGCCGAGGCTCCGCAGCCCAGTCGGCCTGTGCCGTATCGGCTTCGTCTGCAGCGGCCGGGATTCCGTTCAGGCGGCGCAGCAGCGTTTTCCGGTCACAGGCATTCTCCGACAAGGAAATGACCACGGTCGCGACGGCGTTGCTGGCCAGGCTGGTCAGGGCGCGCGCTTCGGACATGAAGCGATCGATACCGATCAGCAAGGCAAGCCCGGCCAGCGGGATGTCGTGGATCACGGTGAGGGTCGAGGCCAGGGCCACGAAACCACTGCCGGTCACGCCTGCTGCCCCTTTGGACGACAGCAGCATGATCGCCAGCATGGTCACCGTCTGGCCGAGGGTCAGGTCGATGTTGCAGGCCTGGGCGATGAACACCGCGGCCAGCGACAGGTAGATGGCCGTGCCGTCGAGGTTGAAGGAATAGCCAGTCGGCAGCACCAGCCCGACCACGCCCTTCTTGCAGCCCAGTTTCTCCAGCTTCTCCAGCATGCGCGGCAGCACCGGCTCGGTGGAGGACGTGCCGAGTACTACCAGGAATTCCTCGCGGAAGTAGCGCAGCAGCTTCCACAGGCTGAAGCCATACGCACGGCAGATGCCGCCGAGCACCACCAGCACGAAGAACGCACAGGCGATGTACAGCGTACCGACCAGCTTGGCCAAGGCACCCAGCGAGGTCACGCCGTACTGGCCGACCGTGAACGCCAGTGCACCGAAGGCGCCGATGGGGGCGAAGCGCATCAGGTAGCCGAAGATGCGGAACACCATGGTCGAGGCCGATTCCAGCACATTCAGTACCGGCTTGCCCTTCTCGCCCATGGACGACAGGGCAAAACCGCTGAGCACGGCGATGAACAGCACCGGCAGCACCTCACCCTTGTTGAACGCACCGATGAAGGTGTCCGGGATGATGTGCATGAAGAAGTCGACCACGCTGAGCTTGGCCGCCGACGCAGCGTACTGGCTCAGCCCGGCAGTGCTGAGGGTCGCAGGGTCGATGTTCATCCCGACGCCCGGGCGGAACAGGTACACCGCCGCCAGGCCGATCATCAGGCTGACCACGGTCAGGCCCAGGAACAACAGCAATGTCTTGCTCATCAAGCGCCCCAGGGAGCGCTTGTCGGTCATGCCGGCGATGCCGGTGACGATGGTGCAGAACACCACCGGGGCAATCATCATCTTGATCAGCTTGATGAAAGCATCACCCAGCGGCTTGAGCGCAACAGCCTGTTGCGCCCAGAAGTGGCCGACCACTACGCCCAGCAGGACGGCGCAGAGGATCTGAAAGTACAGCGATTTGGCGAGTCTCATGAGGCATCACCCATTGTTGAAATTGTGCGGATGCGCTTGTTGCAATTGTTTGGAGCTGAACGGCTGCCAGAGCTACCCGGCCAATCTGCGGAATGTAGGGGCGTAAACGAAACCTGAGAACAACCGTCGGGCAGTTCGCACCACCGAGGCCTGGATGGTCTTGCCATCGGCGCCGGTGCGCGACAATGCCACATCGATGCCACCGCTTGGGTGTTCCAGGCGCACTTCGGTCAATTGCTCGGCGCCCTCGCCCAGCAGTTCACCGATCACGGTGCCAGGGCTGACACAGGCAGTGGCCAACCCGATCGAACCTGTAATGGCCAGCGCGCGGTGGCAGCTGTGCGGCATGAAGTAGCGAACCTGCAGGGTGCCGTCATAGCGCGGTTTGGAAACCAACACCGGCTTGGGGATGACCATCCCGCTGACATCGCCCAGGCCCATGGCCTTGCCGGCCTTCAGGCGCAGCGCTTCCAGGCGCTTGAGCAGGTCTTCGTTGGCATCGAGTTCGGCAGGCGTTTCCGAACCGGTGACACCGAGCTGGCTGGCCTCGACCACCATCATCGGCATGGCCATGTCGATGCAGGTGACCGGTACGCCGTCGATCACGTCGGTGGCCTGGCCGGTCGGGAACAGCTTGCCGGTCTTGCTGCCAACCGCATCGAGGAACGTCAGCTGCACCGGGGCGGCAGTGCCCGGAACGCCATCGATCGCCGTGCGGCCTTCGTAACGCACGATCCCGCCGGGGGTTTCCACCAGCGAGTTGACGAACGTTCCGGTGTTGAGGTTGCGGATGCGCACCAGGGTCTTGCCTTCCTGGCCCTTGACCAACCCTTGCTCGATAGCGAACGGGCCAACGGCGCACAGCATGTTGCCGCAGTTAGGGGCGGTGTCGACCCTGCGCTGCGCGACCATGACCTGCACGAACAGGTAATCTACGTCAGCGTCGGCATGCAGCGAAGGGCTTACAATCGCCACCTTGCTGGTCTGCGGGCTACCGCCACCGATCCCGTCGATCTCCAGTTCATGCCCGGAGCCCATCAGGTTGATCAGTAATTCGTCGCGCTCGACCACGTTGGCAGGCAGGTCCCAGGCGTGGAAAAACGGCCCCTTGGAGGTGCCACCGCGCATGAGTACGCAAGGAATTCGTTGCATGATTTCGCACTCTTGTTGATCAATGGACATCATTGATGTTGTGGACACAAGATTGACAGGGATGGATAAATCAATCCAATGCAAATATCGTAGTTATTATTCCGATCCAGGCATCAATTAAACACCGGGGCCAGAGAGCGATTCGAGATGGAATATGAACTCCAAGACATCCGATCTTTCGTGAAAATCGCCGAACTCGGCAGTTTCCACGAGGCTGCGGAAGCGCTGCATTTGTCCCAGCCGGCGCTCAGCCGGCGGATCAAGAAGCTGGAAGAAGGGTTGGGCACGTCCCTGCTTGAGCGCACCACCCGTCGCGTCAGCCTGACCAGTGTCGGGCGCGACTTCCTGCCCAAGGCCAGGCGCCTGCTGGATGACTTCGAAGACTCGATCCTGAGCATTCGCGAGCTGGCCGAGCGCCAGACCGGCCAGGTGACCCTGGCCTGCATCCCCACCGCCGCGTTCTATTTCCTGCCGTCGGTGATTCGCGACTACAACGAGCAATACCCGAAGATCCGTATCCGCCTGCTTGACCTCAGTGCCAACGACGGGCTTGAAGCCGTGCTGCGCGGTGAAGCCGACTTCGGCATCAACATGATGAGCGGCCAGCACCCGGACATCGAGTTCGTCTCGCTGGTACAGGAGCATTTCGTGCTGGCTTGCCGTCGCGACCACAAGCTGGCAAACCGGGAATGCGTGACCTGGACGGAACTGGCCGACTACCGCCTGATTGGCGTGGGCCGGCTGAGCGGCAACCGAATGCTGCTGGACCACGCCCTGTCCGGGCTCAACCTGCGGCCCAAGTGGTTTTATGAAGTGCAGCACCTGTCCACCTCGCTGGGCATGGTCGAAGCCGGGCTGGGCGTGTCGGCCATGCCCAGCCTGGCCATGCCCAACGCCGACCACCCGACGCTGGTCAGCGTGCCGCTGACCGAACCCGAGGTCACGCGCACCCTGGGCCTGGTCTACCGGCGTGGCGCCTCGCTGTCGCCGGCGGCGGAAAAATTCGTCTCGATCCTGCTGGAGAAGTGGCCCAACCGCTGACCGGTCAGCCTCTCGTTGGCCTGGGTGCAGCGAGGGGTGCAGGGCGGCAGCACTCATCGTCATTCCCCGCCCAGGCCGAGGGTGTTGGGGCGGCGCTTCTCGATGGCGAACTTGAGCAGGGCCGCCGAGCGGAACAGCCCATGGGCGAACTTGCCATAGGGCAACGTGATGAACAGCGCCATGACCGTACCCAGGTGCAGCGCCAGCACGATCGCCATTGCTGCGGTATCACGCAGGCCCAGCAAGGCAAGGCCACTGGCGCTGACCAGCAGCAGGAGCAGAATGAAGGCACGGTCCATGGGGCGCTGGGCGACGTCGCCCTGCTCCGGGGCCCGGCGCAGGTTCAGCGCCAGCAACCCGAGCGGGCCGACGATCAGGCCGATACCCCCCAAGGTACCAAGCAGCACCGGCGCGCTGAGCAGCGGGTATGGCGCCTGCTGGCCCAGCAGGTAGTGGTAACCGGTAGCGACGACCGTGGCGGCAAAGCACAGCATGAAGCCGTAGAAGGTCATGTGATGGAAGCGCCGGCGCCACAGCGTGTAGCGGTCATCGGCATTGTTGCAGCCCTGGCCGTGGCCACCGTCCAGGTACTTCAAGGTCAACACCGCGCTGGTTGCCTCCAGCACAGCGCCTTGGGCGGGTTGCGCCTGGGCGTTTGCAGGCGTTACAGCACGCCAGAAGCGACGTACCGCCACCCCAAGCGCCAGGCCCGCCGCCGCGAATACCCCACCGAACATCAATGCCAGGGTATTGTGCGGGAAAACCGCGTAGAAGTTTCCGGCCAGCCGCCCCGGCAACAACGTGCCGTTGAGCCACAAGGTCAGCAGCAGGAACAGCGATAGGGCCAGCGACAGGGCAACGGCGACGTAGGTGCCGTTGTGCTGATACAGCCGGCCGAAGCGGGCCGGCCAGGCATACTCGGCGTAGGTCTGGCCACGCACCTTGGCCATGGCCTGGGGCACGTTCACGGCAAATTCGTGGGGGTCGGCGTACTGGCAGGCATGCAGGCAGGCCCCACAGTTGTGGCACAGGTTGGCCAGGTAGTGGATGTCGGCCTTGCCGAACTCAAGCCGACGGGTCATTGCCGGGAATACGGCACAAAAGCCCTCGCAGTAGCGGCAGGCATTGCAGATACGCATTTGCCGGTCGACTTCCTGCTCTTCCAGGTTCAGCGCAGGTATCAGTTCGAGTGCTGCGGGTTGGGCGACGGGCTGGCGTGCTTCAGGCAGTTGCGCGGTCATGGTCGTTCTCGTGTTCTGGATGGTCGTGGCCGGTTGCGGCAGCGGCGCTGGTGCCGGCGATGCGGCCGAAGGCAGTGCCGATGGACATGCCGACACCTGCCGTGTAGCCCTTGCCCAGCACATTGCCCGCCATCATTTCGCCGGCGACGAACAGGTTGGGACTGGGCCGACCGGCAAAATGCACGGCCGCCGTTTCATCGGTGCGCAGCCCCAGGTAGGTGAAGGTCACGCCGGGGCGCAGCGGGTAGCCGTAGTAAGGCGGCGTGTCGAGCGGCCGAGCCCAGTGGCTTTTCACCGGTTGCAGGCCTTGGGTGTGGCAGTCGTCCAGGCGGGTGTGATCGAAGCTGCCGACCCGGCAGGCGCGGTTGTAGGCCTGCACCGTCTCGACGAAGGCCGGCACGGGCAAACCGAGCAACGCCGCCAGCCCCTCCAGGGTGTCGGCGCGCGCGCCCGGGAACACTGGCGGCATGAAACGACCTAGGGCTTTCTGGTCAATGATCGAGAAGCCCACCTGCCCTGGCTGCTGAGCCACCAGCCGGCCCCAGATGGCATAGCGCTTGGGCCAGAAATCCTCGCCTTCATCGTAAAAGCGCTGGCCGTCGCGGTTGACCACCACCCCCAGCGACACACAGTCGATACGCGTGCAGATGCCGCCGTCGTAAAGCGGCGCCCGGGCGTCGATCGCCACCATGTGCGCTTGCGTGGGGTCGCCGATGGTGTCGGCACCCTGTTCGATCATGCGGCGCAACAGCACCCCTTCGTTGAACCGCGTACCACGAATCAGGAAGTTGTCCGCAGGCCATTCACCCCGCTCGTTCTGCCCCCAGGCATCGCGCAACCACTGGCGGTTGGACTCGAAGCCACCGGCCGCCAGCACACAACTGCGCGCCTCGATACGTTCGCCCGGCAGGGTGCGCCCCTGAACCTGGCGCGCCGGCACATGGGCGGCAACGAAGCGGCCGTTGTCCAGCTCGATGTCGGCCACAGGCGTGTCGTAGCGTATCTGCACGCCCAGCGCTTCGGCGCTGCGGAAATAGGCATTGACCAGCGCCTTGCCACCCCCCATGAAAAACGCGTTGGTGCGGGCAGTGTGCAGCGCACCGGACAAGGAAGGCTGAAAATGCACGCCATGCCGGCGCATCCAGCCCCGGCAACTGGCAGAGGCACGGATCACCAGGCGCGCGAGCTTTTCGTTGGTCTGGCCCCCGGTGACCTTGAGCAGGTCCTGCCAGAACTCCTCTTCGGGGTATGCTTCGACCAGCACATCCTGCGGGGCGTCATGCATGCAGCGCAGGTTGCGCGTGTGTTGGGAATTGCCACCACGCCAGGCGCGGGGTGCGGCTTCGAGCAGCAGCACGCTGGCTCCGGCCTCGCGCGCCATCAGCGCGGCACAGAGGGCGGCATTACCCCCTCCGATGACTAGCACATCGATCATTTTGCCTCCAGATCACGAAGCGCCGAATGGTCGGCTGCTCCTCGTGGCCAGGGACTTTAATCAGTGCCCGGGCGGGGCGAAACGCGATGACACCGGGGGGGCCTTCAGTTTTTCTAAAGGGTGGGCAAGCAGCGGGCCACCGTCAGAGCAGCCGGGCGCCAGGCCACCGCCCCTGCTCCACCAGCGCCCGCGCCACTTCCTGCAGCACGATCCGGGTCGCCAGTGCAGCCGGTGACAGCTCGTCGTCGGCCAGGCTGACCATCACATTGCGGCGCTGCGCCTGGGCATCATCAATGGCATAGACCCGCAACCCCGCCTGGTGCGCCCGGGCCACCGTGGCGCCTGGCTGCAGGGTGGCGGCATGGCCCGCACAAACGCAATCCATCAGCAGCGACAGGCCATCGACTTCCATGACAATGTTGGCCTCCAGCCCGGCACGCTCGAAGATCGCGCGTAGGGTCGCGCGCAAGCCGTGCTGTGTGCTGGGCATCACCAGGGGCAGCGTGGCGATCTGCTGCAACGTAAGCGATTCACCCCATTCGGGGCGCACCAGCGCGGCGGGGATGAGTGCAAACAGCCGCTCGGTCAGCAGCGGCCGAACATCCAGCCGCGGCCCCGCTTCTGCCTGGAACAACACCGCAAGGTCAAGGTGCCTGGCGTTGAGTTGGTTCACCAGGTAGCCCGACAGCATCTCCACCAGGTGCAGGCGGATGTCGGGGTAGCGTTCACGCATCTTGTCGATCAGCGTCAGGCCCAGCACCGACGCTGTAGTCGGCGCCAGGCCCACGCTGACATAGCCGCTCATGCGGCCGCTTTGCGCGGCCAACACAGCGTGCTCTGCCTGGCGCAGGGCCAGGCGCGCGTGGTACTCGAAGGCCAGGCCCGCAGCAGTCGGCGACACGCCGGTGCTCGAGCGCGTCAGCAACCGGGTACAGACCTCGCTTTCCAGCTTTGACAATTGCTGGCTCAGTGCCGAAGCACCGACGCCAAGCTCGACCGCAGCCCTGCCAAGGCTGCCGTGCTCCAGGACACTCAGGAAATAGCGAAGTTGACGTAACTCCATACAGCTCTCTTTCAACGATAGGGGGCTATCCTTGCGCATCTTAGCCTTTAGCAGGCCCGATGGCGCCGCCCCCTGCCGCTAACCGCGCGAATGGGGCAGTGGCTTCAGGCCGCTGTCCTCGATCGCTGCGTCGGCTTGTGGCGATGCCAGGTAGTCGAGCAGCGCCTGCGCGGCGGCATGGTGCTGGCTGTTGCTGACCACCGCGCCCGAATACAGGGTCATTTTCTGGACTTCGGCCGGGATCAGGCCAACGATATCGATGCCCTTGACGGGTTTGAGCTCGCTCAACTGCTGGAAGCCGATTTCAGCCTGGCCGCGAGCGATCACAGCGCCTACCGGCTCGGCAGGAATCATGTGGGCCTTGGCCGCGAAGCCAGCACCCAGGTGCATGCCGGGGAATAGGGTCTTGGACAGGTAGACGCCGCTGGCGCTGTCGGAGTACGCCACGGATTTGCTGTTGAGCAGTACGGCGCGCAAGCCCTGCAAGGTGCTGATATCCGGCTTGGGCTGGCCTTGGCGCACGGCCATGGCGATGAATGATTGGCCCAGGTCGACCCGGCTGCTCTTGTCAGCCTGGCCACCCGCCACCAGCTTGTCCAGGGCAGCACCCACCATCAGCACAACGTCCGCCGGCTCGGCACGGGCAAGCCTGTTGGGAATGGCCTGTGGCGTTTCGCCCATGGAAGGCGCGGCCAGCACCTGCAGCTTGACCCCGAATTTCTTCTCGTAGGCAGGCGCCACTTCCCGGATTGCGCCCATGATGCCACCGGAGCTCAGGACCGTGAGGGTTGGCGGTTCGGCAGGCGCAGCCTGGGCGAGCGAGCAGGTCAATGAAGATGCCAATACAGCAGCACAGGACAACATTCGAAACACTGGAGTTTTCTCCGCAGTAAAAGCACGGCATGCTAGCGAAGCGGGAAGCGCCTGCGGCGTGAAGCAGCCATTAAGAATGTTTCACTTACGGTTTTCGGAGCGCTTTTCTACACCCAGTTGTCAGTTGAATAACGACCACCGAGCATGGCCTGGGCGAAGCCGTGTGCCTGTCCGTTACGGCCGGCGCCCACCGCGGGTGCGCTCCCCCCATGATCCATTTCGAGATTGCATCTTGGCCAAACCACGCTCTCCCGCTTCCCCCGACAGCGCCCTCGACTGGCTGAACTTCTTTTTGGCAGATGTGCGCGACGGGCTTGGGCCATACTTGGCCATCTACCTGCTGGCGGTGCATCAATGGCAACCGGCAAGCATCGGCCTGGTGATGAGCTTGGCAGGCATTGCTGCACTGTTGGCGCAAACCCCGGCAGGGGCATTGATCGACCGTACCAAAGCCAAGCGTGCCGTGGTGGTGATCGCTGCGCTGCTGGTGACTGGCAGCTGCCTGCTGTTGCCGTGGATTTCCTCGTTCAGCGGGGTAGCCCTGACCCAGACCATCAGTGCCCTGGCGGGCTCGATCTTTGCGCCAGCGATTGCCGCCATATCCTTGGGCATCAGCGGCCCCAAGGCCTTTACCCGCCGAGTAGGCCGCAACGAAACCTTCAACCATGCTGGCAACGCCTGTTCGGCGCTGCTGGCCGGCGGCCTGGCCTACCTGTTCGGCCCGGTGGTGGTGTTCTACCTGATGGCCGTCTTGACCGTGGCCAGTGTGGTGGCGGTGAGCTGCGTGCCTGCCACGGCCATCGATCACCAACTGGCTCGCGGCCTGGCGCATGGCCCTGGCGGTGATGACGCCCCTGCAGGGCTGCGTGTACTGCTGCACAACCGGACCCTGCTGGTATTCGCCGCGTGTTGCGCGCTGTTTCACCTGGCCAACGCGGCCATGCTGCCACTGGTCAGCCAGAAGCTCTCGCAGGTCGACCTGCAGCTGGCCACCCCGCTGACCTCCGCCTGCATCGTTGCCGCGCAACTGGTGATGGTGCCCATGGCGCTGCTGGTAGGCGCCAAGGCCGAACACTGGGGCCGCAAGCCGTTCCTGCTGATCGGTTTCCTGATACTGCCGCTTCGCGGGGCGCTCTATGTGGTGTCTGACAACCCGTTCTGGCTGGTGGGCGTGCAACTGCTCGATGGCATCGGCGCCGGGATCTTCGGTGCGCTGTTCCCGATTGTGGTCAAGGACCTGACCGAAGGCACCGGCCGATTCAATGTGAGCCTTGGCGCGCTGACCGCGGTGTTCGGGCTGGGCGCTGCGCTCAGCCCTGGCATCGCCGGGCTGGTGGTGCAGGCTGCGGGCTACGATGCGGCGTTCCTGACCCTGGCCGGTATCGCCGGGGTCGCCTTCATCCTGGTAGTGCTGGCGCTGCCAGAAACGCACCCGCGCAGCCTGCCAGCGCCACTGCCCACCCCGGTCGGAAACTGAGCGCCTTATGCCTGTCAGTGAAAGTGCATTGATCATCTGGGCGGTCGCCGCACTGGCGACCTGCGGCGTCATTTTGCGCCCATGGCGCGTTCCGGAGTACGTCTGGGCCATGGGCGGGGCGGTGCTGCTGGTCGGCCTTGGCCTGATGACGCCTCGGCGGGCCCTGGCCGCGGTGGCCGAAGGCGGTGACGTCTACCTGTTTCTGGTCGGCATGATGGTACTGGCCGAACTCGCTCGTCAGGAAGGCCTGTTCGACTGGCTGGCACGGTATGCCGTGCAGCATGCGCGGGGTTCCGGGCAACGGCTGTTCGACCTGGTATTCCTGGTGGGCACGCTGGTTACGGTGTTCCTGTCCAACGACGCCACGGCCGTGGTCCTGACCCCGGCAGTCTATGCCGCGTGCAAGGCCGCCAAGGCCGACCCACTGCCCTACCTGTTCATCTGCGCCTTCATCGCCAACGCCGCGAGTTTCGTACTGCCTATCTCCAACCCTGCCAACCTGGTGGTATTCGGCAGCCATATGCCGCCACTGCTGGACTGGCTACGCCAGTTCAGCCTGCCTTCCCTGGCCGCAATCTGCCTGACCTATGGGGTGCTGCGGGTGACTCAGCGCCGGCAGATCCGCCAACCGCTGGCGCTGAGCGTGAGCGGCGCGCCCCTGACGACTGGCGCCCGCCTGTGTGCAATGGGCATCGTGGTCACCGGCGCGTTGCTGCTGGGCGCCTCGGCACTGGACCGGGCGCTGGGGCTGCCAACATTCTGTGCCGGGGTGGCGACCACGGCACTGATCCACCTGTGGCAGCGGCGCAGCCCACTGCCGGTGCTGCGCCACGTGGCCTGGGGCGTGCTGCCCTTGGTGGCAGGCCTGTTCATACTGGTCGAAGCCGTTGCACAGACCGGGCTGATCGAACGCCTCGCCCAGGCACTGGCCAGCCTGTCCGCACAAACACCGGTTACCGCCAGCTGGGTCGGCGGCGTGGGTGTAGCGATCGCCAGCAACCTGATGAACAACCTGCCCACCGGGTTGATCGCCGGGTCCATGGGCTCGCTGATGGCGCTGCCCCAGCAAACCACTGCAGCCTTGCTGATCGGCGTCGACCTGGGGCCGAACCTGTCGATTACCGGCTCCCTGGCCACCCTGTTGTGGCTGGTGGCGATCCGCAGGGAGGGGGAGCATGTCAGCGCATGGCGTTTTCTGTGCCTGGGTGCGCTGGTGATGCCACCTGCGTTGGCCGCCGCGCTGCTGGCCTTGTGGGTATGACAGGGCCCGCCAGCGGCCAGCACTGCTAAAGCATCAAGGCGTGGCCGTGGCTGCCTCGGCCGGCTGCGCTTCCTGCTGCACCTGAATCGGCGCTGCTTCGGGCGGCGGTGCCAGCGGCTGCGAACCTTGGCTGTCATCCACCACGGGTGCCACTGGCGCCTCCGTGGCTGGGGCAGCCGCTGCTGGCGCGGGCTGCGTTTCGGTGACAGGCGCGGCCTGCGCGGCGGGCGTAGTTTCAGCAGCGGGTGCCGGCGCTGCTGCCGCCGGGGTCGGTGCCAGCGGGTTCGCCGCCGCTTGCTCCGGCAGCCCCAGGGTAACCGCCGGCTTTTCCACTTTTGGCGCTTCGACCTTGGCTTTGCTGACCTTCTTCGGCTTGGGCAGGTAACTTTCCACCAAGGCAAAATAGCGATCGTAGAATTGCGCCGCCGTTACCGTCTCGCTCGCGACCTTGACCATCGAGTCGTCGCTGGAGCCAATCGGCATCGACACCGACCCCAGCACACCCACGCCCAGGCTGGCCGAGGTGTTGGATTTTTTCAGCGCGTAGCGGTCCTGCAGGGCGTTGGCGAACATGGTCGAGTGCTGGTCGTCACTCGCGTCTGGCGCGCAGGTAACGTTGAAGCTGATCTGCAGGTGGTTTTCGCTGTTCTGCTGGAAGCTCTTGTTGCCCACTACCTGGTTGGCACCGCTGCTGGTGATGATGTAGCCCTGGCTGAGCAAGGCGCGCCGCGCCGCCTCGCAAGAGCCGGCATCGCTTACCGGGAAACTGCGCGAGAACGTACCCGAGTCAGCGAAGTTCTCGTGCTCGTAGACGGCCGCTTTTTTCGAAGAACAACCGCTCACGCCCGCCAGCACCAGGGCCAGCCCGAGCGCACCAAAGACGGAAGATCTGGTCATTGCGTATTCCGGGTATGTCGAGAGGGTGCCTATTGTGCAACACAGCAGGCAAGCACACCACCCACTGGTCGGTGAAGAACCTGTAAGGTTGGTGTAAATGTGGGCCCAGGCCAATAACAGCCAGGTACCAGAACGAAAAAAGCGACCCGAAGGTCGCTTTGACGTTGCCTCAAGGCGTTCACGGGGCCTTGGGGCGAAGATGGCGCAGCGGACGGGACTCGAACCCGCGACCCCCGGCGTGACAGGCCGGTATTCTAACCGACTGAACTACCGCTGCGTATCATTCAGGCTTGCGCCCGATTGAAACTGGGTCTGACCTTGGGCACGAGGGCCGCGAGGCAGGCACAAAAAAAGCGATTGGATCATCGCTTCTCTCGTGTTTGTTTCAAGGCGTTCTAGGGACCTTGAAACGAAGATGGCGCAGCGGACGGGACTCGAACCCGCGACCCCCGGCGTGACAGGCCGGTATTCTAACCGACTGAACTACCGCTGCGTATCGTTCAGGCTTGCGCCCGATTGAAACTGGGATCAGCCCAAGGCGTTGGCCTTGTGGCTTCAGACCGGTGCCAGGCACCCATCTGTTACTGAAAAATGGCGCAGCGGACGGGACTCGAACCCGCGACCCCCGGCGTGACAGGCCGGTATTCTAACCGACTGAACTACCGCTGCGCAGTGCGTTCCTCTCTGGCTTTGGGCTTCTTGCGAAACCTGAAGCGGCAGGAACATCTCAGGAAGTGGTGGGTGATGACGGGATCGAACCGCCGACCCTCTGCTTGTAAGGCAGATGCTCTCCCGGCTGAGCTAATCACCCTCGCGATGTTACTTGTTGCGTTTGCTTCGCTGAGGCCGCGAAATTTACGCAGGTGGCGAAGCTAAGTCAATAGCCCCGTTGGATTTTTTTCGAAGAAGTGGCAAGTGGCAAGTGGCAAGTGGCAAGTGGCAAGTGGCAAGTGGCAAGTGGCAAGTGGCAAGTGGCAAGTGGCAAGTGGCAAGTGGCAAGTGGCAAGAAGAAGCTTGGGGTCGCTTGATGAATTTCTGAACCCTACAAATGACGAAGGAACCTTGCGGTCCCCTCTTGCAGCTTGAAGCTTGAAGCTTGAAGCTTGCAGCTCAGGTGTAGATCATCTTGCGGGTCATGCCGCCATCGACCACGAACTCCTGGCCAGTGACGAACGCCGCCTGCCGTGACAGCAACCAGGCAACCATGGCAGCCACATCCTCCACGGTCCCTACCCTGCCCGTCGGGTGCTGGGCGTGGTCGGCTTCGCTCAATGGCTCGGCACGGCGCTGCGCCGGGTCACGGGCATCGATCCAGCCAGGGCTCACCGCGTTGACGCGGATCTCCGGGCCCAAACTTATCGCCAGCGCATGGGTCAAGGCCACCAGGCCGCCCTTGCTCGCCGCGTAGGCCTCGGTATCAGGCTCGGACTGCCGCGCCTGGGTGGAGGTGAGGTTGACGATCGCCCCGTTGTGCGCACGCAGGTACGGCGCACAATGCTTGGCCAGCAGCATCGGGCCATTCAGGTTCACCGCCAGCACCCGGTTCCACTGCGCCAGGCTCAGGCTTTCCAGGGTCTGGTTGTGCGGGTTGGCGATCGCTGCATTGCACACCAGTGCATCCAGGCGGCCAAATTGCCCGAGCACCTCGGACACCCCGGCACTGACCTGGGCTTCGTCGGCAACGTCCATGGTGATGAACCAGGCATTGTCACCCAGGGCCTTGGCCACCTTGGCCCCCCGCTGCCGGTCTAGGTCGCTGAGCACCACCTGCCAACCCTCGCAGATCAACCAGGCGGCAATGCCCAGGCCGATGCCGCGCGCGGCACCGGTCACCAGTGCTACCCGGCCGTTGTGGCCCGGGGTGCTGCCGCCAATCTGCATCACAGCGCGGCCAACCCACGCGCCAGGTCGGCCTGCAGGTCTGCCACGTCTTCCAGGCCCACCGCAACGCGGATCAGGCTGTCGCGAATACCTGCAGCCTCACGCTCCTGCGGCGACAGGCGGCCGTGGGACGTGGTGGCCGGGTGGGCGATGGTGGTCTTGCTGTCGCCCAGGTTGGTGGTGATGGAAATCACCCGAGTGGCGTCGATGAAGCGCCAGGCGCCCTCTTTGCCGCCCTTGACCTCGAAGCTGACCACTGCACCAAAGCCACTCATCTGGCGCTTGGCCAGGGCGTGCTGGGGGTGGCTTGGCAAGCCGGCGTAATGCACCTTCTCCACGCCGTCCTGTCGCTCCAGCCACTCAGCCAGGGCCTGGGCACTTTCGCAATGCGCACGCATGCGCAACCGCAAGGTTTCCAGGCCCTTGGTGAAGATCCAGGCATTGAACGGGCTGAGGGTCGGGCCTGCGGTACGCAGGAAGCCCACCACCTCTTTCATCTGCTCGGCTCGGCCGGCCACTGCGCCGCCCATGCAACGCCCCTGGCCGTCGATGAACTTGGTCGCCGAGTGGAACACGATATCGGCACCCAGCTTCAACGGTTGCTGCAGTGCCGGGGTGCTGAAGCAGTTGTCGACGACCAGCATGGCGCCATGGGCATGGGCGATTTCACTGAGGGCAGTGATATCGACCAGTTCGGCCAGCGGGTTGGACGGCGATTCGACGATCAGCAGCTTGGTATTGGCCTTGATGGCCTTTTCCCAGCCCGCGAGGTCGGCCAGCGGCACGTAGTCCACCTGCAGGCCGAAGCGCTTGAAGTACTTCTCGAACAGGCTGATGGTCGAGCCAAATACGCTCTGCGACACCAGCACATGGTCACCGCCACTGCACAACGACATGACCACCGCAAGCAGCGCCGCCATGCCGGTGGAGGTGCCCACGGCCTGCTCGGCGCCTTCCATCGCTGCCAGCCGCTCTTCGAAGACACGCACCGACGGGTTGGTGTAACGCGAATAGACGTTGCCTGGCGTTTCGCCGGCGAAACGCGCAGCGGCGTCTGCCGCCGTGCGGAACACATAGCTGGAGGTCAGGAACAGCGCTTCGCTGTGCTCGCCTTCCGGTGTACGGCTTTGGCCAGCGCGCACCGCCAGGGTGTCGAAACCGACACCCTCGAGGTCGCTGTCCAGTCGCCCGGCATCCCATTGATCCGTCATGCCGTCGCTCCCTGAATCAGTTGTTGTAGAGGTCGATGATCGCGCTGACCGCCTGGTTCTTGACCTTGGCCAGGTCGTTACGGGCCTGCTCGATGCGGTCGAGGTAGGCTTCGTCGATATCGCCGGTGACATACTCACCGTTGAACACCGCGCAGTCGAAGTGCTCGATCTTGATCTTGCCGCCGCCGACCGAGTCGATCAGGTCCGGCAGGTCCTGATAGACCAGCCAGTCGGCGCCAATCAACTCACCCACCTGTTCGGTGGTGCGGTTGTGGGCGATCAGTTCGTGCACGCTCGGCATGTCGATGCCGTAGACGTTGGGGAAGCGCACTGCCGGGGCTGCCGAGCAGAAGTAGACATTCTTGGCGCCGGCTTCGCGGGCCATCTGGATGATCTGCTTGCACGTGGTACCGCGCACGATCGAATCGTCCACCAGCATCACGTTCTTGCCACGGAATTCCAGTTCGATGGCGTTGAGCTTCTGGCGCACCGACTTCTTGCGCGCCGCCTGGCCAGGCATGATGAAGGTACGGCCGATGTAACGGTTCTTGACGAAGCCTTCGCGGAACTTGACACCCAGGCGGTTGGCCAGCTCCAGGGCGGCGGTGCGGCTGGTGTCCGGAATCGGGATGACCACGTCGATGTCGTGATCGGGGCGCTCGCGCATGATCTTGTCGGCGAGCTTTTCACCCATGCGCAGGCGCGCCTTGTACACCGACACACCGTCGATGATCGAGTCTGGGCGGGCCAGGTAGACATGCTCGAAGATGCATGGCTGCAGCTTCGGCGCTTCGGCGCACTGCTTGGTGAACAGCTGGCCTTCTTCGGTGATGTACACCGCTTCGCCAGGTGCCAGGTCGCGGATCAGGGTGAAACCGAGCACGTCCAGGGCGACGCTTTCGGAGGCGATCATGTATTCCACGCCTTCGTCGGTGTGACGCTGGCCGAACACCACCGGGCGAATGCCGTGCGGGTCACGGAAGCCGACGATACCGTAGCCGGTGATCATTGCCACCACGGCGTAGCCACCCACACAGCGGCTGTGCACATGGGAAACGGCAGCGAACACGTCTTCTTCGGTCGGCTGCAGCTTGCCGCGCACCGCCAGCTCGTGGGCGAACACGTTGAGCAGCACTTCCGAGTCGGAGTTGGTGTTGACATGGCGCAGGTCGGACTCGTAGATCTCCTTGGCCAACTGTTCTACGTTGGTCAGGTTGCCGTTATGCGCCAGGGTGATGCCATACGGGGAGTTGACGTAGAACGGCTGGGCCTCGGCCGAGGTCGAGCTGCCCGCGGTCGGGTAGCGCACATGGCCGATGCCGATGTTGCCCACCAGGCGCTGCATGTGGCGCTGCTGGAACACGTCGCGCACCAGGCCATTATCCTTGCGCAGGAACAACCGGCCGTCATGGCTGGTCACGATACCGGCAGCGTCCTGGCCGCGGTGCTGGAGGACCGTAAGCGCGTCATACAGCGCCTGATTGACGTTCGACTTACCGACGATACCGACGATGCCACACATGCGACGCAACCCCTACTTTGATGAAACTTGAGTGAATAGCGCTCAGGGCTTAGCTGGCCCGAGCAACTGTTCCTTGAACGGAAGATCAGCCGGAGCGCTGATCAGACCACCGGGCGACCACTGGCCGGCGAAACCCAGAATCAGGTTTTTCGACCAGTCGGCGACCAGAAGAAATTGTGGTATCAGGCGCGATTCCTGCCACCAGGTGTCCTGTTGAACCGGCCCCAGGCTGATCAGGCCGATGGCCACCACTACCAGCAAGGCCCCGCGCGCGGCGCCGAAGGCCATGCCCAGGAAGCGATCGGTGCCGGACAGCCCGGTCACGCGGATCAGCTCGCCGACCAGGAAGTTGACCATGGCCCCCACCAGCAAGGTGGCGACGAAAAGAATGGCGCAGCCTGCGATGACGCGCATCGATGGCGTCTGGATGTAGCTTTCAAGATACACCGAGAGCGAACCGCCGAACATCCAGGCAACCGCACCGGCAATGATCCAGATGAGCAAGGACAAGGCTTCCTTGACGAAGCCGCGCTTGAGACTGATCAGTGTGGAGACGGCGATGATCGCGATGATCGCCCAATCAACCAGGGTAAATGCCACGGTGCTGCCTGCAGACGTTTGAGGCGGCGCATTTTACCAGAGCGGTGGGGGCTTGGGTAAGCGGAATGTCAGGTGGATTGGTGTTTGCTTCATCGCCAGCGAGCCAGCTCCCACAGGGATCGCCTTTAGGGCTGACAGGTGTTTGCCGCAAGGTATGGCAGCGCCTGTTAGAGCGAGCGCCGCCCGCGCGGCGCAATCGCGAGCTGCGCTCGCTCCTACGTTTGTTTCGGGCCAATTATTCCTGTGGGATTCGCGCGCGAACGCCTTGGTGCATGCCTCGATATCGCGCCGTACAAACAAGGCGGCCGCGCGCGCCTGTCACAGGCGTTACTGGCCCGAAACAAACGTAGGAGCGAGCGCAGCTCGCGATTGCGCCGCGCGGGCGGCGCTCGATCTCACAGGCGCTGCATATCTTCTGACAAACACCTGCCAGCCCTGATGCGATCTCTGTGTGTGTGGCTTGCCGGCGATGGGCGGCAAAGCCGCCCCGGCGATATCAGCCGCGCTCAGGCTGGAAGCGCACCACAAAGCCCTTCAGGCTGTTCTGGCGGTTGACCGCATCGCGCACGCGCTCGGCCTCGGCGCGCTCGATCAATGGCCCCACATACACCCGGTTCATGCCGCCGGCCGAACGGATATAGGCGTTGTAACCCTGGCTACGCAAGGTTTGCTGCAGCTTCTCGGCACCGGCGCGGTTGGACAGGCTGGCCAGCTGGATCGACCAGCTGACCGGCAGCCCGTTGACGTCGATCTTCGATGGCGCAGCCTGGGCCGGCGTCGCTGCAGGTTTGGTTTCGACCTTGGCCGCCGGTGCGGCGGCCTGCGGCTTGGCCGGCTGAGCCTGTGCCTGGGTCTGTGGTGAGGCCGTGATCGGCTGGCTGGGCGTGCTGGCAGGGGCAGTCGACTCGTCGACCACCACCGGCGCCGACTGCGGTGCTTCAGGAACTTCCTGCGGCTGCGGCACGGTCACCGGGTCTACCTTCACTTCCGGCAGGCTGGGCATGGCAGGTGCCTGCGGGGCTTCGACGCGCACCTGGCGCATCTCGTCCTCGCGGGTGAACAGCATCGGCAGGAAGATCACCGCCAGTGCCACCAGCACCAGCGCACCGACCATGCGCTGTTTCATCCCTTTATCCAGCACTGCCATCTACTCAACCCTCCTGGGCATGCCGCTCCAGCCACGCCAGGGCCTGGGCGACACAGAAAAACGAACCGAACAGCACGATCTGGTCATCTGCCGTTGCCTGCGCGCATTGCCCTTCGAGGGCCGCGTCGACTCCGGCATAAGACTTCACCGCCGCGCCAAGGTTCGCCAAGGCGTCGGCCAACTCGGCAGCCGGCCGGCTGCGCGGGGTGTCCAGCGGGGCCACGGCCCAGTCATCGATCAGCCCGTGCAGCGGCGCGACCACGCCTGCCAGGTCCTTGTCGGCGAGCAGGCCGAATACCGCCAGCCGGCGCCCCTTCAGCGGCCGGCTCGCCAGGCGACGGGCCAGGTACTGCGCCGCATGCGGGTTGTGCCCGACATCCAGCAGCAGCTCCACCGGCCGGCCCTGCCAGACCAGCTGGCGACGGTCTAGACGCCCGGTAATCCGGGTATCCAGCAACGCCTGGCGCACCTGCGCGGCATCCCACGGCAGGCTCATCAACAGGTACGCCTGCAGGGCCAGCGCGGCGTTTTCCATCGGCAGGTCGAGCAACGGCAGGCCGTTCAGCTCAACGGGCGCGCCATCGGCTGCAGTGCCACGCCAGTTCCAGCCGTTTTCCGCGCTTGCCAGGTCAAAGTCACGGCCGCGCAGGAACAATGGCGCTGCCAGTTCGGCGGCTTTGTCCAGCAGCGGTTGTGGCGGGTCGAGATCGCCGCACAGGGCCGGTTTGCCCGGGCGGAAGATACCGGCCTTTTCAAAGGCCACCTGCTCACGGGTGTCGCCCAGGTAATCGACATGGTCGACGCCGATACTGGTCACCAGGGCCAGGTCGGCATCCACCACGTTCACGGTGTCCAGGCGCCCGCCAAGACCCACTTCCAGCACCACGGCATCGAGCTGCGACTGGTAGAACAACCAGAACGCAGCCAGCGTGCCCATCTCGAAGTAGGTCAGGGAAATATCGCCCCGCGCCGCCTCCACGGCGGCAAAGGCTTCGCACAGGCGCTCATCGCTGGCCTCCAGGCCATCGATCAGCACCCGCTCGTTGTAGCGCAACAAGTGCGGCGAGCTGTACACGCCGACCTTGAGCCCCTGGGCGCGCAGCAACGAGGCCACGAAGGCACAGGTCGAACCCTTGCCGTTGGTGCCGGTCACGGTCACCACACGGGGCGCCAGCTTACCCAGCGTCAGCCGGGCAAGTACCTGCTGCGACCGCTCCAGGCCCATGTCGATGGCCGAGGGGTGCAACTGCTCGAGGTAGGCGAGCCATTCGCCCAGGGATCGTTGTTTCATCACGCGACGGCAGCCGCCTCACGCGCTTGCTCGGGGGTTTCCTGGCCAGTCATCTGCGCCAGCAGGCGAGCCAGGCGCGGGCGCAGTTCGCCACGGGAGATGATCAGGTCGATGGCGCCGTGCTCCAGCAGGAACTCGCTACGCTGGAAGCCTTCCGGCAGCTTTTCGCGTACGGTCTGTTCGATCACGCGCGGGCCGGCGAAGCCGATCAGCGCCTTCGGTTCGCCGACGATGACGTCGCCGAGCATGGCCAGGCTGGCGGATACACCGCCGTAGACCGGGTCGGTCAGCACCGAGATGAACGGAATGCCTTCTTCGCGCAGGCGCGCCAGCACCGCCGAGGTCTTGGCCATCTGCATCAGCGAGATCAGCGCCTCTTGCATGCGCGCACCGCCGGAAGCGGAGAAGCAGACCATTGGGCAACGGTGCTCCAGGGCGTAGTTGGCAGCGCGGACGAAGCGCTCACCGACGATGGCGCCCATGGAACCGCCCATGAACGAGAACTCGAAGGCACTGACCACGATCGGCATGCCCATCAGGGTACCGCTCATGGAGATCAGCGCGTCTTTTTCGCCGGTCTGCTTCTGCGCGCCGGTGAGGCGGTCCTTGTACTTCTTGCCATCGCGGAATTTCAGGCGGTCGACCGGCTCGAGGTCGGCACCCAGTTCGGCACGGCCTTCGGCGTCGAGGAAGATGTCGATGCGCGCGCGTGCGCCGATGCGCATGTGATGGTTGCACTTGGGGCAGACATCGAGGGTTTTTTCCAGCTCCGGGCGATACAGCACGGCCTCGCAGGACGGGCACTTGTGCCACAGGCCTTCAGGCACCGAGCTCTTTTTCACCTCGGAACGCATGATCGAAGGGATCAGTTTGTCGACTAACCAGTTGCTCATGCTTTTTTTCTCCAGTATTGGCAGGCGCGGCCGTTATCGTCGGCCTGCCCTGCCCTTGAGCTCAAAATCTGTTACGAAACGATGATGGACCGGCCGCCGGGGCTTCCAGCGCGCCACTCCACCGCTAATGCGTTGTGTTGCCGCCACCATGGGTGCGGCTGCCCGGCAGGGCTGCGAATGCTATGGACGATGGCGCGCAGCCAGCCGTCACATCTGCCATCACGCCTGCCTCACCGCCTGCATGAAGGCTTCGATCTTCGCGGCGTCCTTGATGCCCTTGGCCTGCTCCACCCCACCGCTGACATCCACCGCATAGGGCCGTACCTGGGCGATGGCCTGGCCGACGTTGGCCGCCGAAAGCCCACCGGCAAGAATGATCGGTTTGCTCAGCCGCGCCGGTACCAGGGACCAGTCGAACGCCTCGCCGGTTCCCCCAGGCACACCCGCCACATAGGTATCGAGCAGAATGCCGCGAGCGCCTGCATAGCGCTGGCAGGCTGCCTCGAGGTCATCGCCCGGGCGCACCCGCAGGGCTTTGATCCAGGGGCGGTGGTAGCCCTCGCAGTCCTCCGGGGCTTCATCGCCGTGGAACTGTAGCAGGTCCAGTGGAACCACTTCGAGGATCTCGTTCAATTCGCACCGCGAGGCATTGACGAACAGCCCCACCGTGGTCACGAACGGCGGCAGTTCAGCAATGATTGCCCGCGCCTGGCGCACGTCCACTGCGCGTGGGCTTTTGGCATAAAAGACGAAACCGATGGCATCGGCCCCGGCCTCGACAGCAGCCAACGCGTCTTCGATGCGGGTAATCCCGCAGATCTTGCTGCGAACATAGCTCATGAAACGCGAACCCTGATGATAACGGTCAAAGGCCGGATGTTAGCAAATGGCTTTTCGCCCGTCAGTCCGCCAACCCTTCATAACCGCTTAAAAAGTGTGGGCCAATGTAACGCCTGGGCAGGGTGAATGTGTCGGGGTACTCCACCTGCACCAGGTACAGCCCATAGGGATGGGCGGTTACCCCGCCTTCGCGGCGGTCACGCCCTTCCAGCACCTCACGCGCCCAGCTCACCGGGCGTTCGCCGCTACCGATGGCCATCAACACGCCGGCAATGTTGCGCACCATGTGGTGCAGGAAGGCGGTGGCGCGCACGTCCAGCACGATCATCTGGCCATGGCGGGTAACCCGCAGGTGGTAGATATGCTTGATCGGCGACTTGGCCTGGCACTGGCTGGCGCGGAAGGCGCTGAAATCGTGCGTGCCGAGCAGCGACTGTGCCGCCTGGGCCATTCGCTCGACGTCGAGCGGGCGGTGGTTCCAGGTCACCTCCTCGGCCAGGTGCGCCGGGCGGATCGGGTCGTTGTAGATGACATAGCGGTAGCGCCGGGCGCATGCCTTGAAGCGAGCATGGAAATCAGCCGGCATCGGCTGCGACCAGACCACACTGATGTCGTGCGGCAGGTTGAAGTTGGTGCCCATGGTCCAGGCACGTTCGTCGCGCACGGCACGGGTGTCGAAATGCACAACCTGCCCACAGCCATGAACACCGGCATCGGTGCGGCCGGCGCAAACCACGGCGATCGGCTCGTTGGCGACCTTGGACAGCGCTTGCTCCAAGGCTTGCTGGACACTGGGCACGCCGCTGGCCTGGCGCTGCCAGCCGCGGTAGCGTGCGCCCTTGTATTCCACACCCAGGGCGATGCGGGAGTAGCCTTCGGCCGCAGATTCGGTGGCGGCGGTGTCGATGATGTCCAAGAGCATGAAACCTGTGGGGTGTACGAAATGGCGGGGATTATAACGACAACGGCAGCCGCGTAGGGCTGCCGTTGCTTGTCCACTGTAACCGATGGCTGCCTCGCCGGCGTCAGACCAACCGGGACAGCATGTCCTTGGCTTCCTGGCGCTGAGTGTCGTCGCCGTCCTTGACCACCTCGTCGAGGATATCGCGTGCGCCCTGGCTGTCGCCCATGTCGATATAGGCGCGAGCCAGGTCCAGCTTGGTGGCCACTTCATCACTGCCGGAGAAGAAGTCGAAGTCGAGATCGTCCAGCGGCTCCGGCTCTGGCTGCGCGGCTGCATCTTCGCTGGTGAAGTGCGGTTCCAGCGAGGGCGCCTCCAGGCTCTGCGACAGCTTGTCCAGCTCGGCGTTCACGTCATCGAGTTCCGAGGCAAAGCTTTTGTCTGCCGGCGAGTCGTCTTCCAGCGACAGTGACAAGTCGAAGTCCGAGGGCAGATCGAACTCGGAGACCGGATCGAACTCTGGCACGCTGTCGAAGGCCGCCAGCTCGGCAGCCACATCGCCCGCGGCGGTGTCGGCTGCTGGCGCAGCAGCGGGGGTGACGGGTTCGGTGACATCGAGGTCGAAATCCGACAGGTCGACCGCGGGTTGCGGCTCGGCCTGGGCCAGCATGGCTTCGAAATCCGCATCGGCGTCGGCTTGCAGGTCCTCATCCAGGGCGAACGGCTGTTCTTCTGGCGGCGCACCTGGCTGCACCGGCTCGTCCAGCACCGGTTCGGCGATCACCAGCTCATCAGGCACTGGCGCCTGCGCCGCGGGCTCGTCGAGCATCGCCGCGGCCAGCGGATCGTCCTCGGGCAGGTCTTCCCCAAGGCCAAGGTCAAGGTCAAAGGCATGGTCCAGGTCCGGCTCGCCCAGCCCCTGATCCTCCAGGCCGGCGACGTCCAGGATAGGCACCTCATCGAGAGGGTCCAGCCCGGCATCAGGTTCAGCGCCAACCTCCGGCTCAGCCACTGCCTGCGGTTCAAGCGCTGGCACCTGCTCAGGCACCCCATCGGCAACCACCGGCGCCGCGGCGTCGTCGTGCAACAACTCCTGCACGTACTGCTCGTCCATTTCGGCAGCCAAAGCTGCCGCGCCCAGGCCGGCAGCTGCCAGGCCCAGCATGGCTGGGTAGCGTTCTTTCAACTCGGCCACAGCGGCGCCATTGTGCTCGCCGGCTTGCAGCTGGCGCTCCTGTTCGGCGAAGGCCGTCTGATCACCCTGGCGCGCATACACGTCCATCAGCTTCAGGCGCAGGTCATCACGGGCCGGGGCAGCGGCCACGGCAGGCTCCAGCAGATCGGCGGCACGGTTCAGGCGCCCCTCGTCCAGGCACTGGTCGACCTCCGCCAGCAGCACGGCGTGAGGGTCTGCCGATGGCTCTGCGGCAGCCGGTTCGGCCACTTTTTCCGCAGCCACGGCAGCGGCGGCCGATGCGGCGACCACTGCAGGCGACAAGGTGACGCTCGGCTCGGCCACTTCGACGCCGTCGAAGCTTTCGGTGTCGGTATCGAAACCGGTGCCCTGCTCTTCTTCCAGCGCCCGCGCCATGCGCAGGTGCTTTTCCGCCTCTTGTTGAGCCTTGCGCTTGCGCGCTAGCAACCACAACAGCAGAGCCAGGACAAGAATGGCAGACCCGGCGATCAGCCACAGCAGCCAAGGGTTACCGAGAATCTGCTCGAACGCGCCGTTCGCCTGGCTGGCCGGCGCCGGGGCAGGCTCTGCCGCCGGCTTGCTGGCAGGTGCAGCCTGGGTGGGGGCTGGCTCGCCGCTCGCCTCGGCACCTGCCGCAGGCGCTGACGCGGCTTGCGGTGCGGGCGCCGGGGCGACGCCTGCCGGGGACGGCGTGGCGGCACCCTGCGCCTGAAGACGCGCCAACTGGTCGTTTTTCAGGTCGATCAGACGCTGCAGCTTGTCCAGCTGGCTCTGCAGGTCACTCATGCGGCTCTTGAGTTCGTCGTTGTCGCGGCGGCTGGTATCGAGACTTTCCTGCGCCACCGCCAGCTTGTCGCTTAGCGCTTTGGCCTGGTCGGCCCCCGCCTGGTTGCCCGGGCTGACCAGGCGCAGGTTGTCGCCCTGGGCAACACGCGCCGGGGCGGCGTCGGCGGCACCACGGCGAGTGGCGTCCAGCTGACGGGCCCGCGGACCCAACCGACGGCCCTCACGCCAGGCCGCGTACTGCTCGGCCACCTCACGGTTGGCCTCGGCCTGGGCGATGCTCTGAACCTGCTGCTGGTCGGGCAGGCGCAGCACCTGGCCAACCTTCAGCTGGTTGATGTTATTGCCGATGAAGGCATCCGGGTTCAGGGCCTGGATGGCGATCATGGTCTGCTGGATCGAACCGCCCTGGGTGTTGCGCGCGGCAATTTGCCACAACGTGTCGCGACGCTGGGTGGTGTAGCTGCTGGCAGCGGTACTGGCCGGGTTGAGATTGCCAGCAGCCGGTTTGTCGCCCTGGGCCTGGGCCTGGTCGAGCAACACGCTGTAGTCACGCAGCAGGCGGCCCTGCGGCCACATCACCTGGACCAGGAACTTGACCACTGGCCCAGGCAGCGGCTGGCTGGAGGTCACCCGCAGCACGCTTTTGCCGTTGGGGTTGATGACCGGCGTGAAGGTGAGGTCTTCGAGGTAGGCCGCGAATGGCACCCCGGCCTTGCTGAACTCTTGCGCAGGCGCCAGGCTGGGTGCCACTTCGGCGGCCTTGAGGTCGCGCACGTCGAGCAATTCGATCTCGGCGTCCAGCGGCTGATTCTGTGCCGACTTCAGGGTCAGCTCCCCCAGGCCCAGCGCATTCGCCATGCCAGACGACAGCGCTGAAGCTGCAGCCATGGCCAGAACCAGTTTGCGAATTCGAAGCATGACCTCTTCCCTTGTATGAATCGTCCCGAAACCTGCATGCGGAGCAGGACAAAAGTGCTCGCCAGTATCTTTTACAGCCTGTGTTTAATCAACAATTGCGCCACTTGCACAGCGTTGAGCGCGGCACCTTTGCGCACGTTGTCGGTGGTCAGCCAGAGGTTGAGCTGCTGCTGTTCATCAATACCGTGCCGTACACGACCAACATAGACCACGTCTTGCCCGACTGCGTCACCAACCGGGGTTGGATAGTTATCATTTTCCACCCGTTCGATACTGTCGGCAGCCTCCAGGGCCTGGTTGACCGCGGCCAGATCGACTGGGTGACGGCTTTGCACGGCCACACTGAAGCTATCGCCGAAAAACACCGGTACTTGAATGCAGCTCACGGAAATCTTCAGCTCAGGCAGGCCCAGCAGCACACGCAGCTCAGTGACCAGGCGGCGCTCCAACGCGGTATGGCCCTGATCGTCGGCGGCACCGACCTGGGCCAACAGGTTGAACGCTACCTGGCGGTCGAAGAAGCGTGGCTCCAGCGGCCGGGCATTGAGCAGTTCGGCAGTTTGCCTGGCCAGTTCGCTGACACCCTCGCGGCCTTGTGCCGAAACGGCCAGTGCGGCCATCACCTGGATACGCTCGATCTCCAGCAGGCCCTTGAGCGGCGCCAGGGCGACGGCCAAGGCGACAGCGGCCGAGCACGGGCTGACAATTCGCGCGGGCAGCGCCAGGCCGGCGATGCGCTCGGCGTTGGCCTCGGGCACCAGCGCCAGGGCCTCGTCCAGGTCACCGGACAGGTCGATCACCGTGCAACCGGCTTGCAGCGCCTTGCCGGCAAAGCTGCGGCTAACCGCAGCGCCAGTGGCGAAGAACGCCAGCTTGACCTGGCCGAAGTCGAAGCTGTCGACTTCGCGAACCTTCAGTTTCTTCCCGGCGAACATCACGCTGCTGCCGGCCGACTCCATGCTGGCCAGCAGGTGCAGGGTTGCCACGGGGAAATCCAGTTCTTCGAGGATCTGTACCAAGGCTTCACCGACGCTGCCGGTGGCGCCGACGACGGCGATGTCCAATGGGTGTGTCATGGTAGGGATCCTCTTGCAGAAAACGGCGGGGGCGGCACTTTACTCGGATTGCAGGGTTTTGTCTGTGACGGCTTCAGCTTGGTTGGGCCAGCTGCGGTAGCAGACTGCTTGGCGGGGCCAGCGGTGGTTCGCGGAGGCTGCAGCAGCTGGCGCCAAACAAAAAACCCGTGCTGTTGCCAGCACGGGTTTTCGGACGAACCAGAACGATCAACGCTCCAGCAGAATCCGCAGCATGCGGCGCAGCGGCTCGGCAGCGCCCCACAGCAGCTGGTCACCCACGGTGAAAGCGCCCAGGTACTGCGAGCCCATGTTCAGCTTGCGCAGGCGGCCAACCGGAATGTTCAGGGTGCCGGTGACCTTGGTCGGCGACAACTCCTGCATGCTGATTTCACGCTGGTTAGGCACCAGTTTCACCCAAGGGTTGTGCTGGCTGATCATGCCTTCGATATCGGCAATCGGCACATCCTTGTTCAGCTTGATGGTCAACGCCTGGCTGTGGCAACGCATGGCGCCGATGCGCACGCAGATACCATCGACCGGGATCGGGCTCTTGAAGCGGCCGAGGATCTTGTTGGTCTCGGCCTGGGCCTTCCACTCTTCACGGCTTTGGCCGTTCGGCAGTTCCTTGTCGATCCACGGGATCAGGCTGCCAGCCAGCGGTACGCCGAAGTTCTCGGTCGGGAACGCTTCGCTGCGCATGGCCTCGGCGACCTTGCGGTCGATGTCGAGAATGGCGCTGGCCGGGTTGGCCAGGTCGTCGGCGACGGCCGCGTGGGTAGCACCCATCTGCTTGATCAGCTCACGCATGTTCTGTGCGCCAGCGCCCGAGGCTGCCTGGTAGGTCATGGCGCTCATCCACTCGACCAGGCCAGCTTCGAACAGGCCACCCAGGCCCATCAGCATCAGGCTGACAGTGCAGTTGCCGCCGATGTAGTTCTTGGTACCGGCGTCCAGCTGCTGGTCGATGACCTTGCGGTTGACCGGGTCGAGGATGATGACCGCGTCGTCCTGCATGCGCAGGGACGAGGCGGCGTCGATCCAGTAACCCTGCCAGCCGGCTTCACGCAGCTTGGGGAAGACCTCGTTGGTGTAGTCGCCGCCCTGGCAGGTCAGGATAACGTCGAGGGTCTTGAGTTCTTCAATCGAATAAGCGTCCTTGAGCGGCGCTGTATCCTTGCCCACGTTCGGGCCTTGGCCACCCACGTTGGAGGTGGTGAAGAACACCGGCTCGATAAGGTCGAAGTCCTGCTCCTCCAGCATCCGCTGCATGAGCACGGAACCGACCATACCGCGCCAACCGATCAGACCTACACGTTTCATCGCAACTACACCTTTGCTAAAAGTGGGCCGCCACCAGGAATGTGGGGTGGCGGGCCAGAGAGATTACAGATTCCGCAGGGCTGCGACTACTGCGTCGCCCATTTCCTGCGTACCAACTTTGGTGCAGCCTTCCGAGAAGATGTCGCCCGTGCGCAGCCCCTGGTCCAGAACCAGGCTCACGGCCTTCTCGATCGCCTCGGCGGCGGCCGACTGATTGAAGCTGTAACGCAGCATCATCGACACCGACAGAATGGTCGCCAGTGGGTTGGCGATACCCAGGCCGGCGATGTCCGGGGCCGAGCCGTGGCAAGGCTCGTACATGCCCTTGTTGTCGGCATCCAGCGAGGCCGAAGGCAGCATGCCGATGGACCCGGTCAGCATGGAAGCTTCGTCCGACAGAATGTCACCAAACATGTTGTCGGTCACCATCACGTCGAACTGCTTGGGGGCGCGCACCAGTTGCATGGCGGCGTTGTCCACGTACATGTGGCTCAGTTCCACATCCGGGTAGTCCTTGGCCACGTCTTCGACCACTTCGCGCCACAGCTGGCTGGAAGCGAGCACGTTGGCCTTGTCCACCGAGCACAGTTTCTTGCCGCGCACGCGGGCCATGTCGAAACCGACACGGGCAATGCGGCGCACTTCGCTTTCGCTGTACGGCAGGGTGTCGTAGGCCTGGCGCTCGCCACCTTCCAGTTCACGCTGGCCGCGTGGGGCACCGAAGTAGATACCGCCGGTCAGCTCACGAACGATGAGAATGTCCAGGCCGGAAACGATCTCGGGCTTGAGCGAAGACGCGTCGGCCAGTTGCGGGTAGAGGATGGCCGGGCGCAGGTTGGCGAACAGGCCCAGTTGCGAACGGATTTTCAGCAGGCCGCGCTCCGGGCGGATATCACGCTCGATCTTGTCCCACTTCGGCCCGCCCACCGCGCCCAGCAAGACCGCGTCGGCCTTGCGCGCACGCTCCAGGGTTTCGTCGGCCAGGGGCACGCCGTGCTTGTCGATGGCAGCGCCACCGATCACATCGTGGGCCAGGCTGAAACCGAGCTGGAACTTGTCGTTGGCCAGCTCCAGCACCTTGACCGCTTCGGCCATGATTTCCGGCCCGATACCGTCACCTGGGAGAATCAGAATCTGCTTGCTCATGCTTTCCTCTATCCATTCACACGGCGTGGCCAAGCGGGCCCCACCGAAAAAAACTTATCGCTCTGCCCACAGCACCAGTACATCGCTGCTGAACGAGCCATCGCTGTCGATCTGATAATACTGCCGTACTTCTTCGCCCATGGCTTGCTGCAATTGGCGGATAGCCACGCGCATCGGCTCGGGGGTACGCATGCGCTCGACCCAGCTGGAAAACTCCAGGCGCAGCGGCTGGCGGGTGTGGCTGCGCACGTGCAAACCGGCTTCGCTAACCTGGCGCTGCCATTCGGCGGCGGAATAATCGCGCACGTGGCTGGTGTCGCGCAGCACTTCGACCGTTTGCAGGTAGGTGTCGAGCAGCGGGCTGCCCGGTGACATCACATCGATGAACGCCGCCACGCCGCCTGGCTTGAGCACCCGGCGCACTTCGCGCAAGGCCAGGCCCAGGTCGCTCCAGTGGTGGGCCGAGTAGCGGCTGAAAACGAAATCGAACGATGCATCGGCGAACGGCAGGCGTTCGGCCGCGCCGCGTTCGGTGATGATATTGCCCAGGCCGCGCTCGGCAGCGGCGCTGGCGACCACATCGAGCATGGCCTGCGACAGGTCGTAGGCGACCACTTCGGCGACCAGCGGCGCAACGTGGAAGCTGACATGCCCGGCACCGCAGCCCAGGTCCAGCACACGGGCGGCGCCCTGCCCTGCCAGTTCGGCCTGGAGCAAGGCAAATTCACTGCCCTGGGCGTGTACGGCGCTGCTGAGGTAGGCACTGGCTTGTTCGCCGAACTGGCGTTGGACCACGTCGGTGTGTTGGCTGCTGGTCATGTCTCGATCCTTTTGGTTCTGGGTTGGCTTGCCGGCGATGAGGCCAGCGAACCCGGCTACATCATTCAGGCATCCCGGAACAGCCAAGGCTGCGCAGCACGGTGCTTGCCCTCGAAGGCCTTGATCGCATCGCTGTCCTGCAGGGTCAGGCCGATATCGTCCAGGCCGTTGAGCAGGCAGTGCTTGCGGAAGGCATCGATCTCGAAGTGCAGCACCTTGCCGTCTGGGCGGGTCACCGCCTGGGCCTGCAAGTCGATGGTCAGCTGGTAGCCCGGGTTGGCTTCCACCTGCTTGAACAACTCGTCCACTTCCTCATCGCTGAGGATGATTGGCAGCAAGCCGTTCTTGAAGCTGTTGTTGAAGAAGATGTCAGCGAAGCTCGGCGCAATGATGCTGCGGAAGCCATACTCGTCCAGCGCCCAGGGGGCGTGCTCGCGGCTGGAGCCGCAACCGAAGTTTTCCCGCGCCAGCAACACACTGGCACCCTGGTAGCGTGGGTAGTTGAGCACGAACTCCTGGTTGACCGGGCGCTTGCTGTTGTCCTGGTAAGGCTGGCCCACGTCCAGGTAACGCCACTCGTCGAACAGGTTCGGACCAAAGCCGGTGCGCTTGATCGACTTGAGGAACTGCTTGGGGATGATCTGGTCGGTGTCGACGTTGGCACGGTCCAACGGCGCGACGAGGCCAGTGTGCTGGGTAAAGGCTTTCATGCTGCGCTCCCTTGGATCAACTCGCGAACATCGATGAAATGACCGGCTACCGCGGCAGCGGCGGCCATGGCCGGGCTGACCAGGTGGGTACGCCCACCGGCACCCTGACGGCCTTCGAAGTTGCGGTTGGAGGTGGACGCGCAATGCTCGCCGCTCTCCAGGCGGTCCGGGTTCATCGCCAGGCACATCGAGCAGCCTGGTTCACGCCATTCGAAACCGGCTTCGAGGAAGATCTTGTCCAGGCCTTCACGTTCGGCCTGCGCTTTGACCAGGCCCGAACCCGGCACGACGATGGCTTGCTTGACGCTGGCGGCCACCTTGCGGCCCTTGGCGATTTCCGCCGCCGCGCGCAGGTCTTCGATGCGCGAGTTGGTGCACGAGCCGATGAATACGCGGTCCAGCTTGATGTCGGTGATGGCCTGGTTGGCCGTCAGCCCCATGTACTTCAAGGCACGCTCGATCGAGCCACGCTTGACCAGGTCGGCTTCGGCGGCCGGGTCCGGTACGCGCTGGTCGACGGCCAGGACCATCTCGGGCGAAGTGCCCCAGCTGACCTGCGGCTTGATCTGGCTGGCATCCAGCTCGACCACGGTGTCGAACACCGCATCGTCATCCGACACCAGGTCTTTCCACGCCTCGACCGCCTGCTTCCACTGCTCGCCCTTCGGCGCGTAGGGGCGCCCTTCGACGTAGGCAACGGTAGTGGCGTCGGTGGCCACCAGGCCCACGCGGGCACCGGCTTCGATGGACATGTTGCAGATGGTCATGCGGCCTTCCATCGACAGCGCACGAATGGCGCTGCCGGCGAATTCCATGGCGTGGCCGTTGCCACCGGCGGTGCCGATCTTGCCGATCACGGCCAGGACGATGTCCTTGGCGGTGACGCCGGCCGGCAGCTCGCCTTCCACCCGGACCAGCATGTTCTTCATTTTCTTGGCGACCAGGCACTGGGTGGCGAGCACGTGCTCGACCTCGGAGGTGCCGATACCGTGGGCAAGGGCCCCGAACGCGCCGTGGGTCGAGGTGTGCGAGTCGCCGCAGACCACGGTCATGCCCGGCAAGGTGGCGCCTTGCTCCGGGCTGATGACGTGGACGATGCCCTGGCGCTCGTCGTTCATCTTGAATTCGACGATGCCGTATTCGTCGCAGTTCTCGTCGAGGGTCTGCACCTGCAGGCGCGACACCTGGTCGACGATGGCCTCGATGCCGCCCTTGCGCTCTGGCGTGGTTGGCACGTTGTGATCCGGCGTCGCGATGTTGGCGTCGATGCGCCACGGTTTGCGGTTGGCCAGGCGCAGGCCTTCGAAGGCCTGGGGCGATGTCACTTCGTGGATGATGTGGCGATCGATGTAGATCAGGGACGAGCCGTCATCACGGCGCTTGACCTCATGGGCTTCCCAGAGTTTGTCGTAGAGCGTTTTGCCAGCCATCAGACTGTTCCTCATCAGCGTCTTTCTGTGCCAAAAACCCCTTGGCTTGTATGGACGATGCTATGGGGTTAGATTGAATAACTCAAATTCATAATTTTTATGCTTTGGATAGCCAAAAGGAATACCAAACCATGGACCTGGCCAACCTTAGTGCCTTTATCGCCATTGCGGAAAGCGGCAGCTTTTCCGGGGCAGCGGAGCGCCTGTTCCTGACCCAGCCCGCCATCAGCAAGCGCATCGCGGGCCTGGAGCAGCAGCTGGACGTACGCCTGTTCGACCGTTTGGGGCGCGAAGTGACGTTGACCGAGGCCGGGCGGGCACTGCTGCCCCGCGCTTACCAGATCCTCAACGTCCTTGATGATACCCGACGGGCGCTGACCAACCTGAACGGGGCAGTGAGTGGTCGGCTGACCCTGGCCACCAGCCACCATATCGGTCTGCACCGCCTGCCCCCGCTTTTACGGGCGTTCACCCGCGAATACCCAGCGGTAGCACTGGATATTCAGTTCATGGATTCAGAACAGGCCTACGACGAGATTCTGCATGGCCGCGCCGAAATTGCCGTGATCACCCTGGCGCCCGAACCGCACCACCTGGTCAAGGCGGTACCAGTATGGGACGACGCCCTGGATTTCGTCGCGGCGCCCGAGCACCCGCTGGCCAACAACCAGGCAGTGAGCCTGGCCGATGTCGCCCGCCACCCGGCGGTGTTCCCCGGTGGCAACACGTTTACCCACCATATCGTCCAGCGCCTGTTCGAAAGCCAGGGCCTGACGCCGAACATCGCCATGAGCACCAACTACCTGGAAACCATCAAGATGATGGTATCGATCGGCCTGGCCTGGAGCGTGCTGCCGCGCACCATGCTCGATGAACAGGTTGCACCCATCGCCTTGCCCGGCATACAGCTGTCGCGCCAGCTAGGCTACATTTTGCACACGGAGCGTACGCTGTCGAACGCGGCCAGGGCGTTCATGGCGTTGCTCGACAGCCACGCGGGGTCCGCCTGACCGGCCGTCAGCCCGGCATTTCCAACTCCAAGGACGCGTCTTACGCCAAAGGTCTGGTACCGATGCCCAAAACAGTGAACCGCTTTTTGCGCCTGCCGCGAATACCTGCGGCCGACCCGCAGGAATCCGAGCAGGCCTGGCAGAACGCCCCACAACTGCTGGCCGCGCTCAACGGCGCTCGCCTGGGTGCCTGGCTATGGGATATCGAAAGCGGCCGGGTCAGCTGGTCACGCGGCACCCAGGCGCTGTTCGGCTTCGACCCCCAGCGCCCGCTGCCCGCCGATGCCGACTACCTCGACCTGCTGCCCGAAGAGGACCGCGCCCGTACCCGCCAGGTGTTCCAGGCGATTTTCAACGGCGAGCCGGTGGAGCGCGCCATGCGCCACCGCATCCGCTGGCCGGACGGCAGCCTGCACTGGCTGGAGATCAACGGCAGCCTGACCCACGACCAGCATGGCCGGCCACAGATGATCGGGGTGGTGCGTGAAATCACCCGCCAGCGCGAGCGGGAAGCGGCATTGATCAACTCGGAGAAGCGCTTCGCCACGCTGTTCCACCTCAGCCCCAACGCCATTTTGCTCTCCCGCCGCCACGACGGCATGATCTTCGAGGTCAACCAGCATTTCGAAGACATGTTCGGCTGGCCTGGCAGCCAGGTCATCGGCAAGACCAGCCTG
The DNA here is from genome assembly GCF_007633355.1 of Pseudomonas sp. BJP69. Taxonomy (NCBI): domain Bacteria; kingdom Pseudomonadati; phylum Pseudomonadota; class Gammaproteobacteria; order Pseudomonadales; family Pseudomonadaceae; genus Pseudomonas; species Pseudomonas sp. BJP69. Next base: position 3,955,009 of record NZ_CP041933.1, read on the forward strand.
GAGCTGGGCCTGTGGGTCAACCCCGAGCAGCGTCAGCAGGTGATCGAATCGACCCGTGCCAACGGCGACCCGCAGATCATGGAGGTCCAGTTCCGGGCCATCAGCGGCAAGGTGCACGACGGCATTCTCTGCACCCAGGGCATCGAACTGGAAGGCGTGACCTTCCTGATCAGCACCTTCGTCGATACCAGCGAGCGCAAGCGCGCCGAGCAGGCCCTGAAAGACAGCCAGGAGCGCCTGGACCTGGCCCTGGACTCGGCGCAGCTGGGCACCTGGGACTGGCATATCCCCAGCGGCATGCTCTATGGCTCGGCCCGCGCCGCGCAGTTGCACGGCCTGCCGCCGATTCCTTTCCACGAGTCGTTCGACGCCTTCTTCGAGGGTGTACCGGAACAAGAGCGCAACTCGATGCGCCAGGCCTACCGAAGCCTGCGCGAAGGCCCTGCCGGCAACTACCAGATCACCTACCGGGTGCAGCTGGAAAACGGCGTTTCGCGCTACATCGAGAGCCGCGCCCGGCTTTACCGGGACGACCAGGGCAACCCGCTGCGCATGGCCGGCACGTTGCTCGACATTACCGACCAGGTCGAACGCGAGCAGCGCCTGAGCGCCTCCGAGGAGAAGTTCGCCAGCCTGTTCCAGGTCAGCCCCGACCCCATCTGCGTTACCCGCCAGGACACTGGCCAGTTCATCGAGATCAACCCGGCCTTCACCCAGAACTTCGGCTGGAGCAGCGAGCAAGTGCTTGGCCGCACTGCCGAGGAGATCGGCTTGTGGGCCGAATCCATCGAGCGTGCGCAACGCATCGAACGGGTAATTCGCGAACAGGCGCTGAGCAATGTCGCCGTGGTCGTCAACCACCGCAGTGGGGCGCCCCTGACGTGCGTGATCTCCAGCCGCCTGATTACTGTCGACGACCAGCCCTGCAGCGTGACCACCCTGCGCGACATCACCCAACAGCAACGCGCCGAAGCGGCCCTGAAATCCAGCGAGGAAAAGTTCGCCAAGGCCTTCCACTCCAGCCCTGACGCCATCACCATCACCGAATGCAACAGTGGCCGTTACCTGGAAATCAACGATGGCTTCTGCCGCCTGACCGGCTATAGCGCTGCGGAAGTAGTGGGCCAGACGGTGTACGAAATCGGCATCTGGGCCGATGACAAGCAACGCGGCGCCTTGCTCGCCGAGCTACGCGAGCGCGGCCGGGTTCATCACCGCGAGATGCTCGGGCGCAACAAGCGCGGCGATATCCTGACCGTGGAGGTGTCGGTCGAGCGGATCACCCTCAATGAAGTGGACTGCCTGTTGCTGACCGCCCGCGACGTCAGCCAGCTGAAGAACGCCCAGGCGCAGATCCGGCACCTGGCCTACCACGACCCGCTGACCAACCTGCCCAACCGCGCCCTGCTGATGGACCGCCTCAGCCAGCAGATCGCCCTGCTCAAGCGCCACAACCTGCGCGGCGCGCTGCTGTTCCTCGACCTTGACCACTTCAAGCACATCAACGACTCGCTGGGCCACCCGGTGGGCGACGCGGTGCTGAAGATCATTACCGCGCGCCTGGAAGCCAGCGTGCGCCTGGAAGACACCGTAGCGCGCCTGGGCGGCGACGAGTTCGTGGTGCTGCTCAGTGGTCTGGAAGGCAGCCGAGAATTGGTGGAAGCACAAGTGCGCGAACTGGCCGACACCCTACGCGAGCTGCTGGCCGAGCCCATGTCGCTGGATGGCCAGCGCCTGCAGGTCACGCCAAGCATCGGCGTGGCGCTGATCCCCGACCATGGTGCCACCCCGGCCGACCTGCTCAAACGTGCCGATATCGCCCTGTACCGGGCCAAGGATTCCGGTCGCAACACTACCCAGCTGTTTCACACCACCATGCAAAAGGCCGCCAGCGAACGCCTGCGCATGGAGAACGACCTGCGCCTGGCCCTGGCCCGCGGCGAACTGGCGTTGCACTTCCAACCGCAGGTGGATGCCCGTGACAACCGCATCGTCGGTGCCGAGGTGCTGCTGCGCTGGCACCACCCGCAACTTGGCCAGCAGCCACCCGCGCAGTTCATCCAGGTACTGGAGGAAAGCGGGCTAATTCTGGAAGTGGGGAGCTGGATCCTGGACGAGGCCTGCGACGCCTGCGGGCGCATGCTGACGGACGGCCTGATCGACGCCGACGACTTCAGCCTGTGCGTGAACATCAGCCCGCGGCAGTTCCGCCAGGCCGACTTCGTGGGGCGGGTATTGCGCAGCCTCGACGACTACCGTCTGCCCCGCAAGATGCTGAAGCTGGAAATCACCGAGGGCATCGTCATCCAGAACCTGGAGGACACCATCAGCAAGATGCGCGAGCTCAAGCGCTATGGGGTGAGTTTCGCCATGGATGACTTCGGCACGGGCTACTCGTCGCTGACGTACCTGAAGCGCTTACCGGTCGATGCACTGAAGATCGACCAGAGCTTCGTGCGCGATGCGACGGTCGACCCGAACGATGCGGAAATCGTCCGTGCCATCGTCGCCATGGCCCGCAGCCTGGACCTGGCGGTGATTGCCGAAGGGGTAGAACTGACAGAGCAGCTGGAGTTTCTCGAGCAGCTGGGGTGCTACCTGTACCAGGGCTACCTGCATAGCCGGCCGTTGCCGTTGGCGGAGTTCCGGCAGATGCTGCTGGAAGCACCGGCGGATTACTGACTGGAACCCCGGTGTGGCCGCTTTCGCAGGGCCAGGCATAAAAAGGGCACCCGTAGGTCAATGCCAGTCAGTTAAGTCATTTGGGGCCGCTTTGCGACCCTTCGCGGGCACGCCCGCTCCCACATCTTGAGTTCAGCGCTAGACCTGTGGGAGCGGGCGTGCCCGCGAAGGGCTGCAAAGCAGCCCCAGTAACGCAGGCATTAACCCATAGATGCCCTTGTTTACAACGATCCCATCAATTCAGCGCTGGCTTGTCGCCGTTGATCGGGATGCGCTTGGCCTTGGCTTCTTCAGGCACGATGCGCAGCAGGTCGATGCTGAGCAGACCATTGGCCAGGCCGGCAGCCTTGACTTCAATGTGGTCGGCCAAGCGGAACGACAGCTTGAAGGCGCGCTGCGCGATACCCTGGTGCAGGTAGGTCACTTCAGCATCACCATTGTCACGCTTGCCACCGATAACGGTCAGGACACCCTTTTCGACCTGCAGGTCGAGGTCCTGCTCCTGGAAACCGGCTGCGGCAACCACGATACGGTATTGGTCATCGCCATGCTTTTCCACGTTGTAGGGCGGGTAGCTGCTACCAGCCTCATTACGGGCCGCGGATTCGAACAGGTCATTGAAGCGGTCGAAGCCAACGGAATGACGGAACAGTGGAGCAAGAGAGAAAGCGGTAGTCATGGTCATAAACTCCTGAGTATCAGCAAGTAAGTCATTGCGCGACCCGAATTCGGCATCGCGTACTCAAGAGATAGGGCCAAGACAAAGGCTTTCAAGGGGGTAAATTGAAAAAATCTGCTGGGGGGAAACGGGCCGATGGCCGTTCAGGCAACACAGGCCTCGGCCACCGCCTCACAGCCCAGCAACCGGCTGATCCGCGCACAATCATCCTCGCGGCGCAACTCGGCAAACAGCAGCACCGCCTCCGGGTAACTACGGGTCAGCATGGCCAGCCACTGCTTCAGTCGGCCAGGCGCATAACGCGGTGACAGCTTGGCCTGGGCCTGGCGCCAGAACTCGCGCAGCAGCGGCTGCAGGTCCTGCCAGCCCAGCGGCTGGTAATCACGCCCATCCCGCGCCGCGGCTATCTGCAGGCCAAGGTCAGGGCGCGAAACCAGCCCACGGCCAAGCATGATGTCCTCGGCACCACTGACCTCACGGCAACGCCGCCAGTCGTCCACGGTCCAGATCTCGCCATTGGCAAACACGGGCACCTTGACCACGTCCTGCACCCGCGCCACCCACTCCCAATGGGCGGGTGGCTTGTAGCCCTCGACCTTGGTCCGCGCATGCACCACGAGGTGCGCCGAGCCACCGTCAGCCAGCGCCATGGCACAATCCAGCGCGCCGGCCGGGCTATCGAAGCCCAGGCGCATCTTCGCGGTTACCGGGATATGCGCAGGCACCGCGCGGCGCACGGCATGCACGATGGCATGGAGCAACTCCGGCTCCTTGAGCAGCACGGCGCCACCGCGGGACTTGTTCACTGTCTTGGCCGGGCAGCCAAAGTTCAGGTCGATGACCGGCGCGCCCAGTTCACAGGCCAGTGCGGCGTTTTCCGCCAGGCATAGCGGGTCCGACCCCAGCAGTTGCACACGCATGGGCACCCCGGCAGCCGTCAGCGCCCCCTGGCGCAGCTCGGGCGCCAGCTTGTGGAACGAAGCCGGCGGCAACAGGCGGTCGCACACCCGAATGAACTCGGTGACGCACCAGTCTATGCCGCCCACACGGGTCAGCACGTCGCGCAGGATGTTGTCGACCAGCCCCTCCATGGGGGCCAGAGCAATTTGCATGTCGGGGTCTCGGCGGAAAAAGGCGGCAGTCTAACAAAAAAAACCGGCGTTTCAGGCACCGATCAGCGCCGGCCCGTAACCGTCGAGAAATTCTGCCGGCATGCGCCTGGGCTTGCCGCTGGAAAGCTCGATGCAGGCGAAGGTGGTCTGCGCTCGCAGCAGGGTCACACCGTCACGCGGGCGTTGGAGTTGGAAACGCCGGGTCATGCGCAGGCGCTGATCCCAGTCGATGATCCAGGTGGCCAGTTGCAATTCGTCGTCTTCGTAGGCGGCCGCCAGGTAATCGATTTCGTGGCGCACTACAGCCATTGCACGGTCCAGCCGGCGATACGCGGCAAGGTCCAGGCCCAGGCGCTGGGAGTGACGCCAGGCACAGCGCTCCAGCCAGGTGACGTAGACGGCATTGTTGGCGTGGCCGAGGCCATCGATGTCCTCGCTGCCGACGCGCAGGTCGATGACGAAGGGTGTTGGCAGGTCCCAACTCATGTTCGCTTCCTTGGCGCAAAAGCCGATTTAGCAGCGGCGAGCGGGACAATGTCCAGCGACATCGCCATGCTCCAGGGTCAATGCACCCTGCGCAGCCCGCAGAATGCGTTAGCCAGGCAAAAGCCATGGCCCTATTCCAGAGCAGGTATGACAGGGAAAACGGGGGAAGGGGAAAAACAAAAGGCTCATTCAATAATCGAATGAGCCTTCAAAGTCCCGCAAAACGCGGGTAGAAAAATTGGCGTCCCCTAGGGGACTCGAACCCCTGTTACCGCCGTGAAAGGGCGGTGTCCTAGGCCACTAGACGAAGGGGACATAACCTTCGCAAAGATTCATTTGCATGAACCCTGGCATAAATGGTGGAGCTAAGCGGGATCGAACCGCTGACCTCCTGCATGCCATGCAGGCGCTCTCCCAGCTGAGCTATAGCCCCGAAACAAAAGGCTCATCAATAATCGACGAGCCTTTTTAAGCCCTGCAAAACGCAGGAAAAGTGGCGTCCCCTAGGGGACTCGAACCCCTGTTACCGCCGTGAAAGGGCGGTGTCCTAGGCCACTAGACGAAGGGGACGTAACCTTCGCAAAGATTCACTCGCGTGAACCCTGGCAGAATTGGTGGAGCTAAGCGGGATCGAACCGCTGACCTCCTGCATGCCATGCAGGCGCTCTCCCAGCTGAGCTATAGCCCCGGATTTTTAGCCTCGCGGCCCAGCGACATCTACAACATCGCTTGTGCAAAACTGGCGTCCCCTAGGGGACTCGAACCCCTGTTACCGCCGTGAAAGGGCGGTGTCCTAGGCCACTAGACGAAGGGGACGAACCTTCTTACCTTCAAGACCCGGTTGCTGGACCCGGTCTTGCTTACCAGCCTGGGCTGTTAAGCGGAATTTGGTGGAGCTAAGCGGGATCGAACCGCTGACCTCCTGCATGCCATGCAGGCGCTCTCCCAGCTGAGCTATAGCCCCACAATGTCGCTTTGAACCGAACCGCTGGCTGGGTGCCTGGCGCTTCGTTTACGTTCATCGCTGTGGACGGGGCGCATATTAAGATCGGATTGGAGGGCTGTCAAACGAATTTTCAAAAATAACCAAAAATTTTTTCACAGATAACAATCACTTACCGCCCTGCCCCAGTTTTTGGGCTTCAGCTGGTCTTGTGGGAGCGGGCGTGCCCGCGAATGCGATCGTAGATCAAACACCGCATTCGCGGGCGCGCCCGCTCCCACAGGTTAGGTGTAATACTGAATCAGGCGATGGAAGCCAGCAGCTTTTCCCACTCTTTGTTTTCCTTCTTCGACACACCACCCAGCAGGTCCAGGGCCTGGCGCAGGCGGTAGCGGGTCAGGTCCGGGCCAAGGATTTCCATGGCGTCCAGCACCGACACCGAGCTGGCCTGGCCGGTGATGGCCGCGAACATCAGCGGCATGGCATCGCGCAGTTTCAGCTCCAGCGCCTCGACCACAGCCTGGATACAGCCGGTGATACGCTCTTTTTCCCACTGGCGCAGGCTTTCGAGCTTCCACAGGATCAGCTGGATGACCTGGCGCACCTGGTCGGCCGACAACTTCTTGCTTTCGAACAGTTTGGCGTCCAGCTTCAACGCGCCTTCGAAGAAGAAACCGCCCAGCGGGGCGACCTGACTGAAGGTTTCCACCCGGCCCTGCACATGCGGGGCGATCTTCATCATGTAATCGCTGTTGAACGCCCACTTCTGCAGGCGCGCCGCGAACTCCTCGACGGGCAGCTCGCGCAGCCACTGGCCGTTGAGCCAGGACAGCTTCTCGATATCGAAGATCGGGCCGCCCAGCGAGATGCGCGACAGGTCGAAGTGCTCGACCATCTCGGCCAGCGAGAACTTCTCGCGCTCGTCCGGCATCGACCAGCCCATGCGGCCCAGGTAGTTGAGCATGGCTTCGGGCATGAAGCCCATGCGCTCGTAGAAGGTGACCGAAGTCGGGTTCTTGCGCTTGGACAACTTGGACTTGTCGGGGTTACGCAGCAGCGGCATGTAGCACAGCTTGGGCTGCTCCCAGCCGAAATACTCGTACAGTTTGATCAGCTTGGGTGCCGATGGCAGCCATTCTTCGCCGCGCAGCACGTGGGTAATGCCCATCAGGTGGTCGTCCACCACGTTGGCCAGGAAGTACGTGGGCAGACCGTCGTTCTTCATCAGCACCTGCATGTCCATGCGATCCCACGGGATTTCGACATCGCCACGCAGCATGTCCGGCACCACGCACACGCCTTCGCTGGGCACCTTCATGCGGATCACGTGCGGTTCGCCAGCGGCCAGGCGGCGCTGCACTTCCTCGTCGCTCAGCAGCAAGGCACGGCCGTCATAGCGCGGGGTTTCGCCGCGGGCTTGCTGTTCGGCACGCATCTGTTCCAGCTCTTCGGCGGTGCAGAAGCAGTAGAAAGCGTGGCCGGCGTCGACCAGTTGCTTGGCGTACTGGGCGTAGATCTCGCCACGCTCGCTCTGCCGGTACGGGCCGTGCGGGCCGCCAACGTCCGGGCCTTCGTTCCATTCGATGCCGAGCCAGCGCAGGGCATCGAAGATCTGCTGCTCCGACTCGCGCGTGGAGCGCAACTGGTCGGTGTCTTCGATGCGCAGGATGAACTCACCGCCGTGCTGCTTGGCGAAGCAGTAGTTGAACAGGGCGATGTAGGCAGTGCCAACATGAGGGTCGCCGGTAGGCGATGGCGCGATACGCGTGCGTACGGTGGTCATGGAGAGTCTCGAACGAAAGATGAAACAAAGGCGGGATGTTAGCAGGTGGCGGGCACCGGGCTCCAGCAATGGCGCGAACGTCACTTGCCGAGTGGCCATCTGCCGCTGTTAAATTTATTTACATTTCTGCAACGACAATCCCCCATGCCTGCCCAACTCAAACGCCGCCTGGCGATATTCTTCACCCTGGTGGCCATCATTGCCCTGGCTTTCCTGGCCCATTGGTATTTCAAGGGGCGCTTCTACGAAAGCACCGACAACGCCTACGTACAGGGCGAGATCACCCGTGTCTCCAGCCAGTTGGGCGCGCGCATCGACAGCGTGCCGGTCGAAGACAACCAGCATGTCAACCAGGGCGACCTGCTGGTGCGCCTGGAGGCGGCTGATTTCGAGCTGGCCCTTGAGCGCGCCCGTGCGGCCCTGGCCACCCGCGAAGCCGAGTACGCCCAGGCGCAAAGCCGCCTTACCCAGCAAAGCAGCCTGATTGCCGCCGGCCAGGCCCAGGTGGCCGCCAACCAGGCCACGTTCGACCGCTCGCGGCTGGACCTGAGCCGCGCCGAGAAGCTGCGCAAGCCAGGGTTTGTGTCGGAAGAACGGGTCACCACGCTGTCGGCCGACAGCCATGTTGCCGGGTCGCAAGTGGACAAGGCCCGTGCCGACCTGCAAAGCCAGCGCCAGCAGGTCAGCGCACTGAATGCCGAGCTCAAGCGCCTCGATGCGCAGATCGCCAATGCCCGCGCCGACCTGGCCCAGGCCGAGTTGAACCTCACCCGCTGCGAGATCCGCGCGCCCATCAGCGGCACCATCGGCCAGCGCAGTGCCCGTAATGGCCAGGTGGTGCAGGCCGGTGCTTACTTGCTGTCGATCGTGCCTGACGAAGACATCTGGGTGCAGGCCAACTTCAAGGAAACCCAGATCGGCCATATGCAGCCAGGCCAGCGCGCCGAACTGCTGTTCGACAGCTACCCCGATACGCCGATCGAAGGCCGGGTCGACAGCCTGTTCGCAGCCTCGGGAGCGCAATTCAGCCTGCTCCCACCGGACAACGCCACCGGCAACTTCACCAAGGTGGTCCAGCGCATCCCGGTAAAACTCACCTTCCGCGCCGACAACCCTCTGCACGGGCGTATTCGCCCGGGCATGTCGGTCACTGCCACCGTGGACCTGCGCAACGAAGACGAAGGCCACGATGGCCGCTGAACAACTGCTGCGCCCAACGGGGGAACCCAGCCGCCGCGACTGGATCGCCGTGATGAGCGTGATGCTCGGCGCCTTCATGGCGGTGCTGGACATCCAGATCACCAACTCTTCGCTCAAGGACATCCAGGGCGCGCTGTCGGCCACCCTGGAAGAAGGCTCGTGGATTTCCACCTCGTACCTGGTCGCGGAAATCATCATGATCCCGCTGACGGCCTGGCTGGTGCAGCTGCTGTCGGCGCGGCGCCTGGCGGTGTGGGTTTCGGCCGGGTTCCTGCTGTCTTCGTTACTGTGCTCGATGGCCTGGAACCTGGAAAGCATGATCCTGTTCCGCGCCCTGCAAGGCTTTACCGGCGGCGCGCTGATCCCGCTGGCATTCACCCTGACCTTGACCAAACTGCCGGAGCACCACCGTGCCAAGGGCATGGCCATGTTCGCCATGACCGCCACCTTCGCGCCGTCGATCGGCCCCACCCTGGGCGGCTGGCTGACCGAGAACTGGGGCTGGGAATACATCTTCTACATCAACATCCCGCCGGGCCTGGTGATGATCGCTGGCCTGCTGTACGGGCTGGAGAAAAAGGAGGCGCACTGGGACCTGCTGAAAAGCACCGACTATGCCGGCATCCTCACACTCGGCCTGGGCCTGGGCTGCCTGCAGGTATTTCTCGAAGAAGGCCACCGCAAGGACTGGCTGGAATCGCACTTGATCGTGGCCCTGGGCAGCGTCGCCCTGGTCAGCCTCATCACCTTCGTCATCCTGCAGTTTTCCAGGCCGCACCCACTGATCAACCTGCGCATACTCGGCAACCGTAACTTCGGCCTGTCGAGCATCGCCAGCCTGGGCATGGGCGTCGGGTTGTACGGCTCGATCTACCTGCTGCCGCTGTACCTGACCCAGGTGCAGGGCTACAACGCCCTGCAGATTGGCGAAGTGATCATGTGGATGGGCATTCCGCAGCTGTTCCTGATTCCGCTGGTGCCGCAGCTGATGAAGGTGGTATCGCCCAAGGTGCTGTGTGCGCTGGGCTTCTGCCTGTTCGGCGCTGCCAGTTTCGGCTCGGGGGTACTGAACCCTGACTTTGCCGGGCCGCAGTTCAACCATGTGCAGATCATTCGCGCACTGGGCCAGCCGATGATCATGGTCACCATCTCGCTGATCGCCACCGCCTATATTCAGCCGCAGGACGCAGGGTCTGCGTCGAGCCTGTTCAATATCCTGCGCAACCTCGGCGGCGCCATTGGCATTGCCTTGCTGGCTACACTGCTGGACGCGCGCACCAAGGTGTATTTCGATTACCTGCGTGAGGCCGTGGTGCCCACCAACCCCCAAGTGGCCGAGCGCCTGGCGCAACTGACGGAGCGCCTGGGGAGTGACAATGCGGCGCTGGGCAAGCTGAGCGAGATCACCCACCAGCAGGCGCTGATCATGGCTTACAACGACGCCTTCCACTTCGTCGGTATTGGTTTGGCGGTAAGCATGGTGGCGGTGCTGCTGACCCGAAAATTGCCCCAGGGCTTGAAAGCTGGCGAGGCCCATTGAGCTTGTTACGATGCACCCACAGGGCCGGCGCCAGCCTTCAGCTGGTGATCAACCGCTCACGCAGCTTGGTGATCTCGTCACGCAACTGCGCCGCGGCTTCGAACTCCAGGTCGCGGGCGAACTGCATCATTTTCTCCTCCAACTGCTTGATACGCTTGGTGATCTCCCCAGGCGTGCGCAGTTCGGCCTCGTAACGGGCGCTTTCCTCCGCGGCCTTGGCCATGCCCTTGCGCTTCTTGCTGCGCGCACCCGGGACGGTGGCGCCCTCCATGATGTCGGTAATGTCCTTGATCACGCCCTTGGGCACGATGCCGTTGGCTTCGTTGAAGGCGATCTGCTTCTCGCGGCGGCGCTCGGTTTCATCGATCGCCCGCTGCATCGAGCCGGTGATGTTGTCGGCGTACAGGATGGCCCGGCCATTGAGGTTACGCGCCGCACGGCCGATGGTCTGGATCAGCGAGCGCTCCGAGCGCAGGAAGCCTTCCTTGTCGGCATCGAGGATCGCCACCAGGGACACCTCGGGCATGTCCAGGCCCTCACGCAGCAGGTTGATCCCTACCAGCACGTCAAAGGTACCCAGGCGCAAGTCACGGATGATCTCCACCCGCTCCACCGTGTCGATATCCGAGTGCAGGTAGCGCACCCGCACATCGTGATCGGCCAGGTAGTCGCTGAGGTCTTCTGCCATGCGCTTGGTCAAGGTGGTGGCCAGCACCCGTTCGCCGGCAGCCACCCGCTTGCGGATCTCCGACAGCAGGTCGTCGACCTGGGTCAGCGCCGGGCGAATTTCGACCTGCGGGTCGACCAGCCCGGTGGGGCGCACCACCTGCTCCACCACCCGCCCGGCATGCTCGGCCTCATAAGGCCCCGGGGTGGCGGAAACGAAGATGGTCTGTGGGCTGACACTCTCCCATTCATCGAAGCGCATGGGCCGGTTGTCCAGTGCCGACGGCAGGCGGAAGCCATACTCGACCAGGGTTTCCTTGCGCGAACGGTCGCCTTTGTACATGGCCCCCACCTGCGGCACGCTGACATGGGATTCGTCGATCACCAGCAGCGCATCGGGCGGCAGGTAGTCGTACAGCGTTGGCGGCGGTGCACCCGCCGGGCGGCCAGACAAGTAACGCGAGTAGTTTTCGATGCCATTGCAGTAGCCCAGCTCCAGGATCATCTCCAGGTCGAACCGGGTGCGCTGCTCCAGGCGCTGGGCTTCGACCAGCTTGTTGGCCTTGTGCAGGTACTCCAGGCGGTCCTTGAGCTCTGCCTTGATGCCCTCCACGGCGTCCAGCAGGGTTTCCCGCGGGGTGACGTAGTGGCTTTTGGGGTAGAAGGTGAACCGCGGCAGCTTGCGGAAGACCTCGCCGGTCAGCGGGTCGAACGCCGCGATGTTCTCCACCTCGTCGTCGAACAGCTCGACGCGGATGGCCTCCAGGTCCGATTCTGCGGGGAAAATGTCGATCACATCCCCCCTTACACGGAAGGTGGCGCGGGCGAAGTCCATCTCGTTGCGGGTGTACTGCAGGTCGGCCAGGCGGCGCAGCAGCGCGCGCTGGTCGAGCTTGTCGCCGCGGTCCACGTGCAGGACCATTTTCAGGTAGGTCTCGGGGCTGCCGAGGCCGTAGATGCACGACACGGTGGTGACGATGATCGCATCGCGGCGCTCCAGCAGCGCCTTGGTCGCCGAGAGACGCATCTGCTCGATATGGTCGTTGATCGATGCATCCTTCTCGATGAAGGTGTCCGACGACGGTACATAGGCTTCCGGCTGGTAATAGTCGTAGTAGGAGACGAAGTACTCCACCGCGTTATTGGGGAAAAACGCCTTGAACTCACCGTACAGCTGCGCGGCCAGGGTCTTGTTCGGCGCCAGCACCAGGGTCGGGCGCTGAACCTGCTGAATCACGTTGGCAATGCTGAACGTCTTGCCCGAACCGGTCACCCCCAGCAGCGTCTGGTGCGACAGCCCGGCCTCGATGCCCTCGACCATCTGGCGGATCGCCTCGGGCTGGTCGCCGGCAGGCTGGAAACGGGTAACGAGCTGGAACTCGGACATGACGGACCTCGCGGTGCTGCAGCAACTGTAAATTTAGCCAGTAGTCTATACCCAAATGCGCCCGCAAGGGGCGGCTTTCAAGGCACAGCCACAACCAGGTATTACGGTTGACCGGGCAATCAGACCGATGGTCAAAAAATATTTGCGCAAATACCCGGAAAAGCCGCGCCAGAGTGTCGCGGTCACCGGTCGGTATCACTATACTGACTCCCCGTTTGTGCACCGCTTCAGTGCATTCGGCTGGAGCGTGTACGCCCTATCACTCTCCAATCAGAGCCGAAGTAACAATGAGCCTGTTTTCCGCTGTCGAGCTGGCACCCCGCGACCCTATCCTGGGCCTCAACGAAGCATTCAATGCCGACCCACGTACCGACAAGGTCAACCTGGGTGTTGGCGTGTACTGCAATGAGGAAGGCCGCATTCCGCTGCTGCGCGCCGTGATCGAAGCCGAGACCCAGCGTGCAGCCCAGCATGCCTCGCGCGGCTACCTGCCGATCGATGGTATCGCCACCTACGACCAGGCCGTGCAAAAGCTGCTGTTCGGTGCCGAATCGCCACTGCTGGCCGCCGGCCGCGTGGTCACCGTGCAGGCCGTCGGTGGTACTGGCGCACTGAAAATCGGTGCCGACTTCCTCAAGCGGATCTCGCCAAACGCCGTGGTGGCCATCAGCGACCCGAGCTGGGAAAACCACCGCGCCCTGTTCGAGTCGGCCGGTTTCCCGGTGCAGACCTACCGCTACTACGACGCCCCGAGCAACGACGTCAACCGCGCCGGCATGCTCGAAGACCTCAACGCCCTGCCCTCTGGCTCGATCGTGGTGCTGCACGCCTGCTGCCACAACCCGACGGGCGTTGACCTGAGCCTGGACGACTGGAAAAACGTGCTGGAAGTGGTCAAGGCCAAAGGCCACGTGCCGTTCCTCGACATGGCCTACCAAGGCTTTGGCGACGGCATTGCCGAAGACGCCTTCGCGGTCCGCCTGTTCGCCGAGTCGGGCCTGGAGTTCTTCGTGTCCAGCTCGTTCTCCAAGTCGTTCTCGCTGTACGGCGAGCGCGTGGGTGCGCTGTCGGTGGTTACCGCCTCCAAAGACGAGAGCACCCGCGTGCTGTCGCAGGTCAAGCGCGTGATCCGCACCACCTACTCCAACCCGCCCACCCACGGCGCAACCATCGTCGCTACCGTGCTGAACAGCGCCGAGCTGCGCCAGATGTGGGAAACCGAACTGGCCGAAATGCGCGAACGCATCCACGGGATGCGCAAGCAGATGGTCGCGCTGTTGGCCGAATACGGTGCCAACCGCGATTTCAGCTTCGTCGGTCGCCAGGTCGGCATGTTCTCCTACTCGGGCCTGAGCGTAGAGCAGGTGGCCCGGTTGAAGAACGACTTTGGCATCTATGCGCTGGACACTGGCCGCATCGCTGTGGCGGCGCTGAACCAGAGCAACATCCATGTCGTCACCAAGGCGATCGTGCAAGTGTTGTAACTGCTTGATTTGCCAGGGGGTGGCTTGACTTCCCCCTGGCGATCGGTATGATGTGCGCAGATTCCGCGATAGCTCAGTCGGTAGAGCAAATGACTGTTAATCATTGGGTCCCTGGTTCGAGTCCAGGTCGCGGAGCCAAACATTGAAAAAGCCCCCGGCTGTGAAAGCAGCCGGGGGCTTTTTCGTTTACTGCGAAGCCGGCGACGCACGCACAATGCAATCAACTGCTGCGTCCAATCAGGTAGAACTCGCCACCGCTCCAAACGCCCAGCCATTGCTCACCATCGATCTCGCGCGGCACCGCCAACTCCACCATCTGGTAGAACACATTGCGGTGTATCAATGCCTCGAGATTACTGCGTATCAGCACGTACGGCGACGGCGCTTGCGTCACCGGATCGGTGACTACCCGTAGCGGATTGGCCGGGCCGGCCTCGACCTGATCCTCGACATTGCTGGTAAAGCGCAGCACCTGCTGCTCGCCCTGCCCTTGCACCTCCAGCGCCACTGCCACGAACGGCGCATCGTCTACCTGGATGCCCACCTTTTCCACCGGGGTAATCAGGAAGTAATCGTCACCATCGCGGCGCAGGATGGTCGAGAACAGCCGCACCATCGGTTTGCGGCCGATGGGCGTGCCCAGGTAATACCAGGTGCCATCGCGGGCGATACGCATGTCGATGTCACCGCAGAAATCGGGGTTCCACAGGTGGACCGGTGGCAGGCCCTTGGCCTTGGGGATCTGCGCCAGCAGGTCGTTGGCCTTACCGGTGTCGCTCATCACACTCGCCTCACTCACTCATGCCCAGAAGGCTACGAGCGTACTCGCGCATCGGTGCGGCAAGCAAATCCTCGGGGGTTTTATCGTGGAACGTCAACAAACCGCCACGGCTCTTGATGCGAGCGGTATCGATCAGGTAGCGGGTATTGGTTTCGATCAGCATCATCTGCACCACACCGCTGTCCCAGCCCAGGCGGTCGACGGCTTGCTCGTCGTACCACTCGTCACCATTGCCGATACGGTCGTCGGTCCGGGCAAAGCGGGTATACAGCACATAGTCGGCACCGACCGAACGGGCCTGCGCAATGGCCTCTTCCAGGCCCAGCGGGCCTTGGGCGCGGCGCACCAGCGGGAAATACTCGACGAAACTCTTGAACGCCTGCTCGGCCACTGCATTCTGCCGGGGTACCGGGCCCTTGCCAGGCGGCACGAATGCGCCCTGCCCTATGAAGATGAACGAGTCGGGCTGCAGGCGAATCGACAGCGTGCGCCGGGTTTCGCTATGGTCCAGCAGCCCTGCGTCGCTCATGTGATAGCGGACGCCCTCGCCCATATCGCTGACATTCATGCAACCGCCCAACGCCATCAGCGCCAGCAGCAAGACCAGGCTACGCATCTTTCCTCCAGTGACCGGCGACGAAAAACCGGCGAATAGCCGGCGGATGCAGCTTTTGCGCCAGCTTCAGCCGCCGATTACCTTCATCACCGTCACGCCGCCGGAAAACGCCAATGCCTGTTTGTCTGCCAGCGCCTTGACCAGTAACCGCTGAAGCGCCGGCAAGGCTTCGTGACGTGGTTTCTCCAGAAGGTCGCCAACGAAATGACGATTACCCGACGACAGGCAGCCATGCAGCCAACCTGTGGACGACAGCCGTAGCCGCGAGCACGTCCGGCAGAACGGCACGCTCTCATTGGCGATCACGCCGAAGTGCCCCTTGCCGGGGATCTGATAGCGCATGGCGGTGGCGTCCACCGGCGCAGCGACACGGGCGAAGGCGTGCTGACCGCCGATCAGCGTGAGCAGGTCATCGAGGCTGACAAATTGCCGCAGGAAAGCAGAGTGATCACGCGCCAGGTGGCCCATGCGCATCAGTTCGATGAAACGCAACTCAAAGCCACGCGCCATGCAGTAATCCAGCAACGGCAGCACCTGGTCGAGGTTTTGCCCGCGCATCGGCACCATGTTCACTTTGATCTGCATGCCCATGGCGCGGGCCCGCTCCATCGCCGCCAGCACCGTGGCCAGATCGCCGCCGCGGGCGATCTGGCGAAACGCCAACGGGTCCAGGGTGTCGAGCGAAACATTCAGCCGGCGAATTCCGGCTGCCTGCAATTGCGGCAACTTACGGCCCAGCAGCTGACCATTGGTGGTCAGCGAAATATCCTCGAGGCCGAGTTTGGCCACCGCGGCGAGAAAGGCATCCAGGCGCGGACTGACCAGCGGTTCCCCACCGGTGATACGCAAGCGCTCGATGCCGGCTGCTTCAATCAGGTAGGCCACGCCACGCGCCAGTGCGTCTGCCGAAAGCTCATCCTGCGCCGCCACCAGGCGCTTGCCGTCTGGCACGCAATAGGTACAGGCGTAATTGCAGGCAGCCGTCAGGCTGACACGCAGGTTGCGAAACCGCCTGCCTTGACGATCGACGATCATGGATGACTCCGGCATGGGTAAAGGGGCCGGCAAAAGCTGACTCATAAATCAGGTTTTTGCAAGCCCTGTACACATAGCCGGTGGGGCGTAGCTCAGTGGGACGGTTCCGGGTCGCGCTTGCGCTTGTTGCCCATGCGCACGCCGATGTCCATCAGGAACTGGAAGAAGCCTTCCTGATCTTCCAGCACATTGCTCCAGAACGGTGAGTGGTACAGCGCAACAGCGCCATGCACCAGTGCCCAGGCGGCGCAGTAATGGTAGTAAGGAGGCACGTCTTCGAGCTTGCCTTCGCTGATGCGGCCCTTGATCAGCTGGGTGAGGCGGTCGAAGTTGGAGGCACGGATGCTGTGCAACTGTTCGACCATTTCCGGCACCTGGTTGCCCTTGACCACCTTCTCTTCCAGGCGGTCGAACAGCCGGTAACGCTGAGGGTCACGCATGCGGAATTCGAAATAGGCACGCGACAGGGCCTCTTTGTCACGGTCGACGTCGGCCGAGTGCAGCAACCCGTTCAGGTCGCGCTCGTAGTCGAGCATCAGGCGCAGGTAGATCTCGGCCTTGGACTTGAAGTGCTTGTAGATCGTGCCTTTGCCGATGCCCACGGCGTCGGCGATCATCTCGACGGTTACGCTGTCTTCACCTTGCTCGAGAAACAGCTTGAGCGCGGTATCGAGGATTTCCTGTTCGCGACGGCGAAACTCACGGACCTTACGAGGTTCTTTCTGCATGGGAAGGACTGGATGACAATCGAAGCGGTTTATTATGCCTAACTTGCGGGAAATTGCACGGATCTTCCGAGCATGGCTGTGTTTCAGGATGCTCTCGACCATACGCTGCGGGAGGAACCAGACGCGGGCGTATTCCAAATCTGTTTAAAAAACGACCAATATCCACTGGCAGGCCGCCAAACCTGGCCAATACTAGAAGTGTTGGCGCGGCGCATCCCCCCTAGCGGCGCGCCGATAAAGGTGCTCAGGGACCGCGTACCTTTGTTTTACTCCTAATGGTCTTAACCCGGATTCCTCCCCCAGAACCCGGGTTTTTTTTGCGTGTTTGCGGGGGATATGCGTTGGAGGTGGGGTTTTGGGGATGGTATGAGGGGCGAAGGTGCTCGAGCTCACAGGCGCTGAATTTGTTGTGGCAGGCACCTCATGGCCCTCACACAACCTTCAACTCCAATGAATCAACCCACCCGCGCCAACGGAAACAACCGCTTGAAGTTAGCCGTTGTCTGCTCAGCCAATTGCCCATAACTGGCCCCGCGCAGCGAAGCCACATACTCCGCCACTTCCCGCACATATTGCGGCAAGTTCGGCTTGCCGCGATACGGAATCGGCGCCAGGTACGGCGAATCGGTTTCCACCAACAAGCGGTCGACCGGCACTTGCCGCGCCACTTCCCGCAGGGCATCGGCATTGCGGAAGGTAACGATGCCAGACAGCGATATGTAATAGCCCAGGTCCAGCGCCGCCTTGGCCATGTCCCAGTCTTCGGTAAAGCAGTGCAGCACGCCAGCCTGCGGCAGATTGGCCTCGCGCAGCAGTGCCAGGGTATCGGCACGCGCCGCCCGGGTATGCACGATCACTGGCTTGCCGGTCTGCCGCGAAGCCTCCAGGTGCAGGCGGAACGAGGCCTGCTGCAATTCAGCGGCTTCCGGCTCGTAGTGGTAATCCAGCCCGGTTTCGCCAATGGCCACCACATGCGGGTGGGCCAGTTCGCGCAGTAGCCATTCCAGCGCCGGGGTTTCGCCCGGCGCCAGGTCCAGCGGGTGTACACCGACCGAGCAGTCGACATCCGCGTACTGCTCGCTCAACGCCTTTACCGCGCCGGCGTTTTCGGCACTGACGCCGATGCACAGGAAATGCCCCACCCCGCGATCACGCGCCGCCTGCAGCGCAGCATCGAGCGAGCCCTGATGGGCACTGAGGTCAAGACGGTCAAGGTGGCAATGGGAGTCTACGAGCATGGGATAGCGGCACACATGGAAAATGGGAAATCAGCGGGCGCCCGGCAGTTGCAGCCAATGAGCCAGCAGCGATTCGAGCAACAGGGTTTGATTGAGGTTGGCCTTACCCAGCACCTTCTGGCGCTGTTCGAGGATCCACGCCTGCACCTCCAGCACCTTGGCCTGGCGGCTTTTCTGCGCCAGGTACTGCACCACCTTGCGCATATCGGCCAAGCCTAACCCCTCCTCGTCCTGGGTCAACTGGTAGCGCAGAATGAGGTGCGCCCAATCGCAGAACCAGTCGAATACCCTCAACATCGGCACAGCCTTCCAGGCTTCGGCCAGCTGGCTGGGCGATTGCTGTTGCTTGAGCAACTTCTTCACCCCGTCAGTAACCAGCGCACGCTGCTCGCGCACACCCTGCGCCTGCAGGCTGATCGCCATCAGCGGCGAGCCGGCGGCCAAACTCAGCAATTCGTCGCGCTCGGCCTCGTCCATATCAGGCAACGCCGCGGCCAACCAGGCCTGGCTCTGGGCCAGGTTTGGCTGGGGGCAGGCTACCTGCTGACAACGGCTCTTGATGGTCGGCAGCAGCCGGCTGGGCTGGTGCGTGACCAGCAGCAACACGGTGTCGCCGGAAGGCTCCTCAAGGCTTTTCAACAGTGCGTTGGAAGCATTGACGTTCATGGCTTCGACCGGCTCGATCAACACCACCTTGCGCCCACCCAGCTGCGCCGTCTGCACCACGAAGGCCACCAGCTCACGGACCTGGTCGACCTTGATCGGCTTATCGGCCTCTTCGGGCTCAAGGATGTAGTTGTCAGGGTGGCTACCGGCCTTCAGCAGCAGGCAGGACTTGCAGGTGCCGCAGGCATCGAGGCCTTGCGGCTGCTGGCACAACAGGCGGGCCATCAGGCGCTCGGCCATGGCCCGCTTGCCAATGCCCTGCGGCCCGTGCAGCAGGTAGGCATGGGCATGCTGACTGCGCCCGGCCAATTGCTGCCAGAGCGCCTGCTGCCATGGGTAGGCCTCAGCCACGGCAACGCTCCACGATGGCCGGCAACAGCGCATCGATAGCACGCTGCACGGCCGGGAGCGGCTGTGCGGCATCCAGCAGGCTGTAACGCTGCGGTTCGCGCTGGGCGCGCTGCAGGTAGGCCTGGCGCACAGCCTGGAAAAACGCCTGGCCTTCCTGCTCGAAGCGGTCGAGGCGGCCGCGCGCAGCGGCACGGGCCAAACCGACTTCGACCGGCAGGTCGAACACCAGGGTCAGCTGCGGGCGAAGGTCGCCCTGGACGAATTGCTCCAGGGTGGCGATACGCTCGACCGACAGGCCGCGGCCGCCGCCCTGGTAGGCATATGTGGCATCGGTAAACCGGTCGCACAACACCACAGCGCCACGGGCCAGCGCCGGGCGGATCACCTGGGCCAGGTGCTGGGCGCGGGCAGCGAACACCAGCAGCAGTTCGGTGTCGGCGGCCATGGGTTCATCGCTGGGGGCCAGTAGCAGCTCACGCACCTTCTCGGCCAGCGGCGTGCCACCAGGCTCACGGGTCAGCACCACATCCAGGCCATGCTCGCGCAAGCGCGCCGCCAGGTAGTCGCGGTTGGTGCTTTTGCCCGCGCCTTCGGGGCCTTCCAAAGTAATAAACAAGCCGCTCACAGGCAGTCCTTAATGTTGTTCGTCAGGCGTTGCCGGCTCGGCCGCCTGGGCATCACCGGCGGGAGCGGCCGGCGCCGGCTGCGCAGCCGGCTCATCGGGTACCGGCTGCTCTTCGCCGGCGGCTGGCGCAGCGTCATCGGCGCCCGGCTTTGCCGGCTGCTGCGGCGCGGGGCTGGAGCGATAGTCTGCCCGCCGCTTGAGCTGAAACTCCCGCACCGCCGAGTTGTGATCGTTGAGGTCGTCGGAGAACACATGGCTGCCGTCGCCACGGGCGACGAAGTACAGGCTGGTGCCATCGGCCGGGTTAAGCGCCGCGTGAATCGCCTCGCGGCCGACCATGGCAATCGGCGTGGGCGGCAGGCCAGTGATGGTGTAGGTATTGTAGGGCGTAGGCTCACGCAGGTCGGCACGGGTGATCTTGCCGTTATAGCGCTCACCCATCCCGTAGATAACCGTCGGATCGGTCTGCAGCATCATGCCCAGGCGCAAACGCCGCACGAACACCCCGGCGATCTGACCGCGCTCTTGGGGGATGCCGGTTTCCTTCTCCACCAGCGAAGCCATGATCAGCGCCTGGTAGGGATCGCGGTACGGCAGGTCGGTGGCGCGCTCGGCCCATTCCTTGGCCAGCACTTCTTCCAGACGCATGTAGGCCTGCTGCAGCAATTCGACGTCGCTCATGCCGCGCACGAAGCGGTAGGTATCGGGGAAGAACCTGCCCTCAGGGAACACACCGGTATGGCCGAGTTTGTCCATGACCTCGGCGTCCGACAGGCCATCCAGGGTGTGCTTGAGCTTTTCATGCTTGGCCACGGCCGCGCGCAGCTGGCGGAAGGTCCAGCCCTCGACCAGGGTCAGGTTGTATTGAACTACGTCGCCCCGGCGCCAGGCGTCGAACAGCTGCTCGACGGTCATGCCAGGGGTGAGGCGATATTCGCCGGTGTGCAACGGGGTACCGGCCATGTTGAAGCGCCAGTACAGGCGCAACCAGACGGCGTCGTCGAGCAGCCCTTCGGTTTGCATGCGGTAGAACATGCGATTGGGGGTGGTGCCATTGGGCACGTCGAGCAGGCGTTCCTGCGTGACATGCAGTGGCTGCTCCAGAACCGAGTTGATTTTCCAGGCCGACCAGCCTAGCGCCAGACCGGCGAGGATCAGACCCATTTCCAGCAGCAGCAGGAATTTACGTCTCACGAATTCAGGTTTCCAGTAACGTACGGGCAACGGCCTGCAGTTTTCGGGTAAGCGGGCCCGGCGACCAGTTTAACGCGGCCAGGCCGCGCACGGGCCAGACGCCATAGACGCTGTTGCAAACAAATACTTCATCGGCCTGCTCCAGCGCACCATACGGCAGGTCGCAGACGTTGGCCGTAATACCCTGCAAGCGCGCCTGTTCGAGCAAGGCACCGCGCATGACCCCGGCCACGCCACAACGGCTGAGGTCGGCAGTAAAAAGCACGCCGTCGCGCACCAGGAACAGATTGCTGTATACCCCTTCGATCACCCGGCCTTGCCCGTCACACATCAGGCCCTCGGCATGGTCACTGTCCTGCCATTCGGCACGGGCCAGCACCTGCTCCAGACGGTTGAGGTGTTTGAGCCCGGCCAGCAACGGTTGTTCCCCAAGCCGTGTCTGGCAGGGGAACAAGCGTACGCCCTGCTCGGCATGGGCAACAGGATAGCTGGGTAATGGGCCGCCCTGCAGGATACGCCGGGGCACGGCATCGGCAACCGGCGCGTAACCACGCTGGCTGTCGCCACGGGTGAGGATGAGTTTGGCTACCCCGTCGCCGAGCTGGCTGGCGTAGCGCAGCAATTCCTCACGCACCTGCGCCAGGTCGGCGCCAATCGCCAGCCGCTGGCAACCCAGCGCCAGGCGAGCGAGATGGCCATCCAGGAGGCTGGGCCGGCCATGCCGAACGGCGATGGTTTCGAAAAGACCATCGCCGTAAGCCAGCCCGCGGTTCTGCAGATTGAGCGCAGTCGCGGGCTGGCCGTCGATCCAGCTGAGCATCAACCGGCGAACCGGCGGAACACCAGCGAGCCGTTGGTGCCACCAAAGCCGAACGAGTTGGACAACACCACATCGATCGGCATGCTGCGCGCCTGGTGCGGCACGAAGTCCAGGTCGCAACCTTCGTCCGGTTCGTCCAGGTTGATGGTCGGGGGCGCCATCTGGCTGTTGATCGCCAGCACACTGAAGATCGCTTCTACCGCGCCAGCCGCCCCCAGCAGGTGGCCGGTCATCGACTTGGTCGAGCTGACTGCCAGCTTGTAGGCGTGGTCGCCGAATACGCGCTTGATCGCCGCCACCTCGGCAATGTCGCCCGCGGGGGTCGAAGTGCCATGGGCGTTGATGTAGCTCACGTGTTCCGGCTGGATGCCAGCATCGCGCAGGGCGTTGGCCATGCAGCGCGCAGCGCCTTCACCGGAGTCTGGTGGCGAGGTCATGTGGTAGGCGTCGCCGCTCATGCCAAAACCGATCAACTCGGCATAGATGGTCGCCCCACGGGCCTGGGCATGCTCCAGTTCTTCGAGCACCAAGGCACCGGCACCGTCGGACAGCACGAAACCGTCGCGACCTTTGTCCCAAGGGCGGCTGGCGCGGGCAGGCTCGTCGTTGCGGGTGGACAGCGCGCGCGATGCACCGAAGCCACCCATGCCCAGCCCGCACGCGGCCATTTCGGCGCCGCCGGCAATCATTACGTCGGCTTCACCGTAGGCGATATTGCGCGCGGCCATGCCGATGCAATGGGTGCCCGTGGTGCAGGCAGTGGCAATGGCGTAGTTGGGGCCCTGCAGGCCCAGGTGGATCGACAGGAAACCCGAGATCATGTTGATGATCGAGCCCGGCACGAAGAATGGCGAAATGCGACGCGGCCCCGAGTCATGCAGGGTGCGGCTGGTTTCTTCGATGTTGGTCAGGCCACCGATCCCCGACCCCATGGCCACGCCGATGCGCTCGCGGTTGGCGTCGGTGACCTCCAGGCCGGCATTAC
This sequence comes from Pseudomonas sp. BJP69, assembly GCF_007633355.1. NCBI lineage: Bacteria > Pseudomonadati > Pseudomonadota > Gammaproteobacteria > Pseudomonadales > Pseudomonadaceae > Pseudomonas > Pseudomonas sp. BJP69. The sequence goes on from NZ_CP041933.1 coordinate 3,978,010, forward strand.
GCACCGCCTGGAACCCGGCCGCCAGGCCGTACTGGATGAACAGGTCGAGCTTGCGGGCCTCTTTGGCCGACAGGTACTGCTCCACCTCGAAGCCTTTCACCGAGCCGCCAAAACGGGTGGAGTAGGCAGACAGGTCCGTGTGTTCGATCGGACCAATGCCACTGCGGCCAGCCAGAATGCCCTGCCAGGTGCTCGGTACATCGGTACCCAGTGGCGACAGCATACCCATACCGGTGACCACGACGCGTCTACGCGACACAGTACTCTCCTTTTCTAATAACAGAGTCTCTTGGCATTGCATTCAAGCGCTGGAATGAAATGGCAACAGGCTCTTGGTGCGCGGTGAACGAGGCGGCCCGGGCAATACGCGGCGCTCGCAAAGAAAAAACCGCACGCCAGCGAAGGCAGTGCGGTTTTCCCCGACAAGTAGCGTCGACTGTAACGTCTTAAGCCTGGTGGTTCTTGACGTAGTCGATAGCAGCTTGAACGGTAGTGATCTTCTCGGCTTCTTCGTCAGGGATTTCGGTCTCGAATTCCTCTTCCAGAGCCATCACCAGTTCAACGGTGTCAAGCGAATCGGCACCCAGGTCATCGACGAAGGACTTCTCAGCAGTCACTTCTTCTTCCTTGACGCCCAGTTGCTCGGCGACGATTTTCTTGACGCGTTCTTCGATGGTGCTCATACCTAGTTTTCACTCCTAATGGATATATGCAGGCAGCTGGCCGGTGGCTAATTTTATAGAAAGACGTTCGCTTTTCAAGCTGAACCTGCCTTCAGGCTAGTCATCGCACCCGCTGTCTGGAATCTGATTGCAGCTTTATAACGGATTTTAGGCTCGCAGTATGACTCTTTTTTTACGAAATCCGTCACATTGAGTTGCAGGGTTACATGTACATCCCGCCGTTGACCGGCACGGTTGCGCCGGTTACATAGGCTGCACCGTCCGAAGCCAGGAACGAAACCACCTTGGCAATTTCGTCGGCCTGCCCCAGGCGGCCCAGTGGAATCTGGGTTTGCAGGGCTTCGCGCTGCGCTTCAGGCAGTTCGCGGGTCATGTCGGTATCGATGAAACCAGGGGTCACCGAGTTGACGGTAATGCCACGCGAACCGACTTCACGCGCCAGGGCGCGGCTGAAGCCTTCCAGCCCGGCCTTGGCAGCCGCATAGTTGGCCTGGCCAGCGTTACCCATGGCACCGACGACCGAGCCGATGCTGATGATACGACCCCAACGAGCCTTGGTCATGCCACGCAGCACACCCTTGGACAGACGGTAGAGGCTGTTCAGGTTGGTGTCGATCACGTCGAACCATTCGTCGTCTTTCATGCGCAGCATGAGGTTGTCCCGGGTGATGCCGGCGTTGTTGACCAGAATGGCCGGGGCGCCGAACTGCTCACCAATGGCAGCCAGTACCGCGTCAACCGACTCGGCGCTGGTCACGTTCAGTTCCATGCCGGTGCCGGTGATACCGTGCTCTTTGAGGGTGGCGGCGATACGCTCGGCGCCGGAGGCCGAAGTGGCGGTACCAATCACGGTTGCGCCCTGGCGGCCCAGTTCCAGGGCGATGGCCTGGCCAATGCCACGGCTGGCGCCAGTGACCAGTGCAACTTTACCTTGCAGGCTCATGCAAGCTTCTCCAATTCAGGCCAGTGCCGCGCGGGTGGCGGCAACGGCGTCAGGGGTATTGAGGTTGTAAGTGGTCACGCCATCGGCGCAACGCTTGTTCAGGCCAGCCAGGACTTTGCCCGGGCCGCACTCGACCAGATTGACTGCACCATTGGCCGCCAGGGCCTGCACACACTCAACCCAGCGTACCGGCTGGTACAGCTGCGCCAGCAGGTCCTGCTTGAGGGCATCGAGGTCGGCCGCGATGGCGGCGGTGACGTTCTGCACCACCGGGATCTGCGGGGCCTTCCACTCGATGGCGTTGACCGCATCGGCAAAGCGCTCGGCAGCCGGCTTCATCAGGGCGCAGTGCGAAGGCACGCTGACGGCCAGCGGCAGGGCGCGCTTGGCGCCTTTGGCCTTGCACAGCTCCATGGCGCGGTCGACCGCCGCCTTGTTGCCGGCGATGACCACCTGCCCTGGCGAGTTGAAGTTGACGGCACTGACCACTTCATCTTCAGCCGCTTCGGCGCAGAGCTCCACGACCACAGCGTCGTCCAGGCCGAGAATGGCGGCCATGGCCCCGTGCCCGGCAGGTACCGCTTCCTGCATCAGCTGGCCACGGCGCTCGACCAGGCGCACAGCGTCTTTCAGGCTGATGCTGCCGGCAGCGACCAGGGCGCTGTATTCACCCAGGCTATGACCGGACACGAAAGCTGGCGTGGCACCGCCCTCTTCCAGCCACAGACGCCACAACGCGATGGACGCGGTGAGGATCGCCGGCTGCGTCTTGTCAGTCTGGTTGAGTTGCTCTTCCGGACCTTCCTGAACCAGCTTCCACAGGTCGTAACCGAGTGCTGCAGAAGCTTCCTTGAAGGTTTCGATGATCACTGGCTTCTCGGCGCCGAGCTCGGCGAGCATGCCCAGCGACTGGGAACCTTGACCGGGAAAGACGAATGCGAGAGATGCAGACATTGAACAAGCCCTTATGATCTTGTCGTCGGATAGGGTACGCCAGGCCTTGGGCCAGGCGCGGAATCTGAAAGCTTGGATGAAGACGCAGACCAAGCGGTCACATTTAAGCACTTCATCGGGGATATGCCTAAGGTCTTTGTTTGCCTGCCCGGGCCCCGTCGCAGGCTAAAGCAGCAGGTCCTCCAAACGCCCGTGCAAACGCTGCGGCAGATTCTCCTGAATCCCGATCAACGCCCGCTGGATGGCACTCTGGAACCCCTGAACGCCCGCGGAGCCATGGCTCTTGATGACGATACCCTGCAAACCCAGGAAACTCGCGCCATTGTGCCGCGCCGGCGCCAGGTCGGCCTGCAGACGCTTGAGCAGGGGCATGGCCACCGCTCCAGCAGCCCGCGCCAGCAAACCGCCCTTGAACAATTGCTCGATCCGCGCACCGATCATGGTGGCCAGCCCCTCGCTGGACTTGAGCAGGATATTGCCAACAAAGCCGTCGCACACCACCACATCCGCCTCGCCACGGTACAGCCCGTCACCTTCGACAAAGCCCACATAGTTGAGCCCGCGGGCATTGTGCAACAGGCTTGCCGCCAGCTTGACCTGCTGGTTGCCCTTGATGTCCTCGGTACCGATGTTCAGCAACGCCACGCGCGGGCGGTGAACACCCAGGGCCTGGGCGGCCACCGACCCCATCACGGCGAACTGGTACAGGTTTTCGGCACTGCAATCGACATTGGCACCCAGGTCGAGCAACTGGCAGTAACCGGCCTGGGTCGGGATCGCCGCCACCATGGCCGGGCGGTCGATACCCGGCAGGGTCTTGAGCACGAAGCGTGACAACGCCATCAGCGCGCCGGTGTTGCCGGCACTGACGCAGGCCTGGGCCTTGCCATCACGCACCAGTTCCAGGGCGATGCGCATGGACGAGTCCGGCTTGCCACGCAGCACCTGGGATGGCCGCTCGTCCATGCCGACCACTTCACTGGCGGCGACGATTTGCAGGCGCGCGCGATCCGCAGCCGCAAGGCCGCTGACAAGATCTTCCAGGAGGGAGGGTTGACCGACGAGGGTCAGGTGCAACGAGGGGGTAGCGGAAAGGCAGGCAATGCTAGCCTGAACAATGCTGCGGGGACCGAAGTCCCCGCCCATTGCGTCGATCGCGATGACCTGAGCGGACAAGGATTACTCGTCAGCGCCCTTGTCGACCACTTTGCGACCACGGTATACGCCTTCTGGCGAAACGTGGTGGCGCAGGTGGACTTCACCGGTGGACTTGTCTACCGACAGCGCGTTTTCCGACAGAGCGTCGTGCGAACGGCGCATGTCACGGGCAGAGCGGGATTTTTTGTTCTGCTGAACAGCCATAATTGATTAACTCCTAAACGTTTGGGTCACGCTTTAACTGCGCCAAAACACTGAACGGGTTGGACCGCGATACCTCGTCCTTGCTCGATTCGGGCTCGTCTGCGCCCGCCGGCTGCTGGCATTCTTCCGGATGATGAGCAGGCACGATTGGCAGGGCGAGCAGAAGCTCCTCCTCGATCAATGCCTGCAGATCCAAAGGATCTTCGCCCAGTTCCAGCACGTCATAGCCTTTCGGCAACGACTGGGTATTCGCACCCTCCTTCACCACAGCGTAAGTGCATTCGCTATGGATCGGCAGGGTGACCAGCTCAAGACAACGCTGGCAAACCATTTTGACTTCGACGTCCAGCTCGCTGTGGATAACCACCACGTGCTGTTCATCTCGTTCAAAATCGAACTTCGCCTGCACCGTACCGACATTGTCGGAAAGCGGGTCGCAGAGTCTTTCCAAATCAGCGAGCGGCAGCGAACCGTTAAGGGTTACGCCACGATCGGCTAATTTGCGCGGGTCAACGTGAGGTGGAATCGGGTCATTCAACATAGGCGCAGCATAATAGGGATGCCCCCCGCCCCTGTCAAAGGAAATTAGGCGGCATCGTGCGTGATAGAATTTGTTCAACTGAATCAGGAGTCTACCATGCTTCCTCTGTTACTGGCTTCCAGCTCTGCCTATCGCCGCGAACTGCTCGCCCGCCTGCAACTGCCTTTCACCTGGGCGAGCCCCGACATAGACGAGCAGCGCCAGGCCGGCGAGCCAGCGCCAGAGCTGGTGCAGCGCCTGGCCAGGCAGAAGGCCGAGGCACTGGCGGGCAACCACCCCGGGCACCTGATCATCGGCTCGGACCAGGTGGCGGTGCTGGGCGAACAGGTGCTGGGCAAGCCGAAGACCTTCGAGCGCGCCTGCGAACAACTGCTGGCGTGCAGCGGGCAGCAGGTGTGCTTCCTGACCGGGCTGGCGCTGCTCAACAGCGCCACCGGGCAATGCCAGGTCGATTGCATACCGTTTACCGTGACCTTGCGCGAACTGAGCCGCGAGCAGGTGGAGCGCTATGTCGCGGCGGAGCAGCCGCTGGACTGCGCTGGCAGCTTCAAGGCGGAGGGGTTGGGGGTGAGTTTGTTTCAGAGCACCCATGGCTGCGACGCCACCAGCCTGATCGGGCTACCGTTGATTCGGCTGGTGGACATGCTGACCAAGGAAGGGGTGGTGATTCCTTGAGGGCCTGGGGCCGCTTTGCGGCCCATCGCCGGCAAGCCGGCGATGGGGCCAGAACAGGCTATCAGCGCAGCTGTGGCCCCTGGAAGCCCATCCACATGGCCAGGTGCTCAGCCACACTGGCCCCGACCCGCTTGGAGAAGCGGTCAAACGGCGATTCCTGCACGGTGAAGTCCACCAACTCCTTCTCACCCACGATCTCACGCGCCACATAGCTGGCACTGCCCAGCCCATCCACCAGCCCCAGCGCCTTGGCTTGTTCACCCGACCACACCAGGCCACTGAACAGCTCCGGGTGCTCCTTGTCTTTCAGGCGCTCGCCGCGGCCCTGCTTGACCATGGCGATGAACTGGTTGTGCGTGGTGTCCAGCACCCCTTGCCAGAACCGCGTCTCCTCGGGCTTTTCCGGCGAGAACGGGTCAAGGAACGCCTTGTGCTCACCCGAGGTGTAGGCGCGGCGCTCGACACCCAGCTTTTCCATGGTGCCGACGAAGCCATAGCCGGCCGCCGTTACCCCGATGGACCCCACCAGGCTGGCCTTGTCGGCGTAGATCTCGTCTGCCGCACTGGCAATGTAGTAGGCACCGGACGCCCCCAGGTCGGCAATTACCGCGTACAGCTTGATGGCCGGGTATTCGGCACGCAGGCGGCGGATTTCGTCGTACACGTAACCGGCCTGCACCGGGCTGCCACCCGGGCTGTTGATGCGCATTACCACCGCCTTGGTCTTGCTGTCTTTGAAGGCCTCACGCAGGCTCTTGACGATATTGTCTGCGCTCGCCGCCTCCTGGTCGGCAATCACGCCACGCACCTCGACCAGTGCGGTATGGCTGGCACCGCGCGAGGCCGCCTTGTCCATATCCATCAGCGGCGAGAACAGCGCCAGGATGCCGAACAGGTAAACGAAGGTCAGCAGCTTGAAAAAAATACCCCAGCGCCGTGAGCGGCGCTGCTCCTGCACACTGGCCAACAGGGTCTTTTCCAGCAGTTGCCAGCTCTTGCGCTCTTCGCGCTCCCCGGGCTCGGCCTCGGGGGCTTTCCATTCGTCTGCCATGCTCACCTACCTTGGAAGTGGAATTGCGGCCCCAGCCAACCACTCGCGCAGCTGGGAAAAATGCTCGATGCACACCTGCGGGCCGAACTCGGCCAGCGCCTGTAACGACATGGCACCATAGCCCACGGCCACCGAATGCATGCCGGCATTGCTGGCCATTTGCAGGTCGAATGCCGAATCTCCGACCATCAGCGCACGCTGCGGTTCTACACCACAATGGCCGAGAATTTCCTCGAGCATCAGCGGGTGTGGCTTGCCACGGGTTTCATCAGCGGCGCGGGTAATGTCGAAAAACGCCTGCCAGCCGTTGGCCTTGAGCACCCGATCGAGGCCGCGACGGGCCTTGCCGGTGGCCACCGCCAGGCGGTAACCCTCGGCGCGGAAGGCGTCCAGCGACTCGCTCACCCCCTCGAACAGCGGCGAAGGCTGCTGATCCAGGGCGGTGTAGATATCAGCGTAGTGCTGACGGAAGCTTTCGACCTGAACGGGCTCCAGGTGCGGGTACAGGGTATGGATGGCCTCGTCCAGGGCCAGGCCGATGATGCCCTTGATCGCATCATCACTGCTTTGCGCCTCACCGGCACGCACGGCAGCCGCGTTCATGGACTCGACGATGCGCCCTACGGAGTCGGCCAGCGTGCCGTCCCAGTCGAAGATCAGCAGTTCATAAGCTTTTTTCATAGGTCACGGCGCACTCAGCCGCTCCACCGTCTTGGCCCAGACTTCGTCCACCGGTGCTTCAAGCTTGAGCTCGCCACCGTCCGGCAGCGGCACGGTCAGCGCGTAGGCGTGCAGGAACAGGCGCTTGCCACCCAACTCGCGAATTTCGCGGCTGAAATCTTCGTCGCCGTATTTGTTGTCGCCGGCGATCATGTGCCCGGCATGCAGGGTATGCACGCGAATCTGGTGGGTACGCCCGGTGATCGGCCGCGCCTCGACAATGGTGGCGAAATCGCCGAAGCGACGCAGCACGCGGAACAGGGTCAGCGCCTCCTTGCCCTCATCGTTCACCTCGACCATACGCTCGCCCGAGCGCAGGTTGCTTTTGAGCAGGGGCGCGTTGACCTGTTTCTTGGCCGTGGGCCAGTGGCCCCGCACCAATGCCATGTAGCGCTTGTCCACGCCATCACCGCGCAGCGCCGCATGCAGGTGGCGCAACATGCTGCGCTTCTTGGCGATCATCAGCAGGCCGGAGGTGTCGCGGTCCAGGCGGTGCACCAGCTCCAGCTCCTTGGCGTCAGGGCGCAGCTGGCGCAGCGCCTCGATCACGCCGAAGCTCAGGCCACTACCGCCATGCACGGCGATGCCGGCCGGCTTGTTCATCACGATCAGCGCCTTGTCTTCATAGACGATGGCCGCCTCCAGGCGCTGCAACAGCCCCTGGGCGACCGGTGCCGGCTCGTCGCGCTCCGGCAGGCGGACGGGCGGCACCCGCACGATATCGCCGGCCTGGATCTTGTACTCGGGTTTCACGCGGCCCTTGTTGACCCGCACCTCACCCTTGCGCAGGATGCGGTAGACCAGGGTCTTGGGCACGCCCTTGAGCGCCGTGATGAGGAAATTGTCGATGCGTTGGCCGGCAAGCTCCGGCGCGACTTCGATCAGCTGTACGCCGGAAGTCGGAGGGGTATTGGTCGTCATGGCGGGAATCATAACAATTTTTTATGGAATTGAAGCACTTAATCATTGCTGCTATAGTCGCGAACGCCGCCAAAAGTGGCAGGCCAGCAAAACCAGGCCCTGAGCCGGTTGCTGACCTACGCAATTCTCCAGGACGCGAGGCCGTCCTACGGGGTTTTCGCCAGTTTACCGAATTGCCTGGAATCGCCACCAGCGCTGTGTAGAGAAGACCGAAAAAAACGACAAGTGTGGTTGTTCACCTGCTTACCCGATTCTTTTCGTTGTAGCTCTGCCCGCCCCGTCGCTTCCACGCAACGCAAGGCGAATGCTCCGGAAACAACAGCCTTGGACATGTAATGGCGTCAGCTTCCCATTCGAAGCTGGCGAAAAATGCAACCCGTTGCGGATTCAGCGCGCGGCAGCACCCGAATTATCAGGGATACGTGCAGGGTGGAGATGCACAGCCCTCGGACCGTGTAGCACCGCGTCCGGCCAGCAGCCGATTGAAGGCTGGTGAGCGGATAAGGTCCTGAACAGATGCCCCCGGGCGTCCACGGCTGACGGTTGATTCCTCCTCCTGACTGAGTGCACAAGGCCCGCTTGGTTGATTCGGATACCCATTCGAAGCCACCGGGGCCTTGTTGGCACCGCAGCAAACAGGACGCGTCGTCGCGACAACGGCAGGCTGGGCAACCGGCTGGTGCCGAACGTTGCTCGACACGGGGGTGGCCCGGCCACCCTTTGCGCACCTTGGCACCGACCATGAGACGTCGTGTGTGCCGAACGCCGTTTCCGGCAGCCCGGAAACCGACGGTACAACATGAAAAGAATGCTGATTAACGCAACTCAACCCGAAGAGTTGCGTGTAGCCCTGGTGGACGGCCAACGTCTCTACGACCTGGACATCGAGTCCGGCGCGCGTGAGCAGAAAAAGGCCAACATCTACAAAGGCAAGATCACCCGCATCGAACCCAGCCTCGAAGCCGCTTTCGTCGACTTCGGTTCCGAACGTCACGGCTTCCTGCCGCTGAAAGAAATCTCCCGCGAATACTTCAAGAAAACCCCGGAAGGCCGGGTGAACATCAAGGAAGTGCTCAGCGAAGGCCAGGAAGTCATCGTTCAGGTCGAGAAGGAAGAGCGTGGCAACAAAGGTGCCGCCCTCACCACCTTCATCAGCCTGGCCGGCCGCTACCTGGTACTGATGCCCAACAACCCGCGCGCCGGTGGCATCTCGCGCCGCATCGAAGGCGAAGAGCGCAACGAACTGCGCGAAGCCCTGAACGGCCTGACCGTACCGGGCGACATGGGCCTGATCGTGCGCACCGCCGGCCTGGGCCGCAGCAGCGAAGAAATGCAGTGGGACCTGGACTACCTGCTGCAATTGTGGACCGCCATCAAGGAAGCGTCCCTGGACCGCGCCGCGCCGTTCCTGATCTACCAGGAAAGCAACGTCATCATCCGCGCCATCCGCGACTACCTGCGCCAGGACATCGGCGAAGTATTGATCGACAGCATCGACGCCCAGGAAGAAGCCCTGACCTTCATCCGCCAGGTGATGCCGCAGTACGCCAGCAAGGTCAAGCTCTACGAAGACAGCGTGCCGCTGTTCAACCGCTTCCAGATCGAAAGCCAGATCGAAACCGCCTTCCAGCGCGTGGTCGACCTGCCGTCCGGTGGCTCGATCGTGATCGACCCGACCGAAGCCCTGGTGTCCATCGACATCAACTCGGCGCGCGCCACCAAAGGCAGCGACATCGAAGAAACCGCCCTGCAGACCAACCTGGAAGCGGCCGAGGAAATCGCCCGCCAGTTGCGCCTGCGTGACATCGGCGGCCTGATCGTCATCGACTTCATCGACATGACCCCGGCCAAGAACCAGCGCGCCGTCGAAGAGCGCGTGCGTGAGTGCCTGGAAGCCGACCGCGCCCGCGTGCAGGTTGGGCGCATCTCGCGCTTTGGCCTGCTGGAAATGTCCCGTCAGCGCCTGCGCCCATCGCTGGGTGAAAGCAGCGGCATCGTCTGCCCACGTTGCTCCGGCACCGGCATCATCCGTGACGTCGAGTCGCTGTCGCTGGCCATCCTGCGCCTGATCGAAGAAGAAGCCCTGAAAGACCGCACCGCCGAAGTGCGTGCCCAGGTGCCAATCCCGGTAGCAGCGTTCCTGCTCAACGAAAAGCGTAATTCCATCACCAAGATCGAGCTGCGCACCCGTGCGCGCATCATCATCCTGCCGAACGATCACCTGGAAACCCCGCACTTCGAAGTCCAGCGCCTGCGCGACGACAACCCGGAAGTGCTGAACAACCAGTCCAGCTACGAAATCGCCGCCAGCGAAACCGAAGAAGCACCACAACCGACTGCCACCCGTACCCTGGTTCGCCAGGAAGCGGCCGTGAAAACTGCCCCGGCCCGCGCCAATGCACCGGTACCGGCCGCCGCCGAAGAGCACCAGCCTGCACCGGCCGCCGCCGCGCCGAGCGCGCCGGAGCCAAGCCTGTTCAAGGGCCTGGTCAAGTCGCTGGTCAGCCTGTTCGCCGGCAAGGACGAGCCTGCCGCTGCCCCGGTCGCCCCTGCCGCCGAAAAACCGGCCGCCGAGCGCAGCCCACGCAACGAAGAACGCCGCAACGGCCGCCAGCAAAGCCGCAACCGCAATGGCCGCCGCGACGAAGAGCGCAAGCCGCGTGAAGAGCGTGCCGAGCGCCAGCCACGCGAAGAACGTGCACCACGTGAAGAACGTGCCCCACGCGAAGAGCGGGCACCGCGGGAAGAACGCGCACCACGCCAGCCACGCGAAGACCGCCGCGGCAACCGTGGCGAAGAGCGCGTACGCGAACTGCGCGAGCCGCTGGACGCTACCCCACCGGCCGAACGCGAAGAGCGCCAGCCACGTGAAGAACGTGTAGCCCGTGAAGAACGCGCCCCACGTGAAGAGCGTGCACCGCGTGAAGAGCGGGCCCCTCGCGAAGAGCGTGCCCCACGTGAAGAACGCGCCCCTCGTGAAGAGCGTGCACCACGTGAAGAACGCGCCCCGCGTGAAGAGCGTGCACCACGTGAAGAACGCGCCCCGCGTGAAGAACGTGCTCCGCGTGAAGAACGTGCTCCGCGTGAAGAGCGCGCCCCGCGCCCACCCCGTGAAGAGCGTCAGCCACGCGCGGCCGAAGAAGCGGCCGAACAGGCTGCCGAGCTGGCCGAAGAGCAACTGCCGAATGAAGAACAACTGCAAGACGAGCAGGAAGGCACCGATGGCGAGCGTCCGCGCCGCCGCTCGCGTGGCCAGCGTCGCCGCAGCAACCGTCGTGAACGTCAGCGCAATGCCAATGGCGAGCTGATCGACGGCGAAGAAGAAGGCAGCGACGAACAGCCACAGCAGCACCAGGCCACCGAGCTGGGTGCTGAACTGGCGGCCGGCCTGGCTGTAACTGCAGCGGTTGCTACCAGCAACATCAGCAGCGACGCCGAAGCCCAGGCCAACCAGCAGGCCGAGCGCGCCACCGCTGACGTCGTTGCCGCTGCAGCAACCGACAACAGCGAAGCCGCCCAGCCGGTTGAGCAGGCTGAAAAGCTCGAGCAAGTCGAAGTTGTCACCAAGGTTGAAGAAGTGGCCGTGGCCCCAGTGGTCGAGCAGCCGGTCAGCGAGCCTGTGGCCGTGGTCGAGGCAACTGCCGAGCCAGTGGTCGAAGTCGCGCCACAACCGGTCGTCGAAGAAGCGCCTGTTGCCGAGCCGGCCGTGGCTGTCGAAGCCCCGGTAGAAGCGCCAGCTGTCGAAGCCGGTGAAATCGAGCAGGCCCCGACCGTGGTCGAGGCTGCGCCGGCTGCCGAACAGCCTGCCCCGGTTGCCGAAGCCCAGCCAGAAGTAGTGGCCGAGCCTGCACCTGTGGTTGTCGAGCCTGCGCCGGTCGCGGCCCCAGCTGTGGTAGAGCCTGCCACTGTCATGCTGGCCAACGGCCGTGCGCCGAATGACCCGCGTGAAGTTCGCCGCCGCAAACGTGAGGCCGAGGCTGCTGCCAAAGCCGCGCAGGAAGCTGCTGCAGCCGCCGGAGAGCCAGCCCTGGAAACCGCCGATGAGCAAAAGCCTCATCATGGTTGATAGCCAAGGCTGAATGAAAAAGCCCCGCCAGTGCGAACTGGCGGGGCTTTTTCTTGGCCTATCACTTTATGTCAGCGCCGGCGCTGCCCTTTGTAGGAGCGGCCTTGTGTCGCGATGGGGCGCAAAGCGGCCCCAGGAATATTTGCATTGACGCTGAAATCTGGGGCCGCTACGCGCCCCATCGCGACACAAGGCCGCTCCTACAGGTTCTGCACCGACCTCTAATTCAGTACAGGTTAGGCTCCATCTCCAGCTCAACCCCGAACCGTTCGAGGATATCGGCCTGGATCCGTCGCGCCAGCGCATGCATCTGCGCCCCGCTCGCCTGGCCATAGTTGACCAGCACCAGCGACTGCAAGCGATGCACCCCGGCATCACCCTCGCGATAGCCCTTCCAGCCTGCCTGCTCGATCAACCAGCCTGCGGCCAGCTTTACCTGACCGTCAGCCTGCGGATAGGCGACCACGCCGGGGTACTGCGCACGGATGCGCGCCACGCATTCGGCCGAAACTACCGGGTTCTTGAAGAAGCTTCCGGCATTACCCAGCTCGGCCGGGTCTGGCAGCTTTTCGCGGCGAATGCTGCAGATCGCATCGCTGATCGCCTGCGCCGTCGGTTCGGTCACGCCCTGCTCTGCCAGGCGCTGGCGGACCGGGCCGTAGTCCAGGTGCGCGTGCAGGGTACGGCTCAAGGCAAACCGCACCCGCAGGATCAACCACCGGCCTGGGTTACGCTTGAATACGCTGTCGCGGTAACCGAAGGCACAGTCCGCCAGCGCGAAGTCGCGCAGCTCGCCCGTCTCGCGGTCCAGGGCCGTAAGGCCGACGAACACGTCCTTGATCTCCACCCCGTAGGCACCCACGTTCTGCATGGGTGCAGCGCCCACGGTGCCAGGGATCAGGCTGAGGTTCTCCAAGCCGCAAAAACCCTGCGCCAGGGTCCACTGCACGAACGGGTGCCAGGGCTCGCCGGCCTCGGCTTCGACCACCACATGCTCGCCGTCATCACTGAGCACCCGGCGGCCCTGGCTGGCCATGTGCAAGACCAGCGCATCGATATCGCGCGTCAGCAGCAAGTTGCTGCCGCCCCCGATCACCAGCACTGGCAACGCCAGGCGCTGAGCCTGGCTCAGCGCCTGGCGCACATGCAGGTCATTGCGGGCCTGGCTGAAATAACGCGCCTTCACGTCGATGCCGAAGGTGTTGTAAGGCTTGAGCGATACCTGCTCCTGCCATTGCCCGGTCATAACCGCCCCTTGATTTCCAGCACCAGCGCCTGGCAGGCCGATTCGATCAGGTCGAGTACCTGCTCAAAGCCATCGGCGCCGCCGTAGTACGGGTCAGGCACTTCATCCAATGCCGCACCATAGCGGCGCAGGAACAGGTCAAGCTCGCCCGTCGCCGTTGGCGGGCGCAGGGCACGCAGGTCGCGAAGGTTGCTCTCGTCCATGGCCAGCACCAGATCGTATTCGGCGAAGTGCCGCTGCTTGACCTGCTGCGCGCGTTGCCTGGACAAGTCATAGCCACGCGCCAGCGCCGCCTTGCAGGTGCGGCTGTCGGGTGGTTTGCCAACGTGCCAGTCGCCCGTACCCGCGGAGGCCACCTGCACGCGGTCGGCGAGCCCGGCAGCCTGTAGCTGGTGGCGCAGCACGCCTTCGGCAGTGGGCGAGCGGCAAATGTTGCCCAGGCACACGAACAGTACGCGCATCAGGCCTCCAGCAAGCGCCGTACGCGCTCCAGGTCTTCTGGGGTGTCTACACCCACGGCAGGCGCCTCGATCGCGTCCTCGACGTGGATGCGCACACCGTGCCACAGGGCACGCAACTGCTCCAGGGCTTCGGTCTGCTCCAGCCAGCAGGGGCCCCAGCTGACGAAGTCGTGGAGGAAGCCCACGCGGTAGGCGTACATGCCGATATGGCGGCGGTAAGGCACGCCGGCTGGCAACTGGTCCTGGCCTTTGGCGAAGGTGTCACGCGCCCACGGCAGCGGCGCCCGGCTGAAGCTCAGGGCAAGGCCGTGCTTGTCGCTGACCACCTTCACCGCATTGGGGTTGAACACGGTTTCCGGCTCATGGATCTGCTCGGCCAGGGTGGCGATGGCCGCTTGCGGGTGGGCAGCCAGGTTGGCAGCTACCTGGTCGATGATCACCGGCGGGATCAGCGGCTCGTCACCCTGCACGTTGACCACGATGGCATCGGCCGCCAGGCCCAGTTGGGTCGCCACTTCAGCCAGGCGGTCGGTACCCGACTCATGGTCGACACGGGTCATCAGCACTTCGGCGCCAAATGCCTGGCAAGCTTCGAAGATGCTGGCATCGTCGGTAGCAATGACCACGCGGCTGGCCGCGCTCTTGCGCGCCTGCTCCCATACATGTTGCACCATCGGCTTGCCGGCGATGGCCAGCAGCGGCTTGCCTGGCAAGCGCGTGGAACGCAGGCGGGCAGGAATCACCACGGTGTAGTCAAGGCTCATTTGTCCAGGCGCTCGTCGTCGGTCAGGGTACGTGCCTCGCTCTCCAGCATGACCGGGATACCGTCGCGAATCGGGTAGGCCAGGCCGGCACCCTTGCTGATCAGCTCGGTCTTGTCGGCGCTGAGCTTGAGCGGGCCCTTGGTGATCGGGCAGGCGAGGATATCGAGCAGTTTGGTGTCCATTGAAGGCTTCCTTTAGGCCAGATGGCCAGAAATGAAAACGGGCTCAGGGCTTGTGCAGCAAACGCTGCAGCTGGCTGTCGAACCAGGCGCTGAATGCCGGCGTGGGCTGTGCTTCGACAGCCAGGTACCACCAGTCGTCGGCGGCGAAGGCGCGGCATTTCACGGCGTCTTTCTCGGTCATGACCAGCGGTAGCGGTGGGCTGAAGGCCAGGCTCCGGGCGCTGAAGTGTGCATGGTCGGCAAAAGGGTGCGGCAGCGGCTGCCAGTTTAGCCCCAGCAGGGTATTGAAGAAACGTTGCGGGTTGCCGATACCGGCCACCGCGTGCAGGCGCTGGCCGGCGGGAAAATGGTCGAGTGCGCGGCGCTCGCCGCTGCGCAGGTTGACCAGTGCGGATGGCTGCAGGCGCAGGCCAAAGCCACCGGCACGGTCTTCGTCGGCACCATTGAACAGCACCGCGTCGGCGCCCTGCAGGCGTTCGGCAGGCTCGCGCAGCGGGCCGGCCGGCAGGCAGCGGCCGTTGCCCAGGCCACGCGCGGCATCGATCAGGACCAGCTCCAGGTCACGTGCCAGGCGGTAGTGCTGCATGCCGTCATCACACAGGATCAGGTCCAACGGTTCACTGGCCAGCAGGGCCTGCACGGCCCTGGCGCGATCTGGGTCGATCATCAGCGGTACCCCACTGCGCTGCACGATCAGCAGCGGTTCGTCCCCGGCCTGTTCGGCCGACTGGTCGGCCAGCACCCGCCACGGCAACTGCGGCGGTTTGGCGCCATAGCCACGGCTGACCACGCCGACGTTCAGCCCCTGCTGGCGGCAATGCTCGATCAGCCAGAGAATCATCGGTGTCTTGCCGGTGCCACCCACGGTGATATTGCCCACCACGATGACCGGCACCGGTGCGCGGTAGCTGGCACTTTCACCCTTTAGAAAGCGCGCGCGCTTGCGCGTGACCACGCGGCGGTACAACACCTCCAGCGGGCGCAGTAGCGCCAGCGCCGGGTGCCCGGCGTACCAGGCGGCGAGCAGGCGGTCGGCGATAGCCATCAGGGCGTGCCCTGGGCCGCCTCGACGGTGGTCATGCGCAATTGGCTGAAGCCGAGCTTGCCGGCAGCATCCATCGCAGTGACCACAGCCTGGTGCGGGGTCTTGCCATCGGCACTGATGGCCAGCGGCAGCTTGTTGTCACCACCCGACTCACGCTTGATGGCCTCGCTCAGGGTGGCCAGGTCGCTCTTGGGCAGCAGGTGGTTGTTAACCGAGTACACGCCTTCGGCGCTGATGGTGATTTCCACCAGCTTGCCCTGGTCGGCCGGCGCCTGCTCGGCACTGGCGGCCTCCGGCAGCTCGACCCGCAGCTGCGTTTCACGGGTGAAGGTGGTGGTGACCACGAAGAACAGCAGCAGCACGAATACCACGTCGATCAGCGACGCCAGGTTGATGTCGACGTTCTCCCGCTGGCGATTGCGCCGGAACTTCACGCCTTGCCTCCGGCCACTTCCACTTCGCGGTCGCCCTGCAGCACTTCCACCAGCTTGATCGCCTCCTGCTCCATGCCCACCACCAGTTCATCGATGCGGCGCAGCAGGAAACGGTGGAAGAACACCGCCGGAATACCGACCATCAGGCCCGCCGCCGTGGTGACCAGGGCCTTGGAAATACCACCGGCCAGTACCGCGGCGTTGGCGGTCATCTGCGTGCCCATGAAGGCACTGAAGATGTCGATCATGCCCAGCACGGTGCCCAGCAGGCCCAGCAGCGGGGCCATGGCGGCGATGGTGCCGAGGGTGCTGATGTAGCGCTCCAGCTCGTGAATGACGCGCGAAGCTGCCTCTTCGATGCACTCTTTCATGATTTCGCGGCCATGGCGCGAATTGGCCAGGCCCGCGGCGAGGATCTCACCCAGTGGCGAATCGGCGCGCAGCGCCTTGAGCTTGTCACTGGTGAGTTGCTTGTCCTTGATCCATATCCAGACCTGGCCGAGCAAGTGTGGCGGGGTGACGCGGCTGGCGCGCAGGGTCCACAGGCGCTCGATGACGATAGCCATGGCAGCGATGGAGCTCAGAATGATCGGCAGCATCATCCAACCACCGGACTTGACCAATTCCCACACAGTAAACGCCCCTTCGGATAAAGGCCGCCACTCTACCATAGGCACGGCGGAGGCTCATCTGCCGGAGGTCAGGGAGCATGCCTTGGATGGGTATCAGGGCTGACAGGGGCATGCCTTGGGTTTTCCAGCGCCTGTGAGATCGAGCGCTGAATGTGTCGAGGCGAACGCTTCGGTGCTCGATCTCACACGCGCTGAAGATCTTGTGGCAAGCACCTGCAAGCCCCTCCCCTCACTCCCCCCGAGCCCGCCAGAACCGCCGCTGCCCCCGCATACCCTCAACCTCCCCCCACCCGCCCAGCACCAACCGCAAAGCCCCCTGCACCGCCGTGTCATGCACCACCACCCCATGCCGCCGGTACCGCTCCACCACCTGCGCATGCGGGTGCCCAAAGCTATTATTGCGCCCCCGCGATATCAGCACCCCACGCGGCGCCGTGGCACGCATGAACCCCTCGCTGGAAGAACTGCGGCTGCCATGGTGCGGCGACTGCAGCCAGTCGATGCGTGGCGCGTCGGTTGCCGCCAGCCAGGCACGCTCCGCCCCTGCCTCCATGTCGCCGGCCAGCAACAACCGCTCGCCCTGCGCCTCGACCAGCAACACACAGGAGCGGTCATTACTGCTGCGCCCTTGCGCCCAGCGCCACAGCGAGAAGCGCACACCATCCCATTCCCATTGCTCGCCACTGGCACAGGGTTGCAACTGAACATCATCCAGCGCTTCCCCACCGATAACCCGCTCGACCGGCAAACCCCGCTGTATCGCCCCAGCACCGCCGGCATGATCGGCGTGGGCATGGCTGATCAGCATCACGTCCAGGTGACTCACCCCCAACTTGCGCAAGGTCGGCAACACCACCCGCTCCCCCAAGTCGTAGTCGCCCCTCGCCGGCCCGGCGTCATACAGCAGATTGTGATGCCGGGTGCGCAACAGCACCGCCAAGCCTTGGCCGACGTCCAGTTGCCAGACCTCCACCTGCCCGAAAGGCACCGGCTCGCGCGGCACCCAGAGGGCCAACAGCATCACCCCGCCCAACCCTCGCAGCGGCACACCACGGGGCAGCAGCACCAGCAAAGCCCCCAGGCAGACCAGCAGCCAGGCCCATAGCGGCAGGGCTGGCGGCACCCATGCCGGGCGTTGCTGCGCAACCAGCGCCAACACCCGAAACAGCACGTCCAGCAAGCCACCTGCCAGCCACAACAAGGCCTCCCCAGCCTCACCCAACGGCAACAGCAAGGTGCCCAGCAAGGCCAACGGCAGTACCGCCAGGCTCACCCATGGCACCGCCACCAGGTTGGCCAGCGGCGCACTCAGGCTCACCGGCAAGCCCACGGCCAGCAGCACCGGCAACAAACCGATGGCAATCACCCACTGCGCCCGCGTCCAGGCCTGCCATGGCCGCCATGCCCCCAGGCGGGCACTGAAGCAAAACACCAGCGTGGCCACGGCGCCGAACGACAGCCAGAAGCCCGGAAGCAGCACCGCCAGCGGCTCGACCAGCAACACGGCCACCAGCGCCAGCAACAGTGGCAGGAACGCCCCCAGGTGCCGAAAACGCAGCCGCCAGAGCAACACCACGGCCAGCATCAGGCAGGCACGCTGCACCGGCACCCCCGCGCCGGCCAGCCAGCCGTAGGCCAGTGCCGCACCCATGGCCAGCGCGCACGCCGAGGGCAGCCACGGCAGCCGTGCGGGCCACAGCCCCCAGCGGGCCAACCCGGCGACCAGGCCGTAGAGCAAACCGGCAACCAGGCCAATGTGCTGGCCGGAAATGACCAACAAGTGCACCGTGCCGGTGGCCTGCAACGTCTGCCAATCTTCCCGCGCCAGGCCGGCCCCGTCGCCGAGCACCAGGGCCACCAGCGCGGCCTGCCGGCCGTTGGCATCGACCGCCAGCAAGCGCTGGCGCAGCGAATCCCGCCAACCATAGCTGGCCGGCGCCAGCAGCTGCCCCGCCTTCACCGTACCGGTAGCGCCGACCCGCCGGGCCAGCAACTGCGCTTCACGGTCCGGCCCATGCGGGTTCAACAACCCGGCCGGGCGCTGCAAGGTCACCGCCAGCCGCCACTGCTCGCCGGCCCGTACCGGCGGCCCGTCGAACCAGCTGACTTGCAGGCGTTGTGGCAATTCGGCACGGCGCGAACGGGCGGCCTCCAGCTCGAAACGCACACCGTGCGCAGTCCGCGCCGGCAAGCCGACCACCCGCCCCTCCAGCCACAAGGTGCGGCCATCCAAAGCGGCCGCCAGCCGGTCATCCAGGGCCTGCTGGGCAGACCAGCTGGCCCAGCACAGCCCCAACAGAAAACAGCCCAATGGCCACCCGCGGCTGAACAGGCAGACGCCAGCGCAAGCCGCCAGCACCCACAACCACCCGTCCGGTGGCAATGCAGGAAGAAAGCCCAGGCACAGCAGCCCGAGCGCAAGCGCCAACATCCCTGTGCGCATGAGGTAGAGCTCCAGAAGCCAAATCACCTTCTGAGGCATAGCCCAATTGCCGGCACGGCTTGCTCAACAATTGTCACAAACTCTGAACGAGGCTGAGCGGGATTAAGGGCATACTGCCCGGGTCAACGCTCCGGGAGCCTACATG
The DNA here is from genome assembly GCF_007633355.1 of Pseudomonas sp. BJP69. Classification (NCBI taxonomy): domain Bacteria; kingdom Pseudomonadati; phylum Pseudomonadota; class Gammaproteobacteria; order Pseudomonadales; family Pseudomonadaceae; genus Pseudomonas; species Pseudomonas sp. BJP69. Next base: position 3,997,278 of record NZ_CP041933.1, read on the forward strand.
CCGCGCCGACTTTTCAAACGCTACATGCCGGACCCGACCAGTATTCGGGAACACAAGTCCTTACGCTTTTTCGGCAAGTTGCTGCACGACCCGAACCTCTGGCACCTGAACCGCCATTCGGTGGCGCGGGCCATGGGCGTTGGCCTGTTCGCGGCGCTGATTCCGATGCCGGCGCAGATGCTGCTGGCCGCCGCGCTGGCCATTCCGGTACGCGGCAACCTGCCGATCGCGGTCAGCCTGGTGTGGTTGACCAACCCACTGACCATGCCGCCGGTGTTCTTCGTCACCTATATGACCGGCGCCTGGCTGATGCAGGTACCACCGCGCACATTGCCTGACGAACTGACCTTCGAGTGGATCACCGACCAGCTGTCGACGCTGTGGCAACCCTTCCTGCTCGGCTCGGTGGTGTGCGGCGTGGTGCTGGGCATCCTTGGCTACTTCGGCACCATGCTGTACTGGCGCTGGTGGGTGGGCCGGCAGTGGCGGCGGCGCCAATGCCGGTGCAAGGCCTCAGGCGCGCATGCCGCGGCCGCTGACCAGCAGGCGCACACACAGCAGGTAGAGCACCGCGGTGGCCACCAGCATGAAGGTGATGGCCGTACCAATGCTGATATCCGACACCCCTAGGATGCCGTAGCGGAACGAGTTGACCATGTGCAGCACCGGGTTGGCCAGCGACACGGTCTGCCAGAATGGCGGCAGCAGGTTGATCGAATAGAACACCCCACCCAGGTAAGTCAGTGGCGTCAGCACGAAGGTCGGGATGATCGAAATGTCATCGAAGTTGCGCGCGAACACCGCGTTGACGAAGCCCAGCAGCGAGAAGATGGTCGCGGTCAGCAGCACCACGGCCACGGTCACGCCCAGGTGGTGCACCTGCAGGTCGGTGAAGAACATCGACAGGATGGTCACGATCACCCCCACCGCCAGGCCACGCAACACGCCGCCCAGCACATAGCCGACGAGAATGATGTGCGGCGATACCGGCGACACCATCAGTTCTTCGATCGAGCGCTGGAACTTGCTGCCGAAGAAGCTCGACACCACGTTGCCATAAGAGTTGGTGATCACCGACATCATGATCAGCCCGGGCACGATGTACTGCATGTAGGTGAAACCACCCATGTCACCGATCTGCCGGCCGATCAGGTTACCGAAAATCACGAAGTACAGGACCATGGTGATCGCGGGCGGCAGCAGGGTCTGCGGCCAGATGCGCAGAAAACGCCGCACTTCACGGTAGACGATGGTGTTCAGGGCGACCCAGTTGGTACGCAGTTCCACACTCATACGGCCACCTTCGACAGGTTTTTTTCCACCAGGGACACGAACAGCTCCTCGAGTCGGTTGGTCTTGTTGCGCAGGCTTTGCACTTCGATGCTCTGCAGGGCCAGCTGGCCGAACAGCGCGGTAATGCCGATGTCCTTGTCCACCTGCACTTCCAGCGTGTGCGGGGTCAGCAGCCGGCAAGGGTAGCCTTGCAACACCGGCGCCGTGGCCAGGTCCTGCTTGAGGTCGAGGACGAAGGTTTCGACATGCAGCTTGCCCAGCAACTGGCGCATGCTGGTGTTCTCGACGATGGTGCCGTGGTCGATGATGCCGATGTTACGGCACAGCTGCTCAGCCTCTTCCAGGTAATGGGTGGTGAGGATGATGGTGATGCCCTTCTGGTTCAGCTCGGTGAGAAAGCTCCACATCGACCGGCGCAGCTCGATGTCCACCCCGGCGGTAGGTTCGTCCAGGATCAGCAGGCGCGGCTCGTGAATCAGCGCGCGGGCAATCATCAGGCGGCGCTTCATGCCACCAGACAACGAACGCGACTGCACGTCGCGCTTGTCCCACAGGCCCAGCTGGGTCAGATATTGCTCGGCGCGCTCCTTGGCCAGTTTGGGCGGGATACCGTAGTAGCCGGCCTGGGTCACCACGATATCGAAGGTTTTCTCGAACTGGTTGAAGTTGAATTCCTGCGGCACCACGCCCAGGCAGCGCTTGAGCGCGGCGGGCTCGCGGTCCAGGTCATGGCCGAACACGTTGACCGTGCCGCTGGTCTTGTTCACCAGCGTGGACAGGATGCCGATGGTGGTGGACTTGCCGGCGCCGTTGGGGCCGAGCAAGGCGAAGAAATCACCTTCGGCAACGTCCAGGTCGATGCCCTTGAGGGCCTGGAAGCCGTTGCCGTAGGTTTTGGTGAGCTGTCGGATGGACAGGGCAGAACTCATAGCGGGTCACTTACCGAAGAATAAGGTGCAGGACACGCCAGATAACGTCACTGGCGCAGTGAGTGCGGCCAATGGTGCAAGGCCTGGCCGCACAAGTACAGTCATGTGTATTGATAGTGACTATCGAAACAGCCGTGGTGTTCGATTCAGGTCAGCGCCGTCATCACCGCAGCCTGGTAGGCCGGGCGTGCCTTGAGGCGTGCGTACCAGGCTTCCAGATGCTGCATGGCCGGGCGCTCGATGGGCAGCTCGAACCAGGCGTAGGCGAAGCACCCCAGTGGGATGTCGCCCATGCCGATCTGGTCACCGGAAAGATACGGCTGCTGGGCCAGGGCAGCATCGGCCATCGCCAGCAGCTCGGCACAGCGCTTGTGCGCAGCGTTGATCGCCACCCAGTCGCGCTGGTCTTCCGGGGTACGCAGCAGGCCCCAGAACAGTGGGCGGAAGGGGGTTGCCAAGGCTGAGGTGGTCCAGTCCATCCACTTGTCGGCCAGGGCGCGCTGGCGCGGGTCTTCCAGGTACCAGCCTTGCTCGGCGCCGTACTCGGCGCACAGGTAGCGGACGATGGCGTTGGATTCCCACAGGACCAGGTCGCCGTCCTCCAGCAGGGGCACCAGGCCATTGGGATTGCGCGCGCGGTAGTGCGGCTCGTTGACCACGCCGAAAGCGCCGCCGGCGTCGATGGACTCGAAGTCCAGGCCCAGTTCGTGGGCAATCCACAGCGCCTTGCGCACATTGCTCGAATTCTTGCGGCCCCAGATCTTCAGCATGGCAACGTCCTTATGAATGCGGAGGTTGGACAGTCTACTCCAGAGTTTTGTCGCCTGTACTGGCCTCTTCGCGGGCGCGCCCGCTCCCACAGGTGTCTCACCCGTCTCGAACCCTGTGATATCCCTGTGGGAGCGGGCGTGCCCGCGAAGAGGCCGGCACAGGCTGAAAATATCCTGAAACTCCCACCGCCACACCCTGTCACTGTTCTGACCCCTGCCGTTCACGGCGTTACGTCTAAGCTGTCTGGGACGGTTCAAGCTCCCCTGGTTCCAAGGAGGACCGATTATGTGGCTGTTATGGTTGGTAGTGCTGGTGATCGGCGCGGCATACCTCACGCACCGGCGCCTGGCGCCCCTGCAGATTCTCGGCAGCGTGGCGGCCTATGTCCTGCTGATGAGCATTTTCAGCAGCGCCCCCGGCTGGCTGCTGGCGCTGATCTGGATCGTGCTGGCGTTCAAGGTGGCCGTGGTGGCGCTGCCCGACTGGCGCCGCAAGGTGTTCACCGGCCGGGTGTTCAACTGGTTCCAGCGCACCCTGCCGCCCATGTCGCAGACCGAGCGCGAGGCGATCGACGCAGGCACCGTCTGGTGGGACGGCGAACTGTTCAGCGGCCGCCCCGACTGGCGCACCCTGCTCGCCTACCCGGCACCGAAGCTGACCGAGGAAGAACAGGCCTTCATCGATGGCCCGACAGAAGCGCTGTGCGCCATGGTCAGCGACTGGCAGATCGGCCAGGACCTGGACCTGCCACCTGAAGCCTGGGCACACATCAAGGAAAACGGCTTCTTTGCCCTGATCATCCCCAAGGAATACGGCGGCAAAGGCTTCTCCGCCTACGCCCACTCCCAGGTAGCGATGAAACTGGCCACCCGCAGCGGCGACCTGGCCTCGACGGTGATGGTACCCAATTCCCTGGGGCCGGCCGAATTGCTGCTGCACTACGGCACCGATGAACAACGCAACCACTACCTGCCGCGCCTGGCCCGTGGCGAGGAAATCCCCTGCTTCGCCCTGACCGGCCCATTGGCCGGCTCCGACGCTGGCGCCATGCCCGACACTGGTGTCATCTGCAAAGGCCAATGGCAAGGCGAAGAAGTCCTCGGCCTGCGCCTGAACTGGGAAAAGCGCTATATCACCCTCGGCCCGGTGGCGACCCTGCTGGGCCTGGCCTTCAAGGCCTACGACCCGGACCATTTGCTGGGCGAGCAGGAAGCACTGGGCATCAGCCTGGCCCTGATCCCTACCGACACCCCCGGCGTCGAAATCGGCAAGCGCCACCTGCCGCTGGGCGCTGCCTTCATGAACGGCCCCAATAGCGGCAAGGACGTGTTCGTGCCGCTAAGCTTCCTGATCGGTGGCCAGGACATGCTTGGCAAAGGCTGGATGATGCTGATGAACTGCCTGTCGGTGGGCCGCTCCATTTCCCTGCCCGCCGTCGGCACGGGGGCCGCCAAGTACACCAGCCTGGTCACCGGCCAGTACGCCAATATCCGCGAACAGTTCAACGTGCCGCTGGCGGCATTCGAAGGCATCCAGGAATCCCTGGCGCGCATCGGCGGCAATGCCTGGCTGATGGACAGCGCCCGCCTGCTCACCGCCAAGGCCGTGGACCTGGGCGAGAAGCCCTCGGTGCTGTCGGCGATTCTCAAGTACCACCTCACCGAGCGCGGCCGTGAATGCATCCAGCATGCCATGGACGTGCACGGCGGCAAGGCCATCATCATGGGGCCGAACAACTACCTGGGCCGCAACTGGCAAGGGGCGCCGATCTTCATCACGGTCGAAGGCGCCAATATCCTCTCGCGCAACCTGATGATCTTCGGCCAGGGCGCCATCCGCTGTCACCCGTTCGTGCTCAAGGAGATGGCCCTGGCAAGCCGTGAAGACCGCGACCAGGCCCTGAAGGAATTCGACGACCTGCTGATGAAGCACATCATGTTCGCTGCCGGCAACGCGGCAAGCACACTCGTATTCAACCTTGGGCTGGGTCGATTGGAGAATGTGCCCGGTGATGCCTTGAGCCAAGGCTACTTCCGCGCCCTCAACCGCCAGGCATCAGCCTTTGCTCTGCTGGCCGACCTGTCGATGATGCTACTGGGCGGCGCGCTCAAACGTCGCGAACGCCTGAGCGCGCGGCTGGGCGACGTCCTGAGCTACCTGTACTTGGCCAGCGCCGCGCTCAAGCGCTATCACGACCTCGGCTCACCCAAGCACATGCAGCCGCTGCTGCGCTGGGCCATGGAAGAAAGCCTGGGCCAGGCGGAAACAGCCCTGGATCGGCTGCTGGACAATTTCCCCAACCGCTTCATTGGCTGCGCCCTGCGCGTGCTTGTGTTCCCCTTTGGCCGTCGTCACACCGGGCCCAGCGATGAACTGGACGCCGAAGTGGCAGCGCTGATTGGGCGTAGCAAAGGTGACCCGGCGCTGGAAGAGCTGCTTTCCGGTTGCTTCAGGCCCAAAACCGATGGAGATCCAGTGGCGGCGCTGCAACGGGCCTGCGAGTTGCTGGAGGAAGCTGCACCCTTGCACAAGGCGCTGCATCAGGCGATCAAGGGTGGCAAGGTACAGCCGACCCCTGGGCAATCGGCAATTGATGCAGCGGTACAGGCCGGTGCGCTTCAGCCAGGTGAAGGCCTACAGCTGCATGAGGCTGAAAAAGCCCGCAGAACCGTGATTGATGTGGACGCGTTCGACAAAGCGCAGTTGCTGCCCGAGCACGGCAAGGTACGCTGAAACCAGGGGCCGTTTTGCGGCCCCCTCCCTACCGGCGTATACTCCGCGCCCGTTTGACCTACCTCGAGGACCATGCCCATGGCCACCCCCCACCTGCAATACCACCTGCAACTGCTGAACCACCTGCGCACCATCTTGGTGGCCCTGGGTGACGCCGAGCAGGTATCGGAGGAAAGCCACGCCCTGTTCCTGGAGCGCTTCGACGAACTCCTGACCCTACTGCCGCAGGACCCACTGCAAAGCCAGTATCTGGGCCAGGACCTGACCTGTCAGGTGATCCAGCGCTACCCACAGATCGCTCATCTGGTACCCCGCGATTTGCTGTGGTTCTTCGGTGGTGACTGCCTGCATTTCATGCCTGACGAAGAGTTGGACCTGTACCAGCAACTCGAGGAGCGTCGCTACGAAGCCGAGCGCAACGACGAGCCGTTCGACTGGCACCAGGAAAAGCAGTTGCTCGCCCAGACGCCTCCATCGACCCACCACTGAACGGGCCATTGCTCAACGCGAGTAGTAGTCGACCAGCGTGTCAATATCGAGCATCGGCATCGCAATGATCGTCAGCCCCCAGCGCCATTCATCCACAGCGAAGGTGTCCTCCCCCATGACGACAGAGTAAGGGCTCGGGTTGCTCACATCTGGCCTGAAAACGCCAGCAATAACCGAGCCATTACCCGCAAGAACCCGCCACGATACCTGCGAGTCCGCAACCGCTTTTTCCTCTTGACGTCCGTTTAAGTAAAACAGTGAAAGTTTAAGGCCCAGGGCGTGCCGGGCAACCCGGATAAAGTGCGTGGGATGTACCCAACGAATCACAAACGTAGCATAGGCCTCCTGCCACGTGTCTGTTACTTTAATGATATCTGTCTCGGTCGGAGTAACCAGGACGCGCGGCAGGCGGCAGGTATGAATGTGTCTCCCCCCGTATTGAAACGCACCGCCGCTGGCAGTGATTGCGGCGGTTTGTAGTAGTGCTTGCCGTTCTGCAGGAGCAACTCGCCATGCAGCGTGCCCTCCGCGCCCCAGACTGGCTGCGCTCCCGCTGACATCAGCTGGATCTCTTCCAGATCGCCTCCATAGTCGCAAAGACTAATCAGCGGAGAGCATTTCAGCGCCTGCGCCTGGGTAGTTACTTTGGTTTGCGCCGTCTCAGAGCCAGAAAGAGCGTATACGCCAAAATAAAAATTTCCCGGCGGTATGTACCCTCCCATGGTCCACTTCATTGACCAGCTGGGCGCGAACAGGCCAACTACCCAGTCTTTGTCCACTGGCGGCAGCTGAGTCAGGGTGATTGGGAATGCCCCGACCTCAAAGGCGATAGCGACGTCTTCGGATGCTGGCACCAGAATCGGATCTGATCGGGCGGCTACCTGACCCGGCCCGTTGAAGACGTTGATCCGCATTGGTGACTCGCCATATTCGAAATAAACCCATACGTCGTCAAGCGCAACAGAAACTGGCTTTGACAAGGACGCGATCTTCATGCGCTTCAAGGGCTCGAAGTGCTGCTTGAACCGGTCGGCGCTCAATCGGTCATTTGCTATCACGTAAGTGGCAGGTTGCTCCCAGTGCACCACCGCCTCACTGCCTTTCCATTTATGGTATTCGATATGGCTGCTGTTGAGACCGAGGGTCACCTCAAGTACCTTGCCCGCGCTGCCGTCCGACTGCTCGATTCTCACAGCCTGGCGCGCATTCATGCCAATAGGTGTATTCAACGATAGCCGCAGGTCGGTCAGCAGGTTCTTGTCCAGTTTCAATGTTCGCCTTGACGTATCGAACTGCAACTTTGGGTAACCCAGATGCACCAAGGTCAGCTCCCAAGTCGTTCTGTTCATCTCGCGCTCGGAAACCACCAACTCACCCCCGTCCACATCGTGACCAATGAGTGTATGGCGCTTTGCCCATAAACCGTTCAGCTGCGTTTCATCGTTAAGGGCATAGAGGAGCAATATCGCAGGCTCTGCGGCAGCCGATGGGTCCGAGGCTGCTTTTGCCACAAGCTTATTGCCATCTTTGTCTTTCTGGGTGCTCATGTTCCCACTCCCATCAACAAAGCATTGATATGCCCATAATCACGCAGCATTGAAAACTGGCATTTTTACCAGTTGTCGTGCGGTAAGAAGCGACCCAATCTTGAAGCAGAATCACGCATTAGGCTTTTACCAGGCGCCAATCAGTATTTTCCTACATGCGACCATTATCAAACGACCTAATCTCTTCTCCCCCTGCCGTCAAGTTGTTCGGCAGAAATCCAGAGGCCGAAATGCCCTGCCTACAACGGGTCCACAGTGGAGTACAACATGAAGAAGAAGCTTATCCCGCTTGCCATCTTGCTTGGCCTTGCCAGCAATGCAGCATTCGCCAATACCGGCTCGATCAATTTCTACGGCCAGGTGCACGCCGGTACTTGTCCGATCGAACTCATCGACCCGTCGACCGGCCTGCCGCTATCGCGTATCAACATGGGCAACGTCAGCGTTTCGCAGTTCGCAGCCATAGGCGATGAAGCTGCATCGCGGGCCTTCGGCATGCGCGTCACCCCAGGTAATGGCTGCGTCGTAACCCCTAGCACCAGTGCCCAGGTGACCTTCACTGCCGCCTATGGCGGTGCCGGTACTGGTGGTGCGCTGTATGCACTGGAGCCAGGCGGGGCAGCCGACCTAGCCTTGATCATCAAGGACAACGCCGGTACACCGATAAACAACGGCTCGCCTTCCAAGGATTACCCATTGGACGACACGAACCCCACCACGATGATTTTCTCTGCGGCCTATAAGTCCATTGGCACCGGGGTCACCGCCGGCACCGCCAATACCGATGTGCAATTTCTTGTCGACATCCCATGAGAAAGCACCTCAGGCGAACTGACGTCGCCTGAGGTGTCTTCATACCATTCAAAAGGTATCGCCAGATGAAGATTCACCTGCGCCGCCTTGCCTTGGGTATTTGCTTCGCGAGCATGATGCAGACCGCTCAGGCAGCGCTAACCGTCAATACCACGCGAATCGTGTTCGACAGCGACAACAGCAGCACCTCTGTAGTGATCGCCAACCCCAGCCCCCGCCCCTATGCGGTGCAAACCTGGGTCAACACCGCGAAGGACGACACCGATACAGCCGTCCCTCTGGCGACTTCGCCCGGGTTGTTCCGCCTGGACCCCGGCAAGGAGCAAATGGTGCAGATCAGCCGCCTGCCCAACAAGTTGCCCAAGGATCGGGAAACGCTGTTCTACCTCAATGTTCAGGAGATCCCCGAAGCAACGCCGGGGGATGTCAACGTACTCAATATTGCACTGCGCACGCGCCTGAAGCTTTTCTATCGCCCCAAGGAATTGAAAGACCGGCCCGCAGAGCGCATCGGTGAGCTGGAGTGGTCCGTGCGCCAACGCGCTGGGCGTGTCGAACTCGTGGTACACAACCCAACGCCCTACCATTACACATTCGGCCGCCTGGAAGTCAGCAGTGCAGGCAAAACAGAGGCAATCCAGGCCATGGCCATGGCGCGGCCATTTGATCTGCAGGTTTATGACCTGACCCAAATCAAAACGCTCACTGGCTTGCAACTGACCTTTACCACCATCAATGACTACGGGGTCGCCACCACGCCGATGCAAAAAGCACTGTCGAGCCTGCCCTGAGCCCCCTTGTGTCACCTCCAATCGAGCCCTTTGGGCTCGTTTGCTATTCCGACTTACCTGTAACAGGACAGCTTATATGAAGCCCTTAGTCGTAGCCTTTGGACTGGCAATATCCAGCCAACAAGCGCTTGCAAACACGGGTTCAATCAACTTCTTTGGTCAGGTCTACAGCGGGACCTGTGCAGTTGAAATCATCGACCCTTCAACCGGCCTGCCCGCCAGCAGGATCTACATGGGCGAAGTATCCACTGCCCAGTTCAAGCAGCCAGATGATGAGGCCGCAAACCGCGCCTTCGGTTTGCGCCTTACCCCCGGAGGCGGCTGCATACTGCTCCCCGGTGCCAATGCCAGCGTAACCTTCACCGGAAGTTACGGCGGCGCCGGCGCCAGCGGCACGTTGTACGCCCTGGAGCCAGGTGGCGCCACGGGGTTGGCCTTGATCATCAAGGACAATGTGGGTACACCGGTAGACAATGGAATCGCCTCCAAGCAATATCCCCTGCATGACAGCAAACCTACTGACATGTTGTTTTCTGCGGCTTACAAAGCGATCGATACACAGGTAACCGCTGGTTCCGCCAACAGTGATGTGCAGTTCGCGGTGGCCATACCGTAAGGGTTGAAAAATCGGGCCTCACGGCCCGATGCCGGTCAGCTAAGCCTTGGTGGCAGCCCATCGCCGGCAAGCCAGCTCCCACAGGGATCGCCTTAGGGCTGACAGGTGTTTGCCACAAGGTATGGCAGCGCCTGTTAGAGCGAGCGCCGCCCGCGCGGCGCAATCGCGAGCTGCGCTCGCTCCTACGTTTGTTTCGGGCCAATTATTCCTGTGCGATTCGCGCGCGAACGCCTTGGTGCATGCCTCAATATCGCGCCGTACAAACAAGGCGGCCGCGCGCGCCTGTCACAGGCGTTACTGGCCCGAAACAAACGTAGGAGCGAGCGCAGCTCGCGATTGCGCCGCGCGGGCGGCGCTCGATCTCACAGGCGCTGAAGATGCTCCGGCTACCCTTGCCAGGAACCATAGAATCTCCCACAGGGATCGCATCAGGGCTGACAGGCGCTGAAGATGCTGCAGCTATCCTTGCCAGAAACCATAGAATCTCCCACAGGGGCCGGGCAAAACTGAGGTCTGCCCTGCTCCTGTGGAAGCCCGGCTTGCCGGCGATCGGCTGCAAAGGGGTCTCAAGCGTTTGAGTGCTCGACATTAGCTTTACACCCCGATCTTCACAGCAGCTGCTTCATGCCTCCTGGCCTGACAGCCTGTCCAGAGGGTCGTAGCTGTAACCGCCACCATCGTAGCTGCTCAGACGCCCCAAGGCGTCATATGTCAACACCTTGCCCCTGTCATCGACCTTCATGTTGCCGTCCTCATCATATTCCAGGGTGAAGTCGGCATAGTCTGCATGCGTGTTAGTCACACCCGTCAGCTGGGCAGGGTCGTCATTTTCAAACAGGTACGTGGCCTCATTTGAGTCTTTACTACCGTCCTCTTCTTCGAAATCAGTCAGTACCCAGGTGATATTGTCGAGCGCATCAAAATTGAAGTACTGCTGACGAATGGTTTTACCAGCCGGGTCTTTCGGGCTGTGGGAAAGCAATCCGTCACAGGCATACTCCTCGACCCGGGCCAAGCTCGAAGTGCTGCAGAACGGCTACCCGATCTATTCCACTTACGTTGCCCCCGGCCCATACGAAATCAACGATCTGGGCATTGGTGGCAGCAGCGGCGACCTGGAAATCGTCCTCACCGAAGCCGACGGCCAGGTGCGCCGCTTCATCCAGCCCTATTCCACCCTCAGCAACCTGCTGCGCGAAGGCGTGTGGCGCTACAACCTGGTGGCCGGGCGCTATGACGGCGCCGACGGCATCGACAACCCCGCACTCTGGCAAGCCACCCTGGCCCGTGGCGGCCAGTGGGGCACCACCCTGTATGGTGGGCTACTGGGCAGCGAGTACTACGACGCTGCCAACCTTGGCATCGCCCGCGACTTTGGTACCTTTGGCGCAGTATCGCTGGACGTGACTCAGGCCCGTACCGATCTTGGCGAGCAAGGCGGCCAGGTACAGGGGCAGAGTTATTCAGTGCGCTATGGTAAAGCCTTCCAGACCGGCACCAGCCTGCGCTTTGCCGGTTACCGCTACTCCACAGAAGGCTATCGTGAGTTCGACGAAGCCGTGCAGCAGCGCAACGCCTCCAGCCGCTACCAGGGCAACCGCCGCAGCCGCCTGGAAAGCTCGATCTACCAGTCGTTCAACAACCGCAACTCGCTGAGCCTGACCTTGTCGCAGGACGATTACTGGCACACCAACCGCCAGCGACGCCAGTACCAGTTCCAGTTCAATACTCAGTATCGCCGGGTCAGCATCAACCTGTATGCCTCGCAGTCGTTGAGCGACGACAACGGCAGCGACCGCATCGTAGGCTTGGGGGTCACCATCCCGCTGGACTGGAGCACGTCAACGACTGCCAGTTTCGACGTGCAGGAAAGCAACGGCCACTTCAGCGAACGCGCCAGCTTGAACGGCGGCTCGCAGGACAACCGCCTGAGCTACCTGGCATCGCTGGCCAACGACGAACAGCAGCGCAAGACGGCGTCGGTATCGATGGGTTACCAGACGCAAAAGGTGAACGTAGGTGCCGGCTACACCGAAGCGGACGACTTCCGCAGTGTTTCGGTCAATGCCAGTGGCGCGGTGCTGGCACATGCCGGCGGCATCGTGCTGGGGCAATACCTGGGCGAGACCACGGCGTTGGTGCATGTACCCGATGTGCCCGGCGTAGGTGTCGACAATGTGCCTGGCGGCAGCACCGACAGCAGTGGCTACATTCTTGCCACCCACATGCGCCCCTACAGGGTCAACCAAGTCACCTTGCAAACCGACCAGCTCGGCCCTGGTGTTGAAATCGAAAACGGCGTTACGCAGGTTGTGCCCCGCCGAGGGGCGGTCGCCCTGGCGGCATTCAAGGCGCAGCAGGTAAACCGCCTGATCCTGACCCTGCAGCATGCCGACGGCCGCCCGTTGCCCTTCGGCACCCAACTCAATGACAAGCAGGGCAAGCACCTGGCCGTAGTGGGCCAGGCGGGCCAGGCGCTGATTGCAACAGATGCCCAGGCGCAAACCCTGGAAGCGCGCTGGGGCGAGCGCGCCGGACAGCGCTGCTTGTTCAGCATCGACCCTGCAACCATGCCAGAAGAGCAAGGCTATCGCCTGCAGACTTTGCGCTGCCCCACTCCATGATCCAGCCCGTGCGCGCTGCCGCACGCTTGCAACAGGAACCGACCATGCCCCTTGTTTCGCGTTTGTTCATTGGCATCGCCGCTGCTGCGACGATGCTGACACTGCCAAGCCAGGCCCATGCCCTGGGATGCGAATGGCCAACGACCACAGGCCCGATGCAGTTCACGCACAACATCTCTGGCATGAGGTGGGTGGCCCGTGATGCCCCGGTGGGTAGCAAGATCTACTCCGCGACAAGCACCGGGATAGCAGGCCCCGGTTTTGCGTTGAACTGCGACAACGACGGGAGTTTGGCACTGACGGCGAACATGGGCACGCCACTCCCTGTAGCCCCGGGGACCTTCCCTCCCGTTGACGGGAAGGATGTGACGGGCAAAGTGCTGCAAACCAGTATCCCGGGTGTAGGTCTGTACCTGGAACTGGGCGGTTTCCTCAACGGCACGGCCAGCAATACGTTCCAGGCAAACGACGGAGGTATTGGCGCTGTTCCTTATGTGGGTGAAAACCAGAGAAATATGGCACCTACACCGCTGGTGATGAGGAATCTCATCATCAAGTACATGGCCTTGATCAAGACAGGCCCCATCCCGGCTGGCATCAGCTCATTCAGTCAGGAAGTCGTCAGGGGCGTGGTCAGTGATGTCGGGGATGCCGTAAGGCTTACATTGGGCGGGCAAGTCCAGCTGGCCCAGTGCACGGTCAAGGCTGACGCGGTCAGCGCCAATCCGGTACAACTCGGTACTCACGACATCGCCGACTTCACAGGCCAGGGCAGCACAACCAACCCAGTGGATTTCTTCATCACACTCAGCGACTGCGAGGACGACCCGGCCGGCAGCGTTGCCCGCGCGTTCATGCGCCTGGACGGCGTAGACGGTTCAGTGCCGGTGGACCGGGACCTGGGCCTGTTCACCCTGACCACCGACTCGACCGCCGCTGGCATTGGCATTCAAGTACTGCGTAGTGACAACACGCCAGTTAAGCTGGAAGAGTACGTGGATATGGTGGGCCTTACCCCCGGCATCACGCGCCTGGACCTTCGCGCCCGGTATTACCAGACCGCAGCAACGGTTACCCCAGGCGAGGCCAAGGGCGCATTGAACTTCACCATCGAATATCGCTAGCCGGCCCTGCCATGGCTTGATCGCCATGGCCAGGGTTTTGATCAGGTAAAAAAAAACGCACCAAAGGAACGTTAAAATTCCTTGGTGCGTTTCATATTGGAGCGGGAAACGAGACTCGAACTCGCGACCCCGACCTTGGCAAGGTCGTGCTCTACCAACTGAGCTATTCCCGCGTTTGATACTTTTACAACCTACTACACCGTCATGAACGCCATAGTTTTGGAAACTGGAGCGGGAAACGAGACTCGAACTCGCGACCCCGACCTTGGCAAGGTCGTGCTCTACCAACTGAGCTATTCCCGCAAATGGCGTCCCCTAGGGGACTCGAACCCCTGTTACCGCCGTGAAAGGGCGGTGTCCTAGGCCACTAGACGAAGGGGACACACGACACTTTTCAGTGCACCAGAACATGAACCTCACGATTCAGCCTGGATTTTCTTTTCCTGCCCCGCCATCAGCGTTGCCGGAGAAACTGGAGCGGGAAACGAGACTCGAACTCGCGACCCCGACCTTGGCAAGGTCGTGCTCTACCAACTGAGCTATTCCCGCAATTTGGCGTCCCCTAGGGGACTCGAACCCCTGTTACCGCCGTGAAAGGGCGGTGTCCTAGGCCACTAGACGAAGGGGACACGCTGCTGGCATCGCTGCCTGCTTTCACTCCCTGCCGCGTTTCACTGTGTGCTTTACGCTGCAAGTGGCGCGCATTCTATGGATGCTTGATACAGGCGTCAACCCCTTTGTAGAAATTTATTTAAATCAATGACTTCCGGGTGGGTCGGGGTGCAGATGCGGGCTGGCTTGTCGATATAGAGAACGGGTTTGCCTGTGCCGCTATTCGCTCCGAGGCAAACTCACTACACTCAACGCTGTAATTCTTCTTCAATGAGGCATTAACGGTGACACCACTTCTGATCACCCTGCTCATCGTAGCGGGTATCGCGTTGCTGATCGTGATCGGCTACCTCAACAATGTGGTCGAGAACGGCAAGCTGGAGCGCGCCCGCCTGAAGATCGAACTGGCCGACCGCCTGCGCCGCTGCGGCGAAATCACCGAGACCTTCCCAGGCCAGTTCATGACCCCGGCGCTGAAGCTGCTGCTGACCCGCCTGGAGCTCAACCTCAACCAGCGCCAGCTGGCGGTGGACAAGCACAATGCCCAGTTGAAGGCACGCATGGCCGAACTGGAAGGGCTGATCGCCCTGGGTGAAAAGATCCCGGTGAACAACCCGCCCAACCCGATCCAGACCGAGGTCAAGGCCAAGGATGTGCGCTTCTTGCTGGAAGCACTGCACAACCAGGTGACCCGGGCCGCGCATGAGGGCTTCCTGCCTGCGCCGGAGGCCAAGCACTGGGTCAAGGAGATCCGCCACATTCTGGTGCTGCTGCATATCGAGTTCTTCAACAACCTCGGCCAGCAGGCCCTGCAGAAAGGCCAGCCAGGCCAAGCCCGCCTGGCATTCGAACGGGGGGTGCAGTACCTGCGCAAGCAGCCGGAGCCGAAGGTGTATGAAGAGCAGCTGACGTACCTGGAGAAACTGCTGGGCCGGGCCAACGCCCAGGTGCTGGACCAGATGGAACCGGCCGAGGACGAACACAACGAACTGACCCAGGGCCTCAAGACCGATGAGGACGAGACCTGGAAGAAGAAGGTGATGTACGACTGATCCGGAATTTGTTGTGGATTTGATGGCCCTATCGCCGGCAAGCCAGCTCCCACAGGTTACTGCACAGGTCTTCGAGCCTGCGGTTACCTTGTGGGAGCTGGCTTGCCGGCGATAGGGCCAGCCCGGGCAACACGACAATCAGCAGTCAGTCAGCTCCAGGAAGATCGCCGCCAGGCGCTCCAGCCCCACCTGGTCCGCCTCGCTGAATCGCGCCAGCTTCGGGCTGTCCAGGTCCAGCACACCAATCAGCCTGCCCTCCTTCACCAGCGGTATCACCAGCTCGCTGTTCGACGCACTGTCGCAGGCAATGTGCCCCGGGAACGCATGCACGTCCTCGACCCGCTGGGTCTTGCCGGTGGCAGCCGCCGCGCCGCACACGCCTTTGCCGAACGGAATGCGCACGCACGCCACCTGGCCCTGGAACGGGCCCAGCACCAGTTGCCCGTTACGGTTGAGGTAGAAGCCCGCCCAGTTCAGGTCGCCTACCTGGTGGTAGAGAAATGCCGAAAACTGCGCGGCATTGGCGATGAAATCACGTTCGTCGGCAAACAGCGCCTGCACTTGCGCCGCCAGCAGGTGGTAGCCGTCGAGGCCGACGCCACTGGCATTGAGGTCGATCATTTACTTTTGCTCCAGCAATTGCAGCCCGACCCAGTAGCGAGCGAACTGATAGGCACAACGGCCATTACGGTTACCGCGGCCGGTAGCCCAGCGCACGGCGAGAATTTCCAGCGCTTCGTCACGCTGCCAGGCCAGCCCGGCCGGGGCCGCCAGCTGGCCGATCCAGTGCTCGACCACGTCAAGGAAGTGCGCCTGGGTGAACGGGTAGAACGACAGCCACAGGCCAAAGCGGTCGGACAGCGCGATCTTGTCCTCCACCGCTTCACTGGGGTGCAGCTCGCCGTCGACCCTTTTCCAGTTTTCGTTGTCGCTCTCCTTTTCCGGCACCAGGTGGCGGCGGTTGGAAGTGGCGTACAGCAGGACATTGTCCGGTGCCTGCTCCAGCGAGCCATCGAGCACGCTCTTGAGCACACGGTAGTCGCCCTCACCGGCCTCGAACGACAAGTCGTCGCAGAACAGGATGAAACGCTGCGGCAGCTTCTGCAGTTGCTCGACCACGCGCGGCAGGTCGGCCAGGTGGTCGCGTTCGATTTCGATCAGGCGCAAACCGGCGCTGGCGTGCTCGGCCAGCAGCGCACGCACCAGCGACGACTTGCCGGTGCCGCGCGAACCCCACAGCAAGGCGTGGTTAGCGGGCATGCCCTTGATGAACTGGTGGGTGTTGCGGCCCAGCTGGTCACGCTGTTTGTCGACGCCAATCAGGTCGGTCAGGCGGATGTCCAGGCTGACTTCCAGCGGCAGCAGGTAGCCGCTGCGGCCATCGCGCTGCCAGCGGGCAGCCAGGGTGGTGGCCCAGTCGATGTGCGGGCGCGGGGCCGGCAGCAGGGGTTCGAGGCGCGCCAGTACCGATTCGGCGCGGTCCAGGAAAGCGATCAAGCGAGCGTCCATGACGACTCCTAGCAATTTCAGTTTTTTGGGGCCGCTGCGCGCCCCTTCGCGGGCTTGCCCGCTCCTACAGGGATTGTGTTAGGCCTGGGGGCCCGCGAAGGGGCGCAAAGCGGCCCCCGCTTGGCGATCAACTGAAATGAACAGACAGACCCACCAGCAGCCGGGGATGATCGGCTATGCTTGCGCAGCGCAAGGAATGGGAAACCAGCTCGGAACTCATGGATATCAAGTTCACCAATCGCCTGTCATACAAGCAAGCCCGGTTGACAGTCCTGGTCGGCTTCATCCTGGGAACATTGCTCAGTCTCATCCAGATCGGCATCGATTATGCCAGCGTAGACGCATCCATCAACCGTGAAGTGCGGGCCTTGCTGCAAATCAGCCACAACCCGGCCTCGCGTATCGCCTACAACATCGACTCGGAACTGGCCCTGGAACTGACCCGCGGCCTGCTGCAGTCGCCGGCGGTGATCCGCGCACGGCTGATCGACAACAACCAGACGGTCCTGGCCGATGTCGAGCGCCCACGCCTGCAAGACCGTCTGCGGCCGCTGAGCGACTTCCTGTTCGGCGAACAGCGCCAGTTGAGCGAAAGCCTGTACCTTACCCATATGCCCGAGGAATACCTTGGCACCCTGTACCTGGACGTCGACACCTTCGCCTTCGGCAGCCGCTTTCTCGACCGTGCCGGCATCACCCTGCTCAACGGTTTTGCCCGCAGCCTGGTGCTGACAGGCCTGCTGCTGGCACTGTTCTACCTGATGCTGACCAAGCCACTGGTCACCGTTATCAGTGCGCTCAGCGGCAGCGACCCGCGCAAACCCCGGCAAACCCGCCTGGAATGCCCGCACGGCCACGAACTTGATGAAATCGGCGTGCTGGTGAAAGTGGCCAACCAGCAGTTCGTCAGCATGGCCACCGAAATCGAGCAGCGGCGCACCGCGGAAAACCGCCTGACCCAGTACCTCAACGAGCTGGAAGACATCGTCTCGGCACGCACCAACGAGCTGAAGGCCAGCAACAGCAGCCTGAGCCTGACCAACCAGGAGCTGGAACAGGCCCGCCGGCGGGCGCTGGACATGGCCCAGGCCCGCGCCGCCTTCCTTGCCAACATGAGCCACGAAATCCGCACCCCGCTCAACGGCATGCTCGGCATGATCGCCCTGGCGCTGGATAACCCGTTGCCCAGCGAGCAACGCCAGCAGCTGGCGATTGCCCACGACTCGGGCAAGGTACTGGTCGAACTGCTGAACGATATTCTCGACCTGTCCAAGTTCGACGCCGGCCAGCTGGAACTGGAGCGCATTGCCTTCGACATGGGCTCGATGGTCGAAGACACCGCCAACCTGCTGTCGCAGAACACCGCACAGAGCGTGGAGCTGACCTGCCTGATCGCCGGCGACTTCCCCAGCAGCGTGTTGGGCGACCCCACGCGGGTGCGGCAGATCGTCAGCAACCTGCTGTCCAATGCCTTGAAGTTCACCCGCTTCGGCCGCGTCGATATGCGCCTTGAGCGCATTGCCGGCGGCGTGCGCCTGCAAGTGCGTGACACGGGCATCGGCATCCCTGAAGAGGCCCAGGTGCGCATCTTCCAGCCCTTCACCCAGGCCGGCGCCGGCATCACCCGCCAGTACGGCGGCACCGGCCTTGGCCTGGCCCTGACCCGCAACCTGTGCAAAGCCATGCAGGGGCACCTGCAGATAAGCTCCGAAGCGGGCTTTGGCAGCTGCTTCACCGCCGAGCTGCCGCTGGCTGCGCACACTGAAGCCATCCCGCCACAGCCCCTGCAAGGCCGCGTGGCCGCCCTCAGTGCGGCGGGCAGCGGGCTGCACGAGCTCCTGCAGCGCGTGTTGCCCGCCTGGGGCTTGAGCTACCAGCGGCACGACAGCCGCATGGCCCTGCAGGCCACCGCGTTCGACCTGTTGATAACCGATGACGTGGACCATCTATTCGAACTGCGCCCGGCCCTGCAAGCGCCGATCCTGCTGGTTACCGCCTACGGCAACTTCCTTTCCCAAGAGCAGTCGCTGGCTTTGGCACCGCTGCACCAGCTGGCCCGCCCGCTGGCGCGCAACGCCTTGTACCAGACCCTGCGCCGAACCTTGCAAGGCCATGAGCCGGAACACCCGCTGGCCACGCCGCCCGTGACCCAGGGCGAAGGCCGCGCGCGCATCTTGTTGGTAGAAGACAACCCGGTGAACCAGCTGGTGGCCAAGGGGATGCTGGCCAAGCTCGGTTGCCAGGTCGAACTGGCAACCCAGGGCGCCGAGGCCCTGGCGGCGCTGGAACGGCAACCCTTCGACCTGGTGCTGATGGACTGCAACATGCCGGTGATGGACGGCTACGAGGCCAGCCGGCGCATTCGCCAGAGCGGCCGCTGGCCGCACCTGCCCATCGTCGCCCTCACCGCCAACGCCATGCCCGAAGAGCGCGAGCGCTGCCGGGCCGCGGGCATGAACGACTACCTGGCCAAACCGTTCCGCCGCGAAGAGCTGCTGGCGCTGGTCGACCACTGGGTGCCGCTCAGCGGCTGAGCAGGCGCTCGATGTCCGCTTCCAGTGCCTGCGGCTTGGTGAAAGGCGCATAACGCGTGACCTGGCCACTGGCCGGGTCGAGCAGGAACTTGGTGAAGTTCCACTTGACCTTCTGCGAGCCAAGCAAGCCTGGGGCACGCTGCTTCAGTTCGACATACAACGGGTGGGTGCCGGGGCCGTTGACGTCCACCTTGCGGAACAGCGGGAAGCTCACGCCGAAATTGCGTTCGCAGAACTGCGCAATTTCCCGCGCCTCGCCCGGCTCCTGCTGGCCGAACTGGTTGCACGGAAAGCCCAGCACTACCAGGCCACGCCCGCGGTAGGCCTGCCACAGTTGCTCCAGCCCCTTGTACTGGGGGGTAAAGCCGCACTGGCTGGCGGTATTGACCACCAGCAACGCCTTGCCGGGGTAGTCGCCGAGGGTCTTGTGCTCGCCGCCCAGGGTCACGCAGGGGATGTCCAGTATCGATCCAGCCATGGTCGGGCTCCGGTCAGTCGCGCGGGCGCGGGCGCAAGTCGATGCACACCGAGTTGATGCAGTAGCGCAGGCCGGTCGGTGGCGGGCCGTCGGGGAACACGTGGCCCAGGTGCGCATCGCAGCGGGCACAGGTGACTTCGGTACGGATCATGCCATGGGAGGTGTCGCGGATCTCGATCATCGCGCTGTCTTCGATCGGCGCGTAGAAGCTCGGCCAGCCACAGCCGGAATCGAACTTGGTCTGGGCGTCGAACAACGGCAGGCTGCAGCAGATGCAATGGTAAATGCCGTCGCGGCGCTCGCTGTTGTACTTGCCGCTGAACGGCCGTTCGGTGCCCTTCAGGCGGCAAACCTGGTACTGCTCGGGGTCGAGCATCGACCGCCATTCTTCCAGGGTTTTCTCGATCTTTTTCATGCAGGAACCTCGGCAGGCTGAAATTCACCCCACGCCGTCTTTTCCAGGGCGCGGGCGGCACGTATATTAGGTGGCTTCGTGTGCCAGGCGTTCAGTCTGTCACCCGCTTCCTGCCCTTTCAAACCTTTCGGCGGGGCGTAGCGCGTATTCTCAATCGGGATCCCATCATGCAGTTCAGCAAATCGAACAAGCTCGCCAATGTCTGCTATGACATTCGCGGCCCAGTGCTCAAGCACGCCAAGCGCCTGGAAGAGGAAGGCCACCGCATCCTCAAGCTGAACATCGGCAACCCAGCGCCCTTCGGCTTCGAGGCGCCCGACGAAATTCTCCAGGATGTGATCCGCAACCTGCCCACCGCGCAGGGCTACAGCGACTCCAAGGGCCTGTTCAGTGCACGCAAGGCGGTGATGCAGTACTGCCAGCAGAAAGAGATCGAAGGCGTCACCATCGAGGACATCTACCTCGGCAACGGTGTCTCCGAGCTGATCGTGATGTCGATGCAGGCGTTGCTCAACAACGGTGACGAGGTGCTGATCCCGGCGCCCGATTACCCACTGTGGACCGCTGCCGTGAGCCTGGCCGGCGGCAAGCCGGTGCACTACCTGTGCGACGAGCAGGCCGACTGGTTCCCCGACCTGGAGGACATCAAGGCCAAGATCACCCCGAACACCAAGGCCCTGGTGATCATCAACCCGAACAACCCGACGGGCGCGGTGTATTCCAGGGAGTTGCTGCTGGGCATGCTGGCGCTGGCCCGCCAGCACAACCTGGTGGTGTTCTCCGACGAGATCTACGACAAGATCCTGTACGACGAAGCCGTGCACATCAGCACCGCTTCGCTGGCGCCAGACCTGCTGTGCCTGACCTTCAACGGCCTGTCCAAGTCGTACCGGGTGGCGGGCTTCCGCTCTGGCTGGCTGATCATTTCCGGGCCCAAGCACCATGCGCAAAGCTACATCGAAGGCATCGACATGCTGGCCAACATGCGCCTGTGTGCCAACGTGCCGGCGCAGCATGCCATCCAGACCGCGCTGGGCGGTTACCAGAGCATCAATGACCTGGTGCTGCCACCTGGGCGCCTGCTGGAGCAGCGCAACCGCACCTATGAACTGCTGAATGACATCCCTGGGGTAAGCTGCGTGAAGCCGATGGGTGCGCTGTATGCGTTCCCGCGGATCGACCCGAAGGTGTGCCCGATCCTCAATGACGAGAAGTTCGCCCTTGACCTGCTGCTGTCGGAGAAGCTGCTGATCGTTCAGGGTACCGCGTTCAACTGGCCGTGGCCGGACCACTTCCGCGTGGTGACCTTGCCGCGGGTCGATGACCTGGAAGCGGCGATTGGCCGGATCGGCAATTTCCTGCGCACTTACTCGCAGTAAGTAACGGCCTCATCGCCGGCAAGCCAGCTCCCACAGGGATCGCCTTAGGGCTGACAGGTGTTTGCCACAAGGTATGGCAGCGCCTGTTAGAGCGAGCGCCGCCCGCGCGGCGCAATCGCGAGCTGCGCTCGCTCCTACGTTTGTTTCGGGCCAATTATTCCTGTGGGATTTGCGCGCGAACGCCTTGGTGCATGCCTCAATATCGCGCCGTACAAACAAGGCGGCCGCGCGCGCCTGTCACAGGCGTTACTGGCCCGAAACAAACGTAGGAGCGAGCGCAGCTCGCGATTGCGCCGCGCGGGCGGCGCTCGATCTCACAGGCGCTGAAGATGCTCCGGCTACCCTTGCCAGGAACCATAGAATCTCCCACAGGATCACCACAGGCCTGAGGATTGAGGAGTGCTTATGGGAGCCAGCCACAGGGTTATCACAGGCCTGAATTTTGTGAGGTCCCTGTGGGAGCTGGCTTGCCGGCGATGGGCTGCAAAGCAGCCCGGTTATCTGCGCCACCTGTTTCTTACATCCTGCAACGCTCTATCCCACTGCCCACGCGTCATCCTCTGCCATACTCCGCCGTACACAGTTTGAAATAGTCCCCCGATTGAAACGGCACCCCAGGCCCCTTATATACCCCGCAGTAAGCGACAATTCATCCGTCAGGAGAACGTAACAACCATGATGCGCATTCTGTTGTTTGTAGCCACCAACCTCGCGGTGGTGCTGGTTGCAAGCATTACCCTGAGCCTGTTCGGTTTCAACGGGTTCATGGCCGCCAACGGGGTCGACCTGAACCTCAGCAGCCTGCTGGTGTTCTGCGCCGTGTTCGGCTTCGCCGGCTCCCTCGTCTCGCTGTTCATCTCCAAGTGGATGGCGAAGATGACCACCGGCACCCAGATCATCACCCAGCCGCGCACCCGCCACGAGCAGTGGCTGTTGCAAACGGTCGAGGAGCTGTCCCGGGAAGCGGGCATCAAAATGCCTGAAGTGGGCATTTTCCCGGCCTACGAGGCAAACGCCTTCGCCACCGGCTGGAACCGTAACGACGCACTGGTAGCGGTGTCCCAGGGCTTGCTGGAGCGTTTCTCGCCCGACGAAGTGCGTGCGGTACTGGCCCACGAAATCGGCCACGTGGCCAACGGCGACATGGTTACCCTGGCGCTGGTTCAAGGCGTGGTGAACACCTTCGTGATGTTCTTCGCCCGGATCATCGGTAATTTCGTCGACAAGGTCATCTTCAAGAACGAAGAAGGCCAGGGCATCGCCTACTACGTGGCAACCATCGTTGCCGAGTTGGTATTGGGCATCCTGGCCAGCATGATCGTCATGTGGTTCTCGCGCCGCCGCGAATACCGCGCCGACGAAGCCGGTGCACAACTGGCCGGCACTTCGGCGATGATCGGCGCTCTGCAGCGCCTGCGGGTGGAACAAGGCCTGCCGGTGCACATGCCGGACACGCTCAAGGCCTTCGGCATCAACGGCGGCCTCAAGCATGGCCTGGCCGGCTTGCTGATGAGCCACCCGCCGCTGGAAGACCGTATCGAGGCCCTGCGCCGTCGCGGTTGATCCAACAGGCAAGCAAGGGCGACTTCGGTCGCCCTTTTTTGTGCCTGCCTGTGCAGGCTTACCCGCGCTAGCGCCGGCAGACCCGGTAGACCCGCTCCAACACACTGGATGCCCCGGCCTGCAGAAACTTCGGACTTTCCCCGAGCACCTGCGCCTGCTCCAGTTCATCCACCTGCCAGCCCGCAAAGCCCTGCCTCAGCTCCTGATCCGCCACCGAAAACGGCGGCCCGGCCAGCAGCGACTGGTCGTAATCCAACGTCACCACCACGCCAAGGCACCCGGCTGGCAACAACGCCGACAGGGCCTGCGCGTAGCGCGCACGCATGGGCGGCGGCAGGGCAATCAGCGCCGCGCGGTCGTACAGGCCCGCGCAGTCGCCGACATCTTCTGCCTGCAGGGCAAAGAAGTCCCCACACCACAGCTCCACGTCGCCACTGCGCCATACTTCAAAGTCGCCACGCTGCCGCACCTCGGCCTCAAGCCCATGCTCGCGGAAGAAACCCTCCACGGCCCGCCGCGAAAGCTCCACGCCCAATACCCGGTGCCCCTGCCCGGCCAACCAGGCCAGATCGAGGCTTTTGCCGCACAGTGGCACCAGCACGCGGCTGCCGGGCACCTGCTGCAATGTTGGCCAGTACCGCTGCAGATACGGGTTCACCTGCGCCTGGTGGAAGCCGATCTGGTTGTCGGCCCACCGTTGCTGCCAGAACGCTGGTTCCATGAACACTCCCGATTTTTAGATGGTTTGCCAGTAAAAGTTGGTTTGGATTTCGATCTTTAGTTGATCGAAGATGAGTGCATCTTAACCTTCAGGACCCCGCCATGCTGCCCAGCCTGTTCATTTCCCACGGCTCCCCCATGCTTGCCCTGCAACCTGGCGCCAGCGGCCCGGCGCTGGCAGGGCTCGCCAACGCACTGCCGCGGCCGCAAGCCATTGTGGTGGTGTCGGCGCACTGGGAAAGCCGCGAGCTGCTGATCACCGGTGGCGCACACCCAGAAACCTGGCATGACTTCTACGGCTTCCCACCGGCCTTGTATGCGGTGCAGTACCCTGCGCCCGGTGACCCTGCCCTCGCCGGCCGGGTCGGCGAGCTGCTGCAGGGCGCCGGGCTGGCCGCGCGCCTCGACCCGCAGCGGCCGTTCGACCATGGCGCCTGGGTGCCGTTGTCGTTGATGTACCCCGATGCGAGCATCCCAGTGGTGCAGGTTTCGCTGCCCACCCAGATGGGCCCGGCGCTGCAAGTGAAGGTTGGCCAGGCACTGGCGGGGCTACGCCAGGAGGGCGTGCTGCTGGTGGGTTCGGGCAGCATTACCCATAACCTTGGCGAGCTGGACTGGCATGCCGGGCCCGACGTGATCGAGCCGTGGGCGTTGGCGTTTCGAGATTGGGTAGTGGAAAAACTGCGGACTGATGACCGGGAGGGGTTGCTGGCTTATCGGCAACAGGCGCCGTTTGCAGTGCGCAACCACCCGAGCGATGAGCATTTGTTGCCGCTGTTTTTTGCCCTTGGGGCGGGGGGGCAGTTTGGCGTTGTGCACCAAGGCTTCACCTTGGGGGCGCTGGGGATGGACATCTACCGGTTCGACTGACGATTGCGGGGGGCTGCCGCGCAACCCCACCATGGCACAGGCAAAAAAATCCCCAGCCAAGGCCGGGGATTTTTCATTGCGCCAGGATCAATCCTCGCGGTAGCGGCGCAGCTTCAGCTGCTTGCCGGCCACGCGGGTGTCCTTGAGCTTGGACAGCAGCTTCTCGAGGCCATCTTCCGGCAGCTCGACCAGGCTGAAGCTGTCGCGCACCTGGATACGACCGATCGCGTCACGCGCCAGGCCACCCTCGTTGAGGATCGCGCCCAGCAGGTTCTTGGCGGCGATGCCGTCACGGGCACCCAGGGCGGTACGGCAACGCACGCGGCCTTCGGCCAGCGGCAGCGGCGCACGACGCTCGCGGTCGCCGCGGTCAGGGCGCTCGCTGCGCTCACCACGTTCGGTACGCTCACCACGCGGGGCGAAGCTCGGCACCAGCGGCTGCTCACGCTCTACCGCCGCCAGGTCCAGCGCCTGGCCGTTGGTGGCCTTGCGCAGCAGGGCCGAGGCCAGGGCACGGGCGCTGCAACCCAGGTCGTTGGTCAGGCGGTCGAACAGGTCACCATGGGTGGCTTCAGCCTCGGCAACCAGTGGCGCCAGGCTGTTGGTCAGCTTCTTGATGCGCGCATCGAGCACCGCCTGGGCGTTCGGCAGGCGCGCTTCGGCAACCTTCTGCCCGGTTACACGCTCGATTACCTGCAGCATGCGGCGCTCACGTGGCGTGACCAGCAGCAGCGCACGGCCTTCGCGACCGGCACGGCCGGTACGGCCGATACGGTGCACGTAGGACTCCGGGTCGTACGGCATGTCAACGTTGAATACGTGAGTGATGCGCGGTACGTCCAGGCCACGGGCCGCCACGTCGGTGGCGACAACGATGTCCAGGCGGCCATCCTTGAGCGAGTCGATCACGCGCTCACGCTGGTTCTGGGCGATGTCGCCGTTCAGCGCAGCAGCCTTGTAGCCCTTGGCTTCCAGCGCGGCGGCCAGGTCCAGGGTAGCTTGCTTGGTGCGCACGAAGGCGATCAGCGCGTCGAACTCTTCCACTTCCAGCAGACGCAGTACAGCCGGGATCTTCTGGTCGGCGTGGACCATCAGGTGGGCCTGATCGATCGCGGTAACGGTCTGGGTCTTGCTCTGGATCTTGACGTGCTTGGGCTCGCGCAGGTGGCGCTCGGCGATCGAACGGATCGACGACGGCAGGGTGGCGGAGAACAGCACGGTCTGGCGGGTAGCAGGGATGGCGTCGAAGATCACTTCGAGGTCGTCCATGAAGCCCAGCTTGAGCATCTCGTCGGCTTCGTCCAGTACCAGGTACTGCACGGTCGACAGGACTTTTTCGTCGCGACGCAGGTGGTCGCACAGACGGCCCGGGGTGGCGACGACGATTTGCGCGCCGTTGCGGATGGCGCGCAGCTGTGGGCCCATTGGGGCACCACCGTACACAGCAACCACGTTCACGCCTGGCATCTGCTTGGCGTAGGTTTCGAAAGCGGTAGCAACTTGCAGCGCCAACTCACGGGTTGGCGCCAGGATCAGGGCTTGCGGTTCGCGCTTGCTCACATCGATCTTGTTGAGGATCGGCAGGGCGAAGGCAGCGGTCTTGCCGGTGCCAGTCTGCGCCTGGCCGATCATGTCATGACCGGCGAGGATGATCGGGATAGATTGCTGCTGAATGGCGGACGGCTCTTCATAGCCGGTAGCCACTACGGCAGCAACGATATTCGGGTTGAGATCGAG
Organism: Pseudomonas sp. BJP69; assembly: GCF_007633355.1. Lineage (NCBI taxonomy): Bacteria > Pseudomonadati > Pseudomonadota > Gammaproteobacteria > Pseudomonadales > Pseudomonadaceae > Pseudomonas > Pseudomonas sp. BJP69. Next base: position 4,023,877 of record NZ_CP041933.1, read on the forward strand.
AGCGGCGAAGCCGCCGGTTTCCTGGGTCATGGGTCTGCCTCTAGGTGCATCCGCAAAGACCCATGCTCCAAAGCTGCACATGCCTTGAAAGACCGTCAGGTCACCCAGGCAGCTTTGGCGGCGGGGATTTGCGAAAACGATTGAAAAAGAAAACTTGGGAAGGTCCGCCTAGCGGACGTGCAGCCGAAGCTGGACTCGGAGGATTTGCACCACCTGATTTTGAGGTCCGCTAAAAGACCGGCGCGTACTATACCTGAAATGTACGGTTAGGTGAGGAATATTTTCAGGGGCTGAAACGATAATCCCTGACGCTGCCACGATCCCCGTAGGAGCGGCCTTGTGTCGCGAAAGGGGCGCGCAGCGGCCCCGGCAATATCCGCTGCGAAGCTGAAAATGTGGGCCGCTGCGCGCCCCTTTCGCGACACAAGGCCGCTCCTACAGGGATCGCGACGGCTACGGCCGCACCTGCCATTCAGGTAGCCGGCCGAATCTCGCGGATCAAACCCTCGAGGCTGTAGCCCAATCGTGGCGCCAGCGCCTGCGCCCGGGCCCGCAAGCCTTCCATGTCCAGGGTCTGCTCCAGATCCGCCGGCACCAGCAGAATCACATTGCCCTCCTTCACCGGCAGTTCCCAGTAATGGCGGTGGTACAAGCCACGCAGCAACGCTGCACCCAGCGGCTTGCCATCATCGGTGGCCCACTGGTTGATCACCAGCCAGCCGCCCGGGTTGAGTTGCTGCTGGCAGCTCGCCAGGAAGTTCCACGCCAGGTGCCCTACCCCCGGCCCATGGTCGGTGTACAGGTCAACGAACAACAGGTCGGCCTTTTCTGCGCTGGGCAGCAGCTCCAGCGCATCGCCAATGCGCACGTACAGCCGCGGGTCGTCGTCCAGGCCCAGGTACTGCATGGCCAGGCGCGGGACGTCCGGGCGCAGCTCGATGGCTTCGATATCGTCCAGTGGCAGGAACTTCATGCAGGCCTGGGTCAGCGTGCCCGCGCCAAGGCCCAGGAACAGCGCGCTTTCCGGCTGTTCATGGCACAACGCGCCAACCAGCATGGCGCGGGTGTAGTCGTACTCCAACCAGCTGGGGTCGGCAGTGAACACACAGCTTTGCTCGATGGCATCGCCGAATTCCAGAAAGCGGTAGTCGTCCACTTCGTACACGCTGATGACGCCAAAGGCATCCTCCACCCGCGCCAGTAGCCGCTCTTGCCGTTCCGTCGCCATGCCTGCACCCGCCCGCACAAAAACGCGCATTGTCCGCCAACGCCCCCGATGCAACAAGCGCAGCGCCAACTGTTACCATGGCCGCCAGCCGACAACCGACCAGACCGAGCCTGACATGAACCAACCGTGGAGCCCCGACAGCTGGCGCGCCCTGCCGATCCAGCAGCAACCGACCTATCCCGATGCCGCGCACCTGCTGAAGGTCGAACAGACCCTGGCCAGCTACCCGCCGCTGGTGTTCGCCGGGGAAGCGCGCGAACTGCGCCGGCAGTTTGCCGAAGTGACCGAAGGCCGCGCGTTCCTGCTGCAAGGCGGCGACTGCGCCGAGAGCTTCGCCGAGTTTTCAGCGGCAAAAATCCGCGACACCTTCAAGGTGCTGCTGCAAATGGCCATCGTCATGACATTTGCCGCGGGCTGCCCGGTGGTCAAGGTCGGGCGCATGGCCGGGCAGTTCGCCAAGCCACGCTCGGCGGGCGATGAAACCATCGGCACCGTCACCCTGCCCGCTTACCGGGGCGACATCGTCAACGGCATCGGCTTCGACGCCAAGAGCCGCATCCCCGACCCGGAGCGCCTGCTGCAGGCCTACCATCAGGCCACCGCCAGCCTCAACCTGCTGCGGGCCTTCGCCCAGGGCGGTTTTGCCGACCTGCACCAGGTGCACAAGTGGAACCTGGACTTCATCGCCAACTCGGCGCTGGCCGACAAGTACCACCAGTTGGCCAACCGCATCGACGAAACCCTGGCGTTCATGCGTGCCTGTGGCCTGGACAGCGCGCCGCAGCTGCGTGAAACCAGCTTCTTCACCGCCCACGAAGCGCTGCTGCTGAACTATGAAGAGGCCTTCGTGCGCCAGGACAGCCTGACCGGCGACTACTACGACTGCTCGGCGCACATGCTGTGGATCGGCGACCGCACTCGCCAGCTGGACGGCGCCCATGTCGAGTTCCTGCGTGGGGTGCACAACCCGATCGGGGTCAAGGTCGGCCCCAGCATGAACCCCGAGGAACTGCTCCGCCTGATCGACACCCTCAACCCGGCCAACGACCCAGGGCGCCTGAACCTGATCGTACGCATGGGCGCGGGCAAGGTCGGCGACCACCTGCCAGGGCTGATCCGCTGCGTAGAGCGCGAGGGGCGCAAGGTGCTGTGGAGCTCCGACCCCATGCACGGCAATACCATCAAGGCCAGCAGTGGCTACAAGACCCGGGATTTTGCGCAGATCCTCGACGAGGTGAAGCAGTTCTTCCAGGTGCACCAGGCCGAAGGCAGTCATGCCGGCGGCATTCATATCGAGATGACCGGGCAGAATGTGACCGAGTGCATCGGTGGCGCACGGCCGATCACCGAAGATGCCCTGTCAGACCGCTACCACACTCACTGCGACCCACGGATGAATGCCGACCAGTCGCTGGAGCTGGCGTTCCTGATTGCCGAAACACTGAAGCAAGTGCGGCGCTGACCCTCGGCGCCATACCCCCTCGGCCTGGTGCCGCGAAGCGCCGCCTGCGCGGCGCTCGCCCCCACCGGCGCGGTCAAACGCTCAAAGCTCGAACCCGAGCATCACCGCACACACCACCAGGAACACGCAGAACATCGCCCGTAGCACCTTCTCTGGCAGCGCATGGGCCAGCTTCACCCCCCAGCTGATACTGAGCAGGCCGCCCACCGCCAACGGCAACCCTACCCCCCAGTCAACACTGTGATGCACGCCATAGGTCACCAGAGTCACCAGGGTGCTCGGCGCCGCCAATGCCAGCGACAGCCCTTGGGCCACCACCTGGGTAGTGCCGAACACACTGGTCAGGATCGGTGTGGCTACCACGGCGCCACCCACCCCGAACAGCCCGCCCATGGTACCGGCAAAGCTGCCCAGCCCCCCCAGCCAAGGCCAGGCATAACGCAGTTCGGCACTGGCTGGCGCCACTTTCATGAACATCCGCGCCACGTTCCACACCGCCAGCGCCACCAAAAAGCCGACAAAGCCCAGGCGCATGGAATGCGCATCCAGCCCCACGGCCCAGATCGAACCCAGCCAGGCGAACACGAAACTGCACAACGACAGCGGCACGGCGTGGCGCAACTCGATGCGGTTGCGCTGGTGATAACGCCACAACGCCAGCAACACATTCGGCACCACCATGACCAGTGCAGTGCCCTGTGCCAGTTGCTGATCCAGGCCGAACAGCACGCCCAGCGCCGGGATCGCGATCAGCCCACCGCCTATGCCGAACAGGCCCCCCATGATGCCCAGGGCAGCGCCCAGCACGATATACAGCAACCACTCGATCATCAGGGCCTCGTTCGCCAGCAAAGTTGATAGCGGCATGCTAACCAGTGTGCGCTGGCGGGGAAACGCACAGCAGCGCACAATGGCTGTGCGTATTGTGCAAAAGCAAGGCAACCATGAGCCCCGATACTCTCACCGAGCAGCTAAGCCTGTTCCTGGACGTGCTGCAAAGCGGCAGTTTTTCTGCCGCCGCCCGCCGCTACCCGCTGACCCCGTCTGCGGTGGCGCGGCGCATTGACGCCCTCGAAGCCGCCGTGGGCAGCCGCCTGTTTACCCGCAGCACCCATGCCGTGCGCGCCACCCCGGCGGGCCACGCCTTTGCCGAGCGGGCCAAGCGCATCATCGAGGAACTGCGCCTGGCCCGTGCCGAGGCAGTGTCGCTGAGCAATGCTCCGGAAGGGCTGATCCGCATCGACGCCCCCGCCGCGTTCGGCCGCCGCCACCTGGCCCCGGCCATTGCCGACTTCCTGCTGGCCTACCCGGGCCTGGACGTGCAGCTGCGCCTGATCGACAGCTTTGTCGACCTGCATGGCAGCCACCTGGGCGAAGTGGACCTGGTGTTGCGTGCCGGCCCGTTGGCCGATACCCGCCTGGTCGCCACGCCACTGGCCTACATGGTGCGCATTGCCTGCGCCAGCCCCACCTACCTGGCCAGCCGCGGCATGCCCAGCTGCCCCAGCGAACTGCCCGGCCATGATGGCCTGGATTGGGACGGCCTGGCACCCCCGTACGCGTGGCGTTTCGAGGTCGCCGGGCAAACCCGCCTTTACCGCCCGGCCCGCATGCGCATGGCCGCCAACAACGCCGAAACCCTGTTGTTCGGTGCGCTGGCGGGCCTGGGCATCGCCCATTTGCCCACCTGGCTGATCAGCGAGTACCTGCTGCGCGGCGAACTGGTGCCACTGTTTTGTGACGCAGGCCTGCCCCAGGCTGAAAGCAGCGGCATTTACGCGCTACGCCTGGAACATGAAACGAACTCTCGCAGCCGTTTGCTGCTCGAATTTCTCAAGAGCCGCTTCAGTCCGATTCCACCCTGGGACCTGGCCCTGCGCAGCGGACTGCGCGAGTGATGCGTGCAGTGACGCTCAACGTGCCAGGATTTCCCATTGATTACCTTCAAGGACGTGCATGAACGCCGACACCCAAGCTTCCTGTGACGAGCTGCTGCTGGACAACCAGGTCTGTTTCGCCCTGCATTCCACCTCGTTGCTGATGACCAAGGTCTATAAACCGCTGCTGCAGGCCCTGGGTCTGACCTACCCGCAATACCTGGCCATGCTCGTGCTGTGGGAGCATGACGGCCTGACCGTGGGTGAAATCAGCCAGCACCTGCTGACCGACCCGGGCTCACTGACCCCGCTGCTCAAGCGCCTGGAAAGCGAAGGCCTGTTACAGCGCAACCGCAGCCGCGAGGACGAACGGGTGGTACTGGTGCAACTCACCGACAAAGGCCGCGCCCTGCAGCAGCGGGCAAAGGAAGTGCCGCAGTGCATCCTCAAGGCCAGCGGTCGCAGCCTTGAGCAGTTGCAGCAGTTGCAGGCCGAGTTGCTGGACCTGCGCGAGAACCTGCAGAAAAACCTTTAGCGGCTATGCTGGGCAATGGCCATTCGGCTGAGCGGTGAATATTTATCTTGCGCGCTAACCAATTGCGCGCTAATTTAAATTCCACACCAACCCGCGTCCTCCCGCTAACGGGAGCGCACAGCGCATTAGCGAGGCTCAAGATGCAAAAGGTCACTCCGCTGTACATCGCAGAAGCTACCTCCACCGGTGGGCGCGACGGTAAATCCCGTTCCAGCGACGGCAAGCTGGACGTCAAGCTGAGCACCCCGAAAGAGCTGGGTGGGGCTGGCGGTGACGGCACCAACCCTGAGCAGATGTTTGCCGCCGGCTACTCGGCGTGCTTCATCGGCGCCTTGAAGTTCGTGGCAGGGCAAGAGAAAAAAGCTTTGCCGGCCGATGCTTCGATCACCGCCAAGGTGGGGATTGGCCAGATTCCGGGCGGTTTCGGCCTGGACATCGATCTGCACATCAACCTGCCCGGCCTGGCCCAGGCCGACGCCGAAGCGCTGGTGGAAAAGGCGCACAAGGTGTGCCCGTACTCCAACGCCACCCGCGGTAATGTGGATGTACGGCTGCACGTAGCCGTCTAAACCTGCCCTGCAGGTGCAGTGATGCACACTTGGCAGACACAAAAAAACCCGGCCGAAGCCTAATGCCAGTCAGTTAAGCAATTTGGGGCCGCTTTGCGACCCTTCGCGGGCACGCCCGCTCCCACAGGGGGATAGCGCATCTCTTGAGTTCAGCGCCAAACGTGTGGGAGCGGGCGTGCCCGCGAAGGGCTGCAAAGCAGCCCCACTAACGCTTAACTGACAGGCATCAGGCCGAAGCCGGTTTTTTTTGCCTTTCACAAAAAGCATTACTTCGTTGGAACGGCCGAAGCGCTGGTGGAAACCAATGCCACCCGCGGCAATGTGGATGTGCGGCTGCACGTAGCCGTTTAAGCCTGCCCTGCAGGTGCAGTGATGCACAACTGGCAGACACAAAAAAACCCGGCCGAAGCCGGGTTTTTTGCCTTTCACAAGAAGCATTACTTCTTGGAACGGCCCTTGAAGCTGTTGTCGCGGGTGTCGATGTCGATCCACTCGTCGATCTGGATGAAGTCGGCAACCGAAATCTCGGTACCGTTCTTCAATTTGGCAGGCTTCATGACCTTGCCCGAGGTGTCGCCGCGCGCAGCGTTCTCGGTGTAGACAACCTGACGGCTGATGGTGGTCGGCAGTTCAACCGATACCAGGCGGCCTTCGAAGAACACGGCTTCGCAGACGTCTTCCATGCCTTCTTCGATGTAAGGCAGAACAGCTTCGATGTCTTCGGCGTTCAGCTCGTACATGGTGTAGTCGCTGGTGTCCATGAAGGTGTACTCGTCACCGTTGATGAACGACAGGGTCGCTTCTTTGCGGTCCAGGATGACGTCGTCCAGCTTGTCGTCTGCACCGTATACGGTTTCGGTCTTGTAGCCGGTCAGCAGGTTCTTCAGCTTGGTTTTCATGATCGCGCTGTTACGGCCCGACTTGGTGAACTCAGCTTTTTGAACCAGCCACGGGTCGTTGTCGATGCGCAGCACGGTACCGGGTTTCAGTTCTTTACCAGTTTTCATTACGAAGTATCCGAATCTGGATGGATTTATAAAAATCGAGGCCGCATATCATAGCGAATTTCCATAAAAGTGTACTAGCGCCGTGGCAAGGTCCGGCTGAGCGGCCTGTTGCGCCGCCCAGCACCGGGCGTGCTGCTGCAGTTCCGGCCAATACTGGCGGGCTTCCTGCCAGGCCTGGCCCATGTCCTGGTCCATGTTCCAGGCCCGCCACAGGCCCAGCAACGCGGCGCCGGCATCGGCTGACAAGCCGCGTCGATAAAGCGCCAGGAACGCTTCGAGCTTTTCCCAGTGAGCATTCTCGTCCTGCACGTAGATGTGCCACAACATGGGCTGCCCGGCCCACTGCGCCCGCACGAACGAATCCTCGCCCCGCACCGCATTGAAGTCGCAGCACCACAGCAGCCGATCGAAATCATCCTGGCTGACGAACGGCAACACCTGCACGGTCAGCGCACCACGCGTGCGCACCTGCCCGACCTGCAGCGGCGCCTCGCCGAGCCAGTGGCTGAGGCCGGCGACCACACGGCCTTGCGGCACCAGCAGGTGGCAGGCTTGGTCACCGGCAGCCAAGGCCTCGAGCCAGTTGCCCAGTTGCGGGTTTTCATAGGCGAACAGGCTGATCAGCAGAGCCCCGGGCGCTGGGCTTACAGCCAACCCCTGCAGGAACGCCTGCCGGGCAGCAGCCGACTGTTGCAACGCGTCGCGCCGGGCCAGCAGCTCAGCCTCGCGCAGCAGGCCACCGGTGTTTTCGGTGAAGCCGGGGAAGAAGAACACTTTGCGCAAGCCATTTGCCTGCGGCGACGGCAGACCATGGCAACCCGCTACCCAATCCTCGGCACTGAGGTATTCAAGGTTCAACCACAGGGGTGGCCGGGGGCAGACCCGCATGGCCTCGACATAAGCCGCTGGCAACTGGCAGGCGAAGGCACCGATCACCACATCGGCAGGCGCTACCGGCAACCAGGCCGCCGGCCACTGGCGTACCTCCACACCCTGCTGCCACTGCTGCGCCGCGTTGGCGTCGGCGCCGGGGCACATCGGCGTGAAGGCGTTGAGATCATCCACCCACAGGCGCACCGCCAGGCCATGCTCGGCCACCAACTGCCGGGCCAGGCGCCAGGTCACGCCAATATCGCCGTAGTTGTCGACCACGCTGCAGAAGATGTCCCAGGTGGCTTTCATGCGCCGTTCCCTTTAACTTGCGTAAAAACGCGGATTCTGCCCGACAGCATGCGACAATGCACCCCGCCCACTTTGCCAAGGAGGCTGCCATGCCCCGCCACCGTGAACTGACCATCACCCTGAAGCCGTTGCAGTTGATACTGTGCGTGGCTTTGGGCCTATGGCTTGGCGCAATGGCGATTGCCCTTAGCCTGCTGCTGGCCCATCAACTGTGGCCGCTCCCGCCCGAGCGGCAAGCCGCGGCCCCGGCCGTGGCACCAGCACCGGCACCGGTGCAACCGGCCGACGCGCAAGCTGAAATGTTCGAGCGCTACAAGCACATGCTGCAGCAACAGGAACAACAACAGGCCGCTGAGGCTGCGCAGGGTAACCCGCGCAACCTGAACAGCCCCAAGTGCCAGTTCTGGCTGCAACAGAATCGCACTGCACCTACCGACAAAAGCCAGGCCAACGTGCTGGAGTTCTGTTATTGACCACGCGCAAGCACCACCTGCTGGCACAGATCGTCGCCACCCTGGAACATGACCTAGACGTGCTGACCCGTGCGGCCCAAACCGCCTATGAAGCCGCCACGGCGGAAGAGAACATCGCCGAGAACAAGTACGACACCCTGGGCCTGGAGGCCTCGTACCTGGCCACCGGGCAAGCCCGACGCAGTGCGCAAATCCGCCAGGCGCTGCTGATCTACCAGCAACTGCTGCTGCGCGACTACGACCCAGCGCGCGGGGTGCAGATGAGCAACCTGGTGACCCTGGAGGATGAAACTGGCGAACAACGCCGGGTGTTTCTGGGGCCTGAGGCTGCCGGCCTGAAGATTGCCGCAGCAGACGGGCTGGTGACAGTGATCACGCCGCGCTCGCCGCTGGGGCAAGTATTGCTGGGTAAGCGGGTGGATGATGAGGTGAGCCTGGGGGCGCAGGTACTGTTCATCGTTGATGTTGCCTGAACACGCCCCGCACGCCTACAAACGGTGCAGGGCATCGAAACGCCCGGCAAGACCCTGCTCAGTGAACTGCTCGACGATGAAATCGACGAATGCACGGGTCTTGCCCGGCAACAGCTTGTGCTCGGCGAAATACAGGCTGATATGCCCATCGTCCACATACCAGTCCGGCAACACCCGCTGCAACCGACCGGCCTGCAGGTAGGGCACCGCGAACGGCAAACTCACCAGCGCAATCCCCAGCCCCTGCTCGGCCACCGCGCAGGCAGCGTCCGAATCGCTCATGGTCATGGCCTGGCGCAACAGCAATGGCTGCTGTGCCTGCCAGCGGCTGGTCAACGGCCACGAGCGCACCCGCCCGGTCTGCGGCGAGCGGATAAGAATGCCGTCATGGCGCTGCAACACGGGCGGCTCAGCAATCTGCGCATGCCGCTGCAGGTACGCCGGCGCGGCCACCAGCACCCGGTGCGCCGGGGTCAACTTGCGCGCCACCACCCCCGGCGGCAGTTCAAAACCACCGCCAATGGCCGCGTCGAAGCCCTGGCCGATCAGGTCGACCTGGCGGTTATCGAAATGCCAGTCCGGGGTAATGGCGGGGTAGCGGCGCAGAAACTCGCCCAGCAAGGGCAGCACGTACAAACGCCCGAACACCGTGCCCATGCTGACCCGCAGCAGCCCGGCCGGTTGCCCTTCGGCACTGGCCAGGTTGGCCACCGCATACTGGATAGTGCGAAAGCTGTCGCTCACCTCGCCAAGAAAACGCTGCCCTGCTTCGGTCAAGGTCAGCTTGCGGGTACTACGCTGGAACAACCGCACCCCCAGGCGCGCCTCCAACTGCGCAACGTGCTTGCCCACGGCAGCGGGCGTGATACGCAAGCGCCTGGCCGCTTCGGCAAAGCTGCCCACCTCGGCACTGCGGATGAAGCATTCCAACGCGTTGAACGATTCCATGGCCATGATTGGCAACCAAAGGTTTACTCTGCTTATAGTGATTGCCATCTTATCAGCAGGTAATCAAGCGCCGATACTGCGCCTATCCAAGGCATTCCAGCCTGGCTTCCAGCAGGAGATCAGCATGTCCAAGCAACTTACACTCGAAGGCAAGGTGGCCCTGGTACAGGGCGGTTCCCGGGGTATAGGCGCGGCTATCGTGCGGCGCCTGGCCCGCGAGGGTGCGCAGGTGGCCTTCACCTACGTCAGCTCTGCCGGGCCGGCACAAGACCTGGCACGGGAAATCGGCGAAAACGGCGGCAAGGCCCTGGCCCTGCGCGCCGACAGCGCCGATGCCGCTGCCGTGCAGCTGGCCGTGGATGACACCGTGAAGGCCTTCGGCCGGCTGGATATCCTGGTCAACAATGCCGGGGTACTGACGGTCGCGCCGCTGACCGAATTCGACCTCGCCGATTTCGACCGCACGTTGGCGGTGAACGTACGCAGTGTCTTTGTCGCCAGCCAGGCTGCGGCGCGGTACATGGGCCAGGGCGGGCGCATCATCAACATTGGCAGCACCAATGCCGAGCGCATGCCATTTGCCGGCGGCGCGCCTTATGCCATGAGCAAGTCGGCGCTGGTCGGCCTGACCCGCGGCATGGCGCGCGACCTGGGGCCGCAGGGCATTACCGTGAACAACGTGCAACCAGGGCCGGTGGACACCGACATGAACCCGGCCAGCGGCGAATTCGCCGAAAGCCTGATCCCGCTGATGGCAATCGGGCGGTATGGCGAAGCGGACGAGATTGCCAGCTTCGTGGCCTACCTGGCCGGGCCTGAAGCGGGGTATATCACGGGGGCCAGCTTGACGGTGGACGGTGGCTTTGCCGCCTGATTGCGCTGTTGGTGTGGCGGCACCCTGTAGATCGAGCGCCACCCGCCCCCGCAAATGCATTGGTGCCGTGCCCTGAGCTTGCCGATAATCCCCCTCTTGCTCCTGCCCGCTACGAGAAACACATGCCCGCCCCTACTCTCAGCCGCACCCTGATCCTGCTGATGGCCACCGCCACCGGCCTGGCCGTGGCCAGCAACTACTATGCCCAGCCGCTGTTGCACAGCATTGCCCAGCAATTCGGCCTGAGCACCGTCAGCGCCGGCAGCATTGTGATTGCCGCGCAGCTCAGCTATGGCGCCGGCCTGTTGCTGCTGGCACCGCTAGGCGACCTGTTCGAGCAGCGTCGGCTGATTACCGTGATGACCGTCATCGCCACCCTCGGCCTGGTCATCAGCGCCTGTGCCCCTGGCCTGCCATGGCTGATCCTCGGTACGGCGTTGACCGGCCTGTTCTCGGTAGTGGCACAAATTCTGGTGCCCATGGCTGCCTCGCTGAGCGAGCCGCAGCAGCGCGGCCGTGCGGTCGGCACACTGATGAGCGGGCTGCTGCTGGGCATTCTGCTGGCGCGCACCGCGGCCGGCTTCATGGCCGAACTGGGCGGCTGGCGCAGCATCTATGTGCTGGCCGCCGTGCTGATGGCGATCACCGCCGTGGCGCTGTACCGCAGCCTGCCGCAACACCACAGCCATGCCGGGCTGAAGTACCCGGCGCTGATCGGCTCGGTGTTCCGCCTGTTCCTGGAAGAGCCGGTACTGCGCCTGCGCTCGCTGCTGGGCCTGCTGGCATTCAGCTTGTTCGCCCTGTTCTGGACACCGTTGGCATTCCTGCTGGCAAACCCTCCTTACCATTATTCAGATGCGGTGATCGGCCTGTTCGGCCTGGCGGGTGCAGCCGGTGCACTGTCGGCCAACTGGGCCGGGCGCCTGGCCGACCGGGGCAAGGGCCAGTTGGGCACCACCGTGGGCCTGGTGGTACTGCTGCTGTCGTGGGTACCGCTGGGGTTTGCCCAACAGTCACTGCTGGCCTTGCTGCTGGGCGTGCTGATGCTCGACCTGGCGGTGCAACTGGTCCACGTGAGCAACCAGAACGCCGTGATCGCCCTGCGGCCCGAAGCGCGTACCCGGCTCAACGCCGGGTATATCACCTGCTACTTCATTGGCGGGGCGCTAGGCTCTTTGTTAGGCACGCAGCTGTACCAGCGCCAAGGCTGGCTGGGCATCGTCGCGGCAGGGTTGGTCATCGGCGCCCTGGCATTGCTGGCATGGCTGCTTGCCGCGCGTAAAACCGAAGCTCGCACCTCCGCCGGGGCGGCCTAGGCGCCTGTTACAGGCAGCGATACCTGGTCGACAATCGACGGCAACTGGCGCCAGCACAACGGCCAGGCGCATCTGCCTGACAGCGTGGCGCAACGCGTGAATCGTCTTGGGGTCAAGGCGGCTGGTAAGATGCCGCCTTTTTGCCGGCCTGTCGCGCCTTCAGGAGCCCCCGCATGCCCCCGCGTCCTCCCCGCCTGCCCCTGAGCCTGCTCGGCCTGGGCCTGGCCTTGCAGTGCCCTGTCGTGCTCGCCCAGGGCAGCGTGCTGCTGGCCCCGGTGCAGGTCGTCGATACCTACGCCAACGACGGCTACCAGGCCAGCGAGGCTGCAGTGGGTGGCTTCCAGCCCGCCCCTCTGCTCGACACCCCGGCTTCGATCAGTGTGTTCAGCCAGCCACTGCTGGAAGACCGCCAGGTGCGCATGCTCAGCCAGGTGCTGCAAAGCGACGCGTCGGTTGGCGAAAGCTATGCCCCCATCGGTTACTACGAAAACTTCAATGTGCGGGGCTTTGCGCTGAACGCGGCCAGCAGCTACCGCATCAACGGCCAGACCATCGCCGGCGAACAGAGCGTGGCCCTGGAGAACAAGCAGCAGGTGGAACTGCTCAAGGGGCTGTCCGGGCTTCAGAGCGGCGTAGCGGCCCCCGGCGGCTTGATCAACTACGTGACCAAGCGCGCTGAAGCGGTGCGCAGCCTTACGCTGTCGACCAACGAACAGGGCGAGCGCTACCTGGCCACCGACCTTGGCGGCTGGTTTGGCAGCGAACAGCAGTTCGGCCTGCGCGCCAACCTGGCCCATGAAGACCTGCGCTCGTACGTCGACCATGCCGATGGCCAGCGCAACTTCGCCTCGCTGGCCTTCGACTGGCAGATCAGCCCCGACGCCACCCTGCAGCTGGACGCTGAATACCAGCACCGCGAACAGCGCTCGGTGCCCGGTTACCAGTTGCTCGGCGGCAGCGTAGTGCCGCACGGCATCGACCCGGATGACCGGCTGGCCTACCAGCACTGGGCAAAGCCGGTGCAGAACGACTCGCTGAACCTGGGCGGGCGCTTCGAATACCGCTTCAACGACAGCTGGACCGGCACCCTCAGCGCTTCGCGCAGCAAGGTGGTGATCGATGACTACAGCGCGTTTGCCTGGGGCTCGAGTGAAGGCGCGTACTTCGGCAGCACGGGTGATTACGACATCTACGACTACCGCAGCCCAGACGACACCCGCCGCACCGACGAGGCCCAGGCCTTGCTCACCGGGCGCTTCGATGGCTTGGGGGTGGGCCACGAACTGACCGTGGGCAGCAGCGCCCAGCGGCGTACGCTGGACCAGCGCCCGTATTACAACGCGTGGCTGGGTACCGGCAACATCGACACCGGGGCCCCGGCTTTCGAGCCGTCCGACCAGCCGCTTGGCGCCAGCCAGCGCCGCCTGGACAGCCGCCAGTACGGCCTGTTCGTCAACGACAGCATCCGTTTCAACGACCAATGGCAAACCGTGCTGGGTGCCCGTGAGGTACGCCTGGACGAACAGACCTGGGACGAGACCGGCGTTGCCGGGCGCCATACCCGCCAATACCAGCTGCTGCCCAATGCTGCGCTCATCTACAAGCCGCAGCCGGAGACCACCGTGTATGCCAGCTACGCCAAGGGGTTGTCCGCTGGCGGGACGGCGCCCTGGTTCGCCAGCAACGCCGCCGAAATCCTCGCGCCGACAACGTCACACCAGCTGGAGCTGGGCCTCAAGCACGACTGGCAGGCGCTGAGCCTCAGCGCCGCGCTGTTTCAGATTCGCCAGGCCTACCAGTATGCGCGCCCCGACGGCGCCGGCAGCTTCACTTACGTGCAGCAAGGCCAGCAGAAGAACATCGGCCTGGAACTGGGTGCCAGCGGCTGGCTGACCCGCAGGCTGCAGGTGCAAGCCAGCGCAGCGGCCATTCGGGCGCGGGTGCAGGACAGCGGCACGCCCGACTATGAAGGGCACCAGGCGATCAACGTGCCACGCTTGCGCGCAGCCCTGCACGCCGAATACACCCTGCCGGTCGCAGGCTTGGCGCTGCTGGGCGGCGCACGCTACAGCGCCAGCAAGTATGCGAGCCAGGCGGGGAATGTGGCGGTTGGTGGGTACACGGTATTCGATGTAGGCAGCCGCTACCGCACGCGGGTCGGCGGGTATGACACTGTCCTGCGGCTGACGGTGGACAACCTGTTCGACAAGCGTTACTGGCGTGATGTGGGCGACTACCTGGGGGACAACTACCTGTTCCAGGGCGCGCCGCGCACTGCCCGGCTGTCAGCTTCGGTCAGTTTCTGATATTCAGGGCCGCTTGCGGCCCATCGCCGGCATGCCCGCTGCCACAGGGGCTGTGCAGCCGGCCCTGTGGGCCTTGAAACAAAAAGCCCCCGGGCTGTTCAGCACGGGGGCTTTTCGTAGAATGTGGCGGTGAAGAAGGGATTTGAACCCTTGATACGATTTCTCGTATACACACTTTCCAGGCGTGCTCCTTCGACCACTCGGACACTTCACCGTTTCTCTTCAAGCCTTGCGGCCCGTCGAGGTGCGCTAATTTAGTGAAAGCGCTCCCCTTTGGCAAGCATTTTTTTCAGTTTTTTCATGTATTTGCACCAGAGCCCGGCTGGGCGCTGACCGACCAGTCAGCCTTGCTGCTTTACCTTGCCCATCGCGCTGGGTAACGTCGGTGCCACGCCAACAAAAGGACTCTGCCATGAGCGAGCTGATTACCTACCACGCCGAAGACGGCATCGCCACCCTGACCCTGAACAACGGCAAGGTCAATGCCATCTCGCCGGAGGTAGTCAGCGCGTTCAATGCCGCGCTGGACCGCGCCGCCGAGGCCCGCGCAGTGGTGATCATCACCGGGCAGCCGGGCATTCTGTCGGGCGGCTACGACCTCAAGGTGATGACCCGCGGCCCACAGGAAGCCGTCAGCCTGGTCACCGCCGGGTCCACCCTCGCCCGCCGCCTGCTGGCTCACCCCTTCCCGGTGGTGGTCGCCTGCCCGGGCAATGCCGTGGCCAAGGGCGCCTTCCTGCTGCTGTCGGCCGACTACCGCATTGGCGTCGAAGGGCCGTACAAGATCTGCCTGAACGAAGTGCAGATCGGCATGACCATGCACCACGCTGGCATCGAACTGGCCCGCGACCGTCTGCGCCGCTCGGCCTTCCACCGGTCGGTGATCAACGCCGAAGTGTTTGACCCGCATGCGGCGGTGGATGCCGGCTTCCTCGACAAGGTGGTGCCCGCCGAACAACTGCAGGAAGCGGCGCTGAACGTGGCGCGGGAATTGAAGAAACTGAACATGCTGGCGCACAAGAACACCAAGCTGAAGGTGCGCAAAGGGCTGCTCGAGGCCTTGGACACCGCCATACAACTGGACCAGCAGCCTATGGGTTGACCCTGCTGGCCGCTACGCGGGTCGGGCGTACCTGATCCCGCGCAGGGGCGGGCTCACCCGCGAAGTGGCCAGCACAGGCTGATACCGGTATTTGCCCCAACCAGTGCACAGCCGTACACTGCCCAGCGACTGTCTGGTGTGAGTCGTACCATGCTTTATTCATTGCGCATGCTCCTGCTGGCGCTGCACTTTCTCGCTGTTGGCGTCCTGGGCCTGGCCATTGGCTTGTGCCGCCCCTTCAACCCCGACAACAGCCGCCTGTTCGCCCGCCTTTACAGCCGGCCGGCCACCTGGCTGCTGCGCATCAAGGTCAAGGCCGAGGTCGGCCCGCTGTGGGACCAACCGCCCGGTTGCGTGATCGTGGCCAACCACCAGTCCAACTTCGATCTGTTCGTGCTGGGCCAGGTGGTGCCGCAGCGCACGGTCGCCATCGGCAAGAAAAGCCTGGGCTGGATACCGTTGTTCGGTCAGCTGTTCTGGCTGGGCGGCAACGTGTTGGTCGACCGCAACAATGCCTACCAGGCGCGCAAGGCCCTGCAGAAGACCACCCGGGTGCTGCAGAACGACACCTCTATCTGGATTTTCCCCGAAGGCACACGCAATGCCGGCGAGCAGTTGCTGGCGTTCAAGAAAGGCGCGTTTCACATGGCCATCGAGGCCGGCGTGCCGATCGTGCCAGTGTGCGTCAGCCGCTATGCCCGGCGCCTGAGCCTGAACAGCTGGCGCCGCCGCACCGTGATCGTGCGCTCGCTGCCGCCCATTGCCACCGCGGGCCTGACCCAGCAGGACCTGCCAGCACTGATGGAGCAGTGCCGTGTGCAGATGCAACAGTGCATCGAGCGCATGGAAGGGGAACTGGGCAAGGGCTAGGTTGCTCTTCAGCCGTCTACAGCCCAAGCTATGAACCGTGTTCAACCGGAATAAGCGGGCAACCATGGGTCGAGTAGTGGCGTCAGCGGTGTACAGCGCCGGCCGGAAGGTCACCAACATCAGCATCGACGAGGGCAGCGAGTGGGCACGCAAGCCTGGGCATTTTGTCTGGATCGGCCTGGAAGAGCCCAACGCCGAGGAACTGGCCACCCTGCAATGCCAGTTCAACCTGCACGAACTGGCCATTGAGGATGCCCTGGAAAAGCACAGCCGGCCCAAGCTCGAGACATTCGGCGACGCGCTGTTCATCGTCACATACTCGCCGGTACGTCACGAAGGCAAGCTGGAGTTCATCGAAACCCACATCTTCGCCGGCAACGGCTACATCATCACCTGCCGCAACGGCCACTCCAAATCCTATGCCATGGTGCGCCAGCGCTGCGAGGCTCGGCCCTTGCTGCTGGAGCACGGTGAGGACTTCGTGCTGTACGCCCTGCTCGACTTCGTCACCGAAAACTACCAGCCAGTCAGCGAAGCCATCCATGGCGAGATCGAAGCGCTGGAGCAGAGCGTGCTGGGTGGCTCACTGCAAGAGGACGACATTCGCCGCCTGCACAGCCTGCGCCGCGATATCCTGCGCCTGCGCCGCTACGTGGCGCCCATGGTTGAGGTCAGCGAAGAGCTGCAGCGCCTGAGCTTCCCGTTTATCGACAAGAACATGCGCCCGTATTTTCGTGATGTGCAAATCCACGTCACACGGCAGATGGAGGACTTGTCGGGCATTCGCGACATTGCCAGCCAGACCATCGAGATCGGCATGTTCCTGGAGTCGTCACGGCAAAGCATCGTGCAACGCAAGTTTGCCGCGTGGGCGGCGATCCTGGCGTTCCCCACGGCGATCGCCGGGGTGTATGGGATGAACTTCCAGAATATGCCGGAGCTGAGCTGGCATTACGGCTATTTTGCGGTGTTGGGGGTGATTGCTGCGGGGTGTACCGGGTTGTATGCCAGTTTCAAGAGGTCGGGCTGGCTATAAGCCGCTTGAGGTCCATCGCGACACAATGCCGCTACGGGCACCGGCGTTGCCGGCGTGGGAGCGGGCGTGCCCGCTCCCACAATGAATCGCGCAGGCTTTTCAATTTTTCAGAAAGACAGTTGCGCCTACATCGGTAGCGTGAGCTTTAAGAAGCAGGCGACGCAGTGGCTGTGCTGGGGCCGCCGAGCGGCTTCCGGCAATCTCAGGCGTTACCGGAAAGCTTGAGCCGCGCCGCCTGGGTGAAGTCCAGCATGCGGTTCAATGGCTTGATCGCCTTGGGCACCAACGCGGGGTCGACAAAAATCTCATCCCCCCCATTGCGCAGGCAGTGCAGCACGCGCTCGAGGGTGTTCATGGCCATCCACGGGCAGTGCGCGCAGCTGCGGCAGGCGGCGCCGTTGCCGGCAGTAGGCGCTTCGACGAATACCTTGTCCGGGCACAACTGCTGCATCTTGTAGAAGATGCCGCGGTCGGTAGCAACGATGAAGGTCTTGTTCGGCAAGGTCTGCGCGGCCTTGATCAACTGGCTGGTGGACCCCACCGCATCCGCCAACTCGATCACCGCTTCCGGTGATTCGGGGTGCACGAGGATGGCGGCGTCCGGGTACAACGCCTTCATGTCGGCCAACTGGCGCGACTTGAATTCTTCATGGACGATACAGGCACCGTCCCACAACAGCATGTCGGCACCGGTCTGCTTCTGGATGTAACGGCCCAAGTGCTGGTCCGGGCCCCAGATGATGGTTTCGCCGTTGTCCATCAGGCTCTCGACGATTTCCAGTGCGCAGCTGGAGGTCACTACCCAGTCGGCACGGGCCTTCACCGCAGCGGAGGTATTGGCATACACCACCACGGTACGCTCCGGGTGCTGGTCGCAGAACGCCGAAAACGCTTCGACCGGGCAGCCCAGGTCGAGCGAACAGGTGGCCTCCAGGGTCGGCATCAGCACGCGCTTTTCCGGGGTGAGGATTTTTGCCGTTTCGCCCATGAAGCGCACACCGGCCACGATCACCGTTTCGGCTGGGTGGTTCTTGCCAAAGCGGGCCATTTCCAGCGAGTCGGACACGCAGCCGCCGGTTTCTTCGGCCAGCGCCTGAATGACCGGGTCGCAGTAATAATGGGCGACCAGCACAGCGTTCTGGGCCTTGAGCTCGGCAGCGATGGCCGCACGGTATTCGGCCTCCTGCTCGGCTGTCAGCGGGTTGGGCTGCTTGGCGTCGAGGTGGGCCTGAACCAACAGGCGTTCGGAAATCTGGGTCATGATCGCTGGACCTGCAGGCGCGCGTGCGCATCAAATCGAGTGTATCACCCGGCCCTGACAGATCGGCTAAGGGTGCCGGACGGCGCAGGCCGCCACGGCCCTCTGCGGGCGCGGATTATTATCGGAGGCCGAAGGCTACAGAGAATCCAGCGATTACTAAAGGGGTTTTTGTGTTGCCGGCGCTGGCCTGTTCGCGGGTGAAGCCACCAGGAGACCAGCGCCGGATAACGATCACCCCCGCGGCGACAGCGCTGCGAGGTGCGCGGCCATCAGCATGGCGAATTCTTCCACGGTCATCTTCTGCCCATTGAAATCGACCATGCCATCGGCATAGTGCAGGCTGCTGACCACATCATCGCCCTGCACGGTGGCCAGGCCGCTCTGCACGGCCATCATGCCGACCATCTCCCCGGCCTGCCCCGACTGCATGGCGATCGCCTGGGCATCGGTTTGGCCATCGAGCAGCGCTTGCAGTGTCGCCAGGTCGCCAATCATGGGTTTGGACAGCGAGAGCTTGCTCTTCACCTCGGTGACGACCTGTTTGCTCAGTTGGTCCGGCGGCAGGTCGAAGCTGGCCGGCGCGGCGAAGTCCATCGCCAGGTTGAAGCGGCTCTCGCCGTTGGCGGTCTTGAACGACAGGTTTTCCACCGCCACCTTGGGCTTGGCCGCCAGCAGTTGCCGCAGGTCGCCCTGGAAGCGGGCCTTTTCAGCGTCGTCCATCTGGATTTGCGGCACCGGCTGGCCGGCAGCAGCGGCAGCTTCGAACTCCGGCAGGTGCGACTGGTACCACTTCGACAAGGCCTGCAGCGCCGGGGCATTGACCGAGGTGATGCTGACCGCCATTTGCGCCTTGCCCACCGCGCGGCCGTCCCAACTGATGTCCCCGACCTTGTACTCCACGCGGCCGCCCACGGTGTCGGGGGTTTCAAGACTCTGCAGGGCATACTGCTCCACGCCCTTGACCAGCAGGACCTGCTGTTTTGGCCCTAGCGTGACCTTGGCCTCGGCCAACAACAGGTCGACGTTGCCCACGTAGATATTGTCGTACGGCGTGGCCGCCAGGTTGCCACCAAGCTTGAGGCCCTGAAGCTCGAATGTGGCCGGTGGCTGGTCGTCGTTCACCAGCTTCATCAGCAAACGGTCGGCATGGCCGTGGAACTTGGAGGCCTTGCCGTCCTTGTCGCCACTGACCTCCAGTTGCATCCCCGAAAAATCGAGGCGGTTGCCGTCTGCCTTGTCGAGCTTGAGCGGCGCCAGTTGAATCCGGCTGACCACATCCCCCCCGTAACCCAGGCTGGTCTGCGCGCTGAGCGGCACCTTGCCGCCAGCAGCGTCGAACCAAGGCGCGACGGCATCGTCCTTCTGCAACGTGCTGTTGCTGACGGCCATCACCGGCACCAGCTTCAGCGCCTTGACCCGCGACCAGGGGAATGGGCCGTGCTCGATGTGGTCGGTCACGCCCACGTCGAAGTTGATCACCTCGCCTTCACCCACGTTGATGTCGCGGGCCTTGAGCCGGTACTGGGCAGTACTGCTGAAGAAGTGCTGCTCCAGCGACACCCGCTCGATACGCAGGCTGCCACCGGTGGTGACCAGGGCCTTTTGCAGCTCGGCGTTGCTGCGGGCAAGCGCGTTGTCCAGCTCGGCTGGCAACTGCTTGCCGGTGTACCAGGCGCCAGCGGTGGTTGCGACGGCGATGGCAACCGCCAGGCCGGAAAGAATGCCAACTGATTTCTTCATGAATTGAACCGATTGCTGTCCGTAAGGGCTGGGTAGGCGGCCACGGGCCACACAGAGTACGAAGAATATCACCCCCGCAGGCACGGGACGCAGGCCAAAGTGCCGAAATCCTGCCTTTCGGAAGCATCTAACAAACCGATTGACCACATGACCGAATCGTTGATTTTTTCGAACACACAAATTGATCAGAACCGCAAAAAACCGCGTAAAAACCGAATAAAATCCACTTAATATCGATAAATATTTCAATGTTGTAACGTCTTGTCATGTTTAACTTGACACCCACCTACCCATCGTTTTTTATTTTCACCACTTTGCGCGCCCCCTCGCGCCTTCCGCTGCTCCAACATAAAAGGTGAACAACATGGAGCCCACCCGCTCGCCCTTGCCGCATGCGCCATACCCCGTGCCCGCCGTTCGCGCCCAGCAACAGGAGCCATGCCAGCATGCAGCATGACCCTAGCGCTGCCAGCAACGGCCAACTTCGCAAAACCCTGCGCCTGTGGCACGTGATCATCATTGGCCTGGCCTACCTGACACCGATGACGGTATTCGACACCTTCGGCATCGTCAGCGGGATAACCGCCGGCCACGTGCCCAGCGCGTACATCCTGGCGCTGGCCGGCATCCTGTTCACCGCAGTCAGCTATGGCACCCTGGTGAAACGCTTCCCGCAGTCGGGTTCGGCCTACACCTACACCCAGCGCGCGATCAACCCGCACGTGGGTTTCCTAGTCGGCTGGTCGTCGTTACTGGATTACCTGCTGCTGCCAATGGTCAATGCCCTGCTGGCCAAGCTGTACCTCTCGGCGATGTTCCCGGAAGTACCCGCATGGGTGTGGGTAGCCGCTTTCGTGACCCTCATCAGCCTGATCAACATGCGCAGCGTGAACCTGGTGGCGCACTTCAACCTGCTGTTCGTGGGCGTGCAGGTGGCGATCATCGCCGTGTTCATCTACCTGTGCGTGCGTGGCCTGCACCACGGTGAAGGGCTTGGCACGGCCTGGAGCCTGATCCCGTTCGCCGACGGTCAGACCCAGTTCAGCGCACTGGCCGCCGGCGCGACCATCCTGTGCTTCTCGTTCCTGGGCTTTGACGCCGTCACTTGCCTGTCCGAAGAAACCCGCGACCCGGGCAAGACCATCCCGCGGGCGATCTTCCTCACCGCCCTGATCGGTGGCGTGGTGTTCATCACCGTGTCGTACTTCATCCAGGCCTACTTCCCGACCATGGCGCGTTTCCATGACCACGAGGCGGCCCTGCCGGAAATCGCCCTGTATGTCGGGGGCAAACTGTTCCAGTCGGTGTTCATTGCCTGCACGGTGATCAACACCATCGCCTCGGGCCTGGCCTCGCAGACCAGCGTGTCGCGCCTGCTGTACGTGATGGGCCGCGACAACGTGATCCCGGCCCGCGTTTTCGCCCGCCTGCACGCACGCTACAAGACACCGGTACTGAACATTGCCGTGGTCGGCATCATTTCGCTGTCGGCGATCTTCTTCGACCTGGTGACTGCCACCTCGATCATCAACTTCGGCGCGCTGGTGGCGTTCAGTTTCGTCAACCTGTCGGTGATCAACCATTGCTACCTGCGCGAGGGCAACCGCAAGGGCCTGGCCAACCAGCTGAAGTACCTGGTACTGCCCACCATCGGCTTCTGCATCATCGTTTCGCTGTGGCTGGACCTGAATGCCCACTCGCTGATCTTTGGCGGTATCTGGGCTGCGCTCGGCCTGCTGTACCTGGGCTGGCTGACCAAGGCGTTCCGCTCGGCGCCCCCCAACTACGTGCCTGAATGACCCACGCTACCCACAACGCCCGCGCCTGGCCGCGGGCGTTGCAGTGTTCGAAAAGGAAAGCTCCATGCTGCTGCGCCGCCTCTCCATCCAATGGAAGATCACCTTGCTGGCCGGCCTTTGCCTGCTGGCCATCGTCGCCTTGCTGGTGGCCACCTCGCTGACTCAGGCACAGCGCAGTGCCACGCTGGTCAACCAAGCCAACACCGCCATGCTCGACAGCAGCGCGCGGCAGCGCCTGGAGGCCCATGCCGAAACCCAGGCCCTGCGCATTCAGCGCTACTTCATGGACGCTTATCAATACGGCAATGGCTTTGCCCGCCTGGTGCAAGTGCTGCAAGCCCGAGGTGGCAACGACCTGCGCGCCGAACTCACCCGCCAGGCGCGAGCCAGCCTGGCCGGCAAACCTGACATGATCGGCCTGTACCTGGTGTTCCAACCCGATGCACTGGACCAGCAAGACAGCCAGTACCGCGGCCAGGACGCGGTGGGCAGCAACGAGAGCGGGCGCTTTTCGCTGTACTGGTCGCAGCCGCGCCCGGGCACCCTGGAGCGCGAAGCCATGCCAGAAGCGCTGCTCGGCGACGCCAGCATCGGCAGCAACGGCGCGGCGAAAAACCGCTGGCTGACCTGCCCACTGGAGACCGGCAAAACCTGCCTGCTGGAACCGTATCTGGACGAGGTCAACGGCAGCCAGGTACTGATGACCAGCATCGCCCTGCCCTTGCTGGAACATGGCAAAGTGGTGGGCGTGGTCGGCCTGGATATCAGCCTGGACAACCTGCAGCAACTGAGCACAAACGGCCGCCGCGAGCTGTTCGAGGGTCAGGGCCAGGTGAGCATCGCCAGCGCGGCCGGCCTGCTGGCAGGCAATAGCCGCGACGCCAGCATGCTCGGCAAACCCGTTGAGCCTGCAGTTGCCGCTGGCCAGTTACGGGTTGCGCACCCCTTCACGCCCATTCCCGACGCCGCCCCGTGGCAGGTATTGCTGGAAGTGCCGGAAAGCGTGCTGCAGGCGCCCGCGGTAGCCCTCAATCAGCGCCTGGATGCGCACAACCAGCGTGCCAACCTGACCAGCCTGCTGATCGGCCTGGGCGCGGCAGTGCTGGGCTTGCTGCTGGTGTGGCTCACGGCCCGCGGGGTAACCCGCCCGATCCTGGCGGTGGCTGCCCGGCTTGAAGACATCGCCAGCGGCGAAGGCGACCTTACCCGCCGCCTGGACTACGCCCGCCAGGACGAACTGGGCCAGCTCAGCGCGTGGTTCAACCGCTTCCTCGACAAACTGCAGCCGGTCATCGCCCAGGTCAAAGGCTCGCTGCAGGAGGCCCGAGGCACCGCCGACCAGTCGGCAGCCATCGCCAGCCAGACCAGCGCCGGCATGCAGCAGCAACACCGTGAAATCGAGCAAGTGGCCACCGCGGCCAACGAAATGAGCGCCACCGCGCTGGATGTCGCCCATAACGCCGCGCAGGCGGCCCAGGCGGCACGTGCCGCCGACCAGGCCAGCCAGGAAGGCCTGCAGTTGATCGACAGCACCCGCCAGGGCATCGACCGGCTGGCACTGGACATGGACACGGCCATGGCCGACGCACGCGCCCTGGAGGGCCGCAGCACTCAGATCGGCACGGTACTGGAAGTCATCCGTACCATCGCCGAGCAGACCAACCTGCTGGCACTGAATGCGGCCATTGAAGCAGCCCGTGCCGGGGAAGCCGGCCGTGGCTTTGCCGTAGTCGCCGACGAGGTGCGCGGGCTGGCACAGCGCACGCAGGTGTCGGTGGAGGAAATTCGCCAGGTCATCGAAGGTTTGCAGCAAGGCACCCAGGATGTCGTGGGCGCCATGCACGAGGGCCAACGCCAGGCGCAGGCCAGTGCTGCACGCATGGAGCAGGCCCTGCCGGCACTGCAACGCATTGGCGAGGCGGTGGCGGTGATCAGCGACATGAACCTGCAGATTGCCTCGGCCGCGGAGGAACAGAGCGCAGTGGCCGAAGAGGTGAACCGCAACGTAGCCGGCATTCGCGACGTTACCCAATCGCTGGCAGGCCAGGCAGACGAGGCGGCTCGCATCAGCCAGGCCTTGAACCGGCTGGCCAACCAGCAACAAGCGCTCATGGAGCAGTTCCGCGTCTAATCTGTAAGGGCTTCTTCGCGGGTAAACCCGCCCCCACAGGGACCCGCACTGGCCTTTGAAGCCATGCCCCTCTGTAGGAGC
The DNA here is from genome assembly GCF_007633355.1 of Pseudomonas sp. BJP69. Taxonomy (NCBI): domain Bacteria; kingdom Pseudomonadati; phylum Pseudomonadota; class Gammaproteobacteria; order Pseudomonadales; family Pseudomonadaceae; genus Pseudomonas; species Pseudomonas sp. BJP69. The sequence goes on from NZ_CP041933.1 coordinate 4,048,147, forward strand.
GGGTTCACCCGCGAAGAGGCCCTCACAGGCACCACAGCATCATCGTTTTTGCCGAGCACACCTTATGCAAACCGCCCCCCGATCCTCGTTCTTCGACATCGCCAGCGAACAGGGCCTGCTGCGCACCTCGATCGCCGTCACCCTGTTCATCGCCAGCATCGGCATCGCTTTCGGCGTGGCCTCCGGGTCGTTCTCGATCATGTTCGATGGCGTTTACTCACTGGTCGACGCCAGCATGAGCGGCCTGTCGCTGGTGGTGGTCAAGCTGATCACCTCGCATACCACCAGCGTGCAGATGTCGCGCAAGCTGCGCGAGCGTTTCACCATGGGCTTCTGGCACCTGGAGCCGATGGTGCTGGCACTCAATGGCATCCTGCTCAGCGGCGTGGCGGTCTATGCCCTGATCAACGCCGTCAGCAGCCTGCTGCAGGGCGGCCGACACCTGGAGTTCGGCATTGCCATGGTCTACGCGGTAGTGACCGTGATCTGCTGCGTGACCATCGCCCTGGTCGAGGCCCGCGCCAACCGCCAGCTGAAGTCGGACTTCGTGGCCATGGACGTCAAGGGCTGGGTGATGTCGGCCAGCATCACCGCTGCGCTGCTGATCGCCTTCTGCTTTGGTTACGCGGTTCAGGGAACCTCATGGGAGTGGGTATCACCGTACATCGACCCGGCGGTACTGGCGCTGGTGTGCCTGGTGATTGTGCCGCTGCCGATGGCGGTGGTGCGCCAGGCCCTGGCGGACATTTTCCTGGTCACCCCAGGCGACCTCAAGCTGCACGTGGACGAAGTGGCCAAGGCCTTTGTCGCCCGCCACGGGTTGCAGTCCTACCGTGCCTATGTTGCCAAGGTCGGGCGCTCACGCGAGATCGAGCTGTACTTCATCGTACCCAAGGCCATGGCAGCGAAGACCATCGATGAATGGGACGCGTGGCGCAACGAGATTGGTGAAGCCGTGGGCGGTGAAGGGCCGAACCGCTGGTTGACGGTGGTGTTCACGGGCGACCCGGAATGGGCGGAATGAGCTTTCGAGAATGCCGGGCTGGCATGGCACGGCCAGCCCTGCATCTGAAACCCTGCGGCACCGCCCGCCACGGGCAGAGCCGCCTGGCGGCACGTGTCAGCGGTTGCCCATGCGCTGCAGGGTTGCAGGCTTGTAGCGGTCTTCGGAGGGCACTGGCTGGCTGAAGTCGAGCGTTTTGCTTTCCTCGTTTTCCAACTTCTGAACCATGTAGCGGCGCGCCTGCAAATCATAGAATGCGTCGACGGTGGTCCAGGTGGTGGGCACGTTGTAGAAATTGCTCATGTAGCCTATCGATACCCGCCACAGTTCGCCGTGGCTGTCATAGCGGTCGGCAAGCGCGATTTGCCAGTTGTCTTCGTCGAGGTAGAACACCCGTTTCGAGTAGATATGCCGCGCCGTTGGCCGCAACGTGCCCTCTACCACCCACACCCGGTGCAACTCGAAGCGGGTCGGCGCACTGAGCAGGTGGCCGGGCTTGATGATGTCATCGTACTTGTACTGCGGGCTGGCGATTCGATAGTTGTTGTAGGGAATGTAGATTTCTTTCTTGCCGACCAGCTTCCAGTCATAGCGATCGGGGGAGCCGTTGAACATATCACGGTCATCAACGGTGATCAGGCCATCGGAACCGCTGTCCGGCGTGTCGTAGGAGATGGTAGGGGCGCGACGCACCCGCCGCAGCCCTGGCACGTAGCCCCAGGCCATGCGTGGCTCCGCCACCTGGTTCAGCGTTTCGTATACCAGCGACGCCTCACCCGCCATACGGGCCGGGCTACGGGCGGCACTGAGGTAATAGAAGAGGATGTTGTTCAGCGTCGAGTAACTGCCGCCTTTGACGTAGTACTTGAACAGGACGTCCTGGTCATAAGTGGCCAGGCTGTACTGCCCATTGGCTTGAACGGTGGCTTCCGAGAGTTTGCGGACCACATAGGTACCGCGGTAGCGAGCGATATGGTTCCACAGGGCCTCCACGCCGCTTTGCGGGATCGGGAACGGGATACCGCCAAATGCGTGGATGAAGCCGTTGCCGCCTTCGGCCAGCTCCGCCGTGGTCGCGTTTTGCCGGGTGTTGTCGTACACCCACTGTGGCTCGGCAGCACTGCGGCGAGTGGTATAGACCGGGTAAGACATGGTTTGCGGGTAGGCTTTGAGCAGGGCGATCTGCCCGGGGCTCAGTTTGCTTTTGTACTGCTCGACATTTTCCGCGGTGATGGTGAACAACGGTTTGTCGTCCGGGTACGGATCAACGTAATGCTGGCCTGGCACGTAACCGGCCGGGGGTTTGCTCAGGCCGCCGGTCCAGGCGGGGATGCTGCCATCGGCGTTGCCCGCGGTTTCGCCGCCCAGGGGGGTAAGGTCTTTACCCAGCCGGCTTGCCTGTTGTTCGGACACAGCGGCGTGTGCTGCGCCGAAGGCGAACAGCATAGCGGTGCCAACGACGAGAGAAAGACACTTGGCATGCTTGACGTAGTATTTCATGGTTAGCCCTGCTTGAAAGAATGAATACCTCGTTAGAACGAGTACTTCACGTCCATGCTGACGTTGTCCCTGTCACGGATCAGGTTGCTTTGCCCCGCACCGGTAAACAGGGTGTATTGCAGGCCGGCTTCAAAGCGGCTCAGGTAATCAGCCTTGACGCCGAAGGTGTAGCCTTTTCGGCCTTCCATGAAACTCCCGGTCAGGTCGGAGTTGCCTTTGAAGTTGTTGGTGTGGACGAAGAACGGCGAGAGGTTCACGCCAGCGTATACGTTGGTCCAGGTGCCCTGCATGCTGAGCGTGTAGCCATACGCCTCGCGGGTCATGGGGTTGTCGGTGGTGTCTGGGGTGCCGGCGAACTTGCGCTTTACCGGGGTGGGGTTGTACCCGGTATAACTCAAGTCGCTGCCGTGGTAGGACTGGGTCGCGATTTCGGCAATGCCGACCAACGAGTTGAAGCCCAACGACGGGCCAAAGTTGTAGATGGTGCCCAGCGAGGCGTTGATCGACTCGACACGCTCGTAGTTGGAATAGACCCCGCCCCGGCAGAACGGCTTACCGCCCAGCGAGGCACACGCCTGCGCGCCGCCGAGGTTGGCGTCGTACAGCCCCGACGTACCCGCCACGCCTTGCGCGAGAAGGTCACCCACCAGGTCGTTGGTTGCACTGATTGCAATCGGCAGATTCGGCCGATAGGAAATTTCACCGAAAACCGACGCATTGTTTATCGTGGTATTGAAGCTGAGGCCGTACATGCGAACGTCCTCGACATACTCACGGCGCACATTGGCATTCTGTGACAGGTCCAGGGTTGCCAATGCCCGGGCGGCGCTGGGGCCGATTAGCGAATCAAGCGTGGTCAGATCGACGCCACGGTAGGCGCCGGTGTCGATCTGCTGTACGGGCTCCTTGGTGTGGTAATTGGCAAAGTAGAAGCCGAAGTCGGTGGCATTCAAGGCCTCGGCAATATAGTGCAGGCTAATACCGTATTGCCCGCTGGCCCGAGCCTTGTCGTCCGACTGCACATTGCTGACCTTGAAGATGCCCGTGGCGGGGTCGAGGTAGCGGCTGGCATTGTAGGGGCCTTGGCCAAGGCCGCCCGGGATCTGGGTGGCCATGCCGTACGCTGCCATTGCCGGAATCAATGCAGGGACCTGGGCGTACGCAGTGTTGCCACCCGGCCCGAAGATATCGGTGGTGGAGTAGTAGCTGCCAACCGGGTCAAGCGCCGTTTCTTTCCATTTCAACTGGTAGTAAGCGTCCATGGACAGGTTGTCGGTCAGGCCGAAATTCAGGCTCAGCGCCTCAACCGGCACAAGCACTTCCCTGACCTGAGAGCCAGGCAAGCGGTACTTGACCGCATCCACGGGGTTCGAAACGCTCACGCCTCGATAGAACAAGGACTCACCCCAGTTGAACACCTGCCTGCCGAAACGCACCGTCAGGGGGTGATCGGCCACGTCCCATGCCCCGTATACGTAGGCATCCAGAATGTCGGCAGAGCGGCCGGCGAGGTGTCGGGTACTGCGGGTAAAGCTGTCATCCTTTGGATAATTCTGGCTAGGCTCTACCACCGCCGGGTTGTTGTAGTAGTCACTGCGTTTATCCATTATCTGCGTGTCATAGAACGCCGACCCACGAACGAACAGCCCATAATTCTGGTACTTGGCCTCAAGCTCCGAGGTCAGTTTGAACACCTGCGAAACAAGCCCGGTATCGAAGTTGCGGTTGCCGTCGTTGCCATTGAGCGCATCGTTGTTTTTCGCCTGGCCTTGAACTCGCCATACCTGGCCGAAAGACACGGTATTATCCAGGGTGCCGGTGATATCGCCATCGGCGAGGGCAAATTCGAGCGCTGCAGCGGGCTGGGTGAAGGTGATAGCTGACGCAAAGCCGAGCCATGCAACCCTGCTTTTCGACCCACAAGGGTCAGCAAAACGGAAAGGTTTCATCAGTACTGCTCCTGGGATGTCTTTTTGTTTTTTTACGCACCGGAGTGACGCGACCAGAGCAAGGTCCAAACTCGAATTATCTGACGATGCATGTCATCAAGATGCGTCCAAGGCTGGCTGCTGTCAATCGTCTAGCGGCGCTGACCATTCAGTTTCGTACGCGGCTTTGTTGCTTAAATCAGTGCCTTTTTCCGTGACTGAACGGCACAGCGCTGTGCGAAAGAGCCGCGCTTGTCGTGATTTAAAAATTTTGACTACAATGGAATTCAGTTTATTAGAAGGGTGGCCACAATGAGCAAAACCTCCGGGGGTGCCGAGCGCTCCTACCGTGGCGTCAGCCAAGAGCAGCGCATCAAGGCCCGCCGGGAGGCCTTCATGAAGGCGGGGATGCAGCTGTTCGGCACCCAGGGCTACCGCGCCACGACCGTGCGCGACCTGTGCAGCGAGGCGAAACTCACCGATCGGTACTTCTACGAGTCCTTCGAGGGCACGGAAGAGCTGCTGTGCGCGGTGTACGTATCGATCATGGACGACCTGGAACAACGCCTGAACCAGCTCTACCAGGACCACGACCAGGTACAACAGCACGCAGGCCGCAAGTTCCTCGCCACGTTTTTCGAGGCCATGCAGGACCCGCTGGTGGCGAAAATCGTATTGGTCGAAGTGCTCGGGGTAAGCCAACGCGTCGACAACCTCTACCAGCAGAACAACTTGCGCTTCTGCAACTTCCTGTTGTCCGCGATCAACCGCACCTACGGTGGCTTCAAGCCGGTCGCCTCGGAACTGTACATGTGCATGGGCATACTCGGGGCAATAAACCAGATTGCCGTTTACTGGACCTTGAGCCAATACCGGGACCCTGTGAACGTGCTGATCGACACAGGGCTTGCCCTGATCGAAGGCTGCGCCAAGGTGCCTGGCGCAGCCCTGTACGATCAGCAGGGTGGGAAAACGGACTGATAGCTGCCCAGTTCAATGAATACCGATTTGGTCCGCGTGTGCTCGAGCAGTGCCTCGATGCCGTTCTCCTGGCCGATACCGGACAGCTTGCTGCCGGAAACGGGCATTTGAGGCGGCACCTGGCCCCAGGTATTGACCCAGCAGATACCCGCCTCCAGCGCGTGCACGATACGGTGCGCCTGGGAGATGTTCTGGGTTACCACGCCGCCCGCCAGGCCTAGTACCGAGGCATTGGCACGCGCGATCACCTCTTGCTCGCTGTCGAAGGTCAACAGGCTCATCACCGGCCCGAATATCTCTTCCTGAACAATCTGCATGTCGTCGCTGCAGTCCGTAAACACAGTCGGAAGCAAGTAACTGCCTGCCGCGAACGCCTGCCCTGCCGGCAGGTGCCCGCCACACAGCAATGTCGCGCCGGCGTCGCGACCGCTTTGAATGTAGGCCAGCACTTTTTCGCGGTGCGCCTGGCTGACCAAAGGGCCGAACCGCGTGCGCGGGTCACTGGGGTCGCCAATCGCAATATTTTCAACCCGTTTCAGGATTGCGCGCTGCAGCCTGGCCTGGATAGCGCGGTGCACGAACACCCGCGTACCACTGGTGCACACCTGGCCGCTGCTGAAGAAGTTAGCCATTACCGCAATATCTGCCGCTCGCTCGATATCGGCGTCGGGCAGAATGATCAACGGTGATTTGCCACCCAGTTCCATGGTGACCTTCTTCAGTGTGCCGGCGGCGCTGGTCATCACTTTCATGCCGGTCGCGACGCTCCCGGTGAACGAAATCTTGGCGATACCTGGGTGCTCGCTGAGCGCCTTGCCCACGGCCTGATTGCCTTGCAGCACATTGAACAACCCTGCGGGTACGCCAGCCTCGACCAGCAGTTCGGCCAGGCGCAGGGTGGACAAGGGTGTCAACTCGCTGGGCTTGAACACCATGGCATTGCCAGCCGCAAGCGCGGGCGCCAGCTTCCACATGGCGATCTGAAGGGGGTAGTTCCAGGCGCCTACCCCGGCCACCACACCCAGCGGTTCTCGTCGGGTATAGGTGAACGCTGTTTCGCCCACAGGTGACTGCCGGCCTTCGATAGCCGCCATCAAGCCGGCAAAGTAGCGCATGACCGCTACCCCGCCTTTGATGTCGACCCTGGAGGTATCGAAGATTGGCTTGCCGGTATCGAGGGTTTCCAGCTGCGCCAGTTCGTCATTGCGCAGCAAGATCAGCTTGGCTGCATCCAGCATTATCGCAGTGCGCTCAGCCACCGGAAGCTTGACCCACTCGCGTTGCGCCGCGCTGGCCGACAGCACGGCGTCGTCGACCTGCCCTGCGCTGGCTTGCTCGACAGTGGCCAACAGCTGGCCGTTGGCTGGGTTGATCGAGTCGAATGTGCTGCAACCGCTGGCGTAGACCTGCCTGCCATCGATGAACTGCCCTATGGTTCTGTGCATGTTGGTGATCCTCTTGCTCAGGCAGGCTGAGTACGGGCCGGCAGGAATTTGCCATAGTGGTGCGCTACGCCAAGGTCCTTGGCGAACCCACCGTCCCTGGCATAGGCCACTCGCCCATTGACCAACGTGGCCAGCACTGCCTGGTCGTTGCGGTTGACCAACCGCCTGAGCGGGGTATTTTCGATGAGGTCTTCGCTGACCGCGTCCAGGTCACTGTTCAAGCCCTGGGGGTCAACGATGGCGATATCTGCCCGGGCGCCAGGCCTCAGCCTGCCTGCGTCCAGCCCGTACCAGTCGGCCAGTTCGGAAGTGACACGCGCCACCCCCTCGCCCACGCTCATGAAGTGGTTACCTTCCAGGTGGGCATCGCGGATATATTTCAGGAAGCGCAACGGGAAATTGTAGAAAGCCAGGCCACGAATATGCGCCCCGGAATCAGCGAAGCCGACATGGACGCTGCGGCTGCGCATGAGTTTGTGCATGACCTCGACCCGGCTGTTGCCCATAAGCGTGGTCCAGACAAGCTCGGATTTGTACTGCACCGCCAGATCGAGGAAGCAGTCGATAGGGTCCTGCTCGCGCGACCTGGCGATTTCGCCGAAATTGCGGCCAACCAGGTTTGGGTCCGGGCAGGCTGTGACATAAGCGTCGGAAAAGTCGCGTTGCCAGAGCCCTACTTTCAATACGCTGCCCAAACCCTGTTTGAATAATTCACGGAACTCGGGCTTGGTGGCTTCTGCGTACTGGTCCTCTTCGTTCTTCAGGTTGCGCAGCACCAGGCCGCCGGCAAATTCGTCGAAATTGTTGAAATTCAGCCCCGCGCTGTAGACCCGCAGTGGCGCCGGTAGAAACTGCCATTTGAGGTTGCCGCGCAGCAGCTTTTGGGTAACCCAGCCACTCAGGCGAACCATCTTCTGCAGGCTGGGCTTCACCTTCAGGTCCAGCGCCGTGAGCAACGTGGTTTTCAGCTTTGGCCGGAACCAGCCCGAGGCAGCGAACATCAGGCGTACCGCACTGGAGGGCTCGGCCACATCCGGGGCGCCCTGCAGGATCGCCCCGCGAGCGCGCAGCCGTTTGAACAGCCGGGCCATTTCGGCCCAGCTGGCAAAGGTCGAGGGCAGTGGGCGCGACCATGCACGTTCGCCGGCCACCCGGTCGATCTTGGTTTTCATGACCGACAGGCCAAGGAACCCCTGGTCCAAAGCTTCATCGAGCAGGGCCTCCATGCTGCGCAGTTCCTGCTCGGTCGGTGGCCGCGGCGTGGTGGCCTCGAGCAACCCCATGGCGGCAGCCCTGATATCGGAGTGGCCGATGTAGCACGCCACGTTCGGCCCTAACGGCAACCCTTCGAGGAAGGTGCGGTACTGGGCCGGCGATGACCAACGCTTATGTGTGGTCAGCAGGTCCAGTACATGGTCATGCGGGATGGACTCCACACGGCTGAACAGATCCGCGCAATCCTGCGCCGAAGCTGAAACCATGCTCAGCGAACAAAGACCCGTCGCCACGGTGGTGACACCGTGGCGGATGGATTCTTTCAATGCAGCAGAACTCAATATCTCCGCATCGTAGTGCGAGTGCATTTCCAGAAAACCGGGCATCACCCAGCAACCTTTCGCATCCAGTACCGCTGCCGCCACTGCCGGGTCAAGTGCTGATGCACTGACGGCAACAACACGCCCGTCCTGGATGCCAACATCCGCCGCGACGCCATTGTGGCTGACGCCATCGAAGACCAGGCCGTTCTTGATGATCAGGTCATAATGCATATTATTGTTCTCACATTTTGACTACGCTTGTCATCAGAATACAGACGCGACTTGCCCTGTCAAGTGCCATACTTGCGTTTACTTGAAAGCCTGCATCTGCGTTGTCAGCACTTGCAGCATACGCGCAGCCGCCGAGGACAACCGGCGCCCAACACGCGTTACCACGTGGGCTTCGGCCGTCAGGAAAAGTGGATGGCCCACATCCCGGCACAGCAGTTCCCCAGCGTCCAGCTCTGCTTTTATGGCGAATGCCGGCAGGAAGGCGATACCCAGCCCTGTCTTGGCGAACTGGGTGAGCGTGGCGATCGAGTTGGTGGTCATCACCGGGTCGAACCTGACTTTCTCGGCCAGCTCCAGCACATCCACCAGTTGCCTGACGCCATGCGTGGAATAGGTGACCGCCAGCGGATAGTCCAGCAACTCACGGGCACGCAGGGGCCCGTCGCCCTTGCGCAGCGGCGAGTCGGGGCTGAAGATCACTTTCATCGGCTGCACACGGCAGGCGCGAGAGACCAATTTGGGGTGGGTCGGCGGGTTGTAGACCAGCCCGATCTCGGCGTCGTCTTCCAGCACCTTGCGAATCAGCTCGTTGGTACCCGCCGAGTCGAGGCTGATTTTCACGCCTGGGTAGGCTTTGCAGAACCGCGGCAAGGGACCGTTGAGGATGTCGTTGACGAACCCCTCACCCAGAACCAGGCTCACGTGGCCGGTTTTCATCTCCCGAAGCGACTGAAGCCGGCCCAGAAGGTCACCGAGATGCGCCTCCTGTTCGCGGTGAAACTCGATGACCTGCTTGCCCGCCTCCGTCAGCGCCACGCCCCGGCCACGCCGCTCGAGCAATACCGTCGCCAGTTCGGCCTCCAGCAGCTGGATCTGCCGGGTGACCGCCGATGGGGCGACGTTCAGCAGGTCGGCAGCCGCGCGAATGCTGCCGCAACGGGCAGCTTCGTGGAAATAGGCAATGCGTGAAAGGTTGATCAGTCGACTCATGCCGCGCCCTCGTTGATCTAACAATCAGAACAAAAAACAAGCTGACATTGATTGTAGTCACTTTCTAGGCGTCATAGCATCAACCCGGCAGGTGTACCTGCAGCCTTGCAGAACTTCAATAATGCAGGCGGTTGGCCGCACGCGATGATTCAAACGTGGGCATTGGTGCTCGGCAAACTCGCGCCATCCACCGCCGCGCCCACCCAATGCCGATGTACTTTGAATGAAGACCATAAGATGACTTCTGCTAATTTTTGCACTGCCTACCCATGGGTCGAGCGGCTCATCAGCATGGATACAACGAGCGCACTGTCGAACTTGGGGTTGATAGAAGTGGTGCGCGACTACTTCAAGTCTTACGGTATCGACAGCACCCTCATCTACGACCGTGACGGGCGCAAGGCCAACTTGTTCGCCACGGTCCCTGCGTGTGACGGGTCCACGACCGGCGGGTTGGTCTTGTCCGGCCATACCGATGTGGTTCCGGTCACCAGCCAGGCCTGGGCGTCCGACCCTTTCTCACCGACCGTACGCGACAACAAGCTGTACGGACGTGGCGCATGCGACATGAAGGGCTTCATTGGAGTCGCTCTGGAACAGCTGCCGAATATGCTGCGCACCGCGTTGAAAGCGCCGCTGCATTTTGCGCTGTCATATGATGAAGAGATCGGCTGTGCCGGTGCCCCCTCAATGGTGCAAGACCTGGTCAAGCGCGGCGTTGCACCGCAGGGTTGCATCGTTGGCGAGCCCACCGGCATGGGCATCGTCGTTGCCCACAAGGGCATCAATGCCTACCGCTGCAAGGTCAAAGGGCATGCTGCGCACTCGTCGCTGCAACCGGCCGGGGTGAACGCCATCGAGTATGCCGCGCGGCTGATTACCTTCATCAGCGACCTCGCACGGCAGTCTTCACATCACGGCCCGTTCGATGAGGGTTTCGACGTACCGTTCAGTACCGCGCAAACAGGCACGATCAGTGGCGGCATAGCAATCAATACGATCCCGGAACACTGCGAGTTTCAGTTCGAGTTCCGCAACCTGCCAGGCGTCGACCCCGAATCGATATACGCAAAAATAACCCGCTACGCCGAAGAGGTGCTTCAGCCGGAGATGAAGTCACGCGTGCATACCGCAGGAATCGTCTTCGAAAAAATCTCCAGGGCACCCGCGTTGAGCCCCAGCGAAAAAGAAGCAATCTGCACGCTGATTGCCGGCTTGCGGCAAGACACCCGTGTACGCCGGGTTTCCTATGCCACCGAGGCAGGCTTATTTCAGGAAGTTGGCGTGCCCACCATCGTTTGTGGGCCCGGCTACATCGAGCAGGCACACAAGGCCAATGAATACGTGTCGCTCGAGCAACTGGACCTTTGCAATAGCTTCCTGAACAAGCTGGTGCTCAGCCAGCAGGTTTGACACTGGCTGGCGGCCTTGACCGATCAATAACAACAAGGAAAACACGATGGGTGAGTTGCGCATGGATTTGAAAATGCAGCGCTGTGACCACGGGCGTGGCACCCGGGTAGGCAGGGGTTTCATTCTAGCCATGGCACTGTCACTGCTTGGCGTCTGGCTGGCGGTATTCGCCCCCATCCAAGTACTGCTTGCCCAGCAGATGGAAATATTGGCGCCCAACTCGAAAGAAAGCGCGCTGGGCATGGTGATGGGCATTGGCTCGGCCATCGCACTGGTCGCACAGCCTGTCATCGGCTTTCTGTCAGACAGAACCCGCTCAGTGTTCGGCCGCCGTCACCCGTGGAACTTTCTCGGCATTGTCGTCGGCGCGCTGGCACTTTACATGCTGGGCAAGCAAACGACCTGGACGGGCATCGTCGTTTATTGGGCCTTGGTACAAGTGGGCACCAGCGGGGTGTTGTGTGCAATCACCGCTGCAATACCGGACCGCGTGCCAGTTGAGCAACGGGCCATTGTCAGCGCCTGGAATGGCGTGATGTTGTCCGTGGCAGTTGTACTGGGCGCCGTCATCACCACCACGCTGGGTGTCGGCATAGCGCAAAGCTACACCGTCGTCGCGGCCATATTCGTGGTGCTTTCAATGCCATTTGTGTTGTTTACCGATGATCCGCTGGGGCAGCAGGTGCACACCGGTGAATGGCGTTGGAAGGCGTTGTTTTCGGCCTTCTGGATCAGCCCCAGAAAGCATCCGGATTTTGCCTGGGCATGGTCGACGCGCTTTCTGGTCGGCCTCAGCAGCGCCACGGGTACCCTGTTCTTTCTGTACTTTCTTCGCGACGGCCTGCGCTATGAGGCGCTTTACCCGGGTGAGCGGGCCGAAGACGGCTTGCTGAAGCTGGTGCTGATCTATACCGCTGCCGTGGTGGTCACCGCTTTCGCCTGCGGGGCCATATCGGATCGGACCGGCCGGCGCAAAGCCATCGTGACGGTGTCGGGGATGATCATGGGAGTGGCTTCGCTGTTGTTGGCCTTCTGGCAGAACTGGCCGATGGCTATGGTTTCCTCAGCGATACTCGGTGTTGGCTATGGTGCCTACGTCGCCGTCGATCAAGCGCTCATCAGCCAGGTGCTGCCCAGTTCGGCGGACCATGCCAAGGACCTGGGGATCATCAACGTTGCCATCGTCGGGCCACAGATCCTCGCCCCTGCCCTGTGCGCCATGCTGGTGACCCAGTTCGGAGGCTACCCTGCCCTCTACATGTTTGCAGGCCTGGCAGGCTTGATGGGCGGGCTGCTGGTGCTGAAAATCAAAAGTGTCCCCTGACGCAACAGGGCGCATCGGGTCATGCACACTTGGCGGTTGTCAGGCACCAGAGGCCTGACAACCCCTCATTTCCCACCGTGCGCTTGTCGGCTACGTACCAGCGCTGCTACTGCCTGCTGCATTTCCTGCCTGGCCACGCGACTGACGCCCATCATGTTCGCAAACCCATGAATGAGCCCAGCCGCCCTGCGCAGGGTCACGTTCACCCCAGCGGCCGATAACAGGTGCGCATACGCCTCACCTTCATCGCGAAGTACGTCGAACTCGGCGGTGGCAATATACGTTGGTGGCAGCCCTTCAAAACTGTCGGCCAGCAACGGCGACACAGCCGGGTCGCTGTAGGCCCGGCTGGGCACATACAGCTCACGCGCCCAGTTCATCTGGTCCGCAGTCAACACATAGCCTGTTTCGAACAGCGAATAGGACGTCGACCTGTTTTCGTTGTCCAGGACCGGGTAGAACAGCAGTTGGAAGTCGGGCAAGCGCCGTTTCTGCTCTCTGAGCGTGTAGCACAACGCGGCAGCAATATTGCCACCCGCGCTGTCGCCCGCCACGGCAATGAATGCGCCAGGCGTATTGGCCGCCTGCATGTCCTTCAGCACATGCTCATAGGCTGCCAGTGCGTCATCGATGGCGGCAGGAAATGGATGCTCGGGTGCCAGCCTGTAGTCCACCGACAGTACGTGCAGCCTGGCTTCGCGCGCCAGATACCGGCAGATACTTTCACAGCTTGCCAGGCTTCCGGATACCCAGGCGCCACCGTGGAAGTAAATGAGTACGCCCTGCGCGCAGTCGTTCGTTACGAACGTCTTGACTGGAACAGGCCCGCCCTGCCCGTCGATCGTGAAGCTTCGCTCCAGGTCGACAGGTGCATCACAGCCGCCAAACACCCAGGCGTCATGGTCGGTCTGTTCGCGCACTTTATCCAGGGGCTGGTGCTGCGGGCGGGCAAGCTCGCGATCCCCCATCAGCCTGAGAAACATCGCCACTTCGGCGCTTAACACGTGACCCGGCTGGTTGAGACGAGACCCGCCAATGGCAGATTGCAAGCGATGGGGCAGCCTGCCCAACGCCTCCACGACCCACTTCATGCCGACCTGGCTGACTGGCCTCTTCATGGATTCCCCACTCCCAGAATCAACGCCTCGATAAATACAGGCGAAACTGGCTAATCTTATGAGGCACCCTAAAGGGCTACAAGCAGAGGGCTGCAGAGATGCGTTCTAATTAATAGAGCGCGGCGGGCAAATCGGCAGTCGGCCCCGGGCGAAGCCTTTTTTGATCGGAGGGTGCTTGCTACCATCCACGCTCAACAGTCGTGGTGCGATCGGAAAGATGCTCAGAATCCTCAGAGAACAACAATTCAAGAAAGCGTTCCGAAAACTGGGCGGCAAAGTCGCCGGAGGTTCTGGTTCCTTCAGCGCCCGTGCCTGCGCAACCATTGAGCAAGGTGTAAGCCTTGGACACGTCAGGGTAGAGTCGCCATCGGTAACCATCGGAGCCCACACCTACATCAGGAGTGGCAGCACGTTATCCGTGATTTCTGCGATCGGCCGTTTTTGCTCGATCGGATCCGACTGCACACTGGGCCAGGAAAAGCATACCCACCCTACCGATTGGGTAAGCACGCACCCCTTCCAGTATGAAACGGGAGGCTTGTCCTATTCTCCAGCGCTTTCCTGGGTCACCATGGGACACGATGTCTGGGTCGGGCATGGCGCGACCATTTTGGAAGGTGTAGAGGTTGGCACGGGGGCAATCATTGCCACACGGGCAGTAGTGACAAAAAACGTGCCCCCCTATGCGATCGTTGGCGGAAACCCAGCCAAGTTCATCAAGTACCGGCATAGCCCTGAAATCATTGAGCGGCTGCTTGCAAGCCAATGGTGGAACCTGGATGTCGAGTACCTCAAACGCTTGCCCATGAACGACGCCGAGGCATTTCTCAAGGCGATTGAAAATGGTGCACCCGCCGCCCCAGTACACTACTCAAAACTCTCCATCGCCAAGCGTAGGGTGCAAGAAGCGCCGTAGTGGGTTCAGCTTTATCAAACTTTGTCGATGGCCTTTGCGTTTGCGCCTCGAAGCTACTGACCAAGCAACGGCGCGGCTACATCCCGGAGCCGCTGCTTTTCTTCATCCAGGTGCAACGATGTCTGCGCACGTTTGACCAGTAAAGCGGCATGGTGTCGGCAATGCTTGCCATACCGCTGTGGATCGAGTTCAGCCAGACTGATCAATGCCTTGATCAGCCGGATATCGATTTCCAACAGCCCTGCCCCGTCCCGTGCGATCAATGTAAAGAAGTCATCGAATAAATCGTGCACTTCGATGCACCGAACATGAACGCGCAGACACTTCTCATCGACGTCATCAGAGGCCGGGGATTGCATCGACCACTTGGAAAAACACCTGACTCCACGGCCGATCACATCGATCACGGTCCCGGAATCATTGGTCGCCGGAGACAAGGCGCGCGAGGCGATTTCGGTTAGAACCGCAAGGCCGAAGCGTGGATCCTGGTCAAATGAGCGGCGTACACCCACCGTGACCGCGCGCAGGATTTCAGCCGCCAGCGCCGAGCCCTGTGGAGGGGGCGAAGCTGTGGGTAGCAGCCGCGCTATGGGCGCGCCAATGTGAACAAAGGTGCCTGGCAGTACTTCCAGGTAGATCTTGAGCTGGTGCTTCTCGGCCACTGCCGCCAGGCCGCTGATATCGATGTGCTGAACGTAGCCGGTGTCGGTACTGGCAATCGTGAGCGCGCTAGAGGGCAGCACGCAGGATTCGGGGTAAGGGGCACCACCCAGATAGGGCCAGCGGGCGCGATGCTCCAGGGCAGCCAGTGTCGCGGCCTCGACCCGATCAATTGTCTCGCCGACTCTTCCAAGCGTGGATAGGTGACCGATCCAGCGTAACAGCGTGTACACGATCAGGACGATCATCAACAGGGTCACTGCAAAAAGCACCACCCGCCCCTGAGCCCCATAAGCACCGGTACTCAGCGCGATGATGCCGACCAGGCTGAACAGAAACGAGCCAATGAACGTGGCCAGTGCATTCTGCGTTGTCGAATCTTCCATCACCAAGGTGGTCGCCCTGGGTGTCACGCCATTACTGGCAGCACCGTAGGCAGAAACGATGATACTCAAGGAAAACGTGGTCACCGCCAGCATGCTGGAGGCGATGATGCCGAGTATCTTGTCGACCGAGTCTGCACCGATCTTCGCAGGCAGCGATGGCGGTACGAAGTCGCGCAAGGCGATGGCGAGCAAGGCCGTGACAACGCCAGCAAGCGAAAACAGCGTTGTCCGAAACCACAGGCGTTTTGTCACTTGACGCAGGACCCAGCTCAACCGAGTGATCATTGTTTCTATCCTTATGGTGGTCAACGCTTCCCGGGCCGAATGCTGTGCCCGAACTAACGATTCACGCGAGGCCGCTTTCGATACGACAACGGCGTCTCACCCGTCCATCGCTTGAAGGCTTTGATGAAACTGGTCGGATCAATGTACCCAAGGCGGGCAGAAATCTGTTCCACCGATAGCACATATTCGCGCAAGAACTCCCTGGCCAGCGCATATCGCACCTCATCGCGCATAGCGATCCAGCATGGCCCGGCACTGATTTTCCGCTGCTTTCAATGTCAGTTCATTGGCCTGTGCGAGCGGTTCCATGAGCGCTTGCGTATTCAGGATGGCCAGATGGGACGGTGCATTGAATTGCGCCCGCACGCGACAGAATCCCTCGTACCACTACCAAAGGCGCTGAGTTCACCCTGGACGGAGAGCTGGCAGAAGGCTGGCAGGCATCTGCCGGTTATGCCTATGCGGTCAGCACCGATGCTGACAACCAGCGTATCGTTACCAACCTGCCTCGTCACAGTCTCAAGACCTTCACCAGCTATTGCCTGCCGGGGATTCTGGACAAGCTCACCGTTGGCGGCGGTGTGAACTGGCAGAGCAAAACCGGTGCCGACCTGCACACCTTCACCCAAAGTAGCTATGCCGTGACCAACCTCCTGGCTCGCTACGACTTCAACCAGCATCTGAGTGCGTCAGTCAATCTAAACAACGTGTTCGACCGTGAATACCTGAGCTATGCCGGCGACCACGGTATGTACAGCGCTCCAAGAAATATCATGACGGGGTTCAAGTGCAACGTCTGACGCTCGCGCACTTCGTGCTGATCCCGCGCTGTCGGTTTCAATCCAGTATTGACGCCCGCAAATCCAAGGGCAATCGGCTCTGCTGGGAATCGGTGGCTCGGGAGCGCGCCTCTGTGGCGCTCGACTAATGGTTTCTCGGCGGTTTGATCCAGACAGAGGGGGCGATTATGCAGCTACCGATCGACAGCTATTGGTCAATAGCTCTCGTGGTGAAGGACCACCTATCAACTGCCGAACGAGCGTGAACGCTGGAAAGTTGGCCTCGGAGCTATCATCCAAAAGTTGCTTGAGTACCTCGGCGGGGCCCGTCGTGATTTCTCGCTAAACCTGGCACCTCGTGGCAGCCACTTTCTCGAGCAGGCATGGGCAATGCTTGCCATGGTTCGCTACGGCACCGTCACCAGCTACGGTCAACTGGCCAAGAGCATGGGCAAACTGACGCTGCCAGAGCCATCGGCATGGCCAATGCGGTCAACCCGATTTCGATCATCGTGCCCTGCCACCGCGTGATCGCCGCCAACGGAAAGCTAAGCGGCTACAGCGGCGGTTTGGACAAGAAACGGGACCTGCTGCCCCTCGAAGCCGAGCATACCCGCGTGGACCTTCTTCAGGCCGCATTTAGCTGAGGCGCTTTCCGGGAGACCTAACTGGCCGCAGCATAGCAGGCAATTTTGCAGGCGCCGCTCGTGGGTCCTACCAGTCTTTGAAAGCCAGCACTCCGCTATCTGGGCACACCCTAGGCAAATTCGATATCCTGAATGCGCACATTGTCAACAGCGCTGTCCTGGGCGGTGAGCTGGTGATCGTGGGCGATTCCAACACACCCTCATGTACCAGCCACGAAGCGTCTCTGATGGCCCAGGCTGCTCAGATCCACGCTGGACTACTTACCAGTGGGGTGGATGCGGATGATTTCTTCCTGGAACACTTCGACTTACTGCAAAGTGTGCTTGCCAGCGCTTCAATGGGAGTTGGTGCAGTCGGTGACGGCTGGAGCAGGCATCTGCAAAATATCAAGGACACACTTGAGGAGATCGAAAAACTCCATCGCGTTTACCTCGGCTCTGGCATCTTGAGTGCCCGCGACGCGTTTTATGCCAAGCGCACCGCTTTGTTCATGAAGCTCGAAAAGCATTTGGGGAGCCTGGCCGCGTACGGTTCAGGGTTACGTAATCAGGGAAAGATCAAACAAGCATTGAATATCTCGACCCGCAGCTATCTCCACACAGGTGAGATTGCCGGCTATGCCGATAAGGTATCTGGCGTTGCCAGAGCCTCCAACCTAGTTAAGAAAGGCACGTACATCGGCACTGCGCTGGATGTGGCCGCCACAGGCTTGTCGATTCATAAAGCCTGCACAATGGGCCGGGAAGAGCAGTGCCGCCGCGCCAAATATGTTGAAAGCTCGGCGTTGATAGGTGGCCTGGGAGGCGGCAGCATCGGGGGGGGCTGCGGGAGGTATGGTAGGAACTGGTGCTTGTGTAGTCGTTCTGGGGGTTAGTACAGGCGGCCCAGGAGCGCTGGCTTGTGCTGTAATAGGCGGTGCAGTAGGCGGTAAAATCGCCGGTGACTTCGGGAGCGATAGAGGCGAAAAGGTAGGTGAATTCTTATATCGTGAGGTATCGAAGTGAATGCAGTAGACCCTGGATTGATTGCGCTGTTTATCCTTGCACCCATAATTCTGTTTATGATCGTGCTGTGTTACATCGCACATAAGCACACTGAGTACTTTGAGTCGTTTCTTCCGAACTGTACGTACGTGACCGGCAATAAAAAAACATTCCAGCATGCAGGCTTACTTGGCAAAGTCATGCGCACGGGATCGATCGCTCTGGTGCTGGCGATACCGACAATCTTTTTGCGCAGAGGCTTAATTGACTTAAATGAAGTTAAACGTTTCCCGCCCAAAATGAAACGATTATTGGTGAGCATGTTAGCCATCCAAATCGTGCTGGTCATTGCGCTTACCATTTCCCATTATGCAGATCGCTGAAAATAATTGACTGGCATTACCGGGACGATGGCCAGATAGATGGCCTCGTCCCAGCTGGCCAACTCCAATCATTTTCAGTCCTAGTTAGAAGCGTAAAAATTCCTTTTAGATGAGCTGTCTACACTTTTAAGGCATCGCTCGTGATACCTCTGGTGGTAAGGACTGAGCTTCGCCGCCATCTCACCTGCCCCTCCCATCTGTCTAGTGTCCACACAAACAACCGGCAAAAATTGCCGCGCGCTTCTTGGAGCTCCTTGACTACTAAAATCAAGGCTCCTGTTAGCTATGGTTCGGGACGCGGTGATCATCAGGTCATATGCCTTGCTCAGCGCGTGCTGCAAGGCATCGCTCCCAGTGACCACACGATGGACTGTAAAGCCTGCCTCTGTCAGCCCTTGCTGCAGGTATGCCCCGTTTTTTGGCCTATCTTCGGCCGCGAGTAACTTCATCAGTTGCGCCCCCTCGGATGCCCTTCGTCTACAGCAAAAGCGGCACCCAACTCGAAGCTGACGGGAAAGTAATCTCGGGCTCAGCTTGCTGACAGTCCGGGTTGCTAGCTTTAGCACTGTGAAAGGCCGGTTGCCGCCCAAAGCGCAAAGCACCCCGGCCATGAGAGCTGCTGAGCTGAGCTTACAGAACTGTAATCACCCCGGAATCTGAACTGTGGCAGCTTGCGGGTATGTCCTCCCTCAATTCTGGTGCTTTGTCGAAAGCTGCGAAGTTTGGGAGAGCTCAATTCATCAGATGGTTGCGGATCTCGCAGCTTGGATATCAGCGATCTACCTGACTGGAACGCAACGGCATGCAAAGCAAAACCACTCGACGTTCATTCGTCAAAGGCCTGGCTGCTACCGGACTACTGGGTGGGATAGGTATGTGGCGCGCGCCGGTCTGGGCCGTAACTAGCCCTGGCCAGCCTAACATAGTGACCGGCACCGACTTCGATCTCTACATCGGGGAGCTCCCGGTGAACATTACCGGTGCAGCTCGAACGGCAATGGCTATCAACGGGTCGCTACCCGGACCGGTACTCCGTTGGCGAGAAGGCGACACAGTCACGCTGCGGGTGCGTAATCGCTTGAAGCAAGATACGTCTATCCACTGGCACGGCATCATTCTACCGGCAAACATGGACGGCGTGCCGGGCTTGAGCTTCCATGGCATCGCACCGGACGGCATGTACGAGTACAAGTTCAAGGTCCATCAGAACGGCACCTACTGGTACCACAGCCATTCGGGCTTCCAAGAGCAGGTTGGTGTTTACGGTGCCCTCATAATCGATGCGATGGATCCCGAGCCTTTCACCTACGACCGTGACTATGTCGTCATGCTGAGTGACTGGACTGACGAAGACCCGGCACGGGTTATGTCCAAGCTAAAAAAGCAGTCGGATTACTACAACTTTCACAAGCGTACCGTTGGCGACTTCGTCGACGACGTGAGCGAAAAAGGTTGGTCTGCCACCTTAGCCGATCGAAAGATATGGGCTGAGATGAAGATGAGCCCAACCGACCTCGCTGATGTGAGCGGGTACACCTACACCTATCTCATGAATGGCCAAGCGCCAGACGGAAACTGGACGGGCCTCTTTAAACCAGGCGAGAAAATCCGGCTTCGCTTTATCAACGGCTCGGCGATGACGTATTTCGATGTGCGAATTCCCGGTTTGAAGATGACCGTTGTCGCAGCGGACGGACAGTACGTACAGCCTGTGTCGATCGATGAATTCCGGATTGCCGTTGCTGAAACCTACGATGTCATTGTCGAGCCTGAAAACGAGCAGGCTTACACCATCTTTGCTCAGTCCATGGATCGCACCGGCTATTCAAGGGGTACTTTGGCTGTCCGTGAGGGCCTGCAGGCCCCGGTACCGACGGTAGACCCACGTCCCCTGATCTCCATGGGCGACATGGGGATGGATCATGGCAGCATGGGCGGCATGGACCACGGCAGCATGGGCGGCATGGACCACGGCAGCATGGCCGGAATGGACCATGGCAAGATGGCTGGTATGGACCACGCCAATAGGGCCGCTAGCGGTGCGATGCAAAGCCATCCCGCCTCCGAATCAAACAACCCCCTGGTCGATATGCAGACCATGACGCCAACGCCGAAGCTGAACGATCCGGGAATCGGGCTTCGCAATAACGGGCGTCGGGTTCTCACGTATTTGGATTTGCGTAGCACCTTCATTGATCCTGACGGCCGTGAACCGGGCCGGACCATCGAGCTGCACCTTACCGGCCATATGGAGAAGTTCGCTTGGTCTTTCGATGGCATCAAGTTCTCTGACGCAGAACCGCTGCGGCTCAAGTATGGGGAGCGTCTGCGAATTACCTTGGTGAATGACACCATGATGACTCACCCCATCCACCTGCACGGAATGTGGAGTGACTTGGAGGATGAAGAAGGCAACTTCATGGTCCGAAAGCATACGATCGATATGCCGCCTGGCTCGAAACGAAGCTATCGCGTTACTGCAGATGCGCTCGGGCGCTGGGCCTATCACTGCCACCTCATGTACCACATGGAGATGGGCATGTTCCGAGAAGTCCGCGTGGACGAATGAACTGGAGATACGAGATGAGCAAACCAATGAAACGAAGCGCCTTTTTCCTGTCTACTGCGATGGTTGGCCTGCTGGCAGCCTACGCCCCGGCTTCCTGGGCCAATGAAAACCATGACCAGCACTCTCAAAAGTCGTCCGACGCAACACAATCGCACGGTTCGAAGAGCAAGCAAGCTCAGGGCATGGACCATGACTCCATGGAAGGCATGGATCACGGCAAAATGATGGAAGCGCATGGCAGCGAAAAAGCTGAGGCAGGAAAAAATGGCCAATAGCGTTCCACGACCATCGCTGCTGGTATTGGCCGCTTCGCTAGGCGTGCTGGGCGTTTCGCCCAGCTTCGCCGCTGAAATGGATCATTCCGGGATAGATCACTCGGCAATGGAGCACGGTGCGATGCAGATGGACGACGTCTCATCACAAAATACCCTGCCAGGCATGGACCACAGCCAGATGGACGCGAGCAAGCAACCTACGCAGCCCGCCTCCGCTGATCACAGCAAAATGGGCCATGCGCAGCCCAAAACGAATGCGGCCTCGATGATTCACGGCAACATGGACCATGGAAGCATGAACGGCATGGACCACGGGTCCATGAAAGGCATGGATCATGGCGCGATGGATCATTCCAAGATGGGACACGGCAAGGTTGATTCACCGAGCACAACCAGCCGTACGCCAATCCCGGTACTCACTGATGCCGACCGCCAGGCTGCCTTCCCCCCGCTTGAGGGGCACAAAATGGATGACAGCGGTACCAACAGCTTTTTCTTGGTTGACCAGCTGGAATACCAGGATGCTGACGCCGGTAGCACGCTTGCCTGGGACGCATCCGGTTGGGTGGGCGGTGACATCAACAGGCTCTGGATTCGCTCGGAGGGCGAGCGTACCAATGGGGTTACTGAAGATGCCGAGCTACAGCTCCTCTATGGCCGCTCCATAAGCCCTTGGTGGGATGTTGTCACCGGCGTCCGACAGGACTTCAAACCGGAAGATCCCCAGACCTGGGCCGCGTTCGGTATTCAGGGTATGGCGCTGTATGACTTCGAAGCGCAAGTCACGGCGTTTATCGGTGAGAACGGTCAAACCGCTGCCCGCCTGGAAGGTGAGTACGACATCCTGCTGACTAATCGTTTGATCCTTCAGCCAACCGCTGAGGCCAATTTCTATGGCAAGAACGATCCGGAACGCGGCTTCGGTTCTGGCCTGGCAAATACGGAAGTTGGGCTACGGTTGCGGTACGAAATTGTCCGCCAGTTCGCACCGTACATAGGCGTCACCTGGAGCCGTTCCTACGGCAAAACCGCCGACTTCATCCGGGATGAAGGTGGGGATGTGGACGAAGCTCGGTTTGTTGCCGGTATTCGGATGTGGTTTTGAGAACTCACTATGAAAAGGACAATTACAACACGGGTGACGGCGGATGCTGTAGGTAGCGCTGCAATGCTTGGCGCTGCTTGCTTCGGTCTCGTGAACGTTGGTGCGGATGTCCCGCGCGTCCCCCGCTGTACAAGCGTTTTTGGCCATGGCGCGTGATCGCTCATTTGAAGTCCGTGCACGCGACATAGACGTCCCAGATCTTGAAGGCCCTACTCATATCCAAGCAGGGGCAGGCAATAACAACGCCATGTGTATCGGATGCCACCTCGCTCCTGGGGTGCAGAAAACAGAACTCAGCCAAGCCCTCTACCCCTCTCCACCAAACCTCACCGAGATCGGCGTAAATGGCGATCCTGCAGCTGCATTCTGGACCATCAAGCGCGGTATCGAAGCCACAGGATGACTGCTTGGGGCAACAGCATGGCAGCTCGCAGTCAGCGTCCGGCGAACTCACCTTCCGAACACCAGCATCAAGGGCGATGGGTCTGAATCAACGCTGAACATCCTGAAGCAATGGAGAAGGATGACGCTTGTACCAATCGCTAGCCCGCTCATAAGCGTGTGCGAGTTGCAGGACCGAAAGGTCGGCCTGATACCGGCCGATAATTTGCAGGCCCATTGGAAGCCCGCTTTCACTGAAACCTGCTTGTACATTTGCTACCGGGCAGCCAGACAATGTGCCAGGGATGACGACCTCCATCCAGCGATGATAGGTGTCCATGGTGATGTCGTTGATAGCCGTCGGCCATGGCAGCGTTTTGTCAAACGGGAAAACCTGGGCACTGGGTAATAGCAAGTAGTCGTACTGCTCGAAAAGCCGCGAGATGGACCGATACCAGTCGCTGCGCGCTAC
Source organism: Pseudomonas sp. BJP69 (assembly GCF_007633355.1). NCBI lineage: Bacteria > Pseudomonadati > Pseudomonadota > Gammaproteobacteria > Pseudomonadales > Pseudomonadaceae > Pseudomonas > Pseudomonas sp. BJP69. The sequence continues at coordinate 4,071,460 of NZ_CP041933.1, forward strand.
CGATGCGGCGAACACTTCACTGGCTGACAGTTTCAGGCCATTTTCTACCTCCCAGCAGGCTTCCGGCTTGAGCTGAGCGCGCTTTTGCGGGTCGGCATAGGCCGCGCCCAACGAGCCGGCCACCATCCAGTGGCGCAACGTGCGCCAACTGCCCCAAAGCTTCTGGGGGGCGAAGTCTGGTTGTACGGCTTCGATATGGCAGCCTAAACCTTCAAAGTCAGCAAAGGTTTTCTCGCACAGCTCAAGAATGCCCCGTTCCATCGGCAGGTAACCGTTGAAGTCGCCAAGCCAGCCAATGCGCGTACCTTTGAATTCGCGCTCTAGAGGCATGGCGAAGACTGTACCGGATTCGCTGATCGACAACGGTGCTCGCGCATCCCCACCGGCCTGCACCGATAGCAGCAACGCCGCATCCTTCACACTGCGCGCCATCGGGCCTTCGTAACCAAGCTGGTCGAAAAACAGATCCGCACTGTCATCGAACGGCACACGCCCCTGGGAAGGTCTGAACCCGAAGATGTTATTGAACGCCGCCGGGTTACGCAGCGAACCCATCATATCGCTGCCATCGGCCACGGGTACCAGATGCATCGCCAGTGCTGCCGCCGCGCCGCCGCTGCTGCCTCCCGCCGTTTTGCTCAGGTCATACGCGCAAGCGGTAGGGCCGAACAACGGGTTATAGCTTTGCGAACCAAGCCCGAACTCCGGGGTGTTGGTTTTGCCAATTATGATCGCGCCAGCAGCCTTGATCCGCTCGACCATGATGCCGTCGCGCTCTGGCAGGTAATCCTTGAACAACGGTGAACCGAAGGTGGTACGTATCCCTTGCGTCAGTGACAAGTCCTTGATCGCATGAGGCAGGCCATGCATCCAGCCGCGGTATGCACCACGGGCCAGTTCGGCGTCGCGCGCATCGGCTTGAGCCAACAGGCTTTCAGGTGATTGCAGGCTGATCAGCGCATTCACCAGTGGGTTGAAACGTTCGATATGGGCGAGGTAAGTCTGCATGACTTCTCGGCAAGACACCTGGCGCAGGCGAATACGTTCGGCGAGCTCATGGGCCTGCAGCAGGACCAGTTCGCTGATGTGATTGGAATTCATGACTACGGCGCCTTTCAGACGGCTGGAGAAACACCCCGGCCTCGTGCCGGGGCGGCAGTGATCAACGCATCAGGCTGGTCCAGAGACGATCGGCCAGACGGATCGCGCCCTCGCCACAGGTCTTGCTGAACACCACGTGGGTGCCCTCGGGAATGTGCAATTCCGGTGCTTCCTTAAGCGACGCATCGAGAAACGGTTCAACGCCTTTGATCGGGCTTTGGTGCTTGAGGAAACGCTGCGTCATCGCCGAGTTTTCCGGCTGGCTGAGGAAAGCGATGAATGCCTTGGCATTCTCCGGGTGCTTGGCACCGGCGGGGATGACCATATTGTCGACCCATGCCAGTACGCCTTCTTTCGGGTAGAGATACTTCAGCGTCGGCTTCATCTCCCGCGCACGCATGGATGAGCCCCCCCAGAACATCGACATATCGATTTCACCCGAGGCAAGGTTTTCACGAATCGACCCCGCCTTTGAACTGTACGTCTTCACGAACGGCTTTTGTGCCTTGAGCAAGCTCAGAACCTGCTGCATCTGCTTCGAGTCTTCGCTGCACAACGGAATGTTCAGGTACAGGCTGGCCATGTCGACCATGTCACTGACCGAATCGAACATGTTGATCCGCCCCTGCAACTCGGCGGGCGGCTCATATAGAACCTTGTAGCTGTCGGCAGGGCCTTTATAACGTGCGGTGTCCAGCACGATGCTGGTAGTGCCCCAGATGAACGGCATCGAATATGCACCGTCCGGGTCCCAACCCGGATTTTTCAGGTTATCCACTACGCTGGCGTAATAGGGCTGTTTCACCGGGTCGAAGCGCTCCAGCAGGTTTTCCTTGATCAGGATCGGGATGAACTGGTGCGACGGAATCGCCACGTCATACCCCGCACCGCCTTGCTTCAACTTTGCCAGCAGGGTTTCGTTGGAGTCATAGGAATCGACCGTGACCTCAATCCCAGTCTGCTTCTGGAATTTGGCGAGAATCTCTGGCGAGAAATAACCGCTCCAGCTGACCACGTTGAGTTTTTCCGCGGCCTGCACACTGCCGGCCATGACCAGCGGCACACTAACGAACAAATAAGTACCAACGCTTTTTATCCACTTGTTCATGCTATTTCCCCACAGCTCCTAAAAAGTTCAGACGTTCTTTTTGCCCAGCAGGTAAGAGAGGCAGACAAACAGCACCGAGACCCCCAGGATCAGGGTCGACACGGCATTGACGTCGGGTGTCACGCCCATGCGCAACAGGCCGAAGATGAAAATCGGCAAGGTGGTCGTGCCCGCCTGCGAGACCATCATCGAGATCACGAAGTTATCGAGCGAGACGATGAAGGCCAGCATCAGCCCGGAGAAAATCCCCGGCATCAGCAGCGGTAAGGTGACCTTGCGGAAGGTTCGCCACGGCCCGGCGTAGAGGTCCCCGGCAGCCTGTTCCAGGGACAGGTCCATGTCGTTGAGCCGCGCACGAATGGGCAGGTAGGCGAAAGGAATGCAGAACACCGTATGGGCGATGATCAAGTTGCCGTAGCCGAGCGACAGGCCGATGGTGGAAAACAGCGCCAGCGTTGCCACCCCCACGACAATTTCCGGAAGTACCAACGGCAGCATGATCGCGCCCATCGACAGTTGCAGCCCTTTGAACTTGGCGCCCCGTGAAGTACCAAGGGCGGCAAGGGTGGCAAGCGCCGTGGCGATCATGCTCGCGCACACGGCGATCAGCAAACTGTTGCCGGCAGCCTGGCGCAAGGCCTGGTTGGCGAAAGCAGCGCGATACCAGTCAAGGCTGAAACCGGTCCAGACAGTCGCCGACTGATTAGCGTTGAACGAGAACACCACCAGCACCACGATCGGTGCATAAAGGTACAGGTAGAACAGGAGACTGAAGCCACCAAACCCGGGAAAGTCTCGTATGCACAACCCTTGGCGATTGAACAGAGCAAGCATTACGCACCTCCTTTGGCGATGCGCTGGCGCTCGGCGCGCAGGGCATAGATGGTCAGTACCAGCATCACGGCAGCCATCAACACCAGCGAGAGTGCGGCGCCAAACGGCCAGTTACGCGCATCACTGAATTGCCGGAATATCAAGTTGCCGAGCATCATCCGCGTACCACCGCCGAGCAGTTCCGGGGCGATCATCGCACCTAGGCAAGGCACGAAAGTAAGGATGGCCCCAGCGAGAATGCCCGGTTTGGCGATTGGCAAAACCACTTTGCGCAGGGTGCGTACGCGCCCTGCGTACAGGTCTTGAGCAGCTTCGAGCAAGCGAACATCCATCTTTTCCAGCGTCGCGTAGATCGGCAACACCACGAACGGTGCATAGGTGTAGACCAGCCCCAGCAGCACGGCACCGTCGGTGTACAGCAACTGCAACGGCTCATGGATAACGCCCATTCCCATCAAACTGTTATTCACCACCCCGGTGTTGCGCAGCAGCAGAATCCACGCATACGTGCGAATCAACAGGTTGGCCCAGAACGGTACGGTGATCAGGAAGATCAGCAGGCCACGCCGATGGGCCGGCTGCATAGCCAGCCACACCGCCACCGGAAAACCGATCAATAGCGTGATGACCGTGGTCAGGCCGGCGATGCCGACCGAGCGCAGGGCAATGACCAGGTAGGAGTCGGCGAAGACCAGGCTGTCGTCCATTTGCCGTTCAAACAGCAGCGAAATGTAAGCATCGACGCTGAATGCCTTGTTCACCCCGCCGTAGGGGTTGGCTTCCATCAGGGAATAGCCGACGACGATCAGAATCGGCACGATCAGAAACAGGCCGATGGCGAGCAGTGCCGGGCTGACCCCGAGTAAACTGTGCAAACGCTTGCGGCGTTCCAGCGTGTTGGCAATCGGTAAGGCGTGCATGACAACTCCTCGGGCTCAATCGTGCAGGACGCTGGCGCTTCCCTGATCGAACAGCAGACCGGCCTGACTGCCGACGACAAAGCGCAGGCTCTGGTCGACGCTGTTGGGGGTGCGTACGGTGAGGCGCGCCCCGTCGCTGAGGCTGACCTGATATTGCAGGTCGGTACCCAGATAAATCTGCGCTTCGATCCGGCACGGCAGTGCCGCTTCAGTATCGGCAGGCACCAGGTGGAGCCGCTCAGGGCGCACCGAGAGGGTCACCCGGGCCCCGACGGTTACGTCTGCGCACGCTTGCGCCGGTAACGGATGACCGGCTGGGCCGGTAAACCATGCCTGGCCCGCCTGTGCATGGGTGACAGTGCCTTCGATGAAGTTGGTTTCACCAATGAAGTCGGCGACAAAGCGATTGCGCGGCCGCTCGTAGATGTCCTCCGGTCTGCCAACCTGCTGGACTTCGCCTTCGGACAATACGGCGATACGGTCGGACATGGTCAGCGCCTCCTCTTGGTCGTGCGTGACGAAGATGAAGGTGATACCGGTCTTGGCCTGAATGCTTTTAAGCTCTTCGCGCATGGCTTGGCGCAGCTTTAGGTCGAGTGCCGACAGCGGCTCATCGAGCAGCAGAACTTTTGGATGCGGTGCCAGTGCACGGGCCAGCGCCACACGTTGCTGCTGACCGCCAGACAACTGAGCAGGCTTGCGATTGGCAAAGCGTTGCATCTGCACCAGCGCGAGCATCTCGTCAACCCGGTCGGCGACCTGTGCTTTATTGAACATTTTGCCCATGGGGTGTGATTCAAGGCCGAACGCCAGGTTCTCGGCGATGGTCATGTGCGGGAACAGTGCATAATGCTGGAACACTGTGTTGACCGGGCGCTGGAACGGCGGAAGATCGGCGATGTTCTCGCCGTAAAGCATGATCTGGCCTTCGGTAGGGAACTCGAAGCCAGCGATCATCCGCAGCAGGGTGGTTTTGCCGCAGCCAGAAGGGCCGAGCAGGGTAAAGAATTCGTTATCGTGAATGTCCAACTCGACGTTTTTCAATGCCACCGGGCCGGTGTTCGGATCACCGTAGACCTTGCGGACCGAGCGGATCGACACCGCCAGCGTTTGCAGCGAATGCAGGGCATTCATGCGTAACCTCCGATTCCCCCATCGCCTACGGTTGCGCTGCGGATCAGGCAATCAGTCGGGCCATGGATGTTATTTTTTTGGCAGGATCGAAAATGCGAACGGGGTGAAAACAGTTTTTTTGTTCTGCTGTGGCTCGATTATCAGTTAGGGCTTGCGCGGGGCGATACTTCAATTTAAACATGGCGGCTGTTAGTTAATTTAATAGCAAAGGTGCCAGTAACATGTCAGCCCACCGCCTGCCGCCGCTCAATGCGGTGCGTGCATTTGATGCAGCCGCCCGTCTGGGCAGTTATGTGGAGGCCTCCAAAGCTCTGCACGTGACCCAGCCGGCGATTGGCCGACACGTAAAGTTGCTTGAAGACTGGCTAGGCATTCAACTGTTTGAGCGTACCTCTCGCGGTGTCAACCTTACCCCGGCTGGGGAGAAGTACCACCGCAAGATCGCTGCCGCCCTGCAGTTGATCATGGAAGCCGGCAAGGAAGCGCAACCCAAAGAGGCCGAACGCTGGCTGCGGATCATGGTGGTACCGGGGTTTGCCAAGCGCTGGCTGATGCCTCGTATTGAACGCATGCGCCAGTTACGGCCGGGTTTGAAGTTCGCAATTGAACCCAATTCGACATTCACCGAGGTAGACAAAAAAACGACCGACCTTGGTATTGTCTATGGCATGGAGAACGAGTATGCGAACTGCCGCGCCACCCTGGTCTGCCCGAGGGTTTTCCCAATCTGCACCCCGGCCTACCTCGCCAGTGTCGGGCCTCTTTCAGCGCCAGTGGACCTTGTGAAACATAACCTTATCCACGTCGATAACGGTGAGTGGTGGAATCTCTGGTTTACCGCTCACGGTTTAGAGTTTCACCTCGATTCAGATATTCTCTACGTCAACAATGACCATGCCTTATCCGTGGCTGAAAGCGGTCAGGGTATTGCGCTGGCTAACGAAGTACTGGTGAGAAACGAGCTCGATGCAGGCAGGCTGGTAAAGGCGGTGAATACTGAAGTGAGGCTCGAGAGTTACAGGGTACTGACGCCATCTGGCGAGCTTTCCGAGGACGCCAACTGGTTCATAGACTGGCTCCAGACGGAACTGAACAATGAATTTGGAAGCTAGGTGAATTCAGCCTGGCGAGCGTACGTTTGGGCAATACGTGATATGCCTGGGCGAAAAACCATGATCTGCCTCCGCTAAGAGCCTGTCTTACATGATTTTTCTTTGAGCACTGGGTGCAGGTTGGTCAGGCGTGAAGGCAGGTACTTACGCTGAATGAACCAAAGAAAAAGCCCGCGAACCTGTGCAGGCTGCGGGCTAATTCACATTGATGTCACACTGAAGCGCCTCGAGGTTCGCTCCAGACGGCTGCAAGACTAGAAACTGGCTGGCAAGCCCCCTCTCAAGCACTCACGAACCGCTGTGAATATGGTGGGTCGTGTAGGATTCGAACCTACGACCAATTGGTTAAAAGCCAACTGCTCTACCAACTGAGCTAACGACCCGTTGGATGGCGCGTATAATACTGATTTCTAACGGGAAATCAATACCCTCTGATCAGTTCAAGCGTAGCGCGTCGGGTCGTCGACACCGGCAGCCCTGAAGCCATCGGCACGCAGGCGGCAACTGTCGCACTTGCCGCAGGCACGCCCTTCATCGTCGGCCTGGTAGCAGGAAACAGTCAGGCTATAGTCCACGCCGCGGGCCATACCGGCCTGCACGATTTGCGCCTTGCTCATGTTCTGCAGCGGCGCCTGGATCCTGAAGCCCTGCCCTTCGACCCCGGCCTTGGTCGCCAGGTTGGCCATGCGCTCGAACGCTTCGACGAACTCAGGGCGGCAATCCGGGTAGCCGGAGTAGTCCACGGCGTTCACGCCAATGAAGATATCACGCGCCTCCAGCACTTCAGCCCAACCCAGCGCCAGCGACAGGAACACGGTATTGCGCGCTGGCACATAGGTCACCGGAATACCTTCACCGGGGGTTTCCGGCACGTCGATGCTGCTGTCGGTCAAGGCCGAACCACCAATACCGTCCAGGTTCAAGCCAATGACCTTGTGCTCGACCACGCCCAAGTCGCGGGCCACGCGGGCGGCGGCGTTCAGCTCGGCGCGATGGCGCTGGCCGTAATCGAAGCTCATGGTATAGCAGCTGTAGCCGTCGGCCTTGGCCATGGCGACCACCGTGGCCGAGTCCAGGCCACCGGACAACAGGATGACTGCGCGTTTTTCTGTCATGTGTATTTACTCCTCAATCAACGCCCGGGTTCGTCGTTCCACAGCAGCTTGTGCAACTGCAGCTGGAAGCGCACGGGCAGGTTGTCGGCGACGATCCAGTCTGCCAGGTCGCTGGCGCTCACCTGATGATGGCTGGGTGAAAACAGCACTTCACCGGCACGCTCGGCCAGGTTGTATTGGATCAGCTTGGAAACTGCCCAGTCGTAATCCTCGCGGGAACAGATGACGAACTTGACCTGGTCGTTGCGGGTCAGCTGGTCGATGTTCGAATAGAGGTTACGATGCGACTCTTCGGAACCTGGGGTCTTCAGGTCTACCACACGACTGACCCGGGTGTCGGTGCCGGCGATATCCAACGCGCCACTGGTCTCCAGCGACACCTCGTAGCCCGCATCGCACAGCCGCTGCAGCAGCGGCAGCGCATTCGGTTGGGCCAGCGGTTCGCCACCGGTGACACACACGTAGCGCGGCCTGAAGCCGGCCACTTGCTCAAGGATCGAATCGAGGGTACGAACGGTACCGCCACTGAATGCGTAGGCACTGTCGCAGTACTGGCAGCGCAGGGGGCAACCGGTGAGCCGCACGAATACCGTGGGCAGCCCAGCCGTTCGTGTTTCACCCTGCAAAGAGTAAAAGACTTCGGTGATGCGTAATGTGTCTTGCATGCTCGCCACGGGCGTGACAGCTAAACAGGCTGCCCGCCTCCGTCAGGCACTGCCGCGGACTCGACATCGCGTTATCCGCAGCAGCGTGTTTACGAAAAAAGGGCCGTGATTCTAACGAAAAAACCCGCGACTGGCGCGGGTTTATTTCAAACGCTACTGCAAAGGGCCTTAGAGCTTTTGCAGGTCACGCTGTGCCAATTGCGCGGCAGAGGTGCCGGGATACTGGGTGATGACCTGTTGCAGGATGCTCTTGACCTTGTCGGTGTGGCCCATGCGGCGCTCGACGTCGGCCAGTTTGTAAAGCGAGTCTGGCACCTTGCTGTGCTTGGGGTACTTTTGGCTGACCTGGGCAAACGCCTGGCTGGCGCCTTGCAAGTCACCCTTGGCCAGGTTCACCTCACCCAACCAGTACTGGGCATTGCCGGCGTACTGGCTGTTCGGGTATTTGCGCAGGAAGGCGGTGAACGCCTGGCTGGCCTTGTCGAAGTCTTTTTGCTTGATCAGGTCGAAAGCTGCATCGTAGTAGAGCTTCTCTTTCGCCGGATCACCGGGCTCGCTACTGGCGGCCGGTTGTTGCGCAGCAGCACCGGCTGCTGCACCGGAGGCGGCATTGGATGCACCACCGGAGGAATTGTCAGGGGTTGCGGCAGGTGCAGCACCACTGTTGATGCGACGGTCCAAATCCTGGTACCGCTCCAGGTTTTCCTGCTTCATGCGCGACACATCGTTTTGCAGCTCTTCGATGATGCCTTGCTGGCGGGAAAGCTGGTCCTGCATCTGTTGCAGCTGCATGAACAGCTGGCCCTGTGCAGAGGCAGGGGCCGAAGCCCCCGACCCGGCATAGGCGCCGCTCGTGCCATAACCCGCGGGCGGATAACTGCCTGCGTTGTCATCTACTACAGGGACCTCAGCCCAGGCCGCGAGCGGCAGGCTGAGTGCGAGGACGGTTACTACACGGCGGCACATACGCATAAGAACTTACTTACGCAGTTCTACGCGACGGTTCTGAGCCCAGGACTGCTCGTCGTTGCCGGTAGCAACTGGACGCTCTTCGCCGTAGGAAACCACTTCCAGCTGAGCAGGGGAAACACCCTGCAGAACCAGGTAGCGCTGAACGGCTTTCGCACGACGCTCACCCAGAGCCATGTTGTACTCGCGGGTGCCGCGCTCGTCGGTGTTACCTTCCAGAACAACGCGGTTGCCGTTGGCTTTCAGGTCCTTGGCGTGAACGTCCAGAGCGCGCATGGCTTCTGGCTTCAGGTCCGAGCTGTCGTATTCGAAGTAGAAGGTGGTGATTGCGCGCAGGGCGGCTTCTTCGCTCAGGGAGCCGTCGACAGCGCCAGTGTTGGCACCGTAGCCAGCGTTAGGATCTACAGCAGCGCCTTCGCCTGCGTTGTCACCGCCCTTCGAGGAGCAACCTACAGCTACGGCCATGGCCAGAGCCAGCGCAGCAAATTTACCAAACTTCAGCATTTCCATCGTGAAACTCCTAATGAAACCCCAGTGTGTTAAGCAAAACGTATTACGCCGCAATCAGTTCAGGTAAGGGGACCAGGACGGTTCTCTGACTTCGCCTTGAGCGGTAGGAAGTGGGAGCCTCACGCGGCCATTAAGCGACACGAGCATCAAGACTCCCCGGCCCTGCTGGCGGGTGGCGTAGATTAGCATGGTGCCGTTTGGCGCAACAGTGGGAGACTCATCAAGACTTGTTTCCGAGAGAATCTTTACACTTCCGCGCTGCAAGTCCTGTGCCGCCACTTTGAAGTTGGTAAAGCCCTGTTGGCGATGAATCATCACCAGGGTTTTCTCGTCTGCCGAAAGTTTCGGGTTGGCGTTGTAGTTACCCACGAAGGTTACGCGCTCGGCACCACCCCCACTGACCGACTGTTTATAGATCTGCGGTTTGCCGCCCCGGTCGGAGGTGAAGTAAATGGTGTTGCCGTCTTTACCCCAGAACGGCTCGGTGTTGATACCAGGGCCGGCGGTTACGCGGCTGATCTGGCGAGAGGCCATGTTCATCACGTAGATGTCCGGGTTGCCGTCCTTGGACAGCACGAAGGCCAGGCGCGAACCGTCAGGCGACCAGGCTGGCGCGCCGTTCAGGCCCTCGAAGTTGGTCACCTGTTCGCGGCGGCCGGTATCGATGTTCTGCACGAAGATGCGCGGGCGCTTCTGTTCGAACGATACGTAGGCAATACGCTTGCCATCCGGTGCGAACCGCGGCGACAGGATAGGCTCGCGCGATTGCAGCAGGGTGACCGCACGTGCACCGTCGTAGTCCGAGCGCTGCAGGGTGTAGCGGGTATTGTTGGTGGAGAAGCGCTCGGCAGTCACGTACAGCATGCGGGTCGAGAACGCACCCTTGATGCCGGTGAGCTTCTCGAACGACTGGTCTGCAATGTAGTGCGCCATGTCGCGCAACTGGTCGGTGCTGCCCGCCACGCTACCGGTCAGCACTTGCTGCTCGGTGGCGACGTTGAACAGCGCGTACTGCACCTGCAGGCGACCACCCGACGGCACGATGCTACCGACCATCACATACTGGGCGCCCAGGGCTTTCCAGTCACGGAAAATCACTTCGCTGGCCTGCGACGGCTGGCTGATCATGTTCTGCCGCGGAATCGGTGAATAGTAGCCAGAGTTGCGCAGGTCGTTGCCGATGATGTCGGCAATGTCTTCAGGCAACACGCTACCGCCCTGCATACCGAACGGTACTACCGCAATGGGCGTGGCCCGGTCGCTGCCGCTGGTGACCAGGATGTTCTTTTCCTCTGCCACCGCCAAGCCTGCCACGCAGCAGAGCAAGACCAGCAGTCCTCTCAGACGTTTAATCACAACGCTAGATCCTCAGGTGTAAATGTCATCTTGAACGAACGATAACGGTTGAAATCGCTCGGCTTCATACCCTGCATCTCGGTCAAACGACCAATGTTCTTGACCGCAGCCACCGCCGAACTGTCGAACGGGCCGTCACCACTGGAACGGACCACGCTGACACTGGTAACGGTACCGTCCGGCAACATGCTTACCTGCAGGGTCACCGTCATGCCCTTACGCGCGGAAGGCGGACGCGCCCAACCCTCGGCCGCGCGCATGCGGATCAGGTCGTCGAAATCGCCGGCCACCTGGTCACCTTGCTCGTCAGCCAGGGCCTGCTGCCGCTCGGTGGTATCGGACAACAGCTCGGCCAGGGCCTGGGCTTTCTTGTCTTCTGCCGCCTTGCGAGCCGCTTCCTGTGCCTTTTTCTTCTGGGCGTCTGCAGCGGCCTTCTTCTTGGCCTCTTCAGCTGCCTTTTTCTTCGCGTCCTCGGCCGCCGCTTTCTTCTTGGCGTCCTCGGCTGCTTTCTTCTTGGCCTCTTCGGCTGCCTTTTTCTTGGCGTCCTCGGCGGCTTGTTTCTTCGCCTCTTCAGCGGCCGCTTTCTTGGCCTCTTCTTCGGCTTTTTTCTTCGCTTCGTCCTCGGCCTTCTTCTTGGCGATGTCAGCCTGTTGCTTCTCGGCGGCTTTCTTCGCCTCCTCGGCCTTCTTGGCTTCGGCGGCTTGCTTGGCCTTGGCGGCTTCGGCGGCCTTGGCCGCGTCCTCGGCTTTTTTCGCTTCGGCGGCTTCGCGAGCCTCTTCGGCCTTTTGAGCGGCGTCGGCTTTCTTTTGTTCCGCAGCCTTGATGGCCTCCTGCTCGACCTTCTTCTGCTCCAGCTGCTCGACTTCAGTCTGACGCGACGCGGTTTTCTTCGCTTCCCCGGCAATCTTCTGGTTGGTCTGGGTGGTCGCCTGGCTCTTGGACTTGAGCTGGTACAGGGTAGCCTGGACGATTGGCTTGGAAGGCGGCAGCTCAGGCGTCATGGCAAAACTGACGAACAGCAAGCCGAACACCAGCACATGCAGACCGATGGCCCAGACACTGGGCCAGAAGTAGCTTTCCGAGGCGGATGGCTCTCGCTGTTGCATCAGGGCGCCTCGGTAATCAGGCCAACGTTACCGACACCGGCCTTCTGCAACCCGCCCATGGCACCCATGACCGCGCCATAGTCGACCGCCTTGTCACCCCGAATGAATACCTGGGTCTGCTTGCCCTGGTCACGGCCGGCGGCAATGATCTTGGTCACGGCATCGGTCATGGCCGGCAGGGTCATGGCCTTGTCCATCTGCTTGTCGGTATCGACTTCGCTGCCGAGGTTCCAGTAATAGGTCTTGTCGGCCTTGATGGAGATGGTGAGGATCTGGACGTTGTTGTCCTGCGGCAAGGCTTCGCTGGAAACCTTGGGCAGGTCTACCTTCACGCCCTGGTTGAGCATGGGCGCCGTCACCATGAAGATGACCAGCAGCACCAGCATCACATCGATGTAGGGCACCACGTTCATCTCGGCGACGGGCTTGCGTTTGTGGCGAACTCGGGCCATGGGCTTCTACCTGATTACTCTTCGCTGGTGTGCACTTTACGGTGCAGGATCGCCTGGAACTCGTCGGCGAAGGTGTAGTAACGGCCGATCAGCACTTCGCTGCGCGCGGCAAAACGGTTGTAGGCAATGACCGCCGGAATTGCCGCGAACAGGCCGATGGCCGTAGCCACCAGGGCTTCGGCGATACCCGGGGCAACGGTGGCCAGGGTCGCTTGCTGGGCGCTGGCCAGGCCGCGGAAGGAGTTCATGATGCCCCATACGGTACCGAACAGGCCGATGTACGGGCTGGTGGAACCGACGGTGGCCAGGAACGGCAGGCTCTGCTCGAGCTTTTCTTCTTCGCGCGAGATGGCCACGCGCATGGCACGGCCCACGCCTTCCATGACCGCATCCGGGTCTACACCCGGCTGCTGGCGCAGGCGCGAGAACTCTTTGAAGCCGGCACGGAATACTTGCTCCACGCCTGAATCCGGGTCTGGGTTGCTGCCTGCCTGACGGTACAGCTTGGACAGGTCGATGCCCGACCAGAAGCGCTCTTCGAAGGCATCCAGCGCACGACGACCGGCGCGCAGCATGGCGCTGCGCTGGAAGATCATGATCCATGAGGTGACCGAGGCGGCCACCAGGGTCAGCATTACCAGCTGAACCACCACGCTGGCATTGCTGACCAGACTCCACATGGAGGTATGGTCGACGACGTTAGCTTCCACGCTTATTCTCCTGCGTTCGATTGATTACCCGAGCCGTCCGCCGCAAAAGCGTCGCGCAGCTGGGGGGGTATGGCTCGGGGTTTGAAAGTGTCAGCACGCACTGCGGCCACCAGGAACTGCCCCTCGCAGAGCAGCGTTTCATCGTTTTCGCGCCAAACCTGCTGGACGAAACGCAGGCTGGCGCGATTGAGTTCAAGTACTTGCGCGGTGACCCGCAGTTGGTCGTCCAGCCGCGCCGGCGCGTGGTAGCGCGCTTCGCTGGAATGGACCACGAACAGCAGATTGTCTTCGGCCAGTTGCGACTGGGAGAACCCCAGGTGCCGCAGGCGTTCGGTGCGCGCGCGCTCCATGAATTTCAGGTAGTTGACGTAATACACCACGCCACCGGCATCGGTATCCTCGTAATAGACGCGACAACGGTGTACGAACGGTTCCAGGCCATTTTGCGCGCGCATACTCTAGTGCTTACTCCTCGGCTTGCCAATCCGCTGTGGCAACTGTTTTTTCGTCATTAATGTCTTATTGCCAGCAACCATTCGGCGTGCCTGCGGTAGGACCACGAAAAGTCGGTTTCGATCTGTCATTCATCGCCCGGCTCCGAATAATTTGCGCCCTCCCCCAGGCGCCCTGGAATATTCAGGCCGAAGTGCAGGTAGGCATGCCGTGTGACGACGCGGCCACGCGGCGTGCGCATGATGTAACCCTGCTGAATCAGGTAGGGCTCGAGTACGTCTTCGATGGTATGGCGCTCTTCGCTGATGGCCGCCGCCAGGTTGTCGACGCCCACCGGGCCACCATCGAACTTCTCGATCATGGTCAGCAACAGGCGACGGTCGGAATGATCAAAACCGCGCTCGTCGACGTCCAGCAGGTTCAACGCCATGTCAGCCACGGCCTTGGTGATCTGGCCCTTGCCGCGCACCTCGGCGTAGTCACGCACGCGGCGCAGCAGGCGGTTGGCGATTCGTGGCGTGCCACGGGCACGGCGGGCAATTTCGTAGGCACCCAGGTCCTCGATGGCCAGGCCAAGAATATTGGCCGAGCGGCTGACGATGGTGGCCAGGTCCTTGTCGCTATAGAACTCCAGGCGCTGGACGATGCCGAAGCGGTCACGCAGCGGGTTGGTGAGCATCCCGGCACGGGTAGTTGCACCGACGAGGGTGAACGGCGGCAGGTCGAGCTTGATCGAACGGGCCGCTGGCCCTTCGCCGATCATGATGTCGAGCTGGAAGTCTTCCATGGCCGGGTACAGCACCTCTTCGACAACCGGCGACAACCGGTGGATCTCGTCGATGAACAGCACGTCGTGCGGTTCGAGGTTGGTCAGCATGGCCGCCAGATCGCCCGGGCGCTCCAGAATCGGCCCAGAGGTGCTCTTCACCGAAACGCCCATTTCATGGGCGATGATGTTGGCCAGGGTGGTCTTGCCCAAGCCTGGGGGGCCGAAGATCAGCGTGTGGTCGAGCGACTCGCTGCGCCCGCGAGCAGCCTGGATGAACAACGACATCTGCTCGCGCACCACCGGCTGACCGATGTACTCGCTCAGGCTCAGCGGCCGGATCGCACGGTCCTGGACTTCTTCACGGTCGCGGCCACTGGCGGCGATCAGGCGGTCGGCTTCGATCACTTGGCAATCATCCCTTTCAGGCTGCGGCGGATCAGTTCTTCACTGCTCAAGCCGGCCTTGTCCTTGATCGCGGCAATCGCCTTGCTGGCTTCCTGCGGCTTGTAGCCCAGCGAGACCAGGGCACTGATTGCATCGGCCTCGGCGCTTGATGCGCTGGCGGCCGGCAACGGCCCATCCGACACCAGGGTAAACATGGCCGGCGAGGTTTCCCAGGCCTTGAAGCGGTCCTTGAGTTCGACCAGCAGGCGTTCGGCGGTTTTCTTGCCGACCCCCGGCACGCGTACCAGGGCCGAAGTATCCTGGGCCTGCACGCAACGTACCAGCTCGTCGACCTCCAGCCCGGACATCAACGCCAGGGCCAGCTTGGGCCCTACGCCGTTCAGGCGGATCAACTCGCGGAACAGCTCGCGCTCGCGCTTTTCGGCAAAACCATAGAGCAGGTGGGCGTCTTCGCGCACCACCAGATGGGTATGCACAGTGACGGTTTCGCCCACTTTGGGCAGACGGTACAGCGTGGTCATGGGCACTTCGAGCTCGTAGCCCACGCCATTGACGTCGATAATCAGGTGCGGCGGCTGTTTTTCCGCCAGGGTGCCGCGCAAACGTCCAATCACGTTCCGATCCTTCCTCTCGGGGAGCCGGTCAACGACCGCTCAACCCTATCAGCAAATGCGGCGGGTGAATGCTTCACCCGGACAAATTTTGTATCTGCGCATGAAGCGCTCAAAGACGCAAGCGCCCGCCGCGTCGGCGTGCGGTGGCCAGGCCATGGGGCACCAGGCTGGAACGGGTATGGGCATGGCACAGGGCAATGGCCAGCGCATCGGAGGCATCGATCTGCGGCTTTTGCGTCAGTTTCAGCAGGTGCATGACCATCATCATCACCTGTTCCTTGTTGGCCCCACCGGTGCCGGCCACGGCTTGCTTGACCTGAGTGGCGCTGTATTCAGCGATTTCCAGGCCGGCTTCGGCAGCGGCAACGATAGCAGCGCCGCGCGCCTGGCCGAGCTTCAGCGCCGAGTCGGCGTTGCGGGCCATGAACACCCGCTCGATGCCCATGGTTACCGGGCCGTGCTGGGTGATGATTTCACTGACACCACGAAAAACGATCTGCAGCCGCTCGTGCAGCTCGCCGCTGCCGGTGCGGATACAACCCGACGCCACGTACTCGCAACCACGGGCGGTCTGGCGGACGACGCCGTAGCCGGTGATTCGCGAGCCGGGGTCGATACCTAGAATCAGAGTCATAGTGCCTGTCGTAAAAAACTAACGTTGCAAGACCATAGGGGCCGCTGCGCGGCCCATCGCCGGCAAGCCAGCTCCCACAGGTACAGCACAAGCTTCAAGAAAAGCGCGGTACCTGTGGGAGCTGGCTTGCCGGCGATGGGCTGCACAGCAGCCCCAATAGCAGCCTTGACTCGGCGAGTCTGCAGACCTTAGCCGAGGTTTTCCATGATCTCGTCGGAAATCTGGGCGTTGGAGTAGACGTTCTGCACGTCATCCAGGTCTTCGAGCATGTCGATCAGCTTGAGCACCTTCTCGGCACCCTCGTGGTCAAGTTCGGCACTGGTGGTCGGCTGCATCACGATTTCCGCGTCAGCGGCCTTGAAGCCGGCCTCTTCGAGGGCGTTACGCACGGCATAGAAACTGTTGAACGAGGTGAATACCTCGAACGAACCGTCCTCGTTGGCTACCACGTCGTCGGCATCGGCCTCCATCGCCGCTTCCATCAACGCGTCTTCGTCCACGCCCGGCGCAAAGCTGAGCTGCCCCTTGCGCTCGAACAGGTAGGCCACCGAGCCATCGGTACCGAGGTTGCCGCCACACTTGGTAAAGGCATGGCGCACGGCGGCGGCGGTACGGTTGCGGTTGTCGGTCATGGCTTCGACCATGATCGCCACGCCACCCGGGCCGTAACCTTCGTAGCTGAGCTCTTCAACGTTGTCGCTTTCGTTGGTGCCCGCACCACGGGCCACGGCGCGGTCGATGATGTCGCGGCTCATGTTGGCGCCCAGGGCCTTGTCCAGCGCCAGGCGCAGGCGCGGGTTGGATGCCGGATCAGGGCCGCCCTGCTTGGCAGCAACCGTCAGTTCGCGGATCCACTTGGTGAAGACCTTGCCTCTCTTGGCATCCTGGCGCTCTTTGCGGTGCTTGATGTTCGCCCACTTGGAATGACCAGCCATAACGACTCCGTTTTCCTTGAATCACAAACAGCCCCGCCCCATGACGGGGCGGGACGGGAAAATGCCTGCGCCGAAACGCAAAGGCGCATCCATGTGGATGCGCCCGGGACTGCTTATTCGACCTTGGTCTGTTCACGCAGTCGGATGTGCAGCTCGCGCAGGGCCTTGGCGTCGACCAGGCCAGGGGCCTGGGTCATGACACACGCGGCGCTCTGGGTTTTCGGGAAGGCAATCACTTCACGAATCGACTGGGCGCCAGTCATCAGCATGACCAAGCGGTCCAGGCCGAAGGCCAGGCCACCGTGAGGCGGTGCACCGAACTTCAGGGCGTCGAGCAGGAAGCCGAATTTCTCTTCCTGTTCTTCGGCTTCGATACCCAGCAGGCGGAACACGGCCTGCTGCATCTCTTTGCGATGGATACGGATCGAACCGCCACCCAGCTCGGTACCGTTCAGCACCATGTCGTAGGCACGCGACAGCGCGGTAGCCGGGTTGGCCTCGAGCTCTTGCGGGGTGCACTTCGGCGCGGTGAACGGGTGGTGCAGCGCGGTGAAGCTGCCGTCTTCGTTCTCTTCGAACATCGGGAAGTCGACGACCCACATCGGTGCCCACTCGCATGTCAGCAGCTCGAAGTCGTGGCCCAGGCGGATACGCAGCGCGCCCAGCGCTTCGCTGACCACCTTGAACTTGTCGGCACCGAAGAACACGATGTCGCCGTCTACGGCGCCAACGCGATCGAGGATGGTGTTGAGGTTGGCCTCGGGGATGTTCTTGACGATCGGCGACTGCAGGCCTTCGACACCCTTGGCGCGCTCGTTGACCTTGATGTAGGCCAGGCCCTTGGCACCGTAGATGCCGACGAACTTGGTGTACTCGTCGATCTTGCTGCGCGGCATGCTGGCGCCGCCTGGCAGGCGCAGGGCGGTTACACGGCACTTCGGATCGTTGGCCGGGCCGGCGAACACCTTGAAGTCGACATCCTTGAGCTGGTCGGCAACGTCAACCAGTTCCAGCGGGTTACGCAGGTCTGGCTTGTCGGAACCGTAGCGGCGCATGGCTTCTTCGAAGGTCATGTGCGGGAATTCGCCGAATTCCAGGTCGAGCACTTCCTTGAACAGCTTGCGGATCATGCTTTCGGTCAGGCCCATGATCTCGTTTTCATCGAGGAAGCTGGTCTCGATGTCGATCTGGGTGAATTCCGGCTGGCGGTCGGCACGCAGGTCTTCGTCACGGAAGCACTTGGCGATCTGGTAGTAACGGTCGAAGCCGGCCACCATCAGCAACTGCTTGAACAGCTGTGGCGACTGCGGCAGGGCGAAGAAGCTACCGGCGTGGGTACGGCTAGGCACCAGGTAGTCGCGCGCGCCTTCCGGGGTTGCACGGGTGAGGATTGGGGTTTCGACGTCGAGGAAGCCATTTTCGTCAAGGAAGCGACGGATGCTGCTGGTGATGCGCGAGCGCAGGCGCAGCTTGTCGGCCATTTCCGGGCGACGCAGGTCGATGAAGCGGTAGCGCAGGCGGGTTTCTTCGCCGACGTCGGAGTACTCGTTCAGCGGGAACGGTGGCGTTTCTGCTTCGTTGAGCACGGTCAGCTGGTAGCCGAGGATTTCGATGGCACCGGACGCCATGTTGGCATTCACTGCACCCTCAGGGCGCTTGCGAACCTTACCGGTCAGCTGCACGACGTATTCGCTGCGCACGCGGTCGGCAGCGGCGAAAGTTTCGGCGCGATCCGGGTCGAACACGACCTGGGCCATGCCTTCGCGGTCACGGATGTCGAGGAAGATCACCCCGCCGTGGTCGCGGCGCCGATGGACCCAGCCGCAAAGGGTGACTTCCTGGCCGTCCAGGCTCTCGTTCAGTTGGCCGCAATAATGGCTGCGCATCATGATGGTGGTTTCGCTTCTCGTGATTCGTGTATTCGGTGGAGGCCTTGGCCGCCCGGAGGGCTAATACTGCAAGACCCGGTCACAGCATTCAACTCAGTCGGCCTTGTCGCCGCCTGCCAGATTCTTTTTCGCCCCGGTCTTGAAGTCGGTTTCGTACCAACCATTACCGCTCAGGCGGAAGCCTGGGACCGACAGCAGCTTCTTCAGCGCTGGCGCCTGGCAGGCCGGGCAATCGGTCAGCGGCGCGGCGCTGATCTTCTGCAGCACTTCCATACGGTGCTCGCAGGATCCACATTGATAGTCATACAAGGGCATGGGTGTCTCTCGTCAACCAAAACGCTGGCTGCGGGGGCAGCAAAAAGCGGGATTATATATGGTTAGCAAGCACTGCGCAGCCCGCCAGGCGATCAGCGCGCACTTGGCGGGTTCTGCAGCCACGCCACGCAGATGACCCGGATCAGGCCGCTGAAGTTGCGCACGCCACCCTGGCGCAGGTGGATCTCGCGGTCAACGTAGGACAGCACCGCGCTGACCGAGCAACGGTTGGCGGCGGCAATGCGCTCGAGGATCTGCCAGTAGACGGCCTCCAGGCGCAGGCACGTGGAAAAGCCGTTGAGGCGCACGGAGCGCGACACCGGCTGGATCTGCAACATGTCGAAATCCGCCTTGAACGGATCGATGCACGGTTTCCCCGGCCAACGCCCCTGGCCATTTACACGCTTGCTCGCTTGCATCATGCGCCACACTTCCTCGTCACAGGTACCAGGTGGCCTATGAAGCGCTGATGGGCGCGGTTAAAGCAGCGGCAAAGTGTTCCTGCACAAACACTGATTGTCATGCACGACGCGGCCCCTGTGGGAGCGGGCGAGCCCGCGAACACCGGCGTAGCCGGTGCCAGCCACCGCGCTGGATTCTTCGCGGGCACGCCCGCTCCCACAGGGTCCGCATCGTGCTTATGAATCGAGTTCTCTGCGCGACAGCGCAGCCCGTAGGGCTGTGTTATCTCCCACAGGGTTATGTGACAGCCTGGGTAATTATTTGCCGTCGAGCAAAACCCGCAGCATCCACGCGGTCTTCTCGTGCACCTGCATGCGCTGGGTCAGCAGGTCGGCTGTCGGCTCGTCACTGACCTTGTCGACTACCGGGAAAATACTGCGCGCAGTGCGCACCACAGCCTCCTGCCCTTGCACCAACTGGCGGATCATCTCTTCCGCAGCGGGTACCCCTTCCTCCTCCTTGATGGACGAGTGCCGGGCATAGAATGCGTACGACCCCGGCGCCGGGAAACCCAGGGCCCGGATGCGCTCGGCGATGGAATCCACCGCCAGTGCCAATTCGTTGTACTGCTCTTCGAACATCAGGTGCAGGGTGCGGAACGACGGCCCTGTGACGTTCCAGTGAAAGTTATGGGTTTTCAGATACAGCACGTAGGTATCCGACAACAAGCGGGACAGCCCATCAACGATGGATTTGCGATCTTCTTCACTGATACCGATATCGATTGCCATGAAGTTCCCCTTTGCATAAGGCTTGAGACTCAAGCGGGCGACGACCACTGTAGCAATACTTGGCGCCTGTCGCATGTGACATGGCGCAACACATCGCCCGCCGGGCGGCCTGCGGTTTGAGTAGCCTGCGGCTTTACTGTTAAATAGGCAGCGTGCCACCCGTGCGGACTGTTATTGCCGGGTGCATAGGCTGGCCTGCCACGTGTTTGCGCTCTACACATCATGCGCACCGTGCTGCCCGCTCTTCCTGTGATCGGCCTTATCAACTGTGAGCCAACCCCATGTTCAAGATCGTCCATCTGGTGACGGGCGTGGCAGCTTTGCTGCTATCGCTCATACCCAGCCTGAAAACCGAAGCAACCCCCTTCCTCCTGCAACCCGACGCGGTCTACCTGGCACTGCTTGGCCTGCTCAACCTGGTCCTGGCGCCAGTCGTGCCCCTGTATTACCGAGGCGCGCGCCAGCAACTGCAGCACCTGGCCTGCGCCTTGCTGGTAGTTGCCGTGGTGCTACAGACCCTGACACTGCTGGCCCGCCCGGAAATGGGCAACCTGGCAGCACTGGTCTGCGCCACGCTGGCCGTCGCCCTGCACCTGGCCGTGGGCTTTGCGCGCAGCCCGCGCAAGCCACGCAACAGCCAGCACACCGCCCCAGATACCGGTAACCGCGATACCGGCACCGTGAAGTGGTTCAATACGTCCAAAGGCTTTGGCTTCATTTCCCGTGATTCGGGTGATGATATCTTCGTGCACTTTCGCGCCATTCGCGGGGAGGGTCACCGCATCCTCGTCGAAGGCCAGCGCGTGGAATTCTCGGTGATGCACCGCGACAAAGGCCTGCAGGCCGAGGATGTGGTGGCCGTGACCCGCCGCTGATACCGCCAGCCCCAGCACCAATGCCCCCACAGGCCTGACTACCGCCCTGTGGGGGCCACTGCACCCGATCAGAACAGTGATCAGCGCATCAATAATGCGGCGGCGGCGCCTCGTCCCCTTCGCTACCGAATTGCCCCACCATCTCTTCATGACGCTTTATCAGCTCGGTCACCTGCAGCTGCAGGCGCTCGATCACCTTCGCCTGCTCTACCACCACATCATTCAATGCCTGGAGGGTGTCATCTTGGAACGCCTGGCGGGTTTCCAGTTCGATCATGCGCATTTCCAGTGACATGTCAGGCCTCCTGATAACCGGCCAGCCCCAGGTCGCGCACACGCTGGCGTACCGCCTGCAGTTGGGCATCGGTATAGGCCACTGGCGGGCACTTGCCCCAGACCGGGGCGGGCCAGGCAGCGTCGTCACGGCGGCGCACGATCACATGCATGTGCAACTGGCTTACCACATTGCCCAAGGTTGCCACGTTCATCTTGTCGGCGCCGTAGCTGGCCTTCAACGCTTCTGCCAACAGGGTGGTCTCCTGCCACAGTTGCTGCTGCTCGTGCACATCCAAATCGAACAACTCACTCACCTCAGCACGCTTGGGCACCAGGATGAACCACGGGTAATTGGCATCCTTGCTCAGCAGCAGCTGGCACAGCGCAAGCTCCCCCAGCACCAGGGAATCCTGCTGCAGACGCGAATCGAGGACGAACACGGCATATCTCCTTAAGACAAAACGACCCGCATGGCGCGGAAAACATGGGTGGCAAGAATACCCTGCACAATCCCGGTAACACAGCGCTACTTTTCGCACCAAAATGAGGCCATCTACCCACCCCTCCCGCACCTGCCACCCCAAAAACGACTCTGGATGAACAAATGGCGGTAACACATTGACTTTTATGAGCGCGCTTTAAATTTTAATGATTCTCGAACTCAACAATACCTAAACGGCGCTCGACCCCGTGTTTACGGCACTTTCCGACCCTCGGTAGGGGGTTTTGTGAAAATTTCATGAACTGTTGCTAATTTTGAGCACGCTTGTTGCATTCCTTTCACGCCAAGTCGGCACGGCATCTGCAATGGCAGGTGTACGCGACAAATAACAACAGCGGCATTGGTTACCAGGGAGTTTCTTCAGCTGGCGTCGGTAGTTACCGATTCATGGCGGCTAAAGAAGCAGCGCTGGGGTTATACGGCCCTAAATTGGGGCGTGATTTGCGACATGGAAATACCTGAGCGCGACATGGTGGAAAAGTTCCGTAAAGAGTCTCTATCGCCATATCGCCAAGAACAGTCAGCGTGCTATACATTTTCGCCGACATAACAAGAAAGAGCTGCTCCATATAACTAAAACACTTGGACGCAGCGGTACTCTTCCTAAAAACCAAAGGAGCAAATCACGATGCGCGTGATGAAGTGGAGCATGATCGCCCTGGCCGTTACGGCAGGGACCTCGCAGTTGGCAATGGCCTCCGCACAAGATGAGTCCAAAGGTTTCATCGAAGACAGCAAGCTGAACGTCAAGACCCGCATGCTGTATTTCAGCCGTGACTTCCGCAACAACGCGCCTGGCAGCCAGAGCCGCGTGGAAGAAACCGGCCTTGGCTTCCTGGGCACCTTCGAATCCGGCTTCACCCAAGGCACCGTAGGCTTCGGCGTCGACGCCATCGGCATGCTCGGCCTGAAGCTGGACAGCGGCCGCGGCCGCGCCGGCACCGGCCTGTTCCCGACTGGCTCGGACGGTCGCTCGCAAGATGATTACTCGGAAGCGGGCGGCGCTGTGAAAATGCGCATCTCCAACACCGTACTGAAGTGGGGCGACCAGTTCACCGCACTGCCAGTATTCGCAACCGACGACAGCCGCTTGCTGCCAGAAGTTGCCGAAGGTGGCCTGATCACCAGCAACGAAATCGACGGCCTGACCCTGCACGCTGGTCACTTCACTGCGCTGAACGCCCAGGCCCAGACTTACCACGACAGCCTGCGGCTGACCGAGGCCAATGTCTTTGGTGGCACCTATGCCCTCTCCGACAACCTCAGCACCAGCGTTTACTACTCGCGTGTCGAAGACCACTTCCGCAAGTGGTACGGCAATATCAACTGGGCGCTGCCGATCAGCGACAAGCAAGGCCTGGTGTTCGACTTCAACATCTATGACACCAAGTCCATCGGCAACAACCTGACCGGTGCATTCGTCAGCAAGTCCGACGGCAGCAACGAACTGGACAACATCGCAGCCAGCCTGTCGGCCGCGTACAACGTCGGCGCCCACACCTTCACCCTGGCCTACCAGAAGGTCACCGGTGACGGCGACTACGCCTACGGTGTAGACGGTGGCGGCACGGTCTTCCTGGCCAACTCCGTGGCCCGTTCCGACTTCAACGCCGAAGACGAAAAATCCTGGCAGGCTCGCTACGACCTGAACTTCGCTGAATTCGGCGTACCCGGCCTGACCTTCATGACCCGCTATGTACGTGGTACCGGTGCAACCACCCGCACCACCGACAGCGGCAAGGAATGGGAACGCGACATCGACGTCAAGTACGTGATGCAGAGCGGCCCGGCCAAGGACCTGAGCTTCCGCGTCCGTCAAGCCACCTACCGTTCGGCCGATGGCGTTTACTACGGTTCGCCTTCGATCGACGAACTGCGCCTGATCGTGGAGTACCCGCTGAGCATCCTGTAAGCCTGGCTTGCAGTGCCCCGCACCTGAAAAGCCCGGCGACCTCGCCGGGCTTTTTCTTGGCTGACAAGCGTCACGCCCTGGGGCATCCTGTACGCCTTCGTTTCACCCCCGTACAATGCGGGGCTATTTCAACGTCTTAGGCAATCGACACGGCTAACCATGCGCACCAGTCAATATTTGCTCGCCACCCAGAAAGAAACCCCTGCCGATGCAGTGGTCATCAGCCATCAGCTCATGCTGCGTGCCGGCATGATCCGCAAACTGGCCTCCGGCCTGTACACCTGGCTGCCGATGGGCCTGCGGGTAATGCGCAAGGTCGAGGCCGTGGTACGTGAGGAAATGAACGCCGCCGGTGCCCTCGAAGTGCTGATGCCAAGCATCCAGCCCGCCGAGCTGTGGCAGGAGTCCGGCCGCTGGGAACAATACGGCCCGGAACTGCTGCGCCTCAAAGACCGCCATCAGCGTGACTTCTGTGTCGGCCCAACCCACGAAGAAGTGATCACCGACCTGGCCCGTAACGAGCTGTCCAGCTATAAACAGCTGCCGCTCAACATGTACCAGATCCAGACCAAATTCCGCGATGAAATCCGCCCGCGCTTCGGCCTCATGCGTGGCCGCGAGTTCATCATGAAAGACGCCTACTCGTTCCATGCCGACCAGGCTTCCTTGCAGGAAACCTATGACCGCATGCACCAGGCCTACAGCAACATATTCACGCGCCTGGGCCTGGACT
This sequence comes from Pseudomonas sp. BJP69, assembly GCF_007633355.1. Taxonomy (NCBI): domain Bacteria; kingdom Pseudomonadati; phylum Pseudomonadota; class Gammaproteobacteria; order Pseudomonadales; family Pseudomonadaceae; genus Pseudomonas; species Pseudomonas sp. BJP69. The sequence continues at coordinate 4,096,057 of NZ_CP041933.1, forward strand.
TTCGCCCTGTGCAGGCCGACACCGGCTCGATCGGCGGCAGCTACTCGCATGAGTTCCACGTACTGGCCGAGTCTGGCGAAGACGACGTGATCTTCAGCGACAGCTCCGACTACGCCGCCAACATCGAAAAGGCCGAGGCCATCCCACGGGAAACCGTGCGCCCTGCGCCTACCGAAGAGCTGCGCCTGGTCGATACGCCAAACGCCAAGACCATTGCCCAGCTGGTGGAAAACTTCGGCCTGCCGATCGAGAAAACCGTCAAGACCCTGATCGTGCGCGGCGCCGAAGAGGGCAAGCTGGTGGCCCTGATCGTTCGTGGCGACCACGAGCTGAACGAAATCAAGGCCACCAAGCTTGAACAGGTTGCCGACCCGCTGGTAATGGCCACCGAAGCCGAACTGCGCGAGGCAATCGGCGCCGGCGCCGGCTCGCTGGGCCCATTGAACCTGCCGCTGGAATGCATCATCGACCGTTCGGTGGCGCTGATGAGCGATTTCGGTATTGGTGCCAACATCGACGACAAGCACTATTTCGGCGTGAACTGGGAGCGCGACCTGCCAGTGCCACAGGTAGCCGACCTGCGCAATGTGGTTGAAGGCGACCCGAGCCCGGACGGCCAAGGCACCCTGATCATCAAGCGTGGCATCGAAGTCGGGCATATCTTCCAGCTGGGCACCAAGTACAGCGAAGCGCTGAAGTGCCAGGTGCTGGGCGAGAACGGCAAGCCGGTCGTGCTGTCGATGGGTTGCTACGGCATCGGTGTATCGCGCGTGGTGGCAGCCGCCATCGAGCAGAGCTACGACGACAAAGGCATCATCTGGAACGACGCCCTGGCCCCGTTCCAGATTGCCCTGGTACCGCTGCGCTACGAAACCGAAGCGGTTCGCGAGGCAACCGACAAGCTGTACGCCGAACTGACCGCCGCCGGCTTTGAAGTACTGCTGGACGACCGTGACAAGAAGACCAGCCCCGGCATCAAGTTCGCCGACATGGAGCTGATCGGCATCCCGCACCGCATCGTGGTCAGCGATCGCGGCCTGGCCGAAGGCAACCTGGAGTACAAGCACCGCACCGAGCAGGACGCCCAGCCGTTGCCGCTCAATGAAGTGCTGACCTTCCTGCAGGCCCGCGTTCGCCGCTGATAACCAATGCACGAGTAATCATGTTCAAGCGAAGTACCTTTACCCGGGGGGGCGCCGCACTGTGCGGCGCCCTGCTCGTCAGCGGCTGCGCCAACCAGATGTCCCAGCGCAGCGACCATGAGGAGCGCGTGGAGCGCAAACTGCTCGCCCACACCCTGCAGATCGATGTCGGCGAGCCGAAGGTGATGGAGCTGCCGCAACGGCGTGTGCGCGTGCATGAGGAAAAGCGTTTCGAAGTGACCGAGTTCGAAGTCACCCGCCGCTATGATCGCTACACGCCTTACCAGCCCTGGCGGGAGATCTACGAGATCCCGCTGGGTGTGGTGGCCGTTGTGGCGGGGGTTGGCGCTAACGTGGTCAATGTCTTCGCTTTGGGCAACCTGCCGCAAAGCATGACCCACGACTGGCTCAGCTATGGGGTGGACGGGCTCAACCCGTTCATGAACGTAGCGTCCAATGGCCGCGCCCAGCAGAACCTGGCCGGAATCAGCGAAGTGCAGAAAGGCCAGCGTGAAGAATCCACCAGCATGCCGTGGAGCGAACGCTTGGTCGAGGTCAAGGCTGGCAAAATGACTCACGAGCTGACCACCGACCGTAGCGGCGTACTGCGCCTGAACCTGCTGGACAGCCCGTTTTCGGAGCAGAACCTCAACCACGTCGGCACCCTGCACCTGCAAGTGCTCGACGAGGACAACGGGGTCCGTGGCGACGCCAGCCTGCTGGTCAGCGCCACCCTGCGCAACAAGCTGCATGAGGCCCATGAGCTGATCTTCGATGACCTCGAAGATGACGATGTCAGCCAGTGGGTACACCGGGTCAAGCGCCTGTCCGAGCTGGGCCTTGAAGAAGAAGCCAGCGAAATGGAACAGAGCCTGATCGAGCTGACCCGCAACGACCCGGAGCTGCAGCAGGAGTTTCTGCAGTCGCTGACCAAGGCTACCGGGCGATTAGTGGCTGACCCGGGGGCGCAATAACCCGGCCTCTATCGCGATTACCCTGTAGGAGCGGCCTCGCGTCGCGATGGGCTGCGCAGTAGCCCCAGGCATTCGGCATTGCTGCTTGAATTGCCGGGGCTGCTGCGCCGACCACCGCGGCGCAAGGCCGCTTCTTTATATAGGCGCAAACAGCTCCAGCTGTTCATGCGCACCGCGCAGATCGCGCAACCTTACCCCTACCCCCAACAAACGCACCGGCTTGCCACCGCGGGCGAACGCCTGCCCCAGCAATTGCCGGTAACTTTCCAGGTCCCTGCCCGCCCCGGCCTGTTCCAGCGTGGTTTGGCTGAAGTCATGGAACTTGACCTTGACGAAGGGTTTCTCTGGCCGGTAACTGCTGTCCATGCGGGCGATGCGTTCGTTCAGGCTTTCCAACAGTTCCGGCAAACGCGCCAGGCAACTGGCCAGGTCCGGCAGGTCGGTGTCGTAGGTATTTTCCACGCTGACCGACTGGCGCCGGCTATCGTTGTGCACCGCACGCTCGTCAATACCTCGCGCCAGCCCCCACAACCGCTCACCGAAACTACCGAACTCGCGCACCAGCGCCAGGCGCGACCAGTCACGCAGTTGCAGGCAGGTTTCGATACCCAGGCGCGTCAGTTTGTCTGCAGTGACCTTGCCCACGCCGTGCAGCCTGGCCACTGGCAAGGCCGCAACGAATGCCTCGACCTCATCGGGGGTAATCACGAACAGCCCGTTGGGCTTGCGCCAGTCGCTGGCGATCTTGGCCAGGAACTTGTTTGGCGCCACCCCCGCCGACACGGTGATATGCAGGGTACGCGCGACTCGCCGGCGAATATCCTCGGCAATACGGGTGGCGCTACCCGAATACCATAGGCTGTCGCTGACATCCAGGTAGGCCTCGTCCAACGACAAGGGCTCGATCAGCTCGGTGTAGTCTCGAAAGATGGCATGAATTTCCCGCGAGGCTTCGCGATAGGCCTCGAAACGCGGCTTGACGATCAACAAGTCCGGGCACAGTTTCAGCGCGTGGCGCGATGCCATGGCCGAGCGCACACCGTAGGCACGCGCTTCATAATTACAGGTGGCGATCACGCCACGGCGCTCTGCCGAGCCGCCCACTGCCATGGGCCGCCCGGCCAGACGCGGGTCGTCACGCATCTCGATCGCGGCATAGAAGCAATCGCAGTCAACGTGGATGATCTTGCGCAAAGACATGGATGACCGTCAGCACTGTAAATTCATACAGATAGTATCGCATGGCGCCGCCCGTTCAACAGCTGACCCGCATGCCCACGCGATAATCGGCCTGAAAGGCCCGCCGCGCCTGAGCCGCATGCAGGTGTGATGCGCTAAGGGTTTGAACAAAAAAGGTTTTTTCAAAACAATTGCTTGACACCAGCGCGCAAATCCGTAGAATTCGATCTCACAGGCGCGGGATGGAGCAGCCTGGTAGCTCGTCGGGCTCATAACCCGAAGGTCGTCGGTTCAAATCCGGCTCCCGCAACCAGTTTCGAGAAAAGGCCACTGTTCACGCAGTGGCCTTTTTCTTTGCCCATGGAAAAGCGATTTTTCAAAAAGTCTCGGTAAATCAAAAAGTAGCGCTTGACACACACGCTGCAAACTGTAGAATTCGCCCCACTGACGCGGGATGGAGCAGCCTGGTAGCTCGTCGGGCTCATAACCCGAAGGTCGTCGGTTCAAATCCGGCTCCCGCAACCAGATTCAAGATAAGGCCACTGTTAACACAGTGGCCTTTTTCTTTGCGCTTGAAAAAGGTCTGGAGCCGGAGCGTGAAAACACTTGACACCAGACCGGCAAACTGTAGAATGCGCACCTCTGACGCGGGATGGAGCAGCCTGGTAGCTCGTCGGGCTCATAACCCGAAGGTCGTCGGTTCAAATCCGGCTCCCGCAACCATATTCGTCAGAACAAACCCCGCCTGTGTAACAGCAGCGCGGGGTTTGTTGCGTTTGTCTCCTGCCACTCGTATGACCGGGTCTACCGACCCAACCTGCGGTGTTGAGGGCTCATCCTCAGGATGAACTATCTTTAACGCTGCCGGACGACTGCAAGTCATGTTGTCCGGAGTAATATCCGGATACGTTTTCCAAAGGGACTTTCACTTGGCCGCACCTCTCCTCCACCTCGCGCTGCTAGCCCGGGGCAATTCATGACTACGCACAACCCCGAACCCCAGGTACCGCTCGCCACGGTGCTGCCAGGTGCGGTACAGCGCCTGCCGTTGCTCGAACGCCTGAGCCGCTACCGCCAGCCCATCGGCCTTGCGGTAACCCTGCTGCTGTTCACCATGGCCCTGATCGCTTGCCGCCACTTGCTCAGCGAGCTGGACATCTACGCCTTGCACGACGCCATGCTCAGTGTGCCGGCGCAGTCGTTGCTGGGCGCTTTTGTCGCGACGGTGGTCGGCTTCGTGATCCTGCTGGGCTATGAGTGGTCGGCCAGCCGCTATGCCGGGGTGAAGCTGCCGGCACCTACCCTGGTGCTGGGTGGTTTCAGTGCGTTCGCCATCGGCAACGCCATCGGCCTGTCGATGCTCTCGGGCGGCTCGGTGCGCTACCGCTTGTACGCCCGCCATGGGCTGGGCGCTGGCGAGGTCGCACGCATGACCGTTTTTGCCAGCCTTTCGCTGGGCTGCGCGCTTCCGCCCCTGGCCGCCCTGGCGACCTTGAGCGATCTGCGGGCTGCATCCAGCGCACTTGGCCTGGCCCAGGGCCTGCTGGCAGGCATCGCCAGTGCGGTGCTGGTCGCCTCTGCCCTGCTGGTCATCGGCCTGTACCGTCGGCGCCTTGCCGAACAGCCACTGGCCAATAACCTGCTGGTGCAACTGGGGCGCCGCACCTTGCGCCTGCCGGATGCCCGCCTGACTGCCCTGCAACTGCTGATCACTGCACTGGATGTGGCAGCTGCCGCTACCGTGCTGTACCTGCTGCTGCCCGAAGCGCCCCCGTTCGGCGCGTTCGTGCTGGTATATCTGCTGGCCTTGGCGGCAGGTGTGCTCAGCCATGTACCGGGCGGGGTCGGGGTGTTCGAGGCGATTCTGCTGGCGGCCTTTGCCAACCAGCTGGGTGCGGCGCCGCTGGCTGCCGCATTGCTGCTGTACCGGTTGATCTACGTAGTGGTGCCGCTGCTGCTGGCCTGCGTGTTGCTGTTGGCGAACGAAGCCCGGCGCCTGCTGTTCGCCCAGCAGGCCATGAAGGCCGCCTCGGGCCTGGCTGCGCCTATCCTGTCGATCCTGGTGTTCCTGTCCGGTGTGGTGTTGCTGTTCTCCGGCGCCACCCCGGAAATCGACACGCGCCTGGAGCACATGGGCTTTCTGGTGCCACACCGGCTGATCGATGCATCGCACTTCGGCGCCAGCCTGATCGGCGTGCTGTGCCTGCTGCTGGCCCAAGGCCTGCGTCGGCGCCTGTCGGCCGCCTGGATGCTGACAATCGTATTGTTGCTGGTCGGTGCCCTGCTGTCGTTGCTCAAAGGCTTCGACTGGGAAGAGGCCAGCCTGCTGACCTTTACTGCCACCTTGCTCGCCGTGTTCCGGCGCTCGTTCTACCGCCCCAGCCGGTTGATGGAGCTGCCGTTCTCGCCGGTATTTCTGGTCGCAAGTGCCTGTGTTGTCGGGGCCTCGGTGTGGCTGCTGCTGTTCGCCTACCAGGATGTGCCCTACAGCCATCAGCTGTGGTGGCAGTTCACCCTCGACGCCGACGCCCCCCGCGGCCTGCGCGCGGCCATGGGCAGCGCCTTGCTGTTGGCGGCCCTGGCACTGACCTGGCTGCTGCGCACCGCACCACCGGTGATCCACCTGCCTGACGAAGAAGAACTGCAGCGTGCCAACCGCATTCTGCTGGCGTCCGACCAGCCTGACGGCGGCCTGGCACTCACCGGCGACAAGGCCTTGCTGTTCCACCCACGGGACAATGCCTTCCTCATGTATGCCCGGCGCGGCCGTAGCCTGGTGGCACTGTACGATCCGATCGGCCCGCCCCAGGAACGGGCCGAGATGATCTGGCAGTTCCGCGACCTGTGCGACCTGCACCATGCGCGGCCGGTGTTCTACCAGGTACGCGCGGAAAATCTGCCGTTTTACATGGACATTGGCCTGACCGCGCTGAAACTGGGTGAAGAGGCGCGGGTCGACTTGCGCCGCTTCGACCTCGAAGCCAAGGGCAAGGAAATGAAAGACCTGCGTTATACCTGGAACCGCGGCGGACGCGATGGCCTGAGCCTGGAAATCCACGAGCCTGGCCAAGCCCCACTGGCAGAACTGAAGGAAATCTCCGATGCCTGGCTCGGCGGCAAGAACGTACGCGAGAAAGGCTTCTCGCTGGGGCGCTTCAGCCCGGACTACTTGCAGCACTTCCGGATTGCCCTGATTCGCTTCCAGGGCCGCCCGGTGGCCTTTGCCAACCTGCTGGAAACCCACAGCCACGAACTGGCCAGCCTGGACCTGATGCGCGCCCACCCCGAGGCCCCCAAGCTGACCATGGAGTACATGATGATCGGCTTGATCTTGCACTATAAAAGCCGTGACTACGGGCGCTTCAGCCTGGGTATGGTGCCGCTCTCCGGCCTGCAGCCACGGCGTGGCGCGCCATTGACCCAGCGCCTGGGCTCACTGGTGTTCCGCCGTGGTGAGCAGCTTTACAACTTCCAGGGGCTCCGGCGCTTCAAGGACAAGTTCCAACCGGACTGGGAACCCCGCTACATGGCCGTGCCAGCCGGGCTCGACCCGCTGGTGGCACTGGCCGACACTGCCGCCCTCATTGCTGGCGGCCTGACTGGATTGGTGAAACGTTGATGACCCGACGCTATTGGCTGTACCTGCTGGTTCCCCTGTTGCTGGCTGCCCTGGGTGGCGGGCTGGCGTTCTGGCTGTGGACGCGCCCTGCCCCAGAGGCGCACCTGGAACAAATGAGCATCAATGACACCCCCATTACCCGGGTGACGCCAGGCGTGCACCCCAAAGTCAGCGTGGCCATCGGCGTGCCTCAGGACCAGGCGCTGAGCGACAAGCAACTGCTGGACCTGGCCCAGGCTGGCGAAGCGCAGCTGGTGCAGGTGATCCTGCCACCGAACGATTGCAGCAAGCAGCAACAGGCGCTGGACCAGGCCCTGAAGCAATTGCCGGCAAAACCCGACGTGGTCGCCGGTATCGGACCTGGTGCCGCCCAGGCCTGGCGCTGGCTGGCCGGGCAGAGCGATGACAAGGCCCGCGCCATTTCCGTAGGCTTTGCCCTTGAGCAGCCCGGCTGCCAGGCGCCGTTGCCCAAATCGGCGGTGCATGGCCACTGGAGCGTGGCCTGGAACGACAACCCGGACGACGCCAGCGCCGCCTTCGTGCGTGACCAGGCCAATGCCGAAACCAGCATCAGCGATTACGACATCCACCTGCCGCAGGTGCTCAAGGCGCAACTGACCCAGGCCTTGCTCGGCCGCGATGGCAACGCGCTGCCAGTCCCGGTAGTCGAGGTGCCGGCCGGGCAAACCACCGATACCGTCACCCTGTTCCTTTCCGGCGACGGCGGCTGGCGCGACCTGGACCGCGACGTCGCCGGCGAAATGGCCAAGCTGGGCTACCCGGTGGTGGGCATCGACACACTGCGCTATTACTGGCAGCACAAAACCCCCGAGCAAAGCGCTGCCGACCTGTCCGAACTGATGCAGCACTATCGCCAGAAATGGGGCACCAAGCGCTTCGTGCTTGCAGGCTATTCATTCGGGGCCGACGTACTGCCGGCGATCTACAACCGCCTGCCGGCCGAAGACCAGCAGCGTATCGACGCCGTGATGCTGCTGGCCTTTGCCCGCAGCGGCAGTTTCGAGATCGAAGTGGAGGGCTGGCTGGGCAAGGAGGGCCAGGAAGCGCCAACCGGGCCGGAAATGGCCAAGCTGCCTGCCTCCAAGGTGGTGTGTGTGTATGGCGTCGAGGAAGCTGACGAAAGCGGCTGCACCGATGGCACGGCTGTTGGCGAGCGCATGAAACTGCCCGGCGGCCACCACTTCGACGAGAACTACCCGGCGCTGGCCAAGCGCTTGATTGGTGAGATCGAGACGCGCCAGGGCAAGGCAAGCGTGGCTGAGCAGAACTGACAAAAATCGGCGCCGCTTTGCGGCCCATCGCTGGCAAGCCAGGCTCCCACAGGGATCGCCTTAGGGCTGACAGGTGTTTGCCACAAGGTATGGCAGCGCCTGTTAGAGCGAGCGCCGCCCGCGCGGCGCAATCGCCAGCTGCGCTCGCTCCTACGTTTGTTTCGGGCCAATTATTCCTGTGGGATTTGCGCGCGAACGCCTTGGTGCATGCCTCAATATCGCGCCGTACAAACAAGGCGGCCGCGCGCGCCTGTCACAGGCGTTACTGGCCCGAAACAAACGTAGGAGCGAGCGCAGCTGGCGATTGCGCCGCGCGGGCGGCGCTCGATCTCACAGGCGCTGAAGATGCTCCGGCTACCCTTGCCAGGAACCATAGAATCTCCCACAGGGACCGCGCCATGTTGAATATCAGCGCAGTACTTGTGGGAGCCTGGCTTGCCAGCGATGGGCTGCAAAGCAGCCCCTTGCCAATCAGATCTCGACCTGGGTCCCCAGTTCGATCACCCGGTTCAGCGGCAGGTTGAAGAAGCGCAGGTTGCCGTTGGCATTCTTCAGCAGGAAGGCGAACAGGTTGCCACGCCAGCGCGACATCCCCTCGAGCCGTGAGGCGATCACCGTCTCACGGCTGAGGAAGTACGTGGTGCGCATTGGGGTGAAGTCCAGGCCATCCAGATGGCACAGTTTCAACGCCGCCGGTACGTCCGGCTCGTCCATGAAGCCAAAATGCAGCAGCACGCGGAAGAAGCCGTCACCATAGGCTTCCACTTCGAAGCGCTCGTGCTCCGGCACCCGCGGCCGGTCCTCGCTGACCACCGTCAACAACACCACCTGGCTATGCAGCACCTGGTTGTGCAGCATGTTGTGCAGTAGCGCATGCGGCACGGCATCGGAACGCGCGGTCAGGAACACCGCCGTGCCTTCGACCCGGTGCGGTGGCTGAATGCGGATACTGCTGATGAACAACGGCAGCGGCAATGCCCCTTCGTCGATGCGCTCGACCAGGATCTGCTTGCCACGCTTCCAGGTGCTCATCAGCAGGTACAGCACGCCCCCGGCCAGCACCGGGAAAGCGCCACCCTGGACAATTTTCGGCACGTTGGCGGCAAAGAACAGCCCGTCGACCAGCAGGAAACCGACCAGAATCGGCACCGCCAGCAGCGGCGGCCACTTCCACAGCAGCAGCATCACCGCCGACACCAGGATCGTGGTCATCAGCATGGTCCCGGTTACCGCAACACCGTAGGCTGCCGCCAGCGCCCCGGAGGACTCGAAACCGATCACCAGCAGTACCACACCCACCATCAGGGTCCAGTTCACCGCACCGATATAGATCTGCCCTTGCTCGTCGCTGGAGGTGTGCTGGATCTGCATGCGCGGGATATAACCCAGCTGGATGGCCTGGCGGGTCAAGGAGAAGGCCCCGGAAATCACTGCCTGCGAGGCGATCACCGTGGCCAGGGTGGCCAGGCCGACCAACGGCAACAACGCCCAGCCCGGTGCCAGCAGGTAGAACGGGTTACGGGCCGCATCCGGATCCTGCAGCAGGAGCGCGCCCTGGCCAAAATAGTTGAGCACCAGCGCCGGCAGCACCAGGATGAACCAGGCACGGGCGATAGGCTTGCGGCCAAAATGGCCCATGTCGGCATACAATGCCTCGGCACCGGTCAGCGCCAGCACCACCGCCCCCAGAATGGCCACGCCCATCCCCGGGTGCACCACGAAGAAGTTGACCGCCCAGCCGGGGTTGAAGGCCTTGAGCACTTCCGGGCTTTGCGAAATGCCGTGCACGCCCAGTGCACCGAGCACCACGAACCAGGTGACCATGATCGGGCCGAACAGCTTGCCGATCTTCTCGGTACCGTGCTTCTGCACCAGGAACAGGGCCACCAGCACCACCAGCGAAATCGGCACCACCCAGTGGTCGATACCGTCGAACGCCAGGCCCATGCCCTCTACCGCTGACAGCACCGACACCGCCGGGGTGATCATGCTGTCACCATAGAACAGCGAAGCGCCGATCAGGCCACAGATCACCATCAGTGTGCGCAGCCGCGGGTAGGCCGCCGTAGCCCGCCGCGCCAGCGCAGTCAGGGTCATGGTGCCGCCCTCGCCCTGGTTGTCGGCGCGCAGGATGAACATCACGTACTTGAACGACACCACCCACAGCAGCGACCAGAGGATCAGCGACAGGATCCCCAGTACGCCGTCATGGTTGACCGGCACCCCATAACCACCGGTAAAGACTTCCTTCAGGGTATACAGCGGGCTGGTGCCGATATCGCCATAAACCACCCCGACCGCTGCCACGAGCAGGCCCAGCGACCGCGTCGCACCCTGCTTACCCTCGTGCCCGCCCTCAGCGTGACTGCTTGCCTGAACCATCGACCACTCCCGCAGACGGCCATTACGGCCTTTCAGTATTCACTCTGCGACCAAGCACTCACTGCAGCTTGGCGCAACGGCGCGAAGCATAGCGCAGCGTTCGTCGTATTTCTGCTGGTCAAGCGTCCCTGCGCTCGCTAGAATTGCGCACTTTTTGATCAGAGGCGCCAAAAGCGCCCGTCAAGATCGCCCCCGATTCCGGCCGGGCGACCTGCATTCAATACCGAGGTTAGTCATGTCCACCACGCCCGCCACCCCCAAGGTAGGTTTCGTAAGCCTGGGTTGCCCCAAAGCCCTGGTCGATTCCGAGCGCATCCTGACCCAGCTGCGCATGGAAGGCTATGAAGTCGTGCCCACCTACGAGGATGCCGACGTGGTGGTGGTCAACACCTGCGGCTTCATCGACAGTGCCAAGGCCGAATCGCTGGAAGTTATCGGCGAAGCGATCAAGGAAAACGGCAAGGTCATCGTGACCGGCTGCATGGGCGTTGAAGAAGGCAACATCCGTGACGTGCACCCAAGCGTGCTGTCGGTCACAGGCCCGCAACAGTACGAGCAGGTGGTCAACGCCGTGCACGAAGTGGTGCCACCCCGCCAGGACCACAACCCGCTGATCGACCTGGTACCGCCACAAGGGGTCAAGTTGACCCCGCGCCACTACGCCTACCTGAAAATTTCCGAAGGCTGCAACCACAGCTGCAGCTTCTGCATCATCCCGTCGATGCGCGGCAAGCTGGTCAGCCGCCCGGTGGGCGAAGTGCTGAGCGAGGCCGAGCGCCTGGTGAAGGCCGGGGTCAAGGAGATCCTGGTGATTTCCCAGGACACCAGCGCCTATGGCGTTGACGTCAAGTACAAGACCGACTTCTGGAACGGCCGCCCGGTCAAGACGCGCATGCTTGAACTGTGCGAAGCACTGAGCAGCCTGGGTGCCTGGGTGCGCCTGCACTACGTGTACCCTTACCCGAATGTCGACGATGTGATCCCGTTGATGGCGGCCGGCAAGATCCTGCCGTACCTGGACATTCCGTTCCAGCATGCCAGCCCGAAAGTGCTCAAGTCGATGAAGCGCCCGGCTTTCGAAGACCGTACCCTGGCACGCATCAAGCAGTGGCGCGAACAGTGCCCCGAACTGGTGATCCGTTCCACCTTCATCGTCGGCTTCCCCGGCGAAACCGAAGAAGACTTCCAGTACCTGCTGGACTGGCTAACCGAAGCCCAGCTCGACCGCGTGGGCTGCTTCCAGTACTCGCCCGTGGAAGGCGCCCCGGCCAACGACCTGGGCCTGGATGAAGTGCCGGACGACATCAAGCAGGACCGTTGGGACCGTTTCATGGCCCACCAGCAGGCCATCAGCGCTGCCCGCCTGCAACTGCGCATCGGCAAGGAAATCGAAGTGCTGATCGACGAAGTCGAGGCGCAAGGTTCGGTAGGCCGCAGCTTCTTCGATGCCCCGGAAATCGACGGCAGCGTGTTCATCGATGGCGACCATGGCTTCAAGCCAGGCGACAAGGTTCGTTGCCGGGTGGTAGACGCCGACGAATACGACATGTGGGCCGAGCCGGTCTGACACCCACGCAGTACGCTGCGCACCATCGCCGGCCAGCAGCTCCTTTACCAGGGAGCTGCCTGGCCGATGATGGGCCGCGCAGGCGCACCGGCAATCCTTGGGCCTGTTGCGCTTTTAGCATCTATCGTTTCCTCAGCCCCAGAGGAACGTACCCCGATGCGCCAGCCATTGTCCCTGCAAACCCCGCACCTTAGCGACTACCCCGAACTGGCCCAGGTCTGGGAAGACTCGGTGCGCGCGACCCACGATTTTCTACCCGATGCCTATGTCCGGCTGCTGCGTGAGCATGTGCTGTACCGCTACCTCGACGCCGTGATGCTGGTCTGCTGCAAGGACCGCCAGCGTATCTGCGGGTTCGCCGGGGTCGCCAGCAGCCGGGTGGATATGCTCTTCGTTGCCCCGGCCTACCGTGGCCAGGGCGTAGGCAGGCGCTTGCTGCGCTACGCCATCAACGAACTCAATGCCGAAACCCTGGACGTCAACGAGCAGAACCTGCAAGCCCTGGGCTTCTACCTGCATGAAGGTTTCGAGGTGGTCGGCCGCTCCCCTACCGACGGCCTTGGCCAACCCTACCCCCTGCTGCATATGCGCCTGCGGGGCACAGGCCAGTTCAGCGGCGACTGAATATGCCGCAGCAGGTCGCCGAAATGGCGCAAGTGACACAGATTCCCATCATCAACCGCGTAGGGGCAGGTACAATGGTCACCTTTCCCTGCCTCTGCGAATTGCGCCATGTCCGAACCCGTCCGCCTGTCCAAACGCCTCATCGAGCAGCTTGGCTGCTCTCGCCGCGAGGCCGAGCTGTACATTGAAGGAGGCTGGGTCACGGTCGATGGCGTGGTGGTCGAGCAGCCGCAGTTCAAGGTCGGGCAACAGCGCGTCGAGCTGTTGCCTGGCGCCCGCGCCGAGACCCTGGAGCCGGTGACCCTGCTGCTGAACCAGCCTGCCGACATGGACAGCGAAAGCGCCCGCGCCAGCATCAACATGGGCAGCCTCAGCGAAGCCCACCGCGAGGGCGTGCGTGCGCTGCACGGGCACTTTGCCCGGCAGGCTTGCGTCGCCCCACTGGAGCGCGGCGCCAGTGGCCTGCAAGTGTTCACCCAGGACTGGCGGGTGACCCGCAAGATCGAAGCCGACCTGCGCCGCCTGGAGCAGGAATTCATCGTTGAAGTGCGCGGCCAGACCACGCCCCAGGCACTGGAGCGCCTGGCCCGCGGTGCTACGCGCAATGACCGTGAGCTACCCAAGGCCAAGGCCAGCTGGCAGAACGAGATCCACCTGCGCATGGCCCTGAAAAACCCGCAGCCCGGGCAAATCGCCGAATTGTGCGCTTACCTGCGCTTGGAGCTGGTCGGCATGCGGCGCATTCGCCTGGGTGGCGTGTCGATGGGCAAGTTGCCGCTGGGCCAATGGCGCTATGTGGCCAGTACCGAACGTTTCTAAGTAATAGGCCGCGCTGGAACGCGCGGCACCTGAACAGGATTCAGCAGCAATGAACCACAACGACGTCCTGCGCAGCCTGCGCTACATGCTCAAGGTGAACGACGCCAAGATGGCCGAGATCATCGGCCTCTCCGGCCTCGAAGTGCACCCGCTGGTGCTCGCCACCTACCTGAAGAAAGAAGACGAAGAAGGCTTTGTGCGTTGCCCTGAGCGGGTGATGGCGCACTTCCTCGACGGCCTGGTGTTCTACCGTCGCGGCAAGGATGACAGCCGCCCGGCGCAACCGATCGAGCTGCCGGTGACCAACAACCTGATCCTCAAGAAGCTGCGGGTGGCTTTCGAACTCAAGGAGGACGACTTGCACGCGATCCTCAAGTCCGTGAACTTCCCGGTCAGCAAGCCGGAATTGAGTGCACTGTTCCGCAAAGCTGGCCACGACAACTACCGGCCGTGCGGCGACCAGTTGCTGCGCAACTTCCTCAAGGGCCTGACTTTGCGCGTGCGCGGCTGAGTGACCATGCAGCACACCGTTGCCCCGGTCGGTATCGTCCGTTCATGCTTCAAGGAAAAGTTTGCCATTCCGCGCCAACCGCAGCTGGCTCCCGCCGCCCGCGGGGTGCTGGAGCTGCTGCCGCCGTTCGACCAGGGTGAGGCAGTCGAAGGCCTGGAGCAGGTCAGCCATGTCTGGCTGCTGTTCCTGTTCCACCAGGCACTGGAAGACAAGCCACGCCTGAAGGTGCGGCCACCGCGCCTGGGTGGCAACAAGAGCATGGGCGTGTTCGCGACCCGCGCCACCCATCGGCCCAATGGCATCGGCCAGTCGGTGGTGCGCCTGGAGGGGGTTGAACCGGGGCGGCTGCTGCTGTCCGGGATCGACCTGTTGGACGGCACGCCGGTGCTGGACATCAAGCCCTACGTGCCTTACGCCGACAGCATTGCATGCGCCAGCAACCAGATGGCCAGCGCCGCGCCTGCAGCCATTGCCGTGCACTGGGCCGACAGCGCATTGGCGCAGGCCCGCGAGCATGCATTGCGGCTGGGTGAGCCGCTGGTGGCGCTGATCGAACAATGCCTGGCCCAGGACCCACGCCCGGCCTACCAGGTACCTGCACCGGAACGGGTGTACGGGGTGAGGTTCTGGGATGTGCAGGTGCGCTGGCATTACCCGCAGCCGGAGGTGATCCGGGTGTTGGAGGTGGTGCTGGCCTGACCCCGATTCAGGCTTGTTCGCTGCCCATTGTAGGAGCGGCCTTGCGTCGCGATGGGGCGCGTAGCGGCCCCGGGGCTTTAGCCATCCTGCAAGCTTGCCGGGGCTGCTACGCAGCCCTTTCGCGACGCAAGGCCGCTCCTACAAGGACCGCGCAGGCATGAAAAAGGCGACCCTAGGTCGCCTGGCGCTGATCGAATAGTGCCTGGCCCAGGACCCACGCCCGGCCTACCAGGTGCCTGCACCGGAACGGGTGTTGGAGGTGCTACTGGCCTGACCCCGATTCAGGCTTGTTCGCTGTCCATTGTAGGAGCGGCCTTGCGTCGCGATGGGGCGCGTAGCGGCCCCGGGGCTTTAGCCATCCTGC
This sequence comes from Pseudomonas sp. BJP69, assembly GCF_007633355.1. Taxonomy (NCBI): domain Bacteria; kingdom Pseudomonadati; phylum Pseudomonadota; class Gammaproteobacteria; order Pseudomonadales; family Pseudomonadaceae; genus Pseudomonas; species Pseudomonas sp. BJP69. The sequence goes on from NZ_CP041933.1 coordinate 4,111,229, forward strand.
AAGCTTGCCGGGGCTGCTACGCAGCCCTTTCGCGACGCAAGCCCGCTCCTACAAGGACCGTGCAGGCACGAAAAAGGCGACCCGAGGTCGCCTTTTTGCATTTCAAGCCGCTATCAACGAGCCGGGCCTTCAGCCACACCCAGGTCGTCGGTTGGGCGGGTATCAACCAGCGGTGCACCGCCGGACGCCAGCTCCGAGGCCAGCTTGTCGTTGTCCATTTCCTTGACCCACTTGGCCACGACCACGGTGGCAACGGCGTTGCCGACCAGGTTGGTCAGGGCGCGGGCTTCGGACATGAAGCGGTCGATACCGAGGATCAGCGCCAGGCCGGCAACCGGCAGGTGGCCCACCGCCGACAGGGTGGCAGCCAGCACGATGAAGCCCGACCCGGTGACGCCGGCAGCACCCTTGGAAGCCACCAGCAGCACCAACAGCAAGGTGATCTGGTGGGTGATGTCCATGGTGGTGTCGGTGGCCTGGGCAATGAATACCGCTGCCATGGTCAGGTAGATCGAGGTGCCGTCGAGGTTGAACGAGTACCCGGTCGGGATCACCAGGCCAACCACGGACTTCTTGGCACCCAGGCGTTCCATCTTGGCCAGCATGCGCGGCAGGGCCGATTCCGACGAGGAGGTGCCCAGCACGATCAGCAGCTCTTCACGGATGTAGCGGATCAGTTTCAGCACGCTGAAGCCGTGGGCGCGGCAGATACCGCCCAGCACCACCAGCACGAACAACAGGCAGGTGATGTAGAAGCAGGCCATCAGGTAGCCCAGTTGCACCAGCGAACCCACGCCGTACTGGCCGATGGTGAAGGCCATGGCACCGAAGGCGCCAAGCGGTGCCAGCTTCATGATCATGTTGATGATGTTGAACATGACATGGGCGAAGCGGTCGATCATGTCCAGCAGCGGCTTGCCGTAGCTGCCCAGGCGGTGCAGGGCGAAGCCGAACAGGACCGAGAACATCAGCACTTGCAGGATATCGCCGTTGGCGAATGCACCGACCACCGTGTTGGGGATGACGTTGAGCAGGAAGCCGACCGTGGTCTGCTGCGCACCGGCGGCGGCATAGGCAGCCACACTGCTGGCGTTCAGGGTGCTGACGTCGATGTGCATGCCAGCGCCTGGCTTGACCACGTTGACGACGATGAGGCCAATGATCAAGGCGATGGTGGAGACGATTTCAAAGTACAGCAGCGCGTAGCCGCCAGTCTTGCCGACCGACTTCATGCTCTGCATGCCGGCGATGCCGCTGACCACGGTACAGAAGATGATCGGGGCGATGACCATCTTGATCAGTTTGACGAAACCGTCACCGAAGGGTTTGAGCGCGACGCCCGTTTCCGGGTAGAAGTGGCCGAGCAGGATGCCGATGGTGATGGCGACCAACACCTGGACATACAGGGATTTGTACAGCGGCTGACGTGTCGTCATGGCTAATTTTCCTCAAGTGTGCCGGCTCACCCTTCCCAGGGTGATGGGGCACCTGAATCGCTAACCCTCCTGCACCTGGAGGGATTTGTCGTTGTGTTCGAGCTGCCTGGGCAGGCCTCTGCGTAGATCAATAGCAAGGGTGGTGCCAAAGTGCCCAGCAAGGGTGCGAATACCTTGTTTAGCAAGGATTAATGCCCAACGACGGGGCGATAAAAGTGAGGAAAGCTGGCGGATTTCCGCCCGGTGGCGGGTTTTGTACAGGCATATTGGCGGGAATCCGCCCACCCGGGCCGTGAATCAATCGAGGTTGAAGGTAATCCTGAACGCGGCCCCACCCAGTGGGGAGTCCCCCAGGCTGAGCACGGCGTCATAGCTGTCGACGATATCCTTGACCACCGCCAGGCCGATGCCCTGCCCCGGGTGCTGACTGTCCAGCCGCTCACCGCGCTCGAGGATGCGTTCGCGCTGGTCGACCGGTACGCCCGGCCCGTCGTCTTCGATGCACAAGGTCAGGCGCCCTGGCACTTGCTCAAGGCTTACGCGCACTTGGCCAAGGCTCAGCCGATAGGCGTTTTCCAGCAGGTTGCCGAGCATCTCCAGCAAGGCGCCCTGCTCCATCGGCACCTGGGCCGCCCCGGGTAACACCCGTTGCACCTCCACGCGTTTGTCCCGGTATACCTTGGCCAACGTGCTGCACAGGCTGTCGAGCACAGGCCGTAGCGGCACACTGTGGCGCACCAGGCCACTCTTGCGCAGGCTGGCGCGCTGCAGCTGGTAGTCGATCTGCTGGCTCATGCGTTCGATCTGGCTTTGCAGCACCCGCGCCTGTACGCGTTCGCCACTGCGCTGCTGCAGGCTTTCGCCCACCCCCTGCAACACCGCCAGCGGGGTTTTCAGGCTGTGTGCCAGGTCGTCCAGCGAATCCCGGTAGCGCGTACGCTGCTCGCGTTCACTGCGCAGCAAACGGTTGAGCGAGCGGGTCAGGCGCAGCAGCTCGCGGGGGTGCTCGCCGCTCAGGCCATCGCGCGCCCCTGCTTCCACCTCATCCAGTTCGTGGCTGAGCCGGCGCAGCGAGCGCAAGCCCCAGGTCAAGCCGGCCCACAGCAACACCAGCAGCGCCAGCAAGGCGGCGCCGAAGCCCAGGTAGAGCTTTTCGCGCAGGCCGTCGAGGGTGGCCTTGTACTCGCTCACCGGCTGCAGGGCGACAATGCTGTAGGCTGCGCTCTGGCCACCCAGCAGCTTGATCTCGACGTCGTAGACAAAGAACTCTTCACCGTCGGCCTGGTGGATGCGGGCAAATTCGTTGCCGCGCCCGTCATAGCGCGGCCGGTAGTTGATGTGCCGGTCGGCGGTGGCGCGGGACTGCCAGACCAGCTGGCCATCGCGGTCGAAGATATACCCGAGCAGGCCGGTGTACGGCAGGTTGTAACGCTCGTCCGGCAGCAGTTCAGGCATCTGCAACTGGCCGCCTTCGATGCGCGCGGCCGATATCAGCGTGGTTACGTCCGAGGCCAGGCGCTGCTCGATCGACTCCTGCAGGGCCAGGCTGAACGCCTTCTGCAACGCGGGCAGCAACCCCAGCATGAACAGCAGCGCCAGCACGGCGGCGGCCAGCATCAGGCGCACGCGCAGGGAACGAATCATCGGCAGCGCTCGGTGAACAGGTAGCCCAGGCCACGTACGGTATCGATGGGTTTGAACCCCTGCTCGCCTTCCAGCTTGCGGCGCAGGCGGCCGATCAGCACTTCGATGACATTGGGGTCACGCTCCTCATCGCCTGGGTACAGTTGCTCCATCAGGCGGTCCTTGGCCACCACTTGCTGATGATGGCGCATGAGGTATTCGAGGATGCGGTACTCATAAGCCGTGAGCGCCAACGGCTGCGCATCGAGGCTGGCCTGCTTGCGGTTGAGGTCGAGCACCAGCGGGCCGGCAGCGATGGTCGACTGGGTGAAGCCGCTGGAGCGGCGCAGCAGCGCATTCAGGCGGGCTTCGAGCTCTTCGAACTGGAAGGGTTTGACCAGGTAGTCGTCGGCGCCTGCGGCCAGGCCTTCGACCTTGTCCTGCCAGTTGCCACGGGCCGTGAGGATGAGGATGGGGAAGGTCTTGTCCTGGCTGCGCAGGCGCGTGATCAGCTCCAGGCCACTGATACCGGGCAAGCCCAGGTCGATGATGGCCAGGTCGAAGTGGTACTGCCCGGCCTGGTACAGCGCCTCCTCGGCATCGGCGACCGCCTCGACTACGTGGCCGCTTTCGCCCAGGCGGGTGTAGAGGTGATGGCGAAGCAGGGCTTCGTCCTCAACCACCAGCAGTTTCATATGCAGCTCCTTTTCATCTATTGCCTGTACCGGCCTCTTCGCGGCTAAAGCCGCTCTCACAGGGAGCACACAGGTTTGCTGGACTGTGCGATCCCTGTGGCAGCGGCTTTAGCCGCGAAGAGGCCGGTACAGGATAACCCGGCAGGCCGTCAGAACTTGTAGGAGGCCGCCAGGTAAGTCTGCGCACTGCTGCTCAGGCGCAGGGTGCCATCCTTCGGCCCGCCATGCGCGCCGACCTCGGTTGCCGCATTGGTGCGCAGATAGCGGTAGCCCAGCTCGACCGAAGCCTTGTCGGTGATGTCCTGGATCACACCGGCCTGCAGCCCGTAGGCATAACCGTAGTCGGTATCGCGGCGGGCGCCTGGCGAGTCCTGGGTGAGCTTGGTCATGCCCAGGCTGCCACCGCCAAACAGTTTGGTGGTATCGCCCACCGGCAGGAACAGGTCATAACTGCCCAGCAGGTTTTCCTGACGCAGTTTCAGGCCGCTGTGGTCGCCCGAGACGTTGTCATAGGTCATGTAGTAACGGCCTTGGTCGTTGATCTTGCCCACACGCACACCCCAGGTGTCATCCTTGCCGATGATGCCGTCGGTGTTGAGGTTGTCGGTGTTGCGCTGCAACAGGCCGGACTTGCGAACCTTGTCGCTGGTCTGGCCGTAGGTGAGGCTGGCGAAGTTGTCATCGGCAGCCTGAGCGGTGGTGACGCCAGCGGCGCAGACGGCCATGGCGGCAAGCAGGGTATTGAAGGTTTTCATGGCAGGTTACTCCAGTTGGGTGCGTTGTTTCGGTCTGGAAGCTAGAGTAAGCAGGGCACCCTGAACCGCGACTGAACCCTGACTGAACCTCGGCTGAACGACCCGATTGCCGAACAAGGAGTAGTACCCATGCGTGTCCTGCTGGCTCTGACCCTGATGTGCAGCGCTGCCCTTGCCCAAGCGGCGGTACAAACCCGCGAAATTCCTTACCAGGACGCCGACGGCAACCGGCTGGTCGGCTACTACGCATACGACGACGCCGTCGAGGGCAAGCGCCCCGGCATTGTCGTGGTGCATGAATGGTGGGGGCTGAACGATTATGCCAAGCGCCGCGCCCGTGACCTGGCAGCGCTGGGCTATAACGCCCTGGCCATCGACATGTATGGCGATGGCAAGCACACCGAGCACCCGCAGGATGCCCAGGCGTTCATGGCGGCCGCACTGAAAGACCCTGCCGCTGCAGCCAGGCGCTTCGATGCGGGCCTTGAGCTGCTGAAACTGCAACCGAACACCAACAAGCACGAGCTGGGTGCGGTCGGCTACTGCTTCGGCGGCAAGGTGGTGCTGGATGCTGCACGCCGTGGGGAGAAACTCGACGGCGTAGTGAGCTTCCACGGCGCACTGGCTACCGCTACCCCGGCCAAACCGGGCGTGGTACGCGCGGATATCCTGGTCGAGCACGGCGCGGCCGATAGCATGGTCACACCGCAACAGGTCAAGGACTTCAAGGCCGAGATGGAGGCGGCCAAGGTGAACTATCAGTTCGTCAGCATCGAAGGGGCCAAGCACGGCTTCACCAACCCGGATGCAGACCGCTTGAGCCATGGCGAGCATGGCGGGCCGGACATTGGTTATAACAAGGCCGCGGATGAAAGCTCCTGGGCGGATATGCAGGCGTTTTTCAAGAAGGTATTCAAATAGCGATTGTACGGCCCGCTTTGCGGCCCATTGTCGGCAAGCCAGCTTCCACAGGCACTGCATAGATCTTCGGGCCTGCAGGCTTGCCGGCGATGGGCTGCACGGCAGCCTCGGCTATTGCATCTCCCACACCGTCGCCGCGGCTGGCACAATAGCCGCCATGAACACGCTCCCCGCCTGCTGCGCCCCACTTCAGTACCACTGGCCCCTGCCCCGCCCATTACCCGGTGCGGTGCTGGTCAGTTGCGCCTTCGACCCCGCCCAGCTAGGGGCCGACGACTTCCAGCGCGCGGGGGTAGTGCCAAGCGCCAGCCTGCTGCGCTCGGTGCCCAAGCGCCAGGCCGAGTACCTGGCCGGCCGTGCCTGCGCACGGGCCGCGCTGCAGCGCCTGGACGGTCGCTATTATGTGCCTGGCACCCATGACGACCGCTCGCCCATCTGGCCCGCCGGCATTCATGGCTCGATCACCCATGGCCAAGGCTGGGCCGCCGCGGTGGTCGCTGCCGCCCACAGCTGCCAGGGCCTGGGCCTGGATCAGGAAGCCCTGCTCGATGACGAACGCGCCGAGCGCTTGATGGGCGAAATTCTCACCCCGGCCGAGCTGGAGCGCCTGGACCGCGCTCAGCTTGGGCTGACGGTCACCCTGACCTTCTCGCTGAAGGAAAGCCTGTTCAAGACCCTCTACCCCCTGACCCGCCAGCGTTTCTACTTCGAGCACGCCGAAGTGCTCGACTGGTCTGGCGAGGGGCTGGCGCGCCTGCGCCTGCTCACCGACCTGTCGCCACAGTGGCAACGCGGGGCAGAGCTGCACGGCCAGTTCAGCCTGCAAAACGGCCATCTGCTTAGCCTGGTGAGCGTCTGACGCCTACAGCGGTGCCTGCTGGCGCGGCCAGTTCAGGCTGAAGCAGGCGCCCCCCAACGCCGCACTGCGCCCTACCGTGGCTCGCCCGGCATGCCAGTAGATGATCCGCCGTACAATCGAAAGGCCCAGGCCATGCCCGCCCGAGGCGCGGGTGCGGCTGTCGTCCAGGCGGGTGAACGGCGTGAAAATGCGGTCCCATACCCCCTCCGGGATGCCTGGGCCATCGTCTTCCACATCGATGCGGCAGCGTTGCTGCCCCAGCTGGTAGCTCAGGCGTACCTGCGACTCGGCGTGGCGCATGGCATTGCCGACCAGGTTCTGCAGCGCCCGGTGCAGGTAGCGCGGCTCCGCCTCGACCCAGGCGCCGTCGGCATCGGCCCCCTGGCACTCACCCCGCTCGACGCGCACATCGGCACACAGCGGCGCCAGCTCGTCGATCACCCGGTCGAGCAAGGCATCGATGTCGATCCGCTGGAACTGCAAGGCCGGCGCGCCTTGCTCCAGGCGCGCGTAAGTGAGCATTTCGTCGACCAGCTTGTCGAGGTCCTGGATGTCGCCGTCCATGCCAGCCAGGTGCTTGGCGCGCGCCTGCTCGGTGCTGGCACTTTCGATCATCTCCAGGCCAAAGCGCAGGCGCGCCACCGGCGTGCGCAACTCGTGGGATACCGCGCGCACCAGCTCACGCTGCATGGTCAGCGAACGCTGCAAGTGCTCGGCCATGCCATTGAATGCTGCGGCCAGGCGCCCTACCGAGTCGGTGTCGCCAGCCGGTACGCGTGTGTCCAGGCTGCCTTGGGCGATGCGTGTGGCGGCAACTTCCAGGCCCGACACGCGGCGCTCCAGCTGGCGGACCAGCAAGTAGACCACCAGACCGATCAGGCACAGGCCCAGAAACGCGATCAGGACCAGCAACTGCGGCGGATACGGGTTGAGCTGGTACAGCGGGCCGATCTCCAGCACCCAGGGCGAGCCGGTCAACCCGGCGAACACCCGGATCGAATCGCCATCCTTGCCCAGCGCCATCACCGTGTCGCCCTCCTCGACCCTGTGCCTCTGGTCATCGTCCAGGCTGACGCGCTCGATCCGTTGCAATGCAACGCCGAAGCCGAAGCCTTTTTCCTGCGTCAACCGGGCCAGGCGCTGCTGTTGTTCGGTGACCGGGTAGCGCACCAGCTCATCGGCCAGCAGATAAAGTGTCGCGCGTGCCAGCTGCTCGCTGATCTGGTTGATCTGCGCCACCAGCATCAGGTCTTCCTGGCCAACCTTGCGCAGCACCTGTGCCGCATGCGGGCCGGTTTTTTCCACCACCACCAGGCCACGGGCCAGGCGCGCACGCTGGGTGCCATCAAGCCGGCGGGCGCTCATCGGCTGCAGCGCCAGTGGCACGCCGAGCAGGCGCTCCCAGATCAACAGCGAGCGCTTGCGTTCGGTTGCGTTCTGCACCGCCAGGTTGTCCGCCATCAGGCTGAAGGTGCCTTGCGCCAGGCTCTCACGGTGCTGGGCGGCGCGCACCTCGTTGACCAGGTGCAGGCTGAGCACGCCCAGCAGCGCCACCAGTACCAGCACCGCCAGCATGCCGCCATAGATGCGCAGGAAAATCGAATTGTTCATGGTGCCTCGCCGACGAACAGGTAGCCCTTGCTGCGCAGGGTCTTGATCAGCCGCGGCTGCAGCGGGTCATCGCCGATCTTGGGGCGGATCCTGGAAATGCGGATGTCGATGGAACGGTCCTGGCCGTCGTAGCCAACACCACGCAGCGCAGTGAAGATCTGTTCGCGGCTAAGCACCCGCCCGGCATTGCTGGCCAGCAGCCAGAGCAAGTCGAATTCGGCGCCGGTCAGTTCGATCAGTTGCTCACCGAGGCGCGCCTCGCGCAGCCGGTTGTCGATGTGCAGGGCACCGAACGCCAGGTCCTGGCGCTTGCTGTCCAGGGCTTCGCTACGGCGCAGCAAGGCCTGGATACGCGCCAACAGCAGGCGCGGGCGCACCGGTTTGCAGACATAGTCGTCGGCGCCCAGGTCCAACCCGTGGATCTGGTCGAGTTCGTCGCTGCGTGCGGTGAGCATCAGGATCGGCCCAGGGTACTGGTTGCGCGCCCGGCGGCAGATGCTCAAGCCGTCCTCGCCCGGCAGCATCAGGTCGAGAATGACCAGATCAGGTTGGCTGTCGACGATCCGACGCACGGCACGCGCGCCATCGCCCTCGACCGCGACCTCGAAGCCGTTGGCCTGCAGGTACTCGGCGGTCAGCTCGGCCAGGCGCGGGTCGTCCTCGACGATCAGAATGCGGGGTTGGGTCTGGTCCATGGCTTTGGCCTTTTTATTCTCTGGATCGCAATCTTGGCCTTTGAGCGTATGACTGTAGATCTTTGCTGTCCATGAAATCGAGCGTGGCCCGCGCGGTGCTCGATCTGACAGGCAGCAACCCGCTACAGCCACGCACCTGCCCCCCTTGGCTCGAGCGTTTTTTGTGGTAGGGTGCGCGCCCGCAAAAACTGCGACGGGGCGGCGAACGGCCGAAAAATACTGCAAACCACTTGGCACAAGGCCTACAGCGAATACTCACCTTTCACCCACAAAGTACCCACACGTTATCCACAGACGCTCGCCTTGCAAACACCCCAATACCGCATTATCTTGTATCCCGATCGCAGCGAACCACTAGATATAGGGGTTCGTGCAAAATCACACACAAAAGTCAACCCGCTAGATCAAACGATCTTCGGGGTGGAACTTCAAGTGATTTCAGCAGCCAAACCGCTCCTGCGGAGGCGACCGAGGCAAGCCCACCCAGGGCCTTGTTCGGGCATGGGTGTTGCAGGCCAGCCTGGCACTCATCAGCAACAGTTTTTGGGCCCAGCCCAGAACCTTTGACTTCGGCCAGGGAGCGGCAAGCCATTGCCCCTTATTCCTGAGTCTGTCCCGAAGTCGGTACGCCCGCGCGGGCGGGTGCGCATGCAGTGCGCATCCCCGTGAGGTTATCGAGCAAGTGGACGGAACGGTGGGCGCTCAAAAGGCGCCTGTACAATATAGAAACTGTGGAGACACCCACCCATGCAAACCGACACAACTCGCGAGAACCCGCAGGCCAAGGTGCCGCAGGCCGCCGATTCCCAGCAGGATCTGGCTGCTACCGCCCCTGGCCAACTGCGCGTGATCAAGCGTAACGGCACTGTCGTCCCGTACACCGACGACAAGATCACCGTTGCCATCACCAAGGCGTTCCTCGCAGTTGAAGGCGGCACCGCCGCCGCCTCGTCGCGCATCCACGACACCGTCGCGCGCCTGACCGAGCAGGTTACCGCCACGTTCAAGCGTCGCATGCCATCGGGTGGCACCATCCACATCGAAGAAATCCAGGACCAGGTCGAGCTGGCCCTGATGCGCGCCGGCGAGCAGAAAGTCGCCCGCGACTACGTGATCTACCGCGACCAGCGTGCCAAGGAGCGTGCGACCCGCGCCAACAACGACGCCGTGGTCGAGCCACACCCGAGCATCCGCATTACCCTGGCCGACGGCAGCCTGGCACCACTGGACATGGCCCGCCTGAACACCATCATCAGCGAAGCCTGCGAAGGCCTGGCCGAAGTCGATGGCGACCTGATCCAGCGCGAAACCCTGAAGAACCTCTACGACGGCGTGGCCATCAAGGACGTCAACACCGCCCTGGTGATGACTGCCCGTACCCTGGTAGAGCGCGAGCCGAACTACTCGTTCGTCACTGCCCGCCTGCTGATGGACACCCTGCGCGCCGAAGGCCTGGGCTTCCTGAACGTCGCCGAAAGCGCCACCCACCATGAAATGGCCGACCTGTACGCCAAGGCGCTGCCGGCCTATGTCGAGAAAGGCGTCGAATTCGAGCTGCTGGACCCTGCCCTGAAAGGCTACGACCTGGAGCGTCTGGGCAAGGCCATCGACCACGAGCGCGACCAGCAGTTTACCTACCTGGGCCTGCAAACCCTGTACGACCGCTACTTCATCCACAAGGATGGCGTGCGCTTCGAGCTGCCACAGGTGTTCTTCATGCGTGTGGCCATGGGCCTGGCGCTGGAAGAGAAAGACAAGGAAGCCCGTGCGATCGAGTTCTACAACCTGTTGTCGTCGTTCGACTACATGGCCTCGACCCCGACCCTGTTCAACGCCGGTACCCTGCGCCCGCAGCTGTCCAGCTGCTACCTGACCACCGTGCCAGACGACCTGTCGGGCATCTACCACGCGATCCACGACAACGCCATGCTGTCGAAATTCGCCGGTGGCCTGGGCAACGACTGGACCCCGGTCCGTGCACTGGGCTCGTACATCAAGGGCACCAATGGCAAGTCCCAGGGCGTGGTGCCGTTCCTGAAAGTGGTCAACGACACGGCCGTTGCCGTGAACCAGGGTGGCAAGCGCAAAGGCGCCGTGTGTGCCTACCTGGAAACCTGGCACCTGGACATCGAAGAGTTCATCGAGCTGCGCAAGAACACCGGTGATGACCGCCGCCGTACCCACGACATGAACACCGCCAACTGGATCCCTGACCTGTTCATGAAGCGTGTCTTCGATGACGGCAAGTGGACCCTGTTCTCGCCATCGGAAGTGCCCGACCTGCACGACCTGACCGGCAAGGCCTTCGAAGAGCGCTACGAGTACTACGAAGCCCTGACCGAGTACAACAAGATCAAGGTGTTCAAGACCATCCAGGCCAAAGACCTGTGGCGCAAGATGCTGTCGATGCTGTTCGAGACCGGCCACCCATGGCTGACCTTCAAGGACCCGTGCAACCTGCGTTCGCCGCAGCAGCACGTGGGCGTGGTCCACAGCTCGAACCTGTGCACCGAGATCACCCTGAACACCAACAAGGACGAGATCGCGGTCTGCAACCTGGGCTCGATCAACCTGCCGAACCACATCAATGATGGCAAGCTGGACACCGCCAAGCTGCAACGCACCGTGAACACCGCCGTGCGCATGCTCGACAACGTGATCGACATCAACTACTACTCGGTGCCGCAAGCGCGTAACTCGAACTTCAAGCACCGCCCGGTCGGCCTGGGCATCATGGGCTTCCAGGATGCGCTGTACCTGCAGCACATCCCGTACGGCTCCGACGCGGCCGTCGAGTTCGCCGACAAGTCGATGGAGGCGGTCAGCTACTTCGCCATCCAGGCTTCGTGCGACCTGGCCGACGAGCGTGGCGCCTACGAGACCTTCCAGGGCTCGCTGTGGTCCAAGGGCATCCTGCCACTGGATTCGCAACAGATCCTGATCGAGGCGCGTGGTGCCAAGTACATCGACGTCAACCTGGAAGAGTCGCTGGACTGGGCCCCGGTGCGCGAGCGCGTCAAGAAAGGTATCCGTAACTCGAACATCATGGCCATCGCGCCAACTGCAACCATTGCCAACATCACCGGCGTGTCGCAGTCGATCGAGCCGACTTATCAGAACCTGTACGTGAAATCCAACCTGTCGGGCGAATTCACCGTGATCAACCCGTACCTGGTGCGCGACCTGAAAGCCCGCGGCCTGTGGGACTCGGTCATGATCAACGACCTGAAGTACTACGATGGTTCGGTGCAGCAGATCGAGCGTATTCCGCAAGAGCTCAAAGACCTGTACGCCACCGCGTTCGAAGTCGAAACCAAGTGGATTGTCGATGCGGCCTCGCGTCGTCAGAAGTGGATCGACCAGGCGCAATCGCTGAACCTGTACATTGCCGGCGCCTCGGGCAAGAAGCTGGACGTGACCTACCGCATGGCCTGGTACCGTGGCCTGAAAACCACCTACTACCTCCGTGCCCTGGCCGCGACCAGCACCGAGAAGTCGACCATCAACACCGGCAAGCTCAACGCCGTTTCCAGCGGTGGCGACAGCGCCCCGGTTCAGGCAGCAGGCCCAGCGCCAGTGCCGAAGGCCTGCGCGATCGACGAGCCAGACTGCGAAGCCTGCCAGTAAGGCGTGGCTGAGGCAGGAGAAAGGCTCACCCAGCTTTTCCCTGCCTCGAACGGATATAAAAGCTTTCAAAAGGCAATAAAAAACCCGATGCAGCGGGAACTGCACCGGGTTTCAATCTCCCAGGAACGAAGAGCATCGTTCAAAGGGAGGCTAGATCCTACAGATCTAAAGTGAGCGCGGATTTTCGTGCCTGTCAGGACTAGTGTCAAGTGATGCTCATCTAATTGGAGAATCACGCTATGTCTAAAAAGACATCATCCGGCGGCCAGAAAATCGGTCGCGATGCGGATAACGGGCGCTTCACCACGGTCGAAAAGGCTCGCCAGAACCCCAAGACCCACGTGGTTGAAACCGTGAAGAAATCGAAGTAAATGCAGAAAAGCCGGGAGGGCAATCCTCCCGGTTTCTGCTTTTGGACTGCCAAAGCTTGTTTCTTCACTCTTCCTCAAATAGCGCTTTACGGATTTGCTTGAGGCAAATGCCCTGGCGCGCCCTCTCCTGCGACCGACTCCTGCAACTACACCAGACCCCACGTGGCTGAGATGTTGCGCGAGCATTTCATATACCCCAAAGTTGATACGATTACTGTAGGAGCGGCCTTGTGTCGCGAAAGAGGCGCGCAGCGCCTCCAGCAATTTCAGCGGCGACTCTGGTGGGTGCTGTGCCTACATTGAAAAGGACCGGCGCGATAGCTGACTTTCGTCTCTGCGTACCCTCTCGCTTCATTGACTCAAATCCCCTTTGCTCCATTGCCATTCGTCAATCATTTTGCTGACGCCTGACCGCTGCAGCTCCGCTCCATGCGGCGTTAAGGTCCATCCCCTTGACTCAGGACAAGCACAGCTTCAAATTCGCCCTTGTCCCATCCCCCTCAAATCTATATCGTGTGCTTCGGAGCAAGACACAACACCATATAGGCGAATTTCGCCGTTCTGGTGTCTTGACATACTCATCGAAGGTTACCGGATCTCATGTCCCCAAAAGAGATCGGAGACACGACATGAAAGCCCCCGAATCGCTGATTTCCTGTACAATACTGCCCCTCAAAAAGCGGCTCAAAACCCTGACCGCTTTCGATGGTCGGCCCCTGTCTCCGGATGCCTTTCAAGGCCGGTGCGTCAACGATGCCTGTGATTGCTGATCACTAAGCTCATGGCCATTCAAACCAGAATTCGAAACCTTGTAGAGACTCCTCGTGAGCCGAGGCGATTTCTACGTGGTCTCTAGCAATATCACTTCATCTTAAATTTTTACGGTCGCCCCCATGCGACCCACAAGCGGAGCCAAAACACCATGCTGAGCTGGGACGAATTCGACAAGGACGAAAACGAAGTCACCACTAAAGGCCCAAGTAGCACTCAAGCCAGCCAGCCAGGTATCGACAAGCTCGACAGCGCCGGCGGTGCCGCCGCCCTGGAAGCCCGTGCCGCCACCGCCGCCGACTCCGACGCGGTGAAGCGTGCCAAGGCCGCCCTCGACGCCCTCGACATCGCCGAAGGCCTGGCCGAGCTGGAAGGCTCCTCGGCCCGCGTCGCCGTTGACGAAAAGCGCATGATCAACTGCCGCGCCGACCTCAACCAGCTGGTACCGTTCAAGTACGACTGGGCCTGGCAGAAGTACCTCGACGGCTGCGCCAACCACTGGATGCCGCAAGAGGTCAACATGACCGCCGACATCGCCCTGTGGAAGAGCATGGACGGCCTGACCGAAGACGAGCGCCGCATCGTCATGCGCAACCTCGGCTTCTTCTCCACCGCCGACTCCCTGGTTGCCAACAACCTGGCCCTGGCCGTGTACCGCCTGATCACCAACCCGGAGTGCCGCCAGTACATCCTGCGCCAGGCCTTCGAAGAGGCGATTCACACCCACGCCTACCAGTACTGCATCGAGTCGCTGGGCATGGATGAAGGCGAGATCTTCAACATGTACCACGAGATTCCTTCGGTCGCGAAGAAAGCCGCCTGGGGCCTGAAGTACACCCGCGCCATCTCCGACCCGGAATTCAACACCGGTACCGTCGAAACCGACAAAGAACTGCTGCGCAACCTGATCGCCTACTACTGCGTACTGGAAGGCATCTTCTTCTACTGCGGCTTCACCCAGATCCTGTCCATGGGCCGCCGCAACAAGATGACCGGCGTTGCCGAGCAGTTCCAGTACATCCTGCGTGACGAGTCGATGCACCTGAACTTCGGTATCGACGTGATCAACCAGATCAAGATCGAGAACCCGCACCTGTGGGATGCGGCGATGAAGGAAGAAGCGACCCAGATGATCCTGCAAGGGACCCAGCTGGAGATCGAATACGCCCGCGACACCATGCCACGCGGCGTACTGGGCATGAACGCAGCGATGATGGAGGACTATCTCAAGTTCATCGCAAACCGTCGCCTGACCCAGATTGGCCTGAAGGAAGAGTACCCAGGGACTACCAACCCGTTCCCATGGATGAGCGAGATCATGGACTTGAAGAAGGAGAAGAACTTCTTCGAGACGCGAGTGATCGAGTATCAGACTGGTGGGGCGTTGAGCTGGGATTGAGGATGAGGTCAAACAAGGCGAGTGAAACTCGCCTTTATTTTTATGTCAACTACTAATCCTAAACTTCAAACAAAACATGCAAAAAGCCTGTTCAAGTACTACGCAGGCTTTTCTGATGACTTTGTGATCAGCGCAATACAAAAAGAGCAAGAGCAGCTAAATCAAGATGCTTTAATTGTTCTAGACCCATGGAACGGTAGCGGCACAACTACTCATGCCTGCAACCAACTGGGTGTTAAGTCGATTGGGGTAGATAGAAATCCTGCAATGGCTGTATTTGCACAGGCCCGCGCAGCCTGTAACAGCAGTATAGAACAGATTTTAACAACACCAGCCTTACCTTCCAATGTGAGATCAGACGACCCTCTTTTAACTTGGTTTATGCCATCGAGCGCCAAACATATCAGGGGTATTGAAGAGGGGATAAAAAGTATCTCTACACCTGAGGGAAGAGCCCTTGGTTATATAGTGCTTTTTAACACCACAAAAAATCTATTAAAAAAATACCACACTAGCAACCCCACCTGGATCAAAAAACCCGAGCTCAAAAACCGTATTAGACCAAGCGCTCAACAAATACAACTTGAGTTCAATAGCATACGAAGCTCGCTAGCCTCTCATAAATTTCCTGAGCACAACTCAAGCAGCAAGTCAGTTATTGTAACAGGCGATTCCTGTAAACTTCCACTCGCAGATAGCAGCATCAATCTCACCATAACCTCCCCTCCTTATTGCACCCGCATTGACTATGCCATCGCAACCTCAATTGAACTAAGCGTGCTTTCGTGCAGCCAGCATAAATTTAGTGAACTTCGCGAAGCATTAATGGGAGCCACAACTGTAGTAGATGGTATCACTAGCAATTCGGCTTGGGGGAAAACGTGTCTTGATACACTTGATAGTATCCGAAAACATCCGAGTAAGGCTTCTAGCGGATACTATACAAAAAATTTCATTCGCTATTTTGACTCGCTTTTCAGGTCGATATGTGAGATAACGCGAGTTACAAAAGCTCAAGGAAGATGCCACATGGTAATTCAAGACTCATACTACAAAGAGATTCACATAGACTTGCCAATCATCGCTAGCGAAATGTTTATATTCAACGGATGGAGCCTTGATTGTAAAACAGACTTTATTTCAACCAGAAATAAAGCAACAATCAATAGCAAATCAAAAAAATACAAAGCAAATAAAAAAGCTACAGAAAGCGTGATAACTTTAAGGAAAGACAAATGAAAGTAGATGGAAGCAAGCTAATCCTTTCTGTAGACGAAAAGATAGCTCACGTCAGAACTAGATCTCTTGACGTTTCATTTAACGAAATCTTAGACATGTATGAAAATGGAGAATTGATAATCTCTCCTGAGTATCAACGACTTTTTAGATGGAGCGAAGGCAATCAATCTCGATTTATCGAGTCATTGCTACTTGAACTACCGATCCCTCCAATTTTTGTTATCGAACGTGAAGACAATGTTTACGAATTGATAGATGGGCTCCAGCGCATATCGAGCTATTTACATTTTCGCGGAGCCTTGAACAACGAAGAAGCCAATCCAGGGCACTTTAAGTTGATCGACTGCGATGTAGTTGCAGAGCTCAATGGCTTTTCATATGAGGACCTGCCTTCCTCATTGAAAATAAAATTAAAACGTAATTTTATTCGCCTTGAAGTTATTCGCAAGGAAAGCGACCAGCGTTTACGTTACTACATGTTTAAACGTCTAAACACTGGCGGTGAGAATTTATCTGACCAAGAGCTTCGAAACTGCACAATCAGATTGCTATCCCCAATTTTCAACGATTTCATTATAAAACTCAGTAGTTTAGACTCCTATCAGGCCTGCATAGATTCAATATCTACTGAGAAGAAAAATGAAAAATATGATCAAGAGCTAGTTCTCCGTTATTTTGCATTCAAGAATGACATCGAGAACTATTCACATGACATCGGCGACTTCCTTACTGAATACATGGAGTCTGTCTCAGACCCTGAAAAGCCGCTGTCGTTTGATTACCAGCAAGAAGAACTTCAGTTCAAAACTGTCTTTGCCATTCTAAAAGAGACCCTGGGAAATTACGCTTTCTCGCCAAAAAACGAGAATGGCAATTGGATTGATCGATTCCAATCGCTTCACTTTGAAGCAGTTTCGCTAGGATTGGAGAAAGCACTAAGCACTCTCGACCAAAGCTCACTTGACCATCAAAAGCTTAAACAAGTTTTTAACAACATAAAAGAAGACAAGGACTTCAAAAAGCTTACTACTGGGGGAGGAAAAAATTACAAGAAGCAGCTAAAGGAAAGAATTGACTTCGTTTGGAATAGCATACTGAAAGGCATGAGTGATGCGTAAGCTTGAGGTTGAAGATATTGCATCTCAGCTTGAAATCGAAAGCGCTTGGAGGCGTGCTGAATACACTCAAATCAAAAATGCCCTCTATAATAACTCAGATAGCGAAGAGCACAAGGAGAGCTTCAACAAATCTCTTCTCCTTCTCCTATACTCTAACTACGAAGGGTTTTGCAAAAGCGCGTTCGCTATATATATAGATGGCATTAATAGCTTAAATCTAAAACGAAAGCATGTGACCAGCCCCATCCGCGCATCTTCGTTGCAGTCTGTATTTGATGCATACGACCAGCTAGATAGGAAAGGAAAAATATTTAAACAGATACTTCCAGATGATACGGCCCTACACCGTCTCTGTCGACGAGCGGAATTTATTGACAGCTTGACAGATTTCAACGAGGCCGTAGTCAGGCTTGACCCTGACAAAATAACAGATGCGGAATCAAACCTCAGACCGCACGTGCTTAAAAAAATCCTCTATAAGTCCGGACTTAACATTGACTCTATTAATGCCTATGAGTCGTTACTATCAAGAGTCGTAAACGTCAGAAATGCTATCGCACATGGAGCGCAGCGACGAGGGATAACACTTATAGATTACGAGGCTTACGAATCAGCAATCCACCAGACTGAAGACTGCGTGAGAAACATAATCATTAACGCAGTCAATATATCCGAATATTTACAACACTAGATCAACCCATCATTATTAGTAGCGCGGCAGAAACTTTATACATTTCCCATGCAATAGTTCTGCCAGCGCCCTCCCCGCATTGACTCCATATTTAAATAGTCACTATCATTCCTCATAGCCAACTTCAAATACACCCAGGGGACCAACCACTCAGATCAAGCAACTTTCCTTAGCCTAAGATCGAACATGCACTAAATAGAATAGATCGAGCACCACTGCAGCCTGGCATCATGAGAGCAGTAAACCAAAAAATCCTGCACATTCTGAAAATTTCCAACTCATACAAAACCTATCCTAGCGAATAATCCAAATACATCTCAAATTTCAGAATAATCCTACATCAGGATCAATGGCCGCAGCGCAGTTTTTGACCTATTCTACATACGGCGCCTAAGAAACGCCTCACGTAGCGGTCAATCCGCCCCGACAGATGCGGCTTTTTTGTGCCTGTGGTCTAATCCTGCGCGCAGAAAACGTGTTATGTCGGGAGCGGACTAATACAAGACCCGCAAGGGGAATACGTCCGGTCCGCTACGTGGGATTTCTTAGCTCCCGACACCCAGCCCTAAGAAAGCTGAAATCACGTAGAGGTAAAGGAAATGCCTAGCAAGCCTTGCAATGCCGTACTCTCTGTACGTACGTCTCAACTGCTCAACTCTTCCAAGACTGCGGAGGCCAGCCATGACTAACCTCCATACCCCCACCCTCTTCACCCGCCACAACCGCCCACTCCACGCTCTCTGGCTCGAATCCCAAGCGTGGTTCTGCGCCCACGAACTCGGCCGGCTAAGCGCTCGCTTTTTCGACGAACACTGCATCCGCAAACTCGACCCGGACCAGTACCGCACCGTGCGGCTGCTGCGCTATGGGCAGTACCAGGAAACCACGCTGGTCAGCGAGTCCGGGGCCTATACCTTGCTGGCGCATCATCATGTTCCGGAGAACCGCCATCTGCGTTGGTGGCTGACCCATGAGGTGGTGGCGCTGCTGCGGGATGGGCAGGTGGATGGGGAAGCAGATACGCCGCGGCTTGGGCGCATGTGCTGGCCTGGAGGGCGGACGGCGACGTTGCTGTATTGGCAGAGTGAGCCGTGGGTGAGGATGCGGGATATGCCGGTGGTGATGGCGGCTGAAAGTGATGAGGTAACGCCGCTGCTGAAACGCAGGATCAACTGGAAGGAATGTGCTCAGCGGGCTCTCAGGTTGCATGGGGTGTAGCTGACCTGTGACGGAACTGTGGGAGCGGGCTTGCCCGCGAACACCGGCGAAGCCGGTGCCAGACACCGCGTCGCCTGCTTCGCGGGACAAGCCCGCTCCCACAGGAACTGCGTATCGCCAAAGTCTGACTTATCCTGCAATGCAATGATCGATGGCAAGACCAGCTCCTACAGGTATCACGAAAGCCTTTAGCAAACGGGGATCTTGTGGGAGCGGGTTTACCCGCGAACACCGGCGACGCGGTGCCAGACACCGCGTCGCTTGCTTCGCGGGCACGCCCGCTCGCACAGGAATTGCGTATCGCCAAAGTCTGACTAATCCTGCAATGTAATCATCGATGGCAAGACTAGCTCCTACAGGTATCACGAAAGCCTTCAGCAAACGGGGATCCTGTGGGAGCGGGCTTGCCCGCGAACACCGGCGAAGCCGGTGCCAGGCACCGCTTCGCGGGACAAGCCGGATCGCCGCACCGCCGCTCCTACAGATTTTGCGAATGTAGTAGTGCTACGCGAACCCTGACACCCAGTTTCTCCCATTCTTCTAACGCGCATGAATCGAAGTGGCTATAGGTCATCCAGCTGGACCCTCACGCGCTGCGGAGCGGCAAGTCGCTCTCTCACAATCGCAATCAGGTCTTCGTCTTCCTCAGTCATCAGGACGGGTCGAAAAGGTAGCTTGCCTCGGTCGGCCACATACTGCAGGGCCTGACGCATGAGTTCGGACGGCGTTACGCCAAGCCGTTCGAGCTCCTGATAGGCGCGGGCTTTAAGCTCGTCATCGACGCGGATATTGATGGACGCTATGGGACGACCCTCCCTGTAAAGACATTCGTCATTACAATGCATTTATCTCAGCTATTGAGCAACTGCTGTCCGTCTTTCAGAACTCCAGGAATGACGGGCCTGCATGGCACCGGCTATGCCGGTGTTCGCGGGCACGCCCGCTCCCACAGGTTTTGCGTATCGCCCAAGGCATGGATGTGCCGACACTGTGGGGGTTGATTACGCCGCGCGCCATCAGCGAGCCTCTACTCATTCACCACCTCGAAATCGGACGCTCTTCGAATCATAAGAGCTGCTATAGTGGTTTTTAAACCGTATAAGCACTGTCTTAGCAGGTCTTAAAATGAATGTTTTTCCTTTGGCATGTGCCGACAGGCTAATGAAGATAGGGCTTCTGGCGAAAACAAGGCGTCTTGAACGTAAAATTCGCCAAAAAGACTTGGCAGCCCAATCCGGATTGTCCATTACTACCCTTGCCAAGATCGAATCAGGTACGCCTACCGTAGAGATGCGCAGCTACATGATCGCGCTGTGGCACCTGGGCTTGCTGGACGAGGTATTCCAGGACGTGCCGATGTCCGCACCCGCTTCCTTCGCAACCGAGCACAGGGTACGCCTCAAGAGCGTGACCGGGGATGATTTCTGATGACTGTCATCTACCTTTACATGCAGATGCCAGGCTCGCTGGAAGTGCGCACCATCGGGCGGTTGAGCGTAGAGAACAACGTAGGCGAGTTCGTCTATAACCCGGCACATGTCGAAGCAGGTGGTTGGGTACCTGATGCGTCGCGCTACCCGCTTCGAACGCAACCTTATGAACGCATTACCAAGAACCGGGGTATCCCTGGGTTTATCCGGGACGCGGCCCCTGATGGCTGGGGCGAGCGCTTGGTTGCGCGAGAGCATGGTGACCAGCAAGATGCCATTGGCTTCATTTTGAGATCACCAAACCACGACCGCACGGGCAACCTCATGGCTGGCGCCGGCCGTAAACCTCCTACAGGTATCGGCCAGGCCGGCCTGGGTAAGATCACCCAGCTGGACGCCTTCATACAATTTGCGGATGGCGTGCAGGGTGGATTCCCGCACAACACCGATAAAGCCACCAAAGCAACCTTGCAGCAGCGCTCGTCACTGGGCGGGGCTCGTCCCAAATGCACGCTGATGAATGAAAACAGGCTGCTGCTGGCCAAGCCGCGCGACCGCTACGATACCTACGATGTGCCGGCACTCGAACATGCATGCATGACATTCGCAGCGAGCAAGGGCATGAACGTAGCGCAGGTGCAGTTGCATCGGGGGCGGGTCAACACATTGCTGGTCGAACGCTTCGACCGGTCGCCAGCTGGCGACGGACATTTCTACCGCGTCCCCATGTTGAGCGGTTTGACGTTACTCGACAGTGACTGGAACAACCAGATGAGCTGGGCACAGGAATGGCACTATGGCTTGCTGGCAGACGAAATGAGCCGGCGCGGCGTGCCTCACAGTGACCTTCAGGAGCTTTTCAAACGCATCTGCTTCAACATTCTGGTCGGCAATGATGATGACCACCCCAAGAATGTAGCTGTGCTTTTCTTGAATGGCAGTTGGCGGCTGTCACCCATGTATGACGTGCTGCCAACGACCGAAGGGGCTGCGCCCTCCAGCCTGGCCATGGGCATCGGGAGTTTCGGAAAGGAACTGTCGCGGCGCAATCTGCTCAGCCAGGTAGGCCACTATGGCCTGTCTCACGCTCAGGCGGAATCCATCATTGATGAGGTGGCTGGATGGGAAGCTGAATTGGCGGCCCATTATCGGCGGTACTTGCAGCCGGCAGAACTGGAGCAGGCATTGGTTGCCATAGGCGCTGATAAGCTGCGCACTTGATTCTGCCGAGATAAGGCAGAGTGACAAGAGACCTCGCCCACGCCGACAGGAGGGGTACGGCACACTCAGTTGCCATGTGCCGGGACTGGACTTGCCAGTCTGAGTGGTCGTGGACGAGATCGGTTTGAGTATCGATTGATTCAGGAAAAAACCAATCCTTTGCAAAAGTCGCCGAAGACTCACCAGCTGGGCTCAGCGTCCGTAGCTCCCAAAAAAACAATCATTAATCAAAAACCGACTTGATAATGGAAATACGGAAATTATCAACGGCGGGCTGGGGGCGCGCTGCGCCCCTTTTCGACCGGTCCGGCGCCCGGCAAGGCCGCTCCTGAGAGGGATCCTGGCAGGGCGTCAGGCGGTGGCAGAGGCCTGCTTTGCTTCAAGCAGGTTATGCAGGGTATTGAGGAACAGGTCGAAGCTCATGATGCCGCTCCCCGCGGTGGACAGCACGGTCCTGCCGCTTTCGTCCTTGATCACCACCAGTTCGCTCCAGGCACTGAGATCGATGCTGCGCAGGCTGGTCATGGGCACCTTGATGCCTTCGACTTCCAGGGCATCACGGGTGACCCGGAGAGGTTTGGTCGTGACATTGAGGAAGTTGCCGCTGACACGCTTGCCCCACACCTGGCCAGTGCCGATGTAGTTGAATTGCACTGTACCGCCCTGCGAAAGGGTGGCCATGGCTTGGGGCAGGCGTTCGTTCAGGTGCAGCTCGCGCACCAGGTCAATGAACTTGTACAGGCCCTTGAGGTGGGCATTGACGCGCCGGAACGCTTCGCTGTCGTTGCGGCGGTACGCCAGGTTGTTGACCAGGCCGGCAGCAGCTGTCTGACCAGAGGCGAACAGGTACAGGTCTTCCATCTCGCTGAACGGCAAGTAATCGCGCTCGCTGCCGATCACCTGGCAGATCCCTTTTTCATACACCTCATAACGGGCGCCGCGCAGCTTCTTCTGCCAAAGGGCCAGGCCGAACATGCTCAACCCAAGGGCCAGCAGCAAACCAATGGTGAAGTAGAAGATCTGTATCGGGCCGCTGAAATGCAGCGTGGTGCCACGTCGTGTTTGCAGTTCGACCGGGCCGCTAACGTCCGTCGAGACGATGGTGCTGAGGTAGCCGACAAAAGCCGCGAGGCCCACACAGATGATGCCGAGGGTGATCAAGCTGACGATCAGCGCCTTGCCATA
Source organism: Pseudomonas sp. BJP69 (assembly GCF_007633355.1). Taxonomy (NCBI): domain Bacteria; kingdom Pseudomonadati; phylum Pseudomonadota; class Gammaproteobacteria; order Pseudomonadales; family Pseudomonadaceae; genus Pseudomonas; species Pseudomonas sp. BJP69. The sequence goes on from NZ_CP041933.1 coordinate 4,134,094, forward strand.
ACCAAAACTGCCGAGCAGCTTGCCGGCGGACGTGACTGGGGTGGGTTGCATGGTGAAGCCTCCTTGCTTGGGGAAATGGACGTCATGTCATTGTTGGCGCTCAGACACCAATTGTTGCGCGTAGTTCAGTGCCAACACGGTTCAGGCTAGTGCTTTAGCCCAAGCTCTGCCGAAAGCCGCGCGGTCACGCCTTTGACCACCGGTACCAGCTCGCGCATCTTCTCCTCGGGCATATAGGGCACTGTGCTGGCCACACTGATTCCCGCCACGATCCGCCGGCTGGCATCGCGTACCGGCGCAGCCACGCAGCGGATCGACGGCTCGTTGTCCTCCAGGTCGAAGGCATACCCCCCCTTCACATACTCGACCATGCGCTGCTCGAACTGCGCCCAGGTCTGCTCGGCGTGGTGCGGCCAGAACGCGTTTTTGCCACCTGTCGGCAGGCTGGTTTCATACAACCTCTGCCACTCGGCCGGGGTGTCGTCGAGCATCAGCGCCTTGCCGATACCCGTGCGCGCCAGCGGCATGCGGTGGCCGACCCGGGAGCGCATCTCCGGGCCGTTGCGCCCCGGGGTCTTGTGCAGGTACAGCACCTCATCGCCTTCGCGGATTGCCAGGTGGATGGTGTCGCCGGTCAACGCCGACAGCTCGTCGAGGTACGGCCCGGCAAGGGTCACCAGCGGCAGCTCTTCTCGGGCCTGGAAGCCGAGTTCGATCAGCTTGGGTCCAAGCAGGTAACCGACCTGGGGCACCACGCGCAGGTAGCGCTCGTCAACCAGGCAACTGACCAGGCGGTGGGTGGTGCTGCGGGTGGTGCCGATGTGCTGGGCGATGTCCTTGAGGTCGCGCGCGCCTGCGGCCACGGCCTGCACAACGGCCAGGCCGCGCAGCAGGGTCTGGGTGCCGGTAGGGGCGGTTTTGGTAGGGTCTTCCTGCATGTGCGGCCTTTATCGAAGTGCGAATGGGCGGGCGACATTATGTTCACCCGCAGGGCGCGGCTACAACTCGATGCGCTCGACCTTGCCGACCAGCAGGATGTACGACAGCGCGCCAAGCAGGGCCAGCGCGGCGATGTAAGTGATCGCCGGGGCGAACGAAGCGCCGCTGGCAAGGAAGCCGATCACGATGGGTGTGACGATCGCCGACAAGTTGCCGATGAAGTTGAACACCCCGCCGGTCAGCCCGAGCAGGCGCGCGGGGGCCAGGGTCGAAACCAGCGACCAGGTGATCGAGGCCAGGCCGTTACCGAAGAACGCCAGCGCCAGGAAGGCAATCACCAGCGGGGTGGAGTCGACGAAGTTGGCGCCAATGATGGCGGTGGAAATCAACAGGCCGCTGATGATCGGCAGCCTGCGCGCAAGGCCCACGCTGGCCCCACGGCGGATCAGCCAGTCGGAGAAAAAGCCCGAGCACAGCACCCCGACAAAGGCGGCGAGAAACGGCAGCGAGGCCAACATGCCGGACTTGATGAAGTCCATGCCGCGGTACTTCACCAGGTAGGTGGGGAACCAGGTGAGGAAGAACCACAGTGTCGAATTCAGGCAGAACTGGCCGAGGTAAATGCCCCAGAGCTTGCGCTGTGTCAGCACGATGCCCAGGTCGGCCCAGCTGAACCTGGCCTTGGTCTTGGCCTGCTCCTGCTGGATATCCACCAACCCGCCACCTTCGCGGATCAGTTCGATCTCGGCCTCATTGGCACCCTTGAAATCGCGCGGTTCGCGATACACCGCGTACCAGATCACGCCCCAGAGAATGCCCACCGCACCCGTGGCGACGAACACCATGTGCCAGCCGAACGCATGCTGCAGCCAGGCCAGCACCGGGGTCAGGAATGCCAGGCCGACGAACTGCCCGGAGGTGTAGAAGCCAATGGCCGTGGCCCGCTCCCGCTCGGGGAACCACGTGGTGACCACGCGGCTGTTGATCGGGTAGGCCGGCGCCTCCAAGGCGCCGACCGCCATGCGCAGCACGAACAGCGCGATGAAGCTGGCGGCGAAACCGAGCATCACCGTGGCCAGCGACCACAGCACCAGCGCCACGGTATACAGAATGCGCGGCGGTACGCGGTCGACCAGCCAGCCGCCTGGGATTTGCATGGCAGCGTAGGTCCAGCCGAACGCCGAGAACACCAGGCCGACGTGAATCGGGTCGATGCCCAACTCGCTGGTCAAGGCCGGTGCTGCAATCGACAGATTGCTGCGGTCCAGGTAGTTGATCACCACCGTGATGAACAGCAGCACCATGATGAAAAAGCGCTTGCGGCTGGGCGCCGACAGGGTCGCCTGCCGGGTAAGGGTATGCGGGTGCATGAGCAGTGCCTCTTGTTATGGTTATTGAGGTCGTTTCAACGCAGTTGGGGCCAGGCAGTCACCACTCGGCAAAGCTGCCATCGGCGTGGCGCCACACCGGGTTGCGCCAGCGGTGGCCGACAGCGGCGCGCTCGATCACGTACTCCTCGTTGATCTCGATGCCCAGGCCAGGGCCGTTGGGGATCTTGACCATGCCCTGCTGGTAGTCGAACACGCCGGGGTCGCGCACATAGTCGAGCAGGTCGTTGCTCTCGTTGTAATGAATGCCCAGGCTCTGCTCCTGGATGAAAGCGTTGTAGCAGGCAGCGTCGAGCTGCAGGCAGGCCGCCAGGGCGATCGGGCCCAGCGGGCAGTGCAGCGCCAGGGCGACGTCGTAGGCCTCGGCCATGTTGGCGATCTTGCGGGTTTCGGTGATGCCGCCGGCATGCGACGCATCGGGCTGGATGATGTCGACGTAGCCTTCGCTGAGCACGCGCTTGAAGTCCCAGCGCGAGAACAGCCGCTCACCCAGGGCAATCGGCGTGCTGGTCAGCGGCGCCAGTTCTTTCAACGCCTCGTAGTTTTCACTGAGCACCGGTTCTTCGATGAACATCAGCTTGTAAGGGTCGAGTTCCTTCATCAGCACCTTGGCCATGGGCTTGTGCACGCGGCCATGGAAGTCCACGCCAATGCCCACGTTCGGCCCTACCGCATCGCGCACGGCAGCGACGTTGGCCAACGCCTGGTCGACCTTGTCGAAGGTGTCGAGGAACTGCAGTTCCTCGGTGCCGTTCATCTTCACGGCGGTGAAACCACGTGCCACGGCCTCTTTTGCCGCTTGCGCGGTGTCAGCGGGTCGATCACCGCCGATCCACGAATACACGCGGATCTTGTCGCGCACCTGGCCGCCGAGCAGGTCGCTGACCGACACACCCAGCGCCTTGCCCTTGATGTCCCACAACGCCTGGTCGATACCCGCCAGGGCGCTCATGTGGATGGCACCACCACGGTAGAAGCCGCCGCGGTAGAGCACGGTCCAGATATCCTCGATGTTGCGCGGGTCCTTGCCGATCAGGTAATCGGACAGTTCCTCGACCGCGGCAGCCACGGTGTGGGCCCGGCCCTCGACAACAGGCTCGCCCCAGCCGGTGACGCCCTGATCGGTTTCGACCTTGAGGAAGCACCAGCGCGGCGGAACGATGAAGGTGGTCAGCTTGGTAATTTTCATCTGCTTGTCTCTCTTGTTGGATGCAGTGCAGGGCCGGCTCAGCGCAGGCTCTGCCAGGCGCTCACGTAAGCCTTGGCAGCGGCCTCGACCTGTTCAGGGGTCATGCCTGGCTTGTACAGGCCGGAGCCCAGGCCGAAGCCCCGGGCGCCAGCGGCATGGAACTGCTGCAGGTTGCTGGGGGTGATGCCGCCGACCGGCGCCAGCACGGTGCCGGCGGGCAGCACGGCCAGCCAGGCCTTGACCACCGCCGGGCCCAGTTGCTCGGCCGGGAACAGCTTGAGCACGTCGGCCCCTTGCGCCAGGGCGGCAAAGGCTTCGGTCGGTGTGGCGACGCCCGGTGCCAGGTACAGGCCTGCCGCCTTGGCAGCACGCAGTACAGCTGGGTCGCTGTGGGGCATGACGATCAGCTGGCCGCCCGCCTCTTTCACCTGCGCGACCTGGGCCGGCGTCAGCACGGTACCTGCACCGATCAGGCAATCGGCAGGCAGGGTGCGACGCAGCAGGCGGATACTGGCGAACGGGTCAGGCGAATTGAGCGGTACTTCGATGATGCGAAAGCCGGCGCTGTAGAGCACTTCGCCAACCGCAGCCGCTTCATGCAGTTGCAAACCGCGCAGAATCGCAATCAGGCCGTTGTGTGCCAATGCTTGTTCGAGCATGTCGAGCTCCCTTCAGGATGAATGAACCAGGCCGGCGGCAAGCGCCAGTTGCCAAAGACCGCGCTCGGTGGCCTGCTCGGCGACACTCACATGGGTGAAGCCGCATGCCTGCAGGGCCCGGCTGTAACGCGCGCACAGCGGGCCGTTGCCGATCAGCAGGATTTCCGGCAGGTGCACACTGTGGCGCCGCTGGCGCTGCAGTTTGGCCAGGGCTGAAAGTTCATGGCCGATCAGGAGACCCGACAAGTAATCGGGCTGGGCGCTGGCGCTCAGCTCACCGGTCAGGCCCAGGGTACGGGCGCTGAACAGGGTGGACAGCGGGCCTATCTCCCCCTCGGCGGAGCAGGCGGCCTGCACACCGAAGTCGAAGGCTGGCGCATCGAACGCGGCGCCGCGCTGCTGGGTACGGCCAAGGATGCTGTGCGCGCTGAGCACGGCGAAAATCTCGCCGGTCATGAAGGTATCGAAGTGGACGATGCAGCCATCGACAACCTCTACCCATTTCGAATGACTGCCGGGCAGGCCGATGAGCAGGTCATCGGTATTCACCCCAAGCAGTGCGCCCAGCACCTGCGTCTCTTCACCCCGCATGACATTGGGCAGGCGCGCGTGCTGGATCACGCCGGGCACGATATGCACCTCGACGCCGCGAAGGCTGCCGACAGTTTGCAGCGCGCCACCGAGGCTGGCGACGTTGGCCGGGGTTTCGCGGTACGCGGCCTCGCGCCAGCCCTGGGCGCTGCCGACCATGCCACAGGCAATCACGGGCAGCCCGGGCTGGGCGTCGAGCCAATCGCCACAGGCCTCGTCGAATGCCAGTTCGAAACCGTCATTGCAAAGTTGGCCGTTGATCAGGCGCGGGGCTTTTGGCAAGTGCATGATGCCGCTGGGCAGGGTGCGCACATCCAGCACCCGGCCTTGCGCGGCGAGTTTGTAAGCACGAAGGGAGGTGGTTCCCCAGTCGAGCGCGATCAATTGCGCCTGCATCGCTTCACCTGTTCTGTTTTTGGCAGTGAGTGAGGCGACTATAAACTTGGGCGAAGGAAAATTCCAATATGTAAAACATAATCCCATATATAGGGATGTAGACTTCGTCTTGTGGGAGGTCACTGGGTCGCGACATGCCCGCCATCAAAAAAGCCCGTGAAACCAAGCGCCGGCCGCGCGGTGCTCGATCTCACAGGCCTTGAACCTGCCGCCGCTTACTCCGGCAGGGCAAACGCCATCACATAGTCCCCTTGCCGGGTACCCAACGAGCCATGCCCACCGGCCATCACCAGCACGTACTGGCGACCATCCTTGCCGGTGTAGGTCATAGGCGTGGTCTGCGCACCTGCCGGCAGGCGCCCTTCCCAAAGCACCTTGCCATCGCGCACGTCATAAGCACGCAGGTACTGGTCGAGGGTGCCGCTGAGGAACGCCAGGCCGCTGGCGGTGGTGAAGCTTCCGCCCAGGCTCGGCACGCCCATGGTCAGTGGGATCGGAATGGGCGAGCTGTCACGTACGGTGCCGTTCTTGTGCTTCCAGATCACCTTGTGAGTGGTCAGGTCCACTGCGGCCACATAGCCCCAGGCCGGTGCCTGGCAAGGCAGCCCCAGCGGCGACAGGAAAGCGCCCATGATCACGCCATAAGGCGCGCCCTTGTTGGCCTGGATGCCCTCGGTTTCACTCTTGCGCGCCGGCTGCCCGGCGATTTTCGAGGCAGGCACCAACTGCGACTTGAAGGCCATGTAGCTGGGGTTGACGAAGGCGATCTGGCGCACCGGGTCGACCGAAATGCCACCCCAGTCGAACACACCGAAGTTGCCTGGGTAGACCAGCGAGCCCTGCAGCGATGGCGGGGTGTAGATGCCGTCATAGCGCAGCGAACGGAAGTCGATGCGGCACAGCATCTGGTCGAACGGCGTTACGCCCCACATGTCTCGCTCACGCAGGGTGGGCGGCATGAAATTGAGCTCGGACATCGGCTGGGTCGGTGCGGTGTGATCACCTTCCACGGCGCCTTGCGGTACCGGGGTTTCGTGGATGGGCACCAGCGGCTGACCGTTGCTGCGGTCCAGCACGTAGATGCTGCCCTGCTTGGTCGATGCCATTACCGCAGGCTTGATGCCTTCGGCGGTCTTGATGTCGACCAGGCTCGGCTGGCCACCGACATCCATGTCCCACAAGTCGTGATGGGTGAACTGGTAGTTCCAGCGCACCTTGCCAGTGGCGATGTCCAGGGCCACCAGGCCGGCACTGAATTTCTCCGCCTCTGGCGTGCGGTTGCCGCCCCACTGGTCGGGCATCTGGTTGCCCATGGGCAGGTACAGCAGGCCGAGCTTCTCATCGGCGCTGATCACCGACCACACGTTTGGAGAGTTGCGGGTGTAGAACTGGCCGTCACTGATCGGCGCGGTGGCGTCGGGGTTGCCGCTGTCCCAGTTCCACACCAGCTGGCCGGTGATCGCATCGTAGGCGCGGACGACGCCGGACGGCTCGTCGGTGGAAACGTTATCGGTGACATGACCGCCAAGTATCACCAGGCCGCCGGCCACGGTGGGTGGCGAAGTGGAGTAATAGCCACCGGGGGCGAAGCTGCCGATGTTGCGGGTAAGGTCGATCTGGCCGTTGTCGCCAAAGCCGGCGCACTGTTGGCCGGTATCGGCATCCAGCGCGATCAGGCGGGTGTCGGCGGTGGGTACGTAAATGCGCTTGGCGCAGGCCTGCCCTTGCGCGGGGCTCGCTTGCGAGCTGGCCGTGTCGTAATAGGCCACGCCGCGGCAGGTCATGTGCGCCCAGCCTTTGAAGTTGGCCGCATTCTGCGTGCTGAGCTTGGGATCGAAACGCCAGATCTCCTTGCCGCTGTCGGGGTCCAGGGCAATCACCTGGCTATGCGGGGTGCATACGTAGAGCTTGCCGCTGACTTTCAGCGGGGTGTTTTCCGCCGTGGTCTCGCCCGGGTCGTTTGGCCCGGGGATATCACCGGTGCGGTAGGTCCAGGCCAGCTTGAGCTTGCCCACATTCTGCGGGGTGATCTGCTTGAGTGGCGAGTAACGGTCGCCAAACTCGGTACGCCCGTAGGACTGCCAGTCACCGTCAGGCATTGCCGGTGCCGTGCTGGTGGTGCCTGCCGTGTCACGGTCCAGGCGGCCGACCACGGTGTCGGGCTGGGTGAACTGGCTGGCCAGCGCCATCAGGCCCGCGGCCGCCACGCCCACACTCAATACCCCTGTACCGAGGGGATAAGGCTGGCCCTGCGTCAATGGCCTGCGTAGCCAAGGCAATAACAACACCAGGCCAAGGACGAACCAGAGGGCCAGCCGGGGGACCAGTTGCCACCAGTCCAGGCCCACCTCGACCAACGACCAGAGCGAACTCAGCAACAGCACGACGCCATAAACGCTCAATGCCTCACGTCGGCCAGCCAGCAACAAGGCTGCAGTAATCGCCAAGCCAATGCCGGCCAGCAGGTAATACAGCGAACCGCCAAGGGTTGCCAGTTTGATGCCGCCGGCCAGCAAGGCCATGCCCATCAGCAAAAAAACCACGCCTAGCAATCTGGGCAGCAAGCGTGAGGGGTGTGAAGCACGGGTGGTGCTCATCGGTGAAATCTCCGTTTCCATGGGTCTGAATCGATAAGACATTCAGCAACGAAGAATAGTATTACTAAATAATTCTGCGACAAACTGACGCACCCGAGGCAGTGCGTTGCGACAAATGCAACAATTCGCGGGCAGTCGTAGTATGACCAATTGTTATTGCGAGCCCGAACTAGAGCCTGCGCTTGAGCGCTCACCGTTGAAAGTGGCTAAATGCTGGCGGCCAACGCCGTTGACAGCGGGTTTTTCACTTGTTAAAAAAGCCGCAGTTGTACGACAACACATAACAAAAACAACATCAGCGGAAGCAACCCATGTCGAAAATCTGCCACACCACCCTCCCCTGTGCGCTGCTTGGCGCCAGCCTGCTCAGCTGCCTGCCGGGCACCAGCCTTGCCCAAGGTTTCATCGAAGACAGCAAAGCCGTGCTGGGCCTGCGCAACTTCTATATCAACCGCAACTTCACCAACCCCGCCAACCCGCAAGGCAAAGCCGAAGAATGGACCCAGAGCGTGATCCTCGATGCCCGTTCCGGTTTCACCGAGGGCCCGGTGGGTTTTGGCGTGGACGTGCTGGGGCTGTGGTCGGTGAAGCTCGATGGCGGGGGCGGCACCTATGGCACCGGGCTGCTGCCACGCCACGACGATGGGCGGCCGGCGGATGACTTTGGCCGGCTTGCCGTGGCGGGCAAGGCGCGCATTTCGAAAACCGAACTGAAGATCGGCGAATGGATGCCGGTACTGCCTATTCTGCGCGCGGACGACGGGCGTTCACTGCCGCAAACATTGCGTGGCGGGCAGGTCACGTCCAACGAGATTGCCGGGCTGACCGTGTACGGCGGCCAGTTCCGCGCCAACAGCCCGCGCAACGACGCCAGCATGGAGGACATGAGCTACGGCGGCGCGGTGTCGGACCGCTTCAACTTCGTCGGGGGCGAGTACAGGTTCAACCAGGAGCGCACCCTGGTGGGGCTGTGGAATGCGGTGCTCAAGGACGTGTACCAGCAGCAATACCTGCAGCTGAGCCACAGCCAGCCGCTCGGCGACTGGACCCTGGGCGCCAACCTGGGTTATTTCCAGGGCGATGACGACGGTTCCAGACGCGCTGGCGAGCTGGACAACAAGACGTACTCGGGGATGTTCTCCGCCAAATACGGCGGCAGCACCTTCTGGGTCGGGCTGCAGAAGGTCGATGGCGATACCTGGATGCGGGTCAATGGCACCAGTGGCGGAACCCTGGCCAATGACAGCTACAACGCCAGCTTCGACAACGCCAACGAACGCTCATGGCAGGTGCGCCATGACTTCAACTTCGTCACCGTCGGCGTGCCGGGGCTGACCTTGATGAACCGCTACATCAGCGGCCGCGACGTGCACAGCGGGGTGGTGACGGATGGCAAGGAATGGGTGCGTGAGACTGAACTGGCGTATGTGATCCAGAGCGGAGCGTTCAAGGATTTGAGTGTGAAATGGCGCAATTCGTCGATTCGGCGGGACTACAGCAATAACGAGTTCGATGAGAACCGGTTGATTTTCAACTACCCGTTGTCATTGCTGTAAGGCTTTACGCCGCTCATTTCGCGACACGAGGCCGCTCCTACAGCACGCGCATAACACCAGACTGACATTGCGTTGTCATTGACAACACTGAATCGCACCGCCAATAATCACAGAAGTCATACGACAACCTACAACAATTAACAATAAGAGCCGGTCATGACCACTACCCCCCTCAAACGCCTGCTGCTCACCGGAGCCGCAGGCGGCCTGGGCAAGGTCCTTCGCGAACGCCTGCAAGGCTGCGCCGAGGTCCTGCGCCTTTCCGACATCAACCCCATGGCCCCAGCCGCTGGCCCACACGAAGAAGTGGTCACCTGCGACCTGGCCGACAAGGCAGCCGTGCATGCCCTGGTCGAAGGCGTCGATGCCATCGTGCACTTCGGCGGGGTGTCTACCGAGCATTCGTTCGAAGAGATTCTCGGCCCCAATATCTGCGGCGTGTTCCATGTCTACGAGGCGGCACGCAAGCATGGGGTGCAACGGGTGGTCTTCGCCAGCTCCAACCATACCATCGGCTTCTACCGCCAGAACGAGCGCATCGACGCGCATGCCCCGCGCCGCCCCGACAGCTACTACGGGCTGTCCAAGTGCTATGGCGAAGATGTCGCCAGCTTCTATTTCGATCGTTACGGCATCGAAACCGTCAGCATCCGCATCGGCTCTTCGTTCCCCCGGCCACAGAACCCGCGCATGCTCTGCACGTGGCTAAGTTACGACGATCTGGTGCAGTTGATTGAGCGCGGCCTGTTCACGCCGAACGTCGGCCACACCATTGTCTACGGTGCCTCTGCCAACCGCACCGTATGGTGGGACAACCGCCATGCCGCACATCTGGGCTACGTGCCCAAGGACAGCTCGGAGCCCTTCCGCGCAGCGGTGGAAGCCGAGCCGGCGCCTGCCGCCGATGATCCGAGCATGGTCTATCAGGGCGGCGCATTTGCCGTGGCCGGACCGTTCAACTGACCGCACGCGCCAGGAGGCACGGCCATGCACTGTGAACTGATCGTCGACGCCCGCAACGGCACCGGGGAAAGCCCCGTGTGGCACCCTGGCGAGCAGGCCTTGTACTGGGTCGACATACCCGCGCGCCAGTTGCACCGCTGGCAGCCGGTGGGTAACACGCACCAGGTCTGGCAGGGCGACCAGATGCTGGCCTGTATCGCCCGCAGTGGCGACGGCTGGGTGGCCGGCATGGAAAGCGGCATCTTCCAGATTCAAACCAAGGCCGACGGCAGCCTGGCCAGCCGTGTGCTCAGCGAGGTGGCGCATGCGCAGCCGGGCATGCGCTTCAACGATGGCCGCTGCGACCGCCAAGGGCGTTTCTGGGCCGGCAGCATGCTGCTGGACATGCAGCAAGGCGCCCACGTAGGGGCACTGTACCGGCATGACCGCGAGGGCCATTTGCACCTGCAGCAAGCGGGCATGATCGTGCCCAACGGCCTGGCTTTCAGCCCCGACGGCACGCGCATGTACCTGTCCGATTCGCACCCCAGCGTGCAGAAGATCTGGGCCTTCGACTACGACACCGACACGGGCCCCCCCCACAACCCGCGGCTGTTCGTGGATATGCGCAATTACCCCGGCCGCCCCGACGGTGCCGCCATCGACCAGGATGGCTGCTATTGGATATGCGGCAATGACGCCGGGCAGATCCACCGTTTCACCCCTGACGGGCGCCTGGACCGCTCGCTCAGCGTACCGGTGAAGAAGCCGGCTATGTGCGCCTTCGGTGGCGCCAACTTCGACACCCTGTACGTCACCTCGATCCGCCCGGCGGGGCTCGACCTTGGCGACCAGCCGCTGGCCGGCGGGGTATTTGCCCTCAACCCAGGCACCAGGGGCCTGGAGGAGCCAGCCTGGCGGGGCTGAGCCCCGCGACGCGCACCACACCCTTTGCACGCCCGAAACCAGATAATAAAAACCACGGAGTTTCATCATGACGTTCAAACGCAAGCTGCTTCTTGCCGTACTCCCCTTCGCCTGCAGCGTGGCCATGCCCGTTTCGGCGCTGGACATCAAGTTCGCGGAAATTCACCCCGCCGGCTACCCCACGGTGGTGGCCGAGCAGAACATGGGCAAGAAACTGGAACAGGCCAGCAATGGCGACATCACCTTCAAGATGTTTGCCGGCGGTGTGCTGGGCTCGGAGAAGGAAGTGATCGAACAGGCGCAGATCGGCGCCGTGCAGATGACCCGCGTCAGCCTGGGGATCGTCGGCCCGGTGGTGCCGGATGTGAACGTGTTCAACATGCCGTTCGTGTTCCGCGACCACGACCACATGCGCAAGGTCATCGATGGCGAGATCGGCCAGGAAATCCTCGACAAGATCACCAACTCCGACTTCAACCTGGTGGCCCTGGCCTGGATGGATGGCGGCTCGCGCAGCCTCTACACGAAAAAGCCGGTGCGCAGCCTGGAAGACCTGAAGGGCATGAAGATTCGCGTGCAGGGCAACCCGCTGTTCATCGACATGATGAACGCCATGGGCGGCAACGGCATCGCCATGGACACCGGGGAGATCTTCAGCGCGCTGCAGACCGGCGTAATCGACGGCGCCGAAAACAACCCGCCGACCCTGCTCGAACATAACCACTACCAGAGTGCCAAGTACTTCACCCTGACCAACCACCTGATCCTGCCCGAGCCGGTGGTGATGTCCAAGACCACCTGGAACAAGCTCACCCCCGAACAGCAAGCGCTGGTGAAAAAGGTAGCGCGTGAGGCGCAGATGGAAGAGCGGGTGCTGTGGGATGCGAAAACGGCCAGCAGCGAAGAGAAGCTCAAGGCCGCCGGTGTCGAGTTCATCACCGTCGACAAGAAACCCTTCTACGACGCGACCGCACCGGTGCGGGAAAAATACGGCGCGCAATACGCCGACCTGATGAAACGTATCGACGCGGTGCAGTAAGCGCGACCTTTCCTACCGACCTCGGCAGGGCCGCGTCAGCCGCCCTGCCGCTTTGGTGATGCCCATGAAAAACCTCTTTCTGCGTGCCAACGACACGTTGTACCGCGCCTGTATCTGGGTCGCCGGCCTGTCGATCCTGAGCATGTCGCTGATCATCCCCTGGGGCATCTTCGCCCGCTATGTACTCGGCACCGGGGCCAGCTGGCCAGAGCCGGTGGCCATCTTGCTGATGGTGGTGTTCACCTTCGTTGGCGCCGCCGCCAGCTACCGCGCCGGGGCGCACATGGCGGTGGCGATGATCACCGACCGCCTGCCGCCGCTGCAGCGCCGGCTGGTGGCCCTGCTGGTGCAGGTGCTGATGGTCCTGGTGTGCCTGTTCATGACCGGGTACGGCACCCAGCTGTGCATCACCACCTGGAACCAGTTTCTGGCCTCACTGCCCAGTGTGCGGGTGGGCATGACCTATGCGCCGATCCCGGTCGGTGGCGTGCTGACCTTGGTGTTTGTGCTGGAAAAACTCCTGCTGGGCGACCAGAGCCACCGCAAGGTGGTGCGCTTCGACCAACTGGAAGAAAACGAAGGAGCGGCGTAAATGGATGCGTTCATTCTGTTGGGCAGTTTTATCGCGCTCATCCTGCTGGGCATGCCCGTGGCCTATGCCTTGGGCCTTTCGGCGCTGATCGGCGCCTGGTGGATCGACATACCGCTGCAGGCGATGATGATCCAGGTGGCCAGCGGGGTTAACAAATTCTCGCTGCTGGCCATTCCGTTCTTCGTGCTGGCCGGGGCCATCATGGCCGAAGGCGGCATGTCACGGCGGCTGGTGGCTTTTGCCGGGGTGCTGGTGGGCTTCGTGCGCGGCGGCCTTTCGCTGGTCAACATCATGGCCTCGACGTTCTTTGGTGCAATTTCAGGCTCGTCGGTGGCAGACACCGCTTCGGTGGGCTCGGTGCTGATCCCGGAGATGGAGCGCAAAGGCTACCCGCGCGAGTTCTCTACCGCCGTGACGGTGAGCGGCTCGGTACAGGCGCTGCTGACCCCGCCCAGCCACAACTCGGTGTTGTACTCGCTGGCGGCGGGCGGCACGGTCTCGATCGCCTCGCTGTTCATGGCCGGGGTAATGCCGGGGTTGCTGCTGAGCGCGGTGATGATGGGCCTGTGCCTGCTGTTCGCCAAGAAGCGCAACTACCCCAAGGGTGAGGTCATCCCGCTGCGCCAGGCGCTGAAGATTGCCGGTGAGGCACTGTGGGGCCTGATGGCCATGGTGATCATCCTGGGCGGTATCCTGTCGGGCGTGTTCACTGCGACCGAGTCGGCAGCCGTGTCGGTCGTCTGGTCATTCTTCGTGACCATGTTCATCTACCGTGACTACAAGTGGCGCGACCTGCCCAAGCTGATGCACCGCACGGTGCGCACCATCTCGATCGTGATGATATTGATCGGTTTCGCGGCCAGCTTTGGCTACGTGATGACGCTGATGCAGATCCCGTCGAAGATCACCACGGCGTTCCTCACCCTGTCGGACAACCGCTATGTGATCCTGATGTGCATCAACTTCATGTTGCTGCTGCTGGGCACGGTGATGGACATGGCGCCGCTGATCCTGATCCTTACGCCGATCCTGTTGCCGGTGATCACCGGCATCGGCGTGGACCCGGTGCATTTCGGCATGATCATGCTGGTGAACCTGGGGATCGGCCTGATCACACCGCCGGTGGGCGCCGTGTTGTTCGTCGGCTCGGCGGTGGGCAAGGTGAGTATCGAATCGACGGTCAAGGCGCTGCTGCCGTTCTACCTGGCACTGTTCCTGGTGCTGATGGCGGTGACCTACATTCCGGCCATTTCGCTGTGGCTGCCTAGCGTGGTGCTGTAACCGCACCTCAGCCTGTAGGAGCGGCCTTGTGTCGCGATGGGCCGCAAAGCGGCCCCAGGTTTTCGGCGTTGTTGCGAATATTGCTGGGGCCGCCTTGCGGCCCATCGCGACACAAGGCCGCTCCTACAACGACTGCGATAGGGCTGGAAAATCTACCTGCAAACGGATCCTGCACATGGCTGTCCCCTCCTCTGCTCCCCCGCTGTTTCCGCGCCAGCTGGCCATCGCCCTGCTGGCTCTGCTTGCCTGCTCATTCGCCGGTAACCATATCGCCGCACGCATCGCCTTCGATGACGGCACCGGTGTGCTGCTGGCCATACTCTGCCGTTCCGGCATCACCTTCCTGGTGCTGGCCGGCGTGCTGCTGTGGCAACGCCAGGCGCTGGCGCTGCCCGCTGGCACCCGCCGCTGGCAACTGCTGCTTGGCCTGCTGATCGCCACCCAGAGCCTGTGCCTGTATTCGGCGGTGGCGCGCATCCCGGTGGCCCTGGCCTTGCTGGTGGGCAATACCTTCCCGATGCTGCTGGCGCTGCTGACCTGGGCGCTGGGCGGTGCGCGCCCCACTGGCCGCACCGTGCTGTTCATGGGCTTGATCCTATGCGGCCTGGTGCTGGCGCTGGATGTGCCGGCACGCCTGGCCGACAGCGGTGCGGGCAACCCGCACTGGGCGCTGGGGGTCAGCCTGGCCTTCGGCGCCGCTTGTGCCTTCGCTTGCGCGTTGTGGATCACCGACCACAAGCTGCCTAGCGTGCAGGGCCCAGTGCGCAGCCTGCTGACCCTGCTGATCGTGTTCTCCAGCATGCTGCTCGCGGGCGCCAGCGGGGTGATGCCGGCCGGTTTGTCGCTGCCGGGCAGCAGCAGTGGCTGGGTGGCGCTGGCCAGCCTGGTACTGCTGTATGGGCTGGCGTTCAGCTTGCTGTTCGTCTGCGTACCCAGGCTGAACATGGCGCAAAACGCCCCGGTGATGAACGTCGAACCCATCGCCACTTTACTGCTGGGTTGGGCCCTGCTCGACCAGCAACTGGGCCCGCTGCAATTGCTCGGCGGCGCCGTAGTGGTATGTGGCATCGTGCTGCTGACTTACCGGCGGGCCAACTGATCGCTCTGCTCCAGAGGAACATTGCATGGCTGTGACCACACTGCACCTGCAGGACCGCCTGACCCGCCTGAGCCTGGCGCCGGAACTGGGTGCCAGCCTGGTCAACTGGCAGGTCAAGGCAACGGGGCAGGCGCTGCTGCGCCATACCGACGCGGCTGCCTTGGCCAGCGCCACGCCCAGGCGGCTGGCTTGCTACCCACTGGCGCCTTGGTCCAATCGGGTTGCCGAGGGTGGTTATGCCCGGCCGCATGGCTGGCAGGCATTGGCGCAGAATACCGAGCACGACCCGTATCCCATTCATGGCAGCGCCTGGCAGCAGGCCTGGCACGTGGCGCATCACAGCGACCGGCGCGCACGGCTGACGCTGGACAGTGCCGTACCCTTCGCCTACCAGGCCACGCTGGATATACACCTGCATGAAGGCTGCCTGACCCTGGACCTGCATGTGACGCACCGGGATGATTCGGCCAACTGGTATGGGTTAGGCCTGCACCCTTATTTTCCGCGCTACCCGGATACCAGGCTGTCTGCGCCCGCGCGCCAGGTGTGGCTGGCCGAGGCTGGGCGCTTGCCGTCGTATCAGGCCACGGTGCCCGAGCCGTGGCGGTTCGAAGCACTGGGCCACCTGCCCGAGACGCTGGTCGACCACGCCTTCAGTGGCTGGCCGGGGCACTGTGTGATCGAACAGCCAGGGGCAGGCTACCGGCTGGCCTGTCGCGCCAGCGGGGCGGAGCACTTCTTGCTGTTCTGCCCGCCGGGGCAAGGCTTCTTCTGCTTCGAGCCGGTCAGCCACCCGGTCAACGCCCATCACCTGCCCGGCCGGCCGGGGCTGAGGCTGTTGCAACAGGGTGACACGATGAGCCTGGGGTTCAGCATGCAGTACCAAGCGTTGTAACGCATTGTGGGCGCTACATGCTCACTCCAGTTGCTGGTCCCGCAGCGCCTGCGCCAGCATGTCGATGAAGGTTCTGACCTTGGCCGACCCGTACTTGCTCTCGCGGTGCAGTATGTGAATCGGCCAGGGTGCTTCCTCATACTCGGCCAGAATCACCTGCAACTGCCCGCTCGCCAGTTCATCAGCCACCTGGTATGACAATAAACGGGCAATCCCCAGGCCACCGCAGGCCGCAGCGATAGCCCCATCATTGCTGGTCACCGTCAGCCGCGGTTTCATGCGCACCAAAGTCGGCTCATCGGTCACGCCAAAGCGCCAGCCGGCTCGGGGGGACAGGTTGGTGGTACCGATCACCGCATGCCCGGCCAGATCCGAGGGGTGCCTGGGCACACCGTGACGCGCCAGGTAACCGGGCGCAGCGCACAACATGCGCCGGACCTGACCGACCCGCAGGGCCTTCAAACCGGAGTCGGGCAACGGGCCGATGCGCACGGCCACATCCATGCCTTCCTCGACCAGGTTCACCACGCGGTCGAGAAAGTAGGCGGCCACGTCGACTTGCGGATACTGCTGCAGGTAGCGAACGATGCTGGGCATGACGAACTTCCTGCCGAACAGGATCGGTGCAGTCACCGCCAGGTCGCCCTTGGGGGTGGCATTGATGCCGGCCGCCGCTTCGTTGGCCTCGTGAATGCTGGCCAGGATATGCCGGGTGTCCTCCAGGTAGCGACCGCCTGCCTCGGTCAGGCGCACGCTGCGGGTGGTGCGCAGTAGCAGCTTGACCCCCAGCTGCTCCTCCAGGGCGCTGACGGCACGGGTGACGGCGGCCGGGGAGATGGCCAGGCGGCGGGCAGCAGCGGCGAAGCTTTCCAGCTCACCTACGGCGACGAATACCTTCATCAGGTGGATCTGGTCCATGCGAGCTCCTGGGGGCATGAGGTGCCGGGATTATTGTTCATCTGGATATTTTCTGCTGCCCGCGAAGAGGCGGGGCTGGTGTATCAGATGTCCAGCACCAGGGCCTGCACGCCCTCCTGCACCTGCGCCGGCACGGCACAACAGATCAACACCGACCCCGCCTCCGGTAGCTCTGCCGGTGGATTCGGGTAATGCACCTGGCCACTCACCAGTCTGGTCTTGCAGGTACCACACGAGCCACCCCGGCAACTGAACTCCGGCGCCAGCCCGCGCGCCTCGGCCAGCTCCAGCAAGGTACCGCCGCCGGGTGCCCAGCGCGCCTCCTTGGCCGACGCCGCAAAGTACACCGGTACTGGCTCGCTGGCAGCGGGTGGCTGCTGCAAGGCGGGCTGGTCGGCGTCCGTGTGCCGGCGCAACGTCGACGGCCCGAACGCTTCTGCGTGAATCCGCGCATCCGGCACATGCACGCCGCGCAACCCTTCATACAAGTCCTGGGTAAAACTGCCCGGTCCGCACAGGTAGAACTCGTAGTCGTCCAGTGCCAGCGTCGCCTTGACCTGCCCGATGCCCAGGCGCCCGGCAAACTCGTAATCCCGCCCAAGCAGCGCATGGCTTTCCGGCTGGCTCAGGGCGCGATGAATGTGCAGCAAGCCCTCGGCCCGTTGCTGCAAACTCGCCAGCTCCTGCCTGAACGGCAGGTCGGCCAGGCTACGCGCACCCTGGAACACGTGGATGGCCCGAGCCTGCCCTTGGCTCAATTGCTCACGCAGCATGGCCAGCAACGGCGTAATGCCTACGCCAGCGCCAATCAGCACCAACGGCCGCGTGCTCTGCACGTCGAGCGTGAAACTGCCCATGGGTGGGCGAACGTCAAGCACATCGCCTGGCGCGATGCGCTCATGCAAGTGGCGGGAAACCGGGCCCTGGGCTTTGACGCTGATGCGCCAATAGCCGTCGGAAGGTGCGCTGGACAAGCTGTAGGTGCGGATAAGCGGCGCCTCACCGTCGCGCTTGACCTGCACCGGAACATGTTGCCCGGGTGCAAACACCACAGCACTATCGCTGGGCGGCTGGAGGTAGAACGAACGGATATCGCGGCTCTCCTGCTCTACCCGCAGCACCCGCCAGGCTTGCCATTGGCGCTGCTGCTGACGTCGCTGCAAACGCGCATCGGCCTCGGCCCAGGTGCCGGTCATCAGGCTGGTGGGGGCGTACTCCTTGAACGCCCAGCGCAGGGAAACCGCAGCCGGCCGCCACACCACCTGGTCGACCTCCAGCGTCCACAGCCGCTCTGCACCTTCGAACGCCTGGATGGCCGGGCTTTCCAGCAGCACCTCGGCACGCCCGCCCACCTGCAGCACGTTGCCGCTACTGAAGTCGATGAACAGCAAACCTGCCCTCGGGTTGACCAACAAGTTGCCCAAGGTGTTGAAGTGCAGGTTACCGGCGTAGTCGGGAATGGTCAGCGTATTGCCTTGGACCCTGACGAATCCTGGCCGACCGCCACGGTGGGACACATCCACCGAACGCTGGCCGTTGTCATGCTCGACATAGCTGGCGACGAAGAAGGTGTCGGCAGACTGGATCATACTGACGGTCGTGGCATCCAAGGATGTCGCATCGATGCGCCCCTGAGCCGGTTCGGCGACGCGCGCGTAACCGCGCAACTGGATGTATTGCGGGCAGTTGCCGAACGACTGCTCTACCGCCACCTGCAATTGCCCTGCAACCGCCTGGCGAATCTGCCCGTTGAGGCGGTTGCGCCGGCGGGTGTGCAGTTCGATGCCCAGCAGGCCGATTGCCTGCCCGGCGACCAACCCCGGGGTCGCCGGGTCATCGGCCGCTAGCCTGGCGTCAATCGTCAACTGGCGTGGGTCGGGCGAACTGACGAAACCTTCCGGCCCTTCCAGCAGCGTCGCCCAGGGCCGCCCCTGAGCGTCTACGCTGGCCGCTACCATGAACGGCAACTGATGGTAGAACGTGCGGTGCTGGTCGGGCATGTAGTCACGAATGACCTTTTGCCCGAACGCCTCCATGCGCTCTGCTACACCGACCTTTTCCTGCAGGGTTTTCTCGCCCGCATGCCAAGGCGAGGGGCGGTGATCGGGGGACTGTTGCATGGTGGCGTTCCTCGCAGGGGCATCAGACGCTGGTCTGCAGCCCGATGACGGTGCGGGGCATCGGTACGAAGCCCGGCAATGCCTCGATCCGCGCCAGCCAGCTACGTACGTTGGCGTACGGCTCCAGCGACACGTTGCCCTCCGGTGCGTGGGCGATGTAGGAGTAGTTGGCGACGTCGGCGATGGTCGGCGTGTCGCCTGCCAGGAACGGCGACTTGGCCAGTTCGGCATCAATCACCTTGAGCAGGGTGTGCGCCCGGGTAATCACTTCGTCAGTGTTGAACGAAGCGCCGAACACGGTCACCAGGCGTGCAGCGGCCGGGCCAAAGGCCAGCGGGCCTGCAGCGACCGACAGCCAGCGTTGTACACGGGCGGCAGCGGCTGGCGCTTCGGGTAGCCAGGTTCCGTTGTCATATTTTTTGGCGAGGTAAACGAGGATTGCGTTGGAGTCTGCGATCACCGTGCCGTTGTCATCGATGACCGGTACCTGGCCGAACGGGTTGAGGGCCAGGAAGTCCGGCTGCTTGTGCGCACCTTTGGCCAGGTCCACGAACACCAGCTCGGTAGGCAGGTTGAGCAGCGAAAGCATCAGCTCGATGCGGTGGGCGTGGCCGGACTTGGGGAAGTTGTAGAGCTTGATCGGGTTCGACATGGGCTTGGCTCCTGGTCAGCACCGGATTGGGCTGATGGAGCACATGCTGCACTGATTCGGCTGGCAGCAGAATCAGTGCGCGGGGGAAACCATAATTTCGCCAGATGGAATAATAAACCGCCCCATGACAAAAAATAGTCTGCGTTTTTCGGGTACTTGCCGACGGATCCGCAGTGCGGCCCCAGCAAGTACCGCAGCAACCGAGCCCGTGTGCCTCAGTGCGGCTTGTTGAAGTAGCGGAACAAACCACGCGCGGCTTCGATCACCTTCGGCACACAGGCCTGTATCTCCGCTTCGCTCATCTGGTCCAGCAGCTCGAAGTTATCCTCCAGCCCATGCAAAGAGATGGCTTTGAGTAACTGGTCCTGCTCTGGCGGCAAAGCTTCCCAGTTGGCGACCTGGGTAGCGCGCATGTAGCCGAAGCACCATTCTTCCATCACGACCACGGTGCCCTGCTCGTCTTCTGTTTCCTCGAACAGCGGCTCGAACTGATCGATGTGATCGCCCAACTGTCCGGCGACTTGGTCGGCATACCGCAGCATCAATGCCACATAGGCTTCTTCATGGGCCGGTTTCTTGAACTTGGGCACCTTGCCACCCGCCACTGCCGGCAGCCAGTGCTCGGGGGTGACCGTGGTCGGCGAGCTAGCCAGCGCGGTGAAAAAGCCATTGAGCTCGGCCAGGTTGAGTACCGAGTAGTCGTTGCCGTAGGTGATCAGCAGGTCTTCGAGGCGGTGCAGTTCTTTTTCGCTGAGTGGCGGGAGCATCGGGCAGGGAATCCTTGCTAGCAAAAGTGTGTGCACCCTAGCACAGCAATGCTTGAAGGGTTGCCCGTGCAAGGCACTGCACGGGCAAATTTTCAGGTGGGCAGCCAACCCGGCAACTCATGCTGCCGGTCGGCGCCAATCAGCAGCCACAGCAAGATGCGGCACTTGCGCGGGCAGAGGTGCCCGGCCATGTGCACACCTTTTTTCTGCAAGTCGATCTCGGAGCCGGAAAAACCGTATGTTGCGCGGGCTGTAGCCCCCTCACCTGTACGAGTGGCGACAATGACTGGCAGGGTTGGCGTCATGTGCTCCAGAACATCAGACCAATTGCCGGAAACATGGCCGGCGCCGAACCCGGCGATGACCAGCCCGTCGTAGCGCAATGCGGGCAGAGCCTGCAGCAATACAGTGTCGGCGTCCAGGCACGCCTCCAGCAGGATGACGCGCTGGTCGGTACGCCCCGGTAGCGGGAGTACCTCCCGCCTGTCTGGGGGATGGCGGTAGGTTGCAACACCTTCTACAACTTCCCCCACAGGACCGAAACCAGGCGAGTCGAATGCCGCTATCGCCAGGCTGGCTGTCTTGCGAACCTTTGTCGCACGATGGATCTGACCATTCATCACCACCAGCACACCACGCCCACCGCTGCCTCGTGCCAATGCAACCTGGGCCGCAGCCAGAAGGTTGGCCGGGCCATCGTTGCCCGGCTGGCTGGGCGAGCGCATTGCACCGGTCATCACCAAAGGCGCATCGAAAGGCCAGAGCAGGTCAAGGAAATAGGCCGTTTCCTCAAGGCTGTCGGTGCCTTGGGTCAGTATCACGGCCCGGGCACCGCCCTCGACTTCGCAGCGAGCCCAGGCCAGCACTTCCAGCAACGCGTTGAAGCTGAGCGATGCACTGGGGACCAGGCTCAATGACGTTACAGTCAACTGCGCCATTTCGCGCAACTGCGGTACCTGAAGCAGTTGCTGCTCACAATCCAGGGTGGGCGTTACGCCACACTCACCCGCTGTAGCCTGCATGCTGACCGTCCCGCCCAAACTGGCGATCGACAGCTTGGGCAGGTCCGAATGCTCAATCATCCTTCTCCCCCCACCAGTAACCCGATCAGCGGTACGATTCCCAACGTGCTGATCGCCATCGACACCACGTTGCCGATGTAGCCATGCACATAACCCGGCAACCGCTGCGTGATCGCCACTGCCAGCGGCGGAGCCACCAGGGCCCCCAGCACTGCACTGGCCACAATGACTTGCCAACTACCGCCATGCGTCAGCACGGCGGCCGGCACGATCGAGACAATCGGAATATAAGTCGGATACCACCCCTGGGCTTGCCACTGGCCGCGCCAGAATACGACCCCGACCAAGGATGCCAAGACCTGTCCGGCCAGTATGTGCAACGCCAACATTGAACCGTATGCAGGTGCTGCCGGGGCCAACAGGTAAGCCAGTAACAAACCCAGTAGGAGACCCAGACTGGCCAGCTCATTGCCAAAGAAGGGGGCTTCACTGAAATCGGCCAGTACACGCCGCAAAGTCCAGATCACACCGTAGGATGGCTGGCTGGCCACAGGCTTCACAACGTCGGGTTCGTGGCTTTGACGGACCCAGGACGGGTAGCGCTTGCACAGCAGGAAAGCGGCGGCACTTGCCACGGCCATTCCACCCACGTTGCCGATAACCACAGGCAACTGCAGGGGGTAGCACAGGTAGTTGACCAGCAGCAGACTCGCCGGGGTTACCAGTAATGCCCCCAGCAATGCGCCTGCTATCGCCACACGCCAGCCCGCCCCATACAACAGCACCATGGCTGCCGGCAACGACACGAAGGCCACGAACGTTGGTTGCCAGGTACCACTGGCCAAGGTCCATCCCCACAAGGCATGGCTAAGTAAAAGGCCCATCAGCGAGCTGGTGAACACCCATGGCCACAGTCCGCTTCCATAGCAGATGGCAAAACCCTGCCAGCGGTACCCGCGAAGATGGGCCCAATGTGCCAGGCTGGCGCCTAGCAGCAAGCCCAGCGCAGGCAGCTCATGCTTGTAGAATGCGACCTCGCTGATATCGCCCACTATCCAGCGCAAACGACTCAGCGGTTGGTCCAGTGTCGCCGCCAGTTGCCCGTAGTCTGGCCACGGGCCTAACGCAAGACTGGCTGCCAGCAGCATTGCCAGGCAGGTGAAGATCAGCACGGGGGCGTGCTGCCGATTGGGCAGCAGTAATGGCTTCATGTGCGGATCCTCAGCGTGGCATAGGCGCATGCAGGCGGTAGCCAAGCGCAGCATCGTAGAGGTCGGTACGGCGATCACGCTGCAGGTCGTTGAGGCTGTTCCAGATCGGCGCTGAACGCGCGCTGCTGAGGTCGACATCGGCGTAGACAATGCTTTCCTCCTCCGCACTGGCCACAGCACCAATGGGCCAACCGTTGGTTCCGGCAATCAACGAACAACCGAGAAAGCGCCCTCCTCGCTCACTGCCGATACGGTTTGCGGCGGCGATGTAGACATTGTTCACATGTGCGGCTGTCATGGTCAGATACGACGCCATGCAACGCCCTGTTTCATCAAACAGTGGAGGCGGTGTCCACACCCAATTGTTCAAGCTGCATATGATGTCTGCCCCTTGCGCTGCCATGAGCCGTGGCACTTCAGGGAACCAGATGTCCCAGCAGATCAGCAGGCCGATACGGCCGATTGGCGTCTCGAATACAGGGAAGCCGAGGTCGCCAGGGGTGAACCAGAGCTTTTCCTGGTTCCACAGGTGGGCCTTGCGATAGTGGCCAAGCAGGCCGTCGGGGCCAAACAATACGGCGCTGTCGTAGAGCTTCAGGCCCTCACGCTCGGCGAATCCTGCTGCCAGGTACACCTGATATTCCCTGGCGAAATCAGCCCAGGCTTTCAGGCTGCGGCCCGCCTGCAACGTTTCGGCATGGGCATAGGCCTCGGCACGGGAGTGAAAGGTGTACCCGGTGTTGGCCAGCTCGGGCAGCACGATCAGATTGGCACCTTCACGCACCGCACGCTGAGCCAGTGCCAGGCCTCTGCTCAGGTTGCCATCGCAGTACTCTAGCCCGACTTGTGGGTCGTACTGGATGACAGCGATGCGGACAGGGCTGACGGGGGGGCAATGTTCGGACATGGCGACTTCCTTTTGTGGTTGTTTTGGAAGGTCGCCAGTAGAGCGGGGTTGGGTTTTGGAGGGACAGTCGGGCGATTCTCAAGCAGTTGAAGGATCTTGGAGAGAATTGAGTGGGAAACGCCCTAGGATAAAGAGCGGGAAGGAGTGATTGCCCACAGCCAGCTGACGCGGGAGCATAAGCTCCCAGCGCCTGCTGGCCCTATGAAGGGCTTGTGGATCTGTTTACACCGCCAGCGCGCGCTCACGCAGCTCGCTGTTGAGGATGCGGTCGTTTTCGCTGTAGTCGACCGGGCAGTCGATCACGTGCACGCCTGGGGTCTTGATGCAGTGCTCCAGCAGCGGCAGCAGGCCGTCGGCGCTTTCCACACGGTGGCCATTGGCGCCGTAGGCTTCGGCATACTTGACGAAGTCCGGGTTGCCGTAGTCCAGGCCGAAATCGGTGAAGCCCATGTTGGCCTGCTTCCAGCGGATCATGCCGTAGCCATCGTCACGCAGGATCACCACGGTGATGTGCATGCCCAGGCGCACAGCGGTTTCCAGTTCCTGGCTGTTCATCATGAAGCCGCCGTCACCGCACACCGAAATCACCGGGCGATCCGGGTAGACCAGGTGTGCAGCCATGGCCGATGGCAAGCCGGCGCCCATGGTCGCCAGGGCGTTGTCCAGCAGCACGGTGTTCGGCTTGTGCGCCTTGTAGTTACGGGCGAACCAGATCTTGTAGATGCCGTTGTCCAGGGCCACGATGCCTTCGGACGGCAGCACGCGACGAATGTCGGCCACCAGGCGCTGTGGGTAGACCGGGAAGCGGTCGTCGTCGGCGCCTTCGGCGATCTGGGCTTCGTTGGCTTCACGAATCGCCATGAGGCGGGTGAAGTCCCAGTGCGAAGTGTCGCCCAGGCCTTCAGCGATCTGCCACACGGCGTTGGCGATGTCGCCGATCACTTCAACCTGCGGGAAGTACACGGCATCGACTTCGGCGGAGCGGAAGTTGATATGGATGACTTCGGTGCCGCCACGCACCATGAAGAACGGCGGCTTCTCGATCACATCGTGGCCGATGTTGACGATCAGGTCCGCCGCTTCGATCGCACGGTGCACGAAATCGCCGGACGACAGCGCGGCGTTACCCAGGAAGCGTGGGTGGCGCTCGTCGACCACACCTTTACCCAGCTGGGTAGTGATGAACGGGATGCCGGTCTTGTCGATCAGTTGCTTGAGGACCTTGGCGGTCATCTTGCGGTTGGCACCGGCGCCGATAACCAAAATCGGACTGCGGGCTTTGTGCAGCTTTTCAATCGCAGCTTCGATGGCCACGTGCTCGGCCAGCGGGCGGCGGTGCAGGCTGCGCGGGATCGGCAGCGCGTCGGTCTGCTCGGCGGCGATGTCTTCCGGCAGTTCCAGGTGCACGGCACCCGGCTTTTCTTCTTCAGCCAGGCGAAAGGCTTCACGCATGCGCGAAGGGATGTTGTCGGCCGAAGCGAACTGGTGGGTGTACTTGGTGATGGGGTCCATCATGCCGCACACGTCGATGATCTGGAAGCGGCCCTGCTTGGACTTCTTGATCGGCTTCTGGCCGGTGATCATCATCATCGGCATGCCACCGAGGTAGGCATAGGCGCTGGCCGTGACCAGGTTGGTGGCACCCGGGCCGAGGGTCGACAGGCTGACGCCGGTCTTGCCGGTCAGACGACCGTAGGTAGCCGCCATGAAGCCTGCAGACTGCTCGTGACGGGTCAGTACCAGTTTGATCTTCGACTTGCGCAGGGATTCGAGCAGGTCGAGGTTTTCCTCACCAGGAATGCCGAATACATACTCGACACCTTCGTTTTCCAGGCATTGCACAACGACATCGGCGGCCTTGGCCATCTTGCTTGCTACCTCAACTGATGGGACGGTGGAAGTCCAGAAATGCGCAGCACGGTGCGCTGGCATCGCCAGGTCGAGGGGCAGGGATGCCCCGGACCTAAGCCTTGACGAAGGGGAGCCGAGGGAAAGTCACGTTGTGAGGGCGGTCATATTGTCGCAGCCCGGGACAACGGCGTGAGAAAGACAAAACCCCTACCTGCATGTGCAGATAGGGGTTTTGCGAAATGAATCTTGACGATGACCTACTCTCACATGGGGAAACCCCACACTACCATCGGCGATGCATCGTTTCACTACTGAGTTCGGGATGGGATCAGGTGGTTCCAATGCTCTATGGTCGTCAAGAAATTCTGTAGCCAGAATGTCCAGATGGACAGCCCAGCGAATCCGGATATGTGATGTTTGTGATGCCTTGCGAACTTTCGGTTCATGTCATCTTCACCACCGCAATCTGCGCTAGCAAATTGCTTGGGTGTTATATGGTCAAGCCTCACGGGCAATTAGTATTGGTTAGCTCAACGCCTCACAGCGCTTACACACCCAACCTATCAACGTCGTAGTCTTCGACGGCCCTTTAGGGGATTCAAGATCCCAGTGAGATCTCATCTTGAGGCAAGTTTCCCGCTTAGATGCTTTCAGCGGTTATCTCTTCCGAACATAGCTACCCGGCAATGCCACTGGCGTGACAACCGGAACACCAGAGGTTCGTCCACTCCGGTCCTCTCGTACTAGGAGCAGCCCCTCTCAAATCTCAAACGTCCACGGCAGATAGGGACCGAACTGTCTCACGACGTTCTAAACCCAGCTCGCGTACCACTTTAAATGGCGAACAGCCATACCCTTGGGACCGGCTTCAGCCCCAGGATGTGATGAGCCGACATCGAGGTGCCAAACACCGCCGTCGATATGAACTCTTGGGCGGTATCAGCCTGTTATCCCCGGAGTACCTTTTATCCGTTGAGCGATGGCCCTTCCATACAGAACCACCGGATCACTAAGACCTACTTTCGTACCTGCTCGACGTGTTTGTCTCGCAGTCAAGCGCGCTTTTGCCTTTATACTCTACGACCGATTTCCGACCGGTCTGAGCGCACCTTCGTACTCCTCCGTTACTCTTTGGGAGGAGACCGCCCCAGTCAAACTACCCACCATACACTGTCCTCGATCCGGATAACGGACCTGAGTTAGAACCTCAAAGTTGCCAGGGTGGTATTTCAAGGATGGCTCCATGAGAACTGGCGTCCCCACTTCAAAGCCTCCCACCTATCCTACACAAGCAAATTCAAAGTCCAGTGCAAAGCTATAGTAAAGGTTCACGGGGTCTTTCCGTCTAGCCGCGGATACACTGCATCTTCACAGCGATTTCAATTTCACTGAGTCTCGGGTGGAGACAGCGCCGCCATCGTTACGCCATTCGTGCAGGTCGGAACTTACCCGACAAGGAATTTCGCTACCTTAGGACCGTTATAGTTACGGCCGCCGTTTACCGGGGCTTCGATCAAGAGCTTCGCTTGCGCTAACCCCATCAATTAACCTTCCGGCACCGGGCAGGCGTCACACCCTATACGTCCACTTTCGTGTTTGCAGAGTGCTGTGTTTTTAATAAACAGTCGCAGCGGCCTGGTATCTTCGACCGGCATGAGCTTACGGAGCAAGTCCTTCACCCTCGCCGGCGCACCTTCTCCCGAAGTTACGGTGCCATTTTGCCTAGTTCCTTCACCCGAGTTCTCTCAAGCGCCTTGGTATTCTCTACCTAACCACCTGTGTCGGTTTGGGGTACGGTTCCCAGTTATCTGAAGCTTAGGAGCTTTTCTTGGAAGCATGGTATCAACCACTTCGTCGCCTAATGGCAACTCGTCATCAGCTCTCGGCCTTGAAATCCCGGATTTGCCTAAGATTTCAGCCTACCACCTTAAACCTGGACAACCAACGCCAGGCTGGCCTAACCTTCTCCGTCCCTCCATCGCAATAACTGGAAGTACAGGAATATTAACCTGTTTTCCATCGACTACGCTTTTCAGCCTCGCCTTAGGGACCGACTAACCCTGCGTCGATTAACGTTGCGCAGGAAACCTTGGTCTTTCGGCGTGCGAGTTTTTCACTCGCATTGTCGTTACTCATGTCAGCATTCGCACTTCTGATACCTCCAGCAAGCTTCTCAACTCACCTTCACAGGCTTACAGAACGCTCCTCTACCGCATCACCAAAAGGTGATACCCGTAGCTTCGGTGCATGGTTTGAGCCCCGTTACATCTTCCGCGCAGGCCGACTCGACTAGTGAGCTATTACGCTTTCTTTAAAGGGTGGCTGCTTCTAAGCCAACCTCCTAGCTGTCTAAGCCTTCCCACATCGTTTCCCACTTAACCATGACTTTGGGACCTTAGCTGACGGTCTGGGTTGTTTCCCTTTTCACGACGGACGTTAGCACCCGCCGTGTGTCTCCCATGCTCGGCACTTGTAGGTATTCGGAGTTTGCATCGGTTTGGTAAGTCGGGATGACCCCCTAGCCGAAACAGTGCTCTACCCCCTACAGTGATACATGAGGCGCTACCTAAATAGCTTTCGAGGAGAACCAGCTATCTCCGAGCTTGATTAGCCTTTCACTCCGATCCACAGGTCATCCGCTAACTTTTCAACGGTAGTCGGTTCGGTCCTCCAGTCAGTGTTACCTAACCTTCAACCTGCCCATGGATAGATCGCCCGGTTTCGGGTCTATACCCAGCGACTAAACGCCCTATTAAGACTCGCTTTCGCTACGCCTCCCCTATTCGGTTAAGCTCGCCACTGAATATAAGTCGCTGACCCATTATACAAAAGGTACGCAGTCACCTAACAAAGTAGGCTCCCACTGCTTGTACGCATACGGTTTCAGGTTCTATTTCACTCCCCTCTCCGGGGTTCTTTTCGCCTTTCCCTCACGGTACTGGTTCACTATCGGTCAGTCAGTAGTATTTAGCCTTGGAGGATGGTCCCCCCATATTCAGACAAAGTTTCTCGTGCTCCGTCCTACTCGATTTCATTGATAAGAGATTTTCGTGTACGGGGCTATCACCCACTATGGCCGCACTTTCCAGAGCGTTCCACTAATCTCAAACCAACTTAAGGGCTGGTCCCCGTTCGCTCGCCACTACTAAGGGAATCTCGGTTGATTTCTTTTCCTCAGGGTACTTAGATGTTTCAGTTCCCCTGGTTCGCCTCTTGCACCTATGTATTCAGTACAAGATACTCAGCTTATGCTGAGTGGGTTCCCCCATTCAGAGATCTCTGGATCACAGTCTGTTTGCCGACTCCCCAAAGCTTATCGCAGGCTACCACGTCTTTCATCGCCTCTGACTGCCAAGGCATCCACCGTATGCGCTTCTTCACTTGACCATATAACCCCAAGCAATCTGGTTATACTGTGAAGACGACATTCGCCGAAAATTCGCATTTCGCTCAGTTAAGAGCAGAACTCACAAATTTTACCTTAGCCTGATCACACACCAGTGAAAGTGCATATCAGTCTATATCTATCACATATCCGAATTTTTAAAGAACGATCTGACAAAAGTCAGAAATCAACATTCATCGACGAATGTTCATTTCTAATTTCTGAGCAGGAGCAACATCTACCGCAGAAAGTGGTGGAGCCAAGCGGGATCGAACCGCTGACCTCCTGCGTGCAAGGCAGGCGCTCTCCCAGCTGAGCTATGGCCCCGTATTCTACGGCTGAACCATGTAATGGTAGGTCTGGGCAGATTTGAACTGCAGAAGAGCCGTCCTCACCACTCTTTATCCAGAGGCATGGGGTGCTCAACATTCCAACCAAAAATGGTAGGTCTGGGCAGATTTGAACTGCCGACCTCACCCTTATCAGGGGTGCGCTCTAACCAACTGAGCTACAGACCTAATGGTATAACTTTGGGTCTTGATCGTCTTTTACAATGAATCAAGCAATTCGTGTGGGAGCTCATCAGCAGGCTGATGTCGTCGATTAAGGAGGTGATCCAGCCGCAGGTTCCCCTACGGCTACCTTGTTACGACTTCACCCCAGTCATGAATCACACCGTGGTAACCGTCCTCCCGAAGGTTAGACTAGCTACTTCTGGTGCAACCCACTCCCATGGTGTGACGGGCGGTGTGTACAAGGCCCGGGAACGTATTCACCGCGACATTCTGATTCGCGATTACTAGCGATTCCGACTTCACGCAGTCGAGTTGCAGACTGCGATCCGGACTACGATCGGTTTTGTGAGATTAGCTCCACCTCGCGGCTTGGCAACCCTCTGTACCGACCATTGTAGCACGTGTGTAGCCCAGGCCGTAAGGGCCATGATGACTTGACGTCATCCCCACCTTCCTCCGGTTTGTCACCGGCAGTCTCCTTAGAGTGCCCACCATAACGTGCTGGTAACTAAGGACAAGGGTTGCGCTCGTTACGGGACTTAACCCAACATCTCACGACACGAGCTGACGACAGCCATGCAGCACCTGTGTCAGAGTTCCCGAAGGCACCAATCCATCTCTGGAAAGTTCTCTGCATGTCAAGGCCTGGTAAGGTTCTTCGCGTTGCTTCGAATTAAACCACATGCTCCACCGCTTGTGCGGGCCCCCGTCAATTCATTTGAGTTTTAACCTTGCGGCCGTACTCCCCAGGCGGTCAACTTAATGCGTTAGCTGCGCCACTAAAATCTCAAGGATTCCAACGGCTAGTTGACATCGTTTACGGCGTGGACTACCAGGGTATCTAATCCTGTTTGCTCCCCACGCTTTCGCACCTCAGTGTCAGTATCAGTCCAGGTGGTCGCCTTCGCCACTGGTGTTCCTTCCTATATCTACGCATTTCACCGCTACACAGGAAATTCCACCACCCTCTACCGTACTCTAGCTTGCCAGTTTTGGATGCAGTTCCCAGGTTGAGCCCGGGGCTTTCACATCCAACTTAACAAACCACCTACGCGCGCTTTACGCCCAGTAATTCCGATTAACGCTTGCACCCTCTGTATTACCGCGGCTGCTGGCACAGAGTTAGCCGGTGCTTATTCTGTCGGTAACGTCAAAACAGCAAGGTATTAGCTTACTGCCCTTCCTCCCAACTTAAAGTGCTTTACAATCCGAAGACCTTCTTCACACACGCGGCATGGCTGGATCAGGCTTTCGCCCATTGTCCAATATTCCCCACTGCTGCCTCCCGTAGGAGTCTGGACCGTGTCTCAGTTCCAGTGTGACTGATCATCCTCTCAGACCAGTTACGGATCGTCGCCTTGGTGAGCCATTACCTCACCAACAAGCTAATCCGACCTAGGCTCATCTGATAGCGCAAGGCCCGAAGGTCCCCTGCTTTCTCCCGTAGGACGTATGCGGTATTAGCGTTCCTTTCGAAACGTTGTCCCCCACTACCAGGCAGATTCCTAGGCATTACTCACCCGTCCGCCGCTGAATCAAGGAGCAAGCTCCCGTCATCCGCTCGACTTGCATGTGTTAGGCCTGCCGCCAGCGTTCAATCTGAGCCATGATCAAACTCTTCAGTTCAATACTGCTTGGATTTTTAAGAAACCCTAAACTTGGCTCAGCAATCTCAAATGACTATGTGATTTCTCGCATGGCCACTTGTGATGCTGATAATCTTTTTGACTATCAGTCCGTACTCACAAGCACCCACACGAATTGCTTGATTCGATTTGTTAAAGAGCGGTTGGCTAAGAGTGTTTCGTCTCAACCGAGGCGCGCATTCTACGCTTTCCTCATTTGCTGTCAAGCGTTTATTTTGAAGTTTTTTACCGCTGCTTTCTTTCGAAAGCCAACAACTTCAACAACTTACCGCTTGCCTCGAAGCGTTGATCGCTGCGAGGAGGCGAATAATACGCGCTTTGAATTCAGAGTCAACACCTTGTTCCAAAAACTTTTCTCAGCCGTTTCGCCTGCCCCCCGGCAACTAATGAAATCGCCACGAATCTGTAGAGAACCCCACCACGGAGCGAAGCGGCCATGAGTGTCGAGCAAAGCGAGAAAACCCCAGGGCTTTCGGCAGATGAAGAGCAGGAAGTCAGCCACAACCAGCCGCCACGAGCGGCAGTGCTGCACGAGACCATTCGCTACCAGGGCGATCAGGAACTGGAACGGACCCTCGCCGCCTTGTGGTGGTCGGCTGTCGCCGCCGGCTTGTCGATGGGCTTGTCCCTGATGGCCATGGGACTGTTCTATGCCCGCCTGCCAGAAGGTGAAAGCGCCCAGGTAGTCGCCAGCATCGGCTACAGCGCCGGCTTCCTTGCCGTGATCCTGGCCCGCCAGCAACTGTTTACCGAGAACACCCTGACTGCGGTGCTGCCGGTCATGACCAGCCCTACCCTTGCCAACTTCGGCCGCCTTCTGCGGCTTTGGGGCGTAGTGCTGCTGGGCAACCTGGCGGGTACCCTGCTGGTGGCCTGGGTGATGCTCGAGCTGCCGATCTTCGACAGCAAGACCGACATGGCGTTTCTGGAGATCGGCCGCAAGGTCATGAGCAACGACATCAGCCAGATGTTCGCCAAGGGCATCGTCTCGGGCTGGATGATCGCCACCATGGTATGGATGATCCCCTCGATGGAGAACGCCAAGATCTGGATCATCCTGATGATCACCTACCTGATGGCCATTGGCGACTTCACCCATATAGTAGTGGGCTCGGTCGAGGTGTCCTACCTGGTGTGGGCCGGCGAAGAAACCTGGCGCAGCTTCTGGCTGGAGTTCGCCTTGCCGACACTGGCCGGCAACATCATCGGCGGTAGTTTCATTTTCGCGCTCATCAGCCACGCTCAGGTGCGCAGTGACAGTGGCAAGGCACCCTCGCGGCTGTTGGAGCACGAGCGGGCGCAACGCCAGCGTGGCAAAGACGACACCAAGTGACACTAGCGCGCCGCAACGCTTCGCTCACTCTTCAGGCTGCGCTGACGCACCGGGCGGGGCTGCCACCAGTTCTGCCCGGCATGCGGCGAGTCCAAGCTCACCCGCTCGCCCATCAGCGGCGTACTGAGCCGTACCTGGGCCTGGTTTGCCAATGCCAGGATGCGCTCGAAGGGTTCCTGCCAGCCGTGGGTGGATAAGTCGAACGTGCCATTAT
Source organism: Pseudomonas sp. BJP69 (assembly GCF_007633355.1). NCBI lineage: Bacteria > Pseudomonadati > Pseudomonadota > Gammaproteobacteria > Pseudomonadales > Pseudomonadaceae > Pseudomonas > Pseudomonas sp. BJP69. Next base: position 4,166,725 of record NZ_CP041933.1, read on the forward strand.
GGATCGGCAGCATCCAGCGCCCGCGTAAATCCAGGTGGGCCTGCAGACTCTGCTCTGGCTGCATGTGCACATCAGGCCAGGCGAGATTGTAGGCGCCGGTCTCGACCAGGGTCAGATCAAACGGCCCAAAGCGCTCGCCAATCAGCTTGAACCCGTTGAAATAGCCCGTATCGCCACTGAAGAACACCCGTACGCCTTGGTCGATGATCACCCACGACGCCCACAAGGTGCGATTGCTGTCCAACAGCCCACGCCCGGAAAAGTGCTGGGCCGGGGTAGCAATAAAACGCACACCCTGCACTTCGCTTTCCTGCCACCAGTCCAGCTGACGCACCTTCGCTGGCGCAACGCCCCAACTGATCAGCAGCTCACCCACGCCAAGCGGGGCCAGGAAAACCCCGGTTCGCGAGGCCAGCTGGCGGATTGCCTGCTCGTCGAGGTGATCGAAATGGTCGTGCGACAACACCACCGCCGCCAGTGGCGGCAGCTGGTCAAGCCCCAGCGGGGGCGCATGGAACCGCTGCGGGCCGGCCCACTGCACCGGTGAGGCGCGTTCGGCGAATACCGGGTCGGTAATGAAGAAGCGCCCTCGCAACTTCAGCAATACCGTGGAATGGCCCAGCCGCCACAAACTGCGGTCTGGCGCATCGAGCACCTGCTGGCGGGTCATCGGTTGCAGGCTGACCGGCGTGGTTGGCCGGGTATTCGGCGGTTTGCGCAGGAACAGGTACTTCAGACCGATGCGCAGCTTCTTCAGCACGCCATCTTTCGGTAGCTGCGCCTGATTGTGAAAACGCCCGTCACGCTGGGGCGCCGGGTCACCGGCAGCATTGGCCAAAGGAACCATCAGCAACACTCCTAGCAACAGGAAAGTCCGCATGTTACCCCACAGTGATCGCATCAACCGTGAATTGGCTTGTAAGGTCATTTTTCAGTGGGGCGACACTGTTCGACAATATTCATGCGATTTATGCGATAAACGGTACCCCGGTAGAAGAACATGACCATGATGCACAACCGCAGCGGCAAAGGCCTTTCGTTCGTCAAGCGCATCTACCCGCCACGTGTGGTGGGCATGGGCATCGGCCTGTTCAGCGTCATGGCTGGCGTGGCCCCGCAATCCCCGCCCACCTGGGTGTGGGGCCTGATGCTGTTCAATGGCCTGTTGTGGCCCCACGTCGCCTACTTGTGGGCGAGCCGGTCGGCAACCCCGTACCGGGCCGAGCAACGCAACCTGTTGCTGGACTCGCTGCTGGGCGGTTTCTGGGCCGCCGCCATGCACTTCAACCCGCTGCCGACCGTGACCGTGCTGTCGATGATGACCATGAACAACGTGGCCGCCGGGGGCCGGCAATTGGTGCTCAAAGGGGCTGTTGCGCAACTGGCCGGGATTCTGGTCGGCACCCTCCTGCTCGCCCCAGGCCTGCAATTGAATGCCACTGCACTGCAGATATACGCCTGCCTGCCCATGCTGACGCTGTACCCCCTGGCCCTGGGCTGGGTGTGCTACCGGCTGGCAATCCAGCTGGGCGACCATAAACGCCGGCTCAGCGCCCTGAGCCTCACGGATAGCCTCACCGGATTGCTCAACCACGGCGCCTGGAAAGACCTGTTGCTCGTTAAATACCAAAAATGCAAACAGCAAAAGGCACACGCGGTGATCGCCTTGATCGACATCGATCATTTCAAGACCATCAACGACACCTTTGGCCACGTGGTTGGCGACTGCGTACTGCGCCAGCTCAGCGCCGAGCTGCGCCGCAACCTGCGCGAGTGCGACCAGGCCGGGCGCTACGGTGGCGACGAATTCTGCGTGATCCTGCCGGGTACCAGCGAAGCTCAGGCCTGCCAGATCATGGAACGCCTGCGTGAGCAGGTTTCCGGGTATCGCAACGCGCAGCTCCCTCACCTGTGGACTGCCCCCAAGAAGTTGGACACCAATCCAATTTCTTGGGGTGTCCATATGAGCAAGTACTCAGACCAATTCAAGCTTACCGCCGTTCATGCCTACCTGGAGGGTGGTGAAGGTTTCCGAAAAGTAGCCCAGCGACTTGCAGTGGACTTCAGCCTGCTGCGGCGCTGGGTCTCCAGCTTCCAGAAACATGGCCAGTTCAGTCTGCGTAAACCAGGCCAGCGGTACAGTGCGACCTATAAGCGCTCAGTCCTTGAGTACATGCACAAGCATCAGCTTTCCTTGCGCCAGACCGCCGCCCATTTCGGTCTTGGTCAGTCTTCGCAGATAGGCATTTGGGCGCGGCAGTACTACAGTGGAAGTCCGGCTTCGCCTGCTCCCAAGAGAAGAAAACCTGCTGCCATGTCGAAAAAGCCTTACCCCATCAAACCCACAACCTCTGATGACACCGATAAAAGCCGCGACCAGTTGCTGGCTGAGCTTGAATGGCTGCGCATGGAGAACGCTTACCTAAAAAAGCTGGAAGAGTTGAAGAAGCAGGAGCGAAGGCAGCTCAAAAAACCCTGATCGTGTCTGCGCTCAAGGACAGGTTTCCCTTGGCCGCTGTTCTGGAGTTGGCGGATCTGCCGCGCAGTACGTTCTATTACCAGCTTCAAGCGCAGGCCAAACCTGATAAGCATGCTGCTCTGAAGCAGATGATTCAGCGTGTCTATCACGAGGAAAAAGGGCTTTACGGTTACCGGCGCGTTGCGATCGTGATCCGCAATGGCGGGACCTTGGTTAACAAAAAAGTGGTGGAGCGTTTGATGATCGAGCTTGATCTTCGCTCACTCGTGCGGCCGAAAAAATATCGGTCGTACAAGGGTGTCGTCGGCACCATCGCGCCCAACCTGCTGGAGCGAAACTTTATCGCGCAGCGCCCGAATCAGAAGTGGGTGACCGATGTGACCGAGTTCAAAGTGGCTCAGGAAAAAGTCTACCTCTCCCCCGTGATGGACTTGTACAACGCCGAAATTGTGGCCTACGAAGTGGCCAGCAGGCCATGCCTTGGGCTGGTCACCAACATGCTGGGCAAGGCCTTCAAGCGCCTGGGAAACAAGCCGAAACTGGTACTCCACTCGGATCAAGGCTGGCACTACCAACACTCGCAGTACCGCCACAAGCTGGCCGAGCAAGGGGTGAAGCAGAGCATGTCACGTAAAGGAAACTGCTTGGATAATGCGGCTATGGAGAGCTTTTTTGGTACGCTTAAGTCCGAATTTTTCTACCCGCAGCGCTTCAAGAGCGTTGAAGAACTGAAAGCCGGTCTGGATGAGTACATCCACTACTACAACCATGACCGCATCAAGCTAAAGCTCAATGGCATGAGCCCTGTGAAATACAGGGCTCATGCTGCAGGGGCTGCTAGCTGAAACTGTCCAACTTATTGGGGGCAGTCCACCTGCGCATCAGCCTGAGTATTGGCCTGTCGCCTTTCAATGCCAGCCTGGAGTCACCGGAACATTGGCTGCAAGAGGCAGACAAGGCGCTATACACTGCCAAGCACGCTGGCCGCGACCGGGTGAATTTTGCCGGTGGCGCAGCTACCGCACTGAAGCTGGCCTATCCTGATTGAACCTGCTGCCTCACTGCCTGGCAGGAGGTTTCCTGAAGGAGCCGCTCGCGCATGGCCAGGACTGCCAACCTCCCACCCGCCAGCCCTACCCCACGTTTCCAAGTGCGTAACCTGATCGCCGGCTTCAGCACCGTTTACGGTCTGGCTTGCCTGGTCATTCTCGGCGCGCTGTTCAACATCGCCGCAACCCTCGACCAGCAAGAGCGCGAACGCAGCGCCTTCCATGCCAATCAGGCGCTGGAGCAACGGTTACTGGCGTCGCGCCAATTCCTGTCCAGTTATGCCGTATGGGAGGACGCCTTGCAGCACTTGTCTGGCGAAGCCGACTGGCAGTGGGCCTATGATGAAAAGAACATAGGTGAATCGCTGTACAGCGCCAGCGGCTATGAAGGCGTGTTCGTCGTGGAAAACGGCCGCACCACCTATGCCCTGTTCAAAGGCCAGCCCAGCCCCGCAGGCGTAGGCACGTACATAGATGCCCCTATCCAGCCGATCATCGACCAGGCCCGAGCGGCAGCCATTGCCCGCGAGCAGATCACCCGCTTCGAGCTATTCAATGGCTGGCCGGCCGTGCTCACCGCCGCGGCCATACGGCCAGATCGCGATGTCACTGAAGGCGAAGTGAGCCAGGCGCCGGTCTTGCTGTTCGTCGACCAGCTGACCGAGGCCAAACTGGCGCAGCTGGGTAAGCGTGCAGGCCTGGCCGGCATGCGCGTTGAGAAGGAAGACGCACAAGCCCACCACCACCTGCGCATCAACCTGGGCGACACCGGCTACCATCTGTCGTGGAACAGCGTGTTGCCTGGGCGCCAGCTGCTAGGGGCGGTATTGCCTGCCCTGCTCAGCGCCCTGCTGATCCTTGGGCTGGTCATGCTCTACCTGTGCCGCCATGCGTGGCGCAGCTCCCGGGCCATCGGCTTAACGCTTGCCCACCTGCAGCATAGCAACCTGGCGCTGGAGGCCAGCGAGCAACGTTTTCGCGCGGTGGCCGAGTCGGCATCGGACTGGATCTGGGAGACCGATCGGCACCACCGCCTGACCTACTTGTCGCAACGCTTTGCCAGCGTGACGGGCTACCCGGTCGAAGACTGGCTCGGCCAACCGCTCAACCAGTTGCTGGCCTGCGACACCACGCCCTTGTCGCCCTGGCTGGATGCCCTGGCCACCGCTGACCCACAGCAGCTGGCCAACCTGCGCTGCACCTACCGCGACCAGAATGGCCAGAACCGCTATTGTCGGATTTCCGCCCGCGCCATCTGGCACCAGGACACGGCCGTGGGTTTGCGCGGCACTGCCAGCGATATCACCGACGAAGTCGACGCCCATGCGCGTATTCAGCACCTGTCCTTGCACGACCCGCTGACCGGCCTGGCCAACCGCAACAAACTGGCCCGGCACCTGGAACAGGCCCTGCTGCGCGGCACAGACTCACCGCCGTTGACCCTGTTGCTGCTTGACCTGGACAACTTCAAGCCAATCAACGACTCACTCGGCTATGCGGCTGGCGATGCGGTACTGCAGGAAGTGGCAGCCCGCCTGCGCGACACCACCCGCGACGGTGACCTGGTGGCGCGGTTGGGCGGGGACGAGTTCATCGTGGTACTTGGCGGCATGGACAACCGCCAGGAGATCGACCGCTTCTGCGCGCGCCTGATCGGCTTGCTGCAACAACCGGTCATGTTCGACAGCCAACCCCTGCACATTGGCGCCAGCATCGGCATCGCCCAGACCCGCACCCAGGGCTTCGACGCCGGCGAGCTGATTCGCTGTGCCGACATCGCCCTGTACCAGGCCAAGGCAGACGGCAAGAGCACCTGGCGCTACTTCGCCAGCGAAATGAACCAGCAGATCCAGTACCGGCGGCAACTGGAGAACGACCTGCGCCGCGCCCTGCGGAACCAGGAGTTCGAGTTGCACTATCAGCCGCGCTACCGCCTCAGCGACCTGCGCGTGGTCGCGGTCGAGGCGCTGATACGCTGGCAGCACCCCCAGGAAGGGCTGCTGGGGCCGGATACCTTCATCCCGCTGGCCGAACAGAGCGATATCATTGTCGCGCTGGGCCGCTGGGTGCTGCACGAGGCCTGCCGCACCGCCCTTGACTGGCCTGCAGACATCCTGGTGTCGGTCAACCTGTCACCGGCGCAGTTCCTGCGCAGCGATGTGGTGCAAGACGTGCGGGAAATCCTGCTGGGCACGGCATTCCCGGCGCAACGCCTGGAACTGGAGATCACCGAGAATGTGATGCTCAACGACATCGAGGGCGCGCTGGGGACCATGCTGTCGCTCAAAGAACTGGGCATGCGCCTGAACATGGACGACTTCGGTACCGGCTATTCATCGCTGGGTTACCTGCGAACGTATCCTTTCGACAGCCTCAAGATCGACAAGCGCTTCATCAGTGGCCTGAGCACCAACGGCGGCAGCGACCGTGCGGTGGTCCAGGCCATCATCAACCTGGGCAAGGCACTGGGGCTGACCGTTACGGCCGAGGGCGTGGAAACCGAACAGCAACTAGCCATGCTGCAAATGGACCGCTGCCATGAAGTACAGGGCTATTACCTGAGCCGGCCACTGGATACCGCGGCCATGCGGGCGTTGTTGCAGCGCCCCCGGTAGGCGCGGGTCGAGCCGCCCCTGCACGGTTGCGCGGCAACGCCTCGATCAACCCAACGGGCGCGAGCGGGCCTCAGCCAGTAGGCTGCACACGCCGCTCGGCGATGATTTCCGGCAAGTCGCCGCGGCGCAGGTAGATGCGCAGCGGCTCGGCGATGTTCAAGCGGTCATCCACGTGCTGGTCCAGCAACAGTGCCAGGCGCTCCCGGCACAGGGCCATACGCTGCCCCTGCTCGGGGCGCCAGACAAACTCGCTGCAGGGGGTGATGCTGGCGTCAGCGACATCCATACCGAACGCGTCTTCGGAAAAACGCACGATATGAACGCCGCGCTTGTCATGAAAGCCGACGAAGCCTTTGAGCTGGTCAGCTGCGTTGCAGATGTCCTGGGAAGTAATGGCCATGGCGTAACCTCGTGATGAAATCGGAAGATACGCACGCTGGGCAGCACAGGGTCGCCTCTGCCGGGCGCCTCGCCAGTCCAAGCCTAATGCAAGCAGCCGTGCGTGCGCCATGACCAAGCTCAACTTCACGCCGTAGCATCGACCTCGCTGCGAAGCACCTCTCCCAGCCATTGCATGAACGCTTGCACCCGGCGGGGTACATGCCGTTGCCGCGCATACAGCAGTGACACGGGCATGGCCGGCGCCTGCCAGGCCGGCAGCAGTGCGACCAGTTCGCCGCGCTGCAGGTGTTCGGCCACCCCCACCGCCGGTACCTGTATCAGCCCCAGCCCGGCCAGGCAGGCTGCCGAGTAGGCCTCGGCATTATTGACCGTTACCGCCCCAGCCATGGGCTGGTACTGCACCTGCCCACCTTGCACGTATTCGAAGCCGGCGCAGCGCCCCCCCAGGTTGCGCACGTAGTGCACCAATTGATGCCCTGCCAGGTCCTGCAGGGTACGGGGCACCCCATGGCGTGCCAAGTAAGCCGGGCTGGCACAGTTGCGCATGCTCAATTGCCCGACCGGCCTGGCCACGACATCCAGGTCATGCAAGGCGCCGATGCGCATCACGCAGTCGAAGCCCTCACGCAGCAAATCGACCTGCCGATCGGTGCAACTGAGCTCTACCTGCAAACGTGGAAAACGCTGCAGGAACCGGGGTAACGCGGGAATGATGACCCGCCGCGCCATCATCGTCGGCAGGTCGACACGCAGGCGCCCGGCCAGTTCGGCATCATCGGCGCTGAACAGGCTCTCGATCTCGTCCATACCTGACAGCAGGTCCTTGCTGCGTGTGTACAGCAAGGCACCATCCTGCGTGGCCTGCACCCGGCGGGTGGTGCGGTTGAACAGTTGCGTACCCAGCAGGCGCTCCAGCGCCCTGACCTGTTCCGACACCGTCGAACGTGGCAAGCCCAGGCTCTCGGCGGCCAGGGTAAAGCTGTTCACTTCACTGACCCGAACAAAGGTCCGCAGCAACTCCAACTTATTCACGCCCGCCCTCGACTATCCGGTTGAGGCGAACAGTATTTCCATTTTTGCAGGATTTAACACCTTCCAGCCGACCAATAACCTGTGAGCACCCACCCATCAAGAGGTTCTTACCATGACCCGCAAGATTGCCCTGATCACCGGCGCAAGCCGCGGCCTTGGCCGTAACACCGCCGAGCATCTGGCCGCCCGTGGCATCGACATCATCGGCACCTACAACAGCAAAGCGCAAGAAGCACAGGCCGTGGCGGCCACGCTGGAGCAGGCAGGTGTGAAGGCGACCATGCTGCAACTGGATGTGGGTGACGCCAGCAGCTTTGCCGGCTTTGCCGAACGGCTGGCGGGTGCCTTGCAGCAGCACCACGGTCGCCAGCGTTTCGACTTTCTGGTGAACAATGCCGGCATCGGGTTGAACGTGCCGTATACCGAAACCAGCGAGGCGCAGTTCGACCAACTGCTGAACATTCAGCTCAAAGGCCCGTTCTTCCTCACCCAACGCCTCTTGCCACTGCTTGTCGATAACGGCCGGATCATCAACATTTCGACCGGGCTGGCACGGTTTGCCCTACCAGGGTACGCCGCCTATGCCGCCATGAAAGGCGCGATGGAAGTGCTGACCCGCTACCAGGCCAAGGAACTGGGCGCCCGGGGCATTCGCGTGAACATCCTGGCGCCGGGGGCCATCGAGACCGATTTTGGCGGGGGCGTAGTGCGGGACAACCCGCAGGTGAATGATTACATTGCTGGCAACACCGCGCTGGGACGGGTGGGTTTGCCGGATGACATCGGCGCGGCGATCGCCTTGTTGCTGGAAGACGGTAATGGCTGGATCACCGGGCAGCGCCTGGAGGTTTCGGGCGGCATGTTCCTGTAGTGGCGGGTGCCTGGGCCCCGGCTCACGGCTCATGCACTTGCACACTCGCAGTCATCCCCGCACTCAGGGTCACGCCGTCGGGCACCTGGTCCAGGCGGATTCTCACCGGTATCCGCTGGGCCAGCCGCACCCAGTTGAAGGTCGGCTCAACCTCCGGCAGCAGCTGGCTGTCCGGGTTGCTGTTGCTGTCGGTGATGCCGCGGCTGATGCTTTCTACATGCCCCTGCATGGGTTCACCCGCGCCCATCAGCCAGACCTTTACCGGGTCACCCACGCGAATGCGCGGCAGCTTGGTTTCCTCGAAGTAGGCCTGGATATAGAACGTCGAATCGTCCACCAAGGCCATCACCGACTGGCCGGTGTTCACGTAGTTGCCTTCGGCCAGGCGCAGGTTGGTGATATGCCCGCTGCGCGGCGCACGCACTTCACTGCGCGCCAGGTTGATTTTCGCCACCTGCAGCTGCGCCTGGGCTTCCTGCAACTCGCCACGGGCGATGGCAGCATTGATCTGCGCGTTCTCCCGCAGCTCGGCACTGATCGCCTCGGGCCCCAGGGCGGTACGCCGGGCTGCTTCACTCTCGCGCAGGCGCAACTGCTGGGCGCGGGTTTGCGTCACCGCACTGGCCTGGTCGAACGCGGCCTGGAAACGCTCGCGGTCGATGCTCATCAACAGCTCACCCGCCTTGACCTGCTGGTTGTCATGCACCTTGAGCTGGCGCACCCAGCCGGAAACGTCAGGTGCAATCACCACCACATCGGCGCGCACACGGGCATCCCGGGTCCAGGGGGTAAGCATGTAGTACTGCCACAGTTGGTAACCGGCCAACACGGCCAGGGCCACCACACACAGGGTTACAAGAGTACGTATGGCCGCACGCATCAAAACACTCCTTTAAAAAGCTCCCAGCAGGCGTACCACCAGGAACAGCACACAAACGAAAACCGCCGCATCGAACAGCGCTTCATGCCAGATCCAGCGCGCCAACGGTGTGGCCTGCACCAGCAGGCGCAGCAGGCCGGTAAGCACCAGCGCCAGCAACACATAAAGCAGAAACGGGCTGAGCAGCACGCCCCCCACTTCCCATTCACGCAACCCCATGGGCTTCCTCCTGCCAGCGGCACCACTTGCCCCAGCTTTTCTGCAATTGCAGCACCGCGCCCTCGGCCAACCGCAGCGGGTCGCTCGCAGGCTGGCGGTGCAACGCAGCAATGAACCGTTCGCTGGCACTGTCCAGCTGTTGCCCGCGCCCGGCGGCAGGCCCTTTGGCCAGTACCGCCTCCACTTGCTGCAGGTACTCCCGCTCGGCGCCGCCCAACGGCGCCTGCGCGACCGCCAGGCACATGCGCAGGTGCACCAGTTCATCACCGATATCCAGCCCGTGCAGGCCATCGTCCCAGCGCTTGCGCTCGCCCTCGGGCAACTCGCTGGCATGCCGCGCCAACTGCATCAGGCGGTCGGCCATGCGCCCGCCGAACCAGGTATCGGCCCCGCGCAGGTCACGCCGGGTCAGGCGCACCAGGTCACTCTGGGTTGCAGCACGCAGGCGCCGCCCAAGCCAGGCCGGGTGACGGAACACCAACAAGCGAAACGCCATGACCGCTGCCGACACCCCTACCAGCATGGCCAGGGCACTGTTGAGCATGGTCGCCACGCTGAACTGCATGGCATTCACCGGCGACACCAGTACGATGAAGTGCAGGCAATAAGAGGTGGCAGTGGCGCCGGTACGCGGGTGGGCCATACCCAGCGCGCCGAACAACAGCGGCACGCCCATGCCCAGGCAAAGCAGCGCGAAGCTGCTCCATTGCGGCAGCAGAATCTGCCCGACCAGGAACGCTGCCGGTATGGCCAGGCAGATCCCGCGCAGGAAACTCAAGCCAATCTGGGCGCCATTCTCGCGGCTGGCGAACAGGCTGCAGACCACACAGGTCAGCACCAGGCCGCCCGGCGCCGAAGGCCAGGCGGTGGCCAGCCAGAAAGCGCTCATCACCAGAAACGCCAGTGCGCTACGCGAACCGAACAGCAAGGCCAGCGACCAATCGCGGTGCACGGCCAGGCCTTGGCCGACATCCTTCGGCGCCGTGCCCGCTTCCACAGCCTCCAGCGCCTGGCCGGCGGCCATTGCGTAATCCAGCAGCAGGGCCATGCGCGCCAGGCAGTAATGCTCAACCGAACTTATATGCTCATCGTGCGCGGCATCCCAGACGCGCTGGCGCAGCACCAACAGGCTGGGCTGGTCGGGCTTGTCCAGCAGCGCCCGAACTTCAGACAACCAGGGGGCCAGGTGTTCCGCCTGCTGCTCATCCAGTTGCCGCCACTGTCGGCGCACCGACCGGGAAATACGCAACAGCACCATCAGCTTCTGGCTTAGCCCCCGAATGGCACGGGCACGCTGACGCCCGCGGTTGCCTTCGAACCAGGCATGCTCGCGCTGGCTGTCGATGGCAACGATGCGCCCCAGGCTCTCCAGCAAGCCCCTGCGTGCATCGTCCTCGCCACCCAGCATCGCACTGGCGGCCTGCAGACCGTTCTGCCAGGCCTGACGCGCCTGGCCGCCAAGCTGCTGCTCGACCCGCATCGGCCAGAGCAAGGCACTGCTGGCCGTGGCGCAGAAAATACCCAGGCTGATCTCGGTGCAGCGGGCCACCGCCTGGTCGAACACCTGCAGCGGGTGGTCGATGGCCGGCAAGGTGATGATCGCTGCCGTGTAGCCGGCCAGCACGAAGGCATAGGCCCAGGCACTGCGCAACTGGGTAGAGGCGGCGGTGCACAAGGCCAGCCACAAGGCCAGGGCAATCAGAAACAGCCCCGGGGTCTGGGCGAACAGGCCCAGCAGCACCACCGCCATGACCGTACCGACAAAGGTCCCGGCCAACCGCGCCAGGCCTTTCTGCACCACCATGCCAGACAGGGGCTGGGCAACGATAAACGCCGTCATCAATGCCCAGGACGGCTGCTCCAGGCCCCAACGCATTGCCAGCCACAACGCCAGGCCACCACCGAGCAGGGTTTTGATGGCGAACTTGATGGCGAGGGGGGTGGGGGCGAACAGGGCCTGAAGCGTGATGGGCACTGGGCGAACCTTGCGGGGAGGGTAGTAGTGAAAAGATAGACAATGGCGCAGAGAATAAAGTGAAAATGAATAATTAGCTAGCTACTCATCTTCATTGCAATCCAACTGCTGCGTCAGCGCACGCCACGCTGCGCGATAGCTGGCTTGAGCCCTGCGGCCCAGTAGGCAACACGCAAATGCCAGGCAAAAAAAATGGGCGACCGAAGTCGCCCTAAATGCCTTGCGTGCTCGTGTACCCGGAAGGTCAGCGCGGCTTGCGCTTGTTCGAGTCCTTCCAGATGAAAATGCCCAGACCGGCAAAGAAAGCAACCATCAGCCCGACCGTTACCACACCGGCGATAACCACATTGTCGAAGAACATGCTGGCCTCCCCATTCGTTTGCCGTTGTCCGATGGGAGAACGTTAACCAATGTCGGGCGAGGGAAAATTGATCAGGGTCAATGGTGCCCGGGCCCGGGCACACGAGGCAGGTGCAGGGTTGACCTGCGTCAAGTTTCAGCGCTTCTTCGGCTTGCCCTTGGGCTTCTTTTTCTTGCCGGTGTTCAACGGCAGGGCCTGTTCGAATGCATTGCGCATCTCGTTCAGACGCTTTTCCTTGAGGTCATGCACGCGCTTGGCGCGTTCAGCATCGAAATCGATAAGGTTGTCTTGGCTCATGGGTGGGCTCGACGATCAACGGAGACTTGCATGATGAAGCCCGACGCAGGCGCTGACCAGCCCCGTGTCAGACTTCGATGTCCACCAGCAGCCCTTGGCGGTTGGGCTCGTCCATCAATGGCACGACCGGGACAGTATTGTCGGCGTTGACCTCGTCGCCAGGCTCGGGGTTGTAGCGCCCTGCCCCACGCTGCTGGCGCCGTTGCTGCTGGCGGCGCTGCTCATCACGCAACAGCAGTGCCTGCTCCTGCGGATCGCGCTGCTGCTTGAGGTCGATGGCAGTTTCGCCGGACGCAGGCTGCGCCGGTACCACCGGCTTGATGTCGGGGGTAGGTTTGACCGGGTCCTGTTGCGAGGTCACCGGGGCGGCACTGAGCGGTATGATCGGCGGCAGCATGGGCGTTCTCCTATGCCCGCTGTATCGGCAGGCGCGGCATTACCTTGATCTCAGGCCCAGCCTTTACTCCACATCATCGTCAGGCTCGTCGTCACTGGGCGGGCTGGCTTCGCTCCAGGGGCGCTTGTAGACCTGCTGCCAGACCGCATCCATGTGGTCACGCAACACTTGCGGGGCGTTCTTGAGCGAAGCGCTGTCGGTGCGCTCGCCCCCCACCGGGTCCTCGCCTGCGGGGCTGATCAGCGACTGCCCGGTAATGGTGTAGCTGGCCTGCCCTTCACGCATTTCGATGGCGATGTCGTGGGGGTCGATACCCCCGCCGCAAAAGGCGTGACTGGCAACTGTCACTTCGGCCACGCCATCTTTGTTCAGGTCGCTGACGTCACTGACATCCGTATAGAAGTCGACATCCAGGTCCAGGCCGGGGCACGTGGTTTCCTGCTCGATCTGCCAGCGGGCCTTGAACGCATCGCTTTGCGCCGTGCGCCCGTACAAGGCGGCCTTGAGCACCACCTTGTCGACCTCCTGCTCGCTTTCCGGGTCGCTGGCCTGGCCATCGCTGCGGCTCAATACCAGCAGCCCTTCGCCATCGCGGTCGCGAAAATGCACGCTCTTGATCGGCGCCTGCACGCCCAGCACTTCAAGCTGATCGGTGGGAATGGGGGCCAAAGGCTCGAAGGTTTTCTGCTCGCAGGCACTGAGCAGCAACAGGCTGCCCACGGCCATGGAAGCGCTGATCCAGCTGTGCTTGGCAGACATGTTGGTGCGTGGCCCTCGTCGGCGGTGCGGTACAGAGCGGTGAAACGGCTAGACTGATGGCTTTCGGCACCACTAGGTGCGCTCGGCACTTTGGTCTCACCGGCCGATCCGTTAACATAATCGGCTTTTTCATCGCGGGAGTTTAGGCAGTATGGCGCAGCAGTATCAACCGGGGCAACGCTGGATCAGCGACAGCGAAGCAGAGCTCGGCCTGGGTACCATCCTGGCGCAGGATGGTCGCCTGTTGACCGTGCTCTACCCGGCCACTGGCGACACGCGCCAGTATTCCCTGCGCAATGCGCCGCTGACTCGCGTGCGCTTCGCGCCAGGTGACCAGATCACCCACTTCGAAGGCTGGAAGCTGACCGTACGCGAGGTCGAGGACATCGACGGGCTGATGGTCTACCACGGCCTCGACGGGCAGAACCAGCCGCGCACCTTGCCGGAAACCCAGCTGTCGAACTTCATTCAGTTCCGCCTGGCCAGCGACCGCCTGTTTGCCGGGCAGATCGACCCTTTGGCGTGGTTCAGCCTGCGCTACAACACACTGCAGCACACCAGCAAGCAGATGCAGTCGGCGCTGTGGGGGCTGGGCGGTTGCCGCGCTCAGCCAATCGCTCACCAGTTGCACATTGCCCGCGAAGTCGCCGACCGCAGCGCGCCGCGGGTACTGCTGGCCGACGAAGTGGGCCTGGGCAAGACCATCGAGGCTGGCCTGGTCATTCACCGCCAGTTGCTGACGGGCCGGGCCAGCCGAGTACTGATCCTGGTGCCGGAGAACCTTCAACACCAGTGGCTGGTAGAAATGCGCCGGCGCTTCAACTTGCAGGTGGCGCTGTTCGACGCCGAACGCTTCATCGAAAGCGACGCCAGCAACCCGTTCGATGACGCCCAGTTGGCACTGGTGGCCCTGGAGTGGCTGGTAGAGGACGAGAAGGCCCAGGATGCGCTGTTTGCCGCCGGCTGGGACCTGATGGTTGTCGATGAGGCTCACCACCTGGTCTGGCACGAGGACCAGGTCAGCGCCGAATACGCCCTGGTCGAGCAACTGGCCCAGGTGATTCCTGGCGTACTGCTGCTTACCGCTACCCCTGAACAGCTTGGCCAGGACAGCCACTTCGCTCGCCTGCGCCTGCTCGACCCCAACCGTTTCCACGACCTGGCCGCCTTCCGCGCCGAAAGCGATCACTACCGCCCGGTCGCCGAAGCCGTGCAAGAGCTGCTCGACGAAGGCCGCCTGTCGCCGAAGGCACACGCCACCATCCAGGGCTTCCTGGGGGCTGAGGGCGAAGCGCTGCTGGCCGCGGTCAGCGATGGCGATACCCAGGCCAGCGCGCGGCTGATCCGTGAGCTGCTCGACCGCCACGGCACCGGCCGAGTGCTGTTCCGTAATACCCGCGCGGCGGTCCAGGGCTTCCCGGAGCGCCAACTGCACCCTTACCCGGTGGCCATGCCCGAGCAATACCGCGAGCTGCCGCCAGGCGAGAAAGCCGAGCTGTACCCGGAGGTCGCCTTCCAGGCACAGGGTGACAGCACCGACAACGAGCGCTGGTGGCGTTTCGACCCAAGGGTCGACTGGTTGATCGACACCCTGAAAATGCTCAAGCGCACCAAGGTGCTGGTCATCTGTGCCCACGCCGAAACCGCCATGGACCTGGAAGACGCCCTGCGCGTGCGCTCCGGCATTCCGGCCTCGGTGTTCCATGAGGGCATGAGCATTCTGGAGCGCGACCGGGCAGCCGCCTACTTTGCCGATGAAGAGTTCGGCGCCCAGGTGCTGATCTGCTCCGAGATCGGCAGCGAAGGCCGCAACTTCCAGTTTTCGCACCACCTGGTGATGTTCGACCTGCCGGCCCACCCGGACCTGCTGGAACAACGTATCGGCCGTCTGGACCGTATCGGCCAGAAGCACACCATCCAGTTGCATGTCCCCTACCTGCAGGGCAGCCCGCAGGAACGCCTGTTCCAGTGGTACCACGAAGCGCTCAACGCGTTCCTCAACACCTGCCCGACCGGCAACGCCCTGCAACACCAGTTCGGCCCACGCCTGCTGCCGCTGCTCGAAGGCGGCGACAGCAAGGCCTGGGACAGCCTGGTGGCCGACGCCCGTCACGAACGCGAGCGCCTGGAAGCCGAACTGCACACCGGCCGCGATCGCTTGCTGGAGCTGAACTCGGGCGGCGCGGGTGAAGGCGAGGCGCTGGTAGAAGCTATCCTCGAGCAGGACGACCAGTTCGCCCTGCCGATCTACATGGAAACGCTGTTCGACGCCTTTGGCATCGACAGCGAAGACCACTCCGAGAACGCCCTCATCCTCAAGCCGAGCGAAAAAATGCTCGACGCCAGCTTCCCGCTGGGCGACGACGAAGGTGTGACCATTACCTACGACCGCGCCCAGGCGCTGTCGCGCGAAGACATGCAGTTCCTGACCTGGGAACACCCGATGGTGCAAGGCGGCATGGACCTGGTGCTGTCCGGCTCCATGGGCAATACGGCCGTCGCCCTGATCAAGAACAAGGCGCTCAAGCCCGGTACCGTGCTGCTCGAACTGCTGTTCGTCAGCGAGGTGGTGGCACCGCGAAGCTTGCAACTGGGGCGTTACCTGCCCCCTGCGGCACTGCGCTGCCTGCTCGATGCCAACGGCAACGACCTGGCCTCGCGCGTGGCCTTCGAAACGCTCAACGACCAGCTTGAAAGCGTGCCACGGGCCAGCGCCAACAAGTTTGTCCAGGCGCAGCGCGACGTGTTGGCCAAGCGCATCAGCGGTGGCGAAGAGAAGATCCTGCCGACCCACGTCGAGCGTGTGGCCGAAGCCCAACGCCGCCTGGCAGCGGAGGCCGACGAAGAACTGGCGCGCCTGCTCGCCCTGCAAGCGGTGAACCCAAGCGTACGTGACAGCGAAATCGACGCCCTGCGCAAGCAGCGCGAAGAGGGCCTGGCAATGCTGGAAAAAGCTGCCCTGCGCCTGGAAGCCATTCGTGTACTAGTCGCCGGCTGACGCCATACCAGCACCCTTCCCCCTGGGCAGCGCAGGTGCCCGCGAAAACCGGCGAAGCCGGTGCCTGGCATCGTGCCAGGCACATCGCGGGCACGCTGCCCTTGGGCGGGTGCCATATTTCCGACAGCGATTAGGTTGATAACCAAATCGTAGAAATCAATGTGCCATTATCCAGGAAGGCTTAAACACTTGTTCCTATACTGCCTCTGGGCAGTCTGCACAGGGTTGTAGCGCAGACGAGTGAAAACTCGATCGAGAGGCATTCCATGGAGTGGCTGGGCCTGCAACTGTTCGCCGACTTGCCGGCAACCGGACGTATCCTGCTCGATTGTCGGCATGAGCCGCTGCTGGTTCTACTCGCCTACGTAGTAGCCTGCGCAGCCTGTTTCGCCACCCTCGACATGGCCGAGCGCCAGTCCCACAGCGAAGACCCTACCGCCCACCGGCAATGGAACGTACTTGGCGCCTGCTGCCTGGCCGGCGGCATCTGGGCCATGCATTTCATCAGCATGCTGGCCTTTCAGGCATCCGTCGAAGTGCACTACGACCTGCCGCTGACCATCCTTTCCCTGCTCATTGCCCTGGCGGTTGCCTGGCTGGCCATGCGCAGCCTCGATCGCAAGGACATGCGCACGCCACACATCGTACAAAGCGCGGTACTGATCGGCATGGGTATCGTCCTCATGCACTTTGTCGGCATGGCCGCGATGCAAACCGGCGCCCGGCAGTACTACCAGACCGGCCCGCTGCTGGGTGCTGCCATCATCGCCCCGCTCACCAGCCTGCTGGCATTGTACCTGGCGCGCAACTTTCGCAATGGCAGCGGCACCCTGTACCAGGCCGCGAAGTACGGCGCCAGCCTGCTGATCGCCGCGGGCATGGTGGCTTCCCATTTCACGGCGATGTCGGCAATGACCCTGGTCATCCCCAGCGATACCGCACTGCGCTTGCCGTCTGGGGATAACAGCCTGCAACTGGCGCTGGGCATCGGTTTCATCACCTTGCTGATCAGCGGTGCCAGCATCAGTGCGGCCCTGGCCGACAAGAAGCTGCAAAGCAAGGAGCATGACCTGCGCCGGGTCAGCGTGCTGCTCAGCGAACTGGACCAGGCCCGCGCGTCACTGCAGCAGGCAGCGCACTACGATGCACTGACCAACCTGGTCAACCGCCGTGGTTTCAACCAACTGTTCGCCGAACGCCTGGCCGAGCACCTGGCCAGCGAAAGCCGCCTGGCGGTGATGTTCCTGGATATCGACCATTTCAAACGCATCAATGACAGCCTTGGCCACCACGCTGGCGATGAATTGCTCAAGGTCATTGCCAACCACATCAAGGCCGCGACCCGCAGCCAGGACCTGGTGGCACGCTTTGGTGGCGATGAGTTCTGCGTGGTCACCAGCCTCAACAGCCGCGACGAAGCCCGCCACCTGGCCCAGCGCATCATGCAACGCATGAAAGACCCCATCGAGCTTTGCGGCAGGCGCATGGTGATGACCACCAGTATCGGGGTCAGTATCTTTCCGGATGATGGCAGCAGCGCCGAAGAGCTGCTCAAGCATGCGGACCTGGCCCTTTACCAGTCCAAGGACAACGGCCGCAACAGCCTGAATTTTTTCAATGACAGTATCAAGGCACGTGCCTCGATTGCCCTGCAACTGGAAGAAGAGTTGCGACTGGCGCTGCTGGAAGAGCGCGGCCTGTGCGTGCATTACCAGCCGATCTTCGACCAGCGCACTGGGGGGGTGGCCAAGCTGGAGGCCCTGGTACGCTGGCAGCACCCCCAGCATGGGCTGCTTGGGCCCGACCGGTTCATCGGCATAGCCGAAACCAACGGCCTGATCGTCGACCTCGACTTGTGGGTGTTGCGGCACGCCTGCGCCGACCTGGCACTGCTGCAGCGCGGCGGCCACGGCGACCTCAAGGTAACGGTCAACTGCTCGGCGGTGACCCTCAGCCATGACGAACTGCCAAACGAGGTGGAGAAGGCCTTGTTCCACGCCGGGGTCTCAGCGCACCAGCTGGAGCTGGAAGTGACCGAAAACGCCTTGATGGGGGATATCCAGCGCACGGTCAACCTGCTGAAACGGGTCCGCGCCCTGGGCGTCGCCCTGTCGATCGACGACTTCGGCACCGGCTACTCGTCCTTGGCCTACCTCAAGCACCTGCCCCTGGATGTGCTGAAGATCGACCGCACCTTCCTGCAAGGCGTGCCGGCCAGCCAGAAAGACCGTGAAATTGTCCAGGCAATCATCGTCATGGCGCATACCCTGCACTTGCAAGTGGTCAGCGAAGGCGTGGAAACCGAGGAACAGCGAGCGTTTCTCGCAGACCACGCCTGCGACTACCTGCAAGGCTTTCTGCTCGGGCGGCCAATGCCCTGGGCCGAGCTGCAACCCATGCTGGACCGGCTGCAGCGCACCCTCGTGGTGTTTACCCCTTGCTGCGATACAGCGTTACCAGGGTCGCCGGATCTTTATGCAGGTACCCCTGGCTACCGTGCAGGCGCATCAGTTGCGCGGCGAGGCCACTGAGCGGTGTTGCCGAACCTTGCTCGCGCGAGAACTTGACCGCGCCGTCCAGGTCCTTGAGCAAAGTGCGCACGTGCCATTTGACCGGCTCGAAGCGGCTCTCGGCCATTTGCGGTGCCAGGATCTGCAACGGCCTGGAATCGGCAAAACCACCGGCCAGCGCCTCGGCCAGCAGCGTGGCGTCCACCCCGGCCTGCTCGGCCAGGGCCACCACTTCGGCAATCACCAGCGCATTGCAGGCGACGATCATCTGGTTGCACGCCTTGGTCACCTGGCCTGCGCCCACCGCCCCCATGTGCGTGACACGCTGGCCCAGCACCTCAAGTACCGGCTGAGCGCGCTGCAGGTCCGCCGCTTCGCCACCGACCATGATCGCCAGCGTGCCAGTTTCGGCACCGGCGGTGCCGCCTGACACCGGCGCATCGAGCCAGGCCATGCCGCACAGCGCTGCCAGCTCGGCCGCCATTTCTCGGGTGGCGGTAGGCTCCAGGCTCGAGAAGTCGATCAGCAACTGGCCGCCGCAGCCACCCTCGGCAACGCCTTGCTCGCCAAACACCACCTCACGCACCACCGCCGTGTCGGCCAGGCACAACAACACCATGTCGCTGTCGCGGCACAGTTCGGCCGGGCTGCCAGCCAGACGGGCACCGGCGGCGACCAGCGCGGCGCACTTGTCCGGGCTACGGTTCCAGACCGTCAGCGGATAGCCCGCAGCCAGCAACCGGCGGCACATGGGCAAGCCCATCAGGCCAATGCCGGCAAAACCAAGCGAAGGTAGTGCAGTGTTCATCAATGACTCCCGTCAGATTCGATATCGAGCTGGTGTGCGGGGCAACCTCATTACGCATCCCGTAAACTGTTACCGCCACGCCGAATTGTTACTTACCTCTACCCGCCCTGAGCAGCACCGAGCACCAAAACGAGGCCGGTGCGCATTTTTACGCACCAAAAAAGATCACGCCTGGTCAGCACGCTTCGCCTGGATCACGATGAACGGTGACACCACCACCGCCCATATCTCTGGATCGCGGGTTTGCAGGTCCAGGGCCTGCTCTGCCGAGACAGGCCCCACAGTGCCATCACTACGCCATTTGGCGAAGATTTCACTGCGGTTCTCGGCCATCGCCTCAGCCACAGCGATCAGATCCAGGCTGGGGTCGACCCAAATCAGGTCACCCTTTGCCCAGAAACGCTCCAGCGCTTTCCACTCGATGATTGCAGTCTCGCCAAGCAATTTGGCATAGAGGGTGCTTGTTTGATCGGTCATGGGTGGTATCCGCAAAAATCGCCAATAAAAAGGCCGGCATTTTTGCAGAAAAACCCGGTTTCAAATATGTAATTTGGTCGATTAGCCCCGAACTTGTGGGCTGAAAGCGCAGATACAGGCAGTTTGATGGCGCCTTTCTGTATCTTTCTTTCGATCAAGCGACAACCCAGGAAGCAGGCACTTTTTGACCGCTTTTCAAGCGATCCGACAGCGCTCTACACTGTACCGGTACAGTTCCGGGACATGTTCCGGGGGAAAGGTGGGCTTGCGCGTTGGCATGGCCACGCCGCAAATCCCGCCCGGTCTGTAGCCCTGGCCGCCAGGACTATAAGAATTACAACAGAATGAGTGGAGCACTATGATCAAGATTTCCAAGCTGTTCGCCGCGATGGTACTGGCCGGGGTAGCCAGCCATTCGTTTGCCGCCGATACCATCAAGATCGGCATCGCCGGCCCCAAGACCGGCCCTGTAACCCAGTACGGCGACATGCAGTTCATCGGCGCCAAGCAAGCCATCAAGGATATCAACGCCGCTGGTGGCGTCGATGGCAAAATGCTTGAAGCCAAGGAATACGACGACGCTTGCGACCCCAAACAGGCCGTGGCAGTCGCCAACAAGGTGGTCAACGACGGCGTCAAGTTCGTCATCGGCCACCTGTGCTCCAGCTCCACCCAGCCGGCATCGGACATCTACGAAGACGAAGGCGTGATCATGATCACCCCGGCCGCGACTTCGCCGGAAATCACTGCCCGTGGCTACAAGCTGATCTTCCGCACCATCGGCCTGGACAGCGCTCAGGGCCCGGCGGCCGGCAACTACATCGCCGACTTCGTCAAACCGAAAGTGGTGGCGGTACTGCACGACAAGCAACAGTACGGTGAAGGCATCGCCACCGCGGTCAAGCAGACCCTGGAGAAAAAAGGCACCAAGGTCGCCGTGTTCGAGGGCCTCAACGCGGGTGACAAGGACTTCTCCTCGATCATCCAGAAGCTCAAGCAGAACAACGTTGACTTCGTCTACTACGGTGGCTACCACCCAGAGCTGGGCCTGATCCTGCGCCAGGCTCAGGAAAAAGGCCTGAAAGCCAAGTTCATGGGCCCGGAAGGCGTGGGCAACGACTCCATCTCGCAGATCGCCCAGAACGCCTCCGAAGGCCTGCTGGTCACCCTGCCGAAGTCGTTCGACGCCGACCCTGCGAACAAGAAGATCGTCGACGCCATCAAGGCTGACGGCAAAGACCCAAGCGGCCCGTTCGTATTCCCTGCCTACTCGGCTGTGGAACTGATCGCCCAAGGCATCAAGGCCGCCAAGTCCGAAGACACCGACAAGGTGGCCGAGGCCATCCACGCCGGCACCTTCAAAACCCCGACCGGCGAGCTGTCCTACGACGCCAAAGGCGACCTGAAAGACTTCAAGTTCGTGGTCTACGAATGGCACTTCGGCAAGCCGAAGACCGAAGTCTCCCCTCAGTAACTGCGTGACTAATAGCTGACCTAGAAGCCCACTGTGCGAGCAGTGGGCTTTGTTTTACGAGGTTCATGGGCCTGGCCCCCGCGATCCGGGGGCGGGCTCACCTGAAAATCTTAAAACCGTCACCCGCGGTTTCCTGGCCTTACCCTCGCCAGCGAAATGCAAATCAGGTTTTTAGGAGCGCTGTAATGCCTGAGATCTACCATTTCTTCCAACAACTGGTTAATGGATTGACCATCGGCAGCACCTATGCCTTGATCGCCATCGGTTACACGATGGTGTACGGCATCATCGGCATGATCAACTTCGCCCACGGCGAGGTGTACATGATCGGTTCGTATGTGGCCTTCATCGCCCTGGCGGGCCTGGCTATGATGGGCATCCACTCGCTGCCCATCCTGATGACCGTTGCCTTCGTCGCGACGATCTTCGTCACCAGTGCCTACGGTTACAGCATCGAACGGGTTGCCTACCGCCCCCTGCGCAACAGCAACCGCCTGATCCCGCTGATTTCCGCCATCGGTATGTCGATCTTCCTGCAGAACACGGTCTTGCTGTCGCAAGACTCCAAGGACAAGTCCATCCCCAACCTGATCCCCGGCAGCTTCTCGTTCGGGCCAGGTGGCGCGGAGGAGGTCCTGATCAGCTACATGCAGATCTTGGTGTTCGTGGTCACCCTGGTGGCCATGACCCTGCTCACACTGTTCATCTCCCGTTCCCGCCTGGGTCGCGCCTGCCGCGCCTGCGCCGAGGACATCAAGATGGCCAACCTGCTGGGCATCAACACCAACAACATCATCGCCCTCACCTTCGTCATCGGTGCCGCCCTGGCAGCCGTGGCGGCCGTGCTGCTGAGCATGCAGTACGGGGTGATCAACCCCAACGCCGGCTTCCTGGTGGGCCTGAAGGCCTTCACGGCGGCGGTACTGGGTGGCATCGGCAGCATCCCGGGCGCCATGCTCGGCGGGCTGGTGCTGGGCGTGGCCGAAGCGTTCGGCGCCGATATCTTCGGTGACCAGTACAAGGACGTCGTGGCATTCGGCTTGTTGGTTCTTGTCCTGCTATTCCGGCCGACCGGCATCCTGGGCCGCCCGGAGGTTGAAAAAGTATGAACAGAAATCTCAAACAGGCGTTCTTCAGCGCCTTGCTGGTCTGGGCCGTGGCCTTCCCGGTGCTGGGCCTGAAACTGAGCATCGACGGCATCAGCCTGGTGGTGCACAGCCAAGGCACGTTCACCATCAGCATCATTGCCGTGTGTTCGCTACTGATGTTCCTGCGGGTACTGTTCGACCGGCAGTGGAGTGCGGTGATGGGCCGCCGCTCGGACCGCAAACTGATCCCACCGGCAGTCAGCAACTACCTGACCCTGCCGAAAACCCAGCGCTACGTGATCATGGGCCTGATCGTCGCCGCATTGGTGTGGCCGTTCTTCGGTTCACGCGGCGCGGTCGACATTGCCACGCTGATCCTGATCTACGTGTTGCTGGGCCTGGGCCTGAACATCGTGGTTGGCCTGGCGGGCCTGCTCGACCTGGGTTACGTGGGTTTCTACGCCGTCGGCGCCTACAGCTACGCCATGCTGTCGCATTACCTGGGGTGGAGCTTCTGGGTATGCCTGCCGATCGCCGGCCTGATGGCCGCCACCTTCGGCTTCCTGCTCGGCTTCCCGGTGCTGCGCCTGCGCGGCGACTACCTGGCGATCGTGACGCTCGGCTTCGGCGAGATCATCCGCCTGTTCCTGCGTAACCTCACCGACTGGACCGGCGGCCCCAACGGCATCAGCAACATTCCCAAGCCGGAGTTCTTCGGCCTGACCTTCGAACGCCGTGCCGCCGAGGGCATGCAGACCTTCCATGAGTTCTTCGGCTTGCCGTACAACTCGATCAACAAGGTTATCTTCCTCTACCTGGTGGCCCTGCTGCTGGCCCTGCTGGCACTGTTCGTCATCAACCGCCTGCTGCGCATGCCGATCGGCCGCGCCTGGGAAGCCCTGCGCGAAGACGAGATCGCCTGCCGTGCACTGGGCCTCAACCCGACGGTGATCAAGCTTTCGGCGTTCACCCTGGGTGCCTGCTTCGCCGGTTTCGCCGGCAGCTTCTTCGCTGCACGCCAAGGCCTGGTGACGCCCGAGTCGTTCACCTTCATCGAGTCGGCGATCATCCTCGCCATCGTCGTGCTCGGCGGCATGGGCTCACAACTGGGCGTGATCCTCGCGGCCATCGTGATGATCCTGCTGCCAGAGCTGATGCGGGAGTTCAGCGAATACCGGATGCTGATGTTCGGTGCGCTGATGGTGTTGATGATGATCTGGCGTCCGCAAGGCCTGCTGCCTATGCAACGTCCACACATGGAGCTGCGTCGATGAGCCGCGAAATTCTGCAAGTCAGCGGCCTGAGCATGCGCTTCGGCGGCTTGTTGGCGGTCAACGGCGTGGGCCTGACCGTCAAGGAAAAACAGGTCGTGGCACTGATCGGGCCGAACGGCGCCGGCAAGACCACGGTGTTCAACTGCCTGACCGGCTTCTACAAGCCCAGCGGCGGCACCATCCTGCTCGATGGCCAGCCCATCCAGGGCCTGGCCGGGCACCAGATCGCCCGCAAAGGCGTGGTGCGCACCTTCCAGAACGTGCGCTTGTTCAAGGAAATGACCGCGCTGGAAAACCTGCTGATCGCCCAGCACCGTCACCTCAACACCAACTTCTTCGCTGGCCTGTTCAAGACCCCGGGCTTCCGCCGCAGCGAAAAGGAGGCCATGGAGCGCGCGCAGTACTGGCTGGAAAAGGTCAACCTGACCGAGTTCGCCAACCGTACCGCCGGCACCCTCGCCTACGGCCAGCAGCGCCGCCTGGAAATCGCCCGCTGCATGATGACCCAGCCGCGCATCATCATGCTCGACGAGCCGGCAGCTGGCCTGAACCCCAAGGAAACCGAAGACCTCAAGGCCCTGATCGGCTACCTGCGTGAGTCGCACAACGTCACCGTGCTGCTGATCGAGCACGACATGAAGCTGGTGATGAGCATTTCCGACCATATCGTGGTGATCAACCAGGGCACCCCCCTGGCCCACGGCACGCCGGAGGAGATCCGCGACAACCCTGATGTGATCAAAGCCTACCTGGGGGAAGCGTAAATGCTGAAGTTCGAGAACGTTTCCACCTTCTACGGCAAGATCCAGGCACTGCACAGCGTCAACGTGGAGATCAACCAAGGCGAGATCGTCACCCTGATCGGTGCCAACGGGGCCGGCAAGTCGACCCTGCTGATGACCCTGTGCGGCTCACCCCAGGCGCACAGCGGCAGCATCAAGTACCTGGGTGAAGAACTGGTCGGCCAGCCGTCCTCGCACATCATGCGCAAGAGCATTGCGGTGGTACCGGAAGGCCGCCGCGTGTTCGCCCGCCTGACCGTCGAGGAGAACCTGGCGATGGGTGGTTTCTTCACCGACAAAGGCGACTACCAGGCGCAACTGGACAAAGTCCTGCAGTTGTTCCCGCGCCTGAAGGAGCGCTACGCCCAGCGTGGCGGCACCATGTCGGGTGGCGAGCAGCAGATGCTCGCCATTGGCCGTGCGCTGATGAGCAAGCCCAAGCTCCTGCTGCTCGACGAACCCTCGCTGGGCCTGGCGCCAATCATCATCCAGCAGATCTTCGACATCATCGAACAGTTGCGCCGTGACGGCGTAACGGTGTTCCTGGTGGAACAGAACGCCAACCAGGCGCTGAAGATTGCCGACCGGGCATACGTGCTGGAAAACGGCCGGGTGGTGATGCAAGGTACCGGGGAAGCCTTGTTGACCGACCCGAAGGTGCGCGACGCGTATCTGGGTGGTTGATTGGGGAAAGGGCCTTCACAGGCCCTTTTTTCTGCCTGCAAGGAACGTGTTGTCTGCATCGCCCCCCGTCGCCGGCAAGCCAGCGCCTGCAAGTCCCCCGCAATCCTCAGGGCAGTGGGCGCCTGTGCGAGCAACCCTTGACTTGAGATCCACCGCCAGCCTGCGTAACGTGGCCAGCTTTCACGGCAAAGATCCCGGAGCCCGCCCCATGCGCCTGACCCCCACCCTGCTGCTCACCGCCCTGCTGCCCCTGTTCGCCGGCTGCCAACTGATGGCTGACGCCCCCAGCGACCCGAACATCGGCACCACGCGCATGCAGGGCGAACTGCGCGCTGCCGGTGGCCAGCTGCTGTTCAAGCCTTGCAGCGAAAACCGTACCTTCGTGATCAATGACGTTGGCGCCACCGGCATCCTGCAAGAAGCCGCCAACCTGGCCAAGGGTGCCAATGACAAGCTGTTCGCCGATGTGCGCGGCCGCCTCACCGGCAGCAAGCAGGCCAATAGCGACGGCCAGCTGGAAGTGCGTCGCCTGTACCGCCTGGAACCGTCCGCCCGCGCCTGCGAGGACCCCAATTTCAGGCAACTGACCCTGCGCGCCAGCGGCCACGAGCCGGGCTGGGACGTCAAGGCCAGTGGCAAGGGCATGGTGCTCAACCGCGTGGGTCAAGCGCCCCTGCCCCTGCCATTCCTTGAAGAAGAAGTCCCCGGTGGCGGCCTGACCCTGACCAGCGAAGCCAACGGTCAGCATGTGGAACTGTGGGTCGCACCACAACGCTGCGTAGACAGCGCCACTGGGGCCGTTGACCACCTGCGTGCCGAATTGCGCATCGACGGCAAGACCTTGCAAGGCTGCGGCTACTACGGCGGCGCACGCGACAACTGATCACCGGGCGCTTTTATCCTGCCAGTCAAGGCGGCTAACAGCTTATACTTGGCGGTTTGTGTAAAGCCGCCGGCCGCCCATGGCCGGGATACTGGACCCTGCCATGCTACGAATCACCGAACTGAAGCTGCCCCTGGACCACCCCGACGAAGCGCTGCGTGACGCCATCGTCCAGCGCCTGGGCATCCGCGACGAGCAACTGCTCAGCTTCAACCTGTTCAAGCGCAGCTACGATGCGCGCAAGAAGAACAGCGAGCTGCTGTTCATCTACACCATCGACCTGCAAGCCAGCAACGAAGCCGAGCTGCTTGCCAAGTTCGCCGATGATCGCAACATCGGCCCTGCCCCCGACGTGACCTACAAGTTCGTTGGCCAGGCCCCGGCCGGCCTGCAGGAACGCCCGATCGTGGTCGGCTTTGGCCCGTGCGGCATTTTTGCCGGCCTGCTGCTGGCGCAGATGGGCTTCAAGCCGATCATCCTCGAACGCGGCAAGGAAGTGCGCCAGCGCACCAAGGACACTTGGGGCCTGTGGCGCAAGAGCGTGCTCAACCCCGAGTCCAATGTGCAGTTCGGCGAAGGCGGCGCCGGCACCTTCTCGGACGGCAAGCTGTACAGCCAGATCAAGGACCCGCAGCACCACGGCCGCAAAGTGCTGGAAGAGTTCGTCAAGGCCGGTGCGCCCGACGAGATCCTGTACATCAACAAGCCGCACATCGGCACCTTCCGCCTGACCGGCATGGTCGAGCAGATGCGTCAGGACATGATCGCCCTCGGGGCCGAAGTGCGCTTCCAGGAAAAGGTCACAGACCTGCTGATCGAAGATGGCCAGTTGACCGGCGTGGTGCTGGAAAGCGGCGAGCAACTGCACTCGCGCCATGTGGTTCTGGCCCTGGGCCACAGTGCCCGCGACACCTTCCGCATGCTGCATGCCAAAGGCGTGTACATGGAAGCCAAGCCATTCTCGGTGGGCTTTCGCATCGAGCACCCGCAAACGCTCATCGACAAGGCGCGCCTGGGCAAATACGCCGGTCACCCGAAACTGGGGGCTGCCGACTACAAACTGGTGTACCACGCCAGTAACGGCCGTTCGGTATACAGCTTCTGCATGTGCCCGGGCGGCACCGTGGTCGCCGCAACCAGCGAACCGGGCCGGGTAGTTACCAACGGCATGAGCCAGTACTCGCGTAACGAGCGCAACGCCAACTCCGGTATCGTCGTCGGCATCGACCCCGAACGCGACTACCCAGGCAGCCCGCTGGCCGGTATCGAACTGCAGGAACGCCTGGAGGCCCATGCCTACGTGATGGGGGGCAGCAATTACCAGGCGCCGGCACAGCTGGTGGGTGACTTCGTTGCGGGGCGGCCGTCGACCGCGCTGGGCAGTGTCGAGCCATCCTACAAGCCGGGCGTGACCCTGGGCGATCTGGCACCAAGCCTACCGGCGTTCGCCATCGAGGCGATCCGCGAGGCACTGCCGGCATTCGACCGGCAGATCAAGGGCTACAACCTGCCTGATGCGGTGTTGACCGGGATCGAAACACGGACCTCGTCGCCGCTGCGCATCACCCGCGGCGAGGACTATCAGAGCCTGAACCTCAAGGGGCTGTTCCCGGCCGGAGAAGGCGCAGGTTATGCCGGTGGCATCCTGTCGGCAGGGGTCGACGGCATTCGCATTGCCGAAGCGGTAGCGCGGGACATGCTGGGCCTTTGACGGGGGTCAGCCGAGCCGTGGTTCGCGTACCCCGGCTCTGCCATCAGCCTGAAGCATAAAAAAACCCCGGCTGGCAGTCGCCAGTCGGGGTTTTGTTTGGCTGCGCTACGCTCAGTGCGAAACGCGGCTGGTGCCGTCAACAGTCATGATGCGCACACGGTCGCCCACACGGAAGATTTCGTTTTCCTGCACGGCCTGGACATAGGCACGCATGCTGCCGTCGTCTTCACGCACAGTGATCTCGACACCCTGGGTACGGGTCAGGCCTTCTTCGGCAGCGGAACCCGCCAGGCCACCGGCAACGGCACCGATGACTGCGGCAACGATGCTGCCACGGCCACCGCCGACGGCGCTGCCCGCCACACCACCGACAATGGCGCCCGCACCACCACCGATCGGGGTCTTGGTACCCTCGATCTTGACCGGGCGCAGGGATTCGATAGTGCCCATCCGTACGGTTTGCACGCGGCGGGCCTCATCACGGGAGTAGCTATCGCCGGTCAGGCTCGAGGCACAACCCCCTAGCAGCAGCGACATGGTGGTAAAGGTTGCCACCAGCAAAGCGGATTTACGCATGGGTAAAATCTCCATAAGTCAGGTGCTTATTAGACGCTGCACATTGACGGCTGTCACGGTACAAACGCAATAAAGTTGTTTTCATTCAGCCGGGGTACAGCCAGCGCGGCTGTGCCATGGCGCTTCAATTGAGACCAAGGATAGCCATGGATTACTTCATCGTCGTGGTGGCCACCGTTGCGGGGCTTTATTTCCACGGGTGGCTGTACGTGCGCATGCGCCGCTGGATGGACCGCGACCTGGCGTTGTCGCTGGCAGGGGCTGATCCGCACAAACGCGCGTTCATGCTGCAGAGGCTGGAGCAGGCGCGGCTGGCGAAGGTGAAGCGCAGGGAACTGGCAGGCTGGCTGCAACGGGAGGCGGTGGAGTATTCAAGGTCACGTTGAAAGACCGACCATGCCCTGATCCCACCTGTGGGGGCCCGGCTTGCCGGCGATGGGCCGCAAGGCCATGCCCTGTCGCGGTGTCGCGACAGGGCATGGCAAGCCCCGGAAAATCTCAGGGCGCCAACCGCTCCCGCAGCCACTGCCCATCGACCCGTCGGTAGTTGAGGCGGTCATGCAAACGGCTCGCCCGCCCCTGCCAGAACTCGACCCGCTCAGGCAGCAAGCGATAGCCACCCCAATGTTCCGGGCAATGTGGCTGCGTATCGGAAAACCGCGCTTCGGTGGCCTTCACTAGCCCTTCCAGCTCTTCACGCCCGGCAATCACCCGGCTCTGCGGTGAGGCCCAGGCCCCCAGGCGGCTGCCCAGTGGGCGCACCTGGTAATAGTCGTCCGACTCCTTGGCCGACACCTTCACCACCCGCCCCTCGATACGCACCTGGCGCTCCAGCGTCGGCCAGAAAAAGGTCATGGCTGCAAACGGGTTAGCTTGCAGGTGCTGGCCTTTGGCACTGTCGTAATTGGTGAAAAAGGTGAAACCCTGCTCATCGAGCCCCTTGAGCAACAGTACCCGGCAATGCGGACGGCCCTCGCCGTCCACCGTGGCCAAGGTCATGGCGTTGGCTTCCACCGGCGCCTGCTCGGTTTTGACCGCGTCGGCGAACCACTGGTGAAACAGGGCGAACGGCTCGCCCGGCGCCTGGGCTTCTGCCAGGCCATCACGGGTGTAGTCGCGGCGCATATCGGCCAGGGATTGGGTCATTGCTGCGTTCCTTGACGATCAGTTGGTCTTCGCAGGGCTATTGGCAGCTACTTTCTTGTCGGTGGTAGCTTTCTTGGCGACAGGCTTGGCTGGCGCGGCTTTTTTCTTGGCCGTGGTTTTGGCAGGCGCCTTGGCCTTGGCCACGGGCTTTTTCGCTGCGGGCTTGGCAGCCGGCTTGCTGGTGGCCGGCTTGGCGGCAGGCGCCTTGGCATCCTGCACGGCCACCATTGCAGCCGGCGCCGGTGCCGGAGCAGCCTGTTGGTACTTGGCCAGCAGCGCGACCATGGTGTTTTGCGGGGTCAGCAGCATTTCCACGCGGCGGTTGAGGGCACGGCCCTCGGGGCTGTCATTGGCAGCACGCGGCATTACCGAACCCATACCCTTGAGGGTCAGGCGGTCACGCTGCAGGCCGCTGAGGCGGAAAATGGCCGAAACCGACGCGGCGCGTTCCAGGCTGAGCTTCTGGTTGGCAGCAGCGGCACCGCTGGTGTCGGCATGGCCCAGTACCAGTACGGCAGTCTTGGGGTCGCCTTCAACCGTTTTGGCAACCCGGGTGATCGGGCCAAGCGACATGGGCAGCAGCATGTTCGGGCGGTCTGGGTTGTACGAGCTGTCCACCGGCAGGGTCACGGCCAACACGTTGTCGCGGCGCTCCAGTTCCAGCTTGCTGTCCTTGATGGCTTCGCGCAGCTTCGGCTCGTACTCGTCCAGCCAGGCCTGGGTCGCCTGCTGGTCGATTTTAGGCACCACAGGGCCCTTGGCTTGCTGGTCGTCACCGCCGAACGGCCACCACCAGCGGCTGGTGCTTTCCGACTTGGCATCGGCCTTGGCCACATTGTCTGTGACGGCTGCCTTCACTTCCTGCTCGGCGACCTTGTCCGAACCGAAAGGCCACCAGCTGGAACCACCTTCCTTGGAGCCCTCCGGGGCGTGGCTGGCGCAACCGGTAACGGCGGTCAGACACAGGGCGAGTGCTAAGGTTTTATGTGAAGACATCAGCGATACACCATGAAATAGAAAGATATTTTGCCTAGGCACTTCAGGCGTTGGCATTGAGGATAGTCAAAGGGCTGAAGCAATACCCGCATTACCCGATCAAAGGCAACCGGCAAGCACACGGACCAGTTTTTGCGCCCGCGGGTCCATGAGCACATAAGGCCCGAGGGTATTGACCACGAAGCCGAACGCCACATCATGCTCCGGGTCGGCGAACCCCACAGAACCACCGGCCCCAGGGTGGCCAAAGGCGCGGGGCCCCAGGCCGAAGGTGGCGTTGGCCACCTCCGGCTGATCGAGCATGCAGCCCAGGCCGAAGCGGGTCTGGGTGAGCAAGGTGCGGTCCTGGCCAAGGCTGTGTTCTCGGGTCAGTTCGTCGAGCAATTCGGACTCGAGCAGGCTGCCGTCCAGCAAACCGGCATAAAACCCCGCCAGGCTGCGTGCGTTGCCGTGGCCGTTGGCCGCCGGCTGCTGCATGCGCCGCCATTCCGGCTTGTTGGTGCTGGTCAGGATCGCCGGGGGGTTGGTAAAGGCACGGGTGGACAAGGCCTCGGGCTCGCGCAGGGTCACCTGCAGCAAGCGCTGCGCCGCGGCGTCGCCGGGGTTGCCTTTGCCGCGGGCAATATGCGCCACGCGGTGAAACGCTTCGTCGGCCAGGCCAACATGAAAATCCAGCCCTAGCGGGCGAGCGGTACGCGCCACGATCGAGTCACCCGGGGCCCGGCCGTCGGCCCGGCGAATCAGTTCGCCGATCAGCCAGCCGTAGGTGATGGCGGCATACCCGTGTTCCGTGCCAGGCGCCCACCACGGCGTTTCGGCCGCCAGGGCATCGACCATGACCTGCCAGTCATACAAGGCTTCGGCCGGCAGCAATGCGCGTAGGGCGGGCAAACCCGCACGGTGGCTGAGCAGTTGGCGCAGGGTGATCGCTTGCTTACCGGCCTGGGCAAATTCGGGCCAGTAGTTGGCCACCGGTGCATCGAGTGCCAGCTTGCCCTCGCCGACCAGCTGCAGTGCGGTCACCGCGGTGAAGGTCTTGGTACAGGAAAACAGGTTGGCGATGGTGTCGCTGTGCCACGCCTGCTGGCCGTCCTTGTCTGCACTGCCGGCCCACAGGTCGACCACGGTTTCGCCTCCCACCTGGATGCACAGCGCGGCGCCACGCTCCTGGGGATCATCGAACAGCGCGGCAAAAGCCTCGCGCACGGCTTCGAACTTCAGCTCATAGTGACCCTGGATCTGCACCCGCTGCTCTCCGTGTGACGATAGTCAAAAAGGTCTGCATTGTTTCAGTAGTTGGGCGTTTTGCAAACTGGCTTGAGCCCGGCGGTCGCGATGCCCAGCGCACCGCACCCACCTGTAATCATGGCGCCGGTTTCTTCTCCAGGCCGGTGCGCAGTTGCGCCATGGCCTGGGCGTTGGCCTTGCGCACGGCATCGATAAAACCGGGGTACGGTACATCGGTGATCGCCACCAGCCCCAAGTGGCCGTTCTCGCCATCGAGCAGGCGACCGCTGGCCGGCTGGTCGAGGTACTGGAACCAGTGCGCGCCCACGATCATGGGTTGTTGCAAGGCGGCAGTGAGGAAATTGGCATAGGCCGGGCCGCGGTCTTCTTCTCGCGCCAGCTCCAGTGGCCCCGGCCAGAACGGGCCGCGATCACGCGAACCGAACTGGAATTCAGACACCAGCACCGGCTTGTCCAGCTCGGCCAGGCGGGCGAAATCGTAGCCGTCCTGCGGCTTGAGCGTATAAAAGTTGAAACTGAGTACATCGCAGAACTCGGCGCAGGCGTTGACCGCCTCTGGCGTACTCACGGCATAACGGCCCCCCAGCAACAGGTGGTTGGGTGCATGCCATTTCAAGGCATCGGAAATGGTCTTGAAGTAGGTTTCGGCGAAAACCTGCTGGAAGTGCTGGTAGTCCCGCTCGATTTCCGGGTGCTCCGGGCTGGGCAACGGTGCCTCGAAGCCTGGATCCTCCATCAGTTCCCAGGCGTTCAGCTCGATGCCCCAGGCCTTGGACAACCCCTCCTGGTTGCGGTACTTGTCACGCAACTGCTTGAGGAAGGCGCGCTTGGCAGGCACGTCGGTGGTCAGGCGCAATGTGCCGTAGGCCAGGCCATAACGGGCCCTGGGCTCGCTACCCGGTGCGGCCCAGGCCAGCTCGTTATCGGCAAAGTAGCCGATCAGCCAGGGATCGTCACGGTGATCACGGGCAGCAATGGCCACGGCGCGTTCGGTGGCCATGGCAAAGCGCGGGTCGAACGGGTCGGGCATGCGCCCCCACCAGTCCATGCCGGTGCTGATGCTGGCGTAATCGCCAACGATCGACAGCGGCAGGGTATAGGGCATGCGCCCGGCCTGGCCGAGGGCAGGCTCGCTCCAGTTGCCCAGCGTGTTGAAACCCCAGGCCTGCAAACGGTCGAGCGCATGCGCCTGCCAACGGCCAGTGTCCACTACCAGTGGTGGGCAAGCGGCCGGCTGCCCTGCCGCCGCCGGCAGGCAGAGCTTGCCATAGGCCCGCTGCAGGTTGGCTGCATAGAAGTCGAACCAGCGCCCTTTCTTGAAATTGCGCCCCTGCGAGGACGCATTGCCGTCGTCGTTGTTGCCTTCACCGTAGAACGCTGCCAGGGCGTCGCCCTCTCCCGGCAGTGCCTTGAACATGGCCTCACGCCCGGCGGTGTAGGTACGCCCGCCGTCGGCTGCCACGGCATTGACACCCAGCGAATAGAAGGGGTGGCCATCAGGGGTAATCAGGTACCAGCGGCCATCACGCTTTTCGGTACGGAAAAAACCCTCGGCAGCAAAGGCCGGCCCCGCCAGCAGGCCGCCATAGGCATCCAACTGCTGCTTGCCGCGCTCGGCCAGCCAAGCCTTGAGTTGCTGCTGTTCACGGTTGGCGGCTGCCTTGAGCTGTTCGTCGTTGGCCACCTTTTCCGGCCAACTGCCACGCGTGGACTGCCCATAGGCATCGATCAGTTCACGGTACGCCGCCTGGTAGGCCTGGTCGTCATCCTGAATGCCCACCCGTTCGATCAACAGGTTCTGGGCGACCTTGGGGCCGGGAATGCTCAAGCTGACCGAAGCCACCTGCTTGAGGTCTACAGCGCCGGCGCTGTTGGTCAGCAGCAGCCGCTGGCCGCCGTGCAGCCAGGGCATGGGGGGGCCTGCGCGCATGCCCTGGCTCAACGGCGAACTGGCGGTCAACGGCACCATCACGGTTTGCGCCGGGCCGGCCGGCAAATCGATACGGCTGGTCAGGGTGCGCCCATCGCTGCCTTGCACCGTGACATCCACGGTCAGCGCCCAGTCCATGGCACTTTGCAGGCGCAAGGTAAGGAACTTGCCGCTGGACCAGTCCCACACACCACTTTGCGGGCTCAGGCGCAAGGTCGGCCGCTGCGCCGGGTTGAACACCACACGCCGCAGCACCTCGCCTTCGGCCGTCTGCTCTGCGTTGTACTGCGGCATACCGGCATCCTCGGTCGCCACGTTGACCACCGAGGCCGGGCGCACGAAGCTGAACAGCGTCTGCTGCCCGGCCCATACGGACGAGCTGAACAACAGGGCGAAAACAGCGGGCAGGGTACGGCGGACCATAAGGCTGGGGCTCTCCTTCAGGGCCATCATGGCCCAGGACTGAGTAATGGACAGCGCGCCGAAGCAAGTGCTCCGGCGATCAGGAAATCTCCCGCCGGAACGGCGGCAGCGCATTGAGAATAGCCTTGCCATAGCGCTGGGTGACCAGGCGCCGGTCAAGCAAGGTGATGATGCCGCGGTCCTGTTCGGTACGCAGCAACCGACCGCAGGCCTGGATCAGCTTGAGCGAGGCGTCGGGCACGGCGATTTCCATGAACGGGTTGCCGCCGCGGGCCTCAATCCATTCGGCCAGGGCAGCTTCGACCGGGTCGTCGGGCACCGAGAACGGAATCTTGGCGATGACCACGTGCTCGCAATAGGCCCCCGGCAAATCGACCCCTTCGGCAAAGCTGGCCAGGCCGAACAGCACGCTGTGCTGGCCATCGTCGACCCGGGCCTTGTGCTTGTTGAGGGTTTCCTGCTTGGACAGGTTGCCCTGGATCAGCACCAGTTTGCGCCAGTCCCGGTCCAGGCCGTCGAACACATCCTGCATTTGCTTGCGTGACGAGAACAGCACCAGCGCACCCCGGGCCCCTTCGACGATACCCGGCAGCTCACGGATGATCGCTGCCGTATGCGCGGTAGCGTCGCGCGGGTCGGCTTGCAGGTCGGGCACCCGCAGCAGGCCGGCATCGCCATGCACGAACGGGCTGGGCACCACGCAGGTGACGGCATCGCGCGGTAACCCCGAGCGCATGCGGAAGCGGTCGAACTTGCCCAGCGCGGTCAGTGTGGCCGAGGTCAGCAGCGCGCCATGGGCCACGCTCCACAGGCTGCGGCGCAACATTTCGGCAGCGAGGATGGGGCTGGCGTTGACTTCGATGTCGAACAAGGCCCCGCTTTCAGCCAGGGTGAGCCAGCGCGCCATCGGCGGGCTGTCTTCCGGGTCTTCGGCGGTAAAGGCCGTCCACAGCTCCCAGTTGCCCTGGGCACGGGTGACGAGGCTGCCGAACAGTGGGTACCACTCTTCGGCCTGGTGGCTGGCGATACCAATGCTGACCTCGCCGTCCATGCCCTCCTTGAGCAGGTCGGCCAGCCGCGTGAAGAGATCGTTGAGCCGGGCAAAGCCCTTTTTCAGCTCGATGCCGACCTCACGGATCTGCTCCGGTACCACGCCACCCTCGAAGCGGTAACGCGGCCGTTCGCGGCCTTCGGTGTCCTCGCTCGGGCGGAAGTCCGCTACCTGTTCGCACAGGGTGAACATGAACTGCTGTTGGGTGCGGACTTCCCGCGCCAGCTCCGGCACCTGCTCGATGTATTTGCCCAGGTCCCCCGGCAGCGGGTGCTGGGCCAGCAGTTTGGTCAGGTTCTTGGCGGTCTGCTCCAGCCAATCGGCGGTGGAGCGAAGCCGCGAGTAATGGGCGAAATGGCCGATGGCCTTGTCTGGCAGGTGGTGGCCTTCGTCGAATACATACAGGGTATCGCGCGGATCGGGCAATACCGCGCCGCCGCCCAGGGCCAGGTCGGCCAGTACCATGTCGTGGTTGGTGACGATCACGTCGACCTTGCCCATCCCCTCACGGGCCTTGTAGAACACGCACTGCTGGAAGTTCGGGCAGTGGCGACCGGTGCACTGGCTGTGGTCGGTGGTCAGCCGGGCCCAGTCCTGGTCCTCCAGGGCCTCGGGCCAGCTGTCACGGTCACCGTCCCAGCGGTTGCCGGCAAGCTTTTCGATCATGCTGTTGAACAGCTTCTGGCTGCGCTCATCGACTTCGATGTGGAAGCCTTCTTCTTCGAACAGCTGGGCAGTGGCCGACTGGGCATGGCCTTCCTGCAGCAGGATGTCGAGTTTCGACAGGCACAGATAGCGGCCACGGCCCTTGGCCAGGGCGAAGCTGAAGTTCAGCCCGCTGCTGCGCATCAGGTCGGGCAGGTCCTTGATGACGATCTGCTCCTGCAGGGCCACGGTCGCGGTGGCGATCACCAGGCGTTTGCCGGCGGCCTTGGCGGCCGGGATCGCGGCCAACGCATAGGCGACCGTCTTACCGGTACCGGTGCCCGCCTCCACCGCCACCACGGCAGGCTCGCCGGCACGGCGGCCTTCATCGTCGCAGGGAATGTCGCCAAGCACCTTGGCCACTTCGGCGATCATCAGGCGTTGGCCATAGCGCGGCTTGAGGCTCTTGGCTTCGAGAAAACGCGTATAGGCGCCCTGGATGGTGGCTTTGAGTTCGTTGCTGATCATGGTCTGCAGGCGCCCGTAGGGCTGGATATATTTTCAGTGTTTCGCATGGGGCGGCTATCATACCCCGCTATTGCCTATTGTGCCGCATGGAGATCCGGATGCTCGCCTTTACCCTGCCCTACACACTGCATGTTCTGGCCGCCCTGGTATGGGTTGGCGGCATGTTCTTCGCCTGGCTGGTGCTGCGCCCCGCCACGGTTACAGCCCTTGAGGGGCCTGCGCGCCTGCGCTTGTGGGTGGAAGTTTTCCGACGCTTCTTCGTCTGGGTCTGGCTGGCGGTGGCGATCTTGGCGATTAGTGGTATCGGCATGTTGCACCTGCGCTTCAGCGGGTTCGAGACTGCGCCGAAGTACGTTCACGTGATGATCGGCGGCGGGATCGCCATGTTCGCCTTGTTCATGCGCATCCAGGCCTTGCTGTTGCCAGAGTTGAAAGCGGCGGTACAGGCGCAGGACTGGCCCACGGGTGCGGCGGTGCTGGCCCGCATTCGGCGAATGGTGGGCATCCACCTGTTGCTGGGGCTGGCCGTGGTCGCGGTGGCCAGTTCGCGGCTGGTGATCTGATCGCAGGCAGCCCTTCGCCTGGCGGGCTGCCTGCGCGGCCGGTGGGTGGGGCCCATGGCGACAACGCCGCACCCAGGCCCCTGCACACGGTTCAGAGGCGCTGCAGGATCAGCTCGCCCGCCGCCCCCGCCAAGCCCGGCTGGCCAGGCTGCCCCGGTCGGCCATTGGCACCGGCATCGGTGCGGTACACCAGGCAACCCTTGCTCGCCCCACCTTTGCCGGCCTTGCCAGGCTCACCGGGTTTGCCCGGCGCCCCGCCATCGAGGCGCACCACGATGTGCTCCTGGGCAAAGCCTTGCGGCAAGCTCAGGCGTATGCGCCCACCTGCTGCACCATCATGGCCGTTGCCGCCATCATCGCCATTGGCCCCGCGGCTGGCCTGGCCCCAGGTGCAGCCGCCGGCCTGGCCATTGCCGCCGTCGAGCCCAGCGTAGCCCGGTGCACCGGCGCCGCCCCGGGCGTCGATGACCAGCTGCTGGGCATCCAGCTCCGCCAGTACCAGGTCCAGGCTACGCCCGGGGCGGGCTGCCCGCTGGTAGCTGCCCGCAGCGCCGGTGGCACTCAACTCGCTGCCCTCGCCCAGGCGCGCGCTACGCACGTCGATCAGCAACGGCTGCTCGCCAGGGGCCACGACAATCCGCGCATCACGCCCCAGCTCCAACTGGTCGACCTTCAATTGCGCCAGCGACGCAGGCAGCATCAGGGTGGCAGCATCGGCAACACGCAAATGCTCAAGGTGTACGCTGGCCGACTTGCTCGGCAGGCGCAGCATGGAATTGGCAGCAACCTCCAGGCTTTCGGCGTGGGCAAAGGGGGCAGCCAACAGGGCAAGCAGTATCAGATTACGCATTTCGCAGCGCCTCCTGCGCACGGGGAATGGACATGACGTGGAATATCCCCGTCAACAGAATTTGCAGGCGATCGAACCAACGGTGGCTGCGCCCGCGCAAGCTGCCATTGAAGAACAGAATTTCCAGCAGATGCAGGCTGAGCACAACGATGCCTAGGGCATTGATCAGCAGATTGAAAGGCAACGGCTGGGGCAGCAACTGGTTGAACAACACCACGCCCCAGAATGCGACTGTCAGGACCTTGCCCAGGCCCAGGATGAACTTCATAACCCCGCCCCCATTGATTATTGTTATGGCGTGCCGGCCCGTTCGCGCCGGCCGTGCGCTCCACATTAACTGCAATGCCAAGGCAGGCGCCAGCACCCGTCAGCTGAGGTGCAGTTCCACCCGTCGGTTGCGCGCGCCTTTCCTCGGTTTCATTGTCGGCGGCGCTGAGAAAGCGCCCGTGCCACTGCGCAAGGCACGGGCGCACGCCGAGCTAGCGCTGGATCTTGATCTCGGTACGGCGGTTCATGGCACGCCCTTCGGCCGTGGCATTGTCGGCCACCGGCTGGGTTTCACCGGCCCCCACCACCGACACGAAGCTGCTGCGCGGTACACCGCTCTGCACCAGGTAGTCGGTCACCGAGTGGGCACGGCGCTCGGACAGTTTCTGGTTGTAGCTGTCGGAGCCGACGCTGTCGGTATGGCCGCTGACACTCAGGCGGGCAGAGGGCGCTTCCTGTTTCAGCCGCGTGGCAATCGTGTTGAGGCGCTCCTTGTCAGTGGCAGTCAGGCGTGCAGAGTCGAATTCGAAGTGCACATCACGAATGACGATGACTTCTTCCTTCTCCACCACCACCACTTCCTCGACCACCGCCGGCGCAGCTGGCGGGCAACCGTTGGCATCGACCTGCACACCCCGTGGGGTGCCCGGGCACTTGTCGCGGCTGTCCGGCACGCCATCGCCATCTTCGTCGCCATCACCATGGGCCCAGCAATAACCTGCCGCCAGGCCGCCGCCCAGCAACGCGCCCCAGCCAGCCCAGCTGGAACTTTCGATAGCGCCCAGCGCGGCGCCACCGACACCCCCGACGGCGGCACATTTAGGCCAGTCGGTTTTTTGCAAACCTGCACAACCAGTCAACACACTGGTGAGCAGTACCAGGGGTAACGCTGTGCGTACTATGCTCATTTCATTGCTTCTCCTAGGGGGAATCGGCATAAGGCCGATCTCTGGGAGTAAAGACCGCGCATTCCAATGCTGCCAGCAATTAGCCACGACGCGGTCACATGCCTCTATGCCCGCACGCTGCAGCCCGCTAGTCTTGGACGACTTGAACGAGGATTGGCAATGACCGCAGGTTTTTCCCAACGTACCCCGCAGCAGGCCCTGGCGGCCCTGCTCGAACGCTTCACCCCGCAACGCCTGCTGTTGGTGGGCACCCGCTTCCCGGCGCTGGACGCCTTTGCCCAAGCGCACCCGCAGGTGACCATCGCCACTGCTGCGCCAGGGCCACTGCCTGCCGAACTGGCAGCCCAGCGTTTCGACCTGGCGTTGCTGGTGGACTGCCTGGAACACCTGCCCAAGCGAACCGGCCTGGAGTTGCTGGGCGGCATTCGCAACCTCAATGCCAGCCGGGTTGCCGTGCTGGCCGACCTGGCGGCGTGCAGCTGGCAGGACACCGACTTCTTCGCCCTGGCCTTGTCAGCCAGCGAGAAATTCTGCCGCGATGAGCAGGTGTTGAGCCTGTTCACCTATGATCTGCATGATTACAAGCAGGTCCCGGACTGGCTCAACGCCAGGTTCTGGGCCAACCCGGAAATGTTCGGGAAGTACTGGTGGTAAACCCATGAATATCAAGGGCTTACCTCACCATGACCACCAGCATTGCTATGCCCGAGCAGGGCCAAGTGTCACCAGCCTGTCACCAGCCTTGTCACCAAAGACCAGATCAGCACCTATCTGTCTGGCATTACAGGCGCTCAGGGATCTACTACCTGAGGGTCCGTCCACGGGGCTGTTCCGCCCGTAGTCTCACCATCTCTCTCAGATCTACCGATAGGCCGACCGCTATGCAGTTCTCCAAGGACATCCTCAAGACACTGGCTGTCTTCCACCTCGACCGCCCTGAGGCTTCGTGGGAGGACCTCAAGGAACGTCTCAAGGAGATCGCTGAGGACGCGCTACAGGGCCATAGCGAGGACTCACGGGGCCTCTACATGGAAATCTATGACCAGATGAGCAACCACCTCGCAGAGGCAGCCTCAACCGGTCGGTTCAATGCGAGTCAACAACGAGCCATAGGCACCGGTCAACGTATGCTCAGGGCTGCTCAAGACCGCCTTGATGGTCGCCCGCAGGACCTCACGGAGATCATTGGGGAGCTATCTTGTGGCACGTCTGTAGCCCCTTCTGTGTCCCTATCTGTATTACCGTCTGGCGAGCCGACAACCTTTGAGACCCTCTCAGGGCTCTATCTGGCTGAGCGCAAAGGCAACGTCACCGCCACCACTCACAAATCAGTTACGTCAGCTTGCCGAACCCTCAGCGGGCTCCTTGGAGACTTGAACCTCAAGACCCACACTCGGGCCGATATGGTGGCGCTCAAGGAGAAAATCATTGATGGTCGCAAACCTCTGACATCTAACAAGCTACTAACTCAGCTATCAACGGTGATGAGCTGGGCGGTAAATAACGGTTTCCTTGAGCGCTCCTTTGATAAGGGCTTGAAGATTGAGCGAGGCGCTGAGAGCACTCGCAAGCCTCTGACTCAGGATCAGGTGATCACAATCATGGATCACGCGAATGGTCTGGCTATTGACGACTGGAAGCGCTGGGCGTTGTCCCTTGGGGTTCTTACAGGTGCCCGTATTGGCGAGATCTACCAGTTGAACAAAGAGGACATCAAGCAGGTGGACGGAATCACCGTTATCGACATCAACAAAGATGAGAACGGTGGCAAGACCCTGAAGAATAGCTTCTCTGTGAGACAAGTCCCTCTGGTTGATGGGGCCTATGGGTTCTCCCTTCAGACCTTCCTTGAGTGGGTCAATGCCAACGAAGGCCGTCTGTTCAAGGCAAAGGAACATTATTTCAACAAGCCGCTCAATGAGGCTCTAAGGGAACCTCTGGGGCTGGCCTCTGGGGGCGACCAATCGTTTCACTCCCTGAGACACTCGTTGTCGGGTCTTCTGAAGGCCGCTGCGACCCCTGAGGTAATCGCGCAGGGCATCACTGGACACAGTGCAGGGAACATCACATATGACCTGTATGCGGGGTCTCAGAGGCTTCCTGTGGGGACACTCCATGAGGCGCTCGTTAAGGCGTTTAGTGGCTGGATAATATGAACAAAATGATCGGTATCACCACATCCACAAACTCTGTAAGGGATTAGAAATGGGACAAGTCACGGAGCTACACAAGGCATATCTCGATGCGTCATCCAAATCGGACCATTTCTTATTGGGTGCAATAGCAGCAGCATGCGCGTATCTCGCGCAAAGCAACCCATATGGAAAGATCGGTCTCAATCCAGAAACCCTTTTCCTAATCGACCTTATCGTGCTTGGCTTGGCTGCGTTTTTCGCTCATAAGCGCATTGAAAATACGATCCAAGTCCTGAAATTCAATACCACGTTTCTACAAGGACGTAATGATGGTGATCCAGTCTCCTACCTCGGAGGCAAGCAGCTTGCGGAAAAGTATGCGAACCGTACTGTGTCTAATTACACGTTCAGGAATCTATTCATGGCCTTAGGGTTCATCCTTTATGTTGTGGCGAAGGTCTGGCGAGCCTATTGAGGCAACCTGAAGGCTGCTATAAAGCGCTGTGTTTGCTGGTCATTGGATCGGTGTCGTTAAAACCCCTCACTGTTGCGACCAACAACATGAGGACCGATCCAATGACCCTACTTACCCAACCGGGACCGCTGCACCGCCACGTCGATCACGAGACGGGCCACATCCTTCATATCGACCCAATCACTGGCGAGGCCGTTACTCGCAAAGAGATGGTCCGACTCCAAAATCCTGAAGCGCAGTATCAAGCATGGGCAGCCGAACGCCGAGCCGATGAGTCCCTCTCTAAGGACCACCAAACGGCAGCCGAAAAGGCAGCCCGAGCCAAGCCCAGCGATCCCCCTATCGAAGCCCCCAAGCGAGGCCGTGGGCGTCCCAAGACCAGCTATGTGAATCCGGTCGCTGCCTACATGCACCTCCTTGCGATTCCCGATCCTCTGCCATGGATAGACGACATCGTTACTGGGTCGATCATCACCAGTGCCGGAGTCACCAACGGGAAGATAAACGTCAAGGCCCGAGCGGTCATCGGTGCGCTGTTCCTTTCGGAGATCACAGCGGAAGCCTGTAAGACCAGTGAGATCAGCTTGAGGACCGCCCAGCGCATTGCCAAGGCTGCCCGACATGCTGCCCATGGGATCGCTTTGTATGTGGATAGACATCCTGGGATCAAGGCAGAGATTGGTGCTGAGATTGGCTTGGAGGCCCTATTCCGGGCTTCTTCGACTTAACGCCGGATAATATAAAGATAAATCTTAACGACCCTTTCAGCTTATCGACACCTGATCGACCAGCCTCAGAGTGAGAGGGGTAGTGATAATAATCACCCCTCCCTTTCATCCATCTCATAGACATCATTAAGGAGAACCTACATGACCTGCTATCAAGCCACCGATACGCTCACTGAAGACGACCTGATTGCCCTGTCTCGTGTCTTCCCCACGCCTTCACGTCCCCAGTTGGTCATCGTTAAGAACCTGCTCAATGATCGACACGCCACCTACAGAACCTATGAGAATGGAATGGTCTGCTTTGACGTTGACGCTTTGATCAAAGAGGTGTCCTTTCGAGGCTCCCCAAGGACGGCCTCAAGGGTCTCCGAACTGGTCTCGCTTGGGGTCAGCCTTCAAGCTCTCGCCAAGACGCCTTTGAGCATCCCAATGGCCGGAAAAGAACCAATTTCGATCAGGCTTTAGCTCCATCGTCAAGGTGACGTTAAAACCCCTCACTATTGGGACCACACCGAATCACCTGCAAAAGATTCCCTCCCAGCTACAAACGACCGTCGCCACGGTTGTCCTTAAAGATGCCCTCTCAGGCTTGCCATGTCCTGTGATCCAGCATCACCAATACCCAAACCCCAGAACCTTTTGATCGACCTTGGAAGATGCCCATGAGGCTCCCTCCTTGGCCGTCTGGTCGTGCGCGTCTATGGCGCCAAGGTCGAATCAAAGGGTCGCCTATAGGAGATCCAAACCCATGAACATCACCATCACCAAAGTCCTGAAGAACGAAGTAACTGTGTCGGGCCAGACCCTCAGCCGTGAGTACGTCGAGAACGTAATGCTGCCCTTGCTGATGGCCCAATGTGGCCGGAACAACGGCGCTAAGTTCGGAGTGATCAAGGCTTTCGACGAAGCCGGTCTGTCCCTCAAGGCCATCCAAGAGGACGCTCTGACTTACTTCGAGACCAAGCGGGCCCAAAAGGCTGAGCGTGAAAAGCTCCAGCGTGAGGCCGATGAGCGCGCTGAGCGACTCCGTGAGCCAACCCCTCGCGAACTGGCCCAAGCGAAAGCCGACAAGGAAGAACGAGCTGCTGCCCATCGTGCGCACGCTCAGAAGATCTTAGCGGCCCGCTCTCGCAACAACGGCTGATAACTTGCCACCTTCATTCAATCTAATTCAGGAGACCAATCCCCATGAAACCTAATCAATATGTCAAGCCGTCCACCTACACCACTGCCGTTTTCAACGACACTCCGGGTCATGAGGCTGGGTCTATCCGTTTCAATACTGCCGATGTCCGTAGCGAGACCGAAGTGGCTACTGATCCTTCTGTCTATGTGCAGGCCCTTGTGGAGGCCGCTGAGGACCATTTGAACGGCGATGAGTGGCGTGAAGCTGCCATGGAGGCGACTCCTTGTGAGTTCCGCCCGGCTGGCTCTGAGGCCACTGGTCAACAGATCATCACCATGGCAGACCGTACCGTTAAGTTCGACCCACGTAAGAACTGGGACAACCAGACCGTCGAGAAAGGCGAAGTGCTGGCCGGGTCGATCATCTTCACTGAGGCGACCGATACCGCTCTGGTAATCAGCCATCGTGCAACCATCCTCGATCACAACATCATGGCGGGCTTCACTGAGGGCTCCCTTGCGCAGACCGCTGACAAGATCCTGCGCGATATCGAACTGAGTGCTGCGGGCAAGATCGCTGGCATCCTCTCGACTGCCCCAAGCACCGAAGTGTTCTCTGAGGCTAAGCCAACCGGCAAGCCTGTAGAGATCGCTGAGGACCTCATTGACCTCTTGACGACCCACATCAACCAGACCGTAGGCACCTCGCTGTCTGACTTTGTGGTCCTGCTGCCTGTGTCTCTGGTGGCGGTGCTTGAGCGTGCTGCTCAGCGTGCTGGCGTGGGTGACATTGAGGACCTCATCGGCGCCTCTGTGCAGCCTTACAGCGGTACTGACTTCGGCCTGTTCCTGTTGCCCAAGATGTTTACCTCGCTGAGCTACCGCGAAGGCCGCGACGGTAACGTCTGGAAGATCCAAGCGACCCGCAATGGCGCCCATCAGGCATGGGACATTGAGATCATGACAGTCGTGGACATCGTGGCTAACGGCAAGGTCAAGGTGAAGCTGACCGCCGATGGTCTCCAGACCGAGATGGTGGCGTTCCCGATGATCACCAACATCAAGCTGACCTAAGGAGGACTCCTCAGATCTGAGGGCACCTCTGTGAGCCCCGTAAGGCCGATCCAAGAGGGACCGGCAGGGGCACTATCAGACGATGTGCAGATTTGCATATCGCTCCACCTTCCCGAAATTTCGTGAAGCTTCTCCTTAAAGAGGACGCCCCAAATCTGGGGAGACCTATTCGCC
The DNA here is from genome assembly GCF_007633355.1 of Pseudomonas sp. BJP69. Lineage (NCBI taxonomy): Bacteria > Pseudomonadati > Pseudomonadota > Gammaproteobacteria > Pseudomonadales > Pseudomonadaceae > Pseudomonas > Pseudomonas sp. BJP69. The sequence goes on from NZ_CP041933.1 coordinate 4,211,592, forward strand.
CGTCGCTGGGCATCACCCAATCCAGTCTTTCTGATAGTGCCTTTCATGCCACGCCGGGTCCCTTTGTCGGGGTCTGGATGCTCGGCTGTGGGTGCGACCTGAAGGGCACTACCAAAAGGAAATCGACACTATGAACATGATCAACAGCACCGCAACCATCTTCGAGAAAATCTCCAAGACTGGAGCGGTCTCCCCAACGACCCTCAACGGCTTACCCGGTATGTCGTCCTTGGAGATCGCGGAGATCACCGGGAAGAACCACAAGCACGTCCTTCGGGACATCCGAAAGATGCTCAACGAGATCGGCCCAGATTTGGACCAATGTCAGTATGTCGAGACCAAGGCACCAGATGGCTATGGTCGTTTCCAGCCGCTGACCATCCTCGACAAGGAGCTGACCTTTACGCTGCTCTCCCGGTATTCCTTCAAGCTGTCCAATATGATCGTCAAGCGCTGGCTTGAACTGGAAGGCTCAGGCTTTGAACGTGTGTCGGTACAGGCCGCTGTGGTCCACCTGATCGAGCGTGAGAAGGACAACTATCGAATCGCAATGAGGGACATCAGGACCGCTGCAAGGCGTCTCAAGGCCTGCTGAGAGTTGAATGACACTTCCTCAAACGAAGCGTGACGGGCTATGCTGAATGACTAACTTGTCCTGACGAGACGCCTCCATGAGTGTCACGCTGTGTTACACCTACAAGGGTAAACGGGTAGTAACCAAAGTGCCTGTCGAGTCTCTGACTCCACATGCGGCGCTATGCTATGCCTTGCTTCAATCAGGCGCCTCTGACGACCAATCCCAAGGGAGCTGGCCGCATTCATATGAGCGCCTCCTTGAGGTAGCCCTGCAACACGAACTCACAGACGTTCGCTTTCACAAGTCACTCTAATCCCTCAAGGAGAACCCCATGGACCACCTACAGGCCCTCTACTGGGTCTGTCTGGCCGTGCAACTGGGGTTCTGGTTGTGGTCGCATAGACCACCCTAAGGCCCTTTGAGAATCTGACAGAAAAATCTGAAAGGTCACCATTACAAGACTTCCCGCGCTGGCTCCCCCGTAGGCCCTCGCATGGGTGCCGGTGGGCGCGTTAAGGACCCCGGTTAATTCACCCTTGCGGTCTTGCTGTCTGTCACCAACACTGTCACCAGCTTTGTCACCAAACTCCTTGAGGTCCTCTATGAAGCCCGCTACGCTTGGCCTGCCGCCATACCCCACTCAGTTCTGGGCCAACCCGGAAAACTTTGGCAAGTACTGGTGGTGATGATGAGTGTCTCGGTCTGCCCTTGTGGCAGTGGCAACCTGCTTGATGCCTGCTGTGGGCATTACCATGCCGGTACCCCCGCACCCGACGCCCAGACGCTGATGCGCTCACGCTACAGTGCCTACGTGCTGGGCCTGGTCGACTACCTGGTCGCCACCACCCTGCCAGCCCAACAGGCCCAGCTGGACCGCGCCGGCATGGCCGCCTGGAGCGCCCAGAGCACCTGGCTGGGGCTGGAAGTGGAAAGCGCCCAAGTGCTGGGCGGCCAGCCCGAGCATGCCTTTGTCACGTTCACCGCACGCTGGCACGACCCGGACGGCGACCACCAGCACCGCGAGTGCTCGGCATTCGTCCAGCACGCCGGGCGCTGGTACTTCATAGACCCCACGGTCGCGTTGAAGGCCGGGCGCAATGACCCCTGCCCATGCGCCAGCGGGCAGAAGTTCAAGAAATGCTGCGCCAGTTACATGGGGAACCGAGCATGATCGAACGCGCCCGTCTGCTGCTGCTCGGTTCGCTGCTGGCATTGCTGACGGGCTGCGCCAGTTGGAGCGCAGACGACTGGCGCCCGCCTGAAGTGCACCTGGTCGAGGTCGAAACGGTCAAGGCCAGGTTGCTGCAGCAGGAATTCGTACTGCACCTGGAGGTCATCAACCCCAACGACAGCCGTCTGTTCATTCGCAGCCTGGCCTATGCCGTGCGGCTCAATGACCTGCTGCTGGTGCAGGATGAAACCAGCCTGTGGCGCAGCGTAGGCGGCCACGACCGGCGAACCTTCAAGATCACCGCACGCACCAACCTCTGGCGGCAACTCAAGCCACTGGCCAAGCTGCTGAAAAGTGGGCAGCCGCTGCATTACACCCTGCAGGGCGACCTGGCCACTGGCCTGCTGATTCACCGGGACCTGCACTTATCGCGCAGTGGTGAGATAATCCCCGGCGATCACATCCCGGAGTAACCCTGCAATGTCCCAACAACCCCACGTTCATGGCCCTGACTGCAACCACGACCATGACCATCACCACGACCACGGCCATGTCCACGGCCCACACTGCAACCACGGCCATCAGGAGCCGGTACGCAACGCCCTGAAGGACGTTGGCCGTAACGACCCGTGCCCGTGCGGCAGCGAGAAAAAATTCAAGAAGTGCCACGGCGCCTGATCTAGCGCGTCTGTGGGGGTATGGCCCGCCGCGCCTGCTTCGCGCACCATGCCCCCGGTCCAGCACTGCCCGCCGTGCCTGGCGCTACGCGGCCTTGCGCCGGTTCGCCCCTAGCAAGTCCTGGTACCACAGGCCGGCGTCATAGGCGATGGTCACCAAGGTGGTCCCCGCATAGCGCGGCTGTTGGGCCATGCGCTGGGCAACCGCCAGGCAGGCGGCGGCCGTGTTACCGACGAATACCCCGCTTTGCATGTAGAACCAACGTTGCGCTGCCAACATTTCGGCATGCTGCACCTGCGCCCGTTCGTCCACCAGCGACCAGTCCAGAAATGGCGGGCTGACGCCTACCGCCATGCCTTCGAAGCGGTGATCGGTGAATACGCCAGCCTTGGAGTCACAGCCGTTGGGGTCAACTAGCACTGTCGACACCTCGAAACCGTGATCCTTCAGCCCCAGGGTAATGCCCGTGAAACTGGCGCCCGTGCCCGCGCAGCCAACGAACAGGATGTCCTTGCCGGCGCCCGCGTTGGTCAGTTGCAGCGCCAGTTCACTGGCTGTCTGGTAGCGGTGCGCCTCGATACCCACCGGGTTGTTGAACTGGTCGGTATAGAAGTATGACTTGCCCAGCGCGGCCTGGTTTTCCAGGTGGTGCATCACCACGTCCCTGGGCGTGGCACCGGCCATCAGCATTTCCTTGCCAATCAGCCGGGCGCCGAAGCATTCCAGCAAGTCCCGCTTGGTCTGGCTGAAACTCAGCCCAACCGCCAGCTCGACGGCCACCTGATACGCGTGGCATGCCGCCAGCAAGCCGAAGCCAAAACTGCCGCCGGTTTTTTCGATGACCGTGGTCACCCCAGGGATGATGTCGCCATTGCGCACGGCGTGCTCAACGATGCGCCGGGCGGCGCGGTACTTGTGGCTGCCACCGGGGTTGTTCATTTCCAGCTTGGTGTAGATGCGCTCGCTGACGTTGATGAGTTCGCTCATTTTCGGCTCCCTTCCATGGAAGTCTGCAGGCAGGCCTTGTTCTGCAACAGGCCAACGGTGGCGATCAGCAGACCGATGCACAGGGCCATGCAGATGGCGTTGGTGCCGTCCCAGCCCACTGTGCTCAACAGCAGCGCGGGGCTGAACGCACCGATGGTGGCGCAGATGGCAATGCCCAGATCGTTCTTGCCCTGCATCTGCATCGCTGCCGGGCTGTTTTGCAGCGACTGCGCCAACAAGGCTCCGCCGCCGACGTAGGTCAGGTTCCAGCCCAGCCCCAGGGCGATCAGCGCCACGGTCATCATGCTGTAGCTGTGCGACCAGATATTCAGCGCCGAGCAGCCGATCAACAGGGCCAGGCCCGCGCTGATGGTAGTCCGGATGCCCAGGCGCTGGATGATCGCCCCGGTGAAGAATGACGGGGCGAACATGGCGATCACGTGCCACTGGATGGCCAGGCGCACGTCGGTAAAGTCTTCGTGCATATGCTTCATGTGCATCGAGGCCTGGATCATCAGCAGGTTCATGATGCCGTAGCCCAGCGCCGCGACCGCCATTGCCACCAACACGCTGGGGCTCAAAGGCTCGCTGCGGCTGCTGGCCGACGTGGCAGCGCTGCCGGTTGCAGCGGCCAGGCCGGTGTCGTTGGGCAGGCACACTGCAATCAACAAAGACAACAGCGCCAGGCCGATGAACGCGGCATAACACAGCGAGAACAGTGGGTAGCCACCCACGTCGCGCAGCCACTCGGTGAGCGTCGGGCCCACCACGGCGGCAATCACGCCCCCGGCCACGACCAGCGACAGGGCTTTTGGCTTGAGGGCCTGGGAAAGGTTGTCGGTGGCGGCAAAACGGTTGAAGTTGGCGAAGGCGATGTAAACACCCAGCGCCGAGTGGCTGAGTACCAGCGTGGCAAAATGCTGGTGCTCCACCGCCAGAAAGCCGCTGACACCAGACACCGCCAGCGGAATGGCCCCCAGCATGAAGGCCTTCTTGCGGCCGATACGGCTCATCAACCTGGAAACCGGGTAGGTTGCCAGCATCAGGCACAGGAACTGGAACCCATACGGCACCGTCGACCATGCGGCGTCGGGGGCCAGTGCGGCGCCAACGATGGCCGCCATGGTCACCGACATCACGGCGGTGGTCAGGTTGATCGACTGGGCGGTGAAGTACAGGTAGGTGCGCCGCGGCAGGGTAGTGTTCATAAGGCATGCTCGTGGTAGGCGCCAAGGTCGATTTCGGCATCCGGGAACACGCAGATCAGGCGTTCCTTGCCTTTGCCCAGCCGTTTGCGCTTCACGCTCAGGCGCCCTATGCGCCTTGGCGAATCGAGGTGGGTGCCACCACACGGAATCTCGATGCCGTTGTAGGTCCACAAGCGTGCGTCTTCCAGCCCCTCGACGGCGTAATGCTCGATGGGCGCGTCGCCACCGATCAGTTCGTTGGCGCGCCGTTCTATCTCGATCACCTCCTCAGCGGTGAAGGCGTCCTCGACCAGAAAGTCGAACCGAGCCGTGTCCTCCTTGATGTGGCAGCCGATGGTCCACTGCTTCAGTTCCTCACGCAGGCCGATGGCAGCGGCATACAGGAAGTGGCTGGCACTGTGAGAGAGTGTTAGCCGCTCGCGCCGTTGAATATCGATGCTCACACGGGCAGGCATATCGACAGTCACTTCATCGAGCAAGTGCAAGTCGTCCGGGTGCACGGTGTGAATGATGATGCCGCCCAGTTTCCCGCCTTTGAAACCTTCCAGGCGAATAGGGCTGCCATAGAGTTTCTTGACCCAGACAAAACGCACCTTGCCGATCGGAAGTTCAATGATTCCATAATCAGCTTCCTGGCCACCGCCTTCTGGATAAGCCACGGTACTTTGCAACTCGATACCGTCGCTGTGCACGCGCGTTACTTGCGTATTGGCAGCGGCCAGGTATTGATCCTTGTAATACAGTTTTTCTGTATTGCGCAGAACTTCGTAATTCAGAGCATTCATGACTCGAGTACCACCTGCAATGATGTTTTGACCTGCACCCGGGCGGCGGCAGGGATGTCTTTGGTAACGATGCAGCCCGGCCCGATGAAGGCGCCGTCACCAATGTGGATAGCCCCGAGCACGCTGGCGAACGCGCCGACCTGAACCCGGTCGCCCAGTGTCGGGTGGCGGGGGCTGGAAGGGTTGCCGCTGATGCCGCGGGCCCCCAGGGTGACGCCGCCGAGCACGTAGCAGTCGTCACCGATGGTCGCGGTTTCACCAATGACGGTGCCCATGCCGTGGTCGATGATGAAGCGCGCGCCAATACGGCTGCGGAAGTGGATCTCTGCGCCCGACAGCATCTTGCCGCGGCGCGAGATCATGGCGGCGAGGCACTGCCCACCGGCGCCATATACCGATGCGCCATGGCGGTACACCCAGTGTGCAAGCCGATAATGCAAAACCGCCGAATAGGACGTATAAGTTCTGGCAATGAATACCAGGTCGCGGCCGGCGGCAGGGTCTTTGCTGGCGAATGCCAACAAGTCGTCATGGGCCTGTTCCGCCACCCGTTCAATAACATCGGTTTGTTTCAGCGCTTCGAATTCTTCAATTGAACAGCACTCCAGTAACGCCGAGGTCACAAGGTTTTTTACAACGTTGAATGACTCCAGTTCTTCAGGCACAGGAAGCCTGGCAATGACGGCTGATTGCATGTCCATAGGGTGCACGGCTCGATATCCAGTTGTCTGGTATTTACAGACGTTAAACGGGCTGCCAGGGCTGGCAGCCGAAAGTTCCGACGAGGGAATAGTGGCAGGTAATGGCCATGTGCAAACGAACAGTCGACAAGCATTTCCGTTAACTGTTAGGCTTTTTTTTCTAACGGTTGGGAACCTGCCATGAGCACCTGCAGCCTTCATCAATTGCTCAAGCAACGCCTGGATGCAGGGGAATGGTTGCCGGGGCAGCGCATGCCCTCCATTCGCAAGCTCACGGCGGCGGTCCATTTCAGTTACCACGATGTGGTCTCGACCTATGCCCAGCTGGTCAGCGAAGGGGTACTGACCGCCTCGCCAGGGCGCGGCTACTTCGTCGCCAACCGCAGCCGGCAGGCGAACGTGATCCACGAACCCGAGTGCATGGCCGGCGACCCGCTGTTCCGGCTGCTGCAGGGCGGCCAGCACTACACCAAACTTGGCAGCGGCTGGCTGCCCCCGGCGTGGCGCGACACCGAGCTGCTGGCCAAGGCGATTCGGCGCACGGCGCGGCTGGAGCAAAGCTCCCTGGCCGAGTACGGCGATATCCAGGGCTACCTGCCCATGCGCAAACAGCTGTGCGTGCACATGAAACGCCTGACCCGGGTTGAAGTGCGCCCCAACCAGTTGCTGACCACGCTTGGCGCCACCCAGGGCCTGGACCTGGTCGCCCGGTTGCTGATCAAGCCGGGTGACCATGTGTTCGTCGACGAGCCGGGCAACGGCAACCTGATCAAGCTGATACAACTGGCCGGCGGCCAGGTGGTCGGCATCCGCCGAACCCAGGACGGGCCAGACGTAGAAGAAATGCGCAGCTACCTGGCCAGGCACAAGGTCAAGGCGTTTTTCTGCAACAGCACTTTCCACAACCCCACTGGCAGCAACATCAGCCCGCACAACGCCTTCAGCGTGCTGCGTCTGGCCGTGGAACACGAGTTCTACGTGGTGGAGGATGACGTGTATGGCGACTTCAGCCCGGCCGTGCGCCAGACGTTTGCCGAGCTGGACAACCTGGACCGGGTCATCTACATCGGCAGCTTTTCCAAATGCCTGTCGGCGTCGTTACGGGTAGGTTTCATCGCCTGCTCGCAAGACCTGATCGAGCCGCTGACCCGCCTCAAGCTGCTGACCTGCGTGGCGGTGCCGGCGTTTTGCGAGCGTTTCGTCAACACCATCCTGTCGGACGGCACCTACGCCCGGCACATGAAAGATGTGCAGCAGCGGCTGATCCGCCAGCAAGTACAGACACAGCGTTTGCTGCTCGAGCGCGGCTGGCAGTTCGAGATCGCGCCGCAGGGTGGCATGTTCCTCTGGGTCTACCACCCGCAACTGCCTGACCTGCAGCCGTTGATGCGCAAGCTGGAACAACACAAGATCCTGCTGATGCCCGGCTCGGCGTTCGCTGTCAGCCGTGATTACCGGCGTTACGCCCGCATCAATTGCACGCATTTTTCCGATGCCCTGGCAGGGCACTTCGAGGTTTGACCCGCCACCGGCAAATAAACCGACCTGGGACCTTGCATGGCGCCTGCGCGCTCACTACCTTAGCGCCTTTGCAAACTCGCCTCGCCCTGCAGGAGCCCTTGCCATGGCCGCCGCCGCCTTTCCTCATTTCCGCCCGCGGTTCACCACCGCTGCCACGCTGCTCGGCCTGCTTGGGCTGGCCGGCTGCCAGACCGGCGGCTACCAGGGCAGCGTGCCACCCGCCAGCGGCGTGCAGCCGCTCAAGGGCCTGGCACAGAACGTCTCGGTGCGGCGCAATGCCATGGGCGCACCGCTGATCGAAAGCAGCAGTTTCCATGACGCCCTTTTCAGCCTGGGCTATGTGCATGCCGGCGACCGCATCGAACAGATGGTCGCCATGCGCCTGCTGGCCCAAGGCCGCCTGGCGGAACTGGCCGGCAGCGACGCGCTCGACATCGACCGCCTGATGCGCGCCGCCAACCTCAAGCAAAGCGCCGCCCAGCAATACGCCGACGCATCGCCACGGCTCAAGCGCTTTTTCGAGGTGTACGCACGCGGGGTCAATGCCTACCTGTTCCGCTACCGCGATAAGCTGCCAGCGGATTTGGCCAACAGTGGCTATCGCCCCGAATATTGGAAGCCTGAAGATTCGGCGCTGCTTTTCTGCCTGTATGCGTTCAGCCAGTCGGTGAACCTGCAGGAAGAAATCAGCGCCCTGACCCTGGCGCAGAAAGTCGGCAGCGACAAACTGGCCTGGCTGCTGCCCGGTGCACCGGACGAGCCCTTGGCCACAAGCGAAGTCGACAAGCTCAAGGGCCTCAACCTGGCCAGCCAGTTGCCAGGGCTGCCGGCGCTGGCGGCCGCCAGCCAGAAGCTGGCCGACCTCGACCTGCTCGGTAGCCCAGGCTCGGCCAACCTGGCCCTGGGCCCGCAACGCAGCCGCAGCGGCAAAAGCCTGCTGGCCAGTGACAGCCGCGCCGCCTGGGCCCTCAGCCCGGTGCAAATCCACACCAGCAAGTACCAGGTTGCCGGCCTGTCGCTGCCGGGCCTGCCGATCGTGTTGGCCGGCTACAACGGCAAACTGGCCTGGAGCAGCAGCGCAGTCATGGCCGACAACCAGGACCTGTTCCTGGAACAACTGCGCCGCCAGGGCAGCCAGCTGAGCTACCTGGCAGATGGCAAGTGGGTGCCGGCCCGCGCGCGCAGCGAAACCTTCTTCGTGCGCGGCCAGCGGCCACAGCGCGAAGTGATGTATGACACCCGGCACGGCACCCTGCTGGCCCAGCCCGACAACGCCAGCCTGGGCCTGGCCCTGAACTTGCCGCAGTTCAAGGGCGACCGGAGCCTGGATGCGCTCTTCGACCTGACCCGCGCCGGCAACCTCGAGCGCGCCTTCGACAGCACCCGCGAGGTCACTACGGCCGCCCTCAACTTCGTGTTCGCCGAGCCCGAGCACATCGGTTGGCAGGTCAGCGGGCGCTACCCCAACCGCCGCGAAGGCCAGGGCCTGCTGCCCTCCCCTGGTTGGGACGGGCGCTATGACTGGGACGGCTACGCCGACCCGATGCTGCACCCGTACGACCAGGACCCCACTGCTGGCTGGATCGGCCATGCCAACCAGCGCAGCCAGCCACGCGGCTATGGCATGCAGCTGTCCAGCACCTGGTACTACCCTGAGCGTGCCGAGCGCCTGGCCCAGCTGGCTGGCAATGGCCGCCATGACAGCCGCAGCCTGATGGCCCTGCAGAACGACCAGGTCACGCTACTGGCCAATCAGCTCAAGCAGATGTTCGACGCCCCCGGCATGGCCCAGCCGCTGAAGCAGGCAATCGACGCCCTGCCAGGCGCACAACGCGACAAGGCCCGCGAGGCATTGGCGCGGCTCAAGGCATTCGACGGTCGCCTGAGCCCGGTATCGGCAGACGCCGCGCTGTATGAACTGTTCCTGCAGGAAGTCGCCAGGCAGACCTTCCTCGATGACCTCGGCCCTGCGTCCAGCCCTGCCTGGCAGGCCTTCGTAAGCAACGCGCGGTTGTCGTTCTCGGCACAGGCCGATCACCTGCTGGGGCGCGACGACAGCCCGTTCTGGGACGACCGCAACACCCCGCAGAAAGAAGACAAGCCAGCCATTCTGGCCCGCAGCCTGGCGGCAGCCGTAGATGCCGGCACTGCGCAGCTGGGCGCCGACCGCCGCGCCTGGCAATGGGGCAAGCTGCACCAGTACCACTGGCCGGCGCCGGCCTACCATGGCTTGGGCGATGCGCTCAGCCGTGCGCCGCAAGCCGCAGGTGGCGACTTCACTACCCTCGCGCTCACCCCGTACGCCTGGGGCAGTGACTTCACCACCCGCCTGCCCGCCTCCGCGCGCATGATCGTCGACTTCGGCCAGGCCGAACCGCTGCAGGTGCTGACCAGCAGTGGCCAGTCCGGCAACCCGGCCAGCGCCCATTACAGCGATGGGCTGGATGCCTGGTTCAAAGGCCGCTTCATGAGCTTGCCGCTGCAACAGCAGAACTTCGCGCGAGCGTATGGCAACCAGCGCTTGACGCTGGTGCCGGGCAAGTAGCGTACCCGGGCATGGAAGCCTGTGACCCTTTCCCTCGAAGAAATGGTTCGAACTCCCAAGCTGGTTCCGAGCTCCTAACAAGTACTCTCGGTAACCAGCGCCTACGCCATGGACCTCGTCATCGCTCGCCCCGAAGGCCTGTACTGCCCACCCGGTGATTTCTACATCGACCCGTGGCGGCCCGTGGACCGCGCCGTGATCACCCATGGCCACGGCGACCATGCCCGCACCGGTAACGGCCACTACCTGACCGCCAGCCCGGGCGCCGGCATCCTGCGCAGCCGCCTGGGCCAGCACATCGATTTGCAGACCCTGCCCTACGGTGAGCGCCTGCAGCACCACGGCGTGACCCTGAGCCTGCACCCGGCCGGGCATGTGCTGGGTTCGGCGCAGGTGCGCCTGGAGTACCAGGGCGAGGTCTGGGTAGCCTCCGGCGACTACAAGGTCGAGCCTGATGGCACCTGTACCCCCTTCGAGCCGGTGCCCTGCCACACCTTCATCACCGAGTCGACCTTCGGCTTGCCGATCTATCGCTGGCCAAGCCAAAGCGAGATCTTCGCCGGCATCAATGCCTGGTGGCGGGCCAATTGCGAACTGGGCAAGGCCAGCGTGCTGTTCTGCTACGCCTTCGGCAAGGCCCAGCGGATTCTGCACGGCCTGGACGCGAGCATCGGCCCGATCCTGGTGCATGGCGCCGTCGAACCGCTCAACCGGGTGTACCGTGAAGCCGGTGTGCATCTGCCCGATACCCGCTATGCCGGCGATATCGCGCGCAACGACCCCATGCTGCGCCGGGCGTTGGTCCTGGCGCCTCCGTCAGCCGGCGGCAGCAGCTGGATGCGCCGCTTCGGTGACTACAGCGACGCGTTCGCCAGCGGCTGGATGCTGCTGCGCGGCACCCGCAGGCGCCGGGGTGTGGATCGGGGCTTTGTGCTTTCCGACCATGCCGACTGGCCAGGCCTGCTCTGGGCCATCAGCCAGACCGGTGCCGAACGGGTGATGGTGACCCATGGCTCGGTCAATGTATTGGTGCGTTACCTCAACGAACAAGGCCTGGATGCCCGTGCCTTCGTGACCGAGTATGGCGACGAAGACGATGCAGCCACGCCCGAGCCTGCGCCATGAAAGCGTTCGCTGCGTTGTACCTGCGCCTGGACGCGACCACTTCCAGCAATGCCAAGCTCGAAGCGCTGCGTGATTACTTCGCCACCGCGCCCGCCGAAGATGCTGCCTGGGCGGTGTATTTCCTGGCCGGTGGGCGCCCTCGGCAGTTGGTGCCGACGCGCCTGCTGCGCGAACTGGCAACGGCCATGGCCGGCCTGCCGGACTGGCTGTTCGAGGAAAGCTACCAGGCAGTCGGTGACCTGGCCGAAACCATTTCATTGCTGCTGCCGCAGCATGCAGAAGGCAACGACGAAGGCTTGGCAGCCTGGGTTGAAAACCATCTGCTGCCTTTGCGGGGCCTGCCGCCCGAGCAGGTCCGCGAACGCTTGCCAGCGCTGTGGGCGCAACTGGAACGCCCCAGCCTGATGCTGTGCCTGAAGCTGATCACCGGCAGCTTCCGCGTGGGCGTGTCCAAGCTGCTGGTCACCCGTGCGCTGGCGCAACTGGCCGGGCTGGACGCCAAACGCGTGGCCCAGCGGCTGGTTGGGTATACCGACATCAGTCACCGCCCCAGCGCCGCCAGCTACCACAAGCTGATCGCCGAGGAGTCCGCCGATGAACACAGTCAGCGCGGCGGCCAGCCCTACCCCTTCTTCCTGGCCCACCCACTGCAGGTGCCCAGCGAGCAGTTCGACGCCTTGCTCGGCCCGCCGAGTGACTGGCAGATCGAATGGAAGTGGGACGGCATCCGTGCCCAGGTGGTCAAGCGCGAGGGCCAGCTTTGGGTGTGGTCACGCGGCGAAGAGCTGGTCACCGAGCGCTTCCCCGAACTGCATGGCCTGGCGCAGACACTGCCTGATGGGGTGGTGCTGGATGGCGAGATCCTGGTGTGGAAGCCGGGCGAGTCATCGACGGAGCTGGCCGTGCAGCCATTCGCGCTGCTGCAGCAGCGCCTTGGCCGCAAAACCTTGGGCAAGAAGCTGCTGGCCGACGCGCCTGTCGTGCTGCAAGCCTACGACTTGCTGGAGTGGCAAGGCGAAGACTGGCGTAGCCGACCGCAGCACGAACGCCGCACCCAGCTGCAACGCCTGGTGGAAGAACACCCGCTTGCCCCGGTCCTGCTGTCGCCGCTGCTCGAAGGCCCGGACTGGGCCGACCTTGCCCGCCAGCGTGAGCAATCCCGCAGCCTTGGCGTCGAGGGCCTGATGCTCAAGCAGCGTGAGGCCTTGTACGGCGTGGGCCGTACCAAGGACATGGGCACCTGGTGGAAGTGGAAGATCGACCCCTTCAGCGTCGATGCCGTGCTCATTTATGCCCAACGTGGCCATGGCCGCCGGGCCAGCCTGTACAGCGACTACACCTTCGCCGTGTGGGACGCGCCGGCCGGCACGCCTGGGCGGGCACTGGTGCCGTTTGCCAAGGCGTATTCAGGGCTCAGCGACGCGGAGATGCGCAAGGTCGACAGCATCATCCGCAAAACCACCGTGGAAACCTTCGGCCCGGTGCGCAGCGTGACCCCCACCCTGGTGTTCGAACTAGGCTTCGAGGGCATCGCCCTGTCCCGCCGGCACAGGAGCGGTATCGCCGTGCGCTTCCCGCGCATGCTGCGCTGGCGCCTGGACAAACCGGTGGAAGAGGCCGACGACCTGGCGACGCTGCAGGCCTTGCTGGCCTAGGTTGCTGGCTGGGTGGCCGCGGTGTGGGCGGGCTCGCTCGCGCAGCCCACCCTCACCGAGTTTCGGCAAACCCTATGCAGGCACAACGCCGAAAACTGTGCTTCTATCTGTGTGCCGACCCGTGTCGCAGACCGTTTTCGCCACGCAGCCAGGACCACCATGCACCATTCAACACACGACCTGCTCTCACCCGTTCCGGGCATCACCCGCCAACTGCACAGCTTCCACTTCGGCCCCCGCGGTGGTGGCAAAGTCTATATCCAGGCATCGCTGCACGCCGACGAGCTACCCGGCATGCTGGTCGCCTGGCACCTCAAGCGCCGCCTGGCAGAACTGGAAGAACAAGGCCGTCTGCAGCGTGAAATCATCCTGGTGCCGGTGGCCAACCCGGTTGGCCTGGAGCAGGTGCTGCTGGACGCGCCACTGGGGCGCTTCGAGCTACAGAGTGGCGAGAATTTCAACCGTAATTTCGTCGACCTGTCGGACACCATCGGCGACCAGATCGAAGAGCACCTCAGCCAGGACCCTGCCCACAACGTTGCGCTGATCCGCGAGTATCTGCGCCGCGGGCTGGACGCGCACCCGGCGCGTACGCCGCTGCAGGCCCAGCGCCTGATCCTGCAACGGCTGGCCTGCGATGCCGACCTGATACTGGACCTGCACTGCGACTTCGAAGCGGTGGAGCACCTGTACACCACACCCGACGCCTGGCCGCAGATCGAACCGCTGGCCCGGTACCTGGGTGCACAGGCCAGCCTGCTGGCCACCGATTCGGGCGGGCAGTCGTTCGACGAGTGCTTCAGCCTGGTCTGGTGGCAGTTGCAGCAGCGCTTCGGCAAACGCTTCCCTATCCCGTTGGGCTGTTGCTCGGTCACGGTCGAGTTGCGCGGGCAGGCCGACGTCAGCCACGCACTGGCCAGCAAGGATTGCGGGGCGATTCTCGACTTCCTCACCCATGCCGGCATTATCGAGGGTGCCAAGCCGGCACTCCCCGCCCTGCTGCGCCCGGCTACACCGCTGGCCGCCGTAGAACCGGTGGCGACACCCCTGGGTGGATTGCTGGTGTACCACGCCAAACCAGGCCAGCAACTGGCGGCAGGCCAACTGATCGCCGAAGTCATCGACCCCCTCAGCGACCGGGTCACTGCCGTGCGCAATAGCCAGGCCGGTCTGTTGTACGCCCGCAGCGTACGGCGCATGGCTACCGCGGGCATGGTCATCGCCCATGTGGCCGGCGAGCAGGTGTGCCGAAGCGGTTACCTGTTGGGCAATTGATCCGGTAAAACCATTGCCGCCGGCGGGTGGTCTGTAGAAGCACAACCTTCGAAGGACCCTGCGCCCCATGCCCACCACCGACCTCGCCAACGCCTGGTTCAGCAAACGTGGCTGGAAACCGTTCGCGTTCCAGCGCCGGGTCTGGGCGGCGGTAGAGCGTGGCGAGTCTGGCCTGCTGCACGCCAGCACCGGTGCCGGCAAAACCTACGCGGTGTGGCTGGCGGCACTGCGCGCATTCAAGGCCCAGGCGCAGGGGCGCCAGGCAGCACCCTTGCAGGTGATATGGATCACGCCCATGCGCGCCCTGGCCGCCGACACTGCGCGCGCCCTGCAAGCGCCCCTTGATGAGCTGGGTTTGCCGTGGAGTGTCGGCGTACGCAGCGGCGACACCAGCAGTGCCGAGCGGGCCCGACAAGCGCGGCGCCTGCCCAGCGTGCTGGTCACCACCCCGGAAAGCCTGACCCTGCTACTGACGCGTGCCCAGGCCGAAGCCGATTTCGCCACGCTGCGCTTGATAGTGGTCGACGAATGGCACGAGTTGTTGGGTAACAAACGCGGCGTACAACTGCAGCTGGCCTTGGCCCGCCTGCGCCGCTGGCACCCAGGCCTGCCGACCTGGGGTTTGTCTGCCACCTTGGGCAACCTGCAGCATGCACGGGACGTGCTGCTGCCCGAGGGCGGCCTGCTGGTGCAAGGCCGGCAAGACAAAGCACTGCAGGTCGATACCCTGCTGCCCGGGGCCATAGAACGGTTTCCCTGGGCCGGGCACATGGGCCTGAAAATGCTCGACCAAGTCAGCCGCGAGGTCGACGCCAGCACCAGTTGCCTGGTGTTCACCAATACCCGGGCCCAAGCCGAGCTCTGGTACCAGGCCCTGCTGGAAAGCCGCCCCGACTGGGCCGGCCTGATCGCCTTGCACCATGCCTCACTGGCCCGGGAAACCCGCGACTGGGTCGAACGCAGCCTCAAGCAGGGCAGCCTGAAGGCGGTGATCTGCACCTCCAGCCTGGACCTGGGGGTAGACTTTCTGCCCGTGGAGCGGGTGCTGCAAATCGGCTCGGCCAAGGGCATCGCACGCCTGATGCAACGGGCCGGCCGCTCGGGCCATGCCCCCGGGCGGCGCTCCCGGATAACCCTCGTGCCTACCCACAGCTTGGAGCTGGTCGAGGCAGCAGCCGCTCGCCAGGCATTGGAAGCCGGGCACATCGAGGCGCGTTTCTCCCCCCGGCTGTGCATGGACGTACTGGTGCAGCACCTGGTCAGCATGGCCTTGGGCAGTGGCTTTCGCGCCGACCAGTTGCTGGCCGAAGTGCGCAGCACCTGGGCGTTCGCCGGCTTGCGCGACAGCCAGTGGCAGTGGGCCCTGGACTTTGTCTGCCACGGCGGCAGTTCACTGACGGCCTACCCCGACTACCAGCGCGTCGAGCGCCATGCCGACGGCGTTTATCGAGTGGCCAGCGAGCGCCTGGCGCGGCGCCATCGCATGGGCATCGGCACCATCGTCAGCGATGCCAGCCTGCAGCTCAAGTACTGGAGCAAGGGCGGCGGCGGCAAGACGCTGGGCAGTGTCGAGGAGGCCTTCATCGCCCGCCTGCGGCCCGGCGATACGCTGGTGTTCGCCGGGCGGGTACTGGAACTGGTGCGGGTGGAAAACATGACCGCCTACGTACGCCGCAGCACCGCACGCAAGGCTGCCATAGCACGCTGGAACGGCGGGCGCATGCCCTTGTCGAGCGAGCTGGCCGATGCGCTGGTCGAACAGCTCGACGCTGCCGCCCACGAACGTTTTACCGGCCCGGAAATGCGCGCCGTGCGCCCGCTGCTGGCACTGCAAGCCCAATGGTCGGCTCTACCCACCACGGCTACGCTGCTGGCGGAGACCTTCAAGTCGCGCCAGGGCTGGCATCTGTTCCTGTACCCCTTCGCCGGGCGCATGGCCAACCTGGGCCTGGCCAACCTGATTGCCTGGCGGGTGAGCCGCCAGCAACCCCTGTCGGTATCGATTGCCGTAAATGACTATGGCTTCGAGCTGCTCAGCCCTAGCCATGTGGACTGGGCGACGCACTTGCCGCAGGCGCTGGGCACCGAGCAACTGCTGGAGGATGTGCTGGCCAGCCTCAACGCGGGTGAAATGGCGCTACGCCGTTTCAGGGAAATTGCCCAGATTGCCGGGCTGGTGTTTGGCGGCTATCCGGCGGCGCAGAAAAGCATGCGGCAGATTCAAGCCTCCAGTGGCCTGTTCTACGAGGTGTTTCGCAAACATGATGCAGGCAACCTGCTCCTCGGCCAGGCCCGTGACGAGGTGCTGAGCGAGGAACTGGAAATTGACCGCCTGCATCGCCAACTGTTGAAAATGGCCGGCTTGCAACTGGACCTGCGGGCATTGAAGCGGCCGGGGCCGCTGGCGTTCGCCTTGCTGGTGGAGGGCATGCGCGAGACGTTGAGCACCGAGAAGCTGGCGGACCGTATTGCGCGAATGGTGGCAGAACTGGAACAGGCGGCGAACAAGGAATGACTCAACAGCATCAGGCCATCGAACATTGCGGCCAGGAGTTATGGCTGCTCCCGGACAAGGCCATCTACTGGCCGGCGCAGCGTGCATTGCTGGTTGCCGACGTGCATATCGGCAAAGCCGCCAGTTATCGCGCATTGCACCAACCGGTGCCGCGCGGCACCACCGAGGCGACCCTGGCGCGGCTGGATGACCTGCTCGCCCACTACGCTTGCGAACAGCTGATCGTACTCGGCGACTTCCTGCACGCGCGCAGCGCGCGGGCTCCTGCCACGCTGGCTCGTCTGCAGGCATGGCGCGACCGCCATCCTGGCCTGCACATCGTGCTGATACGCGGCAACCACGATCACAACGCCGGCGATCCCCCCGAAACGCTGGGCATCACAGTGCTGGATGAACCCTGGCTGCTGGGTCCCTTCGCCCTGCAGCACGAACCGCATGCTCACCCGGAACGGCCAGTGCTGGCCGGCCACGTGCACCCGGTCTTCATCCTGCGTGGCAGGGCCAGGCAACGCCTGCGCCTGCCGTGCTTTCTGATCGATGAACAAGTGAGCCTGCTGCCCGCATTCGGTGAGTTCACCGGCGGCTGGGAAATAGCGCCGCTGCCCACCAGCCAGGTCTACCTGGCTGGCGCCGGCCTGGTCTGGCCGCTTTAGCAGCGCATCACGCTACAGGCGCTGGGGGAGGCTCGTCAGGCAAGGTCGGCTCGCCCGGCTCCATGGGTGGGGATTCACCTGGCTGCGCAGGCTGCGGCGTATCGGGGTCAGGCTGATGGGGCACGCCCCCGGCCTGCATGGGCAACGGATGCGCCAGCAAAGACCAGGGCAACAACCCGATGTGGTTGGGCTGCAGACCTGCCAGCTTGGCACTGATTGCGGGATGGAGTTTCATTGGCTGCTCCTGACGAAACCGATGCACATCATGAACACCGGCGTACTTCGTTGGAGTGGCAAAAGCGCAGGTAATTCCCCGCGCTCGTCGGCTCAGGTCCGCGGCAGGGTCACGCCGCGCTGGCCCTGGTACTTGCCGCCGCGGTCCTTGTACGACACATCGCACGCTTCGTCAGACTGCAGGAACAGCATCTGCGCCACGCCTTCGTTGGCATAGATCTTGGCCGGCAGCGTGGTGGTATTGGAGAATTCCAGGGTAACGTGGCCTTCCCACTCAGGTTCCAGCGGGGTGACATTGACGATGATGCCGCAACGGGCGTAGGTGCTCTTGCCCAGGCAGATGGTCAGCACGTCGCGCGGAATGCGGAAGTACTCGACCGTGCGCGCCAGGGCGAACGAGTTCGGCGGAATGATGCACACGTCGCTCTTGATGTCGACGAAGCTGCCAGCGTCGAAGTTTTTCGGATCGACGGTCGCCGAGTTGATGTTGGTGAACACCTTGAATTCGTCGGCGCAGCGCACGTCGTAGCCGTAGCTGGAAACACCGAAAGAGATGACCCGGCTGTCCTGCTCGCCGCGCACCTGGCGCTCGACGAACGGCTCGATCATGCCGTGTTCCTGCGCCATGCGGCGAATCCACTTGTCCGATTTGATGCTCATGGCGGGGTGTCCTGAAGAGTTGCGTGGTGGAAAACGTGGTGCGCATCTTACCGGTCCCGGCGCCCAGGTTAAAGTTCCATCCCTCACCCCGCGTCGGGCGCGGCTTGCAGCCGCCGTCGATCCGAATTTGCCTAAACCGCATTCAGACCATTGGCAGGTTGCGGAAAGTGGGGTAAGGTGGCGCCACTGTGCTGCACGTGACACCGAGAATCTCTAGTTTGATGCACGATCCTGATCGGCCCATCGCTGAATTTTCTGCTCTCTTTGCGCTCAGTCCCGGTCAGGGTGTTTCCTGACCGTTATCAAATTGTCCAAGGAGACAGAAAAATGTCCAACCGTCAATCCGGTGTTGTTAAGTGGTTCAACGATGAGAAAGGCTACGGCTTCATCACCCCTCAGTCGGGCGACGACCTGTTCGTGCACTTCAAAGCCATCCAAGCTGACGGCTTCAAAACCCTGAAAGAAGGCCAGGCTGTTACTTTCGTCGCTACCCGCGGCCAGAAAGGCATGCAGGCTGAAGAAGTTCAGATCGCCTAAGCCGATCTAGCTTCCTAGCTTTCAAAAAACCCGCCTTCTGGCGGGTTTTTTATGCTTGGTCGAAATTCGGCGCTGGCTTCTTCGCGGGCACGCCCGCTCCCACAGGGATCGCGCAGCTTCAAGTGCTGTGCAGTCCTTGTGGGAGCGGGCATGCCCGCAAAGCAGGCGGCTCGCTCTCAGGTCAATCTTCGCTGATGGTGATGCTCGGCATCGCCGGCGCTGCAGCTTCCTGCAGCACGATCCGCGCCCCTACCTGGCGCGCCAGTTCCTGGTAGACCATGGCAATCTGGCTTTCCGGCTCGGCAATGGCGGTCGGCTTGCCGTTGTCGGCCTGCTCGCGGATGACCATCGACAGTGGCAGCGAGGCCAGCAGATCGACGCCATACTGGCTGGCCAGTTTCTCGCCACCGCCTTCGCCGAACAGGTGCTCGGCATGGCCGCAGTTGGAACAGATGTGCACGGCCATGTTCTCGACCACGCCCAGTACCGGGATGTTGACCTTACGGAACATTTCCACACCCTTGCGGGCATCGAGCAAGGCCAGATCCTGTGGTGTGGTAACGATCACCGACCCGGCCACCGGCACCTTCTGGGCCAGGGTCAGCTGGATGTCACCGGTGCCCGGGGGCATGTCGATCACCAGGTAGTCCAGGTCGTCCCACGCGGTCTGGGTCACCAACTGCAGCAGCGCACCCGAGACCATCGGGCCACGCCAGACCATCGGCGTGTTGTCGTCGGTCAGGAACGCCATGGACATCACTTCCACGCCATGCGCCTTGATCGGCACAAACCACTTCTGTTCGCGAATCTGCGGGCGGGTGCCTTCGGCGATACCGAACATAACGCCCTGGCTGGGGCCATAGATGTCGGCATCCAGAATACCCACCCGGGCACCCTCGCGGGCCAGCGCCAGGGCCAGGTTGGCGGCGGTGGTCGACTTGCCCACGCCACCCTTGCCCGAGGCCACGGCGATGATGTTCTTGACGTTGGCCATGGCCGGCACCTGGGCCTGGGCCTTGTGCGCGGCAACCACGCAGTCGATCGACACCTGGGCGCCGCTGACGCCCTCGAGGTTGCCGATGGCGGTCTGCAGCACCTGGGCCCAGCCGTTCTTGAACAGCCCGGCGGCATAGCCCAACTGCAACTGCACGCTGACATGCCCGCCCTGGATATCGATGGCGCGCACGCAGCCGGCGCTGACCGGGTCCTGGTTCAGGTAGGGGTCGGTGTACTGGCGAAGCACGCCTTCGATGGCGGCACGGGTGACGGCACTCATGGAGACTCCCATTGGCAAACTGAATGTAAAACAGGCGCCTATCCTAACCCGTCAATCATCAGCAGATGCGCTTGCGGGGTGAAATATCTTCGCCAGCCCTTTATAGTGGCCGATCACCCTCATTTTTACCCCGAGCCAGATAAGTAGCCGAGCCACCATGTCCGAGCCACGCCAGATTCTCGTCACCAGCGCCCTGCCCTATGCCAATGGATCGATCCACCTTGGCCATATGCTGGAGTACATCCAGACGGATATGTGGGTACGCTTCCAGAAGCTGCGCGGGAACCAGTGCATTTACGTCTGCGCCGACGACGCTCACGGCTCGGCCATCATGCTGCGCGCGGAAAAGGAAGGCATCACCCCGGAACAGCTGATTGCCAACGTCCAGGCCGAACACAGCAGCGACTTCGCCGACTTCCTGGTGGACTTCGACAACTTCCACTCCACCCACAGCGAAGAAAACCGTGAGCTGTCGAGCCTCATCTACACGCGCCTGCGTGAGGCCGGGCACATTGCCACCCGTTCGGTGACCCAGTACTTCGACCCGGAAAAGGGCATGTTCCTGGCCGACCGTTTCATCAAGGGCACCTGCCCGAAGTGCGCGGCCGAAGACCAGTACGGCGACAACTGCGAGAAATGCGGCGCCACCTACGCACCGACCGAACTGAAGAACCCCAAGTCGGCCATTTCCGGGGCCACCCCGGTATTGCGCGATTCGCAGCACTTTTTCTTCAAGCTGCCCGACTTCCAGGCCATGCTGCAACAGTGGACCCGCAGCGGCACGCTGCAGGACGCAGTCGCCAACAAGCTGGCCGAATGGCTGGACTCCGGCCTGCAGGAATGGGACATCTCCCGTGACGCGCCGTACTTCGGTTTCGAAATTCCGGGTGAGCCGGGCAAATACTTCTATGTCTGGCTCGATGCGCCTATCGGCTACATGGCCAGCTTCAAGAACCTTTGCGCGCGCCGCCCGGAACTGGACTTCGATGCGTTCTGGCGCGAGGGCTCCACGGCCGAGCTGTACCATTTCATCGGCAAGGACATCGTCAACTTCCACGCCCTGTTCTGGCCAGCCATGCTCGAAGGCGCGGGCTTCCGCAAGCCGACCGCCGTCAACGTGCACGGTTACCTGACCGTCAACGGCGCCAAGATGTCGAAGTCGCGGGGTACGTTCATCAAGGCCCGTACCTACCTCGACCACCTGCAGCCAGAGTACCTGCGCTATTACTACGCCGCCAAGCTGGGCCGCGGCGTCGACGACCTCGACCTGAACCTGGAAGACTTCGTGCAGAAGGTCAACTCTGACCTGGTTGGCAAGGTAGTCAACATCGCCAGCCGCTGTGCCGGCTTCATCCACAAGGGTAACCAGGGCGTGATGGTTAGCGGTGATGCCGCGCCTGAACTGACCGAAGCCTTCCTGGCTGCCGCCCCGTCCATTGCCGAGGCCTACGAAGGCCGCGATTTCGGCCGCGCCATGCGCGAAATCATGGCGCTGGCCGACCGTGCCAATGCCTGGATCGCCGACAAGGCGCCGTGGTCCCTGGCCAAGCAGGAGGGCAAGCAGGACGAAGTGCAGGCGATCTGCGCCCAGGGCATCAACCTGTTCCGCCAGTTGGTGATTTTCCTCAAGCCGGTACTGCCGCTGCTGGCTGCCGACGCCGAGGCCTTCCTCAATGTGGCCCCGCTGACCTGGAACGACCACCTGTCGCGCCTGGAAAACCACACGCTGAACCCGTTCAAGGCGCTGATGAGCCGTATCGAGCTGGCCAAGGTCGAAGCCATGGTCGCCGCCAGCAAGGAAGACCTGCTGGCCGCCGAACCCAAGGCCCCGGCAGGCAACGGCGAGCTGGCCAAGGACCCGCTGTCGGCAGAAATCGAGTTCGACACCTTTGCCGCCGTGGACCTGCGTGTGGCACTGATCGTCAAGGCCGAAGCCGTGGCGGGTGCGGACAAGCTGCTGCAGCTGACCCTGGACATCGGGGACGAACGCCGCAATGTGTTCTCCGGCATCAAGTCGGCTTACCCGGACCCATCCAAGCTCGAAGGCCGCCTGACCATGATGGTCGCCAACCTGAAACCGCGGAAAATGCGCTTTGGCGTGTCCGAGGGGATGGTCATGGCGGCAGGCCCTGGTGGTGAAGAAATCTACCTGCTGAGCCCGGACAGCGGCGCCAAGCCAGGCCAGCGCATCAAGTAATTGACCGTGGGGGCTGCCTGGCAGCCCCGTTGGCTTCTGCGGCGGGCCGGGGCAATCCCGGCCTGTGCGCGCCATCAAGGAAAGCTCTGATTCATGAACGCCGCCAAACGCCTGGAGATTTTTCGCAGGCTGCATGAAGACAACCCTGACCCGAAAACCGAACTGGCCTACACCACGCCATTTGAATTGCTGGTGGCAGTGACACTGTCCGCGCAATCGACCGACGTCGGCGTCAACAAGGCTACGGCGCGCCTGTTCCCCGTCGCCAACACCCCCGAGGCCATCTATGCCCTGGGCGTCGAAGGCCTCAGCGAATACATAAAGACCATCGGGCTGTACAACAGCAAGGCCAAGAACGTCATCGAAGCCTGCCGCTTACTGATCGAGCGTCACGGTAGCCAGGTACCCCAGACCCGTGAAGCGCTGGAGGCACTGCCAGGTGTCGGCCGCAAGACGGCGAACGTGGTGCTGAACACGGCGTTCCGCCAGCCGACCATGGCCGTCGATACGCATATTTTCAGGGTCAGCAATCGCACGGGCATAGCGCCGGGCAAGACTGTGCTGGAAGTGGAAAAGAAACTGGTCAAGTTCGTACCCAAGGACTACCTGCTGGACGCCCACCACTGGCTGATTCTCCATGGCCGCTATGTTTGCCAGGCACGCAAGCCAAGGTGCGGCAGCTGCAGGATCGAAGACCTGTGCGAGTACAAGCACAAAACTTCAGACGATTGAGCGGATAGCTGAAAACCACTGCAGGCGATTGAAAAAATCTTTTTTACCAGCGCCTGCTTTCTGGTTATAAGGTCGGCCAACGGCCCCTTGGCTTGGAGCGACTCATGAGTACCGATAAAGACGACCTGTCGATCGAAGATGATTTTGTTGCCGTAGAAGATGACGCGGAGCCCCCGGTGGAATCTGCAAAAACCAACCTCAGCAAACGCCGCACCATCGACAACTTGCTCGAAGAACGGCGCCTGCAGAAACAACTTGCCGATTTCGATTACGACCTGTAGCCCCACCTTGGCAAAGCCTCCTGCCCGGAGGCTTCATGGCCTGTGCTCAGCTCAGGCCTTGCCGTTGCGCCAACTCGATCAGGTCTACCAGCGACCGTGCATTGAGCTTGAGTAGCAGGCGTGACTTGTAGGTACTGACCGTCTTGTTGCTCAGGTACATGCTGTCGGCAATTTCCTTGTTCGAACGCCCGCGCGCCAACTGTTGCAACACGGTCATCTCCCGGGCCGAGAGGCGGTTGACCATGTCCACCTCGCTGCCCGTGCCCCTGCCCCGGGCCGCATGCAGGGCCTGGTTGGGGAAGTAGCTGTAGCCCGAGAGCACTGCCTTGATTGCGCTCAACAGCTCGGTAAGTTCCTGTTGCTTGCATACATAACCCGCCGCCCCCGCCTGCATGCAGCGCATCGAAAAATTGCCGGGTGCCTGCGACGTCAGTACCAGCACCTTGCTGCCTGGGCTGAAGCTGGCCATGCGGGCAATCACCTCCAGGCCATCCAGCTTCGGTATACCGATATCCAGCACCACGATGTCCGGCAGGTGTTGCCGCGTCAGCTGCAATGCAGCCACCCCATTGTCGGTCTCCCCCACGACGTCATACCCATGCCGCTCCATCAGCATGCGCACGGCAAGACGTATGACCGGATGATCATCAACGATAAGCACTTTATTCATGCGACATCCATTCATTCACTGTTGTGGCTTTGGCACGCCAAGATAACTGACAGAACGACCGATGGCGCGGCGATTTGCCGACGAAACTCATGTGCAGACAAAACCTACAATAGTTGCGGAAACTTCCTACACATCGCGACTATGGTTGTAACAAACAAATTCCTTATTACCGATTACAGGCGTGTACCCGGTGGCCAGTTGCACTTTGAGCACAGACTGTCAGGGGCTGAAACACCCCTTCCCGACTTCGGGGTGAAGCGTGGATCAGGGACTTTGCCCGTTGTCGCGCACCGGGAAGCAGTCCAGTCTTTAGTTGCCCGGCGCAGTAAGGCAAAGATGGGCAAAACCGCTGGAGGCAGCCACCATGACCCAAGCACAACCTGTCGCCCCGCTGACGATCATTGCCATCTTCGCCGGGATCATCGAAGCCTCCGCCCTGGCCACACTGCCCTTTCTCAGCGAGTCCAGCCAGAAGCTCTATACCTGGTTCCTGGTGGGCTTTCCGTTCTTCCTGACCGCGCTGTTTTTCCTGACACTCAACTTCAACTACAAGTCGTTCTACAGCCCATTACCCAATAAGGCAGCAGCGGACAGCGCGCGCCCTCCCAGCAATGAGGCCCTCGCTGCCATGCCGCAAGAGGGGTTGCCAGGCGAGCCCGTCACCTTCATGTTTTCTGGCCCGGATGCCTGTCGCCTGATGGAACAGCAGCTGTTGCAAGCGCTTGCGCAACCACCAACGCCGCCCCGCACCTGGCGCTTTTGCAATGTGGATAAAGGCCAATGCGCGCAATTGTCCATCAGCCCACTGGGCAGTGAGGCCGCGAACCCATGCAGTTGAAACTCTTCATTTCGAGCAGGCACAAAAAAGTTCTGGTGTCAAGTCCTTTGTGCAAATCACGCAGGACTTGAAACCGTATATGGGACAGTAGGTTAGCTCTTTTCTCGGCCACTTTGGCGCGGTGTGGCTTCGTGGGCTAGGAGCCACATAGGAGCGTTGGGAGAGAAAGCCACATCGCACTGTGTCGTGCTGGATTGCCGAGGGACGGCGGGCTTGTCTTGTCATCATAGCCCAGGCGGCTCTTGGCGGCATCCAGAATGAAGAACGCGCAGCCTTGGGCTGCGCGTTCGATGGATGTTGCTGGGCAGGCTTCGAGGGCCATCACGTCGGCTTGGACGGCACGCTCCGCGTCGTGGTGCCCTTCCTGAATCCCCGATCCCCCGCCATGAACGCCTCCAGCATGTGCGGGATCAACTTCTCGGCATCGACGGCCTCGCCATACGCCTGCGCGTGCAGCGCGGCGTAGCGGTCGAGGTCGGCTTTCAAGCTGGCCGGGCAGGCAAAGGTCAGCTTGACGCTCTCGGTCTTGGGCAGCGGCCCTAGCCGCAGTTTCTTCGTGTTCATTGGGAAGCTCCCCGGTTGAAGAACAGCGGCTGGCACGGCCGCAGCACCAGATCCCGGTTCACGATGACGCGAACCGGCAGGCCCGGCCTAATGGTCAGCGTCGGCTGGATGTCCATGTTGCGCCGGGTGATCTCCTGACCCACCTGATTGATGCTGTCCTGGGCGCTGTCGCGCCCCGCGATGACGATGCGGTTGCCGTCCTGGCGGTTCTCTGGCGCGGCCAACTCGGCGCCTACGCCCAGCAGCGTCGTCAGCACGGCGCCCGCGACGATGCGATTCCAATGCCAGTCCACGTCGTCTTCCAGGCCGGCGTAGCCGGCTGGATCGGTGCCGACAAGGTTGTCGAGCGTCAGCGAGGACGTATCGGGCAGGATGACCCGGTTCCACACCACCTGCACGCGGCTCTGCCCGTAGCTGACCTGGCTGTTGTATTTACCCAGGATGCGCGACCCCTGCGGGATCAACAGGAACTTGCCCGTGGCCGAGTCATAGACCGGCTCCGTCACCGTGGCGATCACGTCGCCTGGCAAGTCCGACTTGATGCCCGTCACCAGCGCGCCCGCAATCACCGTTCCGGCCATGACCTGATACGGCGAGGCCGGCATTTTCAGGTTTCCGGAATTGCGGGTTTCCATAGAGCCGCCTTTCAGGAACGCCTCTTTCTGGTCTTGCCGGTTTTGCACAGCTGTCGGATCGGCAGGCTGGGGCGCCGCCGAGGCCGGCCCAGCCGCGAGCGGGTCGAAGGCCGCGAGCGTGTTGGCAGCACCAGGCACACCCGGCGGCGCCACCGTGGCCGTGGCGGCGGCCTGGCCCTGGCCGCCCGAGCGGAAAAACACCGACGAAGCCGCTGCGGCTTCCGCCTCCTTGCGCAAGGCGTCGTTGGGATCGTGGCCGGGGGCCGCGTAAGCGGCCACGGCGGACTGCTGCGAGTTCACGATGGCCGGGCCAAGATCGCCCGGCAGTGGCGGCCCCAGCTCGGGCACCTTCGGCGGCAGCTTCGAGTAGTCGGACGGCAGGCCGTCCAGCCCTTCGGACTTCGAGACGCGATCGACGTTGTAAAGCTCGGTCTGCTCGCCCGCGCCGCGCCGGTGCGGTTGCAATGACCAGATCGTGGCCCCGAGCACGGCGACCGACAGGCCGCCGACGAGGACGGCCAGCGTGCGCCGGTTCAACCGGGTCACGGCACGCGGCTGGGCGCGAAGCGCCACCGCCTCGGGCGCGACCTTGCCTGCCTGCCGCGTGGCGAGGTCGGGGGTATCGTCCTGGCTCATGGTCAGTTCCTCCGTGCCACGCCATCCGTGCGCTCGATCCGCACCACGTCGCCCTTGTCACCGCCCAGGCGCAACTCTGCCGCGCCAAACAGGCGATCCACGATGTAGTACGGCGAACGGAAGCGGTAGTTCACCAGTTGCCCGTCGCCTTCCGGCCCGATCACGAACAGCGGCGGCAGTTCGCCTTGCGCGATGCCGGCGGGGAACTGGATATAGACCTTCTGCCCGTCGTCGAAAGCGCGCAGCGGCTTCCACGACGGATTGCTGCCGCCGATCGCGTAGCGAAAGCGCAGGTTCTCCAGCGACAGGCCGCTATCCACCGGCGCGGCGGCGCTGGCCGCTTGCGCCTGGCGCTGCAAGGCCAGCATCCGGTCGCGCGGGTACTCCCAGGACACCGACGCCATCCACGTCTTTTCCGTGGAAGTCAGTTCCAGCAGGTACGTCCTCCGGCTGGTGATGATGACCAGATTGGTCTTGAGGCCCGAGCGGATCGGCTTGACCAGCACGTTGACGCGCAAGTCGGCACCGCTGCCGCTGGACGTGTCGCCCACGATCCAGCGCACGGTATCGCCGGCGGCCACCGTCACCAGCTCCTCGCCCGGCTGCAAGGCAACCATCGTCACCCGGCCCACGGCCGCATAGACCTGATACAGCGCGCCATCGGTGAAGGGCCACACCTGAATCGCGTTGACGTAGCCCTCGCGCGTGGGCGCGACACGCGCCTCGGCATTGGCGCGTGAAACGCGCACCTTCTCGTCGGCCGGCTCGGGCGTGGGCTTGGCGTCCTCGGCCTCGGGTGCCGGCATCAACTGCGCCGGCATCGGCAGCACCTCGGGCACGGCCACAACCTCCACGGGCGCGGGCGGCTCCGGCATCGGCTGGGCCTGCACCGGCACCGGCTCATCGAGCGAGATGGTCGGCGGCGGCTTGCCTTGCGTGGCGCAGCCCGCCAGGGCAACAAGCATCAACGGCAAAGCGTAAAAGCGGAAAGACAGGTTCATGGTTTTGCTCCTTCGGAAGAATCCAGCTCGCGGCTCCAGGAAAGGCCGTTGACGTAGATGCCCAGCGGGTTCTTGCGCAGGCGTTCTTCGGTGCGCGGCGGCTGGAGCACGATGGACACCACGGCCGTCCACCGTTCCAGGCCCGCCGCAGCGCCGTTGACGTAGCGGCGTTCCGTCCAGCGCACGTTGAAAGACGTGTCGCTGGCACGCACGACGCTGGTGATCTGCACCGTCACCGACTCCTTTCCGATGCGCGCGAACGGGTCGTTGACCCGCGCGTAGTCGTTGAGCACGGCCGCGCCTTTGTCGGTCGTGTAGTCGTAGGCGTCCAGCCAGTTCTGGCGGACGACGATGGGGTCGATGGACAGCGAGCGCACCAGCGTCACGAAGCGCGCGATGTGGTGCGCCGTCTGCGCATCGTTGGGCCGGTACGGCGTGGCGGCTTCGCCCACGGCGCGCACCTGGCCCGCGTTGTCCACCTCCACGACGTAGGGCGTGACGATGGATTGCGCCGAGCGCCACACCAGTCCGCCGGCCATCAGCAGCGCGAGCGTGAGGCAGCCGAAGGCCATGAATCGCCAGTTCTTGGCCTGGACGCGGGCCGAGCCGATACGGTCGTCCCACACCTGGCCGGCGGTTTGGTACGGCGTGGCAGGCTGCGGCGTGTCGGCGTAGCGCACCTGCGGTTTCTTGAATCGCATGGTCAGTTCTCCTTGTGAATCGCGTCAGTCGTCGGAGCCGCGCAGGCTCGGGCCTTGCCCGGAGCCGCCGCCGTCGCCACCGCGCAGCGCGTGGGCAGCGGTGGTCGCGGCGTGGGTGAGCTGCTGGCGGCGATGCAGCCGCTTGGCCCAAGCGGGCTGCTCGGGCGCCTGTGCAGCGGCAGCGCCTGCCGGCGCTTCGCTGGTGGCGGCCTGGCCGGCTGACGCGCCAGCGTCGCCGTTCCAGCCCGCGCGGAACGGTGCGGCCATGCGCTGCCCGGCAGCGGAAGCGCGGGATGCGGCAGCGCGTCCGGCAGACTGCGCGCCGGTCTTGGCGACGTTGCCCAAGCCCGCCATCGCGCCTTTGGCACCGCCGCCGGCGGCAGCGGAACCCGCCTGGAACGCCGACTTCGCGCTGCCAGCCGCCGACGTGGCGGCACGCGCGCCGCTGCCGGCCAGCTTGGCGGCAGCCGGGGCCATGCGCGCGCCAGCGGCCACCGCGCCGCCCACGCCCGTCGCGGCAGCACCGACAGCCACTGCCGTTCCGGCCGCGCCGACGGCGGCACCGGCCATCGCGCCCGCGCCGAGCTGGGGCGCGCCGGACACAAGGCCCGTGGCGATGCCGGGGCCGAAGATCCCGAGCGCGAGCAAGGTGAGCGAGGCCAGCATGATGACCAGCGCGTGGTCGATGTTCGGCTCGGCGGGGTGGACTTGGAACTGCGCGAACAGGCCCGAGCCGATGCCGACGATCACAGCCAGCACCAGCACTTTGATGCCAGCGGCCACGACGTTGCCCAGCACCTTCTCGGCGAGAAAGCTGGTCTTGTTCCACAGCGCGAACGGCACCAGCACGAACCCGGCGAGCGTGGTCAGCTTGAACTCGATCAGCGTGATGAAAAGCTGGATCGCCAGCACGAAGAAGCACAGCACCACGACCAGCCACGCGAGGAACATCACCACGATGGGATCGAGATTGGCGAACACCTCGGGGAAGCCCGCCATCTCGCCGATCTGCTCCAGAATCGGCGCCCCGGCGTCGATGCCGGTCTTGGCGAGCCGGCCCGGCTGCAAGAAGTTCTCCATCGTGATGGCCGAGCCGGTGGCGGTGATGCCCAGCCCCGCGAACGAGCGGAACACGATGCTGGCCAGCCAGTTGAAGTTGTTGAGGATGTAGGCGAAGGCACCGACGTAGAGCACCTTGCGCAGCAGCTTGGCGATCACGTCATCGCCTTGGCCGGTGGCGTGGCTCATGGCCCAATACAGCCCGGCGATCGTCATGTCGATGACGATCAGCGTGGCCGTGAGGAACGCCACTTCGCCGCGCAGCAGCCCGAAACCCGAGTCGATGTAGGTGGCGAAGGTGTTGAGGAACTGGTCGATGATGGTCACGTCATTCATGGCGTGCCCTCCGGTTCCTCGAAGCTGGGCGGGATCGGCGGCAGGTCGGCCAGCGTCTGGTATTCATCCGGCCCGGCCTCGCCGGAAAAGAAGCGCCGCCGGAAGGCTTCGGCGGCGGCGCGGCAAGCGTCCTCGCCCGTGGCCTGCCGGTCGGCCGCGCATTGCGCGCGCAATGCCTTGAGCCGCACGCGATCGGCGGCCAGGGCATCGGCGAGGTTGTCGGCCGGCTGCTCGCCGCAAGCGGCCAGCAGCACGGCACCAAGGACGAGGACGCATCGCATGGCGGCCTCCTGTCAGTCGCGGTAGAAGTTGACGGACTGCGGCGTGTACGGCGTGCCTTCCCCGAGGAAGCGCCGCCGCACTTCGCGGGCGCGCTCGGTGGCCGCCGCCTGCCGCGCCAGTTCCAGCGAGGCGGCCCGGTCTTGCGTGATCTGGAGCCGCTGCGACTGGATCGACTGCTTGGCCTGCAAGGCGAGCAACTGGTTCATGGCCTGCATCGCCTGCAACGCGCCTTGCGCCGACTGGCTCTTGCCGACCAGATCGGCCAGCACGCTTTCGTCTTCGCCCAGGTTCTGCGACACCTGCGCCTGCATCTGCATGGTGGTCTGCAAGCCGCCCAGCGTGTTCTTCCACCGCTCCTGGGCGTCGCGGTACATCTGGTCGCCGCTGACGGTGGCGGCGTACTGCTCCGGGTACAGGCGGGCAAACTCCCGATCCAGATTCGTCACGTCGTAGGCCAAGCCTCGGGCCTGGGCGATCAGCCGCTCGGTCGTCGCCAGGTTGGCGCGCAACTGGCCGACCACGCTGGATGGAAGGCTGGCGAGGTTGCGCGCCTGGTTCATCAGCATTTGCGCTTCGTTCTGGAGCTGGCGAATCTGGTTGTTGATCTGCTCCAGCGTGCGGATCGCGGTCATCGTGTTCTGCACGAGGTTGGTGGGGTCGATCACGACCCATTGCGCATGGGCAGTGGCGGTGCAAAGCATGGCCGCGATGGCAGCGGCGACAAGGCGCTTCTTCATGGCAGGATCTCCTGTGGTTGGTCAGCGAGGGAATCCGGCGCGAGGCCGGGGAACGAGGGCAGCAGGTCAGCCGCCCAATCGAGGCCGCGATGGCGCAGCCAGGCACCCGCGAAGCCGGGCGTGCCGGCGTCCAGCAGCACGCGGTCTATGTCGCGCTGGTCTTGCGGCGTGGAAGCGCCCGCGAAGGCCAGCGTCGCCGCCCCCAGGTCGAGGTCGAACAGGCGGTTGCCGAGGCGGGATTGGTAGTAGTAGTCGCGCTTGGGTTGCGCGGTGGCGACGATCTCGATCTGGCGCGAGTTCAACCCGAAGCCCTCGTAGATCGTGCGAATCTGCGGCTCGGTCGCCTGCGGGTTCGGCAGGAAGATGCGGCTTGCGCAGCTCTCGATGATTGCGGGCGCGATGCTCGAATCCTTAATGTCCGCGAGCGACTGCGTGGCGAAGATCACCGACACGTTCTTCTTGCGCAGCGTCTTGAGCCACTGGCGGATGCGCGCGGCAAACACTGGGTCATCCAGGAACAGCCACGCTTCATCGAGGATCAGCAGCGTGGGAGCGCCATCAAAGCGTTCGTCAAAGCGCGCAAAGAGGTAATGCAGCACGGCCATGACGGCGGCCTTGCTGTGCATCAGCTCCTCCATCTCGAAACCCTGCACGTCCGCCATGCCCAGCCGGTCGTGGTCGGCATCCAGCAGCTTGCCGTGCGCGCCGCCCAGCACATAGGGCGCGAGCGCCTGGCGCAGCGCGTTCGATTGCAGCAGCACCGACAGGCCGGTCATCGTGCGCTGCTCGACGGGCGCACCGGCCAAGCTGCCCAGCGCCGACCAGATGGCGGCTTTCTCGTCCGGGCCGACTGCTACGCCTTCATGCAGCAAACGGCCTTCGATCCATTCGGCGGCCCAGGTGCGGTAGCCTTCGCGGTCAATGCGGGCGAGCGGCTGGAAGGCGATTTCGCCGTCCGTGCCCAAGTCGTAGTGCTCGCCGCCAAGCCCGAGGATCGTGGCGCGCATCGAACGCCCCATATCGAACGCGAAGATGCGCGAGCCGAGGTAGCGGCGGAACTGCATCGCCAGCGTGGCGAGCAGCACTGACTTGCCCATGCCCGTCGGGCCGGCCACCAGCATGTGGCCCACGTCGCCATCGTGCGTGACCAAGCGAAACGGTGTGGCGCCATCGGTGCGCGTCACGATGAGAGGCGGGCCGTCCAGATGCGCGTTGCGCTCGGGGCCGGCCCACACGGCCGACACCGGCATCATGTGCGCCAGGTTCAGCGTCGAGACGATCGGCTGGCGCACGTTGGCATAGGCGTTGCCGGGGAGCGAGGACAGCCACGCATCCACGGCATTGAGCGTTTCGGAGATGGTCACGAAGCCCCGGCCCTGGATGACGCGCTCCACCATGCGCAGCTTCTCGTCGGCTGCGGCCGGGTCGGCATCGAGCACCGTCACCGTGGCGGTGAGGTAGCCGAAGGCGACTTGATCACTGCCCAGCTCCTGCAACGCGGCATCGGCATCGGTCGCCTTGTTCGAGGCATCCGTGTCCACCAGCGGCGACTCCTGTTGGAAGATCGTTTCGCGCAGCAGCGCGATGACGTTCTTGCGCTTGGCGAACCACTGGCGGCGCAGGCGGGCGAGGTCTTTTTCCGTCTCGGATTTGTCCATGCAGAGGAAGCGCGTACTCCAGCGATACGCAAATCCGAGGCGGTTGAGGTCGTCCAGAATCCCCGGCCAAGTGGAAGTCGGGAAGCCCCGCACCGACACCACGCGCAGGTGCTGATCGCCCAGCATGGGTGCCAGTCCACCGACCAGCGCGCAGTCGGTCAGCAGCGCGTCGATATGGAACGGCACTTCGGGCACCGCCAGCGAATAGCGCCGCGTCGAGATGGTGGCGTGCAGGTAGGTCAGCGTCTGGCTGTCATCGAGCCAGGCGATTTCCGGCATCACGCCATCGAGCAGGTCGAAGACGCGATCGGTCTCCGCCACGAAGGCATCGAGCCGGCCGCGCCAATCCACGCCTTCGGTGGGCCGGTTCTCGTACAGCATCCCCGCCGCTCGGGCGCGCGACTCCTCGGGCGGTAGGTACACCAGCGTCAGGTGATAGCCGCTCTCGAAGTGGTTGCCCGAGTCCTCAAAGGTGGCGCGGCGTTCCTCGTCCACCAGCCATGACAAGGCTTCTGGGAACTCCGAGTGCGGATAGTCGGCGGCAAGCCGGCGCTCGGCTTCGATGAACAGCGCCCAGCCCGATCCCAGCCGGCGCAGCGCATTGTTCAAGCGCGCCGACGTGGCGATCAGCTCGCCTTGCGTGGCACTGTCGAGGTCAGGCCCGCGAAACCGGGCCGTGCGCTGGAAACTGCCGTCCTTGTTCAAGACGACACCCGGCGCGACGAGCCCGGCCCACGGCAGCCAATCGGCGAGCAAGGCCGGGCGCTGGCGGTATTCGGCGAGGTTCAGCATGGCGGCGTCCCCTCACACGTCCAGCAGCGGGCGGTGCTTGATGTGCCGGGCGAACACGGCCATGAACTGCGGATCGACGCGCGCACCCCATACCGCCAGCGAATGGCCGACGATCCAGAGCACCACGCCAGGAATCCACAGTTGCAGGCCCAGCCCGACGGCGGCGGCCAGCGTGCCGTTGGCAATCGCCACGGTGCGCGGTGCGCCGCCCAGCAAGATCGGCTCGGTGAGCGAGCGATGCAAAGGCACCTCGAACCCGGCCGCGAAGCTATCCGGGCCGCTCATACGACAGCCCCGCCCGAGAACGAAAAGAACGACAGGAAGAAGCTCGAAGCCGCGAACGCGATGGACAGGCCGAACACGATCTGGATCAGCTTGCGAAAGCCGCCCGACGTGTCGCCGAAGGCGAGCGCGAGGCCCGTGGCAATGATGATGATGACCGCGACGATGCGCGCCACCGGCCCCTGAATCGACTCCAAGATCGACTGCAACGGGCCTTCCCAGGGCATCGAGGAACCAGCGGCCTGCGCGGTGCCGGCCAGGAACAGCAGCAGCGCGGCCAGCAGCAGCCCTCGCCCCGCAGGGCGGGCCAGGCAGCGCAGCCGTGCAAGGCGCAAAGCCGGATTTACGGAAACACGGAAAGCAGGAATGGTCATCTGCGTCATAGCAGTTCTCCAGGTTGGTCAGGGGACGAGGAAGTCGCCGCAGCGGGTGCGGCATCAGGGATCGGCGGCAGCTCGGGAAACGGCGTTTCCAGCGCGTCCACCAGTTGGTAGCCCACGCCGTCGAAGCCGACGATGCGGGCGATGTTCTCGATGCGGCGCTTGCGTCCGCGCCCGGCGATCTGGATCACCACGTTGACCGCCTCGGCGATCAGCGCACGCGGCGGATTCACCGCCACTTCGAGAATCAGTTGCTCCAGGCGCAGCAACGCGCCCAGCGCGGAGCCGGCGTGGATCGTGGCGACGCCGCCGGGGTGGCCGGTGCCCCACACCTTGATGAGATCCAGCGCCTCGGCACCGCGTACCTCGCCGACGACGACGCGATCAGGTCGCAGGCGCATGGACGAGCGCACCAGCTCGGTCATGGACACCACGCCGGAGCGCGTGCGCAGCGGAACGTGGTCGCGGGCCGCGCATTGCAGCTCCACCGTGTCTTCGAGCACCAGCACGCGGTCGCCCGTGGCAGCTATCTCGGCCAGCAGCGCGTTCGCCAAGGTCGTCTTGCCGCTGCTGGTGGCCCCCGCGATCAGGACGTTCTGGCGCTCGCGCACGGCGCGCACCAAAAAGCCCGCCTGGGCGGCGGTCATCATTCCGTCCACGACGTACCGCTCCAGCGGGATCACGCCGATGGCGCGCTTGCGCAGCGCGAAGGCCGGCCCCGGCGCGGCTGGCGGCAGGATGCCCTCGAAGCGTTCACCGGTTTCGGGCAGTTCGGCGGACAGCAGCGGCTGGCCGCGATGCACCTCCGCGCCGACGTGGGCCGCGACCAGGCGGATGATTCGCTCGCCATCGGCTTCGGGCAGCTCCACGCCCATAGGCGCGCGGCCCGACGACAGGCGATCCACCCAAAGGGTGCGGTCAGGGTTGAGCATGATTTCCACCACGTCGGGGTCTTCGAGCGCGGTGGCGATCAGCGGCCCCATTGCCGTGCGCAGCATCTGGATGCGCCGGTCGAGCGACGTGGCACTCATGGATTGGGAAACGGCGCTCATGACGCACGCTCCTGCGCATCGGCGGCTGCCGCCGCGTCCTCCATCCGCACCGAATCGGGATGCAATTCCTCCACCACGTCGCGCACCAGGCTGCGCCCACGCATCAGGTGGCGGCCAAGCTGCTCGGTGAACTGCTCGAAACGCGCCTTGCCCAAGGCGCGGGCCGCCTCTTGGTGCGCCTCGGGAACCGGCGTGCTGACGGTCAGGTAGTAGCGGATGAACAGCGCCAGCGTCTCGATGGCGATGCTCTGGTCGCGCTCCATTCGCTCGGCCTGGCGCGAGAGGCGATCAAGGCGCTTGGCGATGGCCGCCTCGCGCTGGTCGGCCGCGTCCGGCGACAGCCAGGACGCCAAGGCAGCGGCGACGATGCTGGACTTGGACACGCCTTTCTTGGCGGCCAGTTCATCGAGCCGCTGGGCGTGCTCGGGCTGGATAAAGAGGTTCAGGCGATAGTGGCTCATAGCTCGATTCCGTCGTTGGGGTCGAGGGACGCCAGCCGGGCCGTGCGCTGCATGGCCGGATCAAGCTGGCGAGGAAGGGGAAGCGGCAGGTCGTCGTCGTCATCGAGCAGGCCGAGGTCGGCCGCGGGCGCGGCCAGCTCGGGGTCGTAGGCGACGGCCTCAGTTAGCTCGGGCTGACGGCGCGGGCCGCCGTCGTCGGCCGACGCCCGGAAGCCTTCGGCGGCATCGGCCGCAGGCGCGGCAGGCACGGCAGGAATCGCCAGGCCACTCCAGTCGTCGGGGCGCAGTGGCGGCGCGTCGGCGTACCGGCCGTCCGCCAGCTCGGGCGGCGGCAGCACGCGCTGCTTGAAATTGGCGTCGGCGTAGTAGCGCAGCTTCCGGGCCTTGATCGGCGCCATGCTGGACACCATCACTACGGCATCGTCCGGCGGAAGCTGCATCACCTCGCCCGGCGTCAGCAGCGGGCGGGCCGTCTCCTGGCGCGACACCATGAGGTGGCCCAGCCACGGCGCGAGCCGGTGGCCCGCGTAGTTGCGTTGCGCGCGCAGCTCGGTCGCAGTGCCCAGCGTCTCGGAAATGCGCTTGGCGGTGCGTTCGTCGTTGGTGGCGAACGTCACCCTGACGTGGCAGTTGTCGAGAATGGAATGGTTCTGTCCATACGCCTTGTCGATCTGGTTGAGTGACTGCGCGATGAGGAAGCTGCGGATGCCGTAGCCCGCCATGAAGGCCAAGGCTGTCTCGAAGAAGTCGAGCCGCCCCAGGGCCGGGAACTCGTCGAGCATCAGCAGCAGCTTGTGGCGGCGTTCGATGCCGTCGCTGCCGTCCAGCGATTCGGTGAGGCGTCGCCCGATCTGGTTGAGGATCAGGCGGATGAGCGGTTTGGTGCGCGATATGTCCGAAGGCGGCACCACCAGGTACAGCGACACCGGATGCTCGGCCGCGATCAGGTCGGCGATGCGCCAGTCACAGCGCGAGGTGACTTCGGCCACCGTGGGATCGCGGTACAGGCCGAGGAACGACATGGCGGTGCTTAACACGCCGGAACGCTCGTTGTCCGACTTGTTGAGCACTTCACGCGCCGCCGACGCGACTACCGGATGCGGCCCCTCGCCCAAGTGGGGCGTGGTCATCATTCGATGCAAGGTCAGCTCGAACGGGCTGGCCGGGTCGCTGAGGAAGTTGGCGACGCCGCGCAGCGTCTTGTCTTCGCCCGCGTAGAGCACATGCAGGATCGCGCCGACCAGCAGCGCGTGGCTGGTCTTTTCCCAATGGTTGCGCTTCTCCAGCGCGCCTTCGGGATCGACCAGAATGTCCGCGATGTTCTGCACGTCGCGCACTTCATGCGCGCCGCGCCGCACCTCCAGCAGCGGGTTGTAGGCCGCCGACTTCGCATCCGTGGGGTTGAACAGCAGGCAATGCGAGAAGCGCGAGCGCCAGCCTGCGGTGATCTGCCAGTTCTCGCCCTTGATGTCGTGGATGACGGCGGACGCGGGCCAAGAAAGCAGCGTCGGCACCACCAGGCCGACGCCCTTGCCCGAGCGCGTGGGTGCGAACGTCAGGACATGCTCTGGCCCCTCATGGCGCAGGTACTGGCGGTCGTGCTGGCCGAGGAACACGCCCTCTGGCTGCGTGAGGCCCGCCTTGCGAATGTCATGCGCGTTCGCCCAGCGGGCCGATCCGTAGGTCGTGACAAGGCGTGCCTGCCGCGAGCGCCAGACCGACATGGCAATGGCGACGGCCACGGCGACCATGCCACTGCTGCCAGCGATGGCTCCGCCGGTGTCGAAGATTTCCGGGGTATAGGCGCCGTAAGAAAACCACCACTCAAACAGCTTCCACGGGTGATAGATCGGCGTGCCAAGAAGATCGAACCAGGGCGAGCCAAGGCGTACTTGATAGCCAAGGGCTGCTGCTGTCCATTGTGTGGCACCCCACACTCCGGCGATCACGATGCCGAATACCACGGCGATCTGACCGAACAGCACGTTCGTCCCTTGCATGACCTGGCCTCCGATTTCTCCTGCGCCGATTCCTCATGGAAAAAGCGGCACAAGGACGTGCCGGAGGCGTCAGGATCGGTGCCGCGTCAGTGCCGGTCAAAGACCGTTTTAAGCAGAAAGATCGAGCAAAAAGAAAGAATTAGCGCGGTGGCGAGCCAACGAAAAACGTCGCAAGCGCAGGCGCGTTGCGGCGTGTCGGTCAGGAAATCCAATATTCGTGGCGAAGCGGCCACGATCAAAACTTAGGCGGCTCCTTCGGCGGTGTGTAGGGCGTTTCCCCGTCGCCATAGAACCGCTTGCGCGTGGCCTCGGCCACCCGGTTGCACAACACGTCGCCCAGCTTGGGGCGGTCGGTCTTGCACTGCTGGCGCAGTTCCTTGAGCCGTTCGGGGTTGGCCGCCAGCTCTTCCACTGTCGGGATGTTGGCTGCGGAACCGGCGGACTTCTGTGGCCCATCGGACTGGCCGCAGGCAGTCAACACGGCAACCAGCAAGAATGGGATGATCTTCTTCATGGCGTCAGTTCCTCCGGGTGATCGGGATTACGGCCTCGTATGGGCCTGGGGGTTTCCGGCTGTTCGATGGCCTGTGCGCGCTCAATAAACCGCGCCAACTCGTCGGACGGATCTCCGTCCAGCCGCAACAGATAGGTCGTGAGGGGCGACACGCGCGAAGCTAGCGGCCGGGCCACTACACCCGGCTCACGGCTGGCGGCAATGTGTGCACTGCCTGCTAGGCCGAGCGCAAAACCGGCCGAGACTAGGGCCATCATCAGGTCGGTGGACGAAACCCTCTCTGCAATCAGTGGCTCCACATCCGCACGGCGCAACACCCGTTCAACTTGCTTGGCATGGCCCTCACATGCCTGTGGATCGCACAGAACCAGTGGATAGCGAAGCAACTCATCCAAGGGGATGCGCTTGTGGGCCAGAAGCGGATGCCGAGCTGGCACGGCCACCATCAGCGCATCGCTCCATGCGGGCGTGGCGACGATACCGTCGCCCACTTCGTCGGATTGAGCAAACCCTACGTCATACAGATCGCTATGCAGCCCCTTGATCTGTTGCGATAGGGGCACCTCGAAGAACCGGATTTCGACCTCGGGTTCTTCCTGGCGGCAAAGTACGAGCAACGCAGAAAGGCGCGACGGCGTGATGCCGTCGGACAATGCCACGCGCAACTGGCCATGAAAACCGTTTGCTGCCGCTTTCACGCTATCGCGTGCCTGCTCCAAGGCGGAGAGCACGCGGCGCACGTGCTCCAGAAACAGCTCGCCCGCACGGGTCAGCCGAGTGCTGCGCGTGGTGCGGGCAAACAGCATCACGCCCAGTTCTTCTTCCAGTTCCTTGATGGCCCGTGACAGTGGAGACTGCTCGATGTGCAGCCGCTCGGCAGCGCGGGCGAAATGGAGTTCCTCAGCAACCGCAATGAAGCAGCGCAAGTGACGAAGTTCCATAGTCTTGTCCTTCCATGATCCATGTTGATTCGGGGGACGAGATGCACGCCTGCTGTAGCACCAGTCGAGCTGAGGCCAAATATTGAATAAACAATTATACATGTGTTCATATATTAGTCAAAGAAGCCTGCACCGTGCCGTGGTGATGTTCGATTGTGAGGAGATGAATGGTGCAAGCTGCACGAGGGCCAATGGGCATCGTGGAGGCCGCTTGCCAAAATAGTGCGAGCCCCACCGGGGCTCGCGAGATGCGGAAGGTGCTATGCCTTCAGGGGGAAAGCCCGAATCAGGCTGGGTTGATTTCCAGCGCGCCGCGGTTGATCTGGTCGCGCTCCATCGACTCGAACAAGGCACCGAAGTTACCTTCGCCGAAGCCCTCGCGGTAGTTGCCCTTGCGCTCGATGAACTCGAAGAACACCGGGCCGAGCAGCGGCTCGGAGAAGATCGGCCTCACGCTCACGGCCTACCTGAACGTGCGTCTCGAAAAGCACTCCGACTCGCACAAGCGCAATCCCATGGACGTGTTCCGCGCGTCGGTCCAGAAATGGCCGGAGGTCGTGGAATGCCATGCGCTGACCGGCGACATGGACTATCTGCTGCGGGTGGTCGTCAGGAACATGGCTCACTACTCTCGCTTCGTGCTCGACACGCTGCTCAAGCACCCCAGCGTGCAGGACTGCAAGACAAGCTTCGTGCTGGATCGGGTAAAGAGCACCACGGCCTTGCCCTATGAGCATTCGGCCGATTGGTGTAGCGGGGATGCAAATAGCGCTTGACCTTCCAACCGTGGCAAGGACCAGACTTCAAACACCCCAACCCGAAAGGAGTTTTCCATGCAATTCCATCTCGAAGACATGACCTGCGGCGGCTGCGCCCGCACCGTTACGAAAACGATCCAAACGATCGACCCCAACGCCAAGATCGTCACGGACCCGCCGACCCGCCGTGTCGAGGTCCAGACCTCGGCCTCGCAAGAGCAGATCGCCGCGGCCCTGAGCGAAGCTGGCTTCCCGCCGCGCGCGCAGTAACACCGCGTCGTGGCCGGCCTGCACACAGGACGGCCGATGCGAGCACGTGCGCTGCGCCGTACCTGGCGCGGCGCTCAGTGCATCCCAAGGTAGGCGACCTTGGCCCACATCCACAGGGCCATCGCCACCATCATCAGGTTCTCGGTCAGGGACACGAAGCCCAGCGGCACGTTGCTGTCCCCGCCCACACAGGCGCACTTGAGTTCCCGGCGATCGACATAGACCGCCTTGAAAACCGACACGGCCCCGACGGTCCCGATGAACAGCGCCAACGGAATCGACACCCACATCCCCACGCCCGCGACCATCAGGACGCCTGCGATGGCCTCCGCGAACGGGTAGAAATAGGCATACCGAACCCAGCGCTTGGCCAGCAGGTCGTAGTTGAGGAACATCGTCGCGAAGCCGTCCACGTCCTTGAGCTTCTGCAGCGCCAGGAGACACATGGCAAAGGCCACGAACCACTCTGCCGCCTGAATGCTCCAGAGCTGGCCGAAGGCCGCCCAGCTCGCCGCCAGCGCCATCGCGGCCGCCATGGCGAACAGCGCGATCACAGGGGTGTAGGTCACGGCGTTCTTGTCCTTCACGGACATGCCGAAGAATTTGCGCAGGTCGTCGTAGCCGCCCACGCGCCGCCCGTTTATGAAGACCTGGGGCGTGGTCTCGACGCCATGCTCCTTCTTGAACGCATCCGTCTGCTCGCGGCTCGCCAAGTGTTTGTCCTCGACCTCGTAGCCCTTGCGGTTGAGCAGATCGAGCGACTTCAGCCCGTAGGGGCAGGTATGGCCGGGCATGACCATCCGGTAGAGCGTGGCTTGTTTGGGCGCAGACATGCTGGACTTCTCCTGTGGGACTTTTCATGGGCCGGCCGCAGCGCCGACTATCACGGATTGAAGGACTTTGACGACATTTCCAGCCTAACCGGCGGTGGTGCAAGGGGGTGTAGGCATCTGGCTCCCGGGGCGGTCGTCAGGCTGCAACGCCGTCAGTCCTCCGTCTGCCAGAGCAACCCCGCCGCAGGCCGGCGCGCCCGCGGCGGCACGCTGGGTCCTAGTGGTTCTCCTTGGCATGGTTGATCGTGTACTTCGGGATCTCGACGGTCAGGTCCTCGTTCGCCACGATGGCCTGGCAGCTCAGGCGCGATTGCGCCTCTAGCCCCCAGGCCCGGTCAAGCAGGTCGTCCTCGCACTCCTCGACCTCGTTGAGGGAATCGAATCCCTTGCGCACGATGCAGTGGCAGGTCGTGCAGGCACAGCTCATGTCGCAGGCATGTTCGATCTCGATGCCGTTGTCTAGCAGCGCCTCGCAGATCGAGGTGCCGACCGGCACGTTCAGCTCGGCGCCCTCGGGCGCCAGTTCAGGATGGGGCAAGACGGTGATCTTGGGCATGGTCTCTCCCGGCTGCTCAGTGCGCACGCGGCTTCTTTGCCGCTGCGTTGCCACTTGCACGCCGTGGCACGGCGCCGGTGCGCGCTTCGGGCTCGTCGTCGCTGGTATCGAGTTGCTCCAGCGTGTGCAGGATCGGGCAGTCGGGCCATTCGTCGCCGGCGCAGCACCGGATCAGCGCCTTGAGCGTCTCGGCCATCTCCAACATGCTCGCGATGCGCCGGTCCAGCTCGGAGATGTGCTGCTGCGCCAGGCGCTTGACGTCGGCACTCCGGCGCGACTTGTCGTTCCACAGTCCCAGCAGGTCCGTGATCTCGGCCACCGAGAAGCCGAGGTCGCGCGCACGCCGGATGAAGTGCAGCCGGTGTACGTCGTCCTGGCTATAGGCGCGGTAGCCCGAATCGTTCCGGTCGGCCGGGGGAATCAAGCCGATCTGCTCGTAGTAGCGGATCATCTTGGCCGAGACCTTCGAGGCCTTGGATGCTTCACCGATGTTCATGGTGTTCCTCCTTTCTCAATGAGCGGTATCCGCCGCCAGCGGCGGCTGGAAGCGGCGCAGGCGCAGCGCGTTTCCGAGCACGAACACGCTGGACAGCGCCATCGCGCCAGCCGCGAAGATCGGCGACAACAGCACACCGTATGCGGGGTACAGGACGCCAGCGGCCACCGGGATCAGGGCCGTGTTGTAGCCAAACGCCCAGAACAGGTTCTGGCGGATGTTGCCGATGGTCGCCTTGGACAGCGCGATGGCGTTGGGCACGCCCTGCAGGTTGCCCGACATCAGCACTACGTCGGCCGACTCCACCGCCACGTCGGTGCCGGTGCCGATGGCCAGGCCCACGTCGGCCTCGGCCAGCGCCGGGGCGTCGTTGATGCCGTCGCCCACGTAGGCGATCTGGCCGTGGCTGGCTTTCAGCCGGCGCACGGCTTCGACCTTGCCCTCGGGCAGCACTTCGGCCACCACCTCGTCGATGCCCAGTTGCTTGGCGATGGCCTGCGCGGTACGCGCGTTGTCGCCGGTGATCATCGCCACCTTCAGGCCGAGCTGGTGCAGCGCGGCAATGGCCGCGGGCGTGCTGGACTTGATCGGATCGGCCACCGCGATGATGGCGGCCAGTCGGCCGTCGATCGAGGCGTACAGCGGCGACTTGCCCTCGTTGCCTAGGCGCTCGGCCGTGCGAGCGAAGCCGCTCACGTCCAACCCCAGCTCACGCATGAAGCGATCGGCACCGACCTCGACACGCGCGCCGTCCACGGTGGCGCGCACGCCCATGCCCGTGACCGAATCGAAGTCTGTCATCGTCGGCAGCGCGATGCCACCTTCCACGGCCGACTCGACGATGGCGCGTGCGATCGGATGCTCCGAGCGCGATTCGACAGAGGCGACCTTCGCCAGCACCTGGTTGCGGTCAAAGCCGTCGGCAATCTCCAGGTCGGTCAGGACCGGGCGGCCCTCGGTCAGCGTGCCGGTCTTGTCCACGGCCACCACCTTGGCGTCCTTGAGCAGTTGCAGGGCTTCACCCTTGCGGAACAGT
Organism: Pseudomonas sp. BJP69; assembly: GCF_007633355.1. Classification (NCBI taxonomy): domain Bacteria; kingdom Pseudomonadati; phylum Pseudomonadota; class Gammaproteobacteria; order Pseudomonadales; family Pseudomonadaceae; genus Pseudomonas; species Pseudomonas sp. BJP69. The sequence continues at coordinate 4,254,393 of NZ_CP041933.1, forward strand.
ACGCCCATCTCGGCGCCCCGGCCCGTGCCGACCATGATGGAGGTCGGCGTCGCCAGACCCATGGCGCACGGGCAGGCAATGATCAGCACCGCCACGGCATTGACCAGCGCGAAGGACAGCGCGGGCGACGGGCCGAACACCAGCCAGACCAGGAAGGTCAGCACGGCGGCCAGCATGACGGCGGGCACGAACCACAGTGTCACCTTGTCCACCACGGCCTGGATCGGCAGCTTGGAACCTTGCGCCTGCTCGACCATGCGGATGATCTGCGCCAGCATGGTCTGACCGCCCACGGCGGTGGCACGCAGCGTCAGCGCACCCTTCTGGTTGACGGTGCCGCCGACCACGGTGCTGCCTTCCGCCTTTTCGACGGGAATCGGCTCGCCGGTGATCATCGACTCGTCCACGAAGCTGCGGCCCTCGGTCACTTCACCATCGACCGGCACGCGCTCGCCGGGGCGCACTTCCACGATGTCGCCCTGCGCCACGTCGTTGATCGGGATGTCCACGATGCGGCCGTCGCGCAGCACGTGCGCCTCCTTGGCCTGCAGGCCGACCAGGCGCTTGATGGCCTCGGAGGTGCGGCCCTTGGCCCGTGCCTCAAGAAAGCGGCCCAGCAGGATCAGCGCCACGATGACGGCGGCCGCCTCGTAGTACACGTTCACCGTGCCGGCCGGCAGCAGACTGGGCGCGAATGTGGCGACCATCGAATAGCCGAAGGCTGCGGCCGTGCCGACCGCGACCAGCGAGTTCATGTCGGGACCCAGGCGGAACAGCGCCGGGAAGCCCTTCTCGTAGAAGCGCCAGCCCGGAATGGCGAGCACCAGCAGGGTCAGCACGAACTGCAGATACCAACTCTGCTGGATGCCGATGGTGGAAGCCACCCACTCATGCATGCCGGGAATCATGTGCGAGCCCATTTCGAGCACGAACACAGGCAGCGCCAGCACGGCGGCCAGGGTCAGGTCGCGCTTGAGTTCGGCGCGCTCGGCGTCCTTCTTCTCGGCGGCTTCCTCGTCGGCCTGCGCGCCGGTATCCACCGGGTTGGCCTCGTAGCCGACCTTCTCGATGGCCGCGATCAGGTCCGCCACGGCGGCCACGCCGCGCACGGTGGCACGCTCGGTCGCCAGATTGACCACAGCCTCAGTGACGCCCGGCACCGCCTTGAGCGCCTTCTCGACGCGGCCCACGCACGAAGCGCAGGTCATGCCTCCGATCGCCAGCTCGATGGTGCCCTGAGGCACGTCGTACCCTACCTTCTCGATCGCCTGGATCAGCGCCATGCGATCGACAGCACGGTTCAGGCGAATGTCCGCTCGCTCGGTGGCGAGATTGACAGACACGCTTGCCACGCCCTCGACCTTGGCAAGGGCGGCCTCGACTCGGCCGACGCAGCTTGCGCAGGTCATGCCCTCGATGGGCAGGCTGATTGCCGCTGCTTGGCCGCCAGCACTACTCGTTGTTGCCATGCTCATGGTGTGCTTCCCATAGTTGAAATTCGACATGGAGGGAGCTTAGGGTTTACCATCGTGGGAAGGTCAAGCGCTTTTTCGGATGCTGTCAGGTTTCAGAAATGACCCGGTGCACGGGGAGCGGAGGCCTTGCCTGCCAGGCTCGCACTGGTTCTTTGCTGCGCGCGCCTAAGCGGCTGCTGCCTTGTTAATTCTGAAGGGCGAAAACAGCCATTCGAGGTTAGGAAATATTTTAAAAATGAATACAAGTAAGCCATTCAGTACCCCACCGAAGGATCCCAGCGCCAATTTGGAATCGCTGTCACAGAATGACGTGACCATCTTGGCTGAGACATTCCGCCTCCTGGGTGACCCGTCCCGGCTGAGAATCATGCTGTGCTGCATGAAGGGCTCATCCTCGGTCGGGGATATCGCTGAAACCCTCGAACTCTCGCAGTCGCTGGTGAGCCACCACCTGCGGCTGCTGCGCGGTGCTCGCCTGGTCAAGGGCGTGCGCCAGGCCAAACAGATCTTCTATGAGGTGGCGGACAAGCACGTGAACCAGGTGCTGCTGGATATGGCCACCCACATCGCGGAAGACCACAACGACGAGTAACTGTTGGGCATAGCATGCCGTTGCAGCGTGGCCTACGTTCCATGGCGATATGCGCCCCACCGCCCGCAGCTGCGTTCGGTGAGGCGGTTTGGATGCCGCTTCCGATCAATCAGAAGTTGAGCGCGCGCTTGTCCACTGCCAGCGAGGCCTCTTTGAACGTCTCGGAGAGGGTCGGATGGGCAAAGCAGATGCGGGCGATGTCTTCGCTGCTGGCCTTGAACGCCATGGCGATCACGGCCTCGGCCACCAGTTCGCTGGCCTGCGGGCCGACTACATGCACGCCGAGTATCTCGTCCGTGGCAGAATCGGCGATCACCTTGACGAGGCCCGTCGTGTCGCCCAGTGCACGCGCGCGGCCATTGGCCATGAACGGGAAGGAACCGATTCGATAGGCGGTGCCCTGCTCTTTGAGCTGCTGCTCGGTGCGGCCTACCCAGGCAATCTCCGGGCTGGTGTAGATGACGTTGGGGATCGTGTTGAAATCGACGTGACCGTGCTGGCCGGCAATGCGCTCGGCCACTGCGACACCTTCCTCTTCCGCCTTGTGCGCCAACATCGGGCCACGCACCACGTCACCGATGGCCCAGATGCCGGGCACACTGGTGCGGCATGCATCGTCCACCACCACGGCGCCGCGCTCATCCAGTTGGAGTCCCACGGCGGCCGGATTCAGGCCTTCGGTGTTGGGCACACGGCCGATAGCCACGATCACTTTGTCTGCCTGCAAGGACTGCGTCTGGCCCTGGCTGTCGGTGTAGTGAATAGTCACGCCGGCCTCGGTTGCATTGACTTCGCGAACCTTCGCACCTAGTTCGATCTTCAGGGCTTGCTTGTCGAACGCCTTCTTCGCCTCCTTGGCGATGGCTTGGTCGACGATTGGCAGGAAGCTGGGCAAGCCTTCGAGGATCGTGACATCCGCCCCCAGGCGGCGCCAAACGGAGCCCAGCTCCAGGCCGATCACGCCGGCACCGATGACGGTCAACCGATTGGGCACGGCCGCGATGTTCAGCGCGCCGTCGTTGGAGAGCACGACCCGCTCATCGAACGGTAGGTTGGGGAGCGGCCGCACGTTGGAGCCTGTGGCAACGATGATCTGCTTGCCCACCAAGGTAACAGCCTCATCGGCGGCGACGCTCACCTCGAAGCCACCATCGACAGTCCTGGTGAAAGACGCCAGGCCGTTGAAGAACTGGACCTTGTTTTTGCGGAACAGATAAAGGATGCCTTCGTTGCTGGACTTCACCACCTGATTCTTACGTTCCAGCATCGTGGTCACATCCATGCGCAGATCACCCGTGGAGATGCCGTGCGTGCCAAAGTGGTGCTTGGCTTGTTCAAAGTTCTCTGACGACTGCAGTAGCGCTTTCGAAGGGATACAACCGATGTTGTTGCAGGTACCGCCAGGTGCTGGCTTTCCGTCCTTGTTCTTCCAGGCATCTACACAAGCGACCTTCATGCCTAATTGGGCAGCGCGAATGGCCGCGATGTATCCGCCAGGGCCGGCACCGATAACAATGACGTCGAAATGCATGTCCATGATTTACATCTCCAAAGTTTTTGAGGAAATAGTGAGCGCCTATGTCGCGCCTTTTGTCAGGTGGTCGCCAGATTACAGCTCGTTCCCTGACGATCACGTTGAACACTACGGAAGAACGAACCGGGCGCTCGCGGTATTGCCCCCACGTTCGACTTGGACAACGGCCTTCGTGCCCTTGGCTGCGGCGAAGGTCCCGCTGCCTTCGAGGCGGCTTCCGTCCGCGGCAGGCGTGAGTTGCACCTCCTGCTTTTGTGAGCCGGTCAACAGCGTGAGCTTGGCTTTGGTGTTGCTTACGTTGACCTGCTTGCCGTGGTCGCGCAGGTAGAGTTGCGCTGCTGCGGGCTGAACGACCAACTCGTAGTCCACGTCCCGGACTTCGGTCACGACGCCACCATGCAGCGGCTTGTGGTCATGCGCGTGGTCATGGTCGCCTGCGGCGAAGGCGGTGACGGATGCCAGGGCGAGGGCGGTGCCAGCCGTGAGGGAACGAAATCGAACAGACATGAAAGCTCCTATAGGGTTACGGTGGTTGAAATCGGGTGACAGAAGGCGTTGCATCAGAATGCCCCCGCGTCGCGGTCGTCCAGCAGGCGTTCGGCAGGCTTGCGGCCGAACAGCCAGAACATGGCGGGTGTAAGGAAGGTGTCCAGCAGCGTGGAGCTGACCAGCCCCGAGAAGATCACCACCGCGACGGGGTGCAGGATCTCAGTACCGGGTCGTGACGCCTCGAACAACAGCGGGGCCAGTGCGAAGGCCGTGACCAGCGCGGTCATCAGAACCGGGGAAAGCCGTTCGAGCGAGCCACGCACGATCATCTTCTGGTCGAAGTCCTCGCCCTCCATGCGCATGAGGTTGAGGTAGTGGCTCACCTTCAGGATGCCGTTGCGCACAGAAATACCCGCGAGCGTGATGAAGCCGACCAGAGCGGCCACGGACAACGGCTGGCCAGACAGCCACAGCCCCAGCACGGCGCCGACCAGGGCCAATGGAATGTTCACCATGATGAGCGCCGATAGGGCGACCGACTTGTAGCGCGTGTACAACACCACGAACATGAGCGTCAGGGAGACGATGGACAGCAGGCCCACCAGTCGCGAGGCTTCCTCTTGTGCCTGGAACTGGCCGCCCAGCGTGATGAAGTAGCCTTCGGGCAAGCGCACTTCTTGGACGACGCTGCGTATGTCGGCCACTACTTCGGACAGCGGCCGTCTCTGAGCGTTGGCCGACAAAACTATGCGCCGACGGCCATCGTCGCGGCTGACCTGGTTGGGGCCGTCGCTGTCTTCGATGGTGGCAAGGCGCGACAACGGGACCCGACCCATGGGCGTGTCGATGAGGATGCGGCTCAAGCCCTCAATCGACCGCGCCTGCTCGGGCAGGCGAACCACCAGCGCGAAGCGGCGGTTGCCCTCGATGACCTCGGTGATCTTTTCGCCTTCGACCAGGCTTTGTAGCGTGGACAGAATTTGCGGTGCGGCCACGCCGTAGCGTCCCGCCGCCGCATAATCCACGCGGATTTTGATCTGCGGCGCAAGGACCTGCTTTTCGATCTCCAGGTCAGCAAGCCCCGGAATTCCGGCCAGCTTGGCGCGCAGCAGATCCGCCTGCCCGCGCAGGACGTCCAGGTCCTCGCCGAACACCTTGATGGCGATCTGCGAGCGCACCCCCGACAACATGTGGTCGATGCGGTGCGAGATCGGCTGGCCAATGCCGATGGAGCCGGGCAAGTGAGCCAGACGCGAACGGATGTCGGCGGTGATCTCCTCCATGGAGCGCTTTAGCTCTGAGGCAGGCAGCAGACCCACGTCCAGTTCACTGACATGCACACCTTCGGCATGCTCGTCCAGCTCGGCCCGTCCGCTGCGCCGGCCCACGTGCTGCACCTCCGGCACCTGCGCGACCAGCAGCTCGGCTTGCTGGGCAAGCGCCGAAGATTCGGCCAGCGTCACACCGGGATTCAGGCGCAGGCCCACCAGCAACGTTCCTTCATTGAACGGGGGCAGGAACGTGGTCGGGAAGAATGGCACCGCGGCGACAGCCAGTGTGACAGCCACAGCGGCCATGCCAAGGGCGGCACGCGGCCGCTGCAAGACCCGCTGCAGGCCGCCCTGATAACGCGCCTTAAGCCAGGCTAGAATCCGAGTGTCGCCATGGTCCAGCGTCCTCATCTTGGGCAGCAGGTAGTACGACAGCACCGGAGTGACCGTCACAGAGACCAGCAGCGAGGCTAGCGTGGAGACGATGAAAGCGATGCCCAGCGGCACGAACAAGCGCCCTTCCATCCCCGGCAGCGCGAACAGGGGCAGGAACACCAGCACAATGATCATCGTGGCGTAGAGAATCGCCGAGCGAACCTCCATCGAGGCCCTGGCAACGATGACCAGGGGCGTCAGCCGGTTCTCAGGGTGGCGGGCGCGGTTCTCCTTGAGCCGCCGCATGATGTTCTCCACATCGACCACAGCATCGTCCACGAGACCGCCGATGGCGATCGCCAGCCCACCGAGCGTCATGGTGTTGATTGACAGGCCGAAATAGTGGAACACCAGCCCGGTCACGAAGATCGAGGCAGGAATCGCGGTCAACGCGATCACCAGGGGGCGCAAAGTGCCCAGGAAGAAGAACAGGATCACCGCCACGAAGACCGATGCGCCGATGAGCTTGCCTTGCAGCGTGCTGATGGACGCCTCGATGAAGTTGGCTTGTCGGAAGGTCACTTGCGGCTCGGCCATGCCAGCCGGCAGTGAGCCCTTCATGTCCGCTAACGCTGACTCGATCGAGCGGGTCAGTGCAATCGTATCGGCCGTGGGCTGCTTTTGGATGCCCAGGATCACGGCTGGCAGGCCCTCGAAGCCCGCATCGCCGCGCTTGATGGCTGGCGCAAACTGAACATCGGCGACCTGGTGGATCAGGATGGGTTGGCCCGCACGCACCGCGAGAGGCAGGTTACGCAGGTCGTCGAGTCGGGACGTGCGGCCCAGGTTGCGGATCAGGTACTCGCGGCCATTGATCTCCAGGAAGCCGCCGGAAGTGTTCGCGGAGAAGCCCTTGAGAGCCGCATCCAGATCGGACGCAGTCACGCCCAGCTCTGACATTCGCGTGGTGTTGGGCTGGACCTGGAACTGACGGACCTCGCCTCCGATCGGGATGACTTGGGCAACGCCAGGTATGGCCATCAGCCGGGGGCGTAACACCCAGTCCGCGTACTCGCGCGTGTCCATGGCCGACAGCGGCGGGGCTGCGTTCTTCTGCCCTGAGGGCTTGGCACCGATGGGGATTGCAATCTGCATGATCTCGCCCATCACTGAGCTGATTGGCCCCATCGTGGGCGTCACGCCCGGGGCTAGCCCTTCCTCCATGGACGTCAGGCGTTCGGAGACCATCTGGCGCGCCCGGAAGATGTCTGTCTTCCAGTCAAATGTCACGTAGATGAAGGAAAGCCCGGCGCTGGAGACCGAGCGCACGCTTTCGACGCTGGGCAGGCCGTTCATGGCCGTTTCGAGCGGGAACGTGATGAGCTGCTCGACTTCTTCGGCAGCCATGCCGCCAGCCTCCGTCATGAGAGTGACGGTCGGCTTGTTGAGATCGGGAAAGACATCTACCGGCGTGCGCGTCAGGGTGAACGCGCCATACGCCATCAGCACCAGCGCCCCGATGATGACCAGGAGCCGGTTTCGTAAGCTATTTTCGAGAAGCCACTTGAACATGGAATGGTGCCCCTCAACGAACTTGATTGATCAGGGACGCGCCCTCGACAACCACGCGGTCGCCGTCCGCCAGGCCCGAAGTGACAGCGATGGATGCACCATCCAAAGGAGTGATGTTCACGACACGTGGCTCGAAGCGCTCGGCCTGGTCTTTGACCCAGACGATGTTCTGGTTGGCAGGGTTCTTCATCAGCGCACCGGAAGGCACGCGGTAGCCAGGTACCGTCGTCGCCTCTTGCACGAAGACCACCACCGGCATACCGACCGCCAAGCGCGAGAGGCTTTCGCTGGTGCCCTTGAACAGCATGGGCAGGGCCTGCTCGCGCAGGCTGCTGGCGGCCCCGACGAAGCTCAGCGGCACCTTCTGACCGCCTACTGCGAGTGCAGCACCGGCCAGGTTCTGTGCCATTGCCGGATCGTAGGCAAGCGCCTCGATGCGCAGTTGGGTCGGATCGACCACCTCAAACACCAGTTCGCGCGCATCCACGACCTGCCCGGCAACTGCGGGGCTGGATGCGATGACGCCGCTGACTGGGGCCTTTAGTACGTCCCTGCCGGCGAGGCCCCCGCTCAAGGCGCGGGCGCGTTCGGTCAGGCTGTTTACTTCGCTTTCGGCTGCTTCGATCTCCTTGCGGGGCACGGTCTCCGACAGCTCGCGCAGCCGGGCCAGGCGCTTCTGCGCGAGCGCTTGGCCCGCACGCAGCTCGGCAACCTGGGCCATCTGGCCTGAGCGCTCCAGCACACCGCTGGCCGGTTCGATGTAAGCCAGCACCTGGCCCTTGCGCACGGATTGGCCGATCTGCGGCAGACCATCCGGCCCGGGCACCAGCCGGCCCATTACCATTGCCTGGACCTTGCCGCCTGTCGTCGGGTCCATGATTACTTTGCCAGCCAGTTCATGGCTGCGGGCCAAGGGCTCCTGCTTGATCAGCTGGGTGCGTACACCGATCTGACGTTGTGACGGTTTCGGAAGAAACACGCTGCCATCAGGCTGGCGCTGGGGGCCATTGGAAGACGCAGCCGGCGCTTCGTCGCCGTGGTCGTGACCGTCGTGAGCGAACGCGGGAGCAGCCAGAGCCAATGCAGCCGCCATGGCCGTCGTCATTAGGAAACGGAAGTTGCGCTTCATGCTGCACCTCGCAGTGCACCGTTGGTGCGTGTACGTCTGCGCAGCGCCCACGCTAGGACACCGACGCCGAGGACTGCGGCACCGCCACCTAGTACGAGCACACGGCCGGATGCGACGGCATGCTCGTGTTCGGCGTCTTCGCTATGAACATCGAGAACGCCAGTCAACAGGTCCGATTGGCTCTGCGCAGTAACAGTGGCCATGATTGAGGTCTCGCCATCGGATAGCGGCTCAGTCAGATCGGCCTCGAACTCTCCAACCCCGTGTGGGCTGACCTTTACCTGTCGACCACCCAGCTCGAGGGTCAGCTCGCCATTGGTCACCGGCCGGTTGTCGGCAGCATGGTCGAGGTAGAGTGTGAGACGCTGGCCGTTCAGCACACCCACCAGTTCGAAGTCATCGGAAACTGCGGCAAAGCGCGGAAGCGCGGCCGCTGCGGGGGCAGGAGCGGCTTCGCCATGGTCATGGCCGTCGCCGGCCCACGTTGCGCTGGTGCCAAGCAGGAGGCTGGACAAGGCAGCAGCACGCCAGAAAGAGGATTGCGACATTTCTAAGGTTCCAGGATGGTTGAGCGCGCGCTGATCAGCGCGTGCCGGAGATGTCAGTGAAAGTCTCGGTCGGCTGCGGCAGCGTGCCTTGAGCCTGCAACAGGGACGAGATGGCCGCGGCATGCTCCACCTTGGCGAGCAGCGCCGCGCGCTCGGCCTCGGTGGCCTCCTGCTCGATGCGAAGGCGTGTCGGCATGTCCGTCTCGCCCATCGCGAACGACTTTTGGTAGAAGGTGCGCGTTTGTTGGGCTAGTCGCTGGCGCTCCGAAGCGGCCTGCATCTGGGTGCTGGTTGCCAGTTCGCGCGATTGGGCAGTTCGAATTTCCGAGAGTAGCCGGGTGCGCTGGGCCGCGAGTGCCGACTCAGCCTCCAGTGCCTGCGCATTGGCGCTGGACAATTGCTCGGTATGACGGCTACCCGTACCGAAGGGAATGCGCACACCCACCGTGATCGTCTGGTTGTAGCGTTCGCCGTAGCCGCCCCGATCCCGCGTGGTCGCCAGGGTCAGTTCGGGGTTGGCGTACTTCTGATGGGACACCAGTTCCGCAGAGCGGCGGGCCGCCAGCGCCTTGTGCTGCAGTTCCAGCAGCGCAGGGTGGTTACCCAACAACGCGCCGGACGGCTGTGCCGATGCCGGTTGAACTCGGACACCTGACTGCTCCGGCTGCGCGGAATCGGCCTGCGACGGGATACTCTCGATGCCGGTCAGTGCCAACAACGCCTCGCGCTGCGTGACTTCTTCGGCCTGAGCAATGGCCAGGGCACTACGAGCCGACGCCAAGGCGCCATCGGCCTGGTTTCTGTCGGCTTGCGCCAGGTCGCCCGCGCGAACCCGGCGAGCCACATCTTGCGCCAACTCGTCCGCGCTGCGGGTGCGATCCTGCGCCGCCATCAATTCGGCCTGGGCACGCTGCCATGCCCACCATGCCTGGCGAACCTGTCCGGCCGTGCGTAGCTTGGCGGCCAGCATCCGGCTGGATAGAGCGAGGCTTTCCGCGTCCGCCCAGCGTGCCGACGAGGCGCGCTCACCAGGCATCCAAAGGGGAATAGCCACCCCGACTTCATATTCGCGCTTTCCGTTGCGGTTGTTGAACCGATCAGTTTTGGTGGAGGCTTCCAGCGCCATCGGACCTGCCACCCAACTACCGGCCGTCTCTTGGCGTGCTTGGGCGGCCTGCTGCCAGGCGCCTTCTCCAGCGGCTTCTGGCTGCCGCTGCCAAGCTGACTCCCACAATTGGGCGACCATGTGGCTGTCTGGTCTGGATGGGACGTGAGGGGCGGCTACTGGCTGGGCTAGCACGGTGCCGGCCCAAAGCGTGGATACCGCCCATATCCATCCCTTGCGTATGTCTTTGCGAAGCATTCAATTCTCCATCGGTGTTGCATCAGTACTTACCCCCGGCTGGGTGTTCTCTTTCCGAGCAAGTGCTTGTCGTTGAAAAGCCACTGTCTACTGGCTTAGATATGAACAATTGTATATTTATTCATATGAATGGGAAAGAAAACCTTACCTCCTTTGAGCACCAATCGCCTTAGAGAGGGCGTCGGGCGCAAGACATCGAGAGGCGAGGTGGGGCTAATCCACTGCGCAAACAGCTATGCAGACTCCTTGAGCATATCCCCCAGGGGGGGATATGATTGCTGCATGAAAGAGATGCACAAGCACACCAGCCACCCAGATCTCGTGAAACGGCTCAAGCGCGCCGAGGGTCATCTGCGACACGTCATCGGGATGATCGAAGGAGAAGAAACCTGCCTGGACATCGCTCGCCAGCTCGCTGCGGTGGAGAGCGCCGTCACAGCGGCCAAGCGCGTCCTGATCCATGACCACATCGACCACTGCCTGTCTCATGATGAGGACTCCGTTCTGGCCGAAATGAAGGCACTAACCAAACTGCTCTGAGGTCTCTCGATGCTCTCCGTCCTAAAGAACCGCACCTACCGCCACCTGTTCACCGCGCAGGTGATCGCACTCGTCGGCACAGGCCTTCGCCGACCAGTTCCCGCGACGGTCATTACTCGTAGCGCTGGACCTGGTACGAGCGGTTGTCGCGATCTGTTTGCCATTTGTCACCGAGGTCTGGCAGATCTATCTGCTGATCTTTGTCCTGCAAGCGGCATCCGCCGGCTTCACGCCGACTTTCCAAGCCACTATCCCGGACATCCTTCCCGATGAAGAGGACTACACGAAGGCGCTGTCGCTGTCCCGGCTGGCCTATGACCTGGAAAGCCTGATTTCCCCGATGCTGGCTGCTGCGCTGCTGACCGTCATCAGCTTTCACAACCTGTTCGCGGGAACAGTGCTCGGTTTCCTCGTTTCAGCCGCGCTCGTGGTCAGCGTGCGGTTGCCCACAACTATTCCCGGACCGCGCCGCGGCATTTGGGATCGCACGACCCGCGGCACACGCATCTATCTCGCTACGCCACGCCTGCGGGGCCTGCTGGCGATCAGCTTGGCCGTCTCGGCGGCGGGCGCCATGGTGATCGTGAACACGGTGGTTCTCGTGAAGGCGCGCTTTGGCCTAGGCGAGGTCGAAGTGGCGTCGGCACTGGCGGCATTCGGAGGCGGTTCGATGGTGGCAGCCTTCGTTCTGCCATCCTTACTGGAAAAGGTGGCCGACCGAACCGCGATGCTCACCGGCGCTACCGTACTGGTCGTGGGCACGGGGATCGGCGCACTGCTGCCGAGCTATGCATTGTTGCTGCCGCTGTGGTTGATCATCGGCTTTGGCTACAGCGTGGCGCAAACGCCATCCGGCCGTCTTCTGCGCCGCTCGGCCCATGCCGAGGACCGTCCTGCGATCTTCGCGGCACACTTCGCGCTGTCGCACGCCTGTTGGCTCATCTGCTACCCACTTGCCGGCCGCTTCGGCGCGGTCATGGGCTTGCCATCGACCTTCATTGTCATGTCCCTGGTCGGCTTGGCCGGCGTGGCGCTGACGCTCTGGCTGTGGCCGGCCAGCGACCCTTCTGACGTGGCGCATGACCACCCCAGCTTGCCGCCGGATCACCCTCATTTACGCACACACGCAGACCAAGGCAGGCACCATCACCAGCTGATTCTGGATGACCTGCACCGTATCTGGCCGAAAGGATAGGCACATTTTCTCGTTGCGGCATCACAACGCATGGCTTCGGAGGCTGAGAAGGGTGAGCCAAAATATATCAAATGAACACATATTCATGTGTTATATTTCACCATAGTCAAACACTCAACCAGCAGAGGCGCCCATGTCCCAATCCAATGCACATGATCATGGTCACGACCATGATCACGACCACACCCCCACAGTGACCAGCGCCAACGAGCGCAAGGTTCTGGTTTCCTTCTTCCTGATCTTCGGCTTCATGCTCGTGGAAGCTGTCGGCGGCGTGCTGTCGGGCTCGCTAGCCCTACTTGCCGATGCTGGCCACATGCTGACCGACGCCGTGGCACTTGCCCTGGCTTACGCTGCCTTCCGATTCGGTCGCCGCGCAGCCGACAGCAAACGCACATTCGGTTACCTGCGCTTCGAGGTCATCGCCGGCTTCCTGAACGCCGTGACCCTGTTCGCGATCGTCGCATGGATCGCCTACGAGGCGTGGGAGCGGCTGCAGGCGCCGCCCGTCATCCTCGCCGGCCCGATGATGATCGTCGCCGTGCTCGGCTTACTGATCAACGTCCTCGTGCTGTGGATCATGACCCGCGGCGAAACCGATCACGTCAATGTGAAAGGTGCCATCCTCCACGTGATGGGTGACCTGCTCGGCTCTGTCGGCGCCATCGTTGCAGCGATCGTCATCTACTTCACCGGCTGGACTCCGATCGACCCCATCCTGTCGGTTCTAGTAGCGGCGTTGATTCTGCGCAGCGCCTGGAAGCTCCTGGCCAAGTCGATCCATATCCTGTTGGAGGGTGCGCCAGAGGACGCTTCGCCGGAAAAGGTGGAACAAGGCCTGATGAGCACTGTGCCCGGCCTGGCGGCTGTCAGCCATGTTCACGTGTGGCAACTCACTTCCGGTCGCACGATGGCCACGCTACACGTTCGACCCAACGTGGACGAGGAGGCGCGAGCTGTGGTCAAGCGCGTCGAGGCGGTGCTGCGAGAGCAGTTCAGCATCGAACACGCCACAGTCGGAATCGACTGGAACTCGGAGGCTGACGAGAACATCTGCAGCCTGCAACCCACGACAGGCCGTCAGGACCACAGCGGCCACGACCACAGTGAGCACAATCATGACCATGACCATGACCACTCCGCTCCCGGTCACAAGCATTGAGGCCGTGCTAGACGGTTCGCAGTTCACTTGAGGGTTTGAATCCATGACATCCCGCAAAACCACCAGCGCCGCTATTGTGCAATGTTCGACCTCTAACCACGGCACGACCACTGATGTCCTCGCACTATCGCAAAGTGACGTCGCTGTTCTGGCAGAGACCTTCCGCCTGCTGGGCGACCAATCGCGATTGAAAATCCTGTTGCTGTGCATGCGCGGATCGGTCGCAGTGGGCGACATTGCTGGCTCGCTAGACCTGTCGCAGTCCTTGGTCAGCCATCACCTGCGCCTGTTGCGCGGCGCGCGCCTCGTGCGCGGCGAGCGCCAAGCCAAGCACATCTTCTACGGCATTGCCGACCAGCACGTCAGCCAGGTACTCCAGGACATGGCGGTTCACATTTCGGAGGACAGACACGACGATTGACTGAACATGTGAGTGCGCGCCGGCCTACTCCTTCAAGGGGTAGGCTTTTTTTGGCTATCAATCTAGAGAGACACCGGCGCGCCTTGCTGAATGCCTAGAAGACCCCACAAGCAAAAAGCACTCTAAAAATAAACACTTGAACATATCTTCATGTGTGTTATTATTTGTCTACGGGGTATCCGAAAGGCGTAAGGACCACGCCATTATTTTTAACGTCAAGGAGTATTGACCATGTCCAAGAAAATTCGCTTTGCTGTTCTGCTTTCCGCACTTTTTGCTGCTGGAGCAAACGCTCAACCGTTCGCCGCAGATATGACACGGCAACAGGTCCAAGAAAATCTGACTGCTTGGAGGCAATCTGGGCTGGAAGCGTTGTCTCGCGGCGAAAGCGGCCCGGATACGTCCAGCCCTCAATACCAGGCTGCCTTTCAGCGCTACTTGCAATTGACCCAAGGTGATATGTATCAGGCGCCCTCAGCAGGAAAGACTCGTGCTGAAGTGATGGCTGATTTGGAACTGTGGAAAATCTCCGGCATGCACGCGCTCACCTCGCGCGGAATCACCACCGCTTCGCACACCCAAGCCTACCAACAAGCCTACGAGAGCTACCTCCAGCTCAAGCTGGGTGCGGCTTACAAGGCTCCGGTGGCATTGACTCGTGCTCAAGTAAAGAGTGATTTGGCAGATTGGCAGGTTGCGGGAATGGCTGGATTCTGGGCTGGTGAGCAGACGCCTGATACCTATAGTGATGCCTACCGCACCGCATTTGAAACCTACCAGATGCTGCGCAACAAAAAATGACTTAATGGCAGCAGCATAAAGCAGCGGTCGGATGGTTCAGCCAGAAAGAGATTCTTTCTTTTTTTTGAATAAACATACAAACAAGTGTTCATTTGTTTGTATAACATTCCGATCGCTGATTTGTGCGTCCTGCCACGGCGATTACTCAGAGAACCAGGAGATTGATATGTCTTTGGAAACAAAGGACGGCACAGGAGCGCAGGACGAACAACTGGGCTTTCGGGTCGAAGGTATGGATTGCGCCAGTTGCGTCGGCAAGATTGAAACAGCGCTTGGTCGAATTGATGGCGTATCAAATGTACAGGTTAATTTTACAAATGAGACGCTGACGTTGACGCGCAGCACAAGTAGCCGAAATACTGCACGCGACATTGCCAAGAAAATCCGGTCCCTGGGCTTCGACGTGCAGGCACTGCCCGCGTCCGAAATGTCCGCAGCACCTGCACCGCGCCATGCGGCCCACGCGCATGACCACGCCGGCTGCGGCGGCCACCATGACCATGGGCATGCCCACGACCACGGGCACGATCATTCGCACGGCAAAGCGTGCGGTGATGACCATGGGCATGCCCATGGTCACGGCCATGCCCATGACCACGGTCACGATCACGGGGCCTGCAGTGGGCATGACCATGCGCCGGCCTCTGCCTCCCGTGGAGCACCCAGCACGCCCCCCAACGTGTCCATGCGCGTCGAGGGCATGGACTGCGCCAGTTGCGTCGGCAAGATCGAAACGGCCCTCGCTCGCATGGATGGCGTGTCCGATGCCCGCATCAACTTCACCGCAGAAACGCTGGAATTGACGCTCGCGTCTGGCGGCCCCACGCAGCTCGGCCACATCGAGAAGACCATCAAGAGCCTGGGCTTCGGCGTCTCCGACGTGCGCCGCCATGATGGCTCAGCACCCGCGGCCCCAGCAGCAGCATCGACGGCGCGCCATCAGCGCTGGTGGCAGACGAAGAAAGGCAGGCACGTGCTGGGCCTGGGCGGCCTGATGGGCTCGGCCTACGCGATCGCGCAGTTCGTTCCTGGCTACGCTGAATGGATCTTCGCCGCTGCGGTGATCGCGGGCGTGCTGCCGTTCGCTCGCAAAGCCTTCGCGCTGGCTGTGTCAGGCTCGCCGTTCTCTATCGAAACGCTGATGGTCGTCGCCTCGCTGGGCGCGCTCGTGATAGGCGAGGCCGAGGAAGCTGCTGCCGTGGTGTTCCTGTTCGCGATCGGCGAGCTGCTGGAAAGCGTGGCCGCCGGCCGCGCGCGCGCCGGCATCAAGGCGCTGGCCTCCCTGGTGCCTAAGACGGCGGTACTGCTCGATGCCGCGGGCGGGCAGCGCGAAGTGCCCGCCGCTTCCCTGCGCGTGAGCGACCGCGTGCTGGTGCGCCCTGGTGACCGGGTGCCTGCGGACGGCAAGATCCTCCGCGGTGAAAGCAGCCTGGACGAGTCGCCTATCACCGGCGAGTCCGTACCGCGTCAAAAGGCTATCGGTGCCGACGTGTTCGCCGGCTCCATCAACGTCGATGGCGTGCTCGAAGTACAAGTCGAGAAGACGGCATCGGACAACACCATTTCTCGCATCATCCAACTGGTGGAGCAGGCGCAGTCCTCCAAGGCGCCCACGGCTCGCTTCATCGAAAAGTTCAGCCGCTACTACACCCCTGCCGTCATGGCCATCGCGGCGTTGATCGTGGTGGTTCCGCCACTTGCCATGGGTGGCGACTGGGGTACCTGGCTGTACCGCGGCCTCGCACTGCTGTTGATTGCCTGCCCATGTGCGCTGGTGCTCTCCACACCGGCGGCCATCGCCTCGGGCCTTGCGGTGGCCACACGACGGGGCCTGCTGATCAAGGGTGGCAACGCGTTGGAAACCATCGGCCGCGTGCGCGCAATTGCCTTCGACAAGACTGGCACGCTGACCGAGGGCAAGCCGCGCATCACCGAGGTCCTGCCCTTCGGGCTGTTCAAGCATCAACAGGTCCTTGCGCTTGCCGCCGCTGTCGAGTCCGGCTCAAACCATCCCTTGGCGAAGGCCATTGTCGCCCATGCCAAGAGCCTGGACGTGGCGATTCCCCAGGCCACGGGCGCATCGGCCATTGCCGGCAAGGCGGTGCGCGCCACCGTGAACGGCAGTGCGCTCGCTGTCGGATCGCCCGCCCATGCGGAACAGACGGCCACGCTGACAGCCGCGCACCGCAGGGAAATCGACAAGCTGGAGGATGGCGGCAAGACCGTGGTGGTCCTGTTCGACGAAGCCAGCAAGAACGTTCTGGGCCTGCTGGCCCTGCGCGACGAGCCCCGCCGCGACGCGCGCGAAGGCGTGGCCCAGCTCAACGCCATGGGCGTGCGCTCGGTCATGCTGACCGGCGACAACCGCCGCACCGCGCAGGCGATCGCCGGCAAGCTGGGCATCGAGTGGGAGGCCGAGCTGCTGCCGCAGGACAAGCTGCGCTTGGTCAACGAGATGAAGCGTGATGCCAAGGTGGCGATGGTCGGCGACGGCATCAACGACGCGCCGGCCTTGGCGACCGCCGACGTGGGTATCGCCATGGGCGGCGGCACGGACGTGGCGCTGGAAACCGCCGATGCCGCGCTGCTCAAGAGCCGCGTCACGGACGTGGCCCACCTGGTGGCCCTGTCGCGGGCGACGATGGCCAACATCCACCAAAACGTCGTATTCGCCATTGGCCTCAAGGGCTTGTTCCTGGTCACCACCGTGTTGGGTATCACCGGCTTGTGGGTTGCCGTGCTGGCCGACACCGGCGCCACGGCCCTGGTCACGCTGAACGCACTGCGCCTGCTGCGCTTCAAGGGCGCGCCGGAGGCCAACCACGGCGACGACGCCGGGCGTCCCACCACCTTGCCCGTGCCGTCTGCCCGCTGAGGCAACAAGAGGGCTTGACCTTGCCGTCGTTGTAACGCCTAGCCTCCACACAAATGTCTGCAGAGCGCTTCGGAAGGGCCGGAGTCCTGCATCCAAGAAAGGGTCACTTCCATGCGTAAAAAAATCAGAATCATTGTGGTGGCAGGCGTCATCGCAGCCGTCGGGGGGATAGCGATCGCTGCCCGCGACGCCAAGGACGAGGGCAAGGCCGCGGCGCCCCCGGCGGGCGCGCCGATGGCGCCGCAGGTGCCCGTGGCCGAGGTCATTACCCGCACGGTCGCGCCATCGGCCGAGTACACCGGCTTCCTGGCCGCGCCCAAGACCGTCGAGCTGCGCTCGCGGGTCGGCGGCGCCGTCGATGCGGTGAGCGTTCCCGAAGGTAGCCTCGTGCGCAAGGGCCAACTGCTGTTCCAGATCGACCCGAGGCCGTTCCAGGTTGCGCTCGACACGGCCGTGGCGCAACTGCGTCAGGCCGAGGTGCTGGCCAGCCAGGCCCAGGCCGACTTTGACCGCGCCGAGCGCCTGGTGGCGACCGGCGCCGTCGCGCGCAAGACCTATGACGATGCCGCCTCCGCACGCAACGCGCGCCAGGCTCAGGTGCAGGCGGCTAAGGCCGCCGTTGCTGCGGCTCAGCTGGACCTGTCCTACGCCCGCGTCACTGCGCCCATCGCCGGGCGCGTCGACCGCGTGCTCGTGACCGAGGGCAACTTGGTCAGCGGTGGCGGCGCCGGCGCGGCCACGCTGCTGACCACGATCGTATCCATCGACCCGTTGCACGTGTACTTCGACATTGATGAGGCCACCTATCTCAACGTCGTCAGCCGCTCGCGGCCCGCTGCGGGCGCCGGTAGCAAGGCTTCGCTGCCCGTGCAGGTCGGGCTGACCACGGACAAGGGTTTCCCGCACAAGGGCGCGCTTGACTTCGTCGGCAACACCATTGACCGAAGCACCGGCACGATCCGCGCGCGCGCCGTTGTGCCCAACCCGGATGGGCGCATGGCACCCGGCATGTTCGCCCGGGCCAAGCTGTCCACCGGCGCGGCGCGCGAGGCCGTCCTGATCGACGATCAGGCCGTGGGCACCGACCAAGGGCGCAACTACGTGCTGGTTGTGGGCGAGAACAACCAGGCCCAGTACCGGCCCATCGAACTGGGGCCGGTGGTGGACGGGCTGCGCGTCATCAACGGCGGCCTGCAGGCCGGTGAGAAGATCATCATCAAGGGCCTCGTGCGCCCCGGCATGGCGGTCACGCCGCGCATGGTGCCCATGCAGGCGCCCGCGGCACCGGCCGCCGGCGCGGCCGGCGCGACCAAGGCTGCGGCAAACGCTCCGGCTCCCGCTGCGGCGCCTGCCAAGGCCGGTGGCGCGGACCCCGCCAAGGCTGACGGCGCGGCCGGCTCGGCGGAGGCCCGCAAATGAATTTCCCCCGCTTCTTCATCAACCGGCCGATCTTCGCCATCGTCCTGTCGGTGCTGATGCTGATCGCAGGCGCGATCAGCTACTTCCAGCTGCCGCTGAGCGAATACCCGCAGGTCACGCCTCCCACGGTGCAGGTCACCGCTAGCTATCCCGGTGCCAACCCGCAAGTGATCGCCGATACCGTGGCATCACCGCTGGAGCAGGCGATCAACGGCGTAGAAGGCATGATGTACATGCAGTCTCAGATGTCCACCGACGGGAAAATGGTGCTCACCGTCTCCTTCGAGCAGCATATCAACGCCGACATTGCGCAGATCCAGGTGCAAAACCGGGTCTCGCGGGCGTTGCCGCGCCTACCGCCTGAAGTTCAGCGCATCGGTGTTGTCACCGAGAAAACGTCGCCGGACGTTCTCATGGTGGTGCATTTGCTTTCGCCTGGAGGTCGATATGATCCGCTGTACGTCTCCAACTACGCCACACTTCATGTGAAGGATGAGCTGGCTCGTACGCCAGGCGTCGGCGATGTCCTAGTCTGGGGCGCCGGGGAGTATTCGATGCGGGTCTGGCTCGAACCCGCCAAGGTCGCTGCTCGTGGGCTGATCGCGAGCGACGTGGTTGCCGCCATCCGCGAGCAGAACATACAGGTTGCCGCTGGTTCGGTTGGTCAGCAGCCGGATGCCTCGGCGGCGTTCCAGGTCACGGTCAACACTCTGGGCCGACTGTCGAGCGAGGAGCAATTCGGCGAGATCGTCGTGAAGACGGGCGCCGACGGCCAGGTAACTCGCCTGCGGGATGTCGCCCGCATCTCGATGGGGGCCGATTCCTACTCTTTGCGCAGCCTGCTCAATGGCGAGCCGGCGGTGGGGATACAGATCATCCAGAGCCCGGGCGCGAACGCGCTGGATGTGTCTAGCGCGGTGCGCGCGGCAATGGACCGACTTCAAGCCAAGTTCCCCGACGGCATTGAGTATAGCGTCGCCTACGACCCCACGGTCTTCGTGCGCGCCTCGCTCCAGTCCGTCGCCGTCACGCTGCTGGAGGCCATCTTCCTGGTGGTGATCGTGGTGGTGCTGTTCCTGCAATCCTGGCGCGCGTCGATCATCCCGCTGATCGCCGTGCCGGTCTCGCTGGTCGGCACGTTCGCGGTGATGCACATGTTCGGTTTCTCGCTGAACACACTGTCGCTGTTCGGACTGGTGCTGTCCATCGGCATCGTGGTGGATGACGCCATCGTGGTGGTGGAGAACGTGGAGCGCCACATAGCGCTGGGCGAATCACCCAAGGACGCGGCGCGCAAGGCGATGGATGAAGTGACTGGCCCGATCCTGGCCATCACCTCGGTGCTGGCAGCGGTCTTCATCCCCTCGGCGTTCCTGTCGGGGCTGCAGGGCGAGTTCTATCGCCAATTCGCGCTAACCATCGCGTTCTCGACCATCCTGTCGGCGATCAACTCGCTTACGCTGTCGCCAGCGCTGGCCGCCATCCTGCTCAAGCCGCACCACGGCGCGGCCAAGCCCGATCGCGTCACGCGCATCATCGATGGCGTGTTCGGCGGCTTCTTCCGCCGCTTCAACAGCTTCTTCGACCGCGCCTCGAATTCCTACGTCGGGGGCGTGCGCCGCGCGGTGCGCGGCAGCGCCATCGTGCTGCTGCTCTACGTCGGCTTCCTGGGCCTGACCTGGCTGGGCTTCCACAAGGTGCCTGCGGGCTTCGTGCCCGCCCAGGACAAGTACTACCTCGTGGGCATCGCCCAGCTTCCGACCGGCGCCTCGCTGGATCGCACCGAGGCGGTCGTCAAGGAGATGACCAAGATCGCACTGGCTGAGCCGGGCGTCGAGAGCGTGGTGGCCTTCCCGGGCCTGTCGGTCAATGGACCGGTGAACCAGCCGAACACCGCGCTGATGTTCGCCATGCTCAAGCCCTTCGATGAGCGCAAGGACCCGTCGCTGTCGGCCTTCGCCATCCAGGGCAAGCTCATGGGCAAGTTCAGCCAGATCCCGGACGGCTTCGTCGGCATCTTCCCGCCGCCGCCGGTGCCGGGCCTGGGTTCTATGGGCGGCTTTAAGCTGCAGATCGAGGACCGGGCGGGCCTGGGTCCCGAGGCGCTTGCACAAGCACAGGGCCAGATCATGGGCAAGGCCATGCAGGCGCCCGAGCTGGCGAACATGCTCGCCAGCTTCCAGACCAATGCGCCGCAGTTGCAGGTGGACATCGACCGGGTGAAGGCCAAGTCGCAGGGCGTGTCGCTGACCGAGGTGTTCGACACCCTGCAGGTCAACCTTGGCTCTCTCTACGTCAACGACTTCAACCGCTTCGGTCGCACCTACCGGGTAATGGCCCAAGCCGATGCGCAGTTCCGCATGCAGGCTGAGGACATAGGCATGCTCAAGGTGCGCAATGCAGCGGGCGACATGATCCCGCTGAGCGCGATCGCGACCATCGAGCGCAGTTCCGGCCCCGACCGGGTGATGCATTACAACGGCTTCCCCTCGGCCGACATCAGCGGCGGGCCAGCGCCGGGCTACTCATCCGGCCAGGCCACCGCCGCGATTGAGAAGATCGTGAGCGAATCGCTGCCGGACGGTATGACCTACGAATGGACGGACCTGACTTTCCAGGAAAAGCGAGTTGGCAATACTGCTATCTATATCTTCGCGCTGGCGGTGCTGCTCGCCTTCCTGTTCCTGGCGGCCCAGTACAACAGTTGGTCGCTGCCGTTCGCTGTGCTGCTGATTGCACCCATGGCGCTGCTCTCGGCGATCGCCGGCGTCTGGCTCTCTGGGGGGGACAACAACATCTTCACGCAGATCGGTTTCGTGGTGCTGGTCGGCCTGGCCGCCAAGAACGCGATCCTGATCGTGGAGTTCGCCCGCGCGAAGGAAAGCGAAGGGGCCGATCCGCTGGCAGCCGTGCTCGAAGCCGCGCGCTTGCGGCTGCGCCCGATCCTGATGACGTCGTTCGCCTTCATCGCTGGCGTGGTGCCGCTGGTGCTGGCCAGCAGTGCGGGCGCCGAGATGCGCCACGCCATGGGCATCGCGGTGTTCGCCGGCATGCTGGGCGTGACGGTATTCGGCCTGGTGCTGACGCCGGTGTTCTACGTCGTGGTGCGCAAGCTGGCGCTGCGCCGCGAAGCGCGCCATGCCCGTGTCGGCATGACCGACCAGCACGCATGACGGCCAGGAGGACATACGACATGAAAACATCTTTCGCATTCACACGACCCGCCAGGACGCTGGCGCCGCTCGCCCTCGCGGCGGCGTTGACTGGCTGCTCCATGGCACCGAAGTATGACCGGCCCGCAGCGCCGATCGACACGGCTTATCCCTTGGGCGCGGCCTATGTGGAACCGGCGGCCGCGACGCCCGACGACGCGATCACGGCCGAGATCGGCTGGCGGGACTTCTTCCGCGACCCGCTGCTGCAGCAGTTGATCGGCATTTCACTGGAGAACAACCGCGACATGCGCAAGGCCGCGCTCAACGTGGAGGCGGCTCAGGCGCTGTACCGTATCCAGCGTGCCGAGATGCTGCCGAACCTGGGCGTTTCCGCCCGCGGCGCGTCAGAGCGCGTACCGGCCGACCTCAGCACCACGGGGCAAAGCGACGTGCTCCGGCGCTACGACGTGGCCGGGGTGACGGCCGCCTGGGAACTGGACCTGTGGGGCCGCATCCGCAGCCTCAGCGACCGGGCGCTGGCGTCCTACCTGGCCCTCGACGAGACCCGCATCGCCACGCAGATGAGCCTGGTGTCCGAGGTGGCCAGCGCCTACCTCACGCTGCGTGCCGACCAGGAACTGCTGCGCCTGACGAGCGACACCCTCGCCACGCAGAAGCGCTCCTACGGGCTGACCACCCAACTGGTGGAAGCGGGCAACTCCACGCAGCTCGACCTGCGCCGCGCAGAGATCGCGTTGCGCACCGCCGAGGCCAACCATGCCGCCTACACACGGCAGGCGGCCAAGGACCGCAACGCGCTGGTGCTGCTGTTGGGCCAGCCGCTGACGCCGGAGCTGTCCCGGCAGCTTGACGAGGCCATGGCGCTGCCGGACGACATCGTGCCGACCGGCCTGCCGAGCGGCCTGCCGTCCGAACTGCTCGCGCGCCGGCCGGACATCCGCGCCGCCGAGCAGATGCTGATCGGCGCCAACGCCAACATCGGCGCGGCGCGGGCCGCGTTCTTCCCGACGATCAGCCTTACGGGCTCGGCGGGCACGGCCAGCGCTTCGCTGGACGGCCTGTTCGATTCGGGCTCGCGGGCCTGGAGCTTCCTGCCGCAGATCACGCTGCCCATCTTCCGCGGCGGCGCGCTGCGCGCCAACCTGGACGTGGCGCACGTACAGAAGCGCATCGAGATCGCCAACTACGAGAAGTCCATCCAGGCGGCCTTCGCCGAGGTGGCCGACGGCCTGGCGGGCAAGCGCACGCTCGATGAGCAGATCCGCGCGGAGCAGCTCCTGGTGGCGGCCAGCCAGAAGGCCTACGAGCTGGCCGAGCAGCGCTTCCAGGAGGGCGTGGACGACAACCTCACTGTACTCGACGCGCAGCGCACGCATTACGGCACGCAGCAGACCCTGGTGCGCACGCGCCTGACGCGGCTGAACAACCTCATCCATCTGTACAAGGCGCTGGGCGGCGGCTGGACTGAGCACACGGTGCAATCGGGCGCCACGGCGCAGCAGTCCGCCCGGTCGCCGGGATGAGGGCCGGCGCGCAGCGGTGGCGTCCCCCATCGCTGCGCGCGGAGAGCTGGATGAGGATTGGTGAACTCGCGCGCTTGACCGGCACGCCCCCTGAGAACATCAGGTTCTACGAACGGGAGGGCCTGCTGCCCGCTCCCGAGCGGTCCCGCAACAACTACCGGCGCTATGGCCCGGCCCATGTCGAGCGGCTTTACCTGATTCGCAACTACCGCGCGTCGGGCATCGGCCTGGATGACATGCGCAACTTGCTGGGCTGGACGCATCGCGAGTCCCCGGAACCCGAGCTGCTGACGCAGGCTGTCCGGGACCATCTCGCCTATGTCGAGGAACGCATGGCGCAACTGACCCGGGTGAAAGAGCACCTGCTCGCATTGGAACGGCAGGCTGTTCCTTCTGCCGCTCGGGAGATTTGCGAGGAGCGACCAGGTTGCGGCGGTTCATGAGCATCGCATGGCCGAATCATGGTCGGATAACTGAACATATATTCATGCGTGTAATATTTCCGGCCAGACAAACGAACAAGAAAGACCGCCCATGACCGACCAGAGCATCACGCGCCGAAACATCGGCGTTCTCACCGCCGCGCAGGCGCTCGGTGGCGCCAGCGCGCCCATCGTGATGTCGCTGGGCGGGCTGGTCGGCCAGCAGCTTGCCAAGGACTCGGCCTGGATCACCTTGCCCGTGAGCCTGTTCGGCCTGGGTCTTGCCATCGGCACCTTGCCTGCGGCGTTCATCATGCGGCGCCATGGCCGCCGCAACGGATACGTGGTCGGGGTCGGCTTCGGCGTGGCCTCGGGCCTGATCGCCGCGCTGGGCATCATGCTGGCCTCGTTCTGGATCTTCTGCGCCGGCACCTTCCTGGCGGGCTTCTACGGCGCGTATGTGCAGAGCTACCGCTTCGCAGCCGCCGACACCGCCGAGGACGCGCTCAAGGCCAAGGCGATTTCCTGGGTGATGGTGGGGGGTCTCGCGGGTGCCATCATCGGGCCGCAGTTGGTGATCTTCACGCGCGACGCGGTAGCGGGCACGCCCTACGTCGGCAGCTTCCTCAGCCAGGCGCTGCTGCCGCTGATCGCCCTGCCGATCTTGCTGATGCTGCGCACGCCGCGCCAGACCCCGGCCGAAGCCGCCGCCGACAGCGGCCGCACGGTGCTGCAGCTCCTGGCGATGCCGCGCTACGCGCTGGCCGTGGCCGCGGGCGTGGTGTCCTATGGGGTGATGGCGTTCGTGATGACCGCCGCGCCGGTGGCGATGGTCAACCACGGGCATTCGGTGGACAACGCCGCCCTGGGCATCCAGTGGCACCTGCTGGCGATGTTCGGGCCGAGCTTCTTCACTGGGCGGCTGATGGTGCGCTACGGCAAGGAGCGCGTGACCGCCGTGGGCATGGTGCTGCTCGCCGCCTCCGGGGTGGTGGCCCTGGGCGGGCTCGGCCTGTCCCACTTCTGGGGCTCGCTGGCGCTGCTGGGCATCGGCTGGAACTTCAGCTTCATCGGCGCGACGGCGGTGGTCACCGATTGCCACACCCCGGCCGAGCGCAGCAAGGCGCAGGGCATGAACGATTTCTTCGTCTTCGCCGCCACGGCGGCCGTGTCGTTCCTCGCGGGATCGATCCTGCACAGCTCGGGCTGGCAGGCGGTCAACTGGATGATCTTCCCGGCCCTGGCGCTGATCTTGGTGCCGCTGCTGTGGCAGACCGCGCGAAAGCCGGTGCGGCTAGGTCCGGGCTGATCGGGCCGATGCGGGAGGTGTTCCATCTAGCGGTCGCCTCAGGCGCTACATCACCTGCTTCCACCGCTGCAGCTTCGACAGCGCGTTGTCGTAGGCGGCGGAAGTGAAGGACTGGATCTTGCGCCGAGGGTCTTCATCGGCATCAACGGCGAAATGAGGGGCTTGACCTTCCAACAATGGGAAGCCCTACAGTGACTCCATCAATCTCATTCAAGGAGTTTTTCATGAGAGTCAACAAGTTCAGCCTGTTGTTCATTGCGGGCGCCGTCGTGGTCGCCATCGGCCTGATGGCCGTTCAGAAGAAGGTGGTCCCGTCGGGTGAAGTGATGCAGGCCAATGCGAGCGGAGATCACCAAGGGCACGCGATGCCCTCCAGCGCCTCGGCCAATGACAGCCCTTCCACGACCGCGTATCGCGCCGTGAACGACCAGATGCACGCGGGGATGGGAGCGCAGTTCACTGGCAACGCCGACGTCGATTTCATGCGCGGCATGATCCCGCACCACCAGGGCGCGATCGACATGGCCAAGGTGGCGTTGCAGTACGGCAAGGACCCGGAGGTCCGCAAGTTGGCTGAGGAGGTTATCTCTGCGCAGGAAGGCGAGATCGCCATGATGAATAAGTGGCTTGGAGAACGCGGCCAACAGGCGGCGACCGGCAGCTCGGGCGACGCCTCGACGACCGCCTACCCTGCCGGCAATGACCGCATGCACGCCGACATGATGATTGACTTCAGCGGCGATGCCGATGTGGACTTTATGCGCGGCATGATCCCGCATCACCAGGGCGCGATCGACATGGCCAAGGTGGCGTTGCAGTACGGCAAGGACCCGGAGGTCCGCGAGTTGGCTCAGGAGGTTATCTCTGCGCAGGAAGGAGAGATCGCCATGATGAAGAGCTGGCTTGCCGCTCGGGGAAAGTGAAGGCACGACCATGAACCAAGCCAGCACCCCGCGCATCATCATCTATAGCACTCCAGCCTGCCCGGACTGTCGGGTGCTGAAGGAGTGGCTGTCCCAGCAGAGCATCGTGTTTGAAGAACGCGACCTGAGCGACCCGAAGATTTCTGCGGAAGCCAAGTCACGAACCGGCGTGCGCGTGGCTCCGATCACGCTCATCGGTAATGAGGTCTTCTATGGCACCTTTGCGAGCCAGAAGCCGGGGCTGATGAAGGCGCTCGGCCGTTCGACAAGTAGATGAAGGGTCTCAAGAAATACTTGGCCCGCGCTGTCGTCCAAGCTCCCAAGATACGCCGCCACCGCGCACCACGGCGGCGATATGCTGCCCCAGCCGCTGCTCGATCACCGGCCGCCACGGCACCAAGCTGAATCCCATGCCGTCGTCCAGCATCGCGTAGCGCCCGCTGGCGAGCATGACGCTGCGCCGGTAGATGCCAGCCACGCGCTGCCCGTCGGCCACCGGGCGATGCTCCAGGCCGGTTTCAGCGGCAATGCCCTTCGCGGCCTGTGCCAGTTCCCGGTTGCGCAGTGTGCCCAGCAGGTTGCGCGCCAGGATCACGCGCTGCCCGCGCCGCTCGGCCAGCCCCTGTTCGGCCAGGAAGTCGGCGCGCTGTTGCATGGCCTGTTTGGCCTCGCCACCAAAGCCCAGGTCGCCCAGGCCCGAGCCGCCGCCGATCAACTGCTGGTCGAGCCACGTGGCCCCGATCACGCGGGCCTGCCGCTCGATGGGCAAGTGCGATTTCAGCTCCACGGCCACGCCGCCCAGGCGCTGCGCGTCGTACTGGCGGCCACGCTCGGCCAGGTCGTCCGGCACCTTCCATAGCCCTTCGGCAACGCGCTCCACAATGCCGGCCCGACGCAGGGCCTCCAGCCGGCGGATGTGGGCGGCGACGACTTCTTGCGGGTCGCGTCCGGCCTTGGCCCGGCCCTGCCCGATCGCCAGGTGATGGTCAGTGCGGTACAGGCCATCGCTCGCCAGCGCGGCGATGTTCTTGTCGGCTGCGCGCACGTCGGCCGAGCCTTTCACCTCCACCACGGCGCCGCTCGGGTAGTTCGCCAGCTCGTCGCGGGCGTTGAGCGCGACGTAATGGGCCTTGCCGTCCACCCCGTCGATGACCAGATAGCCCCGGTCGCGCAGCTCGTCGGCCAGCCCCTTCGCGGCCACACGGCCGAGGATGGTTCGGCCATCGTCCCCCGGCTCGAACACGGCCAGCTCGCGCGGCTCGCCGCGCATGGCCCGCTGCACGGTGCGGATGATGTCGCCGCGCTCGCCCAGCGCGCGCAATGTCTTTTCCGCATCGGCATGGATGGCCCAGGTGCCGGGCTGCGTCTCGTCGGCCAGGCCCAGGCGCTGCAAGTGTTGCAGGCGGCCGATTAGCATCAGGCGTTGGCGCTGCAAGCGGGGGGCGTTGAACCTTTCGACGCGCACCAGGCCATCGCCGCCGGCCTCGCCTATCTCACGCTTGAGGGTGCGATCCAGGCTCGTCCACCGCTCTTGCTCCACCTCACGCTGCAAGGTCTGCTGGATCTCCAGTTCGGTGCGCGGCCCCAGCCATTCGGTCGCCAGCTCGGCGGCGCGATAGCGGAAGCCATCGGCGATGTAGTCGCCCGCGATGATGAGGTCTTTGCCGGTGTCGTCGCGCCCGCGCACGACGATGTGCGTGTGCGGGTTGTCGGTGTTCCAGTGGTTCACGGCCACCCAATCGAGGCCCGTACCCAGGTCGGCCTCCATGCGGCCCATGAGGTGCCGCGTGTAGGTGCGCAGGTCTTCCAGCTCCGCGCCATCCTCGGGCGAGAGGATGAAGCGGAAATGGTGCCGGTCGTCGGCGCAGCGTTCCTTGAAGGCGTCGAGATCGGCCACGTCTGTCTGCGGCCCGTAGGCTTGGCCCGGCTCGCCGTCGCGGCCCACGCCGTCGCGCTCGATGTAGCGCAGGTGCTTGGCGAGCGACTGCGGGCTGGCCCGCTGGTGGTTCACCAGCAGCGTCTTGATGGTCGCGCGCCGCGACATAGGCGTCAGCTTCGCCCCGGCGAAGCGTGCTGCCGTGTGGCCGCGCCCCAGGCGCGAGCCGGGCCGCTGGCCGGTGCCACTCGCCGATGCCGGACGGCGCACCGTGGACTTGCCGCTGCTGGCTTTGCCCGCCTGTTTGAGCACCTTGGAAACGAAGCTCTGCCCCTGGCCCTTGCCCCGGTTCTTCGGGGCGCTGGGGCGCACGCGGAAATCGTCGTCGCGGCGGTCGGTCATGGCTGCGCTCCCTGCAAGCTCTGGCGTGTCCTGTCGTGCGAAGCACGCGGACATGCCTGCATTGGCGCGACCTTCGCGCCGAACGCGGCACGGCGGCAAAGCCGCTCCGTGCCGCGCCACCCCCATGTGCAGACTGGCTTTCGACGCGGCCCGGTGCCGCGTCCTTTTGTCTTGCCTTCCGCCTTTGCCTGTCGCTGGTGCTCCAGGCGTCGGCGGCCCGGCGGTGCTGTGCTGCTTGCAGCCAGCCCGCCGGCGAACGCGCAGAGGGACACGCCGATGGCCGCTAGCCGGGCGCGTTCGAGGCAAGACGCCTGCACACTGGATGGCAGCGCGAAGTGCGGTGCGAATGCACCCGCACTGCACGCGCGACGACATGGCGGCAGCAGCCAGAACGACATGCCCGATGGCACGATGAGATGCACGGCAGCGTGCAGCGAATCGGCCGCCATCATGGGCGTGCCTCCAGCCAGACCCGATGCGCAACGCCGATCACGGTGGATGCGCTGACCGGCCCGAAATAGCGGCTGTCGAACGATGCCGGCTTTGTCACGCTCAACAGGAACAGCTCGCCCGGTTCGAGGTGGCGGCAAAGCTGCAAGGATGGCAGCGACCGGCCCAGCCGGTCGGCAGGCAGCACGGCGGCCGAAGGCACGCCGTCGATGCGTACCTGTCCAGCGACGATGCAAACGTGTTGCGGTGCGACTGCGCCCACACGTTTGAGCAGCGGAACGCGCGTCGGCAGGTAGCCGCGCTGCGCAGCCAGTGCGGCTACCTCGACTGGCAACGGCACGAGCACGATGCTGTCCACGGACAACGGACGTAGCAGCGAAGCAGTGCGCGGGTCGAACGGTTCGATGCGATACCATCCGACCGCCACGCTGTCGGATGGGTTGTACGTCAGGCGCGGCAGCGGTTGCACGAACGCCGCCCAGGCCAGCGCAGCGAGGCCGACTGCGGCGAAGCCCGCCAGCACGATGCGAGCGCGCAGGCGCGAGCGAGGATGCGGCGAGGCGGACGAAGTGGAAACGGTCGTCATGGCAGCGCCTTCCCAGCGAGCCACGCGGAATGCCGCTCGGCGGTGTATTCGGGCAGCGGCAGGCGGGCCTCCAGACGGTTGCCCAGCGTGCGCCAGTACGCGGGCGAGACGGCAGACGCGGCGATGCCCAGCGCCTCGATGCCGTCGATGCGTTCCAACACGGCGCGCACGTTGGCGTCATCCTCGGCGTGCAGCAGCAGACGTGCGCCTGGCCGCACGCCGGGGATGCGCTGCAAGGCATCCAATGGCGTGCCAGCCTGCATCACCATGAGCTGCCAGCGGATCGTGCCGTAGTCGTTGGTCTGCCAGCGGATGCGGCAGAGAACAGCGTTCGGCAGGAACACCGCGCAGCGCCGCCAGCGGTCGAGCTGGAGCGTGCGCGCAGGTTCGCCGAAGCGCAGGTAGAGCTTGAAGCGCGGTTCGATGTAGGCCAGCGATACGCGCGTCAGCGGCACGTTGCCGGCCTGGCGGGCGAGTGTCGAAAGCGAAGTCGCTGGCGTGGTCGATGCAGAAGCCGTGACCGCGTTCGCGGCAGGTGCGATGGATGCGTTCATGGCAGGTTCTCCGTGCGGGTCTCGGGAAACTCCCGTTCCAGCAGGCCGCGGAGCAGTTCGGCCACGGTCACGCCCTGACCGAAGGCGGCGATCTTGATGCGCGCGCGCAGCGCTGGCGTCACGTCGAGGGTCAGGCGTGCGGTGTAGAGGTCGCCCTTATTGAGCGCATCAGCGTCGCCCTGGCGAATCCACGCCTCAGCGTGCGGATTCGCCGGTGGGCGCGCACCGATGCCAATGCGCTTGGCCGTGCGCTTGCTGTTCGGTGGCGACTGTGCGGTCATGTCGGCCACCGCAGCAGTTCATCGACCAGCGCGGCGATCTCGCGGGTGGCGGCGCTGTCGGGCGCCGTCTCGCGGGCGAGTCGACCAGCGGCCACGCTGTCGGCGAAGACGATCCTTTGCCGAACCTCAGCGCGCAGCGCCGGCAACGGCTGTTCGGCCAGCGATTGCCGCGCCTCCCGACCGATCACCGTGGTGCTAACGCGGCGGTTGATGACGAAGGCCGCGCGCAGCGCAGGCCGGAACACCTGCGCCTCACGGATCAGTGCCACCATCTCGGCGCTGGCCCACAAGTCGTAGGGGCTGGGCTGCACCGGAATCAGCACGCGCTCGGCTGCCAGCAGCGCGGAGCGCGCCAAGGCGGCGATGCGCGGCGGCCCGTCGATGATGACGTGATCTGCGCGGCGGGCGAGTTCTGGCGCCTCTTGGTGCAGCGTTTCGCGTGCAAGGCCCACGGCGCTGAACAGCCGTGGCAAGCCTTGCTGGCTTCTGCGCTGCGTCCAGTCCAGCGATGAACCCTGCGGGTCGGCATCCAGCAGGACGACGTGCTGGCCGCGCATCGCCAGTTCGCCGGCGATGTGGGTGGCGAGCGTGGTCTTGCCGACGCCGCCTTTTTGGTTGAGTAACGCGACGATCATGGCGCGGCCCTCCGTGCTGGAAAGCCTTGCTTCGAGTCGCCTGCAAAACCTGATTTCTGGCGGCTTGGATTGCCTGCCGTTTGTGGCCGCGTGGCGGTTGTCCACCGCAGCGGCGCTTCTCTACTAAAAGTTAGAGAATTTAAGTTATGTATGTTAGAGAGCGCGCAAACCCAATGCTGGCGCGGGTTTTCGGCCGATTGGCACGCCTGATAGCACGATAGGGCCACGCCTGATAGCACGATACCCCGCACGCCTGATAGCACGACACTATTCACAGGTTGTCCCGGAGTTATCCCCGTGCCGTGGACGGCACGGGTCGGAAGGTCAATAACTCCGTTCCGTCGTCCGGCATCCGCTCGATGCCCAGGACGTAGCCGGGCAGCGACTGCCGCGCCACCAGCGCGCGCAGGTCGCAGGCGAAGTCGTAAGGTTTGGCGGTACTGCCGGACTTCTGGTGCAGGTAGCGGAAATCGAACTGCCAGCCGTATTCCTGCCTGCCACCGTGCTTGCGTACCAGCCGGTACAGCCATCGCTCGATACCGCCGGTCAGCCGGAAATACGCCGGGTCGATGGTCAGCACCAGGGCGGCATCGAGCACGCCGGCGTAGAACCAGTCCGGCAGGATCAGTTCGATGCCCAATGGCGTGCCGCTGGCGTCGGCCAGTTCCTTCCACTCGTTGATCCACGAGAAGCGGTGCAGCCGCCTTCCCGTGGTCTCGCGGATGGACGTGGCCACCGTGGTCGATTGCAGCCGGTCGAGCGCGGCCTTGAGACGCTGGTAGTCGCGTGAGCCGGTGCCGCGCCCGATGAAGCGCAGGATCTCGTAGGGCGTGGCGTGCATCAGCCGCGATGGCCGCAGGCCCGCGTCCTGCGCCTCCACGATCTGGCTGGCGGCCCAGATCAGGATGTCGGCATCCCAGATCGTGGCGATGCCATGCTCGGTCGTGCCTTCCACGCGGATCGTCACGTTGCCCGCCCGGAAGTCGATGGGCTTGACCCGCTTGGACTTCGCCAGCGAGAAGAACGGATAGGCCATCAAGTCTTGGCTGTCGCGCGGCGCCATGTCGCCCGGCAAGGCGCGAAACAGGTCGAGCTGTTCGCGCTCCTGCACCGACCGCTGCCGGGGCGGCAGCGCGAGACTGGACATGACGGCGGCCACCCGTGAACCTGCGATCAGCGGCGATCACGGTAGTCACCCGCATGGCGCTCGGCGTACTCCGGGTCGGAGGTGGCATCGAAGCTGCGCGCATCGGCCCAGGCATCCAGGTCGGCCACCGCGTACATGACGCGCCGGCCGAACTTGCGGAACTTCGGCCCGCCGCCGATCACGCGCTGTTTCTCCAGCGTGCGGGGCGACAGCCGCAGGTAGTCGGCGGCTTCGTCGTTGGTCAGATAGCGTTGGGGCTGCGCGGGCGCAGCAACAGCAGCGGAAGGAGCGGTTACAGAGGGCCGCAAGGGAGCGGGTCGCATGGGATTTACCTCCATCAAGCCCGGCCACACCACGCGGCCGGATGGAGGCACTTTCGAGAAATTCAGGCTTCCTGCTAAGGGACGAATTGCAGGGAGTGCAAAACGTCCCCCCTTGCTACGATGCAACTGGCCCAAGCTGCGCCAGGCTGCGATAGCCGCCGCGCATCAGCGCCTCGCCGCGACGCGCCAGCCGCCGCACGCGGGCACGCAAGGCGCTGTCGGCGTGCCAGTCGGCGGCCACGGCATCCACGCCGAACAACCCTTCGGCCACCTCGCGCAAGGACGCGCCGGCCAGGGTCGCGTCAAGCGCCTGGAGCGTGTGCAGTTCCTGCACCGCCGCGAGCGTGGGCCGGGAACGGGCCATTGCCGCAGGCACGGCATCCGGCAGCGCCGCCAGCTTGTCCAGTTCGGCCACCAGTGCCTGATAACGCGCGCAGGGTGTGGCGCAGGCGCGGGTAGCGTAGAGGTAGGCCATGCCGTCTTCCAGGCCCGGCGCCAGCGCGAGCCGCAGGCAGCAACCGGGCCAGCGCGACACCAGCACCAGGCGTTTGCCGTCGTGGATCAGATGCTTGCGGCCGGGAACACACCAGAACTCGAAGGCATAGGCTTCGGGCGGTGGGTCGGCATCGGGATAAAGCTGCACCACGGCATCGTGGTCGGGAAACCAGGCCGGATGCGCGTCACGTGCGTCTAGGGCGGGATCTTCCAGCAGGCGCAGGCCCCAGCGGTGCGCCGCATCCGGGCGGCGGCGACGGCGCAGCCAGTCTAGCCGGTAGTCGGGATTGCGGCGCAGGTACTCCCAGGCCAAGGCCGGGCCATCAAGATGCAGCGTGTAGAGATACGCAGCGGTCGGATACCAGTGTTCTCGATGTTCGGCACTCGGGCCAGCCATGACGCAACCTCCTGTCAGTCAGCAGGAACGTCGCTGCGGCTCGGCATGCGGGAGCTATCGTTTCAACATCAAAACGTCATCGTTATCGGGTTAAGCTGAAACTACGGGTGTCAAGTCCGATTGGCTCCGGTGCATTGCGAAAATCGTCTGAATGCGACGGCTGTGCCGCCTGGAATCGACGGTCAGCAGCCGATACCGTGCCGCAGCCCGGGCCAAAGACCATGACTGTTTACATCAGAGTTGCACCGCTTCGGTGCAAGAATGCGGATTCAGACCGGGCGGGTCTTGAGTGAGACGGAAATAGTCACAATGCGCTGCGCTTGGCCTCGCTGCGCGGGCCTGCATCAGTCCGGTATCGAACCGTCTTCTTCGGCCAGCCGCACATACTCCGACAGCCGCCGTGTCGGTTGAAAGTAACGATCGCGCATCACGGGCTGCTTGCGCGGCCCGACGATGGACGCCAGATCGGAGAGCTTCACCGTGCCCAGGGCAGGCATCCCGATGCCCAGGTCGATCAGGCCATAGGCCGTATCGCCGTCGGTGGGATCGAGCGAGGCCAGCAGCCAGGTTGCGTGCGCGTCGGGGGTGAACAGCCGCACCACGGGCAGCGGGTCGGTATCCTGCCCGGCGGCGCGGGCCTGGCCGTGGGCCAGCAGCCGCGCCCGGTCGTCCTCGGTGACAAGCGGGGTCACGACCGCGCGCCTTGCACGAATGCACGCAAGCGCTGAAGCGCATTCGTGCTTGCGCCCTGATGCACAAATGCGCAAGCGTACGAATCCGCAGAAGCGTAGAGCCACGCAGGCGCATGTACGGAAGTCAGGAAAGACACGGATCAGGCTCTCCGCTTTTGAAGAAAGCCGCTGATGTGGATTTCTTCAAAGGCACAAAAACAAGTGGGATCGGATGAATGAGTTAAATATAACGTGGTTTTAAATTTTGTACAAACTGAAACTTCTGCATATGCAGAAGCGATCCATCCAGCGTGGCCGACCGACGGGCGCGACAACCTTTGAAGCGGAGCCGGCACAAGCGTTTGGCGCCGCAGTACGCTCTATCAGGACTGCACAGGGTGTTGCGCAAGAAACTTTGGCAAATCGTGCAGGAATCGAGCGCTCACATATGGGGAAGATTGAACGAGGAGAGCATATGCCCACTCTGGCGATTATCTTGAAAATTGCTAGAGCACTGGGATGCAGCGCTTCTGAATTGATGAAGGAAACAGAAAATGGGCTTGAGGCAATCAAGGGAAAATAACCCATTCCAATGCGCTGCTGTTGCAACGATCGAAGGGGTCTCTTTGGAGTTGGAGGAAGGTTTTTGCGAAACAAAAATCATTCCCGCCCCACCGCACGCGAATAGCCACTATCAAGAAACCTCGCCTTTTCTGAAATGGGCAGGAGGGAAAAGGTGGTTGGTCGAAAAGCACTCACACCTTCTAAATATAGAGCACGAAAGATATATCGAGCCTTTTGTGGGTAGTGGCGCAGTTTTTTTTAGCCTGCTTCCGCATTCCGCTATTCTTTGCGATAAAAACGAAAAGCTCATAGAAGTTTATGAGGCAATAAAAAGCGACTGGAAGAAAGTTGCAGATTTGCTTCGAGTTCATCACAAAAATCACTCTTCAGAATATTATTATCAAACTCGCCGAAAGCGGTTACGCACGCCAGAAACACGAGCAGCGCAATTTATTTACCTAAACAGAACCTGTTGGAATGGCTTATACCGGGTAAATAAGAAAGGTGAATTCAACGTCCCAATAGGAACGAAGCAGAATGTAGTTCTGTCGACTGATGATTTTGAAAAAATCGCCTTGTGCTTAAAAAATGTAGAGCTTCTCTCTGGCGACTTTGAAATTGCTCTTGAAAAGGCCGGGCAGGGGGATTTTGTTTTTATAGATCCTCCTTATACAGTCAAACATAACTACAACGGCTTTCTAAAGTACAACGAAAGTATATTTTCCTGGGAAGACCAGGTTCGACTTCGTGATGCCGTCGAGCTTGCTGTATCACGAGGGGCAAAAGTGCTTGTGACTAACGCCTGCCATGACAGCATAAAACGCCTATATGAAAACCTAGGCGAGATCTCAACGTTAAATAGAGCCAGCATCATAGCCGGGAAATCTTCCGCTCGGGGCAGGTACGAGGAGGTCGTCATCAAATGCTACTAAAGACCATCGGCCGCCTGCCTCTAATTCAATGCCTGGTGCATTTTCCTCTGAATGCTCATAAAACAGCATTAAAGAAATTCTCTACGCTTTGGATTTTGACCAGCCTTCCTGTCATCGTCGCTGTATTTCTGTCGCCAATACCAGATGGAACCTCGGGTGTGGGAGTAAAGCTTCTGCTGAAGCTAAGAGAGTCCATTACAGTTTCAGAATTATTTGTGTACACCGCCACATTTCTTACGCCTATTTTCTATATGATTTTTGAGAAGTACCAAGAATCATCAGAAACTCAATTTGGCGAAAAAATAGTACAAAGCGTTAGAAGGTTATTCAAGGGCTACGGGTTGCTGGCGTTGATTTCAATCGTCATCATGATCTTGACCGCTATTGCTTTCGGGCAGATTAAGGCAGGGTCGAGTGACTTCCAAAACTCGTTTCTCGGCTACTACCTAAGTAGTTTATCACTGCCAATCTACATCTTTTCTTTATACTGCTGGTATCTCACGCTCCTTGATGGAGCATGGAGAGGTGATTTTGTATCGGAGAATAGAAGCTCTGAAAAAAATATAGTGAACGATTTTTCTGCAAGGCTGCGTGCTCGGGAGTCTGGTGATGAGTAAAGAATTAAAGCTTACAGTCCTGAAAGTCCGCCAGCCAATTGGCGATTTTTATATCGCATCAATAAGGGCACAAGACCTAGTAGATATATCCTTCTCGGATGTAAGGCGGTTAGCCAAAGACCAGCGTGACCTTGAGAAATATCTTGGTATCCAGCGCCCTGTCAGCCCCAAGAGAATTAAAGAAATAAAGCAATATATCGAAGGAGAGGATTCGACATTTCCAACATCAGTTATCCTTGCTGTGGATGAAAAGTGCGCTGAATATGACTCAGATGGGAACGGCATCGGCACACTGGTTCTTAAGGAGTATCAAGCCGATGCCTCTGATGAGGCAGACTCAATACCTTACGCTAGAATTGCAAAAGTTATAGATGGTCAACACCGCATTGCTGCCTTCATGGATGAAAACAATAATTGGTGTTTTGATTACGATGAGCGAGATTTTGATATTAATGTTGCGATATTTATCGGGGCGGATGTCTCCGAGCAGGCAAATATATTTGCAACCGTAAATCTTGCGCAAACAAAAGTTAATAAAAGCCTTGTGTATGACCTGACGGAGCTGGCAAAAACATCAAGTCCTCATAAGACATGCCACAATGTAGCGGTGGCATTGGATAAAGAGCCAAGCAGCCCGCTATATCAAAGGATTAAGCGGCTAGGAACAGCTACGCCAGGTCGAAAAAAAGAGCCCTTGACACAAGCATCCTTTGTTGAATCTTTAGTTAAATTCATTTCACCCAACCCCGTTCAAGATAGAAATGATCTCTTGGCAGGGAAGAAAATAAAGCACGTCGCTGGATCTGATTTGAAA
Source organism: Pseudomonas sp. BJP69 (assembly GCF_007633355.1). Lineage (NCBI taxonomy): Bacteria > Pseudomonadati > Pseudomonadota > Gammaproteobacteria > Pseudomonadales > Pseudomonadaceae > Pseudomonas > Pseudomonas sp. BJP69. Next base: position 4,291,251 of record NZ_CP041933.1, read on the forward strand.
AAATTTCCATTTAGAAATTTATTTATTGATGGAAAAGAGATTGATATTACCGAAATAATTTACAACTACTTTAAGGCAGTTGAGAAAAAATGGCCAGACTCATGGAATGCAACTGATCGCGTGGGCAATCTCCTTCCTCGATCAAACGCCTTTAAAGCCTTCATGATTTATTTGCGAGAAGATGCGTATCCAGAACTTGCGCAAGGAAACTATGGACTGATTCCGTCCGTGAATGAATTTTATAAAAAACTGGATCACATCGAGTTAAAAGACGAAGACTTTACAACCCGAAATTTCGCACCAGGCAGTGGTGGACAAGCCACGTTCTTAAAGATGTTGCGTGGGGAGATATCGCTCGAAGATATGCTAGACGGGTAAGTCCCGAATGTCCTTCCTCGTATCAGAAAACGGGGGCAATAGCCCCCGTGTGTCATAACAAGCCATGCTCTGCAAACGACACCGTGTTTGCACCGGCCACGATGACATGATCCAGCGTGCGAACTTCCACCAGCGTCAGAGCCTCTTTCAGCCGCTGCGTCAACACCCTGTCGGCCTGTGACGGCTCAGGATTCCCGCTCGGATGGTTGTGCGAGAGGATGACCGCCGCCGCATTGAGCCGCAGGGCTTCCTTGACCACTTCACGCGGATACACCGATGCACTGTCGATGGTGCCGTGGAACATCTCCCGGTACTCGATCAGCCGGTGGCGCGTGTCCAGAAACAGCACTGTAAAGACTTCATGCTCGAAGCCTGCCAGCTTGTTGCGCAGGTACTCCTTGACCAGCGCCGGGGAAGTGAACTCAGCACCACGCTGCATTTTCAACTCGATGGCCTGGCGCGCCGCTTCGAGAATTTGATCCACCGATGCCGGCATGTAGCGCCCTTGGGCGTCACGCACCAGCAAAGCGTCATCGAACGAGGAAAAGGACAGTTGCGACATAATCGTGCTCCGGTTGCTCGGGCGGAATTGCCCGGAACCGTTGCCAGCACGGCGCAGCGCAAGCAGTCAGAGATCGAAGACGGCCACTAGGCCGCAAGCGTGCGAGCACGCGCAGTCATTGACGGCGAGAACGCCGTGATACGGTGAAGGGAACAGCAAGACCGCCTACACCCCACTCAGCCACACACCCGCCGTTGGCAAGTGCGCAGCACGCGCAGGCCCGGATCAACGATCCAGGCCGGAGGCGTCAGGGATCAGCGCCGAATGGCTGTGATTCGGCACGAAGCACGGGGCGCAGCCCGCGAGCCCGACGGCGGTACGCCGGGACGCACAACTATGGCTTGCCGTCCTTGAAGGACAGCGCTCCGCGAGATTCGAGCAGCCGCCGCGTGTTCTCCAGTTCTTTTTGCAACAACTCGGCATCTGGCAGCACAGTGCGGTAGTTCGCCGCCATCACCTTGGTTGGCAAGCCATCCAGCGCATACCGCGCCAAAGCATGGCCCTTGTCGGCACACAGAATCAGGCCCACCGGCGGGTTCTCGTCCGGGTAGGCCCAATGCTCCTTGGCATAGTTGCAGTACATATGCATCTGCCCCACATCGGCATGGGTCAGGCTGCCCAACTTCAGGTCGATGATGACCAGGCAGCGCAGCTTGCGATGGAAGAACAGCAGATCCACCCGGTACCAGGTCTGGTCGATGCGCAACCGGCGCTGCCGCCCAACGAAGGTGAAGCCTTCGCCCAGCTCCAGCAGAAAGTCTTCCAACCGCTGGATCAAGGCCGCTTCCAGGTCGGATTCCGAGTACTCGTCCTTGAGGTCAAGGAACTCCAGCACATACGGGTCTTTGATGGCGTCATTGGGCGTGACGATATCCTCGGGCTTGGCCGCCGCACCCTTGACCAACATCACGGCCTTGTCTTTGGACAAGGCCGTGCGTTCATAGAACTGGCTGCCTATCTGCCGGTCGAGCTGGCGCACGCTCCAGCCACCGCGCAGTGCTTCGGTCTCGTAGAACCGGCGGGCATGGTCATCCTTGACCGACAGCAGCCGGACATAGGCCGACCACGGCAGGGTAAAGACCTGAGCCAGTTCGGACAGACTCAATTTCCCAGACACTGTCTGGGATTTCTCAGGGGGCGACTCGTTTCCCAATTTCCCAGACAGTGTCTGGGAAATCTCTGGTTGGGGGTACGCGAGGTAGAAACGCCGCATGCTCTCCAGGTTGTTGACGCCGAACCCGCGCCCGAATCGGGCCGTCAGGTCGGCGGACAAGCGTTCCATCAATTGCTCGCCGTAACCAGCCCGCCGCCTGCCTTTCTGCTCGGCCTCGACGATCCGGCGGCCGATTTCCCAATAGCTGGCGGTCATCATTGCATTGACACTGCGCGCCGCCGCCTGGCGCGCCGCATCCAGCAGCTCGACGATGCCGCCGTGGATGCCGGCGTAGCCGGCAGGTAAGGCGGCGGGCTTCCGCGTTGCCACAGGCGTCTTCCTTGTCATGCTGTCGCCTCCATAGAACGGGATGCCCCGGTAATCGCCAGCCGCCGATTCGCCACCAGTTCGGCCGCGTCCCGCACCGGCTTGTCCTCGGTATGAACATAGTGCATGAACATCGCCACGGTCTTGTGACCTGTGAGCTTCATGCCCACCTTGGTCGGAACACCCGAGTTGGCAATGTCGGTCGTCGCCCGGTGGCGGATGCCGTGTGTACCGACATGCGGCACGCCTGCCGCCTTGAGCACGCGCGTCCAGCCGCCGTAGTGCTCGCCGTGGGTCAGGTGCCGGGTCGGGTCGTTCGGCGACGGTAGGACATAGGGGCAGCCTTCCCGGCGCGGTGCCGTCGAAAGCAGCCGATAGGCTTCCTCGCTCATGGGCTTGGAGATGCCACCCGTCTTGCTGTCGGGCCAGACGACGCGGCGCTTTTCCAGATCAACCCATGCCCATTCGAGCGGGCAGATTTCCGAGCGCCGTGCGGCGAACTCGAATTGCAGGCGAATCGCCAGCGGAATGACGTAGTTCTCCAGCCCCTCGGCCTCCAGCTTCTCCAACTGGCGGAAGATCCGCACCAACTCATCGTCCACGATGAGCCGGGTTTCCTTGCCGGGCGGGTACATCGGGACGTGTCGGCACGGATTCGTGCCGTCTGGGCGCAGCCCCCACACTTCGGCCAGGTTGAACATCTTGCGCAAGACGCCGAAGGTGCGGTTGGCTTCGGCCTGCTTGTAGGCCAGCTTCTTCATCAGCGCGGCCACGTCCGGGCGCTTCACGTCCTGCACCTTCATCCGCCCCATGATCGGGATGATGCAACGGTCAATCACGCCCTGATAGCCGCGCTGCGTGCTGGGCTTGTTGCGCTGCTTGGAGTAGTCCTCCATGAAGGTGTGGCAATACTCCTTCATGGTCGGCGCCTTGCGCGCGGCATTCTTGGCCGCGCTGGGGTCGCCGCCCCGGCGAACCTCGGCCAGCCACTCCTGCGCCATCGTGCGCGCCTGATCGACCGTCAGTTCCCCGTACTGGCCCAAGGCGGGCTTGCGGCGCTCGCCGGCGTTCGTGCGGTACTGAAGCATGAAGACCTTGCGCCCTGCCGGGGTGATCTTGCACAGGAAGCCGGGCACCACGGTGTCCCGCAGTTCGATGGCCTTGTCTTGAGGTTGCGTCGCATCGACTGCGGACTTGGTGAGTTTTATTCTTGCCACGATGACTCCTCGGAAAGCCCGGTTTCCAAGAGCCGCATGGGAGCCACGCGAGGGGAAGCCGGGTCAAGTTTCGGAAAGCACCGGCATATGTTGAACTCGCCTAAGTAATTGATAAACCTGCTGTATCGAGCCTTGGCGTAGTCCAGCGAATTACGGTACTGGAGTCATCGTGAAACAAAAAACCCGGCCGCAGCCTAATGCCAGTCAGTTAAGTAATTTGGGGCCGCTTTGCGACCCTTCGCGGGCACGCCCGCTCCTACAGGGGGTAGCGCATCTCTTGCGTTCAGCGCTAAACGTGTGGGAGCGGGCGTGCCCGCGAAGGGCTGCAAAGCAGCCCCAGTAACGCTTAACCGACAGGCATCAGGCCGCAGCCGGGTTCTTTCATGGCACAGGCCAGCAATCAGAGCAGCGAACGGCCCTTGTTGGCGGCAATGCGCATACGCAAGGCGTTGAGCTTGATGAAGCCAGCAGCGTCGGCCTGGTTGTAGGCGCCGCCATCTTCTTCGAAGGTGGCGATGTTGGCATCGAACAGCGAATCATCCGATTTACGGCCAACCACGGTGACATTGCCTTTGTACAGCTTCAGCCGCACCACACCGTTCACGTTGACCTGCGAAGCGTCGATCATCTGCTGCAGCATCACGCGCTCCGGGCTCCACCAGTAACCGGTGTAGATCAGGCTGGCGTACTTGGGCATCAACTCGTCTTTGAGGTGAGCAACTTCACGGTCCAGGGTGATCGACTCGATGGCACGGTGGGCCTTGAGCATGATGGTGCCGCCAGGCGTCTCGTAGCAGCCACGCGACTTCATACCGACATAACGGTTTTCGACGATGTCGAGGCGGCCGATGCCGTTGGCACCGCCGATGCGGTTCAGGTCGGCCAGAACGGTTGCCGGGGTTTTCTCGACACCGTCGATGGCAACGATGTCGCCGTTGCGGTAGGTGAGTTCGATGTAGGTAGCCTGGTCTGGGGCGTTCTCAGGCGAGACACTCCAGCGCCACATGTCTTCTTCGTGCTCGGTCCAGGTGTCTTCCAGGACACCGCCTTCGTAGGAGATGTGCAGCAGGTTGGCGTCCATCGAGTACGGCGACTTCTTCTTGCCGTGGCGCTCGATCGGGATACCGTGCTTTTCGGCGTAGTCCATCAGCTTCTCGCGGGACAGCAGGTCCCACTCACGCCATGGGGCGATGACCTTGACGCCAGGCTTGAGCGCGTAGGCACCCAGCTCGAAACGCACCTGGTCGTTGCCCTTGCCGGTAGCGCCATGGGAAATGGCGTCTGCGCCGGTTTCGTTGGCGATTTCGATGAGGCGCTTGGCGATCAGCGGGCGGGCGATGGAAGTACCCAGCAGGTACTCACCTTCGTAGACGGTGTTGGCGCGGAACATCGGGAACACGAAATCACGCACGAACTCTTCGCGCAGGTCGTCGATGTAGATCTCTTTAACACCCATTGCCTGAGCCTTGGCGCGGGCCGGTTCGACCTCTTCGCCCTGACCCAGGTCAGCGGTGAAAGTCACCACTTCGCAGTTGTAGGTATCCTGCAGCCACTTGAGAATCACCGAAGTATCAAGGCCGCCGGAATACGCCAGTACGACCTTTTTTACGTCCGCCATGCCATCACTCCACGGGGTTGTACGGAAAAGGACCGATTCTAACGGCGTTAACGATAAATTTACAGTGGCGCGACAGCTTCTGACGACAAAGCGACAAGAACTTTCACAGGGGCGACGGACGGTAGTAAGGCAGGCAAGTCAAGGGCCTGCGGTGCGCGCGGCTGTCCAACCTCAAGGTTGCCTGGCCGGCGCAGCAGCAGCAGAAGCAGGGGGGGCTTGCTCGGTCGGTTTCTCCACCGGTTTTTCAGGCACCACCACCCGGTCCAGCTCGATGTTCACCCGCCGATTCCGCGCCCGGTTGGCTGCAGTGTTGTTCTTGGCCACCGGGTAGCGCTCGCCGTGGAAGCGTACGGTGATCTGCTCATCCTTGATGCCATGAGCCTTGAAGTAGTCCGCCACCGCCAGCGCCCGGCGGCGTGACAGGTCGCGGTTGGTCAGGCGATTACCGCTGTTGTCGGAGTGACCGTTGAGCTCGACATGGTTCACCGAAGGGTCGGCCTTCATGTATTCGAGAATCACATCCAGCCTGGCCTTGGCCGCGTCATCCAGTTCGATGCCGCCGCCCGGGAAACCGACCTGGGTCTGGCGCACCTGGTCGTAGTTCATGGGCAGCAGCTTGGCGGCACACACCTGGTAATCGCTGTAGGCCTTGGCAAAGCTCACCGGCAGTACCCGCACTTCCATGGGCCGGCCGGCTTCGCCCGCAAAGCTGCGCACCACCGTGCTGCGCCCGTCGAGCAAGCCATTGATCAGGCGGCTGGCCTGGCCTTGCGACGAACTGAACAACACGCCGGTACGGGCCATGCGCACGCTTCCCAGGTTGATATCACCACGACCGGGTTGCCACGGCGCCGCCGCCGCCAGCAGGCTGGCAGTGCCGGCCCCCAGTATGTTGCTGGCCGAGCGCAGTTGGAACACTGCCTGCTCGCCCGCCCGGCGTACGAACTCACCACTGCCAAAGCCATCGATCGGCTGGATCAGCCGGCACTCGAACGGGTCACCCTCGACCTTCCAGGCAATGTTCTCCATGCGCGTCTGAAAAGTCAGCGCGGCAGCCGGCAAGCTGGCGAACAGGGTCAACAGGGTCAGGTAACGCTGGCGCACGGGCGGCTCCACAATTTCAACGGCTTACCTGCAGGCTATCGGACGCCAACCGGAAAACTTGATAGCCGTGCTCGGCCCAGGGTTTTCCGGTAGCATTGGGGCTTGAGTTCGACCCGCCTGGAATCCCCAATGTCCGATCGCCTGACCCTCCTGCGCCCCGACGACTGGCACATCCATCTGCGTGATGGTGCCGTCCTGCCCCACACCGTTGGCGATGTGGCGCGTACTTTCGCCCGCGCCATCATCATGCCCAACCTGGTTCCGCCGGTGCGCAACGCCGCCGAGGCCGGTGCCTACCGTGAACGCATCCTCGCTGCCCGCCCGGCAGGCAGCCGCTTCGAGCCGCTGATGGTCCTGTACCTCACCGACCGTACCAGCCCCGAAGATGTGCGTGCCGCCAAGGCCAGCGGTATCGTGTATGCCGCCAAGCTGTACCCGGCGGGCGCCACCACCAATTCCGACTCGGGCGTGACCAGCATCGACAATATCTTCCCGGCCATCGAGGCATTGGCGGAGGTCGGCATGCCGCTGCTGGTGCACGGCGAAGTGACCCGCAGCGAAATCGACGTGTTCGACCGCGAGAAGCGCTTCATCGACGAGCACATGCGCCGCCTGGTCGAGCGCTTCCCGGCCTTGAAAGTGGTGTTCGAACACATTACCACCAGCGATGCCGCGCAGTTCGTCACCGAAGCACCGGCCAATGTTGGCGCGACCATCACCGCGCAACACCTGCTGTACAACCGCAACCACATGCTGGTTGGTGGCATTCGCCCACACTTCTACTGCCTGCCGATCCTCAAGCGCAACACCCACCAGGTGGCCCTGCTGGATGCAGCCACCAGCGGCAACCCGAAGTTCTTCCTCGGTACCGACTCGGCCCCGCACGCCCGTCACGCCAAAGAAGCGGCCTGCGGCTGCGCCGGCTGCTACACCGCCTACGCGGCTATCGAGCTGTACGCCGAAGCGTTCGAGCAACGCAACGCGCTGGACAAGCTGGAAGGTTTCGCCAGCCTGCACGGCCCAGCTTTCTATGGCCTGCCGGCGAATACCGACACCATCACCCTGGTCCGCGAAGAATGGACCGCCCCGCAGAGCCTGCCATTCGGCGAGCAAACCGTGGTGCCGCTGCGCGCTGGCGAGAAATTGCGCTGGCGCCTGCTGGAGGAAAACGCGTGAGCGAAGACCTCTACGAAGACGACCTGGAAAGCCAAGGCCACAGCGGGTCGCGTCATCCAATGGCCGAGCGCTTCCGCGGTTACCTGCCGGTTGTAGTGGACGTGGAAACGGGCGGCTTCAACAGCGCCACCGATGCCTTGCTGGAAATTGCTGCAGTGACCATCGGCATGGACGAGAAAGGCTTCCTGTTCCCCGAGCACACGTACTTTCACCGGGTGGAGCCGTTCGAAGGCGCCAACATCGAGGCGGCCGCGCTGGAGTTCACCGGCATCAAGCTCGACCACCCGCTGCGCATGGCAGTCAGCGAGGAAACCGCGCTGACCGATATTTTCCGCGGTGTGCGCAAGGCCCTGAAGGCCAATGGCTGCAAGCGGGCGATTCTGGTCGGCCATAACAGCAGCTTCGACCTCGGTTTCCTCAATGCGGCCGTGGCGCGCAATGACGTGAAGCGTAACCCGTTCCACCCGTTTTCCAGCTTCGACACAGCCACCCTGGCCGGCCTGGCCTATGGCCAGACCGTACTGGCGCGGGCTTGCCAAAGCGCCGACATCGACTTCGATGGGCGTGAAGCGCACTCGGCGCGGTACGACACCGAGAAAACGGCGGAGCTGTTCTGCGGCATCGTCAACCGCTGGAAGGACCTGGGCGGCTGGCGCGACTTCAACGATTGACCTGGGGGCCGCCTGGCGGCCCTTTCGCAACACAAGCCCGCAGCCACCACCCAGGCACAAAAAAACCGGCCACCAGGGCCGGTTTTTCATGCGCGCCGCAATTACAGCTTGCCGGCGTTCTCGCTCAGGTAGGCGGCTACGCCTTCTGGCGAAGCATTCATGCCTTTGTCGCCTTTTTTCCAGTTGGCCGGGCAGACTTCGCCGTGCTCTTCGTGGAATTGCAGGGCGTCGACCAGGCGCAGCAGTTCGTCCATGTTACGGCCCAGTGGCAGGTCGTTGACGATCTGCGAACGAACAACACCGTTGGTGTCGATCAGGAAGGCACCACGGAAGGCCACGCCACCTTCGGACTCAACGTCGTAGGCTTTGCAGATTTCGTGGGTCATGTCGGCAGCCAGGGTGTACTTCACCTGGCCGATGCCGCCGTTGTTGACCGGGGTGTTGCGCCAGGCGTTGTGAGTGAAGTGCGAGTCGATGGACACGCCGATCACTTCCACGTTGCGCGCCTGGAAATCAGGGATGCGGTGGTCCAGGGCGATCAGCTCGGACGGGCAGACGAAGGTGAAGTCCAGCGGGTAGAAGAACACCAGGCCGTACTTGCCCTTGATGGCCGAAGCCAGGTTGAAGCTGTCGACGATCTCGCCATTGCCCAGCACGGCCGGTACGGTGAAATCGGGGGCTTTCTTACCAACGAGTACGCTCATTGTAATCTCCTGATGAGGGTGTAGAACCGTTTGCCGGGCCAGACGGGCCTGCCCGACATCCAACAAAGGCGACCATCATACACGGCTTCTGATGACAGGCCGAATCCAACGAGCAGGCAACCGCCGGTCGCTCAAGCACAGGCCTTGCAGAAAGTGCTTTGACAAGCATTCTCATTAACATTAAGCTCCAACCCATCGACTCAACCAGCGATGGTCAGCCCTTATGTATGTGTGTCTTTGTGTCGGCGTTACTGACGGACAGATCCGCGACGCGATCTATGAAGGATGCTGCAGTTACAAGGATGTGCGAGCCGCGACCAATGTCGCCAGCCAGTGTGGCAAATGTGCCTGCCTGGCCAAGCAAGTAGTTCGCGAGACCCTGACCGAGCTGCAGGTCAGCCAGGCCGCGCTGCCCTACCCGGTAGAATTCACCACCGCCTGAAACCAGAATTTCCAAGAACCGGACCTAGTGTCCGGTTTTTTTATGCCTACATATCAATAAGTTAGGCCACCAACGCGGTTCACAAACATTCTTATTCCTATTAATTTTCATTTATTATTCAATCACTTAGGTTTGACACACTTGCGCATCGGGCTCAAACTTCCTGCTATTGGCACACTTCTACAGGGCAGGAACCCAAATGAAAGGCGACGTAAGCGTCATCCAGCATCTCAACAAGATCCTCGGAAACGAGCTGGTCGCGATCAACCAGTATTTCCTGCACGCACGCATGTACGAAGATTGGGGCCTGAACAAACTCGGCAAGCACGAGTACAAGGAATCGATCGACGAGATGAAGCACGCTGACAAGTTGATCAAGCGTATTCTCTTCCTCGAAGGCATCCCTAACGTTCAGGACCTGGGCAAGCTGTTGATCGGCGAGCACACCAAGGAAATGCTCGAGTGCGACCTTAAGCTCGAACACAAGGGCCTGGCCGATCTCAAAGCCGCCATCGCCCACTGCGAAACCGCGGGTGACTTCGGCTCGCGTGACATGCTGGAAGATATCCTCGAGTCCGAGGAAGAACATATCGACTGGCTGGAAACCCAGCTGGGGCTGATCGACAAGATCGGTATCGAAAACTACCTGCAATCGCAGATGGGCGAAGAGTAATTACCCGCTGCATAAAAAAACCCGCGATCAGCGGGTTTTTTCATGCTTGCCGAAATCAGGCTTCGGCAGCTTTGGCCTTGGCGGCGGCGTCCTTGATCAGGGCCTGCAGCTCACCCTTTTCGAACATTTCCAGCATGATGTCGCTACCGCCGACCAGCTCACCGGCCACCCACAGCTGCGGGAAAGTCGGCCAGTTGGCGTACTTTGGCAGGTTGGCGCGGATTTCCGGGTTCTGCAGGATGTCGACGTAGGCGAACTTCTCGCCACACCCCATCACAGCCTGCGATGCCTTGGCCGAGAACCCGCACTGCGGGGCATTCGGCGAACCTTTCATGTAAAGCAGAATGGTGTTGTTGGCAATCTGCTCTTTGATCGTATCGATGATATCCATCTAGCACCTCAGCTGAACTTTCCGACGCAATCGTCGGCACGGTGAGGCATTGTAACGGAAAGCCGAGCAGCATGCTCGGCCTTGCCATCGCTCAAGCGGCCTCGACCTGCACGGGTACGCCATTGAGCGCCGCATTGCCCGACACCGGGTCACGCAAGCGCTCGTCGGTAAGGTCATTGGCACTCACGCCAGGCTGCGCCTGGGCGACCTGCAGGTGTACGCCCTGTCGGCCATGACCGAACCCATGGGGCAAGCTGACCACACCGGGCATCATGTCCTCGCAAGCCAGTACCTCGACTTCCAGGGCACCGGTGCGCGAGCGAATCCGCACCCGCTGGCCATCCTGCAGTTGCCGCTGCTGCAGATCGTGGGGGTGCATCAACAACTGGTGCCGGGGCTTGCCTTTGACCAGCCGATGAAAGTTGTGCATCCATGAGTTGTTGCTGCGCACGTGGCGGCGCCCGATCAACAACAATTCGTTCGGCGCTGGCGGTGCTTGCCGGGCCAGCCGCTGCAAATCGTCCAGCAGCACCTGGGGCGCCGCTTCGATCGCCTTGCTGGCAGTGGCCAGGCGCGCCTCGAGGTTGGCGCGCAACGGGCCAAGGTCCAGGCCATGCGGGTGCTCATCGAGCTTGGCCAGGGAAAGCTGCCAGGCGGTTGCCTCGCCGTAGCGGCCTTTGCGCAGGGCCAGGTCGATCATCTGTGCGGGCGCCACGGTTGGCTTGATCTCCAGCCCGGCACGCCTGGCATAGGCCTGCGCCAGCCCGACGAAGATTTCCCAGTCATGCAAGGCGCCCTGCGGCTTGGCCAGGATCGCCCGGTTGAAGCGCGTGATGTTGCGCACGGCCAACAGGTTGAATGTGCTGTCGTAGTGATCATTTTCCAACGCCGAGGTCGAGGGCAGGATCAAGTCGGCATGGCGTGTGGTCTCGTTGATGTAGAGGTCGATGCTGAGCATGAACTGCAACCCCTCCAGCGCAGCGTCCAGCTGGCGGCCGTTGGGCGTGGACAGCACAGGGTTGCCGGCCACCGTCACCAGGGCATGCACCTGCCCCTCGCCGGGCGTCAGCATTTCTTCGGCGAGGGCCGCCACCGGCAGCTCACCGCCGTATTCGGGCAACCCCGATACCCGGCTTTGCCAGGCATTGAAATGCCCACCCGAGGTGGTCGCGACCAGGTCCACGGCCGGCTCCGTACACAACGCCCCACCGGCACGGTCGAGGTTGCCGGTCACCAGGTTGATCAGTTGCACCAGCCAATGGCACAGGGTGCCGAAGGTTTGCGTCGACACGCCCATGCGCCCATAGCACACCGCCTTGTCGGCGGCGGCGAAATCCCGTGCCAACTGCCGGATCTCGGCCGCCTCGATGCCACACAGCGCGCTCATGGCCTCGGCGCTGAGAGGCGCCAGTGCCGCACGAACCTGCTGCAGACCATTGACCGGCACGTGCGAGCGCCGCGTCAGGCCCTCGTCGAACAGCGTGCCGAGCACGCCGCACAACAGCGCCGCATCGCCCCCGGGGCGAATGAACAGATGGCGGTCGGCCATGGCCGCCGTTTCGCTGCGCCGCGGGTCCACCACCACCAGGCGCCCACCGCGCGCGCGCAGGGCCTTGAGCCGCTTCTCCACGTCGGGCACCGTCATGATGCTGCCGTTGGAGGCCAGCGGGTTGCCGCCGAGAATCAACATGAAATCGGTATGGTCGATATCCGGGATCGGCAATAGCAAGCCATGCCCGTACATCAGGTGGCTGACCAGGTGCTGCGGCAACTGGTCCACCGATGTGGCAGAGAAACGGTTGCGGGTTTTCAGCAGGCCGAGGAAATAGTTGCTGTGGGTCATCAACCCGTAGTTGTGCACGCTGGGATTGCCCTGGTACACGGCCACGGCATTGCGCCCATGGGCCTGCTGGATCGCCCACAGCCTGTCGGCGGCCAGGGTAAACGCTTCATCCCACTCAATCGCCTGCCAGTGCTCCCCTACCCGTTTATGGGGCTGGCGCAAACGGTCCGGGTCATTCTGAATATCCTGCAACGCTACCGCCTTGGGGCAGACATGGCCGCGGCTGAACGGGTCGTGGGGGTCGCCCTTGATCGAGCTGATCTGCGCCCGCCCCGCGTCGTCATGGCTGATTTCGATGTTGAGCCCGCAGATCGCTTCGCACAGGTGACACGCACGGTGATGCAGGGTCTTGGTCATGGCCGCCTCTGCCTTATTGTTGGGTAGTGAACGAGCTGAAACTATGCGCCCCGCACCCTACCCCGGCCAGCGCGCTTCGCCGCGTGAATCCACCGACATCAGTGGCACGATTTGCGACAGCCATTTGCCAAATTGCCAGCAAGCCGTGTACAACCTGCTGTAGCAAATAAAAAACAGCACAGCCCAATGGGTAGAGACACGCCTTGCAACTTCTTTGCAGGCGGGCTGCTGTTTCCCCTCTTGGCTTTAGGCGACATTTACTTATAGTATTGCGCCTTTCCCTTTTTCGTCCGCCCCCGTGCGGCTTACGCCGCAGGTCACTCCCGTTGTCAAAAAAACCATACGGTCGACCTGCATACTGTTGCAGATAAGGTAGTCAATCATGAGCGCTAGGCACTTTCTCTCCCTGCTGGACTTCACCACCGACGAATTGCTCGGGGTGATCCGCCGCGGCATCGAGCTGAAGGACCTGCGCAAACGAGGCGTGCTGTTCGAGCCGCTGAAAAACCGCGTGCTGGGCATGATTTTCGAGAAGTCCTCGACCCGTACCCGTGTGTCGTTCGAAGCTGGCATGATCCAACTCGGCGGTCAGGCCATTTTCCTGTCGCCGCGCGATACCCAGCTGGGCCGTGGCGAGCCGATTGGCGACAGCGCCATCGTGTTGTCGAGCATGCTCGACGTGGTCATGATCCGCACCCATGCCCACAGCACCCTCACCGAATTCGCCGCCAACTCGCGCGTGCCGGTGATCAACGCGCTGTCCGACGAGTCGCACCCGTGCCAGTTGCTGGCCGACATGCAAACCTTCCTCGAACACCGCGGCACCATTCAAGGCAAGACCGTGGCCTGGATCGGCGACGGCTTCAACATGTGCAACTCCTACATCGAGGCCGCCAGGCAGTTTGACTTCCAGTTGCGTATCGCTTGCCCGGAAGGTTACGAGCCTGACCCACGCTTCATGGCCATTGGCGGTGACCACGTGCAAATCGTGCGCGACCCCAAGCAAGCCGTAAGCGGTGCCCACCTGGTGACCACGGACGTCTGGACTTCCATGGGCCAGGAGGAGGAAACTGCACGGCGCCTGGCGCACTTTGCGCCTTACCAGGTCACCCGCGAACTGCTCGACCTGGCGGCACCCGACGCCCTGTTCATGCACTGCCTGCCTGCCCACCGTGGCGAGGAAATCAGCCATGACCTGCTCGACGACCCGCGGTCCGTCGCCTGGGACCAGGCTGAAAATCGCCTGCATGCACAGAAGGCCCTCCTCGAATTCCTTGTCGAACCGGCTTACCACCACGCATGAGTCAACCCTTACTGCTCAACCTGCGCAACCTCGCCTGCGGCTACGGCGACCAGCGCATCGTCCAGAACCTCAACCTGCACCTGAACGCAGGCGACATCGGTTGCCTGCTGGGTTCATCGGGTTGCGGCAAAACCACCACCCTGCGCGCCATCGCCGGCTTCGAGCCGGTGCACGACGGCGAGGTCCAGCTGGCGGGCGAGGTAATTTCCCGAGCCGGTTTCACCCTGGCGCCGGAAAAGCGCCGCATCGGCATGGTATTCCAGGACTACGCGCTGTTCCCGCACCTGACCGTGGCGCAGAACATAGCCTTCGGCATTGCCAAGCACCCCCGCCAGGCGGCAGTCATCGAAGAAATGCTCGAGCTGGTCAAGCTGGCTGGCCTGGGCGGGCGTTACCCGCATGAGCTGTCTGGCGGCCAGCAGCAGCGGGTAGCGCTGGCCCGTGCACTGGCCCCCGAGCCACAGCTGCTACTGCTCGACGAGCCGTTCTCCAACCTCGACGTGGAACTGCGCCGGCGGCTGAGCCATGAGGTGCGTGACATTCTCAAAAGCCGCGGCACCAGTGCCGTTCTGGTGACCCATGACCAGGAGGAAGCGTTTGCCGTCAGCGACCAGGTCGGGGTGTTCAAGGAGGGCCGCCTGGAACAGTGGGACACACCCTACAATCTGTACCACGAGCCACAGACACCGTTCGTTGCCAGCTTCATCGGCCAGGGCTATTTCATTCGTGGCCAGATGGTCAGCCACGAAGCGGTCAGCACCGAACTGGGCGAGTTGCGGGGTAACCGCGCCTACATCATGGCCGCGGGCAGCTCGGTGGATGTGCTGCTACGCCCGGACGATATCGTGCATGCACCAGGCAGCCCCCTGCAGGCCAGAATAGTCGGCAAGAGCTTCCTCGGCGCCTCGACCCTGTACCGCCTGCAGTTGCCGACCGGCAGCCAGCTGGAAGCGATATTCCCCAGCCATGACGATCAGCAGGTAGGTGACGATGTCGGCATTGCGGTAAAGGCCGACCACCTGGTGCTGTTCCCGGCACCCGGTAGCGTTGCGGCGCAGTTGTCGCCCCTTGAGAATGGGGTTCGTCGCTACAGCTCGGCGACCTGATACAGGGTGCTGGGGCTGCACGGCAGCCCCAGCTTCTCAGCCTCTGCCAATGCCGGCAAATTTGCCCTGGGTATGCTCGGCCAGCACTGCGGCCGCCAACTCCACCTCGAGCCCTCGCCGTCCGGCACTGACATGGATGGTTGCAAAGTTCTGCGCCGAATCATCGATGAAGGTGCGCAAGCGTTTCTTTTGCCCCAGCGGGCTGATTCCACCCACCAGGTAGCCCGTAGCGCGCTGCGCCGCCGCCGGGTCGGCCATCTCGCACTTCTTCACCCCGGCAGCATGGGCCAGGGCCTTGAGGTCCAGGGTGCCTCCCACTGGCACCACCGCCACCAGCAACTCGCCTTTCTCGCTGCTCGCCAGCAACGTCTTGAATACCTGCTGCGGGTCCAGCCCAAGCTTCTCTGCCGCCTCCAGCCCATACGACGCCGACTTGGGGTCGTGTTCGTAACTGTGCACGCGATGCTCGGCACGATGCTTCTTCAACAGGTCTAGGGCGGGGGTCATGCTGGGGCTCCGGTCTGGGACGGCTCGGCGGCTACTTTAGGACAATTCCCACATGGCAGCCAGCGCACCGCAATCGCGCAGCTCTGGCACGGGCATCCGAAACCGATTTTAGCGGCCATTTCGTGACTGGTCGTTCACTTTCGACCTTTGACATCAGCGTTTCTTGTCTATATTTTTTCGTTTCTGAATACGTGGTGCACGTTAAAGGTGCACTTCCCTGCTCGGTGTCAATGGGGATGGACACCGAGCTTTGCTGTCGAGCGCCAAGCGCCTCACAACAAAAACAACGAGGTCATACATGACGACTGCTCTACGCCAGCCCACACTGTCCAGCCAATGCCTGGCCGAATTTCTCGGCACGGGCTTGCTGATATTCTTCGGCACCGGCTGCGTTGCCGCCCTCAAAGTCGCGGGCGCCAGCTTCGGCCTGTGGGAAATCAGTATCATCTGGGGTGTCGGGGTAAGCATGGCCATCTACCTCACCGCCGGCATTTCCGGCGCGCACCTGAACCCGGCCGTGAGCATCGCCCTCACCCTGTTCGCCGGTTTCGACAAGCGCAAGCTGCCCTTCTACATGCTGGCCCAGGTGTGCGGCGCATTCTGTGGTGCAGCACTGGTCTACACCCTGTACAGCAACCTGTTCTTCGATTTCGAACAGGCGCACGCCATGCTACGCGGAAGCGAAGCCAGCCTGGAGCTGGCGTCGGTGTTCTCCACTTACCCGCACCCCTCGCTCTCCACCGGCCAGGCCTTCCTGGTCGAAGTGGTGATCACCGCTATCCTGATGGCTGTGATCATGGCCCTGACCGACGACAACAATGGCCTGCCGCGCGGCGCCGTGGCGCCGCTGCTGATCGGCCTGCTGATCGCCGTGATTGGCAGCGCCATGGGCCCGCTGACCGGGTTCGCGATGAACCCGGCACGTGATTTCGGTCCAAAGCTCATGACATTCCTGGCGGGCTGGGGCGAAATTGCCTTTACCGGTGGGCGCAGCGTTCCTTACTTCCTGGTGCCGATCTTCGCGCCGATCGTTGGCGCCTGCGTGGGCGCCGCGGCCTATCGCGGCCTGATCGCCCGCAACCTGCCTGTTGCAACTGCCGAGCACCCTGAGACAAATGACAACCGCCAGGGCGATACTCAAGCCAGTTGATCGCGGCATCACACACAGCCCTGACCCCCTATTCTTGCAAGGCCTACGACCATGACAGACACCCAGGACAAGAACTACATCATCGCCCTGGACCAGGGCACCACCAGTTCGCGAGCGATCATTTTCGATCGTGACGCCAACGTGGTGGGTACCTCCCAGCGCGAGTTCGCCCAGCACTACCCGCAGGCGGGCTGGGTCGAACACGACCCGATGGAGATCTTCGCCACCCAAAGCGCGACCATGGTCGAAGCCTTGGCCCAAGCGGGCATCAGCCATGCGCAGGTTGCCGCGCTGGGCATCACCAACCAGCGCGAGACCACTGTTGTATGGGACAAGGAGACCGGGCGCCCGGTATACAACGCCATCGTCTGGCAGTGCCGCCGCAGCACCGAGATCTGCGCCCAGCTCAAGCGCGATGGCCATGAAGACTACATTCGCGAAGCCACGGGCCTGGTCACCGACCCGTACTTTTCCGGCACCAAGCTGAAATGGATCCTCGACAACGTTGAAGGCGCCCGTGAACGGGCCGAACGTGGCGAATTGCTGTTCGGCACCATCGATACCTGGCTGATCTGGAAATTTTCCGGTGGCAAGGTCCATGTCACCGACTACACCAATGCCTCGCGCACGCTGATGTTCAACATCCACAGCCTGCAGTGGGACGACAAACTGCTGGAGATCCTGGGCATCCCGCGGCAGATGCTGCCTAAGGTGCGGCCGTCGTCGGAAGTGTACGGCCACACCAAGAGCGGCATCGCCATCGCCGGTATCGCCGGTGACCAGCAGTCGGCCCTGTTCGGCCAGATGTGTGTGGCACCGGGCCAGGCCAAGAACACCTACGGCACCGGCTGCTTCCTGCTGATGAACACCGGCAGCCAGGCCGTGAAGTCTTCCCATGGCCTGCTCACCACCATTGCCTGCGGCCCACGGGGCGAAGTGGCCTATGCATTGGAAGGCGCCGTGTTCAATGGCGGCTCCACCGTGCAGTGGCTGCGTGACGAGCTGAAGATCGTCAACGACGCACTGGATACCGAGTACTTCGCCAGCAAGGTCAAGGACAGCAATGGCGTGTACCTGGTGCCGGCGTTTACCGGCCTGGGTGCACCGTACTGGGATCCCTATGCCCGTGGCGCGCTGTTTGGCCTGACCCGCGGCGTGAAGGTGGACCACATCATTCGTGCGGCCCTCGAGTCGATCGCCTACCAGACCCGCGACGTGCTCGACGCCATGCAACAGGACTGCGGCCAGCGCCTGTCCGAACTGCGCGTAGACGGTGGCGCAGTGGCCAACAACTTCCTCATGCAGTTCCAGGCAGACATCCTCGGCACCTGCGTGGAACGCCCGAAGATGCGTGAAACCACAGCCCTCGGCGCAGCATACCTGGCGGGCCTGGCCTGTGGCTTCTGGTGCGGCCTGGACGAGTTGCGCGACAAGGCCATCATCGAACGCGAGTTCAGCCCGCAACTGGATGAAGCGCAGAAAGAAAAGCTGTATGCCGGCTGGAAGAAGGCCGTCGATCGCACCCGCGATTGGGAAGATCACGACGCCTGAGGCACCCTCAGCGATGCCGCGGTCCCGCCATGGGATCGCGGATCGCGGTTCGCAGCCCGGGCCGATGCGTCATAGCCCACTGGCCGTAGTCTCCGTCCTACGGCATCATTGCAGAATTTGTCCGGCAGCCCCAAAGGACCGCCCATGAATCTGCCCCCACGCCAACAACAAATCCTCGAACTGGTGCGAGAGCGCGGTTATGTCAGTATCGAGGAAATGGCGCAGCTGTTCGTCGTGACGCCACAAACCATCCGCCGTGACATCAACCAGTTAGCCGAACTCAACCTGCTGCGCCGCTACCACGGGGGTGCCGCTTACGATTCGAGCGTCGAAAATACCGCCTACGCCATGCGTGCCGACCAGATGCGCGACGAGAAGCAACGCATCGCCGAGGCCGTGGCCAGGCAAATACCCGACCATGCCTCGGTGTTCATCAACATAGGTACCACCACCGAATCCATCGCCCGGGCCCTGCTCAATCACAACCACCTGAAAGTCATCACCAACAACCTGCATGTGGCCGCCATTCTCGCGGCCAAGGATGATTTCGAGGTGCTGGTGGCAGGCGGCACGGTGCGCCGCGATGGCGGCGTGGTCGGCCAGGCCAGCGTCGATTTCATCAACCAGTTCAAGGTCGATTTCGCCCTGGTAGGGATCAGTGGCATTGACGAGGACGGCAGCCTGCTCGACTTCGACTACCAGGAAGTGCGGGTATCCCAGGCCATCATCACCAATGCCCGCCAGGTCATCCTCGCCGCCGACTCCAGCAAGTTCGGGCGCAACGCCATGGTGCGCCTGGGTTCGATCAGCCTGGTGGATTGCCTGGTGACCGACCAGGCCCCCGCCCCCGCCCTGACTCAACTGCTCAACCAGTACAAGATCCGCATCGAAGTGGTGTAAACGCCCCACCGGCCGTCGGGCTGTAACGCCCTCAGATCGAGCGCTGCGCGATCTGCGGGCGGCTCGGTGCGCGAAGGGTTCAAGCGCATTTTCGTTAATGTTCATTTACATGCCATGTGATCAGTTTTTTCTATGAAAACTGACTGGCAAGCGCCCTCCTGTTGCGCTAGTATTTTCGGAAACGAACATTAATGTTCATATTCGATATGAACAGTTTCAGGAGGCCTTGCCCGTGTCCCAGCCCGTTTCGTCCCAGCCAGCACTCGCCGACTGCTACGACATTGCCGTAATCGGCGGTGGCATCAATGGTGTCGGCATTGCCGCCGATGCCGCTGGCCGGGGCCTCAAGGTGTTCCTGTGCGAAAGGGACGACCTGGCCCAGCACACCTCATCGGCCAGCAGCAAACTGATCCACGGCGGCCTGCGCTACCTTGAGCACTACGAGTTTCGCCTGGTACGCGAAGCGCTGGCTGAACGTGAAGTGCTGCTGGCCAAGGCGCCACACATCGTCAAGCCCATGCGTTTCGTGCTGCCACACCGCCCGCACCTGCGCCCGGCCTGGATGATCCGCGCTGGCCTGTTCCTGTATGACCACCTGGGCAAGCGCAAGCGCCTGGGCGCCTCGCGCAGCCTGCGCTTTGGCCCGGGCTACCCGCTCAAACCGCAGATCACCCGCGGTTTCGAGTACGCCGACTGTGCAGTCGACGATGCCCGCCTGGTGGTGCTCAATGCCATGGCTGCCCGTGAACACGGCGCTCACATTCTGACCCGCACCCGCTGCCTGCGCGCCGAGCGTGTAGATGGCCTGTGGCAGGTAGACCTGCTGCATGCCGACGGCAAGCAACAGCGCATTCGGGCACGCGCCCTGGTCAATGCTGCCGGCCCTTGGGTGGCCAGTTTCATCAAGGACGACCTCAAGCTCGATGCGCCCTATGGCATTCGCCTGATCCAGGGCAGCCACCTGATCGTGCCGCGCCTGTATGAAGGCGAACACGCCTATATCCTGCAGAACGAAGACCAGCGCATTGTCTTCTGCATACCTTACCTGGAGCGCTTTACCCTGATCGGCACCACCGACCGGGAGTACAGCGGCGACCCGGCGAAAGTCGCCATTACCGACCAGGAAACCCAGTACCTGCTCAACGTGGTCAACGCCCATTTCAACCATCAGCTGAGCCAGGCCGACATCCTCAACACCTATTCCGGGGTACGTCCGCTGTGCAACGACGAGTCGGACAACCCGTCGGCCGTCACCCGCGACTACACGCTGGCGCTGTCGGCAGAGGTCGGTCAGGCCCCGCTGCTGTCAGTATTCGGCGGCAAACTGACTACCTACCGCAAGCTGGCCGAATCGGCGATGGCCGAGCTCAAGCCCTTCTTCAGCCAGATGCGCGGCAGCTGGACGGCCACCGCGCCCCTGCCGGGTGGCGAACACATGACCACCGCACAAGCGCTGCTGGAGCAACTGTTGGCCCGCCATGGCTGGCTGCCGGTGGATATCGCCAAACGCTGGGCGAACACCTATGGCAACCGTGTCTGGCAACTGCTCGACGGCGTGACTGGCCCGGATGACCTCGGCCAGGCCATTGGCGGTGGGCTATTCGCTCGCGAAGTCGACTACCTTTGCGAGGCTGAGTGGGCGACGACCGCCGACGACATCCTGTGGCGCCGCACCAAATTGGGCCTGTTCACTCATGCAGCAGAACGCCTGGCCCTGGAAAACTACCTGCAACAAACCCGAGTTGGGCTTGCCCAGGGCAACGCCGCGTGATGCGGCGCTGCTGCGCAGGCTCAAAGCCTGCTGTGCAGCTCCTGCGCCAGGGTTAGCAGCAAGCGTCGCTCGGCCTGCTCGTATTCGTACTTGAGGGCCTTGCAACGCAGGGCGAAGGTCCAGTCGTCGATCTGCCCCTGGCTTACCTGTTCTTCGAGGCTCTCCATCCGAACATTGAGCGGTTGCAGTACGTGCTCGAAGCGCGCCGGGTGGCGCTCGCGGGCATGGACCTCCCAGAACGGCCGCTGCGCCAGGGAGCCGATCACTTGCTCAGGTGTTTCGTTTGCCAGGATCTGGTCGCGAGCACGCAGCAGGTCGCTGCTGGTGACATGGGCAAACCCTGGGTAGTGCATCTCATCGTCCTCAAGGGGCAGGTCCAGGGGGCCACTCAGCTTGAGCCGGTAATATAGCCGCGTCTCGACCTCATCCACGCCGACCGTACGCTGCGCACGCAGGCGCTCGATATGGCGCACGGCAAGCCGGTCGACTTCGTCCAGGCGCCAAAGCGAACGCCCCAGACGCCATAAACGCCCCTCCAGCCCCGCCGGCTCACCGCCTACCGCGCGCTCCACCATTACACTCAGTTCAAGCTGCTCCAACGTCAACAGCAGCCGGTCTTCACACGTCCTTGGGCCACCGGCTTCAGCGAACAGGCGCACACGCACAGCCTCATGTTGCTCGCAGAACTCCAGAATGCGCCAGATACGCGCGCGGTAACGCGCCGGCGCCAGGTCGAAATCTTCCGCCCCCGCGAAGTCCGCCAGAAACCGAAACAGGTCGGCGGCGCCACGCTCTGCGCCTAACGCGTCGTAGATGACGCGCCAGCGCATCCGTTGTTGTGCCTCGGCCGTACCGGCCAAGCGCTCGAACAAGGCGTCGGCCAGAGGCTGAGGTACACCCATAGCCCCAACCTGGGTTCCTGCAGCGAGCCCGCCCGGGCAAACAATCGGTTTTCCGACCGTAGCAACCAGGATAGTTCGGAAAACCGAACGAAAGCCCGAGGTAGACGCACTCCGCCAGGGCCCCGAGCGCCCGGACGATCAGGTTTTTTGCTCGTCTAACCCGTTTGGCACGACTCATGCTCTACACTCTTCAATCGAATGCACAGCGCTTCGCTGTATTCGTTGAACGAAAGAGTCCGCCAACGGCTCCATAAAAAAAACAAACACGTCGAGGAAAATTTGATGCGTATCGTTCGTCATCTGTTGGGCGCCACCATTGCCGCTGCGATCATTGCTTCGCCAGCCATGGCCGAAGAACTGACCGGCACCCTCAAGAAGATCAAGGACTCGGGCACCATCACCCTGGGCCACCGCGACTCTTCCATTCCATTTTCCTACCTGGCCGGCAAACCCGAGCCCGTGGGCTACTCGCATGACATTCAGCTGGCTGTCGTCGATGCCCTGAAAAAACAACTGGGTACGGACATCAAGGTCCGCTACAACCTGGTCACCTCGCAGACCCGTATCCCGCTGGTGCAAAACGGCACCGTCGACCTGGAATGCGGCTCCACCACCAACAACGTCGAGCGCCAGCAGCAAGTCGGCTTCTCGGTCGGCATCTTCGAAGTCGGTACCCGCCTGCTGACCAAGGTCAAGGACGGTCAACCTGCATACAAGGACTTCCCGGACCTGGCTGGCAAGAACGTGGTGACCACCGCTGGCACCACCTCTGAGCGCATTCTCAAGGCAATGAATGCCGACAAGCAGATGAAGATGAACGTGATTTCCGCCAAGGACCACGGTGAAGCCTTCAACATGCTAGAAAGCGGCCGCGCCGTAGCCTTCATGATGGACGACGCCCTGCTCGCCGGTGAAATGGCCAAGGCGCGCAAGCCGGCAGACTGGGTCATCACCGGTACCCCGCAGTCCTATGAAATCTACGGCTGCATGGTGCGCAAGGGTGACGAGGCGTTCAAGAAAGCGGTCGACGATGCCATCGTTGCCTATTTCAAGTCGGGCGAAGTCAACAAGAGCTACGACAAGTGGTTCCAGCAACCGATTCCGCCAAAAGGCCTGAACCTGCAGTTCCCGATGAGCGATGAGCTGAAAAAACTGATCGCCGAGCCTACCGACAAGGCCGCGGACGAGAAGAAGTCCTGATCCTCAGATAACGGCCTGGTGCTCGACAGCACGAATCAAACCCTGCAGGCCACTCATTAGTGTCTAACCTTTCATCCGAGGGCGCCCAGCGCCCCCGGATGTACCAAGGTGCCCGTGAAACAACCGTCTGAGGGGAAATCCCGATGAATTACAACTGGGACTGGAGCGTGTTCTTCAAGTCCACCGGCGTGGGCAGCGAGACCTATCTCGACTGGTACATCACCGGCCTGGGCTGGACCATCGCCATCGCCATCTCCGCCTGGATCATCGCCTTGCTGCTGGGCTCGGTGCTCGGCGTCATGCGCACCGTGCCGAACCGCCTGGTATCGGGCATCGCTACCATCTACGTGGAGCTGTTCCGCAATGTGCCGCTGCTGGTGCAGCTGTTCATCTGGTACTTCCTGGTGCCAGACCTGCTGCCCGAAGGCCTGCAGGAATGGTTCAAGCAAGACCTCAACCCGACCACCTCGGCGCTGATCAGTGTGGTCATCTGCCTGGGCCTGTTCACTGCCGCCCGTGTCTGCGAGCAAGTGCGCACCGGCATCCAGGCGCTGCCGCGCGGCCAGGAATCCGCAGCCCGCGCCATGGGTTTCAGCCTGCCGCAGATCTACACCAACGTGCTGCTGCCCCAGGCCTACCGGATCATCATTCCGCCCCTCACCTCCGAATTTCTCAACGTGT
The DNA here is from genome assembly GCF_007633355.1 of Pseudomonas sp. BJP69. NCBI lineage: Bacteria > Pseudomonadati > Pseudomonadota > Gammaproteobacteria > Pseudomonadales > Pseudomonadaceae > Pseudomonas > Pseudomonas sp. BJP69. The sequence goes on from NZ_CP041933.1 coordinate 4,314,938, forward strand.
TCAAGAACTCTTCGGTGGCATCGCTGATCGGCCTGATGGAGCTGCTGGCGCAAACCAAACAGACCGCCGAATTTTCCGCCAACCTGTTCGAGGCGTTCACCCTGGCCACGCTGATCTACTTCACCCTGAACATGGGGCTGATGCTGCTGATGCGCATGGTCGAGAAGAAAGTCGCCGTGCCTGGCCTGATTTCCGTGGGGGGCAAGTAAATGGACATGGATTTCAGCGAAATCATCCCGGCCCTGCCCGCCCTGTGGGAAGGCATGCTCATGACCTTGCAACTGATGGTCATGGGCGTGGTGGGCGGTATCGTGCTGGGCACCATCCTGGCGCTCATGCGGCTGTCATCGAGCAAGCTGCTGTCGCGGCTGGCCGGGGCCTACGTCAACTATTTCCGCTCGATCCCGCTGCTGCTGGTGATCACCTGGTTCTACCTGGCGGTACCGTTCGTACTGCGCTGGATCACCGGCGAGGACACCCCGGTGGGTGCCTTCACCTCGTGCGTGGTGGCGTTCATGATGTTCGAAGCCGCCTACTTCTGTGAAATCGTCCGCGCCGGTGTGCAGTCGATCTCCAAGGGCCAGATGGGCGCCGCCCAGGCCCTGGGCATGACCTACAGCCAGACCATGCGCCTGATCATCCTGCCGCAGGCGTTTCGCAAGATGACCCCGCTGTTGCTGCAGCAGAGCATCATCCTGTTCCAGGATACCTCGCTGGTCTACACCGTGGGCCTGGTGGACTTCCTCAACTCGGCACGCTCCAACGGCGACATCATTGGGCGCTCCCATGAGTTCCTGATCTTCGCCGGGGTCGTGTACTTCCTCATCAGCTTCTCCGCTTCGTGGCTGGTCAAGCGCCTGCAAAAAAGGATCACCGTATGATTTCCATCAAGAACGTCAACAAGTGGTACGGGGACTTCCAGGTACTGACCGACTGCAGCACCGAGGTCAAGAAAGGTGAAGTGGTGGTGGTGTGCGGCCCTTCGGGTTCGGGCAAGTCCACCCTGATCAAGTGCGTCAATGCCCTGGAGCCGTTCCAGAAGGGCGATATCGTGGTCGATGGCACCTCGATCGCCGACCCCAAGACCAACCTGCCGAAGCTGCGTTCGCGGGTGGGCATGGTGTTCCAGCACTTCGAACTGTTCCCCCACCTGAGCATCACCGAAAACCTGACCATCGCCCAGCGCAAGGTACTGGGCCGCAGTGAGGCGGAGGCCACCAAGAAAGGCCTGGCCCTGCTCGACCGCGTCGGCCTTGGCGCCCATGCCAAGAAGCACCCGGGCCAGCTGTCGGGTGGCCAGCAACAGCGCGTGGCCATTGCCCGTGCACTGTCGATGGACCCGATCGTCATGCTGTTCGACGAGCCGACCTCGGCGCTGGACCCGGAGATGGTCAACGAAGTACTGGACGTGATGGTGGAGCTTGCCCACGAGGGCATGACCATGATGTGCGTGACCCACGAAATGGGCTTCGCCCGCAAAGTGGCCAACCGCGTGATCTTCATGGACAAAGGCCACATCATCGAAGACTGCCAGAAGGAGGCGTTCTTCGGCGACCCGACTGCCCGCCACGAACGCACCCAGCACTTCCTCAGCAAGATCCTGCAACACTGATTTTGCTTCATTGAACCGGTCGGCGCCGCTGCCCAATCGGGCAGCAGGCGCTGGTCGTGACAAGGCCACTGTGATGAAATGCGATCCTTCGCTTCTTCTCCCTGCCAAGCCTGCCGTGAAATCCCGCCTGCTCCGCCAATTGCTGTTGCCACCACTGATCATTTTGCTGATGGTCGGCCTGGGTATGGCTGGCTACCTGATCAGCGAGAGCAACGGTATTCGCACCCTCAGCGAAAACGGTGAACGCCAGCTGGAGCTGCACGCGCGCACGGTCGAAAGCGAGATCAGCAAATACACCTACCTGCCGAGCCTGCTGGAGCTGGAAGACAGCGTCTCGCACCTGCTCACCGACCCGGATGGCGGTTCGCGCCAGGCGGTCAACGAATACCTCGAAGGCCTGAACCGGCGCAGCCGCAGCCGGGCAATTTTCGTGCTCGATACCAATGGCCGGGTCCAGGCCACCAGCAACTGGCGCGATGCCGATTCGTTCCTGGGCGAAGACCTGTCGTTCCGCGCCTATTTCCAGACTGCCGTACGCGGCGAACCTGGGCGCTTCTACGGCATCGGCAGTACCACGGGCGAGGCTGGCTACTACCTGGCCCACGGGCTCGAGGAACACGGCAAGATCATTGGCGTGGCAGTGATCAAGGTACGCCTGGATACCCTGGAAGAACGTTGGCAGCGGGCGCGCCTGGAGGCATTCGTCAGCGACGAGAACGGCATCATCATCCTTTCCAGCGACCCTGCCAGGCGCCTGAAGTCGGTACGCCCGCTGACCGCGCAAACCAAGGAACGGCTGGCGCGCAGCCTGCAGTATTACTGGTGGCCGTTGAACGAGTTGCAGCCCCTGGCCCGCGAGACCCTGGCCGATGGCGTGGAAAAACTGACCTTCCCCGCCAACAGCGAGACTGCCCACGGCGAGCCCCACGAAGTGGCCTACCTGGCCCAGACCCGCCGGCTGGTCGACACGCCCTGGCATTTCACCCTGCTCACCCCGCTGCAGGACCTGCGCCGCGAATCCATGGTCCAGGGCATTCTGGTGGGGGTCGCCTTCGCCCTGCTGGCCATCCTCGGCATCGCCTGGAACGAGCGGCGCAAAGTCATCGCCACCCGCCTGGCCGCACGCGAGGCGCTGGAGGAAGCCAACAGCCAGCTGGAGCGACGGATTACCGAACGCACCGCCGACCTGCGTGCCAGCAACGAACGCCTGAAAGGCCAGATTCGCGAGCGCCGGCACGCCGAACAAACGCTGCGCCACGCCCAGGACGAGCTGGTGCAGGCCGGCAAGCTGGCAGCCATCGGGCAGATGTCCACCAGCATCGCCCACGAGCTGAACCAGCCGCTGGCTGCCTTGCGTACGCTGTCTGGCAACACGGTGCGCTTCCTCGAACGCGGGGCGCTGGAAACCGCCAGCACCAACCTGCGCACCATGAACGACCTGATTGACCGCATGGGCCGCATCACTGCCAGCCTGCGCTCGTTCGCCCGGCGCAGCGACGACAGTGGCCAGGCTTCCCTGGCCAAGGCGATAGAAGCCACCTTGCAAGTACTGGGCAACCGCATCAGCGCCTGCCAATTGCAGCTGCACAACCACTACGAGGACCAGCAACTGGCCATCGACCAGACCCGCCTGGAGCAAATCCTGGTCAACCTGATCGGCAATGCCCTCGATGCCATGGCTGCGCAGCCACAGCCCGAACTGTGGCTGGAGGGCGAAGTGCAGGGCGACAAATACCGTTTGCAGGTGCGTGACAATGGCCACGGCATCGACGCCGAGGCGCGCAAGCACCTGTTTGAACCGTTCTTCACCACCAAACCGGGCGAACACGGCCTGGGCCTGGGCCTGACCCTGTCGGCGAGCCTTGCGGCTGCGGCCAAGGGCAGCCTCAACGTCGAGCACCCCGTCACCGGCGGGAGCGCCTTCGTCCTGGCCCTGCCCCTGGTTTCGCCCCCTAACGAATCGGCAGAGCACCCATGAACCAAGCGCCTCTTACCGTCCTGATCGTCGAAGACGACCCGCATGTGCTGCTCGGCTGCCAGCAGGCACTTGCCCTGGAGGACATCGCCTGCGAAGGTGTGGGCAGTGCCGAGCAGGCGCTGGAGCGCATCGGCGACGATTTCGCTGGTATCGTCGTCAGCGATATCCGCCTGCCCGGCATCGACGGCCTGGAGCTGCTCAACCGCCTCAAGGCCCGCGACCGCAGCCTGCCTGTGGTACTGATCACCGGCCACGGTGACATCGACATGGCCGTAGGCGCCATGCGCAATGGTGCCTACGACTTCATGGAGAAGCCGTTCTCCCCGGAACGCCTGGTCGACGTGGTGCGCCGCGCCCTGGAGCAACGGGGGCTGTCGCGCGAAGTGGTTGCCTTGCGCCGCCAGCTGGCCGAACAGAGCAGCCTGGAAGGCCGTATCATCGGCCGCTCGCCGGCCATGGAGCACCTGCGCGAGCTGATTGCCAATGTGGCCGACACCTCGGCCAACGTGCTCATCGAGGGCGAGACCGGCACCGGCAAGGAACTGGTCGCACGCTGCCTGCATGACTTCAGCCGTCGCCAGGGCCAGCCCTTCGTGGCGCTGAACTGTGGCGGCCTGCCGGAAAACCTGTTCGAGACCGAGATTTTTGGCCACGAGGCCAACGCCTTCACCGGTGCCGGCAAGCGCCGTATCGGCAAGATCGAACACGCCAATGGCGGCACGCTGTTCCTCGACGAGGTGGAGAGCATGCCGATCAACCTGCAGATCAAGCTGCTGCGCGTCTTGCAGGAGCGCACCCTGGAACGGTTGGGGTCGAACCAGAGCATTGCCGTGGATTGCCGGGTGATTGCGGCAACCAAGGCCGACCTCGATAGCCTGGGCCAGAGCGGTCAGTTCCGCAGCGACCTGTACTACCGGTTGAACGTGGTGACCCTGGAGCTGCCACCGCTGCGCGAGCGCCGCGAAGACATCTTGCAATTGTTCGAGCACTTCCTGCAGCAATCGGCCCTGCGCTTCGATCGGGAAACACCGACCCTGGACAGCCAGACCTTGTCCCGCCTCCTCGCCCACGACTGGCCAGGCAATGTGCGGGAACTGCGCAACGTGGCCGAACGCTACGCCCTGGGCCTGCCGGCGTTCAAGAAAGGGCCCAGCGGGGGGGCCAGCCAAGGCCTGGGCTTTGCCGAGGCGGTGGAGGCGTTCGAACGCAACCTGCTCAGCGATGCACTGCAACGCACCGGCGGCAACCTCAGCCAGGCCAGCCAGGAGCTGGGCATGGCCAAGACCACGCTGTTCGACAAGGTCAAAAAATACGGCCTCGGTTGACCTCAACAACGGTGTGAAGCGCCTACGGCGCGAGTATTCGGGCCCCAGTGGGTGTGGGGCCAGCCGCAGGCGGTGCGGCGCTACGCCCAGTCGACAGCGTTGCCAACATGAGCGAAACTCAACTCATTGCTTCGTTCACCCCATTCACACCCCGGAGTCAGCAGTGCTGGAGATCCGCCACCTGAAAACCCTTCATGCCTTGCGCGAGGCCGACAGCCTTGTGGAAGCCGCCGAGCGCCTGCATCTGACCCAGTCGGCGCTGTCTCACCAGTTCAAGGAGCTGGAAGAACGCCTGGGCCTGCCGCTGTTCGTACGCAAGAGCAAGCCGATACGCTTTACCAGCGCCGGGCTGCGCCTGCTGCAACTGGCCGATGCCACCTTGCCGTTGCTACGGGGTGCCGAACGCGACATCGCACGCTTGGCCGGCGGTACCGCCGGGCGCCTGCACATGGCAATCGAATGCCACAGCTGTTTCCAGTGGCTGATGCCGACCATAGACCAGTTCCGCGATGCCTGGCCGGAAGTCGAGCTGGACCTGGCCTCCGGCTTCGCCTTTGCACCCTTGCCAGCCCTGGCCCGTGGTGACCTTGACCTGGTGGTGACCTCCGACCCGGTGGACCTGGCCGGCATCACCTACGTGCCGCTGTTCACCTACGAAGCCATGCTGGCGGTCGCCAACCAGCATGCGCTGGCCAGCAAGCCGTATATCGTGCCCCAGGACCTGCTCGACCAGACCCTGATCACCTACCCGGTGGAGCGCGACCGCCTGGACATCTTCACCCGCTTCCTGGAGCCGGCCGACGTCGAGCCGGCCGCCGTGCGCACCTCGGAGCTGACCGTGATGATGATGCAGCTGGTCGCCAGCGGCCGGGGGGTGTGCGGCATGCCGCACTGGGCTTTGCATGAGTACAGCGCGCGGGGTTATGTGAAAGGCAAGCGCCTGGGCGAGAAAGGCCTGTTTGCCACGCTTTACGCCGCTGTGCGCACCGACATGCTCGATGCGCCGTACATGCGCGACTTTCTGCTGACCGCCAAGGACACCTCCTTCGCCACCCTCGACGGCGTCAGCGCGGTGCGTTGAACAACTGGCGGTACAGCGGCAGGATCAGGTCGCGGGTCAAGGGCGCCAGTGGCTGGTCTGGCGCCTGATCTGCAGCCAGCCATACCACCTCCTCGATTTCTGCCGCCGGGACCACGGCAGCGGCGCTGTAGACTCGAAACAGCTCGGCTTGCACCTCGAAGCCGGGCTCATTGGCGGCCGTGGCACTGAACTGGCCCAGGTACACGGCCTGGGCCGGGTCGATGTGCAGGCCCAATTCCTCGTGCAGTTCGCGCACCAGTGCCTGCAGCGCCGTTTCACCCGCATCGATCTTGCCCCCCGGCTGCATGAAGGCTTCGGTGCCACGCTTGCGCACCAGCAAGGTGCGCCCCTGCGGGTCGAGCAACAGGGCGGCGGCGATGCGAATGGTATTGGGCATGGGCTGAACTCGCTGGCAACAATGGCCGGGGAGGATCCCACGGGCTCGCTTGGGCTGACAAGGCCATTGTCGGGTGTGCCGGCCAGACGAACGGCCCCTTGCCAAAGCGCCCATGCCCCTCCATAACCAACCCATGAACCTGCCCGCCCAACAGCACCCGGTGCTCGAACTGTTCCACCCCGCCGTACGCACCTGGTTCGGCCGCCACTTCGCAACCGTTACCGATGCCCAGGCCCAGGCCTGGCCCTTGGTCCATGGCGGCCAGTCGATGCTGTTGGCCGCACCCACCGGCTCGGGCAAGACCCTGAGCGCGTTCCTGGCCGTGCTCGATGAACTGTTCTGCCAGGGCCTGGCGCAGCAGGGTCAGCTGCCGGCGCAGACCCAGGTGGTCTATGTTTCGCCGCTCAAGGCGCTGTCCAATGACATCCGCGTCAACCTGCAAGCCCCGCTTGAGGGTATCAGCCAGGCCCTGGCAGAACAGGGCCTGGCTGCACCCCGCATCACTACCGCCGTGCGCACCGGCGATACCCCGCAAAAAGAACGCGCCGCCATGCGCAAGCTGGCACCGCACATTCTGGTCACGACCCCTGAATCCCTGTATGTACTGATGGGTTCGGCGTCTGGTCGTGAAGGCCTGCGCAACGTGCATACGGTAATCGTCGACGAGATCCACGCCTTGGCCGGCAACAAGCGCGGGGCGCATCTGGCACTGACCCTGGAACGTCTGCAGGCCTTGGCAGGCCGGCCCTTGCGCCGTATTGGCCTGTCTGCCACACAGCGCCCGGTGGCGCGGGTGGCGCAGTTTCTGGTCGGGAGCGGCCGGCCCTGCGCGGTTGTCGATATTGGCCATGCCCGGCCACGCGACTTGGCCATCGAGCTGCCGCCGGTACCGTTGGCGGCGGTCATGGCCACCGATGTCTGGGGCCTGGTCTACGACCGCCTGGCAGCCCTGGCCCGCGAGCATCGCACCACCCTGGTATTCGTCAACACCCGGCGCCTGGCTGAGCGCATCACCCGCCACCTCAGCGACCGCCTGGGCAAGGATGCCGTGGCCGCGCACCATGGCAGCTTGGCCAAGGAGCTGCGCCTGAGCGCCGAGCAACGGCTCAAGCACGGCCAGTTGCAGGTACTGGTGGCCACCGCTTCACTGGAGCTGGGCATCGACATTGGCGACATCGACCTGGTCTGCCAGGTTGCCTCGCCGGGTTCGATTGCCGCCTTCCTGCAACGGGTTGGCCGCGCCAGCCACCAGGTCGATGGCGTGCCGAAAGGGCGCTTGTTCCCGACATCGCGTGACGACCTGATCGAGTGCGTGGCCCTGCTCGACTGCGTACGCCGGGGGGAACTGGAGGCGCTGCACATACCCCGGGCGCCCCTGGACGTGCTGGCCCAGCAGATCGTCGCCGAAGCCTGCAACCAGCCGTGGCACGAACAGGCGTTGTTCGACTGCCTGCGCCAGGCCACACCTTATGCCCACCTCGACCAGCAGCACTACCAGGCCCTGCTGCGCATGCTTGCCGAGGGCTACAACGGCCGCCAGGGCGTACGCAGTGCCTACCTGCACCGCGATGCGGTAAGCGGCACATTGCGGGGCCGCCGCGGCAGCCAGCTGACCGCGCTGACCAGCGGTGGCACCCTTCCGGACAACGCCGATTACAGCGTATTGCTGGAGCCGCAGGCGCTGAACATTGGCAGCGTCAATGAAGACTTCGCGGTGGAGAGCATCGCAGGCGACATCTTCCAGCTGGGCAATGCCTCGTACCGCATCCTGCGCGTCGAGTCGGGCCGGGTTCGGGTGGAGGATGCCCAAGGGCTGCCGCCCACCATTCCGTTCTGGCTCGGCGAGGCGCCTGGCCGCAGCGACGAACTGTCCGCGGCCGTGGCCAGGCTGCAGGCACAGCTTGACCAGCAGCTGACGCTGGCCGACGGCGATACCCGCGCGGTGTCGGCATGGTTGCAGGGTACGTTCGAGCTGGGCGAAGACTGCGCCGAGCAGTTGCTCGACTACCTGGCCCGTACCCGCGACGTGCTCGGTGCCCTGCCCTCGCAGGAAACGTTGGTGATGGAGCGTTTCTTCGATGCCTCCGGCGGCACCCAGCTGATCATCCATTCGCCCTACGGCAGCCGCATCAATCGCGCCTGGGGCCTGGCCTTGCGCAAACGCTTCTGTCGCACCTTCAATTTCGAACTGCAGGCGGCCGCCAGCGAGGACGCCATCGTGCTGTCGCTGTCCACCAGCCACAGTTTCGACCTCGACGAGGTCTGGCGTTACCTGAAAAGCGGCACCGCAGAAGCCCTCCTCATACAGGCCGTGCTCGAAGCGCCACTGTTCGGTGTGCGCTGGCGCTGGAACGCCAGTGTCGCCATGGCCCTGCCGCGCTTCGTGGGCGGGCGCAAAGTAGCGCCGCAAATCCAGCGCATGAAAAGCGAAGACCTGGTTGCCGCGGTGTTTCCCGACCAGATCGCCTGCCTGGAAAATATCGCCGGCGAGCGGCAGATACCCGAGCACCCGCTGGTCGAGCAGACCCTCGACGACTGCCTGCACGAGGCCCTGGATTGCACGGGCTGGCTGGCCCTGTTGAGGCGCATGGAAAGCGGGGCGGTACGCCTGCTGTGCCGCGACCTGCCTGCGCCATCGCCGCTGGCATCGGCCATTCTCAATGCCCGCCCTTATACATTCCTCGACGACGCACCGCTGGAAGAGCGCCGTACCCAGGCGGTGCTCAACCGGCGCTGGAACGAGGTGCACAGCAGTGACGACCTGGGCGCACTGGACGCCGACGCCATCGCTGCCGTGGCCGCCGAGGCCTGGCCGCAGCCGCGCAATAGCGACGAAATGCACGAAACCTTGATGAGCCTGGGCGCCATCAGCCAGGCGCAGGTCAGCGCCAACCCTGGTTGGAACCTGTTCCTCAGGCAACTGGCCAAGGCCGGCCGCGCCTTGCGCCTGCCCCGCGAGCAGTTGTGGCTGGCCCGCGAGCGCCTGAACCTGCTGCAGGCGATCTACCCGGCGACGCCCCTCGAACCGGCGCTGGAACAGTTGCCTGGCTTCGACCAGCCCATCGAGCCCGACAATGCCCTGGGCGAACTGCTGCGTGGCCGCCTGAGCGCCCATGGCCCACAGACGCTGGTACAGATCGCCGCGCCGTTGGGCATGCCGCCGCAGGCAGTCGAACATGCCCTGGCCCGCCTGGAAGCCGAAGGTTATGTGCTGCGCGGCTATTTCAGCCCGGCCGCCAACGAGCTGCAATGGTGCGAACGCCATTTGCTGGCGCGCATCCACCGCTACACGGTCAAGCGCTTGCGTCGCGAAATCGAGCCGGTCAGCCTGCAGGACTTCATGCGTTTTCTGTTCGACTGGCAGCACCTGGCACCTGACACGCGCCTGCGTGGCCCGCAGGCTGTAGCCGAAGTGCTTGGGCAGTTGCAGGGCTTCCCCAGTGCAGCCGCAGCCTGGGAGGCCGAACTGCTGCCCGCACGGATCCACGACTACAGCCCCCACTGGCTCGATGATGCGTGCCGCAGCGGGCAATTCGCCTGGAGCCGGTTGGCCGCGAGCCGCTCAGGCAGCACCTTGTCGAGCACCCCGCTGGTGTTGCTGCCTCGGGAGCACCTGGGGCTGTGGCGCAGCCTGGCGCCCGCGCCTGCCGTACAGAGCCTTGGCGCACGGGCGCAGCGGGTACATGAGGTGCTGCAGGCTCAGGGCGCGTTGTTCTTCGACGAACTGATCCACGATGCCCGCCTGCTGCCCAGCGAACTGGAAACAGCGTTGCAGGAACTGGTGGGTGCCGGCCTGGTAGGTGCCGACAGCTTCACTGGCCTGCGCAGCCTGATCGCCCCGGCGGCGAAACGCGCTTCACGCACCCGCCGGCGCGGCCATGCACCGTTGTCCAGCAGCATGTCCCATGCCGGGCGCTGGGCATTGCTGCGCCAAGGCACGGCGGATGACAGCCAGCGCCTGGAGCACATCGCCCACGCCCTGCTAAGGCGCTATGGCGTGGTGTGCTGGCGGCTGCTGGAGCGCGAGAGCGATGTACTGCCACCGTGGCGGGAACTGCTGCGCTGCTACCACCGGCTGGAGGCACGCGGCGAGATCCGCGGGGGGCGCTTCATTGCCGGGTTGGCCGGTGAACAATTTGCCTTGCCGGAGGCGGTCGGGTTGCTGCGCCAGGTACGCCGGCGCGAGGCGGACGGCGCACTGCAGGTGGTCAGTGCCAGTGACCCGCTGAACCTGATCGGCTCGTTGCTGCCGGGGGTGAAGGTGCCGGCGGTGAGCGGCAACCGCCTGCTGTACCGCGACGGCGTGCCAGTGGCCAAGCGCGTGGCCGGGCGCCCTGTGTACCTGAGCGAGGCGCCCGCGCACGAGCAGGAAAGCTGGCGACAGAAGCTGCTGCGCGGGGCACCGTAAACAGCCTGCCTTGCCGAGCATGGGCCAGGGCTGCTGAGGCTTGGCGTGGCGAGAATGATTTTCGCTACCCCGATTTTAATTTGCAGCGCCCGGCAACTTGGCTATGGTCGGGGTTTGCCCCCAGGCCCTGAGCCTGACCGCGCCATCGCAAGGACCCCGTATGAGCCTGTCACTTCTCAGCCGCTATGCCTTCTTCGCCGCCTGTGTCCTGTTCACCTTGGCGAGCCTGCCCTTCAGCCAGCATGAATGGCTGTGGCCCTTCACCCTGACCGCCGGCGTTCTCAGCCTGATCGGGCTGTTCGACCTGCTGCAGCAGCGCCACGCCGTGCGCCGCAACTACCCCATCCTGGGCAACATCCGCTACCTGGTAGAGGCCATCCGCCCGGAGATCCGCCAGTACCTGCTGGAGTCCGACAGCGACGCACTGCCGTTCTCCCGTGCGCAGCGCTCGCTGGTGTATGCCCGGGCCAAGAACGAAGCTTCCGACAAACCGTTCGGCACCTTGATCGATGTGTACCAGTCCGGCTTCGAGTTCATTGGCCACTCCATGCGCCCGGCGCCGTTGGCCGACCCGGCCAGCTTCCGCATCATCATTGGTGGGCCGCAGTGCAGCCAGCCGTATTCGGCCTCGATTTTCAACATCTCGGCCATGAGCTTCGGCTCGCTCAGCGCCAACGCTATCCGCGCGCTCAACCAGGGCGCCAAACTGGGCAACTTCCACCATGACACTGGCGAAGGCAGCATCAGCCCGTACCACCGTGAACACGGTGGTGACCTGGTATGGGAACTGGGCAGCGGCTACTTTGGCTGCCGCACCGCGGACGGGCGTTTCGACCCTGAGCGCTTCGCCGCACAAGCCCGTAGCCCGCAGGTGCGCATGATCGAAGTGAAGATGAGCCAGGGCGCCAAGCCTGGCCATGGCGGCATCCTGCCCAAGCACAAGGTCACCGAGGAAATTGCCGAGACCCGTGGCGTGCTGATGGGCGAAGACTGCATTTCGCCATCACGGCACAGCGCCTTTTCCACCCCCATCGAGATGATGCAGTTCATCGCCCAGCTACGCGAACTGTCCGGCGGCAAGCCGGTGGGTTTCAAGTTCTGCCTGGGCCACCCGTGGGAGTTCATGGGCATCGCCAAGGCCATGCTGGAGACCGGTATCCTGCCGGATTTCATCGTTGTCGATGGCAAGGAAGGCGGCACCGGCGCGGCGCCGGTGGAATTCACCGATCACATTGGCGTGCCCCTGCGTGAGGGGTTGCTGTTCGTGCACAACACCTTGGTCGGGCTGAACCTGCGCGACAAGATCAAGCTGGGCGCCAGCGGCAAGATCGTCAGCGCCTTCGACATCGCCAGTGTACTGGCCATTGGCGCCGACTGGGCCAATTCGGCGCGCGGCTTCATGTTCGCCATTGGCTGCATCCAGTCGCAAAGCTGCCACACCAACAAATGCCCCACTGGCGTGGCCACGCAAGACCCGCTGCGCCAACGCGCACTGGTAGTGCCGGACAAGGCCCAGCGGGTGTTGAACTTCCACCACAACACCTTGCGCGCGCTGGCAGAAATGCTGGCGGCGGCTGGCCTGGAGCACCCGGCACAGCTGGAGGCCAAGCACTTGGTGCGCCGCATCTCGGCCACCGAGATCAAGCTGTTCTCGCAGATGCATGTGTTCCTCAAGCCGGGCGAGCTGCTCACCGGCGAGGTGGATGGCCAGTTCTACTCGCGCATGTGGCAGCTGGCCAGGGCCGACAGCTTCGAGCCGCACAGTGAGGTCGCGGCCTGACGCGCCCCGGGGGCTGCTTGGCAGCCCTGCTGCGATCCCTGTGGGAGATTCTATGGTTCCTGGCAAGGGTAGCCGGAGCATCTTCAGCGCCTGTGAGATCGAGCGCCGCCCGCGCGGCGCAATCGCGAGCTGCGCTCGCTCCTACGTTTGTTTCGGGCCAGTAACCCCTGTGCCAGATGCGCGCGGCCGCCTTGTTCGCACGACGCGATTTTGAGGCATGCGCCAAGGCGTTCGCGCGCAAATCCCACAGGAATAATTGGCCCGAAACAAACGTAGGAGCGAGCGCAGCTCGCGATGCGCCGCGCGGGCGGCGCTCGCTCTAACAGGCGCTGCATACCTTGTGGCAAACACCTGTCTGCCCTGATGCGATCCCCGTGGGAGTTGGCTTGCCGACGATGGGCCGCAGCGCGGCCCCGGCCAACTCAGGTCAGGAAGCGGTACTGGCCGTACCCTGCACGTTTTTGGGTGCCAACCGGAACACGTGGTACAGCACGGTCAGCAGCACCAGGAATGCCGGGCCGATGTACAGCGCCACCCGGGTGTCCTCGAAGTACGCCATCAGGCCCACCACCAGCACCAGGAACGCCAATGCCAGGTAAGAGCTCAGCGGCCACAACCACATGCGGTACTTCAGCCCCTGGCGCTGGGCAGGGGTAAGGCCGGCACGGAATTTCAACTGTGCCAGCAGGATCATCACCCAGGTCCAGATCGCGCCAAAGGTGGCAATCGACGTCACCCAGACGAAGACCTTCTCCGGCACCAGGTAGTTGGCCAGCACACCCAGCAGGAGCGCGCCGATGGACAGCAGCAGCGCATTGCGCGGTACCCCGTTGTTCGAGGTACGGGCAAAGGCCGCCGGGGCCTGGCCGTTCTGCGCCAGGCTATAGAGCATGCGCCCGGTGCTGAAGATGCCGCCATTGCATGAGGACAGTGCCGCGGTGATGACCACGAAGTTGATGATGCCCGCGGCGGTCTTGATGCCCAGGCGCTCGAAGGTCATGACGAACGGGCTGCCCTGGCTGCCAATTTCGTTCCACGGGTAGATCGACAGAATCACGAACAACGCACCGACATAGAACAGCAGGATGCGCCAGAACACCGAGCCGATGGCCTGCGGAATGGTTCTTTGCGGGTTACGGGCTTCACCGGCAGTCAAACCGATCATTTCCACGCCCAGGTAGGCGAACATCACCATCTGCAGCGACATCAGCACGCCGGTCACGCCATTGGGCATGAAGCCGCCGTTGCTCCACAGGTTGGCGATGCCCACGGCCACACCGTCATTGCCCAGGCCGAAGGCAATGATGCCGACCCCGCCCAGCACCATGGCGATGATGGTGACGATCTTGATCAGGGCGAACCAGAACTCGAATTCGCCGAAGGCCTTGACCGCTACCAGGTTGACCGCCCCCATGCTGCCCAGCGCCGCCAGGGCCCAGATCCAGCGGGGCACGTCGGGGAACCAGATCCCCATGTAGATGGCTACCGCGGTAATTTCCGCAACACAGGTCACCAGCCACAGGAACCAGTAGTTCCAGCCAGTGAGAAAGCCCGCCAGCGGGCCGAGGTAGTCCTGCGCATAGCGGCTGAACGAGCCGGCGACAGGGTTGTGCACGGCCATTTCACCAAGGGCGCGCATGATCACCAGAATGGCCAGGCCACCAATGATGTAGGACAGCATGATGGCCGGGCCGGCCATTTCGATGGCCTTGGCCGAGCCTAGGAAAAGACCGACACCGATACAGGCGCCCAGCGCCATCAGACGGATATGCCGTTCGCCCAGTTCACGCTTGAGCGGGCCGCCTTGGGTGGGCTGGCCATGGGCAGGGTGGTTGCCGACTGGCATAGCGATTCAACCTCATTTTGTTATTGGATTTGCCTTCGTGCAGCACCCGCCACGCCGATAGGCGTGGCCTTGGCTTGCCAAGCTGGCCTTTTGGGCTGGCCTGCGTGCCGGGTCAGCGCAACCCGGCAGGGCGAAGGGGCGAGCAGTATAGGAAGACCGCTGAAGGGGTTTTCGCTGTATATCCATGAATAATCAGCGAGTTCTCCGGAGCCCCCGGTACCTTGATCAGCGCCGACAAATGTTTCCGCCTACCCGCTCACCGTCTAAGCTTCAGGCAAGCAAGACGAAAATACCTGGCCGGATTGAAGATTATGGGCGCACTGTGGCAATCGGAACCAAGCAGGACGGAAGCACCCGAGACACCGCCGGCCGAGACGCCACAACGCAAGCCCCCCCGGCAGCGTCGGCTATGGTGGCGGCTGATCATCCTCATCGTGCTGGTGGCGCTGGTGGCTGTCGGCTTCGCCGCCTACGACGAATTTCGCACGTCCGAGTTGCAGTCGCGGGAGTTCAGCAAGCTCGCCAGCACCCTCACCTACTCGCTGCAGCCCGGCCCCAGCGACGCCATCGTCTACCCCGGTGACGGGCCGTTCGACAAACGCCTGGGCTACAGTGCCCTGGGTGAGTTTCTGCCGCGCCTGCTCAAGCGCGACTACCTGATCAGCGAACAGGTCAGGTTTTCCCCGGCGTTGATGAACTACGTCGAGCATGGGCTGTTCGTGCCCTATATCGAGAAGATCCAGGCGGGCCTTTCGATCACCGACTGCCGTGGCGACACGCTCTACCAGTACAACTACCCGCAGCACCTGTACCCCGACTTCGCCGCCATCCCGCCCGTGATGGTCAATAGTCTGCTGTTCATCGAGAACCGCGACCTGCTCGACACCCAAGACCCGCGCAACAACCCGGCCGTGGACTGGCCGCGCTTCGCCAAGGCCGCCTACAGCCAGGTGGCCAAGTACCTGGCGCTGCCCGGCCAGTCGGCGGGTGGCAGCACCCTGGCCACGCAATTGGAAAAGTATCGCCACTCCCCAGATGGCCTGACCGTATCGGGGGCCGAGAAGATCCGCCAGATGATTTCGGCCAGCGTGCGCGCGTACCAGGGCGGCCCCGACACCACCGAGGCGCGCAAACGCATCGTGCGTGACTACCTCAATAGCGTGCCACTGTCGGCCGTGCCTGGCCACGGCGAGGTGCACGGCATGGCCGAGGGGTTGCGGGTGTGGTACGGCGCCGACTTCGACCAGGTCAACCAGGCGCTGACGTCCACCGCCACCGACCCGCAAAGCATGGCGGCGCGCGGCCTGGCCCTGCGCCAGGTGCTGTCGCTGATGATTGCCCAGCGGCGGCCCTCGCATTACTTGTCCAAAGGCCGGGTGGAACTGGCCGAGCTGACCGATTCGCACATCCGCGTGCTCGCCGCCAACAAGGTCATCGATCAGCCACTGGCCGACGCAGCGCTGGCCAGCAAGGCGGTGTACCGCGACTGGGTGGCGCAACCGACCATCGTGCCCATCGTCACCAACAAGGGTATCAGCCTGGCGCGCAACCGCCTGGCGGCCATGCTCAACCGCCCGCTGTACGACCTCGACCGCCTCGATGTATCGGCTACCAGCACCCTGCAGGCCGACCTGCAATTGCAGGTCAGCCAATACCTGAAAAACCTTGCCGACCCGGCTTTCGCTGCGCAGATCGGCCTGATCGGCGAGCGCCTGCTCACCGCCAAGACCACCGACCAGGTGAGCTACAGCTTCACCCTGTTCGAACGCACCGCCGATGGCTCGCGGGTCAGGGTGCAGACCGACAGTACCGACCAGCCATTCGACATCAACGAAGGCAGCAAGCTGGAGCTGGGCTCCACGGCGAAGTTGCGGGTACTGACGACCTACCTGGAGATCATTGCCGAACTGCACGACAAGTACGCCGGCAAGCCTGTCGCCGAGCTGAAAAAGGTCGACGTCGCCGAGCTTGACCGCATCACCCAATGGTCACTGGATTGGCTGGCGCAGAACAGCAAGAACCAGAGCCTGGATGCCATGCTCGACGCCGCCCTGGAGCGCAAGTACTCGGCCAGCACCGGCGAGGCGTTTTTCACCGGCGGCGGCATGCATGTATTCAACAACTTCCGCAAGGAAGACAACAGCCGCAACCCCACGCTCAAGGATGCCCTGCGCGAGTCGATCAACTTGCCCTTCATCCGCCTGATGCGCGACCTGGTGCGCTATGTGACCTACCAGCAGCCCTACAACCGCGTACCGCTGCTCAAGGATGACGCCGACCCGCGTCGCCAGGAATACCTGGCGCGCTTTGCCGACAAGGAAGGCACCAACTACCTGATGCGCTTCTGGAAGAAATACCAGCGCAAGACCTCGCAACAGCGCCTGGATACCTTCCTCGACAGCATGCGCGTGACCCCGCAACGGTTGGCCGCCGTGCACCGCTACCTGTTCCCCGAAGCGGGCCAGCAAACGTTCAATGCCTTTGTCCGCGCCCACCTCAACGGGGACAAGAGCGCCCTGGGCAAACTCAGCGATGGCCGCCTGGCCGAGATGTACGAAGCCTATGGCCCGGGCAAGTACGACCTGCCCGACCAGGGTTACATTGCCAAGGTCCACCCCTTGGACCTGTGGCTGCTCGGCTACCTGCTGAAGAACCCCAGTTCGACCTTGAGCGAGATGGTCAACGCCAGCCGCTTCGAGCGCCAGGAGGTCTACGGCTGGCTGTTCAAGAGCCGCCACCAGGGCGCTCGCGACAGCCGCATTCGCACCATGGTGGAAATCGAAGCGTTCCTCGACATCCACCAGCGCTGGAAGCGCGTGGGCTACCCGTTCGACCACCTGGTGCCGTCGCTGGCGACCGCCATCGGCAGCTCGGGCGACCGCCCTGCCGCCCTCTCGGAGCTGGTCGGGATCATCCAGAACGATGGCATCCGCCTGCCCACACTGCGCATCGACACTCTGCATTTTGCCGCCAACACCCCCTACGAAACCAAACTGATCAGCGACCCGGACCGGGGGGTGCGGATTCTGCCGGTCGAGGTGGCACGCGCCCTCAAAGGTGCCATGTCGCAGGTGGTCGATGCCGGCACCGCGCGGCGCATTTCCGGCAGTTTCAAGCTGCAGGACGGCACGCCCCTGGTAATGGGCGGCAAAACCGGTACCGGTGACAACCGCATTGAAAGCTTTGGCGCCGGCGGCCGGCTGATCGGCTCGCGGTCGCTCAACCGCACCGCCACCTTCGTGTTCTTCCTGGGCGAAAACCACTTCGGCACCTTGACCGCGTTCGTGCCAGGGCGTTCGGCAGAGGCATTCAAGTTCACTTCGGCGCTGCCGGTGCAGGTACTCAAGGGCATGGCACCGATCCTCATGCCATACCTTCAGCCGGGCAATCCGAACGCGTGCAAGCCGCCGGAAGTGGCCGCCAACTCGACCACGAAAGCGGACGAATCGAACAATTAGATGAGAATCATCAGCAATTGAGGGCTTGTCTTTAGATATATCTTGAGTAATATCTTACGATATATCGCAAAGAAGGAGCCCCTATTCCCATGCGTGAACTTACCCCCCATGACCCCTTCGAACGGCGCCCCGGGCGCGGCGAACGCGGCCCCCGTGTATTTGCCCCCGGTGACCTCAAGTTGCTCATGCTCGACTTGCTCGCAAGCCAGCCCGGCCATGGCTACGACCTGATCCGCCAGATCGAGAACCTGTTCGAAGGCAGTTACAGCCCGAGCCCCGGGGTGATCTACCCCACGCTGAATTTTCTTGAAGAAGCCGAGCTGATCAGCGGCCAGGTGCAGGGCAGCAAGCGCCTGTATGCCATCACCGAGGCCGGCCGCGGTGCACTGGCGGACCAGGCGGTGGCGCTGGACGGCGTGCGCATGCGCATCGAAGTCAGCAAGCGCGCCTTGCGCGGCCACGATCGCCCGCCTGAAATTCACGAAGCGGTGGGCAACCTGCGCCATGCGCTGCACATGCACAGCGGCCGCTGGACACCTGAAGAAATCGACAGGGTTCGCGACCTGCTCAACCACACCGCCAAAGCCATCGCTTCCGGGCCGGCCGGCGCTGCTACGGAGGCGCTCCATGACTAACAGCATTCACCGCGTCAACCATGAGATTCGCCAGCGCTGCCTGCAGGTGCTGCGGGTCACCGAGCTTACCCCGCGCATGCGCCGTATCACGTTGGGTGGGGCTGAACTGCAAGGCTTCACCAGCTTGGGCAGCGACGACCATATCAAGCTGCTGTTCGGCGAAACCCCGGAGCAGCAACAGGCCATCGAGGCCCGCAAGCTGGGCAAGGACAGTGGCGTACGGCCCACCATGCGTGAATACACGCCACGGCGCATAGACCTGGTGGCCAACGAGTTGGACATCGACTTCGTCCTGCATGGCGACGGCCCTGCTTCCACGTGGGCGGCGCAGGCCGCGGTCGGCCAAACCCTGAATATCGCCGGGCCACGCGCCTCACTGGTGGTGCCGGATGTGTTCGACAGCTACTTGCTGATCGGCGATGAAACGGCCATCCCGGCAATCGGCAGGCGGCTCGAGGAGCTGCCTGCTGGCCGCCAGGTGCTGGCGGTGATCCAGATCGAGGATGAGCAGGAGCGCCAGCCGCTGCCGAGCAAGGCGCAGGTCGAGGTGATCTGGGTACGCCGCCACGAGGAAGACCTGCTGGCATTGGTGCAGAACCTGACCTTGCCGCAAGGCCGGTTGTACGCCTGGGTAGCGCTGGAAAAAACCCTGACCCGCCAGGCCAAGGCGCTGCTGCTGGAAAAAGGCGTGCCCGAGGATGCTTTGAAAGCCGCGGCTTACTGGCGGGCCGACGGGGCTGGGGACGACGAATAATCGGCTTCAGCCTGTTACGGCCTCTTCGCGGGCAAGCCCGCTCCCACAGGTACATCACCAGCCTTGGAGACGGCGGTATTCCTGTAGGAGCGGGCTTCCCCGCGAAGAGGCCGGCACAGGCTAAGCAAACTTTTGCGCCCCACGCCAACGATCCAGCCCCAGCAACACCAGCCCGATCCCCCAGAACCCCGCCAGCACGCCCAGGGCATTGAGCAGCACTTGCCCGTACCCCAGCCTCGCCACATCGATGAACGGGTAGGCGTACAGGCCTATCTCGCTACCCCGCCACAAGGCGTAGCCAAAGTATACGGCCGGGTAGAGTGCCCACAGCGCCAAATGCCGCAGACGCAAATGGCCCTTGGGCACCTCACACCACCAGTACAAGGCGTACAGCGCCGGCATCACGTCGTGCAGCAACTCGTCGGCCAGCCATTGCCAGCCCTCTGGCTGCCACAAGTGGCGCAGCAACACGCTGTAGGCCAGCGCTACCAGCACAATGCTCGCGGCCACCGCGGAACTCACCGACGGCGACAGAAAAAAATGCCTGGCCCGGCCTTCGCGGCCAAACGCCGCATAACTGAGCACCGTGGCCACCAAGGTGTTGGTCAACACCGTGAAATAGCCAAACACGTTGATCAGGCCGCCGATCAGGCTGGCCTGCTCCTGCCAACGCGCCAGCAGTACCAGGTACACCTGCACGGTCAGGCCGAACCAGCCCAGCACCGCCATGCCGGTCAGCCAGGGTCGCCGCAGCACGTTCAGGCCTGACGCTGCAGCTTCACGTACAACTGCTCGACCTTTTCCCGCGCCCAAGGGGTTTTACGCAAGAAGGTCAGGCTCGACTTGATCGTCGGGTTGCTCTTGAAGCAACGCACGTCAATGCGTTCGGCCAAGCCCTGCCATTGGTAATGCGCCACCAGCTCGGTAAGGATCTGTTCGAGGGTCTTGCCGTGCAGCGCGTTGTGTTGGGCCGTGCTCATGCTGTACTCCGTGGGAAAGATGCGCACCTTACACGAGTGTAGTGGCGGGTGGGATCCGGCGAGGCCGCAGAAAAACGCTGGCCAGGGAAGAAACCTCTGTGCTGAAATAGTTATGTTATGTTGTAACACTATATGAGCATCTGCCAAGGAACGTCCCACTCTCATGTTGTCTGCACCGCTTCGCCTCTCCCCCCTTGCCGTCGCGCTCTGGCTGGCCGCTTCGCCCAGCCACGCGGTGGAACTTGAACCCCAGGTGATCACGGCCAACCCGCTGGGCAACCGCCAACTGGCCGCGCCCAGCACCGTGCTCGAAGGCGACAACCTGCTGCAACAGCAGCACGGCAGCCTCGGTGAAACCCTGAACAAACAGCCCGGTGTCGCCTCGACCTGGTTCGGCCCTGGCGCCAGCCGCCCGGTCATTCGTGGCCTGGATGGCGACCGCATTCGCATCCTGCGCAACGGCGTAGGCGCCCTGGATGCCTCCTCGCTGTCCTACGACCATGCCGTGCCGCTGGACCCGGTGACCGTCGATCGTGTCGAAATCGTGCGCGGCCCGGCCGCACTGCTGTACGGCGGCAACGCCATTGGCGGCGTGGTCAACACCTTCGATAACCGCATCCCCGACGCCCCCATCGAGGGCATTCACGGCGCCGGTGAACTGCGTTACGGTGGCGCCGACACGACCCGCAGCAGCGCCGGCAAGCTAGAAGCCGGCGATGGCACCTTCGCCCTGCACCTGGATGCCAACAGCCGTCAGTTCAATGACCTGCGCATCCCTGGCTACGCCCGTAGCGCGAAAGTGCGCGATGCCGAAGAGCCCGGCAGCAAGCACCGCCTGGAAAACAGCGATGGCCGCCAGGATGGCGGCGCCATCGGCGGTGCCTACCACTGGGACCACGGTTACGCCGGCCTGTCGTACAGCCGCTACGACAGCAACTACGGCTCGGTGGCCGAATCCGGCGTGCGCCTGGACATGAAACAGGACCACTACGCCTTCGCCTCCGAACTGCGCGACCTCGACGGCCCGTTCAGCTCGGTCAAGGTCGATGCCGGCTACACCGACTACGAACACAGCGAAATAGAGGAAGGCGAGGTTCACACCACGTTCAAGAACAAAGGCTACGAAGCGCGTATCGAAGCCCGCCACCAGCCGCTCGGGCCTGTGGAGGGCGTGATCGGTGCGCAAGTCAGCCGCAACGAATTCTCTGCCCTGGGCGAAGAGGCCTTCGTGCCGCACACCGATACCGACAGCCTGGCGTTGTTCATGCTCGAACAGTGGCAAGCGACCGAGCGCCTGAACCTGAGCCTGGGCGCCCGCATGGAACACACCCGCGTGGACCCGGATGCCAAAGGCAACGAGAACTTCGTCGACGCCAACAGCACCAGCAGCTTCAATGCGTTCAGCCTGTCATCGGGCGCGGTGTACCAACTCGACCCGGTCTGGTCGCTGGCGGCCAACCTTGGCTATACCGAACGCGCCCCGACCTTCTACGAGCTGTATGCCAATGGCGCCCACGTCGCCACCGGTGCCTATGAAGTCGGTGATGCCAGCCTGAACAAGGAAAAGGCCATTTCCGCCGACCTGGCGTTACGCTTCGACAACGGTACGCACAAGGGCAGCGTCGGGCTGTTCTACAGCCACTTCCGCAATTACATCGGCCTGATCGGCACCGGCAACCTGCGCGAAGGCGGGCATGATCACGACCACGACGAAGCTGACCATGATCACGACGACGGTTTCCCGGAGTACCAGTACCAAGGTGTGCGGGCACGCTTCTACGGCATCGAGGCCCAGGACCGCTGGCAGCTGGTCGAGAACCGTTATGGCAGCTTTGCCCTGGAATTGTCGGGTGACTACACCCGGGCCAAGAACCTTGACAGCGGCGAGCCGCTGCCCCGTATTGCCCCGCTACGCCTGAACAGTGGCCTGGTCTGGGAGCTGGACCGCTGGCAGGCCCGGGTGGACGTGCAGCACGCCGCCTCTCAGCACCGCAAGCCGGCCAACGAAAGCAGCACCGATGGCTATACCACCCTGGGGGCCAGCGTTGGCTACCGCTTCGACGTTGGCCAGAGCCAGTGGCTGGCGTTCGTGCGCGGTGAGAACCTGACCGACCAGACCGTGCGCTATGCCAGCTCGATTCTGCGCGATATCGCGCCAGCACCGGGGCGCAGTGTGGAAGTGGGCCTGCGTACCACCTTTTGAAATGGTGGGGGCGCATTGCGCCCCAATCGCCGGCAAGCCATTTCCTACACGTACTGCGCCATACCTGGGTAGGCGCAGGTACTGCGCAGAGCAGACCCCTAAGGGCATTATTACCAATTGAACAATAATGACCTGCGACAATTTGTCTTTTTTTCTGACGCCTTCCCCTATATCCTCCCCGCCGCAAGCTGAAACGCTTCACTGAACTCCCACGTTGCCACATCCATTGAAAGCCTGGCCTTTCGATGCGCTTGCCGTTTTTTCAATAATCAGAAGATAGCGCTATCTCATGCTCCAACTGCCCAAAACCTGTTACATAGGCGTCGCCCTTGCTGCCTTGGCGACCCCCACCTGCGCCAGCGAAATGTTCGCCAACGACTCCCCGTGGATGCTCGGCGACTGGGGCGGCACCCGCACCCGGTTGCTTGAACAAGGCTACGACTTCACCCTCGGCTACACCGGCGAGATGGGCAGCAACCTGCACGGTGGCTACGACCATGACCGTACCGCGCGCTACAGCGACCAGTTCACCTTTGGCAGCCACCTGGACCTGGACAAGATCCTTGGCTGGCACGACACCGAAGTGCAACTGACCATCACCGAGCGCCACGGCGACAACATCAGCAACGACCGCATCAATGACCCACGCGTGGGTGGCTTTACCTCGGCCCAGGAAGTATGGGGCCGCGGTGAAACCTGGCGGCTGACGCAAATGTGGATCAAGCAGAAGTACTTCGACGGCGCACTGGACGTGAAATTCGGCCGTTTCGGCGAAGGCGAGGACTTCAACAGTTTCCCCTGTGACTTCCAGAACCTGGCCTTCTGCGGCTCGCAGGTGGGCAACTGGGTGGGTGGCATCTGGTACAACTGGCCGGTCAGCCAATGGGCCCTGCGCGTGCGCTACAACCTCAGCCCCACGTTGTACGCGCAGGTTGGCGTGTTCGAACAGAACCCGTCCAACCTCGAGTCAGGTAACGGCTTCAAGCTCAGTGGCAGCGGCACCCAAGGTGCGGTCATGCCAGTCGAACTGGTATGGAGCCCGCGCGTCAAAGGCCTGAAAGGGGAATATCGCGCCGGCTACTACTACAGTAATGCCAAGGCACACGATGTTCTCAAGGACAGCAACGGCCAGCCGGCAGCCCTGAGCGGCGGCGCCTACCGCAGCAGCTCGAGCAAGCATGGCGTGTGGCTCGGCGCCCAGCAGCAGGTGACTGCACTGGCCTCCGACCATTCGCGTGGCCTGAGCCTATTCGCCAACGCAACGATGCACGACAAGAAAACCAATGTCATCGACAACTATGTTCAGGCAGGACTGGTATTCAAAGGGCCTTTCGATGCCCGCGCCAAGGACGACATCGGCTTCGCCCTCGCCCGCGTGCACGTCAACCCTGGCTACCGCAAGAACGCCCGCCTGGCCAACCAGGCAGCCGGCCTTGACGATTACGACAACCCCGGCTTCCTGCCTGTGCAAGACACGGAATACAGCGCCGAGCTGTACTACGGCATTCATGTGGCCAACTGGCTCACGGTCCGCCCGAACCTGCAGTACATCCGCCATCCCGGCGGCGTGTCGCAAGTTGATGGCGCCCTGGTCGGTGGCCTGAAGATCCAAAGCAGTTTCTGAATTTTTTTGACGTGACGGAGAACCTGAAATGAGCACTGAAGGTGCCAACACTGGAAGCCGCTGGCTACCGCGCCTGATTGGCGCGCTGCTGTTGCTGATGGGCCTGGCCCTGCTGGCCGGCGGCATCAAGTTGAGCCAGCTGGGCGGCTCGCTGTACTACCTTGTTGCCGGTATCGGCTTTGCCTTGTCGGGCATTCTGCTGCTGGCCCAACGGCGCATTGCCTTGGGCCTGTACGGCCTGGTGCTGCTAGGCAGCACGGTATGGGCCTTGCTCGAAGTCGGCCTGGACTGGTGGCAACTGGTGCCGCGCCTGGCCATCTGGTTCGCCATCGGCGTGGTCCTGCTGCTACCGTGGGCACGCCGCCCGCTGATCGGCCCCGCCAGCACTGCCAACACGGCGGTGCTCAGCGTGGCCGTGGTGGCCGCAGGCGCCTGCGCCCTGGGCAGCCAGTTCACCCACCCGGGTGAGGTGTTTGGCGAACTGGGCCGCGACAGCAGCGAGATGGCCAGCGCCGCGCCGAGCATGCCGGACGGCGAATGGCAGGCTTATGGCCGTACCGAGCATGGCGACCGTTATTCGCCACTGCGCCAGATCACCCCGCAGAACGCCTACCGCCTGGAAGAAGCCTGGCGCATCCGCACCGGTGACCTGCCGACCGAGAACGACCCGGTCGAGCTGACCAACCAGAACACCCCGCTGAAAGTCAACGGTATGCTGTATGCCTGCACCGCGCATAGCCGCCTGCTGGCACTCGACCCGGACACCGGCGCGGAAATCTGGCGCTATGACCCGCAGGTGAAGAGCCCCACCGGCACCTTCAAAGGCTTTGCCCACATGACCTGCCGCGGGGTTTCGTATTATGACGAGAACCGCTACGTCAGCCGCGACGGCAGCCCGGCCCCGAAAATCAGCGACGCCGGCCAAGCCGTGGCGCAGGCCTGCCCGCGCCGCCTGTATCTGCCCACCGCAGATGCGCGCCTGATCGCCATCAACGCCGACAACGGCAAGGTCTGCGAAGGCTTCGCCAACCAGGGTGTGATCGACCTGACAACCGGCATCGGCCCGTTCACCGCCGGCGGCTATTACTCCACCTCGCCCGCGGCCATTACCCGCGACCTGGTGATCATCGGCGGCCATGTCACCGACAACGAGTCCACCAACGAGCCGTCTGGCGTCATCCGCGCCTACGACGTGCACGACGGCCACCTGGTGTGGAACTGGGACAGCAACAACCCGGAAGACACCAAGCCGTTGGCCCCCGGCAAGATGTACAGCCGCAACTCGGCCAACATGTGGTCGATCGCCAGTGTCGACGAAGACCTCGGCATGATCTACCTGCCGCTGGGTAACCAGACCCCAGACCAGTGGGGCGCTGACCGCACCCCAGGCGCCGAGAAGTACAGCGCAGGTGTGGTAGCCCTGGACCTTGCGACCGGCAAGGCCCGCTGGAACTACCAGTTCACCCACCACGACCTGTGGGACATGGACGTCGGCAGCCAGCCGACGCTGGTGCACCTGAAGACCGACGATGGCGTGAAACCGGCGATCATCGTGCCGACCAAGCAGGGTAGCCTGTATGTGCTCGACCGCCGCGACGGTACGCCAATCGTGCCGATCCGTGAAATCCCCACCCCGCAAGGTGCGGTGAAAGGCGACCACACTTCGCCGACCCAGGCCCGTTCCGACCTCAACCTGCTGGGCCCGGAACTGACCGAACAAGCCATGTGGGGCGCCACCCCGTTCGACCAGATGCTGTGCCGCATCCAGTTCCGCGAACTGCGCTACGAGGGCCAGTACACCCCACCGTCGGAGCAGGGCTCGCTGGTCTACCCAGGCAACGTAGGCGTATTCAACTGGGGCAGCGTATCGGTCGACCCGGTGCGCCAGTTGCTGTTCACCTCGCCCAACTACATGGCATTCGTGTCGAAGATGGTGCCGCGTGAACAGGTTGCCGAGGGCAGCAAGCGCGAAAGCGAAACCAGCGGCGTGCAGCCGAACACCGGTGCCCCGTATGCCGTGACCATGCACCCGTTCATGTCGCCCCTGGGCGTGCCGTGCCAGGCCCCGGCCTGGGGCTACGTGGCCGCCATCGACCTGTTCACCAACAAAGTCGTGTGGAAGCACAAGAACGGCACCACCCGTGACAGCACACCCGTGCCGATCGGCCTGCCGGTTGGCGTGCCCAGCATGGGCGGCTCGATCGTGACCGCAGGCGGCGTCGGTTTCCTCAGCGGGACCCTCGACCAGTACCTGCGCGCCTACGATGTGAACAACGGCAAGGAACTGTGGAAAGCCCGCCTGCCAGCGGGTGGCCAAGCTACCCCGATGACCTACACCGGCAAGGACGGCAAGCAATATGTGCTGGTGACCGCGGGCGGGCATGGCTCGCTGGGTACGCGGATGGGCGATTACATCATCGCTTACAAATTGGCTGAATAAGCTGCAAGTCACAAGCTACAAGCCGCAAGTAAAAGCGGGGCCAATGCGGTCCCGCTTTTTTCTTGCAGCTTGCAGCTTGCAGCTTGAAACTTGAAACCCAATCCCCTGCGCCCCATCTAAGCACCATAGTCATTCACGCAGGTGCCCCATGAGCGACCAGCAGGATTTCCCGGAACACCCCGACGAACACAGCGAAGTCGAACACACCACCCCCCAGGCCCAAGCCGGCCACGCCCTCGCCCTGCCCGGCCAACAACTGCCGGACAAGGTCTATGTGATTCCGATCCACAACCGCCCGTTCTTCCCGGCCCAGGTACTGCCTGTGATCGTCAACGAAGAGCCCTGGGCGGAAACCCTTGATCTGGTCGCCAAGTCCCCTGACCACTGCCTGGCCCTGTTCTTCATGGACACGCCGGCAGAAGACCACCGCCACTTCGATACCTCGGCATTGCCGCAATACGGCACGCTGGTCAAGGTGCACCATGCCAGCCGTGAAAACGGCAAGCTGCAGTTCGTGGCCCAAGGCCTGACCCGGGTGCGTATCCGTACCTGGCTCAAGCATCACCGCCCGCCCTATCTGGTCGAAGTGGAATACCCGCGCCAGCCCGCCGAGCCTACCGACGAGGTCAAGGCCTACGGTATGGCGCTGATCAACGCGATCAAGGAACTGCTGCCGCTCAACCCGCTCTACAGCGAAGAGCTGAAGAACTACCTCAACCGCTTCAGCCCTAACGACCCGTCGCCGCTCACCGACTTCGCCGCCGCGCTGACCTCGGCTACCGGCGGCCAGTTGCAGGAAGTGCTGGACTGCGTGCCCATGCTCAAGCGCATGGAAAAAGTGCTGCCCATGTTGCGCAAGGAGGTCGAAGTCGCCCGCCTGCAAAACGAGATTTCGGCCGAGGTGAACCGCCAGATTGGCGAGCATCAGCGCGAGTTCTTCCTCAAGGAACAGCTCAAGGTCATTCAGCAGGAGCTGGGCCTGACCAAGGACGACCGCAGTGCCGACCTGGAGCAGTTCGAGCAGCGCCTGGAAGGCAAGACCCTGCCCGAGCAGGCGCGCAAACGCATCGATGAAGAAATGGGCAAACTGGCCATTCTGGAAACCGGTTCGCCCGAATACGCCGTTACCCGCAACTACCTGGAATGGGCCACTGCCCTGCCATGGGGCATCCACGGCAAGGACAAGCTCGACCTCAAGCACGCGCGCAAGGTACTCGACCAACACCATGCAGGCCTCGACGACATCAAGGAACGCATCCTCGAGTTCCTCGCCGTTGGCGCCTGGAAGGGCGAGATCAGCGGCTCGATCGTGCTGCTGGTCGGCCCGCCCGGCGTGGGCAAGACCAGTATCGGCAAGTCGATTGCCGAGTCGCTCGGCCGACCGTTCTACCGCTTCAGCGTCGGCGGCATGCGTGACGAGGCCGAGATCAAGGGCCACCGCCGCACCTACATCGGCGCCCAACCCGGCAAGCTGGTGCAGGCGTTGAAGGATGTCGAAGTGATGAACCCGGTCATCATGCTCGACGAGATCGACAAGATGGGCCAGAGCTACCAGGGCGACCCGGCCTCGGCGCTGCTGGAAACCCTCGACCCGGAACAGAACGTCGACTTCCTCGACCACTACCTGGACCTGCGCCTGGACCTGTCGAAAGTGCTCTTCGTATGTACCGCCAACACCCTGGACTCGATCCCCGGCCCGTTGCTGGACCGCATGGAAGTGATCCGCCTGTCCGGCTATATCACCGAAGAAAAACTGGCCATCGCCAAGCGCCACCTGTGGCCCAAGCAGTTGCAAAAGGCCGGGGTGGCCAAGGCCAGCCTGAGCATCAGCGACAGCGCGCTGCGCATGGTGATCGAGGGCTACGCCCGAGAGGCCGGGGTGCGCCAGCTGGAAAAGCAATTGGGCAAACTGGTGCGCAAGGCGGTGGTCAAGCTGCTGGAAAACCCGGACGCCAAGCTGAAAATCGGCACCAAGGACCTGGAGGCCGCACTCGGCATGCCGGTGTTCCGCAGCGAGCAAGTGCTGGCGGGCAAAGGTGTGATCACCGGCCTGGCCTGGACCAGCATGGGCGGCGCGACCTTGCCGATCGAGGCAACCCGCATCCACACCCTCAACCGCGGCTTCAAGCTGACTGGCAAGCTGGGCGATGTGATGAAGGAATCGGCCGAGATCGCCTACAGCTACGTCAGCTCCAACCTCAAGCAGTTCGGGGGTGACCCCGGTTTCTTCAACGAAGCCTTCATTCACCTGCATGTGCCTGAAGGGGCCACCCCCAAGGACGGGCCGAGCGCTGGCATCACCATGGCCAGTGCCCTGCTGTCGCTGGCCCGCAACCAGGCACCGAAGAAGGGGGTGGCCATGACCGGCGAACTTACCCTCACCGGCCAGGTGCTGCCCATTGGCGGGGTGCGCGAGAAAGTGATCGCGGCACGGCGGCAGAAGATCTTCGAATTGATCTTGCCAGAGCCTAACCGCGGGGACTTCGAGGAACTGCCGGACTACCTGCGCGAAGGTTTGACAGTGCATTTTGCCAAACGCTTTGCCGACGTGGCGAAAGTACTGTTCTGACAGGCCCTGGGCTAATGCCAGTCAGTTAAGCCGGAGTGGCAGCCATTGGGCTGCTTCGCAGCCCATCGCCGGCAAGCCGGGCTCCCGCAGGGGCAGTGCAGACCTCAAGCTTTGCGCGGTACCTGTGGGAGATTCTATGGTTTCTGGCAAGGGTAGCCGGAGCATCTTCAGCGCCTGTGAGATCGAGCGCCGCCCGCGCGGCGCAATCGCGAGCTGCGCTCGCTCCTACGTTTGTTTCGGGCCAGTAACGCCTGTGACAGGCGCGCGCGGCCGCCTTGTTTGTACGGCGCGATATTGAGGCATGCACCAAGGCGTTCGCGCGCAAATCCCACAGGAATAATTGGCCCGAAACAAACGTAGGAGCGAGCGCAGCTCGCGATTGCGCCGCGCGGGCGGCGCTCGCTCTAACAGGCGCTGCCATACCTTGTGGCAAACACCTGTCAGCCCTGACGCGATCCCTGTGGGAGCCCGGCTTGCCGGCGATGGGCCGCACAGCGGCCCCAACCGCTTGACTGACCGGCATCAGGCACAAGCCCCACAAATTTCCTTGATCATCGGTTATCCTCAGGCCATCGCCAGCCTCCGGAGCCAACATGACCGCCCCTCGTCTGCTCGTTCCCCTGAGCTTCGCCCTGCTGGGCGCCTGCGCCCAGCAACCCACTCAACCCGTCGAACTGGACGCCGAAAGCGAGTGCCCCATCCGCCTGCAGGTTGGCCAGAACCTCACGCTGAGCCTGCCCAGCAACCCCTCTACCGGCTACCGTTGGCGTGTGCAGGACCCGGCAGCCGGTGTACTGCACAGCCTTGGCCCCGAGGTCTACAGCGCGCCAGACGACACAGGCATGGTCGGCAGCTCGGGCTTGTCCACCTGGCGCTACCAGGCCCACGCCCGGGGTGAAGGCAAGCTGGTGCTGGTCTACCAGCAGCCTTGGGCCACCGACGTCGCGCCCGTGCAAACCTTCGATTGCGCCCTTCGGGTCAACTGAGCTGCAGCGCCGGTCAGCCAATCATGCATCCAGGCCGCGGTTTGGCTAGAATGCCGCCCTTGCCTACCACCCGCAGCCTGGATCCGCCGTGAGCAAACAACCCGACCGCCTTTTTGCCCAACCCCTGGAGCAAGTGCCCGACTTCGTCTTCAACGAGGACGTGGTGCGCGTGTTCCCAGACATGATCAAGCGCTCGGTGCCGGGGTATCCAACCATCGTGGAAAACCTCGGTGTGCTGGCCGCACGCTTTGCCCAGCCGCATACCGCCCTCTACGACCTGGGCGCATCGCTGGGTGCGGTCACCCAGTCGCTGCGCCGGCATGTGCGCAGCGATGGCTGCCGGGTGATCGCGGTCGACAACTCCGCCGCCATGGTCGAGCGCTGCCGCCAGTACCTCACCGCCCAGGACTCAATGTTCCAGGAGCTGTTGCCGGTACAGGTGCTCGAAGCCGATATCCTCGCTCTCCCTTTCGAGCCCGCCTCGGTGGTGGCGATGAACTTCACCCTGCAATTCATCGCCCCCGACCAACGCCTGGCACTGCTTGCCCGCATCCGCCAGGCACTGCTGCCCGGCGGTGCGTTGATCCTGTCGGAAAAGCTGCGCTTCGCCGATGAGCGAGCCCAGGACCTGCTCAATGAGCTGCACCTGGACTTCAAGCGGGCCAACGGTTACAGCGAACTCGAAATCGCCCAGAAACGCAGCGCCATTGAAAATGTGATGCGCCCCGATACCCTCGAAACCCACCAGGAGCGCCTGCTTGCCGCGGGCTTCTCGAAAGTGGTGCCGTGGTTCCAATGCCTTAACTTCGCCTCGTTGATAGCCCTGCCATGATCGATCTGTCTCCCCTGGTCCGCCGCCTGGCGGGTACCCCCCTGGCTTCCTGGTCGCAAGGCCTGCAAGCGCAACTGCAAGCCAAGCTGGAAAAGGGCCACGGTGACCTGGACCGCTGGCGCGGTGCGCTGGAAGCCTTGCCCGCCGTGCAACCGAGTGAAGTCGACCTGGTCAACGGCCTGCGCCTGGACTGCGACTGCGACGCGGCCACCCGTGCACAGATGCGCCAGGCCTTGATGGGCCTGTCACCTTGGCGCAAAGGCCCGTTCGACCTGTTCGGCGTGCACGTCGACACCGAATGGCGTTCCGACTGGAAGTGGTCTCGCGTTGCCCCCCACCTGGATCTCAAGGGCAAACGTGTGCTCGATGTCGGTTGTGGCAACGGCTACTACCAGTGGCGCATGCTCGGTGCGGGCGCCGACATGGTGATCGGCGTCGACCCCAACTGGCTGTTTTTCTGCCAGTTCCAGGCGGTGCAGCAATACCTGCCGGAACTGCCCGCCTGGCACCTGCCTTTCGCGCTCGAAGAACTGCCGGCCAACCTGGAAGGGTTCGATACGGTGTTTTCCATGGGCGTGTTCTACCACCGCCGCTCGCCCATCGAGCACCTGCTGGCGCTGAAGGACTGCCTGGTCAAAGGGGGGGAGCTGGTACTGGAAACCCTGGTGGTCGAGGGTGATGAAAACCAGGTGCTGGTGCCCGAAGACCGCTACGCACAGATGCGCAATGTCTGGTACCTGCCTTCGGTACCGGCGTTGGCGCGCTGGTTGCGCCGTGCCGGCTTCAGCGACGTACGCTGCGTCGACGTGAGTGTGACCAGCATTGAAGAGCAGCGCAGCACCGACTGGATGCGTTACCAGTCCTTGGCTGACTTCCTCGACCCGAACGACCACAGCAAGACCATCGAAGGCCTGCCCGCACCACGCCGGGCCACCCTGCTGGCGCGCAAATAAAAAAAGCGCCCATGGGGGTAATGCCTGTCAGTTAAGTAATTTGGGGCCGCTTTGCGACCCTTCGCGGGCACGCCCGCTCCCACAGGGGATCGCGCATTTCTTGAGTTCAGCGCCCTGTGGGGGCGGGCGTGCCCGCGAAGGGCTGCAAAGCAGCCCCATTAACGCTTAACTGACAGGCATTACCCATGCGGGCGCCTGAAGACAGCAACGCCGGGGAGCAGTGCCGGCGCCGCTGCTGCGACTCAATCCTTGGCCACCTCACGGGCCTTCTCTTGCGCCTTGCGCTCGCGCTCGGCCACGGCCTGCTGCTTGTCGCCGTGCAGGCGCTGCTGGTCTTCGCGGAACGCTTGCCAGAACTGCCTGGAGCGCTCCGCACCGCCCTCGGCGTAGACACTGGCGCTGCCCAGGGCAAGGGTGGCCAACAGTAGGTATTTGGTCAGGTTCATCGGGGTTGCCTCGTGGTAGCCGATCAGTCAGGCCATGGTCGCAGGGGCTGGCTAACAGCAAGGTGAGGCGCGGATTACAGTCCTGCAATGTGCCGGCGCAATCGCCATGCCGGGGCCGCAACGGACAGCCAGATAACACCCGCATTACAAATCCGTTATCTACGCCTCGGCCGCTAACGCATGCCGTAACATCCTGCGCCTTGACCCTGATGTCACTACAGGGTCGAGAATCGCCCCCTTTTCACCACACCGAGCCAACCCATGCGCCTACTGATCATCGAGGACGAGCTGCGTACCGCCGATTACCTGCAGCAAGGGCTGCGCGAAAACGGCTATGTGGTCGACTGCGCCCATACCGGCACCGACGGCCTGCACCTGGCACGCCAGCACCCGTACGACCTGGTCATCCTCGACGTCAACCTGCCCGAGCTCGATGGCTGGACCGTGCTTCAGCGCCTGCGTGCCGAATCGGCCACGCGCATCATGATGCTGACCGCCCATGGCCGCCTGGCCGACCGGGTAAAGGGCCTGGACCTGGGCGCTGATGACTACCTGCTCAAACCCTTTGAGTTCCCTGAACTGCTGGCGCGCATTCGCAGCCTGCTGCGCCGCAACGACCAGCAACTGCAACCCAGTACCCTGCGGGTCGCCGACCTTGAGCTGGACCCGGGCCGCCACCGCGCCTATCGCGCCGGGCAACGCATCGACCTGACCGCCAAGGAGTTCGCCCTGCTCCACCTGCTGATGCGCCAGACCGGTGAAGTGCTGTCGCGCACGCAGATCATCTCACTGGTGTGGGACATGAATTTCGATTGCGACACCAATGTGGTAGAGGTCTCGATCCGGCGCCTGCGCGCCAAGATCGACGACCCGTTCGACAACAAACTGATCCATACCCTGCGCGGTGTCGGCTACGTGCTGGAGGCGCGTTTTTGAAGACTACCAGCCTTTCTTTGCGCCTGGGGCTTAGCGTCACGCTGATGGGCGCTGCGCTGGTGTTGTTGCTGGCCTGCCTGGCCGTGTTCGCCCTGGATCACGAGCTGGACAGCCGCGCACGCAAGGACTTGGCGCGCAAGATGCTGCAGGTCGAGCACAACCTGCGCGTCGATCTGCGCAGCGAGGACCTGGGCACCAGGGCCCACCCCCTGCTCGACCTGGTGATGGGCCACGACAACCTCAGCCTCAGCGTACTGGCGCAGGAAAGCCGCCACCCGCACCTGCTCAGCCTGGGGCCGGCACTGGACTCGCGCGTCGCTGAGCTGCCCACCGACGAACGCCTGGCCTTTCACGCCTGGCGCGACAGCAGCGGCAACCAGATCCTGACCGTCAGCCGGTTGATGCGCCTGCGTGACAACACCCCGGTCAAGGTGCTGATGTCGCTCAACCGCGCCGACGATAACGCCCTGTTGCAGGCGTACCTGCACTCAACCCTGCTGGCGCTGCCGCTGCTGCTGCTGCTGATTGGCGCGGGTGCCTGGTGGCTGATGCAGCGCGGCCTCCAGCCCCTGCGACATTTTCGGCGCATCGCTGGCCAGGTTTCGGCCCAGGACCTGCAGCATCGCCTGCCCGCCAGCGGCCTGCCACTGGAACTGGCTGAACTCGCGCGCAGCATCAACGTGATGCTCGACCGCCTTGACCAGGGTGTCAGCCAGCTCGCGCAGTTCTCCGACGACTTGGCGCACGAACTGCGTACCCCCTTGAGCAACCTGATGGGCAAGGCCCAGGTGACCCTGGCGCGCGAACGGGAGAACGCCAACTACCGGGAGGTGCTGGAAGACAGTATCGAGGAGCTGACCCGGCTCAACCGCATCATCAATGACATGCTGTTTCTTGCCCAGGTCAGCCAACCGCAAACCCAGGTGGCGCTCAAGCCCTTGGCGTTGGCCGACGAGACTGCCCGGGTAGTCGAGCTGTTCGCCTTCAGTGCCGAGCTCAAAGGCGTAGCGCTGCGGGTGCAGGGTTGGGGCACGGCGTTGGGCGACCGGTTGATGGTTCAACGGGCGCTGTCGAACCTGTTGAGCAATGCCATACGGCACAGCCCTGAGGGTGAACCGGTCGACTTGCATATCCAGCGTACAGGCAACGAAATACGGCTATCTGTGCAGAACCGTGGCCCAGGCATCGCTGCGGCTGAGCAGCCACAGCTGTTCGAACGCTTTTACCGGGTAGGTTCGGGGCGCTCGCGGTTGGAGGGCGGGACCGGCTTGGGGCTGGCGATCGTCAAATCGATCATGCAACTGCACGGCGGGCGGGTTGAGGTGAGCAGCAGCCCCTTGGGGCCGACCCGCTTCACGCTGGTGTTTCCTGCCGAGTGATCGGCCGCCTGTACCCGCGAATAGGCCGGTACAGGCAACTGACAGATCAGCGCGAAGCCGCGACGATCAACGCCTTCATCTCGGCCACTGCAGCCTTGAAGCCCACGAACAGGGCATGCGCCACCAATGCGTGGCCAATGTTCAGCTCATTGATACCCTTGATCGCCGCCACAGCCTCGACGTTGTGGTAATGCAGGCCATGGCCGGCATTGACGATCAGCCCCTGACCCACGCCAAACGCCACACCGTCGACAATGCGCCGCAGCTCATCGGCCACCTCGGCTGGGGTTTGCGCGTCGGCATAGCGCCCGGTGTGCAGCTCGATGGCGGGGGCGCCGACCCGGCGTGAGGCCTCGATCTGCCGCTCGTCAGCATCGATGAACAGCGACACTTCGGCGCCAGTGCGTGCCAGGCGTTCCACCGCCGCCTTGATCCGTGCCTCCTGCCCGGCCACGTCCAGGCCACCTTCGGTGGTCAGCTCCTGACGGGTTTCAGGCACCAGGCAAATGTGCGCCGGGCGAATTTTCTCGGCAAAGGCCATCATCTCTTCGGTGACGCCCATTTCGAAGTTCATGCGCGTCTGCAGCACGTCCTTGAGCAGCAACACGTCGCGCTCCTGAATGTGCCGGCGATCTTCGCGCAGGTGCACGGTAATGCCATCGGCGCCTGCTTCCTCGGCATCCAGGGCAGCCTTGACCGGGTCAGGGTAACGCGTGCCGCGGGCCTGGCGCAGGGTTGCCACGTGGTCGATGTTGACGCCAAGAAGCATGCGGTTGCTGTGAGTCACGAAAGGCTCTCCTGAAGATTGAGGCCCACAGCATACGTCGTGATCAGCGCTTGCGAAACAGTTCCCGGCTGACCAGTGGCTTGCCGCCCAGGTGAACGGCCAGGGCCTGGCGCATCAGGCGCTTGGCGGCGAGCAAGGCACCGTCCGCGCTCCAATCGGCTTGCGCCAGGGCCAGCAGCTCGGTGCCGCGGAACAAGCCGGGTTGCACCAGCTCGACCCGTTCCAGGCCTGCGTCCACGCGCAAGCGGTACAGGCCATCGGCGGCAATGGGGTATTCGTTGACGTCCTGGCTCAGGGAAAACGCGTAACCAAGCTCATCGAGCAGCCGCCATTCGAACGAACGCAGCAGCGGCTCCAGCGGGCGCCCCTCGGCCAAGGCCTGCAGGGTGAGTGCGTAGTGCTCGAAAAGGGCCACGAATGGCGCCTCGGCAGGCAGCAGGCGCATCAGCAACTCGTTGAGGTACAGCCCGCTGAACAGTGCATCGCCATGCAACCAGGCGGCGATGCCGGCGCTGTCCATGCGCCCGACATTCTTCAGCTCGCCACGCCCGCGCAGTTCGAGCTCCAGCGGCACGAACGGCCGTACCAGGCTGCCACCCTTGCCGCGCGCACGGCGCAGTACCGCGCGCATGCGGCCCTGCGGGGTAAAAAAGTCCACCAGCGCACTGGTTTCCTTGTAGGCGCGGCTGTGCAGCACATAGGCTGGCTGGCCGACAGGTTGTTCCATGGGAGATCACTCGTTCCCTGTAGCCAGGAAAACCGCACAGTGGGGCGGCTGTGCAGCCCATCGCCGGCAAGCCACACACCGACCGCATCGCACCCAGGGCTTGTGCAGCACCTGTGGCAACTGGCTTGCCGGCGATGGGCCGCACCGCGGCCCCAACAGTATGGCTTACAGGTCGCCGTAACCCAGCGAACGCAACGCGCGCTCATCGTCGGACCAGCCACCTTTCACCTTGACCCACAGGTTGAGCATGACCTTGGAGTCGAACAGCACTTCCATGTCTTTGCGCGCCTCGGAGCCGATGCGCTTGATGCGCTCGCCCTTGTCGCCAATGATGATCTTTTTCTGGCCATCGCGCTCAACCAGGATCAGCGCGTGGATGTGCAGTACGTGCCCCTGCTGCTTGAATTCCTCGATCTCCACGGTGATCTGGTAAGGCAACTCGGCCCCCAGCTGGCGCATGATCTTCTCGCGCACCAGTTCGGCCGCCAGGAAACGGCTGCTGCGGTCGGTGATCTGGTCTTCCGGGAAGAAGTGGTCATTTTCCGGCAGGTGCTTGGCGATCTGCGCTTCCAGCGCCTCGAGGTTATGGCCCTGCTGCGCAGAAATCGGCATCACCTCGGCGTTCGGCAATTGCTCCTGCAGCCATTGCAAGTGCGGGATCAGCTCGGCCTTCTCTTCCATGCGGTCGGTCTTGTTGACCGCGATGATCAGCGGCCCGGTCACGTACTGCACGCGCTCCAGCACCAGTTGGTCCTCGTCGGTCCACTTGGTACGGTCGACCACGAAGATCACCACATCGACGTCTTTCAGGGCCGCCGAAGCATTGCGGTTCATGTAGCGGTTCAGGGCCTTGTCGTTGGCCTTGTGCATGCCAGGGGTATCGACGTAGATCGCCTGCACATCACCTTCGGTCTTGATGCCGAGCATGTTGTGGCGGGTGGTCTGCGGCTTGCGCGAGGTAATCGCCAGCTTCTGGCCGAGGATGTGGTTGAGCAGGGTCGACTTGCCCACGTTCGGGCGGCCGACAATGGCTACATAGCCGCAGCGGGTCGGGTTGCTATCAGTCATTGCCATTCTCCACGCCCAGGGCGATCAGTGCAGACGCAGCGGCAACTTGCTCGGCAATACGCCGGCTAACGCCTTGGCCACGGCTCTTGTTGTTCAGCAGCACCACTTCGCATTCGACGAAAAAGGTGCGGCAGTGCGGCTCGCCCTGGATATCCACCACTTCGTAGCGCGGCAGCTCGCAGCTGCGCGACTGCAGGAACTCTTGCAGGCGGGTTTTCGGGTCCTTGTTGGTGTCGACCAGGGTCAGGCCCTCGAACTCATTGGCCAGCCAGGCCAGCACGCGCTCGCGGGCGGTTTCCATGTCGGCGTCTAGGTAAATGGCGCCAATCAGTGCTTCCAGCGCATCGGCAAGGATCGACTCGCGGCGAAAACCACCGCTCTTGAGCTCGCCGGACCCCAGGCGCAGGTACTCACCAAGGTCGAAGCCACGGGCCAGGCGGGCCAGGGTTTCGCCCTTGACCAGCCGCGCCCGCAGGCGCGACAGCTGGCCTTCGCGGGCCTGCGGAAAACGCTCGAACAGCGCTTCACCGGCGACGAAGTTGAGAATGGCGTCACCCAGGAACTCCAGGCGCTCGTTGTTGCGCCCGGCGTAACTGCGATGGGTCAGCGCCAGGAGCATCTGGTCCTGGTTCTTGAAGGTGTAGCCGAGCTTTCGCTCCAGACGGGCAAGGGAAGCACTCATGCGGCCACCCGTTGGTTATTTAACGCGTTGTTCAAATCAACATCCTGAAAGACTGTTTGGCTGTGGCCCGCCGCGCGATGTGCGGCGAATCTCCCGATCCCTGAGAACACAGCCTATGTCAGAAATGCATTCGGCGCTGTCTGCTGGACAGCGCCGATGGGTATCAATGGATCAAACCGACCCGCGACAGGTTGGGCAGGTGGCTGAGCTTGGGTTCCGGCCAGCTCATCCATACCGCGAAGGCCTTGCCGACGATGTTCCGGTCCGGAACCATGCCGTGCAGCTCCTTGGGAATGTTCGGGTCATCCCAGAAACGGCTGTCGTTGGAGTTGTCGCGGTTGTCGCCCATCATGAAGTAGTGGCCTGCCGGCACGGTCCATTGCTGGTCCGGCGGCATGCGATAGCGGCTCATTTCCTTGCGGATCAGGTGTTCGGTCTCGCCCAGCTTTTCCTTGTACAGCGTGGCGCTGCCCAAGGTGCCCGGCTCGCTACCTACCAGCTGTTCGGCAACCGGCTGGCCGTTGACGAACAGGCGCTTGTCGTTGGTATAACGCACCACATCGCCTGGCAGGCCGACCACACGCTTGATGTAGTTGACGTTCGGGTCGCTCGGGTAACGGAACACCATGACGTCGCCGCGCTGCGGGTCACCCACTTCGATGACCTTCTTGTCGATCACCGGCAGGCGAATGCCATAGGAGAACTTGTTCACCAGGATGAAATCGCCCACTTCCAGAGTGGGTTTCATCGACCCCGAAGGGATCTGGAACGGCTCGACCAGGAACGAGCGCAGTACCAGTACGATGAACAGCACCGGGAAGAACGACTTGCCGTACTCGACCAGCAACGGTTCCTTGTTCAGGCGCTCGACCACCGCCATTTCAGGCTGGCTTACGCTGCCCTGATAGTTGGCAATTGCCGCACGCCGGCGCGGGGCCAGG
The DNA here is from genome assembly GCF_007633355.1 of Pseudomonas sp. BJP69. Taxonomy (NCBI): domain Bacteria; kingdom Pseudomonadati; phylum Pseudomonadota; class Gammaproteobacteria; order Pseudomonadales; family Pseudomonadaceae; genus Pseudomonas; species Pseudomonas sp. BJP69. Next base: position 4,353,765 of record NZ_CP041933.1, read on the forward strand.
AACAGCAAGTCGATCAAGCCCAGCAAACCGCAGACGAATACGGCAATGACCAGCAACAGCGGGAAATTTAGCGACATAGGACCTAGCTATCCAACCTGAGCACGGCGAGGAAGGCTTCCTGTGGAATTTCCACGTTGCCCACCTGTTTCATGCGTTTCTTACCGGCCTTCTGCTTCTCCAGCAGTTTCTTCTTACGGCTGACGTCACCACCGTAGCACTTGGCCAGTACGTTCTTTCTGAGCGCCTTGACGGTTGTCCGGGCAATGATCTGGCCGCCAATGGCTGCCTGGATCGCCACGTCGAACATCTGCCGAGGGATCAGTTCCTTCATCTTCTCGGTCAACGCACGGCCTTTGTAGGCCGCGTTGTCGCGGTGCACGATCAATGCCAGGGCATCGACCTTGTCGCCGTTGATCAGCACGTCCAGCTTGACCAGGTTGGCCGACTGGTAGCGATCAAAATGGTAATCCAGCGAAGCATAGCCGCGGCTGGTGGATTTGAGGCGGTCGAAGAAGTCCAGCACCACTTCGTTCATCGGCATGTCATAGCGCACCTGCACCTGGCTGCCGAGGAACTGCATGTCGCGCTGCACACCACGCTTCTCGATGCACAAGGTGATCACGTTACCCAGGTGCTCCTGCGGCACCAGAATGGTCGCGGTCACGATCGGCTCGCGGAAGTCGGCCACGGCTGAAACATCCGGGAGCTTGGACGGGTTGTCGACGACAATAGTTTCGCCGGTTTTCAACTCCAGCTCGTAGATCACGCTGGGTGCGGTGGTGATCAGGTCCAGGTCGTACTCGCGCTCCAGGCGCTCCTGGATGATCTCCATGTGCAGCATGCCGAGGAAGCCGCAACGGAAACCGAAGCCCAGTGCATCGGAGCTTTCCGGCATGTACTGCAGCGACGAATCGTTCAGGGTGAGCTTCTGCAGGGCATCGCGGAAGTCTTCGAAGTCGTCGGAGCTGACCGGGAACAGGCCTGCGTAGACCTGCGGCTGGATTTTCTTGAAGCCTGGCAGCACTTCGACCTCGGGGGTCGAGGACAAGGTCAGGGTGTCGCCTACCGGGGCACCGTGAATGTCCTTGATGCTGGCGATGATGAAGCCCACTTCACCGGCTTTCAGGTCGGCGGTCTGGGTGTGTTTCGGGGTGAACACCCCCACGCTGTCGACCAGGTGCACCTTGCCGGTGGACTTGACCAGGATCTTGTCGCCCTTCTTCACGCGCCCCTGGCGCACGCGCACCAGCGAGACCACGCCCAGGTAGTTGTCGAACCAGGAGTCGATGATCAGCGCTTGCAGCGGCGCATCGATTTCGCCCACGGGTGCCGGGATCGAGTGCACCAGGCGCTCGAGCACCTCGTCCACACCCATGCCGCTCTTGGCACTGCAGGCCACGGCGTCAGTGGCGTCGATACCGATGATTTTCTCGATTTCGTCCTTGACGCGGTCCGGGTCGGCCTGGGGCAGGTCCATCTTGTTGAGGACCGGCATGACCTCCAGGCCCTGCTCGATGGCGGTATAGCAGTTGGCTACCGACTGGGCCTCTACACCCTGGCCGGCGTCGACCACCAGCAGTGCGCCTTCACAGGCTGCCAGCGAGCGCGAGACTTCATAGGTGAAGTCGACGTGGCCGGGGGTGTCGATGAAGTTCAGCTGGTAGATCTTGCCGTCCTGCGCCTTGTAGTGCAGCGTGACGCTGTGGGCCTTGATGGTAATACCGCGTTCGCGCTCCAGGTCCATGGAGTCCAGTACCTGGGCTTCCATTTCGCGAGCCGTCAGGCCACCGCACATCTGGATGAAACGGTCGGCCAGCGTCGACTTGCCATGGTCGATGTGGGCGATGATGGAGAAATTGCGGATATGACTCAAATCACTCACGGGTCAACACTCGAAAAGGCTGCGAGCCGGACGCCCGCCGAAAAATAGCCGGGCATTGTACCTTAAGCTGTTCGCAGATGGGAGATTCCTCTGCCCGACTGTACACAACTACCCGCCAGTCAATTGTGAATATTCATGAAAAAGGGCAGCCGAAGCTGCCCTTTTCGCCCCACCTGGCCGCTTATTCAGCGAGCTTGAAGGTGATGAAGCTGGCACGGCCCTGACGCAGCACGCGCATCGACACCGAGCGGTTCTTCGGCAGTTCCTTGGCGATTTCGGTGAATTCCTTGGCCGAGCCGATGGCCTGGTTGTTCAGGTGGCTGATGACGTCACCCGGGCGCAGGCCGATGAGCGCTGCCGGACCATCCTGGACTTCCTTGATCACCACGCCGCCCTTGAGCTCGAGGGATTTTTTCTGCTCGGCGGTCAGGTCGGCGACCGCGACACCCAGGCGGTTGCTGCTGCGCTCGGTGCTGCCGTCGGCACCGGCGGTGATGTCGGCGTCGTCGTCCGGCATGGCGCCCACGGCCACGTCCAGGGTCTGGCGCTTGCCGTTGCGGATGATTTCCAGCTTGGCTTTCTCGCCATCCTTGAGGCTGCCGACCAGGTGCGGCAGGTCGGCCGACATGACGATCGGCTGGCCGTTCATGCTCAGGATCACGTCACCCACCTGCAAGCCACCCTTGGCGGCCGGGCCGTTTTCCAGCACCTGGGCTACCAGGGCGCCGGCCGGCTTGTCGAGGCCGAAGGATTCGGCCAGGTCCTTGTTGACCTCCTGAATCACCACGCCCAGCCAGCCGCGGCTGACTTTGCCGTCTTTCTTCAACTGGTTGGAAACGTCGAGCGCCACATCGATCGGGATGGCGAACGACAGGCCCATGAAGCCGCCCGAACGGGTGAAGATCTGCGAGTTGATACCCACCACTTCGCCCTTCATGTTGAACAGCGGACCACCGGAGTTACCCGGGTTGATGGCCACGTCGGTCTGGATGAACGGCACATAGGTATCGTTGGGCAGGGTGCGGCCCTTGGCGCTGACGATGCCCTTGGTCACCGAATGGTCGAAGCCGAACGGCGAACCGATGGCCAATACCCACTCGCCCACCTTGAGCTTCTCGGAGTCACCCAGTTTCACGGTGGGCAGGTTCTTGCCATCGACCTTGAGCAAGGCCACGTCGGTACGGGGATCGGTGCCGATCAGCTTGGCCTGCAGCTCACTGCGGTCCGACAGGCGGACGATGATCTCGTCGGCATCGGCGACCACATGGTTGTTGGTCAATACATAGCCATCGCTGGAAATGATGAAGCCAGAGCCCAGCGACATGGCCTCACGCTGGCGATCGCCACGGGGCGAGCGCGGCTGTTGCGGCATGTTGCGCTCGAAGAATTCGCGGAACATCGGCGGCAGGCCTTCCAGGTCCGGCATCTGGCCCTGGGCGACGCGGCGGTCCGGCAGCTTCTGCTTGGTGCTGATGTTGACCACCGCGGGCGAGGCCTGCTCGACCAGCGTGGTGAAGTCCGGCAGGGCTTCGTCGGCCTGGGCGGTGAGCGCCTGGCCGAGCATCAGCACGGTGGCGACCATCATTAGGTAGGATTTCAAGCGTGGTATTGACATACGGCTCCCGTCACAACGAGCGGTAGTTAGAAAGGCCCCTGCACAAAACAGGAAAGGCCAGGCTCCTGAAAGCCTGACCTATAGAAAATTTGCCGCAGGATTGCAAATGACAATGCTTTAATTTCATTTCAGGCGCATGCCCGGCTGCCTTTGGCACGGCCCGCAAACGGGCACCATTACTGGCGTGCCTGGGCATCCTGAGGTCGCATGGACAGGGCAACACGCTCTGCCGTACCCAGGGGGATTTCACCGACGACCGTCACCATGACCTTGCCCTTGGGCGTATTCAGGCGACGCGAAACCGCCGACGTCGGCCCAAGCTGGGTGCGCACATCGTTACCACCGTCATCCTTGACCGGCTCGAGGAACACCGAGAAGCGCGCCAGGCCATCGTCGTACATCAGGCTACTGACCGAGCTGCCAAGCTTGGGGTCGCGGTGCACGGTGCTGTTGACCAGTTCGAAGCCCGGCGGCAACCAGTCCGAACGCCAGGCGGCGATGTTGTCATTGCTGACCGAGGCCACATGCTGCACAGGCTTGCAGGCGGCGCTTGGCTGCAGGTCGCTGTCGCTGGGCAGGTCATCGGTATCGAGACGGGTCATCTGGAAGCGTTCCAGCAACTGCCCCTTGTCGTTGAGCATCAAGGAGCGCAGCGGCAGGCCGGTCTTGCGGTCCAGGTGCAATTCGAAGGCATAGCGGTGCTGGTCGCGCGGCGTGAGCGTCACAATCACCGCGTCACGCCCGGCCACGCGTGACTTGCCAGCCACGCTCAGGTCGTACCAACCCATGAGCTTAAGGGGATCAAGCACACGCGGTGCAGTATCTGGAGGGCTGGTAACCCCGCTGGCCAAGGCGCCGCTGACACACGCCACCTTGCCATCCACGCGCACGATTTCCTCGGCTGCGCCGTCGAGCTGCAATAGCCGCTCGCTGACCTTGCCGCCTTCTACCCTGTGCCAGATATCGTGGGAAGAAAAACTACCGTTGCGTTCGTAGACGAAAGCGCCTTGGTAGCTCTGTTTTTGCTCGGCCTGTGCCAGCTTGTTCAGCCATTCACTCGCCTCGGGCGAAGAATTGGCTGCCAACGCTGGCACCGTCATGCAGCTGCCAACCAGCAGCGTCAGGAGAGGTAGCGCGCGCATGAGCCTCCTTACTTAACGGTTTTCCAGGCTGGCAGCGCGGGCATACGGAAGTGCAGTTTCAGTACCCTTGAGCGCAGACTCCTGAGCATGCTGGCGCAGGTAACCTGGCAGACGCTGGTCCCAGCCGGCCTGGTTCTGCAGCACACCGTTGGCCATTGGCCCGGTCGGTTGCTCGCTGCTCTCGGTGTAACCTGCCAATACTGCAGGGCCCTGTGCTTGTGGCACGCTCACGCCCTGCTGGACCGGCTGCTGGGCAGCCAGCTCGGCACCGGTGATCTCGTCCTGGTTGTACATGCGCACACCCGCCAGCACGGCCACGGTGACCGAAGCAGCCACAGCCAGGCGGCCGATACTGCGCCACGGGCCCTTGTTGACCTTGGCCGGCACGGCTTCATCGGCCAGCGCCGCAGACACCGCCGAGGCGATATCCAGGTTGGGCAGCAGCAACTCCTTGTGCATGGCTGCGCGGGCTACCTGGTAACGGGACCAGGTGGCACGGGTTTCGGCTTCGTCGACGGCGTTCAACACCCGACGCAATTCCAGTTCGTCCGCTTCGTTATCCATTACCGCGGACAGCGATTCCTGCAAAGCTTCACGACTCATGGCGGTTCCTCTCTTGGCTGTCGCCGCTGTCTCAGGTTTCCTGCAACAACGGTTGCAGGGCTTTGTCTATGGCCTCCCGAGCGCGGAAGATTCGAGAGCGCACGGTACCCACCGGACATTGCATGACACTGGCAATGTCTTCGTAACTCAGGCCATCGAACTCACGCAGGGTAAGCGCCGTGCGCAGGTCTTCGGGCAGTTGCTGGATGGTGCGATGGACGGTGCCTTCGATCTCATCCCGCAACAACGAGCGCTCTGGAGACTCAAGATCCTTGAGGCCATGATCGCCGTCGTAAAACTCCGCATCCTCGGAGCTGACATCGCTGTCTGGCGGCCGTCTTCCACGGGACACCAGGTAGTTCTTCGCCGTGTTGATGGCGATGCGGTACAGCCACGTGTAAAACGCACTGTCGCCGCGGAAATTGCCAAGTGCACGGTAGGCCTTGATAAAGGCTTCCTGCGCAACATCCTGGGCCTCGTGGGTATCGTGAACGAACCGCACGATCAACCCGAGAATCTTGTGCTGATACTTCAGCACCAACAGATCGAACGCTCGCCTGTCGCCGCGCTGCACGCGCTCGACAAGTTGCTGATCCTCTTCCTGGGTTAGCATGAACACTCCTCAGTGAACTCGAAGGAGCGTTGCAACAGCCATCGCTCAGGCTTGCAACCATAGACTCGGGCTTTTCGCAAAAGTTCTCCCCTCCAAGCAAGTTTCCTGCAGCCCTTGGTCGGCTTGCACGGAAGACGAGGCACGGTCATCGCCGGCTTCGTCGATAATCAGGTTACGTGTACGCAGGGACAGCCGGGACAGGCCTGCCGCCCTGCGTCGCCGCGGCAATTTGTGGCGTGCGGGCAGCCTTCATAGGATTTCCGGCTATGTCGGAAAGTTCCCACAAAGGTTGGCCACGCTCGCAGCTGGCATGGAAATTGGCCACCGGGGGCTGCTATAAAGGCAGCCCGGTCGAGCGAACAATAGTTTCACTATGCCACCTGCGCGTGGCTATTGTGCCGCGCCCCCTCCAAAGATTACTAGTGTCCCGACATGAGCCAACAATTCCAACATGATGTCCTGGTGATCGGCAGCGGTGCCGCCGGTCTCAGCCTGGCACTCAACCTCCCCAGCCACCTGCGCATCGCCGTGCTGAGCAAGGGCGACCTGGCCAATGGCTCGACCTTCTGGGCCCAGGGCGGTGTCGCTGCGGTGCTGGACAATACCGACACAGTGCAGTCGCATGTGGAGGATACCCTCAATGCCGGCGGCGGCCTGTGCCATGAAGACGCCGTACGCTTTACTGTCGAACACAGCCGCGAGGCCATACAGTGGCTGATCGAACAAGGCGTACCGTTTACCCGCGACGAGCACTACAGCGTCGACGATGGCGGCTTCGAGTTCCACCTTACCCGCGAGGGCGGCCATAGCCACCGGCGGATCATCCACGCCGCCGATGCGACCGGTGCCGCCATTTTCACCACGCTGCTCAAGCAGGCCCGCTCGCGCCCGAATATCGAGCTGCTGGAACAGCGCGTGGCAGTCGACCTGATCACCGAGCGGCGCCTGGGCCTGCCCGGCGAGCGCTGCCTGGGCGCCTATGTGCTCAACCGCAACAGTGGTGAGGTCGACACCTTCGGGGCACGCTTCACCGTGCTGGCCACTGGCGGCGCGGCCAAGGTCTACCTCTACACCAGCAACCCCGACGGCGCGTGTGGCGACGGCATTGCCATGGCCTGGCGGGCCGGTTGCCGGGTGGCGAACCTGGAGTTCAACCAGTTCCACCCGACCTGCCTGTATCACCCGCAGGCCAAGAGCTTCCTGATCACCGAGGCCCTGCGTGGCGAGGGCGCCCTGCTGCGCCTGCCCAATGGCGAGCGTTTCATGCCACGTTTCGACCCGCGCGAGGAACTGGCGCCCCGCGATATCGTCGCCCGCGCCATCGACCACGAAATGAAGCGCCTGGGTGTGGACTGCGTGTACCTGGACATCACCCACAAGCCAGCCGAGTTCATCAAGGGCCACTTCCCCACCGTGTACGAGCGGTGCCTGGCGTTTGGCATCGACATCACCCGCCAGCCGATTCCGGTGGTGCCTGCCGCGCACTACACTTGCGGCGGGGTAATGGTCGACGACCGCGGCCACACCGATGTGCCGGGTTTGTACGCGATTGGCGAAACCAGTTTCACGGGCCTGCATGGCGCCAACCGCATGGCCAGCAACTCACTGCTGGAGTGCTTTGTGTATGGCCGCGCCGCGGCTGCCGACATCGAGGCCAACCTGCAGCAGGTGAGCATGCCAAGGGCTCTGCCGGGTTGGGATGCCAGCCAGGTGACCGATTCGGACGAGGACGTGATCATCGCGCACAACTGGGACGAGTTGCGGCGGTTCATGTGGGACTACGTGGGTATCGTGCGCACCAGCAAGCGCCTGCAGCGGGCGCAGCACCGCATTCGGTTGCTGCTGGATGAAATCGACGAGTTCTACAGTAACTACAAGGTCAGCCGCGACCTGATCGAACTGCGCAACCTGGCACAGGTGGCCGAGCTGATGATCCTGTCGGCGATGCAGCGCAAGGAGAGCCGCGGCTTGCATTACACCCTGGACTACCCGGGCATGCTGGACGAAGCAAAGGACACGGTGCTCAGCCCGACCTGAGCGCTGCAGCGCCCCAGCGCCGCCGGCTGAATTTCAACCGCACCCGCAACCGCCGATGCTCATCCGCGCCCAGGGCATCCGGCGGTATACACTGGCTTTGCCCCAACCAGCGCCCGGTGCGCTCAAAGCGCACCACCACCAACCCAGGCAGGGCCATGCTGTCCCGGCACAGCCGCACAGGCTGCCAGCCACCACCACGGGTGTACACCTGCCAGCCGCGCACATCACGGCGCAAGCCGGTAACGGCCTGTTCATGGGTCAACAGAATACGGCGGGGAAGCGCCCAGGTAGCGTGGGCAAGGCAGGCAATGATGAGGGTAAACGCCAGCCAGGCTGGCAGCGCGCTTGCCCACGCGGCAAGCCAGGCTACCCCCTGGCATGCCAGGTAGACAGCCAGCAGCCGGCGCGAGCCCTGCCAGCGGCACTCATAACACTCACTTGGGCTGGACACGGTCCAGAATGATGCGAACCATGCGCTGCAGCTCCGGGTCTTCAGACTCGGTGCGCTCCATGAACCAGCCGAACATGTCCTGATCCTCGCAGCTCAACAGGCGCACGTACAGTTCGCGGTCGGCCTCGTTGAGGGTGGGGTAGACTTCCTGGGTGAAAGGCACCAGCAGCACGTCCAGTTCCAGCATGCCGCGGCGGCTGTGCCAGAACAGCCGGTTGAGTTCAGTTTGTTCGACCATGGGGCCCTCCTCGAATGGCCCGCCAGTATACAGCCAGGCGAGCGCAGCGGCACCGGGCGTTGGTCTACTCACCTACCTATTTTGTTACCGGCGTTCTATGATGGCCGCCAGTCTTTAGCCACCGCGATGACCCATGGCCGATTCCGCTTTCTTCTGCCCCCTGTCCCACGAGGGCATCCTCGCCGTCCGCGGCTCCGATGCAGGCAAGTTCCTGCAAGGCCAGCTGACCTGCAACATCAACTATCTCAGCCAGGAACATGCCGGCCTCGGCGCCCGCTGCATGGTCAAGGGGCGCATGCAGTCGAGCTTCCGTATCCTGCCCGAAGGCAACGGCTACCTGCTGGCCATGGCCAGCGAGCTGCTCGAGGCGCAATTGGCCGACCTGAAGAAGTACGCCGTGTTTTCAAAGGCCACGCTCACCGATGAGAGCAGCGCCTGGGCACGCTTCGGCCTGCAAGGGGGCGAAGCGGCACTGCAAGCACTGGGGATCGACCTGCCCAGCGCCGCGGGCAGCACCGTGCGCCAGGCCGGGCTGATCGCGGTCACCGTGTCCGCCGGCCGCGTAGAGCTGTGGGTAGCGGCGGACAACGCCGAGCCCGTGCGCCAGGCCCTCGCCGCCGCCCTGCCCGAAGGCAGCCTCAACGACTGGCTGCTCGGCCAGGTTCGCGCCGGCATCGGTCAGGTCATGGGGCCGACCCGCGAGCTGTTCATTCCCCAGATGATCAACCTGCAAGCTGTCGATGGCGTCAGCTTCAAGAAGGGCTGCTACACCGGCCAGGAGATCGTCGCGCGCATGCAGTACCTGGGCAAGCTCAAGCGCCGTCAGTACCGCCTGGCGCTGGACCAGGCCGCCGTTCCGGCGCCGGGGGCGGAAATCTTCTCGCCCACCCACGGCTCGTCGGTCGGTGAAGTGGTGCTGGCCGCCAGCAACGGTGCCGGCTGCGAATTGCTCGCCGTGCTGAGTGCCGAGGCGGTAGAAGACGACAACCTGCACCTGGGCAGCCTGGAAGGCCCGCGCCTGCAGGTGCTGACCCTGCCTTACGAACTGGACCGCGACCGGGAAATCCAGCGCTGACCAGCCTGCCCCGCCCGCGTGGCGGGGCCGCACCACCACTGCGGTAGACACGCCCATGAACAAGCTGGCCGAGATGGTTCAAGCACAGTTGCTCGATGCCATCGAAAAGGATGACCTGGTCCTGCCGACCCTGCCCGAAGTTGCCTTGAGCATCCGTGAGGCGGCAGAAGACAGCGAGATCAGCGTAGCGGCCCTGAGCAAGGTGATCGGCCGTGATGCGGCGCTTTCGGCGCGCCTGATCAAGGTCGTCAACAGCCCACTGCTGCGCGCGGCGGTAGAAGTGACCGACCTCCACACCGCCATCACGCGGCTGGGCATCAACTACAGCTGCAACCTCGCCATCGGTCTGGTCATCGAGCAGATTTTCCACGCCCGCTCGTCGGCCGTGGAACAAAAATTGCGGGAAATCTGGGCCAACAGCCTGGAAGTGGCGGGCATCAGTTACGAAATCACGCGCCGCTACACCCAGCTCAAACCTGAGCAGGCGACCCTGGGTGGGCTGGTCAACCAGATTGGCGCGCTGCCCGTGCTGATCTACGCCGAAGAGCACAACGAACTGCTGTCCGACCCGGTGTGCCTGCATTATGTGATCGAGCAGATCCAGCCGGCGCTGGGTGACAAGATTCTCAAGGCGTGGGAGTTTCCGGAGCAATTGGTCAACCTGCCCTCGCAGGTTCAGGACCTGGACCGCCAGACTGACAAGGTCGACTACATCGACATCGTGCAGATCGCGCGTTGCATCAGCCAACGTGGGCGCCAGCGGCCGTTGGCGGCGCTGCCGGCGTACCGCCACCTGGGCTTGCCGTTCGGTACCGAGCTTGAGGTGGAAGAGCTGCTTGAGGCGCGGAGCATGTTGCGCTGACCCGCTCAAACCTGCGCTGGCCGGCGGTGGGCCAGCACAGGCACCGCGTCAGTCCGCGATAAAACTCACCCGTACCCGCAACCCGCCCTTCGCGCCATCATGCAGGCTCACCTGCGCCAGGTGCGCCCGGCAGATCTCGCCCACGATGGCCAGCCCCAACCCGCTGCCCTGCGCACTGCGCCGGTAGAATCGCTCGAAGACCCGCTCGCGCTCAGCCTCGGGAATGCCAGGCCCGTCGTCTTCCACTTCCAGCACGGCCGGGGCCAGCACGCGAATGATCACATTGCCGCCCTGCGGTGTATGCGCCAGGGCATTGTCCACCAGGTTGCTCAACAGCTCGTTGAGCAACGTCGGCTCGCCCTTCAGCCAAACCGGCGCCTCGGCCTCCAGCGCCAGCGCAACGCCGCGCTTGTGCGCCAGGGGCGCCATGGCCATGCCCAGCTCCCGGGCCAGTTGGCTCAAGTCCAGGCGCTGCGCACCGCCCTCGGCAATCGCCCGCGCGCCGTTCTCCACCCGTGCCAATGACAGCAACTGGTTGGCCAGGTGGGTCAACCTGTCGGTGCCCTGGGCGGCAGACTCCAACGTTTCCCGCCACGCCTGCGGCTCTGGCGAGCGCAGGCCCAACTCGACGCGCGCCTTCAAGGCCGCCAGCGGCGTGCGCAGTTCGTGCGCGGCATCGGCAATGAACTGGGCCTGGCGCTCGAACTGGCCACGCAGGCGTTCAGTGAAATGGTTCAAGGCACGCACCAATGGGCCCAACTCACGCTGCACCTGCACCACCGGCAGCGCCCGCAGGTCGTCGGGCTGGCGCTCCTCCACCGCTGTGCGCAGGCGCTCCAGCGGCCGCAGCGCCGCACTGACGGCGAACCACACCATCACCAGCGCCGCCAGCGCCAGCATGCCCAGGCGCAGCAAGGTATCGGCCATCAAGCCGCGGGCCATGCTCACCCGCGCCTCCTCGGTCTCGGCCACACGGATTTCCGCCATGCCATTCATGTTCGGCTCGCTCACCGCCTTGAGCAAACTGACCACGCGCACGTCCTGGCCCAGGTAGGTGGCGTTGTAGAACCGCGCCAGCGCCGGGTAATCGTCGGTGCGGGGCGTGCCTGGCGGCGGTGGCGGCAGGTTCTCGTAACCGGAAATCAGCCGCTGCTGGATATCGAGCACGGTGTAGTAAATGCGCCCGGCGCTGTCGTAGGCGAAGGTGTCCAGCGCCACGTAAGGCACGTCGGCGCTCAGCGAGCCATCGCGCTGCGACAGCCCCGCGGCGATGGTCCGTGCCGAGGCCAGCAGGGTACGGTCGTAGGCGGTATCGGCAGCCTCGCGACCATTCCAGTAGGCGCTCAGGCCGCTGGCCAGCATCAGCACCACCAGCAGCAACGCCAGGTTGCCCATCAAGCGCCCGCGCAGGCTGCCATTGTCACGCATCGCGATGCTCTAGCAGGTAGCCCAGGCCACGGAAGGTGACGATGGCTACCGGCTGGCCGTCGAGCTTCTTGCGCAAGCGGTGGATGTAGATTTCGATGGCATCGGGGCTGGCCTCCTCGTCCAGGCCGAAGACCTGGGCGGCCAGCTGCTCCTTGCTCATCACCCGGCCCGGGCGGGCGATCAGCGCCTCCAGCACACTCTGCTCACGGGAGGTCAGGGTCAGGTTGTCGTCGCCAAGGGCAAAACGCCGGGTATCAAGGTCGTACACCAACGGCCCGCAGCGCTGCTGGCGCTCCCCACCGAGCACGCTGCGCCGCAGCAGGGCTTTGACCCGGGCTTCCAGCTCGGTCAGCTCGAACGGCTTGGCCAGGTAGTCATCGGCCCCCAGATTCAGGCCGTGGACCCGGTCCTTGACGTCGCTGCGGGCGGTCAGCATCAACACCGGCAGGGTCTTGCCGCGCCCACGCAAACGCGCCAGCACTTCAAAGCCATCCATGCGCGGCAAGCCGACATCCAGCACGGCCACTGCGTATTCTTCGCTGGCCAGGGCCAGGTCGGCGGCCACGCCGTCATGCAGCACATCCACGGTCAGGCCCAGGCTTTTCAAGGCCAAGGCCACGCTTTCGGCCAGTTGCAGGTGGTCTTCGACCAGCAGCACACGCATCGGTTTCTCCCTGTCGGCTGGGGCAATGGCGCGGAGTGTACCGCTGTCGCCGGGCCTGTGAAGCCCCATGTGGCAACCTTTCAGGTTGAAAGGTTAGCGAAAGGTTCGTTGCCTAGCATCGCCCTACGGTCGCGCCTCGCACCGAAAAAAGCACCAGCAAGGTGCAACGAATAAGAACAAAAACGGAGTCACCGACGATGCTGTCAGCACAGCCGCAGGCGTTTGCGCCTACCCGTTCCTTTGCCTCACGCCCCAGCACCCTCGCCAGCGCCCTGGCGCTCGCCGGTGTCGCCCCGCTGAGCCAGGCCGCCTTCTTCGAAGACAGCACGGCCACCTTCGAAACCCGCAACATGTACTTCAACCGCGATTTCCGCGACGGCACCAGCGCGCAACAATCCAAGCGCGATGAATGGGCCCAGGGCTTCATGCTCAACTTCGAGTCCGGCTACACCGATGGCACCGTAGGCTTCGGCGTGGACGCGCTGGGCATGCTCGGTATCAAGCTCGACTCCAGCCCGGACCGCACCGATACCGGCCTGCTGCCGACCCACGATGACGGCAAGGCTGCCGACGAATATTCCAAGCTGGGCTTGACCGGCAAGGTCAAGGTCTCCCAGACCGAACTGAAGATCGGCACGCTGATCCCCGAACTGCCGACCCTGCAACCGAACGACGGCCGGATCCTGCCGCAAACCTTCGAAGGCGGCCTGCTCACCTCGAAGGAAATAAAGGGCCTGACGTTCACTGGCGGGCGCCTGGACAAAGCCAAGGACCGTAACGACACCAATTGGGAAGATCTGGCCCTGAACAACAAGAATGGCCGCTTCGGTGGTTCGTTCAGCGCCGATCACCTGGCCCTGGGTGGGCTCGACTACCAGTTCACCGACCGTATCACCGGCAGCTATCACTTCGCCCAGCTCGACGATATCTACCGCCAGCACTTCATCGGCATGGTCGCCACCCAGCCGTGGGGCCCAGGCACCCTCGGTGCCGACCTGCGCCTGGCCATCAGCGACGACGCCGGTGCCGCCAAGGCCGGCAACATCGACAACACCACGTTCAACGGCATGCTCAGCTACGCCCTGGGTGGGCACAAGGTCAGTGGCGCGTGGCAGCAATTGTCGGGCGACAGCGCGTTCCCTTATGTGGATGGCGCCGACCCCTATCTGGTCAACTTCGTGCAGATCAACGACTTCGCAGGCAAGGACGAGCGTTCCTGGCAGGCGCGCTACGACTACAACTTCGCCGCCCTGGGCGTGCCCGGCCTGACCTTCATGACCCGCTACATCAGCGGCGACAATGTCAGCCGCGCCGCCGGTGGCGAAGGCAAAGAGTGGGAACGCGACACCGAAATGAAGTACGTCGTACAAAGCGGCCCGTTGAAGAACGTGGCCGTGCGTTTGCGCAACGCCACATTCCGCTCCAACCTCGCCCGCGATGCCGACGAAGTACGGCTGCTGGTGAGCTACAGCGTGGCGCTGTGGTAAGCCGCTAGCCTAACCCGATAACAACAACACTCACGGAGATCGACGATGACCTTTTCACTGCGCCGCCTCGTCCTCGCTACCGGCTGCCTGCTGTTGGCCGGCAACGCCCTCGCTGCCGAACCGAAACGCCCCGAATGTATTGCCCCCGCCTCGCCGGGCGGTGGTTTCGACCTGACCTGCAAGCTGGTGCAAAGCGCCCTGGTGCAGGAAAAGATCCTCAGCAAACCCATGCGCGTCACCTACATGCCCGGCGGTGTCGGCGCGGTAGCGTACAACGCCGTGGTCGCCCAACGCCCGGCTGATGCCGGCACACTGGTGGCCTGGTCCAGCGGTTCGTTGCTGAACCTGGCCCAGGGCAAGTTCGGCCGCTTCGACGAAAACGCCGTGAAATGGCTGGCCGCGGTCGGTACCAGCTACGGCGCAATCGCGGTGAAGAGCGACTCGCCCTACAAGACCCTCGACGACCTGGTCGCAGCACTGAAGAAAGACCCGAGCAAAGTGGTGATCGGCTCTGGCGGCACCGTCGGCAGCCAGGACTGGATGCAGACCGCCCTGATCGCCAAGGCCGCCGGGATCAACCCGCGTGACCTGCGCTACGTGGCCCTGGAAGGCGGCGGCGAAATTGCCACGGCCCTGCTGGGCGGCCACATCCAGGTGGGCTCGACCGATATTTCAGACTCCATGCCGCACATTCAGAGCGGCAACATGCGCATCCTCGCGGTGTTCTCGGAAAACCGCCTGGACGAGCCGGAGATGAAAGACATCCCGACTGCCAAGGAGCAGGGCTATGACATCGTCTGGCCGGTGGTGCGCGGTTTCTACCTGGGGCCAAAGGTCAGCGACGAGGACTACGCCTGGTGGAAGCAGTCGTTCGACAAGATGCTGGCTTCGCAAGACTTCGCCAAACTGCGTGACCAGCGCGAGCTGTTCCCGTTCGCCATGACCGGCGAAGAACTGGACAGCTATGTGAAGAAGCAAGTGGCTGACTACAAGACGCTGGCCAAGGAATTTGGCCTGATCCAGTAAGCCAGCCGGATCCACCACAATCCCTGTGTAGGAGCGGCCTTGCGTCGCGATCGGGCCGCAAATCGGCCCCTGGGACTGCCTTGCGATGCTTCAGACAGATCGCAGTGGCTGGTTTTGCGGGCGCTTCGCGGCCGATCGCGACGCAAGGCCGCTCCTACAGCGATCCCAACGAGGATTCATTCATGATCCTGCAACGCCTCTTCGCCCTGGTCTTGCTGGCGGTGTGCGCCGTGCTTGCCATAATGGCCTGGCCCTACCAGGCGGCGTTTTCCTACGAGCCGGTGGGCCCGCGTGCCTACCCACTGCTGATGCTCGGCCTGATGGGCCTGGGCCTGCTGTACCTGGCTATCCGCCCGACGCCGATCGTGCGCAAGGACGACGAACCAGAACTGGACCGCGCGACCCTGTTCAAGATCGCCGCGTGTGTCGGCCTGCTGCTGGTTTTCGCCGCCACCTTCGAACCCTTGGGCTTCATTCTCAGTGCCATCCTGGTGGGCCTGCCCATGGCGCGCCTGTATGGCGGCCGCTGGCTGCACAGCGCCATGGTGGTGGTGGGCATGAGCATCTTCCTCTACTGGCTGTTCGACCGCGTGATGGACGTGCCACTGCCCCTTGGCCTGCTGAGCGTACTGGAGAACTGACACATGGATACCTTGAGCTACCTGGGCCAGGGCTTCGGCGTTGCCCTGTCCCCCTATAACCTGGTCACCGCCCTGTCCGGCACCTTGATCGGCACCGTGGTCGGCCTGCTGCCGGGCCTGGGCCCGATCAACGGCGTGGCGCTGCTGATCCCGATTGCCTTCGCCCTCGGCCTGCCGCCAGAATCGGCGCTGATCCTGCTGGCAGCGGTGTACCTGGGCTGCGAGTACGGCGGGCGTATCAGCTCGATTCTGCTGAACATCCCGGGCGAGGCTTCGACCGTGATGACCACCCTCGACGGTTACCCGATGGCCCGCCAGGGCCTGGCTGGCGTTGCCCTGTCGCTGTCGGCCTGGAGTTCGTTCATCGGTGCGCTCATCGCCACCTGCGGCATGGTGCTGTTCGCCCCCCTGCTGGCCAAATGGGCGATTGCCTTCGGCCCCGCCGAGTACTTCGTGCTGATGGTGTTCGCCATCGTCTGCCTGGGCGGCATGGCCGGTGACAAACCGCTGAAAACCTTCATTGCCGCATTGATCGGGCTGTTCCTGTCGGCGGTCGGTATCGACGCCAACAGCGGCGTCTACCGCTTCACCGGCGACAGCGTGCACCTGGCCGATGGCATCCAGTTCGTGGTGTTGGTACTGGGCCTGTTCTCGATCAGCGAAATCCTCCTGCTGCTGGAAAAGACCCACCATGGCCACCAGGCGGTCAAGGCCACCGGGCGCATGCTGTTCAACTTCAAGGAGGCGGCTTCGGTGTTCGTGGTGAATATCCGCTGCGGCCTGCTCGGTTTCATCATGGGCGTGCTGCCGGGCGCTGGCGCCACGCTGGCCAGCGCCGTGGCCTACATGACCGAAAAACGCCTCGCCGGCACCAGCGGCAAGTTCGGCAAGGGCGACGCCCGTGGCCTGGCGGCACCCGAAACCGCCATTGGTGCTTCCTGCTGTGGCGCCCTGGTGCCCATGCTGACGCTGGGCGTACCGGGCTCCGGTACCACCGCGGTGATGATCGGTGCACTGACCCTGTACAACATCACCCCAGGCCCCCTGCTGTTCGAGCAGCAGCCAGACATCGTCTGGGGCCTGATCGCCTCGCTGTTCATCGCCAACATCATGCTGGTGATCCTCAACATCCCGATGATCCGCATCTTCACCCGCATCCTGGCCGTACCAAACTGGGCGCTGGTGCCGGTGATCGCCATCATCACCGCAATCGGCGTGTACGCCGTGCATGCCACCACCTTCGACCTGTTCCTGATGGTCGGCATCGGTATCATGGGCTACATCCTGCGCAAGCTGGACTTCCCGCTGTCGCCGATCCTGCTGGGCTTCATCCTCGGCGGCCTGATGGAACAGAACCTGCGCCGGGCGCTGTCGATTTCCAACGGTGAACTGGGCATCCTCTGGTCAAGCCCCATCAGCCTGTCGGTATGGGTGCTGACCCTGTGCATGCTGACCCTGCCGCTGCTGCGCATCTGGCGCAAACGTGCGCAGCAGCGTCGGGCCATGGCCGATGCCTGACCGGTCACTGCCGCTGTACGTTGCAACCGGGCTGGTCGGCCTTGCTGGGGGTTTTGCCGCCAGCAAGGTCGGCTGGCCTTTGCCGTGGATGATCGGCTCGCTGCTGGCGATCATCCTGGTGCGCTGCCTGACGCCCTGGCAATTGCCGGAAATACCCAATGGCCGCAAATGCGGGCAGTGGGTCATCGGCATCGGCATTGGCCTGCACTTCACCCCGGCGGTGATCGAGCAGGTCGCCAGCCACTTCGTCCTGATTTTCTTCAGCGCGGTGTTCACTACCGTGACCAGCGTGATCAGCGTGTGGCTGCTCAGGCGCAGCGGCGAGGACCGCGCCACTGCGTTCTTCGCCAGCATGCCCGGCGGTTCGGGAGAGATGGTCAACCTTGGCGCGCGCAACGGCGCGGTGCTCAGCCAGGTGGCGGCCGCGCAGAGCCTGCGGGTGCTGGCTGTGGTGTTGTGCGTACCGGCAGTATTCAAGTACCTGCTGGGCGACGGCGTCGCGCTCAACCACGCAGGCAGCGTAAGTTGGAGCTGGTTGGCCCTGATTGCCCCGCTGGGCATTGCCGTGGCCCTGCTGTGGCAGCGCTTGCGCCAGCCCAACCCATGGCTGTTCGGGCCACTGCTGGTGGCCGCCTCGGTGAGCCTGGCCACCAACCTGCAGATCGCCCTGCCCAACGGCGCCAGCCAGATCGGCCAATGGTTGATTGGCAGCGCCCTGGCCTGCCACTTCAACCGCGAATTCTTCCGCCGCGCCCCATCGTTTCTCGCCCGCACCCTGCTGGCCACGGCATTTTGCATGGCCATTGCCGCCCTGGCCGCCTGGGCACTGAGCGTCCTGACGGCACTGGACTTGCGCTCGCTGACACTGGGCATGATGCCAGGCGGGATTGCCGAAATGAGCCTGACCGCAGAGACACTGCAGCTGTCGGTGCCGCTGGTGACGGCTCTGCAGGTGATGCGGCTGCTGCTGGTGCTGTTCCTGGCCGAGCCATTGTTCCGCGCGTGGAACGCCAGGCCTTGATGAACGCAGCGCCCGGCGAGCGGTGAACCCGCTGGCCAGGCGCTGCGCCATTCCACATGACTACAACGGCGGCAACGCCCAGTTGATCGGCGCCAGCCCGCGCTGCTCGAGGAAGCTGTTGGTGCGGCTGAAGTGCCCGCAGCCGAGAAAGCCGCGGTAAGCCGACAACGGTGACGGGTGCACCGACTTCAGCACCAAGTGCTTGGTGCCATCGATCAGCTTCTGCTTGCTCTGCGCATGGGCGCCCCACAGCAGAAACACCACGTGCGGGCACTGCTCGCTGACGACCTGGATGATCCGGTCGGTAAAGTGCTCCCAGCCTTTCTTGGCATGCGAGGCCGCATTCGCGCGCTCGACCGTCATGGTGGTGTTGAGCAGCAGCACGCCTTGCTCGGCCCAGCTTTGCAGGTAGCCGTGGCTGGCGATCGGGATGTTCAGGTCCCGCTGCAACTCTTTGTAGATATTGACCAGCGACGGCGGCGTGGCCACCCCGGGTTGCACCGAGAAGCACAAGCCGTGCGCCTGGCCCGGCCCGTGGTAAGGGTCCTGGCCGAGGATCACCACTTTCACCTGTTGCAGCGGTGTCGAGTTGAGCGCGTTGAAGATCAGCGGCCCTGGCGGGTAGATCTGCTTGCCGGCAGCGTACTCGCTACGCAGGAACTCGCGCAGCTGATGCATGTAGGGCTGGTCGAACTCACCGCGCAACGCGGCCTTCCAGCTGGGTTCGAGTTTGATACGGTCGTCGTCAGTCATGGGGCCTTCCATAAACAATGGCGCGACACTAGGTAAGCCCTACCCGCTTGTCAAACGATCCGACCGACGACCGGCATGATTGGCCATCCAAGCCATACTTGGGCGATGACTTGCGCGAGGTAGTCCATGACCATTCATTGCGAGGTGCTTACCGGCGCCGATGGCGCCCGCATGGGCATCGCCACCCTCGATGCGCCCATGGCGCTCAATGCCCTGACCCTGCCCATGATCGAGGCGCTGGGCGACCAGCTGCAGGCGTGGGCGCGCGACCCCGGGGTGGTCTGCGTGCTGTTGCGTGGCAGCGGCGCCAAGGCATTCTGCGCGGGGGGTGATGTGCGCGCGCTGGCCCAGGCTTGCCGCGATCAACCTGGCAGCGTGCCACCGCTGGCCGCCACCTTCTTCGCCGCCGAATACCGCCTGGACTACAGCCTGCACACCTACCCCAAACCTTTGCTGTGCTGGGGGCATGGCCATGTTCTGGGCGGCGGCATGGGGTTACTGCAAGGCGCCAACGTGCGCATTGTCACACCCAGCAGCCGTTTGGCCATGCCGGAGGTCAGCATCGGCTTGTACCCGGACGTGGGCGCCAGCTGGTTCCTGGCCCGGCTGCCAGGCAAACTGGGGCTGTTCCTTGGCCTGACCGGCGCCCCGCTCAACGCCCGCGATGCCCTGGACCTGGGTTTGGCCGACCGCTTCCTGGGTGAGCACCAGCAAGAAACCCTGGTCGATGAGCTGCTGCAACTGAACTGGCAGGAACACACCGCGTTGCAGCTCAACAGCCTGCTCAAGGCCGAACAGCACCGCGTGTGTGCCGAATTACCGGCCGCTCAATGGTTGCCGCGCCGGGCAGTGATCGACGCGTTGCTCGATGTTGCCGATGCGGCTGCCGCATGGCGCGCGCTGGAAAACCTGAAGCACCATGACGACCCATTGCTGGCCGACGCCGGCCAACGGCTGCAGCAAGGCTGCCCGCTGACCGCCCATCTGGTTTGGGAGCAGATTCGCCGGGCGCGACACCTGTCACTGGCGCAAGTGTTGCAGATGGAGTACTGCATGAGCCTGAACTGCTGCCGCCACCCGGAGTTCAGTGAAGGGGTACGCGCCCGCCTGCTGGACAAGGACAACCAGCCGCGCTGGCACTGGCCGGATGTGGCGCAGGTGCCCGCAGCGGTGGTTGAGGCGCACTTCGCCAAGGTGTGGGAGGGCAGGCACCCGCTGGCGGACCTGGGTTAGTGCAGTGGCTGCCTAGCGCTGCCATTGCCCCTGCCCGCGCGGCCCATCACCTGGCCCACCGCCATTGCCTGGCCCATTGGATTGCCAGCCGCCCCGCGGGTAGCGCTGGCTGCCATCGCGGTAGTCGTGCCGGTTCCGGTCACCCCGGTAGTCATCACGCTGGCGGTTGCCATAGTCATGACGTGGGTTACCGTGCCACTGGGTCACCGGCGGGCGAGGCTGCGGCCGGTAGTTGGGTGCGGGCTGATAGCGGTAACGCGGGGCGGGCTGGTAGTAGTAGCGTGGTGCCGGCTGGTAGTAGTAGCGTGGCTGTGGCGCCACGTAGTAACGGTCATAACGGTAGTACCCGGGCGCTGCATAGCGGTCGCTGGTGTAATAGTCGGAGCGGTAGTAGCTGCCACTCTCGTAGTAAGGCGCGCAGGCGGAAGTCATCGACCCCAGCAGGGCGATCAACAGGATTCGATAGGACATGGCGGCCTCCTGGACCGCTGGAGTGCCCGCACAGCGGCGCTGTCGGGCGTCGATGCGAAATGTGTTCATCGACATTGAATAAGACACCGGTAACAAGGTGCAGTGCCATTCCTGCAATAATTTGATACAGCTGCCCGGGCACCGAAAAACTTGCAGTCATTTCAAGGCCACCTCACTAGAATGGGCGGCTCGGCACACATCATGGGAAGATCATGCCTTTACGTTCCACCCTGTTTTCGCAGCGTTCGCTGATCTTCACCCTCCTGTTGCTGCTGGCCTGCGGCTTTCTCGCCACCTCGCTGCTCAGTTACTTCGCTTCGCGCAGCGCTATCCGTGACGGCATCATCAATACCGAGTTGCCGCTGACCTCCGACACGGTCTACTCGGAAATCCAGAAAGACCTGATTCGCCCGGTACTGATCGCCTCGATGATGGCCCAGGACACCTTCCTGCGCGACTGGGTGCTGTCCGGCGAGCAGGACACCGCACGCATGACCCGCTACCTGGGGGAGGTCATGGGCAAGCAGGACACCTTCACCTCATTTTTCGTGTCCGACCGCACCCTGACCTACTACCAGGCCAAGGGGGTGCTCAAGCATGTCGACCCTGGCGCCTGGCGCGACGCCTGGTACTTCCGCCTGCGTGACCTCAAGGCGCCTTATGAGATCAACGTCGACCTCGACATGGCCAACCATGACAGCCTGACCGTATTCATCAACTATCAGGTGCATGACTATCAGCAACGCTTCATCGGCGCCGCCGGTGTCGGCCTGAGCGTATCGTCGGTGGTCAAGCTGATCGACCGCTATCAACAACGCTACCAGCGCGCGGTGCTGTTCACCGACGCCAAGGGCAAGGTGCTGCTGACCGGCTCGGCAGGCGGCCCGCGTGGCCTACAGGTGGGCCAGCAGCTCAGTGCCAACCCCGAACTGCAGGACCTGCTGGCCGAACGGCCTGTACCCAGTGAAGGCAGCCACGAGTACCGTGACAGCGACCAGCACAGCCACTTCCTCAACGTGCGCCAGTTGCCTGAGCTGGACTGGTACCTGCTGGTGGACAAACGGGAAACCGGCGCGCTCGATCGCATTCGTCACTCGCTGTACCTGAACCTGGCGATCTGCACCATGATCACCCTGGTGGTACTGGCACTGGTACACGCCATGGTCCGCCGCCATCAGGCCAGCACTGAGGCCCTGGCGACCCTCGACAGCCTCACCGGCCTGCTCAACCGGCGCAGCTTCGACCTGCTGGCTGCCCAGGCCCTGCGCGAAGCCCAGCGCGACAGTGGCCCACTGGTGGCGTTGCTGTTCGACCTGGACCACTTCAAGGCGCTGAACGATACCCATGGCCACCTGGCAGGCGACGAAGTGCTGCGCCAGTTCGCCAATGTGCTGCAAAGCAGCCTGCGCCAGTCGGATATACTGTGCCGCTGGGGTGGCGAGGAATTCATCGTGCTGCTGCGTGAAGCCGAGGGTCGGCACGCCATCGAGGTGGCCGAAAAGATCCGCCAGCGCACCGAACAGCTGACCTTCAGCTACGACGACCAGCCACTGCGCCTGACCACCAGCATCGGCCTGAGCAGCCTTCGACCGGGGGATACCCTGCACGCCCTGCTGACCCGCGCCGACCGTGCCCTTTATCGTGCCAAACAGGCTGGCCGCAACCGTGTCTGTAGCGAAACCCCATGACTGATCAGCAACACTGCCCCGCTTGCGGCGCGCTCAACCACTGCAGCCTGGCCGACCCACGCCGCGCCCCCCAGGCCTGCTGGTGCTACGGTGTGACCATCGACCCGAGCGTGCTCCAGGCACTGCCCGCCGCGCTGCGGGACAAGACCTGCCTGTGCCCGCGCTGCGCCGCCGTTGAAGACCAACTCCAATCACGCCCTTCCAGCTGACGCCAAGCCATGCGCCTCGATCGTTTCCTTGCCAACCTGCCCCACTGCAACCGCCAGCAAGCCCGGCTGATGCTGGCCCAGCGCCGTGTGCGCCTGGATGGCCAGGTCATCAGCGACCCGCTGGCCGAGGTGCGGGAGTTCAGCCAGGTGCAACTGGACGAGCAGTTGCTGCAGGCTGGCCGCCCGGCGCGCTACCTGATGCTGCACAAGCCGGCCGGCTGCGTGAGCGCGACCCACGACCCACAGCACCCCACTGTGCTCGAGCTGTTGCCGGCGGCGCTGCGTGCAGACCTGCACATCGCCGGGCGCCTGGACTTCAACACCACCGGCCTGATGATCCTGACCAACGATGGCCAGTGGTCGCGCCGCCTGACCCAGCCAGCGACCAAGCTGCCCAAGCAGTACCTGGTGGAAACCGAGGACGAGATTGCCGAGCACTATGTGGCCAAGTTCCGTGAAGGCTTCTACTTCGCCTTTGAGAACCTCACCACCCAGCCCGCCCAGCTGGACATTCTAGGGCCGCGGCAGGCGCGGCTGGCGATTGTCGAAGGGCGCTATCACCAGGTCAAACGCATGTTCGGTTTTTTCGACAACAAGGTCGTGGGGCTGCACCGGGAGAGCATGGGGGCGATCCGGCTCGACCCGGGGTTGGCGCCTGGGGCCTTTCGGCAACTCACGCCGGAAGAAATAGGCACCGTCTAGCCCGCCCGCGAACTCGCGCAACCTACCGCTGAGCGCGCGCCATACGACCGCTCAGCGCCAAACGTCACAATTAAGCCCGAACGGCACTTGCAGGATCCCCGCCCCCCTGCTTGAATCCCAATCGTCAGTCTGCATGTGACCGCTAAGTCACGATCGTAGACCCAGACACTTTTTGTCGGCCACCCAGGGCCTAGATGCCTTGGGGCACGGCAGATTGCCCGCCATACAACAACACCGTCGACGCAAGTGCCAAGGATCGACACAGGGCCCCGGTTACTCTTCAGGCGAATGCCTACCTGTCATAAAGAACGTGCACCCTGATGTCCTGTTTCGGGAATGCGCTCTCTTTGGAAGTGGCTTGAGTGTTCGGCCAAGCCGCCGCCAACAGTGAACGACCCGTTGCCGCGACAAGCCACCAGGTGACGCGAATACCCTTTTTGCGCCAGGAGTCGATGACATGAGGCCAGAAATCGCTGTACTTGATATTCAAGGTCAGTATCGGGTTTACACGGAGTTCTATCGCGCGGATGCGGCTGAGAATACGATCATCCTGATCAACGGCTCGCTGGCCACCACAGCCTCGTTCGCCCAGACGGTGCGCAACCTGCACCCGCAGTTCAATGTCGTCCTGTTCGACCAGCCCTACGCGGGCAAATCCAAACCGCACAACCGCCACGAACGGCTGATCAGCAAGGAGACCGAGGCGCATATCCTCCTTGAACTGATCGATCACTTCCAGGCCGACCACGTGATGTCGTTCTCGTGGGGCGGTGCCAGCACGCTACTGGCACTGGCGCACCAGCCGCGGTATGTGAAGAAGGCCGTGGTGAGTTCGTTCTCGCCGGTGATCAATGAACCAATGCGCGACTACCTGGCGCGCGGTTGCCAGTACCTGGCCGCCTGCGACCGCTATCAAGTCGGCAACCTGATCAACGACACCATCGGCAAGTACCTGCCGTCGCTGTTCAAGCGGTTCAACTACCGGCACGTCAGCAGCCTGGACAGCCACGAATACGCGCAGATGCACTTCCACATCAACCAGGTGCTGCAACATGACCTGGCACGGGCACTGGATGGCGCGCGCGCTATCGATATTCCGGTGTTGTTCATCAATGGTGAACGCGACGAGTACACCACGGCCGCAGATGCACGGCAGTTCGGCAAACACGTGGGGCGCAGCCAGTTTGGGGTTATCCGCGGTGCAGGACACTTTCTGGACATGGAGACCAAGGCCGCCTGCGAGGACACCCGCAATGCCATGCTGGGCTTCCTCAAGCCAACCCTGCGTGAAGCCCGGCAACGTTACCAGCCGCTGCAACAGGGGCAGCATGCACTGGCTATCTGAGCAACTCGGCGCCTTGGTGCGGATACCCGCCGGCATGAGGCGCCGACACGCTTTTTTTATAACGTGGGCTTCTATTTCGCGCAGGGTTCTGGTAAAAAGTGCGGCGTAAGGCGGGTATAGTTTAGTGGTAAAACGAAAGCTTCCCAAGCTTTAGTTGAGGGTTCGATTCCCTCTACCCGCTCCACATTACATTCCCCCGCATGGCGTTCCGGCAACGTCATCGCTGTCAAAATGAGCGTTCGCTCCTTTTTTCGTTTCTGCCAATCGCTTCGATCTGCTGCTTTCGATGATCAGCAGCATGGCCAATTGCCTGTCGATCCGTTTCAATGCGCCCAGGGTTTCGTGAAACATTTCGAAAGGACGACGCATGTTGCTCTCCCGCTGGCTACCGGGCCTTGCCAACCTGCTGCACTACCGCCGCGAATGGCTGCACGCCGACCTGCAGGCAGGGCTGTCGGTGGCAGCCATCCAGATCCCGATTGCCATCGCCTACGCCCAGATCGTGGGCTTGCCGCCGCAGTACGGCCTGTACGCCTGTGTGCTGCCGATGATGGTCTACGCGCTGATCGGGGGCTCGCGCCAGTTGATGGTCGGCCCCGACGCGGCTACCTGCGCCATGATTGCCGGGGCCGTGGCGCCGCTGGCCTTGGGCGACCCGCAACGCACTGCCGAGCTGTCGGTCATCGTCACCGTACTGGTCGGGGTCATGCTGATTGCCGCTGGCCTGGCGCGGGCCGGGTTCATCGCCAGCTTCTTCTCGCGCCCGATTCTGATCGGCTACCTCAACGGTATCGGCCTGAGCCTGATCGCCGGGCAGTTGTCCAAGGTGGTGGGGTTCAGCATCGAGGGCGACGGTTTCATCCTCAGCCTGATCAACTTCCTCCAACGCCTGGGCGAAATTCACGGGTTGACGTTGTGCATCGGCCTGGCCGCCCTAGGCCTGCTGATCTGGCTGCCACGCCGCTACCCGCGCCTGCCGGCCGCGCTAACGGTGGTGGCGCTGTTCATGCTGCTGGCGGGTCTGTTCGGCCTCGACCGCTTCGGCGTAGCCATACTCGGCCCGGTGCCGGCCGGCATCCCGCAACTGGCCTGGCCACACAGCAACCTGGCAGAAATGAAAAGCCTGCTGCGCGACGCCCTGGGTATCGCCACGGTCAGTTTCTGCAGCGCCATGCTCACCGCGCGCAGTTTCGCTGCCCGGCATGGCTACGCCATCAACGCCAACCACGAGTTCGTGGCGTTGGGCGTGAGCAATCTGGCCGCCGGGGTTTCCCAGGGTTTTGCCATCAGCGGTGCCGATTCGCGCACCGCCGTCAACGACATGGTCGGGGGCAAAAGCCAGCTGGTCGGCATCGTCGCCGCCCTGGTGATCGCCTTGATCCTTTTGTTTTTCACCGCGCCCATGGCGTGGATCCCTCAGGCGGCGCTGGGCGCGGTGCTGCTGATGGCTGGCTGGGGGCTGATCGATATCAAGTCACTGGGCCACATTCGGCGCCTGAGCCGTTTCGAATTCTGGCTGTGCCTGCTGACCACCGTGGGGGTGCTGGGGCTGGGCGTGCTGCCCGGCATCGTGTTTGCCGTGACCTTGGCGATACTGCGCCTGCTGTACAGCATCTACCAGCCTACCGACGCCGTGCTCGGCTGGCTGCCGGGCACCGAAGGCCAGGTCGACATTCGCAAGTTCAAGGATGCGCGGACGGTGCCCGGCCTGGTGGTCTACCGTTTTGACGACGCAATCCTGTTCTTCAATGCCGACTACTTCAAGATGCGCCTTCTCGAGGCGGTGCAAGGCGAGGCCCAGCCCAAGGCCGTGTTGTTCGATGCCGAGGCCGTGACCAGTATCGATGTCAGCGGCATGGCCGCATTGCGTGAAGTGCGCGACACCCTGGCCGCGCAGGGCATTTTCTTCGCCATCGCCCGTGCCCGCGGCAGCTTCCTGCGCATGCTGGTGCGCTCGGGCATGGCGCGCGAGATGGAGGACAAATTGCTGTTCGGTTCGGTGCGCGCCGGCATCCGGGCCTACCGGGTATGGCGTAACCGTAAGCGCAGCGTGCCGACGGCCAGGCAGGGTTGATACCCCTTGCCCCCGCCTGACATGCTAAAGTCGCCCCGCGCCCGCACCACCAATGGACCCAGCATGCCTGCACTCGACGCCCCACTCCTGCCCTGGCCGGAACTTGCCGCCCGCCACCCCTGCGATGCCCTGCTGCTGGGTAACGGCGCCAGCCGCGCAGTGTGGAAGCCGTTCGGCTATTTCTCGCTGTTCGAGGAGGCGCAACGCGCCGGTCGCAAGAAAGGCCTGGCGATCAGCGACCAGGCCCTGTTCAAGTCCTTGGGCACGGAGCTGTTCGAACCGGTGCTCAGCGCGCTCAACACCACCGTGCGCGCCAATGCTGCGCTCGCCATCAACTCCACTGCGCCGCTCAACCGCTATTACTCGATCAAGGAAGCGCTGATCCACGCCGTGCGCACCGTGCATCTGCCCTGGCGGCTGATGCCTCCGGCAACCCTGGCCGTGCTCAATCAGGCCTTGCGTGGCTATCGCAGCGTCTACACCAGCAACTACGACCTGCTGCTGCCTTGGGCCCTGCAACATGCCCCTCAGGGCTTCGCCGACCTGTTCGACGAGCAGGGTTACTTTGATGTGCGCCGGCGCAGCAGCGAGGGTACCCGGGTGATGCACCTGCACGGTGGCTTGCACCTGCTCAAGCAACCCGACGGCACCACCCGTCAACGCAGCGCCGAGAGCGCCGAGCTGCTGGAAGGTTTTGCCGTGAACATTCCCGGTGAGGTGCCGCTGTTCGTCAATGAAGACCGCAGCGACGAGAAACTGCGCGCCATCCGCCACTCGGACTACCTGAGCTGGTGCCTGGGGCAGCTGGCCCAGGAACACCGTGGCCTGTGCCTGTTCGGGCAGCACCTGGACAGCACTGACCAGCACCTGCTCGACGCCATTCGAATGGCCGGGCCCAAGCACCTGGCGATCGCCATTCGGCCGTTGAGTGAAGCGTCGGTGATCAACCAGAAGCAGCATTTCGTCGATCGCCTGGGCGCCATGCCGGGCACGTCACTGCACTTCTTCGATGCCACGACCCATCCGCTGGGCCAGGCATCGCTGTCTATCGAAGCCGTGTTCACCCGAGGTTGAGGCCAGCTTCAAACGCCTGTTGAAGGGGCCAGTGCCGCCTCAAAGCAGCCCGTCAACTCGCAACAGCGTCTCCAGGCAATGCTCCTGCACCCCATAGAACGCCTTGAGCTGAGCGATTTTCTCCAGCAGCGCACGGTTGTCGCCCGGCTGGCGCCGCTTCACCGCAAGAATCATCTTGTTCTTGTTGGTGTGCTCCAGGGAGATGAACTCGAATACCTTGGTCTCATAACCACAGGCCTCCAGGTACAGCGCCCGCAAGCTGTCCGTGAGCATTTCGGCCTGCTGGCCCAGGTGCAGGCCGTATTGCAGCATTGGCTGCAGCAGGCCCGGGCTGTGCAGTTGCGGGCGGATCTGCTTGTGGCAGCACGGCGAACACATGATGATCGCGGCATTGCTGCGGATGCCGGTATGGATGGCATAGTCGGTGGCGATGTCACAGGCATGCAGGGCGATCATCACCTCGATGGCGTCGGGCACCACGCTGCGCACGTCACCACACTGGAACTCCAGGCCCGCATGCTGCAGCCGCACCGCGGCGGCGTTGCACAGGTCGACCATGTCCTGGCGCAGTTCAACCCCGGTCACCTGCGCTTCGCGGCCCAACGTATTGCGCAGGTAATCATGCATGGCGAAGGTCAGGTAGCCCTTGCCCGAGCCAAAGTCGGCCACCCGCAGTACCTGCTGTGCCGGCACCGGGGCGCTGGCCAGGGCGTGGTCGAAGACCTCAATGAACTTGTTGATCTGCTTCCACTTGCGCGACATGGACGGGATCAGTGCCCCCTGCGCGTCGGTCACGCCAAGGTCGCTCAGGAATGGGCGCGACAGCTCCAGGTAGCGTTTTTTCTCACGGTCATGGCCACTGGCGGGCGCGGCCTCGCGCGGGGCTTGTGCGCCATGGCGCTGAAGCATCGGCTTGCCCTTCTTGCTGAAGGTCAGCTGTACTTCGCCGTCGGCATCGAAGAGGTGGGCGTTACGGAAGCTGCCCGGCAGCAACTCGGCCACCAGCGTCAAGGCATCGTCCAGGGCCAGGTTGCGGGTGATGTCTCGGGTCTGGTGACGGTAGACCAGCGACAGGCAGGGCTGGCCCTTGACCTGCAGCGGCTTGGCGATGATTCGTTGCAGGGTCTGGTCGGCACCGACATGGCGCGCCAGCACCAGCTTGCTTAACGTGCCGCCCTGCAGGGCAGCGTTCAGCAGGTCGAGGAACTGGGCGAGTGCGTCCGGCGCGGCGGAAGCGGAATAACTGGCGGGCATGGACAAAGGGGCCTTGGGTAGCGGAACGCTCATTCTACCGTGTGCCGTGCGGCCAGGCATACCTTGGCCACCCACGGCCGCGTCACGCCCAGGCCAGGCGCTGCATAGCTTGTGGCAAACACCTGCCGCAAGCGCGACGCGGCCTGTGTGGGAGCGGGCGAGCCCGCGAAAAACCCAACGCGGTGGCTGGCACCGGCTACGCCGGTGTTCGCGGGCGCGCCCGCTCCCACATGGGCCCGGCTGAATCAACAAGTTATGTATTGTTCAATAGGAGCTGGCGATGGGCTGCACAGCAGCCCCTAACTGCCTGCCCTTATCCAAGTGCGCGCCTGCATGCCTCAGTCGAGAATCACCAGGCGGTTTGGCAGTTCGTTACGCGCATGGGTCGGTGGCACCTGCTCGCTCAGTAACTCGCCGCAGGCCTCGATGCATTCGACAAAACCCTGCAGGGTCCGCCCCTGGCGCACCTGTTCGGCAAGCCGGCTGACGAGTGCCGCCCGAGCGCTGGCATCCAGGCAGTGCTCGATGCCGCGGTCAACCAGTATTTCCACATGCCGCTCCGCCTCGCTGACAAAAATCAGCACCCCCGTGCCAGCCGCCGTACGCTGCAGGTTCAGCTCGCGAAATTGCTGGTGCGCCAGGCGCGAAGCACGCCAGCGGCGCAGCACCCGGGGGATCAGCCAGCCGGCCAGGCGCGGGCTGCGCAGCAGCAGGCACAAGCCGACAAACAGCAGCATGTTGGCCACCAACAAGCCACGCACGCCCGGCCAGCCCAGCAGCCACTGCAGCAGGCCCGGCACGGCCAGTGCCAGCACGGCAGCCCAAAGCAGCGGCCAATACGCATAGTCGTCGGCACGCCGCGCCAGTACCGTCACCAGTTCGGCGTCGGTGTGCCGCTCGGCACGGGCTATGGCTTCGGCAATCTGCCGCTGATCATACTCGTCAAAAGGGGTCATGCCGTCGGTCTCTGCGCTTTCTTATAGTTGTTGTCCCGGCATACGGGGCTTCGTCCGCGGGTGACATATTCAGGCATAATCGGCCGCTGGAAGCATTGCCTGCAAATCGTACAACAATAGCCGCCTGAAAACTTCGGCCGCGCGCGTACCACCCTGGATACGGCAGAGGCCCCACAACGGAACTGATGATGAAACTGTCTTTGCTGGGCCTGGCCATGGGCCTTGCCAGTCAGGCGGCCCTCGCCGCCACCTCCGCCCCGCCCCTGCAAGACAAGCAGGCCTTCATCGACCATCTGGTCAGCCAGATGACCGAAGCCGAGAAAATCGGCCAACTGCGCCTGATCAGCATCGGCCCGGAAATGCCGCGCGACAAGATTCGCGAGGAAATCGCCGCTGGCCGCATTGGCGGTACCTTCAATTCCCGCACCGCGCCGGAAAACCGGCCGATGCAGGATGCGGCCATGCGCAGCCGCCTGAAGATCCCGATGTTCTTCGCCTACGATACCGTCCACGGCGAGCGCACGATCTTCCCGATCGGCCTGGGCATGGCCGCCACCTGGGACATGGACGCGGTGGCCAAAGTGGGCCGCACCGCCGCCATCGAAGCCTCGGCCGACGCCCTGGACATGACCTTCGCCCCCATGGTCGATATTGCCCGCGACCCCCGCTGGGGCCGCACCAGTGAAGGTTTCGGCGAGGATACCTACCTGACCTCGAAGATCGGCCAGGTCATGGTGCGCTCGTTCCAGGGCAGCAGCCCGGCCAACCCCGACAGCATCATGGCCATCGTCAAGCACTTTGCGTTGTACGGTGCAGTAGAGGGCGGGCGCGACTACAACACGGTCGATATGAGCCTGCCGAAAATGTACAACGATTACTTGCCGCCCTACCGCGCCGCACTCGATGCCGGTGCCGGGGGCGTCATGGTGGCGCTGAACTCGATCAACGGTGTGCCGGCCACCTCCAACACCTGGCTGATGAACGACCTGCTGCGCAAGGAGTGGGGCTTCAAGGGGGTGACCATCAGCGACCATGGCGCCATCCAGGAACTGATCCGCCATGGCGTCGCCCGCGATGGCCGCGAAGCCGCCAAGCTGGCTATCAAGGCCGGCATCGACATGAGCATGAACGACACCCTGTACGGCCAGGAACTGCCAGGCCTGCTGAAGTCTGGCGAGGTGAGCCAGCACGAACTGGACCAGGCCGTGCGCGAAGTGCTGGGGGCCAAATACGACATGGGCCTGTTCAAGGACCCGTACGTGCGCATCGGCAAGGCCGAAACCGACCTGAAAGACTACTACGGCAGCGACCGTCTGCACCGCGAAGCCGCCCGTGACGTGGCGCGTCGTAGCCTGGTGCTGCTGGAAAACCACAACCAGACCCTGCCGCTGAAAAAAACCGGCACCCTCGCGCTGGTCGGGCCCCTGGCCGATGCCCCGATCGACATGATGGGCAGCTGGGCCGCCGACGGCAAACCGGCGCATTCGGTCACCGTACGCGAAGGCCTGCGCCGCGCCTTGGAAGGCAAGGCCAAACTGGTCTACGCCAAAGGCTCCAACATCACCGGCGACAAGGCCATCCTCGATTACCTGAACTTCCTCAATTTCGATGCCCCGGAAATCGTCGACGACCCGCGCCCCGCTGCGGTGCTCATCGATGAAGCGGTCAAGGCAGCGCAACAAGCCGACGTGGTAGTGGCCGTGGTTGGCGAGTCCCGCGGCATGTCCCACGAGTCGTCGAGCCGCACCACCCTGGAGATTCCTGCCAGCCAGCGTGAACTGATCAAGGCCTTGAAGGCGACCGGCAAGCCACTGGTACTGGTGCTGATGAACGGCCGCCCGCTGTCGATCAGCTGGGAACGTGAACAGGCCGATGCCATTCTCGAAACCTGGTTCGCCGGTACCGAAGGCGGCAATGCCATTGCCGACGTGCTGTTCGGTGACTACAACCCGTCCGGCAAGCTGGCCATCACCTTCCCGCGCTCGGTCGGGCAGATCCCGATGTACTACAACCACACCCGTATCGGCCGGCCGTTCACGCCAGGCAAACCCGGCAACTACACCTCGCAGTACTTCGAAGAGCCCAACGGCCCGCTGTACCCGTTCGGCTACGGCCTGAGCTACAGCAGCTTCGAGCTGTCGGGCCTGACGCTGTCGGCCAACAACCTCAAGCGCGGCGATACGCTGCAAGCCAAGGTCACGGTGAAGAACACCGGCAAGCTGGCAGGCGAGACCGTGGTGCAGTTGTACCTGCAGGATGTCTCGGCATCGATGAGCCGGCCGGTCAAAGAGTTGAAGAACTTCCAGAAACTGATGCTCAAGCCCGGTGAGACGCGCACCTTGAGCTTCCGCATCAGCGAGGAAGACCTGAAGTTCTACAATGGCCAGTTGCAGCGGGTTGCCGAGCCCGGGGAATTCAATGTCCAGGTCGGGCTCGACTCCCAGGCGGTGCAGCAGCAGAGCTTTGAATTGCTGTAACTGAACGGTCGCCTGTACCGCCCTTTCGCGGGCTTGCCCGCTCCCACAGGTACTCACACGTGGGGGCGGGCAAGCCCGGGTAAGGGCCAGCCCCGATGTCCCAATGACCCGGATCCGCGCCATGCCCTTTTCCTTTCGCGCCCTGCGGCTGGGGCTGATTACCCTGCTGATCCTGCTAGGCACTGCCCTCAGTGCCGGTTGGGCGATGCACCAGGCCAAGCGCCAGGCCATGGAAAACGACGCACAACGTGCCCACCAGCAACTGGGCTTGTACGCCAATACCCTGCATACGCTGATCGACCGCTACCGGGCCCTGCCGGCCGTGCTGGCGCTGGACCCGGAACTGATCGACGCCCTGCGCGGCCCGGTCAGCGAGACGGTGCAAGGCGCCCTGAACCGCAAGCTCGAACGTATCAACGGTGCGGCCAACTCTTCGACCCTCGAACTGCTCGACCACACCGGCCTGGCCGTGGCAGCCAGCAACTGGCGGCTACCCAGCACCTACGTCGGCTCCAACTACGGCTTTCGCCCCTACTTCAAGCAAACCCGCAGCCAGGGTACGGGCCGCTTCTATGCCGTTGGCGTGACCAGCGGGGTACCGGGGTACTTTCTGGCCAGCGCAGTCAACGACGAACATGGCCGTTTTCTCGGCGCCATGGTGGTCAAGCTGGAGTTCCCGGAGCTGGAACGCGAATGGCGCCAGGGCAGCGATATCCTGCTGGTCAGCGATGCCCGCGGCATCACCTTCATTGCCAACCAGGACGGCTGGCGCTACCGCGAGCTGCAGCCACTGAGCGGCGCCGACCGTGCCGAACTCGCCGAAACACGCCAGTACGACAAGCAGCCGCTGGTGCCGCTGCACCATCAGGTGCTCACGCGCTTCGCTGCCAACAGCACCCTCAGCCGCGTGCAAGGCCCCGACGGCAGCGCCGAGTATCTGTGGGAAAGCCTGCCGCTGGCAGGCGAAGGCTGGACCTTGCACCTGCTGCGCAAGCCGCAGGTGGCGGCAGACGGCCGCAATGCCGCCCTCGGCGCTGCTGCCGTATGGTTGAGCCTGGTGTTCGCGGCGTTGTTCATCAGCCAGCGCCTGCGCCTGGCACGGCTGCGCCAGCGCAGCCGGGAAGAGCTCAAGCGCCAGGTCGAGGAACGTACCCGCGAGCTGCGTACCGCCCAGGAGGGCCTGGTGCAATCCGCCAAACTGGCCGCGCTGGGCCAGATGTCGGCGGCCATGGCCCACGAAATCAACCAACCGCTGACGACCCAGCGCATGCAACTGGAAACCGTGCGCCTGCTGCTCGACAATGGCCGGCCTGCCGAAGCGCGGCAGGCACTCGAGCCGCTGGAGCAGATGCTCACGCGCATGGCCGCGCTCACCAGTCACCTCAAGACCTTCGCCCGTAACAGCCCGGTGGGCTTGCGCGAGCGCCTGGACCTGGCCACCGTGGTCGATCAGGCACTGCACCTGCTGGAAACGCGTATCCGTAGCGAAGAGGTCGAGGTCGCGCTGTACCTCGCACGCCCGGCCTGGGTACGGGGCGATGCTATCCGCCTGGAACAGGTGCTGATCAACCTGTTGCGCAACGCCCTCGACGCCATGGCCGACAAACGCTACAAGCGCCTGGAGATCCGCATCGAAGCCGATGGCGCACGGTGGCGCCTGAGTGTGCTCGACTCCGGTGGCGGCATAGCCGAGGCCGACCTGGCCAAAGTCTTCGACCCCTTCTTCACCACCAAGCCCGTGGGCGAAGGGCTGGGCCTTGGCCTGGCGATCTCCTACGGTATCGTCCATGAGGTCGGCGGCCAGCTGCAGGCCGAGAACCTGTCTGGCGGTGCGCGCCTGAGCCTTACCCTGCCCCAAGATCTGGAGCCTGCATGTTCAATTCAGTGATCGTCATCGACGATGAAGCCAGTATCCGCACAGCGGTCGAGCAATGGCTGAGCCTGTCGGGTTTCAACGTGCAGCTGTTTGCCCGCGCCGAAGACTGCCTGAGCCAGCTGCCGAAGCACTTCCCGGGTGTGATCATCAGCGATGTGCGCATGCCCGGCATGGGTGGCCTGCAGCTGCTCGAACGCCTGCAGGCGGACGACCCCGACCTGCCAGTGATCCTGCTGACCGGCCACGGCGATGTCCCCATGGCCGTGGAGGCCATGCGCAACGGGGCCTATGACTTCCTGGAAAAACCCTTCACCCCGCAACATCTGCTGGGCAGCCTGCGGCGGGCTCTGGAAAAACGCCAGTTGGTGCTTGAGAACCGCCGCCTGCACGAGCAGGCCGACCTCAAGTCACGCCTGGAAGGCACGCTGCTGGGCATGTCCCAGGGCCTGCAACTGCTGCGGCGGCAGGTGCTGGACCTGGCCAGCCTGCCGGTCAATGTGCTGATCCGCGGTGAGACAGGCAGCGGCAAAGAACGTGTAGCCCGCTGCCTCCACGATTTCGGGCCACGCGCGGCCAAGCCATTCGTGGCGCTCAATTGCGCGGCCATTCCTGAGGCATTGTTCGAGGCCGAGCTGTTCGGCCATGAGAGCGGCGCCTTCACCGGTGCCCAGGGCAAGCGCGTCGGCAAGCTGGAATATGCCGACGGCGGCACGGTGTTTCTCGATGAAATCGAAAGCATGCCGCTGGCCCAGCAGGCCAAACTGCTGCGGGTGATCCAGGAGCAGAAGCTCGAGCGCCTGGGGGCGAACCAGAGTATCAACGTTGACCTGCGCATCATCGCCGCAACCAAGCCCGACTTGCTGGAGGAGGCCCGTGCCGGGCGCTTCCGTGAAGACCTTGCCTACCGCCTGAACGTTGCCGAGTTGCGCCTGGCGCCTTTGCGCGAACGACGCGAAGACATTCCGCTGCTGTTCGACCACTTCGCCCGCGCTGCTGCCGACCGGCTTGGCCGCGCTGCGCCGCCGCTGTCGGGTGCGCAACTGGCACAACTGCTGGCGCATGACTGGCCAGGTAACGTGCGCGAGCTGGCCAATGCGGCAGAGCGGCATGCATTGGGCCTGGGTTCACCCGGTACCGAGGTGGCCCCTGCCGGGCAATCGCTGAGCGAGCAGATGGAGGCGTTCGAGGCCCAGTGCCTGCGTGCAGCGTTGCGCCAGCATGGGGGCGCGATCAGTGCGGTGATGGAGGCGTTGCAACTGCCGCGGCGAACGCTGAACGAAAAGATGCAGCGGCACGGGTTGTCGCGGGACGATTTTACCGGCCAGTGATAAGCGGAATTCCGCCTATCACTGGCTGGCGATAGGCAGAATTCCGCCCATGCAAAGCACTTTCAGGGCCTGGCTCGCAGGCGCGTGGCCGGCGAAGTGCCCGCAAAGCGGTCTATTGCCCCGGTTTAGGTCGGCCCGCCCCGGTTTGGCACACCTTCTGCAAATGCTCGTGTCAGCTGCGCCCAGGCGCGCTTCACAACAACAACGAGAAGGTATCCCTGATGGATAACGCCACCTCCCTGCCCGCTGGGGCGGCCGCTGCGCCTGCCGCAGAAAAAACTACCGCCAGCCGCCTGAAGTCGATCTTCAGCGGGTCCATCGGCAACATGGTCGAATGGTACGACTGGTACGTCTACGCCGCATTCTCGCTGTATTTCGCCAAGGCCTTCTTCCCGGCCGGCGACTCCACTGCACAACTGCTCAACACCGCCGCGATTTTCGCCGTTGGCTTTTTGATGCGCCCGATCGGCGGCTGGCTGATGGGCCTTTACGCCGACCGCAAAGGCCGCAAGGCCGCGCTGATGGCCTCGGTACTGCTGATGTGCGCCGGCTCGCTGGTCATCGCCCTGACGCCTGGCTATGAAACCATCGGCTTCGCCGCACCGGTCCTGCTGGTCATCGCCCGCCTGATGCAGGGCCTGTCGGTGGGTGGCGAATACGGCACCTCGGCAACCTACCTCAGCGAAATGGCCAGCAAGGACCGCCGCGGCTTCTTCTCCAGCTTCCAGTACGTGACCCTCATCTCCGGCCAGCTCATCGCCCTGGCAGTGCTGATCGTCCTGCAACAGACCCTGACCACCGAGCAGCTGTATGCCTGGGGCTGGCGCGTACCCTTCGTGATCGGTGCGCTGTGCGCCGTGGTCGCGCTGTACCTGCGCCGTGGCATGGAAGAAACCGCCTCGTTCACCAAGAAGGAAAAAGCCAAGGAAAGCCTGATGCGCACCCTGCTGCGCCACCCCAAGGAACTGATGACCGTGGTTGGCCTGACCATGGGCGGTACCCTGGCCTTCTACACCTACACCACCTACATGCAGAAGTACCTGGTCAATACCGTGGGCATGAGCATCAGCGACTCGACCACGATCTCGGCCGCCACGTTGTTCCTGTTCATGTGCCTGCAGCCTGTGATCGGCGGTCTGTCCGACAAGATCGGCCGGCGCCCGATCCTGATCGCCTTCGGTGTACTGGGTACCCTGTTCACCGTGCCGATCCTCAGCACCCTGCATACTATCCAGACCTGGTGGGGGGCGTTCTTCCTGATCATGGCAGCGCTGATCATCGTCAGTGGCTATACCTCGATCAACGCCGTGGTCAAAGCTGAACTGTTCCCGACCGAAATCCGCGCCCTTGGCGTGGGCCTGCCCTACGCACTGACCGTTTCGATCTTCGGCGGCACCGCCGAGTACGTGGCGCTGTGGTTCAAGAGCGCGGGCATGGAAAGCGGCTTCTATTGGTACGTCACCGCCTGTATCGCCTGCTCGCTGCTGGTGTACGCGACGATGAAGGACACCAAACAGCACTCTCGTATCACCACCGAGTGACCCGGTAAGGCCGTTCTGCAAGGGCGCCCAACGTGCAGGGCGCCTTTTTTTATGCCCCCTAATGCCCCATGAGCCGATTAGCTGAGCTATTCGGCTCATGGGATGGGTGTGAAAGGCCGTTTGCTGGGCAAGCGTGAAAGCATTGACCCGTTACCGCATCAACATTCAGGACATTTCCAGCGCCTGACGCGGTTCACGACGCTGGTACCAGCTAGCCACCAGTACCAGTACCAGCAGCACGCCACCCAGCACGGCCGATGAACCGACCGTGCCGAAGTCCAGCTTGCCCTTCGCATGAGGTTTGGTCAGGAAGTCGCCCAGAGCGGTACCCAAGGTCAGCGGCAGGATCCCGATCAGCAGGGCCGTACCGGTGGCATAGACCATGCCCAGGGTAGGGTCCATGAAGTCGGACATCGTGGTGCCGACGGTGCTGGTGGGCTGAAAAATAGGTAGGTAAGCGATGAAAAAACGTTCATCGGTGATCTGCATCAGGTGTTCTTCTTAATCCCCTATTAATTGCCACCCTTCAGCCTTCACGGGCTGACTGATGAAGGGTGCATGCACCAACCCGTGCCCGGCCAGGCAAACGCCTATACGACGATTACAGCACCTTAAAATATCGAATAAGTCGATTATTTAGTGCTTATATTTGCGCTTTTTAATCAGCATATTGGGCGTAATATTTAAGTCACGGAAACAAACAACCCACAAATCCCTGGAGCAATGACCATGAAAAACAAACTGATCCTCACCCTGGCCCTGTCGGTTTTCGCCACTGGCGCCTTTGCCGAAGATGGTTTCGACCGGACCAATGCCCACACCTTTGCCGCAGCCCAGACCCAGTCGGCCAGCTACGCTGAAGACGGCTTCGACCGCACCGGCGGCCAACGCTTTGCCGAAGACGGCTTCGACCGCACCGGCGGCCAACGCTTCGCTGAAGACGGCTTCGACCGCACCGGCGGCCAACGCTTCGCTGAAGACGGCTTCGACCGCACCGGCGCCAACCGCATCAGCTGATCCCTGCTGCGAGCGCCCAGCCCGGCTTTTGCCGGGCTTGATCATTTGCAGGCAAGCAAAGGCTTGGCACACTAGGCTTCTTGTCTACCAGGAGGTAGGGCCAGTAAGCCCAGCACAATGTATTACTACGAACCCGCCAAAGGCCACGGCCTGCCCCACGACCCCTTCAACGCCATCGTCGGTCCACGTCCTATCGGCTGGATCTCTTCGCAAGACCGCGAGGGACGCTTGAACCTGGCGCCCTACAGCTTCTTCAATGCCTTCAACTACATCCCGCCAATCATCGGTTTCTGCAGTGTCGGGCGCAAAGACAGCCTGAACAATATCGAGCAGACCGGTGAATTCGTCTGGAACCTGGCCACGCGATCGCTGGCCGAGCAGATGAACCAGAGCTGTGCGCCGGTGGCTGCCGAGGTCAGTGAATTCGAGTTGAGCGGCCTCACCGCCACACCGTCAAGCCTGGTCAAGGTGCCGCGCGTGGGCGAAACCCCGGTCGCGTTCGAGTGCAAGGTCAGCCAGATCGTCCAGCTCAAGCGGGCCGACCAGGCGCTGGTACCCAGCTGGCTGATTCTTGGGGAAGTGGTGGCCGTGCACATTGCCGACCACCTGCTGAAGAACGGTATTTACGATACCGCGGCAGCCGAACCTATCTTGCGCGGTGGTGGCCCGGCGGACTATTTCGAGCTGGGCAACCTGTTCAAGATGGCCCGCCCGCCGGCCTGATCACCAGACCAGCTCACCCTCAGCGCTAACGCCTTGCAGGCGCTGCAGTTCGGCCGTGGCCGCTTCGTCGGCGGCCACGGCGCCCTTGAACACCTGGCCGTCGAGCACCTTGTGAAAACGCGGCGCGCCGCCCATACCCAGGGCTTTGACTGCGATGGCCGCGTGATAGCCACCACCTTCGGCCGGCACCATCGCCGACACCGCTTCGAACTGCGGGAATTCCCTACGTGCCATGTTGCTCTCTGCCTGCTTGATCATGGCCCGGCATGTTAACCCAAACCCCAGCCAGCGCGCGCGCTGTGGGAGGGGCCATGCCGTCAGTCGAATGTATGCAAGTCGAGGCTGCTGACCACCTGCGCCTGCACCAGCTCACCGAACATCTCCAGCGTGGGCGACGCAAAATAGCCACTCATGGCCTGTTGGTCCTGCCAACTGCCGCTGAGCAGCCACAGGTCAGCGTCGGCCTGCGAACGCTGTACGCTGAAACTCAGGCAACCCGGCGCACGCAGCGACGGCTCAAGCAGGTCACGCAGGCGCGCGCCAAGCTCCGCAGAACGCCCGCTGCTGGCACGAATGAACGCAAGATGGGTGACCGGTTGTTTTAGGGCCATTGCACTATCTCCTTGAAGCAAGCGGACGAAAAAGCCAGGCTGCCAAGGTTAGGGGTTCGCCCGCGCAACCCGTTAGGCCATTACTGCTCGCCGCTTGCCTGATCCTGCGGCGCGGCAGGATCAGGCAAGCGACGTGCAGCTTTCGACTAGCGTCGGCCGTTGCCCAAACCTATGCTGCGACCGTCAGCAGAGGAAAGCATCATGACCATCGCCACGCCCACCGACCCGACCCTGGAACTGCAGCGCCTGGAGCTGGCCGAGCTGATTACCCGCCATGCCGGCGAGCCCCACGGCCCGGCGTCGGCCATCGCGGATCTGTACCTGGTGCGCTACACCGAGAATGTGCGCTCGGTCCCTACCCTGGCGCAACCGGCCTTGTGCATCCTTGCACAAGGCAGCAAAAGCCTGTTTCTGGGTGACGAGCAGTATGCCTACGATCCACTGCACTACATGGTGGTTTCGGTCACCCTGCCGTTGAGCGGCGTGCGGCTCGATGCCAGCCCCGAGCACCCCAGCCTGGGTTTGCGCATGGACCTGGACCCGGCCGAGATCAGCCAGTTGATCGCCGAAAGCGGCCCGATGCTGGTGCCCAACAAGCCATCGGGCCGTGGCCTGTACGTGGATAAAACCGATGCGGCGTTGCTCGACGCCCTGTTGCGGTTGCTGCGCCTGCTGGATAGCCCACGCGACATCTCCATGCTGGCGCCACTGGTCCGCCGTGAGATCCTCTACCGCCTGTTGCGTGGGCCGCAGGGTTATCGGCTGTACGAAATCGCCTTGGCGAACAGCCAGACCCACCGGGTTTGCCAGGCCATCGCCTGGCTCAACAACCACTACCAACAGCCACTGCGTATCGAGGACCTGGCCCGTGAGGTCAACCTCAGCACCTCGACCTTGCACCACCGCTTCAAGGCGGTGACCTCGATGAGCCCGTTGCAGTACCAGAAGCAACTGCGCCTGCAGGAGGCACGGCGGTTGATGCTCAACGACGGGCTCGAGGCGGCGGTGGCGGCCTACCGGGTGGGCTATGAAAGCCCCTCGCAGTTCAGCCGCGAGTACAGCCGGCTGTACGGCGCGCCGCCCATTCGGGATGTGGCTCGGTTGCGGGCCAATGCTGGCTGAAGTTCAGGGTGGCTGTACCGGCCCCATCGCTGGCAAGCCAGCTCCCACAGGGATCGCCTTAGGGCTGACAGGTGTTTGTCAGACGATATGCAGCGCCTGTTAGAGCGAGCGCCGCCCGCGCGGCGCATCGCGAGCTGCGCTCGCTCCTACGTTTGTTTCGGGCCAATTATTCCTGTGGGATTTGCGCGCGAACGCCTTGGTGCATGCCTCAATATCGCGCCGTACAAACAAGGCGGCCGCGCGCGCCTGTCACAGGCGTTACTGGCCCGAAACAAACGTAGGAGCGAGCGCAGCTCGCGATTGCGCCGCGCGGGCGGCGCTCGATCTCACAGGCGCTGAAGATGCTCCGGCTACCCTTGCCAGGAACCATAGAATCTCCCACAGGGTGGACTGCCCCCAAGAAATTGGATTGGTGTCCAACTTATTGGGGGCAGTCCATTTGTGGGAGCTGGCTTGCCAGCGATAGGGCCGGCACCAGCAACCCAAGACTCAAGGTTCAACCGACAACCGTGCCCTGCCACTGGTGCTGGTCTACCTGGATCAATGTCGGCCCCTTGCGCTCCACCGCCTGCCCCAGCGCCGCCTGCAATTGCGCCACATCCGCCACGCTCTGCGCTGCGGCCCCCAACGCCCGCGCCACGCCGATGAAGTCTGGGGTATGGATATCCACCCCGACCGGCTCGATCGCCCGGTTGAGCATGTACTTCTTGATCTCTTCGTAGCCCTGGTTATTCCACAGCAGCACGATCAACGGCACCTGCGCCTCCACGGCACTGGCCAACTCCGGCAGCGTGAATTGCAGGCCGCCATCGCCAATCAGGCACACCACTGGCGCCCGCTCAACGGCGTGCTCGGCACTGCCCAACCAGGCACCCATGGCCGCCGGCAAGGCATAGCCCAGGGTGCCGTAGCCCGTCGAGGCGTTGAACCAGCGGCGCGGCTGGTCCATGTCCAAGGTCAGGTTGCCGGTGTAGACCGGCTGGGTAGAATCGCCCACCAGCACCACACCGGGCAGGCGCTGCACGATGGCCGTCAACAAGCGTGTCTGGCTCAGGGTCGGCTGGTCCCAGCCGGTTGCCAAGGCTTCCCGCAGCCTGGTCACGCGAGCCCGCCCCCAGTTGCGGTCGTGTACCCCCTGCGGCTGCGCCTGCAAGGCCGCCAGCAGCGCTTCGGCAGCCAGTTCGGCGTCGGCCACCAGTGCCAGTTCCGGCAGGTAGTTGCGCACGGTCTGGTCCGGGTCGATGTCGATGCGCAGCAGGCTCCCCGGGATGTCGAAACCGCCTTTGAAGGTCACGTCATAATCGGTTTCGGCCAGTTCGGTACCGATCGCCAGCACCACGTCGGCCTCGGCCACCAGCGCCCGCGTAGCCGGTAGCGACTGGGTCGAGCCAATCTGCAGCGGGTGGCTGGATGGCAGCAAGCCCTTGGCATTGATGGTCAGGGCTACCGGTGCCTGCAGGTGCTCGGCCAGGCGGGCCAGCGCAGCACCTGCTGCCAAGGCACCCCCACCGGCCAGGATCAATGGCCGCCGCGCGCTGGCCAGGCGTTCAGCCATCTGCGCCACGGCCAGCGGTGCAGCCCCTGCACGGTTACCCCGTACCGGGCGGCCCGGCAACAGTTGGTCGGCGGGCTGAACCAGCACATCCAGCGGGATCTCGATATGCACTGGGCGCGGCCGGGCGCTGTCGAATACCGCGAAGGCCCGCGCCAATACCTGAGGCAGATCGGCTGCATTCATCAGGGTGTGCGAAAACGCCGCGACACCCGCCACCAGCGCCGCCTGGTCAGGCAACTCGTGCAGCTTGCCACGGCCACCGCCCAGCTGGTCACGCGACTGCACGCTGGAGATCACCAGCATCGGAATCGAATCGGCATAGGCCTGGCCCATGGCGGTGGCGATGTTGGTCATGCCCGGGCCGGTAATGATGAAGCACACCCCGGGTTTGCCGCGGGTGCGCGCATAGCCGTCAGCCATGAACCCGGCGCCCTGCTCGTGGCGCGGGGTGATATGGCGAATGGACGAGCCCGCCAGGCCTCGGTAAAGCTCCACAGTATGCACGCCGGGGATGCCGAAGACATGGTCCACGCCATAGCCTTCAAGGAGTTTGACCAGCACTTCGCCGCAGGTTGCCATGGGGTTCACCATCAATCTTGTTGGGTTATGCGCTTATTGGACCCAAGCCACGGCTATCGCCACAATGCAAAAAAACACATACTAGCCATGTCCTGAAGTCATGGCTTATTGCGATGAAACGCCTCCCGCCCTTACCCGCCTTGCATACCTTCCTGATCACCGCCCAGTGCTGCAATTTCACTCGCGCCGGGCAGCTGTTGCACATCACCCAGGGCGCCGTCAGCCGGCAGATCGCCGCCCTGGAGCAGCACTTGGGTTATGCCCTGTTCCAGCGCCAGGCCCGCGGTTTGAGCCTGACCCGTGAAGGCCAGGACTGGCTGCCACGGGTGCAACAGGTGTTTGCGCTGATCGAACAAGGGGTGCGTGAGGTGGGAGAGCACAGCACGACCCTGCAGTTGAAGGCCCCCACGTGTGTGATGCGCTGGCTGCTGCCGCGCTTGATGGAGTGGCAGGCACTGCGCCCGGATGTACCGGTGGAACTGACCACGACCGTTCAGCATGGCGTGGATTTGCGCCGCGAGGGCTTTGATGCCGCGGTGGTCTATGGCGAGGCACCGAACCACGGGCTGCAGGTGCGCAAGCTGTTCGATGAGCAACTGACGCCGGTCTGCGCACCGTCTTTGCGTGAGGGGCTGCTGCCCTTGCAGCAGGTTGAAGACCTCGCGCGGCACATGTTGCTGCACCCCTCGCGGGATGAGCATGATTGGCGGTTATGGCTGCAGGCGGCTGGGGTAACGCTGGCTGCGCAGGGGCCGAAGCAGCACTTCGAAACGCTGGACATGGCCATGGCCATGGCGTCGCAGGGGACAGGCGTGGCTATCGGTGATTGGTCGCTGATTGGCGATGACTTGCGTAGCGGGCGGCTTTGCATGCCGTTTGCGCTGAAGGTGCGGACCGGTAAGGGCTACTACCTGGTGAGCCAGGCCAGGAACCTGCCGGCGGGGTTGCTGGAGCTGCTGGACTGGCTGGAGGGCCAGGCCAGCTTGTGAAGGCCTGTTCGCGGGCACGCCCGCTCCCACAGGTGACGCACAGGATTTGAAACCTGTGCAATACCTGTGGGAGCGGGCGAGCCCGCGAAGCAGGCGACTCAATACCCGACCGTGAACCGCTGCCGCGAATGCTGCGGTTTCTCCAGCTCATCCAGCATGGCAATCGCATAGTCGGCAAAGGTGATCCAGCTCTTGCCATCCGCAGCGATCAGCAGATGGTCCTTGCCCAGCGTGTAGTGCCCGCTGCGCTCGCCTTCAACAAACTCCGCCGAGGGTGAGAGGAAGGTCCAATCCAGGTCCTGCTCGCCCTGCAACGCCTCCAGAAACCGCACACCGCCCGTGGCCTCGGCCTTGTAGGCCTCCGGGAAATCAGGGCTGTCGATCACCCGCTGCCCCGACGGCAGCAACAGGCTGGCGGCACCGCCAACCACCAGCAGGCGTTTGACCCCGGCACGCTTGACCGGCTCGATGATCGCCTGCGGCTCGATGGTGGAGAAGTGCGCTGCACTCAGTACTGCGTCCACACCTGTCACTGCGGCCTCCAGGGCTGTGCCGTCCTTGGCATCCAGCGCCTTGATAGTCACCCCGTCACGCCCCTGCAGCTGCGACGGGTCGCGGGCAATCGCGACCACGTTATGGCCACGGCGCAGGGCCTCTTCCAGCAACTGGCTGCCAGCACGACCGGTGGCGCCGATGATTGCAATCTTGCTCATGTCATACGCTCCATCAATTGAACGGAATTACCACTTCATTTCGCCCTTGGCGACCTTGGCCCCCAGCTCCAGCGAGCTTTCATCGGCCAGGCCCGGGTAACGCTGCTTCATCGCCTTGATCAGCGCGCCGGCATCTTTCGCCTTGGCGGCCTCGCTGTCGAAATCGCGAATGTAGTTGGCCGTGAAACGCACGGCCTCCAACGAACGGCTGCTATCGCCCAGGTAGTGGCCCGGGACGACCGTGCGCGGCGCCAGCGCTTCGATGCGCGCCAGGGTGCTCAGCCAGTCGGCATGGGACTTGGGCGTTTGCGTATCCGCCATCCACACATGAATGTGCTCGGCTACC
The DNA here is from genome assembly GCF_007633355.1 of Pseudomonas sp. BJP69. Classification (NCBI taxonomy): domain Bacteria; kingdom Pseudomonadati; phylum Pseudomonadota; class Gammaproteobacteria; order Pseudomonadales; family Pseudomonadaceae; genus Pseudomonas; species Pseudomonas sp. BJP69. The sequence goes on from NZ_CP041933.1 coordinate 4,398,704, forward strand.
ACGACACCGCCGACCACGGCCTTGATCGAAGGGATCCAGACGAAACTGCGGTCAGGCTGAGGGCCGTCCAGGCCGACCACTTCCAGGGCTTGCCCCTCCAGGGTCAGGCGGTCGCCTTCGAGCACCTGAGGCAGCACCAGCCGCGCCGGTTTGTCGGCCCCCATCTGCGGCCCCCAGTAGGCCAGCTTGGCCTCCATGGTCTGGCGGATGTGCGCAACGGTGGCAGCCGAAGCCAGCACCTTGGCGTCGGGGAACGCCTGGGTCACGGTATCCAGGCCAAAGTAGTAATCCGGGTCACCGTGGCTGATGTAGATGCTGGTCAGGTGCTTGCCACCCGCCCGCAGGCGTTGCACCAGTTGCTCGGCCTGGGCCTTGCCGAACTGGGCATCGACCAGCACCGCATCGTGCTCGCCACTGACGATTACCGAGCTCACCGGGAAAATAGCGTCGTGGCCGGGGTTGTAGACTTCCAGGTGCAAAGGCTCGGCGGCCATGGCCGGCCCGGCGAGGGTGACGCAGGCCAGCAGCAGGCCACGCAGAGGGGTGAACAGGGACATTGGGTAAGCCTTCCGCTAGATCGATGACCCACAGCTTAGTTGCCCGATCCGTAACAAAAAATGCGATGCTTGGACATAGTTTGTTTCTGAAAGCGAGCAAGTCATGGACCGTCTGAACGCCATGCGCGTCTTTGTCACCGTTGTCGACCTGGGCAGCCAGTCAGCGGCGGCGGATCACCTGCAACTGTCGCGTCCGGTCGTATCGCGTTACCTGGCCGAGCTGGAAGACTGGGTGGGTGCACGCCTGATGCAACGCACCACACGCAAGCTCAGCCTGACGGCCGCCGGCCAGGAAACCCTGCCCCGTTGCCGGCAATTGCTGGACCTGGCAGGTGAACTGCAGGCCGCAGTACAACAACCGGACGATGCCCCCAAGGGGGCATTGCGCATCAGCGTCAGCACCTCGTTCGGCCAGGCCCAACTGGTGGATGCCATCGCGGCTTATGTGCAGCGTTACCCCGGTGTGAAGGTTGAACTGCAGATGCTCGACCGCACCGTCAACCTGGTAGACGAGCGCATCGACCTGGCCATCCGCACCAGCAACGACCTGGACCCCAACCTGATTGCCAGGCGGCTGAGCGTGTGCCGGTCGGTGGTCTGTGCGGCACCCGCCTATCTGCACGAGCATGGCACCCCGCAACAGGTCGAGGAACTGAGCCGGCACAACTGCCTGACCCATGCCTACTTCGGCCATAGCCTGTGGCACTTCGACGTGGCCGGCCAGCAGGTCAGCGTGCCGGTGGCCGGCAACATCAGCGCCAATGAGGCAATGACCTTGCAGAAGGCGGCACTGGCTGGGGCCGGCATCGCCATGTTGCCGACCTACCAGGCCGCCGACGCCCTGCGCAAAGGTGAACTGGTGCGGCTGCTGGCACACGCCAGGCCGCGCGAGCTGAACCTGAATGCGGTGTACACCTCGCGCAAGCACATGCCGGCCACCTTGCGCAGCATGCTGGATTTTTTGGTGGAGCGGTTCAAGGACGACCCAGAGTGGGACCGCGATCTGTCATGGGCATGATGGCCTCATCGCCGGCCAGCCGGCATGGCTATGCGCCTTGGTCCCACCTGTCGCTGTACCTTGAGCGCCGTCCGTTGAGTTGACGGCGCCCTGCCGGTCACTCCTCGACGCTCATGTACTCCTTGGCCCAGCGGATGTAGTCCTCGGGCTGGGTGTAGGTGTGCGAGAGTTCGGTGGCGCTGAGGTTGTCCGACTTGTTCTGCTTGCCGCGCTGCAGCCGCAAGCAGTCGTAGGTGGCTTTGATTGCAGCAAAGTACGCCGCGTGGCCATCGACGGCTATGCGCACGCCCAGGCGTGCCAGGCGCTCGTCGTCATGCAGGTTCGGGTTGCCATAGGTGACCAGCATCAGCGGCACGGTCAGGTGCTCGGCGATCTTTTCGAGCTGCTCGAAGTCCTTTACGCCCACCATGCAGATGCCATCGGCACCGGCCTTCTGGTAGCTCTGGGTACGCACGATGATTTCTTCGTTGGTGAGCACGCCAGCATTGGTACGGGCGATGATCGACAACGACGAATCGACCCGGGCCTCCAATGCCGCCCGGATCTTGCCAACGCCCTCATCAACCGGGATCAGGTCGGTGGACTTGCGCCCGAACTGGGCTGGCAGCAGGGTGTCCTCGATGGTCAGGGCAGCCACCCCGGCACGCTCCAGCTCGATCACCGTGCGCATCACGTTCAGTGCGTTGCCATAGCCATGGTCGGCGTCGGCCAGCACCGGCAACTGCGCCACCCGGCCAATCCGGGTAGCCTGCTCGACGAACTCACTGAGGGTGATCAGCGCAAAGTCCGGCGCAGCCAGCACCTGCAACGAGGCGACCGAGCCGCCGAGGATACCGACCTCGAACCCCAGGTCAGCCGCAATGCGTGCCGACATCGGATCGAACACCGAGGCGGTGTGGTAACAGGAACCTGAAGCGAGCAGCTCGCGGAAGGCAAAACGCAGATCTTGATGGGAAGCCTTGGGCATGATCACTCCGCAATTATGTGCAAATTTTGAACGGTAACTACCGACCCCTGCAATCGGGTCTACCTGACCTGTTCCAACCGTCGCCATGTGGGCGGTCATGCTCGGCATGCAGGCAGAGGAATAAAAGGTGTGGGAGACAGTGGCCCGTGAAACCTGCGGCATAATGTTGCACCAAGCTGGTGCAACCCGCGGCATTCGGCCCCTGTGGCATACCAACGATATCACGCGGCCATGCTGCACTGGATGAATACGCCAATGCCGATTCGGCATAGGGGATGCAGTTAGTACATAGGAAGCTACCTAACTCGGGTTACAATTCGAGGGCCTGTTCGCGGGCACGCCCGCTCCCACAGATACGGCTCATGCTCGAGCCTGATCGTTACCGGTGGGCGCGGGCATGCCCGCGAAGATGCCAAAACCGATAACCAAGGTACCCCCGTGACCGCCGCCCTGCCCCCCACCACCCTGCGCAACGTGCTCACCGCCCTGATGCTGGCGATCTTTCTCGGCGCCCTGGACCAGACCATTGTCGCCGTCTCGCTGCCAGCCATCTCGGCCCAGTTCAACGACGTCGGCCTGCTGGCCTGGGTCATTTCCGGCTACATGGTCGCCATGACCATCGCCGTGCCCATCTACGGCAAACTGGGCGACCTGTATGGCCGACGGCGCATGATCCTGACCGGCATCAGCCTGTTCACCCTGGCCTCGATCGCCTGCGCGCTGGCCCAGGACATGCAGCAACTGGTGCTGGCCCGGGTACTGCAAGGTATCGGCGCAGGTGGCATGGTCTCGGTCAGCCAGGCGATCATCGGTGACTTCGTGCCGCCCCGCGAGCGTGGCCGTTATCAGGGCTACTTCAGCAGCATGTATGCCGTGGCCAGTGTCGCCGGGCCCGTGCTGGGCGGTTGGTTGACCGAATACCTGTCATGGCGCGGCGTGTTCTGGATCAACCTGCCGCTGGGGCTGCTGGCCTTGTGGTCGATTCAGCGAGCCTTGGCGGGCATGCCGGTACAACGCCGCCAGGCCCAGGTCGACTACCTTGGCGCTGTACTGTTGATTCTCGGCCTGGGCAGCCTGCTGCTGGGCATCACCCTGGTCGGCCAGGGCCATGGCTGGGGCGACCCGGCCGTGCTGGCATTGTTCGCCTGCGCCGTGCTGGGCCTGGGCTTGTTCATTGCCCACGAAAGCCGCTGCGCGGAACCGTTGCTGCCACTTGGTCTGTTCGGCAATCGGGTAGCCGTGCTGTGTTGGGGGGTGATCTTCTTCGCCAGCTTCCAGTCCATTTCCCTGACCATGCTCATGCCCTTGCGCTACCAAGGCATCACCGGTGCCGGTGCCGACAGCGCCGCCCTGCACCTGCTGCCGCTGGTGATGGGGCTGCCCATGGGGGCGTTCACCGGTGGGCGCATGACCAGCCTCACCGGGCGCTACAAACCGCAGATCCTTGCCGGCGCAATATTGATGCCGCTGGCCATCGTCGGCATGGCCTTCACCTCGCCGCAGTCGGCGTTGCCCAGCGCACTGTTCATGCTGTTGACCGGGATAGCCTGTGGCCTGCAGTTCCCGACCTCGCTGGTAGCCACGCAAAGCGCGGTGGCCAGCCAGGACATCGGCGTCGCCACCAGCACCACCAACCTGTTCCGCTCGCTGGGCGGGGCCATGGGCGTGGCATGCATGTCCAGCCTGTTGCTGGCACTGCTGCACCAGGGCGGTTTCGAATTGCTCGGTAACCCGTTGCTGGGGAGCTTGGAGGCAGGCGAGGTGGACGTGGCCACCCAAGGGCGGTTGCTGCAGACATTCCGCCAGCTGTTGCTGGGCAGCGCGGTGGTCGCGGTGCTAGGGCTGATCGCGGCGGTGGCGTTACCGGACCGGCAACTGCGCGGCCGTTGAGCACCTGGCCATGGTGCAGGCACGGTGCCTGGCTGAGGGAACGCAACGCATTAATCGTCCCTTAACACAAAGAGGAAACACTCCCTCACAATCCTTAACAAAGAGTCATTTGCGCAGCGCCGGGCTCAAGCGCAGCATATCCAGCCCGGTGTCGACCCATTTGTCGACATCCGCCAACAGGTCAATGCTGTCCGGCAACAACAGCCAGCGCCCGATCAGGCCATCGACATAGGCAAACAGGGCCACCGCCGCCCGCTCGACATCCAGCTCGCCCGGCAACTGGCCCCGGCGCACGGCATTGGCCAGGGCCAGGGTAATGCCCCTGTGGCAATCCAGCACTGCGGCCTGGCGCTGCTGGCGAATCTCACACATGTCATCGGTGAACTCGCACTTGTGATGCAGGATCTCATTGATACGCCGGGTTCGGGCATCGAGCACCAGCTCGTTGAACACCTGCAACAGCAGCTTGCGCATGCAGCCCAGCGGGTCGACCTCGTCCTCGCTTTCGCTCGCGCGCGCCAAATGGTCATGGGTTTCATGCAGGCTGTCGAGCAACGCCTGCACCAGTTCGGCCTTGTTGTTGAAGTGCCAGTAGATCGCCCCGCGGGTCACCCCCGCCAACTCGGCAATATCGGCCAGCGTGGTTCGCGCAACCCCGCGCTTGTAGAAGGCCTTCTCCGCTGCCTCGATGATCTGGGCGCGGGTTTCCTGGGCTTCCTCTTTGGTTCGACGGACCATGGCAGTACAACCTCATCGGGCCCGAACGCACGCTGCGCACGGGGGAACATTTCGCGGGCACCTCTGCAGGGCGCCTCGCGGCGGGGCTAATCACGGGCTGTGGCGGTACCTGGGTACAACCAAGCGGTATTTACAAACAACCATGAATGTAAGTATATTCCTTAGCAAGCTATTTATCTACCGGATAGCAAATTTCTCCAGATCTCGACTCTTCCATTATTCTTGAGCGTCTACCTGCTCCTGCGACCCGAGGATCCTCATGCAATTCAAGCCAGCCGTTACCGCTCTGGTTTCCGCCGTCGCCCTGGCAACACTGCTCAGTGGCTGTAAGAAAGAAGAAGCAGCGCCAGCGGCGCAGGCTCCTCAGGTCGGCGTCGTAACCATCCAGCCACAACCTTTCACCCTGACCTCGGAATTGCCGGGGCGCACCAGTGCCTACCGCATTGCCGAAGTGCGCCCGCAGGTCAATGGCATCATTCTCAAGCGCCTGTTCAAGGAAGGCAGCGACGTCAAGGAAGGCCAGCAGCTCTACCAGATCGACCCTGCCGTGTACGAGGCAGCGCTGGGTAACGCCCAGGCCAACCTGCAAGCTACCCGCTCGCTGGCCGAGCGTTACAAGCAACTGATCGACGAGCAGGCCGTGTCGAAGCAGGAATACGACGACGCCAATGCCAAACGGTTGCAGGCAGAAGCCTCGCTGAAAAGTGCACAGATCGACCTGCGCTACACCAAGGTGCTGGCCCCTATCAGCGGGCGTATCGGCCGCTCAGCGGTCACTGAAGGTGCGCTGGTGAACAACGGCCAGACCAACGCCATGGCCACCATCCAGCAACTCGACCCGATCTACGTCGACGTTACCCAGTCCACTGCCGAGCTGCTCAAGCTGCGCCGCGACCTGGAAAGCGGCCAGTTGCAGAAGGCTGGCGACAACGCCGCCTCGGTACAGCTGGTGCTCGAAGACGGCAGCCTGTTCAAGCAGGAAGGCCGCCTGGAGTTCTCGGAAGTCGCAGTCGACGAGACCACCGGTTCGGTGACCCTGCGTGCGCTGTTCCCCAACCCTGACCACACCCTGCTGCCCGGTATGTTCGTGCATGCGCGGTTGAAGGCCGGGGTCAACGCCAACGCCATTCTGGCCCCGCAACAGGGCGTTACCCGCGACCTGAAAGGTGCGCCAACCGCGCTGGTGGTGAACAAGGACAACAAGGTCGAACTGCGTCAGCTCAAGGCCAACCGAACCCTGGGCAGCGACTGGCTGATCGAAGAAGGCCTCAACCCGGGTGACCGCCTGATCACCGAAGGCCTGCAGTACGTGCGCCCTGGCGTCGAGGTCAAGGTCAGCGAAGCCACCAACGTCAAGAAGCCGGGCAGCCCTGATCAGGCCAACGCGGCGAAAGCAGACGCCAAAGCGGAGTAAACCATGTCGAAGTTCTTTATCGATCGCCCGATCTTCGCCTGGGTGATCGCCTTGGTGATCATGCTGGTCGGGGCCTTGTCGATCCTGAAGCTGCCGATCAACCAGTACCCCAGCATCGCGCCGCCGGCCATCGCCATCGCCGTGACCTACCCGGGCGCTTCGGCGCAGACCGTGCAAGACACCGTGGTCCAGGTGATCGAGCAGCAGCTCAACGGTATCGACAACCTGCGTTATGTGTCGTCGGAAAGCAACTCCGACGGCAGCATGACCATTACCGCCACCTTCGAGCAAGGCACCAACCCCGACACCGCGCAGGTGCAGGTGCAGAACAAGCTCAACCTGGCCACCCCGCTGCTGCCGCAGGAAGTGCAGCAGCAAGGTATCCGTGTTACCAAGGCAGTGAAGAACTTCCTGATGGTGATCGGCCTGGTGTCCGAAGACGGCAGCATGACCAAGGACGACCTGGCCAACTACATCGTCTCCAACATGCAGGACCCGATCTCGCGTACTGCCGGTGTGGGCGACTTCCAGGTGTTCGGTGCACAGTACGCCATGCGCATCTGGCTCGACCCGGCCAAGCTGAACAAGTTTCAGCTGACCCCGGTCGACGTCAAGAACGCCGTGGCTGCGCAGAACGTGCAGGTGTCCTCCGGCCAGCTCGGCGGCCTGCCGGCCATGCCGGGTACCCAGCTGAACGCGACCATCATCGGCAAGACCCGCCTGCAGACCGCCGAGCAGTTCGAGAAGATCCTGCTCAAGGTCAACAACGACGGTTCCCAGGTGCGCCTGGGGGATGTCGCCGAGGTTGGCCTGGGCGGTGAAAACTATGCCATCAGCGCCCAGTTCAACGGCAAGCCGGCCTCCGGTCTGGCCGTGAAGCTGGCCACCGGGGCCAACGCCCTGGACACGGCCAAGGCGCTGCGCCAGACCATCAGCGACCTGGAACCCTTCTTCCCACCTGGGGTGAAAGCGGTATTCCCGTATGACACCACGCCGGTGGTCACCGAGTCGATCAGTGGCGTAATCCATACGCTGATCGAAGCGGTGGTGCTGGTGTTCCTGGTGATGTACCTGTTCCTGCAGAACTTCCGCGCCACCATCATCACCACCATGACGGTGCCGGTGGTGTTGCTGGGTACCTTCGGCATCCTTGCCGCTGCAGGTTTCAGCATCAACACCCTGACCATGTTCGCCATGGTGCTGGCCATCGGTTTGCTGGTGGACGACGCCATCGTCGTGGTGGAGAACGTCGAGCGGGTCATGTCCGAAGAAGGCCTGCCGCCCAAGGAGGCGACCAAGCGCTCCATGGAGCAGATCCAGGGCGCCCTGGTGGGTATCGCCCTGGTGCTGTCGGCGGTTCTGCTGCCCATGGCGTTCTTCAGTGGCTCCACCGGCGTAATCTACCGGCAGTTCTCCATCACCATCGTTTCGGCCATGGGGCTGTCGGTGCTGGTGGCGCTGATCTTCACCCCTGCCCTGTGCGCGACCATGCTCAAGCCGCTGAAAAAGGGCGAGCACCACACCGCCAAAGGTGGCTTCTTCGGCTGGTTCAACCGCAACTTCGACCGCAGCGTCAACGGCTACGAGCGCAGCGTGGGTGCCATCCTGCGCAACAAGGTGCCGTTCCTGCTGGCCTATGCACTGATCGTGGTTGGCATGATCTGGCTGTTCGCCCGCATCCCTACCGCGTTCTTGCCCGAGGAAGACCAGGGCGTGCTGTTCGCCCAGGTGCAGACCCCGGCCGGCTCCAGTGCCGAGCGCACCCAGGTGGTGGTCGACCAGATGCGCGAATACCTGCTCAAGGATGAAGCCGACACCGTGTCGTCGGTATTCACCGTCAACGGCTTCAACTTCGCCGGCCGTGGCCAAAGCTCGGGCATGGCATTCATCATGCTCAAGCCATGGGGTGAACGGTCCCAGGAAAACAGCGTGTTCGCCTTGGCGCAACGCGCCCAGCAGCACTTCTTCACCTTCCGCGATGCCATGGTGTTCGCGTTTGCCCCACCGGCGGTGCTGGAACTGGGTAACGCCACCGGTTTCGACGTGTTCCTGCAGGACCGCGGTGGTGTCGGCCATGCCAAACTGATGGAAGCGCGCAACGAGTTCCTGGCCAAGGCGTCGCAGAGCAAAGTGCTCAGTGGCGTACGCCCGAACGGCCTGAACGACGAGCCGCAGTACCAGCTGACCATCGATGACGAGCGTGCCAGCGCCCTGGGCGTGACCATTGCCGACATCAACAACACCCTGTCCATCGCCTTGGGTGCCAGCTACGTCAACGACTTCATCGACCGTGGCCGGGTCAAGAAGGTGTACATCCAGGGCGAAGCCAACGCGCGGATGAGCCCTGAAGACCTGCAGAAGTGGTACGTGCGCAATGGCGCTGGCGAGATGGTGCCGTTCTCCTCCTTCGCCAAGGGTGAGTGGAGCTACGGTTCGCCCAAGCTGTCGCGTTACAACGGTGTGGAGGCCATGGAGATTCTCGGTGCCCCGGCGCCTGGCTACAGCACCGGTGAAGCCATGGCCGAGGTCGAGCGCATTGCCGGCGAACTGCCTAGCGGTGTGGGCTTCTCCTGGACCGGCATGTCCTACGAGGAAAAACTCTCCGGCTCGCAGATGCCGGCACTGTTCGCCCTCTCGGTACTGTTCGTGTTCCTGTGCCTGGCAGCGCTGTATGAAAGCTGGTCGATCCCGATCGCCGTGGTGCTGGTGGTACCGCTGGGTATCATCGGTGCACTGATCGCCACCAGCCTGCGCGGCCTGTCCAACGACGTGTACTTCCTGGTCGGCCTGTTGACCACCATCGGCCTGGCGGCGAAAAACGCCATTCTGATCGTCGAGTTCGCCAAGGAACTGCACGAGGAAGGTCGCAGCCTGTACGACGCCGCGATCGAAGCCTGCCGCATGCGTCTGCGCCCGATCATCATGACCTCGCTGGCATTCATCCTTGGCGTGGTACCGTTGACCATCGCCAGCGGCGCGGGCGCCGGCAGCCAGCACGCCATCGGCACCGGCGTGATCGGCGGCATGATCAGCGCGACCGTGCTGGCAATCTTCTGGGTACCGCTATTCTTCGTCGCAGTGTCGTCGCTGTTCGGCAGCAAAAAGCCGGAAAAAGACGCCACCCCTGAAACTCCACGTTATGAGGCTGGGCAATGACCAAGTCTTTGTTGTCCCTGGCGGTAACCGCTTTCATTCTGGGCGGCTGCTCGCTGATCCCTGACTACCAGACCCCGGAATCGCCGGTGGCTGCGCAGTGGCCGCAAGGCCCTGCATATTCCCCCACGCAGTCGGCAGACGTCGCCGCTGCCGAACAGGGCTGGCGCCAGTTCTTCCGTGACCCGGCACTGCAGCAGCTGATCCAGACTTCGCTGGTCAACAACCGCGACCTGCGTGTTGCCGCACTGAACCTCGACGCGTACCGCGCGCAGTATCGCATTCAGCGGGCCGACCTGTTCCCGGCGGTTTCCGCCAACGCCAGCGGTAGCCGCCAGCGGGTACCGGCGAACATGTCGCAAACCGGTAAGTCCAGCATCACCAGCCAATACTCGGCCACGCTGGGTGTCAGCGCCTATGAACTGGACCTGTTCGGCCGGGTACGCAGCCTGACCGAGCAAGCCCTGGAAACCTACCTGTCCAGCGAACAGGCACGGCGGTCCACGCAAATTGCCCTGGTGGCCAGCGTGGCCAACGCCTACTACACCTGGCAGGCCGACCAGGCGCTGTTCAAGCTGACCGAAGAAACGCTGAAGACCTACGAGGAAAGCTACAACCTCACCCGCCGCAGCAATGAAGTGGGCGTGGCCTCGGCACTGGACTTGAGCCAGGCGCGCACCGCCGTGGAAGGGGCCCGGGTCAAGTATTCGCAGTACCAGCGCCTGGTCGCCCAGGACGTCAACAGCCTGACCGTGCTGCTGGGCACCGGCATTCCTGCCAACCTGCCCAAGCCGCTGGAGCTCGACGCCGATCAACTGGCGGAAGTACCGGCCGGCTTGCCGTCCGACATCCTCCAGCGCCGCCCGGACATCCAGGAAGCCGAACACCTGCTCAAGGCCGCCAATGCCAATATCGGCGCCGCCCGCGCAGCGTTCTTCCCAAGCATCAGCCTGACGGCCAACGCCGGCAGCCTGAGCCCCGACATGGGCCACCTGTTCTCGGGCGGCCAGGGCACCTGGCTGTTCCAGCCGCAGATCAACCTGCCGATCTTCAACGCCGGCAGCCTGAAGGCCAGCCTGGACTACTCGAAAATCCAGAAGGACATCAACGTCGCCAAGTACGAAAAGACCATCCAGACGGCCTTCCAGGAAGTCTCCGATGGCCTGGCAGCGCGCAAGACCTTCGAAGAGCAATTGCAGGCCCAACGCGACCTGGTGCAAGCCAACCAGGACTACTATCGCCTGGCCGAGCGCCGCTACCGTATCGGTATCGACAGCAACCTGACCTTCCTCGACGCCCAGCGCAACCTGTTCAGTGCCCAGCAGGCGCTGATCGGCGATCGCCTGTCGCAGCTGACCAGCGAGGTCAACCTGTACAAGGCGCTTGGTGGCGGCTGGTACGAGCGCACTGGCCAAGCCAACCAGCAAGCCGCGGTGGATACGCCCAAAGGCTGACCTGGCTCGGTACAGCACAAGGCCCACCCTGGCGGTGGGCCTTTTTCATGGTTGCTGCAAAATGTGTCAGTAATTAACCAACTGGAACATTCCGTTCGATTATCGCCCCCTTCCGTTTGCGACGAATTGCCTCACCCCCGCCTCACGCCGCACCATCCCCCCACGCAACGCCCCATAAAAACAAGAGATCCACGACAGATGAGCACTTCGCAAACCGCACGCCAGCTGCTGCCCGGCCTGTTGGCCATGTCCTGCGCCCTCCCCGTCTTCGCTGCCGACCAAGGCGGTTTCCTGGAAAACGCCAAGGCCACCCTCAACCTGCGCAACTTCTACATCAACCGTAACTTCGTTGACCCGGCCAACCCACAGGGCAAGGCCGAAGAATGGACGCAGAGCTTCATTCTGGATGCCCGTTCCGGCTTCACCCAAGGCACCATCGGTTTCGGCGTGGACGTGCTGGGCTTGTATTCAGTCAAGCTCGACGGTGGCAAAGGCACCACCAACACCCACCTGCTACCCGTGCACGACGACGGCCGCCCAGCCGATGATTTCGGCCGCCTGGGTGTGGCGTTGAAGGCCAAGCTTTCCGAAACCGAACTGAAGGTCGGGGAATGGATGCCGGTGCTGCCGATCCTGCGTTCGGACGACGGCCGTTCGCTGCCGCAAACCTTCCGCGGTGGCCAGCTGACCTCCAGGGAAATCGCCGGCCTGACCCTGTACGCCGGCCAGTTCCGCGGCAACAGCCCGCGCAACGACGCCAGCATGGAAGACATGTCGATGAACGGCAAAGGTGCGTTCACCTCCGACCGGTTCAACTTCGGTGGCGGCGAATACACCTTCAACGACAAACGCACCATGATTGGCCTGTGGGATGCCCAGCTCAAGGACATCTACCACCAACAGTACCTGAACCTGACCCACAGCCAGCCGCTGGGCGACTGGACCCTGGGCGCCAACCTGGGCTACTTCATCGGCAAGGAAGACGGCGCCGAGCGTGCCGGCAAGCTGGACAACCGTACCGCCTCGGCGCTGCTTTCGGCGCGCTACCAGGGCCATACGTTCTACGTGGGCCTGCAAAAGGTCAGCGGCGACAACGCCTGGATGCGGGTCAATGGCACCAGCGGCGGGACCCTGGCCAACGACAGCTACAACTCCAGCTTCGACAACGCCAAGGAACGCTCCTGGCAGGTGCGCCATGACTTCAACTTCGCCACCGTTGGCGTTCCCGGCCTGACGCTGATGAACCGCTATATCAAGGGTGAGAACGTGACCGTCGGCAACGTTGATGATGGCAAGGAATGGGCCCGGGAAACCGAATTGGCGTACGTGATCCAATCGGGCAGTTTCAAGGACCTGTCGGTGAAATGGCGCAACTCCACCATGCGCCGTGACTTCAGCACCAACGCCTTCGACGAGAACCGCCTGATCGTGAGCTACCCGCTGAACCTGCTGTAAGCCCTGCCAATGTGCGCCATGGCCCCGCAGGATAAGCCCGCGGGGCGCCCCTGCCATTCGCCCCGCTGATGATAGTGGTGGCTGCGGGCTATCCTGAGCTATACCCATTGCCTGTACCGGGCCTGTCGCGGCGTGTAACCGCCGCGCAGGGCCCTGACAGGCAGCTTGACCAGCCCAGGCAAACCAGGGAGGCACAAGAATGAAAACGCTCGTCGACCACCTGAGCCAGTACGCCAGTTACCACCGCGACCCGCGCAACATCGTCACCCACTTCATCGGCATCCCCATGATCGTGCTGGCAGTCACCATCCTGCTGTCCCGCCCCGGGTGGGAGGTTGCTGGCATATGGCTGTCCCCTGCCCTGCTGGCGGCAGCGGCTTCGGTCTGGTTCTACTTGCGCCTGGACCTGCGCTTCGGGCTGGTGATGGGGGCGTTGCTGGGCTTGTGCCTGTGGGTTGGCCAGGTGCTGGCGGTGCAGCCTACCGGGCTTTGGCTCGGTGCCGGGGTGGGCGCGTTCGTGCTGGGCTGGATCATCCAGTTCGTCGGCCACTATTACGAAGGCCGAAAACCAGCGTTTGTGGACGACATCAGTGGCCTGATCATCGGGCCTTTGTTCGTGGTGGCAGAAGCGGCCTTCATGTTGGGTTTGTGCCCGGCCCTGAAGCAGGCTGTGGAAAGCAATGCAGGCCCGGTGGCCATACGCTCGATGTAACCGTGGCACCTGAGCGGCCTTGTGTCGCGCTGTAACCCCGGCACCTGTGTAGGAGCGGCCTTGTGTCGCGATGGGCTGCGCAGCGGCCCCGGCAATCGTAGCTGCGAAGCTGATATTCCGGGGCTGCTGCGCAGCCCATCGCGACACAAGGCCGCTCCTACAGGCGGGGCCGCGTGAGGGTCAGCTACGCGACTCTACCCCTAGCTCGTCCCATACCGACTCCGCCAGGTGGAAGGTGGCGTTGGCCGCTGGAATGCCGCAGTAGATCGCGCTCTGCATCAGCACTTCCTTGATCTCGTCGCGAGTCACGCCGTTGTTGGCCGCCGCGCGCAGGTGCAGCTTCAGTTCGTCGTTACGGTTCATGCCGATCAGCATGGCAATGGTGATCAGGCTGCGGGTGTGACGTGGCAGGCCGGGGCGGGTCCAGATGTCACCCCACGCGTGCCGGGTAATCATTTCCTGGAACTCGCCATTGAAGTCGTTGAGCTTTTCCAGGCTGCGGTCCACATGGGCATCGCCCAGTACCGCGCGGCGTACTTGCATGCCGGCGTCGTAGCGTTGTTTCTCGTCCATGGCAGGGTCCTCAGTGAGCCAACAGGAAGGCGAGCACGCGGTGGCTGAACGCCTCGCCAATCTCGACGTTGGACAGGTGCGCTGCCGGGAACTCGACATATTCGGCACCGGCAATACCGGTTTGCATGAACTGGCCGTGCGCCGGGGTGGTTACCACATCTTCAGTCCCTGCCACGATCAACGTCGGCACCTGAATGCGACCGAGTTGCTCACGGAAGTCGGCATCACGCACCGCCGCGCAGTTGCCGGCATAACCCTGGGGGCTGGTCTGCGCCAGCATCTGGCAGATACGCTGGGCCTCTGCGGCTTGTGCCTGGGCAAAGCCTGGGGTGAACCAGCGGGCAATGGACGCATCGCGCAGGTCGACCATGGCCTGCTGGCCGCCCTTGAGCACGGTGTCGATACGGGTGTTCCACACCTCGTCATTGGCGATTTTGGCGGCGGTGTTGCACAAGGTCAGGCTACGCAAGCGCTCACCGGCATTGATGCCCAGCCACTGGCCAATCAGGCCACCCATCGACAAGCCGACAAAGTGCGCCTTGGCAATGTCCAGGCCATCGAGCAACGCCAGCACATCGCGGCCCAGTTGCTCGATGGAATAAGGGCCTTCGGTGACCAGCGATGCACCGTGGCCACGGGTGTCGTAGCGCAGCACCCGGAATTGCTGGGCCCACAGCGGCATCTGGGCGTCCCACATGCCCAGGTCGGTACCCAGCGAGTTGGACAGGACCAGCACCGGGGCGTCTGCCGGGCCATCGAGTTGGTAATTCAAAACGCCATCGGCCAGTTGCAAATGCGCCACAGCGGTCTCCTTCAGGCAGTAAAACGTTGATGTTCGGACACGGCGCGCGCCACCCAGACGCGGGCCTGGCCCAGGTAATGGGCGGGGTCGAGCAAACGATCGAGTTCCTCGGCGGACAGTTCGGCGCTGACCTGCGGCTCGTCACCCAGCACGGCACGCAGGTGACGCTGCTCGGCTACGGCGCGCTGGCAGCATTGCTCCAGCAGGTGGTGGGCGCGGTCGCGGCCCAGGCGCTGTGCCAGCACAATGCTCACCGCCTCGGCCAGCACCAGGCCCTGGGTCAGGTCGAGGTTGCGGCGCATGCGCTCGGCATCCACCTCCATCCCCTCGGCAATCACCTGGGCCTGGCGCAGCGCACCGGAGACCAGGCAGCAGATTTCTGGCAGGGTTTCCCATTCGGCATGCCACAACCCCAGGCTGCGCTCGTGTTCCTGGGGCATGGCGCTGAACATCGTCGAAACCAGCCCCGGCACCCGGGTGGCGGCCCCGATCAGAACGGCGGCCCCCACCGGGTTACGCTTGTGGGGCATGGTCGAAGAGCCGCCCTTGCCCGGCGCGGAAGGCTCGAACACCTCGCCAGCCTCGGTTTGCATCAGCAAGCTGACATCGCGGCCGAACTTGCCCAGGCTGCCGGCGATCATGCCCAGCACCGAGGCAAACTCCACCAAGCGGTCGCGCTGGGTGTGCCAAGGCTGTTCCGGCAGGGCCAGCCGCAGTTGCTCGGCCAGCGCCTCGGCCACCGGCAGCGCCTTGCTGCCCAAGGCCGCCAGGCTGCCCGAGGCGCCGCCGAACTGCAGCACCAGCAAGCGCGGGCGCAACGCCTGCAAGCGCTGGCGATGGCGGGTCACGGCGCCAAGCACCCCGGCCAGCTTCATGCCCAAGGTCACCGGCGTGGCATGTTGCAGCCACGTGCGCCCCACCATGGGGGTGTCGGCGTGCTTCAAGGCCTGCTGCGCCAAGGTTTCGGCAAGCTGGCCAAGGTCGCTTTCCAGCAAGTCGAGGGCAGCGCGCAACTGCAATACCAAGCCGGTGTCCATCGCATCCTGGCTGGTAGCGCCCAGGTGCACATAACGCTCGGCTTCGGGCACGCCGGTGGCGATCACCTTGCCCAACGCCTTCACCAGCGGGATTGCCGAGTTGCCAGTGCTGGCGATGGCATTGGCCAGGGCGCCTACGTCATAGCGCTCGGCCTGGCAGGCCGCCTCGATGGCGGCCACGGCGCTGTGCGGAACCAAGCCGACCGAAGCCTCGGCGCGGGCGAGCGCGGCCTCGAAATCCAGCATGCCCTGCAGGCGGCCACGGTCGGAAAACACCTCGCGCATGGCCGGCGCGGTGAAGTAGGCGTCGAACAGTTGGTTGCTCATGCAGCTTCCTTAATGATCATGGTGCAGGTACTCGGCCTGCTTCGGCAGGCGCAGGCTGAACAGGAAGGCTATCGCCATCATCGCCGTCACGTACCAGTAGAACGTATTCTCCATCCCCATGGTCTTCAGCCCCAGGGCCACGTACTCGGCCGAACCGCCGAATGCCGCGTTGGCCACCGCGTAAGCCAGGCCTACACCCAGCGCGCGAACTTGCGGCGGGAACATTTCGGCCTTCACCAGGCCGCTGATCGAGGTATAGAAACTGACGATGCACAGCGCCAGGCTGATCAGCACGAAGGCCATGAACGGGCTGGTCACGGTTTTCAACGCCATCAGCAGCGGCACGGTGAACAGCGTTCCCAACGCGCCGAACAGCAGCATGGAATTGCGTCGCCCAATACGGTCGGACAGCATGCCGAAGAACGGCTGCAGCACCATGAACAGGAACAGCGCAGCCGTCATCACATAACTGGCGTTCTTCGCCGTCATGCCAGCGGTATTCACCAGGTACTTTTGCATGTAGGTGGTGAAGGTGTAGAAAATCAGCGACCCCCCTGCGGTGTAGCCCAGCACGGTGATGAAGGCTGCAGCGTGGTTGCTGAACAAGCCTTTGATGGTGCCGGCATCCTTGTCCTGACGGGTTTCGGCGCTGCTGGTTTCGTGCAGCGAGCGGCGCAGCATCAACGAGATCAGTGCAGCAATGGCCCCGACCACGAACGGAATGCGCCAGCCCCAGGCACGCAGCTCATCCTCGGTCAGCAGCTGCTGCAGGATCACTACCACCAGCACGGCCAAAAGCTGGCCGCCGATCAGCGTCACGTACTGGAACGAGGCAAAGAAGCCGCGCTGGCCGCGCAGGGCCACCTCACTCATGTACGTGGCGGTGGTGCCGTACTCGCCACCCACCGACAGGCCCTGGATCAGGCGCGCCAGCAACAGCAGCGCCGGGGCCCAGGTGCCAATGCTGGCATAGGTGGGCAGGCAGGCGATCATCAGCGAGCCGAAGCACATCATCAGCACCGAGATCATCAGCGAGTTCTTGCGGCCATGGCGGTCAGCGAGGCGGCCGAAGATCCAGCCACCAATCGGGCGCATCAAGAAGCCTGCGGCGAATACCCCCGCGGTGTTCAGCAACTGCACCGTGGGGTCGTCGGAGGGGAAGAACGCCGGGGCGAAGTAGATCGCACAGAAGGCATAGACGTAAAAGTCGAACCATTCCACCAGGTTGCCCGAAGAGGCACCAACGATAGCGAAGATGCGCTTGCTGCGCTCTTCACCGGTGTAATAGGTTGAGGTCATGGTGAGATTACTCCTGAAGGGTCCCAGGTTATTCTAGACATACCTGGTAACACCTCGTTCCGCCTTGAGGCTGGCAATTGGCCTTGAGTCGAAGGTGCCGGCCCCTTCGCGGGGCAAGCCTGCTGCCACAGTTTGCCGTTGTGCAGTGGGCAACGACCATGCTGTAACACCCGGCTTGCCCCACGAAGGGGCCAGGACAGGTCAAACCCGTTCGATGGCCAGCGCCAAGCCTTGGCCGACGCCCACGCACATGGTCGCCAGGCCTTTACGGCCACCGCTTTTCTCCAGTTGATGCAGCGCCGTCAGCACCAGGCGAGCACCGCTCATGCCCAGCGGGTGGCCCAGCGCGATCGCGCCGCCATTGGGGTTCACCTGCGGCGCATCATCGGCCACGCCCAGCTCACGCAGCACTGCCAGGCCTTGGCTGGCGAACGCTTCATTGAGCTCGATCACATCGAAATCATTCACCGCCACACCCAGGCGCTCGGTCAGCTTACGCACTGCCGGGACCGGGCCAATGCCCATCACCCGTGGCGCAACGCCACCGCTGGCCATGCCCAGAACGCGGGCACGCGGGGTAAGGCCATGCTTCTTCACCGCTTCAGCCGAGGCCAGGATCAGTGCTGCCGCACCATCGTTGACGCCCGAAGCGTTGCCGGCGGTGACGGTCTTGTCCGGGCCGTTGACCGGCTTGAGCTTGGTCAACGCTTCCAGGGTGGTCTCCGGGCGCAGGTGTTCATCACGCTCGACGATCACTTCACCCTTCTTGTGGGCGATGCGCACCGGCACGATTTCCTCGGCAAAAAAGCCGGCTGCCTGCGCTGCAGCGGCCTTTTGCTGGCTGCGCAAGGCGAAAGCATCCTGGTCGGCGCGCGATACCTGATAATCGTCGGCCACGTTGTCGGCGGTTTCCGGCATGGAGTCCACGCCGTACTGGCTCTTCATCAGCGGGTTGATGAAACGCCAGCCGATGGTCGTGTCTTCCAGCTTCATGTTGCGCGAATAGCCGCTTTCGGCCTTGCCCATGACGAACGGGGCGCGCGACATCGATTCCACCCCCCCGGCGATGGCCAGCTCCATTTCCCCGCTGGCAATGGCGCGGAAGGCAGTGCCAATGGCATCCATGCCCGAGGCACACAGGCGGTTAAGGGTAACGCCCGGAATGCTTTCGGGCAGGCCGGCCAGCAGCAGCGCCATGCGCGCCACGTTGCGGTTGTCTTCACCTGCCTGGTTAGCGCACCCGAAGAACACCTCGTCAACCTGGTCCCACTGCACACCGGGGTTGCGCTCGATCAGCGCCTTCAGTGGGACGGCGGCCAGGTCGTCGGCACGCACACCGGCCAGGGCACCGCCAAAGCGGCCAATCGGGGTACGGATGGCGTCACAGATGAATACGTCTCGCATCAGGCTTCTCCTGCCGGCTGGCCATGGGCCGCGGCGGTACGGGCATCAAGGTCACGCGGGGTGGCAGCTTGATTTCGGTGGGTTCGGTGGTGGTCTGCACGTGGCATTGGAGGCTCCTGGTCAGGGTGCTTCAGTAGGCTCAGATTAAGGAGGCCGGTGGGTAGCTTACAATCCGATAATCGACTATTCGTGCGATTATCGAACTATTTGTTGCCTTGCTACCCGCCTTCGTACAGCGCCTGCCCGGCAAGGGCGGCCTCGCTATCAGGTGGCGTCGGCGTGGCTCACCAGCCCTTTCACCACCACCCCAACGGTAGCCAGCGCCGCCGGCACCAGCAGCGCCGTGAGCACCTGCTCGAAGCTCCAGCCCAGGCCCAACAGGGTTGCGCCGCTCCAGGCCCCAAGAATCGCGCCGAAGCGGCCGATGCCCAGCATCCACGATACCCCGGTCGCCCGGCCTTGGGTCGGGTAGAAGCGCGCCGCCAGCGACGGCATGGCCGACTGGGCGCCGTTCACGCACATACCAGCCACCAGCACCAGCGTCGCCAGCAAGGTGATATTGCCCAGGCTCTGCCCTACGGCGTAGGCGAAGACCCCGGCCAGCAGGTAGAAAACGCCGATCACCTTGTGCGGGTTGAAGCGGTCCATGGCCCAACCCACACCGACCGCACTCAGCACGCCACCGAACTGGAACAAGGCACCGATAAAGGCCGCCTGCTCCATGCTCGCGCCACTGTCACGCATCAGGGTCGGCAGCCAGCTGGTCAGCAGATAGACGATCACCAGGCCCATGAAATAAGTCAGCCACAGCAGTACGGTACCCAGGCCGTAGGTGCCAGAGAAAATCACCGAGAACACGTTGCGGGCGGCCACGGCCTTCTGTTCCGGCACGCTGAAGCTGGCCGCCTCGGCCACCACCTGCGGGGCGATCGGCGACAAGGTCTTGCGCACCCTGTCAGTGCCACGGTTACGCACCACCAGGAAGCGCGCCGACTCCGGCAGCCAGACCATCAGCACCACGGCCAGCAGCAACGGCAGCACGCCACCGACTACCAGCAGGCTGTGCCAGCCATAGGCCGGGATCATTTTCGCGGAAATGAAGCCACCGCCGGCCATACCCAGGTTGAAGCCGCAGAACATGCTGGTGACCAGCAGCGACTTGAGCCGCTCTGGGGTGTACTCCGACAGCAGCGTGGTGGCGTTGGGCATCCCCGCCCCCAGGCCAAGGCTGGTCAGGAAGCGCAGCACCAGCAGCTGGTCGACGTTGGTGGCATAGGCCGAGGCCAGGCTGAAGCCACCGAATACCAGTACAGCACCCACCAGCACGCCCTTGCGGCCAAAGCGGTCGGCCAGCGGCCCCGAGCCCAGGGCGCCGAAGACCATGCCGATCAACGCGGCACTCATCACCGGGCCCAGGCTGGCACGGTCAATGCCCCATTCCTGCGACAGGGCCGGGGCAATGAAGCCCATGGCGGCCGTGTCCAGGCCATCGAGGAAGACGATCAGAAAACACAGCAGCACGACCCGCCACTGATAGCGGGACAACGGTTGCTGATTGATGAACGACTGGACGTCAAGGCTTGCGCCGACGTTGGTTTGCGCTTGGTTCATTGTTGTTATCCAGAATAGGGGGCACAGCCAGGCCATTGCACTCGGCTAGCCGGTACAGGTGGGCAACGCTAGGGAAAATGGCCTGGGTCAGCCTGGATACAACGAAACTGCATGCGGGTGCGAGCGCAGCAGCCTAGGGACAGTATGCATGGTATGTGCCTCATGTTTTTCTTGTTCGGTCGGCATAGCCGACCGTTGCGAGAGACATTAATCAGCGGGCGCAGGTGAAGCAATTCGCCGCGAGCGACACTGTGCGTTTATCGCACAGGAAACCGTTTTGCCTGTTCAAAAAACCGCTGGCGCGCGCCCCCCCTTGCGCGCTCAACCAAACAGCTGGTGGCACAGGTCCCGGCTGGCAGCCAGCAGTATCGGCAAGAAGCGCTGCTCCAGTTCGCTGCGCGTGACCCGCCCGACGTGGGTACTTACGTTCAAGGCTGCCAGCACCTGCCCGGAAGCGTCGTAGACCGGCACGGCAATCGAGCGCAGCCCCTGCTCCAGTTCCTGGTCCACCACACACCAGCCTTGGGCGCGGACCTGCTGAATACAGGCGAACAACGATTCGGCATCATGCAAGGTACGGCTGGTGCGCGCCTTGAGGTCGGCCCGCTCCAGGTATTCGCGCAGGCTGGTGTCATCCAGCGCCGCCAGCAGAATGCGCCCCATCGACGTGCAGTAGGCGGGCAGGCGCCCGCCCACCGACAAATCGACCGAAATCAGGCGCTCGACCGTGGCCGAACGGGCTATATAAAGGATGTCGTCACCTTCGAGGGTGGCCATGTTGGCCGCCTCGTGCAGCTGGTCGCTGATGCGGTCCAGGTACGGCTGGGCCGAAATCGCCAATGGCGTGGATGACAGGTAGGCATGCCCCAGGGTCAGCACTTTGGGTAGCAGCGAGTAGGTGCGCCCATCCGTGGTGGCATAGCCCAGCTTGATCAGCGTGTGCAGGCAACGGCGCACGGCGGCCCGGGGTATTTCGGTACGGTGGCTGATCTGGGCGATGGTGAGGTGGCGCTTGCGCTCCTGGAAAGCCTGGATCACCGCCAGGCCACGGGCCAAGGATGTCATGAAGTCCGGGTCGCCGGTGAAAGCCTGGATGCGCTTGGCCGGCGAGGCCACGATCGGCGGCGCCATGGCCGCCAACACAGGCCGTGCCGCCTCTGGGCTGGCAGAAGCGTTGTCCACCGTTTCGTCACTCATCGCACACCTCAAAAAAAACGCCGGTTCGTGCGATTATCGAACAAACGGCCGATAATCGCAATTGACCGCTGACACTTTTGCTTATACCTTTCTCCTGCCACATGTGGCTTCTTTGGAGAGACTGGTCAGGTACCCACCGTAGAAGTCCCCAGGCAACGGCCTCGCCTTTCGGCGGGGCCGTTTTTCATTCCCCCCTCGTCAGCTTGTTGTCCGAACTTTTATCCGGCAAGCCTTTCAAACTTGTAAGAAAGCCCCAACTTGTTTACCGGCACATGCCATAACGTGCGTCGGATGATGGCGGTGCAGGTTAAATAACGATGTTCGGCAAATTATCGGTTGCTATAATCGGCACCACAGTCGTGACGCAATTGTGCCCACGGAACCTTCCGTGGAACCAAGCCGTTGCGGCCGGAACAGGGCGCACAAGCGCATAACGCGTTACCCCCGTGATTACACTTAATTCAGGTACTGCATGTGACGAAAGATGAACTGCGCGCAGAACTCGAGCGCCAGGCTGAACGTTACAAGGATGTCTACGGCGGCGAAGTCACCACCTATGCCGCACAAACGGAACCGGAGCGCAAACCCTGGCGCAAACGCGCCAGCCTGCGCGACCAGGCTTTCAGCCAGGAACTGGAACGGATGGAAAAGGAACTACGCAGCGAGAACCCCTGACCCGGGTCAATGCAGCGCTGTGTTCGCCCGGCTCGCCCGGGCGTGTTGGCCTTATTACCCAAGCGAAGTGAAATGGATTTTCACAAATTTCAAACGATCGTTTTAATTAGCGCCGAAGCTGGACCTTTACGTTTTTGACCTGCTTTTCGCAGCAATTCGCCGATTTAAGCTGAACTTGCCCTGTAATCAAGGGCCGCTCGCAGGGCAGCTTTGGCGCTTTTGGCCGTGCCAACGGCCTGCTGGAGGTGCATCGATTGCCAAGGTTTTCTGGCATAATCCCGCCCCCCTATGACCGCCAGACAACCTTCATGATCGATTTATTCAGCGGACTGGATGCCTGGGTATTGGTGAGCCTGCTGCTCGCCTTGACCTTCGTACTCGCCTTCGAGTTCATCAATGGCTTTCATGACACCGCAAACGCGGTAGCTACCGTCATCTATACCAAAGCCATGCCTCCCCACCTCGCCGTGTTCTTCTCCGGCGTGTTCAACTTCTTCGGCGTACTGCTGGGCGGTGTCGGGGTGGCCTACGCCATCGTGCACCTGCTGCCGGTGGAGTTGCTGATCAATGTGAACACCGGGCACGGCCTGGCCATGGTCTTCTCCCTGCTGGCCGCGGCCATCACCTGGAACCTCGGCACCTGGTATTTCGGTATTCCCGCTTCCAGCTCGCACACGCTGATCGGCTCTATTCTGGGTGTAGGTCTGGCCAATGCCCTGATCAACGACATCCCGCTGGGAGACGGCGTTAACTGGCAGAAAGCCATCGACATTGCCATGTCGCTGGTGGTCTCGCCAATGGCCGGCTTCGCCGTAGCCGCCCTGGTGCTGCTCGGCCTGAAGTGGTGGCGCCCGCTGTCGAAGATGCACAAGACCCCCGAACAGCGCCGTAAACTCGACGACAAGAAGCACCCGCCCTTCTGGAACCGCCTGGTCCTGGTGGTTTCTGCCATGGGTGTGAGCTTCGTGCACGGTTCCAACGACGGCCAGAAAGGCATTGGCCTGATCATGCTGGTGCTGATCGGTATCGTTCCGGCCAAGTTCGTGCTCGACCTGAACAGCACCACCTATCAGATCGAGCGTACCCGCGACGCCACGCTGCACATGAGCCAGTTCTACGAGCGCAACGCCGCCACCCTGGGCGAGTTCCTGGCTCTGGGCAAGGCCAAGGCCAGCGACCTGCCGGAACAGTTCAGTTGCAACCCGCAGCAGACCGAGCCGACCATCGCCGCACTGCAGACCTCGTTGCAAGGCGTGACCGACTATCACAGCCTGGCTGCCGAGAAGCGCGTTGAAGTACGCCGCTACCTGCTGTGCCTGGACGACACCGCGAAGAAGGTTGGCAAGCTGCCTGGCCTGGAAGCCCGCGAAAAGGCCGACCTGGAAAAACTGCGCAAGGACCTTACCGCCACCACTGAATACGCCCCGTTCTGGGTAATCGTGGCCGTTGCCCTGGCCTTGGGCCTGGGCACCATGGTGGGCTGGAAGCGTGTGGTGCTGACCGTTGGCGAGAAGATCGGCAAGCAGGGCATGACCTATGCCCAGGGCATGTCGGCACAGATCACCGCGGCCTGTGCCATCGGCATGGCCAACGTGTTCGCCTTGCCGGTGTCGACCACGCATGTGCTGTCGTCCGGCGTGGCCGGCACCATGGTCGCCAACAAAAGCGGCCTGCAAGGTGGCACCGTCAAAACCATCCTGATGGCTTGGGTTCTGACCCTGCCAGCCTCGATGGGCCTGGCGGCCGGCTTGTTCTGGCTGGCGTCCAAGGCCATTGGCTGAGTGACACCGCAATTAGGAAAAGGCGTCCCCCGGGGCGCCTTTTTCATATCGGCAACTGGGCCCACAGGCACTGCGCAAGGCCCAGGCTCGATACGGTCCAGGTGGCAGCCAACTATTTTTTCTTGCCCCCCAACAACGACCCCATCAACCCCCGCACCAGTTGCCGCCCCAACTGGTTGGCTGCCTGGCGCACCGCCGATTTGATCGCCTGCCCCGCCGCACTCTGCAAGAAATCACCGGCCTTGTCGGCAAAGCTCTCTTCATCGGCCTTCGGTTGCGGCGCCGGCTCCACCGCCTCACCTTTGCGCTGGGTCAGCATTTCATAGGCCGACTCACGGTCCACCGGCTTGTCATAGCGCCCAGCCAGCGGCGAAGCAGCAATCAGCGCACCGCGCTCCGCAGCACTCAACGGCCCGATCCGCGATTGCGGCGGTGCCACCAACACGCGCTGGACCATGGCCGGGGTGCCCTTCTCTTCAAGCGCCCCCAGTAGCGCTTCGCCAATGCCCAGTTCGGTGAGCACGCTCAAGGTGTCGAACGCCGGGTTGGGGCGAAAGCCATCGGCTACCGCCCGCAATGCCTTCTGCTCCTTCGCCGTGAATGCCCGCAAGCCATGCTGAATGCGCAAGCCCAACTGGGCCAGCACCGCATCCGGCAAGTCACCCGGCGACTGGGTGACGAAGAACACACCCACACCTTTGGACCGGATCAGCCGTACCACCTGCTCCAGGCGCTCCTGCAGCGCCTTGGGCGTGCCGTTGAACAACAGGTGCGCCTCGTCGAAGAACAACGCCAGCAGCGGTTTTTCGGCATCGCCGCGCTCGGGCAACTGCTCGAACAATTCAGCCAGCAGCCACAACAGGAAGGTGGCGTAGACCTTGGGGGCTTCATGCACCAAGCGGCTGGCATCAAGCAGGTGGATCCGGCCGCGGCCATCGGGGTCCGGGCGCAGCAAGTCTTCCAGTTGCAACGCCGGCTCGCCGAACAGCGCCTCGGCCCCCTGTTGCTCGAGGGTTGCCAGCCGGCGCAACAAGGCCTGGGTCGAGGCGGTGGTCATCAGCGCGCTGTCTTCACCCAGCAATTGCGGGTTGTCTTTCAGGTGGGCAAGCAGCGCCTTGAGGTCTTTCAGGTCGAGCAGCAACAGGCCTTCACGGTCGGCCACCTTGAACGCTGCATACAACGCCGCCTGCTGGCTGTCGGTCAGTTCCAGCAAGTTGCCCAGCAGCAGCGGCCCCATTTCACTGAGGGTCGTGCGCAGCGGGTGGCCGGACTGCCCCGCGATATCCCACAACGTCACCGGGTAGGCCCGTGGCGTATGCCCAAGCCACGGCATGCCGGCGATGCGCTCGGCCACCTTGCCCTGCGGTGCACCGGCGGCGCCCAGGCCACACAAGTCGCCTTTCACGTCGGCGGCAAACACCGCGACCCCGGCGTCACTGAACACTTCCGCCAGGCGTTGCAAGGTGACGGTCTTGCCGGTACCAGTGGCGCCTGCCACCAGGCCGTGGCGGTTGGCCAGGCGCATGGCTTGCCCGAGCGGCTGGCCATCCGGGCCCGATCCCACAACTATGGTCGAAGTTTCCAACATCTCTTTAATCCCCTGCTCAAGCTTTAACTGAAACCGGCCGATACCTTCGGGTGATATTCGTCTTAGAAGAGAGGAACAACCGAAAAGGGATTTTTCCGGATACTGCACAGCCTTGCGGCCTCACTCGTGCGAACGCCCTGATTAAAACCTTAGCGGAACCGATTACGCCATGAATAAAAGCCTGCGTTTCAGCCACAAGATACTGTTGGCCGCCTCACTGATCGTCATACTCGCCTTCAGCCTTTTCACCCTTTACAACGATTACCTGCAGCGTAATGCCATCCGCGAGGACCTGGAAAACTACCTGGCTGAAATGGGTACTTCCACGTCCACCAACATCCGCAACCTGTTCGACGGGCGTATCAAACTGGTGGAAAACCTGGCGCAGAACATTGCCCAGAACCCGGCCAACGCTGAAACATTCATGGGCCAGCGCGCACTGCTCTCCAGCTTCCTGACCGTTTACCTGGGCAAGATCGACGGCGGCTTCAGTGTTCGCCCAGACGCGAAGATGCCCGACGGCTACGACCCTCGCACCCGGCCCTGGTACAAGGATGGCATGAATGCCAGCGGGGCCATGTTGACCGAACCGTACATCGACATGACCACCAACAAGATGGTCATCGGCATCCTCAGCAAGGTCTCCAGCAGCGTGGGTGTGGTCGGTGGCGACCTGACGCTGGACGGCCTGGTGCAAATCATCAACTCGCTGGACTTTGGTGGTATGGGCTATGCCTTCCTGGTCAATGACCAGGGCAAGATCCTGGTACACCCGGACCAGGCCCTGGTGATGAAGTCGCTGTCAGACCTGTTCCCGCAACACACACCCAAGCTGAGCAACGAACTGACCGAAGTGCAAAGCGACGGCCAGGCACGCTTGCTGACCTTCACCCCGATCACCGGCCTGCCCTCGGCCAATTGGTACATCGGCCTGTCGGTGGACAAGGCCAAGGCCTTCTCGATGCTGAGCACCTTCCGCACCTCGGCAGTGGTTGCCACGGTCGTCGCCGTGGTCATCATCATCGCCTTGCTCGGCTTGCTGATTCGCGTACTGATGCAGCCGTTGCACACCATGACCCGCGCCATGGAAGACATCGCCGAAGGTGAGGGCGACCTGACCAAGCGCCTGCGCATCCATAACCATGATGAATTCGGCATTCTCGGCAACGCCTTCAACCGCTTCGTCGAGCGTATTCACAGCAGCATCCGCGAAGTGTCCTCGGCCACCGAGCAAGTCAACGAAGTGGCGCTGCGGGTGATCAGCGCCTCGAACTCATCAATGACCAACTCCGATGAGCAGGCCAACCGCACCAACAGCGTGGCCGCGGCCATCAACGAACTGGGTGCCGCGGCCCAGGAAATCGCCAGCAACGCTGCCCAGGCCTCGCAGCACGCCAGCTCCGCAAGGCTGCTGGCCGAAGAAGGCCAACAGGTGGTCGAGCGCAACATTGCGGCGATGAACCGGCTCTCGGACCTGATCGTCACTTCCAGCGAACACATCGAGACCCTCAACAGCAAAACCGTGAACATCGGCCAGATTCTGGAAGTGATTACCAGTATCTCCCAGCAGACCAACCTGCTGGCATTGAACGCCGCCATCGAAGCGGCCCGCGCCGGTGAAGCCGGGCGTGGTTTCGCCGTGGTGGCCGATGAGGTACGCAACCTGGCCCACCGCACCCAGGAATCGGCGCAACAGGTGCAGGCCATGATCGAAGAACTGCAGGTGGGTGCCCGCGCATCGGTGGAAACCATGGATCAGAGCCAGCGCCACAGCACCGACAGCATGCAGATCGCCAACCAGGCCGGCGAACGGCTGGACAGCGTGACCGTGCGCATTGGCGAAATCGATGGCATGAACCAGTCGGTGGCCACCGCCACCGAGGAGCAGACTGCCGTGGTCGAAGCCATCAACATGGATATCAACGAGATCAACATGCTCAACCAGGAAGGTGTGGAGAACCTGCAGGCCACCCTGCGTGCGTGCTCCGACCTGGAGCAGCAGGCCGGGCGCCTGAAGCACCTGGTGGGCAGTTTCCGGATCTAGTCCCACGCGCCCCAGGGGAGCAGGTACACCCCCTCCCCTGGGGCAGCTTGCCGCGCAACCCCGATCGAACAAACTATCCTTCTGAAAGGTCAACCTTTAGGCGTGTCATCGCCGCCAACCAAGCGCCAGATGACAGACCCGAAAGACGATCCCGGAGGGATGCTGATCGTGCACATCGCCGACATCACCATGTTCTACGCCCCCGCCAGCGGTGGCGTACGAACTTATCTTGATGCCAAACATCACCGCCTCGACGCCATCCAGGGCGTACGCCATAGCCTGTTGATTCCTGGTGCCAGCGCCCACAATGCCGACGGCATCTACCAAGTACCGGCACTGCCGCTGCCTTTTGGCAAAGGCTACCGCTTCCCGGTACGCCTGGCCCCGTGGTGCAAGACCCTGCGTTCGCTCAAGCCGGACCTGATCGAGGTCGGCGACCCGTACCTGACTGCCTGGGCGGCGCTGGAGGCCCGGCGCCAGCTGGACGTGCCGGTAATCGGCTTCTACCACTCCGACCTGCCGCTGCTGGTCAGCAACCGCATGGGCAACTGGTTCACGCCCAATGTCGAGGCCTATGTCAGCAAGCTCTACGGGAATTTCGACCGGGTGCTGGCCCCCAGCCGGGTCATGGCCGACAAACTGCGCCGCCTGGGTGTGCGCGATGTACACGTACAACCGCTGGGCGTGGACCTGGCCACGTTCCACCCGTCCAAACGCGACGCCAATGTGCGTGCCGAGCTGGGTATCGCCGATACCACCCGCCTGCTGATCTACGCCGGGCGTGGCTCCCGGGAAAAGAACCTGCCGGTATTGCTGGCCTGCATGCAGCAGCTGGGCCACCCCTACCACCTGCTGTTGGTGGGCTCCGGCATGCCCGCCAATGTGCCGGACAACGTCAGTGTCATCGGCCAGTTCTGCCCGCCCGAGGAGGTCGCCCGGCTGATGGCCAGCGCCGACCTGCTGGTGCATGCCGGCGACCAGGAAACCTTCGGCCTGGTCATTCTCGAAGCCATGGCCAGTGCAACGCCGGTGGTCGCCGTGCGCGCGGGTGCCTTCGGCGAAATCGTCAATGACCAGTGCGGCCGCCTGTGTACAGCCAACGATGCCCAGGCCATGGCCACAGCCGTGCGCGAGGCATTCGAGGCAGGTGTGCGCAAGCTGGGCGCGCAGGCGCGCCGCCACGTCGAGCAACACTACTCATGGGACAACGTGGTCGCGGGCCTGCTGCAGCACTACCAGGCCGTGCTCGGCCATCAGCCTCTGGTGCGCGCCCATGCTTGAGTCACGCCCCGCACCGCGTAGCCTGATGCTGGTACTGCACGATGTCGCGCCTGAAACATGGCCCGACTACCAACCTTTCGTGGAGGCGGTGGATGCTATCGGCGGTGTGCCCATGACTTGGCTGGTGGTTCCGGACTTTCACCAGCGCAACCCGCTGTTGCGCTCACCGGCGTTCTGCCGCCTGCTTGAACGGCGCCTGGCCGAGGGCGACGAATTGGCGCTGCATGGCTACTACCATGCCGACAACGGCCCACCGCCGCGCACGCCAGGCGACTTCTTCATGCGCCGTATCTATACCCACGAAGGCGAGTTCTATGGCCTTGATCAGCAGCAGGCCCTGCAGCGCCTGGAACAGGGCCTGGCCGTGTTCGCCCAACAGCAATGGCCGGTGGCAGGTTTCGTGGCGCCAGCCTGGTTGATGAGCGAAGGCACCCGCCAGGCGCTGCGCCAGCTGCCTTTGCGCTACACCAGCACACCGCAGCACCTGTACCGCTTGCCCGAGTTCACCCCGATCAAGGCGCCAGGGCTGGTGTGGAGCGCCCGCAGTGCCTGGCGCCGGGGGCTTTCGCGGGCCCTGTGCGACTGGCAGTGCAGACGGTGGCAGAACGCCGAAAGCCTGCGCCTGGGCCTGCACCCGGTGGACATGCGCCACCGTAGCTCCCGCGAGTACTGGCTCAATACCCTGCGCACCCTGATGGCCCAAGGTCGCGAACCCCTCACCAAGTCCGCCTGGCTGGACCGACAGGTCAGCGCATGAGCCGTCTGGCCTGGCTAGGCCTGGCACTTGTCGCAGCAATGCTGGTGCCAGCCCTGCTTGGCGGCAGTGACCTGCTGCCCCGGTTGCAAGGGTTCGATCCTGGCCTGTTGCTGACCCTGCTGGGCATGATCCTGCTGTGCTGGGTGATCAACGCCATGCGCCTGCGCCTGTTGCTGGGCCAGCAAGGCGCAAGGCTTGGGTACCTGCGCAGCCTGGGCGTGGTGATGGCCACCGAGTTCGCCATCTGCACTACCCCCGGCGGCAGTGGTGGCCCGTTGACCCTGATGGCGCTGCTGGCACGCGAGCGCATCGGCCCGGCGCGCAGTGGCGCCGTGTTCGCCATGGACCAATTGAACGACCTGCTGTTCTTTTTCTGCGCGATGCTGGCGATTGCGGGCTACGCATTGTTTCACAGCCTGGGCCACAGCCAGCAAAGCATGTTGCTGGGCAGTGCGTTGCTGCTGTGCAGTGCGCTGGTTGGGGTGATCGGCTTGCTGCGCTACCGCCGCGCGCTCATGCGCCTCAACGGCAGGCTGCTGCAACGCCTGGGCGTGGCCGCACCGCGCAAGCGCCGCTGGGCCCGCAAACTGCTGCACTTCATCGCCGCACTGGCGCAGACCTGGCAGTTGCCCAAGCGCACGCTGGCGCTGGTGTTCACCCTCACCTGCATCCACTGGGGGCTGCGCTACAGCGTGTTGTACCTGGTATTGCGCGGGTTGGGCGGGGAGCTGGCATGGATCCCCAGCTTTCTGGTGCAGATGCTGTCGCTCAGTGCCGGGCAATTCAGCCTGCTACCGGGCGGGGCAGGTGCGGCCGAGCTGACGTCTGCAAGCCTGCTGACGCCGCTGGTGGGCAGCTCCACCGCCGCCGCGGCGATCCTCATCTGGCGGGCAGTCACTTATTACTTTTACCTGCTGGCAGGCGGGCCGGTGTTCGTGTGCCTGCTGGCGCGTCCGTTGCTGACGCGCTGGCGGCGCCAGGCGGGTTGAGCCGCTGCCACAGTTCGGCGGCGCCGGGGAAATCGGTGCCGTCGGTGTCGGCCAGCGCTTGCGGGTCGTAGCGCGCCAGGCAGCCTTCACCCACGGTGGGCGGGGCCGTAGCGGTGGGTTGGTTGCGCCGTTTGGCCATCGGTATGTTCCTCAAGCGTAGCGATAGGGCTGCCGAGCAGCCCCAAAGGCTTGCAGGCAACCCAACGGTATCAGTCGAAGACCACCGTCTTGTTGCCATGCACAAGCACGCGGTCTTCGAGGTGATAACGCAGGCCACGTGCCAGCACCATCTTTTCCACATCACGGCCAAAGCGAACCATGTCTTCGATGCTGTCAGCGTGGCTGACGCGCACCACATCCTGCTCGATGATCGGGCCGGCATCCAGTTCTTCGGTGACGTAGTGGCACGTTGCACCGATCAGCTTCACCCCACGCAGCGCGGCCTGGTGGTAAGGCTTGGCACCCACGAACGACGGCAGGAAGCTGTGGTGAATGTTGATGACCTTCTCCGCGTAGTCCCGGCACAGTTGCGGCGGCAGGATTTGCATGTAGCGGGCCAGCACCACGACATCGGCCGCGTGCTCTTCGACCAGGCGCGACACTTCGGCAAAGGCCGGGGCCTTGTCCTTGGGGTCGACCGGTACATGGAAGAACGGTATGCCGTGCCACTCGACCATGCTGCGCAGGTCGTCGTGGTTGGAAATGACACACGGGATCTCGCAGTCCAGTTCATCGGTATGCCAGCGGTGCAGCAGGTCAGCCAGGCAATGCGACTCGCGGCTGGCCATCAGCACCACGCGCTTTTTCTGCGCCGAGTCGGTAATCCGCCAGGTCATGGAGAACTCTTCGGCAATCGGCGCAAACGCCTCACGGAAGGCTTCGATACCGAAGGGCAATGATTCGGCGCGGATTTCATGACGCATGAAGAACCAGCCGCTCTGCTCATCGGAGTGATGGCTGGCTTCGTTGATCCAGCCATTGTACAAGGCCAGGAAATTACTGACTTTCGCCACGATCCCTACACGGTCGGGGCAGGCGATCACCAGACGATAGGTGCGCATGAATGAGACTCCAGAACTTCGCAAAGGCGCTTATTCTAGCGGCACGCAAGGAAAAGCGCAGTATTGATTGCAGCGGCCGCGGCCACTGTAGCAACCACGCTGGCAATGTGGACACTATCTGACACAGCCGGCGAAATGGCACACGCTAATGTAAATTTTTGTTCATCGGAGAAATATTGTCACAGCTTAATCAACAGTTAATTGCCCAACATTATGTTTACTTGCGAGTATCGGCTGTCTATTATTGCCCCACACATTTCTGAACACGCATTAAGGAACACTCCATGTCCCTGATCAACGAGTACCGCGCCACCGAAGAAGCCATCAAAGAACTTCAGGCTCGCCTGGCCAACCTGTCGCAGGACGACAAGCTGAAGAAAGAGCTGGAGTTCGAAGGCAAACTGCGCAACCTGATGGGCGAGTACTCCAAGTCCCTGCGCGACGTGATTGCCCTGCTCGACCCAGAGTCGAAACTGAGCAAAGCACCGCGTGGCACCGTCAAGGCTGTTGCTACCAAGCGTGCCCGCAAGGTCAAGCAATACAAGAACCCGCACAACGGTGAAGTGATCGAAACCAAAGGCGGCAACCACAAGACCCTGAAAGAGTGGAAAGCCAAGTGGGGCGGCGACGTGGTCGAGAGCTGGGCTACCCTGCTGGACTGATTGTTCAGCCCCTGCCCTCTTATCGCAATACAAAGCGCCGGCACATTGCCGGCGTTTTTGTTTGTCTGGCCTTCAGTCAATTGCAAACTGTTGTTGCAAGTTCCGGGCATGTACTTGCCATGCCTCCAGCACGCGCCGCCCGGCCTCGTCGGCGCGCTCCCAGGCCTGCAGATGCGCCTGCTGGAAATCACCCAATGTGTTCGGCGCCCCCCACTGCGGCTGGCTAAGGCGCTGCTGGCAGAACGCATACCACCGCTGGCGCTCCTCGGGAGTCAAGGTGTCCGGAAAGTTGCGCGCCCGGTAACGGAACAACAGCTCAGGCAAGCGCGGGTCATCGAACAGCCACTGCCCCCGGCCCAATTGCGCCGGTTCCAGCGCACGAACTTGCTCGCATAGACGCCGGTCACGGTCACCAATAAAACCGTTATACAACTGCTGCTCCGGGTCCTCACTCGGCGCGAAATCGTCCTTGCCGTAAATGTGCTCCAGCTTGTCCTGCCATTGCGCCTGTTGATCGGCCAACTGTTCACCGCGCGATTGTAACAACGTCAAGTCGATGCCCAGCCGCTGTTGATCGGCAGGGCGTAATACCGACAGTGGCGCAAGTACCGGGCAGCGATTGATCTGTACCAGTTTAAGCGGCACCGGTAGTTCGCCCTCGGCCAAATCCTCGTGCCGGGTGTACAAGCGCTGACGCAATACTTCAGCACTTTCCCGGAGTAATGGCAGGGTTTCCTGATGCAGGTCGCAGACAATCAGTGTATTGCGATTGTGCGGGTGCCAGGCCAATGGCAAGACCACCCCCAGGTAACTACGCGCTGCTGAAAAACGCCCGGATACATGCACCAGCGGTTGTAGCAAGCGGATCTGTTCCATGACTTTATGCTTGCTGCGCAACTGGAACAGCCAGTCATACAACTTGGGCTGTTTCTGCCGGATCAGTCGCGCCAGGGCAATGGTTGCCCGCACGTCGGAAAGCGCTTCATGCGCATGCCCGTGATCAATGCCGTTGGCCTTGCTCAACAGCTCCAGACGCAGGCTGGTGCGCCCGTCCTGCTGCGGCCACTCGATGCCCTCCGGGCGCAGGGCGTAGGCCGTGCGCACGATGTCGATCAGGTCCCAGCGGCTGTTGCCGCCCTGCCATTCACGGGCATAGGGGTCGAAAAAATTCCGGTACAGGCTGTAGCGGGTCACTTCGTCATCGAAACGCAGGGTGTTGTAGCCCGCCCCACAGGTGCCTGGTTGGGCCAGCTGCGCATGCACGCGGGTCATGAATTCGGCTTCGCACAGGCCCTGCTCGGCCAGTAACTGCGGGGTGATGCCAGTCACCAGGCACGCAGCCGGGTGCGGCAGAATATCGTCGGCGGGGCGGCAGTAAAGGCTGATCGGCTCGTCGATCTCGTTGAGGTCGAAGTCGGTGCGCAGGCCGGCGACCTGCAGCGGCCGGTCACAGCGCGTGTTGATGCCGGTGGTTTCGTAGTCGTGCCAGAAAATGCTGGAGGTCACGGGGTCGTCCTGTCTTGCGAGGTCGACCCGATTCTAACGCGATTCCAGGGCGCCAAGGCTCAGGCAGAGGCGTTGGCCGGGCGGAAGCTGAAATAGTCGCGCAGCGAGCGCACGAAATCGTCGTACTCGCGCGGGGCCTGCAGCAGCATGAAGCCCGAATCGTAATGCCCAGGGGTCTGGTCCTCACTGCACCACAGGCAACTGGCGGTCAGGTTGACGAACTGGAACCCGCCGCCGGCCAGCGGCATGCGAAGTTGCAGTTCATAATCGGGCCCTATCAGCACGGGCAGTTGGCTGATGACCATCAGGCCGTCTTCCGAGGCATTGCCGAGCAGGCCGATTTCCTGGTCGGTAAAGCGGTTGAACACCTTGAGGGCACAAGGGAGCTGATGGCGTTCGATGCGGCGTTTGTTGAACATGATGGCGAGTGTATTCCGTACCTGATGCCAGGAATACAAGGTACTGGCGGTTGTTGTAACAGCTGGGTTACAGAGTAGCGCAGCACGCGCCGCGAAGCCCGTGAAATAAACCACACCTTTGTATTAGCGCCAAGGTGCAGTAGTCGCCGGCCGGGCCACGGCCGCTTCGGTACCGCGCAAATGGCCGAGCTTCTCCAGCGTCTGCAGGCGGGCCTGGGCGCGATAGGCGTACTCGTTGCGCGGGTATTGCTGGATCAGGTACTGGTAGGTCTGGGCGGCGTCCACGTACAACGCCTGGCGCTCCAGGCACTGGCCGCGCAGCAGCGACACTTCAGGGTGGATGAACGGGCGCGCGCGGCTGGTACGGTCTACTTGTGACAGCTCCAGCATCACCCGCGCGCAATCACCCCGGTCATAGGCGCGATAGGCATTGTTCAGGTGGTGGTCCATGGACCAGCGGGTACAGCCGACAGCACTGGCGGCGAGGGCGAAAACGATCAGGGCTCGCATGGCAATCTCCTTTGATAGCAAACCTATCGGCCGCTGTCGGGTTTTCTTCAGCGGCGCGCGACAAGTGCCAGGCCGCCACGAGCGGCATGAATGCCGCACGCGCTTTTCCTTGTAGCTTACTGCTTGTAGCTTGCAGCTGCCCTACCCCGGAAGTCACAGGTAGTGCAACGGAACAATGACTACAGCGAGATTCAGGAGTAGCCTTTCGCTGCGCTTCACTATAGGAGTCTGTGCATGAGCATCCGCCGTACCAAAATCGTCGCCACCCTTGGCCCCGCCAGCAACTCGCCGGAAGTGATCGAACAGCTGATCCTCGCCGGTCTCGACGTGGCACGCCTGAACTTCTCCCACGGCACGCCGGACGAGCACAAGGCCCGCGCGCGCCTGATCCGCGACATCGCTGCCAAGAACGGCCGCCATGTTGCACTGCTGGGCGACCTGCAGGGTCCGAAGATCCGCATCGCGAAGTTCGCCAACAAGCGCATCGAACTGAAGATCGGTGACAAGTTCACCTTCTCCACCGCCCACCCGCTGACCGAAGGCAACCAGGATATCGTCGGCATCGACTACCCGGACCTGGTCAAGGACTGCGGTGTCGGTGACGAACTGCTGCTCGACGATGGCCGCGTGGTCATGCGCGTCGAAACCGCCACCGCCGATGCCCTGCACTGCGTGGTGATCATCGGTGGCCCGCTGTCGGACCACAAGGGCATCAACCGTAAAGGTGGCGGCCTGACCGCACCGGCCCTGACCGAAAAGGACAAGGCCGACATCAAGCTGGCTGCGGAAATGGACCTGGACTACCTGGCCGTGTCGTTCCCGCGGGACGCCAGCGACATGGAATACGCGCGCAAGCTGCGTGACGAGTCCGGTGGCAGCGCCTGGCTGGTGGCCAAGATCGAGCGCGCCGAAGCCGTCGCCGACGACGAGACCCTGGACAAGCTGATCCTCGCTTCCGATGCCGTCATGGTCGCCCGCGGTGA
Organism: Pseudomonas sp. BJP69; assembly: GCF_007633355.1. Taxonomy (NCBI): domain Bacteria; kingdom Pseudomonadati; phylum Pseudomonadota; class Gammaproteobacteria; order Pseudomonadales; family Pseudomonadaceae; genus Pseudomonas; species Pseudomonas sp. BJP69. The sequence goes on from NZ_CP041933.1 coordinate 4,434,568, forward strand.
CCTGGGCGTGGAAATCGGCGACGCCGAGCTGATCGCCATTCAGAAGAAGATCATCCAGCACGCTCGCCGCAACAACAAGGCAGTGATCGTGGCGACCCAGATGATGGAGTCGATGGTCCAGAACCCGATGCCGACCCGTGCCGAAGTGTCCGACGTGGCCAACGCCGTGCTCGACAACACCGACGCGGTCATGCTGTCGGCGGAAAGTGCTGCCGGTTCGTACCCGATCGAAGCCGTACAGGCCATGGCCCGCATCTGCTCCGGTGCCGAGAAGCACCCGACCAGCCAGCGCTCCAGCCACCGCCTGCACACCACCTTCGAGCGCTGCGACGAAAGCATCGCCCTGGCGGCGATGTACACGGCCAACCACTTCCCGGGCGTGAAGGCGATCATCGCCTTGACTGAAAGCGGCTACACCCCGCTGATCATGTCGCGCCTGCGCTCGCACGTGCCGATTTTCGCGCTCTCGCCGCACCGCGCGACCCAGGCACGGGCCAACATGTTCCGTGGCGTCTACCCGATTGCCTTCGACCCCGCTTCGCTGCCCGCCGACAAAGTCAGCCAGGCAGCTGTCGACGAACTGCTCAAGCGTGGCTTGGTAGAACAAGGCGACTGGGTGATCCTGACCAAAGGGGACAGCTACCACACCATCGGTGGCACCAATGGCATGAAGATCCTGCATGTGGGTGATCCGCTGGTCGGCTGAGCCTGCCTCAAAGGGGGGCCGCTCTGCGGCCCTTCGCGGGCATGCCCGCTCCTACAGGGTATAGCGCTAGCCTCACCCCTGTGGGAGCGGGCGAGCCCGCGAATAGGCCGGCACAATCAACCCGACTGCCTCAGGCATGCTCAACGAAGACGTCAGTAAACACCTGCCCTCGCGGCACCCCGGCAATGAACAGCCGCCGCGCAAACCGGTCCACACTCCCCGCTGCCCCACACACCAGCGCCACCGTCTGCCGCGAAGGCGGGCGCAACCGCGCCAGCGCTTCATCCATCTGCTCTTCCAGCACCAGCTCGACCTGCACGCCCTGCAGCTGCATCAGGGGTTCAGCCAGATAGTGCCCGGCGCTGTTGCGCGCCACATGCAGCACCCGAATCTCGCCGCGATGCCCCTGCCGCACAGCCTCACGCAAGATGCCCCACAGCGGCGCAAGCCCGGTTCCAGCTGCCAGCAGCCAGAGCGGCCGATCCTGCCAATCCAAATCGTAGTGCAACGCACCACCCCTGAATTCGCCCAGGCGCAGCACATCTGCTACCTGCAAACCACGAGCCTTGTCGCAAAAGGCGCCGGGTCGCCGGCAATCGATGTGAAACTCCAGGAAGTCATCTTCCCCCGGCAGGCTGGCCAGTGAATAAGGCCGCGCTACCGAACCATTCCACAGCACCACATGCTGCCCCGCCTGGTAACGCACCGCCCGCTCGGGCCGTAGCCGTACACGCAACACGTCACCGTACCAGTCCAGCGCACAGACGTGCGCCGGCACACCATCGCGCTGCGGGTCGAACAACGCAACCTGCAAGTCCTCGATCACCCTGCACTGGCAAGCCAGGCGCCAGCCCAGGGCGTGCTGGTCCAGGGCCAGGGCCTCAGGCATGGCGTCCAGCGGCTGCCCGGCCTGGCAGTGCACCAGGCAGGCGTGGCAGCTTCCGGCGCGGCAGCTGTAGGGCACGTTGAGCCCGGCCTCGTTCAGGGCATCGAGCAGGTTGCTGCCGGTCGGCACCGCCCAGCGGTGCTCGCCTACGCAAAGTTCGGGCATCTTCAGGTATCTCTTCCCGCTTCAGGTTGTGGGGGGCGCTCTGCGCGCCCGTCGATAGTAAGGCCAACCACAGGCGTCAGCAGCAAAAAGGATGCCCAGCCCCAACCGACCAAGGTCCAGACCACTCGCAGGTGTGCCACGCGGTGAGGCACGCTATACTGCCGCGCCCTTTTGCGTCGGCCATGCTGCCGGCGCGCCTTTGCAAGGCGTCTCGACATGCTGGTCGGCACCGTCGAGCGTCTCTATGAATGTTCCCGTCTTTAAGAGGAGCGCGCTGCATGACCGTGATCAAGCAAGACGACCTGATTCAGAGCGTCGCCGACGCCCTGCAATTCATCTCGTACTACCACCCCGTCGATTTCATCCAGGCCATGCACGAGGCCTATCTGCGCGAAGAGTCGCCTGCTGCCCGCGACTCCATCGCCCAGATCCTGATCAACTCGCGCATGTGCGCCACCGGCCACCGCCCGATCTGCCAGGACACCGGTATCGTCACCGTGTTCGTGCGTGTGGGTATGGATGTGCGCTGGGACGGTGCCACCCTGAGCGTCGACGACATGATCAACGAAGGTGTGCGTCGCGCCTACAACCTGCCTGAAAACGTCCTGCGTGCCTCGATCCTGGCCGACCCGGCCGGTGCCCGCAAGAACACCAAGGACAACACCCCGGCCGTTATCCACTATTCCATCGTGCCTGGCGACAAGGTCGAGGTCGATGTCGCCGCCAAGGGCGGCGGCTCGGAGAACAAGTCGAAGATGGCCATGCTCAACCCGTCCGACTCGATCGTCGACTGGGTGCTCAAGACCGTACCGACCATGGGTGCTGGCTGGTGCCCGCCTGGCATGCTCGGCATCGGCATTGGCGGTACCGCCGAGAAGGCCGCGGTCATGGCCAAGGAAGTGTTGATGGAGTCCATCGACATCCATGAGCTCAAAGCCCGTGGCCCACAAAACCGCCTGGAAGAAATCCGCCTGGAGCTGTTCGAGAAGGTCAACCAACTGGGCATCGGTGCCCAGGGCCTGGGTGGCCTGACCACCGTGCTCGACGTGAAGATCATGGACTACCCGACCCACGCCGCTTCGCTGCCGGTGTGCATGATCCCCAACTGCGCCGCCACCCGCCACGCGCACTTCGTGCTCGATGGCTCCGGCCCGGCCGAGCTGGAAGCGCCATCGCTGGACGCCTACCCGGAAATCGTCTGGGAAGCCGGCCCAAGCGCACGTCGCGTCAACCTCGACGATATCACCCCGGAAGAAGTCGCCAGCTGGAAGCCGGGCGAAACCATCCTGCTCAACGGCAAGATGCTGACCGGCCGCGACGCCGCGCACAAGCGCATGGTGGAAATGCTCAACCGTGGCGAAGCGCTGCCAGTGGACCTCAAAGGCCGCTTCATCTACTACGTTGGCCCGGTCGACCCGGTCGGTGACGAAGTGGTTGGCCCTGCCGGCCCGACCACCGCGACCCGCATGGACAAGTTCACCCGCCAGATCCTCGAGCAGACAGGCCTGCTGGGCATGATCGGCAAGTCCGAACGTGGCCCCACCGCGATCGAAGCGATCAAGGACAACAAGGCCGTATACCTGATGGCTGTGGGCGGCGCTGCCTACCTGGTAGCCCAGGCTATCCGCAAGTCCAAGGTACTGGCCTTCGCCGAACTGGGCATGGAAGCGATCTACGAGTTCGAGGTCAAGGACATGCCAGTTACTGTTGCCGTAGACAGCAACGGTGAGTCGGTGCACATCACTGGCCCTGCCCTGTGGCAGAGCAAGATTGCCCAGAGCCTGGCAGTCGAAGTCAAGTAAGCCTGATGTAACAGCGGCGCCTGCTTCGCGGGTGAACCCGCTCCTACAGGGACCTCATGTCCCCGGTGGGAGCGGGTTCACCCGCGAAGCAGGCGCCGCTGCTTTCAACGCACTCTGTCAAACTGCTCCGGCCAGTCCCTGCGGGTAAACACCTGCCCTTCCCGCCGCACCCGCCGTACTTCCTCAAGGTCCACGTCACACACCAGCCACTGGCTTCTGCCCGGCTCCAGCGCTGCGCTCAAGGCAATCACACCGTCCCCCGGCATGCCATGGTCCGGCGGTACGAACAACCCTGCCCGGCCAATATTCTCATCCAGCGCCGGCGACCAGGCCGCCAGCCCTACCGTCGGGCTCTGCAACACCGCTATCTGGTTCTCCAGCGCCCGTGCCTGGGCACCGATGCGCACCCGGTGATAGCCCGCCTCGGTGTCGGTGCAGCTCGGTGCCAGGATCAGGTCGGCACCCAACTCGGCCAACTGCCGGGCCAGCATCGGGAACTCATTGTCGTAGCAGATCAGAATGCCCACACGCCCCAGTGCAGTATCGAACACCCGCAGCCCCTGGCCTGCGCTGATGCCCCACTGCTCTCGCTCGAAGCGGGTCATCATCAGTTTGTCCTGGTACCCCAGCGGCCCCTCGGGACCGAACAGCCAGGCGCGGTTGCGGTAGGCACCGTCATTGTCCAGCACCGGCACGCTCCCCGGCTGCAGGTAGATGCCCCAGCGCCTGGCCATGCGTTCACACAAGGCTGCCCAGGCGCCGATCAGCGGTTGGATCCCGGCAATCGAACCCAGCAGGTCGCCCCGCTGTTCACCTCTCAACTGGCCGCTGAGTACCAGCCCGGCATACTCGGGCAGCAACAGCAAACGGGCGCCCGCCGCCACCGCTTCGGCACACAGGCCCTGCAGGTGGTCGGCGTAGGCGTCCCAGGTTTCATGCAGTTCGATGGCGTACTGGCAGGCCGCCAGGCGGATCATACCGGCAGTTCCTTCAGCCAGAACGACATCAGCTTGTCGGAGCTTTCCTGCTCGTCCAGGTCACGCCAGGCATAGCGGGTGCGCAGCGACGGGTCGTGCAGGAAACCGCGGTTACGCCAGAAACCATGCAACGGCTTGTAGTCTGCAGGCCGGCGCGGGTGTACACCGGGCCGCTCGACCGCACAGAACGCGCAGTAGTCGAACTCGGCCAGTTTGTGGGCATAAGACTCGCGTTCGATGAAGAAACGCACGCCCAAACCTTGGCCGCGGTACTCCGGCAATACCAGCGACTCACCAAAGTAATAAACGCTGGCCGGGTCCCGCCCCTGGGCCAGGAACGGCTGCTGGAACTCCGGGGCCACGTCCACCAGCGGCAGGCCGGTAGATGCACCCACCACCTGGCCTTGGTCCAGCGCCAGCACCACCAGGCTGCGCCCGGAACGGGCATAGTTGGCCAGGTAGTCGGCTTCGTACTCCGGGGTGCCGTCGTACAGGTAGGGGAACTCGCGGAATACGGTAAGGCGCAAGCGAGCGAGGTCATCGATATAGGGCGCGATAGCGGCGCCGTGCAACAGGCGTATTTCCATGCTTGGCGGTCGTTTTGTCGATGTGGATGACGCGCTCGGCTAAGCCGGGCTTGAGGGGGAACCGTATCATCCGGGGCAACGACCCGCCTTTTCCCTACACGACAGGTATTGTTCCATGACCGCTACCGAACTGGTAAATGCGTACTACGCTGCCTTCAACGCCGGCGACATGCCGGGCTTTCTGGCACTGCTCAGCGAAGACGTGATCCACGACATCAACCAGGGCGAGCGGCAGATGGGCAAGGCCAGGTTTGCAGCGTTCATGGACAAGATGAACCGCTGCTACCGCGAGCGCCTGGCCGACATCGTGGTCATGCAGAACGCCGACGGCAGCCGTGCGGCGGCGGAGTTCACCGTGCATGGCCAGTACCTGGCCAATGACGATGGGTTGCCGCCTGCGAACGGGCAGACCTACGTGCTGCCGGCCGGGGCCTTCTTCTACATCCATTGCGGCAAGATTGCCCGCGTGACCAACTACTACAACCTCAATGACTGGGTTGAACAGGTAGGTTGAGCCTGTACGGGCCTGTTCGCGGGTTCACCTGCGAACACCCCTGTCAGGCGATGCGGGTGCCCAGCACCTTGAGGAAGGCCGCCAGCCACGCCGGGTGCGCCGGCCAGGCCGGGGCGGTTACCAGGTTACCATCCACATGGGCCTGGTCCACGGCGATGTCGATGAACGTCCCACCCGCCAGCCGCACCTCCGGCGCACACGCCGGGTAGGCGCTGCATTCGCGCCCTTCCAGCACCCCGGCCGCTGCCAGCAACTGCGCACCATGGCACACTGCTGCAATCGGCTTGCCAGCCTGGTCGAACGCCCGCACCAGCTCCAGCACCTTCTCATCCAGGCGCAGGTACTCCGGCGCCCGGCCACCCGGGATCAGCAGCGCGTCGTAGCGCTCGGGCCGCACCCGCACGAAATCGAAGTTCAGGGCAAAGTTGTGCCCGGGTTTTTCACTGTAGGTCTGCTCACCCTCGAAATCATGAATCGCGGTACGCACGGTCTGCCCCGCCAGCTTCTCCGGGCACACCGCGTGCACCGTGTGGCCGACCATGCTCAGTGCCTGGAACGGCACCATTGCTTCGTAATCCTCGACGTAATCGCCGACCAGCATCAGAATTTTTTTCGCCGTCATCGCACACACTCCTTCGCTCGCCCGTGAACAGTCATTGCACGATAGCCGCTATCAGTCGCGGCGGTCGAGCAGGTTCACCACCAGCCGGTCGAGCCAGCCCCAGATGCGCTGCTTGACCCGCCGCCACAGCGGCCGGGCGTGCCAATGGGCCAGGTCGACTTCCTCGCTCAGGGCAAAATCGCGCTCGAAGCTGGCGACCACGGCCGCCGTCAGCGGTGGGTCCAGTGCCTCGATGTTGGCTTCCAGGTTGAAGCGCAGGTTCCAATGGTCGAAATTGCAGGAGCCAACGCTGACCCAGTCGTCCACCACGGCCATCTTCAGGTGCAGGAAGCACGGCTGGTACTCGAAAATGCGTACACCAGCGCGCAGCAGGCGCGGGTAGTAGCGGTGCCCGGCATAACGGACCGAGGGGTGGTCGGTGCGCGGCCCGGTCAGCAGCAGCCGCACGTCCAGGCCCTTGCTGGCAGCCCGGCGCAAGGAACGGCGTACACTCCAGGTTGGCAAGAAGTAGGGTGTGGCCAGCCATACCCGTTGCTTGCCGCTGTTCAGGGCGCGCACCAGCGCGTGCAGGATATCCTGGTGCTGACGGGCGTCGGCGTAGGCTACCCGGCCCATGCCATGCCCCTGCGCCGGCACCTTGGGCAGGCGCGGCAAGCCAAAGCCCTCGGCGGGGCGCCATGCGGTGCGGCGGTTGTTGGCATGCCACTGGCGGTCGAACAGCAATTGCCAGTCGGCCACCACCGGGCCTTGCATCTGCACCATTACCTCGTGCCAGTCACTGCGCGCCTGGCCGGGTGTCCAGAACTCATCGGTTACGCCCGTGCCGCCGACCACGGCCCAGCGCTCGTCCACCAACAGCAGCTTGCGGTGGTCGCGGTACAAGTTGCGCAGGCCGCGCTTCCAGCGCAGGGGGTTGTACCAGCGCAGCTCCACCCCCGCCGCCAGCAAGCGCTGGCGTAGCGTGCTGTTGAAGGCCAGCGAACCGTAGTCGTCAAACAGGCAGCGCACTCGCACACCCCGCCGGGCCGTGTGCTCCAGCGCTTCGACCACCGCCTCGGCACAGGCCCCAGCCTCGACTAGGTAGAGTTCCAGGTCTACCTGCGACTCGGCGCGCTCGATCGCCGCAAGCATGCGCGGAAAGAACTCGGGGCCGTCGATCAGCAGCTCGAACTGGTTACCCTCCCGCCAGGGAAATACCGGCCCCGGCATGTCAGCGCGCGGTGAAAATCAGCACCGCATTGACCGGCACCGACGGGTTGATGGACTTGAGCTTGGCAAACTTGCGCAGGTTTTCCAGCCCCGGCAGCAGGCCAAAGTCCTCGGCACGCAGCAGCAGTGGCTCGAGGGTGACCACCTGGAACCGTCGCGCATCCAGGCGGGTTGCCAGCAACAAGGCGTTGTAGCGGTGCGACTGCCCGTGCAAGGTGACCGTCAGCGGCAGGCGCAGCTCGATCTGGGCACCATCGGCCAGGTCATTGATCGGGCGCAGGTCGATTTGCGCCTTCACCGTGGCCTCGGCAAAGCGGCCGACCTCGAACAGCTGGTCACGCATCTGCTCGTCACGCAGGGGGATGCCACTGCTGACCGAATCCATCTCGATGCGCAAGCCCGCCACGCCCTTGTTGTCGACCGAACCATGCAGCACCAGGAAGCGATGCACTTCGGCGGTATCGCCGTTCTTGCCGGTAATGAACGACAAGCGCGAAGACTCGCCATCGAGGTGCCAGTTGGCATGGGCGGGCAGGCAAACAGCCAGCAACAGGGCGAAGAGCGCGGAGGGCAACTTGAACATGACAAATCTCAGAAAACCAAGCCGCCAACCTTACCCGCCCGCTTTACCGGCAGCAAGCGGCGTGCCCTGCAGGGTCTTGCGCACTCATGCAGAGCCCACAGCAGCCCAGGCCTTGTGCAGCCGTTTCTCCCGCGCCGCCGCAACCAGCGCCATCACCCCCTGATCCCGCTGCCACAGCTCGGCCCAATGCGCCGGCCCCGCCGCCAACGCCGCGTCTACCTGCGGCCGCAGGGCCTGGAATGGCACGTACAAGCCCCTGGGTGTTGTCACGCAAGCATCACCAAAGCTTCACCGGGGTGACACCGCGTCTGCCTAGGCTGACTTTGCACAACAAAGCCGACCGGCCGCAACCCTTCATGGCTGGCTTATGGAGACTCGCAATGACTCGGATCGCTCACGCTGGCGACAACAGCACTGAACGCCGTCTGCAAGCCGAACGCCTGGTTGGCGCCAAGGCGCTGCAAGAAGCCCAAGCCTTGCGCTACCAAGTGTTCAGCGCAGAATTCAAGGCCAAACTCAAAGGTGCCGAGCACGGCCTGGACATGGACGACTACGACGTGCACTGCCGCCATATTGGTGTACGCGACCTGAGTACCGGCAAGCTGGTGGCCACTACCCGGCTGCTTGACCACCAGGCCGCCAGCAGCCTGGGGCGGTTCTACAGCGAAGAAGAATTCCGCCTGCACGGCCTGTTGCAGCTGCAAGGGCCAGTCCTTGAACTGGGGCGCACCTGCGTAGCCCCCGCCTACCGCAACGGCGGCACCATTGCCGTGCTCTGGGGCGAGCTGGCCGAGGTCCTCAACGAAGGCCGCTACCGTTACCTGATGGGCTGCGCCAGCATCCCCATGCAGGACGGTGGCGTACAGGCCCAGGCCGTGATGCAGCGCCTGCGCGAGCGCTACCTGTGCACCGAGCACTTGCGCGCCGAACCGAAGAAGCCGCTGCCGAACCTGGCGCTGCCCAACAACGTCATCGCCGAACTGCCACCGCTGCTCAAAGCCTATATGCGCCTGGGTGCAAAGATCTGCGGCGAGCCGTGCTGGGACGAAGACTTCCAGGTCGCCGACGTGTTCATCTTGCTCAAGCGCGACGACCTGTGCCCGCGCTACGCCCGCCACTTCAAGGCGGCAGTCTGATGCCCAGGCTGCGGGTGCTGGCCCGCGTCTGCAGGCTGCTGCTGGTCGTGCTGCTCGGCGTGCTGATGGCCTGCGTGATCGCCGTGGGGCAGCGGCTGGGCCTGAAGGCCTCGCTCGAAAGGCGCCAGCGCTGGACCTGCCTGTTCATGAAGCGCCTGGTCGCAGCCCTGCCCTTCGACGTACAGGTGCGCGGGGCGCTGCCGCAGCGGCCGATGTTGTGGGTCAGCAACCATGTGTCGTGGACCGACATCCCCCTGCTGGGCATGCTGATGCCCCTGTCATTCCTGTCCAAGGCCGAAGTGCGCCAGTGGCCGCTGGCCGGCTGGCTGGCGGAACAGGCCGGCACCCTGTTCATTCGTCGTGGGGGCGGCGACAGCGAACGGCTGCGCGAGCAGATGGCCAGGCAACTGGGCCTGGCCAGGCCGCTGCTGATCTTTCCTGAAGGCACCACCACCAGCGGTCACGCCTTGCGCACTTTCCATGGCCGCCTGCTGGCGCCGGCCATCGACCGTGGCGTAGCGGTTCAGCCAGTGGCCATTCAATACCTGCGCGACGGCCAGATCGACCCGGTTGCGCCTTTTGTTGGTGACGACGACCTGGTGGCGCACCTGCTGCGCCTGTTCGCCCAGCCACGTGCGCAGGTGTGCATTCACCTGTTGCCGCCGATCGGGACCGTGGGCAAGGAACGTGCGCTGCTGGCAATGCAGGCACAGCAGGCGATTCACCTGGCGTTGTATGGGTTCGAAAACGTCGAGGCGGCGCCACGGCGGCCGGCGCGGGCTGCCTGATCTCTATCCCATGTTGCGGCACTATCGCCGGCAAGCCGGCTTTACAGGTACTGCATTGGCTTGCAAACCTGCAGTGAACTTGTGGGAGATTCTATGGTTTCTGGCAAGGGTAGCCGGAGCATCTTCAGCGCCTGTGAGATCGAGCGCCGCCCGCGCGGCGCAATCGCGAGCTGCGCTCGCTCCTACGTTTGTTTCGGGCCAATTATTCCTGTGGGATTTGCGCGCGAACGCCTTGGTGCATGCCTCAATATCGCGTCGTACAAACAAGGCGGCCGCGCGCGCCTGTCACAGGCGTTACTGGCCCGAAACAAACGTAGGAGCGAGCGCAGCTCGCGATTGCGCCGCGCGGGCGGCGCTCGATCTCACAGGCGCTGCATAACTTGTGGCAAACACCGACAGCCCTGACGCGATCCCTGTGGGAGCTGGCTTGCCGGCGATAGGGCCGCAACAGGCAACCAACATCAGCTGCCTGACACACGCCCCGCCGCTGCAAACGCCTGCAATTGCGGGTAGAACGCGCGAAAGTCCGCCAGCAGCGGCTCGTACAGCCGCTCCAGCTCCACCATCACCCCCGCCATCGCGTCTGGCCGCGACAGCCGCCGGCCGATGCCGTTGAACACCTGTTCCAGCGTGGCAAAGTCGCCATAAGCGCCCAACCAGTCATCGGCAGCCATGAACGGCGCAATGCGCGCCAGCCGCCCCGGCAGCTCAGGCTCCGCCAGCAATACCCGATAAAACGCGCCCGTGAACTGCGCCAAGGGCTGCTCGGCATAGTCGTGCCAATGCCGCGCCAGGCAGTGGTCGAAAAACACGTCCAGCACGATGCCGGCGAAGCGCCGCCGCTCACGCGGGAACCGCGCCAGCGCCGCCAGTACCAATGGGTGCCGGTCGGTATAGCTGTCGATATGCCGGTGCAACCGGATAGCCGCCTCCAAGGCAGGCGGGAAGCGCCCGTGCAGCGAGCCTTTGACGAAATCGCCGTACAGGCTGCCCAGCAGTTGTTGCGGGGCCGGCCCGCCCAGGTGCAAATGTGCAAGGTAGTTCATGAGCGCAGTCTACCACCGCGGCGCCCAATATCGTTATAACGCGATATAGCGATTTTAACTCAGCTAAGCACCACTGGATATTTGGATATCGGCATTCAGCGATTTATATTTCGCCCTATCGCGATATACCGCTACAACGAGCCTCACGCCATGCCACTCGATCTCGACGAAATCATAAAAGCGCTGGCCCACCCGGTCAGGCGAGAAATTCTCAGCTGGCTGAAAGACCCGGCAAACCAGTTCCCGGACCAGTACCACAGCACCGAAAACGGTGTGTGTGCCGGGCAGATCGACCAACGCTGCGGCCTTTCGCAGTCGACCGTCTCCGCCCACCTGGCCACCTTGCAGCGTGCCGGGCTGATCAGCAGCCAGAAGATCGGCCAATGGCATTTCTTCAAACGCAACGAAGCCACCATCCAGGCGTTCCTGGAACAACTGCGCCAAGCGCTTTGACCAGCAGGTAACCGACATGACCACGCTTTTCGATCCGATCACCCTGGGCGACCTGCAGTTGCCCAACCGCATCATCATGGCCCCACTCACCCGCTGCCGTGCAGACGAGGGCCGCGTGCCCAATGCCTTGATGGCCGAGTACTACGTCCAACGCGCCAGCGCCGGGCTGATTCTCAGCGAGGCAACCTCGGTCACCGCCATGGGCGTCGGCTACCCTGATACGCCCGGTATCTGGAACGATGAGCAAGTCCGCGGCTGGACCAATGTCACCAAGGCCGTGCATGGCGCTGGCGGGCGCATATTCCTGCAGCTGTGGCACGTGGGGCGTATCTCGCACCCCAGCTACCTGAACGGCGAACTGCCGGTGGCCCCCAGCGCGATCCAGGCCAAGGGGCATGTCAGCCTGGTACGCCCGCTGAGTGACTACCCCACCCCGCGCGCACTGGAAACCGAAGAAATCAGCGACATCGTCGAGGCCTACCGCAGCGGTGCAGAAAACGCCAAGGCCGCCGGCTTCGATGGTGTGGAAATTCACGGCGCCAATGGCTACCTGCTCGACCAGTTCCTGCAAAGCAGTACCAATCAGCGCACCGACCGCTACGGCGGCTCGCTGGAAAACCGCGCACGCCTGCTGCTGGAAGTGACCGATGTCGCCATCGAGGTGTGGGGGGCCAACCGGGTCGGCGTGCACCTGGCACCACGTGCCGACGCCCACGACATGGGTGACGCCGACCGTGCCGAGACGTTCACGTACGTTGCCCGCGAACTGGGCAAACGCGGCATCGCTTTCATCTGCTCGCGGGAGCGTGAAGCCGACGACAGCATCGGGCCGTTGATCAAGGCGGCGTTTGGTGGGCCATACATCGTCAACGAGCGTTTCGACAAGGCAAGTGCCAATGCAGCCCTGGCCGATGGCAAGGCCGATGCGGTGGCGTTCGGGGTGCCGTTCATTGCCAACCCGGACCTGCCGGCACGCCTGGCAGCGGATGCACCGTTGAACGAGGCGCACCCCGAAACGTTCTATAGCAAGGGGCCGGTGGGGTATATCGATTACCCGCGCCTGTAACCCAGTGAACCCGCTGCTACCGTGCACCTGTAGCAGCGGGTTCAGGCCATTTCAGGGCCGAGCGTTGATTTGCTGCTGCAGGTTCTGGATCTGGCTCTGTAGGGTGTTGAGGTTGCGCGTGGTCTGCCCGCGGAACGCATCGAACTCCTGTACCGATGCGCCACTTGAGCCCGACGAGCCGCGGTTTTCCATTTGCGTCTTGAGCACCAGCACGTCCTGCTCCAGGCTTTCGATCGCCGCACTCGGGTTGCCCTGCTTCTTCAGCGCAGCCACCTCTTCGCTCAGGTTTTTAAGCTGCCCATCAAGCTTGCCACCGTCTACCTGGCCCGACTTCAACGCCGCCAGCTCGGCATTCACCGCCTTCAACTGCGCCTGCAGTTGGCCCTGCAATTCGGTCACAGCTTTCTGCTGCTCACGGGTATCGGCCAGCACCTGCTCCAGGCGCTTGCCCAGGTCGCCGGCCTGGCCAGCCACGCCTTGCTGCTGCTTGCTCTGCTCGGCCAGGCTGGCCTGCAACTGGCGGATCTGCAGCTTGAGCGCCTCGCTGCCGGTGTTGACCGACGATTCGCTGGCAGCGACCTTGCCACTGATTGCCTGCAAGCGCCCCGCTGCATCCTCACTGATGCGGGCAAAGCTTTCCTGGGTGGCCACCAGTTGCTGCTCCATCAGCGAGATCTGCTGGAAGCTCCACCAGCCCAGCCCGGCCAGGGCTATGAACGAGGCCCCCAGCAGCACCCACAAAGGCCCGGTGCTGGCCGGCCTGGCCGCCTTCTGGCGGCTACGGGCCACGTGCGCCGGCAACAGTTCGTCATCATCAGGGGTGCCGGCCCGCAGGGTTGGCACATCATCGAAATCGTCGTGAGCATCGTTGCGCATGGGTGAGTTCAACCGCGGTAATAGCAAAGAAACAGGAGTATAAACCGCTCGCGCGGCGCACTGCTGACCCTAATCGGCGCGCCGCGTTCACTGCCCCGGGGGCTGATGTTTCCACCAGGCGCAGAATTCATCCAGCGCCGTCCACAGGCTGATCTTCGGCTGATAGTCCAGGTACTGCCTGGCGCGGCTGATGTCGAGGGTGAAATCACGGCTCATGACCTGCACTCCCAACCGCGACAAGGTCGGTTGCGGGCGCCCCGGCCATAGCATGCAGGCGGCTTCGTTGAGCGCAGCCAGACTGTAGACCAGGCCGTAGGAACGGTAGCGGGTCACCTGCGGCAACTGCATCTGGCGCATCACGTAGTTGACCACGTCCCACAACGGCAGCGGCTGGCCGTTGCTGATGTTGTAGGCTTGGCCCAATGCCCGGTCATCGGCGAACAGGGCGCTGAGCAGTGCCTCGTTGAGGTTGTGCACACTGGTGAAATCAACCTTGTTCAGGCCATTGCCGATGATCGCGACCCGGCCCTTGCGCTGCATCTGCATCAGCTGCGGGAAGATGCTGGCATCGCCGGCCCCGGTGACGAAGCGGGGGCGCAGTGCCAACACCTCGAGGCCGAACTCCTGCGCGCCGAACACTTTCTGCTCGGCCAGGTGCTTGGTTTTCCCATAATGGTCATGGAACCGGCGCGGCAGCTGGTCTTCCCGGATGTCGAGGCGCGAGCGGCCGTTGAAGTACATGGACGGCGACGACAGGTGTACCAGGCGCCGCACGTGCTCCTTGAGGCACCCTTCGACCACGTTCTCGGTGACCACCACGTTGGCTTGGTGGAAATCCTGATAACGCCCCCAGTGCCCCACCGCGCCGGCACAGTGCACCACCGCTTCGACGCCCTGGCAAAGGCGCCGGGCCAGCTCGGCATCGTTCAGGTCGCCGGGGATGAACTGGGCACCGCGCTTGACCAGGTGCTCCACCCCCTCCGCACGGCGGCCGCTGACCCGCACGTCCAGGCCCTGCTCCAGGGCGAAACGCGCAAAGCGCCCGCCAATGAAGCCACTCGCGCCGGTGACCAGAATTCGCATGTAACACTCCGTCTTGCCAGATTTCAGATGCAACTGACGCCAGCCGCGGCTACAACGGCACCAGCCATTGCCCTGCCGTATGCCGCAGATGCTCGGTCAGTTGCGCGAGCAATTGCCCGCCATTGCGCCAATGATGCCAGTACAGCGGCACATCGATGGGGGTATCGCTGCAAATTTCCACCAACTGCCCACCGGCCAGTTGCTCGCGGGCCTGCAATTCGGGCACCAGCCCCCAGCCCAGGCCCGCCTCGGTCATGCGCAGGAAGCCTTCGGATGACGGGCACAGGTGGTGCAGGAAACCATCCTCCATGCCCAGCGACGCCAGGTAGCGGTGCTGCAGGAAGTCGTCCGGGCCGTACACGATGGCCGGGGTGCGGGCCAGGCGGCTGGCGACAAAGCCCTGGGGAAAATGGCGCGCCATGAACCCGGGGCTGGCCAACGCCCGATAACGCATTGCCCCCAACGGCAGGCTGCGTGCCCCGGCCACAGGCCGTTCACTGCCACACAGGCAGGCCGCCACCTCACCCGCACGCATGCGCTTCAGGCCCACTTCCTGGTCTTCCACCACCAGGTCGGTCAGCACGTTCTGCTGCGCACAGAAGTTGCCCACCGCGCCAGCCCACCAAGTGGCCAGGCTGTCGGCGTTGAGGGCGATGCGCAGGCGCTCTGGCATGCCTTCTTCGTCCAGCGCCGGCACCTGGCGCTGCAGGTCACGTTCAAGCAGGCGTACCTGCTGCACATGGTTGAGCAACTGGCGGCCGACCTCTGTCGGGCTGGGCGGGGTAGCGCGCACCAGCACGGGCTGGCCGACCCGCGCCTCGAGCAGTTTGATGCGCTGGGAAATGGCCGATTGCGACAGGCCCAGCACTTGCGCGGCACGCTCGAAACCGCCCTGTTCGATCACGGCCGCCAGGGCGGCAAGCAGCTTGTAGTCGAACATCGATTTTCCTAATGAGGGATCAGCTTTATTTGTTTTTCTTATACATCCCCAACCCACACAATGGCCAGCATCCTTTACGACCTTTTCGGAGAGCCTGGCCATGTGGCAAAGCTACCTCAACGGCATGTTGGTGGCCTTCGGCCTGATCATGGCCATCGGCGCCCAGAACGCCTTCGTACTTGCTCAAAGCCTGCGCCGCGAGCACCACCTGCCGGTGGCAGTGCTGTGCATCGTCTGCGATGCCATCCTGGTGGCGGCCGGTGTGTTTGGCCTGGCCACCGTACTGGCGCACAACCCGACCTTGCTGGCGATCGCCCGCTGGGGCGGGGCGGTGTTCCTAATCTGGTACGGGGCCAAGGCTTTGCGCAGTGCCTGTTCGACACAAAGCCTGCAGCACCAGCAGGGCCAGGGCACACGTTCACGTCGTGCGGTACTGCTCAGTGCCTTGGCGGTGACGTTGCTGAACCCGCACGTGTACCTCGACACGGTGTTGCTGATCGGCTCGCTGGGCGCCCAGCAGACCGAGCCCGGGGCTTATGTGGCCGGGGCCGCCAGCGCTTCACTGCTGTGGTTCTCGACCCTGGCGCTCGGCGCGGCCTGGCTGGCCCCGTGGCTGGCGCGGCCGGCAACCTGGCGCATGCTCGACCTGATGGTGGCGGTCATGATGTTTGCGGTGGCGGCGCAGTTGATCTTCAACTGATCCCAAGGGCCCTGGCAGGCAGAGCCCGAGACCACCGGTCGGCATGGCTCGACCGCCCCGGAACCTCTATTCCCTATGTTTGTTGCGTGGTTATGCGCCGGACCCGGTGCTATGATCCAGCCCTTGCGTCGCAAAGAGTAAAAACTCGCCGACGCTGATCGGGCCGCCCGTGATCGGCCTTGCGCAAACCGCAAACAGACCTGAATCAGGAGATCCACCATGGCTTTTGAATTGCCGCCGCTGCCGTACGCCCACGATGCCCTGCAGCCGCACATCTCCAAGGAAACCCTGGAGTATCACCACGACAAGCACCACAACACCTATGTCGTGAACCTGAACAACCTGGTCCCAGGCACCGAATTCGAAGGCAAGTCCCTCGAAGAAATCGTCAAGGCCTCTTCGGGCGGCATCTTCAACAACGCCGCTCAAGTCTGGAACCACACCTTCTACTGGAACTGCCTGTCGCCAAACGGCGGCGGCCAGCCAACCGGCGCGCTGGCCGATGCCATCAACGCGGCCTTCGGTTCCTTCGACAAGTTCAAGGAACAGTTCACCAAGACTTCGGTCGGCACCTTCGGTTCCGGCTGGGGCTGGCTGGTGAAGAAAGCCGACGGCTCCCTGGCCCTGGCCAGCACCATTGGCGCCGGCTGCCCGCTGACCAGCGGCGACACCCCGCTGCTGACCTGCGACGTCTGGGAACACGCCTACTACATCGACTACCGCAACCTGCGTCCGAAGTACGTCGAGGCGTTCTGGAACCTGGTCAACTGGGCCTTCGTTGCCGAGCAGTTCGAAGGCAAGACCTTCAAGGCCTGAGTCACCCAGCCTTGAACAGAAAACCCGGCCATGTGCCGGGTTTTTTTGTGCCTGCCAGGGACCGCCGCGCCGGTACACCGAGCCGCACGGTTTTGCTTGCTCAGGCGGCAGAGCGCGCTAACATCAAATCTTTGGAAGATTGAGACAGCGCACTCAAGTTGCAGGGGCAGGCAACCGATACACTGCTCATGGTAGGCCGATAGTGTATCGTCATCGTTGATGGCAAAATGATGCCATGCGCATGGATTAAGGAAACCCCATTGAAGCTGGAATTGCGGAACAGCTTGTCGGTCAAGTTGCTCAGGGTCGTGCTGCTGTCGGCGCTGGCGGTCGGCGTACTGCTCAGCTGTGCGCAAATTGTCTACGACACCTACAAGACCCGCCAGACCGTGAACAACGATGCCCAGCGCATCCTCGACATGTTCCGCGACCCGTCGACCCAGGCGGTGTACAGCCTCGACCGTGAAATGGGTATGCAGGTGATGGAAGGCCTGTTCCAGGACGAGTCGGTACGCATGGCGTCCATCGGCCACCCGAATGAAACCATGCTGGCAGAAAAGTCCAGGCCGCTGCGGGACACCTCCATGCGCTGGCTGACCGACCTGATTCTCGGCCAGGAACGTACCTACACCACGCAACTGGTCGGCCGCGGCCCCTACAGCGAATACTACGGCGACCTCAGCATCACCCTCGACACCTCTTCGTATGGTGAAGATTTCCTGATCAACGCGGTCATCATCTTCATCTCCGGCGTATTGCGCGCCCTGGCCATGGGCCTGGTGCTGTACCTGGTCTACCACTGGCTGCTGACCAAGCCGCTGTCGAAGATCATCGAGCACCTCACGCAGATCAACCCCGACCGCCCCAGCCAGCACCAGATCCCGCTGCTAAAGGGGCACGAAAAGAACGAACTGGGCCTTTGGGTCA
Organism: Pseudomonas sp. BJP69; assembly: GCF_007633355.1. Lineage (NCBI taxonomy): Bacteria > Pseudomonadati > Pseudomonadota > Gammaproteobacteria > Pseudomonadales > Pseudomonadaceae > Pseudomonas > Pseudomonas sp. BJP69. The sequence goes on from NZ_CP041933.1 coordinate 4,452,450, forward strand.
ACACGGCCAACCAGTTGCTGGCTTCGATCGAGCGCAACACCCACCTGCGTCACGAAGCGGAAAACAGCCTGCAGCGCATGGCCCAATACGACTTCCTGACCGGCCTGCCCAACCGCCAGCAGCTGCAACAGCAACTGGACAAGATCCTGGTCGACGGTGGCCGCCTGCAACACCGGGTGGCGGTACTGTGCGTGGGCCTGGACGACTTCAAGGGCATCAACGAACAATTCAGTTACCAGGTGGGTGACCAACTGTTACTGGCCCTGGCCGACCGCCTGCGGGCGCATAGCGGCCGCCTGGGTGCCCTGGCGCGGCTGGGCGGCGACCAGTTTGCCCTGGTGCAAGCCAACATCGAGCAGCCCTACGAGGCTGCCGAACTGGCGCAAAGCATTCTGGATGACCTGGAGGTGCCGTTCGACCTCGATCACCAGCAGATCCGCCTGCGCGCCACCATCGGCATCACCCTATTCCCAGAAGACGGCGACAGCACGGAAAAGCTCCTGCAGAAAGCCGAGCAGACCATGACCCTGGCCAAGGCCCGCTCGCGCAACCGCTACCAGTTCTACATTGCCAGCGTCGACAGTGAAATGCGCCGCCGCCGCGAGTTGGAGAAGGACCTGCGCGAAGCCCTGCCGCGTAACCAGCTGTACCTGGTGTACCAGCCACAGATCAGCTACCGCGACCACCGCGTGGTCGGCGTGGAGGCCCTGCTGCGCTGGCAGCACCCGGAACTGGGCATGGTGCCGCCCGACCAGTTCATCCCGCTGGCCGAACAGAACGGCAGCATCATCAGCATCGGCGAGTGGGTACTCGACCAGGCCTGCCGGCAATTGCGCGAATGGCACGACCTGGGCTTCAGCGACCTGCGCATGGCGGTCAACCTGTCTACCGTGCAGTTGCACCACAGCGAGCTGCCGCGGGTGGTCAACAACCTGTTGCAGGCCTACCGCCTGCCACCGCGCAGCCTGGAGCTGGAGGTCACCGAAACAGGCCTGATGGAAGACATCAGCACTGCCGCCCAGCACCTGCTGAGCCTGCGCCGTTCAGGGGCGCTGATTGCGATCGACGACTTCGGCACCGGTTACTCGTCGCTCAGCTACCTGAAGTCATTGCCGCTGGACAAGATCAAGATCGACAAGAGCTTCGTCCAGGACCTGCTTGACGACGATGACGACGCTACCATCGTTCGCGCCATCATCCAGTTGGGCAAGAGCCTGGGCATGCAGGTCATCGCCGAAGGCGTGGAAACCGCCGAGCAGGAAACCTACATCATTGCCCAGGGCTGCCACGAGGGCCAGGGCTATCACTACAGCAAGCCGTTGTCGGCGCGTGAACTGACCCACTTCCTCAAGCAAGCCCAACGCAATCAGGTCTCGATGCTCTGAAACTGCTCGCCCGGCCAAGCCAGCGACCTGGATTTGCATGAAATGCGCCCCCGCCCCTTTACAGCAAATGCAAATCTTTCGCATGATGTTGCCGTTTCGCATGCCTAGGCGCACTGTCCAACCACACGACGCAGGAAACCCATAATGATTCGAATGCCTCTGGCCTCCGCCAGTCTGCTGGCCATGGCCATCGCCCTCGCCGGTTGCGGCGAAAAAGACGACAAGGCTGCCGCTGCGCAAGCGCAGGCACCCGCTGCCGCCAGCACCACCGCTGCAGCGCCAGGGGCTGTCGACGAAGCCGCTGGCAAAGCCGTGGTCAAGCATTACGCAGAAATGGTCTATGCCGTGTACAGCGACTCGCTGAGCACCGCAAAAACCCTGCAGACCGCTGTCGACGCCTTCCTTGCCAAGCCAGACGATGAAACCCTGAAGGCTGCCAAGCAAGCCTGGGTTGCTGCACGCGTGCCTTACCTGCAGAGCGAAGCCTTCCGCTTCGGCAACACCATCATCGACGACTGGGAAGGCCAGGTGAATGCGTGGCCGTTGGACGAAGGCCTGATCGACTATGTCGACAAGAGCTACGAGCATGCCCTGGGCAACCCCGCCGCCAGCGCCAACATCATCGCCAACACCGAGATTCAGGTCGGCGAAGAAAAGATCGACGTCAAGGACATCACCCCCGAGAAGCTGGCCAGCCTGAACGAACTGGCAGGGTCCGAAGCCAACGTCGCCACGGGCTACCACGCCATCGAATTCCTGCTGTGGGGCCAGGACCTCAACGGTACCGGCCCAGGCGCCGGCGCCCGCCCGGCGTCGGACTACCTGGAAGGCCAGGGTGCTACCGGCGGCCACAACGAGCGCCGCCGCGCCTACCTCAAAGCCGTGACCCAGTTGCTGGTCACCGACCTTGAAGAGATGGTCGGCAACTGGGCTCCGAACGTCGCTGACAACTACCGGGCCAAGCTCGAAGCCGAGCCGGTCAACGATGGCCTGCGCAAGATGCTGTTCGGCATGGGTAGCCTGTCGCTGGGCGAACTGGCCGGTGAACGCATGAAGGTTTCCCTGGAAGCCAACTCGCCGGAAGACGAGCAGGACTGCTTCAGCGACAACACCCACTACTCGCACTTCTACGATGCCAAGGGTATCCGCAATGTCTACCTGGGCGAGTACACCCGCCCGGACGGCACCAAGGTCAGCGGCCCGAGCCTGTCGTCGCTGGTAGCCAAGGTTGACCCGGCGGCCGACGCCACCCTCAAGGCCGACCTGGAGGCCACCGAGGCCAAGATCCAGGTCATGGTCGACCATGCGCAGAAAGGCGAGCACTACGACCAGTTGATCGCCCCCGACAACGCTGCCGGCAACCAGATCGTTCGCGATGCCATCGCCGCCCTGGTCAAGCAGACCGGTGCGATCGAACAGGCGGCGGGCAAGCTCGGTATTGCCAACCTGAACCCGGATACCGCGGACCACGAGTTCTGATTCGGTAACGGCGCCTCACCCCGAACGCCCGGCCTTGTGCCGGGCGTTTGCGTTTGTGCTGCAGGTGCTGTGGTTCCAGATGCCTGTCCTGCCTTTCGCCCTTCATTCTGGCCCCATTCACGGGATCACCAGGCCGGAGGGCGCAGTGCTACAGATTCTTGATGTTTGGGGGGAAGGCCGAATCGTTCAGCGCGTGGGGGGCAAGGACATCATTACCGGCTTCACCCACGCCTATAACCTGAATAAAGCCGGCCAGCGCATTTCCAACGGGCCGCGCACAGGCGAGCGCATCCCCCACCTGTATCAGGTCGACGAATACGATGCGCCCCGTTTCCCGCTGGACACCCGCGCCATACCCCACGTAACCCTGATGGGCGCCCCCATCACTTACCACGTGGCCCTGGAGATGTGCAGGGTGCTTGCCCACTCCGGCAAGATCTACCTGTACGACCCCAACGAAACCGACCGCAAGATGTTCGAGGCTGTCGCCTTTGCCCAGGGCCTGCAGCTGCTGGGGCGCTTTGACCCCGCCGAACTGGACCCGCCTTTCAACGAGATCACCTTGCTTGGCGTGTACGTCTACCGCAGCCCGAGCAGCCCGCTACCCCGCCCAGAAACCCGACCGTAAAAGGACCTTCACATGGCCAGCGTCACCTACCTGTGCTCCATCGCCAACAACACCCCCTACACCCTGACCGTGGTCGACGGTGAGAACCGCAGCAAAAGCGTTGCAGTCGGCGCCCAGCACGCCTGGAACGGCGCACTGGCCGTACCGTGGATCGGCAAAAGCGATGAAAACCACAAAGCCTTGCGCCTCATCCTCGGCCCCGCTGCCGAAGCCAGCATCTGGGTCTTCCAGGATTACTGGAAACCGGCCCACGAGAATGCCATCAAACAGCTCACTGCCCGCACCATGGACTATGAAAGCGACGAGGTCATCGAAGTGGCCGGCAACAATCGCAATGGTGGCAACAAGAATCTGATCGTCAGCCTGGTGAACCGCCAGTTCAAGCTGTATCTCGCCTGAGGGCCACAAGCAACGACGATTTCATCGAGCAAACGCAAATTGCTCTTATTCAATGATCCTGGGCCTGCTAAGCTTGCACGCCGGTTTTTTGCCCAAGCCCAGGATTCTCGATGTCCTTGTCGCTGTTTCGACTCAGCCCCTTGCTGCTGGCCTTTGCCCTCGCTGCCTGTGACGACGCCCCGCGCTTCACCCAGGCCGAGCCCGGCGAAGCCTTGTCGGCTGGCCTGGCCACCGTACAGCGCAGTGACCGCAACGCCTACGCCCAGCCCTCGGCCAACCTTTCGCCGGAACGGCGGCTGGACTTCGCCGTAGGCAACAGCTTCTTCCGCAGCCCCTGGGTGATCGCCCCCTCCACCACGACTGCACGCGATGGCCTGGGCCCGCTGTTCAACACCAATGCCTGCCAGAACTGCCATGTGCGCGACGGCCGTGGTCATCCCCCAGCCGCCAATGACAGCAACGCCGTCGGCATGCTGGTGCGCCTGTCTATCCCCGACCAACCCTACTTGGCCAAGGTGATCGAGCGCATCGGCGTGGTGCCGGAACCAGTCTATGGCACCCAGTTGCAAGACATGGCCATCCCCGGCGTGGCCCCGGAAGGCAAGGTGCGGGTGAGCTATGCCCAGCACACGGTGACGTTCGAGGATGGCCATCAGGTGCAACTGCGCAAGCCAAGCCTGCAAATCACTCAGTTGGGCTACGGCGTGATGCACCCCGACACCCGGTTTTCCGCACGGGTGGCCCCGCCGATGATCGGCCTGGGCCTGCTCGAAGCCATCCCCGAAGCCGCCCTGCTGGCCAACGAAGACCCCGACGACCGTAACCACGACGGCATTCGCGGGCGAGCCAACCGGGTATGGGATGACGCCCAGGGCAAGACCGTGGTCGGGCGCTTCGGCTGGAAGGCCGGCCAACCCAACGTCAACCAGCAGAACGTGCATGCCTTCGCCGGCGACATGGGCCTGACCAGTACCCTGCAGCCCAAGGACGACTGCACGGCGGCACAAGCCGCGTGCCTGGCTGCGCCCAATGGCGATGGCGCCGATGGCGAGAAGGAAGTCAGCGACAACATTCTGCGCCTGGTCACCTTCTATACCCGCAACCTGGCCGTGCCGGCACGCCGCGACGTGGGCGCGCCACAGGTGCTGGCGGGCAAGAACCTGTTCTACCAGGCCGGCTGCCAGGGTTGCCATACACCGCAGTTCACCACCGCCGCCGATGCAACCGAACCAGAGCTGGCCAACCAGGTCATCCGCCCCTACAGCGACCTGCTGCTGCACGACATGGGGCCGGGCCTGGCCGACGAGCGCACCGAATTCGCCGCCAACGGCCAGGACTGGCGTACCGCGCCGCTGTGGGGCATCGGCCTGAGCGAAACGGTCAGTGGCCACAGCCAGTTCCTGCACGATGGCCGCGCGCGCAACCTGCTCGAAGCCGTGCTTTGGCATGGTGGCGAAGCCGAAGCGGCACGCAATTTCGTTCTCACGTTCAATGCCGAGCAGCGCGCCGCGCTGCTGGCGTTCCTGAATTCCCTTTAAACGCGCAAAGGAGCCGGCATGTTCCGACCCAAATTGTTGTTCACCAGCCTCGCCGCACTCGCCCTCGGCGCCTGCTCGCCGCAGGACCCGCAAGCAGTGACCTCCGCCGCCATCGCCAAGCAGGTGATCCTGCCCACCTACAGCCGCTGGGTCGAAGCCGACCGTACCCTGGCCGCCAGCGCCTTGGCCTACTGCGAAGGCAAGGAAGACCTGGAAAAGGCCCGTGCCGACTTCCTCAACGCACAAAAAGCCTGGGCTGAACTGCAACCGCTGCTGGTGGGCCCTCTGGCCGAAGGCAACCGCGCCTGGCAGGTGCAGTTCTGGCCCGACAAGAAAAACCTGGTCGGCCGCCAGGTAGAGCAACTGGTCAACGGCGACAAGCCAGTCGATGTGGCCGCCCTGGGCAAGGCCAGCGTGGTGGTACGTGGGCTGTCGGCTTATGAATACATTCTGTTCGACAGCAAGCCGGACATCGCCACCGCCGAACAGAAGGCCCGTTATTGCCCGCTGCTGGTTGCCATCAGCGAGCACCAGAAGCTGTTGGCCGAGGACATCCTCAAGAGCTGGAACAGCACCGACGGCATGCTCTCGCAGATGACCAAGTTCCCCAACCAGCGCTACGCCGATTCCCACGAGGCCATCGCCGACCTGCTGCGCTCCCAGGTGACCGCGCTGGATACGCTGAAGAAAAAACTCGGCGCCCCCATGGGCCGCCAGAGCAAGGGCATCGCGCAGCCGCTGCAGGCCGAGGCCTGGCGCAGCCACAGCTCACTGAAAAGCCTGGAAGCCACCCTCAAGGCTGCCCAGACCGTGTGGGTCGGCGTCGACAACCAGGGTTTGCGCGGCTTGCTGCCCAGCGATCAGAAAGCGTTGGCAGACAAGATCGACGCCGCCTACGCTACCTCGCTCAAACTGCTGGCCGACAACCAGAAGACCCTGGGCGAGTTGCTGGCCGACGACGCGGGCCAACAAACCCTCAACCAGCTTTATGACAGCCTCAACGTGGTCCACCGCCTGCACGAAGGCGACCTGGCCAAGGCGTTGAACATCCAGCTGGGCTTCAATGCCAACGACGGTGACTGATCATGCTGCGACGCCAGGCCCTCAAACTCGGTAGCGTACTGCTCAGCGCCCTTACCCTGGGTGGCTGGAGCCTGTTCCGCAATAAAGGCAGCGAACCCTTGCTGCTCTCGGCGCGTGACGACGGCGACGGCAAGCACTATGCCGTGGGGTTCCGCCTGGACGGCACCCAGGTGTTCAGCACCCAGGTTGCCCAGCGTTGCCATGCCATCATCCATCACCCTGAACAGCCGATCGCCCTGTTCGTCGCTCGCCGTCCCGGTACCGAAAGCTACCTGGTCGACTTGCGCGACGGGCGCTTGCTGCAAACGGTAGTTTCACAACCGGACCGGCACTTCTACGGCCATGCAGTGGTGCATAAAAGCGGCGAATGGCTGTACGCCACCGAGAACGACACCCGCGACCCGGGGCGGGGCGTGCTCGGCGTGTACCGCTTCGAAGGTGCGCGCCTGGTACACACCGGCGAGCTCCCCACCCACGGCATTGGCCCGCACGAGGTGGCCTGGCTACCCGACGGCGAAACCCTGGTGGTGGCCAACGGCGGGATCCGCACCGAGGCCGAAAGCCGGGTCGAGATGAACCTCGATGCCATGGAGCCGAGCCTGGTGCTGATGCAGCGTGACGGCACCTTGTTGAGCAAGGAAACCCTCGCCCAGCAGATGAACAGCGTGCGCCACCTGGCAGTGGGCAGCGATGGCACCATTGCCGCCTGCCAGCAGTTCATGGGCGACGCCGATGAAACGGCCGAGTTGCTGGCCATCAAGCGCCCGGGCGAGCCGTTCAAGGCCTTTCCGGTGCCCGAGCAGCAACTGCAGGCCATGGCCCAGTACACCGCCAGTGTGGCTATCCACAGCGAGCTGCGGCTGGTGGCGCTGACCGCGCCACGGGCCAACCGCCTGTTCATCTGGGACCTGGACAGCGGCGCTGTGCGGCTCGACGCCCCTATGCCCGACTGTGCCGGGGTCGGTGCGGTCAAGGACGGGTTTGTCGTGACCTCCGGGCAGGGCCGCTGCCGCTTCTACGATTGCACCAAGGCACAACTGGTCGGGCAACCGATGAGCCTGCCGTCCGGGTTCTGGGACAACCACCTGCATCTGGTCTGATTGATCCGTGGCCTTCACCGGCCCTATCGCCGGCAAGCCGGCGCCCACAGGGGTCGCATCAGGGCTGATAGGTGTTTGTCACAAGATATGCAGCGCCTGTGAGAGCGAGCGCCGCCCGCGCGGCGCATCGCGAGCTGCGCTCGCTCCTACGTTTGTTTCGGGCCAGTAACCCCTGTGCCAGGTGCGCGCGACCGCCTGGTTCATACGACGCGACATTGAGGCATGCGCCAAGGCGTTCGCGCGCAAATTCCACAGGCATAATTGGCCCGAAACAGCGTAGGAGCGAGCGCAGCTCGCGATGCGCCGCGCGGGCGGCGCTCGCTCTCACAGGCGCTGCATATCTTCTGACGAACATCTGCCAGCCCTGATGCGATCCCTGTGGGAGCTGGCAAGCCAGCGATAGGGCCGGTGCAGACAATTTACTCCCCTTCAGACAAAAAACAGTCAATACTTCCCCCATCCACGTGGGCAGGATCGCCCGTTGTCGTGCCAGAACGAATAACAACCGTATCCAAGGAACCGGACCTATGCTGCGCCGCCGCATGCTCATCATGTTGGCCGTGGTTCTGCTGATCGTGCTGGCCCTGGGGGGCTACAAGGCTTTCTCGATCTACCAGCAGATCCAGATGTTCACTGCCCCCAAGCCGCCTATCACCGTGGCGGCAGCCTTGGCCGAACAACGCCAGTGGCAACAGCGCCTGCCCGCGGTCGGCAGCCTCAAGGCGCTGCAGGGTGTCGAGCTGAGCCTGGAGGTCGAAGGCATCGTCAAGGCCCTGTATTTCGACTCTGGGCAAACGGTCAAGGCCGGGCAGCTGCTGCTGCGGCTCAACGATGACCAGGAAACCGCATTGCTCGGCACCGCCGTGGCCGACCTGGGCCTGGCCAAGGTCGACTTCGGCCGCGGGCGGCAACTGGTGGGCGACTCGGCGATCTCCCGTGGCGAATACGACCGCCTCAATGCCCAGTACCAGCGCAACCAGGCGGTGGTCGAGCAGCTCAAAGCTTCGAAGAACAAGAAAAGCATCAGCGCGCCCTTCAGTGGCACCCTGGGCATCCGCCAGGTGGATGTCGGCGATTATCTGGCGCCAGGCACCGTCATCGCGACGCTACAGGACACCTCCGGCCTGTACGTAGACTTCAACGTGCCGGAACAGGCCTTGCCCCAGCTGAGCCTCGGCCAGCAGGTGCTGGTGCAAGTGGCTGCCTACCCGGACCAGACCTTCCCCGCCCGCCTCAGCGCCATCAACCCCAAGGTCGATGAAACCACGCGAAACCTGCTGGTGCGCGCGACCCTGGCCAACCCCGACGGCAAATTGCTGCCGGGCATGTTCGCCAGCCTGCAGGTACTGCTGCCCGATCCGCAGTTGCAGGTGGTGGTGCCGGAAAGTGCCATTACCTACACCCTGTACGGCAACTCGGTATATGTCGCCACCGCGAAAAAGGACCAGCACGGCAAGCCGCAGCACGATGAACAGGGCCACCCCCAATGGGTCGCCGAACAGCGCACGGTGCAGACCGGCGAGCGCCGTGACGGCGTGGTGGTGGTCAGCAAAGGGTTGCAGGCCGGGGAACAGGTAGTCACTGCCGGGCAGCTGAAGCTGACCCCCGGCGCCGCAATCCGAATCGGCCAGGACCAGGCCGTCAAGCCCGCCCCGGGCGCCGCGACCAAGGACTGACTGGAGGCTGGCATGGCGTTCACCGACCCGTTCATCCGTCGCCCGGTGCTGGCCAGCGTGGTCAGCCTGCTGATCCTGTTGCTGGGTATCCAGGCCTGGCACACGCTGCAGATCCGCCAGTACCCGCGCATGGAAAACGCCCTGATCACCGTCACCACGGCCTACCCCGGGGCCAACGCCGAAACCATCCAGGGCTACATCACCCAGCCGCTGCAGCAAAGCCTGGCCAGCGCCGAAGGTATCGACTACATGACCTCGGTGAGCCGGCAGAATTTTTCCGTCATATCCATCTACGCGCGCATCGGTGCCGACAGCGACAGGCTGTTCACCGAACTGCTGGCCAAGGCCAACGAAGTGCGCAACAAACTGCCGCAGAACGCCGAAGACCCGGTACTCAGCAAGGAAGCCGCCGATGCTTCGGCGCTGATGTACATCAGCTTCTACAGCGAACAGATGAGCAACCCGCAAATCACCGACTACCTGTCACGGGTGATCCAGCCCAAGCTGGCCACGCTACCCGGCCTGGCCGAGGCAGAAATCCTCGGTAACCAGGTATTTGCCATGCGTCTGTGGCTGGACCCGGTGAAACTGGCCGGTTTCGGCCTGGCGGCCAGCGACGTGACCGACGCCGTGCGCCGCTACAACTTCCTGTCCGCTGCCGGCGAAGTCAAAGGCGAATACGTGGTCACCAGCATCAACGCCAGCACCGAGCTGAAGTCAGCCGAGGCGTTCGCCGCCCTGCCGGTCAAGACCAGTGGCGACAGCCGCGTACTGCTCGGTGACGTGGCGCGGGTGGAGATGGGGGCGGAGAACTACGACACCGTCAGCTCATTCGACGGCACGCCCTCGGTGTACATCGGCATCAAGGCCACGCCCGCCGCCAACCCGCTGGAGGTGATCAAGGAAGTACGGCGGGTCATGCCCGACCTGGAAAGCCAGTTGCCCTCGGCGCTGAAGGTGTCGATCGCCTACGACGCCACGCTGTTCATCCAGGCCTCCATCGACGAAGTGATCAAGACCCTCGGCGAAGCGGTGCTGATCGTCATCCTAGTGGTGTTCCTGTTCCTTGGCGCCCTGCGCTCGGTGCTGATCCCTGTGGTGACCATTCCGCTGTCGATGATTGGCGTGTTGTTCTTCATGCAGATGATGGGCTACTCGCTGAACTTGCTGACCCTGCTGGCCATGGTCCTGGCCATCGGGCTGGTGGTGGACGATGCGATCGTGGTGGTGGAAAACATTCACCGGCATATCGAAGAAGGCCAGTCGCCGTTCGATGCAGCCCTGGAAGGCGCGCGCGAGATCGCCATGCCGGTGGTGTCGATGACCATCACCCTGGCAGCGGTCTATGCGCCCATCGGCTTTCTCAGCGGGCTCACCGGGGCACTGTTCAAGGAGTTCGCCCTGACCCTGGCTGGCGCAGTCGTTATTTCCGGTATCGTCGCCCTGACCCTGTCACCGATGATGTGCGCCCTGCTGCTGCGCCGCGAGCAGAATTCCAGCGGCCTGGCCCACTGGCTCGATCGGCAGTTCGCGCGCCTGAAGGTACGCTACCAGCGCCTGCTGCACGGTACGCTCGACAGCCGGCCGGTGGTACTGGTGTTTGCCGTGATCATCCTGTGCCTGATTCCGCTACTGCTGAAGTTCACCCAGAACGAACTGGCCCCCAACGAGGACCAGGGGGTGATCTTCATGATCAGCAGTTCCCCGCAGCCAGCCAACCTTGACTACCTCAACGCCTACACCAACCAGTTCACCCCACTGTTCAAGACCTTCCCCGAATACTATTCGTCGTTCCAGATCAACGGTTTCAATGGCGTGCAAAGCGGCATCGGTGGCTTCCTGCTCAAGCCCTGGAACGAGCGCGAGCGTACGCAAATGGAGCTGCTGCCACTGGTACAGGCCAAGCTGGAAGAGGTCGCCGGCCTGCAGATCTTCGGCTTCAACCTGCCGTCGCTGCCCGGCACCGGCGAAGGCCTGCCGTTCCAGTTCGTGATCAACACCGCAGGTGACTATCCGGCACTGCTGGAGGTGGCCCAGCGCATCAAGGCTCGGGCCCAGGCATCGGGCAAGTTCGCCTTCCTCGACATCGACCTGGCCTTTGACAAACCCGAGGTGGTGGTCGATATCGACCGGGCCAAGGCGGCGCAAATGGGGGTATCGATGGACGTCCTCGGCAGCACCCTGGCCACCTTGCTGGGTGAAGCCGAAATCAACCGTTTCACCCTCGACGGGCGCAGCTACAAGGTCATTGCCCAGGCCGAGCGCGCATACCGCGACAACCCCGGTTGGCTGAACAACTACTACGTGAAGAACGACCAGGGCAAGCTGCTGCCGCTGGCGACCCTGGTCACCCTCACCGACCGCGCTCGCCCGCGGCAGCTCAACCAGTTCCAGCAGTTGAACTCGGCCATCATTCAAGGCGTACCGATGGTCAGCCTGGGCGAAGCGCTGAAGACCGTGCAGGACATCGCCCGCGAAGAGGCCCCGGAAGGTTTCGCCTTCGACTATGCCGGCGTGGCCCGCCAGTACGTGCAGGAAGGCAGCGCACTGTGGGTGACCTTTGGCCTGGCACTGGCGATCATCTTCCTGGTCCTGGCGGCCCAGTTTGAAAGTTTCCGGGATCCGCTGGTGATTCTGGTTACGGTACCGTTGTCGATCTGCGGGGCGCTGTTGCCACTGTTCCTGGGCCTGTCGAGCATGAACATCTACACCCAGGTCGGGCTGGTGACATTGATCGGGCTGATCAGCAAACACGGCATCCTGATCGTCGAGTTCGCCAACCAGTTACGTGATGAGCTTGGCCTGGGCGCGCGCGAGGCAATCGAAGAAGCGGCGGCGATTCGCCTGCGGCCGGTGCTGATGACCACGGCGGCAATGGTATTCGGCATGGTGCCGCTGATCCTCGCGACCGGGGCCGGGGCGGTAAGCCGCTTCGACATCGGTGCCGTGATCGCGACCGGCATGTCGATCGGCACGCTGTTCACCCTGTTCGTGCTGCCTTGTATCTACACCCTGCTGGCGCACAAGACGGTGGCCAAGGAACCTGCTGCCGCCTGAAACCCGCCCACCGAGGGCCACCTGCAGAAACGCCAGAGGCCTCGCGCTTGCGAGGCCTCTGGCATGTACAGCTACACCGGTTTCAACCAAATGGCCGCAACCCTTGGCGCAGGCCGAACAGCAACAGCAACAGATCCTGATCCGGCTCTACCCTGGCCTTCTGCTGCGGTTTCACGTCCCGCGGCAGTGCGCACTGGGCGGCCATCTCAGCCTTGCTGAATACCGTCGGCCTCGGCTCTTCCCAGGCAGCCACCGCTACAGTGGTCACCGCCAGGCCCGCTACCAGGAACAAAGCTCGAGCTATTTCTAGTTTCATTACCCTAACCCTTTGACAGCGCTGCCAAACGCCACCTTGTAAAAGTAGAGTAGCGTCTGCCATTCCGCCTCGTTGAGCGACGAATGGCGGCGCAATTGGCGCAGGTCGTTACCCGCCGCGCGCTGGCAACTGAAACGTCGCCGACACTTCTCGAGGTCGAGCAGCGCCACTTCGACACGGGCTTGCTCGCCCTCGCCCAGCACCTTGACGAACACATGCTTGCCGTACAGGCAGCCGTGCTGCCAATGGCCCAGGTGCATGCGCGCCAGGTTTTCGGCAAGGTCCTTGAGCATGCGCTCGTGGACCACCTGTGGGTAACGGTCTCGGGCACCTTGGGCATGCCAGGTGTCCAGCTCCACAAATCCGTCCAGTGCTTCGCTGACCAGCAGCGCCCGCCACTGGTGGTCGGCATCGCGCTGGGCACCACAGAACACCAGGCGCGGTACACGCACACCCAGTTGCTCGAAGCTGTTTAGCGCATCGAGTTCACGCAGCACGGTTGGCCGGCCGAAGGGGTGCAACAGGCTGCGATAAATATGCCCGACCTGACGCTTTGCATACAGCAGTTTGCCGTTGGCATCGTTGAGCCGTTGCACACCACTTTCGCCACCCCGGCGCTGGTTAGGCTCCTCTACCCACTCGCCTTGCTGGCGCCAGTAAAAATCGAAGCGCGACTCCCCATTCTGGGCTACAGCCATCAAACACTACCCCTTACGCAATACATAAACCCGCCACATGGCATAGAACGGCAGGAAGTCGAGGCGTTCCTGGATCCTGAAACCGGCGGCGCGGAATTCTTCTTCGACCGTGTCGGCCGGTAACACAAACCGGTTCTGGTAATGGTTCTGCTCGGCTTTGGTGCTGCGGCGCTGTTCCAGTTTTCTGCGCCGCCAAGCCTTGAAGTTGCCGTCCACCCACAGTGACAAGATCACACTATCACGGCTAACTCGTTGAAATTCAGAAAGAATTTTCTTTCTGTGGGCTGCCTCGCCAATATGGTGAAACAGGCGCATGCAAAAAATGCTGTCGACGGAGTTGTCTGGCAAGTCGATGTCGAATGCCGATGTCTGCAAAGGCCGTACCCGCGCGACCACTTCTGGCGGTTGTGCAGCACAGGCGGTGTCGATCATCGCCTGGGAATTATCGGCACCGATGATGACCCGGTTGTTCTTTTCTGCCAGCAGCGGCCAGAAACGACCAGCGCCGCAGGGCAAGTCCAGGACCAGGCCAGGCTCACCCGCCAGCGCCAGTGCGCGGCGGGCCAGCTGCTCATCTCGTTTGTGAGACAGCCGGCGGGCCAAGCCATCCTGGTGCTTGAGAAAATACTCTCGGGCATGGTCTTTGTCGTACTTCTCAGAAAATTCAAGCTTGATAGGGCTACGCATTGAGCATCTCCTGATTCCATTGCGCTCACATTAGGTAAATGCGCGTAGGAATCAGGTCATGCTGATGTGAAAAAAGTGTTGGCCACGGTAACACGTGTAACAACACATTACCCAGCCACGACGTCCGGCTCTTCTTTCACCCGCGTATTGCTCAAGTCGACATGGAAACGGCAGCCATGGGGTACAGAAGAGGTCAAGGTCACCCGCCAGCCCTGGTCGTCGCAGATGCGCTGCACCAGCGACAAGCCCAGCCCAAGGCCCTCGCCGCGCCGCTCGTCACCGCGCACGAACGGCTTGAACATGGCTTCGCGCTGTTCTTCCGGTATGCCCACGCCACTGTCTTCCACGCTGAAGCCATTGCTTTCCAGGCTCAGGCGGATGTAGCCGGCATCGGTGTAGTGCGCCGCATTGCGCAGCAGGTTGCCCATCACCGACTGCAGGAAGGTCGCGTTGTACAACACTGCGCTGGCACTGGCCTGGCCATCGAAATACAGGGTCAGGCCCTTCTGTTCGATGGTGTCGCGCCACACCCCGATCAGCTCGTTGGCCACTTCGCGCAGGGTCGCCCGGGAGGCCACTGCGCCTTCATCACGTTGCGCCCTGGCCAGCATCAGGAAGGTCTTGACCAGCTCGCGCATCTCTTCGGTTGCCCGCGCCACGCGCTCCACCTGGCTGCGCGCGCGGGTGTCGAGGTTGGGGTTTTCCTGCAGCAGCTCGCAGGACGTGGCCAGCACCATCAATGGGGTGCGCAACTCATGGCTGACGTCACTGGTGAACAGCCGTTCACGGGTCAGCGCATCGCGCAGGCGGCCCAGCGTGTCATCGAACGCCACCGCCAGCTGGCCGACTTCGTCCGCCGCGTAGTCCGGCGCCAACGGCGGCGCCAGGCCCAGCAGCTGGTCACGGTGGCGAACTTGCCGCGCCAGGCGGATCACCGGTGCCATCACCCGCCGCGCCACCAGCCAGCCCAGGATCACCGCCAGCACCAGGCTGAGCACGAAGCCCACCAGCACCACCGCGAACAGCACACGCTCGCGCTCCTCGAAGTCGCTTTGGTCCTGCAGCAATACATAGCGGCGGCCATCGACGATCTCGACCATCGCGTGGTAGGAAAGCTGGTCGCGGAATACTTCGTGGAAGCCACGGTCCAGATGGCGCAGGTCTTTGGGCAGCTCAAAGTCGTCCCGCCCGCCGCTGAAGTAGAACAACTGGTCGGGGCGCGGGCGGTGGCTCCAGTCGCTGACGCTGTCCATGCGCAGCAGGCGCTGCAAGTCACCGCCCAGTACCGATGAAATCAGCCGCTCTTCGACCAGGTGCACGGTGCCGACGATACCGAAGGCGAAGGCCCCGGCCACCAGCGCGCTCATCAGGGCAAAGGCGATGATGATGCGCTGGGCAAGGCTTTGCTTAAACTCCATCACGACCCTCGGCGAGGCGATAGCCGACGCCATGGACGGTATGCAGCAGTGGTTTTTCGAACGGTTTGTCGATCACCTGGCGCAGTTGGTGCACATGGCTGCGCAGGCTGTCACTGTCGGGGCAGTCGTCCCCCCACAGGGCTTCTTCCAGCACTTCGCGGCGCAGTACATGAGGGCTCTTCTGCATCAACACGGCCAACAGCTTGAGGCCGACCGGGTTGAGCTTGAGCATGCGGCCCTGGCGGGTGACCTCCAGGGTGTCGAGGTCATAGCTCAGATCAGCCACCTGCAGGCTGCGCCGCCCGCCGCCCTGGGCCCGGCGCAGCACGGCTTCGATGCGTGCCGCCAGCTCGGACAGGGCGAAAGGCTTGAGCAGGTAGTCGTCGGCCCCGGAACGGAAGCCTTGCAGGCGGTCGTCCAACTGGTCGCGAGCGGTAAGCATGATCACCGGCGTGTCGCGGCGGGCGTCTTCGCGCAGGCGCTTGCACAGCGTGTAGCCATCGATACCGGGCAACATGATGTCGAGCACGATCAGGTCATAGTGCTCGGTGGCAGCCAGGTGCAGCCCGGACAGGCCATCCTGGGCGCAGTCGACGGTATAGCCCTTCATGCCCAGGTAATCGGCCAGGTTGGCCAGGATATCGCGGTTGTCTTCAACCAAAAGAATGCGCATCGGTTTCTCCTGTGCGGCGCTTCTCGCTGTGGTGCGCGGCAGGCGCAGCTTACGGCCTATGCCTGCAGGGTGCCAGCCCCCGGAAAAATTCACCGCACTTGACGGTTTTTTCACTGATCCTTCACGGACACAGGATAGCGGGCCGACGACAATGGCCGATCTTTTTCCGCCCTGGAGCCGCCATGCAGCAAGCAACCCGCCCTCGCCCGATCAATTACTGGCTGTACCTGGGTACTCCGTTAGGGACCGCGTTGGCCCTGATTCTGCTGGAGCTGACGTCGATCGACATGGACCTCGCCAAGCTGTTCTTCGACCCTGTAGCCGGGCAGTTCATTGGCCGTCACAGTTATTGGCTGGAAAACATCCTGCATGACCGGGTCAAACAGGGGGTGATCCTGCTGGGGCTGATAGCGCTGCTGACCTTCGCCGCCAGCTTTTTCGTAAAGCGCCTATTTGGCTGGCGCCGCGAGCTGGGCTGCCTGGTGTTGGCGCTGGGTTTGTCCACCGCGTTTGTCACGCCCCTGAAGAAGGTGACGCAGGTGCAGTGCCCCTGGAGCCTCACCCAGTTTGGCGGTACCGAAACCTACAGCAAGCTGCTGCAACCACGGCCGGCCACCGACAAGCCCGGGCTGTGCTGGCCGGGCGGGCATGCCGCAACCGGGTTCTGCCTGTTCGGCCTGTTCTTCATGTTGCGTGACCGCAAGCCGCGCCTGGCGCGGGCGGCATTCGTGGTGGCCTTGCTGGCAGGTTCGCTGCTTGGCGTTGGGCGCATGCTGCAAGGGGCGCACTTCCTGTCGCACAACGTGTGGACGGCGGTGTTCTGCTGGTTGATCGGGTTGGGGTCGTATTATCTGGTGCTGTATCGCCGGGGCATGGTAGAAGTGCCCGCGGTCAAAAACAGCGTTGCCTGAAGCCGGGGCCGCTTAGCGGCCCAATGGCGCCCACAGGAGAATAAAAAAAGCCCCGGTTCTCGCGAACCGGGGCTTTCTCATGGTGCAGGGGGTAAGGCTGGCTTACATCATGCCGCCCATGCCACCCATGCCGCCCATGTCAGGCATGCCAGCAGCTGGCTTGTCTTCTGGCAGGTCGGCAACCATGGCTTCGGTGGTGATCATCAGACCGCCGATCGAAGCAGCAGCTTGCAGCGCCGAACGGGTGACCTTGGCTGGGTCCAGGATACCCATCTCGATCATGTCGCCGTACTCGCCGGAGGCAGCGTTGTAACCGAAGTTACCCGAACCTTGCTTGACCTTGTCAGCGACAACGCTTGGCTCGTCGCCGGCGTTGGCAGTGATCTGGCGCAGCGGCGCTTCGACAGCGCGGCGCAGCAGGGCGATACCGACGTTCTGGTCTTCGTTGTCGCCTTTGAGGTCGATAATGGCTGCCAGGGCGCGAACCAGGGCAACACCACCGCCAGGCACCACGCCTTCTTCAACGGCTGCACGGGTAGCGTGCAGGGCGTCTTCAACGCGGGCTTTCTTCTCTTTCATTTCAACTTCGGTACCAGCACCGACCTTGATCACGGCAACACCGCCGGCCAGCTTGGCCAGACGCTCTTGCAGCTTCTCACGGTCGTAGTCCGAAGAGGTTTCTTCGATCTGGGCACGGATCTGCTTGACGCGTGCTTCGATCTCGGTGTCAGCGCCAGCACCATCGATGATGGTGGTGTTTTCCTTGGACAGGATCACGCGCTTGGCGTTACCCAGGTGCTCCAGGGTAGCGGTTTCCAGCGACAGGCCGATTTCTTCGGAGATGACCTGGCCACCGGTCAGAACGGCGATGTCCTGCAGCATGGCCTTGCGGCGGTCGCCGAAGCCAGGTGCCTTGACCGCAGCAACCTTGACGATGCCGCGCATGTTGTTGACTACCAGGGTAGCCAGCGCTTCGCCTTCAACGTCTTCGGCAACGATCAGCAGTGGGCGGCCGGCCTTGGCAACGGCTTCCAGCACTGGCAGCAGCTCGCGGATGTTGGAGATTTTCTTGTCGACCAGCAGCAGCAGCGGGCTTTCCAGCTCGGCAACCATGGTGTCTGGCTTGTTGACGAAGTAAGGCGACAGGTAGCCGCGGTCGAACTGCATGCCTTCTACGACGGACAGTTCGTTTTCCAGGCCCGAGCCTTCTTCAACGGTGATCACGCCTTCTTTACCGACTTTTTCCATGGCTTCGGCGATGATTTCACCGATGGAGCTGTCGGAGTTGGCGGAGATGGTACCGACCTGAGCGATGGCTTTGGAATCGGCGCATGGCTTGGACAGGTTCTTCAGCTCGGCGACAACGGCAGCAGTGGCCTTGTCGATACCGCGCTTCAGGTCCATCGGGTTCATGCCGGCAGCGACGGCTTTCAGGCCTTCGTTGACGATGGCCTGGGCCAGTACGGTAGCGGTGGTGGTGCCGTCACCGGCGGCGTCGTTGGCCTTGGAAGCGACTTCCTTGACCAGCTGGGCGCCCATGTTCTCGAAGGCGTCTTTCAGCTCGATTTCTTTGGCGACGGAAACGCCGTCCTTGGTGATGGTTGGCGCGCCGAAGCTCTTGGCCAGAACCACGTTACGACCTTTCGGGCCGAGGGTAGCTTTTACCGCGTCAGCCAGAACGTTGACACCAACCAGCATTTTTTTACGAGCGGAGTCGCCGAATTTTACGTCTTTAGCAGCCATGATCGTTTAATCCTTGGAAATTCTTTGGAGTAACGGGAAGTCGGGGAAATCAGCCTTCGATAACGGCGAGGATTTCATTCTCGGCCATGACCAGCAGGTCTTCGCCATCGACTTTCACGGTGTTGCTGCCCGAGTAAGGGCCGAAAACCACTTTGTCACCGACCTTGACGGCCAGTGCACGGACTTCGCCGTTTTCCAGAACGCGACCGGTGCCAACAGCAACGACTTCGCCGCGGTTAGGTTTTTCAGCGGCCGAACCCGGCAGGACGATACCGCCAGCGGTTTTCGATTCTTCTTCGCTGCGACGGATGACTACGCGGTCATGCAGAGGACGAAGCTTCATTGTCGATCTCTCCCAAATTGTGGTTTTCATCGGCCGGTATCGAAACCGGCGGGTTGAGGCTGTCCGGCGTTGCCGGAAGGTAGCCCGCCAAGGGCAAGCCACCTGAGTAATGTCTGGCGTTAATGCCAGAAACCTTGCGGTGACCACATACATGAGGCCGCCATATCCAATTACAAGGCTTGCCCTACAAAATTTTTCAGCTCGCGGAAAAAACGCGGGGCCGCATGTGCGGCCCCGTAGTGGAAAGCGGTGGTTACTTGTCGCGGCGCTCGTACTCGCCCTCGATCACGTTCGGCCGGTGGCCGCCATCGCGCGGCTGGGCCTGGAACGGGTCGTCCTGGAACGCGCGCTGGCGCATGGCCTGGGCCTCGGCGCGTTCGCGCAGCTTGCGCGCGGCCAGATGGCGGGTGAACGGCAGCAGGCACAGCAGGCCCAGCACGTCGCTGATAAAGCCCGGCAGCAGCAGCAAACCACCGCCCACCGCCAGCATCATGCCCTGGAACATGTCCTCGGCGGGCAGCTCACCGCGCTGCAGGCTTTCCCGGGCGCGCAGGGCGGTGGCCAGGCCAGCCACACGCATGACCAGCACCCCCAAGGCGGAACCGGCAATGATCAGCAACAGCGCCGGGAAGAAACCGATGGCCGCGCTGACCTTGACGAATACGAACAGCTCCAGCACTGGAAACAGCAGAAGCAACAGTAGAAAAGCACGCATCAAAGCATTCCTCGTCGGAAGAGAACCTTCCTTTAAGACCATCAAGTGGATGTAAGTGCACGCTTTTTCAACCCTCGCCCCCTGCCAGCATGGGCCACTGGTCGGCCCGCGCCAGCAAAACCAGGGCTTCGCGGACTTGTGTCGGCGTATTGCAAATATGCGGGAAGGGTAACCAGTACACCCCCTGGCCGATGCGCAGGTGCATGCCTTCGCTGTCCACCCCGGCCAGTTGCGCTGTGGCATGGTTCGGCAGGCCGGTCAGTTGCACATAGTGGGCTATGGCATTGGCGTGGTCGCTGTTCATGTGTTCGACCATGCTGGCCTCGGCCGTGCCGGCGAACGGGTTGGCCAGGGTGACCTGGTCGAGCCAGTGGATCGCGCCGAAGCCGCCGATGTAGCGGTGGCGTACCGGCTGCAGCACCCAGAAGTCGAAGTCGTGAGCCTTATGGTAGCCGGCAGCGTCCGGGAAGTAGCGGTAGTAACGCTCGGCGGCAACCTCGATGGCGTCTGCCTCGACCAGCTTGTGCGCTTCGGCCATTACCGTAAGGCGCCCCACCGCCTGCACATCCTCAGCTTCGCGCTCGCCTACCAGCAGCGAGCACTTGGGATCTTTTTGCAGGTTGTGGGTGTGCTGGGCAATGCGGCTGATGAGGATCAGCGGGTTGCCGTGAGCGTCCAGGCAGTACGGCACCACCGAGCCGAACGGGTAGCCGGGCATCGACTTGGAATGCGTCGAGAGCACGCCGCGGTATTCCTTGAGCAGCAGTTCCCGGGCTGGGCGAATGGCGTTGGTACTCACTGGGTGCGGCTCCTGGTGGCAAACGGGATGGGTGACAAGATAAGCATTATCACACCGGGTGCCAATGGGGCCGCGGTGCGGCCCGGCGGTTTACCAGGTCACGCCAAAGCCCGCGGTATAGCGCGTCTTCTCCAGATCACTTTCACTCGTGCCGCTGATGATGTCACGCTCCGCCTTGAGGTTGAGCGAAGCCCATTCGGTAACCTTGTAGCGCAGCCCCACCTCGGCATCCAGCGAATAATCGGCCACCCCACCCAGCGGTTTGGCGAGCTCGCCGTTGGTGAACAGCTGCACGTTCTTGCCGATCAGGTAACGGGTGTAGTCCCACTTCACGGCAGCGGAATAGAAGTTGTCCTTGCTGCCGTCCTGGTACTCGAAGTCGGTGCGGTTGATCAGCGACCCCAGCGAGAATGCGCCAAGTTCATTGTCCCAGAACTGGTAACCCGGGCCGGTACCGACGGTGCGCTGGCGGGCAAGGTCTTCGATGCGGTCACGCTTGTATTCCGCCCGCCCCTGCCAGAACCACTTCTCGGTAATGAAGCGGTCCAGCGCGTATTCGGCACTCCAGTTGTCGGTGGTGGTGACGTCGTCCTTGGTTTCGCGGTTGTACTCGCCTTCGGCGTTGTGCCGCCAGCGGCCGTGGCGGGCCGTGGTCTTGAAGCTGACATCGTAGTCGTCGGTATCGTTTTCGGCGCGCTTGTAGTCCAGCGCCACATCCACGTTGCCTTTCCACACGAAGTCTTCGACCAAGGGCTTGGGCTTCATGATCTGCTCGATGCTGGCCAGCTCCACGGTCTTGGGTGCCTCGCCGTTGGCCAAGGTCACCTTGCCCGGTTCAGCGGCCTTCAGCGACTTGGCCTTCTCGCCCGTGTAGGCATCCTGCTTGACCAGCAGTTCTTGGTCGCTTTCCAGGGTCTGCACCTGTTTCCAGTCCAGGGCAATGGAGCCGCCGTAGGGCGTTTCCAGCAGCAGCTTGCCGCCATCGAAAACTTTGATCTTGCCACTGAGCCGGTCACCGTTCTTCATCCACACGGTATCGGCCAACGCCGGTGAGGCGCACAGGGAAGCAGCGAGCAGGCACAACAAGGATCTAGAATGCATAGATGTAATACGGTTCGATTCGAAGAAAAAAGCCGGGCATTATCCAGCTACCGCCGACCAGAGCAAGCACAGACCGGCAGCCTGGCATTGAGTTCAATACGCATTTACCTGACCATTTGTCCGGTTTCATCCACAGCCCAAGGGGGGCGCCATGTCTGGGGGACCTGAGCACATGCCGGAATCGGCCGAAGGTCGACGAACGGCACTGTATTCGGTGCTTGGCCAAGTACCGGCGGGCAAAGTCGTGAGCTATGGCCAGCTCGCAGCGCTGGCCGGGCTTGGCCGCGCAGCCCGCTGGGTAGGGCGCACCCTCGGGCAACTGCCTGCGCAAACCCGCCTGCCATGGCACCGGGTGCTGGGCGCAGGGGGCCGCCTGAGCCTGGCGCTGGGCACACCGGCCGGGGATGAACAACGGGCGCGGCTGCGTGCAGAAGGCGTGAATGTGACCAACAATCGTGTGGATATGACGCGCCATGGCTGGCGCCCGACAGATCACAGCGGTTAGAGTGCGCGCTTTGTTTTCGAAAACTTGAGGCAGATGTTGGCCCATGCCCCGTAAAACCTGGCGCGCTGCGCTCGCTGCCTATGCCAGCCCGTCAACCCTGGTACTTTTGCTGCTCGGTTTCGCCGCCGGCCTGCCCTACATGTTGGTGTTCTCGACCCTGTCGGTGTGGCTGCGCGAGGCTGGGGTGGCCCGCGAAACCATTGGTTACGCCAGCCTGATCGGCCTGGCCTACGCCTTCAAGTGGGTGTGGTCACCGTTGCTCGACCAATGGCGCCTGCCGCTGCTCGGCGGCCTGGGGCGCCGGCGCTCGTGGCTGCTGCTGTCGCAGGCACTGGTGGTGATCGGCCTGGTCGGCATGAGCCTGTGCGACCCGCAACAACATCTGTCCTGGTTGATCGCCATGGCCGTGCTGGTGGCCTTTGCCTCGGCCACCCAGGACATCGCGGTGGATGCCTACCGCCTGGAAATCGCCGACGACCAGCGCCAGGCCGCCCTGGCCGCCAGCTACATGGCCGGCTACCGGGTCGCCGCCCTGCTCGCCACCGCCGGCGCGCTGTTCTTCGCCGAGTGGTTCGGGTCTACCGGCTTCAGTTACCTGCATAAAGCCTGGGCCGGCACCTACGTGATGTTCGGGGTGATGATGCTGCCTGCGCTGTTCACGACCCTGGTCATGCGCGAACCGCCGGTGCCGCTGCGCACCCAACTGTCGGCTGCGCGCTACGGCCTGGTGCACCAGATGGCCTCGGTGTTCGTGCTGATCATCCTGCTGGTGTCGGTGCCCGCCAGTTTCACCCAGATGTTCAATACCGGCTGGTCCACGGTCATCTCCGGGGATGCCACGCCGCTCGACCTGTTGCTCGAAGACCGCGCCTTCCTGCGCCTGATCCTCTATGTGCTGCTGACCTGGGCGTGCCTGTCGAGCCTGGGCCGCCGCGGCCTGGCCCCGGTGCTGACCCCGGTCAACGACTTCATTGCCCGCTACCGCTGGCAGGCTTTGCTATTGCTAGGCCTGATCGCCACCTACCGCATGTCGGACACGGTGATGGGCGTGATGGCCAACGTGTTCTATATCGACATGGGCTTCACCAAAGACCAGATCGCCAGTGTCAGCAAGATCTTCGGCCTGATCATGACCTTGGTCGGTGCCGGTATCGGCGGGCTGCTGATCGTGCGCTTCGGCATCATGCCCATCCTGTTCATTGGTGGGGCGGCATCGGCGGGCACCAACATCCTGTTCCTGATGCTGGCGGACATGGGGCCTAACCTGGAAATGCTGGTGGTCACCATTTCACTGGACAACTTCAGCTCCGGCATGGCCACGTCTGCGTTCGTGGCGTACCTGTCGAGCCTGACCAACCTGAAGTTCTCGGCCACCCAGTACGCGCTTCTCAGCTCGATCATGCTGTTGCTGCCGCGGTTGATCGGTGGGTACTCGGGGGTGATGGTGGAGAAGTTCGGCTATCACGACTTCTTCCTGATTACTGCCCTGCTGGGCGTGCCTACGCTGATCCTGATCGCCTTGCAGTGGCGCCAAGAGGCTGGCCGCGGTAAACCGCTGGCAGAGCCAGGCGCGGCGGCCTGATGGGCAACGCGGGTAAAAAGCCACATTGCGATTGTGTGTGGCTGTCACAGCGCCTGTGCGCCCGCCAGCCCCGCCTGTAGGAGCAACTGTCTTTCTCAAAATTTGAAAAGCCTGCGCGATTCATTGTGGGAGCGGGCTTGCCCGCGAAGCAGGCGACGCGGTGTCTGGCACCGGCTGCGCCGGTGTTCGCGGGCACGCCCGCTCCCACAGGAACCGAGTGACCTTCGAGTCCTGCATTTTGGCTGTTGATCTACACCCTCTTCGGCTGAGGCAACACCAGATCCAGCCAAGGCTCGCCAGGCCTGAGCATGGCATTGAGTCGCACCAGGAAGACCCGCATGCAGGCCACGGTAGCGACATTGGCAAGTTACAGATCGACAAGGCACAGGTACTGCAGATCAGTCAGCCACGGCCCCTTGCCCCGGCCGGCCGCCCACCACAAACCACAACGGCCACAGCGCCAGCGCGCCCGCCAGCCCCGCCGCCAGTGCGAAATGCAGCAAGCTGGCGCCGGCGCCGATCATGGCCAGCAACGCCCCACCCAGCCCCAACAGGGCGATGGTGATCATCCCCAGCATGGCCGAGACCAGGCCTTTGCTTTGCTCGCTGGAAAACAGCGTCATGCGGTACAGCACCGCGTTGGCCACACCCAGGCCCAGTGCATACAACGACATGCCTGCCACCAAGCTGGTCACGCTCGGCCAATACCATGTCGCCAGCACCATCACGCTCAACCCTGCCAGGTACGGCCACAGGGCACCACGGACCAAGGCCGGCAGCGGGTAGCGGTCGGCAATACGGTTGATGATCAGGTTGCCCAGGATCAACCCGCCAAACACCGGCAGCTGCCACAGCGCATATTCCAGGGTCGTCAGGCCCTCATCGTGAATGAGCAATACCGGTGACAGGCCAATCCAGCCAATCAGCGGCAACCCGACCAGGCCCAGGGCGGCGCTGCCCGCGACAAAGCGGCGGTTGCCGAGCAATTGGCCGTAGCCTGCCAACAATGGCAACAGGTGGATCGGCGTGAACGCCAGGCGCGAACCGTCGCGGCGCTCTACATCCAGGGTTTCGGGCATGAGCCGGTACAGCAGCCCCCAGCACACCACGGCCCCCACGGCGAAAGCCACGAACAGCCAACGCCAGTCCAGCCACTGCAACAGCAAGGCCCCGACCAGCGGGCCAAGCAGCGGCGACAGCAGCGCGATATTGGCCAGCAGCGCCATCATCCGCACGGCGTCCGCCTCGCTGAATGCCTCGTTCAGCGCCGGGTAGCTGACCGTGACCACAAAGCCCAGGCCTATCCCCTGCAACAGGCGCAGCAGGTTGAACAGGCCAATATCATGGGCCCAGAAGGTCGCCAGGCAGGCCAGGCCGAAGAACGCGCAGCCGGCCAGCAGCAACGGGCGCCGACCATAGCGGTCTGCCAGCGGGCCGATCAGCCACTGCAGCACAACGCCACCGAGCAAGTACAGGTTGAGGGCATGGGGGATGTATTCAGGGCTGGCGTTCAGGTCGCCGACCACGACCGGCATGGCCGGCATCACCGCGTCACTGGCCAGGTAGGTCAGCAGTTCGAACAGGGCCAGGGTCAGGCCAAACAGCAAGGCCCGCAGGGGGGTGATGTACAGCAGTGGTTTCATGATGGCATATGAGGGGGTGATAGGCAGGAGCAGGGTATATGCCAGAAATTGCAGGGGTTTGCTGTGAACAAGTGTAATCGGGGCAAAAAAAGCGGGGCCGCTGTGCAGCCCCGGCGCTGATGCGCTGTTACTGGGCAGCAGTTTCCTGCACGACCCGAATGACCCGCTGCGGGAACGGAATGTCGATCCCTTCGGCCTTCAGGCGGTCACGCGCCTGCTCGTTGAGCATGAACATCACATCCCAGTAATCGGCGGTCTTGGTCCACAAGCGCAGCGACACGGTGATCGAACTGTCACCCAGCGTCGCCACCACCGCTTGCGGAGCGGGGTCGGCCAGCACGCGAGGGTCCTGGGCCAGCTCCAGCAACACATTGCGGGCCGTCTGCAAATCGGCCTCGTAATCCACGCCCACATCGAACACCACCTTGCGCGTGGGCTGGCGGTTGGTGTTGGTGATGATGCCATTGGACAGGCTGCCGTTGGGCATGATCACCGTCTTGTTATCACCGGTGCGCAGCACGGTGTGGAAGATCTGGATGCTGTCGACAGTGCCGGCAACGCCTTGTGCCTCGATCCAGTCGCCGATGCGAAACGGGCGGAACATCAGGATCAGCACGCCGCCAGCGAAGTTGGCCAGGCTACCCTGCAGCGCCAGGCCGATGGCCAGGCCGGCGGCACCGATAGCCGCGACGAACGAGGTGGTCTCGATGCCGATCATCGACGCCACGCTGACCAGCAGCAGGACCTTCAGCACGATGTTGGCCAGGGTGCTGATGAAGCCCTGCAACGCCAGGTCGGCATTGCGCAGGCCGACCAGCTTGCCCAGGCGGGCGCTGACCTTGTTGATGATCCACCAGCCGACCGCCAGGGTCACCAGCGCCAGCAGCACACGGCTGCCGTATTGCATGATCAAGGGGATCCAGGTTTGCGACTGGCGAACCAGCTGATCGACTTCAGCGTTCAAATCCATATTCATCTCCTGATGCCGAACGGCAAGTACACGGTAGAACAGACCGTGCTAACACACGGCCCCGGCCCCCATGGACATCATTGAGCCATGGGGGTTCCTGGCCACACCCGCATCAGTCGCGGAAGTTGTTGAACTGCAGCGGCATCTCGAATTCCTTGGTCCGCAGCAAGGCAATGGCCTCCTGCAGGTCGTCGCGTTTCTTGCCGGTTACCCGTACCTGCTCACCCTGGATGGCGGCCTGTACCTTCAGCTTGCCGTCCTTGATGGTGGCGACGATCTTCTTGGCCAGGTCCTTGTCGATACCCTCGCGGAACTTGGCTTCCTGTTTCTTTTCCTTGCCGGACGCATACGGGTCCTTGGTTTCCAGGCATTTCACGTCGATCTTGCGCTTGACCAGCGCCAGGCGCAGGATTTCCAGCATGGCTTCGAGCTGGAACTCTTCCTCGGCGGTGAGCATCACGGTCTGCTCTTTGTCCTTGAACTCGAAGGAGCCCTTGCCTTTGAGGTCGTAACGGCGGTCCAGGTCCTTGATGGCGTTGTCCACCGCGTTCTGCACTTCGTGCTTGTCCAGTTCCGATACCACGTCGAACGAAGGCATGGTTGTTCTCCCAAAATAAAAGCGCGCTCAGGCTGAAGATGGAGCGCGCCGGGTTTGACGGTTAAAATGCGGGCTCATTATAACGGGTTGCGAAACGCATATGAGCAGCACCTGGCATATTCTCGGCGCCGGCAGCCTCGGCAGCCTGTGGGCTTGCCGCCTGGCACGCGCGGGCAAGGCAGTGCGCCTGGTGCTGCGCGATCGGCAACGGCTGCAGGCCTATGAGCAGGCTGGCGGCCTGACGTTGATCGAGCAAGAACAGCCCCGGCACTACGCCATACCCGCCGAAACCGCCCAGGCTGACGGGCCGATCCATCGCCTGCTGGTGGCCTGCAAGGCTTACGACGCGGCCCCGGCGATTGCCGGCCTGGTACCACGCCTGGCCGAGGGCGCAGACGTGCTACTGCTACAGAACGGCCTGGGCAGCCAGGACGCGGTGGCAGACCTGCTGCCACAGGCGCGCTGCGTTTTCGCCTCCAGCACCGAAGGCGCCTTCCGCGAAGGCGACTGGCAGGTGCGTTTTGCCGGGCATGGCTTCAACTGGCTGGGCGACCCGCGCAACCCGGCGCTGCCGGCCTGGTTCGATGACCTGCACGAAGCAGGCATCCCTGCCGAATGGACGGTGGATATTCTCACCCGCCTGTGGCGCAAGCTGGCCCTCAACTGCGCGATCAACCCGCTGACCGTGCTGCACGCTTGCCAGAACGGCGGCTTGCTGGGCCACCTGGCGGAAGTACATGGCCTGTGCACCGAACTGGCCGCACTGCTGCGCCGCTGTGGCCAGCCGCAAGCGGCCGAGGGCCTGGAAGAAGAAGTGCAACGGGTGATCGTGGCCACCGCAGCCAACTACTCTTCCATGTACCAGGACGTGCACGCAGGCCGACGCACCGAGGTGCATTACCTGCTCGGCCATGCCTGCCGGGTTGCCGCGCGGCACGGCCTGCAGCTGCCGCAACTGGAACACCTGCTGCAACGCCTGGTCGAACACCTGCGCTTACGTGGCTTGCCCTGCGACTGACGCAGCCCTATTACCTGGATACGGACACTGCCTAGCCCATGACCTTGCGCCATCGCCTGGAAAACCTCCCGGTCGGGCAGAAGCTGCTGGCGGCCCTGCTGGTATTGCTGGTGACCATCCTGCTGGTGGCCAACCTCACCTTCATCAGCGCGGCTTACTGGATCACCCAGGAGAGCATGGCACCCCAGGCCCTGCAGACCATCGGCCGGCTGGTGGCCAACCCGCAACTGGCTGAGCGCGCGGGCGACACCCCAGACACCGCCAGTGCCCTGCTCAAGGAGCTGGACAGCTACACCCCGCTGCGCGCGGCAGCCGTGTACGGGGGGGACGGTCGCATGCTGGCGCAACTCCAGCATGGCGACCCGCTAACCCTGCCCAAGCGCTTTCGCAACATCGACGGCTGGCGCCTGATGGAGTTTCGCAGCACCCAACTGATCCGCATCCCGCGCGAGGCCAACCCGCCGGCCCACCTGTTGCTGGTGGCCAGCAGCGAGCTGCCCACCGCGTTCTACACCGGCACGCTCAGTGCCAGCCTGGCTATCCTGGTGTTCAGCATCCTGCTGTGGATCTTCATTGCCCGCCAGATCAAACGCCTGATCACCCAACCGATCAACCAGCTTGAAGAACTCAGCCGCCAGGTCACCCGCGAAGAGAGCTACGCCCTGCGCGCCCGGCGTGGCAACGACGATGAGATCGGCAGCCTGGCCGACGCCTTCAACACCATGCTTTCGCGCATCGAGGCCCGTGAGCAGCAACTCAAACGCGCCCGTGACGAGTTCCAGGATGCCTATGACCAGGCCCAGGGCCTGGCCGAGGAAACCCGCCATACCAACCGCAAGCTGGAACTGGAAGTGCAGGTGCGCAGCAAAATCGAGAAAAAACTCACCGGTTTCCAGAACTACCTCAACAGCATCATCGACTCGATGCCTTCGGCATTGATTGCCCTGGACGAACAGCTCTATGTCACCCAGTGGAATCACGAAGCCACGGTCCTCTCCGGCACGCCGTTGCATGAGGCGCTGAACCAGCCGGTGTTCATCGCCTTCGAGCCGCTGAAGCCGTTCCTGCCGCAACTCAAGGAAACCGTGGAAAAGCACCGGGTGGCCAAGATCGAGCGGGTCACCTGGCCCAAGGGCGACGAGTTGCGCCATTACGCCCTCACCTTCTACCCGCTCACCGGCGGCGGCGGGCGCGGCGTGGTGATCCGCATCGACGACATCACCCAGCGCCTGTCGCTGGAAGAAATGATGGTCCAGTCGGAAAAAATGCTCTCGGTCGGCGGCCTGGCGGCGGGCATGGCTCACGAAATCAACAACCCGCTGGGCGCCATCCTGCACAACGTACAGAACATCCGCCGACGCCTGTCGGCAGACCTGCCCCGCAACCAGGAACAGGCCAGCGAGCTTGGCCTCGACCTGGCCATGATCAACCGCTACCTGGCCAGCCGCGAAGTGCCGCAACTGCTCGATGGCATTCAGCAGGCCGGGGCCCGCGCGGCGAAGATCGTCACCCACATGCTCAGCTTCAGCCGCCGCAGCAACCGACGGCTGGAGCCTTGCGAGCTGCCGGCGCTGATCGACCAGGCGGTGGAAATTGCCGGCAACGACTTCGACCTGGCGATCGGTTTCGACTTCAAGGGGCAGGCCATCGTGCGGCAGTTCGACCCTGAACTGGGGCCTGTGCCGTGCACTGCCAACGAACTGGAACAGGTACTGTTGAACCTGTTGAAGAACGCCGCCCAGGCCATCCACCTGCGCCCGCAACCGAGCGAGCCGGGGCGGATCACCCTGCGCACCCGGCTGAACCCGCCGTGGGCAGAGATCCAGGTCGAGGACAATGGCGTCGGCATGCCAGAGGCCGTGCGCAAGCGCACCTTCGAGCCGTTCTTCACCACCAAGGAAATCGGCCAGGGCACCGGGCTGGGCCTGTCGGTTTCGTACTTCATCATCACCAACAACCACAAGGGGCAGATGGAGGTGCACTCCACGCCTGGCCAGGGTACGTGCTTCACCCTGCGCCTGCCCCTCGGCCAGCCGGCAGCAGCGGCGCCGACCTTACCGGAGCAATGACATGGGCAACCGCCTATCGAAGATCTACACCCGTACCGGCGACCAGGGCGAAACCGGCCTGGGCGACGGCCGGCGGGTGCCGAAAAGCCACCCGCGCATAGAAGCCATTGGCGAGGTAGACAGCCTCAACAGCCAGCTCGGCGTGCTTTTGGCAGGCCTGGCCGAGCAAGGCCTGGAAGAGGTCACTGCGGTGCTCGCGCCGTGTCAGCACCGCTTGTTCGACCTGGGTGGCGAGCTGGCCATGCCCAGCTACCAGGCCTTGAACCAGGCAGAAGTGGAGCGCCTGGAGGCGGTCATCGATGTGTGGAACGAAGAGCTGGGGCCGCTGAAGAACTTCATCCTGCCCAGTGGTTCGATGCTGGTGGCGCAGGCCCATGTGTGCCGCAGCCTGGCGCGCAGCGCCGAGCGGCGCTGCCAGCAGCTGCATGCGCTGGAACCACTGGAAGGGGTGGGTCTGGCGTACATCAACCGCCTGTCCGACCTGCTGTTCGTGGCGGCCCGGATCATCGGGCGGCGACAGGGGGTGGCCGAGGTGTTGTGGCAGCCTGCTGAAAAACCGCAGGGCTGACAGGTTCGGGGCGGCCTGCGCGGTGTCGCGAAGGGCCGCCCCAATGGCTCAGGCCTCGGGCCAGAATGCCCGGATGCCGGCCACACCCTGGGCCCCGGCTTCCCAGGCTCGCTCGCGCTCACCCGGCCCTACCCCACCCAGCAAGTACACCGGCTTGCTGAACCCGGCCAGCAAACGTCCAGCTTCGTCCCAGCCCAACGGCGCCGCCTCGGGGTGGGTCTGGGTTGCCTGGACTGGCGACAGGGTGACGAAGTCGACGCCCATCTGCTCGGCCAGTGCCAGCTCTTCGGCGCAGTGGCAGGAAGCCGCCAACCACCGCTCGCGGGGAAACGGCCGACCTTTGGCGGCGTACTTGCGCAACTGCGCCGCGGTCAGGTGCCAGCCGGCCGAAGGGAAATCGCCCAGCCATTCCAGCGGCCCCTTGAGCATCAACTGCGCCTTGCCCGCACACAGCCCAACCGCATCCACCGCCACGTCGCGGTACTTGGGGTCGTACATGTCCGGGGCGCGCAACTGAATCAGGCGAATGCCGCTGGCAACCGCCTTCTGTATGCCCTTGAGCAGTTGCGGCACTTCCAGGCCATCGGGGGTAATCAGGTACTGGTCCGGCAGGCGCGCGGCAGCCACGATCGGCTGGTTGGCCTCGGGAAATTCGTACTGCGGCAAATCGCGCGGGGCAACCCACGCCAGCGGCTGACCCTCGGCGCCATGCGCTTCGCCGGTGAAGGCCTGCACTTCACGCACGTCCAGCAACACCTGCTTGTCCGGGTAGTCGTGGCTGACCTTGATCAGCGCACGCGAACGGCTCACCTCGATACCCAGCTCTTCGCGCAGCTCGCGGGCCAGTGCCGCTTCCACGCTTTCACCGGCTTCGACCTTGCCGCCGGGAAACTCCCACAGGCCACCCTGGTGCTGGGTGGCGGCCCGCCGCGCGATCAGAATGCGGCCATCGGCGCCACGAATGACCGCTGCTACAACATGAATCCTTTTCACACTTCACGCTCCGCCAGGCCAGCCTGCAACAAGGCGCGCAACGTGTCGCCGAAGTTCAGGTGATCGCTCATGGTTCGTCTCCTGGTTCTGGAATTGTGGGGCCGTTGCCCGACCCCAGCACTGCATCAGGTACGGTATTCGGCGTTGATCTTCACGTACTCGTGCGACAGGTCGGTGGTCCAGATGGTTTCGCTGCACTGGCCACGCCCCAGTTCGATCCGGATCGTGATCTCTTCCTGGGCCATCACCGCCGAGCCCTGGGCTTCGGTGTAGCTGGGGCTGCGGCCGCCCTGGCTGGCGATGCACACGTTATCCAGGTAGACGTCGATCAGGCTCACGTCCAGCTCCGGCACACCGGCACGGCCCACCGCGGCGAGAATACGGCCCCAGTTTGGGTCCGACGCGAACAGTGCGGTCTTGATCAGCGGCGAGTGGGCCACTGCGTAACCGACGTCCAGGCATTCCTGGTGGTTGCCACCGCCGTTGACCTGCACGGTCACGAACTTGGTCGCACCTTCGCCGTCACGCACGATGGCCTGGGCCACGTCCATGCACACTTCGAACACGGCTTTTTTCAGGGCCTCGAACAGCGCACCACTGGCTTCGGTGACTTCTGGCAGGTTGGCCTTGCCGGTGGCGATCAGCATGCAGCAATCGTTGGTCGAGGTGTCGCCATCGATGGTGATGCGGTTGAACGACTTGTTGGCGCCGTCCAGCATCAGGTCCTTGAGCACCGCCGGGGCAACCTTGGCGTCGGTGGCGATGTAGCCAAGCATGGTGGCCATGTTCGGGCGGATCATGCCGGCGCCCTTGCTGATACCGGTCACGGTCACGGTCACGCCATCGTGCTGGAACTGGCGGCTGGCGCCTTTGGGCAAGGTATCGGTGGTCATGATGCCGGTGGCCGCTTCGGCCCAGTTGTTCTCCGACAGGTTATCGAGGGCGGCCTGCAGCGCGCCTTCGATCTTTTCGACCGGCAGTGGCTCGCCGATTACCCCGGTGGAGAACGGCAGTACCGATTCGGCGGGTACGCCGGCCAGTTCAGCCAGCTTGGCGCAGGTGCGTTCGGCGGCTGCCAGCCCAGGGGCGCCGGTACCGGCGTTGGCATTACCGGTGTTGGTCAACAGGTAGCGCACGGTGCCCTGTACACGCTGCTTGGAGAGGATCACCGGTGCCGCGCAGAAAGCGTTGAGGGTGAACACGCCCGCCACGCTGGAGCCTTCGGCGCAGCGCATGACCACCACATCCTTGCGCCCAGGACGCTTGATGCCGGCAGAAGCGATGCCGAGTTCAAAACCCGCAACCGGGTGCAGGGTGGGCAAAGGACCAAGACCAACAGCCATTAGAGCGCTCCTAGAAAATTCGGTGGATGTACAAAAAACGGGGCCGCAAAGCGGCCCCAGGATGTATCAGGTTACAACACCCAGGTCAGATCATTCGATCTGCCCGTGGCAATGCTTGAACTTCTTGCCCGAACCACACCAGCAAGGCTCATTGCGGCCCAGCTTCTGCTCGTTGCGCACCGGCGCCGAGGCAACGGCCACTTCGGCCTCCTCCTCGCTCAGCTGCTCGCCTTCCAGGCCAGGGGCTGGGGCGTGCTCGAACTGCATGCGGCTGGCCAGCTCCTCGGCCTCGCGGCGCAGGCGGGCTTCCTCTTCGACCGGGTCTTCGCGGCGTACCTGCACGTGCGACAGCACGCGGATGGTATCGCGCTTGATCGACTCCAGCAGTTCCTGGAACAGGCTGAACGACTCGCGCTTGTACTCCTGCTTGGGGTTCTTCTGCGCATAGCCACGCAGGTGAATACCGTGGCGCAAGTGGTCCATGGTCGACAGGTGGTCTTTCCACAGGTCGTCCAGCACACGCAGCAGAATCTGCTTCTCGAAGGTACGCAGGGCGTCGAGGCCGGCCTGGTCTTCTTTCTCGGTGTAGGCCGTGGTGATCTCGTTCAGCAGCTTCTCGCGCAGCGTCTCCTCGTAGAGGTGATCGTCTTCGTCGAGCCACTGCTGGATCGGCAGCTTGATGGCGAAGTCGCTGGCCAGCGATGCCTCCAGGCCGGCCACGTCCCACTGCTCGGGCAGCGACTGCGGCGCAATGTGCTGGCTGATGGTAGCGTCCAGGACTTCCTTGCGGAATTCGACGATGGTGTCGCCAATGTTCTCGGCCGCCAGCAGGCTGTTGCGCATGTGGTAGATCACCTTGCGCTGCTCGTTGGCCACGTCGTCGTATTCAAGCAACTGCTTGCGGATGTCGAAGTTGCGGCCTTCGACCTTGCGCTGCGCCTTCTCGATGGCATTGGTGACCATGCGGTGCTCGATGGCCTCGCCCGCCTGCATGCCCAGGGCCTTCATGAAGTTCTTCACCCGATCGGAGGCAAAGATACGCATCAGGCTGTCTTCCAGCGACAGGTAGAAGCGGCTGGAGCCCGGGTCGCCCTGACGGCCGGAACGGCCACGCAACTGGTTGTCGATACGGCGCGACTCGTGGCGCTCGGAGGCGATCACGTGCAGGCCACCGGCCTCGATCACCTGCTGGTGACGCTTCTGCCAGTCGGCCTTGATCTGGGCGATCTGCTCGGCGGTCGGGTTTTCCAGGGCGGCCACTTCGGCTTCCCAGTTACCGCCCAGCAGGATGTCGGTACCACGGCCGGCCATGTTGGTGGCGATGGTCAGGGCACCCGGCGCACCGGCCTGGGCGATGATTTCGGCTTCTTTCTCGTGGTACTTGGCGTTCAGCACCTTGTGGTCGATACCTTCTTTCTTCAGCAGGTTCGACATGTGTTCGGACGTTTCGATGGTCGCGGTACCAACCAGAATCGGCCGGCCCTGCTTCATGCTTTCCTTGATGTCGGCAATGATCGCGGCGTACTTCTCGTCGGCGGTCAGGTACACCAGGTCGTTGAAGTCCTTGCGCGCCAGCGGCTTGTTCGGCGGGATGACCATCACGTTCAGCGCGTAGATCGACTGGAACTCGAAGGCTTCGGTGTCGGCAGTACCGGTCATGCCGGACAGCTTGGTGTACAGGCGGAAGTAGTTCTGGAAGGTGGTCGAGGCCAGGGTCTGGCTCTCGGCCTGGATGTTCAGGTTTTCCTTGGCCTCGATGGCCTGGTGCAGGCCTTCGGACAGGCGCCGGCCCGGCATGGTCCGGCCGGTGTGCTCGTCGATCAGCAGTACCTGGCCGTCCTGGACGATGTACTCGATGTTGCGGTGGAACAGCTTGTGTGCGCGCAGGCCGGCATATACGTGGGTCAGCAGGCCCAGGTTATGCGCCGAGTACAGGCTCTCGCCTTCAGCCAGCAACCCGGCCTGGGTCAGCATCTCTTCGATGAACTGGTGACCGGCCTCGTTGAGCTCGACCTGGCGGCTCTTCTCGTCGATGGTGAAGTGGCCTTCCTGAGTGACCTGGCCTTCGACTTCTTCGACGTGCTGGGTCAGGCGCGGGATCAGGCGGTTGATCTCGATGTACAGCTTGGAGCTGTCTTCGGCCTGGCCGGAGATGATCAGCGGGGTGCGCGCTTCGTCGATGAGAATGGAGTCCACTTCGTCGATCACGGCGAAGTTCAGTTCACGCTGGAACTTCTCGTCCTGGCTGAACGCCATGTTGTCGCGCAGGTAGTCGAAACCGAATTCGTTGTTGGTGCCGTAGGTGATGTCGGCCGCATAGGCAGCACGCTTTTCTTCCGGCGGCTGGAAGGCCGATACGATACCGACCGACAGGCCGAGAAACTCGTACAGCGGGCGCATCCAGTTGGCGTCGCGGCGGGCCAGGTAGTCGTTGACGGTAACCACATGCACGCCCTTGCCGGACAGTGCGTTGAGGTACACGGCCAGGGTACCGACCAAGGTCTTGCCTTCACCGGTACGCATTTCTGCGATCATGCCTTCGTGCAGGGTCATGCCGCCAATCAACTGAACGTCGAAGTGGCGCATGCCCATCACGCGCTTGCCAGCCTCGCGGGCCACGGCAAAGGCTTCGGGCAACAATTGGTCCAGTGTCTCGCCTTTGGCCAGGCGCTCCTTGAACTCTGCAGTCTTGCCCCGCAGTTGCTCGTCGGAGAGGGCCACCATCTTCTCTTCGAAGGCATTGACGATACTCACCGTCTTGAGCATGCGTTTTACTTCACGCTCGTTCTTGCTTCCAAAAAGTTTTTTTAACAAAGGCGCAAACATATCGGCAGGATCTTCCACACGTAGGGATGGAGGGCGGCCCCATGAGTCGCCCGTGCAGCCCTGAGGCCGCATGCGAACGAGCATTCTACCCGGAAACGATTGTGAGGAAAGTGGTGGATTTCCACGATGCTGGCACAGCGCTTTGGCAGGGGCTTGGTTTAGATAGGGGCATTTTCCCTGAGTTCAAGGTTTGGCAACATGAAAGGTATCGAGAACCAGTCTTATCTTGCGTTGCCTGTGCCCGCGAAGCGGCCAGCACAGGTTCTACAGGTGTTAAACTGCCGATCTTGTAACCTCATGCGTACCCCCATGGCCTACAAACCCTCCCCCGCCCAGCCACCCTCGGCCCTGCTGCGCCAGGTGCGCCCGCTGCGCCTGCTGCTGAACCAGGCCGAACGCCTGGAACACCTGCAGCGCCTGCTGGAAAGCCAGCTGCAACCGGCTGCCCGCGAGCATTGCCACGTGGCCTCATGGCGCGATGGCACCTTGTTGCTGGTGGTGACCGATGGCCATTGGGCTACCCGCCTGCGCTACCAGCAGAAGCGCCTGCTGGCCGCATTGCAGGCCATGGAGGCCTTTGGCAACCTCCGGCGCATCCTCTATAAGGTGCAGCCGCCCCTGGTACCGGCCAAACGCGGCGGGCATGCTGCCGAGCTGTCCACCAGCGCCGCGGCAAGCCTGCGTGACACCGCCGAGGGCATCGCCGACCCCAAGCTGCGCGCTGCACTGGAGCGCTTGGCCGCCCACGCTGGCGACAAGCAATAAAAAAGGCCACCCGAAGGTGGCCTTGATTACAACACTAGAGAGAGTGTTCGAACTTACACGGCCGCAACAGGGCGCATGTACGAGATCGGTGCCGTACTGGCATCTTCGAACGTGACCACTTCCCAGGCATCGGTTTCGGCAATCAGCTTGCGCAACAGCTGGTTGTTCAGCGCGTGGCCGGACTTGTAGCCCTTGAACTCGCCGATCAGGCTGTTGCCCAGCAGGTAGAGGTCGCCAATGGCGTCGAGGATCTTGTGCTTGACGAATTCGTCATCGGAACGAAGGCCGTCTTCGTTGAGCACACCTGTCTCGTCGACCACGATGGCATTCTTGACACTGCCACCCAACGCAAGGTTGTGCTTGCGCAGGTACTCGATGTCACGCATGAAACCGAACGTGCGGGCGCGGCTGACTTCCTTCACGAACGAGGTGCTGGAGAAGTCGACAACCGCGCTCTGGGTCTGGCCCTTGAGGACCGGGTGATCGAAGTCGATCTCGAAGCTCACCTTGAAACCGTCGAAAGGCAGGAAAGTGGCGCGCTTGTCGCCCTCTTCCACAGTCACCTCACGCAGGATGCGGATGAACTTCTTGGCTGCGTCCTGTTCTTCCAGGCCGGCAGACTGAATCAGGAATACGAAGGGACCGGCGCTGCCATCCATGATCGGCACTTCCGAGGCGGAGAGCTCGACGTAGGCGTTATCGATGCCCAGGCCCGCCATGGCGGAGAGCAGGTGCTCGACCGTATCGACCTTGACGTCACCGTTGACCAGCGTCGTCGACATGGTGGTCTCGCCGACGTTGGCCGCACGCGCAGGGATCTCGACCACAGGGTCGAGGTCGGCGCGGCGGAAGACGATGCCGGTGTCAACAGGTGCAGGCTTGAGGGTCAGGTAAACCTTCTCCCCGGAGTGCAGGCCGACACCTGTGGCACGGATGGTATTCTTCAGGGTGCGTTGTTTAATCATGGCATTGGCCGCTTCAGCGCAAATTGCGAACAGGTATCAACAAAGGCTGGGGATGATAACAGACCCAACCTTTGATGAATACCAATCACCTTTATACCCCTGATAAATTCCATTAATCAGCCTGACGACGCAGGAATGCCGGGATATCCAGGTAATCCAGGTCATCCTGAGGGTTCATTTTCGCGGCTGCCGCAGCACCGGCGTGGGCCTGGTTGCGCATTACGGTCGGGCGCTCCAGGTCACGGTAGTTCACGGCTGGCTGCTCCTGACGAACTGGCGCCGGGTTGGACGCTTCGTACGCCTGCTGGGCAGTCTGCAGGGTGTTGTCGACCACTTTCACAGGCTTCTCGATACGCGCGCCCAGGCCGGTGGCCACAACGGTCACGTGCAGTTCGTCACGCATGTCCGGATCGATCACGGTACCAACCTTGACCATGGCGTGGTCAGAGGCGAAGGCTTCGATGATGCTACCCACGTCGGAGTATTCACCCAGCGACAGGTCCGGGCCAGCGGTGATGTTCACCAGGATGCCGCGGGCGCCCTGCAGGTTGACATCTTCCAGCAGCGGGTTGCGGATGGCTGCTTCGGTGGCTTCGCGTGCACGGTTCGGGCCGCTGGCGCAACCAGTACCCATCATCGCCATGCCCATTTCACCCATGACGGTGCGCACGTCGGCGAAGTCGACGTTGATCATGCCCGGGCGCTTGATGATGTCGGAGATACCGCGCACGGCACCGGCCAGTACATCATCGGCCTTGGCGAAGGCGGACAGCAGGCTGGCATCCTTGCCCAGGATGGTCAGCAGTTTCTCGTTGGGGATGGTGATCAACGAGTCGACGCTTTCAGCCAGCATGCGGATGCCTTCATCGGCGATCTGCATGCGCTTGCGGCCCTCGAACGGGAACGGACGGGTCACCACGGCTACGGTGAGGATGCCCATTTCCTTGGCCACTTCGGCGATGATCGGTGCAGCACCGGTACCGGTACCGCCGCCCATGCCAGTGGTGATGAACACCATGTTGGTGCCTTGCAGCACTTCGGCGATGCGCTCACGGTCTTCCAGTGCGGCCTGACGGCCGACTTCCGGATTGGCACCAGCACCCAGGCCCTTGGTCACGCCAGTGCCCAATTGCAGGATGGTGCGTGCACCAATGTTTTTCAGGGCCTGAGCATCCGTGTTGGCGCAGATGAATTCCACGCCTTCGATGCTGCTCTTGACCATGTGGTTGACGGCGTTGCCGCCACCACCACCAACGCCGATCACTTTGATGACCGGGCTTTGCGGGACGTTGTCTACGAGCTCGAACATTTTCCCTCTCCTTACAGTTCTCTAGTTGTTGCGCCTACCACTACTGCTTTGAAACTTAGAAGTTGCCCTGTACCCAGCGCTTGAAGCGTTCAAGCACTGGGGCCTTCGGTTCATCGCCATAGCTGTTGTTGCTGCTGTTGCTGCTGCCGGTCAGGACCATGTCCTCGGACTGCTTGAGCAGGCCGTAGGTGAGCAAGCCCACGCCGGTGGAATAAATGGGGTTGCGAACCACGTCGCTCAGGCCCCGAACGCTGTGCGGTACGCCCAGGCGTACCGGCATGTGGAAGATTTCCTCGGCCAGTTCCACGGCACCTTCCATCTTCGCGGTACCGCCGGTGAGGACGATGCCCGCTGGCACCAGGTCCTCGTACCCGCTGCGGCGCAGTTCGGCCTGGATCAGGGTGAAGAGCTCGTCGTAACGCGGCTCCACCACCTCGGCCAGGGCCTGACGCGACAGCTCGCGCGGTGGGCGGTCGCCCACGCTCGGCACCTTGATGGTCTCGCCAGCGCCCGCCAGTTTGGCCAGGGCGCAGGCGTAGCGGATCTTGATTTCTTCGGCGTACTGGGTCGGGGTACGCAGGGCCATGGCGATGTCGTTGGTCACCTGGTCGCCGGCAATCGGAATGACAGCGGTGTGGCGGATCGCGCCTTCGGTGAAGATGGCGATGTCGGTGGTACCGCCACCGATGTCGACCAGGCACACGCCCAGTTCCTTTTCATCGTCGGTGAGCACCGAATAGGCCGAAGCCAGCTGCTCGAGGATGATGTCGTCGATTTCCAGGCCGCAGCGGCGCACGCACTTTTCGATGTTCTGTGCCGCGTTGACCGCGCAGGTCACCACGTGCACCTTGGCTTCCAGACGCACGCCAGACATGCCCAGCGGCTCGCGGACGCCTTCCTGGTTGTCGATCACGTAGTCCTGCGGCAGGGTGTG
This sequence comes from Pseudomonas sp. BJP69, assembly GCF_007633355.1. Taxonomy (NCBI): domain Bacteria; kingdom Pseudomonadati; phylum Pseudomonadota; class Gammaproteobacteria; order Pseudomonadales; family Pseudomonadaceae; genus Pseudomonas; species Pseudomonas sp. BJP69. Next base: position 4,492,287 of record NZ_CP041933.1, read on the forward strand.
CAGCACGCGCTGGTCGGCCGGGATGGCCACCGCCTGGGCCGCGTCCAGTACCCGCTCCAGGTCGGCCAGGCTGACCTCGCGGTCACGGATGGCGACGATGCCGTGGGAGTTCAGGCTGCGGATATGGTTACCGGCGACGCCCACGAACGCCGAGTGGATGCGGCAGCCGGCCATCAGCTGCGCTTCTTCGACGGCGCGCTGGATCGATTGCACGGTCGACTCGATGTTCACCACCACGCCTTTTTTCAGGCCGCGGGACGGGTGTGTGCCGATACCGACGATTTCCAGGGTGCCGTCTTCGCCCACTTCGCCGACCAGTGCCACCACCTTGGAGGTGCCAATATCCAGCCCGACGATCATTTTGCCGCTATGCGCGTTTGCCATGGTCCTGCCTCTCTCTAATTCTTCGCAACGGCGGGTTGGGCCGTCGTCGGTGCAATCGGTTCCCGCCAACCAACGGCAAGTCCGTTGGAATAACGCAGATCAATGCGGGCGATAGTGCTGATCTGGTCTTTGAGTGTCTTGTCGTAAATGGCAATGAAACGGCGCATCTTCTCCACCAGATGGTCGCGCCCCAGCAGCAGCTCGATGCCCGGCCCGGCGCTGCTCGCGCCAGTGGTCAGGAACCAGCTGCCTCGCTCGCGCAGCTCCAGGCGAGCGATGGAAAAGCCCAAGGGGCGCAGCATCTGGCTCAATACCTGATACTGCTGCATGACTTGTTGCTGGGCACGCTGCGGCCCGGCAAGCTGCGGCAGGTGCTCATAGTTGGCCAGCTCACGCGGGGTGAATGCCTGGCCCTGGTTGTTGAGCAAGGCTTCGTCGCCCCAGCGCGCCACCGGCAGCTGTTCTTCCAGGCGGATGACCACCTCGTCAGGCCACACCCGGCGTACTTCAGCGTGGGCGATCCAGGGCATCTGTTCGAGCTCCGCACGCATCGCCGGCAGGTCGACACTGAAGAAGCTCGCGGCCACGTAAGGGGCGATACGCTGCTGCACCGACTGCTGGCTGATGTAGGTGAGGTCGCCCTGCACATCGATCTTGGCGATGGGCCGGTCGGCATAAGGCATCAGGCGAATGGCCCCTTCGTAGGCACCGAAGCCTGCTGCCACCAGCAATACCGGCCACAGCAGGCGCTTCAGGCCGCCGAGGCTGGGCCGCGGCAGGCGCGCCGATACGGGCTCGTCGGCCACCAGCCTGCTGGCACCACGCGGCACCGGCTTGCTACGGCCGGTTACGGGTTGCTGCTGACGTATCATTGCGCCTTGCATGATGATTAACCTCGCGTCGCCACGCTTTCGGCCAGGATTGCCAGCACCAGTTGCTGGAAGTCCAGGCCAGCCGCGCGGGCCGCCATGGGCACCAGGCTATGATCGGTCATGCCGGGTGCGGTGTTTACTTCGAGCAGCCAGAACCGGCCTTGCTCGTCCTGCATCACGTCCAGCCGCCCCCAGCCCTCGATGCCAACGGCATCACAGGCACGGGCGGTCAGGTCGATCAGTTCCTGTTCCTTGGCGCTATCCAGGCCGCACGGAATGCGGTACTGGGTATCGTTGGCGATGTACTTGGCGTCGTAGTCGTAGAACACGTGCGGTGTACCCAGGGCGATCGGCGGCAGCACCTGGCCGCGCAGCACCGCAATGGTGAACTCCGGGCCGTGGATCCACTGCTCTACCAGTACCTGGGAATCGTACTGGGCAGCGTCTTGCCAGGCGGCGATCAGTTCCTCGGCGCTGTTCACCTTGGCCATGCCGATGCTAGAGCCTTCATGGGCGGGTTTGACGATCAGCGGGAAGCCCAGTTCCGTACTGGCCTGCAAACAATCGCTTTCACTCGCCAGCACCGCGTGGCGCGGGGTAGGAATGCCCAGGCTCTGCCACACCTGCTTGGTACGCAGCTTGTCCATGGCCAGGGCCGAAGCGAGGATGCCGCTACCGGTATAAGGGATGCCCAGGCACTCCAGCAGCCCCTGCATGCTGCCATCCTCACCGCCACGGCCGTGGAGGATGATGAAGGCGCGGTCGATCTTCTCGTTCTGCAGGCGGTCGAGCAGGTCGTCACCGACGTCGATGGCAACGACGTCCACACCGGCGGAGGTCAGCGCATCGATCACGGCGGTGCCGGACTTGAGCGACACTTCGCGCTCGGCACTCTTGCCGCCGTACAGCACGGCAACGCGGCCAAACGCTTTCACGTCGAGGGTAGAGTGCAGCTTGTCGTAGGCGCTGGTCATTTCGACTTCTCCTGCTTGGCGCCAGCGAACAGCGGGCTTTTCATCAGTTGCGGGGCCAGGCCGCCAACGTCACCGGCACCCTGACAGAGCAGGATGTCGCCAGCGCGCAGCAACGGCTTGACCAGTGGCGCCAGCTCGGCGCCACGTTCGATGTAGATCGGGTCGAGCTTGCCGCGCTGGCGAATGCTGTGGCACAGCTGCCGGCTGTCGGCACCGGGGATGGGCTCTTCGCCAGCCGGGTACACCTCCATCAGCAGCAGCACGTTGGCATCGCCCAGCACCTGAACGAAATCGTCGTACAGGTCGCGGGTGCGGCTATAGCGGTGCGGCTGGTAGACGATCACCAGGCGGCGGCTTGGCCAGCCACCACGCACAGCCTTGATCACGGCGGCCACTTCGGTCGGGTGGTGGCCGTAGTCATCGACCAGCATCACGCTGCCGTCTTCGACCGGCAGCTCGCCGTAGACCTGGAAGCGACGCCCAACGCCCTGGAAGCCGGAAAGGCCCTGCACGATGGCTTCGTCGGTGATGCCTTCGTCAGTGGCAATGGCGATGGTGGCCAGGGCATTGAGCACGTTGTGGTTGCCCGGCATGTTCACCGACACGTCCAGCGGCTCGCAGTCGCGGCGCAGCACGGTGAAATGGGTCTGCATACCCTGCTGGCGCACATTGATGGCGCGGATGTCGGCCTCTTCGCTGAAACCGTAGGTCACGGTCGGGCGCTTCACCTGCGGCAGAATCTCGCGCACCACCGGGTCGTCCAGGCACATCACCGCCAGGCCATAGAACGGCAGGTTGTGCAGGAACTCGACGAAGGTTTTCTTCAGTTTGTTGAAGTCGCCTTCATAGGTCGCCATGTGGTCGGCGTCGATGTTGGTGACCACAGCCACCATCGGTTGCAGGTGCAGGAAGCTGGCATCGCTTTCATCGGCTTCGGCGATCAGGTAGCGGCTGGTGCCCAACTGGGCATTGGTGCCGGCCGCAGTCAGGCGACCACCGATGACGAAGGTCGGATCCAGACCGCCTGCGGCGAATACCGAGGCCAGCAGGCTGGTGGTGGTGGTCTTGCCGTGTGTACCGGCGACTGCCACACCGTGGCGGTAGCGCATCAGTTCGGCGAGCATCTCGGCACGCGGTACCACCGGAATGCGCCGCTCGAGGGCGGTGGCCACTTCCGGGTTGGCCGGGTTGATGGCGCTGGAAACCACCAGCACATCGGCAGTGGCAGCGTTCTCGGCACGATGGCCGACGAAGATCTCGGCACCGAATGACTCCAGGCGCTCGGTGACCGGGGAGGCTTTCAGGTCGGAACCGGACACTTCATAGCCCAGGTTCAGCAACACTTCGGCAATGCCGCACATGCCCACGCCGCCGATACCGACGAAGTGAATGCGGCGGATACGACCCATTTTCGGCTGGGGCATGGCTTTCTGGCTTTCAACCATGGGCCACCTCCAGGCAGATATCGACCACGGTGCTGGTTGCTGCAGGTTTGGCCAGGCGCCGTGCGGTACCTGCCATGACATTGAGTTTCTCGGGTTGCATCAGCACCTCGTTCAGGCGTTCAGCGAGCTGCGCTGCGCCAGTTGTCGCTTGTGGCATCAGGAAGGCAGCACCTTCGCGAGCCAGATATTGGGCGTTGTGGGTCTGGTGATCGTCGATTGCGTGAGGCAACGGCACCAGCACCGAAGGCAGGCCTGCCGCCGCCAACTCGCTGACGGTCAGCGCACCCGCCCGACACACCACCATGTCGGCCCAGCCATAGGCTTGGGCCATGTCCTTGATGAAAGGCTCGACCTGAGCCTCGACGCCGGCCTCGTGATAACGCTCGGCGGTGATCTGCGCGTGCTGCTTGCCGGCCTGATGAAACACCTCGGGCCGCACGGCAGCAGGCACTTCGGACAGGGCCTTAGGCAACAATTTGTTCAATGGTTCCGCCCCCAGGCTGCCGCCCAGCACCAACAGCCGTGCCCGGCGTTCGGCCAGGGGCGCGCGCGGCGCATCCAGGAACAGCTCGGGGCGCACCGGGTTGCCGGTGGTGCGGCGCTTGTCGCTGGCCTCGAAGGTGTTCGGGAACGCCTCGCAAACCCGCGCAGACAGCGGCACCAGCAAGCGGTTGGCGGTACCGGCGCGGGCGTTCTGCTCATGGATCACCAGCGGCACGCCACACAGCCGCGCGGCCACGCCGCCGGGGCCGGTCACATAACCACCAAAGCCCAGCACGCACACCGGCTTGAGCTGGCGAATGATCCGCCTTGCCTGGAGAACGGCCTTGACCAGGGTCAAGGGTGCCTTGAGCAACGACAGCTTGCCTTTGCCGCGCAGGCCGCTGACCTGGATCAGGTGCAGCGGCAGGCCGGCCTGGGGCACCAGTTCATTCTCGATGCCGCGCGGGGTGCCCAGCCAGTGCACGCTGTACCCGCGCGCCTGGAACTCACGGGCGCAGGCCAGGGCCGGGAACACGTGCCCGCCGGTACCGCCGGCCATGATCAGTACGTTCTTGCCGTCAGCGGCCATGACTGGTCTCCTCGGCAAAATCGCTTTCGCTGAATTCGTGCTCCTCGCTGCCCAGGTGCGTACGGCTTTCCCACTCGATACGCAACAACAAGCCCACGCAAGCACAACAGATGACCAGCGAGCTGCCCCCGTAGCTGAGGAACGGCAGGGTCAGGCCTTTGGTCGGCAGCAAGCCGACATTCACCCCGATGTTGATCAGGAACTGGCCGATCCACAGGAAGGCCAGGCCGAACGCCATGTACGCGGCGAAGAACTGCTTGGCCTTCTCCGCCCACAGGCCGATGTACAGGGCGCGGACGGTCACGAACACGAACAGGGCGATGGTCACCAGCGAGCCGACCACGCCCAGCTCTTCGGCCAGTACCGAGAACACGAAGTCGGTGTGCGCTTCAGGCAGGTAGAACTGCTTCTGCACGCTGTTGCCCAGGCCAACGCCCAGCCACTCGCCACGGCCGAACGCGATCAACGCCTGGGTCAACTGGTAACCGGAGCCGAACTGGTCGGACCATGGGTCGGTAAAGGTGATCAGGCGCGCCATGCGGTAAGGCTGCGCCTGCACCAGAACGAACACCGCCAACACTGCCAGCAGCACCATGAGGCTGAAGCGGAACAGCCCGACACCGCCAAGGAACAACATGGCCGCGGCCGCGCCCATCATCACCACGGTGGCGCCGAAGTCCGGTTCCATCAGCAGCAGCGCAGCCATTGGCAGCAACACGATGAAGGGTTTGAAGAAGCCCATCCAGGTCTCGCGGACTTCGGTCTGGCGGCGCACCAGGTACCCGGCAAGGTAGACCACCACGAACACCTTGGCGATTTCCGAAGGCTGCACGTTGAAGAAGCTGAAGCCGATCCAGCGCATGGAGCCGTTCACTTCGCGGCCGATCCCCGGCACCAGCACCAGCACCAGCAAGCCGAAGGCGCCCAGCAGCATGAGGAAGCCCATGCGCTGCCAGGTGGCGATCGGGATCATCAGGGTCGCACCACAAGCCACCAGGCCCAGGAACACGTACACCAGGTGGCGGAACATGTGGTACAGCGGGTTGCCCGACTGCGCTGCAGCCACTTCCGAGGAGGCCGAGGTGATCATCACCAGGCCCAGACCGAGCAAGGCCAGGCAGCCGGCCAGCATCGCGAAGTCGAGGTCGATGCCACGGCCGCTGATCAGCGGCGACGGATAGGGCTTGAGCACACCGAAGATCATGCCAGGGCCCCCGCTGCCTGGGCGAACAGCCGCCCGCGTTCTTCGAAGTTCCGGAACATGTCGAGGCTGGCGCAGGCTGGCGACAACAGCACGGCATCCCCGGCCCGGGCCAGGTCGGCGCACTGTTGCACGGCGTCGTCGAGGGTTTTTACCCGCACCAGCGGCACGTCATCACCCAAGGCTTGGGCAAGGCGCTCGGCATCACGGCCCAGCAACACCACGGCGCGGCAAAACCGCTTGACCGGTTCACGCAGGGCGCCGAACTCGGCGCCTTTGCCGTCGCCACCTGCGATCAACACCAGCTTGCCCTCGATATCGGCCCCCAGGCCTTCGATGGCGGCCAATGCAGCACCGACATTGGTGGCCTTGGAATCGTCGTACCAGTTCACGCCGTCACGCTCGCGCACCCACTGGCAACGGTGGGCCAGGCCCGCGAATTCGCGCAGCGCTTCGAGCATCGGCTCGAACGGCAACCCGGCAGCATGGCCCAAGGCCAGCGCCGCCAGTGCATTGCTCTGGTTATGGGCACCGCGAATCTTCAGCTCGCGCACCGGCAGCAATGCCTGGAATTCGAACGCCAGGTATTTCTCGCCATCCACTTCGCGCAGGCCGAATGCCTTGAAGTCTGGTTGGTTGAGGCCGAAGGACCAGCAAGGTCGGCCTTCTACCGGCAGTGGCCGGCTCAGGGCGTCCTGGCGGTTCACGACCACCTGCCTGGCACCGCGGAAGATGCGGTGCTTGGCCAGGTGATAGGCCGGCAGGCCGCTGTAGCGGTCCATGTGGTCTTCGCTGATGTTCAGCACGGTGGCCACTTCGGCATTGAGCTGGTCGGTGGTTTCCAGCTGGAAGCTCGACAGCTCCAGCACGTACAGCTCGACGTCATCGGCCAGCAGGTCCAGTGCCGGGGTCCCCAGGTTACCGCCCACGGCCACGCGCTTGCCGGCCTTGGCTGCCATTTCACCCACCAGCGTGGTCACGGTGCTCTTGGCGTTGGAACCGCTGATGGCGATGATCGGCGCCTTGGCATGGCGGGCGAACAGCTCGATGTCCCCCGACAGCTGCACGCCCCGCGCAGCGGCCTGCTGCAGGGCCGGGGTAGCCAGGGCCAGGCCAGGGCTCACGTACAGTTCGTTGGCGCGGCACAGGAAGTCAACGTCCAGTTCACCACAGCGCACTTCCACCTGCGGGTACTCACGGCGCAGGGTGTCCAGTTCCGGCGGTTGCTCGCGGGTGTCGGCGACTGCAAAGGCAATGCCCCGGCTCGCCAGGAAGCGAACCAGGGACATGCCGCTCTTGCCGAGGCCGACAACGATGCGGAATTGGTCGGAAGCGATCAAAGACACGCTCATCTACCTCAGTTTCAGGGTGGCAAGGCCGATCAGCACCAGGATCACGGTGATGATCCAGAAGCGGACGATCACGCGTGGCTCTGGCCAGCCCTTGAGTTCAAAGTGGTGGTGGATCGGTGCCATGCGGAACACCCGTTTGCCGGTCAGCTTGAACGAGGCGACTTGAATCACCACCGACAGGGTTTCCACGACAAAGATGCCGCCCATGATGAACAGCACGATTTCCTGGCGCACGATCACCGCGATGGTGCCCAGGGCAGCGCCCAGCGCCAGCGCGCCGACGTCACCCATGAAGACTTGTGCCGGGTAGGTGTTGAACCACAAAAAGCCCAGGCCGGCACCGATCAAGGCGCCACAGAACACGATCAGTTCGCCCGAGCCAGGCACGTAAGGAATCAGCAGGTACTCGGCGAATTTCACGTTACCCGACAGGTAGCAGAAGATGCCCAAGGCGCCGCCGACCATCACCGTGGGCATGATCGCCAGGCCGTCGAGGCCGTCGGTGAGGTTGACCGCGTTGCTGGAGCCGACGATGACGAAGTAGGTCAGCACCACGAAGCCGACGCCCAGCGGAATGGTGACGTCCTTGATGAAGGGCAGGATCAGCGTGGTTTCGACGCTGGTCGGTGCGGTCTTGTACAGGAACACCGCCGCCGCCAGGCCGAACACCGACTGCCAGAAGTACTTCCAGCGGCTTGGCAGGCCCCGCGAATTCTTTTCGATCACCTTGCGGTAGTCGTCGACCCAGCCGATGGCACCGAAGGCCAGGGTGACGATCAGCACCACCCAGACGTAGCGGTTGCTCAGGTCGGCCCACAGCAGGGTGCTGACAGCGATGGCCGACAGGATCAGTGCGCCGCCCATGGTCGGGGTGCCGGACTTGGACAGGTGCGATTGCGGGCCGTCATTACGTACGGCCTGGCCGATCTGGCGAATTTGCAGCGTACGGATCATCCACGGCCCCAGCCACAGCGCCAGGGACAACGCGGTCAGTACACCCAGAATCCCGCGCAGGGACAGGTACTGAAAGACCGCGAAGCCTTTGTGGAACTGTTGCAGATACTCGGCCAACAGCAGCAGCATTAATGTTTCTCCCCGCTGGCACCGCACAAAGCCGCCACGACGTTTTCCATCGCAGCGCTGCGCGAGCCCTTGATCAAAATAGTGGTGTCGCTGGCGTTTTCGGCACTAACCGCGTCGATCAGCTCAGCTTGAGTAGCGAAATGACGGCCATTGGCGCCGAACGCCTCGACCGCATGTTTCATGTTGGAACCCACTGCGTACAGGGCGTCGACCTTGCCGCGCGCGTAGTCACCCACCTGCCGGTGGCCTTCTTCCGCCCACTGCCCCAGTTCGCCGATATCCCCAAGCACCAGGACGGTGCGGCCGGAGAAGCCGGCGAGTATATCAATGGCCGCGCACATCGAGGTGGGATTTGCGTTGTAACTGTCGTCGATCACACGCACGCCACTGGGCGCGATCTGCGCCACGGTGCGGCCCTTGACCGGCTGCACCGCCGCAAGGCCAGCTGCAATGCCAGCCAGGCTCAGACCAACGGCATGGGCAGCGGCGGCAGCGGCCAGGGCGTTGCTGACATTGTGCTCACCGAGCACATTGAGCTGCACCTGGGCCACCTCGCCGGCGCCATGCAGCTGGAATGACGGGCAACCACGGGCGTCGCGCCCAATGGCGCTGGCATGGAAATCGGCACGGGCGTCGCTGCGGGCGAAGCTGATGACCTTGTGCGCCCCGGCACGGGCCTTCCAGGTCGCGAAGGCCTTGTCGTCCAGGTTGAGAATGGCGATACCGCCCTCGCCCAGGCCTTCAAGAATCTCGCCTTTGGCTTCGACGATTTTCTCCGGGCCGCCGAACTCGCCAACGTGGGCGGTACCGGCGTTGTTGATGACGACCACCTGCGGCCGGGTCAGGCCGACGGTGTAGCGAATTTCACCGATGCGCGAAGCGCCCAGCTCGATCACCGCAGCACTGTGCTGCGCAGCGATTTCCAGCAGGGTCAGCGGCGCACCGAGGTCGTTGTTGAGGTTGCCACGGGTGGCGTGCACAAGACCACGGGTGCGCAGGATGCTGGCAAGCATTTCCTTGACTGTGGTCTTGCCGCTGGAACCGGTAATGGCCACCACTGGCTTGTCGTAGGCGGCACGGTTCAGTGCCCCGAGCTGGCCCAGGGCCAGGCGGCAGTCAGCCACGCGCAATTGCGGCAGGTCGACATCGGCCACCTCGCGCTCGACCAGCGCCGCGACGGCACCCTTGGCTTTGACATCGGCCAGGTAGTCGTGGCCGTCGAAACGCGGGCCGGTCAGGGCGACGAACAGTTGCCCGGCACTGACACTGCGGCTGTCGATGCTGACGCCGGTGAACGCCGCATCGGCGCCGATCTGCTGACCGTTCAGCAGCGGGGCCAGCTGGCTGAGTGACATGGGCTTAAGCATGCGGAGCCTCCCAGGCTGCAAGTGCCTTTTCGGCTTCGATCAAGTCGGAGAAACCATGGCGCTCGCCGTTGATCTCCTGGTAATCCTCGTGCCCCTTGCCGGCCAGCACGATCACGTCGTCGGCAGCAGCGGTGGCAATCAGGTGCGCAATGGCCGCGCCGCGGCCAGCGATGAACTCCACCCCGTCAGGCTTGGCAAAACCGGGGCGAATGTCGTCGAAGATACGCAGCGGGTCTTCGCTACGCGGGTTGTCGTCGGTGACCAGTACGCGGTCCGCCAGGCGCTCGGCCACTTCGGCCATCAGTGGGCGCTTGCCGCGATCACGGTCGCCACCGCAGCCGAACAGGCACAGCAGCTGGCCGTGAGCATGCGGGCGCAGGGCTTCCAGAACCTTCTCCAGCGCATCTGGCGTATGTGCGTAGTCGACCACCACCAGTGGCTTGGCGCCGCCACCCAGGCGCTGCATGCGGCCTACCGGCCCTTGCAGTTTGGGGATGACGCCGAGGATCTCGTCAAGGGCAAAGTCCATTGCCAGCAGGGTTGCCACCGCCGCCAGCATGTTGCTCAGGTTGAAACGGCCGAGCAACTGGCTGCGCAGAATGCGCTCACCCTGGGCAGTGACCAATGTGGCGCGCACGCCATCGTCATCGAACTCGGCCTTGGTGCAGAACAGATCCGCGTCCCGGTTTTCCAGGCTATAGCTGAGCAGCCGTGACTCGATAGGATCTGCCGGCGCCCTATCGTCGAAAGCTTGAGCCAGGCGCCGACCGAACTCGTCGTCCAGGTTCACCACCTGGCAGCGCAGGCTCGGCCAGGCGAACAGCTTGGCCTTGGCCGCTTCGTACGCCTGCATGCTGCCGTGATAGTCGAGGTGATCGCGGGACAGGTTGGTCATCACCGCAATGTCGAAAGCCAGTGCAGCCACGCGGCCTTGTTCCAGGGCATGGGAGGACACCTCCATGGCCACGGCTTTGGCGCCAGCCTTTTTCAGGCCATACAGCGTCGACTGCACGGCAATCGGGTCAGGGGTGGTCAGGCGGCCACTTTGCAGTTCACCGTAGAACCCGGTACCGAGGGTGCCGATCAGGCCGCAGCGCTTGCCGAGCAGCTCCAACGCCTGCGCCAGCAACTGGGTGACACTGGTCTTGCCGTTGGTACCGGTCACGCCGACCAGGTCCAGCTGCCGGCTGGGCTCGCCATAGAAGCGGCCGGCAATATCCGACAGCTGAGCGATCAGGCCTTTGACCGGGATCAGCGGCACATCGGTCAACGGCAGCACGTTGGCGCCCTGCTCTTCATAAGCCACGGCGGCAGCACCACGGGCCAAGGCATCGGCAATGTGCCCACGGCCATCGACCTTGGCCCCCGGCACTGCCAGGAACAAGTCACCCGGGCGCACGTTGCGGCTGTCCAGGGTCAGTTCGCGGATCATCGGATCGCGGCTGGCGTGTGCGAACAGTTTGCTCAATGGCATTGTCATCACCCACGCCCTCCCTTGGCAGCGGCAGCATTGACTTGGGGTTGCCCGGCAGGTGCAACAGCAGCTGGCGGCGGCAGGTTGTCTGGCGGCACGTTCATCAGGCGCAGGGTGCCGGACATGACCTTGCTGAACACCGGTGCCGAAACCAGGCCACCGAAGTAGCCACCCTTGCCCGGTTCGTCGATCACCACGACGATGGCGTAACGCGGATCGCTCATCGGGCCGAAGCCTGCGAACAGCGAGCGGTAGGCATTTTCGGTGTACCCCTTGGAACCCACCGTGGCTTTACGTGCAGTACCGGACTTGCCGGCCACGTGGTAGAACGGCACCTGGGCGCGGAACACCCCACGCGGCGCCTCGATCACCTGCTGCAACATGCCCTGGATGGTTTCCGCGGTTTCTTTCGGAATGGCCTGCACGGCCTCGGGCGCCTTGTCCACCTTGAGGATCGACAGCGGGACCATCTTGCCGTCGTTGGCCAATGCCGCGTAGGCATGCACCAACTGCAGGGCGGTCACCGACACGCCGTAGCCGTAAGACAGGGTGGCCGTCTCGGCCTTGCGCCACTCGCGGTGGTTCGGCAGGTTGCCGACACGCTCACCCGGGAAGCCAAGGCCGGTGTACTGGCCCAGGCCGACCTGGGACATCACGCGGTAGATGGCCTCGCCACCGATGTCGAAGGCGATCTTGCTCATGCCCACGTTACTGGAGTTGATCAGGATGCCGGTCAGGTCGAGGATCGGACCCTCGCTGCGCGACACGTCCTTGATGGTGTAGCGGCCGATCTGCAGGCTGCCGGGGTATACCTCCACCTTGTCGGTAGGTTTCCAGCGGCCGCTTTCCAGCGCTGCGCTCATGGAGATCGGTTTCACCGTCGAACCTGGCTCGAACACGTCGATGATCGCCCGGTTACGCATGGCCGCCGGGAACATGCTGCGGCGGTTGTTGGGGTTGTAGGTCGGCTGGTTGACCATGGCCAGGACCTCACCGGTCTTGACGTCCATGATCACCAGACTGCCGGCCTTGGCGTTCTGTTCGGCAATGGCGTTGCGCAGCTCGCGTGTAGCCAGGTACTGCAGACGCAGGTCAATCGACAACGCCAAGGTCTTCCCGGCCTTGGCGTTCTTGGTGACCTGAATATCCTTGATCAGCCGGCCGCGCCGGTCCTTGATGACCTGGCGCTTGCCAGGCACGCCGGCCAGCCACTCGTCATAGGCCAGCTCGACCCCTTCGCGCCCGTGGTCGTCCAGGTCGGTGAAGCCGACCATATGCGCAGTGACATCACCGGCCGGGTAGAACCGGCGGAATTCTTCCAGCCCGTACACGCCGGGCACTTTCAGGTCGAGCACATGCTGGCCCTGCTCCGGGGTCAGGCCGCGGACCAGGTAGATGAACTCTTTGTTGGCCTGCTGGGTCAGGCGCTCGCTCAGCTGCTGCGGGTTTTGCCCCAACGCTGCTGCCAATTGCGGCCAGCGCTCTTTGGAGGCCTGCATTTCCTTGGGGTTGGCCCACAGGGTCGTGACCGGCGTACTGACCGCCAATGGCTCACCGTTGCGGTCGGTAATCAGCCCACGGTGGGCCGGGATCGAGATATGGCGCAGGCTGCGCGCGTCGCCCTGGCCCTTGAGGAAGTCACGGTCGACCACCTGCAGGTCGATGATGCGCCAGCAGATGGCGCCGACCATGAGTGCCAGCAGGCCGATGACCACGCGGAAACGCCATGGGTACAGTGCGCCTTCGAGTTTCATCATGGCGCCACCATCCGCACTTCGTCAGCCGCGGGCACGCGCATCTTCAATTGCTCGGACGCAAGGTTTTCGATACGGCTGGCCGCGGTCCAGGTGCTCTGCTCGAGGATCAACCGGCCCCACTCGGCCTGGGCCTTGTCACGCTCGTTCAGCTCACCGTACAGGGTATTGAGCAACTGGCGGTTCCAGTGCGCGCTGTAGGACACCGCAATGGCCGAAACCAGCACGGCAACGAACAGCAGGAGCATCAGGAAGCTCCCGCCTGGCAAGGGCTTGGCGAACAGCCTGCTCACCGCAACTTCTCCGCCACACGCATCACGGCGCTGCGCGACCGCGGGTTGGCCTTGAGCTCGGCTTCGGAGGCGAACTGGGCCTTGCCGATGAGCTTGACCTTGGGCTCGAAGACCTTGTGCTGCACCGGCAGGTTGCGTGGCAGGTTGTCGGCCTCGCCCTTGACCAGCTTGCGCATGAACAGTTTGACGATGCGGTCTTCCAGCGAGTGGAAGCTGATGACCGCCAGCCGACCGCCAACTTCAAGTGCGTCGAGCGCGGCCTCGAGCCCCGCCTCCAGGTCACCCAGTTCATTGTTGACGTGAATGCGCAAGCCCTGGAAGGCGCGGGTAGCCGGGTTCTTGCCCTTTTCCCAGGCCGGGTTGGCCACCTTGAGCACCTCTGCCAGGTCGGCAGTGCGGGTGAACGGCTGCTTTTCGCGGCGCTCGACCACGGCACGCGCCATGCGCCCGGCAAAGCGCTCTTCGCCGTATTCCTTGAACACGCGGGCAATTTCTTCCACCGGTGCGGTGGCAATGAATTCGGCAGCGCTGACGCCCTGATCGGGGTTCATGCGCATGTCCAGCGGGCCATCATTGAGAAAGCTGAAGCCCCGCTCGGGGTCGTCCAGTTGCGGCGAGGACACGCCAAGGTCCAGCAACACGCCGCTGACCTTGCCATGCAGGCCGCGCTCGGACACTTCTGCGCCCAGCTCGGCAAAGCTGCGCTGCACAATGACAAAGCGGCCGTCTTCGGCCGCCAGCGCTTGCCCTGTGGCAATCGCTTGTGGGTCTTTGTCGAAGCCCAGCAGCCGCCCTTGCGGCCCGAGCTTGCTGAGGATCAGGCGGCTGTGTCCGCCACGGCCAAACGTGCCGTCCAGATAGCAACCGTCGGCGCGCAAGGCCAATGCCTCGACAGCTTCGTCGAGCAGGACGGTAATGTGGTTGAAGCCGCTATCTATGGTCACAGGATCAGGTCACGCAATTCGTCGGGCATGGCGCCCGGTTGTTGAATAGCTGCAAGGTCGGCTGCCGAAACCGCGTTCCAGGCATCTTCATCCCACAGCTGGAATTTGTTCAGTTGCCCCACCAGCATCGCCTTCTTGTCGAGCTTGGCGTACTCACGCAAACGGGGCGGCACCAGGAAACGCCCACTGCCGTCGAGTTCCAGGTCTACCGCATTGCCAATCAGCAATCGCTGCAGGCGGCGGTTTTCCTCACGCAACGATGGCAAGGCACGCAACTTGGCTTCTATCTGTTCCCACTCATCGAGGGGATAAACACACAAACACGGGTCCACGGCGTCGATGGTCACGATCAGCTGACCGTTGCAACGCGAATCGAGCTCGTCACGGTACCGGCTCGGCATGGCGAGACGGCCCTTGGCATCGAGACTGACGGCGTTGGCTCCGCGGAACACGGCTGCGATTCCCCACAATGTTATCTTTTTTGTGCCAGAAAACCCACTTCATCCCACTTTCTGCCACTTGCGCACACTATAGGAATCCGCCGGAGGCACCGTCAAGGCACGTTCGGAAGGAAAAGCCTTACAGGACCGAGATTTAGCGCGTTAAAGGATTGTGAAAGGTATTTCACAATGAAAAAAACACGAGAAAAATCAAACCCGCACAAGCCACTGGGGCTTGAACTTAAAGTGATTTATTAAGAGTAAGATTTTTTCGGTATTACCAAAGGGGGGTCTGCTATCGAAAGATGCAGAAAAGAAAGGTGGAGAGTCGATCTGTAAGCCGGGTTTTGTCGAGGACAGTCATTCCTCTACGACGGCCATCACTGGACGCCTCTAGCAACCTACCCGGTTCCGACGCGGGCCACGCCTGATGGAACCCTATTTGGTCTTGCTCCGAGTGGGGTTTACCTAGCCACGAACTGTTGCCAGCCGTGCGGTGCGCTCTTACCGCACCTTTTCACCCTTACCGGCACCGAAGTGCTTAGGCGGTTATTTTCTGTGGCACTTTCCGTAGGCTCACGCCTCCCAGGCGTTACCTGGCACTCTGCCCTATGGAGCCCGGACTTTCCTCCCCCGAACTTTTGCGGAACAAAAGACGGCAGCGACTGTCCGATCGACTCTCCGCCGACAAGGTTAACGGCACACGCGCTCAAGAACAAGCGCCAGCAGCATTTATATCAATTTGCCACTACTGGGCCTTCTGTTTATCCAGGGCACGTTGATACAACAGGTTCTTGCGCACGCCGGTAATTTCCGAGGCAAGCGCCGCCGCCCGCTTCAGCGGCAACTCGGCCAGCAACAGGTCGAGCACACGCTGGGCCTCGCTACTGATCGCCTGCTCGCCCTCCGGTGCACTCCAGCCACCGACCAGTACCACGCACTCACCGCGCTGCTGATTGCTATCACCAGCGACGAACGCCCGCAACTCGGCCAGTGGCAAGCCCTTGAGCGTCTCGAAGGTTTTCGTCAGTTCGCGCGCCAGCAACGCCGGGCGCTCCCCGCCAAACACCGTTTCCATGTCCTCGAGGCACTCGAGGATACGGTGCGGCGCTTCATAGAAAATCAGCGTGCGCGGCTCTTCGCGCACTTGCTCCAGGCGTGCCAGGCGCCCCGCCTGCCTGGCCGGCAGGAAACCTTCGAAAATGAAACGGTCCGAGGGCAGGCCTGCCGCCGACAATGCCGCGATCAAGGCGCAGGCGCCCGGCACAGGCACCACGCTGACCCCGGCAGCCCGCGCCTGGCGCACCAGGTGGTAGCCAGGGTCGGAAATCAACGGGGTACCGGCATCGGAAACCAGCGCCACATCTTCGCCGGCCAACAGCTTGCCGAGAAAGCGCCCGCCTTCGTCCCGCTCGTTATGCTCGTGGCAGGCCGCCAGTGGTGTATCGATGCCAAAATGTTGCAGCAGGCGGATTGAATGGCGGGTGTCTTCGGCTGCGATCAGCGCCACGTCTGCCAGCACCTTGAGCGCCCGGGCGCTCATGTCATCGAGGTTGCCGATGGGAGTTGCCACCACATACAGCGTTCCCACGGTGGGTTTAGAAGCCCCTGCCACATCAGTCACTGCGCACACCTGTCATTCGGATCAAAGGCGCCATTGTAGCCCGAGCGCCCGCAACAGGGCGCAAAGAACTACATACGCGACCGGCGGCAAGCCACCTATAGTGAAGGATCGACACGGCAACATCGCGCCCCGGCCAGTGCTTGGGTACAATTGCCGGCCAACTTGATCGAGTAACAGGACCTTTACATGATCGCTTGCCTGCGGCTGCTCACAGCCCTCTGCCTCGCTGCCCTGCTGGCAGCCTGCGCCAGCTCGCCCTCATCCAGCCTGGGCGAACTGCCACGCACCCCGGATGCCAGCATCGAGCAACTGCTCGAGCAGGCTGCTTCCAGCAAGTCTGCGCAAGACGCCGCCCTGCTGCGCCTGAGCGCAGCCGACCTGGCCTACAAGCAGAAGGACTTCCCCCGCGCCGCACGCATTCTCGAGCAGGTCCCGCTGGACACGCTCAAGCCGGCCCAGCAAGTGTTCGCCAGCACCCTGGCGGCCGAACTGGCCATGAGCCGCAACCAACCCAAGGCTGCCCTGGCCGCCCTGGCCCACCCAAGCCTGCAGCACGTTCCCGAGCTGCCGAAGGAACAGCAGGCGCGCACCTACTACGTGCACGCCGCCGCGCTGGAGGCCGATGGCCAGGCCCTGGCCGCCGCGCAACAGCGCGTACTGCTGGCCCCATTGCTCAGCGACCAGGCCGCCAGCGCAAACAACGACGCCATCTGGGCCTTGGTCGCCTCGCTGCCGGCAGAGCAGTTGCAGCAGCCGGCCACTGACCAGACCCTGGCCGGCTGGACCAGCCTGGCCCTGGCGGTGAAAAGTGCCGGCACCCTTGAGCAGCAACAGAGCGCCATCGAGAGCTGGGTCAAACAGCACCCGGACCACCCGGCTGCCAAACAGTTGCCAGCGCCACTGGTCAAGCTCAAGGAACTGGCCAGCCAACCGCTGACCAAAATCGCCCTGCTGCTGCCCCAGGAAGGGCCACTGGCCGGGGTTGCCCGGGCCCTGCGTGACGGCTTCATGGCCGCCCACTTCCAGGCCCAGCAGGCTGGCCAAGCCGCCCCTGCGGTGCAGGTGTTCGACAGCTCGCGCATCGGCTCGCTCGACGACTTCTACCGCCAGGCCCAGGCCGCAGGCGTGCAGCTGGTCATCGGCCCGCTGGAAAAACCGCTGGTCAAGCAATTGGCCAGCAAACCGCAACTGCCGATCACCACCCTGGCGCTCAACTACGCCGATGCTGGCCAGGTGGCCCCGCCGCAATTGTTCCAGTTCGGCCTGGCGGCCGAGGACGAAGCACGCGAAGTATCCCGTCGCGCCCGTGCCGATGGCATGGTCCGCGCGGTAGCCCTGGTGCCGAGCGGCGAATGGGGTGATCGCGTGCTGGCCGCCTTCCGCCAGGACTGGGAAGGCAATGGCGGCACCGTGCTCGCAGCCCAACGCATCGCGCAACCGGTTGCGCTGGCCCAGCAGATTGCCGACCTGTTCCAGCTGCGCCAGAGCGAAAGCCGCGCCAAGAGCCTGCAGAGCACGGTTGGCGGCAACATCGCCGCACAACCGTCGCGCCGCCAGGACATCGACTTCCTCTTCCTTGCCTCTACCCCTCAGCAAGCGCAGCAGATCAAGCCGACCCTGAATTTCCAGTACGCCGGTGACGTACCGGTATACGCCACTTCCAACCTGTACAGCGCCAGCGGTGACGTCAACCAGTACAACGACATGAACGGCATCCGCTTCTGCGAAACCCCGTGGCTGCTCGATACCAGCAATAGCCTGCGCCAACAGGTGGTTCAGCAGTGGCCGCAAGCCGCCGGAAGCCTGGGCCGCCTGTACGCCATGGGCGTCGATGCCTACAGCCTGGCACCACGCCTGGGCCAACTGAAGGCGCTGCCGGATAACCGCGTCCAGGGCCTTTCCGGCAGCTTGAGCATCAACGCCAACCAGCGTGTGGAGCGCCAACTGCCATGGGCTGAATTCGCTGGCGGCCAAGTCAAGCGCCTGCCTGATACCCCGCGCTGATGGCTGCAGCATCACCGACCGGCGCCGGCCACGCTGCAGAAACCCAAGCCCTTGAGTACCTTCAGGGGCGAGGCCTGCGGCTACTGGCGCGCAACTGGCGATGCAAAGGCGGCGAGCTTGATCTGGTCATGCTCGACGCCGATACAGTAGTATTCGTCGAAGTCCGCTACCGGTTGCACGCGGCCTTCGGAGGCGCCCTCGCCAGTATCGATGGGCGCAAGCAGAAACGGCTGGTGCATGCGGCCAGCCTGTTCCTGCTCAAGGAGCCCCAATGGGGCAACCACCCCTGCCGCTTCGACGTTGTCGCCCTGCAGGGTAGCCACCATGCAGGCAAACCGCTTCAGTGGCTGAAAAACGCCTTCGAGTGCTGAACCCTCTACGTTTTTTTTGCTCTATGTATCGCGGGCTGGTCGTTGTTGCGCGTAACAAAGGCCACCGCCCCATTTAAGGTCACCAGATGGACATGCAATCCCGAATTCGCCGGCTGTTCCAGGCCAGCATCGAAACCAAGCAACAGGCGATGGACATCCTGGCACCGCACATCGAGCAGGCCAGCCTGGTCATGGTCAATGCGCTGCTCAATGAGGGCAAGATGCTCGCCTGTGGCAACGGCGGCTCGGCCGGCGACGCCCAGCACTTTTCCTCGGAACTGCTCAACCGCTTCGAGCGCGAACGCCCGAGTTTGCCGGCCATCGCCTTGACCACCGACAGTTCGACCCTGACGTCGATCGCCAATGACTATAGCTATAACGAAGTCTTTTCCAAGCAGATCCGCGCACTGGGCCAACCGGGCGATGTTCTGCTGGCGATCTCCACCAGCGGTAACTCGGCCAACGTGATCCAGGCGATCCAGGCCGCGCATGACCGCGAAATGATTGTCGTAGCAATGACGGGGCGCGACGGCGGCGGCATGGCCTCGCTGCTGCTGCCAGAGGACGTGGAAATCCGCGTACCTTCGACAGTGACGGCGCGCATCCAGGAAGTCCACCTGCTGGCGATCCACTGCCTGTGCGACCTGATCGACAGCCAACTGTTCGGGAGTGAAGAATGACCCCTATGCGCCTTGGCCTGCTGGCCCTGACTCTGTGCCTGAGCGTTACCGGCTGCAGCTCGGTACTTACCTCTGCCCGCAATTCGCCCATTGAAGACGACCGCGGCACGCGCACCATCGGCAGCAAGATCGACGACTCGCTGATCGAAACCAAAGCCGCGGTCAACATCTCCAAGGCCAACCCGGACCTGGACAAGGGCTCGCACATCGTCGTCAGCAGCTACAACGGTATCGTCCTGCTCGCTGGCCAAACCCCACGCGCCGACCTCAAGAGCCTTGCCGAGCAAACCGCCAGCCAGGTTCAACGGGTGAAAAAGGTGCACAACGAGCTGCAGGTCATGCAGCCGTCTTCGATTCTGGCGCGCAACAACGATGCCTGGCTGACCACCAAGATCAAGACCCAGATGCTGACCGACAGCGCCGTGCCCAGTTCGCGAATCAAGGTCATTACCGAGAACGGCATCGTCTACCTGCTCGGCCTGGTGACCCAGCAGGAGGCCAATTCCGCCACTGCCGTAGTGCAGGGCGTATCGGGTGTGCAAAAAATCGTCAAACTCTTCGAGTACATCGACTGAAGAACCCTGGGCCGGAAAGGCAACAATCCCGGCCTAAAAAAGGCGACCCTTCAAGGTTGATGCCTGTCAGTTAAGCGTTAATGGGGCTGCTTTGCAGCCCTTCGCGGGCACGCCCGCTCCTACACGCGATCCCCTGTGGGAGCGGGCGTGCCCGCGAAGGGTCGCAAAGCGGCCCCAAATTACTTAACTGCTGGCATTAACCCTACAAGGTCGCCTTTTTTATTACTTGACCACTTTCAGGCTTGGTCGACCAGTCGGGCGCGGCGGCTGGCCACCACCTTCTGGCGGGCCATCGTCATCCGGCTGCACATCATCGTCTTCCAGGTCATCGCCATCCGTCAGCGGCTGCTCCAGCTCGAAGACCATGCCTTGGCCATTTTCGCGGGCGTAGATGCCCAGGATGGCGCCAACCGGCACGAACAGCGAATGGGTCACGCCACTGAAACGGCCCTCGAAACTGACCGCGTCGTTATCCATGTGCAGGTTGCGCACAGCACTTGGCGAAATATTCAGGACAATCTGGCCATCATTGGCGAAACCATCCGGTACCTGCACCTTTGCGTATTCGGCATTGACCAGCATATGGGGCGTGCAATCGTTGTCGACGATCCACTCGTACAGTGCTCGAACCAGATAGGGGCGACTGGAGTTCATCAACGGCTCCTTAAAGCTTACGCATTTCACGTTCTACAGAGGACAGGCTCGCCTGGAATGGCTCGCGGGCGAACTGGCGCTCCATGTAATCCAGCAGCGGTTTCGCTTGCCGGGGCAACTCGATGCCCAACACTGGCAGGCGCCAGAGTATGGGCAGTAGACAACAATCGACCAGGCTTTGCTCATCGCTCATGAAACAGGCGAACTCATTGAACAATGGCGAAACACCGGTCAGGCTTTCGCGCAGGGCCTTGCGCGCTTCACTTCGGGCAGCCTCGCTGCTGCGCGAATCGAGCACGCTATCGGCAAGAGCACACCAGTCGCGCTGAATGCGGTGTATCAGCAAACGGCTGTTGCCGCGCGCAACCGGGTATACGGGCATCAGCGGCGGGTGCGGGTAACGCTCCTCGAGGTATTCCATCACCACGGTCGATTCATACAACGCCAGGTCACGGTCGACCAGGGTCGGCACACTGCCATACGGGTTGACCTCGGCCAGCCTGGGCGGCAGGCGCGCCGGATCGACATCGATGACCTGCACGCTGACACCCTTCTCGGCCAGCACCAGGCGTACCCGATGAGAATAATGGTCAGCGGGGTCGGAATAGCAGGCTAACCTGTTGGTTGCGCCCATGTAGCGGCTCCTCGCACGAGATGCTGTGCAACTTTAAATGAAAACGCGCCCGGGGCATCCTGGCATTTCTGCCAGGCGCCCCGGGCGCGTTCAACAACCAGAAATTACTGCGTGATCAGTGCACGTCCTTCCAGTATTCACGCTTGAGCAAATAGGCGAATACGAAGAAGAAAGCCAGGTACAGCAACACATAGGTACCGATGCGCTGGCTTTCCAGTTTGACCGGGTTGGCCGAATAGGCCAGGAAGGTCACCAGGTTCTTGACCTTCTCGTCGAACTGCTCGGCGGTCAGGGTACCGGATTTCGGCGTAACGGTCAGCTGGTCACAGGCTTCATGGGTAATCGGGCTACCGGTCAACGGGTCGAATTGCTTCTTCCCATCGGTCACCGTCTGCACCTGCTTGCAGCCAATCACCTGGTTGCCCTGCAGGCCGACCAGCACGTTGGGCATGCCGACGTTCGGGAACACCTTGTTGTTCACCCCATAAGGCCGCGAGGGGTCCTCGTAGAAACTGCGCAGGTAGGTGTACAGCCAATCGGTACCACGTACCCTGGCCACCAGGGTCAGGTCGGGCGGCGCGGCACCGAACCAGGTCTTGGCGTCATCTGGCTTCATGCCGATCTGCATGTGATCACCGATCTTGGCCCCGGTAAACACCAGCTTTTCGAGCATCAGCTCGTGGGGGATGCCCAAGTCATCGGCCACACGCTCGTAGCGTTGGAACTTGGCACTGTGGCAGCCCATGCAATAGTTGGCGAACGTCCGCGCGCCGTCCTGCATGGCGGCCTTGTCGGTCAGGTCGATATCGACCTTGTCCAGTTCCAGCCCGTGTTCGGCAGCGAAGCAAAAGGCAGGCATCAGTGCCAGCAAAAATACTGCAATCAACTTTTTCATCAGCCAGTCACCCTTTCCGGAACCGGTTTGGTCTTCTCGAGCCTTGTGTAGAACGGCATCAACAGGAAGTAGGCGAAGTACAGCACCGTGCACACCTGCGACAACAGCGTGCGCCCAGGTGTCGGTGCCAGCACGCCCAGCACGCCGAGGATGACGAAGGCCACGCAGAACACCAGCAGGAAGAGCTTGCTGATCCAGCCTTTGTAACGCATGGAACGCACCGGGCTGCGATCGAGCCAGGGCAGTACGAACAGCACCGCAATCGCCGCCCCCATGGCGATCACACCCATCAACTTGTCAGGCACCGCACGCAAGATGGCGTAGAACGGTGTGAAGTACCACACAGGGGCAATATGCTCCGGCGTCTTGAAGGCGTTGGCCTGCTCGAAGTTCGGCTTTTCCAGGAAGTAACCGCCCATTTCCGGGAAGAAGAACACCACCGCACAGAACACGAAGAGGAACACCACCACGCCGACAATATCCTTGACGGTGTAGTACGGGTGGAACGGAATGCCATCGAGCGGAATGCCGTTTTCGTCCTTGTTCTTCTTGATGTCGATGCCATCGGGGTTGTTCGAACCCACTTCGTGCAGGGCAAGAATGTGCAGCACCACCAGGCCGAGGATGACGATAGGCAGGGCGACCACATGCAGGGCGAAGAAGCGGTTCAGGGTAATGCCGGAGATCAGGTAGTCACCACGAATCCATTGGGTGAGGTCGCCACCAATCACCGGGATGGCACCGAACAGCGAAATGATGACCTGGGCACCCCAGTAGGACATCTGGCCCCACGGCAGCAGGTAGCCCATGAAGGCCTCGGCCATCAGCGCCAGGTAGATCAACATGCCGAACAGCCAGACCAGCTCGCGGGGCTTCTGGTAGGAGCCGTAGAGCAGGCCGCGGAACATGTGCAGGTAAACCACGATGAAGAACGCCGAAGCACCCGTGGAGTGCAGGTAGCGCAGAATCCAGCCGTATTCGACGTCACGCATGATGTACTCGACCGAGGCGAATGCCTCTTCTGCCGAGGGCGTGAAGCTCATGGTCAGCCACACACCGGTGACGATCTGGTTGACCAGCACCAGTAATGCCAGGGAGCCAAAGAAATACAGGAAGTTGAAGTTCTTGGGCGCGTAATACTTGCTCAGGTGATCTTCCCACATCTTGGTCGCGGGGAAGCGAGCATCAATCCAGTCCATGAACTTGCTCATCATGCTTTCTCCTGGTCGACGCCGATGACGATGATATCGTCCGACTCGTACGAGTGCGGCGGTACGGGCAGGTTGAGTGGCGCCGGCTGCGACTTGTAGACACGCCCAGCCAGGTCGTAGTGGGAGCCGTGGCACGGGCAGAAGTAGCCACCCACCCATTTAGGGCCCAGGTCGGCTGGCGCAACCTCCGGGCGGAAGGTGGGCGAGCAGCCCAGGTGCGTGCACAGGCCGACGAGAATGAGGATTTCCGGCTTGATGGAGCGGACTTCGGGGTCGACATAGGTCGGCTGCACCGAAGATTTGGAATCGGGATCAGACAATTCGCCGGTAATTTTCTTCAGGTTACCGAGGATCTCCTCGGTGCGCCTGACGATGAACACCGGCTGGCCTCGCCACTCGGCTACCATCTGCTGCCCGGCCTCGACCTTGGCGATATTGACCTTCACCGGTGCTCCCGCGGCTTTCGCCTTGGCACTGGGAAACCATGACCCCACGAACGGTACCGCAGCCCCCACTGCTCCCGCTGCCCCGACCACGGATGTCGCGGCTACGAGGAAGCGGCGCCGGCCTGCGTTGAC
Organism: Pseudomonas sp. BJP69; assembly: GCF_007633355.1. Taxonomy (NCBI): domain Bacteria; kingdom Pseudomonadati; phylum Pseudomonadota; class Gammaproteobacteria; order Pseudomonadales; family Pseudomonadaceae; genus Pseudomonas; species Pseudomonas sp. BJP69. The sequence goes on from NZ_CP041933.1 coordinate 4,516,168, forward strand.
GCCGTCATTGCTCATTCAGTCCTCTCCCATCAGCTTGCTTGGCCTGTTGAACCAGGCCTGTACTTAGGTTGTGTCTGTGGCACTAAAATTTGGTCGCCATGGTAAGAAACAAATCCACACACTGACAAGGGATTAGCCGGGCAAGGGCCCACTACCAGCGCTTTGCTTGATCTGCGTCTATGCGACGAGCGGCCACAGACATGCTGACAGGTTAGTTCAAGGCAAAAAAAAAGCCCGGTTCCAAGGAACCGGGCTCTTTTCGACTGCCGAAGCGGTATTAACGCTTGGAGTACTGAGGACGCTTACGCGCTTTACGCAGACCCACTTTCTTACGCTCGACTTCACGAGCGTCGCGGGTGACGTAGCCAGCACGACGCAGAGCGCCACGCAGGGTTTCGTCGTATTCCATCAGGGCGCGGGTGATACCGTGACGGATCGCACCGGCCTGACCGCTGACACCACCACCGGAAACGGTGACGTAGATGTCGAACTTCTCAACGGTTTCGGTCAGCTCGAGCGGCTGACGAACAACCATGCGAGCGGTTTCGCGACCGAAGAACACGTCCAGAGAACGGTTGTTGATGGAGATGTTACCAGTACCCGGACGCAGGAATACGCGAGCGGTTGCGGTCTTGCGACGGCCAGTGCCGTAATTTTGAGTCGCCGACATAATGAACTATCCCGTTAGATCTTCAGTTCTTGAGGCTGCTGAGCAGTGTGTGGGTGAGCAGCACCCGCGTACACTTTCAGCTTACGGTACATGTCGCGACCCAGCGGGTTCTTAGGCAGCATGCCTTTGACCGCGGTTTCGATAACACGCTCAGGGGCCTTGGCGATCAACTTCTCGAAGTTGATTTCCTTGATACCGCCCGGGAAACCGGAGTGGGAGTAGTACATCTTGTCGGAAGACTTGGCACCAGTCACACGAACCTGTTCAGCGTTGATAACGACGATGTAGTCGCCGGTGTCAACGTGAGGGGTGTATTCTGGTTTGTGTTTGCCACGCAGACGGGTAGCGATTTCGGTAGCCAGACGACCCAGGGTCTGGCCAGCGGCGTCGACTACGAACCACTCGCGCTTTACTGTTTCCGGTTTAGCAGTAAAAGTTTTCATTCTCTAAAGCCTCAGAGGCCGCCCAGCGAAAAATAGACGGCGAATCTTACTGGATAGTGCACAGCTTGCCAAGGGCAAGCGCGCAGCCGAACACTGACGCTTTTGGGGGCTCGGGTCGGGCACGCCAATATTCGACGGGGTTCTTCCTGCGTGATGGTGCATCACTTCCGCCACGCGGAGAGGGGCTGAATTATCCAGATTGCGCGAAAAATTTCAACCTGCTTTGATGAGCTTCCATTGCCAAGGAGTGTTTACCCGATGGAATACCGCCAGCTCGGCCGAACCGACCTCAACGTCAGCGCCCTGTGCCTGGGCACCATGACCTGGGGCGAGCAGAACGACCAGGAAGAGGCTTTCGGCCAAATTGCCCGGGCCAAGGCCGCGGGGATCAACTTCATCGACACGGCCGAAATGTACCCGGTGCCCCCACGTGCGGAAACCTACGCCGCTACCGAGCGCATCATCGGCAACTGGTTCAGGGCCAACGGTGACCGTGATGACTGGGTGCTGGCCAGCAAGGTTGCCGGCCCCGGCAACGGCATCAGCCACATCCGCGATGGCCAGCTCAAGCACAACCGCCAGCACATCGTCGCGGCGCTGGACGAGAGCCTCAAGCGCCTGCAGACCGATCGCATCGACCTGTACCAGCTGCACTGGCCGGAACGCAGCACCAATTTCTTCGGCAAACTGGGGTACCAGCACCTGCCGCACGATCACTTCACGCCGCTGGAAGAAACGCTGGAAGTGCTGGACGACCAGGTACGGGCCGGCAAGATCCGTCATGTTGGCCTGTCCAACGAAACGCCGTGGGGCACCATGAAATTCCTGCAACTGGCCGAAAGCCGGGGCTGGCCACGGGCGGTATCGATCCAGAACCCGTACAACCTGCTCAACCGCAGCTTCGAGGTGGGCCTGGCGGAAGTCGCCATTCGCGAGCAATGCGGTTTGCTGGCGTACTCGCCGCTGGCATTCGGCATGCTGTCGGGCAAGTACGAGAACGGCGCTCGGCCGGAAAACGCCCGCCTGACCCTGTTCAGCCGCTTTGCCCGCTACTCCAACCCGCAGACCGTGGCCGCCTGCAGCCGCTACGTGCAGCTGGCCCGCGAACACGGCCTGGACCCGGCGCAGATGGCCCTGGCATTCGTGACGGGCCAGCCGTTCGTGACCAGCAACATCATTGGCGCTACCAGCCTGCAGCAACTGGACAGCAACCTGGCCAGCGCCGAGCTGCACCTGAGCGACGAGCTGCTGGCGGCGATCGAAGCCATTCACCAGGCGCAGCCGAACCCGGCACCTTGATCAGAGCTACAAGCTTCAAGCTACAAGCTACAAGACAGAGCAATCCGCATGCTGACCTGCTTTATCTTGAAGCTTGTAGCTTGTAGCTTGTAGCTTGAAGCTTGACGCTTGCAGCTCGACCAAAAAAATAAGACGATCCAGCCGGTGATTGACCACTCTACCCTATAAGAACAATGACAATGATGTTTACCCAACCCCCCGCGTCGCTGCGGCGCGTCAGCATCCTGGCCATTGACAAGGTGTTCGCTTCGACCTTGATGCAGGCCAAGGACTTCTTCCACCTCGCCAGCCTGCGCTACGGCAAGCAGCTGGGCCTGGGCTTGCAGCCCATGTTCGAGATCCGCCTGGTGAGCCCCGATGGCCTGCCCGTGGACAGCTTCAGCAATGTACAGCTACCGGTCGACGGCGGCCTGGATGACGCCGATGTCATCATCCTGCCAGCCTACTGGGACGACTTCGACAACCTGCTGCAACGCTACCCACAGGTGCTGCCGTGGCTGCGTAACCAGCACGCCCGCGGCGCGGTGCTGTGCGCGGAGGCCAGTGGCGTGTTCTGGCTAGCCGAAAGTGGCCTGCTCGACGGCAAGGAGGCGACCACCTACTGGCGCTTCTTCAGCAGCTTCGCCGAGCGCTTCCCGAAGATCCGCCTGAACCAGGACAAGCACCTGACCGACGCCGACAACATCTATTGCGCTGGCGGCGCCACTTCGGCCTGTGACCTGTACATCTATCTGATCGAGCGTTTCTGCGGGGCCAATGTGGCCCGTGCGGTGTCGCGCGACATCCTCTACGAAGTGCAGCGCAACTACACGCCGGGGCGCATGGGGTTTGGCGGGCAGAAGCTGCATCAGGACCTGATCATCCTGCAGATCCAGCACTGGCTGGAAGAGCACTTCGCGGACAAGTTCCGCTTCGAGGATGTGGCCCGCAACCACGGCATGAGCATCCGCAACTTCATGCGCCGGTTCCAGGGGGCGACCGGCGACAAGCCGCTGCACTACCTGCAACGGCTGCGGATCGAAACGGCCAAGGGGTTGTTGTCGAGCACGCGCAAGAGCATCAAGACCATCAGTTACGAGGTCGGTTACGACGATGCCAGTTTCTTTGCGCGGCTGTTCCGCCAGCATACCGAGTTGTCGCCGAACCAGTACCGGCAGCAGTTCATGCAGGAAGCTTGAGGGCTTATTAGGGCCGCTTCTACAGCAGTGAATCGCTGAATCCTGTAGGAGCGGCCTTGCGTCGCGATGGGCCGCAAAGCGGCCCCAAAATGCTTAAGGCTTGTGCGCCCGAGACAGGAACTCGTGCGACTGCATCTCCAGCAAGCGGCTCAGGGTACGCTGGAACTCGAAGCTCAGGCGCCCACCGGTGTACAGGTCTTTTAGCTCCACCTCGGCCGAGATGATCAGCTTGACATTGCGGTCGTAGAACTCGTCCACCATGTTGATGAAACGCCGCGCGATATCATCGGTGGTCACCCCCATCTGCTCGACATTGCTCAGCAGCACCGCGTGGAAGATCTTGCCCAGCTCGATGTAGTCGTTCTGGCTACGCGGCCCGTCGCACAATGCCCGGAAGTCGAACCAGGCAACGTCGTCGCACGTACGCAAGGCATTGATCGGGCGGTTCTCGATCATCAGCACGTCATTTTCGACCGCCTGGGTGCATTCCGGGGTCAGCGCCTTGAAGCTGGCACGCATGCTTTCGTGCGCTGCCTCATTGAGCGGGTAGTGGAACAGTTCGGCCTGCTCCAGATGACGCAGGCGGTAGTCCACGCCGCTGTCGACGTTCACCACGTCGGTGTACTGCTTGATCATGGCGATGGCCGGCAGGAAACGCGCGCGCTGCAGGCCATCCTTGTACAAGCCGTCGGGCACGATGTTGGAGGTGGCGACCAGCGACACACCGTTCTTGAACAGCTCTTCCATCAAGGTGCCGAGGATCATCGCATCGGTAATGTCCGAGACGAAGAACTCGTCGAAGCAGATCACCTTGGCCTCTTCGCTGAAGCGCTTGGCAATGATGGTCAGCGGGTTCTTCTCACCCTTGAGGGTCTTCATTTCCTCGTGCACACGCTTCATGAAGCGGTGGAAGTGGGTGCGCATCTTCTGCTTGAACGGCAGCGCCTCGTAGAAGGTATCGACCAGGTAGGTCTTGCCCCGCCCTACCCCACCCCAGAAGTACAGGCCCTTGACCGGGGTCTGCTCCTTCTTGCCGAACAGCTTGCCGAATACCCCCGGCTTGTTGTTCTGCGCCTGTACCAGGTCGTCGTACAGGCGCTGCAGGTGACGCACAGCAGTTTCCTGCGCCGCGTCATGGAAGAAGTCGGGACGTTTCAGATCTGCTTGATAGCGTTCTAAGGGAGTCATGATTCGTTAGCGAGGCAACAAAAAACGGGCCGTCACTGTAGCGACCGGCCCGCTTTATGGCAATTGGAGTTGCGGCGAATTGCCTCAGTCCTGTTGTGGGGCCAGGGCTTCGTGCAGGCTTCGAATGGCTGCATCCCGCCCTTCAGCGCTGGCGAACTGCGGCCCGTCGGCAACCTGTTCACCGTTGAGCCACAAGCCGAAACCCAGGCCCTGCACACGCACATCGGCCTCAGCACCCTGCTGCAGTTGCTTGCTCACCGCACCTGCACTCTTGCCGTCGGCAAAGCTGCGCGACAACAGCAGTTGCTCACCGTCGGCGGCCAGCAGGCGGAAGCGGAAGCTGCCGTCCTCATCACGGAAGCTGACGAAACGCGCGCTCTTGGCGGCCTTTTTCTTCACTTCGGTACTGGTTTGCACGCTGCTGCGGAACGAGCGCAGGCCAACCGCCTCGCGCAGTTGCTCCAGGAACGGGGTGGCAATCTTGCGGGCCTTGGCGGCCCCCGCCAGCAGGATATCCTCAAGGTCGGCCGGGCGCGCGATCAGCTGGTGGTAGTGCTCGCGTTTTTCCGCCAACTGGCCGTCCAGCAACTGGAACAGGCGCTGCTTGGCATCGCCCCAGCTCAGGCCCTGCAACAACTCGTCGCGGAACCCGGCGCACTGTTCTGGCGTAGCGAAGGCCTGGTAGAGGGTGAACAGGTGCGAAGTGTCCGGGTCCTTGGCTTCGCCAGGCGCACGCGAATCGGTCACGATGCGCGAGATGGCGTCTTTCATGTCCTTGGCGCTGGTGAACAACGGAATGGTGTTGTCGTAGCTCTTGGACATCTTGCGCCCGTCCAGGCCCGGCAGGGTCGCCACGCTTTCTTCGATCACCGCCTCTGGCAGGGCGAAGAAGTCCCTGCCTTGGCCGAACAGGTGGTTGAAACGCTGACCGATGTCCCGGGCCATTTCCACGTGCTGGATCTGGTCGCGGCCCACCGGCACCTTGTTGGCATTGAACATAAGGATGTCGGCCGCCATCAGCACCGGGTAGCTGAACAAGCCCATGGTCACGCCGGCATCCGGGTCTTCACCGGCTTCCACGTTCTTGTCCACCGAGGCTTTGTACGCATGTGCACGGTTGAGCAGGCCCTTGGCCGCAACGCAGGTCAGCAACCAGGTCAACTCGGGGATTTCGGGAATATCGGACTGGCGGTAGAAGGTCACCTTGTCGGCGTCCAGGCCACCGGCCAGCCAGGTGGCGGCGATTTCCAGGCGCGAGCGCTGGATGCGCAGCGGGTCGTCGCACTTGATCAGCGCGTGATAGTCGGCCAGGAAATAGAACGAGTCGACACCGGGCTGCTGGCTGGCACGGATCGCCGGGCGGATGGCGCCGGCGTAGTTGCCCAGGTGCGGAGTGCCGGTGGTGGTGATACCGGTAAGAATGCGCGTGGTCATGGGTGTTCGCTTATTCAGGCTTGGCTCAGTTCGAAAGGCGCGGCAGCAGCAGATCCTTGAGATCGGTCAGCTTGCCATGAAAGAAGTGTCCGCATTCTGCCACTTTCAGCAGCTCATGGGGGCGCGACAGGCTGTCGGACCAATCGTAAACCAGCTGCGGCGCGACCACTTCATCGGCCTCCGGCTGCACCACGGTGATCGGGCATTGCTGTGGCAGGGGGAATTCGTCGGTCAGGCGCATTACCGCTGGGGCAATCATGAACAAGTGCTGCAGGCTCACCCCGCCCGCCTCCAGGCGGCCAGCCAGGCTGGTGGCAACGAAGCCGCCGAACGAGAAGCCCATCAGCACCAGCGGCAATTGCCGGTGCTTATCGCGCAGCCAGGCCGCAGCAGCCTCGGCATCGGCCACTTCGCCTGCGCCCATGTCGTGGCTGCCAGCGCTCTGCCCAACGCCCCGGTAGTTGAACCGCAGGGTCACATAGCCGGCGTCACGGGCGGTGCGCTGCAGGGTCGAGACCACCTTGTTGAGCATGGTGCCGCCCTGAACCGGGTTGGGGTGGCAGATCAGCACCGCGCCGCGGGCATCGGCCACGTCCAGGTACAAGGCTTCCAACTGGCCACTGGGGCCATCGATGAACAAGGGGGTTTCGCGGACAAGCAAGGCACTACTCCGTGACCTCGGGGTGGGTCGTTTCGTCTAGGTGAGGAATTCTGTTCTGATTTGCGATCGCTCGCGGTATACAGCGCAGGTCTGAGCCGTTAACGTAAAGCAAAGCCGTTTATAGAGGAAGGACTCGTGGAACTCTCGCTCCTTGTTTGGTTGTTGCCGACCTTGGCCCTGGTCATTGGCGTGGTCGTCGGTTTCGTCGTGGCTCGCCTGCTGCCCAATGCCGCGCCCAGCAGCACACAGCGCCAGCTGGATGAAATGCAGAAACGCTTCGACAACTACCAGAACGAAGTGGTTACCCACTTCAACAGCACTGCAGTACTGGTCAAGAAGCTGACCCAGAGCTACCAGGATGTCCAGGACCACCTGGCCGACGGTGCCAACACCCTGGCGCTGGACGAACTGACCCGCCAGCGCCTGCTGGCCGCCCTGCACTCCGAAGGTGCGCATGGCCCCCGTGATCGCCTGACCCCACCGAAGGACACCGCCGAAGTGCCGCGCGATTATGCGCCAAAAGTGCCGAATTCCCCGGGCATGCTCGACGAGAGCTACGGGCTCAAGCGTTGATTCGCTGAACATGAAGAAGGCCTCGCGAGAGGCCTTTTTTGTGGGCAGCCCAGGTACGCCGAAGCATTTGAAATCTGCGCAATATCTGTGGGAGCGGGCGTGCCCGCGAACACCGGCGTAGCCGGTGCCAGCCACCGCGCTGGATTCTTCGCGGGCACGCCCGCTCCCACAGGTCCCTGCTAAATCAAGTAAGTTATGTACTGTTCTATGGAACGGCCAGCCCAAATAACCTAGCTGCAAGCCTGCAATGCCTGCTCGACATCCGCCAGCAGGTCTTCCACATCCTCCAACCCCACCGACAAGCGCACCAACCCCTCCGAGATCCCGTGATGCGCCCGCTCCTCTGGCGTATAGCTGGAATGGGTCATGCTCGCCGGGTGCTGCGCCAACGATTCGGCATCCCCCAGGCTAACCGCCCGGGCAAACAGCTGCAGTGCGTTCATGAACCTGCGCCCGGCCTCGATGCCACCCTTGAGCTCAAAAGCAATCATCCCGCCCGGCAAACGCATCTGCCGCTGCGCCAGCTCGTATTGGGCGAACGATGGCAAGCCCGGGTAGTGGATAAGCTCGACCTGAGGCTGCCGAGCCAGGAACTGCGCCACCTCCAGTGCGTTGGCGCAGTGGCGGTCCATGCGCAGTGCAAGGGTCTTGATCCCGCGCATCAATAAAGCCGCGTCATGCGGGGACAGCACCGCCCCGGTCATGTCTTTCATCCCTTCCAGACGAATACGGTCGACCAGCGCCTTGCGCCCCACTACCAACCCCGCGGTGATATCACCATGGCCACTGAGGTACTTGGTCGCCGAATGCACCACCAGGTCCGCCCCCAACGCCAATGGCCGCTGCAGGTAGGGCGTGCAATAGGTGTTGTCGACCACGATATGCAAGTCATGCCCACGGGCCACGTCGGCGACCGCCGCGATATCCACCAGCTGCATGTTGGGATTGGCTGGCGTTTCAAAGTAGATCATGCGTGTCTTGCGGGTGATGGACGCCCTTAAAGCCTTGGCGTCATTGAGGTCGACGTGACGGACCTTCACCCCGAACTGGCCAATGCCGTGATGCAGAAACGCAAAGGTGCACCCATACAAGGTATGCCCCACGATCAGTTCGTCGCCGGGGCGCAGCAGGGTCCAGATTGTCGAGGTAATCGCGCCCATCCCCGACGCCAGCGCCAAGCCTGCCTCACCACCCTCCAGCGAAGCCATGCGCTCCTCCAACAGCGCCAATGTGGGGTTGGAGATGCGGCTGTAGAAATGCCCTGCTACATCCCCGGCAAAGCACGCTGCGCCGTGTTCAACAGTGGGAAAGGCATAGGTGGCGGTCTGGTAAACCGGCGGCACCAGCGCGCCACTATGGGACAGCGGGTCGTAGCCGTGGTGGATGGCTCGCGTGGAAAAACCGGTGTTGTTATGGGAGTCGCGCATGGCAACAGCCTCTTGTGGTTTGCTATAAGCTTATGCCACCGAGCTGCCCGAATTTTTCCAAAATAGCCCACGCAGCGGCCTGCTTGGTGGAAAGAAAACAACAATCAAACAAGCAGGAGGGCAAAACATGCCTTCGAGCCTCGATCGCACCGACCGCGCCTTGCTGGCCGCCCTGCAGGACAACGCCCGCCTCACCGTTGCCGAACTCGCCGACCAGGTGGCACTGACCACCTCGCCCTGCTGGCGCCGCGTCAAACTGCTGGAGGACAACGGCTACATCACCGGTTACCAGGCCGTGCTCTCGCCCAAGTCACTGGGCTTCGGCGTCACTGCTTTTGTCAGCATCATGATGGACTCGCACACCAAGGACATGGCCCTGGCGTTCGAGCAGCGGCTGATGGAAATTCCCGAAATCGTCGCCTGCCACAACATCTCTGGGCGCTACGACTTTCTGCTGGAGATTCTGGCGAGGGACCTGGAATCGTTCGGCGAATTCACCCGCGAGGTGCTGCAGCGGTTGCCGGGGGTGAAGGAGATCTATTCGAGTTTTTCGTACAAGGCGGTGAAGGAGCGCCGGGTAATTCCTGTATCGGAACACCACATCTGAACGGCAAGCACGCCCCCCTGGCGCATCACCAGGCGTGAGACAACCTGCACAAAAAAACCCCGCCGAAGCGGGGTTTTTGGTAGTGCAGGCCAGCCTTAGATCGCACCACGCTGACGCAGTACGTCCAACACCTGTTTAACGCCTTCGTCCACGCTGGTGGCCTGGGTGTCGATCACCAGGTCGGCATCCAGCGGCACATCGAACGGGAAGCTTTCGCCCGGGATGTTGTCGCCACCGGCAGCGTACAGGCCCTGTGGGTCACGCTCGCGGCAAACCAGTGGGGACGCCTGGACGTAAACCGTTACCAGGCGATCCTTGCCGATCAGCGCCTTGGCCTGTTCGCGGCCTTCGGCATCCGGGGCAACGAACGCCGCCAGGGTCAGCATGCCGGCTTCGTTGAACTGGCGCGCCACATGGGCGGCACGGCGCCAGTTTTCGGTGCGGCCAGCGCGGTCCTGCGGCAGGCCCTTGTTCAGGTCGTGGCGCAGGTTCTGCCCGTCGAGCACGTACACTGCACGGCCCATGTCGAACAGCTTGCGCTCAACGGCATAGGCCAGGGTGCTCTTGCCGGCGCCAGAAAGGCCACTGAACAGCACGGTGGCTGGCTGCTGACCGAAACGCAGGGCGCGCTCCTCGGTAGACACGTGGGCCTGCTTGCCATGCTGGCCGGTGCTGCCATGCGGCAAGACTGGCTGGGCGATGATCATGCCGGCGCCGACGGTGCCGTTGGTGAGGCGGTCGATGACGATGAACGCACCGGTTGTGCGGTTGCTGTCGTAACCGTCCAGGGCAATGGCGCTGTCCAGGGATACCTTGACGCGGCCAATCTCGTTCAGCTGCAGGGCGCTGGCGGCGTCCTTCTCGAGGGTGTTCACATCAACCTTGTGGGTGATGCTGGCAATCGAGCCCGGCACGTAGCTGGTGGCGCGCTTGATGTCGTACTTCTTGCCCGGGAGCATCGGCTCTTCGGCCATCCACACCAGCATGGCGTCGAACTGGTCAGTGACCGGCGGCACGTTGTCGGCATGCACCAGCAGGTCGCCACGGGAGATGTCGATCTCATCTTCCATGGTCAGGGTCACGGCCTGGCCTGGGCCGGCGCTTTCCAGTTCACCTTCATAGGTGACGATGGACTTGACCCGGCTGCTCTTGCCCGACGGCAGCACGACAATTTCGTCGCCCTTGTGCACCACGCCGCTGGCGAGGGTGCCGGCAAAACCGCGGAAGTTCAGGTTAGGCCGGTTGACGTACTGCACCGGGAAACGCAGGTCGGTGAAATTGCGGTCAGCCGACACTTCGACGGTTTCGAGGATTTCCATCAGGGTCGGGCCGGTGTACCACGGCGATTGTTCGCTGTGGTTGACCACGTTGTCACCCTTGAGCGCCGACATCGGCACGAAGTGCAGGCTGCTCGGGGTCAGGTTGATGGCTTCGGCAAACTTCAGGTAGTCCGCCTTGATGGCCTCGAAGACGCCTTCATCGAAGCCCTTCAGGTCCATCTTGTTGACCGCGACCACGATGTGCTTGATGCCCAGCAGCGACGCGATGTAGCTGTGGCGGCGGGTCTGGGTCTGCACGCCATAGCGTGCATCGACCAGGATGATCGCCAGGTCACAGGTGGATGCGCCGGTGGCCATGTTGCGGGTGTACTGTTCGTGGCCCGGGGTGTCGGCGATGATGAACTTGCGCTTGGCGGTGGAGAAATAGCGGTAGGCGACATCGATGGTGATGCCCTGCTCACGCTCGGCCTGCAGGCCGTCTACCAGCAGCGCCAGGTCGACCTCTTCGCCGGTGGTGCCAGACTTTTTCGAATCGCGAGTGATGGCCTCGAGGTGGTCCTCGTAGATCATCTTGGAGTCGTGCAACAGGCGCCCGATCAGGGTGCTCTTGCCGTCATCCACGTTGCCGCAGGTGAGGAAACGCAGCAGTTCTTTACGCTCGTGCTGAGCCAGGTAGGCGAGGATGTCCTCGCTGATCAGATCGGATTGATGACTCATTGCATTCAAGCTCCAAGCTGTAAGCTTCAAGCAGCAAGCTTGTCGGCGTACAGCTAGTTAGAAATTTTGTTGATCAACCCAGCAAGCATTCTGGATAGCTCACGGGTTTCAGTTATCCAGTCGTTGGCCAATTCGGCAGGCAAATAACCAATTTCACCGGCGATGATCAGTTGGGTCCGCAGTTCTGCGCAGGAAGCCTTCGCCACGCTCAGGAACCATGCTTTCTCCCGCATTCCTCTGCGCTCCATTCCCTCAGCGATATTGGAGGGGATTGAAACGGCTGCTCGAGTGATTTGGGACCTGAATCCAAAATCCCGACACCCAGCAAATGCCCGATATATCTCAACGGCTAAATTTTTACTTCTCTGCCAAACCAGCAACTTCTCAAAACCCACTGCAGGCACTCCCTGTGCGCCCGCAATGCAGGCGGCAGTCCACAAAAATCAGAAACTACTCGCTCCGCTTCTGTCTTGCAGCTTGCCGCTTGTAACTTGAAGCTTAGAAATAGCCCTGACGTTTCTTGTCTTCCATGGAACCGGCGCCATCGTGGTCGATGACCCGGCCCTGGCGCTCGGAAGTGCGCGTCAGGAGCATTTCCTGAATGATGTCGGTGAGCGTTTCGGCCTCCGACTCGACAGCGCCCGTGAGCGGGTAGCAGCCGAGGGTACGGAAACGCACCTTCTTCTTGACGATGCGGGCCTTTTCTTCCTCGGAGAGGTGTTCGAGGATGCGCTCGTCGTCGATCATGATCAGGGTGCCGTTCTTCTCGATGACTTCACGCTCGGCAGCGAAGTACAGCGGCACGATCGGGATGCCTTCGAGGTAGATGTACTGCCAGATGTCCAGTTCGGTCCAGTTCGACAGCGGGAAGACGCGGATCGACTCACCTTTGTTGACCTTGCCGTTGTACACGTTCCACAGCTCGGGGCGCTGGTTCTTCGGGTCCCAGCGGTGCTTGCTGTCACGGAACGAGTACACACGCTCCTTGGCCCGCGACTTCTCTTCGTCGCGGCGAGCACCACCAAAGGCGGCGTCGAAACCATGCTTGTCCAGCGCCTGTTTCAGGCCCTGGGTCTTCATGATGTCGGTGTGCTTGGAGCTGCCATGGGTGAACGGGTTGATGCCCTGCGCCACACCCTCGGGGTTGACGTGAGTGATCAGCTCCAGGCCCATTTCCTCGACCATCTTGTCGCGGAACCTGTACATCTCCTGGAATTTCCACTGGGTGTCGACGTGCATGACCGGGAACGGAAGCTTGCCCGGAAAAAAGGCCTTGCGCGCCAGGTGCAGCATCACGGCGGAATCCTTGCCGATCGAGTACAGCATCACCGGGTTGTCGAACTCGGCGGCCACCTCGCGGATGATGTGGATGCTTTCCGCCTCCAGCTGTTTCAAGTGCGTCAGTTTGTCGACCATGGCTACTCACGAAAAACGATCTTATGGACGGCCTGCGGGCCGTGTTCGAGCGGATCACTGTATCACAGCGGCTGCTTCTATTTAGGCGGCCAGCTAGATCGAAAAAGTCTAACGATATGACTGGGGGTTAGGCTGATGCCTGTTCAATTAAGCGTTACTGGGGCTGCTTTGCAGCCCTTCGCGGGCACGCCCGCTCCCACACGTTTGCCGCTGAACTCGAGAAATGCGCGATCCCCTGTGGGAGCGGGCGTGCCCGCGAAGGGGCCAGTAAGGTCAGATCGGGTTCGGGCAATCGATGAACAGGTGTTCCACGGCAAACCGCCGCGCCAGGTAATCACCCAGCGCCTGCACCCCATACCGCTCGGTGGCATGGTGCCCTGCGGCGATGAAGCTGACGCCATTCTCCCGCGCACTGTGGTAGGTCTGCTCCGACGCCTCGCCCGTCAGGTACAGGTCTACCCCGGCGGCAATCGCCGTGTCGATATAGCCCTGCCCGCCCCCGGTACACCAGCCGACCCGGCGGATCATTTCGTCGCCTTCGACCAGCAGCGGCTCACGCCCCAGCACCTCCTGCACGCGCCGGGCAAAATCGCGGGCGGTCACCGGTTCGGCCAGCGAACCGACCAGCCCGACCACCTTGGGGTTCTCCGGGTCAAGCGGCCCTTCGACGGTAATCTCCAGTTGCCGCGCCAGCTGCACGTTGTTGCCCACCTCAGGGTGTACATCCAGCGGCAAGTGGAATGCCAGCAGGCTGATGTCGTTGTTCAGCAAGGTTTTCAGGCGGCGCTGGCGGATGCCGGTGATGCAGGGGTTTTCGCCCTTCCAGAAGTAGCCGTGGTGCACCAGCACCAGGTCGGCTCCGGCCTCGACCGCGGCATCCAGCAACGCCTGGCTGGCGGTGACACCGCTGACGATACGGCTGACCTGCGGCCGGCCTTCGACCTGCAGGCCATTGGGGCAGTTGTCCTGGATCCTGGCGCTGCCCAGGTAACGCTCGGCTTCTTCAACCAGGGTGTTTAGCGCGACGGCCATGAAAATCTCCTCGAAAACTGCACACTCCCCAGGCACAACGCACAGGGAACGCCCGTATAATGCCGGCCATTATGGGCCGTCGCCGGCACTGGGGGAACCGGTGTATGATCGCGCGCGCTCATGCCCCACCGCGCGGCCACTGGCCCCCGCTCTTTTCAGGACTCGTTCATGTTCAAGGCTTTGCGTTACTTTGGCTGGCCCCTGCTTACCGGCGTATTGATCGCCGTGCTGATCATCCAGCGGTTTCCGGAATGGGTCGGCCTGCCCAGCCAGGACGTCAACCTGCAGCAGGCACCGCAGACCACGAAGATCATACAGGGCCCGGTATCCTACGCCGACGCCGTGACCCTCGCGGCCCCGGCGGTGGTCAACCTGTACACCACCAAGGTGGTCAACAAGAGCGCCCACCCGCTGTTCGAAGACCCGCAGTTCCGCCGCTTCTTCGGCGACAACCTGCCCAAGCAGCGCCGCTGGGAATCGAGCCTGGGCTCGGCAGTGATCATGAGCCCCGAGGGCTATCTGCTGACCAACAACCACGTCACCAGTGGCGCCGACCAGATCGTGGTGGCCTTGAAGGATGGCCGCGAGACCCTGGCCCGGGTCATTGGCAGCGACCCGGAGACCGACCTGGCGGTATTGAAGATCGACCTGAAGAACCTGCCCGCCATCACCATTGGCCGCTCCGACACCATCCATATCGGTGACGTGACGCTGGCCATCGGCAACCCGTTCGGCGTTGGCCAGACCGTGACCATGGGCATCATCAGCGCCACCGGCCGCAACCAGTTGGGCCTGAACAACTACGAAGACTTCATCCAGACCGACGCCGCGATCAACCCGGGCAACTCCGGTGGTGCGCTGGTCGATGCCAACGGCAACCTGGTCGGCATCAACACGGCCATTTTCTCCAAGTCTGGTGGCTCGCAGGGCATTGGCTTCGCCATCCCGGTCAAGCTGGCACTGGAGGTGATGAAGTCGATTGTCGAGCACGGCCAGGTGATCCGCGGCTGGCTGGGTATCGAAGTGCAGCCACTGAGCCAGGAACTGGCCGAGTCGTTCGGCATGAAGGACCGCCCAGGCATCGTGGTTGCAGGCATCTTCCGCGAAGGGCCGGCGGCCAAGGCCGGGCTGCAGCTGGGGGACGTGATCTTGAGCATCAACGGCGAACCGGCAGGTGACGGGCGCAAGTCGATGAACCAGGTGGCGCGGATCAAACCGAACGAAAAGATCACCATCGAGGTGATGCGTAACGGGCAGCAGCTCAGACTGGTGGCCGAGGTGGGGCTGCGGCCGCCACCGGCACCCGCTGCCCCACAAGAAGAGAAGTAAACATCGGGGCCGCTTTGCGGCCCCGGCTGTATCAATGCAGGATCTGGCTGAGGAACAACTTGGTCCGGTCGCTACGCGGCCGGTCGAAGAAGTCATCCGGTGCCGCCTGCTCGACGATTTCACCTTTATCCATGAAGATCACCCGGTTGGCCACGGTGCGGGCAAAGCCCATCTCGTGGGTCACGCAGAGCATGGTCATGCCATCTTCGGCCAGACCCACCATGGTATCGAGCACTTCCTTGACCATCTCCGGGTCCAGGGCCGAAGTGGGTTCGTCGAACAGCATGATTTTCGGCTTCATGCACAACGCCCGGGCAATCGCCACGCGCTGCTGCTGGCCACCAGACAACTGCCCCGGGTACTTGTGCGCCTGCTCCGGGATACGTACCCGCTCCAGGTAATGCATGGCAATCTCTTCGGCCTTGCGGCGCGGCATCTTGCGCACCCACATCGGCGCCAAGGTGCAGTTCTCCAGAATGCTCAGGTGCGGGAACAGGTTGAAGTGCTGGAACACCATACCCACTTCACGGCGGATCGCCTCGATCTGCTTGAGGTCGTTGGTCAGCTCCACGCCATCGACCACGATGCGCCCCTGCTGGTGTTCTTCCAGGCGGTTGAGGCAACGGATGGTGGTGGACTTGCCCGAGCCGGACGGCCCGCACAGCACGATACGCTCGCCCTGGCGAACATTGAGGTTGATGTCCTTGAGCACATGGAACTGACCGTACCACTTGTTCACACCCTGCATCTGGATGATCCCTTCGGGGCCGGCAGGCTGCTTGATCGCTTCACTCATTTCGAAACTCCTAACGCTTGTGGCCAGTGTCCAGCTTGCGCTCCAGGTGCATGGAGTAGCGGGACATACCGAA
The DNA here is from genome assembly GCF_007633355.1 of Pseudomonas sp. BJP69. Classification (NCBI taxonomy): domain Bacteria; kingdom Pseudomonadati; phylum Pseudomonadota; class Gammaproteobacteria; order Pseudomonadales; family Pseudomonadaceae; genus Pseudomonas; species Pseudomonas sp. BJP69. Next base: position 4,532,291 of record NZ_CP041933.1, read on the forward strand.
ACAGAAAATCCAGAACACCAGGGCGGCGAAAACGTAGCCCTCGGTAGCCATACCCAGCCAGGCCGGGTCGGCGGCGGCTTGCTTGACACTGTTCAGCAGGTCGAACAGGCCGATGATGATCACCAGGCTGGTGTCCTTGAACAGGGCAATGAAGGTGTTGACGATGCCAGGGATCACCAGCTTGAGCGCCTGCGGCAGGATCACCAGGCCCATCGCCCGCCAGTACCCCAGGCCCATGGCTGCGGCCGCTTCGTACTGGCCCTTGGGGATGGCTTGCAGGCCACCGCGTACCACTTCGGCGACATAGGCCGACTGGAACAGGATCACGCCGATCATCGCCCGCAGCAGCTTGTCGAAGCTCATGCCCTCAGGCAGGAACAACGGCAGCATCACCGAAGACATGAACAGCACGGTGATCAGCGGCACGCCGCGCCAGAACTCGATGAAGGTCACGCACACCACCTTCACCGCCGGCATCCTCGAACGCCGCCCCAAGGCCAGCAGAATGCCCAAGGGCAAAGCGCCGACGATGCCCACGGTGGCGATCACCAAGGTCAGCATCAGCCCGCCCCACTGGCTGGTGGACACGTTGCTCAGGCCCAGCAGGCCACCGTGCAACAAGGTGTAGGCCAGCAGCGGGTAAAGCACCAGGAAGCCCAGGCCATAGAGGGCCTTGCGCGGGAAGCGCTTGATGAACAACGGCGCTGCGCCAAGCACTGCCAGCCATACCGTCAGGTCGACCCGCCAGCGCAGCTCGACGGGGTAGTAGCCGTACATGAACTGGCCGAAGCGCTGCTGCACGAACACCCAGCAGGCGCCGTCCTTGGTGCAGTCGGCGCGGGTGGTGCCAACCCAGTTGGCGTCGATCAGTGCCCAGTGCAACAGCGGTGGCACGATCAGCCAGATCAGGTAGAGGGCAAACAGGGTCAACAGGGTGTTCAGCCAGCTGGAGAACAGGTTGGTACGCATCCATGCGAGTACGCCGACGGTTTTCACCGGTGGCGGCATATCGGGTTTGAAAACATGGGCATTCACAGGCGTATCCTCACCGCTCGATCAGCGCAATGCGCTTGTTGTACCAGTTCATCAGCAGCGAAATGCTGATGCTGATGGCGAGATAGACACTCATGGTGATGGCGATCACCTCGATGGCCTGGCCGGTCTGGTTGAGCACGGTACCGGCGAACAGCGAGACCATCTCCGGGTAGCCGATGCCGGCCGCCAGCGACGAGTTCTTCGCCAGGTTCAGGTACTGGCTGGTCAGTGGCGGAATGATCACCCGCAAGGCCTGGGGGATGATCACCTTGCGCAAGGTTGGCCCTTCGCGCAGCCCCAGCGAGCGCGCCGCCTCGGTCTGGCCGTGGCTGACCGAACGGATGCCCGAGCGCACGATCTCGGCGATGAAGGCGGCGGTATAGATCGTCAGCGCCAGGGTCAGCGCCAGCAATTCGGGGATCAGCACCCAGCCACCGACGAAGTTGAAGCCCTTGAGCTGCGGTGCCTCCCACGTGACCGGGCTGCCGAACAGCAGCACGCTCAGGCCTGGAATGACCAGCAACAGCGCCAGCGCGGCCCAGAACTTGTGGAACGGTACACCGGTCTCGTCGAAGCGTTTGTTGGCCAGGCGCACCATCAGCCAGACCGCCCCCACCGCCACCGCCAACGCCGCGACAAATGGCCAGAAACCGTCCGCCATGGAGGCACCAGGCATGTTCAGGCCACGGTTGCTGATGAAGAACAGGTCGTTGAGGTTGATGCTGCCCCGCGGTCCCGGCAGGGTCAGGAATACGGCGAAGTACCAGAACAGGATCTGCAGCAGCGGCGGAATGTTGCGGAAGGTCTCCACGTACACCGTCGCCAGCTTGTTGATCATCCAGTTCGGCGACAAGCGTGCCACACCGATGATGAAACCCAGGATGGTCGCCAGGATGACGCCAATGAAGGTGACCAGCAGGGTGTTGAGCAGGCCGATGACGAACACCCGTGCATAGCTGTCCGATTCCACATAGGGGATCAGGTGCTGGGCGATGCCGAAGCCGGCACTGCGATCGAGGAAGTCGAAGCCCGAGGTGATACCCCGGTGTTGCAGGTTGGTTTGCGTATTGTGAAACAGGTACCAGCCCAGACCGACCACGAAAACGATGGTGAGAATCTGGAACAGCCACGCGCGCACACGTGGATCGCTCAGGGATAAACCCTTTTGTGCGCCAATATGATTTTGCATGAAGTGCCCCGGAAAATAGGGATTCGAACAACCTGCGGCGGCCGGATGCCGCCGCAGGGTGCAGCCATCAGCGCACAGGTGGCGCGTACTGGATGCCGCCGTTGTTCCACAGGGCGTTCATGCCACGGTCGATCTTCAGGTCGGTACCTTGGCCCAGGTTCTTCTCGAACACTTCGCCGTAGTTGCCGACTTGCTTGACGATCTGCACTACCCAGTCTTTGGGCAGCTTGAGGTCCTTGCCGTACTCGCCGTCCGCACCCAGCAAGCGGGCCACGTCAGGGTTCTTGGTAGCTTTGGCTTCAGCCTCGACGTTCTTCGAGGTGATGCCCGCCTCTTCGGCGTTGAGCATGGCGAACAGGGTCCACTTGACGATGCTGAACCAGTCTTCGTCGCCTTTGCGCACCACCGGGCCGAGTGGCTCCTTGGAGATGGTTTCCGGCAGCACCACATATTCGGTCGGTGCGGCCAGCTTGGAGCGCTGGGCAAACAGCTGCGACTTGTCGGACGTCAACACATCGCAACGACCGGACTCCAGCGACTTGGCGCTTTCGTCAGAGGTATCGAAGGTGATCGGGGTGTACTTCAGGCCATTGGCCCGGAAGAAGTCCGACACGTTCAGTTCGGTGGTAGTCCCTGCCTGGATGCAGATGGTCGCGCCATCGAGCTCCTTGGCACTGGAAACACCGAGCTTCTTGTTGACCAGGAAACCGACGCCGTCATAGTAGGTGACACCGGTGAACACCAGGCCCATGCCGGCATCGCGCGAGCTGGTCCAGGTGGTGTTGCGCGACAGCACGTCAACTTCACCCGATTGCAGGGCCGTGAAGCGTTCCTTGGCGTTGAGCTGGCTGAACTTGACCTTGTTGGCGTCGCCGAACACGGCAGCGGCCACGGCGCGGCAGACATCGGCGTCGATACCGATGATCTTGCCTTGTGCATCAGGTACCGAGAAGCCTGGAAGACCGTCGCTCACGCCACACTGGACGAAGCCCTTCTTCTTTACCGCATCAAGGGTGGCGCCGGCCTGGGCATTGCTCACGGCGCCCAGCGCGGCGGCAGCGGTCAGGACTGCCAGGGTGGTTTTCAACACTTTCATTCACAACCTCCAAATCGCTCTTGTTGTATCGAGCCGGAATTGCACCGCACCCTTTTGAGGCATGTCCGACCCGTATTGGCTAGTTATTGGGTCAATTGGCGCAATGGGCTGTTCTATGACAGCCTTCGCGTACAAAGGGTGTTACCGTCACGGCCCGCCCTTTGCATCGCACCTTGAACTGCAAAGCGCGTACCAAATGTTTTGGCTGGAGCGTTTAAGCGTTCGTCAAGTAGGGAAAGTTGTATCGTTGCGACATTCTTTTTCAGGCAATCCTGTACAGCGCTTTTTTTTAACGCACACAACACGATCACCCGCACTCTTTCGGAGCAGTCATGACCAACCCGCTGATTCTCGAACCACAGAAAACCGCTGATGCCTGTGTGATCTGGTTGCACGGCTTGGGAGCCGACCGTTACGACTTCCTACCCGTAGCCGAATTCATGCAGGAGCGTTTGACCAGCACTCGCTTCGTGATGCCCCAGGCACCCACCCGCCCGGTGACCATCAATGGCGGCTATGCCATGCCCAGCTGGTACGACATCAAGGCCATGACCCCGGCCCGCGCCATAGACGAGGCTCAGTTGGAGGAGTCGGCCGAGCAAGTGGTGGCGCTGATCAAGGCGGAGCAGGCCAAAGGCGTCAGCTTGTCGCGCATCTTCCTCGCCGGTTTCTCCCAGGGCGGCGCGGTGGTGTTGCACACTGCCTATATAAAGTGGCAAGAGGCGCTGGGTGGGGTCATCGCCCTGTCCACCTACGCCCCCACCTTCAATGACCAACACCAGCTCAGTGCCTGCCAGCAACGCACCCCGGCCCTGTGCCTGCATGGCGTGCACGACCCGGTGGTGATCCCGGCCATGGGCCGCACCGCCTTCGAGTACCTGAACACCTGGGGCGTAGCTGCCCGCTGGCACGAATATCCAATGGAACACGAGGTAGTGGTCGAAGAGTTGAGCGACATCCACGACTGGCTGGCAAAGCAACTGCAATGAGCCAAGGCCGCCTGTAGTTGTAAGGCTATTCCACTACGCCACGCCCGATTCTTGCATTACACTGCCCGGCGTACATTCCTTAATCAGTTGATGAGACGATCGTGCTCAAGGCACTCAAGAAAATATTCGGCAAGGGAGAGGCTGCACCACAGGCCGCCGCTCCTGCTGCCAGTGTGACGCCGCCTGCGCCGGCACCCGCCAGCGAGGCGCAACCGGCGGCCCCACGCGCCAACCCTACCCCCAAGGCAGAATCGCCTGTTGCCGCAACGCCAGTGGCCGACAAGCCGGCCAAGGACAGACCACGTCGCGAGCGCAAGCCCAAGCCCCAGGCCAGCCTGTGGAAACTGGAAGACTTCGTGGTCGAGCCGCAGGAGGGCAAGACCCGCTTCCACGACTTCAAGCTGTCCAGCGAGGTGATGCACGCTATCCACGACCTGGGCTTCCCCTACTGCACGCCGATCCAGGCGCAGGTGCTGGGTTACACCCTGCGTGGCCAGGATGCCATCGGCCGTGCCCAGACCGGCACCGGCAAAACCGCAGCGTTTCTGATCTCGATCATTTCCCAGCTGCAGCAGACCCCTGCACCCAAAGAGCGCTACATGGGTGAGCCGCGGGCGCTGATCATCGCGCCAACCCGCGAGCTGGTGGTACAGATCGCCAAGGATGCTGCGGCGCTGACCAAGTACACCGGCCTGAACGTCATGAGCTTCGTCGGCGGCATGGACTTCGACAAGCAGCTCAAGGCCCTGGAAGCGCGCCACTGCGACATCCTGGTGGCTACACCGGGCCGCCTGCTGGACTTCAACCAGCGGGGCGAGGTGCACCTGGACATGGTTGAAGTGATGGTGCTGGACGAAGCCGACCGCATGCTCGACATGGGCTTCATTCCGCAAGTGCGCCAGATCATTCGCCAGACGCCGCCCAAAAGCGAGCGCCAGACCCTGCTGTTCTCGGCCACGTTCACCGAGGACGTGATGAACCTGGCGAAGCAATGGACCACCAACCCGGCCATCGTCGAGATCGAACCGGAGAACGTGGCCAGCGAAACGGTCGAGCAGCATGTCTATGCGGTGGCCGGCAGCGACAAGTACAAGCTGCTGTACAACCTGGTGACCCAGAACCGCTGGGAACGGGTGATGGTGTTCGCCAACCGCAAGGACGAAGTGCGGCGCATCGAGGAAAAACTGGTGCGCGACGGCATCAACGCCGCCCAATTGTCGGGCGACGTGCCGCAACACAAGCGTATTCGTACCCTGGAGAACTTCCGCGAAGGGCGCATCACCGTTCTGGTCGCCACCGACGTGGCCGGGCGCGGGATCCACATCGACGGCATCAGCCACGTGATCAACTTCACCCTGCCAGAGGACCCGGACGACTACGTGCACCGCATTGGCCGTACCGGCCGTGCCGGCACCAATGGCGTATCGATCAGCTTTGCCGGGGAAGATGACTCGTATCAGCTGCCGGCGATCGAAGAGCTGCTGGGGCGCAAGATCAAATGCGAGATGCCGCCGGATGAGCTGCTGAAGCCGGTGCCGCGCAAGCATCACTGACCCGTGGCTGGGAATACATATCCCCCTGTAGGAGCGGCCTTGTGTCGCGATAGGGCCGCACAGCGGCCCTAGGATTTCAGCTTCAACGCATCAATTGCCGGGGCCGCTTTGCGGCCCTATCGCGACACAAGGCCGCTCCTACAAACGGCTGGCGCAGCCTTGACTACCAGCGCCCTGCGGCATCCAGGTCACTCTGCCTGCCTTCCACCCACCTCGGCCCTTCCTGGGTATTTTCCTTCTTCCAGAACGGTGCCCGGGTCTTCAGGTAGTCCATGATGAAGTTGCAGGCATCGAACGCTGCCTGCCGATGGGCACTGGCCACGCCGACGAACACGATTGGCTCACCCGGCTCCAACGCACCGACGCGGTGCAACACCTGCACTTTCAACAACGGCCAGCGCTGCTCGGCCTCGGCCACGATCTTGGCCAGGGCCTTTTCGGTCATGCCCGGATAGTGTTCAAGGAACATGCCTGCCACTTCGCGGCCATCATTGAAGTCCCGCACATAGCCGACAAAGCCGACCACAGCGCCTACCCCCACGTTGGCCGCATGCATGGCATTGGTCTCGACGCCCGGGTCGAACGCGTGTTCCTGCACTCGCACTGCCATGCTCAGCCCCCCGTCACCGGCGGGAAGAACGCCACTTCATCGCCCTCTTCCAACGGCTCATCCAGCTTGCACAGTTCTTCGTTGCGGGCGCACATCAGGTTCTGCTCGCCCAGCAGTTCATAGGCCCCACCCTTGCCCAGCAATGCCCGGCGCACATCGTCGACAACCTTGAACTCACCCTCCATCCGCTCGGCATCCACGCCCAGCAACTCACGGTAACGCGCGAAGTACATCACTTTGACTTTCATCACGCCTGCACCTTGTAGTGGCCGCTCTTGCCGCCCAGCTTTTCCAGCAGGCGGACCTGCTCGATGACCATGCCTTTATCCACAGCCTTGCACATGTCATAGATCGTCAGCGCAGCGACGCTAGCGGCGGTCAGTGCCTCCATTTCCACACCGGTTTGCCCGGCCAGCTTGCAGCGGGCGAGGATCCGCACCGCGTCCTCGCCCTCCGCGCTGAGTTCCACCTTGACGCTGGTGAGCATCAGCGGGTGGCACAGCGGTATCAGGTCGCTGGTCTTCTTCGCCGCCTGGATGCCGGCAATGCGCGCCACGGCGAACACATCGCCCTTGGGGTGTTCGCCGTCGACGATCATCTGCAGGGTCTGCGGCAACATGCGCACCCGCGCCTCGGCGGTGGCCTCGCGCTCGGTCACGGCCTTTTCAGTGACGTCGACCATGTTGGCCCGCCCCTGGGAATCAAGATGTGTCAGCACTGCTCTGCTCCTGTGAAGGGAGCCTGCAGTGTAAACCTGTGGGTCAGGTTTGAGCAGAGGTATGTGTCGGCAGGTCTGGCCGCTGTATGAACACACTCGTGGAGATGCCGGGCAGCGGGCTGCCCGGCGACAGGGTTTTACAGATGCGACTCGGCGTACTCGGCCAGTACCGAGCGTGGCACACCCTGCAGGGTGATGTGCACGCCATGGGGGAAGTCCTTGAAGCGCTCGGTCAGGTAGGTCAGGCCCGAGCTGGTCGCGGACAGGTAGGGGGTATCGATCTGCGCCAGGTTGCCCAGGCAGACCACCTTGGACCCAGAACCGGCACGGGTGATGATGGTTTTCATCTGGTGCGGCGTCAGGTTCTGGCACTCGTCGATCAGGATCAGGCTCTGCTGGAAGCTGCGGCCGCGAATGTAGTTCAACGACTTGAACTGCAGCGGCACGCGCTCGAGGATGTATTCGACGCTGCCATGGGTGCTTTCATCATCCATGTGCAAGGCTTCGAGGTTGTCGGTAATGGCGCCCAGCCACGGCTCCATCTTCTCTGCTTCGGTACCCGGCAGGAAGCCGATCTCCTGGTCCAGCCCCTGCACGCTGCGGGTGGCGATGATGCGCCGGTAGCGTTTGCTGACCATGGTCTGCTCGATGGCAGCTGCCAGGGCCAGGATGGTCTTGCCGGAACCGGCAGCACCGGTCAGGTTGACCAGGTGAATGTCCGGGTCGAGCAAGGCGAACAGCGCCAGGCTCTGATGGATGTCCCGCGGCTTCAGGCCCCAGGCCTCCTGGTGCAGCAGTGGCTCCTGGTGCAGGTCGAGCAGCAGCAACTCGTCGTCGCGGATACCCTTCACCCAGCCGACGAAGCCCTGGTCGTCAATGATGAACTCGTTGACGTGAACGGCCGGCAGGGTGTCGATCATGTGCACACGATGCCAGGTCCGGCCGCGCTCCTGGCGGGTATCGACCTTGCTGACCCGGTCCCAGAACGAACCGCTGACCGAGTGGTAGCCCTTGGACAGCAAGGACACGTCATCGACCAGTTGGTCGGTGCTGTAGTCCTCGGATGCGATGCCGCAAGCGCGCGCCTTCAAGCGCATGTTGATGTCTTTGGTGACCAGCACCACGTCCAGGTCGGGGCGCCGGCTGCGAACGTCCAGCAGGGTGTTGATGATGATGTTGTCGTTGAGGTGCTCCGGCAACAACTTGCCAGGCTCGTTGCGTGGGCTCATCAGGATCGAAAGAAAGCCTTTGGCCCCACTCTTGTTGCGCTGGATCGGCACGCCCTGCTCGACATCACTGGGCGAAGCGTCCCCGAGGGTCTGGTCGATCAGGCGGATGGCCTGCCGGCACTCTGCGGCGATGGTCTGTTTACCGGTCTTGAGCTTGTCGAGTTCCTCCAGCACCGTCATCGGGATGGCGACGTGATGCTCCTCGAAGTTGAGTAATGCGTTGGGGTCGTGAATCAGGACGTTGGTATCGAGCACATAGAGGATTGGCTTGCTGGAGGAAGGGGTGCGTCCTTGGTCATCCATACTCGGTCACCTTATGTCGAAGCCGCACGGCGTGGTCTGTTACGCCGCAGAGTGACTGCCGTGTCCCCGTATCCGCGTTGTTACGGGCGGGGAGCAACCTGGCCAGGAGGGTCTGGATGACGCCACCTGTGCTGCAGGGATCGGCTGTCTGGTTTCTTCATACCGCAAAAGCCATGACCGGAAAAAGCATTTTTACGTGTTTTTGAAGTTTATTTTTCCGATTGACGATAAGGCCTTGGCGGCAGGCCCAGACACGACTACGCTCAGAAGTGGTACCTCTATTCGCTGTACCCATAGGCCCGGCAATCTTCCCAGCCGATACCGCTCTGAGCGGTACTGCGCAGCAACCACTCCACCGCCGGTTGCGCCTTGGCCAGGCTGTCATGCAGCTGGATAACCCCCTTGCGCCACAACAGCATCAGGGTCAGCACGCGTTGCGCCGAGGCTTCGGCAGTCAGTGCAGTGTCATCCTGCGCGTCGATATCCCACAACGACACCCGCAACTGCTGGCTGGCCATGAACGCCTCGCCATCGGCCCGGCGTTGCCCGTAAGGGGGGCGGAACAGCGGCACGTACTGCTCCGGCAGGTCGGCCTGCACGCGGGCCTGGCTGCGCCGCAGCGAGTCCTGCCAATCGACCCACTGTGCATGCGAGCGGTACTCCCAGCCCTGAATACCCACGCACTGGCCGCGATAAAGCCTGGCCACGGTGTTCGGCATGCCGGCATCCCGGCGCTGCTGCAGGCGGTTGCCAAGCACGAAGAAGGTACCCGCCAGCTTTTGCCGGCGCAGGTAATCGGCCAGCAGGTCGGTACTGCCGCCGTCAGGCCCCGGGCCACCGACGAAGGTCAGCAGGAACATGCGATCGTTCAGGCGTTCACCATCGAGCTCCCGTGCAGATAGCCGCTCCACCTCGCTGCTGGTCTGGGGCAGCAGCGCAGCTTTGCGCAGCTGTTCGTCCAGGTAGCGGCTGTGGAACTGGTGGCTGGGCTCTACCCACCCGGCATAGAACGCGCCGACATCGGTGGCGAACGTCGCCGCCTGGGTACGCAGATCCGCCATGGACTCAACGGCATAGCAGAACGACGCATCCTGCTCGCAGCTGCGTTGCGCCTGTTGGTAGCCTGCCCATAACCGCTGCCACATGCGCGCCCGCAGTTGGCGAACCTTCTGCAGGTTGATCTGCCGCAAGCCCAGCCGCGCCGCCAGCGTCGCATCATCGAGCAGCTCGCTTTCATGCAGTACCCGGGCGAACGACAGAATCTCCGCCCGCGAAGCCACATCGAACAACGCCGGGCTGTTCAGTTGCTCGGGCCACAGGCTGCGATCGAAACTGACCGGGGCTGTGGGGGCGGCTTGCACGGCCAGGCTCAATAGCGCGGCCAGCGCGGCAAAGGCGATGCGCACGGTAAAAGGCTCCGTCACGGCAAAACGCGAACTATAGCGTTAGAACCGGCCATGGTCTGTGACTATTGTCACCATAGTTTGGACTTGCACCGCCCAGCCCGTAGAATCCCAGGCCAACGATGCCAGGAGCCGACCCGATGCTGACGGTGATTTCCCCCGCCAAGACCCTCGACTACGATACCCCGCCGGTAACCGAGCGCTTCACCCTGCCCCAGTACCTGGATGATTCCCAGGTGTTGATCCAGCAACTGCGAACCCTGTCGCCGGCGCAAATCAGCGAGCTGATGCACCTGTCCGACAAACTCGCCGGCCTGAACGCCGCACGCTTCGGCAGCTGGTCTCCGGACTTCAGCCCAGCCAATGCCAAGCAGGCGCTGCTGGCGTTCAAAGGTGACGTGTACACAGGCCTTGCTGCCGAAACCCTGGGTGAGGACGACTTCAGCTACGCACAAGACCACCTGCGCATGCTCTCCGGCCTGTACGGCCTGCTGCGCCCCCTCGACCTGATGCAGCCCTACCGGCTGGAAATGGGCACCAAGCTGGCCAATGCCCGCGGCAAGGACCTGTACGCCTTCTGGGGTACACGCATCAGCGAATGGTTGAACCAGGCCCTGGCCGCTCAGGGCGATGACGTGCTGTTGAACCTGGCCAGCAATGAATACTTCAGCGCAGTGAAACGCAGCGCCCTCAAGGCGCGGGTGATCAATGTCGACTTCAAGGACTTGAAGAACGGCCAGTACAAGATCATCAGCTTCTACGCCAAGAAAGCCCGCGGCATGATGAGCCGCTTTGTCATCGAGCAGCGCATCAACGATCCAGAGCAGCTCAAGCAGTTCGATGTCCAGGGTTACTACTACTGTGCCGAACAGTCCAAGCCAGATCACCTGGTGTTTCTGCGCGATCACCCGGGCGAGTAGACCCGCCGATACCGCTTCGCGGCTTGAGCCGTTCCTGCAACCGCCACGCGGTACCCGCAGGACCGCTCCAGCCGCGAGCACCGGCAAGGCCAGGGCCAGTCTCCACCGCCTTCAGGGCAGCTGTACATAGCCGCTTTCCAAACCGATAGCTTCCACCCCCTCGGGCAAAGCCACCCCTGCCTTAACCAAAACCCGCCTCGCCGGCTGGCCGTCTTCGCCGCGCCATACGGCGTAATGTGCACCCGCCTGATCCACCCGCAGCGCCTCGGCAGGTACCACCAAGGCACTGTCGTTGCTGTATACCAATACTTTCAGCTGTGCACTCATCCCCAGGCGCAAGCCTGACTGCGCTGACGGCGCAGACCGGTCGAGATCTGCAACCACGTCATACCAGGTACCTTGCCCGTCGTCCGGTCTGGGCTGCTGGCTTATTTGAGCCAATACCCCGGTAAATGACTGGCCAGCCACGCTGACCTGCACCTGCTGCCCCTCGCGCAGAATGCCCACGTCCTGCTCTTCTACGGCTGCCAAAACCTGTAACTGGTCCAGGTCTATCAGCTCCAGCAGTGGCGTGCCGCGAACGACCTGCTGGCCTGGCTGCAGGGGCACCGCGGTGTCACCAGGCGCCGTCACCCGCACGACCACAGCACTGAAGGGGGCCTTGATCACGCGCTGGCGCTGCAAGCTTAGCAGTGCACGTTTGCGCGCCTCGGCATTGCTCAGCTCCATCCGCGCAATTTGCAGGCTATCGCCTTGGCCGCGAACCTGTGCCTGCTGCAACTCCTGCTCGGCATCGAGCACGGTTTGCCGCTGCGCCTCAACCTGTCGCGCCAGCCCCTGCAGCTCCATTCGCGCGACAATGCCTCGCTCATATAGCCGCTGGGTGTCACTCAGGTTTACCTGGCCAGCCGCCAGCGCGCTTCGCGCATTGGCCAGCATGCGCCGCGCCCTGCCCACCTCAGGGCCGCTGGCCCAGGCTTCAAGAACCATGACGTTGCTGCGAGCCCGCAACCAGTCCGCCTCCACCTGGCGCAGTTGGATAGCCAACTGGTCGGTGTCCAGCGTAAGTAGCACCTGCCCCGCCTGAACGCGCTGCCCATGACTGACAGCGATTGCGGCCAGTATGCCGTCGAACGGTGCCGTCACGGTGACCTGGCGTGTTGCCTGCAGCCTGCCGGCCAAGCCCAGATGCTGCTGCAAATGCTGGGGCACGATCGGCACCCAACGCTCACCGTCGGGCCGCGGCTCTGCCGGCCAGCCGTACCAGAACCAGATAACGAACAGACTGAACAGGCCAGGCACTATCCATAACCCCCGATGCCTCCTAGTCATACAGGTCCACACCCCAGTTTTGCAGCGTCGAACCCTGTACCTGGTCAAGCACTGCGCGGCCATTGAGGTAAGCGATGGCAGCATCCAAGTAGGCGTTCTGAGCATGGCGCAGATCACTCTCGAAGCTCAGCACCTCAAAGTTGCTTGAGCGCCCGAGGGCCAGTTTTTCCCGTTCGATATCAAGTTTGCGCTGCGATAGGGACAACATCCGCCGGACAATCTCCAACTGCCGCCAATGCACCTTAATATCCCGCACGGCATCGCTCACATCGCGCTGCAACTGCTGGTACACCTCGGCCTTGGTCAGTTGATGGTGTTGCAGTGCGGCCTCGGCATGCACCTCAGCCTGCCGCAGACTCAGGCCACCCAGGGGTACCTCCAGCTCCAGCCCCACATAGCGCTGCCAACTCGGCCGACTGCCAGGGCGTTCATGCGCCTGGCTGGCCCCAGCCACCAACGCCAAGTCCCAAGATTGCTGGTCACGAGCCAGCAGCAAGTCGATTGCAAGTTGCTCACTTGTAATCTGCTGCATCAGATAGGCAGGTTGCAGCGCTTCGGCCTGGGCCAACGCTTGCGCGGCATCCACCTGCACCTGTTGCACCTCGACCTTGTCCACAGCCCGCAAAGGGGTTGCAAGGTCGATAGCCAGTGCTTGGGCCAAGGCAAGCCGGTTTCCCCGCAACTGGCTGCGGCTACTCTCCAGTGCCAGCTCCTGGGTAGCCACCTCGGCTTCAGCCTGGATGATCTCGAACGCTGCCATGCGGCCCGCACTGATAAGGGCCTGGTTAACCTGCACAAGCTGACGCGCGCGCCGCAACGCCTGCTCAGCAATGTTCTGTTGCTCCTGAGCACGTAGCAACGCGCGGTAAAGGAAGATGACCTGGTTGATGACCCGCGCAACATCATCCTTGAGCGCCAGCCGGTTGAGCTGCTCCGACAGCTGCGCCTGACGCAGTGGCGCGCCCGCGATGGCACGGCCGGCACCTCGCAGCAGTGGCTGGGTCACGCTCAGGTTGGCGCCGTTCCTATAGCGCGCGCCTGACTCATGCCCCCGGGCATGGCCATATGACCAATCCAGGCTCAGGCGCGTGCCGTAAGGTGTCAACAGCTTGGCTGACGGGACGAAGTCGGCCTCTCGGTAACGCTCGCTCTGGTTGCGATTACCGTAAGCGCGCGCCTTGAGTGAAAGTTGCGGCGAGTAGTGATCACGGACCACACGCAGGTCGAATTTTTCAACCCTGCGCCGAAGCCGGGCGCTACGAATGGCGCGGTTGTCTCGCAAGGCCAGGGCAACCGCATCTGCCAACTGCAATGGCACTTCATGGGCCCTGGCCATCGCCAGTGCGCTGACCCCTTCAGCCCTGGCTGCAGCAGGCAGGAGCAACGCGCAGGCAAGCAGCCATCCGCTAGACCTCACGCAATGCCTCCACCGGTTGCAGGCGCGCGGCGGCGAGTGCCGGATACAAGCCCGACACAAGCCCTGCAAACAACGAAGCGGCTACGCCTAATGGCAGCGAGTAAAAAGCCAGTGACAGCGGCCAACCGGAGAGCCAGGCGAACAACCAGGCAGCCAGTAGCCCTGCCACTGCACCCACCCATGCACCGGCACAAGACAACAGCAAGGCTTCGAGCAGGAACGACCAACCGATATCCCGGGCCCGCGCCCCAAGGGCAAGGCGAAGGCCAATTTCCCGGCGGCGTTCGGCAACGTTCATCAACATGATGTTCATCACGCCGACGCCGCCCAACAGCAAGGCAATCACGGCAAACCCCGCCAGTAAACCGTTGAGCATCTGCGACTGGCCGGCCATGCCCTCGAGCAACTGGCTCGGCAGCCGCACTGACACTTGGTGCAATGGCAGTTGTGCCTGGAGATGGGCTGACAGACATTCTGCGGACTTTGCCAACGGATGGGGGTCGCGCCCGAGTGCCAGCATCAAACCCACATCCGGGGCCGGGATCAGGCGGCGCATGCCTGATAAGGGCATGATCACAGCCTGGTCCAGCATGACCGGCAACAATGGGTTGTCACCTGTTGCCGCCAGTACTCCAACCACGTCGAACAGGTAGCGCCCCAGCTGCACTTGCTCGCCCTCCCGTGCGGCCAATTGAACCGCCAGCGAGGCTCCCAACAGGACATGCAGGGCGTCGGCATCATGTGCAGACAGCAGGCGCCCACCCCGGGCACGAAGCTCAAGCAGCTCGGCAAGCTGGGGCGTGCTACCTACAACCATTGCGTCCTGCCGTAAACCCTGCCGCTGGACAGTGCTTGCAGCGACAATCAGCGGGGCCGCCACCCGCACATACGCTGACATACCGGTCAGGTCAGGCATCGCTGCGCTGCCACGCCTGTCCGGGCGCTCCAACTCGACGACCATCAGTTCGCTGCCCATACCTTTGAAAAGCACTTTCACATGCTGCGCTGCGCCATGCCCCATGTTCAGCAAAGCAACCACCGCAGCACAGCCGACCCCTATCCCCAGCAGTGCCAGCCACGCCCTGCGCCCCATCAGGCGAAGGTTCAGCAGCGCCTCGGCGAAGCGCTGCTGCCAGCCGGGGCCATAGTGCTCAGGCATCGCTCAGGCGCCCATCTTCCACACGCACGCGGCGTTGCATCTGCTGCGCCAGGGACAGGTCATGCGTGACCATGAGCAGCGTGGTGCCGCGTTCGCGGTTGAGCTTCAGCAGCAGTTGCAGCACGCGATTGCCTGTCGACGGATCCAGGCTGCCGGTTGGCTCGTCCGCGATCAGCATGCGCGGTTCAGTGACCAACGCACGGGCAATGGCCACCCGCTGCCGTTGGCCACCTGACAAATCGGCAGGCCGCTGACCGCCTCGCGCGCCAAGGTCCACGGCCTCCAACTGCACCTGGGCCAGGCGCCGCGCCGCAGGCAGGCGCAGGCCGCGATAGGCCAGCGGTAGCGCGACGTTATCCAGCGCGCAGAGCCGCGGCAGCAAGTTGAAACTCTGAAAGACAAAACCGATCAGCTGATTGCGCATGACCGCACGCTGATCAGCGCTGGCTGCCGTCACGTCGATGTCATTTAGCAGGACACGGCCACTGCATGGGCGGTCAAGCAGGCCGATCAGGTTCAGCAAGGTGCTTTTGCCTGAACCGGACGGGCCGATGATGGCGCAGCTTTGGCCCCCAGGCACCATCAGGTCGATGCCGTGCAGCACCGGCCGGCCAGCATGGAACCGGCTGACGTTGGTGAGGCTGATCATCGGCTTCATGCACGGTTGTCCTGGTCGCCTGCCGGTGCCAGCGCCGGCTTTGCGTGCCGCGCCTCATCTTCCAACTTGCGGACGGTTTTCAAGATTGTTTCCTGCAGTGAGTCCGCTTCCTCACCTGGGGGGGACTCTTTTCTACCAATCAGCATATTCAGATTGATTTCATAATTACCGAATTGCGCCTCCTCTATCGCAGGTAGTGCCTTGTAATAGGCGATCACTTCCCTGATGGAATCGTCTATGAGGCCGGTTTTTTCATATTCAGCATTCGATTTATCAACAATATAATGAGTCCACAATGAATACCGATGCCCAATTTCCATGAAAGCGGCCTCTCTTTCATTCTTGGTGAAATCACCCTCTTCGTCATAGCCAATCAAGACCAATTGTTCAGTGGACAAATCTTTGAATGGATTCTGTCCTTTTCCATTAACGAACTCGGTCGCCTGCCGCGCACGGGCCAGCAACTCCGCGTCATCAGTGTCAGGTACAAACGCATCGTTCAGAGGCTTGTTCAGGCCGTGGACAGAGCTGTTCAGATCATCCCTGATGCGCATGCCCAATTTAGCCAGTTCCTGACGGCTAAGCTGGCTGTCACGCTGCGCTGTCCGCTCTGCGGCAGCCGCTAGCTGACGAGCAAGTGGAGACACGTCTGGCACACTCTCGCCTTCACCATCAACTCTGGCTGCGTCCAAGTCAGACGAGGTCGCAGTAGTGGCCACCGGAATCGCTTTGAATATTTTTTGCAAGGGTGAAGCAATAAAATCGCCAATCCTGGACATGACTATCCTCCTGGTTGAGTTAGCACTTCAGTGCATTCAGCCTCAACCGAGCAGCCTGCCAGTAACTGGACGGGCCACTCGATCAACGCCAAGTGGTTACTTCATGGTGAACTCGGCTTTCCAGGCGTAGTTAGCAGCGAAACCTGAATTCACAGCGGTGCAAGTTGCCCCGCCGGTCGGGGTGGCTGTTTTGTTCCATTTGGGTTGCTTTATGCCCCCGGCCATCATCATCACGAATGTGGTGCTGAAAGCGCATGACTTTCGTCCGTCCGCATAGCGCAACATGGCGCCATTCGCATCCGGACTCACTAAGCGTTGGACGGTAAACTTTATCGACTGGCCAGCTCTGACTTCTTGATCCGGCGCGGGCACTGCAATCTGATAGGTGCTGCTCTCATTGGCATTAGTCAACTGGAGCTTGACGGTCTCTGTACCAAGGTTTCTGAAGGTAACCTCGACAGGCGGCCCCGCCAGCGCTTGGCCGGCAGCAAGCAACGAGGCAGTTGCACAAAGGATTCGCGTAAATCTTTTCATCGGTGTCATTCTCGTCTCTTCCCTGTGGTGATGGGGTGAGACGCCCTTGCGGCCGTAGCCTCAAGCTGCCTGAGACGCTCCTTCGTACACAGGCACCTCCTCTGGGAGCGCCCATGAGGCTTAACGGCCACAGTGGCAAAACCTTAAAAAAAATGTGCCTACAAAATGTTGCAAGCCGTGCGGGCCGCTCATGAGAGAACACCCCCTATTCGTCATTTTTCTGGCGCCAAAAAATCTTTACGCAAGTGTCTCGCTCTGCCGCCGGGGCTACCGTTCATACCTTTTCTGACGAATTCTGAAAAAATTTTTTCGATGCTGGCACTAAAACATCTCGCAACAGTTTCGCCCTTCAAACATCGGGGGCAAACCGATGCGTGCCATCAAATTGAAACTGTCGGCAGCTTAATAAATATTTAGAAATCTTTCATCGAGACGAAACTCAGCCAGGAACTTCTCATATCCACAACCGCTCATAGAGCCGTAACGAATTTCCTGCCCACGGGTTGTGAGAGATGACTTACAGATGACAATGGCAAGGTATCCACTACCTGCCACAACATACAGACAGGCCGCCCGGCTAACTCCCAAGTGCCTGTCCTTACAGGAGACAAGCGTCCCGTACAACTCGTCCTAGTGGTTGATTTCAAAGGATTTATCCCACTTGAAAAACAAGCACAGCAAAGCGCCGAGTAGCGCCTTGCAATAACGACGGCTGCATGACAGGGCACGTTTTTACTACTTGGCTTTTAAATGCCTAATTTGAGTGCATAACTTTTCGTGCACTCCGGACTTATGTTGCCTGCGCTCGGTGAAGTGTGCATTCGCCATGAACCCGTGCGCCTGAAAACTGCTGTTAATCAACCCAGCCCGGCACTCCACGGAGGCGTCGGCGTGATAAACACATGAGGTGATAGCGATGCGTATCAGCATCTTTGGTTTGGGTTATGTGGGTGCAGTCTGTGCAGGCTGCCTGACGGCGCGTGGCCATGAAGTAATCGGTGTGGACGTGTCCAGCACCAAGATCGACCTGATCAACCAGGGCAAGTCGCCGATCGTCGAACCTGGCCTGGAAGCACTGTTGCAACAAGGCATCGCCAATGGTCGCCTGCGCGGCACCACCGACTTCGCCGAGGCCATTCGCGCCAGCGATGTATCGATGATCTGTGTGGGCACCCCCAGCAAGAAAAACGGTGACCTGGGCCTGGAATACATCGAGTCGGTGTGCCGGGAAATCGGCTATGTGCTGCGCGACACCACGCGCCGCCATACCATCGTGGTGCGCAGCACTGTGTTGCCAGGCACCGTCAAGAACGTGGTGATCCCGATCCTCGAAGATTGCTCGGGCAAAAAGGCCGGCGTTGACTTCGGCGTCGCGGTGAACCCGGAATTCCTGCGTGAAAGCACTGCAATCAAGGACTACGACCAGCCACCGATGACCGTCATCGGCGAACTGGACAGCGCCAGCGGCGACATCCTCCAGGCGCTGTACGAAGAACTCGACGCCCCGGTCATCCGCAAGCCGATCGAAGTGGCCGAGATGATCAAATACACCTGCAACGTGTGGCATGCCACCAAGGTCACCTTCGCGAACGAGATCGGCAACATCGCCAAGGCTGTCGGTGTGGATGGCCGTGAAGTGATGGACGTGGTCTGCCAGGACAAGGTGCTCAACCTGTCGCAGTACTACATGCGCCCCGGCTTTGCCTTCGGCGGCTCGTGCCTGCCGAAGGACGTGCGCGCCCTGACCTACCGTGCCGCCAGCCTGGACGTGCGTGCCCCGCTGCTCGACTCGCTGATGCGCAGTAACGAGTCGCAGGTGCAAAACGCCTTCGAACTGATCGAAGCCCACGACAAACGCAAGGTCGCGCTGCTTGGCCTGAGCTTCAAAGCCGGCACCGACGACCTGCGCGAAAGCCCACTGGTGGAGCTGGCCGAACGCCTGATCGGCAAGGGCTACCAACTGGATATCTACGACGAGAACGTCGAATACGCCCGCGTTCATGGAGCCAACAAAGACTACATCGAATCGAAGATCCCGCACGTATCGTCGCTGCTTAACGGTGACTTCCACAAGGTCATCGACAACGCCGACATCATCGTTCTGGGCAACCGTGACGAGCAGTTCCGTGCCCTTGCCCAGCAAGTACCGGCCGGCAAACAAGTAATCGACCTGGTCGGCTTCATGAGTGAACCGACCAGCGCAGCCAGCCGCACCGAAGGCATCTGCTGGTAAGCCCTGGGCCAGGCGGCGCAAGGCTCCCCACTTGCGCTGCCGCCCTTTCCCGAATTTTCCACGGATGCTGAACATGCAAAGGCTCCAGACAGTGCTGTTGCAGTGCGCCGGTTGGCTGCTCTACATGAGCCTGCTCATGCTGATCGCCCTGGCCCTGCCAGCCGATATCTTCGACTCGCAATCGAAGCACTTCATCTTCCTGGTCGGCGCCGTCGGCATCTGGCGCTACTCGATGGGCGCCACCCATTTCATCCGCGGCATGATCTTCCTCTACGGTGTGTACCCCTACCTGCGCCGCAAGGTGCAGAAAATGAGCAGCGCCGCCGACCCGTCGCACGTGTACCTGATGGTCACCAGCTTCCGCATCGAAGCATTGACCACCGCTCAGGTGTACAGCTCGGTGATCCGCGAGGCGATCAACTGCGGTTTCCCCACCACCGTGGTCTGCTCGCTGGTGGAAATGTCCGATGAATTGCTGGTGAAGAGCCTGTGGGCCAAGTACAACCCGCCGGCCCACGTGAAGCTGGACATCGTCCGTATCGCCGGTACTGGCAAGCGCGATGGCCTGGCCTACGGCTTCCGTGCCATCTCCCGCATGCTGCCGGACGAAAACGCCGTGGTGGCGGTGATCGACGGTGACACCGTGCTGGCCGATGGCGTGGTGCGCAAGACCGTACCGTGGTTCAAGCTGTACCCCAATGTCGGCGGCCTGACCACCAACGAGTTCTGCGAAGTACGTGGCGGCTACATCATGAGCGAATGGCACAAGCTGCGCTTCGCCCAGCGCCACATCAACATGTGCTCGATGGCCCTGTCCAAGCGCGTACTCACCATGACCGGGCGCATGTCGATGTTCCGCGCCAGCGTGGTCACCAACCCCGAGTTCATTGCCGACGTCGAAAGCGACTCGCTGATGCACTGGCGCCTGGGCCGCTTCAAGTTCCTGACCGGTGACGACAAGTCCAGCTGGTTCAGCCTGATGCGCCTGGGCTACGACACCTTCTACGTGCCGGACGCTGCCATCAACACGGTCGAGCACCCGCCGGAGAAAAGCTTCTTCAAGGCCAGCCGCAAGCTGATGTACCGCTGGTACGGCAACAACCTGCGGCAGAACTCCCGTGCGCTGGGCCTGGGCCTGCGGCGCCTGGGGCTGTTCACCAGCATCGTGCTGTTCGACCAGCGCGTATCGATGTGGACCAGCCTGCTGGGCCTGACCGTGGCGGTGATCGCCAGCCTCAAGTTCGGCCTGGCATACCTGCTGGTGTACCTGCTGTGGATCGGCATTACCCGCCTGATCCTCACCGTGATGCTGCTGTGCTCTGGCCACAACGTCGGCCCGGCCTACCCGCTGATCCTCTATTACAACCAGATCATCGGCGCGCTGATGAAGATCTACGTGTTCTTCCGCCTCGACAAACAGTCGTGGACGCGTCAGCCCACTGCCCTCAAGCGTGACCTCGCCAGCTTTCAACAATGGTTCAACACCTGGTCCTCGCGGACCATGACCTTCTCGGCGGCCAGCATCTTCGTTGCTGTGCTGTTCATGGTCGTGTGAGCCCAACCCGGATCGGATCTAACAGGAACAAACCCCATGAATACCGCCGTGAATGTCAACGTCGTGCATGAGTCCGAAGCCCAGCGCCAGCACGCCCGGGTACGCATACCCGCCAAGCTGCGCTTCATCGACGCCCAGCGCCAGGCCCACGATGTGAAGGTCGACGACCTTTCCGCCGGAGGCTTGAGCTTCCACACCAAGCAGCAACTGGCGGTGGGCGATGCGTTGCGTGGGCGGTTGATGTTCACGGTCGACAACCTCGGCCTGTCGATGGACATCGAATTCCAGGTGCGCTCGTACCACCCCGACAGCGGGCGTACCGGTGCGCAATTCCAGAACCTGGAGCCACGCGACATCGCCACCCTGCGCCATATCATCACCTCGCACCTGTCGGGTGAGCTGATCACTGCCGGCGACGTGCTCAGCACCCTGCAACGCGACAACTTCACCAAGGCGCGCAAGCAGAAGGACGGCGGCAGTGGCCTGAGCCCCTTCGGCCGGCTCAAGGCCGTTACCGTCACCCTCGGTGTGTTCGTGGTCGGCATCGCCGCCTTCGGTTTCGTCGCCAAGTCGTTGTACGGCATGTACTTCATCAGCCATGCCGAAGCCGGTGTGGTCGCAGTACCCACCACCAATGTCACCATGCCGCGCGACGGCACCGTGAACAGCCTGGTGGAGAGCGGTGGGCAGGTGGCCAAGGGCGCGCCACTGGCCAGCTTCACCACCAGCATGCTGGACATGCTCAAGGGCAACCTCGACGACACGCAACTGGAACCGGCGAAGATCGAGGAACTGTTCGGCAAGCAACTCTCCGGCACCCTCACCAGCCCCTGCGATTGCGTGGTCGCCCGCCAGTTGGTGGACGACGGCCAGTACGCGGCCAAGGGCCAGCCGATCTTCCAGCTGATTCCGCGTACCACCAACCCGATGGTCGAGGCGCGTTTCAGCTACCGCCAGTTCGATGAGGTCAAGCCAGGCACCCGGGTCAATTTCCAGGTCGCCGGCGAAGACGAAGTGCGTACCGGCCAGATCGTCAGTAGCGCCAGCCTCAACAGCGAAGACCTGGCCTCCGACATCCGTGTGCAGATCAAGCCCGATAGCGGCCTGCCTGCCGAGCTGGCCGGCCGCCCGGCGGCAGTCAACAGCGACCGTGGCCCGTCGCTGAACTGGCTGATCGACAAAGCCGCGGCCCGTGGGCTGTAAGAGGATCGGACGATGATCGCTGATACCAACACCTGCCCCCACAGGTTCCGTGTGAATCTGGGTCTGTGTGGCCTGGCCATGGCCATCACCTTGGCCGGCTGCGCCGGCCTGCCCGACCAGCGCCTGGCCAACGAAGCCCTGAAGCGCGGTGACACGGCATTGGCCGAACGCAACTACAAGGCCCTGGCCGACCTGGGCTACAGCGATGCGCAAGTGGGCCTGGCCGACATCAAGGTGGCCAGCCGCGACCCGGCGCAAATCAAGGAGGCCGAGGCCACCTACCGCGCTGCCGCTGCGTCCTCGTCGCGCGCCCAGGCCCGCCTTGGCCGCCTGCTGGTGGCCAAGCCCGACAGCACCCAGGCCGAGCGTGAAGAAGCCGAAACGCTGCTGAAACTCGCCGCCCGCCAGGGTGAAGGCAACACCCTGATCCCGCTGGCGATGCTGTACCTGAGCTACCCGCAAAGCTTCCCCAAGGTCAACGCGCAGCAGCAGATCGACCAGTGGCGCGCCACCGGCAACCCGGAAGCGGGCCTGGCCCAGGTGCTGCTGTATCGCACCCAGGGCAGCTACGACCAGCACCTGGACGACGTGGAGAAAATCTGCAAGGCCGCCCTGAGCGCCACCGACATGTGCTACGTCGAACTGGCCACCGTGTACCAGAAGCGCGGCCAGACCGACCAGCAGGCCGCCCTGCTCGGCCAGCTGCAGGCGGCCTACGCCCGTGGTGCCGTGCCAGCCAGCCGGGTCGACAGCGTGGCCCGGGTGCTGGCCGATAGCAGCCTTGGCCAGACCGATGAAAAAACTGCCAAGGACTTGCTCGAACAGGTGGCACCGGCCAACCCGGCGTCGTGGGTCAGCCTGGCGCAATTGCTGTACGAGTTCCCCGAACTGGGCGACACCGACCAGTTGCTGGCCTACATCGACAAGGGTCGCGAAGCCGAGCTGCCACGTGCCGAACTGCTGCTGGGCCGCCTGTACTACGAAGGCAAGACCGTACCGGCCGACGCCAAGAAAGCCGAACGCCACCTGCAGGCGGCCGCCGACGCTGGCGAAACCAGCGCCCATTACTACCTGGGCCAGCTGTACCGCCGTGGTTACCTGGGCAACGTCGAGCCGCAAAAGGCTGTCGACAACCTGCTGGCCGCCGCCCGCGGCGGGCAGATCAGCGCCGACTATGCCTTGGCCCAGTTGTTCAGCGAAGGCCATGGCATTCGCCCGCAACCGGGCAATGCCTGGGTGTTCGCCCAGCTGGCACAAGCCAACCCCACGCCGCAGGCGGCAGAAATGCTGCAACGGCTCGAGCCGCAACTGACCCCGGACCAGCGCCACCAGGCCGAGCAACTGCTGGCTCAGGAAAAGCAGGCCCGCGGCAGCATGAGCCAAGGCGCCAACAGCACCCTGGCCACCGAAGCCCTGCAAGACGACGAACCAGAAGTAGACGGTGAGGACTCGCTATGACGCTCAATCCCTTCGTGAAAGCCGGCATCGGCCTGAGCTTCGCCCTGCTGTGGTCCTGCCCGACCCTGGCGGAAATGACCGCTGAGAAAAATTTCGGCCTGGACGTGAAAATCACCGGCCAATCCGAAGACGACCGTGACCTGGGTACCCGCCCCGGCGGCGACGTCAACGGCCTGGGCCTGGACCTGCGCCCATGGGTGTACGGCGAGCGCGGCAACTGGAGCGCCTACGCCATGGGCCAGGCGGTCGCAGCCACCGACACCATCGAAACCGACACCCTGCGCCAGAACGACGACGGCACCACCACCGACACCGGTGACGACAGCCGCAAGCCAGACAAAAGCTACCTGGCCATGCGCGAATTCTGGGTCGGCTACAGCGGCCTCACCGCCTACCCTGGCGAGCAACTGCGCCTGGGTCGCCAGCGCCTGCGCAGCGATGACGGCATGTGGCGCGACACCAACATCGAGGCGCTGAACTGGACCTTCGACACCACCTTGCTCAAGGCCGACCTGGGCGTGGCCCAGCGCTTCAGCGAATACCGTACCGACCTCACCGAGCTGGCGCCCGAGGACAAGGACCGTACGCACGTCTACGGCAACATCGCCACGCAATGGACGCCCGGCCACTGGGTTGGCCTGCGCGCCCACCACACCCATGACAGCGGCAGCCTGAACCAACCCGGGGAAACCGTCGATGCACTGGACAAGACCCGCACCGGCGACCTCACCTGGCTGGGCCTCGAGGCCAACAGCGACGCCTACAACTGGCGCAATGACCACACCGTCAACTACTGGGGCAGCGTCACCTGGCTGACCGGCGACCGCGACAAGCTCACCACCCAACAGGTGGGTGACGATCAGGTGGCCACCGGCAAGCAGAGCGGCAACGTCAATGCCTGGGCCACCGACCTGGGTATCCGCCTGCGCCTCGACCCGCAATGGCAGGTGGGTGCAGCCTACGCCCGCGGCAGCGGCGGCGGCGGTGACGATGGTTCGAACAACTTCGAGCAGACCGGGCTGGAAAGCAACCGCTCCAACTTCACCGGCACCCGCTCGCGGGTACACCGCTTCGGTGAGGCCTTCCGCGGCGAGCTGGGCAACCTGCAGGCGGCCACGCTGTTCGCATCGTGGCAACTGCGCGACGACTATGACGCCAGCCTGATCTACCACAAGTTCTGGCGCGTCGATGGCAACCAGAACATCGGCTCCAGCGGCATCAACGCCGTGGTCGACGACAACGGTGTGAACCGCCAACTGGTCGACGGTGAAAAAGACCTTGGCCAGGAGATGGACGTGGTCGTGACCAAGTACTTCAAGCAAGGCCTGCTGCCCGCGTCCATGAGCCAGGCAATCGACGAGCCGTCTGCCCTGGTACGCCTGCGCGCGGGTGTATTCAAGCCGGGCGACGCCTATGGCAAGGAAGCGGACTCGTACATGCACCGCGCCTTCGTCGACGTGATCTGGCGCTTCTGAGGCCGGGAGAAACCTGATGAACCTTCACCCGCACCTACGTCACAGCCTGTTGGCCAGCGCCTTGTTGCTGGCCTCGGGCCTGGCCGTCGCCGCAGAGCCCAAGGTCATTGCCAAGGAGCTGCAGCAGGCCAAGACCTACACCGTGGCCAGCGCGCCGATCGAGCCCCTGCACATGGACCCGCCCAAGCTGCCCGACCTGAGCGGCTACACCGCCCAGGCTGTGCAGAAGAAGATCGACCGCAGCCACAAGGGCAAGGTCAGCCTGCGCCGCATGTTCCAGGAAGACACCCTCAAGGAATTTGTCGGCGGCGACAACAAGGCGGCCGAGTGGGTCCAGCGCCAGCACGGTATTCCGCAGGCGATCTTCATCGATGACGGCCATGTCGACCTCGTCGAGCTGAGCAAGCAGGTGCCGCGACAGTACCTGCGCGAAGTCGAGCCCGGCGTGTACCTGGCGCGCCTGCCGATCGTGGTCGGCCGCAAGGGCATCCTCGAGATCGATGGCAAGGTCAAGCAACTGCGCCTGTCCCAGGAGGGCGGCGCGTTCCTGGTCAACGACGGCAAGCTGTTCGTCACCGACACCCAGGTGACCGGCTGGCGGGAGAAAGACAACGGCCCGGCGACCTTCCGCTCGCCCAAGGAATTCCGCCCATTCCTGCTCTCGTGGGGCGGTACCGAAACCTACATCGTCAATACCAAGATGGCCAGTTTCGGCTATGCCAAGTCCAAGTCGTACGGCGTGAGCATTTCGCAGTACACCCCGAACATGGCCAAGCGCATGGGCCGCCCGGAACCCACCGGCTGGATCATCGGTTCGCAGTTCAGCGACATGTGGTACGGCTTCTACTGCTACGAAACCCAGAACTTCGTGGTCAAGGACAATACCTACAACGACAACATCGTCTATGGCATCGACCCGCACGACCGCTCGCACCGCCTGATCATCGCCGGCAACACGGTCTACGGCACCAAGAAGAAGCACGGCATCATCATTTCGCGTGAGGTCAACGACAGCTGGATCATCAACAACAAGAGCTACGACAACAAGCTCTCCGGCGTGGTGATCGACCGTAACAGCGTCAACAATCTGGTGGCCTACAACGAGATCTACCGCAACCACACCGACGGCATCACCCTGTACGAAAGCGGCGACAACCTGATCTGGGGCAACAAGCTGATCAACAACCGCCGCCACGGCATACGCGTACGTAACAGCGTGAACATCCGCCTGTACGAGAACGTGGCCATGGCCAACGGCCTGGTAGGCGTATACGGCCACATCAAGGACTTGTCCGACACCGACCGCGACATCGCCCTCGACCCGTTCGACACCAAGGTGTCGCTGATCGTGGTGGGCGGCGAACTGGCGGCCAACGGCTCGGGCCCGCTGTCGATCGACTCGCCGCTGTCGGTCGAGCTGTACAAGGTATCCATGCTCGCCCCGCGCAAGGCCAGCGGCATCAGCCTCAACGGCGTGCTGGGCGAGCGCCAGGACGAAATCCTCGACCTGCTGGTCCGCCAGCAGAAGGCTGTGCTGATCGACCCGGTCGAGCGCCAGACCGAAATGATCGATTAAGGAAGCCTAGACCATGACTCCACACCTGATGAAACTGCTGGGCCTGTCCGCTGCCCTTCTGGCAATCAGCCAAGGCGTGCGCGCCGATGAAGTCAAGGCCCCGACCTTCACGGCCGAACCCTGCTGCCAGCTGTGCCCCGAAGCGCACGATGCCAGCCGCTACACCACCCGCTACCAGCAGAACTTCACCACCCTGGTGCAAGCCAAGGGCGACTGGCTGTTCCGAACACGCGAAGACTTGCGCACCGAGTTCAGCACCACGCCGGCCGGCTACAAGCGCCTGCAACAAGTGCACGACGCGTTCAAGAAGCGTGGCGTGGAGCTGGTGATGGTGTACCAGCCCACCCGTGGCCTGGTGAACCGCAACATGCTCAACCCGGCCGAGAAAGCTGCGTTCAACTACCAGAAGGCACTGGGCAACTACCAGGCCATGCTCAAGCGCTTCGCCAGCATGGGCTACAACGTGCCCGACCTGTCGCCGCTGACCAACGAACAACTGGCCGCCGCCGACCAGGGCAAGGACTTCTACTTCCGCGGTGACCAGCACTGGACACCGTACGGTGCCCAGCGCGCCGCCAGGATCGTCGCCGACACCGTGCACAAGATGCCGGCTTTCGCGGGCATCCCGCGCAAGGAATTCGAAACCAAGAAATCTGGCCGCATGGGCAAGACGGGCACCCTGCACAACGTGGCCGGCCAACTGTGTGGCACCAGCTATGCGATCCAGTACATGGACCAGTTCGCCACCGAGCCGAAAGGTTCCAGCGGCGGCGGCGACGACCTGTTCGGCGACAGCGGCAACGCACAGATCACCTTGGTCGGCACCAGCCACAGCGGCAAGAACTACAACTTTTCCGGTTTCCTCGAGCAGTACATCGGCGCCGATGTGCTCAACGTCGCCTTCCCCGGCGGTGGCCTGGAAGGCTCGATGATCCAGTACCTGGGCAGCGAGGAATTCCGCAAGAACCCGCCCAAGATCCTGATCTGGGAGTTCTCGCCGCTGTACCGCCTGGACCAGGAAACCATCTGGCGGCAAATCCTTGGCCTGCTCGACGATGGCTGCAATGACCGCCCGGCGCTGATGAGCGCCAGCACCACGCTCAAGCCCGGCAACAACGAGCTGATGGTCAACGGCAAGGGCGGCGTAGTGAAACAGCTGATCAACCGCAACCTGCAGATGGATGTCAGGTTCGACGACCCATCGGTGAAGGTGCTGCAAGCCACCCTGTGGTACCTCAACGGCCGCCACGAAGACATCAAGCTGGAAAAACCGGAAACCTCCGACACCGACGGCCGCTTTGTCTTCCAGATGCGCGAGGACGAGGACTGGGCCGACCAGAGCCTGCTGGCGTTCGAGGTGCAAGGCCCGGAAAGCGGCACCCAGAAAGTCGAGGCCAAACTCTGCAAACGCAACAACTTCGCCGTGCCTGCGCAAACCGCGCAAGCCGGCCAGTGAGGCGACCATGACCGTATTCAAGCAAATCTTTCGCCCTGCCCTGCTCGCCATGGCGCTGTTCGGCAGCGCCGCGCACGCTGCGCTGGTGCCACCCCAAGGCTATTACGAGGGCATCGAGAAACCCAAAACGGGCGACGGCAATTTCCGCTGCGAGCCGGCACCAAAACCCTACACCGGTGCGCTGCAATTCCGCAGTAAGTACGAAGGCTCCGACAAGGCCCGTGCCACGCTCAATGTCGCCTCGGAAAAGGCCTTTCGCAAGTCGACCGAAGACATCACCACGCTGGAAAAGGGCGTGAGCAAGATGGTCGGCCAATACATGCGTGATGGCCGCCCGGCGCAACTCGACTGCACCTTGGCCTGGCTGGGGACCTGGGCGCGGGCCAATGCGCTGCTGTCCACCGACTACAACCACACCGGCAAGTCGATGCGCAAATGGGCCCTGGGCAGCATGAGCGGCTCGTGGCTGCGCCTGAAGTTCTCCACTGCCCAGCCGCTGGCCGCGCACCAGGCCGAGGCCAAGCTGATCGAGAAATGGCTGGACCGCCTGGCCGAGCAGACCGTGCAGGACTGGAGCAACCTGCCGCTGGAGAAGATCAATAACCACAGCTACTGGGCCGCCTGGTCGGTGATGGCCACCGCCGTGGCCACCGACCGCCGCGACCTGTTCGACTGGGCGGTGAAGGAATTCAAGGTAGGTGCCAACCAGGTCGACGAGCAAGGTTTCCTGCCCAACGAAGTCAGGCGCAAGCAACGTGCCCTGGCCTATCACAACTACGCCCTGCCGCCGCTGGCGATGATTGCCAGCTTCGCCCAGGCCAACGGCGTGGACCTGCGCAGCGAAAACAACTTTGCCCTGCAGCGCTTGGGCGAAGGTGTGCTCTACGGCGCCCGCGACCCCCGTCACTTCGCCGAACGAGCCGGTGAGAAGCAGGACATGAAAGACCTCAAGGTCGACAACAAGTACGCCTGGCTCGAGCCTTGGTGCGCGCTGTACCACTGCGTCGGCGACACGCTGGAGCGCAAGCACGGGATGCAGCCGTTCAACAGCTTCCGGCTGGGCGGCGATGTGACCCGGGTCTATGACCCGAGCGCAGCAAGCAAGAAGTGAACTGACTCCCATTGTGGGGTCGGTACCTGTGGGAGCGGGCATGCCCGCGAAGAAGCCACCGCGGTGCATGGCAAGGGCTTCGCCCTTGTTCGCGGGCATGCCCGCTCCCACAGGGATCTAAGTTGCCCTCCAGCTTTTTGCTGGGGGGTTTGGGGGGCGCTGTGCCCCGGATGCTGTGAACAATAAGGAGAACCGGGATGGTCTTCTCGTCCAACGTGTTCCTGTTCCTGTTCTTGCCGATATTCCTCGGCCTGTATTACTTGAGCGGGCAACGTTATCGCAACCTGCTGCTGCTGGTCGCCAGCTACATCTTCTATGCCTGGTGGCGGGTGGACTTCCTGGCTTTGTTCGCCGGGGTCACCCTGTGGAACTACTGGATCGGCCTGAAAGTAGGTGCCGCCGGCGTGCGCACCAAGCCGGCACAGCGCTGGCTGCTGCTGGGGGTCGGTGTCGACCTGGCCATTCTCGGCTACTTCAAGTACGCCAACTTCGGTGTCGACAGCCTGAATGCGATCATCACCTCGTTTGGCCTGGAGCCCTTCATCCTCACCCACGTGCTGCTGCCGATCGGTATCTCGTTCTACATCTTCGAGTCGATCAGCTACATCATCGACGTGTACCGCGGCGACACCCCGGCCACGCGCAACCTGATCGACTTCGCCGCGTTCGTGGCGATCTTCCCGCACCTGATCGCCGGCCCCGTGCTGCGTTTCAAGGACCTGGTCGACCAGTTCAACAACCGCACCCATACCCTGGACAAGTTCTCCGAAGGCTGCACCCGCTTCATGCAGGGTTTCATCAAGAAGGTGTTCATCGCCGACACCCTGGCAGTGGTCGCCGACCACTGCTTCGCCCTGCAGAACCCGACCACCGGGGATGCCTGGCTCGGCGCCCTGGCCTACACCGCGCAGTTGTACTTCGACTTCAGCGGCTACAGCGACATGGCCATCGGCCTGGGGCTGATGATGGGCTTCCGCTTCATGGAAAACTTCAAGCAGCCATACATCAGCCAGTCCATCACCGAGTTCTGGCGGCGCTGGCACATCAGCCTGTCGACCTGGCTGCGCGACTACCTGTACATCACCCTGGGCGGTAACCGCAAAGGCACCTTCAACACTTACCGCAACCTGTTCCTGACCATGCTGCTGGGCGGCCTGTGGCATGGCGCCAACTTCACCTACATCATCTGGGGCGCCTGGCACGGCATGTGGCTGGCGATCGAGCGGGCGCTGGGCATCGACACCAACCCGCAGCGTTTCAACCCGGTGAAATGGGCCTTCACCTTCCTGCTGGTGGTGGTCGGCTGGGTGATCTTCCGCGCCGAAAACCTGCACGTCGCCGCACGCATGTATGGCGCCATGTTCAGCTTCGGCGACTGGCAACTGTCGGAACTCAACCGTGCCCAGCTCACCGGCCTGCAGGTCGCCACCCTGGTGATCGCCTATCTCACCCTGGCGTTCTTCGGCCTGCGCGACTTCTACCGCAACGCCAAACCCACGCCCAAGGCCACCCCGGTGCAGGTCAACAGTGACGGTTCGCTGGGCCTGGACTGGACCCGGGTCATGACCCGCGCGCTGGTGTTGCTGCTGTTCGTGGCCTCGATCCTCAAGCTTTCGGCGCAGAGCTACTCGCCGTTCCTCTACTTCCAGTTCTGAGGTGGCTGACATGACCCGAACGTTACGCATTACCTATTCGCTGTCCTTCATCGGCCTGTTGGTGGGCATGGGCGTCTGGTCCACCGGTGGGCTGGAAAGTTTCCAGCGCACCGAGCAGATGACCCTGCTCAACGGCAAACTGGCCAAGGCAGCCGAAATCCATTACGACGACCAGTTCCCGATCAAGCGCCTGGGCACCAACCTGTGGGCGGCGATGGACTTCAAGCTGTTCCACGAAGGCCGCCCTGGCGTGGTGCTGGGCCGCGACCAGTGGTTGTTCAGTGACGAAGAGTTCAAGCCCACCGCCGGTGCCGAACAACTGATGCAAGAGAACCTGGCGCTGATCCGCGGTGTACGCGACACCCTGCAGCAGCACGGCGTGCACCTGGTGCTGGCGATCGTCCCGGCCAAGGCGCGGGTGTACGCCGAATACATCGGCAAGCAACAACCGGCCAGCTTGCATGACGACCTGTATAACCAGTTTCACGCCCAGGCACGCCAGGCCAACGTGTTTGCGCCCGAGCTGATGGGCCCACTGGCACAGGCCAAGGCCCGCGGCCAGGTGTTCCTGCGTACCGACACCCACTGGACGCCGATGGGCGCCGAAGTGGCGGCGCAGGCGCTGGCTGACGCCGTGCGCCGGCAGAACCTGCTCGACGGCGCCCCGCAGGCCTTCATCACCGAAGCAGGCAGCACCGCCCCGTACAAAGGTGACCTGACCAACTTCCTGCCACTGGACCCTTTGTTCAGCAACCTGCTGCCCGCCCCGGACAGCCTGCAACAGCGTACCACCCGGGCCGCCGAGGCCGAGGGTGACGGCGCGGACGCGCTGTTCGCCGACAGCCGCATACCGGTGGCACTGGTTGGTACCAGCTACAGCGCCAACCCGCACTGGAACTTCCTTGGCGCCCTGCAGCAGGCGCTGCGCAGCGACGTGGCCAATTACGCCGAGGACGGCCACGGCCCGTTGGTGCCCATGCTCAAGTACCTGCAAAGCGATGCCTTCAAGAACGCCGCGCCACAAGTGGTGGTGTGGGAATTCCCAGAACGATATCTGCCAATGAAGAACGACCTCAGCAGCTTCGACCCGCACTGGGTCGCGCAGCTGAAGAACGCCCGTAAATCCGAAGAAAACCTGGCCTTGTCGTCCACCCGGACGAACCACTGACTGAAGAGAGGAACACGCACATGACTACCAAGACTTCCATTGCCAAAGCCCTCACCCTGGCGGCCGGCCTGTCCCTTGCCTCCATGCAGGCCTTCGCCGGCGCCGACGCCGCCCTGTATGGCCCCAGCGCGCCGAAAGGCTCCACGTTCGTGCGGCTGTACAACGCCACCAGTGCACCGGCTGCCGCCAGTGTGGGCAACACCCAGATCAAGCAGGTTGGCGCCCAGGCCAGCAGCGATTTCAGCTTCCTGCCTGGCGGTGACTACACCGCCAAGGTCGGCGGCAAGAGCGTGCCGGTCAAGCTGGCCTCGGACAAGTACTACACCCTGGTCAACAGCAGCAGCGGCAACCCGAAGCTGATCGAAGAGCCGCCGTTCAAGAACAAGCAGAAAGCCCTGGTGCGCGTGCAGAACCTGAGCGACCAGCAGCTGACCCTGAAAACCGCCGACGGCAAGACCGAAGTGGTCAAGCAAGTGGCCGCCAACGGCCGTGGCGAGCGCGAGATCAACCCGGTCAAGGTGAACCTGGCGCTGTACCAAGGTGACAAGAAAGTGGGTGACGTGAAGCCAGTCGCCCTTGAGCGCGGCGAAGCCGCAGTGCTGTACGTAACGGGTTCCGGCAACGCCTTGTCGCCGGTGTGGGTAACTCGCCCCGTGGCTAGCAACTGATTCCCCTGCCTCTCAACGACTATTGGAGAAACATGATGATCCCGGTAATTCTTTCTGGTGGTAGCGGTTCGCGTCTGTGGCCTTTGTCGCGCAAGCAGTTCCCCAAGCAGTTCCTGGCCCTGACCGGTGAACATACGCTGTTCCAGCAAACCCTCTCGCGCCTGGCGTTCGAGGGCATGGACACGCCGATCGTGGTCTGCAACAAGGACCACAAGTTCATCGTGCAGGAGCAGCTGGCTGCCCTGAAGCTGGAAACCCAAGGCATCCTGATGGAGCCGTTTGGCCGCAATACGGCGCCAGCGGTGGCCATGGCCGCGATGAAACTGGTCAACGAAGGCCGTGACGAACTGATGCTGGTGCTGCCTGCCGACCATGTAATCGAGGACCAGAAGGCCCTGCAACGTGCCCTGGCCCTGGCCACCGTAGCGGCAGAGCGCGGCGAGATGGTGTTGTTCGGGGTACCGGCGACCAAGCCGGAAACCGGCTACGGCTACATCCGCTCCAGCCAGGATGCATTGCTGCCCGAGGGCGTGGCGCGGGTCGCGCAGTTCGTCGAGAAGCCCGACGAGAAGCGCGCCACCGAGTTCGTCCAGGCCGGTGGTTACTTCTGGAACAGCGGCATGTTCCTGTTCCGCGCCAGCCGCTTCCTCGAGGAGCTGAAAAAGCACGATGGCGATATCTACGACACCTGTGTACTGGCCTTGGAGCGTAGCCAGGAAGACGGCGATGTGCTGAGCATCGACCCCGCCACTTTCGCCTGCTGCCCGGACAACTCCCTCGACTACGCGGTGATGGAAAAAACCCAGCGCGCCTGTGTCGTGCCGATGTCGGCCGGCTGGAGTGACGTGGGCTGCTGGTCGTCGTTGTGGGAGGTGCATGAGAAGGACGACAATGGCAACGTCACCAAGGGCGATGTGGTGGTGCAGGACAGCCACAACTGCATGATCCACGGTAACGGCAAGCTGGTGTCGGTGATCGGCCTTGAGAACATCGTGGTGGTCGAGACCAAGGACGCCATGATGATCGCCCACAAGGACAAGGTTCAGGGCGTGAAGCAGATGGTCAAGACACTGGACGAACAGGGCCGTAGCGAAACCCAGAACCACCTGGAAGTGTATCGCCCATGGGGTTCTTACGACTCGGTGGACATGGGCGGCCGCTTCCAGGTCAAGCACATCACCGTCAAGCCAGGCGCCAGCCTGTCGCTGCAGATGCACCACCACCGCGCCGAACACTGGATCGTGGTGTCCGGCACTGCCGAGGTGACCTGCGACGAAAACGTGTTCCTGCTGACCGAGAACCAGTCGACCTACATCCCGATTGCGTCGGTGCACCGCCTGCGCAACCCGGGCAAGATCCCGCTGGAGATCATTGAGGTGCAGTCCGGGAGTTACCTGGGTGAAGATGATATCGAGCGCTTCGAAGATGTGTATGGGCGCACCTCTACGCCGGTCGAGCGTGGTGTGTCTGTAAAGACCATTGCGCAATAAGTGAAATCCCGGGGCCGCTTCGCGGCCCTAACGCCGGCAAGCTGAACTGGTCAAGTAATTTTGGACACCGGTTAAGGTTCATACCGCTATCTTGAGCTTTTCCTCCATGGCTACCGGCGTTTCATAGCCGTTGTAGCTGTGGAGACGCTTGAGGTTGTAGCGCATCAGATAAGCCTGGATATCTACTCGTGCCTGCGCTTCGGTCTCGTAGCCCCCTGCGGGCATCCACTCTGACTTCAACGCTCCGAAGAACCGCTCCATGGCAGCGTTATCCCAGCATTGGCCTCGATGGCTCATGCTCTGGTTCAAGTTGTACTCATCGAGCGTGGCTCTGAATTTATGGCTGGCGTACTGACAGCCCTGGTCTGAATGAAACATTACACCCGCTGGCCTACCTCGCGACTCAGCTGCCATGCGCAAGGCGTTACAAGCCAAATTGGCATCTGCAATCATCGAGAACGCCCAACCCACTACTCGGCGGGCATAAAGATCAATCACGGCGGCCAGGTACAACCAGCGCCTGCCAACCTGAATGTAAGTCACATCGCCACACCAAACCTCATTGATTGTCGAAACTTTGAAATTACGCTTCAGCTGATTCTCCGCGATCAGTGCTTCCGCGCCCGATGACCGATACCGGTGCGGCCTGCGCTGCTTGCATTTCAGGCCAGCTTCTCGCATCAACGCGCGCACCTTGAATCGCCCGACTTCATGGCCCTCACGCCGCAATTCCTGCACCAGCGTTCGCGAGCCAGAGGCACTTCGTGACGCGTTGAAGTGCTTAACCGCAAGCAGACGCAGAGCATCCCTGGCCGGGTTTTCACGCCCTTGGCGTTTGCGCCACGCGTAGAAGCTGCTGCGCTTGACCCCAAGCACGCGGCAGCAGTCGATAACAGGGTATTGCTCACTCAGCTCGTTGATCAGCGAGAACGATCTTTGGAGTCCCGAAGCAGAAGAGCACTGGCCTTTTTTAGGATTTCGATATCCCGATCTTTTTGCCGAACCAGCGCTTCGAGTTCTTCAATTCGTTGCTGCTCGGGAGTGATCGCTTTGGCTCCAGCTGGAACCTTGCCGGCTCGCTCTTCACGCACCTGCTCAACCCAACGACGCAACGCCGTAGGCCCAAGCCCAAGGGCCGCGCAGACTTCGGGGACTGACTGGCCACCGTCCAGCACCATTTCGGCAGCTTGGACTTTGTATTCTCTTGAGTAAGATTTACGCACTGATTTTGCCTCCAATTGGGCGCCATCATAGCGCCCGATGAAGATGTCCAAAATCATTAGGCCAGTTCAAGCCAGCTCCCACAGGGATCGCCTTAGGGCTGACAGGTGTTTGCCACAAGGTATGCAGCGGCTGTGAGATCGAGCGCCGCCCGCGCGGCGCAATCGCGAGCTGCGCTCGCTCCTACGTTTGTTTCGGGCCAATTATTCCTGTGGGATTTGCGCGCGAACGCCTTGGTGCATGCCTCAATATCGCGTCGTACAAACAAGGCGGCCGCGCGCGCCTGTCACAGGCGTTACTGGCCCGAAACAAACGTAGGAGCGAGCGCAGCTCGCGATTGCGCCGCGCGGGCGGCGCTCGATCTCACAGCCGCTGCATATCTTGTGACAAACACCTATCAGCCCTGATGCGATCCCTGCAGGAGCTGGCTTGCCGGCGATAGGAGGGCGAAGCCCTCCCGCTTTTGAGCCCTCCCTCATTTAAGGCTACGATGGTCAGACCCGCACAACCAAGGTCTGCAAGGCTCATGATCATCGGTGCCGTCCTTATCCTCACCTGGCTGGTGCTGCTGTTGCGCTACCCGGCCAAGGCCCTGCCCATTTCCCTGGCCGCCGTGTGCGGCCTGGGCCTGGTGGCCCTGTTCGTTGCCTGGCAGGACACCCGCGAAGCCTCGCAACTGGCCCGCCTGGACCTGCGCCTGCGCTACGCCCCAGACCAGTGCCCCGCCGACCGAACCCTGCAGGTGCACATGAAGAACGGCAACCCGGTACCGCTCACCGAACTGCGTTGGCGCGTAGCCGCCTATGCACCGGGCGATACCGTGAACCTCGCCGAAAATACCTACAACGCGCCGCGCTACCGTGGCCCTGGCGAACTGCAGCCGGGGGCCGAGTGGGAAGACTGCCTGCCCTTGCCGCCCCTGCGTTCCGGTTACCGACCACAAACCCTGGAGTTTCGGGCTGAGCACCTGCAAGGTACATTTGCCAATTGATTCATTGCCAGTACCGGCGACACACCCCTCACCTTGATCAAAGGCCCCCACCATGCCCACCGTCCTGATCACCGGTTGTTCCAGCGGCATCGGCCGCGCCCTGGCCGACGCCTTCCGCGATGCTGGCCACCACGTCTGGGCCACCGCCCGCAAGCCTGAGGATGTCGAGCAACTGAGTGCCGCCGGCTACACCGCCCGGCAACTGGACGTGAACGACAGCGAGGCCCTTACCCGCTTGGCCGAGGAACTGGACAGCCTCGATATCCTGATCAACAACGCCGGCTACGGCGCCATGGGCCCATTGCTCGATGGCGGTGTGGACGCACTGCGCCAGCAATTCGAGACCAACGTCTTCGCCGTGGTAGGCGTCACTCGCGCGCTGTTCCCGCTGCTGCGCCGCTCACGGGGCCTGGTGGTGAATATCGGCAGCGTATCCGGCGTACTGGTCACCCCGTTCGCCGGCGCCTACTGCGCCTCCAAGGCCGCCGTGCATGCCCTGAGCGATGCCCTGCGCCTTGAGCTGGCACCGTTCGGCGTGCAGGTGATGGAAGTGCAACCCGGGGCGATTGCCTCCCAGTTCGCTAGCAACGCCCAGCGCCAGGCCGAGCAGGTACTGGCGTCGGATTCGGCGTGGTGGCCGTTGCGTGAACAGGTGCAGGCACGCGCGCGGGCTTCGCAGGACAAGCCGACTTCGGCGGCAGTGTTTGCCAAGGGCGTGTTGGCGGCGGTGAGCAGGTCGCCGGTACCGGCTGTGGTGCGCTTGGGCAATGGCAGTACAGCGTTGCCGTTGATGGCTCGGTTGCTGCCGCGGCGTTTGCTGGATTGGGCGTTGCGCAAGCGCTTTGGCCTGCTGCGACCGCTTTGATTCTTTGCTTGCCTGTGCTGGCCTCTTCGCGGGCTTGCCCGCTCCCACAGGTATGGCACCCGCTTCGGAATCACACTACTCCTGTGGGAGCGGGCAAGCCCGCGAAGAGGCCGGTACAGGCAGTAGACAATCAGGCAATGGACCGCAGCACCCCGCCGTCCACCCGCAACGCCGCCCCGGTGGTAGCACTGGCCTGCAGCGATGCCAGGTACACCACCATGTTGGCCACCTCTTCCACTGTCGCCAGCCGCTTGATCAACGAACTGGGCCGGTGCTCGACCAGGAAGCTGGTTTCCAGCTCAGCAGTCGTGACCCCCTGCTCCTCGGCCAGCTTGGCGAAGAAGTCACCCACGCCTTCAGAGCGCGTCGGCCCAGGCAGCACGGCATTCACCGTTACCCCGGTGCCCGCCAGGGTCTCGGCCAGCCCTCGTGACACCGCCAACAGCGCGGTCTTGGTCATGCCGTAGTGAACCATCTCGGTCGGGATCTGCAGCGCCGACTCACTGGACAGGAACACCACCCGCCCCCATTTGCGCTCGGCCATGCCTCGGGCATAGTGGCGCGACAGGCGCACCGCGCTAAGCACGTTGACGTCGAAGAAGCGCTGCCAGTCTTCGTCTTCGATCTCGAAGAACGGCTTGGGCTCGAAGATGCCCAGGTTGTTGACCAGGATGTCGGTATGCGGCACCTGGTCGAACAGCTTTTGCGCACCTTCCTGGGTGCCGAGGTCGGCAGCGATGCCGATGATGCGCGCTTGTGGCAAGCGTTCGCGCACGGCGTTAAGCGCTTCGTCGACGCGGGATTGGGTGCGGCCGTTGAGGACCACTTCGGCGCCGGCTTCGGCCAGACCTATGGCGATGGCCAGGCCAATGCCGGCGGTGGAACCGCTGACGATCGCGCGTTTGCCGTTCAGGGAAATGTGCATCTTTGCCTCCTCATCTGTCTGGGAAATCGCCGGGGCTGCTTTGCAGCCCTTCGCGGGCAAGCCCGCTCCTACAGGTATTGCGCTGTACCTGAGACCTGCGCTGTACTTGTGGGAGTTGGCTTGCCGGCGATGGGCTGCAAAGCTTTCTTCACCGGTTGCTGATCAAACGCCTGCCAGCCACCCCCCAAGGCCTTGTACAGCGCCACCAGCGCCTGCGACACCGCCGCCGAGCTGTCGATCCACTGTTCCTCGCTGGCCAGCAAGGCACTCTGCACCGTCAGCACGTTGAGAAAATCCACCGCCCCTTCCACGTACTGGCGCTGGGCGGTTTCCAAGGCGATGCGGTTCTGCCGCACGGCCTCGGCCAGGTGATCACGGCGCAACTGACTGGCGTTGTACAGGCGTAGCACATCGTCAATCTCATGCCAGGCCCCCAGCACCACCTTGCGATAATTAATCGCCGCTTCCTGCTGCTGCGCCTCGCGCAACTCCAGGGTGCCCTTGAGTCGGCCGCCCTCGAAGATCGGCAATGAAAGCTGTGGCCCAAAGGCAAACCGGCGCGCGTCCCAGGCACCAAAATCGGACAACTGCATGGCCTGGAAGCCGACACTGCCAGACAGCCGGATGCTCGGGTAGAAGTCGGCCTTGGCCACGCCGATGCTGGCGGTGGCAGCGTGCAGGCGAGCCTCGGCCTGGCGGATGTCCGGCCGGCGCTCGGCCAGCTCGGACGGCAAGCCGATGGCGAACTTCTGCCGCGGCGCAGGCAGTTCGCCGCCCTGTAGCAACTGGGCCTGCAGGCTGCGCGGTGGGTCGGCGGCGAGCAGGCTGAGGGCGTTGATCAGGTCATCGCGCCGGGCTTCGAGGCTGGGCAGACGCGACTCGATGGACGCCACCTGGGCACTGGCCTGGGCTACGTCGAGGCGGGTAGCGACGCCTTCGGCCTGGCGGCTTTCCGAAAGCTTCAGGCTGTGCTGGGCGACCTTGAGGTTGTCGCGAGTGACATCGATGGTGTGCTGCACCGCACGCAACTGGATGTAGTTGCCGGCAGTTTCCGACAGTAATGCCAACAGCACCCCGCGGCGGTCGTTCTCCGCCACTTCGACCGTGGCATCGGCCGCCTCGACCTGGCGCCGCACGCGGCCCCACAGGTCCAGCTCCCAACCCGCTACCAAGTCGCCCTGCCAGAGGTTGAAGGCTTGCTTGCCCGCCTTGCCAGACGGGTCGCTCAGGCCTTCGGCGCTGTTGCGGGCACGGCTGTAGCCGGCAGCAACATCCACCGCCGGCATTTCATCGGCGGCCACGGTGCTGCGCAAGGCCCGGCTTTGTACCAGCCGGGCACTGGCCATCTGCAAGTCGAGGTTGCGCTCGGCAACGCGCTGGATCAATGCGCTGAGCTGGGCATCGTGGAAACTTTCCCACCAGCGCAGCTCCAGCGGTTCGGCCTGCGGCTGGCTGGCCGCCGCCTCACCTTGCAGCGGCGCCCATTGTTGCGGTGCCTGGCTGTCAGGGCGCAGGAAGTCCGGGCCCATGCTGCAGCCAGCCATCAGGACGGCCAGCAGTAATGGGCTCACGCGTAATGCCGCTTTCATCGTGCGCTGACCTCTTTGCCGTTCAGCTTGTCGCCACGGGTATCGATGGTCGCTTCCACCGACATGCCCACGCGCAAGCGGGCGAGCAGCGGCTGGCCATCATCGAAAACGATCTTCACCGGAATGCGCTGCACCACCTTGGTGAAGTTGCCGGTGGCGTTGTCCGGCTTCACGGCGGCGAAGGTCACGCCGGTGGCCGGGGCGATACTTTCCACATGGCCTTGCAGCTTCTCGCCGGAAAAGGTGTCGACGCTGATGCTCACCGGCTGGCCCGGCTGCACGTGGGTCAGCTGGGTCTCCTGGAAGTTGCCGACCACATAGGCCTGTTGCAACGGCACCACCGACAGCAGGCGAGCGCCCGGGTTGACGTAGGCGCCGACCCGCAGCGCGCGCTCGCCGACCATGCCGTCCACCGGCGCGGTGATGCGTGTGTAGGACAGGTCAAGCTGGGCTTTTTCCAGGCCCGCTTCGGCGCGTTTGAGCTGGCCATCGGCACTGGCTACCTGGGCGGTAAGGATGTCCACTTGCTTGCGCGCCGCCACCAGCGCTGCTTGGGAATTGGCCAGCCGCGCGCGGGCCTGGTCGACCCTGCTGCGTGCCTGCTGGGCATTCTGCACGGTACCGGCGCCCTGCTCGGCCAGGCGGCTGTAGCGGTTGACCTCATGGTCGGCGAACGCCGCTTCGGCCTGGGCCGCTTTCACCGCAGCTTCGGCCTGGGCAATCAGCGCGGCCTGGCGTTCGAGGGTGGCGCGGGCATCGGCGCTTTGCGCCTTGGCCACCAGCAATTGCGCCTGCGCCGCATCCAGCGCGGCCTGGTAGTCACGGGCATCGATGGTCGCCAATAGCTGGCCAGCCGTGACCTGCTGGTTGTCCTCTACCAGCACCTCTTTGATAAAGCCGGCTACCTTGGGCGCGACCACCGTGTAGTCGGCGATCACATAGGCGTCATTGGTGCTCTGGCGGTGGTCGCTGCCGAACAGCCAGGGGCCGACGATACCAGCCAGGACAGCCACGGCGAGCACCGAGCCGATAAACAGGGTTTTGCGGTTGTTGGTCATATCAGCGGTTCTCGAATTCATCCAGGGTTCAGGCCACCGCGCGCGGCGGGTAGACCCGAGTGGGCACGAAAGGAATCAGGCAGATCAGGGCCACGGCGACGCAGGCCATGACCAGGTAAAGGTCGGCCGAGGTCAGCACCAGCGCCTGATCGTGGATGCGCCTGGCCAGGCCAGCGGCGTTATCGTCGACCAGCGGAGCGTTGCCCAGGCTGTCCACCAGGTGGTTGGAATGGAAGTGCCGGCGCAGGGTGCCAAGCGCATCCAGCAGGCCACCGGCGATCACCGCGGCCAGGCCCTTGACGGTGTTGAACCAGCTGGAGGCGAACGGGCCTTCCTGCGGAGTCATGCCGTTGGTGGACAGCATCAGCAACGGCAGCACCGCCATCGGCTGGCCGAACACCTGCAGCAGGTAGAACGGGTAGAAGTCGCCACGGATCCATTCGCTGGTCAGCAGGCTGCTGCCAACACAGGACACCGCCAGCATCGCCAGGCCGATGCCCAGCACCCAGCGGCAGTCCACCGCGCGGATGTTGCACAGCGCTGCGGTCAATGGCAGGGCGATCAACTGCAGCATCGCCACCAGCATCATCAGCGGGCTGGTCTGCGCCGGCCGGTAGCCCTGGATCTGCGCCAGGTAGGCCGACGGAATGCTGCCGACACCCGACAGCACGACCAGCACGCCGGCCAAGGTCACCAAGGCGAAACTCAGGTTGCGCCGCGACAGCATGCGCAACTGGAAGAACGGCAGCGGCTCGGACCATTCGTTGAACATGAACAGCACCAGCAACAGCAGCCCACCCCCGAGCAGCCAGCAGATCAGCGGCGAGTCGAACCAGCCCCAGCGGTCCCCCAGCGACAAGCCCAGGACGATACTGCTGATGGCCGGCAGGCCAAGCACCACGCCACGCCAGTCAAACTGCCTGAAACGCTCCAGGCGCAGCGGGTCCTGCGGCAGGCCCCAGCCCACACAACACATGGCCAGTGCCGACGGCAGAATGATCTGCCAGAACGCCCATTGCCAGCCCACGTATTCAGTCCACAACCCGGCCAGCGGGGTACCGAGGTTGGGGCCGAACGTGGCGGTCAGGGCGTAACAGGCCAGGCCGTACACTTTGATGCCCGGCGGTAGGAAACGCAGGGCCACGCTCATCAGCATCGGTGGCAAGGCGCCGGCGGCAAAGCCCTGCAGCACGCGCAGCAGCATCAGGCTGTGCAGGTTGGGGGCGAACGGCTGCAGCAAGCCGAGCACGGCGAACAGGCCAATGGCGCTCAGGGTGAAGCGCCGCAGCGAGAAGGTGGTGGCCAGCCACGGCGCAAAGGCCATGGCCGAGACCGAAGCGGCGCTGTACACCGCCAGCAGCCAGGCACCTTCGTCGGCCCCGATGCCCATGGCGCCGCGGATGTCGGCCAGGGAAATCTTGGTCACCGACTCGTTGAGGCCCGCACACAACACGGCCAGCAATACACCGAACAGACCGACCACTACCTGCAGGCCGAACGCCGTCTGCGCAGGCGCAGCCGGCGCGGG
Organism: Pseudomonas sp. BJP69; assembly: GCF_007633355.1. Classification (NCBI taxonomy): domain Bacteria; kingdom Pseudomonadati; phylum Pseudomonadota; class Gammaproteobacteria; order Pseudomonadales; family Pseudomonadaceae; genus Pseudomonas; species Pseudomonas sp. BJP69. The sequence goes on from NZ_CP041933.1 coordinate 4,574,440, forward strand.
GGCGCCGACGATGGCAGCAGACGGGGCGGACAGGGAACTCATGCAACGACATCTCCAGCAACAAATTTGCGACTGGAGCAAGTCTAAGAAGGTCGAATGCTGACGAAAACTGACTTCTCGGTAGGTTTATGTTGCGTCAGGCGCAATCCACTTTTTTGCAGATCCGGCCCTATCGCCGGCAAGCCAGCTCCCACAGGGATCGCATCAGGGCTGACAGGTGTTTGCCACAAGGTATGGCAGCGCCTGTTAGAGCGAGCGCCGCCCGCGCGGCGCAATCGCGAGCTGCGCTCGCTCCTACGTTTGTTTCGGGCCAATTATTCCTGTGGGATTCGCGCGCGAACGCCTTGGTGCATGCCTCAATATCGCGCCGTACAAACAAGGCGGCCGCGCGCGCCTGTCACAGGCGTTACTGGCCCGAAACAAACGTAGGAGCGAGCGCAGCTCGCGATTGCGCCGCGCGGGCGGCGCTCGATCTACGTTTGTTTCGGGCCAATTATTCCTGTGCGATTCGCGCGCGAACGCCTTGGTGCATGCCTCAATATCGCGCCGTACAAACAAGGCGGCCGCGCGCGCCTGTCACAGGCGTTACTGGCCCGAAACAAACGTAGGAGCGAGCGCAGCTCGCGATTGCGCCGCGCGGGCGGCGCTCGATCTCACAGGCGCTGAAGATGCTCCGGCTACCCTTGCCAGAAACCATAGAATCTGTGGAAGCTGGCTTGCCAGCGATGAGGCCCTTACAGGCAATCACGGATCAACACTGCAGCAAGCCTTCAAGGTCTGCCGCAACCACCGATGTGCCGGGTCGTTGTGAAACCGCGGGTGCCAGGCTTGCAGCACCGTCACCCGCTCCAGCGGTACCGGGATCTCGAACGATCGCAGTGGCAACCCGAGCTTGTGCACGCTGTTGAGGATATTCGCCGGCATCGGCAGGATCAGGTCCGAATCCGGTAGCGAGAACAGCGCCGAGTGAAAACTCGGGGTAATCAATGCCACCCGCCGTTGCACCTTGAAGTTGGCCAGCTCGACATCAATCGGCCCGTTGGCCCGGCCACGGCGGGATACGCTGATCTGTGGGTAACTGGCAAAGCTGGTCGGCGTGATCGGCTGCTCGAAGATCGGGTGGTCGCGCCGGGCCAAGCCTACATAGTAGGTCTGGAACAGGCTCTGCACCTTGATCTCCGGTCCCAGATCAACGGTCGAGCTGATGATCAGGTCGGTGCGCCCGTCTCGCAGCACGCTGTCGTCGTCACCGCCGGGGCTTTCCGGCACGAAGCGCAGCACCGTGCGCGGTGCCTGCTCGTGCATGCGGCGCAGCAGCTGGGCGCCGTACAGGGCGATGAACAGGTCATTGGTGCGAATGTTGAAGGCACGGTCGAGCTTGGGCAGGTCGACTTCATCGGCGCTGCGGAACACTTCCCCGGCCTGCTCCACCAGCGCCGCCACCTGCTCGCGCAAGGCCAGCGCCCGTGGCGTCGGCACCAGCCCACGGCCCGCGCGCACCAGGATCGGGTCGCCCAACGCATCGCGGATACGACTCAGGGTCCGGCTCATGGCCGCGGGGCTCAGGTTCATGCGCTGCGCCGCGCCGACCACACTGCCTTCGTCGAGCAGGGCATCGAGGGCGACGAGCAGGTTCATGTCCGGGAGTTGCATGGCCGTGTTCCATTACAGCTGGGGAGTGGCGATTGTAGCAAGTTGGCGGATTGCACCAGACGCAATGCGCTCGTGCGTGGTGGGGCATTTATTCTGGACGGTGATTGGGTCATAACAGTTGCAGTGCCTGCACCGACCCTATCGCCGGTGCAGGCAAATGACTAGCCAGCCAGAAGCAAGGATCCTGCATGTCCAGCCCCGTCCTGATCGCCATCGACGCCTCCCCCGCCGCCACTGCCCTGCTCACCCTCGCCCGCCGTTACTGTCGCCCCGGCGAACACGAATTGCACGTGCTGCTGGCCATCGACTCTACCTTCGCCGTGCACGAGCAACCCGCGCCCTACACCACCGAAGAGCTGGAGCAATACCCCGCCGCCTGCAAGGAACAGCACCAGGCCGACGACGCGGTGGCCAAGGCGGTAGGCGAGTTGCAACAGGCCGGCTTCGCCAGCCAGGGCTGCATGATCGCGGGGCAACCGGTCGAGGCGATCGTAGCCAAGGCGCAGGAACTGAACTGCGAACTGATCATCATGGGCCACCGCCACCTGTCACGGCTGGGGCGGTTGTTGGACCCATCGATCAGCGCGAAGGTGATCGACCGGGTGAAGGTGCCGGTATTGGTGGGGCCCGCCTGAACGCCAGGTTGTCGATGCTGGCAGGCGCACAGCGTAACCTGTGGGAGCGGGCGCGCCCGCGAACACCGGCGCAGCCGGTGCCAGCCACCGCGTTGGATTCTTGCCGGGCATGCCCGCCACCACAGGTCCAGCGCTGTATCTAAAGGCAGTGCAGTGACTGTGGGCCAGAATGGCGCCGCAGGTCACCCCTCGCTCGGCTTCACCACCACCGTACAAGTCGTCCCCGCCGCCAGCAAGAACCCTTCCGGCACTTCATCGATGTGAATGCGCACCGGCACCCGCTGCGCCAGGCGTACCCAGTTGAAAGTAGGGTTCACGTCGGCAATCAGCTCGCGGCTTTGCGGGTTGTCGCGGTCGTAGATACCGCGGGCGATGCTCTCCACATGGCCCTTGATGCGCTCGCCGCTCATCATCTGCAGCTCGGCCTGGTCACCGACCTTCACATGCGGCAGCTTGGTCTCCTCGAAGAAGCCATACACCCAGAACGAGTTTTCATCGACCACTGCCATCACCGCTTCACCGGTACGCGCGTAATCGCCCCGGTGGATATTCAGGTTGGTCACGTAGCCGTCCACCGTGGCTACGATATGGGTGCGCTTGAGGTTCAACTCGGCTGCTGCCAGTTCAGCCTGGGCCTGCTGGTAGTCGGCCAGCGCCGAGTTGGCGATGTTACTGGCATCGTCACGGTTTTCCTTGGAGATCACCAGGTTGTCCATGTCGGCACGGCGCTTGGCGTTGACCTTGCGCATCTCCCAGGTGGCCTTGCGCGACGCGACCAGCGCCTTGGCCTGGTCGACAGCGAGTTGATAGTGCTCGGGGTCGATCTGGATCAACAGGTCGCCCTTCTTCACCCGCTGGTTGTCCTTGACCGGCACGTCCACCACATAGCCAGGCACGTCGGCGGCCACGTTGATGATATCGGCACGCACGCGGCCGTCACGGGTCCACGGCGTGGTCATGTAGTGCACCCACAACTGGCGACCGATGGCCACGGCAGCGACCAGCACCAGCAGGGTGGCGATCAGGCTGAAGAACTTTTTCATCGAAGGTTTCTCACCAGTAGACAGTAAGCGCCATGGCGCCGAACAGGCAGACGAACAGGCTCAGGCGCAGCAACGCCGGGTGCCAGAAGAAGCGGTAGCCATCATGGCTGGCGATGAACCGGTCCAGGCCCCAGGCCAAGCCCAGCGCAAACAGGAACATCAAGGTCATGGTGGGCATGTACACACCATGGAAGGCGATTTCGCGGGGCATGCTTTCACGCAGCATCAGGCAGTCCTTTCGCCGGCACCAGCGGCGACTGTGGGTCGAGCAGGGAAGAACGGATGAAGTGCAGGTAGCTTTGCGCACGGCGCAGCACCGAGGTATCGAAGTGCCGGGCGAATGGCTCGTCAGTGGCCTGCACCCGGGCAATGGCATGGTCCACTGCTACCAGCGCGCGTTCGTGGTTGCTGGCACTGGGCTGCAGAAACAGCCGTGCCAGGGCCCGGCCCATCACGCGGATGGCCTGGCGCCACGGTTGCGACTCGGCATAGGCCGGGTGCACCGGGGCGCGGGCCTGCTCCTTGCGCAGCTCGATAACCGCGTGGCCGACCTCCAGCACGGTGAACATCCAGCCCATCAGCTCGCTCTGAACCTTCGGTTTGCCCGCCGCCAGGCCGTAAGCCTGGTGCAGCAGGTCGCGGGTGCGGCTTTCGAACGCCGTGCCGATGCCACGCAGGCGGCCGCTGATGGCAAACAACACCTGCTCGCGCAGCTCCTGCTCCAGGCGGCTCCACAACCAGCGGCTGTTGGGTGGCAGGATGATCGCCCCGGCGGCGGCACACACGCACATGCCCAGAATCATGCCGATGTAGTCATTGATGAAGCTGTAGGGGTCGTACACGGTCAGGTTGTTGGGTACCGAGCCGATGGCGAAAAACACCAGCAGGCCGATGCCGTAGCCCGCGTAGGCCGGCCGTGACGAGAGAAACGCGCCGAGCACGAACACAGGCGCCAGCACCATGCACAGCAATGGGAACCCATCGATCCAGGGGAACACGAAGAAGGTCTCGAAGAAGCCGACCAAGGCCCCCAGCGCAGTGCCGCAGGCCATCTGGAACGACATGCGCTTGGGGTTGGGCGAGGCCGCCGACAAGCCCACGGTCACCGTAGCGATCAGGGTCATCATGGCGCCACTGGGCCAGTCGCTGAGCAGCCAGTAGCTGCCCAGCAGCAACAGCACCGCCGAGGCGCGCACACCCGCTGCCAACGACACCAGCCAGCTGGTCTGCGCCACATAGGGCTCGTCCCATTGCTCGCGCTCGTGCTTGTGTGCGGCCAGCGAGGCGTGGGTTTCGGCGTAGCTGAACATTTCGTCGATGAAGCGGTACAACAGCTCGAACACCGTGTGGAAGTCGAGCTGGTCAGCCGCGCTCGGCCCGGTTGCCAGGTAGTCGGCCCGCAGGCTACGCACCTGGGTTTGCAGGCCTTCCTTGTAGGCGCCCAGCTCCAGGGTCAGGCGCAAGGCATCGGCGTCGGTCAGCGCCCGGCCCACGTAGGGTTGCAACAGCTCCACCAAGGTGTTCAGGCCCGGCTCGATGGCGGTGACGATCTGCCGCGGGCCACGTGCACGCAGTCGCTCCAGCAGGCGGTGCAGGGCGTTGAAGCGTGTGGTGATGGCCATGAACTCGCTGTTCATCCGCACCAGCCGGCCACTGCGCCGGCGCATGTGCGGGTCTTCGAAGGCGGTGACGTTACGCAGGCTTTCCAGGCCCACCGCCTCGGCCACGAAGCGCACGTTGCTGCTTTCGAAACGGTCACGCTGGCTGTCACCGCGCAAGGCCTCGACCACCACCCCGGCGAACACACCAAAGCGCTGGTACAGGGCGTTACGCATGGCGGCGCTGGCCGACTGCGGCAGGATCGCGGCACTGACGAAAGTCGACACCAGGATGCCCAGGGCAATTTCCAGCACCCGCCACACCGCCGCCATGAACGCCTGGTCGGGGTGCTGCAGCACCGGCAGGCCGATCATGGCCGCGGTGTAGCCGGCCAGCACGAAGCCATAGGCGCGGAAGGTGCGGTAGCGCATGGCACCGGCCGAGCACAGCCCAACCCACAGCGCCAGGCTGGGCAGGAACAGCTCGGTGTTCTGCGGAAAAATGGCAATCAACGCCACCATCATCGCCGAGCCGGCCAGGGTGCCGAGCACCCGGTAGAAGCTCTTGGCGAACACATGGCCGCTTTGCGGCTGCATGACGATGAACACGGTGATCATCGCCGTGCGCGGTTGGGGCAGCTCCAGGCGCATGGCCAGCCACAGGGTAATGAACGCGGCTGCCAGTACCTTGAAGATGTAGACCCAGGTCACGCCATCGGTACGCGCCCAGGCGAAGAAGCCGCGACGCCATTCCAGGCTTTGCAGCCAGCGCACAGGCAAACTGGAAGTGCTCATTCAGCGTTGTCCGGCCGGGTATCGAAAATGGCCAGGGTCGCCGGGGTGTTCGGCGCAGCCTGGCGTTCTTCCTGGGGTACGTCCTGGCCAGCCTGCAGGCCACCGCCCAGCGCGGTGACCAACTCGGCATGGGCGATCAGGCGTGCCGCCTGCACCTGCTGCTGCACTTGCTGCTGGCGGAACAGCAAGGTCTGCGCATTGAGCACGTTGAGGTAATCGGTAAGGCCACGCTGGAAGGCGACCATGGCGATGTCGTAGGTTTTCTGCGCGGCGGCCACCGATTCGGCAGCGAAGTGCGACTGCTGCTGCATCGACTCGCGGCGGATCAACTGGTCGGAAATGTTCTTCAGCGCACCGACCACGGTCTGGTTGTAGCGCGCCACGGCCACGTCATAGCCAGCCGAGGCGACGCCCAGCTGCGAGCGCAGGCGCCCGCCGTCGAAGATCGGCAGACTGATGGCCGGGCCAACGTTGTAGTTGAACTTGCGCCCGGTCAGGAATTCCAGCGGCCCGCCGCCCGTGGCCATGAAGCCCAGGCTGCCGACCAGGTCGACGTTGGGGAAGAAGCCGGCGTGCGCGACGTCGATGCCGCGTGCCTGCGCAGCCACCTGCCAGCGGCTGGCGACCACATCCGGGCGCTGGCCGACCAGTGCCGCAGGCAGGTTGGACGGCAGCTTCAGTGTTGCGGCCAGGGCCAGAGCCGGGCGCTGCAACTGCGCGCCCTCCCCCGGGCCTTTGCCGGCCAGGGCGGCCAGCTGGTTGCGGGCCAGGGCGATTTCTTCGTCGAGGCTATCGAGCTGGCGATGGGTTTCCGGCAGCGGCGCTTCGGCCTGGCTGACTTCGAAATGGGTGCCGATACCGGCCGCCAGGCGGCGCTTGGCCAAGGCCAGGATCTGTTCTTGCTGTGCCAGCTCGGCCTTGACGATATCGCGCTGGGCAAAGTGCAGGCTCAGCTGGATATAGGCACGCACCACGTTGTTCTGCAGCTCCAGCTGCGCCTGGCGCGCTTCAGCCACGCTCATGTGCGCCTGGTCCACGGCCTGTTCACTGGCGTTGCGTTCACGGCCCCACAAGTCCAGCGCGTAGCTCAAGCCAATGGCCGCGTTGTTGTCCCAGGTGTTGGCACCCGACAACGCGCCAGGCCCATAGAACTGGTCTTCAGGCCAGTTGTGGCGCTTGAGCGTGGCCTGGCCGTTGGCCTGGAGCTTTTCAGCCGACTCGACCACACCGGCCATGGCCTTGGCTTCACGCACCCGCGCGGCGGCCATGGCCAGGCTCGGGCTGCCGGCCACTGCCAGGGCAACCCAGCGGTCCAGTTGCGGGTCGCCATAGGCGTGCCACCACTGCTGGTCGGGCCAGTGAGCATCGCTTGCGGCTTCGCGAATGGCCGCGTCGGTGGTCAGGGTATTGGCTTGCAGCGTCTTGCTTTGCGGGGCGATGCCCCAGGTTCCGATACAGCCGCTCAAGGTGAGGGCAAGGGCACAGGCACTGAACGCACTGAGCGTTCTGATGATGCGACGCGGCACAGCTGCGATTTCCCGAGGAAGAGGTGGAGGGGCCGAGCAATTCTAGGGGGCGGCAGCACTGGCGATAAGCGTAGATTCCTGCGAATCTTTGTTACCAAAACGGCGATAATCCGCCTTTGGTCGAAGGTAAGTTTTCATAACTTTTGCGTTGCTTCGTGACACAATTTTGTCCTCTACCTAGAGAGTGACCCATGGACACCCTGCAAAACATGCGTGCTTTCAGTTGCGTAGCGCAATTAGGCAGCTTCACGGCCGCTGCGGCGCAACTGGACACCACCACCGCGAACGTGTCGCGGGCGGTCTCCAACCTGGAAGCCCATCTGCAAACAAGGCTGCTCAACCGTACCACCCGCCGCATTGCGCTGACCGAGGCCGGCAAGCGCTACCTGATGCGCTGCGAACAGATTCTGACCTACGTCGAGGAAGCCGAGGCCGAGGCCAGCGACGCCCATGCGCGCCCTGCCGGGCAATTGAAGGTGCATTCGATGACTGGGGTGGGCCAGCATTTCGTGGTGGATGCGATTGCCCGCTACCGTGAATCGCACCCCGACGTGACCTTCGACCTGACCATGGCCAACCGCGTGCCCGACCTGCTTGACGAGGGCTATGACGTGTCCATCGTGCTGGCCACTGAGCTGCCGGACTCGGGGTTCGTTTCGCAGCGCCTGGGCATCACCTACAGCATCGTCTGCGCGTCGCCCGCCTACATCGCCCGCCATGGCCTGCCGCACAAACCTGCCGACCTGCTCAAGCACGCCTGCCTGCGCATGGTCAGCCCGGTGATCCCGCTGGAAAAGTGGCTGTTCGATGGCCCGGAAGGCCAAGAGATGGTCAACATCACCAGCTCACCGTTCATGGTCAACACCGCCGACGCCATGAAGACCGCGATCCGCAGCGGCATGGGCGTAGGCGTGCTGCCGATTTATTCGGCCATCGATGGCCTGCGCGACGGCAGCCTGGTGCGGGTGCTGCCCGAGTACCGCCTGCAGGAACTGAACCTGTACGCCATCTACCCGTCGCGCCAGTATCTGGATGCCAAGATCAAGACCTGGGTCGAATACCTGCGCAACTCGCTGCCGGAAATTCTTGCCGCGCATGAGGCCGACCTGAAAACCCATCAGGTGCTGATCGCCGACTGAGGGCAGCTGCAAGTAGCAAGTAGCAAGAAAAAGCAGATCCGTTCACGTGCTGCTTTTTCTTGTAGCTTGTAGCTTGCAACTTGTAGCTTGTAGCTTTCCCCTTGGAAGCAGCCCGATGAAAAAGACCGTCCTGGCCTTCAGCCGAATCACCCCGGCCATGGCCGAGCGCCTGCAGCAAGATTTCAACCTGATACAGCCCAACCCCAAGTTGGGCGACATCGCCGCCCAGTTCAACGAAGCCCTGCCCGAAGCCCACGGCCTGATCGGGGTCGGGCGCAAGCTTGGCCGGGCGCAGCTGGAAGGTGCGGCCAAGCTCGAGGTGGTGTCCAGCGTGTCGGTCGGCTACGACAACTATGACCTGGACTACTTCAACGAACGCGGCATCGCCCTCACCAACACCCCGGACGTGCTCACCGAAAGCACCGCCGACCTGGGCTTTTCGCTGATCATGGGCTGCGCACGGCGTACCGCCGAACTCGACGCCTGGACCAAGGCCGGCAACTGGCAGGCAACCGTGGGCCCGGCGCACTTCGGCAGTGATGTGCATGGCAAGACCTTGGGCATCGTCGGCCTGGGCAACATTGGCGCAGCCGTGGCCCGCCGTGGCCGCTTCGGCTTCAACATGCCGATCCTGTACAGCGGCAACAGCCGCAAGAGCGCGCTGGAACAGGAGCTGGGCGCGCAGTTCCGCAGCCTGGAGCAGTTGCTGGCCGAAGCCGACTTCGTGGTCATCGTGGTGCCCCTGTCGGACGCGACCCGCAAACTGATCGGCAGCCGCGAGCTGAAGCTGATGAAGCCAAGCGCGTTCCTGATCAACATTGCACGCGGGCCGGTGGTCGATGAAGCCGCACTGATCGAAGCGCTGCAGAACGGCACCCTGCGCGGCGCAGGCCTTGATGTCTACGAGAAAGAGCCACTGAGCGATTCGCCGCTGTTCAAGCTGCCCAATGCCCTGACCTTGCCGCACATAGGCTCGGCCACCGCCGAAACCCGCGAAGCCATGGCCAACCGGGCGCTGGACAACCTGCGTGCGGCGCTGCTGGGTGAGCGGCCGCGGGACCTGGTGAACCCGCAGGTGTGGAAGGGCTGATCCCCCGGTTGTCCCTGTACCGGCCCTATCGTCGGCAAGCCAGCGCCCACAGTTTCGGTAGCTGGTCGCTGATAGGGCCATGACTCATCTGGCCTCCACAACCCCCTCAGCTACCCGTGCCCTGGGCTTGCGAAACACCAGCACATTCCCGGCCATCACTGCGACAAGGGTTTGCCAGTGCCAGCCATTTCAGCAATCGGTTCCGCCAGGCCGTTGGCGCCACACCGGGCGAGTACCGCCTGGCCTTCAACCTGTGACATCGGGGCTGCTTTGCAGCCCATCGCAGGCAAGCCAGCTCCCACAGGGATCGCGTCATGGCTGACAGGTGTTTGCCACAAGGTATGGCAGCGCCTGTTAGAGCGAGCGCCGCCCGCGCGGCGCAATCGTGAGCTGCGCTCGCTCCTACGTTTGTTTCGGGCCAATTATTCCTGTGGGATTCGCGCGCGAACGCCTTGGTGCATGCCTCAATACCGCGCCGTACAAACAAGGCGGCCGCGCGCGCCTGTCACAGGCGTTACTGGCCCGAAACAAACGTAGGAGCGAGCGCAGCTCGCGATTGCGCCGCGCGGGCGGCGCTCGATCTCACAGGCGCTGAAGATGCTCCGGCTACCCTTGCCAGGAACCATAGAATCTCCCACAGGGATTGCATCAGGCCCGGGCTCCACGCAGTACCTGTAGGAGCTGGCTTGCCTGCGATGGGCCGCGAAGCGGCCCCTGCTCCCTAAAACTCAAAGGTACTGGACAGGCTCACCTGCCGCGCATCCCCAATCGCCACAAAGTACTGGTTCACCGCCGAGCTGTAGTACACCTTGTCGAACAGGTTCTTCACGTTCAGCTGCAACAACACCTTGTGCTCATCGAGCTTGGTCTCGTAGGTCGCAAATGCGTCAGCCACGGTGTAGGACGGCAAGTCGAAGGTGTTGGTCGCGTTGCCGCTGCGCTCACCTACATACCGTGCCCCGGCACCAAAGCGCAGGCGGTCGCCGCCGAACAGGCTGCCGTAGTCGTACACCGCCGACAGCGAGCCGCTGTGCTTGGCCACGTTCTGCAGGCGGTTGCCCTTGAGGTCGGGGTCCTTGGTGACCTTGGCATCGGTGAAGGCATAGCTGCCGATCAGGCTCCAGCGCTCGCTGAGCTGGCCGGTCAGGTCCAGCTCTACCCCGCGTGAATTGACTTCACCCGCATTGCTGTAAAGCGTATCGCCGGTGCGCGTGTCGAAATTGGCCACCAGCACGTTGCGCTTGGTGATGTCGAACAGCGCCAAGGTACCGGTCAGGCTGCCCGGCATGTCGAGCTTGGCGCCCAGCTCCCACGACTTGCCCTCTTCCGGCGCCACCGACGAGTCCAGTACCACCCCCCCGGTGAGCGGCGCGATGCTGGAGTTGGGCTTGAACGATTCGCTGTAGCTGCCATAGAACGACAGTTGCTCATCGACCTTGTAGACGATACCGGCATGCGGCACCCAGGTCTGGCCGTTGGTATCGGTGTTGGCCGTGAACGGGCGCCCACGGCCGGCGTACTGGTCGTACTGCTGGAAGCGTGCACCGGCCACCAGGATCCAGTGATCGTCCAGGTGCAGCGCGTCCTGCAGGAACAGCGCGTCGGTGCGCAGCTTGTCGGTCTGGTCACTGTCGCTGGCACGCACGGTGGTGCCTTCCACTTCCCGCCCGTACACCGGGTTCACGTAGCTGAAGCGGGACCGCGCGGCTTGCCGGATCAGGTCAGCGCGGTAGACCTTGCGGTCTTCATGGTCGGCGCCCAGCAGCAAGTCATGCTGCATGCCGGCCAATTGCACGGTGCCGGTCAGGCTCAGGGTTGCGAACTGGTCACGGCTCATGGCGCCGTGGGTGCCATCGATACTGCGGGCCAGGGTGCCATTGGCTTGGTTCACCCCCGTGACGCGAACCTGGCTGGCGTCGTAGGTCTCACGGTTGAAGCTGTAGCCAACGTGCAGCTTCCAGTCATCGGCCAACTGGTGGTCGACCTCCAGACGGTACAGGTCCGAGCGCCCTTCCATGTCGTTGAAGGGCTCGTCCAGGCGCCGGGTGGCGGGAATGTCCAGCGGGTGGCCATTGCTGCCAAAGGCCGTGCCCCGATCGAACGGCGAGAGAAACTCGCGGTGCTCGTAGGCCAGCACGACCTGAGTGTCTTCGCCCAGCCAGGCCAGCGACGGCGCGACCAGCGATTCACGATGCACCCCGAAGTTGCGCCAGTAATCTTCGTCTTCGTGGTCGACGATCATGCGGTAGGCAAAGTTGCTGTCGCCCAGCGCGCCGGTGCTGTCGAAGCCCCCGCCGCTGCCGTTCTTGCCGCTGCCGTAGGTGGAACCCCGCAGGTTCAGGGCGTTGTACTGCTCGAGCTGAGGGCGCTTGCTGACCACGTTGATGACCCCGCCCGGGTCCTGGATACCGTACAGCAGCGAGGCCGGCCCCTTCAGCACTTCGACCCGTTCGGTACTGGCATTGAGGCTGCGGCCCTGCACGATGGGCATGCCATCGCGCATGATCGAGCCGTCGCGGTTGTCGCCGAAGCCGCGCTTCATCACCGTGTCGGAGGTGCCGCCGAAGTTGTTGCCCTGGGTAATGCCGCTGACGTTGGCCAGGGCATCGTCAAGGTTGCGCGGCGCCTGGTCACGGATGACCTGCGCCGGGACCACGTTGATCGCCTGGGGAATGTCCTGGTTGGCGCCCTGGCCACGCATGATCGACGCCGTGGCTGGGGGTTGGTAGCTGTAGTCGTCCCGTAGCGAGGTCACCGTGGTGGCCTGCAGGTTGAGGGCACCGGTAGTATCCAGCGCGTCCAGGGTAAGGGTCCGCGCGTCCAGGCGCCGCCAGGTCAGCCCGCTGCTTGCCAGCAGCTGTTGCAGCGCCTGTTCGGCACTGTAGGTGCCGGTCAGCGCCGGCGCCTGCACCCCGGGCAAGGCTACGGTGTAGACCACGCTTTGGCCCGTGGTACGGCTGAAGGCGCTGAGGGCCTGAGCCAGCGGTTGCGCCGGCTGGGCGAAGGCGTAGGCCTGCTGTTGCTCGGCAGCGCTGGCCTGGGGAGCCACGGCAACGGTCGGGAGCATGGCAAGGCCGAACCAGAGGGGGACGCAACGCGGGGAGAACTTCATGGACGCGGACCTGTGAGAGGAATATGAGTACGAATGAATCGCACTTCCACTCATTACACGGATGCCATGGTCGGTTACCTCATGCGCTTTTGAAAATATTTTCCCGGTGCTGCCGGTTCGCGGGCAAACCCGCTTCCACGGCAGGCGCCAACGGCGGCCGATACAGGGGCTAGCGGATCAGCGTCAAACGGCCCAGCACGGTCTGCCGTGAAAAGCCCATCACCTTGCCCAGCGAATCCAGTGCCAGCAGCGGCTCGGCCAAGGGGAAACTGCCACTGACCTTACGCTGCCCGAGTTCCTCATCCAGCAACAGGATCCGCCCTGGGTAGTAGCGCCCCAGGTCCTCGACCACCTGCGCCAGCGGCACCTGGTAGTAATTCAGCCAGCCCTGGCGCCAGGCCAGGCGGTTGTCGCTGTCCACCGCCAGGGTTGCGCCGGCCCGGCCGGCGCCGTAGCTCACCTGCTGGTTGGCCGTCAGCTCCCTGGCCGCGGCCCCCGCGGCCGGGCTCACCGCCACCCGCCCGCTGCGCACCGTGACCTGCGTGCCGTCCCCCTGCTCACGCACCTCAAACTGGGTACCGAGTACCCGCACTTCACCGCCGTTGGCTTCGACCAGGAATGGCTCGCCGGTATGCGTGACCTGGAAGAACGCCGCGCCATGCAGCAAGCGCACGCGACGCTTGCCATGGGCAAAATCGACCGCAATTGCACTGCCCGCATCCAGGGTCACCTGCGAGTTGTCCTGCAGGGTAACCTGGCGAATCTGCCCGGCACTGCTGTAGTCGGCCTGCAGGTCCTGCAGCCAGTAGCCTGGGTGCCAGCCCCCGGCGACCCCAATGGCCAGCACCAGGCAGGCCGCCAGCCCGATTGCCGCCAGGCGCGCGCGGCCGGCGCGCCTGGCGGCCGGGCGAGCCATGGCGGCCAGGTAGGGCTGCAGGCTGGCATGCTCTTCGGCAGCCAGCCGCGACGCCGCCACACCACTGTTGCGCCACAGCGCCTGGGCCTGTTCGTACGCTGCGCGGTGCCCGGGCTCGGCCAGCAGCCAGCGCTTGAACGAGGCCCCCTGGGCCACTGCAGGTTGCTCGCTGATGCGACTGAGCCAACGCAACGCGGCCTGCGCCTGCGCCTCGGTGATCGGCGGTATAGGACTCATCGGCAGGCTCTCCCAGGCCGGCGCGGGGTGGACGCGGGCTCGGCAACACTCGCCTTGCACGCTTCCAGGGCGCGCATCATATGCTTTTCCACCGCGCTCTGGGACAGCTGCATGGCCTTGGCGATCTCGCCGTACTTGCAGCCGTGAATGCGGTTGAGCAGGAAGATCTGCCGGGTGCGCTCGGGCAAGGCGCGCAAGGCAGCCTCGATACGCTGCAGGTCGTGGTCCACTTCCACGGCCTGCTCCGGCGCATGCGTCATGCTCGCCTCGTCCACCGCCAGCGCGGCTTCGGCAATGCGTTCGCGGCTGCCCTCACTGCGCAGGTGGTCGATGGCCAGGTTGCCGGCACATCGCAGCAGGTAAGTATCCAGCGCCTCGACTTTCACCTCGGGGCGACGCCAGAAGCGCAGGAACAACTCCTGGACCAGGTCCGACGCCGTGGCGCGGCAGCCCACGCGCCGGCTGACCAGTGCCTCCATGCGTGCACGCTGGGCCTGGAACACCTGAACAAAACGCGCACGCCCGCCTGCGCTGTCGGCATCCGGCCCGAGGGTATCGCCCTGCTCGCTCATGCTGTCACACCGCCAAAAGGGCCAGCACCGGGCCCAGCAGCACACTGCCGGCAGCCAGGCCCAGCAACAGCCGCGGTTGGTACGGCAGGGCGAAGACCCACACGGTGACCGCCGCCATCATCACCGCCGCCCACTCCACCAGGCCATGGGCCCAGCCACGCAGGTGCACACTGAACGCCAGCGACAGCACCAGCAACGACCAGCCCGCCACGCGCAACAGGCGCAGTTGGCCGGGGTGCGGCTTGCGCCCGAGCAGGCCGGTAAAATGTTTTTCCATGGCCAGGCACAGGGCAACGAAGCCTGCGTAGGCGAGCAATGCGTTCCCCAGCATCAGCGTGCCTGCGCCGCTTCGGCGCGCGGCTTGTCTGCCACCCGCGGCGCGCGTTTGGCCAGCGGCGCGGGGCTGCGCAGCATCTTGCCGGCCAGCCAGGCCAGGAACAGCCCAGTACCCAGCGCGGTCAGGTCCAGGCCTGCCATGGCCCAGTCACCTGCCGCCAGCGAATGGTTCAGGCCACGGTCGGTGGTCAGCCCATTGAGCAGCGGCAGCAAGGCGAAGGCCAATGTGCCCAGCGCCAGCTGCTCGCCCCAGGCCCGGCGCCCACTGCGCAGTACGGCATGGGCCAGGGACAGGCCCCAGACGATGAAGAAGACATTCACCTCCCAATCGGCACGGCCGGCGGCAGCGGCCGGGATCAGCCGGTTGGCCCAGAAGAAGCCCGCCACTGCCAGCAGCAGGCCGCTCATGCTGGCGATATTGAGCACCTCGACCAGGCGCAGCTCGCCGGGCATGTGCGCGCGCTGGGCATGTTTGAGCTGGCGCTTGCCCAGCCACATCACCAGGCCTGTGCCAATCACCGCAGTACCGGCAATGCCAAAGCAGAAATACAACCAGCGCAGCCAGGGCACGGCAAAGTTGCCCATGTGCAGGCCGGCAAAGCTGAAGGACGTCATCATGGCCCCGCTCTCCGGCTTGCCCTGGCTCAGCAGCGTGCCGCTGGCGCCATCGAACGTCCAGTTGGCGCTACGCCGGTAGGCCACATGGTCGGCCGCCGATTGGGTGAAGGTGACACGGGCATTGCGGTCGCCCGGGTTCTGCACCTGGATGTTGCCAATGCGTGCCTCGGGTTGCAGCGCCTGCACCTTGGCATACAGGCTGGGCAGCGCGACCAGCGGCGTAGCCACCTGGGCCGCCTTGGGTGCATCGTTGCGCCCGAACAGGTCATTGAAGTACTTGCCGGTGTCGTTGCCATAGCTGGCCATGATCCCCGCCGGCATCACCATGTACATGAACAGCACCAGGCTGCTGTAGCTGATCATCAGGTGGAACGGCAGCACCAGCACACCGATCGCGTTGTGCCCATCCAGCCACGAGCGCTGGCCCTTGCCGGGGCGGAAGGTGAAGAACTCCTTGAAGAGCTTTTTATGGGTAATGATGCCGGTGACCAGCCCCAGCAGCATGATGAAGGCGCAGAAGGTCGACAGCCAGCGGCCATAGGGGTACGGCATCTGCAGCTGGAAGTGGAAGCGGTAGAAGAACTCGCCGCCGCGGCTGTCGCGTGCCTCTACCGGTTGCCCGGTCTGGGTATCGAGGGTCTTGCTGACAAAGCCGCGCGGCCCGCCGTTGGGGTCGCGATAGCCCACGCTCAAGCCCGCTTCGCGGGCGTTGGGCAAGCGGATGAACCAGGTGCCCGAATGCCCGGCATTGTCCTGCAGGTAACGCTGTGCCAGGGCCAGGCTATGGGCCGGGTCCAGTGCATGGCTGCGCACTTCGGGCTGCGACCACTGGCTGATCTCTTCCTTGAAATACGACAGCGTGCCGGTAAGGAAAATGGCGAACAACAGCCAGCCGAAGATCAGGCCGGTCCAGGTATGCAGCCAGGCCATGGCCTGGCGGAAGCCGTCTTTCATGAGGTTTTCACCCAGTAGGCAATGCCACTGATCACGCCCAGTACCAGGCTTGGCGCCAGCACGCCCAGCCACGCGCGCCAGGCACTGCGGCAGGCGAAGCACCAGATGAAGGCCAGCAGGTAGAAAACGAACGACAGCATCAGGCCGATCAGCGTGGCGTCTACCTTGGGCAACGGTGCCACCAGGGCGATGCAGACGCTGGCCGCAGACGCCAGCAAATAGCCGCCCAGCAGCGCAGCCAGGCTGCGTGAGGCCACGGCCAGGCGGTAGCTGAGCGGAAGGCCGGCGGTTTTGCGCGTCATGGCGAAGGTCCGGGCGTGTTCGGGGCTGCAATACTAATGATTTCAATTCTCATAAGCAAAGCTTCAACGACAAGCTGCCGGTGCGCGCAGATATGCAACAAGAAATTTATTTTCCGAAAGGGCTTGAATTCATCCGGCGGTTGCCTGACCTTAGAGTCAAGAGGCGCAGAATTTCCAACGGTCTCAAGGACCTGGCCGCGCCTCCATGCGAGCAAGCTGAATAAGGATTGAATCATGCAAATCCAGGTCAACAGCAGCAACCATTTCGAAGGCAACGCCCGGCTCGACCAGTGGGTCCGCAGTACACTGGAAAGCTCACTTGAACGTTACGAGGACGACCTCACCCGCATCGAGGTGCACCTGCGCGACGAAAATGGCGCCAAGCCCGGACCGCATGACAAACGCTGCCAGATGGAGGCTCGCCCCAAAGGCCACCAACCGATTTCCGTGACCCACACTGCCGCTTCGCTGGACCAGGCAGTGGATGGTGCCGCCACCAAGCTGAACCACGCGCTGGAGCACTTCTACGGCAAGCTGCGCAGCAAGCGCGGCGCCCTGGAGCTGAGTGACCCCGACGCCTGATCGCAACCACCGAAACGCCCGGCCAAGTGCCGGGCGTTTTCGTTCCTGCCCAGGTCAATTCAATTGACGACGCGCAAGCGCGACACGGGGAACAGGTTGTCCAGGGTTTCCAGCAAACGGGCCTGGTAGATCGGCTTGCGGAAGAAGTCCAGTACCTGCAATTGCAGCAATTCGCTGACGTCATCCAGGTCGGCCTGTGCCGACATGACGATCACCGGCAAATGCAGGCGGGCGGTATGCTCGCGCAAGCGCTTGATCAACCCGATGCCACTTTCGCCCGGCATGCGCACATCAGTGATCACCAGGGCTACGTCCGGGTGACAGGTCAGCTGGTGCAAGGCCGCCTTCACCGAGGTGGCGGTCAGGCAGGCGAAGCCTTCGTTTTCGAGCAGCTCCGCCAATTCCAGCAGAACGTCCTGCTCGTCATCCACCAGGAGGATCTGCTGACGCGCGCAAGCGTTCTGCATGCCGCTGGCTCCCTTTCAGGCCTCAAAGCGCATTTTTGATGGTCGTGAATGTTGTGTTCACGGCCGTGGAAATATCCCCGACGAAAGCCGCCAGCACCACTGCAACCATGGTTGCGATGACGGCGTATTCGATACCGGATGCACCGTCCTTGCGATGCAGGAAATTCATGCAGTGCAGAATGAACAGTTTCATGCTTCAGCTCCTTGCGGCATGGATGCCGGCGGCGGTGGTATCAAAATGACACCGATCTGCCATCAAAGAATTGCCAAGCCGGTGCGAACTGCAAATGTATTAAAGGGTTAATTAGAAAGTATTAGCCCGCCTAGGTTAACCACCCGCCACTCGCTAACTCTTTGTTTTCACGCGACCTGCTCGGCACCCTGAAAAAAACTCCCCGGGCTCATGGCAAATGGCGATGGCTGCGCTAACTTGCTATAGCGAAATAGTGACTTTTCGCCATCATCCAACGCGTGCAGGGAGGCCGAGATGAGCAGCCGCTTGACCCTATTCCTGGCCGCGTTTTTCTTGCTGGCGGCGCTGTTGGCAGGCTACTGGGGCGTGGTGCTCAGCCGCCCGCCGGTCGCCCCCATTGCCCCCGCGCCTACCGTTACACCGCCGAGCGTGGCCACAGCGCCAGCGCCCAGCGCGCCAGTGGAAGTGCCGCGCACGGCTGTGGTCGTGCTGCGCAAGTCCGTGCCAGCCAATACCCCACTCACTGAAGACGATGTGCTGGTTGAGCGCCTGCAGGTCGCCCCAGCCGGTGCTTATCAACAGGTCGCCCAGGTGATCGGCCGCAGCAGCGCCCGGCCCCTGGCGGCAGGCACCTGGCTGGAAGAAGCCAGCTTTCAGGCCGGCGGGCCGCTGGCACGGATGATCCGCGCGCACGAGCGGGCGGTGGCACTGGGCGTGGATGAAGTGGTCGGTGCCGCTGGCCAACTGCGCCCGGGTGACTACGTTGACGTGCTGCTGTTCCTGCGCGAAGAGCCCAACAACCCGCAAGCCTCGGCCCAGGTGGTACTGCCGGCCCTGCGTGTGCTGAGCGTCGGCGAGCAAACGGGGTTGGCCAACGATGGCCGCCCGGCGCAGAGCGCCGATGAGCAAAAGGCCCGCCGCGACCAGAGCGGCCTGGGCAACGGCGCAGGCACCCGCACGGTGGCAGTGGCCGTGCCCGAGGCCATGGCCAGCCGCTTGATGCTGGCCGCCCAGGCCGGCACCTTGCGCCTGGCGGTGCGCAGTGCCGATGAACAGCGCCTGGCGCGGTACTGGAGCGAGGCCGATGCGATACCGCAGGTGGAGGCCGCCAACCGCGCGCTCTACCGCTTCAGCCAGCTGGCCCAGGCGCCGGTGGCCAGTGTGGCGAGCCCGGCGCCCAGCCACGCCGCGCCCGCCATGCACATCATCCGTGGTGCCACGGCTGAAGCAAGCGCCAACAACCCCTGAATCGGCAAGGATGCAGTGATGCGAAGTTCCTTCTTCAGACAAGCATGTTGGACCGGGCTGCTGGCCGCGCTGTTGCCCCAGGCGCAGGCGGCACCCAAAGGCTGCGAAGCGTTCGGCCAACTGCCTGCGATCATCGAGATCGACCAGGGCCTGCAGCAGGAACTGCGCTTGCCGGTGGCGATCGAGCGGGTTGCGGTCGGCGAGCCGAAGGTGGCCGATGTCCAGGCCAGCGGTGAGCGCGGTGTGGTGATTACCGCGGTGGGCCAGGGTAATACCAGCCTGATGATGTGGACAGCCTGCACGCCGTCACCGCACAAGGCGATGGTGTTCGTCCGCGGGCGGGCCAGCGCCGATATGGCCCAGGACAGCTTCCTGCCGTCGCAGGACACGCAACTGCCCAGCCAGGTGCAAGCCGATATCCGGTTTGTCGAAGTGCGCCGCAGCAAATACAAGGAGGCAGGGGCACGGCTGTTTTTCAAGGGGTCGAACAATAGCCTGATTGGCTCGCCAGGTACGGTGCCAAATACCGTAGTGCGCCCTGATTATGTGCCTGGCGCTCAGACAGGTGAGAACCCTATCGCATATGCGGATGTGCGCCCCGGTATTCCACTCGACAATAGCGTCTTCAACATCGTCTGGGGCGGTGGCAGCAGCCGCTTCCTGGCCATGATCAATGCCTTGGAGAACAGCGGTTTCGCCTACACCCTGGCGCGCCCGAGCCTGACCGTGCTCAGTGGCCAAACAGCCAGCTTCCTGGCCGGTGGCGAAATTCCGATCCCGGTGCCCAGTGCCGGCAGTGACAACGTCTCGATCGAGTACAAGGAGTTCGGCGTGCGCCTGGCACTGACCCCGAC
The DNA here is from genome assembly GCF_007633355.1 of Pseudomonas sp. BJP69. Lineage (NCBI taxonomy): Bacteria > Pseudomonadati > Pseudomonadota > Gammaproteobacteria > Pseudomonadales > Pseudomonadaceae > Pseudomonas > Pseudomonas sp. BJP69. Next base: position 4,594,310 of record NZ_CP041933.1, read on the forward strand.
GGTCATCAGCCAAGGCCGGATCACCCTCAAGGTTGCCCCCGAAGTCAGCGAGCTGGACTACAGCAACGTGGTGACCATCGCCGGTACTCAGGTCCCGGGGCTGACTGTACGGCGCACCGACACCAGCATCGCCCTGGCCGATGGCGAAAGCTTCATCATCAGCGGCCTGGTCAGCAACAACACCCGTTCAGCGGTAGACCGGCTACCCGGCCTGGGCAGCCTGCCGATACTGGGGGCGTTCTTCCGCAATTCGACCATGCGCCGCGACGAAACCGAACTGCTGATGATTGTCACCCCGCACCTGGTGCAACCCTTGGCGGTCAATGCAAAGCTGCCGCCCTTGCCGGGCGAGCACCTGCGCAACTACGACCCCAGCTGGGGCCGCCTGTTCTTCCTGGAGAACGGCAACTTCGATGGCAAGGGCGGGCTGTCGCAATGAACGAGAGCCTGAACCCGACCTTCCTCGCCATCACCCGCACCGAAGAGGACCTGCACTGGCTGCAGGGCGCCTTGGCACCGCAAGGCCAGGTGATCGGCGCCAACGGTGGCAGCCTCGACGAGCTGCTGGCCCTGGTCAATGCCACCTTCAGCAACCTGATGTTCATCGGCCTGGACCGCGAGCAACTGATCAACCAGTGCGCCTTGATCGAGGGCGTGCTGGAGGCCAAGCCAATGCTGGCGATCGTCGCCCTCGGCGATGGCCTGGATAACCAGCTGGTGCTGCATGCCATGCGCGCTGGCGCCCGCGACTTCGTCGCCTATGGCTCGCGCGCCAGCGAAGTGGCCGGGCTGGTGCGGCGCCTGGGCAAACGCATGCCGGCGGTGGCCAGCAACCCCAGCCTGGGCGGGCTGACGGTGCTGTTCGGGGTGCAAAGCGGTGCCGACGGCGCATTGCTCACTACCCACCTTGCCCGTGTGGTGCAGCAGAGCGGCCAGCAAACCCTGCTGCTGGACCTGGGACTGCCGCGTGGCGACAGCCTGGCACTGCTGGGCCTGGAGGCATCGTTCTACTTCGGTGACGCCCTGCGCCACCTGCGCCGCCTCGACACCACACTGATCGACAGCGCATTTACCCGCGACAACACAGGCCTGCGCCTGCTGACCTATGCCGAAACCGACGAGCCACTGCAACACACCAGCGCAGCCGAGTTGTACATGCTGCTCAGCGCCCTGCGCCAGCACTTCCAGCACATCGTCGTCAACCTCGCCGGGCATGCCGACAGCGAGGCCCTGCGCACGTTGGTCAGCCACTGCGACAAACTGATCATCTACACCGACCAGAACATTCTCGAGTGCCGGCGTAACCTGGAGGTGCTCGACCTGTGGCGTGATCACGGCATCAAGCTGGAACACGCCAGCCTGTTGGTGGACCGCTACCTGAGCAACGTGGCCCCCGACGCCGACACCCTGGCCAAACGCTACGCGCTGCCTTTGCTCAGGGCCCTGCCCTATAGCCCTGAAGTGCGCCTGAACGTGAAAAACCAGGGCCTGAGCCTGTTCGAACTGGCCCCCCGTGAGCAGCTTACGCAAACCTTGCGCAGCCTGGGCGAACGCCTGGCCCGGCGCTCGGAAAACCTCGCACCGCCGGCCGTCACCTGGCTGCGCCGGCTTTGGGGCAGCAAATGAACAACGATCAACCGTTTGGTGGCCCGCAACCGGCCGCGGGCGACCCCTACGCGCTCAAGCGCGCACTGCACCGCTTTGCCATCGATGCCATTGAGGACAGCGGCCGCAACCTGCTGGAGGGCGCACGGCCGGCGCTGACCCAGTTCGTGCTGGAGCAGGTTGGTGACTACGTTGCGCGCCTGCGCCTGGCGCTGTCGCGGTATGAAATGGAGCGGCTGGCCGAAGAGCTGGTGGACGAGTTGACCGGCTTCGGCCCGCTGGAAGTATTGCTGCGTGACCCCAGCGTCACCGAAATTCTGGTCAATGGCCCCCATCGGGTGTTCGTCGAGCGGGCCGGCCTGTTGCAGCAGACCGACCTGCGGTTCATCGACGCCCACCATGTAGAGCGGGTGATGCAACGCATCCTCGCCCCGCTCGGGCGACGCCTGGACGAGTCCTCGCCCATGGTCGACGCCCGCATGCCCGACGGCAGCCGGGTCAATGCGATCATTCCGCCCGTGGCGCTGGACGGCCCGTGCCTGTCGATCCGCAAATTCCGCCAGGACATGCTCAAGAGTGCCGACCTGCTGGCCACCCGCGCTATCGACCAGCCTATCTTCGACTTTTTCGAACGCGCCGTGGGCAAGCGCTGCAACATTCTGGTGAGCGGCGGCACCGGCACCGGCAAGACCACCCTGCTGAACATCCTCAGCCAGATGATCGCCCCTCGCGAGCGCCTGGTCACCATCGAAGACGTTGCCGAACTGCAACTGCACCACCCCCACGTGGTGCGCCTGGAAACCCGCCCGCCCAATGCCGAAGGGCACGGCGAGATCAAGGCCAGCGAGCTGATCCGCAACGCCCTGCGCATGCGCCCGGACCGCATTATCCTCGGCGAAATCCGCGGCAGCGAAGTGCTCGATGTGCTGACCGCAATGAACACAGGCCATGATGGCTCGATGAGTACCGTGCACGCCAACAGCGCAGCGGACGCACTCTTGCGCCTGGAGACACTGGTCGGCCTGAGTGGCCGGCAAATTGCCGAAAAGACCTTGCGGCAAATGGTCTGTGCAGCGCTGGATGTGGTGATCCAGCTGACCCGCCTGCCCGATGGCCGACGCTGCGTCAGCGAAGTGCTGGAGGTGGTTGGCGTGCGCGATGAGGTGTATGTCACCAACACCTTGTTCCGCCTGGACCGCCGGGGCGGTGACAGCTTCCTGCGCGAGGCGCTTCACCCGGCCGGCAGCAAGCTCAAGGCAGAGGGCCTGCTGTGACCGGCCCGCTGCTACTGGCGCTGTGCCCGCTGTTGCTGGGCCTGGCCCTGCTGCTGTTGCGCCGCGGCCTGTACAAGCGGCACGAAGAGCGCATCCTGCAACGCCTTGGGCGCGCGTTCAGCATTGTGCGCAATGGTACGGCACGGCGCAGCTGGCTCGACCCGCTGCTGCAACGCGCCGGCTTGACGACTGTCGAGCTGCACCCCCAGCGCTGGCTGCTGGCCTGGCTGGGGCTGGCGCTGTTGGCGCTGGTCGCGCTTGGCTGGGTCGCTGCGCTGATGCTGCTGACCGGTCTGCCGGCCATTGCCTACCTGCTCATCAGCTGGCAGAGCCGTCGGCACATGCGGCACGTGGTCGAGCAACTGCCCGGCCTGCTGGACTACAGCGTGCGCAGCCTCAAGGCCGGGCGCACGCTCAATGATGCGGTACTGGGCGCTATCGACAGCAGCCGCGAGCCACTGCGCACTACGCTGGCGAGGGTCCGGCGCAATGTGCAACTGGGCGTGCCGCTGGAGGACGCCATGACCGAACTGGCCGAGTTGCACCAGCAAGACGAATTGCGGCTGTTCGCCCTGGGCTTGCGCATCAACCAGCGCCATGGCGGCAACGCCAGTGAACTGATGGAGAACCTCATCAAGCTGATCCGCGAGCGCGAGCAAGGGGCACGCCAGCTCAAGGCCATGACCGGCGAAACGCGCATCACGGCCATCATTCTCGGGGCGTTGCCACTGGCGATGGTCGGTTACTTCCTGCTGGCCAACCCCCACTACCTGCTGGCCATGTGGCGTGACAGCAGCGGCCAACTGATGCTGTTGCTGGCCTTCGCCTTGCAGGTACTCGGCTGCCTGGTGTTGTGGCGCATGATGAGGAGCTTGTGAACATGGCCATGCTGATCTGCGCCCTGTGCCTGCTGATCGCCGCCGGCCTGTTTGCCCAGCAGGCCATTCGCCAATGGCGGGCCCGGGTGCTGGTGGCGCGAAGGCTACAGGGGCGCCTGGCCCGTGCCGAGCGCCTGGAGGGCTGGCTGCACTGGCTGGGCAGTAGCCCCTGGGGGCAGCGGCTGCAGAAGTTCGACGGTGAAAGCCAGGCCCTGCTCGAGCGCATCGGCTGGCGTCGCAGCCGCCAGCGCGCGCTGTTCGCCGCCGTGCAACTGGGCCTGCCACTGCTGGCGGTGGTACTGACGCTGCTATTGCAGCAAGGCTTCAAAGGCGCTGCCGCCGCCCATTGGGTGGTCTGGCCATTGTGTGCCTTGGGCGCCGCTTACCTGCTGCCCAAGCGCCTGCTGGCCCTGGCTGCCGCCCGGCGCCAGCAGCGCATTGCCGCAGAGGTTGGCCTGATGATCCCCATGCTGCGAATCCTGTTCGAAACCGGGCTGACGGTCGAGCAGGCACTGCGCCTGCTGAGCCAGGAAGGGCGAACGCTGATCCCGAACATCAGCGAAGAACTGCGCCAGGTACTGCAGCGGGTGGATTCGGGGCTGGGGCTGGGCCCGGAACTGGACAAGGCCGCACAGGTACTGGCGGTGGACGAATTCACCGACACCTGCGTGATCCTGCGCCAGTTGCTGGCCCAAGGCAGCGGCGCAATGAAGTCGTTGCTGGCCCTCAAAGCCTTGCTCGATGACCGCCGCCTGACCCGCCTGCAAGAACGGGTGTCGATGATGTCGGCAAAAATGTCGGCGGTAATGATGGTATTCCTGTTCCCGGCCCTGCTGATCGTGCTTGCCGGGCCAGGCTTCTCTGCATTGGCGCGGGCGTTGAGCCCCTGAGGAAAGCGGGATGAAGACAGTCGTATTGTGCGCATGCCTGGTGTTGCTGAGTGGCTGCGCCGGGCAACAGCCGCAGGGCCTGCGCTCGTTGTTCACTGCCGCCGGTTGCAGCAAGCCGGACGCCGACCAGCAACTGGCCCTGAACCTGGCGGACGAGATGCTCAATGACGGCCGCCCGCATGCCAGCCTTGCGCACCTGCAGCAACTGCCGGACACCCTCGACCAGGTGCGCCTGCGCAAGGCCAAAGTGTCCCGGCTGCTTGGCCTTGGCGAGGCCGAACCCTTGTACCGCAGCCTGCTGGGCGGCTGCCTGGCTGCCGAAGGCGAGCATGGCCTGGGCCAACTGGCCGCGGTACGTGGCGACGACATCCAGGCCTTGCAGAACCTGCAGCGTGCTGTACGCCTGGCGCCTACCGATGAACGCGTACGCAATGACCTGGGCGTGGTCCTGATGAACCTGGGGCGCTATGAGCAGGCTCGCTTCGAGTTGCTGACGGCCATCGAGCTGAAAGACGACAACCCCTTGCCTGCGATCAACCTGGTGACCTTGGCGCTGCTCCAGGATAACTGGCAGCAGGCGACCGACCTGGTCGGCCGCTTGCAGCTTGAGCCCCGGCAGTTTGCCGCGGCCAAGGCGCGGGCCGGGCAGATCAAGGCCGGTGGCCGAGGCCCGGTCGCCTCGGCCCAGGCATCGCAGCCGATGGTCAATTGAAACTGGGAGGTGAACATGATCAGGTACATGATGGTGCTGGCCTGCTGCATGGGTAGCGCGGCGCTGCACGCCGAGCAATACCCGCGCCCGAGCCCTCAGGATGAAACGGCCACCGAGCGGCTGCTGCGTGTGCAGTCCAGCGGCGCACAGGCCTCGCGCCACCTGCAGGTACAAACGGCGCGGGAACGCGACCAGTCCATGCAGCGCTGGCTGGATACCTACAAGTACGAGATCCCCGACTTCTACCGCTGGACCAAGATGACCGAGCGCAACAATTAGCGGGGGCTTGCCGTGTCGTCAACGCTCAGCCCAGGCAGGCCAGTGAGACGGCAAAGCCTGCCAGCAGACAGGGCGCGAACGGCCTTTTTTGCCGCGGCTGTCGCGCACCTCGGCGAACCAGTTGCCAGGCCACCAGCACCACCCCCGCAGCAATGAAAGTGACCAGCACGTGAGCAACGCTGCTGGCCAGCGCCAACGCACCGAGCAGCTTGACGTCACCGGCCCCGAACTGCCCCAGCGCGTAGCCCGGCAGCGTGAGCAGCAGCACGATGAACAACGCCAGCGCCGCATCACTGCCCTGGGCACCGAGCCAACTGCGCCCTGTGGCCAGCAACCAGGCCAGCGCAAGGGTTGCGGCACCCAGCGTCAGTACATTGGCTATCTGCCGTTCGCGGGCATCCTGCCCGGCGCACAACGCTAGCCAGACCAGCAATGCAAAGCTGTGCATGGGCAATTGGCCATCCCTGTTCGTCGATCGGTTCTATGCTGTTGTTCAGGACACATGGTCAGGGTAGACGCAATCATGAAAGCAGGCCCGGCAAAACGGCAGCACGGTGCGGCAGCCATCGAGTTCGCCGCGGTGTTCATGATCTTCTTCGCCGTGTTCTACGGCCTTGTCAGCTATTCCCTGCCCATGCTCATGCTGCAATCGTTCAACCAGGCCAGCGCCGAGGCGGTGCGCCGCTGCGTGGCGCTGGACCCGGACAGCCCCAGCTACACCAACGATGTGCAGAACCTGGCCCGTCAGGTCATCAGCCAGCAGTTGCAGTGGCTGCCTGCTGCCTTCGACTTCCAGCCGGCCAGCGACGCACAGGTCACCTTGGGCTCCAACAAGCTGCTGACGGTAGCCATCGATTATCCCAAGGCAAAACTCACCCATGTGCTGCCCATGCTGGTGCTGCCGTTGATTGGCGAGGTACCGCGCCTACCCGACCGGCTGCGTGCCGAAGCGAGCCTGCAACTGTGAACGGCCTGTTCGAGCGCTGGCTCGGCGGCCAGGCCCCGCTGCCGGTTGAACAGCACACTCCAGCCACCGGGTTGCAATTGTGGCTGGATGATCAAGGCCACGTGCTGCGCCTGGCCGGCCCCCTGCGCACGCTGCTGCCGGCAAGCCCGCACCACGCCGCGCGGGTGCATGACTACCTGCAACGGCATAGCTGGCTGGTACTCGAAGGCGCCCCGGCGGACTGGCAGGGGCAGCCGCTGGACCTGGACTTCGTGACCGTGCACGGCACTGCTCTGCATACGCGCGGCTGGCTCCTGCGCCAGGCTGACGGGTGGCTGCTGCAGGTGTTCGATATCGGCGACCTGCTGGGTGAGCGCGAAAACCACGCCCATGACCTGGCGCAGCACCACCTGGCCTTGGCGCTTGGCCGTGCCATGCGTGACTGCGACGAACAGCACCTGCTGCCGACCACAACCGCTCAACTGCAACACTTGGCCGAGCACTGGCAGGCGGGGGCCCTGCGCCTGCTGCTGCCAGGTGACAGCGGCTGGTACAGCTACGCCAGCAGCGATGCCGTTTGGCCCTGGGCAGACGACGAGCGCCTGCGTGCCTGGCTGCATACGTTGCCAGCCGCCGCTCGGCAGCTGGCGGCCGAGCACCCGCTGCTGCAGTCGTCGGCTGCCGGCCTGCCGCTGGTCGCCCTGCCCTACCAGCACGGCCATTGTGTTCAGGCCTGGTTACTGTGTGCCGGGGCACCAAGGCCACCCACACCCCAAGCGCAGGCTACCCTGCTGCCCGCGCTGGTCGAACCGCTGCTCAGCCGCCTGCGCCAGCAGCAGCTGCAGCAGCGCGCCTGCCACCTGGATGAACTGCAGCAGCAACTGGGCGCTGGCTGGTGGTCATGGCCCTTGCAGGGGCCACTGGCATTCGACCCAGCCCTGGCATCACGCCTGGGCCTGCCGCGGGATGCCACCTGCGAACAATGGTTCGGCCGTTTGCACCCGGCCGACCGCGAAGCTGCACGCATGGCGCTGGCGCAACTGCGCGACGGCATCGCCTTGAACCTGAACCTGCGCCTGTTGCCCGCCGACGACCTGGCGGGCCCACGCTGGCTGCAGTGGGTCGGCCAGCTGCGCGGGCGCCAGGTTCAGGGCTTCGTGCTCGATATCAGCGCCTTGAAAGCCCAGGAGCTACAGGCCGGGGCGGCCCGCGCCCGGCTGGAAAACCTGATCGCCAGCTCGCCAGCGGTGATCTACATCCAGCGCTACGCCGACGGGGCGCTGCACAGTGATTTTTTCAGCGCCAGCCTGACACCGCTACTGGGCTGGCCCAAAGACGGCGAATTGGCTCAGCAGCCCGGCCAGGCGGTGCACCCGGACGACCGCACGCTATGGCTGGAACGTACGCGCACGCTACTGCGCGACGGCCAGGTTCGCAGCCGCTACCGCTTGCGTGATGAGCGCGGCGGCTATCACTGGATACTGGACGAGGCCCGCCTGCTACGTGACGACCTGGGGCAACCGGTGGAGGTCGTGGGCCTGTGGCTGGATGTCAGCGAGGCCACCGAGGCTGCCGAACGCGTGCGCCAGAGCGAGGAGCGCTACCGGGCGCTGGTGGAAGACTCGCCCGCGCTGATCTGCCGCTACACGCCTGCGCTGCAATTGCTGTTCGGCAATCGGCCGCTGGCCGAGCTGCTGGAGTGCCCGCCACAGCAACTCGGCGCAATGAACCTGGGCCAGTGGATGAGCGACAGCCAACGCACGGCGTTCGTGCAGCGCCTCGCCACGCTGAGCCCGCAGCAGCCGTTGAGCAGTGCCGAGGTCTGCCTGCAATTACCGGGGCGCCGCAACGCCTGGTGGGTGTGGGCCGAGCGTGGCCTGTTCGATGAGCACGGGCAACTGGTGGAGATCCAGGCAGTTGCCCGCGACAACACGGCAGTGCGCCATAGCCAGCAGCAACTGCTGCAGGCAGCCAAGATGGCCACCTTGGGCGAACTGGCAACGGGGCTGGTGCATGAACTCAACCAGCCATTGACCACCATGCGCCTGGCGGTGGTCAACGGGCTGAAACGCCTGGAAAGCGGTGCCGCCGATGTTCCGTACCTCACAGGCAAGCTGCAGCGCATCGACAACCAGCTGGAGCGCGCCATTCGCCTGGTCGAGCATTTGCGCACCCATGGGCGGCGGTCCGAGGTGGAACAGCAGGTGTTCGCCGCCTGGGTGGCGGTGCTCGGTGCGCAGGGGCTGCTGGCCGAGGGTTTGTGCGGCAAAGGCGTGACGCTGGCCATCGAGGCGCCCGAGCGGTGCCCGCACGTGCTTGGCCATCAGGACCAGCTCGAGCAGGTGCTGATCAACCTGGTGGTCAATGCGCGGGACGCTTTGCTGGAACGGCGCGTTGCCCACCCACACATCCGCGTAGGCCAGCGCATCGAGCACGGGCAGTTGTGCCTGCTGGTGGAAGATAACGCCGGCGGTATCGACCCGCGCCTGCTCGAGCGCATTTTCGAGCCGTTCTTCACCACCAAGCCAGCAGGGGTCGGCACCGGGCTCGGTTTGTCGGTGAGCCACGGCATCGTCGATGCCATGGGCGGCAGGCTGGCGGTGCACAACCGCAACGAAGGCGCCTGCTTCGAAGTGTGGTTGCCGATCTACAAGGCCAACTGAGCGCGGTTGGCACAGGTGAGGTTGGCGCCGATCTCGGCGTTGACCAGGTCGATGCCAAGGGCTTTGAGCAGCACGTTGAGCAAGGGGTCGAGCAACGGGCTGAGCAGGTTCCTGATCAAGGGCTCGACGATACCTTTGACCGTGCCGAGCACGTTGCCAACCAGCACCAGCACATCGCCTAGGCCGCTGTTCACGGTGGGTTTGTAGGCTTCCAGCTGTATGCCCTGCAAGGTCTCGGCCAGGCTGCCGACGACCGTGCTGTTGGCGGTTTGCATGCTCTGGTAGGCAGGGCTGAGGCCGATGTTGGGCGGCACACTGTCGGGCGCCTGGAACACCAGTGGGCGCTCGACGGCCCCGCTGCCCAAAACCTTGCTGTTGACGCGCACGCCCAGCCCGCCTCCAGTGAAGGGCATGCGGGCGTCACAGATGGCGGGCAGTATCAGCAACCGGGTACACCGCTTGGTACCGATGTCCACCAATGGCAATGCTTTGACCACCGTGGTGCCGCTCATGAAGAACGAATTGCTGGACTCGAAACGCCCCACCGCAACCTTGGCCGCCGAGCTTTGCGCTTGCGTGACAAGGCGCTTGGGTGAACAACTGAAGGTGCCTGGGGCCTGCGGGTCGAGGCGCGTGGTCGCTTCCGCCACCTCAAGGCCGATATCCAGCGACAGCTTGTCCGGGACCAGGATGATATCGGTGACAGTGCACGGCACGCCGACCAGGCACAGTACCGATTGCAAGGTACTGGCGAGGTTCAGGCTCAGCAGGTTGTTGAGCACATTGGTGATCGGCCCGACCAGGTCGAGTACCGCGTTGAGCAAGCCGAACACCGAGTCGAGCAGCGGCAGGTCGAGCGAAATCATCGCCCGCACCTGCGCGGTATGTACCCGCAATTCATCGGTGCGCGGGTCACCCACCGCAGAAATCTGCTGCGGCTCGATCACTTTCAGGCGGACCCGGCCATTGACCAGCCCCAGCACGCTGACCGGCAAGTCCACCGTTGCCGCACTTTCACTGACCGCCAGCTGGATAACGCCCTGCACCAGTTGCAGCAACTGGATACTGGCATCCAGCCCGGCCTGCGTGGTGCCGTTCTGGATATCGAGCAAATCGCCCAGCTGCAGCAAGGTGCTGTTGCTGGCACCCAGTGCCAGCTTGCCCAGGTTGGTCACCACGTTGGCGGCCGCGCCGCTCTGCTGCAGTACTTTCACCGCCGCCTGCAGCAGTTGCGTAGCGGTAGCATCGGCGCTGAGCAGTTGCCGGTAGTCACCGGCCTTGAGGTTGAGGTCGATGGCCAGTTGGTCCAGGTAGCGCAGCACGTTGAGCTGGGTGCTGGCAATGCCTTGCCAGCCGGCCACATCAAGCTGCACGTTACCGCCCAAGGCACCAAGCAGGGCATTGAGCAACACCGACTGTCGCGAATCGACGGTGGCCAGGGTGGTTCGGATACTCAGCATGGCCTGCGGTGGAACAGGCGACGAAGCCACCGCATGGGCGTGCAAGGTGGTGGTCAGCGGCACCCCTGTGCCCTGTGCCAGGCTATACACCCCCGCCGCGACGCTGGTGGGGACTGTGTTGCTCACGTCCACCCGAATCGCCTCGGTGCGGTTGTTGTCCGTGGTGAACGTGCGCAGGCTGTTGGCGCCGGTCTGCAAGTAGCCGCAGCTGGCCGCCAGCGGGTTGCCGGGCGCATGGCCGTTGCGGGTGGCCGCCGCCCGGGCAACCACCGTGGCCTGCGGCCCGCTGCCGGTGCAAACGGCATACTGGCCGGCCGCCTCCAGCGCGGCCATGTCGGCAATGCGTTGCAGCTTGCGCTGCTCCAGGTACAACCGGCCGCTGTCGATCACCAGCAGCATGAACAACAGCGCCAGGCCCAGGGTAACCACTGCCATGAGGCCGATTGCGCCACGCTGGCGGGCAGCGAATGAGGGAAGCACGGGCACTCCTTTGCCGGCCATTGGCCATGCGTCGCGGCTGCGATGCAAGGAGTGTAGTTGCGCTAATGGCCAATTGCCCTACTTGAACGAACCGGGTGCGGGCCGGTCAATTTCTGCAGTCCACCTTTGCAGGCTTCAGGCATGAACAATCCATTCGAGCAGATCAGCGCCGCCTTCGCCCCCGAATACCGGGTAAACCTGAGCATTGCCAACCTTGACGGCAGCATCATGCTGACCCTTTCCGATGACGCTGGCGTGGTTGCCAAGCGCCTGATCACCCGCGCCCAGCGCAACGACCCGGTGCGCCTGCAGCGGGTGATCGACAGCATACGCCTGGGCCTGGCCATCGAGCTGGGCCAGAACCCCTTGCAGGTGCTGGCTGCGCTGACCCGCGACGCCCGTCACGAGCCACGTGCGTTCTTGGCCAATTGAGGGTTAGTTGCGCTGCTACCGGTGCTAGGCACTTGCGATAGCTTGTCTGCTGGCAAGGTCTCGGCAAGCTGGCAGGCCTTGCGACTCATGGCGTCATACCGAAGCAGCTGGTGAGCTTGCTCAGGGGGCGGTAGACCTCGCGGTGGAGGTCGTCGCGCTCCATGTCGCTGATCACCTGACCGTCCAGGTTGAACTGGTGCAGGTGGTTGCCCTTGCGGCCATCCGGCAACGTCAGGGTCGTCAGGTTACTGAGCGGGTCGTACTCATAGCCCAGCGTCCCGTCGGGCGTGATTTCCTGCGTCAGCCGGCCCAGCAGGTCATAGGCGTACTTGAGCTTTTCTTCCGTGATACCAAACTTCTTGCTTGTCCCAGTTGGTTGCCGCTCGATGCTCAGCAACCGGTCGCCATCGTCATAAGCGAATGTCTGCGTTGCATCGCTGTTGATCTTGGCGATCAAGCGGCCAATGGCATCACGCTCGAACAGCGTATGGCGCTCGGGCCGTTCGGCATTCTCGCCATAGCCAATCTCATCCAGTCGCGTCAGATGGCCACCGACGTTGTAGCTGAAACGCCGGGTCAGGTTATCTACCCGCACCTCTTCAATCAGCCGGTCCGACACGTCGTAGGCAAAGCTGTAGGTCGCGTTGTTCTCGTTGACCAGCGACGTCAGTCGCAAGGCCTTGTCATAGCCGTAGCGAACCATCTCTCCTTTCGGGTCCTGACGGTTACTGGGCAAACCACGGGAAGTGCGCAGCAGGCGGGTGGTCTGGCCTTTGCCATCGGTGTGGCTGAGCACCTGGCCAAGGCCGTTGTAAGTGAAGGTTTCCGCCGTGCCATCCGGATGGTGGATGCGCAACACTTCCCCATCGGGCTTGCGCTCCAGCGTGGTGGTCTGGTTCAGCGCGTCGGTCACTGCAATGAGGTGCTGGCGCTCGTCGTAGCGATAATACGTGCTCTTGCCTGAGCAATCCTGGTAACGCTCGACCTGGGCCAGGGTGTTCCACCACAGGTACTTGGACTTGTAGGTCGCATCGATGATGGTGTGCGGCAGGCCGTCATCGCTGTTCAGGTACTCGGTCATCTGGCCGAGGGCATCGAATTCGGCGAGCAGGTTGCCCTTGTCGTCGTAGCGCGCTCGCCAGGTGCTGCCGTCCGGGTAGCTGACCTGGGTCACCAGTGTAGTCAGGTGGTGATATTCGTAGGTGGTCTTGCGGCCCAGCGGGTCGGCCTCTTCGAGCAAGCGGGAGAACTCGTCGTACTTGAATTGCAGGCGGTTACCGTCCGGCAAGGTCAGGCCAACCATATTACCGTTTTCGTCCAGCTCGATGGCGTAACGCTCGCCACCATAATCGCGACTGGCGACCACGCGGTGGTCGGCGTTGTACTGCACTTCCAGTTCCCGGCCAAGCACGTTGGTGGCCCAGCTGGTGCGGGCGTCGAGGTCGTAGCGGAAATGGTAGTGCTCGCCATCGCTGGTCCAGTGCTCGACCACACGCGGTTTGCCGCCGAGGGTTTCCCAGCGGTAGTGGCAGCCCAGGCCCAAGGCGTTGCTGTGGGTCACCATCAGGCCTTCGACATAGCTGAAACTGCGCACGCTGTCGCCGTTGCGGTTGCGCACCGCGCTCAGCTGGCCATGCTCGTCGTAACGGTACTGGGTGAGCGTTTCGACCGCATGGTTGTCCACCACGCGCTTGATATCGGTCAGGCGGCCCAGCGGGTGGTCGTAGTGCAAGTGCACGCGGGTGCCGCCGGTGGCGCTGATGTCGGTCAGGGTACCGTCAGGCGTGCGGGTGAAGTGCAGGAAGTGGCCGAGGACGTTCTCGATACGCTGCAGCGGCACTTCGGTGTTGGTGTCTGGCACTTCACCGAAGTAGAAGAACAGGTTGTCGAGGGTCTGCAGGATGTAGTGGCCGCCCTCGGTGCACACCAGGTACACCTGCTCGTGCGGGTTGTAGATCCGCTCACCCGGTTGCAGGGTCACGAAGGGGATTTCGCGGCCCTGGTTGTCGGTGAGGTAGATGAAACTGCCGCTGCGACGCAGGCTCTGTTCCCACGGTAGTATCCAGCCGCGGCCGAGCACGCTGTCGACGGTCAGGTCGCTGGCGTAGAAGCGCGACCACTCGATCGGCATCAGGCCCGGCAGGCTGAAGTCGATTTCATCGGGGATCAGCTTGCGGCCCGTCGTGAGGTCGACGGGGTTGCCGACCAGGCCACCGATGGCTCTGCGCGCCACGGGTTCGACCACGTAGCGGCTGGCCACCTCACCTGCGATGAAGCCTGCGGTGAACTTCAGGGCGCAAGGCATGATGGCTTTCATGCCGGCTTGGGTGCCGACCTTGATCAATTGGGCGATCATGCCGGCGGCACCGGCGACGGCCATCAACGTATCCACTGTGGTGCGTAGCCATTCAGGGACTTCGTCGTCCACCGGCAGGTAACGGTAAGTGCCGCCGCCGATGTAGACATTGTTCGAACCACCGGAAATGGTCGCGCCGCAAGTCAGCTTGTCGCCCTTGCGCGCGGCCGCCACGCCATTGATGAAGACGATGGTCGAGCCCTCGGCGATCTGCACCTGGCCGGGGTGCTTGCTGCAAGCGCCCAGGCTCTTTTCGACGCGGGCGGCCTTGCGGCTGTTGATGAAGACGTTGGGCGAGGCAGTCAGTATCGTCCCTGAGGGGGATGAAAACAGGCCGCCCAACGCCTCGCCGGCAGCGGTCAGCAAGCTGCCGCCAACCCCCGCCGCGAGACCTGCCAGCAAAGCTACGCCGAACCCGCAGGTGAAGGTGGCAAAGGCCACGGTGGCCACGCTGGCCACCAGTGCGATGCCCAGAGCGGCCCCCAACAGGAAACCGCCCAATGCGCCGGTGTGTGAAATATCGTCGCCGAACCTGGCTGCTTCGAACATGAGGGATTACTCCTGTTCGCCAGGTACGGAACGGCTTGCGATAGCGTCAAGACGCGCCATGATCATCAGCATCTCCCTGTAAACGCTCGGCATGAATCAAGTCATGTGCCGGGTTACCCTCCTTGAGAGCTGCTGAGTTAATAGGCTTGTGCGCCATGGTGTCAACCGTGCGCAGGCCACGCCCTCCGTGGGTTACAGCCCAGGGAGGGCAATATCAAAAAGCCATAACCCAGGGATTTTCCGGGTTTGGACAACAGGGTGCCATACGTTGGCGTGATGCGCGTTCTTTGGATTTTCAGAGGCGTCTGTAAGAAAAAGCCGCAGCTTTCCGCGACCTGCGGTGTTGTGCTGCTCACCTATGCCGCTGAGGCCTACTTGCCCTCTTCCACTTGCTTGCCGTTGGCATCCAGCACCTTGGTCGAGGGGTAGCGGTACGAGGCGTAGCGCACCACCAGGATCGAGAACGCCAGCAGCAGAATGCCCCCGCACAGGTACAGCAGCCCTTCATCCGGCGCCTTGTGGTGCGAAACATCGCCGATCAGCAGGCGGGTGAGCGCGGTGATTGCCACGTACAAGAGGAAGCGGATGGGCATGTGGTTGGTCTTGAAGTAGATCCCGACCATGGCCCCCAGCTCCAGGTAGATGAACAGCAGCAGGATGTCATCGACGCTGATCCCGCCCTTGCCGAGCATGTCCAGGAAGGTGACCACCGCCGCATAGGCGGTGATGGCGCCGATGCCGAACAGGGCAAGGTAATGGAAGGCTTCGACGCACAGGTTGCCCAGCGAGTCGGCCGAGCCGTGCAGGCCCTTGCGCAGTTTTTCTGCCCATTTGATGTTCACGATGTTTCATTCCCCACTACGACTTTCAAGGATGATGCGCCACGGGTGTGACGTTTCTGCCATGCAGTTAAAGGGCCAGGCCCCTGCCATGGGAAGGCGGCCGATTGCCGCAAGGCACTTTGTGGCATGGCAAGCTACTGAAAATGAAATGGCATTGCGCCAGCGGAAAATCAGATTTAAGCCCTTTCTTGTAGGGCATTTCCCAAAGATACTCCCTGCCATTGTGGTGTTCGGTGGTGCGCACTAGTCTCGGGCGGTCGTTGCCAATCAACGACCGGCTTTGACAGGCCGCCCTGAACTAACCACATGGCTTAGCCGTTATGGCAGCTGTCATGGGGCACCTCGTGTGCGCCGGCTTTTGGTTCTGTTCACCGGTCTGTCAACCCATGTACAGCTGCCGCCTTGATGTTTGACAGCAGAAGGTGGTGGCCCCAATTTTGAACAGGCCTACATCATGCTGAGAGTTATCCCCGATCCACCCCGCTACATCCATTCCCTCGAATACACCCTGATTCCAAAGGCACATCAGGGGACTGACCAATGACCACAGAAGACACCCAGTTCACCGTCGGCAAGACCACTTTCTACCAGGGCGAAAACGGCACCCACCCGCTATTCCGCATCGAGCCCGGTATCCCGTGCAGGGATGCCCGCGAACAGTCTTCGGAGTTGATGGGGTATGTGCGCGAATTGACCATCACCGGGTTGATGGATGGGAAGCCGATGATGATATGGGCTGCGCATTACTTGAGTGCGATGGCCAAGGCGCTGATGGATGATGCCGAGCTGGGGATGAAGCAGTGAGGGTTTGGCTCTAGGTTGCAGGAGGGCTGGCAGGGGGTTGCCGCAGCATTTTCAGCGCCTGGGAGATCGAGCGCCGCCCGCGCGGCGCTCGATCTCACAGGCGATAAAGATGTTGTGCCGGACGCCCCCGCAAAACACCCCACTGCAATTTCTGCTTGCGAACCAGCCCACACTGCCATTACTGTATATAGATACAGTAAATTGCAAACCAGCAAAAAGGCATAGAGGTGATGAATGGCCGTCGAAGTGGTGTACCGCAGCAGCCGCGACCCGGAGCGCTTGTTCATGGATAAGGCAGAAGCCGACCGTCACGACAAAATGCTCGAACTGGCAGAGCGCCTGGCTGAAGTGCTGCATAAGGCAGTGCCATCGCTGACCGAGCAGCAGGTTGAAGAAGCCGGTATCTACATGGCCAAGAACCGCGATGTGTTCGCCCGGGCGTTCAAGAGCCAGCCGGATGCGTTGGCCGAGTTGCTCGACGGGCAACCAGCCGAGTGATTACCTGCACCGGCCTCATCGCTGGCAAGCCAGCTCCCACAGGGATCGCATCAGGGCTGACAGGTGTTTGCCACAAGGTATGGCAGCGCCTGTGAGATCGAGCGCCGCCCGCGCGGCGCAATCGCGAGCTGCGCTCGCTCCTACGTTTGTTTCGGGCCAGTAACGCCTGTGACAGGCGCGCGCGGCCGCCTTGTTTGTACGGCGCGATATTGAGGCATCCACCAAGGCGTTCGCGCGCGAATCCCACAGGAATAATTGGCCCGAAACAAACGTAGGAGCGAGCGCAGCTCGCGATTGCGCCGCGCGGGCGGCGCTCGATCTCACAGGCGCTGAAGATGCTCCGGCTACCCCTACCAGGAACCATAGAATCTCCCACAGGGACCGCAAATCTTGAGAATTGTGAGAAATCTGTGGGGACTTCCACAGGTACGCACAAGTCTTGAAGGTTGTGGGGTATCTGTGGGAGCTGGCTTGCCAGCGATGAGGCCGGTGCATGCAACACAAACCCCGTCAGCCATACAACAACCGCTCCGCCAACATCTGCGCCACCCGCGCCGGCGAGCGTTTCTCTGCTTGGGCATGGCCGAACACTTCGGTCAGCCGCGATGGTATGCGTGCCAGGTGCGAGGTGATGGTGCCCAGGTCTTCGCCACGGTGGGTGAGCGCCACGTAAATCAAGCCACCGGCATTGATCACATAATCGGGCGCATACAGTATCCCGCGGGTCTCCAGCTGGTCAGCCACCTGCAAGGTGGTCAGCTGGTTGTTCGCCGCCCCCGCCACTGCCGCGCAGCGCAGTTGCATCACGCTCTGCCCGTTCAGCACCGGCCCCACACCGCACGGGGCAAAGATGTCGCAGGGGGTGCTGATCAACGCATCGTGGGTCACCGGGTGGGCATCGAGCTGCTCAACAGCCAGCCGTACCCGCCCTGTGTCCAGGTCACTCACCAACAGTTCCGCCCCCGCCGCATGCAGTTGTTCGGCCAGGGCGTAGCCAACATTACCCAGCCCTTGCACCGCTACCCGCAGGCCTTCGAGGTTGTAGCTGCCCAAGCGGGCATAGGACGTGGCGCGGATGCCGGCGAATACCCCCATTGCCGCATGCGGTGAGGGATCACCCGAGGCCGTGGTACTGGTCACATGCGGCGTGCTCTGGGCGATGCAGTCCATGTCCAGGGTCGAGGTGCCACTGTCCACGGCAATGATGAAACGCCCTTGCAAGGTATCGACGAAGCGGCCGAAAGCCTCGAACAAAGCTGCGCGGTTTTCCACATGCGGGTTGCGCAAGATCACCGCCTTGCCGCCCCCCACGGGCAAGCCCGCCAGTGCCGCTTTGTAGCTCATGCCCTGGGCCAGGCGAATCGCGTCGGCCATGGCGCTTTCGTCATCGGCGTACGGCAGGTAGCGGCAGCCACCCAGCGCCGGCCCCAACTGCTGGCTGTGGATCGCCACCACCGCTTTCAGGCCCGTGGGCGGGTCGGTGAACAAGTGCAGTGACTGGGTACGGGTGCTTTGCATCAGCGCGAACATCGACAGGCTCCCCAACAGGTGCTGCACCCAGTATAAGCCCGGCCTCATGTTTGCAGCCGCCGCCAGACCACTGGACGAAACCCCGCACCGCAGCTAATACTCAAGCGAGTGTGGAGAAGCCCCATGAACCCACGTCAAGCCTGCCTGGCCTGCCTGGAACGCGAGCCCGTCGCCCTGCTGGAAGCCGCATTGTGGGTTGCCGCCGAGCACGACCCTAACGTCGCGCCTGCCGCCAGCCTTGCCACCGTGCACGACCTGCAGCACGCAATCAGTGCCCACCTGCCCATGCTACCTTTGAGTGAACTGGCACAGCCTCTGCTGCGCCAACTCAATGCACTGGGGTTTGTGCAAGACGAATACCTGCCGTTGCGGCCGCATGCCGCCATGCTGGACAAGGTGCTGCAACGCCGCCGAGGTCAACCGCTGGCCCTGGCCATCCTCGCCCTCGAGCTGGCCAGGCGTTTGTGCATACCGCTGGAGGGCGTGGGGTTTCCCGGGCACTTCCTGTTGCGCGTGCCGGGTGCCGACCACCTGCTCGACCCCTGTGGCGGCAGGCGCCTGTACCCCAGCGACTGTCGCGAGCTACTGGCACGCCAGTTTGGCCCCGACCTGCCGCTGACGGCAGAACACCTGCGCACCGCCAGCGCGCAGCAGATGCTGCAGCGCCTGTCGCGCAACCTGCGCCAACTGCATATTAGCCACGACAACCACCTGGCGGCGTTGATCGACGCTGAACGGGTCATGCAATTAGGGCCGGTGCAGGTCGCGGACTACATGACCCGCGCCTCGCTTTACCAACACCTGGACTGCCCCCAAGCCGAACGCTACGACCTGGAGCATGCCCTGCTGCTGACGGAAGACCCGGTCCAGCGCCTGAAGCTGTGTGAGCGCATCGGCAAGCTTCCGGCGGCGAACCGCTCACTTCACTGAGCCGGGGTGTCCGGCTGCCGGGCCGGGTGAGCCTGGGCGAATGCCGGGTGCGCGGCTGCCAGTGCGGCAACCCGTTGAATGCGCGGGTAACCGCCAAGGTCGACAGCGAAACGCTCAGCCGCGTACAACTGCGGAATCAGGTACACATCGGCCAGGCCCGGGGTATCGCCAAAACAGAAACCCTCATCGCCAATCAACTGTTCCACGGCCGCCAGACCCTGGCTGATCCAGTGTGCGATCCAGGCGTTCACCTGGCCCTCGTCCTGACCGGCCTGGCGCAGCCTGTTCAGCACGCTGACATTGTGCAGCGGGTGGATGTCGCAACCGATGATCGCCGCCACACCGCGCACTTTGGCCCGCCGTTCGGCATTGACCGGCAGCAGGGCGGGCTGTGGGTACACCTCTTCCAGGTACTCGATGATCGCCGGCGACTGCACCAGCACTTCACCGCCGTCACTGCGCAAGGCTGGCACGCGGCCCTGCGGGTTGACGGCCCTGTAGCCGGCGCCACGCTGTTCACCTTGCAGCAGGTTCACCGGCAAGGCCTGGTAGGCCAGCCCCTTCAGTGCCAGCGCGATGCGCACCCGGTACGACGAGGTGGAACGGTAATAGGTGTACAGTTCCATGCCCTGCCCCCTCAGTTGGCCGCCACGACCGTGCCACGGCATTCGCCAAAGCCGATGCTGGCCACGCCGTCACGCTGGCAGCGGGCGCGCAGGATGATCTCGTCACCGTCTTCGAGGAACTTGCGCACCTCGCCACTGGCCAGCTCCACCGGCAGTTTGCCGCCTTCGGTGATTTCCAGCAGGCTGCCATACGAGCCAGGGGTGGCACCGGAGAGGGTGCCCGAGCCGAACAGGTCGCCCGGCTGCAACTGGCAGCCGTTGACGCTGTGGTGGGCAACCAGTTGGGCCACGGTCCAGTACATGCTGCGGGTGTTGCTCAAGGTCAGGCGGTGCGGGGCAAGGCCCTGCTCACGCATGCGTGCGGTCAGCAACAGCACTTCCAGCTCAATATCGAACGCGCCCGCAGCCTGGTCGCGCTCGTCCAGCAGGTACGGCAGTGGCTGCGGGTCGCCTTGCGGCCGGGCCGGCTGGGCGCAGCGGAACGGCGCCAGCGCCTCGGCGGTGACCACCCACGGCGAAATACTGGTAATGAAGCTTTTCGACAAGAACGGCCCCAGCGGCTGGTATTCCCAGGCCTGGATGTCGCGCGCCGACCAGTCGTTGAGCAGGCACAGGCCGGCCACGTGTTCGGCAGCATCACCTACCGCAATCGCTTCACCCATGGCGTTGCCCTGGCCTACCCAGATACCCAGTTCCAGTTCGTAGTCCAGGCGCGCACAGGGGCCAAAGCTGGGCTCGGTGTGCCCGGCCGGCAAGGTCTGGCCCTTTGGCCGGCGCACCTCGGTACCCGAGGGACGGATGGTCGAGGCACGGCCGTGATAACCGATCGGCACGTACTTGTAGTTGGGCAGCAACGGGTTGTCTGGGCGGAACAGCTTGCCGACGTTCTTGGCGTGCTCGATACCCACGTAGAAGTCGGTGTAGTCACCGATCTGCGCCGGTACGTGCAACTGGCAGTCGCCGGCGTGGAGCAGGGCCGGCTTCAGCGCCGCCTGGTGTTCGCTGTGTTCACCCAGCAATGCCTGCAAGCGTTCGCGCAGGGCCACCCGCGCGCTGCGCCCCAATGCGAAGAATGCGTTCAGTGCCCCACCCCGGGTCGCCTCGACGGCAGCCTTGGCTGCGCCGTCGAACAGGCCGGCGGCCAGCACCGCCTCCAGGTCGAGGATTGCGTCGCCAATGGCCACGCCACAGCGCCTGGCTTCACCTGGCCGGCTGAAGATGCCCATTGGCAGGTTCTGCAGCGGGAAGTCGCTGTGCCCGTTGGCGTGCTCGACCCAGCTACGGGCAATGGCAGTGTGGTTCATGGGTTATCTCCGGTTCGGGTTGAAGGTGCTCGGCAAGGTGGCCCAGCAACTATCGTAGTCGGCCTGCAATTGCGGGCATTGCAGCGCTTGCACGCTCGGGCGCAGCACCTGGCTGGTCTCGAACATGAACGCCATGGTGTTGTCGACCTTGTGCGGGGCCAACTCGGCGGCAATGGCTTTTTCGCAGGTTCCGGCATCGGGCCCATGGGCGCTCATCACCCCGTGCAACGACGCCCCACCCGGCAAGAAGCCCTCGGCCTTGGCATCGTAGGCCCCCTGGATCAGGCCCATGAACTCGTTCATCAGGTTGCGGTGGAACCACGGTGGGCGGAAGGTGTTCTCGGCCACCATCCAGCGCGGCGGGAAGATCACGAAGTCCATGTTGGCCAAACCATGCACGCTGGTCGGCGAAGTCAGCACGGTGAAGATCGACGGGTCCGGGTGGTCGAAACTGACCGTACCCAACGTGTTGAAGCGGCGCAGGTCGTACTTGTACGGCACGTTGCTGCCATGCCAGGCAACCACGTCCAGCGGCGAATGCTGCAGTTCGCAGGCCCAGTGCTCACCCAGAAACTTCTGTACCAGTTGCTGCGGGCCGGTGGTTTCTTCGTAGTGCGCCACCGGGGTGAGGAAATCCCGCGGGTTGGCCAGGCCATTGCTGCCGATCGGGCCCAGGTCCGGGAGGCGCAAGGGGGCGCCGTGGTTTTCGGCGATGTAGCCGCGGGCCTGGCCGTCGAGCAACTCGACACGGAACTTCATGCCACGCGGGATCACCGCAATCTCCAGCGGCTCGACCTGCAACACGCCCAGCTCGGTGGCAATGCGCAGGCGCCCCTGTTCCGGCACCAGCAACAGTTCGCCATCGGCATTGAAGAACACCCGCTCCATGGAGCGGTTGGCGCGGTAGATGTAGATGCTCACGCCGCTCGGTTTGTCTGCCGTGGCGTTGGCCACCATCGGCAGCCAGCCTTCGATGAAGTCGGTGGGTTCGGCGGGAATCGGCTGGGGGCTCCAGCGCAGGCGATTGGGGTTGATGCCCCCCAGCGGGCCCTGTAGCGGTTGGCGGGCCAGGCGCTCGAAACGTGGGTGCAAGGCAGACGGGCGGATACGGTACAACCAGGTCCGCCGCAGCTCGCTACGGGCCATGGTGAACGCCGTGCCGGACAGCAGTTCGGCGTACAGCCCGTAGGGCGCCTGCTGCGGCGAGTTCTGCCCGACCGGCAAGGCACCGGGCAGCGCTTCGCTGGCAAACTCGTTGCCAAAGCCGCTGAGGTAGTGAAGGTCGGGTGATGGATCGCAATTCATCGATGCCTCCGGGCTCTGGCCGAGCCGTTGCGGGCAGTTGGCTGCAGGCCCTTGGGTGGGCGGCAGCGGGTCTGCATTGTTTTTATCGTAATCAGATTACGAATAACGTAATTTGCTCCGTGCATGACGTCAAGCTATAAAGGCCCGACTGAAGAATCCGGAAGCAGCTGTCCATGGCCAAAGCCAGTACCACCGCCGACAACGGCAAGCAGAAAGTCCGCTCTGCGGAGGTCGGCACCGACATCCTCAAGGCCTTGGCTGAGTTGTCCCCTTCCACCTCATTGTCACGCCTGGCCGAGCATGTGCAGATGCCGGCGAGCAAGGTGCACCGCTACCTGCAAGCATTGATCGCCAGCGGGTTTGCCGAACAGGATGCTGCCACCAACCATTACGGCCTGGGGCGTGAGGCATTGCGGGTGGGGCTGGCGGCGCTGGGCAGCATCGATGTGCTGAAAATTGCTGCACTGCCCCTGTCGCAACTGCGCGACGAACTGAACGAAAGCTGCTTCATCGCCGTATGGGGTAACCAGGGCGCGACCGTGGTCAGCATCGAGCCCGCGGTGCGGGCGGTGACCGTGGTGACGCAGATCGGTTCGGTGCTGCCGCTGCTCAGCTCATCGACCGGGTTGGTGTTCGCTGCCTACCTGCCCGAGCGGGAAACGGTGGACCTGCGTGACCGTGAACTGGCCGCCCTGCAGCACTCTGCCGACGATTATCAAGCGCTACTGGCCGGCATACGCGAACGTGGCCTGCACCATGTACACGGCTTGTTGATGCCGGGCGTGGATGCATTGTCGGCCCCGGTATTCAATGCCATGGGGCAGGTTGCGGCGGTGATGACCGTGGTTGGGCCTACATCGATCTTCCATGCCGACGAGCATGGCCCGGCGGCACAGCGGTTGCTGGCGGCAACGCGGGAAACCAGCTGGCGAATGGGCTACTCGCCCGCGGCTTGAACAGCTGCGCAACTGTTGCCCGAAACGTAAAGGTGAATGTCATAAGCGGCTATTTTTCCTACGGGATCAAGCGCTTATTCTTTACTCACTGGCCGGCATGAAGGGCTCTCCCCCCCGCCTTTCAGGCCTGCGAGGTGCACTGACGTAGATTTTGAAGCTCCTTGATCTAACGTCTCGATTGGCCGCTGCGGCTTGCAGCGGCTTTTTTTTGCGCTGAATAATGACGCCCGCGGACACCGGCAAAGCCTCGGGCCACGCGACACCTGTAGGAGCGGCCTTGCGTCGCGAACGGGCAGCGAAGCAGCCCCGGCAATTTAGCCGCCAACGCTGAAATCCTGGGGCCGCTTCGCGCCCCTTTCGCGACGCAAGGCCGCTCCTTACAATGGCCTTACAACGGGTATTTCTGCAGGTTGGCCATCATCTGCTGCAGCGCCTGCAAGCTGTCCTGCGGGTGCACTGCCCCTTCGAAATCACCAATGTGCTCCCACTGCTGCGCGACCTGCTCGGGCGTAAAGCCTTCGCGCGGGTCGAAACCCACCCCCAGGCTACGCTCCCAGCGCACCTTGCCGATCCAGCCCCCGCCCACCTCGAACAGCTCGCCGCTGCCCTGGCACTGTTCGCTGCCCAGGTACACCACCAAGGGGCTGACCAACTCCGGCTTGAGCCGTTCGAACACCTGCGGGGGAATCAGCCCTTCCGTCATGCGCGTACCGCCGGTTGGGGCAATGGCGTTGACCAGGATACCGTGCTTGCGCCCTTCGATGGCCAAGGTCCGGGTAAGCCCGTACAGGCCCAGCTTGGCCATGCCGTAATTGGCCTGGCCAAAATTACCGTAGATACCAGAGGTGGATGCCGTGAATATCACCCGCCCCCAGTTCTGCTCACGCAGGTGTGGCCAGGCCGCGCGGGTAACTTTGTAGGCGCCTTCGACATGCACCTGGTAAACCTGCTCCCAGTCGCTGTCGTCCATCTTGTGGAAGGTCTTGTCACGCAGGATGCCGGCGTTGTTCACCACGACATCGACGCGGCCATAGCTGTCCAGGGCCTGCTCGACAATGCGGGCACCCTGGCTGACCGAGTCATGGTTGGCAACCGCACTGCCCCCGGCGGCGCGAATCTCCTGCACCACCCGATCAGCAGCGCTGGCGCTGGCGCCCTCCCCGTGGGTGGAACCGCCGAGGTCGTTGACCACCACCTTGGCCCCGCGCGCGGCGAACAGCAGCGCGTGGGCACGGCCCAGGCCGCCACCGGCGCCGGTAACGATCACCACACGATCTTGCAGAAGTACAGGCTCGCTCATGCCAAGGGCTCCAGGCAGGTTCAGGTCAGCCGAGTGTCTGCCGCCAACGGCAAGCAGACAATCAAGCTCACGCAGGCTGAATGCCTGGTAATAACGCCGGGCCATGAGGCCCGCTCAGGACCACGCCACTTTCGCCTGGCAAAAGCTCAGCGGTTGCTCACGAAAGGCCAGGTAATGCCGCAGCACCTGCACCGGCGCCTCGGTGTGCGGGTAGTGGCCTATACCCTGCAGTTGCACGGTGTCTGGCTGTGGCACCAGTTGCCGGTAACGCTCAAGCATGTGCGCGCCGGACAATGGGTCGACCATGCCGTTGATCAGCCGCATGGGCACACCTGGGCACTGCATGGCCGCAACCCAGCGCTCACGGTGCAGGCGGCGCTCCAGCAGGTAGCCCACCAGTTTATGCAGCACGCGCGTACCGCGGTTGGCGGCGATCAGGCTCCAGAAATCGTCCAGGGCACTTTCGCTCGGGTGGGTGCAGGGGCCATGGACCTGGGTCATGTTGCGCACCAGGTCGTCACGCCCGAAGGAGCGACCCACCAGCCAGCCGAAGCGGCTCAGCAGCAACTTCTGGATCAGCAGCAGGTGACAGCTTTCGGCGAACAGGCCACTGTTGAGAAATACGCAGCTGGCTACCTCGGCGCGCTGCTCATGGTGCCGCGCCAGCAACTCCTGAGCGACGCTGCCGCCATAGTCGTGAGCCAGCAGGTGCACCGGTTGGTCCACCTGCAAGTGGGCGAGCAGCGCCTGCTGCAGGTCGGCTTGCTCGATCAGGCTGTAGGCGTGGTCCACCGGTTTGGCCGAATCGCCAAAACCGAGCATGTCGCAGGCAATCACCCGAAAGCGTTGCGTCAAAGGCCCCCACAGGTAATGCCAGTCCCAACTGGCGGTGGGGAAGCCGTGTAAAAGAAGCAGGGGCTCTCCTTGCCCTGCGGTCCAGTAGCGGATGCTCTGGCCCCGGAATGTGAAGCTCTGTCCCCGGGTACGCCAGACGCACAATGGAATTTCGGCCAAAGGCATCAGAAGTAACCCGGTTAAGTGGTGTGGACTGGATAGGGCAAGGCTGCGGTCATTGCATGTCACCTCGGCACTTTCATGTGCTCTCTATGTCGAGGGTGAGTCTAGCCAGCCCTACCAGGGGTGGAACTTGCGTTGCCAGCCAGCTTGATGACTGAGCGAGTCAGTGGCACGAACGGTCAGAGCAACATGGCCAGCAGCGGTGCTGCGAACAGGTTCAGCAGTCCGGTCAGGACCATGACCAGGCCGGCCACCGAGCCTTCCTCGCGGCCCACTTCCTGGGCCCGGCTGACCCCGGCGCCGTGCGCGCCCACGCCGAACAATGCCCCCCGGGCCAACGGCGTGCGCAGCGGCAACCAACGCAGCAGCACGCCACCGAACATGGCACCGAGCACCCCGGTGAACATCACGAACACCGCCGTCAGCTCGGGCACACCGCCCAGGTCATGGGCCAAGGGCATGGCAAAGGGCGTGGTGATGGAACGCGGCACCAGCGACAGGCTGGTCGCATTGTCCAGCGCCAGCAGGTGCGCCAACCCCCAGGAACTGGCGATGGACGCACTGCTGCCCGCCAGCATGCCGACCAGCAAGGCCGGCCAATGCCGGGCAAGCATGGCCCGCTGCTGCCAGATCGGCACGGCAAAGGCCACGGTCACCGGGCCGAGCACGCCCATCAGCCAGTGGGTATTGCGCGCGTACTCGGCATAGGCGGTGTGCAGCGGCACAGCCACCGCCAGCAGCAACACCGGCACCAGAATCAGCGGCGACAGCAGGTAGCGCTTGCTGCGCCGGTACAGCCAGCGGCTGCCCAGGTAAGCCAGCAACGTCAGCGCCAGCCAGAACAACGGCATGGGTTCAAGGCTCATGGCGCATGCTCCAGCGGCACACAAGTTCGACGGTCAGGGCCGTCACCACCATCACCATCAGCGTGCTCACGGCGATCACCAGCAGGATGCGCCAGCCCTCGTCCCGGATCAGCGCGCCATAGTCCAGCAGGCTCATCAGTGCAGGAATGAAGAACAGCAGCATTTCGGCCATCAACCAACCGGCGCCGAGTTGGAGCATGGCTGGCTTCAGTGCCCCCACGGCGAACAACAGCAACAACAACGCCAGGCCCATGACCCCGCCGGGAATAGGCCAGCCCAGCCAAGTGGCCAGCTGGCCACCGAGTGCAAACAGGGCATACAGGGTCGCCAGCTCGGCAAGCAGGCGCAGCAGTTTTTTCAGTAACGCGGGTTTCATGGCGGTGTTCCTCGACAGGCCCTCATTTTAAGTTTTGGCTGCCTAGGCCAGAAGCGAATTGTTAGACTGGCTACCATTCCATAATGGAATTGGCACATGGAATTCAAACAGCTGCGCAGCTTTATCGAAGTGGTGCACCGAGGCGGCTTTACCCAAGCCGCACAGACCCTGCACATCAGTCAGTCGGCCGTCAGCAAGCAAGTGGCGCAGCTTGAGCAAGATGTGGGCCAGCCGCTGCTGGAACGCCAGGCATCACACCTGCACCTGACCGCCGCCGGGCGCATCGTGCTTGAGCGCGGCGAGGCCCTGCTGCGCCAACGCCAGGCGCTGCTCAACGAATTGGACGATCTGAGCCAGATGGAGCGTGGCGAACTACGCCTGGGCTTGCCGATGCTGGGCAGCGATGCGCTGTTCGCCGGTTTGTTCGCCGAGTACCGGCGGCGCCACCCGAACATCGCCATCCAGCTGGTTGAGGGTGGCAGCCGTAGCATCGAGCAGGCCGTCAGAAGTGGCGAGCTGGAGCTCGGTGGCAGCCTTACGCCCAGCGACGACGGGTTCGAATACCAGCCATTCTGCAATGAGCCGCTGGATGCCCTGCTACCGGCGGGGCATGCGTTGGCAGGCCTGGGCGGGGTGCACCTGAAGCAATTGGCCGCAACGCCGTTCCTGCTCTACCAGCGCAGTTTCGTGCTCAATGACCGGTTGGTGAAAGCCTGCCAGCAGCAGGGCTTCACCCCGACGGAAGGCGGGCGCAGTGGCCAGGCGGATTTCCTGGCAGCGTTGGTCGCGGCAGGCCAGGGCGTGGTGCTGCTGCCCCGGGTGGTGGCAAAAGCCCTGGAACGCCCTGGTGTGGTGCGTATGCCCCTGCGCTCACCGGGGGACCTGCGCTGGGACATTGCCTTCATCTGGCGGCGTGGCGCGTATTTGTCGCGGGCCGCGCAAGCGTGGTTGGCGCTGCTGCGCGAATGGCCGGTACCCGGCAGCGAGGCATGAATCGGGGTTTGGCTGGCTGGCAGGTCTGCCCGGACACTCACCTGCGGCAGGCCCGTACCTGCTGAACCTGACTGTCAGCCTTTCAAGGCTTCAGCCAACTTGGCCAGCCACGGTTCGGCATCCGTTTCAGGGGTCACCGTCTCGCTGGCATCCAGTTGCAGCATCGGCTGCACCTCGCGCACGCCCAGCTCGGCAAACAGCTCGCGCAGCTGTTCGCCACCCCCGCAGTAGGTATCGCCATAGCTGGAATCGCCCAGCGCAATCACTGCACCCGGCAGGCCACGGAAGGCCGCTGGCAGGCTGTCACGCAGGCTGCTGTACAAGGGCATCAGGTTGTCCGGCAGCTCACCCATACCGGTAGTCGATGTCACGGCCAGCAGGGCCTGCGGGGCAAAACCTTCAAGGTCCTGCAAAGTGGCACGTGCGGCGTGCCAGGCTTGGTAGCCGGCGGCCTTGAGCTTCGTTTCTGCATGACGGGCGACTTCTTCGGCGGTGCCATAGACCGATCCGGAAATAATGGCGACTTTCATCGGGTAGAGGATTCCGAAACTGAGTGAAAACGTAGGATACTAGCATTCACCGCTGGCAAAAGGCCGCCTCTGCCAAAGCCGCCTGCTACAGCGCGTCCGTTTTTACTGCCTGCCGCATGGCCTGAACATGATCAACGCAAAACTGCTGCAATCGATGGTCGACGCATCCCATGACGGTATCGTGGTTGCCGAACAGGAAGGCGACGACACCATCCTCATTTACGTCAACGCCGCGTTCGAACGCCTGACCGGCTACAGCCGGGACGAAATACTCTACCAGGATTGCCGCTTCCTGCAGGCTGACGACCGTGACCAGCTCGCGCGTGCGCGCATTCGCAAAGCCTTGGCCGAACGCCGCCCGTGCCGGGAAGTGATGCGCAACTACCGCAAGGATGGCACTGCCTTCTGGAACGAGCTGTCGATCACGGCGGTAAGGAACGACGCCGAGCGACGTACCTACTTCATCGGCATTCAGAAGGACGTCACCCGCCAGGTGGAAATGGAGCGAGAGCTGGCCGAACTGCGCGCTCGTCTGAAAGCCGACGAACGCACCTGAACCAAGCCCCCCGGTTACGGTCAACTACGTTGAAGAAATCGCCACCACCGAGTTCGATCATGCAAGCAGACGCCCTTCTTACCCAGGACGAGCTGGATTTCATTCAGAGCATGCAGCATTCGCCCAACCTGAACCTGGCCGACTCGATGTCGAGCCTGCAGGTCAATGGCGACCGCCGTATCCAGAGCTTGCTCACCCGCCTGGTGGCCAATGAACAAGTGACCTTGCAGGCGCAATTCAACAACCAGCAAATCAGCTTCCCGCTGCAACTGGTGGAAGACGAATTCCACGCTTTGCACCTGCAAGTCGGCTCCCCGGAAATCTACGAGGACGGCCCCATGCTGCGGCCATGGCGCCTGTCGCTGGAGCAGCCCAGCGCCCTGCTCGACGGCCATGGCGCGCCTGGCGGGCTGTGGGTACGGGAAATTTCCTTCAAAGGCGTGCTGGTGGAGCTGCGTGGCCTGCCAAGCGCGCCGGCACATTTCGACCTGCGCTTCGCCCCCGGCAACATCCAGCCGATCGAACTGCAGGGTGTTCTGGGCCGGCGTATTGGCCCGGACCTGGCAGCGTACGACCTTGGCCAAAGCCCAGCGGAAGAAATCGAACGCCTGCGCGACTACATCCTGCAGGCCCATTGCCGCGCCCACCCCGAACTGCACACTCAGGTGTCCAGCTGACCTGCCAGGCACTGGCGCAGACGCTGACGCATCACCCCGCCCTGTGCCCCCAGGCAAACCAGGGGGCTGCCCGCCAGGCCGCCGCTGGCCTGGTCCGTTGCCTCTCCCGCCAGCAATAACGCGCAGCCCAGCACCGACGCCAGCCGCTTCAGATAGCGGCTGACCTCTGCAGTCAGCGGCTGGTGGGAAAACAGCACGAGGGCGTCTGGTTTCATGCGTTCGCAGACCAGCGCCAGCTCTTGCAGGGGCTGCCCACACACCAACGGCGTCACGCCAACCTCGTCACTGCCCAGCAGCAGGCTGGTGACCAGCAGTTCAAGCTCATGGCATTGCCCCGGCAAGGGCACCAGCAGCACGTTGTGGCGACGCGGCGCGGCCGCCAGCTGCAAACGCGTGAACACCCGCCCGCGCAAAAACTGGTCAAAAAACAGCCACTCGCTGGTCTGGCCGTAGCCGCCATGGCGCACGGCCAAGTCGTGCCACACCGGCATGAAAACCTCAGCGAAAACCTGATCGAGCGTGCTGGCGGCAAACACCTCCTCATAAAGGCGGCCCAGCCCTGGCAGGTCAAAGCGTTGCACTGCCACGCGCACCTGCTGCTGCCAGCCTAGCGAGCTGTCCACTGCGCGCGTGGCCTGCCCGGCAAGCGCCTGGCTGCGGGCAAGGATGCTGCCCACCTTGCTGACCGCCACGCCGCGCTCCAGCCAGCCGAGGATATTGCGGATATCGTCGACGTCCCCCTGGGAATACAGGCGGTGGCCGCTGTCGGTGCGGATGGGCTGGATCAGACCGTAACGGCGCTCCCAGGCACGCAGGGTTACCGCATTGACGCCAGTCAGGCGGCAGACTTCACGGATCGGAAACAGCACTTGCTGCTCGAAGCTCGCATCGCCCCCCGGCTTGCGTCCCAGTTCGCTCATCTGCACGGCATCCTGTGTGCTGGAATAGAGGGCCTAGTCTACTACGACAGCGCCGGGCACAGGTTGCGACCATTTGCCGGCAGACAGTTGCCACACAGCACAACTGCGCGATAATCCGCGCCCGATTCTTGCATGTTCGCCTGCGTCGCCCACCACCCCGGGCCACGCAGCCAAGGGGCCGGCTACCCGCCAGCCCCGTTGCCAGGAGATACACAATGTCTACCCCACCCGTTACCCTGATGGTGTCGCGCCGCGCCGCACATGGCCGCTACCAGGACCTGTTGGCCTGGCTGCATGAGGGCGAACAGCTGGCCACTGACTTCCCCGGCTACCTGGGCTCGGGCATTCTCGCCCCACCCCACGATGGCGACGAGTTCCAGATCATTTTCCGCTTCAGCGATGAGCCCACCCTGCATGCCTGGGAGCATTCGGCCTCACGGCGGGCCTGGTTGCAGCGCGGCAATGGCCTGTTCGAGCGCCCCAAAGAGGCGCGCGTCAGTGGCATTGACGACTGGTTTGGCGCCAGTGCGGTGCAGAAACCGCCGCGCTGGAAACAGGCCGTGGCCATCTGGCTGGCGTTCTTCCCGGTGTCGTTGGCGTTCAACACGGCGTTCGGCCACTGGCTGGCCGCACTCGACCTGGTACCACGGGTACTGCTCAGCACCCTGGCCCTCACGCCACTGATGGTGTACCTGTTCATCCCGTTGTCCACCCGCCTGCTGGCCGGTTGGCTACAGCCCTCTTCGGCCACCGCGGGCGCCCTGCGCAGCCGCTGAGGCCAGGCCGTACAACGGGCAAACAGTTCGGGTATGCTGGGCGGCAACCACAGGACAGACAAGTTGACCGCCCCGAACATGAACAGCCCAATTCTCGTTACCGGAGCCAGCCAGCGCGTCGGGCTGGCCCTGGCCCTTGAACTGGCACAGGCCGGCCATACGGTGGTCAGTGCCAGCCGTACCGTACAGCCACAGGCGGCCCACCCGAACATCGTGCAGTTCCAGGCAGACCTGTGCCGGGCAGACGACCGCCAGGCGCTGATCGACTACCTGGTCGAGCATTACGACGGCCTGCGCGCCATCATCCATAACGCGTCGTTGTGGCTGGACGATGGCCTGGACAACCTCGAGACCATGTTCCGCCTGCATGTAGAGGCGCCCTACCACCTCAACCTGGCCTTGGGCGAAATGCTGGCCAAGCAGGACAAGGCCGACATCATTCACATCTGCGACGAAACCTCCTCGCGCGGCAGCAAGAGCCACATTGGCTATGCCGCCACCAAGGCTGCGCTGCAGAACATGGTGCTGTCGTTCGCTGAAAAATATGCGCCCAAGGTGCATGTGAACGGTATCCTTCCCGGGCTGCTGATCCTCAAGGAAGGGGGTGACGAAGCCTACCGCCAGCACACCTTGAAAAAGGCCCTGCTGGAGTTCGAACCCGGCGCCGGGCCACTGATCGAGACGGTCAAGTACCTGCTCGCCAGCCAGTACAGCACCGGCAGCCAGGTGGTCATCAATGGTGGCCGTCACCTGAAGAACCGCATGACGTGAGAGCCCACATGACCCCACAGCAACAGCTTGAACTCGAAGCCGCCGCGTTCCGGCGCCTGGTCGACCATTTGCAGAAACGCACCGACGTGCAGAACATCGACCTGATGAACCTGTCCGGCTTCTGCCGCAACTGCCTGTCCAAGTGGTACAAGGCTGCGGCTGACGAGCGTGAGCTCGACCTGAGCCTGGATGACGCCCGCGAAGCGGTGTACGGCATGCCTTATGCCCAGTGGAAAGCCCAATACCAGAAAGAAGCCAGCGCCGAGCAGCAAGCGGCGTTCGAAAAAGGAAAACCTCGTGACTGATCTAAATACCCTGCGCGCCAGCCTGGCCAGCGGCCAACATGCCTTTGCCGACACCCTGGCGTTCATTGCCGAGCACTACAGCTATCAGCCGCAGGCGTTCAACAATGGGGGTGTCGAGAATGCCGCCGGGCAGAACGAAGGTTCGTGCAAAACCTTGGGCCTGGCAGTGCTTGAAGGGCTGAGCGATCAGGAAGCGTTGCTGGCTTTCGGCGAGCACTACCGGGATGTGCTGGCCACGCCTGAGGGCAGTGACCATGGCAATATCCGGGCGCTGATCAAGCACGGCCTGGCCTGTGTGACGTTTGCTGCGCCGCCACTGTCGCGCAAGGCTTGAGATTGCCGGGGCTGCTTTGCAGCCCATCGCCGGCAAGCCAGCCCCGACACAGGCCTTGAAGGCACCGCTGTCGAAATGGGAGCTGGCGTGCCAGCGATGAGGCCAGCACGGTGTGAAATTACAGCTCGACGCAGTCGAACTTCACATCGGTGGCTACATCTTCGTCGTAGTTGACGTCAGCGCGCTCAAAGCCGAACAGGTTGAGGAACTGCTTCTTGTAACCGGCGTAGTCGGTCAGCTGGAACAGGTTCTCGGTGGTCACCTGCGGCCACATGGCCTTGCAGGCATCCTGCACATCGTCGCGCAGTTCCCAGTCGTCCAGGCGCAGGCGGGCCTTCTCGTCCACTTCGGCCGGGGCGCCATCAGCACGGTACATGCGGTCGCGGAACATGCGGTCCAGTTGGTCCTGGGTACCCTCGTGCACACCCTTTTCCTGCATGATCTTGAAGACCATCGACAGGTACAGCGGCATCACCGGAATGGCCGAGCTGGCCTGGGTCACCACCGACTTCAACACCGCCACGTTGGCGCCGCCCTTCACTTCAGCGGCCAGCTTCTTGTCCAGGCGCAGCGCGGTTTCATCCAGGTCCTGCTTGGCCTGGCCCAGGGCCCCGTGCCAGTAGATTGGCCAGGTGATCTCGGTGCCGATGTAGCTGAAGGCCACGGTACGGGCACCCTCGGCCAATACGTCGGCGCCCGCCAGGGCGTCGATCCACAGTTGCCAGTCCTGGCCACCCATGACGGTAACGGTGTCGGCGATTTCCTGCTCGGTGGCCGGCTCGATGCTGGCCTCGATGATGGTGTCCTTGTTGGTGTCGATGGCAGTCGACTTGTACGGCTGGCCGATCGGCTTGAGTGCCGAGCGGATCACTTCACCGGTCTGCGGCAGCTTGCGCACCGGCGACGCCAGCGAGTAGATGACCAGGTCGACCTTGCCACCCATTTCGTTCTTGATCAGCTCGATGACCTTGGCGCGGGCTTCGTCGGAGAAGGCGTCACCGTTGATCGACTTGCTGTACAGGCCCTCGGCCTTGGCGAACTTATCGAAAGCCGCAGCGTTGTACCAGCCAGCGGTGCCGGCCTTGGTTTCGGTGCCTGGCTTTTCGAAGAATACGCCCAGGGTGTCGGCCTTGAAGCCGAACGCTGCAGTAATGCGTGCTGCCAGGCCATAGCCACTGGAAGCACCGATGACCAGGACCTTCTTCGGACCATCCTCGCGCACGCCCAGCTTGCGGGTGGCTTCGATCTGGTCACGGACGTTGAGCTCGCAGCCCTTCGGGTGAGTCGTGGTGCAGATGAAACCGCGAACCTTAGGATGAATGATGGCCAATGTCTGTACCTCGTCAGGTTTATGCTGGGGAAGCGCCACATGGGCGTTTCCTGTTGATCAGAGGGTGAGACTACCCCCGCAGGTTATCCGACACATATTACGGGGTGATCCGGACGATGCAAAACCGGGGTGGACCGCTGCGCGGCCATTCATTTGCTTTTCACATCAATCTCAAAGAAAAACAAACTTAACAAATGAGCCCAGGGCACCGATGCTGGAAGCCTTACGCCCACCGCACGGAGAACAACAACATGAACGACGTGGTCATCGTCGCCGCAACCCGTACCGCCATCGGCAGCTTCCAGGGTGCCCTGGCCAGCGTGCCTGCGGTCGACCTCGGCGCCGCCGTGATCAAGCGCCTGCTGGAGCAGACCGGGCTGGACCCGGCGCAGGTCGACGAAGTCATCCTCGGCCAGGTGCTGACCGCCGGCGCCGGGCAGAACCCGGCGCGCCAGGCCGCGATCAAGGCCGGCCTGCCCTTCAGCGTACCGGCGCTGACCCTGAACAAGGTGTGCGGCTCGGGCCTGAAAGCCCTGCACCTGGCGGCCCAGGCCATCCGCTGCGGTGACGCCGAGGTGGTGATTGCCGGGGGCCAGGAGAACATGAGCCTGGCCCCCTATGTGATGCCCTCGGCCCGCACCGGCCAGCGCATGGGCCATGGCCAGCTGATCGACAGCATGATCACCGATGGCCTGTGGGATGCCTTCAACGACTACCACATGGGCATCACTGCCGAAAATCTGGTGGACGAGTACGGCCTCAGCCGTGAACAGCAGGATGCCTTTGCCGCCGAGTCGCAACGCAAGGCACTCGCTGCCATCGAGGCCGGCCGCTTCGATGCGGAGATCACCCCTGTCGTGCTGCCGCAGAAGAAGGGCGAGCCGAAAGTGTTCGCCCGTGATGAGCAGCCGCGCCCGGACACCACTGCCGAGTCGCTGGGCAAGCTGCGCGCAGCGTTCAAGAAAGACGGTAGCGTCACCGCTGGCAATGCCTCCAGCCTGAACGACGGCGCTGCCGCCGTGCTGCTGATGAGCGCCACCAAAGCCGAGGCCCTGGGCCTGCCGGTGCTGGCGAAGATCGCCGCTTATGCCAGTGCCGGGGTAGACCCGGCGATCATGGGCATCGGCCCGGTTGCGGCAACGCGGCGCTGCCTGGACAAGGCCGGCTGGCAGCTGAGCGAACTGGACCTGATCGAAGCCAACGAAGCCTTTGCTGCACAGGCACTGGCCGTGGGCAAGGCGCTGGAGTGGGATGCGGCACGGGTCAATGTGAACGGTGGGGCCATTGCCTTGGGCCACCCGATTGGTGCGTCCGGCTGCCGGGTGTTGGTGACCTTGTTGCACGAGATGATCAAGCGCGATGCCCACAAAGGCCTGGCGACCTTGTGCATTGGCGGTGGCCAAGGTGTTGCACTGGCTATCGAACGTTGAGCGGCGTTTGAGTTGAGCAGGCCCGGCCTGTCCGTGGGCTCGCCCGCGCCCACAGGGTAGCGCAGGTTTCAAAACATGCGCTGTACCTGTGGGAGCGGGCAAGCCCGCGAACAGGCCGGCACAAGCAGCAGATGATCAAGCCGCGACTCGGTACTGCTCCAGCGAGGCGGCCAGCGCAGCCACTTCGCGGCACTTCTGCACAGCCACCTCTACGGTGCCATGCGCCAACGAACAGGCCGGCGCCAGCCACAGCCGCGCCCCCAGGCGCTCATGGGCGTCTTGCAACAGCCCCAGGGCATTGTCCAGTTCGCAAGGCGCGCCATCGCAGCCATCAACCAGGCCAAGCGACAGCACTTTATAGGCCGGCAGGCGGTCAAGGATGGCCTGATACTGTGCCGGCGCCTGCACCAGATCGATGTGCAGGCCATCGACTGGCAGGTTGGCGGCCAGGCCAAGGTTGCCATCCAGGCCACCGGCGTACGTGGCAATCAACTTCTTCAACGGTGCACGCTGCAGGATGTTGTAGACGCGCTCGAAGGCGTTTTTCCAGTCCTGTGGCAGGTCGTGGGCGAGGATCGGTTCGTCGATCTGGACCCATTCGACGCCCAGCGCAGCCAAGCGGTTGAGGGCCTGATCATACAAGGGCAGCAGGCGATCGAGCAGTTCCAGCTTGTCGAAGTCGGCGTTGCGGGCCTGGCCCTGCCACAGGTAGGTCAACGGGCCAATCACGACAGGCTTGATGGCATGGCCCAGCGCGTTGGCATGCTCCACCTCTTCGAACAAGGGTTCCCAGTTGAGGGCAAACGGCTGGTCATCGGTACCCGGCAGCTGGCCACATTGGCCGGTTTCGCCGACAGGCAGCAGTTCGATACCGGCGTCCTTCTGCACTTGCCAGTGGCGGGCCCGCAGTTCGCGGTCGCCGCCAATGTGTGGAAAGCCCAGGTTGTGTGCCAGTGCCATGTGTCGCCCCTCAGCATGCTCAAATTGATGAGGGGATTTTCCAGTGGATCGTGGTGTTGAGACAAACTCATAAAATTTGAGATGAACCCAAGAAATTCTCATGATCCTGAGGGCGCAGGGGCCGACCCATGTCTTGTTCAGAGCACCAGCCTGCGCATCCGGACATGACCTCCTGCCCCTTCTGCCGCACAATGCCACCCTGACCATACCAGGTGCCCGGCCTCATGAGCCTGCTGAAAACCGCACTGCGTGAACACCATTTCGTCTGTGTCATGGAGTTTGTGCCCAAAGCCTCTGCAGAACGCTTCGCTGCGATGCAAGCGATCATGGACCGTGTGCAGCTGTGCGGCTGGCCAATGACCGTGGCCATCGGCGACCGCGTCGGCAGCCCGCTGGACATGTCGCCGCTGGACGCCCTGGCCTCGTTCGACCGCCCGGTGCCGGCCCTGCCGCATTTCTCCGGCAAGGACCGCGAACGCCACCACTTGCTCGCACAATTGCAGCGCATGGCGGCGGCCGGCCTCGACCAGTTGCTGCTGCTGACCGGTGACCGTTTGCCTGGGCATGAACCCGGCCAGCGCCCGGTGCGCTACCTGGAGTCGGTGGCCGCGCTGCAGATTGCCCGCCAGGCCTGCCCGCACTGGTTGCTGGGCGCGGCGCTGAACCCGTTCAAGTACCACGAGGAAGAAGGCGGTGCGCAGTACTTCAAGGCCGAGAAAAAACTGGCTGCGGGGGCCGACTTCCTTACCTTGCAACTGGGCTTCGACGCAGCCAAACACCAGGAAGCCATGCACTGGATGCGCCGCCAGGCCGCGCCCAAACCCATGCTGGCCTGCCTGATGAGCCTCACCCATGGCCGTGCAGCGATGCTCGACCACGTCGCCGGCGTGACCGTTACCCCCTCCATGCGCGAAATGCTCGAGGCGGAAACGGCGCACTCCAAGGCTTTTGCCCAGGCGCGCAGCGTTGACCGCCTTGCCTTGCAGATCATCGGTACGAAGCTGATGGGTTACGCGGGCGTGCACCTGTCGGGCATTCATGACCTGAAGCAGCTGCTTGCCCTTGAAGCGCGACTGGCGTACTGGCAAACGCACGTCCACACCTTGGAGCAATGGGCGCCCGCCTGGCAAGCCAGTTGGCAAATGCCGGGGCTGCCGGCAGTCACCTTCCATCCCCCCCAGGCCAACTGGCGCCAGGGCGAATCAAGGGTCGATGCCTCGTTCAAGGAAAAAGCCCGCTACCACCTGATGCATGGCATGCATGGGCTGCTGTTCAGCCGCCGCAACAGCCTGAGCAAGGCGTTTGGCTGGGCGGTGCGCCAGCCACTGTGGACCACCCGCCTTGGCGCACAGGTGCTGCACACCCTGGAGCGCAGTGTGAAGCGCCCGTTGGTTGGCTGCGATACCTGCGGCCGCTGCCGCCTGGAAGACACCTTGTACACCTGCCCGGAAACCTGCCCCAAGGGCCTGGCCAATGGCCCCTGTGGGGGCACCGCGCTCAACCGCTGCGAGTTCGGCGACCGCGAGTGCATCCACAGCATCAAGTACCGCACGGCCAAGGCCGTGGGGCAAACCGCCGTGCTGAGGGAGCGGCTGATCCCCTGCATCGAGGAGCAAACGCGCCACCGCAGCTCGTGGCCGCAGTGGTTCGCGCCACCCTCCCCGCGCCGGGTCAGCCCTCAGCCAGCGCCTCGAACCCAGCCCGAATCGTAGCCTCGGGCAGGTCATCGGCAATGAAGACCATCACGCTTTCGCGGGTTTCGCCTTCGGCCCACTCGGCGTCCCAGTCGAAGCCATATAGCTTGAGCACACCCTGGAACACCAGCTTGCGGTCCTCGCCGGCAATGTTCAGCACGCCCTTGTAACGCAGCAGCTGCTTCCCATGGGTTTCCAGCAGCTCGTTCATGAAGCCGCTGAGGCGGTCGATATCCAGCGCGGCTTCGGTACGCAACACCAGGGTGCCGATGCGGTCGGGGGTGGCCGGCTTGAGCACCGGGCGCAGCGAGGGTTTCAGGTTTGCGCCCAGGTCGGGGTTGAGGTTGAAGCCGCGCACGTCCAGCAACTCTGCCAGGTCGATGCAACCGTGCTCGACCACTCGGATCGCCGCCCGCCCGTTGATACGGGCCAGGCGTTCGCGCAGGGCCTGGACCGCAGCCGGCTCGACGAGGTCGGTCTTGCTCAGCAACAGGCGATCGGCAAAGCCAACCTGGGCCTGGGCGATGGTCTGGGTCAGATGCAACTCGGCATGCTTGGCATCGACCAGGGTGATGATGCCGTCGAGGATGTAGCGCTCGCGCAGTTCCTCGTCGATGAAGAAGGTTTGCGCCACCGGCGCCGGGTCGGCCAGGCCGGTGCATTCGATCACCAGGCGGTCGAAGGCGATTTCGCCGGCATCCAGGCGCTCGAGCAGAAGGTACAAGGCGCGGGTCAGGTCGCCATGGATGCTGCAGCACACACAGCCGTTGGCCAGGGTCATCACCTGCACCGGCTGGTCGCCCAGCAACTGGCTGTCGATGCCGGCGTCACTGAATTCGTTTTCGATCACCGCCAGCTTCAGGCCGTGCTCGGCCTTGAGCATGTGTTTGAGCAAGGTGGTCTTACCGGCACCGAGGAAGCCGGTGAGGATGGTTACGGGAATGGGCGTCTGCACGCAGAACATCTCCTGTGCGGAAAAAACACTGGCCCCATCGCCGGCAAGCCAGCTCCCACAGGTACCGCGCAAACCTTGACGCCTGGGCAGTACCTGAAAGAGCGCCCCAAAGGCACCGCACAAACCTGGAGGCCTGTGAAGTGCCTGTGAGAGCTGGCTTGCCAGCGATGAGGCCGGTACAGGTTAACGCTTGAGACTCAACAGCACTTGGGCCCGGACTTGCCGCCATAACGTGCTTCCTGACGTTCGCGGAAGAACTGCTCATACGTCATGACCGGCTTGTCCGGGTGTGTCTTGTGCATGTGCTCGACATAGTTGTCGTAGTCGGGCATGCCGACCATCAGGCGGGCGGCCTGCCCCAGGTACTTACCCAGTCGACCCAGGTCGTTGAACATGACAGCGGTCCTCTCAAGCGTCAGGCAGGGCCTGGAACGGGGTTTCCTTGTCGCTGCGTTCTTTGCGGCCGAGGGCGGCGTAGCCGACCTTGATGGCAAAGAACAGCACACTGAACACCACCAGCAGGAACAGAATGGTCAGGCCGGCGTTGGTGTAGGCGTTGAAGATCACGTGTTGCATCTGCCCGATGTCCTTGGCCGGGGCCAGAACCTGGCCGGCGTCCAGGGCGGTGCTGTATTTCTTGGCCAGGGCCAGGAAACCTACAGCCGGGTTCGGGTCGAACAGCTTGATCAGGCCCGCCGCCGTGGTGCAGATCAGCAGCCAGGCTGCCGGCAGCAGGGTGACCCAGATGTAGCGCTCGCGCTTCATCTTGATCAGGACCACGGTGCCCAGCATCAGGGCAATACCCGCCAGCATCTGGTTGGAGATACCGAACAGTGGCCACAGGGTGTTGATACCGCCCAGCGGGTCGATCACGCCCTGGTACAGCAGGTAACCCCACAACGCTACACAACCGCCGGTGGCCAGCAGGTTGGCACCCCACGACTCGGTGCGTTTCAGGGCTGGTACGAAGCTGCCCAGCAGGTCTTGCAGCATGAAGCGCCCGGCACGGGTACCGGCGTCGACCGCGGTGAGGATGAACAGCGCCTCGAACAGGATCGCGAAGTGGTACCAGAACGCCATGGTGTTTTCACCCGGCAGCACCTGGTGCAGGATCTGCGCGATACCTACCGCCAGCGTGGGTGCACCCCCGGCACGGGCCAGGATGGTGTGCTCGCCAATGTCGCGGGCCACCGCCTCCAGTTGTTCGGGCGTAATCAGGAAGCCCCAGCTGCTCACGGTCTGCGCGACCGACGCCACATCGGCGCCGACCACGGCTGCCGGGCTGTTCATGGCGAAGTACACGCCAGGTTCGATCACCGACGCAGCCACCATGGCCATGATGGCCACGAACGACTCCATCAGCATGCCGCCATAGCCGATGTAGCGGGCGTTGGTTTCGTTATCCAGCAGCTTGGGCGTAGTGCCCGAGGAGATCAGAGCGTGGAAGCCAGACACCGCACCACAGGCAATGGTGATGAACAGGAACGGGAACAGGGTGCCCTTCCATACCGGGCCAGTGCCATCGGTGAACTGGGTCAGCGCCGGCATTTTCAGCTCGGGCATGGTCACCAGGATGCCGATGGCCAGGGCGATGATGGTACCGATCTTGAGGAAGGTCGACAGGTAGTCGCGCGGCGCCAGCACCAGCCACACCGGCAGCACCGCAGCCACGAAACCGTAACCGACCAGCATCCAGGTGATCTGCACGCCGGTGAAGGTGAACGCCGGGCCCCATACCGGATCGGCCGCAATCTGGCCCCCCAGCCAGATCGAGGCCAACAGCAGCACCACGCCGATGATCGAGATTTCACCAATGTGGCCCGGGCGGATGTAGCGCATGTAAATGCCCATGAACATCGCGATCGGGATGGTCGCCATTACCGTGAACATGCCCCATGGGCTTTCGGCCAGGGCCTTGACCACGATCAGCGCCAGCACCGCCAGGATGATGATCATGATCAGGAAGCAGCCGAACAGGGCGATGGTGCCCGGAATGCGGCCCATTTCCTCGCGCACCATGTCGCCCAGCGAGCGGCCATTGCGGCGGGTAGACAGGAACAGGACCATGAAGTCCTGCACTGCACCGGCCAGCACCACACCGGCAATCAGCCACAGCGTGCCGGGCAGGTAGCCCATTTGCGCGGCGAGCACCGGGCCCACCAGTGGGCCGGCGCCGGCGATGGCGGCGAAGTGGTGGCCGAACAGAATGTGTTTGTTGGTCGGAACGTAGTCCAGGCCGTCGTTGTTGAGCACCGCCGGGGTGGCACGGCGCGGGTCGAGTTGCATCACTTTGGTGGCGATGAACAGGCTGTAGTAGCGATAGGCGACCAGGTAGATGGCCACTGCCGCGACCACGATCCACAAGGCATTGATCGCCTCACCGCGACGCAGGGCAACAACACCCAGCGCGCAGGCCCCTATGACTGCCAGCGCCAGCCACGGTATGTGGCGTAGCAGGCTATTATTGTTGTTCATGGTTAGCTTCCAGCTGTTGGATTGGAAAGACCGCCCACCGAGTCTAGGGCGAGTCAGGCGGCATTGCCACACTTGCTTTGGTCTAGAGCCTCTGCGGCCAGATTGCAGTACCTGATGCACAAACCCTTCATCACCCTGTTCAGGATGCCACCCGAGGGCCTTACCCATGAGCGATCACGACGAACGTAGGCGTTTCCAGCGAATCTGCTTCGACGCCCCTACCGAACTTCACCAAGGCTCCCGATGCTGGTCGCCCAAGCTGCTGGACATTTCGCTCAAGGGGCTGCTGGTGGAACGCCCGCAGCAATGGGATGCCGACCTGAGCCAGAACTTCGACGCAATCATCACGCTGGACGAGCAAACGCAGGTGACCATGCAGGTCGAACTGCGCCACGAGGAACCGGCCCGGCTTGGTTTCATCTGCCTGTACATCGATGTCGAATCGATGACCCATCTGCACCGTCTTGTGGAATTGAACCTGGGTGACGGCACCAGAATGATGCGTGAGCTGCGCGAATTGATCGAAGAATGGAATCTCTTAGCTAGCTAAGGGCCTTCCCACTTTGTGTTTCCTGTCTACTCAGACAGCTTTAGGGCTGGGTAGCAGGACTTTGTACACACCTCTCTAGTACAGCTTTAGACAAGTTGGTACGGCTCATGCATTGGGTTTTGACACACCCTGATGCCGCACTTGTGCGCGCTCCGATCAAAATATTGTATACAATTCTTGTGGCAATCAATCACGGGAAGTGTCTACAGTAGCGCCACAACAATAAACAGAGAGCCTGCTCCATGACTACGTCCCCTAGCACGTCTCCCGCTCAACGCCCCGAGGACGAAAACCTCGGGCTGGGCGCCAACCTGGCCTATGGTCTGCAACACGTGTTGACCATGTACGGGGGGATCGTCGCGGTGCCCCTGATCCTGGGGCAGGCCGCTGGCCTGAACGGTGGCGAAAT
The DNA here is from genome assembly GCF_007633355.1 of Pseudomonas sp. BJP69. Lineage (NCBI taxonomy): Bacteria > Pseudomonadati > Pseudomonadota > Gammaproteobacteria > Pseudomonadales > Pseudomonadaceae > Pseudomonas > Pseudomonas sp. BJP69. The sequence continues at coordinate 4,636,853 of NZ_CP041933.1, forward strand.
CGGCATGCTGATCGCCGCCTCGCTGTTTGCCGGTGGCCTGGCCACCCTGCTGCAGACGTTGGGTCTGCCGTTTTTCGGCTGCCAGCTACCGCTGGTGCAGGGCGTGTCGTTCGCTGGCGTGGCGACCATGGGCGCCATTCTCAGCAGCGAAGGTGGCGGTGGCTTGCCGGGGGTGCTCGGTGCGGTCATGGCGGCATCACTGATCGGCTTTCTGATCACCCCGGTGTTCTCACGCATTACCAAGTTCTTCCCGCCCTTGGTGACCGGTATCGTCATCACCACCATCGGCCTGACCCTGATGCCGGTCGCCGCGCGCTGGGTAATGGGCGGCAACAGCGCTTCGCCCGAGTTCGGCAGCGTGGCCAATATCGGCCTGGCGGCGCTGACCTTTGCCATTGTGCTGCTGCTGAGCAAACTGGGTAGCGCGAGCATCTCGCGGCTGTCGATCCTGCTGGCCATGGTGGTCGGCACATTGATCGCCTGGGCGCTGGGCATGGCCGACTTCAGCAAGGTCACCGAAGGCCCGATGTTCGCCTTCCCCACGCCGTTCCATTTCGGCATGCCCGAGTTTCACATCGCGGCCATCCTGTCGATGTGCATCGTTATCATGGTGACCCTGGTGGAAACCTCGGCCGACATCCTTGCCGTGGGCGAGATCATCGATACCAAGGTCGACTCCAAGCGCCTGGGCAACGGCCTGCGTGCCGACATGGCGTCGAGCATTCTGGCGCCGATCTTCGGCTCGTTCACGCAAAGCGCATTCGCCCAGAACGTCGGCCTGGTGGCCGTTACCGGCGTCAAGAGCCGTTATGTGGTGGCTACCGGTGGCCTGATCCTGGTGGTTCTCGGCCTGCTGCCGATCATGGGCCGGGTCATTGCCGCCGTCCCTACCCCGGTACTGGGCGGTGCAGGCATCGTGCTGTTCGGCACCGTGGCGGCCAGTGGTATTCGCACTTTGTCCAAGGTCAGCTACAAGAACAACGTGAACCTGATCATCGTCGCGGCATCGCTGGGCTTCGGCATGATCCCGATCGCCGCGCCGACCTTCTACCACCACTTCCCGAACTGGTTCGAGACCATCTTCCACTCGGGCATCAGCTCGGCGGCGATCATGGCCATCCTGCTGAACCTGATCTTCAACCACTTCACCACCGGCAACTCGGAAAACCAGTCGGTGTTCGCTGCGGCCTACGAGCGCACCATCCAGTATTCGGACATTTCCGCACTGCGCGATGGCGACTACTTCAAGGATGGCAAGTTGTTCGATGCCGAGGGTAACGAGGTGCCGATGCTGGAGCTGGATGAGCATGGCAATGAAACGGTCAGACGCCCTGCGGCGGTGGCCGAGCATTGAGGGTTGCCTGAGCGGTGAGGTGGGGGGCCGATGCGCATCATCGGCCCCCTTTTTCGTTTGCCTGGGCTGACCCTGTCGCCGGCAAGCCACACAGGGCTCGCATCAGGGCTCACGGGTGTTTGCCACAAGGTATGCAGCGCCTGTGAGATTGAGCGCCGCCCGCGCGGCGCATCGCGAGCTGCGCTCGCTCCTACGTTTGTTTCGGGCCAGTAACGCCTGTGACAGGCGCGCGCGGCCGCCTTGTTTGTACGGCGCGATATTGAGGCATGCACCAAGGCGTTCGCGCGCGAATCCCACAGGAATAATTGGCCCGAAACAAACGTAGGAGCGAGCGCAGCTCGCGATTGCGCCGCGCGGGCGGCGCTCGCTCTAACAGGCGCTGCCATACCTTGTGGCAAACACCTGTCAGCCCTAAGGCGATCCTTGTGGGAGCTGGCTTGCCAGCGATAGGGCCAGTACAGGCTCCGAATTACTCGAACAATGCATCCAGGGCCTGCTCCAGCCGGGTCACGGCAATGACCTGCAGCCCCGCTGGCGGCTCCTTCGGCGCATTGCCCTTGGGCACGATCGCCCGCTTGAAGCCGTGCTTGGCCGCTTCCTTCAAGCGCTCCTGCCCGCTTGGCACCGGGCGTACCTCGCCCGACAAGCCGATCTCGCCGAACACCAGCAGGCCATGGGCCAGTGGCCGATTGCGCAGGCTGGACATCACCGCCGCCAGCAGCGCCAGGTCCGAAGCGGTTTCCAGCACCTTGACCCCGCCCACCACATTGAGGAACACGTCCTGGTCGTGGGTGGGTATACCGCCGTGGCGGTGCAGTACCGCCAGCAGCATGGCCAGGCGGTTCTGGTCCAGGCCCAGGGTGACCCGGCGCGGGTTGGCCAGGTGGCTGTCGTCCACCAGCGCCTGCACCTCGACCAGCATGGGCCGGGTGCCTTCCCAGGTGGCCATCACCACGCTGCCCGGCACTTCCTCCTGGGTACGGTTGAGGAAGATCGCCGACGGGTTGGATACCTCTTTCAAGCCGCGGTCGGTCATGCCGAACACGCCCAGCTCGTTGACGGCGCCGAAGCGGTTCTTCACCGCCCGCAGCAAGCGCAGGCGGCCGTCGGACTCGCCCTCGAAATACAACACGGTATCGACCATGTGCTCCAGCACCCGCGGGCCGGCCAGCGAGCCCTCCTTGGTGACGTGGCCGACCAGGAAGATGGCCGTGCCGCTCTGCTTGGCATAACGCACCAGCAACGCCGTGCTTTCACGCACCTGGGCAACGCCACCAGGGGCTGACTGCAACTGCTCGGTGAAGATGGTCTGGATGGAGTCGATCACCATTACCCGCGGTTTTTCGACACGTGCCGTGGCAATGATCGTCTCGATGCAGGTTTCGGTCATGACCTTGAGCTTGTCCTGGGGCAGGCCCAGGCGGCGCGAGCGCATGGCCACCTGTTGCTGCGATTCCTCGCCAGTGACATACAGTGCCGGCATGCCCACGGCGATGTTGCACAGGGTCTGCAACAGGATGGTCGACTTGCCGATGCCGGGGTCGCCACCAATCAGTACCACCGAGCCGTCCACCAGGCCGCCACCCAACACACGGTCGAGCTCGGTGCTGCTGGTGGTGAAACGGGGGATCTCCTCGACGCTGACTTCGGCCAGGGTCTTGATCTGTGCCTGCTGCCCGGTCCAACCGGCGCGGCCACTGCTGGGCGCAGCGGCACCGCCGCTTTCGATCATGGTTTCGACCAGGGTGTTCCAGGCCCCGCATTCACCACACTGGCCGGCCCATTTGGGGAAGGTCGCGCCGCACTCGGTGCAGCCATACATGCGCTTGGCCTTGGCCATGGGTTGGGGTCTCCTGGAAAAATCGCCATGATAGCCGAGCTGCACGTGCCTCGAGCGCTTCGGGATGCGACAAAACTATTCGTTCTAACCGCAGTCAGTTGCCCTGAACACAACGCATGAAGCGTTCAAGTGGCTTACACTGCGTTTACCTCACCTTTTGTTACAAGGATCTAAACATGGGCATGCTCAATGAGTTCAAGGCCTTCGCGGTCAAAGGCAACGTCGTCGACATGGCGGTTGGTATCATCATCGGCGCAGCCTTCGGCAAGATCGTCTCGTCCTTCGTCGGCGACGTGATCATGCCTCCGCTGGGCCTGTTGATTGGTGGTGTGGATTTCAGCGATCTGGCCATTACCCTGAAAGCCGCTCAAGGTGACGTACCGGCGGTGGTGCTGGCCTATGGCAAGTTCATCCAGACCGTGATCGACTTCCTGATCGTGGCCTTCGCCATTTTCATGGGCGTGAAGGCCATCAACCGGCTCAAGCGTGAAGAGGCCGTGGCACCGACTGCCCCGCCAGTGCCTACCCCCCAGGAAACCCTGCTGACCGAGATTCGCGATTTGCTCAAGACGCAGAACCAGAACCGCCTGCCTTGAGGTTGCCGGGCTGCCTTGCAGCCCGCTCCTGCTCGCCGGCACCGGCAGCGCCGGTGCCCAGGCCCAGCGCCTTACCAGTAATTCTCGACCGCCACCTGGCCGGGCCGCTTGCTCAGGCTCAACTGCAGGTCGCGTGCCTTGAGCACCTTGCGTGTCTCGTCGATCATCTCCGGGTTGCCGCACAGCATCACCCGCGAATGCTCGGGGGACAGTTCCAGCCCCGCCGCCCTCTCCAACTCACCGTTCTCGATCAGCGTGGTAATGCGCTGGTTCAGCGCGCCAGGGTGCTGCTCGCGGGTCACCACCGGAATGAACTGCAACTTGCCAGCAAACTCGGCCAGATAATCGCGCTGTTCCAGCCCGGCAATTTCATCCACATAAGCCAGCTCTCTGGCCTCGCGCACCGAATACACCAGTTTGATGCTGTCGAACCGCTCCCAGGCCTCGAAGTCCTGCAGGATCGACATGAACGGCGCAATGCCGGTACCGGTAGCCAGCAGCCACAGGTCGCGGCCGCCGACGAACCGGTCGAGGGTGAGGAAGCCAAACGCCTGGCGGTCTATCAGCAAGGTATTACCTGCCCCCAGGCGGCTCAGCTCACTGGTGAACTCGCCGCCCGGCACCACGATGGAGAAGAAATCCAGGTGCTCGTCATGGGGCGCACTGACCATGGAATAGGCGCGCCATACCACGCTGCCATCGGCCTTGGTCACGCCCAGCCGGGCGAACTGGCCGGAACGGAATCGGAACCCGGCATCGCGCGTAACCCGCAGGCTGAAGAGGTTCGGCGTCAGCGGCTGAACATCGAGCAGGGTCTGGCGGGTGAACTTTTCGGCGCTAGCGGTCATATCGGGCTCCAGGGTTGGCGTGTGCACAGTGTCGCCTAAAGTGCTCGGGATAAAAACCACCGCTTTGTAGGGCCTCACGCCGGGTGCCGGTATGAAAGTCGCAGAGAATGCGGTTGGCTATAGCAAAAAATCCCAACACAACGGTAGGTCTTTTCCTACACTAGTCCTGATTCTCAAACGGATTGGATCCCGCGCCTCAAGGAGTGTTTCAGATGCTTCACTGGAAACCTGAACATCTTGATGCGTTCGTCAGCGAGCGCAGCCCAAAGAAGCTGTTCAACATCGCAGTGCATCTGGCGCAGGACCTGGCCATGCAGTACCTGGGGCTGAACCTGCGCATTCAGATCGCGACCCAGACGCCCAGGCTCTACCTGTACAGCAACTATCCCGATGAATGGATCAGTCGCTATCAGCGCGACGACTTCTACAAGCAGGACTGCGCCGCCCACCTCAGCCACCAGTCGACCCTGCCGGTGCTGTGGACCGACGAGCTCTATCATGAGGCCCCGCACTTTCGCGAAGCAGCCTGCCAACATGGCCTGCGTCACGGTTGGACGCAGTCGCTGCACGACCTGCAACACAACGAGAGCCAGATCAGCGTGGCCCGCCCGGCGGGCAGCATCGACATCAACGAGCTCTACGAGAAGGCCGGCAGTGTGCAGTGGCTGTGCCACACGCTGCATGCCGTGCTCGGCGAACACCACCTGAACGCTTTGTGCCCGCCACAACCGAAGATGAGCGCGCGTGAACTGGAAGTGCTGAAATGGTCCGCCGCTGGCAAGACCGCTGCCGACGTTGCCTGCATTCTGTCGTTGTCGCAAAGCACGGTGAATTTCCATATCCGCAGCGTGATCACCAAGACCAATGCCGCCAACAAGGCTGGCGCCATCGCCATTGCCGCGTTGCGCGGCTGGATCTGACCTTCAGGCCTGCGACCCGGGGCAAAGCCCTGTAGAATCGCCTGGCAAAGCCCGGGGCGAACCGCAACGGGCAGTTTCATACCCGAGCCAGACGCCATGCCCCTGTTGACAACCCCTTACGCCGAACTCGACCTGATCCGCCAGCCCGAACAGGCCAACGACCCTTTGCAGGCTTTCGATGCCGCCGACGAATACCTGCTCGCGCAGTTGCACGCGCAGGCACCTGACGCCAACTGCCGGGTGCTGGTGCTCAACGACAGCTTCGGGGCCGTGGCCGCCAGCCTGGCTGGCAAGGTGCAGGTGACCAGCAGCGGCGACTCCCACCTGGCGCACATGGCCCTGGAAAAAAACCTGGCGCGCAATGGCCTGCCGTTCGACAGCGTGCCGTTCGTGCCAGCCAGCGAGCACTGGCAGGGCCCGTTCGACCGGGTGCTGCTGCGCGTGCCTAAAACCCTGGCCCTGCTCGAAGAGCAACTGATTCGCCTGCAGGGGCAGCTGGCCCCCGCTGCGCAGGTGATTGCCGGAGCAATGGTCAAGCACTTGCCACGCGCGGCCGGTGACCTGTTGGAGAAATACATCGGCCCGGTGCAGGCTTCGCTGGCGCAAAAGAAGGCCCGCCTGCTCACCGCGACGCTGGCAGAGCGCCCCCTGGCCCGCTCGCCCTACCCTAGCCGTTACCGCCTGGACACCCCGGCGCTGGAATTGCTCAACCATGCCAACGTGTTCTGCCGTGAAGGCCTGGATATCGGCACCCGGGCGTTCCTGCCGCACCTGCCACGCGACCTCGGCCGCGCGCGGGTAGCAGACCTGGGCTGTGGCAACGGGGTGCTGGCCATTGCCAGTGCCCTGGCCAACCCGGATGCCGAGTACACCTTGGTCGACGAGTCGTACATGGCGGTGCAATCGGCACGGGAGAACTGGCGCGCCGCCTTGGGTGAGCGGCCGGCCACCTTCGAAGCAGCCGACGGCTTGGCCGGGGTCGAAAAACAGTCGCTGGATGTGGTGCTCTGCAACCCGCCGTTCCACCAGCAACAGGTGGTTGGCGATTTTCTTGCCTGGCGCATGTTCCAGCAGGCACGCGAAGCGTTGGTGGTGGGCGGGGCCCTGTACATCGTGGGCAACCGCCACCTGGGCTATCACAGCAAGCTGGCGCGGTTGTTCCGTGGGGTGGAGCAGGTAGCGGCTACGCCCAAGTTTGTAATCCTCAAAGCGCGCAAGTAAGCCTGTACCGGCCCTATCGCCGGCAAGCCGGCTCCCACAGGTACTGCACGAGGCGCGAGGCAGATGCGACCCTGTGGGAGATTCTATGGTTTCTGGCAAGGGTAGCCGCAGCATCTTCAGCGCCTGTGAGATCGAGCGCCGCCCGCGCGGCGCATCGCGAGCTGCGCTCGCTCCTACGTTTGTTTCGGGCCAGTAACCCCTGTGCCAGATGCGCGCGGCCGCCTTGTTCGTACGACGCGATTTTGAGGCATGCGCCAAGGCGTTCGCGCGCAAATCCCACAGGAATAATTGGCCCGAAACAAACGTAGGAGCGAGCGCAGCTCGCGATGCGCCGCGCGGGCGGCGCTCGCTCTAACAGGCGCTGCATACCTTGTGGCAGACACCTGTCAGCCCTGATGCAATCCCTGTGGGAGCTGGCTTGCCGGCGATAGGGCCAAAGCAGGCTTACCTCAATGGGTGGTCAGGCCAGCAGCCCCCATGAACAAGCGCATCACCCAGGCCGCCACACCCAGTGCGGCCACGCTCAACGCCCAGATCAGCACCAGCCAACCCAGCCGCTGCCACAACGGTTTCTTTTCTTCCAGGCCATGCTTGCCAGTCATCATGCGGGCCTCCTAGTGGTAGCCGTCGTCATGGGTCACCTTGCCGCGGAACACGTAGTAGCTCCAGAAGGTATACCCGAGGATGAACGGCAGGATGAACAGGGTGCCAACCAGCATGAAGCCCTGGCTTTGTGCTGGCGCTGCGGCATCCCAGATCGAGATCGACGGCGGGATGATGTTCGGCCACAGGCTGATGCCCAAGCCGCTGTAGCCAAGGAATATCAGCACCAGCGTGAGCAGGAACGGCGTGTAGTGCGCGTTGCGGGCCACGGCCTTGAGCAAGCCATAGAACGTTACCAGCACCAGCAACGGCACCGGCATGAACCACAGCAGGTTAGGCATGCTGAACCAGCGGTCGGCGATCTGCGGGTAGGCAATCGGCGTCCACAGGCTGACGATACCGATCACCACCAGCAGCACCAGCGCCAAAGGCCGGGCGATTTCGTGCATTTTCTGCTGCAGCGGCCCTTCGGTTTTCATGATCAACCAGGTGCAACCCAGCAGCGTGTAGGCCACGATCAGCCCCACCCCGCAGAACAGGCTGAACGGGGTCAACCAGTCGAGGGTGCCCCCGGCAAAATGCCGGTCGACCACCTTGAACCCTTCCAGGAACGCGCCCAGCGCCACCCCCTGGAAGAAGGTGGCGATCAGCGAACCCCAGATGAATGCCTTGTCCCAGATGTGCCGCTTGCGGGCGGTGGCCTTGAAGCGGAATTCAAAGGCCACCCCCCGGAAGATCAAGCCGATCAGCATCAGGATCAACGGCAAGTACAACGCTTCGAGCACCACCGAGTAGGCCATCGGGAAGGCCCCGAACAGCCCCGCCCCCCCGAGCACCAGCCAGGTTTCGTTGCCGTCCCACACCGGGGCGACGGTGTTCATCATCACATCACGGTCATGCTCGCCCTTCACGAACGGGAAAAGCATGCCGATGCCCAGGTCGAAACCATCCATCACTACGTACATCATCACGCCGAAGATGATGATCACCGCCCAGATCAGCGGAAGGTCGATACCCATGGCTCAGTTCCCCTTGTTCAGGCTGGCGGTGTTGGCCTCGTGGCCATCATCGGCGGCGGACAGCGGCCGCGCCGGGGTGCGTTTGGTGCCGGGGCCACCTGGGTTGATTTCGTCACCCTCACCGGTCTGCGGGCCCTTGCGCACCAGGCGCAGCATGTAGCCAAGGCCGGTGCCGAACAGGGCGAAATACACCACCACGAACGCCACCAGGGTAAAGCCAAGCTGCGCATAGCTGTGGTTGGACACCCCGTCTGCGGTGCGCAGCAGGCCATACACCACCCAGGGCTGGCGGCCAATTTCAGTGGTGAACCAGCCGGCCAGCAGCGCCACCAGGCCGGAGGGCCCCATCCACACTGCCATGTGCAGGAACGGCCGCGAGGTGTACAGCGTGCCCCGCTTGCGTAGCCAGAGGCTCCACAGGCCAACGAAGATCATCAGCAGGCCCAGGCCGACCATGATGCGGAACGACCAGAACACGATGGTCGAGTTGGGCCGGTCTTCTGGCGGGAAGTCCTTCATCGCCGGCACCTGCTTGTCCAGGCTGTGGGTCAGGATCAGGCTGCCAAGCGCCGGGATCTCAAGCTTGAAGCGGGTGGTTTCGGCCTGCATGTCAGGAATGCCGAAAAGGATCAGCGGCGTCGGCTCACCGGGCACGTTCTCCCAGTGGCCTTCGATCGCAGCGATCTTCACCGGTTGGTGCTTGAGCGTGTTGAGGCCGTGGAAGTCGCCGATCACCGCCTGGATCGGGGCGACGATCAGTGCCATCCACATGGCCATCGACAGCATCTTGCGCACCGCCGGGTTGTCCCGCCCGCGCAGCAGGTGCCAGGCCGCCGAGGCGCCGACGAAGAACGCGGTGGACACGAACGCGGCCGTGGCCATGTGCATCAGGCGGTACGGGAACGAGGGGTTGAACACCACGGCCAGCCAGTCTACCGGCACTACCCGGCCATCGATGATCTCGTGGCCTTGCGGGGTTTGCATCCAACTGTTGGAGGCCAGTATCCAGAACGTGGACACCAGCGTACCCAGTGCCACCATCAGCGTGGAGAAGAAGTGCAGCCCTCTGCCCACACGATTCCAGCCGAACAGCATGACCCCGAGGAAACCGGCTTCGAGGAAGAAGGCGGTGAGCACCTCGTAGGTGAGCAGTGGGCCGGTAACCGCGCCGGCGAAGTCGGAGAAGCGGCTCCAGTTGGTACCGAACTGGTAAGCCATGACCAACCCCGAGACCACCCCCATGCCGAAGTTCACCGCGAAGATCTTCGACCAGAAATGGTAGAGGTCGCGGTAGACCTGGTTGTGGGTGCGCAACCACAGGCCTTCGAGCACCGCCAGGTAGCTGGCCAGGCCAATGGTAATGGCTGGGAACAGGATGTGGAACGACACGGTAAAGGCGAACTGCATTCGGGCGAGCTCTAAGGCTTCTATTCCGAACATGGTGCTTCCTCTTCAGATAATCCGGCGTACGGGCTCGTGGCACCGTCGCCCACTGCCCCCACTGGGTCGAGTACGGCGCGTTGGAATTGTTCTGTTCGATCGCAGGGATTCCGGCCCACTGGGCCCATTCGTTAGTTCTGGAACGATTGATCCAGATCAACGACTGCTAGGAAGCATAGTCCTGAATGCACGGTTGGGCCGTGCGGTGGATTGCCGCGTGACCGGTTGCCCCACCGGCTTTCATGACGCGCGAAAAAGTGCTGACCCGGGCAAACAGTAACTGTTTGTTACAAACAGATGATACGCTGCGCCCCCCTCCACTGCGCCGAGGCCCCAGGGTTCCGATGTCCGATTCCGCACCGCAGTTGTTGCGCCAGCACCGCCCGTTTCTGGCCTTCTGGCTGGCCCGTGTATTCACCGCCAGTGGCTTCCAGATGCTCACCGTGGCCATTGGCTGGCACCTCTACCAATTGACCGGCAATGTTCTGGACCTGGGCCTGGTAGGCCTGGTCGAATTCGCCCCTCGGGTGCTGTTCATGCTGCACACCGGGCATGTCGCCGACCGCTATGACAGGCGCAAGGTCGCAGCGCTGTGCCAGAGCCTGCAGGGGCTGATTGCCCTGGCGCTGGCCGTGGGCAGCGCCACCGACAACGTTACCCGGGAACTGATTTTTGCCCTGGCCTTCCTGCTGGGCGCCACGCGCTCGTTCGAAATGCCAGCCACCCAGGCGCTGCTACCCAACGTGGTACCGCCAGGGCTGTTCCCACGGGCGGTGGCCGCTTCGGCCTCGGCCACCCAGTCGGCGACCATCGTCGCCCCAGCGGTGGGCGGTTTTCTGTACGCCTTTGGCAGCATCTGGGTGTATGGCCCGACGGTGGCCCTGTACGCCATCGCCTGCATCCTGACCCTGAGCCTGCAGGCACGCGGCCAGGTTACCCAGCGTGGGCGTGCCAGCGTCGAGTCGCTGCTGGCAGGGATCCGCTTCATTCGTAGCCGCCCGGACATTCTTGGGGCCATTTCGCTGGACCTGTTCGCTGTGCTGCTGGGCGGTGCCACGGCGCTGCTGCCGGTGTTCGCCAAGGACATACTGCTCACTGGCCCGCTGGGCCTGGGCCTGTTGCGCTCGGCGCCAGCGGTGGGGGCGTTGCTGATGTCGCTGTGGCTCGCGCGTTTTCCGTTCGAGCGCAATGTCGGGAGGACCATGTTCACCGCAGTGGGTATTTTTGGCGTGGCCACCATTGCCTTCGGCCTGTCCACCTCGTTCTGGTTTTCGCTGGCGGTGCTGGTGGTACTGGGCGCGGCAGACATGATCAGCATGGTCATCCGCAGTTCGTTCGTGCAACTGGAAACCCCCGATGAGATGCGCGGGCGGGTGAGCGCGGTGAACGGGCTGTTCATTGGTGCCTCAAATCAGCTCGGCGAGTTCGAGTCGGGGGTGACGGCGCACTGGTTTGGCACAGTGCCGGCAGTGGTGATGGGTGGGGTGGGCACGTTGCTGGTGACCGGGGTGTGGATAAAACTGTTCCCTACACTGGCCAAGCGGGATCGGTTGCACAGCGGTTGATGGGTTGCCGGCCACAGGGCCAATACAGGCTACAGCGAACCCATTCCCCAACGGCCATAGGCCACCGCCGAGCATGCTGGTATGATGCGCGGCTTTTTTCCGCCCCACACAAAACCACGGCAAGCGGTACGGTCTGTGCTTTGCTGTTGGGGTCGATATATTCGTGGCGCCGGGCGCCTTGGGAGCGGGAATGCTGGAAAGGCTGTTTCAACTAAAAGCACACAACACCAACGTGCGCACCGAGATTCTTGCGGGCGTCACCACCTTCCTGGCCATGGCCTACATCCTGTTCGTCAACCCGAGCATCCTCGGCGAGACCGGCATGGACAAGGGGGCGATTTTTGTCGCCACCTGCCTGGCAGCCGCCATCGGCTCCACCACCATGGGCCTGATCGCCAACTACCCGATCGCCCTGGCCCCGGGCATGGGCCTGAACGCGTTCTTCACCTATACCGTGGTGCTGCACATGGGCCACACCTGGCAGGTGGCACTGGGTGCAGTGTTCCTGTCGGCAGTGATGTTCTTCCTGCTGTCGATCTTCCGTATCCGTGAATGGATCGTGAACAGCATCCCACTGCCGCTGCGCTCAGCGATTGCTGCCGGTATCGGCCTGTTCCTGGCGCTGATCGCCCTGCATAATGCCGGCATCGTCGTCGATAACCCGGCAACCCTGGTGGGCTTGGGTGACCTCAAGCAACCGGCCCCGATTCTCGCCACGCTGGGCTTCTTCCTGATTGTCGGCCTGGAAGCACTGAAAGTGCGCGGCGCCGTGCTGATCGGCATCCTGGCGGTGACCGTCGCGGCGATCGTGATGGGCGTGACGCCGTTCGGCGGCATCGTCTCCATGCCGCCATCGCTGGCCCCGACCTTCCTGCAGCTGGATATCGCCGGCGCGCTGGATGTGGGCCTGGTAAGCGTGATCTTCGCCTTCCTGTTCGTCGATCTGTTCGACAACTCCGGCACCCTGATCGGCGTGGCCAAGCGCGCCGGGCTGATGGGCAAGGACGGCCACATGCCGAAAATGGGCCGTGCGCTGATCGCTGACAGCACCGCGGCCATGGCCGGTTCGCTGCTGGGCACCTCGACCACCACCAGCTACATCGAATCCGCTGCCGGCGTCAGCGCCGGTGGCCGTACCGGCCTGACGGCCATCGTGGTCGCCGTACTGTTCCTGCTGGCCCTGTTCTTCGCACCGTTGGCCGGCAGCGTGCCGGCCTTCGCCACGGCCCCGGCGCTGCTGTTCGTTGCGGTGCTGATGGCCTCGGGCCTGGCGGAGATAAACTGGGACGACGTTACCGAAGCCGCACCGGTGGTGGTGACTGCCCTGGCCATGCCGCTGACCTACTCGATTGCCAACGGTATTGCCTTCGGCTTCATCGCCTGGACTGCAGTCAAGCTGATTTCCGGCCGCTACCGCGACCTGAACCCGGCGCTGGTGATCCTTTCCATCCTGTTCGTCATCAAGCTGGGCTGGTTCAACGCATGAGTGCTGCTTTCGACCCCTCCTCCTACGCCACCCAGCTGGACGCCAAGGTCGCCCGGCTGCGCGAGCTGCTGGCACCCTTCGGCGCACCAGAGCCGGCTGTTTTCGACTCGCCACGCGAGCACTACCGCCTGCGCGCCGAGTTTCGCCTGTGGCGCGAGGATGGCCAGCGCCACTACGCCATGTTCGCCCCGGGCGAGAAGCACAAGGCGATCCTGATCGACGACTTCCCGATTGCCAGCCTGCGCATCAATGAACTGATGCCGCGCCTGAAGGCAGCCTGGCAGGCCAGCGAAGCACTGGGCAACCGCCTGTTCCAAGTGGAGTTCCTTACCACCCTGGCTGGCGACGCCATGATTACCCTGTGCTACCACCGCCCGCTGGATGAGGCCTGGGAAGTGGCTGCACGGCAGCTGTCCGAGGCGCTGGGCGTGAGCGTGATTGGCCGCTCCAAAGGCAAGCGCCTGGTGATCGGCCGCGACTACGCGGTGGAAAAACTCGACGTGGCTGGCCGTGTGTTCAGCTACCGCCAGCCAGAAGGCGCGTTCACCCAGCCTAACGGTGCCGTGAACCAGAAGATGCTGAGCTGGGCGTTCGAGGCAATGGGCGAGCGTGAGGACGACCTGCTGGAGCTGTATTGCGGCAACGGCAATTTCACCCTGCCACTGGCCACCCGCGTGCGCCAGGTGCTGGCCACCGAGATCAGCAAGACGTCGGTCAATGCCGCGTTGAGCAACCTCGACGAAAACGCTGTGAATAACGTGCGGCTGGTGCGCTTGTCGGCTGAAGAGCTGACCCAGGCGCTGAACGAGGTGCGGCCGTTCCGCCGGCTGGAAGGCATTGACCTGAAAGCCTATGACTTCGGTACGGTGTTCGTCGACCCGCCGCGTGCGGGTATGGACCCGGATACCTGCGAGTTGACCCGGCGTTTCGAGCGGATCCTGTACATCTCGTGCAACCCGGAAACGCTGGCGCAGAACATCGCTCAGCTGCAAGATACCCACCGTATCGAACGCTGCGCGCTGTTCGATCAATTCCCGTACACGCACCATATGGAAAGCGGCGTGCTGCTGGTCCGGCGCTGATCCGCGCTGCACTGGGGCCTGGCTGGCCCCAGCGCAGCTTGCCAGGAGAGTGATGCCGATGGACCAGTTCAGTGCCATGCAGTCTTTCCGCCGGGTGGTCGATCTCGGCAGTTTCAGCGCCGCTGCCAGTCAGGCGGGGGTCTCGCATACCGTCCTGTCACGCCAGGTAAAGCAGCTTGAACGCCACCTCGGCGCGCAATTGCTCACCCGAACCACGCGCCGCTTGCACCTCACCGAAGCCGGCGCATTGTTCTATCGCCATTGCGTGCAGATTCTCGAACAGATGCAGGCGATGAGCCTGGAATTGTCGGAGCATCAGCAACAGCCCACTGGCACCTTGCGCCTGGGCGTGGCCACAGCCTTTGGTGAACTCGAGCTGGGTCGCTGGCTACCGGATTTCGTCGAGCGCCATCCCCTGTTGCAGATCGAGCTGCACTGCAGCGACCGCTTCGTCGACCTTCTCGAAGCGGAAATTGATGTCTGCTTGCGGGTCACCGACCAGTTACCGAACTCCAGCCTGGTGGCGCGCCGGCTGACGGGCAGCGAGGTGTTGCTGGTAGCAGCCCCGGGTTATCTGCAGCGACACGGCACACCGGCTACGCCCGACGAACTCACTGGCCACCCCCTGCTCGGCTATAGCCAGCTACCACACCCACAGCGCCTGCAACTGACCAACACCCAAGGCGAACAGCGCGACATACTCATGCCCCGACGCCTGAGTGCGAATTCGCCGATGGCCCTGCGCGCTGCCGCCATAGGCGCCCTCGGCATCGCCAGCTTCGACCGCTTCATCGTCCACGATGCCCTGCTGAACGGGCGGCTGGTACCGGTGCTGGAAGGCTGGAAACTGCCAGCGCGCACGCTTTACGCGGTTTATCCACAGAGCCGCTACCTGCCGCCAAAGGTGCGAGCATTGCTGGATTATGTGCAGGCGTACTATTCACAAGCGAGGTGGGAATATTGATTTGTGCGTGATTGACACAAGTCATGGCTGGTTCCGCCCGTATTTGTGCCCTGAACGGTGAGTTAGCCTTTTGTTGATCTCACTCAACAAAGGTACTCCAGCATGAAAGCAGTGCAGGCATTCATCGCAGCGTTGGCACTCGGCACCTTGGCAGTCGGCGCCAACGCGGCACAACCACTCGTTTCAGTCACCGACCACACGGCCTTGAACTGGCAGGCCGTGCCCAATACCAATGGCGCTGTCAGCTTCGCCAACGTTGAAGGCGATATCTTCGGCAAGGGGCCCTACTCGGCCTATGTGAAATTCAGCAAAGGCACCGACAACGGCCTGCACCAGCACAGCCAGGCACTGCCGACGGTCGTGCTGAAGGGGACTTTCTATGCGGTGATCGACGGCAAGCGCATCGAGTATCCCGCAGGCGTCTATTACAATCTGCCGGCCGGGTTGATACATGAAAGTGGCTGCACAGCGGCTGCCGATTGCCTGCTGTTTCAACATCAGGCCGGTGCGTTCGACCTCAAACCCGTTGCAGGCTGAGGCATCGGGGCCGCTTGGCGGCCCCGACGTCTACATCAAAAGTCGAAGAACACCGTCTCGCCTTCCCCCTGAATACGGATATCAAAGCGATACGCCGTTTTCCCGTCCACTTCACAGCGCTTGGCAATCAGCGTCTCGCGGCGCTGCGGCTGCTCGATCAGGTTGAGCACCGGGCACTTGGCATTGAGCGGCGCTTCATCATCGAAATACAGGCGCGTGTGCAGGTGGATGTTGATGCCACGGGCAAACAGGCTGATGTTGATGTGCGGCGCCATCGGTACGCCAGCGGCATTGTTCACCACACCGGGCTTGACCGTGTACAGCGTCCACTCACCGGCGTCGAAGGTGGTGGCGGTGCGGCCGAAGCTGTTGAAAGCGTTTTCCAGGTTGTAGGCATCCTGGTACTCGCCGTTGGCATCGGCTTGCCACACTTCCAGGAACGAGTCGCGCACCAGGTGGCCGTTGCCGTCGTAGACATGGCCGATCAGCTGAATGTGCTCACCCGGGGCGTCGGGCTTGGCCAGGCGGTTCCAGATTTCCTGGTCACGGGTAGGGTTGCCGGCCGCTTCCAGGGCCAGGCCGATGTGCACGTAGGGGCCGGCGGTCTGCGAAGGGGTTTCCGGCAGCAGTTCGATTGGCATGGCGGGGTCCTCAGCAGTTTTCGAAGTGGGTCTTGCGCTGGCCGCGCAGTACGATGTCGAAGCGGTAGGCCAGGCAGTCCATCGGGTTGGCGTTGCTCATGTCGAGCTTGGCAATCAACTGCTGCACAGCTTGCGGGTTGGCGATCGACTTGACGATCGGGCACATCGGGATCAGCGGGTCGCCTTCGAAATACAGCTGGGTGATCAGCTTGGTGGCGATCGACGGGCCGCTGATGGCGAAGTGGATGTGCGCCGGGCGCCAGTCGTTCGGGCCGTTGCGCCACGGGTACGGGCCCGGCTTGATGGTGCGGAAGCTGTAGTAGCCGTCATGGTCGGTCAGGCAGCGGCCGACACCGCCGAAGTTGGGGTCCAGCGGTGCCAGGTAGCGGTCGTTCTTGTGGCGGTAGCGGCCACCGGCGTTGGCTTGCCACATTTCCACCAGGGTATTGGGCACAGGCTTGCCGTACTGGTCCACAACGCGGCCGGCAACGATGATGCGCTCACCGATCGGCAGGCCACCGTTATTGAAATTCAGCAGCAGGTCATGGTCATGGGCACCGAAGCCCAGGTGGGAAAAATCCGGGCCGGTGGTTTCGCTGATCGATTGCGGAATGCTGACCAGCGCCTGGCGCGGCGAGCGGGCAACGGAGGTCTTGTAGTCGGGGGTGAGGGCTTTGGGGTGCCAGTTGCGATCACGGATCACGAAGCGGCTGTTGTCCTGGGCGGGCATGCCGGTTTCCTCTCTTGGAATTATGGAGATGCACAGGCGGGCTTATTGAACCCTTCGCGGGCAAGCCCGCTCCTACATACAGTTTCCGGCATGTCGCGCGCGGTGAATATTGAAATGAGGCACGTCAAACATATCCATTTGGTTATGCATGACCACCTGGACCTGACACCCGCTGCTGTCGTGAACTAATCTTTCACTTCTTGTTTCACGCTCGGGAGAGCACTCATGGAATGGCGAAAAGGCCGACGCAGCGACAACGTAGTCGATGCCCGGGGCGAAGGTGGCGGTGGGGGCGGCATGCGCTTTGGCGGCGGCAAGGGCCTGGGCCTGGGGGCGATCCTGCTGATCGTCGGCATCGGCTGGTTGACCGGGCAGGACCCGCTGCAGATCCTCGGCCAGCTGGCCGGCCAGGTGGAGCAGCAGCAGACCCAGACCGCGCCAAGCGGTGCTGGCGCCAAGGCGCCACCGGCCAACGATGAACAGGCCCAGTTCGTGGCCTCGATCCTGGGCGATACCGAGGACACCTGGAAGGCATTGTTCGCCGAAGCAGGCAAACAGTACCGCGACCCCAAGCTGGTGCTGTTCAGTGGCCAGGTCAATTCGGCCTGCGGCGCTGCCTCTGCGGCCGTGGGGCCGTTCTATTGCCCGGCCGACCAGCGCGTGTACCTGGACATGTCGTTCTTCCGCGAAATGGAAACCCGTTTCGCCGCGGCCGGCGACTTTGCCCAGGCCTACGTCATTGCCCACGAAATTGGCCACCACGTACAGACCTTGCTGGGGGTTTCGGCCAAGGTCGACGCCGCCCGCCGCAGTGGCCAGCGTATGGAGGGCGACAATGGGTTGCTGGTACGCCAGGAACTGCAGGCGGACTGCCTGGCGGGTGTCTGGGCCTACCAGGCACAGAAGCGCCTGAACTGGCTGGAGCCGGGCGATGTAGAGGAGGCGCTGAACGCTGCCAACGCCATTGGCGATGACCGCCTGCAACAGCAAGGGCGCGGCCGTGTAGTGCCGGACTCGTTTACCCATGGCACCTCGGCCCAGCGCGTGCGCTGGTTCAAGACAGGGTTTGCCGAAGGTGAAGTGGACCGCTGCGACACCTTCAGTGCCCGTAGCCTCTGACACCTCGCCAACAGGCTGCTGCGTCACCGCTGGAACCCTGGGGCCGCTTCGCGGCCCTTTCCCACCGGTCCGGCGCACCGGCAAGGCCGCGCCTACAAAAACCCGCACGCTTTTTTTTGCTGAAAAAGCGTTTCAGCTTCCCGCAGCATTGCCGATAACCCCTGCATGAATCAGCGGGCATCCAGAACAATAACGCCTGGCGATCGAACATCAAAAGAGCGAAAACTATTTCTGGAGTGCGTGCATGAACAGCTGGTTTGCCAACATCAGCGTCAACCTCAAACTCGGCCTGGGCTTCGGCCTGGTGCTTGTCCTCACCGGCCTGCTGGCCCTGACTGGCTGGACCAGCCTGGGCAGCCTGATCGACCGTAGCAACTGGATGAGCGACATCGGCCAGTTGAACAAAGACCTGACCGACCTGCGCGTGGCCCGCCTGCAGTACATGATCGCCAATGGCGACGATGCCGCGGCCGCCAACACCCAGGCCAAGCTGAACGCCTTCAGCAAGCAGCAGGCCTACCTGGCCAGTACCTTCAAAAGCCCCGAGAACGTCAAGCTGCTGGGGGAGCTGGGGGAAACCATCAGCGCCTACAAGCTGTCGCTGAACAAGATGCGCCAAGGCTACGACGCCACGCGCGCAGCGCGTAGCACCATGGACAGCTCGGCCGCCGGCGCCGACCAGGCCATGGACCTGCTCAGCCAGGAAGTCATGGCCCGCCCGGAAGCCGACAGCGTGCGCCTGGCCCAGTACCAACTGATCAGCCAGGCGCGCCAGCAGTTGCTGCAGGTGCGCATCGACGTGCGCGGCTACATTGCCGACAACAGTGCCAGCAACGAGCAGGCCGCCCTGCGCCAGCTGGATGCGGCACTGGCCAATGTCGACAACCTCAAAGGCCAGATGCCGGGTGAAAGCACACGCCTGCTGCAACTGGAAAGCGCGGTACGGGCCTACCGTGATGCCGTACGCCAGTTCCGCGATGCGGTCGCCAGCATCACCACCGCGCGTGCGGAAATGACCGTACAGGGTGCCGATATCGTCAAGCGCAGCGATGCGCTGTACCAGATCCAGCTGCAGCGTCGCGACGTCGAAAGCAGCCAGGCCCGCAGCCTGCAGGCCATCGCCACGCTGCTGGCGTTGCTGGTCGGCGTGCTGGGCGCGGTGTTGATCACCCGGCAGATCACCCGTCCGTTGCGCGAAACGCTGCTGGCGGTGGAAAAGATCGCCAGTGGCGACCTGACCCAGCAACTGCGTGTCACCCGCCGCGACGAATTGGGCGTGCTGCAGCAAGGCATCGCGCGCATGGGCACCACCTTGCGCGAGCTGATCAGCGGCATCCGCGACGGCGTGACCCAGATCGCCAGCGCTGCCGAAGAACTGTCGGCAGTGACCGAACAGACCAGTGCCGGGGCCAATAGCCAGAAGGTCGAAACCGACCAGGTGGCCACCGCCATGCACGAAATGGCCGCCACCGTGCAAGAAGTGGCGCGCAATGCCGAACAGGCTTCGCACGCCGCCACCGGTGCCGACGAGCAAGCCCGCGCCGGCGACCGTGTGGTCGGTGAAGCGATCGGCCAGATCGAGCGCCTGGCCCAGGACATGCACCGCTCTACTGAAGCCATGAGCCTGCTGCAACAGGAAAGCCAGAAAATCGGCAGTGTGATGGACGTGATCAAGTCGGTGGCAGAACAGACCAACCTGCTGGCGCTGAACGCGGCGATCGAGGCGGCGCGGGCGGGTGAAGCCGGGCGCGGCTTCGCCGTGGTGGCCGATGAAGTACGCGGCCTGGCGCAGCGTACGCAAAAGTCCACCGAAGAAATCGAAGAGCTGATTGCTGGCCTGCAGCAGGGTACGCAGCAAGTGGCCAGCGCCATGCAAGGCAGCCGCACCCTGACCGACAGCAGCGTGGAACTGGCGCGCAAGGCCGGGGCCTCGCTGGAGAGCATTACCAGCACGGTGTCGGGCATTCAGTCGATGAACCAGCAAATTGCCGCGGCCGCAGAGCAGCAGAGTGCGGTGGCCGAGGAGATCAGCCGCAGCATCCTCAATGTGCGCGATGTGTCTGAGCAGACGGCAGCGGCCAGCAATGAAACGGCAGCGTCCAGCGTCGAACTGGCGCGCCTGGGTGGGCAGTTGCAGACGCTGGTCAGCCAGTTCCGCGTCTGACTGCAAGCCCGGGGGCCGCTGAGCGGCCCAGGGCCGGCAAGCCAGGCTGCCACAGCAACGGTGCAGGATCAGAAACAGCGCCGTACCTGTGGGAGATTCTATGGTTACTGGCAAGGGTAGCCGCTGCATCTTCAGTGCCTGTGAGATTGAGCGCCGCCCGCGCGGCGCATCGCGAGCTGCGCTCGCTCCTACGTTTGTTTCGGGCCAGTAACCCCTGTGCCAGATGCGCGCGGCCGCCTTGTTCGTACGACGCGATTTTGAGGCATGCGCCAAGGCGTTCGCGCGCAAATCCCACAGGAATAATTGGCCCGAAACAAACGTAGGAGCGAGCGCAGCTCGCGATGCGCCGCGCGGGCGGCGCTCGCTCTAACAGGCGCTGCATACCTTGTGGCAAACACCTGTCAGCCCTGATGCGATCCCCGTGGGAGCTGACTTGCCGGCGATCTGGCCAACACAGGCGGCAGCTTATTTGACGATCATGCCCACCCCACGCCCCCGTGGATCAGAGGCCGTCTCCAGCTTTGCCCCTTCCACCCGGATCGCCTGGATATCCCCCATCTCCCAGCCCTGGTCTTCCAGCACATACCCCATCTTCTTCAGGCCGTCAGCCACAGGCCCGGTCAACGGTGCATAGCTGTCGAAGTAGATGGTGTCCTTGGGCAGCAACTGATGGTGCACACGCTGCGCCGCCACCGCCTTGTCCAATGGCATGCCGTAGTCATACAGGTTGTTCATCACCTGGAAGATCGAGGTAAAGATCCGCGAACCACCCGGGGTGCCGATCACCAGCTCGACCTTGCCGTCACGGGTCATCAGGCTGGGGCTCATCGATGACAGCATGCGCTTGCCCGGCTCGATCGCGTTGGCATCACCGCCGACTACGCCAAAGGCATTGGCCGCCCCCGGCTTGGCGCTGAAATCGTCCATCTCGTCGTTCAGCAGGAAACCCGCCCCTTTCACCACCACGCCGCTGCCGTAGTCGAGGTTGAGGGTGTAGGTGTTGCTGACCGCGTTGCCGTGCTTGTCGACGATGGAAAAGTGCGTGGTCTGGTGCGGCTCCAGCCCGGGCTTGACCTTGTCAGTGTCGGAAATGGCTTTCGGGTTGACCTGCGCAGCGCGCTTGGCCAGGTAGTCCTTGGCCACCAGTTTATCCACCGGCACTTGGGTAAAGGCCGGGTCACCGAGATAGTCGGCGCGGTCGGCGAACACGCGCTTCTCGATCTCGGCCAGCAGGTGGATGTACTGCGCCGAGTTGTGCGCCACCCCTTTGAAGTCCGCCGCGCGGTCTTCCTTGATGCCCAGCAACTGAGCCAGGGCTACACCGCCGGAGCTGGGTGGTGGCGCGGTATACACCACGTTGCCACGCCAGCTGACGGCCATCGGCTCACGCCATACGGCCTTGTAATCCTGCAGGTCTTGCTTGGTGATCAGGCCCTTGTCGGCCTGCATCTGCGCCACCAGCAAATCGGCAGTCTTGCCCTGGTAGAACTCGCTGACGCCTTTGTCGGCGATGCGCTCCAGGGTGTGGGCCAGTTCGGGCTGCCTGAACAGCTCGCCAACCTTCATGTTGCCGAAGTAATCGTTGAAGTTGGTCGCAGTCTTGAACATGCCCTGTGCATCGTTGCGGTACTGGTACTGCTTTTCCGCGACCTTGAAGCCATTTTTCGCATAGCCGATGGCCGGGGTCAGCAGCTCGCTCCAGGGCAGCTTGCCAAACTTGCGATGCGCCTCCCACAAGCCCATCACCGTGCCGGGTACGCCAGCGGCGCGCACCCCGACCAGGCTGAGGTTCTCGATGACCTCACCCTTGTCGTCCAGATACATGTTGCGCGTGGCGGCCTTGGGCGCCACTTCGCGGTAGTCGAGGAAATACGGCTTGCCGTCGACGAACAGGGTCATGAAACCGCCGCCGCCGATATTGCCGGCCTCGGGGTAGGTCACCGCCAGGGTGAAGGCCGTGGCCACGGCGGCATCGACTGCGTTGCCGCCCTTTTTCAGGATATCGGCGGCGACCTGTGCACCATATTGATCGGGGGCAGCCACTGCACCGCCTTCCAGATCCGCAGCGTAAACCGAGGAACAGCTCAGGATCGCGGTTGCGAGAGCCAGGTACTGAAACGGGACAATACGCATGACACTTCCTTGGTGTTGTTTTTGTCGAGCAGTCAGTAAGGCCGATGCGCATGGACTGTGCAATCGCCCGCAGGGCGTTTCGCCGCCCGTGGGCAGGCTTTGTCGCGTTCAGGCAAATCAGCAGGCGTACATGGCCAGCTTGCGCTGGATGAAATCCAGAAAGCACTGAATACGCAGGGCCAGCTGCGTGTTGCGGTAGTACACCGCGTGAATCGGTTGCCGGTAACCGTTGTTGGCTTCACCCAACAGCACCTGCAAGCGCCCGCTGCGAATGTCTTCGTGGGTCATGAAATGCGACAGGCTGACGATGCCCTCCCCGGCCAGCGCCAGCTGGCGCAGGGTCTCGCCGCTGGAAGCGAGCAACGCGGGGCGGATGCCGAAGCGGTCACCCTGGGCATGGCGTAGCGGCCACTGGTTGAGTGAGTCGGGTTGGCTGAAGCCAAGCAGGCAGTGGTTGGCCAGGTCCTCGACACGCTGGGGCGTACCATGCTGCGCCAGGTAGGCGGGGCTTGCCAGCACCTGCACCGGGCTGCAGCCGAGGTTGCGTGCATGCAGGCTGGAGTCGGCCAGTTCGCCGATGCGAATCGCCACGTCGGTGCTGTGCTCCAGCAGGTCGATGATCAGGTCGTCGGTGTTCAACTCCAGCTCTATGCCCGGGTACTGGCGGCGGAACTCGCCGATCCACGGCACAATGGCATGCAGCATGAAAGGGGCGGCAGCGTTGATGCGCAGGCGCCCGGTAGGGGTCTGGCGGTTCATCGACAGGCGCTCTTCCATGTCGTCCATCTGCTGCAGGATCAACCGCGCGCGGTCGAGGAAAAAACGCCCTTCCTCGGTGAGGTCCATACGCCGGGTGGTGCGATTGACCAGAGTGGTGCCCAGCTTGCCCTCCAGGCGCGACAACGTGCGGCTGACGGCGGACGGGGTCTGGCCCATCTGCTCGGCAGCGGCGGAGATCGAGCCGCAGTCGATGACGGCGACGAACACCTGGAGTTCTTCGGATCGGGTTTTCACATTCGGGCCTGTGATGGGTCTGTGCAAGGATCAGATAATCGCATGTACAGGCCAACTGCGGCTGCTCCTACCTCACCGTGGGAGCAGGCCAGCCCGCGATGAGGCCAGTACAGGCAACCCATCACGCTGCCTTGCCGAACACCTTGTCCAGATGGGCTTCATAAGCTGCCAGCGCCGCCGGCACATCCGGGCGCTTCATCACATCCGTTGCCAGGAAAGTCGGCAGGCCGGTCATGCCAAGGAACTGGTTGGCCTTGTGGAACGGGAAGTACACCGCATCCACGCCTTTGCCTTCAAAGAAATCGCTCGGGTCATCGAAGGCCTGCTGCGGCGCGTTCCAGGTCAGCGACAGCATGTATTGCTTGCCGTGCACCAGGCCACCGCTGCCGTACTTCTGCGTGTGATCCGAGCGGGTGCGGCCATCGTTGGCGTAGAGGCTGCCATGGCCTGCGGTGAACACTTCATCGATGTACTTCTTCACCGTCCACGGCGCGCCCATCCACCAGCCCGGCATCTGGTAGATGATCACATCGGCCCAGAGAAACTTCTCGACCTCGGCCTGCACGTCGTAGCCACCGTCGATGAACGTCTGCTGTACATCGAAACCGGCGCGGTCCAGGTGGGCGATGGCCGCTTCGTGCAAGGTCGTGTTGAGGCGGCCATCAGAGTGAGCGAACTGTTTACCACCATTGAGCAGAAGAATCTTTTTCATGCTGGCCTCCCCGGCCGAGTCAAAATTTGATGTCGGCAGGTTAGAGGTTCGCAGGGGCGGGATACAGAAGTCACCGGGCAAAATACAATTGACCAGAAGTCACGAATCAACATCACATTATTGCCGTAGAATCGGTTCACCACCTCTCACCGAGTAGCGCCCCATGACTGAGCAGATCGCCTTCATCCTCAAAGCCAAGACCCGCCCGGAAATGGCCGATGCGTTCGAAAACCTGTTCCGCCCTTATGTCGAGCCAAGCCGCCAGGAGCCAGGTTGCATCGAGTACCACATGCTGCGCGACCAGCAGGACCCGAGCCTTTTCGTGTTTTTCGAAGTGTGGGCCGACCAGGCCGCGCTGGATGTGCATTCGGCCCTGCCGCACATGGCCGCCTTCTTCGAAAAACGCATGGACTACCTTGAGCGCGATTTCGATATCCAGCAGGTCGACATGCTCAGCGCATCCAGCGCTAACCGTTGATCAGCAAGTGGCCGCCCAGTGCGGCCAGGCCGATGAAGAAACAACGCTTGAACAGCAACGCGCTGATGCGCTGACGCAACCACTGCCCGGCCAGCATGCCGAGCAAGGCTGGCGCCAGCATCAGCAGTGAAGCACCCAAGGCCTGGCCACCGAGGGCATCCTGCCCGGCCAGGCCAACACCCAGTGCCAGGGTCGAAACCGTGAACGACAGGCCCAGCGCCTGGATCATCTGCTCGCGGCTCAGGCCCAGGCTCTGCAAGTAGGGCACCGCAGGTATCACGAATACCCCGGTTGCCGCCGTGATTACCCCCGTCACCAGCCCGCACGCAGGCCCCAGCCAACGCTCGTGCGCCGCTGCCAAGCGCAAGCCCGGCCCAACCAGCCCGTACACCGCGTACGCCAGCAAGGCCGCACCCAACGCATGCGCGGCCCATGGCCCGTTGTCGATGCCCAGCCAGGCACTGCCCAGCAAAGTGCCAATGAAGATCAGCGCCAGCATCGGGCCCAGCCGCACCAGCAACGCTCGCAGGTGCCCGCCGCTGGCCAACTGCCAAAGGTTGGTAAGGGTCGACGGCACGATCAGCAGTGCTGCAGCCTGCGCCGGAGGCATAGCCAGGCCCAGCAGGCCCATCGCGATGGTGGGCAGCCCCAGGCCGATCACGCCTTTCACTGCGCCGGCCAGCAGGAACGTCAGCACCACTAGCAGCGACAGAGCAGGGCCCATGTTGTGGTAGAAAGCGAGCAAGGTATTCATGGGCCGATAATGGCCCGTGGTGGGCAGGCTGAAAATCTGCCATACCCTTATCCAGACTCTTGCTAAGGCAGAGGCACATGCATTTTGACCTGATCGATCTCAAGCTGTTCCAGCACACCCTGGAGTGCGGCAACATCACCGCCGGTGCCAGCCGCAGCCATCTGTCGCTGCCGGCAGCCAGTGCGCGCATCCGGGCCATGGAAGCGTCGCTGGGCATCCCTTTACTGCAGCGTAACCGCCGCGGTGTTCAGCCGACCCCGGCCGGCCAGGCGCTGTTGCAGCATGCTCGCCTGATTGCCCAGCAGGTCGAACGCCTGCAGTTCGACCTGGGCCAGTACGCGCAGGGGCAGCACGGCCAAGTGCGCCTGCTGTGCAACACCGCAGCACTTACGGAGTACCTGCCTGAACTGGTGGCCGGTTACCTGGCTGAAAACCCCGGCGTCAGCGTGGACATACAGGAACTGCCGAGCCTGCGCATCGTGCAGGCGATTACGCAAGGCATGGCAGACCTTGGCATTGTTTCAACAGCCGCGCCTTTCGGGCACCTGCAAACCCGGCCGTTTCGTGACGACCCACTGGTGCTGGTAACCCCGCCTGGCCATCCGCTGGCCAGCGAGGCTGCCCCCAGCTTCATCGACAGCCTGGCGCATGGTCATGTCGGGCTTGGAGCAGGCAGTGCATTGGCGTTGTACCTGGAGGAACAGGCATTGCGGGAAGGCCGGCGCATGCAGGTGAGAGTGCGGGCCGAAGGGTTTGATGGCGTGATCCGCATGGTTGCAGGCGGGGCCGGGGTCGGGGTGGTGCCACTGGCGGCGGTGAAGCGTTGGCAAGGGCTGTTGCCGCTGCACTGGGTAGCCCTGGCGGAACCCTGGGCCAACCGCCGGTTGCTGGTGTGCGCGCGGGACTTTGCGGCGTTGCCAGGGTATGCGTCGGGGTTGGTTGACCGGCTGGCGGGAGCAACTGTCTTGCTCAATTACTAAAAGCTGGCGCGGTCCCTGTAGGAGCGGGCGCGCCCGCGAACACCGGCGCAGCCGGTGCCATGCACTGCGTTGGATTCTTCGCGGGTTTACCCGCGAAGAAGGCTCACACACAATGGCGCCATGACGCCCCACTAAAAAGGACTGTCCAGTGGCCTCGATCTACCAGTTCAAACCACGCTTCCAGGCTTTGTTGCGCCCGGCCGTGCAACGCCTTTACGACCGAGGCGTCACCGCCAATCAGGTCACTGTCACCGCTGCCGTGGTATCGCTCCTGGTGGGCCTGCTGCTGGCCGCCCTGCCGCACATCACCTGGCTGTTCATCCTGGTGCCGATCTGGATGCTGCTGCGCATGGCGCTGAATGCTGTCGACGGCATGCTGGCCCGGGAGTTCGGCCAGCAATCCACCCTCGGTGCTTACCTCAACGAACTGTGTGACGTGATTGCCGATGCAGCGCTGTACCTGCCCTTCGCCTTGTTGGCCGGGGTGTCGCCTGCGCTGGTGGTGCTGGTGGTGCTGTGCGCCACCTTCAGCGAGTACGCCGGTGTCATGGGCCCGCTGGCAGGCGCCTCGCGGCGCTACGACGGGCCTATGGGCAAGAGCGACAGGGCCTTCGCCTTCGGCGTGCTGGGCACCGGCGTCGCCTTTGGCCTGCTCGATGGCGCCTGGATCAACGGCCTGTTGCTGGTCATCCTCGCGCTCTCGCTCTATACCCTCTACAACCGGGTTCGCCAGGGCCTGGCCGAAACCCGCTGAGCCTATCGTCGCCGCAAAAGGACGTTGACCATGCGCCAAGCGCAAGCGCTGCACTTCCCCACCCATGACGGTGTCGAGCTGCATTACCGTCATTGGCCTACCACCCGCAACGAACACCAGCCACGCCGCGCCGTGGTGATGTTCCACCGGGGCCATGAGCACGGCGGGCGCATGGCCCACCTGGCCGATGAGCTGGACATGCCGGGCTACGACTTCTTCGCCTGGGATGCCCGCGGCCACGGCCGCTCGCCAGGCGCGCGTGGCGACAGCCCGGGGTTCGCCACCAGTGTGCGCGACGTGCAAACCTTCATCGAACACATCCAGGCCCACCACGGCATCGCCGAACAGGACCTGGTGGTACTGGCACAAAGCGTCGGCGCCGTGCTGATCGCCACCTGGGCCCACGACTACGCGCCCAAGGTGCGCTGCCTGGTGTTGGCCTCGCCAGCGTTCAAGGTCAAGCTGTACGTGCCGTTTGCCCGCCCAGGCCTGAAGCTGCTGAAGGCCTTGCGCGGCAATTTCTTCGTGAATAGCTACGTCAAGCCGCGCCTGCTCACCCACGACCCTGAGCGGGTGATGTCGTACGTGGCCGACCCGCTGATCAGCCGGCCCATTTCGGTAACCATGCTGCTGGGCCTGTACGAGGCCGCCGACCGCGTGGTGGCCGACGCCCAGGCCATCCAGGTGCCGACCCAGTTGCTGGTGTCCGGGGCTGATTTCGTGGTCGAGCGCCAACCGCAAGAACGGTTTTTCGACCGGCTCGGCAGCACACGAAAGGAGATGCACATACTGCCCGGGTTCTTCCACGACACCTTGGGTGAACGTGATCGGGCCCATGCCCTTAGGCGCATCGAACGGTTTGTCGACCATTGCTTCGCCAGCCCCGCCGCGTTGCCCTCACTGCTGGATGCCGACAAGACCGGGGCCAGTTGCGCCGAGGCAGAAAGCCTGGCTGCGCCGCTGCCGCGCAACTCGCCACGCGACCTTTACTGGCGCGCCACCCGCGCCGGCTTGAGCCTGGGCAAGGGGCTGTCTGCGGGGGTGAAGCTCGGGTTTGACACCGGCTTCGATTCTGGCAGCACCCTCGACTACGTGTACCGCAACCAGCCGACCGGCAAGGGCAAACTGGGGCGCCTGATCGACCAGAACTACCTCGACGCCATCGGCTGGCGTGGCATACGCCAACGCAAACTGCACGTCGAGCAATTGCTGCGCCTGGCCATCGCCCACCTGCGTGAACAGCAACGGCCCGTGCACATCGTCGATATCGCGGCTGGCCATGGCCGCTATATCCTCGAAGCCCTTCAAGGCCTTGAGCAGTTGCCAGATTCGATCCTGCTGCGCGACTACAGCGAACTGAACGTTCAGCAAGGCAGCGCGCTGATCCGCGAGAAGGGCCTGGCCGACATCGCCCGATTCGTCCAGGGCGACGCCTTCGATCGCCAGAGCCTGGCCACACTTGAACAGCCCCCAACGCTGGCCGTGGTTTCGGGGCTGTACGAGCTCTTCCCCAGTAACCAACTGGTGGGCAATTCCCTCGCCGGGCTGGCCGACGCCATAGAGGATGGCGGCTACCTGGTCTACACCGGCCAGCCATGGCACCCGCAACTGGAGATGATTGCCCGCGCCCTCACCAGCCACCGCGGTGGCGAGGCTTGGGTAATGCGCCGGCGCAGCCAGGCCGAGATGGACCAGCTGGTTGAGGCCGCGGGCTTCCGCAAGCTGGCCCAGCGTATCGATGAATGGGGCATTTTCAGCGTCAGCCTGGCACAGCGGGTGCGCTGAGTGAGCCCGCCACGCGAGCACGGGCTGATTCGCCGGGGCGTGTTCTGGCTTCTGCTGCTGGGGCCGTTGTTCTTCCTCAGCTATGGGCTGGCGAACAATTACACGGCTGGGCGCAGTGATGTCGGCAGCCTGGTGTTCGGCTGGGAGCACGGCATGCCGCTGTGGCCCTGGACGATCATCCCGTACTGGTCGATCGACCTGCTGTACGGGTTGTCCTTCCTGCTGCCGCGCACACGCCAGGAAATGGACCGCCATGCGCTGGCGCTACTCAGCGCACAGGTGATCAGCGTCTGCTGTTTTCTGCTGTGGCCGCTGCGGTTCACCTTCGAGCGGCCGGGCCTGGACGGGCTGTTCGGCTGGCTGTTCGATGTGTTGATGGGCTTCGACAAGCCATTCAACCAGGCGCCTTCGCTGCACATCGCTTTGCTGGTGATCATCTGGGCGATGTTTGCCCGGCATGTGCAACGCCAGCCCTGGCGGTGGCTGATGCATGGCTGGATGGCGCTGATCGGGGTATCGGTGCTGACCACCTGGCAGCACCATTTCATCGATGTGCCCACGGGGGCGCTGGCGGGGTTTGCCTGCCTGTGGCTGTGGCCGCAGCAAGGGCGCCTGCCCTTTCAGGCGGCCCGTCTTGCTCAGGATGCCAAGCGCTGGAAGGTTGCCGCTTGTTATGCCTTGGGCGCGCTGCTGTGTGTACTCCCTGCCGCTGCGATGGGCGGGGCTTGGCTGTGGTTGAGTTGGCCGGCGGTGTCGTTGGGGCTGGTGGCGCTGAACTACGCCGTGTTCGGGGCGGGTGGTTTTCAGAAGGGTGATGACGGGCGCTTGTCGCCTGCAAGCCGGTGGCTGCTGGCACCCTATCTGGCGGGCGCGTGGCTCAATTCGCGGTTGTGGACCCGGCGCCATCCACAGGCCGACGAGGTGTGTGATGGTGTGTACCTGGGGAGAATCCCAGGGCGCGACACGCAGTTCGCTGCAATTGTTGATCTGTGCGCAGAACTGCCGTGTAACGCAAACCATTGTAGGAGCGGCCTTGTGTCGCGAGAGGGGCGCGAAGCGGCCCAGGGTTTCCAGCTTCGCAGCAGAAACTGTCGGGGCTGCTCCGCAGCCCTTTCGCGACGCAAGGCCGCTCCTACGACGATCGCGTCAGCCCTTGACTATCAGTGTTTCGCTACCCTGGATCTGATAGCGCCAGACGTTGCCCTTCTACAGCAGGCCGCCAACGCCATCGAACACCTGCGCGCCCAGAGCCCGGTGCTAGTGTGCTGCGCTTTAGGCTACTCGCGCAGCGCCAGCGCCGTGGCCGCGTGGCTGCTGCTCTCCGGCCGCAGCAGCGACGCCCAACAGGCAGAAGCGCTGATTCGCCAAGCACGCCCCGGCATCGTACTGCGCAACGCGCATCACCAGGCTCTTCAGCAACTGGGAGCACAGCCATGAACCTGCGCGTGGCCGCCAGCCTGCTGGGCCGAGGGAAACAGCTGGAGCGCCTGTCCGACGGCCTCACCTTGCTGGCCCTGGCGTATGGCCTTTCACCGCTGCTCAATGCCCCACTGCATCCGCTGGCGAGCCTGCTGTGCAGCGTGCTGCTGGTGCTCGGCGTGCTCCACAAATACTGGGCCATCCGTGTGGCTATCGATGCCGAACTGTTTGCCCACCTGGCCAATAGCGCAGACCTGCCGGCTGACACCCAGGCCCTGGACCGCGCCCTGTTCGAACTGAAACTCAAACCACAGGCCACCGACGGCCGCGCCTGGCCTGCCCGCAGCCGGGCCGCACTGGGCCTGTTGCGCCGTCAGGCCGTATGCCTGGGCCTGCAGCTGTCGCTAGCCTTGGCTACCCTGCTGACACTGCCTTTGAAGGGATGACCACCTGCCTATGCTCGCCAACCTGACTGCTTACGTCATCACCTCGGCCGCCCGCCTGATTACCGGTGCCCGCGCCCTTTGGCTGGGGTGCTCGGCGCTGCCGGTGCAGCGCCTGTATTTCGCCAACCACAGCAGCCACGGCGACTTCGTGCTGCTGTGGGCCTCGCTGCCGCAAGGGCTGCGCCAACGCACGCGCCCGGTGGCCGGCGCAGACTACTGGGCCAGGCCGGGCATCCGCGACTTTCTTATCCGCAAGGTCTTCAACGGGGTACTGATCGAGCGCCAGCGCAGCGAAGGGCAAGGCAGCCCTTTGCAGCCGGTGCTGGACGCGGTGGCCCAGGGCGACTCGCTGATCTTCTTCCCGGAGGGCACGCGCAACCTTGGCGACGAACCGCTACTGCCCTTCAGAAGCGGGTTGTATCACCTGGCAGCCGCCCACCCGCAGGTCGAACTGGTACCGGTCTGGATCGCCAACCTCAACCGGGTGATGCCCAAAGGGCGCGCCTTGCCATTGCCGTTGCTGTGCACCCTGAGCTTTGGCGAACCGCTGCACCTGCACGCCGATGAAAGCAAGCAGGCGTTTCTCGAGCGGGCCAGCCAGGCCCTGCTGAACCTGGCCCCCAAGGATGCCTGACATGGACAACAACACCCTTTCCCTGTTTGCCGGCATCGGCGCCCTGCTGCTGCTGGCCAGCGTGGTCGGCCGCCTGCTCAAATGGCGCGCCGGCCCGGCGCCGCACGCCGTGATCGACAACCTCAACGCCCGCATCAATGCCTGGTGGGTGATGGTGGTGGTGATCGGCATTGCCTTTGTGTTCGGCAAGTACGGTGTGATCGTGCTGTTCTACGGTGTGTCGTTCTATGCCCTGCGCGAATTCATGACCCTCACCCCTACCCGGCGCAGCGACTACCCGGCACTGGTGGCAGCCTTCTACGTGGCACTCCCGGTGCAGTACGTGCTGATCGCCATGGACTGGTACGGCCTGTTCAGCATCTTCATCCCGGTGTACCTGTTCCTGCTGCTGCCGATCCTGGCCAGCCTGGGCGGTGATACCACACGTTTCCTCGAGCGTGCGTCAAAAGTGCAATGGGGCTTGATGATCGCCGTGTACTGCGTGTCGTCGGTGCCGGCCCTGATGACCCTGGACATCCCCGGCTACGAGGGCCGCAACCTGTTGTTGATCGCCTGGCTGATTCTGGTGGTGCAACTCAGCGACGTGCTGCAGTACGTGTGCGGCAAGCTGTTCGGCAAACACAAGGTGGCGCCCAACCTGTCCCCCTCCAAGACCGTCGAAGGCCTGGCCGGCGGCGTAGCGCTGGCCACCTTGATCGGCGCCCTGCTGTGCTGGATCACACCCTTCAGCTTCTGGCAGGCCGCGCTGATGGCCTTGGCCGTGAACGCCATGGGCTTCTTCGGCGGGCTGGTGATGTCGGCTATAAAACGTGACCGTGGGGTGAAAGACTGGGGGCACATGATCGAAGGCCACGGCGGCATGCTCGACCGCATGGATTCGGTGTGCTTTGCGGCGCCAGTGTTCTTCCACTTTGTGCGGTATTGGTGGGCATAGCGCGACCAGACAGCTGGACGTCGAGCCCAGGCAACTGCGGCTCGGCCGATGGCCCTATGGTGACCAGTCATTCAGCCAGTCACCAGGAGTTGTGCCATGTCCGATTTCATCACCGTCCTGCGCGAAACCTGCCCCACGCCGGTCGTGGACGCCACCAAGTGGAAGCGCATCGGCGGCGATCCGCACACCGTGAACCTCAACGCCTACCTGTCGGCCGACGGCAGCAAGATCATGGGCACCTGGATCTGCACGCCGGGCAAGTTCGAGGTTAACTACGAGAAGTGGGAGTTCTGCCACTTCCTCGATGGCTACTGCATCATCACGCCCGAAGGCGAAGAACCGAAGCACCTGAAGGCCGGTGATGTGTTCGTCATTGAACCGGGTATGAAAGGCACCTGGGAAGTGGTCGAGACCGTGCGCAAGTATTTCGTCTTCGCCTGATCAGACACTCTACAACTAACTCTGTGGGAGCGGGCGCGCCCGCGAAACAGGCAGTGTGGTAGATGGCACCGGCTTTGCCGGTGTTCGCGGGCATGCCCGCTCCCACAGGGTTATGTGGCGCCTGGAGAATCGGGGCAAAAAAATCGCGGGGCAAGTGCCCTTCCCTCTGGTGCGCAGTTACAGAGGGAAGGCCACCTGGCCCGCGATGAAGCCCACCTCTTGCGTCAATCTTTCTTGCGATACCCCTCTACGATAGCTGAGAAGTCCTTGCCACCCTCGCCACGCAAGCTCATGGCCTGATACAACTGCTGGGCCACAGCCCCCAGGATCACCGGCTGGTGTGCCTGGCGCGCCGCTTCGGTCGCCAGCCCCAGGTCCTTGAGCATCAGTTCGGCGCCAAAGCCACCGGTATAGCCACGCGATGCTGGCGCGGTTTCGATAATGCCCGGCCATGGGTTGTAGGTATCCGAGCTCCAGCAACGCCCGGTCGAACTGTTGATGATGCCGGCCAGCACCTGGGTATCGATGCCCAGCGCATTACCCAGCGCCATGGCCTCGGACACGCCGATCATCGAGATACCCAACAGCAGGTTGTTGCAGATCTTGGCGATTTGCCCGGTGCCCACCTCGCCGCAGTGGACGATATTGCGGCCCATCTGCTCCAGCACCGGCTTGAGGCTGGCGAACAACTCGGCGCTGGCACCGACCATGAAGGTCAGCGTGCCGGCTGCCGCACCGCCGGTGCCACCGGACACCGGCGCATCGCCCATGTCCACGCCCTTGGCCGCTGCAGCCTTGGACACATCACGCGCGGTCTGCGGATCGATGGTGCTGCAGTCCACGGTGGGCGTACCGGCACGAATGCCGGCCAGCACGCCATCTTCGTTCAGGTATACGCTGCGCACATGGACAGCGGCAGGCAGCATGGTGATCACCAGCTCGCTGTTGGCCGCCGCGTCCTTGGGCGACGGGCTGATCTGCCCACCCAGTTCGGCCAGCTCGGCGAGTACAGCCTTGTTCAAGTCGAACAGGTTCAACTGGTGCCCGGCCTTGATCAGGTTGCGGGCCATGGGCGCGCCCATGTTGCCCAGGCCAATGAATGCGATACGCATGAGGAACTCCTTAGCGCAGGCTGATGGTGGTGTTCACGCCGTCGTTGACGCTGTCGTCGTCGAACCAGCGGGCAGTGACAGTCTTGGTCTGCGTGTAGAACTGCACCACTTGCTTGCCGTATGGGCCAAGGTCGCCGAGCTTGGACCCACGCGAGCCAGTGAAACTGAAGAACGGGACCGGCACCGGGATCGGAATGTTGATACCCACCTGGCCCACGTCGATCTCGCTCTGGAACTTGCGCGCGGCCGCCCCGCTTTGGGTGAACAGGCCGGTGCCGTTACCGAACGGGTTGGCGTTGACCAGGGCGATGGCCTCGTCGAGGGTATCGACCTCCAGGGTCACCAGCACCGGGCCGAAGATTTCCTGGGTGTAGACCTGCATGTCAGTCTTCACACCCGAGAACAGGGTTGGGCCAACGAAGTTACCTTGCTCGTAACCCGGCACCGTGACGTCGCGGCCATCGAGTTCCAGCTTGGCGCCTTCCTTGATGCCGCTTTCGATCAGGCCCAGCACACGCTCCTTGGCGCGTTTGGAAACCACCGGGCCGACATCGGTGCCTGGCTCACACCCGGCATTGACCTTGAGCTTGCTGGCTGCTTCCTTGATGTCCGGCAGCCACTCACGGGCCTTGCCCACCAGCACCGCTACCGAGGTGGCCATGCAGCGCTGGCCCGCCGCGCCGAAGGCGGCACCGACCAGGGCATTGATGGTTTGCGTACGGTTGGCATCGGGCAGCACCACGGCGTGGTTCTTGGCGCCCATCATCGACTGCACGCGCTTGCCGTGCTGGCTGCCCAGGTTGTACACGTGGGTACCGACGTCGGTAGAGCCGACGAAGGAAATCGCCTTGATGTCCTGATGAGTGCAAATGGCATCCACCACCTGCTTGCCACCGTGCACCACATTCAGCACCCCGGCCGGTACGCCGGCTTCCAGCGCCAGCTCGACCAGCAGCATGGTCGACAGCGGGTCTTGCTCGGACGGTTTGAGCACGAAGGTGTTGCCGCAGACGATGGCCATGGGGAACATCCACAGCGGGATCATCGCCGGGAAATTGAACGGCGTGATGCCAGCGCATACACCGATAGGCTGGCGCAGGGTGTAGGTATCGACGCCGCCGGCGACGTTTTCGGCGAATTCACCCATCTGCAAGGTGCCGATGGAAGCAGCGTGTTCCACCACTTCCAGGCCGCGGAAAATATCACCCTCGGCGTCAGCCAGGGTTTTGCCCTGCTCGGCGCTGAGCACCTGGGCAATGCGCTTGGTGTGTTCGCGAATAAGCGCCTGCAGCTTGAGCATGATGCGCATGCGCGCGCCAATCGGGGTGTCTCGCCAGGTCTTGAAGGCACGGTGGGCAGCGGCTACCGCTGCATCGACTTCTTCTACCGTGGCGAACGGTACGCGCGCCAGCACCTCTTGGGTGGCCGGGTTGACGATGTCGCGCCATTCGGTGGTCTTGGACTCGACCCACTGGCCGTCGATCAGCAGCTTCACCTGGTCGACCTTGGTCGGGTTCGGGGATTGCGGTGCGTTCATCTGCGTTCTCCTTGGAATTATTGTCGGGACGAGATCGCCAGCGCCAAGCAAACGCGAGGTGGCGTCCTGAGGCTTGTTTCGAGTATAGATGTGCAAACATCCAACAAGAACGCACAAAAAAACCGGATCATCATGCAAAAAGATCTCACATCCCTGAGCGCGCTCAACTGGGACGATTTGAAGTTTTTCCTTGAAGTGGCCCGTACCCGCAAGGCCAGCAGTGCCGCCAAACGGCTGAGCGTGGACTACACCACGGTGTCGCGGCGCATCAGCTCGCTGGAGGGGGCGCTGGGTACCTTGCTGTTCGAAAAGTCGCGCACCAACGGCTTTGTTCTCACCGCCGAGGGCCAGCGTTTGCTGGGCTATGCCGAGTCGATCGAAAGCACGCTGCACATGGCGTGCGAGCAGGTATCCGGGTCGAGCGTGGCGTTGTCGGGGCATGTGCGAATGGGGTGCACAGAAGGCTTCGGCAGTTTCTTCATTACTCCGCAGTTGAGCCACTTCGTCGACGCCTACCCGGCCATTTCGGTAGATATCCTGCCGCTGCCGCACTTCATCAGCCTGTCCAAGCGCGAGGCGGATATCGTCATCGCCCTGGAGCGGCCCGAGCACGGGCCTTATGTGTGCTGCAAGCTGTGCGACTACAGCTTGCGGCTGTATGCGACCCAGGACTACCTGGACAGCCATGCGCCGATTCGCCAGGTGGCTGACCTGGCCAGGCACCCGTTCATCAGTTACGTGGACGACTTGGCGTTCAGCTCAGAGCTCTTGTACCTCGCCAATCTGATCCCCGGCGCCACTGCGCATCTACGCAGTACCAGTGTGATTGCACAGTACACGGCGGCGTTGCAGGGCCGCGGGCTGGCGATCCTGCCGTGTTTCCTGGCTGCGCAGGATCCACGGCTGGTCACGGTGTTGCCAGAGGACATCGAGGTGACCCGGCAATTCTGGATGTATTGCCGGGAGGACCTGCGCAAGCTGAAGCGGATCACCCTGTTGTGGGATTACATTCGCGGGGTGACCGAGGCGAATGCGCCGTTGTTGATGGGGCAGACCCGGGAAATGCGCTTTGCCCAGCAGTGACGGGGCTCAGTAGGACGCCACCACGATGGACACGCGCCGGTTCTCTGTACGCCCGGCGCTGGTGCGGTTGTCTGCCACCGGCTGGCTGCTGCCCAGGCCCTGGCTCTGGATGTTCTGCGGCTGCATGCCGACCCCGACCAAGGCTTTGGCCACGCTCTGCGCGCGGCGCTCGGACAACTCCTGATTGTAGGCCGCCTTGCCCGACGAGTCGGTATGCCCGTCTACCCGCACACGCTGGATACCCACGCCCAGCAGTGCCTTGCCGATCCGCTCGACAATCGCCTGGCTCTGGCTGTTGAGGCTGTCCAGGTCACTGCCGAACAACACTTTGCCAGACAAGTCATACGCCCAGCCTTCATCGGTGGGGGTAAAGCCTTCGCGCTTGAGCACGGCAATCTGTTCCGGGGTCAGCCCCTTGGGCGGCGCGCTTTGGCAGCCGGTCAGCGCCAGCACAGCGAGCAACAAGGCCCACAGTGGAAAACGTAAAGCCTGTATCACGGGTTCAGCTCCTGTTGTCGATAGGGTTGGCGGACCGTTCCGTCTGCGCCACTTGCCAATGGCCACGCCGTTTGCGCTTGGCCTGATACATCGCCGCATCGGCGGCACTCAGAAGACTGGCCGGGTCGGCGCCGTCTTCCGGGTAATAGGCGATACCGACGCTCACCGACGTGGCGACACTGCGGCCGCTGTCCAGCTGCACCGGCAGCTTCATGCTGGCGACGATTTTTTCGGCAATGTGCTCGGCATCCCGGCGCGTTTGCAAGGGCGTCAGCAGCACGGCGAATTCGTCACCGCCCAAACGTGCAACCAGATCATGCTCACGCAACTGGGCACGCAGGCGCTCGGCCACGCTGATCAGCACCTCGTCCCCCACCGCATGGCCCAGCGTGTCGTTGATCTGCTTGAAATGGTCACTGTCGAGGAACAGCAGCGCCATGTGATCCTGCTGGCTGGCTGCGTTGCGCACGCTGCGGCTCAGGCGCCCTTCGAAGAAGGCGCGGTTGGGCAGGCCGGTCAGGCTGTCGTGGCTGGCCTGGTGGGCCAAGGTCTGGTTTTCGCTCTGCAGGTGGCTTTGCCACACTTCCAGTTCGTCCAGCAGGGCGTTGAAGTCATTCCCCAGCTCGTTGAGCTCGGCAATCGCCGTTTCCGGCACACGCCGATCGAAGCTGCGCTCGCGGCGGGCGGCGTGGGCGACGCTGGCCAAGCCGCGCAGCGGCCGGGTGATATCGCCGAGCAGGCGCCGCGACAGGTACTGGGCAGCCAAGGCGCTCAAGACCGTGCAACACAGAATACCGGCAAGCCCCCCCAGCATGAACAGCAACAGGCTACGCCCCTGGCCAACCAGTTCGATGCGCCCGATCTGTTGCTGCTGGTGCATGATCGGCAGCTTGACCGTTTCGTCCAGCAACGCGCTGGCGACCTGCGCTTCCAGCAGGGCAAGCATGCCCGAATCGGCACGCTGCCAGCGCGCCAGTTGCTCGCCTTCACCATTGAAGACCCTGGCCTCGGCCACTTCCTCGGCGCTGGCGATCAGCCCCAGCGCTTCACTGGCGGCGGCACTGTCATCGAACACCACCGCCGCCTCCACGGTGTAGCTGATCGACCGGGCAATCAGTTGCAGGTTGTGATTGGCGTAGGCGCTCAAGGCCAGCACGCCCAACAGGGTCAAGGAAATACCGGCCAGGCCCACGGCCAGCAAGGCGACATTCAAGTGTGCACGGCCCAGCACCGAGCGCAGGGTTGGGCGCAGGCTGCGCTTGCGGGTCGGCTTCATGGTTGCACCGCCCGGCGCCGCGACAGTTGCAGCACGCTGGGGTGAATGCGCACCCCGGAGCGCGCCACCGAGTCAAGGTTGACCTCGAAGGCCACCTGCTGGTCGCTGACCCGCAGGCAGAACAGGCTGCCGAGGGTGCATGGGTCATTCGATTCGCTGATGCTCAGGACCGGGTAGCCGCTGACCCGCTCGAACAGCTTGTCACGCTGGCGCTGGTCGAGCTTGCCGATGTAGATCGCATCACACGCCTGAGCGACCTGACTGTCATCTGCCAGCAAGCGCTTCACTTGCAGCGGGCGGCCAGACGCCTGCACCTGGCCCTTGATCAGGTCATCAGCGTATTCGGTGGGGCCGACCAGGCACAGGCGCAATGGAGACGGCTCCACCGGCCAGCGCGCGTAGCTGAAAATGCCCAGCACGACCTGGGTGACGGCCTTGGCCCGTTGCTGCGCCTGGGCGTTGGTGGTTGCAGTGTCCGCCCGGGCAGGACCAGTAGCGATAAACAGGACGGCCAGCAATAGCGAAACCGCGCAGCTTGTCACACGTCTTGCGGCCACATGCATGTGGGGAATCTCTCAAAGTCCTTTCTGGTCTCGGCGCAACGATAGCACATGGCCGCATCACTGTAGAAAGGCAGGCACCGCGGTGGTTGGCACGGGCTGCGCCCGTGTTCGCGGGCATGCCCGCTCCCACAGGGGATCTCCACCTGGTTTCGGCCGGGGTCAGACTTGCTCCAGCATCAACCCGGAAATGCGCCTTACCTTGCGCGACACCGCTTCTTCGAAAATGCCCTGGCGCGGCTCGACCAGGCTGAAACAGTGCTTGGCGCGGGTGATCCCGGTGTAGACCAGCTCCTTGGTCAGCACCGGGTTCAGTGCGTCGGGCAGTACCAGTGCGGTGTGGCCGAACTCCGAACCCTGGGACTTGTGCACCGTCATGGCAAATACCGTTTCCACTTCATTCAGGCGGCTGGGCAGGACAAAACGCACGCCGCCGCTGCCGTCATTACGCGGGAAGGCCACCCGCAGCAGCGGCTCGCCGCGCTCGTCCGGCAAACGCAGGGCAATGCCGATGTCGCCGTTCATCAGGCCCAAGCCGTAGTCGTTGCGGGTGACTAGCACCGGGCGCCCTTCGTACCAAGGCTGCTGGCTGTCGATCAGGCCGGCGCCGTGCAGCACCCGCGCCACCCGCTCGTTGAGCCCTTCGACGCCCCAGGCACCGCGGCGTACCGCACACAGCAACTGGAAGTCCTCGAAACTGTGCAACACCTTGCCCGCCCACTGCTCCCAGGCGGGGTCGTCGAACGGGGTATCCAGCAGTGGCCGATAGCGGCCAAGGGTACGCAAATAACTGCGGTACCCTTGCGGCCCTTCACTGCCCTGGTTCAAGCCATCGAGCAGCAGGCGGTCGAAGGCGCGGTCCTGCTCGTGCCTGAGCACCAGGCTGTGCACATCAGCCGGTGGCATGGCCAGCAGGTTGCGCGCCGCGTGGGCGTCCTGCCGGTTGACCAGCCGCGCCAGCTGCCCAATCCCGCTGCCTTCGCCAAAGCGCCGCGAAAAGCGCAGCATCACCACTTGCTGGGCCAGCGGGTTGCGCTGTTCATCGCCAACCTTGAGGCCACTGCCAGCCAGCGATTCGCCACTGACCTGTTCGAGCCAGCTGGCGGTGGCCGGCGCGTAGTAGCCTTCTTCGGCGTCCCGGCACAAGTCACCCAGCACGGCACCGGCCTCGACCGAGGCCAACTGGTCCTTGTCACCCAGCAATACCAGGCGTGCCCGCGCTGGCAAGGCGTCGAGCAGGTTGGCCATCATCTCCAGGTCGATCATCGAGGCTTCGTCGACCACCAGCACATCCAGCGGCAACGGGTTGCCGGCATGGTGGCGGAAGTGCCGCGAACCCGGGCGGCTACCGAGCAGGCGGTGCACGGTGCTGACGTCGGTCGGCACCTGCTCGCGTACCTGGGCACTGACCTGCAGGCGCTCGACCTGCTGGCCAATGGACTCGGTCAGGCGCGCAGCGGCCTTGCCGGTGGGTGCCGCCAGGCGGATACGCAATGGCCTGCGCTGCTCCACCGCCGGCGCTTGCAACAACGCCAGCAGGCGCACCACCGTAGTGGTCTTGCCCGTACCGGGGCCGCCAGTGATGATGCTGAAGCCGGCGCGGGTGGCCAGGGCGCAGGCGAGCTTCTGCCAGTCCACCTGGCCTGCCGCGGCGCCGCCCTCGAACAACTGCGCCAGGCGTTGCGGCAAGTCCGCCGGCGCTGCTTCAGCCTGGCTCAGGCGCAGGCGCAAGGTGTGGTCGATACGCCGCTCGTAGCTCCAGTAACGGCGCAGGTACAGGCGCTGGCCGCTGAGCACCAGGGGGCGCGCCTGCTGGCCCGGTGCGTCGCCAGCGGCCACCAGCGGGCTGGCAACGATGCGTTGGCGCCATGCTTGCAAGTCGAGGTTGGCCAGCAATTGCGAAGGCAACAGCAACGGGCCGGTCAGTGCGTCGCCCTCTGGCGGCAACGACAGGGCAAAGTCGGGCTCGGCCAGGGTTTGCTGCAGGTCGAGGCAGACGTGGCCGTGGCCCAGTTGATGGCTGGCCAACGCTGCGGCAAGCAGCAGTAAGGGGTCACTGCCTGGGGCCCGCTCTTCCAGAAATGACACGAACGCACGGTCAAGCGGCCGTAGCCAGCCGCGTTCGACCCAGCGGTCGAGCAGTTGCAGCAGGTCACCGCTGTCAGTTTGCGGCGCCAGCGCCAGCAGGTACTCGGCGTGCAATGGGGTGGGCAACAGGTCGACAAGGCTGCGACTCATGGCATGACTCCGGCAAACAGGTCCTGCTGGGTGGGCGGGTGCTCGCCACGGAACAGCGCATCCAGGCTTTCGATCAATTCACGCGGTGGCTTGGTGAAGTAAACGCCGTGCCCGCTGCTGCTGGCACCCCGCAGGAAGATGAACAAGGCACCGCCCACGTGGCGGTCATAATCGTAATCCGGCAGCCGCGCGCGCAGTTGCCGGTGCAGGGCCAGCAGGTACAACACGTACTGCAGGTCGTAGCGGTGTTCGAGGATGGCTTTTTCCATGGCCAGGGCATCGTAAGCCTGGGTATCCGGGCCAAGCCAGTTGGATTTGTAGTCGGTCACGTAATAGCGGCCGTCCAGCTCGAATGCCAGGTCGATGAACCCTTTGAACATGCCATTGAGCAGCGTCGGCTGCGCCGCCGGGCGCGCCAGGCCGGGGTGGGTGTGGCGTGCTACCAGACGATCCAGCTGCTCGGCGTCGACGCGCTGGCTGGCGAACCAGAACTCCATTTCGATCTGGTAAGTGCACAGCTCCCCGAGCGTCACGCTCTGCCCACTGCCGGGCAACGGCAAGGCCTCGCTCAGCAAGCGCTGCATCCACTGGCTGAGGGTGGGGATCCAACCCGTCCAGTCTCGGCGGTTGCAGCGCTGGCCAACGGTTCGCTCGATCAACTGCGGGTTACGGCTTACCAGGCTAAAGCCTTCGCGGCCTGCCCACTCCAGCAGACCGTGCAGGAAGGTGCCGGGGTTCGGCCCCCGCGGGAAGCGGTGGATATCACCGCTGTCGGCCGGGACTTCACGCAGCACCTGCACATCGACGACTTCGTCATCCTGCAGTTGCTGGGCCTGCGAGCTGTCGGCACCGAGGGTTTGGTCACCAACGCGCAGGGCGCTGTAGGAGGCGATCCACCAGTGCTCAGCGGCGGCGCGGCGTGGCTTGCGTGCCGGCAGTAATTCACGTTCGGCGTGGGGCATGCGATACACCTGCTGCTGCGCCGGCGGCAGGCCTGGGCAGGCGATGTGCGGGCAACCCGCGGCCAGGGCCTGCAACCAGTCGGCCAACTGCGCCGAACTGGCCAGGGCAAGGCCGCCACCCAGCAGATACCCCAACGCCGAGCGGTGCAACTGCGACGTTTTCTGGTTGCCGCGCTTGAGGTCGGCGACACCCAGCCAGCAGGCATGCTGGGCACGGGTAAGGGCCACATACAGCAGGCGCAGGTCTTCGGCCAGGCGCTCATCGTCGGCGCGTTCGATCTGCTCCTGGCTTGGGGTCAGGGTAAGGTGGGCGTGGCCTTCAGGGTCGTGCCAGGCCAGCGGCAGCCGGCTACCGTCCACAGGTTTGCTGGTGCAGATGAACGGCAGGTAGACCAGCGGATACTCCAGGCCCTTGGACTTGTGGATGGTCACCACCTTGACCAGCTGTTCGTCGCTTTCCAGGCGCAGAATCTGGTCCTCGCCAGCCTGGCCAGAACTGGCCAGGTGCTCGGCCTGGTGGCGAATCAGCGCCTGTTCGCCATCCAGTTCGCCAGCTGCCTGCTGCAGCAACTCGGCCAGGTGCAGCAGGTTGGTCAGCACCCGTTCGCCATCGCTGCGGCGGATCAGCGTGCGCGGCAGCTGGAAGTCATGCAGCAGGTGGCGCAGCATAGGCAGTACGCCCTGGCGCTGCCAGGTTTCGCGGTAGTAGCGGAACCGCATGACCCAGCCTTCCCAGACCCGCTCGTCCTGGTTCAAGCGGTCCAGTGCGGGCAACGACAGGCCTAAGGTAAGGCTGGCCAGGGCCGCCTTGAGCAGGCGCTCCGAATCGGGCTCGGCGCAGGCCTTGAGCCAGGCCAGCAGGTCGTGGGCTTCCTGGGCAGCGAACACCGAGTCCTTGTCGGACAGGTACACACTGCGTACATCGCGTGCGGCCAGCTCGGCGCGCACCAGCTGCGCTTCGTGGCCATCCCGCACCAGAATGGCGATGTCTGACGGCAGGCAGGGGCGCAGTTCGCCTTCGGCACTGCGGAAACCGGCCATGCCTTGCTGGCCGCCATTGAGCAAATCGACAATGTGGCTGGCGCAACTGGCTGCCAGTTGCTGGCGGTAGACACTGCCGGATACCGGCTCTTCGCTCTGCAGCTGCCAGCATTGCAGGGCAGCGCTGGCTTCGCCGTTGATCACCAGCTGTTCGCTACGGCCTTTGGCGTGCACCTCGATGAACGGCAACGGGTTGTCATCGGCACCGCGGAACAGGAACGCCCCGCGCCCTCCCTGACGCGCCTCGGCCTGCAGGAACACCTGATTGACTGCCGCCACCATGGCCTTGCTGGAGCGGTAGTTGGTGTCCAGGCTGTGCAGCCGACCGCTGGTGGCCCGCCGTGCGGCGAGGTAGGTGTGAATGTCTGCACCGCGGAAGGCGTAGATCGCCTGCTTCGGGTCGCCAATCATGAACAGGCCGGTGTCCGGGCGGTTTTCGCTGATCTGGTAGATACGCTCGAAAATGCCGTACTGCACCGGGTCGGTGTCCTGGAATTCGTCGATCAGGGCCACCGGGAACTGCTCACGAATCAGCCCGGCCAGACGCTCGCCGGCTTCACTGGCCAGTGCGTGCTGCAAGCGCACCAGCATATCGTCAAAGCCCATTTCTGCCCGCCGGCGCTTCTCCACTTCAAACCGTGCCGAAACCCAATTGGCGGCATGCTCGAGCAGGAGGGCATCCGGGCTATCCAGGGCTTGCAGGTGTTGCGCCAGGGTCTGCATGGCATCCAGGCCTGGGTGCGCGGGTGGCTCGCCCTTCCAGGCCTCGGCCATGCCGGCCGGTGTCAGGCGGGTGAAGCCGGTACCGAGGTCGAGCTCCACCTGTTGTTCGTCCGTAGCCCACGCGTGGAGCTTGTCGAACCAGGGTTCGAAATAGCGCGCCTGCATCTTGCGGCC
Source organism: Pseudomonas sp. BJP69 (assembly GCF_007633355.1). Taxonomy (NCBI): domain Bacteria; kingdom Pseudomonadati; phylum Pseudomonadota; class Gammaproteobacteria; order Pseudomonadales; family Pseudomonadaceae; genus Pseudomonas; species Pseudomonas sp. BJP69. The sequence continues at coordinate 4,680,670 of NZ_CP041933.1, forward strand.
GTCGACCTGCTTGGCAGCCAGGGCATCGCGGCAGATCTGCCGCAGCTCTTCGGCCCACTGTAGCCAAGGTGCCTTGAGCCGGGCCAACTGTTCGCTGCGCTGCTGCAGCGAGGCCTCGATCAGTGCCGCCGGTTCCGCGCCGTGCTGCTCGGCCCGCACCCGGCCGAACAAGGGGCGAATGCGCGGGAGCAAGGCGTCGGGGCTGACCCAATGGCTGCGCACCCACGCCAGCGCTTGGCCTTGCATGCTGTAGCAGAAGCGCCGCCAGTAATCGCGCATGACCTGGCCCAGCAGCTCGCTGTGGTCTGTTTCCAGGGTCTGGGTGAACAGGCTGCCGCTGTCGAAAGCGTGCTCGCGCAGCATGCGCTGGCACCAGCCGTGAATGGTCGATACCGCTGCTTCGTCCATCCACTGCACCGCAATTTCCAGGCGCCCGGCACAGCGCGGCCAGGCCTCTTGCGGGTAGTCGTCACGCAGTTGGTGCAGCAAAGGGTCGGCGCCCTCCAGCTCGCCACGGAAGAAGCGTGCAGCTTCTGCCAGGCGCGCACGGATACGCTCGCGCAACTCCTTGGTGGCGGCATCGGTGAAAGTCACCACCAGAATCTGCGGTGGCAGCAGTTCGCGTGCAAAACCCTGCTCGCCGCCATGCCCGAGGATCAGGCGCAGGTACAGGGCGGAAATGGTGAAGGTCTTGCCGGTGCCGGCACTGGCCTCGATCAGCTGGCTGCCATGCAAGGGGAAACTCAACGCCAAGGGGCGGGCCTGGGTCATGCGCCTTTCTCCGGGTTGCCCAGGGTCTGCCAGGGTGCGGTGAACAATGGGCGGTACAAGGTTTCGCACCAGCCTTCAAAGGTTTCGTCGGCGGTCAGTGCGGCGAAATCACGGAACTGCCGAGCCAGGGCGATGCTTTCACTGCGCTCGCCGAAACTGTTGCGTTCATCGCCCTCGTAGGCGCGGGCCGCAGCGGCCAGGGCTTTGTCGGCATCGTCGTGGGCCAACCAGGCAAAAGCGGTTTTGGCGGCGACCGACAGGGGCGCGTTCATCGCGGCCTGGCGCGCCACCAGCAGGTCGCCCAACAGTTGCCCGGCGGCGCCTTGCGGCAGCGGTGCCAGCAACAGGGTCAGGTCGCTGGCGACCAGGGCGCTATGGTAGGCGTAGCCTGCGGCACAGGCCGCCAAGTGGGTGACCCAGGGCGCGATCAGGCGGTGCCACTTCAGGTTGTTGCGCCCGGCACTGATAGTGTTGGGCACGGTGGTAATACTCAGAAGGCTTTGGTCGTCGGCCTGGAATACCCGCCCCAGCCAGCCTTCGAGACGGTGCCGGCCGTGCTCGAAATGAACGGGCAAAGCGCCCTCGACCAAGCGCGGCCAGCGTTGCAGCAACTGCTGGTGGCGTTGCAGCAGGTCGGGTAACGGCTCGATCAACTCGCTTTGCAGCAGCTCGCCGAACCCCGCCAGTGGCAGCACGCCGCAAGCCTGCAAACGCCGGGCCTGAGCCTGCAGGGCCTGCTCGGCGTTGCCCGGTGCGGCCAAGGCGACACCGAGCAGGCTTTCACTGGCGCCGTAGCGCTGCAGGGTGTCGAGGGTGAAGGGTTCTTCGTCCGGGGTCGGCGCCTCCAGCGCTTCGAAGTACACCTTGAGGCGCTGACTGAAGAAATGCCGAACCGGGTGGCGCAGAAAGTCACTCAGCTGGGTCAGGGTAAGCGCTTCATCATCCTGATAGGGCGCCAGGGCTGGTTCGCCCTGCGGGTCGCCTTCGCTCTGCTGGTGCAACACTTGCCATTCGTGGGCATAGCTGAACAGCGGGCTGCCCTTCTGGAAGTAGCGCGGGCTGAACGGTTGCAGCGGGTGCTCTTGGGTCAGGGCGTGCAGCAGCTGCTCGCCCGCCTGTGTCGCCTGGCCCTGCTGTGCGCCGTTCAGTTGCCAACCCGCCGCAAGGTGGTCGCGCAACTGCCCGATCAACACCGAGGCCGGGCGTTCGCTGTTGTCACGGATACTGCGCCCGACCCAGCTGACGTACAGCTGGTCACGTGCCGACAGCAGCGCTTCGAGCAGCAGATAACGGTCGTCCTCACGGCGTGAGCGGTCACCGGGGCGGTAGTCGCTGGCCATCAGGTCGAAGTCCAGCGGCTGCTGGGCGCGGGGGTAATCACCATCGTTCATGCCCAGCAGGCACACCACCCGAAATGGGATCGCACGCATGGGCATGAGGGTGCAGAAATTCACCGAGCCCGCCAGGAAACGTTGCGACAGCTTGCCTTGGTCCAGCCCCGACAGCCAGGCCTCGCGCACCACGGTCAATGGCAGAGGGTCCTGCAGGCCGACCGTTTCGCATACTTCAAGCCAGCTATCGCGCAGATCCTGCAACTGGATCAGCAGGAATTCGTCGTGCTCGTCCTCGGCCAGGAAGAACACATGCAACAGGGCATGCAGGCGCTCGCCCCACTGGCTGACGGTGGCCGGTTCGGCCAGGGCCTGGCAGGCGACATCCAGTGCGTCGAGCAGGGCCACCAGCGGGCCGATCAGGGCTGCGTCCAGACCACCGATTTCATCGTACGGCTCAATACCGTCACACGCTTCGCCCACGCCTACGGCATACCCCAACAGCATGCGTCGCAAACCAAAGCGCCAGGTGTTCTGTTCAAGCCCGGCGGGCAGGCCAAGGCTGGCTCGCTGCTCGGCATCGAGGCCCCAGCGAATGCCTGCGCCTTCGATCCAGCGGTGCAGGGTAGGCAGGTCGTTTTCGCGGATACCGAACCGGGCTCTTACCGCCGGGACATCCAGCAGGTCGAGCACTTCGCTGACTGCGAAACGGCTGTCCGGCAGCTTGAGCAGGTGTTCCAGCGCAATCAGCAGAGGTTCCCGGCCACGCTGCCCTTGGTCGGTCAGGGTGAACGGTATATAACGTGGGTCATTGCGCTGCAGTTGGCCGAAAACGGCGCGGATGTGCGGCGCGTATGTGTCGATGGCCGGCAGCATGACGATGACATCACGCGGGCGTAACGTGGGGTCGGCACTGAAGCGGGCCAACAGTTGGTCGTGGAGAATCTCCACTTCGCGCTGGGGGCTGTGGGCAATATGAAAACGGATCGAGCGGTCGTTGGCGGGATCGACTGGCGGCCACAGCGCGCGCGTTTCTGCCAGCGGGCGGAGTTCGAGAATGTCGTCCTGCAATTGATTGAGCAGCGTGGCGGGTGAACCGTCGCTGAACAGGTCGATGCGACCATCGCTGAACACGCCTTGGTAGCTACCTGGGTCGTCGTAGCTGTCGAGCAGGTTGATGTAGTCTCGGCCTTGCTTGCCCCAGGCAGCCAGTAATGGGTGTGCGTGCTGGTGCAGGGCCTGGTCGTCGAGCTGCAAGGGCATGCCTTGTTTGCGCTGCTGACGCTTGTATTGGTGGCGCAGCAGGTCTTTGTCGGCAACGATGTCCGCCCAGTGGTGGCGACAAGGGTTGTGCACGCACAACAACACCTGGCTGAAGCGTGCGAGGCCAGCCAATGCCTCCAAGGCCTGGGCCGGCAGCGATGAAATGCCGAACACGATCACCCGCGAGGGTAACCCGGGGGGAGCCTGTTCCAGGCTATTGATACGTTCGATGAAGCGCTGGTGCACGCCGGCCCGGCTTTGCGCCATGCCTTTTTCGCCGACGTCTTCCAGCAAGGCCTTCCACAACTCGGCCTGCCAGCGGTTAGCCGGGGGCAGTGCCTTGCGTTCGCCACGGGCGGTGTTCAGCACGTGCTCACCCGCTGCCCAGTCCCTGAGCCAGTCGGCCCGGTAGACCTGATACTGGTCGAACAGATCGGCCAGGCGCTCGGACAGCTGGTAGCGCTTGCGCAGGTCACCGTCATCCGTCAGGAAGCGGCGCAACGGCTCGAAGTGCGGGCGCTCGATCAGCGCTGGTAGCAGACGCATCAGGCGCCAGGTCAGCGGCGCTTTGTCGAGCAGGGACACCTCGGGAATTTCATCGCGCCCCAGCACGCTGCGGTACAACTGCCACATGAAGCTGCCGGGCAGTTGAACCTCGATTGCAGCAGCGATGCCGCAGCCACCTTGGTCGTCCTCCAGCGGGTCTTCCGCCAGCGCCAGCTTGAGCCATTGAGCGATACCGTTACTCTGCACCAGGGCGATTTCGTTTTCCAACGGTGCCAGCGGGTAACAACGCATCCAGCTCACCACAAGGCTGCGCAAATCGTCGAGGCGGTTGCCGTGGACGATCATGAAGCCGGGGTGAAGATGGGTGGTGTGGGGCATCGGAAACTCTCTGGCAGGTGCTGAGCTGAGGTTGGTGGGGGAAACGATATCACGCGTGATGCGTTCCCTGGGGGCATGGCACGGGCTTCGCCCGTGTTCGCGGGCACGCCCGCTCCCACAGGGATTGTTGTGAGGCCAGGGGACTTTTTTGGAGCATAAAGACAAAACCCCTACCTGCATGCGCAGATAGGGGTTTTGCGAAATGAATCTTGACGATGACCTACTCTCACATGGGGAAACCCCACACTACCATCGGCGATGCATCGTTTCACTGCTGAGTTCGGGATGGGATCAGGTGGTTCCAATGCTCTATGGTCGTCAAGAAATTCTGTAGCCAGAATGTCCAGATGGACAGCCCAGCGAATTCGGATATGTGATGTTTGTGATGCGTTGCGAACTTTCGGTTCATGTCATCTTCACCACCGCAATCTGCGCTAGCAAATTGCTTGGGTGTTATATGGTCAAGCCTCACGGGCAATTAGTATTGGTTAGCTCAACGCCTCACAGCGCTTACACACCCAACCTATCAACGTCGTAGTCTTCGACGGCCCTTTAGGGGATTCAAGATCCCAGTGAGATCTCATCTTGAGGCAAGTTTCCCGCTTAGATGCTTTCAGCGGTTATCTCTTCCGAACATAGCTACCCGGCAATGCCACTGGCGTGACAACCGGAACACCAGAGGTTCGTCCACTCCGGTCCTCTCGTACTAGGAGCAGCCCCTCTCAAATCTCAAACGTCCACGGCAGATAGGGACCGAACTGTCTCACGACGTTCTAAACCCAGCTCGCGTACCACTTTAAATGGCGAACAGCCATACCCTTGGGACCGGCTTCAGCCCCAGGATGTGATGAGCCGACATCGAGGTGCCAAACACCGCCGTCGATATGAACTCTTGGGCGGTATCAGCCTGTTATCCCCGGAGTACCTTTTATCCGTTGAGCGATGGCCCTTCCATACAGAACCACCGGATCACTAAGACCTACTTTCGTACCTGCTCGACGTGTTTGTCTCGCAGTCAAGCGCGCTTTTGCCTTTATACTCTACGACCGATTTCCGACCGGTCTGAGCGCACCTTCGTACTCCTCCGTTACTCTTTGGGAGGAGACCGCCCCAGTCAAACTACCCACCATACACTGTCCTCGATCCGGATAACGGACCTGAGTTAGAACCTCAAAGTTGCCAGGGTGGTATTTCAAGGATGGCTCCATGAGAACTGGCGTCCCCACTTCAAAGCCTCCCACCTATCCTACACAAGCAAATTCAAAGTCCAGTGCAAAGCTATAGTAAAGGTTCACGGGGTCTTTCCGTCTAGCCGCGGATACACTGCATCTTCACAGCGATTTCAATTTCACTGAGTCTCGGGTGGAGACAGCGCCGCCATCGTTACGCCATTCGTGCAGGTCGGAACTTACCCGACAAGGAATTTCGCTACCTTAGGACCGTTATAGTTACGGCCGCCGTTTACCGGGGCTTCGATCAAGAGCTTCGCTTGCGCTAACCCCATCAATTAACCTTCCGGCACCGGGCAGGCGTCACACCCTATACGTCCACTTTCGTGTTTGCAGAGTGCTGTGTTTTTAATAAACAGTCGCAGCGGCCTGGTATCTTCGACCGGCATGAGCTTACGGAGCAAGTCCTTCACCCTCGCCGGCGCACCTTCTCCCGAAGTTACGGTGCCATTTTGCCTAGTTCCTTCACCCGAGTTCTCTCAAGCGCCTTGGTATTCTCTACCTAACCACCTGTGTCGGTTTGGGGTACGGTTCCCAGTTATCTGAAGCTTAGGAGCTTTTCTTGGAAGCATGGTATCAACCACTTCGTCGCCTAAAGGCAACTCGTCATCAGCTCTCGGCCTTGAAATCCCGGATTTGCCTAAGATTCCAGCCTACCACCTTAAACCTGGACAACCAACGCCAGGCTGGCCTAACCTTCTCCGTCCCTCCATCGCAATAACTGGAAGTACAGGAATATTAACCTGTTTTCCATCGACTACGCTTTTCAGCCTCGCCTTAGGGACCGACTAACCCTGCGTCGATTAACGTTGCGCAGGAAACCTTGGTCTTTCGGCGTGCGAGTTTTTCACTCGCATTGTCGTTACTCATGTCAGCATTCGCACTTCTGATACCTCCAGCAAGCTTCTCAACTCACCTTCACAGGCTTACAGAACGCTCCTCTACCGCATCACCAAAAGGTGATACCCGTAGCTTCGGTGCATGGTTTGAGCCCCGTTACATCTTCCGCGCAGGCCGACTCGACTAGTGAGCTATTACGCTTTCTTTAAAGGGTGGCTGCTTCTAAGCCAACCTCCTAGCTGTCTAAGCCTTCCCACATCGTTTCCCACTTAACCATGACTTTGGGACCTTAGCTGACGGTCTGGGTTGTTTCCCTTTTCACGACGGACGTTAGCACCCGCCGTGTGTCTCCCATGCTCGGCACTTGTAGGTATTCGGAGTTTGCATCGGTTTGGTAAGTCGGGATGACCCCCTAGCCGAAACAGTGCTCTACCCCCTACAGTGATACATGAGGCGCTACCTAAATAGCTTTCGAGGAGAACCAGCTATCTCCGAGCTTGATTAGCCTTTCACTCCGATCCACAGGTCATCCGCTAACTTTTCAACGGTAGTCGGTTCGGTCCTCCAGTCAGTGTTACCTAACCTTCAACCTGCCCATGGATAGATCGCCCGGTTTCGGGTCTATACCCAGCGACTAAACGCCCTATTAAGACTCGCTTTCGCTACGCCTCCCCTATTCGGTTAAGCTCGCCACTGAATATAAGTCGCTGACCCATTATACAAAAGGTACGCAGTCACCTAACAAAGTAGGCTCCCACTGCTTGTACGCATACGGTTTCAGGTTCTATTTCACTCCCCTCTCCGGGGTTCTTTTCGCCTTTCCCTCACGGTACTGGTTCACTATCGGTCAGTCAGTAGTATTTAGCCTTGGAGGATGGTCCCCCCATATTCAGACAAAGTTTCTCGTGCTCCGTCCTACTCGATTTCATTGATAAGAGATTTTCGTGTACGGGGCTATCACCCACTATGGCCGCACTTTCCAGAGCGTTCCACTAATCTCAAACCAACTTAAGGGCTGGTCCCCGTTCGCTCGCCACTACTAAGGGAATCTCGGTTGATTTCTTTTCCTCAGGGTACTTAGATGTTTCAGTTCCCCTGGTTCGCCTCTTGCACCTATGTATTCAGTACAAGATACTCAGCTTATGCTGAGTGGGTTCCCCCATTCAGAGATCTCTGGATCACAGTCTGTTTGCCGACTCCCCAAAGCTTATCGCAGGCTACCACGTCTTTCATCGCCTCTGACTGCCAAGGCATCCACCGTATGCGCTTCTTCACTTGACCATATAACCCCAAGCAATCTGGTTATACTGTGAAGACGACATTCGCCGAAAATTCGCATTTCGCTCAGTTAAGAGCAGAACTCACAAATTTTACCTTAGCCTGATCACACACCAGTGAAAGTGCGTGTCAGTCTATATCTATCACATATCCGAATTTTTAAAGAACGGTCTGACAAAAGTCAGAAATCAACATTCATCAACGAATGTTCATTTCTGAATTCTCATCAGCAAATGAATCAAGCAATTCGTGTGGGAGCTCATCAGTAGGCTGATGTCGTCGATTAAGGAGGTGATCCAGCCGCAGGTTCCCCTACGGCTACCTTGTTACGACTTCACCCCAGTCATGAATCACACCGTGGTAACCGTCCTCCCGAAGGTTAGACTAGCTACTTCTGGTGCAACCCACTCCCATGGTGTGACGGGCGGTGTGTACAAGGCCCGGGAACGTATTCACCGCGACATTCTGATTCGCGATTACTAGCGATTCCGACTTCACGCAGTCGAGTTGCAGACTGCGATCCGGACTACGATCGGTTTTGTGAGATTAGCTCCACCTCGCGGCTTGGCAACCCTCTGTACCGACCATTGTAGCACGTGTGTAGCCCAGGCCGTAAGGGCCATGATGACTTGACGTCATCCCCACCTTCCTCCGGTTTGTCACCGGCAGTCTCCTTAGAGTGCCCACCATAACGTGCTGGTAACTAAGGACAAGGGTTGCGCTCGTTACGGGACTTAACCCAACATCTCACGACACGAGCTGACGACAGCCATGCAGCACCTGTGTCAGAGTTCCCGAAGGCACCAATCCATCTCTGGAAAGTTCTCTGCATGTCAAGGCCTGGTAAGGTTCTTCGCGTTGCTTCGAATTAAACCACATGCTCCACCGCTTGTGCGGGCCCCCGTCAATTCATTTGAGTTTTAACCTTGCGGCCGTACTCCCCAGGCGGTCAACTTAATGCGTTAGCTGCGCCACTAAAATCTCAAGGATTCCAACGGCTAGTTGACATCGTTTACGGCGTGGACTACCAGGGTATCTAATCCTGTTTGCTCCCCACGCTTTCGCACCTCAGTGTCAGTATCAGTCCAGGTGGTCGCCTTCGCCACTGGTGTTCCTTCCTATATCTACGCATTTCACCGCTACACAGGAAATTCCACCACCCTCTACCGTACTCTAGCTTGCCAGTTTTGGATGCAGTTCCCAGGTTGAGCCCGGGGCTTTCACATCCAACTTAACAAACCACCTACGCGCGCTTTACGCCCAGTAATTCCGATTAACGCTTGCACCCTCTGTATTACCGCGGCTGCTGGCACAGAGTTAGCCGGTGCTTATTCTGTCGGTAACGTCAAAACAGCAAGGTATTAACTTACTGCCCTTCCTCCCAACTTAAAGTGCTTTACAATCCGAAGACCTTCTTCACACACGCGGCATGGCTGGATCAGGCTTTCGCCCATTGTCCAATATTCCCCACTGCTGCCTCCCGTAGGAGTCTGGACCGTGTCTCAGTTCCAGTGTGACTGATCATCCTCTCAGACCAGTTACGGATCGTCGCCTTGGTGAGCCATTACCTCACCAACAAGCTAATCCGACCTAGGCTCATCTGATAGCGCAAGGCCCGAAGGTCCCCTGCTTTCTCCCGTAGGACGTATGCGGTATTAGCGTTCCTTTCGAAACGTTGTCCCCCACTACCAGGCAGATTCCTAGGCATTACTCACCCGTCCGCCGCTGAATCAAGGAGCAAGCTCCCGTCATCCGCTCGACTTGCATGTGTTAGGCCTGCCGCCAGCGTTCAATCTGAGCCATGATCAAACTCTTCAGTTCAATACTGCTTGGGTTTTTAAGAAACCCTAAACTTGGCTCAGCAATCTCAAATGACTATGTGATTTCTCGCATGGCCACTTGTGATGCTGATAATCTTTGTGACTATCAGTCCGTACTCACAAGCACCCACACGAATTGCTTGATTCGATTTGTTAAAGAGCGGTTGGCTAAGAGTGTTTCGTCTCAACCGAGGCGCGCATTCTACGCCTTCCTCATTTGCTGTCAAGCGTTTATTTTGAAGTTTTTTGCGAGAAACTCGTTTAGCTTCAAACACTTGACTCGCTGCGATCTCTCGTAGCGGGAGGCGAATCATACAGCGTTTAAAAGCGCTGTCAACCATCATCTCAACCGCTTTCGATCATTTGATCGTAGCCCTCACAGCGCCTTCCGAATCGATTAACTCATTGAATTTCAAGGAGTTTGTCGTTCCGTTGTCGCTGGAAGTGGGGCGCATTATAAGGGGATTCGAGAGGGCGTCAACCTTTAATTTCATTTATTTGAAATATTCCAGGCGAAGGCTGCTTTGAGGCCGCGAAGTGTTCGCCACAACATTTTCAGCGCCTGTGAGATCGAGCGCCGCGCGGGCGGCGCTCGATCTCACAGGCACTGAATGTGTTGCGGCGTACGCCTCCCAACCCCACCACTATCTATAGACAGGCCCATTGCCCAACCTGAACCCAACTCACCCCCCCTACCGCCTGACCAACCCAGCCAACCTCCGCGAAACCGCCGGAACCCTCAGCCCCATCAATACAACCCCAACAAACGCATAAACCGCCCACTCCCGCAGATCCGAACGCACGATCCACAAGAAATGCAGCAACCCCAGCCCCAACACCGCATACACCAACCGGTGCAGCTTCTTCCACCGCGCGCCAAGCCGCCGCTGGCTATACCGGTTCGAGGTAACCGCCAACGCCAACAACCCAAGAAACCCCAGCGCCCCGACAATAATGTAAGGCCGCTTGCGCAGCTCCACCGCCAACTGCCCCCAATCCAGCCCGAGAATAAAGAACAGGTAACAGAGAATGTGCAGCACGATATACGCAAACACCCATAACCCCAGCTGCCGCCGCACCACGATCCAACCCGACCACCCCGTCAGCTTCTGCAGCGGCGTCATGCTCAAGGTCACCAGCAGGAAGATCAGCGCGCCAAGCCCCAACCGGTCCATCATGATCTTGCCCGGGTCAGGCCCCAGCAACCCCGTTGCCGCTTCGTACAACCACCAGGCAGGAAACAGGCAGCCCACAATAAAGATCGCCAGACGAAACCAGGGATAGCGCATCAGTAGTTCTTCCGCAGGTCGAGCCCGGCATAGAGCGAGGCCACTTCATCGGCATAGCCATTGAACATTTGCGTCTCCCGCACATTGGGACTGAAAAGCCCGCTAGGCAGCCGCCGCTCCCGCGCCTGGCTCCAGCGCGGGTGATCGACAGTGGGGTTCACATTGGCGTAGAACCCATATTCATCGGGTGCCAGGCCTTGCCAGGTAGTCCCGGGCTGCTCGGCCACCAGGCTGATGCGCACGATCGACTTGATGCTCTTGAAACCATACTTCCACGGCACCACCAGCCGCAGCGGTGCACCATTCTGGTTGGGCAACTCGCGGCCATACATGCCTACCGCAAGAACCGCCAAGGGGTGCATCGCTTCGTCCAGGCGCAGCCCTTCTCTATAAGGCCAGTCAATCAGCGCAAAGCCCGAGCGTTGGCCAGGCATATGCTCCGGGTCTTTCAGCGTTTCGAAGCGCACGTACCGGGCCTTTGAAGTAGGCTCGACCTGCTTCAGTACCTGAGCCAATGGGAACCCCAGCCATGGGATGACCATCGACCAGGCCTCTACACAACGCAGCCGGTATATGCGCTCTTCAAGCTGGTAGGGTTTGACGAAGTCTTCCAGGGCATAGCGCCCAGGCTTGCCGACTTCACCATCCACTACAACCGACCAGGGCTCGGTTTTCAGGCTGTCGCCATTGGCCGCCGGGTCGCCCTTGTCGGGGCCGAACTCATAGAAGTTGTTGTAGTGGGTAGCGTCCTTGAACGGCGTGATCGCCTCCCCTTTGGCCGTGACTGCCTGCCACTGCGTGGCGCCGAGCTTTTCCGTGAACCAGCCAGGCGCCCTGCCCGGCTCGACATCTGCATAACGGCTGGCCTCGGCCGCACGACCAACACTGGGCAATGCGCCCAGGGCCAGGCCGGCCAACGAGCCACCCAACAACGTACGACGGGACAGGTAAATGCCTTCGGGGGTGATCTCCGATGCCTTGCACTCGGACGACCTGGGAAGCTTGATGAGCATGAGCGGCTCCATAGCACTGGGTAACGGACGTACCAGTAAGACTATGGAGCCGGCGGGTTATTCCAGCGTTAAGCGTTTTTTACGCTTTACGGCGGCGCGACTTGAGCAGGAACTGGATAGGCCCCGAAGCCGCGTAGGCGAGGAAGATCAGCAGCAGGATACGCGGCGGGTCGCTGAACACCACGGCAAACACCAGCACCACGGCAAGGATGGCCACAAAGGGCACACGGCCCTTGAGGTCCAGCTCCTTGAAGCTGTTGTACTTGATGTTACTGACCATCAGCATGCCTGCAGCCGCCACCAACAGCGCCACCAGGAACGACAGCTTGGAGCCCTGAATACCGTAGTCGCTGAACGCCCACACGGTGCCGGCCACAACACCCGCGGCAGCCGGGCTGGCCAGGCCGATGAAGTAGCGCTTGTCGGCGGTGCCGACCTGGGTGTTGAAGCGTGCCAGGCGCAGCGCGGCGCCGGCAACATAGATGAAGGCGACCATCCAGCCAACCTTGCCCATGTCACCCAACGCCCAGCCGAAGGCCAGCAAGGCCGGGGCCACACCGAAGGCGACCATGTCCGACAGCGAGTCATACTCGGCGCCGAACGCGCTTTGGGTATTGGTCATGCGCGCGACACGGCCGTCGAGGCCATCGAGCACCATAGCCACGAAGATGGCAATGGCGGCAAAGGCGAAATACTTGCTCGCTTCACGCGGGTCGCCAGCGCTCAGGGCGCTCTGTGCGCTCATCGAGCTGATGATGGAATAAAAGCCGGCAAACAGGTTGGCGGTGGTGAACAGGTTGGGCAGCAGGTAGATGCCGCGGTGGCGCACCTTGCGACCTTCGGCGTCATGGCCTTCTTCAACGTGCTCATCGACCGGTAGCAGGCTTTCGGCGTCGGAGGGCTTGTTCGGCTCTTCGGGACGTTCGCTCATGGAGGGTACCTTGCAACAGGATGGAAAATGTTCGACACGGGCCCGCGAAACAGGTTCTGACGGCAGGCCACTGGTCTGCTTTATACCAGATGCTGACTGCCAGAACGAAAAAACGCGGCCGAAGCCGCGTTTTTCATGTTGCGATGCTACTCAGTTCTTGGCTTTGTCGACGATCTTGTTCGCCGAAATCCAAGGCATCATCGAGCGCAGTTGCTCACCGATGATCTCGATGCCGTGCGAAGCGTTGTTACGACGCTTGGCGGTCATCGATGGGTAGTTGGTGGCGCCTTCGGAGATGAACATCTTCGCGTACTCGCCGTCCTGGATGCGCTTCAGTGCGTTGCGCATGGCCTTGCGGGATTCTTCGTTGATGACTTCTGGGCCGGTGACGTACTCACCGTACTCTGCGTTGTTGGAGATCGAGTAGTTCATGTTGGCGATACCGCCTTCGTACATGAGGTCAACGATCAACTTCAGCTCGTGCAGGCATTCGAAGTAGGCCATTTCTGGCGCGTAGCCAGCTTCAACCAGGGTTTCGAAACCGGCTTTGACCAGCTCTACGGTACCGCCGCACAGAACAGCCTGCTCACCGAACAGGTCGGTTTCGGTCTCGTCCTTGAAGGTGGTTTCGATGATACCGGTACGGCCACCACCCACGCCAGCGGCGTAGGACAGGGCGACGTTCTTGGCGTTGCCCGAAGCGTCCTGGTAGATCGCGATCAGGTCAGGGATACCACCGCCCTTGACGAACTCGGAGCGCACGGTGTGGCCCGGCGCTTTCGGCGCGATCATGATCACGTCCAGGTCGGCGCGCGGCACAACCTGGTTGTAGTGGATCGAGAAGCCGTGGGAGAAGGCCAGGGTAGCGCCCTTCTTGATGTTCGGCTCGATTTCGTTCTTGTACAGCGTGCCCTGGAACTCGTCCGGGGTCAGGATCATCACCAGGTCAGCCGCAGCGACAGCGGTAGCAACATCGGCAACTTTCAGGCCGTGGGCTTCAGCCTTGGCAACGGTAGCCGAACCTTTACGCAGACCGACGGTAACGTCTACACCGGAGTCCTTCAGGTTGCACGCCTGAGCGTGGCCCTGGGAGCCGTAACCGATGATGGCGACTTTCTTGCCCTGGATGATGGAAAGGTCGCAGTCTTTATCGTAGAAAACTTTCATGAAAATACCCCTGGTTATATCTCGGCCCCCTGCGGAGCCATCGCTAATTTTTAAATTCAGATGCTGAGCACTTTGTCGCCACGGGCAATGCCGGTAACGCCGCTGCGCACGGTTTCGAGAATCGATGCGGTGCCGATGGCCTGGATGAAGCTGTCCAGTTTGTCGCTGGTACCGCTCAGTTGTACGGTGTACACGCTGGCAGTCACATCGACGATCTGGCCACGGAAGATATCCGTGGTGCGCTTGATCTCGGCGCGCTGGGCACCGGTGGCCTTGACCTTGACCAGCATCAGCTCGCGCTCGATGTGGGCGCTTTCCGACAGGTCGACGAGCTTGACCACTTCGACCAGCTTGTTCAGGTTCTTGGTGATCTGTTCGATCACTTCGTCATGGCCAACGGTGGTCAGCGTCAGACGCGACAGGGTCGGGTCTTCGGTCGGCGCCACGGTCAGGCTTTCAATGTTGTAGTTGCGCTGGGAGAACAGGCCGACCACACGGGACAAAGCACCGGGTTCGTTTTCCAGCAGCAGGGAAATGATATGCCGCATATCAGGTACGCTCCGTCTTGCTCAGCCACATGTCACGCATCGAGCCATCCTTGATCTGCATCGGATAGACGTGCTCACTGCGGTCAACCGCGATGTCGATGAATACCAGGCGGTCCTTCATCGCAAACGCTTCTTCCAGCATCGGCTTGAGGTCCTTCAGGCTGGTGATGCGGATACCCACATGGCCATAGGCCTCGGCCAGCTTGATGAAGTCAGGCAGCGACTCGACATACGAGTGCGAGTGACGACCGTTGTAGGCCATGTCCTGCCATTGGCGGACCATGCCCAACACCCCGTTGTTCAGGTTGACGATCTTCACCGGCAGGCCGTACTGCATGCAGGTGGACAGCTCCTGGATGTTCATCTGGATGCTGCCTTCGCCGGTCACGCAGGCCACGTCCTGGTCCGGGAAGTTGAGCTTGATGCCCATCGCCGCCGGGAAGCCGAAGCCCATGGTGCCCAGGCCACCGGAGTTGATCCAGCGGTTCGGCTTGTTGAAACGGTAGTACTGCGCCGCGAACATCTGGTGCTGACCTACGTCGGAGGTGACGAAGGCATCACCTTTGGTCACTTCGCACAGGGTCTCGATGACTTTTTGCGGCTTGATGACATTGCCGTCGCCCTTGTCGTAAGGGAACAGCTCACCATTGCCACGCCACTCGTCGATCTGCTTCCACCAGGCATCCAGCGCGGCCTTGTCGGGCTGCTCGCCGATTTCCTTGAGGATGCCGAGCATTTCGCTGAGCACGCTGTCGACCGGGCCAACGATAGGCACATCGGCCTTGATCATCTTCGAGATCGACGCCGGGTCGATATCGACATGGATGATCTTGGCATTCGGGCAGAACTTGGCCGGGCCGTTGACCACGCGGTCGTCGAAACGCGCACCGACGGCGAAGATCACGTCGGCATTGTGCATGGCCATGTTGGCGGTGTAGCTGCCGTGCATGCCGAGCATGCCGAGGAACTGGCGATCAGTACCCGGGAAGCCGCCCAACCCCATGAGGGTGTTGGTGACAGGCAGGTTCAGCGACTTGGCGATTTCGGTCAGCGCTTCGGAGCCACCGCCCAGGATCACACCGCCACCGGCATAGACGATTGGGCGCTTGGCAGCCAGCAGCATCTCGGCCGCCTTGCGGATCTGGCCGGAGTGGCCACGGACCGCTGGGCTGTACGAGCGCAGCTTGACCTTTTTCGGGTAGACGTATTCGAACTTTTCAGCCGGGTTGGTCATGTCTTTTGGAATGTCGACCACGACTGGACCTGGGCGACCGGATTGCGCCAGGTAGAACGCCTTTTTCAGAATTTCAGGGATCTCGGTCGGGTGCTTGATCATGAAGCTGTGCTTCACGATCGGCCGCGAGATACCGATCATGTCGGTTTCCTGGAAGGCATCGGTACCTACCATGGTGCTAGGCACCTGGCCGGACAGGATGACCATCGGAATCGAGTCCATGTAGGCGGTGGCAATACCGGTGATGGCATTGGTCGCGCCCGGGCCGGAGGTTACCAGCACCACACCGGCCTTGCCGGTGGCGCGGGCGTAGCCGTCCGCCATATGGGTTGCCGCCTGTTCGTGGCGAACCAGGATGTGTTCCACTTCCGGTTCTTTGAACAGCGCGTCGTAAACATGCAGGAGAGCACCACCAGGGTACCCGTAGATGTGCTTAACGCCTTCGTCACGCAAGAAGCGGACGACCATCTCAGCGCCAGATAAAAGCTCCACGTTGTTCACCTCTAAAACGCCAGAATACCGCCCCTTCAGGACGGGTCTTAATAGGTTTACTGCCAAGCAGAGCATGAGCGAACGTCAGCACTGACTGAGCAAGTATTGGGAGCGCCCCAGAGTGTTGCGGGGTTTTCCCACCCAGCGCGAGGTAACGCGTTGCGGGGTGTAACAGGTCGGCGCGGGTGTGCGCCTCATGATCTGCTTAGCGGGTCTGCTTCTGGCAGTCCCTCTAAAGCGGAAGTTGGATTCTTGTGATTCGGCGCGCACAAGTCAAGAAAAATTATTGCCAATTTTTCCCCGAGATGAATTCTTGCAACCACTAAAAATCGCTTCAGCAGCAGAATTAATAAGATTTCCATAAAAAAGGGCCACAATCTGCGGCCCTTGACGAAAAAACTGAAGAAATCAGGCAGAAGGAGCGATCAATTGGTCAAAAGCTGCCAACAGCCGGCGCAGCTCACGACTTTGCTCCGGCCGGTCGGCAAACACTGTTTCGGCCATGACCAAGATGCTGGAGGCATTTGGCAGCGGCTGGCCGAGCTCGATGATGATCTTCATGCGTTGCAGGAAGATCCATTGCAGCCATTGCTCGAAACGCAAGGTATCGACGGCGAAGGGCACCGTACTGGCCAGCGCCTCGTCGCTCGGTGGCTCGTCCTCCCACCAGCCTTGCACCTGCAGCTCACGCTCGATCAGCAGCAGGTGGTCGGCGATGTCCAGAATACGTTGCTCGATCATCAGGAACTGACCCGCGCTTTTTGCCGGGCCAAGGCGGCGCCAGCGCTATCGCCCTGTTTTTCACGGGCCTGTGCGATGGTGTTCCACAGTTCGGCCTGCAGGCTGGGGCGGCCGTTGGCGTAGGTCAGGGCGCGACGCGCCAGCTGCTCGGCCTGCGGGGCATCGCCTTGCGACAAACGCACCTGGGCCAGGCGGTAGAGCACCTGCGGTTCGCGCGGGGCAATGCGCTGGGCACGCTCCAGGCTGGAAGCAGCGCCGTTGAAATCGCCACTGCCCTGCTGGGTGGTGGCGGTGGTCAGCAGTGCCAGTACTGGGCCGTCCAGTTGCTCGTCAGCCGCCAGGCCACCTGCAGCCGTGTTGCTGCGCGGAATACCGGTGGGGGCACTGGTGCTTTGTGGGGCGCTGTTCATCGCCGCGATATCGAACGGTTCGTCGGCGATCGGGTTGGGGTTGGTGGTCATGGGCGCCGACGTGGCCGGCCCGGTAGCGATCGGCCCCGGCGTGATCGGCGCGGTGCTGATCGGCGCCGCGCCATTGGCCGCCGGGAAGGTCTGGATGCCCGAAGCGCCTGCGCCCTGCGGGATCATCACGGTGACGCCGGAATCCTCAGGCATTGTTTGCGCTTGCGCGGTGCCAGCGTTGTAACCACCCGCCGGGCGGTTGGCAGACACGCGCTCGCTGTTCGACACGCGGGTGCTCGAATCGACCACCGGAATATTGCCGCGCGGGACGCTGGAGCACCCCTGGAGCACAGCCAGCGCCGTCACGGCAGGAAACAGCCACTTGTTCACGTCACACCTCATCAATGCAGCCTGCGCTTAATTCATCCAGCCCTTGACCCAGTCCATGACCGATTCAGCTGGATTCTGCTCGCCGCCACAGGTTGCGCCGGCGGGCGGTTCACTGCCGCGAATATACGGCATCTGTACCGCTCCCGGACAGCTGCCGTCAGACCCTTGGCCGCTGTAGGGGTCGATCCAGGCCTGTACCACGTTGTCCGGTTGCGGCATGTCCAGCGGCAGCGGGTCGGCCTTCTTCATGAAGCTGGTCCATACCTGCAGGGCACCGGTGGCGCCGGTGAACGGTGTTTTCCCGTTATCGTCGCGGCCCATCCACACCACCGCCAGCAAATCCTGGCTGAAACCAGAGAACCAGCTGTCGCGCGAGTCGTTGCTGGTACCGGTCTTGCCCGCCAGGGTCAACGAGCGCGGCAAGGTGTTGTACACCGAGCGCCCGGTACCTTCGCGCATCACTCGCTGCATGGCGTTCTGCACCAGGTAGATGGCACCCGGGTCAAAGGTTTGCTGGATCTGGAACGGGTAGCGCTTGAGCGGTTCGCCCTCGGCGGTGAGCACGCTGCGAATACCGCGCATCGGCGTGTTGAAGCCACCATTGGCAATGGTCTGGTACATGGTCGCGACCTGCATCGGCGACATGCCGCCAGCCCCCAGCAGCATGGCCGGGAAGGCTGGCCAGTCGACATTCACCCCCAGCCGGCCGATGGTCTTGATCACGTTTGGCACCCCCACTTCCAGGCCGATCTTGGCAGTCGACAGGTTGTAGGAATTGGCCAGCCCCTGGTACAGGTAGATCGTGCCGTGCGGGCGGCGGTCATAGTTTTGTGGGCGCCAGACCTGGCCGTCGCCACCCTTGACCGAGAACGGCTCATCCTGCACCCAGCTGGTCAGGGTGTACTTGCTCGGCTGCTCCAGCGCGGTCAGGTAGACAGCCGGCTTGACCAGCGAGCCGATCGGCCGCGAGGCATCGATGGCGCGGTTGAAGCCCGCGAAACCTGCCTGGCGGCTGCCGATCAGGGCCTGTACCTCGCCGGTTTCCGGGTTGGTCACGACCATCGCCGATTCGACCTCGTCCGCCCCTTTGCGCCCGGCCAGGCGCTTGAACGTCTCGCTCATCGAGGCTTCGGCCTTCATCTGCAGGATCGGGTCGAAGCTGGTAAAGATACGCAAGCCTTCCTCGGTCAAGTCTTCATCGCGGTAGTCCTGGCGCAACTGCCGCTTGACCAGGTCGAGGAAGGCCGGGAACGAGCTGTCGGCCAGGCTGCCACGTTTGGTCACGCCCAGCGGCATCTTCTTCGCTGCATCGACCTCCTCCTGGCTGGCCACGCCTTGCTCGGCCACCAGGTCGAGCACCAGGTTGCGGCGGGCCAGGGCACGTTCAGGGTAACGCCGCGGGTTGTAGTAGGACGGGCCCTTGACCATGCCCACCAACAAGGCGATCTGGTGCAGCTTCAACTCCGACAGCGGCTGGCTGAAGAAGAACTGGCTGGCCAGGCCGAAGCCGTGCACGGCACGCTGGCCGTCCTGCCCGACAAAGACCTCGTTGAGGTAGGCCTCGAGGATTTCGCGCTTGTCGTAATGCAGTTCAAGCAGCACCGCCATCATCGCTTCGGTCACTTTGCGGCTGAGGCTGCGCTCGCTGCTGAGGTAGAAGTTCTTCACCAACTGCTGGGTCAAGGTACTGCCACCCTGGCGCATCGAGCCGGATGAAGTATTAACCCACATGGCCCGGGCGATGGACTTGGGCGACACGCCATGGTGGCTGTAGAAGTCGCGGTCTTCCGTGGCAACCAGGGTCTCGAGCAGGTACTTGGGCACCTGGTCGATCTTGATCAGAATGCGGTCTTCAAGGTTTTTCGGGTAGATACCGCCGATCATCAGCGGCTCCAGGCGCACCACGTCAAGCGCCTTGCCATTGGCCCCGGAAAGGCCGGCCACGTAATCGCCGGAGAAGCGCACGCGCACGAATTGCGCGGGCTCCATGCCCTCGTAGAACTGGAAGCCACGGGTGTTGAGGTCGACGGTATTGCCGTTGACGGCCGCCGCCCCCGGGCCGTTGGCCGCGCTTTCACGCCGGTAGCCAAGCGCGTCGAGCTCGGTGAGGAAGTCGTTCTTGCTCAGTTTCTGGCCGGTGAACAGCTCCAACGGCCGTGCATACACCTTGGCCGGGATGGTCCAGCGCTTGCCAGAGAACTTCTCCTGGACAACGGCATCGAGGTAAACCGCGAAGCCGGCGACGATCACCAGGCCTACCAGGCTGAGCTTCAAAGCCCAGCCCAGCCAGGCGCGGGAGCGGCCGGTCGGGCGTTTTTGAGGGGTACGGGGAGTTCGGGTTCGAGTCATGACGGCGGATTATACGCACTTTGGAAAGACTGGGCAGGCGGCCCGGCGGTAGGCAGGGACGGCACCATTGACCATAATGATGCATTCGAATTCCCTGCCCCCGGAAGGATTTGCCGTGAGCCAAGCTCTTATCACTGCGTTGCAGAACCCCGCCCTGTACCCCCACCCCGTGGACGGGTTCCAGCTCATCGAGACGCATATCTCCTGGGTGCTGCTGACGGGCGAGTACGCCTACAAGATCAAGAAACCGATGAACTTCGGCTTTCTCGACTTCACTGGCCTGGACCAGCGCCAGCATTTCTGTAACGAAGAATTGCGCCTGAACCAGCGCCTGACCGACGGCCTGTACCTGGACGTTTTGCCGATCACCGGTAGCGCCGATGCGCCGCAGCTCGCCGGCGAAGGCCAGGCCATCGAATATGCACTGAAGATGCGCCAGTTCCCCCAAGGCCAGATGCTCAGCACCTTGCAGGCCAATGGCGAACTGAACGCCACGCACATCGACCAGATGGCCCGGCAGATTGCCGAATTCCACCTGCAGGCCCCGCGGGTACCGGTCGAGCATCCACTGGGCACGCCGGAGGCCGTCATGGCGCCGGTGGAGCAGAACTTCGAGCAGATTCGCCCGTTCCTCAGCGACAAGGCCGACCTGCAACAGCTAGACGCCCTGCAAGCCTGGGCACGCAGCAGCTTCGAGCGCCTGCATGGCCTGCTGGAAAAACGCAAGGCCAATGGCTTCATTCGCGAATGCCACGGTGACATTCACTTGGGCAACGCCACGCTGATCGATGGCCAGGTGGTGATCTTCGACTGCATCGAATTCAACGAACCGTTCCGCCTGACCGACGTCTACGCCGACACCGGCTTCCTGGCGATGGACTTGGAAGACCGCGGCCTCAAGTGCCTGGCCCGGCGCTTCATCAGCCAGTACCTGGAACTGACCGGCGACTACGAAGGCCTGGAGCTGCTCAACTTCTACAAGGCGTACCGCGCACTGGTACGGGCCAAGGTCGCCCTGTTCAGCATGCCGGCCAATGCCGATGGCGTGCAGCGTGCCACCACCCTGCGCACCTACCGCAACTACGCCAACCTGGCAGAAAGCTACAGCGCCATCCCTTCGCGCCTGCTGGCCATCACCCACGGCGTATCGGCAGTGGGCAAAAGCCACGTGGCCATGCGTATGGTCGAGGCCCTGGGCGCGGTGCGCGTGCGTTCCGACGTAGAGCGCAAGCGCTTGTTCGGCGAACAGCAGCAGGTTGAGACCGCCCAGCTCAGCACCGGGATCTATGCCGAGGAGGCCAGCACTGCCACTTACCGGCGCCTGCACGAAGTCGCCGCGACCGTACTGCGGGCAGGGTTCCCGGTGGTGCTGGATGCCACCTACCTCAAACGCGAACAGCGCCAGGCTGCGGCCGAGGTCGCCAGCCAGACTGGCGTGCCGTTCCTGATTCTGGACTGCCACGCGCCGGACGCGGTGATCGCCAGCTGGCTGGAGCAGCGCCAGGCCGAGAACAACGACCCGTCGGATGCCACCCTGGAGGTGGTCAAGGCGCAACAGGCCAGCCGAGAGGCGCTGGATACGCAGGAGCTGGTGCAGAGCACCCACGTTGACACCCAGACTGCTGGCAGCATGGACCAGGTGATCGAGCAGATTCGCCAGCGTCTGCCTGGCTTGTAAGCTAGCCTGCTTCCTGGGCCGGCCCTTCGCGGGCTTGCCCCCTCCTACAGGTAAACCACAGCCCCTGAAGGCTGCGCCGAACCTGTGGGAGCGGGCGAGCCCGCGAAGAGGCCGGCACTGGGCATCTCATCGCCCCGATGGCAAAAAGCCGCGTATTCCCCAACCCCCGCTACACTCCTCTCTGACCTGCTCGCGATTTATCTCCCCATGACCCGTTCAGCCATCGCAAGGAGGCTCGATGAACGATGAATTGCAGCATCTGAAAAACCTTGGCAAGACCTCTGCGCAGTGGCTGCATGCGGCCGGCATTCACAGTGCATCGGATCTGCGCCGCCTGGGTGCGGTGGGTGCATACCAGGCCGTGAAGACGCGAGGGTTTCGCGCATCGAAGGTGCTGTTGTATGCCATAGAAGGCGCCCTGCTGGATATGCACTGGAACGATTTGCCACTCGAACGCAAGGAAGCCCTCAACCAACAACTGGATGCGAAAACCCCCGCGCAAAAAAATCCAAAATAAGCGCGAAAAGGGGATTGACCGCTAAATGAGAATTGTTATGATTATCACAACTGGTCGCGAGACTGGTTGGATAAGCTAAGAGCCCCTGGTTCGGACTCTCAGATTATCTCCTCATCAGGCTAATCACGGTTATTGACCCGGCAATTTGCCGGGTCTTTTTTTGCCCAAGGTTTCCATGTCTTATCGTTTCAGCTGCGCGCAATAATCCTGCTCTGGCATCGCCGCCGTGTACCACACGTAATCGGCCTCACCTGCTTCAACCTTCTCGCCCACCTCGGCCAGCATCAGCACCTTGCTCGCACCCTGCGCACCCAAGTCACTCAGGTGCAACGGCACGCCCAGGTCCTTACGCACGTGATAGGCCCCGGCAAACAGCAGTGCCGGTTGCGGCGCCGCCAGCAAGCGCTCGGCCATGCGCCGGTCACGCTGCTGCTGCACGGCCAGCATCGCCGGTAGCTGGCTTTCCGGCAGCATCCCACAATGCCCGGTGCGTACCTGCTGCAGCAAGCTCGCCCTGACAGTCGCGGCATTGGATTTCTCGCCCGCCAATGGCGCCGGCTGCCGGTAGGCCTGGCGCATTTCACTTGGGGAAAGGTTGGCGGCCAACAGCGGGATCTGCTGTTGCAGGGCTGCACGCACGATCGGCCCGTACAACTGCCAGTCCCAGCCCTCCTGCCACGCCAGTGCCTTGGGCAAGTCTGTCGGCAAGGGTTGCCCTTTGAGCCTGTCCACCCGCGTCTGCTGTTCAGGTTGCAGCATCTCCAGCAATAGGCTGCCCTGGGCACGCTGGCTCTGCAGGGCGTGCAGCAACCACACTTGCAGTGCGTGGTGGTCGGGGTTGTCATGTTTTTCGCCGACCAGTACTCGCGGTGCGGTAGCCAAACGCTGCACCAGTTGGTCCGGGCTGATTACCTGCCCGCTGCCGAGATCGACCACCTGCCCAAGCTGGGCATGCGTGCGCCCTTCGGTGCTCTGCCAGGCAGGCAACGGTGGCAGGCTGGCCTGGCAGCCGCCCAATACCAGTAACATGCACAGCGAAAAACCGGACAACAGCGGGTGTCGCATTGGCAGAAGCTCCATGGGTAGCGGCCGCTCACGACCACGATCGGGCCGGCTTTAACGGGTAATGATCAGCGGGTGGCCACGCTCAGGATGTGCCTGCACCAGCACGTCGATCCCGTACACGGCCTTCAACGCTGCCGGCGTCAGCACCTGTTCAGGCGAGGCAAAGGCATGGCAACGCCCCTGCTCCAGCAACAGGATCCGGTCACAGTAGCGCGCCGCCAGGTTCAGGTCATGCAAGATCACCAGCACCGCGGCGCCGCGGTCGGCAAAGCGGCGCACAGCCTCCAGGGTAGTGTGCTGGTGCAGCGGGTCGAGCATCGAGGTGGGCTCATCGAGCAACAAGGTAGTGCCCTGCTCCCCCGGCCACAACTGTGCCAGCACACGGGCAAGGTGCACGCGTTGCCGCTCGCCGCCGGACAACGCCAGGTAACTGCGCCCTACCAGGTGCCAGGCATCTGCTGCCTGCAACGCCGCTTCGACAATTTCGGCGTCGCGCCGCTGCCCGGTGCCGTGCGGCATGCGGCCCATGGCCACCACTTCCTCGACGCTGAACGAAAACCCCAGGCTCGACACCTGAGGCAATACGGCCAGGCGCCGGGCCCGCTCTTGTCCAGGCCAATCACCGAGGCCGCGCCCCTGCAACGTCACCCGCCCACGGTCTGGCACCAGCTCGCCACACATCACGCCCAACAGGCTGCTCTTACCCGCGCCGTTGGGGCCGAGCACGCCCACCACCTGGCCGGGGGGCAATTGCAGATCAATGTCATGCAGCACCTCGTTGCTGCCCCGCCGCAAGTGCAGGCCCTCGGCATGCAACATCAGCTGCGCCCTCGCACCAGCAGGAACAGAAAGAACGGCGCCCCGACAAAGGCCGTGACAATACCGATCGGCAACTCGGCAGGTGCCAGCAGCAGCCGTGCCGCCAGGTCGGCAAACAGCATGAGCACACCGCCAGCCAGCAGCGAGGCTGGCAACAACACCCGGTGATCCGGCCCGGCCAGCAAGCGCACCAGGTGCGGCACCACCAGGCCGATAAAGCCGATCAGGCCGGCAGCCGCAACAGCCGCACCCACCCCAAGCGCCGTGCAGAACACCAGTTCGCGCTTGAGCCGCTCCACATCAACGCCCAGGTGGCGGGCCTCGGATTCCCCCAAAAGCAAGGCATTCAGCGCTTTGGCCCGCCGTGGCAGCCACAGTGCAACACCCGCCGCCACCAGCAATAACGGCCATAGCCGGTCGTAGCTGGCACCGTTGAGGCTGCCCAGGTTCCAGAAGGTCAACGTACGCAACGTGGCGTCATCGGCCAGGTAAGAGAACAACCCCACCACCGCGCCGCCCAGTGCCGTCATCGCGACCCCGGCCAGCAGCATGGTGGCCACGTTGGTCTGCCCATCGCGGCGGCCCAGGCGGTAGACCAGCGCCGTCACGCCAAGGCCCCCGACAAAGGCACAGAACGACAGCAAATAGGGTGCAATGGCCTCTGGCAGGCCGCCGAACCAGGCCCCGCCGACAATAGCGAGCGCCGCGCCCACGGCCGCCCCGGCGGCCACCCCGACCAAACCCGGATCGGCCAGCGGATTACGGAACAACCCCTGCATGGCGACCCCGGACAACGCCAGCACCGCGCCCACTGCCAGCCCAAGCAAGGTGCGTGGCAGACGGATCTGGCCGAGGATCATTTCGGCCTGCTGCAAGCCGTCGGCGGTAACGGGCAGGCCCATCAACCGCAGGCCCGCGCGCAGGGTATCGAACAGCGGCAGGCTGACCGGCCCCAGCGCCAGCGACAGCCACACCGCCAGCAGGCACAGCAGGCTCAGGCAAATGAACAACGTACGTGGCTGAACCCGCTGTTTCATTGGGCGAAGCTGGCCTTGGCTGCCGGGTAGAAGGTAGCTGCCAGTGATTGCAAGGTCGCCGGCAGGCGCGGCCCAAGCCCACCGACCAGCAGCGTGGGGTCAAGCGATACCAGGCGTTGCCCACGCACGGCACGCGAAGCCGCCAGCGCCGGGTTTTCTTTCAACAAAGCCTGCAGCGCCTGCTCATCGGCCAGCGCCCGGTCGGAAAACACGATCACATCCGGGTCCAGGGCAGCCAATGCTTCGTTCGAGAACTGCTTGTAGCCCTGATGCTCTGCCAGGTTGCGCCCACCGGCCTGGCCCAGCAGCCAGTCACCGGCGGTGCCATGCCCGGCGATCAGCGGCTTGGCCCCAGCGTGCCCGACCAGCAGCAACACCCCGGGTGCCTTGTGCTGCGCCTGGGCCTGCTGGACCTTGGCCTGCAAGGTTTGCAGTTGCTGATGGTAACCCGCGGCCAGCGCAGTGGCCTGGGGTTCTGCACCCAGCAGTTGCCCCAACTGCTTGAGGTTGCTGTCTACCGCCGCCAGCTCGGCCTTGCTGGAAAACAGCTCGACACGCACACCGGCCTTGCGGATTTGCGCCAGTACCGGCGGCGGGCCCATTTCTTCGGTACCCACCAGCACATCCGGGCGCAGGCTGAGCACGCCCTCGGCCGACAGCTGGCGCTGGTACCCCACGCTGGGCAGCGACTTCAACGAAGCTGGGTGCTGACTGGTCGTGTCCACCCCCACCAGCCGCGCTTCACCACCCAACGCGCATATCCACTCGCTCAGCGCGCCGCCGGCGCTGACCCAGCGTTGCGGCAGGTCTGCCGCCAGGGCCTGGCTAGAGAGCACAAGGCTTGCACACAAGGCGAGCAAAGCGACGGGACGACGCATCATCGGGTTCCTTCTGAAGGCGAGCTGCACGCCTTGTGGCGAGCGGCGGAACTGCGCACCATGGGAAGCCGGACGCAGTGAATGCGGGCAATTTGATAATTATTCGCATTGACGCGTCAAGCCATCATCTGTTTCACGAGTCGTACTGCCATGCATTTTCTTTGTACCTCACCCAGCCTGGCCGAGGGCCAGGCACGCGCCTTCAGCGTAGACGGCCTGCAACTGTTCGGCGTGCGCCGCCAGGGCCAGGTCTACCTGTACCGCAACCGCTGCCCACACAAGGGCATCCCGTTGAACTGGGCACAGGACCGGTTTCTCGATGACAGCGCGAGCCTGATCCAGTGCGGCCATCACGGCGCCCTGTTCCTGATCGAGAGCGGCGAATGCGTGGCCGGCCCCTGTGACGGTGAGCAGTTGCAGGCCCTGGGCTGCCATGAAGACACCCAGGGCGTCTGGCTCAAGGGTTGAGCAGCACCGGCAAGCGGCGGTCGATGACGATACCCTGCGGGTCCAGGCGCGTGCCGTATGCCAGCACTTCCACCCCGCCCGCCACCGCAGCACGCAACGCCTGGGCGTAAGCGGCATCGATCTCCTCGGCAGGGCGCACCGCGTCGATGCCGGTCAGGTTGACGCAATACAGTTGCACCGCCCGTATGCCTTGGCTGGCCAGCTTCGCCAGCTCGCGCAGGTGCTTGGCCCCGCGCTGGGTCACCGCATCGGGAAACGCCGCAACCGGGCTATCGGGGTAGCCCAGGGTCACGCTCTTGACCTCGACGTAGGCCGGGGCACCGTCGAACTCCAGGCGGAAGTCGATGCGGCTGCCCTCCTCGCCATACGCCACCTCACGCCTGAGTGCCGTGAACCCGGCCAGCTCGGCGATCGTACCGGCGTGCAGCGCCTCTTCAACCAGGGCATTGGCCCGCCCGGTATTCACGCACGCCAACCGGCCCTGTGGGGTTTCGCTGATTTCCCAGGTGCCCGGCAGTTTGCGCTTGGGGTCGTTGGAGCGGCTGAACCACACCCGCCCGCCTTCACGCATGCAATTGAGCATGGAGCCGGTATTCGGGCAGTGGATGGTCAACTGCTCGCCGCTGGCCAGTTCGATATCGGCCAGGAACCGTTTGTAGCGGCGCAGCAGGCGGCCGTGTTCGAGTGCAGGTGAAAAAAGCATCAGCCTTGCCAGCTCCGCAAGCCACGGGCAATGCGATGCACCGCCTCCTCCAGGCGCGGTAGGCTTTGCGTGTAGGCAAAGCGCACATGGTGCCCGGCCAGGTGGCGACCGAAGTCCAGGCCCGGGGTGAAGGCCACGTGTTCGGTCTCCAGGAAATGCCGGCAGAAGGCAAACGCATCACCGCCATAAGCGCTGATATCGGCATATAGATAGAACGCCCCCTGCGGCTCAACGGCAATGCGGAAACCCAGCTCGCGCAGCGCCGGCAGCAGGTAGTCGCGGCGGCGGGCAAATTCGGCGCGACGCTGTTCGAAGATGGCCAGGGTTTCGGGCTGGAAGCACGCCAGCGCAGCATGCTGTGCCATGCTCGGCGCACTGATGTACAGGTTCTGCGCCAGTTTCTCCAGGTCGGCCACGGCCTGCGGTGGCGCCACCAGCCAGCCAAGGCGCCAGCCGGTCATACCGAAATACTTGGAAAAACTATTCAGGACGAACGCCGAGTCATCCACTTCCAGCACGCTGGGCGCATCCATGCCGTACGTCAGCCCATGGTAAATCTCGTCGACTACCAAGTGGCCGTGCCGTTCACGGGTGGCCTTGGCCAGGCTGGCCAGTTCGGTACGGCCCAGCACCGTGCCGGTCGGGTTGGCCGGCGAGGCGACCAAGGCGCCAACGGTATCCTGGTCCCAGTAGCGCTGCACCAGGTCGGCGGTCAACTGGTAGTTCACCTCCGGGCCGACCGGTACCAGTTGCGCCCCGCCTTCTACCAGGCGCAGGAAGTGGCGGTTACACGGGTAGCCCGGGTCAGCCAGCAGCCAGTGCTTGCCGGGGTCGACCAGCAGGCTGCTGGCCAGTAACAGGGCGCCTGAGCCGCCTGGAGTAATGAGAATGCGCTGCGGGTCGATGCTCAGGCCATAACGCTGTGCATAGAACCCGGCTATCGCTTCGCGCAGCGCCGGCAGGCCGCGTGCGGCGGTATAGCGGGTGTGGCCGGCGGCCAGCGCGGCCTGGCCCGCAGCCACAATCGGTGCTGCGGTGGTGAAGTCCGGCTCGCCGATTTCCAGGTGGATCACGTCGTGGCCGGCCGCCTGCAGCTCGTTGGCCCGCGCCAGCAGTGCCATGACATGGAAAGGCTCGATGGCGCGGCTGCGCGCGCTGTAGGGGTGGGCCATGACCTTCTCTCAATAGCGGCTAAACTGAAGATTCTACCTGCGTAAGCAATCGAACGTACCGCTCAGGCCGGTGTCTGTTAGCAGGATCGGGCGGGCTAGCGCACCCCCGATCTATCTGGTAAGTTCGGCGGCTCGCAGTCGCAGGGCCGGCGGTCGCCGGAGATGGAGCATCCTGCGCATTGGATCAGATGAGTGAGAGGCGGTCTATTCATGTCCACCGTAGAAAAGCAAAAAACCGGTCAGACCATGTACGGTGTCGAGCCTTACGTAGAGTCCAAGGGTGAAGAATACATGGGTGAGCCCATGAAAAAGCACTTCACCAAGCTTCTCGGCGCCTGGAAGCAAGAGCTGATGACCAGTGTGGACCGCACTGTGGATCACATGAAAGACGAGGCAGCCAACTTCCCCGACCCGGCCGACCGTGCCAGCCAGGAAGAAGAATTCGCCCTTGAGCTGCGCAACCGCGACCGCGAGCGCAAGCTGATCAAGAAAATCGACAAGACCCTCGACAAGATCAAGGCCGACGAATACGGCTGGTGCGAGTCGTGCGGCATCGAGATCGGCCTGCGCCGTCTGGAAGCCCGCCCTACCGCCGACCTGTGCTTCGACTGCAAGGAAATCGCCGAGAAAAAGGAAAAAACGGTCGGCAAAGGCTGATCTTTCTTCCCACCGAACGGGGCGCATCATGCGCCCCGTTGCATTTATATACCCAGCCAGACCATGACCAACTCCAGCTACATTGGGCGCTTTGCCCCCACCCCCAGCGGTTTCCTGCACTTTGGCTCACTGGTGGCTGCACTCGCCTCCTGGCTGGATGCCCGCGCGGTCGACGGCCGCTGGCTGCTGCGCGTGGAAGACACCGACCCGCCCCGGGAAATGCCCGGCGCCCGTGACGCCATCTTGCAAACCCTCGAACGCTACGGCCTGCACTGGGACGGCGAAGTGGTGTTTCAAAGCCAGCGCCACGACGCCTATGCCGCGGTGGTCGACCGCCTGTTCAACATGGGCCTGGCCTATGCCTGCACCTGCTCGCGCAAGCAACTGGAGGCCTATGGCGGCATCTACCCAGGCTTGTGCCGTAACGCCGGGCATGCGCGCGAGGGCGCGGCGATCCGCTTGCGGGTGCCAGAGCTGATCTACCGTTTCAGCGACCGCGTACAGGGTGCTTACCAGCAGCACCTGGGCCGCGACGTGGGCGATTTCGTGATACAGCGCCGCGATAGCCTGTATGCCTACCAGCTGGCCGTGGTACTGGACGATGCCTGGCAAGGTGTAACCGACATCGTGCGCGGTGCCGACCTGCTCGACAACACCCCGCGCCAGTTGTACCTGCAAGAGCTGCTGGGCTTTTCGCAGCCGCGCTATCTGCACATACCGCTGATCGTGCAGCCGGACGGCCACAAGCTTGGCAAGTCATACCGTTCGCCGCCGTTGCAGGCCGAGCAGGCGACGCCGCTGTTGTTGCGGGCGTTACGGGCGCTGGGGCAGGCGACTGACCCGCAGTTGCTGCTGGCAACGCCGGCTGAAGTATTGGCCGTGGCCCGCCAGCAGTGGCGGCCCGAAGCGATTGCGCAGCGCACGACGGTGCCAGAGGCTGAACTGCGCTGAGGCCTTGCCGGCCCTATCGCAGGCAAGCCAGCTCCCACAGGGATCGCCGTAGGGCTGGCAGGTGTTTGTCAGAAGGTATGCAGCGCCTGTGGTGATCCTGTGGGAGATTCTATGGTTCCTGGCAAGGGTAGCCGCTGCATCTTCAGTGCCTGTGAGATCGAGCGCCGCCCGCGCGGCGCAATCGCGAGCTGCGCTCGCTCCTACGTTTGTTTCGGGCCAGTAACGCCTGTGACAGGCGCGCGCGGCCGCCTTGTTTGTACGGCGCGATATTGAGGCATGCGCCAAGGCGTTCGCGCGCAAATCCCACAGGAATAACTGGCCCGAAACAAACGTAGGAGCGAGCGCAGCTCGCGATGCGCCGCGCGGGCGGCGCTCGCTCTAACAGGCGCTGCATACCTTGTGGCAAACACCTGTCAGCCCTGATGCGATCCCCGTGGGAGCTGGCTTGCCAGCGATAGGGCCCGAACAGGCCATCTTCCCCTCAAATCAAAAGCCCAACAAATTCAAACCCTTGGCTAACCTCAGCGATTCCCGCTAGCATCCGCCCAATCATTTGCGCCAATAATAAGTTCAAACCCGCAGCGCCCAACCATCGAGGCCAGCATGTACATCTATCGTTTGGTCCTGCTTCTGGTCGTGGGGATCTACCTGTTCTCACCGGCCATCATGGACTGGTGGATCGAACCGACCGGAGCGTGGTACCGCCCGTACCTGCTCTGGCTGATCCTGATCGTCGTCACCTTCATCCTGCAGAGCCAACGAGATGCCGATGAGCTTTAGCCTGACCCAGATGATCCTGATCAGCGCCGGGTACCTCATGGTGCTGTTCGGCGTAGCCTGGGTCAGCGAGCGCGGGCTGATCCCGCGCGCCATCATTCGCCACCCGCTCACCTACACCCTGTCGCTGGGCGTTTACGCCAGTGCCTGGGCGTTCTACGGCTCGGTGGGCCTGGCCTACCAGTACGGCTACGGCTTCCTTGCCTGTTACCTGGGGGTGTCCGGTGCATTCCTGCTGGCGCCAGTGCTGCTGTACCCGATTCTGAAGATCACCCGCACTTACCAGCTGTCGTCGCTGGCCGACCTGCTGGCGTTCCGCTTCCGCAGCACGTGGGCCGGCGCGTTGACCACCCTCATCATGCTGATTGGCGTACTGCCGTTGCTGGCGTTGCAGATACAGGCGGTGGCCGATTCGATCAGCATCCTTACCGGTGAGCCGGTCAAGGCCCGGGTGGCCTTCGCGTTCTGTGCGCTGATCATCCTGTTCACCATCTTCTTCGGCTCACGGCATATCGCCACGCGCGAAAAGCATGAAGGGCTGGTGTTCGCCATTGCCTTCGAGTCGGTAATCAAGCTGCTGGCACTGGGCGGCATCGGCCTTTACGCCCTGTATGGCGTGTTTGGCGGCCCGCACGAGCTGGAAGTGTGGCTGCTGCAGAACCAGACCGCCCTGGCCGCGCTGCACACCCCGCTGCAGGAAGGCCCGTGGCGCACCCTGCTGCTGGTGTTCTTCGCCTCGGCCATCGTCATGCCGCACATGTACCACATGGCCTTCACCGAAAACCTCAACCCTCGCTCGCTGGTCAGCGCCAGTTGGGGCCTGCCGCTGTTCCTGCTGCTGATGAGCCTGGCTGTGCCGCTGGTACTCTGGGCCGGGCTGCGCCTGGGCGCCAGTACCAACCCCGAATACTTCACCCTGGGCCTGGGCATTGCCGCCAACAACCAGGCACTGGCCCTGCTGGCCTATATAGGCGGCCTGTCAGCGGCCAGTGGCCTGATCATCGTCACCACCCTGGCGCTGTCGGGCATGGCCCTGAACCACCTGGTGCTGCCGCTATACCAGCCCCCGGCCGAGGGCAACATCTACCGCTGGCTGAAATGGACCCGCCGCGCACTGATCGTCGCCATCATCACTGCTGGTTTCATGTTCTACCTGACCCAGAACAACCACCAGAGCCTGGCCAACCTGGGCATCGTGGCGTTCGTGGCCACGCTGCAGTTCCTGCCCGGCGTGCTGTCCGTGTTGTACTGGCCGACCGCCAACCGCCGCGGCTTCATCGCCGGGCTGCTGGCCGGCACGCTGGTGTGGATGGTGACCATGCTGCTGCCGCTGCTGGGCAATCTGCAAGGCTTCTATATCCCGCTGCTGGACATGATCTACGTGCTGGACGATACCAGCTGGCACATGGCGGCCATCGCCTCGCTGGCGGCCAACGTGCTGCTGTTCACCCTGATTTCGCTGTTCACCAACGCCAGCACCGAAGAGGTCAGCGCCGCAGAAGCCTGCGCGGTGGACAACGTGCGCCGCCCACAGCGCCGCGAACTGCACGCAGCCTCGCCCCAGGAATTCGCGACCCAACTGGCCAAGCCGCTGGGCGCCAAAGCCGCGCAAAAGGAAGTGGAGCAGGCCCTGCGCGACCTTTACCTGCCGTTCGACGAACGCCGGCCATACGCCTTGCGCCGCCTGCGTGACCGCATCGAGGCCAACCTGTCGGGCCTGATGGGCCCGAGCGTGGCCCAGGACATGGTCGAGACCTTCCTGCCGTACAAGTCCGGTAACGAGAACTACGTCACCGAGGACATCCACTTCATTGAAAGCCGCCTGGAAGACTACCACTCGCGCCTGACCGGCCTGGCCGCCGAGCTCGATGCCCTGCGCCGCTACCACCGCCAGACCTTGCAGGAGCTGCCCATGGGCGTCTGCTCGCTGGCCAAGGACCAGGAAATCCTCATGTGGAACAAGGCCATGGAAGAGCTCACCGGGATTGCCGCCAAGCACGTGGTCGGCTCACGCCTGGTGACCATCGCCGAGCCCTGGCGCGGGCTGCTGCAGGGCTTCATCAACGTGCCCGACGAGCACCTGCACAAACAACGCCTGGCTCTGGATGGCCAGCCACGTTGGCTGAACCTGCACAAGGCGGCCATCGATGAACCACTGGCCCCCGGTAACAGCGGCCTGGTACTGCTGGTCGAGGACCTGACCGAAACCCAGGCCCTGGAAGACAAGCTGGTGCATTCCGAGCGCCTGGCCAGCATCGGCCGGCTGGCCGCCGGCGTGGCCCACGAAATCGGCAACCCGATCACCGGCATCGCCTGCCTGGCGCAGAACCTGCGCGAGGAGCGTGAAGGCGACGGCGAAATCACCGAGCTGTCCAGCCAGATCCTCGACCAGACCAAACGCGTGTCACGCATCGTCCAGTCGTTGATGAGTTTTGCCCATGCCGGTGGCAGCCACCAGAACAGCGAGGAACCGGTGTGCCTGGCCGAAGTGGCTCAGGACGCCATTGGTCTGCTGGCGTTGAACCGGCGTAATTTCGAAGTACAGTTCTTCAACCTCTGCGACCCCGACCATTGGGTAGAAGGCGACCCGCAGCGCCTGGCCCAAGTGCTGATCAACCTGCTTTCCAACGCGCGCGACGCCTCGCCGCCCGGCAGCGCAGTGCGCGTGCGCAGCGAGGCGAGCGAGCACACCGTCGACCTGATCGTCGAGGACGAGGGCAGCGGCATCCCGAAGAACATCCAGGACCGTCTGTTCGAGCCGTTCTTCACCACCAAGGACCCCGGCGAGGGAACCGGACTGGGCCTCGCTCTGGTCTATTCCATCGTGGAAGAGCATTATGGGCAAATCACCATCGACAGCCCGGCCGACATCGAACGGCAACGTGGCACCCGGATCCGCGTGACCCTGCCCCGGCATGTCGTAGCGACGTCCCCTGAAATTCGAGACCGTCGAGAGAATTGAATCAATGCCGCACATTCTGATCGTCGAAGACGAAACCATCATCCGCTCGGCCTTGCGTCGTCTGCTCGAGCGGAACCAGTACCAGGTCAGCGAAGCCGGCTCGGTGCAGGAAGCCCAGGAACGCTTCAGCATTGCCACTTTCGACCTGATCGTCAGTGACCTGCGCCTGCCAGGTGCACCCGGCACCGAGCTGATCAAGCTCGGCCAAGGCACCCCGGTGCTGATCATGACCAGCTACGCCAGCCTGCGCTCAGCCGTGGACTCGATGAAGATGGGCGCGGTGGACTACATCGCCAAGCCCTTCGATCACGACGAAATGCTGCAAGCGGTGGCCCGCATCCTGCGCGACCGGCAGAACGCCCCGGCTGCAGCACCGGCTGCCGAGCCCCGCGCCAGCAGCGGCAAGGCAGCCCCTGCCGACAAAGCGGCCCCGGCAGCGGCCAATGGCGACATCGGTATCATCGGCTCGTGCCCGCCCATGCAGGACATGTACAGCAAGATCCGCAAGGTGGCCCCTACCGATTCCAATGTGCTGATCCAGGGCGAATCGGGTACCGGTAAAGAGCTGGTGGCGCGCGCCCTGCATAACCTGTCGCGGCGCGCCAAGGCGCCGATGATTTCGGTGAACTGCGCGGCCATCCCCGAAACCCTGATCGAGTCCGAGCTGTTCGGCCACGAGAAAGGCGCGTTCACCGGCGCCAGTGCCGGCCGTGCGGGCCTGGTGGAGGCTGCAGACGGTGGTACGTTGTTCCTCGATGAAATCGGGGAACTGCCCCTGGAAGCCCAAGCCCGCCTGCTGCGCGTGCTGCAGGAAGGGGAAATTCGCCGGGTCGGTTCGGTGCAGTCGCAAAAGGTCGATGTGCGCCTGATCGCCGCGACCCACCGCGACCTGAAGAACCTGGCCAAGGCCGGCCAGTTCCGCGAAGACTTGTACTACCGCCTGCACGTGATCGCCCTGAAGCTGCCCGCGCTGCGCGAGCGCGGCAGCGACGTCAATGAAATCGCCAGTGCCTTCCTGGCTCGCCAGAGTGCGCGCATCGGCCGGGATGACCTGCATTTCTCTGCCGAAGCCGAACAGGCCATTCGTCACTACAGCTGGCCGGGCAACGTACGTGAGCTGGAAAACGCCGTGGAGCGCGCGGTCATCCTTAGCGAGAGCGCAGAAATTTCTGCCGACCTGCTGGGTATCGACATCGAGCTGAGCGACCTGGAAGAAGACGATATTCTCGACAACGCCCTGGCGGTGGCCAGTGCCAGCCACGAGCCGACCGAGGACTTGTCCCTGGAAGACTACTTCCAGCACTTCGTGCTCGAGCACCAGGACCACATGACCGAGACCGAACTGGCCCGCAAGCTCGGCGTCAGCCGCAAATGCCTGTGGGAACGCCGCCAACGCCTGGGCATTCCGCGGCGCAAGAGCAACGCCACCAGCGATAACTGACCTGCCTGGGTGGGAGGTTCCTCCTGCCCCTTCTCTACCAGCCTCACCGGCCTGTTCGCGGGCTTGCCCGCTCCCACAAGCACAGCGCAACCTGGCAGCCACGGTGATCCTGTGGGAGCGGGCAAGCCTGCGAAACGGCCAGCCACCACACCCCAGGTAACACATCTGCTGCCGCAAAAATCTGTTACCCACCCTCTGCGCCGTAACAGTCACCGAGGCGTACGGTAACGAAATTTCCACATTTCGGGCCTGCCACAAACCTGCAGAATCCACCAACCCATTGATTTTACTGGTTTTTCAAAAGTTGGCACGGCACCTGCTATATCTCTGGTAACAAGAACAATAACAAGCACTGCAACTCATAATAAGAACAAGACGAAACGGCTCACGCACAATAAAAACAAGACGGCGGAGGCGCAGCTAACTGATTCTTTTGGAGAGGATGCGTGTTTGGGGCTTGCCCCACGACCAGGCAGAGAACAACAAAAACTGCACTAAAAAGCAGCGCCTGAACTGGTTGGATCAACAGATCAACGTGACATCAGCGGCCAAAGCAATCCGTTTGCTCTTTACCCCCGGTTTGGGGGTCGTCCACAAGCTTCAGGCTTTGTGGGCAGGGCACTCAACAAAAACAAAAAGCCCGGCAAAAAAATAATAAGAGCACGCAACGACACTTCTTGGGGAGCTTAGGCTCCCCTTGTCGTTTCTGCGATTCCCGCAGGCTTCCTGCTACCCGCCTACACCATTCCCTGAGTAAATGCTAGAATCCCCGCCCATCATGCGGCCATTCTCCTATTGTTGGCCGAACATTCCTTCAAACAGTGCATCCCATGCTGAAGAAGCTGTTCCAGTCGTTCCGCCCGCCCGTACCGGGCCAGCACCACAGGCGCACCACGCCTGAGGTGATCAACAAGAGCCAGCACTCGTTGCAGCGCCACCAGTTCAGCCGCCACGCGGTGAACATTGTCGAGCGCTTGCAGGCTGCCGGTTACCAGGCCTACCTGGTCGGTGGCTGCGTCCGCGACCTGATGCTGGGCATTACGCCGAAAGACTTCGACGTAGCCACCAGCGCTACCCCTGAACAGGTCCGTGCCGAGTTCCGTAATGCGCGCATCATTGGCCGCCGCTTCAAGCTGGTCCATGTGCATTTCGGCCGTGAAATCATCGAAGTCGCTACCTTCCGTGCCCCGCATACGGAAGATGACCAGAATGACAGCCACCGTTCGTCGCATAACGCCAGTGGTCGCATCCTGCGTGACAACGTATACGGCACCCTGGAAGAAGACGCGCAGCGCCGCGACTTCACCATCAACGCCCTGTACTACGACCCGGTCAGCGAGCGCATTCTCGATTACGCCAACGGCGTGCACGATGTTCGCAACCGCCTGCTGCGGCTGATCGGCGACCCGACGCACCGCTACCAGGAAGACCCCGTGCGCATGCTGCGCGCAGTGCGCTTCGCGGCCAAGCTGGACTTCGGTATCGAGAAGCACACCTTCAAGCCGATCCGCGAACTGGCCCCACTGCTGCGCGAAATCCCGCCAGCGCGCCTGTTCGAAGAGAGCCTGAAGCTGTTCCTCTCGGGCCAAGGTGCCATCGCCTTTGAAATGCTGGTCGATCTGGAGCTGTTCGAGCCGCTGTTCCCGGCCAGTGCGCACGCGCTGGAAGAGCGCCCGACCTATACCCACACGCTCATCAGCCAGGCACTGAACAACACCGACCTGCGGGTGAAGCAGGGCAAACCGGTAACGCCGGCGTTCCTGTTCGCCGCGCTGCTGTGGCCTGCCCTGCCAGCCCGCGTGCTGCATTTGCAGAGCCAGGGCGTACCCCCGATTCCGGCCATGAATGGCGCAGCCCACGACCTGATCGCCGAGCA
Organism: Pseudomonas sp. BJP69; assembly: GCF_007633355.1. Lineage (NCBI taxonomy): Bacteria > Pseudomonadati > Pseudomonadota > Gammaproteobacteria > Pseudomonadales > Pseudomonadaceae > Pseudomonas > Pseudomonas sp. BJP69. The sequence continues at coordinate 4,717,643 of NZ_CP041933.1, forward strand.
ATGCGCCCGCATCGCCATCCCCAAGCGCTTCACCCTGCCAATCCGGGAAATCTGGGACATGCAGGAGCGTCTGCCACGCCGCAGCGGCAAGCGCGCCGACATGCTGCTGGACAACCCGCGCTTCCGTGCCGGTTACGATTTCCTGCTGCTGCGTGAAAGCGCGGGCGAAGAAACCGACGACCTGGGGCAATGGTGGACCGATTACCAGGACGCCAACGACAGCGAGCGCCGCGAGATGATCCGCGACCTGGGCAACCGTGACGAAGGCAGCACTGCCGGCCCGCGTAAACGCAAGCGCAGCGGCAGCAAACGTAAGCGCGCTGGCGACGAGGCATTCGAGTGACGACGCGCGCCTACGTCGGCCTGGGCAGCAACCTGGCTGCACCGGCCGAGCAGTTGCGCAGCGCGTTGCAGGCGCTGGACCAGGTCGCGGCCACGCGCCTGGTAGCAGCCTCTGCCTTTTACACCAGCGATTCGCTGTTGCCCGGGCAGCCACGCTATACCAACGCCGTCGCGGCGCTGGACACCCAGCTGGCACCGCTGGCCTTGCTCGATGCCCTGCAAGCCATCGAGAACGACCAGGGCCGGGTGCGCGCGGAGCGCTGGGGCCCACGCACGCTGGACCTGGACATCCTGCTGTTCGGCGACCAGGTGCTCGACGAGCCCCGCTTGAAGGTGCCGCATTACCACATGCATGCCCGCCCCTTCGTACTGTACCCGCTGGCCGAGCTGGTACCGGGCGACTTCCGCCTGGCCGATGGCCGCGCCCTTGCGCAGCTGCTTGAGGCTTGCCCATTCGTCGGCCTGGAGCGCTTGTAAACCGGGTGCTCCAGCCCGTTGCACCGGCCCGGTAACGCCAGTAACACCCTGATCGTAACAATGCGGTAACAGGGTGATTGACTTCCCCCACCTCGCTCACGACTATAGGCGTCCCGTGTGGCAACTGACTGCCGCATACCCGTATTTAGGCCCGGACGGACCTGTGCCCGAACATCACGCGCGATGATGTGCCGCTCCGGAAGATGACTACACGCGTTGAATGCAGTCGTTTTTTACAGCGCCTGAACGAGGAATTTCCTACATGCCTGAAGTAACCCTGACCACCCTGCATGGCCTCAAGGCCAAGGGTGAAAAAATCACCATGCTGACCTGCTACGACGCGACCTTCGCCAAAGTCGCCAGCCAGGCCGGTGTTGAAGTGTTGCTGGTGGGCGACTCGCTGGGGATGGTCCTGCAGGGCCACGACAGTACCTTGCCGGTCACCACGGCAGACATGGCCTACCATACCGCCAGCGTCAAACGTGGCAATGACGGCGCGCTGATCCTGGCAGACCTGCCATTCATGGCCCATGCCACCCCGGAACAGGCGTTTGCCAACAGCGCCACGCTGATGCAGGCAGGCGCCCACATGATCAAGATCGAAGGTGCCGCCTGGCTGGCAGAAACCATTCGCCTGCTGGCTGAGCGTGGCGTACCGGTGTGTGCGCACCTGGGCCTGACCCCGCAGACCGTCAACGTACTGGGCGGCTATAAAGTGCAAGGCCGCCAGGAAGCCCAGGCCCGGCAGATGCGCGCTGATGCCATTGCCCTGGAACAGGCCGGTGCAGCCATGCTGCTGCTGGAGTGCGTACCCAGCGAACTGGCCGCGGAAATCACCAACGCGGTCGGTATTCCGGTGATCGGCATCGGCGCCGGCAGTGCCACCGATGGCCAGGTGCTGGTGCTGCACGACATGCTTGGCCTGTCGCTGAGCGGCCGGGTGCCCAAGTTCGTGAAGAACTTCATGCAGGGCCAACCGGATATCCACAGCGCCCTCGTCGCTTACGTCGAGGCCGTCAAGCAAGTCAGTTTCCCAGGCAGCGAACACGGGTTCAGTGCATGAATACAGTCAAGACCGTCCGCGAACTGCGCGCAGCAGTAGCCCGTGCCCGCGGTGAGGGCAAGCGCATCGGTTTCGTGCCGACCATGGGCAACCTGCACAGCGGCCACGCGGCCCTGGTCACCAAGGCCGCGCAGCGTGCCGATTTCGTGGTCGCCAGCATCTTCGTCAACCCGCTGCAGTTCGGTGCCAACGAAGACCTGGACAGCTACCCGCGTACCTTGGCCGCCGACCAGGAGCGCCTGCTGCAAGCCGGCTGCAACCTTTTGTTCGCACCCAGCGTGGCAGAGATGTACCCCGACGGCATGAGCGTGCAAACCCGGGTCAGTGTTCCCCAGCTTTCCGAAGGCTTGTGCGGCGCCAGCCGGCCAGGGCATTTCGAAGGTGTGGCCACCGTGGTCACCAAGCTGTTCAACATGGTCCAGCCAGACCTTGCGGTGTTCGGTGAAAAGGACTTCCAACAACTGGCAGTGATCCGCGCCATGGTCCGCGACCTGAACATGCCGATCCAGATCATTGGCGAGCCTACCGTGCGGGCCGACGATGGCCTGGCGCTGTCGTCGCGTAATGGTTACCTCACACCCGAGCAGCGGGCCACCGCGCCCGCGCTGTACCGTACGCTGCAGCATATCGCTTCGGCCATTGGCCGCGGGCAGCGGGACTTTGCCGCGCTGGTTACCGAAGGGCAGGCGCAGCTGGCTGCCGCGGGTTTGCGTCCAGATTACCTGGAAGTGCGCCATGCCGTGAGCCTGCGCCCGGCAGTGATCGATGATCGCGACCTTGTGGTGATTGCGGCGGCTTACCTGGGTGACACCCGGTTGATCGACAATCTGTACCTGCACGTGGAAGAGAAAACCGCATAAAGGCCTTGGGGGCTGTTTGCAGCCCCCTCAAAATCCCCGTCCCACAGCCATTCCCAGCGCGTGACCTTTGCCTATAATGATGCAGCCTGAACCCGGCAATGACTGCCGTGTCAAAGGCCTCACCACGCATTAAGGGAACCCCGCGCAATGGCGTATTACCGTACACCCCACGATGTGACGGCGCTGCCCGCCTGGCAGGCGCTTCAGCAACACCGCGACGCCATGCAGAGCTTCAGCATGCGCGACGCCTTCGCCGCCGATGCCCAACGCTTCGACCAGTTTTCCCTTAGCGCTTGCGGCCTGTTCCTCGACTACTCGAAAAACCTGATCACCGAGCAAACCCGCGATCTGTTGGTCAACCTGGCCAACGAAGTGGGCCTGCAGGACGCTATCAAGTCGATGTTCAGTGGCGAAATCATCAACACCTCCGAAGGCCGCCCGGTGCTGCACACCGCATTGCGCCGGCCGGTTGGCGACAAACTCAGCGTCAACGGCGTGAACGTCATGCCGGAAGTGCACAAGGTACTCAACCAGATCACCGAACTGGTTGGCCGCATCCATGACGGCCTGTGGCGTGGCTACAGCGAAAAGCCGATCACCGACGTGGTCAACATCGGCATCGGCGGCTCGTTCCTCGGCCCGGAGCTGGTTTCCGAAGCCCTGCTGCCCTACGCGCAGCGCGGTGTACGCTGCCACTACCTGGCCAACATCGACGGCAGCGAGTTCCACGAACTGTCGGCCAAGCTGCGCGCCGAAACGACCCTGTTCATTGTTTCGTCGAAGTCGTTCAACACCCTCGAAACCCTGAAAAACGCCATGGCCGCGCGTACCTGGTACCTGGCCCAGGGCGGTTCGGAGGCCGAGCTGTACCGCCACTTCATTGCGGTTTCCAGCAACAAGGCTGCCGCGGTGGCCTTCGGTATCCGCGAAGAGAACATCTTCCCGATGTGGGACTGGGTGGGGGGGCGCTACTCCCTGTGGTCGGCCATCGGCCTGCCGATCGCCCTGGCCATCGGCATGGCCAACTTCAAGGAGTTGTTGTCCGGCGCCTACACCATGGACCAGCATTTCCAGACCGCGCCGTTCGACAAGAACATGCCGGTACTGCTGGCCCTGCTGGGCGTGTGGTACGGCAACTTCTGGGGCGCCAGCAGCCATGCGATCCTGCCGTACGACCATTACCTGCGCAACATCACCAAGCACCTGCAGCAACTGGACATGGAGTCCAACGGCAAGAGCGTGCTGCAGGACGGCACCCCGGTCAAAACCGAAACCGGCCCGGTAATCTGGGGTGGCGTCGGCTGTAATGGCCAGCACGCCTACCATCAGTTGCTGCACCAAGGCACCCAGCTGATTCCGGCCGACTTCATCGTGCCGGTCGTGAGCTTCAACCCGGTCGCCGACCATCACCAGTGGCTGTACGCCAACTGCCTGTCGCAAAGCCAGGCCCTGATGCTGGGTAAAACCCGCGAAGAAGCCGAAGCCGAACTGCGTGGCAAAGGGCTGAACGAAGCAGACATCGAAAAGCTGGCCCCGCACAAGGTGATCCCGGGCAACCGCCCGAGCAACACCCTGGTGGTAGAGCGCATCAGCCCACGCCGTTTGGGGGCGCTGGTGGCCATGTATGAACACAAGGTGTTCGTGCAAAGCGTGGTCTGGGGCATCAACGCCTTCGACCAGTGGGGCGTCGAGTTGGGCAAGGAGCTGGGCAAGGGTGTGTACCAGCGCCTGGTCGGTAGCCTGGACGACAGCGCCGAAGATGGTTCGACCCAAGGCCTGATCAACTACTTCCGCGGCCGTCATCGCGGGTGATCTCAGGCCTGTGCCGGCCTCTTCGCGGGCACGCCCGCTCCCACAGACACTGCGCCTCACTTGCGGGCGGCGCTATTGCTGTGGGAGCGGGCATGCCCGCGAAGAGGCCGGCACAATTTGAACACCTCTCCCAGCTACACTGTCTTATCGAATAGCCGTTGCAGTCCCTCGCCCCTTACAAGAGCAGGACCACCGCCATGTTCGATATCCGCAAATATCCCCAGGCCCTGGTCGTCAGCCAGTCCGCCGCCCTCACACCCGACGACTACCAGCGCCTTTACCGCCAGTCGGTGGAAGACCCCGACGCCTTCTGGGCCGAGCAAGCCAAGCGCCTGGACTGGATCAAGCCGTGGTCAAGCGTGCAGCAGTGCGACCTGCGCTCCGGCGAGGCCCGCTGGTTCGACGGCGCACAGCTCAACGTCAGTTACAACTGCATCGACCGCCACCTGGCCCAGCGCGCTGAGCAGACGGCCTTGCTGTGGGAAGGCGACGACCCTAAAGATGCCAAAGCCATCAGCTACCGCGAACTGCACCGCGAAGTCTGCCGCCTGGCCAACGCCCTGAAGGCGCGCGGGGTGAAGAAAGGCGACCGCGTGTGCATCTACATGCCGATGATCCCCGAAGCAGCGTTCGCCATGCTGGCCTGCACCCGCATCGGCGCTATCCATTCGGTGGTGTTCGGTGGCTTCTCGCCGGACGCCCTGCGTGATCGTCTTCTCGATGCCGACTGCCGTACGGTGATTACCGCCGATGAAGGCGTGCGCGGCGGCAAGCGTATCCCGTTGAAGCAGAACGTCGACAAAGCCCTGGCCAGTTGCCCGGCCGTCAGCAGCGTCTTCGTGGTACGCCGTACCGCAGGCGCGGTGGACTGGGCCGAGGGCCGCGACCTCTGGTACCACGAGGCAACCGAACACGCCGGCGACGACTGCGCCCCCGAGCCCATGGCAGCCGAAGACCCGCTGTTCATCCTCTACACCTCTGGCAGCACCGGCAAACCCAAGGGCGTGCTGCACACCACCGCCGGCTACCTGTTGCAGGCAACCCTGACCTTCAAGGTGGTGTTCGATTACCGCGACGGCGAAGTGTTCTGGTGCACCGCGGATGTGGGCTGGGTGACCGGGCACAGCTACATCGTCTACGGCCCATTGGCCAACGGCGCCATCTCGCTGATGTTCGAAGGGGTACCGAACTACCCAGACACCTCGCGCTTCTGGCAGGTGGTGGACAAGCACCAGGTCAATATTTTCTACACCGCGCCGACCGCGCTGCGGGCACTGATGCGCGAGGGCTCTGGGCCACTGCAGGGCACCTCGCGCAAAAGCCTGCGCCTGCTGGGCAGTGTCGGCGAGCCGATCAACCCGGAAGCCTGGGAGTGGTACTTCGAAGCGGTCGGGCAAAAGCGCTGCCCCATCGTCGACACCTGGTGGCAGACCGAAACCGGCGGCATCATGTTGACCCCCCTGCCCGGCTCGACCACGTTCAAGCCGGGCTGTGCCACCCAGCCCATGTTCGGCGTACAGCCCGCCCTGCTGGATGAAAAGGGCGAGGTGATAGACGGCCCGGGTGCCGGCCTGCTGGTGATCAAGGCCAGCTGGCCCGGGCAGATCCGCAGTGTCTATGGTGACCACCAGCGCATGGTCGACACGTACTTCAAACCCATGCCCGGTTACTACTTCACCGGCGATGGCGCCCGCCGCGACGCCGACGGCGACTACTGGATCACCGGGCGCATTGACGACGTGATCAATGTGTCAGGGCACCGTATCGGCACGGCCGAAGTGGAAAGCGCACTGGTGTTGCATGATCGCGTCGCCGAAGCCGCCGTGGTCGGCTACCCGCATGACCTCAAGGGCCAGGGCGTGTACGCCTTCGTCACGGCCATGAATGGCGTTACACCGGACGAAGCGCTCAAGGCCGAGCTACTCGCCCTGGTCAGCAAGGAAATTGGCAGTTTCGCCAAGCCCGAGCTGATCCAGTGGGCCCCGGCACTGCCCAAGACCCGCTCCGGCAAGATCATGCGGCGTATACTGCGCAAGATCGCCTGCAACGAACTGGACAACCTGGGCGATACTTCGACGCTGGCCGACCCCGCCGTGGTGCAGGACCTGATCGACAAACGCCTCAACCAGTAACCGGCGGCCGCTGCTCATGGCCGCCCTGTATCGCAGGTCGCCATGGAAGCCCTACGCCGCCGTATCGAAACCCAGGTCATGAGCCTTACCGGGCTGGCCCTCGGCCAGCTCGACCTGGAGTCCCCCAAGGGTGACCCAGGGCTGTTCGGCCCGCACAGTGTCAGTTGGCAGGTGCATGGCGATTTTCCGAGCATGCTGGTCGGCGGCATCAGCGCACTGATGCTGCAGCTATTGCATCCGCTGGCCCTGGCCGGCGTGTGGGACCACTCCAACTTCCGCGAGGACTTGCTCGGCCGCCTGCGGCGCACCAGCCAGTTCATCTCCGGTACAACCTTCGGCGCGACCGGTGATGCCGAGTGGCTGATCGAGAAAGTGCGCACCATCCACCTGCAAGTGACCGGCACTTCACCGGATGGCCGGCCCTACGCGGCCAGCGACCCAGCCTTGCTGACCTGGGTGCATGTGGCAGAGGTCAGCAGCTTTCTGGCCGCCCACTTGCGCTACCGTAACCCGCATCTGCCGCGCAGCGAGCAAGATGCCTACTACAACGAAATCGCCTTGATCGCCGAGCGCCTTGGCGCCCGCGACGTACCACGCTCGTGCCAGCAGGTGGACGCCTACCTGCAAGCCATGCGCCCGCAACTGCACTGTGATGCGCGCAGCCGGGAGGTCATGCGGATTCTGCTCGACGCCCCTGCCCCCAGCCGCCTGGCTCAACCGGTGGGCAAACTGATGCTGCACGCCGGCATCGACCTGCTGCCTGGCTGGGGCCAGAGCCTGCTTGGCCTGCAGCACCGGCCCTGGCAGCAGCGCCTGATCCGCCTGGGCCTCAAACCCACGGCAGCGCTGCTGCGCTGGGCAATGCGCGACGGCTCCGCGCACCGCGCCAGGCGGCGCATGGGCATCGAGTGAGGGCAACAGGTCGCGCCTGCGGAACTGATTTAACGTGCCATACTCCAAGCACTCCTGCTCAGACCGACGAAGCGACACATGTACAAAGGATTGACTCGCGCCGCTGGCGCCATCGTGGCCCTGGTAGCCCTCTATAGCCTGCTTGGGTTCCTGATTCTTCCCGGCGTGGCACTGCGTATCGCCAATCAGCAATTGACCAAGTACGCTACCGTGCCCGCGCACCTTGAACGCATCGAACTCAACCCCTTCAGCCTTGAGCTGACCCTGTGGGGCCTGCAGCTTGGCGAGCCTGGCAAGGAGCAGGTCGGTTTCGACCGGTTGTACGCCAACCTGTCGCTCGACAGCCTGTGGAGCAAGGCCCTGCACCTGGAAGCGGTCGAGCTCGACAAGCCCCGCAACCAGGTCCTGTTCGCCAAAGACGGCACACTCAACCTGACGACGTTGTTCAAGCTGCCGCCGAGCGAAGCCAAGCCCGACGAGCCACCCAGCGACCCCTTCCCGTTGCGTATCGGCAGCATCAAGCTCAAGCAAGGCTTGCTGCACTTCCAGGACATGCGCCCGAGCGAACCCATCGAGTTCCTCTACGACAACATGAACCTGGAGCTGAAGAACCTCAGCACCTTGCCTGACGACAACGCCGACATGACCTTGGTGGCCAACGGCCCCAACGGCGGGCGCATCGACTGGAACGGCACCCTCAGCCTGTCGCCGATCGCCTCGCAAGGCACGCTGAAAGTCACCGACGCCAAGATGAAGCTGTTCTGGCCCTACGTGCGCGATGCCGTGCCCCTGGTGCTGCAGGACGGGCTGGTCAGCCTTCAGACCCAGTACAAGCTCAATCTCGCCAAGCAGACCGAGCTGCTGCTGGACAACGCCACGCTGCGGGTGGCCCCGTTCGCCATCAACGCGCCAGACGGGCGCCCGTTGGCGCGCCTGGCCAACCTGGAGGTGAGCGAGACGACCGTCGACCTGGTCAAGCAACAGGTCAGTGTGGGCAAGCTGCGCAGCGACAAGCTGGAAACCTGGGCAGCACTGGAAAAGGACGGCCAGCTCGACTGGCAGAAGCTGTTCGCCAGCCAACCGGCCAAAGCCACGCCGAAAGAAAAGGCCGAACCGGCTGCCGCCGGCCCTGCGCCTGAGCCGCAATCGGCCAACGAACCGGCCAAGCCTTGGCAGGTATTGCTCAAGGACGTGCAACTGCGCAACTACCTGGTGCACCTGGCAGATCGCAGCCAGAAAGAACCGGTAGCGCTCGATGTCGGCCCGCTGAATGTCGACCTGCAAGGCTTCGACAGCCTCAACCAGTCCCCCTTCACCCTCAAGCTCGATACCGGCGTAGGCAAGCAAGGCAAGCTGCAGGCCGCCGGCCAGGTGAACCTGGCGCCCATCCAGGCCAAGCTCGACGTCAGCACCCGCGACATCGACCTGCGCGTGGCCCAGGCCTACGTCAGCCCGTTCATCCTGCTGGAACTGCGCAGCGGCATGCTCGACAGTGACCTCAAGGTCGACCTGAAGAACACCACGCCACTGGCCTTCACGGTCACCGGCAAGGCCCAGGTCAGCCAACTGCATACGTTGGACACCATCAAGAGCCGGGACTTCGTGAAATGGCAACAGGTCAACGTAGACGGCTTGTCGTATGTGCACGGTGATGCCCTGTCGATCGACAAGGTGACCCTGCAGGAGCCCTACGCGCGCTTCATCATCAACGAAGACCGCACGACCAACGTCAATGACCTGTTGATCCCGCAACCGGCCGGCGCCAAGCCAAGCAGCCCGGCCACAACGGCCCCCGCCAGCAGCAGCAAGCCGCTGGGCATTCATATTGGCCAGGTCGACATCAAGAACGGCTCGGCCAACTTTGCCGACCTGTCCCTTACCCCCAACTTCGCCACCGCCGTGCAGCAACTCAACGGCCAGATCGGCACCATCGACAACCGCAAGCCGGTGCCTGCCAAGGTTGACGTGAAAGGCAAGGTCGACCGCTACGCCCCGGTTACCATCAAGGGCGCCCTCAACCCGTTCAACCCGCTGGCCAGCCTGGATATCGCCACCAGCTTCAAGCGCGTCGAGCTGACCACCTTGACGCCCTATTCCGGCAAATTCGCCGGTTACCGCATTCGCAAAGGCCGGCTCAACCTCGACTTGCACTACCTGATCACCAATGGCCAGCTCAAAGCCGAGAACAAGGTGGTGGTGGAGCAACTGCAGTTAGGTGAGAAAGTCGACAGCCCGGATGCGGTCGACCTGCCGATCCGCCTGGCGGTGGCGTTGTTGAAGGACACTCAAGGCAAGATCTCGATTGAGCTGCCGGTGTCGGGCGACCTCAACAACCCGCAGTTCAGCGTGATGCCGATCGTCTGGCAAACCCTGCGCAATCTGGTGCTACGGGCAGCCCAGGCGCCCTTCAAGTTCATCGGTGGGCTGATCACTGGCGGCGGTTCGCAAGACCTGGGTAACGTCGCCTTCGCCCCCGGTTCCAGTACCCTCAGTGGCGATGCCCAGGCGGCGCTGGACAAGCTGGCTTCCGCGCTTAAAGAACGCCCGGAATTGCGCCTGGAAATCGAGGGCACCAGCGCCCAGGCCAGCGATGGCCCACTGATTGCCCAGCAACGCCTGGAACGTGAGTATCAGGCCACCTGGTACAAGATATTGCAGCGCCGCGGCGACAAGGTGCCTGCCAATGCCTCGATGCTGGTGGTCGACGACAGCGACAAACCGGCGATGCTCGAAGGCATCTACCGTACGCGCCTGAAGCAACAACCGCCGGCCGAATGGGAGCAACTTAGCCGTGACGAACGCACAGCCAAGTTGCGCGATGCGGTGATCAAGTCGTGGGCGGAGAGTACTGCGTTGTTGCGCACGCTGGGTCAGGAGCGGGCCAGCAGCATCAAGGATTACCTGGTCGACAAAGGCAAGCTGGAAGATGACCGGGTGTACTTCATCGACACCAGCCTGGGCCAGCCCGAGAAAGACGGCCGGGTGGTCACGCCAATGCATCTGGATGCTGAGTAATTAGCAAGCCTGACGCGCACCTGTGGGAGCGGCCTTGTGTCGCGAAAGGGCCGCAAAGCGGCCCCAGCAATTGATAAATCGCTGCTGAAACCCTGGGGCCGCTGCGCGGCCCTTTCGCGACACAAGGCCGCTCCCACAGAGGCGGGCGCAGGCTTCAGACCAACCGCTGCCCCGACACCGCCGGGTGATACAGCGGCTGCACCTTGTTCCCCGCCGGGTCCAGCAGGTGGAAGCTGCGCGCGCCATCACCATGGTTGAAAGGCCGGTCGAGCAAGGTCACCCCTCGGGCCTTGAAGTACGCATACCAGGCCTCCAGTTCCTCGACGCTGTCCACGATGAACCCGTAATGGTCCAAGGTCTGCAACCCGTTGGCAGCCCCTGCCCCGCGCCCCAGCGACATGTTGTCATTACCGCAGGTCAGGTACACCAAGTCTTCATTGGCGCGGCTCAGTACTTCCATACCCAGCACATCGACGTAAAAGCGTTCGCACTCCTCAAGGTTGGGTACCAGCAAGGCAATATGGCGCAGGCCATTCAGGCGGCCAGGGCGGGCAGGCAATTCAGACATGGCTAGGCTCCTTTTTGTATACAATTCATTATTGAATTTAAAACAAAAGGAGCACTTTGTGTATAGCCTGTTCATTAAGACCCGCGTGAAGCCCGGGTGTGCCGATGCTTTCCTAAGCGCGATCAAAGTCAATGCCGCTGCTTCGGTGGCCAGCGAGGCGGGTTGCCTGGTGTTCGATGTGTCGCAGGACAGGGTCGATCCGGATGTGATCTACCTGTATGAGATCTACCGCGATGATGCGGCGTATGAGGCGCATACCCAGACCGCCCATTTTCGAGATAGCCGGCCCCTGGTCGAGCCGCTGATCATTGAGCAGGAATGCTTCGAGAGTGGTGTGGTAGCGCGTAATCCGGCTTATTAAATAAAAGGGGCCGCGAAGCGGCCCCTACAGCATTGGGTGGCCAAATCCGTTTGGCCGACGGGACATTCCTTATTCGGCTTTCAGGCCGTCAGCCGAAACGGCCTGTACGCCTTTGATCTTCTTGGCAATGCTGACTGCCATTTCTTTCTGGGACTCAGTCACTTTCATGTCAGACGACAGCGAAACCACGCCTTTGTTGGTTTCTACCTTGATGTCGCTGCCCGGTACGCCTTTCTCGGTCATCAGGTCAGCTTTGACCTTGGTGGTGATCCAGGTATCGGAGGTAGCTTCCTTGGCTTTGGTCACCTCACCGGCCGCCAGCATCATCGGGGCCTGGGTGGTCTGTTGGGCAAAAGCCGCATTAGCCATGGTCAGGGTCAGAGCGGTAGCAGTAGCGGCAGCAATGGCGAACTTCTTCATGTGGGTCACTCCTGTTTTTCGAAAGGTCTGCGCCGTGTGTCCTGGCGTCAGGTATGAAGGTAGTTGCATGCGCTGTGCCAGGTTTTGATTTTCTATTAAAACCTTATAAATCAGTACGTTAGCGATTAGACCAAACGGCAGTAGTCATGCATTTTGCAATCTGCACCTGCAACCTGCATGCAAGATGCAAGTCCGCAAAAGGTTCCCGCCCCGGTCAAAAAAAAAGAGCCCCGAAGGGCTCTTCCATTGCTGCGTAGCGGTCGCTTAAACGCCCGAGGCCTTGGCCGCGGCTACGTCCTTGATCGACAGCTTGATACGGCCGCGGTTGTCCACGTCCAGCACCAGTACTTCAACTTCCTGGCCTTCTTTCAGGATGTCGGTGACTTTCTCGACGCGCGCATCGCTCAGCATGGAGATGTGCACCAGGCCGTCTTTGCCAGGCAGGATATTGACGAAGGCGCCGAAGTCGACGATACGCTCGACCTTGCCGACGTAGATCTTGCCGATCTCGGCCTCGGCGGTGATGCCCAGGATGCGCTGCTTGGCAGCATCTGCCGCTTCCTTGGTTTCGCCGAAGATCTTGATCGAGCCGTCGTCTTCGATGTCGATCGAAGCCTTGGTCTCTTCGCAGATGGCGCGAATGGTGGCGCCGCCTTTACCGATCACGTCACGGATCTTGTCGGTGTCGATCTTCATCGAGATCATGGTAGGCGCGTTGGCCGACAGCTCGGTACGCGACTGGCCAATGACCTGGTTCATCTGGCCGAGGATGTTCAGGCGCGCTTCCAGGGCTTGGCCCAGGGCGATTTCCATGATCTCTTCGGTGATGCCGTTGATCTTGATGTCCATCTGCAGCGCGGTGACGCCTTTGGCGGTACCGGCTACCTTGAAGTCCATGTCGCCCAGGTGGTCTTCGTCACCGAGGATGTCGGTCAGGACCGCAAACTTGTCGCCTTCCTTCACCAGGCCCATGGCGATACCGGCCACTGGCGCCTTCATCGGCACACCAGCGTCCATCAGCGCCAGCGAAGCACCGCAAACCGAAGCCATGGAGCTGGAACCGTTGGATTCGGTGATTTCCGAGACTACGCGGATGGTGTACGGGAACACGTCGGCGGCAGGCAGCATGGCCTGGACCGAACGACGGGCCAGACGGCCGTGGCCGATTTCACGACGGCCAGCGCCGCCCATGCGGCCACATTCACCTACCGAGAACGGTGGGAAGTTGTAGTGCAGCATGAAGGGGTCTTTCTTCTCGCCTTCGAGGGTGTCCAGCAGCTGGGCGTCACGGGCAGTACCCAAGGTCGCAACCACCAGGGCCTGGGTTTCACCGCGGGTGAACAGCGCCGAACCGTGGGTTTTCGGCAGCACGCCCACTTCGATGTTCAGCGGGCGAACGGTCTTGGTGTCGCGGCCGTCGATACGTGGCTTGCCGTTGACGATGTTTTCGCGAACGGTGCGGTATTCGATTTCGCCGAAGATGTCTTTTACTTCAGCAGCCGAAGGCTGGCCTTCTTCACCGCAGAACTTGGCAACCGCCTGGTCACGCAGCTCGCCCAGGCGCGCATAGCGGTCGGCCTTGACGGTGATGGTGTAGCCTTGCGAAACCGCTTCGCCGAACTCGGCACGGATGGCGTTGAACAGCTCGGTGTTGGCCACCGCAGGTTTCCAGTCCCAGGTTGGCTTGCCCGCTTCGGCAGCCAGCTCCTTCACGGCCTGGATCACGGCCTGGAACTCGTCATGGGCGAACAGTACCGCGCCCAGCATCTGGTCTTCGGTCAGCTCCTGGGCTTCGGATTCAACCATCAGCACGGCGTCGGAAGTACCGGCAACGACCATGTCCAGGCTGGAGGCAGCCAGTTGCTCGTAAGTCGGGTTCAGCAGGTAGCCGGTGCTTTCGTGGAAGGCCACGCGCGCCGCACCGATCGGGCCTTCGAACGGAATACCGGAAATGGCCAGGGCAGCCGAGGTACCGATCATCGCAGCGATGTCCGGGTCAGTCTTCTTGCTGGTGGAAACCACGGTGCAGACGACCTGCACTTCGTTCATGAAGCCTTCCGGGAACAGCGGGCGGATCGGACGGTCGATCAGGCGCGAAGTCAGCGTCTCTTTCTCGGAAGGACGGCCTTCACGCTTGAAGAAGCCACCTGGGATCTTGCCAGCAGCGTAGGTCTTTTCCTGGTAGTGAACCGACAGCGGGAAGAAGCCCTTGCCTGGATCAGCCTGTTTGGCGCCTACCACAGTCACCAGCACGGTGACGTCGTTATCGACGGTAACCAGCACGGCGCCGGTTGCCTGACGGGCAATACGGCCCGTTTCGAGAGTGACGGTCGATTGACCGAACTGGAAAGTCTTGATTACCGGGTTCACGGTTTCCTACCTTTTTCAGTGGCTCTTGGGGGAACTGGTTTCTTGCGAATTCTTGGGCAGAACGGGGAATCGGCCCCATTGACCGTCCAGATACAACACGAGGCTGGGAGCCTGGCCGCTGCGCGGTAAACCGCTCAGCTGAACCAGGCTGCCAACCTCGGAGATACGCGTGGCGTGCCCGACGACCCTGCTGCGAAACAGCAAAGCCGAAGCCTGCGACACGCCATGCACACCACTGACCAGGCCGCTATTAGCGACGCAGGCCCAGGCGACCGATCAGGGCGCTGTAACGAGTGGTGTCTTTGCCCTTCAGGTAGTCCAGCAGCTTACGACGCTGGTTAACCATACGGATCAGACCACGACGGGAGTGGTGGTCTTTATCGTTGGCCTTGAAGTGGCCTTGCAGCTTGTTGATGTTGTGGGTCAGCAGAGCAACCTGCACTTCCGGGCTACCGGTATCGCCGGCGGCTTGCTGATATTCGGCAACGATCTTAGCTTTTTCTTCAACGCTGAGGGCCATTTGGCTTCTCCTGATAACGGATCCCGCATGCGGGGTCCAATAGGCCAGGGACAAATCCCTGTATTAATAAAAAAGGTGTGACCGTGCCTACTGACAGCCACCCTTGCTGCCATGGGGTTCGGCAATTGCCTGGCCCCGCGGTTTCGGTCATTCCGACCGAATAAGCCGACGTGGCGCGATGCGCCCGTCTTCGCTCACTTCACCGATACCGATGAAGCGCGCATTATGATCCTGTACCCGGACCATGCCAAATTGTGGCGCGTCCGGCGCGCGTACCGCCTGCCCATGCAGCCAGTAGAACGCACTGTGTTCGGACAGGCTGACCATTGGCCAGTCCTGCAGGCCGCTGTCCGAGGGCATCAGGAAGCGGTCCAGCGCTTCGTTGCCGCCTTCGGCGTGAGCCTGTTCGAGCGCTTCGAGGGTCACCGTCTGTGCCAGCGCGAAGGGCCCGGCCTGGGTCCTGCGCAGCTCGGCAACATAGGCGCCGCAGCCCAGGGCCTCGCCAATATCCTCCACCAGGGTGCGGATATAGGTGCCTTTGCTGCAACCTACGCTCAACCGTGCACGGGTGCCTTCGCACTCGAGCAACTCCAAGCGGCCAATAGTAACAGAACGCGCCTCGCGCTCCACTACCTCTCCTGCACGTGCCAGCTTGTACAGCGGCTGGCCATCACGCTTGAGTGCCGAGTACATCGGCGGTATCTGGCTGATGGGGCCGCGAAAACGCGGCAGCACCGCCTCGATATCGGCGCGACCAACGGTCACCTCGCGGGTCTGCAGAACCTCACCTTCGGCGTCGCCGGTGTTGGTAGTCTGCCCCAGCTGCATGACCGTTTCGTAGCCCTTGTCGGAGTCGAGCAGGTACTGCGAAAACTTGGTCGCCTCGCCAAAGCACAACGGCAGCACGCCGGTTGCCAGCGGGTCGAGGCTACCGGTGTGGCCGGCCTTTTCCGCATTCAGCAGCCAGCGCACTTTCTGCAGGGCGGCATTGGAGGTGAAGCCCAGCGGCTTGTCCAGCAGGATGATGCCGCTGACGTTGCGGCGGATACGTTTGACCTGGGCCACCGCTTACTCCTTGGTGTCCGGCTCGTCGGCTTCCTTGTGCATGCGGTCTTCGGCCACTGCACGCTCGATCAGCGCCGACAGGTGCACACCGCGGCTGACACTTTCATCGAAGTGGAAGTGCAGTTGCGGCACGCTGCGCAGTTGCATCGAACGCCCCAGGTGCAGGCGCAGGAAGCTGGCAGCGCTGTTGAGTGCCTTGAGCGACTGCTGCACCGCGTCCGGGGTTTCTTCGCCCATGACGGTGATGAACACCTTGGCATGGCCCAGGTCGCGGCTCACGTCCACGGCGGTGATGGTCACCAGGCCGACACGCGGGTCCTTGACTTCGCGACGGATCAGCTCGGCCAGCTCGCGCTGCATCTGATCGCCAATACGTTGGGTACGGCTATATTCTTTGGCCATTCTTGCTACCTGTAACTTAAAGCGGCAAACGCCCGGGCAGACCTGAGCCTGACCGGGCGCTACCTGAAGAGGTACCGCAAGCCGCCCTGCAAGGGGCGCTTGCGGCTCGCTCGCCCTTAAAGGGTACGAGCCACCTGGACTTTCTCGAAGACTTCGATCTTGTCGCCGACCTTGACGTCGTTGTAGCTCTTGACGCCAATACCGCACTCCATGCCCGAACGCACTTCGGAGGCGTCGTCCTTGAAGCGACGCAGCGATTCCAGCTCGCCTTCGAAGATCACAACGTCGTCGCGCAGTACGCGGATCGGACGGTTGCGGTACACGGTACCCTCGATGACCATACAGCCAGCGATGGCGCCGAACTTCGGCGAACGGAACACGTCACGCACTTCGGCAACACCCAGGATGTTCTCGCGAACATCGCTGCCGAGCATGCCGGTCAGGGCCTTCTTGACGTCTTCGATGATGTCGTAGATCACGTTGTAGTAACGCATATCCAGACCTTCCTGCTCGACGATCTTGCGCGCACCGGCATCGGCACGCACGTTGAAGCCGAACAGTACAGCGTTCGAAGCCAGCGCCAGGTTGGCATCGCTCTCGGTGATACCACCGACGCCACCACCAATCACGCGCACTTGCACTTCGTCGTTGCCCAGGCCGCCAAGCGAACCCTGCAGCGCCTCGAGAGAACCACGCACATCGGTCTTGAGCACGATGTTGAGGGTTTTCTTCTCTTCCTGACCCATGGTCTCGAAGATGTTCTCCAGCTTGCCGGCGTGAGCGCGGGCCAGCTTGACCTCGCGGTACTTGCCTTGACGGAACATGGCAACTTCGCGGGCTTTCTTCTCGTCGGCAACCACGGACAGCTCGTCACCGGCTTCCGGGGTACCGTCCAGGCCAAGGATCTCGACCGGGATCGACGGGCCGGCTTCTTTCACAGGCTTGCCGTTCTCGTCGAGCATGGCACGCACGCGGCCATAGTTGGAACCGCACAGCACCATGTCGCCCTGACGCAGCGTACCGTCCTGGACCAGGATGGTCGCGACCGGGCCGCGGCCCTTGTCCAGGCGCGATTCGACGACCACGCCACGACCAGGTGCAGTCGGGGTAGCAGTCAGCTCGAGGATCTCGGCCTGCAGCAGCACGGCTTCGAGCAGCTCGTCGACACCGGTACCCATCTTCGCCGATACCTTGACGAATGGCGTGTCACCACCCCAGTCCTCGGAGGTAACGCCTTCGACGGCCAGTTCGTTACGGATACGATCGAGGTCAGCACCCGGCTTGTCGATCTTGTTCACTGCAACCACCAGCGGAACGCCAGCTGCCTTGGCATGCTGAACCGCTTCGCGGGTTTGCGGCATTACGCCGTCGTCCGCCGCCACCACCAGGATGACGATGTCGGTCGCCTTGGCACCACGGGCACGCATCTGGGTGAACGCAGCGTGGCCCGGGGTATCGAGGAAGGTGACCATGCCGCGGTCGGTTTCCACGTGGTAGGCACCGATGTGCTGGGTAATGCCACCGGCTTCGCCAGCAGCAACCTTGGCACGACGGATGTAGTCGAGCAGCGAGGTCTTACCATGGTCAACGTGACCCATGACGGTAACCACCGGCGCGCGGGACTCGGCCTGGCCTTCGAACTTCAGCGATTCGGCCAGGGAATCTTCCAGCGCGGTGTCGCTGATCAGCGTGACCTTGTGGCCCAGCTCTTCAGCGATCAGCTGGGCAGTTTCCTGGTCGAGCACCTGGTTGATGGTGACCGGGGTACCCATCTTGAACATGAACTTGACCACTTCAGCGGCCTTGACCGACATCTGCTGGGCCAGTTCGGAGACGGTGATGGTCTCGCCGATGGTCACGTCACGGATGACTGGACCGGTCGGGTTCTGGAAGCCGTGCTGGTTACGCTTCTTCAGCTTGCTCTTGCCACCACGACCACGACGGGCGCCGTCGCTCTCTTCATCGGTGGTACGCGGAGCGGCACGTGGCGTTGGAGCCTTTTCCTTCTCCTTGACCTTGACCTTGATCGACACACGAGGGGCTTCGCCACGACGACGGTCGTCATCACGGGTACGGCTCTCGTTGCGACGGGTCTCGTCCTTCTTGCGCTCGGCAGCACGGGCTGCAGCGTCTTCGGAGGCTGGCGCGTCGGCGACGACCGGGGCCGGGGCAGCGGCAGGAGCCGGCTCTGGCTTGGCGGCAGGCGCCGGGGCCGCTGTTGCGGTATCGGCAGCCTGACGGCGAGCCTGTTCCTCGTTGCGCTGGCGAACTTCGGCCTCGACCTTGTCGCGCGCGGCGTTTTCGGCCGCGCGGCGCTCTTCCAGCTCACGCTTCTGCTCAGCCTGGATTTCTTCCGGGCTGCGCTGCACGAAAACTTTCTTCTTGCGTACTTCTACGCTGATGCTCTTGCTACCGGCGACACGCAGGGTGCTGGTGGTTTTGCGCTGCAAGGTAATCTTGCGCGGCTCTTCCGCCTTGCTCTTGTGGCTGCTTTTCAAATGAGTCAGCAGGGTCTGCTTCTCATTGTCGGTCACTACCTGACCGGCGTCGGTGTGCGGCAGACCTGCCTCACGCATCTGCTGCAGCAGGCGCTCTACCGGTGCCTCGACCTCTTGGGCCAGTTCTTTCACCGTGACTTGCGTCATGCACTTCTCTCCTCAGGCCGCGCCTAATTACTCGAACCAGTGGGCTCGGGCGGCCATGATCAACTTGCCGGCACGCTCTTCGTCGATGCCGTCGATGTCGAGCAGATCGTCGATCGACTGCTCGGCCAGGTCTTCGCGGTTAACCACGCCGCGCACCGCCAGTTCAGCCGCCAGGTCCTTGTCCATGCCCTCAAGGGAGAGCAGGTCTTCGGCCGGGTGGGCGTCTGCCAGTTTTTCTTCGGTAGCGATGGCCTTGGTCAACAAACGGTCCTTGGCTCGAGCGCGGAGCTCATTGACGATGTCTTCGTCAAAGCCATCGATGTTGAGCATTTCTTCCAACGGTACGTAGGCAATTTCTTCGAGGCTGGTGAAGCCTTCGTCGACCAGCACTTGGGCCAGCTCCTCGTCGACTTCCAGTTCATCGATGAAATTGCGCAGGATGTCACCGGTTTCGGCCTGTTGCTTGGCCTGGATGTCCTTCTCGGTCATCACGTTCAAGGTCCAGCCGGTCAACTGACTGGCAAGACGAACGTTCTGACCGCCACGGCCAATGGCCTGGGCCAGGTTGTCCTCGGCGACGGCGATGTCCATGGCATGGGCATCTTCATCAACGATGATCGCCGCGACTTCAGCCGGCGACATGGCGTTGATGACGAACTGCGCCGGGTTATCGTCCCACAGGACGATATCCACACGCTCACCACCCAGCTCCCCGGATACAGCCTGGACGCGCGAACCACGCATGCCGATACAGGCACCTTGCGGGTCGATACGCTTGTCCTTGGAGCGGACGGCGATCTTGGCTCGCGAACCCGGGTCACGGGAAGCAGCCATGACTTCGATCAGGCCCTCGGCAATTTCCGGCACTTCAATGCGGAAAAGCTCGATCAGCATCTGCGGCGCGGTGCGCGACAGGATCAGCTGAGGGCCACGGTTTTCAGTGCGAATTTCCTTCAGCAGTGCACGCAGGCGCACGCCAACACGGAAGGTTTCGCGGGGAATGATGTCTTCGCGGGCCAACAGGGCCTCGGCGTTGTTGCCCAGGTCAACGATAACGTTGTCGCGGGTAACCTTTTTAACGGTACCGGAGATGATTTCGCCAACGCGTTCGCGGTAGGCATCGACCACCTGGGCACGCTCGGCCTCACGGACCTTCTGCACGATGACCTGCTTGGCGGTCTGGGCGGCGATGCGACCAAATTCGATGGACTCGATCTTCTCTTCGATCACGTCACCTACCTTGGCTTCAGGGTGGGTGTCCTTGATCTTGTCCAGCCAGGTCTCGATCGCCGGATCGTCCAGATCGGCTTCATCGACCACGGTCCAGCGACGGAAGGTCTCGTAGCTACCGGTGTGGCGGTTGATTTCCACACGCAGATCGACTTCGTCTTCAAAACGTTTTTTGGTTGCAGTGGCCAGGGCCACCTCCAGCGCTTCGAAAATGACGCCGGGCGGTACACCTTTTTCGTTGGATACCGATTCAACAACCAGCAGTACTTCTTTGCTCATCGTACGCCTCGCCTTGCGCAAGCCATTGGGCCCGGATAGTCCGCCGGGCCCGGCACGTCTCAGTCAAAACTGGGAATAATATTGGCCTTGTCGATCGAATCGATCGGCAGAAGGAATTCCTGGTTGTCCACCTGGACCACCACGTCCTGCTCCTCCACACCGCGGAGAAGGCCCTGGAAGTTACGACGACCCTCGAAGGGTGAGCGCAGCTTGATCTTCACTTGTTCGCCGGCATGCGAGGCAAACTGTTCCAGAGTGAACAGTGGGCGATCCATGCCTGGGGAAGACACCTCGAGGGTGTATTCACTGCTGATTGGATCTTCCACATCGAGGATTGCGCTGGCCTGACGGCTGACTGCTTCGCAATCGTCCACCAGAATACCGCCTTCCTTGTCGATGTAGATGCGCAATACCGAATGCTTACCCTGGGAAACGAACTCGATCCCCCAGCATTGATAGCCCAGACCCTCGACAACCGGGGCCAACAAGGCCTGCAACTGTTCTAGCTTGCTCGACACCTGAACCCCCTCGTGCATGCTGTGCAAATAAAAAATGGGCAAAGCGCCCATCCCTGAAAGCGCCGTTGGACAACGACGCCGAAACTGTTCGGTTAGCAAAAAGCCCCTGAAAAGGGGCTCCGCTGAAGCTGGTTGCGGGGGCTGGATTTGAACCAACGACCTTCGGGTTATGAGCCCGACGAGCTACCAAGCTGCTCCACCCCGCGACAAAGCTGGGGCGAAAGTATAAGACCGAACCCTGCTGAGGGTCAAATCCAAACCTTCACCTGCAAGAAAGCCCGCTAAAGCGGGCTCTCAAGCTTCAATTGGTACCGAGAAGGGGACTCGAACCCCTACACCCTATGGGCACAACCACCTCAAGGTTGCGTGTCTACCAATTCCACCACCTCGGCAATACTACTACTTGAAACCCTTTACTTCTGCTCTTCTGCCGGAGGAGGTACATCACCCGTATTAGGAGTGGCTTCGCTCTTCTGCTGCTGGAGCACCGGTACATCATCATTGACTGCCGGTTTTTGCGGCTCTTTCACTTCTAGCACTGCTGGATCTGGAAGACCTGCTTGGCTAAGCTGGTGAGCTTGTTGCTTCGCGAAGTATCCTAACCCAAGTGCTGTCAAAAAGAAAGTGGCAGCGAGTATAGCAGTTAATTTACTTAGGAACGTTGCAGAGCCTTGGCTCCCGAACACGGTATTAGAAGCACCCGCGCCGAAAGATGCACCTGCTTCAGCACCTTTACCCTGTTGCAACAGTACCAGCACTACTAGCGAAAGCGCTGCCAACAGATGAAAAACAACGATGACTGTTTCCAGCATTTGTTCAGTTTCCTGCGGCGCGACAAATTGCACCGAATTCGTCTGCGTTCAGGGACGCTCCACCAATGAGCCCCCCATCGATATCCGGCATGCCGAACAGTTCGGCCGCATTGGCCGCCTTCACGCTGCCGCCGTAGAGCAACTGCACCTTCGCAGCCACTTCAGCATCTTCTGCCGCCAGCTGGCCGCGGATGGCGGCGTGCACATCCTGGGCCTGCTGTGGCGTGGCCGTAAGGCCAGTGCCGATGGCCCATACAGGCTCATAGGCAATTACTGCATTGGCAAAAGCCTTAACACCGAATGCTTCGATGATACTGCTTAGTTGACGCCCGACAACTTCGAGCGTTTTGCCTGCCTCGCGCTCTTCCAGGGTTTCCCCTATACAAAGCACTGGCTTCAAACCTTTGGCCTGGGCCGCTGCAAACTTGCGATTCAGCACTTCGTCGGTTTCGCCAATGATCTGGCGACGCTCGGAATGGCCAATCAACACCAACTTGCAACCTGCTTCAACCAGCTGCTCGGGAGCAACTTCCCCGGTCAGCGCACCCTGTTCGGGTTGTACAGCAGAATTCTGTGCACCGACAGTAATTTCTTTACCCGCCAGGCCATCGATCACTTGATTGATGAACAAGGCCGGTGGAAATACTGCGACTTCCACTCCGCTCGGCAAGGCGAGATTGCTCAAGCCTTCGGTCAGCTCAGCGACGCTAGCGCGGGTACCGTGCATCTTCCAGTTACCAGCTACCATAGGGCGACGCATGCTTTACCTCGTCGGTCAAAGTGGGCGCAGATCTTACCCAACCAGATCTGCGCTGGCAAGCGCCTTCAGACACAAACTTCGCCAACCAGTTTGGCCAGGGCTTCGGCATGGCCACGCACCTGCGCTTCGTCCTCGCCTTCAACCATTACCCGCACCAGCGGCTCGGTACCGGACTTGCGCAACAGCACACGCCCGCGCCCCGCCAGCGCCTCGGTGACCTTGGCGCTGGCTTCCTGCACGGCCGGGTGCTGCAGCGGGTCGACCTTGCTGCCGCCAAAGCGCACATTGATCAGCACCTGCGGGCATTTGCGCAGGGCCTGGCGGGCCTGGGCCAGGCCCTCGCCGCGGCGCTTGAGCGCCATCAGCACCTGCAACGCGGCAATGATCGCATCACCGGTAGTGGTGTAGTTGCAGCACACCACGTGGCCCGAGTTTTCGCCGCCCACCAGCCACTCACGCTCAAGCAGCTCGGCCATCACATAACGGTCACCGACCTTGGCCCGCACGAAGGGGATATCCAGGTCCTTGAGCGCCAGCTCCAGGCCCAGGTTGCTCATCAGCGTACCCACTACCCCGCCCTGGAGCTTGCCACGCTCCTGCAGGTCGCGGGCAATGATGAACAGCAACTCGTCGCCATCGACGATCGCCCCGGTGTGGTCAACCATCAGTACGCGGTCACCGTCACCGTCGAAGGCAATGCCGAGATCGGCATGCCCGACCAGCACCGCAGCCTGCAGCGATTCGATATGGGTCGAGCCGCAGTTTTCGTTGATGTTCAACCCGTCGGGCTGGGCATGCAGCACAGTGACATCGGCACCCAGCTCGCGGAACACGCTTGGCGCAACCTTGTAGGTGGCACCATGAGCGCAATCGACCACCAGCTTGAGGCCTGCGAAACTGGTGCTGCTCGGTACGCTGCTTTTGCAAAACTCGATATAGCGGCCAGCAGCATCGTTGATACGCGACACCTTGCCCAGCTTGCTCGACTCGACCACGGTCATCGGCTGATCGAGCAGTTCCTCGATCATCAGTTCGACGTCGTCCGGCAGCTTGGTGCCCTGGCCCGAGAAGAACTTGATGCCGTTGTCGTCATGCGGGTTGTGCGAGGCACTGATGACGATACCGGCTTCGGCGTGGAAGGTACGTGTAAGGTAGGCGATGGCCGGTGTCGGCATCGGCCCCAGCAGCATCACATCGGCCCCTGCCGCCGACAGGCCGGCTTCGAGGGCAGACTCGAACATGTAGCCGGAGATACGCGTGTCCTTGCCCACCAGCACCCGGCAGTGGCCGAGCTTGCGGAAGGCCATGCCGGCCGCCCAACCCAGCTTCAGCATGAAGTCCGGGGTGATCGGGTATTCGCCGACGCGGCCACGAATGCCGTCGGTACCAAAGTATTTTCTGCTCATAGGGACTCCAATGTTCTTATTCGGCGCCTTGTACCGCAGCGATCATGCGCACCACATCGACCGTTTCGGCCACGTCGTGGACACGCAGGATGCTCGCGCCCTTGGTCATGGCCAGGGCTGCCAGTGCCAGGCTGCCGTACAGGCGCTCGTCGACCGGACGTTCCAGCGTCAGGCCGATCATGCTCTTTCGCGAGACCCCCACCAGCAGTGGGCGCCCAAGACGATGGAGCGTTTCCATGTGCTTGAACAGGCTCAGGTTGTGCGCCAGCGTTTTGGCGAAACCAAAGCCCGGGTCAAGGATGATGCGTTGTTCATCAATACCGGCCGATGCGCAGGCCGCCATGCGCTGCTGCAGATACCGGGCAACATCGGCAGTCACGTTCTCGTAGTGCGGGTCGTCCTGCATGTTGCCCGGCTCGCCACGCATGTGCATCAGGCACACCGGCAGGCCGGTGGCGGCAGCGGCATCCAGGGCGCCGTCGCGCTCCAGGCCACGCACGTCGTTGATCAACCCGGCGCCAAGGCGCGCAGACTCACGCATGACGGCCGGGGTTGAGGTATCGACGGAGATGACCACGTCCAGGCGACTGTTGATGGCCTCGACCATCGGCGCCACACGCTCGAGCTCCTCGGTGACCGAAACGGCGCGCGCCCCAGGCCGGGTGGACTCACCACCGATGTCGATCAGCGTGGCACCGGCGGCAACCATGGCTTCGGCATGGCGCAAGGCCTCGTCGCGCTGGTTGAAGCGCCCGCCATCGGAGAAGGAATCGGGGGTGATATTGAGAATACCCATGACATGGGTACGTGACAAATCAAGAACCCGGTTGCCGCAAGGCAACCGGGTCGGGTACTGCACTGAGCTCATAGATGCCCTTAGTGTTGAGCTGCCGGGCCGCCAATCGGCGATTCCGGACGATCGTTCTGGGCAGCAGGCGTACCCGAATCCGTATCATCGTCCCAGTCACGCGGCTCGCGCGGCGTACGCCCAGCCATGATGTCGTCGATCTGATCGGCATCAATGGTCTCATACTTCATCAGCGCTTCGGTCATTGCTTCGAGCTTGTCGCGGTTTTCGACCAGCAACTGCTTGGCCGTGGCGTAGCACTGGTCGATGATGCTGCGCACCTCGGAGTCGATCAGCTTGGCGGTTTCGCCGGAAACGCTGGCGTGCTGGCTGGCAGCGCTGCGGCCCAGGAACACCTCGCCGTCTTCTTCGGCATACATCAACGGACCGAGTTTTTCGGACAGGCCCCACTTGGTCACCATGTTTCGTGCGATCTGGCTGGCACGCATGATGTCGTTGGAAGCGCCGGTGGTAACCCCGTCGAAGCCCAGGGTCATCTCTTCGGCGATACGACCGCCGTACAGCGAGCAGATCTGGCTGATCAAGGCACGCTTGGACAGGCTGTAACGGTCCTCTTCCGGCAGGAACATGGTCACACCCAGGGCCCGACCACGCGGGATGATCGAAACCTTGTAGACCGGGTCGTGCTCAGGCACCAGGCGGCCGACGATGGCGTGGCCCGCCTCGTGGTAGGCAGTGTTACGTTTTTCTTTCTCGGACATGACCATGGTCTTGCGCTCGGCGCCCATCATGATCTTGTCCTTGGCCAGCTCGAACTCCTTCATCTCCACCAGGCGCTTGTTGGAGCGGGCGGCAAACAGGGAAGCTTCGTTGACCAGGTTGGCAAGGTCGGCACCGGAGAAGCCCGGCGTACCCCGCGCGATAACGGCCGGGTTGACGTTCTCGCTGACCGGCACCTTGCGCATGTGCACCTTCAGGATCTGCTCGCGGCCGCGGATGTCCGGCAGGCCGACCACCACCTGGCGGTCGAAACGGCCGGGGCGCAGCAGCGCCGGGTCGAGTACGTCCGGGCGGTTGGTGGCGGCGATGACGATGATGCCATCGTTCATCTCGAAGCCGTCCATTTCCACCAGCAGCTGGTTCAGGGTTTGCTCACGCTCGTCGTGACCACCGCCCATGCCGGCACCACGGTGGCGACCCACGGCGTCGATCTCGTCGATGAAGATGATGCACGGGGCGTGCTTCTTGGCCTGCTCGAACATGTCGCGCACACGGCTGGCACCGACACCGACGAACATTTCAACGAAGTCCGAACCGGAAATGGTGAAGAACGGGACTTTTGCCTCACCGGCAATGGCCTTGGCCAGCAGGGTTTTACCGGTACCGGGCGGGCCTACCATCAGCACGCCACGCGGGATCCGGCCGCCCAGGCGCTGGAACTTGCCCGGGTCACGCAGGAACTCGACCAGCTCGCCAACTTCTTCCTTGGCCTCGTCGCAACCGGCGACGTCGGCCAGGGTCGTCTTGACCTGGTCTTCGGACAGCAGGCGCGCCTTGCTCTTGCCAAAGCTCATGGGCCCGCCTTTACCGCCGGCACCGCCCTGCATCTGGCGCATGAAGAACATGAACACGGCGATAATCACCAGGATCGGGAAGCTTGCTACCAACAGCTGCGTCCAGATGCTCTGCTGCTCAGGCTGCTTACCTTCGACCACCACGTGGTTGTCGACGAGGTCGCCGATCAGGCCGTTATCGGTGATGGCCGGGCGCACGGTCTTGAAGCTGTCGCCATCGGAGCGCTTGCCGGTAATGATGTAGCCGTCGACGGTCACACGCTCGACCTTGCCATCCTTGACCTGCTGGATGAAGTCGGAGTAGTTGAGGGTCTGCGGCTCGTTAGGGCTGGAGAAGTTGTTCATCACTGTCACCAGGACAGCTGCGATGATCAACCACAGGATCAGATTCTTTGCCATGTCGTTCAATTCGCTACCCTCTGAGGCCGGCGCACGACGCAGCCGTGCCTCGCATGATATTCATCGCCCTAACTTACTACATTACCTACGCAGCCGCAGGCACCGTCTGTAACCCTTTGTGAAAGCTAGACTACACGAAGTTCGGACGATCCTGACGCCGCGGCCGATTGGAAATAACTATCGGCCGCCGCGCTTCACGCCTTTCAAGCGCCTTTGAAACCTTTGCCCAACAGGTACTGTTCACGCGAGCGGTCCCGCGATGAAGAAGGCTTGCGCATCTGCACCTTGTCGAACTTGGTGCGCACGTCCTTCAGGTACATGTCGAAGCCTTCGCCCTGGAAAATCTTGATCAGGAAATCCCCGCCGGGCTTGAGCACGCGGGTTGCCAGGTCCAGGGCCAGCTCGCAGAGGAACATGGCACGTGGCATGTCCACTTCGGGCGTACCACTCATATTGGGGGCCATGTCGGAAATCACAAGGTCCACGTGCGAATCACCGACCGCGTCGAGGATTTGCTGGAGCACGGCGTCTTCGGTGAAATCGCCCTGGATGAAGGTAACGTCGGGGATCGAGTCCATTTCCAGGATATCCGAAGCGATGAGCCGGCCCTGGCCGCCAATCAGACGACTGGTCACCTGCGACCACCCGCCCGGGGCCGCACCCAGGTCGATTACGCTCATGCCGGGGCGGATCAGGCGGTCCTTTTCCTGGATCTCCAGCAGTTTGTAGCTCGCACGCGAGCGGTAGCCGTCCTTCTGTGCCTGTTTCACAAAAGGATCGTTGAAATGCTCTCGCAGCCAGTTTGCGCTGCTTTTGGAACGTTGTACCACGGGGCACCTCGATGATATGCGTCGTGATTGACTGGGCGGAGCCGGTGGCCCTCGGGTAAAATGCCGGTCAATTTTACAGAATCAGACGGAAAGGGTCAGATTATGCCGCTCAATAACGAGCAGAAGAAGCAATACAAGTCCATTGGTCATGACCTGAAGCCGGTCCTGATCGTTGCTGGCAATGGTTTGAATGAAGGCGTGGTCGCCGAGCTGGAACGCGCACTGGTCGATCATGAACTGATCAAGGTCGAGATTCGCTCGGAAGACCGCGAAGAACGCGCCGAGACCATCGCCGAGCTGTGCAAGGCCGGCCGCGCCGAACTGGTGCAGACCATCGGCAAGAAAGCCCTGATCTACCGCAAGAACCCACAACCGAACAAGCAGCTGTCCAACATTCACCGTTACAAGTAGCGGAAAGGATAGCGCGCCGCCTGTGTAGGAGCGGCCTTGTGTCGCGATGGGCTGCGAAGCGGCCCCCTGCAATATCTGTGGTTAAGCTGATATCTGGGGGCTGCTTCGCAGCCCATCGCGACACAAGGCCGCTCCTACCAGGGACTGCAACAGCCTGGGCTAGCGGCGGACTTTGACCGGCACCGGCTGGGCCACCAGCACGATGCCGGAGAAGCCCAGCACCAGGAAGCAGAACATCTGCCAGCGCTCGCCAACGGAAATGCCGTAACGCAGGGTGTAGTACCCCACACACGCACCGAAGCCGAGCAACAGCATCTGGCCGCGAAACTGCCGCCACCAGGCCGCCAGGCCTTCCACCCTTGCCAGCACAGCCAGCTGGGTCAACAAGCCAAGCAACGCCACGCCGATCAACCAGCGGTCGATCTGCCCGGCGATATCCTGCACCAGCAGCGGCGCCAGGCCGCTGACCTTGAGCGCAGGCACCAGCCCCACATGGAACACCCACAGGCCACCGACCCAGAATACCTGGGCCAGTTGCCAGAGGATCCCCTCGAGGGATGGCGCCCGCAGGCGCCGGTCAGATGTGTTTGACTTCGACAATCTCGTACTCGACCGTACCGTTAGGCGTCTTGACGACAACGGTATCCCCTTCTTCCTTGCCAATGATGGCACGGGCAATCGGGGCGCTGTTCGACAGCTTGCCTTTCTTCACATCGGCTTCATCTTCGCCAACGATCTGATAGGTCACTTCTTCATCGGTTTCGGTGTTGGCCAGCACCACGGTGGTGCCAAAAATCACCTTGCCGGTGTGAGCGATGGTGGTGACGTCGATCACCACCGAGTTCTGCAGGCGGCCTTCGATATCGCGGATACGCGCCTCGACCATGCCCTGCTCTTCACGCGCGGCATGGTATTCGGCGTTTTCCTTGAGGTCGCCCAGCTCACGCGCTTCACCAATGGCTTGGCTCAGGCGCGGGCGCTCGGTCTTGCTCAGGAAGGTCAGCTCCTCTTCCAGGGCGCGAGCGCCCTGGACGGTCATCGGGTATTTGGTAATGCTCATGCTTTGAGTCCTGCATGCAGATCCTGCAGGCGACGAACAGTCTTCTCGGGACCGAATTTCAACGCCTCGCAGATGGCTTCACCAGCCGCAATGGTAGTGGTGCAGTAAATCTTGTGCTGCAGCGCATTGCGACGAATCGAGTAGGAGTCGGCGATCGACTGGCGGCCTTCGGTGGTGTTGATGATCAGCGACACTTCGTCGTTCTTGATCATGTCGACCACGTGCGGGCGGCCTTCGGTCACCTTGTTCACGCGGCGCACTTTCAGGCCAGCCGCCTCGATAACCTTGGCGGTGCCGGCAGTAGCAACCACTTCGAAGCCCAGGGCGATCAGGTCACGGGCAACGCCAGCCACTTGTGGCTTGTCGTCGTCACGCACGCTGATGAACGCGGTGCCGCCGGTAGGCAGCACTTCGCTGGCACCCATCTGGGCTTTGGCGAAGGCTTCACCGAAGCTGTCACCAACACCCATGACCTCACCGGTCGATTTCATCTCAGGGCCGAGGATCGGGTCAACCCCTGGGAACTTGGCGAACGGGAAGACGGCTTCCTTGACGCTGTAGAAGTTCGGGATGATTTCCTGGGTGAAGCCCAGCTCTTTCAGGGTTTTGCCAGCCATGACGCGGGCCGCGATCATGGCCAGGGAAGTGCCGATGCACTTGGACACGAACGGCACGGTACGCGATGCACGCGGGTTGACTTCGATCACGTAGATCTTGTCGCCCTGCAGGGCCAGCTGCACGTTCATCAGGCCGACCACGCCCAGCTCCAGGGCCATTTTCTTGACCTGTTCGCGCACTTCGTCCTGCACGCCCTTGCTCAGCGAGTAAGGTGGCAGGGAGCATGCCGAGTCACCGGAGTGAACGCCGGCCTGTTCGATGTGCTGCATGATCGCGCCGATGACCACGTCGGTACCGTCGCACACCGCATCCACGTCCATTTCGATGGCGCAGTTGAGGAAGTGGTCGAGCAGTACCGGGCTGTCGTTGGAAACCTGAACAGCCTCACGCAGGTAGCGCTTGAGCTCGTCCAGTTCGTAGACGATCTCCATGGCACGGCCACCCAGTACATAGGATGGGCGCACGACCAGCGGGTAGCCGATGCTGCCGGCGGCACGAATGGCCTCTTCTTCGCTGCGCACGGTCGCGTTTGGCGGCTGCAGCAGGTTCAGGCGCTGGACCATCTGCTGGAAGCGCTCGCGGTCTTCGGCGCGGTCGATGGCGTCCGGGCTGGTACCGATGATCGGCACACCGGCCTCTTCCAGGGCGCGCGCCAGCTTCAGCGGGGTCTGGCCGCCGTAGTGCACGATCACGCCTTTGGGCTTCTCGACGCGGCACACTTCCAGCACGTCTTCCAGGGTCAGCGGCTCGAAGTACAGGCGGTCGGAGGTGTCGTAGTCGGTGGAAACGGTTTCCGGGTTGCAGTTGACCATGATGGTCTCGTAACCGTCGTCGCGCAGCGCCAGAGCGGCGTGTACGCAGCAGTAGTCGAACTCGATACCTTGGCCGATACGGTTCGGGCCACCACCCAGGATCATGATCTTGTCACGGGTCGACGGGTTGGCCTCGCACTCTTCCTCGTAGGTGGAGTACAGGTAGGCGGTGTCGGTGGCGAACTCGGCGGCGCAGGTATCGACGCGCTTGTACACCGGGAACACTTCGAGCTTGTGGCGGTGGCGGCGCAGGTTCTTGTCGGTGATACCCAACAGCTTGGCCAGGCGCTGGTCAGAGAAGCCCTTGCGCTTGAGGCGCAGCATGTAGTCCTTGTCGATGGCCGACAGGGCCAGGGTCTTGACCTTCTCTTCTTCTTTGATCAGGTCTTCCATCTGCACCAGGAACCACATGTCGATGCCGGTCAGATTGAAGATTTCTTCGCAGGTCATGCCCGAACGCATGGCGTCGGCGACATACCAGATACGCTCGGCACCCGGCACGGTCAGCTCGCGCTTGAGGATGCTGGCAGCTTCCGGGCTGGCCAGGTCGACTTTCGGGTCGAGGCCGCAAGCGCCCACTTCCAGGCCACGCAGGGCTTTCTGCAGGGACTCCTGGAAGGTACGGCCGATGGCCATGACTTCACCCACGGACTTCATCTGGGTGGTCAGGCGGGCGTCGGCCTTGGGGAATTTCTCGAAGGCGAAGCGCGGCAGCTTGGTGACCACGTAGTCGATCGACGGCTCGAAGGAGGCCGGGGTACGGCCGCCGGTGATGTCGTTCTGCAGCTCGTCGAGGGTGTAGCCGATGGCCAGCTTGGCGGCGATCTTGGCGATCGGGAAGCCAGTAGCCTTGGAGGCCAATGCCGAGGAACGCGAAACGCGCGGGTTCATCTCGATCACGACCATGCGGCCGGTGTTCGGGCAGATACCGAACTGCACGTTGGAACCGCCGGTTTCCACACCAATTTCACGCAGCACCGCCAGCGAGGCGTTGCGCATGATCTGGTATTCCTTGTCGGTCAGGGTCTGCGCCGGGGCAACCGTGATCGAGTCACCGGTGTGCACGCCCATCGGGTCGAAGTTCTCGATGGAGCAGACGATGATGCAGTTGTCCTTTTTGTCGCGGACCACTTCCATCTCGTACTCTTTCCAACCGATCAGCGATTCGTCGATCAGCAGTTCCTTGGTTGGCGACAGGTCCAGGCCACGGGTGCAGATTTCTTCGAATTCTTCACGGTTGTAGGCAATACCGCCGCCAGTGCCGCCCATGGTGAACGACGGGCGGATGATGCAAGGGAAGCCCAGCTTCTCCAGCACCGCATTGGCCTCTTCCATGCTGTGGGCGATACCCGAACGCGGGCACTCCAGGCCGATGTCCTTCATTGCCTTGTCGAAGCGCGAGCGGTCTTCGGCCTTGTCGATGGTGTCGGCGTTGGCACCGATCATCTCTACGCCGAACTTTTCCAGAACGCCGTGGCGCTCCAGGTCCAGGGCGCAGTTCAGTGCAGTCTGGCCACCCATGGTCGGCAGCACGGCGTCTGGGCGCTCTTTCTCGATGATCTTGGCCACCGACTGCCACTTGATCGGCTCGATGTAGGTGGCGTCGGCCATGGCCGGGTCGGTCATGATGGTGGCTGGGTTGGAGTTCACCAGGATGACGCGGAAACCTTCCTCGCGCAGGGCTTTGCAAGCCTGGGCGCCGGAGTAGTCGAATTCACAGGCCTGGCCGATCACGATCGGGCCAGCGCCGAGAATCAGGATGCTTTTGATGTCTGTACGTTTTGGCATGGTGGTCACTCAAATCCGGGGTCAGTCGGCAAGCCGCTTTGAACAATCTGGGTCAGGCGCTGCCGGGCGCGGCGTGTGCCGGCCCGGGGCCTTGAAGCAGGATGCTCAGCGGCGCTTGGCCATGGCATCGGTGAAACGATCGAACAGTGGCGCGACGTCGGTCGGGCCTGGGCTCGCTTCAGGGTGGCCCTGGAAGCTGAACGCGCTCTTGTCGGTACGCTCGATACCCTGCAGGGTGCCGTCGAACAGCGACTTGTGGATGGCGCGGACATTGCCCGGCAGGGTGGCTTCGTCAACGGCAAAGCCGTGGTTCTGGCTGGTGATCATGACCACGCCGGTGTCCAGGTCTTGCACCGGGTGGTTGGCACCGTGGTGGCCATGGCCCATTTTCACAGTCTTGGCACCGGAGGCCAGCGCCAGCAACTGGTGGCCCAGGCAGATGCCGAATACCGGAATCTCGGTTTCGAGGATTTCCTTGATGGCCTGGATGGCGTAGTCGCACGGCTCGGGGTCGCCAGGGCCGTTGGACAGGAACACGCCGTCCGGGTTGAGCGCCAGCACTTCGCTGGCCGGGGTCTGGGCCGGCACCACGGTCACGCGGCAGCCACGGGCAACCAGCATGCGCAGGATGTTCAGCTTGACGCCGTAGTCGAAGGCCACCACGTGGTAGGGCAGGTCGGCCGCGTCGATGGTCGGGTGGCTGTCGGTTTTCAGCTCCCACACGCTGGAGCGCCACTCGTAGCGTTCCTTGGTGGAAACCACCTTGGCCAGGTCCATGCCCTTGAGGCCCGGGAAACCGCGGGCAGCGGCGATGGCCGCCTCTTCGCTGATGTTGTCACCCGCCAGGATGCAGCCGTTCTGGGCGCCCTTCTCACGCAGGATGCGGGTGAGGCGACGGGTGTCGATGCCGGCGATGGCAACCACATTGTTGGCCTTGAGGTACTCCGGCAGCGACTGGGTGTTGCGCCAGTTGCTGGCCAGCAGCGGCAGGTCACGGATGACCAGGCCGGCGGACCACACGCGGTTGGACTCGGCGTCTTCCGGGGTGGTACCGGTGTTGCCGATGTGCGGGTAGGTCAGGGTGACGATTTGCTGCGCGTAGGAAGGGTCTGTAAGGATTTCCTGGTAGCCGGTCATAGCGGTGTTGAATACCACCTCACCAACGGTCTGACCGTCGGCACCAATGGCTTCACCGCGAAAAATACTGCCGTCGGCAAGGGCGAGTATGGCTGGCTTTGTCAAGAAGACCTCCCGTAAATCAAGCATGAAAGGGCGATCGCAGGTTGCAAAAAAGCGGAGTGACGTATGGACACGTCACCCCGCTTTCATGTGCTGAATTCAATTCGCTGCGCGCTTTTAGTGGACACACTAAAGCTGTAGCTTACAGAAAAGTGCGTTTTCGGTCTACCGCATATGTGCCTCTAAAACGCATCGATGCGACAGGCTGACTATTGTGTTGGCCTCTTCGCGGGCTTGCCCGCTCCTACAGGTTTTGTGCAAGGCCCAAGCCCTGTGGGAGCGGGCAAGCCCGCGAAGAAGCCAACACAGCCCTCACTGCTTAACGCAGATCAAGCACATCCTGCATGTCGTACAGGCCAGGCTCACGCCCGTCGAGCCACAGCGCCGCACGCACGGCGCCCTTGGCGAAGGTCATGCGGCTGGAGGCCTTGTGGGTGATCTCCAGGCGCTCGCCTTCTGCAGCGAACAGCACGGTGTGATCACCGACCACGTCGCCGGCACGTACGGTGGCAAAGCCGATCGTCTTGCGGTCGCGCGCGCCGGTCTGCCCTTCACGGCCATACACGGCCACTTCCTGCAGATCGCGGCCCAGCGCGTTGGCAACCACTTCACCCATGCGCAACGCCGTACCCGAAGGGGCATCGACCTTGTGGCGGTGGTGCGCCTCGATGATTTCGATATCCACATCATCGCCCAGCACGCGTGCCGCCATGTCGAGCAACTTCAGGCTCAGGTTGACGCCAACGCTGAAGTTGGCAGCGAACACGATTGGAATGTCCTTGCCCGCCTCGGCCAGCAACTGCTTTTCTTCGACGGTGAAACCGGTGGTACCGATGACCATGGCCTTGCCGTGCTTGCGGCAGAACGCCAGGTTCTTCAGGGTGACCGACGGGTGGGTGAAATCGATCAGCACGTCGAACTCGTCCACCACCTTGGCCAGGTCGTCGGACAGCAGCACACCAATGCGCCCCAGGGCCGCCAGTTCACCGGCATCGGCGCCGACCAGCGAGCTGTCCGGGCGGTCGACCGCCGCCGTCAGCCCGGCGCCGGGTTGCTGCTGCACGGCCTCGATGAGGGTCTTGCCCATACGCCCTGCCGCGCCCATCACTGCAATACGTCGCATAGCCTTTTCCTTGTCAGAGATCGCCGAAGAAGCGCTTCACGCCATCGAACCAGCCACTGGCCTTGGGCGAGTGCGAACTGTCGCCTTCCAGCGAATCACGCAGCTCTTCGAGCAGTTCGCGCTGACGGCGGCTGAGGTTGACCGGGGTTTCCACCGCCACACGGCACAGCAGGTCACCGGCACCACCACCGCGCACCGGCGCCACACCCTTGCCACGCAAGCGGAACTGCTTGCCGGTCTGGGTGCCTTCCGGAATACGCAGCTTCACGCGGCCATCGAGGGTCGGCACTTCCAGCTCGCCGCCCAGGGCGGCATCGGTGTAGCTGATCGGCACTTCGCAGTACAGGTGCTTGCCGTCACGCTGGAAGATCTCGTGCTCACGCACACTGATCACCACATACAGGTCGCCGGTCGGGCCACCATGGGTGCCGGCCTCGCCTTCACCCGACAGACGGATGCGGTCACCGGTATCGACACCGGCCGGCACCTTGACCGACAGGGTCTTGTATTCCTCGACGCGGCCTTCGCCGTGGCACGAGGTGCAAGGGTCGGTGATGATCTTGCCCTGGCCATGGCAACGCGGGCAGGTTTGCTGCACCGAGAAGAAGCCCTGCTGCATGCGAACCTGGCCGATGCCACCACAGGTGGGGCAGGTCGACGGGGTGGAGCCCTTCTTGGCGCCGGAGCCATCGCACGGCTGGCAGTTGACCAGGGTCGGCACACGGATGCTGACCGTAGTGCCGCGCACCGCTTCTTCCAGGTTCAGCTCCAGGGTGTAACGCAGGTCGCTGCCACGCTGGGCGCCACCGCGTCCGCCACCGCGGCCACCGCCGAAGAAGTCGCTGAACACATCGCCGAAGATGTCGGAGAAGTTTGCGCCACCGAAACCAGGGCCGCCGCCACCCATGCTCGGGTCGACACCGGCATGGCCATACTGGTCGAACGCCGCGCGCTTACTGGCATCAGACAGCACTTCGTAGGCCTCGTTGGCCTCTTTGAACTTGTCTTCGGACTCTTTATCGCCCGGGTTGCGGTCCGGGTGGTATTTCATCGCCAGACGGCGATAAGCCTTTTTGAGGTCTGCCTCGGTGGCGCCGCGCTCGACACCCAGAACCTCATAATAATCACGCTTGGACATAGGTCATTTGCACCTTGT
Organism: Pseudomonas sp. BJP69; assembly: GCF_007633355.1. Classification (NCBI taxonomy): domain Bacteria; kingdom Pseudomonadati; phylum Pseudomonadota; class Gammaproteobacteria; order Pseudomonadales; family Pseudomonadaceae; genus Pseudomonas; species Pseudomonas sp. BJP69. The sequence continues at coordinate 4,753,430 of NZ_CP041933.1, forward strand.
TGGGCGTGTGGCATCTGCGCCACGCCATCAGCACCTGCGCTCGCCCACCGGGGCCGCTGACAGATGCTGTAAAAATTCTCGAATTCCAGATACGCCAACGCGGGAGCAAGCCCCCGCGCGGCGACATCCTACCAGTTCACCGACAAACCACGGTGAACTGGCCGACAACATGCAACGATTACTTCTTGTCGTCGCCTTTGACTTCTTCGAACTCGGCGTCAACCACGTCATCGTGCTTGGCTTCCGGCTCGGCCTGCTGCGCGCCACCCTGAGGCTGTTCGGCCGACTGCTCGGCGTACATCTTCTGGGCAACCGGGGCAGAGACCTTGGACAGCTCTTCGACCTTGGCGTCGATAGCGGCCTTGTCGTCGCCTTTGACAGCGGCTTCCAGGGCAACAACGGCAGCCTCGATGGCGGTTTTCTCTTCAGCGGTAACCTTGTCACCGGCGTCAGCAACCATCTTGCGGGTCGAGTGAACCAGCGCATCACCCTGGTTACGGGCAGCAGCCAGCTCTTCGAACTTGCGGTCTTCCTCGGCGTTGGCCTCGGCGTCACGCACCATGCGCTCGATTTCTTCGTCCGACAGGCCGGAGTTGGCCTTGATCACGATCGACTGCGACTTGCCGGTGGCCTTGTCTTTGGCGCTGACGTGCAGGATGCCGTTGGCGTCGATGTCGAAGGTCACTTCGATTTGCGGCACACCGCGTGGCGCTGGCGGAATGTCGGCCAGGTCGAACTTGCCCAGCGACTTGTTCTGCGCAGCCTGCTTACGCTCACCCTGCAGCACGTGAATGGTCACAGCGCCCTGGTTGTCGTCGGCAGTCGAGAACACCTGCGACTTCTTGGTCGGGATGGTGGTGTTCTTCTCGATCAGCGAAGTCATCACGCCGCCCATGGTTTCGATACCCAGGGTCAGTGGGCTGACGTCCAGCAGCAGCACGTCTTTCACGTCGCCAGCCAGTACCGCGCCCTGAATGGCAGCACCCATGGCCACGGCTTCGTCCGGGTTGACGTCCTTGCGGGCTTCTTTACCGAAGAAGTCAGCAACGGCCTTCTGCACCAGCGGCATACGGGTCTGGCCACCGACCAGGATCACGTCGTCGATCTTGCTGGCGTCGATGCCGGCGTCTTTCAGCGCTACGCGGCATGGCTCGATGGTACGGGTAACCAGGTCTTCGACCAGCGACTCCAGCTTGGCGCGGGAGATTTTCACGTTCAGGTGCTTCGGACCGGTGGCATCTGCAGTGATGTACGGCAGGTTGACGTCGGTCGACTGAGCGGACGACAGCTCGATCTTGGCTTTTTCAGCAGCTTCTTTCAGACGCTGCAGGGCCAGTGGATCGTTCTTCAGGTCCATGCCCGACTCTTTCTTGAACTCGTCGACGAGGTAGTCGATCAGGCGCATGTCGAAGTCTTCGCCACCCAGGAAGGTGTCGCCGTTGGTAGCCAGTACTTCGAACTGGTGCTCGCCGTCGACTTCGGCAATTTCAATGACCGACACGTCGAAGGTACCACCACCCAGGTCATAGACGATGACGGTGTGGTCGCCCTTGGCCTTGTCCATGCCGTAGGCCAGTGCAGCGGCAGTCGGCTCGTTGATGATACGTTTTACGTCCAGGCCCGCGATGCGGCCGGCGTCTTTGGTAGCCTGGCGCTGGCTGTCGTTGAAGTAGGCCGGCACGGTGATTACCGCTTCGGTCACGGCCTCGCCGAGGTAGTCTTCGGCGGTTTTCTTCATTTTCTTCAGCACTTCAGCGCTGATTTGCGGCGGTGCCATGTCTTTGCCGCCCGCTTGTACCCAAGCGTCGCCATTGCTGGCCTTGACGATTTTGTAGGGCACCAGCTTGATGTCTTTCTGCACGACGTCTTCTTCGAAGCGGCGGCCGATCAGGCGCTTCACGGCGAACAGGGTGTTGTGCGGGTTGGTGACGGCCTGGCGCTTGGCCGACTGGCCAACCAGGATTTCGCCATCGTTGGCGTAGGCCACGATCGAAGGGGTAGTACGCGCACCCTCGGCGTTTTCGATGACTTTGACGTTACCGTTTTCCAGAATAGAGACGCACGAGTTGGTGGTCCCCAGGTCGATACCGATGATCTTGCCCATGTTAACTCTCCCGAAACTTGAATTTGGTAGCAGCGACTAATTTGGCCAACTGCGGTAATACTTGAAGGCTTGACACCTAGATGGGGATGCCCCGACGGATTTCAAGCCTTTTCATTGATCGAGGGTTGCGCCGCGCTCGGCGCCTTGCTGACCACCACCATGGCGGGGCGCAGCAGGCGGCCGTTGAGCAGGTAACCCTTCTGGAACACGTTCAACACGCTGTTAGGCTCTACGTCAGCGCTTTCCTGCATGGCCATGGCCTGGTGGTGCTCAGGGTTGAACGGCTGGCCATGCGGGTCGACCGCTTCGAGGTTGTAGCGCTTGAGGGTGTCCTGGAACATTTTCAGGGTCAGCTCCACGCCTTCGCGGATCTGCTTGACGTTTTCATCCTCGGCGCTGGAGTGGGCCAGGGCCAGTTCCAGGCTGTCGATCACCGGCAGCAGGTCGCTGGAGAACTTCTCCAGGGCGAACTTGTGGGCTTTCTCGACATCCTGCTCGGCGCGGCGGCGCACGTTCTGCAAGTCGGCCACGGCGCGCAGCGATTGGTCCTTGGCGGCGGCCAGCTGTTCCTCGAGTTCCAGAACACGGGCATCCGCAGTGGTTTGGGCACCGGTTTCTTCAACATTAAGGTCTTTTTCGTTCAGCTGTTCGTCAGCCATGGGGTCTCTCCTGCGCAATTTTGTGGACTGCGAGCCAGGCTCGCCTTGGTTGTCGGCTATATGGGGCCGGAAAAACCAGCTTCAAGGGGCAAGCGGGTTTTCAGGCACAAACAGAATCCGCCAAGAGGCATTGGCAGGCCTGAAAAAAGTACTGTATAAATAACCAGACCTGACTTTTCGGGAGCCGCCCCCCATGCTGGTGCACCTGTCCATTCACAACTACGCCATTGTCGAACACCTCGACCTCGAAATTGCCCGCGGCATGTCCGTCATCACGGGCGAGACCGGCGCTGGCAAATCGATCATGCTCGACGCCCTCGGCCTGGCCCTGGGCGACCGGGCCGACAGCGGCGTGGTGCGCCCTGGCACCGACAAGGCCGATATCCTGGCCACCTTCGACCTGGTGGACATCCCCGAAGCGCACACCTGGCTGGCCGAGCGCGACATGGACAGCGACGGCCTGTGCATTTTACGCCGCGTCATCACCGCAGAAGGGCGCAGCCGGGGCTACATCAACGGCACCCCGTGCCCGCTCGGCGACCTCAAGGCCCTGGGCGAACTGCTGATCGACATCCACAGCCAGCATGAGCACCAGTCGCTGCTGAAAACCGACACCCATCGCCGCCTGCTAGACGAGTACGCCGGCGCTGTCGACCTTGCCCGCCAGGTGCAGCTGGCCGCCAAACGCTGGCAGCAAACCCGCCTGGAACTGGAGCGCCTGTCCAACTCCGGTGACGAGCAGCGCGCCCGCCATCAACTGCTCAGCTACCAGCTGGAAGAGCTGGACAACCTCGCCCTCGGCGAGCACGAGCTGGAACAACTGGAGCAGGAGCACAAGAACCTGACCAGCGCCGAAGCCCTGTTCGGTATCTGCCGCCAGGTCATCGACCAGTGCAGCGAAAGCGATTCGGGCAACGTACTCAGCGCCCTCACCGCCAGCCTCAACCGCCTGGGCGCCGCCACCCAGTCGCCCAAGGCGCTGACCGAGGCGGCCAACCTGATCGCCAGCGCGCAGATCCAGGTTGAAGAAGCGGTGGGTGAGCTCAACCGCTTCCTGGACAACTTCGATGCCGACCCGATGCGCCTGCAGGCACTGGAGGAGCGCCTCGACACCATCTATACCCTGGCGCGCAAACACCGTGTGCACCCGACCGAGCTGCCCCACCTGCAGCAGCAACTGATGGAAGAGCTGGAAGGCCTGAACGCCAGCGATGAATCAATTGAACAGCTGGGCGAAGAGCTGGCTGCGTATGCCCAGCACTATAAAGAGCGGGCCAGCGAACTCAGCGCCCTGCGCCGGCAGGCCGCCCAGCAGTTGGCGGTGGCGGTGGAACAGGAAATCCAGCGCCTGGGCATGCCTGGCGGGCGCTTCCGTATCGAGCTGACCCCGCACGAGGCTACGGAACTCTCGCCGCATGGCCTGGAGCAGATCGAGCTGCTGGTCAGCGCCAACCCGGGGCAACCCCTCAAGGGCCTGGCCAAGGTTGCGTCGGGTGGCGAACTGTCGCGCATCAGCCTGGCGATCCAGGTGATCACGGCACAGACCTCGCGCATTCCCACGCTGGTATTCGACGAAGTGGATGTGGGTATCGGCGGGCCCACCGCAGAAATCGTCGGCCAGCTGCTGCGCCGGCTGGGTGAGCGCGGCCAGGTGCTGACCGTGACCCACCTGCCGCAGGTGGCAGCGCAGGGGCACCACCACCTGTTCGTGCACAAGGTGCGCAACAGCGACACCACCCACACCGCCGTGGCCAGCCTGGGCAAGCGCGAGCGCGTGGAAGAAGTCGCGCGCATGCTGGGCGGCATCGACCTGACCAAGGAATCCCTGGCGCATGCGCGCAAGATGGTGGTTACCAGCAAGGCCTGAAGCCACTGGATTTCCGGGGCCGCTTGCGGCCCTGTCGCGACGCAATGCCGCTCACTGACCTACTGCCCCTAAAAGCACAAAGGCGACCCGAAGGTCGCCTTTGCTGTCCATAACGATTGAATCGTTACTTCTTCTTACGCACGTACAGGACCAGATTGTGGTCCACCAGCTCGAAACCGTGTTCCTCCACGATTTCACGCTGACGCTTCTCGATGGCGGCGTCCATGAACTCGATGACTTCACTGGTATCCACGTCGACCATATGGTCGTGGTGACCGCCATCGGCCAGTTCGAATACCGCATGACCGCCGTCGAAGTTGTGGCGAACCACCAGACCCGCCGCTTCGAACTGGGTCAGTACGCGGTACACGGTAGCCAGGCCAACGTCCTCGCCAGCCTCCATCAGCGCCTTGTAGACATCCTCGGCGCTCATGTGACGCTGCTCGGCAGAGTCGAGCATCTGAAGGATCTTGACTCGAGGCAGGGTTACCTTGAGACCGGCTTTGCGTAATTCGCTATTTTCAACCATGGTCAGCTTTCTCGCCGATGCTGCTTCGCAGCTTCTCTTAATACGGGTATGATCGGGGTTTACGTTGTCCAGCCAAGATAGTGGAAGTCGCCCACCGATGCAAAACACCAAGCTCTTGCTAAACAGCCTCGCCCTCGCGGGACTGCTCGCACTCGCCGGTTGCTCGTTTCCCGGGGTTTACAAAATCGACATCCAGCAGGGCAATGTCGTCACGCAGGACATGATAGACCAATTGCGCCCGGGAATGACCCGACGGCAAGTGCGGTTTATCATGGGCAACCCGCTGATTCAGGACACTTTCAACACCAACCGTTGGGATTACCTGTACAGCCTGCAGCCTGGTGGCGGCCAACGCCAGCAGGAGCGCATGAGCATTTTCTTCAACGACAGCGACCAACTGGTCAGCCTGTCTGGCGACTTTATGCCAGGCGTTAGCCGCGACCAGGAAATTCTGGGTGGCAGCAGCGATACCACGGTCAGCCCCGGCACCGAGCCAGGCCAAACCGAGCAGCCCGCCACACAACCGGCGGAGCAACCCGCCAAGCCTGGTTCGACCGAAGAGGCCATCCAGCGCGAAATCGATACCATCGAGACCACCCCGGTGCCTACGCCAGCACCGCTGGAAACCCGGTAATCGAAAGCAACAAAAAAGCCCGGACTTGTTCCGGGCTTTTTGTTGCTGCCTGCCTGATCAGCCGTTCAACTGCTTGGCACGCTGGCAGAACGCATCGACCAGGGTATTCGCCGCCTGGTTGAACAGCGGCCCCAACGTGGCACGCACAATGGGCCCGGCATAATCGAACGACAGGTCCAGGCTGATTTTGCAGGCCTTCTCGCCCAAAGGCTTGAACACCCACACCCCATGCAATTGGGTAAAGGGGCCCTCCTCCAGGTTCATTTCGATGGACTGCCCGGGCACCAGCACGTTGCGCGTCACAAAGTGCTGGCTCATGCCGCCCTTGGCCACTTCGAGCTTGGCACGCATGTGCGTTTCGCTGCTGTCGATCACCGTCGCGGCCGAGCACCACGGCAGGAACTGCGGGTAGCTGGCCACGTCGTTGACCAGATCGTAGAGCGCCTGGGCGGGGTATGGCAGCAGGGCGGAGCGTTGAATATGGGTAGTCATCCAGGCGTCACTTCCAAGGCTGGGTGGCGGCGCTTCGCAGCGTGCCAAAAACAGATTCTGTCGGCAGGACAGGGCTTGTATTGTCCGGTATTCATTGCGGTGGCTCAAGCACACCGAAATCCCATAGCGAACGACGCACGGTCTTGCCTATAATGCCGGCCCTATGGCTAAACAAAAGAAACATCCGACCGGGACCATCGCGCAAAACAAAAAAGCGCGACACGATTACTTCATCGAACACAAGTTCGAGGCCGGGCTGGTCCTGTCCGGTTGGGAAGTAAAAAGCCTGCGAGCCGGCAAGGCGCACCTCGTGGACAGCTACGTGCTGCTCAAGGACGGTGAGGCCTGGCTGTTCGGCAGCCACATCACCCCGCTGACCACGGCCAGCACCCACGTGATCGCCGACCCGATGCGCACGCGCAAGCTGCTGCTGAACAAGCGCGAGCTCGAGCGCCTGGAAGCGGCGGTGGCGCAAAAGGGTTACACCTGCGTGGCGTTGTCGCTGTACTGGAGCAAGCACCTGATCAAGTGCGAAATTGCACTGGGCAAGGGCAAGAAGGAATTCGACAAGCGCGACACCGTGCGCGAACGCGATTCCAACCGCGAGCTGCAGCGGGCGGTGCGCAACAAGGGCAAGGAAGACTAAAACCTTCTTTGTCAGCAGCGCGGTCAGTGTAGGAGCGGCCTTGTGTCGCGATGGGCTGCGAAGCAGCCCCAGCAATCTCGGCTCATTGCCGAAGCCCAGGGGCCGCTTCGCAGCCCATCGCGACACAAGGCCGCTCCTACATTAACCGCACATGCATGAAGAGACCGAGTCAACGCCCGCTACGCCGCTCCGCCCGCGCCACCCGCTGCGCCTCCTCATGGGCCTCTTCCAGCACTTCCTGCACATACAGAATGTGCCGGCTGGACACCTCTCGCGCCTCCTCCGCCCTGCCTTCGACAATCGCCAAGTACAGCTCGCGGTGCTGGCTGATCAGCATGTCGCGAGTCTCGGTCCGCTGCTGGTACATGCCACCAATGTTGGTCACCACGTTGCGCTTGAGCAGGTCGAACAGGCCACGAATGGTGTGCAACAGCACCGCGTTATGGCTGGCCTCGGCAATTGCCAGGTGGAAGCGCGCATCGGCCGCGCCCTCCTCGGCCCGGGTCACTTCATCGACCCTGGCGTAGCAGTCCTGCAGCGTGTCGAACGCCGCCTTCAGCCGCGCCCGGTCTGGCTCGGTGGCGCGTTGCGCCGCGTAATACGCACAGGACGCCTCCAGCGTATGGCGAAACTCGAGCAGGTCGCGCTGGGCCTCGGGGCTATGTTCCAGCAGCTGCAACAGCGGGTCACTGAAGGTGGACCCCAGCGACTCGGCGACAAAGTTGCCGCCCCCCTGCCGGCTGACCAACAAGCCCTTGGCCACCAGCTTCTGGATCGCCTCACGCAGTGACGGGCGCGACACGCCGAACTGTTCGGCAAGCGCACGCTCGGCGGGCAGCCGCTGCCCCGACGTGAGGGTGCCCTCCAGAATCATCGCTTCCAACCGATCGACAATGTCGTCGGACAGGCGCCGTTGGCGAACCTGATCAAAAACCATCACATGCTCTCCACAAACCCTGGCACACACCCGGGGGTGCCTATTCTCGCCGATCCAGAGCGCGCGAACACCCATCAGGCCATGATTTTCCCGGCACATCAGCTGCCCGCTCATCGGCACGCGACCAAAGTTTTGCACGGGACAAATTGACACACCCACGACAGCGCTTTTAACCTAGCGACCAGCCATTGTAAATTGGTCTTACCAATTATCCAATGCCAGCGCCTGACCAACAACAATTAGGGGCCACCCCATATGCAAACCTGGCAACAACTCTATAGCCCGCTTGGTAGTCTTGGCCTGTCCGCACTGGCGGCGGTCATTCCCATCGTGTTCTTCTTCCTTGCCCTCGCCGTGTTCCGCCTGAAGGGCCACGTGGCGGGTAGCATTACCCTGGCCTTGTCGGTACTGGTGGCCATATTTGCCTTCCAGATGCCGGTCGACATGGCCCTGGCTGCCGCAGGTTACGGCTTCCTTTACGGCCTTTGGCCAATTGCCTGGATCATCGTTGCCGCGGTGTTCCTGTACAAACTCACGGTCAAGAGCGGCCAGTTCGAAGTGATCCGCAGCTCGGTGCTGTCGATCACCGACGACCAGCGCCTGCAGGTACTGCTGATCGGTTTCTGCTTCGGCGCGTTTCTGGAAGGTGCAGCAGGCTTCGGCGCGCCGGTGGCCATCACCGCCGCACTGCTGGTCGGCCTGGGCTTCAACCCACTGTACGCCGCCGGCCTGTGCCTGATCGCCAACACCGCACCGGTCGCCTTCGGCGCCCTGGGCATCCCGATCATCGTGGCCGGCCAGGTGACCGGTATCGACGCCTTCCACATCGGCGCCATGACCGGCCGCCAGCTGCCGCTGCTGTCGCTGTTCGTGCCGTTCTGGCTGGTGTTCATGATGGACGGCCTGCGCGGCGTGAAAGAAACCTGGCCTGCGGCCCTGGTCGCCGGCCTGAGCTTTGCCGTAACCCAGTACTTCACCTCGAACTTCATCGGCCCCGAGCTGCCAGACATCACCTCGGCCCTGGCCAGCCTGATCTGCCTCACCCTGTTCCTGAAAGTGTGGCAACCCAAGCGCGCGTTCGGCGAAGCCAAGGCCAGCGTGGGTGCCGCCGTGGTGCAGCCAAGCGGCAGCCAGCCAAGCCCTTACAGCTTTGGCGAAATTTTCAAGGCCTGGTCGCCGTTCCTGATCCTGACCGTGCTGGTCACCATCTGGACCCTGAAACCGTTCAAGGCCGCCTTCGCCCCGGGCGGCGCGATGTACAACTTCGTGTTCAACTTCGCCATCCCGCACCTTGACCAACTGGTGATCAAGACCGCACCGATCGTGGCCGCGCCAACCGCCATGCCCGCAGTGTTCAAGCTGGACCCGATCTCCGCCACCGGCACCGCGATCTTCCTCTCGGCACTGATCTCCATGGCGGTGCTGAAAATCAACGTCAAAACTGGTCTTACCACTTTCAAAGAAACCTTCTGGGAGCTGCGCTGGCCCATCCTGTCGATCGGCATGGTGCTGGCCTTCGCCTTCGTCACCAACTACTCGGGCATGTCGTCGACCATGGCCCTGGTGCTGGCCGGCACGGGCGCGGCGTTCCCGTTCTTCTCGCCGTTCCTTGGCTGGCTGGGTGTGTTCCTGACCGGGTCGGACACCTCGTCCAACGCCCTGTTCAGCTCGCTGCAGGCCACCACCGCCCACCAGATCGGGGTCAACGACACCCTACTGGTAGCGGCCAACACCAGCGGCGGCGTGACCGGCAAGATGATCTCGCCGCAATCGATCGCCGTGGCCTGCGCCGCCACCGGCCTGGTCGGCAAGGAATCCGACCTGTTCCGCTTCACCGTCAAGCACAGCCTGTTCTTTGCCACCATCGTCGGCCTGATCACCCTGATCCAGGCTTACTGGCTGACCGGCATGCTGGTTCATCACTAAAGTGAAAGGGGCCGGGCGCCATCGGGCGCCTGGCATACCCCCCCAAGCAACGCTGCGAGAATTCATGATCATTTCTGCCTCTACCGACTATCGCGCCGCGGCCCAACGCAAGCTGCCTCCTTTCCTGTTCCACTATGCCGACGGCGGTGCCTACGCCGAGCACACGCTGCGCCACAACGTCGCCGACCTGGCAAGCATTGCCTTGCGCCAGCGCGTGCTGAAGAACATGTCCGAGCTCAGCCTGCAGACCACGCTGTTCGGCGAAACCCTGAGCATGCCCGTGGCCCTGGCCCCGGTCGGCCTCACCGGCATGTACGCCCGCCGTGGCGAAGTGCAGGCGGCGCGGGCAGCGGCGGCCCATGGCATCCCGTTCACCATGTCTACGGTGTCGGTGTGCCCGATCGAAGAAGTGGCGCCAGCCATCGACCGCCCCATGTGGTTCCAGCTGTACGTGCTCAAGGACCGCGGCTTCATGCGCAACGCCCTGGAGCGGGCCAAGGCGGCCGGGGTCAAGACCCTGGTATTCACCGTGGACATGCCCGTGCCCGGCGCCCGCTACCGCGACGCCCACTCTGGCATGAGCGGCAAGCACGGCCCGCTGCGCCGCGTGCTGCAAGCCATGACCCACCCCGAGTGGGCCTGGGACGTGGGCGTGATGGGCCGCCCGCACGATTTGGGCAACATCTCCAAGTACCGGGGCAACCCCACCGGCCTGGCCGACTACATCGGCTGGTTGGGCAACAACTTCGACCCGTCCATTTCCTGGAAGGACCTGGAGTGGATCCGCGAGTTCTGGGATGGCCCGATGATCATCAAAGGCATCCTGGATGCCGATGACGCCCGCGACGCGGTCAAGTTCGGTGCCGACGGCATCGTCGTGTCCAACCACGGTGGCCGCCAGCTCGATGGCGTGCTGTCCAGCGCCCGCGCCCTGCCGGCCATTGCCGATGCGGTGAAAGGAGACTTGAAGATTCTCGCCGACTCCGGCATTCGCAGCGGCCTGGATGTGGTACGCATGATCGCCCTGGGTGCCGACACCGTGCTGATTGGCCGCGCCTTCCTCTATGCGCTGGCCGTGCATGGCCAGGCCGGGGTGAAAAACCTGCTGGAGCTGTTCGAGAAGGAAATGCGCGTAGCCATGGTGCTGACCGGCGCCAAGACCATCAGCGAAATCACCCGCGACTCGCTGGTACGCGAACTGGGCGCCTGAGCGCCTGCACCAACGACCGCCTGATAGACCCGGGGCATGTGGCACGCAGAGGCCACAGCCCCGCGAGGAGACTGCATGAGCCTGCCCGCCGCGTTTCTGCGTGATGCCGAGCGCCTGATCCCCGCCGCACGCCGCTTCGACGACCCCACCTCGACCCTGGCCTTCGGCACCGACGCCAGCTTCTACCGGCTGATCCCCAAACTGGTGGTGCGTGTCGAGTCCGAAGACGAAGTGGTCGGCCTGATCAAGCTGGCCCAACGCGACCGGGTGCCGGTCACCTTCCGCGCCGCCGGCACCAGCCTGTCTGGCCAGGCCATCAGCGACTCGGTGCTGATCGTGCTGGGCGATAACTGGAACGGCCGCGAGATCCGCGGCGAAGGCGAACAGATCCGCCTACAACCGGGTGTGATCGGCGCCCAGGCCAACGCCTGGCTGGCCCCGTTCGGGCGCAAGATCGGCCCCGACCCGGCCTCGATCAACGCCTGCAAGATCGGCGGTATCGTCGCCAACAACGCCAGCGGCATGTGCTGCGGCACCGCCCAGAACACCTACCACACCCTGGCCGGCCTACGCCTGGTGCTGGCAGACGGCACCCGCCTGGACAGCGAAGACCCGGCCAGCGTGGCGGCCTTTGAAGCCAGCCATGCCGAGCTGCTGCAAGCGCTGGCCCGCCTGGGCCGCGAAACCCGCGCCAACACGGCATTGGCCGAGCGCATCCGGCACAAGTACCGGCTGAAGAACACCACCGGCCTGTCGCTGAACGCGCTGGTGGACTACGACCAGCCGCTGGACATTCTGCAGCACTTGCTGGTCGGCTCCGAAGGCACCCTGGGCTTTATCAGCGCTGTTACCTACAACACCGTGCCCGACCACCCGCACAAGGCCAGCGCCCTGCTGGTGTTCCCCAGCGTGGAAAGCTGCTGCCGCGCGGTGCCGGTACTCAAGCGCCAGCCGGTGTCGGCCGTGGAACTGCTCGACCGCCGCAGCCTGCGCTCGGTGCAGGACATGGCCGGCATGCCGCTGTGGGTAAAAGGCCTGTCGGCCAACGCCTGCGCCCTGCTGATCGAGTCACGCGCGGCCAGCCAGAGCTTGCTGCACGAGCAACTGCAGCAGGTAATGGCCTCGATCGCCGACTTCCCGCTGGAGCAGCGCGTGGACTTCAGCGAAGACCCGGCGGTGTACAACCAGCTGTGGAAAATCCGCAAAGACACCTTCCCCGCCGTCGGCGCCGTGCGCCAGACCGGCACCACCGTCATCATCGAAGACGTGACCTTCCCGGTCGAGCAATTGGCCGAAGGCGTGAACCGCCTGATCCAGCTGTTCGACAAGCACCGCTATGACGAAGCGATCATTTTCGGCCACGCCCTGGAAGGCAACCTGCACTTCGTGTTCACCCAAGGGTTCAACAGCGCCGAAGAGGTTGCCCGTTACCAGGCATTCATGGACGACGTGGCGCAGCTGGTGGCCGTGGAGTTTGGCGGTTCGCTGAAGGCCGAGCACGGCACCGGGCGCAACATGGCACCGTTCGTGGCGCTGGAGTGGGGCCACGACGCCTACCAACTGATGTGGCAGCTCAAGCGCCTGCTCGACCCCAACGGCATCCTCAACCCCGATGTGGTGCTGAGTGACGACCCGGCCATCCACCTGAAAAACCTCAAGCCACTGCCCGCCGCCGACGAAATCGTCGACAAGTGCATCGAGTGCGGCTTCTGCGAACCCGTGTGCCCGTCCAAGGGCCTGACCCTCAGCCCACGCCAGCGTATCGTGATGTGGCGGGACATCCAGGCCAAGCAACGCGCCGGCGTCGACACCCGCGAGCTGAGGCGCACCTACCAGTACCAAGGCATCGACACCTGCGCTGCCACCGGCCTGTGCGCCCAGCGCTGCCCGGTGGGCATCAATACCGGCGAGCTGGTGAAAAAACTGCGCAGCCAGGCTGCCGACCACGGCAACACCGCCAACTGGCTGGCCGAGCACTTCCCCACCGCACTGGGCGGCGCCCGCCTGACCCTGACCGCAGCCAACAGCGCGCGCAAGCTGCTCGGCGCCCCACGCCTGGGCCGCCTGAGTGCCACCCTGCGCAAAGCCAGCAACGGCCGCCTGCCGCAGTGGACGCCCGCCATGCCCCAACCGCTGCGCCCGGTCGCCTTCGGCCAGGCCAGCAACGACGCCCGCCCACGGGTGGTGTACCTGGCGGCTTGCGTGTCCAGGGTAATGGGCCCGGCCTATGCCGACCGCGAGCAAAGCTCACTGCTGGACAAGACCCGCGCCCTGCTGGAAAAGGCCGGCTACCAGGTCGTGTTCCCCGACAACGCCGACAGCCTGTGCTGCGGCCAGCCGTTCGCGTCCCAGGGTTACCCCGAGCAGGCCGAACACAAGCGCCAGGAGCTGATCAACGCCCTGCTGCACGCCAGCCGCGGCGGCCTTGACCCGATCTACTGCGACACCAGCCCCTGCACCCTGCGCCTGGTACAAGACCTGGGCGACACCCGGCTGGACCTGTACGACCCCGTGCGCTTCATTCGCACCCACCTGCTCGAACGCCTGGAGTTCACCCCCCAGGATGAGCCGGTGGCCGTGCACGTGACCTGCAGCACCCAGCACCTGGGCGAAAGCCAGGCCCTGATCGACCTGGCCCGGCGCTGCAGCAAGCAGGTAGTGATCCCGGAAGGCATTCATTGTTGCGGGTTCGCAGGCGACAAGGGCTTCACCACCCCCGAGCTCAACGCCCACTCGCTGCGCAGCCTGAAGGATGCCGTGCAGTACTGCAGCGAAGGCATTTCCACCAGCCGCACCTGCGAGATCGGCTTGAGCAGCCACAGCGGCATCGACTACCACGGCCTGGTCTACCTGGTGGACCGCGTCACCCGTCCCCGCAGCCTCTGAAGCCTGCGCGATTCATTGTGGGAGATAACGCAGCCCAACGGGCTGCGCTGTCGCGAAGAGAACTCAATCCGTAAGCGCGACGCGCCCTGTGTGGGAGCGGGCGTGCCCGCGAAGAATCCAGCGCGGTAGCTGGCACCGGCTACGCCGGTGTTCGCGGGCAAGCCCACCCTCTCGCAAACAACCCCGCCCCCGCGGCACGAACAAGATTGAACCCTTGCAAAACTGCCAAGGTCCATCCTTTAGGCCCACCTTCCCGAGGCCCCAGAGGAGACTCCCATGAAAGGTACCGCGCTTTCGGCCCTGTTCGCGGCCGCTACCCTGCTGGCTTCGCCGGTGTTCGCTGCTGACGACCTGTGCGCCATCAACCTGCAAAAAATCGACGACAGCATGGCCACCGCCGGCGCCACCTCCGAGGGCCTGGACAAAGCCGTGACCGAGCACGTCGACAAAGCCAAGGCTGCCCAGGCCTCGGGCGACACCAAAGAATGCATCGCCATCACCAGCAAAGTGCTGGAGCGCCTGGAAAAAACCGAGAAAGGCAGCGGTTCGGGCAGCGGCGGCGCCTAAGCCATGGGCGGGCGACAGGACCAGCTGTCGACGTCGCCCGCACAATGGCGTATACTCCGGCTCACGTGCCGTAAGGTGCGTTAGCCAAGAGCTAGTGTAGGGGCCGATTAGGATTCGACGCCGGTAGCGAAACTCTAGGTGCATGCCGAGTTGGTAACAGAACTCGTAAATCCACTGTTGCAACTTTTATAGTTGCCAATGACGAAACCTTCGGCGCGGAGTACAAGCTGGCTGCGTAAGCAGTCCTCTTGACCCGTTGCTTCTGGTAGCTTCGGCTCCAGCAATCACTAGGGGATGCCTGTAAACCCGAACTGATTGTCATACAGAACAGGATCGTCGCGTAGCACGTTGTGGGCGAAGTGACTAAAACTTACACAACTCATCCAAAGCACCCTGCCCGTCGGGCGGCTGCGGATTAAATCAGTAGACACGGCTAAGCATGTAGTACCGACAGCGGAGTACTGGCGGACGGGGGTTCAAATCCCCCCGGCTCCACCAAATTCCAAAAAAGAAGACGCCCCCGGGCGTCTTTTTTTGTGCCTGTGATTGGCTGGCCTGGGGCCAGAAGATCAGATTTAATCCCTTCCGCGTAGGACGTTTCCCAAAGATACTCCCTGCGCCTGTTTTCCGTTGCGGTCGCTATTTCAGGGTTTTAGGCTCGGTGGGTCGTTGCTCATCAACGACCGGCTTTGACAGGCCGCTACGGTAAACAACAAAACGGCTCGTCGTTATGGCGGCTGTACGTGCGGGCACGCTTGCGTGCGCCGGAGCTTGTTGTTTCCGCCGGTCTGTCAACCCGCGTACAGCTGCCACCCGCTGTTTGACAGCAGAGGGTGGCGGCCCTGAAATGGAAGCAATCATGTTGAAGATAGTCCCCGACCCACCCCACCTTCCCCACACTCTGGAAGACACCATCATGCTGGCTACTGACTACGCGCTGTGCGCGGAAGCCGTGGCACAGCAAGCGATGCTGATGCAGCCCAGGTCGCCCGCCTCCGTGTTGATCATGGCCTCCATGCACGAGCTTGAAACGCTACGCCGTTTGCTCGAATGGTCGCGGTAGGAATGGCAGTCACCTGCCACCCCCCGCACAGATCCGTACGTGCAGAATTACCGCATACGGCTCCTGCCTTGGGTTTTGACGCCGAAACGGGTCATGGGATAAGGATGCATGGGTAGTTCTCGTGGATAGGGAATGAACAACCTTGCCAGTACAATCATGCGTTCCCAGTTCAGGCGGTGTCTCTGACTCCGTCGTTTGAGGGCATGCCTCCATGCACCGATAACTTCACGGCGAAACGCATCAAGCCGCTTCGTGTTACCAGGTACGTGGTAGTAATTGCAGTAACCTGTGAACAGGCGATTCAGCCACTTTCCGATCACAGCAACCGGTTCGTGCCTACGCTTGTACAGTTGTCCGCGTATCTCTTGGAGTGTTGCTCTCATACGCTTGGCGATGGTCACCCGTCCGACCTCGAACATCCCATTCTTGGCTTGACTACAGAAATGCGTGAACCCGAGGAAGTCGAATGTTTCTGGTTTTCCTTCCCCACGCTTCTGGCGATCTTCCACCGCGAACCAGCCAAACCGCAGTAAACGAGTTTTCTCTGGATGTAGCGTCAGGTTGAATTGAGCGAGTCGAAACTCCAATGCATGGCGAAAACTCCATGCATCTTCACGCTTTTCAAAACCAATCACACTGTCGTCTGCATACCGCACGGCAATCATCTCACCCTTAGCGGTACGCCCACGCCATTGCCTGACCCATAAGTCCATCACGTAGTGCAGGTAGATATTGGCCAGCAACGGTGAAATGGGCGCACCTTGTGGTGTGCCCTGCTTTGCAGGAATTCGCTTTCCGTTTTCGAGAACACCTGTGCGCAGCCATCGTGCTATCAGTGCTAACACTCGTCTATCCGCAATTCGGTGTTGCAGGAAGCACATCATCCACTCGTGATCGATGGTGTCAAAGAACGCACGAATATCCACGTCCAATATCCACCGGATTCGAGCAGTCTGCACTCCTACCGATAAAGCATCCAATGCATCGTGTTGCCCTCGACCAGGGCGAAACCCATACGAGAGTCCAAGGAAGTTCAGCTCATAGATAGCGTTGAGCACTTGCACGACTGCGGCTTGGACGATCTTGTCCTCCAAAGCCGTTACACCCAGCGGACGCTCGCTGCCATCTGCCTTTGGGATAAATACCCGCCGAACAGGTTTGGCTCGATAGCAGCCACTGTGCACTTTGTCATGCAAGGCTTTCAGCTTCTCCTGAAGATCTTGCTCATACTCTCGCCACGATATTCCATCCACACCACAAGCCGCGTCTCGCTTGAGATTATGGAAACTCTCGCGCAATAGCTCGACCGTTACGTGGTGCAGCAGACTCGTGAACTTGACCCGGCGATCAAGCCGGGCTGCTTGACGTACAGCGAGCAACCCTGACAACGCACTTGTCCGGCTCTGCGTCCGGGATGCGGAAGGCTGTTCACTGTTCCCCTTGGCTAACTCCCTTTCCTCCATCACCTCCGCCGGGGCAAGCCCATTGTTCGGCAACTTCTCAGGTACTACGGAGCTATCCGACTTCTCATCCGCGTGGACGGCAGACTTTTGGCGTGTGGCCTTTCCTGCCCCGTCTGGCTTGTCACGACCAGACACGAATGAGATCTCCCAGCTTCCGTGCAGTTGACTTCCCAGCATGCTCAGGGTCTACGACCGCGCAGGGCATGATGCATGACTTGCGATTATCGTCATGTCCACTGTGGCCTTCCGCTTCGCATAATAGCGTCGGCGCCCCGGACTCATGTTTTCGCGGCTCAATGGCTGGCCTGCTGGTTTCCCCTGCCAACACTTCACCGTACACCTCACGGGGCACAGCGCATGACTCGGGGTCGAGGTGTTTCGCCATAACTTCTCTCGTAGGGACTTTCACCCTTTATCAACTGCCAGCTTTGCTGGCGTACTAAGCGCTCCATGAACCCCACCTACCGCTAGATGAAGCTTTGATTTACCGTGGCATTTCCGGCGAGCAGTTCCACGGCAGCAGCGCTTCGTAGTCCTCTAACGACGAGGCATACGGCAACCGCTCCAGTACGTGGCGCAGCCACGTATAGGGCTCCTGGCCGTTGGCCTTCGCGGTCTCGACCAAGCTGTAGATCTGCGCACTGGCAGTCGCGCCCTTGGGCGTGTCGCTGAACAGCCACGCCTTGCGCCCGATGACAAATGGCTTGATCGCACGCTCCGCCAGGTTGTTGTCGATCGGTAAATGGCCGGCCTCGATGTAGCGCTCCAACCAGCTCCAGTTGTTCGCCAGATAGTGCACGGCCTTGCCCAGCACGCTTTGCGGTGTGACTTGTGACTGCGTCTTGTCCAGCCAGCTTTTCAACTGGCCGAGGATCGGTAAGCTTCTTTCCTGCCGACCGATGAACCGCTGGTCATCGCTGACATCCTTGAGTTCACGCTCGATGCCATACAGCTTGTTGATCATCGATAGCGCCACATCGGCCCGACCGGTCTTGCCTTTGGGCTGCACTTTCTGCGCTTCGACGAACTTACGCCGGGCATGCGCCATGCACGCCAACCGTTCAACGCCGGGCTGCAACGCCAACGCGTTGTAACCGGCGTAATCATCGGTCATGAGATAACCACGATAGCCCTCCAGCAGGCGCAGTGGCACCTCCTGCGTACGGCTGGTGGTGTAGTCGAACAACACGACTTGTCGATCAGGTGGCCCACTGGCCTGCACCCACATCCAGGACTGGCTGGTCGGGTCGCGATCCGGCTCCTTGAGTACCTGCACCCGCGTTTCATCGCAGTGAATCAATGGGCTTTCCAACAACCGCTCACGCATCAGGTTCAACAACGGCTGGAAGTGTTCGCTGCACTGGATCACCCAGCGGGCCAGGGTTTGTCGAGGGATTTCGATGTCGTGCCGGGACAGCACGCTTTCAAAACGGTGTAGCGGCAGGCCGTCGACATACTTGGTGGTCAACAGCATGGCCAGCACGCTGGGGCTGGCCATGCTCTTTTCGATCAACTGGGCCGGCTTGTCGGCGGTGACCGGCGCCGCTTCACAACCACGGCAACCGTAGACCTTGCGCACATGCTTGAGCACACGGATCTGCATCGGCACGATATCGAGCTGCTCGCTGGTTTCCTCGCCGATGACATGCTTGCGGCAACCGCAGGCGCAAGTCAGTTCGTGCTCGGGCAAGTCGTGGATGACTTCGACACGTGGCAGGTCAGCCGACAACGGTTTGCGCTTGCCGCGACGTTTGGCAGGTGTAACGACTTCTTCGTCGGCATCGTCAACCACCGCCAACAACGGCTCGCTTTCCGGCTCGTTGAACATTGCCAGTTGCGGTGTATTGGGATCGACCGTCTGCTCGGATTTGCGGTTGAACAGCCGATCACGCAACAGCTTGATCTGTTCTTTCAGGTCGACGATGTGGTCCTTGTCGACCGTGCGCTCAGCCAGCAACTGCGCAAGCAGTTGCTTGAGCACGGCAGGGTCATCAGGAAGGTCATCGGGCGCTGGAATCACGGCCCGGATTATACCGGGTCAGGCGACGAAGCGGGGTGTCAGAACCTGATGTGGACGGTTGCGCCAGAGGTCGAAGCCGTCGAGTAACCAGTTGAGTTCCTGGACGGTCAGGACGATGGCTTCGTCGGTCGCGTCGGGGGAAGTTTTGAAACGTTCGGCTTCGAGGCGCTTCAGCCAAAGGCAGAAGCCGTTGCGCTCCCAATAGAGGATCTTCACGCGATTGCGCGGCTTGTTGAGGAACACGAAAAGAACCGGGTCGAACACGGCCACCTTGATATCAAGTTCAACCAAGGCTGCGAGGCCATCAATGGATTTTCGGAAGTCGACGGGCTTGGGGTAGAGATAGACTTTTTCGACTTTGGCGTCGGGGCGCATCATCGTCGGCAGGCTCCAAAAAGAAATCGGGAGCACAGCATCGGGGATCAGGTAAGCGCTTTGAATGTGGGGTTTATGGAGCGATTACAGACTTGTTGCGCTGCGAGGGCGCTTCGGCGAGTGAGGCGGGGAATGGCTTGAGCGGGCATTCGCGCAATTTGGTGTTGTCCTGCATGCACTTGGTGGAGCTAGCCAAGGCGTATGTGGATAAATCGCTGGATGGTTTGACGACGCATTAAAGCAGCACGCGCCTGAGTACAAGCAGGCGGGTCATGGTTGGTAAGAGACTATGCCTATCGAGTCGGGTACAACGCGCCCTCAATCATTTTGAACACAACCCGATGCAATCGCTTCAAAAATGCCTCAACTGCACTGGCCGACTCTTGATTCAAAGGCTCATGCAACAGGGTTATTTCACACACGCGGCATGACGCAGCCAGATCTTGAGCCCCTACTGTGGCTAGCGAGCCGTTGATTCGGTGCAGGTAACTGACCAACTTTGCGGTGTTAGACGCTTGTAAAGCCTGCTCAGCCTGTTCTAGGTCTTCCTGCATGGTTGTCACAAACAAACGATGCATGGCTGGCGAAAGCGTTATCCAGCCTTCAAGGTCAGCCGCTTGTTCATCGGGCGCCTGTTCTTGCAGTGCCTGCGGAGCCACTGCTGCGGGTTGCCGAGAATAGGCTGCCAAGGTCTGGCGTAAGGTCTCAAGGTTCAAGGGTTTGACCAGCCAGGCGTTCATCCCGACCTTGATGCAATGTTCGCCCTCCTCGCGCAGGGCATTGGCTGTCACTCCAATAATCGGTACGTCCGGGTCCAACTGACGCAAGCGCTGGGTGAGTTGATATCCGTCGAGCTTGGGCATGTTGACGTCGGTGATCACCAGATCGAATGACGCCTCTTTCCAGCGCAACAGGGCTTGTTCGCCATCTTGAGCTAACGTCACCCGTACGCCCAAGGCCTCAAGCTGTTCCTTGAGGATCTCGCGGTTGACGGGGTTGTCCTCTGCAATCAACACGCTCAAGTCCACTTCTGAGGCAGGCTCGGCTATGTAGGCCGGCAGTTCGCAGGTAGAGCCTCGCGTCCCCTGCATCAACGTTCTGGCAATCGCGCGGATGTCATAGGCATTGACCTCCCAACCGCGCACTGTCTTTTGCGGTAGGCTCGGCGCGGTTCCCGTGGCGATCACTCGGGCGCCCTGCCAAACTTGCGCAGTCAATGGATCAGGCTCAACATCGAGCAACACAGCATGACTGTCTTCAGTGCCTGCCTCCGACCAGACCAAGGCTCGCGCGCCCCAACCACCAAGCCATTTAGTAAGGCTCTGTGCAATGTCCATAAGCGGCGCACGCACATAAACACTCACGCCTTGCAGATTAATGTCGGTACTGTTGGCCAGTGCACCTGCCACGATGGGCAAGCGTATATGCAATGAAAAACTGCTGCCCAAGCCAGGCTCACTGACTACTCGCAAGTGGGCGCCCATCATTTCACTGAGCCGAGCGCAGATCGACAGCCCCAGCCCCGCGCCACCCACCAGCTCGCTCCTCCCAACGTGAGAAAAAGGCTTGAACAGTTTCGGCAGTTCCTGCTCGCTGATGCCCATACCGGTGTCCGAGACTTGCCATTGCATTGAGACATGGTCGCGTTCAATGTCTGTCACTTTCAGCCGCAGGACAACACGCCCAAAATCCGTGAACTTGATGGCATTGCTCAGCAAGTTATTGATGATTTGGCGGATTCGCACCGCATCACCGCACACCAGAGGCGGCAAGGAGGCGTCAGCGCAGGCGAAAACTGTCAGGCCTTTGTTGTTTGCCGAAGCGGTATAACTGCGCACCGCATCTTCAAACAAATCCAGTGGGCTAAAGGGTTTCGGCTCGACCGCCATTTGCCCAGACTCGATCTTGGACACGTCCAGCACATCGCTAATGAGTTGAAACAACACCGTCGACGAACGCTGAATGGTGCGCAGGTATTCCTGCTGACGTGCATTGAGCGGGGTCATTTCTAGCAATTCAAGATTGCCCAACACACCATACAGAGGCGTGCGGATCTCATGGCTCATGGTGGCCAGAAACAGGGTTTTAGCCTTGCTGGCCTCATCGGCGGAGCGGCGCGCCTGCTCCATCATGTTGGCATCGTCGACATGCCGGGTGATGTCGTTGAAACCACACAGCACCACATCTTTGCCCTTGTAACGGGTGAGCGCAAAACACACCAAAAGGTGGCGGCCGGCAACCTCAAGCTGGACCTCGCCCGGTTCACGCTTGGTATAGTCGCGCTTCAAGAGCGCGATTAATTCAGGCGTGCCCTGCCATTGCTGGGCGCGTTGATTCTCTAGCAATACGATGTCCGAGCCACGCTGCACCACACACAAGCCTACGGGCGCATTGTCGAGCATGACCCGATTGAACTCTTCGCTTTCAGCCAGCGATTGATTGGCGCTGTTTGCGGGTTCGATGATTTCCAGGCGATACCAGCGGTTGAGGCGCCAGGCAATCAACGCAAACAGCAAGATCAGCACCACAGTTCCCAACAAGGGCCACTTGGCGTAACCGAAAAAGTTCTGGTAACTGATGGTGTACAGACCGACCCAAGGATCTGAGCCCCCCGAACTCAACTTAAAGTGCAAACCGTCAGACTGAAAACTCATGCCAAACGGCAAGTCATACGCATCCAGATCATCGCCCAGCAGTACCTCGCCAGCGGGCGAAATCAGCGTCAGCTGACTATTGCTCGGGCGCATCAACAACTGCTCAAGGTCACTGGTATCACTAACATCCAGCAAAGCGGTGAGGATCACGGAGTCATCGTCTGCTGGCCCGGGCAAAAAGCGATGAGACAAACCAACGCCAATAGCGCCAACGATGTATTTGCGTTTCTGGATAAGGCCGGCCGGGGCACGTACCCATAACACCTGGTTGTCATCGAGTTTGGGACCCAAGGTGACAAGCTGGTCATACAGGCGTTTGGTCACCTCAAAGAAGTTGATTTTTTGCAGCAGCGGGAACTGCCGGGCCCCATCAATACCGGGCACGGCAATGGTGAACAGGTCGGCGGGTGAAAAGACAAACACTTGGGGCGCCGTGTAATGGGATTCGGACCAATAGGCGGCAAACAGGTCGGTCAACTGCACACCAAACGAGTACACCCCGGCCATTTGCTCAGGCGTGAACTTGTCCCGCTGGCTGACGGTAAAGGGCAGTGATTTGGCGGTATCGCGGCTCTGGAACAAACGCTCATCGGCCTGACGCATCAACTCGATGTGTGGGCGCGGCACGCTGTCTTCCAACAGGTTCTCGTTATCTTGACCATAGCTTTCGGCTGCCGTGCGTAAAAAGGCTTCATGTTCATGAATGCTTTCCATCAGCCGCGCAAAGTGAAAATCGGTCTTCTGACCCTCCTCCTTCAACACCCGGTTAACCGCCCAATAACTCATGCTCACCAACAGCAGGGCCAGCCCGGTCAGCAGGAGCAGCAATTTATTGAGTCTGAGTGAACTCAGTGCCAAGGCACCGAGGCGTACTTTTGCTTGTTTCATGAGAGATCCTATCAGGGGCATTGCGGCCCAAAAATATAGTGCTTACGAAAACAGGAATCGTCTGATGGGGCTCAAGCCCGGAAAATTGCATCCTATGCAACACCTGCGACGGCGAGCCGTGAACAGGGGGGACGATCAAAAATGGATATCACACATAATTTCTTGCAGAGGGTATCTCTCATGTTTCAAGCAATCGGAAAATACACTGCGCTGTGCGGATCCACGCTACTGGTCGCAATGGCAGCTGCCACTGTACACGCAGCTGATGGTCAAGTTGAATTCACTGGCAGCATCAACGATAACGCATGCACCATCAACAGCGAAAGCGTAAAAAAGTCGGTTGATATGGGGCAGGTCCGTATTGCTGACTTCCCTAACATTGTAGGCGCTGTCGCGACCTCGGGTGCTACGCCGTTCTCGATCTCGCTGGAAAACTGCAGCGGTTCGACCCTGAAGAACGTTTCCATCAAGTTCAGCGGTCAACAAGCGGCATCGGACCCCACCGTACTGGGGATGGTCGGTTCTAATCAGGTTTCTGGCGTGGGTATTCAGATCGCTGACGCCCGTACCGGCGACAAACTGCCTTTGAACACCGCCAGCACCGATTACGTGCTGCGCCCACAGTCCAACACGTTTGACTTCACCGCATCCTACGTACGCCTTGTGGCTGATACCCCAGACACCGAGGGTGCCCCAGGTACCCGTGGTATCGGTACCGGTCAGGTTAACGCGCTGGCTACCTTCGACGTTACTTACAAGTAACTCATGTTTATTAACGCAAGGGCTCGTGATTAATCACGGGCTCTGGCGTTAACAAGAGGACCTCTAGATGCCTTTCAAAGTTGCAGCCTTTTTGGCGTTGGCAGCAGGCTTTTGGCTACCCCACGTTCAGGCAGGCGTCAATGTCGGCTCCACACGCGTCATCTACCAAAGCAAGGAAAAGGAAGCCAACCTATCACTCTCAAACTCGGGCGAAGATGGCGTTCCTTATCTGGTGCAATCGTGGGTCAGCCCTTATGACAATAAGGCTGACAGTGCAGATGAGTTCATCATCACGCCACCTCTGTTTCGTTTGGACGCTAAAGCTCAGAACATCCTGCGAATCATTGCTACCAATGCGCAAAACCTACCCACGGATAAAGAAAGCCTGTTTTTACTGAATGTCAAAGCGATCCCGGCCAAAAGTGCCGAGCAAAGCAGCCAGAACGTACTGCAGATTGCCCTTAAGACTACCATCAAACTGTTCTACCGCCCTGCCGGCTTGCAGGGTTCTCTGCCTGAGGCTGTTGAAAAACTTCAATGGCGTGCTGAAGGTGGAAAACTGACGGTGCAAAACTCGTCGGGTTACAACGTAGTCGTCAGTGACTTGCTGATTAACAACACGGCCAGCAAGGGCATGCCCGAGGTGATCAAGCCCGACAGCACCGTCTCCACGGCGATCGCGCTGAAAAACAGCGACACGCTGGAACTCAGCTACATCAATGAATACGGCAGCACCGTCAAAGCGGCACCTGTTACCCCGCATTAATTCGTGAATGAACATTTGAACAGAAGGATTCCCTTATGCTGCGAGTGCGCATGTGCGCCTTCGCGCGCCGAGTAAAAAACTTAAGCACGTTAAGCTTTAGTGTTCTTGGCTTCACCGCAACTGCAGCGCATGCTGAATTCAGCTTCGACCCTTCCTTTCTCGAAGTTGGTGGCGGTAACACGTCGTCCGAAGTGGCTGAGCAAGTTAAAGCCATGAGCAAGGGGCAATTGCCCGGAATTTACCGGGTTGACCTGTCAGTGGATGACCGGCTGGTTGAACAACGCGACATGAGCTTTATTCGCGAGACCCCGAGCCAGGTATCTACACCTAACGGCCTGTTCCCGTGCTTTAGCCTTCAAGCCCTGACGGAGCTCGGCATTGACCCCGCACGCCTGAAGGACGCAGAGATCAGCCCTGACAAGTGTGTGTACTTCAACCGTGAATTGACCGGCGTCACTTACGACTACGACTTCAATAAACAAAGCCTGAATCTGCAAGTTCCTCAGGCTTTTATCGGTGATGTGCCGTTCGAGACTCGCCGCAAAAACTGGAGCAACGGCGAGCAAGTTGCGTTTGCCAATTACAGCTTTTCCGGCAGTAACTACGAAACCCAGACCGGCAACCGCAAATCCCAGTTCGGCAGTGTACACAGCGGTATTAATAGCGGTGCATGGCGCTTTCGCAACTTTTCGACCTGGCAAAAAAGCACCAACGTCGAAGGCAGCTGGAAGTCCGTCGACACCTATGCGCAACACGACCTGGGCAACCTGATGGCCATTGCCACAGTAGGTGAGAGCTCAACCGACAGCGACCTTTTTGACACGATCTCGTATCGCGGTTTGGGTATTGCATCTGACCTGGACATGCTGCCCGATGATGCGCGCAACTTTGCCCCGGTGATCCGTGGTGTGGCCAACGGTCGCTCGCTGGTGACCTTGCGCCAGCGCGGCTATGTGATCAGTGAACAGTGGGTGCCGTCCGGACCTTTCGCCCTTAAGGGCCTGTACTCGACGTCCAGTAACGGTGACATCGAAGTGACGGTCGAAGGCCCCAATGGTGAGCGCCAGGTGTATATCCAGTCGTTCTCGTCGGTGCCGTCTATGTTGCGCGAAGGCCAACAGAGCTACTCGGTAACAGCGGGGCAATTCCGCCCGGCAGACGGTGCGCTGAACTCGCAGAAACCCACCTTTGTTCAGGGTACCTACCGTCGCGGGCTGACAGAAGGCACCACGCTGTTTGGTGGCTCGATCGTCAGCGAGCAATACAAATCGGCGCTGGTGGGCTTTGCCCATGACTTTGCTGGCTTCGGCGCTATTTCGCTGGATGTGACCCATGCCATCAGTTATGACATAGGCACGGACTCCAAGACCCTGTCAGGGCAGTCATACCGTTTTCGCTACTCCAAGTCCATCGACTTGACCGATACCAGCTTCAGCCTGGTGGGCTATCGCTACTCCACCAGCGGCTATTACAGCTTTAACGAGGCCATCAGCGCACGCGCCAACAATACGCTGGTGCCGTATACAGATGAAACGCTCAGTAAGAACGCTGCTTTTTTACCCTATTTGGGCGGCCATATGAAAAGCAGCTTTACCGCCAACGTATCGCAACAACTGGGCAACTATGGCGGCATGTACGCCAACGTGACCAAAACCGATTATTGGAACCGGGCCCAAAGCAATACGTCCATTCAAGTGGGCTACAGCTTCAGTGTCGGCAATGCTTCGTACAACGTAGGCCTGGCCCAGAACAGCGGTACCGGCGATGACATCCGCAGCGTGTCACTGAGCGTCAGTCTACCGCTGGGTAACCCCGGCAGCAGCAGCCGTTTCGGCCTGAGTACCAACCAGGACACGGCCGGTAATGCGTCGCGTAACGCGACATTCAGCGGCAATCAATTTCAGAACGACGCACTGTCTTACACCTTGGGTATCAACCAACAGATCAGCGATGAAGATCGCGTGCTGGGCAGTTCGATCGCGGCCCGTTACAACGACGCCAATGCCATATGGCACGGCTCTTACTACAGAGATCAAAACATCCGTCAGATGGACTACGGCGTGGAAGGGGGCGTCGTTGCCACCCGCGAAACCCTGATGTTCACCCAGCCATTGGGCGAAACCAACATCATCGTGGCCACGCCGGGGGCCGCCAATGTCGGTGTGTTGACCAAAAGCGGGATCAAGACCAACAGCAGTGGCTACACGATTATTCCCTCAGCCCAGCCGTACCGCAAAAACAAGGTGTCACTCAACACTGACTCGCTCTCGGACAACACTGATATCGCGAACTTAGTGCAGGAGGTCATCCCTAATCGAGGCGCTTTTGTGATGGCTAATTTTGAAACCCACAACGGTCGCCGCCTGTTGCTCAGCATTACCTCCAGCAACGGCAAACCGGCGCCCTTCGCTGCTGAAGCCCAACTGTTCGACCTCGATGGCACGCTATTGAGCAGCGCCATGGTCGCGGATAAAGGCCGGGTATTTATGACCGGCGTACCTGAAAAGGCGCGAGTGCAGATTAACGTCAGCGGCCAGCCGTGGTGCACCCAAGACCTGGACCTGAACACCTACAACCTGGCTGACGCGGGCATTGGGCAAGTGCAACTGCGTTGCAATGCCCAACTGGCCACGCCGACAGACACAAAGGGGACTCCCGATGCATGATTCCACCGCTAAACCCCGTCGTATGAAGTGGCCAACCCTGGTGGTGCTAGCACTCGGCTTGCTGTTCAGTCTGGCCAGCCAGCAGGCGTTTGCTTTTTACGAAAACAATATGACCTGCACGGCTACAGGTAACACAGGAACAATCGATTTGGGAACCTTGGCGCCATCCGCAGACATTCAAGTAAGCATGACGGCAAACTGCAGAGTGACGCGTAGGTTCCCGGTGGGCTCGAATCTTTCTTTCACTCAGAACAACGCTTCAGGTAAAAGTAACGATTTCATCGCATTTCATATCGGCAGCCGTGAATTTCTCACAACTGGCGGGATGGGCACGACCGGTACGGCCTGTGTGCCTAGCAGTTGTGTGCCCTTGCCGGTAGGCACCACTTTTTCCTATGAAGTGCTATTTAACGCAAGTGCACCTTCGGCACCGGGCTCATATATGGTGAGTCTGACTCTTTTCGATACGTCAATTGGGGGGTGGGAGCTCTACTCGGACACTCTTCAAACCATTGTTCTGCGATACACAGTGTCTCAACCCGCCTGTTCACTGGGCTCTGCTAAAACCATGAACCTGTCTTTTGGCACGCTCAACAGCAGCGATTTCGCCACCAGCCAGCAAGTGGCCAATGTCACGATGAACTGCACCAAAGGCACGCAAGTGTCTGCCACTCTGGTGCCGACCCAAGCCGCCATCAGCGGTAGCACAGGCGTTTCGGCCACCACGCTGGCCGGGCTGTGGATGGCTGCTACCTGGGCCGATAACGATACCGCCGTAACCTTTAACAGCCCGCGTTCGTTAAACCTGAAAACTGGCGCCAATACAATCGGCGTGGGCTTTCGGCCGCGCCTGAGTACCAGCGTATCGCCGACCGGCAATTTCAGTAGCCAATACACCCTCAACATCACCTATCTCTGATCAACCACAGGAGCTCGACCATGAAATTACGCTTATCGCTGGCCGCAGCATTGATGGGGGGGCTGGCTTGCACATCGGCCCATGCCGTGACGGATACGGTGACTATCAACGTCAGCGGCACGTTGACCCGCCCACCGTGCACCATGACCAGCAGCAAGACCTTGACCGCCAACTTTGGCAGCTTGCGCTACGACCAGATTGCTGCGGCCGACATGATTGACCTGCCGGTCATGCTGACATGCCCCGCGAACTCCTCCTTGAGCGTTAGTCTCAAGGCTGGGGCTCTTGTTGCAGGGTCTACTACCCAAGGGTGGGCAGGCAAAGACTACCTGGGTTATTCGATGTATTTGAAAAGCAACAATACCTTGCTCGACCTCAGCGGCACCAAGCGCAGCCTGACCAACCAAAGCGGCACTGTTGACCTGAGCATGAAAATTAAACTGGTCACATTTGGGGCTGTTAACGAAGGCGCTTTTAGCACGTCGGCAGTGCTCAGCATTGAGTACTTGTGATGGATCTTCGCTCATCCATCCGACCTCACAGCCCGCAACAGGAACGTATCATGAGTAAACTCCTTATAGCCCTTTCACTGCTGGGCATCGTCATGTGTGGCATCGCATATGCTGACAGCGACAGCAGCACACTTACCGTTAAAGGCACGTTGATTCGTCCACCGTGCACAATGACCAGCAACAAAGTGCTGATCGCCGATTTCGGTACCCTGCGTTATGACCAGGTAAGTACTGCTGCGCAAATCGATGTCCCGGTGATCATGACGTGCCCACCCAACTCAGTGTTGAATATCAGTGTCACGGCCTCTTCGGCGCTGTCGGACACCGTGGCTTCGGCAGGAAGAAATAACTTGGGTTATTCACTGTTCTGGAAAAGTGACAGCACCGTCATCAACATCAAGGGCACCAAGCGCAACGTCACCAATCTCAATGGTGCGGTTGACCTGAGCATGAAGGCAAAACTCATCGCGCAAGGCACGCTCTCCGAAGGCACGTTCACGGCCTCCGCCGTGATTAATATCGACTACCTGTGATATACCCATGTTCACTCGAATAGCTCTATGGTTCGCGCTCTTAATCGTACTCGTGCTGGGTTTGAGTACTGTCAGTTGCGCCGCAGACGCCCCTTCACTGGATATCAAGGGCACTCTGATAAAACCGCCGTGCACGGCCAGTTTCCCGGCCTCGCAAAGTATTAACATCCCGAAGGTGAACCTTAATTCACTGCGCACTGACATCAGTGAATGGACCGATGTGGACCTCGATTTCACGTGCACCAAAGGCAGCCTTGTGCACCTGCGCTTAAGCGCCGGCAGCGGTTCTTTTGACAGTACGACGCTGCGCACATCGCTCGACAAGCTGGGGCTAAAAACCCGCCTGAGCAACATGACCCCTACCGAGAAAGTGTTGGATTTGAAGTTCGGCGACCAACTGATCTTCCCCATTCGAGACACGCAGCTAAAGCTCAAACTGTCGGTTAGACCTGTGAAAACCGGGCAAGAACTACCCGAGATAGGTAATTACAGCTCAACCCTGTTGCTGGAAATGATCTACCTGTAACTCAAGCCCGTCAGGCAAACAGACTGGCCTTGATGCACAGAATCAACAGCGCCTGATCACTGTCGACCTCAAGCTTGCGCATGCCAGAAATTTTCAGTGTGCTGATGGTTTTAATGCTGCGATTCAAGCTCTGCGCTATATCACTCACGCTCAGGCCTGAGGCAAACAGACGCAATACTTCAAACTCTTTGACCGAGAGCTGGCTGAGCTTGTGCGAAATGCCGTCCATTTCTTCGCTCGACGTGCCCCCATGCGAGTTGTGCTGGTAATGCCCTTCACGATAGAACGTATCCAGCGCCACCAGAATCTGCTCCAGACCGGCGTTCTTGGAAATCACACCGCTAATCCCTAACTCATACAGCCAGGCCACAGTCTTCGGGTTGGAAATCACAGTCAGGATCAGCACCCGTGATTCAGGAAAATGCCGGCGTAAATACTCGACCAGACGTGTGCCGTCGCCATATTGCTCGTCACCCGGCATGTTGTAGTCGGTGATGATCACGTCAGGGCACAGTTGTGCAAGCTTGGTAATCAGCTCAGACGAATTCATGGCTTCACCCACGACCTTAAAACGCGGATCACGCTCTATAATTTCACGCACCCCCATCAACACAATCGGGTGGTCGTCGGCCAGTAATACTCTCATTTTGGACATGACGTTTATGACTCCAGTCCTAAAAGACAGGTTGTTGTGAACAGCCGGGATAGAAGGCTTATGACTCGAAAGGATCGGCCTTGATACAGTAGGTGAGAAGCGCATGATCCGTGAGCACTTCCAGCTTGTGCATTGCAGAAACCTTTTGCGTGCTTACGGTCTTGACGCTGCGGTTTAACAGCCGGGCAATCTCGCTCACGCTGCTTCCGGTCACAAACAGCCGTAGCACCTCAACCTCTCGTGGCGAAAGGTTGCAAAAACGCTCGTCGATCACTTTACCGTTGGCCAGAACAGACATCTCCTGGACATTCGGCGCGACATAAGGCCGATCATTGGCCAAGGCGTTCAGCGCCTTGTCAATTTCTTCGTGGATTTGGTTTTTGGCAATCACCCCCGCCACGCCCATCTCCAATAATCGGGAAATGATCAATTGATTGCTGACCATGGTCAGCACCAGAATTTTCACTGCCGGGAAATGTTCAATGATGTACTCGATCAACTGCAGGCCATCACCGTAAAAGTCATCACCGGGCATGTTGAAATCGGTTATGACCAGATCGGGCTGATTCGACGCCAACAGTTTGATCAACTGCGATGAGCTGACGGCCTCTCCGACCAACTCAAAACGCGTGTCGCGCTGGATCATCTCCCGCAGGCCTACTAAAACCACCGGATGGTCATCGGCAATCACTGCCTTTATTTCGTGCATTGCCCTGACTCCAAATTAATGATGCATCGCTCTTTATCGCTGAGTGAATTCGAGGTAAGGCTAGTGTTCGCCCGGTCAATCGAACGAACACAGATAAGGGCGTGCACAGACGTACACTTCACCAATCTGGAGTGCATGGACGGCAAGGTCAGCCTGCTTAAAAGCCCCTAGCAGGACTGCATAAGGCGCACCCTTTGCTTCCTTGAACCGCTGATAAGTTGTGTTGAAAGAATAAAAAAGTCGGCTGCGCGGCCTGCCCATCATCGTTTGTGCAGCGTTACCCCCATGATGGCTTGGAGCTATCCTCTAACAAAAGAGTTCCAAAATCAGCCGGCGAAATAGCCCCGCAAATCAGAAAACCCTGTGCTTGATCACAGCCAATACGACGCAGAAACGCCAGCTCTGCTTGAGATTCTACGCCCTCGGCGATCACCGTCAGGCCCAGCTTTCGACTCAATTCAACCAAGCTGCGCAAGGCCGAGGCGAGGTTTTCATTTTCAGCGCAGCCATGCACTAGCGAACGGTCGATCTTGAGTTCACTGAAAGGCGTCGACACAAGATTGAAGTAAGAACTAAACCCCTGACCGAAGTCATCCTGGGCCAAGCCAAACCCCATCATGCGCAAACGACAGGCCCCAGCGTAATAATTACTGAGTTCTTTAGTGGTTGAGCTTTCCATAAGCTCAAACACAATGCTGCGCGGCTCCCCGCCTTCGGCAACCACATAATCACGCAAGCGATCAGCCAATTCGTGGTTATCCAGAAAATGCGTGGGCAGGTTAATAGAAACGGGAATATCCCAACCCTGGTCGCGCCATTTTCTTTGCGCTTGCAGGGTCTGCTCCATCATCAACCACAATAGACGCTCCTCCAGCCCCTGCTTTATCAACAACGATAAAAAGTCTTTGGGGAGTAATGTTCCGGCATTCGGGTGCACCCAGCGCACCAATGCCTCGGCACTGAGGATATTGCCGTTGAGCAAGGACTTTTTGGGCTGGAACCACGCCTGGATCTCGGCGTTGTCCATGGCTCGAACAATACTGAAGGGGTCGATTTCAATGGTCAGCGCCGGGCCTGTCACACCGCACAGGCAATAATTAGCCATCTGCTCCTTTAACCGCATGACGGCATTAAGTTCAACCGGCTTCGAGATTAAACCAACCACCGAAATACCCAGTTTTTTTGCCACCAGGCCCGCGCTGATCAACATACGCCGCGATGAAGCACTCATCAGCGCCAGCGCCGGGCGTTTTTTTAGTGCGGCAATTTTTTGGATCAACTGCACACCATCCATGACGGGCATCAGTAAATCGGTGAGTAGCAGGTCATAGTCACGGCGCGTCAGGTGCTCCAACGCCTCATCGCCATCCCATACGGTATCAACCTCAAAGCCGCCCACCTCACTGAACGCATTCAGCAAGTACTCATGCTGAAATGGATGATCCTCAACGACCAAAACACGATATGGTTTCACTGGACCCTACTTTAAAAGTGCTGAAGACAGTTGTACAAAGTGTGCAGAGTAAAAGGCTTGATCAAACAGTGGTTCATCCCCGCGCGCAGGCAGCGCTCACCCTCATCGCGCATCGCATTGGCGGTGGCACCGATAATGGGCTGAGTCACGTTCATGGATCGCAATTGAGCTGCCAACTCATAACCATTCATTATCGGCATATTGACGTCAGTCAGTACCAGATCGAACTTGGCGTCTTGCCACAGCCTCAACGCTTCAAGCCCGTCTCCGGCCAAGGTCACTGAGCAACCGAGCTCTTCTAACTGATCACGCAAGATCAACTGATTGATCACGTTGTCTTCTGCGACCAGGATTCTCAGATCAAGTTTGAACTCGTGCTTTTCAGCTTCCGGATCAAGGAGCGTATCAGCGCTGGTGCCTTGTGCCTTGGACAAGGCACGGTAGACGTCTTGCAAGCTGTTTAGATTAGCCTGCCAACACAGAGTGCTCGGATTGATTGGTGACGACAGGTCACTGGCGGCCACCACGGCAGGGCCGGTCCACTCGGGTTCCAACCGTTGCGCAAAAGCCCCCGGGTGAAGCTCCAGTAACACGTCGCCCTTTAGTACGTCGCCAGGCTTGGGCAGGCCTATGTGGGCACGCGCGCCCCAGCGACGTAACCAGCCGCAGTGGCACTCGGCCAGCTCACGCAGGGGTGACACCACGTACACCACACTGGGCGCCAAATCATCCATGGGGCTTGGGTGCTCTTTGTCTCGCACCTGCTCCAATGGCAAATACAGGGTAAAGCTGCTGCCTAAACCGGGTTCACTGACCAATCGCATGTTGCCATTCATCAAGTGCATCAGGCGCTTGCAGATGGAGAGGCCCAAGCCGGTACCGGCAACTACATTTTTTGCTGACTCCACTTGGTAAAAAGGCTCGAACAACCGCGCTTGTTCTTCAACGGCGATGCCTTTTCCGGTGTCCGACACCTGCCAGTGCAACAGAACGCGCTCATCATCACGGCTGTCCATTTTGAGCCGCAGGACAATTTTACCGTTGTCGGTGAATTTCAACGCATTGTTGAGCAGGTTATTGAGGATCTGGCGGATACGGGTGACATCCCCGCTGAGCCATTCGGGCACAGTCGAATCAATCAAGGCAAACAGTTGCAAGCCCTTTGCTTGCGCAGCCCCGCTATAGACTTGAATCACTTCTTCGATCAGTTCCATAGGGCTGAAGGTGTTGAGTTCAAGTTGCAACTGGCCCGTTTCAATGCGCGATACATCCAGCACATCGCAAATCAATTGGAGCAAATTGCCGGAAGAGCGTTCGATAGCTTTAAGGTAATTGTTTTGCTGATCATTGAGTTCAGTGCGCGCTAGCAGTTCAAGCGTACCTAAAACGCCATACAGCGGGGTTCGAATTTCATGACTCATGGTTGCCAAAAATAAAGTTTTGGCCTCATTGGCACGATCAGCTAATTGCCGGGCGCGCTCCAGCGTCACTTCAATTTGCTTACGCGCGGTGATATCGCTGAAAGCGCAAATCAGCACGTCCTCACCGTTGTACCGGGTCGGCGCGAAGGCAAGGTAGAGAAGCCGGCCATCCTCCATCTCCACTTCATCGCTGGTGCTCGCATCACGTTGGTCAAAGGCACGGCACATCCAGCCAGGGCACAGTTTGCTGCGCTCGCGGCCGCTACCCAGCCACTGCTGCGAAAGGGAGTTTTCCAGCACTACAGTGCCATCTGGGCGGCGAATCACACACAGCGCAACCGGAGCAATTTGCAATACGGCGCGGTTGAATGCCTCGCTTTCAACCAGCGCTTGTATGCGTTCTTCACCTGGGGTAATCAGCCGTTTTTCGATGCGTGCAATGAGCAATCGCAATGCGATGCACGAGGCGATCAACAACAGTACACAGCCTAGCAAAGGCCAGATCAAAACCGGTAGCAGGGAATGAATATCAACGGAATAGACAATTTGCCAGCTTGAGTAGCCGAGCTTTTTCCTGATGGCCAGGCTGTCCGGAAACCAACCGGAGCCGATGAAACCTAAGGAGTTTTTAGGCGACAGCCGATGCTGGGAATCCACTAGCGGGGATTGCACCGCATTGGTGAAAATGATTTGCCCTTTGCCATCCAGCAACATGAAATCGCCAGCACTTTCACTGCGCAAGGCTTCGTTAAGGTCGGCCGCTTCAACCTCAATACCCAGCCAGCCGGACGTCAGGTTACGGTTATCCAGCCGAGCGAACAGGTAAAAAGCTGAGTCCAGGGTTTTCCTGTCCGTCAGCCACAGGTCCTCGCTAAACGAGTACCACTTGCTGTTCTCGTCCTCCAGCCGTTGCAAGACTTCCTTGGGCACCGGCTTCAAGTTGCTTGATGCATTAAACAAGTGCACCACCTCAGGGGCGGAGGCTTGCGGCACATACAACAGACTGACTTTGCTCTCGGACAGGTGCTTCGTCATCCGCTGGGTCAGCCATAGGCTCCAACGATGGGTTTCGGTGCCCAGACTGAAGTTCTTTTCTTCGTCAGGATCAACATTGATAAAGGGCGTGTTCCCGGTTTTATCGGGCACAGCCGTCAGCACAAGACTTTTGAGCAAGGTATGGCGGCTGACGAAATAATCCTGGGCATTGAACACCGCTTCGTTCATAACACTGCGGCGCTGAGAGACTTCTTGGTTAAATACCGCACGCAAATAAATCAAAGATCCGGCAACCACCGCAATGATCAGGCCAGAGGCAAATAAGTGTAGTAGTTTACGGGCAGCTCTAGGAGTCGATTTCATCCCGCGAGCCTACGCCGCGAAACTGTTTAAAGTAATCAGACAATTCCTGAAACCGCAAAATTTAAGTCGCTGGCGAGCGACCCAGGGCTGCGTCCCTCCCCGGCGATACCGCACTTAAGCGGGGCGAGGTGCGCTCAGGTCCAGGCGGCCGTGTTTAAGCGGCGGGCACTAGTAGTGACCACCATTCAACGGGCGGCTGAAGCTGTAGAGGGCGTCGACGATGCCGTCTTCCATGCCGCTCATGCGGCGCAGTTGAACTTCAAAGACGTTCAAGGTGTGGCTGAACGAGACGAACATCAGCCCCGATTTGCCGTTTTCAATCCAGGGCATGGAACGGCGTACGATGAAGGCCTCAGACGAAAAGCTCTCTTGTGCGGTGCGTTTGACGTGGGCCGATTCCGACGCGTCGTCCAGTTCCTCGTTGTCGCTTTTAGGCGGCCAATCATGTTGTCCTATTCGGCCTGCGGGCGGGCGGCAAAGCCACCGAGGTCGTGTTGCCACTGTTGCACCGCAAACAACACGCCGCCGTCCAGCCCCGGGCCTGCATTGGTGACGATGGCCGCGTCTACGGCCGCTTCGACCTGCTAGCCGACACAGCGAAAGAAAGGACCAAGGCCGTCAAGAATGCCATCAGAACGGCCGTAACTAAGTGGGACTTCCTGCAGACGAGGGTATGACAACCCATCAAGCGAGTCGAAAAGATCTATGTCATAGATCATTTCAATACCCCCGTCATGGAGTCTCAAGCCACGTCATTTCAGTCCCCAGCTGTCACACTCCAAAGTCACTTCATTCCGCCATGAGTTATAGATCGCCGCCGTGATCAGTGTTATAGGTGGTGCCGCTCCTGGCGCCGGTCCTGCTCTGGCCGGTGGCCAGGCTGGCACAGTAATCGGTGTCGTTGCTGGTCCGAAGCACTAGGTCAACGTACGAGGTCGACTACGAGCCCCTTTCATTCGACTTCATAGTCCTGATTTCAGATTTTGCGAAGCGGTATTCCAAAAGGTAATCCACAGAAAATTCTAACCGATATTTATCTTTTATTTTCAATAACATAGGTTATAGTTTCAGATTATCCCGGCCCACCAATTACCAAAAAAGAAGGCGCCCCCGGGCGTAATCCCAGTCAGTTAAGCTTTCGTGGCAGCCATTGGGCTGCTTCGCAGTCCATCGCCGGCAAGCCAGCTTGTATGGTTAGACTTGAAGGGAGGAGGAGGGACAAAGCCAGCTTCTGACTGTTAGCGCAGTACAGACCGTGGGAGACCTCGTCCCTCCTCCCTTTTCACCCAAGCGCCGATAAAGAATGCTTCCGGGCTCGGACCGACGAAAGACACAAGCCAGCGCCTCTGGGCGACCCTTCAAGTACTCCAACACTATCGAGGAGAGTTGCTCATGGCAATGGTGGTTGCTGATTCAAAGCGGCTGATTGGCGTGGATGTGGCCAAAACAGAATTGGTCATTTGGGACGATGAATCAGCAGAACTCATAGCAATCCCCAATACTAAAGCAGCTATCAAGAAATGGCTCAAAGGCCTCTCGGGTACGATGTCCGTCGCTATCGAAGCGACCAACATCTATCACGTTCTGTTTACGGATCTGGCCTTTGAGTTCGGGCATACGATTTACGTGGTAGATGGGTACGCCCTGAGCCATTACCGTAAAGGTGTCAACGTACGCGCTAAGACAGATGCAATTGATGCCCAGCTGTTGGCCCGCTATCTGAAGAACGAAGGGCAGGACCTAACGCCCTGGGCGCCGCCACCGGCTATCTATCGACAGCTTCTGAGCTTGTTCCGGCGACGTGCAGGCCTGGTCCAGGCACGAACCAGCCTGACTCAGGGGTGGGCCAATGAACCGCTACTCAAAGCCGCCTTCAAGACGCATCTGCGTGCGATGCAGCGGCTTGAGCTGCTGGTGGAGAAGATGATCAAGGGCCTGCTGGAAAAGGCCGGGCTGATGCCTCAGGTAAAGCGCTGCATGAAGGTCGAAGGGGTTGGTTTTCTAACTGCTGCTCGCCTGACAGCGACGTTTCAGCGTGGCAACTTCAGCGGGGGTGATGCGTTTATCGCCTTTTTGGGTATGGATCTGAGGATTGCGCAGTCGGGGCAGAAAAAAGGGCAATCCAAGCTCACGAAGCGAGGAGACCCCGAAGCTCGACGCCTCCTTCACAACGCGGCTATGTCAGCATCCCGCACAGCAGCATGGAAGTCGTACTACGAAGAGCGCCTGGCGCGTGGTTTTAGCACGACAGCATCGCTTGTCATGCTCGCACGCAAACTGGCGCGAGTAGTATTTGCCCTACTGAAAAGCGGAGACGAGTATCGGTCAAAAGCCGCTTAAAAAACTTCCCTAAAACCATAGAATCTCCCACAGGTACCGCGCAAAGCTTAAGGTCGGCACTGCTGTTGTGAGAGCCCGGCTTGCCGGCGATGGGCCGCAAAGCGGCCCCAATCGCTTAACTGACCGACATTACTCCCGGGCGTCGTTTGTGCCTGTGGCTGGCTAGCCCGGCGCCAGAAAATCAGATCTTACCCCTTCCGCGTAGGACGTTTCCCAAACATACTCCCTGCGCCTGTTTTCCGTTGCAGCCTCAAGGTCAGAGTTCTAGGCTCGGTGGGTCGTTGCTCATCAACGACCGGCTTTGACAGGCCGCAACGATACACAGCGCGCATAACCGTTAATGGCGGTTGTGCATGGGGCACGCTCGCGTGCGCCGGTTTCTGTGTTCGCCGGTCTGTCAACCCATGCACAGCTGCCACCATTCCGTTTGACAGCGGGTTGGCGGTGGCCCCTATCGAGAACACAGACCAATGCTCAAAATCGTTCCTGACCCACCCCACCTCCCCCACTCCCTGGAAGACACCATCATGCTCGCAACCGACTACGCGCTCTGCGCGGAAGCCGTTGCCCAGCAAGCAATGCTGATGCAACCCAGATCACCCGCCTCCGTGTTGATCATGGCGTCGATGCACGAGCTGGAAACACTCCGCCGTTTGCTCGAATCGGCACTGGCGCAAATACAAAGGCCAGCCGACCCGCAAACCATGCATTGACCAGGGGTATTGCTCGATGACCACCGAAAACACCCAATGCACTGTCGGCAAAACCATCTTTTTCCAAGGCGAAAACCAGACCCACCCGCTGTTCCGCATCGAACCGGGCATCCCCTGCCAGAACGCCCGTGAACAGGCGTCCGAGCTGATGGGCTATGCGCGGGATCTGACCATTGATGGGTTGATGGAAGACAAGCCGAAGCTGATCTGGGCAGCGCACTATCTTTGCGCTCTGGGGAAAGCGCTGCTGGATGATGCGGAGTTGGGAATGATGCGCTGAACCTCAAGGCCAAAGGCGATCGAAGTCAGTCGGCTCGCAGCTATCAGTCACTGACGCGATCGACCGCCAAGGGCCCCTGTGCGCACGGCGAATGAGGACGTCGCACGCGCAGGGGCATCACCCCCTTACCCCGTCAAATCCGAAACACCCCCACCTGCCCATACAACCCCTGGGCCAACCGCTGCAACGCCCCCGCGGTCTCGGCCGTCTGCTCCACCGCCTGGCTATTCTGCTGCGACATCTGCGCAATCCGTTCAACGTTGCGCGCCACATCCTGGCTAGCCGCGGTCTGTTCCCGCAGTGCCAGGGAAATCTGATCCACCATACGCACCACGTCCCCCGAAGACTGCCGAATGTTGACGATCGCCTCCCCCGCTTGTTGCGCCAGGGTCACACCGCCTTTGACCTGCTGCACACCCACCTCCATCTGCCCCACGGCCTCGCGGGTGCCGGACTGGATGCGTTTGACCATCTCGGTAATTTCCTGGGTCGAGTTGCCGGTGCGTTGTGCCAGCAAGCGTACTTCGTCGGCGACCACCGCAAAGCCCCTGCCCTGTTCGCCGGCGCGGGCGGCTTCGATGGCGGCGTTCAGGGCCAGCAGGTTGGTTTGCTCGGCAATGCCGCTGATCACGCTGACAATGCTGCTGATCTGCTCGGCATGGCTGTCCAGTTCGCTGATCTGGCCGGCAGAGGCTTCTACGGTCTGGGCGATCAGGTT
This sequence comes from Pseudomonas sp. BJP69, assembly GCF_007633355.1. Taxonomy (NCBI): domain Bacteria; kingdom Pseudomonadati; phylum Pseudomonadota; class Gammaproteobacteria; order Pseudomonadales; family Pseudomonadaceae; genus Pseudomonas; species Pseudomonas sp. BJP69. The sequence continues at coordinate 4,792,703 of NZ_CP041933.1, forward strand.
CATGCGCGACAGCGTTTCCTGAATCACGCTGCCGCCTTCGCTGGACTGGCGACCAGACTCGCTGGACTGGGCATGCGCTTCCACCGCATTGTCAGAGACATGGTTGATACTCACGGTCAGCTCCTCGACCGTGGCCGCCATCGAGGAGGCCGAACTCGACTGTTCCTGGGCTGACGCGGAGAGCTGTACCGATGCCGCCGAAATGTTGTCGGCAGCCCCCACCAGTTGTTCGGCACTGGCCCTGATCTCGCCAATCATGGTGCGCAGGCGCTCTTGCATGGCCACGAATGCCTGTTGGAGGGTGCTGACTTCATCCGTACCTTCAATGGCGATGGTGTTGTCCAGGCGCCCGTCAGCGATGTTGCGCGCCAGCGTTACAGCTTCACCTAGGCGGTGGGTGAGGGTTCTTCCAAGGAATGTGGCGATCAGCACAGCCAGGATTGCAGCGACCAATCCGCCGGCGATCAGGATGGTGAAGGCGGTGGATTTCGCCTGGTCCATCAGCAGGCTGCGCTCGTCCTGCAGGGATTTCTCGGCCGCCTGGAATTCGTTGATCACGGTGCGCATCGCGTCCATTTTGGCTTTGGCCTGGCCCGAGCTTATCTGGCTGACCAGCGTTGTCAGCGGGGCGCGGTCTGCATTGACCTCGCGGCGCAGGTTCACGCTGGTTTGCATGTCTTGCTGCAACCACTGTTGGTAAAGCTGTTGCAGGCGGGCCAGCCGGCCTTGCTGCTGGGGGTTGTCGGCGGTGGCTTGCTTCAGGCGATTGTAAGCGTCGGTGAACGCCTCTTCGCCTGTGTTCATGGGCTCAAGGAAGCTGTCCTGGCCGGTGAGGGCAAAACCGCGCATGGCGGTTTCTATGTCGACAAGGCTGTTGAGCATGCTGCTGGAGCGGTTGAGCACGTCGTAGCTGTGGATGTTGCGCTTCACGCTGCTGCTGACCTGGTCGAAGCCTCGCAAGGCAGTCAGTACCAATACGGCGATGATGAGCAGGACAAGACCGAAACCGGTGTACAGTTTTTTCGAGATACTGAGATTGTTGAGCATCGTGGGGGCTACCCTTCAAGGCCTGGCTGGACGCTACGCTGGGTCCCGGGCACAGGGGTGCGGTCGGGTTTTGGCGTAGTGACGTTTTGATATCAGGCCTATGATTATCTTGTACAGGAAAAGTTCTTTGTACAATTATTTTGGTCACCTGAGTCTTGCAGGGTTTCGTACGTAACTTGATGAAACTTGATTTCCGGTCGGCCACCCCCTACATTAGCGCCTATGCAAAATACCCTACATACCGATTCGCTTCGGGCTGCGCTTGCCCAGCGCGGCTGGACCCAACGAGACCTGGCAGACCAGATGGGGGTTTCGGCGCAGTCCGTAACCAACTGGTTCAAAGGCAAGGATTTTCCTCGCCCGGACAAATTGCTGAAGTTGGCCACGATGCTCCAGCTGTCGTTTTCACAGCTGGTGTCGCCTCCTGAAGATCAACCAATCGTCGCCTTCCGCAAAAAGGCGGGCACCAAGACTACCGATGAGCACATCCAGAAAGCGCTGGCCATTGGTGACTTACTCAAGCCGCTTGTCCCATTCCTTCCGAAGCTGCCGACTTTACGTACCAAAATTTCTTCTCCGTCCCTGACGTATGCACGCTTGCAAAGCGATGCATCGCAGGTGCGCAACAAGCTAGGCCTGGGTGAACTCAGCGTACTGGGCTACGAGGCGCTGATCGCGGAGTTCAAAGGTTGTGGGGCCGTGCTCGTGCCGGTCCTGTGGGGGCACAAGCAGCAGCATAAAAACGCGCTGCACATCCTGTTGCCATCCTCCGACGTAACTTTCGTGTTCGTTAACCTCGATACCAAACTGGAAGACTTCAAGTTCTGGATGGCTCATGAACTGGCGCACGTCTACACCCCGGAGCTTGCTGGAAGCAATGAGGGGGAAGACTTTGCGGATGCCTTCGCCGCTGCCCTGCTGTTCCCTGAAGCCTGTGCACGGGCTGCCTATGCCGAGGCGGCACAAGCACCCAACACCGCCGGTGAGATAGATATCCTTCAGCAGCATGCGAAGCGTCATCAAATTTCGTTGAATACGGTGTTCCAGCAAACACGCAGCCACGCGGCGGAAAACCAGTTGCCAGCGCTACAAGTGGACGAGAAGACAATCCATAGGGTGCGCAACAGTTCTGCACCGCAAATGGTGAGCACGATCTTGTTTGAGCCAACGCCACCCAAGCCTGCCCAGTATCTTGCCGCCGCTTCGAATGTGTTTCAGTCAGAATTTTTCTTGGCGCTCAAGCGCATGCTTCGGGAACATGAAACCGGGCCTTCTTATGTGCAGCAAATCCTGGACGTGTCGCTCAGGGACGCCATAGCGCTGCATGGCGAGCTGTTGCGTTGAAGGCGGCATCAACGCTCGTATTGCTGGACACCAATGCGTATCTACGGCTGGCTAAACGTGTCCGCCCCATGCTGGGCGTGACGTTCGGGCAGAAAAATTATGTGCTGACCATCCTCAAGGATGTGGAAGAAGAAGTGCATCGCAGTGGTGCGCTGAAATTCAAATTTCCTTGGTTCGACGCTGAAGATCTGGCGGCGGAGCGGCTTGCAAAACAGGTCCGCCTCAGCGCTGACGAAAAAGCCCAGTTGGAGGCCGCTCAAAGCGTATTACGTGGGTGGGTATTGATGAACCCGGTGGTCTATACAACAGCTGGCCGTTCCCCACCCTCACCTACGGACTGCAGGGTGCTTGCCTTTGGTCAGATTCGTAGCGCTATTGTGGTTACCGACGACCTGGGCATGCATAAGTTGGCAGATGATTTCGCCATTCCCGTCTGGCATGGTCATGAGCTGCTCAAGAAAATGCTGACAGCCAAACTCATCAATAACGAGCAGGTAAAATGCATCTTCGAGGCGCTTGAGCTCAACGATGACCTGACCGATACATGGCGCCAAGCCAAACACACCGCGTTTGTGAAACTGTTTGGTAAACGGTAAGGGGGTTGCTGTGTCCCGATACCCATCGGTGATTATGCTTCACCTGAATGGGATGGCACCGGCCATGCCGGTGTTCGCGGCTGAAGCCGCTCCTACAGGAGGGTTGGATTGGGAGGGGGGTCACCCAGCTCTGGGGCTGGGTGACGATCATGAGCCTGGGCTGGCTTACCAGCTGTAACTCAACTTGGCGGTCACTTCACGCCCTGGGTTGTAGTAATCGGCCGTACCCGAGCCAACCACATGCTGCTCGTCGAACAGGTTGCTGACATTCAGCGCCAGGTCGGTGCCTTTGGCGATCTTGTAGTTCAGCGCAGCGTCGAACAGGGTGGTGCCGTCGCTTTTCTTGGTGTTGGCCGCGTCCATGAAGTAACCGCCCACGTACCGCGCCCCCAAGCCCACGCTCACGTCGGTGTCGGGTATGTCGTAGTAGCTCCACAGCGAAGCCGTATGCTTGGGCGCAACGGTGAACGCTTTGCCTTTGAGCGAGCTGCCGTCATACAGCGAGCCGCGCAGCACTTCGGTGTCCATGTACGAATAGGCCCCGATCAGGCTGAGGTTCTGCGTGACCTGGGCCTTGGCTTCCAGGTCCAGGCCGCGCGCGCGGGACTCGCCCACGGTTTGCTGCTCGATGATGCCGCTGGGCAGCACCACGGCGATGGTGACGTTTTCCTGGGTCAGGTCGTACACGGCGGCCGAGAACATCGCATCCATGCCCAGCGGCGAGTACTTCACGCCCACTTCGTACTGCCTGCCGGTCTGCGGGGTAACCCCTACCTGCGGCGGCGAAACAGATTCCACCATGCTGACGTAGGTCGACACTTCATCGTTGACGATGTAGGTCAGCGCGCCGCGGTAAGAGGTTTCCGAGAAGGTGTCGCTCTGCCTGTTCACACCCCCCACATACTCGGTGCTGGTCAGGTCCATCGAGTCATTGCGCATACCCACCGTGGCAATGACGCGGTCGTAGAAGGACAGGTTCTGCTGAAGGAACACGGCCTTGGTGGTGGCGTCGTTTTTCTCGCGGCTATACGGCGTGATGCCGCCAGGTACACCAGTGAATACGGGGTTGGCGATGTCTATCGACGGCGCCAGGCTGTACACCGAGCGCTGTTTGTTGGTCGAGTCCAGGTATTCCACGCCCACCAGGGTGCTGCTGTCGATGTGCTCGAACTGGGCATCGTACTGCAGCATCAGGTTGCCATTGAGCTGGTTCGCATCGGTGTCGGTGCCGAACACGTAGCGGGGGATCACGGTGCCCACCCGCTCGGCGCTGTCGCTCAGGTAGACGTAGCCGAAGTCATCGCTCAGCTCGCTGTAGCGCAGGTTGCTGCGCAGGGTGAAACCGTTGTCGAAGTCGTGGGTGATGCTGGCGCTGAGGCTGGTGCGCTCCACATCATGGAAGTTGTAGCCGGGCTCGCCGTAGAAATCGCTGCGGTCGTATTCCTTGTCCAGCGGGTAGCCACCGCTGTTGGGCGAGCTGTTGGTCTTGAGGTAATCGAGAATCACCGTGGCCGAGGTGAAGTCGCTGGGCGCCCAGGTCAGGCCGCCCATCACGAAGCGGTTGTCGTCTTGCGAGTGGTCGTACTCGCGGTCGCTGTTCTGCAGCTTGGCCGTGAAGCGGCCAGCCAGGGTCTGCTCGTCGTTCAGGGCATCGCCCACGTCAATGCCGGTCTCGGCATGGTCGTAGGAGCCGTAGGTCACGTAGCCCTGGCCGAACTTCTCGAAGCGCGGCTGCTTGGTCACGAAGTTCACCGAGCCCCCTGGGTCTGCCGGGCCGAACAGGGTGGAGTTGGCGCCGCGCAGAATCTCGATGCGCTCATAGGCATAGGGGTCTTCGCGCACACCGCGCATCGAGCTCAGGGTAAGGCCGTCGCGGTAGGTGGTGGCCTGGAAGCCGCGGATCTGGAAGTAATCGTTGCGGTCGTCCGAGCCGTAGAAGTCGCTGACCACGCCCGGGCTGTACTGCAGCGCTTCCTCGGTGGTGCTGACGCTGCGCTGCTCCATTTCCTTGCGGGTCACCACAGACACCGAGGCCGGGGTGTTGAGGATGCTGGTGGCCACCTTGCCACCGACCCACAGCTCCTTGGCCACCACTGAATTGAGGTCGTCATCGGCGCTGGCCTTGACCTTGGCATTGATGATGACCGGCGCCAGCCGGTAATCCTCGGTCGCGCCCAGCTCCAGCGGGCCGGCAGCCGGCGCTTGCGCAATGATCTGGTAGGCCTGCGGGCCTTGCTGTTCAACCTGCAGATCGGTCCCCTGCAACAGCGCCGACAACGCGGCGGGCGTCGCCAGGCCGCCCTGCACGCCCTGGGTGGTGCGGTTGGCCACGGTTTGCGCGTCGAAGGCCAGGCTCACACCCGCCTGCCGGGCAAAACGGTCCAGCGCAGGTGCCAGCGGGCCAGCAGGGATGTTCCACTGCTGCAGTTGCAGGGTGTGATCAGCGCCAGCAGGTTGCGCCAGCGCTGGCAATGCCGGGCTGCTGACAACCAAACCCAGAATCGCAGCGTGCATGGCACGGCTGAGGGGGTGGCGCTGTGGAACCGGTGTCGAACTCATTTTCTCGCTCCGTAGAGGGTCGGCGGGTGGCCTGTATTCCGGCCTTGTGCAAAGGCCGAACGAGAATGAGAAAACACCTCATTTATTTTCAGAAAAAACGGACGGGGGTAATTGCCTCAGGGTGTACCGACCGCCTGGCGCACTTTTACCAGCAGCTCGTAGAGCTGAAACGGCTTCACCAGCATGTCCATGCCCGCGCCGAGAAAGGCCTGGCGGTCCTGGGCCGCATCGGCGTACCCGGTCATGAACAGCACCGGCAACTGGGGCCGGTAGCACCGCGCCAGGTCGGCCAGTTCGCGGCCGCTGAGGGTCGGCAGGCCAACATCGGTCAGCATCATGTCCAGGCTGGCGTCGTCGCGCAGGTGCCGCAACGCCTCGTCAGTGGTGGTGGCCACCGTACAGCGGTACCCGGCATCGGTCAGCGCTTCTGCCACCGCCACCTGCACCGAGGCCATGTCTTCCACCACCAGCACGTGCTCGCCATTGCCTTGCAGGTTCTGCACATTGGCCGGCTCCACCGCTACCGCAGCCTCCGCGCTGGCCGGCAGCAACAGGGTCACCTCCGTGCCCTGCCCCACCACGCTGCTCAGCAGCACATGCCCGCCGGACTGCCGGGCGAAGCCCTAGATGGTCGACAGCCCCAGCCCGGTGCCCTGGCCCACCGGCTTGGTGGTGAAGAACGGGTCGAACACCTTTTCCAACAGCTCCGGCTCGATGCCGCTGCCGTTGTCGCGCACGTTGACGGCAATGTAATGGCCGTCCGCCAGGTCGGGGTTGCCCTGCGACCAGGTGGCTGCGGTGTTCACCCAGATCCGCCCCCCCTTGGCCAAGGCATCGCGCGCATTGATCACCAGGTTGAGCACCGCGCTCTCCAGTTGCACCGGGTCGACCAAGGCGATGGCCGGGTGGGTCGACAGGTCCAGGGTAAGCTTGATGCGCTCGCCGATGGTGCGGTTGAGCAGCTCTTCCAGCGAGCGTACATGCTGGTTGACGTCCACCGGGCGGGTATCCAGTGGCTGCTGGCGCGCGAAGGCCAGCAACCGGTGGGTCAACGAGGCCGCGCTGGTGGCTGAACTGAGTGCGGCTTCGGCGTACCTGGGCACTTTCTCGATGCGGTTTTCCGCCACCCGTTTGCAGATCAGCTCCAGGCTGGTGATGATGCCGGTGAGCAAATTGTTGAAATCGTGGGCAATGCCGCCGGTCAGGCTGCCCAGGGCATCCATTTTCTGCAGTTGCAGCAGTTGCGCTTCGGTGCGTTCGCGCACCGCCACTTCCCGCGCCAACTGGCTGGTGGCATCGTCCAGGCGGGCCAGGTGGGAGCGCTCCCGGTGGCGGTGTTCGGTGATGTCCTCGATGAACACCAGGCACAGCCCTGGCGCCTGGTAGGGCGACAGCTGCCACTCGGTTTCGCGGACATGCCCGTGCACCAGCATGCTCAGGGTACCCTTCCAGCGCTCGCCAGCCGCCAGGTGCCGGCGCAGGTCAGCCAACGCTGGCTCCTGGCCGCTGGCAAAGCATTCCAGCAGTTGCGAGGGGTTGCTGTTTTCCTGGGTCAGGTGGCTGAATGCCTGGTTGCACTCGTGCACCTTGAACTCGGCGTCGAGCACCGCGATGGGCGCCGATACACCGGTAAATATCTCGCGAAAGCGCGCCTCGCTGCGGCGCAGGGCGCGCTCGGCGTCCCGCACCCGCAACAGGGTACGCAAGGTTGCCAGCAACACATCCGGGTCTACGGGGTGCACCAGGTAAGCATCGGCGCCAGCGTTCAAGCCGGTGATGATGTCACCGCTCTGGATCGACGCGGCCGACACGTGAATCACCGGCAACAACGCCGTGCGGGCATCTTCGCGCAGCAACCGTACGATATCGAACCCGCTCATGTCGGGCAGGTTCACGTCCAGGATCAAGGCATCTATCTGCTCGTCGCGAATCAGCGCAAGGCCTTCACCGCCGGTGCCTGCCTCCAGCACTTCGTAGCCGTGCACTACCAGGCGCCGGCGCAGTGCGTAGCGGGTGGCGACGTTATCGTCCACGATCAGCAAGCGCACCTCAGGTTTCATCGGCGTTCTCCTGAGCCAGGGCCAGAGGAATCACCACGAAGAAGGTAGAGCCTTCCCCTGGTTCACTGTGCACCCCCACTTCGCCACCCAGCAGCATGGCAAAGCGCTTGCACAACGACAGGCCCAGGCCAGTGCCGCGAAAGCGCTTCTGCAGTGGCGAATCTACCTGGGTGAAATCTTCGAACAACGTATCCAACAGCTCTGCTGCAATGCCAATGCCGGTATCACTGACGGCAAAGCGGATGCGGTCGTCGCCATACAGCTGGGCCGACACCCGCACCTCACCCTGGGCGGTGAACTTCAGCGCGTTGGAAATGAAATTGCGCAGAATCTGCGCGAGCTTCTTGTCATCGGTGTACAGCCGCGGCAGCCCTGTAGGCTCCTCGAAGATAAGGTCGACTGCAGTAGCGTCGACAATCGGCCGGAACATGCCGCGCAAGGCCGCGAACAGATCGAGCATGTCGAACCAGGCCGGCGAGATGCTGATGCGCCCGGCTTCGATCTTGGCAAGGTCGAGCAGGTCGTCGACCATGTCGGACAGCTCGCGGGTGGCGGTGCTGATAAAGGTGACCTGGCGGTGCTGTTCAGCCGACAGCGGCCCGTCGAGCTCGTCGGTAAGCAGGCCGGTGATGCTCAGGATCGAACCCAGCGGCGTGCGGAATTCGTGGCTCATGTACGACAGGAAGCGGCTTTTCAAGTCCGACGCCTGGCGCAGCTGTTCGGCCTGTATGTCCAACTCGGCGTACAGCGCCAGCACGCCCTGGTTGGTTTCTTCCAGTTCGGCACGCAGGGCATCGTTTTCTGCCTGCAGCCGGGCAATTACCTCTGCATCAGCCATGCGCCGCCTCCAGGTCGATGACCAGCACGGTTACATCATCCCGGCCCCGGCAGAAGTCGCGGTGCAGCACTGCCGCGATCACGGCCGGGTGACGGTGCACCAGGCCAGGGTAACTCTCCAGATTCCAACGGGACTGCAGGCCGTCGCTGTACATGATCAACAGTTTTCCATTCGCTTGAGCGTAGTCAAATACCTGGGCTTTTCTATACTGCCCGCCAACGATGCCGGGCAACGAAGCCAACCCACGCACCTGGGTGGCGCTCACCAGGCTGGCGCCGATATTGCCGATGCCGGCAAAACCGAGGTGGTCGCGGGCACCGTCATAGCGTGCTATCGCCACCGCGCCACCACGGCTGCCATTCATGGCATGGTGCATGGCCTGCAATTGCTCCAACTGGCTGGCGAACGGGGCCTGGGCAAACACTGCCGCGCCCGCGCTGGCTGCAGCCTGGGCATCCACACCGTGGCCTAGGCCGTCGATCACCAGGGCGCTGATACGCTGCCCTTCGATCGCCAGGTGCCAGGTATCGCCACAGGCGGGGTCGCCGTGCAGGGCATGCTGGCTTACCCCCACGCGCAAGTCTGGCGCGTGGTCGCGCTGGGCATGCACGCGCGCCAGCACCACCGCGCCGCGCGCATCGGCGTACACATCGAATACCTGGGCCATGCGCGCCAAGGCCCCCAGGCCGATTCCCTGGGTGCCTGCGGTTGAATAACCGTCGGTCAGGCAGGCCTGCGCATCAAAGCCCTGGGCACGGTCCGCCGTGACCAGTTCAATGGCATAACCCCCGTGCTCACGGGGCAGCACCCGCAGGTGCAGTTCACCGCAGCCTGCATGCTTGAGCACGTTGCTGCACAGCTCGGTGGCCAGCAGCGCCACACGGCCGCAGTCCTCTTCGTCAAAGCCGTGCCGCTCGGCCAGCTTTTGTGCGGTACGCCGGGCGTGGCCAACATCGCTCGGGTCTGCCAGGCCAATCACCTGGGTCTGGCTGGCGAACAGGTTCATGCCCATCGGGTGATCGTCACGCGTGTGCCCTGCCCTGGCGCGGTGTCCAGTTCAAATTCATGGACAAGCCGCCGAGCGCCGGTCAGGCCCAGGCCCAGGCCACCGCCCGAGGTCCAGCCGTCAGTCAGCGCCAACTTGATGTCGGGGATGCCGGGGCCCTCATCGCGGAACAACAGGCGCAAACCGGTGCGCCCGCCATCCTCCAGCACAGCCCAGTCCATGTCGCCACCACCGCCATACACCACCGTGTTGCGCGCCAGTTCACTGACTGCCGTCACCAGCTTGGTCAGGTCCACCAGGCGCATGCCGCATTCGCCGGCCAGCTTGCGCGCCAACTGACGCGCCAGTACCACATCCTGTTCGATTCGTACCGGTTGGCTGCCGCTTTCGCGCACATTCATTTTTGGCTCACACGTTGACGCAGCACTTGCATGCCACGCTCCACATTGAGTGCCGTGCTCACGCCCGGCAGGGTAAGGCCCAGTTCGACCAAGGTAATGGCCACGGCCGGCTGCATGCCGACCACCATGGTTTCGGCATCCAGAATGCGGGACAGGCCAGAAATGCTGGCGATCATCCGGCCGATGAACGAGTCGACCATGTCCAACGCGGAAATATCGATCAACACGCCCCGGGCCGAGGTACTGCTGATGCGCTCGGTCAGGTCTTCCTGCAGGGTCATCGCCAGCTGGTCGTGCATGTCGACCTGAATGGTCACGAGCAGGAACTCGCCCATTTGCAGGATCGGGATACGCTCCATGGGCTTACCCCTGCTTGCTGATGTCGCAGCCCAGGCGTGCAAGGGCTAGCTTGAGGGCGTCGGCCAGGCTGGCCTTGGTGGTCAGCGAGCCCAGGTCCAGCCCCAGGTGCACGATGGTCTGGGCGATTTGCGGGCGCACGCCACTGATGATGCAGTCGGCGCCCATCAGGCGGATGGCCGTGACGGTCTTCAGCAGGTGCTGGGCGACCAGGGTGTCGACGGTGGGTACACCGGTGATATCGATGATGGCAATTTCCGAGCCGGTGTCGACGATGCGTTGCAGCAGCGACTCCATGACCGTCTGGCTACGCTGCGAGTCCAGCGTACCGATCAGTGGCAGCGCCAGCACCCCGTCCCACAGTTTGACCACGGGGGTAGACAGCTCCAGCAGTTCTTCCTGCTGGCGCCTGATCACTTCCTCGCGGGTTTTCTGGAAAGCGCGGATGGTGTGCATGCCCATGCCATCGAGCAGTTCCGACACCAGCCACAGTTGCTCGGCCAGGCGTGCCGGCTCGCTGCCGTACTGCGCTTGCAGCAAGCCGAACAGCGGCCCTTTCAAAGCGAAGATAAAGAACGCGGCCTGGTGCGAATCGTGGCCAAGCTGAGCGCGGCTGGCAGAAAGCTTCTCCAGGAACCGGCGCAACGCCTCCCACTCGCTGCCGGCCAGGTGGCTGCCGCCACCAGCGCGCAGGCCGTCCACCAGCAACTGCAGAAACTCCTGGGTTTCCTGTGCCAGTACCTGCTCTTTGATATTGCGCGTGGCGCCGTTGGTTTCGAGGCTGGCTATCCATTCCTCGCGCAGTTGCGCCTGGCTATGTTGGATAGCCTCCAACGTGCTGCCTTGCAGTGTTGCCATGTGCCTTCGCTCCAGTGGTGAAGGCCGGCGTCCCGATGAATGGCCGGCCTGCTGTGAATGACATTTGCCGGTTCGATTAGTTGTGCAGCGGGAAAAGATAATTGCATTAAGCCATTTAGGATAGCCCAACGGCTTCGGATTGCGGCAGCCTACTGCGAAACGGTTTTATAGGAATGCATACCATCACGGCATGACATCGATGCAACCTTGAACCGTACCTCATATTGCAAGTACCCGCCCGGTAATCGGCGGCGGGGCGGAAGCAAGATGCCCAAGGCGCTCGGAAACCGCCTGGCGCACTCGGTAGGCAACTCCAGCGCAAAAAAAAGGCACCTACCCATAGGTAATGCCTGTCAGTTAAGTAATTTGGGGCCGCTTTGCGACCCTTCGCGGGCACGCCCGCTCCCACAGGGATCGCGCATTTCTTGAGTTCAGCGCCGAACGTGTGGGAGCGGGCGTGCCCGCGAAGGGCTGCAAAGCAGCCCCAGTAACGCTTAACTGACAGGCTTTACCTATCCATAGGTGCCTTCTGCCTTGACCCCGGGTGAACCCACTCACCCCATCGACCGCGCCCCTACCGGTTGCGCATGGCCCCGCGAAGTCACGATGCCCAGGAAGGAGATCACAATCGCCAGCCCCAATGTGGAGCTCACCTCTGCGCGGTGCTCAGGCGTGTACATCATGACCGCCAGCGCCCCGCCAATGAAAATGATCACCGCCCAGGTCAGGTACGGGAACAGCCACATGCGGAACTTCAGCTCGGTGTTCTCCCGCTCCAGGCGGCGGCGCATGCGCAACTGCGAGATGGCAATGACCATGTACACCAGCAAGGCAATGGCGCCAGAGCTGGCCAGCAGGAACTCGAACACACCCTTGGGCGCGAAGTAGTTGAGGATGGCGATGGCGGCCCCGATCAGGGTGCTGCCAAACACCGCCGCACGCGGCACGCCAACCTTGGAGGTCTTGTTCAGGAAGGCCGGGGCGTCACCGCGCTTGGCCAGCGAGTACATCATCCGCGATGCGATGTAGATCGACGAATTCATGCAACTGGTTACCGCCACCAGCACCACCAGGTCGACCATCAATGCCGCGTTGGGGATGTTCATGATCTCCAGCGCACGTTGATACGAGCCCACCACCGCCAGCTGCGGATCGTTCCACGGCACCACCGAGATGATCACGAAGATCGAGAGGATATAGAAGGTACTGATGCGCCAGATCACCGAGCGGGTAGCCTTGGCGATGTTGCGCGACGGGTCGCTGGACTCGGAAGCCGCAATGGTCACGGCTTCGGTGCCGATGAAGCTGAACATCACGGTAATGAACGCCCCGACCACAGCCGACCAGCCATTGGGCGCAAAACCGCCATAGTCAGCCATCAGCCCGCTCAGGCCGCTGACTTCGCGGTTGGGCAGCCAGCCCATCAGCGCGGCAAAGCCCAGGCCGATGAAACCGAGAATGGCCGTGACCTTGAGGATGGCGAACCAGAACTCGAACTCGCCGTACTTGGCCACGCTGAACAAGTTGGTGCCGGCCAGCAACAGCACCGAGGCCAAGGCGAAGATCCAGCTGTCCACCTGGGGGAACCAGGCGTTCAGCACATGCCCGGCGGCCAGCGCCTCGATCGGGATGACCAGTACCCAGAACCACCAGTACAACCAGCCGATGGTGTAGCCGGCCCAGCGGCCGATGGCCTGGTCGGCGTAGGTGGAAAACGATCCGGTGTCAGGGTGCGCCACGGCCATTTCGCCGAGCATGCGCATGACCAGAACCACCAGGGTTCCGGCTACGAAATAGGAAATTATGGTGGCTGGGCCGGCTGCCGCAATGGCGTGGCCAGAGCCGACGAAAAGTCCGGCGCCGATGATGCCGGCGATAGACAGCATCGTTACGTGTCGTGGCTTGAAACCTTGTGCAAGGTTGCCATCAGATCCCACGGTGTTCATTGATGTTGTTCTCTTTTTGCTAACACAAGGATGGACGGGCAGGCGTAGGCGAAAATAGCTCCTTTGAGTTGGGTAGGTCGACACAATGCTCGCATGCTGTTGTTGATCTTGGGCACGCGTCACAGCGCAAGGTGTCAGTGCGGTTCGGGCTTCATTTAAGCCCCGCAAGGCGGTGGGAAATTACACGAGAACGCCCCGGAACTGTTCGATCACGACAGGGCATTTCCGTTGGCGCCAGATGTCGCGAATGGCATGCCCAATCGCGCCATCTGGCCGTTGGGTGCTTTTGTTTTTCATCTGGTTGTGTATGGCCTGGACCGGCCCTATCGCCGGCAAGCCGGCTCCCACAGGGATTGCATCAGGGCTGACAGGTGTTTGTCACAAGATATGCAGCGCCTGTGAGATCGAGCGCCGCCCGCGCGGCGCATCGCGAGCTGCGCTCGCTCCTACGTTTGTTTCGGGCCAATTATTCCTGTGGGATTTGTGCGCGAACGCCTTGGCGCATGCCTCATTATCGCGCGGTACAAACAAGGCGGTCGCGCGCACCTGGCACAGGGGTTACTGGCCCGAAACAAACGTAGGAGCGAGCGCAGCTCGCGATGCGCCGCGCGGGCGGCGCTCGATCTCCCAGGCGCTGAAAATGCTGCGGCTACCCTTACCAGAGACCATAGAGTCTCCCACCTCGATCGCATCGGCTTCAAATCCTGTGCAATCCCTGTGGGAGCAGGCAAGCCCGCGAAGAGGCCAGCAGCCTTAACGCACCAGGCAAGGCCGCTTGTTATCAAAACGCCAACCCGGAATCAGGAACTGCATCGCCACGCTGTCATCCCGCGCCCCCAACCCCATGTTGCGGTAGCACTCATGGGCCTTGGCCAGTTGATCCTCATCCAGCTCCACCCCCAACCCCGGCCGCGCCGGCACATGCACATGGCCGTCGACAATGCGCAGCGGCTCACGGGTCAGGCGCTGGCCGTCCTGCCAGATCCAGTGGGTGTCGATCGCGGTGATCTCACCCGGCGCGGCAGCCGCCACTTGAGTGAACATCGCCAGCGAAATATCGAAGTGGTTGTTGGAGTGCGAACCCCAGGTAAGCCCCCAGTCGTTGCACATCTGCGCCACCCTCACCGAGCCCTGCAAGGTCCAGAAATGCGGGTCGGCCAGCGGAATGTCCACTGACTGCAACTGGATCGCATGGCCCATCTGCCGCCAGTCGGTGGCGATCATGTTGGTAGCCGTGGGCAAACCCGTAGCGCGACGGAACTCGGCCATCACCTCGCGGCCCGAGTAGCCGTTCTCGGCACCGCACGGGTCTTCGGCATAGGCCAGCACATCATGCTTGTCGCGGCACAGGGCGATGGCCTCCTTGAGTGACCAGGCCCCGTTGGGGTCCAGGGTGATGCGCGCTTCGGGGAAGCGTTCGGCCAGCGCCGTTACTGCTTCCATTTCTTCTGCCCCCCGCAGCACGCCGCCCTTGAGCTTGAAGTCGCTGAAGCCGTAACGCTGCTTGGCCGCTTCGGCCAGGCGCACAACCGCCTCGGGCGTCAGGGCCTTTTCATGGCGCACACGGAACCAGTCGTCGTCACTGTCCGCTTCGTTGCGGTAGGCCAGGTCGGTCTGCTGGCGGTCGCCGATATAGAACAGGTAGCCCAGCATCTTCACCGCATCACGTTGCTGGCCCTCGCCCAGCAGTGCCGCCATGGGCACATTCAGGTGCTGGCCGAGCAGGTCGAGCAGCGCCGACTCGATGGCCGTCACGGCATGCACGGTGATGCGCAGGTCGAAGGTCTGCAGGCCGCGCCCCGCCGAGTCGCGGCTGGCGAACGTCTGGCGCATGGCATTGAGCACGCGCTGGTAATGACCGATCGGCTGGCCTACTACCAGGCTGCGGGCGTCTTCCAGGGTCTGGCGAATGCCCTCGCCACCCGGCACTTCGCCAAGGCCCGTGTTGCCCGCGCTGTCCCGCAGTACCACCACATTACGGGTAAAGAACGGGCCATGTGCGCCACTGAGGTTGAGCAGCATGCTGTCGTGGCCAGCCACCGGAATCACGCGCAGGTCGGTGACCACCGGGGTGCTGGTGTGAACGGCGGGTGTTGTCTGCATATTCATGGTTGTCGTCTCGCAGTCGTCAGTGGGTCTGGCCCAGGGCCGCGGGGGCCTTCGGGCTATCGGAAGGTGCGCCCTTGGGGCGTGTACGTGCGAAGAAGATGGCAATTGCCGCCAGCACCGATGTCACCGCCAGGCCATACAACCCGCCCTGGATCGAGCCGGTCTGCTGCTCCAGCAGGCCGAACGTGGTGGGGGCAACGAAGCCGCCGAGGTTGCCGACCGAATTGACCAGGGCTATCACCGCCGCCGCGATGCGAGCATCCAGGTAGCCCTGCGGGATCGGCCAGAACAGTGACGAGGCCGACTTGAAGCCGATGGCGGCAAAGCACACGGCGACAAAGGCGAATACCGGCCCGCCGGTGGTGGACATGAACATGCCGATAGCCGCGACCACCAGGGCGCCTGCCACCCAGGCCTGCTGGAACTTCCAGCGTGCAGAACCGGCAGCGAAGGCATACATGGCCAGGATCGAGATCAGCCACGGGATGGAGTTGAGGAAGCCGACCTGCAAGTCGCTGAGGTCGCCCATGCGCTTGATGATGCTCGGCAGCCAGAAGGTGGCCGCGTAGATGGTTAGCTGGATGCAGAAGTAGATCAGGCAGAACAGTACGATCTGGCGGTCCTTGAGCAGGCTCCAGGCCGACGGCTTGGCCGCACCCAGCGCCTCGCGCGCTTGCTGTTCACGGTCGATGGTCGCGACCAGCGCATCCTGCTCGGCCTGGCTCAGCCACTTGGCGTCCTGCGGTTTGGAGTCGAGCCAGAAGAACACGAAGAAGCACAACGCCACCGAGGCCATGCCTTCGATGAACAGCATCCACTGCCAGCCGTGCAGGCCGAGCCCCTGGATTTGCATCAAGGCCCCGGCCAAGGGGCCGGAAATCAGCGAAGCCAGCGCCGACCCGCTGAGGAAAATGGCGATTGCCTTGCCGCGCTCGGCCGCCGGCAACCAGCGGGTGAAGTAGTAGATCACCCCAGGGAAGAAGCCCGCTTCGGCCACCCCGAGCAGGAAGCGCAGTACATAGAACTGGGTTTCGTTCTGCACGAAGGCCATGGCCGTGGCCACCAGCCCCCAGGTGAACATGATGCGGGTCAGCCACAAGCGGGCACCCACCTTCTGCAGCAGCATGTTCGAAGGCACTTCGAACAGCGCGTAGCCGATGAAGAACAGCCCGGCACCAAAGCCAAAGGCCGCAGCGCTGATGCCCAGGTCGCTTTCCAGGTGCGGGCGGACGAAGCCGATGTTGACGCGGTCCAGGTAGTTGACGATGAACATGATGACGAACAGCGGCAGCACGTGGCGCTTGACCTTGGCCACGGCGCTGGCCAACGCGTCGCCTTCATTCCGGGCAGACGGAGCGAGGGTGTCGTTCACAGGTGGATCTCCCACTAATTGTTTTTGTGCGGGTCGGGGTTGTCTGACATGACAGTGGGGACGAGCATAGGCCCCGAGAAGTTGTACGACAAGATCAACAACATCGCTAAAATGGCAAAATACAAGCTGCAAGAACGCCAATTTTTCTCGATCTTGCAAAAACAGCCGTGCTAAGTTCACCCTTTCCTGGCGAAAAATTGGGTATAAATTATTTTTATCAATTAACTTGTCATACAAGTACAAAAAGAGATGGACCACAGCATGCTTCCAGATCACGCGCACAAACGCGGCCACAGCCGCGCACATGACCTGGTCTCCAGCCTGACCCGGCAGATTCTCCTGGGCACCTTCAAGCCCGGCGACAAACTGCCGTCGGAGAACACCTTGGTACGCGAGCATAGGGTCAGCCGCACGGTGGTTCGCGAAGCCTTGTCGAAGTTGCAGGCCTCGGGGCTGGTGGAACCGCGCCACGGTATCGGCACCTTCGTGATGGCGCGCCAAGCCCAGGCC
Source organism: Pseudomonas sp. BJP69 (assembly GCF_007633355.1). Lineage (NCBI taxonomy): Bacteria > Pseudomonadati > Pseudomonadota > Gammaproteobacteria > Pseudomonadales > Pseudomonadaceae > Pseudomonas > Pseudomonas sp. BJP69. The sequence continues at coordinate 4,809,706 of NZ_CP041933.1, forward strand.
GGGTTGCGCGTTGCAGCGGAAAGCGCAGCGAATGTGCGCGACTTGCTGGAGCTGCGGATCGGCCTGGAAGGCCAGGCCGCCGCGCTGGCAGCGCTACGCCGCGATGAAGGGCAGTTGGCGTGCATGCGCCAGGCACTGGATGACTACCAGGACCTGGCGGCGGCAGGTGACAGTTGTATCGAGGCCGACCGGCGTTTTCACCTGCTGATTGCCGAAGCCACCGGCAACCTGTATTTCACCGAGATGCTGCTGCAGCTGGGCAACGGCTTGATTCCGCGCAACCGCATGGCCCAAGCCGAGCGCAGTGGGGCGAAGATGGCACCGCAGGCATACCTGGCCAACCTGGAGCACGAGGCAATCCTCAATGCCATCCGCCGACAAGACCCGGATGCGGCCCGCGCGGCGGTGTGCCTGCACCTGTCCAACAGCCGCGACCGGCTGCTACCGGATTGACGGGCAACTGCGGCACAGCAGCCCCGGCGCTTACCAGGTCAGGCAGATCTTGCCGAAATGCCGGTTGCTCTCCTGGTAACGGAACGCGTCGACGATCTGCTCCAGCTCGAAGTGCTTGTCCACTACCGGCCGCAAACCGTTGGCATCAATGGCCCGCACCATCGCCTGCTGCTGCGCCCGGCTGCCGACCAGCACCCCTTGCAGGCGAATCTGCCGCACCAATGCCTGCACCAACGGCAGTTGCCCGGCCACGCCAGTAAGAATGCCGATCAACGACACATGCCCGCCGATCCGCGCAGCGATCATCGACTGCTCCAGGGTAGCCGGGCCACCCACCTCGATCACGTGATCGACACCGCGGTTAGCAGTCAGCTCGCGCACTTTCTCACCCCACGCCGGGGTGCGCTTGTAGTTGATCAAGTGGTCGGCGCCCAAGGCCTTGAGCCGCTCCAGCTTGGCATCGCTGGACGAGGTGGCAATCACCGTGGCACCCGCCAGCTTGGCGAACTGCAGGGCGAAGATCGACACGCCACCGGTGCCCTGCACCAGCACCGTGTCGCCCGGTTTGAGGTGGTCGTCGCACATCAGCGCGCGCCAGGCGGTCAGGCCGGCAGTGGTCAGGGTGGCGGCTTCGGCATGGCTGAAGCCCGAAGGTGCCAGGGTAAACGCGGTGGCACGGGCGGTGACCTGTTCGCGGGCGTAGCCATCGATGCCGTCACCCGGCACCCGGGCAAAGCCTTCGACATTGGCCTGGCCATCGAGCCAGTCCGGGAAGAACGTACTGACGACACTGTCGCCGACCTGAAACTCGCTGACGCCGGCCCCTACGGCAACGACTTCGCCCGCACCGTCGGCCATGGGGATGCGCCGCTCACTCGGCCCCCACATGCCACTCACCACGGCGAAGTCGTGGTAGTTCAGGGAGCTGGCGTGCAGGCGCACGGTGATCTCGCCGGCCTGGGGGGCCGCAGCCTCGCTGCTGCCGACCTCGACCTTGTCGTAGCCGCCGCCAGGTTGAACGTAGATGGCCTTGCTGGTCATGGGTTGGGTCTCCGTATCAACTTCAGGAATGGGAATGAGCATAGACAGGTCTATGGGTTGCAAAAGCTTCACGGGCTTTGCAGCAGAGGCGTTGTGTCGCGATCGGGCTGCGCACTATCGACTCAGCCCAGCATCACCTTCAGTGCCCGGCAATCGACCGCGTGCCAATCCACCAGTTGCGGCCATGGGTTATCGGGCACATTCACCAATATCGTGCGTGCCCCCGCTGCGCGCCCGCAGTCCAGGTCAAAACGGTAGTCACCCACCATCACCAGCTCGCTCGGCGCCACGCCCCAGGCCGCGGCAATCTTCAGCAACCCATCCGGGCTCGGCTTCGGTGCCGCCTCGTCACGCCCGAGCACATGCTCTACCGGGAAGCAGTCCGCCAGGCCTATCGCTTCCAGCGTTACATGGGCCAGTTCCCGCGCATTGCGGGTCAGTATCCCCAACCGGCAACCACGCGCAGCCAGTTCGCGCACCAGTTCAACCGCCCCGGTCGCCGCGGTGGAGGCCACCGCCAGCTCACGCTCATGCTCCAGCAGCCAGGCATGCTTGGCCGCGGCTTCGTCGGCTGGCAAAGCCGCCAGGTGGGTAAGGATGTCGTCCTCGGCAGGGATACCCAGCGCCTCCCGAATGGCGGCAAAGTCATGCACTGCCACGGTCAGGGTGCCGTCCATGTCGAACACCCAGTTGCGCACCTGCTGCAGGCTCATGCCCAGTCCTTGCGGTGGCGAATCAGGCCTTCCTGGCTCGACGATGCCACCAGTTGCCCGGCCTGGTTGAAAATGCTGCCGCGGCAGAAGCCACGGGAATTACCTGCCCACGGGCTATCGGTGGCATACAGCAACCACTGGTCGGCACGCAGGTTGCCGTGGAACCACAGCGAATGGTCGAGGCTGGCGATCTGCATGTCGCGCTGCCAAACCGACTTACCATGCGGCACCAGCGCAGTGGTGAGCAGGCCGAAGTCCGAGGCGTAGGCCAGCAGGTACTTGTGCAGGGCCGGCACGTCGGGCAGGTTGCCGTCGGCGCGGAACCACGCATATTTCACCGGGTCGCCTGGCTTGGGGTTGAACGGGTCACGCTCGGTGACCGGGCGAATCTCGATTGGCTTGGCGCACAGCACCTTGTCGCGGATGCGTTCAGGCAGATGGTCTGCCATGGCACGCGCCAGTTCCACTTCGGTAGGCAGGTTTTCCGGGCCGACCACGTCGGGCATCTGCGCCTGGTGGGCGAAGCCTTCCTCGTCGTACTGGAACGAGGCGCTACAGGTGAAAATGGTCTGGCCCTTCTGGATCGCCGTCACCCGCCGGGTACTGAAGCTGCCGCCATCACGCACACGGTCCACCGAGTACACCACCGGCAGGCTGGCGTCCCCCGGGCGCAGGAAATAACCATGCAGCGAGTGCACATGACGCGCGTCTTCGACCGTCTGGCTGGCTGCCGACAACGACTGGCCCAGCACCTGGCCGCCGTACAGCTGGCGGAAGCCCAGGTCTTGGCTGCGCCCACGGAACAGGTTCTCCTCGATGGCTTCGAGGCTCAACAGGTCGACCAGGTCGTCCAACACATGACTCATTGGGGCATCTCCGTAGAAGCGAGCCTTGCTCGCGCTGCGCCGCCTGGGCGGCGCTCGAACTCACAGGCGCCGAACCCCTTGCGGCCCAGCGCCCTTTCAATGGGCAAATAATACAGCGTTTGCCATTCGCACCGAGCATGGCTGTGCATTCAGGCGCGCAGGGTGTGCTCCCAGTGCGCACGGTCGATGCGGTACAGCACATGCGGGCGTAGCGGGTGGCCTGCGGGCAGGCGCGGGTGCTCGAAGCTGCCGCGCAGGTCTTGCTGCATGCCGATGGCCTGCATCACCTTCTGCGATGGCAAGTTACTTTCGGCAGTGAACGACACCACCTCGTTCAGGCGCAATTGGGCGAACGCACAGCGCAGGCAGGTCCACGCGGCTTCGCTGGCAAAACCCAACCCCCAGTGGCGCCGGGCCAGGCGCCAGCCAATCTCCACGGCTGGCGCGAAATCGGCGTCAAAGTTTACCTGCAGCAAGCCGGTCATGCCGATGAATGCACCGCTGTCCTTGCGCTCCAGCGCCCACAAACCAAAACCGTATTCGTTGAAGTGCCCGCGTATGCGGCCAATCAGCGCGGCAGCTTCCAGGCGTGTGAGCGGTGCCGGGAAGTAACGCATCACCTGCGGGTCGGCACACAGCGCCGCAAATTCACGCAGGTCATCGTCGTACCATTGGCGCAGCACCAGCCTTGCGCTTTCCAGTTGAAGGGTGGAGGTCATCGGGCCTGCTCCGGTTTTGCCGAATTACAGTCTACAGCGTAGGCGCCGGCGCGGTGTTCACCCAACGGGCCGCAACCGAATGCAATTTTCACACGCCCTTCACCGGCCCCCGACAGCTCGCTTAGCAAAATGCCGCCATCACTGCCGTGCCCGCCACGGCCCTGTCACTGGAGCAACGCATGCTATCGAGCAATACCCTGGGGCACCCTGCCATTCACGCCCGGCGCAAACGGCGCCTGTCTCGCAAAGCCCTTGGGGCCGCCCTTGGCTTGTGCATGGTCGTGGCGGCCTTGACCACCTGGCTGGCGACGAGGACGCATATCGTGGACCTTGGCAACGAGCAACAACTGAGTGACAGCGGCCTGCTGCAGAACTGGGCCGAGGGTGCCGTGATCGTGATGATCCGCCACGCCGAACGCTGCGACAGCGCCCCGGGCCCGTGCCTGGACGACCCCACCGGCATCACCGTGGCCGGCAGCCAGGCTGCCACGCGGGTGGGCCAAGGCTTGCACCAGCTGGGCCTGGCCAACACCGACCTGCTCAGCAGCCCGAAACTGCGCACCCGGCAAACCGCGCACTTCATCCTCGGCCAGGCGGTGGCCAGCGAAGACTGGCTGGAAAGCTGCGACAGCCAGTTCGCCAGCGATGCACTGGCGCACAAGCGTGCCGGGCACAACCTGGTGCTGGTGACCCATAACGGCTGCATCGATCACTTCGCCCGCCAGCAGCACGTGGCCGGCGGCGAGCGCGAAAGCGCCTACGCCAGCGCGCTGTTCGTTTCGGTGGACGGTAACGGCAAGGCACGCATCCTCGGCCGCCTGAATGAGCCCGACTGGCAGCGGGTGCTGGCCAGCGCCGCAAAATAGCAGTGGCCTGCTCGGGCCTCATCGCCGGTAAGCCACACAGGCGCTGTGGCAAACACCTGTCAGCCCTGATGCGGTCCCTGTGGGAGATTCTATGGTTCCTGGCAAGGGTAGCCGCTGCATCTTCAGTGCCTGTGAGATCGAGCGCCGCCCGCGCGGCGCATCGCGAGCTGCGCTCGCTCCTACGTTTGTTTCGGGCCAGTAACCCCTGTGCCAGATGCGCGCGGCCGCCTTGTTCGTACGACGCGATTTTGAGGCATGCGCCAAGGCGTTCGCGCGCAAATCCCACAGGAATAATTGGCCCGAAACAAACGTAGGAGCGAGCGCAGCTCGCGATGCGCCGCGCGGGCGGCGCTCGCTCTAACAGGCGCTGCATACCTTGTGGCAAACACCTGTCAGCCCTGATGCGCACCCCGTGGCCGGCTTGCCGGCGATTGGGCAGCAAAGCTGCCCCGGCCATGGCAAGATCAGCACTGGCCCTGACCGCGACCTCCCCCATGCCGTTGCCGCTGATCTACCACGAAGACTACAGCCCGGAGTTCCCTGCCGAGCACCGCTTCCCGATGGACAAGTTCCGCCTGCTGCACGACCACCTGGTCGACAGTGGGCTGACCACCGACCAGGCCTTGCTGCGCCCAGACATCTGCCCCAACGATATCCTCGCCCTGGCCCACGACCGCGACTACATCGCACGCTACATGAATGGCGAGCTGTCCCGCGAAGACCAGCGTCGCCTCGGCCTGCCCTGGAGCGAAGCCTTGGCCCGGCGCACCGTACGTGCCGTGGGCGGCTCGCTGCTGACGGCCGAACTGGCGCTGCAGCATGGCGTTGCCTGCCACCTGGCCGGTGGCACCCACCATGCCCACTACGACCACCCTGCCGGCTTCTGCATCTTCAATGACCTGGCAGTGATCAGCCGCTACCTGCTGGAGGCCGGCCGTGTCCAGCGGGTGCTGATCTTCGATTGCGACGTGCACCAGGGCGACGGCACCGCACGCATCCTGCACGATACCCCGGAGGCCATCACGGTCTCGCTGCACTGCGAACAGAACTTCCCGGCACGCAAGGCCCACAGCGATTGGGACATTCCCCTGCCGCGGGGCATGGGCGACACCGCCTACCTGAACGTGGTGGACGACACCCTCAACTACCTGCTGCCGCTGTATCAACCCGACCTGGTGCTGTACGACGCCGGCGTCGATGTGCACAAGGACGACGCGCTGGGCTACCTGCAACTGACGGACGCCGGCGTGGCCGCCCGCGACGAGGCCGTGCTGCGCCACTGCCTGGGCCGCGATATTGCGGTAATGGGTGTGATCGGCGGCGGCTACAGCAAGGACCGGGTGGCCCTGGCCAAACGCCACGGCATCCTTCACCACAGCGCAGCGCGTGTCATCGGTTGTTCACAATGACTGTGGAACCGCTTGTGGATAACCTGCGGGAAAGCCGCTGCAGGCCTTGACCAGCAAGGCCTGTAGAACACTGGTTGTTTTTTGACCAGTGCTTCCGGGGGCAGCGCTGCGCTAGAATGCGCCTCTTTTCCACAGCCTGCTGCCCACCATGCCCGATTTCAACCCCGCATCGCCTCCCCTTGCTGTCGTCATCGGTGGCGGCCCCGCCGGCCTGATGGCCGCTGAAGCCCTGGCCCAGGCAGGCTTGGTGGTCGAGGTGTTCGATGCCATGCCTTCGGTGGGCCGCAAGTTCCTGCTGGCCGGTGTCGGCGGCATGAACATCACCCATTCCGAGCCTTACCCCGCGTTCGTGTCCCGTTATGCCGAACGCCAAGGTGAAATCGGCACGCTGCTGGGCGAGTTCGACGCGGATGCTTTGCGCCAGTGGATTCACGGCCTGGGCATCGAGACCTTCGTCGGCACATCAGGCCGGGTATTCCCCAGCGACATGAAAGCCGCGCCGTTACTGCGCGCCTGGCTGAAGCGCCTGCGCGACAGCGGGGTAGTTATCCACACCCGCCATCGCTGGCTCGGCTGGAACGCCGAGGGGGCCTTGCGGATCGCTTATCCACAGGGCGAACGCCTGGTCAACGCCGCTGTGCTGGTGCTGGCGCTGGGTGGCGGCAGTTGGGCGCGCCTGGGTTCCGACGGCAGCTGGCAAGCGCTGCTGGCCGAACGGGCTGTGGATATCTCGCCCCTGCAACCGAGCAACTGCGGTTTCGAAGTGGCCGGCTGGAGCGCGCTGTTGAAAGACAAGTTCGCCGGCGCGCCGCTGAAGAACATCGCCCTCAGCGTGCCTGGCAGTGCACCGCGCAAAGGTGAGTTCATCCTCACCGCGCAAGGTGTGGAAGGCAGCCTGGTGTATGCCTGGTCGGCGCCGGTGCGTGAGGCCATCAACCGCGATGGCCGGGGCGTGCTGTTGCTTGACCTGTTGCCGGACAAGCCTGTGGACAAGATTGCCCAGGCACTGGCCAGGCCACGGGGTTCGCGCTCCATGGCCAAGCACCTGCACAGCCAGCTGGGTATCGATGGGGTAAAAGCCGCACTGCTGCGCGAGCTGACCGACCCTGCAACCTTTGCCAGCCCTGAAGCGTTGGCGCAGGCGATAAAGGCCCTGCCAATCACCCTGGTGCGCACGCGACCGCTGGATGAAGCGATCAGCAGCGCCGGCGGTGTGCGTTTCGAGGGGCTGGATGCAGGGCTGATGCTCAAAGGCATGCCGGGGGTGTTCTGTGCCGGCGAGATGCTGGACTGGGAGGCACCGACCGGGGGCTACCTGCTCACGGCGTGCTTTGCCAGCGGGCAGCACGCCGGGCGGGCGGCTGCACAATGGCTCAAAGCCCAGGGCTGACACCGCCCCACTGTGGGCGCCGCGAGGCTACGGCTTGCGCTTGCGCGGCCCGCCATTGAAGCTTGGTACCTTGCGCACTGCCTTCACTGCAGGCTCGGCATTGCCCCCCTCGGTGCTGTCCATCCAGCGCCCCAAGCCACGCTTGGCGCTGTTCTCTTTCGGCTTTTTGGGCTTCTTCGGCTTCTTGATCACCTGGCCACTGGCGTCGGTCATCGGCACCCGGTGATCCGGAATGAAGTCCGGTTCTTCATGACGCGGCAGGGTCTGGCGGGTCAGCACCTCAATCGCCGCCAGCAGCTGCACTTCATCGGCGCACACCAGCGAAATCGCCTCGCCCTTGTTGCCCGCCCGCCCGGTGCGGCCGATACGGTGCACGTAGTCCTCGGCAACGATGGGCAGGTCCAGGTTGACCACCAGCGGCAAATCGTCGATATCCAGGCCACGGGCAGCCACGTCGGTGGCCACCAGCACCTGGATTTCCCGGGCCTTGAAGCTGTCCAGCGCGCGCTGGCGGGTCGCCTGCGGGCGGTCACCGTGGATACCATCGGCATTCACACCCTCGGCCAGCAAGCGCGCCACCAACTGGTCGACGCCGTTACGGGTCTTGGCGAACACCAGCACCTGCTTCCAGCGCTGCTTGCGCATCAGGTGGCAGAACAGGTCTTCCTTGCGCTTTTTATCCACAGGTACCAGCCACTGCTTGACGCTGGCGGCAGCGGCATTGCGTGGGCTGACTTCGATACTCAGCGGGTCACTCAGGGCCAGCCCTGCCAGCAGGCGGATCTGCTCGGAGAACGTGGCGGAAAACAGCAAAGTCTGGCGCTTGCGTGGCAACGCGGCATAGACCGATTGCAGCTCTTCGGCAAAGCCCAGGTCGAGCATGCGGTCGGCTTCGTCCAGCACCAGGGTCTGTACCTGGTTGAACTTGACCGCGTTCTGCCGGAACAGGTCGAGCAGCCGGCCAGGGGTGGCGACCAGCAGGTCGACGCCACGGCGCAGGCGCATCATCTGCGGGTTGATGCTGACCCCGCCGTACACCGCATAGGTGCTCAACGGCAGGTTCTCGGCGTACTCGCGCACGTTGTTGTGCACCTGCTCGGCCAGCTCTCGGGTCGGCACCAGCACCAGGGCACGGATCGAGTTGCTGGCCACTTTCTCGCCTTCCAGGGCCAGGCGCTGCAGTACCGGCAGGGCAAAGCCTGCCGTTTTTCCGGTGCCGGTCTGGGCCGCGGCCATCAGGTCGCGGCCGGCCAGCACGGCGGGAATGGCCTTGGCCTGCACCGGTGTGGGGGTGGTGTAGGCCAGCTGCTGCAAGGTGCGCAGCAGCGGTTCGATCAGGCCGAGTTGGGCGAAATTCATGGCAATACCGTCAGGGGTTCAGCGAAGCCGGCAAGTTTACCGCATCGCCCCTGCCTACTTGCAGATTTCGCCTTTCAACGGCAATACGGGTTTGGCAGGCTTGCGCCACTGCGGCAGGCCGATCAGCACCACTGCGCCAATGATCACCGCCATCGCCACGCACTCTTCGGCACCGATGTGCTCACCGGCAAACAGGATCCCCAACAGCACCGCCACGGCCGGGTTGACGTAGGCGTAGCTGGTGGCAGCTGCCGGGCGCACGTGCTTGAGCAGGTACATATAGGCGCTGAAGGCCAGGATAGAGCCGAAGAACACCAGGTAGGCCAACGCGCCCCAGCCGGCAGCGCTTGGTACCTGCGTCATGCGCTCGCCCGACAGCAGGCTGCCCAACAACAGCACTGCGCCACCCACCAGCATTTCTGCGGCACTGGCCATTGGCCCCTGTGGCAGGGGCAGGCTTTTGCTCCACACCGAACCGAATGCCCACGAGGCCGCGGCAAAAATGATCAGCGCTGCGCCAATCGGGCTCGCCTGCAGGTTGGACCCCAGGTTCAACAGGGCGATACCCAGCAGCCCAAGGGCAATGCCTGCCCACTCCAGTTTCGAATTGCGGTGCCCGAACAGCAGGCCGAACAGCAAGGTGAACAGCGGCACCGTCGCCACCGCCAGGGCCGCCACCCCCGAGGCCACGCCCGCGTGCTCGGCCACCGTTACCCCGCCGTTACCGCAACTTAGCAGCAGAAAGCCGATTGCCCCGGCAGCCCGCCATTGCGGCCACGTGGGTGCCGGCGCACCGCGCCAGCGCAGAAAACCGTACAGCAGGCTACCCGCGATCAGGAAACGCACACCGGCCATGAGCATCGGTGGCCAGCTCTCGACGCCAATGCGGATGAACAGGTAGGTGGAGCCCCAGACCAGGTACAGCGCCAGGAAGGCGCCGATGAGCAACCAGGGAATGCGACGGGAGGCAGGCATTGGAACACTCGAAATCCGTTTACGGGTGAACAGTCTAGGGGCCTGCCTGAGCGAACAGAAGTTACAGAATGGCTTGAAATGAGCGGCACACTTTCGGTGCGTTCGGTTTGAAGCGGGCGCCGCTTGAAGCGAGGGCCGAACACGCCTCAAGCATACTTGACCAGCGCCTCGCGCAGCTTGGCTGCCGGTGTTTTCTGCAACCGGCACAGCAGGCCATGCGAGAGCTGCTGCACACCATGCTGTTCTCGCAACACGCCGGCCAGGTGCTGCATCAGGTTGGCGGCCATTTCGGCATCGGCCATGGCCCGGTGCGCAGTACCGGTGTCCGGCAGCCCCGCCCAGCGGGTCAGGGTGCCCAGTTTGTGGTTCGGCGCTGCCGGCAACAGGCGCCGCGACAACAACAGCGAACAGGCAAATGACTGGCTGCGGCTGCGGCCGATGCGCGCCAGTTCGTAGTCCCAGAACTTCTGGTCGAACGCGGCGTTGTGCGCCAATAGCGGGGTTTCACCCACAAACTCGGCCACCTCGTTCATGACCTTGTCGACCGGCGGCGCACTGCGCAGCATCGCCGTGGTGATGCCGGTCAGCCCGGCCACGAATGCGGGTACCGGCACACCGGCGTTCATCAGGCTCTGGTAGCGCTCGACAATGCGCCCGCCTTCCAGCATGACCACCGCCACTTCGGTGGCGCGGCAGCCGGCACCGGGGGAAATGCCGGTGGTTTCAAAGTCGATGACAGCGATACGTTCCACGAATGACCTCAGTGCTTGAGCAACAACTTACCCTCGATGGGTACATAGCGGCTGGCGGCACGGATCAGTGACAGCGCCGTCAGCCCGGGCACACCATACACCACCGCCTCAGTGCCGTGGCGCTGGATCACCCGCTCCAGCAGCAGGTCGAAATCGCCGTCACCCGAGGCCAGCACCACTTGGTCGACCCGGCTGGCGGCGTCGATCACATCCAGGGTAATGCCCACGTCCCAGTCGCCCTTGGCCGAGCCGTCGCTGCGCTGGATGAAGGGTTTGAGGCGCACGTCGAAACCAAGGTTGCGCAAGATCTGCTGGAACTGTTGCTGCTTGCTGTCGCCGCGGTCGATGGCATACGCCACGGCCTCGACGATCTGCCCTTCGCGGCAGACATCGGCCCACAGGGCGGTGTAGTTGAAATGGCAACCATGGGCTTGGCGCACGGTGTAGTAGAGGTTCTGCACATCGGCGAACAGCGCGATCTTTTTCACCTGGGAACCTCGTGTCTGGCCTGGAATACCGGGGCCGCTGAGCAGCCCCGGAAATGCCAGCAGTATGCCAGACCTGTCAGACGTAGGAGTCGTCGTCCGAGAAGAACCCACCGTCATCACTGCTGTAATCGGTGTCGGCGTAACCACCCTGGTCGCTGCCCCAGCCACCATTGTCGGCCACTTGCTGCTGCCCGCCCTGGTCATTCCAGCCACCACTGTCACTGGCCGGCGCAGGCTCTTCCTTGATCACCTCGACCACCTCTTCGGGCTGGGAGTTGTGGTTGAACAGGCTGCTGATACCTTGCGCCAGCAATACACCACCGGCCACACCGGCGGCGGTCTGCATGGCCCCACCGAGGAAGCTGCTGGCACCACTGCGTGCCGGCGCAGCGCCCACGCCAGGCTGCTGTGCCGGCGGTTGCGCGTAGGCCGGGGCCGCCGGCTCACGCCAGCCGCCAGCCGATGGCACCGCAGCCGCAGGCCGCTGTGGCTGCACCGGCGGCGCTGCAGTGCGCCCGCCCGTACCAAAAATGCTGGACAGGAAACCGCCACCGCCAGCGCTGGGCGCACTGTTGCTGCCTTGGGCCGCCTGGGCACGGGCCTGTTCCAGCTCGGCCTGCAGTTGCTTGTTCTGCTCGTCGAGGCGCTTGAGCGCCGCTTCCTGCACCAGGATCGCCTGGGCCATGTAGTAAGGTGCCGCCGGCTGCTGGCGCAGGTGCTGCTCGATGCAGGCCTGGGCCTGCGGGTCGCGCGGCTGGCTTGGGTCTTCGGCTTGCTTGAGACGGCCGAACAGGCCGTCGATCAGGGTTTGTTCTTCAGTGTTCATGGGGCGACCTCATGGGTAGCGGGACAACGGACAACGTCAAAGATGGGGCGTTGCGCCGCGCGATTCAATCGCTGCAAGGGTGAAACATTTTTCAGCAAGTGACAGCGCCACGCCTGCTTTGGGCTAAAGTGATGCACCTGTTTTTACTGCCATGCGATATAGCCCGATGAATCCGCTGAGCGTCCTGCGCGACTCCCTGTACTTTTTCCGCCGCCACCTGCCGAACATTATCCAGCTGTGCCTGCCGCTGGTCGTGCTGGAGGCCCTGCTCACCCAACTGCTGTACCGGCAACTGGGCGACCAGGCATCGCCTGCCTACGGCATGCTGATCAGCCTGCTGTGCTATCCGCTGTATAGCGCCGCCCTGATCCTGTACCTGGACACCCGTAGCCAGGGCCAGGACATCGCCAAGCGCGACCTGTTCGCCCGCGCCTTGCAGCTGTGGCCGCAACTGGCCCTGCTGATCCTGATCAGCTCGCTGCTGATCATGGCGGGCCTGGCCCTGTTCGTCTTCCCGGGCGTGTGGATCATGATCAACCTGGTGTTCGCCGAGTACCTGCTGGTACTGCGTGGCCGGCCGGTGGTACAGGCGATGCGCGACAGCGCCAGCATGACCACCGGGCATTTCATGCGCATCATGGTTTGCGTGGTCGCGGTGCTGGCACCGATCTGGCTGATCGACGGGTTGCTGCTCATGGCGTTCCCCGAGCCATCGCCGGCCATGGAGCTGGCCATGGACAGCCTCAGCGGCTTCCTGCAGCTGTTCAGCACAGTGGTGCTCTACCGGCTGTTCATGTTGCTGGAAGAAAAAGCCGGCGCCTGAGGGCGCCCTCCCGGTCGCCTGCGCACGTGCAGGGGCACTGCGCCGCCTTCAGGTGCCGCGCGGCTTCGTCCGGGCCGTGGCCTCCGCCACCAGTGGGTCGTCTGGCCAGTAGTCTTTTCTATGACCTACCTCCCTGATTGATTGACAACGTGTAGCCCCCGAAACATACGGGCGTCAGCCAGTTCAGACAAAAACGGCATTGACTGTCAATGTTGCTTCCAAAGATTGACTATCTGCAGGTCGATTACGGCAGACATTGACAGCCTATCCGCCAGCCGCACGTTCGCTTCAGACCCAACATTGACACTCTAGAGCTCACCTCGTAAAACCTCACGGGCGTCTCGAACCTTGGGTAGCTTTCTTGACGAGGAGATATTTGCGGTATGGGCGACATATCCCCAATTACGACGAAGCGAGGCTAAGCGCACCAGTAGTACAAAGTACGCGGCGCTTTGCAGTGAGCGCATAAAATAGGGCAGTTTTATGCTGCCCTTGGAAGCGCTCTGAATCCTCAGTTTGGCAAAATGCCTTCCGCCCCTGCGCGCCTCCTGTCGATCATGTGCCTCTGGGCTTGGCACGCGCAGTCGCTTGAGCGATCAGTGGATCATCCGGCCAAAAATGCTTCGGGTACCTCCCCTTCAAGTCTTTCTTCACATCGCCGTAAGTGGACTTCCAGAAATTCGCAAGGTCTTGGGTAACCTGAACCGGACGGCGTGCCGGCGATAGCAGATGCAGCTTGAGCACCTGTCGTCCATTTGCAATGCGTGGTGTATCAGCCTGCCCGAACAGCTCCTGCAGTCTTACAGCAAGCACCGGGGGACGTTCACTGTAATCGATGCGAATATTCGAACCTGAGGGGACTGGAATCGTCTGAGGTGCCTGTGCATCGAGCTGCTGCGGCAAAGGCCAAGGCAGCAAATTGCGGAGCATGGAGGATAAGTCCAGCTGACCGAAATGGCTTAGCCGGGTGACCTTTCCCACATACGGACCTAACCACACCTCAAGCGACACCAGCAGGGCTTCAGTACGAAGATCAGGCCACTCACTTGGGCTCCCTGCCTCTTCATCCAGAATGCGCAGCAACTCAACTCGCGCCTGCCACTGACGTAGCTCTGGTGTCCACGGCAAAAGCTCCAGGCCTTTGCGGCGAACGTAGTTGAGCAGGGCCTGAACACGGGCGTCATCGTCGAGGTTGGCCAGGGGTGCGCGAGCCAGGATCAACTCCCCCACTTTCACCTGCCGCTCAGCACAAAGGACGCCCTCTCGCTCATCCCAATCGAGCTCATCCACCTGGGTGACCTGCTCTTTCAGGACAGTGTCGAACAACGCTTCGTCCAAATCGGCAGCCAGGTAGATCCGTTCTTCGCGCTGGCCCTGCCGACTGCCCAAATCAGCAATGACCAACCACGGATGTTTCATCAGCGCATCAGCTTCTGTAAACATCGCCGCTCGACCATTCGCCAACCGATACTCAGCCCCTCCAGCTCGGCGCTGTTGCGCAACACGATCGGGATAGGCGAGTGCCAAGAGGCAGCCCACCCATTGAGGGTGATCAGGATCAGCGACGGGTTGCGATGCTGAGCCGCGCATGTATGAACGGTACTGCTTCGCCAATTGCTTCGCTCGTTGGGCGCCGGCTTGCTCTGATCGCTGAGCCCTTTGCTCCCCTGAAAGAATGGCCAGCCGACTGTGCAAATCTGCGCCGCTGCCACGCTGTATATCTCGCTCGCCGAGCAGGGCTGCAATGTTGCACGCTGTCTCAGTGAGGCCCAGCTCATGGCCACGCAACAACAGATGTGCAATGCGTGGATGACTGGGCAGCTCTGCCATCGCTTGGCCATGCTTGGTCAACTGCCCATCTTGTTGCAGCGCGCCAAGGCGGCGGAGCAGGTCATTCGCTTGTGAAAATGCCGCTGAAGGCGGCGCATCAAGCCATCGTAGGTCACCCGATTCTGCACCCCATTTAGCGAGTTGCAGCGCCAAGCCTGTGAGGTCGGCTTGCTGAATTTCGGGGGCACTGAATCCAGCCATCTGCTCATGCTGGGCCTCAGACCACAGGCGATAACACACCCCTGGCTCAACCCGGCCTGCACGACCTGCACGCTGGGTTGCGCTGGCTTTGGATATCCGCTGAGTATCCAGCCTCGTCATCCCACTTCGTGGGTCGAAGCGCGGAACCCGCTCAAGGCCTGTATCGATGACTACGCGCACACCATCAATGGTGATACTGGTCTCGGCGATGTTGGTTGCCAGCACCACTTTGCGCTTCCCAGGTGGGGCGGGATCGATCGCCGCACGCTGCTCATTCAGATCGAGTTCACCATGCAGCGGGCATAGGAGTGTGTTCTGCTGCAAAGATGGCGAGGCTCTTAAAGCGTCTTCCAGCCCTGCTTGAACACGACGGATCTCAGCCTGCCCTGGCAGGAATACAAGCAAGCTGCCTGTCTGCTCGTCGAGAGCATCAAGGCACGCACTGATGGCCCGGGGTTCGAGGTAATCACCGGGCTGCTGCGGCCTGCTCCAGATCGTCGACACCGGGTACATCCGCCCTTCGCTGGACACGATCGGTGCGTAATCCAGCAAGCGTGACAGCCGCTCGCCCTCAAGGGTTGCCGACATCAGCAGTACTTTCAGCGGAGCATCGTCCCGGAACAGCTCACGTCCATTTAGCGTCAATGCCAACGCGAGATCGGCATCCAGGTTTCGCAGATGGAACTCGTCGAAGATCACAAGACCCACCCCCTCAAGCGCAGGATCGCTTTGCAGGCGGCGCGTCAGGATACCTTCAGTAACTACCTCGATGCGCGTACGCGGGCCTACCTTGCTGTCGAGACGAATGCGATAGCCCACGGTTTCGCCGACCTTCTCACCCAGCTCACTCGCCATGCGCTCCGCAGCAGCGCGCGCCGCAAGGCGGCGAGGTTCGAGCATGATGATTGTCTGCCCTTGAAGCCAGGACTCATCGAGCAGCGCGAGGGGAACGCGCGTCGTTTTACCGGCGCCAGGCGGTGCTTGGAGCACCACTTCATCTCGCTCTTGAAGGGCTTTTAGAAGGGCCGGCAACGCGGCATTGATCGGCAACAAACTCATGTGTACTCCTACGACATACGCGGCAGTATACAAAGGTTGATCGCCTCAAGGAGGCCGGAGCTGAGCCAATACTCAAATGACGCGGGAGTAGGATTTGCGGGCAATCACACGCTGGACTTGAGAAATTGTGGCGCCAGTGCGATGTGCTATTTCATCAACCGGATGACTGACGGATAGCTCGCGAATGGCCGTGATCTGCGTGATTGATAGCCGGTCAGAACGGCTGCAGATCTGTGCAGACGCCCATGCATCGTCCTGCCAACGCTCGGCGAGGCTGAGCGGAGGTAGCTTGCGGTCTTGATCTCCTCATCCAGCCAGGCCTTCAGGATGCCCTCACGCTCATCCGGAGTGACCACCTGCCCCTTTCGAAGGATCGAGTATTCCCTGAGGTAACGAGGCCCTGCCTTGCCTCCCGGAATCATGTTCAGGCGGGTGCGCCGATAGAGGTAGTTGATCTAAAGGTCAATTAGCCCTAATCATGAGTGGAGCTGCGCCCACCGCCCAAAGGGGGATGACATTCCTACAGCCTTACTGAATAGCAAAATCAGCTTCGGTCTTGCGCCTGCGGTTGAGTACCAGCATCACCGCCATCGATAGACCGCCCAGCAACACCGAGCCCGCCGATAGGGTAAAAATCTCCTGCCGACCTTGGTTACCGATGAGCACCATCAAAATCGTTGGCGCTGCAGCGGCAGAGATGACTTGCAGGCTCCCCACCATGCGAGTGAGCCGACCCGTTGGATCATGGGCGACGACCGACGACATGTAGTACGACAGCGCAAGGTTCCAGCCAACGTTCATAAGAAACACGGCGATCCCCAGATCAACGGCACTTCTGATGGCGGTTGCAAACATGACGATGGCCGCCAATACGATCGTCGAGCCCGTAAGAATCATCGGCACTCGCCCGAGCTTCTTGCCCAGAAGGCTTGGCAATGCGGCTCCGGGCAAACCACCCAGCAAACCGACGCTCAAGGCCCAACCGATCTCCACGGCCCCGATTCCCGCGTCAGTGCCTATGCCCTCTACGAACCCCCAAAGCGAATAGATGGACACTTGGAGCAAGACCATCCCGATAAGGGAGAACACCCCAACGACCGAAAGACTCTTCGCATTCGCGTCGGTTGTATTTTTGGGCTTGGGAGCGGTTGTCCGAGGCAAAAACATGCACGCGAAGCAGATCAAGGCGAACCAGATCGACAGGTAATTGATTGCCCACCCGAAACCCAGACGCCCTGCAATCAGCGGTACTGTCGCAGCCGAGAAAGCAAAAAGCGCTGTTTGCATGAACAGCAGCACCCCATAGGAGCGATCAGGGTCGCGCAACCCTCCGAGGCCGAAAATGGAATAGGCGTACAGGATCCCCGATCCTATTCCGGCAACGACACGAGCCGCCATCAACATCGAAACATCAGAAACCTGAGCAGTGAATAGATTGCTTACGAGTAACGCGGATGCAGCCAAGAGTGCCGTAGTGCGAACACTAAACCGGCGCATGATCGGAACGCATGCCAACGTGCCAAAAATCGAACCACACATTTCGGCTGACATGACGCTGCTTTGCTGAGCGAGCGTTAACCCCAGGCGCTCGACTAAGAGGCCGATGAAAATCGGTTGAATGCCTACGGCAAGAATGGATCCTGCCGCAATGAGAATGCAGGCTGCGCGCAAGACGTTGTCTGATTGTGTATTCATATTTTTGTTAGATCCTGCTGGTCGCCGCTTGGCGGACGACCAGGGTGGGCCTCAATACATAAGACCAGCCTATGTCGACGACGCCTGTTACGCTAAACGGTAACAGGCAATGTGAACTTGCCCTTCAGCGGGATAGCTGACATGGCCAATAAACACGTGATCTCGCAACCAGCTCAAAGGCCCATTAGCCACCTGGAAGACCGGTGTGCAGGTACAGCGATAGCGCTCTTGCTTCAATGGCCACACGCCTTCCGCGCTCAAGCGTCGTCCTTCCTCGTCGAGAAGCAGGCGGCCTGTGTTGTGGATATTGATGAGTTCTCCGGCATCCGTTAACAGGCTGTACCGGGCATCCAGCTCCCCTACGCCGTCCCTTCGCTCAAGATACTGGTCACTTCCCCCAGGCAAAACACGCCCACGAAAACCCAGGCCTTCAAAGGTACCCCCCGTGATCGGGTAGTTGCTACGCCAACCTTCGCAACACTCTCCCAAGTTCTCATGCACAGAGATATCAACCTTCAAGGTCATGACCCACTTTAAATCAGGTACGCTCACAGATTCGTGCTCGGACTTTTCCATTACTTCCTCTCGTGCAATCCGAATCATCGATTGCTCTTGATCGACGTCCAGGTTCGAGTCCGTACGCGCTCGATGGATGACGGTATCGGTTCAAGAACGTACAAGTTAGAACGCTCCGCTTCAGGAATGTAGATCGTAGGATCGTTTCGCAAGGATTCATCTACCAGAGCAGTCGCGTCCTTGTTTGGATTTTGGTAACCGATCTTATTGCTGATTTTGGCAATCACATCAGGGCGGAGGATGTAGTTTATGAAAGCATGAGCCTCCTTAGCATTCGGTGCGTTCAGAGGAATGGCGATGACATCTGACCAGGTAGGTGCGCCCTCCTTGGGGACAACCATCTTGATCTTGACCCCTTTTCCGGCAACGTTGGCAAGTTGCTTGGCCAAAGTAAAGCCGCCCGACCACCCAACGGCTGCGCAGATATCCCCGTTGGCCAGATCCATGCCATACCTGGACGAGTTGAAATAGCTCACATATGGGCGAATTTTCAGAACTGCCTGCTCGGCCTGCTTGTAATCACTGGCCTTTTGACTGTTTGGATCGAGGCCTTGGTAATGCAAGGCAATCGGAATGATCTCTGTCGCAGCATCCAGGAAACCAACACCGCACGTGGCGAGCTTGGAAATATTTTCAGGTTTGAATATGGCGTCCCACGAACCCATGTCTGCGTCTTTGCCGAGCGCCTTCTGAACCATGTCCACGTTGTAGCCGATGATCGTAGTTCCAAGCAGGTACGGAACGGCATATTGGTTCCCCGTATCCCCCACTGCTTCGAGGTTTTTCATCACGGACTCGTCCAAATGACTCCAGTTCGGTAGCTGCGCACGATCAAGTGGCTCTAGCGCTTTAGCCTGGATGAGCTTTCCAATGTTCGAGCTTCCAGGAAAGACTACGTCATAGCCCGAGTTACCGGTCAACAACTTTGACTCAAGGATTTCAACGCTATCGAACACATCGTAAATTGGACGTATGCCTGTCTCCTGCTCAAAGTCCTTCAGAACCTGCGGTGGTAGATACTCAATCCAGTTGTAGATCCTGACGGTAGGCTGAGCCCAAGCCAGAGAACTGACGGCCAGTGCAGCGACGCCAAACACGCTGCGCAAAAAAGCCTGCTTCATGAACGACACCTCGCAATTGATAATGCCTGATTGAACTCAGTAGCGATACGTAAAATAGAGTTCAAGCGCACTGAAACGCTCGTCATCCCCGAAAACTTGTTTTGCAGCGGATTTTGCATTTACCCAGTTATACGAAAGGGACGTATAAAGGCGAGGCGTTGGCGTCCAATCTAAGTACACTGCCGTCTCATCCGCAAATCTACGCTTGTCAACCGGGGTTCCTTGATAGTTCTTTTCGTCAAGCGAGAATTGGTAGTGGATGACACCAAACGTCAGGTTTTCAGTGAGGTGGTTCTTGATTGAAAACTGATGAACATTCTGGTTGGTGTTGAACAGGAGATAGTTTCCGACGACGTCACCGAGCAACCAGGTACCCCAGTCGATAAACCCTTTACTTAAAGGATCCCAGGCTTTTTGGCGATTATCAGTTAGATCGGAGTCACCCGAAAAGTGCGTGTAACGGTATCCAAGCACAGGCGCGAAGGGAAGCATATCAAACGTGTAATCCGCCTCGGCATACCAAGCGTTGGCGTCGTAGTCAACGCCGTCACCATTCCCTCGCTGGACTGCGTATTCGCCATTGAGTTCCAGAGCGGGCAGAGCCGGGTGAACGGCCTTGAGAGCCCGCACGTTATAGACCTGCATACCGTCACGGGCAGCTCGTGCAGGGGTATGGCCCTCAAGCGCATCGACCTTCATAGCAGTTGCCCCAAGAACGACTGCACCGCCCACATCATAATCCAGGTTGACCCCATTCATCCGGAAATCGCCCAGATGATCATCGGTGGCCAAACTGAAAGCTTGTACCTGAGCAGCTCCACCATCCCAGGCCAACAAAGCAGAATCGCGAAACGCCGTGCGCGGGCCAAGCCAGTACGCGCCGTCCCCGAAGGTATCAAGGTTGCCATCCATGACGATGAAGCCGGTACCAATCATGTAGTCCTGACGGCCAGCCGTGAATTTCCAATTCCCAGCCCGGAAGCCTGCGTAAGCCTCTTCGACAGAAGCGCTGCCATCGGAGCTGCGCGTGTTGCCGCCAGCATCACCATCCCCAAAGGTGCTTGCGGCAACCACTGAGCCACCCGCCAATAAGCTCAGATCAGGATTCAACTTATAATCAAATGCAACCTTGGGCTTGACATAAATTTCTTGCCAAGTCGTTTTTGTACCACGATCCTTACCGCTACGAAGATCCTTGACCCCGGCCCCGAAGTTAATGTTCCGAGCGGTGATAGTAGAGCCACCCGCAGAGAATGAAAACTCTCCACTTAAATCACCATCTTCAAACTTGTAACCGGCCCATGTGAACTGACTCACTGAAACGAGGCCGAGCGCTAGCAATACTCCGGCATTACGCGGGGTGCGGTACATGTGATGCTCCTGTGCATTGTTTTTGTATTACAGGGCAGTTGGGCGGCAAATCATGCCGCCGAAACCTGCTAAAGCAGGAGGATGCGACTGCATCCTTTAATTATTTTTTAAACACTCAAATGCATTGCAATAGCGCGTAGCATCCGCACGCTATCCGCATCTAGGTCGGTAACAGCTTCAGGTAGGGAGGATTGCTTGACGATTACTGTCCTGGAGGGAATATCCACAAACAGGTACTGCCCATGGATACCACCTGCCATGATGGCTTGACTGTGGTCGTTGAAGACATACCACTGGCTGCGATACGACGCCCCCGGCGTCCACTCGGAGAACTCTTCGTTCGCAGAGTAGATAGCAGGGTCAGCGCCACGAAGCACTCGCTCGATCGCGCTCTGAGAAATGAGCTGTTCACCATTGCGGTTGCCGCCATCGAGAATCAACTGACCAAAGCGGGCCATGTCACGCAAGGTCGCGTTGAAGCCGGCACCAGCCACACTGCGCCCCCAAGGGTCAGCCATAAAATAGCCATCGCGCTCGCAGCTGAGCTTGCCCCACACGCGCTCAAGATGCTCCGAACAAGACAGACCGCTTGCTCGCTCCATCACCCACGCTAACGCCTCAGTCGTTGCAGTCACGTAGTGGAAAAACCCACCGTGCTCACCCAATTTTCGCAACGAGGGGATGTACTGGTACAGCGACTCATAGCGCGAAAACTCAGTCGGCGCCGGCTGAAATCCGCAGGCGTAGCCATATTGAGAGCTTTCCGAAGCAGGATCGTCATAGACCTCGCTGTAGTCGATGCCTACCGCCATGTCGAACAGTTGCTGCACGGTTGCGTCTGCGAAGGCACCGTCGCCAAACTCAGGAACATAGGTCTTGGCCAGAGCCTCCGGGTTCAAAATGCCCGACGACACTAAGTCTTCACCGATCATGCCGATCAACGATTTGGTAACGGAGAACATGATGTGCCGGTCGCTGCGCTGCTGACCATTGAAGTACTCCTCGTGCATAACCTCGCCGTTACGCACCACGATGAAGGCGTCGGTTTGGCTCGCCTGCAGGTGCTCAGCAACCGTCACCGACTCGCCGATCACGCTTTCGAACGCCAAGCCACCCAGTGATCCGGGAGCACATTTCCACTCACTGGGAGCACCGTTCCCAGCTTTGACATCGATGGTTGGGCGCAAGCGTGCAAGATTTCTGAAAGCCCAGCGGTTGTAGGGTGGACGCATCCAGTTATCCCAGGTCACCCGGGCATCTGGAGTGGCTGGGAACCCTTGCATCAGAGAGACTGAAAGTCCACCGCTGATGACCGCTTGCTTGGCCTTACGGTACTGCTCGGCCAGATGATCAATCTTGTTATCGTTCATGACGCTGTCCCGAAAAATGACTCTGCGGTTCGTGCAGATGCCCTAAAGATTTATTACGAACAAAAACTTTAGTCAACTAAAACATTTTATTGGGATCACCTTTTCTGGTAGGCTGCATTCGACTGTGGACAACCGGATAGCGCAAGTGAGTGGATTACGTGAACGACAGATGGAGCTGCGCCGCCAGGCCATCTCCGAGGCGGCCATCGAATTGTTCAGAGATCAGGGGTATGCGCAGACGTCTATTGACCAGATAGCGAAGCTCGCCGGGGTGTCGTCACCTACCGTTTTCAAGTACTACCCGAGCAAGCAGGAGATCCTGCTGGGGTTGCTTCAGGAGGCTGATCAGCGCGCAGTGCTCGACCTGCGGGAGGTCATGCACCAGTTCGAAGACCCGGTGGATCTGCTGTGCCACCTGGAATCGCTTCTGATCAGCTACAGCCTCAAAGTCTTACCTGCCCCCATTTGGGCTGAGCTGCTGCCACTGGTGCTGAGCGGTGGAGTCGGGCTGCCTGACTCGTACCATCAAATGAACCACAAGCTGCAGGGAGAGATTGCAAATGTGCTCAGGGCGCTTCAGGAGGCAGGCAAGCTCAGGGCGGATCTGGACGTCGAGTTGGCCGCGTTCCTCTTGAACGACTATTCCCATGTCCAGCTGATGAGGCTAGTCAAAGCGACGGATCCAGATCGCGAGGAACACAACAGCAATGTCCGGCGAATCACCTCATTGCTATTCCATGGGATGAAGGCTGGCTAGGCATTGGCTTCGTGAGAGGTTGCTGGAGCGGAGCAGCGCTCGTGCGGCAATGAAGAACCTCCCGTGGCACCTACCGGAGGTGGGATTAAAGACCCTCGCCGAGGGTTGGTCTGGAATGGAAAAGCTGCAGGGTCGGGCTCAGCTTGACTGCATCACCTGATACACCACTTAGGTGCTCGATGAGGAGCAGAGCAAAGAAAGGGCAGCAAGGCTCAAATCTTGGTTTGACAAGAAATATGCGTTTCCGGGGATTGTGGCAAAACGTGGTATTCGTCGAAAATCAGCAAGCCCACCCCTTCCAGTGCCGGGTCGGCTTGCAGGCGGCGGGTAAGAATACCTTCGGTGACCACTTCGATACGGGTGCCGGGGCCTACCTTGCTGTCCAGGCGGATGCGGTAGCCCACGGTTTGCCCAACCTGCTCACCCAGCTCACTGGCCAGCCGCTCGGCCGCCGCGCGGGCGTCCAGGCGCCGGGGTTCCAGCATGAGGATGGTCTGCCCGGCCAGCCATGGCTCGTGCAACAACGCCAGCGGCACACGGGTGGTCTTGCCCGCCCCCGGGGGCGCCTCGAGCACCGCTTCGTCGCGGGTTTGCAAGGCTTGGCGCAAAGCGGGCAAGGCCGCATCAATGGGTAATGAAATCATGGTGGTCCTCGAACAGTCTGGCGAGTATAACGGCGAACCCAGCCTGCCCTATCATGGTCTTAGCATCAGGCTCAGGCGCTTCGCTTGCCCTGCTGAATACCCTTTCGGAGATTGTCATGCGCATCCCAACCCGCGCCATCGGTAGCGCACTCGTGGTTACCCTGCTGACCCAACTGACCGCCTGCGGCACCATTTTCTACCCGGACCGTCGCGGCCAGATCGGTGGCAAGATCGACCCGGTGGTTGCCGCCATGGACGCTATCGGCATCCTCTTCTACGTGATCCCCGGGCTGATCGCCTTCGGCATCGACTTCGCCACCGGCGCCATCTACTACCCAGGCGGCCACACCGCCCAAGTCGACCCGGCAAAACTGCAACAGGCCGTCAGCCCGGATGGCAAGGTCGACAACCTGAAGCTGCAGGCCATTCTTGAAACCGAACTGGGCCAGCGCCTGCCGCTTGACGACCCGCGGCTTATCCAGCACCGCGGCAGTGTCGAGCAATTGGCCAGCCTTGGCTTGGTGCCAGCAGCCTGAACCACAAGGACCTGACCACGGATGATAACCACCCCGGCTGAACACCAGCGCCTGTTGCGCCTGGCCACCCGCGCCTCGCTGGCGGTGGCCGGCATCCTGGTAGTGAGCAAGGCGCTGGCCTGGTGGCTGAGCGGCTCGGTCAGCCTCCTGGCCGGGCTCACCGACTCGGCACTGGACGCCGTCGCCTCGTTCCTCAACCTGCTGGCCGTGCACTACGCCCTGCGCCCGGCTGATGACGACCACCGCTTCGGGCATGGCAAAGCCGAAGCCCTGGCCGGCATGGCGCAGGCGCTGTTCATCGGCGTCAGTGCCGTATTGATCGGCGTGCAGGCGGTGGAGCGCCTGCATACGCCACAACCCTTGGGTGATACCAGCATTGGTATCGCGGTGATGCTGCTGTCACTGGTGCTGACGGTCGCCCTGCTGGCCTTCCAGTACAAGGTCATCCGCCTGACCGGCTCCACGGCGATCCGCGCCGACTCGCTGCACTACCGTTCGGACCTGCTGCTCAATAGCAGCATCCTGCTGGCGCTGTTACTGGCCCGTTTCGGCTGGCCGCAGCTGGATGCCCTGTTCGGCCTGGGCATTGCCCTCTACATCCTGTGGAGCGCGCTGCAGATCGCGCGCGAGAGTATCGCCATCCTGATGGACAAGGAGCTGCCCGGCGATGTGGGCGAGGAAATGGCCGCGCTGGTGTTGGCCATTCCCGGGGTCAAAGGCGTGCACGACCTGCGTACGCGGCTGTCGGGCAACCAGTGGTTCGTACAACTGCACCTGGATTTGCCCGGGCAGTTGCCGCTGCATGATGCCCATGAGCTGTGCGTGGAGGCCTCGCGGGTGATCCGCCAGCGTTATCCGCAAGCGGATGTGATGGTGCATGCCGACCCGGTCTGAACCTGCGCGTGGGTCAGTTGACGCTGTACCCTCGGCCGCTGAAGCAGGCCCCCAGTGCGCGTTGGTAATTGCTGAGCACATTCGGCGGCGGCGCGTAAGTCGCGGTGGCGGGGTCGAAGCCTGACTGGCTGACCGCCCAGCGGTGGCACTGGTAACGGTCCTGCTCCTGCTGCTCCGGGCCTTGGCCATACATCGGGTACGCCATCACGTCATAGCCGCCCGCAACCGGCGGTGGCGGCGCGGGTGGCGGCGGGTTGACCACCACATATTCCTGGCTGTCTTCCAGGTACTGGTAGTAGGTATCGGCAACCAGGAAGAACAACGCCCCACCCACCCACACTTCCCGTGCATACGGCGGCAGGTAATTGACCCGCACCCCGTAAGGCGGGGTTACCACGATGTAATTGCCGCCATGCGGGCGGTACCAGTAACCGCCGGAGTAGAAGTAGTCACGGCCGCGATAGGGCACTTTCCAGTAGCGGTCAGGGAAACGATCGACCGTGTGCCCAGGGCGGTACTGCGGCCCCGGCCCCCAGCCATTGCCATGGCCGTCCGGGCGCCCCTGCCAGTCGCCACCGGGCCTTGGCCCCGGCCCCCCGGCTTGCCAGCGATGCTCATCGCCATGGCGGCGGGGAATATCCTGGTAGTAGCCCTGACGGGGCGGCTGGGTCTGGCGTACTTCGTCGCGGGCGTTCAGCGGCCGACCGGGCCCAGGGTCGCCGGGCCCTTCGGCCAGCGCCCCAAGGCTGATGCCCAACCCCAGCAAACCAACACCTGCCAACTGCCAGATGCGCGACGTCATGGTATTCCTCTCGGTAGGTAAACTGCAGCAGGCAGCCAGTCTACCGTGCTCTTCAGGCCGGCCAATTAAAATTACCGACATGAAAAAAGGGAGGCCGCAGGGCCTCCCTTCAGGAATTGTCGTCCGTGCTCGGCACTTGTGGCACCGGCTCACCTCACAGCGTCTTCTGGAAGCTGTGTAGCCCGGGGGCCTGCGGATCCGGTTGGATGGCTGGCCGCGACCGCCCGCCTAGGGCGCGTCGCCGTGGACTGATGTCCGGGCAGTGATTCTGTTGATAAAGATACCGGACAGCTGGCGGCAGCGGATTGCGAAGATTGCTCATATAAATATTACTTGCGCAATTTTTCACCCTGGAATGATAATTCGCCGCAATCCGAACAGAAAAGGCAAATGCCATGAGCAAACTCGACCGCTATGACCTGAGCATCCTCGCCGAATTGCAGCGCGATGCGCGCATTTCCAACCAGGAACTGGCCGAGCGCATCGGCTTGTCGCCTTCGCCATGCTCGCGTCGGGTCAAGCAGCTGGAGGACGACGGCTACATCTCCCGCCAGGTCGCCCTGCTCGATCGCAAAAAGCTGGGCTTGAGCCTGACCGCCTACGTGCTGATCGGCATGGACCGGCACACGCCGGAGCGCTTCGAGACCTTCGAGGCCGCTATCCGCAACCTGCCTCAGGTACTGGAATGCAGCCTGGTCACCGGTATGGATGCCGACTACCAGTTGAAGGTGGTGGTGCCCGACATGGACCACTACCAGAAACTGCTGCTCGGCAGCCTGACCCGCATCGAAGGCGTCACCAGCGTGCGTTCGAGTTTCGTGCTGAACCAGGTGCTGGCCAGCACCGAGCTGCCATTGACCCACCTTCGGTAATTGCCCGCGCCTGCGGGCGTATACTCGAGCGCTCAAACTGCCTGGAGAACACCGATGGATCCCGCCGTATTCGAAGAGTGGATGATGATCATCCTGGTCACCGTGCTGATCGGTTTCATGGGTTTCATCGTCTGGGACCTGGCGAAAAAGTCCAAGGCGGGCAAGTTCGGTACGCTGATCCTGTTCTTCGTGCTGGGGCTGGGGGTGCTGGCCTTTATCATCAAGAGCGTGGTGGTGGGGTTTCTTGAAGGGGTTTAGGCCTTGGGAATGCAGAGGTCGCGACCCAAGGCATGGGTTTGCGCGGTTCTGTAGGAGCGGCCTTGTGTCGCGATGGGCCGCAAAGCGGCCCCCACTAGCGCTGCAATTTTGCCGGAACCTCGCGCCAGCACCCCTGCTCCAACCCGTCGAGCGCCCAGTCACCAATGCGTACCCGCACCAGGCGCAAGGTCGGCAACCCCACCGCTGCCGTCATGCGCCGCACCTGGCGGTTACGCCCTTCACGAATTACCAGCTCCAGCCAGCTGGTCGGCACGCTCTTGCGAAAACGCACCGGCGGGTTGCGCGGCCACAACGCGGGCTCGGCCAGGCGCCGCGCCTCGGCCGGCAAGGTCGGCCCATCGTTCAGCTCCACGCCGTCACGCAAACGCTGCAACTGCTCGTCGCTCGGCTCACCTTCCACCTGCACCCAGTAGGTCTTGGCCAGCTTGTGCTTAGGGTCGGCAATCCGCGCTTGTAGCCCGCCATCGTTGGTCAGCAACAGCAAGCCTTCACTGTCACGGTCCAGCCGCCCGGCCGGGTATACGCCCGGGATATCGATGAAGTCCTTGAGCGTCGCCCGCCCTTCGCCGTCACTGAACTGGGTCAGCACGTCGAACGGTTTGTTGAACAGGATCAGGCGGGGCTCGGCCGGCGGCGCTTTGGCCTGGCGACGCGGGCCGGCGGCAGGCCGCGCCTGGGGGCGGCGCGGCTTGTTACGGGGTGGCAGTGACATGGATCCTCAGCGGAACGGCGGCTCATCGAAGCTGCGCAGTTTACGCGAGTGCAACGAGTTGAGCTCGGTGCGCAGCAGGTCGAGGGCGGCAATGCCGATCTTCAGGTGCTGGCTGACCGCCCGGTTATAGAAGGCGTTGGCCGAACCTGGCAGCTTGATCTCGCTGTGCAGTGGCTTGTCGGACACGCACAGCAAGGTGCCGTACGGTACCCGCAAGCGATAGCCCTGGGCGGCAATGGTGCCGCTTTCCATGTCCACCGCCACGGCACGTGAGAGGTTGATCAGCGGCCGCTCCTGGGCCCAGCGCAGCTCCCAGTTACGGTCATCGTAGGTCAACACGGTGCCGGTGCGCAGGCGCTTCTTCAACTGTTCGCCACGCTCTCCGGTCACTTGCGCAGCCGCTTCCTGCAGCGCCAACTGCACTTCGGCCAGGGCCGGGATCGGAATATTCGGCGGCACCACGCGGTCGAGAATGCCGTCGCGGCGCATGTAGGCGTGTGCCAGAACATAGTCGCCAATGGTCTGCGACTGGCGCAGGCCGCCGCAGTGGCCAATCATCAACCAGCAATGCGGGCGCAACACCGCCAGATGGTCGGTGATGTTCTTCGCATTCGACGGGCCGACGCCGATGTTGACCAGGGTGATGCCGTCACCGTCGGCGGCGATCAGGTGGTAGGCCGGCATCTGGTAACGGTGCCAGACCACGCTGGCAACCAGCGCCTGGGCTTCGCCATGGTCCATGCCCTTTTCGATGGCCACGTTGCCCGGCAGCACCATGCGCACGAAACGCGGGTCGTCACGCAACTGCTCCAAGCCATGGCTGATGAACTGGTCGACATAGCGGTGGTAGTTGGTCAGCAGGATCCACGGCTGCATGTGGCGCCAGTCGCTGCCGGTGTAATGCACCAGGCGGCGCAGCGAGAAGTCGACGCGTGCGGCATCGAACAGTGCCAGCGGCAACACGTCGGCATGATCCCAGTCGTACAGGCCGTCGGCGATATTGTCGGTGGCGGCCGACAGGTCGGTGCTGGGGAACACCCGCGCCAACTGCGCGGCGGTGATGCCGCTGCCGGCCAGTTCGTCACCCTGGTCGACCACATAGGGGTAAGGGATATTCTGTTCGCTGACGCCCACTTCTACGGTAACGGTGTAGTCGTGCATCAGCGGGCGCAGTTGCTCCAGCAGATAACCACGGAACGCCGCGGGCTGGGTGACAGTGACGCTGTAGGTGCCGGCCACCTGCACCTTGGCATAGGCGCGCGTGGTGGCGGCGACTTCGCCATGGCTGTAGTAGGTCAGGCGCAGGGCCGGGTAGCGGAACAGGTCGCGCTGCTCGGCGTCGGGTTCGGTGCGGTCTTTCAGATAACGCTTGAGCGCAAGGCTTAGGGCACCGGTGGCTTGTTCATGCAGGGCCGCCAGACGATCGACGGCCTGTTCGGGGGTATCAACGACTACAAAAGCGTGGCTCACACTGTGCTTCCTGTCTGGACATGCATGTGAACCATCTTGCCTGCCTTCTTGGCTAAATACATCCCCATTGATCGGTGCTGGATCCTTCGCGGGCGCGCCCGCTCCCACAGGTACGGCACCGCCCGGGACATCCATGAAGATCTTGTGGGAGCGGGCATGCCCGCGAAGAAGCCGAATCAATTCGCCCAGGCTGGCGTCGCCCGCGCCACCAATGCCTGCACATCCACACCACGCGGCAACGCCCCATACACCCGGCCGCCCCCCGCCAACCGGCTGCCAATGAACGCATCACTCACCAACGCATTGCCCGCCTCCAGCAACAGCTTGGCCTGCAACGCCAGGGCAATATCCTCGGTCAGTTGCCGCGCGCGGTACTGCATGTCGCCAGTATCGGCAAACGCCCCCTTGAGGTTGCCGATATGCGCCGCCAAACGTGGGTCGCCATGCCCATCGCCCAGCTCGGCGAACAAGGCATCGAGCACCCCCGGTTCCTTGGAAAGGGCCCGCAGCACATCCAGGCACTGCACATTGCCCGAGCCTTCCCAGGTCGAGTTCACCGGTGCTTCGCGGTACAGCCGGGGCAGGATGCTGTCTTCCACATAACCGGCACCGCCCAGGCATTCGGCGGCTTCGTTGATCATGGCCGGCGCACGCTTGCAGATCCAGTACTTGCCCACTGCCGTCACCAGGCGGGCGAAGTGCGCCTGCTGCGGATCTTCGAGCTGCTCCAGCGCCTGACCCATGCGCAGGCTGAGGGCGAGCGCAGCCTCGCTCTCCAAGGCCAGGTCGGCAAGCACGTTCTGCATCAGCGGCTGCTCATTCAACACGCGCCCACCGACCTTGCGGTACGCGCAGTGGTGGGTAGCCTGGGTCAGCGCCTGGCGCATCAGCGCACTGGAGCCGACCATGCAATCGAAGCGGGTCATGGCGACCATTTCGATGATGGTCGGCACACCGCGCCCTTCTTCGCCGATCATCCACGCCAACGCCCCGCGAAACTCCACCTCGCTGGAGGCGTTCGAGCTGTTGCCCAGCTTGTTCTTCAGGCGCTGGATATAGAACTGGTTGCGGCTGTCATCCGGGCGGTGGCGCGGCAGCAGGAAACAACTCAGCCCCTTTTCGGTTTGCGCCAGGGTAAGGAAGGCATCGCACATCGGCGCCGAACAGAACCACTTGTGGCCGACCAGCTCGTAGGCCTGACCCGGGCCCGGCGCCCCGACCGGGTAGGCCCGGGTGGTGTTGGCCCGCACATCGGTGCCGCCCTGTTTTTCGGTCATCGCCATACCCAGGGTGACCCCGGCCTTGTGCCGGTCGCCGACATTGCGCGGGTCATACTCGCAGGCGAGGATTTTCGGTAGCCAGTACTCGGCCAGCTCGGGTTGCAAGCGCAGGGCTGGCACGGCGGCGAAGGTCATGGTCAACGGGCAGCCGCTGCCGGCTTCGGCCTGGCTGTGCAGGTAGGTCATGGATGCCCGCGCCACATGCGCCCCGGGGCGGGGCTCTGCCCATGGCAGCGACGGCAGGCCGTGCTCGATCGCGGTGCGCATCAGTTCGTGGTAGGCCGGGTGGAACTCGACTAGGTCGATGCGATGGCCGTAGCGGTCGTGGCTGCTGAATTCGGGTTTGTGGGCGTTGGCCAGAAAGCCAGCCTGCATCAGCGGCCCCCCGGCCAGGGCGCCGTAGGCATCGATCCGCGACTGCGCCCAGCCCGCGCCGAAACGCCGCGACCACTCCTGGAGTGGCAGGTCGAGGCGGTAAAGGTTGGCACCGTCGAGGGACGGTGGCTGGTTGGTGACTTCGTGGGTTTCAGCGTACTGGTGCAGGTTCATCGGAGGCTCCTGGATCCGGGTAGGCTTGAAAGACCCAGTGAAGCACTGCCTGCGGGGTTGGCAAAGTGGCATTCGTGACTAAAGGTGTGGTGGTGGGGGCATGGGGTGCAGATGCATGTCTTGAGCCTGCATCTGGGCTGACAGGTGTTCGCCATAAGATCTGCGGCGCGGGTGAGGTCGAGCGCCGAAGCGTTCGCCTCGACACATTCAGCGCCTGCGAGATCGAGCGCCGCCCGCGCGGCGCTTCGCGGGTAAACCCGCTCCACATTTGTTTCGGGCCAATCATGCCTGGGGGATTTGCGCGCGAACGCCCTGGCGCCCACCACGATATCGCGTAGTAAAAACAAGGCGGTCGCGCGCGTCCGGCACAGGCAATACTGGCCCGAAACAAACGTAGGAGCGGGTTTACCCGCGAAGCGCCGCGCGGGCGGCGCTCGATCTCACAGGCGCTGAATGTGTCGAGGCGAACGCTTCGGCGCTCGATCTCACAGGCGCTGAATGTGTCGCGGCGAACGCTTCGGCGCTCGATCTCACAGGCGCTAAAAATATCTCGGCGAACACCTGTCAGCCATCCCCGGCTTACAGCGGGAGCGCCACGCCCAACAAGCATGTAGTCCAATTCCCTATTCACTGTAGGCGCCTTCCTAAAGCCTCCACACCCCCAAAAAACCCGCCCACAGCCTGCTAGGTTCATGGCTCCCACCTCGAAAAAAGGCGAGCCATGAGCCTGCGCATGAACATCTTTGGCCGATACCAAGGCTTGGACGGCGACCACACCACCACAGGCGCCATCTGCATTGCCAGCCAGGCCAGGGGCCGTGTGCATGGCCGCAATTGGCTGCTGCTAGGCGACCCGACCACGCCCTGCCCGCTATGTGGGCAAGCGGGCACCATCGTTGAGGGCGAGTCCCGCTGGCGGCAGGACGGTATTCCTACGGCTCTGGACGGCGCACTTGTGCAATGCGGGTGCCCACAGGGCAGCAATCGCGTGGTTACCGGTGGGTCAGCAACACCGGCGTCGCACAGGGCACCAGCACCTGAGCCTCTTCGTGAGGCACCCGCGCAGGCTCAGGCGCGTAGCCCGAGCACAAGCACCTATCAGCCAGCAGTGGCTCAGCCTTCGTCCACGCCACCAGGCATGGAGCCTGGGTTCTACATCGTTCCCCGCAGCATGTCTTACGAGCAGGTTTTGGCCAACCTCAGAGACACGGAATCCATCCTGCCGGGTGCAATGTTGAAACGGCTCAACCCGACTTACCAGCAGGGGTTCAAAGCAGGGGAAATTTTCATTATTGGCGACCCACGCAACGGGCACGCCTGCACTCGCCAGGAACTGCACGCGATGAGTGCGGCGGAATTCGCACGCGAAGCGTTGGCAAGTCTGACACCCGAGGAAGCCAACTTCATGATGCGCCACCAGGCGGATATTGCCGGCTTGCTGAGCGATGCTAGCCTGGCGATGGGGGTAAGCGAGGCCATGATGGCTAGGTCATTGGAGGAACTGGGTACAACACTGCGTAATATTGAAAAGCTGCATCAGCAGCAGTTTACGAAACATGGGCATTTGCGTAGTCCTGAATTTTTTGCTGAACGCAAAGAATTGTTTAATCAGCTAAGTGCCAAATTGAGGGCCGGCCTTCTGAACAAACGGATGGAGCTTGGCAGTCACGATACCTTACGGCGGGGTTTGGGGATCTCTAGTCGTAGCCTTGTTCATCATTGGAGTAAAGCTGGAGCACCTGGGAATATTCCGGGATACTCAACACACCTCGAAAAAGTAGCAAGCATGTCTAAATACCTGAAAGCTGGAGGGTATGTAGGCATAGCTTTGGGTGGTGGATCATCATTACTAAAGGTTCAAGAAGCCTGCAAATCGGGGGACACCGCTGCATGTAAAAGACTCAGTTTTACCGAGGCAGGAAGTTTTTCAGGAGGCCTAACAGGTGGCGGCGTAGGTGCATCCATTGGGAAATTCGCAGCCGGCTTTGCTTGCGTCAGTTTCGGAGCCGTAAGCGGAACTGTATGCTCCATTGTAATGGTGGGAACAGGGTCTCTTGCCGGAAGTGTCGCAGGCATGAACGCTGGAGAGTACATCGGCGAGGAGCTATATGAATTTATCGAGCACGAATGATCATATGGAATTGATATGGCGCCTTGCCTTTGTCGCGACACCTTTTGCACTTGCACTGATCGGACTAGCCATGACAGCAAATCTCGCTCGCATCCAAAACTACCGAATATTAGAACAAGCCTTGAGAAGAAGCTCATGCCTAAAAACTGCAACAGAGATATGGAGCAATAAAAGCTTTCATTCTCGAATGTCAATTGTCTCCACCCTGACCGGCATTGCATTGCACCCTAAGTTTTTCTTGAAAAGAAACCTTCTTGATGAAACAGATGCGTCTAGATTTCCTTACTACCTGAAGGTCAGAATGCGCATTTCGTTCTGGCTACTGGTGACAAGCTTGTTATGGCTAACAATAGCCGCCACGTTAATCAAATTGAATTATTTATAACCCACAAGCAACATTGTTCGACATTGTACCTAATTGGATATTGCCCAGTCGCTTGTGCTGGTCAATCAAGGGTACATGAGCTTGTTCGTGAGGTGCCTGGCTGCTACATCGTTCCGCGCTGCATCACATTTCAAGAATGTATGGGGGAACTGACCGTCGCAGATAATATACAGAACAGGTGAGAATATTATGGAATTTTCAGCGAAAGCCATGGAATTTTTCATGGCGACGACGTCATGCTTCATGATCATGATCGGACTGGCATTCTGTATTCGCTTGGCGCAAGCGAAAGCTCTAGAAAAAATGATTTCAGCAATACCAAGCAGTTACTGGCTGAAATTAAGTATTGCCTTATGGGGCAAACAAAATCTTCGCTCCCGACTACAGTTAGTAGGAGTCGTATCTGCCATACTTTTCTGGCCAATAAAAACCTGCACATCCCTCACAACAAACTAGACCGAAAAGATATTGACAACCTCCCGAAGCATTTAAGAATACAGCCACGATCAGTAACTGGCTACCCTACCTAGGCGCAGTCTGGTTTGGCATAACTTACCTCATATACAGCTAGCCAGTACGATGAGAGTCCGCCCAAATAAGTCAGCCGAAGATAAATTTCGAAGGACAGGACGGCACCAGCTACACCGCTGTTCGCGGGCACGCTCGCTTCCACAGGAATTGTGCATAATTTGAACGAAGTACGATCCCTGTGGGAGCGGGCATGCCCGCGAATGGGCCGGCCCAGCCAATACAAAGGTCAGCGCATCAAACCCAACTCGGCATCATCCAACAGCGCTTTCGCCATCGCTGCGAAGTAATGCGATGCCCACATCATCTGCTGGTCGCCATCCATCAAACCGGTCAGCGAAAGATCGCGTGCATAGCCCATCAGTTCAGAGGCCTGCTCACGGGCGCTGCGGCAGGGGATGCCCTCGGCGATGCGGAACAGGGGGTGGGTTTGGCCTTCGCCCTGGAAGAAGTAGGTGACGCCGGGGGTGGTTTTGGTTTCTTCGATCATGGATTGGTCATCATATGAGTTATGTGCCACCCCTCCGTTTCCACACTTTAGGGTGACAGCTGCACACGGGGTGGAAAACCAGGCATATGATGAAAACCCGGTAGGCCCGAAAGCCTCCCGCGTACAGCTGTCATGTCAACAATCATCATATGCCCTGCCAGGTTTCCACACCCGATCGCTGAACCGTCAGCGATAGGCAAAGCCTAGAGGGCGGGATTTGCAGGAGCAATCAGACGCGTGTCGACAGAGGTTGTAGGGTATTTCGCAGGGGGTGGAGTTTCCAGTGCTGAGACGTAGGAAGAGTCTGGAATTGTTGTAGGTTGCTGGGGGCATGGCCGAGGACGGCATCAGGGCTGACAGGTGTTCGCCATAAGATCTTCAGCGCCTGTGAGACCGAGCGCCGCGCGGGCGGCGCTCGATCTCACAGGCGCTAAAAATATCTCGGCGAACACCCTCCAGCCCCCCCACCCCCCTTAAACCGAACGACGCTTCTGCAAGATACCCACCGGCACCTGCCCCTGCGAAACCGCCATATTCAAACTCAACTCAAACCGGCTCCCCAACCCACGCGTCGACTCATGCGCCAACCG
Source organism: Pseudomonas sp. BJP69 (assembly GCF_007633355.1). Classification (NCBI taxonomy): domain Bacteria; kingdom Pseudomonadati; phylum Pseudomonadota; class Gammaproteobacteria; order Pseudomonadales; family Pseudomonadaceae; genus Pseudomonas; species Pseudomonas sp. BJP69. The sequence goes on from NZ_CP041933.1 coordinate 4,844,528, forward strand.
CGCACCCAGCAACTCGCCCATCTGCCGGCAGATCGACAACCCGATCCCCAACCCGCCATAGCGCCGGGTCATCGAGCCATCTACCTGGAAGAACCGCTGATACAACGTCGCCTGGTCCAGGTCATCGAAGCCGATACCGCTGTCGCTGACAGTGAAGGTCAGCGCCATGTCATCCGGCCCCACCCGGCGCCCGCGCACCTGGATCACCACGCCGCCCTGATGGGTGAACTTCAACCCGTTATCCACCAGGCACCCCAGGCAACGCGCCAGCTTGGGCCCGTCACCCAGTAACCCATCCGGCAAATCGGCCGGGATATCCAGGCTCAGGTACAGGCCCTCGGCCAATGCCTGGCCGGCATAACCGGCGCGCAGGCTCTGCAACAAAGTACGCAGGCTGAACGGCGCCGGCTGCACCCGCAGGCGCCCCGCTTGCAGCTCGGACAGCGTAAGGATGGCATCGACCATGTCCATCATGCCCTGCGCCGAACCGACCGCTGTACGGTGGTACTGGGCCATCTCGCCTTCCATCGGCAAGGTATGCATTAATTCCAGCGAGCCAATCACCCCGTTCATCGGCGTGCGCAGTTCATGGGTCACACTGGCCAGAAATTCGTCCTTCAACCGGTTGCTCCTGGCCAACTGCAGATTCAGTTGTTCCAGCGTACGGCCGGTTTCACGCAAGGCCTGCGCCTGCTGCTCGCGCAGGATGTTGATGCGGTCGGCCAGCGCCAGCGACAGCAGCGCCACCTCCAGTGCCGAACCCAGTTGGCTGGCATACATGGTGATGAACACGTTCGGCAGGTAGCCCAGCACCATCAGGGTGTTGACCAGGCCACCAAGCAGGAACGCCGTCCAGGCAATGATGAACCAACGCGCCAGGCGCAACCCGCGCCACCAGGCATACAGCCCGGCGCTGAACACGCTGACGGTGAACAGCAGCGCCAGCAGGGTGGCCATGCGCAGCGCCACCCCATAGGCCATGCTCACGGCCAGCACCATGACCGCCACGCCCCCCAGCATCAACAGCTGCAATAGCCGATCGAAGCCCCGGCTGATACTGCCAAGCTGCAGGAAGTGGCGGGCGAACTGGCAGGCGAACAGCGCGGCAGCACCGATGCTCAGCGGTGTCGCGGCATTCGCCCACCATGGGCTGTCCGGCCAGAAGTAGGCTACACCGGCGCCATTCACCGACACCTGGTAAAGGCCGAACGAGGCGATATAGAGGATGTAGTAGAGGTAGCTGACGTCGCGCACGCTGAGGTAGATGAACAGGTTGTACACCAGCATCACCAGCAGCACGCCATAAATCATGCCCAGCACATACAGGCGGGTCGGTTGCGCCTCGATGTAGGCCTCGGGGGCCCATAGCGCCAGCGGCGCCTGCACCGAGCCCTGGCTATGCAGCCGCAGGTAAGCGGTAGTCACCTGGCCAGGCGGCAGCGGCAGCTCGAACAGATAATTGCTCTGGCGCACCTGCCGGCTGTCGTAGGGCAAGGCATCGCCGGTGCGCTGGGCCAGGCGGTAGCCGCCATTGCCATCGGCCAGGTACAGCTCCAGATGATCCAGGGGCGGGTAGGCCAGTTCCAGCAGCCACTGCCGGGGCGCAGCACCGGGCGCCGCAACCGGGCGCAACTCGACCTTGAGCCAGAACACCGAAGTGGAATAACCGGCGTTCAGCACCTCATCTGGGTGGGGGCGGAAGTATCTGGCGAAGTCAGGGGCGCTGACTTGGGCGATGCTGCTACTGCCATCCGGGTCCTCATAAACCTGCATGACCTTGCCCAGCGGCAGGTGCCGGGTAGCCTCGTCGAAATCGACTGCGCCGGCCAGCACGGGCAGCATCCCCAGAAGCACAATCAGCAAATAGCGCATACAGCCCCAGCCTGGTCTGTGCAGTCGCGTCGCGGTTGCCTCCCATCCGTTTGAGACGACGTGATCCAGCAGAGTCCGTTTGTCGAGTTATCCAAGCACTCTAGCATAGCTGTAACCGCTGGCGATCGGCCATGCCAAAACTCGAACAAAGGCTTCTAAATCAATAGTTTGATGGAAGATGCAAGCCGTAAGCTGACCATTCGATCAGTAAATCCGGTTTGTCGGACGATTCTCCCAAACAGGTTTGGTGGTAAGCTCGCCGACCATGAATACCTACAGCTCCCGCCCCGTTGTCCTCTGTCTCTCCGGCCACGACCCAAGTGGCGGCGCCGGCTTGCAGGCAGATATCGAAGCCCTGCTCGCCCAAGGCTGTCACGCTGCACCCGCCGTGACTGCCCTGACCGTGCAGGATACCGTCAATGTTTCCGACTTCCGGGTACTCGACCGCGAGTGGGTGCTGGCCCAGGCTAACGCCGTACTGGCCGACTCCACGGTTGCCGCGGTCAAGCTGGGCATGCTTGGCTCGATCGACATGGTCGACACCGTGGCCGAGCTGCTGGCCGCCCACCCGCACCTGCCGCTGGTCTGCGACCCGGTGCTGCGCGCCGGCGGCGGCGGCCGCCTGGGCAAGGATGAAGTAGGCTATGCCCTGCGCGAACGCCTGCTGCCGCTGGCGACCATCGCCACGCCGAACCTGCCTGAAGCGCGCATTCTCGCCGAACTGCCCGAGGGCAGCGCCGATGCGTGTGCCGAGAAACTCTTGCCGTTCTGCAAGCACCTGCTGATTACCGGCGGGCACGGCGACGAAGACGAAATCCACAACCGCCTGTACACCCAGAACGGCCAGCAATACACCTGGACCTGCCAGCGCCTGCCAGGCAGCTACCATGGCTCGGGGTGCACCCTGGCCAGCGCCCTGGCCGGCCGCCTGGCCTTGGGCGAGCAGCTGGAAAGTGCCGTACGCAGCGCCCTCGACTACACCTGGCGCACCCTGCGTGACGCCGAGCAGCTGGGCAAAGGCCAGTACGTGCCCCGCCGCCTGCCCCTGGACTTCTGCGCTTGAAGCGAGGCTTTCCATGAAGCTACGTGGCCTGTATGCCATTACCGACAGTCAACTGCTTGCCGGCCGTTTCCTGTCTTATGTCGAAGCGGCGCTGGAAGGCGGCGTGTGCCTGCTGCAGTACCGCGACAAAAGCGACGACGCAGCGCGCCGGCTGCGTGAAGCCGAAGCGCTGATGAAGCTGTGCGAGCGCTATGGCACCCAGCTGCTGATCAACGACGACGCCGAACTGGCCGCGCGCCTGGGCGTCGGCGTGCACCTGGGCCAGACCGACGGCCCGCTGACCCCGGCCCGGGCCCTGCTCGGCCGCCAGGCGATCATCGGTTCCACCTGCCACGCCAGCCTCGCGCTGGCCGCCCAGGCCGCCGAGGAAGGTGCCAGCTACGTGGCCTTCGGCCGCTTCTTCAACTCCGTGACCAAGCCCGGCGCGCCTGCCGCCAGTATCGAGCTGCTGGAGCAGACTCGCGCCCAGGTAAAGCTGCCGATCGCGGTGATCGGCGGCATTACCCTCGACAACGCCGCCCCGCTGGTCGACCATGGCGCCGACCTGCTGGCGGTGATCCACGGCCTGTTCGGTGCCGACAGCGCGCAGGAAGTTACCCGCCGCGCCCGCGCCTTCAACGCCTTGTTCGCATCCTGATTCGAGAGATTCCCATGTCCCGTTCCGAAGCCCTGTTCGCCCAAGCCCAGAAGCACATCCCCGGCGGCGTCAACTCGCCGGTCCGCGCTTTCAAGAGCGTTGGCGGTACGCCGCTGTTCTTCAAGCATGCCGAGGGCGCCTACGTCGTTGACGAGGACGACAAGCGCTATGTCGATTACGTCGGCTCCTGGGGCCCGATGATCCTCGGCCACGGCCACCCCGAGGTGCTGGAGTCGGTGCGCAGGCAGCTGCAGCACGGGCTGTCCTACGGTGCGCCAACGGCCATGGAAACCGAAATGGCCGACCTGGTCTGCTCGATCGTGCCGTCGATGGAAATGGTGCGCATGGTCAGCTCGGGCACCGAAGCCACCATGAGCGCCATCCGCCTGGCCCGTGGCTACACCGGCCGCGATGCCATCATCAAGTTCGAAGGCTGCTACCACGGCCACTCGGACAGCCTGCTGGTAAAAGCCGGCTCCGGCCTGCTGACCCAGGGCGTCCCCAGCTCGGCGGGCGTGCCAGCCGACTTCGCCAAGCACACCCTGACCCTGCCGTTCAACGACATCGCTGCCGTCGAGAAGACCCTGGCCGAAGTTGGCCAGACCGTAGCCTGCATCATTGTCGAGCCAGTGGCCGGCAACATGAACTGCGTGCCACCGGCCCCGGGCTTCCTCGAAGGGCTGCGCGAGCAGTGCGACAAGCATGGCGTGGTGCTGATCTTCGACGAAGTGATGACTGGCTTCCGCGTTTCCCTGGGTGGCGCCCAGGGCCATTACGGCATCACCCCGGACCTGTCCACCTTCGGCAAGATCGTCGGCGGCGGCATGCCGGTCGGCTGCTTCGGCGGCAAGCGTGAAATCATGGGCTGCATCGCCCCGCTGGGCCCGGTCTACCAGGCCGGCACCCTGTCGGGTAACCCGCTGGCCATGGCCGCCGGCCTGACCACCCTGAAGCTGATCAGCCGCCCCGGCTTCCACGCCGAGCTGACCGACTACACCAGCCGCATGCTCGACGGCCTGCAACAGCGCGCCGATGCCGCCGGGGTGCCGTTCGTCACCACCCAGGCCGGTGCCATGTTCGGCCTGTACTTCAGCGGTGCCGACGATATCGTCACCTTCGATGACGTGATGGCCAGCGATGCCGAGCGCTTCAAGCGCTTCTTCCACCTGATGCTCGACGGTGGCGTGTACCTGGCACCGAGCGCGTTCGAGGCAGGCTTCACCTCCATCGCCCATGGCGACAAGGAGTTGCAGATCACCCTGGATGCGGCTGAGAAGGCGTTTGCTGCCCTGAAGTGATGCTTTGCCTGTACCGGGATCTTCGCGGGATCACCCGCAAAGAGGCCGGTACAGGCAACAATTATTCATGCACAATCAGCTGACTTCCCCAACCAAGCAGAAATTCGAGTAAAACTTTGTAAGGTTGGCGCTGCTTATCCCATAATGTGCCACCAGAGACATTGGCCGCAGCTTTGCAGAGGTAAGTCGATCCCCATGAACCGCACCGGCCGCGCCCTGACCCTGGGCTGCCTGTTGCTTCTTCAGCCCCTGCTGGCCCTGGCGGAGGGCGGTAACTCGTTGCTCATTCCGGCAACGGGGCGCTGCACCTTGAACGTTCAGCCTGAAGACCTGGCAAACGCCCTCAAGGCCTGCGAGCAGACCGCCAGCGCGGGGGACGCCCAGGCGCAGTTCGAACTGGGCGAGTACTACTACACGCAAACCCCCAAGAACCTGAACAAAGCCCTGGACTGGTTCCAGAAAGCCTCGCTGCAAGGCCAGGCCGATGCCCAGTATCGCCTGGGGGCCATGTTCTTCCATGGCGAAGGGGTCAAGGCCAATAATGTGCAGGCGTACATCCTGCTGAAAATGGCCGCGGTCAACGGTGCCGAAGACGCGCTGGACATGGCCGACGAAGTCACCGAGCAAATGCCTCGCGACGACCTGGAGCATGCCACCCAGGTGCTCGGCCAGATTTTCCGCAAATACCTGCTGGAACTGCAGAACGCCGAAGGGCGCACGCCGTTCTCGCCGTTGCCCTGACCGCCAGTACGCCAGCATGGGTACACGCGCCCGGTGCAGGGGCGAACATACCCTTGATCGTTTCAGTGCTTTCGCCACTGCCATTCAAGGGTTATTCTTGAGTTCAACTCCATTGCCGTCGAGCGGCTAAAAACGACCTTGAACGCACCCATAGAACCCCATCGTTTCATCCTCGAACCTTTCGAGGCCAACCGTTTCGCCAACTTGTGCGGCCAGTTCGACGAGCACCTGCGCCTGATCGAACAGCGCCTGGCCATCGAAATCCGCAACCGTGGCAATCAGTTCGAACTGATCGGCGAACCCAAGACAACCTCTGCGGCCGAACAGCTGCTGCGCCGTCTCTACCGTGAGACCAAGGCCACTGACCTGTCGCCGGAAACCGTGCACCTGTACCTGCAGGAGTCGGCCGTCGAGCACATCGACAACCCGGCCGTCAACGAAGTCAGCGTGTCGCTGCGCACCCGCAAGGGCAATATCCGCCCGCGTGGTCTGAACCAGCAGCGCTACGTCAAGGAAATCCTCGCCAACGACATCAACTTCGGCATCGGCCCGGCCGGTACCGGCAAGACGTACCTGGCAGTGGCCTGCGCCGTGGATGCACTGGAGCGCGAGCAGGTGCGCCGTATCCTGCTGGTACGCCCGGCGGTCGAGGCAGGCGAAAAGCTTGGCTTCCTGCCTGGCGACCTGGCGCAGAAGATCGACCCGTACCTGCGCCCGCTGTATGACGCCTTGTACGAAATGCTCGGCTTCGAGCACGTGGCCAAGCTGATCGAGCGCCAGGTCATCGAGATCGCCCCGCTGGCATACATGCGCGGCCGCACCCTGAACAACAGCTTCATCATCCTCGACGAAAGCCAGAACACCACGCTCGAGCAGATGAAAATGTTCCTGACCCGCATCGGCTTCGGCTCTACCGCGGTGATCACCGGCGACATCACCCAGGTCGACCTGCCCCGTGGCACCAAGTCGGGGCTGGCACACGTCATCGAAGTATTGCGGGACGTGCCGGGTATCAGTTTCACCCACTTCCAGCCCAAAGACGTGGTTCGTCATCCACTGGTGCAGCGTATCGTCGAGGCCTATGACCGCTTCGATGCCCGCCAGGCCAAGCCTGAGGCACCCGGCAAAGATGCTTGAACTCGACATTCAACGGGCCACCGATGCCGCTGCCCCGGGCGACGATGACTTCCGCCGTTGGTGTGAGCTGGCCTTGCGCCAGCGCAGCGCCGACTCGGAAATGACCATTCGCCTGGTCGACGAAGCCGAAGGCCGTGAGCTGAACCACACCTACCGGCACAAGGACTACGCGACCAACGTGCTGTCGTTCCCTGCCGATGTACCCGATGACCTGCTCGATATCCCGCTACTGGGCGACCTGGTCATCTGCGTGGCGGTGGTCGAGCGCGAAGCAAGCGAGCAAGGCAAGTCGCTAGACGCGCATTGGGCCCACCTGGTCATCCACGGTTGCCTGCACCTGCTTGGCTACGACCACATCGACGATGAGGAAGCCGAGGAGATGGAAGGCCTGGAACGAGAATTGCTGGCAGAACTGGGTCACCCCGACCCCTATGCCGATGATGAAACCGACACCCTCACACACTGATACACGAAGGATCACGAGAACCGCCATGAGCGAAGATCGATCGAGCAACGGGCAGAAGTCCTGGCTGGGTAAACTGACCCAGGCTTTTGCCCATGAGCCGAAAAACCGCCAGGAGCTGCTGGAGCTGCTGCGCGAAGCCCATCAGAACAAACTGCTGGACAGCGAGGCGCTGACCATTGTCGAAGGCGCCATCCAGGTCGCCGACCTGCAGGTGCGCGACATCATGGTCCCGCGCTCGCAGATGATCAGCATCAAGGCCAGCCAGTCGCCGCGCGAATTCCTGCCGGCGGTGATCGACGCCGCGCACTCGCGCTACCCGGTGATCGGCGAAAGCCATGACGATGTGCTCGGGATCCTGCTCGCCAAGGACCTGCTGCCGCTCATCCTCAAAGAGAACGGCGACAGCTTCAATATCAAGGACCTGCTGCGCCCGGCCACCTTCGTGCCCGAGTCCAAGCGCCTGAACGTGCTGTTGCGCGAGTTCCGTGCCAACCACAACCACATGGCCGTGGTCATCGACGAATATGGCGGCGTGGCCGGCCTGGTCACCATCGAGGATGTGCTGGAGCAGATCGTTGGCGATATCGAGGACGAGCACGATGTCGAGGAAGACAGCTACATCAAGCCGCTGCCCAGCGGTGACTTCCTGGTCAAGGCGCTGACCCCGATCGAAAACTTCAACGAGTTCTTCGACAGCGAGTTCTCCGATGACGAATTCGACACCGTCGGCGGCCTGGTGATGAGTGCCTTTGGCCACCTGCCCAAGCGTAACGAAACCACCGAGATCGGCGCCTACAAGTTCCGTATTCTCAACGCCGACAGCCGGCGGATACATTTGCTGCGCCTGACCCCGATCAACCGTTAAGGACAAACATGCGTTGGATCACCCGCCCCGGCTGGCCCGGTAACCTGCTGGCCCTGGCGGCCGGCGCATCCACCCTCCTGGCCCTGGCACCGTTCGATATCTGGCCGCTGGCCTTGCTATCGATCGCCCTGCTCTACCTGGGCCTGCGCGAGCTCAGCCCGCGCCAGGCCATGTGGCGTGGCTGGTGGTTCGGGTTTGGCCTGTACGGCGCGGGCACCTGGTGGATCTACGTCAGCATGACCACCTACGGCGGCGCCTCGCCGTTGCTGGCGATCGTGCTGTTGTTGGCATTTTTCGCCGCTCTGGCGTGGTTCTTCGCCCTGCCCACCTGGTTGTGGGCGCGCTGGTTGCGGCGCAACGAAGCGCCGCTGGCCGACGCCTTGTGTTTCGCCGCCCTGTGGCTGCTGCAGGAAGCTTTCCGCGGCTGGTTCCTGACCGGTTTTCCCTGGCTCTACGCCGGTTACAGCCAGCTCGACGGGCCGTTGGCAGGCCTTGCCCCGCTGGGTGGCGTATGGCTGGTTTCCTTCGCCCTGGCCCTCTCTGCCGCCCTGCTGTGCAACCTGCACCGCCTGCGCGCGCGCCCTTCGTTCCTGGCCATTGCCGCGGTGCTGTTGCTGGCGCCCTGGGCCCTGGGCCTGGCACTCAAAGGTCATGCCTGGACCAAGCCGGCTGGCGACCCGCTGAAAGTGGCGGCCATACAGGGCAACGTCGAACAGGACCTGAAATGGGACCCGGCGCACATCGATGCACAACTGGCGCTGTACCGTGACCTGAGCTTCAGTTCCAAGCCAGTGGACCTGCTGGTGTGGCCCGAAACCGCGGTGCCGGTGCTCAAGGACCAGGCCCAGGGCTACATCGATGTGATGGGCCGCTTTGCCGCCGAACGGCATTCGGCGCTGATCACCGGCGTACCGGTACGCGAAGAGGTGCATCACCAGCGCCGCTACTACAACGGTATCACGGTGGCCGGCGAAGGCGATGGCACCTACCTCAAGCAGAAACTGGTGCCGTTTGGCGAGTATGTGCCGCTGCAGGACATGCTGCGTGGCGCCATCGAGTTCTTCAACCTGCCCATGTCGGACTTTGCCCGCGGCCCGGAAGACCAGCCACTGCTGCAGGCCAAGGGTTACCAGATTGCCCCGTACATCTGCTACGAAGTGGTCTACCCGGAATTCGCTGCAGGGCTGGCGGCGCGTAGCGACCTGCTGCTGACCATCAGCAACGACACCTGGTTCGGCACCTCGATCGGCCCGCTGCAGCACCTGCAGATGGCGCAGATGCGTGCGTTGGAAGCCGGCCGCTGGATGATCCGCGCCACCAACAATGGTGTGACCGCGCTGATCGACCCGTTCGGCCGTATCACCACGCAAGTACCGCAATTCCAGCAGGCGGTGATGTATGGCGAAGTGGTGCCGATGCAGCAGCTCACGCCCTACCTGCAATGGCGTTCGTGGCCGCTGGCGATTGTCTGCGTGCTGCTGCTGGGCTGGGCATTGCTGGCCGGGCGCATAGCCAAGACCGTCTAACTGGCATTACACGGTCCCTGTAGGAGCGGCCTTGCGTCGCGATGGGCTGCAAAGCAGCCCCGGCAATCTTGAGATAGAGCTGAGATCCGGGGCTGCTGCGCTGCCCATCGCGACACAAGGCCGCTCCTACAAGGAACCGCGCAAACCTGAATTCAATAGAACACCCGGTACCCCACCAGCCCCACCACCTCATTAAGCAACTGCCCGCTCTGCCACATCGCCCGGCTTTCCGGCAGCAACCCGCCGAATGGCCGCGCATGCTCGCGCCCAAGGAACCCCACCGGCGCCGGCACCACCTCGAACCCCGCCTGTTCAAAGCTCCAGCGCGAGCGCTGCATGTGCCAGGCCTGGGTGACCACCACCACACGGCGAATCCCCAGCGGCTGCAGCACCTTGGCCGACAGCTGGGCGTTCTCCCAGGTCGTGCGGCTGGCCTCTTCGCGCCACCTCACCTCGACCGCGAAATCCTCACGCAGGCGATCAGCCATCAACTGCGCCTCGCTCGGCGGCGTGCCGTAGTGCAGCCCGCCACTGGTCAGCACCGGCAAACCCGAAGCCTTGGCCAGCCGCGCGGCAAAGCGCATGCGCTCCAGCGCCGTGGCGGTAGGCTGGTCACCACCGCCCCACGCGGGGTCACCCCGTTCGCGCCCCGCGCCCAGTACCACAATGGCATCTGCCCGGCTGGCCAGCCTCGCCCAGTCGCTGACGGCCAGTGGCGGCTCGGTCTCCAGCACCCGGGCCGTTTCCTGCACCACCAGCGGCAAGCTCATCAGCCACAAGCCACCCAGCCCCACGCCAAAACACAGCGCCGCCAGCCGTGGCCGGCGCGCACGCCACCACCATGCGGCAAGCAGCAACAGGAACAAGATGCCCGGCGGCATCAGCCATTGTTTGATGAAAAATCGTATGGGCATCGGCTACACCTCCTTGGCAGGCGTGCAGCCTAAAAGGATCGGCACCGGTCAACAAGGTAGGGCCAGTGCCGATCGCAAGCTGTATGAATGATGAATGACCGTGGCGCGATGGCCTGCGCCGGGCGCCCTGAACGACTAGCGCTGGCGCAGCGTTCTGGAACTGGCCGCAGTGGCAGCGCGCTTCTGGTCCTTGAGCCAGATAATCTTGGCTGATGCCGGCTCCGCTTGTGGGTAACTGCCGACAGCAGCATTACGGCGCCCCGGAAGGGCTTCCAGGTAGGCCTTGATCACTTCGAACTCTGCGTGGCTGAGGCCACGCAACTCCAGCTCGGCTGGCATCTCGTCGCGCAATCGCACAGAGGTCCTGGCGCTTTCGAGTGCCAGGCCAAGCCGGTCGATCAGGCGCTCGTAAAGCTCCGGTCTGATTGCGGGTAGCTGCGTCTCTCCCATCCGTTCACCTCATTGAAGATAAGAATATCTCCCCCCACACCAGAGCTTAGCGTCGTTGCAAAAAGCAGCCGGGTGCAGCGACCAGCGGCCATTCGCAACGAAGGTTTCCCACGATACGCAGCGCTGCTGTATGCTACGGCGTTCACTCTAAATGACACCGGAGTGCCGGACGCAGCGAGGTTCCGCTGCCTGGAACAAGGTCTCTTCCCTCTCAGCAAAAAGTAGCCATGCACGAACAATACACGCCCCGTGATATCGAAGCCGCCGCCCAGAACTTCTGGGACGAGCAACAATCGTTCGCTGTTACCGAACAGCCAGGCAAGGACACCTACTACTGCCTGTCGATGTTCCCGTACCCGAGCGGCAAGCTACACATGGGCCACGTGCGCAACTACACCATCGGTGACGTGATTGCCCGCTACCAGCGCATGCTGGGCAAGAACGTGCTGCAGCCGATGGGCTGGGACGCTTTCGGCATGCCCGCGGAAAACGCGGCGATGAAGAACAACGTCGCCCCGGCCAAGTGGACGTACGAAAACATCGAGTACATGAAGACCCAGCTCAAGAGCCTGGGCCTGGCCATCGACTGGGCACGTGAAGTGACCACCTGCAAGCCTGACTACTACCGTTGGGAGCAGTGGCTGTTCACCCGCCTGTTCGAGAAAGGCATCATCTACCGCAAGAACGGGACCGTGAACTGGGACCCGGCAGACCAGACCGTACTGGCCAACGAGCAGGTCATCGACGGCCGCGGCTGGCGTTCCGGCGCGCTGATCGAAAAGCGCGAAATCCCGATGTACTACTTCCGCATCACCGACTACGCCGACGAGCTGCTGGAAAGCCTCGATGAACTGCCGGGCTGGCCTGAGCAGGTCAAGACCATGCAGCGCAACTGGATCGGCAAGTCACGCGGCATGGAAGTCCAGTTCCCCTACGACCAGGCCAGCATCGGCCACGCCGGCACGCTCAAGGTCTTCACCACCCGCCCCGACACGCTGATGGGTGCCACCTACGTCGCCGTCGCCGCCGAGCACCCGCTGGCCACCCAGGCTGCCCAGGGCAACCCGGCGCTGCAGGCGTTCATCGAAGAATGCAAGGCCGGCAGCGTTGCCGAAGCCGACATGGCCACCCAGGAGAAGAAGGGCATGGCCACTTCCCTGCTGGTGGAGCACCCGCTGACCGGCGAGAAGCTGCCGGTCTGGGTCGCCAACTACGTGCTCATGCACTATGGCGATGGCGCGGTAATGGCGGTGCCGGCTCACGACGAGCGCGACTTCGAGTTCGCCCACAAGTACAACCTGCCGGTCAAGGCCGTAGTACGCACCAGCGCGGGCGATGAAGTCGGCAACGAGTGGCAGGACGCCTATGGCGAGCACGGCCAACTGATCAACTCCGCCGAGTTCGACGGCCTGGACTTTGCCGGCGCCTTCGACGCCATCGAAGCAGCCCTGATCCGCAAGGACCTGGGCAAATCGCGCACCCAGTTCCGCCTGCGCGACTGGGGTATCAGCCGCCAGCGCTACTGGGGCTGCCCGATCCCGATCATCCACTGCCCGTCCTGCGGCGACGTGCCCGTGCCAGAAGACCAGCTGCCGGTGACCCTGCCGGAGAACGTGGTGCCCGATGGTGCCGGCTCGCCACTGGCGCGCATGCCAGAATTCTACGAGTGCAGCTGCCCGAAATGCGGCGCTGCGGCCAAGCGCGAAACCGACACCATGGACACCTTCGTCGAGTCGTCCTGGTACTTCGCCCGCTACGCCTCGCCGAACTACGAAGGTGGCATGGTCGACCCGAAAGCAGCCAACCACTGGCTGCCGGTCGACCAGTACATCGGCGGTATCGAACACGCCATCCTGCACCTGCTGTATGCGCGCTTCTTCCACAAGCTGATGCGTGACGAAGGCCTGGTCACCTCGAACGAGCCGTTCAAGAACCTGCTGACCCAGGGTATGGTCGTGGCCGAAACCTACTACCGCGTTGCCAGCAACGGCGGCAAGGACTGGTTCAACCCGGCCGATGTCGAGATCGAACGCGATGCCAAGGCCAAGATCATTGGCGCACGCCTGAAGACCGACGGCCTGCCGGTGGAAATCGGCGGCACCGAGAAGATGTCCAAGTCGAAGAACAACGGCGTCGATCCCCAGTCGATGATCGACCAGTACGGCGCCGATACCTGCCGCCTGTTCATGATGTTCGCCTCGCCACCTGACGCGAGCCTGGAATGGTCCGACTCCGGCGTCGAAGGCGCCAGCCGCTTCCTGCGCCGCGTCTGGCGCCTGGCCCAGGCACACGTTGCCCAAGGCCTGCCGGGCAAGCTGGATGTCGCCGCCCTGGACGACGCACAGAAGGTCATTCGCCGCGCCATTCACGCCGCCATCAAGCAGGCCAGCACCGACGTCGGCCAGTTCCACAAATTCAACACCGCCATCGCCCAGGTGATGACCGTGATGAACGTGCTGGAAAAAGCCCCGCAAGCCACGGCGCAAGACCGTGCCCTGCTGCACGAAGGCCTGGAAGCCGTGACCCTGCTGCTGGCGCCGATCACCCCGCACATCTCCCACGAGCTGTGGAAGCAGCTGGGCCATGATCAGGCCGTGATCGACGCTGGCTGGCCAGCAGTCGACGAAGCCGCGCTGGTGCAGGACACCGTCACCCTGGTGGTGCAGGTCAACGGCAAACTGCGTGGGCAGGTCGAAATGCCGGCCGCCTCCAGCCGCGAAGAAATCGAAGCCGCCGCGCGCAGCAACGAGAACGTCCTGCGCTTCATCGACGGCCTGGCCATTCGCAAGGTCATCGTGGTACCGGGCAAGCTGGTCAACATCGTCGCCAACTGATGGCAACGCCCGCCCGCAGCCACTGCGGGCGGGCGGAACAGGCCCACAAGGGAGCAACAACATGATCAAACGCAATTTGCTGGTAATTGGCCTGGCGGTCATGCTCAGCGCCTGCGGTTTCCAGCTGCGCGGTACTGGCACCAACGAGCTGAGCATCAAGGAAATGGACGTCAGTGCGCGTGACGCGTACGGGCCTACCGTGACCGAACTGCGCCAGGTGCTCAAGAACAGCGGCGTCAATGTGCACACCGGTGCGCCGTACCGCCTGGTATTGACCAACGAACAGCAGCGCGAGCGCTCGGCCAGCTACAACAGCGGTAACCGCACTGCCGAGTACGAGCTGACCACCCAGCTCAACTACAGCATCCAGGGCTTGAACAACCTTGAACTGCTGAGTGACAAGCTGGAAGTGCGCAAGGTGTATGTGCGCGATGCCTCGAACATCACCGGTTCCGAGCAGGAAGCGGCCCGTTCCCGCCTGGAAATGCGCCGTGACCTGGTCAACGCCATGGTCGTGCGCCTGCAGCAACTGACCCCAGCCCAGCTGGACGAGCTGCAGCAAAAAGCCGATCAGCGTGCCCAGGCTGAAGCGGCCGCCCTTGAGGCCGCACGCCGCCAGCAGGCGGAAACGCCGCAGCAGTCGCCCCTGGAAGTACCGGGCAACTAAGCCCGTGCGGGGTGCCTTCGGGTGCCCCGCCTACTGCCCATGAAGCTCGCCCCCGCCCAACTCAACAAGCACCTGCAAGGCGCCTTGGCCCCGGTCTACGTGGTCAGCGGTGACGACCCGCTGCTGTGCCAGGAAGCCGCCGACGCCATCCGCCAAGCTGCGCGCCAGCAAGGTTTCGACGAGCGCCAGGTTTTCAGTGCCGACGCCAACTTCGACTGGGGCACCCTGCTCCAGGCCGGCGCCAGCCTGTCCCTGTTCGCCCAGCGGCGCTTGCTGGAACTTCGCCTGCCCTCGGGCAAGCCGGGTGACAAGGGCGCCGCAGCGCTGATGGAATACTGCGCCAATCCCGCCGAAGACACCTTGCTGCTGGTCAGCCTGCCCAAGCTCGACGGCAGCGCGCAGAAGACCAAGTGGGGCAAGGCCTTGATCGAAGGTGCCCACTGCCAGTTCATCCAGATCTGGCCGGTGGATGCGCACCAACTGCCGCAATGGATCAACCAGCGCCTGCAGCAGGCCGGCCTGTCGGCGCAGCGTGACGCTGTCGACCTGATTGCCGCGCGCGTAGAAGGCAACCTGCTGGCTGCCGCGCAGGAAATCGAAAAGCTCAAGCTGTTGGCCGAAGGCAACCAAATCACCGTCGAAACCGTGCAGTCGGCTGTCGCTGACAGCGCCCGGTTCGACGTTTTCGGGCTGGTAGACGCCATTCTCAACGGTGAAGCTGCACATGCCCTGCGCATGCTCGAAGGCTTGCGCGGTGAGGGGGTCGAGCCCCCGGTGGTTCTCTGGGCGCTGGCGCGTGAGCTGCGCCAGCTCGCCGGGCTGGCCCAGCAATTCAGCCAGGGCGTGCCGCTGGACAAGGCGTTCAGCCAGGCGCGCCCACCGGTCTGGGATAAGCGCCGGCCGTTGGTCAGCAAGGCCCTACAGCGCCTCTCGGCGCAGCGCTGGGCGCAACTGCTGCAGGATGCCCAGCGTATCGATGCGCAAATCAAGGGCCAGGCCGAGGGCTCGCCGTGGACGGGCCTGGCGCGGTTGGCATTGCTGATGGCGGGTCAGCGTCTGGCGCTACCCCCTCTATAACGGTCACAGGCCCTATCGCTGGCAAGCCAGCCACAGGGTGCGCGTCAGGGCTGTCGGTGTCTGCCACAAGTTATGCAGCGCCTGTGAAACCGAGCGCCGCCCGCGCGGCGCAATCGCGAGCTGCGCTCGCTCCTACGTTTGTTTCGGGCCAGTAACGCCTGTGACAGGCGCGCGCGGCCGCCTTGTTTGTACGGCGCGATATTGAGGCATGCACCAAGGCGTTCGCGCGCGAATCCCACAGGAATAATTGGCCCGAAACAAACGTAGGAGCGAGCGCAGCTCGCGATTGCGCCGCGCGGGCGGCGCTCGCTCTAACAGGCGCTGCCATACCTTGTGGCAAACACCTGTCAGCCCTAAGGCGACCCCTGTGTGGCTTGCCAGCGATAGGGCCTGTGAACCATATACACAATCAATTGGCCCACATCGCCCCTGGGCCCTAAAGTGCGCCCCGAAACCCACCCACCACGGGAACCCCGCCATGAGCAAAAAGCCGAAAAAGCACGGCCCCAACAAGGCCAAGTCGATCATTGCCCAACCGCTGTTCCGCTGCCGCCAGGAACAACCGGAAAAAGGCAAAGGCAGCTACCGCCGCGAAGCCTTCCAATCGAGAGATTGGGAGGCTTCCTACTTTTTGGCGGCATGAAAGCATCGCGGGCGCAGGCATGATATGGTCAGCACCTGACCTGCAATTCTGGATCTGTGCATGCTCTTCCGTCTTTCTCCCCGTTGGGAAACCCGCCAGCTGATCGCGGCCTCCAGCTTCATCCTGCTGGTTGCCTGCGCGGAAAAACCTACCGCCGCCGACGCGCTGCCGCTGGCCCCTGCGCAACCTGCGCCTGTGGTTACCGTGCCCGGTGCAACGCCAGACGCCAGCACTGAAATCCAGCCTTTGCAAACCTTCGCCCAGTGGCAGGCGGGTTTCCGCGAACAAGCCTTGCAAGCGGGTATTTCGCCAAGCATCTTCGACCGCGCCTTCCTCGGGGTTACACCCGACATGGACGTGATCAAGGCCGACCGCAGCCAGCCTGAGTTCAGCCGCCCGGTGTGGGAATACCTCGAAGGCGCGCTGTCCCCTTTGCGCGTGCGCAATGGCAAGCGGTTGCTGGAGCAGAACGCCGAACTGCTGACCCGCATCGAGCAACGCTATGGCGTTGACCGCCAGGTGCTGGTGGCGGTGTGGGGCATGGAGAGCAATTTCGGCCAGTTCCAGGGCAACAAGTCGGTGATCCGCTCGCTGGCGACCCTGGCCTATGAAGGCCGTCGCCCGCAGTTCGCCCAGGACCAGCTGATCGCCGCCCTGCAGATCATCCAGCATGGCGACATTCAGCCTGAGGCCATGCGTGGCTCGTGGGCTGGCGCCATGGGCCAGACCCAGTTCATCCCGACCACCTACAACACCCATGCCGTGGACTTTGACGGCGACGGCCGCCGCGACATCTGGAACAGCACCCCCGATGCCCTGGCCTCGACCGCGCACTACCTGCAAAGCTCGGGCTGGAAGCGTGGCCAACCGTGGGGCTTCGAGGTGCAGGTACCGCCAGGTTTCGATTTCTGGCAGGCCGATGGCGCGTTGCGCAGGCCGGTGAGCGAGTGGCTGGCAATGGGTGTGAAGCTGCCAACCGGTACCCAATTGCCAGCGGGCAGCAACCAGCTGTCTGCCGCGTTGCTGTTGCCAGCAGGCGCGCGTGGCCCGGCGTTCCTGGTACTGGATAACTTCCGCGCCATCCTCAAGTACAACAACTCATCGTCCTATGCGCTGGCGGTGAGCCTGCTGGCCGACCGCTTCAGCGGCTGGGGCTTCATTGCCGGCAGCTGGCCGAAGGAAGACTTGCCGCTGAGCCGCAGCGAACGCGTGGAGTTGCAGAACCTGCTTAACGGCCGTGGGTATGACGCAGGCAATGCCGATGGCATTATCGGCGCCAACACCCGCAAGGCCATACGCAACGCCCAGCAAGGGCTGGGGTGGCCGGCGGATGGTTACCCGACCCATAAGCTGCTTGAGAGCCTGCGTAGCCAGTGAGATAGCTGGGGGTTGCGGTACGTTGGTGTAACGCGATCCCTGTAGGAGCGGCCTTGTGTCGCGAAAGGGCTGCAAAGCAGCCCCGGCTATCTCAAGCCTTGAACACATCCTGCTCCAACACCAAGCTCTGCTGAACACTGTCCAGCCGTACCCGAGCCCCCAGCGGCAAGCACACATTCGGGTCGCAATGCCCACTGCGCCACCCCGCCAGCACCGGCACGCCCAAGGGCCCGAAAGTTTCCTCCAGCAATGGCGTCAACGCCGCCGTGGTAATCCCGGCAAAATCCCCTACCAGCACGCCTTTCACGCTCGCCAGCTTGCCCGCCAGGCGCAACTGCGTCAGTAGCCGGTCTACCCGGTACAGCGGCTCATTGACGTCTTCGATAAACAGTATGCAGCCCTCGGTATCCAGCTCGGCCACGGTGCCAAGCGTCGCGCCCAGCATCGACAGGTTGCCACCCAGCAAACGCCCGCTGGCAACCCCCGGCATCACCGTGCTCATGGCATAGCCCGCTGGGTGGGCAATCTGCTCCCCTGCGCGCACATGCCCACCCAGCTGGGCCAGCAACGACGACTCGGTCGGCGGCAGCTTGCCGCCGAGCAAGTCGGCATTGAGCATCCCCCCATGGAACGTGATCAGCCCGGCATGCCGATAAAGGGCCGTATGCAGCGCCGTGATATCGCTGTAGCCAATCAGCGGCTTGGGGTTGCGCCGTATCAGCTGGAAATCCAGCTGGTCGAGCAGGCGCATGCTGCCGTAACCGCCGCGCATGCACAGGATGGCGTCGATGCCCGGGTCGGCAAAGGCATCGTGCAGGTCCTGCAGCCGCTGCTGGTCCGGGCCTGCCAGGTAACCCTGAGCCTGCAGGGCACCTGGGTAAATGCGGCAACGGTAGCCACGATCAGCGAACCACTGGTTGACCTTGTGCGTATCCAGCCGCGCCGAGCCCGCCGGCGCGATGATAGCGAAGCAGGTGTCCTGCAAGATCGCCTTGGGCAAATGTACGGGAAGGGTATCGACACAATTCATCATGCAGCTCCAGGCATCTTGTCGCTTGTAGCTTATGGCTTGTCGCCGGCAAAAAAAATGCCGATGCTGCCCTTTCGGCAAGCATCGGCATTTGTGTTTCAGCCAGGCTCAGAGCTTGATCTTGGCTTCGTGCGCCTGCTGGTCGGCATGGTACGAAGAGCGCACCAGCGGGCCGGAAGCCACGTTCTTGAAGCCCATCTTGTAGCCTTCCTCGGCGAACCAGGCAAAGGTGTCGGGGTGCACGAAACGCTGCACCGGCAGGTGGCTGCGCGACGGTTGCAGGTACTGACCGAGGGTAAGCATGTCGATGTCATGCTCACGCATGCGGTGCATCACTTCGATCACTTCTTCGTCGGTTTCACCCAGGCCCAGCATCAGGCCCGACTTGGTGGGTACATGCGGCACCAACTGCTTGAACTTCTGCAACAGGTCCAGCGACCAGTCGTAGTCAGAGCCTGGGCGCGCGGCCTTGTACAGGCGCGGCACGGTTTCGAGGTTGTGGTTGAACACATCCGGCGGCTCTTGCGCAGTGATTTCCAGTGCCACGTCCATACGCCCGCGGTAGTCCGGCACCAGGGTTTCCAGTTGCACGCCTGGCGACAGCGCGCGGATTTCGCGGATGCAGTCGGCAAAGTGCTGGGCACCACCGTCACGCAGGTCGTCGCGGTCTACCGAAGTGATCACCACGTACTTCAGGCGCAGGTCAGCGATGGCGACCGCCAGGTTTTTAGGCTCGTCCAGGTCCAGCGGCTTCGGTCGGCCGTGGCCTACGTCGCAGAACGGGCAACGACGGGTGCAGATGTCACCCATGATCATGAAGGTGGCGGTGCCGCCCGAGAAGCACTCACCCAGGTTCGGGCAGGAAGCTTCCTCGCACACGCTGTGCAGCTTGTGCTTGCGCAGCAGTTGCTTGATGCGGTCGACCTCCGGCGAGACGGGGATACGCACGCGAATCCAGTCGGGCTTTTTCGGCAACTCGTCGGTCGGGATGATTTTCACCGGGATGCGCGCCACCTTCTCGGCGCCACGCAGCTTGACCCCGGCTTCCACCTTCTTCGGCGCTGGGCGCGGGGTGGCATCCTGGGTAGGTATCAGGTTGGGCACGGCTTCTTGCACAGTTGTCATATTCAGTCGATTCCGCCCGTGAGGGTCGTCTGCTCAGCGTAGTCGAGGTGCTTGACCAGCTGTCCGCGCAGCCTTGTCCTGACCTCGTCGAGTTCGATCGGGCCTGCCAGGTCACGTAGCTGGGTCATCGCCAGCCCCGCATAACCGCAGGGGTTGATTCGGCGGAATGGCGCAAGGTCCATGTCCACGTTCAGGGCAAGGCCGTGAAACGAACGGCCGTTGCGAATTCGCAGGCCGAGGGAGGCGATTTTCGCTCCATCGACATAGACGCCCGGCGCATCGGGCTTGGCTGAAGCCTGCACGCCATAGCTGGCCAGCAGGTCGATGAGGGTCTGCTCGATACGGCTGACCAGCTCGCGTACACCAAAACCCAGCCGGCGTACATCCAGCAGCAGGTAGGCCACCAACTGCCCGGGGCCATGGTAGGTCACCTGGCCGCCGCGGTCGGTCTGCACCACCGGGATGTCACCCGGCACCAGCAGGTGCTCGGCCTTGCCGGCCTGGCCCTGGGTAAAGACCGCAGGGTGCTCGACCAGCCAGATTTCATCCTGGCTGGCCGGGCTGCGCTGCTCGGTGAAGCGCCGCATGGCCTCCAGCACCGGTTGGTAGGGCTGCAGGCCAAGCTCGCGAAAACCGAGGCAGGCGGGCATCAGAGCACCATTTTCACGATACCGGTAGCGCGCAGGGCGCTGTTGATATCGTGCAGCTGGTTCTCGCTTTCGGCAACGATGTGCAGTTGCACGGTGGTGTACTTGCCTTCCTTGCTCTGGCGTTCGGCCAGGGTGGAAAGGTCGACTTTGGCGTGCTTGCTGAGAATCTCGATAACCGTGTCCTTGAAGCCGACAACGGTGTCACCGATGACTTTGATCGGGTAATCGGCGCAAGGGAATTCGATCTTGTGCGACTTGACGTCTGGTTCGCTCATGGCGGAAACGGCCTCGTAAGCCGTGGCAACAACACCCCCGCGTGATGCGCGGGGGTGTGCAGGTCACGTATCAGTTGAACAACCCGTAGAAGAATAGACGGATGCTATCCCACATACGGCGGAAGAAACCACCTTCCTCGACGCCATCGAGGGCGATCAGGTCGGCGCTGTGAACCACTTTCTCGTCCAGTTTGACTTCCACTTTGCCGATCACGTCACCTTTGGCGATTGGCGCGGTGAGCTGCGGGTTCATGGTCATCGTGGCGACCAGGCGCTTGAGCTGGCCTTTAGGCATGGTCATGGTCAGGTCGTCGGCCAGGCCGGCCTTGACTTGGCCAGTGGCGCCCTTCCACACCGGCGCCTGGGTCAGCTCGGTGCCCTTCTGGTAGAAGGTCTGGGTTTCGAAGAAGCGGAAGCCGTAGGTCAGCAGCTTCTGGGTTTCGGCAGCACGCGCTTGTTCGCTGTTGGTGCCGAACACCACCGCGATCAGGCGCTGGCCATCGCGTACCGCCGAAGCCACCATGCAGTAGCCTGCTTCTTCGGTGTGGCCGGTTTTCAGGCCGTCGACGGTCTTGTCACGCCACAGCAGCAGGTTGCGGTTAGGCTGCTTGATGTTGTTCCAGAAGAACTCTTTCTGCGAATAGATGGCGTAGTGCGCCGGGTCGACGTTGATGATCGCCCGGGCCAGTACCGCCATGTCATGGGCCGACGAGTAGTGGTCCGGGTTCGGCAGGCCAGTCGGGTTCATGAAGTGGCTGTTGGTCATGCCCAGGTCGGCCGCGGTCTTGTTCATCATGTCGGCGAACGCATCTTCGCTGCCGGCGATGTGCTCGGACAGGGCGACCGAGGCATCGTTGCCGGACTGGATGATGATGCCGTGCAGCAGGTCGCTGACGGTGACCTGGCTGCCAACCTTGATGAACATGCGCGAACCGCCGGTACGCCAGGCGTTTTCACTGACGGTAACCGGGTCGTTCTCGCCGATCTGGCCACGGCGGATGTCCAGGGTGGCGATGTAGGCGGTCATCAGCTTGGTCAGGCTGGCTGGCGGCAGGCGCTCGTCACCGTTGTTTTCGACCAGCACGTTGCCGCTGGACGCGTCCATGAGTACGTAGGACTTGGCTGCCAGTTGCGGTGGTGCCGGTGTCATCTGCTCGGCCGCGAAGGCAGCAGGCGTGATCAGCAGCAGTACAGGCAGGCAAAGTCGTTTGGCAAGGTTGGTGATGTTCATCCGTCTCTCGAAAATCGCTAATGGTCTGATGTTCCCTGGGCAACATCATGCGCCCAGCGCCAGTCAGTCTAGTTTTATGGCCAGAGGCCTGGCCCGCTACAGTGCGGCTTGATGTCGCTGCGGGCAAAAGCCGACATTGTACATGGCCGAGCCCGGCAGTTCATGACAAAACCGACAGCAAGAGTTTCAAGCTGCAAGCCGAAAGACAAAGCGGGTGGGCGCAGGGTCTTCTTGCAGCGTGCAGCTTGCAGCCGGTTGCTTGTAGCTGAGCTCAGTCTGTGACCAGCTTGGCCTGCCCCAAGTTCGCCAGGCGGATGCTGTCCTGGGCTTGCTGGATCTCGCCCTGGCTGCCGATCGGCCCCAGCCGCACGCGGTGCAGGGTCTGCTGGTTACGCACGATCGAGCTGATGAACACCGGCGCGCTGACCATGGTGCTGAGCTTGGAGCGCAGCAATTCGGCGGCATCCGGGTTGGCGAAGGCACCCACCTGCAGGAAGCTGCCGCCATTGCCACCCGGGACGTTGTTGCCCCCTACCTGTACCGGCACCACCGGCGCCGCGTGCTGCTGCGGCGGCGGCGTCCATTGCTCGACCCGCCCGGTCGTGGCCGGCACCGCCTGGGTCTGGGCCACCTGGGGCTCCTTCAGCACCATCGGTGGCGTCTGGCCACGCTGGGCCCACCATTGTTGCGGGTCGATGCCCTCGACACGCACGTGTGCGGTGCCGATTTCGGCATAGCCGAGCTTTTTCGCTGCGGCATAGGACAGGTCGATGATGCGGTCGGAATAGAACGGCCCACGGTCATTGACCCGCAGAATCACGCTACGGCCGTTGGCCAGGTTGGTCACGCGCACATAGGCCGGCAGCGGCAAGGTCTTGTGCGCGGCACTCATGCCGTACAGGTCGTACAGCTCACCATTGGCGGTGTTCTGCCCGTGAAACTTGGTGCCGTACCAGGACGCGGTACCCTCGGCGCGGTAGTTGCGCGAGTCCTGCATGGGGTAGTAGGTCTTGCCCAGCACCGTGTAGGGGTTGGCCTTGTAGTTACCCGTGTGCACGGTCGGCGTGGCGTCGGGGATCTTGTTCACATCCACGTCCCACCACGGCGCGCCATCCTTGTGTGCCCGGTTGATATCCAGGCCCGGCTGGCTGCGTACCACGTTGCCGCTGCTTTTTTGCGGGGCCGGGCGGTTGGAAGAGCAACTGGCCAGCACCAGGCCAACGGCGAGGCAGGTGAGCAGCTTGAAAGAGTGTGCAGAGATGATTGCGCGCATTACTTGACGCCCCGTACTTGAACCAGCTGTTCCGCGAGCTGATGCACCGCCATGGCATACATCACGCTGCGGTTGTAGCGAGTGATCGCGTAGAAGTTCTTCAGCCCCATCCAGTACTCGGGGCCATTGTCGCCTTCGAGCCGGAAGGCCGTAACCGGCAGATCATCGCGCAGCGAATCATGAACCGACCAGCCAAGCGCGCGCAACTCCCCAGCGGTCTTGACCGGCTCGATACCGGTGGTCAGGCCTTCGTCGGCGCGCGCACCTTCTACCCAGGCGCGGCTGACCACGCCTTCGCCGGCTACCCAGCCGTGGCGCTTGAAGTAGTTGGCCACGCTGCCAATGGCATCGTCCGGGTTGTTCCAGATGTTGATGTGGCCGTCACCGTCGAAGTCCACCGCGTAGTTGCGAAAACTGCTCGGCATGAACTGTGGAAGGCCCATGGCACCGGCGTAGGAGCCTTTGAGGGTCAATGGGTCCAGCTGCTCGTCGCGCGCCAGCAGCAGGAACTCGCGCAGCTCCTTGCGGAAGAACTCGGCGCGCGGCGGGTAGTCGAAGCCCAGCGTCGACAGGGCATCGATCACACGGTAGTTGCCGGTGTTGCGGCCGAAGAAGGTTTCGACCCCAATGATCGCGACGATGTATTGCGCGGGTACCCCGTATTCCTGCTCGGCGCGCGCCAGCACCGCCTCATGCTGGCGCCAGAAGTCCACCCCACGGGCAATGCGCGCATCGGTGATGAACATCGGCCGGTAGTCCTTCCACGGCTTTACCCGCTCGGCAGGGCGCGAGATGGCATCCAGAATCGACTGCTTGCGCTGCACCTCACGGAACACACCCATCAGCTGCTCCGGGGCAAAACCGTAGTCACGGCTCATTTCGCTCACCAGCTCGGCCACCTGTGGCGAACCCTCATAGTCGCCGGCATGGGCCAGCTGGACAGCGCCGAACAGGCCCACCGCGCCGACCCACGGCGCACAACGGGCAGCCCAGTTACGCACTGCTTGCATCAAATTGTTCACCTTTTTCAAACCTGTGCGATCCATTTTCGGTGCGTATGGATCGACATGAGAACGCCAAACGCTGACAGCAGCGTTACCAAGGATGTTCCGCCATAGCTGATAAAGGGCAGCGGCACGCCCACTACGGGCAGCAGGCCGCTGACCATGCCGATATTGACGAATACGTAGACAAAGAAGGTCATGGTCAGGCTACCCGCCAGCAGCTTGCCGAACAGGGTCTGGGCCTGGGCGGTAATCATCAGGCCACGGCCGATCAGCAGCAGGTAGACGATCAGCAGCAGGCAGATACCGACCAGGCCGAACTCCTCGCCGAGCACGGCGATGATGAAGTCGGTATGGCTTTCCGGAAGGAAGTCCAGGTGCGACTGGGTGCCGAGCAGCCAGCCTTTGCCGAACACCCCGCCCGAACCGATTGCCGCCTTGGACTGGATGATGTTCCAGCCGGTGCCCAGCGGGTCGCTTTCCGGGTCGAGGAAGGTCAGTACCCGCTGCTTCTGGTAGTCGTGCATGACAAAGAACCACATCGCCACCGCCACCGGCACCGCCGCTGCCAATACGCTGAGGATCCAGCGCCAGCGCAGGCCACCCATGAACAGCACGAAGGCGCCCGATGCCAGGATCAGCAGTGCGGTGCCCAGGTCGGGCTGGCGCACGATCAGAATGAATGGCACGCCGATCAGCACCAGGCTGATGGCCACGTGCTTCAGGTGCGGCGGCAAGGTGCGCTTGGACAGGTACCAGGCAATGGTCGCCGGCATGATGATCTTCATGAATTCCGAGGGCTGGAAGCGGATCACCCCCGGGATGTTGATCCAGCGCGTGGCGCCCATGGCGTTATGGCCCATCACATCCACCACCACCAGCAGCAGCACCCCGGTGAGGTAGGCCAGCGGCACCCAGCGGGCCATGAAGCGCGGCTCCAGCTGGGCGATGACGAACATCGACACCAGACCGATGCCGAACGAGGTCGCCTGCTTGAGCAGCAGGTCCCAGTTCTTGCCGCTGGCCGAATACAGCACGAACAGGCTGCCGGCGGCGAGGGTCAGCAGAATGATCAGCAAGGGGCCGTCGACATGAATGCGCTGCAGGAAGCTGGCGCGCCGACGCATCACATCCTCACTGGAGAGCATGCGATCGAAATTGTTCATCACAGGGCTGATTCCTGGGTAGCGGTAGCAGGCGCGAACTCGGGCTTGAGACGGCCATTTTCGTCGAGCAGCCAGGCGTCCATGATCTGGCGGACCACCGGTGCCGCAACACCCGAACCGGACTCGCCGTTCTCGACCATCACCGATACCACGATTTTCGGGGCTTCGGCCGGAGCGAAGGCAACGAACAGGGCGTGGTCACGGTGGCGCTCCTGAAGTTTGTTACGGTCGTACTTTTCACCCTGCTTGATCGCCACCACCTGGGCGGTACCGCTCTTGCCGGCGATGCGGTATTGGGCACCGAGGGCGGCCTTGCGTGCGGTACCGCGGGCGTTGTGCATCACCTGCTCCATGCCATGGGTGACCTTGGCCCAGTCCGACTTGTCCCGCAGCACGATGTTCGCCATGGGGTTTTCGTCCACCGGCGGCTGGCCTTCGATGGTCTTGGCCAGGTGCGGGCGGTTCCATACGCCTTTGTTGGCGATCAGCGCAGTGGCCTGGGCCAGTTGCAACGGCGTCGCCTGCATGTAGCCCTGGCCAATGCCCAGGATCAGGGTTTCACCAGGGAACCAGGCCTGGCGGCGGGTGGCGCGCTTCCATTCCCGCGAT
Organism: Pseudomonas sp. BJP69; assembly: GCF_007633355.1. Classification (NCBI taxonomy): domain Bacteria; kingdom Pseudomonadati; phylum Pseudomonadota; class Gammaproteobacteria; order Pseudomonadales; family Pseudomonadaceae; genus Pseudomonas; species Pseudomonas sp. BJP69. The sequence goes on from NZ_CP041933.1 coordinate 4,870,458, forward strand.
GGCATCAGCCCGGCAGATTCCTCGAACATGTCCAGCGATACCCGCTGGCCGATGCCGAACTTGTTCATGTAACTGGACAGCCGGTCGATGCCCATCTTGTGCGCAAGGTCGTAGAAGTAGGTGTCGTTGGAGCGCATGATCGCGGTGTCCAGGTCGACCCAGCCATCACCCGAGCGGTTCCAGTTACGGTATTTGTGGTCGTAGTTGGGCAGTTGGTAGTAGCCAGGGTCGAATACCCGGCTACTGGCGTTGACCACACCGCTGTCCAGGCCCGCAATCGCCACCGCCGGCTTGATGGTGGAGCCCGGCGGGTACAAGCCGCGCAACACGCGGTTGAACAGCGGCCGGTCGATCGAATCACGCAACTCGGCATACGCCTTGAAGCTGATGCCGGTGACGAACAGGTTGGGATCGAAGCTTGGCTGGCTGACCATGGCCAGAACCTCGCCAGTGCGCGGGTCCAGCGCCACCACGGCGCCCCGGCGGCCACCCAGGGCGGCCTCTGCAGCTTCCTGCAGCTTGATGTCCAGGCTCAGCACGATGTCCTTGCCCGGCTTGGGGTCGGTGCGCTTGAGCACCCGCAGCACGCGGCCGCGGGCGTTGGTCTCGACTTCCTCGTAACCGACCTGGCCGTGCAGCGCATCCTCGTAGAAGCGCTCGATGCCGGTCTTGCCGATATGGTGGGTACCGCTGTAGTTCACCGGGTCGAGGGTTTTCAGCTCTTTCTCGTTGATCCGCCCCACGTAACCCACCGAGTGGGCGAAGTGCGCCCCCTGTGGGTAATGCCGCACCAGCTGCGCGACCACCTCGACACCCGGCAGGCGGAACTGGTTGACCGCCACCCGGGCAATCTGTTCTTCGTTGAGCTCGAACAGGATCGGCACCGGCTCGAACGGCCGGCGGCCCTGGCGCATGCGCTTCTCGAACAGGGCGCGGTCGTCTTCGGTCAATTCCAGCACTTCGACGATGGTGTCCAGTACTTCCTGCCAGTTCCCCGCGCGTTCGCGGGTCATCGACAGGCTGAAACTGGGCCGGTTGTCGGCCACGATCACGCCGTTACGGTCGAAGATCAACCCGCGGGTCGGCGGGATCGGCTGCACATGCACCCGGTTGTTTTCCGACAGCGTGGAGTGGTAGTCGTACTGGATGATCTGCAGGTAGTACAGCCGCGCGATCAGCACGCACACCAGCAGCACCACCGCGATTGCGCCGACCACGACGCGGTTACGCACCAGGCGGGCGTCTTTCTCGTGGTCCTTGAGACGGATCGGCTGCGACATCGGACGGCTTACAGGCTCATTTGTGGTAAGGGTGCCCGGACAACACGGTCCAGGCGCGGTAGATCTGCTCGCCGATGAGTATCCTTACCAACGGGTGTGGCAGGGTCAGCGGCGACAGCGACCAGCGTTGCTCGGCGCGCGCGCAAACCTCAGGCGCCAGGCCCTCCGGGCCTCCCACCATCAAATTGACCGTGCGCGCGTCCAGCCGCCAGCGATCCAGCTCGCCCGCCAGTTGCTCGGTACTCCAGGGCTTGCCATGGACCTCCAGGGTAACGATGCGTTCCCCGGGCTGCACCTTGCTCAGCATGGCCTCGCCCTCCTGACGGATCAGGCGGGCGACGTCGGCATTCTTGCCACGGGTGTTCAGCGGAATTTCCACCAGCTCCAGCGACAGCTCGGCGGGCAGGCGCTTGGCATATTCATGCCAGCCTTCCTCGACCCACTTCGGCATGCGCGAGCCGACCGCAATCAGGCGCAAACGCACGGCGCTGCCCTTATTCGCGGTCTTTGAGCTTGTCGGAGTACTCGTGGGCATGGTCCGGGCTGTGGTGCTTGCCATCGGCAGCACGGCTTTGCTCGGCGCCTTGCCACAGGCGCTCCAGGTCGTAGAACTGGCGCGCAGCGGCGGTCATCATGTGCACGATGACGTCGTTCAGGTCCAGCAGCACCCAATCGCTGTCGCCCTTGCCTTCTTCGCCCAGAGGCTGTGCGCCCTTGGCCTTGACGGCTTCACGGACCTTTTCGGCCATGGCGTTGATCTGGCGGTTGGAGGTACCGGTGGCAATGATCATGTAATCGGTCAGGCTGTGCTTCTCGCGCACGTCGATGACCTGGATGTCCTGGGCCTTCACGTCTTCCAGCGCGGCCTTGGTCACTGCGACCAGTTCTTCGCCGTAAATTTTCTGCTTGGTCATATAAAACTCGTTCAACTCGTTGGATGAGGCGCCAGGGGCGCCGTCAGTTGGGCGCACGATACAGTTCGTGCGCCTCGATATAGGCCAGTACGGCGTCCGGCACCAGGAACCTCACCGATTTGCCGCTGGCCAGCAGCTGTCGGATCTGTGTAGCCGACACCGCAAGCGGTGTCTGCCAGACGAACGAAATATTTCCCGCCGGGCCGGACATGGCGGTGGGATCGCTCTCCGAGCGCGCAGCCAGCAGGTTGCGCAGCTCGTCAGGGGGTTCTACGTCGGCATCCGGGCGTTGCAGCACCAGAATGTGACAGTGTTGCAGCAATTCTTCCCAGCGGTGCCAGTTGGGCAAGCCACAGAAGGCATCCCAGCCCAGCACCAGGAACAACTGGTCGTTACCGGCCAGTTCGGCACGGACCGACTCCAGCGTGTCGATGGTGTACGACGGCTTGTCACGCTCGAGCTCGCGGGCGTCGACGCTCAGGCAGGCCACCCCTTGTACTGCTTCGCGCACCATGGCCAGGCGGTCTTGCGCGGCCACCTGCGGGGTATCGCGGTGCGGCGGCCGGGCATTGGGCAGCAGGCGCAGTTCGTCCAGCCCCATGAACTCGGCCACTTCCAGCGCGCTGCGCAGGTGGCCGATGTGCACCGGATCGAACGTTCCGCCGAGAATGCCGATACGCCGGACTGCCTGGGCCTTGCTCAACTCAGCAGGACCCCTGACCGCGCAACTGGCCGTCACCGATGACGACGTATTTTTCGCAGGTCAGCCCCTCCAGGCCGACGGGGCCGCGGGCATGCAGCTTGTCGGTGGAAATGCCGATTTCCGCGCCCAGCCCGTACTCGAAGCCATCGGCGAAACAGGTTGGGGTGTTGAGCATGACCGATGCCGAATCGACCTCAGCCATGAACTGGCGGGCTTCGCCTTGGTGTTCGCTGATGATCGAGTCGGTGTGGTGCGAGCCATAGTGATTGATGTGTTCGATAGCCTGGTCCAGGCCGTCGACCACGCGAATTGCCAGGATCGCGTCCAGGTACTCGGTGTGCCAGTCGTCTTCGGTAGCCGGTTTGGCGTCGATGAGTGCCTGGGTGCGCTCGCAACCCCGCAGTTCCACGCCTTTGTCCCGGAAGCGGCGGGCCATTTCCGGCAGGAAGCGCTCGGCCACCTGCTGGTCGACCAGCAGCGTTTCCATGGCCCCGCAAATGCCGTAGCGGTATGTCTTGGCGTTGAATGCCACATTCCAGGCCTTGTCCAGGTCGGCATGCTGGCTGACATAGATGTGGCAGATACCGTCCAGGTGCTTGATCACCGGCACGCGGGCATCGCGGCTGATGCGCTCGATGAGGCCACGGCCACCACGGGGGACGATGACATCGACGAACGCAGGCATGCTGATCAGCGCGCCCACGGCCTCGCGGTCGGTGGTTTCGACCACCTGGACCACCGCGGCCGGCAGGTCGGCAGCGGCCAGGCCACGCTGGATGCAGGTGGCGATGGCGCGGTTGGAATGAATGGCTTCGGAGCCGCCACGCAGGATGGTGGCGTTACCCGACTTCAGGCACAGGCTGGCGGCATCGATGGTCACGTTGGGGCGCGACTCGTAGATGATCCCGATCACCCCCAGTGGCGTACGCATCTTGCCGACCTGGATGCCCGATGGGCGGTAGCTCATGTCCCGGATGGCGCCCACCGGGTCCGGCAGGCTGGCCACCTGGCGCAGGCCGGTGATCATGCCGTCGATGCGGGCCGGGGTCAGCGCCAGGCGGTCCAGCAGCGCAGGCTCCAGGCCATTGGCACGGCCGGCGGCCAGGTCCAGTTCGTTGGCAGCGGTGAGCTCGGCGCGGGCAGCATCCAGCGCATCGGCGGCGGCCAACAGGGCGCGGTTCTTCTGCGCAGTGCTGGCACGGCCGATGACCCGGGACGCCTCGCGGGCAGCGCGACCCAGGCGGGTCATATAGTCAAGAACGGACTCAGTCATGGGTTCGGTGTCTTGGCGAAGGGGAAATCGGCTGATTATAACTGCCGCGCAGGTATACGCCCAGCGGTGGGTGGCGGATGGTCGAAAATGGCCTGGGCAATATGCAGGAAAGATGTAACCGCTCTTATCGAAATCACTCTCCTGCTGTGGCCCTTTCGCGGGCGCACCCGCTCCCACAGGGATTTCACAAGGCCTTGGGCCATGCAGTACCTGTGGGAGCGGGCATGCCCGCGAAAGGGCCGGCCCCGCCAACACCACACTCGATTCAGCCTCGATTAAGCCATTCATTGCTATTATCCGGCGTCCCCAGATAGCGAACAGCCCGCATGCCAGCCCTGCCCGACAGCTTTTTCGACCGCGACGCCCAAACCCTGGCCAAAGCCCTGCTGGGCAAGGTCATCCGCCATCGCCAGGGCGACCTGTGGCTGGCGGCGCGCATCATCGAAACCGAGGCTTACTACCTCACCGACAAAGGCAGCCATGCCTCACTCGGCTACACCGAGAAGCGCAAGGCGCTGTTCCTCGATGGCGGGCATATCTACATGTACTACGCGCGCGGCGGCGACTCGCTGAACTTCAGCGCCCACGGCCCTGGCAACGCAGTGCTCATCAAGTCCGCCTATCCTTGGCAGGACGCCCGCTCGGGCCCCAACAGCCTGGCCCAGATGCAACTGAACAACCCCGATGCCAGTGGCAAGCTGCGCCCGCCGGAACGCCTGTGCGCCGGGCAAACGCTGCTGTGCCGCGCCCTGGGCTTGAAAGTGCCACAGTGGGACGCCCGGCGCTTCGACGCCGAGCGCCTGTATGTGGAGGATTGTGGCAGCCCCGTGCCGAAGGTGATCCAGGCCACCCGCCTGGGTATCCCGCACGGGCGCGACGAGCACCTGCCGTACCGCTTCGTCGATGCCGAGTACGCGCGTTTCTGCACGCGGAACCCCTTGCGCCGCGGCCAAGTCGAAGGGCGCGATTTCTTCATTCTCGAACAAGGAAGCTGACCATGGGCCAATGGCTCGACAGCCTGACCGGCTGGCTCAGCGCCAACCCCCAGTGGCTTGGCGTGGCAATTTTCCTGGTGGCCTGCGTCGAATGCCTGGCCATCGCCGGCATCATCGTGCCGGGTACGGTGCTGCTGTTCGCCGTGGCGGTACTGGCCGGTAGCGGCACCTTCAGCCTGGGCGAGACCTTGCTGCTGGGTTTTCTCGGCGGGCTGCTGGGCGACGCCCTGTCGTACACGGTGGGCAAGTACTTCCACCAGAACATCCGCCGGCTGCCACTGCTGCGCCATCACCCGGAGTGGATCGGCAGTGCCGAAACCTACTTCCAGCGCTACGGCATCGCCAGCCTGCTGGTCGGCCGCTTCATCGGCCCGCTGCGCCCCATGCTGCCGATGGTCGCCGGCATGTTCGACATGCCGCTGCCACGCTTCATCGCCGTCAGCCTGGTGGCCGGCGCGGGTTGGTCGGTGGCCTACCTGCTGCCTGGCTGGGCCACGGGGGCTGCCATGCGCCTGCCCTTGCCAGAAGGCTTCTGGCTGGACGCCGGCATCCTCGCCGGCGGCCTGGCCGTGCTGATTGGCCTGAGCCTGAACAGCAGCATTCGCGATCAACGCCACGGCACCCGGCTGGTTGCCGGCTTGAGCCTGCTCGCCCTGGCCGGCATTTTTCTGGGCTGGCCGTACCTGCATGAATTCGACCAAGGCGTGATGACCCTGGTGCAGGAGCACCGCAGCCAGGCCATCGATGGCACCGTGGTCCTGGTCACCCGCCTGGGCGACTTCAGAACCCAACTGTTCCTGGGCGGCTTGCTGACCGGCCTGTTGCTGCTGGCCCGGCAATGGCGCCACGCCGTGTTCGCCGGCGGCGCGCTGATGGGCACGGCAATCGCCAATGGCACCCTCAAATGGCTGTTTGCCCGTGCCCGGCCCGAGGTACTGAGCGACCCGCTGACCAGCTACAGCATGCCCAGCGGGCACAGCTCGGCATCGTTTGCCTTCTTCCTGGTGATGGCGGTGCTGGCCGGGCGCGGTCAGCCGCCGCGGATGCGCCTGACCTGGGTGTTGCTGGGCTGCATTCCGGCGCTGGCGATTGCCCTGTCGCGGGTCTACCTGGGTGCTCACTGGCCCACCGATATCCTCGCCGGGGCCCTGCTGGCCTGCTGCGTGTGCGCCTTTAGCCTGACCCTGGTGCAGTACCGCCAGCCGCTGCCGGCCTTGCCGCAGCGGGTATGGTGGCTGGTGTTGCCGGCTTGCGTGGCGCTGCTGGCCTTTTTTGCCATGCACGCACTGCCGCAGGCGTTGGCCAGGTATCACTATTGATGTTGCCGGCCTGTCGATGGAGCAAGCCGCTACTACACAGGCTCCGCTACCAACAGGCCGGCGCAGGCAACTCTCACCTCAGGCAAACAGCTCGCCCTGAATCCGCTCCAGCAATTTCTGGATCTCGCCCAGCCGCTGCTGCGGCGAGTCGAGGCTCAGCAGGTCCAGCTTGTCTTCTTCCATGAACGGCAGCAGGTAGGCCAGCTGGTTGGCCAGCGCCTGGCGCCCGTCCAGCGGGCGCGGCATGTCCAACGCCTCGACCATCGGGTGCTCACCCAAGGCCACCAGCAGCGCCACCAGGTCATCGTCCGCTTCCAGCAACGGGCTGTCGGCCTGCTCGGCCAGCCACTGCACCTGCCCTACCAGCAACTGGTCCTTTTGCACCTCGGTGCTGTCCAGGTTGAAGCGCCGCACGCCTTCGACGCGAATGCCCAGCAAGCCGTTGTCCTGCTGTACGAAATCGCGGATCAGCGCCTCGCAGCCGATTGAGGCGACCGTCGGCGGCGCCTTGCCCACCTGCTCGCCCTCCAGGATGCACACCACGCCAAACCCTTCGCCCTGCTTCATGCAGCGCCCGATCATGTCGAGGTAGCGCGCCTCAAAAATCTGCAAGTCGAGAAAGCAGCCAGGAAACAGCACGGTATTGAGCGGAAACAGCGGTAGCGTCATCACCAGTCCTCAGGCCACCAGGCTTACCGCCAACGGCAGGAACACCGCCGTGGCTACGCCCATCAGGCTCATTGCAAGCGCGGCAAAGGCGCCGCATTCGTCACTTTCCTGCAGGGCCACCGAAGTGCCCACCGCGTGCGCCGTCACCCCCAGCGACATGCCGCGGGCTTCCGGGCTGTGCACGCCAACACGGCTGAGCAGCGCCGGGCCGAAGATGGCGCCGATTACCCCGGTAATCAGCACGAACACCGCTGCCAGGGCAGCGACCCCGCCAATCTGTTCGGCCACCAGCATGGCAATCGGCGAGGTGACCGACTTGGGCGCCATGGTCATCAGGATCATGTGCTCGGCACCGAACCACCAGCCCAGCAGCAGGCAACACAGGGTGGCAAACAGCCCCCCGACTACCAGCGTAGTAAAGATGGGCCAGAACAACTGCCGGATGCGCCGCAGGTTGAGGTACAAAGGCACCGCCAGGGCCACGGTGGCCGGGCCCAGCAGGGTATTCATGATTTGCGTGCTGTTGCGGTATTCGCTGTAGTCGATGCCGCACGCCAGCAGCACGCCGATCACCAGCAGCATCGACACCAACACCGGCTGCAGGAAGATCCAGCGTGTCTTGTCGTAGGCGGCGAGTACCAGTTGGTAGGCCGCCAGGGTGAGACCGATGCCAAACAAAGGGTGGTGCACGACCGCATCCAGGGCGCCCTGCCAGTCAAGCATCATGGCTGCTCCTCGCGCTTGCTCTGGCGCTGGATCAGTTTCTGCATCAGCACCCCGACGAAAACCAAGGTCAGCAGGCAGGAAATCAGCAGGGCGCCGACAATCGCCCAGAAGTCGGCAGCGATATCCCGGGCATAGACCATCACCCCCACCGCCGGCGGCACCAGCAACAGCGGCAGGTAGCGCAGCAGGCTGCTGGCCGCTTCATTCAGCGGCTTGCCAACCTCGCCGCGGGCCATGAGGAAGCCCAGCAGCAGCAACAGGCCAATGATCGGGCCCGGCAAAACCGGCAGCAACAGGTGGTTGATCGCCGTTCCAAACAGCTGGAACAGCACCAGCCAGGTCAGACCACGCAACAGCATAAGCATCTCCCTTTGGCATGGCGCCATTATAAGCACGCCGTGCTATAGATCGATATTCGCCGAAAAGCGGACAACTTGACTGCAATGGCCGAGCGTGCTGATCTTGCACTTTCGTACCAACTGACAACCTGGAGAGTCCGCGATGCCCTATGTACCGGTTACAGAGCTTTCGCAATACGTTGGTAAGGAACTGGGCCACTCGGCCTGGCTGAAGATCGACCAGCAGCGCATCAACCTGTTCGCCGAAGCCACCGGCGATTTCCAGTTCATCCATGTCGACCCGGAAAAGGCCGCGCAAACCCCGTTTGGCAGCACGATTGCCCATGGCTTTCTGACCCTTTCACTGATCCCCAAGCTGATCGAAGACATCCTGGTGCTGCCGCAAGGCATGAAGATGGTGGTGAACTATGGGCTGGACAGCGTGCGTTTCATCCAGCCGGTCAAGGTGAACAGCCAGGTGCGGCTGAAAGTGGACCTGGCCGAGGTGACCGAAAAAAGACCGGGGCAGTGGCTGCTCAAGGCGATTGCCACGCTGGAAATCGAGGGTGAAGAGAAGCCTGCTTATATTGCTGAGTCGCTTTCGCTCTGCTTTGTCTGATGCACCACGCCCCTGTGGGAGATTCTATGGTTCCTGGCAAGGGTAGCCGGAGCATCTTCAGCGCCTGTGAGATCGAGCGCCGCCCGCGCGGCGCAATCGCGAGCTGCGCTCGCTCCTACGTTTGTTTCGGGCCAGTAACGCCTGTGACAGGCGCGCGCGGCCGCCTTGGTTGTACGGCGCGATATTGAGGCATGCACCAAGGCGTTCGCGCGCAAATCCCACAGGAATAATTGGCCCGAAACAAACGTAGGAGCGAGCGCAGCTCGCGATGCGCCGCGCGGGCGGCGCTCGCTCTAACAGGCGCTGCATACCTTGTGGCAAACACCTGTCAGCCCTGATGCGATCCCCGTGGGGCTTGCCGGCGATGAGGCCCGCCCAGGCAATACAAGACAGTTGCCCCCACAAGGCCGGGGCCTTCTCTACAAACCCTGCGCACTCGCGTAAACTGCCAGCATTCGCGCAGCCTAGGGCTGCCCCTGTCGATTTACCAAAGGTGCCCGCCATGCCCTGGCTGCAAGTACGCCTGGCCATCAGCCCGGAACAAGCCGAAACCTACGAAGACGCCCTGCTTGAAGTAGGCGCCGTTTCTGTCACGTTCATGGATGCCGAAGACCAGCCGATCTTCGAACCCGACCTCAATACCACCCCGCTGTGGTCGCACACCCATCTGCTGGCCTTGTTCGAAGCCGATACCGACGCTGAGCAGGTGTTCGCCCACCTGCGCCTGCTGACCGGCGCCGAACTGCCCGAGCACCAGGCCGAAGTGATCGAGGACCAGGACTGGGAACGCAGCTGGATGGACAACTTCCAGCCCATGCGCTTTGGCCGCCGCCTGTGGATCGTGCCCAGCTGGCATGACGCCCCCGAGAAAGACGCGGTCAACCTGCTGCTCGACCCGGGCCTGGCCTTCGGCACCGGCACCCACCCCACCACCGCCCTGTGCCTGGAATGGCTCGATGGCCAGCAGCTCGAAGGCACCCAGGTGCTGGACTTCGGTTGTGGCTCGGGCATTCTGGCCATCGCCGCCCTGCTGCTCGGCGCCCGTGAGGCGGTGGGTACCGACATCGATGTGCAAGCCATCGAGGCTTCCCGCGACAACGCCCAGCGCAATGGCATCGCCGACGAGAAACTGGCCCTGTACCTGCCAGAGCATATGCCGGCGATGCAGGCCGACGTGCTGGTCGCCAACATCCTTGCCGGCCCGCTGGTGTCGCTGGCCCCGCAGCTCTCGGGGCTGGTCCGCCCAGGTGGCCTGCTGGCACTGTCGGGCATCCTTGCCGAGCAGGGCGAGGAAGTGGCCGCAGCCTATGCCGCCGACTTCGACCTGGACCCGATCGTCGTGCGCGACGGCTGGGTGCGCATCAGTGGTCGGCGCCGCTAAGCGGGCCTAGAATACTTTTCTGCACAGCTCCCGGATTGCCGCATGACCGACAGTTTCGTCACCCAGTGCCCGCATTGCCAGACCAGCTTTCGCGTCACCCACCACCAGCTGAGCGTAGCGCGCGGCGTGGTGCGGTGCGGCCAATGCCTGCAGGTGTTCAACGCCGCCAAGCAGTTGCTGGAGCAGAACCGCACTGCCAGCGCCGCGCCGGCGGCCGCGCCTGCTGCCCCGGCAGCGCCAGCGCTGCCCGACGCCGAGGCGGCAACGCCTGCCCCGCCCGAGGCGGCCAGCAGTGCGCCCACCCCTGCGCCAGGGGAGGACTGGGCCGTCACCGCCGAGGCGCTCGATGCCCTTGACCTCGACAAAGAGCTGGAGCGCCTTGAGCGGCGTGGGGGGCCGGCGCAGGCACGCGCCGCCCGGCAGGATGACGGGTTGCAAGCGCGGCGCGATGAGGGGCATGTCGACGAGCCTGTGGACGACCTGTTCGGCACGGCAACCGATGACCCCCTCGAGCCGCCACTGCAGGCACAGCCTGCGCCAGTGCTGCTGACGCCAGAGCCACAGGCGCCAGACCTGCAGCCTGCCCCTGGCGAGCGCACCGAGCCGGTACTGGGCAGCAATTTCGACCTGGACTTCGACGACCAGCCGCCCGTGCAGCGCACTGGCGAAACCGGTGAGCCTGAAACACTCGGCGAACCGCTCCACGCCGACGATGACGACATCCCGGAAAAAGGCTTGAGCGCGCGCGACGATGAACCGCTGCCACTGCAGCTGTCGGCGCGGGACGACGAGCTTGGCGCACCGCTGCCCGGTGAGCGCCTGGAGCCCGGCCTTGCCGGCAAGCCCGAGCGCGCACCGCGCAAGGAGCCGCTGGTCGACGTGGTCGACGACCCCCTGCAACTGGGCTGGGAAAAGCCTGCGCCCAACTGGGGCAAGCGGATCCTGTGGGGCGTGCTGTCTTTGCTGGCCGCCGGCCTGCTGGCCTTCCAGTACGTGTGGTTCCACTTCGACGAAATGGCCCGCCAGGACCAGTACCGGCCGATGTTCCTGCAGCTGTGCCCGCTGGTCGGCTGCCAGGTGCCCACCCGTGTCGACATTGGCCGGATCAAGAGCAGCAACCTGGTGGTACGCAGCCACCCGGATTTCAAAGGCGCGCTCATCGTTGATGCGATCATCTACAACCGTGCGCCATTTGCCCAGCCATTCCCGTTGCTCGAACTGCGCTTCGCCGACCTCAATGGCCAGTTGATCGCCAGCCGCCGCTTCAAGCCCAGCGAATATCTGTCGGGTGAGTTGGCGGGGCGTGGCGAAATGCCCAGCCAGACGCCGATCCACATAGCCCTGGACATCCTCGACCCCGGCCCGAAGGCGGTCAATTACAGCCTGAGCTTCCGCTCGCCGGAATAAGCGACAAGCGACAAGCTTCAAGCTTCAAGCTTCAAGCTACAAGACGAAGCAGGCCGGCTGTCGGCTTGCTTGTCTTGTGGCTTGCAACTTGCCGCTTGTCGCCAGCCCCGGTTGTTCAGATTTTATCCAGTTCCATCTTTATCCGGTCACCGAGAGCGGGTATCATGCCAACCCTTTTTCGAACTCCAAGATTCGGCCCCACAACAGGGATCACCTATGTCGGCGGTACGCATCGGCCAATACACGCTACGCAACAACCTGATCCTCGCGCCCATGGCCGGGGTCACGGACCAGCCTTTCCGTACACTTTGCCAGCGCTTGGGCGCAGGCATGGTCGTGTCGGAAATGGTCAGCAGCGACATGAACCTGTGGAACAGCCGCAAGTCGAGCCTGCGCCGCATCCATGAGGGTGATCCCGAGCCGCGCTCGGTGCAGATCGCCGGCGGTGATGCGCAGATGATGGCAGCGGCAGCACGGGCCAATGTCGAGGCAGGCGCCCAGATCATCGATATCAACATGGGCTGCCCGGCAAAAAAAGTCTGCAACAAAGCTGCAGGCTCTGCTTTATTGAAGGATGAAGCCTTGGTCCACGAAATTCTCCACGCCGTGGTCGGCGCCGTGGACGTTCCGGTGACCCTGAAGATCCGCACCGGTTGGGACCGGGCGAACAAAAACGGCCTGAACGTGGCGAAAATCGCCGAGCAGGCCGGCATCCAGGCGCTGGCGGTACATGGCCGCACACGCGCCGACCTGTACACCGGCGAAGCCGAATACGACACCATCGCTGCCATCAAGCAGGCGGTGTCGATCCCGGTTTTTGCCAACGGCGACATCACGTCGCCCGAAAAGGCCCGGGCGGTGCTGGATGCCACCGGGGTCGATGGCCTGCTGATTGGCCGGGCTGCCCAGGGGCGGCCATGGATCTTTCGCGAGATCGAGCATTACCTGCGCACCGGCGAACACCTGCCGGCGCCGCAGCTGGACGAAGTGGAACACATTCTGCTGCAACACCTGGCCGCGCTGCATGCCTTCTATGGCGATGTGATGGGCGTACGTATCGCCCGCAAGCACGTTGGCTGGTACCTGGCAACACGACCCGGCGGCAAGGAGTTTCGCTCCCGGTTCAACGCTTTGGAAGATACACAAGCGCAGTGCGCCAACGTTCGCGCGTTTTTCAGCGAGCGTCGACAGAGCCTTGAGACAGAGGACGGACAAGGGGTGGCCGCATGACGATGATGACCGAGAATTTTGTGAGTGGAACAACGCCCGTGAGCGACAACGCCAACCTGAAACAGCACCTGAACACGCCGAGCGAAGAGGGCCAGACCCTTCGCGACAGCGTCGAGAAGGCGCTGCACAATTACTTCGCCCATCTGGAAGGCGCGACCGTCACGGACGTCTACAACCTGGTGCTCTCCGAAGTGGAGGCCCCCCTGCTCGAAAGCGTCATGAACTACGTGAAGGGCAACCAGACCAAGGCCAGCGAGATGCTCGGGCTGAACCGAGGCACGCTGCGCAAGAAGCTCAAGCAGTACGATTTGCTGTAACACAGAATCCCAACCAGAAAAGGCGGCTCCCTGAACAGAGGCGCCTTTTTTGCTGACTCCACCGCGTTATTGGAACCCGAAATGACCGACCAGACTACCCGCCTGCCAGTCCGCCGCGCCCTGATCAGCGTCTCCGACAAGACCGGTATCCTCGAATTCGCCCGTGAGCTGCAACAGCTCGGTGTCGAGATCCTGTCCACCGGCGGCACCTACAAGCTGCTCAAGGACAACGGCGTTGACGCGGTGGAAGTGGCTGACTACACCGGCTTTGCCGAAATGATGGACGGCCGGGTCAAGACCCTGCACCCGAAAATCCACGGCGGCATCCTCGGTCGTCGCGGTACCGACGACGCCATCATGAGCGAGCACGGCATCAAGCCGATCGATCTGGTTGCAGTCAACCTGTACCCGTTCGAAGCCACCATTTCCAAGCCTGGCTGTGACCTGCCGACCGCCATCGAGAACATCGACATCGGCGGCCCGACCATGGTCCGTTCGGCAGCCAAGAACCACAAGGACGTGGCCATCGTGGTCAACGCCAGCGACTACGCCGGCATCGTCGAAGGCCTCAAGGCCGGTGGCCTGACCTACGCCCAGCGCTTCGACCTGATGCTCAAGGCGTTCGAGCACACCGCCGCCTACGATGGCATGATCGCCAACTACATGGGCACCATCGACCAGGCCCAGCAGACCCTGTCCACGGCTGCACGCAGCGAATTCCCGCGCACCTTCAACAGCCAGTTCGTCAAGGCCCAGGAAATGCGCTACGGCGAGAACCCGCACCAGAGCGCGGCGTTCTACGTAGAAGCCAAGAAGGGCGAAGCCAGCATCTCCACCGCCGTGCAGCTGCAAGGCAAGGAACTGTCGTTCAACAACGTGGCCGACACCGACGCCGCGCTGGAATGCGTGAAGAGCTTCGTCAAGCCGGCCTGCGTCATCGTCAAGCACGCCAACCCGTGTGGCGTGGCCGTGGTGCCGGAAGACGAAGGCGGCATCCGCAAGGCCTACGACCTGGCCTATGCCACCGACACCGAGTCGGCATTCGGCGGCATCATCGCCTTCAACCGTGAACTGGACGGCGAAACCGCCAAGGCCATCGTCGAGCGCCAGTTCGTCGAAGTGATCATCGCCCCGAAAATTTCCCAGGCGGCGCGCGACGTAGTGGCTGCCAAGCAGAACGTGCGCCTGCTGGAATGCGGCGAGTGGCCAGCCGAGCGCGCTGCCGGCTGGGACTTCAAGCGTGTCAACGGCGGCCTGCTGGTGCAAAGCCGTGATATCGGCATGATCACTGCCGATGACCTGAAGATCGTTACCAAACGTGCGCCAACCGAGCAGGAAATCCACGACCTGGTATTCGCCTGGAAAGTGGCCAAGTTCGTCAAGTCCAACGCCATTGTCTACGCCAAGCAGCGCCAGACCATCGGCGTGGGCGCTGGCCAGATGAGCCGCGTCAACTCTGCCCGCATCGCCGCCATCAAGGCCGAGCATGCCGGCTTGCAGGTACAGGGCGCGGTCATGGCCTCGGATGCGTTCTTCCCGTTCCGTGACGGCATCGACAATGCCGCCAAAGTGGGTATCAGCGCCGTGATCCAGCCGGGTGGTTCGATGCGTGATGCAGAAGTCATCGCCGCGGCTGACGAAGCGGGCATCGCGATGGTATTCACCGGTATGCGTCACTTCCGCCACTAATTACGCGGCCCCCGGGCAAGCGGCGATCCTGTGGGAGCGGGCGCGCCCGCGAATACGATGGTGAATTCACCGCCGCATTCGCGGGCACGCCCGCTCCCACAGCGTTCCCCGCCCGCCTCGGGGTCACCTGAATCGAGGTTTTGACATGAAAGTTTTGATCATCGGCAGCGGCGGCCGTGAGCACGCCCTGGCCTGGAAAGTCGCGCAGGACCCACGCGTAGAAAAAGTCTTCGTTGCCCCAGGCAACGCCGGCACCGCCATCGAAGCCAAGTGCGAAAACGTCGCCATCGATGTGTGCGCCCTGGAGCAACTGGCCGACTTCGCCGAGAAGAACGTCGACCTGACCATCGTCGGCCCGGAAGCGCCGCTGGTCATCGGTGTGGTCGACCTGTTCCGCAGCCGCGGCCTGGACTGCTTCGGCCCAACCAAGGGCGCGGCCCAGCTGGAAGGCTCCAAGGCCTTCACCAAGGACTTCCTGGCACGCCACAAGATCCCGACCGCCGACTACCAGAACTTCACCGAGATCGAGCCGGCGCTGGCCTACCTGCAGGAAAAAGGCGCGCCGATCGTGATCAAGGCCGACGGCCTGGCCGCGGGCAAAGGCGTGATCGTCGCCATGACCCTGGAAGAAGCCGAAGCCGCCGTGCGTGACATGCTGGCTGGCAACGCCTTCGGTGACGCCGGTTCGCGTGTGGTGATCGAGGAGTTCCTCGACGGCGAAGAAGCCAGCTTCATCGTCATGGTCGATGGCCACAACGTACTGCCAATGGCAACCAGCCAGGATCACAAACGCGTCGGTGACCAGGACACGGGCCCCAACACCGGCGGCATGGGTGCCTACTCCCCTGCCCCGGTGGTTACCGCCGACGTGCACCAGCGCGTGATGGACCAGGTGATCTGGCCCACCGTGCGCGGCATGGCAGAGGAAGGCAACGTCTACACCGGCTTCCTGTATGCCGGCCTGATGATCGACAAGGCGGGCAACCCCAAGGTCATCGAATTCAACTGCCGCTTCGGTGACCCGGAAACCCAGCCAGTCATGCTGCGCCTGGAGTCGAGCCTGGTGCTGCTGGTAGAAGCGGCCTTCGCCAAGGCGCTGGACAAGGTCGAAGCCCAGTGGGATCCACGCCCGAGCCTGGGCGTGGTACTGGCCGCAGGCGGTTACCCGGGCGACTACGCCAAGGGCGACGTGATCAACGGCCTGGACGCTGCAGCGCAGATCGAAGGCAAGGTGTTCCATGCCGGTACGTCGCTCAAGGATGGCCAGGTGGTCACCAACGGCGGCCGCGTGCTGTGTGCCACCGCCATGGGCAGCACCGTTGCCGACGCGCAGCAGCAGGCTTACCGCCTGGCCAAGGAAGTCAGCTGGAACGGCAGCTTCTACCGCACCGACATCGGCTACCGGGCCATTGCCCGTGAGCGCGGTGAACACCAGCAGTAACCACTACCGGCACGCCGCGGTGCCCTGTGCACCCGGCGCCCGGCTCGTCGACAAGGCCCGCCATGGGCCTTGCCTTCGGCTTGGTGCGCCGCGCATAGTTGATACCCGGCACATCGGCCAAGAAGGGATTTCGTAGTGCGTCGGCTTCGGATTGCCTCAGCTCTTATCGTCAGCTTGCTGACCTTGCTCTGCATGTTCCCGGCTGCGGCCGATCATGGCGGGGGCTGGTCGGTGCTGCTCGATGAACAGGCCAACCTGCAACTGAGCGACGTGCGTTCCGAGCGCTACCGTAACCAGTTCAGCCCGCTGATCCTTGCCGAACTGGATGCCGCACCGGCAGAACAAGCCCTGTGGCTGCATTACCGCCTGGAACCGGGCGACCAGGAACAGTTGCTGCGGGTTTTCGCCCCGGACCTGTCTGGCCTGGATCTCTACGCCCTCGAAGGCGACCAACTTCTGCGTCAGCTGCACCACGGGCGCCAAGCCGGCAATGCCAGCCCCACCCTGCGCGGCAGCGACCATGTACTCCCCCTGCCCAACAGCAAGCAACCGGTGGACATCTACCTGCGCCTGGTGTCCGAACACCAGCTGCGCCCGGCCATCAGCCTGGAACCCGCCGCCCAGGCCGCCGCCGACCAGCGCCAGCCGCTGCTGTTCGGCATGCTGTTCGGCGGTTTGGTGATGCTGATCCTGCACAACCTGATCCGCTTCCTCTACAGCCGCTCCAGCACTTCCCTGGTGCTGGCGCTGTATCACGGCCTGATGCTGCTCAGCGGCCTCATCTTGCTGAACCTCAGCGGCCCGTGGTGGCATGTATGGCACAGCGCACAAACGCCCGCGGCCTACCTGACCCTGGTACTGGCGGGGCTGGCCGGGCTGTATTTCACCCAGCACTTCTTCTCGCCGTGCAATTCGCCCCGGCTGAACCGTTTGCTGCAAGGTGAAATGCTGCTGGTCGGGCTCAGCGGCCTGGTGCTGCTGTTCGTCGATACCCTGCCCCTCAACCTGATGACCTATGCCCTGATGGCGCTGGGCACCGTGAGCATGCTGCTGGTCAGCAGCTACCAGTGGTACAAGGGCTATGCCCCCGCCCGGCTGTTCTGCCTGGCGATGGTGCTGTTCAACCTGGGTGGCCTGGTGCTGTTGCCGGCCCTCCTCGGCTTTACCCGCACTTCCACGCCATGGCTACTGAGCATTTTGCTGGGCCTGGCCGTGGCCAGCGGCCTGCTGCTCAACCTGGCGGTCAGCGAGCGCCTGCGGCGCATGAGTGAAGAGCGCTTCAGCGTCAGCCGGGCACTGGCTGCCAGCGATGCAGAAATCAACGCCAAAGCCGAGTTCCTGGCCAAGATCAGCCACGAAATCCGCACCCCGATGAACGGGGTGCTGGGCATGACCGAGCTGTTGCTCGGCACGCCGTTGTCGGTCAAGCAGCGCGACTACGTGCAGACCATCCACAGCGCGGGCAACGAACTGCTGACCCTGATCAACGAGATACTCGACATTTCCAAGCTCGAGTCCCGGCAGATCGAGCTGGATGATGTGCAGTTCGACCTCAACGCGCTGATCGAGGACTGCCTGAACATATTCCGCGCCAAGGCCGAACAGCAGAACATCGAGCTGATCAGCTTTACCCAGCCGCAGGTGCCGCGGGTCATCAGCGGTGACCCCACGCGGCTGCGCCAGGCGTTGTCCAGCCTGCTGGAAAACGCACTGAAAAACACCGACCAGGGCGAGATCCTGCTGGTGGTGGCCCTGGATCAGCGTGGTGAGGTGCCACGCCTGCGCATTGCAGTGCAGGACAGTGGCGAGCCGCTGCCGGCCGCAGACCGCGAGGCCCTGCTGCAGGCCGAACTGCACAGCCACCACTTCCTCTCCAGCAGCAAGCTGGGCGGCCACCTGGGGCTGGTCATCGCCAAGCAACTGATCGGCCTGATGCAAGGTGAATTCGGCATCAAGAGCAGCACCGGCATGGGCAATACCCTCTGGCTGACCCTGCCGCTGGACCCTTCGCGCCTGGAACAGCCCTTGGCCGACCTCGAAGGCCCGCTGCGCGATGCCCGGGTGCTGGTAGTGGACGACAACGATACTTGCCGGAAAGTGCTGGTGCAGCAATGCAGTGCCTGGGGCATGAATGTCAGCGCGGTGCCATCAGGCAAGGAGGCCCTGGCCCTGTTGCGCACCAAGGCGCACCTGCGCGACTACTTCGACGCCGTGCTGCTGGACCAGAACATGCCCGGCATGACCGGCATGCAGCTGGCCGCCAAGATCAAGGAAGACCCCAGCCTGAACCACGACATTCTGGTGGTCATGCTCACCGGTATCAGCAACGCGCCCAGCAAAGTCATCGCGCGTAACGCCGGGGTCAAACGGATACTCGCCAAGCCGGTGGCCGGTTATACCCTGAAAACCACCCTGGCCGAGGAGCTGGCCCAGCGCGGCCGCGAGCAGGCGCTACCCGCCAGCCCGCCTGGTGTCCCGCAGGCATTGGATTTGCCGGCAGATTTCCGCGTACTGGTGGCCGAGGACAACAGCATTTCGACCAAGGTGATACGCGGTATGCTCGGCAAACTGAACCTGCAACCCGACACCGCCAGCAATGGTGAGGAAGCCCTGCAGGCCATGAAAGAAAGGCATTACGACCTGGTCTTGATGGACTGTGAAATGCCTGTGCTGGACGGTTTCTCGGCCACCCGGCAGCTGCGCGCCTGGGAAGCCGCCAACAAGCGCCAGCGCACCCCGGTGGTGGCGCTGACGGCGCATATTCTTGCCGAGCACAAGGAACGCGCGCGGTTGGCCGGCATGGACGGGCACATGGCCAAGCCGGTGGAGTTGTCGCAACTGCGCGAACTGATTCAGTACTGGGCCAGCCAGCGCGAAGCCGCGACAGACCCGGCGCACATTTCCTGACCTGCCGGCGCAGGCCCACCACAGCCCCAGCCCACGCCAACCGACTTTGCCAAGGACCCGCGCTCATGCTCCATGAGTTGTTCAGCGTCTACCTGAAAATGCTCGTGCTCTACAGCCCGTTCTTCGTGCTGTCGTGCTTCATCAGCCTGACCCGTGGCCACTCCAGCAAAGAACGCAAGCAACTGGCGTGGAAGGTAGCCTTTGCCGCGCTCATCGCCAGCGTGCTGCTGTACCTGTTCGGCCGGGCGATCTTCGGCATTTTCGGCATCACCGCCGACGCCTTCCGGATTGGCGCGGGCAGTGTGCTGTTCATTTCTGCGCTGGGCATGGCCCAAGGCAAGTCCGCGGTGCAGGCCGACAACGTGCAACAGGACGTCACCATCGTGCCGCTGACCATCCCGTTGACCGTCGGGCCCGGCACCATCGGCGCCCTGCTGGTAATGGGCGTCAGCCAACCGCACTGGGGCGACAAGTTGCTGGCAATCATCGGCATTGCCTTGGCCAGCTTCACCGTGGGTGTGGTGCTGTACCTGTCGCACCGCATCGAGCGCCTGCTCGGTGACCAGGGCCTGCAGATCGTCAGCCGGCTGATGGGCCTGTTCGTCTGCGCCCTGGCTGCACAGATCATCTTCACCGGCATCAAAGGCTACCTGGCACCTTAAACACCGTATTCGAGAATACGGTTCAACGAGGCTTGCACCACCCGCTCCTGCACTTTGCCCAAGAAGCTGTTCTCGAAGGCCAGCACATTGAACCGCACCAGTTCCGCCCGCACCACCCGGTGGCTACGCTTGTGGCTGAGAAAGCCAGCCTTGAATGCCGTGTGGCTGTCGACCTCATGGTAAAGCACCATGTCGACCCGGCCGGCACCGGCGGGCGCGCATGGCAGTAGCTGGAAATGCTGGCGCTCGTATGCACACCGTTCCAACTCACGCAGCACCGAGGGCTGCCTCAACAGTTTCCGGATAGAGAGCCCGGTTGCCGTTGCATAGCGCTCCCCCGCCTTGTCAGCGATGGTTTCCAGAACCTGATCGGTCTGTTTGGCACGGCGCGGGTCGGGGCTATGCGCCTGCTCGGGAGACACCGAGTCCCAGCCCATGAACTTGAGCTGGTTGCGGTAGTAGTCGAACCAGTTCTCGATCAAGCCCTCCCTGTAGGCTGTTTGCGTGGCCCGCTCGGCCATCGCCAGGGCCAGCTTCACCTTGCTCGCCCGGGCTGCGTCCATTCCTGGCAAGAACGACACGATACCGGCTCCGATTACCGCAGGGGCAACGTTCGTCATGGTGTTGCCCCCACTACTGGCGCATAAGGGTCGAAGCAGTAGTCACCCTGGGCATTCCTGTCCTCCATCAGCGCCTGCAGTGCAGTGCGCTGGTGCTCGAAGCGGCCGTTATCCAGTGCCAGGGAAATACCATCGAACTCGGCTTCGCCCCTGAGTACCTGCTCGCTCAGCAGCACATTCAAGGGCACGGCAGAAATACGCTCGTCGACCTGCAGCGTGATGCTGCAAAGATCGAGGGTTGGCCCGGCCTTCAGCAGCCCCACCTCCACGACCAGTCTGGAGCGCTGGCCCTGCTCCTGGGCGCTGAACTTCAGCAAATGGCCAACACCCTGGGCAGAGCGGCGCAGGCCTGCCCTTACCGTGGTCAGCAGGGCTTCGGGGCTGATCGCGCGCATTTTCAACCAGGCTTCCAGCGGCTGGGGCTGGGCGCACCGAACGGGTTGCCCCAGCTGTTTGAGGTCGTGGGTGCTGGCCAGTTTGATCCAGCCCAATTGGCGAAATGCCTCGCGGTTGGCCGCGTACCAGGCGTCATACTGCTCGAAACGCGACCCGGCGTGCTTGTTGGCCACCAACTGGGCGTACAGTATCGAGTCGAAAGCGGCCTGGCGCAGTATTTCGCCCGCCCTCTGCGGGTAAACCAACGCCGTGCCACCGATCAGCATCAGTTGCTCGGATGCTTTATCCATGTGTGTTGCCTCATTTCAAGGAGAGTCGAAAAGGCGGCATCGGCGAAATGCCGCCAGGCAATCAGATGTCGTACTGCAGAACGTTCTCGACGCTGCGCACGCCCAGTTTGTTTTCCACGGTTTCGCGCACTTTGTCGTAGACGAAGTTGTTGAGGGTGAGCACCGCCGTACCGGCGTAGTAGCGGCTCTTGTTCAGCTTCCACTGGATGCCCAGCACGTCGTCGTCCAGCTGCGGGGCAGACGCCTGGATGCAACTGATCACCATGACCACATCACCTTGCTCGGTCTCGATGCACGCAGCCAGGCCGACCATGCCCCGGGTCTTGTTCTTGCGCTTGTGGTCGAGCACTTTGGCGTCGCTCTCGACGGTGGCCATCTTGTCGAAGGCCTTTTTGGCCAGGCTGCCCAGTTGGGTGCCGCCCAACATTGCGTTGCCGGCAACGGCAATAGCACGTACAGCAATGGCGCCGACGGTGACCGACAGCTCAGCCGATGTTTCCTGCTCGAAGCTGCGCTTGGGGATGGTGAAGCCCAGGTCACGCATCACATCGATGAGCTTGTCATACCACTCCCTGCTCTGCTTTTCGGCATCGAAGGCTTTGTCCGCCACCAAGGTGGCAAAGTGGTATGCATTCTTGCAGTCATGGCGGCTTTGCACGGACATACCCGCGCCACAGGCAAGCAGGTTGCCTTCGACCAGGACGGCGGCGTCGCGGGTGGTGGCTTGTGTTTCAGACATCGGGAAACTCCTTGGTGGTTACCCCTGAATCAGGGGCAGCCACCTTAGCCAGCGCGCTCGCAAGACAGCGCGCTGAAGGGTTTCCGCGGCAGCTAGCTGGCCGAAGGGTACCAACGTGGCGTGTAGGCCCACACCCCGCCCGTGAGGCGAGGAAACACGCAGGTTGTGGAGGAGCCCACCAGCACCATGGTGCGCATGTCGACCATTTCTGGCAGCAGCTCGGCCAATGTGACTACCTTGAGCGTCTGCCCCGGCCTACCGATATCACGCCCCAGGACTACAGGCGTGTTGCCAGCACGGTGCCGCCGAACCACCTGGAGCGCCACGCCGAGCTGATGCGGCCTCGAGCGGGAAATCGGGTTGTAGAATGCCAATACCAGGTCAGCCTGGGCGGCCAGGTCCAGGCGCTTCTCGATGATCGACCAGGGTTTGAGGTTGTCCGACAGCGACATCACGCAGAAGTCATGGCCCAGCGGTGCACCTGCCTGGGCAGCGGTCGCCAGCGAGGCGGATACCCCCGGCAGGATCTCCAGGTCGACCCGGTGCCACGCCGGGTCGGTCGACGCGTGCAGCGCTTCGAGCACTGCCGCCGCCATGGCGAACACCCCCGGGTCGCCCGACGACACCACCACCACCGAACGGCCTTGGGCCGCCAGCTCGAAAGCATGCCTGGCGCGTTGCATCTCTTCGCGGTTGTCGGTGCAGTGCAGCACCTGGTCGCTACGGAACGGCCCGGCCATGCGCACATAGGTTTCATAGCCAAGCACGTCCTGCGCCCGGGCCAATTCCGCCTTGACCGCTGGCACCATCAGCTCGGCAGCGCCCGGCCCCAGGCCGATAACGGCCAGACGGCCGCGGCGGCGGCCCAGCCGCTCCACCTCGACCGGGGCGGGTGCCACCGCGATGACCACGTCGCCCTGCCCGATCAGTTGGGCATCGGGCAATGCCGCCGCCAGCATGCTGGCAACATCGCCTGGCTGGGCCGCGAAGCGCAGGGCAATACCCAAAGCCTGCGCCGCTTCGTGCAGGGTGGTGTCGGCCATGGCGTGCTCGCCCGCCAACACACAGGCCACAGCTGGCTCGGCGATGCCGGCCTGCTGCAAGGCAGCACGGATAGTGTGCAGCGCGCCGCCTGCAACCCCCACGACCACCGAGCGCGGGTGGATCAGCAGCTCGTCGCGGCTGGCCGGGCGCGCCAGGTGCCCCACATGAATGGTGCGCCGGGCCACCTCGCTGGCGGGCAATTGCGCCTGCTGCAGCCAGGGCGCATGCCCCTCGACCCGCACCGACTCGCCAGCCAGCAGGTCGGAAACAAAGCGCTTGCCTTGCTCGACATCGGCCAGGGCATAGCCTTGCGGCGGGTTCAGCAGGCAGGTGCCGAAACGCAGTTCGCCGCTGGTCGTGATGGCGGCGGCAACACCCAGCGCCGCGCCGATTTCCCGCGCCATCACGTTCACCCCGCCCAGGCCACCGAGCAATGGCACCACCGCACTGCCATCTTCAGCCACGGCCAGCACCGGCGGTTCGCTGCCCTTCTCGCTGAGCAGGGGCGCCAGGCTGCGAATGACGATACCGGCTGCGCACAGCGCAATGATCGGGGTGGCTTGCTGGTACAGCGCCCGCAGGGTGTCGCCAAAGGCACTGTAGTAGCAGTCGGCGCCCTCCACGCGGCCCTGCAGGCCATGGATCAAGGCCTGTGGATAACACTGCTGGATGCGCTGTGCCGTCAACAGGCTGCCCGGCCCGAGAATGACGATGGCCGGTGCCGGGTTCATGGTCAGCCCTGCCATTTTTCCCCCGGCACGATGATCAGCGAAAAGTACGGCGACGACAGTGGGTCGACCTGGTCCAGCGGCACGATTTTCTGGTTGGCCATGGTCGCCCGTTCCACATACAGCGCGCGCCCGTCCAGGCCAAGCTCGGCCAGCACGTCGCGGACCTTGGGGAAGTTGCGGCCAAGCTTCATGATCACCGCTGCATCGGCGTCGGCCAGGCGGCGCTTCAGCTCATCGGCGGGCAACACCCCGGACAGCACGGACAAACTCTGGTTGCGGTACACCAAGGGCGCGCCCAGCACCGAAGCGCCCCCCAGCATGGAGCACACGCCAGGAATCACCTCGGCCTCATAACGCTGTGCCAGGCGGTCGTGCAGGTACATGTACGAGCCGTAGAAAAACGGGTCGCCTTCGCAGATCACCGCCACGTCCCGACCGGCATCCAGGTGCTCGGCCACTTGCACGCTGGCTTCGTCGTAGAAGTCGCTGATGACCTGTTCATAGGACAAAGGCGCCGGCAGGGCTTCGGTGGTCACCGGGTAGACCAGCGGCAGCAGGGTCTGGGCAGGCTGCAGGTGCGCCTCGATGATGCCGAAGGCATTGCCACGCTTGCCCTTGGCCACGAAGTAGCCGACCACCGGGGCCTCGCGCAGCAGGCGCAGGGCCTTGACGGTGATCAGCTCGGGGTCGCCGGGGCCTACGCCCAGGCCCAGCAGTCGTCCACGCGGCGCCATCATTCCACCTCCGTGGCCAGGGCGTTGACCGCGGCAGCGGCCATTGCGCTGCCGCCCAGGCGGCCTTGCATGATCACGAACGGCACGCCGCGGCTGTCGGCAGCGAGCATCGCCTTGGACTCGGCAGCACCGACGAAGCCAACCGGGAAGCCGAGGATCAGCGCCGGCTTGGGCGCGCCGGCGTCGAGCATTTCCAGCAGGTAGAACAGGGCGGTGGGGGCATTGCCGATGACCACCACGCTGCCCTCCAGGTGCGGGCGCCACAATTCCAGGGCCACGGCCGAGCGGGTGTTGCCGGCCTCTTTGGCCAGGCCAGGCACGCTGGGGTCACGCAGGGTGCAGATGACCTGGTTGTCGGCTGGCAGGCGGGCCCGGGTGATGCCCTCGGCGACCATGTGCGCATCGCACAGGATCGGTGCGCCGTTGCGCAGCGCTTCGCGCCCGGCATGGCCAGCGCCTGCAGAGAACTGCAGGCCATCGATGGCTTCGACCATGCCACAGGCGTGGATCACCCGCACGGCGAGCTTTTCGAGGTCTGCGGGGATCCGCTCGAGCCGGGCTTCCTCGCGGATGATCCGGAAGGAATTGCGATAGATCTCCTGACCATCGCGGATGTAGTCAATCATCAAGGTGCTCCGTCGGCAGGTCGAGCATGGCGCCTGCTTCATTCAAGGTAAGGTCGGTGCCGCGCAGGGCGCCAAAGCCTGGCTGGCACGCGTCACGCAGGTACAGGTCATAACGGCCCGGTGAACGGGCCAACAGGGTGGCCGGGGCAACGTGGGCCACGGCGCAGGAACGGGGGCAGCCAGACAAGTGCACGCTGCCCGGGGCGCCAGGGCCGAGCAGCGCGGCCAGGGCCACGGCATCGCCCTTGGTCTCGCCCAGGGCCTTGGCGCAGCCGCTGCTGCCGGTGCAGGCGCTGATACGCGCCAGCGGCTCATCGACGTGGCAAAGTAGGCCCAGGGCAGACAACCCGGCCTGGGCCTGCTCGATGTGCTGCGCCGGCAGGTTGGTCAGCACCAGGCTTTGCCATGGGCTCAGGCGCAGGCTGCCGTCGCCCAGCTCACGGCAGACCTGGGCGACGCCGCGCAGCATGGCCGGGGTCAGGCGGCCCTGCGCCGGGGCAACGCCAAGGGCCAGGCCGCGGGCCTGAGGCAGCTTGCCCAACCACACGGGAGCAGGCTGGTGCCGGCGCCAGCCGAGCACGGCAGCGTCGCGGCGGATATCCAGAGGCAGGCCTTCGACAAACTCGCCGGCCGGGTAGGCTTCCAGCAGCTGGCGCATGCGCGAATGCGCGGGGCTGGCCAGGTCGAGGAAACGGTCGAGCACGGCACGCACCAAGGCCAGGCCATCGGCCAGCGGCACCGCACCCAGCACTTGGCCATCTGCCGGGCAACCCGCCAGGCCGAACGCCAGCCAGGTTTGCTGGCCCAGGCGCAAGGCCGACAACCACAGGTCGTGAGGGTGTTCGAGCATGGCCAGGGCTTCGCCGGCATCGAGTTGCACGGCGAACTTGGCTGACAACTGGTGGAAGCGCGGGGTGCTTTCGAGCAGGTCTAGAATCTGCCCGGCCAGGGGCCGTGCATCCAGCAGCATGGCCGGATCATGCCCGGCCAGCGGGCTGAGCATCAGGTTACGTACATCGTCGCCGGCCGCATCGCGCGGGCCCAGGCCTGCCGCGAGCAAGGTCTCGACCAGGGCGTGGTGTGCATTGCCGATGCCGCGGATCTGCAGGTTGCCGCGGTTGGTGGCCTCGATCACGCCGCCGGCGAAACGCTCGGCAGCGGCGGCTACTGCATCGGCCTGGTCGGCCAGCAGCAGGCCGCCCGGTAGTTTGATCCGGCAGATACCGCCATCGCGGGCACTGACGATGCGCCACAACCCCGGGCAAGCCGAGGGACGTGGGGTAACAGCGGGGGCATCGGCCTGGGTCAATGGAGTATCCGGCAATCTGTGAAAGTGCGCTTGAGTGTAGAAGGCGCGGTATTATGCCTGCTTTGGCCGGCGGCATGAAAAGCCGGTGGTCGAGCATCATTCGGGTTTGAGCAGAAATTCTGGGGCGCTGTGCGCCCCAGAATCTTTAAGAGGTATGAATGACACCCTGGCTGACAGTAGTAGGCATCGGCGAAGACGGCTTCCCTGGCTTGGGCAAACAAGCCCGGCGCGCCCTGCTGGGCGCCACGAAGATTGTCGGCAGCCCCCGCCAGCTGGCCCTGCTGCCGCACTGCACGCGCGCTGAACAACTGCCCTGGCCCAGCCCATTCTCGCTGAACCCGGTACTGGCCCTGCGTGGCGAGCCGGTGTGCGTGCTGGCCAGCGGCGACCCCATGTTCTACGGCGTCGGGGCCAGCCTGGCGCGCCTGGTGCCCGCGGCCGAAATGCGCGTGCTGTCGATGCCCTCCTCCTGCGCCCTGGCAGCGGCCCGCCTGGGCTGGCCAGTGCAGGACCTGCACGTGGTGTCACTGGTGGCGCGGCCGCTGGCTGCCCTCAACGCCCACCTGTACAGCGGCCTGCGCCTGCTGGTGCTGAGCAACGATGGCGACAGCCCGGCGGCCATTGCTGCACTGCTCTGCGAACGTGGCTTCGGGCCCAGCCGCGTGCAGGTGTTCGAGCACCTCGGTGGCGAAGCCGAACGCACGCTGGTCGGCACTGCCCAGGACTGGCCGCACACCGATATCGCTGCGCTCAACCTGGTGGCCATCGACTGCCAGGCCACGCCCCACGCCCCCCGTCACCATCGCCTGGCCGGGCTGCCCGACAGCGCCTTTCGCCACGACGGCCAGCTGACCAAGCGCGATGTCCGCGCCATGACCCTGGCGCGCCTGGCGCCGCAGCCAGGCGAACTGCTGTGGGACGTGGGTGCTGGCTGCGGCTCGATCGGTATCGAATGGATGCGCGCCCACCCGGCCTGCCGCGCCCTGGCCATCGAGGCCGACGAAGGCCGCCAGGGCTTCATCGAACATAACCGCGATGCGCTGGGTGTTCCCGGCCTGCAGCTGGTTCGCGGCAAGGCGCCGGCAGCGTTGCATGGGTTGGAGCCGCCCGATGCCATTTTCATCGGCGGCGGCGTCACCCGCGAAGGGGTGCTCGACCTGTGCTGGGCCAGCCTGCGCCCTGGCGGGCGCCTGGTGGCCAATGCGGTGACCCTGCAAAGCGAACTGGCCTTGGCGCATTTTCGCCAACAGCACGGCGGCGAACTGACCCGCGTGCATGTCGCCCATGCCCAGCCACTGGGCGCGTTCGACACCTGGCGCCAGGCGCTGCCGATCACCCTGCTGGAAGTGCAGAAACCCGTCGATGCGTGAAGAAACCCGCGAACAGCCCGCCCCACTGCGCAGCGGCCTGACCACCGGCAGTTGCGCCACCGCCACCAGCCTGGCGGCAGCCAAGCTGTTGCTCACCGGGCAGCGTGACGACGCCGTGGCTATCACCCTGCCCAAAGGCAAGGTGGTGCAGATGCGCCTGGAATTCTGTCGCCTGGTGGGCGAATGCGCCGAAGCCGGGACCGTCAAGGATGCCGGCGATGATCCCGACGTGACTCATGGTGCGCTGCTGTACACCCGGGTGCGCCTGCTGGGCGAACCGGGCGTGCGTTTTGTCGCTGGCAGCGGCGTCGGCACCGTGACCCGCCCGGGGCTGGTGCTGGCGGTCGGTGAACCTGCCATCAACCCGGTGCCCCGGCGCATGATCAGCGAGCACCTGCAGCGCCTGGCCGATGAGTGTGGCCACCCTGGCGGCTTCGAGGTCACGGTCAACGTGCAGGGCGGTGAACAGCTGGCGCTAAAGACCATGAATCCGCGCCTGGGCATCCTCGGCGGCCTATCGATCCTCGGCACCAGCGGTATCGTGCGGCCATTCTCCTGCGCCGCCTATATAGCGTCGATCCACCAGGGCATCGACGTGGCTCACACCAACGGCTACACCCACATCGCCGCCTGCACCGGCAACGCCAGTGAAGACACCATGCGCCGTGTCTACGGCCTGCCGGAAATCGCCCTGATCGAAATGGGCGACTTCGTCGGCGCGGTGCTCAAGCACCTGCGCAAGGTGCCGGTGCCGCGCCTGACCTTGTGCGGCGGCTTTGGCAAGATCAGCAAGCTGGCTGCCGGGCACATGGACCTGCACAGCCGCCATTCCAGCATCGACCTGCCGCAGCTGGCCGGCTGGGCAGCGGCGATCGGTGCTGACACAGCCCTGCAAGCCGCGATCATCGACGCCAATACCAGCCAGCAGGCTCTCGCACTGGCGCATGCGGCCGGTATCGCGCTGGGTGATGCGGTGTGCGCCCATGCCCTGGCGTTTGCCCGCAGCGTGGTGCCGGCGGCAGTGCAGGTGGAAGTGTTCGCCATCGACCGCCAGGGCGGCATTGTCGGCAAGGCTGGCGTGGCATGACCGCGCGTATCCTGCTGCTGGGTGGCATCACCGAGGCCCTGGCCATCGCCCGCCGCCTCGGCCCGCAGCATGTCTACAGCCTGGCCGGTATCGGCCGTGTGCCCCAGGACCTGCAATGCCAGGTGCGGGTCGGTGGCTTCGGTGGCGCCGAAGGCCTGGCGCGCTACCTGCGCGAGTCGGGCATTACCCTGCTGATCGACGCCACCCACCCCTATGCAGCACAGATCAGCGGCAATGCCGCCCAGGCCGCACGCAGCGCCGGCATCCCCTGTTGGGCCCTGCGCCGCCCGGCCTGGCAGGCGCAAAAGGGGGATGACTGGCGCGAAGTGGCAGACTGGGCGCACTTGATCGCAGCACTGCAGCCGTTTCGCCGGCCGCTGTTCACGCTGGGCCGTGAGCCGCTGCAGCACCTGGACGAAATTCCGCCACAGCAGTTCTGGACCTTGCGGGCATTGGAGGCCTGCCCCGGCAATGAGCGCTGCGAGGTGATCGGTGCGCGCGGGCCGTTTGTTCTCGAGGATGAACGGGCATTGTTCCAGCGGCGCAGCATCGACGTGTTGATCAGCAAGAACAGCGGCAGCGTGGCGACCGAACCCAAACTGGAAGTGGCGCGTGAGCTGGGGGTGCCGGTGCTGGTCCTGAAACGCCCGGCGTTGCCAGCGGTGGGTCGTGCATTCGACACGCCGTTGGCGCTGCTGGCCGCGCTGGGCCTGCACTGACAGCTTTTTCAGATTTTTCCGTACGCCCTGCAAGTGGCCCAGTAGCGCCCCGCTGCCTTACACTCAGCACCTCCCCCTGGAAGGCGCAACCCATATGGAAATGCAATGGTGGATCTGGCTGCTGTTCGGCATCGGGCTGATCCTGCTGGAACTGGTCCTGCCGACATTCTTCATCCTCTGGTTCGGCATCGGTGCCGTGCTGGTCGCGCTGGTTGCCCTGGCCGCGCCCACCCTGGCCCTGGACATGCAGGTACTGCTGTGGGTAGTGCTGTCATCGGCCACCACCGCGCTGTGGTTCAAGCTGTTCCGGCGCAAGCAGCCGGATGTGCGCTGGACCGCCGACAGCGTGATCGGCGAAGTGGGCCTGCTGACCGCCGCGGTGTCGGAGTTCCACAAGGGCCGCGTGCGCTTCCAGAAGCCGATCCTCGGCAATGAAGAATGGACCTGCATCGCCGACAGCGAAATCGCCGCCGGCGAGCGGGTGCGCCTGACCGCCATCGAGGGCAATACCGCCCGCGTCATCCGGGCCTGAAACCGCACAAAAAGGAATTTTGCATCATGACCAGCCTCATCGTCGTTGGCGCCATCGCGCTGTTCGTTCTGATCACCGTGTTCAAGGGGGTTCGCATCGTGCCCCAGGGCGAGGAATGGATCGTCGAGCGCCTGGGCCGCTACCACAGCACCCTCAAGCCCGGCCTGAACATCGTCATCCCGTACATGGACGTGGTCGCCTACCGCCTGCCCACCAAGGACATCATCCTCGATGTGCAGGAGCAGGAAATCATCACCAAGGACAACGCGGTGATCGTCGCCAATGCCCTGTGCTTCGCCAAGGTGGTCGACCCGCAGAAAGCCTCGTATGGCGTACAGAACTTCTCCTTCGCCGTCACCAGCCTGACCATGACCTCGCTGCGCGCGATCGTCGGTGCCATGGACCTGGACGAAGCGCTGTCCAGCCGCGAGCAGATCAAGGCACGCCTGCGCGAGGCGATGTCCGAGCAGACCGAAGACTGGGGCGTGACCGTGCGTTCGGTGGAAATCCAGGACATCAAGCCCTCGGAAAACATGCAACTGGCCATGGAGCGCCAGGCTGCCGCCGAACGGGAGCGCAAGGCCGACGTGACCCGTGCCGAAGGCGCCAAGCAGGCGGCCATCCTGGAAGCCGAAGCGCGCCTGCAAGCCGCCAGGCTGGATGCCGAGGCGCAAATCAGCCTGGCCGAGGCTTCGGCCCGGGCTATTTCGTTGGTCAAGGAAGCCGTGGGCAACGAAACCGTGCCGGCCATGTACCTGCTGGGTGAGCGCTATGTCGGGGCGATGGAAAACCTGGCCGGGAGCAACAATGCCAAGGTGGTGGTGTTGCCGGCGGACCTGCAGGAAACCGTGCGTGGGCTGATGGGGCGTGGCAAGGCTTGATAGCACCACGCGCTGCGTCACTTCACCGCACCCCGCGTATTTACCTATACTCCGCCTTACAATACCCACCACGATTCCTGACCGGATCTCTCCATGCCCCCACGTCGGCACATCGCCTGGATAGCCTGCCTTGCAGTGCTGTTCAACCTGCTGGCCATGCCGCTGTCCTCTGCCGCGCCCAAGGGCCCGGCCGAGCAGCTGCTGTGGGGGGCCTTCTGTTCCAGCATGGCCAACAAGGCCAAGGTCGATGTCCAGGCACTGGCCAAGATCGACCTGGGCCCGCAAAGCGACGACAGCGCCGCCTTGATGAACTGCTGGTGCTGCTCTGGCGCCGCGCCGCTGTTGGCCCTGCCCGCATACCCGCCGCAATTGCACAACCCGCCGACACTGTTCGCCGGGCTGTTGCCGCCACCGGCTGACTACCAACCCACGCCGCGCCAGCTCTGGCCTGCGTTAAACCCTCGTGCCTCTCCGCTGGCCTGAGTTCCGTCGTTGTCTGCCTGAACCTGAAACAGAACGGAGATTCACCATGCTCAAGCACGCCCTCGTCCTGGCCGCCCTGATGCTGCCTGGCGCTTTCGCCAATGCCCACGAATACAGCGTGGGTGACCTGCACATTGCCCACCCCTGGTCGCTGCAGTTGCCACCCAATGCGCCCAACGTGGCGGCGTATTTCGTGGTGCACAACAACGGCCAGGCCGACGACCGCCTGCTCAGCGTCGACAGCCCGATCAGCGATGATGCGCAACTGCACGAACATGCCATGAGCGCCAACGGCGCCATGAAAATGCAACAGGTACCCAGCGTGGTGGTGCCCGCCGGCAAGGACCTGACCTTCGCCCCCAGTGCCTACCACGTGATGCTGATGCAGCCCAAGGATCGCAGCCTGCTGGTCGATGGCAAGCGCTTCCCGTTGACCTTGCACTTCGAGAAGGCCGGCGATGTCACCGTCGAAGTGGCCGTGCAGAAGCAAGCGCCAGCGAACCAGCCGCAAGCGCACGAACACGCACACTGACCGCAGCTGACAGGCGCTGGCCATGAGCCTGCCCTACCCCCGCATGCGCCGTACCACCCGCCCTGACCGCAGGCGCGCCGGTGGCGGATGGCTGAGCCTGTTCGCCATGTGGATGATCTTCATCGGCCCGCTGATTTCCCAGGCGATGCCGATGAACCATCACGCCGGCATGGCCATGCCGATGGACATGCCCATGCCGGCTGCCCATCAGCACGCTGGCGACAGCCATCACGGCCACGGCAGCGACGGCCAGCTGCATGTGATGTGGGAAAAGTGCGGCTACTGCAGCCTGTTGTTCAACTGCCCGGCCCTGCCCCAGGCCCTTAGCCCACTCAGCGCCGGCAGCGTCGTCCCCACCAGCCACCTGATTGCACCCACGCACCAGGGCCATGCCCGGCAGGCTGTATTCCCCGGTGCGCGCAGCCGTGCACCGCCTTCCTCGATCAGCACCTGAACCGACGTTTTGTGCACGAAGCCCGCGGGCTTCGCGCTACCTCATGACTGATCGACTGGAATCATTATGTCTGGCTGCACCCCTGTTTTTGCCTTGTCCCTGCGTGGGACCATCGCCGCACTGTGCGGCTCGCTGCTTGCGCCGGTAGCCCTGGCCGCCGAGCTGAGCCCGACGGTCGTCACCGCCGTGGCACCGAGTTCGCCGTTGACCGTGGTCACCAACCCGAAAGACCCACGCCAGCCGGTGCCGGCCAGCGATGGCGCCGACTACCTGAAAACCATTCCCGGTTTCTCGGCGATCCGCGCCGGCGGTACCAACGGCGACCCGGTCCTGCGCGGCATGTTCGGCTCACGCCTGAACATCCTCACCAATGGCGGGCTGATGCTCGGCGCCTGCCCCAACCGCATGGACGCGCCGACCTCCTACATTTCCCCCGAAACCTATGACCGGCTGACCGTTATCAAGGGCCCGCAGAGCGTGATCTGGGGGCCAGGCGGTTCGGCGGGCACGATACTGTTCGAACGCGAACCCGAGCAGTTCGGCAGCCTCGGCAGCCGGGTCAATGCCAGCCTGCTGGCCGGCTCCAACGGCCGTTTCGACAAAGTGCTGGATGCCGCTGCCGGAAACAGCCAGGCCTATGCACGGTTCGTCGGCAACCAGTCGCGCTCGGACGACTATCACGACGGTAACAACGACACCGTGCCGTCACGCTGGGACAAGTGGAACGGCGATGTCGCCCTGGGCTGGACGCCCGACCAGGACACCCTGCTGGAGCTGACCGCCGGTAAGGGCGATGGCGAAGCCCGCTACGCCGGGCGTGGCATGGACGGCTCGCAGTTCAAGCGCGAAAGCCTGGGCCTGCGCTTTGAAAAGTCCAACCTCGGCGAGGTGCTGGACGCGCTTGAAGCGCAGGTCTACTACAACTACGCCGACCACGTGATGGACAACTACAGCCTGCGCACGCCCTCGGGCAGCGGCATGATGGGCATGCCCATGGTCAGCAACGTAGACCGCCGCACCCTGGGCGCACGCATCAAGGCCACCTGGCGCTGGGCCGACGTGCAACTGATCAGCGGCCTCGATGCGCAAACCAACGAGCACCGCCAGCGTGGCGGCATGGGCGTGGACGCGCACAAGGGCCAGGCCTGGACCAAGGACGCCGACTTCCACAACTACGGTGCCTTCAGCGAACTGACCTGGTACGCCACGGGTGAGGACCGCCTGGTCAGCGGTGCCCGCCTGGACCGCGCCTCGGCCCGCGACTTCCGCCAAGGCAGCGCCACCCAGGGCGACACCCGCGCGGCCACCCTGCCCAGCGGCTTCGTGCGCTACGAACATGACCTGGCAGGCCTGCCGGCCACCACTTACATTGGCCTGGGCCATGCCCAGCGCTTCCCCGACTACTGGGAGCTGTTTTCGCCCAAGCTGGCACCGCCCGGTGCGGCCAACGCTTTCGACGGCATCAAGCCCGAGAAGACCACCCAGCTGGACTTCGGCATCCAGTACCGTAGCGAACGCCTGGAAGCCTGGGCCTCGGGTTATGTCGGGCAGATCCGTGACTACATCCTGTTCGACTACCGCCCCGGCATGATGGGCATGAGCACCTCGCAGGCCCAGAATGTCGATGCGCGTATCATGGGTGGCGAACTGGGCGCGGCCTACCAGCTGACCGAGCACTGGAAGGCCGATGCCAGCCTGGCGTACGCGTGGGGCAAGAACAGCAGTGACGGCAAGGCGCTGCCGCAGATGCCCCCGCTGGAAAGCCGCCTGGGCCTGACCTACAGCCGTGATGTGTGGAGCGTCGGTGCGCTGTGGCGGCTGGTGGCGGCGCAGAACCGCATCGCCGAGAACCAGGGCAACGTGGTTGGCAAGGACTACGAAAAAAGCGCCGGCTTCGGCGTGTTCTCGCTCAACGGCGCCTACAAGGTCAACACCAACCTCAAGCTCAGCGCCGGGGTCGACAACCTGTTCGGCAAGGCATACGCCGAGCACCTGAACCTGGCCGGGAACGCCGGGTTCGGCTACCCGGCAAGCGACCCACAGCCGGTCAACGAGCCAGGCAGGACCTTCTGGACCAAGGTCGATTTCAGCTTCTGACACTAACCACGGGCGCAGCTTCGGTTGCGCCCATCTGCGGGTCAAAAGGAGGTTCCCATGAGAGGAACACGCATCAGTTTCTATAACCTGGCCTGGCGTTGGCACTTTTATGCGGGGCTGTTCGTGGCCCCCTTCATGATCCTGCTGGCCATCACCGGGATCATCTACCTGTTCAAGCCGCAACTCGACCCAGTGCTGTACCGCGACCTGATGGTGGTCGAAGCCGGCCATCATCGCCAGGCCGCCGATACGTTGCTGGCCGAGGTGCACCAGGCCTACCCCAAGGGCCACGTGGGCCAATACCTGCCGCCGTTGAATGCCGAGCGCAGCGCGCAGTTCGTGGTGCATGACGGCGGGCGAGAATTGAACGTCTTCGTTGACCCTTACAGCGGCAAGGTCCTCGGCGAACAGGACGGCAAGCTGAACCTGCAGGCCATCGCCCGTGCCCTGCATGGCGAACTGATGGTCGGCACCGTCGGTGACCGCCTGGTGGAACTGGCTGCCGGCTGGGGCATCGTGCTGGTGGTCTCGGGCCTGTACCTGTGGTGGCCACGCGGGCGCACCGGCGCCGGGGTAGTGTGGCCCCGGCTGTCGGCACGTGGCCGCCTGCTGTGGCGCGACCTGCATGCGGTAACCGGGTTCTGGGGTTCGGCCTTGCTGCTGTTGATGCTGCTCAGCGGCATGACCTGGACCGGCCTGTGGGGCAAGCAGTACGCCGAGCTGTGGAACCGCTTCCCGGCGGCCATGTGGACCAACGTGCCCAAGTCGGACCAGCAGGCGGGCGAACTGAACGACGCGCACCGCCAGACCGTACCGTGGGCCATGGAAAATACGCCCATGCCGCAGTCTGGCGCGCATGCCGAACACGCCGGGCACCACATGATGTCGGCCAAACCGGCAGCGCCGCAGGTAAGCCTGCAGCAGGTCGAAGACATCGCCACCGCGCGGCAGGTCGAGCCGGGCTACAGCATTACCCTGCCCACCACCGCCGATGGGGTGTTCACCGTCGCCGTGTTCGCCGATGACCCGCGCAATGACGCCACCCTGCATGTCGACCAGTACACCGGCAAGGTGTTGGCCGACGTGCGCTGGCAGGACTACAGCCCGGTCGCCCGCGCCACCGAACTGGGGGTGATGCTGCATGAAGGCAGGATGTTTGGCGTGGTCAACCAGGTCATCATCCTGCTGGTGTGCCTGATGATCCTGCTGGGCTCGGTGAGCGGGCTGGTGATGTGGTGGAAACGTCGGCCCGAGGGCGGCCTGGGCGTACCGCCGCTGCGCCATGACCTGCCGCGCTGGAAGGCGGCGGTGGCGGTGATGCTGGTGCTGGGGGTGATGTTCCCGCTGGTGGGGGTGTCGATGGTGGTGATGTGGGCGGTGGACAGCCTGGTGGTGAGGCGCCGCCGGGTGTTGGCCAGCGCCTAATTGTGCATGAGCGGTGAATGACAAGCTGAATGCCGTAGGTGCCTAGAGCACGAGTAGGAGCAGAAGCTGCCATTCACCGCTCCCACAATGAATCGCGCAGGCTTTTCAAATTTTGGGAAAGACCGTTGCTCCTACAACGAACTGCGTTGGCTTTGTAGAGAGGGCGGCACAGGCATCACACTGCTACCCAAATGCAGAGTCGATCTGTCACGCCCCGAATTGGGACGCCCGTGTTAGCCTAGCCGGCTACCTCTGACAAGAAGACTGACCTTTACAAGGGAATGCTGCCTATGACGCAAACCTCACCCACAGCGCCAGATGAACCGCATCTGCAGCGCAACCTGACCAACCGCCATATCCAGCTCATCGCCATCGGCGGCGCGATCGGCACCGGCCTGTTCATGGGCTCGGGCAAGACCATCAGCCTGGCCGGCCCATCGATCATCTTCGTCTACATGATCATCGGCTTCATGCTGTTCTTCGTCATGCGCGCCATGGGCGAGCTGCTGCTGTCGAACCTCAACTACAAGTCTTTCATCGATTTTTCCGCCGACCTGCTCGGGCCCTGGGCTGGCTACTTCACCGGCTGGACCTACTGGTTCTGCTGGGTGGTCACCGGCATCGCCGATGTGGTCGCCATCGCCGCCTATACACAGTTCTGGTTCCCCGACCTGCCGCAGTGGATACCCGCGCTGACTTGCGTGGCGCTGCTGCTGTCGCTGAACCTGGTAACGGTGAAAATGTTCGGTGAGCTGGAGTTCTGGTTCGCCCTGGTCAAGATCGTCGCCATCCTCGGCCTGGTCGCCACCGGCCTGTACATGGTCATCACCGGCTTCACCTCGCCCAGCGGGCGCACGGCGCAGCTGGCCAACCTGTGGAATGACGGCGGCATGTTCCCCAACGGGGTGATGGGCTTCTTCGCCGGCTTCCAGATCGCCGTGTTCGCCTTCGTCGGCATCGAGCTGGTCGGCACCACCGCTGCCGAAGCGAAAAACCCCGAGCGCACCCTGCCGCGGGCGATCAACTCGATCCCGGTACGCATCATCGTGTTCTATGTGCTGGCACTGATCGCGATCATGGCGGTGACCCCGTGGCGCGACGTGGTACCGGGCAAGAGCCCGTTCGTCGAGCTGTTCGTGCTGGCCGGCCTGCCGGCCGCGGCGAGCATCATCAATTTCGTGGTGCTGACGTCGGCCGCCTCGTCGGCCAACAGCGGCGTGTTCTCCACCAGCCGCATGCTGTACGGCCTGTCGCAGGAAGGTGATGCGCCCAGGGCGTTCGAGAAACTGTCCAGCCGCTCGGTACCTGCCAACGGCCTGTACTTCTCCTGCACCTGCCTGCTGCTGGGGGCGGTGCTGATTTACCTGGTGCCGAACGTGGTCGAGGCATTCACCCTGGTGACCACGGTATCGGCGGTGCTGTTCATGTTCGTCTGGACGCTGATCTTGCTGTCGTACCTGAAGTACCGCAAGCAACGGGCGGCGCTGCACCAGGCGTCGAAGTACAAGATGCCGGGCGGGCGCTTCATGTGCTACGTGTGCCTGGTGTTCTTTGCCTTCATCCTGGTGTTGCTGAGCCTGGAGGCCGACACCCGCTCGGCGCTGGTGGTAACGCCGATCTGGTTCCTGTTGCTGGCATCCACTTACCAGGGCGTGCGCAGCCGCCGTCAGCCGCGTTCCACAGTGCGCAACGGTTAATGACCTTGGGGGCTGCGTTGCAGCCCCAATCCTGTGCACGCAACCCCCACAAGCACCATGCTGGCCCGCGC
Source organism: Pseudomonas sp. BJP69 (assembly GCF_007633355.1). Lineage (NCBI taxonomy): Bacteria > Pseudomonadati > Pseudomonadota > Gammaproteobacteria > Pseudomonadales > Pseudomonadaceae > Pseudomonas > Pseudomonas sp. BJP69. Next base: position 4,908,165 of record NZ_CP041933.1, read on the forward strand.
AAACGCCCCAACACCTCGCACCACTGCTCTATCCCGCCCGTTTCGCCGTTAGGCACACCCCTTGCAAAGCTCCTCCCGCTTGCCCAACACATAAAAACCAGCGGAGAGAGCACATGAAGCGTCGCAGTCTGATCAAGGCCTTAACCCTCAGCGCATCGATTGCGGCAATGGGCCTGAGCTGGAGTATCCAGGCCGCCGAGACCATCAAGGTCGGCATCCTGCATTCGCTGTCGGGGACCATGGCCATTTCCGAGACGTCGCTCAAGGACATGGCGCTGATGACCATCGAGCAAATCAACGCCACAGGCGGGGTCAACGGCAAGATGCTCGAACCGGTGGTGGTCGACCCGGCCTCCAACTGGCCGCTGTTCGCCGAGAAGAGCCGCCAGCTGCTGACCCAGGACAAGGTCGCGGTGGTGTTCGGCTGCTGGACCTCGGTGTCGCGCAAGTCGGTGCTGCCCGTGTTCGAGGAACTCAACGGCCTGCTGTTCTACCCCGTGCAGTACGAGGGTGAAGAGATGTCGCCAAACGTGTTCTACACCGGCGCCGCCCCCAACCAGCAAGCCATCCCTGCGGTGCAATACCTGATGAGCGAAGACGGCGGCAGCGCCAAGCGCTTCTTCCTGCTGGGCACCGACTACGTCTACCCTCGCACCACCAACAAGATCCTGCGCGCCTTCCTGCACAGCAAGGGCGTGGCCGACAAGGACATCGAAGAGGTGTACACGCCGTTCGGCCACGCCGACTACCAGACCATCGTCGCCAACATCAAGAAGTTCTCCGCAGGCGGCAAGACGGCGGTCATCTCCACGGTCAACGGCGACTCCAACGTGCCGTTCTACAAAGAACTGGCCAACCAGGGCCTGAAAGCCACCGACGTGCCGGTGGTGGCGTTCTCGGTGGGCGAAGAAGAGCTCCGCGGTATCGATACCAAGCCGCTGGTGGGCCACCTGGCGGCGTGGAACTACTTCGAGTCGGTGGATAACCCGGTCAACCAGAAGTTCGTCGCCGACTGGAAAGCCTACGCCAAGGCCAAAGGCCTGCCAGGTGCCGACAAGGCGGTAACCAACGACCCGATGGAGGCCACCTACGTGGGCATCCACATGTGGGCCCAGGCGGTCGAGAAAGCCAAGTCCACCGACGTGGACAAGGTCCGCGAGGCCCTGGCCGGCCAGACCTTCAAGGCACCGTCAGGCTTCACCCTGACCATGGACAAGACCAACCACCACCTGCACAAGCCGGTGATGATCGGCGAGATCCAGGATGACGGGCAGTTCAGCGTGGTCTGGGAAACCGAGCAGCCGCTGCGGGCGCAGCCATGGAGCCCGTTCATTCCGGGCAATGACAAGCGGCCAGATTACGCCGTGAAAGGTAACTGAGTGCAGGGGGCTGCTTTGCAGCCCATTCGCGGGCTTGCCCGCTCCCACAGGATCCCCACTGCCCTCTGGACCGGTGAAATCCCTGTAGGAGCGGGTTTACCCGCGAAGAATCCAACACCGATTTCCAGGATTGCCCGCATGCTCAGACTCCTGCTCACACTTCTCCTGCTAATGCCCTTGGCAACCCACGCCAGCGAGGGCGAATTCTTCCTCACCGCCAAGCCCGCGGAGCAGGCCCAACTGCTCGGAAACTGGGCAGCGCAACCCGATGCTGCACGCCTGCCGCTGTTGGAAAACCTGCGCCAGGGCCGCATCGCACCCGACGACACCCGCAAGCTGCGCCTGAACAACCGCCTGCGCGGCTTGATCGACAATGCCCTGGCCAGCCACCAGTTGCTCAGCGACGACAGCGACACCCGCCTGGCTGCCGCCCAGCAACTGCAAAAAAGCGCACAACCGGCGCAAATGGCGTTCCTCGACCGGCGCTTCGCCAGCGAGCCGGACGCTGCCGTACACGCAGCCCTGGGCCTGGCCCTGGCCAATTTGCAACTGGGCGCCAGCGACCCCGCCGTACGCCTGGCCGCCGTACGCCTGCTGGGGGAAACCGGCGACCCGCTGGCTCGCACGCGCCTTGAAGCGCTGCTGCAACCCGACGCGGAAAGCGACCCGGGCGTGCGCACCGCTGCCGAAACCAGCCTGGCCCAGGTGCAGCGCAAGCTGCTGTTCGGCGAGCTGCTCGGCCAGGCCTTCAGTGGCCTGTCGCTGGGGTCGATCCTGCTGCTGGCGGCGCTCGGCCTGGCGATCACCTTCGGCCTGCTTGGCGTGATCAACATGGCCCATGGCGAGATGCTGATGCTCGGCGCCTACAGCACCTATATGGTCCAGGTGCTGGTGCAGCGTTATGCCCCGGGTGCCATCGAGTTCTATCCGCTGATCGCCCTGCCGGTGGCCTTCGCCATCAGCGCCGGGGTCGGCATGGCGCTGGAGCGCACGGTCATCCGCCACCTGTATGGCCGCCCACTGGAAACCCTGCTGGCCACCTGGGGGATCAGCCTGATCCTGATCCAGGCCATCCGCCTGCTGTTCGGCGCGCAGAACGTCGAAGTCAGCAACCCGGCATGGTTGTCGGGCGGCATCCAGCTGCTGCCCAACCTGGTGCTGCCCTACAACCGCCTGGTGATCATCGGCTTCGCCCTGGCGGTGGTGCTGCTGACCTGGCTGCTGCTCAACCGCACCCGGCTGGGCCTGAACGTGCGGGCGGTGACCCAGAATCGCAACATGGCGGCATGCTGCGGTGTGTCTACCGGCCGCGTCGACATGCTGGCCTTCGGCCTTGGCTCGGGCATTGCCGGGCTGGGCGGCGTAGCCCTGAGCCAGGTGGGCAACGTCGGCCCGGACCTGGGCCAGAGCTACATCATCGACTCGTTCCTGGTGGTGGTGCTCGGCGGGGTCGGGCAACTGGCCGGGAGCCTGTGGGCGGCGTTCGGCCTTGGCATTGCCAACAAGCTGCTGGAACCCCAGATCGGCGCCGTACTCGGCAAGATCCTCATCCTTGCGTTGATCATTCTGTTCATCCAGAAGCGCCCGCAAGGCCTGTTCGCCCTCAAGGGACGGGTAATCGACTGATGAACCAGCCACTGCTAGTCACTGCTACGCAAAAGGCCGGGCCGCGCCTGTCGCTGGCCATCGGCGCCGTCGTCACCCTGCTGCTGGTCGCCCTGCCGCTGTTGTCGCTGCTCCCGGCGGACCACGCCTTGCAAGTGTCGGCCTATACCCTGACCTTGGTCGGCAAGATTCTCTGCTACGCCATCGTCGCCCTGGCCCTGGACCTGGTCTGGGGCTACGCCGGCCTGCTGTCACTGGGCCACGGCCTGTTCTTCGCCCTGGGCGGGTATGCCATGGGCATGTACCTGATGCGCCAGGCGGCCGGGGACGGCCTGCCCGGGTTCATGGCTTTTCTGTCGTGGACCGAGCTGCCATGGTACTGGGCCGGAACCCAGCATTTTGCCTGGGCCCTGTGCCTGGTGGTGCTGGCCCCCGGGCTGCTGGCGCTGGTGTTCGGTTGGTTCGCCTTCCGCTCGCGGATCAAGGGTGTGTACTTCTCGATCATGACCCAGGCCCTGACCTTCGCCGGCATGCTGTTGTTCTTCCGCAACGAAACCGGCTTCGGCGGCAACAACGGCTTCACCAACTTCCGCACCATTCTGGGCTTCGACATCACCGCGCAAGGTACCCGCGCCGTGTTGTTCCTGCTGACGGTCGGCCTGCTGCTGGCCAGCCTGTACCTGTGCTGGCGGCTGACCCGCAGCAAGTTCGGCCGCCTGCTGACCGCAGTGCGCGACGCCGAGAACCGCCTGATGTTCTGCGGTTACGACCCGCGCGGCTTCAAGCTGCTGGTGTGGGTGCTCAGCGCCGTGCTGTGCGGCCTGGCCGGGGCGCTGTACGTGCCCCAGGTGGGCATCATCAACCCCAGCGAAATGTCGCCGACCAACTCCATCGAAGCCGCCGTGTGGGTAGCCCTTGGTGGCCGTGGCACGCTGATCGGGCCGTTGCTCGGCGCCGGCCTGGTCAACGGCATGAAAAGCTGGTTCACCGTGGCCTTCCCGGAGTTCTGGCTGTTTTTCCTCGGTGCGCTGTTCATTCTCGTCACCCTGTACCTGCCCAAGGGCGTGGTCGGCCTGTTGAAAAAAAGGAGCCAGCCATGAGAGGCGTGCCCCCGGTGCATCCCGAATTCATGCTCGAACCGGTATTCGACCCCCTCGGCGCCGGCCGCGACGCCATTGGCCTGGGCCACACCCGCAAGGCGGGCCTGGATACCCGCCACGGCACGGTGCTGAGCCTGGAAGACATCAGTGTCAGCTTTGACGGTTTCAAGGCGCTGAACGCGCTCAACCTGTACATCGGGGTGGGTGAGTTGCGCTGCATCATCGGCCCCAATGGCGCCGGCAAGACCACCCTGATGGACGTGATCACCGGCAAGACCCGCCCAGACAGCGGCACGGCCTACTTTGGCGACACCCTAGACCTGACCCGCCTGGGCGAGTACCAGATCGCCCAAGCCGGCATTGGCCGCAAGTTCCAGAAACCCACGGTGTTCGAGGCGCTGACGGTATACGAGAACCTGGAGCTGGCGCTGAAGACCGACAAATCGGTATGGGCCAGCCTGGCTGCGCGCCTGAGCGGCGAGCAGCGCCAGCGCATCGAAGAGGTGCTGACCACCTTGCGCCTGCTGCCGCTGGCCCAGCGCCAGGCGGGCCTGCTGTCGCACGGGCAGAAGCAGTTCCTCGAAATCGGCATGCTGCTGGTACAGGAGCCGCAGTTGCTGTTGCTGGATGAACCCGTGGCGGGCATGACCGATGCCGAGACCGAGTTCACCGCCGAGCTGTTCAAGGGCTTGGCCGGCAAGCATTCGCTGATGGTGGTCGAGCACGACATGGGTTTTGTCGGCAGCATCGCCGACCACGTGACCGTGCTGCACCAGGGCAGTGTGCTGGCAGAAGGGTCGCTGGAGCAGGTGCAGGCGGATGAGCGGGTGGTCGAGGTGTACCTGGGCCGCTAGACAGGGATACCTGTGCCGGCCTATTCGCGGGTAAACCCGCTCCCACAGGTAATGCACAAGTCTTGAAATCTGTGCGGTCCCTGTAGGAGCGGGTTCACCCGCGAATAGGCCGGCACAGGCACAGCAACACTTTCAGGAACACCAACATGCTCAAGATCGACACCCTGCACCAATACTACGGCGGCAGCCACATTCTGCGCGGCCTCTCCTTCGAAGCCAAAGTCGGCGAAGTGACCTGCCTGCTGGGCCGCAACGGGGTCGGCAAGACTACCCTGCTGCGCTGCCTGATGGGCCTGGTGCCCGCCCGGGATGGCAGCATCGAATGGGAAGGCAAACCGATTACCGCGCTCAAACCCCAGCAACGCGTACACGCCGGCATCGCCTACGTGCCCCAGGGCCGTGAGATTTTCCCGCGCCTGACCGTCGAGGAGAACCTGCTGATGGGCCTGTCGCGTTTCCCCGCGCGGGAGGCCTGCGAAGTGCCAGCCTTCATCTACGAGCTGTTCCCGGTGCTTGAGCAAATGAAGCAGCGCCGGGGCGGCGACCTGTCTGGCGGGCAGCAGCAACAGCTGGCCATTGGCCGCGCCCTGGCCAGCCGGCCGCGCCTGCTGATCCTCGACGAACCGACCGAAGGCATCCAGCCGTCGGTCATCAAGGAGATCGGCGCCGTCATCCGTCGCCTGGCCGCACGGGGGGACATGGCGATCCTGCTGGTGGAGCAGTTCTACGATTTTGCCGAAGAGCTGGCCGACCAGTACCTGGTCATGGCCCGTGGCGAGATCGTGCAGCGCGGGCGCGGCGAAAACATGCAAGCCGAGGGTGTGCGCGGCCTGGTAACCATTTAACCTGCAAGCACCGTACTTGCGAGACCCTGTCATGAGTTACCAGCTGCGCGATGCCCTGCCCGCCGACGTGCCGGGCATCCTCGATATCTACAACGACGCCGTGCGCACTACCACGGCGATCTGGAACGAAACCCCGGTAGACCTGGCCAACCGCCAGGCCTGGTTCGAAGCACGTGCGCAGCAGGGCTATCCGATCCTGGTGGCTGTGGATGACACGGGCGTGCTGGGCTATGCCTCGTTTGGCGACTGGCGGCCGTTCGAGGGTTTCCGCCTGACCGTGGAGCACTCGGTGTACATCCGCGGCGACCAGCGGGGCAAGGGGCTGGGGGCGGTGTTGATGGCGGCGCTGATCGAGCGTGCACAAGGCTGCGGCAAGCATGTGATGGTCGCGGCCATCGAAAGTGGCAATGCGGCGTCGGTCCGCCTGCATGAGCGGCTGGGTTTCGTGGTGACCGGGCAGATGCCCCAGGTTGGCGTGAAGTTCGGCCGCTGGCTGGATTTGACCTTCATGCAGCGGGTACTGAACCCGGGAGCTGAACCAGGCTGAAATGCGGCCGCTTGTGGGAGGGCCCTTTCGCGACACAAGGCCACTCCCACAAAGGCCGGCGCGCAAGCCTACATCTGGGTAAACCTGCCCAGCCGCTGCTTCAACATGCTGTTCTCGCTGCGCAGCTGCTGCACTTCCTGCAACAGCTCCAGCGCCAGCGCCACCCCTTCCCACTCCAGCTCCAGTTCCCGGTGCAGCTTGGCCGCGCGCTTGGCCAATAACGGCGCCTGATCGTCAAACAGCCAGTCCTCTGGCGTTCGGCCAGAAGGCTCGACAATGCCGTGTTCGACGATTTCGATCACGCAGTCGGCCGTGACATCGGCTTCCTGACACAGGGTACGCATGTCCAGTTGAACGATCAGGGTGCTGCTCATGATCACTTACTCCATTGTGTCCTCGGGTTGAACGCCGCTTTCTCGGCGAGCTTCGCCCACAGTTCGCGGGCAGACTCGTCGGATGCCGGCGGCATCACCACCTTCAGCTGTGCATACAGGTTACCGCGCTCACCGTGCTTGCTCGCCAGGCCTTTGCCCGGTACACGCAGGCGCTGGCCGCTCTGGCTGTCCGGGCGGATGGTGAGGTTGATCTTGCCGTCCAGGGTGGGTACCGCAACCTTGGTGCCCAGCGCAGCCTCCCATGGCGCCAGCGACACGGTGATGATCAGGTCATGGCCTTCAACATCGAACAGCGGGTGCGGTGCCATGCGAATGGTCAGGAACAGGTCGCCATTGGCCCCGCCGCCACTGCCCGGCGCGCCCTGGCCCTTGAGGCGGATACGCTCGCCATCGGTGACCCCGGCCGGAATCTTCACGTTCAGGGTTTTGGTGGTGAAACCGGTGCGCTGGCCCATGGCATTGGTTTGCGGCACCTGGAAGCTGATCTGCTTGGACTCCTTGCTCAGGGTTTCTTCAAGGAATACGGCCAATTCAAGTTCCACGTCCTGCCCCCGCCTGCCGGCACTGCGTTGCTGCTGCCGGCCACCACCGAAGGGGTTGCCACCACGGTTGCCGAATATCGAGCTGAAGAAGTCGGAGAAATCGCCGCCCTCGAAGCCGCCACCGCCACCGCGGTTTTCCCAGCCCGGTGGCGCCTGGAATGGCCGGCCGTGCTGGCCGCCATACTTGCGGATCTCATCGAACTCGGCACGTTTCTGCGCGTCGCCCAGAACCTCGTAGGCCTCGTTGGCCTCTTTGAATTTGTCCTCGGCATCGCGTTCCTTGCTGACATCGGGGTGGTACTTGCGTGCCAGCTTGCGGTACGCGGCCTTGATCGCCTTCTCGTCCGCCGTGGGCTCTACGCCAAGTATCTTGTAATAGTCTTTGAAGTCCATCTGTGGATCACCAATGTGAAAGTGCGTGTTGCAACTGAAGATGCTACTGAAGATAGGGGTCAAGCATAGCCTTTCAAGACCGCCTTGGCTTTGCTCCATCGCAGACGACTGGTCTTGATTCTGTAGCCAACTGGCATAAACTGCGCGGCCGTTTTGCCTCCGGAAGCCTTTTCCCATGTCTGACGTAACCCCGGCCCGTGCCCTGGGCATCGACTTTGGCACCTCCAACTCCACGGTTGGCTGGCACCGCCCTGGGGTCGAGTCGCTGATCGCCCTGGAAGATGGCAAGATCACCTTGCCCTCGGTGGTGTTCTTCAACATTGAAGAGCGGCGCCCGGTCTATGGCCGCCTGGCACTGCACGAGTACCTGGAAGGCTACGAAGGCCGCCTGATGCGCTCGCTGAAAAGCCTGCTGGGCTCCAAGCTGATCAAGCACGACACCAGCGTGCTGGGCAGTGCCTTGCCGTTCAAGGACCTGCTGGGCATGTTCATCGGCGAGCTGAAAAAGCGTGCCGAGGCGGCCGCGGGCCGCGAGTTCGACCAGGTCGTGCTGGGGCGCCCGGTATTTTTCGTCGACGAAGACCCGGCCGCCGACCAGGAGGCCGAGGACACCCTGGCCGAGGTGGCACGCAAGCTCGGCTTCAAGGACGTGTCGTTCCAGTACGAACCGATTGCCGCCGCGTTCGACTACGAGTCGACCATCAGCCGCGAAGAGCTGGTACTGATTGTCGACATTGGCGGGGGTACCTCGGACTTCACCTTGATCCGCCTGTCGCCAGAGCGCCACCTGCTGGCCGAGCGCCAGGGCGACATCCTGGCCACGGGCGGCGTGCACATCGGCGGTACCGACTTCGACAAGCAGTTGAGCCTGCAGGGCGTGATGCCGCTGTTCGGCTACGGCAGCCGCATGAAAAGCGGCGCCCTGATGCCGACCAGCTACCACCTCAACCTGGCCACCTGGCACACCATCAACGCGCTGTACTCGCAGAAGTCGCAGCTGGCGCTGGGCAGCATGCGCTACGACATCGAGGACAGCTTCGGCATCGACCGGCTGTTCAAGCTGATCGAGCAGCGTGCCGGGCACTGGCTGGCGATGGAAGTGGAAGCCAGCAAGATCGAACTGACCGAGCGCGACAGCCGCCGCATCGACCTGCACCGGGTCGAGCCTGAACTGTCTGCCGAACTGACCCGGGTGCTGTTCGAAGAGGCCATTGAGGGGTTGCTGGAGCGCGTGCGCGGCAGCGTGAGCGAGCTGCTGGCCAAGGCCGGGGTGAGCGAAGGCCAGGTCGACACGGTGTTCTTCACCGGTGGTTCCAGCGGGATTCCGGCATTGCGCAACAGCGTGTCGGCGATGTTGCCCAATGCGCGGCATGTGGAGGGCAATATCTTTGGCAGTATTGGTAGTGGGCTGGCGATCGAAGCGCGCAAGCGGTACGGGGTAGCCTGATCCATTTTGGGGCTGCGTTGCAGCCCATCGCGACACAAGGCCGCTCCTACAGGGTGAGGTGCAATCATTGGATGCACGCAGTCGGCTGTAGGAGCGGCCTTGTGTCGCGATGGGCCGCAGCGCGGCCCCGGCAATCTGTCAGACCAGCTCGGCCCGCTTCAGCTCACTTTTCAGGTAGGCATAGTAGATCGGCCCCGCCACCACCCCAGGCAGCCCGAACGCCGCCTCGAACACCAGCATCGCCAGCAGCAGCTCCCACGCCTTGGCGCTGATCTGCCCCCCCACGATACGGGCGTTGAGGAAGTACTCGACCTTGTGGATGACGATCAGGTAGCCCAGCGCCGCCGCCGCCACCCAGATCGACAGCGACAAGCCGACGATGGTGATCAGGGTGTTGGACATCAGGTTGCCGATCACCGGCAGCAGCCCCAGCAGGAAGGTCAGTACGATCAGCGTCTTGGTCAGCGGCAGGTGCACCCCGAACAGCGGCATCACCACTGCCAGGAATATGCCGGTAAAGGCCGTGTTCAGCAGCGAAATCTTGATCTGGGCGAAGACGATGTTGCGAAACGCCTGTACCAGCAAGGCCAGGCGCTCGAACAATGCCGCCGCCAACGGCTTGCGCCGGGACACATCGGGAATGCGCTGCAAGGCAATGATGGCGCCGAGGATCATACCGATCAGCAGCGTGACGAACATGTGCGCCATGCCCTTGCCGACCAGTTGCAGGTCGCTGAGGTGGCTTTTGATCCAGTCGCCTATGGCAACCTTGAATTCGGCAGCACTGGCGGGCAGGTAGGCTTCGATGAACGGCGGCAGCTGGCTGCGGGCCTGTTCGACCAGGGCCATGAACTTGTCCAACGAGGCACCGGGGTTTTCCGCCTCGTGCAGCAGGAAGCTGAACGCGCCGGCAATCAGCAGGCTCAGGCTGAGCACCACCAGCGTGCCCAGCAGCGCCACCGCCAGCCAGCGCGCGCGTTGCCCGGCCAGCAGGGGTTGCAGGCGCGGGGTCAGCATGTTGACCAGTTCGAACACCAGCAAGCCGGCCAGCAGGCTGGGCAATAACTTCAGCGGCAAAGCCAGCAGCAGGCCGGCCATGACGATGATCAGGCTGGCCAAGGTAATCTGACGCGGGGTAAAGGTCATACAGCCTCGAAGGCAGACAGCGGGAATGCCCGCAGTCTGCCAGCCTTGACGGCGCAGGCATAGGCGCAGGTCACTTCTTCTTCAGGCAGTCACTCATGAACGCTTTGCGCTCGTCCCCCTTCAGGGCTTTGGTGGTGGCGTCGGCGTTGCAGGTTTTCATCTTTTCCTGCTGGGTTTGCGGGGCGCTCTTCTTCAGGCAGGTGCTCATGAAGGCCTTGCGCTCATCACCCTTGAGGGCCTTGGCGGTGGCGTCGGCATTGCAGGTTTTCATTTTTTCCTGCTGCGCGGTGTTGGCAGCGAAGCCTTGGGCGCTGAACATCAACGCCAGGGCCAGTAACGGGATGTGCAGCACTTTCATGGAGTGGTCTCCTGGGCTCCGTGCCCGATGCACGGGTGTCGAGGTCAGAGTGTAGCCAAGAATTTCAGCCCCCAGCCCCCCCGACATCCGCCGTTAAAGGCCTGCCGCCTTGAGCCGCGCGGCGTGTTCGGTGAACAGCCGCACCGGCTCGGCACCCCGCCCTACGGCGCCGAACTGCTGGTTGACGATATCGAGGTGGTCGAGCGGGTAATCGTCACCGATCACCTGCCCCAAGTGCGAGCTGAAGCGCCCCACCATACCGTCGCACTGCCCCTTTTCCCTGACGAAGCTGCGGGCGAACAGGCGGCAGAAACGGTTGCTGCCATCGAAGCGGTTGCGCCCCCGGTCGGTCAGCCCGGGCTGCAAGGTGCCGGACCATGAGTAATAGCGCACTCCGTTGACTTCATGGGCACCTTCCCCGCCCCAGGTGGCCGGCAAGCCCTGTGGGTAAGCCTGGTTGAACAGTGCCACCCCGGCGCTGGTCAGCGACTGATGCGAGGCATGCACATCCACCGGCAATGGGTCGCGCCGCCAACCGGTTTCCAGCCACCCCAGCACCACGGCAAGGGCATGCAGCACCGCCCTCAGCATACGCCCCTGGGGCGAATCCCCCGGCGCCGTGCGTTGCAGGTGGTCGGCCAGCTCCGAACCATGGTTGGGCCCGGCCACCGAGGTGACCGATGCCACCCTGGCTGGCCGCCTGGCGGCTGCATAACGCGCACTCAGGGCGCCTTGGCTGTGGCCGATGAGGTTGACCCTGGCGGCGCCCGTGCGCCTGCAGATGTCTTCGATGATGGTCAGCAGTTGCTCGCCGCGCACCTCACTGCTGTGCAGCGGCGAAACCTGTACCGGGAACACCTGCGCGCCCCCTTTGCGCAAGGCCGGGACAATGCCGAACCAGTAGGGATAGAACCCGGCCCGGACGAACCCGAGCATCCCTGGCACCAGTACCAAGGGGTATTGCGTGGCCAAATCCTGCTGCATTGCCCCTGCCCTTTTGCGTGGAGGTTTGGCCAACCCTACAGCGGCTTTCGTGGGCATCGCAATCGAACTCCTGGCGCGCGCTGTTGTTCAAAACCACACAGACCCTTTGCAAGGAGCGGGACCATGTACAAGCAGACCCTGGCAATCCTTCTGGCAAGCGCCACCCTGGCCGCCTGCGGCAGCCGCCCGGAAAACCCGGTCGACTACGTCACCTACCGTGACGAACCGCTGGTCAAGCAGGTGGAGCACGGCATGACCATGCAGAAGGTCATCGCCATTGGCGGTAGCCCATCGAACGTGATCGACCTGCCGCACGGGGGCACCTGCAACGACTACATTCTTAACCACGATGGCAAGCAACAACCGTATTACGTGCGTTTCGACGCCACCGGCCATGTTGATGCCAAGGGTTTCAAAACCTGTAAACAACGCGAAGAAGACAGCGAGGCCGTTCACGGCGCGTAAGTCTCACCCTGCATGCCACGACCACCCTGATGCTTTCGGAGATGAACATGAGTGCTACAGAACTGACCGATGTAAAAACCCTGCGCGAACGTGCCCGCCAGCATGTTGAGCAAGGCGCCGTGACCGAGGGTTACCACGCCGACCGCGAACAGATCCTGCGCCTGCTGAACGAGTCCCTGGCGACCGAGCTGGTGTGTGTGCTGCGTTACAAGCGCCACTACTTCATGGCCAGCGGTATCAAGGCAAGCGTTGCCGCGAGCGAATTCCTTGAGCATGCCAACCAGGAAGCCGAGCACGCCGACAAGCTGGCTGAGCGCATTGTGCAGTTGGGCGGCGAGCCGGATTTCAACCCCGACAACCTGACCAAGAACTCGCATGCTCAGTATGTGGCCGGTAATTCCCTGAAGGAGATGGTGCTGGAAGACCTGGTCGCTGAGCGCATCGCAATCGACAGCTACCGCGAAATCATCCAGTACATCGGCGACAAAGACCCTACCACCCGCCGCATCTTCGAAGACATCCTGGCGCAGGAAGAAGAGCACGCAGACGACATGTCCGACTTGCTGCAAGGCTTGTAAGGACCGGGGGGCGCTTAGCGGAATGCCAGTCAGTTAAGCGTTACTGGGGCTGCTTTGCAGCCCTTCGCGGGCACGCCCGCTAAGAGGCCGGCCTACCGGCGGCTATCTCCTGGCCATTCACCGTCGCCTCCGCTACCGCAATCGCGGGTAAACCCGCACCTCAAACAGCGCCGGCGGGTGGCAATGGCCGGCAACACAGCTATCTGCTATTTACGCCCTTTCACCGCAGCGGGTGCCTTGCCCGCCTTCATCTGCTGCAACAACGGTGTGCACTGGTTCGGATCATCGCCACTGCTGGGTGCAATCAGCGCCAGCAAACCGGCTGCAGGCCCTGCCACAACCCCCAACGCCACCATGCCCGCACCGCGCAACGCCAAGGGCACCGCCTGTACACCCGCATTGGGTTTGGCAAATGGCCCGCGTACATACAGCGGCGAACGCAGCGAGAACAGCCGCAGCCCTTTCGATTCAGGGGTGATCTTCAGGTCCAACTGCTCACTGGCAAAATTCGCCGTGCCATTGATATAGATGATCGCGTTCTCGGTGTCGAAGATGAACAGCCGGGTCGAGGCCAAGCCGTCCTTGATGCCAACATCGGCCGCCGCGCAGTTGATCTGCACGTCCTCATCGCCAAACAGCTTGCCGACCACATAGTTGCCCACGTTCAAACCCGCAATCTCCATCAGGCTGCGGCTGATGGCGCCATCGTTGACCAACATGCGCAGGTCGCCATTGGCCGTGCCTAGCAGGGCAGCGACGGAATTGCCACGGCCACTGATATCGGCATCGCCATTGAGCTCACCAAAACTGGTCTGCATGGGCGCGAAACCGGGGAACAATTGCTTGAGCTTGAAGCCACGGGCGGTCAACTGTGCCCGCCCTTGCAGCGGCACGCTGCGCCCATCCAGGCGAATGTTGGAGGCCAGGTTGCCACCGGCCACGCCAAACCGCAGCGGCTCCAGGCGTAGCAGCCCGTCATCGAGAATCACATGCGCCGCCAGGTCGTTGAACGGCAGTTGCGCACTGTGCACGATGCGCTTGCCGGCAAAGGTGACGTCGGCGTCCATGGCGCGCCAGCGATCGGTGCGGAACTCTTCCACCGGCAGCACCTTGCCGGCCGGTTGCTTGCTGGCCCCACCACGGGCCTTCTGCTCGGCATTGGAGTCAGCGCCGATCAGCGGCGCCAGGTCCTTGAACAGCAGCTGGTTGGACACCAGCTTGCCCGTCAGCTTGGGCCGTGGCTGGCTGGCGACGAAGGCCAGGTCGCCGTGGATGTCGCTGTCGCCGATCTTGCCGTTGAAACCCTCGTACTTGAAACGCGCACCTTCGGCTGCATGCAGGTTGGCGCTGAGCCGGCCGTCCGTGGAATAGGCCGGGGTGTCGGGCAAGGTCACCCCCGTCAAGGGGTAGAGGTTGCCCAGGCTGGCGCCCGACAGGCGCAGGCGCAGGTCAAGGGCACCCAGGTTGCGTGGGTCGGTCAGGGTGCCGGCAAGTACCACGTGCGTATCGGCAATGCGCACGTCGGCCTGCAACGGGAACGGCTGGGTGGCGTCCTGCAGCGCCAGCAGGCCACCGATCTTGCCGGTGCCAGACACCGGCTGCCCCTTGTAGCGGCCCTGGGCCTTGAAAGCAAAGGCGTAATCCTGCGCTCCGCCGGCTTTTTCAGCGCTGGCCTTACCAACGATTTCGCTGAAAGGGATTGGCTTGCCCAATGGGTCAACCTGCACCTTCATGCGGGTTTTCAAGGTCTGGTCGTCGAAGCTGACATTGCCTTGGTCAAAGCCGATGGCACCAATGTCCAACTGCCATTTGGAAGGTGCCTCGTTTTCGTCCTTCGGCCCGAAGTCGAATGTCCAGTTGGCCCGGCCATCTGCCAACCGGGTCAGGCTGGCCGTGGGCTTGGTCAGGTTGATGCGCGGGATGCTGATCTTCTGCACCAATAGCGCAAGTGGCGCCAGGCGGAACTCTACGCGCTCCAGGCCCACCATCTTCGGCTCCTGCAACCACTCAGGGTTGCCCAGGGTGAGGTCTTCGGCGGTGAAGTGCGGCCATGGCACCCAGGCACGCCAACCGCCTTCTTCTGGCTCGGTACGCCAATGCACGGCGAGGTTGCCGTTGATTGCGAACGGCCGATGCAAGGCCTCGGACACCTTCTCGTTGAGCAACGGCTTGACGCGGTTCCAGTCGAAGGTGGCGATCACCACTACCAGTATTGCCAGCAGCGTGAGCAGGGTGGCGAGGGTCCAGACGAGGATTCTGGCGGGACGCGTCATTGCGTGATTCTCCTTGCGGGGCTCGAAACAGGCGCGGCGGGGCACTTAGTATCTGGGACTGATGAAAACCCGTGGGGTTTTATCGGGAGCGTCATCTTAGCGAAGTTTTTCCTGGCCATTCGCTCAGCAAATCGTGGCGCGGCCGCGCTCATGTTACCCCACAACAGCCTCGGCATTTTGCCATCAACGAGCCTGCAAGGCGCTTAACAGAGCGCTCGCCGAGCTCTATCAATATGGTCGATTGTTACCATTACCCGTATGAACTTCTCTCTGGCGTTACCCGGCGTAGCATTGGCTTCGTACCCACTTTCCAGCCCCCGAAAGGAGCACCGAATCATGAAACGCCAACTGCTGACCCTGACCCTGTCCATCCTGGCCGCCAACGCCTTTGCCCTGCCAGCGGCAGAACAACACCTCACTGCGGAATCGCGTTCGAGCGCTGTCGAAATTGCCCAACCGCTGAAAACAGTCGCCGAAGGTGGCTCGGACCGCCTGATCGAACAATCCGGCCGCGTGGCCGAAGGTGGTTCGGACCGCCTCATCGAACAGTCCGGCCGCGTGGCCGAAGGTGGCTCGGATCGCCTGATCGAACAATCTGGCCGCGTAGCCGAAGGTGGTTCGGATCGCCTCATCGAACAGTCCGGCCGCGTGGCCGAAGGTGGCTCGGATCGCCTGATCGAACAATCTGGCCGCGTAGCCGAAGGTGGTTCGGATCGCCTCATCGAACAGTCCGGCCGCGTGGCCGAAGGTGGTTCGGATCGCCTCATCGAACAGTCCGGCCGCGTGGCCGAAGGTGGTTCGGATCGCCTGGTTGCAATCAGCCACGTGAGCTGATTGCCATGGCTGAAAAGAACAACCTGTGTCACACCGCTTGCTCCCCTCCCAGCCCGGTCATTGACCGGGCTTCGTTTTTTTAACTAGAGTGCCCAGCCTCACCGTCACAGAAGCCCGCACCATGCTGCCGCGCGCCGAACAGAAGCTACAGACTCGCCAGGCCCTGCTCGATGCCGCCTGCCAGCTCATGGAAAGTGGCCGGGGCTTTGGCAGCATCAGCCTGCGCGAAGTGGCGAAAACAGCCGGCATCGTGCCAACCGGCTTTTACCGGCATTTCCCGGATATGGACGCCCTGGGCCTGGCCCTGGTAGCCGAGATCGATACTACCTTCCGCCAGACCATTCGCCTGGTCCGTCACAACGAATTCGAGCTGGGCGGCATCACCGACGCCTCGGTGCGCATCTTTCTCGATGTAGTCGCCGCCCACCGCGCGCTGTTTCTGTTCCTGGCGCGGGAACAGTATGGTGGGTCACAGCCGGTGCGCCAGGCCATTGCCCGCCTGCGTCAGAACATAAGCGACGACCTGGCCACCGACCTTGCGCGCATGAAACGCTGGCAGCACCTGGACAGCGCGGCGCTGACAGTGATGGCCGACCTGGTGGTGAAAACGGTGTTCGCCACCCTGCCCGAGCTGATCGACAGCCCAGAAGCGGGTTATCCACAGGCCCTGTCACCGCAGGAAAAGATCACCCAGCAGTTGCGCTTCATCTTCGTCGGGGCGCGGCATTGGCAAGGGTTAGGCAACCCGGGCTGATCGCCTTTCGCTCAACCCCGCCCGGCCAGCCGGGCAAGCGCACCGCCGGCTACCGAAAACCCCACTTCTGCTACCATGGCGCCCTGCCCGACAGCCACGAGCGCCGACATGTCCGACCCCCGCCCTACCCTGCCCGCACTGGCCCGTTTCAACCAGCACTTCGCCGAGCGCATCGTGCCAATGTGGCAAGGCCCGGGCTGGAATGCCGACATGGCACTGCCCTACGAAGCCCTCGACGCCCAGCACCGGCCGTTACCGGTACAGCGCTACCGGGCCATGGCCTGCGCCCGCCAGCTGTACCTGTTCAGCAGCCGCATCGAACAACCGGGCAGCGCCGAGCGTGCAGCCGCGCTGTTCCGCTCGTTGCAGAAGCACTTTCACGACGCGGAGCACGGGGGCTGGTTCTACAGCATCGATGCCCAGGGCAACCCGCTGGACCGGCGCAAGGACCTGTATACCCACGCCTTCATCGTCTTTGCCTGCGCGCATTACTGGGGCAAGGTCGGCGAAAGCCTGGTGGAATCCACACTCAATGCCGGCCTCGACATCATCGACCAGCAGTTCGCCAGGGACGATGGCCTGTACGAAGCAAGCCTGGGCGAGGATTGGGCAGACCTGGGCAGCGGGCCCCTGCAGAATCCACAGATGCACCTGGCCGAGGCCTTCCTGCAGGTACTGGCTGTTCGCGACGACGAACATACCCGGCAGTCACTGCTGCAACTGTGTGCAGCACTCCAGGCGCATTTCGTCGAACCGGCCCATGGGCTGATGCTGGAGAAACCGCGCGGGGCTGTGGATAACTGGTACGAGCCTGGCCACCAGTTCGAATGGTTCTACCTGTTGCACACCTCCCCGCTGCTGCGAGATACGCCGCTGCATGCCTCGATCGACCGGGCGTTCAGCTACGCCGAACAACAAGGGGTGCAGGGTGGCGCAGTGCTCGCCATGCTGGGCGTGGACGGCCAGGTGCTGGACGCCACCCAGCGCATCTGGGCACAGGCGGAGTACCTGCGTGCGCTGGTGCTGCGCGCTGGCGGTGAAGCCAGGTTGCCTGAACAGTTGCAGGTGCTGGAAGCGCGGTTCCTGCGCGAGGCTGGCTGGTACGAATGCCGGGATGGCGAGGGTGCCGTCAGCCGGCATGACATGCCTTCGACTACGCCCTACCACCTGGCAACTTGCCTGGAAGGCTTGCAGCGCCTGAGCTGAAGCCTTCGCGGCTGTGGCCGCCGAGCGGCCATGGCTCAGCCCTTGACCGACCGGTCGATCGAGAACCCGGCCCAGTCCTGGCTCACCGGCATCAGCTCAAGGCTGTTGATGTTGATGTGCGCGGGCTGGTTGAGGATCCAGAAGATGGTCTCGGCAATGTCCTGCGGCTGGATAGGCTCGGCGCCGGCGTAGGTGGCGTCATACTTGGCCTGGTCACCACCAAACCGTACCAGCGAAAATTCACTTTCGCACAGGCCCGGCTCGATGTTGCTCACGCGCACACCTGTGCCACGCAGGTCGCAGCGCAGGCTCAGCGAGAACTGCCCGACAAAGGCCTTGGTGCCGCCATACACGTTGCTGCCCGGGTACGGATAGTTGCCGGCCACCGAACCGACGTTGAGGATCGACGCCCCACGGCCATGGGCAATCAACCGTGGCAGCAGCAGGCGGGTGGTGTACATCAGGCCCTTGATGTTGGTGTCGACCATGGTTTCCCAGTCGTCCAGGCTGCAGTTCTGCGCCGCATCCACGCCCAGCGCCAGGCCGGCGTTGTTGACCAGGCCCTGCAGCTTGTCGAAGCCGGCTGGCAGGCTGGCAATGGCTTGCTCCATGGCTTTGCGGTCACGCACATCGAGCACCAGGCCATGTACTTCGGTCTTGGCAGAAAGCTCGGCGCACAAGGCGTCCAGGCGCTCCTTGCGACGACCGGTTAGCACCAGCTTCCAGCCGGCTTCGGCGAAACGGCGGGCTGTGGCCTCGCCGAAACCCGACGTGGCGCCAGTGATGAATACGGTGGATGACATGCTCTGTTCCTCGCAGTGGGTGGTCATGGCAGTTTTGCAGCATGCCCGTGGCCAACGCTGGCGGCAAGCCGAAAAGGCAGCTGGTCATTTTTTGTTCATGTGCGGCAAACCCTTGTGGCAGAAGCCTCCGCGCCAGCTATGCGCATGTTATCCACAGGGCTTTCCCCACGGATTGGGGGCAACTTCGCTGTACGGCGGAACCCTTTCAGCCCGTCGTGGTCGGCAGCGTTCTTTTCGGTGGTGGCGAAAGCTTTCAAGCATGCCGCCTGTAGCGGGGTGTCCAAGGCTTTTACACAGAGTTATCCACAGAATTTGCGCAGTGCTGGGAGTGGTTGGAATGACGTGATTTGCCTGGGAAAACAATCCACAGGGGTGCACTGATCAAAAAATGATCATGCCGCTGTAGGGCTTGATGGTGTTGGGTTGGAGGGGGATACCACCATGTTTTCCACAGGCGGTTCCACATTATCGGTGGAAAAGATTTGGCTTGCGGGAAGCGGGGTTGGGTAGCTGTGGGTGAACGGGTTGAGGGCCCGGTTAGGTTGAGTTGTCCACATGGGAAGGGGGCTGCGTTGCAGCCCATCGCGACACAAGGCCGCTCCTACAGGGGACCGCGACCGGGCATGGATCGCGGCCCCTAGGGGGAACTAATGCCCACCCAGGTAAGCGCTGCGCACTTCTTCGTTGACCAACAACTCTTGCCCAGTCCCGGTCATGCGAATTTGCCCGTTGACCATCACGTAGGCACGGTCCGACAGTTTCAGGGCGTGGTTGGCGTTCTGCTCCACCAGGAAAATGGTCATGCCGGTCTTCGCCAGTTCCCGCAGGGTCGAGAAGATCTGCTTGACCACGATGGGTGCCAACCCCAGCGAGGGCTCGTCCAGCAACAGCAATTTTGGCCGGCTCATCAGCGCCCGGGCAATCGCCAGCATCTGCTGCTCGCCACCGGACATGGTCATGGCCCGCTGGTTACGCCGCTCTTTTAGGCGCGGGAAGAGTTCGTACATGCGCTGCATGTCTTCGTCGGCATGCTTGTCGCCAATGGGGATGGTCCCCATCATCAGGTTTTCCTCGACGCTCATGTCGGGGAATACCCGGCGCCCTTCCGGCGACTGGGCGATGCCGTTGGAAGCAATGTAGTGCGATGACTTGCGGGTAATGTCGGTGCCACGGTAGACGATCTGCCCGGAAGCCGCCCGCGGCTGCCCGAAGATCGACATCAGCAGGGTCGACTTGCCGGCCCCGTTGGCGCCGATAAGGCTGACCGTCTCACCTTCGTTGATGTGCATCGATACCTTTTTCAGCGCCTGGATCGGCCCATAGAACACGTCCAGGTCCTTCAGCTCGAGAATGGGTGCACTCATACCAGTTCCTCTTCGTCTGCACCCAGGTAGGCAGCGATCACCGTCGGGTTGTTGCGGATGTCCTGTGGCGCACCCTCGGCAATCACGTTGCCGTGGTCCAATACCACGATATGGTCGGAAATGCTCATGACCATGCCCATGTCGTGTTCAATCAGCACCACGGTGATATCGTGCTCGTCACGCAGCACGCGAATCATCTGGCTAAGTGCCTCGGTCTCCTGCGGGTTCAAGCCCGCCGCCGGTTCGTCCAGGCAGATGATCTTTGGTCGCGTGCACATGGCGCGGGCGATTTCCAGGCGGCGCTGCTGCCCATACGACAGCTCACCGGCCAGGCGGTTGGCGCAGTCGACCAGGTCGACCACCTCCAGCCAGTAGAAGGCGTGGTCCAGCGCATCGCTTTCGGCCTTGCGGTAGGCCTTGGTATTGAATACCCCCGCCAGCAGGTTGCGGTTGACCCACATGTGCTGGGCCACCAGCAGGTTCTCCACCACCGACATTTCCTTGAACAGGCGGATGTTCTGGAAGGTGCGCGCCAGGCCCGCGCGGTTGACCAGGTGGGTGCCGCCGAACATCTTGTAGTACAGGCGGCTGGCAAAGCGTGCCGGCGAAACGAAGTCGGCCGCCTGGAAACGCTCGCCCAGCAGCTGGATCACATTGGTGTGGCTACCGCGCACATTCAGTTCGATGCGCCCGCCACTGGCCTTGTAGAAGCCGGTCAGGCAGTTGAACACCGTGGTCTTGCCGGCGCCGTTGGGGCCGATCAGGGCGAAGATCTGGTTGCGCCTGACCTTCAGGCTCACGTCGCTGAGCGCCTTGATGCCGCCAAACTGCATCATCAGGTTGTCGACCGACAGAATGATTTCGTCGCTCATGGCGCCACTCCTTTACGCGGGGTCACACCGGTACGGCTGATGCGGATCAGCCCCCGCGGTCGCCAGATCATCATCAACACCATCAGTACCCCGAACAGCAGCACCCGGTACTCGGAGAAGCTGCGCAGCAACTCGGGCGCCACGGTCAGCACGAATGCCGCAATGACGACGCCCACGGTGGAGCCCATGCCACCCAGCACGACGATGGCGAGAATCAAGGCCGACTCGAAGAAGGTGAACGACGAGGGGTTGACGAAGCCTTGGTAAGTGGCAAAAAACACGCCGGCCAACCCCGCGGTGGAAGCACCCAGGGTGAAGGCCGAGAGCTTGACCAGCACGTGGTTCAGACCCATCGAACGGCAGGCGATCTCGTCTTCGCGCAGCGCTTCCCAGGCCCGGCCGACCGGCATGCGGGTCAAGCGGTGCTTGATGTAGAGCACGGCCAGCACGACCATGAACAGCACCGCATAAATGAACACGAACTTGAGGTTGGGGTTGTAGGCAAAGCCGAAGAACTCATGGATGGGCACCCCACCGTCCTTGGCCCGGCGGCCGAACTCCAGGCCAAGGAAGGTCGGCGACGGCGCCGGCATGCCGTTGGGGCCGCCGGTGAACGATAGCCAGTTGTTCAGCACCAGGCGAATGATCTCGCCAAAGCCCAGGGTTACGATCGCCAGGTAGTCACCGTGCATGCGCAGCACCGGGAAGCCCAGGATGCACCCGGCAAGGGCCGCCGCAATCGCTGCCAGCGGCAGCACACTCCAGAAGCCCAGGCCAAGGTACTGGTAACCCAGTGCAAGGCCGTAGGCGCCAATGGCGTAGAAGGCCACGTACCCCAGGTCGAGCAGGCCGGCCAGGCCGACCACGATGTTCAGGCCCAGGCCCAGCAGCACATAGATCAGGCCGAGGATGACCACGGTCAGCAGGTACTTGTTGGCGAAGATCGGGAAGACGATGGCAATCACGATCAGCGCCGGGATGATGTAGCGCAGCCGCGACACATAGTTCGGCGCCCGCACATGCACGCCCGAGCCACCGCTGTCGAAGCCTTCGAGCATGCGCCGGCCGGCAGCGGTCTGCACATACAGGCTGAGCAGGAAACGCCCGAGCATCACACCACCGACCAGCCAGGCCACGCGGCGGGGTTCGGCGTTGAAGGTATAACCGTCGAGCACCACGCCTACGATCGGGCCGAACACGATCAGCGCCAGCAGGCCGGCGACGAGGGTTTCGAGCAGGCTGCGTTTGATATCGAAACCTTTGGTTTCAGAGGCAGAAGCAATTTTGGCAATCGACATGTTCACACCTTAGCCACGAGCGGGCGACCCAGCAGGCCTTGTGGGCGGAAGATAAGGATCATCACCAGCAGCGAGAAGCTGAACACGTCCTTGTAGTCGGAGTTGATCAGGCCGGAGAACAGCGATTCGGAGATCCCCAGGATGATTCCGCCGAGCATGGCGCCCGGCAAGGAGCCAATGCCACCGAGCACTGCAGCGGTGAATGCCTTGATACCGATGATGAAGCCGGCATAGAAGTCGAAGGTGCCGTAGTTCATGGTGATCAGCACGCCTGCCAGGGCGGCCATCACTGCGCCAATGACGAATACGTAGGAAATGACCCGGTCGGTGTTGATGCCCAAAATCGAGGCCATCTTGCGGTCTTGCTGGGTAGCGCGGCACATGCGGCCGAGCTTGGTGTACTTGATCACATAGGTCAGCAGGCCCATGCCCAGGAATGCCGCCACCAGGATGAAGATCTTGGTGTAGGTCAGTTGCACGAAGCCGGTGCCGACATCGATGCGCATGGCGCCTTCGAGCAGGGTTGGCACGCCTTGTTGGCGAGCGCCCTGGCTGATCTGTGCGTAGTTCTGCAGGATCAGCGAAATGCCGATGGCGCTGATCAGCGGTGCCAGGCGGGTAGAGTTACGCAGCGGCTTGTAGGCGATGCGCTCGATGGTGAAGCCGTACACCCCCGTGACGACGATGGTGAACAACAGCGTGCCCAGCATCAGCAGGGGAAACGACTCGACGCCAAAATAGGCCAGCAATGCCAGGCTGATCGCCGCCAGGTAGGCGGAAATCATATACACCTCGCCGTGCGCGAAGTTGATCATGCCGATAATGCCATAGACCATTGTGTAGCCGATGGCGATCAGGCCATAGACCGACCCGAGGGTCAGGCCGTTGACCAGTTGCTGCAGGAAAATACCATCCATAACGCAATCTCACTGAGCGAGACTGCACGCATGCCGACCACGCAAGGCCACGGACAATGCGGCCCCAGCAGTGCACGACCGTGCAGGTCTCCGAATAAGGACAGGTACCGCAGGGGCTCAGGCCCGGGCGCATGCGCAACCCGGGCGGGTGGCCGTTATTATTTTTGTTTGTCCAGCTGGTGGTACTTGCCGTCCTTGTCCCACTGGTAGACCACGTAGTCGGACACGGTCAGGTCGCCCTTGCTGTCCCACTTTTTTTCGCCCATGACGGTCTGCACCGGGTTGGCCTTGAGCCACTTGGCAGCGTCTTCGCCCTTGTTCGACTTGGCGCCGTTGAAGGCGGCGGCGAGCGCCTGCAGCGAGGCGTAGGCGTACAGCGTATAGCCTTCCGGTTCGGTGCCCGCCTTGCGGAACTCCTCGACCACGGCCTTGCTGTCTGGCAGCAGGCGCGGGTCGGCGCCAAAGGTCATGTACACGCCATCGACGTACTGCGCACCGCCGGCGGTAGACACCAGCTCGTCGGTGACGATGCCATCATCCGACATGAACTTGACGTCCTTCAGGCCCTGTTCGCGCAGTTGGCGCACCAGCGGGCCGGCTTCCGGGTGCAGGCCGCCGAAGTAGACAACATCGGCACCGGCAGCACGGATCTTGGTAACCACGGCGCTGAAGTCTTTCTCGCCACGGGTCAGGCCTTCGTACAACACAGGCTTGACGCCACGTTTTTCCAGCTGTGCCTTGGTGGCATCAGCCAGGCCTTGGCCGTAGGTGTCCTTGTCGTGCAGCACCGCGACTTTCTTGCCCTTGAGCACGTCGACAATGTAGTCGCCGGCGACCACGCCCTGCTGGTCGTCACGGCCACACATGCGGAACATGGCACTCAGGCCGCGCTCGGTGACCTGTGGGTTGGTCGAACCGGGCGTGATGGCGATCACGCCGGCCTCGTCATACACCTCGGAGGCCGGGATGGTATTGGACGAACAGAAGTGGCCGACCACCCCGATCACCTTGTCCTGGTCGACCAGGCGGTTGGCTACGGCAACGGCCTGTTTCGGTTCGCAGGCGTCATCGCCTTTGACCAGCACGATTTTCTCGCCATTCACGCCACCCGCGGCGTTGATCTTGTCGGCCGCAGCTTGCGCACCTTTCATGTACTGCTCGCCGAACGCTGCGTTGGCTCCGGTCATCGGCCCCGCTACGCCGATCTTGACGTCGGCCTGGACATACGAAGAAACACTCAGTGCCGTGGCTACGGCAAGCGCCAGGAAACCTTTCTTGTAAAACGTCTGCGACATGAGGTGGTGCTCCTAGAGTTTTTTTGGTTGGCACTACAACTTCTCAGCCCAATGCTCAGAGCAAGGGCCGTGCCATCAGTTTTGTCTTACGGAAAATCACACCACCATCGGCACGTAGAAGCGACCGACGGCCTTTTCTTTATTGAGCGTGCAACCGTCTGCCACGCGCCGGGCGCCACCACCCGTACAGACAAGGCGCAACCGCCGCGCGCCATCATTGCAACCCTGCCGGGTGTTTACGTGCAACCGGCCTGTAACAGCAGACGTCACCGAACTGCACACCCGTGGTGCGCGACTGCTACAGGCAGCACCGTTACAAGGCTGGCGGGTGCACCGAAAAACACGCGGATTTGGCAGATACGCGGCCCTGCAGGTGCGGGTTCACCCGCGAACAGGCCAGCGCAGACACAACAAGGCCGAAAAGGCTGGCACAATGTCCCCCATTCGCCGCCTCCGGAGCCCCTTTGATGAGCGAGAGCGCATTCGCCGAGCGCATCGTGCACAACCTGCTCGACACCGATTTCTACAAACTCACCATGATGCAGGGTGTGCTGCACAACTACCCGGACGCCGACGTCGAATGGGAATTCCGCTGCCGCAACGGCGAGGACTTGCGGCCGTATCTAGGCGAAATCCGCCACCAGCTGGAGGTGCTCAACGACCTCACGCTCGATGATGGCCAGCTGTGTTTTCTGGAGCGCATCAGTTTCCTCAAGCCCGACTTCCTGCGGTTTTTGCGGCTGTTTCGCTTCAACCTGCGCTATGTGCACCTCGGCATCGAGCACGATCAGCTGTTCCTGCGCCTCAAAGGCCCTTGGCTGCATGTGATCCTGTTCGAAGTGCCTTTGCTGGCGATCATCAGCGAAGTGCGCAACCGCCACCTGCACCCGCATATGCGCCTGGCCGAGGCACGCGACCAGCTGTACCGCAAGTTCGACTGGCTGCGCGCCCACGCCAGCGACGACGAACTGGCGGAACTGCAGGTAGCCGACTTTGGCACCCGCCGGCGCTTTTCCAGCCGCGTGCAGGAGGAAGTGGTCCGGGTACTGCGCGACGACTTCCCTGGCCGTTTCGTCGGCACCAGCAACGTCGACCTGGCATGGAAACTGGATATCAAGCCGCTGGGCACCATGGCCCACGAGTGGATCATGGCGCACCAGCAGTTGGGCCCGCGGCTGATCGACAGCCAGATCGCCGCGCTGGACTGCTGGGTGCGCGAGTACCGCGGCCTGCTCGGTATCGCCCTGACCGACTGCATCACCATGGATGCCTTCCTCGGCGATTTCGACCTGTACTTCGCCAAGCTGTTCGATGGCTTGCGCCACGACTCCGGCGAGCCGGTAGCCTGGGCCGAGAAAGCGATCGCCCATTACCAGAAACTGGGTATCGACCCGATGACCAAGACCCTGGTGTTTTCCGACAGCCTAAACCTTACCCGCTCGCTGGAAATCTTCCGGGCCCTGCGCGGGCGCATCAACGTCAGCTTTGGCATCGGTACCAACCTGACCTGCGACATACCGGGTGTGGTCCCCATGAGCATCGTGCTTAAAATGACCGACTGCAACGGCGCACCGGTGGCCAAGATTTCCGACGAAGCGGCCAAGACCCAGTGCCGCGACGCCAACTTCGTTGCCTACATGCGTCACGTATTCAAAGTCCCCAGCAAGGAGTAACCCATGCAAGCGGTTCAGCAAGAAATTGCCCAGGCGCTGAAGGTCCAGCCGCCGTTCGCCGACGCGGCCGCGCTAGAGGCAGAAGTTGCCCGGCGCGTGGCGTTCATCAAGGACTGCCTGGCCAACGCCCGGCTCAAGACCCTGGTACTGGGCATCAGCGGCGGGGTCGACTCGCTGACCGCCGCCCTGCTCGCCCAGCGCGCCATCAACGAACTGCGCGCCGAAACCGGTGACCAGGCTTATACCTTCATCGCCGTTCGCCTGCCGTACCAGGTGCAGCATGATGAACATGACGCCCAGGCCTGCCTGGACGTGATCAGGGCCGACGAAGTGCACACCGTGGACATCGCCCCGGCAGTGCGCGCCTTGGCGGCTGAAGTGGTGGAATTGAAAAGCGGCTCGCCGGCGCTGGTGGACTTCGTGGTCGGCAACGTCAAGGCACGCACGCGCATGGTGGCCCAATACACCATCGCCGGCGCGCGCGCAGGGCTGGTGATCGGTACCGACCACGCCGCCGAAGCGGTGATGGGCTTCTTTACCAAGTTTGGTGATGGTGCCTGCGACCTGGCGCCGCTGAGCGGCCTGGTAAAAAACCAGGTGCGGGCCATTGCACGCAGCTTTGGCGCGCCGGAGTCACTGGTGGAGAAGGTGCCGACTGCAGACCTGGAAGACCTGGCACCGGGCAAACCGGACGAAGCCTCGCATGGGGTCACCTACCAGCAGATCGACGCGTTCCTGCATGGGCAGCCGGTCGACCAGGCAGCGTTCGACATCATCGTGGCCACCTACCGCAAGACCCAGCACAAGCGCGAATTGCCGTTCGCCCCTTGATCAGGCTGTAACAACGCCTGTAGGAGCGGGTATACCCGCGAATGCGATGGTGGATCTGGCACCGCATTCGCGGGTAAAGCCGCCCCTACAGGGCTCGGCGTCAGCTGATTACTTGACGACAACCTTGCCTTTCATCATCGAGATGTGGCCCGGGAAGGTGCAGAAGAAGCTGTAGTCACCACCGGCTTCCAGCTTGGAAGGGTCGAACTTCACTTCGGTTTCTTTTTCCGGCGCGCCGATCATTTTGGTATGGGCAATGATCGCGGCGTTGTCAGCCTTGATGTAGTCCTTTTCCAGGCCCTGGCTCATGCCTTCGGTCGCAATGCCCTGCATGTCGGCAGTCTTGCTGATCACCAGGTTATGGCCCATGACGTTCTTCGGCAGGTTGCCGGAGTGGGTCAGTTTGACCGTGAATTCCTTGCAGCTTTTGTCGACGGTGATTTCCTTGGTGTTGAATGACATCTGGTCGGTGGAGTCGACAGTTACCGAGCACTCGGCGGCGAAGACAGAGGCGCTGGCGAGGGTCAGCAGGGATACCGCTACAGCTTTCGCAAACATCATGAATCTCCTTGGCAGGGTTTTATCAATTGCGAGACTGCCTGAAACCGTTCAGCACCCTGCTGATATGGGTCAAGGGGGTGTCAAGTGGCCAGTCAGTTGAATTGTTCAATGGATTGTATACAACCAATCTAAGAGCACATCATGCCCTTTTATTGGACGATGGGACAACCTCTCATTTAGGAGCAATACCAAATGCCCATCTCCCAGTTTCTGAACAGCCTGCTCGCCGCCTACGCCCACGGTGCTACCGGCGCGATCTGCGAATTCTCGCGCCCGGAATGAACCCGGCCTTGGAAGCGACGGTCAGCCACCGTACCCTGTCACCCTGAGTGACTGGAGGTGAGTAATGCCCGTACGTTCCGTTTGTGTGTTTTGCGGTGCCAGCATCGGCAGCAACCCCGCCTACCGTGAGGCGGCGGTCGCGCTGGGCCAGGCGATTGCCCGCCGAGGCTGGACGCTGGTGTATGGCGGTGGCGCTGTTGGCTTGATGGGTGTGGTAGCCGACGCCGCGATGGCAGCGGGTGGCGACGTGGTAGGGATCATCCCGCAGAGCCTGCTGGACGCCGAGGTCGGCCACAAAGGCCTGACGCGGCTGGAAGTGGTCGATGGCATGCATGCGCGCAAGGCTCGCATGGCCGAGTTGAGCGACGCGTTCATCGCCTTGCCGGGTGGCCTGGGTACGCTGGAAGAGCTGTTCGAGGTCTGGACCTGGGGGCAACTGGGCTACCACGCCAAGCCGCTGGGGCTGCTGGATGTGAACGGCTTCTACGACAAGCTTGGCGGGTTCCTCGACCATATCGTCGAGGAGGGTTTCGTGCGCCCGCAGCACCGGGATATGTTGTTGCTGGGGCAGCAGCCGGATGAGCTGCTAGCCGCGATGGACCGCTTTGTCGCGCCGGTGGCGCCGAAGTGGGTCGACAAGAACCCTGACTAAACCAGATTCAGGGGCTGCACAAAATCCTAAAGCGAGCATTGTACCTGTGGGAGATTCTATGGTTCCTGGCAAGGGTAGCCGCTGCATCTTCAGTGCCTGTGAGATCGAGCGCCGCCCGCGCGGCGCATCGCGAGCTGCGCTCGCTCCTACGTTTGTTTCGGGCCAGTAACCCCTGTGCCAGATGCGCGCGGCCGCCTTGTTCGTACGACGCGATTTTGAGGCATGCGCCAAGGCGTTCGCGCGCAAATCCCACAGGAATAATTGGCCCGAAACAAACGTAGGAGCGAGCGCAGCTCGCGATGCGCCGCGCGGGCGGCGCTCGCTCTAACAGGCGCTGCATACCTTGTGGCAAACACCTGTCAGCCCTGATGCGATCCCCGTGGGAGCTGGCTTGCCGGCGATTGGGCCGCAAGGCGGCCCCCGAAATCAGCGCGGAATGACTGGCTGGCGCGGCTTCTTGCCCTTGCCGCCACCGCCCTTGCCCGCTTCCTTGCGCTCCTTGGCCGCCTGCTGATTACGCGCAAACGCTTCGGCCTTGGCCTTTTCGCGCTTGTCCCACGGCTTGCTGCCATCGCTGCCACGCGGTGGCAGGCCCGTGTGCTGGGTCAGGATTTTCTGGTCCTTGCCCACTTTGTGGCTGCCCGCCGGGGTCGAGTTCTTGCGGCGCGCGCTCTGGTAGCTGTCGGTCTGCGGCTGGTGCGCCGGAATCAACTGGTGCTTGCCAGGCCCGATCAGGTCGGCGCGGCCCATGCGCTGTAGCGCTTCGCGCAGCATTGGCCAACCTTTCGGGTCGTGGTAGCGCAAGAAGGCCTTGTGCAGACGGCGCTGCTCGTCACTCTTGACGATTTCCACACCTTCGCTCTTGTAGGTCACCTTGCGCAGCGGGTTCTTGCCCGAGTGGTACATGGCGGTGGCCGAGGCCATCGGCGACGGGTAGAACGCCTGTACCTGGTCGGCACGGAAGCCGTTGCCCTTGAGCCATAGCGCCAGGTTCATCATGTCTTCGTCGGTGGTACCCGGGTGCGCGGCAATGAAGTACGGGATCAGGTACTGCTCTTTACCCGCTTCTTTCGAGAACTTCTCGAACATGCGCTTGAAGCGGTCGTAGGTACCAATGCCGGGCTTCATCATCTTGTCCAGCGGGCCACGCTCGGTGTGCTCCGGGGCAATTTTCAGGTAGCCACCTACGTGGTGGGTGACCAGCTCCTTGACGTATTCCGGCGACTCCACGGCCAGGTCGTAGCGCAGGCCCGAGGCAATCAGGATCTTCTTCACCCCTGGTAGGGCGCGAGCCTTGCGGTACAGCTCGATCAGCGAACTGTGGTCGGTGTTGAGGTTCTCGCAGATGCCAGGGAACACGCACGAGGGCTTGCGGCAGTGCTTTTCGATATCGTGGCTTTTGCACGCGATGCGATACATGTTCGCAGTCGGCCCACCCAGGTCGGACACCACGCCGGTGAAGCCTGGCACCTTGTCACGCATCTCTTCGATTTCGTGCAGGATCGACTCGTGCGAGCGGTTCTGGATGATGCGGCCTTCGTGCTCGGTGATCGAGCAGAAGGTGCAGCCGCCGAAGCAGCCACGCATGATGTTGACCGAGAAACGGATCATTTCGTAGGCCGGGATACGCGCCTTGCCGTACGCCGGGTGCGGTACACGGGCGTAAGGCATGCCGAACACGTAGTCCATTTCCTCGGTGCTCATCGGAATAGGTGGCGGGTTGAACCACACGTCCACGTCACCGTGTTTCTGCACCAGTGCACGGGCGTTGCCCGGGTTGGTCTCCAGGTGCAGCACACGGTTGGCGTGGGCATAGAGCACCGGGTCGTTACGCACCTTCTCGAACGATGGCAGGCGGATGACCGACTTTTCCCGCGTGACCGCCGGGCTGTCGAGAATCTGTACCACCTTGGCTTCGTTCGGGTCTTCCTGGTCGCCTTTGGCCTGCTCGATGGCGCAGGCCTGGGTGTCCTGGGTGTTCACGTAGGGGTTGATGATCTTGTCGACACGGCCTGGGCGGTCGATGCGGGTCGAGTCGATTTCGTACCAGCCCTGCGGCGTATCACGGCGCACGAAAGCGGTGCCGCGCACGTCGGTGATGCTTTCGATGCTTTCGCCACTGGACAGGCGCTGGGCCACCTCGACCACCGCCCGCTCGGCGTTGCCGAACAGCAGGATGTCGGCGCTGGCGTCGATCAGGATCGAATGGCGAACCTTGTCCTGCCAGTAGTCGTAGTGGGCAATGCGACGCAACGATGCCTCGATGCCGCCGAGTACGATCGGCACATGCTTGTAGGCTTCCTTGCAGCGCTGGCTGTACACCAGGCTGGCGCGGTCTGGTCGGCTACCGGCGAGGCCGCCCGGGGTGTAGGCGTCGTCGGAACGGATTTTCTTGTCCGCGGTGTAGCGGTTGATCATCGAGTCCATGTTGCCGGCGGCCACGCCGAAGAACAGGTTGGGCTCGCCGAGCTTCATGAAGTCGTCTTTGGACTGCCAGTTCGGCTGGGCAATGATGCCCACGCGGAAACCCTGGGCTTCCAATAGCCGGCCGATGATGGCCATGCCGAACGAGGGGTGATCGACGTAGGCATCCCCGGTCACGATGATGATGTCGCAGGAATCCCAGCCGAGCAGATCCATCTCCTCCCTGCTCATTGGCAGGAAAGGTGCTGGCCCGAAGCATTCGGCCCAGTACTTGGGATAGTCGTAGAGTGGTTTGGCTGCTTGCATGTCAGTGACCGGTTCTGGTGTGCAGGAAAATCGCGGGCGCGAAATATAGCACAAATTTTGACCAAATCCGACTGGATTCGTGGGGGATTGGTGGGTGGGGTGACGGTTGGCTGACTTGGGGGTTGTAAGGGTGCCAGGTGCTCACCGCAACATTTTCAGAGCCTTGGCCATCGGGCGCACCGCACACCTTGTAGGAGCGGCCTTGCGTCGCGATGGGCTGCGCAGCAGCCCCAGGATTTCAGTGCAAATGCAAACAGTGTGGGGGCTGCTGCGCAGCCCATCGCGACGCAAGGCCGCTCCTACAGTGAGTTATTCATCATCATCGAAGTTGTACATGCCCGGCGCGAGGTTTTCGAAGCGGGTGTACTTGCCGATAAACGCCAAACGCACAAAACCGATCGGGCCGTTACGCTGTTTACCGATGATGATTTCCGCCACGCCCTTGTGCTCGGTCTCGGGGTGGTACACCTCGTCGCGGTACACGAACATGATCACGTCGGCGTCCTGCTCGATTGCACCGGACTCACGCAAGTCGGAGTTCACCGGGCGCTTGTTCGGGCGTTGTTCCAGCGAGCGGTTCAGCTGCGACAGGGCGATGACGGGGCAGTTGAATTCCTTTGCCAAGGCTTTGAGCGAGCGGGAAATCTCGGAAATTTCGTTGGTGCGGTTATCACCGGCCGAACCCGGAATCTGCATCAGCTGCAGGTAATCGACCATGATCATGGCGATTTCGCCGTGTTCACGGGCCAGGCGGCGGGTGCGCGCGCGCATTTCCGAGGGGCTGATGCCCGCGGTGTCGTCGATGAACAACTTGCGATCGTTGAGCAGGTTCACCGCCGAAGTCAGCCGCGGCCAGTCATCGTCGTCCAGCTGGCCGGAACGGACCTTGGTCTGGTCGATGCGGCCCAGCGACGACAGCATACGCATGATCAGCGACTCACCTGGCATTTCCAGCGAGAACACCAGCACGGCCTTGTCGGTACGCAGTACGGCGTTTTCCACCAGGTTCATGGCAAAGGTGGTCTTGCCCATCGACGGGCGGCCAGCAACGATGATCAAGTCGGCCGCCTGCAGGCCGCTGGTCTTCTCGTCCAGGTCGGTAAAGCCGGTGGATACACCGGTAATGTCGCTGTCGGAGTTGAACAAGGTGTCGATACGGTCGATGGCCATGGTCAACAGCTCGTTGACCCCCACCGGACCACCGGTTTTCGGCCGGGCCTCGGCAATCTGGAAAATCTGCCGCTCGGCATCGTCGAGGATTTCTTCGGCGTTGCGCCCTTGCGGGTTGAAGGCGTTGTCGGCGATGTCGGTACTGATGCTGATCAGCTGGCGCAACGTGGCGCGCTCGCGAATGATCGCGGCATAAGCCTTGATGTTCGCCACCGACGGGGTGTTCTTGGCCAGTTCGGCCAGGTACGCCAGGCCGCCAACTTGCGAAGACAGGCCTTCCTTGTCCAGTTGCTCGTGCAGGGTAACCACGTCGAATGGCTGGTTGGCGTCGGCCAACTTGTGCACGGCACGGAAGATCAGGCGGTGGTCATGCCGATAGAAATCGCCGTCCGATACCTGATCCAGCACCCGCTCCCAGGCGTTGTTGTCCAGCATCAGGCCACCGAGCACGGCCTGTTCGGCCTCGATGGAATGCGGCGGCACCTTGAGGGCTGCGGTTTGCAGGTCTAGCTGTTCGGAAGTGGTGATCTCGTTCATGGCCACGAAAGAATTCTGGAGGACGAAAAAGACAAAGGGCACGGCCTGTAGGAAACAGGACCGTGCCCGATGTTAACTGCCTGGCTCGCAGGGAGCCAGCCAGTCAGCGCAGCTTAGGCAGCTACGACAACCACACGTACAGTGGCTTCAACGTCGCTGTGCAGGTGCACAGCTACGTCGTATTCGCCAACCTGACGGATAGTGCCGTTCGGCAGACGAACTTCAGCTTTGGCCACTTCAACGCCAGAGGCGGTCAGGGCGTCAGCGATGTCGTGGGTGCCGATCGAACCGAACAGCTTGCCTTCGTCGCCAGCGGTGGCAGTGATGGTCACTTCCAGCTCGGCCAGTTGGGCAGCGCGGCTTTCAGCCGAAGCTTTCTTGTCAGCGGCTGCTTTTTCCAGCTCGGCACGACGCTCTTCGAACGCAGCCAGGTTGGCGGCGTTGGCAACGGTGGCCTTGCCGAATGGCAGCAGGAAGTTACGGCCGTAACCAGCCTTAACTTTTACTTTGTCGCCCAGGTTGCCCAGGTTAGCGACTTTTTCCAGCAGGATCAGTTCCATTTGGTAAAACCTCTTAACTTTTAACCTTCACCGTTCGCGGAGTCATTCCCCTTGGGGGACTTGCGACCGCGAAAATCAATCAGGCTGTCGACAATGGCCAAGACCACCAGCAACGGATAAATCAGCTGCATGATCAGCGGCAACGTCACGTACATGCCCACCAGCCAGAAACCGGCCAGTCGCCCCTGTGCCACCAGCCCGTGCATCAACGCGATGCCGGCCAGCACCAGTACCAGGCTGGAAGCCGATGCCAGAATGATGAACTGCGGACCGATAAACGGCGCCACCACCATCACTGCCACCAAGACCGCCATGGTCTGTTTCGGCAACTTCAGCTCGCGAAACTCGCGACCGAAGCCTCCAGGGTTGTACAACGCTGCTTGCCAATAGCGCGCCAGCATCAACGCCAGCACACTGAACAATTGCACCGTCACTGCTGTGGAGGCGACCAGCACAGGGCGGATCAGCTCACCGGAGAGCACGGGCTCCCCTTCGATTTTCGGCATGGCTTCGGCAAACGCCTTGGCCAGCATATCGAAGGTCTGCGCCAGCGCCAGATCAAGCACGAGGCTGAAAGCCACGGCGAACACGGCACTGGCGACCAACACCCGGCTCCAGGGATGCTCGGCACGCAACATGGCGGCCAAGGCCAGGGCACCCGCAATCACCAGAAAGGTGATGGGATCGCCCATGACCCACACAGCCAGCCCGGCGAGCAAGCCGCCGACGATGACCGATGTAGCATCCCTGAACCCACGCCGCAGCAGCACAAGGCTGCCGGCAGCGGCACTCAACCAGAACAGCAGCGGCAGTACCGCGCTGATGACCACCACCAGGGTGGCCTGCATACGACCGCGCATGATGAAACTTGCTAACGCTCGCATGCTAGTCCCTTACTGCTTGTCGACGACCCGGTCTCAGCGGCCGTGGCTGTCGGTGTAGGGCAGCAGGGCCAGGAAGCGGGCGCGCTTGATAGCGGTAGCCAGCTGACGCTGATAACGAGCTTTGGTACCGGTGATACGGCTTGGAACGATCTTGCCGGTTTCGGATACGTAAGCTTTCAGGGTGTTGAGATCTTTGAAGTCGATCTCTTTCACGTCTTCAGCAGTGAAGCGGCAGAATTTACGACGACGGAAGAAACGTGCCATTTAATAGGCTCCTCTAAAGGTCCGTGGATTACTCGTCAGCGTTATCGCTGGAGTCGCTGTCATTGCTGTCGTCGCCTTCGGCGGAGTCAGCATGCTCAGGACGCTCGCGACGCTCACGGCGCTCGCTGCGGTTCTCTTCAGCCTTCAGCATCTCGGACTGGCCGGTAACGGCTTCGTCACGACGGATGACCAGGTTACGGATCACGGCATCGTTGTAGCGGAAGTTGTCTTCCAGCTCGGCCAGGGCCTTGCCGGTGCACTCAACGTTCAGCATCACGTAGTGAGCCTTGTGAACATTGTTGATTGCGTAGGCCAGTTGACGACGGCCCCAGTCTTCCAGGCGGTGGATTTTGCCACCATCTTCTTCGATCAGCTTGGTGTAACGCTCAACCATGCCGCCGACTTGTTCGCTCTGGTCCGGGTGAACCAGGAAGATGATTTCGTAATGACGCATGAATGCTCCTTACGGGTTAGTAGTCTGCCAGTGAATCTGGTCAGACAAGGAGTGAATGACACTGTATGTCTTGCACGGAGGGGAGGCACATGAGCGCCTGCCAGCTCGGCAAGGGGCGCAATTGTAGAGAAGGCGTTGCGCACAAGCAAGGCAATTGGCGAATATTTGAACAGCCTGAAACATATTCACATGGCGTCAAGCCCCCTTCGCGGGCACGCCCGCTCCCACAGGAAAGCTGCGTTGCCAGAGGCAGCAGCGAACCTGTGGGAGCGGGCGTGCCCGCGAAGGGGCCGGTACAGGCTTAAGATCAGCGCTTGGCCTGGCGCTGACGCACGGCCTCAAACAGGCACACGCCCGTGGCGACCGATACGTTAAGGCTGCTGACGCTGCCGCTCATCGGCAACTTCACCAGGAAGTCGCAATGTTCGCGGGTGAGGCGGCGCATGCCCTTGCCTTCAGCACCCATGATCATCACCAGCGGCCCGGTCAGGTCTTGCTGGTAGATCTCCTGCTCGGCCTCACCCGCGGTGCCGACCACCCACAGGCCACGTTGCTGCAATTTCTCCAGCGTACGCGCCAGGTTGGTGACAGCCACCAGCGGAATGACCTCGGCAGCGCCGCAGGCCACCTTGCGCACCACCGGGGTCAGGGTGGCCGACTTGTCCTTGGGCACGATCACTGCCGTGGCGCCGGCCGCATCGGCAGTACGCAGGCAGGCGCCGAGGTTGTGCGGGTCGGTCACACCGTCCAGCACCAGGATCAGCGGCGGGGTTTCCGTGCGCTCGAGTAACTCTTCGAGCATCAGTTCGCCCCACACCTGGCTGGGGCTGACCTCGGCGACAACGCCCTGGTGCACCCCCTCGACCCAAGCATCCATTTCGCGGCGCTCGGCCTGGCCAACCGCCACGCGGTTTTCCGCGGCCAGTGCCAACAGCGCCTGCAGGCGTGGCTCGCTGCGCCCTTCCGACAGCCAGATCTGCTTGACCCGCTTCGGATGGTGCTGCAGCAATGCCTGCACGGCGTGCACGCCGTAGATCTTTTCCAGCTGACTCATGACTTGCTCTTGCTCTTGCGTGGCGCACCGGACTTCGGTGGGCCTTTACGGTGCTTGGTCGGTTTGCCAGTGGCCTTGCCACCTTTGTCCGACTTGCTGCTGGCGTGGCCGCCCGTGCGCGCCTCGCTCATCAGCGCCTTTTTCATCTCGCGGCTCTTGCGCACTTCGGCATTACGCTGCACGGCGTCTTTCGGGAAGTAGGCTTCGGCGGCTTCGCTTTTACGGCTGCGCGGCTTGGGCGTGGCCTTCGCCTCGCTCAGCGGCGGCTGCTCGGCCTGGTCAGCTGCTGGCGCGGCGCCGCGCTGCTTGCGACCGATAGGTGCCGCCAGGGTCGACTGGGCCACTTCGAAGTCGATCTTGCGCTCGTCCAGGTCTACCCGCATGACCTTCACTTCGATGGTGTCGCCCAGGCGGAAACTGCGCCCGGTGCGCTCGCCGGACAGGCGATGGTGCACCGGGTCGAAGTGGTAGTAGTCGCCCGGCAGCGCACTGACGTGCACCAGGCCTTCCACGTAGATGTCGGTCAACTCGACGAACAGGCCGAAGCCGGTCACGGCGGTGATCACACCCGGGAAGGTCTCGCCCACGCGGTCTTTCATGAACTCGCACTTGAGCCAGTTGACCACGTCGCGGGTGGCTTCGTCGGCCCGGCGCTCGGTCATCGAGCACTGCTCACCCAGTTGCTCGAGGGTGTTCTCGTCGTACGGGTAGATGCGCGCCTTGGGAATGCTCATGGCACCAGCTCGCTTGACGTGCGGGGTGTCGACCTTGGAGCGGATGATGCTGCGAATGGCGCGGTGCACCAGCAGGTCCGGGTAACGGCGGATCGGCGAGGTGAAGTGGGTGTAAGCCTCGTAGTTGAGGCCGAAGTGGCCATTGTTCTCGGTGCTGTACACGGCCTGGCTCAGCGAGCGCAGCATCACCGTCTGGATCAGGTGGAAGTCCGGGCGCCCGGCGATGCTCGCCAGCAGGGCCTGGTAATCCTTCGGCGACGGGTCCTTGCCTTTGTGCAGGCTGAGGCCCAGCTCGCCAAGGAAGGCGCGCAGTTTTTCCAGGCGCTCCGGCGGCGGGCCGTCGTGCACACGGTACAGGGCTGGCACGCCGTGCTTCTGCAGGAACTCGGCAGTGGCCACGTTGGCAGCCAGCATGCACTCTTCGATCAGCTTGTGGGCATCGTTGCGCACGGTCGGGCGGATTTCCGCGATCTTGCGCTCGTCACCGAAGATGATGCGGGTTTCCTGGGTCTCGAAGTCGATGGCGCCACGGGTGTGACGCGCCTCCACCAGCACCTTGTACAGGTTGTACAGGTTCTTCAGGTCTGGCACGACCGCCTTGTACTCTTCGCGCAGCGCCTTGCCTTCACGGGTGCGCGAGTGCTCGAGCATGCTGCTGACCTTGTTGTAGGTCAGGCGGGCGTGGGAGTGGATAACGCCTTCGTAGAACTGATAGTCGACCATCTGGCCGGCCTTGTTCATGGTCATTTCGCAGACCATGGCCAGGCGATCGACGTGCGGGTTCAGCGAGCACAGGCCGTTGGACAGCTCCTCGGGGAGCATCGGCACCACGCGCTCGGGGAAGTACACCGAGTTGCCGCGCTGCTGCGCTTCTACGTCCAGGGCCGAACCCAGGCGTACATAGCTGGACACGTCGGCAATGGCCACATACAGGCGCCAGCCACCGGAGAACAGGCGCAGCTTGCCCAGCGGCTCGCAATACACGGCGTCGTCGAAGTC
Source organism: Pseudomonas sp. BJP69 (assembly GCF_007633355.1). Lineage (NCBI taxonomy): Bacteria > Pseudomonadati > Pseudomonadota > Gammaproteobacteria > Pseudomonadales > Pseudomonadaceae > Pseudomonas > Pseudomonas sp. BJP69. The sequence goes on from NZ_CP041933.1 coordinate 4,945,804, forward strand.
GCGGGCGTCTTCACCGTCGATGGTGACGAACGGCAGGTGACGCAGGTCGATGCGCTTCTCTTTGTCCTTGTCTTCGACTTCAGAGCGGAACTTGCGCGCTTCCTTGATCACGTCCTTGGGCCACACATGGGGGATATCGTAGCTGCGCAGGGCAACGTCGATTTCCATGCCGGGGGCCATGTAGTTGCCAATGACCTCCACCACGTCGCCTTGCGGCTGGAAGCGCGGGGTTGGCCAATGGGTGATCTTGATCTCGACGAACTGGCCGATCTTGGCACCACCGTTGCGCCCCGCAGTCACCAGCACTTCTTGCTGGATCTTGGGGTTGTCGGGGGTCACATAGCCGATGCCGCCTTCTTCGAAGTAGCGGCCGACCACGCTTTCGTGGGCGCGGGAGATGACCTCGACCAGCACGCCTTCGCGACGGCCGCGGCGGTCCACGCCGGACACGCGCGCCAGGCCGCGGTCACCGTCGAACACCAGGCGCATCTGCGACGGGCTGAGGAACAGGTCTTCGCTGCCGTCATCTGGAATAAGGAAACCGAAGCCGTCGCGGTGGCCAGAGACGCGGCCGCAGATCAGGTCCAGCTTGTCTACCGGGGCATAAGTGCCGCGCCGGGTATAGATAAGCTGGCCATCGCGCTCCATGGCACGTAGACGGCGGCGCAAGGCTTCGATCTGGTCTTCTTCATACAGACCAAATTCTTTCGCCAGGTCCTCGCGTGCGGCGGGCTCGCCACGGTCGGCAAGGCGTTGCAGGATCAGCTCACGGCTGGGAATGGGGTTATCGTATTTTTCCGCTTCGCGAGCGGCCTCGGGATCGAGGGATTGCCAATCGGCCATCAGAAGGGGTTCACCTTGGGGTATATAGATAGGAATTCTGGCATAGGCGTATTGAAACCGGAAATGTCGGCCTTGGACAGCCCCCGCTGCAGTGCGTAAACAGCAGGAATAGGCCAGTGGAATCAACAAGTTGAAATTTTTGAATTTTTTTTTGCCAAGGGGGTTTACAGCCCCCCAAGCCGTCCGTATAGTGCGCACCACAACGACGGACTAGCCCGAAGTTGTAATAGAGATTAGCGGCGCTGTAAAGCACCAAATAATCTCGAATGTGTGCCCAGGTGGCGGAATTGGTAGACGCGCTGGTTTCAGGTATCAGTGACCGCAAGGTCGTGGAAGTTCGAGTCTTCTCCTGGGCACCAAGTATTTCAAGTAACAGATGACCAAGGATCTGTTACTACTGTGTGAAAGCGAACGATTTTCGCCTTCTCCAGATGATGTAAAGCTTTGCCCAGGTGGCGGAATTGGTAGACGCGCTGGTTTCAGGTATCAGTGACTTAACGGTCGTGGAAGTTCGAGTCTTCTCCTGGGCACCATACAAAAACCCACTAGCTTGCTAGTGGGTTTTTTCTTGCCTGCGATTTTTGTACCCTCCCCCACCCCTTGCACCATGGTCTGACGATGAATTTATCGTCACCCGGCCACATGAGAAACGATTTCGTTTACCATTGTTTCCAAATATGTTGCCGTAAGCGAGGAAGTACCCGCATGACGATCCGCCCGCAACCGCTGATGCGTACCTTGGCCGCCGCCGTGCTGAGCCTGGTCATCGGCGCTCCGGCCGCCATGGCTGACGCACCGGTCACCCTGACCATGTACAACGGTCAGCACAAGGAAATCGGCGAAGCCATCGCCAAGGCCTACGAGGCCAAGACCGGTATCCACATCAATATCCGTAAAGGCAGCAGCAACCAGCTGGCCAGCCAGATCATCGAGGAAGGCGATCGCTCGCCGGCCGACATCATCTACACCGAAGAATCGCCACCGCTGAACAACCTGGGCGAGCTGGGCCTGCTGGCGAAGATCGACGACGCCACGCTGAACATGCTGCCCAAGGAATATGTGGCTGCCAACGGCACCTGGATGGGCGTTACCGCGCGCACCCGCGTGGTGGTCTACAACCCGAAGAAGATCGACGAGAAAGACCTGCCGACCACCGTCATGGACTTCGCCAACCCTGACTGGGAAGGGCGCGTAGGCTATGTACCGACCAGCGGTGCGTTCCAGGAGCAGGCCGTTGCCATCCTGAAGATGCACGGGCGTGAAGCCACCGAAGAATGGCTGACCGGCCTGAAGGCCTTCGGCAAGACCTACACCAACAACATGGTCGCGCTGAAGGCCGTGGAAAAAGGCGAAGTGGCTGCCGTACTGGTGAACAACTATTACTGGTACGCCCTGGAGCGTGAGCGCGGCAAGCTCGATTCGAAACTGTACTACCTGGCCGACGGCGACGCCGGCAATCTGGTGACCATCTCGGGCGCCGCGGCCGTGAAGGCCAGCAAGCACCCGAAAGAGGCCCAGGCCCTGCTCAACTGGATGGCCAGCGAAGAGGGCCAGCGCGTGATCACCCAGACCACCGCGGAGTACCCATTGCACAAAGGCATGGTTTCGGACCGCGGCCTGAAACCGTTCGATGAACTGCGCCCGCCGAAGATTTCGCCAGCTGACCTGGGTAATGCCGAAGAAGCCATCGAGCTGGAACGCGAGGTCGGCCTGCTCTGATGACCGCCGCCCTGTCCACCCCGCTGCCGGTACGCTTCGTACCGCGCCGCAAGCGCCCTTCGATCTGGGTCGTGCTGCCTGTGCTGTTTCTGGTGGCGATGAGCTTGCTGCCTTTGGCCTATGTGGCGATCAAAGCCTGGGAAGCCGGCTGGCACGAAGCCCTGTACCTGCTGTGGCGGCCCTTTGTCTGGGGGCTGATGCGCAATACCCTGCTGCTGATGGTCGGTGTAACGCTGACCTGCATGGTGGTCGGCCTGGCGCTGGCCTGGCTGCTGGAGCGCAGCAACCTAGCCGGTCGCCGGCTGTGGGGGGTGGTGCTGTGCCTGCCGTTTGCCGTACCGTCGTTCGTCAGCAGCTTCACCTGGGTATCGCTGAGCTCGGACTTCGAAGGGTTGGGCGGGGCGATCATGGTCATGGCCCTGTCCAAGTACCCGCTGGTGTTCCTGCCGGTGGCCGCGACCCTGCGCAATCTCGACACCTCCCTGGAGGAGTCGGCGCGCACCCTGGGTTGTAGCCGCTGGGGCGTATTCACCAAGGTGACCCTGCCCCTGCTGTGGCCATCGATGCTTGGCGGTGCCCTGCTGATTGCCCTGCACATGCTGGTGGAGTTCGGTGCGCTGTCGATTCTCGGCCTGCAAACCTTCACCACGGCGATTTACCAGCAGTTCGAACTGGAGTTCAGCAACGCAAACGCGGCCATGTTGTCTGCCGTCCTGTTGGCGATGTGCCTGGTGATGCTGTGGCTGGAGCTGCGCGTGCGCGGCAAGGCCCGCCATGTACGCATCGGCCAGGGCGTGGCACGCCGTGCACAACCGGTGCGGCTGCGTGGTTGGGCGGTGCCGGCGCAGCTGTTCTGCCTGGGCCTGGCAGTGCTGGGCAGCGGCATTCCCCTGGCGATGCTCGGCTACTGGCTTGGCGTAGGTTCGTCAGCGGCATTCCCGGTGTCGGCCATTTCCAAGGCGCTGTTCACCTCACTGTCGGTGTCACTTGGCGGTGCCGGCTTCTGCGTGCTGTTGGCGCTGCCGATCAGCTTCCTGGTGGTGCGCTACAAAGGCCGCCTGGCGATCTGGGCCGAGCGCCTGCCGTACCTGCTGCACGCCCTGCCCGGCCTGGTGATCGCCCTGACCCTGGTGTTCTTCGCCTTGCACTATGTGCCGGCGCTGTACCAGACCACGGCGCTGTTGCTGCTGGCCTATGCACTGCTGTTCCTGCCGTTGGCGCAATCGCCGGTGCGCACCGCGCTGAACAAGGCTTCGCCAACGCTGGAAGAAGCTGCGCGTACGCTGGGTGCGAGCAGTTTTGCCGCGTTCTGCCGGGTGACCCTGCCGATTATCTTCCCGGCAATGGCGGCAGCGTTTGCCCTGGTGTTCCTGGATGCCATGAAAGAGCTTACGGCAACGCTGCTGCTCAGCCCGACCGGCATGACCACCCTGGCGACCGAGGTGTGGGCGCATACGGCAAACGTCGAGTTCGCGGCGGCGGCGCCTTATGCGGCATTGCTGATTGTGGTGTCGGGGTTGCCGGTGTATTTGCTGACTACGCGGATGTATCTGAACAAGGCTTGAAAGCTTGCCCAGGCTGCCATGTGGCCTGGGCACAAGCCTGAGTACTTGAGACTCCATCATAAGTTCACTTTAAAACTCCCACCAGCCAGTTGAAAGCAAAGAACAAGGTCGTCGACACTACAAGCCCCATCCAAGACGGCAACAAAACTCTTTTAATAGGCCTCGGAAAATTCTCGAGATCTGAAACATCTGCCACACCTTTTCGAACAAACAACCCTGGAATCATCAGCATATTTGCCGCCAGGCAAGTACGCATTAATCTCCCAACAAGACCAGCCGCTGAAAAGTTTTCCCTGTTACTCTGAATATACTTGCATTTCGCTAAAGCTTTTTCGATAGCCTCTATAGATCGACAAGCTAAGTAAACCATCACACACACGCTGATTGCCATACAAGCGAGCAGGATAGACGCGATTATCGTCAAAGCTTCGGCACTCATTCTCGCACTCTCTCATAAATTAACTCCCCCAAACCGCCAGCCCACTCTCCACCGTAGTCCCCTCCATATTTACCTCCCACCGCCGCACCAATAACGACGCATGTGATCCCTCCAAATCCCGCCGAAGGAATTCCAATCGCTACACACAAAGAGCTTAGCAGCGCACCTCCCACTACCCCACCACCGGCGCTACCAGAAATCCTACCGGCCAAGGCGCTGGTCTCGATATATCTGGCTTTTCTGCAATCTTCCTCTCGACCTAAAGTGCAAGCCTTGTGGATGGCGAGGCCTGTAGAAGCCACTTCCAATGCCGTGCCAAGATAAGTCCCTTTTTTTATCAAGTTCGCCGCACTCGCAACACCGGTCACTTTATCTGCATACCTAGCAATTTCCCCTGTATGCAGATAGCTTTTGGTGGATATTTCCAGCATCCTCTTGATCGATCCTTTACGCAAACCTGATCCGAATGCGGCCATTTTGTCGAGTTTGCCCTCCAGCGTCAGGAACAAGGCCGCTCGCTTTGCATAAAACTCATCACGCGCCCTGAGCGATCCTTCGCCCAAGGATGCTCTATGCAGTTCGTCAATTTCCTCTAGCGTCTTCTTGATGGACTCCAGATGTCTGCTCCACCCATCAGTAGCAACTCCCACCCCAGTAGAAACATGCCCAATCAATGTCTGCAACATTTCATAGTTATCTAGGAAGAAGTCATCTACCCCAGCGCCATTAACCTCAAGCTGATGGTGAAGCCCAAACGCCTTCGCCATCAAGAATGCTTCATGACCCGTACACATAGGCGTGCTGGGATCACCAACAATCACAAGCTCCCCGCCGACAACCACACCATTGGCGATATGTGCATTCAGCACATCAAACTTGGCCCGCTGATTGGCCGACATGGGCGTGCCGGCCTTCAGCGACTCATACGATTGCGCCTGAGGATTGATAAAGCTGCGTGCCTCGGACATGGTCGCACCTCACGCGTACTTCTTGTTGGCGATGCGGTCCCAGCCGCCGGTCACGCTGCCGCCCGCGCTGCCGTCGCGGCGTTTCTGCCGCGTATAGGTGGTCTTGATGCGGCCGTAGTTCAATTGAATCACTTCTATCGGCACCCCGGCGCTGGCGCTCTGGCGTAATCGGCGATGATCACTTCTTCGAGAACGACTTCGTAGTACTTGAGCTTTTCGGTACCGGCACGGCACACCACTAGCTTCACTTCCTTCAGGTGCTGCCCGGCACACCTAGCCTCCAGTAGCTTGCAGCTAGCACTGTCCAGGTATTTGGTGAAGGTAAAGTTGGTGAGTGTGGTGCGGCCTGATGATGCGCCACCCGCTGTGCTTGCGGTGGCAGAGGTGCTCTGATTGGCACCGAACTTGTAGCCGATGATCTCGATCCAGTTGGCGTATTGTTCGTCCAGTGCTTCGCCAGTGATTTCCGCGATTTGAATATAGGCATCGAAAGCCATGCTTACCTCTCCTTGGTAAAGATTGGGCTGATAACGACGGTGTTCGGACATCGCCGCCTTGAGGATGCTCCCGAAGACTGTTGATCGTGGTATCGGGATTGCCGTTGTATTTGCTGAGTACGCGGATGTATCTGAACAAGGCTTGAAAGCTTGCCCAGGCTGCCATATGGCCTGGGCACAAGCCTGAGTATTTGAGACCTCATCACAAGTTCACTTTAAAACTCCCATCACACACACGCTGACTGCCATACAAGCGAGCAGGATAGACTCGATTATCGTCAAAGCTTCGGTACTCATTCTCGCGCTCTTGCTACAGGCCCGACTGACACTAGCGTCCAGCGCTAACCACCCAGCATCGAAGCTAACATTGCGTCACCTCCTTTGGATACGCTTGTAGCCATCCAGAAACAACAACTATGAACCAAGCCCAATTCTCACGCCATGGCTATGGGCTATTGCCAATACAGCAGCCAAGTAAAAAATAGTACGATCAGTGTAATTAGTAGAATCTGAGCAACCCATAAACGCACTAACAATTTTTTCAGATCGACTGGAGTCTTGCGGACGTCTTCGCCATCTAACATTCCTTTACGAACGCTAAAGGATCTCATTGTTAACATTGCTGAAATTGAGCCGAGGCGCATGACCCTTCCAAACAGGCCAGAGCTGCCGTACATCTCCCTATTAACGACCACCATGCGACTATTCGACAAGTATGATTCGATACGACCCAAGCATCGATGCGCAACAAAGGCCAGTACGGCGAACATCAAGAAGGGTGAAATAATCAAAAAAACACCGAGCACGGCCACCTGCTGGCTATTCATCGCACGGCCTCATAAAAAATCTCACCCAAAGTCTCGCCTCCCATTTTTCCTAGCGCCCCACCAGCCATACCACCAGCGGCACCCCCCAGCACTGCGCACGCGATAGTTGCCGTTCCTCCCGTGGGAATACCTACCGCAACACAGACCATTGGGCCAATGCTGCCCCAACATATCCAATCGCACCTCCAATCCCCCAGCTAGCGGCCAATGAACTTCGCTCGATATACTTAACTCTTCGACAATCATCCTCTCGACCGAGCATGCAAGCTTGACGAATCGATAACTCCGTTGACGCCAAATCCAGCGCCATGCCCACATACGTCCCCTTTTTAATCCAACTAGCGGCTCTCGCCACACCCGCTATCTTTTCTGAGTAACCGCTAATTTCGCCAGTATGCAGAAAACTCTTTGTAGATATACCAAGCGCCCTCTTGATCTTGCCCCTGCTTCGCAACCCTGCCCCATATGCGGCCATGCCATCCAATTGCGCCTCCAACTTCAGAAACAAAGCTGTGCGCTTCGCATAAAAATCGTTACGTTCTTTCAACGTACCGTGATTCAAATACTCTCTATGAAGATGCGCCACCCGCTGAGCTTGCGGTGGCAGAGGTGCTCTGATTGGCACCGAACTTGTAGCCGATGATTTCGATCCAGTTGGCGTACTGCTCGTCCAGTGCTTCGCCAGTGATGTCCGCGATTTGAATATAAGCATCGAAAGCCATGCTTACCTCTCCTTGGTAAAAATTGGGCTGATAACGACGATGTTCCGACATCGCCGTCCTGAGGTTGTTCCTGAAGAAAGCGGCGAAGTTTGCCGAGTGCCTTCAGGCAAGATCGACACTAGCTCCCTGCGTCTAGCCCTGCAACAGCAAACATTCTAACGAGACCTATTCGGGAAATATCCTACAATTTTGAGGAAGATGCAGACTTGATCACGTAAATGAATGTTTCACCTTCATATTCAGCGCTGTCTACAAATTCGCCAACATCCGACGCACGATCAGGCCATGTACCTGGCCAACCGGCAGTATGTACAGCCGGCCAAAGGCATTGAAACACAGCACCGACGTGGTCACTTTCAAGCGCTGCCCATTCACATCCATGCAGACCATCACCGCCAAGTGCGTATCGCGCGACGTCAGCACCAGTTGCTGGTCGCTGATGGCCTCGACAGTGAAGAAGTCCAGATGCTCGCCGTCGGCTGGCACATGCCCAGGATTCTGGGGAGTGAAGCCATGGATATCGGCGACATTGAATCGACGCGAGATGAAGTCACGAATGCGGAAGGCCTTGGCCAGCCAGGCGGGAACATCCGAGGTCATGGCGCAGTAGGCTTGCAGGGCGGTCATCGGGGCAGTGAGCTGTATGCTGGCACTGTGGAGAAAATCGAGGTCTGCCTGGGCGGCGACCAATTGGGCGGACATGAGCAACTCCCTTTGTCATGTGTCGCTGACAGCATAGCAACATGACTTGCTGTAGGAGCGGCCTTGTGTCGCGAAAGGGCCGCGAAGCGGCCCCAGCAATAGATGTGTTTACGCGAATATCCTGGGACCGCTTTGCGGTCCTTTCGCGACGCAAGGCCGCTCCCACAAGAAGAGACTGCGCAGGATTCAGGCCCGGAACTGGCCCAGGCTGGCGCGTAGCTGAGCCGCCAAGTCATCCAGCACCTTGCTGCTGGCCGTGGTCTGCATCACCACCTCAGCCGAGCGTTCGGCCTGGGCATGGATGTTCTCCACCCGCCCCCGCACCGCCTGTGCGCCATGGGCCTGTTGTTCGGCAGCGCGAGTCGCCAAACCAATGGCCGCGTGAACTTGCTCCACCGCAGCCTGCACCGACTGCTGGCGACGTTCGTTGTCGCGCAGCACCAACAGGCCTTCACTGGCCTTGAGCCCGGCCTGGCTGATAGTAGCCACGGCCTCCTTGGCGCCCTTCTGTAACGCGGCGATGTGCGACTGTATATCGCCAGTGGAGCTTTGTGTCTTGCTCGCCAGCGCCCGCACCTCATCGGCCACCACGGCAAACCCGCGCCCGGTCTCGCCTGCCCGGGCCGCCTCGATGGCGGCGTTCAAGGCCAGCAGGTTGGTCTGCTCGGCGATGCCGTGAATAACCGTCAGCACCACTTCGATCTGCTCACTCTGCTTGGCCAGGCGCTCGATCACCTGGGAGCCCGTCTCCACTTGGCCGGCCAGGTTCTCGATCAAGCTCGCCAGCTGGGTCGAGCTGCGGCTGTTCTCGTCGGTGGCCTGGCGAATATCCACCACCTGCTGCAGAGCCGCCTGCATCGCATGGCTTTCGGCCTGGGCTTCGTCAGCCATGCTCGACAGGTCGCGCAGGCTGGCTGCCACTTCATCACGCTGCAGCGCGGCAGCAGCATCGGCGCCGGCATTGCGCTGGGCCATCGCGCCTATTTCTACGCCGGTACGCTGCGCCACTTCGCCCGCCTCCCGCACGATTGGCTGCAGCTTGTCGACAAAACGGTTCACCGCCGAGGCCATGTCGCCAATTTCATCGCGGCTGTCGAGCGACACGCGCTTGGTCAGGTCGCCCTCGCCGGCCGCAAGGTCATTCAGGGCAGTTATCAACAGGCGCAACTTGCTCAGCACCCGGCGCCCCAGCACCACGGCCACGACCACGACCAGCAATACACCTAGCCCCACCACCGCCAAGCCCAGACCGATGCGCCAACGCAGCTCGGCAGCGGCATCGCGTACGGTCTGCGCGGTATTGGCCTGCATTGCCGCTGCACTGCCCTGTGCTTTCTCCAGACGTTCGCGCAGGGTGTTGCCGCTGTCGGCGGCAGCACCGTTCAGGCTGTCGCCAACCAACTGCTCACCACTGGCAATCAGCGCCGAAAAGCGCTGGTCAAGGGCCTTGAGTTCCTGGTCGATGCCTGCGGTGGAAACCCCCATGACCACTTTGCCGATTTCCGCACCATTGGGGTTGATCGGCGCTTCCACGAAGTACACCGCCGGGTCGCGCCGGGCGGCGTCGATCACCTTGTCCAGCGCGCGCTCGCCTTGGCCTTTCTCCATCAACGCCTGGTTGATCGGGTTTTGCCGGTTCAGGTAGCGGGTCAGGTGCTGCCCCTGGGCGTCGTCGTAGATCACGAACAGCACATTGGGATTGCGCTGGGCGCGGCGGGCGAAGTCGGAGAGTACCGGCACGTCGTTATCCCAGATCGCCCGCGGGGCGACCGAGGCCAGTAACTCGGCCATGTCGCTGGCCGAATCCTTGAGGTTCTTCTCCAGGGTGCTGCGCAGTTGCTGCTGCTCGCTTTGCAGGCGCGTCGCCAACCCCGCGCTGAGGCGCTGGCGAGTGCTACTGGACAGGCCGTCGAGGCCCGAACGTACATCCTGCCCGGCTTGCTCCAGCTCGCTGGCGAGTTGGCGGCTGTCATTACCCAGGCGCTCGCCAAGGTCGGCCTCAAGGGCAGTCACCGTGCTGCGGGTGAGGGCAACGGCAACCAGTACCTGCACCAAAAGCGCGATACCAAGGGCAACAAACACAGGCCGCAGAAGGCGGCTTCGTAACAGTGAGAGGATGGCAGACACGTTGTAACCCTCGTGTTTTCTGGCGCCACTATTTTGATGGCATCGTCAGATGTTTCTTACAGCAAGGGTTGTGCCGGGGGGAGCAGGGATATGCGCCAAGGTTGAGCAACGGGGTTGCCTGGGTTGGTCCTATCGCCGGCAAGCCAGCTTCCACAGAAAGCCCACAGCGCTCAAGGCAGGCATACGCCGCAAACAAAAACGCCGCAGCCCCTTTCAGGGCCACGGCGTCAGATCAGCCTGGAGGGCAGATCAGGCGAACGGATGACGCAGGACGATGGTCTCGTTGCGGTCAGGGCCGGTCGAAATGATGTCGATCGGGGCGCCGACCAACTCTTCGATGCGCTTGATGTAGTTACGTGCAGCCTGCGGCAGCTCTTCCAGGGTTTTGACGCCCAGGGTCGACTCGCTCCAGCCTGGCATCGCTTCGTACACCGGCTCCAGGCCGATGTAGCTGTCGGCATCGGAAGGTGCGTCGATGACGGCACCGTTCTCGTTCTTGTAGCCAACGCAGATGTTGATGGTTTCCAGGCCGTCGAGCACGTCCAGCTTGGTCAGGCAGATGCCCGAGATGCTGTTGACGTCGATGGCGCGACGCAGGATCACGGCGTCGAACCAGCCGCAACGGCGAGCACGGCCGGTGGTGGAGCCGAATTCGTGGCCACGCTTGGCCAGGGTTGCGCCGGTTTCGTCGAACAGCTCGGTCGGGAACGGACCGGAACCCACGCGCGTGGTGTAGGCCTTGGTGATGCCCAGGATGTAGTCCAGGTACATCGGGCCCACGCCGGAACCGGTGGAGATACCACCAGCCGTGGTATTGGAGCTGGTGACGTACGGGTAGGTACCGTGGTCGATGTCCAGCAGCGAACCCTGGGCGCCCTCGAACATGATGTCCTTGCCGGCGCGGCGCAGGTTGTGCAGCTCGGCGGTGACGTCGAGCATCATCGGCTTGAGCTGTTCAGCGTAGGCCATGCACTCGTCCAGGGTCTGCTGGAAGTCGATGGCCGGCTCTTTGTAGTAGTTCACCAGCTGGAAGTTGTGGTAATCCAGCAGCTCACCGAGCTTGGCAGCGAAACGCTCGCGGTGGAACAGGTCACCCACGCGCAGGCCGCGGCGGGCGACCTTGTCTTCATAGGCTGGGCCGATGCCGCGGCCAGTGGTGCCGATCTTGGCTTCGCCACGGGCTTTTTCACGGGCCTGGTCCAGGGCCACGTGGTACGACAGGATCAGCGGCGCTGCCGGGGAGATGCGCAGGCGCTCGCGCACCGGTACGCCCTTCTCTTCCAGCTTGGTGATTTCACGCATCAGCGCATCCGGGGCAACGACCACGCCGTTGCCGATCAGGCACTGTACGCCTTCACGCAGGATGCCGGACGGAATCAGGTGCAGAACGGTTTTTTCACCGTTGATCACCAGGGTGTGGCCCGCATTGTGGCCACCCTGGTAGCGCACTACGGCGGCAGCATGTTCGGTCAGCAGATCGACGATCTTGCCTTTGCCCTCATCACCCCACTGGGTGCCCAGGACGACGACATTCTTACCCATTACATTGGTCCTCATTCACGCAAACTTGGTTGCCGGCCTGTTGCCGACGCAGAAACTCACTGGGCCAGCGGCAGAACCTGCCAGCGCCCGTCTTGCTGAATCAATTGCCGATCACAATCCGCCTCGAGAGCAGCACTCAACGGCTGGCCAGGCAGAGCCTGAACCACACGCTGGCCCTCGCTGCGCAACTGGCAGACTTGCTGCCAGAGGGCCGCGTCGCCACTGTCGGGCATCCAGATGCCGCCAGTTGGCAATACGACCTCCGCTCGCCCCAGTGTGACCAGGGTCTTCAAATCCGTGGAGAAACCTGTGGCTGGGCGTGCCCGGCCAAAATCGGCGCCGATGTCGTCATAGCGCCCGCCCTGGGCAATGGACTGCCCCTCGCCCGGCACGAACACGGCGAACACCACACCGGTGTGGTAGTGGTAACCGCGCAGCTCACCGAGGTCGAAGTACAGCGGCAGTTCCGGGTAGCGCGACGCCAGCCGGTCCGCGATCGCCAGCAGGTCGTCCAGCGCGGCCAGCACGCTGGCCGGGGCGCGCCCCAGGCGCACGCGCGCTTCGTTCAGCACTTCACGGCCGCCGCACAGCTCGACCAGCGCACGCAACATGTTGCCCAGGTCCTTGGGCAGGTCGGCAGTCAAGGCTTGCACCTCATCGACCGACTTGCGTTGCAGCGCGTCGAACAACTGCTGCTCCACTGCTCCGGACAGGCCGGCCGCCCGGGCCAGGCCGCGGTAGATGCCGACGTGGCCAAGGTCCATGTGTACGTCCGGCACGTCAGCCAGTTGCAGCGTGGCAAGCATCAGGCTGATGACTTCGACGTCGCTGGTAGGGCTGGCATCGCCATACAACTCGGCACCCAGCTGGATCGGGCTGCGCGAGGTGGACAGTGCGCGCGGTTGGGCGTGCAGCACGCTACCGGCATAGCACAACCGGCTTGGGCCTTCACGGCGCAAGGTGTGCGCGTCGATACGGGCCACCTGCGGGGTGAAGTCGGCGCGGAAGCCCATCAGGCGGCCGGACTGCGGGTCCACCACCTTGAAGGTGCGCTGGTCCAGGTCCTGGCCGGCGCCGGTCAGCAGCGACTCCAGGTACTCGATATGCGGGGTGACGACCAGTTCGTAGCCCCAACCCTGGAACAGGTCCAACACCTGGCGGCGCGCGATCTCGATACGCGCGGCCTCAGGTGGCAGTACTTCCTCGATGCCATCTGGCAGCAGCCAGCGGTCTACCGTTGCCATTACGCCATTTCCCCTCTGGTCCGGGCGGCTTGCCAGCAGGCGAGCCGTCAGTAAAGCCGGTATCGCGCACAGCAGCGGGCAGCACTGATCCCAGCGCAGCCACCGTACCCGATACCCTCGAATTGCCTTGCGAGCTGAGCAAACCGTCAACCGGCGCTGTGCCAATCAACCTTGCAGACGCAAAAAAGCCGGGAAATTTCCCGGCTGCCTCATGATACACCCCTTTTCATTCAGGATGCACCCCGCCTGGTGTTTTAGCTGCCAGGCGGAGCGCTGCCGCATGAAAATCAGGGCCTGAGCATTACGGCTTGCTCTTGTCCAGGAAGCGGAAGAACTCGTTCTTCGGATCCAGGACCAGCACGTCGCTCTTGCTCGAGAAGCTTTCGCGGTACGCCTGCAGGCTACGGTAGAACGCATAGAAGTCCGCGTCCTGGGTGTAGGCCTTGGCATAGATGGCGGCCGCCTGGGCGTCGCCGTCACCGCGGGTTTCTTCCGCTTCGCGGTACGCTTCGGCCAGCAGCACACGGCGCTGGCGGTCGGCGTCGGCACGAATACCTTCGGCCAGCTCGTTACCCTTGGCGCGGTGCTCGCGGGCTTCACGCTCACGCTCGGTACTCATGCGGTCGAACACGCTGCGGTTGACTTCCTTCGGCAGGTCGATGGCCTTGACGCGCACATCGATCACCTCGATGCCCAGCTCCTTGTTGGCCATGCGGTTCAGCGATGCGGTGATGTCAGCCATCAGCGCGTCGCGTTCACCGGAAACCACCTCGTGCAGGGTACGTTTACCGAACTGGTCACGCAGGCCGCTTTCCAGGCGACGCGAAAGCCGCTCGTCGGCGATCTGCTTCATGCCCGACGTGGCGGTATAGAAGCGCTCGGCGTCCTTGACGCGCCACTTGGCGTAGGCGTCGACCATCACCGCTTTCTTCTCCAGGGTCAGGAACCGCTGGGTCGGGGCGTCGAGGGTCATGAGGCGGGCGTCGAACTTGCGTACCTGGTTCACGTACGGGATCTTCACGTGCAGGCCTGGCTGAACATCAGCCTGGACCACCTTACCGAAGCGCAGCAGCACTGCACGCTCGGTCTGGGACACGATGTAGAAGCTGTTCCAGGCCACGATGGCCAGGACCACGGCGGCGATCAGGGCGATCAGCGATCTGTTGCTCATCAGCGGCTCTCCCTAGTGCGCAGCGGCTGCTGTTGCTGTTGCATGTCCTGCGCCGCACGCGCGGCCGCATCGTTGGCCGATGGCGATACGCTGGTGGTTGGCGCGGACGCGTTGCGGCTGCCTTCGACCATTTTGTCCAGCGGCAGGTAGAGCAGGTTGTTCTGCCCATCCTTGGTTGCCACCATGACCTTGCTCGAATTGCTGTAGACCTCTTGCATGGTCTCCAGGTACAGACGCTGGCGGGTCACGTCAGGTGCCTTGCGGTACTCGCCGAGCAACTTGCTGAAGCGATCGGCCTCACCCTTGGCGCGGGCGATGACTTCGTCGCGGTAGCCGTTGGCGTCTTCGATGATGCGCTGCGCCTGACCACGGGCTTCCGGCACCACGCCATTGGCATAGGACTCGGCCTGGTTGCGGGCGCGCTGCTCGTCTTCACGGGCACGGATCACGTCATCGAAGGCTTCCTGCACTTCACGCGGGGCTGCCGCGCTCTGTACGTTGACCTGGGTAACGGTGATACCCGTGCGGTAGTTGTCGAGGAAGCGCTGCAGGCGCTCGCGGATATCCACGGCCATCTGCTCACGGCCTTCAGTCAGTACCTGGTCCATCGAGGTGGAACCCACCACGTGGCGCAAGGCACTGTCGGTGGCGTGCTGCAAGCTCACCTCAGGCTGGTCGACGTTGAGCACGAAGTCCTGCAGGTTGCTGATCTTGTACTGCACGGTCAGCGGCACCTCGACGATGTTCTCGTCTTCGGTCAGCATCTGGCCCTGCTTGGTGTAGGCACGCTCACGCGTGACGTTCTCCATGTACTTGCGATCAATTGGCGGGAAGTAGATGTTCAGGCCGGGACCGACCGTTTCATAGTACTTGCCGAAGCGCAGCACCACGGCCTGCTCCTGCTCGTCGACCACATACACGGCGTTGTACAGCCAGATGGCAGCCAGCACCGCCAGGCCGATGCCCAGCAGACCGAAGCCACCGCCCTTGCCGATGTTGCGGTCACCGCCGCCACGTTTCTTCTTGCCGCCGAACATGCCATTGAGGCTGTCCTGCAGTTTGCGGAAGGCCTCGTCCAGATCCGGCGGACCTTTCTTGTCACCACCGCCGCCACCGCCACCACGGCGGCCGCCCCAGGGATCCTGATTGTTCGAGTTGCCACCCGGCTCGTTCCAAGCCATAGCGCTCTCCATCTGATAAAGCAAAGACGCGCCCACGGCGCGCCGTCCAATGCTACAGAATGCCTGTCACTGCTGCCCGGCGACCTCGACGGGCATTTATTGCAAAGTGTGTTGCTCGACAAACACTTGCGGCTCCATGCCTTCGCGGCTGACCAGGCGATTCAGTTCGACCATGGGCAGTCGCACGCTCAGCAGGCTGCGCCCTTCTTCATCATGCTCTTCACTCTGCACCGCACCCAAGGCAAAGAATTGCGCGCGCAAGCGGGCAAAACGCTGCTCCAGGCAAAGGGTACCGACAAACAGATCTTCCCCCAGCAACTCG
This sequence comes from Pseudomonas sp. BJP69, assembly GCF_007633355.1. Taxonomy (NCBI): domain Bacteria; kingdom Pseudomonadati; phylum Pseudomonadota; class Gammaproteobacteria; order Pseudomonadales; family Pseudomonadaceae; genus Pseudomonas; species Pseudomonas sp. BJP69. The sequence continues at coordinate 4,961,673 of NZ_CP041933.1, forward strand.
GCAATCGCCTGGCCGACCAGCTCCAGGCCACGCCCATCGCGTGCCGATACCCAGACCCGTTCCGGCTTGCCATCGGCATTGCGCTGGATCTGCGGCTCGACATCTTCGAGCAGGTCGAGTTTGTTATACACCTCGAGGATCGGCAAGCCTTCGGCGCCAATCTCGCCCAAAACCGCCAGCACTTGCTCGATCTGTTCCATGCGCTCGGGCTCATGGGCATCGATCACATGCAGCAACAGGTCGGAGTTGCTCGACTCTTCGAGCGTAGCGCGAAATGCCTCGACCAGCTTGTGCGGCAAATGGCGAATGAAGCCCACGGTGTCGGCCAGCACGATCGGGCCAAGGTCGTTGAGCTCGAGCCGGCGCAAGGTCGGGTCGAGGGTAGCGAACAGCTGGTCCGCGGCGTACACCTCGGATTCGGTCAGGGCGTTGAACAGCGTGGACTTGCCAGCGTTGGTGTAACCCACCAGCGACACCGAAGGGATGTCTGCACGCTTGCGCCCGCGCCGTGCCTGCTCGCGCTGGCTACGGACCTTTTCCAAGCGCGACTTGATCTGGCGGATGCGCACGCGCAACAGGCGCCGGTCGGTTTCCAGCTGGGTTTCACCCGGGCCGCGCAGGCCGATACCCCCTTTTTGCCGCTCCAGGTGAGTCCAGCCACGCACCAACCGCGTGCTCATGTGCTCCAGCTGGGCCAGTTCGACCTGCAGCTTGCCTTCATGGGTACGCGCCCGTTGGGCGAAGATATCGAGGATCAGCCCGGTGCGGTCGAGCACACGACACTCGAACACACGTTCAAGGTTGCGCTCCTGGCTGGGCGTGAGGGTGTGATTGAAAATCACCAGGTCTACCTGTTCGGCATGGACCAGGTCGTGCAGCTCTTCGACCTTGCCACTGCCAATCAGGTATTTGGCGGAAGGCTGATGCCTTGTCACCGTGACCAGCGAAATGATGTCGGCACCGGCCGACAATGCCAGTTCCTGAAACTCCTGCGGGTCTTCGCGCGCCTCAGGGTTCTGACCTTCCAAGTGAACGAGCAACGCCCGCTCACCACCACCGTGGCGCTCAAAGAACAATGCAGGCTCCTATCAGGCGTTGCCTGGCTCGCTGTCACCGTGCTCGGAATCGGACGGGCTTGGCAGGCGAACCGGACGGGCTGGCACCACGGTCGAAATGGCGTGCTTGTAGACCATCTGGCTCACGGTGTTCTTCAGCAGTACCACGAACTGGTCGAACGACTCGATCGAACCCTGCAGTTTGATGCCGTTGACCAGGTAAATGGAAACCGGGACCTTCTCTTTTCTCAAAGTGTTCAGGTAAGGGTCTTGTAGCGAATGCCCTTTTGACATATGCCGCACTCCTGTAAGGATAAATAATAGAAAATCAATGAAATCGATAAATTAGGCCGCCCCTTCGCAAGAATAGACGGCAATCAGCAGGGACTCAGCTCAATATGGAGATGGGCCCCAGGTATTTCAAGGTGCGGGACAGATTGTCGCAGGCCAGGCTGTCTAGCCAGTGTACGTCAGGCCAGCCACGCAACCAGGTGAACTGCCGTTTGGCCAGCTGCCGGGTCGCGATGATACCGCGTTCACGCATTTCACTCTCTGACAGCTTGCCGTCCAGGTAATCCCAGACTTGCCGATACCCCACTGCCCGTATAGACGGTAACCCGGCGTGCAAGTCACTTCTGGCTCGCAGTGATCGGACCTCGTCGATAAAGCCCTGTTCCAGCATCTGCGAAAATCGTAACGCAATTCGCTGATGCAAAATGTGACGATCTGTAGGAGCAATCGCCAAGCTGGCGACAGTATAGGGCAAATGCCCGCCAGCGCCTGCGTCTGCGCCGCGACTTTCAGCGAATTGACGTTGCCGGTGAGCCGTCATGCTCTCACCGCTCACCCGGTAGACCTCCAGGGCGCGGATCAACCGCTGCGGGTCGTTGGGGTGAATGCGCGCCGCCGACACCGGGTCGACCTCGGCCAGTTGGCGGTGCAACTCGCCCAGCCCCAAGGCCGCCGCCTGGGCTTCAAGCTCGGCACGCACGCCCGCATCGGCCGCTGGCATGTCGGCAAGGCCGTCGACCAACGCTTTGTAATACAGCATGGTACCGCCGACCAGCAGCGGGATTTTGCCGCGCCCGCTGATCTCGGCCATGGCCTGCAGTGCGTCGGTGCGAAACTGCGCGGCCGAGTAGCTTTCGGCCGGGTCGCGGATGTCGATCAAGCGATGCGGGTGGGCGGCAAGGACTGCTTTCGACGGTTTGGCCGAGCCGATGTCCATGCCGCGGTAGATCAGCGCCGAATCAACGCTGATCAGCTCGCACGGCAGCACTTTGGTCAGTTCGATGGCCAGGTCGGTCTTGCCGGCGGCCGTCGGACCCATGAGGAATATCGCTGGGGGCTTGCCGCTCATTTCATCGACCGCGCAGGAAAAGTTTGTCCAGGTCGTCCAGGCCCATCTGGGTCCAGGTGGGACGGCCGTGGTTGCACTGGCCGCTGCGCTCGGTGTTTTCCATATCGCGCAGCAGGGCGTTCATCTCGGGAATGGCCAGGCGCCGGTTGGCGCGTACCGCGCCGTGGCAGGCCATGGTGCCGAGCAGCTCGTTGAGGTGGGCCTGAATACGGTCGCTGGTGCCGTATTCCATCAGGTCGGCCAGCACATCCTGCATCAGGCGGTTGGCCTCGGCCTGCTTGAGCAAGGCCGGGATCTGGCGGATGGCCAGGGTTTCCGGGCCCAGCCGCTGCAGTTCGAAGCCCAGGCGCTGGAACCACTGCGCGTGCTCTTCGGCGCAGTCGGCTTCGCGCTGGCTCAGGGCCAGGGTTTCCGGCACCAGCAGCGGCTGGCCGCTGAGGCCCTCGCTGGCCATGGCTACCTTCAGGCGCTCGTACATGATGCGCTCGTGGGCGGCGTGCATATCGACCAGCACCAGGCCGACAGCGTTCTCGGCCAGGATGTAGATACCCTTCAGCTGCGCCAGCGCGTAACCCAGCGGCGGAATGTCGCCCTGGCTTTCCGGCAGGGTGGCTGCCGGGGCGGCGCCATTGTCCAGCGGCTTGTAAAACTCGCGGTACACCGCCTGCGCCTCGGCCGCCGGCAGCGGTGGCGAGGGCCGCGGGGTGTACTGGTACTGGTAACCGGCACCACTACCGCCGTTGCTGGCGGTGTGTTGCGGCGCACGTGGCTGCTCGAGCACAGGCGAAGCCAGGCGCATTTCCCCCTGCGGGCCGAACTCACCGGCCTGCTGGCCAGTGGCGCGCATCGCTTCAGGCACCGCAGCCGGGGCGGCCAGTTGGTCTTCCGGGCGCACATCGGCCAGGGCCCGGTGCAGGGTGCCGTACAGGAAGTCGTGCACCGAACGCCCTTCGCGGAAGCGCACTTCATGCTTGGTCGGGTGCACGTTGACATCGACGCCGCTGGGTTCCAGCTCAAGGAACAGCACAAAGGTCGGGTGCCGGCCGTTGAACAGCACGTCACGGTAGGCCTGGCGTACGGCGTGGGCCACCAGCTTGTCGCGCACCGCACGGCCGTTGACGAAGAAGTACTGCAGGTCGGCCTGGCTGCGCGAGAAGGTCGGCAGCCCAACCCAGCCCCACAGGCGCAGGCCGTTGCGCTCGACGTCGATCGGCAGCGCCTGCTCCATGAAGCCCGGGCCGCAGATGGCACCCACCCGCCGCGCACGCGCCACTTCATCATGGGCCTCGTGCAGGCTGAGGATGCTCTTGCCATTGTGGCGCAAGTGGAAGCCGACGTCGAAACGCGCCAACGCCAGGCGCCGGATGACCTCCTGCAGGTGATCGAACTCGGTTTTCTCGGCCTTGAGGAACTTGCGCCGCGCCGGGGTATTGAAGAACAGGTCACGCACTTCGACCGAAGTACCCACCGGGTGGGCCGCCGGCTGCACCCGCGGGAGCATGTCGCGGCCTTCGGTTTCAACCTGCCAGGCTTCTGTGGCACTGGCAGTACGCGAGGTCAGGGTCAGGCGCGCCACCGAGCTGATCGAGGCCAGGGCTTCGCCACGGAACCCCAGGCTCAATACGCCTTCAAGGTCTTCCAGCTCACGGATTTTGCTGGTGGCATGACGGGCCAGCGCCAGCGGCAGGTCGTCGGCAGAAATACCGCTGCCATCATCCCGCACCTTCAGCAGCTTGACGCCGCCCTGCTCCACTTCCACATCGATGCGCCGGGCTCCGGAGTCCAGGCTGTTCTCCAGCAGTTCCTTGGCTACCGAGGCCGGCCGCTCGACCACCTCGCCAGCGGCGATCTGGTTGGCCAGCCGCGGGCTGAGCAGCTGGATGCGCGAACCACCACTCATTGCGAAGCCAATGTGGTGGCAGGGATATCCAGACGCTGGCCGACCTTCAGCTCATCGGACTTCAGGCTGTTGGTGTTGCGCAAGCTGGCCACACTGACCTGGTAGCGCACCGCCAGCATTGCCAGGGTTTCGCCTGGGCGCACCGTGTGCTCACGTGGGCCGGCGGCAATCTTGCCGGTGTCACGCAGCCAGGCGATATAGGTGCCAGGCGGCGGGTTCTGCTGGAAGAACTGGCGCACCCCGGTATGAATCGACCGCGCAAGCGCTTGCTGATGGCTGCGACTGGCCAGCTTGGCCGCCTCACTGGCGTTGGAGATAAACCCGGTCTCGACTAGGATCGACGGAATGTCGGGCGACTTCAGCACCATGAAGCCAGCCTGTTCCACACGCTGCTTGTGCAGCGAGGTGATGCGGCCCATGTTGCCCAGCACTTTCTGCCCGACATTCAGGCTGGAGCTGAGCGTGGCCGTCATCGACAGGTCGAGCAGCACACCCGCGAGCATGCGGTCCTTGTCGTCGAGGCTGACGTTGCCGGCGCCCCCGATCAGGTCGGAACGGTTTTCCGTGTCTGCCAGCCAGCGTGCGGTTTCGGAGGTAGCGCCACGGTCGGACAGGGCAAACACCGATGCGCCGAACGCAGCCTTGGACGGCGCGGCGTCGGCGTGGATCGAAACGAACAGGTCGGCGCCCTTCTTGCGGGCGATTTCGGTGCGTTTGCGCAGCGGAATGAAGTAGTCACCGGTGCGGGTCAGTTCGGCGCGGAAGCCCTTTTCCGTGTTGATCTGGCGCTGCAGCTCCTGGGCGATCTGCAGCACGATGTCTTTTTCATGCTGGCCGCGCGAGCCGGAAGCACCCGGGTCCTCGCCGCCATGACCGGCGTCGATGGCAATGACGATGTCGCGCTTGCCGCTAGGTACCGGCGGCAGCTTGATGGCTGGCTGGGTCGGCGTGACCGGGACCGCTGGCGTGGTGGCAGGCGTTTGCACTGGGGTCGGTGGTGGGGTTGGCGCCGTGGCCGCGATGGCATCGGCTTCCTGATCGTACAGGTCGACCACCAGGCGGTTGCCGTACTGGGCATTGGGCGCCAGGGTAAAGCTCTTGGGGGTGACCGACTTCTTCAGGTCAACGACCACACGCAGGTCGGTCGGCGTGCGCTGGGCCGAACGCACGCTGCTGATCGGCGTGTTGGAAGTCGCCACTTTCAATGGCGCCGCCAAGGTCGCGCCATTGATGTCGATAACCAGGCGATCCGGTGCGCTCAAGGTGAAGACGCTGTGCTGCACGGGGCCAGACAGGTCGAAGACCAGCCGCGTGTTGTCTGGCGCGCGCCACAGGCGCACGCTCTTGACTTGAGTGACGGCCAGAGCGTCAACGGTCACCGTTGTCAGCAGCAGCCCAACGATGGCGACCAGTGCGCGTATGCGCATACCTACCCCACTTACTGTTTATAGTGTTTGGCCAGTGCCACGCACCAGGCCTCGCCGCGAGCCCCCTGCGGCGACAGGTTCAGCGAGCGTCCGCCCGCTTGGGGGCTTATGGTAATGGTCAGGTCGGGCTTTGGCAAAACGCCCGCACCCTTTTGTGGCCACTCGAACAGGCACAACGGGTCGCCCTCGAAATAGTCACGAATCCCCATGAACTCCAGCTCCTCCGGATCGACCAGCCGATACAGGTCGAAGTGAAAAGCTCGGACAGCGCCGATCTCGTAGGGTTCGACCACGGTGAACGTCGGGCTTTTCACTGCACCAGTATGGCCCAGGCCACGGATCAGGCCACGCGAGAGCGTGGTTTTACCCGCCCCCAGGTCGCCTTCCAGGAAAATGACACCGCGACCACCGGTCACTTCGGCCATTTTTGCACCAAAGTCGACTGTAGCCGCTTCATCGGCCAGAAACAGATTTAAGCCACACACGCAGAATGCTCCTCCAACAACGCTCGAATGACCGGCGCCAGATCGCTGGCCGCCAGGCCCCTGCCTTCAACCCCCAGACGCTCACCGGCACAGGCGTGAAGCCAGGTACCCAGGCAGCCGGCACTCCAGGCGTCCAGCCCCTGGGCCAGCAACGCCGCCAGCACCCCGGTCAGCACATCGCCCAAGCCCGCGCCGGCCATGGCCGGGTGCCCGCGCTCGCACAGCATCAACTGGCCGGACGGGTGCGCCACCAGGGTACCTGCCCCTTTGAGCAGGCACACACTGTTGTAGCGCCGCGCCAGCTTGCGCGCAGCGCCCGGCCGGTCGGCCTGCACCGCTTCGGTGGAAATGCCCAGAAGCCGCGCCGCTTCCCCGGGGTGAGGGGTGAGAATGCTACCGCTGGGCAGGGCCAATGGGGTGCCTGCCAGCAAATTCAGGGCGTCGGCGTCCCATACCTGCGGGCGCTCGGCGTTCGCCACTGCCGACAACAGGCTCCGGCCCCAGGCAGCCTGCCCAAGGCCAGGGCCCACCACCAGTACCGTGGCGCGCTCCAGCACGCCGACCAACTGGTTGGCCGACTGTACCCCCAGGCACATCACCTCAGGCAGGCGGGCCAGGCTCGCGGGTAGATGTTCGGGCCGGGTCGCCACGCTGACCAGGCCGGCGCCGCAGCGCAAGGCGGCTTCGGCGCTGAGCAGCACAGCGCCACCGGTGCCCAGGTCGCCGCCCACTACCAGCACATGGCCGAAGTCGCCTTTGTGCGCATGCGGGTGCCGTGCCGGCAGGTGTGCGACAGTCACGCTGCTGAGCAGTTGTAGAGTGTTGCCAGGGTGTTTGGTCTGCGGCATGGGGTCAAAGGCTCCAATGTCTGGCAGAATTATACGCACCTGAGCCCGTATTGCCTTGCCCATCCATGCCTGCCTCTACACCTGACCTCGCCCAACTGGCCCAATCGATCAAGATATGGGGCCAGGAACTCGGTTTTGCCCACGTCGGCATCGCCGGGGTCGACCTTGGCGAACACGAACAGCACCTGCAGCGCTGGCTAGACGCCGGTTACCAGGGCGAAATGGAGTACCTGGGTGCCCATGGCAGCAAACGGGCGCACCCCGACCAACTGATTCCCGGCACGGTACGCGTGGTCTCGCTGCGCATGGACTACCTGCCCGGCGATACGCAGATGGCGCAACGCCTGGCGCAACCGGAAAAAGCCTACGTGTCACGCTACGCCCTGGGCCGTGACTACCACAAGCTGGTGCGCAAGCGCGTGCAATTCCTGGCAGACCGTATCCAGCAAGCCATCGGCCCGTTCGGCTACCGCGCCTTCGTCGACAGTGCCCCAGTGCTGGAGAAGGCCCTGGCCGAGCAGGCCGGGCTGGGCTGGATCGGCAAGAACACCCTGCTGCTCAACCGCAAGGCCGGCAGTTATTTCTTCCTGGCCGAACTGTTCGTTGACCTGCCGTTGCCGGTGGACGAAGCCACCACCAGTGAACACTGCGGGCGTTGCCAGGCGTGCCTGGACATCTGCCCGACCCAGGCGTTCGTCGGGCCCTATGTGCTGGACGCGCGGCGTTGCATCTCGTACCTGACCATCGAGCTGAGAGGGCCTATTCCTGTCGAACTGCGCTCGATGATGGGTAACCGTGTATTCGGTTGCGACGACTGCCAGATCGTCTGCCCGTGGAACCGCTTCGCCAAGCACAGCCAGGAGCAGGATTTCCAGCCGCGGCATGGGTTGGAGAATGCCGAGCTGGCCCAGATGTTCCTGTGGGATGAGCGTACTTTCCTGCGCAAGACCGAGGGCGGGCCGCTACGCCGGGCAGGCTATGAGCGGTTCTTGCGCAACCTGGCGGTGGGCTTGGGCAATGCGCCGCCGACGATACCGGTGATCGAGGCGCTGAAGGCGCGGCGCGAGGATGCCTCGGAGCTGGTGCGCGAGCATGTCGAGTGGGCGCTGGCCCGGCACGGCATTCAATAGCTACACGGCCCACTGTGGGAGCGGGCGCGCCCGCGAAGCAGGCAACTCGGTGGATGCACCGGCTTCGCCGGTGTTCGCGGGCATGCCCGCTCCTACAGGGACCGCGCCGGACTTGGGGCAGGTTTACTGCTGGTGGGAGCGGGCGCGCCCGCGAAGCAGGCAACGCGGTGGGTGGCACCGGCTGCGCCGGTGTTCGCGGGCATGCCCGCTCCTACAGGGACTGCGCCGGGCCTGGGGCAGGTTTACTGCTGGTGGGAGCGCGCCCGCGAAGCAGGCAACGCGGTGGGTGGCACCGGCTGCGCCGGTGTTCGCGGGCATGCCCGCTCCTACAGGGACCGCGCCGGGCCTGGGGCAGGTTTACTGCTGGTGGGAGCGGGCGCGCCCGCGAAGCAGGCAACGCGGTGGGTGGCACCGGCTGCGCCGGTGTTCGCGGGCATGCCCGCTCCTACAGGGACCGCGCCGGGCTTGGGGCAGGTTTACTGCTGGTCGTTGTAGTGGAACTTGGGCATTTCCCAATGGAAACGAATCGCCAGCAAGCGCACCAGGAACCCACCAAAGAGGGTCAGCAGCATCGCCTGCTCCGCCGGCACCTTGAAATACACGCAGCCCAGGTAGAACCACGCCGCGGCGAACGACACGCTGGCGTACAGCTCGCGGCGGAACACCAGCGGGATGTCGTTGCAGAAGATATCGCGCAAGATCCCACCGAACACCCCCGTGATCACCCCGCTGATCGAAGCCACCAGCATGCCCTGCCCCATTTCCAGCGCCGTCATGCAGCCAATCAGGGTAAACGCCACCAGCCCCAGTGCGTCTAGCACCAGGAACAGCGAGCGCAGGCGGCGCATCATTGGCGCGATGAAAATGGTCAAAAGAGCAGCAAAGCTGGTCAATACCAGGTACTCAGGGTGTTTCACCCAGGTCAGCGGATAGTGCCCGAGCAACACATCGCGCACCGACCCGCCACCCAGGGCGGTAACACAGGCGATCAGCACCACGCCGAACCAGTCCATGCCGCGACGCCCGGCAGACAACGCACCGGTCATGGCTTCGGCAGTGATGGCAATGAGGTAGAGCATCAGCAACATGGTGCGGGTCCGTGCGGGAAAGGCGCGCAGTCTAACCAGTTGCCCAAGGCACCAAAAGGGGGCGCAGCCAGAATATCTGCGCCGTAACGGTTCACACCTTGATGAAATGCTCGCGGTAGTGGCGCAACTCGGCAATCGATTCGCGAATGTCGTCCAGCGCCAGGTGCGTATTGCCCTTCTTGAAGCTGTCACGCACGTCCGGCGCCCAGCGGGCTGCCAGTTCTTTCAGCGTCGAGACATCCAGGTTGCGGTAGTGGAAGTAGTTTTCCAGGTTGCGCATGTGCCGGTAGAGGAAGCGACGGTCCTGGCAGATGCTGTTGCCGCAGATCGGCGATTTGCCTTTGGGCACCCACTGTTCGAGGAAAGCAATGGTCTGGGCCTCGGCCTCGGCCATGCCGACCTTGCTGTCGCGCACACGCTGGGTCAGGCCAGACGCGCCATGGGTGCGGGTGTTCCACTCGTCCATGCGGGCCAGTACTTCATCGCTGTGGTGGATGGCGATCACCGGGCCTTCGGCCAGGGTGTTCAGCTCGCTGTCGGTGACAATCGTGGCCATTTCGATGATGACGTCGCTGTCCGGATCGAGGCCGGTCATTTCCAGGTCGATCCAGATCAGGTTCTGTGGGTTTTGCATGCAGAAGCTCCTCATATAGCCCGTCATATTAGCCTAGTGGCCCAGCCACGCCCATTCACCGCCACAAGGTAAGGGCAATGGTGCAACGCCTGGCGTGCTAAACTGCCTGCCGTTTTCAATGCCCTGACCCGGGCCCTTCTCACGGAATGTTCATGGCCAAACGCCAGCTCAATCGCCGCCAGAACTGGCGCATCGAAAAAATCCAGGGCGAGCGTGCTGCTCGCGCGGCCAAACGCGAGCAGCATGTGCTGCAGGAACTGGAAGGTGGCGACCTGGGGCCGGAACAACTTGGCCTGGTGATTGCCCACTTTGGCGTGCAGGTCGAGGTGGAGGCCCAGGATGGCGACGTTGCAGGCCAGGTGTTCCGCTGCCACTTGCGCGCCAACCTGCCAGCACTGGTCACTGGCGACCGCGTGGTATGGCGTGCAGGCAACCAGGGCATAGGCGTGATCGTGGCGCAGATGCCACGCAGCACCGAACTGTGCCGGCCAAACAACCATGGCCAGTTGAAACCGGTCGCAGCCAACGTCGACCTCATCGTGATCGTGTTTGCCCCGGCCCCGGAACCGCACCCGAACCTGATCGACCGTTACTTGGTCGCTGCCGAGCATGCAGGCCTGCGCCCGCTGCTGCTGCTGAACAAGGCCGACCTGATCAACGCCGAGAACGGCCCCGGCCTGCAGGCGCTGCTGGAGGTTTACCGCGAGCTGGGCTACCCGCTGCTGGAGGTATCTGCCCACCACGGTGATGGCATGCAACGCCTGCAGCAGCAACTTGACGGGCACATCAGCGTGTTCGTCGGCCAGTCGGGTGTGGGCAAGTCTTCGCTGGTCAACAGCCTGCTGCCAGAGGCCGGCACCCGCGTCGGCGACCTGTCGGAATGGTCGGGCCAGGGCACCCACACCACCACCACCGCGCGGCTGTACCATTTCCCCAATGGCGGCGACCTTATCGACTCGCCGGGCATCCGCGAATTCGGCCTTGGCCACGTCAGCCGCAGCGATGTGGAGGATGGCTTCATCGAGTTCCGCGACCTGTTCGGCACCTGCCGCTTCCGCGATTGCAAACATGACCGCGAGCCAGGCTGCGCGTTGCTCAAGGCGCTGGACGATGGCCGGATCTCGCAGCAACGCATGAACAGCTACCGCTCGATCATCGCCAGCCTGACGGAAGACAGCTACTGACCGGGCTGTAAGCCTTCCTCCGCGCTGAGGCCCACCTGCACGGCCCTGCAAAACGCCGTGCAAGGTTCCGCGGGGCCTACTGCTCCTTGCTCTCGTCCATCTTCAGCGTGCCATCCTCGAAGATGTTCAGCTTCTGGCGCAGTTCACGTGGTTGCATCGGCGCCTGATCGGCCCCGGCACCGGGCGCCGCGCCACTGGCCGGCGGAACCGCAGGCGGGGCTGCCGGCGCTTGCGGTGCACCCTGTTCGCCCTGCTCACCCTCGATGTTGCGCTGGGCCTTCTTGGTCAGCACGATGATGTCGATGCGGCGGTTTACCGGGTTGAACGGGTTCTTGCGGTCGAACAGCGATGACGATGCATACCCCACCACCCGAGCCACCTGGCCGTCCGGGTACCCACCTGCCACCAATGCCCGGCGTGCGGCATTGGCGCGGTTGGCCGACAGCTCCCAGTTGCCGAACTCGCCAGTGCCGGCATACGGTTTGGCGTCGGTGTGGCCGCTGATGCTGATCTTGTTGGGCACTGCCTTGATGGTATCGGCCATGGCCAACAGAATGTCTTCGAAATATGGCTGCAGGCGCGCACTGCCGATATCGAACATCGGACGGTTCTCGGCGTCCATGATCTGGATACGCAGGCCATCCTGGGTGATCTCGAACAGGATCTGGTCCTTGAACTTCTGCAGTTGCGGGTTCTCCTCGACCTTGTTCTGCAGCTCCTGCAACAGCAATTCAAGGCGCTCGCGCTCGACCTGCTCGGCCATGGTCTCCACCTGGTCCTTGTCCAGCTGGGTAGGCGACGGCTGCGTGGGCTCGGTTTTCACTTCCGGGTTGATGGTTTTGTCCGGCGCCATTTCGGGGGAACCACCCAGGTCGATGACGTAGGGCGTACCACTTTCGGAGAACCCGATCGGGTCCTGGAAGTAACCGGCAATGGCGATCTTCTGTTCAGGCGTGGCCGTGGACAACAGCCACAGCACCAGGAAGAACGCCATCATCGCCGTGGCGAAGTCGGCAAAGGCGATTTTCCAGGCGCCACCGTGGTGGCCGCCGCCAAAGCGCTTGACGCGCTTGACGATGATGGGCTGATTGTTCTCCATGAATCAGCGACCGCGAACCGCTTGTTCCAGCTCGGCGAAGCTTGGGCGGTGCTTGGGGTACAGCACCTTGCGCCCGAACTCGACCGCCAGCGACGGCGGCATGCCCGAAGCCGAGGCCACCAGCGATGCCTTGATCGACTCGTACAGGTTCAGCTCTTCCTTGGCGTCGTGCTCCAGGCACTTGGCCAGCGGGCCGAAGAAGCCGTAGGCCGCGAGAATACCGAAGAACGTACCGACCAGCGCCGCACCCACGTGCATGCCGATGGCCGCCTGGTCCCCATCGCCCAGCGAGGCCATGGTCACCACGATACCCAGCACCGCCGCTACGATACCGAAGCCGGGCATGCCATCGGCGATGCCGGTCACCGCATGGGACGGGTGCTCAAGCTCTTCCTTCATGCTCAGCAGCTCCATGTCGAACAGGCCCTCGAGCTCGTGCGGGGCCATGTTGCCGGTAGACATGATGCGCAGGTAGTCGCAGACGAACGCGGTCATGCGCTCATCGGCCAGTACCGTGGGGTACTTGGCGAAAATCGGGCTGGCGGCGGCGTCTTCGATGTCGGCCTCGATGGCCATCATGCCTTCGCGACGGCTCTTGTTGAGGATTTCGTACACCAGCCCCAGCACTTCAAGGTAGAACGCATGGCTGAAGCGCGAGCCGAACATCTTCATCGACTTCTTGATGACGTGCATGGTCATGTAGCCAGGGTTGGCCTGCAGGAATGCACCAAAGGCCGCACCGCCGATAATCAGTACTTCGAACGGCTGGATCAGCGCCGCGATCTTGCCGTGGGAAAGCACGTAGCCGCCGAGCACGCTCGCGAATACGACGATGATGCCGATAATTTTAGCCATAGGTTCAAAGCACTTGCTGTCGTGGTCAGGGGAAGAGACGAGAGCTGTAAAACTCTTCTTCTACTTATCGGCAGAACTGCGCCAGACTATAGCCACACAATGCGAAAAGCCAGTTCGGACTGATGTCAAAATGCCAATTGAAACCAAGGTGCCCGCTCAGGCTCCGCGAACGCTAGAGGCCTGGGTCAAGCTGCTCGAGAGTGTTCGCATCCCGGTGCCGAAGCACAGCTACGACCGGGTCATGGCGGCCATCCACGATAGCCGCCGCTCGCTGCGCGACATCGCCGAACTGATGCAAGATAGCCCGGCGCTGGTGTTGTCGGTGATGCGTGAAGCCAACCACGCCACCAACGCCAGCATGGCCGAACCGGCCGAAAGCCTTGAAGTGGCCCTCAACCGGCTCGGCCTGGAGCGCAGCGAGCTGTTGCTCAAGCGCCTGCCGGCAGTGCCTGTTGAAGAAATCCCGCCGGTTCTGTGCCAGTTCCAGATGATCAGCCAGCACGCAGCGCAGCAGGCCAGCGGCCTGTTCGCCAGCCGCCTGGCCCGGCTGTGGCAGGAAATCCACTGGGGTAGCCTGCTGTTCCTGTCGCCCCTCTGGCCGCTGGCACTGGCCTACCCGAAGCTGCTCGACACCTGGGAGCTGCGGGTGATCCACAAGGGTGAAGAGGCCGCCCATGTCGAGGAAGAACTGTTTGGCGTGCGCATAATGGCGCTGTGCCAGACCACGGCCGAATACTGGCGCCTGCCGCAGTGGGTGACCCAGGGTTACCGCCTGCTGCTGGAAGAGCGCGAGCAACTGGCCCAGGTGCTGAGCATCGCCCGCGACGAAGACCTGCTCAGCCAGCAACACCGCCTGGACGCAGAGCCCGGCCTGCGGCGCTGGTTCAACCAGCCGGCCAATACCGTATTGCTGGCCAACAACCTGGCCCTGGCGGCGCAGGTCGGCTGGGACAACCCGCACCTGTTACGCTGGCAGCTGCTGACCGCCCTGTACCTGCAGACTTCGCTGGAAGACGTGCAGCAGCAAGTTCACCAGCAGGCAGCCGCCAGCGCCCGTCGCCATGCCCGGCATGCACTGTTCCATCCAGCCGAGGCGCTGATATGGCCGTGGCACCAGCGCCGCCCGCACCCAGACATGCTGGCGGCGCCACCGCCCAGCAGTGAAGAGCTGGCGCGCTGGCGCACACTGTGCCAGCACCTGCTGGCGCAACCCAGCCCGTTCACCAATACCGTGCACCTGGCCACCCAGGCACAAGAGGCCCTGCTGGCCTGCGGCATGCAACGCATCATGCTGCTGAGCCTGGACAAGAGCACCGACACCCTGCGCGTGCAGCAGACCGCCGGCTTGCCCAAGGAGGCCGCGGGCCTCGCCCTGCAGGTGGCGCAGAACAAACTGCTGCAAAAGCTGATGAGCCAGGCCGGACAGCTGCGCATCACCCCGCAGAACAACAGCCAGTTCGCCGCGCTGCTGCCCGCCCCGCTGCGCGCCCTGTTCCGCAGTGAGCATGTGCTGCTGCGCTCGCTGGCAGTGAACGATCAGGTGCTCATGCTGCTGGTGGCCGACCAGGCTTGCAGGCCCATGGCCGACATCAGCGTGCAAGCCTTCGGCAAAACCGTGCAATGCATCGAGCGGGCACTGTCGCTGTTCGCCAACCGCAAAGCCTGAGCCTTGCGCTACAATCGCTCCTCTTTCCACTCTGGAGACCGTGGATGACCGACTTTTCCGGCCTGCCCTTGGTGATCGAAGCTGCAGACCTGCTGCCGCGCCTGGATTCACCGCAGTTGATCCTGGTCGACCTGAGCAGCGCCAACCGCTATGTCAGCGGGCATATCCCCGGCGCCCGCTTTGTCGAGGGCAAGCGTACCCAGCTCGGCCAGCCACCCGCCCCTGGTCTGCTGCCGCCCCTGGGCGAACTGGAAAAACTGTTCAGCGAACTCGGCCACCGCGATGATGCCGTCTACGTGGTGTATGACGATGAAGGCGGTGGTTGGGCGGGGCGCTTCATCTGGCTGCTCGACGTGATCGGCCATACGCGCTACCACTACCTCAATGGCGGTATCCAGGCCTGGCCAGCCGACAAGCTGTCCACCGAAGTGCCTGCACCCAGTACCGCCCCGGTGCACCTGCACCTCGACACTGCACCTACAGCCACCCGCGAGTACCTGCAAAGCCGCCTGGGCGCCGATGACCTGGTGATCTGGGACGCCCGCGCCCCACAGGAATTCAACGGCGAAAAAGTGTTGTCGGCCAAGGGCGGCCACATCCCTGGTGCGGTCAACTTCGAGTGGACCGCCGGCATGGACCTCAACGACCACCTGCGCATCCGCAAGGATATCGCCGAAGTTTTGCAAAGCCTGGGCATCACCCCCGACAAGGAGGTGGTTACCCATTGCCAGTCCCACCGCCGTTCCGGTTTCACCTATTTGGTGGCCAAGGCCCTCGGCTACCCACGCGTCAAGGCTTATGCCGGCTCGTGGAGCGAATGGGGCAACCACCCGGACACGCCTGTAGAAGTTTAAGGAACCTGCATGAAATCCCGTCTGTTCATCATCAGCCAGTACCTGCTGCCGCACCACCTGCTGTCGCGGCTGGCCGGCTGCGTCGCCGAGTGCCGCGTGCGCTGGTTCAAGAACGCCTTCACCGCCTGGTTCGCCAAGCGCTACCAGGTCGACATGAGCCAGGCGCTGGTCGAAGACCTGAGCGCCTACGAGCACTTCAACGCATTCTTCACCCGCGCCCTGAAGCCGGGCGCCCGCCCGCTGGATGAAACCCCGGGCGCCATCCTGTGCCCCGCCGACGGCGCCGTGAGCCAGCTTGGCCCGATCGAGCATGGCCGCATCTTCCAGGCCAAAGGCCACGGTTTCAGCGCGCAGGAGCTGCTGGGCGGTGACCCGGCGCTGGCCGCCCCGTTCATGGGCGGTGAGTTTGCCACCATCTATTTGTCGCCCAAGGACTACCACCGCGTGCACATGCCGCTGGCCGGCACCCTGCGCGAGATGGTCTACGTGCCGGGCCGCCTGTTCTCGGTCAACCAGACCACTGCTGAAAACGTGCCCGAGCTGTTCGCCCGCAACGAGCGGGTGGTCTGCCTGTTCGACACCGAACGCGGGCCGATGGCCGTGGTGCTGGTGGGTGCGATGATCGTTGCTTCGATCGAGACCGTGTGGGCCGGCCTGGTAACGCCGCCCAAGCGTGAGCTGAAGACCTTCCGATACGACGACGCCAGCCGTGCGCCGATCCACCTGGAGAAAGGTGCCGAGTTGGGGCGCTTCAAGCTGGGTTCGACGGCCATCGTGTTGTTCGGGCCGCAGCAGGTGAAGTGGGCCGAAAGCCTCGGTGCCGGCTCTGCCGTGCGCATGGGGCAGCAGCTGGCGGCGCCTGTGCAGGCTTGATGGCCTGATAAAACCTGGGCCGCTTTGCGGCCCTTCGCGGGCATGCCCGCTCCCTCAGAGTGAGGTCGCGTTCAAACCTGTGGGAGCGGGCATGCCCGCGAAGGGCTGCAAAGCAGCCCCAAATTTCCGGATCAGCCGCGCGCGTCGCGGTCGCGCAAGCCCAACAGGTACAACACGCCATCCAGGCCCAGAGTAGAAATCGCCTGCTTGGCCGACTGGCGCACCAGCGGCTTGGCGCGGAATGCCACGCCCAGGCCGGCGAGTGCCAGCATTGGCAGGTCGTTGGCGCCATCGCCCACGGCAATGGTCTGTTCCAGTTGCAAGCCCTCATCGCTGGCCAGTTTCTGCAGCAGTTCGGCCTTGCGCTGGGCATCGACGATCGGCTCGACCGCCACACCAGTCACCTTGCCATCCACCACTTCCAGCTCGTTGGCGAACACATAGTCGATACCCAGGCGCGCCTGCACCTGGCGGGCAAAGTAGGTAAACCCACCGGACAGGATGGCAGTCTTGTAACCCAGGCGCTTGAGCTCGGCGAACAGGTTTTCCGCGCCTTCGGTCAGGCGCAGCGAGGCGCCGATCTCGTCCAGCACGCCCACATCCAGGCCCTTGAGCAGCGCCATGCGCTCCTTGAAACTGGCGCGGAAGTCCAGCTCGCCACGCATGGCGCGTTCGGTGATCGCCGCCACCTGCTCACCTACGCCAGCCGCCTTGGCCAGCTCGTCGATGACTTCGGCCTCGATCAGCGTCGAATCCATGTCGAATACCGCCAGGCGGCGGTTGCGGCGGAACAGGTCATCTTTCTGGAAGGCAATGTCGACGCTCAGCGCCTGCGCCAGGGCGAAGAAATCGGCACGCAGGGCCTGGGCATCGCTCAGCACCCCACGCACGGATATCTCGACCGCCGCCTTGCCCTTGTCGGTGTCGGCGTCCAGCGCCACCCGGGCCGACAGCCGCTCGATGCGTTCGATCGTCAGGCCGTACTGGCTGATCACCGCACTGACCCGCTGCAGTTGCTCGGGGGTGATCTTGCGGCTGAGCAGGGTCACCACATGGCGCGCCTCACCATGGCCGTCGGCCCAGTGCTGGTAGTCCGCCTCGGAAATCGGCGTATAACGGGCCTGCAGGTTCAGCTCGTGGGCCTTGGCTTGCACACCCTGCAGCAGGGCAGTTGCCACTTCGTTGTCAGGGATATCGACCAGGATGCCGAACGACAGGGTGCCGTGCATGACCGCCAGGCCGATGTCGAGGATACTCACACCGCCCTGCAGCAGGACGCCGGTGATTGCCGCAGTGAGACCGGGACGGTCCTCACCGGTGATGTTGATCAGGACGATTTCGCGCACAACCTGGCTCCGACTTCGATGAAAAATGCGCATTCTACCGACTTTCCATGACCATCGGGCGCCAACGATACTTTGCCGACAAAACCCGGCTCGCTATACTCCCCCCACTTTCTTGCCATTAAGAGCCGAGCTCTGTGAACCGGCCCACGCCCGTCAAACCAGACAACTTCTTCCTGATGATCTATCGTGCCCTGAGTCAACGTCGCGTGCCGCTGGCACTGCGCATCGCCTGCACCAACATCTTCCTGGTGGCGCTGGCACTGGTGATCTACGCCTGTGTGATGGGCCTGCAGTTCAAGCAGGCCATGCACGAGCAGGCCGACGCCCTCGGCCAGAGCCTGACCACGCAAACGGCCACTTCGGCGACCGAACTGCTGGTAGCCAACGATATCCTCAGCCTCAACGTGCTGCTGGGCAACCTGGTGAAAAACCCGCTGGTGGCCCACGCGGCCATCTACAGCGTGGACAACCGCATCCTCGCCGAAGCCGGGCAACGCCCGCGCAATAGCCTGCTGGGCGAGGCCGAAGGCGTGTACCAGACCAAGATCAGCTTCCAGGACGTGGCTGCCGGGCAGCTGCGCATCAGCCTGGACATGAGCCAATTCCAGCAACCCATGCTGATCAGCCTGCAAAGCATGGGCATTCTGGCGGCCATCCTGCTGGCGCTGGCCTTGGCCCTCAGCTTGCGCCAGGGCCGCTACATCACCCTGCCATTGCTGCAGTTGCGGGTATGGCTGCGCGACCCGCAGTACTACACCCCAGCCACCGACCGCCAGGATGAAATCGGCGACATCGCCCGCCAGCTGCATGCGCGCCTGGCGCCACCGCCGCCACCAGAGCCGGAGCCAGAGCCTGAGGAAGACGACGATGAACCGTTCGACGACCCGCATCACGCCAGCCCGGCACCCAAGGCCGCGCCGCGCGCCAAGGTCGCCGCAGTGCCAGACGAGGAAGATGACGAAGCGTTCGCCGGCCTGCTCGACGACGACACTGCACCAAGAACCGCAGTGGTAGACGAGTCCGACGAACCGCACTTCAGCGCCATCCTCGCGGTGCAGCTGGGCTCCCAGGAGCAACTGCGCCGTCTGCCGCGTACCCGCCTGACCGAACTGACCGAGCGTTACCGTGACTGCCTGGAGCATGCGGCATCGCTGTACGACGGCGAAACGCACACACTCAACGATGGCAGCACCCTGGTGCTGTTCCACAGCCGCGTATGTGGTGAGGACTACCTGACCAATGCAATCTGCTGCGGCGAGCTGTTGCGCGCCCTGGGCCATGCCCTGCAGATCGAAGTGGCCGACAGCGGCATCACCTTGCAATTGCAGCTGGGCCTGGTATTGGGCAACGATCTGCACGGGCTGGAGCTGGTAGACGTGTTGATCGCCGAAAAAGCCCAGGATGCCCTGGCGCTGTCGCAGCACAGCCGCAACCTGTTGCTGGTGGAGCGGCAGATCAGCGATGACGCACTGATTCGCCAGCGCGCACGCATTCGCCCGATTGCCAGCCCTGAGGGCGCCTGCTGCGTGGAGCGCCTGCTGGAACCGTACCCTTCGATGCTGGAACGGCAACTGGCGCGCATGCACGAGCGTCGGGCCTGACAGGCTGCGCTGGGCACCGGGGCTGCCGCGCAGCCCCTTCGCAACGCCAGGCCGCGCCTACAGGGCCCGGGCCCAGCCTCGCAATGGTTTGACGCAGACATGAAAAAGCCCGCAGCATCGCGGGCTTTTTTGCACCTGGCGGTTAGGTCAGAACCGATAGACTTCCATATCGGTGCGGATCGGCGAGGCCATCGGGATTCTGGACTTTTCCGGCGCCTTCTTCACCTGCACCGGTGCAGCCGGCTTTTTCGGCGTTTCTTCAGCGATTGCCGGCTGGTTGGCCAGCGGCTTCACCGCCGTGCTCAGCTGCTCGGCCAGCTTCTGCAGCAATTGGCCCTGGGCCTGTACCTGCGACGACTCGCTGCCCTCATGTGGCTGTTCGAGGTGCACGATACGGTTGTCACGTACACGGCCACGGCGGTCCAGCAGGCGCCACTGGGCGTCGAGGATGGCCGGTTGGTCCTTGCCCGAGTCCAGGCGGGTAATCGACAGCAGCACCTGTACATCCGGCGTGAAACCGGCCGTTGCCGGGGCCAGTACCACACGCTGGCTGTCCAGGCGCCAGGCCAGCTGGCGCACCAGCAACTGGTCGATGTCCGACGACAGGCTACCCGCCCAACGACCGTCGGTCGCCGCGCTCAGGCTGCCATCGGCCTGGCGCTGCAGGAACGTCTCGCGCTGCAGGTAATCGGCCACCGATACCGGCCCGAGTACAACGGCCATGCCCGCACTCTGCGACGGCTGGCCAGGATCACCACTGTCGAGCTGGTACAAGGCGACAGGCTGGTGCATGGTGCACCCGCCCAGCCCCAGCAGGCCAGTCATCAACAGCGCAAGTGGAAGGCGCAGAAATTTCATCATCCCATCCAGGCGGCTGCCTACAGGCACACCGCAGTGATACATATAAATTCAAACGGGCACACGACCACGCCGGCGCCGCAAGGGCCATATCATCCGCGAAATAACCGTCCGACTCCAGTGTTTCTGCCCGGAACGGCGCTGTAATTGCCGTTCCAGACATTTCCACCGGTTACGCCGGCACTTCCACCTGCAAGCTATCGACGCGCTGGAACCCACGCGGTAGCTTGCTGCCACGCCGGCCACGCTCGCCCTTGTAGTGTTCCAGGTCGTCGGGCTTCAGAGACAGGGTACGCTTGCCGGCCTGCAATACAAGGGTCGCCCCGTCGGCGATCACGGCCAGGTCGGTGACGAACTCTTCGCGGCTGGCGACCCGGTCGCCGGGTACACCAATGATCTTGTTGCCCTTGCCTTTACCCAGCTGTGGCAAGTCGCTGACCTTGAACACCAGCAGGCGGCCTTCGGTGGTCACCGCCGCCAGCCAGTCCTGCTCACGGTTGGCCACCGGCCGCGGCGTCATGACCTTGGCGCCGTTGGGCAGGCTGAGCAAACCCTTGCCGGCCTTGTTCTTGGCCTGCAGGTCTTCACCCTTGACCACGAAGCCGTAGCCGGCGTCGGAAGCGACCACGTACAGCGCATCGTCCTCTGGCAGCAGCACGCAATCGAAGGTGGCCCCAGGCGGAGGCGTCAGGCGCCCCGTCAGCGGCTCACCCTGGCCACGCGCCGAAGGCAGGCTGTGGGCGGCCAGCGAGTAGCTGCGCCCGGTCGAGTCGATCAGCACGGCAAACTGGTTGGAGCGGCCAGCAGCAGCGGCCTTGAAGCCGTCGCCTGCCTTGTACGACAAGCCGGTCGCGTCGATGTCGTGGCCCTTGGCACAGCGTATCCAGCCTTTTTCCGACAGCACCACGGTGACCGGCTCGGTCGGCATCAGCTCGTTTTCCGACAGCGCCTTGGCTTCGGCGCGCTCGACAATAGGCGAGCGGCGGTCGTCGCCATAGGTTTCGGCATCCTTGATCAGCTCGCTGCGCACCAGCTTGCGCAGTTTGGCTTCGCTGCCCAGCAGCGCCTGCAACTTGGCTTGCTCTTTCAGCAGTTCGTCCTGCTCGCCGCGGATTTTCATCTCTTCCAAACGCGCCAACTGCCGCAGGCGGGTCTCGAGGATGTAGTCGGCCTGGATTTCGGTCAGGCCGAAGCGTGCGATCAGCGCCTGCTTGGGGTGGTCCTCGGTGCGGATGATGTGGATCACTTCATCCAGGTTGAGGAACGCCGTGAGCAAACCGTCCAGCAGGTGCAAGCGCTTCTCGACCTTGTCCAGGCGGTGCTGCAGCCGGCGACGAACGGTATGGGTACGAAACTCCAGCCATTCCACCAGGATCGTGCGCAGGTTCTTCAGCTGCGGCCGGCCGTCGAGGCCGATGATGTTGATGTTGACCCGGTAGCTGCTTTCCAGGTCGGTGGTGGCGAACAGGTGCTGCATCAGTTCGTCGGCATCCACACGGTTGGACCGCGGGATGATGACGATGCGGCAAGGGTTCTCGTGATCCGACTCGTCGCGCAGGTCGGCCACCATCGGCAGCTTCTTGGCCTGCATCTGCGCCGCAATCTGCTCCAGCACCTTGGCCCCCGAGACCTGGTGGGGCAACGCGGTTACAACGATGTCGCCGTCCTCGACGCGGTACACGGCGCGCATGCGGATCGAGCCACGGCCACTTTCGTACATCTTGAGGATTTCGGCCCGCGGCGTGACGATTTCGGCCTCGGTCGGGTAGTCCGGCCCTTGAATATGCTCGCACAACTGCTCGATGGTGGCCTTGGGCTCGTCGAGCAGGCGCACGCAGGCGCTGGCCACTTCACGCAGGTTGTGCGGCGGCACATCGGTGGCCATGCCCACGGCGATACCGGTGGTGCCGTTGAGCAGAATGTTGGGCAGGCGTGCCGGCAACACGGCGGGCTCCTGCAAGGTGCCGTCGAAGTTGGGCACCCAGTCGACGGTGCCCTGGCCGACTTCGCTGAGCAGCACTTCGGCATAGCGGGACAACCGCGCTTCGGTGTAGCGCATGGCCGCGAACGACTTCGGATCGTCCGGCGCACCCCAGTTGCCCTGGCCATCGACCAGTGTGTAGCGGTAGCTGAACGGCTGCGCCATCAGCACCATGGCTTCATAGCAGGCCGAGTCGCCATGGGGGTGGAACTTGCCGAGCACGTCACCGACGGTACGCGCCGACTTCTTGTGCTTGGCATCGGCATCGAGCCCCAACTCGCTCATGGCGTAGACAATGCGCCGCTGCACTGGCTTGAGGCCATCGCCGATATGCGGCAGGGCGCGGTCCATGATCACGTACATGGAGTAGTTGAGGTAGGCCTGTTCGGTGAAGTCAGCCAGTGAGCGGCGTTCTACGCCGTCCAGGCTGAGTTCCAGTGAGTCGCTCATGCGGGCCTCGTCATTTCAGGTTCTGGCGCAGCAGCATGGTGCCACCGCGCTGGGTAAATTCAAGTTGTTGCAGGGCACTCATGCCCAGTAGCACGGTGGGGCCATCCAGGCCCGGCACGACAATGGCGCGTACGTTCTGCAGGTGGATGTCGCCCAGTTGCAGGCTGGCCAGCCGCGTGCGGTAGCCCTCGGTGCGGCCATTGGCGGTACTCAGCAGCACCGGGCTGCCACGCGCCAGGTTCAGGTCGCGGGCCAGCCCTTCGGGGATCGCGACGTCGGTGGCCCCGGTGTCCAGCATGAAGTGCACCACCTGGCCATTGATCGCGCCATCCACCACGAAATGCCCCTGGCCATTACTCAGCAGGCGCACCTCGATGAAACCTTGGCCGTGCTCCGACTGCACCTGGCGGTTGGGGTTACGTTGGCTGTCTTCCCACTGGCCGAAAAAGCGCGTGGCCAGAAACAGCGCAGCCGCCCAGGCAAGCACCATCAGCACCCGCCCTGCGCGCTTGCCCGGTGCCTGGCTCACGGTTTGGCGCCCCAGCCGCCCTGAGGCGCCTCGAAGCGCCATACGATCGGGCGCCGCTCGCCGTCGGCACGGTCAGCGTTGTTGTTGTCCAACCCGACCCAGGCGCCTTTGCTGTCGATCACCAGCGCCTCGGCCAGGCCGAACGGCTGATCGTAGCGGCGCATGGGCTCCAGCGCCTCGGCGGCGAACGACCAGCAGCGCTCGACCTCGCCGCTGTTGGCGTCCCGCCGGCATATCCGGTAGGCGTTGCGCTCAAGGGTGAACAGCTTGCCCTCGAACCAGGCGAGGTCGGAAAAGTCGCGCGACAGGGCCCGGGCCTCTGGCATTTGCGGCGGCTGCATCTCGACCCCAGCCTCGCTCAGCAGCACGCAACCGCGCCCGCAGGTCCATACCGACTGCTGCCGTTCGATGGCCACCAGGCCACGCCGCTCGCGCTCGGCCGCCAGCCACAGGCGGTCACCCGCCGGGTTGATTGCCAGCCCTTCGAACAGCGCATTGAAGTTCAGCAGCATGCCACTGGCCCGCGCCTGACGGACCATGGCCGGGTCGATCTTGAGCCAGTCGGGCTCACCTTCGGGCGGCAGTTGCAGCACCGCAGCGTGTGCCTCGCTGACCAGGTACAGGTTGTTTGCCTGGTCGCAGGTGATGCCTTCAAAGTCCAGCGCCCCGCCGCGAATGTACGACGCCGCCCAGTTGCGTGACTTCAGGCCCCACGGCAGGCCGCTTTCCGGCACCGGCGGCGCAGTGAAGACAAGCGCCTGCGCGCGCCAGGTAGCGCTCTGCTGGTCGAAGCGGTAGATGCGGTCATCGTCGCGGTCGGACACACCCCACAACGCCCCCCGGCAGAACGCCAGGCCAGACAGGTTGCCACCGCGCATACCGTCTATCGGGTGCTCGGCAGTCATCTTCAGCTCTGGCCAGTCGCCCGCCAGGCCCGGCAGCGCAACCAGCGCCAGCCAGGCCGCCAGAAGCAGACGAATCAAACCATGACCTCGGCGAGGTTACCTTTGGTTTCCAGCCAGTTCTTGCGGTCACCGGCGCGCTTCTTGGCCAGCAGCTTGTCCATCAGCTCGCAAGTCGCCTGCACGTCATCCAGGGTCAGTTGCACCAGGCGCCGGGTATTCGGGTCCATGGTGGTTTCACGCAGTTGTGGCGGGTTCATTTCGCCCAAACCCTTGAAGCGGGTGACTTGGGGTTTGCCGCGCTTCTTCTCGGCCACCAGGCGGTCGAGAATGCCATCACGCTCGGCTTCGTCGAGGGCATAGTAGATTTCCTTGCCCAGGTCGATGCGGTACAGCGGCGGCATGGCCACATACACGTGCCCGGCCTCGACCAGTGCACGGAAGTGCTGCACGAACAGCGCGCACAACAGCGTGGCAATGTGCAGGCCGTCGGAGTCGGCGTCGGCGAGGATGCAGATTTTGCCATAGCGCAGTTGCGCCAGGTCGGTGGCACCGGGGTCGACGCCGATGGCCACGGCAATGTTGTGCACTTCCTGGCTGGCCAGGACTTCGCCGCCGTCCACTTCCCAGGTGTTGAGGATCTTGCCGCGCAGCGGCAGGATGGCCTGGAATTCCTTGTCCCGGGCCTGCTTGGCCGAGCCACCGGCCGAGTCACCCTCGACCAGGAACAGCTCGGCACGCATCGGGTCCTGGCCGGCGCAGTCGGCCAGCTTGCCGGGCAATGCCGGGCCCTGGGTGATGCGCTTGCGCTCGACCTTCTTGCTGGCCTTGAGGCGGCGGCCGGCATTGCTGATGGCCAGCTCCGCCAGTTGCATGCCCAGTTCAGGGTGGGCGTTGAGCCACAGGCTGAAGGCATCCTTGACCACGCCAGAGACGAATGCCGCCGCCTCGCGTGAAGACAGCCGCTCTTTGGTCTGCCCGGAGAACTGCGGGTCCTGCATCTTCATCGAGAGGACGAAAGTAATGCGCTCCCAAACGTCTTCCGGTGCCAGCTTGACCCCGCGCGGCAGCAGGTTGCGGAATTCGCAGAACTCGCGCATGGCATCCAGCAGGCCCTGGCGCAGGCCATTGACGTGGGTACCGCCCTGGGCGGTAGGGATCAGGTTGACGTAGCTTTCCTGGATGCTGTCGCCGCCTTCGGGCAGCCATAGCAAGGCCCAGTCCACCGCTTCCTTGTTACCGGCCAGGCTACCGCAGAACGGCTCATCGGGCAGGCGCTGGAACTCGTTGACCGAATCGACCAGGTAGGAACGCAGGCCATCCTCGTAGTGCCATTCGACCTTTTCGCCGCTGGCCTTGTCCTCGAAGCTGACCAGCAGGCCTGGGCACAGCACGGCCTTGGCCTTGAGCACGTGCTTGAGACGGCTGATGGAGAATTTCGGCGAATCGAAATACTTGGGGTCGGGGCTGAAATACACGCTGGTGCCGGTGTTGCGCTTGCCGACCGAACCCACAACTTCCAGCTCGCTGGCCTTGAAGCCGTCGGCGAAGGTCATCTGGTACTCGTTGCCGTCGCGTTTGACACGCACGCGCACCTGGGTCGACAGGGCGTTGACCACCGAGATGCCAACGCCGTGCAAGCCACCGGAGAACTGGTAGTTCTTGTTGGAGAACTTGCCGCCGGCGTGCAGCTTGGTCAGGATCAGCTCGACCCCGGACACGCCCTCTTCGGGGTGAATGTCCACCGGCATGCCACGGCCGTCGTCGCTGACTTCCAGCGAGTGGTCGGCATGCAGAATGACCTGCACGGAGCGGGCGTGACCGGCCAGGGCTTCGTCGACACTGTTGTCGATCACTTCCTGGGCCAGGTGGTTGGGGCGGCTGGTGTCGGTGTACATGCCCGGCCGCTTGCGGACCGGGTCAAGGCCCGAGAGGACTTCGATGGCGTCTGCGTTATAGGCGCTAGCGCTGGGATTGGCCATAGGGTCTCGTCGTCAGTCTGGTGAGTGCAAAAAAGTCAAAATACAGAAAAATCGAGCGCTGCATACTGCCCACGCGCAATACCGGCAAACGCCAGCAGGGCCGGCAGGCGCTCGGCAAAGCCCTGGAAACTGTGGTCACCACCGGCCTGGATGCGCAGGGCACAAGCACGGTAATAACGTTCGGCATGGCGGTAATCCAGGGTTTCGTCGGCGGTTTGCAGCCACACCTGATAGCGGCTGGCATCGACCGGCGCTGGCACTTCCAGCTCGGCCAGGGCCTGCACGTGGTCCAGGGTCAGCTCCCAGGTTTCATCGGTGTAGTGGTTGCGCTGGGTACCCAGGTAGCCGTCAAAGTGCTTGTGCGGGGTAACCGCCGGGTTGACCAGCAAGGCCTTGAGGCCATGGCGCTCCGCCAGACAGGTGGCATAGTAGCCGCCGAGCGAACTGCCCACCAGTAATGGCGCGCCCAGTTCGGCGATGGCCGCCTCAAGCTGGGCGATGGCCTGGCGTGGGTGATGGTGCAAGGCGGGCACCCGCAGTTGGTCGGCCAGGCCGAGCTGCTGCATGACCGCTTCGAGCTGGCGCGCCTTGGTGGAAAGCGGCGAGCTGTTGAAGCCATGGATATAGAGGATGGAACCCGACATGCTGCCCCCGGAATCTGTGGCTTCGCGCCTGATGATGCGGGCGCAGGGACGCGCAGTGTAGCGCGTTCGCCGGGTTTTGACGCAGCGTCACGGGTTTCGCAACAATTTCTTCACCATAGCCCGCTGCAACAGGGCAGCGCTGTAGGAGCGGCCTTGTGTCGCGAAAAGGGGTGCGAAGCGCCCCCCAGAATTTCAGCTTCGCCGCAGACATTGCCGGGGCCGCTTTGCGGCCCTTTCGCGACACAAGGCCGCTCCTACAGTTGAACGCGCAACCCGCTCAATAACCTGGGCTATCGAAGTCGAGCTTCACTTCAAAGTCCCACGCCCGCTCCACCCCGGTCTCCAGCCGCCCGTCGGCATGCAGGCGCAGCCAGCGGTACCCAGGCTGCTCTTCGCTCACCTTGAAGTCCTCGCTGCGGGCCGCGAACTGAATGCAGGTCGAAGGCGTAGCCAGCAGGCGCCGACCATTGCGCACTTCATCCCACTCCTGATGAACGTGCCCCCACAGCAATGCCCGCACCTGTGGGTAACCTTCAATGATGTCAAACAGCGCCTGGGCATTGCGCAAGCCGATCGGGGCGATCCAGGCGCAGCCGATGTCTACCGGTTGATGGTGGAAACACACCAGGCAATGGCGCCCGCCCGCCCCTTTCAGCGCGGCCTCCAGCACTGCCAGCTGGTCATCCCCCAGCAAGCCATGTGTGGCGCCGTGCACCGCCGTGTTGAGCATCACAATACGCCAGGCGCCGATATCGGTTACCGCCTGTACCAACTCCGGCGCCACTTCGGCCATGATCCGGGCCTCATCATGGTTGCCCGGCAGCCAACGGCTTGGTACGCCAAACGGCGCAGTCAGCTCACGAAAAGCTTCATAAGAAGCAACGCTGGCATCCTGGGACAAGTCGCCCGTGCACAACAGCAAGTCGACAAGCGGTTGCTCGCGCCGCACCTGGGCTACCACATGGCCCAAACTTTCACGGGTCTTGAGGCCCAGCATGCTGCCGGCCGGGTCGGCGAAAAGATGGGCGTCGGTCAGTTGCACCACATGTACTGGGCGCGGGTGGTCTGCATGCATGTCAGCGAACGCTTGCCAGTTCGTGGCCACAGGCCAGGCAGTGACTCAGCCATTCACCGAGGAACAGGTTGAGCTGGGCCTTTTCGTCTGGCTGGTGCATGGCCTCGTTCGGGTAGGGGTAGATGCTGCGCAGGCGCCGGGCATGTTCGGCGCTGATCACTTCGGCCATGCGCGCATCGTGATACACCTGCACCTCCAGGTGCGGCACCGGCAGCCACGGCAAGCTGTGCTCCTGACGTATATGCAGGGTGGTGGTGTACGGGCAGGCCAGCACCACGTCGAGCACCAGCACGCCAAGCATCTGGTCGCCCTGGGTCATACCGATGCGGCGCGAGCTCTGGGTGGTACGCATGTCCGGCAGCAAGCGCATCAGCCGGGCATAGTTGGCCTCACAGGCAGCCTGCAGCCCGGCCAGGTCGACTCGATAGCGCTCGCGCAGCAGGTTCACTTCCACATACCTCGTACTTCGTCACGGTTCAGCGCCAGCCATTGCAAGCCGATGATGGTCGCCGCGTTGCAGATGCGCCCATCGCGCACGGCCTGCAAGGCATCTTCGAACGACCACACCCGCACGCGAATGTCTTCACCCTCGGCCTCCAGGCCATGCAGCCCCCCTGCCCCTTCGCTGCTGCAGTGGCCAAGGAACAAGTGCACGTATTCATCGCTGCCGCCTGGCGACGGGAAGTAGCGGGTCATCGGCCACAGGGCACTGAAAGTCAGGCCCGCTTCTTCTTCGGCTTCGCGGTGGGCGACTTCCTCGGGTTGCTCGTCCTTGTCGATCAGCCCGGCGACCATTTCGATCAGCCAGGGGTTTTCGGCCTTGCCCATTGCACCGACGCGGAACTGTTCGATCAGCACCACTTCATCGCGCAGCGGGTCGTAGGGTAGTACACACACCGCATCGTGACGCACGAACAGTTCACGGCTGATCTCGCGCCCCATGCCGCCCGCAAACAGCTCGTGGCGCAAGTGCACCTTGTCGAGCTTGTAGAAGCCCTGGAAGCAGTTTTCCCGCTTGACGATCTCGACCGCCCTGGGCACTGAGTTCAACGTGTCTGACATGGAAATCCTCGCTACCTCAATCACAGCATCGCGCCATCCTACTCCGCACGCCAGCGCGTTTCACCCCTTTCCAGCAACCATTCGCACAGTCGGGACAGCACGTGCGCACTCTGTTAGCTTAGTGGCGAACCGAAGGCCGCGCAGACGGTCAAAGGCCGACTTTTCCCTGTTTTTGCAAGGATCATCATGACCATTGTCAAACTGACTTCCGTGGCCGTGCTGGCACTCGCTCTGGGCGCCTGCCAGAGCCTGTTCACGCCCAACTACCGGACCCCGCTAGAGGTCAAACGCGACGCCTGGGAGCA
The DNA here is from genome assembly GCF_007633355.1 of Pseudomonas sp. BJP69. NCBI lineage: Bacteria > Pseudomonadati > Pseudomonadota > Gammaproteobacteria > Pseudomonadales > Pseudomonadaceae > Pseudomonas > Pseudomonas sp. BJP69. The sequence continues at coordinate 4,990,866 of NZ_CP041933.1, forward strand.
TGTAAAACCCGGTTGCAGCGAAAGCGATTGCCCGCTGGTGAACATCGACATGGTGCACTTCCCGGCCCTGCCCAAGCTTGACGGCATCGTCGAAAAGCGCTTGCTGCAACTGACCGAAGACAATCAGCATGGCACCGCGCCGGCCACCCTGCAGGCCTATGAACAGCAATACCTGGCCAGTGCCGACAAACGTAACAGCAGCTACCTGCAAGCCAAGGTACGCGAGCAGCATGACGGCCTGGTGATCATCGAACTGTCCAGCTACCTGGACAGCGGTGGCGCACACGGCATGCCTGGGCGTGGTTTCATCAACTACTCCCGCAAGCTGGACAAGGTGCTGACCCTGCAGGACATGCTGCTGCCTGGCCAGGAAGAGACGTTCTGGAAAACCGTCGAAGAGTCGCACCGCGCCTGGCTGATGAGCGTGGGCATGGACAAGGACGCCGAGTTCGTCAAGACCTGGCCGTTCAAGAAGTCGCCGCACATCGCCCTGACGTACGGCGCACTGGTGGTCAAGTACGAGGTCTATGCCATCGCGCCCTATTCCATGGGCCACGTGGAACTGAAGATCCCCTACCCGCGCCTCAATGGCGTGCTCAAGCCGGAACTGTTCCCCGGCCGCGGCTGAGGCTCAGCAGCCCGTGCAGCACACCTGCCAGCAGCAATGCTGGCAGGGTGGCGCCCAGCTCGGGTGCATTGGCGGCAATCAGGTGGTAGGCCGCCACCCCCACGAACCAGGCCAGTAGCGCCTGCCAGTGCAAACCCTTGACCTGTACCGGCAGGCCACGGCGACGCACGACATAGTGGTCCACCAGCACTACGCCGAACAGCGGCGCAAACACCGAACCGATCAGCAACAGGAAGTTCTCGTACTGAGCCAATGGCGCCAGCAAGGCGATCAGGGTGCACAGCACGCCGATGGCCAGTGCCAGGTGCTCCACCTTCAACGGCAGCAGCACCCCGGTGGAGACCGCCGCCGAGTGGATGTCGGCGAATGCCTTTTCCGACTCGTCGAGCAGAATCAGCAGCAACGGAACCCCCATGCCGGCGCCAGCCAAGGCCAGCAACAACGCATTGACCTCGCCACTGGCGGCGAAGGCCAGGGTGTAGGCCACGCCCAGGCTCATCAGCCAGGTATTGCCGATGAAGTAGCCCAGCACGGTACCGCCGAACACGTGCCTGCCATTGCGGGCGAAACGTGAATAGTCGGCGATCAGCGGCAGCCACGACAGCGGCATGGCAATGACGATGTCGAAGCCTACTGCCAGCGACATCGAGCCATCCCCGGCGCGCCCCCACAACTCAGCCAGGTCGGCCTTGGCAAACAAGTTCCAGGTCAGCCAGACGCAGGCCCCCAGCAGCAACCAGATACCCCAGGCGCGCAACACCTTGCGCACGAACGCCAGTGGCCCGCTCACCGCCAGCAAGGTCGCCAGGGCACCAAAGCACAGGGTCCACAGCATCGGGCTGTTCCAGGCGCTGTGCTCACCGAACGCACGTGCGCCCAGCAGGCTAGCGGCATCGCGCATGACGATGATCTCGAACGCCCCCCAGCCCACCAGTTGCAGCAAATTGAGCACCGCCGGCAAGCGCGTGCCATGGCTGCCCAGGCTGAGCTTCAGGGTGCCCATGGCCGACAGCCCGGTGTCACTGCCGATGACCCCGGCGGCGCCCAGCAACAGCACGCCCACGCCGGTGCCCAGGGCAATGGCCAGTACGGCGCCAGCAAGGCCCAGGCCCGGCGCGAGCATGGCGCCGACTTGCAGCACCATCAGGCCGATGCCCAGGGAAAACCAGAGGGAGAACAGGTCACGCGCGCCGAAGATGCGCTGGTGGGTGGGGACCGGGTGGTCGGGGGAGAACGGGCTGGGTGATGTCATGGTTGGCGCTCGCCGGCAATGTTGTTGGTGTTCCTGGCGAGGACTTCGTCCTCGTATCGCGACGCAAGGCCGCTCCCACAAAAAACGCCCTGGCCTTGAGCCTGGTGCGGTTCCTGCGGGAGCCGGCCCCTGCGTTCTTAGACCTTGTGGTACAGCTGGCTGCCTTCCTGGCGGAACCGCTCGGCCTGCTCACGCATGCCTTGCTCGACCGTGACGTCCACGGTTTCGATCTTGGCGGCGTACTCCCGCACTTCCTGGGTGATCTTCATCGAGCAGAACTTCGGCCCGCACATCGAGCAGAAGTGCGCGACCTTGGCCGACTCCTTGGGCAGCGTCTCGTCGTGGTAGGCGCGGGCAGTGTCAGGGTCGAGGCCGAGGTTGAACTGGTCTTCCCAGCGGAACTCGAAGCGCGCCTTGGACAGGGCGTTGTCGCGGATTTGTGCGCCGGGGTGGCCTTTGGCAAGGTCGGCAGCATGCGCGGCGATCTTGTAGGTGATGATGCCGGTCTTGACGTCATCCTTGTTCGGCAGGCCCAGGTGCTCCTTGGGCGTTACGTAGCAGAGCATGGCGCAGCCGAACCAGCCGATCATTGCCGCACCAATGCCCGAGGTGATGTGGTCGTAACCCGGGGCGATATCGGTGGTCAGTGGGCCGAGGGTGTAGAACGGCGCCTCGTCGCAGCATTCCAGCTGCTTGTCCATGTTCTCCTTGATCAACTGCATCGGCACGTGGCCAGGGCCTTCGATCATGCACTGCACGTCATGCTTCCAGGCAATCTTGGTCAGCTCGCCAAGGGTTTCCAGCTCACCGAACTGCGCAGCGTCGTTGGCGTCGGCGATCGAGCCGGGGCGCAGGCCATCGCCCAGCGAGAAGCTGACGTCGTAGGCCTTCATGATTTCGCAGATTTCGTCGAAGTGGGTGTAGAGGAAGTTTTCCTTGTGATGGGCCAGGCACCACTTGGCCATGATCGAGCCGCCACGGCTGACGATGCCCGTGACCCGCTTGGCGGTCAGCGGCACGTAGCGCAGCAACACCCCGGCATGGATGGTGAAGTAGTCCACACCCTGCTCGGCCTGCTCGATCAGGGTGTCGCGGAACAGCTCCCAGGTCAGGTCCTCGGCCACCCCGTTGACCTTTTCCAGGGCCTGGTAGATCGGCACGGTACCAATCGGCACCGGCGAGTTGCGGATGATCCACTCGCGGGTCTCATGGATGTGCTTGCCGGTGGACAGGTCCATGACCGTGTCCGACCCCCAGCGGATGCCCCAGGTCAGCTTGGCCACCTCTTCCTCGATGGACGAGCCCAGGGCGCTGTTACCGATATTGCCGTTGATCTTCACCAGGAAATTACGGCCGATGATCATCGGCTCCAGCTCCGGGTGGTTGATGTTGGCCGGGATGATCGCACGGCCACGGGCAATTTCCTGGCGCACGAATTCGGGGGTGATCTCTTTCGGAATATTGGCACCGAAGCTATGCCCGGCATGTTGCGCGTCGAGCAGGCCGGCGGCGCGCGCCTCCTGCAGCTTCATGTTCTCGCGGATGGCCACATATTCCATCTCGGCGGTAACGATGCCCTGGCGGGCATAGTGCATTTGCGAAACATTGGCGCCGGCCTTGGCCCGGCGCGGGTTGCGCACGTGGGCAAAACGCAGCTTGGCCAGCTCGGCGTCGTTCAGGCGCTGCTGGCCGAAGTCGGAGCTCAGCCCGGCCAGGCGCTCGGTGTCGCCACGCGCGTCGATCCAGGCCGACCGCACGTCGGCCAGGCCTTTGCGCACGTCGATGATCACACTGGGATCGGTGTAGGCGCCGGAGGTGTCGTAGACCAGTACCGGGGCATTGGACTCGCCACCGAAATCGGTCGGCGTATCGGCCAGGCTGATTTCCCGCATGGGTACGCGGATATCCGGGCGCGAGCCCTGCACATAGACCTTGCGCGAACGCGGGAACGGTTGCACGGACTGCTGATCGACTTGCGCCGATTCGCTGAGGTTGATCGTTTTTTCTTGTTGGGTCATCACAGGCTCTCCAGACGGCTTCCTAGCAGTGGAATGTCGGGGTGAACCTGAATGGCGCGGACGCATCCATTAGTGGATGCAGTGCCGGATATGGGGGTGCCTTGAAGCTGCATGCAGCTGTGACAATCCCGGACCTGGCACAAGAGGCTCCCCGGGAAGGCGAGCAATCTTGTTCCCTACGCAGGCGCTAACCTGATCAGGTTCAACGGGATCCGCACCTCTGCGATCTCAGCCTTTGCTTCAAGGCACCCCGACAAGAACCTGCGCAGTCTAGACTGCTGTGGTCGGCAAAGCCAAGCGGGTTTCTGCGCAGATGATGAAAGGCGCGCCCGGCGATTGTTGCCGGGGGGCACATGGCACTAAACTGGCGCATCGCCAAATACTCAACGGTTCAGTAATTCAATTTCGTACAAGGATTGCCTTTATGCTGCGCAAACTCTCACTGGCAATAGCCGTGTCTTGTGCGTCCAACGGAGTGGCCTGGGCAGCGGACGCGCCCCAGACGGTCAAGACCGACCTGGTCAGCGTGTACCAGGAAGCGGTCGACAACAACGCCGACCTGGCAGCAGCACGCGCCGACTACGGCGCACGCCGTGAGGTGGTACCGCAGGCCCGCGCCGGCTTGCTGCCGAACCTGTCGGCCGGGGCCGAGATGATGAATACCCGCACCAAGCTGGACGAGCCGTCGATTACCTCCAACCGCAGCGGCAACGCCTGGAGTGCAACCCTGGCGCAGCCCATTTTCCGCGCCGACCGCTGGTTCCAGTTGCAGGCCGCCGAGGCGGTCAACGAACAAGCCGCCCTGGAGCTGTCGGCCACTGAGCAGAACCTCATCCTGCAAACGGCCCAAAGCTACTTTGCCGTGCTGCGCGCCCAGGACAACCTGGCCGCGACCAAGGCGGAGGAAGCCGCGTTCAAGCGCCAGCTCGACCAGTCCAACGAACGCTTCGATGTCGGCCTGTCGGACAAGACCGACGTGCTGCAGTCGCAGGCCGGCTACGACACTGCCCGGGCCAACCGGATCATCGCCGATCGCCAGGTACAGGATGCCTTCGAAGCGTTGGTAACGCTGACCAACCGAGAGTACAGCTCGATCCAGGGTGTGGTGCATAGCCTGCCAGTGCAGGTACCTACGCCGAACGATGCCAAGGCCTGGGTGGAAACGGCCGGGCGCCAGAACCTCAACCTGCTGGCCACCAACTATGCGGTGTCTGCCGCCGAAGAAACCCTGCGCCAGCGCAAGGCCGGCCATGCACCCACCCTGGATGCAGTGGCCAAATACCAGAAGGGTGACAACGACAGCCTCGGCTTTACCAACCCTGCTCCCCAACAGAACGTTCGCTACAGCGGCGACGTCGAGCAGACCAGTATCGGCCTGCAACTGAACATCCCGATCTACAGCGGCGGCCTGACCAGCTCGCAGGTACGCGAGGCTTACCAGCGCCTGAGCCAGAGCGAACAGCAGCGCGAGAGCCTGCGCCGCCAGGTGGTGGAGAACACCCGCAACCTGCACCGCGCGGTGAACACCGACGTGGAACAGGTCCAGGCACGCAAGCAGTCGATCATCTCCAACCAGAGTGCGCTGGAAGCGACTGAAATCGGCTACCAGGTCGGCACCCGCAACATCGTCGACGTGCTCGATGCCCAGCGCCAGCTGTACACCTCGGTGCGCGACTACAACAACAGCCGCTACGACTATATTCTCGACAACCTGAGCCTCAAGCAGGCCGCAGGCACCCTGAGCCCGCAGGATCTACAGGACCTGGGGCGGTACCTGAAGGCCGACTACAACCCGGACAAGGACTTCTTGCCACCGGATCTGGCGGCTGCTGCAGCCAAGAACTTCGAGCGCCGCCCTTGAACTCAGGGAGCACGCGGGCAGTGTAGGAGCGGCCTTGTGTCGCGAAAGGGGGGGCGCAGCGCCCCGGGATTTTCGCACGACCGCAAGATTGTCGGGGCCGCTGTGCGGCCCTTTCGCGACACAAGGCCGCTCCTACAGGGATCGCACCGCTGCGAATATCAGCGCATTAGCGCAGCCAGCCCATCGAGCAAGCGCTGCAATGCACCTTGGTTGGCCTGCATCACCGCCCTGCCCGCCGCGCCCATGCGCTGGGCATCCTGCGGTAACTCGACCAACCGCCGCACGGCCTCGGCCAGCCCGTCGGCATCGTCCACCTGCTGCAACGCCCCTGCCTCTACCAGCATTGCGCTGATTTCGAGGAAGTTGAACACGTGCGGCCCCATGATCACCGGCAAGGCCAGTGCTGCCGGTTCCAGCGGGTTGTGCCCGCCGGTCGGCACCAGGCTGCCGCCCACGAAGGCGATATCGGCCAGCGCATACAGAAACAGTAATTCGCCCATGGTGTCGCCCAGCAATACCCGGGTTTGTGCGTCGACGGGCGCATCAGTGGAGCGGCGAACGGTGTTGAACCGTTCGCTGCAAAGCGCATGCACCGCATTGAACCGCTCAGGGTGGCGCGGCACCAGGATCAGCAAGGCATCGCCATGCACCTGCAACAACTGCTGATGCGCCTGCAGCACCAGCGCATCCTCCCCCTCATGGGTGCTGGCAGCAATCCACACCGGGCGCTGCTGCACCCCCCACTGGGCACGCAATGCCTTGGCACGGGGTCGCAGTTGCTCATCGATCTTCAGGTCGAACTTGATCGAACCGGTGACCTGCACGCACTCAGGACGCGCGCCCAGATCAAGGAAGCGCTGCGCCTCGGTTTGCGTTTGCACGGCAATCAGGCTCATCTCTGCCAGCATAGGCCGGGTCAGCTTGGCAAAACGCGCATAACCACGGGCCGAGCGCTCGGACAAACGCGCATTGGCCAGCACCACTGGAATACCGCGCTCGGCACACTGGTGGATGTGATTGGGCCACAACTCGGTCTCCATGATGATGCCCAGTTTGGGCTGCACATGGTCGAGAAAGCGCCCGGCCGCCCACGGCAGATCGTAGGGTAGGTAGCAATGCTGCACGCGCGGTTCGTCGGCGAACATGGCGCGAATGCGCTCGGAACCGGTAGGGGTCATGCAGGTGATCGTGATGGGCAGTTGCGGGTAGGCCTTGAGCAAGGCGCGCACCATCGGCGCCGCGGCAATGCTTTCGCCGACCGACACCGCGTGCACCCAGATACCGCCCTGGCGCATGGCCGGCAGCCTGAAGGCAAACCGCTCGCCGATACGCTGGCCATAGGCCGGCGCCTTGCGTGCGCGAAGGTACAGGCGCAGCGCGACCAGCGGCAGGCCCAGGTGAAAGAGCAAGGTATAGAGGGTTCTGTTCATGGCAGCGGAGTTTACCCGATCGCGCGCAAGTGCACTGCAAAGCGCTCGGCCAACCATTGCGCAGCAGGGCCCAGGGGTTCATCACGGCGCCAGGCCAGTTCCGCCACCAACGCCGGTGGGCGCCACTCACTGTCTAGCTCCACCATGTGCGTCTGGTATGTGGGGTACTGCACGACATGCCGTGGCAACCAGGCCCAGCCCAGGCCGCGCATCAACAGCTCCGCCAGAACGTAGAAGCTGTCGGCACGCCACACCTGCGGGCTGATGGCCTCGCCACCGGGGTAACCGCTTTGCTGCGGGGTGATCAGCAATTGACGATGGCGGGCCAGCTGTTGGCGAGTGACCCGGCCACGACCCGCCAGCGGGTGGTCGACCGCACAGACCGTGACCATTTCCACGCTGCCCAGGGCGCGCCGCTCCAGGGTTGCCGGAATGCTCTCGTGGTGAAAGAACAGCCCCAGGTCGGCGCGCCGCTCGACCAGTTTGCGCGCCACATCACCCTGGGCCCCGCTGGCCAGTTGCACCTCCAGCAGCGGAAAGCGGCTGGCCAATTCATCGAGGCTGTCAATCACCGGCTGGTAGGGCATGGCTTCGTCCTGCGCCACGCGCAGCAAGGCCTCCTGCCCGCGCATCAACGCCAGTGCACGGCCATCCAGGCGTTCGCACTGGCGCAGCAGTTCACGGGCATCTTCCAGCAGCGCGCTGCCGTTTTGCGTCAGTTTCGGCTGCCGGCCACTGCTGCGCTCGAACAGGGTGACGCCCAGGTCGGTTTCCAGCAAGGCGACCGCGCTGCTGATCGCCGACTGGGCCTTGCGCTGTTCACGGGCCACGGCAGAGAACGAGCGCAATTCTGCAACGCGCACAAAGGTTCGCAGTTGTTCGAGGTTCCACTGCTCGGCCATTGGCCTATCTCCAGAATTGATAGGTAATGACTTTACCGCATCCAGGTTGAGCCTAGAATGCCCGCCAGAACCGGAGGATCCCACCATGAATGCCTACACCTATCTCGCCATTGCCATCTGCGCCGAAGTCATCGCCACCGCTTCGATGAAAGCGGTAAAAGGCTTGAGCACGCCGTTGCCGCTGCTGCTGATGGTGGTGGGCTACGGCATTGCGTTCTGGATGCTCACCCTGGTGGTGCGCAGCATTCCGGTGGGTATTGCCTATGCCATCTGGTCGGGGCTGGGCATTGTGCTGATCAGCGTGGCGGCGCTGGTGATCTACGGGCAGAAACTGGATGTGCCGGCGATGCTGGGGATGGCGATGATTGTCGGCGGGGTGGTGGTGATTCAGCTGTTCTCCAAGACCACCGGGCATTGAGCTGTACCCCGCGAGGCAAGCCAGCGCCCACGGGGTAGCACTGGCCGGGTTTGCCGGCGGTAGGGCCCGCTGGGGGATACCCTGTATACTTGCCAGCTGTCCCAGTCTTCGAGGTACCGCCATGCCATCTGCCATTTCCACTGACGTGCTGATCGTCGGCGCCGGGGTCGCAGGCCTCTGGCTCAACGCACGCCTGCGCCGCATGGGGTATTCGACAGTGCTGGTGGAGCGCGCCAGCCTTGGCGGTGAGCAGACTATCAAGTCCCAGGGCATTATCCATGGCGGCACCAAGTACGCCCTGCACGGTGCCCTGACCGGCGCGTCGGAAGCCATTGCCGACATGCCGCGCCGCTGGCGCGAAGCCTTGAGCGGCAGCGGCGAGCTGGATCTTGCCGGCACCCGCCTGCTGTCCGATGCCCACTACCTGTGGTCGCCAGGCACCCTGGCCGGCAACCTCACCAGCTTCTTTGCCAGCAAGGCCGTGCGCGGCCGGGTCGACCAGGTAAAGGGCGAGCAACTGCCACCCGCCCTGCAAGACCGCGCGTTCAAAGGCAAGGTCTACCGCCTGGCTGAACTGGTCATCGACGTGCCCAGCCTGCTGGCCAACCTGGCCGAACTGGCAGGTGACAGCCTGCTGGCTGGTGAGCACATCGAACCGCTGCGCGAAGGTGAAGAACTGGTCGGCCTGCGCGTGGACGGCCGTGACATCCGTGCGCAACGCATCGTACTCAGCGCCGGCGCCGGCACCGCCGACCTGCTGCATGCCGTGGGGCTGCAGCAGCCGGCCATGCAAACCCGCCCGTTGCACATGGTGCTGGCCAAAGGCGCCAACCTCAAACCGCTGTACGCACACTGCCTGGGCAGCGGGCCAAAGCCCAGGGTCACCATCACCACCCACCCCGCGGCCGATGGCCAGTGGGTCTGGTACCTGGGTGGCGACCTGGCCGAAGCCGATGGCGTCGCCCGCGAGCCTGCGGCACAAATAGCCGCCGCCCAGAAGGAAATCGCCAGCCTGCTGCCCTGGGTCGACCAAAGCCAACTGCACTGGGCCACACTGCGGGTCGACCGCGCAGAACCGGCACAGTCCGGCCTGGTACGCCCGGACAACGCCTTCCTCGCCGAGCAACACCGCCTGCTGGTGGGCTGGCCAACCAAACTGGCGCTGGCACCGGACTTCAGCGACCGCGTCATCAGCCATCTGCAACGCGACGGGATCCGCCCACAGGCGCATGCCGAGCTAGGCGACCTGCCTCGGCCGGTGCTGGGTGTGCCGGCCTGGGAGCGCCTGCTGCCATGAGCCTGCCCACCCTGCACGGTTTGCACCGCCCGCTGGGCAGCACCGGCTTTCAGGTTTCGCCACTCGGCCTGGGTACGGTCAAGCTGGGCCGCGATCAGGGCGTGAAATACCCCAATGGGTTCACCATCCCCAGCGACGACGAAGCCCGCATGCTGCTGGCCCAGGCCCGTGAACTGGGCATCAACCTCATCGATACCGCCCCCGCCTATGGCCGCAGCGAGGAACGCCTGGGCCCGCTGCTGCGCGGCCAGCGCGACGCGTGGGTGATCGTGAGCAAGGTCGGGGAAGAATTCGACGGTGGCCAGTCACATTTCGACTTCACCGCCGCCCACACTCGCCGCTCGGTGGAGCGCAGCCTGCGCCGCCTGGAAACCGACCGCATCGACCTGGTGCTGGTGCATTCCGACGGCAACGACCTGGCCATTCTTGAGCAGCAAGAGGTGTACCAGACGCTGGCCGCGCTCAAACAAGAGGGCAAGATCCTTGGCTACGGCCTGTCCGGCAAAACCGTCGCCGGCGGTCTGAAGGCCCTGGAGCAAGGCGATTGCGCCATGGTCACCTACAACCTCAGCGAGCAGGCAGAACGGCCGGTGCTGGACTACGCTGCCGAGCACGGCAAGGCCATCCTGGTGAAAAAGGCGCTGGCCAGCGGGCACCTTTGCCTGGCGCCGGGTGTCGACCCTGTGAAGGCCAGTTTCGAACTGCTGTTCGCCCACCCGGGCGTCAGCAGTGCTATCGTCGGCACCATCAACCCGTTGCACCTGGCCCATAACGTGGCCACCGTTGCCCGTATTCTGGGCCAGCACTGAGTTACCCACGGCCCCCTGGGCCTGGAAACTGACCCGACGCAAGGAGGAGCCTCGTGGCGCGAACGCTGATCCGCAAGAACCCGAGCAACTTCAAGACACTGCCATTGCACGTCGAGGCGAGCGCCGAAGGGCTGATTTACCAGAGCATCGGCATGCCGCTGAATTTCGCCCAGACCCAACAGCGGCGCAAAGCCATCGAACTGCCCGACCCGCAGCGCTTCGTGGCCGAACTGGCAAACCTGGGCGTATCGGTGCGCCTGACGCTGCATTGGCAGAACCGCGATTACTGGGTGCTGGTGCGCCAGCGCCGGCAAGACCGGGGCGATGTGGTACTGAAACTGATTTCCGGCTACGTGCCGGCGCAGGAGCTGAACCTGCCCCTGCATACTGCCGTGCAGGAAGTAGCCGAAGAATGCCTGCTGGAAACCCCGGAAGGCTGGCTGGGCGGGCGCTTCAACGACACCTGGCTACCCGTCCCCTACGCTGCCGCCCTGCACTACCGCGAAACCCCGCACTTCGTGCTGGCCCCGCAATCCGGTGCCGCCCGGCCCGTACACTGTGGCCAGCTGCCCCTGCTGGAGCGGCCGCGGGCCTATGTGCACTTGCCCACGGCGTCGTTGCAGCTGATCTATGACATGCGTTTGCAGGTGCCGCGGGACGCCAAAAAACTCAGCTTGTTCCACGTTGACGAGCGTTTGGAAGGCGACCAACTGGTGGCGAGGCTCAACCGCAAGCGCCCTGACCTGTACCTGATGCCGTTGCAGGACGGCCAACCGCTGGCAGAGCTATACACGTTGAAGAAGGACGAATTGGTGCCTGCAAGTACGCGCGGGCTGTACCTGGCCGAAAGCTTTGCCAAACAGGACGGTTGGGTAGTGGCGGACGAGCGGGTGCGCTGGAGGGATTGGGTCAAGCAGCAAGGCCTGGTGGAAAGCAAGCCGGCGCGGGCCTCACGCCTGCAACGCTTTGGCGACAAGGCGCGGGCGTTGCTGCAGCGGGCGCGCACCTCACTTCACAAATAAGATTCTGAAGCCAGAGTGCCCCCTGTAGGAGCGGACTTGTGTTGCGAAAGGGCTGCGCAGCAGCCCCAGCTATTTGTGCATTTGCGGCGGAATCCTGGGGCTGCTGCGCAGCCCATCGCGACACAAGGCCGCTCCTACACAGGCCAGTGAAAGAGTGGCGCTCGATCAGTGCTTGCGGATCTTCTCGACAATAGCCGTGGTCGAGCTGTTCTCGACCAGCCCCAGCACCTTCACGGTGCCGCCGTAGGCCTTGACGATGTCGGCGCCGACCACCTGGTCGATGCCGTAGTCACCCCCCTTGACCAGCACATCCGGCTTGACCTGGCTCAGCAGGTTCTCCGGGGTGCCCTCGGAGAAGCTGATCACCCAGTCCACCGCACCCAGCCCGGCCAGCACGGCCATGCGCCGGTCGACGCTGTTGATCGGCCGGCCCGGCCCTTTCAGGCGGCTGACGGAAGCATCGTCGTTGACGGCCACGATCAGGCGATCGCCTTGGGCCCGCGCCTGCTCCAGGTAGGTTACGTGCCCGGCATGCAGGATATCGAAGCAACCGTTGGTGAAAACGATTTTCTCCTTGTGCGCCCGCGCGTCATCGATGGCCAGCAGCAGCTGTTCCAGGCCCAGCACACCGCGCTCGGAGCCTTCCTCACGCTGGATCGCACGGCGCAGTTCAGGGGCGCTGATGGCGGCGGTACCCAACTTGCCGACCACGATACCTGCCGCCAGGTTGGCCAGGGCCACTGCGTGGGGCAAGTCCTCACCGGCGGCAATCGCGGCGGCCAGGGTGGAGATAACGGTATCGCCAGCCCCGGTAACGTCGAACACTTCGCGCGCCCGCGCCGGCAAATGCAGCGCTGGCTGGCCAACGCGCAGCAGGGTCATGCCGTGCTCGCCACGGGTGACCAGCAAGGCGCCCAGGTCCAGGTCCTGAAGCAGCTGCAACCCCTTGGCGACCAGGTCGCCCTCATCGACGCATCGACCCACGATGGTCTCGAACTCGCTGAGGTTGGGGGTGATCAGGCTGGCGCCACGGTAGATGGAAAAATCCTTGCCCTTGGGGTCGGCCAGCACCGGAATGCCCTTGCCCCGGGCCGCCTGGATCAGGGCCTGGTGGTTTTTCAGCGCACCCTTGCCGTAGTCGGACAAGACCAGCACCTTGACCCCCTCGAGCAGGTTGTCGACCTCGCTGGCCAGCGACAGCGGGTCGGTGGCGAAGGGCTCTTCGAAATCGATACGCAGCAGTTGCTGGTGTCGGCTCATGACCCGGAGCTTGACGATGGTCGGCTGGTGGGCAATGCGCTGGAACACCGAGCGCACCCCGGCAGCCTGCAGGCTATTGGCCAGGCTGTCGGCGGCCTCGTCCTGGCCGGTGACGCCGATCAGCGACGCGGGTGCGCCCAGCGCGGCAATGTTCAAGGCAACGTTGGCCGCACCGCCGGGGCGATCCTCGATCTGATCGACCTTGACCACCGGCACTGGCGCCTCGGGCGAAATACGCGAAGTACCGCCATGCCAGTAGCGGTCGAGCATGACATCGCCGACCACCAGTACCGGGGCTTGATCGAAACGCGGCATGGACAACTTCATGGGCAACCCATATGGAAATAATGAACAGGGGCAGGATATTAGCACAGGGTCGTCAATGGCTTTACGGCCAGATAGCCCATGGAAAATTCCCGTGACAATCGGGGCCATGACGGCCCCGATCAAGGAGGGTTCAGGTGATGTCGGCCTTGGCCGGCTCATCCAGGCCCATGGCATGCAGGCGGGCATAATGGCCATTTGCCGCAAGCAACTCGGCATGGGTACCGCGCTCTACCAACCGGCCCTGATCCATGACCAGGATCTGGTCGGCCTTCTCGATGGTGGACAGGCGATGGGCGATGACCAGCGTGGTCCGCCCCTGCATCACGTGGTCCAGCGCCGCCTGGATATGCCGCTCGGACTCGGTGTCCAGGGCAGAGGTGGCCTCGTCGAGAATCAGCAGTGGGGCGTTTTTCAGCAGTGCACGGGCAATTGCCAGGCGCTGGCGCTGACCGCCGGATAGCAGCACGCCGTTTTCACCGACTTCGGTATCGAAGCCCTTCGGCAGACGGTCGACGAACTCCTTGGCGTAGGCATCGGCCGCAGCGGCTTCGATGTCTGCGCGCGGGGCGCCGGCCAGGTCGCCGTAGGCGATGTTGTTGGCCACGGTGTCGTTGAACAGGGTGACATGCTGGGTCACTTGCGACACATGGCGGCGCAGGTTGCGCAGGCGGTAGTTCTCGATCTCCACGCCATCGAGCAGAATCTGCCCTTTGCTGTGGTGATAGAAGCGCGGGATCAGCGCAGCCAGCGTCGACTTGCCACTGCCCGAGCGGCCAACCAGGGCGATCATTTGCCCGGGCTCGGCAGTGAAGCTGATGTCGCTCAGCACCTCGCGGTCGGTACCGGGGTAGGTAAAGCTGAGGTTGCGCACTTCCAGGTGCCCTTCCACGCGCTCCTTCTCGACCGTGCCGGTGTCCAACTCAGGGGCTTCGTCCAGTTGCTCGAAGATGCTTTCGGCACCTGCAAGGCCCTTCTGGATGGTCGAGCTGACTTCCGACAACTGGCGAATCGGCTTGGGCAACAGGCCGGCAGCGGTGATGTAGGCGACCAGGTCGCCGGCGGTGGACTCGCCCCGCAGGAACAGCACCAGGAACATCAACGCGGCCATGGCGGTGTAGATCACCAGCTGCAACACCGGCGTGTACAGCGAACCGGTCTTGGTCATGCGCAGCTGCTTGTCGGTGTTGCTCAGGCTGGCCTTGCCGAAACGCTGTTCCTCATAGGCCTCGCCACCGAAGCTGCGGACCACGCGATAGCCCTGGATGGTTTCAGAGGCAACGTGGGTGACGTCGCCCATGGCTACCTGGATCTTCTTGCTCTGCTTGCGGAATTTCTTGCTGGCCACGCTGACCATTACCGCGATGACCGGCAGGATGGCGACCATCACCAGGGTCAGGTGCCAGTTCATCCACAGCAGGTAGGCGAACAGGAACACCACGGTCAGGCCTTCGCGGATCACTACCTTGATGGCATCGGTGGCAGCACCGGTGACCATGGTCACGTTGAAGGTGATGCGTGAAATCAGGTGCCCGGAGTTGTGGTTGTCGAAGTAGCGGTTAGGCAACACCAGCAGTTTGTTGAACAACTCCACCCGCAAGTCGTGCACCAGGCACAGGGAGACCTTGGCCAGGAAGTAGTTACCAAGGAACGAGCCCAGGCCTTGCCAGGCGGCGATCAGGATGATCAGCAGCGGCACGGCCTGAAGCAATTGCAGGTCGCGCAGGTACGGCACGTTGGGGAACAACACCGCTTCGGGGTTGCTCAACCCATCGACGAAATATTTGAGGATGCCGGCCAGCATCGGCTGGGTCGAGGCGAAGATCACGAAACCGATGATGCTCAGCAGGAAAATGCCGACGTAGGGTTTCACATAGCCCAGCAGCCGGAAGTAGATCTTCAGGCTGGATGTGTGCTCCGCCGGTCGCGGTGTTTCGGCCATTATCAAGCTCGCTGTTCAGGTTGAACCGGAAATTTTACCACAGGCGTCATTTTCGGCACGCCCCCATGGCAGCATCATCGCAAGCCCGAGCTACAGGGCTGTGTGGGCGAACCCGTTCCTACCCGATGAATCGAAGACACCATGCATGGTGCTACCGCATTATTTTCGGCATTATTGCCGGTCATTTTGCTCGCCAGACGACAAGGCCCTATTCATGCAATGCTCGCGGCTCAACCAGGTCGACTTCGACCAGCTGACACACGGCGCCCAGGTGCTTGAGGCAGACAGCCATGGCGCCAAAGTCTACCTGCTCGCAGATGGTAATTTCCTCAAGGTTTTTCGTAGAAAACGTCTGATTTCATCTGCACTGCTGCGCCCGTACTCGCAGCGCTTCGTCGACAACGCTGCGCGCCTGGCACAACTGGGCATTCCCACCCTCGAGGTGATCAGCCAACACAAGCTCGACATGCCAGGCCGCACCGCGGTGCTGTATCGCCCTCTGCCGGGGCGCACCTTGCTGCAAATGTCTCGGGATGAAAGTTTCAGCTGGGATATCTACCTGCCGCGCCTGATCGAACTGATCCGCCAGCTGCACCGCAGCGGTGTGTATTTCCGCTCGCTGCACCTGGGCAACGTGGTGGTAACCCCTGACCAGCGCCTGGGCCTGATCGACGTAGCCGACATGCGCTTCCTGCGGCCGCCGCTGTCAGCGCGCATGATCCGGCGCAATGTGCAGCACATGGTGCGTTACATAGAGCGGGAAAACCTCGGCGAGCGCTTCCCCCTCGCTGCATTCGAGGGCGCCCTGCTCGCGCGTTGAGGTCAGCCGAGACATCGCTCGGCCAGCATCAATTGACGTTGTCGGGGGGGGCTTGCTGCGGGCAATCGCGGGCATGACTGCGTTGTTACTGTACAAAAACGGTAATACCTGCGCCGATCAAGGCCCCGGCCACCAGCGTCAATGCCAGCTTCATCCGGTCACGCTGACGGCGCTTGGCCTTGCGCTCCACTTCAATGGGTACGGTCACGTGATTACCGAACCCAGTGTGCAATACCGCATCACCTTCAAGCGTGACCGCTGTCAGGTTGAGCTCGGCATAACGCCGGGACAGCGCCTTTTCTCCAGCATAGGCGGCAAATGGCGCACAGCGCTGGTAATCGCTCAACCGCCGCAGGCCGGGGTTCAACGAAAACGCCTGCCATTCGGCCTTGTCCGACAACAGGGGGTAGCACGGCACGCCGGCGATCACCTGCCGATCCCCGAGGTGAATGTACGGGCTGTGCACGGCCAGGTCGTGGGCGTGGCTGCGCAGCCACACCTGCAGCAGGTCGGGGCTGGCAGCCAGAATGGCGTGCGAGTCCTCGACGAAGCCTTGGCGATAGAAGTGCCAATCGTCCTCGCAATGGAAGATGTAGGGCGTCTTGACGTGGCTGTAGGCCAGGTCGATAGACGCCAGCTGGCCTAGCTTGGGGCGGTTGACGAACACCTTGCAGTGCGGTTTCCAGTGCTCTGGCACAGCGTCATGCACGGCATCGTCACCTGAATCTTCGGTGATGAATACCTCGCGTATGGGCGCCGTGTTGTAGCGATCGAAACTCTCAAGGGTGTCTTTGAGCAGGTCGAACCGCCCACAACTGGTCACGACAAGCGTGACATCACTCTCATTTGAAAAGCGCACCGGACTCCCCCCGCGTTGCGACTGTCGGCTTTCAACGCCCGTTCCTGGGCGCCAAAGCTCTTATGTTAGAAGCCCAGCTTCAGGCGCAGCCGCTGCCATGCAGACAATGGCGGGCGGGGCCTGAGCGCTGGGCGCATGTGCTCGACGATGCTACGGCCTACAGCGCCGAAGCTGAAACGGGAAACCGCCAGATGGCGGCCATTTTCGGCAATCTGCCGCGCCAGCTCAGGCTCGGCACGCAAGCGTCGCAGCTTGGCCTGAAGGGTCGGGATGGTGTCATACAACACCACGTTGTGCATGTCCTGTAGACCCAACGCACGGTTTTCCTGCTCGCCCTGGTCATAGGCCAGCAGTACACAGCCGCAGGCCATGGCCTCGAAGTTCTTGATCATGTATTCGCCCATGCCGACATCGGCGCTGACGAAAAACCGGATTCGGTTGAGCGTGTTGCAATAGTCTTCGCCCGACTTGGTGCGGGTTACCAGCAGGTCCTCGACCTGCCCCAACTCGTCCAGCAGCGCCTTGCGGCCGCTGTAGGCCACGCTGTTGACACTGCCGACGAAGGCCAGTTCGATATCGCGCTCGCGCCCTTGGTCAGCCAGCAACTGCTCGTCATAACCCTTGGGCACGAATACCGCATCGAAGCCTTCCTGGCGCAGGCGCTCGCTGACCATGTAGCCAGAGCTGATCACACGCGCCCAGGGCAGTTGCCGGTAGTGGGCGCTGAACTTGCCGGTGTACTTGCACGGGATGTAGTTCTGGTAGGCGTCGTGCTCGAGTATGACCAGGTTCGGCACGGTACGAATGAACGCGACCTGGCGGATTTCCTGCTTGAAGCGCAGAAAGAAAACAATGCGGTCATAGCGCTCGACCTGCACGTGGCGCTTGAAGTAGCGGCGCAGGTTGCGTTGGTCTTCGCTGGTCAACCAGCGCAGGTCGCATTCGCAGTTGGCCGCGACGCCGTCGTACAGGCGATCCAGGATCGCGCGCTGTTCCTTCTGTACCAGAAATAGGACTTTCATCATGTTCCTTGGGCGCTCTGCGCCAACGCGGTCAGTTTTACAGCTCACGCCGCCAGAACAGCTCATGCCGGCGCACCGCCTTGCGGAAGAACTCGTTCTCCCCGTAAGGCGACGGGCGGCGACCGGCCAGCCACCGCTGCAGCAAGCGGCGCAGGCGACGCTTGAAGGGGGCTGGCGGTTGCAGGTCGTGCATCATGCCCAGCGCCATTGCCTTGTCACGCTGGCTGGCCAGGTCCAGTACCAGGCTGCAGGGGGCCCAGGCCTGATCCGCGCTCAACTGCGGCGGCAACGCCACGCCGTCACCGCTATCGCCCATTGGCCAGCGATCGTTGTCATGCAGGTGGTTGGCGTAGCACAGCAGGGTCTGTGGCTTCCAGGCCAGCCCCTGCAAGGCTTCGAGCACCGCGGCCTGGGCGCAGACGTGATCGGGGTGCGGGTCCAGCTGGGGGTGCGGCAGCACCAGCACTTCGGGCCTGGCCAACTCGAGCACAGCCCGCAAGTCGGCCAACAGGTTGTGCCAGGTAGGGGCACCGTCCTGGTCGGCGGGCAGCGGGAACGGGTTGAACTGGCGGAACGGGCGGATATCGGCCATGTCGGCTTCACGAGACGCCGCAGGCCGATCGGGCGCCGCCTGCATGGCAGGCAATTGCAGGCAGAAGTAGCCCAACTGCACACAACGAGACTCCGCCACCCCGGCCCAGCGCGGCACGGTAATGCTGTCCCAGGCGCGCAGGCGACCTTTCAGGCGAGCGGCTTCAGCCTTGCCCAGGCCCATCTGCCGATAATGCTCGGCCTCGATTTCACCGGCGGTCAGCGTGACCACCCAGGCTTCCTGCGCTTGGCTGTACAGCCCGTAGGCAGCCAACTCGGCGTCATCGGCATGGGGTGCAATCACCATTACCCGCCGCCGTTGCAGTTCGACCGCCGGGGTTATCCACAAGCGCGGCTGGCCCAGCAGCCGGCAATGCCGGCCACGCAAGCGCAGTGTGCCGGCCTGCAGGGGCGCGGCCAGGCCGGTGAGGTTGAGATAACGCAAGCCGGCGACACCGCGCTCGAAGGTTTGCTGGTCGGCCTGCTCGCCCGCCAGCAGTTCGACCCGCGGATCGAGAAAACGCCCCAGCCAACTGCTTTTTATGTGCAGTTCGAGCACCAGGGTTTCCCCGCCCTGCAGCACGCAGTCGGCCTTGAGCAGACCGGCCTGCAAGCGCGCGGCCACGGGCCGGGTGTGCTCCCCGAAGTCGTAGGCGTAATCTTCGCCCGGGGTGTAGAACAGATGGTCGGCAAACCACGCCTCATGCGCAGCCCACAGCAGCGGCAACAGCAAAAGCGGCAGCCACCACCAGGTGGCCAGGCCCAAGGCGACCAGCCCGGCCAGCCCTGCCAGCAGCGCCAGGCGTTTGTTGCGCCGGTGGCGCTTGAGCAACTGCTGCTTGCGACTCATGCCTGGTACACCGGCACGGGGTTGCACCAACGCTCCTTGTACTCGCGGTCGGCACGACCGAACGAGAACCGCAGCGGCTTGTTGCGCGCTCGGGCGTCGTCCCAGGCCGCCTGGGTGTTGAGGAAGCTCAACACGCTACCTGGGCTGAAGGCCTTGGTTTCGGGGTCGACACCGCCGTTGATGTACTCCACGCTGACCCACTGCGGTGCCTCGACGCGGTACACCAGCTGGATCGCAATCGGCTTGCCGTCCAGCAGCAGTACCGAGCCGATCAGCAGCTCACGCAGACGCTCCAGTACATCGGCCATGCGCTCTGCACCGGTGGCCGGGAAGCCCCAGCGGCGCTGGAACAGGTCGCAGTACATGCTGGCGATTTCCTGTGCGCTGAACGCGCTGATCGGGCGCACCACCCCGCCCGCCTCTTCCAGCAGGCGCAGCTCGCGGCGCTGGTTGTAGCGGAACTTCTTCGACAGGTCTTCGTGCGCGCGGGCCATGGCCAGCTGTTCCTTCTGCACCTTGAGCCCGCTGAAGCGGCCCTGGTTCAGTTCGGACAGGTAGCGCACGCTGTGACGCAGCGGTGCGCCGGCATCGGGTGCGGCCGGCAGGATGATTTCGGCGTTGCCGAGGTCGAACAGGGCTTTCTTGCCGGCGCGTTTGAGCACGTCCTTGGACAGGGCCAGGTGGCGCCCCCAGGTCGCAATGGCGGCTTTCAGCTCGCCATTCTGGTGCCAGCCAAGGTAGCGCACGGGTATCTGCGCCAGGTCAGCCAGTTGCTCGACCACCAGCGGGTGAGTCGCGACGCTGCCGCCAAAGCGGGCCCACGCCTGGGCATAGGCGTGGGCGTCGATCACTTGCCAGCCGCGTTCGCGCCAAGCCTGAATACGATTGAGCATCACCCCTGCCCCACCAGCGCACGCACCTGCGGCAGTTGCCAGAAAGCCTCGCGCACGGCCTGGTCGGAAAAGCGCTCACGCAGGCGTTGCAGCATGTGTTCGGCACAGGCCTGATGCTGCTGCCCGTCGAGCACGGCCATATGTTCCAGGCCCTGGGCCAACTGCCCGGGGTCGCCCAGCGGGAACAGCACGCCAACGCCCTCGACCACCTCGCGGGCACCGCCACAGGCGGTGGCCAACACGGGCACCCCGGCTACCATGGCCTCGAGCAGGACCATGCCGAACGGCTCATGGTCGGAGCTCAGGGCGAACACGTCGAAAGCCCGGAAGTAACGGCGCGCGTCCGGCACCTGGCCAAGGAAGTCGACCTGCCCGGCAATACCCAGTTCGCCAGCCAGGGCCTTGAGCTTGCCTTCCAGACGCCCCTTGCCAAGGATCGCCAGCCGGGCGCCGGCCGGCAGCCCGGGCAGTGCCTGGGCAAAACCGCGCAACAGCGTGGCCTGGTCCTTGTCCGGGTGCAGCCGGCCGACATTGCCGACGATCCATGCCTGCGCATCCAGGCCCAGCGCCTGCCGCGCCTCGGCGCGCGGCACCTGGGCCGCCTGCAGGGCCTCGATGTCGATACGATTGTACAGCGTCTGGATGCGTTCGGCCGGCCACTGCGGCAAGCAACGGCGCATGTCGTCGCGTACGGCATCCGACACCCCGAGCAGGCTCAGGCGTTTGCCGAACAGGTTGGCGAAAATGCGCCGCCCCTTGCGCTGGTAGTCACCAAAGGCATGGTGCACGCCGATCACCGGCAGGCCAGTAGCCAGCAACGCCACATAGATCGGCTTGAAGCGGTGGGCGATGCAGAACGCAAAATTGCGCTCGGCCGCAATCCGCCGCAGGGCGCGGATCGCGCCCAGCTTGAGACCACGCACGGCCTTGGAGCTGAAGCCCAGGAACAGCACCTCGTCCGAGGCGCAACCCGCCGCCACTTGCGGGTCGGCGGCACCCGTGAGGAACACCGTGGTCACCCGGTAGCCACGCCCCTGGAACAGGCTGGCGTACTGACGGGCACAGTCCAGAAACGGCCCGTCATAGCCATGGCAGAACTGCAGGATGCGCGGTTCAGAGCGGCTGGTCATAGGCGGCAGCGCCGTCCTTCACAACCAGGATGTCTTCCATGATCAGGTATTGCAGGTCCGAGCCGAAGAACATGTTCAGGGCGTCGGTCGGCGAGCAGATCATCGGCTCGCCACGGCGGTTCAGCGAGGTGTTCAGCGACACGCCGTTGCCGGTCAGGTCTTCGAGCGCCTTCATCATGTCGTAGTAGCGCGGGTTGTACTCGCGCTTGAGCACCTGGGCACGCGAGGTACCGTCCTCGTGAACCACCTCCGGCACACGGGTTTTCCACTCTTCAGCCACTTCGAAGGTGAAGGTCATGAACGGCGCCGGGTGATCGACCTTGATCATCTGCGGGGCGACAGTGTCGAGCATCGACGGGCAGAAAGGTCTCCAGCGCTCGCGGAACTTGATCTGCTCGTTGATACGGTTGGCGACGCCCGGCACGCTCGGGCAACCGATGATCGAACGCCCGCCCAAGGCGCGCGGGCCAAACTCCATGCGGCCCTGGAACCAGGCCACCGGGTTGCCATCGACCATGATCTTGGCGATACGCTGCGGCATGTCGTCGAGCTTGCGCCACGTCGGTGCATTCGGGTGCCGAGCGCAGGCAGCGATCACGTCCTCGTTGGAATAGGACGGGCCGAGGTAGACGTGCTCCATCTTCTCGACCGGTACGCCACGGGCGTGGGACACGTAGGCCGCAGCGCCAACCGCAGTACCGGCGTCGCCGGAAGCCGGCTGCACGAACAGCTCTTTGACATCCGGGCGGGCGATGATCTTCTGGTTGAGCTTGACGTTCAGCGCGCAGCCGCCGGCAAACGCCAGCTTGCCGGTTTCGCGCAGGGTGTCGCCCAGGTAGTGGTCGATCATCTGCAGGGCGATCTTCTCGAACAACGCCTGCATGCTGGCCGCGTAATGGATGTACGGCTCGTCGGCGATATCGCCTTCGCGCTTGGGCCCCAGCCACTCGATCAGCTTGGGCGAGAAGTAGAAGCCCTTGCCCTTTTCTTTATGGCGGCGCAGGCCGATGACGTTGGCGTATTCGGTGTTGATCACCAGTTCACCGTTCTCGAAGCTGGCCAGGCGCGAGAAGTCGTATTTGCTGGCATCGCCATACGGCGCCATGCCCATGACCTTGAACTCGCCATCGAGCATCTCGAAACCAAGGAACTCGGTAATGGCACCGTACAGGCCACCCAGCGAGTCCGGGTCGAAGAATTCCTTGATCTTGTGGATCTTGCCGTTTTCGCCGTAGCCAAAGAAGGTGGTGGCGTACTCGCCTTTACCGTCGATGCCGAGGATGGCCGTTTTTTCCTTGAAGCCCGAGCAGTGATAGGCGCTGGAAGCATGGGCCAGGTGGTGCTCGACCGGCTCGATCTTGATCTTTTTCGGGTCGAAGCCCAGTTGCTCCAGGCACCAGACGATCTTCTTGCGGTAGCGCTTGTAGCGGCGGTTGCCCATCAGGATTGCATCGAGGGCGCGATCCGGGGCGTACCAGTAGCGCTTGGCGTAGTGCCAGCGCGCCTTGCCGAACAGGCTGATGGGCGCGAACGGGATGGCAACCACGTCGACGTCGGATGGCTTGATGCCTGCCTGCTCCAGGCAGAACTTCGCCGACTCGTAGGGCATGCGGTTCTTCGCATGCTTGTCACGCACGAAGCGCTCTTCTTCGGCGGCGGCAATCAGCTTGCCATCAATGTACAGGGCCGCGGAAGGGTCATGGCTAAGGGCGCCGGACAGGCCAAGAATCGTCAATGCCAAGGGATCAGCCTCTTCATTCGGTAGAGATGCGCCAGCGGCCGCTTGGGCGGGTGGCGACTAAAAGGCGGGATTATAACGCAAAGATCACGAACTGCGCGGTCGTTGTAGGAGCGGCCTTGTGTCGCGAAAGGGGCGCGAAGCGGCCCCAGTTTCTCAGCTTCGCGGCAGAAATTGCCGGGGCCGCTTTGCGGCCCTATCGCGACACAAGGCCGCTCCTACAAGGGATCGAGGTGCAGCCTACTCGGCGATCAGCCAGTCCATGCGGTAGCTGCCGGCAGTCTGCGCCAGCTCCTTGGCCAGCCACGGCAGCAACTCCTTGAGCTCGTCTTCCAGCCCCCATGGCGGGTTGGCGATGGCCAGGCCAGAACCATTGAGCCCCTGGGGACTGTCCTGATGGTGCACATACAGCTCCACCCGCAGCAGCTTGGGTGCGCCGGTGCTGGTCAGGTCCTGGTAATAGCGTGTCAACGAACGCTGGTCCTTGATCGGGTACCAGATGGCTGCAACCGTCTGGCGCATGCGCCCAATGGCCTCTTTCATGGCCGTGGTGCAGCGCTTGAGCTCATCGGCCTGCTCGAACGGCGGGTCGATCAGCATGATCGCGCGCTTTTCCTGCACAGGCAGCAAGGCCCGCGGCACGTGCCAGCCTTCGCCCAGGTGCACGGTAACGCGCGGGTCTTTCTTCATGTTCTCCTTGAGCAACGGCCCGTCTTCCGGGTGCTTCTCATTGAGCAGGGCACGGTCCTGCTGGCGCATCAAACGCCGGGCCAGCTCAGGCGAACCAGGGTAGTAGCGCAGCTCGCCGTCGGCGTTCAAACGCTTGATGACGCGCAGGTAGTCAGCGGCCATGGCCGGCAGGTCATCGCGGTTCCACAGGCGGGCCACACCTTGCTGATACTCGCCGGTGCGGCTTGCCTGGTCGCCCTGCAGGTCGTACAGGCCAAGCCCTGCGTGGGTATCGATGTAGGCGAACGGCTGCTCCTTGCGCGACATCAGGGCGATGAGGCGGGTCAGCACGATGTGTTTGAGGACGTCGGCGTGGTTGCCGGCGTGGAAGGCGTGACGATAGTTCATGGCAACTCCTGCGAAGGCGGCAAGTTTACCTTGCCTTGCAGGCGGCGTCAGGCCTGGCCGTCGATCGGCGGCGGCTTCTTCGCGGGCATGCCCGCTCCCACACGGATCGCACTGGTTTCAGGTTCCGTGCAAACCCTGTGGAAGCAGGCGCCGCCGGCTCAGCGGGTATTACTTGTCAGCGTGGTACGCCGCATCAGCCGTCTCGAAGCGCTGCACCATCGCCTGCGAAGGGCTGCCCAGCTTGCTCACCACGAAGATGGCAATGCTCGCCAGCAGGAAGCCCGGGATGATTTCGTACAGGCCCCAGACATCGATCTGCTTCCACAGGATCACGGTCAGTGCACCGACCACGATACCGGCCAGCGCGCCGTTACGGGTCATGCCTTTCCACAGGACCGAAATCAGCACCACCGGGCCGAAGGCTGCACCGAAGCCCGCCCAGGCATAGGCCACCAGGCCCAGCACACGGTTTTCCGGGTTGGCCGCCATGGCGATGGCGATCAGGGCCACCGCCAGCACCATCAGGCGGCCGACCCACACCAGCTCACGCTGCGACGCATGCTTGCGCAGGAAGGCTTTGTAGAAGTCTTCGGTCAGGGCACTGGAGCAGACCAGCAACTGGCAGCTCAGGGTGCTCATCACCGCCGCCAGAATGGCCGACAGCAATACGCCGGCAATCCAGGGGTTGAACAGAATCTTCGCCAGCTCGATGAACACGCGCTCGTGGTTTTCGGTAACCGGGCCAGCCAGATCAGGGTTGGCCGAGAAATAGGCGATGCCGAAGAAGCCCACGGCGCAGGTACCGGCCAGGCACAGGATCATCCAGGCCATGGAGATGCGGCGGGCGTTGGCAATCGACTTCACAGAGTCGGCCGCCATGAAGCGCGCCAGGATGTGTGGTTGGCCGAAATAGCCCAGGCCCCAACCCATCAGCGAGATGATACCGATGAAGGTTGCGCCTTTGAACATGTCGAAGTTGGCCGGGTTGACCGCCTCGATGGCCGCGAAGGTAGTGTCGAAGCCACCTGTGGAGATCAGCACGATCACCGGCGTGAGGATCAACGCGAAGATCATCAGCGACGCCTGCACCGTGTCGGTCCAGCTCACCGCCAGGAAGCCACCCACGAAGGTGTAGGCGATGGTAGCGGCAGCGCCAGCCCACAAGGCGGTTTCGTAGGGCATGCCGAAGGTGCTTTCGAACAGACGGGCACCGGCAACGATGCCGGAAGCGCAGTAGATGGTGAAGAACACCAGGATGACGATGGCGGAAATGATGCGCAGCAAGCCGCTATTGTCGTCGAAACGGCTGGAGAAATAGTCCGGCAGGGTCAACGCGTCACCGTTGTGCTCGGTTTGCACGCGCAGGCGACCGGCCACGAACAGCCAGTTCAGGTAGGCACCCACGGTCAGGCCGATGGCGATCCAGGCCTCGGACAGGCCAGCGAAGTAGATGGCGCCCGGCAGGCCCATCAGCAGCCAGCCACTCATGTCGGAAGCACCGGCAGACAGTGCGGTTACCACGCTGCCCAGGCTGCGCCCGCCCAGAATGTAGTCGGAAAGGTTGTTGGTGGAGCGATAGGCGGCGAAGCCGATCAGCACCATTGCCGCGATGTAGATCACGAAGGTGATCGTTAGTGGGTTGCCCATGTGTGTGCCCTGGCGTTTGTTTTTATCTCATGCACAACCGCAGCGTTTGCGGTTGCACCCAGGCGGCGAATGCTATGCAACAACGCAAACTGGGTGCAACCATTTTTCATTTGCAAGTTGCACCTGCCCGCGCATTTTCCGACGAAGCCGATTTTTTGCCCCTTTTTGGAGCGAAGAGGTCGTTTTCGCGATTTAACCGCGCCAAAAACGACCCCTCGCCCTGTACGGAAATCACTGTCGGACGAGTTGCACCTTTTCCTCGAAAAATTCGGGTTGCACCTGGTTGCACCCGAATTGTCCTACAGCTAATCTTGGCGCCAGCTTAGGCCACAGCCGTGGCAATAACGAGGATAAGAAATGGCGACGACCACCCTTGGGGTCAAACTCGATGACCCTACCCGTGAGCGACTCAAGGCAGCAGCGCAGTCGATAGACCGCACGCCGCACTGGTTGATCAAGCAGGCGATCTTCAATTACCTGGAGAAGCTCGAGGGTGGCGCGACCCTGAACGACCTCAACGGCCATGCCGGCAGCCTGGCCGATGACGCCGGCGAGGTCCAGCCTGACCATGGTCACCAGTGCTTCCTGGAATTCGCCGAGAGCATCCTGCCCCAGTCGGTACTGCGCTCGGCCATTACCGCCGCATACCGCCGCCCCGAGCAGGAAGTGGTACCGATGTTGCTGGAACAGGCGCGCCTCAGCGCACCGCTGGCCGAGGCGACCAACAAGCTGGCCGCCGGCATTGCCGAGAAACTGCGCAACCAGAAAAGCGCCGGCGGCCGGGCGGGCATCGTTCAGGGCCTGCTGCAGGAGTTCTCGCTGTCTTCGCAGGAAGGCGTGGCCCTGATGTGCCTGGCCGAAGCCCTGCTGCGCATCCCCGACAAGGGCACCCGTGACGCACTGATCCGCGACAAGATCAGCAACGGCAACTGGCAGCCGCACCTGGGCAACAGCCCGTCGCTGTTCGTCAACGCCGCCACCTGGGGCCTGCTGCTGACCGGCAAGCTGGTCAGCACGCACAACGAAGCCGGCCTCACCTCCTCGCTCACCCGCATCATCGGCAAGAGCGGCGAGCCGATGATCCGCAAGGGTGTCGACATGGCCATGCGCCTGATGGGCGAGCAGTTCGTCACGGGCGAAACCATTGCCGAAGCCCTGGCCAATGCCAGCCGTTTCGAGGCCAAGGGCTTCCGTTATTCCTACGACATGCTCGGCGAGGCCGCCCTCACCGAGCACGACGCGCAGAAATACCTGGCGTCCTACGAGCAGGCCATCCACTCGATCGGCAAGGCTTCGCATGGCCGCGGCATCTATGAAGGCCCAGGCATCTCGATCAAGCTGTCGGCGCTGCACCCGCGCTACAGCCGGGCCCAGTACGAGCGGGTGATGGAAGAGCTGTACCCGCGCCTGCTGTCGCTGACCTTGCTGGCCAAGCAATACGACATCGGCCTGAACATCGACGCCGAGGAGGCCGACCGCCTGGAGCTGTCGCTGGACCTGCTCGAGCGCCTGTGCTTCGAGCCGGCGCTGGCTGGCTGGAACGGCATCGGCTTCGTCATCCAGGCCTACCAGAAGCGCTGCCCGTACGTGATCGACTACGTTATCGACCTGGCCAAGCGCAGCCGCCACCGCCTGATGATCCGCCTGGTCAAAGGTGCCTACTGGGACAGCGAGATCAAGCGCGCCCAGGTCGAGGGGCTGGAGGGCTACCCGGTATACACGCGCAAGGTGTACACCGACGTGTCCTACGTGGCCTGCGCACGCAAGCTGCTGGCCGTACCCGAGGCCATCTACCCGCAATTCGCCACCCACAACGCCCACACCCTGTCGGCCATCTACCATATTGCCGGGCAGAACTATTACCCGGGCCAGTACGAGTTCCAGTGCCTGCACGGCATGGGCGAGCCCCTGTACGAGCAGGTGGTCGGCAAGCTGGCCGATGGCAAGCTGAACCGCCCATGCCGCGTCTATGCTCCGGTGGGCACCCACGAAACGTTGCTGGCCTACCTGGTGCGTCGCCTGCTGGAAAACGGCGCCAACACCTCGTTCGTCAACCGCATTGCCGACCACTCGATCTCGATCCAGGAACTGGTCGCCGACCCGGTCGCCAGCATCGAACGCATGGGCACCCAGGAGGGCAGCATCGGCCTGCCGCACCCGCGCATCCCATTGCCGCGTGACCTGTATGGCAGCGAACGGGCCAACTCGGCCGGTATCGACATGGCCAACGAGCACCGCCTGGCTTCGCTGTCCTGCGCCATGCTGGCCACCGCTCACAATGACTGGAAAGCCGCCCCGCTGCTGGCCTGCCCCGCCAGTGAAGCGGCTGCGGTAGCGGTGCTGAACCCGGCAGACCACCGCGATGTGGTAGGCCATGTGCAGGAAGCCACGGTCGCCGACGTGGACAATGCCATCCAGTGCGCCATCAACGCGGCGCCGATCTGGCAGGCCACCCCGCCGGCAGAGCGCGCCGCGATTCTGGAGCGTACCGCCGACCTGATGGAGGCAGAAATCCAGCCGTTGATGGGGCTGCTGATTCGCGAAGCCGGCAAGACCTTTGCCAACGCCATCGCCGAAGTGCGCGAGGCGGTGGACTTCCTGCGCTACTACGCGGTGCAGGCCCGCAACGACTTCAGCAATGACGCGCACCGCCCGCTGGGGCCGGTGGTCTGCATCAGCCCATGGAACTTCCCGCTGGCGATTTTCACCGGCCAGGTGGCCGCAGCCCTGGCTGCCGGCAACCCGGTACTGGCCAAGCCTGCCGAACAGACCCCACTGATCGCCGCGCAGGCCGTGCGCCTGTTACTGGAAGCCGGCATTCCGGAAGGTGTACTGCAGTTGCTGCCAGGGCGCGGTGAAACCGTGGGTGCCGGCCTGGTTGGTGACGAGCGGGTCAAAGGCGTGATGTTCACTGGTTCCACCGAAGTCGCGCGCCTGCTGCAGCGCAACGTCGCCGGCCGCCTGGACAACCAGGGGCGGCCGATCCCGCTGATCGCCGAAACCGGTGGCCAGAACGCCATGATCGTCGACTCTTCTGCGCTCACCGAGCAAGTGGTGATCGACGTGGTATCGTCGGCTTTCGACAGTGCCGGCCAGCGTTGCTCGGCCCTGCGTGTGCTGTGCCTGCAGGAAGACTCCGCCGACCGCGTGATCGAAATGCTCAAGGGGGCCATGGCTGAAAGCCGCCTGGGCTGCCCGGACCGCCTGGCAGTGGACATTGGCCCGGTGATCGACGCCGAAGCCAAGGCCGGTATCGAGAAGCACATCCAGGGCATGCGTGAAAAAGGCCGCTCGGTCTACCAGGTCGCGATCGCCGATGCTGCCGAGATCAAGCGCGGCACCTTCGTCATGCCAACCCTGATCGAGCTGGACAGCTTCGACGAGCTGAAGCGTGAAATCTTCGGCCCAGTGCTGCACGTGGTGCGCTACAACCGCCGCAACCTCGACCAGTTGATCGAGCAGATCAACAACTCCGGCTATGGCCTGACCCTCGGCGTGCACACACGCATCGACGAGACCATCGCCAAGGTGGTGGAAACCGCCAACGCCGGCAACATGTACGTCAACCGCAACATCGTTGGCGCCGTGGTAGGCGTGCAGCCCTTCGGTGGTGAAGGCCTGTCTGGTACCGGCCCGAAAGCCGGCGGCCCGCTGTACCTGTATCGCCTGCTGTCGACCCGCCCGGCCGACGCGATTGGCCGCCACTTCCAGCAACAGGATGGCGAAGGCAAGCCGGACCGTACCCTGCATGAGCAACTGGTGAAGCCGCTGCACGGTTTGAAGGCCTGGGCCGAGAGCAATCAGCTGGCCGACCTGGCCGCGCTGTGCGACCAGTTCGCTGGCCAGTCGCAGAGCGGCATCGCCCGCCTGCTGCCAGGCCCGACCGGTGAGCGCAACAGCTACACCATCCTGCCGCGCGAGCATGTGCTGTGCCTGGCGGATAATGAAACCGACCTGCTGGCGCAGCTCGCCGCGGTGCTGGCTGTTGGCAGCTCGGCGGTGTGGGCTGACAGCGAACCGGGCAAGGCCTTGCGCGCGCGCCTGCCGCGTGAGTTGCAGGCCAAGGTGAAGCTGGTGGCGGACTGGAACAAGGATGAAGTGGCGTTCGACGCCGTGATCCACCATGGCGACTCGGACCAGCTGCGTGGCGTTTGCCAGCAGGTGGCCAAGCGTGGCGGGGCGATCGTGGGTGTGCACGGGTTGTCCAGCGGGGATCATCAGATTGCGCTGGAGCGGCTGGTGATTGAGCGCGCGGTTAGTGTGAATACTGCGGCGGCCGGTGGTAACGCCAGCTTGATGACGATTGGCTGAGGCTGAGGGTTGTTGAGGGAAAGGGAGAGCTTTGGCTCTCCTTTTTTTATGGGTGTCCGCCTTGAGATTGGGGGCGGGCTGACAGGTGACCGACACAACATTTTCAGCGCCTGTGAGATCGAGCGCCGCCCGCGCGGCGCATCGCGAGCTGGCGCTCGCTCCTACGTTTGTTTCGGGCCAGTGAGGCCTGTGACAGGCGTGCGCGACCGCCTTGTTCATACGACACAATATCAAGCCATGCGCCAAAGCGTTCGCGCGCAAATCCCACAGGAATGATTGGCCCGAAACAAACGTAGGAACATTTTCAGCGCCTGTGAGACCGAGCGCCGCCCGCGCGGCGCATCGCGAGCTGGCGCTCGCTCCTACGTTTGTTTCGGGCCAGTGAGGCCTGTGACAGGCGTGCGCGACCGCCTTGTTCATACGACACAATATCAAGCCATGCGCCAAAGCGTTCGCGCACAAATCCCACAGGAATGATTGGCCCGAAACAAACGTAGGAGCGAGCGCCAGCTCGCGATGCGCCGCGCGGGCGGCGCTCGGTCTTACAGGCGCCGAAGCTGCTGCGGCGAACAAAGCGGGCATCCGTGACCGAGCAGGTGCCACACTATCTTTCCAAGATGCGCGACTCAGAGTTACGCCAAAGCCACCAGATACCTACAGCCTGGCGAAACTTCGCTCATTTTCGCTCAACGGTACCCACCGCTGACTTAAAACCCTACGGGTATTGGCGTGGTCTTTCCCGTCGCTCGCAAAAAAACGTCCCTCATCCCCTCGGGAGGTTACGAAGTTTGCGGCTAATGCCACACCAGTCCAGAGATCACTTTGGACGTAGGAAATTTCTGCGACGCACGTAGGTACCAAGACTGATAGCTGCATGCCTTTTGATCTCGTAGGTGCTGGAATGCTTGCTGCGAGAATCTGGTTCCGTTGACGCTCACTCTACCCAGCCCCTTCCCCCGTCAATCAACATCCGACGCTCCAAATACGAGGATCTGTGACTGAACATCATCTGAATCGATCATGGTAGCCAGTCTTATTCGGCCGATCCTAGACTCGCCTCAAGCCCGCTCAAGGACCGCCCCCATGCCCGAGACCCTGCTCAGCCCCCGCAACCTCGCCTTCGAACTCTACGAAGTCCTCGACGCCGAAGCCCTCACCCAGCGCCCACGCTTCGCCGAACACAGCCGCGAAACCTTCGACGCCGCGCTGACCACCGCGCGCACCATCGCCGAGAAGTTCTTCGCCCCGCACAACCGCAAAGCCGATGAAAACGAGCCGCGCTACGTCGACGGCCGCGCCGAGCTGATCCCCGAGGTGAAACCCGCCGTCGACGCGTTCCTGGAGGCCGGTTTCCTCAACGCCAACCGCGACTACGACGCAGGTGGTATGCAACTGCCCAGCCTGGTCTCGCAAGCGTGCTTCGCGCACTTCCAGGCCGCCAACGCCGGCACCACAGCCTACCCGTTCCTGACCATGGGCGCGGCCAACCTGATCGAAAGCTTCGGCACGCAGGAGCAGAAGCGCCTGTTCCTGCAGCCGATGATCGACGGGCGCTTCTTCGGCACCATGGCCCTGACCGAACCCCACGCCGGCTCGTCGCTGGCCGATATCCGCACCCGCGCTGAACCTGCCGGCGACGGCAGCTATCGGCTCAAGGGCAGCAAGATCTTCATCTCCGGCGGCGACCACGCGCTGTCGGAAAACATCGTGCACATGGTACTGGCCAAGCTGCCGGACGCCCCGCCTGGGGTGAAGGGCATCTCGCTGTTCATCGTGCCCAAGTACCACGTTAACCCCGACGGCAGCTGCGGTCCGCGCAACGATGTGCTGCTGGCCGGGCTGTTCCACAAGATGGGCTGGCGCGGCACCACCTCCACGGCGCTCAACTTCGGTGACAACGGCCAGTGCGTCGGCTATCTGGTCGGCCAGCCGCATCAAGGCCTGGCCTGCATGTTCCAGATGATGAACGAAGCGCGTATTGGCGTCGGCATGGGTGCGGTGATGCTGGGTTATGCCGGCTACCTGTATTCGCTGGAATACGCCCGCCAGCGCCCGCAGGGCCGCCTGCCGGACAACAAGGACCCGCACAGCAGCGCGGTGCCGATCATTCAGCACACCGATGTGAAACGCATGCTGCTGGCGCAGAAAGCCTACGTCGAAGGCGCCTTCGACCTTGGCCTGTACGCCGCGCGCCTGTTCGACGACACGCAGACCGGCAGTGATGAGAGCGCCCGCAACGAGGCGCAGGAACTGCTCGATCTGCTGACCCCGATCGTCAAGTCCTGGCCCTCGGCGTTCTGCCTCAAGGCCAACGAACTGGCGATCCAGATTCTCGGCGGCCACGGCTATACCCGCGAATACCCGGTGGAGCAGTACTACCGCGACAATCGCCTGAACCCGATCCACGAAGGCACCGAGGGCATCCAGTCGCTCGACCTGCTCGGCCGCAAGCTGGCGCAGAACAATGGCGCCGGCCTCAAGCAACTGCTTCGCCGAATCGCCGCCACCGGCGAGCGCGCCAGCCACCACCCCAACCTCGACCCGCTGCGCCAGCCACTGGAGCAGCTGGTCAATCGCCTGCAAGGGGTCACCCTGACCCTGCTCGGTGACCTGGCCCAGGGTAAAGTCGCCGGGGCCCTGGCCAACTCGGCCCTGTACCTGAAGGCCTTCGGCCACTGTGTAATCGGCTGGCGGTGGCTGGAACAGGCAGTCCACGCCGAACTTGGGCTGCTCAAGGCCGACGCTGGCGAGCGCGACTTTTACCTCGGCAAGCTGCAGGCCGCCCGTTATTTCCTGACCTGGGAAGTACCAGGCTGCCATAATGAGCTGGCATTGCTCGAGGCGCGCGACAACACTTGCCTCGCGATGCAGGACGAGTGGTTCTAGGGGGAGCCACCGTGTACACGGAGGCTTGCACATGTTCGATTCCAGCGCCCTGCTGCGCCAGCGCTTTGCCGCGCTGCGCAGCACGGCCGAGTTGTTTTCCCTGCGCCATGTGAAACAGTCGCACCAGGCGCTTTCGGTTCGCCGCAATGTGGCCGAGCCACCCTCGTTCAGCCAGGACGAGGGCGCGATGCTCACCGTACGGGTCAATGGCGTGGAGGCCTATGCGGCCACCGCCGATCTGTCGCAGGCCGGCCTGCAGCGCGCCCTGGAGCAGGCCGAAGCCCTGGCCCGGCAGATCGCCCGGCATAGTCTGCTGGATCTGCGCGGGCAACCCGTGCCCAGCGCCCGCCACGACCACATCTCGCCCAACTTCGACCAGCCCGTGCCCAGCCTGGCCGACTGCCTTGGCTTGCTCGCCGCGGAATCAGCCAGCGTACCCAAGGACAGCCGCCTGGTGGACTGGCAGGCCAGTCTGGGCCTGAGCCTGGTCGAGCAGACCTACCTGAACTCAGCCGGCGCCGAGCTGCGCCATGCCCAGCGCTTTCTGTTCCCGGGGCTGGGGGTAACTGCCAGCAACGGCCAGGACAGCCAGAGCCGCAGCCTGGGCCGCGACAATTTCGGCCAGCAAGGCGGTTACGAGATCGTTGAGCGTTGTGGCCTGGTGGGTGCCGCCAGTCGGGTCGCCGACGAGGCCCTGCAGTTGCTGCTGGCCCCTAATACGCCCAGTGGCCCGCGCGACCTGCTGTTGATGCCCGACCAGATGATGCTGCAGATTCACGAATCGATCGGCCACCCGCTGGAGATGGACCGCATCCTCGGTGACGAGCGTAACTACGCGGGCACCAGCTTCGTCAAAGCCAGTGACTTCGGCTGCCTGCAGTACGGTTCCAGCCTGCTGAACGTGACCTTCGACCCGACCATCGGCGAAGAACTGGCCAGCTACAGCTTCGATGATGACGGCACTCCGGCCAGCAAGCAGTTCCTGATCCGCGACGGCCTGCTGCTGCGTCCACTGGGTGGCGCTTTGTCGCAGTTCCGCTCCGGCCTGGACGGTGTGGCCAACAGCCGCGCCTGTGGCTGGAACCGTGCGCCGATCGACCGCATGGCCAACCTCAACATCGAGCCGGGCGAGCACTCCCTCGAACAACTGATCGCGGGCATCGAGCACGGCATCCTGATGCGGACCAACCGGTCCTGGTCCATCGACGACGCGCGCAACAAGTTCCAGTTCGGCTGCGAATGGGGCCAACTGATCGAGAACGGCGAGCTCAAGGGCATCGTCAAGAACCCCAACTACCGGGGCATCTCCGCACAGTTCTGGCGCAACCTGGCAGCGGTCGGCGACCGCAGCACCTTCCAGGTACTGGGCACGCCCAACTGCGGCAAGGGCGAACCCAACCAGGTGGTGCGCGTGGGCCACGCCTCGCCGGCCTGCGTGTTCCGCCAGATCGACGTATTCGGAGGCGACGCCTTATGAAACACGCTTTTGAAACCCTGGCCGGGGAGGTGCGCGCCGCCCTGGAAAGTGGCGAGCAGTTTACCCTTGGCTACAGCGCCGAGCAGTCCCAGTTCGTGCGCTTCAACCACGCCAAGGTGCGCCAGGCCGGGCATGTCAGCCAGGCCAGCGCGCAGCTGCGGCTGATCCGCGACGGTCGCCAGGCCGAACAGCAGGTGACCTTGAGTGGCGATGCGCAACTAGACCGCCAACGCTTGGCGGATGCCCTGGCGCAACTGCGCCAGACCCTGCCACTGCTGGCCGTCGACCCTTACCTGCGCCTGGACGAAAGCGCCTGGCACAGCCACAGCCAGCAACAGCAGCCACTACCTGAACTCAGCGATGTGCTGGTGTTGCTCGACCGCGAAGCGGGTGACCTGGACCTGGTCGGCATTTATGCCGCGGGCCCGGTCTGCCGGGGCTTCGCCAGCTCGTTCGGTGCCTTCGGCTGGCACCAGGCCAACAGCTTCAACTTCGACTGGAGCCTGTTCCACGAAAATGGCCAGGCGGTGAAGGCCAACTACGCCGGCCAGGTGTGGAACCCCGACGACTTCACCGCGCGCCTGCGCCAGGCGCGGGAGCAGTTGGGCTTCCTCGGGCGCCCGGCGGTCACCCTCGAACCCGGCAGCTACCGTGCCTACCTGGCCCCGGCGGCGATGGACGAAATCGCCGGCATGCTGTGCTGGGGCGGTTTTTCCGCCCAAGCGCTGGCCACCGGCAATAGCGCCTTGCAGCGCCTGTACAACGGCGATGCACGGCTGAGCCCGCTGGTGAGTTTCACCGAGCAGGTCAGCGGCTCGCTGAGCCCGGCGTTTTCCGACGAAGGCTCACCGCGCCTGGATGTGCCGCTGATCCAGCAAGGCCGGGCGGCGCAACGGCTAATCAGCGCGCGCAGCGCCGCCGAATTCAAGCTGCTGGCCAACGGCGCCGACAGTTACGAGTCGCCCTGCGCACTCAGCCTGGCACCGGGTGGCCTGCCCATGGACGAGGTCTTGCAGCGGCTGGGCACTGGGCTGTACATCAGCAACCTGTGGTACCTCAACTACTCGGACTTGCCAGCAGCGCGCATGACCGGGCTGACCC
Organism: Pseudomonas sp. BJP69; assembly: GCF_007633355.1. Lineage (NCBI taxonomy): Bacteria > Pseudomonadati > Pseudomonadota > Gammaproteobacteria > Pseudomonadales > Pseudomonadaceae > Pseudomonas > Pseudomonas sp. BJP69. The sequence continues at coordinate 5,026,431 of NZ_CP041933.1, forward strand.
GGTTCGCCACCTTCTGGGTAGAGAACGGGCAGATCCAGGGGCCGGTGAGCACCATGCGCTTCGATGACAGCCTGTACAGTTTGCTCGGTAGCCAACTGGAGGACCTGACCCAGGAGCGCGAGATGATCCTGTCGACCAGCACCTATGGACAGCGCAGCACCGGGTCGAGTCATTTGCCGGGTGCGCTGGTCAAAGGCCTGACCCTGACATTGTGATTGGAGTTGCCGGCCCTTTCGCGGCTAAAGCCGCTTCTACAACGAACGCGTAACCCTTGTAGAAGCGGCTTTAGCCGCGAAGAGGCCGGCACTGACAAACGAGGAAGTCATGCCCGAACGCACCCCGCTAGACCCCGCCACCGCCCGCTGGATCCCCTGGGTGGTCGCCATCGCCTTCTTCATGCAGTCCCTGGACGGCACCATCCTCAACACCGCGCTGCCGGCCATGGCCCGCTCGCTGGCCGAAGACCCGCTGCGGATGCAGGGCGTAATCATTGCCTACATGCTCACGGTGGCCCTGCTGATACCCGCCTCGGGCTGGATCGCCGACCGCTTCGGCACCAAGCGCATCTTCTTCAGCGCCATCCTGCTGTTCAGCTTTGGTTCGCTGCTATGCGCCGCCGCCAACAGCCTCGGCTTCCTGATTTTCGCCCGTGTGGTGCAGGGCCTGGGCGGCGCCCTGATGCTGCCGGTCGGGCGGCTGGTGGTGTTGCGCGCCTACCCGCGCAGCGAGCTGGTACGCATCATGAGCTTCATTACCATCCCCGGCCTGCTCGGGCCACTGCTGGGTCCGACGGTGGGCGGATGGCTGGTGGAGATCCTCAGCTGGCACTGGATTTTCCTGCTCAACCTGCCTGTCGGCCTGCTGGGCTGCTACGCCGTCTGGAAGTTCATCCCCGACCTGCGCGGCGCTGAACGCACCCGCTTCGATACCCCTGGCTTCCTGCTGTTCGGCGCCGCGATGGTGCTGATCACCATTGCCATGGAGGGGCTCGGCGAGCTGCACCTGCCGCACCTGCGGGTGATGCTGCTGCTGTTTGCCGGCATGGCGTGCCTGGCCGCCTACTGGCTGCGCGCCGGGCGCGACCCCGAGCCGCTGTTCTCGCCCAGCCTGTTCCGCGTGCGCACCTTCGCCATTGGTATCCTGGGCAACCTGTTCGCGCGCCTGGGCAGCGGCGCCCTGCCATTCCTGGTGCCATTGCTGCTGCAAGTCGCACTGGGCTATTCGCCGGCCCAGGCCGGCATGAGCATGATCCCGCTGGCGGCGGCGGCAATGGTGGCCAAATCCCTTGCCAGGCCGCTGATCGAACGCTTCGGCTACCGCATCATCCTGACCAGCAATACCTTGCTGCTGGGCCTGCTGCTGGCCAGCCTTGGGCTGGTTGACGAGCAGACGTCCTATGCCGTGCTGCTGATCCAGCTGGGGCTGCTGGGCGCGGTCAACTCGATGCAGTTCACGGCAATGAACACGGTAACCCTGATCGACCTCGACGATGCCAGCGCCAGCAGCGGCAACAGCCTGCTGTCGGTGGTCGCGCAGCTGGCGCTGAGCCTGGGCGTGGCCTGCGCCGGCGCCCTGCTTGGCGGCTTCACCGCCGCCGGCAGTGCCGAAGGTGTGGACACCACATTGGGCGCCTTCCAGCTGACCTTTGTCACCATCGGCGTGATGGCCATGCTGGCGGCGGCGATCTTCCTGCAGCTGGCACCGACGGACGGAAGGCGTGCCCGTCGTCCGGAACACCACATGGAGTCTTAGGGCGAATGGCCACGAGGCTGGTAGACTATGCGGCATTTTTAGCTTCGCACCGCAGGCCCGCCTCGTGACCACCGAATCCACCGCCTTTGCCACCTTGCCGCTGTCCACTGCCATGCTGGCCAACCTGGACGCCCTTGGCTATGCCGCGATGACACCGATCCAGGCCCAGAGCCTGCCGGTCATCCTCAAGGGCCAGGACCTGATTGCCCAGGCCAAGACCGGCAGCGGCAAGACCGCCGCCTTCGGCATCGGCCTGCTGAACCCGATCAACCCGCGTTACTTCGGCTGCCAGGCCCTGGTGCTGTGCCCGACCCGCGAACTGGCCGACCAGGTCGCCAAGGAACTGCGCCGCCTGGCCCGCGCCGAGGACAACATCAAGATCCTGACCCTGTGCGGTGGTGTCTCGCTGGGCCCGCAGATCGCCTCGCTGGAGCACGGTGCGCACATCATCGTCGGTACGCCTGGGCGCATCCAGCAGCACCTGGACAAAGGCACACTGGTACTCGATGGCCTGAACACCCTGGTGCTCGACGAAGCCGACCGGATGCTCGACATGGGCTTTTTCGATGCCATTGCCAGCATCATCGGCAAAACCCCATCGCGCCGCCAGACCCTGCTGTTCTCGGCCACCTACCCGGCCGGCATCAAGCAACTGGCCGCCGACTTCATGCGTAACCCGCAGCAAGTGAAAGTCGAGAGCCTGCACACCGACAACCAGATCGAGCAGCGCTTCATCGAGATCGACCCAGAGCAGCGCCTGGAAGCCGTGACCCGCGTGCTGGGCCACTATCGCCCGCAGTCATGCGTGGCGTTCTGCTTCACCAAGCAGCAGTGCGAAGACGTGGTTGCGCACCTGACCGCCAAGGGTATCGTCGCCCAGGCGCTGCACGGCGACCTGGAGCAGCGCGACCGCGACCAGGTTCTGACCATGTTCGCCAACCGCAGCAGCTCGGTGCTGGTGGCCACCGACGTGGCCGCGCGCGGCCTGGACATCGATGGCCTGGACATGGTCATCAACGTCGAGCTGGCGCGCGATGCGGAAATCCACGTGCACCGCGTGGGCCGTACTGGCCGCGCTGGCGAGAAGGGCCTGGCGGTGAGCCTGGTTGCCCCGGCAGAAGGCCACCGCGCCCAGGCCATCGAGCAACTGCAGAAGAGCCCGCTGCGCTGGGACCAGCTCGACAGCCTGAAGAACAAGGGCGGCGAGCCGCTGCTGCCGGTGATGAGCACCCTGTGCATCGCCGCCGGGCGCAAGGACAAGCTGCGCCCTGGCGACATTCTCGGGGCGTTGACCGGTGATGCCGGGATCCCGGGCAAACAGGTGGGCAAGATCGCGATCTTCGACTTCCAGGCGTTTGTGGCGGTGGAGCGGGCGCTCGCCAAGCAGGCCATGCAGCGCTTGAACAGCGGCAAGATCAAGGGCCGGTCCCTGAAAGTCCGCATCGTCTGACATTTTTGGGGCTGCCTTGCAGCCCATCGCAGGCAAGCCAGCTCCCACAGGATCACCGCATCGTCTGACATTTTTTGGGGCTGCTTTGCAGCCCATCGCAGGCATGCCAGCTCCCACAGGGTCACCACAGGCCTTCAGGCTTGTGCAGTACCTGTGGGAGCTGGCTTGCCTGCGATGGGCCGCACAGCGGCCCCGGCTATCCATGAGGTAACACCGTGCACTCCACCGACGTGATCATCCTCGGCGCCGGCGCCGCCGGCCTGATGTGCGCCCAGCTCAGCGCCCGCCGCGGCCGCCGGGTACTGTTGCTCGACCACGCCAACAAGCCAGGCAAGAAGATCCTCATGTCTGGCGGCGGGCGCTGCAACTTCACCAATATGTACACCGAACCGGCCAACTTCCTCTCGCACAACGCCCATTTCTGCAAATCGGCGCTGGCCCGCTACACGCAATGGGACTTCATCGAGCTGGTGTGCAAGCATGGCGTGGCGTACCACGAGAAGAAGCTCGGCCAGTTGTTCTGCGACAACAAGGCCAGCGACATCCTCGACATGCTGCTGGCCGAATGCGACGAGGCCGGTGCCGAAATCCGCATGCACACCAGCATCGAACAGATCGAAAAAACCGAAAGCGGCTACCTGCTGCAGACCAGCGGCGGGCAGTTCGCCTGCCAGTCACTGGTGATCGCCACCGGTGGCCTGTCGATCCCGACCCTGGGCGCCACCGGGTTCGGCTACCAGGTCGCGCGCCAGTTTGGCCACACCCTGCTGCCGACCCGCGCCGGGCTGGTGCCGTTCACCATCACCGAGCCACAACTCAAGGCATTGTGCAGCGAGCTGTCCGGCACTTCGCTTGATTGCACGGCCACCTGCAACGGCACCAGCTTCCGCGAAAACCTGCTGTTCACCCACCGTGGCCTGAGTGGCCCGGCAATCCTGCAGATCTCGTCGTTCTGGGAAGCCGGTGACACTGTCGAGATCAACCTGTTGCCCGACCGCGATGCACTCACCTGGCTGCAGCAGATGCAAACCGAGCGCGCCAATGCCGAACTGAAGACCGTGCTGGGCGAAGTGTTCACCCGCAAGCTGGCCAACCTGCTGGCCGAGCAGTGGTTCGAGTCCCGTCCCATGAAGCAGTACACCCCCGCAGAACTGGCGCAGATTGCCGAGAAGCTGGCCAACTGGCAGGTGGTGCCTGCGGGCACCGAGGGCTACCGCACCGCCGAAGTGACCCTGGGCGGCGTGGATACCCGCGAAGTGTCGTCCAAGACCATGGAGTCGCTGAAAAGCCCCGGGCTGTACTTTATTGGCGAAGTGCTGGATGTCACCGGCCACCTGGGTGGTTTCAATTTCCAGTGGGCCTGGGCATCGGCCAACGCCGCAGCGCAGTTCGTGTAGAGTAGAATCCATTCAGCAGCACGGAACGCTTCTTGCTGGCCCGTGCCCAGCGCCGGAATCTGGGCCGCTTCGCGCCCCTTCGCGGGCATGCCCGCTCCCACGGGGTTTTGTGCAGTACCTGTGGGAGCGGGCGCGCCCGCGAAGGGCCGCAAAGCGGCCCCAGTAACCGGTTCTGAAAGGTATTCCTCTGATCACTGCCTAGCAGGCCAACATGTCATCGAGCTCGTTCCGTCAGTCACTGCGTCGCCTGTGGGGCCAAGACAAGTTCAGCTATAGCATCCGGGTCACCATCGCCCTCACCGGCAGCCTGGCCCTGTGCTGGTACCAGAACGAGATGGCCCTGCTGATCCCGCTGTTCCTCGGCATCATCGCCAGCGCCCTGGCCGAAACCGACGACAGCTGGCAGGGCCGCCTCAGCGCCCTGGCCGTCACCCTGGTGTGTTTCGCCATTGCTGCGCTGGCGGTCGAACTGCTGTTCCCCTACCCCTGGTTCTTCGCCATCGCCCTGGCCCTGGCAGCGTTTAGCCTGACCATGCTCGGCGCACTGGGCGAGCGCTACGGGGCCATTGCCTCGGCAACCCTGATCACCGCGGTGTACACCATGATCGGCGTAGACCAGCGCGGCGGCCAGGTCACGGATTTCTGGCACGAGCCCATGCTGCTGGTGGCGGGCGCGGCCTGGTACGGGCTGTTATCGGTATTGTGGCAGGCGCTGTTCTCCAACCAGCCGGTCCAGCAGAGCCTGGCCAAGCTGTTCTTCGAGCTGGGCAGCTACCTGAAACTCAAGGCCAGCCTGTTCGAGCCGGTGCGCACCCTCGACGTCGAGGCCACACGCCTGGCCCTGGCCCAGCAGAATGGCAAGGTGGTGGCAGCCCTGAACGCGGCCAAGGAAATCATCCTGCACCGGGTCGGCAACAGCCAGCCAAACTCCAAGGTCAGCCGCTACCTGAAGCTGTATTTCCTGGCCCAGGACATCCACGAGCGGGTCAGTGCCTCGCATTACCCCTACAACGCCCTGACCGAAACGTTCTTCCACAGTGACGTGATGTTCCGCTGCCAGCGCCTGCTGCGCAAACAGGGCTCGTCCTGCCAGGAGCTGGCCCGTTCGATCCGCCTGCGCCAGCCTTTCGTGCTGGCCAGCGGTTATCCCGAGGCCCTCGAAGACCTCAACGCTGCGCTGGAGCACCTGCGCCTGCAAAACAACCCGGCCTGGCGCGGCCTGTTGCGCTCGCTGCGGGCCCTGGCCGCCAACCTGGCCACGCTCGACCGCCTGCTCAGTGCCGCGAGCAACCCCGACAGCCTGGCCGACGCCAGTGACAGCAGCCTGCTCGACCGCTCGCCACGCTCGCTCAAAGACGTGTGGACGCGCCTACGTACCCAGCTGACACCCACGTCGCTGCTGTTCCGGCATGCCTTGCGCCTGCCCTTGGCGCTGTCGATCGGCTACGGCATGGTGCACCTGATCCACCCCACCCAGGGCTACTGGATCATCCTCACCACCCTGTTCGTCTGCCAGCCCAACTACGGTGCGACCCGGCGCAAGCTGGTGCAGCGCATTTTCGGCACGGCCATTGGCCTGACCGTCGGCTGGGCCTTGTTCGACCTGTTCCCCAACCCGCTCATCCAGTCGCTGTTCGCCGTAGTTGCGGGGGTGGTGTTCTTCGTCAACCGCACGACCCGCTACACCCTGGCCACGGCCGCGATCACGCTGATGGTACTGTTCTGCTTCAACCAGATCGGCGACGGCTACGGCCTGTTCCTGCCGCGCCTGTTCGATACCCTGGTGGGCAGCCTGATTGCCATCCTTGCGGTGTTCCTGTTCCTGCCTGACTGGCAGGGGCGGCGCCTGAACAAGGCGCTGGCCAATACCCTGGCCTGTGCCAGCGTGTACTTGCGCCAGATCATGCAGCAGTATGCCCACGGCAAGCGCGACGACCTGGCCTACCGCCTGGCCCGGCGCAATGCCCACAACGCCGACGCGGCGCTGTCCACCACCCTGGCCAACATGCTGATGGAGCCGGGGCATTTCCGTAAGGAGGCCGATGTCGGCTTCCGGTTCCTGGTGCTGTCGCACACCCTGCTCAGCTACCTCTCGGGGCTGGGCGCGCACCGCGATACGGCATTGCCGGCCCAGGCCCAGGAACAGTTGATCGAAGGTGCCGGGCAAAGCCTGGCCAGCAGCCTGGACGAAATCGCCAACGGCCTGGCAGCGCGGCTGCCCGTGGCCATTCACAGCGATGCCGAAGAAGCGCTGGCCAACGCCCTGGAGCAGATGCCGGATGAGCTGGATGAACATCAACGGCTGGTGCAGACACAACTGGCGCTGATCTGCCGGCAGTTGGGGCCATTGCGGACCTTGGCCGCGCACCTGATCAAGGAAGGCAACCCGGGCTGAGGCCTGACCCGGCCTTTACCCACGAAGAGGCCGGTAACGCCACCCAAGCTCAAAAGCCATGCTGGCGCAGCAGCCGGGCATAGCTGCCATCGGCCCTCATCGCTGCGATCGCCTGCTCGAACCGCTCGACAATCCGCGCACGCTCCGGGTGCTTCAGGCTGACCAGGATATGCAGGGTGTTCTCCCCCAGCGGCGGCTCAACCAGCACCACCTCGTCACGCACCTGCTGCGGTTCACGCTGCAGGTTGTAGCGGGCAACGTACTCGTCTTCCACCGCCAGGTCTACTCGCCCTGCTGCGACCATGCGCAGTGCCGAGGAAAAGGTGCGCACCGCCACCTTGTGCAGGCGCGGATCGCCGTCGAACCCAGGGGAATAGGCGTAATCACGCACGACAGCGATGGTGTAGGGGTAAAGGTCCGACTGTTGCCGGTAGCGTATCGCCTGGCCTTTTCGCTGCAGCAAGCGGATACGGTTGGTCAGGTATGGCGTGGAGAACTGCCCGATGCTGGCGCGCGCCTCGTTGTACCAGGCATCGATCAACACGTCGTAGCGCCCTTGCGCAACGCCCTGCAGCGCCCGCGCCCAGGGCGCCTCCTCATAGCTGCTGGCGTAGCCGGCACGGGCCAGCGCCGTGGTGACGATGCTGGTCGCCAAGCCACCGCCTGGCAGGTCTACATCGGTGAACGGGGGCCATTTATCCGCCACCAGGCGCAGCTTGCCCTGGCCCAGGGCAGGTGTTGCCAGCAAGATTGCCAGTACTCCCAGCGCACAAAGCAGTGGCCGCATGCTTATGTCCTTTTGCCATGGAGGGCACACACTGCGGGTGAGGTTACACAAACGCACTGCCGGGGGCAGCGGCCAATAGTGTCATTTTGCCTCTATTTTTGGCCTCAAGGGTAACCCAGCACGTCGCGGACCTGCCGCAGATGCTGGCTGATCCACTGTTTGTCGACCGCGCCCCAGTCACGAATACGGTAATGCCCGGCGTGGTTGCGCGCGCCTTCCTGTTGCTCGAACTCGCAAACGATGTCTAGGTCGGCCAGCGCGGCGATGGTGTCCTGGGCGGTGCGCCGCGGCATACCGGTGGCTTCCACCAGGGCCGGCACGCTGGTCGCGGTGCGGCTGTCGATCAGCCAGGCTACGTACAGGCGCCGGTAGAAGCTGCTTTTGGTCTTGCTCACGTCCATGCTGCATGTTCCTCAGAGGTTGCCCGGCAGTTCCCGGTAGGTCAGGTAGACGCGCAGGTCGAATTCCAGTTGGTGATAATCGGGTTCCATGTGCTGGCAGAGCTGGTAGAAGGCCTTGTTGTGGTCGCGCTCGCGCAAGTGCGCCAGCTCATGCACCACGATCATGCGCAAGAACTGCGGTGCGGCCTCCTTGAACAGCGAGGCAATACGGATTTCCTTTTTGGCCTTGAGCTTGCCGCCCTGCACCCGCGACACCGCGGTGTTCAGGCCGAGCGCGCGGTGGGTCAGGTCGAGCCGGCTATCGAACAACACCTTGTCCAGGCCCGGCGCACTGCGCAGGTACTGCTGGCGCAGCTCCTGGGCATAGCCGTACAGCGCCTTGTCGCTTTGCACATCATGGCGCCCGGGGTAGCGGCGCTGCAGGTACTCGCCCAGGCGGTCGCTGTCGATCATCTTGCGCACCTGCTCTTGCAGGTGCGGCGGGTAGGCTTGCAGGTAACGTAATACGGTCATGGCAGTGCATTCGGCGTAACGAATGCCGATTCTAGCCAATCATGGCGCTGGCCAGGAGAAAATCACCGGGAAGCGGGTAGCGTCCGAGGCGGTCATGGGGTGGGCCACCAGGAACCCCTGCACATACTCGCAACCATTGGCGTTGAGCCAGGCTGCCTGGGCCGGGGTTTCCACGCCCTCGGCAATGACCGTGATGCCGTAGTCGGCGCACAAGCTGATGACACTGCGCACCAAGGCGGTATCCACTGCCGTATCAGGCAAGCGTGCCACCAGGTGGCGATCCAGCTTCAGGGTATCGATCGGCAGGTCCCGCAGCATGCGCAGTGAACAGTCGCCGGCGCCAAAGTCATCCAGCGCCACCCGTACGCCCAGCTCGCGCAGGCGATGGATCTGTTTCACCGCCGCATCGATGTTGTACATCAGCGAGGTCTCTGCAACCTCGACCTCCAGTTGCGCCGGGTCCAACTGGTAAAAATGGATCACCCGCTGCAGTTCTTCGACCAGCCCGGGCATGACAAACTGCGCACGGCTCAGGCTGATGCCCAGCACCAGGTCTGCGGGAAAGTGCTGGTACCAGGCATGGCGTTGGGCCGCGCCCTGGCGGTAGATCCAGCTGGCCAGCCGGTTGATCAGCCGGGCTTCCTCGAGCAGAGGAATGAACAGGCCTGGCGGCACATCGCCGACGCTCGGGTGCTGCCAGCGCAACAAGGCCTCGAAACCCCGCAGGCGGCCATCGATGAAGCTGACTTGCGGCTGGTACACCAGGGTGAAGTCCTGTTGCTCGATGGCGGTGCGCACGCTGTCTTCGAGCATCAGTCGCGAACGCGCCCGCCCGTTGAGTTCCTGGTCGTAAAAGCGGTACTGCTGGCGCCCGGCCTGCTTGGCGGCATACATCGCCGCATCGGCTGCGCGCAGCAGGCCTTCGACATTGGCACCGCATTCCGGATAGGTGGCAATACCAATGCTCACCCCAAGGCACACATCCAGGCCGTCCACTTCATGGCGGATGGACACCCGCTCCAGCAGCCGCTCGGCATAACGCCCAGCCTGCTCCGGGTAAGGCAGGCTGTCGAACAGCGCGGTGAATTCATCGCCGCCCATGCGCGCCAGCAAGGCCTCGCTGCCCAGGCAGTCCTTGAGTTGCTCGGCGACCCAGCGCAGCACGCGGTCACCGGCGTCATGGCCAAGGGTGTCGTTGATGCGCTTGAAGCCGTCCAGGTCCATGTACATCAGCGCCTGGGCCTTGTCCGAGCGCTCGTTGCGCAACAGAGCGCCCTCGGCCGCCTGGTAGAAACCGCGGCGGTTCAGCAGGCCGGTCAGCGGGTCGGTAACGGCCTGGTACTCCAGTTGCTGGTGCAGGTTGCGCACTGCCGACATGTCCAGCACGGTCACCACCATGGCCTGCTGGTCGGCTGGCAACGGCGCGCACGACAATGCCACCGGAACAAGCTCGCCGGCCAGCGTGCGCAGTTGCGCGTCGTGCACGCGGTAGATTTCTTGCCCCAGGTAAGCACGGTAGAACTCCGATTCAAGCCATGGGCAGGCAGCGGGAAGCTGCACCAGGTCGAGCAGTTGGGCGCCCTGAATGTGCTGCACGGGGGCCGCCAGCAAGCGGGAAATGGCCGGGTTGGCAAAGCTGATCACGCCCTGTGCGTCCACCACCAGAATGCCTTCGGCGGCGTTCTCCAGAATCGACCCATTGAACGCCCTGGCGGCTTCCAGCTCCCGGGTCAGGCGCTGCAGCATGCGCCGGTTGCGCTGCTGGTCGAGCAAGGCCTGGACTTTGGGCTTGAGAACCTTGGGGTCGAACGGTTTGAACATGTAGTCCACGGCGCCGCTGGCGTAGCCTTTGAGCACGGCCGCTTCGGACTGTTCGTTCGCGGTCAGGAAAATGATCGGTGTCAGCCGCGTACGTTGGCTGCCGCGCATCAGCCGGGCAACTTCAAAGCCGTCCATCTCCGGCATTTGCACGTCCAGCAGGACCAGGTCGACATCATGCTCCAGCAAGGTGCTGAGGGCTTCCATCCCCGAACCGGCTGTTAACACCTGCCAATCTTGCCGGGCCAGCAAAGCCCGCATGCTGATGAGGTTTTCGGGGTAATCGTCTACCACCAGAAGAACCGAACTGCCATCCAGTGGCTGAGGGTAAGCGCCATCCATGCTGCTTCTCTTGTATGTCCAACTACGACTTGCTATTGGCTCCGAGCTTAACTCTAGCCGTGGCTACGAAAGACGCAATGCAAGGCATGGCAATAAGCCATGGACGAAGAAATTAGTCGACTAACGGTAGCTTTGCAACATGACTGTGAGCCTGATGCCGGGGGCCGCCAAATCGCTCCCAAGGCCTGAATGCCAAGCAAAAAAAACCCGCATTTCTGCGGGTCTTTCTATAACGCTCAACGGTTCGATCAGTTGACCTTGGCCGCCAGCTCGCCTTTGGCATAGCGCTGGAACATGCCTTCCAGGGAGATCGGCTTGATCTTCGAGGCATTGCCTGCAGTGCCAAACGCTTCGTAACGGGCGATGCACACATCACGCATGGCCTTCACGGTTTCAGCGAAGAACTTGCGAGGGTCGAACTCGCTCGGGTGCATGGCCATGTGGCGGCGCATGGCACCGGTGGAAGCCAGGCGCAGGTCGGTGTCGATGTTGACCTTGCGCACGCCGTACTTGATGCCTTCGACGATTTCTTCAACCGGTACGCCGTAGGTTTCCTTGATCTCGCCACCGTACTGGTTGATGATCGCCAGCCACTCCTGCGGTACCGACGAGGAGCCGTGCATCACCAAGTGGGTATTGGGGATGCGCTTGTGGATTTCCTTGATACGCTCGATGGCCAGGATGTCACCGGTTGGCGGCTTGGTGAACTTGTAGGCACCGTGGCTGGTACCAATGGCGATGGCCAATGCATCGACCTGGGTCTTCTTGACGAAATCAGCGGCTTCTTCCGGGTCGGTCAGCATCTGGCTGTGGTCCAGAACACCTTCGGCACCGATACCGTCTTCTTCACCGGCCATGCCGGTTTCCAGCGAACCCAGGCAGCCCAGCTCGCCTTCTACCGAAACGCCACAGGCGTGCGCCATGGCCACGGTCTGCTGGGTGACACGCACGTTGTATTCGTAGTCGGTCGGGGTCTTGCCGTCTTCGCCCAGCGAGCCGTCCATCATGACCGAGCTGAAGCCCAGCTGGATCGAGCGCTGGCAGACATCAGGGCTGGTGCCATGGTCCTGGTGCATGCACACCGGAATGTGCGGGAATTCTTCGATGGCAGCCAGGATCAGGTGGCGCAGGAACGGGGCGCCGGCGTATTTGCGGGCACCGGCCGAGGCCTGCACGATCACCGGGGAGTCGGTCTTGTCGGCCGCTTCCATGATGGCGCGCATCTGCTCGAGGTTGTTGACGTTGAAAGCTGGTACGCCGTAACCGAACTCGGCGGCGTGGTCCAGCATCTGGCGCATGCTAATGAGTGCCATTGTGTATCTCTCTCCCGACAAGCGTCGTATGTTTCGTGCAAGCCTGCCGCAGGGGCGGTTGCTGTTCAAGTAGTGTGGGCCGCCATTGCGGCCCGGCCAGTCACGGTGCCTTGCAGCCCCGCCCAATCAGATCGTTGGTTGCCACCCAGTACACCAGGCCTTCTTCGCCCTTGGTGTGGAAGGCCAGCATGCCATCGCTGTACAGCGCGCCCGAAGCACCTGGTTCGGCCTTGAGCCGGTAAACCTGGTCACCACCGCCCAGGCGCACGTCGACCTGGTCACGCTGGGCATCGGCGAAGCGCCACAGCACCTCGGCCTGGGTATCGCAGACCCAGCGGGTCCAGTTGTCTGCCGGGGCGGGTTGCGCCGGCTGCAGCAGTGAGCAGCCTGCCAGTGTCGCCAGGACCGTCACGGCCAAAAGCGCTTTCATTCAGTTTCCTCGATTTGGGGCTGCTTTGCAGCCCTTCGCGGGCTTGCCCGCGAAGGGCGCACAGCGGCCCCTTTCCAAGACCACAAATCAGCCTTCAGGTTGCCAGTTACCCGATCAAGGGCAACCCGGCGCCTTGCGCTGGTGGTCTTCGTCGTACTTTTCCAGGCCTTCCGGGCCCACACGCTTGCTGATCACCGGCACGGTCTCGGCCTGCCACTCGGACTGGTAGCAGCCGCCCTTGGGCGGCTGCGCCGGGTCGTCAGGCGAAGCCGGGCTGCCGGAGCACGCGCTCAGCAGACCCGCCAGCAGCATCACAGGCAATTGCTTGACCATCAGGCCACTCCCTTTGCCAGGCGCCGAAGTCATCAGGCCTTGGCCCGCTCTTCCAGGATTGCCACGGCTGGCAGGACCTTGCCCTCGACGAACTCGAGGAACGCGCCGCCACCGGTAGAAATGTAGGAGATTTCCTTGCTAACGCCATATTTGTCGATGGCCGCCAGGGTGTCACCGCCACCGGCGATGGAGAACGCGTCGCTGTCGGCGATGGCCTTGGCCAGCACCTGGGTACCCTTGCCGAACTGGTCGAACTCGAACACGCCGACCGGGCCGTTCCACAGGATGGTCTTCGACGACTTCAGCAACTCGGCGAACTGGGCTGCGGTTTGCGGGCCGATGTCTAGGATCATGTCGTCGGCAGCAACATCGGCGATGGCCTTGACGGTGGCTTCGGCATCTTCGGCGAACGCCTTGGCGACCACCACGTCAACCGGCAGCGGCACATTGACCTTGGCAGCGATGGCCTTGGCCGTGTCGACCAGGTCCGGCTCGTACAGCGACTTGCCGACAGGGTGGCCGGCAGCGGCCAGGAAGGTATTGGCAATGCCACCACCGACGATCAGCTGGTCGCAGACCGCGCTCAGGCTGTTCAGCACGTCCAGCTTGGTGGAAACCTTGGAGCCGGCGACGATGGCCGCCATCGGCTTGGCCGGCGCCTTCAGGGCTTTGCCCAGGGCATCCAGCTCGGCAGCCAGCAGGGGGCCTGCAGCTGCAACCTTGGCGAACTTGGCCACACCGTGGGTCGAGCCCTCGGCGCGGTGCGCGGTGCCGAACGCGTCCATGACAAACACGTCGCACAGCGCAGCGTACTGCTGGGCCAGCTCGTCGGCGTTCTTCTTCTCGCCCTTGTTGAAGCGCACGTTCTCGAACAGCACCAGCTCACCGGCCTGCACCGCGACGCCGCCCAGGTAGTCGGCAACCAGCGGCACCTCGCGGCCCAGGGCCTTGCTCAGGTACTCGGCAACCGGCTTGAGGCTGTTTTCGGCAGAGAACTCGCCTTCGGTCGGGCGGCCCAGGTGCGAGCAGACCATTACCGCCGCGCCCTTCTCCAGGGCCAGCTTGATGGTCGGCAGCGCTGCCAGGATGCGCGCGTCGCTGGTTACCACACCGTCCTTCACAGGCACGTTGAGGTCTTCGCGGATCAGTACGCGCTTACCTTGCAGGTCGAGGTCGGTCATCTTCAACACGGTCATGAATGCAGTCCTTCAGGGCTGTTTATTGCGGGTTGGGTGAACGACGTGCAGATAGTGTTCGGCAACGTCGAGCATACGGTTGGCGAACCCCCATTCGTTATCGAACCAGGCCAGCAGGTTGACCAGGCGGGGCCCGGCAACACGCGTCTGGCTGGCATCGACGATCGCCGAATGCGGGTCATGGTTGAAATCACAGCTGGCATGCGGCAGCTCGGTGTAGGCCAGCAAGCCTTTCAGCGGGCCGTCCAGCGCGGCCTCGCGCAGCACCCGGTTGACCTCGGCGGCACTGGTGTCGCGGGCGGTCTGCAGGGTGATGTCCAGGCAAGACACGTTGACGGTCGGCACGCGTACCGCTTTGGCCTGGATTCGCCCGGCAAGTTCCGGAAGCAGGCGCTCGATACCGCGCGCCAGACCAGTGGACACCGGTATCACCGACTGGAAGGCCGAACGGGTGCGGCGCAAGTCTTCGTGGTGATAGGCGTCGATCACCGGCTGGTCGTTCATCGCCGAGTGGATGGTGGTGATCTGCACGTACTCGATGCCGAACGCCTGGTCCAGCACACGCAACAGGGGCACGCCGCAGTTGGTGGTGCAGGAGGCATTGGAAACCAGCCGCTCCTGGCCGGTCAGGCAAGCCTGGTTGATGCCATAGACCACGGTGGCATCGACATCGGCCTCGCTGGCCATGGGCTGGGAGAACAGCACGCGCGGGGCACCGGCATCGAGGAAGCGCTGGCCGTCGGCGCGGGTGTTGTAGGCACCGGAGCACTCCAGCACCAGGTCGATACCCAGGGCAGCCCAATCGATGCCTTCGGGGGTGGCGCTGCGCATGACTTTCACGCAGTCGCCATTGATATGCAGACAGTCGCCGTCGACCTTCACCTGGCCAGGGAAGCGGCCATGGGTGGAGTCGAAGCGAGTCAGGTACTCCAAGCTGGCCTGGTCGGCCAGGTCATTCAGCGCAACGATCTCGAAACCGGCCTTCGCCCCCCGCTCGAACAGCGCGCGCAGGACACAGCGGCCGATACGGCCATAACCGTTGAGTGCAACTTTGTAGGGACGCAGGTGGGGCATTCGTTGGCTCGCTAACGCATGATGGCGGTTGGGGCCGCGTGGCGGCCCATCGCGACGCAAGGCCGCTCCCACAGGGTGCGGCATGCGCAGTACCCTGTGGGAGCGGCCTTGCGTCGCGATGGAGGGCAAAGCCCTCCCCTTGCACGACCTGAAGGGCGTCACTGCCCTCCCGGGTTACATCAGTCTTCCAGCAGCTCTTCGGCAGTACCGAGGATGTTCTCCAGGGTGAAGCCGAACTCCTCGAACAGGGCCGAAGCCGGCGCCGACTCACCGTAGGTGGTCATGCCGATCACGCGGCCTTCCAGGCCGACGTACTTGTACCAGAAGTCGGCGTGGGCGGCTTCGATGGCGATGCGCGCGCCCACTTCCAGCGGCAGCACGGACTGCTTGTAGGCAGCATCCTGGGCATCGAACACGCTGGTGCACGGCATGGAAACCACGCGCACCTTGCGGCCCTGCTCGGTCAGCTTGTCGAAGGCCTGAACCGCCAGGCCCACTTCCGAACCGGTAGCGATCAGGATCAGCTCAGGCTCGCCTGCACAGTCCTTGAGCACATAGCCACCACGGCTGATGTCGGCGATCTGCTGCGCGCTGCGCGCCTGGTGCTGCAGGTTCTGGCGCGAGAAGATCAGCGCCGAAGGGCCGTCCTTGCGCTCCAGGGCGTTTTTCCAGGACACAGCGGATTCAACGGCGTCAGCCGGGCGCCAGGTGTCCAGGTTCGGCGTGCTGCGCAGGCTGGTCAGCTGCTCGATCGGCTGGTGGGTAGGGCCGTCTTCGCCCAGGCCGATGGAGTCGTGGGTATACACATGGATCACGCGCTGCTTCATCAGCGCCGACATGCGCACGGCGTTGCGGGCGTATTCCATGAACATCAGGAAGGTCGCGCCGTAAGGCACCAGGCCGCCGTGCAGGGCAACACCGTTCATGATGGCGGTCATGCCGAACTCGCGTACGCCATAGAACACGTAGTTGCCGCTGGCGTCATTGGCCTCGACGCCCTTGCAGCCCTTCCACAGGGTCAGGTTGGAGCCGGCCAGGTCGGCCGAACCGCCGAGGAACTCGGGCAGCAGCGGGCCGAAGGCGTTCAGGGCGTTCTGGCTGGCCTTGCGGCTGGCGATGGTTTCACCCTTGGCAGCCACTTCTTCGATGTAGGCCTGGGCCTTGGCACTGAAGTCGGCCGGCAGTTCGCCGCGGGTACGGCGCTTGAACTCGGCAGCCAGCTCCGGGTAAGCCTTGGCGTAGGCGTCGAAGCGCTGGTTCCACTCGGCTTCGACCTGGGCACCGGCAGCCTTGGCATCCCACTCGGCATAGATGTCGGCCGGGATTTCGAACGGGCCGTAATTCCAGTTCAAGGCCTGGCGGGTCAGGGCGATTTCGTCGTTGCCCAGCGGTGCGCCGTGGCAGTCTTCCTTGCCCTGCTTGTTCGGCGAACCGAAACCGATGGTGGTCTTGCAGCAGATCAGGGTCGGGCGATCGCTCTTGCGGGCGGTTTCGATGGCGGTCTTGATCTCGTCGGCGTCATGGCCGTCGACGTTGCGGATCACCTGCCAGTTGTAGGCTTCGAAGCGCGCCGGGGTGTTGTCGGTGAACCAGCCGTGCACTTCGCCGTCGATGGAGATGCCGTTGTCGTCGTAGAAGGCGACCAGCTTGTTCAGGCCCAGGGTGCCGGCCAGCGAGGCGACTTCGTGGGAGATGCCTTCCATCATGCAGCCGTCGCCCAGGAACACATAAGTGTTGTGGTCGACGATGGTGTGGCCGTCACGGTTGAACTGGGCAGCCAGCACTTTTTCTGCCAGGGCGAAGCCCACGGCGTTGGCGATACCCTGGCCGAGCGGGCCGGTGGTGGTCTCCACGCCCGGGGTGTAGCCGTATTCCGGGTGGCCCGGGGTGCGGCTGTGCAGCTGACGGAAGGCCTTGAGGTCGTCGATCGACAGGTCGTAGCCGGTCAGGTGCAGCAGCGAGTAGATCAGCATCGAGCCGTGGCCGTTGGACAGCACGAAGCGGTCGCGGTCGGCGAAGTGCGGGTTGCTCGGGTTGTGTTTCAGGTAGTCACGCCACAGTACTTCGGCGATATCCGCCATGCCCATGGGGGCACCTGGGTGGCCGCTATTAGCCTTTTGCACGGCATCCATGCTGAGGGCGCGAATGGCGTTGGCACGTTCACGACGGCTGGGCATCGCTGGTCTCCTGGGGGGCTTGTAGAGGTGGTGTCACGAAAAAGACGACCATTTTCGCCCACTGGGGGGCTTGGGGCAAACATTTAAGCGCCAAGCGGCCAGCTTTAAGCTTCAAGAAAGAAGCAGGGGACGAGCCGGACTGCTCTGGAGCCTGTAGCGTGCAGTTTGAAGGCTGCAACTCATCGCCAATATCAAAACTTTTTGATATTGGCCTTGCTAGGGCACCAATGCCTGACTAGACTGCCCGCCCATGAACCTCCGTGTGCAATCGATCCCCGAGCAATGCGAAACATTGGCCGCCCTGTGCAAGGCCAGTGGCGACGCCTTGCGCCTGAACGTGCTGCGAGCCCTGGCCAACGACTCGTTCGGTGTACTGGAGCTGGCCCAGATCTTCGGCATCGGGCAGTCGGGCATGAGCCACCACCTCAAGGTGCTGGCCCAGGCAGAGCTGGTCGCTACCCGCCGTGAAGGCAATGCCATCTTCTACCGCCGCGCCCTGCCCGACAGCCTGCGCCTGGGTGGCCGGCTGCACGCGGCGCTGCTGGAAGAGGTGGATGCCCTGGCCCTGCCGGCCGATGTGCAGGCGCGCATCGCGCAGGTCCAGCAACGCCGCGCGGTCACCAGCCAGGACTTCTTCCTGCGCGTGGAAGAAAAGTTCCGCGCCCAGCAAGACCTGATCGCCGGCCTGCCGCAGTACCGCGAGAGCCTGCTGGCGCTGCTCGACAAGCTGCATTTCGACCCGGCGGCCAGTGCCCTGGAAGTCGGCCCCGGCGACGGTGGTTTTCTACCCGACCTGGCCCGGCGCTTTGCCCACGTCACTGCACTGGACAACAGCGCGACCATGCTCGAACTGGCGCGCCAGGTGTGCCAGCGCGAGGGGCTCGACAATGTGACCCTGCAGTTGGCCGATGCACTGGGTGCCACGGATGTGGCCGCCGACTGCGTTGTGCTGAACATGGTACTGCACCATTTCAGCGACCCGGCCCTGGCCTTGCGCCAGCTGGCCAAACGGGTGAAGGCAGGCGGCAGCCTGCTGGTCACCGAGTTGTGCAGCCATGACCAGGGGTGGGCCCGCGAAGCCTGCGGCGACCTGTGGCTTGGCTTTGAACAGGACGACCTGGCCCGCTGGGCCAACGCGGCCGGGCTGGCCCATGCGGACAGCCTGTACGTGGGCTTGCGCAACGGTTTCCAGATCCAGGTCCGGCACTTCCAGCGCACGGCTGGCGACATACACCATCGGTAAATTTCAGGAACCTTCGAGATGAGCGAATACTCCCTTTTCACCTCCGAGTCCGTGTCCGAAGGGCATCCGGACAAGATCGCCGACCAGATTTCGGACGCAGTCCTCGATGCCATCATCGCCCAGGACAAATACGCCCGCGTAGCGTGTGAAACACTGGTCAAGACCGGTGTCGCCATCATCGCCGGCGAGGTCACCACCTCGGCCTGGGTCGACCTGGAAGACCTGGTGCGCAAAGTCATCATCGATATCGGCTACAACAGCTCCGACGTCGGCTTCGACGGCGCCACCTGCGCCGTGATGAACATCATCGGCAAGCAGTCGGTAGACATCGCCCAGGGCGTCGACCGCTCCAAGCCGGAAGACCAGGGCGCCGGCGACCAGGGCCTGATGTTCGGTTATGCCAGCAACGAAACCGAAGTGCTGATGCCGGCGCCTATCTGCTTCTCGCACCGCCTGGTCGAGCGCCAGGCCGAAGCACGCAAGTCCGGCCTGCTGCCATGGCTGCGCCCGGATGCCAAGTCGCAGGTCACCTGCCGCTATGAAAACGGCAAGGTCGTAGGCATCGACGCGGTGGTACTGTCGACCCAGCACAACCCTGAGGTTTCGCAGAAAGACCTGCAAGAAGCGGTGATGGAGCTGATCGTCAAGCACACCCTGCCTGCCGAACTGCTGCACAAAGGTACCCAGTACCACATCAACCCGACCGGCAACTTCATCATCGGTGGCCCGGTGGGCGACTGCGGCCTGACCGGCCGCAAGATCATCGTCGACTCCTACGGCGGCATGGCGCGTCACGGTGGTGGTGCGTTCTCCGGCAAGGACCCGTCCAAGGTCGACCGCTCCGCCGCCTACGCCGGCCGCTACGTGGCCAAGAACATCGTCGCCGCCGGCCTGGCCGAGCGTTGCGAGATTCAGGTGTCGTACGCCATTGGCGTGGCCCAGCCGACCTCCATCTCGATCAACACCTTTGGTACCGGCAAGGTCTCCGACGAGAAGATCATCCAGCTGGTGCGCGAGTGCTTCGACCTGCGCCCGTACGCGATCACCACCATGCTCGACCTGCTGCACCCGATGTACCAGGAAACCGCTGCCTACGGCCACTTCGGCCGTACCCCGCAGCAGAAGACTGTCGGCGACGACACCTTCACCACCTTCACCTGGGAGCGTACCGACCGCGCCCAGTCGCTGCGTGACGCTGCTGGCCTGTAAGTTTTCCTGCAGCGCTGGACGAAAGCCCCTGCCGAGCGATCGGCAGGGGCTTTTTCATGACATATCGACTCACAATCGCTTACCGGCAATGCCTGCCAGCTTGCCTACGCTGAGGGGCCAACCCGCCATGCAAGGATGCAGGCCATGCCGCTCATGCTGTTCATCACCCTGCTGGGGGTGCTCGCCGCGCCACTGGCGCACGCCAGCTCATGCCCCGGCTGGAACCCCCAGCAAGTCGCCAGCGAGGTTGCCCAACTGCGAAAAACCCTTGGCAGCTGGGACGACCACTACCATCGCCAAGGCATTGCCTTGGTACCTGATGAGCTTTATGACCAGAGCCGCCAACGCCTCGCGCAGTTGCAGCAGTGCTTCGGCCTGGCCGGTGGCCCTGCGCCCCTGGCCAACGCGGGCGGCCCGGTACCCCACCCCATTCCCCACACGGGCATCGACAAGCTGCACGACCGCCACGCCGTGCAGCGCTGGCTGGCCGGCAAGGCCGATGTCTGGGTCCAGCCCAAGGTCGATGGCGTGGCGGTGTCGCTCATTTACCGAGAGGGCCGCCTGGTGCAGCTGATCAGCCGGGGCAACGGCGCCCAAGGGCACGACTGGAGCCGCCACATCCCCCAACTGGGTAGCATCACCCGCCAGCTGCCGCAGGCCATGGACCTGCAGTTGCAGGGTGAGCTGTACCTGCGCTTGAACGCGCATGTTCAGGCCCAGGCGGGCGGCGCCAAGGCGCGCGATACCGTGGCCGGGTTACTCGCCCGCAAGCGCCTGAGCAGCGAACAAGGCGAGGCGGTGGGCCTGTTCGTCTGGGACTGGCCGCAAGGCCCCGAGCAGCAGGCAGAACGCCTCGCGCAGCTGGCACAGCTGGGCTTTGCCGACAGCCAGCGCTACAGCGTTGCCATCAATACGCTGGATGAGGCGGCCCAATGGCGTGAACACTGGTACCACGCTGCCCTGCCCTTCGCCAGCGATGGTGTGGTGCTGCGCCAGGGTAGCCGGCCACCCGCTGAACGGTGGCAGGCCAAGGCACCGTACTGGCTCGCCGCCTGGAAGTACCCGTACATGCAAGCATTGGCCGAAGTTCGCGACGTGCGCTTTCGGGTCGGTCGTACCGGGCGGGTCACGCCCGTGCTGCACCTGCTGCCGGTAACCCTCGACAACCGACGGGTCACGCAAGTGAGCATGGGTTCGCTGGCGCGCTGGCACAGCCTGGACATTCGCCCTGGGGACCAGGTGGCGGTGAGCCTGGCCGGGCTGACCATTCCGCGCCTGGAGCAGGTGGTACACCGCGCTGTCGAGCGCGTGCCGGTAGCGGCACCGGCAGCCGGCCAGTATCACGCCCACAGTTGCTGGCAGGCCAGCGTGGGCTGTGAAGAACAGTTCATTGCCCGCCTGGCGTGGCTGAGCGGCAAGCACGGCCTGGCCCTGCCGCGCACCGGGCCGGGCACCTGGCGCCGGCTGGTCGCAGCCGGGCTGGCAACCTCGCTCACTGACTGGCTGCAACTGGATGCCACACGCCTGAGCGAGGTTGCAGGAATCAGTGAGCGAACGGCAGCCCAGTTGCGCAGCAGTTTCAACGATGCCCGCACCCGGTCGTTTGACCAGTGGCTGCGGGGGCTGGGCGCTCCCCTACCCAATGGCATGCAGATCACCGGCGACTGGCAAGCACTGGCGGCCCGCACGGCTGACACCTGGCAGGCATTACCCGGCATTGGCGAAAAGCGCGCACGACAACTGGTGGATTTTTTTGCAGCCGCCGAGGTTCGAGCCATAGCAACGCAGCTGGGCGAGCACGGTATCGAAGGCTTTGAGCGCCCTAAGCAATGATTTTTTACCAATTAGCCTGTAGGAAATTCCTGAGATTCAAGCGGAAATACCCGGCAAGGGTTTCTAAAAGGACAAAACCAAGGCAGGATTTCACCCTAATTTTTTGCTGCCCCGCCCCGTCCAGGAGGCTTTTCATGAAACGTATTTCCACCCTTTTCCTGCTCGCGACCATTGCGACGGCCGCAGGCACCGCCCAGGCTGCCCAGCCGGATGCCGGCCTGACTGGCTGCGCCGCCAAGCGCAGCGCCATCGAGAACCAGCTGAAGATTGCCCGTGACCACGGCAACAGCGACCAGGTCGCCGGCCTGGAAGCAGCGCTGCGCGGGGTCGACAACTGCACCGACGCAAGCCTGCGCAAGGAACGCGAGCAAAAGGTGCTCGACGCCCGTCATGAAGTGGCGCAGCGCGAAAAAGACCTGAAGAAAGCCGAGAAAAAGGGCGACGCCGAGAAGATCAACAAGCGCAAGGACAAACTCGCCGAGTCGCGCAAAGAGCTGCAGGAAGCAGTAGACGATCTCGACCGCTGAGGTATCTGACTTGCAAGTGCGGTCTTTGTGGGAGCCTCAGGTTTGTGCAAACAGCACAGCCCTTAATGATTGCGGAACTCGCTATGGCAGGCCTTGCAGGCCGCCTCGACCTTGTCCATCGGCGCTTTCAGTTGCGCAGGGTCCAGCGGCTGCGTGCGGGTCACATCGACCAGTTCGCCGGTCACGCCTTCCAGCTGCCGGGCCAGCTCATGGAAGCGCGCCTGGCGCTCCCACACTTCGGCACGGGCACTGCTGTCACCGCCATCGCGTACCTGCGGGAAGTGCTGCCACGGCTGGTGCGAAAGGTTGTCCAGTTGCAGCGCACCGCCGGCAAACTTCACCCCATCGAACGGCAGCCGGCCACGCAACATGCCGCCCAGGTCTTCGCTGGTCTTGAGCATGTCCTTGAAGATGACCTTGCGCTTGCCCAGCGGCGAGTTGGGGTCAACCCGCTCGCAACCACTCAAGGCTGCACCCAGGGCCACTGCTGCCAGCACTACAACGGTCAATCGCTTCAACATGACGCTCACTTCGGCCTGCGAAAAGGGGCGGCCAGTATCGCTGCCCCGCAGCCAAACACCAATAGCCACATAAAAAACAGGGGCGAATCTTCATGTTCACCCACCACAGGAATGCACACATGAAATCTGCCCTGCGCCACCTGGCCTGGACATTCCCGGTACTGGCCCTGCTGGCTGGCTGCAATGGCGGCGAGAGCGCCAAGCCCGAGCCGCATGCGGTAGCCACCTACGCCCCCGCCACCTGGAAAGACCTGCCCGCAGTCAGTGACGAAGACTTGCTGGCCGGGTTCTACGCCTGGCGCAGCGGTTGCGAAAAACTCAAGCGCGACCCGGTCTGGGCCGCGACCTGCGAAGCGGCGGGTAGCGCCCAGGCCAGTGCCGCGCAGGTGCGCACCTTCCTGGAGCAGAACCTGGAGGTCTACGGCCTGCGCTCGGCCGAGAACAACGCCAACGGCCTGATCACCGGCTACTACGAACCGGTCTACCCCGGCAGCCTGAGCCCATCGAAAACCAACCATGTGGCGGTTTACGGCGTGCCCGAGGACATGATCGTCGTCGACCTGGCCAGCGTGTACCCCGAACTCAAGGGCAAGCGCTTGCGTGGTCGCCTCGAGGGCCGGGTGCTCAAGCCTTACGACACCGCCGAGGTGATCAACCGTGACGGCGTGAAAGCCCCCGTGCTGGCCTGGCTGAGCGACCCGATGGACCTGCAGTTCCTGCAGATCCAGGGCTCAGGCCGAATCCAGCTGGAAGATGGCCGCCAGCTGCGCCTGGGCTATGCCGATCAGAACGGCCACCCCTACCGGCCGATCGGTCGCTGGCTGGTCGAGCAGGGCCAGTTGAAAAAGGACGAGGTGAGCATGGGCGCCATCCATGCCTGGGCCCAGGCGAACCCCCAGCGCGTCGCGGAGTTGCTTGCCAGCAACCCAAGCTACGTGTTCTTCAGCACCCGCCCGGACAGCAACGAGGGCCCGCGCGGTTCGCTGAACGTACCGCTGACCGCAGGCTACAGCGTGGCCATCGACCGCAAGGTGATCCCTCTGGGTAGCCTGTTGTGGTTGTCCACCACGCGCCCCGACGGCTCGCCGGTGGTGCGCCCGGTTGGCGCCCAGGACACGGGCGGCGCCATTGCTGGCGAAGTGCGTGCCGACCTGTTCTGGGGTACCGGGCCCGAGGCCGGCGAGTTGGCGGGGAACATGAAGCAGCAAGGGCAGATCTGGATGCTCTGGCCCAAGGGCCAGCCGCTGCCAGAGGTGCCCAAGGTTCTTTGACGTTGCGCGGGCCCTGCGGGGGCGGCTTCAGCCGCGCCACAGGGCCCACGCAGGCCTTCAGATGGAAACCACGAAGAACGCCACGATGATCGCCAGCCCGGCCAGCCATACCAGCGAGCGCAAGGCAGCCCAGTCGGCCAGGTAGCAAATGATGTAGAGCAGCCGGCTGGTGATGTACATCACCCCCAGCACATCCTGGGTCACCTGCTCGGCATTGCCGACAATGTCTGCCACCAGCACGGCTGCGGCGAACGCCGGGAATGCCTCGTAGCTGTTCTGCTGCGCAGCATGCGCGCGGCGTGGCAGCCCGGACAGCGTATCGAGGAAGGCACGCGGGTCATGGTTGTCCCGCATGCCAAAGCGGCCACTGCTGACCTTGGCGATCAAGGCACACAGCGGCGGCAGGAACAGCGCGATCAGGATGCACCACAAAGCGACGGTCATAGGCAGGACTCCTTGTTCAGTCTTCAGGTCAGAGCTTCATTACCAGCATGCCGGCCAGCACCAGCCCGCAAGCTAGGAGTCTTGGGCCGCCAAAAGGTTCTTTGAGGTAGCGCATCCCCAGTAACACCACCAGCACCACGCTCAATTCCCGCAATGCCGCAGCTTCGGCCACAGAGCCCAGGTGCATGGCCCACAGCACCAGCGCATAGCTGAACAGCACACAGAACCCTACCGCCAGCCCCAGGCGCCACTGGCTGCGCCAGAACGCTACGAAGGGCGCACGCCGCGCCACACTGGCCAGTAGCGGGAATGGCCAGGCACTGAGCAGGGTCAGCCACACCAGGTAATCCCACGGCTTGCCCCACAGGCGCACGGCCTGCCCGTCGAACCAGGTGTAGCACCCGATGCACAGGCCGATCAGGGCCACCACCGGTAGCATCGCCCAGGGCAGCCGGTCACCGCCGCCGCCCTGCCACAGCAGGCAGGCCATGCCGCACGGAATCAGCAGGATCCCGATGATCTGCTGCTGGCTCAGCGACTCCCCGGCAAACGCCAGGGTCAAGCCCAGCACCACCAGCGGCGACAACCCGCACATCAGAGGGTAGACCAGGCCCAGGTCACCCACCCGGTAGGCCTGGATCAGCAGGTAGCGGTACAGCTGCTCGGCCAGCGCCGAAGCCAGCAGCCACGGCCAGATACTGGCCGGTGGCAGTTGCACGAACGGCAGCGCCAGCACGGCGAAGGCCAAGGCCACGGTGTCCATGCTGGCAATGACCAGCAGCCGCTCGCCGCTGAATTTGATCAGGGTGTTCCAGGTCGCGTGCAGCAGCGCGGCGACCAGCACCAAGGATGTTGCCAGCACGTCTTGTTTTCCTCATGGCTTTCGTGGCTGTGAATATAGAGCGTTCGCGGGCCATTGTGCGGCCAATCGCGGGCCCCAGAGTGGGAACGTTCGCAACGAATTCGGTCAAAGGCTGTGTCCCGAACCCCTCGCCAGGTCATCAAAGAACTGCTCGAGCCATTCGGGTTACGACTTGGAAGCCACTGTTACAGGATTCGGGATGCTTGAATTAGTTGCCGCGTTTATCTGCCTGACCACCCTCCTCACCTATGTGAACTACCGTTTCATCGGCCTGCCGCCCGCCATCGGCGTGATGGTCACGGCGCTGCTGTTTTCCCTGATGCTGCAAGGCCTGAGCCTGATCGGCTTCCCTGGCCTGGAAGAGCGCGTCGAAGGCCTGATGAACCAGATCGACTTCAATGACCTGCTGATGCACTGGATGCTGGCATTTCTGCTGTTTGCCGGCGCCCTGCACGTCAACCTCACCGACCTGCGCAGCTACCGCTGGCCAATCGGGCTACTGGCGACCGTGGGCGTGCTGATTGCCACCGTGGTCATCGGCTACCTGTCGCATTGGGTATTTGCCATGTTCGGCTGGCAGGTTCCGCTGATCTACTGCCTGCTGTTCGGTGCACTGATTTCACCGACCGACCCGATTGCCGTGCTCGGCGCGCTGCGTACGGCCAATGCGCCAAAACCCTTGAAGACCACCATCGTCGGCGAGTCGTTGTTCAACGACGGTACCGCCGTGGTGGTATTCACCGTGTTGCTGGGCATCATCCAGCTGGGCGAAACCCCAAGCATCAGCGACACGGCGGTGCTGTTCGCCCGCGAGGCCATTGGCGGCGTGCTCTTCGGCGGCCTGATCGGCTACGCCACTTACCGCATGATCAAGAGCGTGGAGCAGTACCAGGTCGAGGTCATGCTGACCCTGGCACTGGTGATCGGCGGCTCGGCGATGTGCTACGAGCTGCACGTGTCGGCGCCGATCGCCATGGTGGTGGCGGGCCTGATCATCGGCAACCTGGGGCGCAACCTGGCCATGAACGACATGACCCGCCGCTACATGGACGGTTTCTGGGAGCTGATCGATGACATGCTCAATGCGCTGCTGTTCGCCCTGATCGGCCTGGAGCTGTTGCTGCTGCCGTTCAACTGGATGCACCTGGCCGCTGGCGGCGTGCTGGCGCTGGCGGTGCTGCTGTCGCGGTTGCTGACCGTGGCCCCGGCCATCGTGCTGTTGCGGCGCTGGCGGCCGGTGCCCAAAGGCACGGTGCGGGTACTGACCTGGGGGGGCTTGCGTGGCGGGGTCTCGGTGGCCCTGGCGCTGTCGCTGCCCTTGGGCGATGAGCGCGACCTGCTGCTGTCGATTACCTACATCGTGGTGCTGTCGTCGATCCTGGTGCAGGGCTTGAGCATCGGCCGGGTGGTGCGCAAGGTCAGCGCCCAGCCTTGAGAATGCCGGGGCCGCTCTGCGGCCCATCGCCGGCAAGCCAGCTCCCACAGGGATCGCGTCATGGCTGACAGGTGTTTGCCACAAGGTATGGCAGCGCCTGTTAGAGCGAGCGCCGCCCGCGCGGCGCAATCGCGAGCTGCGCTCGCTCCTACGTTTGTTTCGGGCCAATTATTCCTGTGGGATTCGCGCGCGAACGCCTTGGTGCATGCCTCAATATCGCGCCATACAAACAAGGCGGCCGCGCGCGCCTGTCACAGGCGTTACTGGCCCGTAACAAACGTAGGAGCGAGCGCAGCTCGCGATTGCGCCGCGCGGGCGGCGCTCGATCTCACAGGCGCTGAAGATGCTCCGGCTACCCTTGCCAGGAACCATAGAATCTTCCACAGGGATCGCGTCAGGGTTGCCAAGTGCTCGCCGCTGCATATCTTGTGACAAACACCTGTCAGCCCTGATGCGATCCCTGTGGGAGCTGGCTTGCCGGCGATGGGCTGCAGCGCAGCCCCATACGATCACTCGACGGCAGAATCCGGGAACTGGTCCTGCACATACTTGATCGCGGTTCGCCCATGGGCCGCCGGCAAGCCGTCTTCACCCAGGTTGACGAAGACCATCTTGTCCACGGTCAGGATGCTCTTGCGGGTGATCTTGTTGCGTACCTCGCATTTGAGGGTGATCGAGGTGCGGCCGAACTCCGTCGCAGTGATGCCCAGCTCGATGATGTCGCCCTGGCGCGAGGCACTGACGAAATTGATTTCCGACATGTACTTGGTCACCACGCGCTGGTTGCCCAGCTGCACGATGGCGTAGATCGCCGCCTCTTCGTCGATCCAGCGCAACAGGCTGCCACCGAACAGGGTGCCATTGGGGTTGAGGTCTTCGGGTTTAACCCACTTGCGGGTGTGAAAGTTCATCAGTACTCCTGACCTGCTTGGCTAACGTGCGCCCATGATGGCAGAGCAACTGCGATCGCTCCATTGCACATCGACTATCGTCGCGATTAATCGACAGAAAACCTTGGGCAAGCCGGCAGGCACAGCTATAATCTGCGCCGTTTCACATGGTTGCCCACAGCGGTGCCATGCCCGCCACCTGTCCGAGGGGCGCTGCAGCAGGCTAGGCCTGTCAGGCTCGGATGGGGCGTTGCTCGCTCTCGCGGGCGCTTAACGCACAACGGCGCCCATTCGCACACTACGAATGGAGGCTCTCATGAGCGCTGCAAACATGCCTGCTGGTTTTACCGATTTCAAAGTCGCCGACATCTCCCTGGCCGCCTGGGGCCGTCGCGAAACCATCATCGCCGAATCGGAAATGCCTGCGCTGATGGGCCTGCGTCGCAAGTACCTGGCCGAGCAACCGCTCAAGGGTGCGAAGATTTTGGGCTGCATCCACATGACCATCCAGACCGCCGTGCTGATCGAAACCCTGGTAGCCCTGGGTGCCGAAGTGCGCTGGTCGTCCTGCAACATCTTCTCCACCCAGGACCAGGCCGCCGCCTCCATCGCCGCTGCCGGTATCCCGGTGTTCGCCTGGAAAGGTGAAACCGAAGAAGAGTACGAGTGGTGCCTGGAGCAGACCATCCTCAAGGATGGCCAGCCATGGGACGCCAACATGATCCTCGACGACGGTGGCGACCTGACCGAGCTGCTGCACAAGAAGTACCCGCAGGTACTGGACCGCGTGCACGGCGTG
The DNA here is from genome assembly GCF_007633355.1 of Pseudomonas sp. BJP69. NCBI lineage: Bacteria > Pseudomonadati > Pseudomonadota > Gammaproteobacteria > Pseudomonadales > Pseudomonadaceae > Pseudomonas > Pseudomonas sp. BJP69. Next base: position 5,054,843 of record NZ_CP041933.1, read on the forward strand.
ACCGAAGAAACCACCACTGGCGTGCACCGCCTGCTGGACATGCTGGCCAAGGGCGAGCTGAAAGTCCCGGCAATCAACGTCAACGACTCGGTCACCAAGAGCAAGAACGACAACAAGTATGGCTGCCGTCACAGCCTGAACGACGCCATCAAGCGTGGTACCGACCACCTGCTGTCGGGCAAGCAGGCGCTGGTGATCGGCTACGGCGACGTGGGCAAGGGTTCGGCGCAGTCGCTGCGCCAGGAAGGCATGATCGTCAAGGTCACCGAAGTCGACCCGATCTGCGCCATGCAGGCCTGCATGGACGGCTTCGAGGTGGTATCGCCGTTCATCGACGGTATCAACGACGGCAGCGAAGCCAGCATCGATAAAGCCCTGCTGGGCAAGATCGACCTGATCGTGACCACCACCGGCAACGTCAATGTATGCGATGCCAACATGCTCAAGGCCCTGAAGAAGCGTGCCGTGGTGTGCAACATCGGCCACTTCGACAACGAGATCGACACGGCCTTCATGCGCAAGAACTGGGCCTGGGAAGAAGTCAAGCCGCAGGTGCACAAGATCCACCGCACCGGTGCCGGCAGCTTCGACCCGCAGAACGACGACTACCTGATCCTGCTGGCCGAAGGCCGCTTGGTAAACCTGGGCAACGCCACCGGCCACCCAAGCCGCATCATGGACGGTTCGTTCGCCAACCAGGTCCTGGCCCAGATCTTCCTGTTCGAGCAGAAGTTCGCCGACCTGTCGCCCGAGAAGAAGGCCGAGCGCCTGACCGTGGAAGTGCTGCCGAAAAAGCTCGACGAAGAAGTGGCCCTGGAAATGGTCCGCGGCTTCGGCGGCGTGGTCACCCAGCTGACCAAACAGCAAGCCGACTACATCGGCGTGACCGTCGAAGGCCCGTTCAAGCCGCACGCTTACCGCTACTAAGCGGCAGGGTTGGAGCTGCTAGCAGCAAGTTGCAAGTTGCAAGTTGCAAGCAGAAGCAGACCGCAGCTTGTAGCTCCAGCCTCTTGAACCTTGAACGATGACCAAGCCAGACCGGCCATCACCGATCTGGCTTTTACTTGCAGCTTGAAGCTTGCAACTTACAGCTCGCCGCTTGCAGCTTGCTGCCAGAGGAACGCCTGATGTCACAAGAACGCCGCTACAGTTTCGAGTTCTTCCCGACCAAGACCGATGCCGGTCACGAAAAGCTGATGGGTGTAGCCCGCCAGCTGGCTGCCTGCAATCCGGACTTCTTCTCCTGCACCTATGGTGCCGGTGGTTCGACCCGCGACCGTACGCTGAACACCGTGCTGCAGCTGGAAAGCGAAGTACAGGTACCGGCCGCCCCTCACCTGTCGTGCGTGGGCGACACCAAGGCTGAACTGCGCGCCCTGCTGGCCGAGTACAAGGCCGCCGGCATCAAGCGCATCGTGGCCTTGCGCGGCGACCTGCCGTCGGGCATGGGCATGGCCTCCGGCGAACTGCGCTACGCCAGCGACCTGGTCGAGTTCATCCGCACGGAAACCGGCGATCACTTCCACCTGGAAGTGGCTGCCTACCCCGAAATGCACCCACAGGCGCGTAACTTCGAGGCCGACCTGGGCAACTTCGTACACAAGGTCAAGGCCGGTGCCGACAGCGCCATCACCCAGTACTTCTTCAACGCCGACAGCTACTTCTACTTTGTCGAGCGCGCGCAGAAGCTGGGCGTGGATATCCCGGTGGTGCCGGGCATCATGCCAATCACCAACTACAGCAAACTGGCACGCTTCTCGGATGCCTGTGGCGCCGAGATTCCGCGCTGGATCCGCAAGCAGCTGGAAGCCTACGGTGATGACACCGCAAGCATCCAGGCCTTCGGCGAAGAAGTCATCACCCGCATGTGCGAACAACTGCTGCAAGGCGGCGCACCGGGCCTGCACTTCTACACCCTGAACCAGGCCGAGGCGAGCCTGGCGCTGTGGAACAACCTCAAGCTGCCGCGCTGAAACTTTTTGGCAATGTCTGCTTAAGAAATGATTAAGGCTTTGGTCATAGACTAAGGCCTTGTTCTTTTTTGGGTTACACAGGTCTTGCCTGCCATGCAGCATCCCCAGCCATCTCGCCCACAGCTCGTCTACCTGGCTTTTGGCCCCGCGACCTATCATCAGGAAGCCTGTTTCAGCATCATCAGCGCCCTTGCCCAGCTCGGCGGCACCGCCAGCAGCGTCATGGACATCCAGGTCTACACCGACAACCCGCAACCCTATGCCGGGCTACCGGTCACCACTCATGTACTGGACGAGGCCACGCGCCAAGCCTGGAACGCCCCGCACGGCTACCACTTTCGCAGCAAGCATGTGCTGTTGCGCCAGGTACTGCGCCAGCACCCGCTGGCCGTGCTGATCGACACCGATACCTTTTTCCGCAAGTCACCACTGCAACTGTTCGACCGGGTCGCGCCAGGCAAGCTGCTGTGCAACACCATCGGCCCGCACTATGGGGCGAACCCGAAGTGCCTGCTGTATAAAAACCTGCTGGGCCCTCTGCAGTCCCGCGGCCTGGCCGACTGCCAGATGCCCCTGGTCAACTCCGGGGTGATCGGCCTCACTGCCGCCGACGCGGGCACCCTGGACCGCTCCATCGACCTGATGGACACGCTCTACCCGCTGGCGCGCGAGGCCTACACCCTGGAAGAATTCTGCCTGGCAGTCGCGGCCCATGGTCACCTGCAGCTGGCGGCATGCTCCGACGTCATTCACCATTACTGGAGCCGCAAGGCGCAGTTCCGCGCCAAGATCCAGGCCTGGCTGGCCAAACATGGGCAACATCCACTCAGCCCGGCAGCGCTGGCCGACGTCGCCCTGGTCAACGACCAGTTGCCCCGGCCACCGGCCTTGCACCGCCTGGGCTACAAGGCATTGAGCCTGACTCTTCCGCCCCAGGAACGTCAGTTTGCCCGTGAGTTGCTGTACGGCTGCTACCCCTACGCCAACGAGTTCGACCGCGCCTGCGCGTCGGCCTGGTGGGACAAGGCCCTGGAAAACCTCAATGCCCGCCACGGCCCCACCGACCCCGAGCGCCTGCGCCAGTGCTTGCGCCACCCCGGGCTGCGCTTGTCGCTGGGGGAACGACGCAAGGACATCGAGCATCACCTGCTCAGGTCTTCCCACGCTTGAATGGCCCGGTGCCCTGCCCTCTGGCCTTGCACCGGCCGAGCGCGTAATCTCCCGGCATGCCCAACATCGCCCGGCTGTTCTGGATCCTGCTGCTCGTTTGCCTGAGCCCGTTGGCCCTGGGCGAACGCTTGCGCCTGGTCTCCGACGACTGGGCACCCTACGTGTACCAGCAGGACGGCCATCCACGCGGCATCGACTACGAAGTGACCAACCTGGTGTTCGCCCGCCTCGGGGTCGAGGTGGAATGGCAGTTCCTGCCGTGGAAGCGTTGCCTGGCAATGGTCGAACAAGGCCTGGCCGACGGTATTGTCGATATTTTCCAGACCGAGTCGCGTCAGCCCTACCTGGTCTACGCGCCAGAGCCCATGTCGGAGGTCGAGTTCATCCTGTTCCAGGCCAGTGTGCGCCGCCACGTGGTCAACCAGCTGGAAGACCTGGCCGGGCTTACCGTCGGCACCTCGCCCGGCTACACCTATGGCGCAGCCTTCAGCGGGGCCACCTACTTCAAGCGCGAAGCCGCGCCCACCCACGAAGCCAATTTCGGCAAGCTGATGCTGGGCCGTGTCGACCTGGCGATCACCGACCGCAAGGCTGGCCATTACCTGGCGCAGCAGCTGGGCCTGCAACGGCAGGTCGAGGCGCTGCCACTGGTGGTCAGGCGCCAGCACCAGTACCTGGCCCTGGTGCGCAAGCCGGGCCGCGAGGCACTGGCCGAGGCGTTTGCCGAAGAACTGCGGCGTTTCAAGCAGGAAGCGGCCTATACGGCGATCAGCAACCGCTACACAGGCGACACCAAAAACATTCTCAACGCCGTTGAGCAGCAGGAAAGCAGCACAGCGCGATAGCTCTGTTATACTCGGGCCTTCCCGCCCGGCTCACGCCCGGACGCTCGGCCTCGCAACAGGCATCCCGATCGGCACTGGCGCACCTTCGCGTCCACCCTCCGTTTCCCGGATGTGCAGTGAAAGCCCAGCTGGACCGGACGCGATCGCATCCCGACGATGCCCGTCGCGCCAGGCAGAACATCCCATACGGGCCCAGCCCAAACGAGAACAGGATCGCCCATGTCCTTTGCTTCCCTCGGTCTCTCCGAGGCTCTTGTCCGCGCTATCGAAGCTGCGGGCTATACCCAGCCGACCCCCGTGCAACAGCGGGCCATTCCCGCCGTGTTGCAAGGCCGCGACCTGATGGTTGCCGCCCAGACTGGTACTGGTAAGACCGGCGGTTTTGCCCTGCCGATTCTCGAGCGCCTGTTCCCGGCCGGCCACCCCGACAAGTCGCAGCGCCATGGCCCGCGCCAACCCCGCGTGCTGGTACTGACCCCGACCCGCGAACTGGCCGCCCAGGTGCATGACAGCTTCAAGGTGTATGCCCGCGACTTGCCCCTGGTCAGCGCCTGCATCTTCGGCGGCGTAGGCATGAACCCTCAGATCCAGGCCATCGCCAAGGGTGTCGACGTACTGGTCGCCTGCCCTGGCCGCCTGCTCGACCTGGCCGGCCAAGGCAAGGTCGACCTGGCCCACGTTGAAATCCTCGTCCTGGACGAAGCCGACCGCATGCTCGACATGGGCTTTATCCACGACGTGAAGAAGGTACTTGCCCGCTTGCCGGCCAAGCGCCAGAACCTGCTGTTCTCGGCCACCTTCTCCAAAGACATCACCGACCTCGCCGACAAGCTCCTGCACAACCCGGAGCGCATCGAAGTCACCCCGCCGAACACCACCGTGGAGCGTATCGAACAACGCGTGTATCGCCTGCCGGCCAGCCACAAGCGTGCCCTGCTGGCGCACCTGATCACCCTCGGTGCGTGGGAACAGGTGCTGGTGTTCACCCGGACCAAGCACGGTGCCAACCGCCTGGCCGAGTACCTGGAAAAGCACGGCCTGACCGCCGCCGCCATCCATGGCAACAAGAGCCAGAACGCTCGTACCAAGGCGCTGGCCGACTTCAAGGCCAACAGTGTCCGGGTACTGGTCGCTACCGACATCGCCGCCCGCGGCCTGGACATCGACCAACTGCCACACGTGGTCAACTTCGAGCTGCCGAACGTTGAGGAAGACTACGTGCACCGCATCGGCCGTACTGGCCGCGCCGGCCGTTCGGGCGAGGCCATTTCCATGGTCGCCCCGGATGAAGAAAAACTGCTCAAGAGCATCGAGCGCGTCACTCGCCAGCGCATTCCCGACGGCGACCTGATGGGCTTCGACGCCAGCCAGGTAGAAGCCGAAAAGCCCGAAGTACGCGAGCGCCCGCAGAACAACGGCCGCGGTGGCCGTAACCAGCAGGCCCGCGGCGAAGGTGGCAAAGACGCCAACGGCGGCCGCAAGGACAAGGGCAAGGACAAAGGCAAGGCCAAGCAGCAAACAGCTGAAAAGCCCGCCGACAAGGAAAAGAGCGGCGACAGGCAACAGCAGCCGCGCAAGCCGCGTGACAAGAAGCCGCGCCAGCAGCAACAAGCCAGCAGCAGCCCCAGCGTGCCGAAGGTTCCGGCCGACCGTGACCCGGAAGAGTTCCTGGATGACGAGATCGACAACTTCGGTAACCGCGCTGACTACGTCAGCCCCTACCAGGGCAAGAGCCAGGGCCGCAATCGTCGCCCGGGTGGCGGTCAGGGTCAGGGCCAGGGCAATGGTCAGCGCAGCAACACTGGTGGTCAGGGCCAGGCCCGTAGCGGCGGCCAGCAGCGCAGCGGCGGTAGCAGCGGCGAAAAACGCCCGCCGCGCGCCAACAACGGAGGCGGTGCCCGTCGTGATGGCGGCGCTGGCCGTGGTCGCCCGGCCCGTGACGATGCTGCCCGGCAGGAGCCAGCCGTGCGCAACCCGCGCCAGGCGGAAAAACAGCCGGTGATCATCCGCAAGGAATCCAAGCTCGACCGTTACCCTACGCCTGAGCAGCTGGATGACCTGCCAAGCCGCCCCCGCGGTGAGCGCCCGGCGCTGCTGACCCGCAAGGGCTAAGCCCAGGTAGCAAAAAATCGCCGCCCGAAGGGCTAATGTCAGTCAGTTAAGTAAGTTGGGGCCGCTTTGCGCCCCTTCGCGGGCACGCCCGCTCCCACAGGGGATCGCGCATTTCTTGAGTTCAGCGCAAAACGTGTGGGAGCGGGCGTGCCCGCGAAGGGCTGCAAAGCAGCCCCAGTAACACTTAACTGACAGCCATTACCCGATGGGCGGCGTTTTTCAGGGGCAACGCAATACTTACTTCTGCTTCACGCCTTCGACACTGATATCCAGGTCCAGGGTTTGCGAAGCCGGGCCTGGGCCCTTGATGCCGAAGTCGTTCAGGTTCAGCGTGGTGGTCGCGTTGAAGCCTGCACGCTCCCCGCCCCATGGGTCTTTGCCTTCACCGTTGAAGGTTGCCTTGAAGGTGACCGGCTTGGTCACGCCGTGCATGGTCAGGTCGCCAGTCACGTCAGCGGTCTTGTCGCCAGTCGACTTCACACTGGTGGAGACGAACTTGGCGTCCGGGTATTTTTTCACGTCCAGGAAGTCAGCGCTGGCAATGTGCTTGTCACGCTCGGCGTGGTTCGACCACAGGCTGGCGGTTTTCAGGTCGACGCTGATCTTGCTGGCTTCAGGCTTGGCGCTGTCCCAAGTGAAGTTGCCGTCGAAGTCCTTGAAAGTACCGTGGATGAAGCTGTAGCCCAGGTGGCTGATTTTCCAGTCAACGAACGCGTGCTGGCCTTCCTTGTCGATCTTGTACTCGGCAGCCATAGCCTGGCCAGCAGAGAGCAGAGCGGTACCCAGCGCCAGAGCGGCAAAAGTCTTTTTCAACATCCTGTTCCTTCCTATGCAATTGAGGTTGAGGGTCAAGCTTTGCGGCCCAGCATGCGGGTCAGGGTCGCGTCACGGTCGATGAAATGGTGCTTGAGTGCAGCCAGGCCATGCAGCACGGCAAAAATCACCAAGCCCCAGGCCAGCCACAGGTGGATTACCCCTGCCACGTCTGCCTGGTCGGGCAGGTCACTGATCAACGCCGGCACTTCGAACAGGCCGAATACCGGAATGCCAACGCCGTCGGCAGTGGAAATCAGGTAGCCGGCGCCCATCACGGCAAACAACCCGAGATACAGCGCCAGATGGCCCAATTTGGCCGCCAGGCGGGTGAAGCTGCCATGGTTGGCCGGTGCCGGCGGTGGCGGGCTGATGAAACGCCAGAGTACACGCAGCAGCATTACCGCCAGCAGCACCAGGCCGATGCTCTTGTGCAGGTCCGGGCCGGCTTTGCGCCACGGGCTGTAGTAGTCGAGGCCGACCATCCACAGGCCCAGGCCGAACAGGCCGAAGACTGCCAGTGCCACGCCCCAGTGCAGGACGATGCTGACCACGCCGTAGCGGGAAGGTGAATTGCGCAGTTGCATGTTGACGTGTTTCCCCGTGAAAGCTGTGCACAGACTAACGCGTAACGTATCGAATAAAAGCGAAAAAAATTGCTTCGGATTATCGATAAATCCGATAGAAATTCTGAACGCTTCCCATTAAGGAAACATTAACGCCAACGGCTGTGAATGGGGTGGCCAGGGCCGGCCTCTACCAGGGCGCCCGCTCCCGCCAAGGACCACAGTGTCCGTTGCAGGAGCGGGGCTACCCACCTAGAGACCGGCACTGCGACCGATCAACCCGCCTTGGCCTGCGGGTTGGCGACAGGTTTCTTGGCCGGCTCCGACTTGGCGTTGGCCTTTTTGCTCTCGGCAGGCTTGGTCGCTGGCTTGTGCGCTGGCGCATGCTTGGCAGGGGCGGCCTTGGCCGCAGCAGGCTTGGCCGGCGCGGCCTTCACCGCCGGTGCAGGTGCTGGTGCTGGTGCTGGTGCTGCCTGGGGCGCTGGCGCAGGGGCAACGACCGGCGCCGCTTCGTCAGCCTTGGCTACCGGCTGGGCCTTGGCCTCTGGCGCGTCAGCGCCACCGAACAGGCGCTTGAAGAAGCCTGGCTTGTCTTGCTTGGCCTCATCGCCTGCCTTGGACTCAGCCTTGGCAGGTGCCTGCTCAGCCTTGCCCGCTTTGTCGGACGAGCCACCGAACAGGTTGGAGAAGAACCCGCCCTTACTCGCGGCAGCTGCCCCGGCACCGGCGGCGGCTGCCGCGACCGGCGCGGCCTTGACCGGGTCGAACGACTTGCCGGCCAGCAGGTCCTGGGCCTGGCTGGCGGCACGTTGGCCGCTGCGCAGGGCGCCTTCCAGGGTGCCCGGGTACAAGGCATCGGTGTGCTCACCGGCAAAGGTGATGCGCTGCACCGGGCGCTCCCACAGGCGCCAGAACTTGCTGATCTGGCCCGGCCCGTAGGCCAGGTAGGCACCGCCGGTACCGGCATCGACGCTATACCGCTTCACCTCGTAACCGGTGAACGCACCGCGCGCCTGCGGGTAGAAGGCATGCAGACGGATCAGCACCTGGTCGACCATCTGCTTGTCGCCGAAAGCCTGCAGCAGGCGGGCGTTGTCGCCGGACAGGTTGATCACCACGTTCGCCCCGCCCTTGAGCGCCGGCTCGATCCACAGCATGCCGAGACCGGCGTTGCTGAACACCTCGCCCGACATGCGCGCGCGGCTTTCCCAGACCGGCTTCTTGAACTTGAGCATCAGCTGGTCACGCCAGCCATAGTTGGTGCCCTTGAGCGCCGCCAGGTGCTGGCTGTCCAGCCCCGGGGTGATCTGGATCTTGGCCAGGGCGCGCAATGGCACGGCCATGACCAGGTAATCGGCCTGGTAACCGACACTGCCGACCTTGACGGTGACGCTGTCCTTGTCCTGAACGATGGCGGTGACCGGCGAGCTGGTCTTGATGGTCTTCAACTGCTTGACGAAGGCCTGGGCCAGCACCGGGCTGCCGCCAGGCAGGCGCGCGGCCCGCAGGTCACGGTCACTGACGTTGCGGTAAACACGGTTCTGCTGGGCGAAGTACAGCAGCGACAGGCGCGACGGTTCGTCGTAACGGGTGCGGATTTGCTGGTTGATCAGTTGCCGGGCGGTGGCCGGCAGTTGCAGCTTGTCCAGCCAGCTGGCGACGTTGATCTGGTCAAGGGCAAACAGCGTGCTGGTGGCCTGCGGATTGAGCGGGTCGTCGATCGAGCGGGCCAGGTCATCGAGGGTTTTCTCGTAACGCTTGAGTGCCTCGGCGGTGGCCGGCTGCTTGGTCGCCAGGTCGGTTGCGCTGAAGTACTCGCCGTCGATCAGGTAACCCGGGGTGCGCACGAACTCTGGCGCCGGCAGGGTCGTGAGCTTGAAGCGCTCAAGGTACTCATTGAGCACAGGTTGCGCCTTGGCGTTGCCGATCCACTCGCTGGTGGCCAGGCCAGAGCGCCCGCCCATGCTGGCCTTGGCCTCCAGCAGGGTCACCTGCCAGCCTTTGTTCTGCAGCTCATAGGCTGCCGTAAGGCCCGCCAGGCCACCGCCGACGACGATCGCCGTGGGTGTCTTGTCCTTCGCCAGCGCAGCGCCGCTGGACACACCAATCAATACCAACGCGCACAGGCGCACCCAAGCAGCAGCCATGTCGGCGAACTCCGAGTCAGAGGTTACAGGAACGAGGAGGGGCAGAAATGCCCCGAGCGAGATGCGTTAAGAATACGTCAGCCGTGCCGGCCCTGCCAGCGCAGTGATATCAAGTGCCCTTGGCAACTGACAATTTTACCTGCTGCCGCCCGGCGGTTGTCCTACCCTGCGGCATTGCTTAGGCTTACGCGGTCGAACCACGCCGCAAAGCCAGGAGAAGTGCCGATGGGCCTCAATGATCAGTGGATGCAACGTGACCTCAAGGTCCTGTGGCACCCCTGCACCCAGATGAAAGACCATGAGCAGCTGCCGCTGATCCCGATCAGGCGCGGTGAAGGCGTATGGCTCGAAGACTTCGAAGGCAAGCGTTACCTGGACGCGGTGAGCAGTTGGTGGGTCAATGTGTTCGGCCACGCCAACCCGCGCATCAACCAGCGCATCAAGGACCAGGTCGACCAGCTGGAACACGTGATCCTGGCCGGCTTCAGCCATCAGCCGGTGATCGAGCTGTCCGAGCGCCTGGTGGCCATGACCCCGGCCGGGCTTGACCGGGTGTTCTACGCCGACAACGGCTCATCGTGCATCGAAGTCGCGTTGAAGATGAGCTTCCACTACTGGCAGAACGTCGGCAAGCCAGGCAAGAAACGCTTCGTCACCCTGACCAACAGCTACCACGGCGAAACCATCGCCGCGATGTCGGTCGGCGATGTGCCGCTGTTCACCGAGACGTACCAGGCGCTGCTGCTCGATACCCTCAAGGTGCCGAGCCCGGACTGCTACCTGCGCCCCGAGGGCATGGGCTGGGAAGAGCATTCGCGCAACATGTTCGCCAGCATGGAACAGACCCTGGCCGAGCACCACGAAACCATTTCGGCAGTGATCGTCGAGCCGCTGATCCAGGGCGCCGGCGGCATGCGCATGTACCACCCGGTGTACCTCAAGCTGTTGCGCGAGGCCTGCGACCGCTACGACGTGCACCTGATTCACGACGAAATCGCGGTGGGCTTTGGCCGTACCGGCACGATGTTCGCCTGCGAGCAGGCCGGCATCCGCCCAGACTTCCTGTGCCTGTCCAAGGCCCTTACCGGCGGCTACCTGCCGCTGGCGGCCTGCCTGACCACCGACAAGGTGTACCAGGCCTTCTATGACGATTACCCGACCCTGCGGGCGTTCCTGCACTCGCACAGCTACACCGGCAACCCGCTGGCGTGCGCAGCGGCGCTGGCGACCCTGGACATCTTTGCCGAGGACAACGTGATCGAGGCCAACAAGGCCCTGGCCGCACGCATGGCCAGCGCCACCGCCCACCTGGCCGACCACGCCCACGTGGCCGAAATCCGCCAGACCGGCATGGCGCTGGCCATCGAGATGGTTCAGGACAAAGCGGGCAAGGTCGCCTACCCCTGGCAACAGCGGCGGGGCCTGAAGGTGTTCGAACACGCCTTGAGCCGCGGCGCGCTGTTGCGCCCGTTGGGCAGCGTGGTGTACTTCCTGCCGCCGTACGTGATCACCCCCGAGCAGATCGACTTCCTTGCCGAGGTCGCCAGCGAAGGCATCGACCTTGCCACCCGCGAGCGCATCAGCGTGGCGGTGCCGGCCAACTTCCACCCCGACTTCCGCGACCCGGGCTGATCGTGCAGCCCTTTCGCGACACAAGGCCGCTCCTACCCAGGGCGCGTTTCCCTTTGCCAACGAGCACTACATGAGACTGTCCCGCTTTTTCATCGATGCCCCCCTGAGCCTTGGCGAGCATGACCTGCCCGAGGCCCAGGCCCACTATATTGGCCGCGTCTTGCGCATGGCCCCCGGCGACGCCGTGCAGCTGTTTGATGGCAGCGGCCAGGAATACCGTGGCCATTTGCTTGAAGTCGGCAAGAAAACCGTACGCGTCAGCCTCCACCAGGCGTTTGCCGGCCAGGCCGATTCGCCTTTGCACATCCACCTTGGCCAAGGCCTGTCCCGCGGCGAGCGGATGGACTGGGCGATCCAGAAAGCCACCGAACTGGGCGCCAACGCCATCACGCCTATCGTCAGCGAGCGCTGCGAAGTGCGCCTCAAAGACGAGCGCGCCGACAAGCGCCTGGCGCACTGGCGCCAGGTGGCAATCAGCGCCTGCGAACAATGCGGCCGCTCCACCTTGCCGGCCATCAACCCACCCACCACCCTGGCCGAATGGCTGAGCAGCACCCAGGCTGAGCTGAAGCTGGTGCTGCACCCGGTGGCCGAGCCGCTCACGAGCCATGCCAGGCCCGCCACCCTGGCCTTCTTGATCGGCCCTGAAGGCGGCCTTGGCGACGCTGAAGTCGAACAGGCGCAAAGCGCAGGCTTCCAGGCCGCACGCCTCGGGCCGCGCGTGCTGCGCACCGAAACCGCACCGGTAGTGGCGCTGTCGGTGGCGCAGCAGTTGTGGGGCGACTTTTAACTAGCGCACGTAGAACGACACCGCCACAAAGTGCAAAAGGCTGCCGGCGATCACGAACAGGTGCCAGATACCGTGCGCGTGGCGCAGGCGGCTGTCGAGGGCGAAGAAGATGATGCCCACGGTATAGAACACTCCGCCGGCGGCGAGCCAGGCGAAGCCGGCGGTGCCCAGTGCTTGCAGCAGTGGGTTGACCGCCACCAGTACGATCCAGCCCATCACCGCGTAGATGATGATCGACAGGATCCGCGCTTCGGAGCGGGGCTTGATTTCCTGCAACATGCCGATCACTGCCAGCCCCCAGACCACGCCGAACAGGCTCCAGCCCCACGGGCCATGCAGGCTGACCAGGCAAAACGGTGTATAGCTGCCGGCAATCAGCAGGTAGATCGACAAGTGATCGAGCTTGCGCATGATCACCTTCGCCCGGCCGCGCGTGCTGTGGTAGAGGGTGGAGATGCTGTACAGCAACAGCAAGGTGCTGCCGTAGATGGAGAAACTGACGATCTTCCACGGGTCACCTTGCATACCCGCAACCACGATCAGCCAGATGGCACCGATGGTGGCCAGGATGGCACCGACCAGGTGCGTCCAGGCATTGAAGCGTTCACCGTAATACATGCAAACACAGACCTCTCTAGGAGCGGCTAGTTTCAAGCGGCAAGCTGCAAGCCGATCACGGTGAAACGAACACCGCCCTCAAGCTCGCAACCTCAAGTTTGAAACTTCAAGCGCTGCTATTGCAATTGCGCGTCACGCACCAGCCTTTCCAGCGCAACCAGGTCCGGCACCCGCGCCACTTGCTCGCCCACCTGCACTGCGGCCAACTCCAGCCGCCCCAGCGCCACGTCCACATAGTTGAGCTGGCTGTCGAGCTTGCAGGAACGCGGAATGTCCTGCAGCAGCAATGCCAGGTAGCGCAGGCCGGTGTCGCCCAAGGCATTGAGCACCACCACCCGCGCCCGCTCCCCGCACGGTGTTTCGCCACCGCAGGCAGCCTCGAAACCGATCAGCGGCAGGCGCTGCTGGCGCCAGTCGATCCAGCCCAGGTGCCAGGGCGGGTTGCCGCGCTGGCACAACAGGTTGCGTTGGCCGCTCAACTCGGCCACCGCCACGTTGGGTAGCACCAGGGTCCGGTCACCCAAGGGCAGCAACAACCCGGTCAGGCTGCTGCGCTGGCCGGCAATCAGTTCAAGCATGGGTCTGGCTCCACTGGGCGATACTTTGCAACAGCAACGACTCCTGGTACGGCTTGCCCAGGTATTCGTTCACGCCAATCGCCATGGCCCGGTCGCGGTGCTTCTGCCCGGTACGCGAGGTGATCATGATGATCGGCAGGTCTTTGAGCCGCTCATCACGGCGGATACGCGTAGCGACTTCGAAGCCGTCCATGCGCGGCATCTCGATGTCCAGCAGCAGCACATCGGGGCGGTGCTCCTGCAGCAACGCCATGGCATCGACACCGTCCTTGGCCGTGAGCACGCTCATGCCGTGGCGTTCCAGCAGGCGGCTGGTGACCTTGCGCACCGTGACCGAGTCGTCCACCACCATCACCAGCAAGGCGCGGCGCGGTACCGGGCCGGGCAACTGGCGCGGGTTGGCGCCCCCGGGCAGGCGCGCCAACCTGCGCTGCTGGCCACGCAGCTGGCCCAGCAGGTCGAGAATCAGCACGACCCGCCCATCGCCCAGCAACGTCGCCCCGGAAAGCCCGGCAACGGCGGCAAATTGCGGCCCCAGGCTTTTCACCACGATCTCGCGGCTGGGTGACAAGGCATCGGCCTGGATCGCGAACGACTGCTCCTTGGAATGCACCAGCAGTACCGGCAGCGGCACACTTTGCCCCAGCAAGCTCGGGCGCGGCATGCCTTGCAGCAATTCGCCCAGGTAGCGCAACTCGTATTCGTGGCCGGCATACACATAGCGTGGCGTGTCCAGCTGGTAGCACGCCGCCAGCTCGGCCGGCGGCACGCGGACGATGCCCTCGATGGTATTGAGCGGGATGGCGTACTGTTCCTCGCCCAGGTGCACCATCAAGGCGCGGTTGATCGACACCGTGAACGGCAGGCGAATCAGGAACCGCGCGCCTTTGCCCTGGGCCGACTCGATGCTCATCGAACCGCCCAGCTGCTTGACCTCCTCGTGCACCACGTCCATGCCCAGGCCACGCCCGGAGATCTGGGTAATTTTCTCGGCGGTGGAAAAGCCGGGGCGCAGGATGAACTGCAGGATCTCGTGGTCGCTCAAGTGCGCTTGCGGGTCCAGCAAGCCGCGTTTGATCGCCTTGCGCCGTACGGCCTCCAGTGGCACGCCGGCACCGTCGTCGGTCATTTCGATGACGATATCGGCGCCTTCGTGCAGCAAGTTCAGGTGGATGGTACCCAGCTCCGGCTTGCCCGCTGCCAGGCGCATTTCGCGGCTTTCCAGGCCATGGTCCACGGCGTTGCGCAGCATGTGCTCCAGCGGCGCCACCATGCGTTCGAGCACGCTGCGGTCCAGTTCGCCCTCGGCGTTGCCGACCACCAGCTCCACTTGCTTGCCCAGCTCGCTGGCCACCTGGCGCACCACCCGTTGCAAACGCGGTACAAGGCGTTCGAAAGGCACCATCAGGGTGGCGGTCAGGCCCTCCTGCAACTGGCTGTTCACCCGCGCCTGTTGCTGCAGCAGGCTGTACGCCTCCTGGGCGCGCTGGGCCAGGGTTTCCTTCAGGTCGAGCAGGTCCGAGGCAGACTCGAACAGTGCCCGCGACAGCTGCTGCAACTGCGAATGGCGGTCCAGCTCCAGGGGGTCGAAATCGTCGTAGGCATCGCCCTCGAACGGCTGGCGGCTGGAGATCCGCCCCTGGGTCTCGCTATCCAGGCGCAACAACTGGTCGCGCATGCGCTCAAGGGTGGTTTCCATTTCGTTGAGGGCAAACTGCGCATCGTTGACCTGCTGCTCGATGCGCCCACGGATGATCGAGTGCTCACCTGCCAGGTTGCCCAGGTCGTCGAGCAGTTCGGCATCGACCTTGACCATGTCGCCGGCGGCGCGCTCGGGTGCCGCTGCCGGCACTTCGGCAGCGCTGGCATCTTGCGGCCCCTGGCCTGCGGCACTGTCGGTCAGTGCCGCGCTGCTGAAATTGCGTATGTAGTCGATCAGCGCCGTGGCCGCGTGCAGCGGCTGCCCCAGGCGCACGGCGTCGAGCATTTGGGCCAGGCGATCGTGGCAGTTCTGCAGCAAGGCGAACAACGGTGCACTGGGTGGCAGGCGGCCGGCGGCGAGCAGTTCGTAGAGAAACTCAAGCTCATGGGCAAGGTCGCCGATTGGGGTGATTTCGACCATGCGCGCCACGCCCTTGAGGGTGTGCAGGTCGCGCATCAGGTTGTCCACCTCGACGCTGCTGCGCGGGTCGGCTTGCCAGCGGGCCAGGGCTGCAGCGGCGCTTTCGACGATGTCCGAGCTTTCTTCGAGGAATACCTCCAACAACTCCTCGCCAGGGCTTTCGGCCTCCTCGACCTGGGGCTCGGCCACTTCCGGCGGCAGTGACGGGCGTGGCAAGCCCAGGCCCAAGGCGTCGGTCAGGTCCATGTCCGGGTGCAGCGGGGTGACCGCGTCGATACCCACCAGGCCGGTGGCATCCGGGGCCAGCGCCTGGTCCAGCAGCGCACGCAGGCGCTCGACCAGTTCCGGGCGCGGCGCTACATCCTGGCCGGCCGCCACTTCATCGAGCATGTCCATCAGGGCTTCATGGGCACCCTGGGCCAGGGCGAAAAAACCTGCTTCGGCAGCCAGGCTGCCCTCCTCCACGGCACCATAGAGGTCGAGCAGGGCCTCGCACAGGTCATCCATTGGGCAAAGGTCGGCCAGGTGCGCGGCATGGCCCAGCGTGGTCATTTCATCCAGCAGGGTGTCCAGCGCATCGCGTTGGCCGGGCTGCTGCTGCCAACGCGACAGCAACGATTCGGCGTTGAGCAGGGTATCCATCGCTTGCGCGAGGAAACTGGCCACCCACTGCGGGTCATGCCTGCCGCGCCGCTGCTGCTGAGGGTCGGCGTGCAGGCTGGCCAGCCGCTCGTCCACTGCCTGGCCAACCCGCTCGATCAGGTCCGAGGCCCCGGCAATGGGGGCAAGCGGGGTGCTGTCCAGTTGTGCCAGGCCCAGCTGGAACAACGCCCGGGCAGCCTCAAGCCACTCGACTTCAGCCATCTGCAGCAGTAACTGGTGGACCTTGTATTCGCGTACCAGGCGGTCGAAGGCCGTGGCCAGTTCGGCAAGCGGCATCACCCCGGCCATGGCGGCGCTGCCCTTGAGCGTGTGCAAGGCACGTTGCAGGTCATCGCTGACCGGCGTGTCATGGCCGCCGGCACCCTGCAGGAAGGCGTCGAGACTGGCCAGGTGGCCTTGCGCTTCGCTGCGGAAGATGTCCAGCAACTGCGGGTCGAGGCCATCGAGGTCGGCGACCGCGGGTGGGTCGTTTTCAGCCAGGCCATGCAGATGCCCAGCCAGTCGTTCGATGTCACTCAGCTGCGGTGACTGGCCTGCGGCAAAGTCGGCCAGCAGGTCTGGCAACTGCACGAACGCTTGCTGCAGCGCCACCACGCCCTGGGCGCTGAGCGCCCTGCGGCCTTCGATTACACGGTTCAACAGGTGTTCGGCGCCCCACGCCAGTTCGGCCACGGCTTCGGCATGGACCATACGCCCACTGCCCTTGAGCGTGTGCAAGGCGCGCCGAACATCGCCCAGTGCTGCCATCTGCTGGTTATCGGCACGCCAGCGCAGCCAGTGCCGCTCGATTTCCGGTAACAGCTCACCGGCCTCTTCGAGGAACACCTCGCGCAGCTCATCATCGATGCCATCGCTGCTGTCATCGGCGCCTTCAGTGGCGGCGGGTTGCGTACACTGCACCCCAAGCGCAGCCAGGCTGGCCCGTGCGGTGTCGATAAACGGCTGGCCATCGGCCAGCGGATCTGCGACACGCCATTGCAGATAACACTCGGCCGCGCTCAGGGCCTGCGCCAGGTGAGCCAGCTCATCGGCCGGCGGCTCCGCTTCCAGGTGTTGCAGCCAACCCTGCACATAGCCGGCACACCCCCCAAACAGCTCGGCCACCGCAGGCAGCATCAACATGGCCAGTGCCCCGCGAACCTGCTGCAACAACCCCGGCAGGGGTTGCAGGCGCTGCCGCGGCCAGCCGGACTCCAGGCAATCGCCAATCAGGTCCTTGGCCTGCTGCAGCACATTCAGCGACTCGTTCAGCACCAACTGGCGAATCTCGGCCAGGTCCGAGCCAGCCAGGCCGCCCTGGCCGTTTTCCTCCAGCGGGCCGACCATGCCGTTGAGGGTAGCCTCCACGTACAGCAGCGCACCTGCCACATCCATCAGCACCGCATCGTCAACGGCACGCGCCCCTTCGGCCAGCGCCTGCAAGGCCAGCACCTGGTCGATGATCACCCGCCGTGGCTGCTGAAAGCCCAGCACGGCGAGGGTATCGGCGACATGCCGCAGGGGCGCCAGCAAAGCGTCAAGCTGTTCACGGTGCTCACGGTCGCCCCGCACGAACTGGTCAAGCCGCTCCTTGATGCGCATCAGGTCGTCGCACAGCGCGGTCACTACCGAGCGCAAGGCGTCCCGGCCCGGCCCGGCCTGCAGCTGTTCACGCCAATTGCCCAGCGACAGATCGAGGTTGGCCAGGTCATCGGCACCGGCGAAGCGGTGCGCCGTGCCGCTGATCAGGCTGGCCTGGGCCAGCGGCTCGACACCCCGGCAGGCGCGCAACTGGTTGAGCAACGGCAGCATCACCAATGGCAGGTCATGGCGCGCGCCACGCAAGCGTTCAAGGTACGCCGGCAATTGCTCGAGGCCGCGGAACAATGCGCCCAGGCAATCCCCGCGCGGGCTGACCTGACCATCGGCCAAGGCCTTGGCGAACAGCTCCAGCTCCTCGGCCAGCCGTGTTGCACCGCGCAATTCGAGCATACGCAGGCAACCATGCACCTGGTGCAGGTTGTCGACCACGAAGGCCAGCATCGACAGCTCGCCCGGCTCGCCGGCAAAGCGCTCCAGCGCCTGGCGGGCCTGGCCCAGGCAATCGAGGATGGCGGCCTTGGTCCAGGCCAGCGCCACGGTATCGTGGCGCTCGGGGCTTAGTGCTGCTACAGCCATGGGCACTCCTCAGCGCGGCATATCAGTACGGCTCATCACAAGGCCGGTTCACTTGGGCTCGGCAGGTGGTGGCAAGGTGAAGCCAGACACCGAACGGCGCATCTCGCTGGCCATGCGCGCCAGGTGGCGAATACTGTCGGCGGTCGCACCAGAACCGGCGGAAGTCTGCGCAGTGATCTGCTGGATCACCGCCATGGTGTGGGAAATCTGCCCGGCCGAAGAGGTCTGCAACTGCGCGGCGTCGGAAATGCTGTGGATAAGGTCGGCAAGGTTCTGCGACACCCCTTCGATCTCGGCCAGCGCCACCCCGGCATCCTGGGCCAGGCGGGCACCGCGCACCACCTCGGCGGTGGTTTGCTCCATGGATATGACGGCTTCGTTGGTGTCGGCCTGGATGGTGCGCACCAACGCCTCGATCTGGCGGGTGGCCGACGACGAGCGCTCGGCCAGGCGCTGCACTTCGTCGGCGACCACGGCAAAGCCGCGCCCGGCTTCGCCCGCCAGCGAGGCCTGGATTGCCGCGTTCAGGGCAAGGATATTGGTCTGGTCGGCGATATCGTCGATCAGGCTGACGATATCGCCGATTTCCTGGGACGACTCGCCCAGCCGCTTGATGCGCTTGGCGGTGTCCTGAATCTGCTCGCGAATGTTGTCCATGCCGTTGATGGTGTTGTGCACCACCTCGTTGCCCTTGTTGGCGATGGCCACCGACCGCTCGGCAACCTTGGCAGATTCATAGGCATGTGCGGAAACCCGGTCGATCGACTCGACCATGTCGCCCACCGCCTCGGACGCCTCGCTGATCTGCTCAGCCTGCTGCTCGGAGGCCTTGGCCAGCTGCCGCGCGGTGTTCTGCGTATCCTGCACGGCGGCGGCAACCTGCACCGCACTGTGGTTGATGGTAGCGACCAGGTCACGCAGCTGGTCGACCGAATAGTTGATCGAGTCGGCAATGGCGCCGGTGAAGTCTTCGGTGACCGAAACCGTCACCGTCAGGTCGCCATCGGCCAGCTCTTCGATTTCATCGAGCAGGCGCATGATTGCCTGTTGGTTGCGTTCGTTCTTTTCTGCCGTCTCGCGCAGCTGGCGGTTGGTGGTACGCACCATCACCAGGCCGATGAGGATGATCGAAGCCAGGGCCAGCAGGCCCAGGGCGTAGCCACCCACGGTATCGAGGGTGCGCCCGCCGGCCAGGTTTTCAAAACCGTTGGCCAGGTGCGAGGCCTCGTCGAGCAGGGTTTGCGACAGGCTGAAGATATTGCCCGCCGCCTCGCGCACCCGGAACAGCTCTGGGGAGGTTTCGAGAATTTCGTCCACCGAACCGGCAACGAACTGGAACAGCTCGGCAATTTCGGCCAACCGGGCACGGGCGTCGGCATCTGCAACTCGGGTTACCTGGATGCCCGCATCGCCGTTGAGCATCCCTTGCAGCACCTGGCCGAAACGCCCGGCATCACGCCCGAATGCATCGGCCGCCTGGGCTGCCGCGTCATCACCGGCCAGCACGGTGTTGACCGAGCCGAGGATCCGCTCGGCCAGCAACAATTGGCGCTGGGCCACCGCCACCTGGTTGGCCGGGGCGCCGCTCTGCAGCAGGATCTCGACGACCTTTTCGTACTCCACCTGCAGTTGCGGCACGGTTTCGGCCAGTGTCGCCGCCACCTGGTGCAGCGACAGCACCGTCTGTTCAGTGGCCAGGATGGTATCGGTGTTCTTGCGCAGGTTTTCCCAGTCACGCCGCACCGCTTCCATTTCATCACGCACGGCGGGCGGCGCCGGCGGCAGGCCGGTGGCCTTGTCACCTTGGCGCAGGTAGCCCCAGCGCCGCTCGAAATCGTTGCGCGCATCCGACAGCAACTTGAACGCCAACGCCTTGCCTGCAGCGGCTTCGGTGGCGTTCTTGGCGATGCGTTGTGACAGCACGCGCAACTCGCCGGCATGGCCGATGTACTGCTTGTCGTAGTTGGACTGGGTGTTCAGGTAAGCGAAATTGGCGAACAGCAGGATGATCGACAGGATCAGGATCAGGAACAGCACGGTGATCTGCGCGATGCTACGGGTACGCGGGGTCACGGTGGTGGCCGTGACGGGGGCGGCGGGTGTGTTCACGTTCGCAGGTCCTATAGCGCCACATCGAGAAAGCCCGGCGCCTGGGCCAGGGCGAAGGGGCTGAAGATCGCCCAATTGCGTTCACGCGGGAAGTGCCCTTGCACAAAGCGCGCAGCAGCCCGAATCAACGGCTGTGGCGGGGACAGTTGCAGGCTGTCGAGGGTAAAGTGCTGCAAACCGAGCACTTCGTCCACCAGCAGGCCGACGAACAGGTCGTCGTGGTCCACCACCAGCACCCGGCGCTGCTTGCCCGGGGCGGCGTGGCCCAGGCCAAAGAAGCTGCTCAGGTCCATTACCGGCAACAACCGGCCACGCAGGTTGGCCACGCCGCAGACCCATGGCTGCACCCCCGGTACCCGGCTGCTACGCGGCTCGCGCAGCACCTCGGCCACCTCGCCCATGGGCGCGACGAACCATTGCCCGGCGGTGCGAAAGCCAATGCCACTCCACTCTTGCAGGCGGTTGTCTTGCGGCGGCTGGTCAGCGACCAGCAAACGGCAGCGCCGGTCGATGTCCAGCAACAACTCGAAGGCGGTCAGTGACGCGCCCTGCGGGCGGGTGGTCAAGCCCCCAGCACTTCTTTGAGCTTGGCGATCAGCGCCTCTTCGCCCACCGGTTTGGTGAGGAAGTCGCGGGCGCCCTGGCGGGTGGCCCAGATGCGGTCGGTCTCCTGGTCCTTGGTGGTGACCACGATCACCGGAATGGCACTGGTTTCCGGGTCTTTGCTGAGCTGGCGGGTGGCCTGGAAGCCGTTCATGCCCGGCATGACGATGTCCATCAGCACGGCGTCCGGCTTTTCCTGCCGGGCCAGTGCCACGCCGTCGGCACCGTTGTTGGCCTTGAGCACCTCGTGGCCATTCTTTTCAAGAAACTGGGTCAAACTCGTCATCTCTGTCGGCGAGTCGTCGACAATCAGAACTCGGGCCATGCTGTTACCCCATCAGGAAAGTAGAACCGTGCCATGGCGGGGCGCGGTCAGGGTGCTTGTGGTTCAGGTGCCGCAAACCCGGGCACATGGGCACGGATTGCGTCGAGCAGTTCTTCCTTGCTGAACGGCTTGGTCAGAAACTGATCAGAGCCGACTACCCGGCCGCGGGCCTTGTCGAACAGCCCGTCGCGCGACGACAACAGGATCACCGGGGTGTCCTTGAAGGCGCTGTTGTGCTTGATGATGGCGCAGGTCTGGTAGCCGTCCAGGCGCGGCATCAACACGTCGACGAAGATGATGCCGGGGCGGTGATCGACGATCTTGGCCAGGGCATCGAAGCCATCGCTGGCGGTGATCACCTCGCAGCCGGCTTCACCGAGCAACATCTGCGCAGTGCGGCGGATCGTGCGCGAGTCGTCGATCACCATCACCTTCAGGGGTTGTTCCATAGACGCCTACCCGTGGGAATTGAGCTGCAAGTTGCAAGCGGCAAGTTACAACAAAAGCCCAGCCGGCACGCGGCTGCTTTTCTCTTGAGGCTTGGAGCCAAGGGCTTGCAGCTGCATTTTTAACACACTCCGGGTGGCCGTTCCATCTGCGCCGCCCCTTGACCAGCGGCGTTCACAGCGCCACCCTGAGCCACTTTTCTTTCGACCCATCGCGGCAACGCGCCGCCAAGAGGAACCACCCCATGAGCGTTCGCCTCGGCATTGTCATGGACCCGATCGCGTCCATCTCCTACAAAAAGGACAGCTCGCTGGCCATGCTGCTGGCCGCCCAGGCACGCGGCTGGAGCCTGTTCTACATGGAGCAGCGCGACCTGTACCAGGGCGAAGGCAAAGCCCGTGCGCGCATGCGCCCACTGAACGTTTTCGCCGACCCGGCCCGCTGGTTCGAGCTGGGCGAAGAACAGGACAGCCCCCTGGCCGAGCTGGACGTGATCCTGATGCGCAAGGACCCGCCGTTCGACATGGAGTTCGTCTACAGCACCTACCTGCTGGAGCAAGCCGAGAACGATGGCGTGCTGGTGGTCAACCGCCCGCAAAGCCTGCGTGACTGCAACGAAAAACTGTTCGCCACGCTGTTCCCACAGTGCACGCCACCGACGCTGGTCAGCCGCCGCCCGGACATCATCCGCGAGTTTGCCGCCAAGCATGGTGACGTGATCCTCAAACCGCTGGATGGCATGGGCGGCACGTCGATCTTCCGCCACCGGGTGGGCGACCCGAACCTGTCGGTGATCCTCGAAACCCTGACCGCGCTGGGTGCCCAGCAGATCATGGCACAGGCCTACCTGCCGGCGATCAAGGACGGCGACAAGCGCATCCTGATGATCGACGGCGAGCCGGTCGACTACTGCCTGGCGCGCATTCCGGCCAGCGGCGAAACCCGTGGCAACCTGGCTGCCGGTGGCCGCGGCGAGGCGCGCCCGCTGAGCGACCGGGACCGCTGGATTGCCGCCCAGGTGGGGCCAACCCTGCGCGAGAAAGGCCTGTTGTTCGTGGGCCTCGACGTGATCGGCGATTACCTCACCGAGATCAACGTCACCAGCCCGACCTGCATTCGCGAAATCGACAACGCCTACAACACCGATATCGGCGGCAAGCTGATGGATGCCATTGATCGCCAGTTGCAGGCGCGCTGACCGCCGACGCACGGCATTTACCCGGAGTGGGGTATGATGCGGGTCCCATTTGCCTGGCCTGCTGCCCCGCCCTGCGGTTGCTGGATACCCGATGACGCTGCCCGCTGATATCCCTTCCGACCTGCTGCCCCCACGCGTTCGCCCAGTGGACCGGCTCGGTTTCACGCTGTTCCTGGCTGCGCTGGTGCACCTGGCGCTGATCCTCGGCGTCGGTTTCACCGTGGTCAAGCCTGCCGAAATCCGCCATACCATGGACATTACCCTGGCCACCTTCAAAAGCGAAAAACCGCCGGAGAAAGCTGATTTTCAGGCCCAGGACAACCAGCAAGGCAGCGGCACCCTGGACAAGAAGGCGGTGCCCAAGACCACCGAACTGGCGCCGTTCCAGGACAGCAAGATCAACAAGATCACCCCCCCGCCGGCAGCCAAGCCGGAAGTGGTGCCGCCACCAACCCCGCAGAAGTCGGCGGTGGTGACCACCGCGCCCAAGGCGCACAAGGTCGAGCCCAAGCCCAAACCGAGCAAGGCCCAACCCAAGCCAGCCGCGCCCGCCCCGGACTTCGACAGCTCGCAGCTGTCCAGCCAGATCGCCAGCCTGGAGGCAGAGCTGTCCAACGAACAGCAACTGTACGCCAAGCGCCCGCGCATCCACCGCCTGAACGCTGCCTCGACCATGCGCGACAAGGGCGCCTGGTACAAGGAAGAGTGGCGCAAGAAAGTCGAGCGGGTGGGCAACCTCAACTACCCCGACGAGGCGCGCCGGCAGCAGATCTACGGCAACCTGCGCATGATGGTCTCGATCAACCGCGACGGCTCGCTGTACGAAGTGCTGGTACTGGAGTCGTCCGGGCAGCCGGTGCTGGACCAGGCAGCGCAGCGTATCGTGCGGCTGGCGGCGCCGTTCGCACCGTTTACCGGGGACCTGGCCGAATTCGACCGCCTGGAGATCATCCGCACCTGGCGCTTTGCCCGTGGGGACCGTTTGTCCAGTAACTGAGTTATGCCTTGGGTTCAGGGCTTGCGATATGCGGTGGCGCGGATATCGAGCGCCGCCCGCGCGGCGCATCGCGAGCTGCGCTCGCTCCTACGTTTGTTTCGGGCCAGTCATGCCTGTGATGGCGGCGCGCGACCGCCTTGTCTGTACCCTTCGATAGTGAGCCATGCGCCAAGACGGTCGCGCGCGATGGGCACAGGATTTATTGGCCCGAAACAAACGTAGGAGCGAGCGCAGCTCGCGATGCGCCGCGCGGGCGGCGCTCGATCTCACAACCAACAAAACCCTCAAGACACTGACCAACCAAACGACACAAAGCGGACCTTGTCAGCCCCGCCACCTGGCGCCACACTATCCCCCATGAAAACCCTCGCCCCGAGCTACCTCAAGCATCAGTTCCTGATCGCCATGCCGCACATGGCCGATCCGAACTTCGCCCAGACCCTCACGTACATTGTCGAGCACAACGCCCATGGCGCCATGGGCCTGGTGGTGAATCGGCCGCAGGAACTGAGCCTGGCCGATATTCTCGAGCAATTGCGCCCGGACGAAACGCCGCCGGACAGCACTTTGCAGGTGCCGATCTACCAGGGCGGCCCGGTGCAGACCGACCGTGGCTTCGTGCTGCACAGCAGCGAGTGCAGCTTCCAGGCGAGCGTGGCGCTGGAAGGGCTGACGCTGAGCACGTCGCAAGACATCCTGCTGGCCATTGCCGCCGGGGTCGGCCCCAAGCAAAGCCTGATCACGCTCGGCTATGCCGGCTGGGAAGCCGGCCAGCTGGAAGCGGAGCTGGCCGACAATGCCTGGCTCAACTGCCCGTTCGACCCGCAAATCATCTTTGAAATGGCCAGTGACCTGCGCCTGGAGGCCGCCGCCGCCAGCCTGGGCATCAACCTGCACCTGCTGACCAGCCAGGCGGGCCACGCCTGATGGCCGAACTACGCCTGCTGCTGGGTTTCGACTATGGCAGCAAACAGATCGGTGTGGCCGTCGGCCAGGTCATCACCGGCCAGGCCCGCGAGCTGTGCACGCTGAAGGCGCAGAACGGCGTGCCGGACTGGGCCCAGGTGGAAAAGCTGATTGCCGAATGGAAGCCGGACGCCATCGTCGTCGGCCTGCCATTGAACATGGACGGCACGCCCAGCGAAATGAGCGCCCGCGCCGAAAAATTTGCCCGCCGCCTCAATGGCCGCTTCAACCTGCCCGTGCACACCCACGACGAGCGCCTGACCACCTTCGAGGCCAAAGGCGAGCGCATGGCCCGTGGCGGCCAGCGCGGCAGCTACCGCGACAACCCGGTCGATGCCATCGCCGCGGCCCTGTTGCTGCAAGGCTGGCTGGAGGCCAATACCTGATCATCTTTGCCGCCGGCCATGCCCGGCGCACCCTTCCGAGGAGCCCGCAATGAGCCTACCCAACCCCGCCGAGCTGGTCCGGCAGATGGCTGTCGACCTTCGCGCCCACCTGGCCCGCCGCAGCATCAGCGGGCCGCGTTACATCGGTATTCGTACAGGTGGTGTCTGGGTTGCCCAGGCCCTGCAGGAGGCCATGGGCGACGAGAGTGCCATGGGTACCCTGGACGTCTCGTTCTACCGCGATGACTTCAGCCAGAATGGCCTGCACCCGCAGGTACGCCCGTCCGAGCTGCCGTTCGAAGTCGAAGGCCAGCACCTGGTGCTGGTGGATGACGTGCTGATGAGCGGCCGCACCATCCGCGCGGCGCTCAACGAACTGTTCGATTATGGCCGCCCGGCCAGCGTCACCCTGGTCTGCCTGGTGGACCTGGATGCCGGCGAACTGCCAATCCGCCCGAATGTGGTCGGCGCCACCCTGTCGCTGGCCCCCGATGAACGGGTAAAATTGACCGGGCCCGCACCGCTCGCCCTCGAGCGCCAGGACCTCGCCCCCGCTTCCGCCCTTTAAGAGTCCCCCGCGATGACGCCAATCGACGCCAAGCGCCCGCTGCAGCTCAATGACCAGGGCCAGCTGCGCCACTTCCTCTCGCTTGACGGTTTGCCCCGCGAACTGCTCACCGAGATCCTCGACACCGCCGACTCCTTCCTGGAAGTCGGTGCCCGGGCCGTGAAAAAAGTCCCTTTGCTGCGCGGCAAGACCGTGTGCAACGTGTTCTTCGAGAACTCGACCCGTACCCGCACCACCTTCGAGCTGGCAGCCCAGCGCCTGTCTGCCGACGTGATCAGCCTGAATGTGTCGACGTCCTCGACCAGCAAGGGCGAGACCTTGTTCGACACCCTGCGCAACCTCGAAGCCATGGCCGCCGACATGTTCGTTGTGCGCCACTCCGACTCGGGGGCTGCGCATTTCATCGCCGAGCACGTGTGCCCGCACGTTGCCGTGATCAACGGTGGTGACGGCCGCCATGCGCACCCGACCCAGGGCATGCTCGACATGCTGACCATCCGTCGCCACAAGGGCAGTTTCGAGAACCTGTCGGTAGCGATCGTCGGCGATATCCTGCACTCGCGGGTAGCCCGCTCCGACATGCTGGCGCTCAAGGCCCTGGGTTGCCCGGACATTCGCGTGATCGGGCCGAAAACCCTGATCCCGGTCGGTATCGAGCAGTACGGCGTGAAGGTCTATACCGACCTCGCCGAGGGCCTGAAGGATGTCGACGTGGTGATCATGCTGCGCCTGCAGCGTGAGCGCATGGCCGGTGGCCTGCTGCCCAGCGAAGGCGAGTTCTACCGCCTGTTCGGCCTGACCACCGCCCGCCTGGCCGGGGCCAAGCCGGATGCCATCGTCATGCACCCAGGCCCGATCAACCGAGGCGTGGAGATTGAGTCGGCGGTGGCCGACGGCAAGCATTCGGTGATCCTCAACCAGGTTACCTACGGCATCGCTGTACGCATGGCAGTGCTGTCCATGGCCATGAGCGGGCAAAACGCGCAACGTCAATTCGACCAGGAGAACGCCCAGTGACCATCAGCATTCTTGGCGCCCGGGTCATCGACCCCAACAGCGGCCTGGACCAGGTCACCGACCTGCACCTGGACGGTGGCCGCATTGCTGCCATCGGCGCCGCCCCGGCCGGTTTCAGCGCCAGCCGCACGATCCAGGCGCAAGGCCTGGTTGCAGCGCCTGGCCTGGTCGACCTTGGCGTGTCCCTGCGCGAACCGGGCTTTAGCCGCAAAGGCAACATCGCCAGCGAAACCCGCGCAGCCGTGGCCGGCGGCGTGACCAGCCTGTGCTGCCCACCGCAAACCAAGCCGGTGCTGGACACCTCGGCCGTGGCCGAGCTGATTCTCGACCGTGCCCGCGAAGCGGCCAACAGCAAGGTCTACCCGATCGGCGCCCTGACCAAGGGCCTGGATGGCGAGCAACTGGCGGAACTGGTGGCCCTGCGTGACACCGGCTGCGTGGCATTCGGCAACGGCCTGAAGGAAATCCCCAACAACCGTACCCTGGCCCGCGCCCTGGAGTATGCCGCCACCTTCGACCTGACGGTGGTGTTCCATTCCCAGGACCGCGACCTGGCCCAGGGCGGCCTGGCCCACGAAGGCGCCATGGCCAGTTTCCTTGGCTTGCCGGGCATTCCGGAAAGTGCCGAAACCGTGGCCTTGGCGCGCAACCTGCTGCTGGTCGAGCAGAGCGGCGTGCGCGCGCACTTCAGCCAGATCACCAGCGCCCGTGGCGCGCGGCTGATCGCCCAGGCCCAGGCACTTGGCCTGCCGGTAACCGCTGACGTGGCGCTGTACCAGCTGATTCTCACCGACGAGTCGCTGCGCGAGTTCTCCAGCCTGTACCACGTGCAGCCACCGCTGCGTACTGCTGCTGACCGTGACGGCCTGCGTGAAGCGGTCAAGTCTGGCGTGATCCAGGCGATTTCCAGCCACCACCAGCCGCACGAACGCGATGCCAAGCTGGCCCCTTTCGGTGCTACCGAACCGGGTATCAGCAGCGTCGAGTTGCTGCTGCCGCTGGCCATGACCCTGGTGCAGGACGGCCTGCTCGACCTGCCCACCCTGCTCGCCCGCCTGAGCAGCGGCCCGGCTGCCGCCCTGCGCCTGCCTGCCGGTGAGTTGAAAGCAGGCGGCGCGGCCGACCTGGTGCTGTTCGACCCGCAAGCCTCGTCCGTTGCCGGCGAGCAATGGCTGTCGCGGGGTGAGAACTGCCCGTTCATCGGCCACTGCCTGCCGGGTGCGGTGCGTTATACCTTGGTCGATGGGCACGTTTGCCATGAGGCCTGAGTAACCCTTTTCGCGGGCACGCCCGCTCCCACAGGGTGGACTGCCCCCAAGAAGTTGGACACCAATCCAATTTCTTGGGGTGTCCATATGAGCAAGTACTCAGACCAATTCAAGCTTACCGCCGTTCATGCCTACCTGGAGGGTGGTGAAGGTTTCCGAAAAGTAGCCCAGCGACTTGCAGTGGACTTCAGCCTGCTGCGGCGCTGGGTCTCCAGCTTCCAGAAACATGGCCAGTTCAGTCTGCGTAAACCAGGCCAGCGGTACAGTGCGACCTATAAGCGCTCAGTCCTTGAGTACATGCACAAGCATCAGCTTTCCTTGCGCCAGACCGCCGCCCATTTCGGTCTTGGTCAGTCTTCGCAGATAGGCATTTGGGCGCGGCAGTACTACAGTGGAAGTCCGGCTTCGCCTGCTCCCAAGAGAAGAAAACCTGCTGCCATGTCGAAAAAGCCTTACCCCATCAAACCCACAACCTCTGATGACACCGATAAAAGCCGCGACCAGTTGCTGGCTGAGCTTGAATGGCTGCGCATGGAGAACGCTTACCTAAAAAAGCTGGAAGAGTTGAAGAAGCAGGAGCGAAGGCAGCTCAAAAAACCCTGATCGTGTCTGCGCTCAAGGACAGGTTTCCCTTGGCCGCTGTTCTGGAGTTGGCGGATCTGCCGCGCAGTACGTTCTATTACCAGCTTCAAGCGCAGGCCAAACCTGATAAGCATGCTGCTCTGAAGCAGATGATTCAGCGTGTCTATCACGAGGAAAAAGGGCTTTACGGTTACCGGCGCGTTGCGATCGTGATCCGCAATGGCGGGACCTTGGTTAACAAAAAAGTGGTGGAGCGTTTGATGATCGAGCTTGATCTTCGCTCACTCGTGCGGCCGAAAAAATATCGGTCGTACAAGGGTGTCGTCGGCACCATCGCGCCCAACCTGCTGGAGCGAAACTTTATCGCGCAGCGCCCGAATCAGAAGTGGGTGACCGATGTGACCGAGTTCAAAGTGGCTCAGGAAAAAGTCTACCTCTCCCCCGTGATGGACTTGTACAACGCCGAAATTGTGGCCTACGAAGTGGCCAGCAGGCCATGCCTTGGGCTGGTCACCAACATGCTGGGCAAGGCCTTCAAGCGCCTGGGAAACAAGCCGAAACTGGTACTCCACTCGGATCAAGGCTGGCACTACCAACACTCGCAGTACCGCCACAAGCTGGCCGAGCAAGGGGTGAAGCAGAGCATGTCACGTAAAGGAAACTGCTTGGATAATGCGGCTATGGAGAGCTTTTTTGGTACGCTTAAGTCCGAATTTTTCTACCCGCAGCGCTTCAAGAGCGTTGAAGAACTGAAAGCCGGTCTGGATGAGTACATCCACTACTACAACCATGACCGCATCAAGCTAAAGCTCAATGGCATGAGCCCTGTGAAATACAGGGCTCATGCTGCAGGGGCTGCTAGCTGAAACTGTCCAACTTATTGGGGGCAGTCCAGGGTTACCACATGCTTCGAGATTGTGGTGATCCTGTGGGAGCGGGCATGCCCGCGAATGCCCTCACACCGCGCCCCCGGCCTGGCGCGACCATTCATCCCCCACGGTTGAAATCCTTCCCCCCACCCCCATATGAGTCTGCATCAGGCACTTTCGCCCCGCTGCGTGGAGACTCTCCCCTTGACCACCATCGTTTCTGTCCGCCGTAACGGCAAAGTCGTCATGGGCGGCGACGGCCAGGTATCCCTCGGCAACACGGTAATGAAAGGCAACGCCAAGAAAGTGCGCCGCCTGTACCACGGCCAGGTCATCGCCGGTTTCGCCGGTGCCACCGCCGACGCTTTCACCCTGTTCGAGCGCTTTGAAGGGCAGCTGGAGAAACACCAGGGCCACCTGATCCGTGCCGCCGTCGAGCTGGCCAAGGAATGGCGTACCGACCGTTCCCTGAGCCGCCTGGAAGCCATGCTGGCCGTGGCCAACAAGGATGCCTCGCTGATCATCACCGGCAACGGCGACGTGGTCGAACCCGAAGATGGCCTGATCGCCATGGGTTCCGGTGGTGCCTACGCCCAGGCTGCCGCCCGCGCACTGCTGAACAAGACCGACCTCTCGGCCCGTGAAATCGCCGAGACCGCCCTGAACATCGCCGGCGACATCTGCGTGTTCACCAACCATAACCTGACCATCGAGGAGCAGGACCTGGCCGACTGACTCAGCTGTTCTGGCGCCCCATCCCGGTGATGGGGCTTTTCCACGCTGACTCATCTGCCCAAGGACCCAATTGATCATGTCCATGACCCCCCGCGAGATCGTCCACGAACTCAACCGCCACATCATCGGCCAGGACGACGCCAAGCGCGCCGTGGCCATTGCCCTGCGCAACCGCTGGCGGCGGATGCAGCTGCCGGCTGAGCTGCGCGCCGAAGTGACGCCGAAGAACATCCTGATGATCGGCCCGACCGGTGTCGGCAAGACCGAAATCGCCCGCCGCCTGGCCAAGCTGGCCAACGCCCCGTTCCTCAAGGTCGAAGCCACCAAGTTCACCGAGGTCGGCTACGTCGGCCGTGACGTCGAGTCGATCATCCGCGACCTGGCCGATGCCGCACTGAAGATGCTGCGCGAGCAGGAGATCATCCGCGTGCGCCACCGCGCCGAAGACGCCGCCGAAGACCGTATCCTCGATGCCCTGCTGCCACAGGCGCGGGTGACCAGCTTCAGCGAGGAAGCCGCGCAGACCAGTAGCGACTCCAACACCCGCCAGCTGTTCCGCAAGCGCCTGCGCGAAGGCCAGCTGGATGACAAGGAAATCGAGATCGAAGTCGCCGATGCCGTAGGTGTCGAAATTGCCGCGCCGCCCGGCATGGAAGAAATGACCAACCAGCTGCAAAGCCTGTTCGCCAACATGGGCAAGGGCAAGCGCAAGGCGCGCAAGCTGAAGGTCAAAGAAGCGCTGAAGATGGTCCGCGATGAAGAAGCGGGCCGCCTGGTCAACGAGGAAGAGCTCAAGGCCAAGGCCCTGGAAGCGGTCGAGCAGCACGGTATCGTGTTCATCGACGAAATCGACAAGGTCGCCAAGCGCGGCAATGTGGGCGGTGCCGATGTGTCCCGTGAAGGCGTGCAGCGCGACCTGCTGCCGCTGATCGAAGGCTGCACCGTCAACACCAAGCTGGGTATGGTCAAGACCGACCACATCCTGTTCATTGCCTCGGGCGCGTTCCACCTGAGCAAGCCCAGCGACCTGGTACCCGAGCTGCAAGGCCGCCTGCCGATCCGTGTAGAGCTCAAGGCACTGACCCCGGAAGACTTCGAGCGTATTCTGCGCGAGCCGCACGCGTCGTTGACCGAACAGTACCAGGCGCTGCTGAAAACCGAAGGCCTGAACATCGAGTTCGTCGCCGACGGCATCAAGCGCCTGGCCGAAATTGCCTATCAGGTCAACGAGAAGACCGAGAACATCGGTGCCCGTCGCCTGCATACCCTGCTGGAGCGCCTGCTTGAAGAGGTGTCGTTCAGTGCCGGTGACCTGGCCAGCGCCCATGACGAAACGCCGATCCAGATCGACGCGGCCTATGTGAACAGCCACCTGGGTGAGCTGGCGCAGAACGAAGACCTGTCGCGTTACATCCTGTAAGCGGCAAGCTGCAAGCGACGAGCTGTTCGACGTCGCTTGCAGTACCGCAAAACATGGCCGTTACATGTCTTGGCCATCTCCTCTTGCAGCTTGAGGCTCGAAGCTTGAAGCTTGAGTCTTGTCGCCAAGAAGAGATTCAGCCCATGGCCCGCATGCCCACCGCCATCAACCTGCACAAAGCCTCGAAAACCCTCAGCCTTACCTATGCGCCCGGTGAGGTCTACACCCTGCCCGCCGAGTTCCTGCGCGTGCACTCCCCCTCCGCCGAGGTCCAGGGCCACGGCAACCCCATTCTGCAATTCGGCAAGCTCAACGTCGGCCTCAGCGGCATCGAGCCAGCCGGCCAATATGCACTGAAACTGACCTTCGACGACGGCCATGACAGCGGCCTGTTCACCTGGGAATACCTGGAACAGCTGTGCCTGCGCCAAAACGAGCTGTGGGCCGAATACCTCGACGAGCTGCACAAGGCCGGCAAGTCCCGCGACCCGGCGGAGTCGGTCGTCAAATTCATGCTCTAGCGCAAGGGCTGCAAGGTTTAGAGCGCATTTTCTAGTTTCATCTGTTTGAATGATGGGCAGACGGCCCAGTGACGGGCTGTCTTGCGCATTACATGAAAGTCGGGTAACCAATGTGAGTGGCAAGTTCCCTGCATCACGCTGCAGGTATACAGAACCCCGCAGCACCGCTGTTCCTTATCACTGGTCACCCGAGTAGCAGTACCGGGCTCAGGGCTGTGCCCCCGTCACAGCAACCGGTACTCGTCTCAGGACAACGGAGCGTCGTAGATGAGTAACAAGAACAACGATGAGCTGCAGCGGCAGGCCTCGGAAAACACCCTGGGGCTGAACCCGATCATCGGCATTCGCCGCAAAGACCTGTTGAGTTCGGCACGTACCGTATTGCGCCAGGCCGTGCGCCAACCGCTGCACAGCGCAAAGCACGTGGCCCATTTTGGCCTGGAACTGAAAAACGTCCTGCTGGGCAAGTCCAGCCTGGCCCCGGAAAGCGACGACCGACGCTTCAACGACCCGGCCTGGAGCAGCAACCCGCTGTACCGCCGCTACCTGCAGACGTATCTGGCCTGGCGCAACGAACTGCAGGACTGGATCGGCAGCAGTGACCTGTCACCTCAGGACATCAGCCGCGGCCAGTTCGTCATCAACCTGATGACCGAAGCCATGGCGCCGACCAACACCTTGTCCAACCCGGCGGCGGTCAAGCGCTTCTTCGAGACCGGTGGCAAGAGCCTGCTCGACGGCTTGTCCAACCTGGCCAAGGACATGGTCAACAACGGCGGCATGCCTAGCCAGGTGAACATGGACGCCTTCGAGGTGGGCAAGAACCTGGGCACCAGCGAAGGCGCGGTGGTGTACCGCAATGATGTGCTGGAACTGATCCAGTACAGCCCGATCACCGAACAGGTGCACGCCCGGCCACTGCTGGTGGTGCCGCCGCAGATCAACAAGTTCTACGTATTCGACCTGAGCCCGGAAAAGAGCCTGGCTCGTTTTTGCCTGCGCTCGCAGCAGCAAACCTTCATCATCAGCTGGCGCAACCCGACCAAGGCCCAGCGTGAATGGGGCTTGTCCACCTACATCGACGCACTCAAGGAAGCCGTCGACGCCGTATTGGCGATTACCGGCAGCAAGGACCTGAACATGCTCGGTGCCTGCTCTGGCGGCATCACCTGCACGGCACTGGTAGGGCACTACGCAGCCCTCGGCGAGCACAAGATCAATGCCCTGACCCTGCTGGTCAGCGTGCTGGACACTACGATGGATACCCAGGTGGCGCTGTTCGTCGACGAGCAGACCCTGGAAGCCGCCAAGCGCCACTCCTACCAGGCCGGTGTGCTGGAAGGCAGCGAGATGGCCAAGGTGTTCGCCTGGATGCGCCCCAACGACCTGATCTGGAACTACTGGGTGAACAACTACCTGCTCGGCAACGAGCCGCCGGTGTTCGACATCCTGTTCTGGAACAACGACACCACGCGCCTGCCCGCCGCCTTCCATGGCGACCTGATCGAAGTGTTCAAGACCAACCCGCTGACGCGCCCCAACGCCCTGGAAGTGTGCGGCACCCCCATCGACCTGAAAAACGTGCAGTGCGACATTTTCAGCGTGGCGGGTACCGCTGACCACATTACCCCGTGGCAGTCGTGCTACCGCTCGGCCCACCTGTTCGGGGGCAAGATCGAGTTCGTGCTGTCCAACAGCGGGCATATCCAGAGCATTCTCAACCCGCCGGGCAACCCCAAGGCACGCTTCATGACCGGTAACGACCGCCCGGGTGATCCGCTGGCCTGGCAGGAAAATGCCACCAAGCATGCCGACTCCTGGTGGCTGCACTGGCAAGGCTGGCTGGCCGAGCGCGCAGGCGAACTGAAAAAAGCGCCGACCCGCCTGGGCAACCGTGCCTATGCTGCGGGCGAGGCGGCCCCAGGCACCTACGTTCACGAGCGTTGAGTGGCAGCGCCGTGGCGGCCCTCAGGGCGCCACGGTGTTCATTTCACCCAAGAGTCACGCGCATGACGCAACCGTATATCTTCCGGACCGTCGAGCTGGACAACCAGTCCATCCGCACCGCCGTCCGCCCCGGCAAGCCGCACTTGACGCCGCTGCTGATCTTCAATGGCATCGGCGCCAACCTGGAGCTGGTATTCCCGTTCATCGAAGCACTGGACCCGGACCTGGAAGTGATCGCTTTCGACGTACCCGGTGTCGGCGGCTCGTCCACCCCGCGCCACCCGTATCGCTTCCCCGGGCTGGCCAAGCTGACGGCACGGATGCTCGATTACCTCGATTACGGCCAGGTCAATGTGATTGGGGTGTCCTGGGGCGGCGCCCTGGCCCAGCAGTTCGCCCACGACTACCCCGAACGCTGCAGGAAGCTGATACTCGCCGCCACTGCCGCCGGTGCGGTGATGGTACCCGGCAAGCCCAAGGTGCTGTGGATGATGGCCAGCCCCAGGCGCTATGTGCAGCCGTCCCATGTCTTGCGCATTGCCCCGCTGATCTACGGCGGCGGTTTTCGCCGGGACCCGGAGCTGGCCATGCACCACGCAGCCAAGGTGCGCTCCGGCGGCAAGATGGGCTACTACTGGCAGCTGTTCGCCGGCCTCGGCTGGACCAGCATTCACTGGCTGCACAAGATCCAGCAGCCGACCCTGGTGCTGGCGGGCGACGACGACCCGCTTATCCCGCTGGTTAACATGCGCCTGCTGGCCTGGCGGATTCCCAACGCCGAGCTACATATTATCGACGACGGCCATTTGTTCCTGATCACCCGAGCCGAGGCTGTCGCGCCAATCATCATGAAGTTCCTGCAGCAAGAACGTCAGCGCGCCGTGATGCACCCGCGCCCGGCCTCGGGAGGGTAAGCGCCAGCACCGCGAAAGGGGCTAAAACGCGCAATGGGTCAGACAAGGGAGTGTTGCCATGACAGACAAACCGGCCAAAGGATCGCAAACGCTCCCTGCCGGCAGAATGACCGTGCAGCATGCCATGCTCGGCCTGCGCGGCCGCGACCTGCTGGCCACGCTACGCAATGTCGGCCGCCACGGGCTGCGCCACCCGTTGCATACCGCCCATCACCTGCTGGCCCTTGGCGGGCAACTGGGGCGGGTGATGCTGGGCGATTCACCGCTTCAACCCAACCCGCGTGACAACCGGTTCAGCGACCCTGCATGGAGCCTGAACCCGTTCTACCGCCGAGGCCTGCAAGCCTACCTGGCCTGGCAGCAGCAGACCCGCCAGTGGATCGACGAAAGCCAGCTGCATGACGATGACCGGGCCCGCGCCCACGTTCTGTTCAACCTGCTCAACGATGCGCTGGCCCCCAGCAACTCGCTGCTCAACCCGCTGGCCGTGAAGGAACTGTTCAACACCGGTGGCCAGAGCCTGGTGCGCGGCCTGGCCCACCTGCTCGAAGACCTGCGCCACAACGATGGCCTGCCGCGCCAGGTCGATGAGCGGGCCTTCGACGTGGGCCGCAACCTGGCCGCCACCCCTGGGGCCGTGGTATTTCGCAACGAGCTGCTGGAGCTGATCCAGTACCGGCCGATGAGTGAAAAACAGCACAGCCGCCCGCTGTTGGTGGTGCCGCCGCAGATCAACAAGTTCTATATCTTCGACCTGAGCACGAACAACAGCTTCGTCCAGTACATGCTCAAGAACAATTTGCAGGTGTTCATGGTCAGCTGGCGCAACCCAGACCCGCGCCACCGTGAATGGGGCCTGTCCAGCTACGTGCAGGCGCTGGAAGAAGCCCTGGATGCCTGCCGCCGCATCAGCGGCAACCGCGACCCCAACCTCATGGGCGCTTGCGCCGGCGGCCTGACCATGGCCGCCTTGCAAGGCCACCTGCAAGCCAGGAACCAGTTGCGCCGGGTGCGCAGTGCCACCTACCTGGTCAGCCTGCTGGACAGCAAGTTCGACAGCCCGGCCAGCCTGTTCGCCGACGAGCAGACCCTGCAGGCAGCCAAACGCCGCTCTCACCAGCGCGGCGTGCTGGACGGCGCCGAAGTGGCGCGGGTGTTTGCCTGGATGCGCCCCAACGACCTGATCTGGAACTACTGGGTCAACAACTACCTGCTCGGCAAGACACCGCCTGCGTTCGACATTCTCTACTGGAACGCCGACAGCACGCGCCTGCCTGCCGCATTGCATGGCGACCTGCTGGATTTCTTCAAGCTCAACCCGTTGACCTACCCGGCCGGGCTGGAGGTCTGCGGCACGCCAATCGACCTGCAACAGGTCAGCGTGGACAGTTTTACCGTCGCCGGCAGCAACGACCACATCACCCCCTGGGACGCGGTGTACCGGTCGGCCTTGCTGCTGGGCGGTGAGCGCCGCTTCGTGCTGGCCAACAGCGGGCATATCCAGAGCATCATCAACCCGCCAGGCAACCCCAAGGCCTATTACCTGACCAACCCCAGCCTGAGCAGTGACCCGCGCGCCTGGTTCCACGAGGCTACGCGCAGCGAGGGTAGCTGGTGGCCGTTGTGGCTGGCGTGGATCACCCAGCGCTCCGGGCCGCTCAAGGCGCCACGCAACGACCTGGGCAACGCCACCCACCCGCCCTTGGCCCCTGCGCCCGGCACCTATGTGCTGACCCGATGAGCAGACCGACCGGATGAAAACCCGCGATCGTATCCTTGAGTGCGCCCTGCAGCTGTTCAACCAGCAGGGCGAGCCGAACGTATCGACCCTGGAGATTGCCAACGAGCTGGGTATCAGCCCGGGCAACCTCTACTACCACTTCCACGGCAAGGAGCCCCTGGTACTGGGGTTGTTCGAGCGCTTCGAAGAAGCGCTGATGCCGCTGCTGGACCCGCCGCTGGAAGTGCGCCTGGATGCCGAGGACTACTGGCTGTTCCTGCACCTGATCGTCGAGCACATGGCGCAGTACCGGTTTCTGTTCCAGGACCTGTCGAACCTGACCGGGCGCCTGCCCAAGCTGGCCCGCGGCATGCGCAGCCTGATCAACGCCCTGAAGCGCACGCTGGCGGCACTGCTGGCCAGCCTCAAGGGCCAGGGCCTGGTACAGAGTGACACCCAGGCCTTGGGGCAACTGGTGGAACAGATCACCCTGACGCTGCTGTTCTCGCTGGATTACCAGCGGGTGCTGGGGCGCGCAGGGGATGTGGGAATCGTGGTGTACCAGGTGATGATGCTGGTGGCGCCGCACCTGCAGGCTCAGGCCCGGGGGGCAGCCGAGCAGTTGGCGATGAAGTATCTGGAGGACTAGCCCTGCAGGGGCTGTGCTGCCGCCGCCAACGCATTCGCGGGTGAACCCGCGCCTACAGGGTTGTGCTGAACCTGTAGGCGCGGGGCCACCCGCGAAGAGGCCGTTGCGGTATCAGATCAGGGTACCGGTCCCGTTGGCCGCCGACGGCGTGTTGCTGGCCGGGGCTGCAGCCGGGGCCGGGGCGTCGGTTGCGGCAGGTGCGGCGCTGGCCGCCGGCTTGGCCGGTGCTTTCTTCGCTGCAGGCTTCCTGGCTGCTGCCGGTTTGGCTGCCGCAGGCTTGGCGGCGGGTTTCGCTGCTGCCGCCTTGCTTGCAGGTTTGGCAGCCGCAGGTTTTGCCGCGGCCGCCTTGGCTGCAGGTTTCGCCGCAGCGGTTTTGGCTGCGGGTTTGGCCGCTGCCGCCTTGGCCAGTGGCTTGGCTGCCGCCTTGCTGGCTGCCGGCTTGGCTGCGGCCCCACGCGACGAAACCGGCGCCACCGAGGCACCGGTCAGCTTCTCGATCTGCTTGGTCAGGCTGTCTACCTGTTGGTGCAGGGCCTTGATTTCGTTGCGGCTTGGTACACCCAGGCGCGAGATGGCGCTGTTCAGGCGTTTATCGAAAGCCTCTTCGAGTTCGCTCCACTTGCCCAGCGCCCGGTCCTTCACGC
The DNA here is from genome assembly GCF_007633355.1 of Pseudomonas sp. BJP69. Lineage (NCBI taxonomy): Bacteria > Pseudomonadati > Pseudomonadota > Gammaproteobacteria > Pseudomonadales > Pseudomonadaceae > Pseudomonas > Pseudomonas sp. BJP69. Next base: position 5,092,914 of record NZ_CP041933.1, read on the forward strand.
CGGACACCCGCGAAGTGGTCGAAGACTTGGCGCTTTCGGCCACATCTTCGGCGCTCTTCTTGGCCTGCTTTTCGGCCTTCTCGCCATCTTTCACCAGCGAGTCGAAAAGCTTGGGGCCGTCCTGGTCGATCTTCGAATAGATACCCAGCCCCGCCAGCCAGATCTTGCGGGAGTACTTTTCGATCCCGCCGACCCAGGAGCTGCCTGCTTTGTCGGTATTCTTCTTGCCAGCCATCCTGCTCTCCTTATGGTTTGTGCGCGACGCGCTCAAGCAGCTCGTGCAGCTGTTCAAGCTTGATCGACAGCGCCTCAACGTCATGTTTAGACGGTATGCCAAGGCGATTCAAGGCGCGCCCTACCCGTGCGTCGAAAGCTTTTTCGATCTTGTCGAGTTGAATTTCAACCTTGCCACGTACGCGGCTCACTTCCTGGGCGGCGTCATCGATCTGCTGGTTGGCGGCGTCCAGCTCTTTATCAATGCGCTTCTTGCCCCGCTTCTCGACACCTTCGCCGGCCTTGACCAGCGCCTGGAAATAGTCGGCGCCTTCGTGGCCGACACGCGCATAGGCGCCGATGCCCGCCAGCCAGATCTTGCGTGCGTAACCCCGCACCTCACCCAGCGTGCCCGGCGCGTCCGCCTTTTTCTTCACATTCACTTTGGCCATGCTCTGTACCTCATGCTCATGAGTGGAGGAGGAACCGCCCATGGAGGGTGGGCTTGAGCATAAGGTAGAGGCAGGAATTAGAATCTTCACCCTAAGATCGGCGCACTGCTTTATCTACCACAGACGCAGCAGCCCGCTGCTCCAGCATTCGGCTCCCATCAACCGGAGCCTCCTGCCATGCCATCGTCATCGCCCCTCTCGTTCAGGCAGCTTGTAGCCACCCAGTTCGCCAATCGCCCGCGCTTGCGCGAAGTCATGGGGGGCGGAGCCTGACGGCTACTACCTCCCCAGCCGCGAACGCAGCCGTGGCCCTTGGCTGAAACGCTGGAACGGTGAATGGATGCCAACACGGAAACCTTCGTCGGTGTCTACCTGAAGCGGGTGGAACCCTACGACCAGGCACTCGAGGCATTCCTGAAGTCGCTCGATGAGCACCCCGGCGCTTCGCTCGACAATTTGCCGGAGCACCTGCAGGAGCGCCTGCGCGCCCTGCAGGCGCTTCGCCAGGAGACGCGCGCCAACCTCGATGTGTTGGCACTCACCTATGAGAAACAGGCCACGCTGATCAGGGAGCAGATACAACTCTACACCCGCATGGGCGAACCGAAGTACCTCAGGTTCGACCCGCAAGCCACCGCTTCATTCGCGCGAGGCCAATGGTGGGAGCAGTTGCTGCAAACTGACCTGCAGCAGTTCCGCCGCCTGCTCGACATGAATGACTACGAGGTGCTCAAGACCCAGTCCCGTCGCCTGGTGCAATTGCCGTTCGGCCAGGAACAGGCAGAGCTGTACCTGGACTTCAGCAAGCACATCGAAGCCGCACTGGCTGTGCACAGGCGCATCCTCAGTGTCAGCCAACGCCTGGACCATAATCTTGCCGAGGCCATGCAAGACGGGCAGATCCAGTTCCCCGGCAAACGCAAGAAGCTCGACGGCATCATCAGCACCCGGCAGTACTCGACCCTCATTACCCGGGCCAGATCATCAGTGACCCGCATCAACTCGTCGTCCGCAGGGACCGGCTCAGCGCAGACGATTTCGAAAGTACCCTGCTCGCCCAGCAAACCCTGCGCAGCAAGCATTTTCACGAAGCACTGCTGAGCCACGACAGCCTGGCTGCCGCCGGCCTGACGCCCGAACAGCAGAAGGCGCCCCTGGAGAGCGCCCTTCGCGAATACAAGCTGGCCCTGAGCAATACCCAGTACTTGCTTTCACGCAACATGCCTGCGGTGGACAGCAGCCAACTCGAGGCCTACATCGTTGAGCTCAGTATACTGATAAGCCTGGGCGAGGATGACATGGCCAACCTGGCGGCCGCGACCGATCGCCAGGATGCAGTACCCGAGCAACCACTGACCCACAGGGCGCGCAAACAGCTCAAGCCCAATGACTTTCTGGATGTGTACGACATCTATCGCCTGCAGCCCAGGCAGATATCGCCTGCAGCCCAGGCAGAAGCTCTGGGAGGCGCACTTCCACTACACCACCGCCAACGCCAATGCCCGGCGCTTTGCCAAAGGCCATTTGAAGTTTCCGGAGGCCATGGGCCGCGACGAGCGCTTGCAACGGGGTGACCTGCGCCTGGACCAGATCGAAGACCTGATCCCGTTCCCCGCCAGCTGAATAAAGCGGGCGTCAGACCAGTGCCTTGTCCAGCGCCCGCTCGATCTCGCCCTTGATGGTGCCGCTCATCATCGACAGCATCATGCCCAGTTTCAGCTCCACGCGGATGCTGTCTTCGCCGATCTGCACGCTACCCTTGGCGCCGCTGCGCGCCACATCGACCCGGTCACCGTTCCAGGTGGCCTGGAGGTCGTACTCGCGGCTGAGCTTGTCGACCAGCGCCTGGGCCTTGGCACGGGCGGCGTCACGGCCGAGGGAGTGTTTGCGTTCGACGCTGATCTGGGTCATGCGGGTGTTCCTGAAGATGTAGACATAATCGGCATTATGCCCGCCCCCGGCCACAGGCACACCCTGCCAAGACAAATCCGCCCGTTCGCCCTAGAATGGCGGTAATTTTTTCCGGTGAAGCGATATGAACGACCAGCGCAAAGGCGACCACGCCGAACCCACCACCCATTTCGGCTACCAGGACGTCCCTGAAAGCCAGAAAGCCAAGAAAGTTGCCGAGGTATTCCATTCGGTAGCTGCCAAGTACGACCTGATGAACGACGTGCTCTCCGGCGGCATGCACCGCCTGTGGAAGCGCTTCACCATCGAGCTCTCGGGTGTGCGCAGCGGCAACCGCGTGCTGGACATCGCCGGTGGTACCGGCGACCTTGCCGCCAAGTTCTCGCGCCTGGTCGGCCCGACCGGGCAAGTGGTACTGGCCGACATCAACGACTCGATGCTCAAGGTTGGCCGTGACCGCCTGCTGGACCGCGGCGTGGCCGGCAACATCGAATTCGTGCAGGCCGACGCGGAAAAGCTGCCGTTCCCGGACAACCACTTCGATTGCGTGACCATCGCTTTCGGCCTGCGCAACGTCACCCACAAGGATGCAGCCATCCGCTCGATGCTGCGTGTACTCAAGCCCGGCGGCCGCTTGCTGATCCTGGAGTTCTCCAAGCCGACCAACAAGCTCATGTCCAAGGCCTACGATGCCTACTCGTTCGCCTTCATGCCACTGGCCGGCAAGCTGATCACCAACGACTCCGAAAGCTACCGTTACCTCGCCGAGTCGATCCGCATGCACCCCGACCAGGAAACCCTCAAGAGCATGATGGTCGAGGCCGGCTTCGACCGCGTCACCTACCACAACATGACCAGCGGCATTGTTGCCGTGCACCGGGGAATCAAGCCCTGATGCTGCTGGCCGGGCTGCTCGCCAGTGTCGAACAGGGCCTGAACCGCGTCCTGCGCATGGACAGCACGGCCCTGCCGCGGCTGGGCGCGCTGGCGGGCAAGGTCATCGAGATAGACTGCCGCCAACCGGCCTTGCAGGTGTTCATCCTGCCCGATGAAGAGGGCCTGATGCTCGCCGCCCACTGGGAAGGCGAGGTCGACTGCAGCCTGCGCGCCCCGGCCGGCAGCCTGGCGCAACTGGCCATGGCCAAGGACAAGACTGGCGTGTTGCACAGCCCGCAGGTCGAGCTGCACGGCGACAGCGCCGTGCTGCTCGACCTGTTCGGTGTGCTGCAGGACCTGGAACTGGACTGGGAGCACGAGTTGCAACGCTGGCTCGGCCCGGTGGCCACGGCCATGCTGGCCGGCCACATCCGCCTGCGCGCACGCTGGACCCGCCAGGGCCTGGCGCGCTTCAGCCAGAATTTGTCCGAGTACCTGGCCGAAGAGTCGCGCACGCTGGTCGGCAAGCGCGAAGCCGAGGCTGCCTTCAGCGAACTCGATGCCCTGAAACTCGACACCGAACGCCTTGAGGCGCGCCTCAAGCGCCTTTCCCGATCCCTTGATTCCAGCGATAACGCATGAAGCTGCTCGCCGTCCGCCGCCTTTTCCGCATTCAGCGTGTGGTCATCCGCTACCGCCTGGATGACCTGCTGTTCGATCAACCCCTGCTGCCCTGGTGGCTGGCCAGCCTGCGCCTGCTGATGCCGTGGCGCTGGCTGCCACGCAAGCCGTCCGAGCTCAACCGTGGCGCACGTCTGCGCCTGGCGCTGCAGGACCTGGGGCCGATCTTCATCAAGTTCGGCCAGTTGCTGTCCACCCGCCGCGACCTGCTGCCCCCCGACATCGCCGACGAGCTGATGCTGCTGCAGGACCGCGTGCCGCCATTCGACCCGAAACACGCCGTGGCGTTGATCGAAGCGCAACTGGGTGCCAAGGTGGGCGAGCTGTTCAGCCGCTTCGACGTCGAGCCGCTGGCCTCGGCCTCGGTCGCCCAGGTGCATGCCGCGCGCCTGAAAACGGGCGAAGAGGTGGTGGTCAAGGTGGTCCGCCCCGGCCTCAAGCCGGTCATCGCCCAGGACCTGGCCTGGCTGTTCCTGATTGCCAAGGCCGCCGAGCGCGCCTCGGCCGATGCCCGCCGCCTGCACCCGGTGGACATCGTCGGCGACTACGAAAAAACCATCTACGACGAGCTCGACCTGTTGCGTGAAGCGGCCAATGCCAGCCAGCTGCGGCGTAACTTCGAAGGGTCCGAGCTGATGTACGTGCCCCAGGTGTACTGGGACCTGTGCCGCCCCAAGGTGCTGGTCATGGAGCGCATCTATGGCGTGCCCGTGACCGACATGGCTACCCTGGCCGACCAGCGCACCGACATGAAGCTGCTGGCCGAACGGGGTGTGGAGGTGTTCTTCACCCAGGTGTTCCGCGACAGTTTCTTCCATGCCGACATGCACCCGGGCAACATCTTCGTCAGCACGGTCAAACCGTGGAGCCCGCAGTACATCGCCATCGACTGCGGGATCGTCGGCAGCCTCACCGCCGAAGACCAGGACTACCTGGCGCGCAACCTGTTTGCCTTCTTCAAGCGCGACTACCGGCGTGTGGCCGAGCTGCACATCGATTCGGGCTGGGTCCCGGCGCATACCAAGGTCAACGAATTCGAAGCCGCGATCCGCACCGTGTGCGAACCGATCTTCGAAAAACCGTTAAAGGATATTTCCTTCGGCCAGGTGCTGATGCGCCTGTTCCAGACCGCACGGCGCTTCAACATGGAAGTGCAGCCGCAGTTGGTGCTGCTGCAAAAAACCTTGCTCAACATCGAAGGCCTCGGCCGCCAGCTGTACCCCGACCTGGACCTGTGGAGTACCGCCAAGCCCTACCTGGAACGCTGGATGCGCGAGCGCTACAGCCCCAAGGCCATGTTCGGCAACCTGCACAGCCAGGTCGAGCAGTTGCCGCACCTGGCCGGTATGACCCGCGACCTGCTCGAACGCCTGTCGCAACCGCATTTGCATGACCCGCAACTGCCAGAGCGCCGCAAGGGCGACCGCTGGGCGCTGCGCCTGCTGGGTGCCGGCCTGCTGGGCGGGGGCGCGGTACTGGCCGCGGGTGCTGCCGAGGCCGCCAGCCTGGCCGCGCCTGCAGCCTGGCCCGCCTGGCTGATGCTGGCCGCCGGCCTTTACCTGATCGTGCGCCAATAGCCAGCCGCGCCTGTGGCTGGCACACTAGCGCAAATGGCCCGGTACAGGAGCGGGCTCGCTTTGGAGTCGACGATGAAAGACTGGCTGGACGAGATCAAGTGGAACAGCGATGGCCTGGTGCCAGCGATCGCCCAGGACCACAAGACCGGACGGGTGCTGATGATGGCCTGGATGAACCGCGAATCGCTGGCGCTCACGGCCGCCGAGCAACGCGCCATCTACTGGTCGCGCTCGCGTGGCAAGCTGTGGCGCAAGGGCGAAGAGTCCGGGCATGTGCAGAAGCTGCATGAACTGCGCCTGGACTGCGACGCCGACGTCATCATCCTGATGGTCGAGCAACTGGGCCATATCGCCTGCCATACCGGCCGCGAAAGCTGCTTCTATCGCGTCTACGAAGACGGCCAGTGGAAAATCGTCGACCCGGTCCTCAAGGACCCGGATGCCATCTACAGCGCAGGACACTGACATGAGCGACACCCTCAACCGCCTGGCCGCCGTGCTTGAAGAACGCAAGCAAGCGGCGCCCGACAGCTCCTATGTGGCCAGCCTGTACCACAAGGGCCTGAACAAGATCCTTGAAAAGCTCGGCGAAGAGTCGGTCGAGACCATCATCGCCGCCAAGGACGCCGCGCACAGCAAGGATTACAGCGATGTCATCTACGAAACCGCCGACCTGTGGTTTCATAGCCTGGTGATGCTCAGCGCGCTGGGCCAGCATCCGCAAGCGGTGCTGGACGAGCTGGAGCGCCGCTTCGGGCTGTCCGGGCATGATGAGAAGGCTGCGCGAACGCCTTCTGCCTGATGCATTTGCGGGGGGCGCCGGGCGCCCCTGAAGCTTCACTGACATTTTTCAGGAGTACGAAATGGGTATCTTTGACTGGAAACACTGGATCGTCCTGCTGGTGGTCGTGGTGCTGGTATTCGGCACCAAGAAGCTGAAGAACTTCGGCAGTGACCTGGGCGAGTCGATCAAGGGCTTCCGCAAGGCCATGAACGATGAAGAGCACAAGCCGGCCGAGCAAACCCCGCCGCCTGCCCAGCCTGTGCCGCCAGTGCAGAACACCGCCCAGCCACAGCCAGGCCACACCATCGAGGGCCAGGCACAGCCGGTCCAAGAGCCACAGCGGAAAGACTGACCCATGTTCGGCATCAGTTTCAGCGAGCTGCTGCTCGTCGGCCTGGTCGCCCTGCTGGTGCTCGGCCCCGAGCGCCTGCCAGGCGCCGCCCGCACCGCAGGTTTGTGGATCGGGCGGCTCAAGCGCAGCTTCAACAGCATCAAGATGGAAGTGGAGCGTGAAATCGGCGCCGACGACATCCGCCGCCAGCTGCACAACGAGCACATCCTGCAGATGGAAGAGGAAGCCAAGCGCATCCTCAACCCGCTGACGCCACCGGCACAGCCGCCCGTGACCACCGCCACCGTGCAGCCACCCGCCGGGGTCGCAGCCAGGCCAGTGGAAACACCGGCCACCCCGGGCACAACCACTGAACCGCCTCAACCGCCGCGAGCCCCATGAGCGAGAATCCGGAACACGACCAGCCAATGCCGCTGGTTTCGCACCTGACCGAACTGCGCACCCGCCTGCTGCGCTGCGTTGCGGTCATTTTCCTGATCTTTGCCGGGCTGTTCTCCTTCGCCCAGCAGATCTACACCCTGGTCTCCGCCCCCCTGCGTGATCACTTGCCGGCCAATGCAACGATGATCGCCACCGACGTGGCCTCGCCGTTCCTCACGCCGTTCAAGCTGACCATGATCGTGTCGCTGTTCCTGGCCATCCCCTTCATCCTCCAGCAGATCTGGGGCTTCATCGCACCGGGGCTGTACCGCCACGAAAAGCGCATCGCGATCCCGCTGCTGGTGTCGAGCATCCTGCTGTTCTATGCCGGTATGGCGTTTGCCTATTTCCTGGTGTTCCCGCTGATGTTCAAGTTCTTCGCGGCAGCCACCCCGGCAGGCGTGGCCATGATGACCGACATCGCCAACTACCTCGATTTCGTGATGACGTTGTTCTTCGCCTTTGGCGTGGCCTTCGAGATCCCGGTGGCGGTGGTGCTGCTGGTGTGGATCGGCGTGGTCGACGTGAAGTACCTGAAGAAGATCCGCCCTTACGTGATCATCGGCTGCTTCGTGGTCGGCATGATCCTCACGCCACCGGACATCTTCTCGCAGACCCTGCTGGCCGTGCCCATGTGGTTGCTGTTCGAAGTCGGCGTGCTGTGCGGCAGCCTGGTGCGCAAGCGCAGTGCCCACGACGAAACTGCCGACGATTCCAACGACCAGCCGCCAGCGACTCAACCGTGAACCTGCTGCTGCTTGAACAGGCCGACTTCGTTGCGGCCGACCGCGTGGTGCTGGCTGACCGGCGCTTCACCCACATGCAGGAAATCCACCGCGTGGCGGTCGGCGACCAGCTGCGCGTGGGCCGCGTCAACGGCTTGATGGGCCAGGCCACGGTGCTGCGCCTGGCACCGCATCAGGCCGAGCTGGAGGTGGCCTTCGACCAGCAACCGCCGGCCAAACTGCCGCTGACCCTGGTGCTGGCTGTACCCCGCCCGAAGATGCTGCGCCGGCTGTTCCAGACCGTGGCTACCCTGGGTGTACCGCGGTTGATCCTGCTGAACAGCTACAAGGTCGAGAAAAGCTTCTGGCAAACGCCGTTCCTGCAGCCGGAAAACATTCGGGACAACCTGATCCTCGGCCTGGAACAGGCCCGCGACACGGTACTGCCCGAGGTGATCATCGAGAAGCGCTTCAAGCCGTTCGTCGAAGACCGCCTGCCCGCGATCGCTGCTGGTACCCTGGGCCTGGTCGGTCACCCCGGCCCGTACCCTGCCTGCCCGCGCGCCGTGGACCAGCCCGTGACCCTGGCCATCGGCCCCGAAGGTGGCTGGATTCCTTACGAAATCGACCTGCTGGGCAAGGCAGGCCTGGCGCCCGTGCAGCTGGGTGAGCGCATTCTGCGCGTGGAAACGGCCGTCACTGCGCTGCTTTCGCGCATTTTCTGACGCAAACGCCACCTAATCGCCCATCAAGTTTCCCCTTCCCGGGCCGATGGCCTTGGCAACACAACAAAGTTTCGTGCTGCCAAGCCGACCGGGAGTCTACATGTATCAATGGTTAGCCCAATCGCTGGGCAATATGAGCGTGAACCGCAAACTGGGAATGGGTTTCGGCCTGGTCCTGCTATTGACCGTGGCCATCACCCTGACCGGCTGGCACGGCATGGACAGCATCACCGCCCGTGGCGACAAGCTGGGGAATATCTCGGTCATTCAGCAGCACACCCAGGAACTGCGTATCGCCCGCCAGCGCTATCAACGCGAGCGTGATGAGGCCTCGATCGCAGACGTGGAAAAAACCCTGGCCACGCTGGACCGCCAGGTGCAAGTGATGCTCGGCCAGATCGAGCAGCCCGCCGACCACCAGCGCCTGGAGCAGCAGCGCGAGGCCGTGCGCGGCTACCAGCAAGCCTTGGGCGAGCTGAAGCAGGCCGGCCAACGCCGCGAGGCAAGCCGCGCAGTGCTCGGCGATAGCGCCGACAAGGCCGTGGAACTGCTGAACCGGGTGCAACAGCGCCTGCGCCAGGGCGGCGACATAAGCCAATACCAGTCGGCCGTGGAGGTCAACGCCCTGCTGCAGCAAGCCCGCTTCCAGGTACGCGGTTATACCTACAGCGGCAATGCCGAGTACCAGCAAACCGCCTTCAAAGCCATCGACCAGGCCTTGCTCGAACTGCGCGCGCTGCCGGCCAAGGTACCGGCCGACTATGCCGCCAGCCTGGACGACGCTACCACTGCCATGGGCGGCTACCGGGATGCGGTCAACCAGTTCGGCGCAGCCCAGACGGCCAGCGATCAAGCCTTGCAACGCATGGTCGAGCTCGGCACCGCGCTGCTGCAGACCAGCGAGGCGATGACCACCTCCCAGACCGCCGTACGGGATAGCGCGGCCGCCCAGGCCAAGACCCTGCTGCTGATCGCCACCGTGCTGGCGCTGGCCCTTGGCCTGCTGGCAGCCTGGGCGATTACCCGGCAGATCGTCGTGCCCTTGCGCCAGACCCTGAGCGCCGCCGAGCGGGTAGCCAGCGGCGACCTCAGCCACAACCTGCCGGTAGACCGCCGTGACGAGCTGGGCCAGTTGCAAGCCAGCATGCAGCGCATGACCCAAGGCTTGCGCGAGCTGATCGGTGGCATCGGCGATGGGGTAACGCAGATCGCCAGTGCGGCCGAGCAACTGTCGGCGGTGACCGAGCAGACCAGCGCCGGGGTCAACAACCAGAAGGTCGAGACCGATCAGGTGGCGACTGCCATGAACCAGATGACCGCGACCGTGCACGACGTGGCACGCAACGCCGAGCAAGCCTCGGAAGCGGCCTTGATGGCCGACCAGCAGGCCCGTGAAGGTGACCGGGTGGTGGGCGAAGCGGTGGCGCAGATCGAGCGCCTGGCCGGCGAAGTGATCAACTCCAGCGAAGCGATGAACCAGCTCAAGGCCGAGAGCGACAAGATCGGCAGCGTGCTCGACGTGATCAAGTCGGTGGCTCAACAGACCAACTTGCTGGCGCTCAACGCAGCGATCGAGGCTGCCCGTGCAGGCGAAGCCGGGCGCGGCTTTGCCGTGGTGGCCGACGAGGTGCGCAGCCTGGCACAGCGCACCCAGCAGTCGACCGAAGAGATCGAAGAACTGATTGCCGGCTTGCAAAGCGGAACCCAGCGGGTGGCCAGCGTGATGGACAGTAGCCGCCAACTGACTGACAGCAGCGTCGAGCTGACCCGCCGCGCCGGCAGTTCGCTGGAAACCATCACCCGCACCGTATCGTCCATCCAGGCGATGAACCAGCAGATCGCCACCGCGGCAGAAGAGCAAACGGCCGTGGCCGAAGAGATCAACCGCAGCGTGATGAATGTGCGGGACATTTCCGACCAGACCTCGGCGGCCAGTGAGGAGACGGCCAGCTCCAGCGTGGAGCTGGCGCGGCTGGGCACCCATTTGCAAGGGTTGGTGGGGCGCTTCAGGCTCTGATCGGGTGTGCCTGGCCTCTTCGCGTCAGTTCGGCGCGGAGCGGCCAGGCACAGGCGACACATTTCCTACTAGCCGCAGCGAAATTTCCTACCTGATTATCAGGTCAAGTCCTACAGCTCCGCTGCCGATGGGCAAAGGTGTCATGCCGGCAATACGCCTGCATGCCCTCCCCCTTTCGCACGGAGACTCACCATGCTCGGCTACCTCAACCGCAAGCTCGGCAACATCAGCGTGGCTGCCAAGCTGGCCCTCGGCTTCGCTGTGGTCCTGCTGCTTACCCTGGCCACCACCATCAGCGGCTGGCGTGCGTTGGACGACGCCATCGTCCGCTCGCAACAGCTCAGCGAAATCGGCCGGATCAACGACCTGACCAAAGACCTGCGCGCAGAGCGCATCACCTTCCGCGTGCTCAACGACGACGCCAGCAAGGCCACTATCGGCAACATCCTCGACCAGCTCAACAGCATGCTCAGCACCCTGCAGCAGCGCAGCAACGTCGATGAGTCGCGCCAGATGCTGACCGAAAAGCTGACCCTGCTGCAGCGCCTGCGCGATGACTTCACCGAGTTGCAGCGCACCGTCGCCAACCGGGTGGCCTTGCGCCAGGCAATGCAGGAGCAGGAGCAGAAGCTCAACGATGCCATCGATGAGCTGCAGACCCAGGCGTTGCTGAACATGCCGGCCCACAGCCAGCAAAATGGTGCCCTGGCGCAAATGGACACCCTCAGCCGGCAAGTGGATGGTGCCAACCAGCAAAGCCTGGTACCCGCCTACACGTTCGCCCCGGTCGAGGACTTTGCCAAAGTCGGCGACAGCGCCCTGGACGCAGCCCAGGCCAGCCTCGAGCAACTGCTCAAAGGCCTGGCGCCGCTTGGCCTGCCACGCGCTGTCAGCGAGCAGCCCGGTGTCGAGCTGGCCAAATACCGCGCCAGCCTGGACCAATACCGGCGCGCCGCCGTGCGGGTCGAGCAATTGCAGAACAACATGGAGCGAATGGGCAACGAGTTGCGCGCGCTCAGCCTGGAACTGGGTAAACGCAAGGTCGAGCAACGTGACCGCGAAGCCTTGGCCGCCCGCTCGCTGCTGACCAGCGTTGCGTTGCTGGCACTGGTAGCGGGGGCCCTGGCTGCCTGGCTGATCACCCTGCAGATCACCCAACCCTTGCGCCAGACCCTGGCGGTGGCGGCGCGCATCGCCAAGGGCGACCTGAGCCAGGTCGACACCGTGCAGCGCCGTGACGAAATGGGCCAGTTGCAGACCAGCATGCGGGAGATGACCTTGAGCCTGCGCGAACTGATCGGGGGCATCGACCAGGGCGTCGGCCAGCTGTCGCAGGCGGCCTCGCAGCTGGCGACCAGCAGCGAAGACACCAAGCTGCGCATCAACCAGCAGCGCGAGGAAACCGACCAGGTTGCCACCGCCATGAACCAGATGAGCGCCACGGTTCAGGAAGTGGCGCAAAACGCCGAGCAGGCCTCGCAGGCCGCCACCAGCGCCGACCAGCAGGCCCAAGTGGGCGACCAGGTGGTGGCCGAAGCCATCGGCCGCATCGAGCAACTGGCCGGGCAGATGGACCATTGCCTGGCGGCCATGCATCACCTGGCGGGCGAAAGCCAGCGGATTGGCAGCATTCTCGATGTCATCAAGTCGGTCTCCGAGCAGACCAACCTGCTGGCCCTGAACGCCGCCATCGAAGCGGCACGGGCCGGTGAAGCCGGGCGAGGTTTCGCCGTGGTGGCCGACGAGGTACGCGGCCTGGCCCAGCGCACCTCCACCGCAACCGAAGAGATCGGCCAGTTGATCGACAGCCTGCACAGCGGCACCGACGAGGTCACCCGCTTGCTGGACAACAGCAAGCAGCTGACCGAACAAAGTGTGGAGCTGAGCCGCAGGGCCGGCGATGCCTTGGGCCAGATCACCAACACGGTGTCGAACATCCAGGGCATGAACCAGCAGATCGCCACGGCCAGCGAAGAACAGAGCGTGGTGGCCGAGCAGATCAACCGGAGCGTGCTGAATGTGCGGGATGTGTCGGACCAGACCAGTGCGGCCAGTGAGCAGACAGCGATGTCGAGCGGCGAGCTGGAACAGCTGGGGCAGCAGCTGCGGGGGATGGTCGGGCGGTTCAATATCTGAGGGCCGCGACGCAGACATCGCAGTGGATGGCACCGGCATTGCCGGTGTTCGCGGCTAAAGCCGCTCCTACACCGACCACGTTGCGTGTAGGAGCGGCTTTAACCGCGAAGAGGCCGGTGCAGGTTAAAGCACCTGACGCAGGAAGGCCTGCGCGCGCGGGTCTTTCGGCGCGGCAAAGAACGCGGCCGGGGCCGAGTCTTCCAGCAGCTTGCCGTGGTCGAAGAACAGCACCCGGTCGGCCACTTCGCGGGCAAAGCCCATTTCGTGGGTGACGCAGACCATGGTCATCCCTTCCTGGGCCAGGGTCTTCATCACGTCCAGCACCTCGCCGACCATTTCAGGGTCCAACGCAGAAGTCGGTTCATCGAACAGCATGACCTTGGGCTCCATACACAAGGCGCGGGCAATCGCTACACGCTGCTGCTGACCGCCGGAAAGCCGTGACGGGTATTCGTTGGCCTTCTGTGCAATGCCCACCTTCTCCAGCAACGCCCGCGCCTTGGCCTCACGGTCCGCCTTGTTGCGCTTGCGCACCACCTTCTGCGCCAGGCACAGGTTTTCCAGCACGGTCATGTGCGGGAACAGGTTGAAATGCTGGAACACCATGCCGACTTCGCGGCGGTAGGCGTTGATGTCGGTCTTCGGATCAGCCAGTTGCAGGCCGTCGATGGCGACATGGCCCTGGTCGAAGTGCTCCAGCCCGTTAAGGCAACGCAGGAAGGTGGACTTGCCCGAGCCCGACGGGCCCAGTACCACCACCACTTCGCCCTTGGCCACCTGGGTGGTGACGTTATCCACAGCCCGGACCACCTGGCCGCGGGTGTCGAATATTTTCAGCAGGTCACGGACTTCAATCACTTTGCGCAAGCCTCCGCTCGAGCCGGCTGGCAATGTGCGACAGCGGCAGGTTGATCAGCAGGTACAGGCCTGCCACACAGAACCAGATCTCGAAGGTGGAGAACGAGGTGGTAATGGCCTCGCGGCCGCTCTTGGTCAGTTCGGTAATGGCGATCACCGACACCAGCGAGGTGTCCTTGACCAGGCTGATGAACTGGCCGGCCAAGGGCGGCAGTACGCGTTTGAAAGCCTGGGGCAGGATCACGTGGCGCATCGACTGGCCGGCATTCAGGCCCAGCGAGCGTGCAGCTTCGTTCTGGCCTTTGGCAATCGACTGCACCCCGGCCCGCACGATCTCTGCCACGTAGGCGCCCGTGAACAACGCCAGTGCAGCCACCCCGGCAAATTCGCGGGACAGGTTGAGCACGGTACCGATGAAGAAGTAGAAGATGAAGATCTGCACCAGCAACGGGGTGCCACGCACCAGTTCGACGTACACCGTCGACAGGTCGCGCAGGGTCGGGTTGGTCGACAACCGGCACAGGCCGGCGAACAGGCCGATCACCAGGCCCAAGGCGCCGGACACGACCGAGATCCATAGCGTGGTCCACAGGCCCCAGGCCAGCGGCCCGGCGGCCCAGTGGCGGGTCACACCGATCTGGTCGCCCTCGGCAACATCGTCGCCGCGGCTCAGTTGCAGGCTGTCCGCGTCCACATCCAGCACCTGCTCGGCGCCGCTTTCGCCCTTCAGCGTCACGCGGGCGTTATCGCCGGAAATGACGATTTCCTGCACGGTGCCATAATCGGCTGCACGCTGGGTTTCCTCGGCCTTGTAGGCGAAGTACTGCGGAACGCGGTTCCAGCGCCACTCGTAGGAAATCATCGAGGTGGCCATGTACAGGCTCAACGCCAGGCCCACCAGGACCAGCGCGGTCAGCCCGTGCCAGGGCCACTGGGCTTTCTTGTGTTTGATCACGTGGGTACTCCAGAAAGCGTCAAGCCGCAAGCTCCAAGCTGCAAGCACAAGCGGACCGCGCACCGACCCGCTTGTTCTTGCAGCTTGAAGCTTGCGGCTTGAAGCCAGCTTTTATTCCATTTCCTTCAGCCAGTCCTTGTTCTTGAACCACTTGTCGTGAATACGATCGTAGGTCCCGTCGTGCTTGATCTGGTGCAGGAAATTGTTGATGAAGTTGATGCTGTCGTAGTCGCCTTTCTTCAGGCCGAAGGCCAGCGGCTCGTAGGTGAAGGGCTCTTCGAGGAACAGCAGCTTGCCGGCACCGGCCTTGTCCACCGCCACCACGTTATAGGGCGCGTCGTAGACAAAGGCGTCAGCCTTGCCGTTGACCACATCCATCACGGCTTCCTGCTCGTTGTCGTAGCCATGGTACTTGGCTTTGCCGATCAGCTTCTTGGAAACCATTTCGCCGGTGGTGCCAAGCTTGGAGGTGAGGCGGTACTTCTCGTTGTTCAGGTCCTTGTACGACTTGATCTCGCCTGCCAGCTCCTTGCGGATCAGCAGGGTCTGGCCAACCACGATGAAGGGTTCGCTGAAGTTAAGGCGCAGGTTGCGTTCCTGGGTAAGGGTCATGCCGCTGCCGATCATGTCGAACTTGCCGGTCAACAGCGCCGGGATGATGCCGTCGTAAGCGGTGGACACCGCCTCGAACTTGACGCCCATCGACTTGGCCATGGCTTTGAGGATATCGACCTCGAAGCCGATGATCTCGCCACGCTTGTTGGTCATCTGGAACGGCATGTAGGTCGGGTCCATGCCCACCCGCAAGGTGCCGCGCTTGACCGCATCATCGATGGCGCCGGCCTGCGCCGCTGTCACGGCGACCAGGGCCGTGACACCGACCAGCAGTCGCGAAAGGTATTTCTTGATCATCACCAAGTCCCCTAGCAAGAAAAGTAGCGAAGCTTATTGTGTTGGCACGGCCGTACCGGCCGATGCTTCGTATCGGAGAGGGATGCTAACGCATGCCGGCCCGGGGACCTAGCACTGGGGGGGACTTTGTTGGCCAAAATCAGGGGTGGGCCCTTAAAGCTTCGCGGGCACGCCCGCTCCCACAGGGTGGACTGCCCCCAATAAGTTGGACAGTTTCAGCTAGCAGCCCCTGCAGCATGAGCCCTGTATTTCACAGGGCTCATGCCATTGAGCTTTAGCTTGATGCGGTCATGGTTGTAGTAGTGGATGTACTCATCCAGACCGGATTTCAGTTCTTCAACGCTCTTGAAGCGCTGCGGGTAGAAAAATTCGGACTTAAGCGTACCAAAAAAGCTCTCCATAGCCGCATTATCCAAGCAGTTTCCTTTGCGTGACATGCTCTGCTTCACCCCTTGCTCGGCCAGCTTGTGGCGGTACTGCGAGTGTTGGTAGTGCCAGCCTTGATCCGAGTGGAGTACCAGTTTCGGCTTGTTTCCCAGGCGCTTGAAGGCCTTGCCCAGCATGTTGGTAACCAGCCCAAGGCATGGCCTGCTGGCCACTTCGTAGGCCACAATTTCGGCGTTGTACAAGTCCATCACGGGGGAGAGGTAGACTTTTTCCTGAGCCACTTTGAACTCGGTCACATCGGTCACCCACTTCTGATTCGGGCGCTGGGCGATAAAGTTTCGCTCCAGCAGGTTGGGCGCGATGGTGCCGACGACTCCCTTGTACGACCGATATTTTTTCGGCCGCACGAGTGAGCGAAGATCAAGCTCGATCATCAAACGCTCCACCACTTTTTTGTTAACCAAGGTCCCGCCATTGCGGATCACGATCGCAACGCGCCGGTAACCGTAAAGCCCTTTTTCCTCGTGATAGACACGCTGAATCATCTGCTTCAGAGCAGCATGCTTATCAGGTTTGGCCTGCGCTTGAAGCTGGTAATAGAACGTACTGCGCGGCAGATCCGCCAACTCCAGAACAGCGGCCAAAGGAAACCTGTCCTTGAGCGCAGACACGATCAGGGTTTTTTGGGCTGCCTTCGCTCCTGCTTCTTCAACTCTTCCAGCTTTTTTAGGTAAGCGTTCTCCATGCGCAGCCATTCAAGCTCAGCCAGCAACTGGTCGCGGCTTTTATCGGTGTCATCAGAGGTTGTGGGTTTGATGGGGTAAGGCTTTTTCGACATGGCAGCAGGTTTTCTTCTCTTGGGAGCAGGCGAAGCCGGACTTCCACTGTAGTACTGCCGCGCCCAAATGCCTATCTGCGAAGACTGACCAAGACCAAAATGGGCGGCGGTCTGGCGCAAGGAAAGCTGATGCTTGTGCATGTACTCAAGGACTGAGCGCTTGTAGGTCGCACTGTACCGCTGGCCTGGTTTACGCAGACTGAACTGGCCATGTTTCTGGAAGCTGGAGACCCAGCGCCGCAGCAGGCTGAAGTCCACTGCAAGTCGCTGGGCTACTTTTCGGAAACCTTCACCACCCTCCAGGTAGGCATGAACGGCTGTAAGCTTGAATTGGTCTGAGTACTTGCTCATATGGACACCCCAAGAAATTGGATTGGTGTCCAACTTCTTGGGGGCAGTCCAGGGAAATGCGGAACCCTGTGGGAGCGGGCGTGCCCGCGAAAGGGCCGGTCAGGCGCCGGCGAGTGCCGGCTGGCCTTCATTCTCCGGATGCAACGGCAGCAGCGGCGAATGCGGGTCGTTCTTGATCGAGGCACGCCACACATCGATCCACGCCGCATTGTGCCCGGCCCATACCTGCTCGTGCAGGCGGCTCAAGGCGACCGGGTCGCTGAGCAACGCCAGGCGGGTATTGAGGTCCAGCCCTTTCGGCCCGACCTCGATGGCCTTGGCCACGCGCTCGGCACGCAGCGCCTCGATCGGCGCCGCCTGCCCGTGGCGGGCCGTGGCCATGGCGCAGGCCAGGGCGTTCTGCCGCGGGTCGACCACAGCACGCACGAAACCGTCATGCAGGGCATGCCAGCGGTTTTCGTGGGTGTACTGGTCGGTTGCCAGCAGCTCCTGCGGCGTCGCGTATTCCTCGGGGATCAGGAACAGCTTCTCGTCCTTGGCCGCCAGCCCCAGGCGGGTGCGGCTGGAAATGACCGATACCGGAATCGACAGCATCAGCGAACCGACGATCGGCGCCAGCCACCACAGGAAGCTTGGGTTCAGCCATGCCACCAGCCCGGCCCAGGCAATGCCCAGCAGCGTCTGCGGGCCATGCCGGCGTAGCGCTTCGCTCCACGGTGTGGAGTCGTCGTCGCGCTGCGGCGAGTTCCAGGTCGCCGCCCAACCGAGGAACGCCGCGAGGACGAAGCGGGTATGGAAGATCATGCGCACAGGCGCCAGCAGCATGGAGAACAGCATCTCCATCAGCATCGACAAGGTGACCTTGATTCGCCCGCCGAACTCGACGGCGCCCTTGGCCCAGATCAGGATGACGCTGAGCAGCTTGGGCAGGAACAGCAGCACGATGGTGGTGGAGAACAGCGCCACGGCCTTTTCCGGGTGCCACTGTGGCCACAGCGGGTACAGCTGGTACGGCTCGATGAAGTACTGCGGCTCCATCAGCGTGTTGGTCGCCAGCAGCGCGGTCGACAGCACCAGGAACAGGAACCACAACGGTGCCGACAGGTACGACATGACCCCTGTAAGGAACACCGCACGGTGCACCGGGTGCATGCCCTTGACCAGGAACAGGCGGAAGTTCATCAGGTTGCCGTGGCACCAGCGACGGTCACGCTTGAGCTCGTCAAGCAGGTTCGGCGGTAGCTCTTCGTAACTGCCCGGCAAGTCGTAGGCGATCCACACGCCCCAGCCGGCACGGCGCATCAACGCCGCTTCGACGAAGTCGTGGGACAGGATGGCGCCGGCGAAGGCGCCCTTGCCCGGCAACGGCGCCAAGGCGCAGTGCTCGATGAACGGCTTCATGCGGATGATCGCGTTGTGGCCCCAGTAGTGCGACTCGCCCAGTTGCCAGAAATGTAGCCCGGCAGTGAACAGCGGGCCGTACACGCGGGTGGCGAACTGCTGCATGCGCGCATACAGGGTGTCCATGCCCGAGGCTTTCGGCCCGGTCTGGATGATACCGGCGTCCGGGTTGGCCTCCATCAGGCGCACCAGGCTGCTCAGGCATTCGCCACTCATGACACTGTCGGCGTCGAGCACGACCATGTACTTGTACTCGCCACCCCAGCGACGGCAGAAGTCGTCGAGGTTGCCGCTCTTGCGCTTCACGCGCCGCCGGCGGCGGCGGTAGAAGATCCGGCCAAAGCCTTTGGTTTCACGGCACACGTCCAGCCAGGCCTGCTGTTCGGCCACGGCGATGTCGGTGTCGTTGGTGTCGCTGAGCACGAAGAAGTCGAAACGGTCGAGGTTGCCACTGGCGGCCACCGATTCGAACGTCGCCCGCAGGCCGGCGAATACCCGCGGCACGTCCTCGTTGCAGATCGGCATCACCAGCGCGGTACGCGCCTCGGGCGCAATCGGCTCGTTGCCGGCGCTGCTGCCGGAGATCTTGTACTTGTCGCGCCCGGTGAGCAGCTCCAGGAAGCCCATCAGCGCGGTCCAGAAGCCCGCCGACACCCAGCAGAACAGGATGCCGAAGAGGATCAGGATGGAAGTCTGCAAGGCATAGGGCCATACCTGCACCACCGTATCCCACAACGGCTGGTTGAGCACTTCGTCGAGGTCGACGAACGACCAGCCCTGGTACGGCAGGATGCTCTTCATGTACCAGCCGGCAACGATGGTCTGACCGATCATCAGGGCCAGCAGGATATAACGGCGGATCGACCCGACGGTGCGCCAGCGCGCTGCCGGCAGCTCGCGCTTGGGCGGCTGCGGCGCATTGGGGCGGCCGGTCATGCGGCGCCACATGCGGACCAACAGGTTGGTGCGCCACGGCTCCGGTACGACCTTGGTACGCTTGATAGGCGGGGCAATCTTCAGGCACAGGCGGCCGCTGCCGTCGACGCCGAGCATTTCGGCCTCTTCCAGCTCCGCGGCGCTGCCTACGGTAAGGCGCGGGCCCACCGAGGCCTGCACGGCCTCGGCAGGGCTGGCGGCCGGGTTGGCCGCCAGGCGTTGGTGCAGCTCACTGAACGAGGTGCAGCTGGCCAGTTCTGCCCGCTGCTCGTCGCCAAGTGGTAGGTGGGCCAGGTACTCGCCAAGCGATTCCGGCCTTGCGCTTGAGTTACTCATCGGCAGGCAACTGATAGCTCCAGGTCTCGGTCAGCACCTTCTCGGTGGTGGCCGGGGCCCCGTTGGTGGGCGCCGCGTCGGCGGCAGGTTGTTCGGCCTTGGCGGCCTTGTCCGCTTTGTCGGCCTTGGCAGGCTTGGCGGCGGCCTTGTCTTGCTTGGCGTCCTGGGCAGGCTTGGCCGGTTCGGCTGGCACATCACGCACCAGCGCGGCACGCATTTCGGTCGACTTGTTGGCCTCTTTGACCTTCAGCCGCAGGGTCAGGCGCCAGCCCTTGGTCTCTGGGTTATAGCGCAGGTTGTTCTCGACCACATCGGCGTTGTCGCCCACGCTGACCTGGCTGCGCAGCGGAGTGTCCTCAGGCAGGGCAGCCAGCGCCGGGCCGGCGAAGTCGACCACGAAGGCCACGCTGCCGTCTGGCTGGCGGATCAGGTTGGACTGCTTGACGTCACCCGTGGAGCGCAGGGTCTGCTTGACCCAGCCCAGGTCAGGGGCCTGGAACTTGGGTTCGTCGATGGTGAAGTGCAGACGGTAGTCGTACTCGAACGGCTTGCCGGGTTCAGGCAGCTTTTCCGGGCTCCAGAACGCCACGATATTGTCGTTGGTCTCGTCGGCAGTCGGGATTTCGACCAGGTCGACGGTGCCCTTGCCCCAGTCACCCTTCGGCTCGATCCAGGCGCTTGGGCGCTTCTGGTAGTTGTCGTCGAGGTCTTCGTAGTCGCTGAAGGCACGCTGACGCTGCATCAGGCCGAAACCGCGTGGGCTTTCCACGCTGAAGTTGCTGACCGACAGGTGTTTCGGGTTGTTCAGCGGGCGCCAGATCCACTCGCCGTTGCCAGCGTGGATGGACAGGCCTTCGGAGTCATGCAGGGCCGGCCGGTAGTTGAGCACTTTGGACGGCTGGTTAGGGCCGAACAGGTACATGCTGGTCAGCGGGGCAATGCCCAGGCGGCTGACCTGATCACGCAGGAACACGCGGGACTGCACGTCGACCACGGTGTCGGTGCCTGGGCGCAGGATCAGTTTGTAGGCGCCGGTGGAACGCGGCGAGTCCAGCAGGGCGTAGATCACCAAATGCTTGTCAGCCGGCTTGGGCTTCTCGACCCAGAATTCGGTAAAGCGCGGGAACTCCTCGCCCGACGGCAGCGCGGTGTCGATGGCCAGGCCACGGGCCGACAGGCCGTATACATGGCCCTTGCCGACTACGCGGAAGTAGCTGGCACCCAGCAGGGTCATGATTTCGTCCTGCTTGTCTGCCTTGTTGATCGGGTACAGCACACGGAAACCGGCGTACCCCAGGTTCTTGGTGGTATCCGGGTCGTGTGGCACGTCACCGAACTCGAAACGGCTCGGGTCGTACTTGATTTCCTCGACCTTGGTCGCGGTGACTTCGTTGATTTTCACCGGTGTGTCGAAGTGCATGCCCTGGTGGTAGAAGGACAGCTTGAACGGAGTCTTGTCCTTGGCCCACTCGGCCTTTTCCTGCAGGAAGTGGATCTTCTGGTAGTCCGCGAACTTCATGTCGCGGAACACTGCCGGCAGGTTGCTTTTCGGTGCCTCGTACTTCTGGCCGGCCAGATCCTTTGCCTTGGCTGCAACATCGTCAAGATTGAATGCCCACAGCTGGCCCGCGCTCATCAGGCCAACCAGGGCCATGCTGGCCATCAGGGCCTTGCGCAACCGGATGCCGGGGATTCTTGATGCTTTTTGGGGACTAACAATCACGAGCAACCCTCGCCGAAAACAGATCATGAAACCAACGGCCAGCGACAAATGCCGGGTTGGCGAGCACTGTTCGGACCCCGAGAGGGCGTAATGATTCCCCAAACGGTTCCAGACAATGCTCGAGTCAGAGTGAAACGAACCTGCGAACGCAGGTCCATGCAGCGCGCGATTATCCAGCAGGTCGCGTGACAACGCATCAGGCTGGAACAACTATTTATCGTACAAAACCCCTTGTTTTCCTGTGAACAAGGGGTTTATTGACCTCAAATTTGTAACATAAATGTCACGGGGCCATCATTTACCAAGTGCACCTGCATATCTGCGCCAAATCGGCCGCTGGCCACAGGGGCGTATTGGCTGTTGGCCTGCTGCAAAAGATAGTCGAACAATTCGGCCCCGAGCGCCGGCGGCGCAGCCGTCGAGAAGCTCGGGCGCAGGCCGTTGCGGGTGTCTGCCGCCAAGGTGAACTGCGACACCAGCAGCAAGCCGCCGCCCACATCCTTGAGCGACTTGTTCATCTTGCCCTGCTCGTCGCTGAACACCCGGTAGTTCAACAGCTTGTGCAAAAGCTTATCGGCGTGCTCGCGGGAATCTTCAGGCTCTACGGCAACCAGCACCAGCAACCCCTGGTCGATGGCACCCACCACCTCGCCCGCGACTTCTACCCGCGCCCCACGCACCCGTTGCAGCAGGCCCCTCATGCTTCTTCCAGCGGCAGGTCGAGCAAGCGGCGTGCCATTTGGTCGGCGGCACGGACCAGTGCATCGGTAATGCCAGGCTCGGAGGCCGCATGGCCAGCGTCACGGATCACCTTCAGCTCGCTGTTCGGCCAGGCCTGGTGCAGGGCCCAGGCGTTGTCCAGCGGGCAGATCACATCGTAGCGGCCGTGCACGATCACTGCCGGCAAATGGGCGATTTTCGGCAGGTCGCGGATCAGCTGGTCCGGCTCGAGGAACGCGTTGTTCATGAAGAAGTGACATTCGATACGGGCAATCGACAGGGCCCGCTGCGGCTCGGAGAAGCGGTCGACCACCAGCGGATTGGGGCGCAGGGTGGCGGTGCGACCTTCCCAGGTGGACCAGGCCTTGGCGGCGTGCATCTGGGCGATCTGGTCATTGCCGGTAAGGCGCTTGTGGAAGGCCGCCACCAGGTCTCCACGCTCCTGCGCGGGGATCGGCGCAATGTAGTCCTGCCAGTAGTCGGGGAACAGGCGACTGGCGCCCTCCTGGTAGAACCACTGGATTTCCTGGGGCCGGCACAGGAATATGCCGCGCAGGATCAGGCCATGCACCCGCTCGGGGTGGGTCTGGGCGTAAGCCAGGGCCAGGGTGGAGCCCCACGAGCCACCGAACAGCACCCATTTATCGATACCCAGGTGCTCGCGGATACGCTCCATGTCTTTGACCAGGTGCCACGTGGTGTTGTTCTCCAGGCTGGCATGGGGCGTGGAGCGGCCACAGCCGCGCTGGTCGAAGGTGATGATGCGATACAGGTTGGGGTCAAAATAGCAGCGGCTCTGGGCGTCGCAACCAGCGCCAGGGCCACCGTGGATGAACACCACGGGCAAACCTTCCGGCGAGCCGCTTTCGTCGACATACAACACATGCGGCGCTTCCACGGCCAGATCGTGCCGGGCGTAGGGTTTGATCTGCGGGTAGAGGGTCTGCATCGCGCACTCCGTGTGAGGATATATTCGGCCGTTGGCCATCATAAACCTGAATTGCGCTTAGAGCATGTACCTAAGCGAGATCATCTTATGTGCAGGGCGCAGGCGAGCCTCCCTAGCATCGGGGAACACCCTCGAAGTGAGACTCCCCATGATCGACGCCACCAAACCTGCAGCCTGCGAGCCCGACTTCTACCACCAGTTGGTCAGCAGCAAGCTACCCGCCTGGGTGGTCGACGCCCGGCCAGAGCAGCGCCGCCAGCTGCGTCAGGCGGCCAGCCAGCGCGACCCCAGGCTGGAACGCGCATGCCTGGCACACCCAACGGTGGCCAAGGCCCTGGTGCAAACCTATGGCCAACACGTGCAAGCCGAAGCGAACCTGAGTGCCCTCCTGGCAACCCTGCCTGACCTGCAGCGCTATGCCACCGAGCTGCTGTCCACCGCGGTCAGCCAGCGCTTGGGCACCACACTCGATGTCGAGCGTACCTACCTGATGAACCTGAACAGGGCGGCCGCCCTTACCGAGGCGCTCTCCAGCCCTGGCGGCGATCCTTTCGTCACTTCGTCCCGCGCGCTGAAGCTGGCAACCCAACCCCTGCTGCATTGTGCCTTGCAGAACTTCGAGGCCTTCGAGGCCCAGCCGGACGGCTTGCGCGCCGGCGGCCACGCCTCGGCCATTCTCGATAGCAACGACGTTGGCCTGGCCTCCCAGGCGGTGCCACTGCCCATCGTCGCGGAAGCGTTCGCGGCCCTGGCACGCGAGCTGGATATCGGCGGCAAGTATCAACGGCTGCTCGACGCGCTCGACCCACCGGGCGAGCAGCCCAACGCGCCGGCCATTGCCGGCGTGTTCAAGGCTGCCGAGCGCTCCACATTCGAGTTGCAGGTTCACTACGCCTGCCTGCTGGGCCGGATCGACACGGCCCTCCATGCAACCTTGCTCAAGCTCGCCACTGAGCCAAAGGTTGAGCACGATGGCCGCCCGGTCCTGTGTGCGGGCATCGAGTTGCTGCATGTTCCGCTGACCGGGGCCATGGCGATTGGCCTCGACGCACGCCGGCCGGTGGGCGCCGGCCGATTCCCACCAGGGCCAGTGTACCCGTATGCGGGCTGGGTGGTGCTTTACCTGCCCGGCATGCCCGAGCCGTTGACCCAGCACGCCAGCAGGGCCGATGCCGAAGCGTTCCTGCGTGAACAGCTGCCTGCCTTCCGCCGCCCGGAATGCCAGCGCCTGCTACCCGATCGGCACAAGCGCCACTTCCTGGAGCGCATCGCCAACGCGCAGGTGCGTCTGCACGTGCAGCCCTTCACCCGCCCGTACCTGGACGAGCTGGCCTGCCAGCGGCAGAAGCGGCTGAGGGATGACGGGCTGTTCCATGCGGTGCCGACAGCCATGCAAAACGGCAAGACCGCGCAACGCCACCTTGACTACTTCAAGGCCCTGGCCTTCGTCAGCCTGAACGTTGCCGCCCTGTTCATCCCCCCGCTTGGCGCCGCGATGCTTGGGGTAACGGCCCTGCAGCTGGCCAATGAAACGTTCGAGGGCATCGACAGCTGGCTTGACGGTGATCGCCAGCAGGCATTCGACTACTTGATGGACGTGATCGACAACGTCGCCATCATGGCCGCGCTCGCGGCAGCCGGCGGGGGGCAGGCTACGCCGGTGGTCGAGCGGATCCCCGTGGAGACGCCATCATTCATCGAAGAACTGCAGCCAATCGACCTGGCCGACGGCGAGCGCCGCCTGTGGCATGCGGACCTGGCGCCCTTTGCCCACGACCGGGTATTGCCGGGTGGGCTGGAGCCAGACGAATCCGGCCTGCTTCACTACGGCGGCAAAACCTGGCTGCCCGTGGAAAACCGGGTCTACTCGGTGACCCCCGCTGCCACGGGTTACCGCCTTGAACACCCGACCCGCCCGGCAGGCTACCAGCCCAAAGCGCTGCACAATGGTGCAGGGGCATGGTTGCTGGAGTCCGAGCAGCCGCAAAGCTGGGACGGCGCACGCCTGCTGCGCCGCCTGGGGCACCTGAGCGGGTCTTTCGATGAAGCGACGTTGCAGCGAATCCTGCACGTCTGCGATATCCACGAAGACACGCTGCGCCACTGCCTGGCCCACAACCGGCGGCTGCCCGCACTGCTGGAAGACACCCTGCAGCGGTTCAAGCTGGATGCCCACATCCGCCAGCTGCCAGACCAAAGCGCCTGGCCTGCAGCGTTCACCACGGCGTACGCGCGCATCGCTAGCCCCCTGCCGGCCAACGGCGAGGTGATCCGCCGGGTCTACCCCAGCCTGCCAGCGCCGATCATCGATGAGCTGGTGCGCAACGCAAGTGCCATTGACCTGCAAGCCCTTGGTGCCGGCAAGGTGCCCCTGCACCTGGCCGAGGAAATACGCGCCTACCAACAACACGTGCGCCTTGCCCGAGCTTATGAGGGCCTGTACCTGGCCGGCGCGCAAAGCTGGGACAGCGACCGGCTGATCATGCAAACCCTGCCCCACCTGCCGGGCTGGCCAGCAGACACGCGGCTGCGCCTGTTGCAGCGCAGTCACTGGCCCGACCAGGACCATGCCATCGGCGCGCAGGGCAGCAGCCCCTGGGCGACCATCACCCACTCGCCAGCCGGCTACATCGTTCACGCGCAGGGCGAGCCCGGGGCGGTGGTGCGTCGCTACCCGCAGCTCTTCAGCGCGCTGCATGCAGCCTTGCCCGACGCCATGCAAGGCCTGGGCGTCACCAGCGGCGAGGCCCTTCAGCACCTGCTGCAACAGAGCCCGTTGTTACCCCGCCCGGCCTTACGCGATGCGTTGGGCATGCAACCGCCCCGGCCCGGCTATCGCTCGCCGATGCGCCTTGCCGATGGCCGCGTTGGCTACCGTTTGAGCAGCGGTGATGACCAAAGCCAGGGCAGCATGCGCCAGCACCTGCTGAGCACGCTGAGGGCCACCGGCATTCCGGAACGCACCGGCAGGCCGGCCGAGCAGGTGCTGATGTCGCTTGCCGCCAACGGCCGCAGCCGGCTGCAGATCCTCGAATACCTGACCACGCTGATGGAGCAACGCAACGCCTTGCAACGCAGCCTGGACGACTGGAGCGAAGCCATTTCACCGGCCTCCGACCAGGCGGCCCGCACCTATGACACCCTGCGTGAAGCGATCATGCAGCACTGGTACGACACCGCCCTGGAGGATGATGCCGCGCTCGGTGCCGAGCTGCGCGTGCAAGGCGTACCGCTGACCGACATCCCGCTGACCCTGCCCGATTTCTTCTACCGCCGCGTGCGCAGCCTGCACCTGCTCGACCTGCCAAGCGGCACCCTGGCAGGTTGGGGCCAGAGCGAGCGGCTGATGCAACGCTTGCTGCGGCTGATGCCCGGGCTGGAAGCACTGGAAATCAGCAGGCCGTACAACCCCAGGGCAACCCCCTCGCTACTGCTGCCCAGCGTGCCGACCATTGCCTCGACCCTGCCGAACCTGCGCAGGCTGGCCATGACCAACCAGAACCTGGCGTTCAGCAACAGCCACCTTGGCGAGCTGGCAGGCCATGCACGGCTTGCCCATCTGGACCTCAGTGGCAACCGGCTGCAGCAAGGCATCGACAGGGCCAGCTTCCACTGGTTTACCCTGGATTACCTGGGCTTGAACCGGATGCAACTGAGCCAATGGCCCACCGGTATCGACAGCGAAACCCTGAGCCGTATCGGGCACCTGTCGTTACAGGACAACAACCTGACGTCACTGCCCGCGTTCCTGCTGGGGGAAACGCCGCTGCAACGCGCGCCGGTGATTTCGCTGCAAGGCAACCCCATCAATGAAACGCACCTGCAACGCCTGCTGCTGAACGAACGCCCGGAAACCGCCCAGGTCACCGTGGATCAGCCCCCGGCGCTGAACCAACGGCTGGAACGCCTCCGCAGCGAGCGGCAACTCATGCGCGATGCGATCGATGGCTGGGTCCATGCCTCGAGTTCGAGCAACCCGTTGACCCAGGCGGCCCTGACCGACCGGCAGCGTATGGCAGCAGCGATAAACGCATTCTGGGAGCGCCAGGAGCAGGGCCAGCAATACCTTCGCCTGCAACTGGAGGACGTTGCCATCGAACACTTCCCGCGTCGCCTCCCGGCGTTCTTCGGCGAGCGTGTGCATGCCATGACCCTGACCCGCCTCAGTGGCACCTCAGCACAACTCAGCGAACTGCTTGCCCGCTTTCCGAACATCACCCGCCTGACCATCGATGCTCACCAAGGTGCTACGCCTGCACTGGCATCGGCCTTGCCGCGCCTGCCGCGCCTGACCTACCTGGAGTTTCGCAACATGGGCCTGGAGGTCGACCAGGCCATGCTGGAAACCTTTGCCGAGCTTGAGCACCTGACCTCGCTCGACCTGTCTGGCAACCGGGTCGGCAACATCACCCAGGTGCCTGCGCGGTTGTCCGCCAACCTGACGTCCCTCGAACTGACCAACATGAACCTGCACGCGTGGCCAGACTGGTGCGACGCGCTGCTACCCCTGGAGTTGCTGGACCTCAGCTCGAACAACATCACCCAACTGCCCGAGCACATCCTCTCCAACCTGAACAACGCCATGCCGATTTCGTCGATTTCGTTGTTCGACAACCCCTTGCCCGACGCCACCATCCTGCGCGTGCGGGCCTACTCGGATAGCCAGCGCAGTTACTCGTTCGCCCTGGACATTCCAGACAACCTGATGCTGGTCAACTCGTCCAGTGAAGGCTCGCTCGACCATCCGCACTTCCCGTTGCAGGGCGACGACACCCCCAGGCTCGAAGACTGGCTGCTGGGTGACGAGGCTCAGAACGAAGCCTTGCGCAGCTGCTGGCAACAGCTGGAGGGCAGCGACCTGTTGCGGCTAGCAGGCCGTTTGCACAATGCCGCGCCGTTCGTCGACCCTACCACCCGGGGCGACTTCTGTGCGCGGGTGCGCCTGATGCTGGTGGCAGCCGCAGCCAACCAGGATGAACGGCCGATCATGGAAAGCATTGCCGCAGCGGCGCTGCCCGACCCAGAGACGGGCTCGCAGACGTGCCACGACGGCGCACTTCAGGAGTTCAACAACATCGAACTGTACCTCATGGCCAACCGCCTGCTGATCGACGCTGGCGATACCCTGCACAGCCTGCACCAGCGCCTGTTACGGCTGTTCCGCGTGGACCAGCTGGAAAAGCTTGCCGCCACGCGCACCGGTTCGGGCGACCTGGTCTCGGTGCGCCTGGCCTACCGTCGCGAGCTGGCCAGGGAGCTGGACCTGCCGATCGCCGACAGCATGCGTTTTCGCGGGGCCGCAAACCTGGCCCGTGGCGAGCTGTCGCGGGTACTGGAAAGCGTGCGCCAGAGCGAACACAGTGAAATGTTCATCGATTACCTGCTGGCCAATAGCAGCTGGGCCCAGCGCCTGCGCGGCGAACATGCGCCGCGCTTCGCGCAGATAGAGGCCCGTTACCGCCAGCGGGTACTGGAGCTGTCCGGCAGCGAGCACCCGCTGCACGAGGAAGTCGCTCTGCAGCAGGGCCTTTGGGAGGACAAGCAGCAGGAAGAGCTGGCGCTGCTGCGCGAACTCACCCTCACCTTCGTGGGTAATAGCTGAGCCAACCCACGCGACGGCGCGCCGCTCATTACTTGCCGTAATGCTCCCGGCCCCACGCCAATGCGGCCTGGAGCAACGCCTTCAACACCTCGCGCGTCGGCTGGGCGCGGTCTTCGCGGTAGGTAAACGGCTCCTGCTCTTCCATGTAGGTGCTTTGCGCCAGCTCCAGCTGTACGGCATGGATGTCATGCGCCGGGTCGCCGTAATGCCGGGTGATGTGGCCGCCTTTGAAACGCCCGTTAAGCACATGGCTGTAACCCTGGGCTTGGCTGCACACCTGCACCAGCCGCTCGGCCAGGTCCGGGTCGCAACTGGCGCCATTGAACGTGCCCAGGTTGAAGTCCGGCAGCCTGCCATCGAACAGGTGCGGGATCAGCGAACGAATCGAGTGGGCATCCCACAGCAGCGCGTAGCCGTGGATTTCCCGCAGGCGCGCCAGCTCGTTGCGGATCGTTTGGTGATAAGGCTGCCAGATCGTCGCCAGGCAGGCCTCGCGCGCTTCGGCAGTGGGCTCCAGCCCCTGCTTGAACAAAGGCACGCCATCGAACAGCGTGGCCGGATACAAGCCGGTTGTAGCACCGGCATATAACGGTTTGTCGTCAGCCGGGCGGTTCAAGTCGATGACGAACCGCGAATACTGCGCGGCGACCACGCTGGCCCCCAGTTCCCGGGCAAAGTCGTAGAGACGTGGTATGTGCCAATCCGTGTCGGGCAGGCTGCGCGCTTGGTCGACCAGGCCCTGGTCCACGGCCGGGGTGAGCTTGAGGCCGGCGTGGGGCATGCTGATCAGCAACGGCAAATGCCCCTGGTGGAAACTCAATACCTTGTCCATCTTGCCTCCCTCAATTGAAAATTTCATGGCCACTGCGCACCACGCGCTTGGGCAGGTCGCCGCCGAGCCAGTACGCCAGGTCGGCGGGGCGCTCGACCTGCCAGGCGACGAAGTCGGCCACCTTGCCAACTTCCAGCGAGCCGTGGCTGTCACCCAGGCCCAGCGCGGTGGCGGCATGCACCGTGACGCCGGCCAGGGCTTCTTCCGGCGTCATACGGAAGCACGTGCAGCCCATGTTCAGCATCAACCGCAGCGACAACCCGGGCGAGGTACCCGGGTTGAGGTCGCTGGCAAGGGCGATCTTCACCCCATGGCGGCGCAAGGCGTCC
Organism: Pseudomonas sp. BJP69; assembly: GCF_007633355.1. Lineage (NCBI taxonomy): Bacteria > Pseudomonadati > Pseudomonadota > Gammaproteobacteria > Pseudomonadales > Pseudomonadaceae > Pseudomonas > Pseudomonas sp. BJP69. Next base: position 5,122,912 of record NZ_CP041933.1, read on the forward strand.
ATCGGCGGCAGTTGGGTTTCGCGCAAAAAATAGAAAGCGCCCGGCAGCAGCACCGCGACCGTGCCCGCCTTGGCCATGGCGATGGCGTCTTCTTCAGTCATGAATTCCAGGTGGTCGGCCGACAGCGCCTGGTAACGCGCAGCCAGGCTGGAGCCGTGTAGCGAAGACAACTGTTCGGCGTGCAGCTTGACCGGCACCCCCAACGCCCGCGCCTTGATGAACACCCGCTCGACCTGGGCCGGGGTGAACGCCAGGTGCTCGCAGAAGGCGTCCACTGCGTCCACCAGGCCTTCGCCGACCAGGCTTGGCAGCAGTTCGTCGCAGATGTGCGTAATGTAGTCGTCCGCCCGGCCGGCGTATTCCGGTGGCAAGGCGTGGGCAGCCAGGCAGGTGGCCCGCACCGTCAGTGACAGGGCATCCGCCAGCCGCCTGGCCACGCGCAGCATCTTGCGTTCGTTGGCCAGGTCCAGGCCGTAGCCGGACTTGACCTCGAGGGTTGTCACGCCGTCGCGCATCAAGGCTTGAACCCGCTGGCGCGCACTGGCGAACAGCTCATCCTCGCTGGCCGCACGGGTGGCCCGCACGGTGCTGGCAATGCCCCCGCCCTGGGCGGCGATTTCGGCATAGCTGACGCCTTGCAGGCGCTGTTCGAACTCGCCACTGCGGTTGCCACCGAATACCGCGTGGGTATGGCAGTCGATCAGCCCGGGGGTGACCCAGGCGCCGCCCAGGTCCACCGTGCGCCCGGCCTCGACCGGGCCTAGCCCGGCCCGCGGGCCGATCCATTCGATCAGCCCGGCGTGGGTGACGATGGCCGCATCTTCGATAAGCGAATAACGACCTTCGGCCATGGTTGCCGCATGGCAGTGCTGCCAGAGGGTTCTCATGCACAATCTCCTGTACTAGCGGTGTAGCTCGGCCGGCTCTGCAACTGGCTGGCCCTGCCCTGCCCGCGGCTTGCACCACAGCAGGTAGGACGCCACCAGGAACACTACCCAGACCACCCCGACGACCAACGCCGCCTGGGTATCCGGGAAGTAACCGAGCACGCCAAAGATGAACACCATGAAGGCAATGGCCATGGCCGGGCCATAGGGCCAGAACGGTACCGGGAACTTCAGCTGGGCGACCTCTTCACGGCGCAGGCTGCGGCGCATGGCCACCTGGGTAACCAGGATCATCAGCCACACCCAGACGGTGGCGAAGGTGGCGATCGAGGCGATCAGCAGGAACACGTTCTCGGGGATAAGGTAGTTGAGCAGCACGCCGACCAGCAGTGCCGCCCCCATCACGACCACGGTCATCCACGGCACGCCGTGCCTGGACAACTTGCTGAAGCCGCGCGGCGCATGGCCTTGCTGGGCCAGGCCATACATCATGCGGCCGGCACCGAAGATGTCGCTGTTGATGGCCGAAATCGCCGCCGAGATCACCACCACGTTCAGCACCGCAGCCGCCGAACCGATACCCAGGTTGCTGAAGATCTGCACGAACGGGCTGCCCTGGCTACCGATCTGCGGCCATGGGTACAGGCACATCAGCACGAACAAGGTGAGCACATAGAACAGCAGGATGCGCAGCGGCACCGCGTTGATCGCCTTGGGGATCACGCGCTGTGGGTCTTTGGCCTCACCGGCCGTGACACCGATGATCTCGATGCCGCCAAAGGCGAACATCACCACGGCGAACGAGGCGATCAGGCCACCGACGCCATTGGGCATGAAGCCGCCATGGTCGAACAGGTTGCTCACGCCAATGGCATGCCCGCTGCCCACCTGGCTGAAGCCGAAGGCCATGATGCCCAGGCCGGCCAGGATCATCGCCACGATGGCGCCGACCTTGAGCAACGACAGCCAGAACTCCATTTCGCCAAAGACCTTGACGTTGCACAGGTTCAGGCCGCCAATCAGGAACACGATGCCCAGCACCCAGATCCAGCGGGCGACCTCGGGGAACCAGAACCCCATGTAGATGCCGAAGGCGGTCACGTCGGCAATGGCGACGATGACCATCTCGAAGGCGTAGGTCCAGCCGAGGATGAAGCCGGCCATGGGGCCGAGGTAGGTGGTGGCGTAGTGGCCGAACGAGCCGGCCACCGGGTTGTGCACGGCCATTTCGCCGAGGGCGCGCATGACCATGAACACGGCGGCGCCGCCGATCAGGTAGGCCAGCAACACGGCCGGGCCGGCCATCTGGATGGCCGAGGCAGAGCCGTAGAACAGCCCGGTGCCGATGGCCGAACCGAGGGCCATGAAACGGATGTGGCGGGCGCTTAGCCCACGCTTGAGACCTTGAGCTTGTTGCATGTCACGTCCTTGAATTGTTTTTGTGGTCGTGAGGTCGAGAGGGGGCTGCCTTGCAGCCAGATCGCCGGCAAGCCAGCCCCCTCACTGTGGGAGCCGGCTTGCCGGCGAGTGGGCCGCATGGCGGCCCCAGGGGCATTACAGGCTTGGCAGCACACCGGCCGGCAGCAAACCGGTCAGGCTCCCCTTGGCCAGCAGTTCCACGGCCTTCTCGATGTCTGGCGCAAAGAAACGGTCACGGTCATAGTGCGGCACTTCGCTGCGCAGCGCCTGGCGCGCCTGCTCCAGCTTGGTGGAGGTCTTCAGGCCTTTGCGCAGGTCGAGGCCCTGGCAGGCACCCAGCCATTCGATGGCCAGGACGCCTCGGGTATTCTCGGCCATTTCCCACAGGCGCTTGCCGGCAGCCGGGGCCATCGAAACGTGGTCTTCCTGGTTCGCCGAGGTGGGCAGGCTGTCGACGCTGTGCGGGTGGGACAGGGCCTTGTTCTCGCTGGCCAGCGCAGCAGCGGTCACCTGGGCAATCATGAAGCCGGAGTTGACCCCGCCGTTTTCCACCAGGAACGGCGGCAGCTGGGACATGTGCTTGTCCATCATCAGCGAGATGCGGCGCTCGCTGAGCGAGCCGATTTCGGCGATGGCCAAGGCAATGTTGTCGGCGGCCATGGCCACCGGCTCGGCGTGGAAGTTGCCGCCGGAAATCACGTCCCCTTCGGCAGCGAACACCAGCGGGTTGTCGGATACGGCGTTGGCTTCGACCGCCAGCACTTCGGCGGCCTGGCGCAACTGGGTCAGGCACGCACCCATGACCTGCGGCTGGCAGCGCAACGAATACGGGTCCTGCACCTTGTCGCAGTTCTTGTGCGACAGCGACACTTCGCTGGCGTCGCCCAACAGGTCGCGGAAGCACGCCGCGGTGTCGATCTGGCCACGCTGGCCCCGCACTTCGTGGATACGCGCATCGAATGGCGAACGCGAACCCAGCGCGGCTTCGACGCTCAGGCCACCGCAGGCAATGGCGGCGGCGTACAGGTCTTCACCCTGGAACAGGCCGCGCAGCGCATAGGCGGTGGAAGCCTGCGTGCCGTTGAGCAGGGCCAGGCCCTCCTTGGCGGCCAGGGTCAATGGCTCGAGGCCGGCCACCGCCAAGGCTTCGGTCGCTGACAGCCACTGGCCCTTGTAGCGTGCCTTGCCTTCGCCCAGCAGCACCAGCGACATATGCGCCAAGGGGGCGAGGTCACCGGAAGCCCCCACCGACCCTTTCAGCGGGATGTGCGGGTAGACTTCGGCATTGACCAGGGCGATCAGCGCGTCGATGACCTTGCGGCGAATGCCGGAGAACCCGCGGCTGAGGCTGTTGATCTTCAGCACCATGATCAGCCGCACCAGGTCGTCATCCAGCGGCGCACCGACACCGGCAGCGTGGGAAAGCACCAGCGAGCGTTGCAGGTTTTCCAGGTCGTGGCTGGCGATACGGGTCGACGCCAGCAGGCCAAAGCCGGTGTTGATACCGTAGGCGGTGCGGTCTTCGGCAATGATCTGCTCAACGCAGGCCACACTGGCGTCAATGGCGGGCGCGGCGCTGGCATCCAGCTGCAAGCGCACGGGCGCGGCGTGAATGGCGCGCAGCTGGGCCAGGGTCAGGGTGCCTGGCTTGAGGGTCAATTCGGTCACGTTGCTACTCCAGTCGCTTGGAGCCACAGGCCCGTCTGTGGTGCCTGTGCGCTCCTTCTTGTTGTTCAGTATCACCCCTGGCGGGGTGCGAGCCAAAGCCGGGGGTCAGCCCGTGATCATCGGCAGGTCCAGGCCCTGCTCCCTGGCGCAGTCGATGGCGATGTCGTAGCCGGCATCGGCGTGGCGCATGACACCGGTCCCCGGGTCGTTGGTCAGCACGCGGGCGATACGCTCGGCGGCTTCATCGGTACCGTCGCAGACGATGACCATGCCCGAGTGCTGCGAGAAGCCCATGCCCACGCCGCCACCGTGGTGCAGCGAGACCCAGGTGGCGCCGCCCGCGGTATTGAGCAAGGCGTTGAGCAGCGGCCAGTCGGAGACAGCGTCCGAGCCGTCGCGCATGGCTTCGGTTTCGCGGTTGGGGCTGGCCACCGACCCGGAGTCCAGGTGGTCGCGGCCAATCACTACCGGCGCCGACAGCTCGCCGCTGCGGACCATTTCGTTGAACGCCAGGCCCAGCTTGGCACGCAGGCCCAGACCAACCCAGCAGATACGCGCCGGCAAGCCCTGGAAGCTGATGCGCTCGCGGGCCATGTCCAGCCAGCGGTGCAGGTGGGCGTCGTCGGGGATCAGCTCCTTGACCTTGGCGTCGGTCTTGTAGATGTCGTCGGCCTCACCGGACAGCGCCGCCCAGCGGAACGGGCCAACGCCGCGGCAGAACAACGGGCGGATGTAAGCGGGTACGAAACCTGGGAAGTCGAAGGCGTTCGCTACGCCTTCTTCCTTGGCCATCTGGCGGATGTTGTTGCCGTAGTCGAACGTCGGGACGCCCTGCTTCTGGAAGTCGAGCATGGCCTGCACGTGCACGGCCATCGACTGCTTGGCGGCCTTGACCACTGCCGCAGGTTCGGTCTGCGCGCGGTCGCGGTACTGTTCCCAGGTCCAGCCGACGGGCAGGTAACCGTTGAGTGGGTCGTGGGCGCTGGTCTGGTCGGTGACCATGTCCGGGCGCACGCCGCGCTTGACCAGTTCGGGCAGGATTTCAGCGGCGTTGCCGTGCAGGGCGATGGAGATTGCCTGGCCTTCGGCGGTGTACCTGGCGATGCGTGCCAGGGCGTCTTCGAGGTCGGTGGCCTGCTCGTCGACGTAGCGGGTTTGCAGGCGGAAGTCGATGCGGCTCTGCTGGCATTCGATGTTCAGCGAGCAAGCCCCGGCCAGGGTCGCCGCCAGTGGCTGGGCACCGCCCATGCCGCCCAGGCCGGCGGTGAGTACCCACTTGCCCTTCAGGTTGCCGCCATAGTGCTGGCGACCGGCTTCGACGAAGGTTTCATAGGTGCCCTGGACGATGCCCTGGCTACCGATGTAGATCCAGCTGCCGGCGGTCATCTGGCCATACATGGCCAGGCCTTTGGCATCCAGCTCGTTGAAGTGCTCCCAGCTGGCCCAGTGCGGCACCAGGTTGGAGTTGGCGATCAATACACGTGGGGCGTTGCTGTGGGTCTTGAACACCCCGACCGGCTTGCCCGACTGCACCAGCAGGGTTTCGTCGTCTTCCAGGCGGGTCAGGGTTTCGACGATCTTGTCGTAGCATGCCCAGTTGCGCGCGGCGCGGCCGATGCCCCCATAAACCACCAGCTCCTTCGGGTTCTCCGCGACCTGCGGGTCGAGGTTGTTCATCAGCATGCGCAGTGGCGCTTCGGTCAGCCAGCTTTTGGCGGTGAGCTTGTTGCCACGTGGGGCACGGATTTCAACGTCACGGTATTTATTGTTGTCGGTCACGGGAAGGGTCCTCTGCGGTCGAGCGCGGGCGGGTATGTCGTGAACAATATACAAACACACCTTTACTTGTATGTACAAGCATGGACAACCAAAATAATCGGAACGGTCCGTTGAATGGATCGGGCAACAGAGGGGCCGCTGCGCGACCCAATCGCCGGCAAGCCAGCTCCCGCAGGTGAACCTAGCCTTCGAGACTTGTGGCATACCTGTGGGAGATTCTATGGTTTCTGGCAAGGGTAGCCGCTGCATCTTCAGTGCCTGTGGGATCGAGCGCCGCCCGCGCGGCGCATCGCGAGCTGCGCTCGCTCCTACGTTTGTTTCGGGCCAGTAACGCCTGTGACAGGCGCGCGCGGCCGCCTTGTTTGTACGGCGCGATATTGAGGCATGCGCCAAGGCGTTCGCGCGCAAATCCCACAGGAATAATTGGCCCGAAACAAACGTAGGAGCGAGCGCAGCTCGCGATGCGCCGCGCGGGCGGCGCTCGCTCTAACAGGCGCTGCATACCTTGTGGCAAACACCTGTCAGCCCTGATGCGATCCCCGTGGGAGCTGGCTTGCCGGCGATTGGGCTGCAACGCAGCCCCGGCTATCTCAAGTTGGAATGAGTTCGATCAGGCAGCACCGCCCCTGCACATCCAGCTCCAGCAACGCTTCGTTGCCCTCCAGCCGCAGGCAGTCATACAACCCCAGCCGTTGCGCCTCACGCCCAGCCAAGGCCACCTCGACCTGATTACAGGCCGCAAACAGCAACACCGTCGACGCCGAGGTGTACATTCGCTGGGTACCGTCCAGCCACTGCAACCGCGCCCGGTAACGCTGCGGCGCATAGATCAGGTTGAAATCCCGAATCGCACCGCCCAGCAACCTGCAACTGACCTGGCTCTCGCCACTGAAGGCAAATGCATCGCAGGCCAGCAATGGCCGGCTGGCCTGGCCGTCCACCACCAGGCGCATGCCGTCGCCCTGCAGCACAGTGATGATCCGCTGGTAACCGGCAAACGTGGAAAAGCCGCCCGAGTCCTCGATATCGGCGATCGACAGGCGCCAGCCGAAGCCGTCCAGGCCTTCGCCGCTGTCGCGGGTGATTTCTTCAGTGAAACCGCCACCGTTCTTCCATGGCATGCGCGGGTAATCCTGCGCGCGCAACACCTGCAACTGGCTCATTTGCTGAAACGCCCCTCCAGGCGATGACGGGATCCGGGGTGGATCAGCCGCGCGGCAGTCACCGGCTGGCGGCCCGACCAGGTGCGGCGCCGAATCAGCAGGCAAGGCTCGCCCCGTTCGATCTGCAACAGCCGGCATTCCTCCGGCTCGGCGAGGATCGCCTCGACCACGTGCTCGCCTTCGGTCAACGGCGCCACCTGGGACAGGTAGGCGTAGGGCGTCTGCCGGGTGAAATCCTGCTTGAGGTAGTCGGGGGCGATCGCCGCATTGACGTAACGGTCCTCGATCTGCACCGGCACGCCGTTCTCGAAATGCACGATCAGCGAATGAAACACCCGCTGGCCCTCGCGCATGTCCAGGGCCAAGGCGCGCTCCGAGCCGGCCGCTTCCTCGGTGAGGGTGATGACCTGACACGTATGCTTGTGGCCACGGGCGGCAATTTCGTCGGCGATGTTGTTCACCTCGAACAGCGCCGACCGACCTTTGGGCTCAGCCACGAAAGTGCCCACCCCTTGCATGCGCACCAGCAGGCCTTCGGCCGTGAGTTCACGCAGGGCGCGGTTGATGGTCATGCGGCTGAAGCCGAGCTCGTTGACCAGCTCGCTCTCCGAGGGGACCCGGTGATGCGGCGGCCAGCTGCCGTTGTCGATCTGCTGGACGATCATCTGTTTGACCCGCGCATACAGCGGCGCCGGGCCCTCGCCCATCTGGGCAACCAGCGCGGAGACAGGAGGTGTCGGCACGGCGTTGGATCCTTGTGCGAATTTAATGGGCTGTAGCTTGCCGCAGTTTACCCGGCAGGCAAACGCCTGTATATGTATATACAAGCTAACAATAACAGGATTCGCACCATGCCCGCCTACTTCGCCGAACGTGCCCTGCTGCCCAGCGGCTGGGCCCGCCATGTCCGCATCGAGGTCGCCGGCGATGGCTACGTGGCCAGTATCGAGCCAGGGGCTGCGCCCGAGGGTGCCGAACGGCTCGCCGGGCCCTTGGTCCCCGGCATGCCCAACCTGCACTCGCATGCCTTTCAGCGCGCCATGGCGGGGCTGGCCGAGGTTGCTGGCAACCCCAACGACAGCTTCTGGACCTGGCGCGACCTGATGTACCGGCTGGTCGGCCAGATCAGCCCAGAACAACTGCAGGTCATTGCCCGGCAGCTGTACATCGAGATGCTCAAGGCCGGCTACACCGCGGTCGCCGAGTTTCACTATGTGCACCATGACCAGGCCGGCAAGCCCTACGCCGACCCCGCCGAGTTATCCCGCCGCATCAGTGCGGCCGCCGCTGACAGTGGTATCGGCCTGACCTTGTTGCCGGTGCTGTACAGCCATGCCGGGTTCGGTGGCCTGGCGCCGAACCACGGCCAGCGGCGCTTCATCAATACCACCGACCAATACCTGCAACTGCAGGCGCAGCTGGCCCCCGCGCTGGCCACACAGCCCGCGCAGCGCCTGGGCCTGTGCTTCCACTCGCTACGGGCGGTGGCGCCGGTGCAGCTCGCCGAAGTGCTGGCGGCCAGTGACACGCAAGCACCGGTGCATATCCATATCGCCGAGCAGCAGAAGGAAGTCGACGACTGCCTGGCTTGGAGCGGCCTGCGGCCCCTGCAGTGGCTGTATGAGCATGTCGACGTCGACCGGCGCTGGTGCCTGGTACACGCCACCCACGCAGCTCCCGACGAGGTCGCAGCCATGGCCCGCAGCGGCGCGGTGGCAGGCCTGTGCCTGACCACTGAAGCCAACCTGGGCGACGGGATTTTCCCGGCCGTGGAGTTCCTGGCCCAGGGCGGGCGCATGGGCATTGGTTCAGACAGCCATGTATCGCTGAGCGTGGTCGAGGAATTACGCTGGCTGGAATATGGCCAGCGGCTGCGTGACCAGCGCCGCAACCGCCTGTATCGGGGTGATCAGCCAATGGTCGGGCGCACCCTGTATGACGCCGCGCTGGCGGGCGGCGCCCAGGCGCTGGGGCAGCCAATCGGCGCGCTGGCCGTGGGCAAACGTGCCGACTGGCTGGTGCTCGACGGGCAGGACCCTTACCTGGCGATTGCCGAGGATGATGCCATCCTCAACCGCTGGCTGTTTGCCGGCGGCGATCGCCAGGTGCGCGATGTGATGGTGAATGGGCAGTGGGTAGTGCGCCAGGGGCGGCATGCACAGGAGGAACAAAGCCGGGTGGCATTTGCCGAGGTACTGCGGCAGTTGCTGGGGTAATGCAGGGCCATCACCAAGCTTGAGAACTGTGTAGTACCTGTGGGAGCGGGCGTGTCGAGGCGTCGAACCGCCGCGAACAATACACCGCGGTGGCTGGCACCGGCTACGCCGGTGTTCGCGGCGGTTCGACGCCTCGACACGCCCGCTCCCACAAGGACCCTACTAAATCAGTAAGTTATGTAGTGTTCTATGAGAGATGGCTTGCCGGCGATAAGGCCGGCAATGCTGCCATCAATGCATCTTGACGATCTGCTGGTCGGAAGCGCGCCAGATCAAGCGGCTGGTGTCATAGCCCTGCTGACGGGCCTTGGCCAGCAGGCTCTCGCGCTGCCAGGCCGGCAGGGTCGGCGTGCGTGACAGGATCCACAGGTACTTGCGGTCCGGGCTGCCAACGATGGCGGTGCGGTAGTGTTCGTCAACGTACAGAATCCAGTATTCACCCCGCGCCACGCCCGGCACCAGCTTGGTGAACCAGTTATCGAACTCGACCCACAATTTATCGGTATGGCCCGGCTCCTGGATATTGGCATGCCCCTCAGCGCGCAACCATTCGTCACCCATGGTGCGGCAACGGTTGAGTACCCCGTAGCTGCCATCGGGCTTGAGGTTGTAATGGGCCTCGGACTGTTCGCAGCCCTCCTGGAAGCGCATGGGCAGGCGTGCCAGCTCGTACCATTTGCCCTGGTAACGCTTGAGGTCTACGTTGCCGGCGGTTTTCGGCGCCAGCGGGTCATGCACAGAGCCTGCGCAACCGCCCAGCAGCACCGCCAGGCATACCGCCATCAGCAGGTACACACGCCTCATTTGAGGCCCTGCCCTGAGTACATCAACACTTTGTCAGCCGCATACTGCACGCTGATGAAGCTCTTCTCGTCCCCCCAGGTGCAGCTGCTCATGCCCAACGCGCCGGAACATTCGGTCGGCGTGCCGAGCAGCTGCTCGACCTCGGCCTTGCTCATACCGGCCTTGATCTTGGAATAGTTTTCCTGGTTGATCTTGCTGCAGGCAGTCAGCACGACGCACAGCGACAACAGGGCGAGGGAACGCAACGACATTGAAGGACACTCCTGGGAAAATGAGACAGGCGAGTGGCCTGCAGTGACCTTCGACGTGAAAATCCCTCCTTTGTTCCCTGCCCTGCCCCCCGTACCCCTACACCATTGGTCGGATGGCCACTACTGTGCGATTAATCACAAAGCATTAGTCAACGGCCAATAAAAAAGCCGCCCCTTGTAGGGGCGGCCTTATGTGGCGATGGCCTGCGCAGCAGGGCCGTGCCATCTCAGAACCTGGACCCAGGCTCCAGCAGGAAGTCCATCTCTTCGCTGGTGCTCGGGCGATCCAGCACCAGGTTGCGGTGCGGGAAGCGACCAAACCGGGCGATCACCCGCTGGTGCTGCTCGGCGTAGTCGAGGAAGCCTTCGAACAACCGGCGGCTGGCCTCGGGCTGTTCGCCCAGCAGCACCTGAAAGCGCTCGACGCACAGGTTTTGCCAGTCCAGCACCTCGGCGTGCTCCAGCACCACCAGCACGAATACCCGCTGGATCGGCAGCAGCTGGTAGTCCCAGCCCTTCTGCAGGCCCTGCATGGCCACCACCTGGGCACGCCGGTCACCCTCGAAGGCGCGCGGCGTGTCGCGGTAGATCATGCGTGGCAGCTGGTCGAGCAGCAGCAGCAGGCCCAACCAGCCCTGCGGGCTTTGCTGCCACTCGTCGAGCCCGCCGGCCAGGGCGTGCTCCACCAGTTCACCGAACTGCGCATGGGCCTCGGCATCGTGGTGCTTGCCGAACCACAGCGTGCTCTTCTCGTCAGCCACGGCCTGGGCACTGGTGCCCCAACCGAACCACCATTCCAGCAACGGCTGCCAAGGTGCGAGCATGACTTACTCCTTGTGGTAGGCGGTAACGCGCTCGACCTCTTCTTTCGAGCCAAGAATGACCGACACACGCTGGTGCAGGCTTTCTGGCTTGATGTCGAGGATGCGATCGTAACCATTGGTAGAAGCGCCACCGGCCTGTTCGATGATGAACGACATCGGGTTGGCTTCGTACATCAGGCGCAGCTTGCCCGGCTTGCTTGGCTCGCGGGCGTCACGTGGGTACATGAACAGGCCGCCACGGGTCAGGATGCGGTGCACGTCGGCCACCATCGAGGCGATCCAGCGCATGTTGTAGTTCTTTTTCAGCGGGCCGGTCTCGCCTGCCAGCAACTCGCCGACGTAGCGCTGCACCGGGGCTTCCCAGTGGCGCTGGTTGGACATGTTGATGGCGAACTCGGCGGTGGTTTCCGGCACGCGGATGTTCTCGTGGGTAAGCACGAAGCTGCCCAGCTCGCGGTCCAGGGTGAAGCCCTTCACGCCGTTGCCCAGGGTGAGGATGAGCATGGTCTGCGGGCCGTAGATGGCGTAGCCGGCAGCCACCTGCTGGGTGCCTGGCTGCAGGAAGGCGTTTTCGTTCAGGGTTTCGTTCTGGCTCAGGTACTCGTTAGGGCAACGCAGTACCGAGAAGATGGTGCCGACCGACACGTTGACGTCGATGTTCGACGAACCGTCCAGCGGGTCGAAGACCAGCAGGTAGGCGCCTTTGGGGTACTTGCCCGGAATCTGGTAGGCGTTGTCCATTTCTTCCGAGGCCATGCCGGCAAGGTGGCCGCCCCACTCGTTGGCCTCCAGCAGGATATCGTTGGAAATCACGTCCAGTTTCTTCTGGACTTCGCCCTGCACGTTTTCCGTGCCCATGCTGCCCAGCACACCGCCGAGGGCGCCCTTGGACACGTGATGGCTGATTTCCTTGCACGCACGCGCCACCACTTCGATCAGGAAGCGCAGATCGGCAGGGGTATTGTTGCTGCGGGTCTGCTCAATCAGATAGCGACTCAGGGTAACGCGGGACATGTATGGCTCCGAAAGGATGGGGGAGATGAAAAACCCCCGCAGTTTACAGGGAGAGTTGCAGGCTAGCGAGTGATGAGACTCGCCACGGCACTCTGACGGCACAATAGGTCGGTAGTTCAGCGTGTGCCAGGCCGGTGGTCGGCGCCCGCCTTCTTCACGAGCGAGCCCGTGAAGAAGGCGGTGCAGGCACCTTCAATCCAGCGCTTTCCAGATCTGCGTAGCATATTCGCGAATGGTCCGGTCCGACGAGAACCAGCCCATCCGCGCCGTGTTCAGCACCGCCATGCGCCACCATTGCTCCGGCGTGTGCCACAAGTCCTCGACGCGCTGCTGGGCATCCCAGTAGGCATCGAAATCGGCACATACCAGGAAGCGGTCATAGGCCACCAGCCCATCGATCAAGCCGGTGTAGCGCGAAGGGTCGTCCGGCGAGAACACACCGCTGCGAATCGCCTGCAGTACGTCGTTGAGGCGGTTGGACGCAGCAATCGCCGCCGTGGCGCCAAAATCACCCGCCCGCTTGCGCGCCTCGACCTGCTGGGCGGTCAGGCCGAATATGAACATGTTGTCGGCACCAACCTGCTCGCACATTTCCACGTTGGCCCCATCCAGGGTACCGATGGTCAGTGCGCCGTTCAGGCCGAACTTCATGTTGCTGGTACCCGAGGCTTCGTAACCGGCCGTGGAAATCTGCTCGGAGAGGTCCGCAGCCGGAATGATGCTCTCGGCCAGGCTGACGTTGTAGTTGGGCAGGAACACCACCTTCAACTGGCCACGCACGGTCGGGTCGTTGTTCACCACCCGGGCGATGTCGTTGGTCAGCTTGATGATCAGCTTGGCCTGGTGGTAGCTGGCCGCCGCCTTGCCGGCGAAAATCTTCACCCGCGGCACCCAATTGGTGCCAGGGTCGTTGCGCATGGCCTGGTACAGGGCCACGGTATGCAGCAGGTTGAGCAACTGGCGCTTGTACTCGTGAATACGCTTGACCTGCACGTCGAACAGCGCTTCGGGGTTGACCGTGACGCCAACGCGGTCCTGGATGATGCTGGCCAGGGCACGCTTGCTGTGCAGGCGCTGAGCCGCGAACTGCTTGCGGAAACCCGCCTTGTCGGCGAACGGCACCAAACCGGCCAGGCGCCCCTCCGGGTCGTCCTTGAGCTCCGGCCCCAGCGCCTCCACCAGCATGTCGGTGAGTTGCGGGTTGGACTGGTACAACCAGCGGCGGAAGGTAATGCCGTTGGTCTTGTTGTTGATACGCTGCGGATACAACTTGTGCAGCTCGGCGAACACCGTGCTCTTCATCAGCTGGCTGTGCAACGCCGAAACGCCGTTGACGCTGTGCGAGCCGAGGAATGCCAGGTTGCCCATGCGAACTCGGCGGCCGTTGTCTTCCTCGATCAGCGACACCGCCCGCAGCACGTCGAAGTCGTGCAGGCCTTTGGCACGCAGGCTGTCGATATGGTACGCGTTGATCAGGTAGATGATCTGCATGTGCCGCGGCAGCATGCGCTCCATCAACGCCACCGGCCAGGTTTCCAGCGCTTCGGGCAACAGGGTGTGGTTGGTGTAGGCCAAGGTGCCGACGGTCAGCTCCCAGGCCTTGTCCCATGGGATTTCGTGCTGGTCCACCAGCAAGCGCATCAGCTCCGCCACGGCAATGGACGGGTGCGTGTCGTTGAGCTGGATGGCGGCCGCATCGGGCAGGTTGAGCAGCGAGTCATGCTGGTTCAGGTGGCGGCGCAGCAAGTCCTGCAGTGATGCCGATACGAAGAAATACTCCTGGCGCAGGCGCAGTTCCTGCCCGGCCTCGGTACTGTCCGCCGGGTACAGCACCCGCGAAATGCTTTCGGCACGTGCCACCTCGGCCACTGCGCCCAGGTGGTCACCGGCGTTGAAGCGCTCCAGGTGCAGCTCTTCCAGCGCCCGTGCCCGCCACAGGCGCAGGGTGTTGACGCTCGAACCCCGCCAGCCGACCACCGGCGTGTCGTACGCTACCGCACGCACGGTCTCGCCAGGTGACCACACCTGGCGTTGGTTGCCATGGTTGTCGTGCACCGTTTCGACGCTACCGCCAAAGCTGATCGGGTAGATCACTTCGGCACGCTCGAACTCCCACGGGTTGCCGAAGTCCAGCCAGTTCTCGGTCTGCTCCTGCTGCCAACCATCGACCAGTGCCTGGCGGAACAAGCCATGCTCGTAGCGGATACCGTAGCCATGGGCGGCAATGCCCAGGGTCGACATGCTTTCCATGAAGCAGGCGGCTAGACGCCCCAGGCCACCGTTGCCCAGTGCGGCATCGGGCTCCAGCAGGCGGATGCGCTCCAGGTCCACGTCCAGGTCTTGCAGGGCCTCTCGGGCGATGTCCAGCAAGCCCAGGTTGCTCAGGCTGTCGTAGAGCAGGCGGCCAATCAGAAACTCCAGGGAAAGGTAGTAGACCCGTTTCTGGCTACGCCGGTAGGCCTGGCGGGTGTGGTCCATCCAGTGGTCGACCATGTGATCGCGCGCGGCCAGGGCGATGGCTTCGAACCAGTCATGGTCGAAGGCGTGCTCCGGGTCCTTGCCAACCGCATAGGTCAGCTTGTTCAGTACGGCAGCGCGAAAATCCGCGACTTCGGCGTCACGAGCTTCAGGTTCCTGGGACATGGGGCATCCTCGGGCAAGTTGACGAAAGCGGAGGGAGAGTGTTCAGACTAGACCCTTCGACAGGGAGAGACAGTTACGGTTCGCAGTTTTCATGCCGACTTGGTGATTCCGGCAAAAGGTTGTTCATAAATTGAACAATTCCGGTATCATCGCGCGCCCCAAGACCGTGATCCGCCCCTGATAAAGATGAAAACGACCCTGATCGCCGCAGCCGAAGTCGACCGCCTGGAGACCTGGCAGCGCTACACCAGCAACATGTGCCATGGCTGCCATTCGACCTGCTGCACCCTGCCGGTAGAGGTGAAGATCAAGGATCTGATCCGCATCGGCGTAGTCGATGAATTCGAGAAAGACGAACCGCCGAAGAACGTGGCCAAGCGTTTGCAGAAAGAAGGCATCATCGAGCGCTTCAACCAGAAGTCAGGCATCTTCACCCTGACCCGGATGAGCAACGACGACTGCATGTATCTGGATCGCAAAAGCCGCCTGTGCACCATTTATGACAAGCGCCCGGACACCTGCCGCAACCACCCCAAGGTTGGCCCCCGGCCGGGGTATTGTGCGTACAAGCCCAAGGTGGTCGGGCGCTAAGCGTTAGCCGTCAAGGGCCTCTTCGCGGGCTTGCCCGCGAAAAGGGCCAACGCAAATTCTGCAAGCATAAAAAAACGCCCCCGGCCTTTCGACCGGGGGCGCTTTTATTCAGCCTGAGCTAACTCAGTTCTTGGCTTTCTTGGCAGCGCGGGTACGCTCGCCTTCGTCCAGGATCTTCTTGCGCAGACGGATCGACTTAGGCGTGACTTCGCACAGCTCGTCGTCCTGGATGAATTCCAGGGCCTGTTCCAGGGTGTGGCGAACTGGCGGTACCAGGGCGATAACTTCGTCTTTGCCCGAAGCACGCATGTTGTCCAGCTTCTTGCCCTTGGTCGGGTTCACGCCCAGGTCGTTGTCACGGCTGTTCAGGCCGATGATCTGACCGTTGTAGATCTCCTGGCCGTGTTCAACGAACAGCTTGCCGCGAGCCTGCAGGGTTTCCAGCGAGTAGGTCAGTGCCTTGCCGGTTTCGACCGACACCAGAACACCGTTCAGGCGGCCAGACATCTGGCCCGACTTCATGGTGTCGTAGCGGTCGAAGATCGAGGTCAGGATGCCTGCACCGTTGGTCAGGGTCAGGAACTGGTTACGGAAGCCGATCAGACCACGGGCTGGAATGTTGTATTCCAGGCGAACACGGCCCTTGCCATCCGGCACCATGTTGGTCAGGTCACCCTTACGCAGGCCCATCTCTTCCATGACCTTGCCCTGGGATTCTTCAGGGATGTCGATGGTGACGTTCTCGAACGGTTCCTGCTTCACGCCGTCGACTTCGCGGATGATCACTTCAGGGCGGCCAACAGCCATCTCGAAGCCTTCACGACGCATGGTTTCGATCAGTACCGACAGGTGCAGCTCGCCACGGCCCGATACCTTGAACTTGTCAGGGGAATCGGTTTCCTGAACGCGCAGGGCCACGTTGTACAGCAGCTCCTTGTCCAGACGGTCCTTGATGTTGCGGCTGGTCACGAACTTGCCTTCTTTACCGCAGAATGGCGAGTCGTTGACCTGGAAGGTCATGGAAACGGTTGGCTCGTCAACGGTCAGCGGCTTCATCGCCTCTACCGCGTCTGGGGCGCACAGGGTGTCGGAGATGAACAGCTCGTCGAAACCGCTGATGCAGACGATGTCGCCAGCCTGGGCTTCTTCGACGTCGACGCGGTGCAGGCCGTGGTGGCCCATCAGTTTCAGGATACGGCCGTTACGCTTCTTGCCGTTGGTGTCGATGGCGACAACCGGGGTGTTCGGCTTGACGCGACCACGGGCGATACGACCAACGCCGATAACACCGAGGAAGCTGTTGTAGTCCAGTGCGGAGATCTGCATCTGGAACGGGCCGTCACGGTCAACAGACGGTGCTGGTACGTTGTCGACGATCGACTGGTACAGCGCAGTCATGTCTTCGCCCATGGCGGTGTGGTCCAGACCGGCGATGCCGTTCAGGGCCGAGGCGTAGACGACTTTGAAGTCCAGCTGCTCATCGGTGGCACCGAGGTTGTCGAACAGGTCGAAGATCTGGTCCAGAACCCAGTCCGGACGCGCGCCCGGGCGGTCGACCTTGTTGATCACGACGATGGGCTTCAGGCCGGCTTCGAAGGCCTTCTTGGTCACGAAGCGGGTTTGCGGCATCGGGCCGTCCTGGGCGTCGACCAGCAGCAGCACCGAGTCGACCATCGACATTACACGCTCGACCTCGCCACCGAAGTCGGCGTGGCCGGGGGTGTCGACGATGTTGATGTGGTAGCCGTTCCAGTTGATGGCGGTGTTCTTCGCCAGAATGGTAATACCGCGCTCTTTTTCCTGGTCGTTGGAGTCCATGACGCGCTCGTCGTTGAGCTCGTTACGCTCCAGGGTGCCGGACTGACGCAGGAGTTTGTCGACCAGGGTGGTTTTACCATGGTCAACGTGGGCGATGATGGCGATGTTACGCAGATTTTCGATCACAAGTGTATCTCGATCAGAGGATTCGGTTGCCGCCCAGGGTAGGCGGCGAATATGTACTGTTTAAGGCTCAGCGGGCCCGGCGGTCGGGAGGGCGATGGCGGATACTGCCGCCATACAGCCCCGGCGTCTTATGTCGGACGATAAACACGCACATTGGCATGTCCCTCACTGAGCAGGTGGTGTGCGTGCAAACGGCTCATCACACCCTTGTCGCAATACAGCAAGTACTGGCGCGTGGGGTCCAGGTGCTTGAACTTGCTGTTGATGGCATAGAACGGCATGGCCTGCACCTCGATACCTTCCAGTACCAGAGGCTGATCTTCCTGGGCGTCGGGGTGACGAATGTCGATGACGATCTGGCCTGGCAGCGCCTCGGCCACTTCCTCGATTTCGATGTCCTTGCCCAATTCATCGATCACGTGGTCGATGGAAATGAACTTGGCGCGCTCCAGGGCGCGCTCCAGCACGGCCATGTCGAACTGCTTTTCTTCGTGCTCCATGCGGTGGCGCTTGGCATGGGTGGTCGGGTTCACCGAGATCACGCCACAGTATTCCGGCATGTGCTTGGCGAAGTCGGCGGTGCCGATTTCGGTGGCCTGGTCGATGATGTCCTGCTTGTGCGTGGCCAGCAGCGGGCGCAGCACCAGCTTGTCGGTGGCCGAGTCGATGATCGACAGGTTCGGCAAGGTCTGGCTCGATACCTGGGAAATCGCCTCGCCGGTCACCAATGCGTCGATCTGCAGGCGGTCGGCCATATGCGCGGCGCCGCGCAGCATCATGCGCTTGAGGGTCACGCCCATGTAGCTGTTGTCGACCTTGTTGAGGATTTCGCCAACCACTTCCTCGAACGGCACGCTGATGAACAGCACGCGCTGGCTGCTGCCGTACTTCTTCCACAGGTAATGGGCCACTTCCATCACGCCCAGCTCGTGGGCACGGCCGCCAAGGTTGAAGAAGCAGAAATGGGTCATCAGGCCACGGCGCATCATCTGGTAGGCCGCCACGGTGGAGTCGAAGCCACCGGACATCAGCACCAGGGTCTGCTCCAGCGCACCGAGCGGGTAACCGCCAATGCCATTGTGCTGGTTGTGGATCACGTACAGGCGCTGGTTGCGGATTTCGATGCGCACCATCACCTCGGGGTTCTTCAGCGCGATGCCGGCAGCGCCGCATTGCTGGCGCAGCTGGCTGCCGACGTAACGGTCGACGTCCATCGAGGTGAAGTCATGGTGACCACCGCGCTTGCAGCGCACGGCGAAGTGCTTGCCGGCCAGCAGGTGGCCAAAATGGTGCTTGCACTTGGCGACGATATCGTCGAAATCACCCAGCGGGTATTCCTCTACCTGCAGGAAATGGGTAATACCCGGGGTGCAGGTGAGGCGCTCGATCATCTCGCGCTGGACTTTCTCGTCTTCGACGCGGGTAACCACTTCGAGGTTGTCCCACACACCATCCACCGCAAGCTCAGGGTCGAGGTCCTTGAGCACGTTGCGGATATTCTTGCCGAGCTGGCGGATGAAGCGCTTGCGCACCGGCCGGCTCTTGATGGTGATTTCTGGGAAGACTTTGACGATGAGTTTCATTGGTTAACAGCGCGCGCAGGGCCTGCCGAAAATGAGGGGCGCGAATTATATCGGAAATTGCTCAGGATTTGACCAACTTTTGATCAGAAGCTTTGAGATAAATGTCAGCGCAGGATTTTTTGGTGCCCGTGAGACCGAGCGCCGCCCGCGCGGCGCATCGCGAGCTACGCTCGCTCCTACGTTTGTTTCGGGCCAGTAACCCCTGTGCCAGGTGCGCGCGACCGCCTTGTTTGTACCGCGCGATAATGAGGCATGCGCCAAGGCGTTCGCGCACAAATCCCACAGGAATAATTGGCCCGAAACAAACGTAGGAGCGAGCGTAGCTCGCGATGCGCCGCGCGGGCGGCGCTCGATCTCACAGGCGATGAAGCCCTCAAAGAAAGCACACCCTCCAGGTCGTGCACCATACCGGTGCACCAATACCAAAATACGCATCTAAAAAGTGCACATTCCAAGCCCAGCCCCCCGCAAAATGCCTGCAAACGCCCCCTTTTATCCCGCCCTCGCCATTTTCGGGCACTGGCATGCAATTTGCTCCCTTGTGAGGCAGGTAAGCTTGGCCGACTATCCGCGCCCGGCAACACCCTTTTTCCAGGGCAGCGGCCCACCGCGCTCTAGACCATCCGGAGGACAACATGTCGAAGTCGGTTCAACTCATCAAAGATCATGACGTCAAGTGGATTGATCTGCGTTTCACGGACACCAAAGGTACTCAGCACCACGTGACCATGCCGGCGCGCGATGCGCTGGACGAAGACTTCTTCGAAGTCGGCAAGATGTTCGACGGTTCCTCCATCGCTGGCTGGAAAGGCATCGAAGCTTCCGACATGATCCTGATGCCGGTTGACGAAACCGCCGTTCTGGACCCGTTCACCGAAGAACCAACCCTGATCATCACCTGCGACATCGTCGACCCGTCGAGCATGCAGGGCTACGACCGCGACCCACGTGCCATCGCCAAGCGTGCCGAAGAGTACCTGAAGAGCACCGGCATCGGTGACACTGTCTTCGCCGGCCCGGAGCCAGAGTTCTTCATCTTCGACGAAGTCAAGTTCCAGTCGGACATCTCCGGCTCGATGTTCAAGATCTTCTCCGAGCAAGGCTCGTGGATGACCGGCGCTGACGTGGAAGGCGGCAACAAAGGCCACCGCCCAGGCGTGAAAGGCGGCTACTTCCCGGTTCCGCCGTTCGACCACGACCACGAAATCCGTACTGCCATGTGCAACGCACTGGAAGAAATGGGCCAGACCGTCGAAGTTCACCACCACGAAGTGGCAACTGCCGGCCAGAACGAAATCGGTGTCAAGTTCAACACCCTGGTGAAGAAGGCTGACGAAGTCCAGGCGCTGAAGTACGTTGTGCACAACGTTGCCGACGCCTACGGCCGTACCGCTACCTTCATGCCGAAGCCACTGTACGGCGACAACGGTTCGGGCATGCACGTGCACATGTCGATCTGGAAAGACGGCAAGAACACCTTCTCCGGCGAAGGCTATGCCGGCCTGTCCGACACCGCCCTGTATTTCATCGGCGGTATCATCAAGCACGGTAAGGCCCTGAACGGCTTCACCAACCCGTCGACCAACTCGTACAAGCGTCTGGTTCCAGGTTTCGAAGCCCCGGTGATGCTGGCCTACTCGGCGCGCAACCGTTCCGCTTCGATCCGTATTCCTTACGTTGGCAGCCCTAAAGCCCGCCGTATCGAAGCCCGCTTCCCGGACCCATCGGCCAACCCGTACCTGGCCTTCGCAGCACTGCTGATGGCTGGCCTGGACGGTATCCAGAACAAGATCCACCCAGGCGACGCGGCCGACAAGAACCTGTACGACCTGCCGCCAGAAGAAGCCAAGAACATCCCGCAAGTGTGCGGCAGCCTGAAAGAAGCTCTGGAAGAGCTGGATAAAGGCCGTGCGTTCCTCACCAAGGGCGGCGTGTTCTCCGACGACTTCATCGACGCCTTCATCGAGCTCAAGAGCGAAGAAGAAATCAAGGTCCGCACCTTCGTGCACCCGCTGGAATACGAGCTGTACTACAGCTGCTGATCTGATCGGCGCCCGGCGCCGGTGAGCTGATCAAACGGCCTCCCTCGGGAGGCCGTTTTCGTTTCTGCCGTCACTATTTTCGGAAGCGTCCTACCCCCGAGGATCAGGCAACACCGCCACACTCGGGCCTTCACCCTATGCTCTGGAGGTCTGTCATGCGTCATTTCCCCTTCGCCGCAGTGGCTGTATTGGCCCTGACCGGTTGCACCGCAGAAGCACCGCCGGATACGGCGTTATCCGCGCTGCTCGACAACATCGAACGTCGCCTGGCCCTGGCTGAAGCCGTGGCGCTGCACAAGTGGGACACTGGCCAGCCCGTGCAGGCAACGCTGCGCGAGCAACAAGTGCTGGCGAATGTCCGTGCTGCCGCACCTGGCCACGGACTGGCACCACAACGCGCCGAGGCGTTTTTCGCCGACCAGATGGAAGCCAACAAGTTGCTGCAATACACCCTGCTGTCCGACTGGCACCGCGAGGGCGCGGCGCCGCACACGCAACGCCGCGACTTGCAGACTGACATCCGCCCGCAACTGGATGACCTGCAGGGCACACTCCTGCAAAAGCTGGCAGCCTTCGACCGTGAGCCCGCGGCAGGCTGCAGCACACGGCTGGCCAAGGAACTGGCCGGCCGTTCCGCGCCCCAGCCACTGCACCAGGCCTTGGTTCGCGCCACCGGTCAATTGTGCGATAAATCCTGAAAGCTCTATGCTCCTTATTGGTGCATTCTTGCGGGCGACGCCCTTGAATGCACCCCAAAAAAGGTCACAAGAAACGTTAAACCAGAACATTCTGGTGCGAATCTGCGCGATTTCGGGTGCTCATCGGACAATTCCGCTTCTTTTCGGAGCTTTGGTTTGTTTCTTGCATTTTATGCACTGAAACTGGAATCAGCGGATTCACTGCGCCCCGGGTTCTGGCTGCACCCTGCCAGACAAGCGCCAAAAGAGGTCAACGACGCCTTATGACCATCAGCGATGCACAGCACCGTCTGCTTCTGGACAACCTGACCACCGCCACGCTATTGCTCAACGGTGAGCTGCGCCTGGAATACATGAACCCAGCTGCAGAAATGTTGCTGGCGGTCAGTGGCCAGCGCAGTCACGGGCAGTTCATCAGCGAACTGTTCACTGAATCGACCGAGGCGCTCAGCTCGTTGCGCCAGGCGGTCGAGCAGGCGCACCCGTTTACCAAACGCGAAGCACAACTGACGTCCCTGACCGGGCAGACGATCACGGTCGACTACGCGGTAACGCCAATCCTGCACCAGGGCCAGACCCTGCTGCTGCTGGAGGTGCACCCGCGCGACCGGCTGCTGCGCATCACCAAGGAAGAGGCGCAACTGAGCAAACAGGAAACCACCAAGATGCTGGTGCGGGGCCTGGCTCACGAAATCAAGAACCCCCTCGGGGGCATCCGCGGCGCCGCCCAGCTGCTGGCCCGCGAGCTGCCCGAAGACGGCCTGCGCGACTACACCAATGTGATCATCGAAGAGGCCGACCGCCTGCGCAACCTGGTCGACCGCATGCTGGGCTCGAACAAGCTGCCCTCGCTGGCCATGACCAACATCCATGAAGTACTGGAGCGGGTCTGCAGCCTGGTCGAAGCCGAAAGCCAGGGCTGCATCACATTGGTGCGCGACTACGACCCAAGCCTGCCGGATGTCCTGATCGACCGCGAACAGATGATCCAGGCCGTGCTCAATATCGTGCGCAACGCCATGCAGGCGATCAGTTCGCAGAACGAACTGCGCCTGGGCCGCATCACCTTGCGCAGCCGCGCCTTGCGCCAGTTCACCATCGGCCACGTGCGCCATCGCCTGGTGGCCCGGGTGGAGATCATCGACAACGGCCCGGGCATCCCGCTGGAACTGCAAGACACCCTCTTCTATCCCATGGTCAGCGGTCGCCCGGACGGTACCGGGCTCGGCCTGGCCATTACCCAGAACATCATCAGCCAGCACCAGGGCCTGATCGAGTGTGAAAGCCACGCAGGCCATACCGCCTTCTCGATCTACCTGCCTCTGGAACAAGGAGCCACCGCCTCATGAGCCGAAGTGAAACCGTATGGATCGTCGACGATGATCGCTCCATCCGCTGGGTCCTGGAAAAAGCCCTGCAACAGGAAGGCATGACCACCCAGAGCTTCGATAGCGCAGACGGTGTCATGGGCCGCCTGGCCCGCCAGCAGCCGGACGTGATCATTTCCGACATCCGCATGCCGGGGGCCAGCGGCCTCGACCTGCTGGCGCAGATTCGCGAGCAGCACCCACGCCTGCCGGTCATCATCATGACCGCCCATTCCGACCTGGACAGCGCCGTGGCATCGTACCAAGGCGGTGCTTTCGAGTACCTGCCCAAGCCGTTCGACGTGGACGAGGCGGTTTCGCTGGTCAAGCGGGCCAACCAGCACGCCCAGGAGCAGCAAGGGCTGGACGTGCCACAAAGCCTGGCGCGCACACCGGAGATCATCGGTGAAGCCCCGGCGATGCAGGAGGTGTTCCGCGCCATTGGCCGCCTCAGCCACTCCAACATCACCGTGCTGATCAATGGCGAGTCCGGTACCGGCAAAGAACTGGTAGCCCACGCCCTGCACCGCCACAGCCCGCGCGCAGCGGCACCGTTCATTGCCCTGAACATGGCCGCCATCCCCAAGGACCTGATGGAGTCCGAGCTGTTCGGCCACGAAAAAGGCGCTTTCACTGGCGCCGCCAACCTGCGCCGGGGCCGCTTCGAGCAGGCCGATGGCGGCACCCTGTTCCTCGACGAGATCGGCGACATGCCCGCCGAAACCCAGACTCGCCTGCTGCGGGTGCTGGCAGATGGCGAGTTCTACCGGGTCGGCGGCCACGTGCCGGTCAAGGTAGACGTGCGTATCATCGCCGCTACTCACCAGAACCTCGAGTCACTGGTGCAGGCTGGCAAGTTCCGCGAAGACTTGTTCCACCGCCTGAACGTGATTCGCATCCATATCCCGAGGTTGGCTGACCGGCGCGAAGACATCCCCGCACTCGCCCGCCATTTCCTTGCCCGTGCCGCTCAAGAGCTGGCGGTCGAGCCGAAGGTGCTCAAGCCGGAAACCGAGGAGTTCATCCGCAACCTGCCATGGCCGGGCAACGTGCGGCAGATGGAGAACACCTGCCGCTGGATCACCGTCATGGCCTCCAGCCGCGAGGTACTGATTGGTGACTTGCCGCCGGAGTTGCTGAACCTGCCCCAGGACGCTGCCCCCGTGACCAACTGGGAGCAGGCGCTGCGCCAGTGGGCTGACCAGGCACTGGCGCGTGGGCAATCCAACCTGCTGGACAGCGCGGTGCCAAGCTTTGAGCGGATCATGATCGAGACCGCCCTCAAGCACACCGCCGGCCGGCGCCGCGATGCGGCGCTGTTGCTGGGCTGGGGCCGCAACACCCTGACCCGCAAGATCAAGGAACTGGGGATGAATGTGGCGGGTGGCGATGACGAGGAAGGTGACGAGCACTGAGCGCTAGGTTAACCCTCGAGATCTTTAGGGCTGCTGCGCAGCCCTTTCGCGACACAAGGCCGCTCCTACACGGACCATCTCTGCTTCCGGGCTGGTGGGTTACCTGCAGGAGCAACTGTCTTTCTCAAAATTTGAAAAGCTTGCGCTCCTACATCGATTGATGATGCCGGCCCGGCTCCGCAGGACTGCCGGCCACCCCCGCCCATTGTAAGCGGCCTTGTGCCGCGACAGGGCCGCAAAGCGGCCTCAGCTGTTTCAGCCTTCCGATGCACCGTTCCTGTGCCCGCTGCACCTCGCCAAGGCACAAACCCCCTCAAAAACCGGCCGAATCCCCCTCAAAGCCCAGTATTTCCGGGTTTTGCAAAATTGGCACGCCCCCTGCAATAGCTAATACATACCCAGTTTCGGGGGCCCTGGTACAGGCAGGCCGGGTGAACCCCTCTTTTATTAGCAACACCGCCGTTTTTGGGGACCTCGGTACAGGCAGGCCGGGCCATCCCCCCTTTACACGCAGTACGCCGTAGCCCTTTTGGGGACCCTGGTACAGGCAGGCCGGGATATCCCCTCTTTTATTCCTGCAGGCTCACCTGCAGCCGCCAGCGCCCAGCGTCTTCTGCACCGGCCCATTGGCCGTGCAGGGGGCGCGCGGCCACCACCGTCAGCAACAACCCTTCCTGGCTGTTCTGCAGCCGCCAGCTTACCGGTTTGCCGTTCAGGCTCAATTGGCCCTGCCGGGCCGTGCCCTGGGCCTGGAACAGCACAGCCACCGTGCCTTGGACGTTCTCGGCATGCAGCTTGGGTTCTTCGTTGAACCACAGCGCCAGCCCATTCGACAACACCTCTACCTGCTGCAACTGGCGCTCTACAGGGGCGGTCAGGCGGCCGATCATCAGCCCCACCATTACCCCGACGATCGCCAGCGACAGCAGCATGCGCGGCAACGCCTTCGAACGCACATCCGGTTCGGGGGTAGAATGCCCGTCATCCTCTTGCTTGGAGCCGTGCATGTTTCACGTCATCCTTTTTCAACCAGAAATTCCGCCGAATACCGGCAATATCATTCGCCTGTGCGCCAACAGCGGCTGCCACCTGCACCTGATCGAACCCATCAGCTTCGAACTGGATGACAAGCGCCTGCGCCGCGCGGGGCTGGATTACCACGAGTATGCCACGCTCAAGCGCCACCAGAGCCTGGCCGAATGCCTGGAAAGCCTGGGCAACCCACGGCTGTTCGCCTTTACCACCAAAGGCTCGCACCCGTTCCACGAGGTCGCGTACCAGCCGGGTGACGCGTTCCTGTTCGGGCCGGAGAGCCGCGGGCTGCCGGCAGAAGTCCTCGACAGCCTGCCCGCCGAGCAACGCCTGCGCCTGCCCATGCGCCCAGGCTGCCGCAGCCTGAACCTGTCCAACACGGTGGCGGTGACGGTGTATGAGGCCTGGCGGCAGAACGGGTTTGCCGGGAGCTGATGTGTAAGCCTGCACTGGCCCTATCGCCGGCAAGCCGGCTCCCCCAGGGACCACGTGCGGCTTCCCACACAGCCAACAAAAAAGCGCCCCTAGAGGCGCTTTTCCGATACCGGCAGCAGTTACTGAACGGTTGGCGCTTCGCCGGCTTCCTGCATGCGCTGCATTTCTTGCGCGTACAGGGCGTCGAAGTTGACCGGCGACAGCATCAGCGCCGGGAACGAACCACGGGTTACCAGGCTGTCCAGGGTCTCGCGGGCATACGGGAACAGGATGTTCGGGCAGAACGCACCCAGCGTGTGGCTCATAGAAGCAGCATCGAGGTTGGCGATGAGGAAGATACCCGCCTGCTGCACTTCAGCGATGAACGCGACTTCGTCGCCGTTCTTCACGGTGACCGACAGGGTCAGCACCACCTCATGGAAGTCGCCTTCCAGGGCCTTTTGCTTGGTGTTCAGGTCCAGGGCAACGCTCGGCTCCCAGGTCTGACGGAAGATCTGCGGGCTTTTCGGGGCCTCGAACGACAGGTCGCGCACATAGATACGCTGCAGGGAGAACTGAGGGCTGTTGTCTTCAGCAGCAGCGCCGTTGGTCTGTTGGTCAGTCATGGCAGATCCTTATCCTAATGTTTTCGAATGCAGTGCAAATCAGGCCGCCAGCAACGCGTCGAGCTTGCCGGCGCGTTCCAGGGCATAGAGGTCATCGCATCCACCGACATGGGTACTGCCGATCCAGATCTGCGGCACCGACGTGCGGCCGGCTTTCTGGGCCATCTCGGCGCGCAGTTGCGGTTTGCCGTCGACCTTGATTTCCTCGAATGCCACGCCCTTGCTCTCGAGCAGGTACTTGGCACGCATGCAGTAGGGGCAGTAGTCGCTGGAATAAACGATGACGGGCTTCATATCACTTCACCAGGGGCAGGTTATCGGCTTTCCAGCTGGAAACGCCACCGCTCAGCTTGGCGGCGTTGTAACCGGCCTTGAGCAGATCGCGGCAAATGCTGCCGGACTGCTGGCCCATCGCGTCGACGACGATCAGGGTCTTCTCTTTGTGCTTGTCCAGCTCGGCCATGCGGTTGGCCAGCTTGTCCTGCGGAATGTTCACCGCACCCACGATGTGACCGGCGGAGTACTCCTTGGCCGGGCGGATATCGATCACCAGCGCCTTGTCGGCATTGACCAGGGCAGTCAGCTGACCGTTGCTCAGGCTCTGCCCGCCACGGCGGATTTCATTGATGAGCAGCAGGGCCAGCAGAATGAAGAAGATCGCAACCAGGATGTAGTGATCTGTCGCGAATTGAATCAGGTGAGCAACCATCAGCGGTGTTCCAGGCGATTGAAAATGCCGGCCAGTATACACAGCACCTTGGTACCACCAAAGCCCGACGGGCCGGCCACCAGACCAGCTTCATGTTGCCAGCGCACGCGCGCCGGTCGGGGGATGGGACGATTATTCGCCGCACGTGGCGTATTTGCCCTAAAATGCGTTTCTTTATCATCTTTGAACAACCGTGAGTTTGATTGATGACGAGTACGCCCAAACCCCT
Source organism: Pseudomonas sp. BJP69 (assembly GCF_007633355.1). NCBI lineage: Bacteria > Pseudomonadati > Pseudomonadota > Gammaproteobacteria > Pseudomonadales > Pseudomonadaceae > Pseudomonas > Pseudomonas sp. BJP69. Next base: position 5,150,230 of record NZ_CP041933.1, read on the forward strand.
GGTCCTGATCATCCTGGATGGCTTCGGCCACAGCGAAAGCCCTGAATACAACGCCATCTATGCCGCTAACACGCCGGTCTACGACCGCCTGCGCGCCAGCCAGCCGCATGGCCTCATTTCCGGCTCGGGCATGGATGTCGGCCTGCCGGACGGGCAGATGGGCAACTCCGAAGTCGGTCACATGAACCTGGGCGCGGGCCGCGTCGTCTATCAGGACTTCACCCGGGTGACCAAGGCCATCCGCGACGGTGAGTTCTTCCAAAACCCGGTGCTCACCGGTGCGGTGGACAAGGCTGCCGGTGCCGGCAAAGCCGTGCACATCCTTGGCCTGCTGTCCGATGGCGGCGTGCACAGCCACCAGGACCACATCGTTGCCATGGCCGAACTGGCCGCGCAGCGCGGCGCGGAAAAAATCTATCTGCACGCCTTCCTCGATGGCCGTGACACCCCGCCACGTAGCGCGCAGTCGTCCATCGAGCTGCTCGACGCCACCTTCGCCAAGCTGGGCAAGGGCCGCATCGCCAGCCTAATCGGCCGCTACTACGCCATGGACCGCGACAACCGCTGGGACCGCGTCAGCGCCGCCTACAACCTGATCGTCGACAGCAGCGCCGAATACACCGCTGACACCGCCGTGGCAGGCCTGCAAGCGGCCTACGCCCGTGACGAGAGCGACGAGTTCGTCAAGGCCACGCGCATTGGCGCAGCAGTCAAGGTCGAAGACGGCGATGCCGTGATCTTCATGAACTTCCGCGCCGACCGCGCTCGCGAGCTGTCGCGCGCCTTCGTCGAGCCGGATTTCACCGAATTCGCCCGTGCGCGCCTGCCAGAAATGGCGGCCTACATCGGCCTGACCCAGTATTCGGCGAAAATCCCGGCACCCGCTGCCTTTGCTCCGTCCAGCCTGAACAATGTACTGGGCGAGTACCTGGCAAAGCACGGCAAGACCCAACTGCGTATCGCCGAAACCGAAAAATACGCCCACGTCACCTTCTTCTTCTCCGGTGGCCGCGAAGAGCCATTCGAAGGCGAAGAGCGCATCCTGATCCCATCGCCGAAGGTCGCCACCTACGACCTGCAGCCGGAAATGAGCGCACCGCAAGTGACCGACCGCATTGTCGAAGCCATCGAGCAACAGCGCTTCGACGTGATCGTGGTCAACTACGCCAACGGTGACATGGTCGGCCACACCGGCGTGTTCGAAGCGGCAGTCAAGGCTGTCGAAGCGCTGGACAACTGCGTTGGCCGCATTGTCGAGGCGCTGGACAAGGTCGGTGGCGAAGCGCTGATCACCGCCGACCACGGGAACGTCGAGCAGATGGAAGACGAGTCCACCGGCCAGGCCCACACCGCACACACCACCGAGCCGGTGCCGTTCATCTATGTCGGCAAGCGCAACGTGAAAGTGCGTGATGGCGGCGTGCTGGCCGATGTTGCGCCGACCATGTTGAAGCTGCTGGGGCTGGAAAAGCCTGCCGAAATGACCGGCACTTCGATTCTGGTAGACGCCTGAATCTGCGTATTGGGGCCGCTTTGCGGCCCATCGCGACGCAAGGCCGCTCCTACAGGGCCCCGATAACACCTGAATTCCAGACAAACGCCTCGCGACACTGGCAGCGAGGCGTTTTTTTTGCCCGCCCAGGCGGGCATACTAGGCCAGTCTCCATCCTTGGTACGCCAAACCCCATGCTTCGCGCCCTGATCCTCCTAGCCTTGTCATGCCTGCTCAGCCCGGCCTTCGCCGATGAGCGCGCACAGACCCAGCAGCAACTGGACGCCACCCGCCAGGACATTGCCGAGCTCAAGAAAACACTGGGCAAGCTCCAGGAAGAAAAAGCCGGTGTGCAAAAGGACCTGAAAGCCACCGAGACCGACATCGGCAACCTCGAAAAGCAGGTGGAGGCACTGCAGCAAGCGCTAAAAAAGACCGAGGGCGAGCTGGAGCGCCTTGAAACCGAGAAAAAAAAACTCCAGACCGCCCGCGTTGAACAGCAACGGCTGATCGCCATTCAGGCCCGCTCGGCCTACCAGAACAACGGTCGCGAGGAATACCTCAAGCTGCTGCTCAACCAGCAGAACCCAGAGAAATTCGCCCGCACCCTGACCTACTACGACTACATGAGCAAGGCGCGCCTGGAGCAGCTGCGCACCTTCAACGAAACCCTCCGCCAGCTGGCCAGTGTCGAGCAGCAGATGTCTGCCCAGCAGCAACAGTTGCTGGCCCAGCGCGCCGACCTTGACAGCCGCCGCCAGGCCCTGGAGAGCGAACGCGGCAAGCGCCAGCAGGTATTGGCCAAGCTCAACAGCGACATGAAAGACCGCGACCAGAAGCTCCAGGCCCGTCAGCAGGACCAGGCCGACCTGGCCAAAGTCCTCAAGACCATCGAGGAAACCCTGGCACGCCAGGCCCGCGAGGCTGAAGAGGCACGCAAGAAAGCCTTGCTGGCGCAGCAGGAAGCGGAAAAACGCCGGCAGCAAGAGGCCCTGGCCGCCGCTGCGCGCAACCAGGCGCGCGAGCCTGAAGCGCCGGTAGAGCCGCCGAAAAAGGCTCGTACCACCCTCGGGCCGATGGTTTCCAGCGACGGAGCCAACTACGGCGGAGCATTTTCTGCAGCACGGGGCAAACTTCCTTGGCCAGTCAATGGTCGATTGTTGGCACGCTTCGGCGATGCACGCGGCAACGATGCCCGGGCCAAATGGGACGGTGTGATGATCAGCGCCAACCCCGGCACACAAGTGCGCGCCGTGCACGGCGGGCGTGTGGTGTTCGCCGACTGGTTGCGCGGCGCCGGGCTTCTGGTCATTCTCGATCATGGCAACGGTTACCTGAGCCTGTACGGCCATAACCAGAGCCTGCTGAAAAGTGCCGGTGACATCGTCAAGGCCGGTGAAGCCATATCCACCGTCGGCGACAGCGGTGGCCAGGACGCGGCAGGCTTGTACTTCGCCATCCGCCAGCAGGGCCGGCCTACCGACCCTTCGCAGTGGTGCCGGGGTTAGTCAACTTTCTACGGCGCGGCCCAAACGCTGCACCGATGCTCCGCAGGGAGCGCTTACAGGATCAGGAGTCCGTTCGACATGCTGCACTCGCCTCGTCTCACCCAGTTGGCCCTGTCCATCGCCCTGGCGGTCGGCGCGCCCCTGGCCACTGCCGCGGAGCCGGCCAAGGCGGCAGCTGTGCCGGCCACCGAGGTCACTGCCAAGGCGCCACTGCCACTGGAAGAGCTGCGCACCTTCGCCGAAGTCATGGACCGCATCAAGGCGGCCTATGTCGAGCCGGTAGATGACAAGACCCTGCTGGAGAATGCCATCAAGGGCATGCTCAGCAACCTCGACCCACACTCGGCCTACCTAGGCCCCGAGGACTTCCAGGAACTGCAGGAAAGCACCAGCGGCGAGTTCGGCGGGCTGGGTATCGAAGTGGGCCAGGAAGACGGCTTCATCAAGGTGGTCTCGCCGATCGATGACACCCCGGCCTCGCGTGCAGGCGTCCAGGCCGGCGACCTGATCGTCAAGATCAACGGCGCCCCGACCCGCGGCCAGACCATGACCGAAGCGGTGGACAAGATGCGCGGCAAGGTCGGCGACAAAATCACCCTGACCCTGGTCCGCGACGGCGGTAACCCCTTCGACGTGACCCTGGCCCGCGCGGTGATCCAGGTCAAGAGCGTGAAGAGCCAGCTGCTGGAAAACGACTACGGCTATATCCGCATCACCCAGTTCCAGGTCAAGACCGGCGACGAGGTGGGCAAAGCCCTGGCCAAGCTGCGCAAGGACAACGGCAAGAAACTGCGCGGGGTGGTGCTCGACCTGCGCAACAACCCGGGTGGCGTGCTGCAATCGGCCGTGGAAGTGGCCGACCACTTCCTCACCAAGGGCCTGATCGTCTACACCAAGGGCCGCATCGCCAATTCCGAACTGCGCTTCTCGGCCGACCCGGCCGACGCCAGCGAAGGGGTGCCACTGGTGGTGCTGATCAACGGCGGCAGCGCCTCGGCTTCGGAAATTGTAGCGGGCGCACTGCAAGACCAGAAGCGCGCCGTGCTGATGGGCACCGACAGCTTCGGCAAAGGCTCGGTACAAACCGTGCTGCCATTGGCCAATGACCGCGCCCTGAAGCTGACCACCGCACTGTACTTCACCCCCAATGGCCGTTCGATCCAGGCCCAGGGTATCGTCCCCGACATCGAAGTACGTCAGGCCAAGCTCACTGCCGAGGTCGACACCGACAACTTCAAGGAAGCCGACCTGCAGGGCCACCTGGGCAACGGTAACGGCGGCGCCGACCGCCCGACCGGCAGCAGCAAGCGCAAGGAGCGCCCACAGGACGACGACTTCCAACTGAGCCAGGCACTGAGCCTGCTCAAAGGCCTCAACATCACCTCGGGCAAATGATCCAGCCCGTGCGGTACCTGCTGTGCCTGGTGTTCTGCCTGTTGGCCGGGGTCGCGCAAGCGGCGCCGGCCGGCAAGGCCTACATGAGCATCATCATCGACGACCTTGGCCAGAGCCCCAACCGGGACAGCCGCACCTTGGCCCTACCCGGCCCGGTGACCATGGCCATCATGCCCGACACCCCGCATGCAACCGACTTCGCCCGCCAAGCGCACAAGGCTGGCAAAACGGTGATCCTGCACATGCCAATGGACCCGGCCACCGGGCCCTATGCCTGGCACCCCGGCATCGCCGGCGAAGAGCTGGCCCGGCGCCTGGACAGCGCGCTGCTCAAGGTGCCTTACGCGGCCGGCATCAACAACCATATGGGCAGCCGCATGACGGCCCAGCGCGAACCCATGGCCTGGCTGATGGGCGAATTGCAACGTCGCCATCTGTTCTTCGTCGACAGCCGCACCAGTGCCGCCACCGTCGCGGCTGCAGAAGCACAGGCGCAAGGCCTGGCGCATGTCTCGCGGGATGTGTTTCTCGATGACGTGCGCACCACCGAAGCCATTGCCGGGCAGTTGCAACAAGGCGTGGCCCTGGCGCACAAGCAAGGCTCGGCAGTGCTGATCGGCCACCCTTACCCGCAAACGCTGGAGGTGCTGGCCCGCGAACTGCCCCGCCTGAAAAGCCAGGGCATCACGCTGCTGGGCCTGCCACAGATGATTGCCGAGCGCAGCAACCAGGCCATGCCGGCACATGGCCGGCAGGGCCGCTACAGCAACCGATGACCCGAACCTACTGTGCTGCTGGACGATCGAAAGGAATGATCCCCGTGGCTTGCTGTAGTGTCAGCTTGCCGCGGTAAAGCTGCTGCCCTGTATCCCTGGCAACCTGGCTGCTCAGGTAACGCTGGGCCCACACCTTCAGGTGCCCCGAAGTAAAATCCCGGGCGTAGGCAGCCTGCGACCGCAAATGGAAATGCACAGCCCAGAGTTTACGGTTGTTTGACAAGAGCTGGACCAGGTACTCATCGAAAGCGCTACCGTCCGCCATGACATGCCGCTTGAGGTATACGACCTTGATCGCCTTCAAATCGTAAAGAAAGCGCAGGGCTTCGGCAGTGGGGCGGCTGGTGTGGGTGTACAGGGTGGTAAGTTGCACCTCCTTCTCTGCACGCAGCGCATTCACTTCCTGTTCCAAGGTCTTGATCAGCGCATCGTCGCCACCGGCATCGCGCACTACGCTCACTGCCTCGGTCAGTTTGTTCAGCTGAAGATCGTATATCCTGGCCACCAGCGACCCGCTGATATCGATCTCGACATAGGCCTTGGCTGAGGCTCGATGGGCATTGCTCTTATTCAGTAGAGACTGCACCCAACTAGCGAGATCGGCTAGGGGGGCTTCGTCGGATAACGATGGCTGCTGGACCTCGCGCCACTCGCCATCTACTTGTTCAAAGGTGGCCAATACCTTATCGCTGATCTTCTCACGCACCTCGAGCAAGGATTGCCCTTCGATAAGGTTGCCGATCATCAGTTGCCCCTGGCCATTACGCACCAACCGCTGCGGCACGCGGGACGCCGGATAAGGCCTACGCCCGGCCGGTAGAAGGGGGTGATCCTGCTCATCATACGCTATGCCCAGACGTACGTTCACATCGAGCTTGAGTTTGCTGATGTGCTCCCGATAGCGCTCGATCATGGCCGGTTCGATCAACGCCCCACCCTCTCGGCGAACGCGATCGCTGTTGACCAGCGCAGCACTGTATTCGTCCCAGGCTTCGTGCAGGATGACGATCCTGTCCTGCGCCGGCAGGTTGGAGAAGGCCAGCTCGCCGTGGGCTTCGGCCGCGTTGCGCAGGCTTGAGCTGACCAGGGCAGCTCTGTAGCCTGCAATGACGTCTGGCCGGTCGCTTTCCAGGTGCAGCGCCAGCTCGGCCAGATTCACCACCTGGTGGAAACGCAGTTGAACTGTACTGACGCTGCGCTTGGCAATTATGTCTGCGACGGTGCCTTTGGCGTTGCCCCCCCAATCCTTTACCTCGAAATCTTCCGGCGTTTCGGTCAACAATTGATCCAGCTGCTCACTCCCGACCAACATGCGATCCTGCACGTCGATCACGACTTGCTGTTTGACGCGCAACTTCTCATACAAATCCGCGAATTCACGGACTGGCCGCCCATCCAGCGCGTTTTGCATCTCCACAAGCTCGGGGTAATTCGCAAGGCTCCAGAGCTCGGTGAAAGTAATCTCGGCATCGTTGATAGCGCTGTTGCGAACAACTTTATCGTGCTCGGCAAGCACCCCGTCCCAGCCCCCCTTTTCCCGCTCACGGGCAAATTTGTCTTCTCGCATGGTCGCGTGCAGCGCCAGTATTTCAATATCGGCGCCGACCGCAGCTTCCAGCTCCTTCAGCATCCGGTTCATCTGTGTGAAGTGGTCCTGCTCGAACGTAATCTTGCGCTTATCGTAAAGCGCGAGCGTTGTGCGCAACTGCGACTTACCCGCTTCGTCTTCGGCGGGCAACGCGGCCAGCCTTTCGGATGCGGTGGCCCGAAGCTCCCTGAGTTTCAGCAGTTTTTCGCGCAATTCGTCCACAGCCTTGGCAAAAGGCCCGGCTTGCTTTCTGGCCTCCCGGGCGCGACTGTCAAGGCCCTCTATCTTTTGGTGCATGTCGCGAAACCGATCCCTCAGCCACTTTTGTGTACGCTCTCGCCCCATGCCACCCCGCAGACCAAGCGCCGTGTCCACACGCCACACGCCGTCGACGAAACGCAGCCAGGGCCCCGCGGCTCCGCCACCATCGACCACCCGTACACCCTCTGGCAACCGCTCCACGCGGTAGGTATCACTGGCCAGGGCTACATAATGATCGCCGTCGATCAGGTACAAGCCCGTCGCCGTACCTTGGTTCAAGGGCTGCACGCCCGCAAGCGAGACCGGTGCACGCATGGCCCTGAGTGCTTCGCGCTGTTCGCGCGGCAACCAGTTGAAGCCACTCTGACCTCGCCATGAAAAATCGAGCCAGCGGCTCGGCAGCGCTTGGCCAGGCGCAGGCGTTTCCTCGATAGGCGCGATTGCAATTTCGGCAAATGCGCCGCGCTGCGCCTCAGGCCCCTCGACCTCCGCCGCACCGGGCAATGCATAGGAGGGAAAGGCTTTGGCGGGTTGCCTGGCATGCAGCAACACCATGCCCAGGTTCAATATCAGGTCAACCGTTGCCGCCGACCGATCAAACTCATTGCCACGTTCCAAGGCCTCAATGTCTTGCTGCAACGCGTTCAGCAATTGCACCAACCAGGCCACCGAGGCCACAGGCCCCCGAAGCGCCAAGGTCACGACATCGAACAGCAGCCATGCCCCCTCGCACAAGGTCTGCCAGCGGCTCTCGGCGTTGGACACAGACTGTTCATCAGCGAGCGTCAGCAGCAGGTCCCGATTGGCTGTATATAGTTTCTCGTCAATGTTGCTACGCCAGAACTCGATCGCCAGCCTGGCAGGTTCCGGACGCTCAGGCAGCGCATAGGGGTCGATGCCGATGACGCTGATGTGCGGTTCGCGGAAACCACCATGGTCGTAGACAGGCCTGACGCTGGGCTGCATCCAGTCGAGAATACTCTCCTGCAAAATCTCCGATTCACGCACGTGTTCGAGCAAAGCCGAGAGGCTGGCATATTCACGCAGCGTGTCTTTGGCGAACAAGGGCCGGTACAGCAACACCAGCGAGGGTTCCGCGCAAAACAGGATGTACATGCAGCGTACCGGGTCCGTGACCCTGGACGCTGCGCTACGCCTGAACGCCAGCGGAAACAGGATCATGCGCGGCGCGTCGGGGTCGACGTGCCCCGCACAATAGTCGACCACGCATTGCAGGCCTGGCTCTTTGATCTTGCCGTCCATCTTGGCAGTGAGTGCAGCGGCCAGCAGTGCTGCACGCCATTCCCGCCCCAGGCGCGTGACACGGTCCGCGCGCTTGGCCGGATCGTCCAGTTGCGCCGCGACATAGGCAGGATAATGGCTACCGATATCCACTTTGGTTACGAGGGCTCTGGCGGCGTCGGCATCGAGCCATGCCGGTGCCTCGCCCCCGCCACGCAGGTAAATGCGCTCGATTGCCGCCCCCTTGAGCGACGCGAGGTTGCCAATGGCAAATTCGGTGAGCGTCTTGCTCCCGACGAAGGCCAATGGCTCGCCGCCGCCGGTGCCTGTGCCCGCCCCACCAGGGATCCCACGGGCCAGGTAAAGGTCGAATACAAGATCGTCCGGCGAGCTGTCTGCCCCGTGATCCTCGCGGATCTGCCTGGTCAGCCGTTGACGGGCGTAATCGGTCAGCGACTGAACGCCATCCAGTGCTGAGACCCCACCCGAGTCGAGCTGGTAAAGCGCGAGCTGCAGCAAGGCAGCGCTGCAGGCAAAACTGTCCTGCGCACTGGCCATCAACCCAGGGGGAGGTTGCACTGCCGGGGTTTCATCCGGGTACCCCACGAACCAGGAAGAAGGGTCGCCAAGCTGGTCAAAACGCTGTTCAAGGGCCGGAACATCCTGGATATCGGCATAACGCGCAAGCTCGACCCTGGCGAGCACCGTATCGAGCAGCAGCGAGACCTGCTGGGCAAACACATTGCCGGTGGCGGGATAGCGTTGCCAACTCATCCGTTCGAAGGCGTAGCGTTGCGCCAGTTCGTCACGCAAGGCCAGGCCGAACGCGTGCAACGACTCGAAACTGCGTACTATCCCCGAAGGTGCGCACCACAGGATGACCTGACGCTCATCCCACTCGGCGGCTATCAGCATCTGGCATTGCAGTTGATCGTATTGCATGGAGGCACTGGTCAGCCGGGTCTGCACGAAGTACACCGCGGGCTGCTCATCACCGCCGTGCAGCAGGCCGCGGATACAGGCCTGCTCCTGCGGGCCCAGTCCCTGCCAGGGCAAGCTGCGCAGTAGCGCGAGCTTGAGCAGCAACTGCAACCATTCGTCGCGACTCACCCCGGCGCTGCCCTTGCCTCGCCAGAACTCGAGCTGGGCCTCGCAGAAGTGTCGTGGCAAGTCCTCAACCAGCTGGTTCAGGGCAGCTGACAAGTCTGGCAACTGCCGGGTGTCGAACTCGCTCGACGAGCCGGAGAAACGATGGATGCCCGTCAGCCCGAGGTTGTAATGGCGCCCATCCGCCAGTGGCTCCAGGCTCAACGCCTGAGGGTCGAGCAAGGCTTCCAGAACTCGGTCCACAAAGGGTGCCGTGGTCCAGTACGTGGTAGAGGGATCCGGGCTGTCCAGCATCAAGGGGTCAGCATTGGTGAGTGCAGGCTTGGCGTAGGCCAACCACGGCAGGTTCGACAGCAGCACGCGCAGTAGCTGCGCACTGGCGACCTGGCGCAGGGTCGGCCGGCCGTCGAACTGCCCGGCCACGGCCTGGCGGAAATCGAAGGGGGGTATCTTGTAACTCGTCATGCTGGGTGCCTCCGCTGAAAAAAACGCAGGCTGCGGTATTCAGGTGCGATACCCGCGCTACATATTGCTCAAAAAAAAGGCCTTGCACGGTGGGCAAGGCCTTTTCTTCATCGCAGCAGCGTCAGCTGTACACTCGCCCCAGCAACTGGCGATGGCTTTCGAACTGGTCCAGCACGTCACGCACGATCTGCTCGGGCGCAAAGCCCATCAGGTCGTACTCCTGGCTGCCGTCGTGCAGGTAAACCTCGGCACGGTAGAAGCGTTGACGGACTTCCGGCTCGCCTTCCACCGGCGCCTCGCTCGGTGCCGCCAGGTAGCCGTCCAGGCTCACTTCGTAGACGAACGGGTTACCTTCTTCCATCATCACCCGCAAGCCCATCATGTCGCGCGCCTGGCCAACACGGGACTCCACGTCGAAGCCCAGGGTCTGCAACTGGGCAGCAGCCTCCTTGAGGGCCGGGCTGACCTGCTTGTCCATGAAGCGCTGCACCACGGCCTGGGTCGGCTGCAGCTCCAGCTGGGTCAGCCGCTCACTGAACCCACGTCGGCCACGGGCAGCCAGTTCGGCGCGCTCCTGCTCTACCGCCACGTCCTGTTTCATGGCCTTGTACAGGCCGAACATGAACAGCACCAGCACCACCGAGAACGGCAGGCCCGCCAGCACGACCATGGTTTGCATGGCCTCGAAATTACCGGCGAACAGCAAACCGATGGTCACCAGGGTGATCACCACCGACCAGAACACCACCATCCAGTGCGGGGCATCCTCGTCGACCTTGCCGCCTTTGCAGGACAGGTTGGCCATCATCACCGCACCGGAATCGGCCGGGGTCAGGAACAGCACGAAGCCAACGAACACCGCCACCCCGATCACGAGCTTGGCTGCCGGGAAGTATTCCAGCAGTTGGTAGATCGACATCGAGGGTTGTTCCAGCGCAGTCTTGCCCAGCTCGACCGCGCCCTGGTTGATCACCAGGTCCAGCGCGGTGTTACCGAAGATCGACAGCCAGGCCAAGGTGAAGCCCAGCGGGATCAGCAGCACACCCATGACCAGCTGGCGCACGGTGCGGCCTTTGGAAATACGGGCGATGAACATGCCTACGAACGGGCCCCAGGAGATCCACCAGGCCCAGTAGAACACGGTCCAGAGGCCCAACCAGCGTTCGGACTTGCCAGCCTCGCCCTCATACACGTACAGGTCGAAGGTTTTCAGCACGATCCCGTTGAGGTAATCGCCTACGTTCTGCACGAAGCCGTTCAGCAGGTGCAGGGTTTCGCCGCCCAGCAGGACGAAGATCAGCAAGCCGCTGAACAGCATGATGTTCAGGTTGGACAGGCGGCGAATGCCGTTTTCCACACCCGAAACCGCCGCCACGGTAGCCACGCCAGCCATCACCAGGATCACCACCAGCAGGTTGGTCTTGCTGTGGTCCATGCCGAACAGGTACTCCAGCCCGGACGACACCTGCATGGCACCGATGCCCAGGTTGGTGACCAGGCCCAACAGGGTGACGAACATGCCGAAGATGTCCACGGCATTGCCGGCGGCACCCTTGACCCAACGTTCGCCGACCAGGGGGTACAACGCCGAGCGCAGCGCCAGCGGCTGGTTATGCCGGTAGGCGAAGTAGCCCACGGCCAGGCCGACCAGCGCATAGATCGCCCAGCCATGCAGGCCCCAGTGCAGGAAGGTCAGCTGCAGTCCCTGGCGCGCGGCTTCCAGGCTTGCCGGGGTGCCCTCCGGTGGGTTGAAGTAGTGGTCCAGCGGTTCGGAGGCGCCAAAGTACAGCAGCGAAATACCGATGCCCGAGGAGAACAGCATGCCGGCCCAGGCGCCATAGCTGAAGTCGGGCTGGTCGTCCTTGCCGCCGAGCTTGAGGCTGCCGTAATCGGAGAAGGCCAGGTAGACGACGAACAGCAGGTAACCGCAGATCACCAGCATGTAGTACCAGCCAAAGGTGCGCGTCAGCCACTTCTGGGCCACGCCCAGCACCTGGCCGGCAGTTTCGGGTACAGCGATCAGCAAGGCAGTCAGAACAAGGATCATCAGCGCCGAGGTGAAGAACACCACGCGGTTGACCCGTACCCTCTCGGCGGGGGGCTTGGTAAGTGAGGCAGAACTCATTGCACGAATGCTCCGGGCAGTGCGGCTGTGGAGGCTAATCATTCTTTCCCGAGCAATTGGTGGAATATCCCCACTGCATCAGGTGTTATAAAAGCACCCTGGAAACCGTGATCCCGAATCGATACGTTGCAAAAAACAGACAGGTGGTCTGCTGTAAATGCCACGCTTTACCCGCTGGGTGCGCGCATTCGTCACAGATCACCCCGCCCGCTCCAAGGGCCCGCCGCAGGGCCGGGGCCACATGGCAGAATCTGCATTTCGCATCGCTGATGCCCGTCAACGCCTTGTATTACGGGGGTTACGCGATTTCCTGGGGTGTCAATTCGTGCCTGCTCGACGACCTGAAAGACTGTCAATGGCACAAATTGTCGCAGAGCTTATTCTTTATTGATTGAACGTTCAATCAAAACAAAATAGACTGGTCTTCGCCGAGTCAGCCGCCTGTCGCCTGCTCGCAGGCCTGAGGAGATAGCAAGATGCCCAAGGTCGGTATGCAACCCATCCGCCGCCAGCAGTTGATCGAAGCCACGTTGCAGGCTGTCGACCAGGTCGGCCTGGGGGACGCCAGCATTGCGCTGATTGCCCGTTTGGCCGGGGTGTCGAACGGCATCATCAGTCACTACTTTCGGGACAAGAACGGCCTGATAGCAGCGACGATGGGTTACATCATGAATATGCTCAACGAAGGCGTTCGAGCACGTCGCCAGGCCCTGACGGACGACAGCCCGCGCGCTCACCTGAAAGTGATCATCGAGGGCAACTTCGATGCCAGCCAGGTGAACGGCCCGGCGATGAAAACCTGGTTGGCCTTTTGGGCTTCCAGCATGCACCAGCCCGATTTGCACAGGTTGCAACGGATCAACGACCACCGTTTGTACTCCAACCTGTGTTGCCAGTTTCGCCGTGCCTTGCCGCTTTACCATGCGCGCAAGGCCGCCCGCGGCCTGGCAGCCCTGATCGACGGTCTGTGGCTGCGCGGTGCCTTGTCGGGCGATGCATTCGACACTGGCCAGGCAGTACGGATTGCTTACGAATACATGGATCTACAACTGGCTAAGCAGCACACCCTGGGCACCAACGACCCGGCTGCTGAACAAGCGCGCACGGCCCTTGCCCACCCGGCAGGAGCGTGACGCAAAGCCAAACCACACACTGCACTTGCGAGGACACTATGGCCCGTTTCGGAACGCAAAAACTCTACATTGATGGCGCTTACGTCGACGCTGGCAGCGATGCCACTTTCGAAGCCATCAACCCGGCTACCGGCGAAGTCCTTGCCCACGTGCAGCGTGCGACCGAGGCTGACGTCGAGAAAGCCGTCGAAAGCGCCGAGCGTGGCCAGAAAGTCTGGGCTGCGATGACCGCCATGCAGCGCTCGCGCATCCTGCGCCGCGCCGTCGACATCCTGCGCGAGCGCAACGACGAGCTGGCCATGCTGGAAACCTTGGACACCGGCAAGTCGTACTCGGAAACCCGCTACGTCGACATCGTCACCGGCGCCGATGTGCTGGAGTACTACGCAGGCCTGGTACCGGCCATCGAGGGCGAGCAGATCCCGCTGCGTGAATCGTCCTTCGTCTACACCCGCCGCGAGCCGCTGGGCGTGACCGTAGGTATCGGTGCCTGGAACTACCCGATCCAGATCGCCCTGTGGAAATCCGCCCCGGCCCTGGCCGCTGGCAACGCGATGATCTTCAAGCCATCGGAAGTCACGTCGCTGACCACCCTCAAACTGGCCGAGATCTACACCGAAGCCGGCCTGCCCAATGGCGTGTTCAACGTGCTGACCGGCAGCGGCCGTGAAGTCGGTACCTGGCTGACCGAGCACCCCCGCATCGAAAAGGTTTCCTTCACCGGCGGCACCACCACCGGCAAGAAGGTCATGGCCAGCGCCTCGAGCTCGTCGCTCAAGGAAGTCACCATGGAACTGGGCGGCAAGTCGCCGCTGATCATCTGCGCCGATGCCGACCTGGACAAGGCCGCCGACATCGCCATGATGGCCAACTTCTACAGCTCGGGCCAGGTATGCACCAACGGTACCCGCGTGTTCATCCCGGCTGAAATGAAGGCTGCCTTCGAAGCCAAGATCGCCGAGCGCGTTGCGCGCATCCGTGTTGGCAACCCGGAAGACGAAAACACCAACTTCGGCCCGCTGGTCAGCTTCCAGCACATGGAAAGCGTGCTGGGCTACATCGCCAAGGGCAAAGAGGAAGGTGCCCGCCTGCTGTGCGGCGGCGAGCGTCTGACCACCGGTGAGTTCGCCAAAGGCGCCTTCGTGGCCCCGACCGTGTTCACCGACTGCAGCGACGACATGACCATCGTCAAGGAAGAGATCTTCGGCCCGGTGATGAGCATCCTCACCTATGAAACCGAGGAAGAAGTGATCCGCCGCGCCAACGACACCGACTACGGCCTGGCCGCCGGTGTCTGCACCAACGACATCACCCGCGCCCACCGCATCATCCACAAGCTCGAAGCCGGTATCTGCTGGATCAACGCCTGGGGTGAATCGCCGGCCGAGATGCCGGTCGGTGGCTACAAGCAGTCGGGCGTAGGCCGTGAAAACGGCGTCAGCTCGCTGGCCCAATACACCCGTATCAAGTCGGTTCAGGTCGAACTGGGCGGCTACAACTCGGTCTTCTGACCGACAGTTGCAAGCCGCAAGCTTCAAGCTGCAAGAAAGAGCCGGTCGGCGTCAGACCGCCGGCCCTTGCAGATACCATCCATTCGCAAGCTTCGCCCAGCTGCTTTTTCTTGCAGCTTGTAGCTAGAAACTTGCCGCTGCATTTCGGAGAAATGCCATGGAATACGATTACATCATCGTCGGTGCCGGCTCCGCCGGTAACACACTGGCCACCCGCCTGACCGAAGATGCCGGCGTCACCGTACTGCTGCTGGAAGCCGGCGGCCCCGACTACCGCTTCGACTTCCGCACCCAGATGCCAGCAGCCCTGGCCTTCCCGCTGCAAGGCCGCCGCTACAACTGGGCCTACGAGACCGACCCGGAGCCGTTCATGGACGGCCGCCGCATGGAGTGCGGCCGCGGCAAGGGCCTGGGTGGTTCGTCGCTGATCAACGGCATGTGCTACATCCGCGGCAACGCCATGGACTTCGACGGCTGGGCAGAACTGCCAGGCCTGGAAGACTGGACCTACCTCGACTGCCTGCCTTACTTCCGCAAGGCCGAAACCCGCGACATCGGCCCCAACGACTACCACGGCGGTGACGGCCCGCTCAGCGTCGCCACGCCCAAAGCAGGCAACAACCCGCTGTTCAACGCCATGGTCGAAGCCGGTGTTCAGGCCGGTTACCCGCGTACCGAAGACCTCAACGGCTACCAGCAGGAAGGCTTTGGCCCGATGGACCGTTCGGTGACCAAGAACGGCCGCCGCTCCAGCACCGCCCGTGGCTACCTGGACCAGGCCAAGAAACGCCCGAACCTGACCATCGTGACCCACGCCCTCAGCGACCGCGTGCTGTTCGAAGGCAAGCGCGCGGTTGGCGTCACCTACCTGGTGGGCGACAGCGAAGAGCGCGTAGAAGCCCGTGCCCGCAAGGAAGTGATCGTCAGCTCCGGCGCCATCGCTTCGCCGCAGCTGCTGCAGCGCTCCGGCGTCGGCCCGCGTGCCCTGCTGGAAAGCCTCGACATTCCGGTGGTGCACGACCTGCCGGGCGTGGGTGAAAACCTGCAGGACCACCTGGAGCTTTACCTGCAGTACGCCTGCACCCAGCCGGTGTCGCTGTACCCGTCGCTGCTGTGGTGGAACCAGCCGGCCATTGGTGCCGAGTGGCTGTTCAACGGCACCGGCATCGGCGCCAGCAACCAGTTCGAGGCTGGCGGTTTCATTCGCAGCCGCCCTGAATTCAAGTGGCCGAACATCCAGTACCACTTCCTGCCGGTGGCGATCAATTACAACGGTTCCAATGGCGTGAAGGAGCATGGCTTCCAGGCGCACATGGGTTCGATGCGCTCCCCGTCCCGCGGCCGCATCCAGGCCAAGTCGAAAGACCCGCGCCAGCACCCGAGCATCCTGTTCAACTACATGTCCTCCGAGCAGGACTGGCAGGAATTCCGTGACGGCATCCGCCTGACCCGCGAAATCATGGCCCAGCCGGCACTGGACCCGTACCGCGGCCGCGAAATCAGCCCCGGCGCGCATGTGCAAACCGATGAAGAGCTGGACAAGTTCATCCGCGAGCACGCCGAAACCGCCTTCCACCCGTCCTGCTCGTGCAAAATGGGCACCGACGACATGGCGGTGGTCGATGGCGAAGGCCGTGTGCACGGCATGCAGGGCCTGCGCGTAGTGGATGCCTCGATCATGCCGTTGATCATCACCGGCAACCTCAACGCCACCACGATCATGATCGCGGAGAAAATCTCGGACAAGATCCGTGGTCGCAAGCCGTTGCCACGCAGCACCGCCAAGTACTACGTGGCTGGTGATGCCCCGGTCAAAGGCAAGCCGATGCGTGAAGTGAAGCAGGCGTAAGTCTGCACCGGCCGCATCGCCGGCAAGCCGCCTGCCAGAGGTTGAGCACCGGCAACATGACAAAAGGCACCCACCGCGGTGCCTTTTGCACATCTGCAGAAACGCTTTACATGCTGCCAATTCATCAGGTTAGAATCGATTGGCACGCGACTTGCCAGTCATTCCCCTTTCCAGCGTTATCCCGGAGTACCTGCCTTTGGATGCCAGCACCATCAACAGCCTGTTCCTGATCGGCGCATTACTGGTGGGCGCGAGTATTCTGGTCAGTTCGCTGTCGTCGCGCCTGGGCATCCCTATTCTGGTCATCATTCTCGCCGTGGGCATGGTCGCTGGTGTCGATGGTGGCGGCATCATCTTCAACAACTACCCGACCGCCTACCTGGTGGGCAACCTCGCCCTGGCGGTGATCCTGCTCGACGGCGGCCTGCGCACACGGGTGGCGAGCTTTCGCGTAGCGCTATGGCCGGCACTGTCGCTGGCCACGGTCGGGGTCATGATCACCACCGCCCTGACCGGCCTTGTTGCTGCCTGGCTGTTCAACCTGAGCCTGATCCAGGGCTTGCTGATCGGCGCCATCGTCGGCTCCACCGACGCCGCAGCGGTGTTTTCGCTGCTGGGCGGCAAGGGCCTGAACGAACGGGTTACCGCCACCCTGGAGATCGAGTCGGGCAGCAACGACCCGATGGCGGTCTTCCTGACAGTTACGCTGATCGACATGATTGCCAGCGGCCAGACCGGCCTGCACTGGAGCCTGCTCACCCACCTGCTGCGCGAGTTCGGCATCGGCGGGTTGCTGGGCCTGGGCGGCGGCTGGCTGATGCTGCAAATGGTCAACCGGATCAACCTGGCCGGTGGCCTCTACCCCATTCTGGTGGTGGCCGGTGGCCTGGTGGTGTTCTCGCTGACCAACGCCCTGCACGGCAGCGGCTTCCTGGCTGTGTACCTGTGCGGCCTGGTGCTGGGCAACAAGCCGATTCGCAGCCGCCATGGCATCCTGCACATGCTCGACGGCATGGCCTGGCTGGCGCAGATCGGCATGTTCCTGGTACTGGGGCTGCTGGTGACACCGCACGACCTGCTGCCCATTGCCCTGCCGGCACTGGGCCTGGCGTTGTGGATGATCCTGGTGGCGCGGCCTCTGTCGGTGGTGGCGGCATTGCTGCCGTTCAAGGCCTTCCACGGCCGCGAAAAAGGCTTCATCTCGTGGGTTGGCCTGCGCGGCGCGGTGCCGATCATTCTCGCGGTGTTCCCGCTGATGGCCGGCCTGCCGGACGCCCAGCTGTTCTTCAACCTGGCTTTCTTCATCGTGCTGGTGTCGCTGCTGGTGCAAGGCACCAGCCTGCCGTGGATGGCCAAGCTGCTGAAGGTGACTGTACCACCGGATCCGGCACCCATCTCCCGCTCTGCGCTGGAGGTGCACATCACCAGCGAGTGGGAAATGTTCGTCTACCGCCTGGGCAAGGAGAAGTGGTGCATCGGCGCCGCCCTGCGCGAGCTGAAGATGCCGGAAGGCACACGCATCGCCGCCCTGTTCCGCGGCGAGCAGTTGCTGCACCCCTCTGGCAGCACCGTGCTGGAGGTCGACGACATGCTCTGCGTGATCGGCCACGAACACAACCTGCCGGCGCTGGGCAAACTGTTCAGCCAGGCGCCGCAGCGTGGCCTGGACCTGCGCTTCTTCGGCGACTTCGTTCTCGAAGGCGATGCCGAACTGGGTGCGGTGGCCGCACTGTATGGCCTGAAACTCGATGGCCTGGACGCGAAAATGCCGCTGGCGCAGTTCATCCGACAGAAGGTCGGAGGCGCTCCAGTAGTAGGTGACCAGGTGGAATGGCACGGCACGATCTGGACCGTGGCGACCATGGTCGGGAACAAGATCCAGAAAGTGGGCGTCAGATTCCCCGAAGGAACGCGACCCGGACCAGGATTGTTCCTCTAAACTTCGTTTCTGCCGGATCCACAAGTAGTCTGCCTATGTCCCTGCGCGCATACCTTCGCACAGCCCTGCTCGGGCTGTGCCTGTCCCTTTCCTTCGCGGCCACCGCGGCAGAGCCGCCAACGGCTGCCAGCATTCAGAACAGCCTCGACAAGATTGCCGAGCGCAAGCTGCCCGAGGCCGACCAGAAGGCCTTGCAGCAGGTGCTGGAACAGACCCTGAGCCTGCTGGCCAGCAAGGACGACAACGAGAAGAAGCTGGCCGCCCTCAAGCAGCAACTCAGTGCCGCACCCAAGGAAACCGACGACAGCCAGAAAGAGCTGGCCCGGCTCAAGCAAACCAAGGTTCAGCCGGTTGCCCAGCGCTATGCCAACCTCAACGTGCAGCAGCTCGAACAGATGCTCAGCGAGCGCAACACCCAGCAGGGCGAGCTGCAGAAGTCGCTGTCCGACGCCAACAGCCTGATCATCAACTCGCAGACCCGCCCCGAACGTGCCCAGGCCGAAATCAGCAGCAACCAGACCCGCGCCCAGCAGATCAACACCATCCTCAAGACCGGCAAGGACGGTGGCAAGTCGATCAACGCCGACCAGCGCAACCAGCTGAACGCAGAACTGGCTTCGCTCAACGCGCTGACCCTGCTGCGCCGCCAGGAACTGGCCGGCAACAGCGTGCTGCAGGACCTTGGCAACGCCCGCCATGACCTGCTGATCGAGCGTGCCGCGCGCCTTGAGCAGGAAATCCAGGACCTGCAGACGCTGATCAACGACAAGCGCCTGGCCCAGTCCCAGGAAACGGTCACCCAGCAATCGATCGAGGCGCAGAAGGCGGGCGGCAGCAGCCTGCTGGCCACCGAAAGCGCAGCTAACCTGAAGCTGTCCGACTACCTGCTCAAAAGCACCGACCGCCTCAATGAGCTGACCCAGCAGAACCTGCGCACCAAGCAGCAACTGGACAGCCTGACCCAGGCCGACCAGGCGCTGGACGAGCAGATCAACGTGCTCAAGGGTAGCCTGCTGCTGTCCAAGATCCTCTACAAACAGAAACAGACCCTGCCACACCTGAAACTCGACCGTGACCTGGCCGACCAGATCGCCGACACCCGCCTGTACCAGTTCGAGGTCAGCCAGCAGCGCGAGGTGATGAGCAACCCGGTGACCTATGTCGACAAGCTGCTGGCAGCCCAACCGCAGGAACAGGTAACCCCGCAGCTGCGCAAGGCCCTGCTGGAGCTGGCGATCACCCGCAGCGACCTGCTGGAGCGGCTGAACCGCGAGCTTT
Organism: Pseudomonas sp. BJP69; assembly: GCF_007633355.1. NCBI lineage: Bacteria > Pseudomonadati > Pseudomonadota > Gammaproteobacteria > Pseudomonadales > Pseudomonadaceae > Pseudomonas > Pseudomonas sp. BJP69. Next base: position 5,169,899 of record NZ_CP041933.1, read on the forward strand.
CGGCGCTGCTCAACGAATCGATCACCCTGCAGCTCAACCAGAAACAATTGCTGGGCACTGCCCAGAGCCTGCGCACCACCCTCGACGAACAGATGTTCTGGATCCCCAGCAACAAGCCCCTGGACTGGGACTGGCTGCGCACCGTGCCGCAACGGCTGGCCGACCAGGTCGCCAACCTGCCGTGGGCCTCCAGCCTGAGCGAGCTGACCGACGGCCTCAGCCACCGGCCGCTGCTGTTCCTGCCGCTGTTGCTGGTGATCGGCGCTCTGTTGTGGCGGCGCAAGTACCTGTACCAACGGCTGGGCAAGGTGCACCAGGACATTGGCCATTTCCGCCGCGACAGCCAGTGGCATACGCCACAGGCGATTCTTATCAATATCCTGCTGGCGATGCCGGTCAGCCTTGTCCTGGCGTTGTGCAGCTATGCCCTGCAAATCGACGCCCGCGGGCAGAACGCCAACCTTGGCGCGGCCCTGTGGCAACTGGCCCAGGCGTGGCTGGTGTTCTATACCGCCTACCGCATCCTTGCACCCGGCGGCGTGGCGGAAGTGCATTTCCGCTGGTACAAACCCCAGGTCGAGTTCCTGCGGGGCTGGGTACGCCGCCTGGGCACCGTGGTGCTGGCCCTGGTCGGGGTAGTGGCGGTGGCCGAGCACCAGCCGTCGGCGCTGGCCGACGATGTACTGGGTATTGGCGTGGTGCTGGCCTGCTATGCGCTGATGGCCTGGCTGCTCAGCCGCCTGCTGCTCAGCAGCCCGGCGCACCGTGACACTTCGCTGTTCCGCAAGGCGGTCGGCGTGGCGTTCACTGCGCTGCCTATCGCCCTGTTCGTCGCGGTGTGCTTCGGCTACTACTACACCGCCCTGAAACTCACCGACCGGCTGATCTACACCCTCTACCTGCTGCTGTTCTGGCTGGTGATCGAGGCCGCCTTCGTGCGCGGCCTGTCGGTTGCGGCCCGCCGCCTGGCCTACCAACGGGCACTGAGCAAGCGCGCGGCGGCCAAGGAAGGGCTGGACGGCGAAGTGGTCGTCGAGGAGCCGACCCTGGACATCGAGCAGGTCAACCAGCAATCGCTGCGCCTGATCCGCCTGGCCCTGCTGGGCGGTTTCATCGCTGGCCTGTACTGGGTATGGGCCGACCTGCTCTCGGTGTTCGCCTACCTCAACAACTTCGTGCTGTACGAATACACCAGCGGCACCGGCGCCGCTGCCAGCATGGTGCCCATCAGCCTGGGCGACCTGTTGGGGGCACTGGTGATCGTCGGCATTACCTTCGCCCTGGCCGGCAACCTGCCAGGCCTGCTGGAGGTGCTGGTGCTGTCACGCCTGAACCTTGCCCAGGGCAGCGCCTACGCCACCACCACCCTGTTGTCGTACACCATCGTCGGCGTGGGTATCGTCAGCACCCTGTCGACCCTGGGGGTCAGCTGGGACAAGCTGCAATGGCTGGTGGCGGCGCTGTCGGTGGGCCTGGGCTTCGGCATGCAGGAAATCTTCGCCAACTTCATTTCCGGCATCATGATCCTGTTCGAGCGCCCGGTACGCATCGGCGACACCATCACCATCGGCAACCTGTCGGGCACGGTGAGTAAGATCCGCATCCGCGCCACCACCATCACCGACTTCGACCGCAAGGACATCATCGTCCCCAACAAGACCTTCATCACCGGCCAACTGATCAACTGGTCGCTGACCGACACGGTCACCCGGGTCACGCTGAAGCTGGGCATCGACTATGGCTCCGACCTCGACCTGGTGCGCGAGCTGCTGCTCAGGGGCGCGCATGAAAACCCACGGGTGCTCAAGGACCCGGAACCGATCGTGTACTTCCTCAACTTCGGCGAAAGCTCGCTGGACCACGAACTGCGCATGCACGTGCGCGACCTGGGTGACCGCAACCCGACGCTGGATGAACTCAACCGCTTCATCAGCCGCGAGTTCAAGGCGCACGACATCAAGATCTCGGTACGCCAGGTCGAGGTGTTCCTGATGGACGCAGCCGGCGGCAAGCAGCAGCTGATACCGATGGAGCAGCCCAAACCCGATGGCACCCAACCTGTGTGAGTGGACGCCATAGGGCATGAACGCCCAGAATGCCTGCGAGGGCTTGGCCCTCGATCGCCGGCAAGCCAGCCCCCACAGCTGGGCCCCGCAAAGCGGCCCCAATGGCACCGACTTCCAGGAGCAGCCCGTGAAAGCCCTCGACCAACTCACTTTCGACAACCGCTTCGCCCGCCTGGGCGATGCGTTTTCTACCCAGGTGCTGCCCGAGCCCATCGCCGAGCCCCGCCTGGTGGTGGCGAGCGAGTCGGCCATGGCGCTGCTGGACCTCGACCCGGCCCAGGCCGAACTGCCTCTGTTCGCCGAACTGTTCAGCGGCCACAAGCTGTGGGACCAGGCCGACCCAAGGGCGATGGTGTACTCCGGCCACCAATTCGGCTCGTACAACCCGCGCCTGGGCGATGGCCGCGGCCTGTTGCTGGCCGAGGTCCTGAACGACGCCAATCAGCACTGGGACCTGCACCTCAAGGGGGCCGGCCAGACGCCGTACTCGCGCATGGGCGACGGCCGCGCCGTGCTGCGCTCATCGATCCGCGAGTTCCTCGCCTCCGAAGCCCTGCACGCCCTGCACATTCCCACTAGCCGCGCGCTGTGCGTCATCGGCTCGAGCACCCCGGTATGGCGCGAAACACGGGAAAGCGCGGCCATGCTCACCCGCGTGGCGCAGAGCCACGTACGCTTCGGTCATTTCGAGTATTTCTACTACACCAAGCAGCCTGAGCAGCAACGGGTGCTGCTCGACCACGTCTTGCAACAGCACTACGCCGAGTGCGGCACCGCCGAGCAACCTTACCTGGCGATGTTCCGCACCATCGTCGAGCGCAACGCCGACCTGATCGCCCGCTGGCAGGCCTATGGCTTCTGCCACGGGGTCATGAATACCGACAACATGTCGATCCTCGGCATTACCTTCGACTTCGGCCCGTACGCCTTCCTCGACGACTTCGACGCCAATTTCATCTGCAACCACTCCGACGACCGTGGTCGTTACAGCTACGCCAACCAGGTGCCCATCGCCCACTGGAACCTCAGCGCGCTGGCCCAGGCGCTGACCACGGTGGTCGAGGTGGAGCCGTTGAAGCAGGCGTTGAGCCTGTTCCTGCCACTGTACCAGGCCCATTACCTGGACCTGATGCGCAGGCGCCTGGGCCTGACCACGGCCGAGGATGACGACATGGCGCTGGTCGAGCGCCTGCTGCAGTGCATGCAGCGCGGTGGTGTGGACTACAACCTGTTCTTCCGCCGGCTGGGCGGGCAACCGGTGGCCGAAGCGTTGAAGGTGGTACGCAATGACTTCATCGACCTGGCCGGCTTCGATGCCTGGGGCGCCGAATACCTGGCCCGCTGCGAGCGTGAAGCTGGTAATGCCGAGGGGCGCCGCGAACGCATGCATGCAGTGAACCCGTTGTACGTGCTGCGCAACTACCTGGCGCAGAAAGCCATCGAGGCAGCTGAAGCGGGGGATTACAGTGAAGTGCGGCGGCTGCACCAGGTGCTCAGCAACCCCTTCGAGGAGCAACCCGGGATGCAGGCCTACGCCGAGCGCCCACCGGAATGGGGCAAGCACCTGGAAATCAGCTGCTCTTCCTGATTGGCGCTTAACCCCTGTGGGAGCGGCCTTGTGTCGCGATGGGCTGCAAAGCAGCCCCAATAATCTCGAGGAACCAATATGTCCGAACCACTGGTCATCCCCTGCCCCCACTGCAACGGCCTCAACCGCTTGCCTGCCGAGCGCCTGGGCGACGCGCCGAAATGCGGCCGCTGCAAACAGCAGGTCCTGCTGAGCGCCCCTTTCGAACTCACCGAAGCCAGCTACGCCAGCCAAATCAAAGGCGACCTACCGCTGTTGGTGGATGTCTGGGCCGACTGGTGCGGCCCGTGCAAATCGTTCGCCCCCACCTTCGAACAAGCCGCCCGCCAACTGGCCGGCCGCTGCCGCCTGGCCAAGCTCGACAGCGAAGCCAACCGCAACCTGGCCGGGCAACTGGGCATCCGCTCGATCCCCAGCCTGCTGCTGTTCAAGAACGGCCGCGAAGTCAGCCGCCAGGCCGGGGCGTTTCCACTCCAGGCGTTGTTGGAGTGGGTGCGCAGCCAGGGGGTTTAGTTTTCAAGCGCTTGCCAGCAGCGACTCATAGGGAATGCGAAGGCCATCATGCAGGCGCTTGATCATGGAAAGGCTCAGCCCGCGCTTCCCGCTCAGTACTTCCGAAACTCGCCCGCTTGGACCGATGTACGGTTCAAGATCTCTTGGCGTGAGCCCCTGCTGATCCATACAAAACTTGATAGCCTCGATGGGATTGGCGGGGTGAATGGGATAGTGCCTGTTCTCGTACACTTCGATCAGTGTCACAAGCACTTCCATTTCATCAGCCTCAGGCGTGCCCGCTTCAGACTGAAAAATGGCTTCGAGGCGCTGGAATGCTGCTCGGGGATCGTCCTCGTTACGAATCGGCTTAATATTCACAGATTGTCTCCACGTCAATCTCGTCATAGCGCTTGTGCGTACCGACGAACTTCACCCAGGCGATACCGGCGCGGTACTGCATATCAACCACAAGCCGGTACTTGTTACCCCCAATAAGGAAGCGGGCTAGATACCTACTCGCTGCGCTCCAGCAAATCATGCAACTCGACAAACTGCTGTGTCAGCTTGTGCCTGGGCTCCAGGTGAATCAGCGGCAGGCTGGCGTGGTGCGATTCACGCATCTTCACCGAGCTGCCAAGGTACACCGGCAGCACCGGCAGCCCTTCGGCCAGCAGTTCGTCGAGCATCTGCTGCGGCAGGCTGGCACGCGACTGGAACTGGTTGACCACGATGCCTTCGACTACGAGGTCTTCGTTATGGTCTTCCTTGAGGTCTTCAATTTCGGCCAGCAGGCCATACAGGGCCTGGCGCGAAAAGCTGTCGCAGTCGAAGGGAATCAGCACACGGTCAGCCGCGATCAGCGCCGAAACTGCATAAAAATTAAGCGCCGGCGGGGTGTCGATATAGATCCGCTCGTAATCCTCGTCTAGCTCATCGAGCAGCTTACGCAGCTTGTTGATCTTGTGCTTGGCCTCGAGCTTGGGCTGCAGGTCGGCCAGTTCAGGCGTTGCAGTCACCACATGCAGGTTGTCGAACGGGGTTTCATAGATATCCACCTTGTTCTTCTTGCTGAATGGCCCGCTGGACAGGCTCTGCTTGAAGAAATCGGCGATACCCATGGGGATATCCTCACCCGTCAGCCCGGTGAGGTACTGTGTCGAGTTGGCCTGGGCATCCAGGTCGACCAGCAGGGTCCGGTAGCCTTCATTGGCACTGACCGCCGCCAGGTTGCAGGCGATGCTCGACTTGCCCACGCCACCTTTCTGATTGAACACCACGCGCCGCATGGTTGACCTCCGTGTTTCAACGAATGCCCGAGTATGTGGCGGTGTCGCCGCCATGGCCAGTGCTATTCGCCTGAAGCAGCTGCGCAAACGCCTTGGCCATGGCCGACCCGCCGCCTTCGCGCTGCACCAGCCACACCGCGGTCATCGCCCCCTCGTCGAGCAAGGTGCGGTACACCACCCCTTCGATACGCATGCGCTGGAACGAGGCCGGCAGCACCGACACCCCCAACCCCGCCGACACCAGGCCGATGATGGTCATCGCCTCCCCTGCCTCCTGGGCAAAATGCGGGCTGAACCCGGCCTGCCGCGCCAGGCTCAGCAACTGCGCATGCAAGCCGCTGCCATAGCTGCGCGGGAAGAACACGAACGGCTCATGGGCCAGCGCCGCCATGTGCACGCCTTGCCCGCTGGCTTCGGCCAGCGGGTGTGAGGCATTGATCACCGCCACCAGTGGCTCGCGGAACAGCTCGGTGGCCAGCAACCCTTCCGGCAGCGGCATTGGCCGCATCAGGCCGATTTCGATGGACTCATCGAACACCCCTTCGGCAACATCGCGGCTGCTCATTTCCTTGAGGTTCAGGTGCACTGCGGGGAAGCGCTGGCGAAAGGCATGAATGGCCTTGGGGATCTTCGATGTGAACGGGGCCGAGGAGGTAAAGCCGATCTTCATCTCGCCCAATTCACCCAGTTGTGCACGCCGCGCCACATCCGCCGCCTTCTCCACCTGCGCCAGCACCTGACGCGCCTCGCCCAGGAACAGCCGGCCTGCCTCGCTCAGCTCGACCCGGCGGTTGGTGCGCTCGAACAAGCACGCCCCCAGCTCCTGTTCCAGCGCCTGGATCTGCTGGCTCAGCGGCGGTTGCGAAATGCCCAGTTGCTGGGCGGCGCGGCCGAAGTGCAGCTCTTCTGCCACGGCAATGAAATAACGCAGATGGCGCAGTTCCATGGTTCGCTCCAAACAAGTCGCACAACGTCTTAAATAGGTCGAACAATATATTGGATCTAATCATTAGCCAGCTATATGCTTTTTTCATTGCACCAGAGGTACCCGCCGTGAAAACTGCTGTAGCCGCGCAGCCCATCCAGCTCGAACCTGCCACCTTGACCGACATGTGGATCGAAAAAGGCACCCCCGCCTTCATGAAGACCGTGCTGGCCCTGTTCAGCGGCGGCTTCGCTACCTTCGCCCTGCTGTATTGCGTACAGCCGATGATGCCGTTGCTGTCTAAAGAATTCGCCATCAACGCCGCACAGAGCAGCCTGGTGCTGTCGGTGTCGACCGCGATGCTGGCGTTCGGCCTGCTTGTCACCGGTCCGATCTCGGACCGCATCGGCCGTAAGCCGGTGATGGTGTTCGCCCTGGTGTGCGCCGCGCTCTCCACCCTGGCCAGCGCGGTGATGCCGAGCTGGGAACTGGTGCTGGCCACCCGCGCGCTGGTCGGCCTGTCGCTGAGCGGCCTGGCAGCAGTGGCCATGACCTACCTGAGCGAAGAGATCCACCCCCAGCACATTGGCCTGGCCATGGGTTTGTACATCGGCGGCAACGCCATTGGCGGCATGAGCGGGCGGCTGATCACTGGCGTGTTGATCGACTTCGTCAGCTGGCACACAGCCATGCTGACCATCGGCGGCCTGGCCCTGGGCGCCGCCCTGGTGTTCTGGAAGGTGCTGCCGGAGTCACGCAATTTCCGCCCGCAGACGATGAGCCCGCGCAGCCTGCTGGACGGGTTCGTCATGCATTTCAAGGATGCCGGCCTGCCCTGGCTGTTTCTGGAGGCCTTCCTGCTGATGGGTGCCTTCGTCACCCTGTTCAACTACATCGGCTACCGCCTGCTGGCCGAGCCCTATCACATGAACCAGGCACTGGTCGGCTTGCTGTCGGTGGTGTACCTGTCCGGCATCTACAGCTCGGCGCAGGTCGGCGCCTTGGCGGACAAGCTGGGCCGACGCAAGGTGTTCTGGGCCAGCATCGTGGTCATGGCGTGTGGTTTGCTGATGACCCTGGCCAGCCCACTGGCCATGGTGATCGTGGGCATGCTGGTGTTCACCTTCGGCTTCTTTGGCGCGCACTCGGTGGCCAGTAGCTGGATCGGCCGGCGGGCGCTGAAGGCCAAAGGGCAGGCGTCGTCGCTGTACCTGTTCAGCTATTACGCCGGCTCGAGCGTGGCCGGGACGGCGGGCGGGGTGTTCTGGCACCAATGGGGCTGGAATGGCATCGGCCTGTTCATAGGCAGCTTGCTGGCAGTGGCGTTGCTGGTGGCGCTACACCTGAGCAAGTTACCACCGAAGTCGGCGTGAGGCATTCGCGGGCACGCCCGCGAACTGGCCCGGGAATCAGTTGATGATTTCGACGATATCCACATCCACTTCACGGCTCATCAGGTGTTTCTCCACCTCACCGGTCAGCTTGACCTTGGTCTTGTCGTTGAATGGCGTCGGTGGCAGGTCTTCATCATCGATTTCCACGGTGATGGTGCCGGTGTTGTCCTTGAATTCGTATTTGTCGTCGTTGTTGATCTTCTTGGTGACGAAGCCCTGCAGCACCACCGGCGTGTCATCGGCGGCATCGTTCGCAGCGGCCACGGTGGTTACCGCTTGTGCACCCGGGCCGGTATAGCCGGCAGCCAGGGCAGCAGTGCTGAACAGCGGGGCGAGGATCAGGGCAAGGTAACGGGTTTTCATGGAGGCAGGTCCTGTTTCGGTTTGGATGGGAACAGCCTACCGAAGCTGGCTGAATCCAATCTTAATCGCCCCAGGCTTCGTCCAGTTCCAGCGCCAGCTGCACCTGCAACTGCGCGCCAGTCACCTGTAGCTGCACACTGCGCAGCTGTGCGCCGTCACGTTCCAGCGTGTGCAGCCAGCTCAGCACTGCCGTGGGCTGGCCTTCGAGGCTGACATCGAGCTGATTGGCCCGAGCCTGCAGCCCGACAACGCGCAAACCGGCGGCCAAGGCACGCTCATTGAGCGCGGCGGGCGTCAGTGCCCGCACCGCTTCGCGCCCCCCGACCGGCGCTGACGCCACCTGCTGCAACTGCCCGGCCAGCTCCAGCGCCTGCCCATGGGCAAGCTCGGCCTGCAGCATGCGCTGCTTACCAGGCAGCCAAGCCAGTTGCCAGAGCGCCAGCATGGCCACCCCCCATAGCGTGGCCCTGATCAGTGCCCGCCGCGTGGCGGGTAGGGTTTGCCATTGGCGAACAAGAGCCTGCTCAAACCTGTGCTTCATCAAGTCCCGCTCCAGGTCAGGGTTGCCCGCACCCCTTGGGCAGTCTGCCGGGCCTGGTCCATCAGCACGGCAGGGGCCAGCAAACGCAAGCGCTCGAGGTCATCGAACCCCAGGGCCAGCACATCCATACGCCACCCTTGCGCCGGGCTGAACGCGGCCCGTTCAAGGGTAATGTTCCCGGTTTCCACCAGCGGCTGCGCGACGGCCGCCAGGCCTTCCATGCGGGTGGTCGTACGAGGGCCGGCCTGCAACGCCCTGACGCGCACCGCCAGGTCACCGGTGACGGGCTGCCCGGGCGCCCACCGCTGGAATGCCTGAACGTTTTCGGCATGCTGTTGAGCCACGCGCTGCAACAGCCCCTCGACACGCCAATGATCGGCCACGCACAGCATGGCGAAGCCCAGCAGCACTGCGCCCGCCAACGCCGACCAGGGTAACGCCAGGCGCTGACGGCGGAATGGCCCCTGGCGCAGGTCCAGCGCCTTGGCTCGCCCTTGCAGCAAGGTCTGGAAGGCATTGTCGACCCTGTGGTTGACCAGCGGTTGCCCGCCATCGGCAGCAGCGGCCTGCCAGGCCATCGGCGGCAATTGCCGCGCCACGATTTCGGCTGCCTGGGGCGTGGCGACCAGCCACGGCCCACCTCCGCCGCCCACTAGCCAGCGCCCGTCAAGCCACAGTGCACTGGGCTGCTCGCCACCCAGCAGGTCGGCATCGGCATGGATCGCGACCGGGTCGATACCCAGCGTTTGCAACAGGGTCAAAACATTGCGCAGCACCTGACGCTCTACCACCAGCGCACGGCGGTGCCCTTGCATATCAGCTGCGGCAAAAACCAGGTGCACCGATTCCAGCGCCGCTGCCAACTGCTCTTCGGCGGCGTAGGCCAATGCTTCAGGCTTCGGCCGCTTGCCTGGCACGGGGCCGATTTCGCAACTGCCGAGCATTTCCATCGGCAAGACAAGGATCACAGGGCCGGCCAGGGTCGCCCCGAGCGCGTCCAGACGCGTCTTGCGCACGCTGCCATCGCCTGCTCGCAGCCACACCGGCCACTGCGCATCGGCCGCCGCAACACCCGCGGGCAATAGGTACAGCCAGGTTTCACTCATCTGCTCTTCGCTCCCGCATTGCAGTAAATACACGCCGCACCACACGAACCTGGTGCGTGTTCAAATCGATCTCCAGGTCGCTGTACAGGTACATGCGCCTCCCCGCCTGCTGTGCCTGCACCTCAAGGCGAAACCAGCGGCTGGTCACGGCAAGCCCGCGCCTGTTCACGCCCACGCCTTCCAATTGCGCAGAGGCCAGAAAACGCTCCACCGTCGGGTAGCCCGCCTCGGGGCGTTGTCGTATGAGGTCGGCGGCCACCGCTGGCGACAACTCCGCCAGTGCTGCCAACAGGCGTGCCGGGGCCGTGTTGATGTTGAGCCGCGCCTCCTTGGGCAACACCACTACCCAAGGCTGCAAACGCGCCATCACCTCGGCAGTGACGCCCGGCAGGGCCCGCAACTGGGTAGGGTCCAGCAGCGGCTGGCCCGCCAGCGCCTCCAAGGCCGCCGGCGCCACCTGCAGTGCATGGCACAGGCGCTGCCAACGCTCGAGCAGCAAGGGGTCGGGGGTTTTACCTGCGGTCAGGGCGCCGAGGTTGAAGCGCCCTGCAAGGTCCTCCAGCTGTAGTTGCACCCGGCCTTCGCCCAAGGTCAACACACGGGGTTGGCCCCAGCCCTGCCGCCCGTGGGTCACCTGGAGGATCTCCCCTACCTCACCCCGCAGGCTCGCAAGCGCCTGTTGTTCGCCGGCTTGCGCCAGGCGCAACAGGCGCGTGGCTTCGAGCTGCTGGGCAACACCGCCAAGCAGCAGGCGATGGCTGTGCAACATGCCGGCTATCAATAACGTCAGCAGCGCCATCACCAGCAGCACGGTAATCAGCGCCAGCCCCTTCTGCCGTTGCCGCTTCACTGGCTGGCCCCGCCAAGCGTCAGTACCCGCCGAATCTGCGCCAAGCGCCGGGTGGACAGGGTCACCTCCAGCGCCTGCGGTGGCAGGGCCCGGCGCTGGGCCATTGGCCAATGCGCCTGCCAGCCGCTACCGGGTACATACAGGCGCCACTGCAGTTCGCCCACACCTTCGAGCAAACGCTGCGGGCGCGGCTGGCCCTGCCCCTGGGTGCGCCGCTGGCGCCACAGCACGCCGTCGGCGAGCCAGTATTCGACCACCCTCAGTTCGCTGCGCTTGAGCGCCTGGTGGTCGGGTTCGCGGGTCAGCCAATGGGCCCGGTCGCCGTTCAGCAGGATGCCGTAACCGCCCTTGGCCAGGCTCGCCGGCAGATACCCTTGCAAGGCATCGCGCTGGATCAGGCTCATGGCCCTGCCCAGCGCATGCAACTGCTCGGCCTGGGCCTGGCGCGCACGCTCGGCCCGCATGACCACATCCAGCACACGCGCACTGCCCACCGCCAACAAGGCAAAGAGGGCCATGGCCAGCAGCAGTTCGATCAAGGTGAAACCGCGCTGGCGGGGCCTAGCGTGAAGCATCGCTGCCCCCCTGCCACCCGGTGGCCTGGTGCAACACCTGGCGATCGGCCGCAAGGCCCACGTGTACCTCGACCTCCAGCAGGCCAGCCCCGCCCAGCCGTCGCCGGCTTTCCTGCAGCAGCCAGCGACGCTGGCCGAACATCACCTCCATGCTGCGCTGGCCGGGCGCCAGGGCCGGTTGCAGGCGCATCTCCATCAGGTGGTTGTCGGCGACCCAGCTGGCAAAAAGACGGTCCTGCAACCCCTGCGACTGCACCAGTATGCGCTGGCTGGCCGTGCTCACCGCCACGGCCAGCACCGCGAAGATCGCCAGCGCCACCAACACCTCGAGCAGGGTGAAGCCGCGTTCAGGGCTGGAACTGCGGGGCATTGAGGCCATCGCTAGACAGGGAGACCAGGCGCACGGTGTCGGCCTCGAAATACAGGGAAAACGGCGTGTGCTCGTCATTGCCGTACATCACCAGTTGCGGCGCCTTGCCAGGCACGGCGGGTGGCACTGGCAGCCCATCGATCTGCAGGCGCAGGTCCAGGCCAATATCGCGCTGCTGGCCCGCGGGCTCCCAGCTGTCACCGCGGGCCTTCAGCAGCTGATAGCCTTGCGGGTCGATTCGGATACCCAGCGCCACGCCCTCCAGCACAGCCTGTTGCCGTGCGTGTTGCACCATTTGCAAAAACAGGTTGGCCTCCTGGCTGGCCAGGCGCTGCGGGTCGCGCCCGATACCGAGCCCCGCCATGCCCATGACGATGCTCAGCAGCAGCAGGACCAGCAACAGTTCCAGCAGTGTGAAGCCTTGCGCGCGGGGCCGTTTCATTCAGACCAGTTGCCGATATCGGCATCCATCTGTTCGCCGCCCGGCTGCCCGTCGGCACCCAGCGAGTAAAGGTCATACCCCTGGTTCGAACGGCTGCCCGGGTTCACGTACTGGTAAGGCGAGCCCCAAGGGTCGGTAGGCGTACGCTTCAGATAGCCCTGGGCACTCCAGTTGCGCGGCAATGGCGCCACGCTGGGGCGTGTGACCAAGGCGTCCAGGCCCTGCGCGGACGTTGGATAACGGCCGTTGTCCAACCGATAGATTTCCAGCGCGGTGGCGATCGACTGCAGGTCGGTGCGGGCCGCGGTCAGCTTGGCATGGTCGGGACGGCTCATCACGTTGGGCAGCACCAGCGCGCCAAGCACGCCCAGGATGATGACCACCACCATGATTTCGATGAGTGTGAAGCCACGTTGCGCGTGGCGTGTAGCACGAAGGGACATGTCAGTTGACCAGTTGGTTGAGGTTGAGGATCGGCAGCAGGATGGCCAGCACGATGAACAGCACGATGCCCCCCATCACCAGCAGCATCAGGGGTTCGCAGAGGCTCACCAGCAGCGCGATACGCCCTGCCAGTTGCCTGGCCTGGAGGTCTGCGGCACGTTCAAGCATGGTGTCCAGTTCACCGGCGCGTTCGCCGCTGGCGATCATGTGCAGCATGAGCGGTGGCAGGGTGTCGCTGCGTGTCAGGCAACTGGCCAAGGCGCTGCCCTCGGCCAGCTCGCGGGCGGCCTGCAGCAGACGCTCGCGCAGGGTGAGGTTGCCGATCACCGCCGCAGCGATGTTCATCGCTTCTACCAAGGCCACGCCGCTGCGCCCCAGGATCGCCAGGGTGCTGATGAACCGCGCCGCCTCGCTGGCCCGCGCGAATTCGCCATAACCTGGCAGGCGCAGTGCCAAGGCATGCCACCGGCTACGCCATGGCGGTTGTTGCAGGGCCCACGCGCCCAGAGCAATGCCGGCCAGCAGCAGCGTGAGCGCTGTCAGGCCGTACTGGTTGGCGGCATCGCTCAGGGCAATCAGCACTTGCGTGGCCAACGGCAGGCGCGCCTGGTCGCGGGAGAATGCCTGCACCACATCAGGCACGACATAGCCCAGCAGAAACCCCACCACCAGCAACGAGACGGCCAGCAGAATCACCGGGTAGACCATGGCCAGCTGCACTTTCTGCCGCAAGGCTTGCTCGTCCTCGCCATGCGCGGCCAAACGTTCGAGCACGTCCGCCAAGCGCCCGGAGCGCTCCGCAGCGGCCACGGTGGCCCGGTAGATGACCGGGAACGCGCGCGGGTAATGGGCCAGCGCCTGGGCCAGGGCATGGCCTTCGGCAACCCGCTCTGCCACGCCGCGCAACACCTGCCGCTCCTGGCGCCGGGTGCCTTGCTCGGCAACCGCCTGCAAGGCTTCGGTCAACGGCAGCCCGGCCTGCAGCAGGGTCGCCAGCTGGCGGGTCAGCAGCGAGCGCCGGGCCAGGCTCAAACCGCTACGGTTCAGCACGCCCGCCAGCAGTGACCGCGGCACGGGGCGCAGTTTCAGCACCTGCCAGCCTTGCTCGCGCAAGGTTTGCCGAGCCTGACGCGCCCCTGGGGCTTCCAGCGTACCGCGCTGGCGGGCGCCCTTGGCATCCTGGGCCTGATAGCGAAACAGCTGCATGTCAGTCCTGCCCGGTCACGCGCAGCAGTTCTGCCACGCTGGTCTGCCCTTGGCAGACACGCTGAACACCGTGCTGGAACAGGCTCGGCGTGTCCTGGCGAATCAGTTCATGCATGGCGGCCTGGGATGCCTGGGTGTGGATCGCCTGAGCCAGTGCGGGCTTGACCACCACCATCTCGTGCAAGGCCAGGCGCCCACTGTAGCCCGCCTGGCATTCACTGCAGCCCTGCGCCTGGTAAAGCTGCGCGGGCAGCCCGGCAGGGTTGCCCAAGGCGCTGGCCATGGCCTGGTCCACCTCGCAGGCCACCTTGCAGTGCGGGCAGAGCCGGCGTACCAGGCGCTGGGCCATCACCCCGGCCAGCGACGAAGCCAGCAGGCAGGTATCGATGCCCATGTCGGCAAGCCGCGTGATTGCCCCCAGCGCGCTGTTGGTGTGCAGGGTGGAAAGTACCAGGTGGCCCGTCAGCGACGCCTGCACCGCGATGTTGGCGGTTTCCTTGTCGCGGATTTCGCCCACCATGACCACGTCCGGGTCCTGACGCAGAATGGCGCGCAGGCCACGGGCGAAGGTCATGTCGACCTTGGGGTTGACCTGGGTTTGCCCGATGCCCGCCAGGTGGTACTCGATCGGGTCCTCCACGGTGAGGATATTGCGCGACTCCTGGTTCAGGTACGCAAGCGCGGTGTACAAGGTGGTGGTCTTGCCCGAGCCGGTTGGGCCGGTGACTAGGAAAATGCCGTGTGGCTTTTCCAGCATGCTCATGAAGCCACCACGCACAGCCGCCGGCATCTGCATGTGGTCGATGTCCAGGCGCACGGCTTGCTTGTCCAGCAACCGCAGCACCACCCGCTCGCCATGGGTGGCAGGCAAAGTCGATACGCGCACGTCGACTTCATGGCCAGCCAGGCGCAGGCTGATGCGACCGTCCTGGGGCACGCGCTTCTCGGCGATGTCCAGGCGCGCCATGACCTTGATGCGCGAAACCAGCAGGGCAGACAGTTCCCGCGGGGGTGACAGCACTTCGCGCATGACGCCGTCGATGCGCATGCGCACGCGCAGCTGATGCTCGAAGGTTTCCAGGTGGATATCCGAGGCCCGCGAGCGCACCGCTTCGCTGAACAGGGCATTGAGCAGGCGGATGATCGGCGCATCGTCTTGCTGCTCGAGCAGGTCGCTGGTTTGCGGCAAGGCCTCGGCCAGCCGTGGCAGGTCGATTTCCTGGTCCAGGCCCTGGACGATCGATTGCGCGGCATCCCCACCCAGGCCGTAGCAACTGGCCAGGCGCTCGGCGAAGTCGGCTTCGCTCACCTGGCGCAGCGGCCAGGTATTGCCCAGCAAGCGGCAGGCTTCGGCCAGGGCGGCCAGGGAGGCGCCTTCTCGCATCAGCAGCACCGGCTCGGGCGCCTGGCGGTCGAGCAGGATCCCGTGACGCCGGGCGAAGCCGAATGGCAGCTCAGGACTCATGGCTGTGGCACTTGCGCGCTTGGCAAGCGACGCGGCTCGAACAGGCGCTGGGCATCAGCCGGCAAGGGCGAATCATCGGCGGCGCGCACCCCGTCGTAGGCCCTGCGCCCTACCTCGACCCGCTCCGCCTGGCTACGCAGAATGGTCGGGCGCAGGAAGACCATCAGGTTGGTTTTCTCCTGAATGTCGCTGCGCCAGCGGAACAGACCGCCAAGCCACGGAATGCGGCTGAGCAACGGTACCCCACGCTCGACCTGGCGCATGCTGTCCTTGATCAGGCCGCCAATCACGATGATCTCGCCGTCGGAGGCCAGGATGGTGCTCTTGAGCGTACGCTTGTTGGTGATCAGGTCGTTCTCGGCCGTGCTCGGCGCGATTTCGGAGCTTTCCTGCTCGACCTCCAGGCGCAGGCTTTGCCCCTCATTGATGTGCGGGCGCACCTTCAGGCTGATACCGATATCCTTGCGTTCGACCGTGGTGAACGGGTTCTCCGAACCACTGCCGGGGGTAACGTAGGAGCCGGTCTTGAAGGCGACGTTCTGCCCCACCAGGATATGCGCCTCCTGGTTGTCCAGGGTCAACAGGCTTGGCGTGGACAACAGGTTGCTGCGGCTGCTGCTGGCCAAGGCCGATATCAGCCCGGCAAAACGGTCCGTGCCAATGGCCAGGGCAGCACCACCCGGCAGCTTGGCCTCCTTGCCCAGCAGGTCGGCCAGCCCGGTGCCACTTTCGCTGAACGAGACCCCGCCGTTGAGCCCGCCGGTGCCCACGCCCCACTGCACACCCAACGCTTCATCGATGCTGCCGCTGACTTCGACGATTGCCGCATGGATGAGGACCTGCGCCCGTGGCTGGTCCAATTGCTGGATGATCTGCTCGACGCTGCCCAGTGTCTGCGGCTCGCCCAGCAGCACCAGCGCATTCTGGTCGGCATCGGCCTTGACCACGGCGTCGCCAGTGAGGTTGGCGCCCAAGTCACGGGTGCCCGGCGCGCCATCCAGGCGCTTGCCCACCTCACCCAGCACGTCGGCAAGCTGCTCGGCGTTACTGTGCTGCAAGCGCACCACACGCCAGTTCTGCGCGGTGGCGGGTGCCGCCACATCCAGCGAACGGGTCAGTTGTGCCAGGCGCTGCCTGGACTTGGCCGGGCCGAGGATCAGCAGGCGGCTACCGTTGGCGTCGGCCACCACCTGCACACCGCTGTCCGGCCCCCCGGCGGCCGCTTCGACCACGGCGAACACGGCCTCGGTCTGGGCGTTATGCAGGGTCACCAGCTCATAGTCGTGCCGCTGGCCGCTGTCCAGCTGCAAGACCAGGCTCTCCAAGCGTTCAAGGTTGGCTGCAGAGTCGGTCACCACCAAGGCGTTGGCCGAGCTGGAGGGGCCAATGTAGCCGCTGCTGGACACCAACGGCCGCAACAGGCCGGCCAGGTCGGCAGCGACGCTGCCCGACAAGGTAAAGACGCGCGTGGTGAACGCGGCCGGTATGGCCTCCACCTGTTGGTTGGCCCAGGCCTTGGCTTCGCTGGCCGGCAGCACCAGCAAACGGTCGCCATCATTCACGGCGGCAAAGCCCTGGGCATTGAGCACCGAGTAGAACAGCCGGCGTATGCCTTCGCGGTCCAGGGCTTCGTTGGAAAGCACGGTGATGCGCCCCTGCACGCGGGGGTCGAGGATGATGGTCTGGTCGAGGATTTCCCCCACCTCACGCACCACCTCGCGTACGTCGGCATCGCTCATCGCCAGTTGCCAGGTGGGCATTTCAGCCAGCGCCAGGGAACAGCACAGGGTCAAACAGGCGCCGAACGAGGCGCCTTGCAAATATCGCTTGAAAGTCATTGCACCTCCCGCAACAGGCGGGATGAAGGATCAGAAACCGGGCGCGGGCGAGGGGCCGCCCCCATGGGCAGAAAAACGCTGGGGCCAGGGGTAGCCAACGCCACGACTTCCTCGCGGCCGTCGACCCACAGCACGATGGAGCGCACATCGATACGGCGCAGCACACCGTGGCCCGCAATTCGCTCACCCACCCGGTAGACAGCCTCGCCCCCAGCGCTTTTCACCAACGCCCGCGCCCCGCCCTGGCTGGATACGAAGCAGGCCTTGAGCGTGATGTCCGCCCGGCTAGACCGCTGGCGCTCAGGCTGAAAGCCGAATGCCAAGGCCAGGGCGGTCGTCGAGAACGGTTGCTCCGGGGCGGCTGCCGTGGCCAGCGCCGAGGCCGGCAGCAGCGGGGGCGCAGTTAACGGATACAGCCGTTCCCGCGCTATCAGCCCGGCGAGCGTTACCAGCACCAGCGCCAGCCAGATCACATGCGATGAGCGCTTCATCCGAATCAGGGCAGCATGCGCCGCAGTACACGGCGCCCGGCCAGCTCATGCAGCACCACGGCGCCAATGTGCACCGACACGCCCAGGGCCAGCAGCAGGCACGCGCAGATGTGGACCTTGAACCACAGGCCGTGCCAGAACGGTTCGCTCAACAGCGGCGCGAGGGTGAACCAGCCGAACACGTCGATGGGCCGGTCCATCATCAATACGCCGGACAGCAGCACGATCGCGGTGGTCCAGTACAAACCTTCATGGACAAGATGGGCGATCCGCTCCCCCCTGGCTGCACCCTCCAGGCTGCCGGGTTTGAACAGGGTCCGCCGCAGCAGCCAGCGCAGCAGGAATATCGGGATGAACAGGGTGGTCATGGCCACGTTGACGAACGCAACCAAGTGAAACGTGGTCGGGGTGACGTTCAGGTGCGCCACGTAGAAGCCGCTGAGCAGTACCCAAATGATGACCAAGGCAGAGACCCAGTGCAGGAGGATCTGCTGCCAGGCATATTTTCGTGCTTGCATAAACAGTACTCGAAGGGCCTGGCCCCCCGTCGAGGGGCCAGGTGTGCTGCATTACTTCTCGGTCCAAGCCATGTTCCAGTGAGAGCCGGTACCTGGCTCGAACTGGGCGGCATTGGCGGAGTACTGCACGCAGTAACCCGAGTTCGGGAAGGGCTGGCACTCGTAGACCTTGCCATTCTTGGGCTGCAGTACCTTGGTGCCGGCCTGGTAGCTGGACAGCGACTCCGGGAAGACAAAGTCGTACGAGCCGTCACCCGACGCCTTGAGCTGGACCGTGCGCTCATCCTGCAGCAGCTCGCGCTTGTCCACGCCGACGACCTTGAGGGTGTGCTCACCTGGCACGCTGGCGACGTTCAAGGCGAACGGCGCGCTGCCGTTGACCAGTTGCCGTGCGTAGGCGACCTGCTTGTTGCTGGCGTCGAACAGCCGCGCCGATACGGTCAAGGCCTTGTTGGTCATGACGGTAAAGTCCACGCTACTCTGGCCATCAGCGATGGTGTACTCAGGTTTGACATCATGCAGGTGCAGGGTGGCGGGCTCACCGGCAGCGGCCTTGAAGTCGAGGATGTAGTTGGTCAGGCCACTTTCGGCTTTGGCGAAGATGCTGTTGGAGCCCTGGACAGGCTCGATGTTGCCGTCGGCATCCATTTGCCCGGCACGGACCAGCGTCTGGGTTTCGTTGATCTGCCTGGCGAGCTTGTAAGCCCAGTTGGCAGCGATACCTTCTTCGGCGTTGTCGATGGTGACGCTCACATGGTGCGACGGACGCTCGCCATTGGCATCGAATGCGCGGGACGTCACCTGGTCGCCCACTTCAAGGTCTCGGCTGGCGCTGATCTCGGCCAGGCGCGGCCATTCGGGCGCTGGCCCGCCGTCAAGTTGAATATCGACGTCAGCCACGCTATGGAAGGCCTTGTCGGTATCCCCCACTTTCCAGACACCCAGGATCACGTGCTGGCCGGCACGGTCGGCTGGCAAGGTGCAGCTATGCTTGGGGTTGGTGCCAGTGCCGCTGGCAGGCACCTGGTTGTTGCCATCGACTACACAGAACGGCGCGTCGTCGAACGAGGCGCGGCTCAGTGCGGTATTGGGGTTCCAGTCGGCTTTGGTGATGAAGTATTCCCACGTGGTTACCGGGTGCGGCGCCTGGTAATGCCAGTCGAACTGAATGTTCCGGTCAACGATGGGGGTCAGATGCCAGCGGTTGGCCGACTGCTCGTCGAGGGCACCGAAATCGCCACGGATACCACCGCTGGCAATTTTCCCATCAACAGGGCCGGCCGCCGGGAAACGCCCAATGGCCTCACCGACCGACCACGGTTCGTACTGAGCGCCGCCACAGTTGCTGTTCAGGTTCTTGTGGTTGGCATGGCACAGCGCTGCCCGTGAAGGCGGGTCAGCCAGATGGCCGTGTGCCTGGGCAACCTGAACCTGCAAACCTGCACCTGCGATAGCCATCCACACACCGGTGGCAACAACGCTTCTGCGCAGGGTTTTTCTTGTATTCATCACGAACTCCGAAGGTTGAATGCAAAAGGGCACATTCACGCGCGGCGAATGTGCCCTCTGCTCAAGGGAGGTCGGACATTAGAAGAAACATCTGTGCCTATATGTAGGAATACGGCTGAACGTTCGGCACATTTTCGGAAATGCACGGCAGCGGCAGGCACAGGCTCCCCAAACCCTGGTTCGGGGAGCCTGGAAACTCAAACGTGGTATTGCGCCGACAGCTCGTGCACCGCGTTGATGAACACGCCTGCGTGCGCCGGGTCGACTTCCGGGGTGATGCCGTGGCCCAGGTTGAACACGTGGCCGTTGCCGTGGCCGTAGCTGGCCAGGATGCGCGCCACTTCCTGGCGGATGGCCTCTGGCTTGGCGTACAGCACGGTCGGGTCCATGTTGCCCTGCAAGGCTACCTTGTCGCCCACACGGCGACGGGCGTCGCCAATGTCACAGGTCCAGTCCAGGCCCAGAGCATCGGCACCGGCCTCGGCGATGCTTTCAAGCCACAGGCCACCGTTCTTGGTGAACAGGATGACCGGCACCTTGCGCCCTTCATGCTCGCGGATCAGGCCGCTGACGATCTTGCGCATGTAGGCGAGGGAGAACTCCTGGTAGGCCGCCGCTGACAGGTTGCCGCCCCAGGTGTCGAAGATCTGCACGGCCTGGGCACCGGCAAGGATCTGCCCGTTGAGGTAGCTGGTCACCGACTGGGCCAGCTTGTCCAGCAGCAGGTGCAGCGCTTGCGGGTTGTCATAGGCCATGGCCTTGGTCTTGCGGAAGTCCTTCGACGACCCGCCTTCGACCATGTAGGTGGCCAGGGTCCAGGGGCTACCGGAAAAACCGATGAGCGGAACGCGGCCGTTGAGTTCGCGGCGGATGGTGCTGACCGCATCCATCACGTAGCCCAGGTCTTTTTGCGGGTCGGGAACCGGCAGGGCTTCGATATCGGCCGGGGTACTGACGACCTTCCTGAAACGCGGGCCTTCGCCGGTTTCGAAGTACAGGCCCAGGCCCATGGCATCGGGGATGGTGAGGATGTCGGAGAACAGGATCGCCGCGTCCAGCGGGTAGCGGTCCAGCGGCTGCAAGGTAACCTCGCAGGCGAACTGCGGGTTCATGCACAGGCTCATGAAATCGCCTGCCTTGGCACGGCTGGCGCGGTACTCCGGCAGGTAGCGCCCGGCCTGGCGCATCATCCACACCGGGGTGACGTCTACGGGTTGCTTGAGCAGTGCACGCAGGAAACGATCGTTCTTCAGGGCAGTCATGTCGGCATCCGGAAAAATAGTGCGGGCATTTTCTCAGACGCCAGCGCAAAAGGCACGGCCATGGCCATGCGTTTTGTCTATTGGATGCCACAGATCAAGCGTTTTTGTATACAAAAGCTTCGCGGGCACGCCCGCTCCCACAGGTTCTGCGCCGAACCCTGTGGCAGCGGGCGTGCCCGCGAACAGGTCGAGAATCAGACTTCCAGGTAGTCCAGGATACCCTCAGCAGCAGTGCGCCCTTCGAAGATCGCCGTCACCACCAGGTCCGAACCGCGCACCATGTCGCCACCGGCAAACACTTTCGGGTTGCTGGTCTGGTGCTTGAACTTGCCCTTCTCCGGCGCCACCACACGGCCCTGGCTGTCCAGCTGGATGTCATGCTGCTCGAACCATGGCGCCGGGCTTGGGCGGAAGCCAAAGGCGATCACCACGGCATCGGCCGGCAGGATTTCCTCGGAACCCGGAATCGGCTCGGGGCTGCGACGGCCACGGGCATCCGGCTCGCCCAGGCGGGTTTCGACCACCTTCACACCCTCGACCTTGTCCTCGCCGACAATGGCGATGGGTTGGCGGTTGTAGAGGAACTTCACGCCTTCTTCCTTGGCGTTCTTCACCTCTTTGCGCGAACCCGGCATGTTGGCTTCGTCACGGCGATAGGCGCAGGTCACCGCCTTGGCACCCTGGCGGATCGAGGTACGGTTGCAGTCCATGGCAGTGTCGCCACCGCCCAGCACCACAACCTTCTTGCCCTGCATGTCGATGAAGTCTTCAGGCGACTTCTCGAAGCCCAGGTTGCGGTTGACGTTGGCAATCAGGAAGTCCAGCGCGTCATGTACGCCCGGCAGGTCCTCACCCGGGAAGCCACCCTTCATGTAGGTGTAGGTACCCATGCCCATGAACACTGCGTCGTACTCGGCGAGCAGTTGTTCCATGGTCACGTCCTTGCCCACCTCGGTATTGAGGCGGAACTCGATACCCATGCCGGTGAACACTTCGCGGCGGTTGCTGAGCACGCTCTTTTCCAGCTTGAACTCGGGAATACCGAAGGTCAGCAGGCCACCGATTTCCGGGTTCTTGTCGAATACCACCGGGGTAACCCCGGCGCGCACCAGCACGTCGGCGCAGCCCAGGCCAGCAGGGCCTGCGCCAATGATGGCGACGCGCTTGCCGGTGGGCTTGACCTTGGACATGTCCGGGCGCCAGCCCATGGCAAAGGCGGTATCGGTGATGTACTTCTCCACCGAGCCGATGGTCACCGCGCCAAAGCCGTCGTTCAGGGTGCAGGCACCCTCGCACAGGCGGTCTTGCGGGCACACCCGGCCGCACACTTCGGGCAGGGTGTTGGTCTGGTGCGACAGCTCCGCTGCCGCCAGGATGTTGCCCTCGGAAACCAGCTTCAACCAGTTGGGGATGAAGTTGTGCACCGGGCACTTCCATTCGCAGTACGGGTTACCGCAGCCCAGGCAACGGTGCGCCTGCTCCACGGACTGCTGCGGCTTGAACGGCTCGTAGATTTCCACGAACTCTTTCTTGCGCTGGCGCAGCAGCTTTTTCTTCGGGTCCTTGCGGCCCACTTCGATGAACTGGAAGTCGTTGTTCAGACGTTCAGCCATTTTTCAAAACCTCTTTACAGCAGCTGCAAGCTACACGCTGCAAACTGCAAGACGATCACTTAAGCCGGGCAAACCTCGTGCTGCTTCTGCGTGCAGCTTGAGGCTTGCCACTTGCAGCTGTTGTTACTGCGGGTTGGCGCGAGTGCTGGACAGCAGTTGCTTCAGGTTGGCTGCCTTGGGCTTGACCAGCCAGAAGCGCCGCACGTAGTCGTCCAGGTTCTCCGAGAGCTCACGCCCCCACTCGCTGCCGGTCTCCTCCACATACTCGGCAAGGACCCGCGCCAGATGGCTGCGGTAAGCTTCCATGGCTTCCCCACTGATACGCTGGATTTCCACCAGCTCGTGGTTGAGCTTGTCGACGAAGCTGTTGTCCATGTCGAGCACGTAGGCGAAGCCGCCAGTCATGCCAGAACCGAAGTTGTAACCGGTGTTGCCCAGCACGCAGACAAAGCCGCCGGTCATGTATTCACAGCAGTGATCGCCGGTACCCTCGACAACAGCGTGGGCGCCGGAGTTACGGACAGCGAAGCGCTCGCCGGCAGTACCGGCGGCAAACAGTTTGCCGCCAGTGGCACCGTACAGGCAGGTGTTGCCGAGGATGGCGCTGTCCTGGGTGGCGAACGGGCTGCCAGCAGGCGGCACGATGGTGAGCTTGCCACCGGTCATGCCCTTGCCGACGTAGTCGTTGGCGTCACCTTCCAGGTGCAGGTTCAGGCCACCGGCGTTCCACACACCGAAGCTCTGGCCCGCGGTCCCTTTGAAGCGGAACGTGATCGGCGCCGCGGCCATGCCCTGGTTGCCGTGCAGGCGGGCGATCTCGCCCGATACACGCGCGCCGATGGAACGGTCGCAGTTGCAGATGTCGAGGCTGAACTCGCCACCGGCCTGGTCACGAATGGCCGGCATGGCCATTTCCACCATCTTCTCGGCCAGGTGGCCTTCGTCGAACGGCGGGTTCCTGTCGACTTCGCAGAACTGTGGCTTGTCTGCCGGAATGTGCGAGCTGCCCAGCAGCGGCGACAGGTCCAGGTACCGCTGACGCTCGGTGTCGCCTGGCAGCACGTCGAGCAGGTCGGTACGGCCGATCAGTTCGCCGAGGCTGCGCACGCCCAGCTTGGCCAGCCACTCACGGGTTTCTTCGGCGACGAAGGTGAAGAAATTGATCACCATGTCGACGGTGCCGATGTAGTGGTCCTTGCGCAGCTTGTCATTCTGCGTGGCTACGCCGGTCGCGCAGTTGTTCAGGTGGCAGATGCGCAGGTACTTGCAGCCCAGGGCGATCATGGGCGCGGTGCCAAAGCCGAAGCTTTCGGCGCCGAGGATGGCAGCCTTGATCACGTCCAGGCCGGTTTTCAGGCCACCGTCGGTCTGTACCCGCACCTTGCCGCGCAGGTCGTTGCCGCGCAGGGTCTGGTGGGTTTCGGCCAGGCCCAGTTCCCACGGGGCGCCGGCGTACTTGATCGAGGTCAGCGGCGACGCACCGGTACCACCGTCATAGCCGGAAATGGTGATCAGGTCGGCATAAGCCTTGGCCACACCGGCGGCAATGGTGCCCACGCCGGCCTCTGCCACCAGCTTGACAGACACCAGGGCCTGCGGGTTGACCTGCTTGAGGTCGTAGATCAGCTGGGCCAGGTCTTCGATCGAGTAAATGTCGTGGTGCGGTGGCGGCGAGATCAGGGTCACGCCCGGTACCGCATAGCGCAGCTTGGCGATCAGGCCATTGACCTTGCCACCTGGCAGCTGGCCGCCCTCGCCGGGCTTGGCGCCCTGGGCCACCTTGATCTGCAGCACTTCGGCGTTCACCAGGTATTCCGGGGTCACACCAAAGCGGCCGGTGGCCACCTGCTTGATCTTCGAGCTGCGGATGGTGCCGTAGCGCGACGGGTCTTCGCCACCCTCACCGGAGTTGGAGCGCGCGCCCAGGCGGTTCATCGCCTCGGCCAAAGCTTCGTGCGCTTCCGGCGACAGGGCGCCAAGGGAAATACCGGCGGAGTCGAAGCGCTTGAGGATGGCCTCCAGCGGCTCGACCTGTTCCAGCGCCAACGGCTGGTCGGCCACCTTGACCTTCAGCAGGTCGCGGATCATCGACACCGGGCGCTGGTCGACCAGCGTGGTGTATTCCTTGAACTTGGCGTAGTCACCCTGCTGCACTGCAGCCTGCAGCGTGTTGACCACGTCCGGGTTGTAGGCGTGGTACTCGCCACCGTGCACGAACTTCAGCAGGCCGCCTTGCTGGATCGGCTTGCGCGCGCTCCAGGCTTCGGCTGCCAGCAGCTTCTGGTCGCTTTCCAGGTCTTCGAAGCGTGCACCCTTGATGCGGCTGGACACCCCCTTGAAGCTCAGGCCGACCACTTCTTCGGACAGGCCGATGGCTTCGAACAGCTGCGCACCCCGGTACGAGGCGATGGTGGAGATGCCCATCTTCGACAGGATCTTCAGCAAGCCTTTGGAAATGCCTTTGCGGTAGTACTTGAACACCTCGTCCAGGTCGCCCAGCACTTCACCGGTACGAATCAGGTCGGCGAGCACTTCGTAGGACAGGTACGGGTAGACGGCCGACGCACCGAAGCCCAGCAGCACGGCGAAGTGATGCGGGTCGCGGGCTGTGGCGGTTTCCACCAGGATGTTGCTGTCGCAACGCAGGCCCTGCTCGGTCAGGCGGTGGTGTACGGCACCCACGGCCAGCGAAGCATGCACAGGCAGCTTGCCCGGGGCAATGTAGCGGTCGCTCAGCACCAGCTGGGTCTTGCCCGCGCGCACGGCTTCTTCAGCCTGGTCGGCAATGTTGCGGATCGCCGCTTCCAGGCCGACGCTCTGCTCATAGTTGAGGTCGATCAGCTGACGCTCGAAGCCTGCACGCTCCAGGTTCATCAGCGAACGCCACTTGGCCGGGGAAATGACTGGCGAGCTGAGGATCACCCGCGAGGCGTGCTCCGGGGACTCCTGGAAGATGTTGCGCTCAGCGCCGAGGCAGATTTCCAGCGACATCACGATCGCTTCGCGCAGCGGGTCGATCGGTGGGTTGGTCACCTGGGCGAACTGTTGGCGGAAGAAGTCGTATGGCGAACGCACACGTTGCGACAGCACAGCCATCGGCGTGTCGTCACCCATCGAGCCAACGGCCTCCTGGCCCTGCTCACCCAACGGGCGCAGCACCTGGTCACGCTCTTCGAAGGTGACCTGGAACATTTTCATGTATTGCTTGAGCTGGTCAGCGTCGTAGCTGGCCACGCCCTGGTCGTCGGTCAGCGTCGCCTGGATACGCGTGGCGTGCTGACGCAGCCAACGCTTGTACGGGTGGCGCGACTTCAGGCGGTCGTCGATGGCATCGGTATCGAGGATCTGCCCGGTTTCGGTGTCCACGGCAAGGATCTGGCCCGGGCCCACGCGGCCCTTGGCCAATACTTCCTCAGGCTGGTAGCCCCACACGCCGATTTCAGAGGCGATGGTGATGTAGCCATTGGTGGTGGTCACCCAGCGCGCCGGGCGCAGGCCGTTACGGTCGAGCAGGCACACCGCATGGCGGCCTTCGGTCATGACGATACCGGCCGGACCGTCCCACGGCTCCATGTGCATGGAGTTGTATTCGTAGAACGCGCGCAGGTCGGCGTCCATGGTCTCGACGTTCTGCCAGGCTGGCGGTACCAGCATGCGCACGCCGCGGAACAGGTCGATACCGCCGGTGACCATCAGCTCCAGCATGTTGTCCATGCTCGAGGAGTCCGAACCGACGCGGTTGACCAGCGGGCCAAGCTCTGCGAGGTCGGGGATCAGGTCGTTGGCGAACTTGGTGCGACGGGCCATGGCCCAGTTGCGGTTACCGGTAATGGTGTTGATCTCGCCGTTGTGAGCGAGGAAGCGGAACGGCTGCGCCAGCGGCCACTTCGGCAGGGTGTTGGTCGAGAAGCGCTGGTGGAACACGCAGATCGCCGTTTGCAGGCGCTCGTCACCCAGGTCCGGGTAAAACGCCGCGAGATCGCGCGGCATCATCAGGCCTTTGTAGATGATGGTCTTGTGCGAGAAGCTGCAGATGTAGTGGTCGGCGTCATCGGCGTTGGCAACCGACGAACGGCGCCGGGCGCTGAACAGCTTGATGGCGAATTCCTGGTCGCTCAGGCCCTCACCGCCGATGAACACCTGCTCGATCTGCGGCAGGCGCTCCATGGCCAGGCGGCCGAGAACGCTGGTGTCGATCGGCACCTTGCGCCAGCCAACCAGCTTCAGCCCGGCAGCGATGATCTCGCGATCCATGTTGGCACGTGCAGCTTCGGCTTTGACCGGGTCCTGGTTGAAGAACACCATGCCAACGGCGTACTGCTTGGGCAACTCGACGGCAAAATGCTCCTGGGCCATGGCGCGCAGGAACTGATCGGGCTTCTGAATCAGCAGACCGCAACCGTCACCGGTCTTGCCGTCGGCGTTGATGCCACCGCGGTGGGTCATGCAAGTCAGTGCCTGCATGGCGGTTTGCAGAAGGTGGTGGCTCGCCTCGCCCGTCATATGGGCGATCAGGCCAAAACCACAGTTGTCCTTGAATTCTTCGGGATGGTACAGACCTGTTTTCATAGACACATTCTCACCAGGTTCACCTCTCAACGGAGGCAAATCTCTTTTTTAACAACCACTTACCATCCACGCCGATCAAACGCCAGCTTTTTTGCGGTGGCCATGGAAAACCATTGTTGCACAGCGACAGCGATGCTCACAAATTTTCATGTCTCACCATTGAAAATTTATGTCGCCATTTTGAATGTTTTTGCGTCATGCGCCGTGATAGACGCTTGACTCGAGTCTGAAGCGTTTCAGCCATGACTGCAACTCGGGGCTTGTGGCCGGCAGTCTGGGACAGAAAAGCCTGCCGCGCTCGGGCGCAGCAGGCTAGTCGAAAGCTAGAATTCGCTTAGCAACAGGGCAGCGGGGTGGTGCCGCCCGGCAGGTATCAGCGGGCCGAGGCCAGCTCTTGTTGGACGCTGGCGACGGTACGTGGCCAAGGTTTACCAGCCTGGACCTTCGCTGGCAAGTTCTTGATTGCCGCAACCGCAGCATCGCGGCTGGCGAAACTGCCGTAAGTGACCACATACAGCGGCTTGCCTTGCAGGTCTTTCTTGAAGTAGCGATAGTCGCCACCCTGGGCTTTCACGTACGCCTGCGCCGAGGCCTCGGAGCTGGTGCCGAGGATCTGCACCACGTAATTGCCCGGTTTCTGCCCGGCGTACCAGCTGCTGTTGCCAGTGCCGCCAGCGGCTGGCTTTTCAGCAGGCTTGGCGGCCGGCTTGGCCACGGCGACCTGGGTCGGTGCCGGGGCCGGCTTGGCCGTCGCAACCGGCTTGGCAGGCTGGGTTGCGACCGGTTTTTGCGCAGGCGCAACCTGCTGCACGGGTTGCGCAGGCGTCGGCGCGGGGCCCGCCGCTACGCCTTGCGGCGGGGCGATGGTGGTCACGGTCGGCGGCGGGTTGCCAGGCTGCAGGGCGGTATCGCCAGCCGGGCTGCCTTCTTCCCCCTCACCCATGCCTGCGGCCTGGGCCAGCGGCTCGCGCATCACCGGCTGTGACTGCCCTCCCAATGGCAGCGGCACCGGCTGGGACGAGCCAGAGAACTCGATGTTGGCGCCCTGCTTGCCGTCGCCAAGCGGTAACTGAGCCTGGGCAGCCGGTGCGTCGGCCGGCGCTTTTTCGCCTTTCTTGGGCATCAACACGGCAGCTGCAACGGCAACCACGACCACGGCAGACAACGCGAGCACATGTTTTTTTGGCATCTTGAACCCCATGGATGGTCGCTTGGCCGTCGTCCGGCTGGCGATCATGGCTTCGATCAAAGTGTCACGGGCGACCTGGTTGATGTTGCCAGGCCAGCCGTCGGAGTTTTCATGGATATCGACGATCTGTTCACGGCTGAACACCTCGATGCCCCGGCCTGCGCCTTCCAGGCGCTGCTCCAGGTATTCGCGGGTTTCCTCTTCACTGTAGGGGGCCAGCTCGATGATGTGGAAGCGTTCTTCCTCGACATTGAGCTCGTCCAACCCTGCAATCAGCGAAGGCTCACCAAACAGGAACACGTGCGGGCGCCCTTCCGGCACCCCCGCCGCCAATTCCAGCAACGCTTGGAGTGCCGACTCGTCGAGTTGTTCCGCATCGTCCACCAGCAAGTACACTTCCTGCCCGGTGAGTGCCAGTTGCACCACCTTGGACAGGATCGCCTGCATCTCCGGCTGGGCCACGTCCAGGTTCTGCGCGACCTGGCCCAATACACTGGCAGCATCGCTGGCACCACGGGCGGACACCACGACGCTCTGCACCGCCTGCTTGTTGGTACTGGCCACCAGCGCCTGGCGCAGCAGGGTCTTGCCGCTACCCTGCGGGCCGGTGACGACCAGCATCAGTTGGCTGTAGCGAGCCAGGTGGTGCAGCTGGCCGAGCACAGGCTTGCGCTGGGCAGGGAAAAACTTGAAGCCGGGCACCCGCGGTGCGAACGGATCGTGGCTCAACTGGTAATGGTCGAGAAAGGCCTCATCGGCATGCAAACTGGTCATTGCGCTGTCACAACCTCAAAGCTGGGCCACGATCGCGCGGTAATCCGCCGACAGCGTGGCCTGTAGAGTCTCTTTCGGATAGTCGTCGGTGACCACGGCCTCGCCCATCTGGCGCAGCAGCACCAGACGCAGACGCCCGTCGAGCACCTTCTTGTCGACCGCCATGTGCTCCATGAAATGCGCCGGGGTCATTTCCTGTGGTGGCACCACCGGCAAACCTGCGTCCTGCAACAGGCGGATTCCGCGATCGCGCTCGGCCTGGTCGAGCCAGCCAAGGCGCATGGACATTTCCAGGGCCATGACCGTGCCCGCCGCCACGGCTTCGCCGTGCAGCCACACGCCATAGCCCATGTGGGTTTCGATGGCATGCCCGAAGGTATGCCCCAAGTTCAGCGTGGCCCGCACGCCAGACTCGCGTTCGTCGGCGCCCACCACTGCGGCCTTGGCCGCACACGAGCGGCGAATGGCTTCGGTCAGGGCTGCCGAGTCGAGGGTACGCAGGGCCTGCATATTGTCTTCGAGCCAGGCGAGGAAGGGCTTGTCACAGATCAGCCCGTACTTGATCACTTCGGCCAGGCCTGCCGAAAGCTCGCGCGCCGGCAAGGTCTTCAGGCTGGTGGTATCAATCAGCACCGCGTTGGGCTGGTAGAAGGCGCCGACCATGTTCTTGCCCAGCGGGTGATTGATGCCGGTCTTGCCGCCTACCGAGGAGTCGACCTGGGACAACAGGGTGGTCGGCACCTGGATGAAGTCCACGCCCCGCTGATAGCATGCAGCGGCAAAGCCGGCCATGTCACCGACCACCCCGCCGCCCAGGGCGACCACGGTGGTACGGCGGTCATGCCGCGCCGTCAGCAGGCCATCGAAGATCAGTTGCAGGGTTTCCCAGTTCTTGTGGGCTTCGCCATCGGGCAGTACCACTGGCAGCACCGAGTAGGCCCCCAGGGTCTTGGCCAGGCGGTCGAGATACAGCGGCGCGACGGTCTCGTTGGAGACGATGGCAACCTGCCGGCCGGCAATGTGCGGCGCCAGCAGCTCGGGCTGGTCCAACAGGCCTTCGCCAATGTAGATCGGGTAGCTACGCTCGCCCAGGTCGACCTTCAGTGTCTGCATGTATCCCCACAATGTTCTTGGGCGCGGTGCCGTTCTGGCGACCTGCGCGGTAACGTTGAACCTCGCCTCGGCGCTGGTGGCCGAGAATAGTCCCGGGTTAACGGGGCGGCAACTGCTGCAAGCGCTCGAGGATGTCGATCACCACCATGCGTGGTGGCCGCTCGTCGGTTTCTACGACCAGGTCGGCGATCTCGCGGTAGAGCGGGTCGCGGGTTTCCAGCAGGTTCCGCAAGGTGGCCTCGGGGTTGGCGGTGCGCAGCAGCGGGCGATTGCGGTCGCGCGCCGTGCGGCCGACCTGCTGTTCGACCGAGGCGTGCAGGTAGATTACCCGGCCGCCCTGGTGCAGCGCCTGGCGGTTGGCTTCGCGCATGACGGCACCGCCACCGGTGGCCAGGACCACGCCGTCGAGGCCACACAGCTCGGCAATCATCGCTTGCTCGCGATCACGGAAACCCGGCTCGCCTTCCTTGTCGAAAATCCACGGGATGTTGGCGCCGCAACGCAGTTCGATTTCCTTGTCGGAATCCTTGAACAGCAGGCGCAGCTCTTTGGCCAATAGGCGGCCGATGGTGCTTTTACCAGCACCCATGGGCCCCACAAGTATCAAATTTCGCACAGAATCAACGACTCA
Source organism: Pseudomonas sp. BJP69 (assembly GCF_007633355.1). Classification (NCBI taxonomy): domain Bacteria; kingdom Pseudomonadati; phylum Pseudomonadota; class Gammaproteobacteria; order Pseudomonadales; family Pseudomonadaceae; genus Pseudomonas; species Pseudomonas sp. BJP69. Next base: position 5,200,522 of record NZ_CP041933.1, read on the forward strand.
CAGCAATCGCCTGGTCACTCATGATACGCGGAGTCAGGAAGACCAGCAGCTCGGATTTTTTCTCTTGTAATGCATCGCGTCGAAACAGCCGCCCAACATACGGCAGATCACCCAAAAATGGCACCTTGTCGACCACATTGTTTTGCGAAGTCGAGTACACGCCGCCAATCACGATCGTTTCGCCGTCGGCCACGCGAACCTTGGCATTCACCTCGTTCTTGCGGATCGGCGGCACGTTGTTCAAGGCATTGACGTAATCCGGTTCGTCCTTGGTCACCCTGACAGCCATGATTACCTTGTTGTCCGGGGTAATTTGCGGGGTCACCTCCAACGACAGCGAGGCCTCGCGGAACGACACCGAGGTGGCGCCGCTCTTGGTGGTTTCCTGGTAGGGCACCTCGGTGCCCTTGAGGATCCTGGCCGTTTCCTTGTCGGCCGTGACCACCTTGGGTTGCGAAATGATCTCGCCATTGCCGCTTTTTTCCATGGCGCTGAGCTCAAGGTCCAGCAGCACATCCCCGCGCAGCAGGCCAAGGCCGATGCTGCTGCCAGCCCGCTCGACACCCAGGTCGACGAACAGCGACTTGCCCGGCAGCGGGTTGTCGCCATACAAAGGGCTGCCCCAGCGCACCCCAAGGGCTTTCTCGTAATCGACGTTGGCCTCGACGATGCGCGCCTCGATCGCCACCTGACGCACCGGCACATCCAGCTGCGCCACCAGTTGCCGCAGTTCATCGAGGCGTTCGGCCGGCAGGTAGGCCACCAGGGTATTGGTGCGCTCATCGACACTCAGGCTGCCCCAACCGGCGAGCAGGCTTTCGTCGGCCAGGCTGGTCTTGAGCAGTTCCGCAAGTTCGGCAGCCTTGGCATGGTGAACAGGCAACAGCTCCCGGCGCATGGGCTGCAACTGCGCCTCCAGCACCTGCCCCGCACGCGCTTCGGCAGTTTGCGCAGCCAGCGTGGCCGCCGGCGCCACCAGCAGCACATTGCCCTCCTGGCGCCGGGCGAGGCTTTTGCTGCGCAAGACCAGGTCCAGCGCCTGATCCCACGGCACATCCTGCAAGCGCAGGGTGACATTGCCCTGCACGTCGTCACTGGCGACCAGGTTGACGCCGGCATAGTCGGCGAGTACCTGCAAAACCGAGCGAATCTCGACATCCTGAAAGTGCAGCGACAGCGGTTCACCCTGGTAAGGCGTCGCGGTCGCCAGAGGCATGGGCAGCAGGGCCGCCAGCAGGTAGATCATCCTCGTTCTCATTCTGATCCGGGGCCTCCTTGCCCAGGCGTTTTGCGAGGGTGATGAACGCCGTGCGTTCATGCCACACCCCCGCCATGAACAACCGTTCGCGCACTTCGACCTGGCGCGGGCCGATGTGCATCACTATCCCTTGATCACGCCCTACCCGGTCCCCAAGGCGGACGCGGTAGAGCCTGCCGGCCGCCCGCAGCAGCGCTTGATGTTCCTGCCCACGCGTCAGGCTGCCGACCATTTCCAACTGGGCCAGGGGCGCGCGGGTCAAACCACCCGACAGGTGCGTTGCCAACGCGGCGAACGGATCCATGGCCGGTGCCCGCGTTGCCGGCCTGGCAGGCAGCCGCGCAAGCATGGCGACTGCCGCCCCGGCAACCGGCGCGTGATAGGCATCGACCCGCAGTTGCAAACGCAGCAGGCCTGGTTCGCCACCGCCGGCTGCCAGGCGCATGCTGCGACCGTGCATGACACGCGCCTGCCCCAACCACTCGTCCAGCCAGCCCCGCAAGGCTGGGTAGCTGCCCACCACCTGCAACTCCAGTGGCACTACGCTGAAGCCATGCCGCTGCTGCTGCTCGTGCACATCGAGGCGCTCGACGAGCAGGCCGTGCTCGCGCCCCGAACCCGACAGGCGGTCTAGCAGGTCGCTCATGCTTTCGCCGGCAGCCAGCTGCCATTGTGCCTTTTGCAAGCGCTGCCCATCGCTCGCCAGCTGTGCCCGCACCCCCTGCAACTCGGCAATCTGCGCCTGCGTGGCAGCCTGCTGCCGGTTCAGCTCGGCGTGCTTGCCCTCTTCTTCACCCTGCTGCTGCAACATGCCCGGCAGGCGAATCGCGCAGCCCAGGCCGAACAGCAGCACCGCCAGTGCCACAGGTGCCAGCCGCCGGAAGCGGCTGGAGCGCTCGGCTGCGCCAAGCCATGCGAGCAGTTGCACCCTGGTCACGACCAGAACGCCGCCACGCGCGCAGCCAGCAAGAACTCATCGCCGCCTGGCTGGCTCTTGATGTGTTTGAGCTCCAGGTCCAGCAGCACGCCGGAGCGCTCGAGGTCGCGCATGAACTGGGCCAGTACGGCGCCGGAGGTGGCGAGCCCGGTCAACTCCAGGCGGCCGTTTTCCAGGCTGAGGCCCAGCAACTGCATGCCCAATGGCAGTGCCCTTTCGAGGTCGGCGAATACGCCAGGCAGAACCCCCTGCTGAGCCTGCAGGCCCTCCAGCACCGCCAGGCGGCCGAGCAGTGCGGCATGCTGGGCACGCACATCAGCCAGTGGCTGAGCCTCCAGGCCCAGGGTTTCCAGGGCTGCCTGGCGCTGGGCGTTGGCCAACGCTTGTTGCTGGCCGCGCTGGCGTGCCTGTTGGTCGACCAGCGTCACGGCGCACAATGCCAGCAAGGCGCCAGCCACCAGATGGCTGCGAAACCGGCGCATGGCCGCCTGGCGCTGGCGTTCGCGCCACGGCAGAAGGTTCAGCCGCATCATGGTCGCGCCCCTCCAAGCGCCAGGGCACTCGCCAGCAGCATCGGCCCATCGACCTGGGCAAGCCCGGCCAGCGCAGGCAGTTCTTGGCACGGCAGCGCCAGGCTTTGGCCCAGGGCCTGCAGCCAGCCCGGCTGCAGCGGCGACCAGTTGCTGACCCACAACCTGGCAGGTAAAAGCCCTTCGGCGAGCAGCGCGGGCAGCCGCTCGGGCAGTTGCGCGGCCATATCCCCGTCAGCTGCCCGCAGCTCCCGACGCTGCAGCGCCCCGCCAGGCGCCCAGGCATGAACAGTCGCCCGGTGGGGTTCGATACGCAGCAACGCCGCCCCAGCCTGCTCACCCGCAGGCAGCATGCGGCGCAGGGCAATACTGTCGACCTCGACCGCCTCCAGTTGCAGCCCCGCCTGCTGCACCAGCGCTTGGAGGGGTGCCAGTGCACTCTGCCGACACGCTGCAACCAGCACCTCGCTGCAGGCTGGCTGAACACCTGAAGCCCCCAGGACCTGGAAGTCCAGGGCCAGGTCTTCCAGCGGGAACGGAAACAACCGTTCGGCATCCGCCAGCAACTGCGCCTCCAGTTGCTCCTCACCGGGCCCCACTGGCAGGTGACACAGCTTGCAGATGACCTGGCTGGCGGGCAGCGCCAGAGCCAGCCGCCGCTCGCCGAGGCCGCTGCGCCGATGAGCGCGCTGCAATGCCGCCGAGACCTGCTCGGGCGCTGCTGCCCAGTCATTGCCTGCCCCGAGCTGCAGCGGCTCATGGGCCCAACCCAGCACCCGCCAGCCGCCTTTGCGCTGTTGCAGTTGCACCAGATGAATGGCGTGAGCGGTAATTTCCACCCCTACCAGTGAACCGGCATCCTTGCCGAAGCGTCCAAGCATTGCGAATTCCTTGCTGTATGTCGCGCCCCCGCGGCAACACTGGGCCGGGACCATCCGTCAGGGCGACGGGCTGCCTGGCCGGTGGCCCGGAAAGGCGAAAAAATGCGTATAATGCCCAGCGTTTTTTGGTCCGCCGGACCTGCGTGCAATCCACTTTCAACCTGGACACCGAAAAGCCTTGATACGTCTGCTGAAGTTCTTCTGGTGGTCTTCCGTCGCAGTCATTTGCGCGCTCGTACTCGGTGTGAGCGGTGCGTTTCTGTATCTTAGTCCCAACCTGCCCTCGGTCGATTCGCTCAGAAGCATCCAGTTGCAGATCCCCCTCAAGGTGTACAGCAGCGATGGCAAGCTGATTGCCGAATTTGGCGAAATGCGCCGTTCGCCGATCCGTTTCGCAGACATTCCCCCACAGTTCATTCAGGCATTGCTGTCAGCCGAGGACGACAATTTCCTCAACCACTACGGCGTGGACCCCAGCAGCCTGATGCGCGCGGCCACCCAGCTGGTGAAAACCGGGCACATTCAGACCGGCGGCAGCACCATCACCATGCAGGTGGCCAAGAACTTCTTCCTGACCAGCGAGCGCAGCTTCTCGCGCAAGACCAACGAAATTCTGTTGGCCCTGCAGATCGAGCGGGAGCTGACCAAGGACGAGATTCTTGAGCTGTACGTGAACAAGATCTACCTCGGCAACCGCGCCTACGGTATCGACGCCGCGGCCCAGGTCTACTACGGCAAGTCGATCCGTGACGTGAGCCTGGCACAGATGGCGATGATCGCCGGCCTGCCCAAGGCGCCCTCGCGCTTCAACCCCCTGGCCAACCCGGTGCGCGCCAAAGAGCGCCGCGACTGGATCCTGGGCCGCATGTACAAGCTGGGCAAGATTGACCAGGCCAGCTACCAGGCCGCCTTGGACGAGCCACTCAACGCCAGCTATCACGTGCCGACGCCCGAGGTGAATGCACCGTACGTCGCGGAAATGGCTCGCGCGGAAATGGTTGGCCGCTACGGCAGCGAGGCTTACACCGAAGGCTTCCGCGTTACCACCACCGTGCCCAGCGACATGCAGGAAATGGCCAACAAGGCCATCCTCAATGGCCTGTCCGATTATGACGAGCGCCACGGCTACCGCGGCCCTGAAGCCCGCTTCCCGGGGCGCACCGAGGCTGCCTGGCGCCAGGAACTGGGCAAGCAACGCACCTTGGGCGGGCTGGAGCCCGGCATCGTCACCCGGGTCGAAAAAACCGGCCTTGCGGTGCTGACCCGTGACGGCCAGCAGGTGCATGTGGCCTGGGACACCATGAAATGGGCGCGCCCGTTCATCAACAGCAACGCCCAGGGCCGCACCCCGCAATCGCCCGCCGATGTCGCCCAGGTCGGTGACCTGGTGCGCCTGCAACGCCTGGACGATGGCACCTTCAAGTTCAGCCAGGTGCCGGGGGCACAGAGTGCACTGGTCACCCTCGACCCTAACAGCGGCGCCATCCGCGCCTTGGTCGGCGGTTTCTCGTTCGAGCAGAGCAACTACAACCGGGCGATGCAGGCCAAACGCCAACCGGGCTCAAGCTTCAAGCCGTTCATCTACAGCGCTGCACTGGACAGTGGCTATACCGCCGCCAGCCTGGTCAACGACGCGCCGATCGTATTCGTCGACGAATCGGTCGATAAGGTGTGGCGACCGAAGAACGATACCAACACGTTCCTCGGCCCGATCCGCATGCGCGAAGCGCTGTACAAGTCGCGCAACCTGGTTTCGATCCGCTTGCTGCAGGCCATGGGCGTGGACCGCACCATCGACTACATCGCCAAGTTCGGCTTCAACAAGCAGGACCTGCCGCGCAACCTGTCGCTGGCCCTGGGTACCGCCACCCTGACGCCGATGGAAATCGCTACAGGCTGGAGCACCTTTGCCAACGGTGGCTACAAGATTGCCCCCTACCTGATCGACCGTATCGAGAGCCGCAGTGGCGAAACGCTGTTCACCGCCAACCCGGCTCGCGTACCCCAAGGTACTGAAGACCAGGCCGGCCTGGCCGCCCCCGAGCAGCCGATCAGCACCGCCAGCATGCCCGGCGAGGCACCGGCGGCCCCCGGCCAAACCCCTGCGGCAGCGCAGCCACCAGCGGTTGCCGAGCGCATCATCGACGGGCGTACCACCTATATTCTCACCAGCATGCTGCAGGACGTGATCAAGCGCGGCACCGGCCGCCGGGCGCTGGCTTTGGGCCGCACCGACCTGGCAGGCAAGACCGGTACCACCAACGAGTCCAAGGACGCCTGGTTCTCTGGCTACAACGCCGACTACGTGACTACCGTGTGGGTTGGCTTCGACCAGCCGGAAACCCTGGGCCACCGGGAGTACGGCGGCACGGCGGCGCTGCCGATCTGGATGAGCTTCATGGGTGCGGCACTCAAGAACAAGCCTGCACATGCGCCGGCCGAGCCAGAAGGCATTCTCAGCCTGCGCGTAGACCCCGTCAGCGGCCGGGCAGCTTCGCCGGGCACACCCAATGCCTACTTCGAGCTGTTCAAGGCCGAGGATTCGCCGCCATCGGTGGACGAACTGGGCAATGGGGCCGTGCCGGGCAGCCCATTGCCAGCGGATGAAGCGACGCCGATGGACCTGTTCTGAGGCAATCCGGGGCAGGTGCACGGCGGCGTTCGACCCTACGGGCGTCGACACTGGCGCCCCCTGCCCCTCACCTGCCGGCCCCGACGCATTCCCACCGCGCATAAAAAAGCCCCGGCTCGAGTGAGCCGGGGCTTTTTACACCGCTACAACAGCAATCAGCCGTTGAACACGTCATCCACGCTCTTGAGCGGGTAGTGCTTTGGATACGGCAGGGTAGCAACGCCGGACTCGATGGCAGCCTTGGCCACGGCGTCGGAAACGACGGTGATCAGGCGGGCATCCAGGGGCTTCGGAATGATGTACTCACGGCCGAACTCCAGCGCTTGCACGCCGTAGGCATCGCACACTTCCTTGGGTACCGGCAGCTTGGCCAGGTCTTTCAGGGCGATGGCCGCAGCGATTTTCATTTCTTCGTTGATGCGCTTGGCGCGTACGTCCAGGGCACCACGGAAGATGAACGGGAAGCCCAGTACGTTGTTGACCTGGTTCGGGTAGTCCGAACGGCCGGTGGCCATGATCACGTCGCTGCGGGTGGCGTGAGCCAGCGCTGGCGAAATTTCCGGATCAGGGTTGGAGCAGGCGAACACGATCGGGTTGGCCGCCATCGACTTCAGGCCTTCCGCGCTCAGCAGGTTCGGGCCGGACAGGCCAACGAACACGTCGGCACCCTCCAGGGCGTCGGCCAGGGTGCGCTTGTCGGTCGCGTGGGCGAACTGGGCCTTGTACTGGTTCAGGTCGTCACGGCCAGCGTGGATTACGCCGCTGCGGTCGATCATGTAGATGTTCTCGACCTTGGCACCCATGCTCACCAGCAACTTCATGCAGGAGATGGCAGCTGCACCGGCACCCAGGCACACGATCTTGGCTTCTTCGAGCTTCTTGCCGGCGATTTCCAGGGCGTTGATCATGCCGGCCGCAGTAACGATGGCGGTACCGTGCTGGTCATCGTGGAACACCGGAATGTCGCACTGTTCGATCAGCGTGCGTTCGATCTCGAAGCACTCTGGCGCCTTGATATCTTCGAGGTTGATACCACCGAAGGTGATCGAGATGCGGCGAACGGTGTCGATGAATGCTTGCGGGCTTTCCGATTCGACTTCGATGTCGAATACGTCGATACCTGCGAAACGCTTGAACAGAACGCCCTTGCCTTCCATGACCGGCTTGGAAGCCAGTGGGCCGAGGTCACCCAGACCGAGGATGGCAGTGCCATCGGAAATCACCGCAACCAGGTTGCCTTTGCCGGTGTATTTGTATGCCAGCTCTGGATCCCGGCCAATTTCACGCACCGGCTCGGCAACACCTGGGCTGTAGGCCAGGGCGAGGTCACGGGCAGTGGCAGTTGGCTTGGAAAGTTCGACGCTCAGTTTCCCCGGGCGAGGTTGAGCGTGATATTCGAGAGCGGCAGTTTTCAGGTCTGACATGGTGGGCATTCCGCTATTTACTGTTCTGACGGACCGCCGAGGATACGCAAAGAGCCGGGTAGTCACAAGACTGGTCGGTCACTTGTGTCAAGGCCTTTAGCCTACGACTTTCCGCTAAAACCCACGGGGGCATACGGCTAACAGTGTGTACAATCCAATAGCGAACTGTCTACATTTTTTAGCCAGAAGTACGCGCCAGCATGCTCGGGTCGGTCAGTGGCAATACCCAGCGCCGCTGCCCTGGCTTGAGGCCGCCCTTGCGGGAACGGTCCACCACCCAGCCACGCACCTCGACCTGGCGCCCTTTGAGGTTAGCGAAGAAACTGGCCGGAAAGTTACGCTGCAGACGAGCGGAGACCTGCACCACCACGGCACGGTCAAGGTTCAACCAGACACCACCACGGTTGCGTTCGATGCTCATGATTCGGCCACTGAGCACAGCAAAACCAGGCTGCCTGATGGCGTCTGCCGGCACCACGGGCGACTGCCGCCAAAGGCCGGCGCCGGCCTGGCGTGCGGCCTGCTCGGCGCGTTGCTGGCAGCCACTGAGGCGCACATTGGGGGCGACGGCCACCCGGTAGCCCAAGCCTTCACTGAGCAATTGTGCTTCGAGATTGTCGCCATTACGGCCATAAATGTGCGCCAGTGTGCGCCCATACTTGTCTTTGGCTTGCACACCGGGAACCAGCCCTACACGCCCGTCACTGGCCTCGACCAACGCCTGCAGGCGCCGCTTGGCAGCTTCGGCATAGGGCTCGCTGCCACGCCCCTTGCGACCGATCTCCGGGGTGTTGATGCCGATCAGCCGCACACTGCGGCCATCCACCAGACGCACGGTGTCGCCGTCGACCACCTGCCGCACCCGAACCTGCTCGGGTTTGCCCGGCAGCGGGCAGAAGGCCAGGGCGGGCAAATGCCAGATCGCACCCACAAAAAAGGCGCCCACGAGGGGCGCCTTTTTCAGCAACAATGCGAAGCCCGAAGGACTCGCCATGCGCATGATTACTTCTTGGTACCGAACATACCGAAGCGGTCGGCGAACTTCTGTACGCGGCCACCGGTGTCCAGGACTTTCTGCTTACCGGTGTAGAACGGGTGGCACAGGTTGCAAACGTCGATCGACAGGGTGCTGCCCAGGGTCGAACGGGTTTCGAACTTGTTACCGCAGCTGCAGGTGACTGCAACAGCTTCGTAGTTCGGGTGGATACCTTCTTTCATGGTCACTTCCTCGAGCTGCGTGCCGCCACCCAACACCAATTGTTGAATACCGCACGTAATTAGGCGGCGAATAATACCAGAGCACACCGTCAGTGCAAGATGTCGCTTGCACCGACCGTCGTCTGCTAGGCTCGCCAGTTCTTGTAATGCCCTCCGAGACTTTCTGCGTGTCCGACGTCATCCTGCGCCTTGCCCTGCCCTCGCCGTTGCGGCGCCTGTTCGACTACAAGGCGCCAGCGAGCATGGCGCGCTTGGCCCTGGCCCCGGGCATGCGCATTCGCGTGCCCTTTGGCCGCCGCGAAATGATCGGCGTACTGGTCGAAGTGTGCGCGCAGAGCGAGGTGCCCGCCGACAAGCTGAAGCCGGCCAGCGCCTTGCTCGACCCGGTCTCCCCGATTCCGCCTTCGCTGTTCAAGCTGTGCCTGTGGACCGCGCAGTACTACCAGCACAGCCTGGGTGACACCTTGAGCTGGGCCTTGCCCACGCTACTGCGCCAGGGCGAGCCCGCAGAAATGCGCCAGGAGCGCTTCTGGCACATTGCCCCCGACGCCCGCCTGGACGACCCGCGCATCGCCCGGGCACCGCGCCAGCGCGATGCCCTCAAGACCCTGGCGCAGCACCCGCACGGGGTGGCGCACAGCCTGCTGGCCAAGCTCAACCTGAACAAGGACAGCCTCGACCTGCTGCTGGCCAAGGAACTGGTGCAGATCGAAGTCCGCCGCCAGAAGCCGGGCTTGCGCCACGAACACTGGCTGGCACAGCCGGAGCTGCCGCTCAATGACGAGCAACGCGATGCCTTCGAGGCGGTGTGCGAGGGCTTCGGCGGTTTTGCGGCCTTCCTGCTGGCCGGCGTGACCGGCAGCGGCAAGACCGAGGTCTACCTGCAGCTGATCCGCGAAACCCTCGAGGCCGGCAAGCAGGCGCTGGTACTGATCCCGGAGATCAACCTCGGCCCGCAAACCCTGGCGCGCTTCGAGCAACGCTTCAACGCCCGGATTGCCTTGCTGCATTCGGCGGTGAACGACCGGGACCGCCTGGACGCCTGGCTGGCGGCACGCGATGGCGAAGCCGACATTATCATCGGCACCCGTTCAGCGCTGTTCACGCCCATGAAAAACCCTGGCCTGATCATCATCGACGAAGAACACGACGGTTCTTATAAACAGCAGGAGGGCCTGCGCTACCATGCCCGCGACCTGGCGCTGGTGCGGGCGCACCAGGAGAACATTCCGATCCTGCTCGGCTCCGCCACGCCCTCGCTGGAAACCTTGCACAACGCCCTCACCGGCCGCTACCGCCTGTTGCGCATGAATCAGCGCGCGGGCGGCGCACGCCCACCGCGCATGCTGCGCCTGGATGTCAAAAGCCTGCCGCTGGACAGTGGCATCAGCGGCCCGCTGCAGCAGGCCATCCGCCTGACACTGGAAGCCGGCCAGCAAGTGCTGGTGTTCCTCAACCGCCGCGGCTTCGCCCCTACGCTGCTGTGCCACGATTGCGGCTGGCTGTCGGAATGCCCGCGCTGCGACGCGCGCATGACCGTGCACCAGCGCTCCGGGGTGTTGCGCTGCCACCACTGCGGCTATGACGAACGCCTGCCACACCAGTGCCCGCAGTGCGACCACGTCGACCTGCGCCCAGTCGGTGCGGGCACCGAACGCGCCGAAGAACGCCTGAAAGTGCTGTTCCCGGACTACCCGATTCTGCGTGTGGACCGCGACAGCACGGCGCGCAAGGACGCCATGCACCAGCTGTTCAGTACCATCCAGAAAGGCCAGCCGAGCATCCTTGTCGGTACCCAGATGCTTGCCAAAGGGCACCATTTCCCGCGGGTAACCCTGGTGGCCATCCTCGACGCCGACGGGGGGCTTTTCTCGGGCGACTTCCGCGCCAGCGAGCGCATGGCGCAACTGATCGTGCAGGTCGCCGGGCGCGCCGGGCGTGCCGAGGAACCGGGCAAGGTCATCATCCAGACCCACCTGGCCGATCACCCGCTGCTGGTGCAACTGACCGAACAAGGCTACTTCGCCTTTGCCGAACAGGCCCTGGACGAACGCCGTGCCGCCGGGCTGCCGCCCTACTCGCACCTGGCCTTGCTGCGCGCAGAAGCGCACAAGCCGGGGCAGGCTGAAGGTTTCCTGGACGAGGCCTGCGCCGCCGCCGAGCGCCTGGTCGCCGAACAGCGGCTGCCAGGCATCGAGCTGCTGGGCCCGGTTCCGGCCCCCATGGAGCGGCGCGCCGGGCGTTTCCGCGCGCAGTTGTTGATACAGGCCAACACCCGGGCGCCTTTGCATCGACTGATCAGTGCCTGGTTGCTAGTGTTGGAGCAGATGCCGAGCGGGCGCCAGGTCCGCTGGTCGCTGGATGTCGACCCGGTCGACCTTTATTGAGCTGCAAGCTGCAAGCTGCAAGCTGCAAGCTGCAAGCTGCAAGCAAGAGCGGAACGGAGTCAGGCGGCGCCACCAAGCTTTTTCTTGCTACTTGCTACTTGCGACTTGCTACTCGCGCCTTCCAACGTGAAGCCCAAAGGTTGGCAACCCGCTCCCAGGCACGGATAATGCCCAGTTTTTCCACCTGCGCATCCAAGCGCTGCACCGCGCTTGCGGTCGAAAAGAGACCCCCATGAAAGACACCATTCGCCAGCTGATCCAGCAAGCCCTCACCCAACTCGTCACCGACGGTGTGCTGCCTGAAGGGCTGTCGCCGGCGATCCAGGTGGAAAACGCCCGGGACAAGACCCACGGCGACTTCGCCAGCAATATCGCGATGATGCTGGCCAAGCCGGCCGGCATGAAGCCGCGCGACCTGGCGGAAAAACTGATCAACGCCCTGCCGGCCAGCGCCGATATCAGCAAGGTCGAGATCGCAGGCCCTGGCTTCCTCAATTTCTTCCAGAATACCGACGCCCTGGCCAACCGCCTGGACGCTGCCCTGGCCGACGCCCACCTCGGCGCGCGCAAGGCCGGCCCGGCGCAAAAAGTGGTGGTCGACCTGTCGGCCCCCAACCTGGCCAAAGAGATGCACGTCGGCCACCTGCGCTCGACCATCATCGGTGACAGCGTGGCGCGGGTGCTGGAGTTCCTGGGCGACACCGTCATTCGCCAGAACCACGTAGGCGACTGGGGCACCCAGTTCGGCATGTTGATGGCCTACCTGCAGGAAAACCCGATCACCAGCGATGAGCTGTCGGACCTGGAAAACTTCTACCGCGCGGCCAAGCAGCGTTTCGACGAGTCCGAGGCATTCGCCACCCGTGCCCGCGGCCTGGTGGTCAAGCTGCAGGCCGGTGACCCGGAATGCCTGGCCCTGTGGACACGTTTCAAGGACATTTCGCTGTCGCACTGCCAAAAGACGTATGAACTGCTCAACGTCAAGCTGACCATGGCGGACGTGATGGGTGAAAGCGCCTACAACGACGACCTGGCCAATGTCGTGGCCGACCTCAAGGCCAAGGGCCTGCTGGTCGAAGACCAGGGCGCCCAGTGCGTGTTCCTCGACGAGTTCAAGAACAGCGACGGCGACCCGCTGCCAGTGATCGTGCAGAAGGCCGACGGCGGTTACCTGTACGCCACCACCGACCTGGCCGCCGTGCGCTACCGCAGCAATGTGCTCAAGGCCGACCGTGCCCTGTACTTCGTCGACCAGCGCCAGGCCCTGCACTTCAACCAGGTGTTCGAAGTGGCCCGCCGCGCAGGCTTCGTCGGCCACCCGATGCAAATGGAGCACATGGGCTTCGGCACCATGAACGGCGCCGATGGCCGCCCGTTCAAAACCCGCGACGGCGGCACCGTGAAGCTGATCGACCTGCTGACCGAGGCCAAGGAAAGGGCCTACGCGCTGGTCAAGGAAAAGAACCCGAGCCTGGCCGACGACGAACTGCGCCGCATCGGCGAAGTGGTGGGTATTGGCGCGGTGAAATACGCCGACCTGTCCAAACACCGCACCAGCGACTACAGCTTCAACTTCGAGCTGATGCTCAACTTCGAAGGCAATACCGCGCCTTACCTGCTGTACGCCTATACCCGTGTAGCTGGCGTGTTCCGCAAGCTGGGCAAGCGCTTTGACCAAGCCGATGGCAAGATCGTGCTGCAGGCCGCCCACGAGCAGGACCTGGCCGCACGCCTGGCGCAGTTTGGCGAAACCCTGAACAGCGTTGCCGAGAAAGGCACACCGCACGTACTGTGCAGCTACCTGTACGACCTCGCCGGCCTGTTCTCCAGCTTCTACGAGAACTGCCCGATCCTCGCCGCTGAAACTCCCGAGCAGCAACAGAGCCGCCTGCGCCTGGCCGCCCTGACTGGCCGCACCCTCAAACAAGGTCTGGAACTGCTCGGCCTGGAAACCCTGGAGCGCATGTAAGTTGGCTGCCAAGAAAAAACCCGCACCCAAACGCGGCGCCAGCCGCCAGACAGCGCCAGCCAAACAGCCGATTCCCGGCTGGGTATGGCTGGCGGTCGGCCTGACCGTTGGCGCGTTCATCGTGTTCCTGATGAAGCTCGAACCCGGCGGCGATGACATCAAGCGGGCCAAACCCGAGCAGCAGAAGGCCGACAAAGTGGCCGAAGCCAGCAAGCCTGCGCAGGCCACACCGCAACAGCCGGTGAAACCGAAGTACGACTTCTACACCTTGCTGCCGGAGTCGGAAGTCATCGTGCCGCCAGAGGCCGTACCGGAGAAAACACCCCCGGTCCCGGCCCAGCCGGTCACACCGGTTACCCCCGCTGAAGCGGCGAAAATCGACACGGCGCGGGCCCAGGCAGCACTGCTTGGCCAAACCCCGCCTCCGGCCCCGCCAGTGATCAAGCCGGCAGCGACCACCCAGTACTTCCTGCAGGCGGGCTCGTTCCGCAAACAGGCCGACGCCGACAAGGTGCGGGCCCAGATCATTCTGCTGGGGCAGTCAGTGAAGGTGGAGTCGGGTACGGTCAAGGAAGAAACCTGGTACCGCGTGATGGTCGGCCCGTTCAGCAACCGCGAACAGCTGACCGGTGCGCAGAAACAGTTGGCCGGCGCTGGTTTTGCCAACCTGTTGCTGCAACAGCGCCAGACCCGCCAGTAACCTTTGAACGGGGCGCTGTGCGCCCCCGTCAGACTTGAGCCGCCCCGGTGCAGCGGCCTTGCCTAGCGACAGGGCTGCAAAGCAGCCCTTGCCCTCTCAGCCCCGCCCCGCGTTGCGCTCGGACACCTGGCTATTGAGTGTCCAGAAGTCGTACAGCACCCCTACCAGGAACAGGCCACCGGTCAGGAAGTAGATGATCGCGGTCACCCACTTGCCCTGATACAGCCGGTGCAGGCCGAACACGCCGAGGAACGTCAGCAGGACCCAGGCGATGTTGTAGTCGATGCGCCCAGACTGGAACCTCAGGTCCGCCTCGCGGTCCATGGCCGGGATCAGAAACAGGTCGATCAGCCAGCCGATACCCAGCAGGCCGAAGGTGAAGAACCAGAGGGTGCCGGTTATCGGCTTGCCGTAGTAGAAACGATGCGACCCGGTGAAGCCGAAAATCCACAGCAGGTAGCCGATGGTCTTGCTGTGCGTGTCGTGGTAGGGCGTTCCCTGTTGATAACTGTTCATGCCTAGCCCTCGTGGGTTATGGAAAAATTTTCTAAGAAAATATGTGACTTTTTTGTCACAGGCCGACGTATGGCACCCTGCCAATCGACCAACGGATCATAAATTGATCAAAAAGCTGTTATAAAGTTGCGCGCCCAACACATAACTATTCATAAGAGCTTCATCTATGCCGCCTTTACTCAAGACATGGCTGACCCTCTGCCTATTATTGCCCCTGGCCGCCCACGCCACCAATCGTGAGCAACGTCTTCCCAATGGCTTCACCGGCTACACCAGCAATGCCGCCGTGAGGCATGCAGCGGTCAAGCAGACTGCGCCCCATGCTCGCACTGTCAGCGCCGCCAGCACGCGCGGTAGCAAGGTGGCCGCGATGTCGCCCAAGCAGAGCAGCGATGTGCTCAGCCGCGCGGTCAATGTACTCGGTACCCCCTACGTTTGGGGTGGCAGCAGCCCGAAAAAGGGCTTTGACTGCAGTGGCCTGGTCAAATACGCCTTCAACGACGTGGCCAACGTAGACCTGCCACGCACCTCCAATGCCATGGCCCAGGGCCATGGGGTGAAAGTGGCCAAGGGCGAGTTGAAGCCAGGGGACCTGATCTTCTTCAACATCAAAAGCCGGCGGGTGAACCACGTGGCCATCTATCTGGGCAACGACCGTTTCATCCACGCGCCACGCCGCGGCAAGCGGGTAAGCATCGACAACCTGAGCAAGCCTTACTGGCAGAAGCATTACGTGGTCGCCAAACGGGTGCTGCCGAAAGAGCAGCAGCTGAGCCTGGCCAAGCGCTAGGCTTTTTCCACCTGCAATGGCCCGATCGCCGGCAAGCCAGCTCCCCCACAAATCTGTAGAACTGTGGTGAACCTGTGGGAGATCACACAGCCCTACGGGCTGCGCTGTCGCACAGAGAACTCGATTCGTAACCGCGACGCGGCCTGTGTGGGAGCGGGCGTGCCCGCGAAGCAGGCGACGCGGTGGCAGGCACCGGCTACGCCGGTGTTCGCGGGCACGCCCGCTCCCACAAAGATCCCGCTAAATCAATAAGTTATGTACTGTTCTATGAGAGCTGGCTTGCTGGCGAGAGAGCCTGTAGAGGCACTATCAATCGTCAACCAGGCCTTTCTCTCGTAACCCACGCAGTGCCCCCTCCATCGTCCGCATCCCTTGCGCACCACCCGCCTGCATCACCGAACACAACTGCGCCATCCGCCCCTCGCGCACCAGGTTGCGCACCGCCGGCGTCGCCACCAACACTTCCCGCGCTGCAACCCGCCCACCGCCCACGCGGCGTACCAGCACCTGCGCCACCACCATTTGCAACGACTCCGCCAGCATCGCCCGCACCAACGGCTTTTCATCGGCTGCAAATACCTCCACCAGCCGCTCGATGCTGCTGGCCGCCGAGCGCGCATGTACCGTCGCCAGCACTAGGTGCCCGGTCTCGGCCGCTTGCAAGGCCAGGCGAATGGTCTGCAGGTCGCGCAACTCGCCGATCATGATCACGTCCGGGTCCTGGCGCAGCGCGCTGCGTAGCCCCTGGGCAAAGCCGCTGCTGTGGCGGCCGACCTCGCGCTGGTTGACCAGGCTACGCTGGCTGCTGTGGATAACTTCAACAGGGTCTTCCAGGGTAATGATGTGCAGCGCCTTTTCGCGGTTCAGCTGGTCCAGCAACGTTGCCAGTGTGCTGGACTTGCCACTGCCGGTCGGCCCAGCCACCAGCACCAGACCATCGCGGTACTGGACCACCGCCTGAAACACATCGGTCAGCGCTAGCTCATCCAGCGTGGCAATACGCCCTGGGATCAGGCGGAAGGTCGCCGCAGGCCCATTCAGCTGGCGAAACAGGTTCACGCGAAAGCGCCCTAGGGCAGGCAGCGCCAGCGCCAGGTCCAGTTCAGCCCCTTGCGCCCACTGCTCGCGCTGCGTGTCATCGAGCAGGGTTGCCATGCCCGCGACCAAGGCGCCCGCGGCGAGCGGCGGCATGGCCATGCGCTGCAGCTCACCGTCCAGGCGCAGCATGGGTGTCTGGCCGGCCGCCAGGTGCAGGTCCGAAGCCTGCACCGCCACGGCCCGTGCCAACAGGTCGGTCACATCCATGAGACTCCCCAAAGGCTTTCAAGTAGGTAGAATGCCGCAAACCCAACACTAGCCGGCCACCCTCCATGTCCACCCTAGCAGACAACCTTTCCGCGATTTCCGCCCGTATCGCCAGTGCTGCACAGGCAGCCGGGCGTGAGCCGGCCAGCGTCCAACTGCTGGCCGTGAGCAAGACCAAGCCAGCCGCTGCGATCCGCGAGCTGTACGCCGCTGGCGTGTGCGATTTCGGGGAAAATTACCTACAGGAAGCCCTGACAAAGCAGCAGGCACTCGGCGACTTGCCCTTGATCTGGCACTTCATTGGCCCCATTCAATCGAACAAGACCAAAGCCATTGCCGAGCATTTCGACTGGGTGCATTCCGTGGACCGCCTGAAAATCGCCCAACGCCTTTCAGAACAGCGCCCTGCCGGGCTGGCACCGCTGAACATCTGCCTGCAGGTGAACGTCAGTGGCGAAGACAGCAAGTCCGGCTGCGCCGCCGCCGAACTGCCGGCCTTGGCCAAGGCCGTGGCGGCCCTGCCCAACCTGCGCCTGCGCGGGCTGATGGCGATCCCCGAACCCACCGACGACCGCGCCGCTCAGGAGGCCGCCTTCGCCAGCCTGCGTAACCTGCTGGAACAGCAGCACCTGGGGCTGGACACCTTGTCCATGGGCATGAGCCACGACCTGGAAGCGGCCATTGCACAAGGTGCGACCTGGGTACGCATCGGTACCGCCCTGTTCGGCGCCCGCGCCCCACTCAACCCCGGCCAGGGCTGATTGCATGCTTTACTCACTCTTTTCCACAAGGACCTGACATGAGCAAGACTCGTATTGCCTTTATCGGCGCCGGCAACATGGCCGCCAGCCTGATCGGAGGTCTGCGTGCCCAGGGCCTGGACGCCTCGCAGATTCGCGCCAGCGATCCGGGCGCCGAGACCCGCAGCCGCATCCAGGCCGAACACGGCATCCAAACCTTTGAGGACAATGCCCAGGCCATCGACGGCGCCGACGTGATCGTGCTGGCGGTCAAGCCGCAGGTCATGAAAGCGGTTTGCCAGGCCCTGCAACCCAGCCTGCGTGATGGCCAACTCATCGTTTCCATCGCTGCCGGCATCACCTGCGCCAGCCTGCAAAGCTGGGTGGGCGCGCGCCCCGTGGTGCGCTGCATGCCCAATACCCCCGCGCTCCTGCGCCAGGGCGTGAGCGGCCTGTACGCCACCGCCGAGGTGTCGGCCGCACAGCGCCAGCAGGCCGAGCAACTGCTGTCGGCGGTAGGCACGGCCCTGTGGCTTGAGCAGGAACAGCAACTGGACGCCGTGACCGCGGTTTCCGGCAGTGGCCCGGCCTACTTCTTCCTGCTGATCGAGGCCATGACTGCCGCAGGCGAAAAGCTTGGGCTGCCGCGTGAAACCGCCTCGCAACTGACCCTGCACACGGCCTTGGGCGCTGCCCGCATGGCGGTCGCCAGCGATGTAGACGCCGCCGAACTGCGCCGCCGTGTCACCTCGCCCGCCGGTACCACTGAAGCGGCGATCAAGTCGTTCCAGGCCAGCGGCTTCGAGGCGATCGTCGAGCAGGCCCTGCAGGCTGCCGCGACACGCTCCGCCGAACTGGCCGAACAACTGGGCAAATAAGGAGTTATCGATGAATGCACTCTCCGGCGCCGCGATTTTCGTGGTGCAAACCTTGGTCAGCCTGTACCTGGTGATCGTGTTGCTGCGCTTCGTACTGCAGCTGGTCAAGGCCGATTTCTACAACCCGCTGTGCCAGTTCGCGGTGCGCGCCACCCAGCCGCTGCTCAAGCCGATCCGCCGCATCATCCCCAGCATTGGCGGCCTGGACACCTCGTCGCTGCTGCTGTCGGTGCTGATCCAGGCGCTGCTGATGGCCTTTGTGCTGATGGTCACCTATGGCACCTTCGGTGACGTCTTGCACCTGCTGATGTGGGCGATCATCGGCATTACCTCGCTGTTCCTGAAGATCTTCTGGGTGGCGATGATCGTGATGGTGATCGTTTCCTGGGTTGCGCCCAACAGCCACAACCCCGCCGCCGAACTGGCCTACCAGATCAGCGAGCCGGTGCTGGCCCCCTTCCGCCGTATCGTGCCCAACCTGGGCGGCATGGACATTTCGCCGATCTTCGCCTTCCTGGCGATTCAGGTGATCCAGTCGTTCGTCATGCCGCCGCTGGCTGCCTATGCCGGCATGCCCCAGGAGCTGTGGCGCATGATCTGACCCCGCATGCCCCCAGCGGCAAGCCTTTGCTTGCCGCTGGGGGTAGCGCTCTTTAGACTTACGCCTCCGTCAAGCGTGAGCAGGGTCGATGTCCACTGTCTTTCCCGAAGATTCCGTCGGTCTGGTAGTACCGCAAACCGCCCGGTTCGATGAACCGCTGGCGCTGGCCTGCGGCCGCTCCCTGGCCAGTTACGAGCTGGTCTACGAGACCTACGGCACCCTCAATGCCAGCGCGAGCAATGCCGTGCTGATCTGCCATGCGCTGTCTGGCCACCACCATGCCGCCGGCTATCATGCTGCCACCGACCGTAAACCGGGTTGGTGGGACAGCTGCATCGGCCCTGGCAAGCCCATCGATACCAACCGTTTCTTCGTGGTCAGCCTGAACAACCTCGGCGGTTGCAACGGCAGCACCGGCCCCAGCAGCGTCAACCCGGCCACTGGCAAACCCTACGGCGCCGAGTTTCCGGTACTGACGGTGGAAGACTGGGTGCACAGCCAGGCGCGCCTGGCCGATCGCCTGGGCATCCAGCAGTGGGCAGCCATCGTTGGCGGCAGCCTGGGTGGCATGCAGGCGCTGCAGTGGACCATGACCTACCCGGAGCGCGTGCGCCACTGCGTCGACATCGCCTCGGCACCGAAACTGTCGGCGCAGAATATCGCCTTCAACGAAGTGGCACGCCAGGCCATCCTCACCGACCCCGAGTTCCACGGCGGTTCGTTCCAGGACCAGGGCGTGATCCCCAAGCGGGGCTTGATGCTGGCGCGCATGGTCGGCCACATCACCTACCTGTCCGATGACTCGATGGGTGAAAAATTCGGCCGCGAGCTCAAGAGCGACAAGCTCAACTATGACTTTCACAGCGTCGAGTTCCAGGTCGAGAGCTACCTGCGCTACCAGGGCGAGGAGTTTTCCGGGCGGTTCGATGCCAACACCTACCTGCTGATGACCAAGGCGCTGGACTACTTCGACCCGGCTGCCGCCCACGGCGGCGACCTGGCAGCCACCCTGGCCAACGTCAAGGCGGACTACTGCATCATGTCGTTCACCACCGACTGGCGCTTCTCTCCGGCCCGTTCGCGGGAGATCGTCGACGCCCTGATGGCAGCGCGCAAGAACGTCTGCTACCTGGAGATCGACTCACCTTATGGGCACGATGCCTTCTTGATCCCCACACCTCGCTACATGCAGGGTTTCTCGAACTACATGAACCGCATTGCCATCTGAGGACAGCATGAGAGCCGATCTGGAAATCATCCACGACTGGATCCCCGCCGGCAGCCGGGTACTCGACCTGGGCTGCGGCAGCGGCGAACTGCTGGCCTCGCTGCGTGACCGCAAGCAGGTCACCGGCTATGGCCTGGAGATCGACCCCGACAATATCGCCGCCTGCGTGGCCAAGGGTGTGAACGTCATCGAGCAAGACTTGGACAAAGGCCTGGGCAACTTCGCCAGCAACAGTTTCGACGTGGTGATCATGACGCAGGCCCTGCAGGCCGTGGAGTACCCCGATCGCATCCTCGACGAGATGCTGCGCGTGGGCCGCCAGTGCATCATCACCTTCCCCAACTTCGGGCACTGGCGTTGCCGCTGGTACCTGGCGACCAAAGGCCGCATGCCGGTATCGGACTTCATGCCCTATACCTGGTACAACACACCGAACATTCACTTCTGCACGTTCGCCGACTTTGAAGAGCTGGTGCATGAGCGCCGGGCCAAGGTGCTCGACCGCCTGGCAGTCGACCACCTGCACCGCAATGGGTGGGGTGGCCGGCTTTGGCCTAATCTTCTGGGTGAGATCGGCATCTACCGCGTCAGCAGCCCGAGCTTGCAAGAGCACCAGCTCGCGGTCTGACACACACACCGGGAGGAAGCGCCCATGCGTCGCCCCGTGCGCAGCAGCCCGCTAGGGTTCAAGCAGATTATCGAAACCGGCGGCATCAGCAACTCCCTCAGTTTCAACCAGGAAGTGTTCCCAGGCGAATGATGAATTTCCAGCAACTCGTATTGGCCAGCCACAACGCCGGCAAACTCAAGGAACTCCAGGCCATGCTCGGCCACTCGGTGCAACTGCGCTCGATTGGCGAATTCAGCCAGGTAGAGCCGGAAGAAACCGGCTTGTCGTTCGTCGAGAACGCCATCCTCAAGGCGCGCAACGCTGCACGTATTTCCGGCCTGCCGGCCTTGGCCGACGATTCCGGCCTGGCCGTGGACTTCCTCGGCGGTGCGCCGGGTATCTACTCGGCGCGCTATGCCGATGGCAAGGGTGACGCGGCAAACAATGCCAAGCTGCTCGACGCGCTGAAAGACGTGCCAGAAGCCGAGCGCGGTGCACAGTTCGTCTGTGTGCTGGCACTGGTACGCCACGCGGATGACCCGCTCCCGATCCTCTGCGAGGGCCTGTGGCAAGGGCGCATTCTGTTCCAGGCCAGTGGCGAGCATGGCTTTGGCTATGACCCACTGTTCTGGGTGCCCGAACGCAACTGCTCCAGCGCCGACCTGGCACCTGTGGACAAGAACCAGCTCAGCCACCGCGCCCGCGCCATGGCCCTGCTGCGCCAACGCCTGGGCCTGGCATGATCGCAACGCTGGCTACCCCTGGCGCGGCGGGCTTTACCAGCCTGCCGCCGCTGGCGCTGTACATCCACATTCCGTGGTGCGTGCGCAAATGCCCTTACTGTGACTTCAACTCCCACGCGGCCGGCCCTGAGCTGCCGGAAGACGCCTACGTCGCGGCGCTGTTGACCGACCTGGACCAGGAGCTGGCGGCGGTGCAAGGCAGGCCGATCAGCTCGATCTTCTTCGGTGGCGGTACGCCCAGCCTGTTCAGTGCAGGCGCCCTGGGCCGCCTGCTGCGCGGCGTGGAGCAGCGCATACCGTTCGCAGCGGACATCGAGATCACCCTGGAGGCCAACCCGGGCACCTTCGAGCAGGACAAGTTCAAGGCCTACCGGCAAACCGGCATCAACCGCCTGTCCATTGGCGTGCAGAGCTTCCAGCCGGCCAAGTTGCAGGCCCTGGGGCGCATCCACAATGGTGACGAAGCCGTCCGGGCAGCCGGCATGGCGCGCGCGGCCGGGTTCGACAACTTCAACATGGACCTCATGCACGGCCTGCCCGACCAGTCCCTGGAAGACGCCCTGGGCGACCTGCGCCAAGCTATGGACCTGGGGCCCACGCACCTGTCGTGGTACCAACTGACCGTCGAGCCCAACACGGTATTCTGGAACCAGCCGCCGGAGCTGCCCGAGGACGACATTCTCTGGGACATCCAGGAAGCCGGCCAGGCGCTGATGGCCGAGCATGGTTTTCGCCAGTACGAGGTCTCGGCCTATGCTCAGGCCGGCCGCGCTGCGCGGCATAACCTCAACTACTGGCGTTTTGGCGACTTCATCGGCATCGGCGCCGGCGCCCACGGCAAACTGACCTTCGCTGACGGCCGTATCCTGCGCACCTGGAAGACTCGCTTGCCCAAGGACTACCTGAACCTGGCCAAACCGTACAAAGCCGGTGAGAAGCTGCTGCCAGTCGACGAGTTGCCGTTCGAGTTCCTGATGAACGCCCTGCGCCTGACCGATGGCGTGGAAGCCCAGCTGTTCACCCAGCGCACCGGCTTGCCGCTGGAGCAGTTGCGCGAAGCCCGTCGGGCAGCCGAACAAAAGGGCCTTTTGCAGGTCGAACCGGATCGACTGGTGGCCACGCCAAGGGGCCAGCTATTCCTCAATGACCTGCTGCAGTATTTCTTGACCTAAGGATGACCCATGGATCTGGTACTTGATCTGCTCGCGACGGTTTCCCGCTGGAGCCGCGGCAACCTGTCAGAAATTTCGCTGGCCTTGGTAGGCTGCCTGCTGGTGCTGTTCGGCAGCGACGTCAAAGGCTGGGCCGAACAACGGCTGGGCAGCCTGGGTGGCGCCCTACGCGTACCGTTCATGGCGGTGATGGTGATGGTCGGCAGCGGCGCGGCACTGATCTATGCCACACCCTGGGTGGTGAAGGGGCTGAGCCAGTTCAACAACTACGCACTGGCGCCGGTGTTGCTGGTGGTCGTGGTGCTGATTGGCGTGGTGGCCGACCGGCGCGGCTGAGACACAGCCTGGGGCTGAACGCTTGTGGGACATTCTGTTTTGCCCAGTTTCTGGAAGCATGCGCGATCACTGTAGGAGCGGGTTTACCCGCGAAGAGGTCGGCACTGCCAGCAGAAGGCTTGAGATAGCAGGGGCTGCTTTGCAGCCCATCGCGACACAAGGCCGCTCCTACACCGATCGCGCTAGTTGATCAGCGCAGGAAACAAGCGGGGCGCAGATTCCAAAAGCTGCCCCGGCAAACCAGGGCAGCCCTACCACTTGACTAGCCTTTAACGGGCGTCATCGAAGTGGTCGCGCATGAAGTCCCGAACGGTCTTGAGCAAGATCAAAATCCGGGCGAGCCTCCAGACACGGCTCAGCGCGTCAAGCAATCGCTTCATGTGCATTGGCCTCCGTGTTGGCGGGCCAATCTTCCAGCATCTAACCGGTACTTCGATGCCTTCGAAAGCTGTGTAGAGCGTTCAGTGAAGTGGCCAGGTTAATGGCCCTTCGAAGAAGTCACCGGCACGGTTCTCAGGCCATGTCGAAGGGGCCGGAAAGCAGAATTCTTCTCCTACCCGACCCATCACTGAATGGACTCTCACAGGAGCAGCTAGATGATACCCGGTCTACTTGACCGAGACTGTTAACTGCTTCGACACACTTGATGCCGGGTATTTCCGCACATTGACCCTGCTTCTGAAGGTGCCTATGATCACCTGACTGTGTAGAGCTTTCAGTGAAGCCTTGAAGCGAAGGATACTCAGTCCTTTTGCTCACACAAAAAACCGCTCATCTCAGAGCGGTTTTTTTTGGCCTGCATTTCTACAGGCCTCAGCGTACCGAAAGGCCGATTCAGCCGATCAGTCCACCTTCTCGAACTTCAAATCCCACACCCCATGCCCCAGCCGCTCGCCGCGGCGTTCGAACTTGGTGATCGGGCGCTCTTCGGGGCGTGGCACGTAGGTACCGTCTGCTGCGCGGTTGCGGTAGCCCGGCGCAGCACTCATCACTTCCAGCATGTACTCGGCATACGGCTCCCAGTCGGTGGCCATGTGGAACACGCCACCGGGCTTGAGCTTGCGCCGCACCAGCTCGGCGAACTCCAGCTGCACGATACGGCGCTTGTGGTGGCGCGCCTTGTGCCAAGGGTCGGGGAAGAACAGCATCAGGCGGTCGAGGCTGTTGTCGGCCACGCAGCGGTTCAACACTTCGATGGCATCGCAGTCATACACCCGCAGGTTCTTCAAACCCTGGGTCAGCACACCATTGAGCAGCGCACCAACACCGGGGCGGTGTACTTCCACACCAATGAAGTCCTGCTCCGGCGCGGCGGCGGCCATTTCCAGCAGGGAATGCCCCATACCGAAGCCGATCTCCAGGGTACGCGGCGCGCAACGGCCGAATACCTGGTCGTAGTCCACCGGGCTGTCGGCCAACGGCAGGATGTACAGCGGGCCGCCTTGGTCCAGGCCGCGTTGCTGGCCTTCGGTCATGCGCCCTGCACGCATCACGAAACTCTTGATGCGGCGGTGTGGGCGCTGGTCGCCGTCGGCGGCGATCGGCGTATCTTGCGAATCAGTCATCTGGGGCTCTTACTTGATCAGACCATCCAGCGGCGAAGAGGCGCTGGCATAGAGTTTTTTCGGCATCCGGCCGGCCAGGTAGGCCATGCGACCGGCGACGATGGCGTGCTTCATGGCTTCGGCCATCAACACCGGCTGCTGGGCGTGGGCAATGGCCGAGTTCATCAGCACCGCCTCGCAGCCCATTTCCATGGCGATGGTGGCGTCGGAAGCGGTGCCCACGCCGGCATCGACCAGCACCGGGACTTTCGATTCTTCCAGGATGATCTGCAGGTTGTACGGGTTGCAGATACCCAGGCCCGTGCCGATCAGGCCGGCCAACGGCATCACCGCGATGCAGCCCGCCTCAGCCAGCTGGCGGGCAATGATCGGGTCATCGCTGGTGTAGACCATCACGTCGAAACCATCCTTGACCAGCACTTCGGCGGCCTTGAGGGTTTCGATCACGTTGGGGAACAGGGTCTTCTGGTCCGCCAGCACTTCGAGCTTGACCAAGGTCCGCGACTCGTGGGACTTGTAGCCTTGCAGCAGCTCACGGGCCAGGCGGCAGGTACGCACGGCCTCGGTGGCGTCGAAGCAGCCTGCGGTATTGGGCAGGATGGTGTACTTGTCGGGCGACAACACGTCGAGCAGGTTCGGCTCACCCGCATTCTGGCCAAGGTTGGTCCGGCGCACGGCCACGGTGACGATCTCGGCACCCGAGGCCTCGGTGGCCAGGCGGGTCTCTTCCATGTCACGGTATTTGCCGGTGCCGACCAGCAGGCGCGACTGGAACGTGCGCCCGGCCAGAATGAAGGGCTTGTCGCTGCGAACGTTGCTCATCGTTGTTCCTCGGGAAAAGGTTGCAGGGCTTGCTTGTGAACCACCAGGCTGCTGTCAGCCGCCACCGATCGCGTGGACCACTTCGACCTGGTCGCCGTCGTTCAGCAGGGTGCTCTCGTGCTGGCTACGCGGCACGATATCCAGGTTCAGTTCCACGGCAATGCGGCGCCCACTGAGCTCCAGGCGCGTCAGCAGGGCTGCAACGCTCTCGCCGGCAGGCAGTTCGTAAGGTTCACCGTTCAGTTGAATGCGCATGCGCACGGCCACCATTATTCTTTGGGGCCCGCATTCTAGCGCCGAACCGCCCCGCAACCCAAGGGCGGTGCGCGCCATTAGTCGCGATTGTGGACCAGCTGGTCAGCCCAGCCGCCAGGCCGCCAACCCCAGGCATAGCCAGCCGGCCAGGAAGCACAGGCCGCCGATCGGGGTGATGATGCCCAGCTTGGTCAGGCCGCTGAGGGCCAGCAGGTACAGGCTGCCGGAGAACAGCACGATACCCACCGCAAACAGCCCACCGGCCCAGCCCACCAGGCGCCCGGGCAGGTGCGCCGAGAGCACGGCAACCGCAAGAATCGCCAGCGCATGCACCAGTTGGTAGGTCACGCCGGTGTGGAACACCGCCAGGTAGTCGGCCGTCAGCCGGTTTTTCAGGCCGTGGGCGGCGAAGGCACCCAGTGCGACTCCGGTAAAGCCGAAAAAGGCGGCAAGCATCAGGAAGCTGCGAAGCATGGGACGACTCCTTGGATCGGGTCTGTATAATGACCCCTTCCACCCGTACGGCCAAGCCATCGTCATGCTGCCATCCCTTGTTCGCCGCCTCTTCCGTGCCCTGCTCTGGTTCGCTGCCTGCAGCATCGTGCTGGTGCTGGTGTTCCGCTGGGTGCCCCCGCCCGGCACGGCGCTGATGGTCGAGCGCAAGGTGCAATCCTGGGTCAATGGCGACCCCATCGACCTGCAGCGCGACTGGGAGCCGTGGCAGAACATCTCCGATGAACTCAAGGTCGCGGTCATTGCCGGCGAAGACCAGAAGTTCGCCAGCCACTGGGGCTTCGACATCCCGGCTATCCAGGCTGCGCTGGCCTACAACGAGCGCGGCGGCAGCATTCGTGGCGCCAGCACCCTGACCCAGCAAGTGGCCAAGAACCTGTTCCTGTGGTCGGGGCGCAGCTGGTTCCGCAAAGGGCTGGAAGCCTGGTTCACGGCACTGATCGAACTGCTCTGGTCCAAGGAACGCATTCTCGAGGTTTACCTGAACAGCGCCGAGTGGGGCAAAGGCGTATTCGGCGCCCAGGCGGCGGCTCGCTATCACTTTGGTGTCGATGCCAGCCAGCTCACCCGCCAGCAGGCAGCGCAACTGGCCGCAGTATTGCCCAGCCCGATCAAGTGGAGTGCCAGCCGGCCGAGCGCCTATGTGGCAAGCCGTGCCGGGTGGATTCGTCGGCAAATGAGCCAGCTGGGTGGCCCCAGCTACCTGATGCAGCTCGACTCATCCAGAAAGCTTTGAATGCAGTGCCGGCACAAATGAAAAAGCCGCTCGCTCCGTCGGAGCCAGCGGCTTTTCTGTGCAACAAAGGCCCGATCAGGCTGCGATCAGTGCCTTGACCTTGTTCATCGCATTCTTCTCCAGCTGGCGAATCCGCTCAGCCGAAACGCTGTACTTGTCTGCCAGCTCATGCAGGGTGGCCTTCTCTTCAGCCAACCAGCGCTGGTAGAGAATGTCGCGGCTGCGCTCGTCCAGCCCTTGCAGCGCTTCGTGCAGGTTGCTGGTGGAGTTGTCGCTCCAGTCGGCATCCTCCAGTTGCACCGCCGGGTCGTACCGGTGGTCTTCCAGGTAATGCGCAGGGGACTGGAACGCGCTGTCGTCGTCAGCTTCCGCTGCCGGGTCGAACGCCATGTCCTGCCCGCTGAGGCGGCTCTCCATCTCGCGCACTTCACGCGGCTCGACGCCAAGACTCTCCGCCACACGATGCACTTCGTCGTTGTTCAACCAGGCCAGGCGCTTCTTCTGGCTGCGCAGGTTGAAGAACAGCTTGCGCTGGGCCTTGGTGGTAGCCACCTTGACGATGCGCCAGTTGCGCAGGATGAACTCGTGGATCTCGGCCTTGATCCAGTGCACGGCGAACGACACCAGGCGCACGCCCATTTCAGGGTTGAAGCGTTTGACGGCCTTCATCAGGCCAACGTTGCCTTCCTGAATCAGGTCAGCCTGGGCCAGCCCATAGCCAGCATAGCTACGGGCGATATGTACGACGAAACGCAGGTGGGCCATCACCATTTGACGAGCGGCCTCGACATCCTGCTGATAATAGAGACGCTCGCCCAGATCACGCTCCTGCTCGACCGTCAGCAGCGGGATGCTGTTGACCGTGTGCACATAGGCTTCCAGGTTTGCACCGGGTACCAAGGCATAGGCAGGTTGCAACGATGTGGTCATTCAAGAACCTCCGACTTACTAGACTCGCGCTTTTTGGGCGCTGCCAACATTGACCTGGAACGACGGTACAAGTTCCATCGTGAACAAAATGTCAATGCTGGCCTGTAAAAACTATCGCGGTGCCAGCTCGTTCAAGTGGCGGGCGACTGCAATCCATGCACCGATATACCCCAACAACACCGCTCCGATCAAGAGCGACAGACCATCGGACCCCGGCACTCCGCCCAGGGCGAAGTCACTGCCGTATAGCCCGGAAAGCCCTACCACCGCCTCGTTCAGCCAGTTCAGGCCAAACGCCAGGATCCCCCACGCCAGCAGCCCTGCACCCAGGCCATACAATGCGCCCATGTACAGGAAAGGCCGGCGTACGTAGGCGTCGGTGCCGCCGACCAGCTTGATCACTTCGATCTCGATGCGGCGGTTTTCGATATGTAGACGAATTGTGTTACCGATTACTAACAGCAGTGCAGAAATAAGCATCACCGCCAGACCGAAGACGAACCGGTCACCCAGCTTGAGGATCGCCGCCAGCCGCTCGACCCAGACCAGGTCCAGTTGCGCCACATCCACCCGCGGCAGCTCCGCAAGGCGCTGACGCAAGGCTTCAAGGGCGGGCTTGTCGACCTCGGTCGGGGTGACTACCACCACACCAGGCAGCGGGTTTTCCGGCAGCTCGCGCAAGGCCTCGCCCAGACCGGACTGCTGCTGGAATTCCTCCAGCGCCTGCTCGCGGCTGACATACTGCGCGTCTGCCACGCCGGGCATGCCCTTGATCTCGTCACGCAGCGCCTCGCCATCACGGCTGCCGGCATCCAGCTTGAGGTACAGCGAAATCTGCGCCGCGCGCTGCCACGAACCGCCCAGTTGCTCGACGTTCTTCAGCAACAACGACAGGCCCATCGGCATGCTCAGCGCGACGGCCATCACCAGGCAGGTGAAGAAGCTGCCGATCGGCTGCTTGCCCAGCCGGCGCAGGCTGTCAGCCAGGCTGGCACGGTGGCTTTCCAGCCAGGCGTGCAACAACGTGCGGAAATCCGGGCCGTCATCGTCTTCGCCGCGTTTTTTCTTCGCCGGCTGCGGGTCGGCTGGCTTCGGCGCAACGCGCTCGGAAACCTTTGGCGTACGTGTAGTGCTCATTGCCCGGCCTCCCCATCGCCGATCAAGCGGCCGCGCTGCAAGGTCAGCATGCGGTGACGCATGCGCGCAATCAGTGCCAGGTCGTGGCTGGCGATCAAAACCGTAGTACCCAGGCGGTTGATGTCCTCGAATACCCCCATGATTTCTGCGGCCAGCCGCGGGTCGAGGTTACCGGTGGGTTCATCGGCCAGCAGCAGCGCAGGCTGGTGGACGATTGCCCGGGCAATGCCGACCCGCTGCTGCTGCCCGGTGGACAGGTCAGCCGGGAACAGCTCGCCCTTGTCGGCCAGCGACACGCGCTCCAGGGCGGAATCGACGCGCTTGGCGATCTCGGCCTTGGACAAGCCCAGAATCTGCAGCGGCAGGGCAATGTTGTTGAACACCGTGCGGTCGAACAACAGTTGGTGGTTCTGGAACACCACGCCGATCTGCCGGCGCAGGAACGGGATCTGGGCGTTGCTGATCTGGCCCAGGTCCTGCCCGGCCAGCATCAGCTTGCCGCTGGTCGGGCGCTCCATGGCCAGCAGCAGGCGCAGCAAGGTGCTCTTGCCGGCGCCCGAGTGGCCGGTGACGAACAGGAACTCGCCCCGGCGCGCCCGGAAACTCAGCTCATGCAACCCGACATGACCATTGGGATAGCGCTTGGCAACCTGTTCGAATCGGATCATGGTCAGTCTCGCTCGGCGAACAGAGCCTTGACGAAAGGCTCCGCTTCGAAGGTGCGCAGGTCGTCGATGCCTTCGCCGACACCGATGAAGCGGATCGGCAACTTGAACTGCTTGGCCAGGGCGAAGATCACCCCGCCCTTGGCGGTGCCATCGAGCTTGGTCAGGGCCAGGCCGGTCAATTCGACACTCTGGTTGAAGTACTTGGCCTGGCTGATGGCGTTCTGCCCGGTACCGGCGTCGAGCACCAGCAGCACCTCGTGCGGCGCCTCGGCGTCGAGCTTGCCGATGACCCGGCGCACCTTCTTCAGCTCCTCCATCAGGTTGTCCTTGGTGTGCAGGCGGCCGGCGGTGTCGGCGATCAGCACATCCACACCGCGGGCCTTGGCGGCCTGCACGGCGTCGAAAATGACCGATGCGGAGTCGGCACCGGTGTGCTGGGCGATGACCGGAATCTGGTTACGCTCACCCCACACCTGCAACTGCTCGACCGCTGCGGCGCGGAAGGTATCGCCGGCGGCCAGCATCACCTTCTTGCCTTCCTGTTGCAGTTTTTTCGCCAGTTTGCCGATGGTGGTGGTCTTGCCGGCGCCGTTCACGCCTACCACCAGGATCACGTAGGGCTTGTTCTGCGCCTGCACTTTCAGTGGCTGCTCGACCGGACGCAGCAATGCCGCCAGCTCTTCCTGCAGCGACTTGTACAGGGCGTCGGCATCGGCCAGTTGCTTGCGGGCGACTTTCTGGGTCAGGTTCTGGACGATGGTCGACGTGGCTTCCACGCCCACGTCGGCGGTCAGCAGGCGCGTTTCGATCTCGTCGAGCAAGTCGTCGTCGATGACTTTCTTGCCCAGGAACAGGCTGGCCATCCCCTCGCCAATGGAGGCACTGGTCTTCGACAGGCCCTGCTTGAGGCGGGCAAAGAAGCCAGGCTTGGCCTGTTCGGCCGGCGCTGCCGCTGGCTCTGGCGCGACCTCGACGGCTGTGGCAGCCACGGCCGGCGGGGCAACCACCTCAGGTGCAGGGCGCTCGGGGATCGCCGGTGGCGCCTTGGGTTCCAGGTCCGGCACCAGCGCTACCGGCTCTTCGGCCACCGGCAGTACCAGGTTGCTGACCGGCGCAGGCTCGGTACGGGCGACGTCCACCACAGCCGCTGGCACCGGCGCAGGGGCAACGGGTTGCGGCGCGGGCGCTACCGGCGGCGGGGAAACCAGCGGCTCGGGTTCAGCGGCCGGCGACGGCTGCACAGCGACCGGCGCCGGCGCTTCGGCTGCCGGGGCAGGCGCGGGCGCCTCAGGCTGCGGCGCTTCAGCAGCGGGGGCCTCGACCGGAGCGGCTACAGGTTGCTCGACAGCGGGGGCTTCACTGGCGGGAACGCCAGCGTCCACAGGTTGTTGCGGCTTCTTGCGAAACCAGCTGAACAGGCCTTTCTTTTCACCAGCCTCGGCCGGCGCTTTCTTGTCGTCGTTGGAACCAAACATGGAAGACGGCTATCTCAGGGTAGCGATGCGCCAGCTACGGCGGATCGGGAATTCTCTCTACGCAGAACAGACTATCTTGAAGCCGGCTGGTTCATGCGCAATGTTTTGTCTTAGTGTCCTGTGGGCCAGAACGGCGACAGGCATGGTCGCCAGGCAACCGGATCAGTATCCTAGCACCTCCTGGCCCGTCGACGCTAAACCCAGCGGGCCGCCGAACAGGTTAAACACCGTATGAATGCTCTAGCCCGCCGCGCCGCTGGCCTGTTGCTCGGCACGCTCTGCCTGCCGCTCGCGGCCTTCGCCGCCGATGTGCAACCCACCCACGAATTCATCCTCGACAACGGCCTCAAGGTCGTGGTGCGCGAAGACCACCGCGCCCCGGTGGTGGTCTCGCAGATCTGGTACAAGGTCGGTTCCAGCTACGAAACCCCGGGCCAGACCGGCCTGTCGCACGCCCTGGAGCACATGATGTTCAAGGGGAGCGCCAAGCTCGGCCCCGGCGAAGCTTCACGCGTGCTGCGCGACCTGGGCGCCGAAGAGAACGCCTTCACCAGCGACGACTACACCGCCTACTACCAGGTGCTGGCGCGTGACCGCCTGCCCGTAGCCCTGGAACTGGAGGCCGACCGCCTGGCCAGCCTGCGCCTGCCAGCCGACGAATTCAGCAAGGAAATCGAGGTCATCAAGGAAGAGCGCCGCCTGCGTACCGACGATCAGCCCACTGCAAAGGCCTTCGAGCTGTTCCGCGCCATGGCCTACCCTGCCAGCGGCTACCATACCCCGACCATCGGCTGGATGGCCGACCTGGAGCGCATGAAGGTCGAGGAACTGCGCCACTGGTACGAGTCCTGGTATGCCCCCAACAATGCCACGCTGGTAGTGGTCGGCGATGTCACCCCCGACGAGGTCAAAGGCCTGGCCCAGAAGTACTTCGGCAGCATTCCGAAGCGCACCGTGCCACCGGCCAAGCTGCCACTTGAGCTCGCAGAACCCGGCCAGCGCCAGCTGACCCTGCACGTGCGCACGCAACTGCCAAGCCTGATCTACGGGTTCAACGTGCCCGGCCTGGCCACGGCCAAGGACCCCCGCACCGTACACGCCCTGCGCCTGATCTCGGCGCTGCTCGACGGCGGCTACAGCGCCCGCATGCCGGCGCGCCTGGAGCGTGGCCAGGAGCTGGTTGCCGGTGCTTCGTCCAGCTACAACGCCTTTACCCGTGGCGACAGCCTGTTCCTTATTTCGGCCACGCCGAACGTTCAGAAGCAGAAAACCCTGGCCGACGTCGAGAAGGGCGTGTGGCAACTGCTCGACGAACTGAAGACCACCCCGCCCAGCGCCGAAGAACTGGAGCGCGTTCGCGCCCAGGTTATCGCCGGCCTGGTCTATGACCGCGACTCCATCAGCAGCCAGGCCACCACCATCGGCCAACTGGAAACCGTCGGCCTGTCCTGGAAGCTGATCGACAGCGAACTGGACGAGCTCAAGCGCGTTACCCCGCAGGACATCCAGAACGCCGCGCGCACCTATTTCACCCGCGAACGCCTGAGCGTTGCCCATGTACTGCCCGAGGAGTCCGCTCATGAGTGATCGTCGCGCACCACGCCCAACCCTGTTGGCCACCGGTATCCGCGCCCTGGCGCTGGCAGCGGTGCTGGCTGCCCCGGCCCTGGCCGACAACGCCGCCAAGGCCGACAGCACCGCGGCCCGGCCGGCCAACACCCTGCAGTCGCTGGCCGAGCTGGACGGCAAGGCGCCGAGCCGGCGCCAGCTGAACATCCAGCACTGGAACACCGCCGAAGGGGCCCGGGTGCTGTTCGTCGAGGCGCGCGAGCTGCCGATGTTCGACCTGCGCGTGACCTTTGCCGCCGGCAGCAGCCAGGACGGCGGCACGCCAGGCCTGGCTGCCTTGACCAACGCCATGCTCAACGAAGGCGTGGCCGGCAAGGACGTGACCGCCATCGCCGAAGGCTTCGAGAGCCTGGGCGCAGACTTTGGCAACGGCTCCTACCGTGACATGGCCGTGGCCTCGCTGCGCAGCCTCAGCGCCAAGGACAAGCGCGAGCCGGCACTCAAGCTGTTCACCGAGGTCGCCGGCAAGCCGAGCTTCCCTGAAGACGCGCTCAAGCGCATCAAGAACCAGATGCTGGCCGGCTTCGAGTACGAGAAGCAGAACCCTGGCAAAATCGCTGGCAAAGCGCTGTTCGCCAACCTCTATGGCGACCACCCCTACGCCCACCCCAGCGACGGCACTGCCGAAAGCATCAACGGCATCGGCCTGGCCCAACTGCGCGCTTTCCATGCCAAGGCCTACACCGGTGGCAACGCCGTGATCGCCCTGGTCGGCGACCTCAGCCGCACCGAAGCCGAAGCCATCGCCGCCCAGGTGTCCGCCGGGCTCCCCAAAGGCCCGGCGCTGCCCGCGCCGGCGCAACCGGCCGAAGCCAAGCCCGGCCTGACCCACATCGATTTCCCGTCCAAGCAGACCCACCTGATGCTGGCCGAGCTTGGTATCGACCGCCAGGACCCGGACTGGCCTGCACTGTCGCTGGGTAACCAGATCCTCGGCGGCGGTGCCTTCGGTACCCGGCTGATGAGCGAAGTGCGGGAAAAACGCGGCCTGACGTACGGCGTTTACTCGGTCTTCAGCCCGATGCAGGTGCGCGGCCCGTTCATGATCAACCTGCAAACCCGCGCCGAACTCAGCGAGGGCACGCTCAAGCTGGTGCAGGGCATTCTCGCCGACTACCTCAAGACCGGCCCCACCCAGCAGGAGCTGGACGATGCCAAGCGCGAACTGGCCGGCAGCTTCCCGTTGTCCAATGCCAGCAATGCCAGCATCGTCGGCCAGCTGGGCGCCATCGGCTTCTACAACTTGCCGCTGACCTGGCTGGAGGACTTCATGCAGCAGTCCCAGGCCCTCACTGTCGAGCAGGTCAAGGCCGCCATGAACAAACACCTGTCAGCCGATAAACTGGTGATCGTCACCGTTGGCCCGAAAGTGCCACAGAAACCGCTGCCAGCACCCACTGACAAGCCCTCCGAGCAGCCGCTCGGGGTACCGGAGCACTAATGCCAAGATCCACCCCTCCCGCCCGCCCGCAAACCGGGCAAAGCAAGGGCCAGGGCCACCTGCGCATCATCGCCGGCGAGTGGCGCAGCCGTCGCCTGGCGGTGCCGGATGGTGAAGGCCTGCGGCCAACGCCCGACCGTGTGCGCGAAACTGTCTTCAACTGGCTGGCGCCCTACATCGAGGGCGCTCGGGTACTGGACGCCTTCACCGGCAGTGGCGCCCTCGTGCTCGAAGCCCTGTCCCGCGGCGCCGAAGACGCCGTGGCACTGGACAGCAACCCGGCGGCCATCGCCAACCTGAAAAACAACCTGGAAATCCTCCGCTGCCCGCGCGGGCAAATCCTGCAAACCGATGCCCTGCGCTACTTGCAGCACCCGGCCAAGCAGCAGTTCGACGTGGTGTTCCTCGACCCGCCATTCCACCAGGACCTGCTGGCCAACACCTGCAACCTGCTGGAGCAGCACCAGTGGCTCAGCGAGCAAGCCTGGGTCTACACCGAGAGCGAAGCCGCGCCGTCGGCCCTGCAACTGCCCGGCAACTGGCGCCTGCATCGCGAGAAAAAAACCGGCCAGGTGTATTACGCGCTGTGGCAGCGGGGCTAACTATGTAGCGCTGCCTAGGGTGCCATTTCGCTGAAGCTGTTGCGGTTCACACAACCGGAGCACTTCAGCGATGACTTCACCTGCGCCCGTCACCCTCGACCAGGTCTCGGCAGGACTGGCATCTGTGGCTTCAGCCGCCCCCTTGCCACTGCAGCACTTCACCCTGAACAACGGTTTGTCCGTCTACCTGCGGCCAGACCACACCAGCCAGCTGGCCGCCGTGCAACTCTGGTATCACGTGGGTTCCAGCCATGAGCCCGCGGGCCACAGCAACCTGTCCCACCTCCTGGAACACCTGATTTTCGAAGGCAGCAGCAAACTTGCCGCCGGCCAATACTCGCGAGTGATCGCCCGCCTGGGCGGCAACGCCAATGCCAGCACCCATGAAGAGGCGACGGCGTATGAGATAACGCTGCCGGTCGCTCGCCTGTCAGTCGCGTTGGAGATCATGGCCGATGCCATGAACAGCGCGACCTTCGGCCAGGCAGAACTGGACCGGGAAAAGAAAGCCGTCGAGGACGAAAGGCGCCTCAAGTTCGACAACCACCCAGACCAACAGGCTTACGACCTTCACCTGGCGCTGGCCCATGGCGGCAATGCCTATGGGCAACCGAGCTTCGGTTCCCTGGCCGACCTTGCCGATATTGGACTGGAAACGCTGCGAACCTGGTATGCAACCTGGTACCGGCCCAACAACGCCACGCTGGTGGTGGTTGGCGGCATCGACCTGGCAACCCTGCGCACCCAGGTAGAGCAGTACTTCGCCAGCCTGCCGAGCGCGCCAGTGCCGAAGCGCCCCGCACCACGGCAAGCCCAGCCGTTGCAGGCGCGCACGCAAACCGTGAGCCTGCCCGGGTTACGCGAAGGGCTGTTCATGTCGTTCAACGTTCCGAGCAGGGCTACCGCAGCGGATGCAGCCACCGCCCCTGCCCTCGAGTTGATCCGCGAGGTGCTGGCCGAGGGGTTCAGCGCCAGGCTCTACAGTGACCTGGTGCGCGACAAACGCCTGCTCACCGGCATCAGCATTACCTATCAGCCCTTGTTGCAGGGTGACACGCTGCTGACCCTGTCAGCGTACGTGAACAGCATGAACAGCACGCCAGAACAGGCTGCACACGCTGTTTGCCAGCACCTCGAAGCACTGCGCAACACTGCGGTGCCCACTGCTGAGCTTGAACGCGCGAAATTGCGCATGCTTGCCCGCCGCCTGTTCACTGACAGCCAGGTGGCCCAAGCCGAGCGAATCGGCGAGGCCGCCGCTGCCGGCATCGCCGTCGCGGCCGTGGACCAAGACATCCAGATCATCCGCGACCTCGACAGCCAACAGGTGCAGCAAGTGGCACTTGCCTACCTGGGGCGCGAACGGTTGACCACCAGCTACCTTCAGCCAGGAGCAACAGCATGATCCAGGTACCCTCCCCGGCCCCCTTGCCGCTGACGTGCAACGGCCCGGCTGACGACACCGCCTGGGCGGCCATGGCCAACCTGCACTCGGCACAGGGTATCGACCTTGGCCACATTCCAGACCTGCAGGCCCACCCTGAGCACTGGCGAACGGCAGAAGGCACCCGCGTCAGCTTCCTCGCACGCCATGACCGGCCCATGTTCGACCTGGCATTACGCTTTCGCGCAGGCAGCGTACTCGACGGCGCCCAACCTGGGCTTGCGGCACTTGTGCTGTACAGCCTCGACCAAGGCACCGGGCAACTCGACGCCACACGGTTCGCCGAGGATATGGCCGGTTTCGGCGCCATCCTGGGCAGGAGGATCAGCGACGACAGCGCCCTTGTCACCCTGCGCGCCCTGAGCCTGCCGGCACTGCGCGACAGCGCGATGCAACTGCTGACCGAGATGCTGGCCCGCCCGGCATTGCGCGCGGGCGATGTGGCCAAAATCGGCGAACGGCTCGTATTCAGCCAGGCCAGGTATGGCAACCATCCGCTGCTGCGGATTACCAAGGCGGCCACCGCGCATATCTTCAGCGGCCACCCCTACGCGGCCACCCTGACAGCGCAGACTATCGCCAGCATTGGCGATGACCAGATCCGGGCGTTCCACCAACAGGCGTATTCGGCCAACAACCTCGACATCGGCCTGGTGGGCAACCTGACCCGCGAGGAAGCACGGCAGCTTGTCGACGACCTGGTTCGGGCCCTGCCGCAAGGCTGGGCGGCGCAACGCACGCCATCGGTTCCCGACTACCAGGCATTGGACCTGAATCTCGCTGCGGCCAGCAGTACCACCCAGGCAACGCTCACCCTTGCAACGAACGTATCGGCCCAGGATCCGGTGTTCCCGGCCCTGTATCTGCTCAACGCAATCCTGGGCAGTAGCTACGAGTCGCGCCTTACCCAGGAATTGCGCACCCTGCGCAACCTAACCTACGCCATCTCCTGCGACCTGAGGCCGCTGGATGCCGCCAGCCAGTTGCAGATCCACTGGGATATCGCCCCCCAGTACCGGGACGCCTCTGGCGCGCTGGTGTCGGCGATTCTGGCATGCCTGCGTGAACACGGCCCCAGCCAGGCCGAATGCGACATGGCGGTGAACCAGATCGCCGGTAAACTGCACGACAGCCTGGCAGACCGCGCGAGAATGGCCCAGGCCTTGGCCACCTACAGCCACCAAGGCTTGGCGCCAGACCACCTGGGCACCTTCCTCGGTAAACTGTCGGCGCTTACGCCTGCCAATCTGCGTGAAGCGGCGCAAGTCTGGTTGCAGGCCCCACAGGTATTCGTCACCAGCGGCCCGGTTACCGAGCAATTGCCATTACCCAAACCGACCGCGCTCGACCAATAGCGCAGGTACAAAGGCGCTGTTTCGTGGCACTCTAGGCCGGCACATCACGAGTCGCCCAGCATGCCTAGCCTCAGCGCCCCTTTCCGTCCGGCCATCGGCCTGTCCAACCCGCATCTGCAAACATTGTGGGGCCCCCTGTGGCGCAAGCTGCCGGCGCTTGCGCGCAACCGGGAGCGCCTGTGGCTGGCTGATGGCGACTTCATCGACCTGGACTGGCATGGCCCACACCAGCCGCAGGCGCCGCTGGTACTGGTGTTGCACGGGCTCACCGGTTCCTCTCACTCACCCTATGTGAAGGGCTTGCAGCAAACCCTGCAAGCGCGGGGCTGGGCTAGCGTGGCGGTGAACTGGCGCGGCTGCTCGGGCGAACCCAACCTGTTGCCCCGAAGCTATCACTCCGGCGCCAGCGAAGACCTGGCGGAGATCATCGCCCACCTGCGCGCCCAGCGCCCACTGGCATCGCTGTATGCGGTGGGTTATTCGCTGGGCGGCAATGTGTTGTTGAAATACCTGGGTGAAAGCGGCGTCGCCAGCCAGCTGGAGGCTGCGGTAGCGGTCTCGGTACCGTTTCGTCTGGACCACTGCGCAGACCGCATCGGCCAGGGATTTTCCAAGGTGTACCAGGCGCACTTCATGCGCGAAATGCTGGCGTATGTACAACTCAAGCAGCGGCACTTCCATGCCCAGGGCCAGCATGACCGGTTGGCCGAACTCGACCGCCTGGGCCAGCTGAGTAACTTGCGCACGTTCTGGGAGTTCGACGGCAAGGTCACGGCACCCTTGAACGGTTTTCGCGATGTACACGACTACTATCGCCGCTCGTCGAGCCACTTCTTTCTTGGCCAGAACCGCACGCCAACGCTGATCATTCAGTCCAGTGACGACCCGTTCGTGTCCAGCCACAGCTTGCCAACCGCGCGGGAACTGGCCCCCCAGACCCGTTTCGAGCTGCACCGCCGCGGCGGCCATGTGGGCTTTGTCGATGGCAGCCTGCGCAGGCCCGGGTACTACCTGGAACGGCGGATTCCGCAGTGGCTGGTGGAGGGCCAGTAACATCCCTCCATGCCCTGCTCGCGGCAGACGTACCTATTCGCCGGTGGCCACCCCATGCTCCGGATCAGTGATCCACTCACTCCACGACCCGGCATACAGCTTGCCCAACGGGTAGCCTGCCAGCGCCAGTGCAAACAGGTTGTGACATGCCGTCACCCCCGAACCGCAGTAAGACACCACGTGCTCCGGTGCCCGCCCGGCCAGCTTTTCGGCAAAGCGCTGCCTGAGCTGATCGGCCGGCAAAAAGCGCCCGTCAGGCCCCAGGTTGTCAGTAAACGCCGCGCACTGCGCGCCGGGGATATGCCCTGCCACCGGGTCGATGGGCTCCACCTCGCCGCGAAAACGCGGCAACGCCCGCGCATCGATCAGGGTCAGGTCTGCATTGCCCAGGCGCTTGGCCAGGTGGTCGGCATCGATCAGCAGCGCGGGGTCTGGCTTGCCGCTGAACGTGCCTTGGCGCTTGGGTGCAGGGTCCAGGCTCAGAGGCAGGTGCGCTGCATGCCAGGCCTTCAGGCCACCGTCGAGGATCGCCACGCCGCTGCGCTTGCCCAACCAGACCAGCAGCCACCAGGCACGGGCAGCAAAGGCGCCGGGGCCGTCGTCGTACAGCACCACTTCGCTGTCGTTGTCCACACCCCACTCACGCAAGCGCTCGACCAGCCGCTGCGCATCGGGCAACGGGTGGCGCCCGGTACGCCCCTTGCTCACCGGCCCGCTGAGATCGCGGTCCAGGTCGGCAAAATGCGCACCGGCTATGTGCCCTTGCGCATAGCTGCGTTGGCCATAGTCGACATCTTCAAGGGCAAAGCGGCAGTCGAGGATCACCGATTTGGGCGAGCCCAGACGCTCGGCCAATTGTTGCGGGGTGATCAATTGCGCAAGGGGCATGACAATCTCCTGATCAATGGCATAAAGCAATGACACTGGCGCCCCGGGCTACAGCTCCAGGGCCTGGTTGAACGGTACCTGAAATTCCTGGCACAGCGCGTCCACCGCGTGGCGGGCACTGTCGGTGACGAAACCCAGCTCCAGCACCAGTACCTGGTAGACGCCGCGCATGAAGGCTTCTTCACCCAGGTGCGCGGAGTGCTCGCGGGTGGTGCTGAGAAAACGTACCCACGAGGTCAGCACGATCCAGGCGTTGATGGTCAGCGATTCGATCTGCGCCGGCGCCATGGCCAGGATGCCTGCCTCGACGAAGCCGCGATAGATCGCCTGGCCCTGGCGCAGGCAGCGCTCGGAGAAGCGCCGGTAGCGGGCGGCCAGTTCGGCATCGCTGTCCAGCAAATGCTCCAGGTCGCGGTGCAGGAAGCGGTAGTTCCACATCGCCGCCAATAGCGCCTTGAGGTAGAACCGCTTGTCCTCCACGGTCGCCGCACGCCCCTGCGGCGGGCGCAGGAAACTGTCCACCAGCTCTTCGTACTGGCTGAACAACACCGCGATGATCGCCTGCTTGTTAGGGAAGTGGTAATACAGGTTGCCGGGCGAAATTTCCATGTGTGCGGCAATGTGGTTGGTACTGACGCATCTCTCGCCCTGCTGGTTGAACAGCTCCAGGCTGTTCTGCACGATGCGCTCTCGGGTCTTCATGCGCGGGGCCATGCTCAAGCTCCCAGTCTGCAGGCGTTGATAAAGGTTCATCTTACGGCGATTCACCCGGCTGATACACCGGTCTCTGCAAGGGTAATACTCGCGCCAACGCAGAAATTAGAGTATAGACTCTAGAAACTTCAAGCTCAGCCAGGAGACCGCCGTGACCTCGCCCATCGCCTTGCCTGCCGTGCATGCCGACCACGCCCTGGAGGCGACATTCAGCGCCCAGCGCCAGGCGTTCGACGGCAACCCTCTGCCGCCGGCAACACAACGGCGGCAGTGGCTGAAAAGCTTGCGCGAGGCCCTGCTGGCCAACCAGCAGCAGCTGATCGCAGCAATCGATGCCGACTTCAGCGGGCGCAGCGCCGATGAAACGTTGCTGGCCGAGCTTCTGCCCTCGGTGCAGGGCATACGCCATGCCGAGCGCCACCTGCAACGCTGGATGCGCCCTTCCAGGCGGGCCGTGGGGCTGGCATTCCAGCCGGCCAGCGCGCGGGTGCTTTACCAGCCGCTAGGCGTCGTCGGCATCATCGTGCCGTGGAATTACCCGCTGTTTCTCGCCATCGGCCCGCTCACCTGTGCCCTGGCCGCTGGCAACCGGGTCATGCTCAAGCTCAGCGAGGCTACCCCGGCTACTGGCCAGGCCTTGCAGGCCCTGCTGCAACAGGTGTTTCCCGAGGACCTGGTCAGTGTGGTGCTTGGCGAGATCGAGGTCGGCCAGGCGTTCGCTCGCCTGCCGTTCGATCACTTGCTGTTCACCGGGGCCACCAGCATAGGCCGCCAGGTCATGCTGGCGGCCGCGCAAAACCTGACGCCGGTGACCCTGGAGTTGGGCGGCAAATCCCCGGCCATCGTGTCGGCCAGCGTACCGCTGGAAACAGCCGCCGAGCGCATCGCCTTCGGCAAGACGCTCAACGCCGGCCAGACCTGCGTCGCCCCCGACTACGTGCTGGTGCCGCGCGAGCGCCTGAATGCTTTCGCCGATGCCTACGGCACCGCCGTGCGGCGCATGTACCCTCGCATTGCCGACAACCCTGACTACAGCGCCATCATCAACCCCCGGCAACTGGCACGCCTTGAGCACCTGCTGCAGGACGCGCGCGGCAAAGGTGCGCAGGTGACCGACCTGTACGCCCACGAGACACGCCAAGGGCGGCGCCTGCCGCCACACGTGCTGACCAAGGTGAACGACACCATGCAGGTCATGCAGGACGAAATATTCGGCCCGCTGCTGCCGCTGGTGCCCTACGACACGCTCGATGACGCGCTGGCCTACATCAACCAGCGCCCGCGGCCCTTGGCGCTGTACTACTTCGGCTACGACCGTGGCGAACAGCAACAGGTGTTGCAGCACAGCCATTCCGGCGGGGTATGCCTGAACGACACCTTGCTGCATGTGGCTCAGGACGACCTGCCGTTCGGTGGCATAGGCCCCTCGGGCATGGGGCACTACCACGGCCACGAAGGCTTCCTGACCTTCAGCAAGGCCAAGGCGGTACTGGCCAAGCAACGCTTCAACGCCGCACGGCTGATTTACCCGCCTTACGGCAAAGCCCTGCAGCGCCTGGTCTACAAGTTGTTCATCCGCTGAGGCCCGGGCCATGCACCGTCGTGACCTGCTGCGTTTCAGCGTTGCCGCGAGCACCTTCCTGGCCGGTGCCAGCCTGGTGGGCTGCAGCGCACAAACGGCCGCGCCGGGGTTTCAGGCGCTGCGCCACGATGACCTGCCACTGCTGCGCGCGCTGATACCGGTGGTGCTCAGCGGCACGCTGGCCACCGATACGCTGGTACTGCGCAGCCTCGATTACAAGCTGGCAGCGCTGTCGCCGGAGATGCTCAAACTTACCCGGCAATTGTTCGACGTGCTCAGCCTGCCGCTGACCCGCGGCCCACTGACCGGCATCTGGGGGGCCTGGGCCCAGGCCGCGCCCGCCCAGGTCGAGGCTTTCCTGCAGCGCTGGCAGGGCAGCTCGCTGAACCTGCTGCGCATGGGGCATGCCTCACTGCTGCAACTGCTGCAAATGGCCTGGTACGAGCGCCCCGAGTCCTGGGCCGCCTGCGGCTACCCCGGCCCACCGAAAATCTGAACACGACAAGAGCATCGCCAATGCCTGTGCCTGACCCGTTTCGCCAAGGCCTCGACCGCGGCTGGATCACCCACGACGCCTCACGCCTGGAACACGACCTGCAACCGCACGCCGATATCGCCGTGATCGGCAGCGGTGCCGGCGGCGCCACCAGCGCACAGCGGCTCAGCGCCGCGGGCTTCAAGGTCTTGCTGATCGAAGAAGGCCCGTTGAAGACCAGCAGCGACTTCAAGCTGCTGGAGCACGAAGCCTATGCCAGCCTCTATCAGGAGGGCCTGGGGCGCATGAGCAAGGATGGCGCCATTACCATCCTGCAAGGCCGTGCCGTAGGCGGCACCACGCTGGTGAACTGGACGTCGAGTTTTCGCACCCCGCCGCAGACCCTGGCGCACTGGGCCTCGGCCCATGGCGTACAAGGGCTCGGCGAAGATGAGCTGCGCCCTTGGTTCGAGCGCATGGAACTGGAGCTGGGTATCACACCCTGGGCCATGCCACCGAATGCCAACAACGACGTGCTGCGCCGTGGCTGCGAACAACTGGGTTATCGCTGGGCAGTCATCCCGCGCAACGTGCGCGGCTGCTGGAACCTGGGTTACTGCGGCATGGGTTGCCCGGTGAATGCCAAGCAATCGATGCTGGTGACGCGCATTCCCGCCACCCTCGAACAGGGCGGCGAGCTGCTTTACCTGGCCCGGGCCGAGCGCTTCAGCCACAACGGCGAGCGCATCCAACACCTGACCTGCCAGGCCCTGGATACGCAAGGCATCCACCCGACAGGTCGGCAAGTGACGGTACACGCCCGCCATTACATCCTGGCAGGCGGCGGCATCAACAGCCCGGCCTTGCTGCTGCGCTCCAATGCCCCCGACCCGCATGGCCGCCTGGGCAAACGCACCTTCCTGCACCTGGTCAACTTCAGCGCCGCACGCTTCAACGAACGCATCGACCCCTACTACGGCGCGCCGCAGTCGATCTACAGCGACCATTTCCAGTGGCAGCACGGCACGGAGGGGCCGGTGGGCTACAAGCTCGAAGTACCGCCGCTGCACCCGGCCCTGGCCAGCACCCTGCTGGGTGGCCATGGCCAGGACAATGCCCGGCGCATGGCCGAACTGCCCAATACCCATGTCATGTTGGCCTTGCTGCGCGACGGGTTTCACCCGCAAAGCCAGGGCGGCAGCGTTGAACTGCGCGGCGACGGCTCCCCCGTGCTCGATTACCCGGTCACCGACTACCTGCGTGACGGCTTGCGGCGCGCCTACCGCAGCATGGCGCAGGTCCAGTTCGCCGCCGGCGCGGCCGAGGTAACCCCGGTGCACAGCGATGCCAGCGCCGCTGCCAGCCTGGAACAGGCCTTGGCCATGATCGACCGCCTAGCTTTGGAGCCTTTCCGTACGCGCCTGGGCAGCGCCCATGTGATGGGTGGTTGCGCCATGGGCGAAGACCCGCGCCAGGCGGTGTGCGACAGCCTGGGCCGCCATCACCAGCTGGAAAACCTGTCGGTTCACGACGGCTCGCTGTTCCCCACCAGCATCGGCGCCAACCCGCAGCTGTCGGTGTATGCCATCAGCGCCAGGCTCAGCGAAGCGTTGGCTACCCGCCTGGCACACAACGCATGACAACGAATACACGCCCTGTCTATAGTGCCATCAGCCGGCCGCATGACTTGGCCGGGGCGCCGTCGCTGCGCTACCATCCGACTCCCCAACGCACTCCAGCCAGGATGACGCGATGAACCGAGTGTTGTACCCGGGTACTTTCGACCCCATTACCAAAGGCCACGGCGACCTGGTCGAGCGCGCTTCGCGCCTGTTCGACCACGTGATCATCGCAGTGGCGGCCAGCCCGAAGAAAAACCCGCTGTTCCCGCTGGAGCAACGTGTCGCGCTCGCCCGTGAGGTCACCAAGCACCTGCCCAATGTCGAAGTCATCGGCTTCTCTTCGCTGCTGGCGCATTTCGCCAAGGAACAGGGCGCCAATGTGTTGCTGCGCGGCCTGCGTGCGGTTTCCGACTTCGAATACGAGTTCCAGTTGGCGAACATGAACCGGCAACTGGCACCCGATGTCGAGAGCCTGTTCCTGACGCCTTCGGAGCGC
Source organism: Pseudomonas sp. BJP69 (assembly GCF_007633355.1). Lineage (NCBI taxonomy): Bacteria > Pseudomonadati > Pseudomonadota > Gammaproteobacteria > Pseudomonadales > Pseudomonadaceae > Pseudomonas > Pseudomonas sp. BJP69. Next base: position 5,244,779 of record NZ_CP041933.1, read on the forward strand.
TATTCGTTCATTTCCTCGACCCTGGTCCGGGAAATCGCCGCATTGGGCGGTGATATCAGCAAATTCGTCCACCCTGCGGTGGCCGAGGCACTGACCGAGCGTTTCAAGAAGCAAGCCTGACCGCCTGATTGTCGCGCCCGCGTGCACTGCGGGCGCGAATGCGGCACAATTGTGCCCATTGCGTTGAACATGCCCGGGCGCTGAGCCCCGGCCGGAGTCCCCATGTCCCTGATCATTACCGACGATTGCATCAATTGCGACGTCTGCGAACCCGAGTGCCCGAACGAGGCCATCTCCCAAGGCGAAGAGATCTACGTGATCGACCCCAACCTGTGCACCCAGTGCGTGGGTCATTACGACGAGCCGCAGTGCCAGCAGGTCTGCCCGGTCGATTGCATCCCGCTGGATGAGGCGCACCCGGAAACCGAAGAGCAATTGATGGCCAAGTACCGGCGTATTACCGGCAAGGCCTGAACCCTCAGCCCTGCGCGGTTTCTGTAGGAGCGGCCTTGCGTCGCGATGGGCCGCACAGCGGCCCCGGCGGTTTCCGCGCTAAAGCCGAAGTTTCTGTGCAGACGCTGAAATTTTGGGGGCGCTTCGCACCCCATCGCGACACAAGGCCGCTCCTACAGGACGGCAATCACCTGTAGCCTCAGCGCTGGCAGCGTGGGCAGAACACGCTCGCACGCTGCCCCAGCTTCACTTCGCGCAGCTCCGTACCGCATACCTTGCACGGCTGCCCAGCCCGCCCGTACACGAACAGGGTCTGCTGGAAGTACCCCGGCTGCCCGTCACCGCCGATGAAATCGCGCAAGGTGGTACCGCCCTGCTCGATCGCCGCCGCCAGTACCCGCTTGATCTCGATCGCCAGCTTCAGGTAACGCGCCCGGGAAATCCCCCCGGCCGCACGGCGTGGATCGATGCCGGCAGCGAATAGCGCCTCGCTGGCGTAGATGTTGCCCACCCCCACCACCACCGCGTTATCCATGATGAACGGCTTGACCGCCATCGAGCGCCCACGGGACAGCTGGAACAGCCGCTCGCCGTCGAACAGGTCGGTCAGCGGCTCCGGCCCCAGGCGCAGCAGCAGCTCGTGGCGCAACGGGTCCTGGCTCCAGAGCATGGCACCAAAACGGCGAGGGTCTGTGTAGCGCAGCATCAGCCCCGACTCCAGCTCGATATCGACATGCTCATGCTTGGCCGCCGGCAAGCCCTGCTCGACCAGGCGCAAGTTGCCCGACATGCCCAGGTGGCTGATCAAGGTGCCGACTTCGGCATTGATCAGCAGGTACTTGGCGCGCCGTTCGACAGTGACGATGCGCTGCCCCGACAGGCGCACATCGAGGTCTTCGGGAATGGGCCAGCGCAAGCGCCGGTCACGCACCACCACGCGGCTGACGCGCTGGCCTTCCAGGTGCGGCGCAATACCGCGCCGGGTGGTTTCTACTTCGGGTAATTCCGGCATGTGTCAGTGCCCGCCCAACTCACGAATGTTCTGCTTGAGGTTTTCGAAATCGTAATCCGACAGGCCAATGTAATCGAGCACCAGCGGGCCGACCACACGCCATTCGTGGTCGACTGCCTGGTTGCCCAGCACTCGGTAGGAGGCACAGATATGCTCGGCCATCTTCAGCACCGCCAGCAGGTTTTTCAGCTGGCTCTGGGTGTTGCGCGCAGTGTCGTCGCGGAACACTGCCAGGGCATTGTGGTGGTTGGCGATGGCGGCAGTGAGGTGCTCCGGCAGGCGCCAGGACTTGGCGGTGAAGTAGCCGACCACCGAATGGTTGGTATTGAAGGCGCGGTTTTCGGTATCCACCACTCGCGTTTCGCCGCCGGCCTTGGCATAGGCTTCTTCCAGCACCTCCATGTAGTTGGGGAAGCGCTTGAGCATCAACGGCACGCCACAGTCGTGGAACAGGCCCAGGGTGTAGGCCTCGTCCGCGGGCTGGATACCGGTGCGCTTGGCCAGGGTCAGGCAGGTCATCGCCACGTCCTGGGCGGTATCCCAGAAGCGGTTGAGGGTAACGATGGTCTCGTCGCTCATCTCGCCTTTGATCGACTGGGCGTTGATCAGGTTGATGATCGAACGGCTGCCCAGCAGGTTCACTGCGCGCTGGATCGAACCGATCTTGTTGGACAGGCCAAAATGCGGCGAATTGACCAGCTTGAGCAAGGCGCCGGACAGGCCTGGGTCCTGGGAAATCAACTTGGCGATGGTTTCCAGGTCCGGGTCAGGCATGTACTGCTCGAACTGCAGGTCAACCATGATCTGCGGTTGCGGCGGGATGGTGATGCCTTGCAAGGCTTGCTGGATCTGTTCGGCGCTGAGTTCTTGGGACATACGTGCACACTCGTTTAGGACGGTGGATTCTAACCCAGTTGGCCGTGCCGGCGCTTTGTCGTACCTCGAACCGAAGTGCCGGCCAACAAGGTATAATCCCGCTCTTTTTTCCCGGAGCGACGTCATGTCCCTGCCCAGCCTTCGCCTCAAAGCCAATGCCGACCGCCGTCTGCGCGCCGGCCACCTGTGGGTCTACAGCAACGAAGTCGATGTCAGCGCGACCCCACTGCAAGGCTTCCAGGCCGGCCAGCAGGCCATTCTCGAGGCGGCCAACGGCAAACCGTTGGGCATCGTCGCACTCAGCCCGAACAACCTGATCTGCGCACGCCTGCTGTCGCGCGACATCAAGCTGCCGCTGGACAAGTCGCTGCTGGTGCACCGCCTCAATGTCGCCCTGTCGCTGCGCGAGCGCCTGTTCGACCAGCCGTGCTACCGCCTGGTCTATGGCGATTCCGACCTGCTGCCAGGGCTGGTGGTCGACCGCTTCTTCGACATCCTCGTGGTTCAGCTGGCCTCGGCCACCATGGAAGCGCACAAGGACGACGTGATCGCTGCCCTGGTGCAAGTGCTCAAACCAAGCGGCATCCTGTTCAAGAACGATTCCGCCGCCCGTGACGCCGAAGGCTTGCAGCGCTATGTCGAGACCGTCTACGGCGAGGTGCCGGACTGGGTGCCGCTGGAAGAGAACGGCGTCAAGTTCGAAGCCCCGGTGCGTGAAGGCCAGAAGACCGGCTGGTTCTACGACCACCGCATGAACCGTGCGCGCCTGGCGCCGTACGTCAAGGGCAAGCGTGTGCTCGACCTGTTCAGCTACATCGGTGGCTGGGGCGTGCAGGCAGGTGCTTTCGGCGCCAGCGAAGTGTTCTGCGTCGATGCCTCGGGCTTTGCCCTGGATGGCGTGGAGCGTAACGCGGCGCTGAACGGCATCAGCGAAAAGCTGACCTGCATCGAAGGCGATGTGTTCGAAGCCCTGCGCGAACTGAAGGCTGCCGAAGAACGCTTCGACGTGATCATTGCCGACCCACCCGCGTTCATCAAGCGCAAGAAAGACCTGAAAAACGGCGAGGCGGCCTACCGCCGGCTGAACGAACAGGCCATGCGCATGCTGAGCAAGGACGGCATCCTGGTCAGCGCCTCGTGCTCCATGCACCTGCCCGAGGACGACCTGCACAACATTCTGCTGACCAGCGCCCGCCACCTGGACCGCAACCTGCAGCTGCTCGAGCGCGGCGGCCAGGGCCCCGACCACCCGGTGCACCCGGCCATTGCCGAAACCCGCTACATCAAGAGCATCACCTGCCGGTTGCTGCCCAACAGCTAGCGGCAAGCTGCTAGCTGCAAGCTGCAAGCGCGCCAAGTCGGCTCTGTCTTGTAGCTTGTAGCTTGTAGCTTGTAGCTTGTAGCTTGTAGCTTGTAGCTTGTAGCTAGCCACTTGTATCTGAAGCATTCCTTCGCCGCGCCAGGGGTGTAGAATCGGCCTATTCATCGCCAGTCATCCCCGGCGGGTTTATGAGCTCTGGTCAAGCCCGCGGCGATCCCGCGCAGTCTTCGGCCTCATCCGTGCCAGTGGCAACCGGCCTGCGGTACAAAGGACAAGAGAAGCTCACTCCCCTTTTTGTGACCTGATTAAGCCGCCAGGAGTGTTTCATGCCTGATTATCGTTCCAAGACTTCCACCCAGGGCCGCAACATGGCCGGCGCCCGTGCCCTGTGGCGCGCCACCGGCATGAAGGACGAAGACTTCAAGAAACCGATCATCGCCATCGCCAACTCGTTCACCCAGTTCGTCCCGGGCCACGTGCACCTGAAGGACTTGGGCCAGCTGGTCGCCCGCGAAATCGAACGCGCCGGTGGCGTGGCCAAGGAATTCAACACCATCGCGGTCGACGACGGCATCGCCATGGGCCACGACGGCATGCTGTACTCGCTGCCCAGCCGCGAGATCATTGCCGACGCCGTGGAATACATGGTCAACGCCCACTGCGCCGATGCCATCGTGTGCATCTCCAACTGCGACAAGATCACCCCCGGCATGCTGATGGCCGCCCTGCGCCTGAACATCCCGGTGATCTTCGTCTCGGGCGGCCCGATGGAAGCCGGCAAGACCAAGCTGGCCAGCCACGGCCTGGACCTGGTCGACGCCATGGTCATCGCCGCCGACTCCAGCGCATCCGACGAGAAAGTCGCCGAGTACGAGCGTAGCGCCTGCCCGACCTGCGGTTCGTGCTCCGGCATGTTCACCGCCAACTCGATGAACTGCCTGACCGAAGCCCTGGGCCTGGCCCTGCCGGGCAACGGCTCGACCCTGGCCACCCACTCGGACCGCGAGCAGCTGTTCCTGACGGCCGGGCGCACCATCGTCGAACTGTGCAAACGCTACTACGGCGAAAACGACGAGTCGGTACTGCCACGCAGCATCGCCAACTTCAAGGCGTTCGAGAACGCCATGATGCTCGACATCGCCATGGGCGGCTCGACCAATACCATCCTGCACCTGCTGGCCGCGGCCCAGGAAGGCGAGGTGGCCTTCGACCTGCGCGACATCGACCGCCTGTCGCGCAAAGTGCCGCAGCTGTGCAAAGTGGCGCCCAACATCCAGAAGTACCACATGGAAGACGTGCACCGCGCTGGCGGCATCTTCAGCATCCTCGGCTCGCTGGCGCGTGGCGGCCTGCTGCACACCGACCTGCCGACCGTGCACAGCCGCAGCATGGAAGAAGCCATCGCCAAATGGGACATCACCCAGACTGACGACGAAGCCGTGCACACCTTCTTCAAGGCCGGCCCAGCCGGGATCCCGACCCAGACCGCGTTCAGCCAGTCGACCCGCTGGGAAACCCTGGATGACGACCGCGAGAACGGCTGCATCCGCAGCTTCGAGCACGCCTATTCGCAAGAAGGCGGCCTGGCCGTGCTCTACGGCAACATCGCGCTCGATGGTTGCGTGGTGAAGACCGCCGGTGTCGACGAGTCGATCCACGTATTCGAGGGTACCGCGAAGATCTTCGAAAGCCAGGACAGTGCCGTGCGCGGCATCCTCGCCGACGAAGTGAAGGCCGGCGATATCGTGATCATCCGCTACGAAGGCCCGAAAGGCGGCCCGGGCATGCAGGAAATGCTTTACCCGACCTCGTACCTGAAGTCCAAAGGCCTGGGCAAGGCCTGCGCCCTGCTGACCGACGGCCGCTTCTCGGGTGGCACCTCGGGCCTTTCCATCGGCCACGCTTCGCCGGAGGCTGCTGCAGGCGGCGCCATCGGCCTGGTGCGCGACGGTGACAAGGTACTGATCGACATTCCCAACCGTTCGATCAACCTGCTGGTCAGTGATGAAGAGCTGGCTGCGCGCCGAGTAGAGCAGGACAAGAAAGGCTGGAAACCGGCTGAAGTCCGCCCGCGCAAGGTGACCACCGCACTGAAGGCTTATGCGTTGCTGGCAACCAGTGCCGACAAGGGGGCTGTGCGTAACAAGGCGATGCTCGAAGGGCTGTAAGGCTTCGAAAGCATGAAAGGAAAACCGGCGCACTGTGCGCCGGTTTTTTTATGCCTGCACCGGCCTCTTCGCGGGCTCGCCCGCTCCCACAGGGACCGCACAGCATCTGAAAGTCATGCAATGCAAGTGGGAGCGAGCGAGCCCGCGAAAAGGCCGGCCCACTCTACACAAGCCTTACTGGATCTGCTCCGGCGTCACGATCACCCAGTTCTTGTCCGCCGTCACCGGCAACCCTTCCTTGGCCTGCGCCGCCGCCTGCTTGGCAATCATGCCGTTCAACTGGTCCATGTACTTGGCCTTGCGGTTGATCCACAGGTGGATACCGCCCTTGCCGACGTCTACCCCATGAAACTGCATGTAGCCATCACTGGTTGGCGTGTCGCCGCCCACCAGCACCGGCTTCTTCCACTCATCGATGTAAGTCAGGATCGCCGCCTGCTTGCCCGCCATCCAGGTGGCCGGGGTCCACAGGTACGGGGTCAGTTCCAGCCCTTCGTTGGCTTTGGCGTCATAGTGCCCGGCACTGATCTGCTTGCGCGCGGTGGTCAACTGGCCATTGGCGCGGTCCTTGAGCAGCAGGCTCACGCCAATCACATTCTGCGGCTTCACGTTGTAGCCGTATTTGGGGTCCGAAGCGACCATGCGCACCAACTCCTCAGAGGCGGCCGAAACCACATAGACCTCGATGCCGTTTTCCATCAGCTTGTTGTACAGCTCGGCCTGGCCCTTGAACACCTTGGGCGGCTGCACGTCGATCGCCTTCACCTGGTCGCCATCGTAATAGGTGCTGGGAATCGGCTGGGTCGAAGCCATCAGTTCGTCCACCTGCACCTTCAACTCCTTGAGGGTGAAGCCGGAAAACACCTGGGCGACCCACGGGTAGCACACCATGTCGTCGATTTCGCACAACCGGTAGTAGTAGCTGAACAGGCTTTCCTTGTGCTCGGCGGTGTCCTTGAACGGTATCAGCTTCAGCGACGGGTCGAGCTTGTCACGGCTCAGCAAGCCTTTGTTTTCCATGAACGGCAGCAAGGCTTCTTCCAGGTCATAGCGGTAACTGGTGTTGTCCATGTCGAACACCGCATAGTTACCTTTGTTGGCATTGGCAGCGATCATGCTGTCGAGCTGCCTGGCTGCATCGGCAGGCCAGTGCTTGAGCTCAGTGGCGAAGGTTTCGATACTGAACAGCAGGGACAAGCCGATAGCGGCAGCTTTCACGGCGACTTTCATGTACGAATCTCCTGAAATGATCTACCAACGCTAGTGCAACCCGGCCGATGGGCGGCAGTCCACACCGACCTTGAGGCAGCAGTAAACGCCGTGTTCATTGCAATTTGCGACATGGCGTTATTCCATAAACGACTATGCACATTCCATTTGGGTATAAAGTCGTTTGTTTTCAGGCTGTTAGCATTTCCGTTCGCAATCGCTCACAGAGGCGATGCCACCCTTTGCCTTCTCTGCTGGAGCTTCAATGAATCTGCCGCTGTCACTCAACCTGCTGGCATTCCTGGCCCTGTTGCTGGGCCTGGCACAAACTCGCCGCACCGACTGGAGCCTGGCCAAGAAGGTCTTGCTGGGCCTGGCGCTGGGGGTACTCTTCGGCTTGGCCCTGCACACCGTGTATGGCGCCGGTCACCCGGTGCTCAAGGCCACCATCGCCTGGCTCGACCTGGTCGGCAATGGCTATGTGGGCCTGTTGCAGATGATCGTCATGCCGCTGATCTTCGCCTCGATCCTCAGTGCCGTCGCGCGCCTGCACAACGCCTCGTCGCTGGGCCGTATCAGCGTGCTGAGCATCGGCACCCTGCTGCTGACCACGGCCATTGCCGCGTTGATCGGCATCGTGCTGACCAACCTGTTCGGCCTCAGCGCCGAGGGCCTGGTGGCCGGCGCCCAGGAAAGCGCTCGCATGCAGGTCATCCACAGCGACTACGCAGGCAAGGTCGCCGACCTCAATATCCCCCAGTTGCTGTTGTCGTTCATTCCCAGCAACCCGGTAGGCGACCTGGCGCGGGCCAAGCCGACGTCGATCATCAGCGTGGTGATTTTTGCCGTGTTCGTCGGCCTTGCTGCCCTGCAACTGATCAAGGACGACGCCGAGCAAGGCGCACGTGCGCTGTCGGCCATCGACACCCTGCAAGCCTGGGTCATGCGCCTGGTACGGGTGGTGATGAAACTGACCCCATATGGCGTGCTGGCCCTGATGACCAAGGTGGTAGCCAGTTCGAACATGGAAGACATCCTCAAGCTGGGCAGCTTCGTGGTGGTGTCCTACCTGGGCCTGGCGCTGATGTTCGTGGTTCACGGCATCATCCTCGCCGCCACCGGCGTCAGCCCGCTGCGTTTCTTCCGCAAGGTGTGGCCGGTGCTCACCTTCGCCTTCACCAGCCGCTCCAGCGCAGCCAGCATTCCGCTGAACATCGAAGCGCAAACCCGCCGTCTGGGCGTGCCGCAGTCGATTGCCAGCTTCAGCGCCTCGTTCGGCACCACCATCGGCCAGAACGGCTGTGCGGGGCTCTACCCCGCCATGCTGGCGGTCATGGTCGCGCCTGCGGTAGGCATCGATACCTTCGACCCGCTGTGGATCGCCACCCTGGTGGCCATCGTCACGCTGAGTTCGGCAGGGGTTGCCGGCGTGGGCGGCGGCGCCACCTTCGCCGCGCTGATCGTGTTGCCGGCCATGGGCTTGCCGGTGGAACTGGTGGCGTTGCTGATTTCGGTCGAGCCGCTGATCGACATGGGCCGTACAGCGTTGAACGTGAATGGCTCGATGACTGCCGGGGTGGTCACCAGCCAGTTGCTGAAAGAGACCGACAAGGACGTGCTGGCCGACGATGAACATGCCGAGCTGAGCCATACCTGACAGATTGCCGGGGCCCACAGGGATTGCATCAGGGCTGACAGGTGTTTGCCACAAGATATGCGGCGCCTGTGAGATCGAGCGCCGCCCGCGCGGCGCATCGCGAGCTGCGCTCGCTCCTACGTTTGTTTCGGGCCAATTATGCCTGTGGGATTTGTGCGCGAACGCCTTGGCGCATGCCTCATTATCGCGCGGTACAAACAAGGCGGTCGCGCGCACCTGGCACAGGGGTTACTGGCCCGAAACAAACGTAGGAGCGAGCGCAGCTCGCGATGCGCCGCGCGGGCGGCGCTCGATCTCACAGGCACTGCATATCTTGTGGCGACCACCTGTCAGCCCTGATGCAATCCCTGTGGGAGCTGGCTTGCCCGCGATGGGCCGCCAAGCGGCCCCCAGAAATCTCAAACCCTGTCCCAAACCTCGAAGTGATACCCAGGCTTGCCTTCTTCACCCTGTGCCTCGCTCGACACCAGCTTCCACTGCCCCTGGTCGAACTCGGGAAACCAGGCATCCCCTTCCGGCGCCAATTCCACCCGCGTCAGGTACATCCGGCTGACCAGCCCTTTCTCCAGCGCCTGCCCATAGAGCTGCGCCCCGCCAATCAGCATGAGCTGATCGACGCCTTTTTCGCGCGCCCACTGTTCGGCCCGCACCAGCGCCTGCTCCAGCGAGCCGAAGACTTCGGCGCCCTGCAGCTGCAGCCCAGGCTGCCGGCTGACCACGATATTCAACCGCCCGGGCAGCGGCCGGCCCAGTGAGTCCCAGGTCTTGCGCCCCATGATGATCGGCTTGCCCAGGGTGGTGGCCTTGAAGTACTTGAAGTCCCCCGGCAGATGCCAGGGCATGGAGTTGTCGATGCCGATCACACGGTTCTCGGCGTGAGCCGCGATCAGGCTGAGGGGGAGTGATGTATTCATGCCAGCGAGGATAGCACCGGGCGTGTGGGTTATGCTTCTGCCCTGACCTGTGCAATGGAAGACCTTGTGACCGCACCGACTCCACTGGACAAACGCTGGCTGACCGAAGCGGTCCGCCTGCGCGAGGAACACGCCGGCCTGCTGGAAGACCAGGCCGCCAACCGTCATGCGCGCCAGCGCGGCGGCGACTTGGCGGCGCGCATCGAAAGCCGGGCGCTGTTCCTGGCCGAACGCGACGGCATGGCCACGGCCCTGCGCCACTGGAAACAGGGCACGCGCCTGGCGGTGCTGGCCCTGCTGCTGCTAGCCGTGCTCAGCGGCGCCGGCCTGGCCCTGGCGGCGCTTGGCGACGGCCAGCGCCCGGTCAACGTCTTCTGGGCGTTGGGCAGCCTGTTGGGGCTGAACCTGCTGACGCTGCTGGGCTGGGCCATTGGTTTTGCCCTCAGTGGCGAACACGGGGCGGGGTTGGGCCGTTTGTGGCTATGGCTGAGTGAGCGCTTCGCCCGCGATGCCAAGGCCGCGCACCTGGGCCCGGCACTGCTGGTACTGCTGCAGCGCCAGCGCCTCAACCGCTGGCTGCTAGGCCTGCTGGTACACAGCCTGTGGCTGCTGGCGATGCTCTGCGCGCTGGGCATGCTGCTGGCTCTACTGGCCACCCGTCGCTATGGCTTCGTGTGGGAAACCACCCTGCTCGCCGCCGACCCGTTCATCCAACTCACCCAGGCGCTGGGCGCGCTGCCTTCGCTGCTGGGCTTTGCCGTGCCCGACGAGGCCATGATCCGCGCAAGTGGCGACAGCCAGCCGGCCCTCGACGTGGCGCGCCAGGCCTGGGCCAGCTGGCTGCTCGGCGTGGTGCTGGTATATGGCCTGTTGCCCCGCGCTCTGCTGGCCGGGTTGTGCCTGTGGCGCTGGCGCCAGGGCCGCCAGCGCCTGACCCTGGACCTGAGCCTGCCGGGTTACGCCCAACTGCGCGAAGCGCTGATGCCGCGCAGCGAGCGCATCGGCGTGCAGGACGCGGCCCCCGAGGCGTTGCCAGGGTTCGCCGCCGAGCAGTTGCAAAGCGCCAGCAGCGGCGCCCTGCTGGTGGGCCTGGAACTGGACGACCAGCAGCCCTGGCCACCCCGCCTGCCCCCAAGCGTGACCGATGCCGGCGTGCTCGACAGCCGCGAGTCGCGCAACCGCCTGCTCGAGCAACTCAGCCGCTTTCCGCCGGCACGCCTGGCCATCGCCTGTGACCCGCGCCGCTCGCCCGACCGCGGCAGCCTGGCGCTGCTCGCCGACCTGGCACGCAATGCTGGCGCCACAAGGGTCTGGCTGCTGCAGGCAGCACCCGGCCAGGCGCTGGACGCTCGGCGCCTGGGCGACTGGCATGAAGCCCTCGAGCGGCTGGGCCTGCCCTATGCCGACACCTCACCGCTGACCTGGCTGGAGCATGGCCATGACTGAGCCGCTGAAATTGGCCGTGGTCGGCCACACCAACGTTGGCAAGACCTCGCTGCTGCGCACCCTGACCCGCGACGTGGGCTTCGGCGAGGTGTCCCACCGCCCCAGCACCACTCGCCATGTCGAAGGCGCGCGGCTGTCGGTGGACGGCGAACCGTTACTGGAGCTTTACGACACGCCAGGGTTGGAGGACGCCATCGCCTTGCTCGACTACCTGGAGCGGCTGGAGCGCCCGGGCGAGCGCCTGGACGGCCCTGCCCGCCTCGAGCGGTTCCTGCAAGGCAGCGAAGCGCGCCAGCGTTTCGAGCAGGAAGCCAAGGTGCTGCGCCAGTTGCTGGCCAGCGACGCCGGCTTGTATGTGATCGATGCCCGCGAGCCAGTGCTGGCCAAGTACCGCGACGAACTGGAGGTGCTGGCCAGTTGCGGCAAGCCACTGTTGCCGGTGCTCAACTTTGTCGCCAGCCACCAGCACCGCGAGGCGCAATGGCGCGAAGCCCTTGCCCGGCTTGGCCTTCACGCGTTGGTACGGTTCGACAGCGTAGCCCCACCCGAGGACGGCGAACGCCGCCTGTACGAAAGCCTGGCCCTGCTGCTGGAAAGCGCCCGCCCGGCCTTGCAACGGCTGATCGACGACCAGCAGGCCCAACGCCTGGCCCGCCAGCACAGCGGCAAGCGCCTGATTGCCGAACTGCTGCTGGACTGCGCTGCCTGCCGGCGCAGCGTCGATGCCGAACCGGCGGCCGAAGCCCGGGCCATCGAAGCGCTGCGCCAGGATATTCGTCAGCGTGAGCAACGGTGTGTCGAAGCCCTGCTCAAGCTGTATGCCTTCCGCCGCGACGATGCCCACGCCAGCGACCTGCCGCTGCTGGATGGGCGCTGGGGCGATGACCTGTTCAACCCCGAAACCTTGAAGCTGCTGGGCGTACGCCTGGGCAGCGGCGTAGCCGCCGGCGCAGCGGCAGGTGCCGGAGTCGACTTGCTGGTTGGCGGGCTTACCCTGGGGGCAGCGGCCCTGGCCGGGGCGCTGGCCGGCGGTGCGTTGCAGACGGCGCGCAACTATGGCGCGCGCTTGCTGGGCAAACTCAAGGGCAAGCGCGAGTTGACCGTGGACGATACGGTGTTGCGCTTGCTGGCCTTGCGTCAGCAGCAGTTGATGGTGGCCCTGGACAGCCGCGGGCATGCAGCGCAGGACAGCATCAGGCTGGGTGAGCTGGATGAAAAGGCCTGGCGTGAGGGCAAGCTGCCAGAGGCACTGGTCAGGGCGCGGGCGCATCCACAGTGGTCCACCCTGAACCCGGGGGCGAAGCTGAACCAGGCCGAGCGCCAAGAACAGCTGGAGGCGCTGGTGTCTCAGTTTTGAACGGGCGGCGAGCCTGAACCGCCCCATACGCACCAGGCAGGCCCTTATTTGCGCAGCAGGCGCAAACCGTTGAACACCACCAGAAGGCTCACGCCCATGTCGGCAAATACCGCCATCCACAGGGTGGCCATGCCGGCAAAGGTGATCGCCAGGAATATGGCCTTGATGCCCAGCGCCAGAACGATGTTCTGCAGCAGGATCGCCCCGCTTTGCCGCGACAACCGAACGAAGGCCGGGATTTTCCGCAAGTCATCGTCCATCAGCGCCACATCGGCGGTTTCGATGGCGGTATCGGTGCCGGCCGCGGCCATGGCGAAACCGATCTCGGCACGGGCCAGTGCCGGCGCATCGTTGATGCCGTCACCGACCATACCCACCCGGTGGCCCTGGGCGTACAAGGCTTCAATGCTTTGCAGTTTGTCGGCCGGCAGCAGGTTGCCCTCGGCGCGGTCGATGCCTACCACGGCGGCAATGGCCTGGGCGGTGTGCGGGTTGTCACCGGTCAGCATCACCGTCTTGATGCCCAGCTCATGCAGTTCGGCAATCGCCTGACGGCTGCTTTCCTTGACCGTGTCGGCCACTGCAAACAGCGCCAGCGGGCCGCTGCGGTCGAGTAGCAGGACCACGGTCTTGCCCTGGCGCTCCAGCCCATCCAGGCGGGCCTCCAACTCGGGCGAACACAGCCCCAGTTCCTCGACCAGGCGGTGATTGCCCAAGTGGTAGACCTGGCCGTCGATGGTGCCACGCACGCCCCGCCCGGCCAGGGCGGCAAAGTCGTCGACCTCGCTCAAGGCCAGGCCTTGTTGCCTGCCGAACTGGGCGATGGCTCGCGACACCGGGTGGTCCGAACGCTCGCCCAGGCTGGCGGCCAAGGCCTGGGCGCGGCCTTCGAACAGCGGCGCCAGCACCTCGGCGTCGGTCTGGGCGGGTTTGCCATGGGTGATGGTGCCGGTCTTGTCCAGGGCCAGGAAGTCCAGGTGGCGGCCGCCTTCCAGGTAGATGCCCCCTTTGACCAGAATACCCTTGCGCGCAGCGGCGGCCAGGCCGCTGACGATGGTCACCGGGGTGGAGATCACCAGGGCGCACGGGCACGCCACCACCAGCAGCACCAAGGCGCGGTACACCCAGTCGAACCAGGCACCGGCCATGAACAGCGGCGGCACCACCGCCACGGCCAAGGCGATGGCGAACACCACCGGCGTGTAGATGCGCGAGAAGCGGTCGACGAAGCGCTGGGTCGGCGCCCGTGCCCCTTGCGCCTGCTCCACAGCCTTGATGATCCGGGCCAGGGTCGACTGCCCGGCAGCAGCGGTCACGCGAAACTCCAGCGCCCCTGCCTGGTTGATGGTGCCGGCAAACAACTTGTCGCCGACCGCCTTCTCCACGGGCAGGCTTTCGCCGGTGATCGGCGCCTGATCGACGCTGGATTGCCCACTGGTCACTTCACCGTCCAGGCCAATGCGCTCGCCAGGGCGCACCCGCACCTGTGCACCGATGGCTACCTCACGCACTGGCACCTCACGCCACTGGCCATCGGCTTGCTGCACCGTCGCCATGTCCGGCGTCAGTTGCATCAGGCCGCTGATGGCATTGCGCGCACGGTCCAGCGAGCGGGCTTCGATCAGCTCGGCGATGGTGAACAGCACCATCACCATGGCTGCCTCCGGCCACTGCCCGATCAATACCGCACCCGTGACGGCGATGCTCATCAGGGCGTTGATGTTGAGGTTGCGGTTTTTCAGGGCGATCCAGCCCTTTTTATAGGTGCCCAGACCGCAGCCGAGTATGGCTGCGAGTGCCAGCGCGGCCACCACCCACTCCGGCGCAAGCGCAGAAAAGTGCACGATTTCCGCGGCGATTGCCGCAGTACCCGCCAACGCCAGCGGCCACCAACGGGTTTTCGCCGGTGCCGATGCGCTGGCGCTGCCGTCGTCTTCGGCGCCCAGCGGCTCGGCTTTCATGCCCAGGCTGTCGATAGCCCGCTCGATTTCGGCGGTACCACCCAGGGTGTGGCGCACGCCAAGCACGCGGTTGATCAGGTTGAATTCCAATTGCTCGACGCCAGCCAGCTTGCCGAGCTTGTCCTGGATCAAGGTCTGCTCGGTGGGGCAGTCCATGGCATCGATGCGGAAGCGGCTGAGGCGCGCGTGGCCACTGGCCTGCTCGCTCAACTGCACCAGCGCCGGCGCAGCTTCGGCACTGCAGCAGCTGTGCTCATGGGCATGATCGTGGTGGTGACCGTGCTTGTGTTCGTGGCTGACAGGCTGGTTCATGGGGGGTCCTTAAAGTGAGCCTGTTGCCAAGTGAACACCCTGTAGCCACTATAGGGTCAAGCCATTAGCGGGGAATTTGGTAATGAAGATCGGTGAACTGGCCAAAGCCACTGACTGCGCGGTGGAAACCATCCGCTACTACGAGCGGGAAAACCTGCTGCCCGCACCTGCGCGCAGCGACGGCAACTACCGCCTCTACACCCAGGCGCATGTCGAGCGGCTGACGTTCATCCGCAATTGCCGCACGCTGGACATGACCCTCGATGAAATCCGCAGCCTGCTAAGCCTGCGCGACAGCCCGGCTGACGCGTGCGGCAGCGTCAACGCGCTGATCGACGAGCATATCGAGCATGTGCAGGCGCGCATCGACGGGCTGGTAGCGTTGCAGGCGCAGTTGATAGAACTGCGCCGGCGCTGCAGCGCACAGGGGGCAGAATGCGCGATCTTGCAGCAACTGGAGACGAATGGTGCGGTAACGGTGCCGGAAACCGAGCATTCGCACGTGGGCCGCAGCCACGGGCATTGAGGAACACGATCTCCCGTAGGAGCGGCTTCAGCCGCGAACACCGGCAAAGCCGGTGCCAGCCACCGCGTCGCCTGCTTCGCGGGCGCGCGCTCTCCCACAGGTTAGGGTGCTGGCTTCAAGCTCACGCTGCTGATGTAGGAGCGGCCTTGTGTCGCGAAAGGGGCGCAAAGCGCCCCCGGCCATCCCAGGACCTACACCGCCATCGGCGCTGTCATCGGCGCATGATGCTCATAGCCTTCCAGCCAGAAATCACTCGGCTCGATCTTCTCCAGCCACTCGGGTTCGTACTTGCCCGTTTCGGCAAACGCCGGCACCCGGTCACTGATCACCAGCTTCGGCGCTTCCAGCGGCTCGCGCTTGAGCTGCTCGTTGAGCATGTCCAGGTGGTTTTCATACACGTGGGCATCGCCGATAAAGTAGGTGAACCAGCGCGGGGTGTACCCGGTCAGGCGGCCGAACAGGGCCAGCAGCGCCGCACCTTCGGTAAGGTTGAACGGTGTCCCCAGGCCCAGGTCGTTGGAACGGATGTAGAGCGTCAGGGAAATTTCCCTGGTCTCGACATTCGGATGGAACTGGTACAGCAGGTGGCACGGCGGCAGCGCCATCTCGTCGAGCTGCGCGCAGTTCCAGCCGTGGAACAGGATGCGCCGGCTGCCCGGGTCGTTGGCGATGGTGTCCAGGCACTGGCGCACCTGATCGATAGCCTTGTACAGGATGACGAAGGCGACACCGTCTTCCTCGTCCTGGGCGATACGGCGGAAGCCCGCCTGCTCGGCCATGGCGATAGCGGCAGGGTTGCCCAGCGGGATGCGCTTGTAGCCAGGCCACTGGCGCCACTGCACGCCATAGATTTCACCCAGGTCATCATGGCCCTGGCGGAACGGGTTGGCCAACCACTGGGCGTTTTCGTTGGCATTCTGGTCCCACACCTTGCAGCCCAGCTCGCGGAACTCACCGGCGTTCTTCACGCCACGCAGAAAGCCGACCATCTCGCCGATCGCCGACTTGAACGCCAGCTTGCGCGTGGTAATGGCCGGGAAGCCCTTCTGCAGGTCGAAACGCAGCATTGCACCCGGCAGGCTGATGGTGCGGATGCCGGTGCGGTTGCCCTGCAGCGTGCCGTTTTCGATAACGTCGCGGACCAGGTCCAGATACTGTTTCATGGCTTACCTGTAGCAGATACGGCAGGGGGATCGCCCCTGCCGTGGGATTAATCAGGCGGGATTCGCCGTGGGCTTGCGATTATAAGCCCACCAGATCAGGCCGAGGCCAGCGAGGATCATCGGCACGCAGAGAATCTGACCCATGGTCAGCCAGCCCCACGCCAGATAGCCCAGCTGGGCGTCCGGTACGCGAACGAACTCGACGATGAAACGGAAAATGCCGTAGAACAGCGCGAACATGCCGGACACGGCCATGGTCGGCCGCGGCTTGCGCGAGAACAGCCAGAGGATCACGAACAGAGCCACGCCTTCCAGCGCAAATTGATAGAGCTGCGACGGGTGGCGCGGCAGTTGCGCGGGGTCGCTGAAGGGCGGGAAGATCATCGCCCACGGCACGTCGGTCGGCTTGCCCCACAATTCGGCGTTGATGAAGTTGCCGATACGCCCGGCGCCCAGGCCGATCGGCACCAGCGGCGCGACGAAGTCCATCAGCTCGAAGAACGACTTGTTGTTGCGCTTGCCGAACCACAGGGCTGCCAGCATCACCCCAATGAAGCCGCCGTGGAACGACATGCCACCCTTCCACACCTCGAAGATCAAGGTCGGGTTGGCCAGGTAGGCGTGCAGGTCGTAGAACAGCACGTAGCCCAGGCGGCCACCGACGATTACCCCCATCGACAGCCAGAACACCAGGTCGGAGAGCTTTTCACGGGTCCAGGTCGGGTCGAAACGGTTCAGCCGACGCGAGGCCAGCAACCAGGCGCCACCGATGCCGATCAGGTACATCAGGCCGTACCAGTGAATTTTCAGCGGGCCAATGGCCACGGCCACGGGGTCTATCTGCGGGTAAGGCAGCATGGAACTTCCTCTCGATTCAAATCAAAAAGCTGAGGCCAACACAGAACAGCAGGGCTGCGAACAGGCGTTTCAACAGGCGCGGCGACAGCTTGTGCGCCAGGCGCGCGCCAAAGCGGGCGAAAAACATGCTGGTCACGGCAATGCCGACCAGCGCCGGCAGGTACACGTAACCCAGGCTGTGGGGCGGCAAGTGCTGCTCATGCCAACCTAGCAGCATGAAGCTCAAGGCACTGGCCATGGCGATCGGCAGGCCGCAGGCAGAAGATGTGGCCACTGCCTGTTGCATGGGCAGGCTGCGCGAGGTCAGGAAAGGGACGGTCAGCGAGCCACCCCCAATGCCGAAAATGGCCGAGGCCCAACCGATCACCCCACCCGCGCCAACCAGCACAGGCTTGCCAGGCACACCATGGCTGGCCTTGGGCTTGAGGTCCAGGGCCATTTGCGCGGCGATGACCAGTGCGAAGACACCAATGATCTTCTGCAGGAGCGGGCCCTGGATCAGCGAGGCGGTCTTGGCGCCGACCCCGGCCCCCAGGAGGATGCCCAGGGTCATCCAGGCGAATATCGGCCATTGCACCGCACCCTTGCGGTGGTGTTCGAGCACGGCATTGATCGAGGTGAACACGATGGTCGCCAACGACGTACCCACCGCCAGGTGGGTCAGTACCGAGGCGTCAAAACCCTGCAGGGTGAAGCTGAACACCAGCACCGGCACGATGATGATGCCGCCGCCCACGCCGAACAGCCCCGCCAGCACGCCGGCACAGGCGCCCAATAGCAGATAGAGCACGAATTCCATTCGGCATCCCCGAGAAATCAATCAGGCATGGTAACGGAAGCCGGGTTCGAGGCTCTAGTGAAGTCTGTGTCAGGATGGATCCTGCCCGCAGCTGTGGGTACAGTGGCAGAAAACACAGAGGCCTGACCGATGTGCCTGATCGTATTCGCCTGGCGGCCGGGGCACGCCCTGCCGCTGATCGTCGCGGCCAACCGCGACGAATTCTACGCCCGCCCTGCCCAGGCCCTGGCGGCCTGGGAGGATGCGCCCGGGGTGCATGCCGGGCGGGACCTGGAGGCCGGTGGCACCTGGCTGGGCGTGGGCCCACAGGGGCGCTTTGCGGCGCTGACCAATATCCGTGACCCGCGGCAGGCGCAGGGGCCCCGCTCGCGCGGCGAGCTGGTGGCGGGGTATCTACGGGGTGAGCTGGGGGTTGAGGCTTACCTGGACGAGGTGGCCAGCCGTAGCGGGCAGTATTCGGGGTTCAACCTGCTGGTGGGTGATGGGCGCCAGCTGGGTTACCTGCATGGCCCAGACGTGGCGCCGCGCCTGCTGGAAGCCGGGGTGTACGGGCTGTCCAATGCCGGGCTGGATACCCCATGGCCAAAGCTGGTGAAGGCGCGAAGCGGGCTGCAGAGGTTGCTGGAAACGCCGGAGCCACCACAGTTGCTGGCGCTGCTGGCCGATGGCGAGCCTGCAGCTGACGGGGAGCTACCGGACACCGGCGTGGGCATGGCGACCGAGAAGCTGCTGTCGAGTGTGTTTATTGCCAGCCAGAGTTATGGGACACGCGCGAGTACTGTGCTGATTGTGGATGATCAGGGCAGAAGGCGCCTGATCGAGCGCAGTTTCGGGCCGTTTGGTGGGCACTTGGGGGAGGTTGAGCTGTCGGTCTGAACAGCGCCTTTCGTGGGAGCGGGCGTGCCCGCGAAGAGGCCCGAACAGGCAACCCCCCCCTTACAGGGTTTTATTGGCCCCAGGCCCGATCATCCGCGCCAGCCCCAGGTTTTTCAGCGCCAGCTGCAACGAGCTGTGGATAACTTGCGGGTTGTCGTGGCTCAAGGCTTCGACCAGCAGCTCCTTGGCCTTGCCCATGTTCACCTGGCGCAGCATCCACTTCACCTTGGGCAGGTTGGTGGCGTTCATCGACAGGCTGTCGAAGCCCATCGCCATCAACAGGATCGCTGCCGCGGGGTCACCCGCCATCTCGCCGCAGATGCTGACCGGTTTGCCCTCGCCATGGGCATCACGCACCACGGTATTCAGCGCCTGCAGCACCGCCGGGTGCAAGTAGTCGTACAGGTCGGCGACCCGTGGGTTGTTGCGGTCCACGGCCAGCAGGTACTGGGTGAGGTCGTTGGAACCGACCGACAGGAAATCCACCTGCCGCGCCAGCTCCTTGGTCTGGTACACCGCCGCAGGGATCTCCACCATGACGCCAACCGGCGGCATCGGCACGTCGGTGCCTTCGTCGCGCACCTCGCCCCAGGCCCGGTGAATCAGGTGCAGCGCCTCTTCCAGCTCGTGAATACCGGAAATCATCGGCAGCAGGATGCGCAGGTTGTTCAGGCCCTCGCTGGCTTTGAGCATGGCGCGGGTCTGCACCAGGAAGATTTCCGGGTGGTCGAGGGTCACACGGATGCCGCGCCAGCCGAGGAACGGGTTGTCTTCTTTGATCGGGAAATACGACAGCGCCTTGTCGCCACCAATGTCGAGGGTGCGCATGGTCACCGGCAGTGGGTGGAAGGCCGCCAATTGCTCACGGTAGATGGCCAGCTGCTCTTTTTCGCTGGGGAAGCGCTGGTTGATCATGAACGGCACTTCGGTGCGGTACAGGCCCACCCCTTCGGCACCGCGTTGCTGGGCCCGAGCCACATCGGCCAGCAGGCCGGTATTGACCCACAACGGCATGCGGTGGCCGTCAGGGGTGATGCAGGGCAGCTCGCGCAGGGCATCCAGGCCCTGGGCCAACTGGCGCTCTTCCTCGACCACGTCGCTGTACTGCTTGCGCAGCACTTCGCTCGGGTTGGTGAACACCTCGCCCTTGTAACCGTCGACGATCAGCTCGATGCCGTCGACCTTGGAGTAAGGCAGGTCGACCAGGCCCATCACCGTGGGGATACCCATGGCACGGGCCAGAATGGCAACGTGGGAGTTGCCCGACCCCAGTACCGACACCAGGCCGACCAGCTTGCCTTCCGGCACTTCGCCGAGCATTGCCGGGGTCAGCTCTTCACTGACCAGGATGGTGTTGTCGGCGTAGACCAGCGACTGCGAGCGGGCCTCTTGCAGGTAGGCCAGCAAACGCCGGCCCAGGTCCTTCACGTCGGAGGCACGCTCGCGCAGGTAGTCGTCGTCCATCAGCTCGAAACGGTTGACGTGCTCGCCGACCACCTGGCGCAGGGCGCCCTGGGCCCACTGGCCGGTCTTGATGACCGCGGTCACCTCGCCGCCCAGCGCTGCGTCTTCGAGCATCATCAGGTACACATCGAACAGGGCGCGCTCTTCCGGGCGCAGTTGCGTCGCCAGTTTGGCCGACAGCTTGCGCATGTCTTCGCGCACGCCTTCAAGGGCGTTTTCGAACAGCTTGAGCTCGGCGTCGATGTCATCGACGGCCTTGTCGGGCACCACTTCGAGGTCGGCAGGCGGCAACATGACCACGGCACGCCCTACGGCAGCGCCTGGCGAGCCAGGCACGCCAACGAAACGCGCTTCCTGGATGCCCTTGCCCTGCCGGCCCAGGCCACGGATCGAGCCGGTGGCCTCGGCGTGGGCGATAACCCCGGCAAGCTGGGCGCTCATGGTGACCAGGAACGCTTCTTCGCCCTCGTCGAACTGGCGGCGCTCCTTCTGCTGGATGACCAGCACCCCGACCACGCGGCGGTGGTGAATGATCGGTGCACCCAGGAACGAGGCGAATCGCTCTTCGCCAGTTTCGGCAAAGTAGCGGTAACGCGGGTGGTCGGCGGCGTTTTCCAGGTTCAGCGGCTCTTCGCGGGTACCGACCAGGCCGACCAGGCCTTCGTTGGGCGCCATGCTGACCTTGCCGATGGAGCGTTTGTTCAGGCCTTCGGTGGCCATCAGCACGAAGCGATTGGTTTCCGGGTCAAGCAGGTACACCGAGCAGACCTGGCTGCCCATGGCCTCCTTGACGCGCAAGACAATGATCCCCAACGCCGACTTGAGATCTTTGGCGGAGTTTACTTCCTGGACGATCTTGCGCAGCGTATTGAGCATGGCTCGGGGTCGAACTCCGTCGTCAGTCGCGCGTCAGAAGACGCGGTGCTAGCTCTTTCAGGGCGCGCCGGTATACCTCGCGCTTGAATGTCACAACCTGGCCCAGCGGGTACCAATAGCTCACCCAACGCCAGCCGTCGAACTCCGGCTTGCCGGTGAGGTCCATTCTTACCCGTTGTTCGTTGCTGACCAGGCGCAGCAGGAACCACTTCTGCTTCTGGCCGATGCACAGCGGCTGGCTGTGGGTCCGCACCAGGCGCTGCGGTAAACGATAACGCAACCAGCCACGGGTGCAGGCAAGAATTTCCACATCATCGCGTTCAAGGCCAACTTCTTCGTTCAGCTCGCGGTACAGGGCATCTTCCGGCGTTTCGTCAGGGTTGATACCACCCTGGGGAAATTGCCAGGCATCCTGGTTGATCCGTCGAGCCCATAGCACCTGCCCGGCATCATTCGTGAGAATGATCCCGACATTGGGGCGAAAACCATCCGGGTCGATCACGGCAGCAACCTCGCAAACGCATGTCACCGCATTGTTCCACAAAGCTTGCGAGCGCAGCAACGCGCCCGCCACGCTTATGTGCCGCGGCGTGAAAACTCCTTGTTCGGTGAAGGCAAGGTGATGCAGGCAAGCGTTGGCCGCTGCTTAGTCAGACTGGCTTGGCGCCCATCAGCCCGGCAATGGACAGCAGGCAGACGCCACTGAACACCGCCAGCGCCAAGGTGAAGCGCAACCCTACCGGCTCGGCCTTGCGCAGCCGGTTCAGCCGCACCAGCAGCCACCACACGGCAAACGCACCAAGCGTATAGATGACGCTGGACGCCAGCACCCAGGTCTGCCCCAGCGGCCAACCGACCAGGTGCACCAGCCACCAGCCGGTGAACGGCATGCTTACCAGGCACAGCACCATTACCAGCCACACGAACACCAGCGGCCGGCGCAGCAGCTTGGCATAGGCCTGCGCATCGCCCTGGCGGCGGGCGCGCACGGTCCACACCGCCAGGCCCAGGGCACCCAGCAGCAGGAGTGCGGTGGCGATGATGTGCAGTGTTTTCAGAGTGGTCAGATGTTCCATGTGTGCGTTGTCCTTGAGCAGGCCTTAGGCCCAGCTTAGCTGCTCAGCCCAGGAACAGCTTGTAAGCCGGATTCTCGGTTTCGTCCCAGTAGGGGTAACCAATCTTGGCCAGTGCCGCTGGCACCAGGTGACGCTCGTCTTCCGGCACCTGCAGGCCCGCCACCACACGCCCGTCTGCCGCGCCGTGGTTACGGTAGTGGAACATCGAGATATTCCAGCGCCCACCCAGCTTGTCGAGGAAATTGAACAGCGCCCCCGGCCGTTCCGGGAACTCGAAGCGCAGCACCATTTCATCGCTGGCGCCAGCCGAGTGGCCGCCGACCATATGACGAATGTGCAACTTGGCCAGCTCGTTGTCGGTCAGGTCCGTTACCGGGAAACCCTGCTCGCTCAAATGCTGCACCAGGGCTGCGCGCGGGTCGTTTTCCGGGTGGGTCTGCACGCCCACGAAGATATGCGCCTCGTCCGAGGTGTGCTTGCGGTAGTTGAACTCAGTGATCTGGCGTTTGCCAATCGCCTGGCAGAACGCCTTGAAGCTGCCCGGGCGTTCAGGAATGGTAACGGCGATGATCGCCTCGCGCTTTTCACCCAGTTCGGCACGCTCGGCCACATGGCGCAAGCGGTCGAAATTGACATTGGCGCCGGAGTCGATTGCCACCAGGGTCTGGCCAGTCACGCCGTACAGTTCGACATAACGCTTGATGCCCGCCACACCCAACGCGCCGGCAGGCTCGGTGATCGAGCGGGTATCGTCGTAGATATCCTTGATTGCGGCACAGATTTCATCGGTGCTGACCGTGACCACTTCATCCACATGGTGGCGGCAGATATCGAAGGTGTGCTGGCCGATCTGCGCCACCGCCACGCCGTCGGCGAACAGCCCGACCTGCGGCAGCACCACGCGCTCACCCGCGGCCATGGCCGCCTGCAGGCAGTTGGAGTCATCCGGTTCTACACCAATGACCTTGATTTCCGGACGCAGGTACTTCACGTAGGCGGCAATACCGGCGATCAGGCCACCGCCGCCCACCGGCACGAAGATCGCGTCCAGTTGGCCAGGCTGCTGGCGCAGGATTTCCATGGCCACGGTGCCCTGCCCGGCGATGGTGTGCGGGTCATCGTAAGGGTGGACATAGACCAGGCCCTTTTCATCGACCAGCTTCAGCGAATAAGCCAGCGCCTCGGGGAACGAGTCGCCATGCAGCACCACCTTGCCGCCACGCGAGCGCACGCCTTCGACCTTGATCTCCGGGGTGGTCTTGGGCATCACGATGGTGGCCTTGATGCCCATTTCGCGCGCGGCCAGGGCCAGGCCCTGGGCGTGGTTGCCGGCCGAGGCAGTGACCACGCCGCGCGCCAGTTCTTCCGGGGTCAGCTGGGCCAGCTTGTTGTACGCCCCGCGGATCTTGAACGAGAACACCGGCTGCAGGTCTTCGCGCTTGAGCAGAATCTGGTTGCCCAGGCGCTTGCTCAGTTGCCCGGCGCTCTGCAACGGGGTTTCGACGGCAACGTCATAGACGCGCGAGGTGAGGATCTTCTTGACGTACTGTTCGAGCATCGGGAAAGCATCACTGGGCCGCGGGACAAGGGCTGGAAGTCTACCCCAGCGCTACGTCGGGCGACCACAGCAAAGCCGTGCGAGCCGTTATACTAGGCAACTTTGAAACCGCCCTGCCCCCTTCCGGAGCCCGCATGACCCAGGACCAACTCAAACAGGCCGTCGCCCAGGCCGCTGTCGACTTCATTCTGCCCAAGCTGGATGAAAAGAGCGTCGTCGGCGTCGGTACCGGTTCGACCGCCAACTTCTTCATCGATGCCCTGGCTCAGCACAAGACCGCCTTCGACGGTGCCGTCGCCAGCTCCGAGGCCACGGCCCAGCGCCTGAAGGGGCATGGTATTGCGGTGTACGAACTGAACAGCGTCAGCGAGCTGGAGTTCTACGTGGACGGCGCCGATGAAAGCGACGCGCACCTGAACCTGATCAAGGGCGGCGGCGCAGCCCTGACCCGTGAGAAGATCGTTGCAGCAGTAGCCAAGACCTTCATCTGCATCGCCGATGCCAGCAAGCTGGTGCCGGTGCTGGGCGCCTTCCCACTGCCGGTCGAGGTGATCCCGATGGCCCGTAGCCACGTGGCCCGCCAACTGGTCAAGCTGGGCGGCGACCCGGTGTACCGCGAGGGTGTGGTGACCGACAACGGCAATGTGATCCTCGATGTGTACAACTTGCAGATCACCAACCCGGTGGAGCTGGAAGCACAGATCAACGCCATTGTTGGCGTGGTGACCAACGGCCTGTTCGCGGCGCGGCCGGCGGACCTGCTGTTGCTGGGTACTGCTGACGGTGTGAAGAGCCTGACGGCCAATTAAACCGCTTCGCGGGTAAACCCGCTCCTACAGCGATCGCCACTGGCCTGAAGCCTGGCGAGCTATCTGTGGGAGATTCTATGGTTTCTGGCAAGGGTAGCCGCTGCATCTTCAGTGCCTGTGAGATTGAGCGCCGCCCGCGCGGCGCATCGCGAGCTGCGCTCGCTCCTACGTTTGTTTCGGGCCAGTAACCCCTGTGCCAGATGCGCGCGGCCGCCTTGTTCGTACGACGCGATTTTGAGGCATGCGCCAAGGCGTTCGCGCGCAAATCCCACAGGAATAATTGGCCCGAAACAAACGTAGGAGCGAGCGCAGCTCGCGATGCGCCGCGCGGGCGGCGCTCGCTCTAACAGGCGCTGCATACCTTGTGGCAAACACCTGCCAGCCCTGATGCGATCCCCGTGCGGGTTTACCCGCGAAGGGCCCTGACAGACGATCAGTCAGCCGGCTGCTTGAACACATAGAACAGGTTCGGCTCACTGACCAGATAAAGGGTTCCCGCCTCGTCCATCGCAATCCCCTCCGCCTGCGGTACGGTCGCCTGCAAGCCCTGGTAGCCCTTGCGCAGCGACAGGGTACTCAGCGGCCTGCCCTCGATATCCAGCTCCAGCAACAGCCGCGACTCGTCGGACAATGCCAGCAGGTGCCCACTGCGCTCATCGAACTGCAAGCTCGACAAGTCCCGCACGAACAACCGTGAATCGCGCTTGCGGTCCTGTACTACATGCACGGCATAGGGCCTTTCCGGGTTGTCATGCGGGAAGCCGTGAACCTCGTAGATGAGCATCGGGTCGCGTTCCTTGGCCACGAACAGGCGCTTGCCCGCTGAGTCGTAGGCCAGACCTTCGAAGCCTTTGTTGCCGTTCAGGCCAATGCCCAGGCTGAGCTGCTCGGCATCGCCGGCATCGAGGAACAACGTGTCGTCGTCCAGGCGCACCCGGATCAGCCGTTGCTGACGCTCGTCGGAAATCACATAGCTGTTTGGCCCGACATACTCCACGGCCTCCGGGTCGCCGAAGCCCGTCAGCGGCACGCGGCGCAGGATGCGCCCGTCCAGCGACAGCTCGATCAACTCCGAACGGGCGTTGGTGACGGTAAACAGGGTCTTGCGGTCAGGGTCGTAGGTCAGCGCCGATATATCGTCGTTCAACCCTTCGATAGGCTGCGCTTCCAGCACCACCCGGTAGCGCTCCAGGCCCATGCTCTGCTCGGCGGGCTGCCACCAGGTCTTGAGGTTGAACCAGGCGCGCTCGTAAAGGCGGAACTCATGCCCGGCCCAGCCGAGCAGGCACAGGCAGACAACGGCTATTACAAGGGATAGACGAACAAAACCACGCATACGGGCAGACTCGGCACAAGGATGGCGAATCTAACCATGAATGACTGAAATAAAGCTTAATGCCAGCATCCGAAAAAGCGGATTGTTGGCTCAGGGTTTTCTGAAGCGATAGAACAATGCCGGCTCACTGACCATGTACAGGTTGCCCTGGTCGTCCATCGCCACCCCCTCGGCCCGCGGGATGGTGCCTTGCAGGCCGTTGAACCCGCCGAGCAAAGTCATGAAGCTGACCTGCTGCCCCTGCTGGTCCAGCTCCAGCAGCATGTTGGAGTCGGCCGACAATACCAACAGGTGGCCTGTGCGCGGGTCGACACCCAGCGCCGAGAGGTTGCGCAAGTCGAGCTGATCGCTTGGCAGCGGCTGCTTGTCGCCCTTGAGCTGGCTGCGGCCATCGGTGTTCCAGGTGTACAGCTTGGGCGGGCGCTCCTCGCCGATGACCAGGCGCTGGTGCAGCGGGTCCCAGGCGACTGCCTCGAAGCCTTTGTTGCTTTTCACCGACTGCCCCAGGTCATAGCTTTTGAAGTCGGCGTGGTTGAGCACCGCCGTGTGCCCGTCCACCTTGACCAGGGTCAGGTCATGCAGGCGCTCGTCGGTGATGGCCAGGTAACCGTCTTCCAGCACGGCAACGCCTTCCGGGTTGTTCCAGCCGTTGAGCGGGATCTTGCGCAGCACATCGCCGTCCAGGCTCAGTTCGACCAGGAACGGGTTCTTGCCCATGACCGCGAACAGCGTCTGGGTCTGCGGGTTGAACGCCACGTCCGACGCTTCGTCATCGTCCATGCCCGGCAGGGGCTTGGCATCGATGTCTACCTGATAATCCGGCAGCCATACGCTTTCGCTACGCTCGGCGCGGCTTTCAAAGCCTTCCTTCAGCCATAGCGCACCACGGTCATCCCAGTGCATCGCCATGGCCACGCCGTAGCCAATCACCGCCGCCACCGCCAGGCCAAAGGGCCAGCGCAGGTAGAAACGACGCTTGGGGGTTGCCGGGGCGTTGGGGGGTGATGGCATGCAGGGGTCCTGAAGCAGTGGGCGTAGATGCGCGCATTATCCGCATTGGGTGTGAAAAAAACGCCAAATCCTGCCTGGACGCGCATTCTTTGTGGGAGCGGCCTTGTGTCGCGAAAGGGGTGCGAAGCGCCCCCGGGATTCATGCGTCAAGCACCTATTGCCGGGGCCGCTCTGCGGCCCTTTCGCGACGCAAGGCCGCTCCCACAGGGCTCAGAGCACCCGGCTTTCGAAGCGGCTGACACCCGGCAGCTCCAGCACCAGCTCGTCACCGACATTGAACGGCCCCACGCCCGCCGGGGTGCCGGTGAGGATCACATCCCCCGCCAGCAGCGAAAAATGCGCGGCCATGTGCTGAATCATCGGCACGATAGGGTTGAGCATCATTGCGCTGTTGCCGTCCTGGCGTACTTCGCCGTTCACCGTCAGCCGTACCGGGATGTCGGTCACGTCCGGGAAGCTGGCAGCCGAGACGAACGGCGGCAGTACGCAGGCACCGTCGAAGCTCTTGGCCAGCTCCCATGGCAGGCCTTTTTCCTTCAGTTTGGCCTGCACGTCGCGCAGGGTCAGGTCCAGGGCCGGGGCGTAGCCGGATATGGCGTCCAGCACCTCTTCCTCGCTGGGGTGCGAGGACAGTGACTTGCCCAGCAACACGGCGATTTCTGCCTCGTAATGCACCGAACCGCGCTCGGTCGGGATCTTGAAGCCGCCTTGCGCGGCGACCACGCAACTACCGGGCTTGATGAACAGCAGCGGTTCGCTGGGGATCGGGTTGTCCAGTTCCTTGGCGTGTTCGGCATAGTTACGGCCAATGCACACCACCTTGCCCAACGGGAAGTGGATGCGCGTGCCGTCTACATACTGGTGCTGGTAACTCATGGCCGACTCCTTTGCATGCTGCTTTTTATTCAGGAGCGAAGATCTTACCCGGATTCATGATGCCGTTAGGGTCGAACACGGCCTTAATCGCCTTCATGCAGGCAATTTCTTCGGCCGAGCGGCTGTAGCCCAGGTAGTCGCGCTTGGTCATGCCTACGCCGTGCTCGGCAGAGATCGAGCCGTTGTAGCGTTCGACGATCTCGAACACCCACTTGTTGACCTTGGCGCACGAGGCAAAGAACGCGTCTTTGTCCATGTGCTCAGGCTTGAGGATGTTCAGGTGCAGGTTGCCATCGCCGATATGGCCGTACCACACCACTTCGTAATCCGGGTAATGCTCGGCCACGATGGCATCGATATCGCGCAGAAACGCCGGTACTTTCGAGACCGTGACTGAAATATCGTTCTTGTACGGGGTCCAGTGCGAGATGGTTTCCGACAGGTACTCACGCAGCTTCCACAGGTTTTTCAGCTGGGTTTCGCTCTGGCTCATCACCCCGTCCAGTACCCAGCCCTGCTCGACGCAATGCTCGAAGGTGGCCAGTGCCTGGTTGGCGACTGCCTCGGTGCTGGCCTCGAACTCCAGCAGCGCATAAAAGGGGCAGTCGGTGGCGAATGGCGCCGGCACATCACCACGCGCAAGGATCCTGGCCAGGCCCTTGTCCGAGAAAAATTCGAAGGCCGTGAGGTCGAGCCCGCCCTGGAAGGCGTGCAGCACCGGCATGATCGAGTCGAAGTCCGGCGTGCCCAGCACCATGGCGGTGAGGTTGCGCGGGGCGCGGTCCAGGCGCATGGTGGCTTCCACCACGAAACCCAGCGTGCCTTCGGCGCCAATGAACAGCTGGCGCAGGTCATAGCCGGTGGCGTTCTTGATCAGGTCCTTGTTCAGCTGCAGCAACTCGCCCTTGCCCGTCACCACCTTCAGCCCGGCCACCCAATTGCGGGTCATGCCGTAGCGGATTACCTTGATGCCGCCGGCATTGGTACCGATGTTGCCGCCTATCTGGCTGGAACCGCTGGAAGCGAAGTCTACCGGGTAATACAGGCCCTGCGCTTCGGCGTAGCTTTGCAACTGGCGGGTGACCACCCCGGGCTGGCAAACCACCGTGCGGTCGAAGGCATTGAAGTCGAGAATCCGGTTCATGCTGTCGAAGGCCACCACGACTTCGCCATTGGCCGCCACGGCCCCCGCGGAGAGCCCGGTGCGCCCACCCGACGGCACCAGCGCCACCCTGTGCGCATTGGCCCAACGGACAATGGCCTGCACCTGTTCGATGGTCTTGGGCAGCACGATGGCGCTGGGCGCCGGTGCATAGTGCTTGGTCCAGTCCTTGCCATAGGCGTCGAGGGATGCCGGGTCGGTCAGGACCTTGCCAGGGTCGACAAGGGTCATCAGTTCTTCAATTGCAGCGGGGTGGGTCATCGCTGGAACTCTCGACTTATTCATAGTCACCCTGAGCACTCTTCACCTGTCGGGATAAGCTCAGATTGTGTCGCGTATGCTAGCATAGCGCTCCCGCTGTTCATGCTAAGGCCGCCCTCGCGCCTGGCATCACCCCTCGCCATTTTTTCTCCGGGATACAGGTTTACGCAGATGAGCAAGACTTCTCTCGACAAGAGCAAGATCCGGTTCCTTCTTCTTGAAGGTGTGCACCAGAACGCGGTCGATACCCTCAAGGCCGCCGGCTACACCAACATCGAATACCTCACTGGTTCGTTGCCGGAAGCCGAGCTGAAGGAAAAGATCGCCGATGCCCACTTCATTGGCATCCGTTCGCGCACCCAGCTCACCGAAGAGATCTTCGACTGCGCCAAGAAACTGGTCGCCGTTGGCTGCTTCTGCATCGGCACCAACCAGGTAGACCTGGAAGCTGCCCGCGAGCGCGGTATCGCCGTGTTCAACGCGCCCTACTCCAACACCCGCTCGGTCGCCGAGCTGGTACTGGCCGAAGCGATCCTGCTGCTGCGTGGCATCCCAGAGAAAAACGCCTCCTGCCACCGTGGCGGCTGGATCAAGAGCGCAGCCAACTCGTTCGAGATTCGCGGCAAGAAACTCGGCATCGTCGGCTACGGCTCGATCGGTACCCAGCTGTCGGTCCTGGCCGAAAACCTGGGCATGCAGGTCTACTTCTACGACCCGCTGACCAAGCTGCCACTGGGCAACGCCGTACAGGTCACCAGCCTGCACGAACTGCTGGGCCTGGCCGACATCGTCTCGCTGCACGTGCCTGAGCTGCCCTCCACCCAGTGGATGATCGGCGAGAAGGAAATCCGCTCGATGAAGAAGGGCGCGATCCTGATCAACGCCGCCCGTGGCACCGTGGTCGAGCTGGACCACCTGGCCGCCGCCATCAAGGACAAGCACCTGATCGGCGCTGCCATCGACGTGTTCCCGGTCGAGCCACGCTCCAACGACGAAGAGTTCGAGAGCCCGCTGCGCGGCCTGGACAACGTGATCCTCACCCCGCACATCGGTGGTTCCACTGCCGAAGCCCAGGCCAACATCGGCCTGGAAGTGGCCGAGAAGCTGGTCAAGTACAGCGATAACGGTACTTCGGTGTCTTCGGTCAACTTCCCTGAGGTGGCACTGCCAGCGCACCCAGGCAAGCACCGCCTGCTGCACATTCACGAAAACATCCCGGGCGTACTCAGCGAGATCAACAAGGTATTCGCCGAGAACGGTATCAACATCTCCGGTCAGTTCCTGCAGACCAACGAGAAAGTCGGTTACGTGGTAATCGACGTAGACGCCGAGTACTCCGACCTGGCGCAAGAAAAACTGCAACAGGTCAAAGGCACCATCCGTTCCCGCGTACTGTTCTGAGTTTGCTTGCTGCATGAAAAAGGGAGGCCCTGGTGGCCTCCCTTTTTTTCGCCGGTGGGAGCGGGCGAGCCCGCGAAAAGCCCAACACCTATTTCACGTCGACAGTAATCTTCTGCGACTCGACGCTCGGCTTGAACGGCACGTGATACTGGTCACCCAGCACCAGTTGCAGGGTGTGCTTGCCCGGGGTCAGGGTAATGCTGGTTTCGGTCTGTGCCTTACCGAAATGCAGCACCTGCGGCCCGGCTGGCAGTGCGGTGCCGGCCTCTGGCATCAGGCTGGTCGGCAGCGGCATGTCGGCGACGGGCTCTTTGTCCACATCCACCAGCAAGTGGTGGTGGCCGGTGTGTGGGGTCTGGTCGCCGGCAGGCTTCAGGCCCATGCCTTCAATGCCGAACTTGACGGTAAAGGTCTTGTCGACGGTGGCACCATCGGCGGGGGAAACGATGAAGACCTTGGCATCCTTGGGCGGCTCCTGGCTCTTCAGGGCGTCTGCGGCACTGGCCAACATCGACGCTCCCATCAGCAAACCGGCAACGGCAGCACGCGAAAATAGGCTGTTCATTCACTTCTCCTGTGATTCACTCATTGACCGCAGCTTGTCATCCAACAGCGGCGGTAGTTCACCTTAGTTGAAATATGCGCCAAGGTGTTCACGTTGCCTGACAGAAAAATTTGAGTCAGGGTTAAACAATGCCGAGGCGCCAAGGTCTTAGGCTGCGTTCGATCATGGCGAGGAATAAAGCCATGACGAAAGTTATTCACCTGTAAAAGAAAAAGGGGCCTTCAATGCGTTCGACCATAGGGGTACTGCTGGCAGTACTGATCAGTCCATTGGCCCAGGCGGAGCTGATCGACGAAATCGCCGACCGGGGCGAACTGCGCATTGCCGTACAAGCCGACAACCCGCCTTATGCGTTCAAGCAAGACGAGCGGCTGAGCGGTTTCGATGTGGAATTTGGCCAGGACCTGGCCCGCGAACTGGACCTGCGCGCCGAATTTGTCGAGGCGCCTGCGGACGAGGTACTGCCAGGTGTGGAAAGCGGCAAGTATGATGTCGCGCTGACCCCAGCGAGCGAAGCACTCAAGAGTGACGGCCCGCTTGACGCGAGCCTGCCGTTTGGCGAGAAGAAGCTGGTGATCCCGTTCCAGAAGGACAACCCGGCGTTTGAAAGTGCCGTTAACAATGCGCTGCAGCGGTTGAAGGACAGTGGCCGCACGGCCGAGCTCGAACAGAAGTGGTTCAAGGGTGTGCAGGAGACTGCGGCCGGGCAATGAGGTTTGTGCGGTCTGTGCCGCCCTCATCGCCGGCAAGCCGGCTCCCACACTCACTCCACAGCCGGCGCAGGGCTACCCCAAGGCCCGCTGCGCCTGGTCCAGCTCCAGCTCACTGAACACCTGCACCCCCGCCCGCCGCAGCAGCGCCGCTGTGACCCCTTCCCCGGCCACCTTCACACCACTGAACGTGCCGTCATAGGTCAAGCGGTTGCCACATGAAGGGCTGCCCGACTTCAATACCGCCACACCAATGCCATGCCGCCGCACCAGTACGAGCGCCAACTGCGCGCCGGCCAGGAACTGCGCACTGACATCTTCGCCCATGACAGTGATCACCTGTGTGCTGCCGTCGAGCACCTGCCCACCTTGCCCGCCTGGTATCTCCGCGGGTGGCCGAGGGGTCGGCAACCCGCCGGCGACTTCCGGGCACAACGGCACCACGCGGCCTTCGGCCTGCCACTGCTGCAACAAGTGCGGGTGGCCGCTGGTGCGACCGTCATAGCGCACCGGCTGCCCCAGCAGGCAAGCGCTGACCAGCACCCTCGGCAAATCAGAACGGGTCATTGCCACGCCGCCGGAACCAGCCCGTCAACGACAAGCGCTCACGCCCGGCGGGCAGCACTTCGTGAGGCACCTCACCCGACAGGAACACCACCAGGCAACCTGCCAGCGGCTCGACCAGGGGCTCGGCACCGTCGGCCAGGAACATGCGCAGCTGCCCGCCATCCTGCGGCTGCCAGTCTTCGTTCAGGTAAAACACCGCCGAAACCATGCGCCGATCATCGTCACGAAAGCGGTCCAGATGCCGGCGATAGAATGCCCCGGGTGGGTACAGGGCAAAATGGCACTCGAAATCCTGCAGGCCGAGAAACAGGCCCTGGTTGATGGCCAGCCGTAACTGGTCCATGGCCGCCAGGTACTGGTCGCAAGCCTCGGCCTGGCCAGGGTCGATCCACTGGATCTGGTCGCCGCGAATGGTTTCGCGTACTTCCTGGGCATCACCGCGCCCCACCCCGGCCGGGTTGAGTTCACCTTCGGCATAACGGCGCCGGCACTCGACCGCCAACGCGCGCGCAAGGTCGACAGGCAGAAACAGCGCCTGTTGGGACCAGCCATGGGTGGCCAGATCGTCAACGACGGCCGCGAACATCGGGTTTTCGGGGGAAGTATGCATGGCGCGCATCATATCCATTCGCCCTGGCGGCGCACAGCGCCACTTGGCCGAGAAACACGCACATATCTCGACAAACCGGCGCCGGGCCAAGGACAATGGTCGCCTGCCGACAGGAGTCCTGAATGCGCCGTCTGTTTTCCCTGATTCTGCTGATGATCTGCACCACGCCTGTCTGGGCAGATAACCTGGATCAACTGTACAAGGCTGCCGGCTGGCCCGACCAGCGCGCCCACTTCAACGATGCCCTTACCGCCGCCCAGGCGCGCTACCGCAACAGTTTACCGCCCGCCGTGTACCAGGCGCTGGTCGACAACAGCAACCAGCGCTTCCAGGCCCAGGCGGTAGACCGTCGTGCCCAGGCAAAGCTGCGCGCCAGCCTGGCCAACCCGGCACCGGCCCTGGCGTTCTTCCAGTCGCCGCTGGGGCGCAAGGTGGTAGCCGCCGAGCTCAAGGCCACGCGCAAGGATGAACTGGCCAGAAACGCCAAGGGCTTGCCGAAAATGCAGGCCAGCGATGACCGCCTGCTGATCATTGGCCACCTGGCTCAGGCCTTGCCAGCACGCGAAGCTGGCGCCGAAGTCAGCCTGGCCATCGCCGGCGTGGCGGCCGACAGCCTCAGCTCGATGATCCCCGGCCTGTTCGGCGGCGGCCAGGCGCAAGGCCTGCTCGACGGTCAGCGCCAGCGGCTCATGGGGCAAATTGGCGAAGACCTCAACAATACGTTGCTGTACGTGTACCGCGACCTGTCCGACGCCGAGCTGGAAGAGTTCGCCACCTTTGCCGAGTCGCCCGACGGCAAGGCCTACTACCAGGCGGCACTGGCCGCGGTGCGTGCCGGCCTGGCGGTGGGCCAGAGCAGCAACGAGCTGAGGTGATCAGCCCAGGCGCTGGTCGATGAAATCGAAGTAGCGCTGGCGAATGCCTGGCAGCTCGTTGGCCAGGTGGTGACGCGCGTCGGGCAGCATCAGGATCTGCGGCTCAGCGAACTTGGCCTTCAGCACCTCCAGGTTGTATGGCCAATCCACCGTGCCGTCGGCCTCTCCCTGTACGATCAATGGCCGCCGTGTACTTTTGGGCGCAGCCTCGATGCGTTTGACCCAGGCGATCAGGGCACCCACCCAGGCAGTGGGCAGCCGGCGCGGTTGCAGGGGGTCGGCCTGGAGAAACGGCAGGAAGGCAGGGTCGTTGGTATTCTCACTGAAGCGCCGCTCGATACCATTGACGAAATGGCGCAGCACGCGATAGCTGAACTTGGACCAACGCCAGGCACATGGCCGCACCAGTGGCGCCAGCAGAATGACCTGGCCATCCACAGGGCTATGGGCACCTTGGTGCAGCAAATGGTCCACCGCGATCGCCCCACCCGTGCTCTGCCCGCACAAATGCCATGGCCACGGCAGCTGCAACGCACGCGCCTGTTCGAACAGCGCCTGCAGCACCTGCTGGTACACCGCGAAGTCGCTGATGCTCGCCCGCTCGCCGCTGGACAGCCCATGGCCGGGCAGGTCGCAGCTGATGACCGCGAAACCTTGCCCGAGCGCCCACTCGATCACATGCCGATAGAGGCCCATGTGGTCGTAATAGCCATGCAGCAGGAACAGCGTCGCGCTTGGCTGCTCGGGTAGCCAAGCCTGCCCGACCAACTCGAACCCCGCGGCCTGGAAACCGCCCAGCCAGCTGTGGGCCGACAGGTTCAGGCCATAGAAACGCTGGTAATCCTGCGCTTGAGTCGACAGCGGATGGCGCGCGGTGAACGGCGCCAGGCTGGCACGCAGGCGGTCGGGCTGAAAGTCAGGGGGCATCGGGTACATCCACAGTGAAGCAAGTATTGATCTGGGATATTCAGCTCTGGCCGGCATCGTGGCAAGCTTCGGCCATGCATTACCTGTACTGGCGCTATCGCCGGCAAGCCAGCTCCCACAGGGATATCACCAGGCCTCAGGCCGTTGACAACCTGTGGGGGCTGCTTTGCGGGCGACAGGGCCAGTGAACCCACCACAAAAATACCAGCAGATATTCATGCAAACCCGCCTCGCCAAACCTGCCCTGATGAGCCTCGCACTGCTGCTCTGCGCCGCCACCCTTTGGCAGGTCTACACCACCTTCCAGGCCCGCTACCTGCGCCCGTTCGACAACCAGGCCACGCTGTTCGACGGCAGCCAGTTGCAGCTCCCCGCCGAGCTGGCCGGCCCGGGCCCGATCCGCGTGGTGCACTTCTGGGACCCGGCCTGCCCGTGCAACGTCGGCAACCAGCAACACCTAGGCGACCTGGTCAGCCAGTTCGCCGAACAGGGCGTGGCCTTCCACGTGCTGCAAAAGCCCGGCAGCCATGGCCAATTGCCGGCCAACCTTGCCGGGCTGCTACCGCTGGGCAGCCTGCCCGGTAGCGAACACCTGCCCGCCACGCCGGGCGTGGCCATCTGGGATCGGCGAGGTCGCCTGGCCTATTTCGGCCCCTACAGCGAAGGCGCTGTCTGCAATGCCAGCAACAGCTTCATCGAACCTATTCTCAAGGCACTGCTCGACGGCCGCCAGGTCAGTGCCTCCAATACCCTGGCGGTTGGCTGCTATTGCCCTTGGGCAGGCTGACGCACCCGTGCAGGGTTACCCACCACCGTGGCACCGGCCGGCACATCCCGGGTCACCACGCTACCGGCACCGACCACCGCGTTATCGCCAATGGTCACACCCGGCAGAATGATCGCCGCACCGCCGATCCACACATTGTTGCCAATGGTCACGGGGCGCCCGCTTTCCAGCCCGCTGCGCCGCACGTCGGGGTCCAGCGGGTGGTCGGCGGCGTAGATCTGCACATTGGGGCCGATCTGGCAGTCATCGCCGATAGACACCGGCACCACGTCGAGCATCACGCAGTTGAAATTGATGAAGGTGTTGCGGCCGACGCGGATGTTGTAGCCATAGTCGCAGTAGAAGGGTGGGCGGATCACGGTGCCCTCGCCCACATGGCAAAAATGCTCGCGCAGCAAGCCATGACGGGCGTCGTTAAGCAGTTCCACGCTGTTATTGTAGCGGTGCATCCAGTGCTTGCTGGCGATCTGCTCGGCCTGCAATTCAGGGCAGCCAGCGTGGTAGAGCTGGCCGGTAAGCATCTTCTGTTTTTCGCTGAGTGCCATGGAAACTCCTTCCTGGGGCAGTGCTCGTTCGCGCATCCACCCAAGGTCGGACCCTTTTTTTTCGTAGATTGCTCAAGGAGTCTGCATGAAGCGCAGCCTGACCCTACTGGCCGTGGTTGTTGCCGTGGCCGCTGGCGCTGGTTACTGGTATGCACAGGGCAAGCTGCCACAGCGTGAAGGCGAAGTGGCGATGGCCGGCCTGCAGGCGCCGGTCAGCGTGCGCTACGACAGCCGCGGGGTGCCACACCTGCAAGCGCAGAACGAGGCGGACCTGTACCGTGCGCTGGGCTATTTGCATGCCCAGGACCGGCTGTTTCAAATGGAGATCATGCGCCGCCTGGCACGTGGCGAACTGGCCGAGGTGCTGGGCGACAAGCTGCTGCCCACCGACACGCTGTTCCGCAGCCTGCGCATACGCGAGCAAGCCGCCCTGATGGCCAGGCGCCAGGACCCGCAATCGCCGGCCGCCCTGGCTTTGCAAGCCTACCTCGACGGGGTCAACCGCTGGCAGGCCAGCCACCCCAAGCCGGTGGAGTTCGACCTCCTCGGTATCACCCCACGCCCGTTCACCGCCGAAGACACCCTGAGTATCGCCGGCTACCTGGCGTACAGTTTTGCCGCAGCGTTTCGCACCGAACCGGCGCTGACCTACATCCGCGACCAGTTGGGCCCTGACTACCTGAACATTTTTGACCTGGGCTGGCAGCCCGAGGGGGCCCTGGGCAAACCGCTGGCGGCGGCCGACTGGCGCAGCCTCGAAGGCCTGGCCCGGCTCAGCCACGAAGCACTGGGCGATGCCGGCATTCCGCAGTTCGAGGGCAGCAATGCCTGGGCCGTCGCCGGTAGCCGCACACGCAGTGGCAGGCCGTTGCTGGCAGGCGACCCGCACATCAGTTTTGCAGTACCGGCGGTGTGGTACGAGGCCGAACTGTCGGCACCCGGCTTCAACCTGTACGGCTACTTCCAGGCGCTCAACCCGTTCGCCCTGCTCGGCCACAACCGCGACTTCGGCTGGAGCCTGACCATGTTCCAGAACGATGATGTCGACCTGATCGCCGAACGCACCAACCCGGCCGACAGCAACCAGGTCATGGTCGATGGCCGGTGGCACACGCTGGAAACCACCCAGCAGCAGATTGCGGTAAAGGGTGAAGCGCCAGTTACCCTCAACCTGCGTCGCTCGCCCCATGGCCCCATCGTCAACGATGTACTGGGCAATATCGCCGGCACCACGCCAGTAGCCCTGTGGTGGGCGTTTCTCGAAACCGAAAACCCGATCCTCGAGGGTTTCTACCAGCTCAACCGCGCCGACTCCCTGGGCAAGATGCGCGAAGCCACAGCCAAGGTCCATGCGCCGGGGCTGAACTTTGTCTGGGCCAACGCCCGCGGTGATATCGGCTGGTGGGCGGCAGCGAAGTTGCCGATACGCCCAGCCGGCGTCGACCCGGCGTTCATCCTCGACGGCGCCAGCAGCCAGGCCGACAAGCTCGGTTTCTACCCCTTCAGCGCCAACCCGCAGCAGGAGAACCCGGCCCGCGGCTATATCGTCTCGGCCAATTACCAACCACCGGCGGCGGTGCCGATACCGGGGTACTACAACCTGCCCGATCGTGGCCGCCAGCTCGATCGCCAGCTGGCCAACCCTGAGGTGAAGTGGGACACCCAGAACAGCCAGGCGCTACAGCTGGACACCACCAGCGGCTATGGCCCGCGCACGCTGGCCCCGCTGCTGGCGACCCTGCGCGCCATAGCCGAAGGTGATGAGGAAAAGGAACTGGTGGAACAACTGGCCGCCTGGGCGGGCGATTACCCGCTGGACTCGACCAGCGCCACCCTGTTCAACCAGTTCCTTTACGAGCTGGCCTACTCGGCCCTGCATGATGAACTGGGCGATACCTGGTTCCCGGTACTGATCAGTACCCGCGCCATCGACGCGGCCTTGCCACGGCTGGCGGCGGATGCCGATTCGCCCTGGTGGAATACCCGGGGTGGCAGCCAGCGCACCGACCGGACCCAAGTGGTGCGTACGGCATGGCACAACAGCCTGAAGCACCTGCGCGACACCCTGGGCGACGACCCGGCGCGCTGGCAGTGGGGCAAGGCCCATACCTTGACCCACAACCACCCCCTGGGGGTGAAAAAGCCGCTGAACCTGCTGTTCAACGTTGGGCCATTCGCCGCCCCCGGTACACATGAAGTACCGAACAACCTGTCGGCGAAAATCGGCCCGGCGCCATGGCCGGTCACCTACGGCCCCTCGACGCGGCGGCTGATCGACTTTGCCGATGCCGGGCAGGCGCTGACCAGCAACCCGGTCGGGCAGAGTGGCGTGCCCTTCGACCGGCATTACGCAGACCAGGCCGAGGGGTATGTGCAAGGGCAGTATCAGAAGGCGCAGATGGGGGTGATTCCGGCGCAGAGCACGCTCAGGCTGGTGCCGGCGCAGTGATTGCTCTGGTTGGTATGTCGCTTTGAGATTGCCGGGGCTGCTTTGCAGCCCATCGCGACACAAGGCCGCTCCTACAAGATGGCGCTTTGGTAGGGGCGCTGCGGCCGGAAGCAAAAACGCCGACACATGGGCGTCGGCGTTTTTTCGATGACCGCTGGCGGATCAGAACGCCGGCAGTACGGCGCCCTGGTACTTCTCGGCGATGAACGCCTTCACTTGCGGGCTGGTCAGGGCCTTGGCCAGTTTCTGCATGGCATCACTGTCCTTGTTGTCCGGGCGCGCGACCAGGAAGTTCACGTACGGCGAGTCGGCACCTTCGATCACCAGCGCATCCTTGGCCGGGTTCAAGCCGGCTTCGAGGGCGTAGTTGGTGTTGATCATGTCCAGGTCCACCTGGTCCAGCACGCGTGGCAGCATGGCCGACTCAAGCTCGCGGAACTTCAGGTTCTTCGGGTTCTCGGCAATGTCCTTGGGGGTGGCCAGGGCGTTCTTCGGGTCCTTCAGGGTGATCAGGCCGGCCTTCTGCAGCAGGATCAGAGCACGCCCGCTGTTGCTCCCTTCGTTCGGAATGGCAACGGTGGCGCCCTCTTTCAGCTCGCTCAGGCTCTTGACCTTCTTCGAATAGCCACCAAACGGCTCGACGTGCACGCCCACCACGGTTACCAGGTGGGTGCCCTTGCCTTCGTTGAAGCTCTTCAGGTAAGGCAGCGTCTGGAAGTAGTTGGCGTCCAGGCGCTTCTGGTCCACCTGCACGTTCGGCTGCACGTAGTCGGTGAAGACCTTGATCTGCAGGTCCACCCCTTCTTTGGCCAGGGTAGGCTTGATCAGCTCGAGGATTTCGGCGTGCGGTACCGGGGTAGCGGCAACCACCAGTTTCTCGGCGGCGGCGGCCAGGCCGGAAAACGTCAGGGCGGCGGCCAGGGCGGTGGTCAGCAGGGTCTTCTTCATGGTGGTCCTTATTCTGAATCTGGGCCATCGGCGATGGCGAATCGGCTGCCCAACCGCTTCACCAGTGGGCGTGAGGCGGACAATACCTAGAATTTTTATTCCGTAACAATATCTTTTATTTCGCTAGTTATTCCAAAAAATACAGTCACTACGGGTTTTGCTTATGAGCCATGGCTAGCCAGCGGTCTTGGCAGGTCGAGGTCATGGGGCAACAGCTCGTCGCTATCATTTACCAGCAAGGCAAAGTGAATGACATTCTCCAGCTCGCGGGTATTGCCCGGCCACGGGTGGGCTTCCAGCACCTGCTGCGCGGCCTCACTCACCAGGGGCACCGGGCGCTGCAGCCGGGCACTGTAGATACCCACGAAATACTCGGCCAACGGCAGGATATCGCCTGGCCGCTCGCGCAATGGCGGCAGCTCCAGCGCGCCTTCATGCAGGTAGTGGTAGAGCCGCTCGTGGAAGCGACCGGCACGCACCACCCGAGCCAGGTCGATACTGCTGGCGGCTACCAGCCGTACATCCACCGGCTGTGGCTGTTGCGCCCCAACACGCATCACCTCACGGTTCTCCAGCGCTGCCAGCAGCTTGCCCTGGATGGCCAGCGGCAAGTCGGCGATTTCGTCCAGGTAAAGCGTGCCGCCGTTGGCCGAGCCAAACCAGCCGGCGCGGCTGCTGGCCGTACCGCCATGGCTGCCAGCGCTATAGCCGAACAACTCGGCGTCGGCATAGGTCGGGCTGATGGCCGCGCAGTTGACCGACACGAACAGCCCGCTACGGTCGCTGGTACGGTGGATTTGCCGCGCCAGTAGCTCCTTGCCGGTACCGGTCTCGCCACGAATCAGCACCGGCAAGGGTTGCGGCGCCAGGAGCTCAAGCTCATCGCGCAGCCGCTGCGAGCGTGGGTCGATGAACACCAATGCCTTGGCACGGATGCTCAAGGGGCTTTTGTCCAGTTCAGGAAAGGTCAGCAACGGCTGGCCAAACGGGTTTTGAAAAGTCATGAAAAAACTCCCGCCCCAGGCCTGAGGTGGCCGGGCGTACAGGGGCCAATCAGGCGCGGCGCAGTGCGCGCTGCT
Organism: Pseudomonas sp. BJP69; assembly: GCF_007633355.1. Classification (NCBI taxonomy): domain Bacteria; kingdom Pseudomonadati; phylum Pseudomonadota; class Gammaproteobacteria; order Pseudomonadales; family Pseudomonadaceae; genus Pseudomonas; species Pseudomonas sp. BJP69. The sequence goes on from NZ_CP041933.1 coordinate 5,285,579, forward strand.
CGACCCGGCTTTGCAAGCGATACAAGTAGGCGAAGCCTTGTTCCCAGCGCTCATGCCCGGACTTGACGTTGATGTGCCCGGCGTTGCTCAGCAACCCCGCTTCGGCACCCCAGGCCTGGGCCAGGTATAACGCCCGCGGCACGCTCACGGCAGGGTCGTTGTCCGAGCTGACAACCTGGCTGGGAAATGGCAACACCCCGAGCGGAATCGGCGCAAAGTTGCGCAGGGCCGACGCACAGGCGGGCCGCTCGACGTCCGCAGGCGCTACCAGCAACGCCCCCCTCACCCGCCGCAGCAACGCCGGGCTGGCCTGCGCGGCCCAATGGGCGACGGTGATGCAGCCCAGGCTATGGGCGATCAGGATGACTGGCGAGGGCTCGGCGGCAATCGCCTGTTCCAGCGCCTGCACCCAGTCCTGGCGTTGCGGGGTCAACCAGTCATGCTGCTCGACCCGTGCGCTGTTGGGCAGGGTGCGCTGCCAGTGGCTTTGCCAGTGGTTGTCTGGCGATCCTTGCCAGCCCGGCACAATCAGGTATCGAATCGATTCATTGCGCATGGGGACGCCTCCAGGAAGTTTGCGTGCTTGGGGGCCAGTATAAGGACAGGGTTATATTCGTAAAGGAATAAGAAGCTATTTATTAATAACCGAAATTCCATGCGCGGCCTTGCGCCGCGACGGGCTGCAAAGCAGCCCCGGCAATCTCACAGGCACAAAAAAGCCCGGGACCAACCCCGGGCTTTGCATCAGCCACCGCGACTCAGATATCCGCCACCTTCTGCCAAACCTTCGGCCGGAAGAACAGCGTCTCCCCACGCGCCAGGCCGGTCAGGCTATCGTGGTCCTTGACCACTTCGGCTTCGATCAACTCGCTCTGCCCTTCCACCTTCAGGGTCACCCGGGTGGTCGCGCCCAACGGCCGAATGTCGCGCACTTCGGCCGCATGGTGGCCTTCGGTTTCATGGCGCGACAAAGACACCTCGTGCGGCCGGAACAGCACATGGTGCCCTTCGCTCAATGCCAGGCGGTTGGAGTCACCGAGGAAGTGGTAGACGAAATCGTTGGCCGGTTGCTCATACACCTCGCCCGGCGAACCGATCTGCTCGATCACGCCTTTGTTCATCACCACGATGCGGTCTGCCACCTCCATGGCTTCTTCCTGGTCGTGGGTGACGAATACCGAGGTCAGGTTGATGTCCTCGTGCAGCCGCGCCAGCCAGCGGCGCAGCTCTTTGCGCACCTTGGCATCCAGCGCACCGAACGGCTCATCCAGCAGCAGCACCTTGGGCTCCACCGCCAGTGCCCGGGCCAGGGCGATGCGCTGGCGCTGGCCACCCGACAACTGCTCAGGGTAGCGGTCGGACAACCAGTCCAGTTGCACCATGTTCAGCAGCTCATGCACTTTCTCGGCGATCCTGCTTTCGCTTGGGCGCTCGCCCTTGGGCTTCATGCGCAGGCCGAACGCCACGTTGTCGAACACGCTCATGTGGCGGAACAGTGCGTAGTGCTGGAACACGAACCCCACGTTGCGGTCGCGCACGTCGCGGCCCGACACGTCCTCGCCATGGAACACGATGTTGCCCTGGTCCGGGGTTTCCAGGCCGGCGATGATGCGCAGCAAGGTGGTCTTGCCGCAGCCGGAAGGGCCGAGCAAGGCCACCAGCTCGCCGCTGTTGATGTCCAGGGTGATGTTGTCCAGGGCCTGGAAGCTGTTGAAGCGCTTGCTGACGTTACGAACTTCGATCGACATGAGTCATTCCTCCGCGGCGCCGTGGCGCAGGCGGTTAATACGGTTCTCGCTCCACTGCTTGAGCAGCAGGATGAAGAGCGCCAGGATCAGCAACAGGCTGGCCACGCTGAAGGCTGCGACGTGGTTGTACTCGTTGTAGAGAATTTCCACGTGCAGCGGCAGGGTGTTGGTCACGCCACGAATGTGGCCGGACACCACCGACACCGCGCCAAACTCGCCCATGGCCCGCGCAGTACACAGCACCACGCCGTAGATCAGCCCCCACTTGATGTTCGGCAGGGTCACGTGCCAGAACATCTGCCAGCCGTTGGCGCCGAGCAGCCGCGCGGCCTCCTCCTCTTGCGTGCCCTGCTCCTGCATCAGCGGGATCAGCTCACGGGCCACGAACGGTACGGTGACGAAAATGGTCGCCAAAACGATGCCCGGCAGGGCGAAGACTATTTGAATATCGTGGTCTTGCAGCCACGGCCCGAACAGGCCCTGCGCGCCGAACATCAGCACGTAGACCAGGCCGGCGATCACCGGCGACACCGAGAACGGCAGGTCGATCAGGGTGACCAGGATGCTCTTGCCGCGGAAGGTGTACTTGCTCACGCACCAGGCGGCGCTTACCCCGAACACCAGGTTCAGCGGCACCGAGATGGCCACGGCGAGCAGGGTCAGTTTCAGCGCCGACAAGGCGTCGGGTTCGAGGATCGCCTCGAAGAAGGTGCCAAAACCGTTCTTCAGCGCCTGCGATACCACAATGACCAGGGGCAGCAGCAAAAACAGCACGAACACCAGCCAACCAAGGCCGATCAGGATACGCCGCGAAGTGGCGCTGCCACGGCGGGCGGCGTTGGCGGCCGCGCTTGCACTCAGGGATGAACTGGACATGCCGGCCTCCTTCAAGGGGTTTCGATACGGCGCTGCAGCAGGTTGATCAGCAGCAGCAGGATGAAGGAAACCACCAGCATCAGCACGCCAATGGCGGTGGCCCCGGTGTAGTCGTACTGGTCGAGCTTGACCATGATCAGCAGCGGCAGGATCTCGGTCTTCATTGGCATGTTGCCAGCAATGAAAATCACCGAACCGTACTCGCCCACGCCACGGGCGAAGGCCAGGGCAAAGCCGGTCAGCCAGGCGGGCAGCAGGGCCGGCGCCAGGATGTGGCGGAACACCTGCAGCGGCTTGGCACCCAGGCAGGCCGCAGCCTCTTCCACTTCACGCGGGATGTCGGCCAGAACCGGCTGCACGGTGCGCACCACGAACGGCAGGGTGACGAACGTCAGCGCCAGGGTGATGCCCAGCGGGGTGTAGGCGATCTTGAAGCCCAGGTCGGTGGCGAACTGACCGACCCAGCCCTGGGGGGCGTAGAGCGCGGTCAGGGCAATACCGGCAACGGCCGTGGGCAGCGCGAACGGCAGGTCGATCATCGCATCGATGACCTTGCGCCCCGGGAAGGTGTAGCGCACCAGCACCCAGGCCAGCAGGGTGCCAATCACACCATTGATGATGGCCGCGAACAGGGCAGTGCCGAAACTCAGTTTGAGCGCGGCGATTACCCGCGGCGCACTGATGATGTTCCAGAACTGCTCGAAGGTCAGCTGCGAGGCATGGATGAACATGGCCGCCAGCGGTATCAGCACGATCAGGCTGAGGTACACCAAGGTGTAGCCCAGCGTCAGCCCGAAGCCGGGTATGACGGGGGAAATGCGACGTGACATAAATATCCCTGGTTGAATGCACTCGGCCCAGTATCGATCCGGGGTCGGTACAGGCTTTTGAATCCTGGGCTGCGTTGCAGCCCATCGCCGGCAAGCCAGCTCCCACAGAACAATACATAACTCATTGATTTAGCGAGGTCCTTGTGGGAGCGGGCATGCCCGCGAACACCGGCGTAGCCGGTGCCAACCACCGCGTTGGATTCTTCGCGGGCACGCCCGCTCCCACAGAGACCGCGTCGCCGTTACTGTGCCTGATAGATCTGGTCGAACACACCGCCATCATTGAAGAATTTCGGTTGTGCAGTCTTCCAGCCACCAAAGTCCTTGTCGATGGTCACCAGGTCCAGTTTCGGGAACTGCTTGCCAAACTCGGCAGCGACCTTTTCATCACGCGGGCGGTAGAAGTTCTGGGCGGCAATTTTCTGCCCGGCCGGGCTGTACAGGTGTTTGAGGTATTCGGTGGCAATCGCGGTATTGCCCTTCCTTTCGGCGTTCTTGTCCACCACCGCCACCGGCGGCTCGGCAAGAATCGACAGCGACGGCACGACGATCTCGAACTTGTCGGCACCGCCGTCTTCCTTCAGTGCCAGGAAAGCTTCGTTTTCCCAGGCCAGCAACACATCGCCCTGGCCATTGTTGACGAAGGTGATGGTAGAACCGCGCGCGCCGGTATCCAGCACCGGCACGTGCTTGAACAGTTCCTGCACGTAGGCCTTGGCCTTGTCTTCACTGCCGCCGGTTTTCAGGCCGTAAGCCCAGGCGGCAAGGAAGTTCCAGCGTGCGCCGCCAGATGTTTTCGGGTTGGGGGTAATCACCGACACGTCGTTCTTGATCAGGTCGCCCCAGTCCTTGATGCCTTTCGGGTTGCCCTTGCGCACCAGGAACACGATGGTCGAGGTATAGGGGGTGCTGGCGTCCGGCAGGCGGGTTTGCCAGTTATCCGGCAAGCTCTTGCCAAGCTTGGCGATTTCGTCGATATCACCGGCCAGCGCCAGGGTCACCACGTCAGCGCGCAGACCGTCGATCACCGCCCGGCCCTGCTTGCCCGAGCCACCGTGGGATTGCTGGATCTTCACCGTGTCGCCCGGGTGCGCCTGCTGCCAATGCTGGATGAACTCGGCGTTGTATTGCTGGTACAGCTCACGGGTGGGGTCGTATGACACGTTCAGCAGTTCGTAATCCTTGGCGATGGCGGAACCGGCAAAAACGGCACTGGCCAGGGCGGCGAGCGCATAACGGCGGATGGACATGGTGAAGCTCCCGATGGCATTTGTTCTAGTTTTGAAAGGGGGTGGGCTCAGCCGGCCTTGTTGCCCGGCTGTTGCAGGCGGAACTTCTCCTTGCGCTCGATCTGCACGACCTGAGCGTTATGCACCGTGATCTCCACCGCGCCGAAGCGCAGGTCGCGCAGGGCGTTCTGGATCTCCCGCAAAAGGCTGGCTTCGTCCTGACCATCGATATTACGCAGCGATGCACTCATGCTCGTTCTCCTTGGCGTGAGATGCCGGGCGGGGATTTGAAGGGGTATTGCCTGGCTTGAGGGCAATAATAGAGAAGCGGTTTTATTCTTAAAAATACTATTTAAGAATTTTTATATAACCATTTTCTTTGCTGGTCCGAGGGCCCTATCGCCGGCCAGCCGGCTCCCACAGGCGTGTCACTGCCTCTCGGTTTTGTGAGGCCCCTGTGGGAGCTGGCTTGCCGGCGATAGGGCCTTGAGCCTTCAGTTTTGCTTCTGTGGCTCGCGGATTTTGTACCAGGCCACGTACAAGGCCGGGAGGAACAGCAGCGTCAGCAGCGTTGCACTGATAATGCCGCCAATCATGGCGTAGGCCATCGGCCCCCAGAACACTTCGCGTGCGATCGGAATCATGCCCAGGCTCGCTGCGGCTGCCGTCAGCAGGATCGGCCGGCGACGGTGGTTGGTGGCCTCCACCACCGCGTCCCAAGGGGCATAGCCCTGCGCCTCGAACTCATCGATCTGGGTAACCAGAATCACCGAGTTGCGGATGATGATACCGGCCAGCGCCAGGATGCCGAGAATGGCCACAAAGCCCATCGGCGTGCCCGTGGGCACCAGTGCCAGCACCACGCCGATCAGCCCCAGTGGCGCCACGCTGATCACCAGGAACAGCTTCTGCACGCTGTGCAGCTGGATCATCAGGAACGTGGCCATGAGGAACAGCATCAGCGGGATGACCTTGGCGATCGGCCCTTGGGCCTTGCCGCTCTCCTCCACGGTACCGCCCGTGGCCACTTCGTAGCCTACCGGCAGTTTGCTGGCGAACTCGTCGATTTTCGGCTTCAGTTGCGCCACCAGGTCGGTGGGTTGAATGTCGCCGTTGACCGAGGCCTTGATGGTGATGGTTGGCTTGCGGTCACGCCGCCATACCAGCGGCTGCTCCAGCTCGTAGCGCACGGTGGCGAACGACAGCAGCGGAATCGAGGTGCCGTTGGAGGTCAGGATCTGCAGGTTCTGCAGGGTATCGGGCGAACCACGCTCGCTGTCCTCGGCACGCGCGACCACGTCGATCAGGTAGATGCTGTCGTTGACCTGGGTGATCTGCACACCGCTGACGATGCTGTTCATCACGTTGGCCACATCTTCCGACGACAGCCCCAGCTGGCGCGCCTTGTCCTGGGCAATGTCCACGCGCAGTACTTTGCCAGGCTCGTTCCAGTCGTAGATCATCTCGCCTATGTTGCGGTTCTGGTTGAGCAAGGTCGCCAGGTCGATGGCGTGCTTGCGCACCTCGTCGATACTGGTGCCGCTGACGCGGTACTGGATCGGCCGCCCCACCGGTGGGCCCATTTCCAGCGATTGCACGTTGGTGCCGATGCCGACGAACTCTTCATGCAGGATTTTCTGCAAACGCTCGATCATGCCCTGGCGCTCTTCCAGGCCCTTGCTGACAATCACCAGCTGGGCGTAATACGGGTTTTGCAACTGCTGGTCGAGCGGCAGGTAGAACCGCACGGCGCCCTGGCCGATGTAGGTGCTCCAGTGCACCAGGTCCGGGTCGTCCTTCAGGCGCGCTTCGAAGCGGTCGACCACCTTGCGCGTCTCCTCGATAGAAGCGTTCTGCGGCAGGTTCAGGTCGACCAGGATCTCCGGGCGGTCCGACGCGGGGAAGAACTGGTTCTGCACGAAGCGCATGCTGAACAGCGCCAGGGCAAACAGCAGGATGGTACCGATGATGGTCAGCCAGCGATGGCGCATGCACCACAGCAGCCCACCCTCGAACGCCCTGGCCACGCGCCCAGGCTTGGCTTCGTGAGCCTTGACCTTGCTGCTGCTCAGAATGTGCACCCCCAGCACCGGGGCGAAGAACACCGCCACCACCCAGGACACCAGCAAGGCCACGGCGATTACCGCGAACAAGGTGAAGGTGTACTCGCCTGCGGAACTGGCGTTAAGGCCGATCGGCACGAAGCCGGCCACCGTGACCAGGGTACCGGTAAGCATCGGGAAGGCCGTAGAGGTGTAGGCGAACGTGGCCGCCTGCTCCTTGCTGTCGCCCATTTCCAGCCGGGTGACCATGACCTCCACGGTGATCATCGCATCGTCCACCAGCAAGCCCAGGGCAATGATCAGCGCGCCCAGCGAAATCCGCTGCATGGTGATACCGCTGTATTCCATGAACACGAACACCATCGCCAGCACCAAGGGTATCGAGCAGGCCACCACCAGCCCCGCGCGCATGCCAAGGCTGACAAAGCTTACCGCCAGCACGATCACCACCGCTTCGAACAGCGCGCTGGTGAAGCCGCCAACCGCCTTCTTGACGACTACGGCCTGGTCCGACACGGTATGCACGCCAACGCCTATCGGCAGGTCCTGGATCACCTGGTCCATGCGTTTTTTCAGTGCGGCGCCGAACGCCTGCACGTTGCCGCCGGCCTTCATGCCAATGGCCAGACCAATGGCGGTCTGGCCGTTGTAGCGGAACATCGGTGAAGGCGGGTCGACATAACCGCGCTCGATAGCGGCAATATCGGCCAAGCGGAAGAAGCGGTCATTGATCTTCAGGTTGACGGTTTGCAGGTCCTTTTCCGAGGCGAACTGCCCGGAGGTTCGTACCGAGATGCGCTCTGGCCCGGCCTCTATCACCCCCGCCGGCGTGACCGCGTTCTGCGCTTGCAGGGCCTGCATCACCTGGCGCTGGTCAATGCCCAGGGCGGCCAGCTTGCGGGTGGAGAAGTTCAGGTACAGCACTTCATCCTGGGTGCCGATGAACTCGATCTTGCCGATATTGGGTACATCACGCACTTCTGCCCGGGCCTGCTCCACATAGTCACGCAGCTGGCGCAGGGTAAGGCCGTCGGCGGTGAAGGCATAGATCGAACCGAACACATCGCCGAACTCGTCGTTGAACCCAGGCCCCTGGATGCCAGCAGGGAACTGGCCACGGATGTCCTGGATCTTCTTGCGCACCTGGTACCAGATTTGCGGGATATCCTCGGCCTTGGTGGTATCACGCAGGTACACGTAGACCGTGGATTCGCCCGGCCGGGTGTAGCTCTTGGTGTAGTCGAGCGAGTCGAGTTCTTCGAGCTTCTTCTCGATACGGTCGGTGACCTGGTACAGGGTCTCGTCTTGGGTCGCACCGGGCCAGCGGGTCTGGATGACCATGGTCTTGATGGTGAACGACGGGTCTTCTTCACGGCCCAGGTTGAAGTAGGAAAAAATCCCCATCAACAGGGCGACGAACATCAGGTACCAGACGAACGATTGATGCTTGAGTGCCCAGTCGGACAGGTTGAAGCTTCCTTTCATTGCGCATCCTCGTCGAAAGCGACCTTCTGGCCAGGCTTGAGGCTGTTCACGCCCGCAGTCACCACACGTTCACCAGGCTGCACGCCAGAGGCCACGACGATGCTGTCGGAAGTACGGTCGATCAGGGTCACGTCACGGGTGCCGACCGTTTTCTGCCGGGTGTCGATGACCCACACCTGGGTCTTGCCGTCGCGTTCGAGCAAGGCACTCAAGGGCAGCTCGCTGCGCGGCGACACTTGCGAGGTCAGGGTCACACTGACCGCGGTGCCCAGGTGGAAGGCTGCCGGGGTGTTTGCCAAGGTCAGGCGCGCACGGCGGGTACGGGTCGTGGGGTCGGCCTGCGGCTCCAGCTCGCGCAGGGTAGCGGTGGTGTTGATGGTCGGGTCGAGTTGCGAGGCAACGGTGAAGGTCAGCCCTTTGTCCAGTTGCTCTGCCAGGCTGATCGGCAAGTCGATCACCGCCTCCTTCACATCAGGCCGGGCCAGGGTCACCACGGCCTGCCCGGCGGTGACCGTCTGCCCGGCCTCGGCCTGCCAGGCCGTGATGACCGCTGCATGGTCGCTACGCAGGGTGCTGTAGCCGAGCTGGTCACGGGCCTGGCTGACAGAGGCGCGCGCCTGCTCCAGCGTCGCGCTGGTGGTTTTCAGGTTGGTCTGGGCGACATCCAGCTGCGCCTGGGCCCCCACCCCACGGTCGTACAGCTGTTGCTGGCGACGGGCATCGGCCTGGGCGTTGATCCATTGCGCCTGCACCCTGGCCAGGTCGCCTTCGGCGGCACGCAGTTGGTTCTGCTGGTCGGTGGGGTCGAGGGTGGCCAAGGTATCGCCCGGTTTGACCTGGGCTCCCACGTCCAGCCAACGCCGGGCAATGCGCCCGGCTACGCGGAAGCCCAAGGTGCTCTCGAAGCGTGCCTCGATATTGCCAGCGAAGCGGCCCAGTTGCGTCTGCACCTGCGGCTCGACCTTCACCGAAAGCACCGGCCGGATCGGCTCTGGGGCTTGCTCGTCACCCTCGCAGGCAGCCAGCAGCATGCCGGCTGACAGTATCAGCAGCAGCCGTGTCATAGCTCACCCCCTGGGCGTTTGGCATCCACCTTCTCCACCTGCATGCCGGGGTGCAACAGCTGGCTGCCGTTGACCACCACGGTTTCGCCCGCCTGCAAGCCGCTGGCGATGACCACCTTGCCAGTCAGGTAGCGGCCGACTTCGACCTTGCGCAGTTCGACCTTGTCACCCTCACCCACTACCCACACGGCAGGTGCGTGCAGGGCCTTGGTCAAGGCCGACCACGGCAGCTCGATGCTCGGCCGCCCCACGGTACTGGTGCTGGCCGTCACCGGCGCGCCCAGCTGCATTTCGGCGGGCACATCCTTCAGGGCCACCTTGACCTGTACCGTGCCGCTTTGCGCCGACACGGTGGGCGTGATTTCGCGGATCACACCGCGCGCCTGGACCTTGGGGTCGTCCAGCAGGCGGACGAGTATTTCGGCGTTGCCGGGCGGTGCCACCAGCAAGGATTCGTACACATTGAACACGGCATCGCGGTCGCCATCGACGGCCAGGCTGAAGATCGGCATGGTCGCCTGCACCACCTGGCCTACTTCGGCCTGCCGCGCGGTGATCACACCGGCGGCCTCGGAGACCAGCGCGGTGTAGCCGAGTTGTTCATTGGCACTGGCCAGTTGCGCCTGGGCCGCCTTGAGCGCGCTCTGGTTGCTGCGCAGTGCCGCTTCGGCGGCATCGTATTCGCTTTTGCTGGTGTAGCCCTTGGGCAGCAGTTTTTGCTGGCGCACGAAGGCCGCGCGGGTCTGGGTGACCCGCGCCTGTGCGGCAAACACCTCGGCCTTGGCCGAATTCACGTTGTTCTGCAGGTCTTTCGGGTCCAGGCGCGCGAGCACCTGGTTGGCCTTGACGTGGTCACCCACATCGACGCTGCGCGAAATGATCTTGCCCCCCACACGGAACGACAGGTCCGTCTGCACCCGCGCCTGTACATCGCCGGTCAGGGTGACCCTGGCGGCGAAATCGGTGGGTTGAACCTGCTGCACGCCCACCCGCGGCAATGTTTCAGGCACCTCTTCCTTGCTACACCCGGCGAGCATGCACAGCAGCCCCAGGCAAACGACCGACAGCGGACGTATCAACGTCATGCAGGCTCCTTGCTTGCGCACAAATGGTTTGTGGGATGCGACTGTCAGCGTAGTTCAGGGTTCGATAAACATCACTGACGGGGGTCAGTTCGGCAGTTTCGGCGCTTGCGCCGGCCTGTTCGCGGGCACGCCCGCTCCCACCGGAAAAGCGCAAGTCTCAGGGCCTGCCCTTTTCCTGTGGGAGCGGGCATGCCCGCGAAAGGGCCGGCACAGCCAAGCACATGCTTCAGTTATATCCGGAAACCATCAACCACCCGGTCACCCCGCTTCAGCCACTATTTTCAAATGGAGGTTCAACTTCAAGGAGGATCACAATGCCGTTAGCCGAATCCCATCTGCTGCGCCGCGGGCGCTTTTCCGAGCCAGGCAGGCTCTACATGCTGACCACCATCACGCAACAGCGAAAGCCACTTTTCCTCGACTTTCACCATGCCCGACTGGTGGTCAAACATTGCGGATCTCAAATGATATTCAGGACTGCCGGTCATTGGCCTGGGTAGTGATGCCGGACCATCTGCATTGGTTGATCGAACTGAAGGAAGTGGCATTGGCGACACTGATGCGCAAATTCAAATCACGCACAGCCATTGCCTTGCGCAAGGCAGGTGTCAGGCACAAGCCGATATGGCAACCGGGGTACCACGACCATGCACTGCGGCGGGAAGAGAATGTGGTGCATGTGGCCCGGTACATCGTTGCCAATCCCTTGAGGGCAGGCTTGGTCCGGAGTGTCAGGGATTATCCACACTGGGATGCGGTATGGCTTTGAATCGGTGCTGGGGCCTTCGCGGGCTCGCCCGCTCCCACAGGTACAGCGCAGGCCTTGAAACTTGCGCTGTACCTGTAGGAGCGGGCGTGCCCGCGAAAGGGCCGGTACAGGTCAGACCTGAACTGAGGCCTTATTGAGGCCAAGCTCAATGTCATCAATGAGGGCTTTGGCAAAGCCACTGAGAATTCTTGCTGCACTACCCGCCAGCCGATCATTTTCCATCTCGGCTTCGGTTGTCAGGTGATTGATACAGCCGAGCATGACGGAGAGTTCGGAGAACGCATGATTGAAGGGAATGTTGGCCTGTACGCGGAAAAGCTCCATGCAGGTTTCTTTACCGACAGTGCTGCTGTAGCTCGGATGGGCAGAATCAAGGTCGTGCTTGGTCATGGTTGGAATCCAATGTCGTTAATTGGACCACCAACTCGTCTTTCTCACGGACAAGGGGTGGCAGCCGTACGCGGGGTGAGAAACCGAGGACATTGAACCCGGCCAGGCCGAAGCCTGCCCACGTAGGCTGCCATGACTGGAAGCCCGTTCAACATCGTTCGGGTTCTCACACCCGATCACCATGAATGGCGACCCTACGACGTTAGCCCTGGGGCATTTGCCCTACAACAGAGCAGCTTCCACGCGGCTCGTAGGATAATTCCCAAGCAGCGCCGATTGAAGCTTTGGGCTCAGGTTGATGAAAAGTCGTACGCCATCAGGGCCTCTTCGCGGGCTTGCCCGCTCCCACAGGTACAGCGCAGCCCCTGGGACTTGCGCTGTACCTGTAGGAGCGGGCGTGCCCGCGAAAGGGCCGGCACAGCCAAGCACATGCTTCAGTTATATCCGGAAACCACCAACTACCCGGTCACCCCGCTTCAGCCACTACTTTCAAAGGGAGGTTCAACTTCAAGGAAGATCACAATGCCGTTAGCCGAATCCCATCTGCTGCGCCGCGGGCGCTTTTCCGAGCCAGGCAGGCTCTACATGCTGACCACCATCACGCAACAGCGAAAGCCACTTTTCCTCGACTTTCACCATGCCCGGCTGGTGGTCAGACACCTGCGGGTATCCGATGGCATCAAGGACTGCCGGTCATTGGCCTGGGTAGTAATGCCCGACCATCTGCATTGGCTAATCGAGTTGAAGGAAGTGGCATTGGCGACACTGATGCGCAAGTTCAAATCACGCACAGCCATTGCCTTGCGCAAGGCAGGTGTCAGGCACAAGCCGATATGGCAACCGGGGTATCACGACCATGCACTGCGGCGGGAAGAGAATGTGGTGCATGTGGCCCGGTACATCGTTGCCAATCCCTTGAGGGCAGGCTTGGTCCGGAGTGTCAGGGATTATCCACACTGGGATGCGGTATGGCTTTGAATCGGTGCTGGGGCCTTCGCGGGCTCGCCCGCTCCCACAGGTACAGCGCAGGCCTTGAGACTTGCGCTGTACCTGTAGGAGCGGGCAAGCCCGCGAAAAGGCCGGATCAGGCCGAAGCCGCCACTTGCGTCGGGCGCTTGACCTGCGGCTGTGAAGCGTTCGCTGCTGCACCCTCTTCAATCGCCTGCTGAATCGCCCGGCGGCGGTTCTCTTCGGCACGGCGGCTGAAGAACCAGACAAAGAAGGTCACCAGCGACACCGACAGCAGAATCAGGCTGGCCACGGCGTTGATCTCGGGCTTCACACCCAGGCGCACCGCCGAGAACACTTCCATCGGCAAGGTGGTCGAGCCAGGCCCGGAAACGAAGCTGGCCAATACCAGGTCGTCCAGCGACAGCGCGAACGACATCATGCCGCCCGCCGCCAGCGATGGCGCGATCATCGGGATGGTGATCAGGAAGAACACCTTCCAAGGCTTGGCACCCAGGTCCATCGCCGCTTCCTCGATCGACAAGTCCAGCTCACGCAGGCGCGCCGACACCACCACCGCCACATACGCGGCGCAGAACGTGGTATGGGCGATCCAGATGGTGACGATGCCACGCTCCTGCGGCCAGCCGATCATTTGCGCCATGGCCACGAACAGCAGCAACAGCGACAGGCCGGTGATCACCTCGGGCATTACCAACGGTGCGGTGACCAGGCCGCCGAACAGCGTGCGGCCCTTGAAGCGGGTGACGCGGGTCAGCACGAACGCGGCCAGGGTACCCAGCGCCACCGCTGCCACCGCCGTGTAGCAGGCAATTTCCAGCGAGCGCATCACCGAACCCATCAGTTGGGTGTTGTCGAGCAGGCCGACATACCACTTCACCGACCAGCCGCCCCACACCGTCACCAGCTTGGAGGCGTTGAACGAGTAGATCACCAGGATCAGCATCGGCAGGTAGATGAACAGCAAGCCCAGCACCAGCATCAGCTTGGAGAAACTGAAGCGTTTCATGCGCGGCCCTCCATCTCTTTGGCCTGGCTACGGTTGAACAGCAGGATGGGCACGATCAGGATCGCCAGCATCACTACCGCCAGGGCAGAGGCCACCGGCCAGTCACGGTTGTTGAAGAACTCTTGCCACAGCACCTTGCCGATCATCAGGGTTTCCGGGCCGCCGAGCAGCTCGGGGATGACGAACTCGCCCACCACCGGGATGAACACCAGCATGCAGCCGGCGATGATGCCGTTCTTCGACAGCGGCACGGTGATCTTCCAGAAGCTGTTGAAGGTACTCGAACCCAGGTCCGAAGCGGCCTCCAGCAGCGACGGGTCGTGCTTTACCAGGTTGGCGAACAGCGGCAGGATCATGAACGGCAGGTACGAATAGACCACGCCGATGTACACCGCCAGGTTGGTGTTGAGGATCTGCAACGGCTGGTCGATCAGCCCCGTCCACATCAGGAAGCCATTGAGCAGCCCGTTGTTGCTGAGAATGCCCATCCAGGCGTAGACGCGGATCAGGATCGCCGTCCAGGTCGGCATCATGATCAGCAACAGCAGGACCGTCTGCGTTTCCTTCTTGGCGTTGGCAATGGCGTAGGCCATCGGGTAGCCGATCAGCAGGCACAGCAGGGTGCTGAAGAACGCCATCTTCAGCGAACCCAGGTAGGCGGAAATATACAGCTCATCCTCGGTGAGCAAGCCGTAGTTGGCCAGGTTCAGGACCAGCTGGATCTTGTCTTCGACGTAGGTGTAGATCTCGGTGTACGGCGGGATCGCCACGTCGGCTTCGGCGAAGCTGATCTTCAGCACGATGAAGAACGGCAGCATGAAGAACAGGAACAGCCAGATGAACGGCACGCCGATCACCAGGTGCCGCCCCTCCGGGGTTATGCGCTGGAAGGCTCGCTTGAGCTTGCGCAGTTTCATGACCGCAGTACCACGCCGCTGTCGTCTTCCCACCACACATACACTTCATCGCCCCAGGTCGGCCGCGCGCCTTGGCGCTCGGCGTTGGCGACGAACGACTGGACCACCTTGCCGCTGGGCAGCTCGACGTAGAACACCGAGTGGCCACCCAGGTAGGCGATATCGTGCACCTTGCCACGCGACCAGTTGTGCTCGAACTCCGGCTGCTTGGTGGTCACCAGCAGTTTCTCCGGGCGCAGGGCATAGGTGATGTGCTTGTCTTCCACCGAGGTGGTGATGCCGTGGCCAACGTAGATCTTGCGCTCCAGTTCCGGGCTGGCAATGATCGCGTAGCCCTCGGCGTCATCGACCACATCGCCTTCGAACAGGTTGACGTTGCCGATGAACTCGCACACCAGGCGGCTGGTAGGCGTTTCGTAGATATCGACCGGCGAACCGATCTGGGCAATCCAGCCCAGGTGCATGATGGCGATGCGCTGGGCCATGGTCATGGCCTCTTCCTGGTCGTGGGTCACCATCACGCAGGTCACCCCCACGCGCTCGATGATCTCGACCAGTTCCAGCTGCATCTGCGAGCGCAGTTTCTTGTCCAGCGCGCCCATTGGCTCGTCAAGCAGCAGCAGCTTCGGGCGCTTGGCCAGCGAGCGGGCCAGGGCCACGCGCTGGCGCTGGCCGCCAGACAGCTGGTGCGGCTTGCGCTTGGCGTACTGGGTCATGTGCACCAGCTTGAGCATCTCGGCCACGCGGGCGTCGATCTCGGCCTTGGGCATTTTGTCCTGCTGCAGGCCGAAGGCGATGTTCTGCGCCACGCTCATGTGCGGGAACAAGGCGTACGACTGGAACATCATGTTGATCGGCCGCTCGTACGGCGGCATGTCGGTGATGTCGACGCCATCGAGGTAGATCCGCCCTTCGGTCGGGCGTTCGAAGCCTGCCAGCATGCGCAGCAAGGTGGACTTGCCGGAACCGGAGCCACCGAGCAGGGCGAAGATCTCGCCCTTGCGGATTTCCAGGGACACATCGTCCACGGCTACGGTTTCGTCGAATTTCTTCGTGACCCGGTCGATCTTGACCAGCACCTGCTTGGGTTGCTGGCCACCCTCGAGGGCTTTTTTATAGGCACCGGAGGCAACTGCCATGAGTGAAACTCCCAACAAGATTTTTGTGCCCGCGCGGCCTGCCTGGCAGGCGCCGGCGCGGGTCTGGATTGTTACTTGCCCGACTTGACCTTGGTCCAGCTGCGGGTCATCAGCCGTTGCACCTTGGGTGGCAACTCTGAATTGACGAACATCTTGTCCAGCACTTCCTGCGGTGGGTAAACCGCGGCGTCAGTCCTCACGGCCTGGTCCATCAGGTCGCCAGCCTTGGGGTTCGGGTTGGCGTAACCGACGTAATCACTGACCTGGGCGATAACCTCAGGTTTCAGCAAATAGTTGATGAAGGCATGCGCCTCTTTGACGTTCTTGGCGTCCTTGGGAATCGCCAGTACATCGAACCAGAGGTTGCCGCCTTCCTTGGGAATGGCGTAAGCCAGGTTCACGCCCTTCTTCGCTTCTTCAGCGCGGGCCTTGGCCTGGAACACATCACCCGAGAAACCCGCCGCGACGCAGATGTCGCCATTGGCCAGGTCGGTGATGTACTTGGACGAATGGAAGTAGGTCACGTAAGGGCGCACGGCCAGCAGCTTCTGCTCGGCCTTGGCGTAATCCTTGGGGTTGGTACTGTTAGGGTTCAGGCCCATGTAGTTGAGCACCGCCGGGAGCATTTCGTCCGCCGAGTCGAGGAAGGCTACCCCGCACTTGGACAGCTTCTTCATGTTCTCGGGCTCGAACAGCACGGCCCACGAGTCGATGGTGTCCACGCCCAGGGCGGCTTTCACCTTGTCGACGTTGTAGCCGATGCCGTTGGTGCCCCACAGGTAGGGCACCGCGTACTGGTTGCCCGGGTCGTTCTTTTCCAGGCGCTTCATCAGCGCCGGGTCGAGGTTCGAATAGTTGGGCAGCAGGCTCTTGTCGAGCTTCTGGAACGCGCCCGCCTTGATCTGCTTGCCGAGGAAATGGTTGGACGGCACGACCACGTCGTAGCCGGTATTACCGGCCAGCAGCTTGCCTTCCAGGGTTTCGTTGGAGTCGAACACATCCTGCACGGGCTTGATGCCCGTGGCTTTCTCGAAGTCCGCGAGTGTGGTCGGGCCGATGTAGTCGGACCAGTTATAGAAGTGCACCGTTGGCGCCGCTTGGACGCTGCATGCCAGCGTCAGGCCCGCGCCGGCCAGCAAGGCCTTGCGGAATACAGAAATAGACAAGTGGGTGGTCCTCACAATCAGTGCCTGGGTAGCGACAATGCTGCCGCACACGCAAAACCGGCGCGCAACTTACCTTCGCAGCTTCGATGCCGCAATGAACAATTGCCTTCCAAAGCCTCTGGGCCGGCATTTACCGGCCCGGAGGTACTGCCACCGGGCTTATTTGCCCGATTTGATCTTGGTCCAGCTGCGGGTGATCACACGCTGTACCGAAGCATCAGGCGCGGCGATCGCGTACAGCTTTTTCTTCACGTCGGCAGGCGGGTAGATGCTCGGGTCGCTGGTGATGTCTTTGTCGACCAACGGGGTCGCGGCCTGGTTACCGTTCGGGAAGCGCACGGCGTTGGTGATTTCAGCCATGATTTCCGGCTGCATCAGGAAGTTCATGAACTGGTAGGCAGCGTCTTTATGCTCGGCATCCTTGGGGATGGCGACCATGTCGTAGAAGGTACCGGCGCCTTCTTTCGGAATCACGTAGTCCACTTTGACCTTGTCGCCGGCTTCATGGGCACGGGCCTTGGACTGCTCCAGGTCACCCGAGTAGCCAACGGCCACGCAGATGTTGCCGTTGGCCATGTCGCCAATGTACTTGGACGAGTGGAAGTAGGTGATCGAAGGGCGGATCTTGAGGAACAGGTCCTCGGCAGCCTTCAGGTCATCCTTCTTGGTGCTGTCGGTCGGCAGGCCCAGGTAGTGCAGCGCGGCCGGCAGCATCTCGGTCGGCGCGTCGAGGAAGCTCACGCCGCAGCTTTTGAGCTTGGCGATGTTCTCTGGCTTGAACACCACGTCCCACGAGTCGATTTTGTCCACACCCAGCGCGGCCTTGACCTTCTCCGGGTTGTAGCCGATGCCGATCGAGCCCCACATGTACGGGAAGGCGTGCTTGTTGCCCTTGTCACTGGCATCGCCCACGGCCTTGAGCAGGTCGGGGTCGAGGTTTTTCCAGTTCGGCAGCTTGGAGCGGTCCAGCTCTTCGTACACACCAGCCTTGATCTGCTTGGCCAGGAAGTTGTTGGACGGCACCACGATGTCGTAGCCCGACTTGCCGGCCAGCAGCTTGGCCTCGAGGGTTTCGTTGCTGTCGAAGACATCGTACTTGACCTTGATGCCTGTCTGTTTCTCGAACTTGGCGATGGTGTCCGGAGCGATGTAGTCCGACCAGTTGTAGACGTTCAACACCTTGTCTTCAGCCTGAACAGCGGAGGCCATGGCGCCCATCAGGGCGGCGGCCAGCAACGTCTTGCCCATTTTCTTCATGCGTAATGCTCCAGAATTTTTGTTTAGCCTTCCGTTCAGCTGCCAGAACCCACGGTGCAGAGCGTGCGGCGACTGAAACAGTCGCTAGTCTGGCAAGTTACCGGGCCCTGTATCAAGGAAAGCAGGGCCTGGTAACGACTTAATGTCACTTCGCTAGCCTAGCAAACGCTCACCGAATCGCTTCGAGTGTCAGGTCCAGGCATTTGCGCGCCTTTTCTACCAGCTCATCAATCTCTGCATGGCTGATCACCAGCGGCGGCGCGATGATCATGGTGTCACCCACAGCGCGCATGATCAGGCCGTTTTCGAAACAGAAGTTGCGGCAGATCATGCCCACACCCTTGCCTTCGTAACGGCTGCGGGTGGCCTTGTCCTTGACCAGCTCGATCGCGCCGAGCAGGCCCAGGCCGCGTACCTCGCCCACCAGCGGGTGGTCCTGCAGCTCACGCAAACGCTTTTGCAAATACGGTGCCGCTTCCGTGCGCGCCTTCTCGACGATGTGCTCGTCGCGCAGGATGCGCAGGTTTTCCAGGCCTACGGCGGCGGCCACCGGGTGGCCCGAATAGGTGAAACCGTGGTTGAACTCACCCCCTTCGCTGATGACCTTGGCCACGGTGTCCCGCACGATCACCCCGCCCATGGGGATGTACCCGGAGGTCAGGCCCTTGGCGATGGTCATCAGGTCGGGCTGCAGCCCGTAGTAGTCGGAACCGAACCACTCGCCGGTCCGGCCAAAACCGCAGATCACTTCGTCGGCGACGAACAGGATGTCGTAACGGGCCAGAATCTCCTTCACCTTCGGCCAGTAGGTCTCAGGCGGGATGATCACGCCGCCGGCCCCCTGGATGGGCTCGGCGATGAACGCAGCAACGTTGTCCTCGCCGACCTCCAGAATTTTCTGCTCCAGCTGTTCGGCAGCCCACACCCCGAATTCGTCCGCCGTCATGTCGCCGCCTTCGCCGAACCAGTACGGCTGCGGGATGTGCACGATGCCCGGAATCGGCAGGCCACCCTGCTCGTGCATGCCGCTCATGCCACCCAGGCTCGCGCCGGCGACGGTCGAACCGTGGTAACCGTTGACGCGGCTGATGATGGTCTGCTTCTGCGGCTTGCCCTGCAGCGCCCAGTAATGGCGGACCATACGCAGCACCGTGTCGTTGCCTTCGGAGCCGGAGCCGGTGAAGAACACATGGGTCATGCCTTGCGGCGCCACCTCGGTGATCGCCTTGGCCAGCTCCAGCGCCGGCGGGTGGGCGGTCTGGAAGAACAGGTTGTAGTACGGCAGTTCACGCATCTGCTTCTCTGCCGCCTGCACCAGCTCTTCGCGGCCATAGCCAACGGCCACGCACCACAGGCCGGCCATGCCATCGAGAATCTTGTGCCCCTCGCTGTCCCACAAATGCACACCCTGGGCCTTGGTGATGATGCGTGGCCCCTTCTCTTTCAGCTGCTTGTAGTCACTGAAAGGTGCCAGGTGATGCTCCCCGCTCAGGGCTTGCCATTCACGGGTTTGCGGGTTGTTGACGCTCATGGGCTTCTCCGTAGTTCGGCCGCCGCGCACCTGCGGCGCCAGGGTTGATCAGACAGCAAACAGCAGGAACTCACGCTCCCAGGAGCTGATTACACGTTTGAAGTTCTCGTGCTCGGCGCGCTTGGTGGCGACATAGCCGGTAATGAATTTCTTGCCCAGGTACTGCACCAGCGCACGGCTGTTCTCCATGCGCTCCAGGGCATCTTCGATGGTCAGCGGCAGGCGCAGGTTGCGCCGTTCGTAACCACGGCCCTGCACCGGCGCACTGGCTTCGATACCTTCGACCATGCCGATGTAGCCACACAGCAGGCTGGCGGCGATGGCCAGGTAGGGGTTGGCGTCAGCGCCCGGCAGGCGGTTCTCGACCCGGCGGCTCTGCGGGCCGGCATCCGGTACACGCAAACCGACGGTGCGGTTTTCTTCGCCCCACTCCACGTTGACCGGCGCCGATGTGTCGGGCAGGAAGCGGCGGAAGGAATTGACGTTGGGGGCGAACAGCGGCAGCGCCTCGGGGATGAACTTCTGCAAGCCGCCAATGTGGTGCAGGAACAGTTCGCTCATGCTGCCATCTGCATTGCTGAAGATGTTCTTGCCCGTGGCCACGTCGACCACGCTCTGGTGCAGGTGCATGGCACTGCCCGGCTCGCCGGTCATCGGCTTGGCCATGAAGGTGGCCGCCACGTTGTGCTTGAGCGCTGCTTCGCGCATGGTGCGCTTGAACACCAGGATCTGGTCAGCCAGGTGCAGGGCGTCGCCATGACGGAAGTTGATTTCCATCTGCGCCGTGCCGTCTTCGTGGATCAGCGTGTCGAGGTCCAGTTGCTGCAGCTCGCACCAGTCGTACACGTCTTCGAACAACGGGTCGAATTCGTTCGCCGCTTCGATCGAGAACGACTGTCGGCCGGTTTCCGGGCGACCGGAACGGCCTACCGGCGGCTGCAGCGGGAAGTCCGGGTCTTCACTGCGCTTGGTGAGGTAAAACTCCATTTCCGGCGCGACGATCGGCTGCCAGCCTTTGTCGGCGTAGAGCTTGAGCACTTTTTTCAGCACGTTGCGCGGCGACAGTTCGACCGGGTTGCCCTTCTTGTCGTAGGTGTCGTGGATCACCTGCGCGGTGGGCTCGATGGCCCACGGCACGAGGAACACGGCGTTTTCGTCAGGGCGGCAGATCATGTCGATGTCGGCCGGGTCGAGCAATTCGTAATAGATGTCGTCGTCGACGTAGTCGCCGGTCACGGTCTGCAGCAGCACGCTCTCGGGCAGGCGCATGCCCTTTTCGGCAATGAATTTGTTGGTAGGCGAAATCTTGCCGCGCGTGATGCCGGTCAGGTCACTGATCATGCATTCGACTTCGGTGATCTTGTGCTCTTTCAACCAATCGGTGAGCTGGTCGAGGTTGTTACTCATAAATACCTCAGGAGGTAAGGTGGTCCGCGACTTGATTCTGGATGGAGAAGATTGCTAAAGCAAAAACCCCCGCGCAGAGCCACAGTGGATACACTGAAATCAGCTGTGTCCGAAATGAGTTCAAAAGGCAGGAAGATGAAACGAAGGGCGGCAAGCCGCTGCGAGGGCAGGTCCGGGAACGCCAAACGTCAATTATTGCGGCCAGGGCGGCAGCAACAGCGACGCAGCTTGCATGAACGGCGGAGGTACCCGATGGCACTGCGCACGCAGTGCTTTCAGGTCGCGGCAAGCGGACCATGTGACCCTCGTATTATTGTGTTCTGGGTTGAGACCGAGCTTAGCCTTGTTCATTTTTTTACACAACACCCGCGTAAAAAATAAAACACGGCACGCTTGAGATAGCTCTTTACCGGGGAAATAGCGGATAATGCCATGCCCCGATTTGCAGCAAATCTGCCGTAGATGGGCCATTTCAGGGCATCATGGGGTTGGCTTGACATCAGTATGGCTTTTCGGTTGACTGGTCTTGCAAGCCCCCCTTGATTGATATTTTTAACAACAAAGGTGTTGCATCATGTCGGTACCCCCGCGTGCCGTTCAGCTTAACGAAGCGAACGCGTTCCTTAAGGAACATCCTGAGGTTCTCTACGTTGACCTTCTGATTGCAGATATGAATGGTGTGGTGCGCGGCAAGCGCATAGAGCGCACCAGCCTCCACAAGGTTTACGAGAAAGGCATCAACTTGCCGGCCTCCCTCTTCGCCCTCGACATCAACGGTTCCACCGTCGAAAGCACTGGCCTGGGCCTGGATATCGGCGATGCCGACCGCATCTGCTATCCGATCCCAGACACACTCTGTAACGAACCGTGGCAAAAGCGCCCCACTGCCCAGCTGCTGATGACCATGCACGAGCTGGAAGGCGAGCCGTTCTTCGCCGACCCGCGCGAAGTGCTGCGCCAGGTGGTGAGCAAGTTCACCGACATGGGCCTGACCATCTGCGCCGCGTTCGAGCTGGAGTTCTACCTGATCGACCAGGAGAACGTGAACGGCCGCCCACAGCCACCGCGCTCGCCAATCTCGGGCAAACGCCCGCAGTCGACCCAGGTGTACCTGATCGACGACCTCGACGAATATGCCGACTGCCTGCAGGACATCCTCGAAGGCGCAAAGGAACAAGGCATCCCGGCCGACGCCATCGTCAAGGAAAGCGCCCCGGCGCAGTTCGAAGTCAACCTGCACCACGTGCCAGACCCGCTCAAGGCCTGCGACTACGCGGTACTGCTCAAGCGCTTGATCAAGAACATTGCGTACGACCATGAAATGGACACCACCTTCATGGCCAAGCCCTACCCGGGCCAGGCAGGCAACGGCCTGCATGTACACATTTCCGTGCTGGACAAAGATGGCAACAACATCTTCACCAGCGAGGATCCCGAGCAGAACGCCGCGCTACGTCACGCTGTCGGCGGTGTGCTCGAGACCCTGCCAGCGTCCATGGCGTTCCTCTGCCCGAACGTCAACTCCTACCGCCGCTTCGGTGCGCAGTTCTACGTACCGAACGCGCCAAGCTGGGGCCTGGACAACCGTACCGTGGCATTGCGCGTACCGACCGGCTCGGCCGATGCTGTGCGCATCGAGCACCGCGTAGCCGGTGCCGACGCCAACCCGTACCTGATGATGGCTGCCGTGCTGGCGGGCGTGCACCATGGCCTGACCAACCAGATCGAGCCAGGCGCGCCGATCGAAGGCAACTCGTACGAGCAACTTGAGCAGAGCTTGCCGAACAACCTGCGCGATGCCTTGCGTGAGCTGGACGACAGCGAGATTCTGAACAAGTACATCGATCCGAAGTACATCGACATCTTCGTCGCGTGCAAGGAAAGCGAGCTGGAGGAGTTCGAACACTCGATCTCCGACCTCGAGTACAACTGGTACCTGCATACCGTGTAAACAAAACGCCGCCGCCAAGATGTTCTGTACACGCTGAGATTGCCGGGGCCGCTTTGCGGCCCTATCGCCGGCAAGCCAGCTCCCACAGGGATCGCCTTAGGGCTGACAGGTGTTTGCCACAAGGTATGGCAGCGCCTGTTAGAGCGAGCGCCGCCCGCGCGGCGCTCGATCTCACAGGCGCTGAAGATGCTCCGGCTACCCTTGCCAGGAACCATAGAATCTCCCACAGGTACTGCACAACCTTCAGGGCTGGCGCTTTCCCTGTGGGAGCCGGCTTGCCGGCGATAGGGCCGGTACAGGTTTACAAAGACTTCTCGAAAATCTTCGAATTACGCTGGTAGTTGTACAGCGATGCCCGCGCTGCCGGCAGCCGCTCCACGCCACTCGGCGCAAAGCCACGTTCGCGGAACCAGTGCGCCGTGCGCGTGGTAAGCACGAACAGGGTACTCAAGCCCATTTGCCGCGCACGGCTCTCGATACGCTCCAGCAATTCGTCGCCCCGCCCACCATGGCGGTACTCCGGGTTGACCGCGAGGCACGCCAGCTCGCCGGCCTCGGAATCGGCAATCGGGTACAGCGCCGCACAGGCGATGATCATGCCTTCGCGCTCGACCACACTGAATTGCTCGATCTCACGCTCCAGCACCTCGCGCGAGCGACGCACCAGGATGCCCTGCTCTTCCAGCGGGCTGATCAGGTCGAGCAAGCCACCGACGTCTTCGATGGTCGCCTCGCGCACCACCTCGAACTGCTCCTGCGATACCAGCGTGCCGCCCCCGCCGCGGGTGAACAGCTCGGTCAGCAGGGCGCCGTCTTCGGCATAACTGACGATGTGGCTACGCGCGACGCCGCCCTTGCAGGCTTCAGCCGCAGCATCCAGCAACTCGCCCTGGTAATCGCTGCCCAGGCGCTGCAGGTGCGGGGCCACCTGTTGTGGGCGCAGCTCGCGTATCAGCTTGCCGTCTGCGTCCAGCAAACCTGGCTCGGCGCCGAACAGCAGCAGCTTGTCGGCACCCAGGTCGATGGCCGCGCGGGTAGCGACGTCCTCGCAGGCCAGGTTGAAGATCTCCCCGGTGGGTGAGTAACCCAAGGGCGACAACAGCACGATGGAGCGCTCGTCGAGCAGGCGGCTGATGCCCTTGCGGTCGACCCGGCGCACTTCGCCGGTATGGTGGTAGTCCACCCCTTCGAGCACACCGATCGGCCGTGCGGTGACCAGGTTGCCGGACGCCACGCGCAGGCGAGAGCCCTGCATCGGCGAGGCCGCGATGTCCATCGACAGGCGCGCCTCGATGGCCAGGCGCAGGGCGCCGACGGCGTCGATCACGCAGTCCAGGGTGGCGGCATCGGTGATGCGCAGGCCGCGGTGGTAATGCGGCGTCAGGCCGCGCTCAGCCAGACGGCTTTCGATCTGCGGGCGCGAGCCGTGCACCAGTACCAGGCGCACGCCAAGGCTGTGCAGCAGGACCAGGTCGTGGACGATATTGCCGAAGTTGGGGTGCTCTACCCCATCGCCAGGCAGCATGACCACGAAGGTGCAGTCGCGATGGGCATTGATGTACGGGGAGGCATGACGCAGCCAGTTGACGTAATCGGGCATGACAGGGCCTGTGGATAAGTGGACGGAGAACGGCGATACACGGGGCGTTCAGGATCATCGTCGGAACAGGCTTGCGGTCACGCGCGGTCTCCTCTAGGCAGGAACGAATCAGTACGATTGACGTTTAGTGCAGGCAATAGTGCCGGATCAGGTCACGCAATAGACGCACGGTAGGCTCGATTCGTGACATTTCAAGGTATTCGCCAGGCTGGTGGGCGCAGGCGATGTCGCCGGGGCCCAACACGATGGTCTGGCAACCCAGCTGCTGAAGATAAGGTGCTTCGGTGCCGAACGCCACCGCTTCGGCGCGATGGCCGGTCAGGCGTTCGGCTACCTGCACCAGCTCGGCATCGGCCGCCTGCTCGAACGGCGGCACCTCCGGGAACAGCGGTGCGTAGTCGATACGGACCTCGTGGCGCTCGGCCAGCGGCTGCAGTTTCTCGCGGATGGCCGACCGCAACTGCTCGGCATCCATGCCCGGCAAAGGCCTAAGGTCGAACTCCAGTGCGCACTGGCCGCAGATACGGTTTGGGTTGTCGCCGCCGTGGATGCAGCCAAAGTTCATGGTCGGGGTGGGCACGCTGAACTGTGGGTTGCGGTAGGTTTGCTGCCATTGCTGGCGCAGGCCCATCAGCTCGCCCATGACCGCGTGCATGGCTTCCATGGCGCTGTGGCCCAGGCTTGGGTCCGAGGAATGGCCGCTGCGCCCCAGGATATCGATGCGCTCCATTAGGATGCCCTTGTGCATGCGGATCGGCCGCAGCCCGGTCGGTTCGCCGATCACCGCCGCTCGCCCCAACGGCTGGCCGGCCTCGGCCAGGGCGCGGGCACCAGACATGGAGCTTTCTTCGTCACAGGTGGC
Organism: Pseudomonas sp. BJP69; assembly: GCF_007633355.1. Taxonomy (NCBI): domain Bacteria; kingdom Pseudomonadati; phylum Pseudomonadota; class Gammaproteobacteria; order Pseudomonadales; family Pseudomonadaceae; genus Pseudomonas; species Pseudomonas sp. BJP69. The sequence continues at coordinate 5,310,926 of NZ_CP041933.1, forward strand.
GAGGATCAGCAGGGGCTGCTTGAAATCGTGCTCCAGCAGCGGAATGACGGCTTCGATGATCAGGGCGAAGAACCCTTTCATGTCGCAGCTACCCAGGCCAACCCAGCGCCCGTCGGTTTCTGTCAGCTTCAGCGGGTCACTGCGCCACAGTTGTTCGTCGTAGGGCACGGTGTCGCTGTGCCCCGCCAGCACAAGGCCGCCCGGGCCGGTGCCGCGGCTGGCCAGCAGGTTGAACTTGCCGGGGGTAACCTGCTGAATGTCACACTGGAACCCCAGGTCGCCCAGCCAACCGGCCAGCAGCTCGATGACCTGGCGGTTGGACTGGTCCAGCGCTGGCTGGGTGCAACTGACCGAAGGCGCGGCGATCAAGGCGGCAAACTGGTCTTTCAGCGTCGGCAACGGCATGCGCGTACTCCTGGGAAGCGTTGCCCATCATAACAATGCCTATCGTTCCCAAGGCAAGCGTGTGGGTTTCTTCGCGGGCGAGCCCGCGAAGAAACCACCGCGACCCGACAGAGCGCGGCCGACTGCTGTAAACTCCTTGCCAACCACGCCCCCTCCTTCGAGTCTGTGATGCACAAAGAAACCGAACTCAAGCTACGCGCCAGCCGCGAGACCCTTGCCGCCCTGCGCGAGCACCCTCTGCTGAAAAAGCGCAACAAGTCCGGCTGGCAGACCCGCGAACTGACCAACCAGTACTTCGACACTGCCGAGCGTGAGCTGTCTGCTGCCCGCGTGGCCCTGCGCCTGCGTCGCGATGGCGATGTGGTCATCCAGACCCTCAAGTGCCGCGGCCAAAGCGTAGCGGGCCTGTCGGAGCGCAATGAGTACGAGTGGAACCTGGACAAGCCCAAGCTGGACCTGAAAAAGCTCGATGCCACCTGCTGGCCCGAACAACTGGCCGGCCTGGACAAAAAGACCATCAAGCCACTGTTCACCACGGACTTCACCCGCGAGTTCGCCGAAATCGCCTGGGGCCGTGGCAAAAGCAAGGTGGTGATCGAGGCCGCGCTGGACCAAGGCTTCGTGGTCGCCGGCAAGCGCAAGGAAGCCATCTGCGAGCTGGAACTGGAGCTGCGCGAAGGTGAGCCGCAGGCACTGCTGGAACTGGCCGCCGAGCTGGCCGCCAGCCTGCCGTTGATGCCGTGCGACATCAGCAAGGCCGAGCGCGGCTACCGCCTGCTGGAGCCAGACAGCTATGAGCTGGGCCTGCCAGGGGCCGAGCTGGACGCGGAAATGGCCGTGGACGACGCCTACGCCGCCTTGGCCTGGCAACTGCTGGGCAGCAGCCAGCGCCTGGCCGAGCAGTACCGCCACAATGGCCACTGGCGCCTGTTGCAGGACTGGGTCGAGTGCCTGAGCGAACTGCGTGCGTTGACCGCCAGCCTGGGCCAGGCCGCACCGCGTGCCGCTACCCGTGAACTGCGCAGCAGCCTCGACGCCCTGCTGGAAGACTGGCGCCCGCTGGTGCAGGCCGGTAACGACGACGAAGACATCCGCCGCGCCGCGCCCGAGCAGTTTGCCGAAGAGCTGGAAGACGTGCGCTGGGGCCAGTTCTCCCTGGAAACCTCACGCTGGCTGCTGGCCCGCACCTGGACAGTGGAACGCAAGGGCCGTGGCGAACGCCAGGGCAAGGCGCAGCTGGCCAGCTGGATGGGCCATTTGCTGGGTGAAGAAGGCCGTGCACTGAAGCTGCCGCTGTACACCCAGCGCCCCGAAGACCTGGCTGAGCAGCTGCCGCGGATCGAACAATTGCTGGCCTGGCTGCACCACGCCCGCCAGGTGCTGGAAGCACCGCAGATGGACCGCCTGTATGGCGACCTGAAGAAGCTGCACGAGCTGGCCGAACTGCCGATCAGCGATGAAGTGCTGGAAGCACGCATCGACCAGGCTCGGGCAGTCGACCAGAGCCGTGGCTGGAAGCACCTGCTCAAGGCCTGATGCGGCCCTGTAGGAGCGGCCTTGCGTCGCGAAAGGGGTGCGAAGCGCCCCCGGGATCTGCGCTTCAAGCACATACTGCCGGGGCCGCTTTGCGGCCCTTTCGCGACGCAAGGCCGCTCCTACACGAAACCACGTCAGCGAGTCTTGAGCGGCAGGCTGGTCGTGGACTTGATCTCTGAAAGCGCCACAATCGAGTTCACTTCCTGAATCCCCGGCACGTTCGACAGCTTTTCGAAGAAGAACCGCTCATAGGCCTCGATATCCGAGGTAACGATGCGCAGCAAAAAATCCACCGCGCCCATCAGCACATAGCATTCCAGCACCTCCGGGAAGCCGCGAATGGCCTCGGTGAATTCGGTAAAGTTGGAGCGCCCGTGGGCATTGAGCTTCACCTCGGCGAATATCTGGGTGTTCAAGCCGATCTTCTTGCGGTCGAGCAAGGTCACCTGCCCACGAATCACCCCCTCGTCCTTCAAACGCTGGATACGCCGCCAGCACGGCGACTGTGACAGCCCCACACGCTCGGCAATCTGCGCGCTGGAAAGCGAAGCGTCCTCTTGCAGCAGTTCAAGAATGCGCCGATCGTAGGCGTCCAGCTCGCTATGCATTGCTGTTTCTCCATAGTGGGTGCTGACGAATTGCTCAATTCGGTAGCCAAGCAAAATGGTCAAATCATAGCGAATAAAGGCTGCCTTATGCCTGTCAGTTAAGCGTTACTGGGGCTGCTTTGCAGCCCTTCGCGGGCACGCCCGCTCCCACACGTTAGGCGCTGAACTCAAGAAATGCGCGATCCCCTGTGGGAGCGGGCGTGCCCGCGAAGGGTCGCAAAGCGGCCCCAAATTACTTAACTGACTGGCATTGGCCTATAGCCTCGCGGAATGCCTCTACACCGTACGTGTAAAACCCCGAAACCCTTCCCCCGTGATGCCCGCGCCCCGCCCGGCTAGCCTGATCGGCACATTCCCGATCAGGCACGGACGCCCAGCATGCATAGCCCGCACACAATGACCCTCGACCTTGAACACGTGCTCGCCGCCCTGGTCGCCGACCAGCACCTGCACGCCAACGACGCCGAGCACGTGCTCGACAACGCCGCCGCCCACCCCGCTTGCCATCCGCTCGAACAGATCGCCGCCTGCAGCCTGGAACACCGCCAACAGCCTGGCCAGCAGCTGGACCTTGAGCACCTTTGCCAATGGCTGGCCCGCAAGGTCGGCCAGCCTTACCTGCGCATCGACCCCATGCAGCTCGACCTGCCCCAGGTCAGCGGCCTGATCGCACCGGCCTTCGCCCAGCGCCACGGCATCCTCATCGTCGCAGCCGACGCCCTCGGCGTTACCGTCGCCAGTGCCGAGCCCTACCAGAACGACTGGCAGGCCGACCTGGCCCGCAGCCTGGGCCGGCCGATTCGCCGGGTGCTGGCCAGCCCGTTGCAGATCCGCCAGGCAGGGCAGTCGTTCGAGCACCTCGCCCAGTCGGTAAAAGGCGCGCAATACCAGCAGGCCGCCGGCCTGGGCGAACTCGAGCAACTGCTGGAACTGGGCAAGCGCCAGGCCGAAGCCAGCGCCGACGACGCGCACATCGTGCACATCGTCGACTGGTTGCTGCAGTACGCTATCGAACAACGTGCCAGCGACATTCACCTGGAACCCCGCCGCGATCAGGGCCAGTTGCGCTACCGCATCGACGGCCTGCTGCATAACGTGTACGCCTTTCCTGCCGGCGTAACCTTGGCACTGGTCAGCCGCCTCAAGCACCTGGGGCGCATGGATGTGGCGCAAAAGCGCCGGCCGCAGGACGGCCGCCTGCACAGCCGCCTGCCCGGCGGCGGTGAGGTCGAGCTACGGCTGTCGACCCTGCCAACCGCCTACGGCGAAAAGCTGGTGCTGCGCCTGTTCGACCCGCAGCAACTGCACGAGGGCTTCGACCGCCTCGGCCTGCAAGGCCAGCAACTGGCCCAGTGGCAGCGCCTGCTGGGCAAGCGCCAGGGCATCATCCTGGTGACGGGCCCCACCGGCTCCGGCAAGACCAGCACGCTGTATACCAGCCTCAAGCTATTGGCCACGCCACAGGTCAACCTGTGCACCATCGAAGACCCCATCGAGCGCCTGGAGCCGGCGTTCAACCAGTTGCAGGTGCAGCCCGCCCTGGACCTTGGTTTTGCCGCCGGGGTACGCGCCCTGCTGCGTCAGGACCCGGACATCATCATGATCGGCGAAATTCGCGACCGCGAAACGGCCCTGGTGGCTGTACAGGCCGCACTGACCGGGCATTTGGTGCTGTCTACCCTGCACACCAACGATGCCTGCGCGGCCATCACCCGCCTGCAGGAACTGGGCGTGGCCGACTACCTGATCAAGGCGACGCTGGTCGGCGTCATGGCCCAGCGCCTGGTACGCACCCTGTGCCCGGACTGCCAAGCGAATACCTGCGCCCACTGCCGTACCTGCCGAGGCACCGGCTTTCATGGCCGCACCGGTTTATTTGAACTGCTCGAGCCCAGCGACCAGCTGCGCGCGCTGATCGGCCGGGATGCCGACCTGACCATTCTGCGGCAACAGGCCCGGGCCGATGGCCTGGTGGACCTTCGCCGTTGTGGCGAGGCCAAGGTGACCACTGGGCAGACCTGCATGCATGAGGTGCTGCGCGTCTGCGGCTGACGAAAAGCCCCGGCATTCAGGAACTTGCCCCATTGGAAAAGATCCAACGGCGCATCTTCAACCCCCACCCTTCGAGGTGTTTCAACATGCGTCTCAAAACTGCCGTTGCCGCCGCTGCCCTGCTCTCGCTGCCTATGGGCTCGGCCATGGCTGATACCTTTTGGCGTAACGTGATTTCTTCCGGGGCAACGACTGGTTCGACCTACCTGACGTCGCGGGACCACAAGCTTGTCCTCGCCGCGCAGGACGACGCCAGCAGCTTCGTTGCCAGCGAAGGTGCGATTCGTGGGCCGTTCCTGGAAGCCGCCATGCACCAGGCGCGGGCCGAGAACCCGGGGCTGCAGGCCTCGGACATGGAGCTGGCCAATGCCATCCTGGCCAAGAATGCGGTAGCCGAGTAAAACCCCGGGGCGCGCGCTGCGCGCCCAATCGGTCACCCCTGCGCTATCAGCGATAAGCCTCCACCGGCACACAGGCACAGAACAGGTTGCGGTCCCCATACACGTTGTCGACCCGGTTAACCGCCGGCCAGTACTTGTGTTGGCGCACATGCGCAACCGGCGCCACCGCCTGCTCCAGGCTGTAGGGCCTGTCCCATATACCCAGGACATCGGCCAAGGTATGCGGCGCATGCCTGAGCGGGCTGTTCTCTGCCGGCCACTTGCCATCCTGAACGTCCGCGATCTCCGCGCGAATTGCCAGCATCGCTTCGATAAAGCGGTCCAGCTCGGCCTTGGACTCACTTTCGGTCGGTTCCACCATCAGCGTACCCGGCACCGGGAACGACATGGTCGGTGCATGGAAGCCGTAGTCCATCAGGCGCTTCGCCACGTCCTCCTCGCTGATGCCCGTCAGCGCCTTCAACGGCCGCAGATCGAGTATGCACTCATGCGCCACGCGCTGGTTACGCCCGCGGTAGAGCACCGGGAAGGCTCCAGCCAGCTGGCTGGCCAGGTAGTTGGCAGAGAGGATCGCCACCTCGCTGGCGTCCGCCAGTTGCGGGCCCATCATGGCAATGTACATCCAGCTGATCGGCAGAATGCTGGCGCTGCCCCAGGGCGCAGCGCTGACCGCACTGTTGCTCGGATCCAGGCCGGGGACCGGTACCACCGGGTGGCTGGCGACGAAGGGTTGCAGATGAGCGCGAACACCGATCGGCCCCATGCCCGGACCACCACCGCCGTGGGGGATGCAGAAGGTCTTGTGCAGGTTCATGTGCGACACATCGGCACCGATGTCGGCAGGGCGCGCCAACCCCACCTGGGCATTGAGGTTGGCGCCGTCCATGTACACCTGGCCGCCGTGCTGGTGCACCACGTCACAGATTTCGCGAATGCCCTCTTCGTACACGCCGTGGGTTGAGGGGTAGGTGATCATCAGGCACGACAGGCGCTCACCGGCTGCACCGGCCTTGGCCTTGAGGTCTGCCAGGTCAACGTTGCCGCCCTGATCGCAATCGACTATCACCACCTCCATGCCGGCCATCTGTGCCGACGCCGGGTTGGTGCCGTGGGCCGACGACGGGATCAGGCACAAGGTACGCTGCGGTTGCTGGCAGCTGCGGTGGTAGCGGGTAATCGCCATCAGGCCAGCGTACTCACCCTGGGCCCCGGAGTTGGGCTGCATGCAGATGGCATCGAAGCCGGTAATGGTGCACAGCCAGCTTTCCAGCTCGTCGATCATCGCCTTGTACCCGACGGCCTGCCCCGCCGGGGCGAACGGGTGCAGCTGAGCGAAAGCAGGCCAGGTGATCGGGATCATCTCGCTGGTAGCATTGAGCTTCATGGTGCAGGAGCCCAGCGGAATCATCGACTGGTTCAGCGCCAGGTCCTTGTTCTCCAGCTGCTTGAGGTAGCGCAGCATCTCGGTTTCGCTGTGATGCAGGTTGAACACCGGGTGGGCAAGGAACGGCGAATGCCGCACCAGGCTGGGCGGAATGCCTTCGGCCAGGGCCGACTGGTCAAGCGCGGCGATGTCCAGCCCGTGGTCAACCCCCACGAAAATGTCCAACAGGCGCAGCACTGTCTGCTCGTTGCAGGTTTCATCCAGGCTCACGCCCAGGTGGCCGCGGCCCAGTATGCGCAGGTTGACCTGTGCGGCTTCAGCGCTCTCGATGATGGCTGCCTGTGCGCCACCCACGTCGAGGGTAAGGGTGTCGAAGAAGTGCTGGTTGAGGCGCTTGATGCCTTTGGCCGCAAGGCCGGCCGCCAGAATGACCGTCAGCCGGTGCACGCGCTGGGCAATGCGCTGAAGGCCTTGCGGGCCGTGGTAGACCGCGTAGAAGCCGGCGATGTTGGCCAGCAGCACCTGCGCCGTGCAGATGTTGGAGTTGGCTTTTTCACGGCGGATATGCTGCTCGCGGGTTTGCAGGGCCATGCGCAGCGCGGTGTTGCCACGGGCATCACGCGACACGCCGATGATGCGCCCGGGCATGGCCCGCTTGTAATCGTCGCGGCAGGCGAAATACGCCGCATGTGGCCCGCCGTAACCCATCGGTACACCAAAGCGCTGGCTGGAACCCAACACCACATCGGCGCCCAGCTCGCCGGGCGGCGTGAGCAGTACCAGGCTGAGCAGGTCGGCAGCCACGCTGGCCAGGGCGTGCTGGCCATGCAAGTGCTCGATCAGCGGGCGCAGGTCGCGCACCTCGCCGTGGGTATCGGGGTACTGCAGCAAGGCGCCGAATACCGCATGCGTGTTCAGCTTATCCACAGAGTCGATGATCAGTTCGAAGCCGAAGCCTTCGGCGCGGGTCTTGAGCACTGACAGGGTTTGCGGGTGGCAGTGCTCATCGGCGAAGAATGCATTGCTCTTGCTGCGCGCCACGCGCTTGGCCAGGGCCATGGCCTCGGCGGCGGCAGTCGCCTCGTCCAGCAGCGAGGCGTTGGCCAGGGCCAGCCCGGTCAGGTCGATGACCATCTGCTGGTAGTTCAGCAGCGCCTCCAGCCGGCCCTGGGCTATTTCGGGCTGGTAAGGCGTGTAGGCGGTGTACCAGCCGGGGTTTTCCAACACGTTGCGCAGGATGACCGTGGGGGTGATGGTGCCGTGGTAGCCCATGCCGATCAGGCTGGTCCATACCTGGTTTTGCGCAGCATAACCCGCGAGTTTGGCCAAGGCCGCCTGCTCGTCGAGTGCCGGTGGCAGGTCGAGGGGGCGCTGCAGGCGGATGCCTGGCGGAACGGTTTGCTCGATCAGCTCGGCGCGGCTCGCCACGCCCAGTGCATTGAGCATGGCCTGCTGCTCGGCGGCATCCGGGCCCAGGTGGCGACGCAGGAACGGGTTGAGCTCTTGCAGTTGATGCAGGGACGGCGACTGGGACATGACCACGCTCTCTTCCTGGAACAGCTCTCATGGAGACTACAAGTCTAGGAAGGGATTGCCGGTTGTGCGGGGAAACTTGTTTGGTCAGTACCGGCCCTATCGCCGGCAAGCCGGCTCCCACAGGGATCGCATCAGGGCTGACAGATGTTTGTCAGAAGACATGCAGCGCCTGTGAGAGCTAGCGCCGCCCGCGCGGCGCATGCCTCATTATCGCGCGGTACAAACAAGGCGGTCGCGCGCAGGTGGCACAGGGGTTACTGGCCCAAAACAAACGTAGGAGCGAGCGCAGCTCGCGATGCGCCGCGCGGGCGGCGCTCGATCTCACTGGCACTGCATATCTTGTGGCGACCACCTGTCAGCCCTGATGCAATCTCTGGACTGCCCCCAAGAAGTTGGACACCAATCCAATTTCTTGGGGTGTCCATATGAGCAAGTACTCAGACCAATTCAAGCTTACCGCCGTTCATGCCTACCTGGAGGGTGGTGAAGGTTTCCGAAAAGTAGCCCAGCGACTTGCAGTGGACTTCAGCCTGCTGCGGCGCTGGGTCTCCAGCTTCCAGAAACATGGCCAGTTCAGTCTGCGTAAACCAGGCCAGCGGTACAGTGCGACCTATAAGCGCTCAGTCCTTGAGTACATGCACAAGCATCAGCTTTCCTTGCGCCAGACCGCCGCCCATTTCGGTCTTGGTCAGTCTTCGCAGATAGGCATTTGGGCGCGGCAGTACTACAGTGGAAGTCCGGCTTCGCCTGCTCCCAAGAGAAGAAAACCTGCTGCCATGTCGAAAAAGCCTTACCCCATCAAACCCACAACCTCTGATGACACCGATAAAAGCCGCGACCAGTTGCTGGCTGAGCTTGAATGGCTGCGCATGGAGAACGCTTACCTAAAAAAGCTGGAAGAGTTGAAGAAGCAGGAGCGAAGGCAGCTCAAAAAACCCTGATCGTGTCTGCGCTCAAGGACAGGTTTCCCTTGGCCGCTGTTCTGGAGTTGGCGGATCTGCCGCGCAGTACGTTCTATTACCAGCTTCAAGCGCAGGCCAAACCTGATAAGCATGCTGCTCTGAAGCAGATGATTCAGCGTGTCTATCACGAGGAAAAAGGGCTTTACGGTTACCGGCGCGTTGCGATCGTGATCCGCAATGGCGGGACCTTGGTTAACAAAAAAGTGGTGGAGCGTTTGATGATCGAGCTTGATCTTCGCTCACTCGTGCGGCCGAAAAAATATCGGTCGTACAAGGGTGTCGTCGGCACCATCGCGCCCAACCTGCTGGAGCGAAACTTTATCGCGCAGCGCCCGAATCAGAAGTGGGTGACCGATGTGACCGAGTTCAAAGTGGCTCAGGAAAAAGTCTACCTCTCCCCCGTGATGGACTTGTACAACGCCGAAATTGTGGCCTACGAAGTGGCCAGCAGGCCATGCCTTGGGCTGGTCACCAACATGCTGGGCAAGGCCTTCAAGCGCCTGGGAAACAAGCCGAAACTGGTACTCCACTCGGATCAAGGCTGGCACTACCAACACTCGCAGTACCGCCACAAGCTGGCCGAGCAAGGGGTGAAGCAGAGCATGTCACGTAAAGGAAACTGCTTGGATAATGCGGCTATGGAGAGCTTTTTTGGTACGCTTAAGTCCGAATTTTTCTACCCGCAGCGCTTCAAGAGCGTTGAAGAACTGAAAGCCGGTCTGGATGAGTACATCCACTACTACAACCATGACCGCATCAAGCTAAAGCTCAATGGCATGAGCCCTGTGAAATACAGGGCTCATGCTGCAGGGGCTGCTAGCTGAAACTGTCCAACTTATTGGGGGCAGTCCACTCTGTGGGAGCTGGCTTGCCGGCGATCAGGCCTGAAGCCTTATTCGCCGATAGCGGCCTTGTAACCAGCAGCATCCAGCAGCTTGTCCAGCTCGGCCTTGTCGCTTGGCTTGAGCTTGAAGATCCACGCCCCGTAAGGCTCTTCGTTGAGCTGCTCCGGGCTGTCAGCCAGCTCTTCGTTCACCGCGATCACTTCGCCACCCACCGGGGCATAGATGTCCGAAGCGGCCTTGACCGACTCGACCACACCGGCAGCGTCGCCCGCGGCGAACACCTTGCCGACTTCGGCAAGCTCGACGAACACCACGTCACCCAAGGCCTCCTGGGCGTGGTCGCTGATGCCCACGGTGACGCTGCCGTCAGCTTCCAGGCGGGCCCACTCGTGGCTTTCGGCGAAACGCAGTTCGGCGGGGATATTGCTCATGTCTTGAATTCCTCGATTGGCTCAGCGGTACGCCCGCCGGTAAATAATGGTTCAGATCAGGATCTTGCCGTGGCGCACGAAGGTCGGTTTGACCACCCGCACCGGGTACCACTTGCCGCGAATTTCCACCTCGGCCCGGTCACCAGTGGCCATGGGCACGCGCGCCAAGGCAATGGACTTGCTCAGCGTAGGCGAGAAACTACCACTGGTGATCTCCCCTTCGCCAATACCGGCGACACGCACGACCTGATGGGCGCGCAGCACGCCGCGCTCTTCCAGTACCAGGCCGACCAGTTTTTCCTGCACACCGTGCTCGATTTCCGCCAACAGGGCAGCGCGGCCAATGAAGTCACGCTCGGCAGGCTCCCAGGCAATGCTCCAGCCCAGGTTGGAGGTAAGCGGGGTGTGCTGCTCGTCAATGTCCTGGCCGTACAGGTTCATGCCGGCTTCCAGGCGCAGGGTGTCGCGGGCGCCAAGGCCGCTGGGGGCGATGCCAGCACCCACCAGGTCGTTGAAGAAGCCCACGGCCTGGTCGCCAGGGAAGATGATCTCGAGGCCGTCTTCACCGGTATAACCGGTGCGGGCAATGAACCAGTCGCCTTCGGCAAAGCCCTCGAATGGGCGCAGTTCGCGGATCAGCGCGGCACGCGCGGCGCTAAGCAGGGGCGCAACCTTTTCTCGGGCACGCGGGCCCTGGATGGCAAGGATGGCCAGGTCGGGGCGGACCTTGAAGTCCACGGCAAAACCGTCACGCTGCTGCTGCAGCCAGCCCAGCACCTTGGCGCGGGTAGCGGCGTTGGTGACCAGGCGATAGCCATGTTCCGTACGGTATACGATCAGGTCGTCGATCACTCCGCCCTGCGCCTGCAGCAGCGGGCTGTATAGCGCTTTGCCAGTGTCGCCGAGGCGGGCCACATCGTTGGCCAGCAGGCGCTGCAGCCAGGCGGTGGCATCGCTACCATCGACATCGATCACAGTCATGTGGGAGACATCGAACACCCCGCAATCGCTGCGCACCTGATGGTGCTCCTCGACCTGCGAGCCATAGTGCAGGGGCATGTCCCAGCCACCGAAATCGACCGTTTTGGCGCCTAGCGCCAGGTGCAGGTCGTACAAAAGCGTGCGCTGTCCCATGGGTTTCTCCTTCCGGGCGTGGCGAAGCGGCGGCGGTCGATGACGTTGCGCGTCAGCTCTTGTTGTTTGACACCCGCCGCGCGAATGCCGCGCATTGTAGCCGCAAGCCCGCGCGCTGGCACCCTCAGTGACCGTGGCCGGGTCGACGGGCCGAACGGCGGATCAGGCCGATGACCGGCAACAGCCCCACCAGCACCAGCGTCAGGGCGGGCAATGACGCTCGCGCCCATTCGCCTTCACTGGTCATCTCGAAAACCCGCACCGCAAGCGTGTCCCAGCCGAACGGCCGCATCAGCAAGGTGGCCGGCATTTCCTTGAGTACGTCGACAAACACCAACAAGGCGGCGCTGAGGGCGCCAGGCAGCAACAGCGGCAGGTAGACCTTGAGGAACAACCTGGCACCGCCGACACCCAGGCTGCGTGAAGCCTCGGGCAAAGAAGGCCGAATGCGCTCCAGGCTGCTTTCCAGTGGCCCGTAAGCCACGGCGATAAAGCGCACCAGGTAAGCCAGCAGCAAGGCCGACAGGCTGCCCAGCAGCAACGGTTTGCCGGCCCCGCCCAACCAGCCGGACAACGGGATGACCAGCTGGTTGTCCAGATAACTGAACGCCAGCATGATCGACACCGCCAACACCGAACCGGGCAAGGCATAGCCCAGGTTGGCCAGGCCGACCCCGGCGCGTATGCCGGCGCTCGGCGCCTGGCGCCGGGCGAAGGCCAGCAGCAATGCTGCGCTCACGGTGAGCAGCGCGGCCATGGCGCCCAGGTACAAGGTGTGCGACACCAGGCCGACATAGCGCTCGTCCAGGTCATGCCGCCCGCGCTGCCAGAACCACACCAGCAGTTGCAGCAGCGGGATGACGAAGGCGCAGGCGAACACCAGCAGGCACCAGCCGCTGGCCAGCAACGCCTTCAGCCCGCGCAAGCGGTACAGCGCCTGCCCGCGTGGCCGCTCGTTGCCACTGCGGCTGGCGCCGCGGGCACGGCGCTCGCCGTACAGCACCAGCATCACCGCCAGCAGCAAAAGGCTGGCCAGCTGGGCTGCGCTGGACAGGCTGAAAAACCCGTACCAGGTCTTGTAGATGGCTGTGGTGAAGGTGTCGAAATTGAACACCGCCACCGCGCCGAAATCGGCCAGGGTTTCCATCAGCGCCAGGGCGACACCGGCGCCGATCGCCGGCCGCGCCATGGGCAGCGCCACCCGCCAGAAGGCCTGCAAGGGTGATAACCCAAGCACCCGCGCGGCCTCCATCAAGCCTTTGCCCTGTGCCAGGAACGCCGTGCGCGCCAGCAGGTAGACATAGGGGTAGAACACCAGCACCAGCACGATGATGACCCCGCCGGTAGAGCGCACCCGGGGCAGGCGCATGGGGCCGAATACCTCGCGCAGTGCGGTCTGCACCGGGCCCGCGAAGTCCAGCAGGCCGACGAACACGAAAGCCAGCACATAGGCGGGTATGGCGAACGGCAACATCAGCGCCCAGTCCAGCCAGCGCCGGCCGGGGAACTCACAGAGGCTGGTGAGCCAGGCCAGGCTGACGCCCAGCACGGTGACGCCGATGCCCACCCCCAGAACCAGCGTCAGGGTGTTACCCAGCAGGCGGCTCATCTGGGTGTCGAGCAGGTGCGACCAGATCTGCACGTCTATGGATTGCCACGACAGCAGCAGCACGCTGAGGGGCAGGAGCACCAGGGCAGCGATCAGCGATACCGGCAAGTACCAGCGGCGTTGGGGGGTGTGGGACAAGGTGAATGTCTCTATGGCTGGTTTGCGACCGCTTTGCGGTCGTTCGCGGGCTCGCCCGCTCCCACAGGGACTGCCCAAATCTCAAGGGCAGTGCAGATCCTGTGGGAGCGGGCGAGCCCGCGAAGAGGCCCTTTCAGGCCCCGAGAGGATAAAGCCCGGCGCTTAATTCCAGCCAGCCCGATCCATCAGGCGGATGGCTTCAGCCTGGCGTTTGCCGGCAATTTCCACCGGAATGCTGTCTGCCTTGAAGCTGCCCCACGCTGCCACTTCTTCCGATGGCCTGACCTTCGGGTTGGCCGGGAATTCCTGGTTGATGTCGGCGAACAGTTTCTGCGCTTCTTCACCCGTCATCCACTCCACCAGCTTGGTCGCCGCCTCGGGGTGCGGTGCATGTTTGGTCAGGCCAATGCCCGACAGGTTCACGTGCACGCCACGGTCGCCCTGGTTGGGCCAGAAGAGCTTCACCGGCAACTGCGGGTTCTGCTTGTGCAGGCGGCCGTAGTAGTAGGTGTTGACGATGCCCACGTCGCACTGGCCGGCCTCGATGGCCTGGATCACCGCGTTGTCGTCGGAGAACACATCGGTGGACAGGTTGTTGACCCAGCCTTTGACGATTTGCTCGGTCTTCGCCTCGCCATGGGTTTCGATCAGGGTGGCGGTCAGCGACTGGTTGTAGACCTTTTTCGCCGTGCGCAGGCACAGGCGGCCTTCCCATTGCTTGTCGGCCAGGGCCTCGTAGGTGCTCAACTCTGCCGGTTTGACCCGCTCGCTGGAGTAGACGATGGTGCGCGCGCGCAAGCTGAGGCCGGTCCAGTCATGGGACGAGGCGCGGTACTGCGGCGGAATGTTCTGGTCGATGGTGGCGGACTTGATCGGCTGCAGGATGCCCATTTGCTCGGCCTGCCACAGGTTGCCGGCATCGACGGTCAGCAGCAGGTCGGCCACGCCATTGTCGCCCTCGGCCTTGATGCGCTGCATCAGCGGCGCTTCCTTGTCGGTGATGAACTTGATCTTGACGCCGGTTTTGGCGGTATAGGCATCGAACACCGGCTTGATCAGCTCATCGATGCGCGAGGAGTACACCACCACTTCTTCCGCTGCCTGGGCGGTGCCGCCGAACAAAGTCAGGGCCAGGGCGGCCAGTAGGGGCTTGCGTGGCAACATGGAAAGCGCTCCTCGGAAGGTATGAGAGGCGCAAATGGTAGTGAATCCCATTTTCTTGCTCATCCTTTGAGCCGTTACCGGATGTTGCAGAGGGGCCGCAAAGCGGCCCCGGCCATCTCAAGCCCTGGCCAATTCCGGCAAATCCCCGGACAGCCCCAACGCCTGGCGCACGAACATCGCCTTGGCTTCGGGCATCTGCTGCACCAGCTTCAGCCCACTGTTGCGCAACCAGCGCAACGGCAGCGGGTTGGCCTGGAACAACCGCTCGAACCCTTCCATCGCCGCCATCAGCGCCAGGTTATGCGGCATGCGCCGGCGCTCGTAACGGCTCAGTACCTTCACATCCGCCAGCCGTTCGCCACGCTCGCAGGCCTTGCCCAGTACGTCGGCCAGCACCGCCGCATCCAGAAACCCCAGGTTGACGCCCTGCCCGGCCAAGGGGTGGATGGTGTGGGCCGCATCACCCACCAACGCAAGGCCGTGCTCCACGTAGCGCTTGGCGTGACGCTGACGCAGCGGTACACACACACGTGGGTCGGCCTGCAACACGCTCCCCAGGCGCCCCTCGAAGGCCCGCTCCAGGGCCTGCACGAAGGCAGCGTCATCCAGCGCCATCAACCGCTCGGCCTGCTCCGGCGTGGTCGACCAGACGATCGAGCACCAGTCTTGCTGGCCACCTCGGGTCAACGGCAGGAAGGCCAGCGGCCCCTCATCGGTGAAGCGCTGCCAGGCTGTGGCCTGGTGCCCGGCGCTGCAACGCACGCTGGTCACGATGGCGTGGTGCAGGTAATCCCATTCGCGGGTGTCGCAACCGGCCAGCCGCCGCACGGCCGAATGGGCGCCATCGGCCGCGACCACCAGCGGCGCGCGCAGGCGCCGGCCATCGGCAAGAGTCAACAGCCAGTCATCGCCAGAGCGGCGCAGTTGTTCCAGCCGCGCGTTGGCCAGCAGGCCGACATCGCTGTCGTGCAGGCGCTCCAGCAGGCTGTCCTGCACCACGCGGTTCTCGACGATATGGCCGAGCACCTGGGCGTGCACGCTGGCTGCCGAAAAGTGGATCTGCCCGGTGCCGCTGCCGTCCCACACATGCATGTCGGAATACGGCGTGGCACGCCGCTGGGCAATGCCCTCCCAGGCCCCGAGGCGTTCGAGAATGCGCTGGCTGGCGGCCGACAATGCGCTGACACGCGGTTCGAACGGCGCCAGGGCATCGAACGGCTTGACCGTCAGCGGGCCGCCGTCGAGCAAGAGGATTTGCAAGCCACTGTGGCGTAACGCCAGGGCCAGGGCGCTGCCGACCATACCGGCACCGACAATCAACAGATCTGCGCGCATTTCCATGCCTACGCCAGCCTCGCTTGCGGCTTGAGCCGCACATATAGGGTTTTATCGACCCGCGCCACCAGTTCGCCGGCGCCATCGCGGATATCGACCTGCACACGCGGCAGGCACTTCTTGCCGGTAGCGGTCTGCTGGCGAATGTCGTCCAGCAGCGCGTCATCGACGTGGAATTCGGCAAACACCGGGCCTTTGCCCGGCGCGATGAAATCGATGCTGGCGGCCTTGTCCCAGACAATGTAGTCGCGCCCCAGCTGCTCGATCAGCAACAGCATGTAGAACGGGTCGACCATGGCATACAGGCTGCCGCCAAACTGGGTACCGACGTAATTGCGGTTCCAGCGCGTCAGCTTCATCGCCACCTTCACGCTGCGCAGGTCCGGGCTGATGTGCTGCACGCGGATACCTGCCCCCAGGTAAGGCGGGTAAAGGTTCAACAGCCAGCGCAGCATGCGCGCCCGGCGCGCGCGTTTACGTGGGTTGCTCATGCCTGGCCCTGCCGGTCGGGGCGGGTGCCCAGGCCCATCGCCTGGCGAGCGAACCAGCTTTTGGCCGGTGGCAGCAGGTCGAGCCCGAGCAGGCCCAGGTTGCGCCCGGCGGCCAGCAACGGCTGCTGGCTGCCGAACAGGCGGGTGACCTGGTCGGAGAAGCCGATGGTCATGGCCTGGTCCAGGCGCTGGCGCTGGTGATAGGCCTGCAGCGTGGCCAGGTCGCCCGGGCGCTGCGGGCCGGCAAGCAGCGCCTCGGCCAACGCCTGCACGTCACGCAACGACAAGTTGAACCCCTGCCCGGCAATCGGGTGCAAGCTGTGCGCAGCGTTGCCCAGCACCACCAACTGTGGCCGCACCTGCTCCTGGGCTTCGATCAACGACAGCGGGTACAGATGCCGTGCACCCACCTGGCGCAGCGCGCCCAGCCGATAGCCGAACACACCCTGCAACTCGCGCAGGAAGCTGCGCTCGTCGATCGCGGCCAGGCGTTTTGCGTCCATGCCCTGGCGGGTCCATACCAGCGCGCAGCGGTTATCCGGCAATGGCAGCAGGGCCATGGGGCCGTCTTCGGTGAAGCGCTCGAAGGCCTGGCCGCCATGGGCCTCGCCAGGGCTGATGTTGGCGATCAGGGCGCTTTGCTGGTAGGGCGTATGGCGTACCTGGATGCCCAGTTGCTCGCGCAAACCAGAACGGCCGCCGTCGGCCAGCACTGCCAGGTCGCATTGCAGCTGGGTGTCGTCGTTCAAGCGCAGCTGGTAGCCACCGTCGACCGCCTGCAGCGCGGCCACTTCTGCCGGGCAGCGCCAGCTGACCACCTCGCGGTCCAGGCCTTGCCACAGGCACTGGCCCAGCCAGGCGTTCTCCACCACGTAACCCAGCGCCGGCACGCCTTCTTCCTGGGCGTCCAGGCGGGTGGCGCCAAAGCGGCCACGGTCGGAGACGTGAATCTGCCGGATCGGCTCGGCGCGCTGGCCAATGGCCTGCCACAGGCCCAGTTGCTGGTAGATCTGCTGGGTGCCGAAGGACAAGGCCGAAGAGCGGGCATCGTAGCTGGGCTGGTAACTGTCGCCAGGGGCGAACGGCTCGATCAGCAGGATCTTCCAGCCTCTGGCCTTGGCCCCGGCCTGCAAGGCCAACGCCAGGCTGGCACCCACCAGGCCGCCACCAATGATTGCCAGGTTTACCCGGTTCATGCGGCGTCCTTGCGTGCAGCCTGCATCAGCGCCTCGATCTCGGCGACCGTGCGTGGCACGCCCGAAGTGAGGATTTCACAACCTTGCCTGGTCACCACCACGTCGTCCTCGATCCTTACGCCAATGCCGCGCCACTTCTTGGCCACGGCCTGATTGTCGGCACCAATGTAGATACCCGGTTCGACGGTCAGCGCCATACCCGGTTCCAGCACCCGCCATTCACCCCCCACCTTGTACTCGCCCACATCGTGCACATCCATGCCCAGCCAGTGGCCGGCGCGGTGCATGTAGAAGGCGCGGTAGGCTTCGCTGTCGATCAGCGCCTGCACATCGCCTTCCAGCAGGCCCAGTTCCACCAGCCCGGTGGTGATGACCCGCACGGTCGCCTCATGGGCATGGTTCCAGTGCTTGCCGGGGGCGATTTCGGCGAACGCGGCCGCCTGCGCCTTGAGCACCAGCTCGTAGATAGCCTTCTGCTCGGGTGAAAAGCGCCCGCTGACCGGGAAGGTGCGGGTGATGTCACTGGCGTAGCAGTCGATTTCGCAGCCGGCGTCGATCAGCACCAGGTCGCCCTCCCTGAGCGGTGCGTCATTCTGCTGGTAGTGCAGGATGCAGCCATTGCGCCCAGCGGCAACGATGGAACCGTAGGCCGGCATCTTCGCCCCGCCCTTGCGGAACTCGTAGTCCAGCTCGGCTTCCAGGCTGTATTCGTACAACCCGGCCCGGCAGGCCTGCATGGCCCGCACATGGGCACGCGCAGAAATGTCTGCAGCCGCGCGCATGACCTTCACTTCCGCTGCCGATTTATACAGGCGCATGTCATGCAGCAGATGATCCAGCGCAACGAACTCGTTCGGTGGCTGGGCACCCAGCCGGGCCTTGGAGCGGATCACGTTGATCCAGTCCATCAACCGGCGGTCGAATTCAGGGTTGCTGCCCATGGCGCTGTACACCCGCTCGCGGCCTTCGATCAGGCCAGGCAGGATTTCGTCGATGTCTGCGATGGGGAATGCATCGTCGGCGCCATAATCACTCACCGCGCCTTCCTGGCCGGCGCGCAGGCCATCCCACAGCTCCCGCTCGGGGTTGCGCTCACGGCAGAACAACACGTACTCACCGTGCTCACGCCCGGGGATCAGGGCAATGACCGCCTCTGGCTCGGGGAAGCCGCTGAGGTACTGGAAGTCGCTGTCCTGGCGGTACACGTGCTCGACGTCGCGGTTGCGGATGGCAACCGCGGCGGCGGGCAGGATGGCGATGCTGTTGGGGACCATCTGCGCCATCAGCGCCTTGCGCCGCCGGGCATACTCGGCCTTGGGAATGTGGCTCATGGGCAGACTACCCCTGGTTGATCAGTGCAGCGATGGCTTGGGCGCGGGTGCGGAAGGCTTGGCCAGCTCGGAGAACAGCAGCAGCGGCGCAACGCGCAGGTACTCCATGACTTCCATGTAGTCGCTCTCGCCGTCTTCGGATTCTTCGAGGGCTTCCTGCACCTGGGAAATGGCCACCAGGTCCTGCAGTACTTCCTTGGCCTCGTCGGACAAGTCCTTGCCGCCGGCGTTCAGGCCAAAGCCGGTGATGAAGCCCTGGCACCACTGCCCCAGCGCGGTGGCGCGGTCGGTCAGCGCGGCATCGTCGGAAGGCAGCAGCAGAACGATGGCCATGTCGTCGCTGGTGAGCTCGCCCTTGACCATTTCCTGCAGGCCAACCAGGGCGTTGCGCACGGTGTCACCGGGCTCGGTTTCCAGCAGTTGCGCCGCGTCGGCCAGCCAGCCGTCGGCATCGAAGCCGGCACCGGCGCAGCTGCGGCCAATCAGCAGGCCGTGCAGTTCGGCCGGGGTGACAGGGTGGCCATTGCTGGACAGCAGCATGGCGAAAGCGATGTAGGGCGATTGGGTATTGGGCATGGGCAGCTAGGCGCCAGACGGCGCAAATGACTAGAATGAGGCCTTGTATCCTAGCACCGGCAGGCGCGCCAAGACCATCGGCACTGGCCGTCGCCACCCAGGGAGAGGCATCATCGCCAGGTGACCGAACGACGGAGCGAATCGAGTGCAACCCACGCAAGAGAACGACCTGCAGGCACTGATGAGCCGTTTCGAGCTGCTGATCGAACGTGTCGAGCAACTAAAACGGCAAAATGCACTCCTAGTAGCTCAGGAAAAGTCCTGGCGCGAAGAGCGCGCCCACCTCATCGAAAAAAACGAGATAGCCAAGCGCAAGGTCGAGTCGATGATTTTACGCCTCAAGGCTCTGGAGCAAGACTCATGAGTTCAAGCAATAGCGTCACCGTGCAGATCCTCGACAAGGACTACTCGATCATCTGCCCGCCGGAAGAGCGCAACAACCTGGTCAGCGCAGCCCGCTACCTGGACAGCAAGATGCGCGAGATCCGCAGCAGCGGCAAGGTGATCGGCGCCGACCGCATTGCCGTCATGGCCGCGTTGAACATCACCCACGAGATGCTGCACCGCCAGGAAGACCGCAGCGCGGCGCCCGTCAGCGGCACCAACCGCGAACAGGTGCGCGACCTGCTGGATCGGGTAGACAAGGCTTTGTCCGACGACACGGATACCAAAATCGGCTGAGATTGGTATACTGGCGCCACTCCCTGGGGGATGCGCCAGTCGGTTATGTCCCTGAGCCGATACGCACAACCACGGGGGTTGCACGCTGGGGCCGGTGTGCATGTCCGCCCGACGGAAAGCCTTAACGCCCCCTGCAATCTCCACCTTGAACTTTCGGGTTCAAGGGCTACACCGATAGCGGTCTTATCGGGGAGCCTGAATTCCTTGCCCGCCCCCTGTGGCGGGCAATTCGTTTGTGCCGCGTCTGGCGGCCAGCACCCCTGGGATCGCCTGTGCCATGACCGACACCGCGCCGCTTACCCGCCCTCAGCTTCGCCGTTTGCTGCGCAATGCCCGTCGCGCCCTCACCCCCGCCCAGCAACGCCAGGCGGCCCGTGGGCTGTACCGGCAACTGGCCCAGCACCCCCTGTTCCGCCGCGCCAGGCACATTGCCCTGTACCTGCCCAACGACGGCGAAATAGACCCGCGCCTGTTATTGCGTGAAGCCCAGCGCCGCGGCAAGCGCACCTACCTGCCGGTACTGCATGCCTGGCCGCGCACGCGCATGGTGTTCCAGCGTTTCGAGCCAGGGGAAAAACTGCGACCCAACCGTTTCCGTATCCCCGAACCGGTTATCGAGCGCAAACGCCAACGGCCCATCTGGGCACTGGACCTGATTCTGTTACCGCTGGTGGGCTTTGATGAGGTGGGCGGCCGCCTGGGCATGGGTGGCGGCTTCTATGACCGCAGCCTGGCCTACCAGGGGCGCCGGCAAAGCTGGAAAAAACCGTTGCTGCTGGGCTTGGCACATGAGTGCCAGAAGGTCGAGCGGCTGGCGCAGGCCAGTTGGGACGTACCGTTGCAGGGCACGGTCTCGGACCGTGGCTGGTACCTGGCGCCGCGGTAATCGGCGCCAGCAGGGGGCATCAACGTTGTGGCTGGCTGGCGTCTGCCGACGTTTGGTAGGCGTTGTCCAGCTTGCGCTCCCATAGCCCTTGCGCATAACCGGTAGTGACCACACCCAGGCCAAAAATAAACACCAGGACCCACAGCAGATCCGGTTTTTTACGTTGATACATGGAAGATTGCCCCCCAAGGCAAACTGTTCAGGCTCGGCGGCTTTCTGAGTACCGCCGGAGCATCGCGCATTAAACGGGGCGCATTTTCCGACAACCTGCGTCTGCAAGCAAACCTTGACGCCAACCGGCTGTCGGTTTCGTGCAACAGGTTATTACAAACCTTTTCAGGAGCAACACGCATGGCCTACTGGCTGATGAAATCCGAGCCCGACGAACTCTCCATCGAAGCGCTGGGGCGCCTGGGCGAAGCGCGCTGGGACGGCGTGCGCAATTACCAGGCGCGTAATTTCCTGCGGGCCATGAGCGAGGGTGACAGGTTCTTTTTCTACCATTCCAGCTGCCCGCAGCCTGGCATCGCCGGTATTGGCGAAATCATTCGTGCGGCTTACCCCGACCCGACTGCCCTGGACCCACAAAGCCCATACCATGATGCCAAGGCCACAGCCGAGAAGAACCCGTGGAGCGCAGTGGATGTGGCGCATGTGCAAACCCTGCCACGGGTACTGGAGCTGGGCCAGCTGAAGCAGCAGGCCGGCCTGGCCGAACTGCCGCTGGTGCAGAAGGGCAGCCGCCTGTCGGTCATGCCGGTAACCGCCGAGCAATGGGCGGTGATTGTCGCGTTGCGCTGAAACCGCGCGCCAGCGGCGCCGTTTACTGCACGATCAGGTTGTTGAACAGCAGGTCCTCAACGATCGGCTTGCCCTCTTCGGCTTCCATTACCTGCTGCACCTGTTTCAGTGCCTCCTGGCGCAGGTGCTCCTTGGCCTCGACATTGCTCATGCTGTCGACAGTCTGTTGGGTGAACAGCGCCACCAGCTGGTTACGGATCAGCGGTTCGTGGTGCTGAACGGCCTTGGCGGCTTCATCACCGGTCACACGCAGGGCCACATCGGCCTTGTACACCCGCAGGCGGGGGCCGCCATCCAGGGCATAGTTGCCGACAAAAGGCGGGCTCAGGGTGATGTAGGCAACCTTGGGGGCACCCTCCTTGGCTTCTTCGGCCATGGCCGCAGTTGGCAGCAACAGCGCCAGTACCATCAAGATCCACGCTTTCACGAATTCGCTCCTCATTCCAATTGGCGCCAGCTTACCCAGCGCTGCGCGCAAACCCAAGCCCAGGCTCACGCCGCCGCTTATGCCTGCCCATCAGGGCGGGCCATGCTCGTTGACCCGGTACACCGCCCTCCTACACTTATCGGCCACGACCCGCAAAGGAATAGCCCCAATGAAAGCTGTGTTGTGCAAAACCCTTGGCCCGGCGGGCAACCTGGTGCTGGAAGAAGTCGCCAGCCCACTGCCGAAGAACAACGAAATCCTGCTGGACGTGCAGGCTGCCGGGGTCAACTTTCCTGACACGCTGATCATCGAAGGCAAGTACCAGTTTCAGCCACCGCTGCCGTTCTCCCCCGGTGGTGAGGCGGCCGGTGTGGTAGCCGCGGTCGGGGAAAAGGCCGGCGCCTTCAAGGTCGGTGACCGGGTCATGGCGCTGACCGGCTGGGGGGCGTTTGCCGAGCAGGTGGCAGTGCCGTTCTACAACGTGCTGCCGATCCCGGCGAGCATGGACTTCACCACGGCAGCGGCGTTTGGCATGACCTATGGCACCTCGATGCATGCCCTGCGCCAGCGCGGCCAGTTGCAAGCGGGTGAGACCTTGCTGGTGCTGGGCGCGTCCGGTGGCGTCGGCCTGGCAGCGGTGGAGATCGGCAAGGCCATGGGGGCACGGGTAATCGCGGCCGCCAGCAGTGCCGACAAACTGGCGGTGGCCAAGGCAGCCGGGGCAGATGAACTGATCGACTACAGCCAGGCCAGCCTGCGCGAGGAAATCAAGCGCCTGACCAACGGCCAGGGGGTCGACGTGATCTACGACCCGGTCGGTGGCGAGCTGTTCGAGCAGGCGGTACGCGGGCTGGCCTGGAATGGCCGGTTGCTGGTGGTGGGGTTCGCCAGTGGCACCATTCCACAGCTGGCAGCCAACCTGGTGCTGCTCAAGGGCGCGGCGGTGCTTGGGGTGTTCTGGGGTGCGTTTGCCCAGCGCCAGCCGCAGGACAATGCGGCCAACTTCCAGCAGCTGTTTGCCTGGCATGCCCAAGGCAAGTTGAAGCCGCGGGTGTCGCAGACTTATCCACTGGCCGAGGCCGGGGCTGCCATTGAGAAACTGGGGCAGCGGCAGGCTGTGGGTAAGTTGGTGGTGCTGGCAAGGTAAGGCTTTAGATCTTCATCTGCCGTTGCGGCCTTTTCGCGGGCGTGCCCGCGAATAGGCCGGCACAGGCTGATCAAACCTCGCGCGGGTTATGGCAACGGCGGAACCGCGCCTCCAGGTTGCGATCAGGCATCTGGTGGCTGCGCAGGGCCTGCAAGGTCTGTTCGACATAGTCGCGGGTGGTGCCATAGCGCCCTTTGGCGCTGGCCAGGATATGGCTGAGCAAGGTATCCGGCAGATCGCCGGCATAGCAGGGTAAATGCCGCTCCAGCACAAAGCCCAGCGCCTGCACCTTGGTGCCATCGCCCAGCCGGCAGTTGAGCCAATGCGGCCGATAGGCCGGGTAAGGCATCTCGCGTTGCCACAGGGCCATGAGCGAGTCGTCCAGGTTGCTTTCATCCAGCCGGTAGGCAAAGCCACTGCAGGACCCGCCACGGTCCAGGCCGAATACCAGCCCGGGGGTTTCCGGGGTGCCGCGATGCTCATGTGACCACAAGTAGAGCCCCCGGTGATAACCATGTACGCGTGCGCGCTGGCGCTCCACCGAATTGCACTCGGGGCGCCAGATCAACGAGCCATAGGCAAACAGCCACACCGGCCCACCCGGGTGCCGAGACATGGTGGTCTTCATGGAGTTGAACAACTGTTCGTGCGTATGTTGCTGACCAAAGTCGAGTGTCGGTGGATATGAAACTTTCCACGACATGCTTTCAAGTGCCGACATAAGCTGCCGCCAGGATTCCTGTGAACTACGGATGTAGCGAAATTCGATGAGGTTAAGCCCCAAGGCCTCTATACCAAGGCGCTTGCACTAACCATAGGTCAGAATCGCAGGAATACTCAAGCCCTCGTAGCCAGGTTTCATGCGCGCAGCCGACGACTGGAAATGATTGTTTCAACAACAGGGAAAGTTATTAATCAAGGCGGTAACAGTTACCGCCTTATAACCTGACTTGCCAACTTGGGTTATTAGCCACGTGGGGCATAGGCAAATACATCGGCACGCATGCGGTGCGCATCCATGCCGGCTTCGACCAAGGCGTCGAGTGTGGCGTAGATCATGTTTGGCGAGCCACTGGCATACACATGCACAGTATTGAGGTCGGCAATGTCCTCGCAAACGGCTTCATGCAACATACCGCACCGCCCTTCCCAGCCGCACAGATCGCTGACCACCTGGTGCAGGTACAGGTTGGGCAGGCGCTGCCATTCGTCCCAGTGCTCGATCTGGTAAAAATCTTCAGGCCGACGCACCCCCCAGTACAGGTGCACCGGGTACTGGAAACCCTTGGCGCGGCAATGCTCGACCAGGCTGTGCATCTGGCCCATGCCGGTGCCGGCGGCAATCAATACCAACGGGCCCTCGGGCAACTCGGCCAGGTGGGTGTCGCCAAACGGCATTTCGATACGCGCCAGGCCGTCGCGCCTGAGCTGCTCGATCAGTTGCTGGGCACTGGGCTCGCGCGCCAGTACGTGCAGCTCCAGTTCACGCCCGCCGTGCGGCGCGGACGCCAGCGAGAAGGCCGCCTGCTTGCCGCCCTCACGCTCGATCATCAGGTACTGCCCGGCGTGGTAACGCGGGGGTTTGCCCGCCGGTGCACGCAAGCGCACCCGCCACACGTCGCCACCGACGTCAACGCATTCACTCACGCTGCACGCCAGCTTGCGCACAGGCAACTCGCCCAGGGCGAGCACACCGTCCCAGAGCAACACGCAGTCCTCCAGCGGTTCGGCAATGCAGGTGAACAACTCGCCATGGTCGCGGATTTCGCCGTCCTGACGGACCCGGCCCTCGACCAACAACGCGGCGCAGACATGGCAATTGCCATTGCGGCAGCTGTTCGGGCAGTCATAGCCCAGCCGCCGCGCTCCATCCAGGATCCGTTCCCCGGGTTCGAGCGCCAGCACCGCCCCGGACGGCTGCAACGTTACCTGCATCAATCTATTCCCAACTGATCCCACAGCTCATCGATACGCCGGGTGACGGCTTCGTCCTTGACGATGACCCGCCCCCATTCGCGTGTAGTCTCGCCTGGCCACTTGTGCGTGGCATCCAGGCCCATCTTCGACCCCAACCCCGACACCGGCGACGCGAAGTCGAGGTAGTCGATCGGGGTGTTGTCGATCATCACCGTATCACGCTTGGGGTCCATGCGTGTGGTGATTGCCCAGATCACATCGTTCCAGTCCCGGGCGTTGATATCGTCATCGGTGACAATAACGAACTTGGTGTACATGAACTGTCGCAGGAACGACCATACACCCAACATCACGCGCTTGGCATGGCCGGGGTACTGCTTCTTCATGGTCACCACCGCCATGCGGTACGAGCAACCTTCCGGCGGCAGGTAGAAGTCGGTGATCTCCGGGAACTGCTTTTGCAGGATCGGCACGAACACTTCGTTCAGCGCGACACCGAGAATGGCCGGCTCATCAGGCGGGCGACCGGTGTAGGTGCTGTGGTAGATCGGCTTGAGCCGGTGGGTGATGCGCTCGACGGTGAACACCGGGAAGCTGTCCACTTCGTTGTAGTAGCCGGTATGGTCACCATACGGGCCCTCGGGGGCCATTTCGCCAGGGTGAATCACGCCTTCCAGGATGATTTCGGCGGTGGCCGGCACCTGCAGGTTGCTGCCACGGCACTTCACCAGTTCCGTGCGGTTGCCGCGCAGCAGGCCGGCAAAGGCATATTCGGAGAGGGTGTCCGGTACCGGCGTCACGGCGCCCAGAATGGTTGCCGGGTCTGCGCCCAAGGCGACCGCAACCGGGAACGGCTGGCCCGGGTTCTTCTCGCACCATTCGCGGTAGTCGAGCGCACCGCCCCGGTGGCTGAGCCAACGCATGATGACCTTGTTGCGGCCGATCACCTGCTGCCGGTAGATACCCAGGTTCTGGCGGTCCTTGTTCGGCCCGCGGGTCACGGTAAGGCCCCAGGTGATCAGCGGCGCCACGTCGCCAGGCCAGCAGTGCTGGATAGGCAGCGCGCCAAGGTCGACGTCGTCACCCTCGACCAGCACTTCCTGGCAGACCGCGTCCTTGACCACTTTCGGCGCCATCGACACGACTTTCTTGAAGATCGGCAGCTTCGACCAGGCGTCCTTCAGGCCCTTCGGCGGCTCGGGCTCCTTGAGAAACGCCAGCAATTTGCCGATTTCCCGCAGTTCATCGACCGACTCGGCGCCCATGCCCATGGCCACGCGCTCCGGGGTGCCAAACAGGTTGCCGAGCACCGGGATGTCGAAGCCTGCGGGGTTTTCGAACAATAACGCCGGGCCTTTGGCACGCAGGGTGCGGTCGCAGACCTCGGTCATTTCCAGGACGGGGGAGATCGGAACCTGGATGCGCTTGAGCTCGCCGCGCTGTTCCAGGCCACGGATGAAGTCGCGCAAGTCGCGATACTGCATGCGGGAGCCTCGTATTGGCCGTATCGGTCGGGGGTGCAGAGTGTAGCGCCGTTCGGGATCTGTTTGGGGGCAAAAATGCAGTGGGGCCGCTTCGCGCCCCTTCGCGGGCACGCCCGCTCCCACATGGATCACACTGAACCTGTGGCAGCGGGCGTGCCCGCGAAGGGGCGCGAAGCGGCCCCATTCAGTTCCGGTCTGGAAACGCTTACTTGCGCTTCATCGACAGGAAGAACTCGTCGTTGGTCTTGGTCTGCTTGAGCTTGTCGACCAGGAACTCGATGGCGGCGATTTCATCCATCGGGTGCAGCAGCTTGCGCAGGATCCACATGCGCTGCAATTCGTCGTCGGCGGTCAGCAGCTCTTCGCGGCGGGTACCGGAGCGGTTGATGTTGATGGCCGGGAACACGCGCTTCTCGGCGATGCGGCGATCCAGCGGCAGCTCCATGTTGCCGGTGCCCTTGAACTCTTCGTAGATCACTTCGTCCATCTTCGAGCCGGTTTCGACCAGCGCGGTGGCGATGATGGTCAGCGAACCGCCTTCCTCGATGTTACGTGCCGCACCGAAGAAGCGCTTCGGCTTTTCCAGGGCGTGGGCGTCGACACCACCGGTCAGTACCTTGCCAGAGCTCGGGATCACGGTGTTGTAGGCACGCGCCAGGCGGGTGATGGAATCCAGCAGGATCACCACGTCTTTCTTGTGCTCGACCAGGCGCTTGGCCTTCTCGATCACCATTTCGGCAACCTGCACGTGGCGCGCTGGCGGCTCGTCGAAGGTAGAGGCAACCACTTCGCCGCGCACGGTACGCTGCATTTCGGTCACTTCTTCCGGGCGCTCGTCGATCAGCAGGACGATCAGGTGGCACTCAGGGTTATTACGGGTGATGTTCGCCGCGATGTTCTGCAGCATGATGGTCTTGCCCGCTTTTGGCGGAGCAACGATCAGGCCGCGCTGGCCCTTGCCGATCGGGGCGCACAGGTCGATGACGCGGCCGGTCAAGTCCTCGGTGGAACCGTTGCCGGCTTCCATCTTCAGGCGCTTGTTCGGGAACAGCGGCGTCAGGTTTTCGAACAGGATCTTGTTCTTGGCGTTTTCCGGGCGGTCGAAGTTGATGGTGTCGACCTTCAGCAGCGCGAAGTAACGCTCCCCTTCTTTCGGTGGGCGGATCTTGCCGACGATGGTGTCGCCGGTGCGCAGGTTGAAACGGCGGATCTGGCTGGGCGAGACGTAGATATCGTCAGGGCCGGCCAGGTAGGACGCATCAGCCGAACGCAGAAAACCGAAACCATCCTGGAGAATCTCCAGCACGCCATCACCGGAGATCTCTTCGCCGCTTTTCGCGTGCTTTTTCAGCAGGGCGAAAATCACGTCCTGTTTGCGCGAACGGGCCATGTTTTCGATGCCCATCTGTTCGGCCATTTCCAAAAGATCGGTAATCGGCTTTTGCTTGAGTTCAGTCAGGTTCATAAGGGGAATGACGTAATCATGTAAGAAGGGAGAATTAAGCTTTGGCTTAATGAAGCCGCGCCGCTAGATGGCGACAGGATCGCGTACTGATTCGAATTGGGGATGCTTCGGCGACGGCATGTAGAGGGCACTGGAGAAGCAGTGCGAGGCCGAATGTAACACTTGCTTTTTTCTGCGTCTAGTGCTCTGAAAAAGAAAAGCCCCGCATTCGCGGGGCCTTTTCACATCACAGGTGGGCGTCGAGGAACGCGGCCAGCTGGGATTTGGACAGCGCGCCCACCTTGGTGGCCTCGACGTTGCCGTTCTTGAACAACATCAGCGTCGGGATGCCACGCACGCCATGCTTGGCCGGGGTTTCCTGGTTATCGTCGATGTTCAGCTTGGCGACGGTCAGCTTGCCCTCGTAGGTGGAAGCGATGTCGTCCAGTACCGGCGCGATCATCTTGCACGGGCCGCACCATTCAGCCCAGTAGTCGACCAGCACCGGGCCTTGAGCCTGCAGGACTTCGGCTTCGAAGGTGGCATCGGTGACATGTTTGATCAGATCGCTGCTCATGGATATCTCCAGGGTCGTAAGCAAAAAAACGTGGCCCATGATAGCCGCACCCACGCTCGACAGGAAGCTGCGGTCGATTGAGTGTAACTATAGTTGGGCAAGACGCCACGAATCGAAACTGTCATCTGCGTGTAATAGCATCGGATGGCACATTGCCTTGCATCAAGGCCTGGCGTGGCACGCGTTGGCGACAGCCTGCTATCGTGGCACGATTGCCGGGTTAACGACCGAGAACACACAGCATGCCGCACAACATCGCGAAGAACCTGTCTCTGATCGCCGCCATCGACCTTGGCTCCAACAGTTTTCACATGGTCGTGGCCAAGGCCCACCATACCGAAATCCGCATCCTCGAGCGGCTCGGCGAGAAGGTTCAGCTTGCCGCCGGCATCGACGAAGAGCGCAAGCTCAGTGAAGAGGCGATGGAGCGGGGCCTGGACTGCCTCAAGCGCTTTTCCCAACTGATCCACGGCATGCCGGCTGGCTCGGTGCGCATCGTCGGTACCAATGCCCTGCGCGAAGCGCGCAACCGCAACGAATTCATCCAGCGTGCCGAAGCCATCCTCGGGCACCCGGTCGAGGTCATCTCCGGCCGCGAAGAGGCGCGCCTGATCTACCTGGGTGTGTCCCACACCTTGGCCGACACCCCCGGCAAGCGCCTGGTCGCCGACATCGGCGGCGGCAGCACCGAGTTCATCATTGGCCAGCGCTTCGAGCCGCTGCTGCGCGAAAGCCTGCAAATGGGTTGCGTCAGCTTCACCCAGCGCTACTTCCGCGACGGCAAGATCACGCCGGCCCGCTACGCCCAGGCCTACACCGCCGCGCGCCTGGAGCTGATGAGCATCGAAAACGCCCTGCACCGCCTGACCTGGGACGAGGCCATCGGTTCGTCCGGAACCATCCGCGCCATCGCTGCCGCCATCAAGGACGGCGGCCTGGGCAACGGCGAGGTCAACGCCGAGGGCCTGGCCTGGGTCAAGCGCAAGCTGTTCAAGCTGGGCGACGTCGACAAGATCGACTTCGAAGGCATCAAGCCGGACCGCCGTACCATCTTCCCTGCCGGCCTGGCGATTCTGGAAGCCATCTTCGATGCCCTGGAACTGCAGCGCATGGACCATTGCGACGGCGCGCTGCGCGAAGGCGTGCTGTTCGACCTGCTGGGCCGCCACCACCATGAAGATGTGCGCGAACGCACCCTGAACTCACTGATGGAGCGTTACCACGTCGACCAGGGCCAGGCAGCGCGCGTCGAGCGCAAGGCCTTGCACGCCTTCGACCAGGTCGCGGATGCATGGGGGTTGAAGGATGGAAATTGGCGCGATCTGCTCGGCTGGGCAGCCAAAGTGCATGAAATCGGCCTGGATATCGCCCACTACCACTACCACAAGCATGGCGCCTACCTGATCGAACACTCCGACCTGGCGGGCTTCTCGCGCGAAGACCAGCAGATGATGGCCCTGCTGGTACGCGGCCACCGCCGCAACATTCCCAAGGACAAGTTTGCCGAACTGGGCGAGGAAGGCGTGAAACTGCTGCGCCTGTGCGTGCTGCTGCGCTTCGCCATCCTGTTCCACCATATCCGTGGCAACCAGCAGATGCCGAAGGTCCAGCTCAAGGCTGCCGGGGAAAGCCTCGACATCGCCTTCCCTGAAGGCTGGCTGGAACAGAACCAGCTGACCCAGGCCGACTTCGCCAACGAGGCGGAGTGGCTGACCCGGGTCGGCTTCGTCCTCAGCGTACGTTGAGGACCGGGTTGCTCAGGCGCTCCAGCAGGGTCGCCTGAACGCTGCGCGGGTTCTGGTTGCCGGTTGGGGTGCTGCGCACGTAGCGCCCGTCGGGCTGCAAGGTCCAGGCATGGGTGTTGTCGGTCAGGTAGCCTTCCAGCTCTTTCTTCACCCGCAGCAACAGCTTCTTGCCTTCGACCGGGAAGCAGGTCTCGACACGCTTGTCGAGGTTGCGCTCCATCCAGTCGGCGCTGGACAGGTAGATCTGCTCTTCGCCGCCATTGAGGAAGTAGAACACCCGCGTGTGCTCCAGGAATCGACCGATGATCGAGCGCACCTGGATATTGTGCGAAACCCCCGGAATACCTGGGCGCAGGCAGCACATGCCACGCACCACCAGGTCGATCTTCACGCCAGACTGGCTGGCCTTGTACAACGCCTTGATCACCTTGGCGTCGGTCAGCGAGTTGAACTTGGCGATGATGTGCGCCGGCTTGCCGTCGAGGGCGAACTGGGTTTCCCGCGCGATCATGTCGAGCATGCCCTTCTTCAGGGTAAACGGCGCGTGCAGCAGCTTTTTCATGCGCAGGGTCTTGCCCATGCCGATCAGCTGGCTGAACAGCTTGCCAACGTCCTCGGTGAGGGCGTCGTCTGAGGTCAGCAGGCTGTAGTCGGTGTACAGGCGGGCGTTACCGGCGTGGTAGTTGCCGGTACCCAGGTGGGCGTAGCGCACGATCTCGCCGTGCTCGCGGCGCAGGATCAGCATCATCTTGGCGTGGGTCTTGAAACCGACCACGCCGTAGATCACCACCGCACCCGCCGCTTGCAGGCGGCTGGCCATCTGCAGGTTGGACTCTTCGTCGAAACGCGCACGCAGTTCGATCACCGCGGTGACCTCCTTGCCGTTTCGCGCTGCATCCACCAGGGCATCGACGATTTCCGAGTTGGCCCCGGAGCGGTAAAGGGTCTGGCGCACGGCGAGCACGTGCGGGTCCTTGGCGGCCTGGCGCAGCAGGTCGATCACCGGGGTGAAGGACTCGAATGGGTGCATCAGCAGGATGTCCTGCTTGCCGATCACGCTGAAGATGTTGTCGGCGTTCTGCAGCAGCTTGGGGATCGCCGGCGTGAACGGCGTGTATTGCAGCTCCGGGTGGCTGTCCAGGCCGGTGATGCTGAACAGGCGCGTGAGGTTGACCGGGCCATTGACCTGGTACAGCTCGCTTTCGCTGAGGCTGAACTGCTTGAGCAGGTAGTCCGACAGGTGTTTCGGGCACGTGTCGGCGACCTCCAGGCGCACGGCATCGCCGTAGCGGCGCGAGAACAGCTCGCCGCGCAAGGCGCGGGCCAGGTCGTCAACCTCTTCGGAGTCCAGTGCCAGGTCGGCGTTACGGGTAAGGCGGAACTGGTAGCAACCCTTGACCTTCATGCCCTGGAACAGGTCGTCGGCATGCGCGTGGATCATCGACGACAGGAACACATAGTTGGCACCCGGGCCACCGACTTCTTCCGGCACGCGAATCACTCGCGGCAGCAGGCGGGGGGCAGGGATGATCGCCAGGCCCGAATCACGGCCGAACGCGTCCACCCCTTCCAGCTCGACGATGAAGTTCAGGCTCTTGTTCACCAGCAGCGGGAACGGGTGGGTCGGGTCGAGGCCGATGGGGGTGATGATCGGGGCGATTTCGTCGCGGAAGTAGCGGCGCACCCAGGTCTTGAGCTTGGGTGTCCAGTAACGGCGGCGAATGAAGCGGATCTGGTGTTTTTCCAGCTCCGGCAGCAGCACGTCGTTGAGAATGGCGTATTGCCGGTCGACTTCCAGGTGCACCAGCTCGCTGATGCGCGCCAGTGCCTGGTGCGGCTGCAGGCCGTCGGCGCCGGCCAGTTCGCGGGCAAAATTGATCTGCTTCTTGAGGCCGGCCACCCGGATTTCAAAGAACTCGTCAAGGTTGCTGGAGAAGATCAGCAGGAACTTGAGCCGCTCCAGCAGTGGGTAGCTCTCGTCCAGCGCCTGCTCCAGCACACGAATATTGAACTGCAACTGCGAGAGTTCGCGATGAATGTACAGGCTGCTGTCGTCCAGGCCAGGCACCACGATTGCCGGGGCCGGCGGCGGCGCAGGCACCGGGGCGGCAGGCTCGGCCGCCTGCCCGGCTTCCGGCGCGGTGGCCGGCGGCAGGTCTGGAGGGGTCTGCAGCATCTCTTCGGGGAGCTCCTGGGCATCCTTGATCGCGACAGGGCTAAGCACTTCATTATTCATCTGACGTTCCTGAGGACGTTAACGCCCTATCATCAATTGAGCGGCAAGATAAGCGCCCATTATGACGCCTGTGTGACATGGCAGGGCAAGCCATGACGCGTGGCTATGGCAATGCGGTGTAGGAATTGTTCATGTGGAGACACATTTGGACACTTTCCCGAATGCCCGCGAAGGGGTAGGCTGCGCGTTCATTTCGCCAGCACCTCAGAAAATGCTTCAACAATTCCTGCAGGATTTCGGCTACTTTGCCCTTTTTCTAGGCACCTTCTTCGAAGGCGAGACCATCCTGGTGCTTGCAGGATTCCTTGCATTCCGCGGTTACATGGACATCAACCTGGTGTGCCTGGTGGCGTTCTTCGGCAGCTATGCCGGCGACCAGTTGTGGTATTTCATGGGCCGGCGCCACGGCCGCAAGATTCTGGCCCGCAAGCCGCGCTGGCAGGCGATGGGCGACCGGGCGCTGGCCCACATTCGCCGCCACCCCGACATCTGGGTACTGAGTTTCCGCTTCGTCTACGGCCTGCGCACGGTCATGCCCGTGGCCATTGGCCTGTCGGGCTATCCGCCACGCCGCTACCTGCTGCTGAACGGCATTGGCGCAGCGATCTGGGCCATTGCCCTGGGTGCGGCGGCCTACCACTTCGGCGCCATCCTCGAAGGCCTGCTGGGCAACGTCAAGCGGTACGAACTATGGGTGTTGGCCGCCCTGCTGGGGCTGGGCGTGCTGTTGTGGCTGCGCCGTCGCTTCCGTGCCCTGCGCGCAGAGCGCAAGGCCGCCGCCCAGGCGGCGGGCGAACAGCGCGACCAGCAGTGACCCCGAGGCGCCAGTGCGGCGCATCGGGTTGCACACAGCGTGTCAGGTTGCCGGACGAACAAGGCGGCCGCGTGCCTGTCACAAGCATGACTGGCCCTGAAAACCAACCCGGCGAGCGCCCGCTCGCAATGCGCCGCGCAGGCAGCGCTCGATCTCCCAGGCGCGACACAACACTGGAGCTTCAAACATGACTAAAAAAGTAGCGGTGGTTCTTTCCGGCTGTGGCGTGTACGACGGCGCCGAAATTCACGAAAGCGTGATCACCCTGCTGCGCCTGGACCAGCGCGGCGCGCAAGTGCAGTGCTTCGCGCCGAACATTGCGCAGATGCATGTGATCAACCACCTGACCGGCGAAGAGATGCCCGAGTCGCGCAACGTGCTGGTGGAATCGGCGCGCATTGCCCGGGGCGAGGTCAAGGACATCCGCGAGGCCAAGGCCGAAGACTTCGATGCGCTGATCGTGCCGGGTGGCTTTGGGGCGGCGAAGAACCTGTCCAACTTCGCCGTGGAAGGCGCCAACTGCAGCGTCAACCCAGACGTGCTGGCCCTGGCCGAAGCCTTTGCCGCTGCCTGCAAGCCGATTGGCCTGATCTGCATTTCGCCGGCGCTGGCGGCGAAGATCTACGGGCCGGGGGTGGTCTGCACCATTGGCAGCGACGCGGATACTGCGGCGGCAGTGGTGAAGATGGGCGGCACCCATGAAGAATGCGACGTGCACGACATTGTCGAAGATACCCAACGCAAGCTGGTGACGACCCCGGCTTACATGGAGGCCAAGTCGATCAGCGAGGCGGCTGGTGGCATCTACAAGCTGGTGGACCGGGTGCTGGAGCTGACCCACGAGTAAGGCCCGCCCACGCGAAGCCCAGAATCCCGCGCGGCCCTTTGTAGGAGCGGCCTTGTGTCGCGAAAGGGCCGCGCAGCGGCCCCAGGATTTGAGCTTCGCCGCCTAAATTGCCGGGGCCGCTTCGCGCCCCTTTCGCGACACAAGGCCGCTCCCACAAAAGGGCCGCGTTACACTTCAGGCCCTCGATAGTCGCGAAATGATCCGGTCCAGCGCATTGGCGAACGCCTGCTTGTCGCGCTCCCCATAAGCCGCCTGCCCTCCCCCGACCTGGCCCTGCTCGCGCAAATCGGTGAACAGGTTGCGCGCGGCCAGCCGATCACCCATGTTGCGCTCGTCGAACTCGCGCCCGCGTGGGTCCAGCACTGCCACGCCCTTCTTGACCAGGCGGTCGGCCAACGGCACGTCACTACAGATCACCAGCTCGCCCGGCACGGCATGCTCGACCAGATAATCGTCGGCCGCATCCATGCCACTGGGCACCACGATCAACCGCACGATCGCAAACGCAGGCCTGGCCACTGCCTGGCCCGCCACCATCACCACCTCGAACTTGCGCTTGAGGGCGAACTTGACGATCAGATCCTTGGCTGCCTTGGGGCAGGCATCGGCATCGATCCATACACGCATCGGATAATCTCTTCATCAGCTCAATGTGCTCATGATGCCTCATGCACGGCAAAAGCCGGAAACGGCCGCCGCGCTGGAAAAATGGCGCCAATATTCCAATTGGCGCTTATCCGCCCCTGCTACTCAGGCTAAACTCGCCACAGCTTCACTGGCCTGCCCGAGCGCGCAATGAACCACCCCCACGAAATCCGCCCCGACCTGGACCAAGGCATCGACCGCAAAGTCCTGGCGACACTGCGCGCGCGTTTCCTGCACCTGAACCAGGCTCGGCTGCAGCGGGCAATGGAGGGCCTGTCGACACGTCAGCAACAAGTGCTGCTGCTGTTGCCCTTGCTGTTTCACGTGAACCACCCGCTATTGCCGGGTTACGTCTCGGGCAGCACCCCCGCAGGCGTCTCGGGCTACGAGCCCGGTAGCGAGCTGGTCGCAGAAGCCCAGCGCCTGGCCCGCTCATTCACCTACAAGGCCCAGCACGGCAACCCGCCACGGCCGATACACGGCCTGTTCCTGATGGGCAGCCTGGGCTCGCTGGCGCAGGCCGAGCACAGCGACATGGACGTATGGGTATGCCACGCCCCCGACTTGCCCGAGCCGTTGCTCGAAGAGCTGCGCCGCAAGTGCCAACTGCTGGAAACCTGGGCGGCCAGCCTGGGCGCAGAGGCACACTTTTTCCTGATCGACACCCAAGGGTTTGCCCAAGGCCAGCGTGATGGTCAGCTTGGCTCAGACAATTGCGGGACTACCCAGCATTACCTGCTGCTGGACGAGTTCTACCGCACAACCGTGTGGCTGGCCGGGCGTACGCCGCTGTGGTGGCTGGTGCCGGTCTACGAAGAAGGCAATTACCAGGCCTATACCCAGACCCTGCTGGCCAAGCGTTTTATCCGCAGCCAGGATGTGCTCGACCTGGGCAACCTGGCGCACATTCCGCCCGGCGAGTTCATTGGTGCCGGCCTGTGGCAACTGTTCAAAGGCATCGACTCACCCTACAAGTCGCTGCTCAAACTGCTGCTGACCGAGGCCTACGCCAGTGAATACCCTGGCGTGCGCTGCCTGAGCCTGGACTACAAGCAGGCAGTGTTCGCCAACCAGCTGGACCTGGACGAGCTGGACCCGTATGTCATGGTCTACCGGCGCATCGAACGCTACCTGCTGCAAAGGGGCGAGCCTGTGCGCCTGGAACGGGTACGGCGCAGCCTGTACTTGAAGGTGAACAAGAAGCTCAGCGATCAGAACCGTAGCAATGGCTGGCAGCGCCGTTTGCTTCAGCGCCTGGCTGACGAGTGGGGGTGGGATGAGCGCCAGCTGGCGATACTGGACAGCCGCAGCCAATGGAAAGTCCAGCAGGTTGCCGTGGAGCGCCGCGAACTGGTGGCCGAGCTGAACCACAGCTATCGCTTCCTTGGCCAGTTCGCACGCACCCGGAACGCCAGCAGCCGTGCCGACCAACGCGAGCTCAACGTACTGGGCAGGCGCCTGTATGCGGCCTTCGAGCGCCGTGCCGGCAAGGTCGAGGTGATCAACCCGGGTATCGCTCCGGACCTCGCCGAAGACACCCTCACCCTGGTTCAGTTACCTAACCGCAAGGAACCAGGTAACTACCACTGGGAACTGTACAGCGGCAACCTGAACTCTCACGACGTCGAGTACTTCAACCCGATAAAACGCTGCCGCGAGCTGCTGGAGCTGCTGGCCTGGGCCCATCGCAACGGGGTCATCGACAGCGGCACGCGCTTGGCGCTGCACCCAGGTGTCAGTGACCTGAGCGAGTTCGAGCTGGTCAACCTGCTCGGTTGCCTGCAGCAATGCATCCCCCTGCCCTTGCCGACCGTGAGTGAGGTGCGCCTGCTGCAACCCAGCGTTGCCGAGGAAGTGCTGCTACTGGTCAACGTGGCCATCGACCCACTGCGCCATCACCGCGACCTGAACATCCTGATGACCACCGAGCGCACCGACTCACTGAGCTATGCCGGGGTGCGGGAGAACCTGGTGCTGACCTTGGACCAGGTCACCCTGAACAGCTGGAACGAAGTGCTGGTTCAGCGCTTTGACGGCGAACACGCGCTGGTGCGCTGCCTGCGTGACTTTCTCAACAGCCCGGTGGCGCATGGCCACCGGCCGCGGGTACGGGTGCATTGCTTCTGCCCGAGCCGCGCACAGGCCATCAGCCAACGGGTTGAAGAGATCTTCGACACCGTGCAGCTGTTGCAAGCCCAGGGCCTGCAGCACCGCTACCTGCTACAGGTTGCCCAGCACACCCATGTGCTGGAGCTGCAACCGGGGCATGTCAGCCTGAGCACCCTGGCCGAGCAGGATGCCCTGCTGGCCTACCTGGGCGAAGAACGCAGCGTCTACAGCCCGTTGTACCTGGACGCCAACGCCCTGCAAGATAACGACCTGCGCCTGGTGCTGGAGCAGGGCCGGCCGGCGTGCATTCAGGTGTTCTACCGCCTGCAGGACGAATGGGCCGAGCTGTATGTGCTGGATGAATGCAACGCGTTATGGCAACAGCGCCTGCCGCTGCATGACGAGGCGCGCCTGCTGTTGCCGCTGCAGCGCTTTTTGCGCTCGGTGGTGATGCGCCGCGAGGCTCGCCTGCCGCTGGATGACCTTGGGCAGGCGGCCCTGGATATCCAGTACGCGCAGCTACTGCCTGGCGGCCCGGGCAAGGCCCGCAGCATCGAACCGCGCGTGGCGCCGCAGGAGGGCAGTGACCAGCCCTACTATGAAGTGCAGGCCATCATCCAGGCCGGTGTAGGGGGTGCTGCGCATGTGACACTGTACTGCGACCAGCAGGAGTTTTCCGAGCTGGAGCATGGGCCGCAGCTGTATGCGGTAGTGGCGCGGCAGATCATTGGCCAGCGGCGCGGGGCCGGGAAGTACCGGTGCTATATCACCGACCTGGATTTGTCCGAGCTGCTGGATGACCGGCTGGGGGCAACGCAGGTTTACCTGAGCTACAAGCGGGTGCTGGAGCAGGCATTGAACGAGGGGTTGGAGCAGGTGCTGTGCCAATGACCGGGCTGCTCCAACATGGGCCGCATGGCGGCCCAGGCCTCAGAGGTCGAAATCACCCGCCGCTTCAGGCTGGTACTCGACTTCCAGCAGTTTCAGCTTGAGGGTCTTGCCCCCCG
The DNA here is from genome assembly GCF_007633355.1 of Pseudomonas sp. BJP69. Lineage (NCBI taxonomy): Bacteria > Pseudomonadati > Pseudomonadota > Gammaproteobacteria > Pseudomonadales > Pseudomonadaceae > Pseudomonas > Pseudomonas sp. BJP69. Next base: position 5,348,827 of record NZ_CP041933.1, read on the forward strand.
GCGCCGGCCAGTCGATCTGTTCACCCACCGACAACCCCAGCAAAGCGCAGCCAATTGGCGCCAGCACCGAAACCTTGCCTTCCGCCCCGGCATCCTTCGGGTACACCAGGGTCAGGTGGTAGTCCTTGCCGCTGGCTTCCTCACGGCAGTGCACGCGCGAGTTCATGGTCACCACGCCTGCGGGTACTTCCTCATGACCGACGACCTGTGCGGCACGGTCCAGCTCCTCCTGCAGGGCGAACACACCCGGCGTACTCTCGTCGAGGCTGTCGATCAGACGCTCCAGACGCTGTACGTCCAATCGGGTGAGGATAAGGGAAGGCTTGGTGCTCATGATCCAGTCAGACTCCTTTGAACAGGCAATTTTCAATGCACAGATAAAGCAAAACCCCGCCCAAGGGCGGGGTTTGAAAAGGCTTTGGCGTCATCGACGCAGAACCCGACACTACCACAGACGGGCAAATACTCAAGCCCCTGCGGTCAGTGTGCCTTTGCCTGTGCACGCAGGACCTGTGCCTCGCGGCAGATCTGCCGGCGGCGCTCGTCATCGGCCGAGCGCCACTCGCGAATATGCTCGACATGCCGGTGGCAACCGGTGCAGACACGCTGCTCGTCGAGCCGGCAGACGCTGATGCAGGGTGATGGCACCGCGGGGCTGACGTTGCTGTACAACGGCTTGGGTGGCCGTGGCTGGGCGCTGCTCATGTCAGATCTCGTCGAAGTCCAGCTTTTCGCCAGCCCGCTCCCAAACGATGCGTTCGAGCATTTCGCCCAGCAGCTCTTCGCTCTTTTCGCAGACCCACTTTTTAGTCTCTTCGTCGTAGTCGAAGTGGAAACCACCGGAACGGTCAGCCAGCCACAGTTGGCGCAGCGGCTCCTGACGGCTGAAGATCAGCTGGGCGCCGCCTTCGAACTTGACGGTGAGCACGCCAGCGGAATTCTCCATGTCCAGGTCCAGGCCGCTCTCGTCGAACAGGTCTTCCAGGGCCTGTTGGGTCGCGTCGACCAGATCGTGGAAACGCGCTTCACTCAAACTCATTGCAGGAACCTCGAAATTGGCGGCATTACAGGCAAGCCGGGGAAGATACGGGCGCAACGCGCCAGCCGCAAGCTGCTAGCTACAAGCCGCAAGAAAAAGCCCAGCCTACACCCGATCGCTTTTTCTTGCCGCTTGAAGCTTGAAGCTTGCCGCGTCTGCTGCCCGCCCGGCGGACCGGCCCTTGCATAGGCAAGCCGCCGGTCGCTCGGTATACTCGGGCGCAATACTGCATTTTCTAAGGATTTCACCCATGAAGCGCCTGATTTCCTCCTTCGCGGCGCTGGTCGCTGTTGCCTGCCTCGTTTCGGCCTGCGGCCAGAAAGGCCCGCTGTATCTGCCGGACGACGGCGATAACGCTAAAGCGCACAAGTCGCACCAGCACTCGTCGAAAGCCAAGCCGACCGCGGTCCAGGAGCAGCCGCCAGCGCCCGAGTCCGAGCCAGAGCAGTCGCCTGCGCAGTAAAGGAAACCAGATGAACGCTTTCAACTACCGCGACGGCGAGCTGTTCGCGGAGGGTGTAGCCCTGTCGGCCATCGCCGAACGCCATGGCACGCCTACCTACGTGTACTCGCGCGCTCACATCGAGGCCCAGTACCGCAGCTACACCGACGCCCTGCAAGGCGCCGAGCACCTGGTGTGCTTTGCGGTCAAGGCCAACTCCAACCTCGGCGTGCTGAACGTGCTGGCACGCCTGGGTGCAGGTTTCGACATTGTCTCCGGCGGCGAGCTGGAGCGTGTGCTGGCGGCCGGTGGCCGCGCTGACCGCGTGGTGTTCTCCGGCGTGGGGAAAACCCGCGAAGACATGCGCCGCGCCCTGGAAGTGGGTGTGCACTGCTTCAACGTGGAGTCCACTGACGAGCTGGAGCGCCTGCAGGTGGTGGCCGCCGAAATGGGCAAGGTTGCCCCGGTATCGCTGCGGGTCAACCCGGACGTGGACGCCGGTACCCACCCTTACATCTCCACTGGCCTTAAAGAAAACAAGTTCGGCATCGCCATTGCCGACGCCGAAGCCATCTACGTGCGTGCGGCGCAGTTGCCGAACCTTGAAGTGGTCGGTGTCGACTGCCACATCGGCTCCCAGCTGACCACCATCGACCCGTTCCTCGACGCGCTCGACCGCCTGCTGGTGCTGGTCGACCGCCTGGCCGAGTGCGGCATTCACCTGCGCCACCTGGACCTGGGCGGCGGGGTCGGGGTGCGCTACCGTGACGAACAGCCGCCGTTGGTGGCCGACTACATCAAGGCCATCCGCGAGCGCGTTGGCGACCGCGACCTGGCCCTGGTGTTCGAGCCTGGCCGCTATATCGTGGCCAATGCCGGCGTGTTGCTGACCCGCGTGGAATACCTCAAGCACACCGAGCACAAGGACTTCGCTATCATCGATGCGGCGATGAACGACCTGATCCGCCCGGCCTTGTACCAGGCCTGGATGGGCGTCAGCGCGGTCAAGCCGCGTGGCGGTGAAGGCCGTGCCTATGACCTGGTCGGGCCGATCTGCGAGACCGGCGACTTCCTCGGCAAGGACCGGGTCCTCGACCTGGCCGAAGGTGATTTGCTGGCTGTCGAGTCGGCGGGCGCCTATGGTTTTGTCATGAGTTCCAACTACAACACCCGTGGTAGATGCGCCGAAATCCTGGTTGACGGTGACCAGGCGTTCGAAGTACGCCGCCGCGAGACCATCGCCGAACTGTACGCTGGCGAAAGCCTGCTGCCGGAGTAAGCCCATGCTACTGCGTTTTACCAAGATGCATGGGCTGGGCAACGACTTCATGGTCCTGGACCTGGTCAGCCAGCACGCCCACATCCAGCCCAAGCACGCCAAGCAATGGGGTGACCGCCACACCGGCATCGGCTTCGACCAGTTGCTGATCGTCGAGGCGCCGAACAACCCGGAAGTGGACTTCCGCTACCGTATCTTCAATGCCGACGGCTCTGAAGTGGAGCAGTGCGGCAACGGTGCGCGCTGCTTCGCCCGTTTCGTGCTGGACAAGCGCCTGACCGCGAAAAAACGCATCCGCGTGGAAACCAAGAGCGGCATCATCGTGCTGGACGTGCAAAACGACGGCCAGGTGAGTGTCGACATGGGCCCGCCGCGCTTCACCCCTGCCGAAATCCCCTTCGTCGCCGACGCGCAGGCGCTGAACTACCCACTGGAAGTCGACGGCCAGCTGCATTCGATTGCCGCCGTGTCCATGGGTAACCCGCATGCCGTGCTGCGTGTCGACGACGTGCGTACTGCCCCCGTGCATGAACTGGGCCCGAAGATCGAAAACCACCCACGCTTCCCGCAGCGGGTGAATGCCGGCTTCCTCCAGGTCATCGACCGCCACCGGGCCAACCTGCGCGTGTGGGAACGCGGCGCGGGCGAAACCCAGGCCTGCGGCACCGGCGCCTGCGCCGCCGCCGTGGCGGCGATCAGCCAGGGCTGGATGGACTCCCCGGTATCCCTCGACCTGCCAGGTGGCCGCCTGCACATCGAATGGGCCGGCCCCGGCAAGCCCGTGGTGATGACCGGCCCGGCCGTACGCGTCTACGAAGGACAGGTTCGTCTCTAAGCGAGTAACCGCCATGACCGATCAGCCCAAGGTTGTACCCCAGCAGTCCGCCGAGCTCGATGCCGAGGCGGTGGTCGCCTACCTGCGCGCCCACCCTACCTTCTTCAGCGAGCACGACGAGTTGCTGATCGAACAGCGTATTCCGCACCAGCGTGGCGACAGCGTGTCGCTGGTCGAGCGCCAGCTCAAGCTGCTGCGCGACCGCAACATCGAGATGCGCCACCGCCTGTCACAACTGATGGACGTGGCCCGCGACAACGACCGGCTGTTCGACAAGACGCGCCGGCTGATCCTCGACCTGCTTGATGCCGGTAGCCTGGAAGAAGTGGTCATGGCCGTCGAAGACAGCCTGCGCCAGGAGTTTCAGGTGCCCTTTGTCAGCCTGATCCTGTTCGGTGACAACGTTGCCCCCGTGGGGCGCTGGGTCAGCAATGCCGAGGCCCAACAGGCCATCGGAGCCCTGTTGGGCGGTGGCAAGACAGTCAGCGGCAACCTGCGCGAACATGAACTGGCCTTCCTGTTCGGCGAGGAACAGCGCCGCGAGGTCGGCTCCAGCGCCGTGGCCGCGCTGGAGTACCAGGGGTTGCATGGGGTGCTGGCAATCGGTAGCCGAGACCCGCAACACTACAAGAGCAGCGTCGGCACGCTGTTCCTCGGCTACATCGCCGAAGTGCTCGGCCGTGTCGTGCCACGGGTGACCCAGACCCTGCGTTCGGTACGCTGATGGAACGCCAGCTGGAGGCTTATTGCGCACACCTGCGCAGTGAGCGCCAGGTGTCGGAGCACACCTTGCTGGGCTACCGTCGCGACCTGGACAAGGTCATTGCCTATTGCAAGGAGCAAGGTATTGCCGACTGGCAAGCGCTGCAGATTCAGCAGTTGCGTCAGCTGGTCGCCCGCCTGCATCACCATGGTCAGGCCTCGCGCAGCCTGGCGCGGCTGCTGTCCGCTGTACGCGGCCTGTACCGTTACCTGAACCGCGAAGGCCTGTGCCAGCACGACCCTGCCGCCGGGTTGAGCGCCCCCAAGGGCGAGCGCAAGCTACCCAAGGTGCTGGACACCGACCGTGCGCTGCAGCTACTCGATGGCGGCGTGGACGACGACTTCATTGCCCGCCGTGACCAGGCCATGCTGGAGCTGTTCTATTCCTCGGGCCTGCGCCTGTCTGAGCTGACCAACCTCGACCTGGATCACCTGGACCTTGCCGCCGGCCTGGTGCAGGTACTGGGCAAAGGCGGCAAGGCGCGGGTGCTACCGGTCGGCCGCAAGGCCCGCGAAGCGCTGAAGGAATGGTACCGCCTGCGCGGCATCGGCAACCCGCGCGACCGCGCCGTGTTCATCACCCGCCAGGGCAACCGCATCAGCCCCCGTACCGTACAGCAGCGGGTCAAGGCCGTGGGTGAACGTGAACTGGGCCAACACCTGCACCCGCACATGCTCCGCCATTCCTTCGCCAGCCATGTGCTGGAATCGTCCCAGGACCTGCGCGCAGTGCAAGAGATGCTCGGCCATGCCGACATCAGCACCACGCAAATCTATACCCATCTGGACTTCCAGCACCTGGCGGCGGTGTACGACAGCGCCCACCCCCGGGCCAAACGCAGCAAAGGCACAGACTCATGAGCATCAAGCTGATCACCTTCGACCTCGACGACACCCTGTGGGACACCGCGCCAGTGATTGCCAGTGCGGAAGTCGTGCTGCGCGACTGGCTCGAAGCCAACGCCCCCCTCCTGGGCGGGGTGCCGGTGGAACACCTGTTCGCCATCCGCGAACGCCTGGTGCAGGCCGAGCCCGGCCTGAAGCACCGCATCAGTGCCCTGCGCCGGCGGGTACTGTTCCATGCCCTGGAAGAAGTCGGCTACAGCGAGAAACACGCACAGGACCTGGCCAATGAAGGCTTCGAGGTGTTCCTGCATGCTCGCCACCAGGTGCAGATCTTCCCCGAGGTGCAGCCAGTGCTGGAGATCCTGCGGCATCAGTACACCTTGGGCGTTGTCACCAATGGCAATGCCGACGTCAGCCGGCTGGGGCTGGCGGATTACTTCCGCTTCGCCCTGTGTGCCGAGGACCTGGGCATTGGCAAGCCGGACCCGGCGCCGTTTTTGGAGGCCTTGCGGCGTGGCGAGGTGGACGCCGGTGCGGCGGTGCACATTGGTGATCACCCGGCTGACGACATTGCCGGTGCCCAGCGCGCCGGGCTGCGCGCGGTGTGGTTCAACCCGCAGGGCAAGGCCTGGGCGGGCGAGCAGGCCCCGGATGCCGAGATCCGGCGCCTGTCGCAGCTGCCCGACGTGCTCGCACGCTGGCGCTGACAGGGGCCGCTTTGCGGCCCATTCGCGGGCACGCCCGCTCCCACAGGGACCGTGCAGGTCCCAAGACCTGTGGTGAACCTGTGGGCGCGGGCGTGCCCGCGAAGCGGCCGGCACAGGCACAAAAAAGCCCGCAGCGACGGCGGGCTTCTTGACGATCAGCCACTCAGATAGGGCGGCTGCCGTACTTGTTGTCCGGCTTCTTGGGCGGGTCGGCGACCACGTTGGCCTCGACTTCCTGCACCTTGCCACCGCGCGACAGAAATTCTTCCATCGCCTTGGCCAGTGCATCACGCTCTTTCTGCTTGGCTTCCATGCTCGGCATCTCGTCTACCGAGACTGCCGCCTTGGATTTGCCCTTGGCAGCGGGTGCCGGGCTGCTGTCGTCATCACCAGCGTCTTCGACGCCGTCATCAGCCGCCGCTTCGAGGCCTTCATCGCCCTCGTCTTCGTCACCTACTTCGAGGTCATCATTTTCCAGATCGTCGTCGCTCATGTTCTACCTCATGACTTGCGAAAAGCAGGTTAGTTATAGACCAGTGCAGCCGTAGACCGGCAGCTACCAGTGAAAATTCAACTGGCCGTGGGTTAGGCCACTGCCCTTGGGGCCGGCGCTCCTGATGGGAGGCGGTACCCAGCAGGCCCTGCTCCTGGCAGAACCTGACAAATCCATTAGCCCCTGCTGGCCACTCGCTATTGGCAAGCCTAGCAAAGGCTGGTTGAAGTGCGCGGACTGCTCGTCAAACACCCTTCGGCGCGCATTCTAGCGCGCCGGTAGAAAAAGCAAAGCACCATAAATGCCCTACGACTTGTAAGTTTTTTGCCTACGTCGCGAACGTGCCGAATAAACCGTTTGCCGAGCGGGAAATGTCAAAAATCTGGCAAAAAAATGCCCGGCAAGCCGGGCAAGTTTTTACCGCGTCGCAGTTACAGGTTGTAGCCGCGCTCGTTGTGCTGAGCCAGGTCGAGACCGACCGACTCTTCTTCTTCGTTGACCCGCAGGCCCATCACCAGGTCCAGCACCTTGAGAATCACGTAGGTGACGATGGCGGTGTAGACCACGGTAAAGATCACGCCTTTGGCCTGTACCCAGACCTGCATGCCGATGTCGGTGACAGTACCGAAGCCGCCCAGTGCCGGGGCTGCGAACACGCCGGTGAGGATGGCACCGATGATGCCGCCCACACCGTGAACACCGAAGGCGTCCAGCGAGTCGTCATAGCCCAGCTTGCGCTTGAGGGTGGTGGCGCAGAAGTAGCAGATCACACCCGAAGCCAGGCCGATTACCAGGGCACCCATGGGGCCCACGGTACCCGCGGCCGGGGTGATGGCGACCAGGCCGGCAACCACACCCGAAGCGATGCCCAGGGCGCTCGGCTTGCCGTGGCCGATCCACTCGGCGAACATCCAGCCCAGTGCCGCAGCGGCGGTGGCGATCTGGGTCACCAGCATGGCCATGCCGGCGGTGCCGTTGGCCGCTGCAGCAGAACCTGCGTTGAAGCCGAACCAGCCGATCCACAGCATGGCCGCGCCCATCAGGGTGTAGCCCAGATTGTGGGGCGCCATCGGGGTGGTCGGGTAGCCTTTGCGCTTGCCCAGTACCAGGCAGCAGACCAGGCCGGCGATACCTGCGTTGATGTGCACCACGGTGCCGCCAGCGAAGTCCAGTACGCCCCAGTCCCACATCAGTGCACCGTCACCGCTCCACACCATGTGCGCGATTGGCGCGTATACCAGGGTGAACCAGATACCCATGAACACCAGCATCGCGGAGAACTTCATGCGCTCGGCGAAGGCACCGACGATCAGCGCCGGGGTGATGATGGCGAAGGTCATCTGGAAGGTGATGAACACCGCTTCAGGGAACAGCGCAGTGGCCGAAGTCAGGCTCTCGGGCGTGACACCGCTGAGGAAGGCCTTGGAGAAGCCGCCAACGAACGAATTGAAATTGAGTACGCCTTTTTCCATACCGGCGGTATCGAAGGCCATGCTATAGCCGTAGACGACCCAGAGAATGCTCATCAGGCCGGTGATTGCAAAGCACTGCATCATCACCGACAGCACGTTCTTGGAACGCACCATGCCGCCATAGAACAGGGCCAGGCCCGGAATGGTCATGAACAGCACCAGCGCCGTCGCGGTCAGCATCCAGGCGGTGTCGCCGGAGTTCAGCGCTGGGGCAGCTTCCTCTGCCAGGGCGAGCCCGGGGGTTACGAGGGACAATAGGGCTCCTAGCCCTGCGATCTTACGCAGAGTCATGTTGTTTTCTCCTGGGGCTTTGGGTTTGGTGAGGCTTTGTTGTTGCTTAGATCGCGTCGGTATCGGTTTCGCCGGTACGGATACGGATCGCCTGCTCCAGATTCACCACGAAAATCTTGCCGTCACCGATCTTGCCGGTGTTGGCTGCCTTGGTGATGGCTTCGATTACCCGATCAAGGTCCTTGTCATCGATGGCGACATCGATCTTCACCTTGGGCAGGAAATCGACCACATACTCAGCACCGCGGTACAGCTCGGTGTGGCCCTTCTGGCGACCGAAACCTTTGACTTCGGTGACGGTGATACCCTGCACGCCGATTTCCGACAGTGACTCGCGCACGTCGTCCAGCTTGAACGGCTTGATGATGGCTGTGACTAGCTTCATGAAACTCTCTCCCGATTTGGTGGACTTGCCCCAGGAAAACAAACCCGTCTCAAGTCTAAGCGCAGCGGTTGGCTTTGTAACGCGTCGTCGGCATCCGGCTCCGCGTGCGCACTCCCTGGTCACAAGGAACTGCATCAGTGCATGGCTCGAACTGGTCTTTGCAGAAACCTTGCCAGTTCCGCCAAAGCCACGAAAAACAGCGAGTTATGTGATTTAGTCAGGATTGGCCAGTCGCCAGCATGCAGATCATGCACAGTTTCGGTGCGCGCAGGCGGGGGCTGCTGCTCGAAAAACGTGCAGTACCGCGCGAGCGTCTGTGAAAGAAAGGCCCATGTGCGTGCGTGCTACACTGCTGGCCATTTCTCAGTTTCAATGGAAAGCCCCATGCTCGCGCCCAAAGCCCTTCTCGATGCCCTGAGCGACCAGGCCTCGCGTCTGTTCAGCAGCGATACCGCACAGCCTCGCGCCGAACTGGAAAGCCAGTTCAAAGTGCTGATGCAAGGGGCGTTCAGCAAACTGGACCTGGTCAGCCGTGACGAATTCGACAGCCAGATGGTCGTGCTGGCGCGCACCCGTGCACGCCTTGAGGCCCTGGAGCAACAGGTAGCAGAGCTGGAAGCGCGGCTGGCCCCTACTGCCCAGCAGGACTGAACCAGCCCTGCTGCTGCCACACGTCAGGCGGAAACCCGCAGGGCGTTCAGCTTAGGCGGCCTGGGCGGTAGCTCACTGGCATGCAGGGTGCCGCGCAACAGCGCTGCACCACATTGGGTGAACAGTGTTTTCACCCGGTTGTGCGAGTTGAGTATCTGGGCCTGGATACGCGCGATGGTGGCGTCTGCCGGCTGCAAGCTGGCCGCACGGTTGGCCCATTCGATGGCGGCAAAGCGGCTTTGCTTGCGGGTGCCGCGCCCCTGCATCCAGGCCAGCCCCAGCTCGACACTGGCGCGTGCGGCAACTCCCAGGTCAGGGTGCTCGACCAGGCTCAACAGGTACGCCACAGCCTCGGCCCGCTCCCGAGAGTTGCCGAACTGGCGCAACAGGATGCCCAGATGCAAACGCGCGCGGGCATTGGTTTGGGCATCGCCCAGCGCGTCCACCAGCAGGTGCCTGACGGCCAGCATGGCGCTGCGCTCGCTGAGGTCCTCGCCACCCTTCATGCGCAGGCACGCCAGCTTGTATTTGGCCCGGCGGCTGCCCGCTGCCACTGCGCGCCGTAGCCAATGTTCAGCGGCCTGGCGATCAATGTACTCCTGCGGGGTATTCGCCTGGCCACCACAGTACAAGTCATACAAGCCAAGGGCTGCCCCCGGCAGGTTCAGTTCGGCACAACGCTCATACAGGTAGACGGCCACTTCATGGCGGTTGGCAGCCAACAGCAGGCGCGCCGCCGCAAGCACCGTGAACCCCGGCGCATGGCCTGCCAGCTGGCGTTTCACCGCCCGCTGCGACCATGCCCGGGCCTGCTCGGCCGAGCGTGGCAGCCCCCACAGACCAAAGCAGTGCCCTGCGGCGCGCAAGGCACAGGCGCCCGCATGGCAGCGCCCGTCGCACAGGCGCTCGAGGGCGCGGCGCAGCAACTGCTGCTCATCCGCCAGGCCGTCGCGCAGTATCAGCTCGGCCAGGCAACGGAACGGCTCGCCCATGGCCCCGATCGCTCCATGATCGGCATTGCATGCCAGGCTTGCGGCAAAGTCGCCAATCGCGCCGGCCTGATCGTGCAATGCAGTACAGCGCAACGCCCCCCGCCAGGCCAGCAGTACTGCGCGCTCCCTTGGCCTCAGCGGGCGCTGTGCCCAGGCGTCGAACAACTGCTGCCAGGTGGCCACGGCCTGCAACTGGTCGGCAGCCGGCAACAGTAGCTGTTCTTCGACGGCCATCCAGCGCAAGGCGTTACGCAGGCGCTCGTCCCAACTGGCGCACAACGGGCCGCTGGCCAACAGTTGAAGCGCATCGGCACCGGCGCCCGACCGCGGCAACCGGTAGATAGCCAGGGCCTGGATGGCTTCGAAGCAACCGGGGCGCAGGTCCAGTGCGTGGCGGAGCCAGTAGTAACGCGGGTCCTGGGTGTCCTGGTAGGTCCGCTTGGCCAGGCACGCGGGCAAGCTGCTTGGCAGTTCCGCCAGCGGTTGCACCCCATGCCTGACCAACAGCGGCGCGGCGGCTTCCTGCACCTCCACGTCGGCATGGGCACTGGGCCGATAGCGCGCAGGCCGCCCGTTGAACAACTCGGCCAACCAGCCAGGCTCGCGCAACTGCGCACTGACGCGCAGCATACCGATGGCCGCTGCCAGCGGTTGCGCCGAACGCTCCAGGGCCTGCAGCAGGTGCGCAGTCGCGGTTTCGCATATCTGCCCTACGGCCAGCACACGCGCAGCGTTGGGTTGGCCATCAGCCTGTACCCGGCAAGCGCGGTGGAAGCAGTGCATGCCCATTACCACGTGCGGGTGGTAAGCCTTGGGGCAGGCATCGACCCAGGCTTTGAGCACCTGGCTCGGGGCTTTGTCGCCCTGGTTGTCGAGGTCGGCGAACATGTGGCCTTCCAGGGCCGCCAGGTAGGCCGGAAACTCGCCGGGCGGCGCCTGATACCACTGCGCCTCGAGGCGGTCGAAAAAACGGGTAAGTTCAACGAATGCGCGGGCCTGCACCAGTTCGCGGATTACCTGGTGAGTGTGGGTGAGCGTTTGCACGGAGCAATTCCTCAAGTCCATTTGGAAGAAGGGACAGTGCCATTCCATGGCAACTGCAGTTGCCCAACAACACTAAGCCATACCCGGCCCCTGCGCAAAGAATATTGGATCCACCTTTTGCTCAGAGGTGTAAAAATCCGCGATAAATCCCTGCCCGGAAAAACCACGACGCACACTTCTTGCGCCGGCAGTAGGAGCGCTGGCTATCCTGTGCGCTACCGCAGGAAGCGGCCTTCACCCGCGACAACGGAGCGTCCATGTCCCTAGCCCTCGTCCATAGCCGCGCCCAGGTGGGCGTACAGGCACCGGCGGTCAGCGTCGAAACGCACCTGACCAATGGCCTGCCGCACCTCACCCTGGTCGGCCTACCGGAAACCACCGTCAAGGAAAGCAAAGACCGGGTACGCAGCGCCATCGTCAATTCCGGGTTGAACTACCCACAACGGCGCATCACCCAGAACCTGGCCCCCGCCGACCTGCCCAAGGATGGCGGGCGCTACGACCTGGCCATTGCCTTGGGCATCCTCGCCGCCGACGGTCAACTGCCAACCGCGGCCCTTGCCGAGCTTGAATGCCTGGGCGAACTGGCACTGTCTGGCACGTTGCGCCCGGTGCAGGGGGTATTGCCGGCGGCACTCGCGGCCCGCGAAGCAGGCCGGGCGCTGGTGGTACCACGGGAAAACGCCGAGGAGGCCAGCCTGGCCAGCGGCCTGGCGGTGTATGCCGTGGGGCACTTGCTGGAGCTGGTTGCCCACCTCAACGGCCAGGTGCCCCTGGCGCCTTATGCGGCCAACGGTTTGATCCTGCAGCAACGGCCGTACCCGGACCTGAGCGAGGTGCAAGGGCAACTGGCGGCCAAGCGCGCCTTGCTGCTGGCAGCTGCCGGGGCGCACAACCTGTTGTTCACCGGCCCGCCCGGCACCGGCAAGACCTTGCTCGCCAGCCGGCTGCCCGGGCTGCTGCCGCCGCTGGACGAGCACGAGGCGCTGGAAGTGGCGGCGATCCAGTCGGTCAGCGGCCATGCACCGCTGAGCAGCTGGCCGCAGCGCCCCTTTCGCCACCCGCACCACTCCGCCTCCGGCCCGGCACTGGTGGGGGGCAGCAGCCGGCCGCAACCTGGCGAAATCACCCTCGCTCACCACGGTGTGCTGTTCCTTGACGAGCTGCCGGAATTCGAGCGCCGCGTGCTGGAGGTGTTACGCGAGCCGTTGGAGTCCGGTGAAATCGTGATTGCCCGGGCCCGCGACAAGGTACGCTTTCCCGCGCGCTTTCAGCTGGTGGCGGCCATGAACCCCTGCCCGTGCGGCTACCTCGGCGACCCAACCGGCCGTTGCCGCTGCAGCACCGAGCAGATCGCCCGCTATCGCAACAAACTGTCCGGGCCACTGCTGGACCGCATCGACCTGCACCTGACCGTGGCCCGCGAAAGCACCACGCTGAACAACCAGCCTAGCGGTGAAACCAGTGCCGCTGTGGCTGTGAAAGTGGCACAGGCCCGAGCGCTGCAACACGGGCGTCAGGCCTGCGCGAATGCCTTCCTCGATCTCGAAGGTTTACGCCGGCATTGTGCCTTGAAAGCCGCCGACCAGGTCTGGCTTGAAAATGCCTGCGAGCGGCTGACGTTATCGCTGCGCGCGGCACACCGGTTGTTGAAGGTAGCGCGAACGCTGGCGGACCTGGAGGGGTGCGAGACCATTGGCCGGGCGCATCTGGCCGAGGCCCTGCAGTATCGGCCGGGGAGCAGTTAGGTTGCGCAGTGGCCTTGCAGGCAAGGGCCTGCACCACCCCTTGGTTTACTGGCGGCCAGCCAATGCCCGTTCAACCACCGCCAGCAATACCTCTTCAGAAAACGGCTTGCCCAGGCACTCCAGCGCCCCCAGCCGCGTCGCCGCGTGCATTGCGGCATCATCCCAATGCGCCGACATGCAGATCACCACTATCGGCCATTGCCGAAGCGCCAGCTCACGCTGCACGTGCAGCCCGCTCATGCCGGGCATCTTCAGATCGAGCAGCACGCAACCGGCCTGCCCTGCCCGTTCAGACGCCAGGAACGGGGCACCGCCGGCGAAGGTCAGGGTCTCGAACCCGGCTGAACGCAGCAGGTTGGCCAGGCTCTTGCGCACCGAAGCATCGTCATCGACGATGCATACCCATCTGCTCATGCGCCGCCCATGCCCTCCTGCTGTGTGCCGAGCACGTTGTGCATGGCCACTAACTCCACCAATGAGCGCGACTGCATCTTGTTCATGATGCTCTTCTTGTGCACCTTGGTGGTCACCTCACTGGTGCCGATCTGCCTGGCGATCTGCTTGTGCGACAGGCCGTCGACCACCAGCGAGAACACCTGGCGCTCACGCGGGGTCAGGCGCTGGTACTTTTCCGCCACGAGCCGGGCATGGCGCCACTTGCGCCCTTCGGCCACGGCACGCACCCGCAGCGTACCCAGCAGGGCCAGCAACTGCTCCTCGTCAAAAGGCTTGGTGAGGAACTCCACGGCACCTGCGCGCATCGCCTGCACGGTCATCGCAATGGTGCCAAAGCCGGTCATGAACACGATCGGCCAGGGCAGCGCCAGCTGGCGCAGCGTTTCCTGCACTTGCAAGCCGGTGATATCGGGCAGGTGCATGTCGAGCAACAGGCAGGCGTAAGGGGTTTCCAGCCGGGCTTCAAACAGCTCCTCGGCACTGGCGAACAGATGATGGGGTATGCCCTGCGAGCGCAGCAGCCGGCCGAGCGCCGTGCGTACCGATGGGTCGTCATCAACCACCAGCACTGGCACATCCGCACTTTCGCCGGATGGCTCCAGGGTGTCGGCGCCTGCGCACAACGGCAAAGCCCCCAATGCCCGGCCTGGGGCCGCGAAGCTGATCTCGGCCGCCAACCGGTAGCCACGCCGAGGTACGGTCTGAATCAGCCCACGGTCGCCAAATGCCTTGCGCAGCAACGACACCTGGACCTGCAGGTTGTTGTCCTCGACCACGGTGCCGGCCCACACCTGGCTGAACAATTCTTCCTTGTCGACCACCCGGCCCTTGGCCCTGATCAGTGTGGCCAGCACCTCGAACGCGCGCCCGCCCAGCAGCATGGGCTTACCGTCGAGCAACACTTCGCGGCGCTCCAGGGACACCAGGGCATTGCCTATTCGGATCATGGCTTCCTCGCACGGGCACGGGCATTCGCGCAGCCACGAACAGCGTAGGCCAGCGGATGCGGTGGAACAATTATCCCGAGGGATAGGGTGTTCAAGGCACTATACAAGCGCCCGGAAAAGGCCAGGGGACGATAACGGACAACAGCGTGCCCGTTCCTGCCAAGCGGGCTGCAACCCGCATTCCCCATGGCCTGGCTGCGTATACTCACGTCTCGGGATGTCGCCAGCAGGGGGGTGTTTCATGCGCGATGAACGCCTTGCTCACAGGCCCATCGATTACGACCAGACAGTCGACGAAAGCTGGCTCAACAACTGCGACATCACAGCGTTGGGCCAGGATGGCGAGCTCAGTTGCTTCCGCCTGTGCGACCCCACCAGCGGGCAAGCCTGGCTCGCCATGCGAGCACCGCTCGAAGCGCCCGCCGCCTGTCAGCGCCTGGAGCGCGACTACCGGCTGAAACTGGACCCACAGTGGGCAGTGGTGCCGTGCGCGTTCGTGCGTTCCCCCGAAGGCCCACTGCTGGTGTACCCGGCCGGTCACTCCATCGCCGACCTGCTCAGCGAAGGCCGGCTGGCGCTGGAGCCGTTCCTGGAGATTGCGCTGAACGCCGCCACTGCCTTGGCCCAGGCCCACCAAAGCAATGTACTGCACGGCGCCCTGCAGCCAGCCCATGTGCATGTGCAGGACAACTTGCAGGTGCGGCTGGGCGGGTTCCGTGCAACACCTGCGCATCCGCTCGGCGAGCAAGGCATGCCGCTCGGCAACTGGACCTACCTGGCGCCCGAGCAAGTCTGCCCGCACGGCAGCAACAACGACCTGCGCAGTGACATCTATGCCCTGGGGGCGATCCTGTACCAGCTACTGCTCGGTGAATTGCCACTGACCGGGCGCGATACCCAGCACTGGCGTCAGCTGCATGCGGGGGTACAACCCAAGACCGCCTGCGAAGTCGACAACCGCGTGCCGCAGCCGCTGAGCAGCGTGCTGGCCAAGGCCCTGGCCAAGGAACCGGACGCACGCTACCAGAGCGCACACGCCCTGGCCGTGGACCTGGGCTACTGCCACCGGCAATGGGCTGCCAGCAAACACATGGCGGCCTTCGAACCAGGTTGCGCCGACCCGGTCGCCGCCCATGGCAGCCGCCTGTATGGCCGCGATGCCGAACAGCAGGCCATTGCGCTGCTGCTCAAGGGGTTGCGCCGCGACAGCACGCCGCAAGTGCTGCATATTCAAGGCGCCGCAGGCATGGGCAAGTCGAGCCTGGTGGCCGCTGCACTCAAGGCCAATGCTCAAGGGTACTGGGCGGTCGGCAAGTGCAACAGCGTGTCGCAGGCTGCGCCCTACGCGCCTTGGGTGGAAATCCTCGGCGCCCTGACCACCCAGTTGCTGGCCAAGGACAGCCACGAACTCGACGCCCTGCGCCACGACATCCTGCGCCGCATCCAAGGCCACGGCCGGCTGCTGGGCAAGTTGGCGCCAGACCTGCAGCTAGTGCTTGGCGCGTTGCCGCCACTGCCAGGCAAACTTACCCCCATGGCGCTGCAGAAGGAGCTGCGGGCCGTGGTCGAATTCCTTGCAGTATTCAGCCGCCCCGGCCTGCCACTGGTGCTGTTCATCGACGACATCCAGTGGGTCGATGAGGCCTCGCGCCAGCTCCTGGCGCAACTGCTGGCAAACGCGCCCGGCAACCTGCTGCTGATCTTTGCCCAACGCAGCGACACCGGCACTACCCAAGGCCCGGTCAGTGTCCCCCACTCACTGCGCAGTACCACCCTGAACCTGCGACCGCTGGCCGTTGGCGCGGTGGCAGAGTTGATCGCCGAGCGCTACCACGTGGATGCCGAAGCCGCCTTGGCACTGGCTGCACAGGTACATGAGAAGACCGCAGGCAACCCGTTCTTCATCCACCAGATCCTGCGCGCCATGGTCGAAGACCAGTTGTTCTTCTTCGATACCCAGGCCATGCGTTGGTCGTGGTGCCCACAGGCCGTGGCCCGTCACCGTTACGCCGACAATGTCGCCGAGCTGATGATCCACCGCCTGGCGCGCCTGCCCGCGCCACAGCGCGACGTACTGCGCATCGCCAGCGCCGCAGGCAGCCGCTGCGACAATGGCGTATTGCAGCGGGTGCTGGGGCGGGCGCCAGGCACTGCGGTGCAGGCCCTGATTGCCGCGGGCTTCCTGCTGTCGAGCCAGAGCGGCCTGGGCTTCGTGCATGACCGCGTGCAGGAGGCGGCGTATCAACTCACGCCAGGGCACGAGCGCGAAGCGCTGCATGCGCGCATTGCCGTGGCCATGCTCGGGGCCTGGCCAGACCGCTTGCAGGCGCTGCTGTTCGAGATTGCCCATCAGCTGCAACGCGCCAGCCCGTGCGGGTTTGCCGCAAATGACTGCGCAACCTTCCTGCAGCTTACGTACGAGGCGGCGCAGCGGGCGCGTGACAGCCGCGCCTATGAGCAGGCCGCCGGCTACCTGCACACGGCACAACAGCTGCTCGAAGCCTGCAGTACGCTGGAAAGCCGCGCCACGCTTGGCTTTGCCATTGCCAGCATGGCAACGGAGTGCGATTTGCAACTGTCGCGCACGGTCGCCGCCCAGGCCCGCCTGGCTGAATGCCGCCAGCGTGCCGGCTCGACGCTGGAGCGGGCCAGGGTGTGCCAGTTGCAGGCACGCCTGGAGACCTTGCAGGGTAACTGCCAGGCTGCCATCGCCAGCGCGCTTGGCGGCCTGCGGATGCTGGGTATCGAACTCGCGCCAGGCCTTGACCCACACCAGGTGCAAGCCAGCCATGCCCGTGTGCAAAGCCTGATCGAGCAGAAAGGCCTCCACTGCCTGGAGTCGCTGCCACGCACCGACTCGCAAGAGGTCGCACTGGCAGTAGGTTTGCTGGCGACCCTGTCGTCATCCTTCCTGGTGCAGGACGACCTGTGTTTCCTGCACCTGGCCAAGCTCACGGAGCTGGCGTTGCTGCATGGCGTAGCGCCAGGGAGCACCTACGGCCTGGCCTGGTACGGGGTGATGTGCGCCGAGCGTTTTGGTGCCTATCACGATGGCCATAGCTGCTGCCTGGCGGCGCTCAAGCTGATCGAGCGCCACGGCCTGGAGGCCGACCTGAGCAGCGCGCTGCTCGCTCTGGACCAGCTCAGTGCCTGGACGTCGCCCATGGAGCTGGCCCGCCGCACCGCCGTGGAGGCCGTCGATTCGGCGCACCTGAGCGGCGACCTGGCCATGAGCTGCCATGCCTGCAACCACTTGGTTTCCGACTCGCTGATCATGGGCCGCTACCTGCCGGAAGTGGCCGAGGAAGTCGCCCAGGGCCTGGCCACTGCGCGCCGGCATGGCTACCTGGAGGTGGCGCAGACCCTGCTGGCCCAGCAAGCGTTCGTCGCCGCCCTCAGCGGCACCACCGGCACGACCGCAACCGCACCCTCGAACTCGCCCATTACACGGTTCTTCGAGTACCTGTTCGCCGGCATGAGCGCCTTCTACCTGGGCAACCATACGCAGGCCATGGCCAACCTGGCGCGGGCCGGCGACTACGCCTGGGCCGCGCCGGCCCACATCAACCTGGCCGACTATCACCTGTTCCGTGGCTTGCTCCTGGGCAGCCCGGAGGCCCCCGGCCGCCTTGCCGACAAGCTGCACGCACTACAGGCATTGCGTGAGCGCTTCGCTCACTGGGCAGGCTTCAACCCGGCCACGTTCCGCAACAAATTGCTGCTGATCGAAGGGGTGATCGCCAAGCTGGAGGGCGACGGGTTGGCCGCCATTCGTTGCTTCGACCAGGCCCAGATCGCCGCCACCGCTGCCGGCTTCATCCACGAACAGGCGCTGGCCCATGAGCAACTGGCGGAAGTGTGCATCCCCAGCGGCCTGATTTCCGGTGCCAACCTGCACCTGCGCGTCGCTCGCGATTGTTTCCACATCTGGGGCGCAACCGGCAAGGTGCAGCAACTCGAGACCCTGCATCCGTTCCTGCGCACCCAGCCGATCCAGGAAACCCAGCGTGCCACGCAGCAGGCCAGGCTGGACCTTGAGGCCGGTATCGAAGCGGCGCGAGCGCTGTCCGAGGAGGTGCTGCTGGAAGGCCTGATCGAAACCCTGATGGGCCACCTGACCGAGCACTCCGGCGCCGACCACGGTGCGCTGCTGATCGTCAGCGGTGCCGAATTCCAGATGGCCGCCCTCGCCTACATCGACGATGCCGGGCTGCACGTGAACATGGACAATTGCCAGAAATTCATGACCCAGGCGCCGTTGTCGGTCATCAACACCACCATGCGTACGCGCAAGCCGCTGGTGCTGAGTGATGCGCAAAGCGATTGCCCCGAAGCCTTTCGCCAGGACCTGCAGGCACGTGGCGCCCGCTCGGTACTGTGCCTGCCCCTGGTGATCCAGGGGGTGCTGATCGGCCTGGTGTACTTGGAAAACCGCCTGGTACCCGGCCTGTTCGGCAGCCAGCGCCTGGCCATGCTGGAGATCCTGGCGGCGCAGGCCGCGGTGTCACTGCAAACGGCCAAGTTCTACACGCGCCTGGCCGAAGACAACCAGAGCCGGGCGCAGATAGAGGCGGAACGGCGTCATTCTCGCGCAGAGCTTGCGCGCACTGCCCACCTGCAAGTCATGAACGAACTGTCGGCCTCGATTGCCCACGAAATAAGCCAGCCGTTGCTGGGTATCGCTGCCAATGCCGCCGCCAGCCTGCGCTGGCTGAAGCGTGCAAAGCCCGACCTGGAAGAAGCGATGGCCGGGCTGGAGGACATCCGCAACGACAGCGAGCGTGCTGCCAACATCCTGCGGGCGTTGCGCTCGCTGGCCAAGCAGGCACCGCTGCAGCGCCAGGCGGTGAAGCTGGACGCGGTGATCCGCGAGGTGGTGCGCCTGACCTCGACCGATGCCGCCAAGGGCGCAGTGCAGGTGCAAACGCACTTGCACGCGGGGGTCAGCGTGGTGGCCGACCCAGTGCAGTTGCAACAGCTGATGTTCAACCTGATCACCAATGGCCTGGAGGCACTGGCGGGGTACCGTGCCGATGGCGTGCTGCGCATTGCCTCGGCGGTAGTTGCGGGGCAGGTAGAGATCTGTGTGGACGACAACGGGCCGGGCATTGCGGTTGAAGAACGCGAGCGCGTGTTCGATGCGTTCTACACCACCAAGGGCAGCGGCATGGGCATGGGGCTGGCGATCTGCAATTCGGTGGTGCAGGCCCACGGCGGCCAGTTGCAGGCGCTGGTGTCGGAGCTGGGCGGCTGCCGGATTCGCTTCACCCTGCCGGTCAGTGACCGCTAGCCTGTGCCGGCCTGTTCACGGTGCACCCGCACCTGCGCATACCACGCTGCAGGAACGGGTGTACCCGCTGCAAGGCCGGTTCAGGGCTGAATCAGCGCGACGTCAGCGCCGCATAGCTGTTCATCAGGTTGCGATAGTTGGGTATGCGCTGCGACAGCAGGTTGCCCAGCCCTTCGATGTCGTTGCGCCAGTCACGGTGCAGCTCACAGGCCACCGAGAACCAGTTCATCATCTGCGCGCCCGCCTGGGTCATGCGCACCCACGCTGCCTGCTGCACGGTTGGGTTGAAGGTGCCCGAGGCATCGGTGACCACGAACACCTCGAAACCTTCCGCCAGCGCCGACAGGGTCGGGAAGGCCACGCACACGTCGGTGACCACGCCGGCAATGATCAATTGCTTGCGCCCGGTCGCCTTGATCGCCTTGACGAAATCCTCGTTGTCCCAGGCATTGATCTGGCCTGGGCGGGCAATGTAGGGCGCGTCCGGGAACATGGCCTTGAGCTCCGGCACCAGCGGGCCGTTCGGGCCTTGCTCGAAACTGGTGGTGAGGATGGTCGGCAGGCCGAAGAACTTGGCCAGGTCACCCAGGGCCAGCACGTTGTTCTTGAACTCGTTGGGGGTGAAGTCCTGCACCAGCGAGATCAGGCCGGTCTGGTGGTCCACCAGCAGTACCACGGCGTCGTCTTTGTTCAGGCGCTTGTAATCGGGTTGGCTCATGGGGGTGACTCCTCGGTTGGAAAAGCGGCGCGGTACTACCCGCAGGGGGCTATACCCGTGAATAGCTCCGGCTTAAGAATAGGCCTGGGCCTGGCGCCACGCATTCGGCGGCTGGCCGACCAGGCGGCTGAAGGCACGGGTGAAGTGGGCTTGGTCACAGAACCCGCATTCCAGGCTCACGTGGGTAATGGGCGCCTCGGTGGCAAGCAGGCGCTTGGCCTTTTCCATGCGTGCCAGCAGGCGCCAGGCCTGGGGCGAAAGCCCGGTATTGACCTTGAAAGCTCGGGAGAAATGGCTGCGTGTGAGGTTGCACAGGCCGGCGATCTCGATGATCGACAGCGAGCTGCGCAGCATCAGTTCCTTGGCCAGGCGTAACCGCGCAGGCGTCAGGGCCCCAGGGGGTTGCAGCGGCATTTGAGGCGTCCCGTCGTGCATGGCGACTCTCCTGTTCAGTAGGGAAAGTCTCACCCCCGGCACATGACAAAGTCCTGAGTCAAAGCTGAATTGTTCTTAATTGTGCGGTGCTGGCCCTGGCGGGTTTGCCGCTACCATAAGATGCGTTTCATATTCAGTTACAGGCCGTCAGCCGCACCCAGGATTCAAGGTAGAAAAGCAATGCAGGAAAAAACCGCCCACCGCACCGTAGCCATGGTGCTGTTCAACGATGTGCTGTTGCTGGACGTGACGGGGCCTATGGATGCATTCGCCATCGCCAACCGTTTCCTGCCGGCCGAGCGGCGCTACCAGTTGCTCACCCTGGCCGAGGGGCAGGCGGCGGTGCGTGGCTCATGCGGGCTGAAGGTGGTGGCCGACCTACGCCTGGAAGACCTGCCTGCCGCCGTGGATCTGCTGCTGGTGCCCGGTGGCCCTGGCGCCTACAACATCGCGCTGCCAGTGCTCGAGCGCTGGCTACCCCAGGCCGTGCGCAGTGCCAAGCGGTTCGGGGCGATTTGTACCGGGGTATTTTTGCTGGGCCGGGCCGGGCTGCTGGACGGCTACCGTTGCACCACCCACTGGAACTACGTGGAGCGCCTGGCGCAGGCGTTTCCCGCGGCCAAGGTGGAAACCGAGCAGATCTATGTCATCGATCGCTGCCTGATCACGTCTGGCGGCATCACGGCGGGCATTGACCTGGCACTGGCAGTTATCGCCGAAGACCACGGCAAGGCACTGGCCCTGGAAGTGGCCAAGGTGCTGCTGGTGGCGCGCCACCGGCAAGGAGGGCAAACGCCGTATGGGCCGCTGCTGGCGGCAGTGCCACGCGACGACTCGCCAGTGGCGAGGGTGCAGGCATACATCGTCGATCATATCGAGCAGGCCTTCACCGTGCAGAAAATGGCCGACCTGGTGGCCATGAGCGGGCGCAACTTTGCCCGCACGTTTCAGCGCGAGGTGGGGATTACGCCACTGCAATACCTGCAGAATGCGCGCATCGACCGCGCCCGCCAGTTGCTCGAATGCGGCGACCTGCCACTGAAGGTGGTGGCGGCGCAGTGCGGGTTTGGCAGTGACCGGCACATGCGCAAGGTGTTCTGCGAACGGATTGGCATGACGCCGGCGCAGTATCGGGCACAGTTTGGTGGGGCCTGAGTCAGTGTGTTTCCTGTGCGGGCCGCTTCGCGGGGAAACCCGCGCCCACAGGGGCTGCACCGGTTGTCTCATTTTTCAGGACAATCTTTCTCCCCGATGGCAGATTGTCTAACGCCACCCCAGCCCTCAGAATTGTCCGCCAACCTGTTCGAACGCTGCCCCGGCAGCTCATGGAGTACGAGCCCATGCCACATGAAGGCAGCCTTCTACAAACCGCGGTGATCTTTCTGCTCGCTGCCGTCCTTGCCGTGCCCTTGGCCAAGCGCCTACAACTAGGTGCCGTGCTTGGCTACCTGCTGGCCGGTGTGGTCATTGGCCCGCAGGCATTGGGTTTGATCCGCGATACCGAAAGCGTGGCGCACATTTCCGAGCTGGGCGTGGTGCTGCTGTTGTTCATCATCGGCCTGGAATTGTCACCCAAACGCCTGTGGCTGATGCGCAAGGCAGTGTTCGGCGTCGGTACCGCCCAAGTGGTGCTGACCGGCATGCTGATCGGCGCCATTGCCCTGTTCGGTTTCGGTCAGGCGCTACCTGCGGCCATCGTGCTCGGCCTTGGCCTGGCGCTGTCATCCACCGCCCTCGGCCTGCAAAGCCTGGCCGAAAGCAAGCAACTCAATGCCCCGCACGGCCGCTTGGCCTTCGCCATCCTGCTGTTCCAGGACATCGCCGCCATACCGCTGATCGCCCTGGTGCCGCTGCTGGCCGCCAGCGGGCCGGACACCAGCCACGGCGACAGCCTGCAACACGGCTTGCAGATCTTCGCCAGCATCGCCGTGGTGATCGTCGGCGGCCGCTACCTGCTGCGCCCGGTGTTCCGCACGGTGGCCCGCACCGGCCTGCCAGAGGTGTCTACCGCCACTGCGCTGCTGGTGGTGATCGGTACCGCCTGGTTGATGGAGGAAGCCGGCATTTCCATGGCGCTGGGCGCCTTCCTCGCCGGCTTGCTGCTGGCGGACTCGGAGTACCGCCATGAGCTGGAATCTCAGATCGAGCCTTTCAAGGGCCTGCTGCTGGGTTTGTTCTTCATCAGTGTCGGCATGGGTGCCAACCTGCGGCTGCTGCTGGAAATGCCGCTGGTGGTGCTGGGCCTGACCCTGCTGCTGGTGGCAGTGAAGCTGGTGCTGCTGGTTGGCGTTGGCCGCCTGGCCGGTGGCCTGAGCGGCGCCAGCGCGCTACGCCTGGGCATGGTGCTGGCGGCCGGCGGCGAGTTCGCTTTTGTGGTGTTCAAGCTGGGCAAGGACCAGGGCCTGTTCGACACCCAGACCTACGACCTGCTGCTGATGACCATCACCCTGTCGATGGCCATTACCCCGCTGCTGATGATTGCCTGCGCCCGCGCCCTCAAGCGGCCGCAACCTGCGCGTGAAGTGCCTGAGCAATACAAGCAGATACAGGCGGATACGCCTCGGGCGGTAATCGTCGGCATGGGGCGTATGGGTCAGATCGTTGCACGCATCCTGCGCGCGCAGAAGATCCCGTTCATTGCCCTGGAAACCTCGGTCGATGCCATCGAGATGACTCGTATGTTCGAGCAGGTGCCGGTGTTCTACGGCGACCCGCTGCGCCCGGAAGTGCTGCATGCCGCCAAGGTGGGTGAAGCGGAGTACTTCATCATCACCATCGATGACCCTGAAGCTGCCATTCACACAGCTGAGCGGGTGAAGCGCCTGTACCCGCACCTGAAAGTGCTGGCCCGTGCGCGCAACCGCCAGCATGTGCACAAGTTGGCGGATGTCGGTGCCGAGCCAATCCGCGAGACGTTCTATTCCAGCCTGGAGATGACCCGCCGCGCGCTGGTGGGGCTGGGTTTGAGCGATGAGCAGGCGGCGGACCGGATTGCACGGTTCACCCAGCATGACGAAGAAGTGCTGGTGGCCCAGGGGCAGGTCCGCGATGACCGGGCCAAGGTGATGCAAACGGCCAAGGAGGCGCGGGTTGAGTTGGAGCGGTTGTTTGATTCGGATGCGGACTGAACAATCAGGCAAATATCAACCGCTCTATCTTAGGATGCTCACGGTGGGCCGCTTGCCAAAGATCGTAGGCCGCCTGTTCGGCAAGGTACTGCCGGGCAGGACCGAGGCCAGCCAATTCAAGTCGATAAGCAAGATCGGCAGATATTGCGGCACGCCCATTGAGCACCGTGGATAACTGCCCCCGTGAGTAGCCCAGGTGACGAGCTAACTCAGAGACGTTCATTCCAATTGCGGGCAACACATCCTCTCGCAATGACTCCCCGGGATGGGGAGGATCAAACATAGGCATGGCTGAGGCCTCCTTAGTGGTAATCGAGATAGTCAACAAGCTCCACATCGGTACCAATGAAGCGAAACACGAGGCGCCAGTTACCCGAAACATTCACCGCCCAAAAGCTTTCCAGCTTTCCATGCAGGGGATGAAGACGATAACCAGGGCGATTCATATCTGAAGCCGTTTTTGCTACGTCAAGGGAAGCAAGCAAACGCCGCAAGCGATTGACATGATCCGCACGCACCCCAGATGTGTCACGTTGCTGATGGAGCAGCCTCAGGCCCTTGTGCCTGAAACTTCTGATCATTGAAGGGTTAGTGTAAGGTCATGCCTTACACCTTTCAAGCTGGCAGTGGAGCGGAACATAGGGTTACTCCTGAAGGATTTCCGGGTTGCCCAGTTTGCTCTCGACGTTCCTCAATGGCGCCGTCATGCCATCCTTTTTCACTGTCAGAAATTGCCCAAAGCGGAATGGGGCACTCGCCAATCTGGGGGCTCTGAACGCCCTCATCCTGTCTCCTGACGATCACCGGGTCGCTGTCGGTTCAGCGATCGGGTATGGAAACCCGGATGTGATAAAGGGCTGCCGTAATGGCAGTTGTGCGCGTGTAGCCGTTTGGCCAACCGGCTTGCCTGCCCACCGGTTTTCCACCCCGCGTACAACTTCGGCCTTCTGCGGGGAAATGGGTCGTTACAGTTCAGCCCGACACAGCCCAACGCGCCTTCAACCGCTGCGATGCTGGCCACCCACACTTGTTCACCGTAAACCCGGGCATCTGCGCCCATGACGCCCTGGTGCATGTCGCCCAGTACCTGCGGGGCGCTTACGGCTGTGGCTACAAAGCGCTGTAACACCTGGGCGAAACCGGCAAGAGCCTGTTCTGGTGCAACCTGAATGCAGCCCGTGAATTGATGTTGCCGGTGCCGGCCTCTTCGCGGGCATGCCCGCTCCCACAGGTTCTGCACTGGGTTTGAAGCTTGCGCGACACCTGTGGGAGCGGGCGAGCCCGCGAAAGGGCCGGTACAGTAAACAAAAAAAGCCGGCCCCTTATGCAAGGAGCCGGCTTGTATGCGTACTGCTAGTGATCGGTTACTTACCCGCAGTCAACGCGTTATAGCTGGTCATCAGATTCCGATAATCCGGAATGTGGTTGGAGCACAGCGCCGCCAGCCCTTCCACATCATTGCGCCAGTCACGGTGCAGCTCACAGGCCACGCCAAACCAGGTCATCATCTGCGCACCGGCCTGGCTCATGCGGTCATGCGCCGCATCGCGGGTCATTTCGTTGAAGGTGCCGGAAGCATCAGTCACCACGAACACGTCAAACGCCTCTTCCAGCGCCGACAGCGCCGGGAATGCCACGCACACCTCGGTCACCACACCCGCAATGATCAGTTGCTTCTTGCCAGTCGCCTTCACCGCCTTGACGAAGTCTTCGTTGTCCCAGGCGTTGATCTGGCCGGGGCGAGCGATGTACGGCGCGTCCGGGAACAGCTCCTTCAGCTCGGGTACCAGCGGGCCGTTGGGGCCTTGTTCGAAGCTGGTGGTGAGGATGGTAGGCAGGTTGAAGAACTTCGCCAGGTCGGCCAGCGCCAGGACGTTGTTCTTGAACTTGTCCGGCTCGATGTCACGCACCAGCGACAGCAGGCCAGCCTGGTGGTCTACCAGCAGTACAGCGGCGTCGTCTTTGTTCAGGCGGTTGTAGGTGAATTTGCTCATGGTCTGCGCTCCAAAGGTTTATGAATTTTTCAGCTATTCGGGGTGTTTCGCGTTGATGGGCACAGATTAAAATCATCACCTTTGTGGCGGTAGTCAGCAGAATCTGGCTTTAGCGTTCCGTTTCGTGAACGATGGCTGTGTAGGGGCTGTGCTGGCCTTATCGCCGGCAAGCCAAACCCGGAGACCGATCATTGGAAGACCTCAACTCCCTCTACTACTTCACCCAGGTAGTCGAGCACGGTGGTTTCGCCCCGGCAGGCCGGGCGCTGGACATGCCCAAATCGAAGCTCAGCCGGCGCATCGCCGACCTGGAGGAGCGCCTGGGCGTGCGCCTGCTGCACCGCACCAGCCGCCATTGCTCGCTCACCGAGATCGGCCAGGCCTACTACAACCGCTGTCTGGCCATGCGCGTGGAGGCCGAGGGTGCGGCGGAGATCATCGAGCGCAACCGCAGCGAACCGCGCGGGCTGGTGCGCATCAGTTGCCCGACCACCCTGCTCAATTCCTGGGTCGGGCCGATGCTGACCCGCTACATGCTCAAGTACCCGCAGGTGGAGCTGTTCATCGAAAGTACCAACCGCCGCGTCGACCTGCTGCACGAGGGCTTCGACATCGCTTTGCGGGTGCGTTTTCCACCGTTGGAAAACACCGACATGGTGATGAAGGTGCTGAGCAACAGCACCCAGTGCCTGGTCGGCCAACCTCAATACCTGGAGCAGTTGCCCAAAGGTTTCGACCCGCAGTTGCTCAGCACGCTGCCCAGCCTGCACTGGGGCAGCGCCCAGCGCGAGTACCAGTGGGAGCTGTTTCGGGGTGAAGACAGCAGCCGCAGCATCGTCATACCGCACAAACCACGCATGGTGACCGACGACCTGTTTGCCTTGCGCCATTTCGTGGTGGCCGGGGTCGGCATTGCGCACTTGCCGCGGGTGGCGGTGCGCGAGGACCTGGCGGCGGGGCGGCTGGTGGAGCTGATTCCGGACTGGCACCCGCGCTGTGGCATCGTGCATGCCATATTCCCGTCGCGGCGTGGGTTGCTGCCTTCGGTGCGGGCGTTGATCGATCATCTGGCTGAGGAGTTTGCGATCAGCGACATGGCTTGAGTCCTGAGCTGGCTTCTTCGCGGGCATGCCCGCTCCTACAGGTACCGCACAGGGCCCAGCACACCCTTACAAGACCCCTGGCCTATCCTTCACCCACACTCCCGGATCATCCGCCGGAGCCCCCCATGATCCGCGCCACCCACGGACCAGGCCGCGCCCTGCTCGCCACCCTCGCCCTGTGCCCGGCATTCAGCCAGGCCGCTGAACTCGGCTGGTCGCTGCTCAGCCGCAATTACTTCCTGCACAACGACTTTCGCTCACCTTCCGGCAGTGGCCAGAACTACCGCCAGGAATGGGCCCAGGGCTTCATCGGCGAGCTCCGCTCGGGCTTCACCGAAGGCACGCTTGGCGTCGGTATCGACGCCCATGGCTTTCTCGGTTTCAAGCTCGACGGCGGTCGCGGCCACGCCGGCACCGGACTGCTGCCACGCGACAGCGATGGCCGCGGCGAATCCGACTACTCCAGCGCCGGTGCCGCGCTCAAGCTGCGCCTGGGCAACACCCAGCTGCGCTACGGGGAAATGATGGTTGAAACCCCGGTGTTCGACACCGGCGACAAACGCCTGCACCCCGAATACGCCACCGGCTGGTTGGTCGAGAACAATGACCTGTCCGACTGGCGCCTGCAGGCCGGGCGTTTCACCGCCTTCAACAACCAGGACAACAGCTCGACCCACGACGACTTCAGCGGCTACGGCGCCACCACCCACAACCGCGCCATCAGCCTGGCAGGCGCCAGCTTCGCGCCATCTGGCCCGTTCGGCGGCGCGTTATATGCCGGGCAGTTGCAAGACACCTGGCGCCAGGCCTACCTCAACCTGAACCTGACCGAAGGCAACTGGCGCCTGGACGGCAACCTTTACCACACCCGTGACACCGGTAGCGCCAGCGCCGGTGCGATCGACACGCTCGCCTACAGCCTGCTGACCAAGTACCGTTTCGGTGCCCAGGCGCTGAGCCTGGCCTATCAGAAAGTCGAGGGCGACACTCCGTTCGACTTCGTCGGTGGCGACTCCATCTACCTGGCCAATTCGATCAAGTACGCCGACTTCAACGGCCCTGGCGAGCGCTCGTGGCAACTGCGCTACGACCTCGACTTCGCCACCCTGGGCGTGCCCGGCCTGAGCCTGATGGGCCGTTACGTCAGTGGCCGCAACATCGATGGCAGCCATGCCCCGGCAAATGGGGCTTATGTGAACCAGTACGGCAACGGCGGCAAGCACTGGGAGCGCGACATAGACCTGAAATACGTGGTGCAATCCGGTGCCGCCAAGGACCTGAGCCTGTCATTCTCCCACGTCAGCCACCGTGCCAACCAGGCCCAGGGCGGCGATGACATCGACCGCCTCTACCTGATCATCGAATACCCGCTCAAAGGTAGCTTCTAAAGTCGGGCTTTCAGCGCGACCCTTCGCGGGCGTGCCCGCGAAGGGCTGCAAAGCAGCCCCAGTAACGCTTGACTGACAGGCATTACCCGCGCGGCCCCTTCTTCTCGACATCACATCAGCTTAGAAAGCAAAGCACGAACAGCCCAGCGCCCCCCAGAACCCCTGGAAGTCATTGACCGGCACACTCGATTTGCGCGCCTTGTCATGGCTGTGCGCATGCACCCCGCACGGCCCCGAACACTGGTGCACGGCTGCCGCCAGCGACGGCGTACCCACGCGCCAGTGCCCCGGCACCTTGGCTACTGGAGACCACTCCGGCAGCACCGGCACCTGCGGTGGGCCGAGGCGGTCGAATTCGCCGGCACCGTATACAACCTTGCCATCGACAATGGTCAGCACCGATTCGATGCCCTTGATCGCTTCTTCATCAACGCTGAAGAAGTCCAACGACAAGGCCGCCAGGTCGGCCAGTTGGCCTACCTTGATCTGGCCCTTCTTGCCTTGCTCGCTGGAGAACCAGGCACTGCCCTGGGTGAACAGCTGCAGCGCGGTCTCGCGGTCCAGGCCTTCCTTGTACAGCTCCATGCCGCCAACGGTCTTGCCGCTGACCAGCCAGTACAGCGAGGTCCAGGGGTTGTAGCTGGACACGCGGGTAGCGTCGGTGCCCGCGCCGACCGGCACGCCCATCTCGAGCATGCGTTTGATCGGCGGGGTCTGCTCGGCAGCCTTGGCGCCATAGCGGTCGACGAAGCACTCACCCTGGAAGGCCATGCGGTCTTGGATGGCGATGCCGCCGCCCAGCGCACGCACGCGCTCGATGTTCTGCGGGGTGATGGTTTCGGCGTGGTCGAAGAACCACGGCAGGCCATTGAACGGGATATCGCGGTTGACCTTCTCGAACACGTCGAGCATGCGCGTGATCGATTCGTTGTAGGTGGCATGCAGGCGGAACGGCCAGCGCTGCTCGACCAGGTGGCGCACCACCGGCTCCAGCTCTTCTTCCATGGTCTGCGGCAGGTCCGGGCGCGGCTCGAGGAAGTCCTCGAAGTCGGCGGCGGAGAACACCAGCATTTCACCAGCGCCGTTGTGGCGCAGGAAGTCGGTACCGCTGTGCAGCTTGACGCTGGATGTCCACTTCCTGAAGTCGTCCAGTTCTTCCTTGGGCTTCTGGGTGAACAGGTTGTAGGCAATGCGCACTGTCAGCTGGTTGTTGTCGGCCAGCTCCTGGATCACCGAGTAGTCGTCGGGGAAGTTCTGGTAGCCGCCGCCAGCGTCGATGGCACTGGTCAGGCCCAGGCGGTTCAGCTCACGCATGAACTGGCGGGTCGAGTTGACCTGATACTCCAGCGGCAGCTTCGGCCCTTTGGCCAGGGTGGCGTAGAGGATCATCGCGTTCGGGCGGGCAATCAGCATGCCCGTCGGGTTGCCGAACTTGTCACGCTGGATTTCGCCACCCGGCGGGTTCGGGGTGCTCTTGTCGTAGCCGACAGCCTTGAGTGCGGCACGGTTGAGCAAGGCGCGGTCGTAGAGGTGCAACAGAAACACCGGCGTATCGGGTGCAGCCTGGTTGATTTCTTCCAAGGTCGGCATGCGTTTTTCAGCGAACTGGAACTCGTTCCAGCCACCCACCACACGCACCCACTGCGGGGTAGGCGTGCGCGCAGCCTGGTCCTTGAGCATGCGCAGGGCATCGGCCACCGACGGCACGCCTTCCCAGCGCAGCTCCAGGTTGTAGTTCAGGCCGCCGCGGATCAGGTGCAGGTGCGAGTCGTTCAGGCCGGGAATGACCGTACGCTGCTTGAGGTCGACGATTTGCGTGCTGGCGCCCTTGTGGGCCATGGCCTCGGCGTCGTTGCCCACGGCGATGAAACGGCCGTCCTTGATGGCGACGGCGGTGGCAGTGGGCTTTTCGCGGTCAACGGTGTGCAGCTTGCCGTTGAACAGAATCAGGTCGGCGGTCATGGAACCTCCTTGGGTGGATGCGTGAGCGGAACCGGCGGCGCCGGTGAAGGGCAATGCAGACCAGAGCGCGCCGGCAGCACCCAGTACGGTGCTGCTGGCGAGGAACTGGCGACGAGTCTTGTCGTGGCGGTCCTGGGGCATGGTGTTCTCCGTCTCTGGGCGCGGCGGCGGCAGGCGCGACTGCAGAGCATGCCGCCCGATACAGGGGCAAGGCTTGGATGGATGTGCGGTGGGGCTGTTGAAGGTTAGCCCTGATCAAGTTTTGTGTTGCCAGGGCTGGCCCCATCGCCGGCAAGCCAGCGCCCACAAGGGCTTCACAGCTTCTGAGCCCTGAACAGCCCCTGTGGGCTTGCCGGCGGTTGGGGCCGCAAAGCGGCCCCGGCTTGTTCAGCGACTCAAGAACGCCAGCAGGTCCTCATTCAGCTGCTGCGCATGAGTCACGGCAAACCCGTGCGGCGCGCCGGCGTACACCTTCAGCTCAGCCCCACGAATCTGCGCCGCCGCCTGCTTGCCGGTAGTCTCGAACGGCACGATCTGGTCGTCATCGCCATGGATCACCAACGTCGGTACATCGACCTTGGCCATGTCCGTCCGGAAGTCGGTTTCGGAGAACGCCGTCACACAATCCAGGGTGGCCTTGAGCGACGCCATCAGCGCTATGTTCAAGGTCTGCGTCTGCACGCCTTGGGATACCTGCTGCCCATGGTTGATGCCATAGAACGGTGCGGCGAAGTCGGCGATGAACTGCGCCCGGTCGGCACGCAGGCCAGCCACGATACCTTCGAACACCGACAGGTCGACACCCTCGGGGTTGTCGTCACGCTTGCCGAACACCGGCGTAACGGCGCCCAGCAGCACCAGCCCGGCGACCCGCTCGGTGCCGTAGCGACCGATGTAGCGGCTTACGTCACCGCCGCCCATGGAGAAGCCCACCAGGGTCACCTCACGCAGGTCGAGGTGTTCGATCAGCTGGGCGATGTCATCAGCGAAGGTGTCGTAGTCGTAGCCGTTCCATGGCTGGCTCGAGCGCCCGAAACCGCGGCGATCGAAGGCAATGGCGCGGTAACCGCGGCTGGCCAGGAACTCCATCTGCGTGTCCCACATGTCGGCATTCAGCGGCCAGCCGTGGCTGAACAGCACGGGCTTGCCGGTGCCCCAGTCCTTGAAGTAGATCGAAGTACCATCGCGGGTAACGAACGTGCTCATAGCGGTATCTCCTGGATTATCGAGGTCAGGGGCTGGCTCAGCCGCGCAGCCAGTTGGCGCAGCGACGGGTCACCCAAGGCATGATGTAGAACACCACGGGCAGAATGACGAACAGGTTGACGATCAGGTTGCCGGTGATCGCGCCCCCCAGTTGCGGGAAGCGGGCAAACAGCGGCGCCAGCAGTTGCGGCACGACCATGGTCATCGGGCAGATCACCAGGTAGGTTAGCAGCGCCTGCTTCCAGCGCGGCGGTTGCGCGGCCGAGGTACCCGGCGTGCTATCGAGCACCTGGTGCTGCAGGCATACGGTCACCACTTCGCGGTTGTCTTGGAGTGCGGTGTTCATCGGCGTTCCTTGGGTGAGCTTGCCCACAGCCACTGTGCAACGGCCAAAGGGCGCTGGATTGGATAAGTGTGCTGCCCTGCGCGGGCACCGGCTGAGGGTGCCCGCGGCCGCGGCTTACTTGTTGGCGTTGAAGGCGTTGTAGCTGGTCATGAGGTTGCGGTAGTCCGGGATATGGTTGGAGCACAGCGCGGCCAGGCCTTCAATGTCGTTGCGCCAGTCGCGGTGCAGCTCGCAGGCAACCCCGAACCAGGTCATCAACTGGGCGCCAGCGCGGCTCATGCGGTCATGGGCGGCGTCGCGTGTCATGGCGTTGAAGGTGCCGGAGGCATCGGTAACCACGAACACGTCGAACTCTTCTTCCAGGGCGGCCAGCGCCGGGAAGGCTACGCACACTTCGGTGACCACACCGGCGATGATCAGCTGCTTCTTGCCGGTGGCCTTCACCGCCTTCACGAAGTCTTCGTTATCCCAGGCGTTGATCTGGCCTGGGCGGGCGATGTACGGCGCGTCCGGGAACAGGGCTTTCAGCTCCGGGACCAGCGGGCCGTTGGGGCCTTGTTCGAAGCTGGTGGTGAGAATGGTCGGCAGGTTGAAGAACTTGGCCAGGTCAGCCAGGGCCAGTACGTTGTTCTTGAAGGCATCCGGCTCGATGTCGCGCACCAGCGACAGCAGGCCAGCCTGGTGGTCGACCAGCAGTACGGCGGCATCGTCTTTGTTCAGGCGGTTGTATTTGAAGTTGGTCATGGTCGTTGCTCCATAGGGTTTGAAGTTCAGCAAGTTGGGTGTTTCGCGTTGATGGGTGAAGATTAAAACCGTCACCTTTGGAGCGGTAGATAGCGGTTTTTGGCTTTAGCGTTCTGTTTTGGGAACGATAGATTGGCGCTGGATTTGCTGGCCTCTTCGCGGGCTTGCCCGCTCCCACAGGGACCGCATCTCGCTCAGGTTACGCACGATGCCTGTGGGGGCGGGTTTACCCGCACGCAGGCGCCCATTGCCTGGCTGGCCAACCTGCTCTATTACTACCCACAGCCCTCCCCTCACTCCCGAGACCACCATGCTGGCGTTCATCCAGTCGTCCCCGTTGCTGCTCGGTACTGCCCTGATCCTGCTCGACCTCGTAATCTGGCAGTTGATCCCCCTCCAGCACCGGGCCTGGCGCATCGGTATGCGGCTGGTGCTTTTCCTGTTGTTCAGCGCGGTGCTGGTGGCCGCCGGCATGAGCCCGCTGCAGCCACCGCCCTGGCCCGACGATGTGCCGCGCAACCTGATGGCCACGGTATTGGCCATCGGCTGGTGGCTGTTTGGCGCGCGCACGGTCACCGTGGTGTTCGGCCTGTTGCTGGTAGCGCGGGGTAGCCACGGCGGGCGCTTGCTGCAGGACGTGCTGGGGGCGCTGATCTTCCTTGCCGCGGTAGTCGCGGCCGCAGGCTATGTGCTGCAGCTGCCAGTCAAGGGCCTGCTGGCCACCTCGGGCGTGATGGCCATCGTCATAGGCCTGGCGTTGCAGAGCACGCTGGCCGACGTGTTCAGCGGCATCGTGCTGAACACCACGCGGCCCTATCAGATTGGCGATTCGATCGCGATCGACGGCACCGAAGGCAAGGTGCTGGATATCGACTGGCGGGCCACGCGCCTGCTCACGGGCACAGGTAGCCTGGCGGTGATCCCCAATTCGGTGGCGGCCAAGGCGCGCCTGCTCAACCACAGCAGGCCGGCGGATGTGCATGGGGTGTCGATCAACGTGGTAGTGCCAGCCAAAGTGCGACCCAGGCGGGTGTTCGACGCACTGGAAAAAGCCCTGCAGGGTACCAGCGCGATCCTTGCTTCACCTGCACCCAAGGTGTCGGTCAAGGCCTCGACACTGGAGTCGGTGGAGTACGAGGCCAGCGGGTTCATTGCCGACATGGGCGGCAAGACCGCGGCGCGCAACCAGTTGTTCGACCTGGCGCACCGCCACCTGGAGGCGAGCGGGGTGATGTGGAACGTCGACCTGGCCATGCCGCCACGCAGCCGCCAGCGCGAAGTGCTGGACGAGGTGCGGGTGTTCCGTTCGCTAAGCGCTGAAGAGCGTGACGCATTGAGCCAGCGCATGACGGCGGTGGAGTACCTGGCGGATCAGGTGATCCTGGAGGTAGGCGCGCATTCCGACCATTTGCTGGTGATTGGCAGCGGCGTGGTGTCGGCCTCTGTGCGCGATGGCGACAAGCTGCTGGAGGCCGGGCGCATGGGGCCGGGCGAGGTGCTGGGGGTGGAGGGGATCATCGACGAAGACGAGTCACTGGCCGAGTTCCGCACCCTGACCAGTTGCGTGCTGTACCGCATCGACAAAGAGCAGGTGAAAAGTTGCCTGGCGCAACGTGGCGATGTGCAGACGGCGCTGAGCAAGTTGCAGCGGTTCCGGCGCCAGAGCCGGGAGTCGCTGTTGCTGCAGAAGCCGGCCCTGATCAAGAAGGGCGGCTTCCTCAGCTGGTTGCACAAGTAAGCCTGTACTGGCCCTATCGCCGGCAAGCCAGCTCCCACATTGACCACACAGGCCTCAGGGCTTATGCAATCCCTGTGGGAGATTCTATGGTTTCTGGCAAGGGTAGCCGGAGCATCTTCAGCGCCTGTGAGATCGAGCGCCGCCCGCGCGGCGCAATCGCGAGCTGCGCTCGCTCCTACGTTTGTTTCGGGCCAGTAACGCCTGTGACAGGCGCGCGCGGCCGCCTTGTTTGTACGGCGCGATATTGAGGCATGTACCAAGGCGTTCGCGCGCGAATCCCACAGGAATAATTGGCCCGAAACAAACGTAGGAGCGAGCGCAGCTCGCGATTGCGCCGCGCGGGCGGCGCTCGCTCCAACAGGCGCTGCCATACCTTGTGGCAACCACCTGTCAGCCCTGATGCAATCCCTGTGGGAGCTGGCTTGCCGGCGATAGGGCCAGTGCTTACAACACAACCCGCAGGCATTGCCCCGCGTGGTACAGCGAGAACCCGGACTCATAGAACGCGGTGCGCAGCGATGGCGCACTCACGCCACTCATTGGCGAGAACGGAATCGGCAGGCTGCCCGCCTCACCCTTGAGCAGGAACTCGGCAAACGCCCGGCCAATCACGGTGCCGGTGGTATTCCCACGCCCGTTATAGCCGGTCACCGCCACCAGCCCCGGCGCCGGCTCGAACAGGCGCATCAGGTGGTCGGGGGTGAAGTCGATGCAACCGGTCCAGTGCATTTCCCACTCGACCTTGCCCAGGCCCGGGTAGTAATGGCTTTGAATGCGGTCGGCCCAGCTGCGCACGAACCAGGCGGGCTTGTTGTCGACCCGGCCCAGGCTGCCGAGCAACAGGCGGCCCTGGTCGTCACGGCGGATACTGCTGAGCACGGTGCGGGTGTCCCATGAGCCCTGGCCGTGCGGCAGTACCTTGTCGGCCTCAGCGCCTTGCAGCGGCTTGGAGGCGACCTGGTAGTAATAACCGCGGAAGAACTGCTTCTGAAGGTTGCTCCAGTCGCCTTCGGTGTAGGCACCGGTGGAAATCACCACCTTGTCGGCCCGTACCGAGCCACGGGCCGTCTTGACCCGCCAGGCGTCGCCCTCGCGCGCCAGGCCTTCGACAGCCGACTGCTGAAACAGCTGGCCACCCAGGCGCACCACGGCCGCAGCCAGGCCCTGGGTGTAGCCCATGGGGTTGATGGTGCCGGCGCGGCGGTCGAGCAACGCGGCGGAAATCTTGTCGGTGCCACAGTATTCCTGGCACTGCGCGCCGGTCAGCAGCTCCACGTCGGCACCGCGACGGCGCCACTGCTCGTGGCGGGCCTCAAGGTCGGCGATGCCGGTGGCGTTGTGCGCCATGTGCAACGTGCCCTTGTGCTGGGCCTGGCAGTCGATGCCCAGGCGCTCGATCATTGCGAACACTTCAGCCGGGGCTTCACCCAGCACCTGGTTAAGGCGGCTGCCCTGCTTCTGGCCAAGGGTCGCCTCGACGTCGTCGGGGCGGATCCAGGTACCGGCATTGACCAACCCGACGTTGCGCCCGGAGCCCCCGTGGCCGACCTTCCAGGCCTCCAGCAGGATCACCGACTTGCCCTGCTCGAGCAGGTGAATGGCCGCCGACAGGCCGGTAATGCCGCCACCGATCACGCACACATCGGCCTTGTGCTCACCGGCCAGGGCCTGGGCGGCCACACTCGGTGTGCTGACGAATTCCCACAAGCATTGTTGACGCAGTTCGGACATGGCCCGGCTCCAGCAATTTGTTCTTGTTGGGGCTGCCTTGCAGCCCATTCGCGGGTAAACCCGCTCCTACAGGGGCTGCACAGGTTCGAAAAGCTGTGCAGTGCCCGTAGGAGCGGGTTCACCCGCGAACCGGGGGCAAAGCCCCCGGCCATGCAGCATCAACCGATCAATCGAACACGATACCCTGTGCCAGCGGCAGCTCGCGCGAGTAGTTCACAGTGTTGGTCTGGCGGCGCATGTAGCCCTTCCAGGCATCCGAACCGGATTCCCGGCCACCACCGGTCTCTTTCTCGCCACCGAACGCACCGCCGATCTCGGCACCGCTGGTGCCGATGTTGACGTTGGCAATGCCGCAATCACTACCCGCAGCGCTCTGGAAACGTTCGGCCTCACGCAGGTCGGTGGTGAAGATGCACGACGACAGGCCTTGTGGCACTTCGTTGTTCAGGCGCAGGGCCTCTTCAAAGTCGTCGTAGGCCAGTACGTAGAGGATCGGGGCGAAGGTTTCGTGGCGGACCACGTCGCTTTGCGCCGGCATTTCAGCGATGGCTGGCGACACGTAGTAGGCATTCGGGTACTGCTCGGCCAGCTGACGCTCACCACCGAATACCTGGCCGCCTTCGTCGCGGGCCTTGGCCAGGGCACCCTGCATGGCGTCGAACGACAGCTTGTCGATCAACGGGCCAACCAGGTTGTCCTTGCGCGGGTCGCCAATGCGGACTTTGCCGTAGGCGGCTTTGACCCGGGCAACCACTTCGTCCTTGATCGAGCGGTGCACGATCAGGCGGCGCAGGGTGGTGCAGCGCTGGCCGGCGGTACCGACCGCCGAGAACAGGATGCCGCGCACGGCCAGGTCGAGGTCGGCGCTGGGGGCCAGGATCATGGCGTTGTTGCCGCCCAGCTCAAGGATGCTGCGGCCGAAGCGTGCAGCCACACGTGGGCCAACTTCGCGCCCCATGCGGGTGCTGCCGGTGGCGCTGACCAGCGGCACACGCGGGTCGTCGACCAGGGCTTCACCGGCTTCACGGCCACCAATGACCAGCTGCGCCAGGCCCGCCGGGGCGTCACCAAAGGCTTTCAGGGCTTTCTCGAACAGTGCCTGGCACGCCAGGGCGGTCAGCGGGGTTTTCTCGGACGGCTTCCATACCACGGAGTTGCCGGCCACCAGGGCCAGTGCGGTGTTCCAGGCCCACACCGCGACCGGAAAGTTGAAGGCACTGATCACGCCGACCACCCCCAGCGGGTGCCAGGTTTCACGCATGTGGTGCCCCGGGCGCTCGGAAGCGATGGTCAGGCCGTACAGCTGGCGCGACAGCCCCACGGCGAAGTCGCAGATGTCGATCATTTCCTGAACTTCACCCAGGCCTTCCTGGGTGATCTTGCCGGCTTCGATCGAGACCAGCTCGCCGAGGTCGGCCTTGTGCGCACGCAGCACTTCGCCAAACAGGCGCACCAGTTCGCCGCGGCGTGGTGCCGGTACGCTGCGCCAGGCTTCGAAGGCGCTCTGGGCCTGGTCGATGCGGGCGGTGGTCTCGGCCTTGCCGAGCAGTTTCACCGAGGCGATCTGGCTGCCGTCGATCGGCGTGTGAACAGGGTAATCGCCCTGGGTGTAAGCCTCGGCGGCAACGCCAAGGCGCTCGAGCAATCCAGCAACCATTTGTGCTTCTCCTACATCGGGTGATGGGGTGGAAAAATGATGTGGATCAGTATTAATCCGATCACATAGGTACAACAAACGACCTTTATTCCGCATATCATTCCACCAGGTAATGATCCGTATCGCAGAGACCGCTATGTCCAAACGCCTGGTGCCCTCCATGACCGCCCTGCAGTGCTTTGAAGCTGCAGCCCGCCATTTGAGTTTTACCCGTGCCGCTGAAGAGCTGCACCTGACCCAGAGCGCGGTCAGCAAGCAGGTGGCGCAACTGGAGGACATGCTGCGCCATCACCTGTTCCTGCGCATTCGCCGGCGCCTGCAACTGACCCCGGCCGGCAGCCTGTACCTGGCCGAGGTCAACAAGATCCTTACTCAGGTGGATATGTCCAGCCGCTACGTGCTCACCTATGGCGAGCAGACCGAGATATTGAAGGTCGCCACTCAACCGAGTTTTGGCGTGCGCTGGCTGATCCCGCACCTCAAGGGCTTTGGCAAACGGCACGGCAATATCCACCTGGATATCCGCAACGAGATGGAGCCGTTCGCCCTGCTGCAGGGCTCGGCGGACGTGGTGTTCTTCTATGGTCAGGGCACCTGGCCGGGTGCCACCTGCGTGGCGCTGTTCGGCGAAGAAGTGGTGCCGGTGTGTGCGCCGGAGCTGCTGGCCGGGCGTGAGTTGGCGGGCGCCGAACAGCTGGCCGAGTTGGTGCTGTTGCAGAGTACCTCGCGCCCCGAGGCCTGGCACGAGTGGTTCCTGGAGCAGGACCTGCAAAGCGTCAACGCCTACCACGGGCCGCGCTTCGATACCTTCTATATGGCATTGAGCGCCGCGCAGACAGGCTGCGGGGTAGCACTGGTGCCGCGCTACCTGGCAGCCAAGGAGCTGGCCGAGGGCAGCCTGGTGGTGCCATGGGATCACGCCATGCGCAGTGCCGGGGCGCATTACCTGGCGTATGCCGAGCATGCGGCGGAGGTGCCCAAGGTACGGGCGTTGGTGGAGTGGATCGGCGAGCAGTTGCAGGTTTGAGGTTGCCGGGCCTACCTCGACCTGTAGGAGCGGCCTTGTGTCGCGATGGGCTGCAAAGCAGCCCCAATGGCCCTTGAGGTCGATCAAAAAAGGAATGACACACTCACTTTTTTTCGCTTGTGAGCAAGGTGCATTCCCAGCTTTCATGTAAGCGTCCGAACCTAACCAGGAAGCTAGCGATGCCCGCCCACGATTTCGTCAGCCCCGACAGCATTCGCGCGCAGTTTTCTGCCGCCATGTCGCTCATGTACAAACAGGAAGTGCCGCTGTACGGCACGCTGCTGGAGCTGGTGAGCGAAATCAACCAGCAGGTCATGGCCCAGCAGCCCAACGTTGCCGAGGCCCTGCGCTGGACCGGCGAAATCGAGCGCCTGGACCACGAGCGGCATGGCGCCATCCGGGTTGGCACCGCCGCAGAACTGGCTACCATCGCCCGCCTGTTCGCGGTGATGGGCATGCAGCCGGTTGGGTACTACGACCTTAGCTCTGCCGGTGTGCCGGTGCACTCCACCGCCTTCCGCGCGGTGCACGAGCAGTCCCTGCACATCAGCCCGTTCCGGGTGTTCACCTCGCTGCTGCGCCTGGAACTGATCGACAACCCGCAACTGCGCGAACTGGCCCAGAGCATCCTGGCCAAGCGCCAGATCTTCACCGCGCGCGCCCTCGAACTGATCGCCCAGTGCGAGCGCGACGGCGGCTTGAATGCCACCGATGCCGCCGCATTCGTGCAGGAGGCCCTGCACACCTTCCGCTGGCACCAGGACGCCACCGTCACCGCCGAGCAATATCAGCAGTTGCACGATCAGCACCGCCTGATTGCCGACGTGGTGGCCTTCAAGGGCCCGCACATCAACCACCTGACCCCGCGTACGCTGGACATCGATGCCATTCAGGTCGGCATGCCGGCCAAGGGCATTCCGCCCAAGGCCGTGGTGGAAGGCCCGCCCACCCGCCGCCACCCGATCCTGCTGCGCCAGACCAGCTTCAAGGCCCTGCAGGAAAAGGTCGCCTTCAGCGACCAGCAGGGCAGCGAAGGCAGCCACACCGCGCGCTTTGGCGAAATCGAGCAACGCGGTGCGGCCCTGACACCCAAGGGCCGCCAGCTGTACGACAAACTGCTCGATGCCACCCGCGCTGCCTTGGGCGGTGCGCCTGCCGAGGCCAACGCTGAACGTTACATGACACTGCTGAAGGACAGCTTTGCCGAATTCCCGGACGACCTCGCGCAGATGCGTGAGCAAGGCCTGGCGTATTTCCGTTACTTCGCCACCGAAAAAGGCCTGGCCGCACGTGACCAGCAAGGCCGCCCCACCACCCTGGAGGGCTTGATCGAGGCCGGCCATGTGCACTTCGAAGCGCTGGTCTACGAGGACTTTCTGCCGGTAAGCGCGGCGGGCATCTTCCAGTCCAACCTGGGTGACGATGCGCAGGCCGAGTACGGCAGCAATGCCAACCGCGATGCCTTTGAAGCGGCATTAGGGCTGCAGGTGCAGGATGAGGTGGCGCTGTATGCGCAAAGCGAGCGGCGGTCGCTGCAGGCTTGTGCGCAGGCGTTGAACCTAGGTTCGATGTAAGCCGGTAGATCGCCGGGGGCGCTTTGCGGCCCCCTGCGATATCAGCGGAAACGATCAACTTCCTGCCGCAGCTGCGCCGCCAGCCCTTCCAGCTCCCGCGCGGTAAAGGCCAGCTCATTGGCCACCTCGCGCTGCTCGCCGTTGGCCTGGGCAATGCTCTGCAAATTGCGGCTGAGCACCGTCGCCGTGCTGCTCTGCTCCTGAGTCGCCGTACTGATCACCGTGAACTGCTCACCCGCCGCACGGCTCTGCTCGTCGATACGCGCCAGCGCTTGCGCCACCTTGTCATTGCGCTGCAGACCTTCCTGCATCAGCTGGTTACCCTGCTCCAGCGTCGTGATGGCGTGCCCGGTCTGCTGCTGGATGCTGGTGATCATCCCGGATATTTCATCCGTGGCCTGGCGGGTTCGTGCGGCCAGGCTGCGCACTTCGTCCGCCACCACCGCAAAGCCGCGGCCCTGCTCACCGGCGCGGGCAGCCTCGATGGCCGCATTCAACGCCAGCAGGTTGGTCTGTTCGGCGATGGCAGTAATCACGCTGATGATGCCGCCGATTTCCTGCGAGCGTGCCCCCAGGCTGTCCATCACCGTGGCCGTACCGCCGAGGGCATCGGCGATCTGCTTCAGCGAACGCGATGCTTCATCCATGGCGCTGCGGCCGATGCGGGTCTGCTGGGCATTGTCACGCGCCATGCGCTCGGTGCCTGCCATGTTGTCGGCGATGTTCATAGAGGTGGCGCTGAACTCCTCCACCGCACCGGCCATGCTGGTGATTTCACCGGACTGCTGCTCCATGCCCTCGCAGGCCCCGGCCGACAGGCCAGACAACGATTTGGCGCGCGAGCTGACTTGCTCGGACGCACTGCGAATGTGCTCGACCATGCCTGACAAGGCCTCGCCCATCTTGTTGAAGCTGCTGGCCAGTTGGCCGATTTCGTCGTGGCTGGTCACGCTCAGCCGCGCGCTCAGGTCACCTGCGCCCAGCGCTTCGGCCTGGCGCACCAGCGCGTCCAGCGGCCGCAGCTTGCGCCGCAACAGCCACAGGGTAGCCGCCACCGCCAGGACCATGGCCAGCAGGCTGCCGATGGCCAGGCGCAGGCCTACACTCCAGGTCACCTCACGGATTTCCGCCATCGGCATGCTCGCCACCACCGTCCACGGGCCTTCGGCAAATGCGGCCGTTGCGCTGTACAGCGGTTGCTCGGCATTGGCTGGTGGCACCAGCCACTGGCCGTTCTCGTCCTGCAGGGCCAGCGAACCGGTCTGGCCAATGCGGAAACGCTTGAGGTTGGCAAACTGGGTGTTCTGCGCATCGGTGTAGTCGAAGCCAACGAACAATACGGCAATTACCCGGCCGTTGCCGTCACTTACCGGCACATAGCGGGTCATGTAGTTACGCTCGAACAACACGGCGCGGCCAACGTACATCTGCCCGGCCAGCAACTTGCGGTAGGCCGGGTGCTGACGGTCGAGCTGAGTGCCGATGGCGCGGCTGCCGTCCTGCTTCTTCAGGTTGGTGCTGATGCGCACGAAGTCTTCGCCACTGCGCACGAACAGCGTGGCGATGCCAGCGGTCATCTGCTGGAATTCGTCAACCTGCTGAAAATCGTTGTTCAGCAAATGATCACCCAGGTACAGCGCCGGTGTTGCCTGCCCGGCGACCTGCACCGTTTCACCGGCATGCAGCGACAGGCCCGAGGCGAAGCGGCGCTCGAACAACCCGCTGAGGCGCTGGGTATTGTCCTTGAGCGAACTGTGGAAGGTTTCGAGCTGGTCGGCCAGCAGGCGCGCTTCACTGCCCAGGTGCGCCTGGCGTGTGGCGAGGTTGGCATCGTCCAGCGAACGCAGGGCAAACAGGGTACTGCCGGAAATCACCAGCGCCAGCACGATGGCGAGGGCGACACCGAGCTGCGAGGCTATGCGGGCACGGGGTTGAGACATGTGAAGCTCCTGGCAAGAGGCCGGGATCGTCCTGATCACACTGACCGCCCGCTTTCTATCGACGGGAAGTGCGCCCTCTTCCGGGACGCTGGTGCCAGTGAATCGGCGTCGCGGGCGAGTACTTGAGTGTCGGGCCGGGATATTCGCAAACGTTTTCTACAGCCTGTTGCGGCCCTGTCGTCGGCAAGCCGGGCCCCACACGTGCAGCACAGGTCTTGAGCGCATCGCTACCGGTGTGGGAGATTCTATGGTTCCTGGCAAGGGTAGCCGGAGCATCTTCAGCGCCTGTGAGATCGAGCGCCGCCCGCGCGGCGCAATCGCGAGCTGCGCTCGCTCCTACGTTTGTTTCGGGCCAGTAACGCCTGTGACAGGCGCGCGCGGCCGCCTTGTTTGTACGGCGGGATATTGAGGCATGCACCAAGGCGTTCGCGCGCGAATCCCACAGGAATAATTGGCCCGAAACAAACGTAGGAGCGAGCGCAGCTCGCGATTGCGCCGCGCGGGCGGCGCTCGCTCTAACAGGCGCTGCCATACCTTGTGGCAAACACCTGTCAGCCCTAAGGCGACCCCTGTGGGAGCTGGCTTGCCGGCGACAAGGCCAGTGCAAGCCATCAAAGGGGCGGCAGTATTTCCACATCCGGAAGATCCATGGCCGCTACCTCCTGCTCCAGAAATGCACTCAACCGCCGCAACCGCTCGCCCCCGCGCCGGGTACGCGGCCACACCAGGTAGTAATCCATGCCACTGGGCACCGCCGTCGGCCAGGGCAGGCTCAGGCGCTTCTGCGCCACGTCCTCGGCCACCATCAGCAAGTCGCCGATGGAGATGCCGTAGCCACGCGCTGCGGCAATCATGCTCAGCTCCAGCGTGTCGAAAACCTGCCCACCCTTGAGCGATACCTTGCCAGCGAGGCCCATGCGCTGCAGCCAGTCACGCCAGTCGCGCTTGTCCACCGTGGGGTGCAGCAGCTCGATACCGGCCAGCCGGGACACGCTCCAGGGCTTTTCGCCAAGCAGGTCCGGTGCGCCGACCGGAATCAACAACTCCGGGAACAGCTTGCGCACCTCCCAGTCTGCCGGGAACACCCCATCGCTGAGCAACACCGCACAATCGAACGGTTCCTGGTTGAAGTCCACATGGTCTACATCCATCCAGGCGCTGGTCAGCTGTACCTCGTTACCGGGTTGCAGGTGGCGAAACCGGCTCAGGCAGGCCAGCAACCACCGCATGGTCAGGGTCGAAGGTGCTTTCATGCGCAGGATGTCATCTTCACCACACAGGGTTTCACAGGCACGGGCGAACGCGGCAAAGCCTTCGCGCACCCCCGGCAGCAATACCCGCCCAGCTTCGGTCAGTTGCAGATTGCGGCCACTGCGCACGAACAGGCGGCAGGCGAAATGCTCTTCCAGGGTACGGATATGCCGGCTGATGGCACTTTGCGTGATCGACAGCTCTTCGCCCGCGCGGGTGAACGAACTGAGCCGCGCAGCGGCCTCGAATGCGCGCAAGGCATACAGCGGAGGTAGCTGGCGCGACATGAGGCACCTGCAATCTAGGGACAGAGGCGAATTATCCGAAACT
The DNA here is from genome assembly GCF_007633355.1 of Pseudomonas sp. BJP69. Classification (NCBI taxonomy): domain Bacteria; kingdom Pseudomonadati; phylum Pseudomonadota; class Gammaproteobacteria; order Pseudomonadales; family Pseudomonadaceae; genus Pseudomonas; species Pseudomonas sp. BJP69. The sequence continues at coordinate 5,392,778 of NZ_CP041933.1, forward strand.
TGCAGGCATGAGTTCAACTCATGCCAACCATCGCTTTTATCCTTTTGTGCAAAGTTGACCAAAGCCTCAGAATCGCGCTTCGTTGATCACCTCAGGAACAAGGACAGCCCATGCACGTCGCGCCCACTACAGAACTCAAGGCTTTGTTGCGCCTGGCCGGGCCGCTGATCGCCTCGCAGCTGGCGCACATGCTGATGGTGCTGACCGACACCCTGATGATGGCCCGCATCAGCCCGCAGGCCTTGGCCGGCGGTGGCCTGGGCGCGGCCAGCTATTCCTTCGTGTCGATCTTCTGCCTGGGGGTGATCGCCGCAGTGGGTACCCTGGTGGCGATTCGCAAGGGCGCCAACGACATCGAAGGGGCCACCCGTCTGGCCCAGAACGGCCTGTGGCTGGCCTGGGGCCTGGCGCTGTTCGCCGCGCTGGTGCTGTGGAACCTTGAGCCGGTACTGCTGCTGTTCGGGCAACAGCCCGAGAACGTGGCCTCGGCTGCCCAGTTTCTGACCCTGCTGCCGCTGGCGTTGCCCGGTTACCTGACCTTCATGGCCTTGCGCGGGTTCACCAGTGCCCTTGGCCGTTCGACCCCGGTGATGGTCATCAGCCTGGTCGGCACGGTGCTGAACTACCTGCTCAACGTGGCGCTGATCGAGGGCATGTTCGGCCTGCCCAGGCTCGGGCTGATGGGTATCGGCCTGGTCACTGCGGTGGTGTCGATGGGCATGGCCATTGCCCTGTCGTTGTACATCCGCTGGCACCCGGCCTATGCCGCCTACCCGCTGCGCAAGGGCCTGTCGCGCCCATCGCTGCACGCCCTGCGTGAGCTGTGGCGGCTGGGCCTGCCGATTGGCGGCACCTACATGGTGGAAGTGGGCCTGTTCGCCTTTGCCGCGTTGTGCATGGGGGTGCTGGGCAGCACCGAACTGGCGGCCCACCAGATCGCCCTGCAGATCGTGTCCACGGCATTCATGGTGCCGACAGGGCTCTCCTATGCGGTAACCATGCGCGTGGGCCTGTACTACGGCGCCGGCAACCTGCTGGCGGCGCGCAGCGCGGGGCGCGTGGGCATCGGCTTCGGGGCAACCGTGATGTTTGCCTTTGCCGCGCTGTTTTTGCTGTTGCCCGAGGCGCTGGTGAGCCTGTTCATAGACCGTAATGACCCGGGCTTTGCCGCCATCTACCAACTGGCGGTGCACTTGTTGATGGTGGCCGCCTGGTTCGAGTTGTTCGATGGCATGCAGACCATCGCCATGGGCTCCATACGCGGCCTGAAAGATGCCAAGACCACCTTCCTTATCGGGCTGTGCTGCTATTGGCTGGTAGGCGCGCCGAGCGCCTGGCTGTTCGCGTTCAACCTGGGCGGCGGGGCGGTCGGGATCTGGTGGGGGTTGGCGCTGGGGCTGGCGTGCGCGGCGGTGGCGCTGACCTTTGGTTTTGAGTGGCGGATGAAGCGGTTGTTGCGCAAAGCTGGGATTGGTGGAGAGGCTACCGCCTCGGCCTGACTTCAGGGCCTATTCGCGGGCACGCCCGCTCCCACAGGTACAGTGCGCGGCCCCTGTGGGAGCGGGCGTGCCCGCGAAAGGGCCCTAAAGGACAACCCCCAACTGACAGTCAGGCGCCTGCAGCAAAAACTCCATCAACTCCCCCACCGGCAGTGGCTTGCTGACCAGAAATCCTTGCACCTGGTCACAACCAAACCCGCGCAGCAGCTCCAGTTGCTCCTCACTCTCCACCCCTTCAGCCACCACCTCAAGGTTGAGGTTGTGCGCCAGGTTGATCATGGCGTGCACCAGCTTGCGGTTTTCCTCGCGCATTTCCATTTCGGCCACGAAACTGCGGTCCACCTTGAGCAAGGTGATCGGCAGGCTGTTCAGGTGTACGAACGACGAAAAACCGGTGCCAAAGTCATCCAGCGAGAAGCGCACGCCCAGCCGGCCCAGCGCATCCATGGTCTGGCGTACCAGCTCGTTGCGGCGCATGACCGCCGTTTCGGTCAGCTCGAATTCCAGCCAGCGAGCATCCACCCCGTGCTCGAGGATCAGCCGGCTCAAGGTGGCCAGCAGCTGGCTATCCTGGAACTGGCGGAAGCTCAGGTTGACCGCCATGTGCAGCGGCTCCAGGCCGCGTTCGCACAACGCCTGCATGTCGCGCAGCGCACGGGAAATCACCCAGTAGCCCAATGGCACGATCAGGCCGCTTTGCTCCGCCAGCGGCACGAACTCGCAGGGCGGTAGCAGCCCCCGGTCCGAGTGCCGCCAGCGCACCAGCGCCTCGAGCCCCACGATGCGCCCATCGGCCAGGTTCAGCCGGGGTTGATAGTGCAGTTCCAGTTCATCCCGGCGCAGGGCGCGGCGCAGTTCGCTTTCCAGGTCGGCCAGGCTGCGGGCATTACGGTTGATGCGCTCGTTGAACACATGGAAGGTGCAGCCCTGGCTACCCTTGGCCTGGCGCATGGCGATGTGCGCGTGCCACATCAGCGGGTCGGCGCCGCCCTGGGCACGGGCATGCGCCAGGCCCAGGCTGCAGCCCAACAGCAAGCTTTCGCCATCGATCCAATAGGGCTCGGCCAAGGCCTCGACGATGCGTTCGGCAATCCATTCGGCGCGGTTCGGGTCGCGGCGCGTGTCGATCAGCAGCGCGAATTCGTCGCTGCCCAGGCGCGCCAATTGGTCCCCCGCTTCCAGTTGGTGTTTCAACCGGGCCACAACCTGCAGGATCAGGCGGTCACCGCTCTGGTGGCCAAGGGCGTCGTTGACGTGGCGGAAGTTGTCCAGGTCGAGGTGGCCGAGGGCAACGCCCCGGCCTTCGTTTTCAGCCAGCCGTGCCGTGAGCAAGGCCTGGAAGCCCTGGCGGTTGGCGATACCGGTCAGTGGGTCTTGCTCGGCAAGGCGCTGCAAGGTGGCCACCAGCACACCGCGTTCGCGCACATGCCGCAGCGAGCGGCGCAGGCTATCGGTGCTGAGCTGTTGGCGCACCAGCCAGTCGCTGACGCCGCTGGGGGCCACCGCGGGCTCGTCGTCCAGCAGCAGGATGGTCGGCAGCTCACAGCGCCCCGGCGCTGGTTGCAGTGCCGCAGTCGCCAGGACCACGGCTTGCCGGTCATGGCTGAAAAGGCTGTCGACGGCCTCCCAGTCAGGCGCCGTCAACAGCACTGCAGTGCCGCCCAACCCCTGCAAGCACTCGCGCAGCAGCACGGCCCATTCCGGCTCATCAGCCAACAGCAGCAAACGCAGAGGTTCGACAGGCGTGGACAAGCGGGCTCCTTAGGGCTTCACGGCACAACGAGAGAAGATGAATATGCTACTGCATTGATGAAAATGATTTTCAATTTTATACATACACCGGACTCTGCGGCGACCCGACGTATTTTGTCGTGCATCCTGCGCGAAATCAGGCCCGCTCGGCAAATACGATTTTTCCAGTGCCTGGCATTAGCCTGACTAATACTGGGCGCCAATAAAAGTCTGACTCAGACGTCAGACGGTCACGCCACAACGGCCCCATGCCTGTTAGAATGCGCGGCTATTTTCTGGCGACCCCCGGTTTCTAGCATGTCCCGACTCAATCCCCGGCAGCAGGAAGCCCGTGACTATGTCGGCGGCCCTCTTTTGGTGCTCGCCGGTGCAGGCTCGGGCAAGACCAGCGTGATCACGCGCAAGATTGCCCACCTGATCCAGAACTGCGGCATTCGTGCCCAGTACATCGTGGCGATGACCTTTACCAACAAGGCCGCGCGCGAGATGAAGGAGCGGGTTGGCACCTTGCTGCGCCCGGGGGAAGGTCGCGGCCTGACGGTGTGTACCTTCCACAACCTGGGCCTGAACATCATCCGCAAGGAACACGAGCGGCTGGGCTACAAGCCGGGCTTCTCGATCTTCGACGAGTCCGACATCAAGGCGTTGCTGTCGGACATCATGCAGAAGGAATACTCAGGCGACGACGGCATCGACGAGATCAAGAACATGATCGGTGCCTGGAAGAACGACCTGATCCTGCCGCCAGAAGCCCTGGAAAAGGCGCGCAACCCGCGCGAGCAGACCGCCGCCATCGTCTACACCCACTACCAACGCACGCTCAAGGCGTTCAACGCAGTGGACTTCGACGACCTGATCCTGCAGCCGGTGAAGCTGTTCCAGGAACACCCCGAGGTGCTGGAGCGCTGGCAGAACCGCGTGCGCTACCTGCTGGTGGACGAGTACCAGGACACCAATGCGAGCCAGTACCTGCTGGTGAAGATGCTGATCGGCATGCGCAACCAGTTCACCGTGGTGGGCGACGACGACCAGTCCATCTATGCCTGGCGCGGTGCCCGCCCCGAGAACCTGATGCTGCTCAAGGAGGACTACCCCTCCCTGAAGATCGTCATGCTCGAACAGAACTACCGCTCCACCAGCCGGATCCTGCGCTGTGCCAACGTGCTGATCGCCAACAACCCGCACGCGTTCGAAAAACAGCTGTGGAGCGAGATGGGTGTAGGCGACGAGATCCGCGTGATCCGCTGCAAGAACGAGGAAGCCGAGGCCGAACGGGTGGCCATGGAGATCCTCACCTTGCACCTGCGCACCAACCGCCCGTACAGCGACTTTGCCATCCTCTACCGCGGCAACTACCAGGCCAAGCTGATCGAGCTGAAACTGCAGCACCACCAGGTGCCGTATCGCCTGTCGGGCGGCAACAGCTTCTTCGGCCGCCAGGAGGTCAAGGACCTGATGGCCTACCTGCGCCTGCTGGTGAACCCGGACGACGACAACGCCTACCTGCGGGTGATCAACGTGCCGCGCCGCGAGATCGGCTCCACCACCCTGGAAAAGCTCGGCAACTATTCCACCGAGCGCGGCATTTCCATGTACGCCGCCAGCGACGAGCTGGGCCTGGGTGAACACCTGGACGCCCGCTATACCGAGCGTTTGCAGCGCTTCAAGCACTGGCTGGACGGGGTACGCCAGAAGGTCGCCCTGGAAGACCCGATTGCCGCGCTGCACGAGATGATCCGCGACATCGACTACGAAAACTGGATCCGCCAGCAGACCGCCAGCGACAAGGCCGCCGATTTCCGCATCAGCAACGTCTGGTTCCTGGTGGACGCACTGAAAAACACCCTCGAAAAGGATGAAGAGGGTGACATGACCATCGAGGACGCCATCGGCAAGCTGGTGCTGCGCGACATGCTTGAGCGCCAGCAGGAAGAAGAAGAGAACGCCGAAGGGGTGCAGATGATGACCCTGCATGCCTCCAAAGGCCTGGAGTTCCCCTACGTGTTCATCATGGGCATGGAAGAGGAAATCCTCCCGCACCGCTCCAGCATCGAGGCTGACACCATCGAAGAAGAGCGCCGCCTGGCCTATGTGGGCATCACCCGCGCCCGCCAGACCCTGGCCTTTACCTTCGCCGCCAAGCGCAAACAGTACGGTGAAATCATCGACTGTACGCCCAGCCGGTTCCTCGACGAATTGCCACCCGACGACCTGGCCTGGGAAGGCCTGGACGACGCCCCGGTCGAGGTGAAGGCGGCACGCGGCAACAACGCCCTGGCCGACATCCGGGCAATGCTCAAACGCTGATCAACCATTACTCTTTAATATTGCCGCCTCCAGCGGCCACCTTTGTTACATCGAGGAAATCACAGTGGAAGCACTGCATCAGAAGATTCGCGAAGAAGGCATCGTGCTTTCCGATCAGGTCCTCAAAGTGGACGCGTTTCTCAACCACCAGATCGACCCGGCGCTGATGCAGCTGATCGGTGACGAGTTCGCCCGCCTGTTCGCCGATGCTGGCGTGACCAAGATCGTCACCATCGAAGCCTCGGGTATTGCCCCGGCAGTGATGACCGGCCTGAAGCTGGGCGTACCGGTGATCTTCGCCCGCAAGCACCAGTCGCTGACCCTGACCGAAAACCTGCTGACCGCCTCGGTGTATTCCTTCACCAAGCAGACCGAGAACACCGTGGCCATCTCGCCGCGCCACCTGAACAGCAGCGACCGCGTGCTGGTGATCGACGACTTCCTGGCCAACGGCAAGGCGTCGCAGGCACTGATCTCGATCATCAAGCAGGCCGGCGCCACCGTGGCCGGCCTGGGTATCGTCATCGAGAAGTCGTTTCAGGGCGGCCGGGCCGAACTGGACAGCCAGGGCTACCGCGTTGAATCGCTGGCCCGGGTGAAGTCGCTGGAAGGTGGTGTGGTCACTTTCATCGAGTAAGCCTGTACCGGCCTCATCGCCGGCAAGCCAGCTCCCACATTGACCGCACAGGCCTCAGGGCTTATGCAGTACCTGTGGGAGATTCTATGGTTCCTGGCAAGGGTAGCCGGAGCATCTTCAGCGCCTGTGAGATCGAGCGCCGCCCGCGCGGCGCAATCGCGAGCTGCGCTCGCTCCTACGTTTGTTTCGGGCCAGTAACGCCTGTGACAGGCGCGCGCGGCCGCCTTGTTTGTACGGCGCTATATTGAGGCATGCACCAAGGCGTTCGCGCGCGAATCCCACAGGAATAATTGGCCCGAAACAAACGTAGGAGCGAGCGCAGCTCGCGATTGCGCCGCGCGGGCGGCGCTCGCTCTAACAGACGCTGCCATACCTTGTGGCAAACATCTGTCAGCCCTAAGGCGATCCCTGTGGGAGCTGGCTTGCCGGCGATGGGCTGCAAAGCAGCCCCGGCAATTCATCAGGTAGCCGCCAACCCCGCCAGCAACAGCCGCTGATAAAGTTCTTCCTTCAACCCCTGCGGAGCATCCAGCCCCATCCGCTCCAGATGCTGCTCATACCCCTCCGGCCCCGGCGCATCCAGCGCGGCCTTGCCCAGCTCCAGCACCTCGCTCAACTTGAACTTGCTCTTCAACCAGTTCAGCGCCCGCAACAGGTCCTGCTCTTCGGCAGTGAAGTCCGTACCCAGCGGATACTCGGGGAACAACCGTGCATGCTGCGCCCTGACCGCCTCAAGGCGTTGCGGGGTGTTGTCGGCAAAGCGCGCGTCCAGCTCAAAGCCCTTGTGCAGCTTGCCGGCACTCTTGGCCTGCTCGATCAGCCCCTGCTGGAACCGTGAATCGCTTACCGCCAGCAACCGTGCAATCACTTCGCTGTCGGTCTGCCCACGCAGGTCGGCGATGCCGTATTCGGTCACCACGATATCGCGCAGGTGCCGGGGGATGGTGCAGTGGCCGTACGCCCAGAAAATGTTCGACGTCACCTCACCGCCCGACTCGCGCCAACTGCGCAACAGCAGGATCGAGCGCCCACCCTCCAGCGCATGGCCTTGGGCAACGAAGTTGTATTGCCCGCCCACGCCACTGAGCACTCGACCATCTTCCAGCTGGTCGGCCACCCCGGCACCCAGCAGGGTCATGCCGAATGCGGTGTTGATGAAGCGGGCATCGCGGCGCTGGCGGCGCTTGAGTTCCTCTTGCCCGTAGAGTTCGTTGATGAAGCTGATACGGGTCATGACGAACTGTGCACGCTGCTCCAGCGGCATCTCGCGCAAGCGCTGATAGAACGCCTGCGGGCCAAGGAAGAAGCCACCGTGCAACAACGCGCCCTGCTCATCTGCCGGGCGTCGCAACAAGCCTGCCTCGGCCAGCACCAGCAGGCCGTTGACGAACATCTCGCTGCAGCCGTAGAGGCCTTGAGCGAAGGTATCCAGCCCCCCTTCCCGTTCGATCAGCGCCTGCCAGGGGCCGACATCGAGTGCATCGAGCACCGCGCGGTAGCCGGCGTTGTCGCCCTGGCGCGCCAGCAATGCCGCGGCGACCGCATCGCCCATGGCACCAATACCGATCTGCAGCGTGCCGCCGTCGCGCACCAGGCTGCTGGCATGCAGGCCAATGCAGTGGTCCTGAATGCCGACCGGCATGTTCGGTGTGGAAAACAGCCGGCGTTGTTCGGCCTCGTCGAGCAACAGGTCGAACGCGTCGATCGGCAGCTCGGCATCGCCAGGCATGTAAGGCAGCTCGGCGTGCACCTGCCCCAGCATGAGGATGGTTTCACCGGCAGCGCGGCGTTTGGCGACCATGGGCAGCAGGTCGAGGGTGATGTCGGGGTTGCAGGCCAGGCTCAGGTGCACGGGCTTTTCGGGCGTGGCAGCCACCAGTTGGGCGATCAGGTTCAGGCCCTTGGCGTTGATATCCCGCGCGGCGTGGCTGTAATTGCTGCTGACGTAGTCCTGCTGCGCCGATTCGCTGTGCAGCAAGCTGCCGGGCTGCATGAAGAACTGCTCGACGCGGATGTTGGCTGGCAATGTGTCGTTGCGCAGGTCGCTGAGGTAGGTGAGCTCTTCATAGTCGGCAAACACGCGCTCGACAAAAGGCTCCAGAAACCGCCGCTGCAGCCCGTCGCCCAGTGCCGGCCGGCCCAGGGACAGGGCGGTGTAGATGGTCAGCCGCCGTTCGGGCAGTTCGCGCACGCGGGCGTAGAGGGCATTGACGAAGGCGTTGGGCTTGCCCAGGCCCAGCGGCAGGCCCATGTGGATATGAGCTGGCAGGCGTGCCAGGACCTGCTCGACAGCCTGGTCGATGGAGCAGAGGTGCATGGGGCCTCCTGAGACATCCGTGGGTTCAGGGGTTGGACATGAACTCAAGCGAGTTGGTTGCCGGTGCGGGCCCTTTCGCGGCCAAAGCCGCAAAGAGGCCGGCACAGCCGCCACAAAAACAAAGCCCGCCATCAATGGCGGGCCTGGTGAAATTCACCTGCAGCTCACAGCCCGGACATCTTCTTGATCGCCCCTTTCAGGTCGTCGTCCGAGCAGTCCGCGCAGGTACCTTTCGGTGGCATGGCGTTGATGCCGGTAATGGCCTTGGCCAGGATGCCATCCAGGCCGCCCTGGTGGTCGGCTCGCTCCTTCCAGGCCGCGGTATCACCCACCTTGGGCGCGCCGAGCAGGCCGCTGCCATGGCAGGCATTGCAGTGCTTGGCAATGATCTCGTCCGGGGTCTTGGCACCACCGCCACCCGCGGTCGCCGCCACTTCCATGCCTTTGCACTCCTGGCCCTGCACACAGACCTGGCCAACGGGTTCCAGGCGCTTGGCAATGTCGTCATTGGTCGCAGCGGTTGCGCTCATTGCCCAGAGGGCGAATACGGCTGCTGGTACGGCCAGCATCTTCTTGATTTGGTTCACGCGAACACCCTCATGGTGGCTAATCACGCCCGCGGCCACGAAACAGCGAGCGCTGGAAAGTATAGCGGCAACCTGAAGGCGGTGAAACGACCCTACACGGGAAAGGGGTATTGCCGAATCAATGCACTGCGCTGGATCAAAAGTTTGAGGGCGTAGCGGCACTGATCAGCCGTGCAGGCTGGTCGAACGGGTTGCGAAAGCGGTGCGGGCGGGTGCTTTCGAAGTAGTAGCTGTCGCCTTCCTCGAGGATGAAGATCTCGTTGCCGACCACCAGCTCAAGGCGGCCTTCGAGCAGGATGCCGGTTTCCTCCCCGTCATGGGTCAGCATTTCGGCACCGGTGTCGGCGCCCGGCGGGTAGACCTCGGTCAGGAAGGCAATGGCGCGGTTGGGGTGCGACTTGCCGACCAGCTTCATGGTTACCGCACCGTCCGAGATATCGATCAGCTCGTGGGCTTTGTAGACAATTTGCGCAGGGCTCTGCGCCTCCAGTTCGACCGAAAAGAATTCGACCATGGACATGGGAATGCCGCTCAGCACCTTGCGCAACGAGCTGATGGAGGGGCTTACGCTGTTCTTCTCGATCATCGAGATGGTGCTGTTGGTCACCCCGGCGCGCTTGGCGAGTTCGCGCTGGGACAGGCCCTTGAGCTTGCGGATGGCTTGCAGTCGTTCGCCGACGTCCAAAGCTGGAGCCTCCTGAAACGGTAGAAAGGGGGGGTGGATGTGAACGATATCATGGCAATGCCGTTCAGTATTTACAACACACCGCCCTCAACCTGTCCGCATCAGCGTGTCATTCGCCGACGTAGTCCAGGGGGACCCGTTTCAGGTTGCAGAAGATCTGGTAAGGAATGGTGCCAGCCTGTGCCGCCACTTCGCTGGCCAGTACCTGCTTGCCCCACAGTTCGACCGGGCTACCCACCGTGGCGTCGGGCACATCGGTGAGGTCGATGCTGAGCATGTCCATCGACACCCGGCCGATCAACGGGGCGCGCTTGCCCGCAACCAGCACCGGCGTGCCATTGGGCGCCTGGCGCGGGTAGCCATCGGCGTACCCCATGGCCACCACGCCAACACGGGTCGGCCGCGGGCTGACGAACTTGGCACCGTAGCCCACCGGTTGGCCGGCGGGCAGCTCACGCACGCTGATCACCCGCGATTGCAGGGTCATCACCGGCTGCAGGCGCGCAGCTTCGGCCTGGGCCACCTCGAAGGGCGTGGCGCCATACAGCATGAGGCCTGGGCGCACCCAGTCGCTGGGCGCTTGCGGCCAGCCCAGCACGCCGGGCGAGTTGCGCAGGCTGCACTCGGCCGCAAGGCCCTGGCGTGCGGCTTCGAACACGGCGATCTGCTGCGCGGTGGCGTCAGCATCCAGTTCGTCGGCACGGGCGAAGTGGCTCATCAGTACAATCCGCGCGACCTTGCCGCTGGCCAGCAGGCGCTGGTAGGCCTCGTGGTAATCCTTGGGGTGCAAGCCCACCCGGTGCATGCCGCTGTCCAGCTTCAGCCAGACACTTAGCGGCTTGCGCAGTTGCGCCTTCTCGATCGCCTCCAGCTGCCACAGCGAGTGCACCACGCACCACAGATCGTGCTCGGCGATCAGTGCCAGCTCGCTGGCTTCGAAAAAGCCTTCCAGCAGCAGCACCGGGGCCTTGATACCGGCACCGCGCAGTTCCAACGCCTCTTCGATACAGGCCACGGCAAAGCCATCGGCTTCGGCCTCCAGGGCCAGGGCACAGCGCACGGCGCCGTGGCCGTAGGCATCGGCCTTGATCACGGCCAGGGCTTTGGCACCGGTCAGTTCACGGGCCAGACGGTAGTTGTGGCGCAGGGCCTGGAGGTCGATCAGGGCGCGGGCGGGACGCATGGCGGCTGCCTTATGGTGGTTCAATTAGAAATCGGTGTTGGATTCATCGCCGGCAAGCCAGCTCCCACAGGACTCTCACAGGGCCTGAGAACTGCGGAGATCCTGTGGGAGCTGGCTTGCCGGCGATGAGGCCGGTACAGGCGACCTTACTGCTGGTGAGCCGGCGCAGCATGCCCGTGCTTGGCCACTTCCCGGCTGTTGCCATACCGGGAAATGTCCAGGCCCTCGGCGCTGATCTGCGGCTTCTTGCGCGCGATCAGGTCTGCCAGCAGGCGCCCGGAGCCGCACGCCATGGTCCAGCCCAGGGTGCCGTGACCGGTATTGAGGAACAGGTTGCGGAACGCCGTGGCACCGACAATCGGTGTACCGTCCGGGGTGGCCGGACGCAGACCGGTCCAGAAACTGGCCTGGCTCAGATCACCGCCGCGAGGATAAAGGTCGTTGACGATCATCTCCAGTGTTTCACGCCGACGCGGGTTGAGCGACAGGTCAAAACCGGCGATCTCAGCCATGCCGCCAACGCGGATACGGTTGTCGAAACGGGTGATCGCAACCTTGTAGGTCTCGTCGAGAATGGTCGAGGTCGGCGCCATGTCGCCATTGGTGATCGGCACTGTCAGCGAGTAACCCTTCAGCGGATAGACCGGGGCTTTGATCCCCAGCGGCTTGAGCATGTGTGGCGAATAGCTGCCCAGCGCCAGCACATAGCGGTCGGCGGTTTCCAGCTTGCCGTCGATCCACACGCCATTGATGCGGTCGCCGGCGAAGTCCAGGCGCTGGATGTCCTGGCCGAAGCGGAACTCCACGCCCAGCTTCAGCGCCATGTCGGCCAGCTTGGTGGTGAACAGCTGGCAGTCGCCGGTCTGGTCGTTGGGCAGGCGCAGGGCGCCAGCGAGAATATCCTTCACCCCGGCCAGGGCCGGCTCGACGCGGGCAATGCCGTCGCGGTCCAGCAATTCGTACGGTACGCCAGACTGCTCGAGCACGGCGATATCCTTGGCCGCAGCATCGACCTGGGCCTGGGTACGGAACAGCTGGGTGGTGCCCAGGCTGCGGTTTTCGTAATTGATGCCGGTTTCGGCGCGCAGCTCGTCGAGGCAGTCACGGCTGTACTCGGACAGGCGCACCATGCGCTCCTTGTTCACCGCATAACGGCTGGCGGTGCAGTTGCGCAGCATCTGGGCCATCCACAGGTACTGGTCAACGTCACCGGTGAGCTTGATTGCCAAGGGTGCATGGCGCTCCATAAGCCATTTGATGGCCTTCAGGGGCACACCCGGGGCGGCCCAGGGCGAGGCATAGCCGGGCGAGATCTGGCCGGCGTTGGCGAAGCTGGTTTCCATGGCCACCGCCGGCTGGCGGTCGACCACCGTCACTTCGAAACCTTGCCGGGCCAGGTAGTAGGCACTGGCGGTTCCAATCACACCGCTACCAAGTACCAGAACTCGCATCGTTGTATCCCTCACACGCGGCACGCCGCAGACTTTTATGGAAATGGCATGGATGGGCGCAGTATAGAAATTCGAGGGCAGTGCAATTCACTATATAAAAGCCTATTATTGGCGAGAATTCTCGGCATAATCGCCTTTCACGGAGGGGCATCCCCTATGAGAACCCAGCACCAGAGCAAGCGTGAACTGGACAAGATCGACCGCAACATTCTGCGTATCCTGCAGAATGACGGGCGTATTTCCTTCACCGAACTGGGCGAGAAAGTCGGGCTGTCCACCACCCCTTGCACCGAGCGGGTTCGCCGCCTTGAGCGCGAGGGCATCATCATGGGCTACAACGCCCGCCTGAACCCGCAGCACCTCAAGGGTAGCCTGCTGGTGTTCGTGGAAATCAGCCTGGACTACAAGTCGGGTGACACCTTCGAAGAGTTCCGCCGCGCGGTGCTGAAGCTGCCGCACGTGCTGGAGTGCCACCTGGTTTCCGGTGACTTCGACTACCTGGTGAAAGCGCGCATTTCCGAGATGGCCTCGTACCGCAAGCTGCTCGGCGACATACTGCTGAAGCTGCCGCACGTGCGCGAGTCGAAGAGCTACATCGTGATGGAAGAGGTGAAGGAGAGCCTCTGCCTGCCGATTCCGGACTGACGCTAGACCAACACCTGGCGGGTGCTGGCGATGAACTGGTGAACGAGCTGCTCCGCGCCTGGGTCGATCATCGGCTCAGGGCCCCGGCCACGGGGGCAGGCCATGCGCGGGGTGGTGCCGAACAAGCGGCAGATCATCGGCCGTTCTTCATACACCGTGCAGCCATTGGGGCCCAGGTGCACACAGTCCAGGCGCGCCAGGGCGGCATCCTGCTTGGCCTGGGACTTGCGCGGCAGGCGGGCCATTTCTTCGGCCGAAGTGGTGACCGGGCCGCAGCAGTCGTGGCAGCCGGGTTCGCACTCGAAGGCAGGGATGAGTTCGCGCAGGAAGTGGATCTTGTGGCGGTTGCAGGACATGGCTAAGTACAAAATTGAAAAACAGGGGTTGGATTATAGGGCAATCGCCGGCAGGCCAGCTTCCACAGGTACACCACTGGTCTCAGCCCTTGCACATACCCTGTGGGCGCTGGCTTGCCGGCGGTGGGGTCGGTTGCCCACCCAATAGCCCCGGCTTATCCTCCCCCCCTCGCCCACCAGCCCCAGGACCGACGCCATGATCCACAGCGCGCAGCACGCCGCCTCCTACTACGCCGCCAGCAGCGCGCCACACCCTGACCACGCTTTCCTGCAGGGCGAGCACAGTGCCGACGTGTGCATCGTCGGGGGTGGCTATTCAGGCCTGAACACGGCCATCGAGTTGGCCGAGCGCGGCTTCTCGGTCATCCTGCTGGAAGCGCGCAAACTCGGCTGGGGCGCCAGTGGGCGCAACGGCGGCCAGCTGATTCGCGGGGTCGGCCATGGTCTGGAGCAGTTTCTGCCGGTGATTGGCGAGGACGGCGTGCGCAGCATGAAGCTGATGGGCCTGGAGGCCGTGCAGATCGTGCGCGAGCGGGTCGAGCGGCATGCCATTGCCTGCGACCTGGCCTGGGGCTACTGCGACCTGGCCAACAAACCCGCCGAGCTGCTGGGCTTTGCCGAAGACGCCGAAGAGCTGCGTAGCCTCGGCTACCCACACCAGCTGCGCCTGGTCGGCAAGGACGATATCCACAGCGTGGTCGGCGCCGACTGCTATGTGGGTGGGCTGATCGACATGGGCTCCGGGCACCTGCACCCGCTCAACCTGGCCCTGGGCGAAGCGGCCGTGGCCGCGCGCCTGGGGGTGAAGCTGTTCGAGCAGTCCGAAGTTACCCGCATCGACTACGGCACATCAGTGCAAGTGCATACCGCCCAAGGCCGGGTGCGCGCCAAGACCTTGGTGCTGTGCTGCAACGCCTACCACAACAACCTCAACCGCGAACTGGGCGGCAAGGTGCTGCCAGCGGGCAGCTACATCATCGCCACCGAGCCGCTGGGCGAGGAACGCGCCCGCAGGCTGCTGCCGCAGAACATGGCAGTGTGCGACCAACGGGTAGCCCTGGATTACTATCGCCTCTCAGCCGACAACCGGCTGCTGTTCGGCGGTGCCTGCCACTACTCGGGCCGAGACCCGAAGGACATCGCTGACTACATGCGGCCGAAGATGCTCAAGGTGTTCCCCGAATTGGCCAACGTACGCATCGATTACCAGTGGGGCGGCATGATCGGCATCGGCGCCAACCGCCTGCCGCAGGTCGGCCGGCTGGGCAGCCAGCCGAACGTGTATTACGCCCAGGCCTACTCGGGCCATGGGCTCAACGCCACCCACCTGGCCGCGCGCCTGCTGGGCGAAGCCATCAGCGGCCAGGAAAGCGGGCGCTTCGACCTGTTCGCCAAGGTGCCACATATCACCTTCCCTGGCGGCCAGCACCTGCGCTCGCCGCTATTGGCCTTGGGGATGCTGTGGCATCGGCTCAAAGAGCTGCTCTGAGGCCATACAGCACATCAGTCCTTCCAGAAGGGTTTGCGGCCTTCGAGCCGTGCCTGCTCCCAGCTCAGCCCAACATCGCGCAGCTCGGCATCGGTCAACTGCAACAGCGCCCTTCGGGTACGCCAGCGGTGCAGCATCAGGCCCCAGCGCCCCAACCCCTGCGGCGCGTTGAACACCTTGGCCTGCTGCTCGGTTTCCGGTTCCTTGGCCAACAGCTGCAAGCGCACATCGCTCATGCCCCCCATCACCGCACCCTCCCCGTTCAGTCGATACCGTAGGGAAAGCATGCGCGAGGGCGATACCGGCAATACAGATCCAAAACAGCCTTATTATTCCCATACAGCATTGGCTAGCGGCCGACTGAATGCTGTATTTTCCAGGCAACTGTACCGGTCGCTGCCTACAGGTAGCCCAGGAGTATGCCTTGACCCTTTACCTCAACCTCGCCGAACTGCTCGGTGCCCGCATCGAGCAGGGCCTGTATCGCCCAGGCCAGCGCCTGCCGTCGGTACGCGCCCTGAGCGTGGAGCACGGGGTCAGCCTGAGCACCGTGCAGCAGGCCTACCGCATGCTCGAAGACAGCGGCATGGTCTCGCCCAGGCCCAAGTCCGGCTATTTCGTCAGCGACCACCGCCAACTGCCAGCGCTGCCTGCAGTCAGCCGCCCGGCCCAGCGCCCTGTGGACATCTCGCAATGGGAACAGGTACTCGAGCTGGTGCGCAGCACCCCGCACAAGGACGTGGTGCAACTCGGCCGCGGCATGCCCGATATCGACAGCCCAACCCTCAAGCCTTTGCTACGCAGCCTCGCCCAGTTGAGCCGGCGCCAGGACATGCCGGGACTGTATTACGACAATATCCATGGCAACCTGGCGCTGCGCGAGCAGGTAGCGCGGCTGATGCTCGATTCCGGCTGCCGCCTGGGCCCGGCCGACCTGGTGATCACCACCGGCTGCCATGAAGCGCTGTCATGCAGCATTCGCGCGGTTTGCGAGCCAGGCGACATCGTTGCGGTCGACTCGCCCAGCTTCCACGGCGCCATGCAAACCCTCAAGGGCCTGGGCATGAAAGCGCTGGAGATCCCCACCGACCCGGTCACCGGCATCAGCCTGGAAGCACTGGAGCTGGCCCTGGAGCAGTGGCCGATCAAGCTCATTCAGATCACCCCCAGCTGTAACAACCCACTCGGCTACATCATGCCCGAGGCGCGCAAGAAGGCCTTGCTCAGCCTGGCCCAGCGCTACGACGTGGCGATCCTGGAAGACGATGTGTACGGCGACCTGGCCTACACCTACCCGCGCCCGCGCACCCTCAAGTCATTCGACGACGATGGCCGCGTGTTGCTCTGCAGTTCGTTCTCCAAAACCCTGGCCCCCGGCCTGCGGGTGGGCTGGGTGGCACCTGGGCGCTATCTGGAACGGGTGCTGCACATGAAATACATCAGTACCGGCAGCAGCGCCAGCCAGCCGCAACTGGCAATTGCCGATTTCATCGCCGGCGGGCACTACCAGCCCCACATGCGGCGCATGCGCAGCCAGTACCAGCGTGGCCGTGACCTGATGAGCGATTGGGTAACGCGCTACTTCCCGGCGGGTACCCGGGTCAGCCGGCCGCAGGGCGGCTTCATGCTGTGGGTGGAATTCCCCGAACATTTCGACACGCTGCGGCTGAACCGCGCTTTACTGGAGCAAGGTGTTCAGGTGGCGGTGGGCAGTATCTTCTCGGCCTCGGGCAAGTTCCGCCACTGCCTGCGCATGAATTTCGCTGCGCGGCCAACGCCACAGATCGAGGCTGCCGTGCGCAAGGTAGGTGAAACCGCCCTTCGTCTACTGGATGAAGAAAGCGCCGACGCGTAACTTTGCGCCGCCCGCCACTGTCCAACCTCCACAGCCCTTGCCGCACAGGACGATCCACCCTTGAGACCCCAGCGCGCCTTGTCTTTGTTGCTGATGCTGTTGCTCGGCCTTGCCGGCTGTGCCAGCGTCAGTACCCCACGCGAAACCAGCCAGGCCCTGCCCGCCAGCGAATCGGCCTTCGGCCGCTCGGTGCTGCGCCAGGCGGCACCGTATGGCGGGCAGTCCGGCTTTCGCCTGCTGCCCAACAGCAACGAAGCATTTCGCGCCCGCGCCGAATTGATCCGCAACGCCCAGGCCAGCATCGACCTGCAGTACTACATCGTGCACGACGGCCTCAGCACCCGCGCCCTGGTGCACGAACTGCTGCGTGCCGCCGACCGCGGCGTGCGTGTACGCATTCTGCTCGACGACACCACCAGCGACGGCCTGGACACCATCATGGGCACCCTCGCTGCCCACCCGAATATCCAGATCCGCGTGTTCAACCCACTGCACCTGGGCCGCAGCACCGGGGTGACGCGCGCCTTCGGCCGCCTGTTCAACCTGTCGCGCCAGCACCGCCGCATGCACAACAAGCTGTTCCTGGTGGACAACAGCATGGCTATCGTCGGCGGCCGTAACCTCGGCGACGAGTATTTCGATGCCGAGCCCAACCTCAACTTCACCGACATCGACCTGCTGAGCGTCGGCCCTATAGCCGAGCAACTGGGGCACAGTTTCGACCAGTACTGGAACAGCGCGCTCAGCCGACCTATCAGCGATTTTCTGTGGCATGCGCCGGATGCCGACGACCTGCGTGCCAGTCGTCATCGCCTGGAAGTCTCGCTGGCTGAAGCCAGGACCCAGCGCAAGGCCTTGTACGATCGGTTGATGGCCTACCAGTCGCAGCCGCGCTTGGATGTGTGGCGCAACGAGCTGATCTGGGCCCATGCACAGGCGCTGTGGGATGCCCCAAGCAAGGTACTGGCCGATGACGAGCCGGACCCGCAGTTGCTGCTGAGCCACCAGTTGGCGCCTGACCTGGCCAACGTGCACAGCGAACTGATGCTGACATCGGCTTATTTCGTGCCGGGCGAGCCAGGGCTGCTGTACTTGACCGGCCGTGCCGACGCAGGTGTCTCGGTAAAACTGCTGACCAACTCATTGGAAGCCACCGATGTGCCGGCCGTGCACGGTGGCTACGCCCCCTATCGCCGGGCCTTGCTCGAACATGGGGTACAGCTTTATGAGCTGCGCCGCCAGCCGGGCGACCCCAGCGCGGGGCGCTTGAGTTTCCGCGGTAGCTCGGACTCCAGCCTGCACACCAAGGCGATCGTGTTCGACCGGCGCAAGACCTTCATCGGTTCATTCAACTTCGACCCGCGTTCGGTCCTGTGGAATACCGAAGTGGGGGTGCTGGTGGACAGCCCGGAACTGGCCGAATACACCCGCGAGCTGAGCCAGCAGGGTATGGCGCCGGCGCTGAGCTATCAGGTGAAACTGCAGGGGGGCAAACTGGTGTGGGCGACTGAGGACAATGGACAGCAGCATGTGCTGACCTCCGAGCCGGGCGGGATGTGGCGCAGGTTCAATGCCTGGGTCAGCAAGGCGGTTGGCCTGGAGAAAATGTTGTAGCGGCGATTTTGGGGCTGCTTTGCAGCCCATCGCGACGCAAGGCCGCTCCTACAGGGGTACGCGGTTCTTGAGGTAAGGCCTTGTGTCGCGATGGGCCGCAAAGCGGCCCCGAAAACGCTCAGGCAGACACAGCCTCAAACGCCCCGCGCCTCTGGGTCAACACCACCAGCCCCGCAGCCCCTGCAGCCATCAGCAACAGCAACGCATGCCCGCTGACCCACTGGCTGCCTGCCCCGGCCAACAATGGCCCCAGCAGGCAGCCAATGCCCCACAACTGCGCCACGTGAGCATTGGCCCGCACCAGTTCATCGTCGCGGTAGCGCTCACCGATCAGCACCAGCGACAAGGTGAAAAGGCCGCCGGCACTGGCCCCGAACAGTACCCACAGCGGCCATATCACCGGCGTGTGCAGCAACAGCGGGATCGCCAGGCTGGAGACCAGTAGCGTTACCGCACAGCCGGTGAACAACGCACGGCGCGACATATGATCGGCCAGCGCGCCGATGGGCAACTGCAGCACAGCATCGCCGACCACTACCGTACTGACCATGAACAAGGCGATTTCAGTGGTGAAACCTTGCTGCAGGCAGTACACCGGCAGCAACGTCAGGATCATTGCCTCGAACGAGGCAAACAGGGCGATGGCCCAGGCAATCACGGGCAAGCGACGGCAGAACCTGAACAGGTCGCCGAAGCCGACACTGCAGGCTTCGGTGCTCGGTGCACCGCCGCGCCCCAACAGTACCAGCGGCGCGAGAAGCAGCAGGCCGGTGGCGGCCCAGAAACCAAAATCGTCAGCCGAACCGAGTACGCCCAGCACCAGCGGCCCAGCCAGCTGGCTCAAGGCGTAGCTGCTACCGTACAGCGCCACCAGGCGGCCGCGCCATTGCTCGACCACCAGCTGGTTGATCCAGCTCTCACCCAGGATAAACACCACGGTCAGGGACATGCCGATCATCAGCCGCAACAGCAACCACAGCGGGTAGCTGGGCAATAGCGCGACCAGGCCGATGGACAACGCACCACCCCACAGGCAGATGCGCATGGCCGCAGGTAAGCCGACCCAGCCGGCCAGGCGGCTGGCCAGGCTGGCACCCGCCAGTACCCCCAGCGCAGGCATCGCGGCCATCACGCCGATGGCGAAACTGCCATAGCCCCAGGCTTCCAGACGCAGAGATACCAGGGGCATGCTCACGCCCAGCGCCAGGCCGACACTGAGCACTGATGCCAGTACGGCGAAGTAGGTCCCCCAACGCATTGCTGCCTCCCAGGCCAAGAATTTTCCATGGCCCATTCGCGGGTAAACCCGCTCCCACAGGTACACCACCACCCTTGAAAGCGGTGCAGTACCTGTAGGAGCGGGTTTACCCGCGAATGGGCCGCAAAGCGGCCCCTCCTGGCATTACAGCTTGATCCAGGTCGCCTTCAGCTCGGTATATTTCTCCAGCGCATGCAGCGACTTGTCACGGCCGTTGCCCGATTGCTTGAAGCCACCGAACGGTGCGGTCATGTCGCCGCCGTCGTACTGGTTGACCCACACGCTGCCGGCGCGCACGGCCCGCGCAGTCTTGTGCGCTTTGGAAATGTCCGCCGTCCAGATACCGGCCGCCAGGCCGTACGGGGTGTCGTTGGCGATGGCGATGGCTTCTTCGGCGGTGTCGAAGGCAATCACCGACAGCACCGGCCCGAAGATTTCTTCCTGGGCGATGCGCATGGCATTGGTTACGCCATCGAATATGGTCGGCTCCACATAGGTGCCACCGGTTTCCTCCAGGGTGCGCTTGCCGCCGGTCAGCAGCTTGGCGCCATCCTTGTGGCCGGCCTCGATGTACGACAGCACGGTATTCATTTGCTGGGTATCGACCAACGCACCCACGGTGGTCTCTGGATCCAGCGGGTTACCGGGCTTCCAGCCTTTCAGGGCCTCGACCACCATGGGCAGGAACTTGTCCTTGATCGAGCGCTCGACCAGCAGGCGCGAACCGGCAGTGCACACTTCGCCCTGGTTGAAGGCGATGGCACTGGCGGCAGCCGCAGCGGCCGCTTGCAGGTCCGGTGCATCGGCGAAGACGATGTTCGGGCTTTTGCCGCCAGCCTCCAGCCAGATTCGTTTCATGTTCGATTCGCCTGCATAGACCATCAGTTGCTTGGCGATCTTGGTCGAGCCGGTGAACACCAGCGTGTCGACATCCATGTGCAGGGCCAACGCCTTGCCCACGGTGTGGCCGTAGCCTGGCAGCACGTTCAGTACACCCGCCGGGATGCCGGCCTCGATCGCCAGTTGCGCGATGCGAATGGCGGTCAGCGGCGATTTTTCCGAAGGCTTGAGCACCACCGAGTTACCGGTGGCCAGTGCCGGGCCGAGTTTCCAGCAGGCCATCAGCAGCGGGAAGTTCCACGGTACGATGGCACCGACCACGCCGACTGGCTCACGGGTAACCAGGCCAAGCTGGTCGTGTGGGGTGGGCGCGACCTCGTCGTAAACCTTGTCGATGGCTTCGGCGGTCCAGTGAATGGCCTGGGCTGCACCGGGGATGTCGATGCTGGAGGAGTCACCGATCGGCTTGCCCATGTCCAGGGTTTCCAGCAGCGCCAGCTCTTCGACGTTCTGGCGCAGCAGGTCGGCGAAACGGATCAGCGTGGCTTTACGCTTGGCCGGGGCCAACTGCGACCAGACGCCAGCATTGAAGGTGGCACGCGCGTTTTCCACGGCACGGTTGGCATCGGCCAGGTCGCAGCTGGCAACCTTGGCCAGGAAGCGTCCGTCGACCGGGCTCAGGCACTCGAAGGTTTCACCGGATACGGCATCGGTGTATTCGCCGTTGATGAAGGCACGGCCTTCGATCTTCAGTTGCTGGGCGCGTTGTTCCCAGTCCGCACGGGTCAGGGTGGTCATACGAAACTCCTCCTCTTGTTTAGGTGCAACGCCGCACTGAGGACTCACAGGCGTTGTCAGAATTCTGGCCGGGCGACGAGCGCACACTGGCAAGCGATACCCTAAACCAGCCACTGTAAACTATCAATATATTTGACACGGAAGGCCCAAAAGCCTACTGATGTTAATTTTATTTAACAAGAACAGGAGCCGCACCATGAACATCGCCAGCATCATCGACTTCGCACAAGTGCTCACTGAAGCCGAACGGTACCGCCCTGCGGCTGAAAAAATCCTCAAGGGTGAGCCAGACCAGGCGGTCTACAACCATTACTCCAGCCCATGCGGGCAGTTTGCCGCAGGCGTTTGGGAGGGTGAGGTCGGCCAGTGGAAAGTGAACTACACCGAGCATGAATACTGCGAGATCGTTCAGGGCGTTTCGGTACTGCGCGACGACAACGGCGGTGCCAAGACCCTGCGCGCCGGCGACCGGTTCGTAATCCCGGCCGGGTTCACAGGCACCTGGGAAGTGCTTGAGCCGTGCCGCAAGATCTACGTCATGTTCGAGCAGAAGTAATTATGTAGCGCAGCTGGCCAGGCGGCATGCGTGAGGATGGCCCTGCCCACAACGGGCCATTCACCTCAACAGGAAGATCACCATGACCAACGATGACGTCAAACAAGCCCTCGCCCACCTGGTCGGCGCCCCTTACGTGCCAGAGCTCAAAGACACCATCTGCGCCATTACCGGTCGCTCCCGCGTGGTCGGCCCCACCGACATGTGCACCCGCGAGTTCGACCCTACCCGCATCCAGATCAGGACCGACGCCAACCAGGTGATTCAGGGCTTCGAATTCAACTGACCTTGCAGCAGGCATAAAAAAACCCGCGTCCTTACGGATGCGGGTTTTTTTTCAGGTCGCCGATCAATTACTTGATCTTGGCTTCCTTGTACACCACGTGCTTGCGAACAACCGGATCATATTTCTTGATCTCGATTTTGTCCGGGGTGGTGCGCTTGTTCTTGTCGGTGGTGTAGAAGTGGCCGGTACCGGCACTCGAAACCAGACGGATCAATTCACGCATGATGCTCTCCCTTAAACCTTGGCGCCAGCTTTACGGATGTCAACCAGAACGGCGTCGATGCCGCGCTTGTCGATGATACGCATGCCTTTGGCGGAAACGCGCAGACGCACGAAGCGCTTCTCGGATTCAACCCAGAAACGGTGGTGCTGCAGGTTCGGCAGGAAACGACGACGGGTTTTGTTGTTTGCGTGGGAAATGTTGTTCCCGGTTACTGGACCCTTACCAGTAACTTGACAGACTCTCGACATGACTCAGCCCTCTAAAACCACATGCCCAACCCGGCATGGGTTGGCCGCTTAATCTCTCAGTCTTTGGCGCCTGGACGCCGTGATTCTGGAGGCCTTATCGACCGGATCCGCTTATGCGACAGGCCGAGCCCCTAGAAAAGAGCGCTGCTTTATACCAGAAAGACCTGGCTGCAACAATAGTTGATGCACATTGGCGCAAGCCCGATTCAGCCGGGGCAGCATACCTTCAGGCCCCGCCAGCCGTCGACCGCTCGTCGCCACATTTGTAAAAAAGGATGTGGTCATTTCCCGACAGGCACACTAGGGTAGGCTTTTTCCAGACTGCACTGGCAGATGGGCCACTGACAGCCAAGGAGCCACCATGCGTGCCGCCGCCCTTTCCTTATTGTTCAACTCCCTGTTCACCGCCACCCTGTTCGCGGGTGGCATCGCCCAGGCCGCGCCCCTGAGCGTTTGCAGCGAGGCCAGCCCCGAAGGCTTCGACGTGGTGCAGTACAACTCGCTGACCACCACCAATGCCACCGCCGACGTGCTGATGAACCGCCTGGTGGAGTTCGATGCAGCACAGGGCAAAGTGGTGCCGAGCCTGGCGGCCAGCTGGACGGTCTCGGCCGACGGGCTGGTGTACGACTTCACCCTGCGCGACGGCGTGAAGTTCCAGTCCACCCCGTACTTCAAGCCCACCCGCGAATTGAATGCCGACGACGTGCTGTTCAGTTTCCAGCGCATGCTCTACCCGGCCCATGCCTGGCACAAGACTGCACCCGGCGGCTACCCGCACGCCCAGTCGCTGCAACTGGGTAGCCTGATCAAGGCGATCGACGCCCCGGCCCCGAACACCGTGCGCTTCACCCTCAGCCACCCCGACGCCACGTTCCTGGCCACCCTGAGCATGGGCTTCGCGTCCATCTACTCTGCCGAATATGCCGACAAGCTGCTCAAGGCCGGTACGCCAGAGAAGCTCAACAGCCAGCCGATCGGCACCGGGCCGTTCACTTTCCAGCGCTTCCAGAAGGACGCTGTGGTGCGCTACCGCGCCAACCCGGACTACTTCGGCGGCAAGCCGGCAGTCGACCCGTTGATCTTCGCCATCACCACCGATGCCAACGTGCGCCTGCAGAAGCTCAAGCGCGGCGAGTGCCAGGTCGCCTTGTCGCCCAAACCGCTGGATATTGCCGAAGCGGCCAAGGACGACAAGCTCAAGGTGGCCAGTACGCCCGCGTTCATGACCGCCTTTGTCGCCATCAACAGCCAGCACCCGCCACTGGACAAGCCGGAAGTCCGCCAGGCGATCAACCTGGCCTTCGACAAGCAGGCTTACCTCAAGGCGGTGTTCGAAGACTCTGCGGTGGCGGCCAACGGCCCCTACCCGCCCAATACCTGGAGCTACGCCAAGGACCTGCCCGGCTACCCTCTGGACGTGAAAAAGGCCAAGGCCCTGCTGGCCAAGGCCGGCCTGGCGGAGGGCTTCAGCACCACGATCTGGACGCGGCCATCGGGCAGCCTGCTCAACCCCAACCCAAGCCTTGGCGCGCAAATGCTGCAGGCCGACCTGGCCAAGATCGGCATCAAGGCCGAGATCCGCGTGATCGAATGGGGTGAGCTGATCCGCCGCGCCAAGGCCGGCGAGCATGACCTGCTGTTCATGGGCTGGGCCGGTGACAACGGCGACCCGGATAACTTCCTCACCCCGCAGTTCTCCTGTGCGGCAGTGGAGTCGGGTACCAACTTCGCACGGTTCTGCGACAGCCGCCTGGACCAGCTGATCAGTGCCGGGCGCACCACCAACGACCAGAGCGTGCGCAGCCGGCTGTACCAGCAGGCGCAAACCCTGATTCAGCAGCAGGCACTGTGGGTGCCGTTGGCGCACCCGACAGCGGCGACCCTGCTGCGCCAGGAAGTCGAGGGGTACCAGGTCAGCCCGTTCGGGCGGCTGGATTTCAGCAAGGTGTCGGTGGCCAGGTAGACCTGCACCGGGCTCTTCGCGGGCTTGCCCGCGAAGAGGCCAGCACACAACTAAACGGCCTAAGCCACGATCCACCCCTGCTCAACCATCGACAACGGCTCCCCGTCGCCAATGATGATGTGATCCAGCACCCGCACGTCGATCAATGCCAGCCCGCGTTTGAGCGACAAGGTCAGGTGCACATCGTCCTGGCTAGGCTCACTGTTGCCTGAAGGGTGGTTATGGCACAGGATCAACGCGGCCGCGTTGTGCAGCAATGCCCGCCGCACCACCTCCCGCGGGTAGACGCTGGCACGGTCGATGGTGCCCCTGAACAGAATCTCGAACGCCAGCGGCCTGTGCTTGGTGTCCAGAAACAGGCAACCGAACACCTCGCTGGGCTCATGGCGCAGCATGGCCTTCAGGTAACGCCGCACCGCCTCGGGCCCTTCCAGCACCGCTGCGCGCGCGATGTGCTCATCCAGGTAACGCCGGCCGATTTCCAGCAGCGCTTGCAACTGTGCGTATTTCACAGCGCCTATGCCCGGCTCGCGCAGCACCGCCGCGCGCTCGGCCTCAAGAAACTGCCGCAGCCCACCAAAACGCACCAGCAGCCCGCGTGCAAGGTCCAGTACATTGCGCCCGGCCACGCCCGAGCCGAGCAACACGGCCAGCAACTCGGCGTCCGACAGCACCGCCGCACCCCGTTGCAACAGCTTCTCCCTTGGCCGATCTTCAGCCGGCCACTCTCTGATATTCATCCCCGCCTCTCTGCCCATGCTGCGGCCCATTTCGGCCCTGTGTTAATCTATTTCGCCTCGTACATGCGACGTTCTGCCGCAGGCATTTGCAAACGTCGCCGCCCGCTCTCACTGGAAAAAGGCAAGCCTATGCAGCGGCTGTATCGCAAGCGCATCGTTCTCGGCGTGGGGGGCGGCATTGCCGCCTACAAAAGCGCCGAGCTGATTCGCCGTCTCCTGGAGCACGGCGCGCAGGTGCGCGTCGTCATGACCCGTGGGGGTGCCGAATTCATCACCCCGCTGACCCTGCAGGCGCTGTCGGGCCACCCGGTGCACATGGACCTGCTGGACCCGGCTGCCGAAGCGGCCATGGGCCACATCGAACTGGCCAAGTGGGCCGACCTGGTCTTGATCGCCCCGGCCACCGCCGACCTGATGGCGCGCATGGCCCAGGGCATGGCCGATGACCTGCTGACCACCCTGGTACTGGCCACCGACGCCACCGTGGCGGTGGCCCCGGCGATGAACCAGGCCATGTGGCGCGACCCGGCGACCCAGGCCAACCTCGACCTGCTCAAAAGCCGTGGCATCCAGGTATTCGGCCCGGCCTCCGGCAGCCAGGCCTGTGGTGACGTGGGCCTGGGGCGCATGCTCGAGGCCACCGAGCTGGCCTGGTGCGCGGCAGAAAGCTTCAAGCGCCAGGCCCTGACCGGCAAGCATGTGCTGATCACCGCCGGGCCGACCCAGGAAAACATCGACCCGGTGCGCTACATCACCAATCATAGCTCCGGCAAGATGGGTTTCGCCCTCGCCGAGGCGGCAGCTGAAGCGGGGGCTCGGGTGACCCTCGTGACCGGCCCGGTGCACCTGCCAACCCCGGACCGGGTCAGCCGTATCGACGTGGTCAGCGCGCGGGACATGCTCGCGGCCTGCGAGGCGGCCATGCCGTGCGACCTGTTCATTGCCTCGGCAGCCGTTGCGGACTACCGCCCGGAAGTCGTTGCCACACAAAAATTGAAGAAAGATCCTACGACCGGCGACGGCATGCTGCTGCAGATGGTGCGCAATCCCGATATCCTTGCCACCATCGCCGGCCGCGCCGACCGCCCGTTCAGCGTCGGCTTTGCTGCCGAGACCGAACACCTGCTCGATTACGCCACGCGCAAGCTCAAGGACAAGAACCTCGACCTGATCGTCGCCAACGATGTGGCCAACCCCAGCATTGGCTTCAACAGCGAAGAAAATGCCTTGACCGTGATCGACCGCCAACAGCACCAAACCCTCTTCGCGCAGACCAGCAAGGGCAAGATCGCCCGGCAACTGGTCGCCTTCATCGCCGAACGGCTCAACCAGGTTCAATAAGTTACATGCACGCTCTTCAAGCCAAGATCCTCGACCCACGCCTGGGCAGCGAATTTCCGCTGCCAACCTACGCCACCCCCGGCTCCGCTGGCCTCGACCTGCGCGCCCTGCTCCAGCAAGACACCGTCCTCGAACCAGGCCAGACCCTGCTGATTCCTACCGGCTTGTCGATCTACATCGGCGACCCGGGCCTGGCCGCAGTCATCCTGCCGCGTTCGGGCCTGGGCCATAAGCACGGCATCGTGCTGGGCAACCTGGTCGGGTTGATCGATTCGGACTACCAGGGCGAGCTGATGGTGTCGTGCTGGAACCGCGGCACCACCCCTTTCACCATCGCCGTGGGCGAGCGTATCGCCCAGCTGGTGCTGGTGCCGGTCGTGCAGGCGCATTTCGATATCGTCGAGGCCTTCGATGAAAGCCAGCGCGGCGCTGGCGGCTTCGGTCACTCCGGCAGCCACTGAGCCGAAACGCGACCGTTCAGGCCAAGGATGGCGAACTCTCTGGTGAAACCACCGTCCAAGCGTTCAATTTGCGCCTGCCCAGAAAGCCTTTGATTAATGGAGCTTCCAGAGATGAACGACATGGCCCACCTGGTCCCCGCCACATTGCCAGACAGCATTTTCCGCGCGTATGACATTCGCGGCGTGGTCGGCAAGACCTTGCACGCCGAAACCGCCTACTGGATTGGCCGCGCCATTGGTGCGCAAAGCCTGGCCCAGGGCGAACCGCAAGTCTCGGTAGGCCGCGATGGCCGCCTGTCCGGGCCAATGCTGGTGGAGCAACTGATCAAGGGCCTGGTCGATGCCGGTTGCCAGGTCAGCGACGTCGGCCTGGTGCCGACCCCGGCCCTGTACTACGCGGCCAACGTATTGGCCGGCAAGTCGGGCGTGATGCTGACCGGTAGCCACAACCCGTCCGACTACAACGGCTTCAAGATCGTCATCGCCGGCGACACCCTGGCCAATGAACAGATCCAGGCCTTGCTGACCCGCCTGAAAACCAACGACCTGACCCTGGCTGCAGGGCGTGTGGAAAAAGTCGAGATCCTCGACCGCTACTTCCAGCAGATCGTCGGCGACGTGAAGCTGGCCAGGAAGCTCAAGGTCGTGGTGGATTGCGGCAATGGCGCCGCCGGTGTGATCGCCCCCCAGTTGATCGAAGCCCTGGGCTGTGAGGTGATCCCGCTGTTCTGCGAGGTGGACGGCAACTTCCCGAACCACCACCCGGACCCAGGCAAGCCGGAAAACCTCGAAGACCTGATCGCCAAGGTCAAGCAGACCGGCGCCGACATCGGCCTGGCCTTCGATGGTGACGGCGACCGCGTCGGCGTCGTGACCAACACCGGCAGCATCGTCTACCCCGACCGCCTGCTGATGCTGTTCGCCCAGGACGTACTGGGACGCAACCCGGGCGCCGAGATCATCTTCGACGTCAAGTGCACCCGGCGCCTGATCCCGCTGATCGAACAACACGGTGGCCGGGCGCTGATGTGGAAAACCGGCCATTCGTTGATCAAGAAGAAGATGAAACAGACCGGTTCGCTGCTGGCGGGCGAGATGAGTGGTCACATCTTCATCAAGGAACGCTGGTACGGTTTCGACGACGGTATCTACAGTGCCGCGCGCCTGCTGGAGATCCTCAGCAAGGCCGAACAGAGCGCCGAAAACCTGTTTGCCGCCTTCCCGAACGACATTTCCACGCCGGAAATCAATATTGATGTGACCGACGAGGGTAAATTCAGCATCATTGATGCACTGCAACGCGACGCCGACTGGGGCGAAGCCAACCTGACCACCATCGACGGTGTGCGGGTCGACTATGCCCATGGCTGGGGCCTGGTTCGCGCCTCCAACACCACACCGGTGCTGGTACTGCGCTTCGAGGCCGACAGTGACGCCGAATTGCAACGTATCAAGGATGTTTTCCGTACCCAGTTGCTGCGGGTTGATCCTGAGCTGCAACTGCCGTTCTGACCGATTATCTGTTCCTCACAGGAGCCCTGCATGACCCTCGATCGCGATGCCGCTTCCCATGTAGCCGAGGTTTTGTCCGAAGCGCTGCCCTACATCCGCCGCTTTGTCGGCAAGACCCTGGTGATCAAGTACGGCGGCAACGCGATGGAGAGCGAGGAGCTCAAGACCGGCTTCGCCCGTGACATCGTGCTGATGAAAGCGGTTGGTATCAACCCGGTGGTCGTGCACGGGGGTGGCCCGCAAATCGGCGACCTGCTCAAGCGCCTGTCGATCGAAAGCCACTTCATCGACGGCATGCGTGTGACCGATTCGGCGACCATGGACGTGGTGGAAATGGTGCTGGGCGGCCAGGTCAACAAGGACATCGTCAACCTGATCAACCGCCATGGCGGCAGCGCCATCGGCCTGACCGGCAAGGACGCGGAGCTGATCCGCGCACGCAAGCTGACCGTCAGCCGCCAGACCCCCGAGATGACCACCCCGGAAATCATCGACATCGGTCACGTGGGCGAAGTGGTGAGCGTGAACACCGACCTGTTGAACATGCTGGTCAAAGGCGACTTCATCCCGGTCATCGCGCCAATCGGCGTGGGTGTCAACGGTGAGTCCTACAACATCAACGCCGACCTCGTGGCCGGCAAGGTGGCCGAAGCGCTGAAGGCCGAGAAGCTGATGCTGCTGACCAACATTGCGGGCCTGATGGACAAACAGGGCCAGGTCCTGACCGGCCTGACCACCGAGCAAGTCAACGAGCTGATCGCCGATGGCACCATCTACGGCGGCATGCTGCCGAAGATCAAGTGTGCGCTGGATGCCGTGCAGGGCGGCGTTAACAGCTCGCACATCATCGACGGCCGCGTGCCGAATGCGGTGCTGCTGGAGATCTTCACCGACAGCGGCGTGGGCACCCTGATCACCAACCGCAAGCCGCGCTGAGTGATCGGTTAGCCTGTACCGGCCCCTTCGCGGGCACGCCCGCTCCCACAGGGATAGCGCCTTGTGGGAGCGTGCCCGCGAATAGGCCGAAACAGGCGGCACAAAAAAAGGCGACCTTCACAAGAAGGTCGCCTTTTTCATTTCCGGGCCAGGATCAGATCCCGTACTGCGCCCGGTAAGCTTCAACAGCCGGCAGGTACTGCTTCAGTTGTGGGTCGTCAGCCAGGAACTCCAGCACCTGGGTCAGCGAAACGATGCTGACCACTGGAATGCCGAAGTCACGCTCCACTTCCTGGATAGCCGACAGCTCGCCATTGCCACGTTCTTCGCGGTTCAGCGCGATCAGCACGCCGGCGGCCTTTGCCTGCTGGGCGTTGATGATCTGCATGACCTCACGGATGGCAGTGCCGGCGGTGATCACATCGTCGATGATCAGCACATCACCGGCCAGCGGTGCGCCAACCAGGCTGCCGCCTTCGCCGTGGTCCTTGGCTTCCTTGCGGTTGAAGCACCATGGCACATCGCGCTGGTGCTGGTCAGCCAGCGAGACGGCAGTGGTCGCCGCCAGCGGAATGCCTTTGTATGCAGGGCCGAACAGCACATCGAACGGGATCTTGCTGTCGACGATGGCGGCGGCATAGCAGCGGCCCAGTTCAGCCAGGGCGGAACCGGTGTTGAACAGGCCGGCATTGAAGAAATACGGGCTGGTACGCCCCGATTTCAGGGTGAATTCACCGAAACGCAGTACCCCGCGATCGATGGCAAAACGGATAAAGTCGCGCTGATACGGCTGCATGAATAGTCCCGGACACCACGGATTTAGCTAAATGGGTTGAGCTCGGGTATCATACACGCACGAGATTTATGGGGCCATTTATGCGGATCATCAGTGTGAACGTTAATGGCATTCAGGCTGCGGCCGAGCGTGGTTTGCTCAGCTGGCTTCAAGCCCAGAATGCCGACGTCATCTGCCTTCAGGATACCCGCGCCTCGGCCTTTGAACTCGATGACCCAGCTTTCCAGCTCGATGGCTATTTCCTTTATGCCTGCGACGCGGAGGTGCCAGCCCAAGGTGGTGTGGCCCTTTATTCGCGCATGCAGCCCAAGGCAGTCATCACCGGCCTGGGCTTCGAGACAGCCGACCGCTACGGGCGTTACCTGCAAGCAGATTTCGACAAAGTCAGTATTGCCAGCCTGCTACTGCCTTCGGGCATGAACGGCGACGAAGACTTGAACCAGAAATTCAAGTTGATGGACGACTTCGCCAAGTACCTGGACAAGCAGCGCCGCAAGCGCCGCGAGTACATCTATTGCGGCTCGTTCTACGTGGCGCAGCAGAAGCTCGACATCAAGAACTGGCGCGACAGCCAGCAGTCGCCTGGCTTCCTGGCGCCGGAGCGTGCGTGGATGGATGCGATCACGGGCGAGATGGGTTACGTCGACGCCCTGCGCGAAGTCAGCCGTGAAGGCGACCAGTACAGCTGGTGGCCGGACAACGAGCAGGCCGAGATGCTCAACCTGGGCTACCGGTTCGACTACCAGATCCTCACCCCGGGTTTGCGCCGCTTCGTGCGCAACGCCCGCCTGCCGCGCCAGCCGCGCTTCTCGCAGCATGCGCCGCTGATTGTCGACTATGACTGGACGCTGACCATCTGAAGCAATTGGGGCTGCTTTGCAGCCCCGTTCGAGGGCACGCCCGCTCCCACAGGTACGGCGCTACCAGTGAAAGCGCCGCGATCCCTGTGGGAGCGGGCGTGCCCGCGAACGGGGCCACAGAAAATCTTTGTGATCGGCCGCCAGATCAGCGGGCCCAGCAGCGCGGAGAGGTGGCAGAACATCTGCACCTCTCCGGCTGGTCTCAATCGGCCAGCGCCGCCTGCTGCAGCTCGAAGATTTCGGTCATGCCTTTCTGCGCCAGGGCGAGCATGGCGTTGAAATCTTCCGGCTGGAACGGCGCACCTTCGGCAGTGCCCTGCACTTCGATGAAGCCGCCCGCGCTGGTCATGACCACGTTCAGGTCGGTTTCGGCAGCGGAATCTTCCAGGTAGTCCAGGTCGAGCACCGCTTCGCCCTGGTACATGCCGACCGAAACGGCAGCGATCATGTGCTTGAGCGGGTTACCGCCCTTGAGGCCACCGCGCTTCTTGATTACTGCCAGGGCGTCGCACAGGGCAACCATGGCACCGGTGATGGACGCGGTACGGGTACCGCCATCGGCCTGGATCACGTCGCAGTCGACGTACAGGGTGATGTCGCCCAGCTTGCTCATGTCCAGTGCGGCACGCAGAGAGCGCCCGATAAGGCGCTGGATTTCCAGGGTGCGGCCACCCTGTTTGCCGCGGCTGGCTTCACGCTGGTTACGCTCACCGGTGGAACGCGGCAACATGCCGTACTCGGCGGTCAGCCAACCCTGGCCCTGGCCTTTCAGGAAGCGCGGCACACCGTTTTCCACGCTGACCGTGCAGATGACCTTGGTGTCACCGAACTCGACCAGTACCGACCCTTCGGCGTGCTTGGTGTAGTTGCGGGTGATGCGGATCGAGCGGAGCTGATCGGCGGCGCGACCACTTGGACGTTTCATCTGGGATACCTGTACTGGGACTTTGAATCTGGCGAGCATTATAGAGCCGCAAGCCCGGTGAGGACATGCCTATTGTCGCGCGCAGACGGCCCGTCGCCTTTTCCTACCCCGACCACCACCTACCGGTAACATAGGCCGATTGGGCGCCACGCCCCCACTGCGCTACAATCCTGCGCCGTTCACTTATCCAAGCGAGGTACTCCCCATGGTGCATAGCATGACCGCTTTTGCGCGTGTCGAGCGCGCCGGCAGCCAAGGCACCCTGGTCTGGGAGCTGCGTTCGGTCAACCACCGTTACCTGGAGCCGCACCTGCGCCTGCCCGAGGCCCTGCGCGACCTCGAAGGCGGCGTGCGTGAAGGCCTGCGCCAAGGGCTGTCACGGGGCAAGGTGGAATGCACCTTGCGCCTGAATGAAGACAGCACCGGCAAGCCGCTGAAGGTCGACCGCGAGCGCGCCGCACAACTGGTCGCCGCCGCCGAAGAAGTGGCCGGGCTGATCAGGCAGCCAGCCCCGCTCAACCCGCTGGAAGTGCTGTCGTGGCCCGGCGTGCTGGTAGCCGATACCAGTGACCCGCAGGCACTCAACGCCGAAGCCATGGCGCTGTTCGACGAAGCCCTGGCCGAACTCAAGGCCGGGCGCCAGCGCGAAGGCCAGGAACTGGCGCGCCTGATCAACGAGCGCCTGGACAGCATGGCCGGTGAAGTCACGACGCTGCGCGCACTGGTGCCGCAGATGCTCGCGGCGCAGCGGCAGAAAATCCTCGACCGCTTCGGCGACATGCAGGCAGAGCTCGACCCACAGCGCCTCGAGCAGGAAATGGTGCTGCTGGCCCAGAAAAGCGACGTGGCCGAGGAACTCGACCGCCTCAGCACCCACGTTACCGAAGTACGCCGTGTGCTCAAGGGGGGCGGCGCCGCCGGCCGGCGCCTGGACTTCCTGATGCAGGAGCTCAACCGCGAGGCCAACACCCTTGGCTCCAAGGCCTTCGACCCACGCAGCACGCAGGCGGCGGTCAACCTGAAGGTATTGATCGAACAGATGCGTGAACAAGTACAGAACATCGAGTAAGGCCACCCCAACCATGAACCACAACAGCGGCACCCTCTACATCGTCTCGGCCCCTTCCGGCGCCGGCAAGACCAGCCTGGTCAACGCCCTGATCAAGGAAGACCGGCAGATCCGCGTCTCGGTCTCGCACACCACCCGCGCCATGCGCCCGGGCGAGCAGCACGGGGTGAACTACCACTTCGTCGTGCACGAGGAATTCAAGGCGCTGATCGCACAGGGTGACTTCCTGGAGCATGCCGAAGTGTTCGGCAATTTCTACGGCACGTCGCGCAGTGCACTGCAGCAAACCCTGGACGAGGGCTATGACCTGATTCTGGAAATCGACTGGCAAGGCGCCCAGCAGGTTCGCCGGGTGATGCCCGATGCGTTGTCGGTATTCATCCTGCCACCGAGCCAGCAGGCGCTGCGCCAGCGCCTGGACGGGCGCGGGCAGGACAGCGAAGAGATCATCGATGGGCGCATGAAAGAAGCGGTCAGCGAGATGGTGCACTACGACGAGTACGACTACGTGATCATCAATGATGATTTCAATGCAGCGCTGGAAGACTTGAAAGCAGTGTTCCGCGCCAACCGCCTGGTGTTGAGGAAGCAACAGCAACGCAACAGTGGGCTGCTGAAAGAATTGCTCTCCTGAGAGACCGCACGGGGCTGCCTTGCAGCCCAATCGCCGGCAAGCCAGCTCCCACAGGTGCCTCACATTAGCTGAGAACTGTGGAGATCATGTGGGAGATTCTATGGTTCCTGGCAAGGGTAGCCGGAGCATCTTCAGCGCCTGTGAGATCGAGCGCCGCCCGCGCGGCGCAATCGCGAGCTGCGCTCGCTCCTACGTTTGTTTCGGGCCAGTAACGCCTGTGACAGGCGCGCGCGGCCGCCTTGTTTGTACGGCGATATTGAGGCATGCGCCAAGGCGTTCGCGCGCAAATCCCACAGGAATAATTGGCCCGAAACAAACGTAGGAGCGAGCGCAGCTCGCGATTGCGCCGCGCGGGCGGCGCTCGCTCTAACAGGCGCTGCATACCTTGTGGCAAACACCTGTCAGCCCTGATGCGATCCCCGTGGGAGCTGGCTTGCCGGCGATTGGGCCGCATCGCGGCCCCTTGCTTTATTCCTGCAAAGGCAGGGTAGCCTGCTGGCGCAGGGTAGCCCCCAGGAAATACGCCGGCGCACGCAGGCGTGACAGCATCATCAGCCCGATGCCCAGCACCGAGATGATCGCGGCAATCACGAACACCAGCCCCACCCCGCCGACATGCGAACCGCTGCCGAAGTCCGGCGACGCGCTGTCGATGGCGGTACGCGCGAAGATCACCGACAGAATCACCCCACCCACCAGCGGGCACATGCCACGCATGAAGAAGTGGCGCACGCTGCTGAACAGGCTGCCGCGGAAATACCAGACGCAGGCAAACGCCGTCAGCGAATAGTAGAAACAGATCATCATGCCCAGCGCAGTGATGGTATCGGCCAACACGTTCTCGCTCAGCGTACGCATGGTCACGTAGAACAGGCCCGCCGCCACACCTGCACAAATGGTGGCGTAGCGTGGGGTCTGCGAGCGTGGGCAAACACTGGCGAACTTCGGCGGTACTGCGCCGTAATAACCCATGGCCAGCAGCGTGCGCGCCGGCGCCACGAAGGTCGATTGCAACGAGGCTGCGGTACTGGCCAGCACGGCAATGGACATCAGGATCGCCAGCGGCCCCATCACCGGGCCGGCCAGGTGGGCAAACACGTTCTCCTGGATGCGCGGGTTGTTGAGCCCCAGGCCGGTTTCGCTAATGCCGGCAAACTGCAGGGTGGCAATGGCAGTGAACAGGTACAGGCCGAGGATCAGCATGACGGTCAAGGTGGCAGCCTTGCCCGGCACCTCTTCACTGCCAACCGACTCTTCGCTGACGGTCAGGCAGGTATCCCAACCCCAGAAGATAAAGATCGACAGAGACAAGCCCGCGGCAAAGGCCGAGAACGACTCCACGCCGAATGGGTTGAACCAGGCCAGGTCGAACGCCATCGGCGGTGGCGCGGTGGTGCCGCCGAACGCGGCGAAAGCGAAGCCGACCAACACCAGCAATTGCAGGGCCACCAGGCCATACTGCACGGTCATGGTGGTGGCCATGCCCCGGCAGCAGATCCACACCGCCAGGGCGATGAACACACAACAGGTGACGATGTTGATCAACAGGTTGTCGGCCAGCCCCGCCAGCGCGTGCCTGCCGGTGATCTGGCCGAGGAACAGGTAGAAGAAGTCGACCGCCACCCCCGCCAGGTTGGACAGCACGATGGTGGTGGCAACCACCAGCCCCCACCCCCCGATCCAGCCGATCATCGGCCCGAAGGCGCGCGCCGACCAGGTAAAGGAGGTGCCGCTGTCCGGCTCTGCCGAGTTCAGTTCACGGTAACCCAAGGCTACCAGCAGCATTGGCAGGAAGCCGACGATGAACACGGCTGGCAGGTGTGCTCCTACCTCACGCACGGTAGGGCCCAGTGCGCCGGTGAGGGTATAGACCGGGGCGATGGTGGAGATGCCCAGTACCACGCTGGCCAGCAAGCCCAGGCGACCCTTGGCCAGGCCTTTGCTGCGCTGATTGTTGCCCGCTTCGGCCGCCACGTCGGGTGGGCGGGCGGCTTCGGTGTAATTGCTCATGAGTATTTGCCGTAAGTTTTGGAATTGTTCTTACAGGCCTTGCGCACAAGGCCCGCTTTCACTCATTGAAAGCTTGCTGTCAGGGGCGCGTCAGCCGTGCGCCCTCCCGTGCTGCATAGGCAATGCAGGCCTCGCGAAACGCCTGAAACAGGCGCAGCGAGACCGGGTTTTCGCTGAACCGCCACTCTGGGTGCCACTGCACGCCAAGGACGAAGCCCGGCGCACCGGGCATGGACACCGCTTCGATGAGGCCGTCCGGGGCCCGCGCTTCGACCCGCAGGCACGAAGCCAGGCGCTCGATGCCCTGGCTGTGCAGCGAGTTGACCTCGAACTGCGCTGCCAGCCCCAGGCGCTCGAACAAGCCACCAGGCTCTACGAACACCGGGTGCCGAAGGCCGTACTGCACCTCCAGGGGCGCGCCCTCGGGCTCGCGATGGTCCAGGTAGCCAGGCAGCTCTTGCACACGCTGGTGCAGGCTGCCCCCCAGGGCCACGTTCAGTTCCTGATAACCACGGCAAATGCACAACACCGGCACACCGGCGGCGATCGCCGCCTGCAGCAGCGGCAAGGTCAGCCGGTCACGCGCCAGGTCATGAAGGGTGCCCGCGGCACTGGGGGCGCCATTGTAATGATGCGGTTCGATATTTGAAGGCGAGCCCGTAAAAACAATGCCGTGCAGGCAGGCCAGCAACGCTTGCGTGTCGCTGCCACCGTCACGGGCCGGCAGAATCAGCGGCAGGCCGGCAAACGCGGCCGCCTCGACATACTTGTCGCCAACCGTGTGCGACGAGTTCTTCCCCACCTGCTGGCGGCAGGCGCTGACACCGATCAAGGGGACCGCAGTTGCGCTCATGGGCTTACACCGTGTGCAGGTACCAGTTGTACTCGAGGTCGGAAATCGACACTTCGAACTCGGCCAGTTCGCTTTCCTTGCAGGCCACGAAGATATCGATGTAGTCCGGGCTGATGTATTGGTTGAGCACCTCACTGTCGTCCAACGCACGCAAGGCATCGCGCAGGTTGTTCGGCAGGCTCTGTTCGAGTTGCTCGTAGGAGTTGCCTTCGATCGGCGCCTGGGGTTCGACCTGGTTGGTGAGGCCGTGATGCACGCCGGCCAGGATGGCCGCCAGCATCAGGTACGGGTTGGCGTCGGCGCCGGCCACGCGGTGCTCAAGGCGCACGTTGTCGCTGCTGTCGGTGGGCACGCGGACGGCTACCGTACGGTTGTCCAGGCCCCAGCTCGGCGCATTGGGCACGTAGAACTGGGCGCCGAAGCGGCGGTAGGAGTTGATGTTCGGGCACAGGAAAGCCATCGATGCCGGCATCGTCTCCAGCACCCCACCAATGGCGTGACGCAGGGTATCGCTCTGCAGCGGGTCGTCACTGGCGAAGATGTTCTTGCCGGTTTTCTTGTCCAGCAGCGAGATGTGCACGTGCAGGCCGTTGCCTGCCTGGCCTGGGTAGGGCTTGGCCATGAAGGTGGTGTCCATTTCATGGTCGTAGGCCACGTTCTTGATCAGCCGTTTCAGCAAGATCGCGTAGTCGCAGGCTTTCAGCGGGTCGGCAACGTGGTGCAGGTTGACCTCGAACTGCGCCGGGGCACTTTCCTTGACGATGGCGTCCGCCGGCAGCCCCTGCTCCTTGGCGGCTTCGAGCATGTCCTGCAGGCAGTCTGCATATTCGTCGAGGTCGTCGATCAGGTACACCTGGGTCGATTGCGGGCGCTTGCCGGAAATCGGCGAGCGCGGCGGCTGCGGGCGGCCATTGAGGTTATCCTGGTCGATCAGGTAGAACTCAAGCTCGAAGGCGGCACAGATGGCCAGGCCCAGGTCGTCGAACTTGCTGACCACCTGGCGCAGCACTTCCCGCGGGTCGGCGAAAAACGGCTGGCCATCCAGTTCGTGCATGGTCATCAGCAACTGGGCTGTGGGGCGCTTCTGCCACGGCTCATCCGATAACGTGCCAGGGATCGGGAAGCAGATACGGTCGGCATCGCCGATGTCCAGGCCAAGGCCGGTGCTTTCCACGGTGGAGCCGTTGATGTCCAGGGCGAACAGCGACGCCGGCAGGTTGATGCCCTTTTCGTACACCTTGTGCAGGCTGGCTCGCTCGATGCGCTTGCCGCGTACCACGCCGTTCATGTCGGAGATCAGCAGGTCGACGTACTGCGTGTCCGGATGGGCCTGGAGGAAGTCTTTCATCTCGCTGGAAGAACTGGCGCACGGGGTGACCGACGTCATGGCTGTACATCCTTTGATTTGCTGCGGCGATGTGGGGGGGTACGGCTGGCGCCTCATGGGCGACGATGGTTGCAGCTGTTGTTCTTTTCACTTCCCATCGTGGGGATTGTTGACCCGACCGGGCGCATTGATTCCGGGGGGCGGTTTCACTATAAAATGGCCCTGATGCAACAGACATTGGCAATTCGGCAAGCAGAGCGTGCACCAATGCAATATCAGATCACCCACGCCGACCTCACTCTGGTCCTGGCACTGGAGCGTGGCCGCTCGCTGGCGAAGGCCGCCGAGTTGCTCAAAGTTGACGTATCGACGGTCTTCCGCTCGATACGCCGGCTGGAATCGGCCCTCGGTACTGCGCTGTTCGTGAAAAGCCGCAAAGGCTACCTGCCAACCGATACTGCCCAGGCCCTGGCCGAGCAGGCCGAGCGTGCCGAGCAGGCGCTGGAGGCCGCGCGCATTGCCATGACCAGTGGCGAGCAAGTGGTCAGCGGCACGGTGCGCCTGACCTGTACCGAGGCGGTCATGCACAGCCTGCTGCTGCCGGCGCTGGCCGAGTTCATGCCCAACTACCCGGCGCTGTCGCTGGAAATGGGCACCTCCAACACCTTCGCCAACCTCAGCCGGCGCGACGCCGACATTGCCCTGCGCCTGACCAATACACCGCCTGAACACCTGGTGGGCCGCAACCTGGGCTCGACGTCCTATGTCATCTGCGGCCAGCCGCAGTGGCGCGAGCGGCTGGCCGAATCGCCTGCCAGCACCCCGTGGATCGCCCCTGACGACTCCATGCAGGACCACCCCACGGTGGTCTGGCGCAACCAGCAGCACCCTGGGTTGAGCCCGCGCTACCAGTGCAGCAGCATGTCGACCATCGCTCAGTTGGTGACCGCCGGGTTGGGCGTGGCGGCGCTGCCGGACTACATGGTGCATGCGCTGCCCGGCGTCGATGCGCTCAGCGGGCCGCTGGCCGGCTGCGACACCCAGCTGTGGCTGCTGACCCGCCCGGACTGCCGGGCGCTGCGCTCGGTGCAGACCTTGTTCGAAGAGCTGACCCCGAGGTTGCGCGGCGCGATGCTCTGAGGTTATCGTCAGGCTCATGCGTCGAGGGTGTCTGTTTCGGCCCTTTCGCGGCTGAAACCGCGCCTGCAGGGTGCGGTGGCAGGCTTGGGGATGACGCTGCTCGGCAAAACAGCGCTTCCCTATTGGCTGGTGAATTTTTATACTATCGAGTCCGCCTGCCCACTATTGGGCTGCACGCCCACCGCATTTGCTACTGAGGAAGACCATGGCCCGCGTAACTGTTGAAGACTGCCTGGAACACGTGGATAACCGCTTTGAGCTGGTCATGCTCTCGACCAAGCGCGCTCGCCAGCTGGCGACCGGCGGCAAGGAACCACGCGTAGCGTGGGAAAACGACAAGCCTACCGTCGTTGCCCTGCGTGAAATCGCCGAAGGCATCGTCACCAACGAATTCATCGCCGCTGAAGAGATCGTCACCGAGGATCCGGTGTTCGCCGCGTTCGAGGACGAGAACAACGAGGCTGTCTGATTGATGCCAGGTCGACGTCGCACGGCGCAAGGCCCTCTTCCTCGGCAGGAGGTAAACCCATGCCGGGTATAGAAGCCTTGGCCGAACGGCTGTCGACCTATCTTGGCCCTGAACAGGTCAACCTGGTCCGGCGCGCCTATTTCTACGCCGAACAAGCCCACGACGGGCAGCGCCGCCGCAGCGGCGAGCCCTACGTGACCCACCCGCTGGCCGTGGCCAGCATCCTCGCCGACATGCACATGGACCATCAAAGCCTGATGGCGGCCATGCTGCACGATGTGATCGAAGACACCGGTATCGCCAAGGAAGCCCTCAGCCAGCAATTTGGCGAGACCGTGGCCGAGCTGGTTGACGGGGTCAGCAAGCTGACCCAGATGAACTTCGAAACCAAGGCCGAGGCGCAGGCTGAAAACTTTCAGAAAATGGCCATGGCCATGGCGCGCGATATCCGCGTGATCCTGGTCAAGCTGGCTGACCGCCTGCACAACATGCGCACCCTTGAAGTGCTGTCCGGTGAAAAGCGCCGGCGCATCGCCAAGGAAACCCTCGAAATCTACGCCCCCATCGCCAATCGCCTGGGCATGCATACGGTGCGCGTGGAGTTCGAAGACCTCGGCTTCAAGGCCATGCACCCCATGCGCTCGTCGCTGATTCACCGTGCGGTGAAAAGCGCTCGTGGCAACCGCAAGGAAATCGTCGCCAAGATCGAGCACTCGCTGGCCAACTGCCTGGCTGCCGATGGCATCGAAGGCGAAATCAGCGGCCGGCAGAAGCACCTCTATGGCATCTACAAGAAGATGCGCGGCAAGCGCCGCGCCTTCAACGAGATCATGGACGTGTACGCCTTCCGCGTCATCGTTGACAAAGTCGATACCTGCTACCGTGTGCTCGGCGCCGTGCATAACCTGTACAAACCGCTGCCCGGCCGCTTCAAGGACTACATCGCGATCCCCAAGGCCAACGGTTACCAGTCGTTGCACACCACGCTGTTCGGTATGCATGGCGTGCCCATCGAAATCCAGATCCGCACCCGCGAGATGGAAGAGATGGCCAACAACGGCATCGCGGCGCATTGGCTGTACAAGTCCAACGACGACGAGCAACCCAAGGGCAGCCACGCACGTGCCCGCCAGTGGGTCAAAGGCATCCTCGAGCTGCAGCAGCGTGCTGGCAACTCGCTGGAGTTCATCGAAAGCGTGAAGATCGACCTGTTCCCGGACGAGGTCTACGTGTTCACGCCCAAGGGCCGCATCATGGAGCTGCCCAAAGGCTCGACGGCCGTCGACTTCGCTTACGCGGTACACACCGACGTCGGCAACAGTTGCATCGCCTGCCGTATCAATCGCCGCCTGGCGCCGTTGTCCGAACCGCTGCAGAGCGGGTCCACGGTGGAAATCGTCAGCGCCCCGGGCGCCCGGCCAAACCCGGCCTGGCTCAACTTCGTGGTTACCGGCAAGGCGCGCACGCACATCCGCCACGCGCTCAAGCAGCAGCGCCGGTCCGAATCCATCAGCCTGGGCGAACGCCTGCTGAACAAGGTGCTGACCGGCTTCGACAGCAGCCTGGAGAAGATCCCTCAGGAACGTATCCAGGCGATCCTGGCGGAGTACCGCCTGGAACTGATCGAAGACCTGCTCGAAGATATCGGCCTGGGCAACCGCATGGCATATGTGGTTGCGCGCCGCCTGCTGTCAGCCGAAGGCGAACAGTTGCCCGCACCGGAAGGGCCGCTGGCGATCCGCGGTACCGAGGGGCTGGTACTGAGTTATGCCAAGTGCTGTACACCCATCCCGGGCGACCCGATCGTCGGCCACCTGTCGGCAGGCAAGGGCATGGTCGTGCACCTGGAGAACTGCCGCAACATCAGTGAAATCCGCCACAACCCGGAAAAATGCGTGCAGCTTTCCTGGGCCAAGGACATCACCGGCGAGTTCAATGTCGAACTGCGGGTCGAACTGGAGCACCAGCGCGGCCTGATTGCCCTGCTTGCCAGCAGCGTCAACGCGGCCGACGGCAATATCGAGAAAATCAGCATGGACGAGCGCGACGGCCGTATCAGCGTGGTCCAACTGGTGGTCAGCGTACACGATCGCGTGCACCTGGCCCGTGTGATCAAGAAGCTGCGTACCTTGACCGGTGTGGTCCGCATCACCCGCATGCGTACGTAGTCCGCCAACCGCAAGGAGTCATCATGAGCAAGACCGTCATCAACAGCGACAAGGCCCCCGCCGCTATCGGTACCTACTCGCAGGCGATCAAGGCCGGCAATACCGTGTACATGTCCGGCCAGATCCCGCTGGACCCGAAGACCATGGAGCTGGTCGAAGGCTTCGAAGCCCAGACCGTGCAGGTATTCGAGAACCTCAAGGCCGTGGCTGAGGCTGCCGGCGGTTCGTTCAAGGACATCGTCAAGCTGAACATCTTCCTGACTGACCTGAGCCACTTCGCCAAGGTCAACGAGGTGATGGGCCGCTACTTCGAACAGCCTTACCCAGCCCGCGCCGCGATTGGCGTTGCCGCGCTGCCAAAAGGCGCCCAGGTCGAAATGGACGCCATCCTGGTCATCGAATGATGCCTTGGGCGACGGGCACCCTGCCCGTCGCCCCCTCTCCTGCGCAAGGTTTCCCGACATGCGTCACGCACTGCCCCTCGCGCTGGCAGCCCTGCTCCTGAGCGGCTGCGCCAGCCACAAACCCGAAGATTTCAACGGCACCTGGATCAACCAGGCTGCGATCAAGGCCGCGGTAAAGGGCGACAGCCTGCGCCAGGCCCTCAATGAAAATGGTCCGGTATTCGAGTGGAAGCTCGACGTCGCCAACCAGCAGGCCAGCTACAGCAATGGCTTCGAAGCGGCGGACGGCCAGCTGGTCACGCTCGACAAGCAATTGCAGGCCAACTTTGACGGTGGCCAGACCGAGCAGCTTGCGCTGGACGGTGACGAACTGCTGACCACAGACCAGAGCGGCGCAAAGCAGGCTTTTGTCCGCGTACAACCCTCTGCCACCGCCAACGCCTCGCTGGGCAGCAGCTTTGAAAAAGCCCTGTACCAAGCGTATCTGGGCGGTGAATGGACCATTCTCGAAGGCCAGGGCCAAGGCGGAAAAGTGCGCTTCAGCGATACCGGCAACGTCACTGGCTTGCCTGGGCCAGACCGTTTCGCCCTGTGCCTGGCCGGCGACTGCGCCACCATGGGCGGCAGCAACGACAGCCTGTGGCTGGAGCGCAACCAACGGGGTGCGCCTTTCATCATCAAGCGTGACGGC
This sequence comes from Pseudomonas sp. BJP69, assembly GCF_007633355.1. NCBI lineage: Bacteria > Pseudomonadati > Pseudomonadota > Gammaproteobacteria > Pseudomonadales > Pseudomonadaceae > Pseudomonas > Pseudomonas sp. BJP69. Next base: position 5,435,666 of record NZ_CP041933.1, read on the forward strand.
GACAAGCTGGAGATCTTCCAGGCGGTGAACCGTGCCCAGGCTGATGACATGCCCCAACTGGCAGCGGGCAAGCGCCAGTGGTTGCTGGAAAAAAACTGAAGCCTGCAGCAGCGGCCTTGTTTCGCGACAGGGCCGCAACACGGCACCAGGGCATCAGCGTCGGCGCGTGGATTGCCAGGGCTGCGTTGCAGCCCAATCGCAACGCCAGGCCGCGCCTACAGAAGTCGCGTCAAGGGTGTGGTCAGGCTTTTGCCGCCAGGATGGCTGCGTAGCCTTCCTTGTAACTCGGATACACCGGCGCCCAGCCCAACGCCCTCACCCGTGCGTTGCTGCAGCGCTTGCTACCGGTACGCCGCACGCGCTGTTCATCTGACCATTCGGTAACCCCCAGGTAGGCCCGCAACCAGGTCACCACATCGGCCAACGGTGCCGGATCATCGTCAACGCCGAGGTAACAGTCGTCCAACGCCTTGCCATCAGCATCTTCCTGCAGCAGAAACGCCAGCAAGCTGGCAGCATCTTCGGCATGAATACGGTTGCCGTACAGCGGCGGCTGCTCAGCCACCCGATAGCCTTGGCGTACCTGGCTCAGCAGCCACTCGCGGCCGGGGCCGTAGATGCCAGTGAGGCGCACCACACTCGCCGGTATGCCGCTGCCAAGGGCCAAGCGCTCCGCTTCCAGCATCACCCGCCCCGAATACCCCTCGGGCTCGGTCGCCGACCCTTCCTCAACCCACTCGCCGTCCTTCTGCGCATACACGCTACTGCTTGACACGAACAGCAAGCGGCGCGGCCGTTGGCCACGCTCGGCCAGCCAGGCCAGCACATGGCGTAAACCGTCGACATAGGCCGCCCGGTAACCCGCCTCGTCATGCTGGCTGGCCGCCACGCAGTACACCAGGTAGTCCAGCGTACCCCGTGGCCATGCGGCTGGCAGCGAGGGCTCGGCCAAGTCCGCAGCCACCGGGTGAACCCCCGCAGGCAATTGCCCCACCGAACGGCGCAGACCGCTGACCTGCCAGCCACGTGCCAGCATCTGCCGGGCCAAGCGCCCGCCTACATCACCACAACCCACCACCATCACGGAAAGGTCTGACATCACAAAACTCCCTGGACCAACTGATCAACCCAACCACGCTACACGATGGATGGCTAGACCATAGGCGAAAAAAGCTACAATATTACTTTTGTTAACAAGAATTACTTGCAATAATGGCGACCAAGTTGTTCTCGGCCCGCCTCGAGGCCTTGGAGAACGTTCGTCTTTTCTCTTCATCAGGTCCGGCCAGCATGACACGTACTAAACCCTCCGCTTCGCCAACCCAGTCGCGCGCCTGGCGCGCCATCGCCGCGCTGACGCTCAGCCTGGTGCTGGCCCCGGCAGCCATGGCCGATGAGCCAACCGCCAATACCACCACGCCGGCCGCCGCCACTGCCGCTGCTGCCCCGAGCACCGCCCCGGCTGGCGAAGCACCCGCCACCAGCGCCACTGCCGGTGCACCAGCTGCAGCAGACCCAAGCGTCGAAGCCCTGGTTGAAGATACCTCGCTGGGCATGGCCCACGACCTGTCCCCATGGGGCATGTACAAGAACGCCGACATCGTGGTGAAGATCGTCATGATCGGCCTGGCTATCGCCTCCATCATCACTTGGACCATCTGGATCGCCAAAGGCTTCGAGCTGATGGGCGCCAAACGCCGCCTGCGTGGCGAAATCGCCCAGCTGAAGAAGGCCACCACGCTGAAAGATGCCAGCGAAGTCTCCAGCAAGGAAGGCACGCTGGCCCATACCCTGGTGCACGACGCCCTTGAAGAGATGCGCCTGTCGGCCAATGCCCGCGAGAAAGAGGGTATCAAGGAACGCGTCAGCTTCCGCCTGGAGCGCCTGGTGCATGCCAGCGGCCGTAACATGAGCAGCGGCACCGGCGTACTCGCCACCATTGGTTCCACCGCCCCGTTCGTCGGCCTGTTCGGCACCGTCTGGGGCATCATGAACAGCTTCATCGGTATCGCCAAGACCCAGACCACCAACCTGGCCGTGGTCGCCCCGGGTATCGCCGAAGCCCTGCTGGCCACCGCCCTGGGCCTGGTCGCGGCAATCCCGGCCGTGGTCATCTACAACGTCTTCGCCCGTTCCATTGCCGGCTACAAGGCTCAGGTGTCCGATGCTTCCGCCCAGGTACTGCTGCTGGTCAGCCGCGATCTGGACCACCAAGGCAGCGAGCGCGCCGCCCCGCACATGGTGAAAGTGGGGTAAGCCATGGGCCTGCATCTCAACGAAGGTGGCGACGACCTCGCCGAAAACCACGAAATCAACGTTACGCCGTTCATCGACGTAATGCTGGTACTGCTGATCATCTTCATGGTTGCCGCCCCGCTGGCCACAGTCGATATCAAGGTCGACCTGCCGGCCTCGACCGCCAAACCGGCGCCGAGGCCCGAGAAGCCGGTGTTCGTCAGCGTCAAGGCAGACCAGAAGCTGTACGTCGGCGACGATCAGGTCCCGGCACCCGACCAGCTTGGCCCGATGCTAGACGCCAAGACCAAGGGTGACAAGGAAACCACCATCTTCTTCCAGGCCGACAAAGGCGTGGATTACGGTGACCTGATGGAAGTGATGAACAACATGCGCTCGGCCGGCTACCTGAAAGTCGGCCTGGTAGGTCTCGAGACGGCAGCCAAGAAATGACAAAACCGCGCTCAAACATGGCGCGCTACGCTGGCAGCCTGGCGATCGTGCTGGGCGTGCACGTGGTCGCCGTGCTGCTGACGCTCAACTGGTCTGTGCCCCAGGCCATCGAGTTGCCGCCAGCAGCCATGATGGTCGAACTGGCACCGCTGCCGGAACCCGCGCCACCGCCGCCCCCGAAAGCGGCGCCGCAGCCACCTGCACCGGTAGAGGAACCACCTTTGCCGAAGCTGGTGGAGGCACCCAAGCCGAAGATCGCCATCCCCAAGCCGCCCAAGCCGAAGGCCAAGCCCCAGCCGCCCAAGCCTGAGAAGAAGCCTGAGCCGCCGAAGGAGGCACCGCCGACCGAGCAGACCGTCGACGCGCCGCCGAGCAATACGCCACCGCAGAAGTCCGCGGCACCGGCCCCGAGCATCGCGTCCAACAGCAACGCCCTGCCGACCTGGCAGAGTGACCTGCTGCGCCACCTGGCCAAGTACAAACGGTACCCGGAAGACGCGCGCCGCCGTGGCCTGCAAGGCATCAACCGCCTGCGCTTCGTGGTCGACGCCGAGGGCAAGGTGGTGTCGTATTCGATGGCCGGTGGGTCGGGCAGTGCCGCGCTGGACCGCGCGACCATGGAAATGATCCGCCGCGCCGGCAAAGTGCCAAAGCCGCCACCCGAGTTGTTGAACAATGGCACCATCGAAGTCGTGGCGCCCTTCGTCTACTCGCTGGATCGCCGCTAAGACTTTTGTTTCTGTCACAAATCGGCAAGTCTGATAACGTGCGTCTATCGATTGCAGCCGCTATGCTGGGGCCGCAACTTCATGGACGCACGTTATGACCCTCACAGAACTACGCTACATCGTCACACTCGCCCAGGAACAGCACTTCGGCCATGCCGCCGAGCGCTGCCACGTGAGCCAGCCGACCCTGTCGGTCGGTGTGAAGAAGCTTGAGGATGAGCTTGGCGTTCTGATCTTCGAACGCAGCAAAAGCGCGGTCCGCCTGACCCCCGTCGGCGAGAGCATCGTTGCCCAGGCACAAAAGGTACTGGAGCAGGCCCAGGGCATTCGCGAACTGGCCCAGGCTGGCAAGAACCAGCTGACTGCGCCGCTCAAGGTCGGTGCCATCTACACCGTGGGCCCCTACCTGTTCCCGCACCTGATCCCGCAACTGCACCGCGTGGCACCGCAGATGCCGCTGTACATCGAAGAAAACTTCACCCATGTGCTGCGCGAGAAGCTGCGCAATGGCGAGCTGGACGCGGTGATCATCGCCCTGCCGTTCAATGAAGCCGATGTGCTCACCCTGCCCCTCTACGACGAACCGTTCTGCGCGCTGATGCCTGCCGACCACCCATGGACGGCCAAAAAGACCATCGACACCGCCATGCTCAACGACAAGAGCCTGTTGCTGCTGGGTGAAGGTCACTGCTTCCGTGACCAGGTGCTGGAAGCCTGCCCTACCCTGAACAAGGGGGGTGAAGGGTCGCGGCACACCACGGTCGAATCCAGCTCGCTGGAAACCATCCGCCACATGGTAGCGTCCGGCCTTGGCGTGTCTATCCTGCCGCTGTCGGCGGTGCACAGCCACCACTACGCGCCTGGGGTCATCGAAGTCCGCCCGCTGACCGCCCCGGCACCGTTCCGCACCGTGGCCATCGCCTGGCGCGCCAGCTTCCCACGGCCAAAGGCCATCGAGATCCTCGCCGACTCGATCCGCCTGTGCTCGGTAGCCAAGGCCCCTGCAGAACAAACGGCCTGAGTCATGACGGAGCTGTCGAACGTCCCGGTCACCGTGCTCAAGGGTGTTGGCGAGGCCATGGCCGAAAAGCTCGCCAAGGTCGGCCTGGAAAACTTGCAGGACGTGCTGTTCCACCTGCCCCTGCGCTATCAGGACCGCACCCGCGTGGTTCCGATCGGCCAGCTGCGCCCAGGCCAGGACGCGGTGATCGAGGGGGTGGTCAGCGGTGCCGACGTGACCATGGGCAAGCGTCGCAGCCTGGTGGTACGCCTGGGTGACGGCAGTGGCGTGTTGAGCTTGCGCTTCTACCATTTCAGCAACGCGCAAAAGGAAGGACTCAAGCGCGGCACCCACCTGCGCTGCTACGGCGAAGCTCGCCCGGGCGCTTCCGGGCTGGAGATCTACCACCCGGAGTACCGCGCATTGAACGGTGACGAACCGCCACCGCCGGTCGACCAAACCCTCACCCCGATCTACCCGTCTACCGAGGGCCTCACCCAGCAACGCCTGCGCCAACTGTGCCAACAGAGCCTGAGCCTGCTCGGCCCGCGCAGCCTGCCCGACTGGCTGCCCGACGAACTGGCCCGCGACTACCAGCTGGCGCCGCTGGATGACGCCATCCGCTACCTGCACAACCCGCCCGCCGACGCCGACGTCGAGGAGTTGGCCCTGGGCCACCACTGGGCTCAGCACCGCCTGGCATTCGAAGAGCTGCTCACCCACCAGCTGTCGCAACAGCGCCTGCGCGAGAGCCTGCGCAGCCTGCGTGCGCCAGTGTTGCCCAAGGCCACCCGGCTGCCGGCGCAATACCTGGCCAATTTGGGCTTCCAGCCGACCGGCGCGCAGCAGCGCGTCGCCAACGAAATTGCCTACGACCTCAGCCAGCACGAGCCGATGATGCGCCTGGTGCAAGGCGACGTGGGTGCCGGCAAGACCGTGGTCGCCGCGCTGGCCGCGTTGCAGGCCCTGGAGGCTGGTTATCAGGTGGCATTGATGGCCCCCACCGAGATCCTTGCCGAACAGCACTACATCACCTTCAAGCGCTGGCTGGAGCCTTTGGGTCTGGAGGTGGCCTGGCTGGCCGGCAAACTCAAGGGCAAGGCGCGGGCGGCGTCGCTCGAGCAGATCGCCAATGGCGCCCCGATGGTGGTCGGCACCCACGCCCTGTTCCAGGACGAGGTGAAGTTCAAGCACCTGGCTTTGGCCATCATCGACGAACAGCACCGTTTCGGCGTGCAGCAACGCCTGGCGCTGCGCAAGAAAGGCGTAGCCGGCGAGCTGTGCCCACACCAGCTGATCATGACCGCTACCCCCATTCCGCGCACCCTGGCCATGAGTGCCTACGCCGACCTGGACACCTCGGTGCTCGACGAGCTGCCGCCTGGGCGCACGCCGGTGAACACCGTGCTGGTGGCCGACAGCCGGCGTTTCGAAGTGGTCGAACGGGTACGCGCCGCCTGCGCTGAAGGGCGCCAGGCGTACTGGGTGTGCACGCTGATCGAAGAGTCCGAGGAACTGACCTGCCAAGCAGCCGAAAGCACTTACGAGGAGCTGGGCAGCGCCTTGGGTGAACTGCGGGTCGGGCTGATCCACGGCCGCATGAAGCCGGCGGAAAAGGCCGAGATCATGGCCGAGTTCAAGGCCGGCAACCTGCAGTTGCTGGTCGCCACCACCGTCATTGAGGTGGGCGTGGACGTGCCCAATGCCAGCCTGATGATCATCGAAAACCCCGAGCGCCTCGGCCTGGCCCAGCTGCACCAGTTGCGTGGCCGGGTGGGCCGCGGCAGCGCCGTCAGCCATTGCGTGCTGCTGTACCACCCGCCGCTGTCGCAGATCGGCCGCGAGCGCCTGGGCATCATGCGCGAAACCAACGACGGCTTCATCATCGCCGAAAAAGACCTTGCGCTACGCGGCCCGGGCGAAATGCTGGGTACCCGCCAGACCGGCCTGCTGCAATTCAAGGTCGCCGACCTGATGCGCGACGCCGACCTGTTGCCAGCGGTACGCGATGCCGCCCAGGCCCTGATCGCACGCTGGCCGGAGCACGTCAGCCCGCTGCTGGACCGTTGGCTGCGTCATGGCCAGCAATATGGTCAGGTGTGACGCCTGTCCCATAATGGATCCAGATTTGCGCCCAGGGTGGTTATACTTCGCGTTTAAAAGAATCAGTGGATACGGACCATGACTGAAGTTGCCCTGGACACCGCAACCCCACACACGCCTTCCGTCATCAGGCTGCTGCTCGAGAAACTCGGCGTAGCCTACCGCGAGGTGGTCGAACATCCGCACCTGCCCGCAGCCTCGCGGGTACAGGCCGTGCTGCTGGACGACGAGGTGGGCGCCATGATGGTGCTGTTCCCGCAGAGCCAGCTGCTGGACCTGAACCGCCTGGCCGAACTGACCGGGCGCAAGCTCACCGCCGTGTCGGTGCCACGCCTCAAGCAAATGCTCGACAAACACCAGCTCAAGGCGCTGCCGGGCATCCCGGCGCTCACCAGCTCACCGTGCCAGTACGAAAAAAGCCTGCTGGACGTCGACCTGGTGTACATCAATTCGGGTGAAGCCGGCCTGTTGCTGGAAATAGAGCGCGCGCACTTCAAGCGCATGTTGCTCAAGGCCAGCGCCAGCAGCTTTGGCCAGGAAGTCGGGGCGATCAGCCCCAACCTCGACCGCCCCAACGACGATACCCGCGAAATCACCAATGCCGTGCAAGCCTTCACTGCCCGGCGCATCCAGAAGCGCCTGGAAGAAACCATCGAAATCCCGCCGCTGGCCGATACTGCGCAGAAAATCATCAAACTGCGGGTAGACCCCAACGCCAGCATCGACGATATCACTGGGGTAGTAGAAACCGACCCGGCCCTGGCCGCCCAGGTAGTCAGCTGGGCGGCATCACCCTACTACGCCTCGCCGGGCAAGATCCGCTCGGTGGAAGACGCCATCGTCCGCGTGCTGGGCTTCGACCTGGTGATCAACCTTGCCCTCGGCCTGGCCCTGGGCAAGACCCTGAGCCTGCCCAAGGACAACCCTCAGCAGGCCACCCCGTACTGGCAGCAGTCGATCTACACCGCCGCCATCATCGAGGGCCTTACCCGAGCCATGCCGCGGGCAGAGCGCCCTGAAGCAGGCCTGACCTACCTGGCCGGGCTGTTGCACAACTTCGGTTACCTGCTGCTGGCACACGTTTTCCCGCCGCACTTCTCGCTGATTTGTCGCCACCTGGAGGTCAACCCTCACCTGAACCACACCTATGTGGAACAACACCTGCTGGGCATCAGCCGCGAGCAGATTGGTGCCTGGTTGATGAAACTGTGGGACATGCCGGTAGAGCTCTCGGCCGCGCTGCGTTTCCAGCACGACCCGGCCTACGATGGCGAGTTTTCGGAATTCCCCAACCTGGTATGCCTGGCCACACGCCTGCTGCGCTCGCGGGGGATTGGCTCGGGGCCGCTGGAGGAGATTCCTGACGAACTGCTGGAGCGTTTGGGCATTGCCCGGGAAAAGGCCGAGGATGTGGTGAACAAAGTGCTGGAGGCCGAGAGCTTGCTGCGGGAGCTGGCTTCGCAGTTCAACGCACCACATTGAAGCCCGGGGCCGCTTGGCGGCCCCAAACATTTCAGCCCTGCTTCTTCTTCGGCTTCAGGTACTTCATCAACCCCTGAAACCACATCACCAACGCCGGATTGCCCTTGATCTGGATTTTCTTGTCCTGAATGCCCTGCATGAACGCCAACTGCTTGTTGCTTGCCTGCAAGGTGGCAAAGCCATAGGCGGCATCCTTGAAGGCAATGGCAAAGGCTGGCTGTGAGTACGACCCGCTTTTGCTGCTGACCCGCTCGTTGCTGACGATAAAGTGCCGGGCGACCTTGCCGTCCAGGGTCTGCATCTGGAACACCAGGTCCTTGCCTTTGAGCTGCTGCTGGAATGCCGGATTATTGCGGCTGGCCCGGGCCATCAGCAGCCCCATGGCCCAGAGAAGAAAGCGGAACTTCATCGACACGCCTCGATGGAAAAGTGACTAAGTTGCGCAGTTTATCCTCCTAATGACCTTTTTATGCAAGTTCGCAGCAATTACCGGGTGTAAAGCACAACGGGCGCCATCTGGCGCCCGTTCGGGATCAACGCATCCTCAGTGCACAGTTACTTTTTCTTGCTGGCCTTGCTCGGCGCGGCCGGCGTATTGACGCTGTCCCTGAGGTTCTTGCCGGGCTTGAAAGCCACGGTATTGCTGGCTTTGATCTTGACCGGCTGGCCGGTTTGCGGGTTTTTGCCGGTACGCGCGCCGCGGTGGCGTTTTTCGAAAGTGCCGAAACCAACCAGGGTCACGGTGTCCTTGTCCAGGGCGCCCGTGATGCTGTCGAGAATCGCGTTCAGCACTTGATTAGCCTTTTCTTTGGTCAGGTCAGCTTTTTCAGCGATGACGGCGGCGAGTTCTGGTTTGCGCATAGTAAAGCCTCTTTGACGGAATTCTTGTTGTTATGCCGTGCTGCCTTCAGGAGCAGCGCTCAAGGCACCGCAGGCTCTAACCTGCGGCAGACGGGAGTGAGAATGGCACGTGGTTCGGGGCCGCGCCAGTATCTGAGCGGCCATTGTGCAGGCAACAACAGGACAAACCAGACAGAACGCCGGGCAATTACGCCATAACTGCAGGTAGCTGGCGGTTCAGCGCCAGCTTTTCCGTGACCGCAGCCCCGGTCAGGGCGTAACCCAGCAGCCCGCCACCCGCATCAATGCACAGCACCTTCAGGTCATTGCCCTGCCCTTCGACCTGCCAAGTGCCTTCTCGCCCCTGTGGCGGTGGCGAAACCACCAGCGGGCAGGCCGGGGTTTTCACCGTGATCGGCATTGGCCCGTAGGCAACTGCCGTGGGCTTGCCGGCCAGGGTTTGGGCCAGTGCCCGTGCACAACTCATCAGTGGCATCACGTACAACAGGTTGATGCCGTCTACCTCGGCACAATCCCCGAGGGCGAAGATATTGGCGTGGGAGGTTCGCAGCTCACGGTCCACGCTGACGCCACGGTTGACCTGCAACCCGGCCGCGGCAGCCAGGTCGGTACGCGGGCGCAGGCCAATGGCCGAAACGACCAGGTCACAGCCAACCACGCTGCCATCCGACAGGTGCGCCTCCAGACCGTGGGGCGCCTGCTGCAAGCGGGTCAGAACAGGCCCAAGGTGAAAGCGTACGCCCAGGTCTTGCAACCCACGTTGTACCGCGCCGGCAGCGGCCGGATGCAACAGGGTCGGCATGACCTGTTCGCATGGCGCTACCACGTCTACCTGAAAGCCCCCCAGGCTCATGTCGTTGGCAAACTCGCAGCCGATCAGGCCAGCGCCGAGAATCAGCACGCGTTGCTTGCCGGCGGCGGCAGCACGAAAGCGTGCGTAGTCCTCCAGGTCGTTGATGGGGAACACCAGGTGGCTGGCATCGCCTTCAACCGGCACCTGCACGGTCTGCGCACCCCACGCCAGCACCAGGTCGCGGTATGCCACGGCCTCTTCGCCGATCCACAGGCGTTTGTGCCCAGGGTCGATGCCGCTGATACGGGTATGGGTGCGGATTTCGGCGTTCAGCTGCTCGGCCATGGCACCGGCTTCGGCCATGCACAGGTCAGCGGCGCCCTTGTGCTTGGCATAGCCCATGGAAAGCATGGGCTTGGAGTAGGAACGACCGTCATCGGCGGTGATCAGCAGCAACGGCGTATGCGCATCGAGCTTGCGAAATTCGCGGGCCAGGTTGTAGCCTGCCAGGCCGGTACCGATGATTACCACAGGGGACGTCATGTCGTGCTTGCCTCGCTTAGCCGATGGAGATCATTTCAAAGTCGCTTTTGCCAACACCGCAGTCAGGGCATAGCCAGTCTTCCGGCACGTCCTCCCAACGGGTGCCAGGGGCGATGCCGTCGTCGGGCCAGCCTTCGGCTTCGTCGTAGATCAGGCCACAGACGATACATTGCCACTTTTTCATCAGGTTGTTTTCCTCGGGTCAGGCTGGGGCTTTGTGTTGCTGCCGACGGCCCTATGGCGGGTGAACCCGCTGCAACAGGGACCAACGCGCAATGCTTGGGGGCTTTGTAGCGGCCCTGCCCGCAGTATGCAAGCAGTCGGGGCAATCATGCTAAGCTCGCCGCCTCTCAGGTTGTAACAAGCAGACCGACGTGTCGTACGAATCCCCGCAAGCAGCCGCTGTCGCGTGGCTGCCGTATTCACGGCTGGCGACCGACATCGACCAGCCCACCCTTGACTGGCTGTTCGACGAAGGCTCACTGACCCGCCGCCTGACGCGCCTGGCCCACGATGACTTCTGCGTCACCCCTTTGTTCGAGGGCTGGCAGCCACTGCGCGCCGACGAATGCCAGGCACTGGGCATCGCTGTTGGCGCTGAAGGCTGGGTGCGCGAGGTGTACCTGCGCGGCCATGGCCAGCCGTGGGTGTTCGCCCGCAGCGTGGCCAGCCGCAGTGCCCTGGCGCGCGGCGGGTTGGACCTGGAACGCCTCGGCAGCCGTTCGTTGGGCGAGTTGCTGTTCTGCGACCAGGCGTTCATCCGCCACCCACTCGAAGTGTGCAGTTACCCACAGGCGTGGTTGCCGGCAGATGCCGCCCGGCCAGCGCTATGGGCCCGCCGCTCGCGGTTTGAACGTGACGGGCTGGACCTGCTGGTAGCCGAGGTGTTTCTGCCGGCGCTGTGGCAAGCGGCCCAGGAGGAAAACAGCTGATGTACCTGCAACTGCTCAAGTCGCTGAACCGCCTGCACCCGCGTGCCTGGGACTTTGTCCAGCTCAGCCGCATGGACCGCCCGATCGGTATCTACTTGCTGCTGTGGCCCACGCTGTCGGCGGTATGGATTGCCGGCAACGGCTCGCCAACCCTGGCCAACGTGCTGATCTTCGGCCTTGGCGTGGTACTGATGCGCGCCGCCGGCTGCTGCATCAACGATTTTGCCGACCGCAAGGTGGATGGCCACGTCAAGCGTACCGCCGACCGGCCCCTGGCCAGTGGCCGCGTGCGCCCGCGCGAGGCGCTGGCCCTGTTCGCCATGCTTGTCGGGGTCAGTTTCCTGCTGGTGCTGTGCACCAATAGCCGCACCGTGTGGCTGTCATTCGGCGCGGTGGCGTTGGCGTTCTGCTACCCGTTCATGAAGCGCTACACCTACTACCCGCAAGTGGTGCTGGGGGCAGCGTACTCGTGGGGCATTCCGATGGCGTTCACGGCCGCTGGCGGCGAACTGCCGGCCAGTGCCTGGCTGCTGTATGTCGCCAACCTGCTGTGGACGGTGGGCTACGACACCTATTACGCCATGGTCGACCGGGACGACGACCTGAAGATCGGCGTGAAATCCACGGCCATCCTGTTCGGTGAGGCCGACCGCAGCATCATCCTGACCTTGCAGTTGTTGTCGCTGGGCTGCCTGTTGCTGGCCGGTAGCCGCTTTGACCTCGGCGGCTGGTTCCACCTGGGGCTGCTGGGGGCGCTGGCGTGCTTTGCCTGGGAGTACTGGTCTACACGCAAGCTGGACCGCGAGTCGTGCTTCAAGGCGTTCCTGCACAATCACTGGGCGGGGTTGCTGGTGTTCGTGGGGGTGGTTCTGGACTACGCGCTGCGCTGACAGCGTGAGCACTCTACCTTGTGGGAACGGGCTTACCCCGCCCCCACAGGCGGATTGAAAGCCCTTACGGCTTGGCGACGTGCCAAACGTCTTTCATGCCGTCACCGGTCATGTCGCCAGCCTTCTTGTCCTTGACGAAGGTATACAGCGGCTTGCCGTCGTAGGCCCACTGCATCTTGCCGTCGTCCCGCTTGATCTGCGTCCACTTGCCTTCGGCTTTTTCGCCGCCACTGGTCATCAAAGGCGGCCAATTCTTGGCGCATTCGCCATTGCACATCGACTTGCCGCCGGTATCTTTGTCAAAGGTGTACAGGGTCATGCCGGCATGATCGACCCACATGCCATCCTTTTCCATTGCAGGTTGTGCCGAGGCCACCCCCGGAAGCGCCAGCGCAGTGAAAAGGGCCATCCAGCTCAGCGTATGTCGTGTCATTGGATTCACCATCGTTTCGGGGGGTAATGGGTTCGGGTTGCCAGAACCGCGGCCCTCTGTAGCCTAGTTCAGTCACGCAATGTCGCCAGAACGGCCAACACCCTGTCACACAGCTGCAATAATTCCGTTATCTAATGCGGGCCAAGACACTGAATCCAGGAGAGGTTTTGAGCATGGTAGGCAGGAACATTCTGATCGTCGACGACGAAGCGCCGATTCGCGAGATGATCGCCGTTGCCCTGGAAATGGCCGGCTATGACTGCCTGGAAGCGGAAAACTCCCAACAGGCCCACGCGATCATCGTCGACCGCAAGCCGGACCTGATCCTGCTCGACTGGATGCTGCCGGGTACCTCCGGCATCGAGTTGGCCCGCCGCCTGAAGCGCGATGAACTGACCGGCGACATTCCGATCATCATGCTCACTGCCAAAGGTGAAGAGGACAACAAGATCCAGGGCCTGGAAGTGGGTGCCGACGACTACATCACCAAACCGTTCTCACCGCGCGAGCTGGTTGCGCGGCTCAAAGCCGTGCTGCGCCGCACCGGCCCAAGCGACAGTGAGGCACCGATCGAGGTCGGCGGCCTGCTGCTCGATCCGATCAGCCACCGCGTGACCATCGACGGCAAGCCGGCTGAAATGGGCCCCACCGAATACCGCCTGCTGCAGTTCTTCATGACCCACCAGGAACGCGCCTACACCCGTGGCCAACTGCTGGACCAGGTGTGGGGCGGCAACGTCTATGTCGAGGAACGCACGGTCGACGTGCACATCCGCCGCCTGCGCAAAGCGCTGGGTGAGGCCTACGAGAATCTGGTACAAACCGTGCGCGGCACCGGCTACCGCTTCTCGACCAAGAGCTAGCTGCAAGCTGCAAGCTGCAAGCTGCAAGCTGCAAGCTGCAAGCTGCAAGAAAGAGCATGTAGCATCAGGCTCGAAAAGGACTATCAGCACCACTGATCCGCTTCATCTTGAAGCTTGCAACTTGCAACTTGCAACTTGCAACTTGCAGCCGGATCCGAAGGACCCATCAATTGAACCAGAACTGGCACGCGACACTGATTCGCCACCTGCTGTTGCTGATCAGCATCTGCCTGATCGGCGGGCTGATCAGCGGCTACTATGGCTGGAGCCTGGCCATTGGCCTGGCACTGTACCTGGCTTGGACCCTCAAGCAACTGCTGCGCCTGCATGACTGGCTCCGCAATCACCAGCCCGACGAGGCGCCGCCCGACGGCTATGGCCTGTGGGGCGAGGTGTTCGACAGCATCTACCACCTGCAGCGCCGGGACCAGCGTGTGCGGGGCCGCCTGCAAGCGGTGATCGACCGCGTTCAGGAGTCCACCGCTGCGCTGCGGGATGCGGTGATCATGCTCGACAGCGACGGCAACCTGGAGTGGTGGAACCGCGCCGCCGAGACCCTGCTGGGCTTCAAAACTCCACAGGACGGCGGCCAGCAAGTCACCAACCTGGTTCGCCACCCGCGCTTCAAGGAGTACTTCGAGGGAGAAAACTACCTCGAACCGCTGGAAATCCCCTCACCGATCAACGACCGCATGCGGCTGCAGTTGCACATCACCCGCTACGGCAACAACGAGCACTTGATGCTGGTGCGCGACGTCACCCGCATTCACCAGCTGGAACAGATGCGCAAAGACTTCGTCGCCAACGTGTCGCACGAATTGCGCACACCGCTGACCGTCATCACCGGCTACCTGGAAACCCTGCTGGACAACGTCGAGGACGTGAACCCGCGCTGGCGCCGGGCCTTGCAGCAGATGAGCCAGCAAGGCTCGCGCATGCAGACGCTGCTCAACGACCTGTTGCTGCTGGCCAAGCTGGAGGCCACCGATTATCCGTCGGACAACCAGCCAGTGCCGATCGATGCCCTGCTGGCCGCCATCAAGAACGACGCCCAGGCGTTGTCTGGGCCGCGCAACCAGCGCATTACGCTGGAAGCAACCCCCGGCGTGCAGCTCAAGGGGAGCGAGTCGGAGCTGCGCAGCGCCTTTTCCAACCTGGTGTTCAACGCCGTCAAATACACCCAGGATGAAGGCGATATCCGCATCCGCTGGTGGGCCGATGCCCAGGGCGCGCATTTGTCGGTGCAGGACTCTGGCGTGGGCATCGATGCCAAACACCTGCCACGCCTCACCGAGCGCTTCTACCGGGTGGATTCCAGCCGGGCCTCGAATACAGGCGGCACCGGGCTGGGGCTGGCCATCGTCAAGCATGTGCTGATGCGCCACCGCGGCAAGCTGGAAATCAGCAGCGTCCCGGGGCATGGCAGTACCTTCATCTGTCATTTTGCCCCGGCACAATTGGTCAACAGCAAGGTCTGAGCAACTCAGGGCCCTTTGCTTTTGCAGCCCCAGCCGCTACATTGGATCCCCTGTGCCAGCAAGAGCTGGCACTTTTTTTCTCTCCATTTCTAAGACGGACCCCGTAAAAACTCCATCATGGACCCTTCCCCTGGTATCAGCCTCAGTTCGTTATTCGCCGATTTCGGCATGATCATCTTTGCCTTCCTGCTGGTGCTGCTCAACGGCTTCTTCGTTGCTGCAGAGTTCGCCATGGTCAAGCTGCGCGCCACCCGCGTGGAGGCCATTGCCGAAGAGCATGGCTGGCGCGGCAACATTCTGCGTAAAGTGCACAACCAGCTGGACGCTTACCTGTCAGCCTGCCAACTGGGTATCACCCTGGCCTCGCTGGGCCTGGGCTGGGTCGGTGAGCCGGCGTTTGCCCACCTGCTGGAACCACTGCTGGCGTATTTCGGCGTCGACTCACCGGAACTGATCAAAGGCGTGTCGTTCTTCGTCGCCTTCTTCGTCATTTCGTACCTGCACATCGTTGTCGGTGAGCTGGCACCCAAATCCTGGGCCATCCGCAAACCGGAGCTGCTGTCGCTGTGGACTGCCGTACCGCTGTACCTGTTCTACTGGGCCATGTACCCGGCCATCTACCTGCTCAACGCCAGCGCCAACACCATTCTGCGCATCGCCGGCCAGGGCGAGCCGGGGCCGCACCACGAGCACCACTACAGCCGTGAAGAACTGAAACTGATCCTGCACTCCAGCCGTGGCCAGGACCCAAGCGACCAAGGCATGCGCGTGCTGGCTTCGGCCGTGGAAATGGGCGAGCTGGAAGTGGTCGACTGGGCCAACTCGCGTGAAGACATGGTCACCATCGACGCCCATGCGCCGCTGAAGCAGATCCTGGCCCTGGTGCGCCGCCACAAGTTCAGCCGCTACCCGGTGTACGACGCCGAGCGCGAGGAATTCACCGGCCTGCTGCACATCAAGGACCTGCTGCTGGAGCTGGCGGAGCTGGAGCACTTGCCCGAAGCCATCGACCTGGACGACCTCGCCCGGCCGCTTGAGCGCGTATCGCGCCACATGCCACTGGCCCAGTTGCTGGAGCAGTTCCGCAAGGGTGGTGCGCACTTTGTGCTGGTCGAAGAAGCCGATGGCAAGGTGATCGGCTACCTGACCATGGAAGACGTGCTGGAAGTGCTGGTCGGCGATATCCAGGACGAGCACCGCAAGACCGAACGCGGCATCCTCGCCTACCAGCCGGGCAAGTTGCTGGTCCGTGGCGACACGCCGCTGTTCAAGGTGGAGCGCCTGCTTGGGGTCGACCTTGACCACATCGAGGCGGAAACCCTGGCTGGCCTGGTCTACGAGACGCTAAAGCGCGTGCCTGAAGAAGAAGAGGTGCTGGAAGTCGAAGGGCTGCGGATCATCATCAAGAAGATGAAAGGGCCGAAGATCGTGCTGGCCAAAGTGCTCAAGCTGGATTGATGGCCATGGGGCTGCCGCGCAGCCCCTCTGGATTTGCGTATCCCTGTAGGCGCGGCCTTGTGTAGCGATGGCCTGCCAAGCAGGCCCGACGCTCTCAAGGGTTACCCGCAGTAAAGTCCGGCAAGCCGCTGAGCGGCCTGTCGAACCGGTAAGGGATCGACTCCAGCGCCAAGCCTACGTTGCGCTGTACCACGAAATGCAGGTGTGGCCCGGTGCTGTTGCCGGTATTGCCCGACTTGGCCAGCATCTGCCCCTGGCGCACCCGCTGCCCCTCCTTCACCACCACCGAGTCGCGCATCAGGTGCAGGTACACGCCCATGGTGCCGTCCGAGTGCAGCACCCTGACAAAGTTGCCCGACGGGTTGGGCTCGCGCCCGCTCTGGTCATTCTGCGTTTTCACCACCACCCCTTCGCGCGCCGCGATAATGGTGGTGCCTTCGGGCATGGCGATATCCATGGCATAGCGCCCCTTAGGCCCGAAATGGCTGACACGGCCATTGGGGCCCTGGGTCACGCGGAATGGCCCGCCAAGCCACGCGAACCCGTAGCGGAAGCCCTGCGGCCGCTTGCCCGGGTCACCCATGGCCTGCAGCAGGGTCGAGCGGTAATTCAGCAACAAACCGGGCCGCCCCCTCAGCACGCTGAGCATTTGCGTGGTGCCCGGTGGCAGCAGCCGGCGCACGATACGCGGGGCATCACCGCCCTGGGCGTTCACCAGGTTGTCCAGGCGCAGCTCGACCTCGACCGGAACATGCAGTTGGTTGCGTGCCGAAAAGCTCACACCGCCGTTGAACACTTTCGCGTTCAGGAACACTTGGCCTTCGAGCGTTTCGACCATGGGCTCAAGCAAATTCAACGGCCTGGCGCCAGGGCCGGGGCGGTCGGAATAGGAAATGACACCGGACTCGTCGGTGCTCTTGTAAAGGGTCACACCCAGGCTCGACGCCGAGGCCATGAACAGTGCACAGAACAGCAGCAGGCGCCCGGGCATGATAGTGGCTTTTTGACAGTTGAGGTCTGTCGAAGACTAGCAGCAGGTTTAACGGCAAGTGTTGCAGTTGGTCGGATGGCTCAGGCCCCTGGGGTGAAATGCTTCTGCGCGGTGCCACGGGCAATCAGCCGCGACAGGTAATCGAGCTTCTGCGCATCCTGGTCGACGAACTTGAAGGTCAGTTGCAGCCAGTCGCTGTCCGGCTTGGGCTCCAGCGCCGCGACGGCGTGCAGATAGCCGTTCAGGCGGGCGACTTCGGCACTTTCGCCTTGCTCCAGGTCCAACACTGCACCTTCCAGCACTTGTGGCAGCACATCGCCGCGGCGTACCACCAGCAGGGCCTCTTTCAGGCTCAACGCCTTGATCACGCACGGCTGCATGCCACCGGCCAGGCGCAGTTGCCCTTGGCCCCGACCGGTCGGGGTGGCCGCGGCCGGCGTGGGCGCCTTGGCCG
This sequence comes from Pseudomonas sp. BJP69, assembly GCF_007633355.1. Classification (NCBI taxonomy): domain Bacteria; kingdom Pseudomonadati; phylum Pseudomonadota; class Gammaproteobacteria; order Pseudomonadales; family Pseudomonadaceae; genus Pseudomonas; species Pseudomonas sp. BJP69. The sequence goes on from NZ_CP041933.1 coordinate 5,453,363, forward strand.
CTGGCCTGGCAGCAGCCGGTGCCAGTGCCGGCGCTGCAACCTTTACCGCCTCCGGCTTGCCGGCGGTCAGCGCACCCAACGAATCGTTGGCGAACGCCGGGTTGGCGCGCGCCGGGGCGATGGCCGTCAGGCTGTCGAGCTTGCCGATCTTGGTCAGGGCCTTTTTCACCTTGGTCAGCAACTGCTCGTTGGTGAATGGCTTGCCGACAAAATCGGAAACACCGGCCTGGATCGCCTGGATGACGTTTTCCTTGTCGCCACGGCTGGTCACCATGATGAACTGTAGGTGCTTCAACGCAGGCTGCTGGCGGCACCAGGTGAGCAGTTCCAGGCCCGACATCTCGGGCATTTCCCAGTCGCACAGCACCAGGTCGAACGCCTCCTTGCCCAGCATGGCCATGGCCTTGCGACCATTGACGGCATCGTCGATCGTCATGCCCGGGAAGGCACTGCGCAGGCACTTGCGGACCAGGTCGCGGATAAACGGGGCGTCATCCACGACCAGCACATTCACTTTACTCATCGAAACTCCTTCTGAACCCGACTAGCCTACTGCCAAATACTGGCTACTTGCTACCACCTGGTAACGCCGGGCGTTCATCCGATCGTTCGCGGGTGCCTGCCGGCTCTCGGCCGTAAACGAAAACGCCCGGCCAAGGCCGGGCGTCGCTGCTCGGGGGCAACCTTACTTATCGTCAGATTCACCAGGAACATTAGCCTTTTCGCCATCGGCGGGCGCGGTGCCCTGCACTTCTGCAGTCATTCGCTTGAGGCCCATGTGACGCACATCGGTACCGCGGACCAGGTAGATCACCAACTCGGAGATATTGCGTGCATGGTCGCCGATACGTTCCAGCGAGCGCAGCACCCAGATCACGCTCAGTACCCGCGAAATCGAGCGCGGGTCTTCCATCATGTAGGTCACCAGTTCACGCAGGGCGGTCTTGTACTCCCGGTCGATGGTCTTGTCGTACTGAGCCACGGACAGTGCCAGGTCGGCGTCGAAGCGGGCAAAGGCGTCCAGCGCATCGCGGACCATGTTGCGCACCTGGTCACCGATGTGGCGCACTTCCACATAGCCCCGTGGCGACTCGCCTTCTTCACACAGCTGGATGGCCCGGCGGGCGATCTTGGTCGATTCGTCACCAATGCGCTCCAGGTCGATCACCGACTTGGAGATACTGATGATCAGGCGCAAGTCGGAGGCCGCCGGCTGCCGACGGGCGAGGATACGCAGGCATTCCTCGTCGATATTGCGCTCCATCTGGTTGATCTGCTCGTCAACCTCGCGCACTTGCTGGGCCAGGCCCGAATCGGCTTCGATCAGCGCGGTGACCGCGTCGTTGACCTGTTTTTCAACCAGCCCGCCCATGGCCAGCAGGTGGCTGCGCACCTCTTCCAGCTCGGCGTTGAACTGCTGGGAAATGTGGTGGGTAAGGCTTTCTTTGTTGATCATGCTGTCGCTCCGCGAAGTTGCTAGCCGCTAGCTGCAAGCTTCAAGTGGTTCGTGTCGTTCCCTGGCTCCGCGCTAACCGCTTCATCTTGCAGCTTGCAGCTCGAAGCTTGCAGCTGCGCCAAAGGCGCTCTTAGCCGTAGCGACCAGTGATGTAGTCTTCGGTCTGCTTCTTCGCCGGGTTGGTGAACAGGGTATCGGTGTCGCCAAACTCGACCAGCTTGCCCATGTACATGAACGCGGTGTAGTCCGAAACACGGGCAGCCTGCTGCATGTTGTGGGTCACGATGACGATGGTGTACTTGGCTTTGAGTTCGTAGATCAGTTCCTCGACCTTGAGGGTCGAGATCGGGTCCAGCGCCGAGCACGGCTCATCCAGCAGCAGCACCTCAGGCTCCACGGCGATGGTGCGGGCGATGACCAGGCGTTGCTGCTGGCCACCAGACAGGCCCAGGGCCGACTCGTGCAGGCGGTCCTTGACCTCGTCCCACAGCGCCGCGGCCTTCAACGCCCACTCGACGGCCTCGTCGAGGACGCGCTTCTTGTTGATGCCCTGGATGCGCAGGCCATAGACCACGTTTTCGTAAATGGTCTTGGGAAACGGGTTGGGCTTCTGGAACACCATGCCCACACGGCGGCGCAGCTCCGCGACATCTTCGCCCTTGCGGTAGATGTTGTTGCCATACAAGTTCACGGCACCCTGTACGCGGCAACCGTCAACCAGGTCGTTCATGCGGTTGAACGTGCGCAACAAGGTCGACTTGCCGCAGCCGGAGGGGCCGATGAACGCGGTCACGCGCTGCTTGGGGATGTTCATGCTGACATCGAACAAGGCCTGCTTGTCGCCGTAGAACAGGCTTAGCCCCGGTACCTCGATGGCCACGGTTTCTTCGGCCAGGCGCAGGCCCTGCTTGCTGCGGCCCAGGGCAGACATGTCGATGCCGTGGGTGTGGGATTCGTTCTGCATGGTTGACTCCGTTTGTAGCTGCAAGCTTCGAGCTGCAAGCTGCAAGTTTGGGCAAAGCGGCAATCTGCTTGGAGCTTGCCGCTTGTGGCTTAAAGCTTCAATCAGCTGTCCAGCGCCTTGTACTTTTCGCGCAGGTGGTTGCGGATCCATACCGCCGACAGGTTCAGGGCCGCGATCACCAGCACCAGCAACAGCGCCGTGGCGTAGACCAGCGGCCGCGCGGCTTCTACGTTGGGGCTCTGGAAGCCGACGTCATAGATGTGGAAGCCCAGGTGCATGATCTTCTGGTCCAGGTGCAGGTACGGGTAGTTACCGTCAACCGGCAACGACGGCGCCAGCTTCACCACACCCACCAGCATCAGCGGCGCCACCTCGCCCGCAGCGCGGGCCACGGCGAGGATCATGCCGGTCATCATCGCCGGGCTGGCCATGGGCAACACAATCCGCCACAGCGTTTCGGCCTTGGTCGCACCCAGCGCCAGCGAGCCTTCACGCACCGTACGCGGAATGCGCGCCAGGCCTTCTTCGGTGGCCACGATCACCACAGGCACTGCCAGCAGCGCCAGGGTCAGCGACGCCCACAGCAAGCCTGGCGTACCCAGGGTAGGCGCGGGCAGCGCTTCGGGGAAGAACAGGCGGTCGATCGAGCCACCCAGCACATACACGAAGAAACCCAAACCAAATACGCCGTAGACGATCGCCGGCACCCCCGCCAGGTTGTTCACGGCAATGCGGATCAGCCGGGTTACCGGCCCCTGCCTTGCGTATTCACGCAAGTAGACTGCCGCAAGCACGCCGAACGGGGTGACGATCACGGCCATGATCAGGGTCATCATCACGGTACCGAAGATGGCCGGGAAGATGCCGCCCTCGGTGTTGGCTTCACGCGGGTCGTCGCTCAGGAATTCCCATACCTTGGCAAAGTAGGTGCGCAGCTTGGTAAAAGCAGACATGCCGTTTGGCTGGAGGGCGTGCACCACCTTGTTCAGGCTGATTTCCACTTCACGGCCGTTGCCATCGCGGGCCACCAGGCTGTCACGCGCGAGTGCCTGGTGCAGGCCGCCGAGGCGCGCTTCGATAGCCTGGTAGCGGCTGTTCAGTTCGGCGCGCTCGGCGTCCATGTCCGCCTGGGCGGTAGCGTCCAGCTTGCCGTCCAGCTCCAGCTTGCGGGCATGCAGCCGCAGGCGCTCCAGGCCATGGTTGATGGCCCCGATGTCTTTCTTCTCCAGTTGCTGCAATTCACCGTTGAGCTGGCTGGCACGCTTGAGCCGCGCTTGCAACTCGCTCCAGGCAGCCGGGCCTTCGGCAACCACCCGGCCCTGTTCCTTGACGCTGACCAGGTAGCCATAGAAGTTGCCCCACTCGCGGCGCTCCAGGGCCATCAGGTCGGCCGGGCGCTGCTCGTCGACCAGCCAATCGCCGACCACCCAGGTGAAATCGCTGCCATAGAGGTCGCGGTTACCCACCTTGATCAGTTCACGGCTCATGAACTCCGGGCCCTGGTCCGGTACCGGCAGGCCGGCGCCTTTGAGGCGGGCACGCGGCACGTCCTCCTGCTGCACCACTTCGCCAATCACCACTTGGCCAGCCTGGCCCGGCACCTGGTAGGTGGCCTGTACCAGGTCGGCCGGCCAGAAGTGGCCCAGGCCGCGCACGGCGATGACCGCCAGCAGGCCAACGGTCATGATCACCGCCATGGCCACTGCGCCGCCGCTCATCCACACACCGGGGGCGCCGCTCTTGAACCAGCCTTTGAGGGAATCCTTTTTCACGGATCGCTACCTTTCTATCAAAGCGACGAGTATTTCTTGCGCAGACGCTGGCGAATCAGCTCGGCCAAGGTGTTCATGACGAAGGTGAACATCAGCAGTACCAGCGCGGCCAGGAACAGCACGCGGTAGTGGCTGCCGCCGACTTCCGATTCGGGCATTTCCACGGCCACGTTGGCGGCCAGGGTGCGCATGCCCTCGAACAGGTTCATTTCCATCACCGGCGTATTGCCGGTGGCCATCAGCACGATCATGGTTTCGCCCACTGCGCGGCCCATGCCGATCATCAGCGCCGAGAAGATGCCCGGGCTGGCGGTGAGGATGACCACACGGGTCAGGGTCTGCCAGGGGGTGGCGCCCAGCGCCAGCGAGCCCAGGGTTAGGCTACGCGGCACGCTGAACACGGCGTCTTCGGCGATGGAGTAGATATTGGGGATGACCGCGAAGCCCATGGCGATGCCGACCACCAGGGCATTGCGCTGGTCGTAGGTGATGCCCAGATCGTTGGTGATCCACAGGCGCATGTCGCCAGCAAAGAACCAGTTTTCCAGGTACGGGCTCATGGCCAGGGCGAACCAGCCGATCAGCAGGATCACCGGAATCAGAATCGCCGCTTCCCAGCCGTCAGGTACACGCAGGCGTATCGCCTCTGGCAGGCGGGTCCAGGCGAAGCCCACCAGCAGAATGCCGAACGGCATCAGCAGGAACAGGCTGAAGACCCCCGGCAGGTGACCTTCCAGATAGGGGGCAAGGAACAGGCCGGCGAAGAAACCGAGGATCACCGTCGGCATCGCCTCCATCAGTTCGATCACCGGCTTGACCTTGCGCCGCATGCCCGGGGCCATGAAGTAAGCGGTATAGATGGCGGCGGCGACCGCCAGCGGGGCTGCCAGGATCATGGCGTAGAACGCGGCCTTGAGGGTACCGAAGGTCAGCGGCGACAGGCTGAGCTTGGGCTCGAAGTCGGTGTTGGAAGCGGTCGACTGCCAGACGTACTTAGGCTCGTCGTAGTTCTCGTACCAGACCTTGCCCCACAACGCGCTGAAGGAAATTTCCGGGTGCGGGTTGCGCAGGCTCAGCGGCAGCAGCTTGCCGCCTTGTTCGATGATGATACGGTTGGCACGCGGCGACAGGGCCAGGATGCCCGGGCCTTCGGCGACGGGTTCGACCAGCAGCGTACGGTGCGCCGTACTGTGGAACACTCCAAGCTGGCCGTTCGCGTCCAGCGCGATGAAGCCCTTGCGGCGCTCTTCGGCGTCGATCTGCACGATCGGTGCCTTGCCCAGCTGGAAGGTACGGATCTGCTTGAGGCGCGATTCGCCATCCGGGTCGCGGGCCATGAACCACTGGGCCAGGCCGCCCCTGGAGTCACCGACGATCAGCGAAATACCACCCACCAGTTGCCCCGTGGCGGTCACTTCGGTGTCGGCACTGTCGGCCAGTTTATAGCGGCCGTTGAGGCTCTTGTCGCGCAGGCTGAACACGTCGGCCGTGGCCCGGCCGTTGATCACGTACAGCCAGTGCTGGCGCGGATCGATGAAAATGTTCTTCACCACCTCCGTCATCTGCGGCAGGACGATGCGGTTCTGCTCCGTGGTGACTTCTTCGGTCAGCATGTTCTCGCTACGGGTCAACTCCAGCACCTGCAGTTGCGCACCGGTGGAGCCGGCCAGCACCAGGGTGTCACCGTTGGCATTGACGCTCACGTGCTCCAACGCACGGCCCTGCTCGTCGAGCACGAATGGCTGCTCGCCGTAGGGGTAGTCGATGCTGGCGGTAATCGCCTTCTGGTTGTCCGGGTAGGTGATCTTGTAGGCGTGGTGGAACACCAGCGCCTGACCGTTGGACAGGCCCAGCACCACCAGCGGGCTGCCCGGCTGGTCGGCCCCGATCGAGGTGACCTGGGTACCGGCGGGTACCGGCAGGTCAATGCGCTTGAGCGCTTGGCCGGTCTTGGCATCGAAGAACAACGCCTGGCCTTTGTCCGAAACCCGCATGCCCACCAGGTTCTGCTCTTCCAGCGCGATCATCAGCGGCTTGCCGGCATCCTGCTGCAGCCAGTTTGGCTGCAGGGCCTGCTTGCGCGTCAGCTCGGCGCCCTGGAACAGCGGCAGCACTACATAAGCCAGGTAGAAGAAGATCAACGTAATGGCGGCCAAAACGGCAAGGCCGCCCACCAGCACATACCAGCGGGTCAGGCGGTCCTTGAGCGCGCGCAAGCGGCGCTTGCGTTGCAACTCGGGCGTATTGAAATCAATGCGCACGGGCTGGGGTTTTTGGGTCATGTTGGAGTTGGCCAGATCATTCATGCGCACACCCTAGCGGTCCCGTGTGACAAAAACATTACAAAATGGTGACGCGCGAAAGCCCGCCGCACAGGTTACCTGGCTTCGGGCCGGGAATTCGTGGAAGAGGCCGGGCAGTGGTACCGGCCTCCCCTGCAATTACTTACTGCTTGGCAACGCTACCGGCATGCGACAGGCCCAAATCTGCCAGGGTCTTGTCGACGACCTTGGCCGGCAGCGGGATGTAGCCGTCCTTGACCACCACCTGCTGCCCAGCCTGCGACAGCACCAGCTTGACGAACTCGGCTTCCAGCGGCGCCAGTGGCTTGTTCGGCGCCTTGTTCACGTACACGTACAGGAAGCGCGACAGTGGGTAGGTGCCGTTCAGGGCGTTGGCTTCGTTGTCTTCAACGAACGCGCTGCCTTCTTTCTTGGCCAGGGCTACGGTCTTGACGCTGGCTGTCTTGTAGCCGATGCCCGAGTAACCGATGCCGTTGAGCGAAGAGCTGATCGACTGCACGACCGAAGCCGAACCGGGTTGTTCGTTGACATTAGGCTTGAAGTCGCCTTTGCACAGGGCCTCTTCTTTGAAGTAGCCATAGGTGCCGGAAACCGAGTTGCGGCCGAACAGCTGGATCGGCTTGTTGGCCAGGTCGCCGGTCACACCTACATCACCCCAGGTCTTGACCTCGGCCTTGCCCCCACACAAGCGGGTCGAGGAGAAGATGGCATCGACCTGCGCCATGGTCAGGCCCTTGATCGGGTTGTCCTTGTGCACGAACACGGCCAGGGCGTCGACGGCAACCGGGATGGCGGTCGGTTTGTAGCCGTACTTCTGCTCGAAGGCTTGCAGCTCGACGTCCTTCATCTTGCGGCTCATCGGGCCGAGGTTGGCAGTGCCTTCGGTCAGCGCAGGTGGCGCAGTGGAGGAACCCGCGGCCTGGATCTGGATGTTTACGTTCGGATATTCCTTCTTGTAGGCCTCGGCCCACAGCGTCATCAGGTTGGCCAGGGTGTCGGAACCAACGCTGGAGAGGTTGCCCGAAACACCGGTGGTCTTGGTGTACGTCGGGATCGCAGGATCGACAGCGGCCACCGCGTTGGCGGTTGCAACGCCAGCGGCGGCGAACGTGAGGGCCGCCATCAAACGCTTCAGTTTCATGCCTTGCTCCTAGCAGGAATATTGGGGTGCTGGATGGAACGGGCCCCAGTATCGGCAGGCCGCATGAACACGATATGACCTAATTGTGACAAATGGATTAAAGGCCATCATTTGTAGGGCCGCGCCAACCGCCAGCGCAGCTCAGCGTTTGTTGGCGAGCAGATAAACCCCTACGCCCAGCCCGACGGCACACAACCCCGCCACATAGTAGGCCGGCGCCATGGGGCTGATCTTGAGCAGCGCCGTCACCACCATCGGCGTCAGCCCGCCAAAGATCGCGTAGGCCACGTTGTACGAGAACGACAACCCACTGAAGCGCACCACCGCCGGGAACGCCTTGACCATCACATAAGGCACCGCGCCGATCACCCCCACGCACAGGCCGGTTACCGCATACAGCGGGAACAGCAACTCGGGCCGGGTTGGCAAGCTGTGGTAGAAGCTCCAGGAGGTTATCAGCAGCAACAGGCTGCCAATCACGAACACTCGGCCCGCGCCAAATCGGTCCGCCAGGCTGCCAGCGCTGATGCAGCCGAAGCTGAGCAGCACGATGGCCAGGCTGTTGGCCTTGAGCGAGTCGGTGGGGCTGATGTGGTAGATGCTCTGCAACAGCGCCGGGGTCATCAGGATGATCACGACGATGGCCGCCGACAGCATCCAGGTCAGCAGCATCGACAAGATGATCGCGCCACGATGGTCGCGCAGCACCGCACGCAGCGGGAGCTCTTCTGCCAGGGCCTTGCGCTGCTGCATCTCGGCGAATACCGGCGTTTCGTGCAGCCAGCGGCGCAGGTAGACCGAGAACAGGCCGAACACGCCCCCCAGCAGGAAGGGGATGCGCCAGGCGTAATCCGCGACTTCTGCAGGGCTGTAGACCGTGTTGATCAGCGTGGCGACCAGCGACCCCAGCAGAATGCCCGAAGTCAGGCCGGCCGTGAGGGTGCCGCAGGCGTAACCGGTGTTACGCGCCGGTACGTGCTCGGAAACGAACACCCAGGCGCCCGGCACTTCCCCTCCGATCGCAGCGCCCTGGATAACCCGCATCAGCAGCAGCAGGATCGGTGCCCACATGCCGATCTGGGCATACGTTGGCAGCAGACCCATGATCAGCGTCGGCAGGGCCATCATGAAAATGCTCAGGGTGAACATCTTCTTGCGCCCGAGCAGGTCGCCAAAGTGGGCCATGATGATGCCGCCCAGCGGCCGCGCCAGGTAACCGGCCGCGAAGATGCCAAAGGTTTGCATCAGGCGCAGCCACTCGGGCATGTCGGCCGGGAAGAACAGCTTGCCGACCACCGTGGCGAAGAACACGAAGATGATGAAGTCGTAGAACTCCAGCGCCCCGCCCAGTGCGGACAGTGAGAGGGTCTTGTAGTCACTGCGGGTCAGCGGCCGCGAGGGCTGCTCGATACTGCTCGGCACGGAAGTCATCGCTGGTTGTTCTCTTTATAGGGCATGCAGGCCGCTGGGCGCGCGGCTTCTGGATTGGGAGACCAGCGAAGATAGCAAATTGCCGAGGCGTGCTGATAGCGCTACAAAAACCCTACAGATATTCACGAATGTGCGGTCGTCGCTGGCCGTTATGCTCTATATACTGGCAACTCGTAGGAAAAGGTTGCGCCTAACGTGGGATGTTGTGCGAAAACGCCGGTCTTTATTGTCAGGCGGTTTCGCAGAGTTTCCCTACGGCCGCCCAGTGAAACGAAATCGGCGTAGTATGTTTCAAGCTGAATCGTTTACCCGGCCCTTGCGCCACACCAACGAAAGCGTCACGGGTCAGAGGCCCCATCGCATGATTGAGCTCGAACAAGAAGATCCTATCCCGCAGGGCGACCTGGCCTTGCAGATCACTGCACTCCCGCGCGAGACCAATGGGTTTGGCGACATCTTCGGCGGCTGGCTGGTCGCCCAGATGGACCTGGCCGGCACTGCCATGGCCAGCCGTGTCGCCGGTGGCCGGGTAGCCACCGTGGCCATCGACCGCATGGCGTTCCTCGTGCCGGTCGCCGTGGGCGCGCAGCTGTCGTTCTATACCCAGACCCTGGAAATCGGCCGTAGCTCGATCCAGATGATGGTCGAAGTGTGGAGCGACGACCCGCTGTCCAGCGAATGGCGCAAGGTCACCGAGGCGGTATTCGTCTTCGTCGCCATCGACGGCAGCGGCCGCACGCGCTCGGTCCCTCGTCGCTGAGCCTTGCCGGCGGTAAACTCATTGCGGGTGCCCGGGTCCAAGGCCCACTGGCAATCAATGAGACAAGTGCAATGGCAACCTTCCAGGTCGTAACCGAGCAACATGGCGAACTGAACTGCTGGCGTATCAGCAGCGACCGCGCCGAACTCCTGATCGCCCAACAGGGCGCACAGATCCTCAGCTACCAGCGGGTGGGCGAGCCGCCACTGCTGTGGCTGAGCGACCAGGCCATCTTCGGCAGGGGCAAGTCGGTGCGCGCCGGGGTACCCGTGTGCTGGCCGTGGTTCGGCAACCTGCAGCGTAACCCCCAGGCTGTGCAGGCCATGTACAACGGAGCGCAGGCGCCTGCCCACGGCCTTGCGCGCGCCCGAGACTGGCAATTGCTGGGTATCGAGGAAGTCGGCCAGCAACTGCAGATCGAATTCGCGCTGCCAGAAGCGCAGGGTCAACTGCCCGACTGGCCGCATTCAGTCGAACTGAAACTGATGGTAGCGCTTGGCGCGGACCTGAAACTGAACCTCACCAGTCGCAACGTGGGCACTGCACCCGTCACCATCAGCCAAGCCCTGCACAGCTACTTTGCGGTCAGTGACGTGCGCCAGGCCCAGGTCGAAGGGGTGGAGGGGCTGAGTTACATCGAAACCTTGGCTGACTGGCAACAGCGCCAGCAGCAGGGGCCGCTCACGTTCACCGGGGAGACTGACCGGATCTACCTCGGCGCCCCGCAAACGCTGAGCATTGTCGACCCGCACTGGAACCGGCGGATAACCCTGACCAGCAGTGGCTCGCGTTCGGCGGTTATCTGGAACCCCTGGACCGAACGGGCCAGGGAGCTGCCGGACATGGCCGATGAGGGTTGGCAACGGATGCTGTGCATCGAGACGGCGAATGTGTGGGATGACCTGGTGGAGTTGAAGCCTGGGGCCACTCATTCGCTGGGCGTGGTGCTGGCTAGCGAAGCGCTTTGAGTACCCGGGACCGCTGCGCGGTCCTTTCGCGACACAAGGCCGCTTGTGTCTTGAGAAGGGATTAGAATCTGCAGTGAGAGCGGTGAATGACAAGCTGAATGCCGCAGGTGCCTAGAGCACGAGCAGGAGCAGAAGCTGTCATTCACCGTTCCACTTGTGGGAGCGGGCGTGCCCGCGAACACCGGCGCAGCCGGTGCCAGACACCGCGTCGCCTGCTTCGCGGGCAAGCCCGCTCCCTCAATGAATCGCGCAGGCTCTTCAAATTTTGGGCAAGACAGTTGCTGTTACTGGCGATCGCGTGCCGTTGCAGGTGCGGCCTTGTGTGGCGAGGGCTCAGAGGTCGGCGTCTTCCACCACCCTCACCTTTGCGGCATCCAGCGCATAGGCGGCATCGGCCAGATCATTGCTGACCTTCTCCACCTTCAATTTGCCGGTGACCCACAGCGGGGTGTAGATGTCATCGATCTTCAGGCCTTTCGGGTAGCGCACCAGCACCAGCTGATTGGGCGGCGGAGGCGGTACGTGGATGCACGCGCCCGGGTACGGCACCAGGAAGAACAACGTGCTGTTACCCTTGGCATCGCTTTCCAGCGGTACCGGATAACCGCCCAGGCGGATGTCCTTGCCATTCATGGCTGGCACGGTCTTGGTGGAATACATCACCGCCGGCAGACCCTTGCTCTGCTTGAGGCCGCCCTTGTCGGTGAAGGTACCCATGGCTTCCGGCGAGTTATGGTCGATTTCGGGCATCTGCTCGAGCGCCTTCTGGTCCGACTTGGGCATCAGCTCCAGCCAGTCAGTTTCAGGCAGTTCGGCATGGGCCAGGGTACTGGCCAACAGCAGGGGCAGGAGAAAAAAGGCACGCATGACAATGCTCGGCAACTCGATGGAATTGCCGAGCATTCTAACCGGTATTCAGCGTTTCTTGATGAACCCGTAGATCACCAGAAGGACAATGGCACCGACCAGCGCGCCGAAGAAGCCCGCCGCCTGCCCAGCCTGGTAAATGCCCAGCGCCTGGCCGCCATAGGTGGCCAACAGCGAACCGGCAATACCCAGCAGGATGGTCATGATCCAGCCCATGCTGTCGTCGCCTGGTTTGATGAAGCGGGCCAGCAGGCCGACGATGAGGCCGATGAAGATGGTTCCGATGATGCCCATGGCAATCCCTCTGCAGTGAAAATGGAACAAGCCAAAACCTAGACAGCGCTTCGACTTGTTGCCATTTCAGAGGGCAAGCCGCTGGTAGAAGTTCGATCAGTTGCTGATCAGGGCCTCTACCTCGGCAATCTTGTGCTCGAGGGTAGCCATGTCGTGGCAGCGCAGGGTGGCGTGGCCAACCTTGCGGCCGGCCTTGAAAGCCTTGCCGTAGTGGTGCAGGTGGCAGCCATCGATGGCGATCACCTTGTCCACGGCAGGCACTTCACCGATGAAGTTGAGCATCGCACTCTCGCCCACCTTGGCGGTGGAGCCCAGCGGCAGGCCGGCCACCGCGCGCAGGTGGTTCTCGAACTGGCTGCATTCGGCACCTTCGATGGTCCAGTGCCCGGAGTTGTGCACGCGCGGGGCGATTTCGTTGGCCTTCAGGCCACCGTCGACTTCGAAGAACTCGAACGCCATCACGCCCACGTACTCCAGCTTTTGCAGTACACGGCCTACATAGTCTTCAGCCAAAGCCTGCAGCGGGTGTGCCTGGCTGGCCACCGACAGGCGCAGGATGCCGCTCTCGTGGGTGTTGTGCACCAGCGGGTAGAAGCGGGTTTCGCCATCACGGGCCCGGACGGCCACCAGCGAGACTTCGCCGGTAAAGGGTACAAAGCCTTCCAGCAGGCAGGGCACGCTGCCCAGTTCGGCGAAGGTATCAACCACGTCTTCAGGCGTGCGCAGCACCTTCTGGCCCTTGCCGTCGTAACCCAGGGTACGGGTTTTCAGCACGGCTGGCAGGCCGATGCTGGCGACTGCGGCGTCCAGGTCGGCTTGCGAGAGGATGTCGGCGAAAGCCGGGGTAGGGATACCCAGGTCGCGGAACATGCTCTTCTCGAACAAGCGGTCACGGGCGATGCGCAGCGCTTCGGCGCTGGGGTAGACCGGTACGAACTGCGAGAGGAAGGCCACGGTTTCGGCCGGGACACTCTCGAACTCGAAGGTCACCAGGTCAACTTCGTCAGCCAACTGGCGCAGGTGCTCCTGATCGCCGTAATCGGCCCGCAGGTGCTCGCCCAGAGGCGCAGCGCAAGCATCCGGCGCCGGGTCGAGGAAAGCGAAATTCATGCCCAGCGGGGTACCCGCCAAGGCCAGCATGCGGCCCAGCTGGCCGCCACCGATTACACCGATCTTCATGGGTTGAGCCTCAAGCCTGGCGCGGGTCTGGGTTGTCCAGCACGGTGTCGGTCTGTTCCGTGCGGAATTGCTTCAGCGCAGCGTGGAATTGCGGGTATTTGGCACCCAGGATGCTGGCCGACAACAGCGCCGCATTCACTGCACCGGCACGGCCGATGGCCAGGGTGGCAACCGGTACGCCGGCTGGCATCTGCACGATCGACAGCAGCGAGTCGACGCCCGAGAGCATCGACGACTGCACCGGCACGCCCAGCACCGGCAGGTGGGTCTTGGCGGCGCACATGCCCGGCAGGTGGGCAGCGCCACCAGCACCCGCGATGATCACCTCGATGCCCCGGCCCTCGGCCTCTTCGGCGTACTGGAACAGCAGATCCGGGGTGCGGTGGGCGGACACCACCTTCACTTCGTAGGGAATGCCGAGTTTTTCCAGCATATCGGCGGTGTGGCTAAGGGTGGACCAATCGGACTTGGAGCCCATGATCACGCCAACCAGTGCACTCATCGTCGAGCCTCTCCTGCAAGCGCCTTCTGGCGCGCTATAAAGCAACAAGCCACGCGGGTAGGCCGGCGTGGCTTGTCATACGGATTCTAATCGGCCCGGTGGCCGAAGGCGCGGGATTGTAGCGTACTTGCAGGCGGGCCGCCCACCCCTGCAAGCACATGACAGATAAAAGGGCAAGCTGTCTCGCGGGACAACTTTTTCCGGCTGCGATGCGTAACGGCAGTTGCAAGAGGATTGAACACCCCTGTTCAAACTTCTTGGAGAAAAAGATGGCCAGACCATTTTTCACCTCACTGCTGTTTTGCATGACGATGGCCCTTCAGGCCTCCCCCACATGGGCTGCGAGAACCTTGGTGGTTACTATCTATCCGCACGATGAACTAGCCGATGTGAGCGACAAACAGATCGATAAAGACTACGTGCAGCCGTGGCTGGAAGAAATGCGCAGAATCAGCAATCACTCAATTGAGGTCATCTTCAAGCGTGATGTTGCAGGCATTACCGATATTCCTTATCGCCAGATGCCTCCAGAAGATACCCACAGGGTCTTCAGCGCTGCAGCGCATCCACAGTTCAGGTGGCAGAAATCGATTTTGCTGACGCGCGATAGTTTCGGCCTCAACAGCGAAGGCGCAGAACACCTTGGCCTGGCCAAATTGGGCTATGCCCACGCGATCGCCTCAATGACCAGCTATGGCACCCTGGGGCATGAACTGGGTCACTTGATGAACGCCACTCACGAGGCAGCAGAGTTACGCTACAACCCATGGCCATGCGAGACCTTTGTCTATCCGGCCCGCTTCTCGCTTCGGGCCAATTGCTACCGCTACAGCGACCAGAACAGAGCGGCCATCGCCAATCACCTTGATCACGCGCTTCGTAACTGAAGAGGCTCACTCCGGCGCAGGCGTATTTTCCAGCTTGCGCCAAAGTAGCCGCACATTGGCCTTGCGCACCAACGCGCAGCGGTACAGGCGGATTTCCAGTGGTACATGCCACTGGCTGCCTCCGCAGATCGCCAACTCACCGCGTTCCAGCTCGCCCCGCATCGAAAGCCGGGGCACCCAGGCAATGCCCATGCCTTCCAGCGCCATGCTCTTCAGGCTGTCCGCCATGGCGGTTTCGTAAACGGTGGTATAACGCACATTGCGCTGGCGCAGCAGCAGGTTGACCGACCGCCCGAGGAAGGCCCCGGCAGTATAAGCCAGCAGTGGCACGCTACTTTCACCTTCCAGGTCGAACATGGGCCTGCCGTCGGCGCCCACCGCGCATACCGGCACCATTTCGGTATTGCCCATGTGCAGCGACGGGAAAATCTCGGCATCCATCTGCAAGGCGGCGTCCGGGTCGTAGAACGCCAGCATCAGATCGCAACCGCCCTCGCGCAGTGCATGCACGGCATCCCCTACGTTAGTCGCAACCAGGCGGGTGGCGATGTTCAGGCCGTCATTACGCAGCTGCGCTACCCAACGCGGGAAAAAGCCCGACGCCAACGAGTGCGCTGCAGCCACCTGAATCACCTCCCCCTGGCCACCCTCAAGGTGATGCAAATGGCGGAGAATTTCGCCCAACTGGTCGACAACCGTGCGCGCCGTAACCAGAAACAGCTGCCCGGCCTCGGTCAGCTCTATCGGCGTGCGGGAACGGTTGACCAGTTGCAGGCCCAACGCTGCCTCAAGGCTGCGGATACGCCGGCTGAAGGCCGGTTGGGTGACGAAGCGCCGCTCTGCCGCCTGGGAAAAACTGCGGGTGGCGGCCAGCGCACTGAAATCTTCCAGCCATTTGCTTTCAAGGTTCACGAAGCACATCTCCCGTCGTGCACCAAAATGGAACACGCTCGAATTTCGATTGGCGTCACATGAATCACTATGCCGTTTGTGCATAGGTTAGCGTGCAACAGCATTGGCCGCAAAATCCCCTTAAGGCCTAGGATTGGCGCCATTCCGGCATGTGCCGGGTCAACATCGAGATGATATACATCATGTCCGCTGCTGCATCGTTCCGCGTCGAAAAAGATCTGTTGGGCACCCTGGAAGTACCTGCCGATGCTTACTACGGCATCCAGACCCTGCGCGCTGCCAACAACTTCCACCTCTCCGGTGTTCCGCTGTCGCACTACCCGAAACTGGTAGTGGGCCTGGCGATGGTCAAGCAGGCTGCTGCCGACGCCAACCGTGAGCTGGGGCACCTGAGCGATGCCAAGCATGCTGCCATCAGCGCCGCCTGCGGCCGCCTGATCAAGGGCGACTACCACGAGCAGTTCGTGGTCGACATGATCCAGGGTGGCGCCGGTACGTCCACCAACATGAACGCGAACGAAGTCATCGCCAACATCGCGCTGGAGGCCATGGGCCACCAGAAGGGTGAGTACCAGTACCTGCACCCGAACAACGATGTGAACATGGCGCAGTCGACCAACGACGCCTACCCGACGGCCATTCGCCTGGGCCTGCTGCTGGGTCACGACGCCCTGCTGGCCAGCCTCGAAAGCCTGATCCAGGCATTCGCCGCCAAAGGCAAGGAATTCGACCACGTACTGAAGATGGGCCGCACCCAGCTGCAGGACGCCGTGCCGATGACCCTGGGCCAGGAATTCCGTGCCTTCGCCACCACCATGACCGAAGACCTGCAGCGCCTGCGCTCGCTGGCGCCGGAGCTGCTGACCGAAATCAACTTGGGCGGTACCGCCATCGGCACCGGCATCAACGCCGACCCTGGCTACCAGGCCCTGGCCGTACAACGCCTGGCAATCATCAGCGGCCAGCCGCTGGTACCGGCTGCCGACCTGATCGAAGCCACCTCCGACATGGGTGCCTTCGTGCTGTTCTCCGGCATGCTCAAGCGCACCGCGGTCAAGCTGTCGAAAATCTGCAACGACCTGCGCCTGCTGTCCAGCGGCCCACGCACCGGCATCAACGAAATCAACCTGCCAGCGCGTCAGCCAGGCAGTTCGATCATGCCAGGCAAGGTCAACCCGGTTATCCCGGAAGCCGTCAACCAAGTCGCCTTCGCCATCATGGGCAACGACCTGGCCCTGACCGTTGCTGCCGAAGGTGGCCAGCTGCAGCTGAACGTCATGGAGCCGCTGATCGCCTACAAGATCTTCGACTCGATCCGCCTGCTGCAACGCGCCATGGACATGCTGCGCGAGCACTGCATCGTCGGCATCACGGCCAACGAGCAGCGCTGCCGCGAGCTGGTCGAACACTCGATCGGCCTGGTCACCGCCCTGAACCCATACATCGGCTACGAAAACGCCACCCGTATCGCCCGCGTTGCCCTGGAAACCGGCCGCGGCGTGCTGGAACTGGTGCGTGAAGAGAAGCTGCTGGACGAAGCAATGCTCAACGACATCCTGCGTCCGGAAAACATGATCGCGCCACGCCTGGTTCCGCTGAAGGCGTAACCGGCTGCTGCACACTGTCTCACCAGGTTAAGGGACTAGACACCTCTCAACCTTTCCAAGCCCGGGCTTATGCACCGGGCTTTTTTTTTGCCTGCTGGCTTGCGCGGGCGCGTGACCTGCCTACACCGGTAGACGTGGGAGCGGCCTGGCGCCGCAAAGGGGCTGCACCGCGGCCTTTGAATATCGGCACACAACTTGCTCCATAATGTGTTCCAGGCCCACGGGATTACCCAGCATGCTGCACAGCCACCTGACCACCCTCAACGCGGTTTCGCTGATACTCAACGTCTTCCAGGCAGACGGTGCTGAGGCTTCGGCGCTGCTCGCCGGCAGCGGCATTGGCCCGGCAGACCTGGGGCACGCCGACGCGCGCATCACCACACAGCAGGAACTGCAAGTGTGTGCCAACGCCGTGGCCCGGCGCGAAGACATCGGCCTGGAGCTGGGCCAGCGCATGCATGTGTCGTGCTATGGCATGCTCGGTTACGCCCTGCTCTCCAGTGCCACTTTGGGTGACGCCCTGCGCCTGGCGCTTCAGTATCCGGCACTGCTGGGAACAGTCTTCTCGCTGCGCTTGCGCGACGATGGCCAACGCGTCTGGTTCAGCGCCAGCGAGTACCACGACAACCCGGCATTGAGCGCTTTCAATGCCGAGTTCTGCCTGGTTTCGCTGAAAGTCATCTGTGACGACCTGCTTGGCCGCCCATTGCCGCTGCTGGAGGCACGCTTCGAGCACCCTCGGCCTGACTACCATGCACGCTATGCCGGTGCGTTCCAGTGCCCAGTGGTGTTTGCGGCGCAAGACAATGCCTTTGCCTTCGAGCGGCGCTGGCTGGATACGCCGCTGCCGTTGGCTGACCCGATCACCCACAAAGCCATGAGCGAACGCTGCCGGCGCCTGAACCTGGAATTCACGGGTGGCCAGGCCTGGCTGGGGCGGATTCGCCAGTTGCTTACGCAACAACTGGACGCCGCGCCAGGGCTGGACGGGCTGGCACGGCAGATGAACTGCTCGTCGCGCACGTTGCGCCGGCATTTGCAGGCGCTGGGTAGCAGTTACCAGCAGTTGCTGGACGAACTGCGGTTCGAGCGGGCCAAGCAGTTGCTGGCCGATGAGCAGATGCCAATCTACCGCATTGCCGAAACCCTGGGGTTCAGCGAAACGGCCAGTTTCCGGCATGCCTTTCAGCGTTGGAGTGGTGTAGCGCCCAGCCATTTCCGCGGCTGACCTGTGCTGGCTGCTTCGCGGGCTCGCCCGCGAAGCAGCCAGCACAGGAAAACCCGGCCATAGAGCTTGGCCACATCGATCCCCTTTTGGCCAGTTGCGTCGTTCTCCGCCACTGGCCCACCGCTGAAAATGGCCCCACGCCAGTCCCTACCGGAGAACAACAATGCTGACGATCTATTCCGATGATCACCGCCTGCACCATGGCCGCTGCGAGCTGATCGACGGCAAGCTGATGCCGTGTTTCGAAATGCCCTCGCGCGCTGACCATGTGCTCGACCAGGTCAAAAAACGCAACCTCGGTGATGTCCAGGGCCCTACCGACTTCGGCCGCGCGCCCTTGCTGCGCATCCACAGCGCCGACTACCTGGACTTTTTCGAAGGCGCCTGGGCGCGCTGGGCGGCGCTGGGCCAGGAAGGCGACCTGCTGCCGTTCACCTGGCCTGCACGCACCTTGCGCCAGGTAAAACCTACCGGCCTGCACGGCGAGTTGGGCTATTACAGCTTCGATGCCGGTGCGCCGATCACCGCCGGCACCTGGCAGGCGGCCTACAGTGCCGCCCAGGTCGCCCTCACCGCCCAGGCAGCGATCCAGCAAGGCGCGCATAGCGCCTTTGCCCTGTGCCGCCCACCAGGGCACCACGCCGCCGGCGAAGTGATGGGTGGCTACTGCTACCTGAACAACGCCGCCATCGCCGCCCAGGCATTCCTCGACCAGGGTCGGCGCAAGGTTGCCATCCTCGATGTCGACTACCACCACGGCAATGGCACCCAGGACATCTTCTACCGCCGCAACGATGTGTTCTTCGCTTCGATCCACGGCGACCCGCAAGACGAATTCCCGTTCTTTCTCGGCTATGCCGACGAAACCGGCGAAGGCGCCGGCGAGGGCTGCAACATCAACTATCCGCTGCCCGCCGGCAGCGACTGGTCTGCCTGGAGCGCTGCCCTGGAAGAGGCTTGCCAGCGCATCGCCAGCTATGATGCCGACGTACTGGTGGTCTCCCTGGGTGTGGACACCTTCAAGGATGACCCGATCTCGCAATTCAAGCTGGACAGCCCCGACTACCTGGAAATGGGCAAGCGTATCGGCCAGCTTGGCAAGCCGACCCTGTTCGTGATGGAAGGCGGCTACGCTGTGGAAGAAATTGGTATCAACGCAGTCAATGTGCTGGAAGGTTTCCAGCGCGCCCAGCCAGGAGCCCGGTAATGGCCCGACTCAAGCGTCTGCTCGCCCCGTTCATCGCTGCCACCCTGTTCACCGGTGCCCTGCAGGCGCACGCCGAGCAGCGCACCCTGCGTGTGTATAACTGGTTCGACTACATCACCCCGCAGACCTTGACCGATTTCCAGAAGGACAGCGGCGTCAAGCTGATCTACGACATCTTCGACACCAACGAAGCGCTGGAGGCCAAATTGCTCACCGGCAACTCCGGCTATGACGTGGTGGTGCCGTCCAACGTATTCCTCGCCAAGCAGATCGAGGCCGGGGTGTTCCAGCCGCTGGATCGCAGCAAGCTGCCGAACTGGCAACACCTGGACCCTGCGCTGATGAAGCTGATCGAGGCCAACGACCCAGGCAACAAGTTTGCCGTGCCCTATATGTATGGCACCGTGCTGATCGGCTTCAACCCGGCCAAGGTCAAGGCCGCGCTCGGCGATAACGCGCCGGTGGACAGCTGGGACCTGATCTTCAAGGAAGAGAACATCGCCAAGCTCAAGCAGTGCGGGGTAGCGCTGCTCGACTCGCCGTCGGAGATCCTGCCGCTGGCCCTGCAGTACCTCGGCCTGCCACCGAACAGCGATAAGCCGGCCGACTACAAGAAGGCCGAAGCGCTGATGCTGAAGATTCGCCCGTACATCACCTACTTCCACTCCTCGAAGTACATGGCTGACATGGCCAATGGGGATATCTGCGTGGCGGTGGGTTACAGCGGCAGCTTCTCGCAGGCTGCCAACCGCGCCCGCGAAGCGAAAAATGGTGTGACGGTCGACATGCGCCTGCCGAAGGAAGGCGCGCCGATCTGGTTCGACATGCTGGCGATTCCGAAGAATGCCGCCAACCCGGCAGACGCCCATGCATTCATCAACTACCTGCTGCGGCCCGAGGTGATTGCGCCGATCAGCGATTTTGTCGGCTACCCGAACCCCAACAAGGATGCCACCGACAAGGTGAGCCCTGCGATTCGCAACAACCCCAACCTGTACCCGACGGCGGAGGCGATGGCCAAGCTTTACACGCTCAAGCCGTTGCAGCGCGATGCGGAGCGGGCGCGAACCCGGGCCTGGACGCGGATCAAGTCGGGGACCTGACGCAGTTGGGGCTGCCTTGCAGCCCTTCGCGGGTGAACCCGCTCCTACAGGTTATGCGCCGCACCTGAGACCACCCGGCCATACCTGTGGGGGCGGGTTTACCCGCGAAGAGGCAGGCAGCCTCAACCCTTGCGCCACGCCTTGCGCAATTTCATCAATGCCGCGGCAATCTCACCCTCCGGGACCGCGGCAAACCCCAGCACCAGACCTGCACGCTTATCCACAGGCACTTCGCTGTCGGCCAGCCAGAAATTGCTCAATGCTGCCACTTCAACGCCGACCGCCTCTGCCTTGGCCACCAGCGCCTGTTCACGCGCAAAGTTATCCACAGACACCTTTACGTGCAGCCCAGCAGCCACTTCGGGCATGCTGCCCAGCCCGGCAATATCCACAGGCCAGCCGGCCTTGAGCACATTGCGCCGGCTCAACGCCGCTTTGCGCATGCGGCGAATATGCCGCTGGAAATGCCCACGGGCCATGAACTCGGCCATCACACACTGGCTGCTGACCTCCGAATGCCGTACTGCCAACGCCTTACCCTGGCTGAAGGCCTGTGCCAACTGCGCCGGCAATACCAGGTAACCCAAGCGCAGCGCCGGGAAGGCGATCTTGCCGAAGGTGCCCACGTACAACACACGGCCGGCCCGGTCGAGTGCAGCCAGCGGGGCCAGGGGCGCGCCGCTGTAACGGTACTCGCCATCGTAGTCGTCCTCGATGATCCAGCCATCGTTGCGTTCTGCCCAGCCCAGCAACGCCAGGCGCCGGGGCAGGCTCATGGTTACCCCGGTCGGGTACTGATGGGCGGGCGTGACATAGGCCAACCGGCAACCCGGCAACTGGCCCAACCGTGCGCACTCCATACCCTCTTCATCCACCGGCACGCCGGCGACCTGAGCACCCGCCACTGAAAAGGCGTGCGCCGCCGCCCGGTAGCCGGGGTTTTCCACAGCCACCCTGTCGCCAGGCTGCAACAGCAACTGTGCACAAAGGCTTATGGCCTGCTGCGCGCCACTGGTGATCACTATTTGCTCAGCGGTACAGGTCAGCCCCCGCGAGCGGCGCAAGTAGGCGGCGATCAACTCGCGCAGTGCCGGTTCACCCGCCGGGTCGCCATAACCCAGCTGTGCAGGCGCAGGGTTACGCCAGAAACCCGCTTGCAGCTTGGCCCAAACGTCGAAGGGGAACAGATCGAAGGCAGGTATCCCCAAACGAAAAGCCCGCGGCGCGCCCTGTTTGGGGGGCGGCAGATGGTGATTTTTCAGGCGCTGCAAAGGCTCGCTCCAGCTGTGCTGGCTGGATAAATCCTCAGTATTTTCCTGGCCAAATGTGGATAAACCTGTTGATAACCCACGGTATAACCCTGTGGACAGTTGTGTGGATAGTTTCGGCAGCCGGGTTACGTAGGTGCCGTCACCGACTCGGCTTTCGATATAGCCCTCCGCGTACAACTGGTCATACGCGCGCACCACGCTGTTGCGCGACAGCCCCAGCACGGATGCCAGGTCGCGGGTGGCAGGCAGCCGTGTGCCGCTGCACAGCCGCCCGTCCAGCACCCGCTCGCGTAGCGCCTGGTAAAGCTGCTGGCTCAACCCGCGGCGGCGATCCAGCGAAATCCCGGCCGGGTCGAAAGGCAGGATGAGGGGCTTTTCGTGCATGGCATTGGACCTATGAATAAAGGCAGTAATGGCTCTTACCCAGAACCATTAGCCTGCCTAGGATGGGACCATTCGACAAGGACTCAGGCCATGTACAACAGTAAGCCTCACCAGGAACACGACCTCGCCCGGCTGCAGCGGCACATGCTCGACACGCGTCTGGCCGTGCTGGTCAGCCATGGCGAGCAGGGCCTGCTGGCCACCCACTTGCCGGTGCTGCTCGACCCCGCAGAAGGCGAGTTCGGCACCGTGTACGCCCACTTGGCCAGGGCCAACCGCCAGTGGCAGGACTTGGCGCAGGGGGCCGAAGCGCTGCTGGTGTTTCCCGGGGCCGATGCCTATGTCAGCCCCGGTTACTACCCAAGCAAGGCCGATAACCCCAGGGTGGTGCCAACCTGGAATTACCTGGCTGTGCACGCCTATGGTGTAGCCGACGTGATCCACGACGCCGAGCCATTGCTGGCAATTGTCAGCCGGCTCACCGACCGCCATGAGCACGGCCGCAGTGAGCCGTGGCAGGTGAGCGATGCGCCCGCCGACTACATCGACGGCATGCTCCGCGCCATTGTTGGCATTCGCCTGCCGATCCAGCGGTTGCAAGGCGCGCGCAAGCTGAGCCAGAACCGCGCTGAGCAGGACATTGCCGGCGTGCGCGAAAGCCTGAGCGCCAGCCCCGATCACCTGGACAACCAACTTGCCGCGCACATGCGCCTTCTGTGAAGGAGTAGCCCAATGCCCAGCGTTACCCTGTGCCCTGTCACCGCTCAAGATCACGCCGCCTGGCATGCCTTGTGGCAGGCCTACCTGCACTTCTACGAAACCGAACTGGCCGATGACGTCAGCCTCAGTACCTGGCAGCGCCTGCTCGACCCCAACGAGCCAACCCATTCGGCCCTGGCCTGGGTAGATGGCATGGCCGTGGGCATGGTCAACTTCATCTACCACCGCTCCAACTGGAGCATCGAAAATGCCTGCTACCTGCAGGACCTTTACGTGCACAGCGCACAGCGGGGCCTGGGCATCGGTCGCCAGCTGATCGAACATGTCTATGCTGCAGCCAAGGCCGACAACTGCAACAAGGTGCACTGGCTGACCCACGAAACCAACGCCACCGCCATCAGCCTGTACGAGCAGGTTGCCGAGCGCCCGGGCTTCATCCAATTCCGCAAAGGGTTGTAGGCCACATGACTGACGCACTGCACTGGAAACCCGCCGCATCCCCCAAGGCCGAGCCCATCGACGGGCGCTTCATCCGCCTGGAAAAACTCGACCCGGTGCGCCACGGCGACGACCTTTGGGCTGCCCTGCAAGGCCCGGGCGCCGACCCGGTACTGTGGGACTACCTGCCCTACGGCCCGTTTACCGAACGCGCTGCCTTCGACCGCTGGCTGCAAGGTAACGCCGCCGGCCACGACCCGCTGTATTTCACCGTGATCGACCGCGCCAGCGGCAAGGCTCAGGGCATCCTCAGCCTGATGTCGATCGTGCCTGATCATGGCCGCATCGAGATCGGCCACATCGCCTTCGGCGCGCCCATGCAGCGCACACCCAGGAGTACCGAGGCCGTCTACCTGCTGGCCAAGCTGAGCTTCGCACTCGGGAACCGCCGCCTGGAATGGAAGTGCAATAACGCCAATGCCCGCTCCAAGCGTGCAGCGCAGCGGTTCGGGTTCGTCTTCGAAGGGGTGTTCCGCAAGCACCTGGTGGTGAAGGACCACAACCGTGATACGGCGTGGTACTCGATTACCGATGATGAGTGGCCGCAGGTGGCGGCTGGCTTCGAGCGGTGGTTGAGTACCGAGAACCAGCGCCCGCAAGGGCAGGCACGAACGCTTGAAGCCTGCCGCAGGAGCTGACCTGCACCACCGGTCACGGGCTCACGGGCCTATGATCGGTGCAGTGGCTTACCTGATCAGACTCGCGCGCCTGACAACCCCCATCTGCAAGCCAAATGGCTTGAACACGGCGTTCAACGAGTTCAGCGTGGGGTTACCACCTCCCTGCTCGATCTGGATCAGCGTACGCACGGAAATCTTGCACATGCGTGCAAACTGAGTCTGCTGCATCTTCGCCACCTCCACACGCAGCCGCCGCACGGCAGCACCCAGCTCAAGACTGCCGTTGGCGATACCTTCGCGTACTCCGTCGATCAGCAGCCCACGGGCATCGATGGAAACCGTCATGCCAACCCCCATTCAACCATCCGGCGCTCAAGCCTGCCCAGCGCAATTGCCGGGTGATTCATCACCGCATCAGGCAGCCCCAGGGCGGACAAGATATCCGGCAATGCCAACAGGTGCCGGGCATCCAGCCGCAGACGCTCAAAAGCTTCGCCCGGGTCGACAAATTCGGCCAGTGCAGCACAGGCAGCCTGCCAGTCGATATCGCCAGCCCGCTCTATCGAGGCTGGCCACTTCGTCGTTCGCGTTATCCCTTCCTGATCCATCACCATCGGTGCAAGGTCGTAGATCGGTGCGAGGCGCACGGTGTCACGGGTACGGATGATCGCAGTGTTACGCCCGTGGTTATCGGCATTACCCAGGATCTTGTTGATCAGGTCGCGCCGCAGATAATCGGCAACCAGGTCAGGCAGCTGCCTACCCTGCCCGGCCAGTTTCCACACCACGGCAAGCGCCTCAATCGCCTCCAGGTGCCCCATTCGGCTGCCAGGCTCGGTCACGCCACACAGGGAGTACATCGACTCCACGGCAAAGCGTTGCACACCCTGCGCGCAAACCTGCCGGTCGAAGCGTTCCAGCCACAGGCTGGGCTTGGTGCCTTCTTCCAGCGCCATGTATTCAGTGGCCACCGTTTCGATGCCAAGCTGCTGCAACGCCTTGTAGTAGAGATACTCGGCCCGCAGTATCTGCTGATCATCAGCCAGTGCCTGGTTCCTGGCGAACTTGATGAACCAGTGACGCCGGGCACGTTCATCCGCCAGCACCGCGTCGGGATACAACAGGCCGTTTTCTGCCTCGGTCATCAACAGCTTTGGCGCCTCCCCAGCGGCGCCTATCGCGCCACCAATGGCCGCACCTCGCTCATAGGCGTATTCGAGAAACCGTTGATCGCGGGTGATCACATCCTGACGGGCAAACCCGATGGGGTCGGCATAATCCAGTAGCTCAGCCGACTCCTTGATGCGCAGGTTGCCGATTGGCGCCGGAGTGGACCGCCCCAGGAGAAACAGGTCATCCCCCATGCCTTCTGGTTTCTCACGGCCGATATGCCGGAGCAGGAAGCGCTTGGCGGCACCGGCGGGCGCGATGTCGTAAAGGAACGCGGGAGCATGCTGCAGACGATGAGGACCAAAATCCACCGGCAGCCTCGCGGTTGCCGCCTGGCAGAACAGGCTGTCGTATGCCTCCAGATGGGTTTTGACGTACTCGGAGGTATAGCCGAACTCGCAGGGGCTGGAGAGGCCCTTTTCAGGCTCGACAAAGGCGATGGCAACAGCATCATGCCACTGCGCCTGATCATGGAGTTGAAGCGTGAGTCTGTACATGGTGCACCTGCAATTTACCGCATGCGGACAACCGACTCGGTCGATGAATCTGCATCATAGTGCAGATTCCCTGATGTTTCAGTGTGAATTCTGCAATTTAATGCAGATATGGACCAAGATTCACGCTATTCCTGCATTAAAATGCATATTCAACCTCAAAAAAAGGGGAGCATCCGCTCCCCAGAGGTAAACCGCTTGTAGACGAGGGCCTGTATCAGCCCTCGATTTCGATCAGGATCTCGCCCGGTGTAACGCGATCGCCCTTGGCCACGTGGATGGCCACGACCTTGCCGGCGATGGCCGCCTGCACTTCGGTCTCCATCTTCATGGCTTCGGTGATCAGCACCGCCTGGCCTGCCTTGACCATGTCACCTTCCTTGACCAGCACATCGACGATGTTGCCGGGCATGGTGGTGCTGACGTGGCCTGGGGCGCTGGCCTGCTTGCGCTTGCTGCTGCCGCCGCCGACAAACTCGTTGAGCGGCTCGAACACCACCTCTTCCGGCATGCCATCGATCGACAGGTAGAAGTGGCGTTTGCCTTCGGCCTTCACACCCACACCGGTGATGTCGACGCGGTATGTTTCACCGTGCACATCGATGACGAATTCGGTCGGTACGCCTTCACCGCCTGGGGCGGCAGCCACACCGGCTTCCGGAATCGGCAGCAGGGCTTCCGGGGTCAGGGTGCCGGCTTCGCGCTCTTCGAGGAATTTGCGCCCGATATCCGGGAACATGGCGAAGGTCAGCACGTCTTCTTCGCACCGGGCCAAGGCACCGATATCGCCACGCAGCTTGGTCATCTCCGGCTTGAGCAGATCGGCCGGGCGCACGTCGATCACCTCTTCGCTGCCGATGGCCTGGCGGCGCAACTGCTCGTTGACCACGCCCGGGGCCTTGCCGTAGCCGCCCTGCAGGTAGAGCTTCACCTCGTTGGTGATGGTCTTGTAACGCTCGCCGGCCAGCACGTTGAAGAACGCCTGGGTACCGACAATCTGCGAGGTCGGGGTGACCAGCGGCGGGAAGCCAAGGTCTTCGCGGACCCGCGGAATCTCGGCCAGCACCTCGTTCATGCGGTTGAGGGCGCCCTGCTCCTTGAGCTGGTTGGCCAGGTTGGAAATCATCCCGCCGGGAACCTGGTTGACCTGCACGCGGGTGTCCACCGCGGTGAATTCGCTTTCGAACTGGTGGTATTTCTTGCGCACCGCGTAGAAGTACAGGCCGATTTCCTGCAACAGCTCCAAGTCCAGGCCGGTGTCGAACTCACTGCCCTTGAGCGCAGCGACCATCGATTCAGTACCTGGGTGACTGGTGCCCCAGGCGAAGCTGGAAATGGCGGTGTCGATGTGATCGGCGCCGTTTTCCACTGCCTTGAGCTGGCACATGGCAGCCAGGCCAGCCGTGTCGTGGGAGTGGATGAACACCGGCAGCGACTGTTCGGCCTTCAGGGCCTTGACCAGTTCACCGGTGGCGAACGGCGTCAGCAAGCCGGCCATGTCCTTGATCGCGATCGAGTCGCAACCCATGGCCTCCATCTGCTTGGCCTGGTTCACGAAGGCTTCGATGGTGTGCACCGGGCTGACGGTGTAGGCAATGGTGCCCTGGGCGTGCTTGCCAGCGGCCTTGACCGCTTCGATGGCCACGCGCAGGTTACGCACATCGTTCATGGCGTCGAAAATGCGGAATACATCGATGCCGTTGACTGCCGCCTTGGCCACGAAGGCCCTGACCACGTCGTCGCTGTAGTGGCGGTAGCCCAGCAGGTTCTGGCCGCGCAGGAGCATTTGCAGGCGGGTGTTGGGCAGCGCAGCGCGCAGCTTGCGCAGGCGCTCCCACGGGTCTTCCTTGAGGAAGCGCACGCAGGCGTCGAACGTGGCACCGCCCCACACTTCCAGCGACCAGTAGCCGACCTTGTCGAGCTTTTCGCAGATCGGCAGCATGTCTTCGGTACGCATGCGGGTAGCCAGCAAGGACTGGTGGGCGTCGCGCAGGATCGTGTCGGTTACGTGAATTTTCTTGGACATTGTTATCTCCTCGTAGCGGCAAGCTTGAAGCTACAAGCTGCTAGAAAAAGCTGATCTGCTTCTACTTGCAGCTTGCCGCTTACAGCTTGCTGCTGCATTCATAGGCCTGCGTGGGCGGCGATGGCAGCGGCGATGGCCAGGGCCAGCTCTTCGGGTTTGCGCTTGATCGAGTAGTTGGTCAGTTCAGGGTGGCTTTCGACGAAGCTGGTGTTGAACTGGCCGCTACGGAATTCCGGGTTACGCAAAATTTCCTGGTAGTACGCAGCGGTGGTCTTCACCCCTTGTACACGCATGTCATCCAGGGCCCGCAGGCCGCGGTCCATGGCTTCTTCCCAGGTCAGCGCCCAGACCACCAGTTTCAGGCACATGGAGTCGTAGAACGGTGGAATGGTGTAGCCGGTATAAATCGCCGTGTCGGTGCGCACGCCCGGGCCGCCAGGGGCGTAGTACCGGGTGATCTTGCCGAAGCTGGGCAGGAAGTTGTTCTTCGGGTCTTCGGCGTTGATACGGAACTGCAACGCGTAGCCGCGGTGGTGGATGTCTTCCTGCTTCACCGACAACGGCAAGCCTGAAGCAATACGGATCTGTTCACGGACGATGTCGATGCCGGTGATTTCCTCGGTGATAGTGTGCTCCACCTGCACCCGGGTGTTCATTTCCATGAAGTACACCTCGCCATCGGCGAGCAGGAACTCCACGGTGCCGGCGTTTTCGTAGTCCACTGCCTTGGCTGCACGCACCGCCAGGTCGCCAATATAGGCGCGCTGCTCAGGGGTGAGCTGTGGGCTTGGGGCGATTTCGATGAGCTTCTGGTTGCGGCGCTGGATCGAGCAGTCGCGCTCGAACAGGTGCACAACATTGCCGAAGCTGTCACCGAGAATCTGCGCCTCGATGTGCTTGGGGTTGACGATGCACTTTTCCAGGAAGACTTCGGCCGAGCCAAATGCCTTGGTTGCTTCGGAAATGACCCGCGGGAAGTTCTGCTCCAGTTCTTCACGGCTGTTGCAACGGCGGATACCACGGCCACCGCCACCCGAAGTGGCCTTGAGCATGACCGGGTAACCGATGCGGTCACCTTCGCTCAGGGCTTCGTGGATATCGGCAACGTTACCTTCGGTGCCCGGGGTTACCGGCACACCGGCGGCGATCATGGTACGGCGTGCTTCGGTCTTGTCGCCCATGCGGCGAATCACGTCGGCGGCCGGGCCAATGAACTTGATCCCGCGTTCGGCGCAAATCTCTGCCAGCTCGGCATTTTCCGACAGGAAGCCATAGCCCGGGTGCAGGGCATCGCAACCGGTTTCCACCGCCAGGTTCACCAGTTTGCGCGGGTTCAGGTACCCGGCCAGCGGCTCGGCACCAATGCTGTGCGCCTCGTCGGCACGCTTGACGTGCAGGGCGTGGCGGTCGGCGTCGGAATAGATCGCAACCGAGCGAATGCCCATCTCGGCGCATGCACGCACGATCCGAACTGCGATTTCACCTCGGTTGGCGATCAGGATTTTTTTTATCACTGGAGTCTTCCCAAAGCCGTAGGAACAGTCGAGCCGGTTCTACCGGTCGGCGCGTGACCAGACGTTGCTGGCCAGTCGCGTATTCACCCTAGCGCTGTAGGTTGATAAACAAAAATCAATATTTGTTAGGGGCTGTATTAGCAAAAGCTTATAGTTGGGTAACAAGGTATTGCCGATGAGCCGACAACTATGCGTAAGTCCTTGATGCGTATGACTTTACGACAATTGCAGATCTTCAACGAAGTGTGTGATTTGCGTTCGTACAGCCGCGCTGCGGAAGAAATGGCGCTCACACAACCCGCCGTTAGTCTACAGATCCGGCAGCTCGAAGAGCTGATAGGCCAGCCACTGTTCGAGTACGTTGGCAAGAAGCTCTACCTGACCGAAGCAGCCGAGGCCCTGCAGCGTGCCAGCCGGGATATCTTCGGCCGGCTGGAGAGCCTGGACATGCAGCTGTCGGACATGCAGGGCTCATTGCAAGGTCAGTTGAAGCTGGCGGTCGAGTCCAGTGCCAAGTACTTCGTTCCGCACTTGTTCGCGGCCTTCAAGCAACGTCACCCGGAGGTCAACCTGACCTTGACGGTGGTCAACCGTGCCCAGGCCATTCGGCGGCTTTCCGACAACCGCGATGACCTGATCATCATGTCCATGGTGCCCCAGGACATGGGCCTGGAGTTTCTGCCCTTCCTCAACAACCCGATCGTGGCCGTGGCGCCGCCACAGCATCCGCTGTGCAAGCTGGAGCAGCTGCGCCTGCAGGATCTGGAACCGCATACCCTGCTGGTCCGCGAGCAAGGCTCAGGGACGCGCAAGGCGTGCGAGGAGTACTTCAAGGACAAGCGTGTGCATTTCACCCAGACCCTGGAAGTGGCGTCGGCCGATGCCCAACGCGAATGCGTGATCGCAGGTCTCGGGGTGGCGTTGCTGACCCGCCACGCGGTGAACCTGGAACTGGCCACCGGCGTGCTGACCGAACTGCCGGTGGAAGAGCTGCCCCTGTACCGCAGCTGGTGCGTGGTGCAGGCCAAGGCCAAGCGCCAGTCGCCGGTGGCCTTGGCGTTTCTGGCGTTCATCCGCGGCGAACGTGCGCTGATCAGCGGGCTTGTTGAACGTTTTTCGGGGAGGCTGACGCAGACGCGTGCCACACCGTGAGCGCCTGCAGGTCTGGGTAGTCCGCCAGCTCGCGGAGCAATTGACGCTGGTCGCAATAGCTCTCGATCGCCCGCCGGTATTCCATGCGGCGCTGATCCTTTTCCTGCTGCTTGCGAGCCTTGGCGCTGGGTTGATACGTACCGTCGAAGTCACGAGCCATTGCCTGTCTCCCAGATAGGATGCGGGAGCTTCAGACTGGCCTGGCAGGTTTACGGTTTAGCGGTGAAATGGTGACAAAACAGTGAAATCTGCTTTGCCGGTGCCGGCCCCTTCGCGGGCTTGCCCGCTCCCACAGGCATTGTGCCAATTGCACAGTACCTGTGGGACCGGGCAAGCCCGCGAAGGGGCCGGCACAGACTGAATTCAGTCGTCTGTAGCCTTGATCGACTTGGGCGACAAACGCAGGCTGCGCAAACTGCGTTTCACGCTTTTCAGGTGGTTGACCAGGCTCGGCCCACGCGCCATGGCCACACCCATGGCCAGTACGTCGATCACCACCAGGTGGGCAATGCGCGAGGTCAACGGGGTATAGATTTCGGTGTCTTCATGCACGTCGATCGCCAGGTTGACCGTCGACAACTCGGCCAGCGGTGTCTGGCTGGGGCACAGGGTAATCAGGTTGGCCCCGCTCTCGCGTACCAGGTTGGCGGTGATCAGCAGGTCCTTGGAGCGGCCGGACTGGGAGATACACACGGCCACATCGCCCGGCTTCAAGGTCACCGCCGACATGGCCTGCATGTGCGGGTCGGAATACGCCGCCGCGCTCAGCAGCAGGCGAAAGAACTTGTGCTGAGCATCTGCCGCTACAGCCCCCGAGGCACCAAAGCCGTAGAACTCCACACGCTGAGCCTGCGCCATGGCGCTCACCGCCTGCTGCAGCGCCAGCGGGTCGAGGTGCTCGCGCACCTCCATCAAGGTGTGCAGGGTGGTGTCGAAGATTTTCAGGCTGTAGTCGGCGACCGAGTCGTCTTCGTGGATGGCGAACTGGCCGAAGCTGGCCCCGGCGGCCAGGCTCTGCGCCAGCTTCAGCTTGAGGTCCTGAAAGCCCGTGCAACCGATGGCCCTGCAGAAACGCACGATGGTGGGTTCGCTGATACCTACGCTGTGCGCCAGGTCGGCCATGGAGCTGTGCATGACGGCAGCCGGGTCGAGCAGCACGTGGTCGGCCACTTTCAGTTCCGATTTGCGCAGCAGGTGGCGCGATTGGGCGATATGTTGCAACAGATTCACGGGCTGGACTCGGTTATGATCGGCTGGCCGGGTTGTAGCTTTCTTGTAGTTATACTACATGGACGCCAACCCGCCCAGTTAAACGAACGTGGAGAGTGGTGGTTTGACTATTCCTTGCGACATTCTGGTATTCGGCGGCACCGGCGATCTGGCCCTGCACAAACTGCTTCCGGCGCTCTACCACCTGTTCCGCGAGGCCCGCCTCAACCCTGCAGTACGCGTCATCGCACTGGCCCGCCGCAACCTGCCACGCAATGACTACCTGAAGCTCGCCGAGCGCCACTGCCGGGCACAGGTTGCCCGTACCGACTTTGACGAAGAAGTGTGGCAGCGTTTTTCCGCACGCCTCGACTACTTCCCCATGGACGCGTCGCAGAGCGCCGATTTCGGCCGCCTCGCGCGCTACCTGGGCGAACCCGGCGGGCTCACGCGCATCTTTTACCTGGCCACCGCACCCAAGCTGTTCGTCCCCATTGCCAACCACCTGCACACGGCCGGCCTGGCCGATGGCGAAGCGCGCATCGTGCTGGAGAAGCCGATCGGCCACTCGCTGGAATCGGCCACCGCCATCAACGAGGCGATTGGCGCGGTGTTCGAAGAATTCCAGGTATTTCGTATCGACCACTACCTGGGCAAGGAAACCGTGCAGAACCTGATGGCGCTGCGCTTTGCCAACGCCCTGCTGGAGCCGGTGTGGCGCAACAACCAGGTCGATCACGTGCAGATCAGCGTGTGCGAAACCCTGGGTATAGAGAACCGGGGCGGCTATTACGACAAGGCTGGCGCGATCCGCGACATGCTGCAAAATCACTTGCTGCAGTTGCTGTGCCTGGTGGCGATGGAGCCACCCGCGCAGTTCGAGGCCGAAGCGGTACGCGATGAAAAAGTGAAAATACTGCGCGCGCTCAAGCCGATCACTGGCCAGGACGTGCAGGACAAGACGGTCCGTGGCCAATACGGCCCGGGGCGCATCGGCGGCCAGGAAGTGCCGGCCTATTACTTCGAAAAAGACGTCGACAATGACAGCGACACCGAAACATTCATCGCCATCGAGGCACACATCGACAACTGGCGCTGGGCTGGCGTGCCGTTTTACCTGCGCACGGGCAAGCGCATGGCACGGCGCTCGTCGCAAATCGTCATTCAGTTCAAGCCGGTGCCCCATGAGCTGTTCAACGGTGGCCAGGTGAACCAGCTGCTGATCCAGTTGCAACCAGAGGAACGCATCAGCCTGCGCATGATGACCAAAAGCCCAGGCAAGGGGATGCGCCTTGAGCCGGTCGACCTCGACCTGAACCTGGCCCAGGTTTTCAGCCAGACCCGCCGCTGGGAGGCTTACGAGCGCCTGTTACTGGATGTGCTGGAGGGCGACTCCACGCTGTTCATGCGCCGTGATGAAGTAGAAGTCGCCTGGGCCTGGATCGACCCCGTGATCAAGGGCTGTGAAGAACACTTCCAGGCCCCACGCCCGTATGCGGCTGGCAGCAACGGGCCAGAGCAGGCTACCAGCCTGCTGGCACGCCATGGCAGGGTCTGGCATAGCTGAAAAGTTTCATGCTGTGGCTGGGCTGGGGCTTGTTGCACGCTCTGGTCGGAAGGCGCATTTCGCCCTTCGTACTAATGGAGCTGCAGACATGATCAACAGCAAGAACTGGAAAGCCCAACATGACAGGATGCCCCCAGGGGCGCGGGTGCGGGTTGCAGGTACCGTCACCGTCGCCAACCCTGGCGTCGACCCCGTGCTGGTCAAGCGCGACGGGCAACCGGGTACCCTGGCCCTGGACCTGGAATTGAAATCGGAAGGCGGCAGCTTCATCCAGGTGTTGTGTGACAAGGAGGTGCATTTCGAGATGCCAACCGGCGCTGAAGCCATCGCCAGCGTGGAAATTTTCCACGAAGGCGCGCTGCTTGCCGAGATCGACGAAATCCTGATCACTGCTTGATTTCGCTGACAACCGCCACGTCGGCTTGCACGCCCGGCGCGGCGGCCTTGCGCATGCACCGTTCGGCGCTTGGGCAGGTGAGTATTTATACAGTACCATTTACCCCTTCCCTGCCGCGCCCTAGAATGGCCGGATGCACACAGACGACCTCTCCCTCCTGCTGAACTCCCTCAACGATGCCCAACGCCAGGCCGTAGCGGCCGCGCTCGGGCGTCAACTAGTGCTTGCCGGCGCTGGTTCCGGTAAAACCCGCGTGCTGGTGCACCGTATCGCCTGGCTGATCCAGGTAGAGCAGGCCTCGCCGCACTCGATCCTGTCGGTGACCTTCACCAACAAGGCCGCCGCGGAAATGCGCCAGCGGATCGAGCAATTGCTGGGCATCAACCCAGCTGGCATGTGGGTCGGCACCTTCCACGGCCTGGCCCATCGCCTGCTGCGGGCACACTGGCAGGAAGCGCGGCTGGTGCAGAACTTCCAGATCCTCGACAGCGACGACCAGCAGCGCCTCATCAAGCGGGTAATGCGCGAGCTGGGCCTGGATGAACAGAAGTGGCCGGCCCGCCAGGCCCAATGGTTCATCAACGGCCAGAAGGACGAGGGGCTGCGCCCGCAACATATCCAGGCCGGTGGCGATCTGTTCCTGGCCACCATGCGCGAGGTGTATACCGCCTACGAGCAGGCCTGCGAACGCGCCGGGGTCATCGACTTTTCCGAGCTGCTGTTGCGCGCACTGGACCTGTGGCGTGACCACCCGGGCCTGCTGGAGCATTACCAGCGGCGCTTCCAGCACGTGCTGGTCGATGAGTTCCAGGACACCAACGCCGTGCAGTACGCCTGGCTGCGCCTGTTGGCGCGCGGTGGCGCCAGCCTGATGGCGGTGGGCGATGACGACCAGTCGATCTACGGCTGGCGCGGCGCCAAGATCGAGAACATCCACCAGTACACCGCCGACTTCCCCGACGCCGAAATGATCCGCCTGGAGCAGAACTACCGCTCCACCGGCGGCATCCTCAAGGCTGCCAACGCGCTGATTGCCAACAACAGCGGGCGCTTGGGCAAAGAGCTGTGGACCGACCTGGGTGAAGGCGAACCCCTGACCCTGTACGCGGCCTACAACGAGCACGACGAAGCGCGCTACGTGGTGGAAACCATCGAAGGCCTGATCAAGCAGGGTAACGCGCGCAACGACATTGCCATCCTGTACCGCTCCAACGCCCAGTCACGGGTGCTGGAAGAAGCCTTGTTGCGCGAACGCGTGCCGTACCGCATCTATGGCGGCCAACGCTTCTTCGAGCGCGCCGAAATCAAGAACGCCATGGCCTACCTGCGCTTGATCGAAGGGCGTGGCAACGATGCCGCACTGGAGCGGGTAATCAACGTACCCCCACGCGGCATTGGCGAAAAAACCGTCGAAGCCATCCGCGAGCACGCCCGCCACAGCCAGCTTTCCATGTGGGGGGCCATGTGCCAGCTGATCGCCGCCAAGGCGTTGAAAGGCCGCGCCGCCAGCGCATTGGGGGCCTTCATCGAACTGATCGAAGGGCTGGCTGCCAAGGTTGCGGACATGCCGCTGCATACCATGACCCAGACCACCATCGAGCAGTCCGGGCTGATTGCCTATCACCAGGAAGAAAAGGGTGAAAAGGGCCAGGCACGGGTAGAAAACCTTGAGGAACTGGTCAGCGCAGCGCGCAACTTCGAATCCACCGAAGAAGATGCCGACCTCTCTCCGCTCTCGGCTTTCCTCGGCCATGCTTCGCTGGAAGCCGGCGACAGCCAGGCGGACGAACATGAGGACAGCATCCAACTGATGACCTTGCACAGCGCCAAGGGCCTGGAGTTCCCCTACGTATTCCTGGTCGGCATGGAAGAAGGGCTGTTCCCGCACAAGATGAGCCTTGAGGAACCTGGCCGCCTGGAAGAGGAACGCCGCCTGGCCTATGTCGGCATCACCCGTGCGATGCGCCAACTGGTCATGACATATGCCGAGACACGCCGCCTGTATGGCAGCGAAACCTACAACAAGGTGTCGCGCTTCGTTCGCGAAATTCCACCGGGGCTGGTTCAGGAAGTACGCCTTTCCAACAGCGTCAGCCGCCCGTTCGGCGCCCCCAAGACAGCCACCAACAGCCACCTGTTCGACAATGCCAACATCCCGCAAACCGCCTTCAACCTCGGCCAGCGGGTGCAGCACGCGGTGTTTGGCGAAGGCGTGATCCTCAACTTCGAGGGCTCCGGCGCCCAGGCACGGGTGCAGGTGAATTTTGCCGAAGGCAGCAAATGGCTGATGCTGGGGTATGCCAAACTCGAGGCGATCTGACGCCTGTGCCAGTACCGTTCCTTGCAGCGGCTGCCTTTTTGGGGGCGCGCTCAAGGGCGGTGGTGCCGGCGTTGTAACATTCAGGCAAAAGCTGGAAACATTATGTCGCTGGTCATGTGCCCGGGAACCTGTGCACCATGACGCGCGTGCAATCCACAACAGGGGATATCCCAATTATGCAACGTTTTCTTAGCATCGCACTGGCGCTTTGCGTCGGCCTGACGCTGAGCCTGGACGCCAACGCCAAGCGTTTCGGCGGCGGCAAGAGCTCGGGCTCCGCGCCTATTCACCAGACCCGCCAGGCCACACCAACCGCGCCAGCCGCCGCGCCGACCGCACCTGGTCGTGCCGCCCCGGCCGCCAGCGGTGCTTCGCGCTGGTTGGGCCCACTCGCTGGCCTGGCCGCCGGCGGCCTGCTGGCGTCCATGTTCATGGGCGACGGTTTCGAGGGCTTCCAGATCATGGACTTCCTGATCGTGGCGCTCATCGCCTTCCTGGTGTTCCGCTTCATTGCCGCGCGTCGTCGCCAGCAGCAACCGCAAATGGCAATGCCAGGCCACGCGCCGATGCAGCGTGAAGCCCACGGCCAGCCTGCACAGCCGTCGGTGTTCGGTGGTTCGGCCGCGCCTGCCGCCGCCCCGGTGATCAACGCACCTGCCTGGTTCAACGAACAGAGCTTCCTGGCTGCCGCTCGCAACCACTTCCAGTCGCTGCAGCAGCACTGGGATGCCAACGAGATGGACAAGATCGCCGAGTTCGTCACGCCGCAGATGCTTGAGTTCCTCAAGCGTGAGCGCGCCGAGTTGGGTGATGGCTTCCAGTCCACCTACATCGATAACCTCGAAGTGCAACTGGACGGCGTCGATGACCGCCCAGACCGCACCGACGCCACCCTGACCTTCCGCGGCGTGTCGAAAAACTCGCGCTTCGACCAGGGCGAACTGTTCAGCGAAAGCTGGCACATGGTGCGTGCCCCAGGTGAGAACCAGCCTTGGCTGGTAGCCGGTATCCGTCAAAACAGCTAACCGCTGCGCGCCGTACCAAGAACCCCGGGCTTGCCCCGGGGTTTTTGCTTTTGTCAGAGTGGCCTACTAGGGTATAACGCGCAAAGTTGTCATCTAGGTCAGAGGAAGTGAACCGTGGAAGAAGTGATCGAACAACTCCGTGAAGCCAACGAGCCGGTGCCGGTACCTTTGGAGCTTCCCGATGAGGACCAGCTGGTAGAGATAGAAGAGCAGCTGTTCATCAACATTCCATACGTGTTCAAAGAGTTTTTGCTGACTGTGAGCGATGTGGTGTACGGCTCACTGGAGCCTGTAACTTGTACCGATCCACAGTCGCACACCTACCTGCCCGAGGTGGCAGCCAACGCCTGGGATGCGGGCGTACCGCGTGAGCTGATCCCGTTGTGCCAGGACGGCGCCAACTACTACTGCGTAGAGGAAGATGGCACCGTGGTGCTGTGGGATGCCGAGGAAGAGCTGGTCGGTGAGGACAGCTGGGAATCGGTATGGCACTGGGCACGGGATGTGTGGCTGGAAAGCTGATCTTCCCCACCAATTCCGGTGCAGCGGCGCCTACAGGTACCCACAACGGCCAAGCGTGTGGTGAACCGGTAGGCGCCGCTGTCGCTGCGGCCGGGTGGCACTCAGTGCGAGTTCTCGCGGCTGTTCTCCAGCGTTTCCAGCAAGGCGATCTGCATGCGCGTGTGCACGCGAATGAGCCAGCGCCACAGCAAGGCCACCACCACCGCAGCGACCACGGCAATCACCAACAGCAATTCGTTGG
Organism: Pseudomonas sp. BJP69; assembly: GCF_007633355.1. Taxonomy (NCBI): domain Bacteria; kingdom Pseudomonadati; phylum Pseudomonadota; class Gammaproteobacteria; order Pseudomonadales; family Pseudomonadaceae; genus Pseudomonas; species Pseudomonas sp. BJP69. Next base: position 5,491,074 of record NZ_CP041933.1, read on the forward strand.
TCGGCAAGATGCTCGCTGACAATGCCGACAGCAGCAGGAAAATCACCAGTAACGACAACAGCGGAATCACTTCGGCAATCACCCGCCGCACCCGCTGGGTATGCCGCCCGGCCATTTCCGGCTTCACGCCCATCTCGGCCAGCAGCATCGACAGCGCCTTGAGCTTGCGGTAGGCCGCGATCAGGAACGGCAGCGACAGCAATAACGCCGCGCCCCAGATCATCGCCTTCTGCTGGCTGATGTCGCTGACCCATTCGCTGAGCCAGTTACCGATGCGCCCGGCAAAATAGCCGCCGCTGAAGAAGATCGCGATCACCAGCGCCAGGTTCACCCCAACCTGCAGGAGGATGCGCCGGATCATTGCCGCGAGCATGGCACCCTCGCCCTGCGGTTGAATGTTGCGCAACCACTCGCCATACAACGACAGCACCCGCGCCAGGCGCCCGGGCACGACATTGCCCAGTTTTTGCGAAAGCGGGTCGGCTGCGCGGATCAGGTAGGGCGTAAGCAGGGTGGTGATAGCCGATACGGCGACCGCCACGGGGTACAGGAAGTCGCTGGTTACCTGCAGGGTCATGCCCAGCGCGGCAATGATGAAGGAGAACTCGCCAATCTGCGAAAGCCCCATGCCCACGCGCAGCGAGGTACGCCCATCGTTACCGGCAATGAACGCGCCCATGCCACAGGACACCATCTTGCCCAACACCACCGCCAGGGTAATGACCACAATCGGCCAAGCGTATTCGACCAGCACCTGCGGGTCGATCATCAAGCCGATGGCGACGAAGAAAATGGCGCTGAACAGGTCGCGTACGGGTTCGATCAGGCGCTCGATCTTCAACAACTGGCGTGACTCGGCCATGATCGCGCCAATCAGGAAGGCGCCCAGGACCATGCTGTATTCCAGCTTGACGACCAGCAGGCAGAAGCCGAAGCACAGCCCCAGCACGGTAATCAGCAACATCTCGTTGCTCTCGAACCGGGCCACGTAGGCCAGCAGGCGCGGCACCAGCAGAATACCGATGACCAAGGCAACGATCATGAACAACGACAGCTTTCCGACAGTGGAGAATACCTCCCCCGAGCTGACCGTGCCGCTGACGGCGATACCTGAGAGCAGGGCAATGATGCCAATGCCAAGAATGTCCTCGACGATGAGCACGCCAAAGATCAGCTGGGCAAAGCGCTCGTTCTTCATCTTCAGGTCGTTGAGCGCCTTGACGATGATGGTGGTCGAGGAAATGGCCAGGATGGCACCCAGGAACAGCGAGTCCATGGTGTTCCAGCCAAACCAGCGGCCGATCTCGAAGCCTATCCAGATCATCAGCACAATTTCGAGGAACGCCGCGATGAACGCCGTGGCGCCCACCTTGAACAACTTGCGCAGGCTGAACTCGAGCCCCAGGCAGAACATCAGGAAGATCACCCCCAGCTCGGCGAGGGTCTTGATGGTGTCTTCGTCGTGGATAAGGCCGAATGGCGGGGTGTGCGGGCCGATGATGAAGCCGGCGACAATATAACCAAGCACGACCGGCTGTTTGAGGCGGTGAAACAGGATGGTGACCACGCCAGCGACCAGCATGATGACTGCCAGGTCCTGGATGAAGCTGATGGCATGCATGGCGTGATACTCCTTTTCTCGTCTTTTATGAATGCCTGGGCAAACCGCTCCTCTGCCGGGGCAAACCTGAGCGAGCAGCAAGTACATACTGTATTGAATGCAGGAACGCCCATGGTGCATGGGCGTACTCAGGTTAACATCGCGATCGGCTGCAAAAAGCCGGCGCAATATGCAGAAACAGATCGGCTGGAAAAGCGCCGCTGATGGCATGATCAGCGTGACCGCCACGCCCCCGGCAACGTCCCGTATCAACGAGGCAAATTCACAAGAGGGAAAACCCGTGTCAGCAGATCACCCCCTCCATTCGCCCGATTCAGCGCAACCTAACCGTGAGCACCTTATGGAACCTGGAAACGCCCAGCTGAGCATGACCGTCCTGATGACCCCGGACATGGCCAACTTTTCTGGCAACGTACATGGCGGCACCCTGCTCAAATACCTCGACGAAGTGGCCTATGCATGCGCCAGCCGTTATGCAGGCAGCTATGTGGTGACATTGTCGGTGGACCAGGTGATCTTCCGCGAGCCGGTACACGTGGGCGAGCTGGTGACGTTCCTGGCGTCCGTCAACTACACCGGCAATACCTCGATGGAAGTGGGCATCAAAGTGGTGACCGAGAACATTCGCGAGCGCTCGGTGCGCCACTCCAACAGCTGCTTCTTCACCATGGTAGCGGTGGACGACAATCGCCGCCCTGTGCCGGTACCGCCGCGTCAGCCGCAAAGCAGTGAAGAAAAGCGCCGCTTCCTGCAGGGGCAGCAGCGCCGCCAGATCCGCCAGGAACTGGAAAAGCGCTACCAGGACCTGAAAACCGACGCTATTTAAAACGCCAGCAACTGCGCTTCGAAGCGCACACGCGGGTGGGCGATGCGATCCTGGGCCCGTACCAGCTGCAGCTCGTAGCTGGCACAGGCCTGGGTTTCCAACAGCACTTCATGCACCGCGGCGGCAGTGAACTCGAATGCCTGCACCCAGCTGTCGCCCAGCAATACCCTGGCCAGGAACAGCCCGGAAGTCAGGTCGCCGACCCCCACTGGCTGACGCGGAAACGCCAGCAGCGGGCGCCGCAGGTGCCAGCAGTGCTGGGCCGTCACCAGCAGCATTTCGAACTGGTCCTCGCACCGCCCGGCGTAGGCCAGGTGCTTGACCACGACCACCTGCGGCCCGCGCTGCAGCAAGCTGCGCGCCATGTGCACGCAATCCTCCAGTGACTGCGCGCGACGCCCACAGAAGCTGTCCAGCTCCAGCTGGTTGGGGCACAGGATGTCGGCCTTGGCCACCGCTTCGTCGAGCAGGAACTGGCTGACCTCTGGCGGTACGATGCAACCCTTCTCGGCGTGCCCCATGACCGGGTCACAGAGGTACAACGCCTTGGGGTTCACCGCTTTGATCCGCTGTACCCCGGCCAGAATCGCCCGCCCTTGTTCGGCACTGCCCAGGTAACCAGAAAGCACCGCATCGCAGTGCCCCAGTTCACCGATGTTGGAAATACCTTCGACCAACGCAGGAATTTGCGCTGGAGCAAGCACATCGCCCGCCCACTGGCCATACTGTGTGTGGTTGGAGAACTGCACGGTAATGAGCGGCCACACGTTGACCCCGATCCGCTGCATGGGGAACACCGCGGCGCTGTTGCCGGCGTGGCCGAACACCACATGGGACTGAATGGCGAGCAGGTGCGGAGTACGTTTCATGCGGGTGTTTTCCAAAGCTGTTTCAAAGAATGGTGCGCGACGCAGTATGAACTCGATTGTCACCTGTACGACAGGCCAGGGACGCAGTTAAGCTGGATCTACCTGTTTGGAGCATAAGCAAATGTTGACCCTGGAGAACCTCTTCGTCCTGATGCTGGTAGCCACGGCAGGCGCCTGGTTGTGGCACAACCATGGGTTGCGCGAGAAAGCCCTGGAACGGGTCAAACAGCATTGCGCCAAACTGGACCTCGAGTTGCTTGACGACGCCGTGGCGCTCAAGCGCATCGGCTTTGTGCGCGATGCCAATGGCCGCAAGCGCCTGGCCCGCATCTATGCCTTCGAGTTCACCGTCACTGGCGAGCAGCGCCACCCCGGTAGCGTGACACAGTTCGGTGCGCACAGCGTGCAGATAGAACTGGCACCCTACCCGTTCGAGATCAAGACCCCGCCGCGCACCGACAACGTTATCGAGATGCAGCAATGGCGCCAGGAACACAACCGCTGGCGAAACTGATCAGCTGATGCGGCACTCGCGCAAGCCGGCCTGCAGCGCCGGTTGCGACTGTGGCTGATCGAAAATCAGCTCGATGCGGCTGTCCCTGCGCCACTCGCTGGGCTGCCAGGCGGGCAGGCTCCCATTCAGCCCATTGAAAGCCTGCCACCCCTCCGCGCTGTGGATAACCCCCTTGGCGCGCCGCCAGGGTAAATTCTGCAAGAACGTGCTTAGCCGCTGTGGATAAAACTGCTGGCTGGGGTGCCAGCGCCAGCCAATACTCCAACCACCCTCACCTTGCTGGGCCAGGCAGACCGGCTGGGTGGGGTCGGCCCAGACCGTACCTGGGGTTATTTCCAGATTGTCGACAATCCTGACGGCGGAAAGCGGGCTGTCAACAATCTGTGAAGGTGCCTGGGGTAGGCCACGAAACGCTACTTCACCCTGCACCGCCCACAGCACCCTCCTGTCGATGAATTTATTACTTATCAACAACTTAGTTGATTCATCCACAGCCTCTGACTTATTCAGAATCACACATTCGCAGGCGTTCAACGCCTGATGTTGCGCATCGGAAAGCCGCTGGTTGCGAACCACCGCCTGAGCATCCAAAACCATGACAAGTGGCTGAATTGTCAGCACTCCAGCCCATGGCGCTGCCTGCAGCTGTGCCTGCAATTGCAACGGGTGACCCAAACCTGAAGGCTCGATGAACAAACGGTCAGGGCGTGATTTGCGCAATAGACGCCCTAGCCCGACCTGAAACGGCATACCGTTCACGCAGCACAGACAACCACCGGCCACTTCACCAATGGCTACACCGTCTTCATCCCGGCTGAGCAACGCCGCATCCAGGCCAACCAGGCCGAATTCATTGATCAGCACCGCCCAGCGCTCATTGGGCGGCCGCTGCGCCAGCAAATGGCGGATCAGGGTGGTTTTGCCGGCGCCGAGCGGGCCGGCAATCACGTGGGTAGGTATGTTCTGCAGCATGGCCTGGTTCAAACAGTGGCAAAGCCTAACTATGCGCCGTCAGGCCAACCAGTCAAGGCTCAGCAGCAGACGCCCCTGCTGGCCCGAAGGCGAGCGGTGAACCAGACCTGCGCCTTCGTTGCCTTGCCAGTTCTCGCCCTTGAGCAGCGCGACATCACCGGCTTGCAGGGTTTGAATTTTATCCACAGGGGGCTGTGCTGTGTGTAACTCCCGCCGGTGGCTGATCGCCTCAGGCAACCATTCACTGCCCGGCCCCACGTAGGTTGTGAGCAAGCGCAATGGTACGTTATCCACATGGAAGCGCGGACACATGGGGCCATCCAGCACGCGCAGGCGTAAACCCACACGGCGCGCACCCACCAGGCAGGTGTAGGCCGCGACCAGCCAGGTCACATCGGCTACAAATGACTCATAGCCATGCAGGTCAGCGGCTTCGCGCAGCAGGTCCGGCAGGACCGGCGCGTGCTGCTCGTGCACCTCGATTACCCGTTGGTCGGTCAAAGGCTGGCCAAGGCTGAGTACCAGTTCAGCAAAGTCCTGCAACTGCGCCGGCAGCCGCCGCCGCCACACGGCCAGGTTGACACCATCCTGCAGGACCTCAGCCAATATTTGCGGCGTTTCGCCAAACACCTGAAAGATATCCACAGGCCTGAATGCCAGGCTCATGCTGCGGACTCCGCATGCCACGGTCCGAACGGATCGGGCAGCCGCAACCAGCCCATATGCCCAAGCTGCATTTCCTGGTCGGTCAACAAGCACGCGTCAAGGGCTGTGGATAACTTGGCAAAGTCGATGTTCTGCCCAATGAACACCAATTCCTGGCGGCAATCGCCGGTTTCAGCGGTCCAGTGTTTAAGGATTGCACTGGTGTTATCCACATCCTCAGGCCACTGGTCGCGCGGTACGAAGCGCCACCAGCGCCCCGCCAGCCCATGGCGCATCATCCCGCCCGCTTGCGACCAGCTACCGGCTTCCTGGTACTTGCTGGCCAACCAGAAAAAACCTTTGGAACGGAGCAAGCGGCCGTTGGTCCAGTGCGTGTGGATAAAGTCGTAGAACCGTTGGGGATGCAGCGGGCGCCGCGCTTGCCAGGTCATGGCTGCAATCCCGTACTCTTCGGTTTCCGGTACGTGCTCGCCGCGTAGCTCCTGCAACCAGCCTGGCGCCTGGGCCGCCTGGTCGAAGTCGAACAGGCCCGTATCGAGAATGCGCTCCAGTGGCACCTGGCCCATGACCATCGGCACGATCTCTGCCCGCGCATTGAGGCTGCGCAAAATGGCCACGAGCTCTTCGCGCTCATGCTGGCTGATCAGGTCGATCTTGCTCAGCAGCAGTACATCGGCGAATTCCACCTGTTCGATCAGCAGGTCGCTGATCGAGCGCTCATCGTCCTCGCCCAGTGTTTCGCCACGGCTGGCCAGGCTGTCTGCAGCCTGGTAATCGCGCAGGAAGTTCAGGCCATCGACCACCGTGACCATGGTGTCCAGCCGTGCCATGTCGGACAAGCTGCGGCCTTGTTCGTCGCGGAAGGTGAAAGTCTCTGCCACCGGCAGTGGCTCCGAAATACCCGTGGACTCGATCAGCAGGTAGTCGAAGCGCCCTTCTGCGGCTAACCGCGCTACCTCTTCCAGCAGGTCCTCACGCAGGGTGCAGCAGATGCAGCCGTTGCTCATCTCTACGAGCTTTTCTTCAGCGCGGTTGAGGCTGACGTTGCGCTGCACCTCGCTGGCATCGATGTTGATTTCGCTCATGTCGTTGACGATGACGGCAACCCGCAGGTTGTCACGGTTACGCAGTACATGGTTGAGCAACGTGCTTTTGCCGGCACCCAGAAAGCCGGACAGCACAGTAACGGGAAGACGATTGGACATGGCGAAACCCCTTCAGGCGAGCGCATTCGAAACGATGCATTGCACAATGTTATAAAGTAACAATACAATTTCGCCAAGTCGTTCTCGACGGACGAATGCTCACCAGGGACAAAACATGAAACTGTCACGCGCCATGGCATTGGTGTTGTTCGCCATGCCCACCTCACTGGTTGCCATGCCGCAGAGCACTGCACTGGCGTTGTGTACCCGCAGCGCCACGCTGCTCTCGTGCCAGGACGGCAAAGGGAGTTACTACAGCGTACGCACGCACGGCAATGAGCTTTACCTGCGCGGTTTCGACTCGGTCACGCGGCGGCTATGGGCTCAAACCAACAGCCGTTACGGTGCGTTGACCTTCTTCACCGGCCTGGCCAGTGATGGCGAAGCCTGGGTGGGTTACAGCCGCCGCGTAGGCTGGACCACGTTGAACCGGGTGTCCAGTTCCAGCGGGCAACGCTTCAATTTGCATTGCAGCATGATCGGCGGCTGCCGCTGACACCTTTTTCTGTGGAAACCCCAATGAACCAGCACACGCTCCCCGATATCGCCTCACAGACTCATGCGTTCGCCTTGCCACTGAACTGGGTGGGCATGTGTGGCATAGCCCTGCCCGTGCAGTTCGAAGGGCGCCCCGCTGCTGCCACCGTCGACGCAGGCGTCAGTTTGATAGACGGCCATTCACGTGGCATCCACATGTCGCGGCTCTACCTTGCATTGGAGGCCCTGGAAAACCAGCCCCTTACGCCGCTGGCAATTCGGCAGCTTTTGGCGGATTTTTTGACCAGCCACGAAGGGCTGTCTTCCGCTGCTTATCTGCGCCTGGGCTTTGATCACCTGCTTAAAAGACCAGCCTTGATCAGCCCATTGGCAGGCTGGAAGAGCTATCCCGTGACCATCGATGCACGCATCGAGAATGAAATGTTCCACGTGGAACTATCCGTTAGCGTGCCCTATTCGTCCACCTGTCCATGTTCGGCGGCGCTTGCCAGGCAACTGATACAACAGCAGTTCCAACAGCAATTCCCCGGGTCGCAGGTCGACACCGCGGCGGTAATGAACTGGCTGGGCACTGCCGAAGGCATCGTCGCTACCCCACATAGCCAACGCAGTAGCGCGAAAATTCAGGTACGGCTGCGCAGCAGCCAGCGTGATCTGCCGATTACCGAGCTGATTGATTGCATCGAAATGAGCTTGGGCACAGCGGTACAGACTGCGGTCAAGCGTGCAGACGAACAGGCCTTCGCTTTAGCCAACGGGCAGAACCTGATGTTCTGTGAAGATGCTGCCCGGCGCCTGCACCAGGCGCTGCGACAATTGGAGTGGAGTGCTGCTTTCAGGCTGCGGGTGGAACATGCAGAAAGCCTGCATGCCCACGACGCTGTTGCCACCAGCCAGTGGCAGTGGGACCTCAACTGCGCGGTTTGACCGTACCGCAATCACTGCCCAGCCACACCGCACGGGTGTTCATGCTGCCTTGCTGCTGAACACCCGACGCGTTGAAGGTGCCACTGACCTGGGTGGTGAACTCCCGATCACTGAGGAACGTCGCCTGGCCACTGCCCTGTGCCTTCGGGCAACTGAACTCGAACTTCCATACGTTGCCGGTACGGTCAGTGATTTTCTGCGTGCAACCGGATTTGGGATCCTGCAGCGGGATGTCGTTGGTCGCCACCTGTTCGGCGGTCAGGCAGGAACGCACGCCATTACCAGCCACCGTCACCCCTTGTTTGGCCAGTACACCTTCCATCATCGCGCGCTGCTCCGGCGGCAGGTTCTTGAGCTGCCCCAGCATGAACCCCATGTCAGGTAACGGCTTGCCATCGACCTGCATGTTGCTGGTGGTCAGCTCCCACAAACCGGGTTGCAGCATCTGGGCATGCACCAGCGGGCTGCTCATACCGAGGACCAGGGCCAACAGTGGCAGACGAATCTTCATGGGTGAACACTCCTGAAAAAAGCCGGCCAAGCGGGCCGGGCTGAGCCTTAGACGCCAAAACCGTCCGCAGGTTGCAAGGTGCACCGGGAACGTGTTCTGTTAGCCAACAGTACTCGGTGAGCAGGATGCATATGGATTACCACAGCCCCTATTTCTTTGGTTATGTAATTGGCCTGATTCATCTACTGGGTATCGTAGCCGCACTGCACGCGTTGTTCACGGTGCGCACGGCCCAAGGCGCGATTGCCTGGGCGATGCCGTTGTTCTTCATTCCTTATTTCACCCTTATACCGTACCTGGTGTTCGGCGCCCGCTCGTTCAATGCGTATATCAAGGCGCGGCGCCAAGCCAACCAGGAAATGCACGTTGCAATGGCCAACCTCAACTGGCGACCATGGGTTGAAGAAGCCCTGACCGCCCGCGAGTCGGAAAGCTACGCCGCGCTACGCGCCATGCCCAAACTGGGGCGCATGCCTTGCCTGGCGAACAACCAGGTGAAGCTGCTGATCAATGGCAAGGCCACCTTCGATGCCATTTTCGCGGCCATCGAAAAAGCCCGCGATGTGGTGCTGGTGCAGTTCTTCATCATCCATGACGACAAACTCGGCAAGGCATTACAGCACCTGCTGCTGCGCAAGGCGGCTGAAGGGGTTCAGGTGTTTGTGCTGTACGACCGTGTCGGTAGCCATGCCTTGCCAGCCAGCTATAGCCAGGCGCTGCGTGATGGCGGCGTACAGGTTCACGCTTTCGCCACCCGGCGTGGTTGGTTCAACCGCTTTCAGGTCAACTTCCGCAACCATCGCAAGATCGTGGTGGTGGATGGCTTGGTCGGTTTCATCGGCGGGCATAACGTAGGTGACGAGTACCTGGGTGAAGACCCGCAGCTTTCACCATGGCGCGATACTCATGTGCAGATCGGCGGGCCAGTGCTGGCCTGCCTGCAAGAGTCGTTCGCCGAAGACTGGTACTGGGCCTCGCGCCAGCTGCCGCCGCTGATTCTGCCAGATGCCTACCCGGACGACGGCGTGCTCTGCCAGGCCTTGGCCAGTGGGCCGGCGGACCCACAGGAAACCTGCGCACTGTTCTTCCTTGAAGCCATTCACTCCGCCACGCGCAGGGTGTGGATAACCACCCCCTACTTCATCCCTGACGAAGCGGTGTTCGCGGCATTGCGCCTGGCAGCACTGCGAGGGGTGGATGTGCGCGTATTGATCCCGGCACGCCCCGACCACCGGGTTGTCTATGCCGCCTCCAGCCTGTTTGCCTTCGAAGCGGTACGCGCAGGCGTACGCATGTTCCGCTACCAGCCGGGTTTCCTGCACCAGAAGGTGGTACTGGTAGATGACGAGGTGAGCGCAATCGGCAGTGCCAACCTGGACAACCGTTCATTCCGCCTGAACTTCGAGATCACCCTGCTGACGGTCGACCGTGGCTTTGCCGACCAAGTGGAACGTATGTTGAATGAAGACTTCGAGCAGGCGCGCGAGATAACCGTTGAGGACAGCCGCGACACCCACCGGCTACAGCAATTGGGGATGCGCATTGCACGCTTGATATCCCCAATCCTGTAACCGGTGCCGCCGGCCAGAGGTAGGTGTCAGCGGTACAGATCCTCGCGTGTCCAGGGCAGGTCGTGATGCCCGTCGGCATAGGGCTTCACTGCCAGAATCTGGTGCAGGTTGATCCAGCCCTTCTGAAACGCATAGGCACACCCGGCCAGGTACAAACGCCAGATGCGCAGGGTTTTCTCGGGGACCAGTGCCGCCGCCTTGTGCAGCTGGTTCTCCAGATTCTCGCTCCAGTGGTGCAGGGTCTTGGCGTAGTGCAGGCGCAAGCTCTCCACGTCCACCACCTCCAGCCCTGCTTCGCAGATGCTGGCACTGATCATCGACAGGTGGGGCAGCTCACCATGTGGGAACACGTAGCGATCGATGAACTCGCCTGCACCTCGCCCCACCGGCCGACCATCGACATGCTTGGCGGTGATGCCGTGGTTCATCACCAGCCCCCCTTCCCTCACCGCACCGAACAGCTTCTGGCAATACAACGCAAGGTTGGCATGGCCGACATGCTCGAACATGCCCACGCTGACAACCTTGTCGAAGCGGCCGTCTTGCGGCAGGTCGCGGTAATCGAGAATCTGTAAATCGACCTTGTCGCTCAGACCCTCTGCCTTGACCCGCTGGCGGCCGAGCTTCAACTGTTCTTTGCTGAGGGTGATGCCGAATACCTTGGCGCCATACTCACGGGCAGCGAAACGCGCCAGGCCACCCCAGCCACAGCCGACATCGAGCAGATAGTCGCCCGCATCGAGCCGCAGCTTGCGGCACAGGTGCTCGAACTTGTCCTGCTGCGCCTGATCGAGGGTGTTGTCCGGCTCGCGAAAATAAGCGCACGAGTACACCATGTCCTGGTCCAGCCACAGCTGGTAGAACTCATTGGAAACGTCGTAGTGATAGGAAATGGCCTGGGCGTCGGTAGTCTTGTCATGCGCCAGGCGCTGGGGCGGCGTGTCGTCTTCGTCGGTAAGCAGTGCCTCGCTCAGCTCATCGCAAACGCGTATGGCCTCACCGATATCGCCTTCAAGCTCCAACTTGCCTTCGACGAATGCCGTGCCCAACTGGTCCATGCTCGGGTGGGTCAGCTGGCTGATCAACTGGGGTTCTCTGACCAGTATGGTGACCTGCGGGCTGGGCCCGAGATCGAAGTGGTTGCCGTCCCAGAGTTTCAGCCGCAGCGGCAGATGCAAGCTCTGCAGTGCCGGTGGAAGTTGCGCAAGCATGAACGACCCTCCTGTCCGAAATTGGCCACGACGCCCGAAATTTCGAACGTCGTCGAATCAGAGTAGTTCATCCATGGGATGTTTCCTCCCGATCAGACCATGGTCTAGACCCTGATGCGCTGGTATGCGCAGCAAATTGTATACAACTCTAAAGGCTCAGCCTAACCTAATGCCCCTGTCGCGTTTCTACATCCCTGGAGTTGAACCATGAAAACCTATGACGTGGTGATCATCGGCGGTGGCCCTGGCGGCTACAACGCAGCCATTCGCGCTGGCCAACTTGGGCTCAGTGTCGCCTGCGTGGAGGGCCGCTCGACCTTGGGCGGCACTTGCCTGAACGTCGGCTGTATGCCGTCCAAGGCACTGCTGCATGCTTCCGAACTCTACGAAGCCGCCAGCGGTGAGGCGTTCGCCCACCTCGGCATCGAAGTCAAACCCACCTTGAACCTCGCCCAGATGATGAAGCAGAAGGACGAAAGCGTGGCCGGCCTGACCAAAGGCATCGAGTACCTGTTCCGCAAGAACAAGGTCGACTGGGTCAAGGGCTGGGGGCGCCTGGATGGCGCCGGCAAAGTGGTCGTGAAGGCGCAGGACGGCAGCGAAACCACGCTGCAGGCCAAAGACATCGTCATCGCCACCGGTTCCGAGCCGACGCCGCTGCCAGGCGTGACCATCGACAACCAGCGCATCATCGACTCGACCGGCGCGCTGTCGTTGCCGCAGGTGCCCAAGCACCTGGTCGTCATCGGTGCCGGGGTGATCGGCCTCGAATTGGGGTCGGTGTGGCGCCGGCTGGGTAGCCAGGTCACGGTCATCGAATACCTCGATCGCATCTGCCCTGGCACCGATAGCGAAACCGCCAAGACCCTGCAGAAGGCATTGGCCAAGCAAGGTATGGCGTTCAAGCTGGGCAGCAAAGTGACCCAGGCCACCGCCAGCGCCGACGGCGTGGCCTTGACCTTGGAGCCCGCAGCGGGTGGCGCGGCAGAAACACTGCAAGCCGATTATGTATTGGTGGCGATCGGTCGCCGCCCCTATACCAAAGGCCTGAACCTGGAAAGCGCAGGCCTGGAAACCGACAAGCGCGGCATGCTCGGCAACGAACACCACCGCACTTCAGTGCCCGGGCTTTGGGTAATCGGCGACGTCACTTCCGGGCCGATGCTGGCGCACAAGGCCGAAGACGAAGCAGTGGCCTGCATCGAGCGCATCGCCGGCAAACCGCACGAGGTCAACTACAACCTCATCCCTGGCGTGATCTATACCCGGCCGGAGCTGGCCAGCGTGGGCAAGACCGAAGAGCAGCTCCAGGCCGAAGGGCGTGAATACAAAGTGGGCAAATTCCCCTTCACGGCCAACAGCCGCGCCAAGATCAACCACGAGACCGAAGGCTTCGCCAAGGTACTTGCCGATGCCAAAACCGACGAAGTGCTGGGTGTGCACCTGGTGGGCCCGAGCGTCAGCGAAATGATCGGTGAATTCTGCGTGGCCATGGAGTTCTCGGCTTCGGCCGAAGATATCGCCCTCACCTGCCACCCCCACCCCACCCGCTCCGAAGCGTTGCGCCAGGCAGCGATGAATGTGGATGGCATGGCCATGCAGGTTTGAGTCGACTACGCCGAGGGTAACAGCGAGCGGGAGCTTGCGTCCGCTGCTTCCCCCTTCGGCGCAGGCAAGCGTTTGGTGCGTTGCAGTTACTCGATCCTGCTGGTTGATGAATACTGCTCAGCGCTGCCTTGCAGACCCCGGCAACAGATACGCTGCACCGCCGGGGTCGGCAGGCTTCAGGCCACCGAGGCTTGACGCGGCACGCGCACGCTCAGCATGCCCGACAACGAGGTCAACCAAAGCACCAGAAACACGCAGGCAATTGCCAGGTTCGAGGTCAGCGGCAAAGCGCTGAGCAGCGCCGAGGCCAGTGACCCGAATACCAGCATCAGGCAGCCTTGCAGGCTGGCGGCAACACCGGCGCGGTCGGGGAACAGCGACATCGAGTTGGCCATGGCGTTGGAGAAGATGAAGCCCTGACCGAACGCGACCAGCATGATGCCGCCCAGGATCGAGACCAGGTGAAGCTCCTTTGCCTGCGTGGCGATGGTCACCACGCCGAGCAGAAACACCGCCATTCCTGCCCACATCAGCAGCCGTGGCTTGACCTGCCGGATCAGCGCACGGTTGACCAGGGTGCCGACCAGGTAGCAGCTACCCACAGCCAGCGCGGTGGTGCCAAAGTACTGCGCGCTGTGCCCCAGGCGTTCCTGGACGATGTGTGGGCCGAACACGTTCCATAGCAGAAACGCCGAGAAGCTCGAGCCGAGCACAACCACCGAGGCCCGAAAGCGGCCGTCCGCCAGGATCGGGCGGTAGCCGGCACAGGTCTGCAAGGCGCTGCGTCTGTTCATGGCGGGCAACGACTCCTTGAGCCCTGCCAGCACGAAGGCCAACACGATGACGGCGTATACGGCGTACAGGACGAAGTTGTAGCGCCAGCCAAGGTGCACTTCGATCACCCCGCCAATGTACGGTGCGATCACCGGCCCCAGGCCGAAGGCCAGGCTCAGGTAGATGATCGCTACGTAGAAACGCGGCCCTTTGACGATGTCCACCAGCAGCGCACGGGCAACTACCTGACAGGCGCCGATGGCGAAGCCTTGCAGGGCGCGGGCGAGCAGGAGCATCTCGATGGACGTGACCACGGTTGCCAGCACGCTGCCCGCGAGGAACACCAGCAGCCCCAATTGCACCGCCGGCCGCCGCCCACGGGCATCGGCCATGATGCCGAAGAACAGCTGCCCCAGTGCGTAGAACAGCAGGGTGATGGTGATGGTGTTCTGCATCAGCGCCGGGCTGGCTGACAGTTCACGGCCAATGGAGGGGATACTTGGCGCGTACAGGTCGATGGCGATACCGCCCACGCTGTTGATCAGCGGCGCCAGGAAGACAATGAAATTCTCGTAACGCTTGGTCGCGTTCATGCTTACCTCCGGCGCACCGGGCAGCGGATGCGCGGCGCGCGTCGTGGTCAGGCCGAGGCCTGGCGGTTGAAAGTGGGCAGGGCCTTGTTTATGGTAGGAGCCCCGATTGACCTGCGGATCCTTGACCCGGGCTTGATCGGCGCTGCTGGCGCTACGAAACGAAGCGAAGGCTCGGGGGGTGGCGTCGTAGTGCCTGAGGTAGTGGGTACGCGCCGCTTCCTGGAGACAACGAGCCGTGCCGGCCTTTGTAGAAATTGCGCACGATGTGCATGGGGCTGATCGAATCGCTTACACGCATGTAGCGATCGACCGCAATGGCACACTGGAAGCCGTAGCACGGCGTCGGTTGTTGGAAAAAGGGAAATACCACAGGTGGGCGTACGCCAGCATGACTCATTCCTCCGTGAAAGCGTGGAACTCAGGTAGGTCTTGCGCTACCCGATGACCACACGATAAGAGAAATGAGCGGCTGGCTGGTTTTAAGAAATCTAAAAGCGTGGTGAAAATTTAAAAGCCTGTTTCATGGTGCCTTCAACAACACCTCGGCCACCTGTTCGATCAACTTGCGCAGGCTGGCTATATCTTTGCTGTCCCGACGGTCGCGCGCCCAGATCATGTCCAAGGTGAACGTTGGGAAACCCAGCGGCGGCTGACAGACTTTCACTGATGACGGTATGCGCAGGTGCGGCAACAGGCGCGCCGGCAGTGCGAGCGTGGCCGGTACCGCGGCTACGATGTTCACGCAGGCTTGGTAACCATTGGCGCGCACCAGCACGTCGCGCGAACGGCCGACTTTATCCAGCCAGCTGTCGACCATGTTCTTTTCCGAAATCCACGGTGTGGGGAATACATGGGGCGAGGCGCAGAATTCATCCAGGCTCATGGCCGCGTCGTTGGCCAACCCGTTTTGACTGGTCAGGCAGACAAAGTCGTCGTTGACCACCGCTTGCCATTGCAACTCCGGGTGCATCTGGTGATAGCCCGGACCGAAGCCGATCGCGATGTCGATTTCCCCTGACATCAGCTGATCCACAGGCAGGTCGCGGCTCAGGCGGTCGAGGTGCAGCGACGTATTGGCATGCGTGTGCGACAGCATCGCCAGGGTTTGCGGCAGGAACGACAACTCGAAATACTCCGGCGCGCAGAGCCGCCAGATCTTACGCACGGCTTGGGCAGATGCTTGATATTCGTCTTCCGCGCAGCGGTTGACCGACTCGACCACCACGCGCAAATAAGGCGCGATCTTCTCGGCCTTGCTGGTCGGTTGCAGTACCCCTTGGGATGAAGAGAACAACGTGTCGTCAAAGCAGCCGCGCAGCCGCTTCAAACAATAACTGACCGTCGGCTGGCTCACGCTCATCAGCTCAGCGGTGCGTTTGGCACTGCGCAACTCCAGCAAGTTGAGAAACACCACGATGTCCTGCAGATCCAACTGTTTGAGGTAGTTGCTGTGGAGCATGGATAGTTTTTCTCAATAAAAGCCGGACTTTCAATCTGTTATGGATTGCGGGCTGCAGGCGCTGCTGACATTTGTGCCAACCTGTCATCCTCAGCGAAATCTGAAGCTTGAACCGAAAGCGCAGACAATAAAATCAGTAACTTCATATAATTATCTGATTTTATTGGATTTTACAACTAACATACTAAACCGCAGCGGCACTCTCTGCGTCATGGGTTGAGCCCTTGGTGGAGACAGTTGAAGGTATCGTAGCAACCTCATCAAGGAGCTCAGGATGGGTTTCCACATACTTCTGAAAACGTCGCGCAGTGCAATAGCTATTGAAGGGTGAAGAAATGAGGGCACCTCCGAGAATGAACATCGCCTGTGCCCCCATGCCCCCTGAGAAGGCAGCGAAGCTGCTCGCCTTCGCCATGATTATCAGTCCACAGATACAACCTATGGCCATAAGGAAGAATCCAACCAAGCGCGCAGACCAGGCCCCCGCTGTCTCGACTGCGGTGATCCGGAGCGTTAGCCGGGGTTGCTCTGGCGTAACCCACAGATACCGAGCGATCTGACGAATTTGCCAGTGATTCCAATGGCCCGTGCGCGCCAAGCGCATCAGAAATTCAGCTTTGGCCCGATCTGCTCGAACTCCACTGGCAATACGAAAACTTTCTAGATAGAGCGAGTCATCCAGGTACTGAGCGTAAAGAGATTCAGAACTTTCGGCTGCGCGAAGCTCCTTCAAGAGCTTGTACTGCCTGCGTGCCAAGTGACTGTCGTACAAGTGTAGTAACTGGATTGCCTTCGTTGGCACGAGACACAAAACACCTACGACTGCTGCGACGGCGGCCCAGCCGCTGTTGAACTGCGCTGCAAATTCTTCAAGCATAAATTCAATCCTTTAGTTTCTATTTGATGTACGTCCCTAATACGAACCAAGTCACTTCCATGGGACCAACCTGTTATTGAGGCCTCGGCAACCCATCGCAATATCTCGGTCGTATGGCATTTCCCAGAGCTAGCTCCCGCCATCGGCTACGTCGTGTTAATGTTAACGGCAAGAATAGCCCCGACGCCTCGGGCAGATCCCAGGATCTATCCTGCGCACAAGGGGGTTCTTTTTTGTCTTCTACACCCAGCGTGGGGGTCAAAGGCTCTAATCATGTCTCCCCTCCCAAACGCTGGTAGCGTCGCTCAAATGCCTCCGAGCCTCCTTCCATCACCTGGCAAACCTCTTGCCGCATGTCCTGTTCTTGCAGGGATCCGGTCTGCTTCACATGACATTGGTTGTTGAAATCCAATACATGGATCAGCTCAGCATCACCGTTAACTACGATGTTGGGGTTATGGGTGACTATGATTAGCTGGCGGCGCTGCTTGTTAGATCGGATCTGCTGAACGACCAGACCGTAGATTAAGTGGTTGTCCAAGTCATCCTCAGGCTGGTCGAGCACCAAAGGCTCACCTCCATGGGCCAGCAAAAAAGCCAGCATCGCCGCTGCTCGCTGACCCGCAGAGGCCTGACCAATGGATTGGAAGTCCCGTCCGTTACCTTTGCGACTGTATTCCACCTGCAGGCCATCCTCAGGGAACCAGCACAGCAGGTGGTCCATGTACTCAGGTCGTCTGTCGGTTTCACCTTTCAAGAATTTATTGAACCAGCCGCCAAACTCAGCCTTCCCACGGCAGGCTTGAGATAGCCGCTTCCTCAACGTCTTCAGCAATTCTTCAAACCTGGGCGTGTCCCCGTGCAAACCGGCTGCCAACATGAGGTCAGCTATGAGCCCCTTTGGCGTCGAGCCGTCCTGCTCGTGATACAAGTCGTCGGCGTATTTGCCGTCTCCCACTCCCAGCGCTTCGCGCAATGATCGCTCGATTCCCTGCGTATCGCGGCTATAAGGAACGAGCTCGATCCTCACATAGAGGTTGTCATGTAGGGTGGACTGGAGGAATTCGCTGCGTCGGTGACTGATTGCCCGGCGCGCCACCTGGATTTGCTCCAGCTGTGTCAGCGCAGTGTCGCGCAGCTCAGCAAGTTGCGACTTCAACGTGTTCAAGTTTCTCAGCTCGGTATCCAGCCGCTGAGCTTCTTGAACCAAGCGGCCGTACTCGCTGGGATCGTTGACCCCCTGCTGCTGAAGACTCTCCTTTAGCTGGTGGTAGGCTTCTTTAGCAGTTGCGATTCGGGTAAACCAAGCCGATGACTCAAGTTCTGTTTTCAGCGTTTGCCCAAACATTGCCAACTCGGCAGCGGATGCCTCGACGTCCTGTCTTACTTTTCCGATAACCGCGTTCAAGGCCTGAATGGAGGCTAGAGCCGGACTGTCATCATAGGCATCAAATAGCCCTGCTTGCAGCGCCTCAGGCTGCAAAGTGGCAGCGACATTTTCAAGATCTATAACAAGCTTGGCCGCCGCCTGAAATTGACGTTCTAGCTCCCGATTCTGTTGGCTGGTGCGTTGGTAGTTTTTCAACACCACCGTGTGATCGGAGCCTTCGAACCGTTCAAGTTTTCGTTTTATGTCTTGCAATGCGAGCGATAAGGATTCGAGCCCTGATAACTTCCCTTCCATCTCACGCATCCGTGCCCGGGACGCCAGAAATGCGCTTTTTGCGTCTTCAAATGCGTTTCTCTGCGATCGAGTGTCAGCAGCATCATCGATCACTTTCAGCAACGCCTGCTGACTGTCGCCGGCCAAGGCAGCAATCTGCCCTTGGCTAAAAAGTCTTACGGGAAAGCGCTGCTCATTGATAACTTGGCTGTCGGAGGGCGTGAAATCAGTAGATAAGATATCCCACTCTTCGACCACGTTTTCGGTGTCGTCCTTTCGCCAAGTCAGACGATAGGGCAAGCCATTACGAATAACCTGCACACGTACCATTGTGTCGTCGAGCAAGCCGCCGTTGTCGTTCTTAGTCTTCGCGACAGCGTTGAATTTGTTGAAGGTTTGCCCGGCCTCAGAAGCATGCGACAGTTCCTTTTCCCTCCGATAGGCCAAGCGAAGGGCGTGCACGATGGTTGATTTTCCTGTTCCTCGACCACCGATCAGTGCATTGAAATACGGATTGAGGGGTAGAGAAGCACGCGTTTTACCGCGCCCCATGTAGCGTGCATTTTGAATTTCAATAGATTCGATGAAGTGGTCAGGAGTAGCGAATGGTGCAAACCCATCGCTTTGGTCGCTACGGCGAACTGAAACCTCCTGCCCGTCTATCAACGCGAGGCGCAGACCTTCCATGTTGGGTTTGGCCATTTTGACCCAGGTGAAGCGTGAGCCTGGAACCGCCGAACCTTTGAAACTGTGGCAGTCGCTTCCAACCACATTGGCAAAGCGGAGCTTCAGTTCCTCTAGCACGATAGGAGGTGTGCTGCTTCCTGAAGTCCACTCTAAGGCCAAGATGCCCGGCTCCTGCAGAACTTGCTTGACGGTATTGGTATCGAGCAGACATTTTCGGGTTCCGTGCTCAAGCTGCAGCAATCCTTTGTGACCTTCCACATGAGCAGGAATCGCTAATCCGCCCTCGGCGATGACATGCTCGATCACCTTGGCAGCGCCCTCACGTGTCACTCCGTCACTGTCTCCACGCGTTCCCGAATAATGCACTTTAGCCAGCAAATCACTAATGACTTGGCTGGAAGCCGAAGGGTCGAAGATAGCGAGTAAATGGAAGCCGCCCTGAACTGAAATCTCAACGCCAGGGAATAAATGGAGTTCACGAAAGCCTTCAGGTGGATTACCGGCATCTGCCTGATGCTTCATGTCCGAGTACGCGGCCTTGAGCCCGTCTACCCATTCACCGCTGTTGTGATCGGTAACCGCTACACAGTCGATTGCGGCAGCCATGTACTTGAGCAGCCATTTTTGCGGAGTCAGCTCATCGGAGGTGCCAATCGCAGCTTGCCAAGCATTCGTATCCTTTGAAGCCGGGGTGTGAGTGTGAAAATCGAACTTCCACCAGCGGGCGCCGGCGTATGGCCAAGCCTGACTCATATTCTCTCCTTGTCGGCCATCCTTACCAGCTTTTTACCCGCGGGCACTCGGGTCCATTCCTAGGTGGCACTATGCCAAAGATCGTATCGCCAATGACCCAACTCGGCTAGTGATCGATGGCGGCACAGAAAGCTTCAAATGGCGAAATCAACGACTAGAGCGATCTATCGCAGCCGCTTCAAACTGAACAAATTGCAAATAATTAGGCATGGCAACAAAGCTTGACCTCCTCATCGATTTGAGCCGATCAGCTTAGCCATCAAGGGGCTTGAAGGTGTCGTTATCGAGCGCTTCAGGCATAACTATTCGGGTGGAGGTACGTAATAGGCCCGTACGAAAGCACGATGGGTCGACTCGATTCAGCTTATAAACGGGCTGCTCACTTACGGAAACAGCGCGCTAGGGGTGGCGGAACGTCGGAAATGTCCGGTCAAGGCACCTCTCGGACTATCGCATCAAGAACGGGGGTGAGGCCAAGTACTGAAATTTCCACGGTATGGGCGAACTAGCTCCGGAATGTTAAATTTTCGCATTGTCATTTGCGGTAATTCATTTCTTGAATTTTCTCTGGCTAATTTGCTAAACACTCGGGCGACTATAGTCGTGTAATCGCCAGAGATAAAACTCCCCAACCGCAATTGGACATACAAGGTATGGCCATTTGCCTTGTAACTGTGATATTGCTTTGAGCTCTATCTGGCACGCAAAGGAAAATGCACATGTCTGGTTCTGGCGTCAGCTACCTGGGGCCTTCCACCCCGACCACTTCCTGCACCACTCTCCAATTTGATACCCAGCTGGCCTCGCCGAAAGCAGCGGTGGTCGCTCAGTTGAAACCGAACGACATCCTCGACATCGTCTTCGCCCAGGCCAATAACCCGCAGATCGTAATCGCCCTGTGGAACGGCGCGGAGGCCGGCAGCATTGTCGACCCGCACCTCACCCAACTGCGCAATTGCATGGGCCAAGGCGAGATGTACAAAGCGAAGGTTCTGCACGTCGGCGGCGGCCAGGTTCGCCTCCGCATTTACCACGTCTAATCGAGAGCAAGGAGAGCTCCATGATCACCATCGTTGGTGGCGTGTACCGGGAGAGGTGCATGCGTCCGGCTTGGGACGATATTTACGGGTCTGCTGGCCGGGCAGCCGCCGCTATCGCCCGCTTCGGCGGCCAGGCTGAGCTACACGCGTGCATGGACGATTACACCCATGTCGTTGTCGAGGCTCGCGCGACTGCTGAAGGTTTCAAGTTCAAAGCCACACCCGAACCCGCCAGCGTCACCTTTGAGTACATCCATGGCCTCTCTACGCCCGACATCCGCCGGGGCGTACACGGCCAATCGGACCTGAATGTCAGCGCCGACAAGGTTTTGCGATTCGGCATGATCGACGGAACGGCGGTCATCGAAGCCGACTATGCCGTTTTCGACCCGCAGAATGCCGACGGGCCAGAGTCCTTTGCCGCCAACGGCTCCCGCGCCAATCACCTGGCTCTGGTCTTGAATCGTCATGAGGCGAACCTGCTGGCACCTGGTTACGCACACCTCAAGGCTGAAGACCTTGCAACTGCCTTAGCAAAACAGGAAAACGCCGAGGTGGTCATCATCAAGATGGGGCCGCTGGGTGCCTTGGTGTATGACCGAGGCACTCTTTCCACAGTCCCCGCTTACCGTACTGAAAAAGTGTGGAAGATTGGCTCGGGAGACACCTTCGCTGCACATTTCGCGCTGGGGTGGATGGACAATGGCCTGTCGGCCCATAAAGCTGCAGAGATCGCCTCCATAGCGACTGCGTTCTATTGCCAAAACCAGGGTTTTCCCGACCCGGCTTTGCTCGCCGACTTTAAACCGCAGCCACTACAACCTTCGGCCCGCTACCGGGATGGTTATGTCCCGAAGGTGTACCTCGCAGGGCCGTTCTTTACGCTCGCAGAACTGTGGATGGTTGGCCAAGCTCGCCGCGACCTCTTGGCCATGGGCCTGGATGTTTTCTCTCCCTATCATGATGTGGGCCTCGGCACGGCTGAAGATGTCGTGGCGAAAGACCTCGAAGGCATCCACCAATGCGATGCACTGTTCGCCATTGGTGATGGGCTCGACTCGGGCACCATCTATGAGATCGGCTATGCCCGCGCCCTGAATAAGCCCGTGGTCTTTTACGCCGAGAACGAGTCAGAGCAGGATCAGAAAATGATGGAGGGCTCGGACTGTGTCATCACCGATGACTACGTGACCGCGATCTATCAGACGGTCTGGGAAGCGGTGGCGCTATGAAAACAGGATTGTTGCTCTCCGGTGGGATGGACTCCGTGGCGCTTGCCTGGTGGAAACGTCCCGACATCGCATTCACCCTGGACTATGGCCAGCTAGCAGCGCAAGCCGAGATCGAGGCATCGAGCACGGTCTGCCAGCAGCTGGAGATCCCTCACCATGTGATCCGCATCGACTGCAGTTCACTCGGATCGGGGGACATGGCAGGAAACGCCGCCGACAGCCTGGCCCCAGCGTCAGACTGGTGGCCCTACAGGAACCAGCTGCTGGTGACGCTCGCGGCAATGAAGGCGATTAGTCATGGTGTGACGCACTTGTGGTTGGGCACCGTAAAATCTGATGGATTCCACCGTGATGGCTCTCCCGAGTTCATGTCGGCCATCAGCAAACTGCTCTCTCTGCAGGAGGGCTGTATGGAGGCTCAGGCGCCTGCAATCGACCTTACAACCGCGGAGCTAGTCCGAAAATCAGGAATCCCTGGCAGCCTGTTGGCGTGGGCTCACAGCTGTCACAAGTCCCATGTAGCGTGCGGTGATTGTCGAGGCTGCAACAAGTACATGGAAGTGTTCCGTGAGGTGGGGTATGACCTGGATCGACCTCGGTGATCCGGTACCTCGCTTAACGCCTGAGCGATACACGCCGACCGACTGGAGGGTCGGAGAAGTTCACCAGTTGCCAACGCCGACGCAGTCCTTGAACCGCCCGTTCGGCGAGGTCCTCGATACACGCGCCACTCACCGGACCTTCGGGGTAGTTGACGATGAACAACTCAGCGCTTTTCTCTGGCACGCCTGCAGAACCCGCGGCTCTGCCCCGTCGCATCTTGGCTTTGACCTTGAGCACCGTGCAGCGCCTTCTGCCGGCGCGACGCATCCTGTTCATGTTGTGGTGAACCGACCTGCGGATAGGCGCTGGTGGTGGTATCAACCTGACCAGCACCGATTGGCCGAGCTCAAGGGCGCCGACGTCGTGCTCGCTGGTCTGTATGAACTCAGCCTGCAGGTCCTCGCGGGAAGCGACGCCACACGCTTGCTGTTCTTGGCCGAACCTGGGAAGACACTGGGAAAATACCAGAACGGCTGCAGCCTAGTCTGGCGAGATGCCGGCGCGCTGCTCGGTGTGATGTCGCTCACCGCGACAGCCCAGGGACTGCATTTCTGTCCGCTGGGCATCACGGGCGAACCCTGGGCCAGTGGTCTAGCTGATCAGGGTCAACTGGCCGGGGTTGGGCTTGCTCTTCTTGGTTCGGCCACGGGAGTTTGATGTCGGCGCATGGTGGCCCATGCCCATTATGCTGTGCACCGTGCTCGGCGAAGCCATCATCTCCAGCCACATCAGTGCATCCAGTTCGGAGGCGCGTACCCCCAGCCCCTTGCTGAAGCGGATGAACTGATCTTCGAGCTCCAGGTAGTGACGTTCAACGGTCAGATGGCTATCGAAGAATTTGCCAAGCAGGCCAGCTCGCAGGATATGGATGTCGAGAATGGCCACATCATCTGCGTCCAGCCAGTTGCGCGCGACCCACGAGGCCGTCTTGTAGCCAATGCCTGGAACGTCTAGCAGCCAATCCCGTAAAGCTCTTCCTGACTCAAGCGGTGCGCGCTCGACGGAAAGCTTCTTCAGCGCCGCGCTGAGGTAACGGGCTTTCTGCTTGGCAAAACGGTACCGCACTTGGCGTTCATCGACAGTCAGCGGCTCTCTGAGCCACTCAAGCAACGTTTCTTCAGACGGTGGCTGATCACTGAATGCACCGCGCTCTCTAACGTGACGAAACGCCGCCAAGCCAACGCTGGCTGGGATACCGTGGCCGCCCAGCAAGCAGGCACCGACTTCTTCTTTCAAGGTGGTGCCGAGCTTGTAATTGATTCGATCACCGATCAACCGACGGGCATAAACCTGATAGGCCCAGTAAGCAGGTGACGGGAAAGCCTCCACAGGTCCCCACGGCACGCCGGGTATGACCTCAGCGTCCGCCTTGGGAAGCTCGACATTGAAGACCACTTGGTCCAAGCAAATTGCGCCCAGTTGCATCAGGCGGCCTCCTCGGCATTGCCGTAGTGTTCCTGCATCCATTGCAGTAGCTCGTGTCGCTCAATAGGGTCCAGGCTCTCTATGCGGCTGCGGAGTCTGGTTTGGCGACGCTGGATGGTTTGGCGGTCTCGGAATGTCTGGCCCATATAGCGGCTGTCGTGCAAACGGTTGGGAGGATCGAAGTTCATCCATACCGTTTCTTCACGCACCTCCACATGGGTTTTGGCCGGGAAAGTCACCTTGCGCCATCCGACAAGCTCACGGTTGTAGAGATCACAGTCATAGCCCGAAAGCATCACTTTGCAAGGTAGGGCGGCCAAGCACCGCAGCAGGCGCAAGTGATCTTCTTCCGAGTAGTCACAGCGATAGACCTTGGCTCGGCGGCGCGTCTCAGGGAAATAAGGGGGGTCAACATAGACCAGTTCCTGACCTTCGAACGTATACCCTTCCAGGAAAGCAATCGCATCGACCTGGTGAAGCTCGCAGATGTGTGCATGCTGTGCCTGCCAAAGCGCAATGACTTTGTCGTCCAGGTCCAAGCCGATGTTGCGCTGCGCCGCTTTCTTGTTGCGCATAACAGCGCCCCCACCAAGGTGGGATTCGATGTAGGTCTGATGCGGTGGCATCAGGTTGATCAAGCGCTGATAGCACTTGCCTTTTCCGCCTGGATATCTCATGACTCCAAGCATCGTCAGAAATGACGATGATGTCAAGCACGGGCCGCCTAGTGCCAACTAGGCCCGCATTTTCTTGCGGTTCTAGGCTAAAAAACCTCACTCAGAGGCTTGAACACAATCAGCTTGAGGCTGAATTGATCACTGATGCATGACCGATCACCTGCTGTAAACGGTGACATGCGCGTCAGCACGGATCTCACCAGGGAACAGCAAACCCCCTTGGTTAGCGCATTAGCCTTTGCATGTAGGGTTTACTCGCCAACTAGCTCGCCTTCGGCGTCTGGAATGGCCTCGTCGGCTAGTTCGGCTGGGACCTCGGTGGTCTTCTGGTGCTCCAGTCCGCTGCTGTCCAGTAGAACCTCCGCGAGGCGTGCCGAGAAAAACTTGTCGAACGGCTCGAGCTCCTGGTACTCCTCCGGCGCTACCATCAGAGCAATCAGGCGCCCGATAAGGCCGCAGATCCAGTCTGCTGCCTGGATCGTCTGGAACAGGTGGCTTTCTGCCTGGATGGGCGGCTCAATCAGCGTCCGGCACTTCTCGGAGGCGTCCTCAAACATGGCCAGCGTGCAGACTTCGACGTTTTTTTCCCGCCACTCGTTGCCGGCGCGCTGCTCATCGAGCATAAGCATGAAAGTGGAGTCGGACTGGGCACAAAAACGGTCAATTTTGCGCACCGACTGCAGGAGCTGCCTCTTGAACGTCTCGGTTGAGTTGTGTGCATCAGGGTCGGTGACCTTGTGCACGCCTGTGTAGAAGACGTAGCCGCCGACCTTCTTGATGTGGTTCAGGATCCGGAACGTAGCCCGGCGCAGCTCCGGGTATTTGACAACGTTGCGCAGGGCGTAGAGCTGGGACCCCTTCTTTTCCCACTGGTACGCCGGCAGGCCTCGGGGGTTGTCGTTGTCGAGGTCGTACTTCAGAAGCTGGCATTTCAGCTTGAAGAAAAAAATAGCAAACTCGCGGATTTCGGTAGCCGGGAGTATCAAGCCAGCGAACCCAAAGGCGGGGTGTGTTTTGTACTGCGGGTGGTTGCGCGAGACGTATTGGCCGACGTGTCCGAATTCGTCCAGGTAAGCGACGTAATGCGTCATATCTACCGGATCCCTTGCCCCAGAAACACGAAAACCCGCTGCTTTCGCTAGGCGGGTCTCGGAAGGTAGGCACGAGAGTAGCCCCTCATGCGTTGAGGGGAATATATGGACAGATGACAGGCATGTCAATCAAATTTGATTAACCGCCGTGATCTGGCGTGACCTTTCCTGACGCAGAGTGAGCTCTCTCCACGCGGCGTGCCCCTAGGTAGACTCATGAAGGCCTTGACCTCCAGCTCGGCCCCATCAGACAGCGGCGCACAATGGTCTCCGAGCTCGTTGCTGTGACCTAGGTGTCCGCTGCACATAGGGGGCAAGCGATTCGTCGGACTGGAAGCTCATGTTGCTTATTAATAAACTCTGTCACAAAACCTCTGGAAATTCGCGGCCTAGCGGGGAGGTTGATCCTGTGGAAGCGAAATTAAAGGTTGTCACAAAGCATCGCTTTTCAAAAAATCTCGGGGGTTTTCGTTTAATAAAGGTTGTCACAACAATAACGGTTGTCACAGCAAAGGTTCAGCCGGAGAAAAATCGCAGGGGTACGCCTCGGAAAAAACCCGAAAAAATTATGATGGTATCTTTTGTGCTTGGAACGGAGACAGTGGAGTTAGAGAATTGAACTGTGCCAGGACGGTTGCGCTAGAGAAAAACTCCCCGGGCGCGTCATTGACCAGCCAGTCGGTGGGTTGGGCGATGTCATGATGGTCCCGCCTGTGGCGGAGGCGCGTAAGCAACACGTTCTGTGAACGGGGTGTCCCGCACGGCCCGAAATACCGCAGCAGAAATGGAGCACTTTGTGATGAAAGCGAAGGCCTGATGGCTTCCGCATTTCCTCTCAGATCAGTGCGTCTGCTGTGCCATTTCAGTGTGCCTGGGCAGAGCAATCGAGATGAGTGCAGCGACCAATACGAAGACGCTGGAAACCCACAAGCAAGCCTCCAACCCATAGGCCTGAAACACCCAACCTGACAGCAGTGTGCCGACCAAACGACCGAGGGCGTTGGACATGTAGTAGAAGCCTACATCCAGGGAGACGCCATCTTCCTTGGCATAACTGACGATCAGGTAGCTGTGCAGCGATGAGTTCACGGCGAACAGCACACCGAACAGCATCAACCCACCGAGCAAGACTACCTTTGCCGACCAGCCTGCCGACAGGCCCACGGCAATGAGCGCAGGCAGTCCGGCCAGAGCGATTGCCCAGATGAAGGCTGCTCGGCCATCGGGTACATGACCACGCCTCTTGCCGGTGATATGGGGGGCAAACGACTGGACGATGCCATAGCCGATTACCCAGACGGCCAAGAAACCGCCGACCAGCCAGAAGTCCCAGCCAAACGCAGAGCTCAGGTACACCGGTAGTGCCACGACGAACCAGATATCCCGCGCACCGAACAAAACCAGCCGTGCGGCCGAGAGGATGTTGATGGCCCGGCTCTTGGACAGCATGTCGCGGAACTTCGGTTTGGCCTTGGCCTTGCCCAAGTCCTTTTTCAGCAGCATCAGACTACCGATCCAGATCAGGGCCAGCACCGCCGCCATGGCCAGCACCGCCTGGGTGAAACCGAGCAACGCGAGCAATGCTCCCCCGAGGAAAAAACCCACGCCTTTGAGAGCGTTCTTCGAGCCCGTCAGGATGGCCACCCATTTGTAGAGGATGCCTTGCTGGCTGTCCGGCACCAGGAGCTTGATGGAGCTCTTGGCGCTCATTTTGTTCAGGTCCTTGGCGATGCCGGAGAGCGCCTGGGCCGCCATCACCCACGGCACCGTCAGCGAGGCTGCTGGTACCGTGAGCATCAGCAGGGCGAAGACCTGCATGCCAAGGCCGATGTTCATGGTGCGGTTGAGCCCCAGGCGGGCGCCGAGGTAGCCGCCCACGAGGTTAGTGATCACGCCGAACACTTCGTAGAACAGGAACAGCGCCGCGATCTGCAGCGGCGTGTAGCCCAGCGAATGGAAGTGCAGTACCACCAGCATGCGCAAAGCGCCGTCGGTAAGGGTGAAGGCCCAGTAATTGCCGGTAACCAGCAGGTACTGACGCACTTCCGCAGACAGGGCTGACAACGCCTTCATGATCGCCATTTACTCCGCTGCGCCGACCAGGCGTGCTAGTTCAACCGCACGGTTGGCGTAGCCCCACTCGTTGTCGTACCAGGCGTAGATCTTCACTTGGGTACCGTTGACTACGAGGGTGGACAGCGCATCGATGATCGAGGACCGCGGATCGGTGCGGTAGTCGATGGACACCAAGGGGCGTTCTTCGTAGCCCAGGATGTCCTTCAGCGGTCCTTCGGTTGCGGCTTTCAGCAGCGCGTTGACCTCTTCAGCCGTTGTCTCACGTTCCACTTCGAACACGCAGTCGGTCAGCGAGGCGTTGGCCAGTGGTACACGTACGGCGTGACCATTCAGCTTGCCGCGTAGCTCGGGGAAGATCTCGGCGATTGCGGTGGCAGATCCCGTGGTGGTCGGGATCAGGCTCATGCCCGAGGCTCGGGCGCGACGCAGGTCCTTGTGCGGTGTATCCAGAATGCTCTGGGTATTGGTGAGGTCGTGAATGGTGGTGATCGAGCCGTGGCGTATGCCCAGGTTCTCGTGAATCACCTTGACCACCGGGGCCAGGCAGTTAGTGGTGCAGGAAGCGGCGGTGACGATACGATGCTGCGCCGGGTCGAATAGGTGCTGGTTGACGCCCATCACCACGTTCAGTGCGCCTTTCTCCTTCACTGGAGCGCAGACGACCACACGTTTGACGCCTTGATCCAGGTAGGCCTGGAGTACGGCTACCGACTTCATCTTGCCGCTGGCCTCGATGACCAAGTCACAGCCCGACCAGTCGGTGTCCGCGATGGTCTTGTTGGCGGTGACCTTGATGCGCTTGCCCTCGATCACTACCGCGTCGCCCTCTGCGCGGGCTTCACGGTGCCAGCGTCCGTGGATCGAATCGAAGTTGATCAGATGGGCATGGGTCTCGGCGTCACCGGCCGGGTCATTGATCTGCACAAACTCGAATTCCGGCCAGTCCCAGGAGGCGCGAAGCGCCAAGCGACCAATACGGCCAAACCCATTGATACCTACTTTGATAGCCATGTTCTTTTTCTCGAATCGCGATTAGCGAAAGGTCAGAGGGTGTCGCTGAACTGGTTGATATACCCAACGTGCGCAGGGTTCTGGATCGCACGTGGACGCAGGGCCTGGACCTGGGAAACAGCTTCCTGCACAGGGATGCCGCACTCGATCATCAGGCGGGCGGCAAACAGGCCGGTGCGGCCAGAGCCGCCCTTGCAGTGAATGGCGATCGTCTTACCGGTCATCACCAGCTCTTTCAGGCGTTCCCGGTGAGCCTTCCAGGCGGCCGCAAACGGCTCACCGGGCGCTTCGTCATCCTCGACCGGCAGGTGGAACCATTCGAGGCCCAGCAGTTGGCACTCCTCGGGAAGCAGATCGATCTCGTTCTGCAGCAGTTCTTCACTCGGCATCAGGGTTACCAGCGCGCTTGCGCCGGCATCGTGCAACGTTGCCAGAGCCTGAGATACCGATGTCTCCTTGGTACCTGGGCACGGAGTGAAGATCAGCTGGCCGACCAGTTCGGAATTAGCCAACACTGAATACGGGTGCAATTGCATGCTCACAAAGCCTCAAATGGATCGTTGATTGACACGCTTGGATAGTTCTTCAGCCGACTCTTTACGTTCGGAGTAGCGATCGACCAGGTAGTCGGAGCGATCACGAAGCAGCAGGGTGAACTTCACCAGCTCCTCCATTACGTCGACAACACGGTCGTA
The DNA here is from genome assembly GCF_007633355.1 of Pseudomonas sp. BJP69. Taxonomy (NCBI): domain Bacteria; kingdom Pseudomonadati; phylum Pseudomonadota; class Gammaproteobacteria; order Pseudomonadales; family Pseudomonadaceae; genus Pseudomonas; species Pseudomonas sp. BJP69. The sequence goes on from NZ_CP041933.1 coordinate 5,520,729, forward strand.
GTACGAAGAGGGTTTCATGCGACCCGCCTCGTCGAATTCCAGATAGGCCTTCGGCACGGACGACTGGTTAGGGATGGTGAACATGCGCATCCAGCGGCCGAGGACGCGCAGCTGGTTGACCACGTTGAAAGACTGCGAGCCGCCGCAGACCTGCATCACCGCGAGGGTTTTGCCTTGAGTGGGGCGCACGGCGCCCATGCTCAGTGGAATCCAGTCGATCTGCGACTTGAACACGCCAGTCATCGCGCCGTGGCGCTCTGGCGAGCACCAGACCATGCCTTCCGACCACAGCACCAGGTCGCGCAGCTCCTTGACTATGGGGTGGTCATCGGGCACGTCATCCGCCAGTGGCAGCCCGGTCGGATTGAAGATCCGCGTCTCGGCACCGAAGTGCTCCAGCAGGCGTGCCGCTTCTTCCGTCAGCAGGCGGCTGAACGAGCGTTCGCGGGTCGATCCGTACAGCAGCAGGATGCGAGGGTTATGGGTGGACTTTTGCTCGACTGCCAGTTTGTCTGCTGTCGGCAGGTCGACCAGATCGTTGTCGATATTCGGGATATGGTGTTCGGTCATGATTTACTCCTGAGTCAAGGCGCCAGATGGCTGATCGAACCAGCGGCGCTTGAGCCACAAGGCCACGCCCACCAGGGAGATCAGTACCGGCACTTCCACCAAGGGCCCGATGACGGTGGCAAACGCGACCGGCGAGGCAAGGCCGAAGGTGGCGATGGCCACGGCAATGGCCAGTTCGAAATTGTTGCTCGCTGCAGTGAACGCCAGCGCCGTGGTACGTGGGTAGTCAGCTTCCAACAGCTTGCCCATCCAGAAGCTGATGAAGAACATCACCACGAAGTAGATGGTCAGCGGGATAGCGATGCGCAGCACATCCAGCGGCAGTTGCAGCACCATGTCGCCTTTCAGGCTGAACATGGCGACGATGGTCAGCAGCAACGCCACAAGGGTCAGCGGGCTGATCTTCGGGATGAATCGCTCCTGGTACCAGGTCTCGCCCTTGCTGCTGATCAGGATCTTGCGGGTCAGGAAACCAGCCAGGAACGGGATGCCCAGGTAGATCAGCACCGATTGGGCGATATCGAGGAAGCTGGTCTCAATGACGCTACCTTCAAGGCCAAACAGCGGCGGCAACAGCCCCAGGAAGATCCAGGCGTACACGCTAAAGAACAGGATCTGGAAAATGCTGTTGAAGGCGACCAGACCCGCCACGTACTGGTTGTTGCCACCGGCGATCTGGTTCCACACCAGCACCATGGCGATGCAGCGTGCCAAGCCGATGAGGATCAGGCCGGTCATGTACTCAGGCTTGTCGGAAAGGAAGACAACGGCCAGCCCGAACATCAGGACCGGGCCGATCACCCAGTTCTGGATCAGCGACAGGGCAAGGATGCGCTTGTCCTTGAATACCTGTGGCAACTCCTCGTATTTCACCTTCGCCAGAGGTGGGTACATCATTACGATGAGGCCAATGGCGATGGGGATGTTTGTCGAGCCTACCGACAGGCTATTCAGCCACGCAGGCAATCCCTGGAACAGGCTGCCCAGACCAATGCCCAGGCCCATGGCCAGAAAGATCCACACCGTCAGGTAGCGGTCTAGAAAGGAAAGTCGGCTTTTGCTCATGGTGGATCTCCCTAAACGTCAGAGCGTTCCGATACGGGCCAGCTCGGCCTTAAGCTGGGCGGCATCCAATTGTTCGAAAGGCAGCGCGAGGAATGCATTGAGGCGTCGTTTGATCTGCTCAAGCGTGACGTCGAACGCTGCGTCCAGTTCGGCGGTGTTGCCCTGCTGGTCAGAAGGGTCAGAAAGCCCCCAGTGGGCTTTCACTGCTGGTCCGAAGAACACGGGGCAGGCTTCGCCAGCGGCCTTGTCGCAGACGGTGATGACAAAGTCCGGTGCCAGCTCGGCATGCGCGTCACTTGACTTGCTGCTGAGGCCCTCGGTGGAGATACCAGCACGCTGCAGCGCGGTGATGGACAGCGGGTGCACATCACCCTTTGGCTGGCTGCCGGCGCTGTAGGCCTTCATGCCGGCCGGGGCCAGATGATTGAAAACAGCCTCGGAGAGGATGCTGCGGCAGCTATTGGCGGTGCAGAGGAACAGAACTTTCATCGGTTTTTCTCGGCAATGATCAGCAGCAGGAGGCGACGCGTTGAGGGCGGTCACCCATTGTGTCCAGTCGTTTAGTGCTAGCACTCAGCCATTCGCGGTTGGCCTCCAGCGTCGTCGCCAGGACCTCACGTACCCAGCCGGGAAGCGATGGATGCAGGCGGTAATAAACCCACTGGCCCTGACGCCGGTCTTCCAGCAGGTCACACGTGCGCAGTTGCGCCAGGTGGCGGGAAACCTTGGGCTGGCTTTCTTCCAGCGCGCAGGTCAGTTCACAGACGCAGAGTTCTTCCTCGCGAGAGATCAGCAGCATCATCCGAATGCGGTTCTCGTCGGCGAGGCATTTGAAAACCTTGGTAGGTGTCAGCGAGTCAGTCATAGCAATTCTCAGTGTTTAGTTTTCACGAGGACGAACATTTTGATGCGCTCATGAATCTCATGAAGCGTGCGTCGGAAGGCATCGTGTTGGTCACTGGTAACAGGGTCTTCGAAGTTCCACGCCAGAACCTCGCCGAGGGCAGGCAAAGTAAGGCACTCATGGGCTGCCTTGTCGCAGAGCGTAATCAAGTAGTCGAACCGTTCCCCTGCAAACTCGTCGATGGACTTGCTGCGTAGAGCCTTGGTATCGATATCGAGATATTCGAGGGCGTCATAGGTGCGCGGATCGACTTGGCCAGGCTGGGTACCTGCGCTAAAAACTTCGAAATGCACAGGGTCTGTGTGCCGGAGCAAAGCTTCGGCGAGCTGGGAGCGAGCGGCGTTTGCGGTGCAAACAAACAGAACGCGGGTCTTGCCAGTCATCACTTGGTACCCTGAGTGTATATGGTTTTTCGAATATACGCTTTTTCGAATGTGTCGCAACCCCTCGATGATGGGTGGCTTTACATGTGCGCGTTCATGCACATATATTGGCTGCATGACGACCAACCAAAATCTCCGTGCTCAAGCCATCGAAGCCGCCATCGAGTCGCTAGACGAGACCTTCTTCAAAGCGCTTTGCGAGCCTTCCAGAGTCGCGGTTTTCAAGCGCGTACTTTTGCTCGGCCGGGCGGATGTCGGCGAAATCGCCAAAGAGCTGCCACAGGAGCGCTCGGTGATCTCCAGGCACCTGCAGGTATTGCATGACGCCAAGATCGTGAAGGCCACCAAGGTGGGTCGGCAGGTGTTCTATGAAGTAAATGGTGGGTCGATCGTCGAGCGACTGGAGGGCCTGCTCCAGCGAACCAAAGGTCTAGTATCGATCTGCTGTCCGTAGTCCGGCCTTTTTTTGCCTTTAGATATGCATGAGTGCGCATATATGAATGAGTTGGATCGCGTTCTGGATGTGGTCGTTATCGGTGGTGGGCAAGCAGGTTTGGCGACTGGCTGGCATTTACAGCAGCACGGCTTGGATTACCTCATCTTGGATGAGCAGACATCCCCGGGCGGTAACTGGCGTAACTACTACGAAAGCTTGCAGTTGTTCTCACCATCGGAGTACTCAGCGCTGCCGGGGCGAGCGTTTCTTGGCGATCCCAAGGACTACCCGGTGCGAAATGAAGTGGTGCAGTACCTGGAGGCATACGCCGCCGAGTTTCAGCTCCCTTTTCAGGGCGGTACCCGAGTGGTGGCGGTCGTACAGAAGGGCAAGGCATTTGAGGTTCGCACCGCCAACGGAGCGAATTTCACTACGCGTGCTGTGGTAGTGGCATCAGGTGGCTTCAGCCGTCCTTTCATGCCTGACATTCCTGGGCTAGAGAGCTTTTCAGGACACTGTCTGCAGATAAAAAAGCAGCTCCGAAAAGCTGCTTTTCTGCCCTACTCCCCCTTTTTATGCTTGTGGGGTTTCAGGTCTGGGTGATCCTTCTGCTTCTCAGGCGTGACCCGCTGCCTCTTGTCCGGAGTGCCATCTTCGTTGGTGCGTTTAGGGCCTGGCTTGATGCTCATGCAAATTTCCTTTTCCGCTTGGGTTGTTGAGTACTGCTATGTAGTTAGTCGAGCTTCTGGCTGCTGTCAAAGCAGCTCGATGTGGAATCGCTATCGACCTCACGTGTTCAGCCCGTTGCAGCATTAGAGGCCTGAGTAGGTGCTTCCGGTCAAAGTCTTGCAAGGGGCAGTAAAATCAAGAGCTGAGCGATACGAGGATGTCTGGACGTTCATCATCCCGAGTACGGTGTGGAACAGGTTGTCGTGGCTCAGTGGCGAGCTCGTCTGTGCTTTCAAGCAGCCCACATTGAGGCGTTCGCTTTTCGCGAGAGAATCAGACATCCAGAGCACCAATGGCACCTTGGTTTGCTCATCTGGGGCCATCGCATAGGGCAGCCCATGCAGGTAAAGACCACCCTCTCCCAGTGACTCTCCGTGATCTGAGACGTACATGAGCGCAGTGTCGAATTTGGTATTCGCAGCCAGGATGTCGATCAGCCCGGCCGTCACGTAGTCGGTGTAGAGGATCGAATTGTCGTAGGCATTGATCACCTCCTGCTGCTTACATTTGTCGAGCTCATTGGTCTCGCAGACCGGCCCGAATTTCTTGAACTGCGGGGGGTAGCGCTTGTAGTAGGCCGGGCCGTGACTACCTTTGTAGTGGAGCACCAGGACTGCATCGCCTTCCTGACGCTTGATGAAGTCCTCCATCTCCGAAAGCAGCACCCCGTCCTTGCACTCGTCGCTGGTACACAGTTGAGCATCTGCGTGTTGGGTAGCCTTGTGGTTTGGCACCCGATCACAGACCCCTTTGCAGCCCGAATTGTTATCAGTCCACATGACACTGATGCCTGCCCGCTGAAGCACATCGAGCAGCCCTTCTCGGCTCTTGGCCAAGCCGTCCTTGTACTCATCCCTCCCGACGTCCAAGAACATGCATGGCAGGGAAACCGCAGTGGCAGTGCCGCACGAGCTCACATTCGAGAAGCTGATGACATTGCGCTTTTCCAGCTCTGGATTCGTATCGCGGGAGTAGCCATTAAGGGAGAAGTTGGCGGAACGTGCGGTTTCCCCCACTGCCAGTACCAGCAGCTTGGGTTTGCGAGCCGCTCCCTGCCTGGTCACCACGGCGTCGGTACCAATGGAGGTCAGCGCTTTCGGTGTGGCCAGCTTGCGTTTCAGGTAACCATGACCGGCAGCAAACAAATTGGTGGGAACCAGAATGAGCCGGATCTCCCGATTGTTGCGTAGGAGGGAGGCATAAGACTGGTACTGGCTCAGCACGATACCAGCAAGGGTTACCAGTGCGAGCGACAGGACGATGAGTCTGCTACCCAACGCTTTGGTCCAGGGCTTGCGTCGCAGGGGCACCAGACAGATCAGGTAGACGGGCAATACCCCTACCATTGCCACCCAGAGGCCAAGTTTCCAGTTCAGTAGCTCGGACACCTCACCGACGTCGGTCTCCACGACGTTGGTGAACATCGTGTAATCAATGACGATGCCGTAAGCACTCATGAAGTAGCTGGCGAACGACGCGCTGATCAGCACCAGGCACAGCAGAGGTTTTGCGAGTCTTGACCATGACAGCAAGCTAAGTACGGTGAACACCCAAACGAACACTACGACTGGCAGGCTGGCGGCGAGCAACCAGTTAACTTCATCAGTGTTGAATGCCAGGCGCCAGAGCACACGCCAAAGCTCAGCGTTCACGAACAACAACAACCAAAAAGTTACTAGCGCGATGAGTAAATTGGTGCTGATGCCTTCCTGTCTAACTTTGCGAATAGCATGGATCCATTTACTTAACAGGATGTGAACAATGGATTTAGAAGGTGTCATTATCAAACTCTAGGGAGCTGCTCATCCATGGCGCTGGTTATGAATAGTCGGGAGCTAAACGGCAAGCCATCGACAGACACTGAGCGAATCAGGCCGTACAGAGCGCCAGAGACCTTGATCCCCTTAGCCTGAGGACGCTTAGGATGTGTGAGGCATAGGATTAAATGAGAAATTAGCTCTCGCTAGGCGCATTATTTCCGCCACACGATAACGTCATGATGACTTCGCGATTACAATGCTGACAGAATCGCGATAATGACTTTTTCGATTGTAAATGCTCAGGCTATGATAAAAAATCGGACAGGTCCGACTCTTTGAGTAGTCAATGCCATCTGGCGAATTAAATTAAATTTCATAAACAAACCAGCTTCGTTTTGTCGTACGCTAATTTTGAACTTTTACTTTAACTTAAAAGTCATTCTAACGAGCAGAACACTTCTTTCACCTTTTGCTCGTGCTGATGTCACCTATCGATGAGGGACGAATACCATGAGTTTTCTCAAAAATTTATTGGGCGGCCACCACGGCCGTGGCAACCACGGCGGTGGCAAGCATCACGGTAGTGGGCACGGGAGTGATCGACATGACCGGCATGGTCGCTTCGAGCAGCAGCAATCCTGCGACAGTAATGACCGGGTGATTGAGGATGGTCGCGTAATAGCTCAAGCCCCAATCAAAGATCTGCAGACTTGCAGGCACTGCCGGACCGCAAACGCCCCGTCCGCACGCTTTTGTCTAAACTGCGGAACACCACTATCGAGTGGTTGCACGGCCTGCGGCTCATCCCTGACAGCAGGAGCAAAATTCTGCAGCCAGTGCGGCCAAGCCACCCATTAGCGCATGGCCACACTGGAAATCCAACGCGACCACTACCCTGTGCAAGGAGAAATACGTGGGATCGAATCATGATCATGGCAGTGCCGCGCTTCGTGAGGGGCATCAGAAGAAACTAGTCATGGCATTGGTCCTGACCGGTAGCTTCATGATCGCTGAAGTGATCGGCGCATGGATTACCGGCAGCCTGGCGTTGCTGTCGGATGCGTCTCACATGTTCACCGACACCGCCGCTTTGGCAATTTCGTTGATTGCGCTTCAGATCGCAAAGCGGCCGGCGGATCAGAAAAGAACCTTTGGCTATGCGCGGTTGGAGATCCTAGCCTCCACGTTCAACGCCGTGCTGCTCTTCCTGGTGGCGATGTACATCTTGTACGAGGCCTACCAGCGCTTCTTCATGCCGGCGGAGATCGCCACCGGGGCGATGATGTGGATCGCAATTGTCGGCCTGATCATCAACCTGATTTCAATGCGACTGCTGGCATCTGCCAGCAACGAGAGCCTCAACGTCAAAGGCGCCTACCTCGAAGTCTGGAGCGACATGCTCGGATCGTTGGGCGTGATCATCGCAGCCCTCATTATCCGCTTTACCGGCTGGACCTGGGTCGACACGGTTGTCGCCGTAGCGATCGGCCTTTGGGTATTGCCGCGGACTTGGCAATTGCTTCGAGAGAGCCTGGGGATTCTTATGGAAGGTGTACCCCGGGGGCTCAACGTGGCGGCAATCGAGGCCACGATCCTCAAGGTCGACGGCGTCACGGATGTCCATGACTTGCACGTTTGGGCCGTCAGCAGCGGAAGCAACGTGATGACGTCGCACGTGGTCGTCCGAGACGCAGCAGATGGAGATGCTGTGCTAGCGGCCGTCGTGGATGCAGTCAGCGACGCGTTCGAAATCCATCACTGCACCATTCAGATCGAGCGCGCAGCTTTCCACGAGAACGTTCCGTCGCCGTCGCATTGATCGGCCGGTAGACACCTGATCAACACACCGCCGCCAACGTCGGGGGGGTGTTGTCGAGGAAAGGTAAGGATGGATAGGCGACAGCAGAAGCAGGGGGGCTCGCAGAATTCGGAAAAAATCGTACGCTAAGGTTTTCCGGGCATCCGTAGGGGCCGAAACTTCCCGTCTTCCAGTCTGCGGCTCTGCCGCCAGACGTAATCGCCGGTGAGGTTGATGTGCTCCCAGCCCAGCGGCGACAGGAATTGCAGCAGCTCGCCGTCCACCGGCTTGCCGGCCTCGACCAACCCCTGGGTGGCGCGCTCCAGGTACACCGTGTTCCACAGCACGATAGCCGCCGTCACCAGGTTGAGGCCGCTGGCCCGGTAGCGCTGCTGCTCGAAGCTCCGATCCCTGATTTCCCCAAGGCGGTTGAAGAACACCGCCCTGGCCAGCGAGTTGCGCGCCTCACCTTTGTTCAGGCCGGCATGCACGCGGCGGCGCAGCTCAACACTTTGCAGCCAGTCTAGGATGAACAGCGTGCGTTCGATCCGGCCCAGCTCGCGCAGGGCCACGGCCAGGCCGTTCTGGCGCGGATAGCTGCCGAGCTTGCGCAGCATCAGCGAGGCAGTGACGGTGCCCTGTTTGATCGAGCTGGCCAGGCGCAGGATGTCGTCCCAATGGGCGCGGACGTGCTTGATGTTCAGGGTGCCGCCGATCAGCGGCCGCAGCGTCGGGTAGGTCTGCACGCCCTGCGGCACGTACAGCTTGGTTTCGCCGAGGTCGCGGATGCGCGGCGCGAAACGGAAGCCCAGCAGGTGCATCAGGGCGAAGACGTGATCGGTGAAGCCGGCCGTGTCGGTGTAGTGCTCCTCGATCCGCAGGTCGGACTCGTGGTACAGCAGGCCGTCGAGCACATAGGTGGAATCGCGCACGCCGACATTCACCACGCGGGTGCTGAACGGCGCGTACTGGTCGGAGATATGGGTGTAGAACAGCCGTCCCGGCTCACTGCCGTACTTCGGGTTGACGTGTCCGGTGCTCTCGCCCCGGCCGCCAGCCCGGAAACGCTGGCCATCGGAGGATGAGGTGGTGCCGTCGCCCCAGTGGGCGGCGAAGGCATGCTGGTACTGGTGGTTGACCAGCTCGGCCAGGGCCGCCGAATAGGTCTCGTCGCGGATGTGCCAGGCTTGCAGCCAGGACAGCTTGGCGTAGGTCAGACCGGGGCTCGACTCGGCCATCTTGGTCAGCCCGAGGTTGATCGCATCACCGAGGATCGCGGACAGCAGCAACGTCCGGTCTTTGGCCTCGGCCCCGTCCTTCAGGTGGGTGAAGTGGCGGCTGAAGCCCGTCCAGTCGTCCACGTCCATCAGCAGTTCGGTGATCTTGATGCGCGGCAGTAACTGACTGGTCTGGTCGATCAGCGCCTGCGCCCGATCCGGCACCGCCGCATCCAGCGGGGTGATCTTCAACCCGGACTCGGTGAGGATGGCATCGGGCAGCTCGTTGTCCTTGGCCAGGCGGGCGACAGTGGCCAACTGCTCGTCCAGCAGCTGCAAGCGCTCTTCCAGATACTGGTCGCTGTTCGGGTTGATCGCCAGCGGCAGGGCCTGTTCCCGCTTGAGCGCGGCGAACTTCTCGGCCGGCAACAGGTAGTCGTCGAAGTCGCGGAACTGCCGCGAGCCCTTGACCCAGATGTCGCCGGAGCGCAGGGCGTTCTTCAGCTCGGACAGGGCGCAGATTTCGTAGAAGCGCCGGTCGAGGCCTTCCGGGGTGATCACCAGTGGCTTCCAGCGCGGCTTGATGAAGGCGGTGGGAGCATCGGCCGGCACCTTGCGCAGGTTGTCGGCGTTCATCTCGCGCAGCGTCTGCACGGCTGCCAGCACGCCCTGCGCGGCCGGGGCGGCGCGCAGCTCCAATACCTCCAGCAGAGCCGGCGTGTAGCGGCGCAGGGTGGCGAAGTTCTCGCCGACCAGGTGCAGGTGGTCGAAGCCCTCCGGCCGGGCCAGCAGCTCGGCTTCGCTGACGCTCTCGGTGAACTCGTCCCAGGGGATCACCGCCTCGATGGCGGCATAGGGGTCGCTGCCGGCTTCCTTGGCCTCCAGCAGCGCCTGGCCGATCTTGGAGTACAGGCGCACCTTGTCGTTGATCGCCTTGCCCTGCTTCTGGAACTGCTGCTGATGCTTGTGCTTCGCGCCGCTGAACAGCTTGACTAGGATGCGGTCGTGCAGATCCACCAGCTCATCAATCACGGTTGCAGTGCTCTCCAGCACCACGGCGGCCAGGGTCGCATAGCGCCGCTGCGGCTCGAACTTGCCGAGGTCTTTGGGCGTCATCTGCCCACCCTCGCGGGCCAGCTTGAGCAGGCGGTTCTGGTGGATGTGCCGGCCCAGGACTTCGGGCAAGTCCACCAGCTGAAATGTCTTCAGCCGCTCGATGTGCTCAAGCATGTGCCGAGAGTTGGGTTTCAGCGGTGCCTGGCGCAGCCAGGTCAACCAGGTGATGCTGCTGCCGGCCTTGAGCTTCAACAGCTCGTCCAGCTTGGCCCGATGCGAGTCCGTGAGCGGTTCAACCAGGGCGCGGTAGACCCGCCGATTGGCCCGTGCAATGGCCTCCGAGCAAGCCCGGTCGATCACGCTCAACGCCGGCAGGATGCGTCGCTTCTGCCGCAGGCTCTCCAGCGCCTGGCCGGCCAGCAGCAAGCCCTTGTCGGTCTGCTGGGCCAGTTCGGTCAGCTCGCGCACCAGGGCGCGGAAGTCGGACAGGCCGAACGGGGCCAGTTGAAGGTAGGTGCGCAGTTCCTGGGCGTGCTCGCGACGGGTCACATCGCGCTCGCCGTACTTCGTCCAACTCGCCGGATCGGTCTGGACTTGCTTGGCCACCCACAGGATGACCGGTTCGGGCAGCTCGCTGTCAGTGCCCAACGCATAGCCGGGGTAGCGCAGCAGGCAGAGTTGCACGGCGAAGCCGAGGCGGTTGGCGTCGCCGCGCCGCTGACGGATCAGCGACAGGTCGGAGTCGTTGAAGGTGTAGTAGCGGATCAGGTCATCCTGGCTTTCTGGCAACGCGAGCAGGGTGCCCCGCTCCGTGGCCGAGAGGATCAAGCGACGCGGCATGTGTCAGTCGTCCGTGCGGAGGTACTGGTAGAGGGTTTCCCGGCTGATGTTGAACTCGCGGGCAAGCTGCGCCTTGGGCTCGCCGGCCGTCGCTCGCTGCCGCAGGGTAGCAGCCTGCTCATCGGACAGGGCTTTCTTGCGGCCCCGGTACGCGCCACGCTGCTTGGCCAAGGTGATGCCCTCACGCTGCCGCTCGCGGATCAGGGCGCGCTCGAACTCAGCGAAGGCCCCCATCACCGACAGCATCAGGTTGGCCATCGGCGAGTCCTCGCCAGTGAACACCAGGCCCTCCTTCAGGAACTCGATGCGCACGCCGCGTTGAGTCAGCTTCTGTACCAAGCGACGCAGGTCATCGAGGTTGCGGGCCAGCCGGTCCATGCTGTGCACCACCACTGTATCGCCTTCGCGGACGAAGCTCAGCAGCGCTTCGAGCTGGGGGCGCTGGGTGTCCTTGCCCGATGCCTTGTCGGTGAACACCTTGCTCACCTGTGTCTGTTCCAGCTGGCGTTCCGGGTTCTGGTCGAAGCTGCTGACCCGGACGTAGCCGATGCGGTGCCCCTGCACGATGTCTCCTTGGTTGAAGGCGGCTTAAGTGCTCCTTCTGTTCCGTTGTGCCTCAAACCCCGTTTCTGTCAGGCTGAAATCTATGACCTTCGCAGGCATGTGTCAAAAATGCGAAAGATGACTCTATTCTGACTAAGCGGCGCGGCCCTGCCTGACATCCAGTTAGGGTATGCCTCAATCTGACGGTAGCGAGTCGCAGGCGTTCGGATCGGCATCGGTTTCGTTCCCTGTCTTGGCACGCGCTTCGAAGCGTTGATAACACTCCAACCCGCAGAAGTGCTCGACGTATTCCGCGCCTTCCGGGGTGAAGGCGGCATCGAGCGGGATTTCCTTGCAGCACACGCAGCAACTGGTGGTGGTCGAGTCACTTGCATTCATGGTGGCACCCCTCCATTGACTGACGAAGACGGCGAATGCCGCCGCCGGCATTGGCTTCGCGAACAGGAAGCCTTGTCCTGTGTCGCAGTCCGCTTGTCGCAATAGATCAAGACTCGCCGATGTTTCCACGCCTTCAGCCACCACATCCATGCCCAGCCCGTGCGCAAGCTGAATCACGGTGTGCACGATGGTTTGGTCGCGGCGGTCGTTGGCGAGCCCGGCGACAAACGATTGGTCGATCTTGAGCGTGCTGATTGGGCAGCACTTCAGATGTTGCAGACAGGAATACCCCGTCCCGAAGTCATCGGCGGCGAAGCGCACACCGATCTGCCGCAAGGCGTCCAGGGCGGGGAAGATCGCCGGATCACCAAACGCGACCGATTCGGTCAGCTCGATTTCGAGATACTCGGCGGGCAACTCGGCATCAGCCAGCACGCCCTTTACCCACCCGTCGAAGTCCGGTCCCACTTGGCTCGCCGAAGCATTGACGGCCAGCCGGAACGGTCGCCATGCCAGCATTCGCCAGTCACGCATCTGGCGGCAGGCTTCGCCCAGCACCCAAGCGCCGATTTCAGGCATCAGGCCGGACGATTCGACCACGGGCAGGAACTGGCCCGGTGGCAATAGTCCAAGCGTCGGATGACGCCAGCGCAACAGGGCTTCCGCGCCGACAATCCCACCACTGCGCAGATCGACGACGGGCTGGTAGTGCAGTTCAAGCTGCCCGCGCTCGACCGCTTGGGCCAGTTCCGGCGTCGTCCATCCATCCGGCCGGAAAGCGCTCATTCTCTTTCCCTGAATGCCCGCAACGCCCGCGACAGGGACAGAAGGAACAGGCCGGTCAAACCGAGCGCCGCGATGACCCAATGCTCGCCGAGGAAAGCACCGGCGGTTGTGCCGGCCAGCACGACAGCGAGGATGGGCAGGTGGCAGGGGCAAGTCAGCACAGCCAGTCCGCCCCACAGGTAGCCGGTGATCGGTTTGTGCGTCTCGGACGGCAAGCGCTCGGGGTTGTTCATGGCAGACTCTCCGCGTGCTGTGCCGGCTCGGTCGGCAGGGTGGCCAACTGCACTTCCAGATCGGCCAACGCTTCGCGCCGACGCTCGACGAACTGACGCAGCAGGGCAAGCTGCGCGGCCGCTTCGTCGCCGTCCGCCGCATCCAGCGCCCGGCACAGCCGCGCCAGCGCGTCGAGGCCGATGCCCGCCTCGAAGGCCGCCCGCACGAAGCACAGCCGTTGCAAGGCGGCGTCATCGAACAAGCCGTAGCCGCCTGGTGTGCACGCCACCGGGCGCAGCAATCCGCGCAGCAGGTAGTCGCGCACGATATGCACGCTCACCCCGGCATCAAGAGCCAGCCGGGACACCGTGTAGGCGTTCATTGAACACCTCCTTTTTCTCACCCGGCGCAGCAGGAAAGCTGCTTCACATCCTTGTTGAAGGTCTGCGCCGCGAGCTTCAACCCCTCGACCATCGTCAGGTAGGGGAACAACTGGTCGGCCAGTTCCTGCACCGTCATGCGGTTGCGAATGGCCAGAGCCGCCGTCTGGATCAGTTCACCCGCTTCCGGCGCGACCGCCTGTACGCCGATCAGCCGATGGCTGCCTTCCTCGATAACCAACTTGATGAAGCCGCGTGTGTCGAAGTTGGCGAGCGCACGCGGCACGTTGTCCAAGGTCAAGGTGCGGCTGTCGGTCTCGATCCCGTCGTGGTGGGCTTCCGCCTCGCTGTAGCCCACGGTCGCCACTTGCGGATCGGTGAACACCACGGCCGGCATTGCGGTCAGGTCGAGCGCCGCATCGCCGCCGGTCATGTTGATCGCGGCACGGGTGCCGGCCGCTGCCGCCACATAGACGAACTGCGGCTGGTCGGTGCAGTCGCCGGCCGCGTAGATGTTCGGGTTGCTCGTGCGCATGCCTTGGTCGATGACGATGGCACCTTGCGCATTGACAGTGACCCCCGCTGCGTCCAGCGCGAGGCTGCGCGTGTTCGGTGTCCGACCGGTGGCAACCAGCAGTTTGTCGGCGCGCAATTCACCGTGCGTGGTGGTCAGCACGAATTCACCGTCCATATGGGCGACCTGGCTGGCTTGCGTGTGCTCCAGCACCTCGATGCCCTCGGCACGGAAAGCGGCTGTCACCGCCTCGCCGATGGCCGGGTCTTCACGGAAGAACAAGGTATTGCGCGCCAGGACCGTGACCTTGCTGCCCAGCCGGGCAAAGGCTTGCGCCAGCTCCAGCGCCACCACCGACGAGCCGATTACGGCAAGGCGTTCGGGAATGGTGTCGCTCGCCAGGGCCTCGGTGGAAGTCCAGTAGGGTGACTCTTTCAACCCCGGAATCGGCGGGACCGCCGGGCTGGCACCCGTGGCGACCAGGCAGCGGTCGAACATCACGACGCGCTCGCCACCCTCGTTCAAACGGACGGTAAGGCTCTGGTCGTCCTTGAAGCGCGCCTCACCGTGCACAACGGTGATGGCCGGATTACCGCCCAGGATGCCTTCGTACTTGGCGTGCCGCAGTTCGTCGACGCGGGCCTGCTGCTGGGCCAGCAGCTTACTGCGGTCAATCGTAGGCACAGTTGCCGCAATACCGCCATCGAACGGGCTTTCCCGGCGCAGATGGGCGATGTGGGCGGCGCGGATCATGATCTTGGACGGCACACAGCCGACATTGACGCAGGTGCCGCCGATGGTGCCGCGCTCGATCAGCGTGACCTGCGCGCCTTGCTCGACGGCCTTCAGCGCCGCCGCCATCGCGGCTCCACCGCTGCCAATGACCGCTACCTGCACCGGGGGCTCGTTGCCACTGTGCTTTTCGGCGGCGGCCATCCATCCCCGCACCTTGTCGAGCAGTCCGACGCGGTTGTCCGCCAGTGGCGCATCGGCTAGCGTTGCCTTGTAGCCCAGTCCGGCCACGGCGGCAGTCAGCGCGTCCGGCGATGTGCCCGGCACGATGGCGAGTTGCGCTGTGCCCTTCGGATAGGACACCAGCGCCGACTGCACGCCTGGCACTTTTTCCAGCGCTTCCTTGACGTGCGCCGCGCACGAGTCGCAAGTCATGCCGGTGATTTTTAGATGGGTCATGCAACAGATCCTTTATCGTTTGTGGCGCCAGACAATGACGTCCGTTGTGCTGCGGTGCCGTTTTCAGTGACTCACTGCTTGACGCTGGACGGATAGCCCGCGTCTGCGGTTGCCTTGGTCAGCTTCTGCACGCTGGTCTTGGCATCGTCGAAGGTGACGACCGCTTGGCGTGTCTCGAAAGTCACGTCAACTTTGCTGACGCCTTCGACCTTGGAAATCGCCTTCTTGACAGTGATCGGGCAGGCGGAGCAGGTCATGCCCGGTACGGACAGCGTGACGGTCTGGGTGGCGGCCCAGACGGGGGCAACAACGGCGGCGAGGGCGAGGGAGGCAAACAGTTTCTTCATGGTGAACTCCGATCAGTAGAAAAATGGCATGACGTAGGGAAATCCGAGCGCGACCAGAACCAGCGCGGCCACGATCCAGAAAATGAGCTTGTAAGTAGCTCGCACTTGGGGAATCGCGCAGACCTCACCCGGTTTGCAGGCCGCTGCCTGCCGGTAGATGCGCCGCCAGGCGAAGAACAACGCCACCAGCGCCACGCCGATAAAGATGGGGCGATAGGGTTCCAACACCGCCAAGTTGCCGATCCAAGCGCCGCTGAACCCCAAGGCGATCAGAACCAACGGCCCGAGGCAGCAAGCCGAGGCGAGGATGGCGGCAAGCCCTCCAGTGAAGAGCGCGCCGCGCCCGGTTTTTGGTTCAGACATGCGCTTGTCCTTTCGAATTGAAATTGGATAGCGTAACCTTACTTCCGTACTCATGTACGGAGTCAAGCGATATGGAAAACAATTTGGAGAACCTGACCATTGGCGTTTTCGCCAAGGCGGCCGGGGTCAATGTGGAGACCATCCGTTTCTATCAGCGCAAGGGCTTGTTGCTGGAGCCTGACAAGCCCTATGGCAGCATCCGCCGCTATGGCGAGGCGGATGTAACGCGGGTGCGCTTCGTGAAATCAGCCCAGCGGCTGGGCTTCAGCCTGGATGAGATCGCCGAGCTGCTGCGGCTGGAGGATGGCACCCATTGCGAGGAAGCCAGCAGTCTGGCCGAGCACAAGCTCAAGGACGTGCGCGAGAAAATGGCTGACCTGGCGCGCATGGAGGCCGTGCTGTCTGAGTTGGTGTGCGCCTGCCATGCGCGAAGGGGGAACGTTTCCTGCCCGCTGATCGCGTCACTACAGGGTGGAGCAAGCTTGGCAGGTTCGGCTATGCCTTAGCGTGCTTTATTTTCCGTTTTCTGAGACGACCCCTTAGAAAGCCTAGTCAAAGAGCTGTCACGAGAACACCGTTAGCTTAGCGTACGATTTTTTCCGAATTCTGCGGTTCCCCCAAGCACGTCGTGAGTGCCTGGCGAATGATCCCAGGAGATCCACTCCACTAGCTCAAGTAGGTTCAGCGATGGCTTGGATCATTACGAAGTACCTGGTCACTGCCGCGATAGTGATTATCGTGTCTGAGCTGGCAAAGCGCAGTGACAAGCTGGGCGGCTTGGTTGCCGCCCTGCCATTGGTCACCGTCTTGACGCTCATCTGGCTCTACTTGGAGAACCAGAGCATGGAGAAGATTTCCAATCATGCCTGGTACACGTTCTGGTATGTGATTCCAACGCTGCCGATGTTTATCGCGTTTCCGGCACTGCTGCCCAAGTTGGGATTCTGGCCAACACTTATCTCCAGCATCCTCATCACCATGGCGAGCTTCGGAGGATTTGCCCTACTTCTAAGGCGATTGGGCATCGAGTTGCTTTGAGTCGGGTGTAGAGGAAAGCACTCGGTCACCGCTTACCGGCTGTTGATGCACTCACCTTTCACGAGGTAGCGAACCATGTGCAGTTCGCCCTTGGAATCCTCGTAAGTCATCATGCTTCTCACATTCCCGCAGTACCGCACGCTAGGCGAGACGTACACCAACTTGCCAACGTCCAAATCCATACCGTATGCGTAATCTTCAAGCTCGGGCATGGGTTTCTTCACGCTCTGTGCATAGCGTTCTGTAGCCTTCCTGGCAGACTGCTCAAGATCGTCGTTGATCTGAACGCTACTTTGGGCATTTGTCGACAGTGCAGAGAAAAGCATGAACGCGGCAATAGCCGATATAGTTGTTTTCATGAGAAGTCCATTAATAAAAAAGCGCCCATGGCGGGGCGCTAAAATTCACCTTACCAAAGGAGCGTATGGTTCCAAGGTGAATGCATTGGCGTGAGCAGGGTATCGTTACTCCCGCCATGCTGCTTCAGATGAGACTGGCCCAAAGCAGCGCTGCCTGTGTGCTGTTCTTAAACTAGCAAAAGCGGCTAACGACAAGATGATTGTGAAATTACAATTTGGACATGTAATAGATTGTAAAGTAATTATTCTTGCCCAATTAAGATGAAAAGCCATGCATGCTGGCCGGTTTAAGCCCGTTATCAAAGGGGCGAACGATCGGTGGCTTGCTACCACTCGGAGCTTGAGCTTGTAGGATTGAACGCCATAAATGCTGAGCAGCTTGGCAGAAACGCCACCCCTCTCGGCCGAATCCTCCTGTCAGTCCTGAGGACTGATAACCGCTGCAAGCCACAGAATCCGCTAAGCTCAGTAGGGAAAGCCGTCATGACTGTCAGCAATCTTGCGGCTACATTACAAATTTGTAGGATTTCGCCGCGGCCAGCGTCTTCGCGTTAAGATTCAAGCGTCCTCAGGTGACCCCGGCGTATGGACAGAGGTAGCGACTACCAGATGTCATGCACTCAGCCGAACCTTCAAACTGCCTGCAACCACAGTCTTGGCGGATTAGGCCAATTCCTTCCTCACACCTTGAGATAAGTTATGCGCGTTCTAGTTGTGGAAGACGAAATTAAAACTGCCGAATATCTTCAGCAGGGCCTATCCGAAAGCGGGTATGTCGTAGATATCGTGCACAATGGTGTTGACGCCCTGCACTTGTTCAATACTAACGTCTATTCGTTGGTTCTGCTGGACGTAAACCTTCCTGGCATCGACGGTTGGGACCTTTTGGAAACCATCAGGAAAACCAGCCGGGTCCGCATCATCATGCTGACCGCTCGTGGTCGCATCAACGACAAGCTCAAAGGCTTGGATGGCGGAGCCGACGATTACCTTGTCAAACCCTTCGAATTCCCGGAGCTGCTCGCTCGAATCCGTTCGCTGCAGCGGCGTGGTGATGAATTAGTCGAGAAGAGTTCGCTGAAAATTGCCGACTTGGAACTCGACTCAGTGCGCCATCGGGTTTTCCGCGCTGGCACACGCATCGATCTCACCACAAAGGAATTTACGCTCCTGCACCTGCTTATGAGCAGGACGGGCGAAGCGCTGACTCGTTCTCAGATCATTTCGTTGGTCTGGGACATGAATTTTGACTGCGATACCAACGTCATCGATGTCGCTATCCGGCGCCTTCGCTCAAAGATCGATGACCCGTTTGAAACCAAGCTCATTCACACGCTTCGTGGCGTAGGGTACGTTTTTGAGGAACGCGCATGAGGCCATTCAGCCTGGCTGCAAAGCTGGGATTAAAGGTGGGGTTGATGAGCGCAGCGTTGCTGCTTCTGTTCGCCACCTTCGGGTATCTGATGGTGGGTCAGGCGCTAGAGCGAAATGCCCGCAGTGACCTGGAAGTGAAGATGGCGGGCATGGCTCACAACCTGTCCATGATTTCCGACATCTCAGGAGTCAACGCAGACGCACATCAGCTTGTGGATCTGGTGATGGGCCACAACAACCTGTACGTCAGCATTTTCGAGTCGGCGCAGAGTGAAACGCCCCTGCTCTCGATTGGCTCGAAGCAGGTCAACGTGGAGGTGCACAAGTTTCAACCATCCGCACAGCCGAAGGAACATGAGTGGCGCGACACCCAGGACCGCCCCTTGCTGACAGCTTCTCGCACCATGAATTTGGGCGACGGAACCGAAGTCAGCGTGTACATGACTATGGACCAGTCGTCCAATGAAGCGCTGCTTGATGCATTGCTCACCTGGGCCCTGATGATTTCCCCGCTCATCATCGCGCTGATCCTCGCAATCGGCTGGTGGACCGTACGCAGAGGTCTGCTGCCTCTGACCAAGTTCCTGAAAGTCGCCTCGAAGATCTCCACCGAGAGTCTTGACCATCGTCTGCCGACTAATGGAATGCCAGCAGAACTCAAAGAGCTCGCCGACGGTATCAACATCATGCTGGCTCGCCTGGATGACGGGGTTCAGCAGCTCTCGCAGTTTTCTGACGATCTTGCTCACGAACTGCGAGCGCCGCTATCCAACCTGATGGGTAAAGCCCAAGTTGCACTGACCAGAGAGCGATCCCTTCCCGAGTACAGGGAAGTGCTGGAGTCGTGCACAGAAGAGCTGGACCGCATGAGCCGCATGGTTTCCGACATGCTGTTCCTCGCTCAGGTCAGTCATCCGGCATCCATGGTGGAGTTCGAACCTGTGTCCCTGGTCGATGAAGTTCAGCGGGTGTGTGATCTCTTCAGCATTTCGGCAGAGGATGGCGAGATCCAGCTGCAGATCTCTGGCAGTGATGACGTGGTGCGCGGTAACCGCCTGATGATTCAACGAGCCGTCTCGAACCTGGTGTCAAATGCGATTCGCTACTGCCCTCGCGGTCGCACGGTCTACGTGAAAGTGCAACGCGGTGGTAGCGGCACGACCTTGAGCGTCGGCAACCCGGGCCGCGGGATCGCCAAGGAACACCATGCGCATTTGTTTGAACGGTTCTACCGCGTAGATAAGAGCCGAGCACGAAGCGAAGGGGGGACCGGTCTTGGCCTTGCCATCGTGCAGTCGATCATGAGCCTGCATCAAGGCTCGGCGAGCGTGGAAGTGACCGAGGAAAATTTCACCTGGTTCCACCTTCACTTTCCCGAAGCCCAGCTAAAGCAGTCGGCAAAGACCGCTGCTTGAAGCGCGCCCACTTGAAAAGGCCCGTCAATCGACGGGCCTTTTGTCTATGCAATGCCTCAGTGCCTAAGCACCACAGGGTCCATAGGTGACCGCAGAATTACCGACTTTATGATCTTTTGCTCTTCTGGGTTGGCGTTTCTCCACAGGTGGGAGAAGTATTGGGCATTCACTTTTTCCTGAGCGCTCACACTGCCGGCGGCCTCAATGAACTGCATGGTCGAGTACACACAGATCAGTGCCAGGATGAAGAATGCTGTCGCCACCACCATGACATAACGTTTGGCCAGCACCGGTGCCCGCTTTAGCTCCAGGATCGAGGCATCCGCTAATTTTGTCGCGGCAGTAAGCTCCGAAATCAGCGGTTGGATGGCGGTCTCGACTCCACGAGCGGCAGCGGAATATGCCTCTGCCGCAGCGCGGATAACGACCTCTTCGGCATTGGACCAGGCTTTCTCAGCCTTTCGTACCTCCTCCTGAATCTGCCGACTGACAAGGTCAACCTCCTCCACCAGCTCGTTCGACTTTTCCAGAACAGCGTTGCAGGCCCTGGTCTGGGAGGCCAGCTCATCGAGCTGAACAGTGAGTTTTTCAGTGCTTCGGCGGAAGTCACCGATGGCAACTGACCAAGGCTCTATGTCATTCATGGCTATCTCCTAGAGCGGCCGGTGACGGCGCACGGTTTTATTTTGTTAGATATCAAAAATGTAATTTACGGAACAGTTTGAAGTCAGCCTCGACACAAGCGAGATAGACATGATCCTTCCAGATTTGCAGATTGGGCGCATCCGGCCAGCCGCCTAAATTACGGAATTGTAATTATTGACTCACCTTGTCGTTAGCTTCGCGTTCCTAAACTACAAACCAACAAAGGCCGTCAGTCAGGCAGGCCTAGTAAGAACCGAGGCACACAATGAAATTTGTCAAATCTATCGCTATTGGCAGCCTGCTGCTTGGTCTCGTGGGTACCGCTTACGCTGAAGGTGGTTACGAACGAGCGAAACAGTTCCAGGAAAACTTCCGAAATGAACAGGCTCGCTTATGGAGCGACGATTCTTCGGACCAGAACAAACAACAAGTCGCTCAAGAGCAAAAGAAAGAAAGCAAGGATGGTAAGGAACAAGCCGATAACTAAACGGCGGTTAAATAGGACTTTAAATGACGAAAGCAATCGACAAAAAAGCCAGGGTAAAACCTGGTTTTTTTTGTGTCTGGAATTTTACCTTCGTTTGTACGAGGCGTTTCCGCATTACTGTCTCCGACCAGACCTTCGGTACCTTGCTTGGCGTCTTTCCAACGGCACAGCAACAGCTGACTGGCGTTCGCTTCGGTGATCTCGACACAGCCCAGGTTGGCAGGCAGCTCAGCATTGCTGTCGAGTAAGCGCCGGGACAGGTAGAATGAGCTGTCACGAGGCCACTTTGCTGGGTACTGGATGTTTTCGGACTTCCCGCTGCTGTAGAACTCCGAGGAATTCGAGCGGCGACCAGGGTAGATCAGAGGGGCCGATTGAGCACATTCAACCAGGCCTGAACGACATCTCGCTGGTTCTGAGGCCTCTGCATCAACACCCCGGCATAGATGATGTCGACGCCGATGATTGGCAGTATCAACGCTCGCGGCGGCGCCCTGGTGATCCTTCGGCCAACCTCATTGATCCGACCGGACAGGAGCAACGCCGAGACAGGTACAGAACCAGCGGCAGCCAGTCGATCAGCCCTAGTTTTCCTGCGAGCGCTCCGGCTCCGAGCAGGGCACCACAGATCAGCGCGAAAACCAGCTCGGTGTTCATGCCAAAGATGCCGTCGTGCTCATGGCTCAGCCCTTCATGCTCTGCTTGGTCATCTGGGCGTTCAAGCGAACTTTTCATAACTCGTCCCTTCTGGGGGGCAAGACTATAAACTGCTCTATGCAGTTGAAAGACATTACTGTTGTGTAGTTGAGATTTATTTCACAGCTAACCCAGGGGCAGTCATTAAGGCATCTAGCCTAAATGACGTTCATCGAGCTCAATAAAAAATGCCAGGCACTGCCTGGCATTTATGAATTCTCTAAGTATTCTACTCACAGCAATTACTACTTGTTGTTGATGCATTGCGAGTACATGGAGTAGCGAACCGTCTTAAGCGTACCCTGAGAGTCCTCGAAGGTCATCAATCGCGGGTAAACTTGGCAGGTACGCGGGTCTTGGGACTGACGCACGAATTTCGCAACATCGATCTTCATGCCGTAATTGTAGTCCTGGATCTCCGGCATCGGTTTGCCATTTCTCTCGGCATAGTTCGCTACAGCAGTCTGATGCTCCTTGATGTATTGCAGCTGCTTGCTTTCAGAGTAAGTATAAGCCTGCGAAGCCATCGAGAACATAACAAGTGCAGCAGCAACAATTAGCTTTTTCATAGGAACCTCTCAAATTCAAATCATCTCGGGCGTAACTTTAGCAACGCAGAGGCATCACCGGCATGACGAGAAACTTACAATTTTGAAAGGTAAGTGCATCTATTTCATATAAAACAAAAAACCCACAACGCGTGTTGTGGGTTTTTGTATCTGGGGGGATCAGCTTACGGCTTCTGCCTCGTCGCCGTCTTCATCCTTGCGATGTGCCCAATGATACAGGGCCGGCAGGACCAGCAAAGTCAGCGCGGTGGAGGAAAGGATCCCACCAATTACCACTGTAGCCAGAGGCCGTTGAACCTCCGCACCGGTACCGGTGGCCAAGGCCATTGGGATGAAGCCCAGGGACGCCACCAAGGCTGTCATCAACACTGGTCGCAGTCGGGTGAGTGCGCCTTCATCGACTGCCTGCCTGAGCGTTCGTCCCTCTTCTCGCAATCCGCGAATGAAGGCAATCATCACCAGGCCGTTCAGTACCGCGACGCCGGAGAGTGCGATGAAGCCTACCCCTGCCGAGATCGAGAGCGGGATATCACGCAGCCAAAGGGCCACGACCCCGCCAGTGAGAGCGAATGGAATACCGGTGAAGACCAGCATGCCGTCCTTCAGGTTGTTGAACATCAAGAACAGCAAGGTCATTACCAGCAGTAAGGCTACCGGAACCACAATCTGCAGGCGCTTGGCTGCCGACTGCAGCTGCTCGAACTGGCCGCCCCAACTGGTCCAGTAGCCTGCTGGAATTTCCACCTTCGTTGACAAGGTAGATGCCGCCTCATCAACGAACGACCCAAGGTCACGGCCCCGGACGTTGGCGCTTACAATAACCAAGCGCTTACCGTTCTCGCGGCTGATCTGGTTCGGGCCCAACTGCAAGTCCAGCTTAGCGACCTGCGAAAGTGGAATGAAACCGATCTGATTAGCGCCCTGAGCCGCATTGGCAGGCACAGGAATCAGCAAACTAGACATACCCGCGACGTCGGTGCGTACAGCCTCAGGCAGGCGCACCACCATGTCGAATCGGCGATCACCCTCGTACAACGTTCCCGCTGTACGACCACCCACAGCAATCGCGATCGAATTCTGCACGTCCGCAATGTTCAGGCCGTAGCGTGCTGCTTTTTCCCGGTCGATGTTAATGGTCAGCACTGGCAGACCTGTGGTCTGCTCAACCTTGACCTCCGAGGAGCCTGGTACCGCTTTGAGCGCTGCGGCGATCTTATTGGCCGTGCTGTTGAGCACATCCATGTCGTCACCATAAACCTTCACCGCAACATCGCTGCGCACCCCGGAGATCAGTTCGTTGAAACGAAGCTGGATAGGCTGGGAGAGTTCATAGTTACTGCCCGGGACACTGGCTGCCGCCTTTTGAACCTCGGCAATGAGCTCCTCCCGCGACTTGTCGGGATCGGCCCATTGGTCCTTTGGTTTGAGCATGACGTAAGCATCGGAGATATTCGGTGGCATTGGGTCAGAGGCGATTTCAGCCGTACCGGTTCGGCCGAACATACGCTCAACTTCCGGTACCTGCTCGATGACTGCTTTTTCCAAACGCTCCTGCATGTCCACCGACTGGCTGAGGCTAGTACCAGGTACGCGCAAGGCTTGAAGAGCGAAGTCCCCCTCACTGAGACTTGGGATGAACTCGCTCCCCATGCGACTGGCAAGTACACCGCTGAGAACGACCAGTGCTACTGCTGCGGAGAAAGCGATATTCCGATGCCCAAGCACCCACTGCAGCACAGGCTCATAACGCAGCCGCGCAGTGCGCATAACAACGCCCTCTTCCTCCTTGACCTTGCCAGTGACGAACATGGCGATCGCTGCCGGCACGAAGGTAACGGAGAGGATCATTGCACCCAATAGCGCCATCACAACGGTGAATGCCATGGGGTGGAACATTTTGCCCTCCACGCCGGTGAGGGCGAAGATAGGCAGGTACACCACCATAATGATCAGTTGCCCGAAGATCAGTGGCCGACGCGCTTCGCGGGCAGCAGCAAAGACCTCATGGAAGCGTTCGGTTTTGGTGAGCATACGGCCATGTTTGTGCTGCGCATGTGCTAATCGACGGATCGCGTTCTCCACGATGACCACGGCCCCGTCGACGATGATGCCGAAGTCGAGTGCGCCCAAACTCATTAGGTTGGCACTGACCTTGTTATTGAACATCCCTGTGAAGGTGAACAGCATGGACAGCGGGATCACCATCGCGGTGATCAACGCTGCACGGATGTTGCCGAGGAACAGGAACAGAATGGCGATAACCAGGATCGCACCTTCAACCAAGTTCTTCTTCACCGTCGCAATGGCTTTTTCAACCAAGTTGGTACGATCGTAAACGGTGACCGCAACCACGCCCTTTGGCAGAGTACGGTTGATGTCCGCAAGCTTCGCTGCGACAGCTTGGGACACAGTGCGGCTGTTCTCACCGATCAGCATGAATACTGTACCGAGCACGACCTCGCGGCCATTCTCAGTGGCAGCACCAGTACGAAGCTCCTTACCGATGCTGACGTCGGCGACGTTGCTGATGCGAATCGGTGCACCATCCACACTGGTGATTACGATGTTGGCGATGTCTTCGATGTTGCCGACTTGGCCCGGTGCACGAATGAGCAACTGCTCACCATTACGCTCGATGTAACCGGCGCCTACGTTGGCGTTGTTGCTTTCCAACGCGGCTACCAGATCATTCAGGGTCAACTTGTAGGTAGCCAGGCGCTTCGGATCCGGCGCAACCAGGAACTGCTTGGCAAAGCCACCGATGGTATTGATCTCTGCCACGCCAGGTACGTTGCGCAGCTGAGGCTTGATGATCCAGTCCTGGATTACCCGCAGGTCGGTGGGCGTGTAGGGCGTACCGTCTTCTTTGACCGCGCCCTCTTCGGCTTCAACGGTCCACAGGAAAATTTCGCCGAGGCCGGTTGAGACCGGGCCCATGACGGCATCTACGCCCTCTGGCAGCTGTTCCTTTGCAACCTGTAGCCGCTCATTGATCAGCTGGCGGGCAAAGAAGATGTCGGTGCCGTCCTTGAAAATCACGGTCACCTGAGACAGGCCCGAGCGAGACAGCGAACGGGTCTGCTGAAGACCTGGAAGACCAGCCATGGCCGTTTCAACTGGAAACGTGATCCGTTGCTCGGTTTCCAATGGGGAATAGCCAGGCGCTGCAGTGTTGATCTGCACCTGGACGTTGGTAATGTCAGGAACGGCATCGATCGGCAGCTTTTGGTAGCTGTAGATGCCGATACCGGCAATGATCAGGACAGCGATCATTACAACGATCCGCTGTTCAATGGCAAATCTGATGATACGTTCAAACATAAGAAATCATCCTGTCAGTTCGCATCAGTGACTGTGCTCGGCAGAGGCTTTGCCGAGCTCAGACTTGAGTGTGAAGCTGCCATTGGTAGCCACTTGAGCGCCCGCTTCGATGCCGTCCGTGATTTCCACGTACCCACTGTCACGGCGGCCCAGCTTTACTGGGCGGGTGTCGAAGCCCTCGGCGGTGCGTACGAAGACCGATGGTTTGTCCTCAACGGTCTGCACGGCGTGTTCCGGGACAGCCACCGCCACGCGATCAGTCTGGGACGTGACTGCGATGTTCACGAAAAGACCAGGACGCCAGGCCCCGTTGGGATTGGTCAACGTAACGCGGACGGTCGCTGCTCGGTTTTGCTCGCCCAACAGGCTGCCGACATAACCCACCTTGCCCTCGACCTCCACGTTCATGTCAGGTGAGGAAACCTTCACGGCGCGGCCGGTAGTGACCTTGGCCAAATCGGTAGGCGGTACAGCGAAAGTGGCCCAAACTTGGTTAAGGTCGGACAGAATAAAGGCGTTAGTCGCCTCGCTGACGACTTCCCCGACGGTCAAGTGTTTCTCCACCACTACGGCGTCAAAGGGAGCCCTGAGTTCGTAACGGTTACCGCCTACCGAATTGACCGAGGCACCGATCGCGCTGACTTTTTGCTTGGCGTTGGCCAGAGAGATTTCGGCTTCCTGCAGCGCCTGGCGAGCCTGGAGGTAGTCCTGCTCCGCAGAAATCTTGTCCTGCCAGAGCTGCTTCTCTCGGCTAAAAGTCACGCGCGCAAGTTCGACACGACGCTGAGCGGCTTGTTGCTCGCTGCGCAGGTCAGAGATCTGCTGGCTGGCAATCACCGCAAGGACTTGACCCTTCTTGACGGACTCACCCAAATTCGCCTGGACTGTTTCGACAACGCCTGGAACGCGAGGAACAACGTGCGCAGTGCGGTCCTCGTCAAAACGAATCTCACCCGGGAAGCTCACGACGGTTCCCAAATCACGAGGCGCTGCCGATTCCAGAGTCACGCCAGCTGCTTTGATCTGTTCAGCACTAAGGGTTAGCTTACCTTCTTCCTCACCGCCCTCTTCACTGTGGCCCTCCTCGCCATGACCTTCTTCACCGTGCCCATCTTCACTATGCTCCGCTTCACTGTTCTCTTTGTTAGCTGATCCGGCCTTCTTGTCATGGCCATGACCATCGTCAGCACCATGTTCTGCGTTAGTCGCCGCTTGTTGATCGGAACTGCTGTTCCAGGCGAGGCTGCCAAATCCAAGGATTGCCACAGCGGCTACCGCGAGGGCGATCTTGCGTTTGTTTTCCATTGCTACTCCTGCTGATCGTAGGCACCGGCAGGTTTAAACGCCGAGTGCCGAGAAAAATGTATGCCCCGTTCAGCGTGCGCCGGCGGTCGAGCCTACTTCGCCATAAACCCTTTCTACTTGCGCACGCGCATTGGTCGCCGCTGCCAGCGAGTCGAGATACTGGCCACGAGCAAGGATCAAGGTGCGCTGGGCGTCCAGTACTTCGATAAAGCCGAATTTCCCCATCTCGAATCCGCGGGTTGCGGTATCCACGGCCTGCTGGGCTGAGGGCAGAATGGTCTTGTCGTAGGACTCAACTTCTTGCATGGCGGTGGACCACTGGTTCAGCGCGGTTTGGGTTTGGGCGCGCAATCTCAACTCGACAGCGTTACGCAGGTCGCGGGCCTGATCGGCACGTCGAGAAGCGGAAAGAATGTTGCCTTGGTTACGATCAAACAGCGGCAAAGGCATGGACAGACCAACGACATTGACTCGCTCGCGCACCGAGCGGTCGTACTGGCTACCCACGCTTACCGTGAGGTTTGGAATACGCTGAGCTTTTTCTGCGCCAAGCGAGGCATCGCTCTTATCAATCTCCACCACTGCCTGCCGCATTTCCGGAGTCTGATCGAGCTTTGCCAGCAACTCTTCAGTGCGCGGCGGCAAGCCAGGAGACAAGGTTGGTGATTCAAGGCGATCGAATATGGTCACAGAACTCCCCGTGACTTGGGCGAGTTGCTGGTAAGCATTCGCTTTTTCCGTTTCGGCGCGACGGACCTGCAACCGGGCTTCAGCCAGTTGAACCTGGGCGCGGGTAGCCTCCACAGGTGAAGATTTACCTGCGCGAACTCGACCATCGACAATGCGAAGGCCGCGCTCAGTAAGTTCAAGGGATTGTTTAGCGAGGTCGAGTCCGGTTTGGGCTCGTAATGCAGCGTAAAACGCCTGCACGACGTCTGCACGCAGACCATTCACGCGTCGGTCCAGTTCCAGTTGTGCAACACTCTGGCCGTATGTGGCGACATCTACGCGGGCTCCCCGCTTACCACCGAGCTCCAAGGTCTGACTTAGCGTAACGGTCGTTGTGCTGGTGTTACGCCGTGTGTCCTCCATCTCATACGAGATTTCGGGGTTTGGAATCAGCCCGGCTTGCTTGCGCGCACCGTCCGCGATGCCGATTTCCTGACGTGCCGCCGCGAGGTCTGGGTTGGCATCCATTGCCGTCGACAGCGCTTGGGGCAAGCTGATGCTTTGGGCAAATGCGGTGGGTGCCAGCAACCCGGAAATCACCGCACAGAGAGCGGCAATTTTCCACGGTGAGACGTAGGTCTTGGATAAGACATTGCGGTTATACCGGAGCACTTTCTTGGTCCTCGTGCACAAACTTCGTTAGCTTGGCCAGAACGCCGAAATAGCTGCCAAGCCCCACTGGATTAGGTGATGGCACTCTAAAGAGCGGTAGCTATCAGAGGGGTGGCTAGAAAATTACAATTTCGTAAGAAAAGCTTGTAATGCCCGAAAACGCTGATGACACAGTCGAACCACCGAATTTCATTGCGAACGCGAGAGATGGCTAGCATGCGGCGTCAATGACCAAAATAACGACCAGATGACGAAATTGTAATTTTCCTATCACCATCCCGTTATCTTCCGCCTGCAAATATGAGCTCGGCGCTACGCGAGGCGCGCCGCCGGCTCAGAACTTATAACGACACCCGCGCCGGAAACATAATAAAAACTGCCGTAAATCAAAGGAGCATCGGATGAAAATCAAAGTACCACTGTATTTGGCGGCAGTTTCGGCGCTGTCTGGAAGCTATGCAGTTACTGCTCAAGCTGAAGATAAGCCCGAAGGTTTCATCGAAGGTAGCAGCCTTACAGTGCTCAACCGCAACTTCTATTTCAATCGTGATAACCGCGACAGCTCAGCTCCCACTTACAACAGCGGCAAGGGCAACACCAATGGCTACTCCGAGGCCTGGGCGCACGGGATCATCACCAAATTCAACTCTGGTTTTACCCAAGGGACGGTCGGCGTTGGTGTTGATGCCTTTGCCATGATAGGGCTTAAGCTCGATACTGGTGACGGGCGCAACGGCGGTCGTAGTTCATTCGACGTCATGCCTGTTGATAACAAAGGCGAAGCTCGCGACGAATACACCAAGGTTGGCGGGGCGGCTAAAGTTCGCTTGTTTGATACGGTCGTGAAAGTGGGTGATGTTTTCCCGTCGACGCCAGTTGTTGCATCAGGCGACTCGCGCCTGTTGCCTGAAAGCTTCCGCGGTGTGACCGTTGAGAACACCAGCATCCAGGGCCTCACCCTGCAGGGTGGCCGACTGCATGCGATGAGCCAGCCGGTCTCCAGCAATCTGAATGATAACTTCGCAACTTTCTACGGTGGCCCGGTTAACTCGCCTTGGGTAGGCTACGGTGGCGGTGATTACGCGATCAACGATAACTGGACCGTGAGCGTATACGCCAGTCAGTTGAAAGAAGTCTGGAACCAGTACTACGCTGGCACCAGCTTCGCCTATCCACTGAATGACGACCTTGCGCTGATTGGCGGCTTCAACTATTACAAAGCCGTGGATGAAGGGAAGCAGCGCCTAGGCGAGTTTGACAACGATATCTGGAGTGCCAAGGTCGGGGTCCGTTACGGCGCTCACACCCTGGCCCTGTCGCACCAACGCAACAACGGCGACGATGATTTCGACTACCTGCGTCAGTCAGACTCGATTTTCGTCGACAACTCTATCCAGTACAGCGACTTCAACTCGCCGAAAGAGCGTTCCTGGATGCTGCGCTACGACCTGAACTTCACCAGCTACGGCATTCCTGGTCTGACGTTCATGACCCGCTACGCTAGAGGCTCGGGCGCAGACTACTCGAACGCCAACCAGTTCTACATGCGCACCGACGCCAACGGTGATCCGCTCACCAATCAGAAACGTTGGGAGCGTGACGTAGAGGTTAAATATGTCGTGCAAACTGGTCCAGCAAAAGACCTGTCCTTCCGGTTGCGCCAGGCCACCACGCGTGCCACTGCATTCGAATCGGATCTGGATGAAACTCGTGTGATCATTGAGTACCCGCTTTCGATCCTGTGATTCTCTAAGGGGATCAGTTTATTCGTAAACTGGTCTCTTCAGAAAAATGTGCATTACGAATTCACCTTGAGTGGCTTAAGTGCTCCTTTGGTAAAAGGTGGATATTTGGCGCCCTTTGGGCGCCTTTTTTTTACCTAAAATTCAATCAACCGTTCGAGTGTACGCATTGCATGCCGGTGAAACTCATGGCTGCACCAATGACCAGTTTCCTCGACATGAGTAACTTCGCCGTCATCTGAACGGAACAAACTCAACACAAAGAAGAAAACAACCACATACTTCATAAGGTCAAATTACCTATTGGAGAGAGGGCCCGCACCTGTCGAACCCAAACCGCGAAAAGATATACCTCCAGACTATCAATCATATTACCTGGAAATTACAAATCCGTCATTTAGGCCCCACCCAGCTCATTTTGATTTACCATTCCTTTCAATAATGCCGGCGCGCGTGCGCGGTTAATTGCTCAGTGATATCGAGACAAAATCCCATGCGAATTCTGGTAATTGA
This sequence comes from Pseudomonas sp. BJP69, assembly GCF_007633355.1. NCBI lineage: Bacteria > Pseudomonadati > Pseudomonadota > Gammaproteobacteria > Pseudomonadales > Pseudomonadaceae > Pseudomonas > Pseudomonas sp. BJP69. Next base: position 5,551,028 of record NZ_CP041933.1, read on the forward strand.
GGACGAAGTAAAAACTGCGGAATATGTGCGTCAAGGCCTTACAGAATGCGGTTATGTCGTCGATTGCGTGCATACCGGGTCAGATGGGCTATTCCTAGCCAAGCAACACGAATACGAGTTGATTATTCTTGATATCAATCTGCCAGAAATGGATGGGTGGCAGGTACTTGAGCTTTTGAGGCGTAAAAATTGCCCCTCCCGCATCATGATGCTCACGGCGAGAAGTCGTTTGGCAGATAAGGTCCGGGGTTTGGAGAACGGTGCAGATGACTACCTGATCAAACCATTTGAGTTCCCAGAACTGCTAGCCCGGGTTCGCGCCTTAATGCGCAGGTCTGAACACCCTGCATCTGTGGAGATCATTCGTGTCGCTGACCTGGAGCTAGACCAGAGCCGTCACAGGGCCTTCAGGGACGGCCAGCGTATTGATCTGACGACGAAAGAGTTTGCACTTCTGCACTACCTAATGCGCAATACCGGCGTGGTGCTCAGCCGCACACAGATCATCTCACAGGTCTGGGATATGAACTTCGACTGCGATACAAACGTTGTAGAAGTGTCGATTCGAAGACTTAGAGCCAAGATCGATGACCCTTTCGAGACGAAGCTGATCCATACGCTTCGCGGTGTGGGCTATGTGCTTGAGAAGCGTTGATCGCCCGCTACTTAGTCATGAAAACAGAGCCAGGGATCATGCATGTAAGTCGAGCCATACTGTTTTTGACCCTTAGCGCGCGTTTCCTCACTAAACGTATGAGGTGTGCTGGACATAAGGTATAGCATAGATTATCAACAGGTAACGGAAGGCCAAGCGTATGCCAGAGCTGACGCACGCTCAGCGGACATTGTTTTTAACAGCGCCATGGCTTACCTCTGATACTGTGCGCCGGCGATGAGGTTAACCTCCCGACTACAGCACCAAGCAGGCTCAGTCGCCGCTCAACGATGATGGCGCCCGCCGGCTTTTCTGGTTCGTTGCAGGGCTACTCACGGTCATTGCCTTCGTCATGGCCACCCTCTCTGTGCATCTTCTCACCTCGCTCAAGGAACTTGGCCTTCCAACGGTCACGGTGTTGGCGGTGGGGATGGTCCTTGGGCCGGCCCAGGTGGTGGCAAGAGTATTGGAGTTCTCGCTTGCTCGGCATCTTCACCCAACCTGGTCGGCCGTGCCGGCGTGTTGGTGAGCTTCATCGGCATCTGCTTATTCATTCCTGGCGTGCCTTGGCTGGCATTCCCTGCAGCAGCGCTGTAGGGCGCCGGCATCGGGATTCTCACTATTGCCAGAGTCATCTTGCCTCTGGTGCTGTTTGGCAAGGGTATCGCGCACGCATGGGAGCATTAGCTCGCCCAATGGTCTTGGCGCAGGCCACGGGGCCGTTTGCTACGGCCTTTGTGCTGAGTACTCAAGGCGCACCTGTGCTCTTGCTCATGGCGGCGATGGTCGCTGTCGCGCTAGATAGCAGTTTCAAACTGCCCCTCAACCCAGTGCAACGTAGGTGAAGCTGGTGATTCTGCCCTCAAATCGGGGTACCCGCTAGATTTCCCCCCTAGCTTTGCCTTTGACTCTGCCTGGGGGTATACCGCCAGGGGATAATCGGCCTGCTTTGTCTTTGCGGATTGCCCTGCCAATTGACGGGGCCTACATAAGCCGTTTCCAATGCCCTCGACGTAGAACCATTCGCTCCGGCCGAAGCTGGCTGGTGGGCGTGAGCCAAGAGGCGTATCCTACAAATGCTTGCTCCGAGACTTGTTGGCCTACAGCCTCCCCTGGGAGACATCTGATAGCCCGCCGCCGAGGCGGGCTTTTTTGTCATCAGATCCGTAAGGCAGCGCCTTGGTGAATGGCTGCCCAAGCTAGGCTCCGCCAGAGCGCATGCTCAACATCAGCGGTCTACCCGTCTCCCTAGCCAGACGGTTAACGACGTATCCATATCCTTTGTCAGGCGCATGGAAAGCTGACTGGGCGAAAACGCTTACGCAGCCATTGCTTCGCAGGATGCAGCGCAGGCCAAACAGGTCTGTGCGCAATGCTGACAGTGGTCTGCCTTATGCTTACCGCACGCCTCCCCGCAGGCGCGGCAAATCCTTGCGCACAACGCACAAAATTCCTTGGCGAGCATGCTTTCTCGTGTCATCAAGGTAGCCGCCAGCTTGCACATATCTGCGCAATCCCTGTCCAGCTTGATGCAGTCAGCCATCATTTTTACGTCCTGCTCTCGCAGGCAGGCTGACGCGCAGACTTCACAGGCCAGCGCGCAGCGCATGCATTCCGAGATGCATTCATCAAAGCTACTGTTCATGATCATATCTCCGGTATCGGGTCGATGAGATGCCAGTGCACCGTCTCATGACGGTATGTAGCGTTCGACCTGACGGGGGCCTGAAGATTGATTACATTTCTGTAAGCTTGTCCGAATCATCTCGGTATGAAGGCGTGCCCGATCATTCAAGGCTTTTCAATCACTGCTTCTGGATGCTCACGATTTTCGCGACACTTCCCTCCATACGGAACCCAAATTTCACCTTGTCTCCTACGTTCAAGCCCTTCAGCTGTGCAGGCTCAGCTTGGAAGCCCATGGTCATCGCCGGCCATTTGAGCTCTGCTACCGGGCCGTGCGCCAAGGTGATTTTCCCGCTTTGAGGATCCAGCGCCTTAATTGTCCCTTCCGCATGCGCAGTGGGCGCCGCCTGGCTGCCTTGGCCACCCTCGGCGGAGGCTGGCATTTTCTTCATGTCCATACCATCCATGTCCTGGGCATGCACACTGGCGGCGAAAGCTGTGACCAGGCCTGCGATGACAATTAGCTTTTTCATTGGATTTCTCCTGAGAGGTTGGGGGTAGTTACAGCAAGTTCGCGGCGACGGATCAGCCAGTACGCCGCAGGGATTACAAAAAGTGAAAGCAAGGGGGCGGTGAGCATGCCGCCCACCATGGGCACCGCGATGCGGCTCATGACCTCGCTGCCGGTACCGCTGCTCCAGAGGATGGGCAGCAGGCCTGCAACGATGACTGCCACAGTCATTGCCTTGGGCCTGATGCGTTGCACCGCGCCCTCACGGATCGCGTCGAGCAGCGCTGCTCGTGTAGTTTCGCCGTTGGCCTGACGCTCAGCCCAAGCGTTATTCAGGTAGATGAGCATGATCACTCCGAACTCCGCCGCTACGCCGGCCAGGGCAATGAAGCCAACGCCTGTGGCCACTGAAAGGTTGTAGCCCAGCAGGTAGAGCAGCCAGACGCCCCCGGTCAGGGCAAAAGGTAAAGTGCCCATGATGAGCAGTGCTTCACCGAGGCGGCCGAAGGTCAGGTAGAGCAGCACGAAGATGATGGCCAGCGTCGCTGGCACCACCCAGGCCAGACGGGCGTTCGCCCGCTCCAGGTATTCGAACTGGCCGGAGTAGCTCAAGCTCATGCCTGAATCGAGCTTTACCTCGCTGTCGATCGCCTGACGTAAGTCTGCAACAACAGACGAAAGGTCCCGGCCGCGCACGTCGATGTACACCCAGCCCGAGGGGCGAGCATTCTCGCTCTTCAGCATGGGCGGGCCATCAGCAATACGTATGCGGGCCACGCTGCCGAGCGTCAGCTGGCCGCCCTGCGAGGTGTAGATCGGCAGCTGACGCAACGCCTCCACCGAATCACGCCATTCGCGTGGATAGCGCACGCTAATGGGATAGCGGGCCAAGCCTTCAACTGTTTCCCCGATGGTTTCGCCACCAATGGCGCCGGCCACGATGGCCTGTACGTCGGTGATGTTCAGACCGTAACGGGCAGCGGCATGGCGGTCGATATCCAGATCAATGTAGCGGCCACCAGTCAAACGCTCTGCCAGCGCCGAAGTCACTCCAGGCACCTTTTTCGCGGCCCGCTCCACAGCGAGAGTGGCCCGGTCTATCTGGCCTAGGTCGCTGCCGGCCACCTTGACGCCGATTGGGCTCTTGATGCCGGTGGCCAGCATATCGATGCGGTTGCGGATGGGCGGGATCCAGATGTTGGTCAGCCCAGGCACACGCACAGTGCGATCAAGCTCCTCGATAAGCTTGTCCGTGGTCATTCCTGGACGCCACTCACTCTTGGGCTTGAGCCGAACGGTGGTCTCGAACATCTCCAGCGGTGCCGGGTCGGTAGCTGACTCGGCGCGGCCGGCTTTACCAAAGACACTGGCCACTTCGGGAACAGTTCGAATCAGACGATCCGTTCGCTGCAACAGCTCTGAAGCTTTCTGCGCCGAGAGTCCAGGCAAGGCTGAAGGCATGTAGAGCAGATCACCTTCATCGAGCGGAGGAAGGAACTCGCCCCCAAGATGATTCAAGGGCCACAGACTGCTGAGCAGGATCACCAATGCTGCAGCGAGGGTAACCAGAGGCCGGCGCAGGACGACCTCCAATGCCGGACGGTATAGCCGGATGAGGCCCCGGTTGAGCGGGTTGCGCTGTTCCGCAGGCAGTGGCCCTCTGATCCAGTACCCCATCAGCACCGGTATCAGGGTCACCGATAGCGCAGCTGCCGCAGCCATTGCGTAGGTCTTGGTAAAGGCCAAGGGTGCAAAGAGGCGTCCTTCCTGGGCTTGCAGCGTGAACACCGGGATGAACGAAAGCGTGATGATCATGAGGCTGAAGAACAGTGCCGGCCCTACCTCGACGGCCGCCTCCGTCATTACCCTCCAATGCGCTTCTCCCCGCAAAGGTTGACCAGGATGCCGGATATGCCAGGCCTCAACACGTTTGTGGGCGTTCTCGATCATGACCACGGCAGCGTCCACCATTGCACCGATGGCAATAGCGATTCCGCCAAGGGACATGATGTTGGCGTTGATGCCCTGATGACGCATGACGATCAGCGCTATCAGGATTCCCACGGGCAGCGAAACGATAGCCACCAATGACGAGCGCAGGTGCCAGAGAAAGGCTGCGCATACCAACGCCACTACCAAGAACTCCTCGATCAGCTTGTGACTGAGGTTCTCCACGGCACGGTCGATCAACTGGCTGCGGTCGTAGACGGTGACAAGTTCCACCCCGGCTGGCAGGGCTTTCTTCAGGGTTTCGAGCTTAGCCTTGACGTCCGCGATGGCCTCACGAGCATTCTTCCCGCTGCGCAGGATCACCACACCTCCTACGGCTTCGCCGAGGCCGTCCAGTTCGCCTATGCCTCTGCGGGCTTCCGGACCTATCTGCACCGTAGCGACGTCGCCTAATGTCACCGGCACGCCCTTGGTAGCCAGTCGCAGGGGTATCGCTCTGAAATCATCCAGCGATCGCAGGTAGCCGGCCGCACGTACCATGAATTCCGCTTCGCCTTGCTCCAGTACACCGCCACCGGTCTCCTGGTTGGCCTTGCCTATAGCCTCCACCACCTCAGCCTGGGTGATACCGAGGCTGGCCATGCGCAGCGGATCGAGCACGACCTGATACTGCTTGACCATACCGCCGATGGTGGCCACTTCAGCGACATCCGGCAGCGTCTTGAGCTCATAGCGCAGGAACCAGTCCTGCAGGCTGCGCAGTTGCGACAGGTCATGGCCGCCGTTACGATCGACCAGCGCATATTGATAAATCCAGCCCACCCCGGTGGCGTCCGGGCCCAGTACCGGCTTGGCTGCGGCAGGTAATCGCGATTGCGCCTGGCTCAGGTACTCAAGAACCCGAGAGCGCGCCCAATACAGATCGGTGCCGTCCTCGAACAGCACATAGACGAAGCTGTCACCGAAGGCGGAGAAGCCGCGAACCGTTTTGGCCCCCGGAACCGAGAGCATGGTAGTGGTCAGCGGATAGGTCACCTGATTCTCAACGATCTGGGGAGCCTGGCCTGGGTAGGACGTGCGGATGATCACCTGCACGTCCGACAGGTCGGGCAAGGCGTCGATTGGTAGGCTACGCACCGAGACGAAGCCCCATGCCACCAGAAACAGCGTGGCGAGGAGCACCAGCACACGGTTGCCTACCGACCAGCGGATCAGTTTGGCAATCATGGTTGGCCCTCCAACACTTTGATCTGCTCAACGACCATGCCCTCGTCGCGTTCGCGTATGCCAAAGCGAATCTGCGCACCGATCTTGAGGCCATCAAGGAGAGACTGCTCAGCCACAGGGAAGGTCATGGTCATCCCTGGCATGCCCAGGGTGATGAAAGGACCGTGGGCAACGGTGAGCTGTGTGCCGTCTATCTGCACGACACGGCCATCCGCTTCATGCAGGGCTGGCCCCGCATTAGGCTGACTATCCTGCACCGTCGCCGCCTCGATGCCTTTCAAATTAGCGTCGGAGTCCAACAGGAATTGCCCGGACGCGACGATGCGCTGTCCTGCCTGAAGACCCTGCAACACCGCAACTTGGCCTTTGCTCTCCTGGCCCAACACGACTTCCACCGGCCGGAAGCGACCACCGTCTTCAGCCAGCATCACCAGGTCTCGCTTGCCGGTGCGGATGACCGCCTCGGCAGGCACCAAGAGGCTTTGCTTGGCAGACTCGCCGGGATGGAGAGCCACTTGAGCGGTCATCCCAGGACGAAGCCGCCCATCTCGGTTGGGCAACTCGATACGCAGGCGCAACGTGCGGCTCTGCAAATCGGCATCGGCCAATAGCGCAGTCAACTTGCCCGGTATGGGATCGCCTGGGAACGCTGGCAATTGCGCCTGCACAGGCTGGCCTTCGCGAAGGCCTTGAGCCTGGGCTTCCGGCACAGCCGCTTCCAGCCAGACGTTGGCCACTCCATTGATCCTTGCTAAGGTAGCGCCCGGCGTCAGCGTCATGCCGGGTCGCAGATCGAGAACCTGGATTACACCGGCAGTGGGTGCGGAGAGTGTGACCGAGAGCTGCACCTTCCCAGTGCTCGCGACCCGGTTGATCAGGTCGGCCGGCATGCCGGCGAGCACGAGCCGCTGTCGTGCCGCCGCCGTCAGCTGAGCGTCGCCAGAATGCCGCAACGCCAGGTATTCCTCCTGCAAACCAGCCCACTCCGGGGTCAGCACATCGGCTAGAGGAGCCCCTTTGGCAACGATGTCCCCCGTCGCTCGACCATAGACGCGTTCGACGTAACCGCCAGTACGGGCCTGCAACACGCTGAAGTCGCGTTCGTCGAACGTCAGAACGCCGCTCACACTTAGGGTCCGTTCTAGCCGGCCAGCCGTCACCGTTGCCAATCGAATCCCAAGGTTTTGCTGGAGCCCAGCCGAGACCTGAACCGCAGGCTGCTCCTCGCCAGCCGTGTCATCCGAATACTTGGGCACGAGCGGCATGTCCATGAACGGCGATTTTCCGGGCGCCGGGAAGTGCTGCTGGGGATACATCGGGTCGTACCAGTACAGCGCTTTTTTTTCCTGACCTAAGGGCTGCGATGGCGAATACGCACCTCTCCCACCTAGCCAGAAGCCAGCGCCTATTCCAATAGCAAGGGCAGCAGCCACGACGAAACCAATCGACCTATTCCTCATGCCCGCACCTCTCCATAAACGAAATGCAGACGCGCTGCTGTTGCCGCCAACTGTCCTTGCAGGTCCACATCCTGTAGTAGTGCCTCCACACGCTGCCGGCGTGCCGACAGCACTTCACTCAACGGCGACTTACCGGCGCGGTAATCCGCCAGAGCGAGGCGTACCCGGTCCTCGGCCAGGGGCAAAAGTGTTTCGCGACTGCGCCGCACTGCCCGTTGCAAGCGTTGGTACTCGACAAGGTCTGTTTCAAGCTGGGCTTGATGCTCGCGCAGGGCAGCGTCCTGCTCATCTTCCAATTGGCGAACTTGTGCGCGTCGTGCCGCAATCATCGGGTCTTGCCGTGAGCTGGTAAACAATGGCAATTGGAAGCTGACTTGCAGGCTGACCATGTTGCTGAAGTCCGGACCACGGCGCTGATAATCCACTCCCCAGGACCAATCCGATTTCTTTTCCGCCTGAGCCTGGTGTACCTGGGCTTGAGCCTCGCGTGTCATGGCGTTGTAGGTATTGAGCTCCGGATGGGCATGGACGGAGTGCAAGTATTCAGCTGCGTCTACAGGCCAGACAGGGAAGGTCGGCGCGCCTACTTCGGCGTCCTGCCCAATCCAGCGCTTCAGCGCGGCTCGCGCCTGAGCTGACTGACTCAATAGAACGTCTTTCTGCTCGTCCAACTGCGCGGCTTCTTGCTTGGGAGCCAGCGTATCGGCGCTGGAGCCTGCGCCTCCGGCCAGGCGGGCCCGCACCGTGGAAGCCAGCAGCTGGTTTTCTTTGTAGAAGGCGTCGAACTGTTCAAGCTTTCGCTGCACGGTGTACGCAGTAACCCAAGCCTGTGCGGTTGCCGCCCTAACCTTCAAGCGTTCGAAGATCGCCTCGGCATCGGCTCGCTCGACCGTGGCCTGCGCTGTCTCTATGCGAGCTTTGCGTTTGTCCCGGTTCGGTACTTCTTGGGACAGGCCAACCACCTGCATGGTCATGAAGTCTCTGTTCATGCTCCAGCGATCGGTGCCTTCAATCGGCAGGTTTTGTACCCCGAGATTCAGGCGCGGATCGGGTAGTTCGCCCGCTGGAATGACTGCGCTGCGCGCAGCTGATGCCTGCTCCTGGCGGGCCTGTAGAGAGGGAGCGTTACGTTCAGCCAGTTGCAGCGCCTCATCCAGCGACAGCGTTGCAGCCTGTGCCGAGACAGCCGGCAGCAGTATGAACAGGACGGCCGTGGTTATCCGTCCCTGAAAACGTTGGGGAGTCATGAAAATGATTCCTCGAAAGATCAGCGCCCAGGCGCGTGCCATCGCCCCGCTGCTAGGCGGAACGACGGTGTGAAATTAAGAGGGAATCAGACGCGGGGAGGACGCCACGGATCGGGGGGAGAACCTGTCGCTATGCCTACAGCGTAGGTATCGGCAGGTCGTGGCTTGGCGAAAGTCAGCCCAGGCGTCAGGAAGCTAATCTGTACGGTACTGGCAGTCCTGCACTCCTGGCCGACCTTGCAGGATTTGGCATGGTCGCCAGTCTTACCCAGGTCTTGGTCCTGGCAGCAGTCATGGTCCATGCCCGCCATCATTTCCATGCCCATCGCCTGCATTGGGCAAGGTTCAGTCGCCGAATCGATGCCCGCCATCCCGTTAAGCGGAAGCGCCACGATTAGCATCAGGAGGGTGAGTAGTCGAATGAGCCGATTCATGATGGGCGAGTATAGGTTACCGGGATGAGTTCAGCATTAAGGGGTTGGGGCTGCACTAACCAACCGCTTGGAGGCTGGGAGACTGATGAAGAATGTTGTGACACCCTCCGCTGATGTACACCAGATTCGTCCGCTATGAGCCTCGATGATAGAGCGGGTTATCGACAGCCCCAGGCCTGCATTGCTTGGGCCGCCTTCGCGTCTGGCTGGATCGGCTCGATAGAATCGGTCGAAGATCTTGCCAATGTGCTGGGGATCGATGGTTACCCCGCTGTTACGCACGGAAAGCGTCACGCTTTCAGGCGTCTGCTCGATCTGCACTGATATCTCGTTGCCTTCCGGGGTGTAGCGCAACGCGTTGGATAGAAGGTTGGAAAGCGCTCGGTCAATCATCAGGCGATCGCCACGAACCTTACCCTGCCCGTGTAGGGTCAGTTGGATGCCTTGATCCTCAGCCAGGAATTGGTAGTACTCGAACAGCTTTGATACGAGTTCGGAGAGCTCCACATCGATCTGCTCGGGCACGATCAGACCGTTATCCGCCTTGGCCAGGAACAGCATGTCGTCGATCATGCGCGACATGCGCTTGAGGTCTTCCAGGTTCGAATAGAGGTTTTCTTCATAGGCATCCAGGTCACGCTTCTTGGTGAGCACCACTTCGGTATGGGTCAGAAGGTTGCTGACTGGCGTTCTCAATTCGTGAGCGATATCGGCAGAGAAGTTGGACAACCGAACGAATGCATCCTCCAACCGTCCCAGCATCCCGTTGAAAGACAGGATGAGCTCCTGAAGCTCTAGCGGTACGGGCTCCAGCGGAATGCGTTCGCGAAGTGATCTTGCCGACATCCCGGTGGCCACTTTGGTGATTTGCCCAACAGGCCGAAGCCCGCTTTTGGCCACGACCCAGCCCAAGCCTGCGCTCACAATCGCGCTGATCACCAGACCAATTCCGAACCACCATTGCAGGGTGACAAAGAAATGGGCGTGAGTGGTGACATCGAGCATCAGCACGGCCGTCACCGGTTCCGGCTCGCCTGCAATGGTCAGCTGGGCGGTAATGCCGCGGAAGTTCTGCGCTTTATCCTGCCACTCCCAGACCGCACCCCGATGCGCCTGCTCGAACCGCTGAGGAATCTGGGAGGCTTTGGGGTCTGAAAACAGGACCGTTCCGTCAGCCTTGGTGATTTTCGCCGACAGATCCTGATGTGCGCCGAGCAATGCCCGCAGCTGCTGCTCCTGATCGTCGAGCCCGCCTCGCGCTGCTGAGATGGAAAGGATATGACGCGTTGACTCCAGCTTTTCAGAAAGCGCCTGCTCATCCAGCATCCGGAAATGGTGCTGGCTGAGCCCGTAGAAAGCGACGCCGGCAACCACCAGGACAGCAGTCACCGCGAACATGAACATCAGGGTCAGCCGCTTGACGAGCGATGATTGCGGGCGCATCACTCGGGCACATCCATCATGTAGCCCATGCCTCGGGCGGTATGGATTAGCTTTGGCGCGAAGTCGTCATCAATCTTGGCCCGCAGTCGGCGAATCGCGACCTCGATCACGTTGGTGTCACTGTCGAAATTCATGTCCCACACCTGAGAAGCGATCAGCGATTTGGGAAGCACCTCGCCGCGTCGGCGCATGAGCAGCTCCAACAGGGAAAACTCCTTGGCAGTAAGGTCGATCCGCTTGCCGTTTCGCGTAGCTCGACGCTTGAGCAGGTCCACCTCAAGGTCTGCCATCTTCATAGTGGTTTGAGCAGAACCACCGTTGCCTCTGCGCAGCAACGTACGAACTCGAGCCAGCAGCTCCGAGAACGCAAAGGGCTTCACCAGGTAATCATCAGCGCCCAGTTCCAAACCTTTCACGCGGTCGTCTACGCCGTCTCGGGCCGTCAAGAAAAGGACCGGCACATCCTGACCCGCCGCACGGATCTTGCGCAGGACATCCCAGCCATCGAGCCCCGGCATCATCACGTCGAGGATCAGCAAGTCATACGCTTCGCTCTGTGCCTGTTGCAGGGCGTCAGTGCCTGTCATCACCCGGTCAACGGTGAAGCCAGCTTCTGTTAGACCTTGCTGGAGGTAGACACCGGTTTTCGGCTCATCTTCGGCCACGAGTAATTTCATCTGCTCTCATCCACGCGGGGTGCATTTCCAGTTTGCGGGAAAAAAGAAGCCCAACCAGAAGCTGACGGAAAAGTAATGTCGAGATCAGTTTTCTGACAGCACCGCGAGGCTAACTTGACCCTGTACCTGACGCCATGAGGCGCAGAACCCACTGAGGATCTCCAGATGAACATGGTCAAAGCAATTGTGATGGTCGTTACCTTCGGCATGGCAGGCATTGCCCTGGCAGAGGGCGGCGCGGACCGGACCTTTGCACGGATGGAAGCGGCTCTCCAAAGCTCCATGCAGGCCTCCCAGGTTGCGCAGGGGAAGAAAGAGCAGGCGCCATTCGCCGCCCAGTCCAGCAAGCACGCGGGCCACGAAAGCTGCTGATCCTAGCTTACAGAAAAGTAATCATCCCGGAATCTGAACTATGGCTGTTTCAGAGTACGGCCTCTCATCAGCCTCGCGTAGTGGCGAAAGTCTACGAGACTGGTGAGAGCTCCAATGAACCCAAGGGCTGCACCATCTAGCAGCCTGGATATCAGCGATCTACCTGACTGGACGCAACGGCATGCAAAGCAAAACCACGAGACGATCTTTCGTCAAAGGCCTGGCCGCTACCGGACTTCTGGGTGGGCTCGGCATGTGGCGCGCGCCGGTCTGGGCCGTGACCAGCCCTGGCCAACCGAACGTGCTCAGCGGCACGGACTTCGATCTGTATATCGGCGAACTGCCCGTCAACATCACGGGTGCAGCTCGTACGGCCATGGCCATCAACGGCTCCGTGCCAGGGCCGATCCTGCGATGGCGCGAAGGCGACACCGTGACGCTGCGCGTACGCAACCGGCTGAAACAGGACACCTCCATTCACTGGCACGGCATCATCCTGCCCGCCAACATGGACGGTGTGCCGGGCTTGAGCTTCCACGGCATCGCTCCCGATGGCATGTACGAATACAAGTTCAAGGTCCACCAGAACGGCACTTACTGGTATCACAGCCACTCAGGCCTCCAGGAACAGTCCGGGGTCTATGGGGCGTTGGTGATCGATGCCAAGGATCCGGAGCCGTTTGTGTACGACCGTGATTACGTCGTCATGCTCAGCGATTGGACGGATGAAGACCCGGCGCGGGTGCTCTCCAAACTCAAGAAGCAATCTGACTACTACAACTTCCACAAGCGCACTGTAAGCGACTTCGTTGACGATGTGAGCGAGAAAGGCTGGTCGGCCGCTGTAGCGGATCGGAAGATGTGGGCTGAAATGAAGATGAGCCCCACCGACCTCGCTGACGTGAGCGGGTATACCTACACCTACCTCATGAACGGCCAGGCTCCGAACGGCAACTGGACGGGACTCTTCAAGCCCGGCGAGAAGATCCGCCTGCGCTTTATCAACGGCTCGGCCATGACCTATTTCGATGTCCGGATTCCTGGGCTCAAGATGACGGTTGTGGCTGCTGACGGCCAGTACGTCAAACCCGTATCGGTCGATGAGTTCCGGATCGCCGTTGCCGAAACCTACGATGTCATCGTCGAACCTGAAAACGAGCAGGCCTATACGATCTTCGCGCAATCCATGGACCGTACCGGGTACTCCCGAGGCACCCTGGCAGTTCGTGAAGACTTGCAAGCGCCCGTACCGGAGGTAGATCCACGCCCGATCATCGCCATGAGCGATATGGGCATGGACCACGGCAGCATGGGCGGAATGGATCACGGCGGCATGGCTGGCATGGACCAAGGGAACATGGCCGGCATGGATCACAGCAAGATGGCTGGGATGGACCATGGCAGCATGGCCGGCATGGACCACAGCAAGATGGCTGGAATGGATCACGGCAACATGGCCGGCATGGACCACAGCAAGATGGCTGGAATGGACCATGGCAACATGGCCGGCATGGACCACAGCAAGATGGCTGGAATGGACCATGGCAGCACGGCCGGCATGGACCACAGCAAGATGGCTGGAATGGACCACGGCAACATGGCCGGCATGGATCACAGCAAGATGGCTGGGATGGGTCATGAGGGCATGGCCGGCATGAGCGGTGCAATGCAGAGCCATCCGACTTCCGAGACCAACAACCCGTTGGTCGATATGCAGACCATGTCGCCGACCCCGAAGCTGAACGATCCGGGAATTGGCCTGCGCAACAACGGGCGCCGAGTGCTGACCTACGCCGATTTGCGGAGCACCTTCATCGATCCCGATGGTCGAGAGCCTGGACGCACAATCGAACTGCACCTTACCGGCCAAATGGAGAAGTTCGCATGGTCGTTCGACGGTATCAAATTCTCCGACGCTGAACCGCTGCGGTTGAAATATGGCGAGCGTCTTCGCATCACCTTGGTCAACGACACCATGATGACTCACCCCATCCATCTCCACGGTATGTGGAGTGATCTGGAGGACGAGAACGGCAACTTCATGGTTCGCAAGCACACCATCGACATGCCACCTGGCTCAAAACGAAGCTATCGCGTCACCGCAGATGCCTTGGGACGTTGGGCCTATCACTGTCACCTACTGTTCCACATGGAAATGGGCATGTTCCGAGAAGTCCGTGTGGACGAATGAACTGGAGATTTGAGATGAGCAAACCAATGAAACGAAGCGCCTTTTTCCTCTCTGCTGCGATGGTCGGCATGTTGGCTGTTTATGCCCCGTCGTCGTGGTCTAGCGACAACCACGATCAGCATTCCCAGAAATCCACCGAGGCCGGTAAAGCCAAAGGTTCGCAGGACAAGCAGGGCCAGGGCATGAACCATGAAGGCATGGACCATGGGTCCATGGAAGGTATGGACCACGGCTCGATGAAGGGGATGGACCATGGCTCGATGAAGGGGATGGACCATGGCTCGATGGAAGGCATGGACCACGACAAAATGATGGAATCGCATGGCAGCGACAAAGCTAAGGCAGGGAAAGATGGTCAATAGCCTTGGGCGGCCTTCGCTGCTGGCCCTGACTGTTTCAATCGGCATGCTGGGCGTAACGCCCAGCTTCGCCGCTGAAGAAATGGATCACTCGGGCATGGATCATTCGAAAATGGGGCACGGTTCCATGCAAATGGATGCTGCTCCGTCCGAATCGATGCCGGCGATGGATCACAGCAAGATGGGGATGAGCAAACAGCAGAAACAGCCTGCCCCTGTTGATCACAGCCAGATGGGGCATGCTCAAAGCCAGAGCAAATCCAGCCCGGTGGACCATAGCAAGATGGACCACAGCAAAATGGGCCATGGAAACATGAAGGGCATGGATCACGGTTCGATGAAGGGCATGGACCATTCCCAGATGAATCCTGGTTCAGCGACTTCTCCGACCACAACGAGCCGCACGCCGATTCCAGTGCTCACTGATGCCGACCGCGAGGCAGCCTTTCCGCCTTTGGGTGGCCACCAGGTGCACGACAGCGGAATCAACAGCTTCTTTCTGTTGGACCAGCTCGAATACCAGGACGCCGATGAGGGCAGCACCCTGGCTTGGGATGCATCTGGCTGGGTAGGTAGCGACATCAATCGACTCTGGGTTCGGTCGGAAGGCGAGCGCACCAACGGGGTAACCGAAGATGCTGAGCTGCAACTGCTATACGGGCGCTCGGTCAGTCCTTGGTGGGACGTGGTCGCCGGGGTCCGTCAGGATTTCAAACCGGAATCACCGCAGACCTGGGCAGCCTTTGGTATTCAGGGCATGGCCTTGTATGACTTCGAGGCCGAAGCTACGGCGTTCATCGGCGAAAACGGCCAGACTGCTGCGCGTCTTGAAGGCGAATACGACATCCTGCTGACCAATCGCTTGATTTTGCAGCCCACGGCTGAGGCGAACTTCTATGGCAAGAACGATCCTGAGCGCGGTGTTGGATCGGGTCTGGCCAATACCGAAGTCGGGCTGCGTCTACGGTATGAAATCGTCCGCCAGTTTGCCCCGTACATAGGCGTTACCTGGAGCCGCTCCTACGGCAACACCGCTGACTTCATCCGAGACGAGGGTGGAGATGTTGATGAGGCACGCTTCGTTGCCGGTATCAGGATGTGGTTCTGAGAATTCCAACATGAAAAGAACAATTACAACGCTGCTTGTGGCCGGTGCTGTCGGAAGTGCTGCGGTATTGGGCACCGCGTATTTCGGCTTGGTGAATGTCGGCGCCGATGATCCTCACTTCCCGGCTGTCCATTCGTTTCTCGCCATGGCTCGCGACCGGTCGATTGAGGTTCGAGCGCGAGACATTGAAGTGCCTGACCTGAAGAACGCTGCGTTGATCAAGGCAGGCGCAGGCAACTACAACGCCATGTGCATTGGGTGCCACCTCGCCCCTGGCGTTGGAAAGACAGAACTCAGCCAAGCGCTATACCCGTCGCCACCTGACCTCACCAAGGTGGGTGTCGGAGACGATCCGGCTGCCGCATTCTGGACGATCAAGCACGGCATCAAAGCCACCGGCATGCCCGCCTGGGGCAAGAGCATGGGTGATGAGTACATCTGGGGAATAGTCGCGTTCCTTGACCAACTGCCCCAAATGAATTCTGAGCAGTACAAGGCGTTGGTGGCCACGAGCGGCGGCCATCAGCACGGCGGCGGTGAAAGCGATATGCATAATCATGAGGGCCAGCACGGCGGGAGCGGTCATGCCGAGCGTGGCGATCACGACGAAGCGGCAGATGACGACCATGCTCAGACAGCTCACGACCATGGAGCTGCACCCGCAGGCGCCGCCCAAGCGGCAGATCATCACGGTGACCACAATGCGGCCGAAGCCCATTCGGACGCCCACCCGAAATCGTCGACAAAGACGCATGTTCACAAAGACGGTAAGGAGCACACTCATGCCAACTAACCGGATACTCGTTCGGCTAGCCGCAATCGCTGGGCTGCTGGTGGCCTCGGCGGCCTACGCCGCAGAGTCATTGTCCATCGACGTTCACCGAGATGCGAACTGCGGTTGCTGCAAGAAGTGGATCGCGCACCTGGAAGCCAATGGTTTCAAAGTGACCGACCATGTTGAGACGGACATGAGCGCAGTGAAACAGAAGCTGGGCGTAGCGCCACGGTTAGCCTCCTGCCACACAGCCGTGATTGACGGAAAGTTTGTTGAAGGTCACGTGCCAGCTGAGCAGATTCGAGAACTCAAGGAGCGGAACGATCTGGTAGGGATCGCCGTGCCAGGAATGCCAGCTGGATCCCCAGGCATGGAGGTTGATGGTGTAAGCCATGCCTACCAGGTTATTGGTTTGACCAAAAGCGGCGAGGACCAAGTAGTCGCCAACTATCCAGCCAAATAACCCACCGACCAGAAGGACGGCAGTAGGCTGACTGCCGTCCCATAAATCCCCGCTAGAAAGTTTCATCAGCTCAACACGACGACACAGAGGGCCTGCAAAGCGTAGCTAATCAGATTCACGGCGCTCGCGGACTGGCTTGAGTACGATATCGCCGTTGATAAGCTCGATGGAGAGTCTGTCGCCCGTCGTGACCCCGAGCTCGCTCAGAATGTCGTCGGGTAGTTCCACAATCACATCGCCGGAGCCGTCGCCGGGATCAAGGCACTTGACCGTGGTGCGCGCTGATTGAGTCATTGGGCTGTCCTGCCTGAGCTACCAATTCTCATCGTACTCCACCAGTCATGAAAGCCGGTAACCAGGCGATCAATCGCCGGAATTGACGCTTCAACCCGGCTTTTTATCAGCGTAAGTCCTGCCCGCTCGATCAGTGCTCAGTTCTGGCCCCGGCAACCGATACCAGCGGTCCGGTACTCAAGGATTTTCAGGTCTCCATTGGAATCCTCGTAGTTCATCTGTGCTGGCATCACGTCACAGCTCGCCTTGGTCGATGTCATGCTGATTACTCTCGCCACGTCGAGCCGCATCCCGTAGCGATAATGGATCACCTCCGGTGGCTTCATATCATTGACGGCCGCATAAGCTCGCATAGCTTGCTCATTGGCCTGAATCATCTTCCCGTATAGACGGTCGGATCCTCCTTCGGCGAGCGCGGTTGAGGAGGCCACTATGGCCAGGATGGCCGCGATGCTTTTGATGACTTTCATTTCAATCACTCCAATAGACGTGACTGAAGATTAGGATTTTGTCGCTGTCAATTGAGTGATACGGGGATTACAAGGTTGTAAGTCCGGCTTGCAGATGGAGGTAGCGTTGCGTCTACACGGCATACCAATTCCCCTCAGGCACACTACTGATAGACACCCAGGCGAAGACGCTCAAGATAGTCCGCTACCACGCTGAATCCGAGCGACGTGTCGAGCATCTCGAAGGGTACAAACCCCATCAAACGGCCGCACGGCCGACAAAGCCACTGCTCCGCGAGCATCTGAGAGCCAAATACCTTCGACGCAAGCTCCAGTCCTTTCGCATATTGAAACGCCACCGCGCTCTGCTGGGCATCCAGGCGATGGGCCTGAACGGAATGGCTCAGACGGTGAACGCTTCTGGTCGATATTCCTGTGATTCGCCTGACGAGGTTACGAGCCTTGAATAGGCTTGAGGACTCGACCATGCATTTCACGTCGCTGAAAAAAAATCCTGTTTGGACAAGACGCAGGAGCTCCAGCTGGCTCAACTCATCAAGGTCGGTATGAACCAAGTGGAACGTTGGTGCAAAAGCCTGCGATTCAACAGGTGGGGGCGTGCTTGTAGGATTCATTGCATCGACCTCCTCTTGTGCGTTGGCTGTCAGACTAGATCGAATTTGATTCCCAAGCACGCCCGACGCCCTTTAACCTTCACACCTTAGCCCAAAACGATCACTAATGTGTATGCAGTACCGGTGTCTTCTAACTAAAATGCCATACCACTCGTCTTCCAGAACATCATTGCATGAAAATTTTCACACCATTACCTGGAGAATATATCGCATCTGCGCTTAAGCGCGGCAATGAGCTCCTAGGCATTAAATCGTTGAAAACTGAAGATTTCTATATAAAAGCGAAACCTCGTATTGGGTTCGGAATTAATAAGACTTTGGGGAAGTTGCAAACAGAGTGGCGGCCGCATCAAGAATTCTATTACCCAAAGCTGCTAGACGAGCACAAGATTTCGGACCTAGCCTTAAGCGATCACACTTTGTATCCTATGATAGCTGCCCTCGGGCGTCATCGAGCGACCGCAATCGTCACACCGAAAACTTGGGAAAAGGTTTGTCCAGATTGTGTTCGCGAAGACTTGGATAATTGCGGAAGCCCCTATATTCATCGCAGGCACGTATTGGGTTCCGTACAGGTGTGCAGTACTCATGCCTGCGCTCTAATCGAGACATGTCCGACCTGCTCAATACCAATGAAAAAGCACGAGATTAATCACCTAGCCAAGTGCAGCAAGCTTAACACATGGTCAAAACGTCAAAAGCGAGAATTCGGATCAAACCGTCATATGTATGCCAAATTTGTCGCAGACCTTTTGGACTATAGCGGCCCTATGATCAAGGATGGAATGGCAGACTTTGTCGCATATGCAAGCCTCATGATAAATCGAACTAGCGCATTCGAAAAAACCCAGCTGAATATTTCCAAACTGATCAACGAAGAAATGGGCATAACTTCGAGACTCACCCATGTCAGTATCTCTACCAGCGACAAATATCCTATCTATGTGTTTCTTGGATGCCACACCGCTGAAAATTATTTCAACTTGCTAAATAATAAGGATGAGCAAGACGTGCTGCGGGAGAAGAAAACAGTCATATTCAATAAACTTTTGCACGAAGCCATGAAAACTAATCCATATCGTCACGTATCTGCGTAAAGACTTCATCTTCGGATACGCGAGATATTCTTATTCCTGCATAACGGTATAAAACACTCATCGCACAGTTTTCAGTCAGCGAGTATTCTCGAATTGCCCACCGGATTTTACGTAGCTGATGGTCATGAGTAGACTCAAGTAAACCCGCCATCAACCTAGTGCTCATCGGAAAGTGGTCCGGCATCTTGAGGAAAGCATGAGCGTTTAGGACACGCCTACATAGAGCAGCGCGGGTGACCTGCTGAGGCTTTCCGTCTACAGAAAGAATCATCGTCTTCGCTTTAGCGAGCTCCAACGCAAGGGCCGAGTCCCTGGATTGCCAATCGATCAAAATTCTTCGGTCTCTGTGGTAGGGGTTCCCAGCAACATAACGGGCCAACCATTCCCTGTCGTGGCGGTACAACCACTGATAGCCCGGCTTGTCATGACATTTGAGATTCGTACTCTTCGCAAACGCTATTCGCCGGGCGTGAAGGTCATCGTCAGGGATGAGGTTATTCGGTTCATCAGGCCGGACCACAATACCAGCGCGATTAACGTCCTCTAGACGGTAGGTCTTCAGGTGCTCCAGCTCTAGATCAAGGAGCCAGCAGAGAAAATAGAACTTGAAAGGCTGCACGGTTCGACCTTGTCGCCGCAATATCTGAAAGACCCACTCAGCGGATCGAACCATTTCTTCGAATTCGGCGGCGCTAGGACTGCACCGAAGTCGCCTGGTTAAAAAATCTCTCAGCATCTGCTCTCTAATTCGTCCAGACCTGATAAAACCCATCTCGTCCAAACGGTTCCTGAGCAAATTTCCAGCCAGAATCGTTTTCATCTCATTGGGATGGTCTAGCCCCCACAGCTGCATGTGGGCAATGGCAACGGCCCCGCTGTGGTCACCACAGTCCATAACCGGCGTTCCAGCAGATTCCCCCGGAAGCAACATACAACGCCAATCTGACCATCCGGGGAATCTAATCGCCTGTAGTACTTCGCTGTGGCGTGGACAAATGCAAGTGCCCGATGCTTGGTGAATACGATGCCAATAAGCTGAGCCGCACTCCAGAATGTCCTCTCTGACGCAGCTCTCGCAATACCTAAACGAGGCGTGTTGGAGGAAACGCGATGCTGTAATGCCCAAGGCCATCTTGAGGCCTGTACCTCGATTACCTCCCATTAGAACGGCAGCATCGCGGCCCTTCTCGTCGTCCAAAAAAGGCAGAAAAAGCGGTAAAAGCGTGAAGCGCTCGATCAGCTCTCCTACAGAGAAGGCGCCTCTGAGACGTTCAGACAGAGCCTCTAAGCAGCACGGCAGGATGGAACCGCAGGTACGCGAGTAGCTACCGAACAGCTCTTGGCTGGTCGCTCGGTATCCCTGATTCGCTGCTAGCTTGTGATAGCGCACGGCCAGGCTATAGAGCGACTCATCCGGAAACGGCTGGGGGAAGAACAGAAGGTTAGCCACTGCCCTGAGCTCCCCTGCGTCAAATTACCAGGAAGAATCCCTATCCACCCAGCCGCGCTGTTCGAGCTGAGCCTGAAGGTCTTCGTCCTTCGAAAAATGCACGTTAGTTAACGCGCCGTCAGCAACCGGTACGACCGTACGACTCGGAGCCTTCGGCACCGATTTTTCCTTTGCTAGAGGTGAAGGTGCTATTGCGGTCTGTGTAAGTAGCGAAAGATGAGCCCGGTCCGCCCGGCGAGCCAAGTCGTAGCTCATCATCTGAGCGATTTGGTCTTTTGTAGGCATCATGTCCTCGAAATCAGCAATCTGAAGAGGATCACCGCTTCGAAGGGCCTCGATGGGCTTGTGCAAAAGCCTCATTTGATTGTCATACACCTGCTGAAGCACGGCTGGCGTAATGGCGTCGATTCCTTCCCAAATAACATGACGCTGCGCAAGCATAAGCAGTTTCGCTAGGAAATCTGTATTGCCCTGGGTGAGATCATAGATCTTGGACAGGAGGTCACTCGTCAGGGGAGCGCAAGATTCCGTCCAGTCATAGGCCCAGAGTTGGGACACCAAGTGATGCCAAAACGGATCGTCTTCGCTGAAACGGTCAAAGGCGATTGGTCCCATCCCCGCCGCTCTTCGGGCATTACGCAACACACCAGAAAAAAGCGGAAGCATTGCGTTGGTCCCTACATAGACAAGCGGAACGCCCGCATCATTGGATAAAGTTACGAAGAAATTCAGTAACTTTTCCCGATCCTGCCCCCCTCGCGACGAGCAAAGATGCTGCATTTCATCAATTATCAAAGCACCGATAAAAAAGGTTTTGCACAGCTGACTGATGTGCTGGAGCATTACGCTGATGCTGTTGGCGGCACCGCCCCTGCGAGAGTATTTTTCGACACCTAACGCAGCGTCCAGTGCAGAGAAGAATGCTGCGCAAAAACCGCGCAACGAGCCATCGTGAGGGCACTCAATCTTTAGCCACACAACCTGGGTTTCGATGAGAATCGCGTCTTTATATCTGCTGTTACTGATCACCTGCGGATAAAGCCTTGCTATGGAATTAAGCGCTGTGGTCTTGCCCATACCACTCAAGCCAATCAGGGTCATCGTCTCAGCGGTGGACATGAATCCATGGCGCTTGGCATCTGCTGAGGAAGGCAATCGATGCCTAACAGATGAGGCCAACAGCGGATTGCGGCCCGAATAGCCGTAGCGGATCAGCTGGCTGAATAGGTCTTCGAGGCGCAAGTGGATTTCGAATGGAACCACAACATCTTTGAGCCGGTTGATCCCATGGCCGCGAAGCTTCGGTGGCAACGCTCGTTCGGCCTCGTCGGGCTTCGGCGGAAGGTTCCCAACACGCCTCACCACATCAACATCCGAGAGAATTCTAGGCAAGCATTCAATCAGCGGGTTGCCATCATATTGAGGCATGCCTGTAGGAATATATTCTGCGGGGGAGAAGGTCAAATCGTTCATGTCTCTGTCTCGCTACCCTCGCTGACTACCAGTTTCAGAAACGCCGCGCTTCTTGTGGAACTGGGCCTGCCGGTGACTGGCCTAGAATTTTCTCCCGCAAGGGGCGTGTGATCCACAACGCGTAGCTGATTCAGATCAGCGGTATGGGAATCGCGCTCGGTCTGAGCTTCGGTCGCACGCTTGGCACGTTTGTCCCGCTTGAAATCTGCATTCGATTTCGGGTCACCCTGTGCGGCACGTTTGGCTTTGGCCCGGTCAAGGATTTCCTCTTGCCGCCCCCTTACCAGCGCCGCAGTATTGTCACTGTCATAACGGGCATCCGGCGATACTTGGTTCAAGACATGGACCATATCAAGAACCTCCTCCATACGGAGTCCACCATATTTCTGCCGTTGCTGCGGTACAATAGTTAAAGCCTCAAAACCTGCTTCGGACTTGATCCAACAATTTTCAATAGAGTTAGGATCGTAGAATACTCGAACATACTTCGTCCGCAGATTGTGTGAGCGCTCCAACCACTCCTCACGCAAGGCTGTTTGACATGTATATTGGACGCCTTGGAAAACAATACCGCCTCGACTGATACGACACTCTTGAGAGGGCAGTAAAGCAATTTTCAACTCAGCCGGAGAAACCACTTTAGAATTGATAGGACTATTAGCTTTAGACCAATTCCAAACTGCTATAGGCGTCGCTTCTATACCGTCGGCAATCATCTCGCGACTTAATAGGTGTGGTATGCGTAGGCTCTTATTGTGCGCCAAGACCCCTACAATAACCATTTCTGTGAACTCGTCGATATCCAAAATCGCATCGAGTTGGTAGTCCCTATCACCACGCTCCATTTTACGAGCATCTACTCCGCCTGGAACAAATTTCAAGTCCAGGTGTTCATTGATCAGACGGAAGCGGCTTTCGATGATCCCTTTCCAATCAGGCCTAAAGGGGGGCAAAATTTGCACCGCTAGTCCCAAGCTTTGCGACAGCGTTGCCCCAGCCTCACTTAGAAGTTCGGCCCGGTCAGCAACAATTTCGACTGGCAAGTGCGAGCACGGCCAGTCAGCCTCATCTATTTCAACATTGTATCGCTTGCAAAAATCGACCTTTGGGGTGCAAGCATTGTATATCGCGTGTCGAGCCCCATTCCAACTGGGACCCTCAAGGCCCACGTGAATCCCTACAATCATTCTAGTAAAGGTATCGACGACCACATAAAGTATGGGGCGTCCTATGAGCCATAGCCTGTTAACGCGATGCACTAAATATACATCAGCGATGGTGGAATCTATCTCATATCGATGGGTCGCACCCATCAGGCCTTGGGAAGCTGCGCCAACGATAGCACGATGATCTTTGTTGTATCGAACAGAACCGCCACGCACCTTAAGTTTATAAAGATCATCGAAAAAAAGCTTACCGTGATATCTGAGCTGGGTAGTAGTCGGGTAACTGCCGCGTACAATATTCCCTTTCGAGCCGTCTGGCAGAGTCTCTCTATAAAATTTGTTTAACATCCACTTATGTGCATCTTTCAGGGTGCCGCATTTGCCGCTAGCAACCCGCCCGTAAGCCAAACGGATATGAGAGAGATGGCGCGGTTCGAGCGTGATAGCACCACCATCATTGACAACGACACCACGATACTTACGCGGCCTACCGGGGATAATGCCTGAGGATCGATCCTTTTTCTTTCCCCGACCACCGCAAGCACTAGTGTTCCATAGAAACGCGTTAGGTGTCTGCCCCATGCTCCAGTAGCGGTATAGAAGCCGGTATATCTGTTTACGCTCTACTCCTGCCTCTAGGGCATGCCTAGCAACCAGCTTTCCAAAACCCGGTCCAAGAATTTCCAAGGCGGAGCGATCTTCTACTAACCCTCTTATAAGGCTCCAGTTACGATTTCGGCTCGATTTTTCATTTTCACTAATTTCATCATCACTTCTGAGCAGATGTAAGGGCACCATTTCTCGACTTAAGATTGCGCGCCCTGCGTCAATATCGTCAATCAAAACGGACCGCTCGATCTGCCACGGCTTGCTGGGATTCGTACTCAGCTCAATCACAATTACAGAAGCATCATCTATGCCTAAAATCCGAACCGCTTTTTTTAGTAGGCTAGGTTCTTCGCCAGGAGTGACAATGCTGTTGATTTTAAGATCAAGCATGATGGGAAACCTCGTTTGGCAGAGACAAAGCCGCTGACCTTTGATTCGGCCATACGTGCAACGGCTGCGACATGCTTATTATTTTCGAGGTAAGATCTGACTCTAAACGACCGTTCCATAGCAGGTGATGGAAGAGGCGCTTTACCCCCATATATTCAATGTAAAGGTCACGAGACGCTTTATCCAAAAGAATTTTTAACGGTATTTGATCCGTCTTTGCCTCCTCAATGTATCCAAGCAAATTGCCGATGTTCTTCTCCGTCGGTAACGAGGGATGAATACTGGCGTATGTCCTGAGAATCTTGAGGTTCGCTAATTTTATCTTTGAGAGGTTTTCATGCAGGACCAGCTTCCAGTCCACCCCCCTCATTGCCCAGTATTTTTCTTCGATGGCTAGCTTTTCTGCTATTCGATTACGCGCCTGAAGATCAGCTTGCTCAAACTCTTTTCGGTATTTCACTGATCGAGCAGCTAGCCTTGTTTCGCCAGAGGAATCTAAGAAGGTAACGAGAAAGTCCGTCGTCATAACGACAGGTATTTGCGTGCCAGGATATACAGGGTGGCGACAGTTAATACTTGAGGCAATTGCTTGGGTCTCAGCCTGTGTCAGCAGAGGATACTGCTCTCGGATATCGATGATCGAGGCATCGTGCTCAAGTACAGTTAAGTAATCTCGCTCTGCATTGGACAGCAGGTGGTGTGTGCGGTGAATTTTAACTCCCGCGATCATATGAGAGACACCCTTTGATTTGATCTCCCACACTTTGATCCATGGCTTATAGGAATCTCTGACTCCACACCCACGACCCGATTGAATTTTCTTATCTATTTTTGCCTGGGTCATCAGCTTGCGATGTGCAGCCTTGACCGGAGCTATGGGCATGGATGCCATTGTTCGAGTCGCTCAAAATTGGGCGACCCGCTCGACCGGGACGAGGACAGGTGTCGTGCACAGGGGACACCCCAGAGAGCGGGCTAAGCCAGGACAACAGTCACAGCGTTGGGTAGAGGATTGTCACCCGAATCTCCAAGGCCTGGCTCCGGCCCGATGTGCGGTCAGAGCCTGCCTTGTGACAACCTTTATTACGTTGTGACAACCTTTATTGTTTTGTGACAACCTTTATTATTCAAAAACAGCTCAAGCCCCCGCGCCTATCCGTTACTCAACCGTAACCGACTTGGCCAAGTTACGCGGCTGGTCCACATCGGTGCCTTTCAGCACAGCCACGTAGTAAGACAGCAACTGCAGCGGAATGGTGTACAGAATCGGCGCCAGGGCATCGGCGATGTGCGGCACCTGGATCACGTGGGTGCCCTCGCCATTGGTCATGCCCGCATGTTCGTCCGCGAACACCACCAATTCACCACCACGGGCCCGTACTTCCTGCAGGTTGGACTTCAGTTTCTCCAGCAGTTCGTTGTTCGGGGCAACGGTCACCACCGGCATATCGTTGTCCACCAGTGCCAATGGGCCATGCTTCAGTTCGCCAGCTGGGTAGGCTTCTGCGTGAATGTAGGAGATTTCCTTGAGTTTGAGTGCGCCCTCCATCGCCACCGGGTATTGGGCACCGCGGCCGAGGAACAGGGTGTGGTGCTTGTCGGCGAACAGCTCGGCGATTTTCTCGACGGTGGCGTCCATGGCCAAGGCTTCGCCAAGGCGCGTGGGCAGGCGGCGCAGCTCTTCGACCAGGTCGGCTTCGACACCGGCCGGCAAGGTGCCGCGGACTTGGCCGAGCGCCAGCGTCAGCAGCATCAGCGACACCAGCTGGGTGGTGAAGGCCTTGGTCGAGGCCACACCGATTTCCGGGCCAGCGAGGGTCAGCAGGGTCAGGTCCGACTCACGGACCAGCGAGCTGATACCCACGTTGCAGATCGCCAGGCTGCCGAGGAAGCCCAGCTCCTTGGCGTTGCGCAGGGCAGCGAGGGTGTCAGCGGTTTCGCCAGATTGCGAAATGGACACAAACAGGGTGTCTGGCTGCACCACCACCTTGCGGTAGCGGAATTCACTGGCCACTTCCACCTGGCAGGGGATGCCGGCCAGGCCTTCGAGCCAGTAACGGGCGACCATGCCTGCGTGGTAGCTGGTACCGCAGGCAACGATCTGCACATTGCGCACTTTGGCAAACAATTCTGCAGCCTGGGGGCCGAAGGCCTGGACCAGAACGTGATCTTTACCCAAGCGCCCTTCCAGCGTGCGCTGAACCACGGTTGGCTGCTCGTGGATTTCCTTGAGCATGAAGTGGCGGTAGTTACCCTTGTCGGCGGCCTCGGCGCCTTCATGGTACTGCACGGTTTCGCGCTGGACTTCGTGCCCGGCCTGGTCCCAGATGGTGACCTGATCGCGACGGATCTCGGCGATATCGCCCTCTTCCAGGTACATGAAGCGGTCGGTCACCTGGCGCAGGGCCAGTTGGTCGGATGCCAGGAAGTTTTCGCCCAGGCCCAGGCCGATCACCAGGGGGCTGCCGCTGCGTGCGGCGAGCAGGCGATCAGGCTGGTGGATGCTGACCAGCGCCAGACCGTAGGCACCGTGCAGGCGTTTCACGGCCGCCTTCAGCGCATCTGCCAGGTTCGGCACGCTTTTCAGGGTATGGTGAATCAGGTGCACGATGACTTCGGTATCGGTCTGCGAGGCGAAGACATAGCCCAGGCCCTTCAGTTCTTCGCGCAGCTCTTCGTGGTTCTCGATGATGCCGTTGTGCACTACCGCTACTTCATTAGCAGAGAAGTGCGGGTGGGCATTGCCTTCGGTGGGTGCACCATGCGTCGCCCAGCGGGTGTGGGCGATACCCAGCCGGCCACTCAGCGGCTCGGCAGCAACGGCCGCTTCCAGCTCGCTGACCTTGCCGATACGGCGGCGACGCTGCAGCTGGCCGTCCTGGGTGAGCACGGCCAGGCCGGCGCTGTCGTAGCCACGGTACTCAAGCCGCTTGAGGCCTTCGATCAGGATGGCGGTGATATTACGTTCGGCGACGGCACCAACGATTCCACACATGAATTATTGCTCCTGGCTGATCGCGGCACAGATCAGGTTGATGCCGCGGGCTTGAATGTGTTCGCGTGCCGCTGCGGGCAGGCGTTCATCTGTAATAAGGGTATGCACGCTGCCCCAGGGCAGCTCGAGGTTGGGGATCTTGCGCCCCACCTTGTCCGACTCGACCATCACGATCACTTCGCGGGCGACCTCAGCCATTACCCGGCTCAGGCCAAGCAACTCGTTGAAGGTGGTGGTGCCCCGCGCGAGGTCGATGCCATCGGCACCGATGAACAACTGGTCGAAATCGTAAGACCGCAGGACCTGCTCGGCGACCTGCCCTTGGAACGATTCGGAGTGCGGGTCCCAGGTCCCGCCGGTCATAAGCAGTACCGGTTCGTGCTCGACCTCGCTGATGGCGCGAGCCACATTCAACGAATTGGTCATCACCACCAGGCCGGGCTGGCGGCCCAGTTCCGGAATCATAGCGGCGGTCGTGCTACCGCTATCGATGATGATACGAGCATGCTCGCGTATACGCCCCACCGCTGCACGGGCGATAGCCTTCTTGTAGGCAGAGACTGGTTGCGCGGGTTCGCTGAGCATTTCCTGCGGTACCGGTACTGCACCGCCGTAACGGCGCAGCAGCAGGCCGTTCGCCTCCAGCGCGGCAAGGTCCTTACGAATGGTCACTTCCGAGGTTTCGAAACGCTTGGCCAAGGCATCCACACTCACTTCGCCCAGCTCGCTGAGCATGGCCAGGATGTTGTGGCGGCGTTGAGGGGTGTTTCGTTTCGACATGATCTGTTAAATTTCGTTTCGAAAGATAATGATTGCAATCAAAACCTAAGATGAGCGATTCGTCAAGCTGTGCATAACTTTACTGGCGGCAATTTTTCTTTGGGGAGCGGCGGTGCGGCAATCCGACTTGCCCGCTCCCACACTGGCCGCGCCCACATATCGGGTTGCATAGCGCACAAAAAAGCCGACTTATTCACATAGGTCGGCTTCGAGGGAAGCAGCTGTGGATAAATCAGATCTTCTTAATCTTCTCCGGCCGCTTCCAACCTGGGATGTTGCGCTGGCGTGCCCGGGCCACTGCCAGATCACCTGCTTCAACAGCCTGCGTAATGGTAGAACCGGCGGCGGTAGTGGCGCCGGCCTGGATTTCCACAGGCGCTACCAGCGAGTTGTTCGAACCGATGAATACATCCTCACCCATCACTGTCTTGAACTTGTTGGCACCGTCGTAGTTGCAGGTGATGGTACCTGCGCCAATGTTGGTACGGGCGCCGATTTCGGCATCGCCCAGGTACGTCAGGTGGCCAGCCTTGGCACCCTCTCCAAGGTGAGCGTTTTTCAGTTCTACAAAGTTACCCACATGGGCTTTGGCATCCAGTACGCTGCCAGGGCGCAAGCGGGCAAACGGGCCGGCATCGCTGCCCTCGCCCATTACCGCACCCTCAAGGTGACTGTTGGCCTTGACCACAGCCCCTTTGCGCAGGGTCGTGTTCTTGATTACACAGTTGGGACCGATCTGCACATCGTCCTCGATGACCACTTTGCCCTCGAGTACAACGTTGATGTCGATCAGCACGTCACGACCGACGGTCACCTCACCGCGCACGTCGAAGCGCGCCGGGTCACGCAGGGTTACACCCTGGGCCATCAGGCGACGCCCTTCACGCAACTGGTAGTGGCGCTCCAGCTCGGAAAGCTGGCGACGGTCGTTGGCCCCCTGCACTTCCATTGGATCGTGGGGCTGCTCGGTAGCCACCACCAAACCATCGGCCACCGCCATGGCGATGACGTCGGTCAGGTAATACTCACCCTGGGCGTTGTTATTCGACAGACGACCCATCCAGTCAGCCAGGCGCGCCGCTGGCAGCGCCAGAATGCCCGTGTTGCCTTCGTTGATCGCTTTCTGCGCTTCGCTGGCATCCTTGTGCTCAACGATGGCGGTGACATTGCCTTGCTGATCGCGAACGATGCGGCCATAGCCGGTCGGGTCGTCGAGGGTGACCGTGAGCAGGCCCAGTTGCTGGTCATTGGCCTTGGCCAGCAGCCGCTGCAGGGTCTCCACTTCGATCAGCGGCACGTCGCCGTACAGTACCAGCACAGTATCGGCAGTCAGCGCTGGCAGTGCCTGTGCAACGGCGTGGCCGGTACCCAGCTGTTTATCCTGCATGACGAAATTCAGGTCATCGGCGGCCAGGCGCTCGCGGACCAGTTCGGCACCATGGCCAATGACCACATGAATACCTTGCGGCTGCAGCTGGCGCGCGCTGTGGATAACATGGCCGAGCATGGAGTTGCCGGCGACCGGATGCAGCACTTTGGGGAGCGCCGAACGCATGCGCGTGCCTTGGCCTGCGGCGAGAATAACGATATCGAGGGACATTACTGGCTACCAATCCTGGGCGGTCAGCTGCGTGACCAAAATAGAAATTCGCAAAAAGAAAAAGGGTAGCCGAGGCTACCCTTTAACTCAATCGCACTGGCAGTAAGCGGCCTGGGCCGGATTACTTGCCTCTGCGCATTTGCTGGACAGTACGCAGCTGAGCAGCCGCCTCGGCCAGACGTGCGGCTGCAGCGCCGTAGTCGAAGTCCGAGCCTTTAGTGTTCAGCGCGTTCTCGGCAGCCTTGAGGGCTTCCTGAGCCTGAGCTTCGTCCAGGTCGGCAGCACGTTGCACGGTGTCGGCAAGAACCTTCACCATGTTCGGCTGCACTTCGAGGAAGCCACCGGAGATGTAGAACACCTCTTGAGTGCCACCCTGCTTGGTCAGCGTGATCGGACCTGGCTTGAGATTGGTGATCAGCGGCGCGTGGCCTGGAGCGATACCCAGATCGCCCAGGTTGCCGTGCGCTACTACCATCTCGACCAGGCCGGAGAAGATTTCTCCTTCCGCGCTGACGATGTCGCAATGGACTGTCATAGCCATCTGCTTGCCTCAACCTGATTAGCGCCCCTTGCGGGGCGCCGGGATTACAGTTTCTTGGCTTTCTCGATCGCTTCGTCGATGCTGCCGACCATGTAGAACGCTTGTTCTGGCAGGTGGTCGTAGTCACCTTTGAGGATGCCGCTGAAGCCAGCGATGGTGTCTTTCAGGGAAACGTACTTGCCTGGCGAACCGGTGAAGACTTCGGCCACGAAGAACGGCTGCGACAGGAAGCGCTGGATCTTACGAGCGCGGGCTACCAGTTGCTTGTCGCTTTCGGACAGT
This sequence comes from Pseudomonas sp. BJP69, assembly GCF_007633355.1. Lineage (NCBI taxonomy): Bacteria > Pseudomonadati > Pseudomonadota > Gammaproteobacteria > Pseudomonadales > Pseudomonadaceae > Pseudomonas > Pseudomonas sp. BJP69. The sequence goes on from NZ_CP041933.1 coordinate 5,581,287, forward strand.
TCGTCCATACCCAGGATCGCGATGATGTCCTTCAGCTCTTTGTAGCGCTGCAGAACATACTGAACGCCACGAGCGGTCTCGTAGTGCTCGTTGCCGATCACGTTCGGGTCCAGCTGACGCGAAGTCGAGTCCAGTGGGTCGACCGCTGGGTAGATACCCAGGGAGGCGATGTCACGGGACAGAACGACGGTGGCGTCCAAGTGGGCGAAGGTGGTCGCTGGCGACGGGTCGGTCAAGTCGTCCGCAGGTACGTATACGGCCTGAACGGAGGTGATCGAACCTTCCTTGGTGGAGGTGATGCGCTCTTGCAGAACGCCCATCTCTTCAGCCAGGGTCGGCTGGTAACCTACTGCAGAAGGCATACGGCCCAGCAGTGCGGATACTTCGGTACCGGCCAGGGTGTAACGATAGATGTTGTCGACGAACAGCAGAACGTCGTTACCTTCGTCACGGAACTTCTCAGCCATGGTCAGGCCGGTCAGCGCTACGCGCAGACGGTTTCCTGGTGGCTCGTTCATCTGACCGTAGACCAGCGCTACCTTGTCGAGAACGTTGGAGTCCTTCATCTCGTGGTAGAAGTCGTTACCCTCACGAGTACGCTCACCCACACCAGCGAACACGGAGTAACCGCTGTGTTCCATGGCGATGTTACGGATCAGTTCCATCATGTTAACGGTCTTGCCGACGCCGGCACCACCGAACAGACCAACCTTACCACCCTTGGCGAACGGGCAAACCAGGTCGATAACCTTGATGCCGGTTTCCAGCAGGTCGTTGCCGCCTGCCTGGTCAGCGAACGAAGGCGCTGGCTGGTGGATACCGCGACGCTCTTCTTCGCCGATCGGGCCGGCTTCGTCGATCGGGTTGCCCAGTACGTCCATGATGCGGCCCAGGGTGGCCTTACCAACAGGAACGGAGATGGCAGCGCCGGTGTCGACGACATCCAGACCGCGCTTCAGGCCTTCGGTCGAGCCCATCGCAATGGTACGAACCACGCCGTCGCCCAGCTGCTGCTGAACTTCCAGGGTGGTTTCCGCGCCTTGTACTTTCAGCGCGTTGTAAACACTCGGCACGACGTCACGTGGGAATTCCACGTCGATGACGGCGCCGATGATTTGAACGATACGTCCGCTACTCATAGCTGGATCCTCTGATTTTTTGAACCGTTAAACCGCGGCAGCGCCGCCGACGATTTCCGAGATCTCCTGGGTGATCGCAGCCTGACGCGCCTTGTTGTAGATCAATTGCAGCTCTTTGATCAAATCACCGGCGTTGTCTGTGGCGTTTTTCATGGCGATCATCCGGGCTGCTTGTTCAGCAGCGTTGTTCTCGACCACCGCCTGGTAGACCTGCGACTCCACGTAACGCACCATCAAGCCGTCCAGCAGCTCTTTTGCGTCGGGTTCGTACAGGTAGTCCCAGTGGTGCTTGAGTTCCTGATCCGGGGTTGCCACCAACGGTACCAATTGCTCGACCGTCGGTTTTTGGGTCATGGTGTTGATGAACTTGTTCGAAACCACCGAGAGGCGATCGATACGGCCGTCCATGTAGGCGTCCAGCATCACTTTGACGGAGCCGATCAGATCATTGATCGACGGCTCTTCGCCCAGGTGGCTGATCGCGGCTACAACGTTGCCGCCAAAGATGCGGAAGAAAGTCGCACCCTTGCTGCCGATCACGCACAGGTCGATTTCCACGCCCTGTTCGCGGTTTTCGCTCATGTCCTTGACCAGGGCCTTGAACAGGTTGGTGTTCAAGCCACCGCACAAGCCACGGTCACTGCTCACCACGATATAACCGGCGCGCTTTACAGGGCGCTCGATCATGAACGGGTGGCGGTATTCCGGGTTGGCGTTGGCCAGATGACCGATCACCTGGCGGATACGCTCCGCGTAAGGACGGCTAGCAGCCATGCGCATTTGTGCCTTGCGCATCTTGCTGACCGCCACTTTCTCCATGGCGCTGGTAATTTTTTGCGTGCTTTTGATGCTCGCAATCTTACTGCGAATCTCTTTTGCGCCTGCCATGTATCACCTATCAGGTTAGCAAGCGGGGGCCGGAGCCCCCGCTGCGGCTTACCAGGTCTGGGTGGCCTTGAACTTCTCGATACCGGCTTTCAGGCCTGCGTCGATTTCGTCGTTGAAGTCACCCTTCACGTTGATCTTCGCCATCAGTTCGGCGTGATCACGGTTGAAGAAGGCGATCAGTGCTTGCTCGAAGCTACCGACCTTGGAGACTTCCACGTCAGTCAGGAAACCACGCTCAGCGGCGTACAGCGACAGAGCCATGTCCGCGATGGACATCGGCGCGTACTGCTTCTGCTTCATCAGCTCGGTTACGCGCTGACCATGCTCCAGCTGCTTGCGGGTCGCTTCGTCCAGATCGGAAGCGAACTGGGCGAATGCAGCCAGTTCACGGTACTGAGCCAGAGCGGTACGAATACCACCGGACAGCTTCTTGATGATCTTGGTCTGAGCGGCACCACCTACGCGGGATACCGAAACACCGGCGTTCACTGCAGGGCGGATGCCCGAGTTGAACATGGCCGATTCCAGGAAGATCTGACCGTCGGTGATGGAAATCACGTTGGTCGGAACGAACGCGGAAACGTCGCCAGCCTGGGTTTCGATGATCGGCAGGGCGGTCAGGGAACCGGTCTTGCCAGTGACTGCACCGTTGGTGAACTTCTCGACGTATTCTTCCGAAACGCGCGATGCACGCTCCAGCAGACGGGAGTGGAGATAGAACACGTCGCCTGGGTACGCTTCACGTCCTGGTGGACGGCGCAGCAGCAGGGAGATCTGACGGTAGGCAACGGCCTGCTTGGACAGGTCATCGTAAACGATCAGTGCGTCTTCGCCGCGGTCACGGAAGAACTCGCCCATGGTGCAGCCGGCGTATGGCGCCAGGAACTGCAGTGCGGCGGATTCCGAAGCACTGGCAACAACCACGATGGTGTTGGCCAGGGCGCCGGTTTCTTCCAGCTTGCGAACGATGTTGGCAACGGTGGAGCGCTTCTGGCCGACAGCAACATAAACACAGAAAATACCGGAGTCTTTCTGGTTGATGATGGCGTCGATGGCCATGGCGGTCTTACCGATCTGACGGTCGCCAATGATCAGCTCGCGCTGGCCACGGCCGACAGGGATCATGGCGTCGACGGACTTGTAGCCAGTCTGTACAGGCTGGTCTACCGACTTACGCCAGATCACGCCTGGAGCCACTTTCTCGACCGCGTCGGTCTGGGTGTTGCCCAGCGGACCTTTGCCATCGATCGGGTTACCCAGTGCGTCAACGACGCGACCCAGCAGTTCCTTACCAACAGGAACTTCCAGGATGCGGCCGGTGCACTTGGCGCTCATGCCTTCGGCGAGGGTGTCATAGGCACCCAGGATCACTGCACCTACGGAGTCTTGCTCCAGGTTCAGGGCCATACCGTAGACGCTGCCAGGGAACTCGATCATTTCGCCGTACATGACGTCGGCCAGACCGTGGATCCGCACGATACCGTCGGATACCGAAACAACGGTACCTTCGTTACGGGCTTGGGAGCTCACATCGAGGTTGTCGATGCGGCCCTTGATGATTTCACTAATTTCGGAAGGATTGAGTTGCTGCATTGCTCTGCTGCCCCTTCAAACTCAAGATTTCAATGCTTCGGCCAGTTTCGCGATTTTGCCGCGAACAGAGCCATCGATTACCAGGTCACCTGCGCGGATGACGACGCCGCCAATCAGGCTGGCATCCTCCGACGCGTGCAGGCGCACTTCCTGGCCTAACCGTGCACTGAGAACCTTGGCGAGTTTGTCTTGCTGTTCTTGGTTCAACGCGAAGGCACTGGTGACTTCCACGTCCACGGATTTCTCTTGCTCGGCCTTGTACAGGTCGAACAGGGCGGCAATCTCCGGCAGAAGCAGGAGACGGTCGTTTTCCGCGGCAACATGAATGAAATTCTGTGCCTGTGCATTGAACTTGTCACCGCACACGTCAATGAACGTGGCGGCCTTTTCTGCGCTCGTCAGTCGCGGGGCCTTGAGCAGGCGCTGCATGGTGTCGTCTTGCGACACCGCAGCAGCCAGGCCGAGCATGGCTGACCAATTGGCCAGTTGCTGATGGGCCTGGGCGTGCTCAAAGGCAGCCTTAGCGTAAGGTCGGGCCAACGTGGTCAGTTCTGCCATGATCGCCCTCGCTTAAATTTCAGCGGCCAGTTTGTTAACCAGCTCCGCATGCGCGTTTTGATCGATTGTGGCGCCAAGGATCTTTTCAGCACCGCCAACGGCCAGGGCACCCACTTGGGCACGCAGGGCGTCTTTAGCACTGTTCAGTTCCTGTTCGATCTCGGCCAGAGCCTGAGCCTTCACACGGTCAGCTTCGACGCGGGCCTGTTCACGGGCTTCCTCGACAAGCTGAGCAGCGCGTTTCTTGCTTTGCTCAATGATTTCGGCTGCCTGTGCCTTAGCTTCACGCAGTTGCTGACCCGCTTTTTCTTGGGCCAGCTCCAGGTCGCGAGCTGCGCGGTTGGCAGCGTCCAAGCCGTCGGCAATCTTCTTTTGGCGCTCTTGCAGAGCAGTGATGACCGGAGGCCATACGTACTTCATGCAGAAGAGTACAAAAATCAAGAAGGCAACGGATTGGCCAATCAGGGTTGCATTAATATTCACGCCAACACCTCGCTCGGTCTTTGGTTCATCACAGCTATCAACTCGTGGTTACGAGTGATTAGCCGGCGATTTGACCAACGAACGGATTCGCGAAGGTGAAGAACAGAGCGATACCAACACCGATCATGGTTACGGCGTCGAGCAGACCGGCAACGATGAACATTTTAACCTGCAGCATTGGAACCATTTCTGGCTGGCGAGCAGCGCCTTCCAGGAATTTGCCGCCCAGCAGGCCGAAACCAATGGCGGTACCCAGAGCACCCAGGCCGATCAGCAGAGCAACAGCGATAGCGGTCAGACCAACTACAGTTTCCATCTTTCCTCCCGACTTTTACGTCGTATTGGTTAGGTTTTTAAGTTGAAGCGGTAAAACAAATCGTTTGGTACAGCATGCCCTTGCGGACTTTTTAAGCCCTCCCCCCAAACGAGCGGGGAAGGCTATCAGACACGCCAGGCGGTCTTAATGGTTATCTTCGTGCGCCATCGACAGGTAGACGATGGTGAGCATCATGAAGATGAAAGCTTGCAGGGTGATGATCAGGATGTGGAACACCGCCCACGCCCATTGCAGCACGACACCCAGGCCGCTCAGCCACAGCAGGCCGGAACCGAACATGACCGCGATCAGGATGAACACCAGTTCGCCGGCATACATGTTGCCGAACAGACGCAGTGCCAGCGAGATCGGCTTGGCGATCAGGGTGACGAACTCGAGCAGGAAGTTGACCGGGATCAGCAGGATCTGCACGAAGATGTTCTTGCTGCCGAACGGGTGCAGGGTCAGCTCACCGATGAAGCCGCCCAGGCCCTTGACCTTGATGCTGTAGAAGATGATCAGCGCGAATACGCAGAACGCCATGGCCAGGGTCGCGTTCGGGTCGGTGGTCGACACGGCGCGGAACGGAATGTGCGGATCACCGGAGATCAGGATGGCCAGCTGAGGAATCCAGTCGACCGGTACCAGGTCGACGGCGTTCATCAGGAACACCCAGACGAAGATGGTCAGCGCCAGCGGTGCGATGACCGGGCTACGGCCGTGGAAGGAGTCCTTCACGCTGCCGTTGACGAAGTCGACCATCACTTCCACGAAGTTCTGCAGGCCGCCAGGCTGACCGGAGGTGGCCTTCTTGGCCGCCATGCGGAAGATGAACAGGAAGATCAGACCCAGCGCGACGGACCAACCCAGGGTGTCCAGGTGGAACGCCCAGAAGCCCATTGCCTTGGCTTCTGCAGCCGAATGGGCAAAGCCCCAGCTGCCGTCTGGTAGTTGACCGTAGGTCAGGTTCTGCAAGTGGTGCTGGATATAGCCCGAAGCGGTTTCTGCTGCCATGGTTGCCTCAAACGCCCTAAGGTCTCGAAAGTCTTTTATTCATCAGCAGGGGCGCGAACCAGCTGACCAAAAGGGTCAACACGAAGACGCCGAATACTGCTAGCGGCGCCAGTGGCTTCACTCCTGCGAAGGTCAGTGCAAAAAGCACTGCCGTCAAAATCATCTTGCCTGCCTCGCCAGCGTAGAACGACTTGACGATGGCTTGTGCCGCCCGAGCTCCGCTAAAGCGAAAAGCCTTCCAGGCGAAATACACGTTGGGCAGCCAGGCAATCAAACCTCCGCAAAGGCCTGAATATCCACTGACCGCCCCTTTCCACTGCCACAACACCAGGGTCGCCAGCAGGAATACGACAAATTGAGCCAGCAGTACCGGAAAAACCGCCCAGCGATGGAAAGGCAGGCGGTTTGGCGTGCGGATTTCCATCACAACTGCTCCTCGGAAGTCGACCAACAAGTCAGTGATGACTTGGCATAATTTGTGCCGACAAAATGCGCGCAGAGTATAGGGGTGGTTTAACCCCTATTCAACTCTTCGGTAGTGATTTCCGACTGCCCGCTACAACAGCAATTGTTTCAGCGGATGTGTGCAAGCACACCTTGCAACTCGTCAAGCGAGTTGTAGCGAATAACCAATTGGCCTTTGCCCTTGTTGCCGTGGCGAATCTGCACAGCCGAGCCCAGGCGCTCTGCGAGCCGCTGTTCAAGGCGCGCGATATCCGGATCAGGTTTGCCCGGTTCGGCCGGTTCAGGCTTGTCGCTGAGCCACTGGCGAACCAGTGCTTCAGTTTGGCGCACGGTGAGGCCACGTGCGACAACATGACGCGCCCCCTCTTCCTGGCGATTCTCATCCAACCCGAGCAATGCGCGGGCATGACCCATTTCCAGGTCGCCGTGGGCGAGCATGGTCTTGATCGCCTCTGGCAAGGTAATCAGGCGCAGCAGGTTGGCCACGGTGACCCGCGACTTGCCGACCGCATCGGCCACCTGTTGCTGAGTCAGTTCGAACTCCTGCTGCAGCCGCTGCAGGGCCAGCGCCTCTTCCAGCGGGTTGAGGTCTTCACGCTGGATGTTCTCGATCAGTGCCATGGCGATGGCGGCCTCGTCGGCCACTTCGCGGACCATGGCCGGGATGGTGTCCAGGCCGGCCTGCTGGGTGGCACGCCAACGGCGCTCACCGGCAATGATCTCGTAGCGGTTATCGCCGATCGGGCGCACCACGATCGGTTGCATCACCCCATGGTTGCGAATCGAGTGGGCAAGTTCTTCCAGCGCCTGTGGGTCCATGTCCCGGCGTGGCTGATATTTGCCACGCTGGATCAGTTCGACCGGCAGGTGCTGAAGCTCCTTCTGGTCGATCTTCACAGCCTGCTCTTCGAGCGCGCTCACGGTAGGACCACTGAGCAGTGCATCCAACCCACGTCCGAGACCCCGTTTCTTGACGGCCATACGGATTCCTTAAGTTGTCTGTGCAGTGCGCGACTGACGGCGTTGCCGGCGAACCAGTTCCCCAGCCAGCGCCAGATAAGCCAGGGCGCCACGCGATTGCTTGTCGTAGGCCAGGGCCGGCATGCCGAAGCTGGGCGCCTCGGCCAGGCGAATGTTGCGCGGAATGACCGTGTCGTAAAGCTGGGGCCCGAAGTGCTCCTTGAGCTGGGCCGACACATCGTTGTTCAGGCTCAGGCGGGGATCGTACATGGTCCGCAGCAAGCCCTCGATCTTCAGCTCCGGGTTCAGCCTGGCAGCGATGCGCTTGATGTTATCCACAAGGTCACTGAGACCCTCCAGTGCGTAGTACTCGCACTGCATGGGGATGATCACGCCATCGGCTGCGACCAGGGCGTTGAGCGTAAGCATCGACAGCGACGGCGGGCAATCGATCAGGATGTAGTCGTAGTTGTCACGGATGGGCGCCAGCGCGTTGCGCAGGCGGCTTTCCTTGACCTGCATTTCCAGCAGCACCACTTCGGCGGCGGTCAGGTCGCGGTTGGCCGGCAGCAACTGAAAACCACCGTGCTCGGAGTAATGCATGGCCTGGGCCAGGTCGCACTCCCCGATCAGCAGGTCGTAGACCGAGTGCTCGAGTTCGTGTTTGTCCACACCGCTGCCCATGGTGGCGTTGCCCTGCGGATCGAGGTCGATCAGCAGCACACGACGCTTGGTTGCGGCCAGCGAGGCGGCGAGATTGATACAGGTGGTGGTCTTGCCTACACCACCTTTCTGGTTCGCGATTGCGAATACCTTAGCCATTGATGCGCGTGTTCCCAGTCATGCCTTGCGGCGCAGTATCAGCAGATGGCGCTGGCCCTGGCAACCTGGAACGGTCAGGGCCTGTTCGCTTTCCACTGTGAAGTCTGCGGGCAATGCTACCAGTTCATCGGCAGGATGCAGCCCCTTCATTGCAAGCCATTGCGTCCCGGTGTCGCCCAGGTGGCGGGTCCAGTTGGTGAAGTTCTCCATGCTGCTGAAGGCACGGGAGATGATCCCATCGAACGGTTGTGCAGGTTGGAACGCCTCGACCCGGCTGTGGATAACCGTGAGGTTGTCCAGCTTGAGTTCCATTTTCACCTGGGTCAGGAAGCGGGTTTTCTTGCCATTGGCATCGAGCACGGTTACCCGCTTGTGCGGGTGCAGGATAGCCAAAGGAATACCAGGCATACCACCACCACTGCCGACATCCAACCAGTTGTCCCGCGCGCTGTGGATAAACGCCATGACGCTCAGGCTGTCGAGCAGATGCCGCGAAACCATCTCGTCCGGGTCGCGCACGGCGGTCAGGTTGTAGGCTTTGTTCCATTTGATCAACAAGGCCAGGTAGCCGAGCAGTTTTTCATGCTGCTCGGCACTCAGTTCTACACCAAGCTGCCGCGCACCTGTGGACAACTCTTCAGCATGTTGCGGGGTAACCAGGGCACTCAAGCGCTTTGCTCCAATTCGCGGCCAGCGCCGCGTTTTTTCAAGTGAATCAGCAACAGGGAAATCGCCGCCGGGGTCACGCCTGGAATGCGCGATGCCTGGCCCAGGGTTTCCGGGCGGGTCTGGCCCAGCTTGCCCTGGATCTCCTTCGACAGGCCGGAAATGGTCGTGTAGTCGATATCCACAGGCAACCGGGTGTCCTCGCTGGCACGTAGGCGAGCGATCTCATCCTGCTGGCGATCGATATAACCGGCGTACTTGGTGCGAATCTCGACCTGTTCGGCGACCTGTGGATCGATTGCCTCACCGCCGGTGGCCTCGATCAGGCCGGCGTAGTCGATTTCCGGGCGGGCCAGAAGGTTGAGCAAGCTGTACTCGTGGCTGAGCGGCGTGCCGAACTTATCCACAATGGCTTGGCCTTGTTCGGTATTGGGTCGTACCCAGGTCGACTTCAGGCGCTGCTCCTCGCGCTCGATACCGTCGCGCTTGGCGCAGAAGGCCGCCCAGCGCTGGTCATCGATCAGGCCCAGTTCACGGCCCTTTTCGGTCAGACGCAGGTCGGCGTTGTCTTCGCGCAGAATCAGCCGGTACTCGGCACGCGACGTAAACATACGGTACGGCTCCTGGGTGCCCAGGGTAATCAGGTCGTCGACCAGTACGCCGATGTAGGCCTCGTCACGGCGAGGGCACCAGCTGTCACGGCCTTGTGCCCGCAGCGCGGCGTTGGTCCCGGCCAGCAGGCCCTGGGCGCCGGCTTCTTCGTAACCGGTGGTGCCATTGATCTGGCCGGCGAAGAACAAGCCGCCGATGACTTTGGTCTCGAGGCTGTACTTGAGGTCACGCGGGTCGAAGTAGTCGTACTCGATGGCATAGCCAGGGCGCACGATGTGGGCGTTTTCCATGCCACGGATCGAACGGACCAGTTCCAGCTGCACGTCGAACGGCAGCGACGTGGAAATACCGTTCGGGTACAGCTCATGGGTGGTCAAGCCCTCGGGCTCGATGAACACCTGGTGGCTTTCCTTGTCGGCGAACCGGTGGATCTTGTCTTCGATCGATGGGCAGTAGCGCGGGCCCACACCTTCGATCACGCCCGAATACATGGGCGAGCGGTCGAGGTTCGAGGCAATGATCTCGTGGGTACGCGCGTTGGTATGGGTAATCCAGCAACTGACCTGGCGCGGGTGCATTTCGGCATTGCCCATGAACGACATCACCGGTATGGGCGTATCGCCTGGTTGCTCGGTCATGACCGAAAAATCCACCGAACGACCGTCGATACGTGGTGGCGTACCCGTTTTCAAGCGGCCCACGCGCAGTGGTAGCTCGCGCATACGGTGTGCCAGCGCGATCGAAGGCGGATCACCGGCACGACCACCTGAATGGTTTTGCAAGCCGATGTGGATCAGGCCGCCAAGGAAGGTACCGGTGGTCAGTACCACCGATTCGGCAAAGAAACGCAGACCCATCTGGGTCACCACGCCTTTGACCTGATCCTGCTCGACGATCAGGTCATCGCAGGACTGCTGGAATATCCACAGGTTTGGCTGGTTCTCCAGGATTTCACGAACCACCGCCTTGTAGATGGCGCGGTCGGCCTGGGCACGGGTTGCCCGTACAGCTGGACCTTTGCGGTTATTCAGAACGCGGAACTGGATGCCGCTCTTGTCGGTAGCCAACGCCATGGCGCCGCCCAGGGCATCGATCTCTTTGACCAGATGGCTTTTGCCGATACCGCCGATAGCGGGGTTGCAGCTCATGTGACCGAGGGTTTCCACGTTATGGGTCAACAGCAGGGTTTTCACACCCATGCGTGCTGACGCAAGCGCAGCCTCGGTACCGGCATGGCCGCCGCCGATGACGATCACTTCAAAACGGGAAGGGAAATCCACCACGCACCTCGTGCCTGTTTTTGCGAATAGAGAAGGTAAGCCGACAAGTATAGGGACTTACCCCCCCTTAAAGAAACCGTCTGAGCAAATTTTGACCAGTCTGTGGATGAGTGGCACACAACAGAAATCAAAGAAGAGAAATTTATAAAAGCTTTGTTTTTATGTTTATTCTTATGCACAGCCTTATCTGTGGATAAACCTTTGCAGGCTTTGAATTACGTCATGTACAGAGAAATTAAACCCTGTGGTTGGAATGGCCTGAGGGGTATGGATAACGTGATTTAGCCTGTGGATTAAATGCCTGTTTACCCACAGGGGGTTTTGTCCTCAGAAAAAAAGCATGCTTATCAACGGAGCTGAAGGCGGGTTTTCCACAGGGCTCCTGAGCGCATTTCCAAGCTTGTGTATGAAAAATTGTGAGCCTGTACTGGCCTTCTGGCAGGTAAACCCGTTCCCACAGGAGGGCGGAACAAGCATGGCAAGCAGGAAGCTTGTGGGTGCTGGCAGGCCGGCACGGCAGATGCGTGAATTCCAGGCAAAAAAAAGCCGCTCCCGAAGAAGCGGCCATTGGCAGTGCCCGGCTGTGGATTATTTGCCAATACAGAAGCTGGAGAAGATCCGCCCCAGCAAATCATCCGAACTGAATGCCCCGGTGATCTCGCCCAACGCATGCTGGGCCTGACGCAGGTCTTCCGCCAACAGCTCTCCCGCGCCCGCCAGGGTCAGTTGTGCGCGGCCATGCTCCAAGTGCTCACTGGCCTGGCGCAACGCTTCCAGGTGGCGCCTGCGGGCGCTGAAACCGCTCTCGGCAGTCTGTTCATAACCCATGCAGGCCTTCAGGTGGTCGCGTAGCAGCTGCAGGCCTGCGTCATTGCCCTTGGCGCTGAGGGTGATCGTGACGTGGCCATCATCGCTTTGTTCCAGCCCTACCCGCTCGCCACTCAGGTCTGCCTTGTTACGGATCAGCGTAACCTTCGCCGGGTCTGGCCGCTGGTCGAGAAACTCTGGCCACAGGGCAAACGGGTCGCTGGCTTCGGGCGCTGTGGAGTCGACCACCAGCAATACCCGGTCAGCCTCGCCAATGGCCTTCAGCGCCCGTTCCACACCAATCTTTTCCACATGGTCATCGGTGGCCCGCAACCCGGCGGTGTCCACCACATGCAGCGGCATGCCATCAATGTGGATATGTTCGCGCAAAATATCCCGTGTGGTGCCGGCAATGTCTGTGACGATCGCCGCTTCGCGCCCGGCCAGCTGGTTCAGCAGGCTGGATTTACCGGCATTGGGCCTGCCGGCGATAACCACCGTCATGCCGTCGCGCAGCAATGCACCCTGCCCGGCCTCGCGCTGCACGGTGGATAACTCTCGGCGTACGGTATCGAGCATCGAAAGCACGTGGCCGTCGGCGAGGAAGTCGATCTCTTCTTCAGGGAAGTCGATCGCTGCCTCGACGTAGATGCGCAATGCGATCAACGCCTCGGTCAAACCATGCACACGCTTGGAGAACTCTCCCTGCAGCGAGCGCAGGGCGTTGCGGGCCGCCTGGCTGGAGCTGGCCTCGATCAGGTCGGCAATGGCTTCGGCCTGCGCCAGGTCGAGCTTGTCGTTGAGGAATGCGCGCTCGCTGAACTCACCTGGGCGGGCCAGCCGACAGCCAACTTGTACACAGCGCTGCAGCAGCATATCCAGCACCACCGGGCCACCGTGGCCCTGCAGCTCAAGCACGTCCTCGCCGGTGAACGAATTGGGCCCGGGGAAGAACAACGCGATCCCTTCGTCCAGTACCAGCCCTTCCTCATCGCGGAAGGGGCCGTAATGGGCGTGGCGCGGGGTAAGCGTACGGCCGGTGATCAATTGCCCAGCCTTGGCGGCCAGGGGCCCGGACAACCTGACAATCCCCACCCCGCCGCGGCCCTGGGCGGTGGCGATGGCTGCGATGGTTTCACGCACAATGTTCATGCTCGAAAGCCTCTACGACAACAACGACAGATAGCAAAAACGCCCCACTAGGGGGCGTTTTTATTCACAGGCTAGCGTAGCAGCCCGTCAGGCAGCAGCTTTTTTCGTGGCTGCTTCGATGCGACGTGTGATGTACCACTGCTGCGAAATCGACAAGCAGTTGTTCACAACCCAGTACAGCACCAGACCCGCTGGGAACCACAGGAAGAAGAAGGTGAAGATGATCGGCATCATTTTCATCACCTTGGCCTGCATCGGATCCGGCGGCGTTGGGTTAAGGCGTTGCTGGATGAACATGGTGGCGCCCATGATGATCGGCAGGATGAAGAACGGATCCTTGATCGACAGGTCGGTAATCCACAGCATCCATGGCGCCTGGCGCATTTCAACGCTTTCCAGCAGCACCCAGTACAGGGCCAGGAACACCGGCATCTGCACCAGGATCGGCAGGCAGCCGCCCAACGGGTTGATCTTCTCTTTCTTGTACAGCTCCATCATCGCCAGGGACATCTTCTGGCGATCATCACCGAAGCGCTCTTTCAACGCGGCGAGTTTCGGTGCAACGGCACGCATGCGCGCCATGGAACGGTAGCTGGCAGCCGACAACGGGAAGAACAGGCCTTTGATCAGCATGGTCAGCACGATGATCGACCAGCCCCAGTTGCCCAGCAGGCTGTGGATATGTTGCAGCAGCCAGAAGATCGGCTGGGCGATGAACCACAGGAAGCCGTAGTCGACGGTCAGTTCCAGGCCTGGGGACAATTCCTTGAGCTTGGACTGGATCTTCGGACCGGCATACAGCATGGCGCTGGTTTCAACCTTGCCACCGGCAGGTACGTTCAGTGCCGGGCCGGTGTAGCCGATGATGTAGTTGCCTTGGCTGTCCTTGCGCGTCTGAACAACGTTGTTGTCCGACTTGGCCGGGATCCACGCGGTCACGAAGTAGTGCTGCAGCCAGGCTACCCAGCCACCAGACACATTTTCTTTCAAATTGCCCTTGTCCATGTCCTTCATCGAGACCTTTTTGTAAGGCTCGGAAGCTGTCCACAGGGCTGCACCCAGGTAGGTGGCGGTGCCGGTCGCAGTGCTCGAAGACGGATCGCCGCTGGCGTCACGCTTGAGCTGGGCAAACATGTTGCCGCTCCACGGCTGGCTGCTCTGGTTGTCGATCAGGTAGCTGACATGCAGGTCGTACTCACCGCGCTTGAAGCTGAAGCGCTTGATGTAGTTGACGCCGTTGTCGCTGAACTTGAGGTCGACCACCAGTTGCTGCTGGCCGTCAGCCAGTTGGTAGCTTTTCTGCTCGGCGGCATACAGTGGGCGGCCGCTGGCGCGGGCATCCGGGCCGTTGGCGCCGGTCAGGCCACTTTGTGCCAGGTAGACACGCTCACCACCATTGTCGAACAACTGGAACGGGATGTCCGGGTGGTCCTGGCGGCGGGGGTATTTCGGCAGGTTCAGCTGGACGATGTCACCACCAACCGGGTCGATAGCCAGCTCAAGGACGTCGGTCTTGACGCGGATCAGGTCCTTGCTGAGTGCGACCGGTGCCAGTTCGGCAGGGCTGGAGTCGGCGTTGGCGCTCGGTACATCGGCGCTGGCACCGTTGTTACCGGCCGGCACGCCATCGGGCAAGCCCGGCGCAACAGTGCTGGCAGCAGTATTCTGAGTCGGCAAGGCAGCTTGGCCGTAGTCATCGTTCCACTTCAGGACCATGACGTAGGACACGACTGCCAGCGCGGCGATCAGGATCGTGCGTTTAATATCCATGATTACTCGGCTATCGAAGAAGTTCGGGAGGAAGGAGCGGGTGGAACGGGGTCGAAACCGCCTGCATTCCACGGATGACAACGCCCCAGGCGACGAACAGCCAGCCACCCACCACGCCACAAGCCATGATTTTCGATGGCTTCGTAGGCGTAACAGGAGCAGCTGGGGAAGAAACGACAGTGGCTGGCCATCAGAGGACTAATGGCGTAACGGTAAAACTGGATCGGAACGAGCGCCAGTTTACGCATCTTGGCTGTCTACCCCTGCGCAATTGGCGGTGACTACTGGTGCTGGGCGGGAGCGCGCCAGGCGTTTCCAGAGTTTGCCAAAGTGTTGGTGCAATTCCGGGTTTTCTACTTCACCCAATCCCTTGCGCGCGACGATCACGATGTCCAGGCCGGCGAGTAACTGCTGGTTCAGACGAAAGGAATCGCGCATCAAGCGCTTGAGGCGATTGCGTTGAACGGCGAGTTTGACGCTTTTCTTGCCGATCACCAGGCCCAGCCGTGGGTGATCGAGGCCGTTCTCGCGAGCAAGGATAAGCAGGTTTTTCCCTGGAACCTTGCCGGTTGGGGAGTCGAAGACCGCTTTGAAATGCCGGGGTGTAAGCAGTCGCTTTTCCCGACTGAAGTCCTGACTCACCACCTGTGCCGAAAAATCAAATGGCCAGACGCTTACGGCCTTTGGCACGACGACGCGACAGAACAGCGCGGCCGTTCTTGGTAGCCATACGGGCACGGAAACCGTGAGTGCGCGCGCGCTTGATGGTGCTTGGTTGGAAAGTACGTTTCATGGCGTGTTACCTGGTTTGTCGACGACGGGCCGGGATGGCCCCCTTTTTACGAGACCGGCGATTCTAGAGAAAGCAAGCCCGTAGGTCAATTTCCAACCAGTCTTTCCCTATAGAGCATGTGATGGACGGCAACTGCTCGGCCATGACCCCAGGGTGCTTGATCGAAGGTACGCGTTGGGGACAACATGAAAAAAAAGAAGAGAGATATAAAAAGCTTTTCTGATAAACCTATAAAGCTTAGGTGGATAACTTTCTGTGGATAACCTACTTCAGGCCACGGTTAATGGGATGTACAGCGTTTCATAAGTATGTTGTGAACCCGTGCTGCGCTTGTTTCGTAGGTGGTTGCAACCTGTGGATTAAATAGCCTGTTATGCACAGGTGAATTATCCACAGGCCAGAACCCAGGGTTGTGCATAGCCCTCATGGCGGGTTATCCACAGAGCTTATCAACACAGCCTTCA